>NZ_JBBOZF010000003.1:0-10225 GCF_038008465.1 Bacillus sp. CH_48 | reverse complement strand
ATTTTGCCCTGCTTGAATCTTGCAGGACGAAGGACGGCAAGATGATTCGTCAGATGCTCTTGATCTTCCCGGTTTAAAGCCGTTAAGGCGATAAACCGGGCTCCCCGGAGGGGAGCATATGTACTTGATTATATGTGATACCACATAGAATCAAGTACATTATACAATATATTAATTTAGATATGAGAGGTTTTGTAATAGGAATACATGGGGGAACAACTAGGGAAGGGTCGATCACTGAGTCTGTAACGTTTATGCCGCGAAAGTCACTTGACCATGAGGGGCACCCTCATGCAAACTCACCAGAGGTGGCCCCAGAAGGGCGGGTTTTGCCCGCTGGGGTTATCTTTGGGAGTTTGAGGGTGTAGAGGCTCATGGTCAAGTGAACCGTGGAATAAAAAGTGTAGGACGGAACCCCCAGAAAAGGGCAAAAACCAAAGTGGGATTATGTAAAATGATAAGCAAAGATCTGGATTTTTTGTGATGAATACTTATTTATGGTTAGTTCATATAACGTCTTATTATCGGTAGTAAGTTTTTTCATAGAATTCTTGTATAAACAAGGATTCTTCTTTTTTTTGTATGAAATTTTGTATAAATAAAAAAGATTTGGTTGTTATGAGTATTTAATTTTAAAATTGAGTTTGTAATAGTAATTATATAAATCTATTATGTAAAGGTTATGGAAATTAAGAATTTGAAACAAGTGGTACGTGAATTATTAGGAAAAAGGGTATATCATTGCTATAGCGAATATATTTTTTGAGGTGAAATGCTATGAAGACGCTATATAGTCCTAGTGATGTGGCAGAGCAATTAGGTATCCAATCTAGTACATTACGTAAGTATGCTGATGTTCTTGAAAAAGAGGGTTATACTTTTATTAAGAATGAACGTGGGCATAGGAAGTATAGAGAAAGTGATGTAATGGTGTTTCGTAGGGTTATAAATCTAAAGAACGACACAGACATGACATTAGAAAATGCTACAAAGCAAATAGTATCATGGCATCAAGGTGTTGAAGTATTGCCATTAGAACGACATGATGTTGAGCGCTATGAAGAACCTAATTTCAACGCTACACCGCTACAGACGATGATCCAAGAGCAAAAAGAGATCATAGAAAAGCAAAATGATTTACTTCAGGAATTAACTAAACGATTAATGGATCAAGATGAAAGATTTATACAAAGAGAATTGGAATTATTGAACGCTATACAATCGATACAGGATTCTCAGAAGTTTATAGCAATGAACTCTAGCGAAGAGATAGTGAAGAATCAAAGTCGTGATGAAATACTTTTAAAAACAATTAGAGAATTTCAAGAAGTTAAGAGAATGATCTCAGCAAGTAAAGATAAGAGATGGTATGAGTTTTGGAAATAGTATTTTTTTAAAATTTGTTGATTATATTTTTCTTATTTTATAAGTTTCAAAAAGGTTTTTGTGGTTTTTTGGGGAATTAGGTAAATATTTGTATTTGTTATGTAACTTTTTAAATAAGTTATTTTTGATAGACACAAATATTATAAAGGGGGATTCATATGTTTAAAAAAAGTGTTTTAAGTTTGTTAGTATTAGTTTCTTTTGTTATAGGAGGAAATTCTATACGCGCAGATGAATCTTATTATGTTAATAACGGGATATGCAAAGACATCGAAAAAAATGTAGAAGAAAATAAATATGTAAAAAGTTGTTTTAAAGTATTTCCTGTTTCTCCTCTTGGTCCATCATTAAAAATACCAAATGATTTTTTATATGATGATGGTATTTATAAAGGGATTTTATATTTGACTCACAAAGAATATTCAAAGCATTCTGTTGTATCTTATTATGAAGGTGTTTTAAATAAATATAAGTAAAGAATATATATTTAGTAAGAAATTATATATTCTTTATTATTTTTTAATAAAAAACCAATTCTTTTGATTGATAGGAATTGGTTTTTATTTATAAATTTTTGATTAGGGTTTTAGTTGTTTTATTTTTCAGTCTAATTGTAAAAAATTATTTACTTTTTGTATGAAATATATTACAATCCAATTAGTGGAAATTATACGATAGAAGAGAGGGAAGACATGCTTGAGAATAATATAGCGGTAGGAAGAGCTGAAAAAAAGTGGACACAACAGCAATTAGCAGATGAAGTAAATGTTAGTCGACAAACTATAGTAGCTTTAGAAAAAAATAAATATAACCCTTCTTTAGTATTGGCTTTTAAAATTGCTAATTCGTTGGAAAAAGATATAAATGATGTATTTCGTTATGAGGAGGATAAATAATGGGTAATATTGCTGTAACTTTAGTTTTGGTTTTAGTTGCATTAGTTTTTATAGCAGAGTTTTATAAAGGATCTTTTGAAAGGCAGATGGAGTCGAAAGATGAGAGAGGTCAAATACTTATTTTTAAGGTGAAGTCTTTATCTTATAAGATTTTATCTTTTGGTATTTTAATTGGAGTAGTAGTTGTAGCAATATTTAAGTTAATGGATAAGGAATATTTTATTTATTACGTAATGCTTGTATTTTTTATTCAAAGTATAGCTTCGTCTGTTTATTTAGCTGTTGTTCGAAAAGCATAAAAAAAAATAACACTTTATATTTGAAATAGGAATTATGTAAAGTGTTATTTTTATTTTGGTTTTATAGTTGTTGGTGAATTTCGGCTGTTGATTTTTTTCTTTTTTGTATAATCGTTAAAGCTTTGTTATATTTTTGTTTTAAATAAGTAAATATGGATTTATATTCTTTATCTGTTAAAAATAGAAGTTGATTAGATATCATAATAAATGAAAAGCTAAAGAGTCCCATTACTATAGCGATACCTAGATGCATACCAATTATGCCCATCATACCAATATATTTTGTTTTTTTATTAAATAATAAAAATGGAAAAGCTAATTGTACAATTACTGTTATATAAGATCCTGTAACTAACATTAGATCAGATGAATGTATTAAGTTCTTGAAGAAAGGATGAGAGAATTCATCAACTTGTAAAACGTAATATAAAGCTGTACCATTTTGCCATAATTCACCCATTGCTTTGTGAAGACCTGAAGTAAGATATAGTATACTTACTTGAACAAGACATGCGAGTATGGATAAGTTATGTAATAAATTTCTTAAAGAAATATTTTCAGTATTAGTAGTTGTAGATGGATTTATATTTTTTTTATTTTTTAAATAAGAGTCTAATGAAAAGTATTGAGTAGTATTAGCGAATAATAAATAGAATAGTAATATACGAGAAATATTATCTCCACCATCTAATATAATATTATTTTGAGTCATTAAAGACCAGATGAAAATGAAATTTAGGAATGATATTATTTTTCCTTTATAACCAAATAAAAAGAGTATTGCTATTAAAATTCCTAAATGATAGATAATATTGAAATATAAGTTAGATGTACTGAGACTATATAGAGAAAAATTGTTAAAAAAACGTTCTTCTGGACTTAGGTTTCCCATACTCATTAAGCCATTAGATCCCCATAAAAAGTAACGTTGTGAGTAATGAATTGTATAGTTATAAAGAATGATAAATCCAAATGCAATTCGGATTAGACTAGCTCCTATAAGCATATGTTTTTTTTGATTTAATAAAATCAACTTATTAATCATTGTTTTTCACTCCTTTGTACTAGAACATAGATATAACATTTTGTGGTTTTGCCCAATCAAGTTCAATATAACGTTTTTCATTATTAGGATTTTTTTCTTCTTTTTTCGAGAAAGGTATTGGGTTAGATTCTACAAGAAGAACTTTAAATTCTATAATATCTTTATTAGGATAGGCGCTTTTAAGATGTGCTTCAGCGTATCTGTTTAATAAATTATTTGATATTTTTTCAGCATTTTTACTTCTTTCATTTTCAACTAAATGTTTATATTCTTCTTTATCTAATTTCCCGTTGTTTATTTTTTTGATAACTTCTTGCATTGTATCATCGCTTTCTTGTCTTAAAGCAAATGCACCTCTAGGAATTCGTAATAAACGATTATATGGTGTAAATCTATTTTCTTGATTTTCCTTAATCATGTAGTCAACAATATCGATCCAACCAGTAGTCGTAGTATCATTATCTGATTTGATTTTGGCTTTTACAAAAAATTTACTATTTGTTGTTACTGGTGCAGGAGCAAATAGTCTCCAGTTTTGAGTGAAAATAGGATCCATATAGGCTGATAATTGTTTATTGTATTTAGCTTTTATAGGATTAGATGGAGTATTATAAATAAGGGTTATGGCAAAATGAAATATGAAAGCTGTACATAATAATCCAGCTATTAATTTTTTCCACATTATTATCACCTCACTAATTTTTTTAAGCTTTTATTGATTTCAAGATAAAAGTTTATGTTTTTTTATTTAAGGTATAAAATATTAATTATATATATGTAATAAATTTTATAGTTACATAGTTAAACGAGCCAATTCTTACTTTGTAGTAAGAAAGGCTCGTAATTATGTTTTGCATAGTAAACAAAAAATTAATAGTCAAAAGTTATAGTTATGTCTTCATAATCAAGACTATTAGTGCTATTGTTTCCAAAGGCAGCATTAGCAACTGCTTTACCAACTGCTTTTCCAACACTAAAGGCACCTGCTGCAGCTACAGCTCGTCCTGCTGCGGCGAAAAATTCTTGTGGTGGCTGAATATTTTCATTTGAGGATTCTACGGCAATAGTTTCCTCATTAATTGGAGCTGCTTTGGCTGTAGTAGAGTTAAAAGCTGCTCCACCTAATAGTAAATAAAGTGCTAATCCCGATCCAATAATTTTTTTTATTATTGTCTTCGACCCCCCTAAAGAATAAATCTACAGATCAAAAGATGATTTTACATCTTCGTATTCATAACTAGGAGCATCTGATGAACTACTTCCAGTTATTTCTCGTGCAGCTTTTTGATGTGCGAAATATCCCCCTACCCAAGCAGCTCCTTTTGCTGCAAGGCGATGTGCAACAGCCAAGAGTTCTTTTGGTGGTTCAATGTTTTGGTTTGCAGATTCTACAGTAATATTTTTTGCTTCATCGACTGGAGCTGCTTTGGCTGCAGTAGAGTTAAAAGCTGCTCCACCTAATAGTAAAGAAAGTGCTAATCCCGATCCAATAATTTTTTTTATTATTGTCTTCGACCCCCTAAAGAATAAATCTACAGATCAAAAGATGATTTTACATCTTCGTATTCATAACTAGGAGCATCTGATGAACTACTTCCGATTACTGCTCGTGCAGCTCTGTCACCTGCTAAATATCCCCCTACCCAAGCAGCTCCTTTTGCTGCAAGGCGACCTGCAACAGCTAAGAATTCTTTTGGTGGTTCAATGTTTTGGTTTGCAGATTCTACAGTAATATTTTTTGCTTCATCGATTGGTGCAGCTTTAGCTGCAGTAGAGTTAAAAGCTGCTCCACCTAATAGTAAAGAAAGTGCTAACCCTGATCCAATTAATTTATTCTTCATTTTAATACTCCTTTAGATTTACTTTTATAGGATTTATTGATCGAAAGATGATTTTACATCTTCGTATTCATAGCTAGGAGCATCTGATGAACTACTTCCAAATACAGCATTTGCAGCTTTTTCACCTGCAACCCATCCAACTCCCCAAGCAGCTCCTTTTGCTGCAGCTCGTCCTAACATTGCCGCGAATTCTTTTGGTGGTTCAATGTTTTGCTTTGATTCTACAGTAATATTTTTTGCTTCATCGATTGGTGCAGCTTTAGCTGCAGTAGAGTTAAAAGCTGCTCCACCTAATAGTAAAGATAATGCCAATCCTGATCCAATTAATTTGTTCTTCATTTTGAAAAACCTCCTAATATTTTCTTGTAAAAAATATGATACATCCAGATTATTACATTTTAAGGATGATAAGTACACATAAAATTCTAAATTTTTGAATTTTGTAAAAAAAGACAAATAATTGTCATATTTTTAAAAAAAATGTAACAATTCAGTATAACTATATAAAAAAATATCATAATTATATAACGATATAAAAATATATTAATTTTTAAATGTAAAAACATATGTTTGAAATTATTGTTTTCTTTTTCCGTTTTCTAGGTTTTTCTTTTTGGGTACACTCTATATTTCTTAAACCCTTTATATCAATAACTTTCTTTATTTTCTCTATCTCACTCTTATATATAGGGCTAGAAGTTCCGTAAGGAACGAGTTGTATTTTTGAGAAAACATTCAAAAGGTTATCAGCGTGTATGGAGCGATTGGGAAGACTTAGTTAGGGGGGATTTTTACATCTTCTCCAGCAGTTGCTTCTTGGGGATCTAATCGAATTGATTGTTTTGCACGAGGTCAAAATGATCATATGTGACATAAAGCATGGAGTGCTTAAATTTATAGAAAAGAAAGAAGTAGCTATTTTAATTAAATAATTGATGCCTTTTTTTTACTTTTAATAATAAAAGAGAAATTATCTATGAATATTATATTTATAGAGAGTTAATATAATGATCTATTATTGGCAGAAAAGAAAAAAAGCGAAATTCCATTTATATCAATGGATTTCGCTTTTTTTCTTTATCATGATTTTATACATTGTGGAAGTAGAAATTTTAAATTCTGGGTTGTTTATGTTAGGAAAGTGATTTGAATTTGGGTGTGTAGAGGCTCATGTTTGGGTGAACTGTTAGAATAAATAGATTAGGATGGACAATAGTAAGTAGAATATATATTTATTAGATTTTACTAATTTTAGTTTATACTGTTAAAAGTTTTTATATTAAATTTAGGTATATTGTTTAGACATAGAAAAAGCCTATCGAATATATAGGTAAATATAATGTGTAAATTTAAATAGAAAGAGGTTGGCTAGTTATGTATTATCAAAATACTTCTGAATATGATTATGTAGATGATTTTCGTCAACAACAATTTTAAAATTTAGTAGGTCAATTATTTACTATTCCTCAATCTGTTACATTAGCTAATGGGCAAACTCTTCAGTCAGGTACACGTGTTTTTATTCATAGAGTTACTTTTACTCCATCTGGTCAAGAAATGGTTACAATAGTGTTTCCTTTAGGGATTGGTGGTAATCCTGTAGTTGGATTAACACAGGTTTCAGGTTCCCAACTTTCAGGTGCAGCTGTTCAATTTTTTCAAATGTCACAGGGGCAAGGGCAAGGTTTTGGTGGGCATGGACATAGATATTGACAAAAAAAACAATTAGAATTTTTAAGTTTATTTTTTTGTTTAAATTATGTGTATGAATATTTAGGAGGGCAAATCTAAAATTATACTTATTAAATAATTTAAAAGTAAATTTTTCTATTGAAAATGTTATAGAATTTTTAATGTGATTATTTTATATATCTTTAGATAACATAATCACAAATAGAATAGACTTGCTCTCTATTTTTATTTATTTAATATTGTACATTGTTGCTAATAAAAATATAAAAGAGGTATTAAAAATGAATAATTTAGATAATCAATACCCAAACAATCCATTTCCATTTCAAATGGATAATCAATATCCTCCAATATCTAAAAATGATTGTTATAAACCAGATATATGTCAGTTAAAGCCTGGGTATTATAAATGGATTCCTCCGCATTGGGAATGTTGTGATTGTTATTTAGATAAAAAAATAAAATATTAGATTACATTTTTTCTCTCTCATCTCAAAAAGAGACATTTTATAAATTTATAAAATGTCTCTTTTTAAGATTTAGATTAAATAAAAAATGTATCTAGGATATTATCTTTTTCTTCTTTACTAATCCCAATATATTTAAGTGTAATTTGTGGTGTGCTGTGATTTAAGATTTCCTGCAACATAGCAACATCTTTTGTTTGTTTATAGAACCAATAGCCGAAGGTTTTTCGCATAGTATGGGTCCCAATAGATTCTATACTGGCAAAATCTCCGGCTTTTTGCAATTGTCGATAAGCCTGAATCTTACTAATTGGTCGTTCTCCTTTTCGAGAAGGGAATAACCAGATGCTTTTTAGTGTTTGGGCATAAGAGTATACTTCATCAAAAATAGAAGTAAGATTAATGATACGTTCTTTCTTCGTTTTTCCTTCCCTGATTTTAAATTCTTTTCGTTTTTTCCGTTTTAGTTTTATCATGGTTTGTGTTTCGAGTTGGAGTAGATCACTTACGCGTAGTCCGGTATGAATTCCAATAAGAAAGAGAATATAGTCTCTTTCGGAACAGTGACGTTTAAGGGCCCATTTCATATCTTCGATCTGTTCTTTGCTACGGATAGGTTGGACATCAATGAGATGTGGTTTTTTATTCATGGATTTTCGACCTCTTATTTTATAGTATTTTGAATGTATACTTTTGTTGTATAAATTGAAGATATCAGGGGATTTGGTCATAAGTCAATGTTTAAGGGGGAACGAATGTAAACTAATATTTAAAAGTTTACTTTCATAAGCAGAAAAAGAGTCCTATGTACAGGACTCTTTTTCTATTAGTTATAACAAAAAAAGCCAATCATGATATAATTGAATTGTCGAGAAACAACTATAATGAGAGGCTTTTTTATTCTTATAAATTTCTAATTACATAATAGCATAAAAAAAGTCTCCGTACTAGTTGTAAATACTAGGAACGAGGAGAAAAGTTATGACAAATACTATCAATTTAAAACAAGCTGAAAGGAATTCAAGATTGAGAGATATCGAGAATTCGAAGATATTGTCAGAAGAAGAGATGTACATAGCAAATGAACTTCAAGCAAAAGCTAATTTACATGGAATGAAGTTGGTACCTGAACGGAAAGTAAAAAATAAAGCTAAATTTGCTCAAATTATTCAAGAGAATTGGTTATATCTCATTCAAAATAATTATTTAAAAAACGAAGAAATTATGTTTTTAAATAAAATTATTGGGTTTATAGGTTTTCGTTCGAATTGTATTGTTCATGATATTAATGCAAAAGAACAATTACCCATGACTCAAACTGAAATTGCAGAAAAAATAGGATCTAGTAAAAATACAGTTAGTAGACTAGTAAAGCAATTAATTGAAAAAGGGCTAATTGGGCGTTTTGAATCCGGTAGGGATGGAATTAATGCTAGAATGTATGCATTGTATATAAATCCTAATGTAATTCTTTGTGGAGATCGTGACAATATTAATCAAACACTACAAACTATGTTTATAAGAAAACCTAAAGAATTAAAAAATTTACCTATAAAATTAGTGTAACCTGTATGAATTTCATACAGGTTTTTTTATAACTTTATAGTTATCGAATTCGATAACTAAAGTTATCGAATTCGATAACTATAAAAAATCCCAAATCCCTTGGTATTAAAGGCTTTTTTATAGTTACGTATGCTGTTCCCTTCTCACTCTCTATATAAAGAGCTAAAAGTTCCGCAAGGAACAGGTAGTATTTTTAAGCAAACCCGGCTTAAAAATCTCCACCTTTGCTAGAAAAAAGTCGCCTCGTCAATCCTCGGCTAAAGTCGAAGACTTTTCTTTTTTCTAACATCCTTGCCAAACTTTTTTTGGCTCGTTTGCTTTCATCGCCAAGCCGATAAACTCAAAAGTGGGATTTAGACATATCGGCTTGAGCTATTCATTATACGAGCCAAATCGCTTGGTCTAACGTTCTCCAATAGATTATTTATCTATTTTTAGATACGCAATACGTGGGGTCTCCCCACACCCCGGCCACCCTCTACCTCAAAAGTAGAGGGAATAGATTTGTTTTAAAAGCCTCAGAAGGTCTGTATTTCATTTTTTTGATGAAGGGCTATATAAAACTACTTTTTTATAAAAGAATTTAATCTAGAGGGGTTCTAGGGTCTTAAATGACGAATCTTAGGGAATCTTTTTTGTTTTTGCTTTTATACGATCTTGTATTTTTGGGAAGACATAGCGAAGCTTGCTGTCTTCGCTATGAATATGATTATGGATTTACTTGTTTAATTGAGAGAAGAATAACTTTTACAGATCATGTATGCGAAGTATACATGATCTGTTGAGACAAAGAGAGTTTGCCATGGGCGAATCCTCTTTGTCTTTTTCTAAGAAGCGAAAGCTGAATTAGAAAAAGAGGCATTCCTGATGCAGTGCTTCCAGGAATGCGAAATCCCGCAGGGCAAAATCCGCCTGAAGACCATTCACTCGGCTTGCCGAGCTTGTTTTTGATTCAAGCGCAGCGCGAATCAAAAATGAATGCGTCTGACCTTGGCATGGAAAAGCGTTAGCTTTTTCATGCCAAGGTAGGCGG
>NZ_JBBOZF010000002.1:0-13135 GCF_038008465.1 Bacillus sp. CH_48 | reverse complement strand
ATTTTGCCCTGCTTGAATCTTGCAGGACGAAGGACGGCAAGATGATTCGTCAGATGCTCTTGATCTTCCCGGTTTAAAGCCGTTAAGGCGATAAACCGGGCTCCCCGGAGGGGAGCATATGTACTTGATTATATGTGATACTATATATAATCAAGTTTAACTATATTATACGATATATTGATTTTACTATAAGAGATTTTTTAATAGGGGGACATGAGAGAATAGCTAGACAAGGGCTGATCACTGAATCCGTAACGTTTATGCCGCGAAAGTCACTTGACCATGAGGGGCACCCTCATGCAAACTCATCAGAGGTGGCCCCAGAAGGGCGGTTTTTGCCCGCTGGGGTTATCTTTGGGAGTTTGAGGGTGTAGAGGCTCGTGGTCAAGTGAACCGTGGAATATAAAGTGTAGGATGGGACTCCCAGCATAGGGCAAAAACCAAAGATATTATTAAGTTTTAATAATATCTTTGGTTAAATAAGTAGAATTATTAATAATATTAATATTATTAAATAAGGTTAGTTTTTGCTATTTATATCTAAAAATAAAACTGTTTATAGGTCTTTCATCTATACAGATTATAACCCAATGAATATATAGATAAATGTACCAGATAAAATTAGGAAATATGGGGGTTGAAAATTTATGTATCAAAATTCGTATTCAAATCCTTATACTTACATGGATGATATATATAATTCTCGTGATTTAACAAGTAAAATAGGGACTTTTTTAACTGTTTTAAATGATGTACCTATATCTGGGGGAGTAATTCCTGCAGGAACTCGTGTTTTTATTCATAATGTTGTACGTGATGCTGGAGGAAATGAAATAGCTAGAATAATATTTCCTCAAATGGGAGTAGGCGGTTGTATAGTTGCTGGAACAAATGTTTTTGGTTCTGCACTTGAAACACCAGCTCCAATTCATCATTCACATCATCGTTCCAGTGATCAATACTAATAAGATAATACATTGGTGTTTTATGAATAAAAACATTTAAATGTAGCAAATAAAAGTTTTTAGAAATTAAGAATATTATTTTTTATACCTAATATTTTGGTTGAACATATTGTATATTCTATACACAATTAGTTGACATAACGTCCTATTATCGGTAGCAATTATTTTAGAAGAATCCTTGTAAATACAAGGATTCTTCTTTTTTTGTCTTGTTATCTTGTATACAGGATTTTATAGATGGTTGATATAGTGGGGATAGGTAGGATCCTCGCTATTCTTTTTTTGAATAAAATCTTATATTAAATAAAAAAGATTTTGATGTTATTATCGAGAAGTAATACATATCGGTGTTAAAATCGGAATGTATTTCGTAAATTAAATCGTTTTTAAAATCGGTTTTCATATCGGTTGCTAGTACATTCCGATTTTGATTGGAATGTTGATTTAATCGTGTTTTTTAAGTAAAAAACGTATTCCGTTTTTTGGGGAGGAATAAAAATTGGAACTAAAATCGGAAATGCATACACCGAAAATTGTTGCTGATCTTTTAGGGATCACACCTGATTTGTTAAAGGTATGGTCAAACGAATTTAACATACAAACGGAGCGAAGTCAGGGAGGGCATCGCAGATACTCGAAGGATAATATAGAAGAATTAAAAGCCATAAAAGAAAAAATACATGACCAAAAATGGTCTTATGATCAAGTTCGGTCATGGCGAAACGGAGAACTTGATTCGTTTGTTTCAAAAGAAGAAAAATCAGAATTAGAAAAGAAATTGAATGAAGTATTAGAGAATCAACAGTTACAAAATCAATTTAATCAAGCACTCGTTCAAAAATTGCAAGAAATTACGAATGAATTGGTTACGACAAAAGAGCATTTAGCGAATACGGAGAAAAAATTAACTGAAGTAGAAGGTAAAAATAGTGAATTAGAAGTTTTTATAGAGAAGAAGCTAGAGAAGCGAGATCAGCTATTGCTTGAAAACATTAGAGATATGCAGGCTCAAAATCAGAAACAAAAACGGAAAGGTTTTTTCGGTTTGTTTAAAAAGTAAATTTGGCCGGTATTTTATGTAAGGTTTTAATGTCGGGAAAAGAAGAATAGAAATATAGCATACATACAATAAGGGAATGCAGTATAGATTAATTTATATGCATTCCCTTATCGTATGTATATGTTTTTTTATTGAATAAAAGTAATTATTTAATTTTTGAACCTATCCATTGGCCTAATTTTTTACCCCATTCTCGTGGATAATGTCCTGCATCAGTTCCAATTACTTTTCCTCCGCCATTAGTGTTTAATAATTCTTTTTTAGATAAAGTTTCAAATTTGTTATTTTTCATTCTTAAACTTCCTTTCTGATTATATTTATTAATTATTCTAAATACATTATACAATACAATAGATTTATATTGCAATTTTATAATCTTTAAATTTTGAGTATATTCTTTTTTTATTAAAAATTAACACCTTAGATATCTTAAATTTTTGATATCACGTTTTTGTTAGGTCTTGTCTAACCTGTCACTTTTGGTGACAGTAAAAAAATATGCTCTTGTAATCTTTTTATTTAGATTAGAGGAAGATGTCTTAGGACAGGGTTATAGTCAATGTTTTTGGCAAGATTCGTGGTTCTATTGTTATAGAAAAAGGCGAATAAGAATATAGCATACATACAATAAGGGAATGCAGTATAGATCAGTCTACAAGCATTCCCTTGCTATCGTTATGTTATTTTTTAGTGATTTTGATTTTTAAAAATGCAATTATTGCTAATAGCATACTAAAAAGAATAAAAACTTGAGCATCTTGACTTGGGTTTGGATCATAACTTTTTTGTATTTTTGTAATTAGTTCATGCATTTTATTTCTCTCCCTTAAAATAAAATATTTTAAATTATTATTGATTATAATAATAAATCTTGTATTAATAATGCAAATATATTATGTAGTTCATGTATCCAAAAAACGGTCCAAAAAGCAGACATTACAATATAATTTTCTGTATTTTTCTTTTGGTATATCCAGTATGCATAATTGTAAAGCATACCTACGATTGTAGTACAGATTATATAAGTAATTCCAAATTGGTGGTTTAGTCCAAATATGATTGCTGGAATTGTAATAACTAATATATTGTATTTACGAATCCATGGAATCATCTGCATAATCCAAAATAAAAACTTTTGAAAAATTAAAGTTTCTATTAGTGGGGCTATAATTAATACTGATAAAATTTGTATAAAGATAGAATCCTCGTTAGATGGATGATTTTGTAATGGGGGGAGTAGTAAAGTAAATGGTATAGTGATTAAAAAACTTAAGATTGTCATGGTTAAAATAAATGGGAGTGTTTTTAGTTTCCATAGAAATTCATGTATGTTTTTTATCATATTTGTTTTATCCCCTTTAATATAAAACTTAATAATAAGATAGATATAATTATTAATTTTAATATTTTGTTTTTTATAATACCATAAATTATATTTTTTTGTATTTGGATTAAATATCTTTTATTTGAAGGTTAATTAGTGAGGATTTAGATGAATTTTTCATTTGTATTATTTTTGTTTTTTTGATTATTAATAAATATCAAGTTCAATTCTTAACTTAAGTATTGAACTTGATATTAATAAAGATAAAATCATAATTTAATAATTAGATTTTATGGTCGGCCGCCGGTATGACCTGCTTCAATTCTTCCAGCGTTAGCCATATCGTTTCCTAATCTTCCACGACAATAACTATCTTTTAAACATTGATTTGCTGCAGTAATAACTGGGATGAAAACTCTGAATCCACCATTTGTTTGAAGTTCTTTTTCATTAAGTTCAGCAAATTTTGTGTTATTTAATTTCATGCTGTAAACCTCCTTTTAATATTTTAATATTTAGAAATATACATTTCATAGATTTATTCTAATACAAAATATGTAATTCTGAATATGCAATTTTACATATTTATAATTTTTTACAATTTTCACTTTAAATTTATTTTATTTTATATAATGAATTATAGATGGATATAAAATAGTGAAAGAAGGATTGAATTTGTTCAAAAAGTTTAAATGTATTCAACAGCATGATTTACAAGATTGTGGACCAGCATGTCTTGCAATGATATCAAGATATTATGGACTTTCTATTTCAATTGCTAAAATTCGTCAAATTGCAGGGACGGATTTAGATGGTACAAATGTACAAGGAATATTGGAAGCCGGAGAAAGACTTGGTTTTGAAGTGAAAGGAGTAAAATCAACAGATCCTACATTTTTAAATGAAATTCCTTTGCCTGCAATTGCTCATATATTAGTAGATGGTGAATTACTACATTATGTAGTAATTCATAAAGTGAAGAATAATAGAGTATATGTTGCAGATCCTGATAGTGGGTCTGTTAAATATAAATTGGAAGACTTTTTAAAAGTTTGGACAGGGATTTTAATTTTGATGAGTCCCAAACAAAATTTTGAGAAGGTAGAAGTATCTAAAGGGGGCTTTTCTCGTTTTTTGTCTTTATTGAAGCTGCAGACTAATTTGTTATTTCCAATTTTTATTGCTTCCATATTTTTTAATGTGTTTGGTTTTGCTGGGGCATTTTATTTTAAATTGTTAATTGATGATATAGTTGTAAATCAATTAATACAGACGCTTCATATTGTGTCTATCGGAATTATCGTTTTGTATATTTTTAAAATTTTGCTCTCTTATTTTAGAACGCATTTGATTTTATATTTGAGTAGACGTATAGATATTCAGTTAATGCTTGGATACTATCGTCATGTAGTTGGTTTGCCGATGCATTTTTTTGAAACAAGAAAAGTTGGAGAGATTATTTCGCGGTTTATGGATGCTGGCAAAATACGAGATGCATTATCAACGATAACTGTTACATTAATGATTGATACAGTTATGGTAATGTTAGGAGCGGTATTGTTATATGTGCATAGTTCGATTTTATTTGGGGTTACATTGTTATTAATTCCTTTTTATATAGGTATTATTTGGGGGTTTCATAAACCTTATCAAAAGATTAATCGTAAAGAGATGGAGAGTAATGCTAAATTAACATCTTATTTGGTGGAATCTTTAAATGGTATTGCAACTGTAAAATCATATAATGCTGAAAAAGAGGTCTTTTTTCAAACAGAAAGTCGTTTTGTAAATCTTTTGAGATATGTTTTTAAAAGTGGAATGTTAGCTAATTTACAAAGTTCTATTAAGATGGGGCTTGAATTAATTGGTGGGACAATTATTTTATGGGTTGGTGCAATGGAAGTGTTAAAAGGGAATATGACAATTGGGGAATTAATTTCTTATAATGCGCTTTTGGTTTATTTTTTGAATCCAATTGAAAATTTAATAGGAATTCAGCCTACAATGCAATCTGCATTAATTGCGGGAGAACGTTTAAATGAAATCTTTGATTTAGATTTAGAACAAAATGAAAAAGAATATAATAAAGTTTCTCCTAAAAAGTTATCTGGAAGCATTGAATGTGTGGATGCTACATTTCGTTATGGGACACGTAAGAATGTATTAAATAATATAAGTTTTTCTATTGATCCAGGTAGTCAAGTTGGATTTGTTGGGGAAAGTGGTTCTGGAAAAACTACTATTTCCAAATTGTTAATGAATTATTATGATCTTAATCAAGGCGATATATATTATGATGATTATCAAATTAAAGAGATAAATAGAGTAGCATTGAGGGATCGTATTGCATATGTTTCACAAGAATCCTTTTTCTTTAGTGGATCTATTTATGAAAACTTGATATTTGGATTGAATCGTTTAGTTTCATTAGAAGAAGTTATTCAAGTATGTAGGCAAGTTTGTGCTCATGATTTTATTAGTGAATTACCATTACGTTATGAGACGATTTTAGAAGAAAATGCTTCAAATTTATCTGGAGGACAAAGACAAAGATTAGCTATCGTAAGGGCATTGTTAAAGAAACCAGATATTTTAATTTTAGATGAAGCGACTAGTAATTTAGATTCTACAACAGAAAAATTAATTACAGATATGCTAAAAGAATTAGGTTTACTAGGAATAACGGTAATTATGATTGCGCATAGATTAAGTACCATTCAGCATGCAAATAAAATTTTTGTAATGAAAAATGGAACTATTATAGAACAAGGTTCTCACGAAGAATTATTATTTATGAAAAATGAATATTATCGTCTTTGGAAGAATCAAACGATTCATGTAGGAGATATAGAAGAAAAATCTTATGTAATGAGAGGTGGTCAATATGAATAAGATTTATTCTTTTGATCAATTAACGGATAGTGTAGAACTGTTAGAAAGAAAGCCACCTCGTTTTATTATGGGATTGTTATGTTTTTTATTTATGAGTTTATTAGTTTTTATGATTTGGGCATATATAGGAAAAATAGATATTGTGAGTAAAGGTACTGCAATGATACAAGGTAAATCTGATATAAGCGTATCCAGAACGCAAATTGGGGGAATTGTGGATACTGTTGCTGTTAGATCAGGTGATGAGGTGAAAAAAGAGGATATTTTGATTCAATTAAAGAATCAGGAATTAATGGATAAACAGAGTCAATTGGACCAAATTATTAAACATTTAGAAAAGAAAAAAGGAATGTTAGAACAATTAAAACAGAGTATTCAAGTTCATAAGCCACTCTTTGTTGATGATACAGATAAAAAAATTATAGAAGAATATAAATCATATGAACAAACTTATGAATCTTTACAAAATGAAAAAGATAATGAGATAAAAGTTATAGATAACAATAAAATTATGGTTGAGCAAGATGAAGTATTACAAGGTTTAATTATAGATAAAGAAAATATACAAAAAGAAATAAATTCCGTTAAAAAACAAAAAGAGACTGTGTTAGATGATTATAAACAATCTTTGAATGATAAGATAGAATCTTTAGATTCTCAACGAAATGGTATTGAAAAACGAATTCAATTAAGAAAAGATATTTTACAAAATGAAGGAAAAAAAGTTGATATTGCTAAAGAAGGAAAGCAAGAGGAAAAGAAAAATGCTTTAAATCAATATAAAGAAAGTACTATTGTTTTAGTTAATCAGCGAATTGAACCTCTAGAGCAAGAAATCTTTATAAAAAAGCAAGAGTTGGATGTATTACATAATCAAAATGAAATGACAAGTATAAGGGCTCAAAGGGATGGGGTTGTACAATTCCCCTCTGCTATACAAAAAGGTGATCTAGTTGATTCTGGTCAAGAGATAGTTTCAATTATTCCTAAAGATACTGAGAAAAAGATTAGGATTTTATTGCCAGCTCAAGATATAAAGGGCATTAAAAAAGGGGATAAAGTACAATATTCGTTTAAACTAAAGAAATCTGATAAACAAACAGGAATAGTAACTTATTTATCAGCACATCCTATTTTTGATAAGGATTCTAAAGGGTATGTTTATGAATTAGAAGCAACAATTGATATACAGGATTCACATGAGTTGTATACAGGAATGGTAGGTAGGGCTTCTGTAATAATCGGAGAAGAACGAATTTGGAAATTTATATTAAAGAAATTCGATTTTATTTCTAATTAATATTTAAAAGGGGTCAATCTTTTTTATTTAAAAGATTGGCCCCTTTATTTTTTACTAAAATTGATAGTTTAAATATAAAATGTATCAAGTATGTTATCTTTTTCTTCTTTATTGATGCAAATATATTTTAAAGTGATTTGTGGTGTACTGTGATTTAGGATTTCTTGTAACATGGCTACATCTTTTGTTTGTTTATAGAACCAATAGCCGAAGGTTTTACGCATAGTGTGAGTCCCAATGGACTCTATACCAGCAAAATCTCCGGCTTTTTGCAATTGTCGATAGGCCTGGATTTTACTAATGGGTTGATCTCCTTTTCGGGAAGGGAATAACCAGGTATTTTCTAGGGTTTGGGCATACGAATAGACTTCATCAAAAATGGAAGTAAGGTTAATCATGCGTTCTTTCTTTGTTTTTCCTTCTTTGATTTTGAATTCCTTTCGTTTCTTTCGTTTTAACTTTATTATAGTTTGCGTTTCAAGTTGGAGTAGATCACTTACACGTAGTCCTGTATGAATTCCAATTAAAAATAGTATATAGTCTCGTTCGGAACAGTGACGTTTTAGGGCCCATTTCATATCTTCAAGCTGTTCTTTGCTACGGATGGGTTGGACATCAATGAGATGTGGTTTTTTGTCCATGAATTTTCGACCTCTTTATTTACAGTGTTTTGAATGTATACTTTTGTCGTGTGAATTGAGGATACCAAGGAATTTGATGAGAAGTCAATGTTTAAAGGGATTCGAATGTAAACTAATAATAAAAAGTTTACATTCAAAAAATGATAATAACAGTTTGATTATTTAAGGTGAATTTAAGATTGTTTTTGTAGATATTCTTAATTTATATATTATAATTACGATATTGATTTGTATTTATGGAGGATGTTATAGAATGAACTACAAAAAGGGTATTATGATAGGTCTATTATGTGTATTTGTGTTTTCATTAGGTGGCTGTGATTTTTGGGACGGATTTAAAAGTGGATTCAATACTAAAATTGAAAAAGTAGAAAATCAGGAGAAAAAATAAAATTTTTATAGATGTTTTAAAGAAAAAAGACGACTTATTTAATGTCGTCTTTTGTTTTTATTGAAAGTAAACTTCTATTCAAAAGTTCACTTTCAAAACTACTAAAAAAGAGTCTTGTGTTGTGGGATTCTGTTTTTAGTGGTTTATAATATTGTATAAATTGAATATAGAGGGTAATATTTAATTTATTAGGTTTATTTCGTTTGGTTGAAGATTAAGATTTAACAAATGTTGATAAATAAGGGGTTTTTAAACGTATATAAAGCTTTTTGACATATTGAAAATAGCTTTTATAAAGATATTTGCTACTATAAATAAATCACCTTGAACTATTTTTGATGTAGAAGGAGCGATCGAAATGAATCTTAGTAAACAAATTAAAAAATATCGAGATAGGGAAGGGTTTTCTCAAGAAGATTTAGCTGAAAAAATTTATGTTTCTCGTCAAACCATTTCAAATTGGGAAAATGAAAGAAGTTATCCTGATATTCACAATTTATTGCTTCTAAGTGTTCTTTTCGATGTTTCTCTAGATGACTTAGTTAAAGGGGACGTAGAAATGATGAAAAATAATCTTCAGCAAGTTAAATTTAATAGGTTGGGCCAGGTAATGGCTATATTTTTGGTTTTAGCTGTAGGATCAATTGGATTAGCAATTAAATATTTTGGTAATGTAGGTTTAGTTATTCCATTTGTTTTTTGGGTAATTGCTATGACAGCTGCTATAAAAATTGACATAATTAAGAAACGTGAAAATATAAAAACATACGCTGAAATTGTTGCTTTCATGGAAAATAAAGATGTGAATGCGGAAAGAGACAAGCGAGATAAGAAAAAGTATATCATTCAAAAAACGTTGATTGTTGCAGGGGTTTCGTTATTTTCGGGAATTATTGCTTTTTTGAGTTTTTCAATATTTTTATAAAGTAAAAAATGAATGTAAACCTATTTAAAAGTTTACATTGGATAATATCTGTATCGTATGAGTTTAAAGTAGAAAAAGAGGATTATATGTTGTGTTTTTGTAAGGGATGGAAAGCTTTAACAAGGGTTTCATGTTATTATAAAGAAAGACGTATAAACGAGAAAAACCGCCCATGCTTTGGACGGCAGGCGGTTTTTCATAATAAGGTTGGAATCAACCAATATATATTCTATATACATTCTAACATATAAAAGTTGATTCCTTCCACTAGGGGAGAGAATTATTTTATGACAAAAGTTGTAGATTTTGGACAAGCTGAAAAAAAAGCAATAGAAAGAGATAATAAGATTGATAATATTTATAATCAATTGCAAGCTGGTGGCTATTCAGAAGAAGAAAAAGCAATGCTTTTGCAGTTATTAAGTAAGGCGACTGGAGGAGAAGAGTATTTCATTGCAAAAAAGAAAAAGCCGACGGATCGGGTGAAATTTGTGCAGATTATTATGGATAACTATAATTATCTAAGTGAAATTGAATACTTAACAACATCTGAAAAAGCTTTTTTAATGGATCTTATACCTTATGTAGAGTTCAAAACAAATATTTTAGTTGAAAGGGCTAGCAAAGAGAACGAATTTGATTCTGATAGTGCAACGCCTACTTATTTAGCTAAGAAATTGAATAGAACTAGAGGAAAAGTTTCTCAATTAATGAATGGTTTAATGAAAAAAGGATTATTGGCTGTTGCAGAAACTGGCACAACAACAGAAGATGGACGTATTTGTACAAGCCGTACTTGGTTTGTTAATCCTAATATTATGTGTTGTTCTCCAAAAGACGGAGTGGATAAAGCAACTCAAAGAATTTTTAAAAAAGCACTTAGAAATTTTGTAACTGAAGATAACAAAAAACATAAATTACCAATTTATTTATTTTAAATAAAATATTTTAAAAAGAGAGTGATTTTTTTATTGCTTTCTTTTTTTTTTTATGTTTTTCCATTTTTTAGGTGTTCCCTTTTGGGTACACAGGTGTTCCCTTTTGGGTACACCCTATGTCTCTTAAACCCTTGATATTACTGACTTTCTTTATTTTCTCTATCTCACTCTTATATATAGGGCTAAAAGTTCCGCAAGGAACAGGTAGTATTTTTGAGAAGAACACTCAAAAATCTCCACCTTTGTTAGAAAAAAGTCGCCTCGTCAATCCTCGGCTAAAGTCAAAACTTTTCTTTTTTCTAACATCCTTGCCAAACTTTTTTTGGCTCGTTTGCTTTCATCGCCAAGCCGATAAACTCAAAAGTGGGATTTAGGCATATCGGCTTGAGCTACTCATTATACGAGCCAAATCGCTTGATCTAACGTCTTATAATTTGTCTTACTCTATTTTTAGATACGTAATACGTGGGGTCTCCCCACACCCCGGCCAGCCTCTACCTCAAAAGTAGGGGGAAGATCAAAAAACACTTACGATAAGTAAGTGTTTACTGTGGGAGTGGTTTCTCTCGCTGAGATTCGTAGAAATCGTTGAAATTTAAACGTCTAAATAGATTTGTATTTCGGATTTTGATGTTTTTTGGTTCAATCATAGATTGCCAAGGTTGTAGATTCTTTTTATTTTCTTTAATTTTAGTAATTCTATTGATAACATTGTTTAACTCACGTTCATGATCTTGGTTCATCACAATAAAAGTAAAGCTTGTTATGACTGTTGGGAAGCAAATCTTTAATAAAAACTCAATATGATAGATATCAGAGATTAGGTTATTAATTGTGATATAAGATGTTCCTGGTATCGGGATAATATTTGCTACGATTTGTAAAGATTCTTTTTGATCATTAATAAGTAATTTAAGAGAACAACGTGTAGTAAGGATTTTAAAGAGTTCATCGATAAATGTAATGAGTACATGAAGTTGAGTTTCAGGTGTCTCTTCATTGATGAACCACAATCCCCTATTTTCTTGTTTTGTCTTTATGAGAAAGTCTGTTACAAATTCCATATCAAGATTTTTAGGTATTTTGTTGTTTGGAAAGTATTCTCCAAAGTAATGTGTATCTTTCTCTTGTATTGGTTGAATTGGGAAAAATGGTTCTGTATGTAATAGATAATAATGCTCGTGAGAGCAAAGCAATGCGGTTAATAATATTGGGTCTGTATATTGTTTATTTAATCCTAGATAGTCTTCCATACGAGTAAAATGGCGGAAGAGTACATTCTCTCCAGGTGCAATGGGCAGTACCTTTTTTTCTTGGCCAAAATAATAGTAAACCCGATAAGATAAATAAATATATTCCGCACCATAAAAGGATTTAGAGCCAATTAACAGTTTATCCTCTAACTCTTTTAATTTTGCATAACCAAGTGTTCTAGATTTATTCTTTTTCCCTTTTTGGTAGCCGAATAGATCTAGGAATTGTGACTTTAACATGTAGGGTTGATGATGAAGCATAAATGTAAATAGATTATGATAATGCTTCATGATGAATAAATGTAATTCATCACTTAATTTTCTCTTATGTGGATCTTCCTGAATGTCATGTAAGTTTAAGATATAGGGTGAATTCATATTATCCATAATTTCATGTACTGTATAAAAAGTATGTGGAACAATAAATGTTGGTTGTATTGCCATGTTTTTTCCTCCTATAGTTGTTCATATCCGGATAAAAATGTTTTTGCGAATTCTTGTTTTTGTTGGATATCAATCTCTTTGTAGTTACGTGTTGTCACCTCTATAGCAATGTAACCGCTATGCGCTTCACTATAGATGGCTCCATCGGGCGTTGGTTGGAATTTTCCTTGCGGATGGGACTCTACTATTCTTTTTTTGAAATTGTTGTATCTGGGGTCTTTCTGGGCCTCTGAATGCAATTGTTTTTCTGTTTTCCATGTTTCTCTTATTTTTTTAGGTAGAGAGATGTATTTTTCAGAGAGACGAATATCATGTTTGGCGTTATTTATACCGGTTTTATATTGATATTCTTTTCCCTCTTTCCTAAACTTTTCTATCCCTTTTTCTCCTAAAACAATTTTTCCTGTGCGTTCTTCTAAGTATTCACTATGACAAAGTTTTTTTAGACGATCTCCTTTGATGTTATATTCTCTTTTCATTTGTTCTCTGGTAGCTGTTCCAGTTTTCCAAAGCATATCCATGCCTTCGATCTCTGTTGTTTTTAGAATTCTTATATGTTTTCGTGGCGCGGCCATAGGGATGCCTCCTGTCTTTGCTTTATCTCTGTATTTAATTATTTGGGATTTTATAGCGAAGCTATGGGTTTTCGCTATAATTCGTGTTTATATGTTTCGTTTTTTATTAAATAAACATTTTTAAACAAATGTTTGTTTAATTTCATTCAAAATGTGATGCGAAGCATGACATTTTGATCAAACAAATAAAATGCCGGAGGGCAATTTTATTTGTCTTTTTCTAAGAAGCGGAAGCTGATCTAGAAAAAGAATCTGGACAGATGCGAAGCGTTCTGTCCAGGAAGTCCCGCAGGGCAAAATACGCCTGAAGACCATTCACTCGGCTTGCCGAGCTTGTTTTTGATTTAAGCGCAGCGAGAATCAAAAATGAATGCGTCTGACCGCAGGCATGGAAAAGCGTTAGCTTTTATCATGCCAAGGCAGGCGT
>NZ_JBBOZF010000001.1:2110000-5880657 GCF_038008465.1 Bacillus sp. CH_48 | reverse complement strand
TTCTGATAAAAAATCAGAATTAGTTAAAGTCAGTTTTAATGCATTATTTAAAAAATCTAAAGCATTTTTTAATGATTTATCCACTATAAATATAGCAATTGCTTCATGCCATATTAGAAATTGTTTCTCTTCTTTTGTTTGAAAATTATTTAAGTTTTTCTCTTTTTTCACTATTTCATAAAGTTCTTTATATTGTTTTTGCTTTAAGCAATCTTTTATTACGTATTTTACATTTTCTACATATTTTAATCTTTTATTTTGAGTTAGTGCAAATATATTATTTGGATCAATACCAAGTCTTTCTGATAATTGATATAGCAATATACTAGATGGATAAATCATACCTTTTTCAATCTTGCTAATTTGACTTTGTGAACATATTCCATGACATAATTCGGATTGTGATATATTTTTTTTGATTCTAAGTTCTTTAATGGTAATACCCAAATCGTTAAATTCCATTCTTCCACCTACTATTTAGCACTTTCACTTTATTAATATAAGAATATTCCCTAACCTTAATGTAATGTAAAATTAATATAGTTGCAATTATTGTTTTAAAGGAATAAGATGCTGAGACTTTTATATGTACAAAAAAGATACCTTAAGGTATCCTCGCAATTGATATATGAGACTATAGTTTTCCAATCAGAAAAAATTTTGGATCAGCCCATTAATGGTATATCTTGATATTTAGTTTATTTAGTATGGATTTTTACAAACCTTCCTAACCCCTCTATTTTCCATTTGATAAAATAAAATCCTAATATTACCAATAATTAAATAAATATTTCTACATATTCAAGATATTTACATAAATTACAAAAGTGATACATTTAAGTTGTAAGTTATAAAAACTATTAAAGGGGGATTTATTATGTTCAAGAAATTAGTAGTAGGGCTATTGGCAACAGGTATTGCATTAACAGGAGGAATTGGGGCAGCTTCAGCTGATACGCAAAAAGCTGTGAGCTCTCCGAAACAAGCAACATGCTCAATTCCTTATGAGTATTCTAACGGTAAGTTCAAAAGAACTCTTTATTACTCAAATGGAGTATATGCTAATAGTTTTAATGAAAATGTTTGTGGCGGGACGATTACGTGGTATTTAAAACATGTTCAAAATGGAGTTGCTTTTTACGAAGGTAATTTAAAATAGTAGATTTTTTGAACCTCATTTATTGAGGTTCTTTTATTTTTAGTTTTTAAACTGATTTTCTATAAAAAAGACACCCTAAGGTGCCTTCTTGCGATTTGATCCATCGTAATATGGTATTGGATGCCAATCCAATTATTATTTTACCACATTAAATAGTTGCGGTTATTGAGAAACAATAAAACTCTTTATTTGAATGAAAAAAGCCCTAGGGGGACTAGGACTTTTTTCTAGAATGAATATGATTTAAAAAAGGACTTATATAACGTAACATATGAATGTTTCGTAAATGTATCAAAAAAGTGAACAAAATAGTTAATTTAAATAAAAAATATTTCCTTGTATTAAGCAGCTAGCAAAGGCTAACTGCTTAATACAAGGAGATACAGAGAAGACTAAATGGATTCTGGCATACAGCCTATCAACATTATGGACATAATATTGAGTTTTATTCAAAGGAATTCATGTTTTATAAATTAGATTATGATAGTTGATATTCTCCATATTGACCAGAAAAGAATTAAAAATTCTAGTGAAATTCCAAGTGTTCGTTTCCTAGTTTTTTGAAATTCTTTTATTAAATAGCCAACAGCACTAATTGCTATAAGAATGAAAAGAATAAGTTCGAGTGTAACTGGCATTTTATCTACTCCTAATACAATAATTTATTATATAAAGATTATAAGATATTTTTATGGCTAGTGGTGAAAAATTCAATAGAACTATTTCTAAATGGATGAAATGTTTCAACAGACCAATCAAAGGTTAATACAACAAGTGTTATACAATATACGCATGGAGGGCCATCGGGCTGAAGAAATATTGGAGAATAAAGAGTTGTTAGATTAAAGGATTATTACCGAAGAAGAGTTCGAAGTGTAGAAAAAGTAATTATTAGGTATATAGATGAAACGCTCAGATGAGCGTTTTTTTATTTGTATATTCGCAAGTAAAACAACATAATATCACTATGAATCCTTATAACAATATGAATTTTTGCATATTTTAAAATTCGATATATCCCTCAAAAAATTTTAATTGTATAATATATTTTGTCATATTTTTAGATTTTTCGACATAAACCAACAAAAATAGAGAACATATTGGGAGAAGAAATTATGTACACAAAACTATTAAAATCAATTACATCACTATCACTTATTGGTGGTGCGTTGTTATATACAAATGGCAGCGATGTAAAAGCTGCTGAAGTGGGTGTTTTTTCTGATGTGCCGACATCACATTGGTCATATCCTGCGATTAAAGATTTAGCGAGTAAAAATATTATTTCCGGTTATGGAAATGGGATATTTGGTTTTGGAGATGTTGCGACAAGGGAGCAAGTTGCGGCTTTAATTTATCGAGTGTTAGTACCGAATAAACAAGGCGGTTCGTTTAGTAATGATGGAACTCGTTACGTATTAAAGGATGGGTCTACGTTTAAAAATCCTTACGGTGATATTAATCAAAGTTCTACAATGTTTCCAGAAGAGGTATTAACTTTAACGAATTTAGGAGTTTTTAAAGGTGATGAAAATGGCCAATTTAGACCGAAAGCTTCTGTGAGTCGTGCGGAAATGGCACAAATTCTTACAAATGCTTTCCATCTTGCGGCAAAACAAAAACATACCTTTAAGGATGTTCCAAATCCATTTTGGGCAGAAAACGCAATTAGTGCAGTGCAGTCAAATGGAATCGCAGATGGCACAGGGAACGGGAATTTTGAACCGTATGGCACAGTAACACGTGAACAGTATGCGCAGTTTTTATATAAAACTTTGAAGTATAAAAATGCTGATGTGAAAGACACAGGAGATGCGGCATTATTAACAGCTTTTAAAGAGGAAGTACAAAAGCGTATTAATACATACGAGACAAATATTACACTTCCATATAAAACGAAAAACAATAATACAAACGAAGTGATGAATACACTTTTTAACGCATATAAAGAAGTTGCAAGTAAAAATGAGTATACAAATAATAATAGATCGAATGTTTCATATGGACTTTCTGGATCACCTGGAAATTATACATTTACACTTAAGATTACATATCGTGAAACGAAAGAACAGACGGAATATGTCATGAAACAAGCGAAAGCAATCGTTTCTTCTATTACTCAAGTTGGAATGGATGATCACGAAAAAGTGAAGGCGATTCATGATTACGTAGTAAAACATGTTTCTTATGATACGTCTTATAAAGCTTACACAGCATATGAAGCACTAGTAAATCGTTCTGCGGTTTGCCAAGGTTACGCACTATTAACTTATCAATTATTAAAAGAAGCAGGAATTGAAAATCATTTCGTGACAGGAACTGGGGACGGACAACCTCATGCTTGGAATTTAGTGAAAATCGAAAACAAATGGTATCACCTTGATACAACATTCGATGATCCGGTTCCAGATGAACAGGGCCGCGTAACGTATTCGTATTTCAATTTATCAGATGAACAAATCGCAAGAAATCATGAGTGGAACCGCGGAGACTATCCGCAAGCTACAACAAATTATTATAGTACACTGACAAACAAAATTGCGGCAGGTAGTACGAAAACGCCTGCATATCAGCAAATATTAAAAGATACAAAGTTAAACTATTTAGGAAATGAATATATTGCAAATAACTATACCGAATTAAAAAATAAAATGCAGCAGCGCTATAGTGCAAAACCAGAGAAAATTGAAGTGCTGTACAAGCAATCAATGAATGGTGCACTGCAAGATGTGAAAAAGGCAATTGGCGAAATTGATTATCCGCAAGGGGCAAATCGAGTTTCTTATAAAGCGGAGCCTTACAATGCGAAAGAAGGGTATTCTTTAGTGACAATTACGTTTACGTATTAAGAATGAGAAAAAAGCATCTGTTTCAGATGCTTTTTTTTATTATATTGATTCGACAAAATATGACAGGTGAAAACGAATTGGTCTGTTATGATAATTTTTGAAATTTTACATTTTGGAGGATTAATCATGAATAAAAAGAAGATTTTCGCTGCGTTAATAGGAATTGTAGCCTTATTTATAATTATTAATGTAGTTGTTACGAAAGAGAAAACGACATCAACCAGTGAAAAAATGTACTCTGAGAAAGAATATAATAAATTAGTAGATGAACATTTTGAAGAGACGCAAAAGTTGAAAAGTGATATGAGTGTGTTAGAAACTGAAAAAAAATCTCTTGATGAGCAAGTGAAGAAGTTAAAAGATGAGTTAGCGAAAAAAGAGCAACAAGTAGCGCGGCAGCCGGTTCAACAAGAACAACCAAAGCAGGAACCACAACAACCGGCACCAGCGCAACAGCCGGAAAAGAAAGAAGAGCCAAAACCAGAACAACCTACTGGAGCATTCGAAAATCCAATGAAAAGCATAAACAAAACAGAGGCAATGAATAAAGTAAAAGAAAAGGCGAAGAAAGACTTCCAAGATGATTATATGACACAAAACTTTGTTGCGGAGGAACAATCAAAAGCATTTGATTTCTTAAACAGTATTGAAATTAAATCACAAGAAGAATTAAATGTAATGAAGAATGCATTGAAAGATTTTTCTAACGACTTTATGACCGCGAAGTTTGTTTATGAAGAGCAAATGAAGGCGAAGAATAAGCAAGGATAAAACAAAAACGCTATCTTTTAAAAAGGTAGCGTTTTTGTTTTGGGTTATAAAGTTATTCCTACATTTGACATATACAGTTTGACTGTATAAAATGAAACTATTCAGTTGAACTATATAGTTTAGCTATATACTTATCGTTACATTGGAGGTCTTTATGAATAGAGATAAAAATTTACCATTAACGGAAACAACGTATTACGTTCTTTTAGCTTTATTAGAGCCAGCTCATGGATATTTAATTATGCAAAAGGTGGAGGAACTGAGTAATCATCAAGTGAAAATCGCAGCGGGTACATTGTATGGTGCGGTTGAAAATTTATTAAAACAAGGGTTAATAGAATCGGTAAAAAGCGAAGATAAACGAAGAAAAGTGTATGTCATTACGGAACGCGGGAAAGAAGTATTGCATTTAGACTTTATGAGAATGCAGCACATTATTGCGGTTACAAAAAGTTTATTACACGTATAGTTAGGGGGAAACGATGATGTGGAGATTGAAATTCTTTTTAGACTTTGAGAAAGAGGAAAAATGGTTAGAGGAGATGGCTTGGAAAGGCTATCAACTAGAAAGCAATACATTTGGTTATACATTTAGATATACAGAACCGGAAGATGCGACGATTAAAATAGACCATAGAGTATTTAGTAGAAAAAGTGATTTTATTAATTACTGCACATTATTTGAAGATAGTGGCTGGGAGCATATAGCTGGTAATAGGTGGTCAGGTACGCAATATTTTAAAAAGGTAGATGAAGAAAGTGAAGATGACATTTTTTCAGATCCAATGTCACGAGCAGGGAAGTATAAGCGTCTATCTAAAACATTTTTAGAATTAGCGATCTGTTATTTGCCGATATTATTTTTATTTATGTATAGTAATACAATGAATTTAGGAGCCTTTGTAAATCCGAAAGAACTATACTTGACGCCAGGATTATGGGATAAGCAAGGTGTATCATTTCTATGGTCATTCTTATTTGAAACGCCATTTGCATTAATGAGAGGACTTTTTTTGACATTTATCCCCGTTGTGACATGTATGTATTTCGTTTGCTCGTATAAAGCAAATCGGTTGTATGAAGAGAGAAGGTGATAGGATGGATCCCCTTAAAGTAGATACTTTGGGGGTTTTTTTATGTATAAATAGGTTGTTTGGTAATTGTTAACATTAATTCCTTTTGTTTGTGTTTAAATTTGATATAATTTTAATAATATTCCTTAGGAGGATGATTATCATTAATATACTTTTAGGTATTATTGGAGCAATTGTTTTACTGGCTTTTGTTATCCATCCAGGAGTCCCAGACAAACGTGTCCCTCTACAAAATAAACTTGCAGTAATTCTTCCATTGATTGTTATAGCTGGTTTAATTTCCTTGTATATATAATTAAAACAAGTACTTATCAAGTAACATTAAGATAGGTAGAGAAGTATATATGCTTTTCTACCTATGCGTAGTTTAGTAAAAATGCTCATCAACTTTTTCATCGCTATTGTTCTTTTGTTAATTGCTGTATGGACTGCAAACGGACCTAATATAGAAGATCAGCATAAATAAACCATTGTATTTCTCAATAAACAAAACAATTAAACATGGTTCAAGTCGGAGAAAGGCACCTTAGGCTGTCTATTCTTTTTTTGATATGGTTTATTAGAGGTCACCATATCAAAAAAATTGTACGTCTAGACGCATTTTAAATACAAAATAACCGATTCCTTATACGTTAAGAAACCGGTTATTTATTTGCCTACTTTTTTAGGGGGCTTTTTTTTGTAATGGTTTTAAATGATTGATTTAAGGTTATAAACTTAAATCATAAATAAAAGATAGAGTAAAAACTATATAAGAAATAAATATAACGAAAACAAGAAAACATATAAACTGAGAATTAGATACATATTGTTCTATTCTTTTTTTCATGTTAATTCGTATTGTTTTTCAAATGTGAAGTATCAATTGGAATTTGACCTTTCCAAGATCCAATTACTTTTCCAATTCTAGTTATATTTACATCTAAAGTAAGGGGCTGTTTAAAAGCGTCTTTTCCTTTAGAATCTATAACAAATGTAGCAACACCTTCAGGTTTATCATTATCACGAATGCCTACATCATTTAGTTTTTTACCTGCTGCCATAAGTTCAAAAGGAAGACGATCATCTGAATCATGGATAAATGATAGTCTCCCGTCATTTTTAATCTCAGGGTTTTCCTCTTGTTGCCCATTAATTTTACCATCATTTTCAAGATTTAATCCTGATGTATCAAATTCAAATGGTACTAAATTACCATCAGCTTTTTCCATTCTATAATGAACTGATATACGTGCATCTGCGATAAATACTTCTTTGAGATGTACAGTAATACCTTGATCTGTAATTTTTTCATCAATAGGAATATATTTACCATTCTTCATCATATCTTGTATGACACCATTTTCATCTCCTATTCCTTCATTTACAACTTTATCATTTGTAATTGCATCAGAAAAATATGAAGCAACATTTGTAGCCGCCACTTGTACTTGTGGAATCATTGCTGTTGTAAAAAGTGCAGCTGCAGCTACTGCTGTATAAATGAAACGTTTTGATTTTTTACTCATGTTTGTAAACATTCCCTTCTTTTGGTGCTTTTTGTGATTTATATTAGAAACATTGTCTAACTTGGAACGGCTTTCAAATGTTTTCCATGCTTGTTCTATATCAATTTTGATTTCTTGTGGTGAATTTGCAGATTCTTCATCTAGCATTACGTTTTCCCATTGATTTAATTTACTGATTTCTACTAATAAATCTTGGCATGCTTCACATGTATCTAGGTGCTTTGTGAATTCCTTTCTTATATCATGAGAAAGTTCTCCATCAATATATGTTTGAATAAACCCGATATCATAACATTTCATTTGTTATGCCTCCTCCATTTGTTTATAAATCTTGCGGAATTTCATTTTTGCTCGGACCAATAATGTTCCAATAGAAGATATTTCAATTTGAAGTACTTCTGCAATTTCTTTATATTGAAAACCAGAGAATTTCATTAGTAAAAGGGTTCGTTCTCGATCATTCATTTTATTTAGTATCGTTTGGACCTTTGTAATTTCTTCTTTTCTTATCCAATCATCGTCTAATGATGAAACATTTTGTACTTCATGGTATTGTATTTCTTTATCAATCTTCGCTTGTTGCCTTTTTTCAGATCGAAAATGGTTATAAGCTACATAAGTAGAAGATTTAATCAACCATCCAGGTATGTTTTCAATTCCTTTCCAATCGCTACGATATAATTGTAAAAATACTTCTTGTGCTAACTCTTCAGCGATAGATTGATCTTTAACAATCCAGATGATTTGTTTCACAGCGTAAGCATAGTACTGCTTAAATAAATCTTCAAAGGTCATATCAGAAGCATGACTTTCTTCATTTTCTATGGTTAACATGTCCGTTTAAACCTCACTTTCAATTTGATACCTGTATTATAGAGAAACCAGAAAAACGGATTTTGTGACAGTTTTTCTGGATATTTTTTTATATTTTTTATCCCGCATTAACGGGCAGTAAGACCCCCACCTCAAAATTCAGCGTAAGCAAAGAAGTTAGGTGGGGGGCGGGCTGCCCGTAAAAGTCCGATTGGTGGGGGTTAATAAGCAGTGGTGGATGAACACCCCCCACTGATTAAAGTTTCACTTTATTTTGGCATATTTTAAGTCTTCTATTTTCATGAATATGTATAATTACATAAAATTTTAGTGAAAAAGAGAGTATACTTTCGTATTGTGTAATAAAGATAAAGCCCGCCTACGGAAATAGGCGGGCTTTTTTTTACATATAAAGAAAAGACACTCACATGAGTGTCTTTTCCGATAGTTTTTTAGCAGAAGCAAGCAGCTCCAACGATGATTAATAAAATAAACAATACAACTAATAAAGCAAATCCTCCAGCGAAGCCACAGCCGCCACAACTACCACCAAAGCCCATAACAGTTCCTCCTTTTAATAGGAAGGGAAAACCAAGGGGTCACTCATGTGTTTTAACGGATTCCATTTACTTTATGCTTTTACGAATGAATGGAGCAGGTCCTTTTCAAAATAGATTTATCTCGCTATTTGCTGGGTAGTAAGACCCCGATTGGTGAGGGCTGATTAAAGTTTCACTTTATTCTTTAAAAGCGAATAAATGAAAAAAATATCCAAAAATACAGATGAAAATCCGCTTTTATACCTTGCACTAAAAGAATACTAACATTATATATTATAAGGAATACTTGTCCTTAATTGTAAATGAAAGGGGGGAATTGGTATGAGTTATGGCTATGGTCACCCTCCAAAAAAATGCTGTGAACATCATAATGAAACTTTATCAACGGGTATATTACGTAGACATTCCGCTACGTTATTTCTTACTGTGGATGCTATGAATGTTGATCCAGATGATACTCGTAGAGTAACTGTTGAAATGTTTGATTGGTCATCTGGTTCTCCGGTATTGTTACCATTAATAGACCCTTCAACACAAACATTGCCACCTAATCAATATGTTACTTTTCGTTCAGCAGCTCTTCCTCCAGCACTGTTTGCTTATGAAGTAAGAATCATTCGTCCGAAAGATAGAGATGTTGTTACGAATGTTTTTGGTCTTAGTGCAATCGTATTTAACCCACAAGAAGGAAATAATGTTTTACAACATGATTTAGCAAAATTAGACCTTAAATAGATCTTATAAAAGTCTATTTATTGGGTATGATTAAACAAAAGAGTAGGATGTAATCCTACTCTTTTTTTAATGTTAACTAGAATTTTAAAAGAAATCCTTCATCATTTTAGTATCTTTAATATTCACTATCACACTTTCTACCTTATCTTTCTTCTCATCTTTGGCAATTGTAATTTGTTCCTTATTATCAACCCAAACAAGAAACTCTTCTTTTTCGTCATCTTTATATGTAACGGTTATAGTAGAATGCACAGATTGTTTCTTTTTTTGATCTAAAGTGATAGTTTTAGGTGTTCCATTTTGAACTGCTGAAACGATAGATTTTATCATTTCTTCATTATCTGTTTGAGATTTGGACGTAGTATGATTTGTTGTTTTCAGTATTTCAATGTCTGTAATATTTGCGGAGTTTAATTGAAAGGTATTTTGTGTATGTTCTTGCTTAACTTGTGAAGCTTTATCTGTAACCGAGGTACTTGTACAACCTATTAAAGTGAAAGATAGAGCGGTTAGAGCGCATATAGATATGATTTTTTTCATATTATCCCTCCTTACGTTCAATTATAACAATTTTCCGTTAATTTAGGAGGTTATTGTAAGTAGAAGATGTTTTAAAGTGGTAAATGATGTTGTTTATTTTCTATTAAAATCAAAATTCACATAACTTTTTTTGAATTTTATGTTTAACATTTCGAAAATAGGTGTACTACATATAATATAACAAATAATTCATTTTAAAGGAGGAAGTTAAAGATGGAAACGAAGTATAGTAAACCTTTTGTATATGAATTTATTACGGAGAAAGAGGTCATGAATGCAGCGAATGATCTAGTGAAGAAAGGAATAGAACAAAAAGATATTTACGTATTAACACATGAGAAAGATAGGACAGATAGAATTGCAGACAATGCAGACGTGAATACAATTGGGATAAAAGAGGAGGGACTTGGGACAAGCATTATTAACGTCTTTCAAAAAACAGGAGATCAGTTAAGAAATAAGATGCAGGAGTTAGGGCTTAATGAGGAAGAAGCGAACTTTTATGAAGAAAAGCTGGATGAAGGGAAAATCTTGTTATTCGTTAAGGATTTAGAAAGAGTCGGTGAATGGTTACAAGAAAGAAGATGCATGTATTCTATTTAAATTTGTATCCTTTAAATCTATAAATCTATTACGAAAAGGAGATGGGAAATATGAGTGAGAGCGGGCTAAAAGAACAAATTACGGGTAAAGTTGAAAAGAAAAAAGGACAAATAAAAGAAGGAATTGGTGAAGTTACAGAAGATAGAGAGTTGAAAAATGAAGGGAAGTGGGAGAAGACGAAGGGAACTATAAAAGAAAAAGTCGGAAAAGTGAAACAAAAGATAAGCGATGAGTTGGATAATAAAGAATAATACATTTTCATCAAGCTTTGGTTACATACCAAAGCTTGATGAATCCAATATAAAAATAATATAGGAGGTTTAATTGTGGGACTTATTATTACGTGTATTGTAGGTGGACTTATTGGTGCGTTAGCTGGAATGATTACAGGGAAAGACTTTCCTTTAGGTATAGTTGGTAATGTAATTGCTGGATTAATCGGATCTTGGGTTGGTAGTGCATTATTTGGTCACTGGGGTCCTGAATGGGGAGGCATCTTTATTCTTCCAGCTTTATTAGGCGCAATCGTCTTTATTTTAATCGTCACATTCTTCTCTAGAATGCTACGGAAAGCGTAAGTATGATAATGAATAGTAATTTTAAGTTTGTTATATATAGCGATAGGGTTAATGAACTGATAAATATACATAAAAAAGCATCCAATTAAAATAATTTGGATGCTTTTTTAATGTAATCTGTATGAAGGTTGCTCGCAATCATCATGTTTATTCAATAAATAATCAGTGAGGATGGCCCCACTGATTGAGATTACACTTTATATTACATATTAAACCATCGTTACTCTTTTACAATTATTTATCCTTACGACCTGCCTTGGTTCTATATGAGATAAGTCCTCGTTATTACCTATATCAACTACAATTGTATTCGTTAGTATATTAATAATGGAACCAACTAACTTTGTAGCATGATCGTGTCGATAAGAAAATTGAACGAAATCTCCCTTTTTAAAGTTGTGCTCTTCCATAGATAGATCCCCCTAAAAATAATGTTTATACATTATACATACACAAATTTATAAGGTTTAAACATTCGGTAGTATTTTTTTTAGTGTTAAGCTGAGAAAGGTGTAGAAAATTTATTTATAATGAAAATAAAAAAATATGTTTAAAACTAATTTTTATGGGTAATTAAATAGTAAAAGTTTGAGATGAGGGGGCGGAAATGATGAATTTGGAAATAAATATTTTGCAAAATGATGTAGGTTATACGGTACAACTTAATGGTGAGATTGATGCATATACGGCATCAGATTTAAAAAATAAGATTATGCCTATTGCAAATGAAAAAGAGGTTCATATTGTAGTAGATTTTCATAACGTAGATTATATGGATAGTACAGGCTTAGGAGTTTTTATAGCTTTATTAAAAGCAGTTAAGAAAAATGATGGGAAGCTAGAGTTTATTGGTGTATCTAAAAGGCTAAAAAGATTATTTGATATTACAGGGCTAACAGAAATATTAAATTTGAATTCCGATTTTGAAAAAGTAGAAAGAAGGTGACTAGGGATGATGGAGAGATTTGAAAAGATAGAAATGAAAATTCCTGCAAAAGCAGAATATGTGGCTATTATTCGTTTAACAATGGCTGGTGTTGCGAATCGAATGGGCTTTGCTTATGACGATATAGAAGATATGAAAATTGCTATTAGTGAAGCATGTACAAACATTGTACAACATGCATATAAAGAAGACGTTGGAGAAATTACAATTGTCTTTGGTCTATATGAAGATCGATTAGAAATTATGGCTGCGGATAATGGAGTTAGCTTTGATTTCAGTAGCTTAAAAAGTAAAGTCGGTCCGTATGATATTAATAAACCAGTAGAACATTTGCCGGAAAATGGTTTAGGTTTATATTTAATCAATACGTTAATGGATGATATACAAATCATGCATGATGAGGGCATGACAGTTTTAATGACAAAATATATACAAAGAGAGCAGGTGGAGAATGATGGAAATCCAATCTCAACCTACAACTCTTACTAAAGAAGACGTTATTAAGCTAATTGCAGAATTCCAACAAAACCAATGTAATGAAGCGCAGGAAAGGTTAGTTGATCATTATAAAAATCTCGTATATTCCATTGCATATCGCTATTCAAAAGGTGGGCCGATGCATGAAGATATTATACAAGTAGGAATGTTAGGGCTCTTAGGCGCAATAAGAAGGTATGATTATTCGATAGGGAATGCTTTTGAGCCGTTTGCAATACCTACGATAGTAGGCGAAATAAAGAAGTATTTACGTGATAAAACTTGGGGTATTCATGTTCCAAGGCGAATTAAAGATTTAGGCGGGAAAATTAAACTTGCGATAGAGGAGTTAACAGATCACCTGCAGCGTTCACCGAAGATTATAGAGATTGCAGATCATTTAGGACTATCCGAAGAGGAAGTGCTAGAAATTATGGATGCGAAAAATAATTATCGAGTATCTTCCTTAGATGATGTAGTTGAAAATTCATCTGATGGGAGTTCGGTAGCGAGAATTGAATCTGTAGGTGAAGTAGAGCAAGGATATGAACAGACAGAAAGACGTCTCGTTTTAGAGGATATTTTTAACGTATTAAATGATACGGAAAAGAGTGTTATTCATTATATATTTGGAGAAAATTTAAATCAAAAAGATACAGGAGAACGGTTAGGTATTTCGCAAATGCACGTTTCTCGTATTAAAAGACAAGCGATAAGTAAATTGAAGCAAGCTGCATTTTTAGATACATAAAAATTTTAAATAATTATGTTTAAAACATGAGGAAAGGGGTACTTATTAAGTATAGGAGGAGATATAAAAATGTCACACGATGTGAAAGAACTAATCGAAGGATTGAATGAAGATTTAGCAGGAGAATACTCAGCAATTATTATGTATAACCATAATGCAGCTACAGTTTCTGGTATATATAGACAAGTATTGAAACCTTTCTTTGAATCTGAAATTAGTGATGAACAAGGACATGCCCTATATTTAGCGGAGAAAATTAAGACGTTAGGTGGTACACCTACTACGATCCCTTTACCAGTGAAACAAGTAGAAGATGTTAGAGAAATGTTAGAATCCGCTAGACAATCAGAATATGAAACAATTAAGCGTTATGAAACGAGAAAAGAACAGGCAGCGAAATTAAATATGACAGAGTTAGTTGTAAAACTAGAAGATATGATTGCAGATGAAACAAATCATATGGAAGAATTAGATCGTCTTTTAAATGATAAAGCAATGGTGTTAAATTAAAAGTAGAAATTTATACAGTGAAAGAACAAATTCCTATTTCTAGGGGTTTGTTCTTTTGTTGTATAAATATGTTTGAGTACGAAATTTTCATTTTGTAACTGAGTATGTAATACTAGAAAAATAGAAAATGATAATAGATTTACATTTTAAATAAGAAAAGGGGAAATAACTTGTGTCCATTTTAATTGTTGATGATAATCCGGTTAACATATTTGTAATTGAGAAAATTTTAAAACAAGCCGGATATCATGATCTTGTATCGCTCAATTCTGCACAAGAGCTCTTCGAATACATACAGTTTGGAAAAGATTCTTCCAGGCATAATGAAATTGACTTAATACTATTAGATATTATGATGCCTGAAATTGATGGACTTGAAGTTTGTAGGCGATTACAAAAAGAGGAGAAGTTTAAAGATATTCCTATTATTTTTGTTACAGCTTTAGAGGATGCAAATAAGTTGGCCGAAGCTCTTGATATGGGGGCAATGGATTATATTACGAAACCTATAAATAAAGTTGAACTATTAGCACGTATGCGTGTAGCGTTACGCTTGAAATCGGAATTAAATTGGCATAAAGAACAAGAAGAAAATCTTCGGAATGAACTAGATTTAGCTACGCAAGTACAAAGAAACTTATTAAGTAGCCCATTAAGAGAAGATTATATAAAAATTGAAGCAAGTTACTTACCTTCATTTAAATTAGCTGGAGATATGTATTATTGGTATAAAATCGATGAAAACCGCTACGGTATTATATTATTAGACGTGATGGGACATGGTATATCTGCTTCATTAGTTTGTATGTTTATTTCGTCTGTATTACGTGAAACGATTAAATCTTTAATCGATCCAGAACTTGTCATTAAAGACTTAAATAAATATATGACTCTTTTACATAATGAGAATGACGATATTCCATATTATTTTACAGCGATATATTTAGTAGTAGATACAGAAAAGAGAACGATTGAATATGTAAATGCAGGGCATCCTTCTGGATACGTTTTAGTTGATGAAGCGAATGTAGTGGAACTAAATCGCGGGAGTTGTGCGGTAGGATTTTTTGATGAAATAAAAGTTGAAAAGACAGTTATACCTTTTGAGAAGAACGCTCAAATCGTATTGTTTACAGATGGTGTTCTTGAAGCAATTGCAAATGATGAATTTGAGGCTGAAGAGAAATTACGTACTTTTACAGAAAGAAAATGGGGAGATTTAGAAGGCGAGATAGAAGGGTTTTATAAGGGAGAACAGAAGAAAGCACAATCAGATGATATGTGCCTAATTATGATACAAACGAATGCAAAATAAAAAGCGTATGAAATCCAAACAGAGGATTTCATACGCTTTTTATCCCGCATTAACGGGCAGTAAGACTCCCACCAAAAAATTTAGTCTGAAGCAAAGAAGGCAGGTGGGAGATCAACTGTCCGTAAACGCCCGATTGGTGAGGGCTGATAATCAGTGGGGAATCCCCCCCATCTGATTAAAGTTTCACTTTATTGTATTTTTTGATAAATTTGTTCGCTAGGATTAAATTGGGTATAATGCGGCATTATATCTGAAAAACGAAGAGTTTCTTTATTCCCTAAACATAGAAATCCATTGTGACTTAAACTTTCATAAAATAGTTGCTGCACTTGGTTTTGAAGTTTACTTGTAAAGTAAATTAAAACGTTACGACAAAGTATAATATGAAACTCGTTAAAAGATTGATCGGTTACTAAATTATGCTGTGCAAAAATAATGTTTTGTAAAAGTGATGGATTGAAATAAGCAAAACGACTATCCGTCGAATAATAGTTAGAAAATGCTTGTGTACCGCCAGCTTGTAAATAGTTTTTCGTGTAAGTTTGCATTTTATTTAATGAAAGTATGCCTTGTTTTGCTTTTTCTAACACATTTGTATTCATATCTGTTGCATAAATAACAGCCTTTTCACTTAATCCTTCTTCGTGAAGTAAGATGGACATTGATAATACTTCTTCACCAGTTGCGCATCCAGCATGCCAAATTCTAATTTCAGGATGTTTTTTCAATTCAGGAATAACATGCTCTCTTAGCGCTTTAAAAAAAGCAGGATTACGGAACATCTCAGTTACATTAATGGAGAAATCATTTAATAACTGTTCTAAAAACCCTTCTTCATGAATTACTTTTTCAATTAATTTTGAAATGGTAGGGATATTAGAGAGCTGCATTCTATTGCAAATCCTTCTATAAATAGATGTGCGAGCATATTGGCGAAAATCAAATCCTGATAGTTTAAATACCGCTTCTAATAGTAATTCAATTTCTAAGTTCGTACGCTTATCCGTATCTACTGATGGATCAAAATTATAATACTTATTTTCCACTCCAACTAAACCTCACTTATTTTATTAACCATACACTCATTACCGAATAGAGTTGATGTAAATTTAATGGTTTACTTATATAATCTGAAGCGCCAGCAGATAAACATTTTTCCTTATCATTTGGCATTGCTTTAGCAGTTAATGCGATAATAGGTATTTCATGTAACCCTAAGTTCATTCGGATATTTTCCATCGTTTCATACCCGTCCATATTAGGCATCATAATATCCATTAAAATAAGGTCAATATTTGTATTGCTTTTTAGTATTTCTAAACATTCTATACCGTTTTGTGCAGTAATAATGGTAGCATGTTGTTTTTCTAATGCGTTTTGTAATGCAAATATATTTCGATGATCATCATCGACAATTAAAATGGTTTTCTTTTGGAAGACGTTATTTGTTTCGGGAGTAACTATCGTTTCCTCGACAACTTCAGCAGGAATAACGTCATCTACCGTTGCTGCGACTTCTAAATTGGATAACTGTATATCATGTAATCCATTTGGAAGGTTAGGAATATATACCGTGAAAGTACTACCTTCTCCTAAATTACTCTCTAACGTAATCCAACCACCTAATAATCTAGCAAACTCTTTACAAATAGATAACCCTAAGCCTGTACCACCATATTTCCGAATTGTTGCTCCATCTGCCTGTTGAAAGGCTTCGAAAATAAGTTGATGCTGTTCTTTAGCGATACCAATACCAGTATCTTTTACTGAAATTGTAATCCACTCTTTACTTATAGATTGCATATCATGACTCAAATTGGTTGTTTCTATCGGATTGAAATGTAAAGAGACGGATCCTTTTTCTGTGAATTTAAATGCATTGGATAGTAAGTTTTTAATAATTTGTTCAATCCGTTTTGCATCTGTATAAAACAGATCTGGAATCGTATCACTGTCTTCAATAGTAAATTCGACATTTTTTTGTGCAGCTATATGTAAAAAGTTTTGATGCATATTGGCTGCCATGTCACTTATGTTCGTTGCTTCAAAAATGATGTCTAGTTTGCCTGCTTCTACTTTAGATAAATCTAGTATGTCATTAATTAAAGTAAGTAAGTCTTTCCCTGATGAATGAATGACAGTTGCTAGTTCAATTTCATCATCCGATAAATGATTATCATGATTTTCTCTTAACATTTCAGATAATAGTAAAATACTATTTAATGGTGTGCGTAATTCATGTGACATATTTGCTAGGAACTCTGATTTGTATTTTGAGCTGCGTAACAACTCGCTTGCTTTTTCTTCTAATTCTAATTTAGTAATTTGTAAGTCGGCTGTCTTTTGTTCAGCTTCTTCCGTTCTAGACTCTAATTGTTCATTCGTTGTTCGTAATTCTTCGGCTTGCATTTGTAGTTCTTCAGCTTGCGTTTGTAATTCTTCTGATTGAACTTGCAGCTCTTCTGTCATTGCTTGTGATTCATGTAAAAGAGTTTGAATTCGCATACGTCCCATAATACTATGGATTGTCAAACCTAGATTATCAACAGTTTGTTGAATTAAATCTTGATGCAAGTCTGAAATCTCAGTTACACTTACTAACTCCATTACTGCAATTACTTCATCCTCAAATAAGATAGGGATGACTAGTAGGTTTTTAGGGCGTATTTCTAATAATCCAGTAGTAACGTAACGGAATTCTTCAGGTATGTCCCTGAGAATAAAACTTTTCTTTTCTAAAGCAGACTGTCCAATGAAACCTTCACCCATTTTAATAGACTGTTTTCCAACATCAGGACCTTGACCGGCGAAAGAAGCTTTCTTCACATAGTAGACAGTGTCTTCAATTTCTTCACGAACATAAAATGCACCGCAAGAAGTTTGCGTTTTTTGTATAATTCCACTCAGAATTTTTTTACCTAACATCTCAATAGAAGATACACCTTGATACATTAAAATTAATTCTGCAAGCTCAGTTTGTAACCACTCTCTTTTCGATATTTCGTCTAGTAGGTGATTTGTTGTATGAGCAAGATCTTTTATTTCATCATGTGTATTTACATGAATTCTTTCCGTAATTTTTTCTTTGGAAGAAATGGATTTAATAGCTTGAATTACATTTTTAATCGTTTTTGTAATGGAATTCGAAATATAGAGTGAAACGATAATGGAAATACAAGAAAGTAAGAACAATAAACTGTATAACCAAATCTCTAATTTATTATTTTCAATATCTAATTGTGCAGCTCTTTTTTTCGTTAGTTGCTCCTCAGTGCTACGGAAGTTAGTTAGCTGCGACTGTAATGACTGAATTTGAGTCGTGTCGATTGTTTGTACATTATTACTATTATTATTTGTAATGAGTGGGTGAATCTCTTTATTAATCCAACTAGTAATGTTTTCGTTAATCTGTTTTAATTTTTCTTGCTGAGAGGGGTTATCCTCTAATAAAGAAAAAAGATCTTGATAATGTTTTTCGTAATCCTTTTCTGCAGCGTTAAGGGATTGAACGTAATTTGCATCATTAGAAGTGATAAATCCTTTCGCTTTATTTTCAATTGTTAGTAAATCTTTCTCCACTTGATTCGTTAAATTAAGAACTTTAAAATCGTGATCAATAATAAAATTACGAGATTTTTGTAAACTGGAAATCCCATTGTTTAACATAATGAAAGAAATAAGCAAGAACAAAATGATAACTAAATAACCAGCCATAATTTTGTAACGAATACTAAATTTTGCTTTCGATTTCATCAAAAATTCCTACCTTCAAGATTATTAAAAGTTTTCTATTTTAAAGAATAAAAAACGTAATATATATTATATCAGTTTTCATAAGGCCAAACTAGAAATCCCCCTACTGTATTAGGGGGTTCTTTTTTCATAGAGGAAATCATTTTGAAATATAAAAACATATATGAAAGGTAGTAAACGGGGGAATAGAGGATAACAAACATTCTAAGAAGGAAAGAGTGTTCTTAAAGCTTTTTTTGCATCTATTCCTTCAAAAATAAATAATACAAGATCTTTCTTTTTTACAGTAAGGAAAAAGGATACTAGAGTGCTTAAATTTTTGATTGATGTCATTGTTCCATGTTTACTTATAAACAAATTAGCTTGAAATGTTGTCATTAAAGCATAAAAATGATGAATCTGAGTTATTGTAGGTGTTTCATTATAAGAAATAGTAGTAGAGTGAATGGCGTTCATCGTAATATTCCTTTCCATATAGTGAGCATAACAATATAAACATACCCGTTTTAGAAGATGTTAAACGTATAAATAAGAAAAATATAATTAAAGTTTTTTACGTTTAGAAAGAGTTAGGAAGGGTATACATATACTATAAAGAGATTGACTGAAGATGAATTGTAAGATGTCTATGTTTAGTAGATTAGTCTATCAAAATATACTTTTACTTTAAATAAAAAGGAGCCTGGTATACATGAATGAAATGATGATTGATATTACATTTGATTTAATTTACTTGTTAAGTAGTTCACTTGTAGTGCTTTTACTATTCGCATTTTTCGTAAATGGTTATGTTAATAAGAAGGTTAGTGTATACAGAAATGAAGAAAAATAAAGATACATTATATAAAACTTTAGGAGGTTAATAGTTATGAATGTAGATAGAAAAATAGTAGGTGTTTTTAGAACAATTGATGATGCGGCACTCGTTATTAATGAATTAAATGATAAAGGATACCCAGCAGATAACATTTCAGCTATTGCAAAAGATCAAAAGGAAATTGAACACCTGGAAGAAAAATCGGGTGAAAAAGTTAAGAATGAAACTGCACATAAAGCAGATATCTTTTCAGCGACAGGGCTTGTAGCAGGAGGAGTAGCAGGGGGACTAGGTGGTTTATTAACTGGCCTTGGTATACTTGCCATTTCTGGAATGGGTCCAATTGTAGCAGCAGGACCAATCGCAGCAGCTATTGGTGGAGCTGGTATTGGCGGAGGAGCTGGAAGTTTAATAGGAGCATTTATAGGATTAGGAATTCCAGAAGAACATGCTAAAAAGTATGAAGAATATATTTACGATGGAAATATATTAATTTTAGTAGATGCAACATTAGATGATAAGTTAGAAATTTATAAAATATTTGATAAGCATAATGCTTATAACTCTGATTTCTTTAAATAATATTTACTTCACATATCAATTATGCAAAATATAAACATAGTGAATATCGTTTTTTTGATCTTACAACTTTGGCGCGGCCGAGGAGTCGTATGACTATAAGAGAGGAAGGGCTTATAGTAAAAGATCAAGTTCTATCATGTTATTTAAAAGGGAAGAGGTGCCTTTTCGTGATTATAAAAATATTAAAGGATAGCAGTAATAGCTTCCTTTGTACAGTTCAAAATAAAAATGGAGACCAGTATGTGAAAAAGTGGTTTAGTAAACATGAAAATAATAAAGAATTAGGACGACCAACTTTTAAAGAAGTAGAAAAAGATTGGAAAGAAAATAGAGAATCGTTTATGTATCCCAATATTAAAGCGCTTTATTCAAATGGAACATAATGCGCGTTTTATTATTACAAAACTGTCACATTCCTGTAAGGTAATTCAATAGATTAGATACTTTTTCCATGTCATAATAAAGTCATAAGAAAGCTTATCAAAACTACAACTTATTAGGAGAGTGTCAGTCATGATTGTAACAACAACTTCTGGAATTCAAGGTAAAGAGATTATTGAGTATATTGATATTGTAAATGGTGAAGCTATTATGGGTGCAAACATTGTCCGCGATTTATTCGCTTCTGTTCGTGATGTTGTCGGTGGTCGTGCTGGTTCTTATGAAAGTAAGCTTAAAGAAGCTCGTGATATCGCAATGGGCGAAATGAAAGAACTTGCAAAACAAAAAGGTGCGAACGCTATCGTTGGTATTGACGTAGATTACGAGGTTGTTCGTGATGGAATGTTAATGGTAGCTGTCAGTGGTACAGCTGTACGTATATAAGTAAATAAAAAACAGGCTCACCCCTTGAAGTTCATGCTTTGAGGGGGTTTTTTGTTTTTAAGTTGTAAAAGTAAAAAGAATGGGATTGTATTTCTTAGAAAAATAGAAGTGCCAGTAGCATAAATGGTATTTCGTACAAAAGAGCGAACTCGTTCAAATTATAGAACAGTTTTAAGGGCTAAATGAAAAAGAAACAGTAATACTACATATATGTAACGTAAGTGCGAATTTTATAATAAAATTGTTATTTGAGATAATGGAAGAATTAGTGGTATAAATAACTTTATAGATAATAATCAAAATAGAGAAGACAGAGTGTTCATAGATGGAATGGTTAAGGGGATTTTCCAATCTGTAATAAAAAACGGAGGTACCGAGAACGTTTTACAGATGTCTGTTACATAAAATTTATAATGGATTGGGGGCAATTTATATTATGTTTTGGTTAGGAGGCTTTTTAGGATACATTGTAGGTTCTATTACTACATGTGCGATACTTTACTTTGGGTATAGAGCCGAGAAAAACAAAAAAGCGAATATGCGAAAGAAAGAGGGGAGAAAAATCAATAAAAAAGGCGTATAGGATGTGGAAGAAAAATTGATAACATTGATGCAAAAATAAAGGACAGTTACATATTTTATATGATTACTATGTACTGTCCCGCTTATTCCTTTTGGATTAACAAAAATTGTTTCCTGTCTTGCTATAAATTTCATAGGCAAAAAAACCAAATAAATAGCCTATTCCGGATCCTAAACTAATGGAAAGCAGTGAGAAATCTGGGAAAAACATGCCGAAAACCAAACCGATTATACAGCCAAAAAGCATTCCTATAGGTATGAAACTATCTAATAACAGTTGAGCTTTTTGAGATTTTTTCTTACCTAATTTTCCTTCTTTATATTTCCGTTCCATTCTTTTTATTACAAATACTACAATTCCGCCGACTAGTATAACAGGCCAAATTGCCGAAATTAGCCACATGTTAGAAGCTCCTTTCACCTTTCAATATAATTGTACCAAAAAATTACAATTATAGACTGCTAAACGTACTATCTAGTCTATTTAAAAGGTAAATGCAAAAGACTTCTTCTTTTGCATTTAATAACTCGTCAAAAACACTTTCCGATACGATAAACTTAACTAAATCTATACAATTCAATCAAATTTACACAAGTTAGTGCTTCAAAGTGTTCTCGCAGCCCCAAAGGGACGAGGGGTATAACACTCCACACGAGGCAGTATCGTTACCTCCTATTATCAAGCATTTATTTTACCCATCTTGATAAATTTATCGCAGCATTTACATCCCTATCGTGATAGCTATTGCATGAAGCACAACGCCATTCACGAATCTTTAAACTCCACTGTCCTTCTGGTTGAACTGAATGGTCGTATTTAACGCCGCAACATGAGCAAATCTTGCTTGAAGCGAACCATTTATCAGCTTTTACATACGCAATGCCGTACTTCTCGCACTTGTATGACAAACATTGAAAGAAGAAGTTTAATTTTTGAAATGAAAATGCTTTCGATAGTTTTTTGTTTTTTAACAGGTTTGAGATAGATAAGTCTTCCACAACAATCCTCATTGGTTTGGTTTTCACCAATCTAGCTGTTGCTTGATGGATATGGTTATTTCGGATATTCATAATTTTCCTAGATAACCGCAGGTGCTCAGCTTTCGCTTTTTCATATCCAGCAGATTGAATTTTCACACCTTTTTTAAATCTCCTAGACATATCTCTTTGCGCTGACTTTTTCCTTTTCAAAAGTTTTTTAACCTTGGCATCTTTGTTTATATTTCGTTCTTTCGTACCATTAGAAGCTACAAACAGCTCTTTTAAACCAACATCCACACCAATCGACTCATTGGTTAGTTCTTGTGATTCAAAGTCTTCTTGGAACCCCACACTAATCCACCAGTGACGACCATCAAATGTAACTCTTGGATTGGATGGTTTTTTATTCCTTGGTAGTTGTTGGCTTGTTTTCACTTCTCCAATAGACTGAATATGAACTACTTTCTTTCCTATAACCAGTCTTTCATAATTGGCATAAAATCCTTGGATTAAATCTTTTTTGGATTTATAAGAAGTGTGATAACCATTTTTGTACTTTTTGAACGAATGTTTTCTCGCCGTATCAAAATCTTTTGAAGCCTGTTTGGGCACTTGTGCATTAATGTCTTTTAACCACTCATATCTCTTTTGCTTCTTGATCTTTGTAAATCGTTTCTGTAAAGCTAACTGTGAAACAGATTTTCCAAATAGCTTATAGTATCTATCACTCATTCTTTTACAATAGTTATAAGCGAATCTTGCAGCTCCAGCATGGTTTCTAAGCACTTTTTCTTGTTCAAGCGTTGGAATTAGTCTGACTTTCTTCGCCAATATCATCAGAATGTAACTCCTTTAATGAAAGATTTGTTCTTCTGAATCGTAGCGTGTTCCACCAGCATTCTCGTAAGACTACTCGGATGCAAACCTGTTAATTCTGATACTTGACTAACTCGTGAAAATTTCATTATTATTCTTACCTCATTGAACCCACGATAGCACATGCGTTCGATAGATTCGATGAGGTTTGATAGATTTGATTAAATTTATCTCGTTCAACTAAGGGCGCAATTCCTTAGCCAGTTCTCTTATGAACTTCTCATATTTTCACATGAGCGCAGACTATATGTTTATCTCTTTAGAGATAGAGGATTTTTCCACCACCATAGGCTTGTGATGTACTCTCGTCAGTTATACGAGATAGTCGTTGAACGTTCATCTTATCGCTTTTGACTTAGATGATTCGAGGCGGAAGACCCATTGTTCTAGTGTTTAGGATTTAACCTTGCACGATCTGATTGATTTTTTCTGCTTTCGCGACATTCACGCTCGCCATTTCTAGCCACGTTGTAGTTCAATCAGCTTTAGGGATTGCCCGCAGTTAACCCTCACTACTAGCCAATCACTTGACTAGCAGGGCTTACTGATATATTTAATTAACTTTCGTTATAATTGGTTAAATAAATCGTAACAGTTAGTTACCCTTTCGTTTTCTCAGCGGACTGCACAACATCAACTGCCGCTTTCACATCCGCTAAGTCATATGTAGAATGGACTTTCATAAAACGTAATTGCTCATTTTCTACTAAGCAAATTAAGTGACGAAACGTTTCTTGCCATTTATATGGTGATACCTCTTTATTCCAATGTCGTAAATGAAATATGTTTGCGTGCACTTTCGCTTTCGTGACAATCTCTGCCCAGTTCACTTGTATTCCTGATAGAAGCCCGATCGTTAAAAAGTGCCCGTTTGGACGTAAGGAGAAAGCTAATGCATTTCCATCCGGTCCCCCGATAGAATCAATTGCAGCATCCGCACCGAGCCCGTTTGTTAATTCCATAACAGTTTCATAAAGCGGGGCAGTGGAAGTATCAATTACATATGCAGCACCAAGGCGCAGTAATTCTTCTGTATGCTTATTATTTCTTGTAACAGCAATTAATCGGAAGTTTAAAATTTGTGATAACTGCGCAAATAGATGTCCAATAGCGGATCCACAAGCATTCACTAATAAAACGTCATTACTCTGTAAGTTTAACGTTTCTGTACAAGTAACCCACGCCGTAAGAGGGTTAATATACATTTGCGCCGCTGTAAAATCATTGATGGAATCAGGGATAGGGACTACAAAATCAGCTGACGTCTTCACATACTCTTGCCAAGTACCTTCTCCGCGTAACGGTAAAACACGTTTACCGATAAGGTCTCGAGTAACGCCTGCGCCAACATCTTCTACAATACCAACACCTTCATAGCCAGGTATGTTAGGCAAAGGGATTCTATGAGCGTATGCCCCCGTTATTGGAATTAAGTCAGATGGATTAATCGGTCTAACTAGCATACGAACGAAAACTTCATTATCTTTCAGTGGTTCTATATTTTTATATTCAACTTGTAATACGTCTTTTGGATTGCCAAACTTATGAAATTGAATGCATGTTCCAAGCAAAGTAATTTGCCTCCTTAGTTTGATTGGGTTTTATTATAGCATTTTTGGTTTGGGTGGTTATTTTGTTAGTGATAAATAGGTTTTTTAATTTACGTATTTATCAGAATTTTATAAAATGTGTATATAACTATAAAATGGGGGGATTTCTTCATGTGTACTAGTTTGACGTTACAAACAAAAAATTTCCAGCATCTTTTTGCGAGAACAATGGATTTCACATTAGATATGAATCAGGAAGTAATAATCATTCCTCGGCGTTATCAGTGGAACAATATAACTGGTGAAACGATCCGAGCGAAAAAGGCTGTTGTCGGAATGGGAATTAATCATGAAGGAAGGGTCATTATGGCGGACGGAGTAAATGAAGCTGGTATGACATGTGCCACTCTCTATTTCCCGGGATTCGCTACTTATAGTAACAGCATAGATGACCATAAAACGAATTTAGCACCATTTGATTTTGTGGCTTGGAGCTTGACGCAGTTTAATTCTGTTGAAGAGTTAAAAAAATCTGTTGATAACATTTCCCTTATAGATGTACCATTACCAGTTTTAGGGATTACTCCGCCACTACATTGGATTTTAGCAGATAAATGGGGAGAGTGTATTGTACTTGAGCCGACAACTGATGGAATAAAAATGTATGACAATCCAATAGGAGTGATGACTAATAGCCCGGAGTTTAATTGGCATTTACAAAATTTAAGACAATATATTGGACTTAAATCGCAGCCATTTGCACCAACCGAGTGGGGAGACGTACCATTAAGTGCTTTTGGCCAAGGTTCCGGATCGATGGGACTTCCTGGAGATTTCACCCCGCCATCAAGATTCGTGCGGGCAGCATATGGCAAACAAAACATTCAAGGTATAGAGAACGAAGAAGAGGGGATATCGGCTATTTTTCATATCTTATCAAATTGTGAGGTTCCTAAGGGGGCAGTAATAACAGAAGACGGTATATTAGATAATACTATCTATACAAGTGCAATGTGTATGGAGTCTGGAACATATTATTACCATACTTACGATTGTAGACAAATTATAGCCATTCATTTATTCAATGAAAATTTAGATACAGCTGAGATTAAAACGTATCCGTTCCAGCGGAAGCAAAAAATCTTTTATGAAAACTGATAAAAACACCTCCATTGAATTTGCATACTTAGTATGCGAATTCGGGAGGTGTTTTTCTATTAAGCCGAAGCCTTCTTCATTCTCTCAAGTAAACTAGATAACACATGCGTACGATAAGATTCTAGTTTTTTACCTTCATAAGTACGAATACCTAATTTTTTAAGTTCTTTTACATACCAACCTTTGCTTCCGAAATACATGTGATCGCTCCCCTTCAACTTTGTTTTTATTTGTCCTGATTATACTTGGAGGAACAGGAATTATAATGAAGGAAATGAATTTCGCGCGAAAATGGTTAACTTTGTTGCAAAAGACATATATACTAAAGATAGTATACAACGAGGTGGGCAAGACGTGATTATAGAGAAGCACGAAATTCAAATTGACCAAATTACGAGCGGTAAAGTGAATATCTTTACTTTCTATAGAAATAGAAAGCAAATTGATGATCATTTTTTACGATTGCAAGAACCATCGCTTACAGCAAACTACTTCTTCCATTTTCATTTTGATGCAGAGAGCTTGCATCTACTGCAGGAAGAGTTTCCAGGCGTATATCCGTACGACGGTAGTGAAACGATTCACGACTGGACGGAAAAGATGAAAGCTGAATTGCAACATCAGATCCAAACAGGTAAATGGAATAAACGCGTACGTATTGGTAATCGCATTCTAGATGTGGTGTTTACGTGGTGTGACGAAGATATAGTAGAGTGAAAAAGAAGCGGATGACGCTTCTTTTTTTTAGCGCTGGAATAAAACGAGCTTACCTGCAGTAGATGTACAGCGATGTGTTTTTTCATACAATCCTTTTTCTTGTAAAATAGATTCACCTTTTGCTTTTGCTTCTTTTTCAGTTGCCGCCTCGAATGATTCGTCTAATGCTTTTGAACCATCTTTTTCAAAGACTGTTAGAACGTATACTCCCATGAAAATTCCCTCCAATAATTAAAATCAGAATCTTATAATTATTTTGACATAAAACGCTACAATATGCAAAGAAATATATGACATTGCGTGGTAAAATAGAATGAAACTTTAATCATCGAGAATATTTTCATTCTCGATGATGATTAGTTTTCAGCGATGTTAATTTTAATAAAATGAAACTTTTGAAAGATAGAAAGGATCGTTATTTGTGAAACAAGTAAAGTTTATACATGCGGCTGATTTGCATTTGGATAGTCCGTTTAAAGGAATGGAGATGAATGTTGCGCAGTCTGTTTGGGAGAGAATGAAGCAAAGTACGTTTGAATCATTTGAGCGTATTGTTGATAAAGCGATTCAAGAGCGCGTTGATTTCGTATTACTAGCTGGGGATTTGTATGATGCGGAGACGAGAAGTTTGAGGGCGCAAGTGTTTGTGCGTGAGCAAATGAAGAGACTTTCGCAGTACGATATCCCTGTTTTTATTATTCACGGTAACCATGATCATTTAGGAGGAAGCTGGGCAGCGATTGAGTTTCCGGAAAATGTTCATGTGTTTACGGAGCCTTACGTAGAAGAGAAATCATTTTATAAAAATGGTGAGCTATTAGCTTCTATTTATGGGTTTAGTTATTTGCAGCAAGCGGTAACGGATAATATGACAGCGCAGTATACGAAAATGAGTGATGCGCCTTTTCATATTGGCATGCTTCACGGAAGTGTGGAAGGAGATGCAGAGCATAATCGCTATGCACCGTTTCAAATTCGTGAATTGAAAGAAAAACAGTTTGATTATTGGGCTCTTGGCCATATACATAAACGTGAAATTTTATCAGAAGAGCCATACATTATTTATCCAGGGAACATACAAGGTCGTCATCGTAAGGAAACAGGCGAGAAGGGTGCGTACCTTATTGAACTTACGAAACAAGGAACGCACTGTTCATTTTTCCATACGGCAGATGTTGTATGGGATGAGATCGAGGTTTGTATTGATGGACTTGAAACTGTTGATGAACTTATGACGAGCATGTCAACTGCGATGAATGATTGCCGAAGAGAAGAGGAAGGGACGCTTTTAACTGTCGTATTCATAGGGCAGGGCCCACTTTCTCCTTATTTGCGTGACGAAAAGCGTGTGGAAGAGATTTTTCACATTTTAGCATCTGGCGAAGAGCGAAAAGATTTCGTATATGCAATGAAGTGGAAAAATGAGACGGTTTCTTTTGCAGAAATCGAACGTTTGAAAGCAGAAAATCATTTCGTCGGTAGTGTGCTAAAAGAGTTAGAAGCTTTCACAAATATGGACGGCGTATTGCGCACCATTTGGACATCTCCTGTAGCACGTAATAGTATTGAATCTTTTACAGAAGAAGAGAAGAAAGAGATTCAAAAGGAAGCGGAAAATATTATTTTAGAGCAATTATTCCAGCAAGAGAGGGATAAAAAATGAGAATTGAAAAACTCCATATTTATGGGTACGGAAAATTAGAAAATGTGGAAATGGATCTTTCCTTACTGACGGTGTTATACGGTGAAAATGAAGCGGGGAAATCGACAATTCGCTCGTTTATGAAAAGTATTTTGTTCGGTTTTCCGACGAGAGGACAGCGCCGTTATGAGCCGAAAGAAGGTGGGAAGTATGGCGGAGCGATGACTGTACAAACAGAGAAGTACGGTCGTTTGAAAATTGAACGATTGCCAAAGACGGCATCTGGCGAGGTGACCGTTTATTTTGAAGACGGGAAAACGGGCGGCGAGGAAATTTTAAACGATATATTAAGCGGGATGAATGAAAGTTTATTTGAATCGATCTTTTCATTTGATATGCATGGTCTTCAAAATATTCATCAGCTCGGCGAAGCGGATATTGGCAATTATTTATTTTCGGCAAGTGCAGTCGGAAGCGATGCGCTATTACAGTTAGATAAAAAGCTAGAAAAAGAAATGGATCAACGCTTTAAACCGAGTGGGCGTAAACCGGAAATTAACGTGTCACTGCAAGAGATGAAGAAACTTGAAGAGAAGATGAAAGAGTGGCAAGGGAAAATTGGCACGTATGAAAAACAAGTCGAGCAATTAAAAGAAAGTGAAGAGAAACTTGCTTCTGTTCGTATGGAGAAAGAGAGTGCAGAAAAACGAAAGCAAGATTATGAAATATTAGCAGCGCTTGAGCCACTCGTTATTGAAAAGCGTGCGCATGAGAAAGTGTTAGAAAATGAGAGCGGGCAGTTTCCTGTAAACGGAATGGCGCGCTATGAAGCGATTAAGGCGAAGATGGAGCCGCTCCAATTACAAGTTGACTCGCTCCATAAAAAAATAGAGACGGTGCAATCGGAAATTGCCTCGATTCAAATAGATGAAGAGTTTTTACAAAAAGAAAGTTATGTAGAAGAACTTCGTATGCAGTATTTGTCTTACGAAAATGCACGCCAAGAAATGCGTGATATGACAGGAAGTATTGCGAATATAAAAGAAGAAATTGCAGAACTAGAACAACAAATTGGTGCTACTTTTGAAAAGGAAGCGGTTCTTGCGTTTGACATGAGTTTGGCAACGAAAGAATTAATTACGCAAACCGTACAAAAAGCGCGTGAATTAGAAACGCAAAAAGCACAGCTTGATGATCGTTTTAAAGTAGCGCAAGAGCAATTAGAAGAACAAGAAGAAAATATAAGACAGATTCAGAAACAAATGTTAGTTGATGAAGAGCGAGATACGTTAGTTGAGAAAGAGAAATCGTTCCAAGACGCGGCGTTTATCGGTATGGGTGCAGAGAGAATGAAGCGTAAGTATGAGGAAAAAGCAGGAGCGGCTATGCAAAAGAAAAAGAAGTGGCAAAGAGTTTGTCTTCTGTTACTTCTTATTAACACGCTTGTTTTATTCACGAGTTTATTTATTGATAACCGCCCGCTCTTATTTATTAGTGTTATTGTTTTTGTAGGGATTGTTCTTGCCCTTGTTTTATATAAAGATCCGTCAAGTGGATTACAAGAAGAGCTTCTTACTCTTCAGCAAAGTGCTGGCGGGAGACAAAGTGAAGAAGCGCTGTCTGTGCGCTATCAGTTAGAAAAAGATGAAGAGATTCGGAAGCTATTTGAGCGTGAGTCTTATAAATTACAGCAAATGGAGCGAGCTTATGATAAAGTCGTTTCATCGTATGAGGAATGGGAGAGAGAAACGTTCCAAGCGGGAGAACAAGTAGATGCATATAAAACGCGCTATATGTTCCCAGAATTTTATACGTATGCACACATATTGCCAGCGTTTGAGCGTATTGAAAAAATGCAGCAATTATATCGTGCATTAGATAAGCAAGGCACGCGAAAATCTTCATTATATGAAATAATTTCGCATTTTGAACAGAAACTAGAAGCTGTTATCGGTAGTGCGGAGTATAGTAAGCTACACGGGGCACAAAGTCGTATGCAAAATGAGAAAGAGAAGCGCCAAACTTGTAAGCAGTTAAAAGAAAAACTGGCGGAATGGCAAGAAGAATATGAGTTTATGCAAGAACAATTGAAACAACTGTTAGTAGAACGAAATGCATTATGGAATATTGCAGAGACTACAGATGAAGAGATGTTTTTAGAAGCGGGTAAACTGGCGGAAAAACGTGAAGATGCTGAGAAACAAGTAGTGCGTTTATTACCGCAAATTGATCTGTTAGAACAGCGTTTAAAGAGTTTATCATTAGCTGAACATTACGAAGCTGACGGTTATGAAGAGAAATTAAAGAGAGAAATTACAGTCGTACAAAACTGTCTGGCGCAAGAGAAAGAATTGACAGAGCGCATCGCGAAACATCGTATGGAAATTGCGAATTTAGAAGAAGGTAGTACGTACGGAGATTTAATGCATGAATGGGAAATGAAAAAAGCGCAATTGCGTGAACAAGTGAAGAAATGGGCTGCTTATGCGGCCGCAAAAACGGTGTTAACGAAAACGAAGCAATATTATCATGAAGTGCATCTGCCTCGTATTTTACAAAAATCAGAAGAGTATTTCGTCTATTTAACGGGCGGACGCTATAGTAAAATCTTTTCACCGTCAGAGGCGGAGCCGTTCGTTGTTGAACGTAACGACGGTATACGTTTTTACAGTCATGAACTAAGCCAAGCGACAGCGGAGCAGTTATATTTATCGCTGAGATTTGCACTTGCGAAAACATTTGAACATGATTACCCATTTATTATTGATGATAGTTTCGTGCACTTTGATGCGGTAAGGACGGATCGAACGATTGAACTAATAAAGGAAATCGCAAAAGATAGACAAGTCATCTTCTTTACATGTCATGCGCATTTACTCGCGTATTTTACAGAAAAACAGATTATAAAATTAACACATAAGCGTAAAGAAAATGAGTTGTAATATGCTATACTAAAAGTAACTGATTTGGTGGAGGAATTCGAATGAAAAAGAAAATTGCAGAATATGAAGTTGGTGAACAAGTCGATGTTTTCTTGTTAATTAAAACAGCGACAAAAGGTCTAGCAAGTAATGGAAAGCCATTTTTAACAGTAATCTTACAAGATCCAAGTGGAGATATTGAAGCGAAGCTATGGGACGTATCACCAGAAGTTGAGAAACAATATGTAGCAGAAACAATCGTTAAAGTAGCTGGTGATATTTTAAACTACAAAGGACGTATTCAATTACGTGTGAAACAAATCCGTGTTGCGAATGAAAATGAAGTAACAGATATCTCGGATTTCGTAGAAAAAGCACCAGTGAAAAAAGAAGATATGGTTGAGAAAATTACGCAATACATATTTGAAATGAGAAACCCGAACATTCAGCGTCTAACAAGACATTTATTAAATAAGCATCAAAACGAATTTTTAGAATATCCAGCAGCGACAAAGAACCATCACGAGTTCGTATCTGGACTAGCTTATCACGTCGTATCGATGCTAGATTTAGCGAAAGCTATTTCAAATCTATACCCATCATTAGATAAAGACTTACTATATGCAGGCGTTATTTTACATGACCTTGGTAAAGTAATTGAACTATCTGGCCCGATTTCTACAACGTATACGTTAGAAGGAAATTTACTAGGCCACATTTCTATCATGGTGAACGAAATCGGTAAAGCAGCAGACGAATTGCAAATCGATGCAGAAGAAGTATTAATTCTTCAACACATCGTCCTTTCTCATCACGGAAAAGCGGAATGGGGTAGCCCAAAACCACCATTAGTAAAAGAAGCAGAAATTCTGCATTACATCGATAACTTAGATGCAAAAATGAACATGATGGACCGCGCATTAGGACGCACAAAACCAGGCGAATACACAGAGCGTGTCTTCGCACTTGATAATCGTTCGTTCTATAAACCGACGTTCCATAATTAATAGTGTGAATAAAGTGGCCTTATTAAGTTTTAAAAGCTTAGTGAGGCTGTTTTCTTTATTAAAAATTAAATGAAATAGTTAAGAAGTACGCATGGGGTTAACGAAGAACGATTAAAACATATCTCACCACTAGAATGGGAGCATATCAACTTTAATATGGCAGATACTTAGAATCGCTTCAGCCTGTATAACAGGCCTAAAAATAAGAGTTGAAACTTGTTTAGCATCTATTTTTGTTAAAAGGTGGGAGAATTGTGCTATGATGTGAGCAAATATAAAACTATCTAAAGGAGGGATTCACATGCCGCATGTTGTGTTTCGTGGAATTACTACTGAACAATTAAAACACATAAGCAAGCCATTAGTAGAAGAGCTCGCAGAGATTTGTGAGTGTGGTACGGATAATTTTACGTTGGAACTACCAAGTTCTACGTATGTATTCAATGGAGAAGAAATAGAAGCGTTTCCTCTTATTGAAGTGAAATGGTTCGAGCGTGGACAGGAAATTCGTAATCGATTTGCCAAGGCCATTACTACATATGTAATGGATTTTGGACTTCCAGAAGTAGAGGTTGTATTTACGGTTTTCACAGAGTCAGCGTATTATATTAACGGGAAGCATTGTGCAAGTTAGAGCTATTATAAATGTTTTTGTAACATTTATCCCGCATTAACGGGCAGTAAGACCCCGACCTCAAAATTCAGCGGAAGCAAAGAAGTTAGGTGGGGGATCAACTGTCCGTAAAAGCCCGATTGGTTCAACTAATAATCAGTGGGGGATGAACAAAACCCCCACTAATTAAAGTTTCACTTTATAAGGGATAGAACCACATCGCTATCAAGCTAACTAGACAAAATACCCTCTAAAAAGAAAAAGGCGTTATTCTTTCTGAGAAATCATAGGAAAGGATAACGCCTTTATATCAATTTTAATATAATCGATTCACTTCTTTATAAAAAGTTTGGTTATTTTATTGAAGCTTATTCCGCAAACACACCCGTTTGTTCACTTTTTTACTGTTTGAAAGCCATACTTTTTATATTGATTCATTTATTGGAAAAACCGAAAGTTTTAAACTCTCTCTATTACATATTTATTTTTGGAAAAATAGCCTAACTCCAAATACTAATAATACTGTGCCAGTAATACCCTCTATTGTACGGTTCACCTTTTCTTTTCTTAAAAAAGTTCTTAATTGACGTATTAGAGAGATATAAAGTAAATACCATATTGCTGTCAAAGTCGTAAATGTGAGTCCCAACAAAAGAAATTGGAAGAAATGACTTTGATTACTCACAATAAATTGGGGTAGAAAACTAAGGAAAAATACAGCCGTTTTTGGGTTTAAGATTGCCGTGGTAAATCCTTGTCTAAAACTTTTAACCGTTCCAATATCCTTAGAGTTTATTTCCACTGAACTTGACATATCTTCTTTTTTAGAAAAGGCACTTTTAATTGACTTTACAGCTAAATAAATTAAATAAAATGCCCCAGCATATTTTATTAATGTAAATAGCATAGCAAATTTCATTAAGATAGCAGAGAGTCCTAGTGTAGCCATTATTGTATGAATCATCATTCCAGATACTGTTCCTAAGACGGTCTTTATTCCACCATTTCTACCATGAGAGATAGTGTTTTTTGTAACTAAAGCAAAACCGGGACCAGGCATCATTATAATAAGGAGTGCTGTAAGGATAAATAGCATATAATTTTCCATTTTCTGGTATTTCCTTTCTGATTTTTAGTTTCGCTTATAGTATAGCTTTTTTCCTTAAAACATTAAATATAAAAAGTGTGATCAGGATAGTATCATAAGCTTTCAAGGAGTTGTAATTGAATTATAGAGGGCTTCACTTGAATAATGTTCTTCTGTAAATGAGCGTTTTAATAGAATGTCAATTACATAAATAATCAGATTTTACACCCTAAATGTTATTTAACAAAAAAATCTCGAATTCGAGATTTTTCTCTTGCTTCTCAATCACTTGAGGTGTAAAGTGATAGTAACGAAAGCGATTGAGTCATATGAAAAACATACACTCAGTTGTTTTCGATTAAAAAACAAAGTAACTTATACAGTAAAAACTAAGATGAATTTACAAAAACATAATTAAGAATAAATTGAAAAGCTAAAAACCATATTAGTTGTGGGAAATATTATTTTTTTAGTTATCACTTGACTAGTAAAACGAAACGGAGGAATAACCAATGTATAAAATTAAAGGGCATCATCACATTTCAATGGTTACGAAAAATGCAAATGAAAATAATCACTTTTATAAAAACGTGCTTGGCTTACGTCGTGTGAAAATGACAGTAAATCAAGATGATCCGTCAATGTACCACTTATTTTATGGAGATAAAACAGGAAGTCCAGGTACGGAATTATCATTTTTTGAAATTCCATTAGTAGGAAGAACATATCGCGGTACGAATGCGATTACTCGAATTGGATTACTCGTTCCTTCAGAGGAAAGCTTACATTACTGGAAAGAACGATTTGAGAATTTTGATGTGAAACATAGTGAAATGACAACATATGCAAATCGTCCTGCTTTACAATTTGAGGATGCTGAAGGTCTTCGCTTAGTACTACTCGTTTCAAACGGAGAAAAAGTAGAGCACTGGGAAACTTGGGAGAAATCAGAAGTTCCTGCAAAGCATCAAATTCAAGGAATGGGTTCTGTGGAAATGACAGTTCGTAGACTTGATAAAATGTCGAGTACACTTACAGAGATGTTCGGTTATACAGCGGTTAGCCGTAGCGAAGAGGAAGCAATTTTTCAATCCATTAAAGGAGAGGATTTTGGAGAAATCGTTGTGAAATATTTAGATGGACCTACTGAAAAGCCGGGCCGAGGGAGCATTCACCATTTAGCAATTCGCGTGAAAAACGATGCAGAGCTTGCCTATTGGGAAGAACAGGTGAAACAAAGAGGCTTCCAGTCTTCAGGAATCATCGACCGTTTCTACTTTAAAAGCTTATATTTCCGTGAATCAAACGGAATCCTTTTTGAAATTGCGACAGATGGACCAGGATTTACAGTTGATGGAGATGTGGAACATTTAGGAGAAAAACTTGATTTACCACCGTTCTTAGAAGATCAGCGTGCAGAGATTGAAGCGAATTTAGCACCTATTGAAGAGAAGTAATAGGAGAGAAAATATAAATTAAAAAATATTGGAGGAATATAAAATGAACCAATTAAAAGGAATTCACCACGTTACAGCGATTACAAGTAGTGCAGAAAAAAACTATGAGTTTTTCACTCACGTTTTAGGAATGCGTTTAGTTAAGAAAACAGTAAACCAAGATGACATTCAAACGTATCATTTATTCTTTGCAGATGATAAAGGTAGTGCAGGAACAGATATGACATTCTTTGACTTCCCAGGTGTTCCGAAAGGAGTACACGGTACAAATGAAATTTCAAAAACTTCATTCCGTGTTCCGACTGATGCAGCATTAGAGTATTGGGTGAAACGCTTTGACCGTCTTGAAGTAGAACATACAGGAATTAAAGAGCAATTTGGTAAGAAAACTCTTTCTTTCGTTGACTTTGATGACCAACACTATCAATTAATCTCAGATGAACTTGATAAAGGAATCGAATCAGGTACACCTTGGCAAAACGGGCCAGTACCATTAGAATATGCAATCACTGGTTTAGGACCTGTATTTATCCGTATTGCAAACTTTAGCTTCTTCAAAGAAGTGTTAGAAAAAGTTCTATTATTTAAAGAGGTTGCGCAAGAAGGGGAATTCTATTTATTTGAAGTGAACAAAGGCGGAAACGGTGCATCTGTTATTGTAGAACATAATACAGTTCTTCCTGAAGCACAACAAGGTTTTGGTACAGTGCACCATGCGGCATTCCGCGTAGAAGATCGCGCTGTATTAGAAGAATGGATTGAGAGAATCAGTAGCGTAGGACTTCCTTCATCTGGATATGTAAACCGTCACTTCTTCGAATCATTATATGCAAGAGTTGCACCACAAATTTTATTTGAATTCGCAACAGATGGCCCAGGATTTATGGGAGATGAGCCATACGAAACACTTGGTGAAAAATTATCTTTACCTCCATTCCTAGAGCCAAAACGTGAAGAAATTGAAAAATTAGTTCGTCCAATTGATACAGTGAGAAGTACGAAGGAATTTATTAAAGAGTAAAAATAGAGATAGTAAGTAGGAGAGCAAGTAGTTTTAGCGGAGTGCTGGAACTGCTTGCTTTTTTATTTGTCCTGTTAAGTTTTCTGACAATTGTTTCTCAAGTTATTAAAAAGGAAAAGTTTGGTATAATTAATTAAAATATTTAATTTTCTGATAATTATTTTTCAATACATAGAAAAGGAGTGGTAATATACAATTTTGATAATTGTATAAAAATCCTAATTTTATAATTTTGGAGAAAAGGGGATGCGAGTTTATGGGAGCAGATGTAGTAACGCGGGAGCAAATGAAACATTCTTTAGATGATTGGTATCGTGTAATGTTGCAGCAAAATATAGAGAAGGCCACAGAAATGAAAGAGGAGATTGATAATAAGATTAGTGGTTTGGACGTGGATCAGGAGTTATCTTTGTATTTTACCTTATTAGATTTTAGATATAAAATGCTGACGGATTGGTTGAATATAAAAGAAAATAGTTTTGAGAGAATAGAATCTTTTGAAATTCCAACTAAAGGGTTTTTAGCGTATTATTATCATTTTTTTAAAGGAATATATTGTACTTCAATGTCTAAATATAGCGATGCAAAGGAAAGTTATGAAAAAGCAAATAAACTACTGAAATATGCTTCGCACTCTTTAGAAAATGCAGAGTTTGATTATCGTATGGGTAATTTTTACTATCAGACATATCAACAAGTTAATGCAATTGATTATTTGAGAAAAGCGAAAGAAGAGTTCAAAAAACATATAGGTTGCGAAATAAATATAGCGCTATGTGAAAATGCTTTTGGTCTGTGTTGTGTAGATTTGAAAAATTATGAACTCGCGGAAGAAAGCTTTAATGCTGCTATGGATATTTTCCAAAAGGTAAATTATGAAAAATATATTTTAATGGTGCGTCATAATTTAGCCTTTTTGTATGCTAGTCAAGATTTATCGGAACTTGCAGTTCGCCATGCATCCGAAGTTACAAAAAAACAGCCGAAATTTTTTAAAGCGCTATTTGTTGAAGCACGTGAATGTTATAAATTAGGGCAATATCAATTGGCAGCAGATCTGGTTGAAAAAGGTTTGGATATTTGTAAAGAATTAAATAAGGAAGAGTTTCAATATCGTTTTATGATTTTGAAAAGCGTAAACGAAAAATCACCTACATTAAGCTTAGAGCAAGTAGTTTTAGAAGGTATTATTTATTTTGAAAAAGAAGAGCTATGGGAGTGTATACAGGAATACGCTGAAATGTTAGCTCTAAGGTTTTATAAAGAAGAGAATCACAATAAAGCAAGTCATTATTTTTACATGAGTCATAAAGCTCAAAAAAATTTATTAAAAAAAGGGGCGCTAAAATAATGAAAAAGATTCACTTTGGAATGTTGGGGATTGCGTTAGTAGGTGCATTATCAATTGGAGTTAACAGTGAGTTTACAAATCAAGCATTAAATATAGGAGAGACAGGAGGAGCACCAGCAAGACCAGACTACGTTAATATTGGTGACGGAGGAGCGCCAGCCAACTTCAATAAAGGAGACGGCGGCGGTATTAGCAAACAAGACTCACACGCTGATCATTTTTAAATTAAATAATAAAGTGAAGGGATCTTATAATGAGGTCCCTTTGTTTTTTACTATAAAAAGAATTGACTTACTTTAAATATGTAACTATAATAGTTACAGAATAACCATTAGTAATAGAAGTGAGTTATATTTTTTTAGTATAATTGTAACTGTTTTAGTTACAATTAAAAGGATAACATAAAATAACCAAAAAATGTAAAAACTTTAAATAGCAACTCAAGAAAGGAGACGGGAACTTTGAAACGGTTTAAGTTTTATTTAATTAGCGGTATTGTGCTCGTTTTGTTAATTGTTTGTAATTTCGTTGAGAAGCCGATTGCGAAGGTTGGAGAAGTGAAAGATACTGTTATGATGAAGCTGAATACGAAAGAGAGTATAGCGCAAATTGATGGGCAGACGATTTATTTTAAACAAATTGGTGAGGGAAAACCTCCGTTACTTATGTTGCATGGGTTTGGTGGTTCTTCTGATGGATTTAGTGATATTTATCCGGAACTTGCGAGAGATCATACGATTATTGCAGTTGATATTTTAGGATTTGGGCGCTCTTCTAAGCCAGTTGATTTTCAGTATTCGTTTCCTGCGCAAGTGAATTTATATTATAAGTTAATGAAGAAGCTCGGATACGATCAGTTTGCGGTGCTCGGCCATTCGATGGGCGGAGAGATGTCCCTTAATTTAGCGTATTTATATCCGGATGCAGTGACGCATCTCATCTTGGCAGATGCTACAGGGATAGAGTCTTTCCAGCAAAAAGACAGTTATGAAGTGCCGCCGCTATCGACGGACTTACAAACTGTAACTGAGATTACGAAGTATAATAAAAATGAAGTGAAAAATAGTCGTGATGATAAAGAGCATTATGATCAGCTTACGAAAATGAGAGAGCGCCGCATTGCGATGGAAGCTGATAAAATTAAGGTACCAACTCTAATTATATGGGGACGACATGATAAGAGTGTTTCTTGGAAAAATGGTGAACTGTATCATGGGCTATTTGCAAATAGTACGTTTCATATTATTGAAAAAGGATACCACGCACCGTTTCGTCAGGAACCAATTGAGTTTATGGAATATGTACAAGCATTTTTCGCGAAGCATCCACAATAAAAATTTTAAGCATAAATCCACTTCTTTCCTCATAGAGTGAAACTAATAAGGCTTGTCTAAGGAAAGGAATGAAGTAGAGTGGAAACTTTACCATGGTGGGTTTATCTTGTAATTGTCGGGATTGTACTAAGTGGCTACATGGTTTTATATACTTCAAAAAAAGAGCAAGATATGGATAATGAGTTTATCGAAAAAGAAGGCGAAGTGTATATGAAGCGCTTAGAAGAAGAACGCGAGAAACGTAATCAGGATAGTGATAAAGATTCGGTATTGCTTTAATAAAAATTTTGAAAGGCTACCACCTAGTAGAATTTTACAAATAGGTGGTAGCCTTTTTTCTTCTGGGGGAGCAGTATATGTTCATCAAGCTAAGGTTATATTAGTTTAATTTTACATGTATAAGAGAGGCATCATAAAATTTTATTGATGGTATTTATATATATTTTTACTCATAAGAATGGAACTAGCGGGGATTTTACTGGGGGGGATTAACAATGCATAGGGATGAAACTTCATTACATCCTGATACAGGTGTTACATCTGTAATGTTTGTTGAGCGTTCATTAAATGAAATTCGTTTTTGGTCTAGAATCATGAAAGAGCATTCTTTTTTTCTTCGCTTGGGATTTAGATGCGAGGATACTCAACTAATTGAAGAGGCTAATCAATTTTATCGATTGTTTGAACATATTGAACAAATAGCGCATTCCTATACAAATGAAACAGATCCTGAGCAAATAAAAAGATTTAATGCAGAAGTACAACAAGCCGCAACTAATATTTGGGGATTTAAACGAAAAATTTTAGGATTAATTCTCACATGTAAATTGCCAGGACAAAATAACTTTCCACTTTTAGTTGACCATACAAGTAGGGAAGCTGATTATTTTAGAAAACGTTTAATACAATTAAATGAAGGTAAATTAGATGCTCTTCCTGATGCTATTATTAAAGAAAATGTTTTCTTTTTACGGATTATGGCAGACCATGCTAAATTTATTGGCCATCTTCTTGATCCATCGGAAAGAAAGCTTGTAGATACAGCACGGAATTTTAGCAATGATTTTGATGAATTGATGTATCAAGCAATTGACTTAGAATCTATGAAACCACAATCCCAAACAGTCCCACTTTTAGATCAATTTTTAGATCAAAATCGTGTGTCGGTTACATCTCTTCGGGATTTTAAGAAAACAGCACGTGATTTAATTGAGCAATGTAAAATAAAGAGTATCATTCATCCATTATTAGCAGACCATGTTTTCCGTGAAGCTGATAGATTTCTTGAAATAATTGATATGTTTGATGTTCATCTTACAAATATTCAATCCCAACCTAGATATTAGAAGATAAGGAAAGATAATATTTTACTTTCGGCTGAGAAGTTAACAATTTATTGTTAGCTTCTTTTCATTGTTGTTAAAATTTTCTTTTCGTTTAGTAAATTTCCTTTTAAAGACTACATAAATCCCTTTGATCGAATATGTGATTATTTGTAAAACAGTACATGTGGAAATATTATAAATATGTAAGAAGTATACGGATGTTAGATTCTAATAAATTATTCGAGGGAAATTTACTAATTAAGTATATTAACTTGTTTGCACTACATTTTACAAATAAAGGGGTATTAGTAATCATGAAAGCAAAGAAATTAGTAAGTTTAGCGTTACCAGTTATGTTATTGAGTGGTTGTATTACAATTGAAACTGATGGTAAGAAAGCTGAACCAAAGAAAGAAGAAACGCAAAAGGTAGAGAAAGAGAATAAGACTTCTGAAAAAGAGAGTAAGTCAACTGATAGCAAGAAAGAGGATAGCTTATCAGTAGCGAAAGGTGAAGGTACAAATAGTAGCTCATCAAGTAGTCAACCAAGTTCTTCTTCAAATAATTCAACTTCTTCAACTGGTAAGGTAACGGGTTCAGATGTTGAAAGGTACAAGGCAGATATTATAAACAGTGCTACTCAAATTGAAGATACAATGAAATTAATTGAAGGAATAGCAGATTCAGACGTAAAATCATACAAACAAAAGAAAAGTGAAGTGCAACTGAGTTTAGGTGGAGCAAAGGCAACTGCAACGAAACTGAAGAATCTACAAGCGCCTCCTGAATTACAGGGAGAACAAGTGAAGATAAAGCAATCGATGGAACTGTATGCGGATTGTTTCCAACTTCTCTTTGATGCATTAGACCAAGAAGACGAGAGTAAAATGCATCAATCATTAAGTAAAGCACAAGAAGGTTCAAAACTGTTTGAAGAAGCAGCGAAGAGTATCGGTAGCAAAACAAACTAAGAGTAAATTACTTTAAGGAGTATGAGGTATGAAAGTGAAGAAACTAATGGCTGCTGTAGTTCCAGTTACATTATTATTAAGTGGTTGTGTTACAGTAAAAGATTCGGCAAGTAAAGAAGCAAAGACAGAAGAAACAAGTAAAGCTAAGTCTTCTGGAACAAAAGAAAAATCAACTAATTCGAAAGAAGAAAGTAAAGATGTTCAAAAGGTTCGAGTTTTAGATGAAGATTATGCACAATATTTATTAGACATTGAACAGGATATGTTAAGACGATTTGATTACTATGATGCATCTGTAAAGGATTTGAGAAACGGAAGTAAATCAAAAGCTGAGGTATTAGATAGTGTTAAAGACATCTATAAAGTATTTGATAAGATAGAGAAGATTTCTGCACCGCCAAAACATAAAGAAGACCAAAAAGAGATTGAAAGAGCTGCAGGTAAACTAAGAGAAACATTCGGTGAAATAGAGAAGTTATTCAACGATAAAGGTTTTAGCTTAGAGACTGATAAGGAAATCTTAAATAAAGCAAATATAAAATTAGAGGAAGCAAAACGTATTTGGAAACCTACATTTGATAAGTTAAGGGCTGAAGTAAAAGGTGATACAACCACGGAAAAATCTACTAGTACAACAAGTAGTTCTACACAGGCAAACCCAACTACTGGCAGTCAGGCTCAAACAGATAAAAGTCAAGCAAAAACTGGGGTATTTGTAGATACAGTTGGTACAAGTGAAGAGTTAGGAATTAGTTATAGCAACATGCAGAAGAACATTAAAGATGGTACTGAGATTATTGGTAATTGGGGTATTGATTACGGCAGTGGCGTAAAAACTACGCTAGTACTAAAAGGTGATAAAACATTTGAGTCTTATGCGAATGGTTCTTATCCGAATAAAGATAACTATTTAACAGGAACATATACGGTGGATGTCCCATCATTCCAGTTATCTTTAAAAGTAACAAAAGCAGTTAAAGACGGTCAAGAAGTAAAGTTAACAAATGATAGTATCATGTATAAATTGCAAAACTATGATGGAAACACATTACAAATTTATCATATGGACGATAATGTTCGTATTCGATATGTAAAACAATAAATAATTGGTGAAAAACTCTGTAATAAATTTTACAGGGTTTTTTATTAGTTTTAATTTAATTTCTTCATTATCTTTCCAGACGCTGTCCATACTAGTATAAGTTGAGAAATGAACAAAACGATAATGATAGGCAGTTGATGTAACTCCATAGTAACTGTAACCATCTAAAGCCCAATTCATACACTATGGTGGAGGATTTTCACCTAATAACCGGATGAAAAAGGGGTGTAATCATGAAGAAACGTACTGTTAATGAAGCGGGAGGGAAAGTGCCGCAACCAATCCGCAGCGACGGAGCAGGTGCAATTGATTCTGGACCTCGTAATGTTATGCGAGATATTCAAAATCCGAATATGCTTGTTCCACCTATAACGGATGCAGGATTAGTTCCTAACTTGAAGTTTTCATTCTCGGACACTTCTATGATTTTGAAACACGGCGGGTGGTCTCGGGAGATTACTGCTCGGGAACTACCAGTTTCGACGACGATTGCTGGGGTAAATATGAGCTTAACGGCCGGTGGAATACGAGAACTTCATTGGCATAAAGAAGCGGAATGGGCGTATATGCTTTTAGGACGGGCACGCATAACGGCTGTTGATCAAAATGGATGGAATTTTATTGCTGATGTTGGACCAGGTGATCTTTGGTATTTTCCGCCTGGTATTCCGCATTCCATTCAAGGATTGGAACATTGTGAATTTCTACTTGTTTTCGATGATGGACATTTTTCTGATTTATCTACTTTAGCTATTTCTGATTGGTTTGCGCATACGCCAAAAGAAGTGTTGTCGGCTAATTTTGGAGTACCTGAGAGTGCTTTTCATTCTATCCCTTCAGGTCAAGTTTATATTTATCAAGGAGAGGTGCCAGGTTCGCTTGAAAGTCAGGAAGTTCAATCACCGAAAGGGGAAGTTCCTTTAACATTTAAACATGAACTGTTAAAACAAAAGCCAATTAAGACTCCTGGTGGTAGCGTTCGAATTGTAGATTCTACAAATTTCCCTATTTCAAAAACGATCGCAGCAGCGCTCGTTGAGGTTGAGCCTGGTGGAATGAGAGAACTTCATTGGCACCCGAATAATGATGAATGGCAATATTATTTGACAGGAGAAGCGAGAATGACTGTGTTTCTTGGAAATGGTACCGCTCGTACATTTGATTATAGAGCTGGTGATGTCGGATATGTACCGTTTGCGACGGGGCATTATATTCAAAATACAGGTACCGAAACATTATGGTTTTTAGAGATGTTCAGAAGCAATCGTTTTGAAGATGTATCGTTAAATCAATGGATGGCACTGACTCCTAAAGAAATAGTGGAGAGTAATATACATGTTGGCCCGCAAGTAATGGATTCCCTGCGTAAGGAGAAGTGGCCTGTTGTGAAATATCCGGGGTTTTCATATAGTCCGAAAAATGATGAGTAAAAATGAAAATTTGCGTTATTCTTTCTGGAGACTGATAAGAAGGGATGGCGTATTTTTTATGCCTAATCTAGTCTTTATCCCGCTATTTGCCGGGCTGTCTGTAAAAGCCCGATTGGTGAGGGCTGATTAAAGTTTCACTTTATTAGTATCCGCTCTTTGTATTATTGTTCGGGAAATTATTATTGGAGCATAGTATAGGGAAGATACATATAAAATAGCACTATTATAAGCTGTAACGCATAAGTTGCACAGGCGATGCAACGATAACTAGCTTTACTCTTCATCATTTATTTGAACATAATGGGCATAGAGAGGTGATAAACACAGTATGATTTTTAGTGAGCGTTTAAAAGAAGAAAGGGAAAAAAGAAATTGGTCGCAAAATGATTTGGCTGAAAAAATTCATGTAAGTAGGCAATCTGTTTCGAAATGGGAGACGGGAAAGAACTATCCGAGCATTGAAATTATTATTCATTTAAGTGATTTGTTCGATATTACGATTGATGAACTGCTAAGGAGTGATGAAGAATTGACGCAGAAAGTAATTGAAGATAGTAAGAAATTGGCATATCCAAAATGGAAGGTGTTTTTTGATAGTTTATTTATGATAGGGGTATTTTTACTTATTGCAAAAATCGTTGTATGGATGCTAAATAAATTTGCTGGAGCAAGTATTGCAATTGTAGCAGATGCGCCATATGTAATGAATCTTTTGCCCCTTGTATTCATGATTATAGGTGGTATAGGTTCTGATAAGTTGAAGAAAATATATAAATAGAGGAAAGATTTGAAAGAAATCCCCTACACTAGCTGTTCTTTTCACTTAAATTGTGTACTATAAAGGATAGGATGACATAAAGAAGGGGATATAGAGAATGGAATTTCATGAACAGAAGATTTTGCCGGCAGTGAGGCAAATTAAAGATTTGGAAAAGCTATTACATAGTTCGTATGAATATATCGTTATTTTAGATATTCATGTCGGCCAATTGAAGAGTGTTATATCACTTGCGAAGCAATATTGTAAAAAGGTGTTTTTACATGTGGATTTAATTCATGGCTTGCAGAGTGATGGGCATGCGACGGAATATTTATGTCAGGAGTTTAGACCGTACGGGTTACTTTCGACAAAGGCGAGCGTTATTATGAAGGCGAAGCAAAAAGGTGTTGTGGCAATACAACGCATCTTTTTAATCGATTCGAGTGCGATGGAGAAGAGCTGCAATCTTTTAGATAAGACGAAACCGGATTATATTGAGGTGCTTCCAGGAGCAATGACGGATATTATCGCTGAAGTGAAAGAGCGTACTGGTGTACCGATTTTAGCAGGTGGTTTTATTCGTACTGTAGAAGATGTGGAAAGAGCTTTAAACGCTGGTGCGACAGCGATTACGACGTCAAAACGCGAACTATGGAAACATTACCAAAAAAAGTGACGAAAATGTGAAAAAATTCTGTTGACACCGCTTTCATAAGAGGTTAACATTATAGACAAGTTAATAAACGTGACGGAGAAAAGAAGAGATCCACATTTCATTGTTTCTATATAAATTTATATAGAAGCGTGCAAAGCTGTGGGTCTTTTTCTTTTGACAAAAAAGAATGGCCATTCATTTTACCTCTATCACATTTGGAAGCGTTTAAATTGATTGTGGAGGGATACTATGTCAGCATTTTTAGGAGAGTTAATAGGGACTGCGTTGTTAATCGTACTTGGTGGCGGCGTTTGTGCTGGTGTAAGTTTAAAGAAATCGTTTGCGAAAGATTCAGGTTGGATTGTTATTACAATGGGCTGGGGCTTAGCAGTAGCGGTTGCAGCGTATGCGGTTGGATCAATTAGTGGGGCACATTTGAATCCAGCTTTAACGATAGGACTAGCATTTAAGGGAGCGTTCCCATGGAGTGACGTACCAGGTTATATCGTAGCACAAATGATTGGGGCAATTATCGGGGCAGTTATCGTATATTTACATTACTTACCACACTGGAAAGAAACAGAAGATCCAGGAACAAAGTTAGGTGTATTTGCAACAGGTCCAGCAATTCCGAACACATTTGCAAACCTTTTAAGTGAAATGATTGGAACATTCGTTTTAGTATTTGGTATATTAGCAATTGGTGCAAATAAATTTGCAGATGGATTAAATCCATTTATCGTAGGTTTCTTAATTGTAAGTATTGGTTTATCATTAGGTGGGACAACAGGATACGCAATTAACCCAGCACGTGATTTAGGTCCGCGTATCGCACACTTCTTCCTTCCGATTGCAGGAAAAGGCGGTTCAAACTGGAAGTATGCATGGATTCCAGTAGTAGGTCCAATTTTAGGTGGATCACTTGCAGGTTTATTCCATCAAGTTGTATTTGAAGGAAAGCAAAATTCAGCACTTATTTATGTGATTATCGCAACTGTGATTGTACTAGCAATCTCTTATATGACAAGTAAAAAAAGCGGAAGCAATACAAATAGTAGAAAAGTAGCATAAGGGGGAAACCGATATGAAAAAATATATTCTTTCATTAGACCAAGGAACAACAAGCTCACGCGCAATTCTTTTCAATAAAAAAGGTGAAATTGTTCATTCAGCTCAAAAAGAGTTTACACAACATTTTCCAAAGCCGGGCTGGGTAGAGCATAATGCACAAGAAATTTGGGGATCTATTTTAGCAGTTATCGCAACTTGCTTAAGCGAAGCAGATGTAAAACCAGAACAAATCGCAGGTATCGGTATTACGAACCAACGTGAAACAACGGTTGTCTGGGATAAAACAACTAGTAAACCAATTTACAACGCAATTGTATGGCAATCTCGCCAAACAGCTGAAATTTGTGATGAGTTAAAAGAAAAAGGTTATAGCGAAATGGTTCGCGAAAAAACAGGTCTTTTAATTGATGCATACTTCTCTGGTACGAAAGTAAAATGGATTTTAGATAACGTTGAAGGTGCAAGAGAGAAAGCAGAAAACGGTGATCTATTATTCGGAACAATTGATTCGTGGCTTGTATGGAAACTATCTGGTGGTAAAGCACACGTAACAGATTATTCAAACGCATCACGTACGTTAATGTTTAATATTCACGACTTACAGTGGGATGATGAGCTTCTAGAAATGTTAACAGTACCAAAGAGCATGCTTCCAGAAGTACGTCCATCATCTGAAATTTACGGAGAAACAATTGATTACCACTTCTTCGGCCAAAATGTACCGATTGCAGGTGTAGCTGGTGACCAACAAGCAGCATTATTTGGACAAGCTTGTTTCGGTGAAGGTATGGCGAAAAATACTTACGGAACTGGTTGCTTCATGTTAATGAACACAGGTGAAAAAGCAGTAGCTTCTGAGCACGGTCTATTAACAACAATTGCATGGGGAATAGATGGTAAAGTAAACTACGCATTAGAAGGAAGTATTTTCGTAGCAGGTTCTGCAATTCAGTGGTTACGTGACGGAATGCGCATGTTTAAAGATGCAAGTGAGAGTGAAGTGTATGCGAGTCGCGTTGAATCAACTGATGGTGTATACGTTGTACCAGCATTCGTTGGACTAGGAACACCTTATTGGGATAGTGAAGTACGCGGCGCTATGTTTGGTGTAACACGCGGTACGACGAAAGAGCACTTCATTCGTGCAACGCTAGAATCTTTAGCTTACCAAACGAAAGATGTATTATGCGCAATGGAAGCAGATTCAGGTATTGAACTGAAAACATTACGCGTTGATGGCGGAGCAGTTAAAAATAACTTCTTAATGAAGTTCCAAAGTGATATTTTAGATGTTCCTGTAGAGCGTCCAGTGATTAACGAAACAACGGCTCTAGGTGCAGCATACTTAGCTGGTCTTGCGGTTGGATATTGGAAAAACCAAGATGAAATTAAATCACAGTGGCATATGGACAAACGCTTTGAACCAACGATGGAAGCGGAAACAAGCGAAGAGCTATATGCTGGATGGAAAAAAGCAATTGAAGCAACAAAAGCTTTCAAATAATCATAAACAGTGTTATAATGGTGACAAGTTAATAATTCGGTAGGAGATTTGGAGAGACCACAACGCGCTATAGAGGCGAAATCTATAGCGGAGTTTGTGGTCTCTTTTTTCGTTATCAAAGGGAGGAATTACCATGAAATTTTCAAGTAAACAACGTAAAGACGTATTAAACGGAGTAAATAAACAAGAGTTAGATGTGATCGTAATTGGTGGAGGTATTACTGGTTCTGGTATTGCATTAGATGGAGCAACACGCGGGTTATCAACAATTGTGTTTGAAATGCAGGACTTTGCAGCAGGTACATCAAGTCGTTCAACGAAGCTTGTACACGGTGGTCTACGTTATTTAAAACAACTTGAAGTGAAAATGGTAGCAGAGGTGGGTAAAGAGCGTGCGATCGTATATGAGAACGGTCCCCATGTAACAACACCAGAGTGGATGTTACTTCCGTTCCATACAGGCGGTACGTTCGGATCATTTAGTACATCAATTGGTCTTCGTGTATACGACTTCTTAGCAGGTGTAAAACGAAGCGAGCGCAGAAAGATGTTTAACCGTGAAGAAACGCTAAACAAAGAGCCTCTTGTAAAAAAAGAAGGATTAAAAGGCGGCGGTTACTACGTAGAATATCGTACAGACGATGCACGTCTTACAATTGAAGTAATGAAAGAAGCAATTGAGCATGGTGCGAAAGCTGTTAACTACGCAAAAGTAGACAGTTTCTTATATAAAGATGGAAAAGTATGCGGTGTACGTGTAATCGATTTACTAGACGGTGAAGTATATGAAGTTTACGGTAAGAAAATTGTAAACGCAGCTGGTCCTTGGGTAGATACACTTCGTGAAAAAGATAACTCGAAAAAAGGAAAAGTACTTCAGTTATCAAAAGGTGTTCACTTAGTAATTGATCAAAAACGTTTCCCACTCGGGCAAGCAATTTACTTCGATACACCAGATAAACGTATGGTGTTCGCGATTCCTCGCGGAGGAAAAACATACGTAGGTACAACAGATACGTTCTATGATAAAGACGCAGCTGTACCACAAATGACAACAGAAGATCGCACATACATCATTAATGCGATTAACTACATGTTCCCAAGCGTGAAAATTACAGAGAAAGACATTGAATCAAGCTGGGCTGGTGTACGTCCGTTAATTTATGAAGAAGGTAAGAATGCATCTGAAATTTCTCGTAAAGATGAAATTTGGACTTCTGAATCTGGTTTAATTACAATCGCAGGTGGTAAATTAACAGGATACCGCAAAATGGCTGAAATGGTAGTAGATTACGTAACGAACTTACTACAAAAAGAAGGTCATAGTGCATATCCGAAGAGTGATACGAAACATATGCCGATCTCTGGTGGACATGTAGATGGTTCACACGGATTCCCGGCATTCGTTGCGAAAAAAGCAGACGAAGGTACGAAATACGGTTTAACGACAGCGCAAGCAGAAGAATTCGCGAAATTCTATGGCTCTAACGTAGACGTACTGTTCGGCTTAGCGAAAAAACATAAAGACGAAGCGAAAGAATACAACATGCCGCTTGACGTTCTAATCCCACTTGTATACGCAATGGATTACGAAATGACAGCAAAACCAGTTGACTTCTTCGTACGCCGCAGAGGCGCTGTATTCTTCAACATCCACTGGGTATATGAGTGGAAAGAAGCAGTAATCAACTACATGGCTGCGAAACTAGGCTGGAGCAAAGAAGAACAAATGAAATATACAGCTGAACTAGAAAAAGCATTAACAGACGCTGTAATTCCTGTAGATCAACAAGAACAGGCAGCTGCGTTAGCGTAAAATAGATAGATATGTTTTTGGAAGAAAGAATTGTGTAGGTATAAAAATGCACAATTCTTTTTTTATTATAGGGGATAAATTATGAGTATTTGGCGTTAAAAAGACTCTTATCATTAATGGAGAGAGTCTTTTATTTTGCGTGCCCAGCTAAGCTGGACACTGCTTCCTGGTGAAAGTCCAGCCTAGGTAAGAGCCAAGTCGTCTAGTAGCTAACAGGCAACTGGTGGAGAAATCCTAAGGTTGAAGCTCTGTGACAAAGTGACTTCTATTTAGAAGTGCGAGCGAATCAACAAACCGTAACATAAAGTGAACCTTGCCGCCTCGTTAAAAGAAACCTAGCAATAGGACAAAGGGAAGTTGAGCCTGGTGAATATAGGAGAAAACCATGGAAGACGTGAAGAACTTGGAAATACAGCATCGAAGAATCCTTCGGGGTACGGAGGATGGTATGTTGAGAAAGTAGTGTCTGGAACTAGGGAGACCCTCCTTTGCCCTTTCTTTCAGAAAGGAGAGAGAAAGCCTATAAGCATATGCGAAATGGTGGACTGTAAAGAGGGAGTCGGAGGAGATCATAGTACTGAATATCATAACCACAACACAACGTTATGTAGGGAAGGACCTCTACTTTGTTCATAAGTTGGAAGGAGGTACGAGTGAGTGAATACTGGAAAACTTGCTAACTACACTGATGTAAAAGCTCAAGAACTTTGGAAGACTTTATATCTTTGTGCCAAAGAAAATTCAAGCCGAAGATTTCATGCGTTGTATGATAAGATTTATCGTCCTGGTATACTAGCTGAAGCATGGTGAAGAGTAAAACGGAATAGAGGAAGTGGAGGAGTGGATGGACAAAGAATTGAGGAAATTGTGCACCAATATGGAGAACGTAACTTTCTAAATGAGTTGTAAAAGGAGCTCAAAAATAAGTCATATCATCTACAAGCTGTGAGAAGAACCTATATTCCAAAGGGGGATGGAAAACAAAGACCACTTGGAATTCCTACGATCAAAGATAGAGTTGTACAAATGGCAACAAAATTAGTCATTGAACCAATCTTTGAAGTTGATTTTCAAGACTGTTCGTATGGATTTCGCCCGAAACGAAACGCGCATCAAGCGATATGGAAGATACGGAAAGCGAGTAAAACATCTCATTGGATAGTAGGCGTAGACATCAAGGATACTTTGATAACATTAATCATGATAAATTAATAAGGCTTGTAGAAAGAAGCATCAGTGACCGAAGAGTGTTAAAACTCATTAGAAAATGGCTGGAAGCGGGAATCATGGAATATGCGCAATTTCATGAAACGACAGTAGGTACACCACAAGGTGGCGTGATATTTCCGTTACTTTCTAATATATATTTAAACTATATGGACACCATTTGGGAAAAGAAGTGTAAACACTTGGGGGAACTAATTCGATATGCCGATGACTTTGTCATCGTATGTCAAACAAAACAACAAGCACTAGAAAGTATTCGGATACTACAATCCATTATGAATAAGTTAGAACTTACAATCTATACAGAAAAGTCAAAGCTAGTGAATACGTGGGATGGCAACGAGGGATTTGATTTTCTAGGATTTCACCATCGAAAATACCCTAAACCTGTGAAAGGCGGGAAGAAAGTGTATGTGATGGCATATATTCCGAGCCAGAAAGCCATGAAGAAAATGCGAGAACGCATTAAAAGATACACAGAGCCGAGGAACAAACTGTATTTACAATTAGAAGAGATGGTAAAAGGTTTAAATAGAATTCTATAAGGGTTCAAGAACTATTATAGTGTTATCTTCAATTGGACAGAGGTGGCTATGTAAAATAGACTGGTATGTCCTAGAACGGTTGAACCTTTTCTGGAATAAGAAAAGAAATGTTAGAAAGAAACATGGCCGTATCAAGGAATTGATAAAGAAAACAACATACATACTCGTGAAAGTAGGAAGCTAGAATAAACGGAAAGCTAAAGAAGGAAGAATATCGGAAAGCCGTATGAGGAAAAACTTCACGTACGGTTTGATGAGGCGAAGCCATCCCTAAAGAAATTTAATCTGTTTCAGTTTTCTACTCTACGAGAATATATTGGGGGATGTTTCGAGTGTGACTATCTCTCGCTAATGAACCAATAGATGGGTTTTCTGGTGATAATTTTATTGTTTTACATTTATTTCAATTAAATTCATTTGATGAATAGGTTACTAAGTGAAATGTTTATCTAAACTCAGTATCAGTATAACAAGAAAAAATAGTAAAAAACAGTATTGTTTTGGTTATATATGTATATTAGGATTTATTTAAGGTTAGGAGGGGATAGTGATTAAGAAGAAAATTTTGTATTCTTTGATTTTTTTAGTTTGTGTTTTTGCAATTTGCGCTGTCTATTTCTTTTTCTTTCAACGTACGGGTTTGGTTAAAATAAATCAATCAGACAACCTTGCTTTACTAGAAAAAAGCAAAAAGGAGCAAGTAAGATCATGGGCACTTTCGAATTTAAATTCTGAATATTATGAATTTAAATCTAAAAGTAAGATTAAGGTTGCGATATTAGACAGTGGAATAGAAAAACAACATGATGATTTAAAAAATCTTGTAATTAAAGAATACAATGTAATTGAGCCGCAACATCCAGTAATTGATGTTTTAGGCCATGGAACGACTGTGGCGGGTATTATCGCAGCACATAATAACAAAATTGGAATCACTGGCGTTGCAGCATCGCTAGTGGAACTCTATGATGTTAAAGTTCTTAATGATGATGGAAAAGGAAAGATTGATAATTTAGTTCAAGGTATTAATTGGTCCGTTGAAAACAATGTTGATGTGTTAAACATTAGCTTTGGTATGTCTTCTAACCATCCTGAACTTGAGTGGGTGATTGAGAAGGCGATTCAAAAAGGGATAGTTGTTATTGCAGCTGCAGGTAATAATTATGGCGGAAAAGTTGAATATCCAGCTAATTATAAAGATGTTATTTCAGTAACAGCAGTAAATCACGCTTATAAAGTTGCAAGTTTTGCTGCAAGGAATGGGAAAATTGATTTTGCAGCCCCAGGTGTGAACGTCATAACCACTACAACTTCTAATGGTTATTCGATTGAAAATGGAACATCTCTAGCAACGGCTCACGTAACAGGAATTGTATCTTTAATTCTTGCGAATAAGGAAACATTTAAACTGTCATCTAGCAAAGTAAAGTTCCCTAAAGAAGTGTATAAAATTTTAGAAAAAAATACTGTGGACATTGGTGGCAGTAATCAAATTGGCAATGGATTTATAAAATTATAGTAGGGGTGGAGAATTATGATTAAAAAGATAGTATCATTAATGTTAATCTTTGTTTTAAGCATTGGAATCATTCCAAATGGTAAAGTTTTAGCTGAAGATTGGGTTCAAGACGAGAATATTGAAGTACTTGAGAATAATAGTGAGAAAGTAGAAATACAAACAGAAGTTGAAACGGTAGAAGGTGATGCAACAGTTTCAGCGGCTTGGGATAAAACAGATAACACATTTACAGTGAAATCAATGGAAAAAGATGCAAACGGAAATGAAGTTGAAAAAGAATATAGAGTTGACGTTGAAGAGGCTACTGAGGAAGTGTTTAAAGCGACATTTACCGATATAAAAACAAACGAATCTTTTGAAGTAGATTCTATGGAAGCACATGCTTCTATAGTGTTCTTATTACCGCTTGCAGGCGTAATTGGTCAAGGGCTTGTTTCGCATTTAATCGCGATTGGTGCTGCTGTAATTATTGCAGGTGCTACATATACGGTAGTGGGGAAAGTTGCTGCAGAATTACGAAAGAAAAAATATGATCACTATGCTGCTGTTTTAACAAAAGGTGATTTATATATTGGCGGACCAATCTCTAAAGCAACTGCAGTTTCAAGAATGAAATCAAGTGATAAAAAGAATAACAATGTTTGGTCAAAATCTTATGCTTTAGCCGCAACTGTTGCAAAAGACGCTGGAAACGGGAGAACACCAATTGGCCCTGAGCGTGACAAAGGAAAAACGTCAGCTGAAGGTTATTATTTCCACTTCCATATCCATAATAGAACAGGTGGTCATTCATTCTATTAAAAAGGAGTAGTATATGATAAATAAACTTTATGAAAAATACAAAATGAGAAACATCCCAAATAAATTTTCGATAGACGAAATTGATACAATTTTGAAAAGTGAGTATAGAGCTACAGAAATCAAAAAAAATAAAATTGGTTCCATTTATCTAGATCCAAATATCGAATTTAAAGAAATAGTAAAGTGTTATAAGATCGAGGAAAAGGCTGTTTTGATGGGGTTGTTTAGTGATGCGGAAAAAAAAGATTTTGCTGAAATGATACAACTTAATCAATCTGAACAAAATACAGATTTCGATGAGCAAGATCTTTTCAATAAAGAAATCCAAGAAGGTAAATTAATTGTTATCTTTTTAGCAAGTGCGGATGGCACATACATTAATTACTTCAACTTATTAGGTCATTCAGAGATGATGTACAATAAACTTACAGTTCTTATGGGCTTAGAAAAAGAAGAATGCAATATTGAAAACCCCTTGTTTCAAGAATACTTACAGGCACTAGCCGCGATTGGGTATTTAGAAGAATAAAGTGAAAATCACAGTGATTTGAAGTGAGCTATGAAAATGGAACACATGTTAAAAAAACTAAACCATCTATTCCCTATATACTTAAGGGGATAGATGGTTTGATTTTTTTTGAATTTTTATACTTATTAAGTGAATTCAGGAGGTGTTTTTTCTCTTGACTAAAAATAAATAAAATGTGTTACAATGATGATAGAGTATTTAGTGTGAATTTTGCATAAAATAAAAAAGACAGAAGCCTGAGAAACTTCTGCCTTTGTAACCTAACTTGCTATTGTGGTGGTAGTAGGTGCGGTTATAAGACAATTACATTAACGTTTTAGCCGAGAACCGCCCTTACCTTTTCCACGAAGCAGGGTGGTTCTCGCTTTTTTGTATACAGAAATTAGCCACGGACCGACGTATCTTCTACCGATGACAACGCCAGCTCCGGTTAGGATACCATACACTAATTTAATTACAAACATCGCGATCATTTTATCACCTCCCCCCTTTTTTCAAAATGGAAGAGATGATTACCACACCTACTAGTTATAGCTTATTAAGTTACATTTCCATTGTATTATGTTTTAAAATAGGGAACAAGACATATGGATAAAAATCCCTATCTTTAAGCAGAGCATAAGTATCAAGGGACAAGAAGCAAATAAATATACATAAAAAAACGGTATGGACATTACCATCCGTATTTTTTTATGTATTTATAAAACTTTTCCATACAGTGCGTCGTCTAATATATGGGAAGGAGGAAATGATGTGGATGAATTAACGATAGAAGCGTTTGAAATAGAAGATAAGGAGGACCTTATCGACGAAATAATGAACAAGTATGGACAAGAAGTCCTGCAGCTTGTGTATTCGTATGTGAATAATAAAGAGGTTGCGGAGGATTTAACGCAAGATATATTCGTGAAATGCTATAAATCTCTTCATACATATAAAGGGAATTCGAATTTGAAAACATGGTTATGGAGAATTGCAATCAATCAATGTAAGGACTATTTAAAAAGTTGGTATAACAAAAAAGTTATCATGACAGAGGATGACTTTACGTATATGGAGAGTCAAAAAGAAAGTGTGGAACAAACTGTCATTCAAAATGCGGAGGATCGTGAACTGGCTTCTGCAGTAATGAGTTTACCGATAAAATATCGAGAAGTGATTTATCTATTTTATTATGAGGAATTATCAATTAAAGAGATTGCTACAGTAATAGAAGTAAAGGAAAACACGATAAAAACGAGACTGAAAAAAGCGAAGGAACTTTTGAAGGAAGGATTGGAGGAATAATCAAATGGAAGATCGATTAAAAGGCTTGCGAAAATCAATGGAGAACACAACGTTTAAACATTTGAGTTTTTCTGATCAACACCAGAAGCAGGTGCGCGAAAAAATCAAGCAATCGTCCGAAAAGGAAGAAGATATCCTTTTAGCAGTGTTACAACTTCTTATGAATGAAAAAACAGGTTACGAATTAATGCAGTTGCTAAGAGGGAGAGGGATACGAAAATTTGAAGGCAATGAAGGGTCGCTATACACTGTATTACATCGTCTAGAACAGAATCGCTTTATCCAATCTAGCTGGGATCACGCAGGAGCTAAATATTATCAATTAAATGATAAAGGAAACAAGATGCTGCGAAAGGCAGAGAAGAATGCTACGAAGGCACGATTTATATTAAAAGGATTAGTACAGGAGTGAGAAAAAATTGAATCAAAAAGGGGAGCGTTTTTTAAAAGAAGTTACGAATCATATTAAATCAAAAGAAGCGAAGGACTTAGTAGCAACGGAACTAGATTTTCACTTGAAACAGACGAAGAATATGTGGATAGAGAAAGGCTTAAGTGAGGAAGTTGCTGAAGATAAGGCTGTTGAACAAATGGGAAGTCCAATTAAGCTTGGCCAGGAACTTAATAAACTACATAAGCCAAAGGTTGATTGGTTCTTAATTGGTTTATTAGTGGCTGCGATGGGGCTAGGTTTTTTGCCAGTTATAGCGCTTGGACATGCTGACTTATTAATGAATAAGGTGATATTTGTAATTCTCGGTGTTACAACAGCGATTGGGATGATGCTATTTGATTATCGGAAGTTAGAGAGGCTTGGGTGGCTGTTTTATACAATTGGTGTACTTATCTTGTTAATGATAAAATGTTTTCCGACTGCTTCTTTGAATGGAGAACCATTACTAAAAATTGGTTCCGTCATAATTGATTGTTTAATGACAATACCATTCTTTTTTCTAGGCTGGGCTTCTTTTTTCAATAACAGTAGATTAAAGTTTATACATCTTCTCATGTTGTATTTATTTTCTTTATATTTATTTCTAACTACATCAACTCTTTTACCACTGTTCATCTATATCACGATGGTATTTGTTATGCTTTGGTGGAGTAAGTTAGGAAAGAAAACGGCATGGCTCATTACGATTTTACCTATTGTACCATTGATTATTAGGGATCTACTTTCCTGGTCTGCTGTAAAAGAATACCGTATGGCCAGAATTTTAGGAATGTTAAATCCAGAGCATGATCTATGGTATTTACGTTTAAAAGAGGCGATGTCTTCAGCAGGTTGGTTTGGTACATATGAAAATATAAAGTCTATCCGTGCTGCCCATACTGATTTTGTATTTGCAAGTTTGACTTACTATTATGGATATGTACTTGCGCTAGTTCTTGTCGTGATTCTTTCTCTTTTTGCAGTAAGAATAATGAACATAGCTTATAAAATAAATGATGGTTATGGTAAATTGCTTCTCGTTGGCGGAGTGACTCTTTTTGTAATCCATTTTATTTGTAATGTTGGCATGACCCTCGGGATATTACCACGTGTTTCTATATCATTACCATTTATTAGCTACGGATTGATACCAACTCTGTTTCATGCATTTATAATGGGAATTGTGTTAAGTGTATATCGACGTAAAGATATTCCTTTTAGAATGAGAAAAACACCTTGATAATCATCAAGGTGTTTTAGTTATTAGCTCAAAACTCTACGAATCAGCCCCAAGCACAAAAGGACTAACCTCACCAACGCTATAAAGGTGCAACTCATGCATCGCGCGTGTGCAAGCAGTGTAGAACAATCTACGAACGCTCTCATCGCTGTACACATCTTTAGAAGCATTGTAAATAATAACAGCGTCAAATTCGATACCTTTCGCTAAGTAAGCAGGGATTACGACAATGCCTTGCTCATACTCGGCTGAGTTACTCTTCACGAGTTTAATATTATCGATATGATTAAGTGCTTCGTATGCAGCGGCGCTTTCAGCTGCGGATTTACATATAATTGCGATTGTATTGTGTTGCTCTTTTTGTAGTTCAGCAACTTTGGCAGTAATATGTTCGTGCAGTTCGCTCTCATTCGCTACTTTCGTCACTGTAGGTTTCTCGCCGTCACGTTCAAAGGCGTGAATGTTCTTGCCTTCCGGTACGAGAGCACGTGTAAATTCAATAATCGGTTTTGTTGAGCGATAGCTACGAGTTAAGTTAATACCGTTCGTTTCATCCGGTCCGTATAAGCTAGTAAGTGTATTGAAATTCACTGCTTCACTTGCATGGGCAAATATCGCTTGATTAAAGTCTCCGAGTACCGTCATTTTTGCGGCAGGGAAGAGACGTTTTAAAAACTCGAACTGGAACGGCGAATAATCTTGCGCTTCGTCTACGAGTACGTGTTTAATCGATCTATTCGTTTGGAAGCCTTCGATTAATTCTTTTAAAAGTAAAAATGGAGTCGCATCCTCGTAATATAGCTTTCCTTCATCAAGCATGTTTACCGTTAAAGAGCAAATGTCATCCCATTCTTTCGGTTTTTCTCCAGTAACCCACGATGCGTCTGTGAAGAGTTGTTTATAGATTCCTGTGAAATTGATGAAGCGCAGTGTTTGAACGCCTTTACGAAGTGGCTTCAATTTTTTACGGACAATCATACGTCCCAGGACTTTCGTTTCTTTCTCATAGTCATTAAAAGAGTTGTCGTCAAACTCGCCTTTTTTCTGTAAATATTTATAAGCCTTTTGGTATTCATCTTTACTAAGTAATTCAATTTCTTCTTCTACCCAAGGCTTTTTCAGTTCTGCTTTTTCGAGTGCATCTATTTGTTTATTTAGCCAATCCGTTAACTTTTCAATTCGACTATGGAAGCGGAGGGAGGAGTCAGTATTATAAAATTGCTCTGTAATCTCTTTTGCAGAGACGATCAGTTTTCCTCTAAATTTCATTCCTCTAAATAGCATGCCTGAAGATTCAAGAGAATGTCTGTACGCTCTAATCATCTCGAAAAATTGAGTGGATGCTTTAAATCGGATGCTCGCATTTCTCGTTTTATAGGTAGGGCTATTCGTTTCAGTTAACATATATTCCAATTGCTCATAAGGGTCTTCAACATCAAATGACTTACTTAGTCTATGGTTTAAATATTCTTGGAATGTTACTTGCTGCATATTTTCTTCACCGAGTTCAGGTAGTACGTTAGATACGTAGCTATTGAACATAGAGTTAGGGGAGAAGAGAATAATTTGATCCGCTTTTAGCCATTCGCGATATTTATATAGTAAGTAGGCGATTCGCTGAAGGGCAGCAGATGTTTTACCACTACCAGCAGCTCCTTGAACGATAAGGAGTCGGCCTTCATCGTGACGGATAATTTCATTTTGCTCACGCTGAATCGTAGCGACGATACTTTGCATATGTTTGTTCGTACCTTTTCCGAGTGCTTGTTGCAAGATTTCATCGCCAATTGTAAGGCTCGTATCGAACATGGAATCAATCTCGCCATTTTGAATAATGTATTGTAATTTTTTCTCCACATTACCGCGAATTACGCCGCCTGGTGTGTTGTACTCAGCTGGTCCTGGTGGGTAGTCGTAATAAACACTTGAAATTGGGGCGCGCCAGTCATAAATAAGAAAGTTTTCTCCGCTTGCATCAGTAAGGGTAGAAACACCGATATAGATTTGTTCTGTGGAAGGTTCGCCTTCTTCAGTGAAATCGATGCGTCCGAAGTAAGGTGCTTTTTGCATACGTCGCAGCGCGGCAAGTCGATTAAAGGTGTGTTTATGGGTGATTTGTGTAACAGCTAGTGATTGAGCTTGTTGTCTTAAGTTGATAACTGTTTCAAGGTAATCATCAAAAGTATCTGTATTCACTTTAACGTCATCCCAGAAGTGTTTACGGATGTTGATTACTTCTGCCCGGCGTCTGCCAGTTTCGTTTTCCAGCTTATCAATTTGCTGCGTAATAGTTTCGATTACGGTATCCAATCGTTTTTGCTCTAGATCAAGTTTTTTGTTCATACGTAAGCACTCCTTTAAAAGTGAAAAATAGAGGTTGACTGAAGAGAAATTTTGTTGTACAATTAAGATACGGATAAATACGTTCTTTATATTTTTTAAAACGTGTTTCTGTACTAATTTAACATAGTTTTTGAATTTAATCAATGATAATAAGATAAACCTTGGTTCCGTGTAGCGTGGATCAAGGTTTTTTTGTGTTTTTAAGAGGGAATCACACTTGTTGTCGTTTTTTGTCGGTAAGTCGATATATTTGAAAAATCGCCGATATAATTTCATTTACCGAATCTGGATATAACTATCGGGAGAAGAGGATATAAAAAAAGCTCGGGCCGAAGCCCAAGCTTTTTACTTCATTATTTCTTTTCTTCTTTTTTATCGTCAGCTTTTTGCTCTTTGAAAAGATCTTTTAAATCTTTATCGTCAACTTTTACGTCAGCTTTTTTGATTTCTTTCATCATTAAGTCATTCATAAATTGAGCATCTTGCGTTTTTTCTTGAGCTAGTGATTTTTTAATATCAGCTTTTGATTTATCGAAAGTTGCATCTGCGTGATTATCAGTTACTTTAATAATATGGTAACCGAATTGTGTTTTTACAGGTTCGCTTACTTCATCTTTTTTCAACTTTTGAGCTGCTTCTTCAAATTCTTTTACCATTTTCCCTGGTCCGAAGAATCCTAAGTCGCCACCTTTTTCTTTTGAACCTGTATCTTCAGAGTATTGCTTTGCTAATTCTTCGAAAGATTTACCTTGAGCAAGTTCATCTTTCACTTTTTTAGCAGTTTCTTCATCTTTTACAAGGATATGACTTGCTTTAATTTCTTTTTTATAATCCTCGAATTTTGCTTTTACATCTTTATCAGTAATCGATTGTTCAACCGCTTTTTCTTGAGCTAATTGAGCACGCACACTATTTTTGATAGTTTCTTCTTTAATACCTTGTTGTTTCATTAGTGTATCGAATTGATCACCGTATTGTTTTTTCATTTCATCGAACTTTTTGTCTACATCTTTGTCTTCAACTTTGTAGTTTTTAATAAGAACTTTTTCCATAACCATGTTGTTTAGTACTTGTTTACCAGCTTGTGTCTTCATTTGATCGTAGAATTCTTCTTTTGTAATGTCACCAGCTTTAGATGTAACGATTTTGTCTGATGATGATGTTCCACATGCTGATAATGCGATTACACTTGTTGCGGCTAAGGCAAGCATAGCTTTCTTCATTCGATAAACACTCCTACTATTATGTATTTTTAATTTATCCTACACCGATGAATTTTAAATTCATAAGAGCCCGATTAAGTCTCACTGATACTTTTGCTTTTTTGTATTGGTAAAGCGCGCTTAACAGGGCTTACCGTGGCTGAGGATAAAGTTTTGATGAATGTTTTGTTCTATAGTATAAGCAATATGTACAAAATTTAATATATCATATTTCGACGCGTTTTCATATTGATAAAGAAAAATTAACCAGTACGTGTCAGATTTTGAAAGTGTGCCATATTGGGCGTATGCCGCATATACAGAATAGAGGAGGGGATGGGGATGAATTCTCAACTTATTTTATTACTTGTACTGTTTATTTTATTGGTTATTGTAGGTATAATTTGCTTATAGAGGAAAAAAGTGAGGAAGGGGCTTTCCTTCCTCACTTTCCATGAAATATAATTTCTATATAACTAGAAATTAATAAAATTGTTATACATACATTAATAACCCGAAAGACACCGGGCTGGCGGCTCGCAGCTATTTGTTTTCGTTCACACAGTGTATGTGTCATGAAATTCGTGTAAAATATAACAAGAAGTGCGAATGCGACAAAAACAACTGTTATAAGTGTCATGAGGCGAGACCTCCTTTTGGCTAAAATACATATACATATATTGTATCACACGATATTTTGTTCGTGTTACAAAATTCAGAAATAGAAGACTTTGTGTTAGAAAGTGAGGGAGAAAATGGACGTTGTTAGAAGATTAGAACAAGCTGAATACTACGTAGACCTACTATTTAAAATGATTGATGAAGAGAAGTGTCCATTTTATTCTTTGATCATAAAGAAAAAAGCTCGTAAAAAAGATATTGAACGTATACTAAATCTTTGTGAAAAACTGAACGAGCAATATGTAGTGGAGAAAGCAGAAGGGCTTCTTTTGTTCGATGCGCTGTTAGATCAATTTGAAAAAGCGCTTCCACATCAGCTCGAAGTAAACGAAACTGCGGAAGCGCTAGCAAAACAAGGTTTATTTAAGCCGCTTATGAATGAATTCTTAAGCATGATTGCGAAAAAATAAATAGATTATTTCTTAACTAACTTTTGATCGGATTCTGTAAAGTTCTCTTCAATATCTTCTAATGATTTCTCAAAAATATCGATGAAGTCTTGTCCGTAAATATTACGCAGGATTGCAATCAGTTCGATATTTTCTGGGAACTTCCCATAAAAATTACGAAGTGCAAGAGCCCCATTAAACACTGAATTATTTTCAGGATCATACTCCTCCATTAAGCGAAGTAGTAATTCTTCCCCTTTGTCTGTAATTTCAATGTACGTATTTCGTTTATCATCTTCCTTTTTTGAGAATACAAGATAGCCGCGTTCTTCAAGCTTTTTAGAGAAGTTAAACGCCGTTGATACGTGCATAACTCCAAACTTAGCAATCTCAGAAATAGAAGCCCCTTTTAAATGATAAGCGATTGTTAAAATATGATGTTCATTAATATTTAAATCGTAAGGTTTAATCCACTGCTGCCAATCTTTCTCTACACATTTCCATAACGCTTTCGATAATTGAGCAATGCGTTGGCTGAAAATCATCGCTTCTTTTACCGAGTAATCTTTTTCTCCACTTTTCATGTACTCACCCACTTTAACATTCTTTTTTCATTACTATCTATTATGCCAGTAAAATAAAAATTAATAAAGTCTTTTTGTGAGAATTGTGAAAATTTTTTAACAAAATGACATTCTATACAAATCATGCATAACTATGGAAGCGTTTTATGAGTCGTGAATACATGCGTTGTCCTTACATGTTAATTGATAACATATATTGTAAATGCATAAAAACACGGCATATCTATACGATATGCCGTGTCAAGGTCAATTTATATAAAAAATATTTGTTATATGCAAAAAACTAAGCAGGAATTTGTTTACGCTTTTTCTGGAACAGCTTCTTGTAGTTTCTCAATTGACTTTTGGATGTCCAAAATTTCTTTCTCAATATGGCGCTTGTTTTGAGAAATATCTTGTTTCCAGTTAGAAAGCGTGTCTTGCATGTCATCTTTTAGTTCTTGAAACACTTCTTTACCTTCTGAAGCAGTTTCAACAATTTGACGCTTTAATAATTTCGTATCAGCTGTAATATCAGCTAAAGTCTTTTTAATATCATTTCCTTTTTCTTTTAACTTGCCGCGCATGTCTTTACCAGAAGAAGGAGTTGAGAAAAGAACGGCTAGTCCAGCAACTGCTCCCCCGCAAATAACACCTGTAATAAAGGATTTAGCTTTTGACATAAAAGGAGACCTCCTTATTTTTTGTTCGTATTCATGATGTAAAACAATATGCATATCTTTCTTATATGTGCTATGCACAAACAATCATCCCTGAGCATTTTAAGTGAAGAAACAAGCCATGCGGAATTTGATGACTTCAGGGAAGTGGCTTGTTATGTATTACGCCTTCTTATAGTGTCATTATTTCACACTATTTGCAATTGTACTTGCGATGTTTTGTAAATTTTCCATAGTGTATTCATTTTGGTGTGATTTCCAAACAGCACCGAAACCATCTTTTTCACCGTAGCGTGGAATTAAATGAAGGTGGAAGTGGAACACAGTTTGTCCAGCTTTTTCACCGTTATTGTTAAGTAGGTTAAAGCCAACTGGATTAAACTCTGCTTTAATCGCATTTGCGATTTTTGGAACGACAGAAAAAATGTGTGATGCGATTTCTGGCGTTAACGCAAAAATGTCTTGTTTGTGAACTTTCGGAATAACAAGAGTATGTCCTTTTGTTACTTGACTAATATCTAAAAATGCAAGCACATGTTCATCTTCGTATACTTTTGAGCAAGGGATTTGCCCGTCAATGATTTTACAAAAAATACAATTGTCTGCTGTATGATTCATTGATCTCATCCTTTCAAATATCCTTAGCCGTATTTTACCATAATTACATAAGAGAACAAACACGAAAAACAGGAAGCTGACTCAGCTTCCTGTTTTCTGAAGAGGGATTGAAAAAGCATTATCGTAATTTACGTTTCGCAGACACCTCATTTATTTAAGAAATGCACGGTAAATCGGCTAAAGTTTCTGCCGTAGACACCCCATTTTCAAGTGAAATGAATTGCAATCTTTCATAAAAGGAAATTGTTTATTTTTTAAAACAGTATATGCTCTTTCGGAGACACCCCGTTTCGAAAATGAAACAAATGATCTGGTTATGTGTAAATTTCTTTGTCCAACATGGACACCCCATTTCATGATGACTTAACTATGTTGTTGTACTCATCAATTGGTGGTCGCTTTTTCAATGTGTTCCTTCTTCACTAATTATGATGTCCGCTTTCGGGAAAATATATGCTAATAAATTTAAATTTATTTTTGAGTACATGGATACTATGTAGTACACCATAATTTTTGGTAAGATGAATATAGAATGAATACTAATGAAGAAAGTGGTGTCGTATGAGTGAGTTATTGCGTGTAGAAAATGTTACAGGAGGATATACGAAACGACCTGTATTAAAAGACGTTTCGTTCTCTGTTAATAAAGGCGAACTTGTCGGCTTAATCGGATTAAATGGAGCTGGTAAAAGTACGACGATTAAACATATTATCGGTTTAATGGAACCGAAAAAAGGAACTGTCACAATTAATGGGAAAACAATTCGTGATGATATGACAGCGTACCGTTCTAGCTTTTCATTCATTCCAGAAACGCCGGTATTATATGATGAATTAACGTTAGAAGAGCATTTGAAATTAACAGCGATGGCGTACGGAGTTGATGAAAAACAATATGAAGAACGTGTAGGACAACTATTACATGAATTTCGCATGAAAAATCGTTTAAAATGGTTTCCATCTCATTTCTCAAAAGGGATGAAACAAAAAGTAATGATTATGAGCGCATTTTTAGTTGAGCCATCTCTTTACATAGTAGACGAACCTTTCGTTGGGTTGGATCCGTTAGCAATTCAATCCCTTCTTCAAATGATGGATCAAATGAAAAAGAGTGGTGCCGGTATTTTAATGAGCACACATATTTTAGCGACGGCAGAGCGTTACTGTGATTCGTTCATTATTTTGCATCAAGGTGAAGTAAGAGCGAAGGGAACGTTATCTGAACTGCAATCACAGTTTAATATGCCAGGTGCAACGTTAGATGATATTTACATCGCGCTAACAAAGGAAGAAGATTATGAATAGCACAGCGTTATGGAAAGAACGATTTCGTCACTTTCTAAAAGAAGTTCGTACATATAGTAAATACGTATTTAATGATCATTTGAAATTTATTTTCGTGTTCATCATCGGTGCGGGAGCGTATTATTACCAGCAATGGTTACAAACGTTAACATCTTCGTTTCCAACTGCGCTCGTAATGGCAGTATTAATTGGACTCGTGTTAACGGCTGGATCCATTCAAACGTTATTAAAAGAAGCGGATCTCGTTTACTTACTGCCAGTTGAAGAAAAGTTAAAACCTTACTTCACAAAGGCATTTCTTTTTACGTTTATGATTCAGTTATACATAATCGCAATCGTAGCAGCTGCGCTTGCCCCGTTATATTTCCAGCAAATGAAACAAACAGGAGCTGCTTACATATGGATTGTCCTCGCATTTGTCATTGTAAAAGCGTGGAATTTATTCGTCGCGTGGGAAAAATCATTTTTAACAGATCAAAATATACAAAGGGCTGATTGGTTTATTCGTTTTATCTTAAACGGTTTATTTGTATATTTCCTTGTAGAACGTACTTCAGTTCTTGTTATTGGCGGAATCGTTCTGCTCATGGTGTTATATCTTGCTATCATGCATCAAATGGTAAAAGGAAAGCCGCTAAACTGGGAGTATTTAATTTCTGAAGAAGGTAAGAAAATGATGCTGCTGTACCGAATTGCGAATATGTTCGTTGATGTACCAGCATTAAAAGAAAGAGTATCTCGCCGAAAATGGCTGGATTTCATTCTGTCGATAATCGGCGAAAAGCGCACATATTTATACTTATATACGAGAACGTTTTTAAGATCAGGTAACTATTTTGGATTATATGTGCGTCTGCTCGCTCTTGGAGGAGTTATTCTTTACTTCATTCCATTTTTATACGGGCGATTTATCGTAAGTTTTATTTTCCTATACTTAATTGGCTATCAGCTATTAACTTTATGGAAACATCACCGCATGAAAATTTGGCTTGATTTGTATCCAGTAAAGGTAGATGAAAAGAAGAAAGATTTTCTTACTTTATTAAATGTGATTCTAATCATCGGGAGCGTAATCTTTACAGTTATATTTGCACTAGCAACGAAAGATTTCATGATGACAGGAATTTTACTTGTCGTAAGCATATTATTTAGTATCGGTTTCGTTTACCAATACGGTGCGAAGCGCATTGAACGTTTAAATTGAAGGGAATGAACCTATGATTACATATGAAGAAAAGGTTATAAAAGAACTGGAGCAGTGGAAAGCTACATTCATGAAAGATTCTTCTATGATGACACGGTTCTCAAAGAAAGTGCAGACGAAAGTACAACAGCTTATTCCGGCGAAAGTGCAAAAAGTCTTAACAGAAACGATTCGGATGATGGTGCAAACGATCAGCGCCGGATCAAACTTTATAAAGCCGAAGCTAAAAGAGACGACATGGTCACTGCAAAGACGTGATGACGAAGTGCGTAAAAAAATGGATGAGTACAAAAAAATAGCTGCGGCAGAAGGAGCAGGGACGGGGGCTGGTGGTATTTTACTCGGTCTTGCTGACTTTCCGCTTTTACTTACGATTAAAATTAAATTTTTATTCGATGCAGCAACGTTGTATGGATTTGATACAAGTAAACAAGAAGAGCGTCTTTTTATTCTTCACGTTTTCCAACTCGCCTTTTCAAGTGACAGTCACAGAAAAGAAATATGGAAAGCAATTGAAACGTGGGATACAGAAAAAGAAAATCATATGGACTGGGAAAAGTTCCAAACAGAATACCGAGACTATATCGATTTAGCGAAAATGCTTCAGCTCGTACCAGTAATCGGTGCCCCGGTAGGCGCATATGCGAACTATCAATTGCTGCAAAGACTTGGAGAAGTGACAATGAATTGTTATCGTATGCGATTGCTAAATAGAAAGTAAAAAAAAGCATCCTAAATGTGTGATTTAGGATGCTTTTTTTAGAAGTTAATTTCGCTATAGCCAACTCCGACTACAATCAATATGATAAAGAGCACAATAATGGATGGAAATCCGCTTTTATTATCGTGACCAGCCTCATCGCCGCCTTTATCCCGCTGTTTATGGAGGCTGATTAAAGTTTCACTTTATCAAGAACTTCCTGTGTAAACTCTTATTAACTTGCCAATTATTCAGTTTCATTTTATAATTTATTTACCGACCGGTAAGTAAAAATAAGTGAGGTACAGTATGACAAAGAATTTACAAACATCGCAAAACATTGTCGAGGCATCATTTAAACTCATGGCAGAGCACGGCATTGAGAAGATGAGTCTTTCCATGATTGCGAAAGAGGTAGGTATTTCAAAACCGGCTATTTACTATCATTTTTCTTCTAAAGAAGCGTTAGTTGATTTTTTATTTGAAGAGATTTTTTCTGATTATCATTTTGCAAATTACTTCGATAAAGAGCAGTATACGAAAGAAAATTTTGCAGAAAAGCTAATCGCAGATGGTTTACATATGCTCTCTGAGTATGAAGGGCAAGAAGGAATACTACGCGTTATCAATGAATTTATCGTAACTGCATCGCGAAATGAAAAGTATCAGAAACGATTATTTGAAATACAAGAGGATTTCTTACATGGTTTCCACGATTTATTGAAGCAAGGCGCGAGACTGGGCGTTGTGTCACAACATGCAACGGAAGAAAACGCTCATACGCTAGCGCTTGTGATCGATAATATGAGCAATTATATGCTCATGGGATTTCAGTTAAAATATAAAGAAATTTGGATTCGAAATGTGAAAAGCGTCATGAAGGAGGAGTAAAAATGAAAATGCAAAAAAACTGGTGGCTCGGTTTTCTTGGATTCATTGGAGTTTATAAAATTCCAGGCATGATAGAGGCTTTTCAAGCAGATGGAAGTTGGATGAAGTTAATCGGTTTTATTTGGCTACTTTGGTTCGGATATTTTATTCCAGAGAGGAAAGAAGATTAAATTTTAATTTTCTGTAAAGTTATGTAAAATATAGATTAAGAGTATTCGTATATTAGATTACTAGATTTGGAGTGGTTACATGGATCCATTGAAAAATGAAATTAACCCTGACATGGTCAAAGTGTGGAAAATTCGTGCTGTAATTGAAGAAGGGATCGGTATACTCGTCATTTTAGCTTACCTTTTCCTCATGATAAAGTTTGATTGGTGGGCGTGGATTTTGTATGTGATGATTGGGCTAACAGTTGTGTTCGCGCCATTTTCGTACTTCTTATTCCCGAAACTACGTCAACGTTATTACAGCTACCAACTAAATGAAGAAGAACTTGAAATTCAGCATGGTCTTTTCGTCGTAAAGCGCGTATTAGTACCGATGATTCGTGTGCAGCACGTTACGATTGAACAAGGACCAATTATGAGAAAATACGGATTAGCAGAATTACACATTTCAACAGCAGCAACTTCTCACAGCATCCCAGGCTTAACGATGTATGAAGCAGAAATGTTGAAAACGAAAATCGCAGAATTAGCGAAAGTGAGTGATGAGGATGTATAAGAGGCAGCATCCAATCACGATGTTATTAGAATTAAAAATAACAGATTTTATACCACTCATTATTTTCATGTTTAGCTTAAACGGAAAATTCCCGTTTTGGTATTTAATTCCCGCAGCATTTGGTTTACTCACTGTTTTTTCAGTATTTGAAAAATGGTATTACACAACATATTGGGTTGAAAATAACGTATTACATGTGAAAAAAGGTCTCTTCGTGAAAAAGGAGAGCTACTTAAATAAAGAACGTGTTCAAACGATTAATACAAGTTCTAACGTACTATATCAAATGCTCGGTTTGAAAAAAATTCAGATTGAAACAGCTGGTGGGGGCGATGAAGCAGAAGTTAGCTTAGCTGGTATTACGGCAGAAGAAGCGGCGGAGCTTATTGCTTTGCTAAATGAGCCAATTCCAGAAGTGAAAGCAGAAAAAACGTTAGACGAAACAGCAGAAAATACAGTAGAAAAAGCAATCGTTACAGAGGAAAAGCAAACGACAGAGTACAAGTTAACGTGGAAAGAGATTTTAATAGCGTCTGTTACATCTGGTCAATTTGGACTATTATTCTCTTTAATCTTTTTCGTTTATCACCAAGTAGATGAGTACATTCCAAAATGGATAGAGAATGGCGTAAAGTCGTATGTAATGGAACATGATATATATGGCTGGATTTTCATGATAGCTATTTTGCTCGTCCTTTCGTGGATTATATCGACAATTGGCTACGCGTTAAAACATGGTAACTTCACAGTAAATCGAAAAAATGATGAAGTCCGTATTTCGCAAGGGTTACTGGAAAGAAAAGAACTCGTACTAAAATTGCACCGTATTCAAGGGATTACGATAAAAGAAGGCATTTTACGCCAACCGTTCGGTTATTGTGCTGTGCAAGTAGAAGTCATTCAAAGTGAGGGAAAAGAAGAAAAAGTTACACTGCATCCTATCATTCGAAAAAATCGAGTGCAACAGTTACTCGCGCATTTACAATTACCATACGAACTGAATACAAATATTACTTCGTTACCAAAAGCAGCATTGCGCCGCTATCTCATTGATAGTTTCATTTTCTTCGCTATGCTAGCAATCCCGCTTACTGGAATAAGCGTATACTTTGAAAAGTATTACATCATGTGGGCATTACTACCGCTCGCAATCCTTATCTTTACACTTGGCTACGCAACATTTAAAACAAATGGTTACTGTGTTAACGGAGAACAAATTACACTTGTCTATCGTAGCGTCGGAAAATACACAGGACTTATTAGAAGAAGACACGTCCAATCAATGGAGAAGACACAATCATATTTCCAGCGCCGCGCGGATTTATGTACGTATAAGTTTTCTAGTGCATCATCTAGTTATAAAATAGAGCATACGAGAGTAGAAGACGCGGAGAGAATGCAGGATTGGTATAAGAAGAGAATGAGTGAGGGATAATTTGAGAAAGCTTGCCTATTATGAAGGGCAGGCTTTTTTTGTTATAAGGAAATGAGTGGTTTAAGTGATAGAGCAGTACAACTACAGCACACATGTATTAATATGTATGAAAAAAGGTAATATTCTTCTATTTTAGAGGAATCTGTGGAATTTTTGATATAAATGTTATACTAAAATATAAATAGTATTAGGAGGTTATATATGATAAGTCAGTTGAAAAGAGAAGCACTTGATGCATTAAAAGGAAGATGGGGATTAGCGGTAGGGGCAACTTTATTAATTGGAATCCTTATTGGAGCTGTTGAAATGCTAACCACAGGTATTTTTTCGATATTTTGGGGTTGGGAAGAAGCAAGTGATTCACTCACAGTAAGTATTATTGTAATGCTTGTTATTGGTCCATTAACAATAGGTGCCTATTATCTTGTTTTAAATGCAATTCGTAGGACTGATGCTCGCATTGGTCATATATTTAGATGGTTTAGCGATGGAAGTAAGTTGATGAAGTCGTTTTTAACATATTTACTAATGTATGTATACTTGACTCTATGGACATTACTTCTTATTATTCCAGGTATTATTAAATCATTTTCTTATTCTATGACATATTTTATTTTGAATGATCATCCAGAATATACAGCGAATCAAGCGATTACTGAGAGTCGTCATATGATGAATGGACATAAAATGGATTACTTTTTACTATGCTTAAGTTTCTTAGGCTGGTTCATATTAAGTATTCTTACTATAGGAATCGGTTTCTTATGGTTAGTACCTTATTTCTACTCGACATCGGCAGCATTTTATGAAGAGATTTCAAAAGAATATTATAAAAAAGAGAGCACTACTTTCTAATAAAACATATAAACTATCTACCCTAAAGAATGTAGGGAGCAGATAGCAGATGGTTTAGGTGTTTTGATATTTGTCCTATTTTCGGGATTCACTTCAGGATAAGGTATAGATTTTTATATAGAAATGCTTCCCTCTATGTTTTATCATAGAGGGTTATTTTTTTATGTAAAAATGATAGGAAATAATGAATAATATATGTAAAGAAAAAAGCGAGGTGAATGAGAGTGAGCAAATTTTTAATACCGTATTCATTTTCTATATTAAGTTTCTTTATTTCAGCAACAGCACTTGATTTATATGATAGGATGGGAAACGATAGTGAGCTGGTTTCGCCGAACATAATTGGAAAGATAATTCAATCTACTGCGCAAATGGGAGTCCTTACATTGTATTTCGGAGTACCTATTATTTTAGGTGGCTGTCTACTTGGTGAGCTATTGTTTAGAGGTATCATTTTACGATTTAAACTAAGCTATATTATATCTTTATTATTATATCTATTTTTAGCTTTTAGTATTGTTTTCGTAACGGTAGGCATTCCAACTACATATGAAGATTCTAATACATTTTTCATAGGGATAACTATGATTTGTGCTGTTACATTCTTTGTGAGTCGGAATATATGGGAAAACAAGTTAATAATGGAGTGACAAAATGAAATACACCTGTCCATGTTGCGGATATAAAGTTTCACTTTATTGGATCAGTTAGAAAACCGACTAGTGAAGATGTGAAGGATGCTAGTTGGCCGCGAATTTGTTAAGTAAAATGTTATTACTCGATTCGATGGGAGTAATAACATTTTTTATTTAATGCTGAAAGAATTACTGCCGTCTTATAAAGTAATAAGAAGGACTAAATCGGTAAATTTTATTTATGGATATATTAGGAATGAATACAAAAGTATAGATGTATAGTCGACTTTGTGTATTTAATGTTATCATATTGAATGATATGGAAATTTTTAATAGAATAAGTAACTAAAAATTCAAAGGTAATGAAGCTTTTGTTGTATAAAGAAAATACTTAGTAGTAATCAACAATATTAAAAATAAGATTCGTATTTATATAAATTTAGTAGAAATGGGGTTTTAAAAAGGAATGAGTATCAGCATAACGCGGCAAAAGATTTTGGCGGCCGCTTCTCAAATTGTGCAATGTAAAGGGGTTGCTAAATTAACCTTAGAAGCAGTGGCAAAAGAGGCGGGTGTAAGTAAAGGTGGATTATTGTATCACTTTGCAAATAAAGAAGCTTTAATAGAAGGTATGATAGTCAGAGGGATAGAGGATTATGAGGGCGCTATTTACAATAAAGTAGCGGAAGACTCAGAGAGGAAAGGGAGATGGGTTCGCTCTTTTGTAGAGGAAAGATTAAGTAATGAGAGAAGAACAGAAGAGTTGTCTAGTAGTATGATGGCAGCATTCATGTTAAAACCTGAATTACTTGAGCCATTACAACAATCATTTCAGCAACTGCAAAAGAATATAGAAAACGATGAGATAGATTCAGTTTGTGCAACAATTATTAGATTAGCAGCAGATGGATTATGGTATTCGGAATATTTAGGGGTTGGCAGACTAAGCCCCGAGTTAAGAGAAAAAGTGATTCAAGCTCTTATTGATAATTCGTATAAATAGAATATACGAACTATATAATGCGAAAACAATTCACCATTACTTATTTAATGTAGTGGTGAATTGTTTTTTTTATTAGAAAAATAGAACAATTTTATAGAGTATTGAATTATAACCGTCCAGACGGTATAGTAATATTTGGTTTAAGAGGAAAATGAAACAAAAAAAGAATAAAAGATATTTTTAGCACACTATTCGAAAGGATAGGCCGCAAAGCTTAGAGTCTACGGTAATACATATTGGTTACTAAGATCGTCTGGTTGCACATTTTTGATGCAACCGGACGGTCTTTTTTTGTTATATAAATATAAAAAAATAGGAGGGAACTATGCAAATGAAAAGTACTAAAAGGCATATTTCAATGGTTTCATTAGTTTTTCTAGTATTATTTTCAGTGCTGAATGTGTGGGCTCCAGTTATTCAAGCTGCTGTGATGAAAAGTCCAGTGGACGAAATTAATATTTCCCGTACTGATGGCACGACATCTGAACCGTATCAAGCCTCAGATGGTATGAAAGTAGAAGTGAAGTGGTCAGCTAAAGAAAAAATAAAAAGTGGAGATCAATTCACAATTGATATGCCAAAAGAGTTTCGAAAAGACCTTATGAATATGAGTTTTCCTTTAAAAGATGCTGAAGGAAAAACAGTTGGTACATGTGAGATGAAAAAGGGTCTATTAACGTGTACTATGGGTGATTACGTAGAAGGAAAGAATAACATTAAAGGCTCTTTATTCGTAGAATTCTACTTTGGTCTAGAAGCATATGATGGTGTTAAAGAAATTCCATTAGAATTTAACGTTGATGGTCAAATCGTCAATAAAGAAGTAAGTGTAAATAATACGACAGAGAGACCGAAGCCACAGCCCAATACGGAAAATTTATTGAAATGGGGTTCTTATAATCAAGAAGATCCTTCAATTGCTGATTGGCTTGTATACGTAAATGCAACTGGAACAGAAATGCAAGATCTTAAATTAACAGATACATTAGGACCTGGGCATGAGTTAATTACAGACAGCGTAGTATTAGAAGAGGCTGTATTTGAAGATGGTTATGCACCAACAAATATTAAGCCAGCAGATTTATCTAACATTAAAATAAATGCAACGAAGACTGGATTTACAATTGAGTTTCCAGACAGTTCAAAAGGTTATATTTTAAGATATAAAACAAAGGTTACAAATCCTGCTGCAAAGCCTCATAAAAATACTGTGAAATTAGAAGGTAAAAATATTAAAACTGAAGAAAAAGTAGGACAAGTATTTGTAAGTGGTGGAGGAGGATCCGGTTCAGGTGACAATAATCCACCTAGCATTGAAAAAAATATAGTTGATGAGAATGGCAAGCTTGTAGAGAATGAGCAGTTAACACAAATGGATCAAGTTATTCAATACCAAGTTGGTACACATATACCGAACGATCCTCCTAAATACACATCTATGGTAATTAGTGATGATTTAGAAGATGTTTTAGAAGTATTAGAGGCAAAAGTGTATGATCAAAATGGCCAAGATATTACTTCTAAAGGAACGTTAAATATAGATAAACAAAGAAGTGAAGTAACATTTACGTTTGGTGAGAGTTTTGACTATAAGTCATATGAAGACCAGATAATCAATCTCAGTATCAAGGCGAAAATAAAAAATAATGCAGACTTATCTTCTTACGTAGATAAGAAGATTCCTAATAAAGCGGAATTGCATTTTGATGATAAAACATTAACATCAAAAGAAGTAACTATTACGCCGCCTGAAGCTCCAAAAGATGGTACAGTATTGATTCATAAAACAGATTCTGAGAATCCGAATAAAGGGTTAAAAGGTGCCGAATTTGAAGTTCGAAATAGTGCAAATGAAGTTGTTGCAAAACTAAAAACGGACGAAAAAGGTTTTTCAGTACCTCAAACTTTAGCTCCTGGGACGTATAAAATTTATGAAACAGTAGCACCAGAAGGATATCAAAAATTAACAAGCCCAGTAGAGGTTACACTTCAAGCTGGAGAAACAAAAACAATTGAAATTAAAAATACTATGCAAAAGGGTCAAATTGAAGTAAAGAAAATTGATTCGGAAAATGGTAAAAAACCATTAGCAAATGCAGAGTTTGATATAGTAAAAGACGGTGTAGTAGTCGAACATATTGTTACAGATAAAGATGGTAAGGCAATCTCTAAACCGTTAGCACCAGGAAAATATATTTTAAAAGAAACAAAAGCACCTGAAGGCTACCAATTAAAAGAAACAGAGTTCGAAGTAAATGTAACAGGGGACGGCATATTCCCAATACAAGTGGAAAATGCAATGGTAGACAAAGGGAATATAGAAATTACAAAAGTGGACAAAGAAAACGGGGCAGTATTAGCCGGTGTCGAATTTGAAGTCCAAGATGAGAAAGATGGCGTAGTAAGAAAAGTAGTAACAGATAAAGATGGAAAAGCAAACGTTTCAGATCTATCAGTAGGAAAGTACAAATTAGTAGAGACGAAAAGCTTACCAGGTTACAAAAATCTAGCAGAACCAGTACTATTTGAAATTACAAAAGGTATGACAAAAGCTTTATCAATAAAAGTAGAAAATGAGCAGTTAGACAAAGGCTCAGTAGAAATTACAAAAATAGATAAAGATAGTCAAAAAGTATTAGAAGGCGTAGTCTTCGAAGTGCAAGATGAGCAAGGAAAAGTAGTAACAGAAGTAAAAACAGATAAAGATGGTAAAGCAAAAATCTCAGATTTATCAGTAGGAAAGTACAAATTAGTAGAGACGAAAAGTTTACCTGGCTACAAAAAGCTAACAGAACCAGTATCATTCGAAATGACAAAAGGTATGACAACAGTCCTATCATTGAAAGTAGAAAATGAACAGTTAGATAAAGGTTCAGTAGAAATTACAAAAGTAGATAAAGACAACAAAAAAGCATTAAAAGGCGTAGTCTTTGAAGTGCAAGATGAAGCTGGAACAGTAGTAAAGGAAGTAAAAACAGATAAAGATGGTAAAGCAAAAATCTCAGATCTATCAGTAGGAAAGTACAAATTAGTAGAGAAAGAAAGTTTACCAGGCTATAAGAAACTAACAGATCCAGTATTATTTGAAATCAAAAAAGGCATGACTGAAGTTCTATCATTAAAAATAGAAAATGAAATGGTAGATACGGGAAATGTAGAGATAACAAAGATAGATAAAGATAATAAAGCACCGTTAGCGGGAGTAACATTCATCGTCCAAGATGAAAAGGGTAATGAAGTTACAAAAGTAACGACAGATAAAGATGGAAAAGCAAATGTTTCAGATTTACCTGTAGGAAAGTATGAATTAGTAGAGGTAGAAAGTTTACCTGGTTATAAAAAGCTAGAAAAACCAGTATCATTTGAAATCAAAAAAGGCATGACCGAGGTTCTATCATTAAAAGTAGAAAATGAAATGGTGGATACAGGGAATGTAGAGATAACAAAAATAGATAAAGATAGTAAAGCTCCATTAGAAAATGTTGTATTTGAAGTACGTGATTCAAAAGGAAAAGTAGTTACGAAAGTAACGACGGATAAAGAAGGAAAAGCAAACGTTTCAGATTTACCTATTGGGAAGTATGAGTTGGTGGAAGTAGAAACACCGGCAGGATACAAACCACTAGAAAAGCCAATTTCATTCGACATTGAAAAGGGTAGAGTAACAGCATTAAAGCTAACAGTAGAAAATGAATTAGTAGATACAGGAAATGTAGAAATTACAAAAGTAGATAAAGAAAATAAAGATGTTTTAGCTGATGCAGTCTTTGAAATTCAAGATGAAGCAGGACAAGTAGTCGCTAAAATAACGACAGATAAAAAAGGACAAGCACAAGTTACTAATTTATCAGTCGGCACATACAAGTTAGTAGAAGTAAAAGCACCAAAAGGATATAAACAATTAGTAGATTCGATTATTTTCCAAATTGAAAAAGGCATGACAAAATCTCTTGCTTTAACAGTAGAAAACGAAATGTTAGACAAGGGAAATGTAGAAATTACAAAAGTAGATAAAGATAGTCAAAAATTATTAGAAGGCGTAGTCTTCGAAGTTCAAGACGACAAAGGCAAAGTAGTAACAGAAGTAACGACAGATAAAGAAGGAAAAGCAACAATTTCAGATTTATCAGTAGGAAAGTATAAATTAGTAGAAAAAGAAAGCTTACCAGGTTACAAAAAATTAACAGAACCAGTATTATTCGAAATCAAAAAAGGTATGACGAAAGTTTTATCATTGAAAGTAGAGAACGAACTGTTAGATAAAGGTTCAGTAGAGATTACAAAAGTAGACAAAGAAAGTGGCGCGTTATTAGAAGGCGTAACATTCGAAGTGCAAGATGAAAAAGGCAAAGTAGTAACGAAAGTAAAAACAGATAAAGATGGAAAAGCAACAATTTCAGATTTATCAGTAGGAAAATATAAGCTAGTAGAGGTAGAAAGCTTACCAGGATATAAAAAACTAGCGAAGCCAGTATCATTCGAAATCAAAAAAGGTATGATAGAAGTCTTATCATTAAAAGTAGAGAATGAACAGTTAGATAAAGGCTCAGTAGAAATTACAAAAGTGGACAAAGAAAGTGGCGCGTTATTAGAAGGCGTAACATTCGAAGTGCAAGATGAAAAAGGCAAAGTAGTAACGAAAGTAACAACAGATAAAGAAGGAAAAGCGAAAATTTCAGATCTATCTGTAGGAAATTACAAACTAGTAGAAGTAGAAAGCTTACCAGGCTACAAAAAGCTAACAGAGCCAGTATCATTCGAAATTAAAAAGGGTATGACAGAAGTCTTATCATTAAAAGTAGAGAATGAACTAGTAGATAAAGGTTCAGTAGAAATTACAAAAGTAGATAAAGATAGTAAAAAAGTATTAGAAGATGTAGTCTTCGAAGTGCAAGATGAAAAAGGCAAAGTAGTAACGGAAGTAAAAACAGATAAAAATGGTAAAGCAAAAATCTCAGACTTATCTGTAGGAAAGTACAAATTAGTAGAGAAAGAAAGCTTACCAGGTTACAAACAATTAACAGAACCAGTATCGTTTGAAATCAAAAAAGGAATGACAGAAGTTCTATCATTAAAAATAGAAAATGAAATGGTAGATACGGGAAATGTAGAAATTACAAAAATAGATAAAGATAATAAGGCACCGTTAGCAGGGGTAGTCTTTGAAGTTCAAGACGACAAAGGCAAGGTAGTAACGAAAGTAACGACAGATAAAGCTGGAAAAGCAACAGTTTCAGATTTATCAGTAGGAAAGTACAAGCTAGTAGAAGTAGATAGTTTACCAGGCTACAAAAAATTAGAAAAGCCTGTACCATTTGAAATTACAAAAGGTATGACAAAATCTTTAACGTTCACTGTAGAAAATGAAATGGTAGATACGGGGAATGTAGAAATCACAAAAATAGATAAAGACAGTAAAGCACCATTAGAAAATGTTGTATTTGAAGTACGTGACTCAAAAGGAAAAGTAGTTGCGAAAGTAACGACAGATAAAGAAGGAACAGCAACAGTTTCAGATTTATCTATTGGAAAGTATGAGTTAGTAGAAGTAGAAACACCGGTAGGATACAAACCACTAGAAAAGCCAGTTTCATTCGAAATTGAAAAAGGTAGAGTTACAGCATTACAATTGACTGTAGAAAATGAATTAGTGGATGTAGGAAATGTAGAAATTACAAAAGTAGATAAAGAAAATAAAGATGCTTTAGCTGATGCAGTCTTTGAGATTCAAGATGCAGCAGGACAAGTAGTCGCTAAAATAACGACAGATAAAAAAGGACAAGCACAAGTCACTAATTTATCAGTTGGCACATACAAGTTAGTAGAAGTAAAAGCACCAAAAGGATATAAACAATTAGTAGATCCGATTACTTTCCAAATTGAAAAAGGTATGACAAAATCTCTTGCTTTAACAGTAGAAAATGAAATGTTAGACAAGGGAAATGTAGAAGTAACAAAAGTAGATAAAGATAGCCAAAAAGCATTAGAAGGCGTAGTCTTCGAAGTACAAGATGAGCAAGGCAAAATAGTAACTGAAATAACGACAGATAAAGAAGGAAAAGCAAACGTTTCAGATCTATCAGTAGGAAAATACAAATTAGTAGAGACGAAGAGCTTACCAGGTTATAAGAAGTTAACGGAACCAGTATCATTCGAAATTAAAAAAGGTATGACGAAAGTCTTATCATTGAAAGTAGAGAATGAACAGTTAGACAAAGGTTCAGTGGAGATTACAAAAATGGCTGCTGAAAGCAAGGAAGTCTTATCAGGAGCTGTGTTTGAAGTTCATGATGAAGCGGGCAAAGTAGTAGTGAAAGTAACAACAGATAAAGATGGAAAGGCAAAAATCGCAGATCTATCTGTAGGTAACTACACACTAGTAGAAGTAGAAGCACCAAAAGGATATGAAAAATTAACTAATCCAATTCCATTTGAAATTACAAATGGAATGATAAATGCAGTTCAATTAGAAGTATTAAACAAATTGAATCATTTAGCACCACCAGTTCCAGAAACACCAGATCCAGAAAAGCCTGGAACACCAGATCCAGAGAAACCTGGAACACCAGATCCAGAGAAACCTGGAACACCAAATCCAGAAAAACCTGGAACACCAGATCCAGAGAAACCTGGAACACCGAATCCAGAAAAACCTGGAACACCAGATCCAGAAAAACCTGGAACACCAGGTCCAGAAAAGCCTGGAACACCGGGTCCAGAAAAACCGGAAAAAGAATTACCAAAGACAGGGCAGAAAATGCCTGTGGAACCATATATGGGAGCACTTCTTGTAATGATGAGTTTTGGATTACTCGTATTAGGTAGAAAACAGCAGAGATAATAAAAGTGAAAAGGTATCCTCAAAGTATTTGAGGATACCTTTTTTAACATAAAAAAAGGCATCTAGCAAAAGAACTAGATGCAAATAAAAACACTTGGGAAGACAAAATTCTTCCCGTTTCCCGTATGTAATTATATCAAAAAAATTATAAAAAACTAGTTATATTTAAAATATAATTTTAAAAAAAGTTATATACATAAATAATTGCAATACTCGCAGTTTTCTCTTTCTGAAAAATACATTTCTTTAATTTTGAATATTAAGACTAATGTTGAAAAATCTTCAGATAATTAGAAAAAATAACCAAGAGGATATATAATATTGCTTAAGAAATAGTTTTAATGGATTACATATATTTCATTTGGTGTATTAATTGAATATCATAATTTTTAATTTTATTAAGCAAGAATCTCGGTTACTTATTGCATTTCTAACATAGGGTGAGAAAGAAAAATACAATAGTGTGGAGGTTTTTATAATGACGTTTGTTCTTAGTAAAATGAGTGGCTTTAGCATAGAAGAAAAGGTACATGAATTTGAATCTAAGGGATTCCTTGAAATCTCAAATGAAATCTTTTTACAAGAGGAAGAGAATCATCGTTTATTAACACAAGCACAGTTAGATTATTATAATTTGGAAGATGATGCGTACGGTGAATGCCGTGCTAGATCTTATTCAAGGTATATAAAGTATGTTGATTCACCAGATTATATTTTAGATAATAGTAATGATTACTTCCAATCTAAAGAATATAACTATGATGATGGCGGTAAAGTTAGACAGTTCCATAGCATAAATGATAGTTTTTTATATAATCCTTTAATTCAAAATATCGTGCGTTTCGATACTGAATTTGCATTTAAAACAAATATAATAGATACAAGTAAAGATTTAATTATAGGTTTACATCAAGTAAGATATAAAGCTACTAAAGAAAGACCATCTTTTAGTTCACCTATTTGGTTACATAAAGATGATGAACCAGTAGTGTTTTTACACCTTATGAATTTAAGTAATACAGCTATTGGCGGAGATAATTTAATAGCTAATTCTCCAAGGGAAATTAATCAGTTTATAAGTTTGAAGGAGCCTTTAGAAACTTTAGTATTTGGACAAAAGGTTTTCCATGCCGTAACTCCACTTGGAACAGAATGTAGTACTGAAGCTTTTCGTGATATTTTATTAGTAACATTTTCTTATAAGGAGACAAAATGAGAGAGAATAAAATAATTATGATTTCTGGAGCCAATAGTGGTATAGGTCATGCTTGTATAAAATACTTTTTAGAAAAATCCTTTCATGTAATAGCTCTTGATATTAATAATAATAACTTAATAGATTATATGAAAACAGATATGCCTTTGAAAGTAGTGCAAATTGATTTAAGTAATAGTGAAGCGATTCATAATCTTTTTACTCAATTAGATTTAGAAAAGCTTTCTCCTGATATATTAATAAATGCTGCTGGTATTCGAGAGATAACACCTGTTTTAAATTTATCCGATGATATGTTTAAAAAAGTAATTGATGTAAATTTAGTAGCCCCATTTATACTTTCTAGGGAAGTAGCGAAGCGATGGTGTGAATCGAAAATAAAAGGTTGTATTGTGAATATAGCATCGGTTTCTGGATTAATGGCTGAACCAGAGCGAGCTGCTTATGTGGCATCAAAGCATGCCTTAATCGGATTGACTAAACAGATGGCTATGGAATTTGGGAAGCAAAATATAAGAGTAAATAGCATTTCTCCTGGTGTTATTAGAACTGAACTTACAGAAGAATACTTTAGTAATAAAGCCTTGATGTCTATGATAAAAAGTAATCAATCTTTAGATACTTGGGGGTTGCCGCAGGATATTGTTTCATGTATTGAGTACTTGATTTCTGATCAGGCCCGCTTTATTACTGGTTCTAATTTTGTAATTGATGGTGGTTGGACTGCTGGGAAAAACTTGTAGTTGAGTGTTTTTGAGGAAAAGCACCTGTCCTTTTTTAGGCTGGTGTTTTTCTCACTATAAACAGATTTTTTTATTGGAGGGGGATTAATTTGCTTCAAAAAAGTTTTAAGCAAGAGAAAACGGTACCGGCCTTAAAGATGATAGCGTCAATGGTTATCTTTGGATCAGTTGGATTTTTTTCTGTTCAAACAAACTTGCCTTCGTTTGAATTAGTGTTTGTAAGGTGTATTTTTGCGACAATATTTTTAAGTGTATGCTGGTTGCTTACAGGGCAATATAAACAAGATAAATGGGAACGAAAAGAAGTTATTCAAGTTTTAATATGTGGCTTTTTCTTAGTATTTAATTGGGTTTTCTTATTTAAAGCCTTTGAAAATATGTCAGTTACAATTGCTATCTCAGTTTATCATCTTGCACCAGTAATTGTACTGTTAATTGGAAGTATCGTCTTTAAAGAAAAATTAACATTAATATCTATCATTTCAATAATTGTGTGTTTTGTGGGAGCTTTATTAATTGCTGGTATCGATGGAAGCTTCTCTGTAGGCTCATTAATGTCTTCAGGTATGATATGGGGATTTCTTGCAGCTCTCTTTTATGCATTTACAACTTTATTTGGTAAAGGGATTAACAAAATGAGTGCGTATGCAATGACATTTTTACAAACATTCTTGGGGATATTTCTTTTAATACCATTTATAGATTTAGATGCTTTTAGTGGCCTCACTCAAAGTAATTGGACATATATTATAGCTACTGGTTTTATTCACACTGGGATAGTGTATTATCTGTTTTTTGATAGTTTACGCCATTTATCTACAAAAACAATCTCAATATTAGTTTTTTTAGATCCGGCAGTGGCAATATTATTAGATACTGTACTTACTGGATTCCGTCCAACTTTAATGCAAATAACAGGAATTCTTTTTATTTTTATTGGCATGACTTTAACATTAAAAAAATCTAAAGATAAAAAACTGAGTCAAAAAGAAAATCGAATTGAAAGCGATGCTAGTATATCTCAACAATGATGAAATATATTGTGTATAAAACGATAAACCTTGCATGAATCATGCAGGGTTTATTTGGTCTAATATAATTCATATTTATAATATATGTTTTTTAACATGCTTTTGATTCACTTATATTTATTTGACTATAAATTTACAAAAATGTATATAAAACCTTATTTTTGATAATATATAAGTAATAAATTCATAGAATTGGAGTGATGAGATGCAGCCGTTAGAAAGGGAGATTCATTCTAATATGCTGAAAGTGTGGAGGATTCACGCTTTAATTGGGGCGGCAGTTATACTAACAGTCGTAATTGCATATTTCTTTTTCATGATTAACTTTAACTGGTGGGGGTGGTTGTTTGGACTATTAGTAACAGGAGCCATTACATTTATTCCACTTGATTATTTTGTGTTTCCAAATTTACGTCAGCGCTATTATAGTTACAGATTAAATGAAGAAGAGATTGAGATTCAAAAGGGAATGTTTGTTGTAGAACGCGTACTTATTCCGATGATCCGTGTGCAGCACGTAACGATTGAGCAAGGGCCGATTATGAGAAAGTATAATTTAGCAGAATTACACATTTCAACAGCCGCAACTTCTCATAGTATCCCAGGTTTAACGAAAGAAGAAGCAGAACAGCTGAAAAGACAAATTGGAGAACTTGCGAAAGTGAGTGATGAGGATGTATAAGAGGCAACATCCGATCACGATATTGTTAGGTATTAGGGTTGCGAGTTTGTTGCCACTTATTATTCTTGTTTTATTTAAACCTGATGAACAAGTGGAACCTTGGTATTTATTTTATCTTTTCCTTCTGGTTGTTTTATTCATCATGGCTATTTTTTCAGCAATTAAATGGTATTTTAAAGTGTACTGGATTGAGAATAATATGTTACATGTAAAGCACGGTGTTTTTGTAAAGAAGGAAAGCTATTTAAATAAAGAGCGTGTACAAAATATTAGTACGTCTTCTAACTTCATTTATCAAATGCTCGGACTCATGAAGTTAAATATAGAAGTAGCCGGTGGTGGTAATGAACCAGAAGTGATGTTGGCTGGTATTAAAGAAGACGAGGCAAAACATTTAATCTCTGTATTACATAAGAAAGAAACTACTGTAAAAGAAGAAATAGAAGAGGAAGAAAGCAAGACGGTTTATCAGTTAACAGCGAAAGAGGTTTTAGCCGCAGCGATTACATCTGGTCGGTTCGGACTAGTGTTCTCTGGACTAGTACTTCTTTACACAAAGTTTGATTTTGTTCTTCCTGAAGGATTCACAAGTAAAGTAGAAGCGTATGTGATGGGAAACGGTGTTTATAAACTAATTGTAATTGCATTAATTTTAATGGCAATTTCATGGATTATTTCCACGGCTGGATATGTGTTGAAATATGCAAACTTTAAAATTGGGCGAAAAGGGGAAGAGATTCGTATCGTTCAAGGATTATTTGAAAAGAAAGAGTTTGTCTTAAAATTGCACCGCATTCAAGCGATTACTGTAAAAGAAGGTATGCTTCGCCAGCCGTTTGGCTATTGTGCTGTTGAAGTGGAAGCAATTCAAAGTATTGGAGCAGCAAGTAACGAAGTAATGTTGCATCCATTTATGAAGAAAAAAGATGTACAGCACCTGCTCACATATTTAGAGTTACCTTATGAAATCGAAGCGGAGATCGTTCACTTACCAAAAACAGCGTTGCGTCGTTATTTCATTATGGGCTGGTTAATAAGTATCATACTCACAGTTCTAATTGCCAGCGTGAGTATATATTTTAAACAATATATTGCGTTGTTTGTTATTTTACCGTTATTTATCGTGTTTTCGTTACTTGCGTATGCTAGATATAAAAGTGGTGGTTATGAATTAAGAGAAAATCAACTAACGGTTGTATATCGTAATTTTTCGAAATATACAGGAATAATGCGAAGAAGACATGTTCAAGCAGTAGGTTATAATCAATCGTATTTTCAAAGAAAAGATGAATTATGTACAACTCTTGTAGCGGTAGCCGGGCGCGGTTATGAAGTAAAGCATATGAGAAAAAAAGATTCGCTTCGTATATATAATTGGTACAAAGAAAAAGGAAACACCGATGTGTAGTGGTGTTTCCTTTTTGTTATTAAATGGATACCTTTAGTCGAATCGTTGATATATTTCAAGATGTGATAGATAAATTGAAAAAATCGTTGATATATTTCAAGATGTGATAGATAAATTGAAAAAATCGTTGATATATTCAAAGATATGATAGATATATTCGAAAAATCGTTGATATATTCAAAGATGTGATAGATATATTCGAAAAATCGTTAATATAATTTCACGTACTGATAGTGTTGTATTACTTTCTAATTAAACTAACACATCAAAAGTAGTCACGAACGACGGACGAGAGAAAATACTCTTTTGCTGTTCAGCATGTGGATGCGCCTGTGCTTGTCCTTCTGCTTGTGCAGGACGTTTTTTATGAGCGTTTTCGAATGAACGTGATTCTGTCCAGTCTTTAAAGTTTTGCTCCGTTTCCCACATCGTTAAGATGACATATGTATCGTTACTTAATGGGCGTAGAACACGGATCGCTTGGAATCCTGGTTCGTTTTCAATAAGGCCTGCACGGTTTTTAAAACGGTTTTCAAATACTGGGCGACCTTCGTCTGTTACAGAAATATTGTTACAAACGATATAGCCAGGTTGTCCTTTAAATTCACCGACAGCATCTAGTACGTCATACTGAAGTGAGCCTTCTACAGATTCTTCTGTATTTTCTTTATAAAACATATTTTTCTCATCATTTTTTGCAGTGAAATGTGCTTGTTCTAGAGGTGTTTCGTATGAAATAATAGCCTTCATTTTAATGCCCCCTTAATAGTTTGTTTCTATTATATCAACTCTCTTAAAAAACTTCGAAGATTATATACATAAAGATACTTCTTTTTCAAATAATAAATGTACCATCATTTGGAAAGAAGGCCGATGTATGAAGAAAGTAAAGTGGACTTTATTAGGTGGCGTCGCAACGTTTATAGTAGCGATTGTACTCTATAAACTTATCGTGTTAGCTGGTGGCTATATGATGGATGAAAAGCAGCTCGTTTTCCACTCTTCATCACGTATCGTTGACCAGAAAGGGAAAGAAATTACGAAATTATACGTAGAAAATAGGGAGCTCGTACCGATCGAGCAAATTCCGAAGTATGTGCAGCAGGCGTTTGTTGCGGTGGAAGATTCTCGTTTTTATGAGCATCAAGGAATTGATTATCCGTCTATATTCCGTGCTCTTTATAAAGATACGTTAGCTGGAGAAAAGCTAGAGGGCGGTAGTACCATTACGCAGCAACTCGCTAAAAATGTCTTTTTAACTCGTGAAAAAACATTTACGCGCAAATTGAAGGAAGTCGCAATTTCTCTTCAATTAGAGCAAAAATATACGAAGCAACAAATTCTTGAAATGTATATGAATCATATTTATTTTGGTCATGGGGCTTACGGTATTCAAGCAGCAGCAAAGCTGTATTTTAATAAAAATGTTGAGGATTTAACAGTAGAGGAAGGGGCAATGCTTGCAGGCCTTCCGAAGTCACCAAACGGATATTCACCGTACTATTCTGCAGAGAAGAGTAAGGAACGCCGCGATCTAGTATTGTCACTTATGCATAAACAAGGCTATTTGACTGCCGAAGATAGCGTACGTTATCAAGGAAAGACGATTGCTTTATATAAAAACTTAGACGAAAATGAGCTCGCATATATGCCGTATATTGATATGGTCATAGATGAAGCAGCTCGTTTATACGGATTGTCTCATCAAGAAGTACTTCGCGGAGGATATACGTTTGTCGTACCTATGGATGAAAAAATTCAAAAGGTAGCGTATAACCAGTTTCAAGATGCAAGGAATTTTCCTGGGAAAGAAGAAGGGGCACAAGGTGCATTTTTATTAATGGATAATCATACGGGAGGGATTAAAGCGGCGATTGGGGGAAGAAAGTACGTCCCGAGAGGATTTAATCGTGTTTTTGCCAAAAGGCAGCCCGGATCTGTTTTAAAACCACTTATCGTTTATGCACCAGCACTAGAAACGAAAAAGTATAATCCGTATTCTTTATTAACGAATGAAAGAAATTCTTTTGAAGGGTATGAACCTCGAAATTATAATCATGAGTATTCAAAAGAAATGACGATGTATGATGCGATTTTAGAGTCGGCAAACGTACCGGCAGTTTCTTTATTAAATGAGTTAGGGGTAGAAGAAGGAAAGCAATATTTAGAAAAAGGAAATGTCCATATTGCAGATGCTGGTTTAAGTACAGCGCTTGGCGGATTGAAAAATGGCGTTTCAACATTTGATCTTGTAAAAATGTATCGTTCATTTTTAGCAAATGGAAATATTATCGAGCCGCACGTTATTGATAAAGTATTAAATAGACACGGTGCAGTCATTGGGGAATCACCGAAAGTAGAGACGAAAATTTTTTCGAAACAGACGGCATGGTATATGACGAAAATGTTAGAAGGAGTTGTGAAGGAGGGGACAGCGAGAGCAGGTGTATATAACGGTGCGCTAGCTGGAAAAACGGGTACAACTTCATTGCCAAATGACGATAAGGGAGCAAGAGATATGTGGTTCGTCGGCTATACACCGAACTTAGTAGGCGCTGTTTGGATTGGTTATGACCGTACGGATAAGGAACATCAGTTGCAAGGAGAAAGTGCATCTGCGACAAAATTGTTTAAGAAAATTTTAACGAAGGCTAATGTAGAACATAAAGAGAAGTTTATGAAGCCTGAAGGTGTGGAAACAATCGGTGCTCCGATTCGGCTGCGCAAAATTGAAGATGTAAAAATGAAACTATCATTTAGCCCTTTCGGTTTATTTAAAGCAAAATTAAGTTGGACGCCACTTCCAGATAACAGAATTATGTACCGAATCTATAGAGTGGAGAACGGAATTCATACGCATGTTAGCACTGTAAATGGTGCTGGAGAATATGAGGAAAAGTTCGTTAACATATTTTCAAAACCGAGCTTTTACGTTGTACCATATAATTCACAAACGAATCGCGAAGGAGAAAAGTCAAAAGTAGCTAAACCATAGTTTTTCTCTGTGTTATAATAAGAATGTTGTGAAAATAGTAAGCGTTTTTACGAATGTTTGTGTCAATTTAATGAACAACGTACATAATATTATGCATTTTGTTTTTACAAGCTGTATAGTAAAAAAAGATAAATATCGAACGTATTCGAAGCATTGGTAAGGAAGGGAGCAAGGGTCTTGGTAAGAACTATAAATGAGACATTTTTAAAAGCATGTAGGGGGGAACGTACCGATTATGTACCAGCATGGTATATGCGTCAAGCAGGTCGTTCACAGCCGGAATATAGAAAGATTAAAGAAAAGTATTCTTTATTTGAAATTACACACAATCCAGAGTTATGTGCTTACGTTACAAAATTGCCGGTTGATCAATATAACGTAGACGCAGCAATTCTTTATAAAGATATTATGTCACCACTACCTGCAATTGGTGTGGATGTAGAAATTAAATCAGGTATTGGCCCAGTTATCGATAACCCAATCCGTTCTTTACAAGACGTAGAAAAACTAGGGGAAATCAATCCAGAAGATGATGTACCGTACATACTAGATACAATTCGTTTATTAACGACAGAAATGTTAGACGTACCGTTAATCGGTTTTTCAGGAGCTCCATTTACATTAGCGAGCTATATGATTGAAGGCGGTCCATCTCGTAACTACCATAATACGAAAGCGTTCATGTATGCAGAGCCAAAAGCTTGGTTTGCTTTAATGGATAAGCTAGCAGATATGGTTATTACATATTTAAAAGCGCAAATTAACGCAGGAGCAAAAGCAGTTCAAATTTTCGATTCTTGGGTTGGAACAGTAAATGTAGCAGATTACCGCGTATTTATTAAACCAGCAATGGAGCGTATTTTTGCAGAAGTTCGCCCTATGGGTGTACCGATGATTATGCACGGCGTAGGAGCTGCACACTTAGTGAATGAGTGGCACGATTTACCGCTTGATGTAGTCGGCTTAGACTGGCGTTTACCAATTGAAGAAGCACGTGCACGCGGCGTTCATAAGGCGGTACAAGGAAATATGGACCCTTCATTCTTACTTGCGCCATGGTCTGTTATTGAAGAACATGTAAAAGGTATTTTAGATCAAGGGATGAAAGAGCCTGGTTATATCTTTAACTTAGGACACGGTGTATTCCCAGAAGTAAATCCAGATACATTAAAACGTTTAACTACATTTATTCATGAATACTCTAAAGGGCAGTTAGCGAAGTAAAGGAGAATTGCTGTATGAAAAAGAAAATTGGTTTGCTTGTAATGGCATATGGAACGCCATATAAAGAAGAAGATATTGAACGTTACTATACACATATTCGCAGAGGAAGAAAGCCAAGTCCTGAAATGCTGGAAGATTTAACAGAGCGTTACCGTGCAATTGGTGGTATTTCTCCTTTAGCTACTATTACATTAGAGCAAGCTAAGAAGTTAGAGAAGCGTTTAAATGAAGTGCAAGATGAAGTAGAGTACCATATGTATCTTGGTTTAAAACATATTGAACCGTTTATTGAAGATGCGGTGAAAGATATGCATAACGACGGAATACAAGATGCAATCGCACTTGTTCTTGCACCTCACTATTCTACGTTTAGCGTGAAATCATACGTTGGACGAGCACAAGAAGAAGCTGAGAAACTTGGGAACTTAACAATTCACGGCATCGATAGCTGGTATAAAGAGCCGAAATTCATCCAGTACTGGGTTGATGCAGTGAAAGGTATATATAACGGTATGTCAGATGCAGAGCGTGAAAAAGCAGTATTAATCGTATCTGCACATAGCTTACCAGAGAAAATTATTGCAATGGGCGATCCATATCCAGATCAATTAAATGAAACAGCTGATTATATCGCGCGCGGAGCTGAAGTAGCAAACTATGCAGTAGGCTGGCAAAGTGCAGGAAACACACCAGATCCTTGGATTGGTCCAGATGTACAAGATTTAACGAGAGAACTAAATGAAAGGCACGGTTATACTTCATTCGTATATGCACCAGTTGGATTTGTTGCTGAACATTTAGAAGTTTTATATGACAACGACTTTGAGTGTAAAGTTGTAACGGATGAAATTGGTGCGAAATATTATCGTCCAGAAATGCCAAATGCATCGGACGCATTTATTGATTGTTTAACAGATGTTGTATTAAAGAAAAAAGAATCTGTACTGTAAGAAGAAAGGGGGAGCCTGCTTGAGGAAAAAAGTTGTGATCGTCGGCGGAGGCATAACGGGATTAACAGCAATGTATAACTTACAAAAAAATATTCATGAAAAAAACTTGCCGATTGATACATTACTTATAGAAGCATCGGGTAAACTTGGCGGAAAAATTCAAACCGTTCGAAAAGATGGATTTACAATTGAACGCGGACCGGATTCTTTCTTAGCACGAAAAGAAAGTGCAGCTAGATTAGTGAAAGAATTAGGTCTTGGCGATGAACTTGTAAATAATCAAGCCGGTCAATCATTTATCCTCGTAAACAATCGGTTACATAAAATGCCGAGCGGATCAATGATGGGAATTCCAACGCAAATTACGCCGTTTCTATTTTCCGGGCTGTTCTCCCCAATTGGTAAACTAAGAGCTGGTTTTGATCTATTAATGCCGAGGTCAAAGCCAGTATCTGACCAATCACTCGGACAATTTTTCAGACATCGCCTCGGAAACGAAGTGGTTGAAAACTTAATAGAACCGTTACTATCGGGTATTTATGCAGGGGATATTGATGAAATGAGCTTAATGTCAACATTCCCGCAAATGTATCAGATTGAGCAGAAACATCGCAGTATTTCACTCGGTATGCGTACGCTCGCTCCGAAAGAAGAGAAAGCTAAACCGAAAAAAGGAATCTTCCAAACAGTGAAAACAGGTTTAGAATCTATCGTAGAATCTCTCGAAGTAAAGATGCATGAAGGTACGATAATAAAGGGAACTCGCATTGAAAAAGTTGCAAAACAGGGTGATGGTTATACAATTACTCTTAGTAATGGAAAAGAAATAGAAGCGGACGCCATCGTAGTGGCAACTTCGCATAAAGTATTGCCGTCCATGTTTGCTCAGTACAAGCAGTTTCGTTTCTTCCGTAATATTCCGGCCACATCCGTTGCGAATGTGGCACTTGCTTTCCAAAAGTCAGCAATCCGGCGCGATATTAATGGTACAGGATTTGTCGTATCACGAAATAGCGATTACACGATTACAGCATGTACGTGGACGCATAAAAAATGGCCACATACAACGCCAGAAGGAAAAACACTCCTTCGCTGTTACGTTGGACGTGCTGGTGATGAAGCGGTTGTAGAACAAACTGAAGAAGAACTCGTTCAGCTCGTACTAGAAGATTTAAGAAAAACGATGGATATTACAGAGGATCCAGAATTTACAATCGTAAGCCGCTGGAAAGAAGCGATGCCTCAATATACAGTAGGCCATAATGAGCGAATGAAAAAGCTCACAACATTTATGCAGAAAGAGTTGCCTGGTATATACTTGGCAGGTAGCTCCTATGCTGGTGCTGGACTTCCAGATTGTATTAATCAAGGTGAGGAAGCTGCAAAGCGTGTATTATCTCATTTGGAGAAAGTAATAGATGCTGAATTAATCGCACAATAAACGAAACGCCTTCAATTATATTGAAGGCGTTTCGTTTATTGTATAAAATACTTATTCGCCAATAAACATATATAAGTTATTTGGCTTTATAACGGCATCTCCTGCATAAATAACCCACTCTGTTAAGTTATCAAAATCTAAATGATAACTATTTCCTTCACTCATATCTTCTATAAAATATGGTTCATTAATGAGTATTCCTTGAATGAAATCTTCCGTAATGTTTTGCATTTCAAACCACATATGTTCACTTTTTCCTTCTTCGTAGGAGACACCAAACTTAGCAAGGAAACGAAAATCTTCATTTGATTGTTCAATGTGAAAAATGTTGCTGAAATACCCGAAAGTATTTTTCGCATTGTAAGCCATACGATTGGTTTCACTATTTGTTTTATAGAACATGAGCCCTGTAGCTTCCTCGTGTTCTTTGAAAAAACTTTCAATATATTCTTCTGAAGTATTAAATTTGAATAAGAGAACGGATGGAGATTGATGGTATTCATCTCGGGCATCCATTCCGCCTAAGAATGTATTTTGTGCATCTATTGGTTGTAGTTTCACTTCTTCATCCTCGATTGAAGATAATTGGTCCATACTCGTTTTATGCCCTATATAAGATAATCCTTTTTCCCACGGAACAGCGACTGTATGTATAGAACCTTGCTGACTATGCGCGATAACGATAGGCTCATTCATAGGGACTTGTCCATTTTCAACCGCATTATTAGCAAATGTTTGAAAGAGATCGCTAATGCCGTAGTAGGAAGAAATGCGATTTGGAATAATTAACTCTATTTCAGTTACGCCTGCTCTTAAAAGACCGTGTGTATGAAACCAATATTGCGTAGGCTCATCATCTTTATCGTCTTCATAAACAGAATGAATAACGTACAAGTCAGGAATGTCAGGTAATAATTCATTTTCAACGTGATATTCAATATAGCTTCTAGATATCACTTTCATTGCTGCACTTGAATCGATTACAAATAACAAATCTGGGGCGAGATTCCATAAAAACTGTAACTGCTGGAAAAGCAGTCCAGTACATCGCCTACAAATAGCGTACGAGTGAAAATTTCAGTGCCGAAAGCCGCATCTTCAAAATTACGATCTACGATTGTAGAATCTTGTCTATTGTACATTTTATATTCTTCTGGGTCATTCGCCTCATCAATATGCAGTTCATACGGTATGATTGCTTCATCCATATGTAACTCAACAATAAGGCTTGTCTCATCACTATAAACAATTTTTAACTCATCAACTTTAGTAGCGATAGTCTCTAGCCGCTGTTTTAACTGCTCAATTGTAATTCTAGTTGGTATAACAGCAATCATATCTGAAAAATGACGTTCTAATGTTCCATTCATAGCTGCGCGGTATGTTTCTGTTTGCACTTCCATCCAATCACTCCTATTCAAATGAATCCATTTTACATGCCAATCAAATGTCGATATTTTCTGTTTTCTCTCTCTAACATTATAGAGTGCATTTGTAGAAGGTGTAAAATTATTATTTTGTATTATAGGTTGAAAGCTTGTAAATTAAATAAATCTTTTGTAAAATTTGTCGAAAAATAGTTCTATATAACGAATCATTTGTTATGATAGAAATGCTGAGAAAATATGAAATATGGAGAGGAAAATGGCTGTGAAGAAATTGTTAAGTGTCTTTTTATCATTCTTGCTATTGCTTTCATTTACTGGAACTTTAGCGCAAGCAGAAGAAACTGCTTCTATGTCAGTAGAAAAAGCAATTCAAGTATTTAAGCAGCAAGGGAAAACGAAGGGGATAGTGGAAGGGTACATTGTTGGATATACGCAAAGTTCTTCTAAATATACGAAGGATCCAGCTAAGTTTGATGATACAAACGTAGCAATTGCAGATTCGCCAAACGAAACGAATCCAGACAAAATCATGCCTGTTCAGTTGCCAAAAGGTGATGTGAGAACGGCAGTGAATGTAAAAGATCATCCTGAAAATATCGGGAAGAAAGTTAGTTTGACTGGGACTCTTGAATTATATTTTAGTAACCCAGGTTTAAAATCAGTAACAGCTTATAAGTTTCAAGGTGAAGGCCAAAACCGTGTTAGCGATGTAGTAGCTTCACCGAACGGTGGAGAAGTTGCTAAAGGAACAGCGGTAACATTAACGACGAATACAGAAGGGGCAACAATCTACTATACGTTAGATGGCTCTAATCCTACTAATAAAAGCGTTCGTTATAATGGACAAATTGTAGTGAATGAAAATAGTGTAGTGAAAGCAATCGCAGAAAAAGAAGGGCTTACTTCTTCAGCAATTTCGACGTTTTCGTTTATTATCGTAAATAATGAACAGGTTCGTATTCATGACATTCAAGGAAAATCACATATGTCTCCTTACAACGGGAAGAAAGTATACAATGTGGAAGGCGTTGTCACAGCGCTTGATAAAAACGGCTTTTATATAGAAGACAATCAGCTAGATAATGATCCAGCTACTTCAGAAGGTATGTACGTATACAAAAAAGATGCGAATGTAGCAGTAGGAGATCTTATTCAAGTTGATGGAGTAGTAGAAGAATATGTTGGACCAGGATATGCAGAGCGATTTGAAACAGACTTAACGACGACAGAAATTAAGGCGAGTCGCGTTGTTGTAATCGCAAAAGATCAATCTTTACCAGCACCGATTGTACTTGGGGAAAACGGTGTGAAAATCCCGGATCAGATTATTGATAATGATGCATTTGGTTTATTTGATCCAAATGAAGATGCAATCGACTTCTATGAAAGTATAGAAGGTATGCGTGTTACGATGCCAACACCAAAAATTATTGCACCTCAGAAAAACGGAAATTTATATGTAACAGTAAAAAATGGTGGAGATAAAATAGTAACACAATATGGCACACCTCTATTAGATGAAAATCAATTAAACCCAGAGCGTCTTTCTGTAAAAGTGCCTCGCGATTATGTAGCAAAAGTAGGAGATACTTTCACTGGAGATATAACAGGGGTAGTAGGATATGATTACGGTTCTTTCCGTATTTCGCCAATAACAGAATTGCCAGCTGTAGTGGATGGTGGATTTAAGCAAGTAGGGGCAAATATTCAGCCTCGTCTTGATAAGTTAACAGTTGCTACATATAACATTGAAAACTTCTCGGCGAATAAAAAAGAAACAACAGATGAAAAGGTAAAAGCGTTAGCGTATTCTATTAAATACAATTTAAAAATGCCAGATATTATCGGTGTAGAGGAAATGCAAGATAATAACGGATCAATTAATGACGGTACAACAGATGCGTCATTGAGCGCAAAACGTATCATTGATGCAGTTCTAGAAATTCGTGGACCGAAGTATGAGTATGTAGAAATTGCTCCAAACAATAATCTAGACGGAGGAGCACCAGGAGCGAATATTCGCGTCGGTTTCTTCTACAACCCATCACGCGTGAAATTAGCAGCAGTACCGAAGTTACTTGATAAAAATGTGGTTCGCATTGGAGACGAAAGTTCATTATTTGAAAGTACACGTAAACCGTTAGCGGCAGAATTTACGTTCCAAGGACAAAACGTTGTTGTCGTTGCAAATCACTTAAACTCAAAAATAGGGGATGCAACGCCATTTGGAAAAGTGCAACCGCTCGTATTAAAAAGTGAAGACAAACGAATTCAGTTAGCACAAGAAGTAAATCAATTTGTACAAGGAATTCAGAAAAAGAACACAAATGCACCAGTTGTTGTGTTAGGAGATATGAACGATTTTGAGTTTGCTAAACCACTAAAAGCACTAGAAGGAACAAACTTAAAGAATATGTTAAACACAGTGCCGAAAGAGAATCGTTACACGTACATTCACGAAGGAAATGCACAAGTGTTAGATCATATTTTAGTAACAAACAACATCGCACCGCACACAATTGTAGATCCAGTGCACTTAAACTCAAACATAATGAAAGAGCACGGACGTGTAAGCGATCATGACCCAGTACTTGCTCAAATTGATTTGAAGAAAGCTTCTTAAAGAAAGGAACGCTTAGGTGACTGAGCGTTCTTTTTTGTTTCTGCATCAATAGTATAAAGAGATGATTCCTTTTTTTGTAATCTGATGATAAAATTAATTGAATATTCAGTCGTTAGGAGGGCAGCGATGCAAGCACGAATAAATGGAAAATTAATGAATCAGTTTGCAATTTTTTTTAGTACGATCGTCATGCTTCAGTTTGTAGCTGATATAACAGGACTTACAAGTAATTTAGACATTACGTATAACTTAATACATACAGCAACTTCTTATATAACATTTAGTTTGGCGGTTATTTTCACTTTAATAGGTGCAAGAAGAGAATTAAGTAAATATGCAATTGCTTCATTATGTTTAGTAGTGGCGATTAAAGCAATTTATTTTGTAGCGGTTGTTATTTTATGGGGATTGGCTGGTACACCGTAAATGAATAGTAAATAAAACCCTAATTTCCAATATAGTAAGGAAATTAGGGTTTTATTATACTTGAAAAGCCTTTCTACACCGCTCTCTTCTTTGCAACCTTCTTCTATATTTTTTTCTATCACGCTTTACTCCTTGTATGTACATGAATAAACTAACGAGAAGGAAAAAAGTGCATTGCATCGTTAAAATATACGGCGACATGCCATGCAACGGTTGTTTTGGGTCATATAAATGAAAAGGCGCTCCGCCTATTGTAGGGAATATCGTATTTAGCAGGACGTATGGAATGGAGGCAACTGCAAATGGGAAGAGAATCGCCATATAGTCCTTTTGTGACCACGCAGATGCTGCAAGTCCTAAAAGGGCCATTAAACCTGCAAATAAAAAATTAATTCCGATATATACAGTAATGTAAGTGAGGGGAGATTCGTAATATAAGTTTGCAAACATCCCATTATCATTTATAATGCCTGAACCAGCCGTCGGTTCTCCGTCTGGAATGGTTAATTTGCAAAATAATAACGATAAGATGAATGGAAATGTATAAAGAAGTCCGCCACAAAAGAATGTAACGATATATTTCGTTACTGAATAAGGGAACAAAGAAATCCCTTTACTTACAAACGGTTTAAAACCATCTGATTTATCCGAATTGTAACTTGTACTAAAGGGGAAACTAGCAATAACGGGCATTAATAATAAATAAACATCCATTTCATTGTCGCGAAATCCAATCCATTTAAAAGCTGTTGTTACAAACGCATCCGTTCCATCCCCAATGTAACGAATTACATAATAATAATGGTAAATAAAAATAAGAGCTAGTCCACTAAACATAATAATTAAAGAAACACGATTACAAAAAGCTTGCTTTATATTTAAACGAAGCGCACGCATCATGACTGAAAAAGCCTCCACTATTTTGATAAACTTGTCTATTTTCTATATTACTATTAATTGTAAAGATTTTCTTGTTTTTTTATTTGATTATTTGAAAAAGAGGAATTTTGTTGTTGTGAAGTAAGGTTTAATCATATATCTTAAGAACACCTTTTCCTTTTCTCTTTTCTTCTGATAAACTATGGACAGTATGATATACACTGACTGGAATTTTTTTATACTGGAAATAATAAAAAAGAGAACTTGTCTAGAATGTAAGCGTGTGGTAATATCAAAGGTGTACTGATTGACTATATTATCCAATTGGTCATTTTTGGAGGTGAAGATGTGGCGATAGATCGAAAACGTTCTATTATTGAAGCTGCAACAAAGTCTTTTTCAGCGTTCGGTTATAAAGCAACAACGATGGATCAAGTAGCGAAGTTAGCGAATGTAGGAAAAGGAACGATTTATACTTTTTTCAAAAATAAAGAAGAGCTATTTGGTGAAATTATTTCTAATTTAATTACAGAAATGAAGCAAGTTGCAGAAAGTGCAATTCGTTCAGATGTTTCATTTTTTGAAAATGTACATAGAGCATTATATAGCATCTTGGAATTTAGAAAAGAACATCAGCTCATGATTAAATTAATTCAAGAAGAGCGCGATATGGGAACGAAAGAAGTACAAGAAGTCATGCAACAAGTTGATGTGGAAATCGTTTCTGTTATTCAATCGTATTTAAAGATTGCGATTGAAAAAGGTGAAATTAGCAAATGTGATCCCGAAATTACAGCATTTATTATGCTTCGTCTATATGTATCGCTTATTTTTGATTGGGAAAAAAATCATGAACCGCTAGAAAAAGAAAAAATTGCAGAGTTATTTGAACTTTATTTACTAAAAGGATTGTCAAACTAAGATAATCCTTTTATTATTATAAAAAGTGACCGAGTGAACAAAATGGTCATATATTTAATTTAAGGAGGGAAAATAGAAATAGTAATTTCATATTGAATAAAAGTTGCATAGTATAAATTCGGGGATAAGGCATATGTATGAATAAGTATAGCCTTTTTATTTGGGAGAAAATGACCAAATGAACAATTCGGTCATTTAGAAAAGGGGGAGAAATGATGAAATGGAATCAGTTGCTTCGTAAAGAGTTTACTGAAATTATAAAAAGTAAAAAAATATTAATTCCAATTATCGCGGTATTATTCGTACCAATTTTATATGCAGGTATGTTTTTATGGGCCTTTTGGGATCCGTATAAACAGTTAGATGATTTACCAGTTGCGGTAGTCAATTTAGATAAAGGTGCAGTATTTGATGGGAAACCAATTGAGGTCGGAAAAGGGCTCGTTGATAACTTAAAAGATAATACAAGTTTCAAATGGGAATTTGTAAGTGAAAAAGAAGCGAAAAAAGGAATGGAAGGTAGAAAGTATTACATGCTAGTACGCATTCCAAATGACTTCTCAAGTAACGCTACAACGTTATTAAAAGATGATCCAAAACCATTAAACTTAGAATACATTCCAAACGAAAGCTTAAACTTCTTATCTTCACAAATTGGCGGAACAGCAATTGAAAAAATTAAAGGTGAAGTATCAAGTACGTTAACGAAAACATATGCAGAGAAAATGTTTGATTCTATTCAAGACGTCTCAAAAGGATTAGCAGATGGGGCGGAAGGAGCAAATAAACTACACGACGGATCAAGTGAGCTGCACGATGGTTCAAGTAAAGTGACGGACGGCCTTCATACACTTCAAGGGAAGTCTGGGGAGATGAAGGGTGGGGTTGGGAAACTATTTGATGGATCTGGGAAAGTGACAGCAGGTTTAAATACGTTAAATAGCAAAACAGGTGAGATGCAAACAGGTATCGGAAAGTTAGTAGATGGCTCCGGAAAAGTAACAGATGGTTTACATGTATTAAATAGCGATGCCGGTATCGGAAAATTAGTAGATGGCTCCGGAAAAGTAACAAACGGCTTAAATACGTTAAATAGTAAAACCGATGAAATGAAAAAAGGAATTAGTGAATTGCATGATGGATCTGAGAAAGTAACAAACGGTTTGAGCATATTGATAAGTAAAACAGGCGAATTAAAAACAGGAACAACTGAACTATCAAATGGTATGGAAAAACTTGCGGGAGGGCAAAGTCAATTAGAGAAAGTTTCTCAAGAGATTCAAAAGGGTTTGCAAGAGTTAAATAATAAAGTGCAAAACTCTGTTGCAGGATTAGGGGATATGCAGTTGAAAGTTCCTGCTATGTTGAATACAGTAAATGAGAAAATAGATGGTGCTGGGGCGAATGTAAATCAGTTAAATGAATTTACGCAATCAACAGCAGGAGATGCAAAAACTGCAGCGCAAGATGTAGCGAATTTACAAAAGCAAATTGAAAGTTTACCAAAAGAATATCAAGAGCAGTTACAACCATTCATAACAAGTGCCGTAAAAAGTACAACGACAGTTCAGCAAAAAGCTGCCGGAGTAGCAGGTGGAACAAATAAATTAAATGAAGAAGTAAAACAATTAAAAGGTGAAATCGGTGAAAAGACAAGTGGGATGCAAAGCAAAATGCCGAATCCGGAAGATGTAGGAAATTTAACGAGTGGTATTAAAAAATTAACGAATGCACAAAACGAATTTGTAAGTAAGTTTCATGGATTAGGTGAAGGATTAGGTAATGCTAAAGTAGGTGTAGATCGATTAAAAAACGGATCAGGGCAATTAATTGATGGTGTAAATCAATTGTTTGATGGATCTGGAAAGGTAACAGAAGGCTTAGGTACATTATCTGTAGGAGCAAACCAAATGGCAGGTGGTGTAAATCAATTAGCAGATGGTTCAAGCCAAGTAACAGGCGGTTTAGGTCAATTATCTGTAGGCGTAACGAAATTAGCGGATGGTTCAAGCCAAGTAACAGGCGGTTTAGATACATTATCTGCAGGAGCAGGTCAAATGTCAGGCGGAATAACGCAATTAGCAAATGGCTCTGGCCAAGTGACAACAGGATTAAGTACATTGTCAACAGGCTCAACCCAGCTAATCGACGGCGTAAATAAACTAGCAGACGGATCAGGAAAAGTAACGGATGGCCTCGTAAAAGTAAATGATGGTTCCGGTGAACTTGCTGAGAAACTTGGCGAAGGGGCAGAGAAAACTGGTGAAGTAAAAGGAACCGATAAAACGTATGATATGTTTGCAAGTCCTGTAAAAGTGAAGACGGAGAAAATGGCGGAAGTTCCTAACTACGGAACTGGATTTACACCGTATTTCTTATCACTCGGTTTATTTGTTGGGGCGCTACTATTATCTATCGTATATCCATTACGTGATACAGTGGGCGTTCCGAAATCTGGATTTAGTTGGTTTATTAGTAAGTTTGGTGTACTACTATCAGTTGGTATTATCCAAGCGATTGTAGCAGATGTTATATTACTGTTCGGATTAGGTGTAGAAGTACAAAGTATTCCGTACTTCATACTCTTTAGCATCGTTACAAGTTTAGCGTTTATTGCATTAATTCAATGTTTAGTAACAGCATTCGGTGATGCAGGGCGTTTCATCGCCATCATCACATTAATTATTCAGCTTACAACAAGTGCTGGAACATTCCCGTTAGAGTTAATTCCGAAGTTTTTACAACCATTTAATGCTTGGTTACCGATGACATACTCTGTATCAGGATTGAAAGCAGTCGTATCAAGCGGAGACTTTAACTTCATGTGGCAAAACATAGGAATGCTCATGATCTTTATCGTTGTATTATCACTTGGAACGATCGCTTCCTTAACTTTGATGCACAAACGCCAATTTAAAAATGTTGCTGAAAATCAATCGGTTGAAGCGTAGAAAAAAGCACCTTTTTGGTGCTTTTTATTTTAATAGAGGGCATCTTTTCATTAGTTCATCAATAAATCTTTCTAAAAGCTATAGAAACGAAAGAAAAGGAATTACAACAATTTACAGAGAAAACTAGAATAGAGGAGTTGATATGATGAAAGGAAATCTTACTTATTATTTTATCGTAAATCCGCTAATCCTCTTTCTTGTTTACGCCCTTTCACCTATGTTGTTTCATAAAGAAAAATATATAAATATAAAAGATGCACTAGGAATAGTTTTAGTTTACTATGTGCTAATTAGTGGGTATTACTTTATGTGTGTTGTAAGTGAAAGAATGAAGAAAAATAATAGGGATAAACAATAAAGTTGTATTATTTAAAAACCGATGGAGGATAACAAAATGACCGAAAATGAAATGGAATTCAGAGATACGACCATTCGTAACTTTTTTGATAAAGAGAATCGCTTAAAATCGATTCCAGGTCAAAAGAAGAAAAAACTAGTATTGTTAGAGCATTTAGTTAGCAAGTTAAATGCTGAAAATCAATATACAGAAAAAGAAATTAATACATTTATAAAACAATATCATGATGATTTTTGTACAATTAGACGTGAATTTATTGTACATAGGTTTATGGATAGAGAGGATAGTATGTACCGTATAAACGGGAGAGAAGTTTGGACGAAGTGGGAGGAGTTAAAATAATGAATCAGCGAGGGGATCCCCGCTGATTATAAGCCTGTGCTAGTCTTGCTGTTTCTTTGTAGTAAGTCTATGAACGCTTCAACATTCGAACTTGTAATGTATCCAAGCGTTATATATTCATCTTCATAGTAAAATATTATTTTTTTGTCAAAGATTCTTCTCTTCGTTTCTATGGATAGAATTTTTTCATAATCAAATTCGGCAATGAATGTGTTTTTATATTGGCTAAAAAAGAGAAGTCTTTGATTAGTAGCAAGTAACATGCCAGGATACGGGACTTTATGCGTAATCATATAGCCAGTAAGTGAACATTTTAAAGTAGATAAAATTTTTTCTTCTTTATGTAATAGTTGTTTTGCATCTGTTAAGATTGGGTTCATTCCATAAATTCCTTTTATTTTGATTTATGAATATTGTATCAAGAGTAAAAAGATTCTCAATATGTAATATTGCATATTGGACGTTTTATAGTTTTAATATTATTTTTAAAAAGAAAAAGTACGAGGTGATTCAATGATACGGTTAGTAAAAGAGACTGATGCAGAAGCAATTATGAATATTAGAAAAGAAATTATATTATCGGAAACTACTACAAAATTTTTCATAGTATCCCCAAAGAAGTTACCGAATGATAGTAATGCAGAAAGAGAAAAGATACGGAAAAGCAATGAGAAAGGTAATCTCTATATCGTGTATGAAGTAGATAGGAAGGTAGTTGGCTTTTTACTTTTCAACCGATATGAACTAGAACGGTTACAACACGCAGGCACAATGGGAATGGGGATTAAAGAGGCGTATTGTAATCAAGGCATCGGCACGAAATTAATTGAATTTCTTATTAGTTGGGCTAAAGGGCAGAAAGGTTTAGAGAAAATTTGCTTAGGTGTAGTTTCTGTTAATGATCGGGCAATTAAAGTGTACAAACGTATGGGTTTTGTAGAAGAAGGGAGACAACGAAAGCAAATAAAGTATGAAGATGGATCATATGGAGACGACGTATTGATGGGCTTTTATATTGAATAAAGGATATATGGTATTAAGAAAAGGAATGTACCTACCGTAAATGTCTAAAAGCAGTATATTGCCCCTCCATTAACAGACTTTTACCTATGTATAATATTAATATAGTAAAATCATAACAACCGATATTGCAGTTTCCAATAATATACTATATAATCAATTTAAGAAAACGTTTTCATGCAAAGGGGGAGAATTTCGTGTCGACTATAGAGGACGTGGCGAAATTAGCGGGGTTATCAAGGACAACGGTTTCTAGGGTGATTAATAATCATCCATATGTTTCAGATGAGAAGAAAAAAAGGGTTCAATTAGCAATGAAGCATTTAGGCTTTGTTCCTAATTCTGCGGCGAGAAGGCTTCGTAAACAAAAAACGGAAACAATTGCGGTGCTAGTTCCAAGGATTACAAATCCTTTTTTCAGTAGATTTATTGAAGCAATCGAGATTGCAGCTTCTGAACATAAATATAAACTGATTATTTGTCAAACAAGATATTTACCTGAAAAAGAGATGGAGTATTTACAATTATTATCTACGAAACAAGTAGATGGGATTATTCTATGTTCACTAGAAAATCCGTGGGAAGATGTAGAGCCATACTTACAGCACGGTCCAATCGTGTTATGTAATGAATATATTGAGGAAGCAAATATTCCAACAGTGAAGTTTGATCATGCGCAAGGAGCATACATAGCTGCGAAGCATGTGTTAGATCAAGGATATCGCAATCTTATTTTTTGCCGTGGTAACGAAACCAAATTAGTTAGCCAGCAGCGAAAAATGGGCTTTTTACGTGCAATAACTGAGAAGAGCCGCCAAGTAGAAGCGATTGATTTTCTTGAAAACGCTTTCTCTTGGGAGGATGGAAAACGAATATTCCATGAAGTATTAAAGGACAAAAAAAATCCTACCGCGATTTTGGCAGGAGGCGATGAGGTAGCAGCTGGAATTATCTCAGAGGCGAAGCACCATAACTGGAGCATTCCAGATGATCTCGCTGTTATCGGTTTTGATAATCAAATATTATCACAGATTACAGAGCCAGGTATTACGACAATTGAACAGCCAATCGATGAGATGGCCCGAAAAGTTGTCGACCTGATGATGGATAAAATCCATACGAAAAATTATCGACAAAAAGAATTGTATGAGTTTGAACTGGAGCTCTTGGTGAAAGGTTCAACGATGAAGAAGGATACGATGTTATTAGCCTAGTAGACTATGTCTGCTAGGTTTTTTTATGTTCATAAACTACTATTCTTCGTGAACGCAGTCATCACATTTGTTATGGTATGCTTCGTGTTGCTCATCAATTTCTTTCCCACAGTGCGCACAAGTTTTCGTCGGTAAATTTCTGAAAAACTCCATTGGTTGATCGATCATGTCAATCCCTCCATTTCCATTTCTTACTATTATTGTATTAGTACAAAAAATAAAAGTCAACAACTGTTTTATAACAAAATTGAAAATTAATGAAAAAGTTTAGGAAATGGATTATAGTTAACAATGTAGGATGTAAGTAAAAAACTTTCTCAAGTACGGAGAAAAACTGCATTCCTACTCGGTTTTAGAAAGGATGGATACATATGAAAATGACTGTTGTCGGCTTTTGGGGCGGCTTTCCAGAAGCGGGAGAAGCAACGTCGGGGTATTTGTTTGAACACGATGGTTTTCGTTTACTTGTAGACTGTGGTAGTGGTGTACTAGCACAGCTTCAAAAATATATAACACCATCTGATATAGATGCAGTTGTACTGTCACACTATCATCACGATCATGTTGCGGACATTGGGGTATTGCAATATGCGAGATTAATTACGAGTGCAACAACAAGGCAACTACCGGAATTACCAATATACGGTCATACGTTTGACGAGAATGGATTCCATTCTTTAACACATGAACCACATACGAAAGGAATCGCGTACAATCCAGAAGAAACACTTCAAGTTGGACCGTTCTCGATTTCGTTCTTAAAAACTGTTCATCCTGTTACATGCTTTGCGATGCGTATTACAGCTGGAGATGGTGCTGTAGTATACAGCGCTGATTCAAGTTATATTCCTGAATTCATTCCATTCACGAAAGATGCTGATCTTTTCATTTGTGAGTGTAATATGTATGCACATCAAGAGGCTGCAAAAGCAGGGCATATGAATAGTACAGAAGTAGCAAGTATTGCAAAAGATGCGAATGTAAAAGAACTTTTATTAACGCACTTACCGCATACAGGAAACCCATCTAATTTAGTAACAGAAGCAAAACAAATTTTCAGTGGCCATATTACGCTAGCGCATAGTGGCTACGTATGGAACTCATGAGGTGATACGATGTTATTTATTGATAATAAAGGAATTACAGATCCTAGAATAAACTTAGCGATTGAAGAATATTGTGTGAAAAATTTAGATATTAACGAAACATATTTACTGTTCTACATTAACGAACCTTCGATTATCATTGGTAAAAACCAAAACACAGTAGAAGAAATTAATGCAGATTACGTAAAAGAAAAAGGTATTCATGTCGTTCGTCGTCTATCAGGCGGAGGCGCAGTATATCATGATTTAGGAAACTTAAACTTCAGCTTTATCACGAAAGATGATGGAGATAGTTTCAGCAACTTCAAAAAATTCACAGAGCCTGTAACGAAAGCGCTTGGTAAATTAGGTGTAAATGCAGAACTAAGTGGTCGTAACGACATTTTAGCTGAAGGAAGAAAAATTTCAGGTAACGCGCAGTTCTCAACGAAAGGTCGTATGTTCAGTCACGGTACGTTACTATTTGACTCTGAAATCGATCACGTCGTATCAGCACTGAAAGTAAAAATGGATAAGATCCAATCAAAAGGAATTAAATCAATCCGTAGCCGCGTTGCGAACATTACAGAGTTCCTAAACGAAGAAATGACGACAGAAGAGTTTAGACAACTTCTTCTAGAAACAATTTTCGAAGGAGAAACAGAAATCCCAACGTATGAATTAACAGAAGAGGATTGGAAAGAAATCCATAAACTTTCTGAAGAGCGCTACCGCAATTGGGACTGGAACTACGGAAAATCACCGAAGTTCAACTTACAACATTCACACCGCTTCCCAGTTGGACAAGTTGACGTTCGTCTGGAAGTGAAAAAAGGAACAGTAACAGAATGCAAAATTTACGGCGACTTCTTCGGTTCACTAGATGTTCATGATATCGAAGAGCGTCTAACAGGCGTTCAGTTCGATAAAGATACATTCACTGCAGCTTTAGAAGGCGTAGATATCGCACGCTACTTCGGTAACATTACAACTGAAGATTTCTTACATTTATTCTTCTAAAAATGAGGGAGGCTGCCATAACGGGCAGCCTCTTTTTTTGCGTAGATTGTCGCGTTTTTTCGGTAAGTCGATATATTCGAAAAATCGCGGATATAATTTCATTCACCATAAAATCACAGGACATCTGCCTCTTATAAAGGAATATATATATTCAAAAGGAGGCGGATTGATATGAAAAGGGTAATGTACGTTGTATTATTACTCAGCTTTGTCATCGGAATGACAGCGTGTAACAGTGGATCGCCCTCAAGTCGTACAATTTTGTCTATCGGAAAACCAGCGGAGGATAATGTTATATATTTTACGCATACAGATAACAAACGAAAGATACATGATATACAAGACATGTTTCAAAATAAGAAGTGGAAAAGAAATGAAACATTCAGCACTGTTAATAAAACGCCAGATGTCGTCTTATCAATAGATGAAAACAACAAAGGGTTACCGACGTTATATGTTACCGTGTATTTTCATGAAAATGGAGCGGACGCGATCAACTTGTTTGGAGAGCATACGACGTTAAATAAAGAGGAACTTAATAAACTTAGAGAAAAGATGAATGCATATTATCCTAAAATGATTTCTGGTCTAGTGTTATAAATTACTTGTAAATAAAATCCCCTTATTTTTCCAAAGTAAACTAAGAGAAGGTGATCTGTCTATATGCAGTTAATAGAATATCACTTGCTACTTTAATTTTCTTTTAATATAATTAATTTAGAATTTTTAAATATTCTAAATTTTATAAAGGTGGGGTTTTTGTGAATCTCGTTCAATCTTTGGCTGAAACGGCAAAAAAGAAGGGGGATAAACCGGCTTATATATTTATGGATCAGTCGGTCTCATATGACCAATTAAACAAAATGGTCACAAGGTTTTCTAGCAATTTAGCAGAAATGGGCATTGGAAAAGGGGACAATGTCGCATTAGTTGTTGGGAACTCACCACATTTTTTGGTCGGTTTATACGGAACAATGAAAGCGGGAGCAACTGTTATTCCAGTTAATCCAATTTATACAGCAGACGAAATGCATTACATTTTACAAAATGGAGATGTAAAAACAATCATCGTACTCGACGTCCTTCTACCTGTTATACAATCTCTTACAACAAGACTTCCTTCATTAGAAAACATCATCATATGTGAAACCTCATCAGATTTTAACCATACAGAAACCGAAAAAATGAAAACGTTTACTAGTTTTGTGGGGACTGGAGATACAACTTACGAAGGTCCTGAACTAGATGAAGAAGATGTAGCGGTTATTCTATACACTTCGGGCACAACTGGAAAACCGAAAGGCGCTATGTTAACACATAAAAATTTATATAGTAATGCGAACGATGTGGCGTCGTATTTACAATATACGGCTGATGACCGCGTTGTTGCGGCACTGCCTATGTTCCATGTATTCTGTTTAACAGTTGCGGTAAATGCACCGATTGTGAACGGGGCAACGATTTTAATGTTACCGAAATTTAGTCCGAAAGAAGTATTCCGTATTTGTCGCACGTACGAACCAACGATCTTTGCTGGCGTACCGACGATGTACAATTATTTATATTTATTTGAAGAAGCAAGCGCAGAAGATGTGAAGACGCTTCGCCTTTGTATTTCCGGTGGTGCATCGATGCCTGTTGCTCTTCTGCAAAACTTTGAAAAACGTTTTAACGTTATTGTTTCAGAAGGATACGGTTTATCAGAAGCATCACCAGTTACTTGTTTCAACCCGCTAGATCGTCCTCGTAAACCAGGATCAATTGGCACAAATATTTGGCATGTAGAAAATAAAATTGTAAATGAACTTGGGGAAGAAGTACCTGTCGGCGCAGTCGGCGAATTAATCGTTCGCGGACCTAACGTTATGAAAGGATACTATAATGCACCAGAAGATACAGCTGCGACATTGAAAGACGGCTGGCTATATACAGGTGACTTAGCGAAAATGGATGAAGAAGGTTACTTCTATATCGTTGATCGTAAAAAAGATATCGTCCTAGTTGGCGGTTATAACGTATATCCTCGTGAAGTAGAAGAAGTATTATATACGCACCAATCAGTAGCGGAAGTTGTCGTAATCGGTGTTCCTGATGAAAACTTAGGAGAAGCTGTGCGAGCGTACGTCGTTTTGAAGCAAGCAAACGTAACAGAAGAAGAACTAATGCATTACTGTACGTTACATTTAGCGAAATATAAAGTGCCGAAAAGCATTGAGTTTTTAATAGAATTACCGAAGAATACGACGGGTAAATTGTTAAGAAGAGCATTGAGAGAGAAAGCGATGCAAGTGTAATGAAGAAAAGGTCTCCTAAAATATATTTTAGGAGACCTTTTCTTTGTTTATCGTAATAACTTTTTCTCATATGAAATGTAGTAGGAAGTTTGTATATATAATAGCGGAGCGTGTTCAAATAACTATTTGGTACTAGTAGTAATGAAGATATTCTTCCTACTTTCTTACATGAAATTTTTAATTTTGGATATTTGTATCATATGTTTCTGCAACAAACACAAAGTCTACATGCTCTTTATCAATAAAAATACTTGTTTTAGATGGAAGACCTGTTATGGTAGAAACAATATCAACCTCAACAAGGTCAAATCCTACACGATAAGCATCTGCAATTTCAATTCCATCAGTTAGAAAATGCAATCCATCCCCAAATGACTTAAATACAAATACATTTTCTTTCAAACTTTTATTATCCATTTCAATCCATTCTTCGTTAATATAAATCTTAAATGTCGTGCACTTTGGAACACACTCGATGTGATGTATCCCTTTATAACTATTAAGCGAAAACATATAGGTATGAGTTTCTTTAAAGTTAATATCTATCCCGTATTTAAAAGCAAAGGTTTTATATACCATTTCATAAAACAATGGCATTACAATATCATCCCATGCGTCATAGGCAAAAGCATGAATTGGTATTAGATGAGGATATAAACTTACAATCGCTTTTTGAAAATTAAGTAAGATGGTTGTATCTGTAATTTCTTTTAAAGAATCATCTATTTCATGATCATAATCTTTCGAAATTCTGTTATCAATCATATGAAAAACTCCTTACATAGTCTTCTATATACTATGTTTTTCCGCATCATCAGTTTGTTCTTTCTCCAACTAAATTGCAAGTTTAACCGATGATTCCAAAAAAGCCCTTGTCTTATTTTATCAATCGTTAAATGGATTGGGAGCAATGCTATTACATGGGGCGAGATTTGGAGTAGAGGGTTTCCTCATTGGTTCAAAGAAAAGTAAATAAACAAGCAAACAAAGAAGATAATAAAATATTGTTAATTGATTAGAGAGTTTCGCGGATATAAAATAACTCTAAAAATGTAAGGATATATTTTGAGAACGTATGATTATATAGTATATTTGTTGATTCGAATCTTTAAAAGGAGGGGAAACATGGGGGGAATAATAGGGATTATTCTGATTATAGGTGGTATGATTCCATTAATTTATGCAATGATACAAATCTATCGGAAATGGAAAGAAAAAGGGCCTTCTTTTGCTCTTAAATCAATAATTTTCCTAGCCGTAAGCATTTTGCTAGATACTGCAACAACTATTATATTGTGTATAGTAGCAGTATTCATTGGTATTTGTTTAATCATCTATACATAATAAGTTCAAGAAGGCTAACTTATCGATTGTTACTAATTGGAGGGATTATATGAACTTCATTTTACATGGATCTAAACATACAGTTTTAGCTTCCGTTTTTGACTCATTTCAAGGTAGGGAAAAAGAGTTTAATTGGCTTATAACAGACATAGAGATTGTCGCACATCAGGAAGAGAAACTTATCCGAGATTATCCTAAAATGTCGCATCCAATAGTTTGGATAGCAGGTGAAGATCTTTCAAATCTCGTAAAGAAATATAATCCTCAATTTATTTGGGGCGTACTATCTGCGTTTGATAAGTCTATAAACATTGATATTAATAATTTGCTTGTAGAGCCCTATGCAAATGGAAACGAAGGGCTCTGGGTACCAATTCCAAATATTCAGCACCCTCAAGCAAAACTTGAAATTGTTTGTTGGGATTCCAGTTTGATGTTGTTATTAAGTAATGATATAAATATTAATGATAAATTTAGAAATTACTTTAAAGAAGCTAAGGATTTAAATGCCTATAATTCGGAATTTTGATTTTAAATTTGGGTTTTCCAAATGAAGATTATGTAAATATATAAGCAAACTTTCCTTTTAAGAAGGATTGCTTTTTTCGGTACTGGTGCAACCTTTAACTATGACCACGTAAATAAAATGAAAGATGTAATAGTAAGTACATTGAATAGTATTCTACTTTCTGGACGCTATGAATATGACCAAGTGGGTAACCGTACGAAGATGAAATATGAGAAAGTGCCGGCGGAAAATTAGCAGTATTTTAAGGTGTTAAATATGGTAAGAAGGCAGCAAAGTGGATAGGTAATAAGGAAAGGAATCTCTATATAAAAAATCAAGTTATCAAAGAACTATGAAGGTGAAATTCTCTCGCTGGAACTAAAAGAAGGATTAAATCAATATTTTAAAAAGGGAAAACAGTATATAGAAGTTTTTCCGCTAAAGAAAAACAGCTATCCGAAAGAACGTGTTCACCTCGTATATAAAAATATAGAAGTACAATCGAAGAATACATACCCAATCATGTCCGTAGCATGGGATGATTTGGATAATGATATCAAGGAATATTATGGATTAAAATAAAGGCGTTAAAATATAAAAAGTGCACCCAACAATCTGGTTACATTTTTTCATAACCATTATATATTCCTCCTCATCAATTCCCCAACCTGTGTCGCGATATACTCAATATCATCATCAATTTCATCCAATACGTAAGATTCCAAAATGCCCATGACAGCTGTTCCTAAAAATTTTAAAACGATATGTTTATCAATGTTTTTATTGACTGAAGTATTTGCATTTAGTTTTTTCTCTAGTTCACTCATGATGAACGTTAGGAACTTTTTTTGAAATGATAATGTGCTGTTGCTTCTAAATAACGATGCGAAAAATGGTTTGTGTTCTTTGAAGTATTCAAACCATATGAAAGTTCCTTCTATATAGCCTTTTGTTTGTTTTATATCGCATATTTCTCTTAATTGATTTAAATGATCGTCCACAATTTTATCTAATAAATTGTACTTATCTAGATAGTGTAAGTAAAACGTTTTTCTTCCGATGTTTGCTTTTTCGGTAATGTTTTTAACTGTAATTTCATCAAATCCATCTGTAATTAACATTTCTATAAATGCCGATTGAATGGCGTTTTGTGATTTTATAATTCTTCTATCGATTTTCTCCATATCGTGTTCCTCCGTTGTTGATACACATATTTCTTTATGTGTGTATTATCACCCAAATGCGTAAATGTGGTCATTGAAACAAGGTTCTACTCATTTTATTATAAATATACACGTGAGTAATAACTCTCGCAAGTGTAAAATTAATAATAAGATAAGGGTGGTTTTATATATGGCAGTTACGAAGGGAAATATAAGATTTTATGCAAGAGGTTTACAAGTTGCAGGTGTTTTGAACATTCCTGAAGGTGCTGAGGAAAAGAAACAAAATCCAGCGATTGTTTGTGTGCATCCAGGTAGTAGCTGTAAAGATCAAACAGCAGGATTGTATGCCGAGAAGTTAGCGGAACAAGGATATGTCACGCTTGCGTTTGATGCGTCATATCAAGGTGAAAGTGAAGGTACACCGAGATATATTGAAGAGCCAGCTGCGCGAGTTGAGGATATTCGCTCAGCAGTAGATTATTTAACTACTCTTCCTTATATAGATGAAGAACGTATCGGTGTGTTAGGTGTTTGTGCAGGCGGTGGTTATGCGATAAATGCTGCGATGACAGAGCGCCGCATTAAAGCGGTTGGTACAGTTGTTGGTGCAAATATCGGTCGTTTAAATCGTGAGTCTAACCCGATTGGTGTGTTAGAGGCAATTGGTCAACAACGTACTGCTGAAGCACGCGGAGCAGAGGAAATGATTACAAATTGGATTCCTAAAAATCAGGAAGAGTTAGTAGCAGCGGGTATGACCGATATAGATATTGTAGAAGCAGTTGAGTATTACACAACGCCGCGAGGTCAAAGTTTGAACTCGCCAAATAAGTTAAACTTTACGAGTATGGGATCGGTAATCGGTTTTGATGCGTTCCATTTAGCAGATACGTTATTAACGCAGCCGCTGCAAATTATTGTCGGCAGCAAGCAAGGTGCATTTGGTTCTTATAAAGATGGTCATGAGCTTTATGAGAAAGCAGCTTCAGAGAAAAAGGATTTACTTGTTGTGGAAGGTGCGAGTCATTACGATTTATACGACCAACCAGAACCAGTAAGAATTGCAGTTGAAAAATTAACAATTTTTTATAAAGAGCATTTGTAAAAACAATGTTGATATAAATGGTGCCTATAGTTGTTAGATACAAGTCTAACAACTATAGGTTTTTACTATGATGAGCGAAGTGCTTAATATTTACGTTAAACGTGCATAACAAGTTATAATAGAAGAAATCAATAAGGAGGCTGGCTGTGAAGAATCTTCGTTATCTCAATATATTTACCATATTAATTATATACACACTACTTATGTTTTACATTGGCTGGAACGGATGGGTTTGGCTTCATGCGGTATTTGGCTGGGAATCTTGGGGATATTATGCTTTCATAGTTGCATTTATTTCATATGCGTACATTCTCGTGCAAGTGTTTAAGTTTCTGCCATTTCTGCGAACGATAGGTTCGATTTGGTTTGCGGTTATACAATATGCGCTTATGTTGTTGCCATTAGCTAATATTATGGTCTTTCTTTTACAGTTTTCAGTAGAGAAAGAAGCGGCAATAATTTGGACAGGGGCGGCTGTGATAGCTGCATTTATCTTTATCTTTGCGTATGGAGTATTTAATGCGTATAGTCCAGTAGTAAGAAAATACGAAGTGCACATACCGAAAAAGGTAGAGGGGCGTAAAAGTTTACGTATTGCGATGGCTTCTGATATGCATTTCGGTAAACTGTCTGGCGTTTCGCATTTAAAAAGACTTGTTCGTCATGTAAATGAGATGGAACCTGATATTATTTTGCTGCCAGGTGATATTATCGATGATCATCCAGGTGTGTTCATTCAAAAGAATATGGGACCAATCATGAAACAAATGAAAGCACCATTAGGTGTATATGGCGTATTAGGAAACCATGAATACTACGGCAGAGCGGTTCCAGAGTTTTTACAAGAGATGGATAAGATTGATATTCGTATTCTTTTAGATGAAGTGATTACAATTGAAGATGACTTTTATCTCGTTGGAAGAAGAGATAAAACAGAGCGAGATCGCCAAAGCTTTGAAAAACTTATGAGTACAGTGGATAAATCCATGCCAGTTATCGCAATGGATCATCAGCCATTTGAGTTGAAACAGGCAGCGGATGCTGGTGTAGACTTATTATTATCCGGTCATACGCACCGCGGACAAATGGCGCCCAATCATATTGTAACGAGAAGAATGTACGAGCTAGACTGGGGATACGCACAAAAAGGCGCGTTCCACGCAATTGTTTCTTCTGGATTTGGATTTTGGGGACCACCGCTTAGACTTGGTAGTAGGTCGGAGATTGTGCAGGTAGAAGTTACATTTGAATAGGGGTTATGAAATAGAGAGCTGATGGCTCTCTATTTTTTAAAATAAAAACAAATAACAATAAATATTTATGTTGGTGCTAATTTCATAAAAGAGACTCGATTAAAATAAAGGGGGATTGTAAGTGATCATATCAGATGTACTATACGGAGAATTTGAAGTGGATCAAGTAGTAGAAGAATTAATTTTAAGTAAGTCTGTGCAAAGACTAAAGGGAATTCATCAAGCAGGCGCAAGTTACTTAATGAACGAGAAATGGAATGTAACTCGCTTTGAGCATTCAGTGGGTGTTATGTTATTAGTGAAAAAACTAGGTGGTTCAGCAGAAGAACAGATTGCTGGTTTACTACATGACGTATCACATACTGCTTTTTCCCACGTGATTGATTACGTTTTTGATAATAAAGATGAAAGTTATCATGAAGAGATATTTAGTTCTGTTGTGAAAAACTCAGAAATTCCAGCGATCCTTGCGAAGCATGGTTATAACTATGAAGATATTTTATTAGATGATTCGAAGTGGACGTTACTGGAAAGATCAGCGCCCGAATTATGCGCAGATCGAGTGGATTATACATTACGAGATATGTATACATATGGTTATATTTCTTTAGAAGAAGTTCACAGTTTTTTAGAGGATGTCATTGCAGTAGAGAAGAAAATGGTTCTTCAAAGTATCGAAATGGCAGAGTGGTTTACAGAAACGTATTACAAAGAAGTAATTGATTTCTTTATGCAACCAATGAATATTTACGGAAATGATATGTTAGCGAAAACGTTAAAGGTAGCTCTTCATAAAAGGATTATTCATGCAGATGATTTTCTTCTTGAAGATGATGAGCTTATTTCGAAATTACAGCAATGTAATGACCCCGAAGTAGAAGTTTTATTAAGCAAAGTTTATCCAAATATAAAAGTAAAAGAAGATAGAAACGATTATGATTTACATCAGAAAAATAAAGTGCGTCTTATTGATCCGCCGTTACTTTGTGAAGATGAAGTTATTCACTCGTCTGTTGTGTCAGAAAGCATAAGACAGATGAGTGATATTGCTTATGAAAAAGCGGTGAGAGGGATGTATGTGAAAGTGATTTCGAATTAAAAAAGAAGTAGCGCATCGTTTTTAGAGCGCTACTTCTTTTTTATTAATGATCAAACCAATTCCAAATCTCAATATCTCCAAGAGTCGCATAACGTACGTGCGGGGAGTTTTGTAATTTTAATAACTCTTTCGACGGGCCAGTAATGACAATGCCGTATACTTTTACGCCATTCTCTTTTACATATTCATAACGTTTATCTAAGTTTAATTCTTTCTCAGAAAGCGCTGCTATTTTGCTTACCGTTTTTTTATGGATAGAAAGGACGCGCATCATTTCGGTTACTTTGTCTTCTTGCGTTTTCTGCCCGTCAGTTTCATTATCGAGGAATCTTACATGTTCTGGAAACCCTATAGCTTCTCCGCCATGTAGGATATAGTCATCTACATTTTTTCTTTCTTGTCCTGTATCTAAAGCGTACCATACAGGATTTGGAGGGAGTTCTTGTGCTTCAAATATGCTATATAAAAGCGGTTCTAATTCTTTTAAAGTGTAAGCTTTATCAAAAGAAATTGCTACTTCTGCAACGGTTCCATCATGTACTTTTGCAAGTGTATCCCATACTTTTTTTGATGAATCCTTTAAATAATCACCCTGCTCTGTTTTTGGATGAACAAAGAAGAGTTTTGGTTGATAGAACGGATTCATCCAAGTTTGCTTCGTAACATCTACAGATGATACGAAGCTTTTTGTTTCTATTGTACCAAGTGGCATTTCTTTTTTACCGACGGTTCTTACTAAATCAAATTGGCTATTCGTACGGAAAAAAGCTTCTACACTTGTTCCGCCTCCCATAACGCGGCTATTTGGGATCGTTGCTTCAAGTGCAAGCGAAGGAACCTCTCTAATTTTTTCTAGCCTTTTATCATTATTAGCTTGAAAATAAAAGGCTGATAATACCCCACCGATTATATAGATAACGATGCAAATTGATAATATAAAACCAAACGTTTGTAAACGATGTTTCCACTTAATTCTCCAAAAAGGAACTTTAAGATCTTTTGGAGGTAACTTTTTCTTAATTGGTTCGGTTTTTGTTAACAGCTCATCTAAGTAAGCTTCACACTTTTCACATGTCTCAATATGACTTTCTAACTGCTCTTGTTCATTATGGGTGAGTGTCCCTTTTCCATATTTCTCCCACAGTTTTTTGAATTCTGCACAACCCATCTGTATCACTCCTTTATGCTTTTCGTGTCTTTTCGTCCGCGGTGTAATTCAATTTTTACTTTTGCTAATGAGAGACCGGTCATTTCTGCTATTTCTTTATAGGAGAATCCATAGTAATCTCGTAGTAGCAGGGCATTTCGTCTTTCGAGCGGAAGCGCAGCTAAATTCTCTAACCAACTAGCAATCTCATGTTTTACGAAATATGCATGTTCTGTACTTGGTACGTTTGGTAAATGGAATTCTGCAAGTGCTGTTGTTTTATATTTCTTTTCTTTACGATACCAATCGATAAAGGCGTTGTAGGCAATTGTAAATAACCACGGCCTAATTTCTTCCCCTTTATAATAGTCAATATGGACGAGCATTCGGTAAAATGTTTCTTGCATGAGATCTTCCGCATAGGGGGAATCTCCGGTTAGGGAGAGAAGATAGCGAAATAAATCTTGCATATGTTCTGAGTAAATATTGTTTACGTTTCACTACATTTCCCTCCCTTCATACATAACAACGAAATACATATAAAAAAGTTACAATTTTTTATGGAATTATAGTAAAAAACGTCAAGAATTGGATAGGATTCTCTTTTATCATAATACATATAAGGCGGGTGAATAGAGATGGAAAGCTATGAAACACAAATTCAAAGGTCAATTGATTATATCGAGGAAGATGTAATGGAAAAACAAACGCTGCGTAATTTAGCGCGGGTTGCAGGTTTTTCTGAGTCGCATTTTCATCGTGTATTTCAGGCGTTAGTAGGGGATACAGTAATGGAGTATGTTCGAAAGAGGAGGTTAGCCCGGGCAGCTTATCAACTTTCTCATACGGATGAAAAAGTTATTGATATCGCGTTTGAACATGGCTTTCAATCTCACGAAACGTTCACGAGAGCCTTTAAAAAATTATTTCAAATGACACCGAGTGAATATCGAAAACAAGAAATCGAAACACCGATGTATTACAGAGTGAATGTAAAGCAAAGAAAATTAAATCCGTATTTAGGGGGCATACAAATGGAATATCGTATTGTAAATAAACCAGAATTTTTAGTGGCGGGTTATGAATTGAAGACGACAAGTAAAGAAGGGAAAAACCATCAAGACATTCCAGTATTTTGGCAAGAATATTTACAAAAAGATCTTGGGACAACGATTCCGAATCGTAAAGATACGAGCCAATGGGTAGAGCTTGGATTATGTACTGATTTTAATTTAGAAACAGGAGACTTCACTTATATTATCGGAATGGAAGTTACAGATTTTGAAAATGTACCAAATGAAATTGCAAAGCGTACTTTCCCGGCAGCAACATATGCAGTATTTACAACGCCGAAAGTTCCTCATGAAGAAATGGTATCGTCTATTCACCAAACTTGGAATGCAGTATTCTCAGAATGGTTCCCGCATTCAGGATATGAACATTGCGGAGTTACAGAGTTTGAACTGTACGATGAGCGTTGCCACGAAGATAAGAGTGAGTTTGCACAAGTAGAGCTTTGGATACCGGTGAAGAAAAAATAATAGGGTAAGAGCGAATCATTGGGAGATGGTTCGCTTTTTCATGAAGGGGGAAATAGGAAAATGTTCAAAAAACTAGAATGTGTATCTATACATACGAAAGATATAGAAAAATCAGTTTCTTTCTATAAAGAAATGGGAATGAAGCAAAACTGGATGATAGAAAGAGAAATAGAAGAAGGAGCTATTTGGACGTTAATAGGATTGAAATTTCCAGATGAGAAAAGTTCGGAGTTAGTAATAAGCAATCATCCGGATATTAATTTTACGGAAGTGGAAGTATTAGTAGAAGATGTACAACAAACGTATGAAAGTTTAAAAGATAATAAAGATGTAAAATGGATTCGCGAACCATTTCCAACGGAATCAGGACATGTTGCAGTAATGGAAGCACCTGATGAGAATGTGTTTGTGTTAGTAGGGAAATAGCTAAAATATGGAGATGACCTTTCATAGTGAGTTGTGAAAGGTTATTTTTACGAGTAGATTGTTAAATTTGTATTGCCTCATCTGTAATACATTTAAAAATGGTAAAATAAAGTAGCAATTAAATATTGCGGGTGGAAGGTTATGCCCTTTCTTCATTTAATGGAGTAAGGAGGTGTAATCGTATGGAATTTCTTTTGCAAATTTTGTTGGAAATCACAAAAACTATAGCTAGAGAAGGTATAGTTTTGGGATTTAAGAAATTAACGGCAAAAAAGCGCAAAAAGAAGACCACCCGTCTGCCTGCGAAGCGTGGGAAGTCTTCTAAGCGCAAATAAGCTTTAGTTGCAACCTTCCACCTCGCGGTAATTAGTTGCAGTGACGGGGTGTTGGAAGCACCTCGTCTACTTCATTTTATGCAAAACTTATTTAGTTTATACTTCTATTTATAGTATAACAGTTTAGAAATGTATTTGTTAATAGTTTTATTTTTACTTTGTATAGTAGGGGAAGTAGACTGGTATTGTTGGTTTTTGTTGGCAATTCGATATATCTTAAAAATCGCTGATATAACTTCATATACCGCCGAACTATCGCAATAAGCTAGAATAAAAGGCGAGTAACATAATTTCATGTACCATCAAACTTCCCCATAAGAAAAGACGCCACATAGCGTCTTTCCTACGAACGAAACGGAAACACAAGAATAATCGTCGTTCCTTTTCCGAGTGCACTATCAACGGAAATTGTCCCGTTATGAGCATGAACGAGCTGTTTTGTAATGGCTAGGCCAAGTCCAGTTCCGATGTTGCTTTCTTCTGTGTTTGTTCCGCGGTAATATCGTTCAAATAGAAGTTCTTTCGTTTTTTCATCCATTCCTTTTCCGTCATCCGAAATGGAGAGTATAAAGGAATTGGCGTTTTGTGATAGTTTTACGATGACAGTAGTTGTTTCGTTATTATGTTTTACAGCATTTACGAGTAAGTTTTCGATAATACGCTGGAACCATTTTTCTTCAATGAAATATTGAATTTTATTTGAGCTCGGTACGAATTCAATATTTTGATTTTGAAGTGTTGGATTATTAATAAATTGCAATAATACTTTTTGGACGAACTGATTGATTTCAACGTTTACGTGCTGTGCAGGAAGGCTATTATTTTTTAATTGATACGTTAAGCTTAAATCATCAATTAATGTCGTCATATATTGAGATTTCTCTTTCATAACACTACCAAATTGTTGAATATCACGATCGGTCCAGTTGTATTGATTCGATTCTAGTAATAATGCGTAGCCATATATAGAGCTAAGTGGTGTTTTTAAATCATGCGTTAGACCGGTAATCCATTCTTCTCGTGTTTGCTGAAGTACTTGCCTCATCGCATCATTTTTCTTGAGTGTAATAGAAAGGTGTTCTAGTGAACTTGTCACATCTCTAAACAAACGGAATGACCATTTTTCTTTACCAGATCGCCGGAACCTGACAGGCTTTCCTTTTTTACTAATAGGTTCTTCATACTTTCCACCAGCGATATTTTTAAGCCAGCGCATCGCATGTAATAACGGTTTCCCGAATTTATTACCATACCAAATAGAAAGAATGACTAAATAAACAAATACGATAAGAAGGATTAATCCGCATCCAATGAGAAACTTCTTAGTAAATACATCTTCAATTTCGTCATCTGGGTAGTAGTGATCATTTTTTGCAGTTACAACGAGAAGGTTGCCACTATTTGCATCGTAAAAGCTAGACGTGTTTTCTTTATGATTCCAAGGTTCTTTTTCATTAAGGGCGATTTGTATTGCTGAAAATGTTTTTTTCTTTCCGGTTGTATAAGAAAAAACCTCTTCGCCATTTTGATTAAATATTTGAAGTGCTGCTTTTTCTTTAGACAGTAACTGTTTTTCTTGATCTGTTAATGTGAACGAATCCATTGTTAAAGAGGAATGCTCCTTTTGAATTGCTGTTAGTAAAGCATTGCTTTTTAACATACCACCATAAATAACAAGTACTTTCTTTTCTTCTAATTCAATTTCCCAATATGTAAATTTATAATTACTTTCGATATGATGTTGTATATATGCGACTAAAGATGTCTTCGTATAAGCATTCGGAACATCATTTGGTGTATTAAAGTGGTAGAGGATTTTTCCGTTTTCATCTACAACTTGGAGCCAATCATTTTTCTCCTTTATTAAATCTTGCACTTCAGATTGTAATGAAATATGTCCATCTTTTGAAGAGATGTATCTTGAAATTGTAAAACTATCAGAATCTGGAATGTTAGGTTCGTATAAAGTACTAGTAAGAAGAAAAATTAAATAAGTAAAAGCAGCAACTACAGCGATAAGTAATGTAACTAAAACAAAAACGTGTTGCATGATAAATTGAATAATAAGTCGTTTATTAAAATTCATATCGTCACCCTACTTTGTAACGAACTTATAACCAAGGCCGCGAACAGTTTTTATATATTCTGGTTTACTTGGATCGTGTTCAATTTTTTCACGTAGTTTTCGAATGTGGACCATAACAGTGTTGTCATCGCCATTATAGGCAGGTGCTCCCCAAACTTTTTCGTATATTTCCTCTTTCGAAAATACGTAGTTCGGATTCTCGCAAAAGAAGAGTAGTAGTTGAAAGAGTTGAGCGGAACATTCGACAATGTGACCATCCACTGTCAGTTCTGCAGAGTGTTGATCAATTTCAAATCTTCCAAATGAAATCGAGTGTGAATTTTGTTCGTGCGGTACTGCTTGTTTCATATGTCTCCGAAGCTGTGCTTTCATGCGTGCTACTACTTCTAATGGATTAAAGGGCTTCGTAATATAATCATCCGCACCGTATGAAAATCCAGATATTTTATCTAAATCAGATGCTTTTGCTGATAGGAAGAAAATGGGACAATCTGTTTGTTGGCGAATGATTGGACAAATATCAAAACCAGATTGTCCAGGAAGCATTACATCTAAAATAATTAAATCGTAATTGTTTTCCTTAGTTAGAGATAAAGCTATTTCAGCTGATGTTGCAGTTGTAATATGAGAAAAACCTTCTTTTTCAAGAATGGTAGTTAGTAATTGTAAAATTGCTGTTTCATCATCAACGAGTAAAATATTTGCTTGGTACATAAACATCCCTCCTAATTTTCTCGAATATCATATCATCCTTTTGTAACTTATGGAATTTTTAAGGAAATTTTAAGGTTTTCTTTCGCAAAAAATTAAGAATCAAATGATATGATAAAAGTAACATAGGGGAGGAGATGAGTGTGAATCCGTTTCAAGTGATGCGAGCTAGATATTTTTTAATTGTATTTGCACTATTAATTTTAATAGCGAGAAGTAGTGGCGATTTGCTAACAAGTATATTTCATATACAAAATTCTTCTTTTATAAATATCCTTATATTCTATATCCTTCCGATGGTATGGATTTTTTATGAGTATAAAAAGCATCGCATTTCATTTTCATTGTTTGTTAATAAAAATGAAACATTTAACTTGGTGCAAGTTTTATACATTACGGTTATGTTATGCATATTTAGTTACGGGTATCTTATTTTGTATATGTATAGTTTTGCATGGATCACACCAGACTTTATTATGAATGCATTGCATGAACCGATTATAGATAGTACTGGGGGATATGTATATCAAGTCATTAGGGTTGTATTCATCGCACCAATTATCGGGGAGTTTGTTTTTCGCGGATTTTTACTTCAACGCTTTGCAACAAAATGGGGAACGAGCATAGCGACCATCGTTGTAGCAATATTGTTTGCATTGTTACATGTTGATTTCCTCGGTGCAGCCATATTCAGCATCGTATTGTCGATCGTATATATTCGTACGGAAAGTTTACTCATGCCAATTGCAATACATATGTTAAACAATGCATTTGTAATGGGCGCGTCTTTTTTAATAAGTAGAGAAAAAATTATGAGTTTTGCAGACTTCTCAAATTATACGACATTCTTTCCTGGACTTATTATATTTATAACGGGATTAAACTTAGTACTTATCTTTTTATTTGTTAATCGCAAGTATTGGAGTAAAGAAGTGCCAGTTATATATGCAGAGCAGGAAAAGAGCTTTTCAGATGTAGTCGGGAGTAAATAAGATGAAGAAGACGGTTGAAAAAATATTAAAAGAAATTATAGATGCTACGTCTATTGCAGATATGTGTGATAAAAGCTTTTGTAATTGGATTCAACCTGTAGTATTTGTTTTCTAGTAATCATTTAAAAGAAAATATTATTTCTCTTCTTATTGTATTAGGAGTTGTACTAATATTTGGTCTAATTGTAGAAGAAATGATGAAGCGCATCTTCAGAAAAAATGGAGAGAAGTATATGTGGGTTCATAAAGTATTCGAGAAAGTAATAGTGGCTTTCCTTTTGTTTTATAGTATGAAAACAATCATTTACTTTATAGCTTTGAAACATCATTAATTCTAAATTTGAAAGGGATGTATAAAATTATATGAATGAAACGATATCATCAAATAAGTTTTTTTATTTGATTTTACTTAGTCTAGTGTTAATAACGACAGTGAATGTTATTTTGCGCTGGGAGGAAGCTTACTTTTTCATGTATTTAGCGCTCCATTTGTTGGGGATTTTATGTATAAGTGGTGGAGTCGTTACTGAAAAAAAGAGTGAAGAAAGCGTTAACTATATGTGTGTGATCGGTCTTATTTTACTTTTAGCTGTACAGGGTATTATGAAATATAGTTCCTTCTCTTTACAAGATTTTAGTTTATTAATAGATGTACTTCCTTAAAGAGGCTCTTTATGTTATCTAAAAAGCAAGTAGGGTACGTACTAGTTTTAATCGGATTTTTTAAGATTATCCCGCTATTTGCCGGGCAGTAAGACCCCACTGATTAAAGTTTCGCTTTATTATAACGACGCTATTCTTTCAAGACTATGAGTATATTTGATATGTAAAAGGCGTTGGTTTGTAAGTGCTTCCGGATTATGAACCGAAGAAAGTGTTTAAAGATAGGTAAAACTCTTCTTATGTAGAAGAGTTTTTTTATGTAAATAAAAAGATCCAGAGCAATTCACATAATAAGCTTGTTCTAATTTAGCGTGTACGAACTTACAATAATAATAGACAGGCAGCATAGAGGAGGGAATAGCGTGAGGAAGGTTATTGGTTGGTCGCTTTTTTTGTACGTTGGATTTGCGTTACTTATATATTGGTATTTATTTGGATGGAATCATGAACTTATTCCGGACATGTATAAAGGAACAAGTGCAGATCCAGAAACGTTTATGAGTGCTAGAGAGCTTACGCTAAGCCAAGATTATTCGCGCGTGAAAAATTTACTATACTTTTTAGCGACGCCTCTTGAATGGATTATTTTATTATTTGTACTTGTGCTAGGTATTTCAAGAAAGTTTGAGAAATGGTCGAAGGAAACGACTAAAATAAGTGTCTTGCAAGTTGCGATTTATCTCTTTTATTTATCATTACTGACAACAGTGCTTGCCTTACCGATGCAATGGATTGGCCGGAAAGTATCCGTTGATTACGGCATTTCAACACAAAGTATACAAAGCTGGATAAAAGATCATGTTATCGGTTTTTGGGAAAGTTATGCGACTATGTTAATTGTAGTTACCGTTCTATTATGGCTTATCCGTAAATTTCCGAAGAGGTGGTGGCTAGCAGGGTGGGCGCTCTCTGTTCCATTTACAATCTTTTTAACATTCATACAGCCTGTCGTTATTGATCCGCTTTATAACGACTTCTCAACGCTGAAAAATAAAGAATTAGAAACGAAAATTTTAGCGATAGCAGACAAAGCTGACATTCCTGCTAAACACGTATATGAAGTAAATATGTCAGAAAAAACGAATGCATTAAATGCTTACGTAACAGGAATTGGTCCTAACGCCCGTATTGTAATGTGGGATACAACGCTTAAGCAGTTAAAAGATAAAGAGATATTATTTATCATGGCTCATGAAATGGGACATTATGTTATGAAGCATATATACTTTGGCGTTGCAAGTTATGTGTTGCTATCGTTTATAGGTATGTTTTTAATTAGTCGTATTATAAATATGTGTATTCGCAAATGGGGAGATACATTGCAAATTTCAAAAGTGGCATGTTTCTCCATTTTACCTTTATTTTTCTTAATTTCTTCTATACTCTCTTTTGCAGCACAACCAGCAACAAACTACGTTTCACGTATAGAAGAAAGAGCGGCAGATCAATATGCTTTAAATATGACGAAGGACGGGAAATCTGGTGTGAAAACTTTTCAATATTTATCAAAAACAAGTTTAAGCCAAGTAAATCCGCCTGCGTTAGTGAAGTTTTTCTTATACACCCACCCACCAATTTTTGAAAGAATTCACACGTTTGAACAATATGAGAAACAAAGCAAAAAGGAGTAGCATGATAGCTACTTCTTTTTTTATAGAAATATAAGTTTGATATTGGGAATATTTATCATTGCTTTTTATTGAGATTTTGTAAATAATAAGCTATAAAATTCTAAAAATCTATATATAAAGGAATAAAGGTGGAAAAATGTATTTTTTACAAAATTTAAAAGTGAAATATAAATTATTATCGCTTATTTCATTAGCAGTTTTAGGTATGGTAATTATGAGCAGTGTAGCAATTAATTCCATTAATAAGATTAAGCACGATACAGAGGTTGTAGTAGATGATTATCAATATTCTGCAATTTTATTAGAAGGAATGCTTCGCACACAAAATTCACTAGAATATAATTTATTAGAATTAATTACTGCATCACAAAATGAAGTGGCAAATAAAGAGGGGATAATTGATAATATTGAAAAGGATCTTAAAAAATATGATTCTTTATTAAAAGAATATGATGATGGTTTTAATTTAAGTAAGCAAGAGGATGAACTGTTTCAGAAGATGAAGAAATCTTTGCCAAGTTATAAAGATACATATAAAAAATTATTTGAAAAGGCGAAGGCAACAAATGAGCCACAAATGGTAAACGAATTTCAGAAGAAATTAAAACCGAAGGGAATAGAGTTAGCTGGTTATGCAGTGGATCTAGAATCGTATGTTTCAAACTTAGCTGATCAAGTGTTTAAAGATTCTCAAAAAATGATTGATCGATCCGTTATTACCTTTATCATTCTTGTAGTAGTTACTACAATCGTTATATGTATAGTAAGTTATATTATTAGTAGGCTTATAGTTGCTCCGTTACAAACGGTTAGTCGTATGATGGAAAGAGCGAAAGAAGGAGATTTAACTGTACATGGTGATTATAATGCTAAGGATGAATTAGGTGTATTAGTAAGTAATTTTAACGAGATGATTGCAGGGCTAAGAACAAATATGCAAGAAGTAGAGAATAATATTCAGCTTTTATTCCAACATGCAGACGGAGTAGCATCTGCATCAGAAGTATCTAGTAGTGCAGCGAAGAAAATCACTATGGATATTGAAGAAGTTGCAAATGGTGCAGAGAGTCAAATGCAAGCAATGGAACAAACTGCGGGTGCGATGGAAGAATTGACACAAGGAATGCAGAGTATAGTCAATACATCGTCCTCTGTAAATGAATTGTCTGCTCAATCAGCATTAGATGCAGAGAATGGTAACAAATTAATGAAACAAATGATTCAACAGATGGATACAATCCAAAATTCGGTACATAGCGGTGTGAAACAAGTAGAGACTATGAAAGAACAATCAGAAGAAATTGTTAAAATCATTGATGTTATGCAAGGTATTACCTCTCAGATTAACTTATTAGCATTAAACGCCGCAATTGAGGCTGCACGTGCTGGTGAAAGTGGTAGAGGATTTGCAATTGTGGCAGATGAAGTGCGGAAATTAGCAGAACAATCTAGTGATTCTGCAAAACAAATTGAGAATCTTATTACTCAAGTTATGGGAACAACGAACCATACGGTACATATGATGGGGAAAGTAGATAATGAGGTACAGGCAGGTACACAAGTAGTAATGCACACAGAAAAAGTATTTGGAACAATTACAGAAAAAGTACAGCAAGTATCTGAGCAAATTCAAACGGTATCTATGTCTACAGATGAAATTGCAGCGAGTAGTGAGGAAATCTCGGCTTCTGCAGAAGACATGGCTCAAATTTCCCAAAGATCATCTGACCGAACTGATAGGGTAAAAGAGTCTATTCAACAGCAAGAAAAATCTGTTCAAGAGATTTCGGTTTCAATTGAACATATGCATAACGCAGCAGGAAAATTAAAACAAATAGTTGCCCAATTTACTCTTCAAAAGTAGTAGCATATGTGAGTGTTAATAAATATAAAAAAGCATCCTCTTTTAAGAAAAAAGGATGCTTTTTTTATTACTACTATTCTTAGATTTCGAGCATTTTCAAGGTGATGATCTGTACATACTAGATTTGTATATTACTTATTTTTTGACAGTTTAAGACATTTATCGACGAGAATTATTTCTGTATTAGTGTTTTTAGATCCTGCTGTTGCAATATTATTAGATACTGTTTTTACCGGATTTAGACCAACTAGTATGCAAGTAGTAGGGATTATCCTTATATTTGTAGGGATGGCGCTAACTTTTCGCAAGGGAAGAGAAGGCGAGTTATCAGTGGAGAGGAATGCTACCTCTGAAATATAAATCATGAATATAGTAACCTTCATTAGGCATCTCCTTTACGCGCCAATAAAGGGAAGTTGTAAAGTGAAAAGGAGTTTATAAAGAGATTGTAGAATGTTTTAGTATATAACACCTTAGATGTGACAACTTCCTTTTTGAAAAAGAAAGAAGGAGGCATAAAGCAGAAAGGTAGTGGAAATATTTCTTCTAGAAGATTTGCATTTTATCTTACATTCACCAAAAAATAGTACTCCTGAAACAATGAAGTTCATTTTATTTGAATGAAATAGGGAGAGAGGACGATGAAGAAAAAAATATTGGGTGTAATGATGATTGCGACAATGGCAGGAGGGATATTTGCAGGGACGAATGTGACGCCTGTAAAAGCGGAAGAGTATCCACAAATGATTGTGTTTGAAGATGTTCCATACGGGTTTTGGGCATATGACGCTATTATGGATTTAGCATATCATAAAATTATATTAGGGTATGGAAACGGGAAGTATGGTGTTGGTGATCTTACAACACGTGAACAAGTAGCTGGTATTATTTACAGAACACTTGAAATGAAAGAAGAAGGATCAGTAGCGAATCCGTATAAAGATATTTCTGATAGTACAACAACTTTTAAAAAGGAAATTTTGGCGTTAACAAAACGTGGTGTTTTTACAGGGGATGGGCAAGGGAACTTTAGGCCGAAAGCACCAGTCTCTAGAGCGGAAATGGCTGTCATTTTAAAACGAGCATTTACTTTTGAAACGAAGCAAAAACATACATTTAAAGATATTCCAAAAGGCCACTGGGCAGAAGATGCAATTAGTGCGCTACAATCTAATAATGTTGTAAGAGGAACTGGGAATGGCATGTATGAATTAAATCGCCCTGTACCTAGAGAACAATATGCTCAATTTATTAATAATGCGATTATTAATTATCATTTGAAAGAGGATTGGAGATAGAGTGAAATATGAAAGCACAAATAGAAATATTTGTGCTTTTTTGTTTGTTTAAAAAAGAATTATTATTCGTTTTTATGTATTTTTAATGTTATACATAAGCTTTATAATCAACCCCATAAAAAAGACATGATGTGTAATATGATTCACAAAACCGTCACGAAATGTGTCGGAAAATATATTGTTACTATACTATTTGTTATGTATATTTGAAAAAACATATACATATTGGGGAGGAAATGTAATGAGCAAAAAATTATTAAAAACAGCTACAGCATTAACAATTATGGGTGGGGTGTTATTCTCAGCAGAGAGTAACAATGTAAAAGCGGAAAGTGCACCGTTGCAAAAAACAAATACAATTGTATTTAAAGATGTACCAAAAGGGCATTGGGCATATGAGGCGATTCATGATTTAGCGGAACAAGAAATTATTTTGGGATATGGCGATGGAATATTCGGTTTTGGGGATAATGTAACACGTGAGCAAGTTGCAGCTTTAATTTACCGTGTGTTTGATATGGAAGAACAAGATGAATATGAAAACCCGTATGGAGATATCGATGAAAATTCAACAAGCTTTATCGAGGAAATATTGGCTTTAACGGAAATGGGAATTTTCCAGGGAGACGAGAATGGAAACTTTAGACCGAAGGCGACGTTAACGCGTGCGGAAATGGCACAAGTTCTTACGAATGCTTTTGACTTACAGGCAAAGGGATCTCATAACTTTAATGATGTTTCAGCAAATTCATGGGCAACGAATGCAATTAGTGCAGTACAAACAAATGGTATTACAATGGGAATCGGAGAAGGTAAATTCGGTCCGTCTATGAAGGTAACGAGAGAACAATACGCACAGTTTTTACATAGAGCAATATTGCATGATATGGAACAAGGGCAGTAATAAAGTTTAACTAGTCAAAGTGAAATTTAAAAATAATACAAAAAGGTCGTTGTTGTATAACAGCGGCCTTTTTTTGTATGAAATAAAGCGCGAAAGAATGGCGTTTTGAAAAAAAAATGAAGTGAATTTTCAAAAAAAACTTCCTTTTCTGAAGATTTGTTATATAATATAAAACATGAAATCAAATCTGTTATAAAACAGTTTAAGAAGGGGATGCTAATATGTCGACGCAAACTTCACGGGTTACACTCGTTGGAGAAATGTTACCAGCGTACAACGAAATATTGACACCTGAGGTGCTTAGTTTTTTGAAGGAACTACATGAGAATTTTAATGAGCGCCGCATAGAACTTTTACAAAAACGTGTAGAAAAACAAAAGAGAATTGATGCAGGGGAGTTTCCGAAGTTTCTAGAAGAAACAAAACACATACGTGAAGCGGATTGGACAATTGCCAAGCTGCCAAAAGACTTAGAGGATCGCCGCGTAGAGATTACTGGACCGGTAGATAGAAAGATGGTCATTAACGCTTTAAATTCAGGAGCGCATCTTTTTATGGCGGATTTTGAAGATTCGAATTCACCAACTTGGGAAAATGCAGTGGAAGGTCAAATCAACTTACGAGATGCAGTAAAGGGAACGATTTCACATGAAAATGATAAAGGGAAAGAATATAGATTAAATGAGAAAACAGCTGTACTCATTGTACGTCCAAGAGGATGGCATTTAGAGGAAAAGCATATGCAAGTTGATGGGGAAAATATGTCAGGTAGCTTAGTAGATTTCGGCTTGTACTTTTTCCATAATGCGAAAGCTCTTTTAGCAAAAGGGAGCGGCCCATACTTTTACTTACCGAAAATGGAAAGTTATTTAGAAGCGAGATTATGGAATGATGTATTCGTATTTGCTCAAAAATATATCGGCATTCCAAATGGAACGATTAAAGCAACTGTGTTACTGGAAACGATTCACGCTTCGTTTGAAATGGATGAAATTTTGTATGAGCTAAAAGATCATTCTGCTGGCTTAAACTGTGGAAGATGGGATTATATTTTTAGCTTTTTAAAGAGTTTCCGTAATCATAATAAATTCTTACTACCAGATAGAGCACAAGTCACGATGACAGCGCCATTTATGCGTTCGTATTCTTTGAAAGTAATTCAAACGTGTCACCGCCGTAATGCACCAGCAATTGGAGGAATGGCGGCACAAATTCCGATTAAAAATAATCCAGAAGCGAATGAAGCAGCTTTTGAAAAAGTGCGTGCTGATAAGGAGCGCGAAGCTTTAGACGGTCATGACGGGACTTGGGTTGCTCACCCTGGACTTGTACCGGTTGCAATGGAAGTATTTAATCACATTATGAAAACACCAAATCAAATTTTCAGAAAACGTGAAGAAATATGTGTAACAGAAAACGATTTACTAGAGGTACCGGTGGGAACGATTACAGAAGAGGGCCTTCGCATGAATATTAGCGTAGGTATTCAATATATTGCATCTTGGTTAAGCGGACGGGGAGCAGCACCCATTTATAACTTAATGGAAGATGCGGCAACTGCTGAAATTTCAAGAGCACAAGTATGGCAATGGATTCGTCATGAAGGTGGAAAACTAAATGATGGTCGTAATATTACGCTTGAATTAATGGAAGAGCTAAAAGAAGAAGAATTAGCAAAAATAGAAAGAGAGATTGGTAAGGAAGCCTTTAAGAAAGGGAGATTCCAAGAGGCGACAATGTTGTTTACAAATCTCGTTCGAAATGATGAATTCGTACCATTTTTAACATTACCAGGTTATGAAATTTTATAAAAAATGAAAAGGGGATGGAATAAATGAAAAACGAAAGAATCGAGAAATTACAAGAAAGCTGGGAATTAGATGAGCGTTGGAAAGGGATCACACGTCCATATTCGGCAGAAGATGTAATTCGCCTGCGCGGATCAATTGATATTGAGCATACATTAGCGCGCCGCGGTGCTGAGAAGCTTTGGACATCGCTTCATACAGAAGACTATATTAACGCACTTGGCGCATTAACAGGAAATCAAGCGATGCAACAAGTAAAAGCTGGGTTAAAAGCGATTTACTTAAGTGGTTGGCAAGTGGCAGCTGATGCAAACCTTTCTGGACATATGTATCCAGACCAAAGTTTATATCCAGCGAACAGCGTACCTGCTGTAGTGAAACGAATTAATCAAACACTTCAACGTGCGGATCAAATTCAACATATGGAAGGAAGCGATGATACAGACTATTTCGTACCGATTGTAGCAGATGCAGAAGCTGGATTTGGTGGACAATTAAACGTATTCGAACTGATGAAAGGTATGATTGAAGCAGGTGCATCAGGTGTGCATTTTGAAGATCAATTATCTTCAGAGAAAAAATGTGGCCATTTAGGTGGAAAAGTACTACTACCAACGCAAACAGCGGTACGTAATTTAATTTCTGCACGTCTTGCAGCAGATGTAATGGGAGTGCCAACAATTATCGTTGCAAGAACAGATGCAGATGCAGCTGATTTAATTACGAGCGATATCGATCCTGTTGATAAAGCATTTATTACAGGAGAAAGAACACCAGAAGGATTTTACCGTACGAATGCAGGTCTTGATCAAGCGATTGCGCGCGGTTTAGCGTATGCACCGTATGCAGACCTCGTTTGGTGTGAAACGTCGGAACCAAATTTAGAAGATGCAAAACGATTTGCGGACGCAATTCATAAGGAGCATCCAGGAAAGTTACTTGCATATAACTGTTCACCTTCATTCAACTGGAAACAAAAACTAGATGAAAAAACAATTGCGAGCTTCCAAAAGGAAATCGCATCTTACGGTTATAAGTTCCAATTCGTAACACTTGCTGGATTCCATTCATTAAATTACGGTATGTTTGAACTAGCACGTGGCTATAAAGAGCGCGGCATGGCAGCATACTCTGAACTACAACAAGCTGAATTTGCAGCAGAAAAACACGGCTACTCTGCAACACGTCATCAACGCGAAGTAGGAACAGGTTACTTTGATGAAGTTGCACAAGTGATTACAGGCGGAACTTCATCAACGACAGCGTTAAAAGGATCTACAGAAGAAGCACAGTTTACGAAATAAAAGGAAGGGGCACCTGTTTGAAGGGGGCCCCTTGTTATTTTGTGAACGATTCGAAAAGAGATATCAATTTATCGGCAAAAAACGATACTAACTTTTCTTTATTACTAAATCAACGCCACTCAGCCCTATGATTACGAATAAACTTCATATCTTTCTCATAATGCTCTAGATGTCCTTCATCAATCATTCTTTGGAAATTCAAGTCGCCTTCTTGCGCTTTTCGTTTCATATATGTACATAACCCTTCTAATCGTAGCAACACCATTCCTAAGTAATCTTCATCCATATTTTTACCATAGGACTGAACGAATAATTTCACTCTCTCTTTAATACGATCTGCATGTTGCGATGATTCATAATGAATGGCTTCACCAGATTCTGTATAATACACTCTACTTAAAGGCACACAAGTATAAAGTGTATAAGCGATATCCCATAGTCTTGGACCAGGAGCAGCAACATCGAAATCAATAATCCCTACTGGCTTCTCATTATTAAAAATAATGTTATATATGGCAAAATCATTGTGGCATAAAACCTCAATGTTATTTGGCGTGTGATCCATCGGTTTCCAATCATCTAATAACGGAAAATCACTTACAGCATCATGGTAAAGGCGGAGCATCTTTGCGATTCCTTTTAATACATCATTAGATCGCATATATTCTTTTGAAGGATAATTCCCAGCTTCTCCTTCAATAAAGGATAAAACCTCTCTATCTTCTTCATCTACACCTAAAAACTTTGGAGTATAATGAAATCCTTTGTTTTCTAAGTGTTGTAATAGCTTATGGATTTTTGCGCTATCTGGCTTTAACTCTCGACGAACAGTATTTTCAGAACGATATACGTTCGAAACGTTTCCGCCTGTTAGCTTTTCTTCGTTATCGTAGTTTGACATGTGAAAATTCCCCCTATAATTAAAAAATCCAATTCCAAATAGTGAATAGACCAACAATGGCAGAAAAGAGAAGGCAAGCAAGGAATGCTAGACAGCCAAAAGGAACTAGCTTATCTTGCCATGTTTCTTTATACTCATAAATTAACTCCTCTGCTACTTTCTTCTGCACTGAAGATAAAGGTTGATCTTTATACAAAGCTTTTATATGGTTAGAATCGCCTTTAAACTTTAAAGCGAGTGCAATATGATGAGGGTTATTTCCCATTGATTTCTCAAATAATAAACATGATTCATGCATAATATCTGTTTTATGCTCCTCTAGATACCAGTAACGTCCAGCCATTTCTGGATATTGTAATTTATAATAAATATCTCCGAGTTGTTTTCGAAGATGTAATTCATTTGGGTATGTAAAGATGAGGCCGTGCAATCTGTCTCTTGCTTTTCCAAGATTATTATTTTCAATATCCTCTTCGATTCTTTTTAATGTTTTTCTAGGAATTTTGTTGTTCATAAATTCCTCCTTATTTGGAATAGAGATAATTATATTTTATAAGAAATACTAAAAATTAGAAATTCCATTTTAGAAAAAGATTGTACATTTTATTTAAATGTGCTATGATGATGTCAGTTGAATAGTTAAATTAAGCAATCCATATGTTATCAAGTGCTGAAAACGAACGAGAAAAAGTATGTGAGAACTAGTTTATGTTTCGTATTTGATAATGTGTGGATTCTTTTTTTAGACAGGAAGACTAAAAAATTTAAAATTTGTATTTTCTTAGGAGGAAATAATTATGGCAGTAACAGGACAAGTAAAATGGTTTAACAACGAAAAAGGTTTCGGTTTCATCGAAGTTCCAGGCGAAAACGACGTATTCGTACACTTCTCAGCAATCGAAACTGACGGTTTCAAATCTTTAGAAGAAGGTCAAAAAGTTAGCTTCGAAATCGAAGACGGTAACCGTGGACCTCAAGCTAAAAACGTAATCAAACTATAATTTTATAGTTGATGATGGAAAAAAGGATGGCTAATGCCATCCTTTTTTTTTTAGGTTGTGCAGAAATTTTTTTCAGAGCCTGTTTTTATATCTAAATCTCTTTTTCTATGTTACAACTGGTAAAAAATTATCGGGAATGCGTATTAGTTTCTGTAGAAGAATTAGTTCAGCAAGAGCATTTGCTGCGTATGATAGTAAATAACTATAAATTTGTATTCTCTGTTGAAATAGGGAAATCTTTTCCAGATAGACCTTGAGTAACATCTTTTTTGTTAGCGTTGTTGTTGGAATTTTGTACGTTTTGAGATGATGTTTCTAACAGTTGTTCTTGTTCCTTACTAGGGGTATTCAGAGCATCTGAGGGAATGCTATTAACCTGCTGATTTAATGGATTTTCTTTATCCATAGTATACAACTCCTTTTTAGAATTTGATAAAAAGCAATGTAATTATAAATAGCTACTTATATATATTGTGTTTTTGAATGACATTATATACAAAACTTATATTACAAAGTTAATTAATTGACGAATTGTTAGTGATGGAAAAAGATGTACAAATTTAAATTTTTTAGTAAAAATTAAAAGCGGGTAACAAGTACAAATACTCTTTCTCATGTTTTATATAAGGATCATATTACAAATCAAAAAAGATGTAGAGAACCTTGGAAGAAAATATAGTTGTTTTTCTAAGGGTGAAGAAGAATAAATAAAATGATACTACAAATATAAAAAGGCTTTCCAAAAAGGAAGGCCTTTTACTCTTTTTTCGCTACGTTTTTCTTCTCACGTTTTTTACATTCTGTACATTTTGATTTACGAAACGGTTTGGCAAAGAATAGCAGAATAAAAAATAAACCGAATATAATACTAGCTGAATTTTTCACGATAATGACGCTACTATTTTTCATTTGAATCGATGGTTGGATCTCTTTTTCTTCCATAGTGGCCCTCCATATATTGGATTTACATTTTAATTATAACAAAGTTAATTGTTGTAATGATGTGAAATGAGGAAGTGATTTCAAATATTTATAGCAGTATAAATGCTTTTTTGTGCACAGTGCCATCTTGTTATTTTTATATATTTATTTTGAAATTTGAAGAATGTTTGATAAATAATAAATTAATGTAAAATAGTAGAATGTGCAATCCGTTTTCTTTTCATAGGTGCTAAAATTATATATGCAGCTGCTAATATAAATGGAAAAAAGGAGATAATAGAGTATGGAAAGTAAAGTGGAACGCTATGTCGAAAATTATGTTGTAACGAAAAATACGATGGCCTTACTTCCTGTTATTCTAAGTGAAAAGAAAATTGTTACGCGAGTCGTTGAAATGAATGATTCTTTTTTCGTATTTCAAAAACCACTAGATATTATAGAAAGAAGTTGCCGAAAGCATGGTTCTAGTTTCTTAGGCAGAAAAGAAGGAACGAAAGAATTAACTCATATTACACATAAAGCACCGATTGCGATTAGTCCTACAGATCAACTTTATTTTTTCCCTACCTATTCTTACTCTAGAAAAGAGTGCGCTTGGTTGTCTCATTTTTATATTGAAGGTAATAAAGAATTAAAAGATGGAAATCTTATTATTAGGTTTATAAATGGCTTTGCTGTGAAATTAGAAATATCAAAAACTAGTTTTGAAAATCAACAAAATCGTACAGCGAAATTGCGTACTGAATATGAAGATCGTAGGAAAAAACAAGGGAGCCCTTGTTTTAAAGAGATTGATAAAAAAGAGGAATCAACATTAAGACCTGCTTATGAGAGAGTGTATTTTGTGAAGGAAGGCGAAGTGTGAAAGGATGGGGGAATCCCCATTCTTTTTTTGTTTATCCGCTATTTACCGGGCAGTAAGACGCACACATCAAAATTCAGCGAAAGCAAAGAAGTTAGGTGGGGCCCTGCTGCCTGTAAAAGCCGGATTGGTGAGGGTTGATTAAAGTTTCATTTTATCAATCTTTATAGATAAAGAGATGTGTTAGAAAAACCGAGTTGTAATTTCATTTACCGATAAAAATATCGGAAAACCACCTAAATAACAAAACGAACGACATTTCCTGTCGAATATTGATAGATTATCATAGCTAAATAATGAAGGAATTCTTATGAAAGATATGGAAACTTTAATAAATACATCTCCATATGTCGTATCTACCATTTCCTCTTTCATATAAGCAATGATACAGTAGGGATAGTATTTAGAGTAAAGGGGTAAAGTGTAGAATGGATTTTCAGACAATCAAAGAGTATTTTTCACCAGAAAATATGGATCATATTGTTGAGAGTTATAAAGCGTTCGGACCACTTCTTGGTATTGGTTTACCGATGATAGAGGCGTTGATTCCAGCTTTACCGCTTATTGTATTTGTACTGGCGAATGCTGTTGCATTTGGCTTTTGGCTCGGTTTTCTTTATTCATGGCTTGGATCAGTAATGGGTGCATTACTTGTCTTTTTCATCATCCGCCATTTTGGTCGCAGTCGTTTCTTTTCGTTTGTAAATAAGCATGAGAGAGTAAGAAAAGCAATGGGGTGGATTGAAAGGAAAGGATTCGCACCGATTTTTGTTATATTTTGTTTTCCGTTTACACCGTCAGCGCTAATAAATGTTGTCGCTGGTTTATCACGAATTAGTGTAAAACAGTTTGGGCTAGCGTTAGCATTCGGAAAACTTGTGATGATTTTTATTTTAACGTATATCGGTCATGATTTAATGTCATTTATTCATAATCCGGTGAAATCAGTCATTGTAGCGATTGGTATTTTTATTTTATGGTATGTCGGTAAGAAAATTGAAGTAAAGTTAGAACTACATTAAGAATAGTCTTCTTTGTAAAGGAAAGCTTCAGTATTAAAGGATAAGGGGAGAAGCGGATGAAGAAAACTTTGAAAAAAGAAGGCATAGAGTGGATACGAACAATTTTAATTGGTGTATTATTAGCTGTATTTTTTCGAACGTTTTTCTTCTCAACGTATGTTGTAGAGGGGAAGTCAATGATGCCGACATTGCAAGATGGTAATATGCTCGTTGTAAATAAGGTGAGTTATCAAGTTGGGGACTTGAACAGATTTGACGTTGTGGTGTTTCATGCGAATAAAAAAGAGGACTATGTAAAGCGAATTATCGGTTTACCTGGAGATCATATTGAATATAAGCATGATAAGTTATATATAAATGGACAATTTATTGATGAGCCGTATCTAGAGAAATATAAGAAAGAGATAAATGGAAGGCAACTAACAGGCGACTTTAAATTAGAAGAGTTAACGAAAGAAAAGCTGGTGCCACCCGGGTTTATTTTTGTAGTAGGTGATAACCGGCTCGGGAGCTGGGATAGTAGACACTTTGGCTTTGTAAAAGCTGATACAGTCGTCGGTAAAGTTGATTTGCGATATTGGCCAATTCAAGAGGTGCAAACGAATTTTTCAAAAGGTTGATATAATAGATAGAAGTATAGAAAAGACAAACAACTCAGTTTGTCTTTTTTCGTGTACTATAATACAATTATAGTAGCAAACTAACGTTCGTTATGTAAGTGAAAGGTGGGGTTACATGTCACTTCGATTTGTGATTGGTAGAGCGGGAAGTGGAAAAAGTACACTTTGTTTACGCGAAGTGCAAGAAGAGTTAAAACAACGCCCGAGAGGGAAAACAATATTATATCTTGTGCCAGAACAGATGACATTCCAGACGCAGCAGGCGTTAATTGGAAGTGAGGATGTAAGAGGTTCTATTCGGGCACAAGTTTTTAGTTTTTCACGATTAGCGTGGAAGGTACTACAAGAAGTTGGCGGAGCGAGTCGTCTTCATATTGATGAAGCGGGTGTACATATGTTACTCCGTAAAATTGTAGAGTCTCGTAAAGATGGATTATCGGTGTTCCAAAAAGCAGCGGAGCAAAACGGTTTCTTTGAACATCTTGGCAGTATGATTGCAGAGTTTAAACGTTACAATGTAACGCCATCTAACGTATATGAAATGTGGCAACAATTGGATGCGCATAGTAGCAGTGCCGAACAAAAGTTACTAGCGAATAAAGTGTATGATTTACAGCTATTATACGATGATTTTGAACGTGCTTTAATTGGAAAATATTTAGATTCAGAAGACTACCTGCAATTGCTAGTGGAAAAGCTTCCGCAGTCTGAATATGTAAATGGTGCGGAAATTTATATAGATGGATTTCATTCATTCTCCCCGCAAGAGTTAGAGATTGTAAGACAGCTTATGATTTGCGGAGCGAGAGTTACGATCACGTTAACGATAGATGAAAAAACGTTAGCACAGCCAGTAAATGAACTCGATTTATTTTATGAAACGACGTTAACGTATGAAAAAATCAAACAAGTAGCGCGTGAAGAGAAAATAGAAATTGAAAAAACAATTCCACTTATGGAACAGCCGCGTTTTCATTCTCCGGCATTAGCGCATTTAGAAGCTCATTATGAAGCGCGTCCGAATGAAAAATTTAACGGTGAAGCGAGTGTAACGATTAGCACAGCTGCGAATTTACGAGCGGAGGTAGAAGGTGTTGCTCGTGAAATTCGTAAACTTGTTGCGGATGAAAGGTATCGTTACCGAGATATTGCAGTGCTTCTTCGTAATGGGGAAAGTTATTACGATGTGATGCGAACGTTATTTACAGATTATAATATCCCGCACTTCATCGATGAAAAACGCCCGATGTCACACCACCCATTAGTAGAATGTATTCGTTCTGCACTCGAGATTATTAGTGGGAATTGGCGTTATGATGCGGTGTTCCGCTGCGTGAAAACAGAGCTTTTATATCCATTAGACGTAAGAAAAGAAACGATGCGTGAAGAAATGGATGAATTTGAAAATTACTGTTTAGCGTACGGTGTACAAGGAAAGAGGTGGACTTCAGAGGATCCATGGATGTATCGCCGTTATCGTTCTCTTGATGATACGAACGGGATGATTACAGACAGTGAACGTGAAATGGAAGAGAAAATAAATAGGTTACGTGACGTTGTAAGACCACCTGTTATTCGCATGCAAAAAAGGTTAAAGCGTGCAGGAACAGTTATGCAAATGTGTGAAGCAGTTTACTTATTTTTAGAAGAACTGGATGTTTCGAAGAAGCTAGAAGAATTACGTATACGTGCAGAAGAAAGTGGAGATTTCTTATTTGCGACAGATCATGAACAAGTATGGGAAGAAGTAATGAGTCTTCTTGATACATTTGTAGAGATGCTTGGTGAAGAGAAAATGTCTCTTTCTATGTTTACGGACGTTATGTCGACAGGTCTTGAGGCACTTCAATTTGCTAACATTCCGCCGTCATTAGACCAAGTGTTAATTGCTAATATTGATCACTCCAGGTTATCTGACGTGAAAGCAACGTTTATTATAGGTGTAAATGAGGGGGTCATTCCAGCAGCACCTATGGATGAAGGTATGCTTTCTGATGAGGAAAGAGAAGTTCTTGGTGCGGCAGGGATTGAATTAGCGCCAACGACGAGACAAACTTTGTTAGAAGAACAGTTCGTTATGTATCAAATGGTAACGAGAGCGTCTGAGAGGTTATACATTTCATGCCCGCTTGCAGATGAAGAAGGAAAGACGTTACTTGCGTCTAGCTTTATTAAGAAAATAAAAAGAATGTTCCCTAATGTGAAAGATTCATTTATTACGAATGACGTAAACGATTTATCACGTTCAGAACAAATTTCATACGTAGCAACGCCAGAAGTAACGTTATCTTACGTTATGCAGCAACTACAAACGTGGAAGCGATACGGATTTGAAGGGAATTTAGACTTTTGGTGGGACGTATATAATTTCTACGTAACTTCAGATGAATGGAAACAAAAAAGTAGCCGCGTCTTATCAAGTTTATTCTATCGAAATCGTGCGAAGAAACTAAGTACAGCAGTAAGTAGAGATTTATATGGAGATATAATTAAAGGAAGCGTCTCTCGTATGGAACTATTTAACCGTTGTGCATACGCTCATTTTGCACAGCACGGTTTATCACTTAGAGAGCGTGATATTTTCAAGCTTGATGCACCGGACATCGGCGAATTATTCCATGCGGCATTAAAGAAAATTGCGGACAAGTTATTGCGTGAAAACCGTACTTGGGCGGATTTATCCATAAAAGAGTGCGAGCATCTTTCTGTTTTAGTAATAGAAGAAATTGCACCGTTATTACAACGACAAATTTTATTAAGTTCAAACCGTCATTTCTATTTAAAACAAAAACTACAACAAATCATTTTCCGTACGTCAATCATTCTTCGTGAACATGCGAAGTCGAGCGGATTCGTACCAGTTGATTTAGAAGTGCCATTCGGTATGGGCGGTACAGGATCACTTCCGCCGATGGAATTCTCACTACCAAATGGTGTGAAGATGGAAGTAGTCGGCCGTATTGACCGTGTTGATAAGGCAGAAGATGAGAACGGGACGTTCTTACGTATTATTGATTATAAATCAAGTTCAAAAGCGTTAGATTTAACAGAAGTGTATTACGGATTAGCACTTCAAATGTTAACGTATTTAGATGTTGTTACTTCGAATGCACAGACGTGGATGAAAAAAGGCCAAGCAGCATCACCAGCGGGTGTATTGTATTTTCATATCCATAATCCAATTGTTGAAATGAAAGGTGACGCATCTGAAGCCGAAATTGAAAAAGAAATTTTAAAGAAATTTAAAATGAAAGGACTCGTATTAGGAGATGCGGACGTTGTTCGTTTAATGGATAACAAACTTTCAACAGGAAGTTCAGATATTATTTCTGCTGGCCTGAAAAAAGACGGTAGCTTTAGTGCGCGTTCAAGTATTGCAAGTGAGCAAGAGTTTAACATACTGCAAAAATATGTACACCATACGTTTGAAAATATCGGAAAAGATATTACAGAAGGTGTTATCGATATTGCTCCTTATAAAATGGGAAATAAAGCAGCGTGCACGTTCTGTAACTTCAAATCTGTTTGTCAATTTGATGAGTCACTTGAAGATAATCAATTCCGTACGTTAAAAGATATGAAAGATAGTGAAGCGATGGAGAAAATAAGAGAGGAGGTTGGCGGAGAATGATAGAAAATTGGCCTAAAAAACCAGAAGGTAGTCAATGGACAGATGACCAGTGGAAAGCTGTTGTAGCGAACGGACGTGATATTTTAGTTGCGGCTGCAGCTGGATCAGGTAAAACAGCAGTATTAGTTGAACGTATTATTAAAAAGATTATTAATGAAGAGAATCCAGTCGATGTCGACCGCCTGCTCGTTGTAACATTTACAAATGCAGCAGCGCAAGAGATGAAAAATCGAATTGGGGAAGCGTTAGAAAAGGTATTAATTGATGAACCAGGCTCTCAGCATGTAAGAAAGCAACTGAGCCTATTAAATAAAGCTTCCATTTCAACAATTCACTCATTCTGTTTACAAGTAATTAGAGGATATTACTACATGCTGGATGTTGATCCTCGTTTCCGTATTGCGAATCAAACAGAAAATGAATTGTTAAAAGAAGAAGTGCTAGATGACATATTAGAAGAAGAGTACGGAATCGAAGATAATACAATCTTCTTTGAACTTGTTGATCGTTATACGAGTGACCGTAGTGATGATGACTTACAACGTATGATTTTAGCGCTTCATACAGAGTCAAGAGCGCATCCAAATCCGGAAAAATGGCTTGATAAATTAGTAGAAGCATATGACGTAGAAGGAAAGACAATTGAAGATTTAGTATATGCTTCTTATTTATTAGAAGATGTGAAATTCCAGCTTGAAACAGCGGAACAGCATATTCGTAAGGCAACTGAACTCGCAATGCTTCCTGACGGTCCAGCGCCTCGCGTTGAAACCCTGCAAGCAGATGTAGCATTACTTGGAACGTTATCATCAGCTGCTCGTGAGTCGTGGACAAGCGTGTATGAAGCGATGCAAAACGTATCGTGGCAAACGTTAAAGCGTATTAAGAAAAGTGATTACAATGAAGATGTTGTAAAACAAGTAGACTCTCTTCGTAATAAAGCGAAAGATGAAGTAAAGAAATTACAAGAAGAGTTATTTAGCCGCAAACCTGAAAGTTTCTTACGAGATTTTCAAGATATGCACCCAGTATTAGAAAAGCTTGTTCAACTTGTAAAAGTATTTACAGAGCGTTTCCAAGCGATGAAGCGAGATAAAGGAATGGTCGATTTCACAGATTTAGAGCATTTCTGTTTACAAATTTTAAGTGAACAAAGTGAAAATGGTGAAATGAATCCGTCAGCAGTGGCGCTCCAATATCGTAATAAATTTACTGAAGTATTAGTCGATGAATATCAAGATACGAACTTTGTACAGGAATCCATTATTAAATTCGTAACGAAAGATTCTGAGAGTGAAGGAAACTTGTTCATGGTTGGTGACGTAAAGCAGTCGATTTATCGTTTCCGACTAGCTGAACCAGGACTATTCCTAGGAAAGTATAAACGCTTCACACAAGAAGGATTGGGCGGCGGAATGAAGATTGACTTAGCGAAAAACTTCCGTAGTCGTCATGAAGTACTAGCAGGTACGAACTTCATTTTCAAACAAATTATGGGCGAAGAAGTTGGAGAGATTGACTACGATGCTGACGCTGAATTAAAACTAGGTGCTACCTATCCAGAAGGTGAAGATGTAGCGGCAGAATTACTCTGTATTCAGCAAACGGAAGAAGAAGTAATAGACGGTGAAGAAGGTGCAGAAGTCGAAAAAGCACAGCTTGAAGCTCGCCTTATGGCGCAGCGCATTAAAGCGATGGTTGATTCCGGTTATGAAGTGTATGACCGTAAAACGGATAGTATGCGTCCTGTACAATACCGCGACTTCGTTATTTTACTTCGCTCCATGCCGTGGGCGCCGCAAATTATGGAAGAGTTAAAATTGCAAGGAATTCCGGTATATGCTGACCTTGCGACTGGTTATTTTGAAGCAACGGAAGTAAATATTATGATGAACGTATTCCGCGTTATTGATAATCCGATGCAAGATATCCCGCTTGCAGCTGTACTTCGTTCCCCAATCGTTGGATTAAACGATGAAGACCTTGCGACGCTTCGTGCTCACGGAAAGAAAGGCTCGTTTTATGAAGTAATGAGCTCATTCTTAAAAGGTGCACCGCTTGAAGAGGAACAAGAACTTCATGAAAAACTAGAGTGGTTTTATAACTTACTGCAAGGATGGCGTGAATTTGCACGTCAACAATCACTTTCTGATTTAATTTGGAAAGTGTACGGCGAGACAGGTTATTACGACTTCGTTGGCGGTTTACCAGCTGGAAAGCAAAGGCAGGCAAACTTACGCGTACTATATGACCGTGCAAGACAATATGAAGCAACATCATTTAGAGGATTATTCCGCTTCTTACGTTTTATTGAACGTATTTTAGAACGCGGTGATGATATGGGGACGGCGAGGGCCCTCGGTGAACAAGAAGACGTTGTTCGCATCATGACGATCCATAAAAGTAAAGGGCTAGAGTTCCCGGTTGTATTTGTAGCTGGACTCGGCCGTCGTTTTAATACACAAGACTTAATGAAACGTTTCTTACTCCATAAAGATTTCGGTTTCGGTTCGCAATTTATCGATCCGCGTAAACGAATTAAATACACGACATTATCACAGCTTGCGATTAAACGTAAAATGAAAATGGAATTAATTGCGGAAGAAATGCGCGTACTATACGTAGCGTTGACGCGTGCGAAAGAGAAGTTAATTTTAATCGGAACAGTTAAGGATGCAAATAAGGAAATGGAAAAATGGCTTGATGCGAGGGAACATAGTGAATGGTTATTACCGGATCACATACGTGCCGGAGCGTCTTGTTATTTAGACTGGATTGCACCTTCATTATATAGACACCGTGATAGTGAAATGCTTCTTGAATTAGGACAAGGAAGTATTCCAGATGAAATTTACGGGTATGACACGAACTGGAAAGTAGAAGTTGTGGACGGTAACACGCTACTTGCACCAGAGCCAGTTCAAGAAGAGAAACAAGAATTGTTAGAAGCGCTTCGTGAGAAAAAGGCTGTTCCCCTGCAAAGTGAACGGAAAGAAGAAGTGTACGACAGATTAATGTGGAAGTACGGATATGAGGATGCAACATCTTATCGTGCGAAGCAATCTGTTACAGAAATAAAGAGAAATTATCAATCTGAAGAAGGTAGCGATAATGCCTTTATTAAAAAACTACGTGCGCCAATTAAAACACGTCCGCGCTTTATGGAGAAAAAAGGATTAACGTACGCAGAGCGTGGAACAGCAGTCCATGCCGTTATGCAGCATGTTGATTTGAAGAAGCCGATTACGGTTGAAGTTCTGCAAGAGCAAATTGCTGGAATGGTAAATAAGGAATTATTAACATTCGAGCAGGCGGAAGAAATAGCGATTGAAAAAGTAATTTCATTCTTTGACAGTGATTTAGGTAAAAGGGTACTAGCGGCGAAAAGTGTTGAGCGTGAAGTGCCATTTACGATGATGCTTGCAGCAGAAGAAGCATATCAAGATTGGCAAGGGAAGAGTGAAGAAACGATTCTTGTCCAAGGGGTTATCGACTGCATGATTGAAGAGGAAGACGGCATTACGTTAATCGACTTCAAAACAGATACGATTGAAGGGAAATTCCCAGGCGGATTCGAACAAGCAAAACCAATTTTAGAAGATAGATATAAAGTACAGCTTTCGTTATATGCAAAAGCGCTGGAGAAAAGCTTACAACATCCTGTGAAAGAGAAATGTTTATACTTCTTTGATGGGAATCATGTTGTAAATATTGAGGAATAGAGGGGCTTGAAAATGGTAACGGAAAAAACGTTAAGAACTTGTGAAAAAGGACATGAATACTACAAAAGTAGCGATTGCCCAACTTGCCCGACTTGTGAGAAAGAAAAGAAACCTAAAACAGGATTTCTTTCACTTCTTTCATCACCAGCACGAAATGCGCTGCAACATCATGGAATTCACACGATAGAAGAACTATCCAAGTATAGTGAAAAAGAGATTTTAAAACTGCATGGTATGGGACCTGCGTCTATGCCGAAGCTTAGAAAGGCTTTGGAGGAGAGAGGGTTATCATTTAAATAAAATGAAATAGTGCCTCTTTACTACTTACTTGTTTATACTGCTATTTGTGGACAGTAAAGCTCTTTCTTATTAAAATTTCATTTTAATAATTTTGAATTAGATAAAAGAAAAAAGTAGGAGAATATCTCCTACTTTTTTTACGCTGTTCCAATCTGATCTTGATCCGCCACATCAGAATCAAACGTATTTGTTGCACTAACACCGTTAAACGTATTTACGACAAATCCAACATTGGAAGCCCCAGATCCGTTATAAGCTTTCGTGTTTTCTTTCGGAGATACGTTATAAAAATCTCCTAAGTTGAAAGAGCCGTTACTATTTTGAACGACGAGATTTCCTACAACCGAAGGCATACCATCCACCTACTTTACTAAGCTTTTTACTTACTATATGAATTATTGTGCGGAAGGTTCATCCGTAATATATTGGCGGATTTGCATAATACGAGAGTTATTAAAACCATAATCAACATTTCCAATTTGAAAGCAACCAGAATTTAAAAGTGTCCGCAATTCAACATTATTAACTTCAATAAAAGGGCATTCATTTACAATATTTAATTTTACATCTGTCGTTCGTTTTGGAATTGTAATGTGTTCATCTGTAAAGATTTCAAAAGCATCAAAGCGACCTTCTCCCCTTATATAACAAGGAATTTCACGGTGGACGGCAAGAGCTCTACTTTTTAATTCCATTTGGTTTGCATCTCCAACTTGAAATACGGCAGTAATCCCTAAAGAAATAATAGAAACATTTTGGACAATGGACACATGATGTAACATAATTTCTCAGTCTCCTTAACCTGGAGTAGGAGGGACATCTGTTACTAATGGTACAAATGGACCCTCTGTAACTGTTTCAAATGGTGTATCGAGAATAGAAGATAGAATGAGGAGATTTGCATCTCCAATTAAAAAGAGTGCGGACGACGATACACCGTTCATTTTAATCTGTCCGACTTTTAACTCACGGTTTACAACGTTAAGGTTCATACATACTTACTCCTTTCGGAAATTTCCCGGTATGTGCTGAATAAATGAGAGAAAGGCTTTGTCAATATCTTGTTTCATTGCCTGGATAATGATATCTCGTAAATAATCTGGATCTGTTGAAATACCTTCATATGATTGAACTTGTGATAAATAATAAGGGAGTCGATGCTCCATCTGTTTTTTTATGTCATCCACCATCATTTGTCGATACATTTCATCAAGCGGTGTTCTCTCTTCTTGTTCAAAATGGAGAATACGATTATATGCTTCTTCATCTAAGTATCGATGCATTTCTTGGAGGATACCTTGATAAAAGTCTGGGTTTGTTTCGGTTTCAGGATTTACCTTCAATGTTTCTGTATCCACTTGAAAATCTTCAATTTGTTGTCCTTTTGCTGAAAATGGGTTTAAGCCAATATTTAAAGTGCCATTTAAATTTTCGACTTTTAATTGATCGAATTTGTATTCCACTTTTCCTACAGAAGAGGAGGGGCGATTTTTTAATTCGTTAAGCTCTTCTTGGAGTTGACGCACTTGATCTTCTAAATTGAGGATGGCTGCTTGTTGTGTTTGAAGAGCTTGTTGAAGTTGGTGTAAGTAAGTATATATATCTTGATTCATTTGTGAAACCTCCTTTTCAATAGGGAGGGTAAAAATATTCCTGCTATATATTTATGACAAGGATGTCTTAAGAAGAACTAGTTGATGGTTTGATAGAAATAATTTGTCCGTTTGCCTGTAATGGGCGAAGCGGCTCCGTAAATCCGCCCGTATTTGAAAATTTGGATAGGGCTTTAATACTTCCGGCAGTGCCAATTTGGAATACAGAAGAGGTTGTAATGCTATCAATTTTAATGCTGTTAATGATAATGCTTTGGTTTACGTAAAAATTCAATACAATCGCCCCCTTTAAGTTGAACCAATTATCGCTTGATCAACGACATCTGAATCATTAACAGTCGTTGCACTTTGATAATTGTAGACAGAAACATTATCTCCAACATTAAAAGAGCCGGCCCCGGCGAAAGCACGTGAGTAACTAATAGGCCTAATCGCAAATACATCTCCAATATGAAAAATACCACTTGATCCAATATTGACGATACGAATATGTCCGACCATAGCTGGCATACAAAACACCCTTCGTTTTTAAAATTTTCTTTTCTACTATTGTATGGGCGTTTCCGATAAAATGTGTGTTTTTTTGAAATAAAAGAAACACACACATTATTGCGTGTGTGTGTTGAGTGTTTGATTTGAGTGAAAATCCGTATGTACATGCCAAATTACATTTAAGAGCCTGTCCAGTTCTTGGCTACAATCCACTGTTTTTTGAGAAGTCATTCCATAGCGTTCAGCAAAATAAATCATTTTTTCACGTTTTTTTTCAATCGCTTGCTCAAACATTGAAATCGGCTCCATCTCTAAATGAAATTTTTAGTATATATGTAGTACATATTATACAAAAACCCCATAAAAAAGAAATACCTTCGCTAAAAAAAGTAAAAATTCTACATTTTATGCCAAATGTAAAGGGGTAACGAATAGGATGTGAGAAGAATATTGTAAAAATTAGCGTGCATGAGAAGGTTTTTTTCTTGCGGATGCGAATACAATTAAAGGGTATGAGTTTTAGGATGGAGAGTGGAAATATTGCGTTTTGTAACGGCGAAGAAAGAAGAAAAGGTATTTGTAGGTATTGTGGATGAAGAAGAAGAAAAGGTATTACACTTAAGAGAAGCGCAAAGACAAAAAGGGGAAAAGGTTACAATCCCTATTACAATGTTAGAGTGTATTGAAAGAGGGACTGAGTGCTTTGAGAAAGTATGTGAAATTGTAAATTGGGCAAAAGAGAACGGGGAAGCGGCGTATTATCCGTTAACAGAGGTGAAAATATTAGCACCGATTCCAAGGCCAAGAAAGAATATTTTGTGCGTTGGAAAAAACTATCGTGAGCATGCGGTAGAAATGGGCGGAGTAGAGTCTATTCCAGAAAATATAATGATCTTTACGAAAGCACCAACAACAGTTATTGGCATAAATGAGCAAATTAATGGTCACCCTCACGCAACGGACGAACTAGATTATGAAGGAGAACTAGCTGTCATTATAGGTAAGCGAGGGAAGCAAATTAAAAAAGAAAAAGCGCTTGAGCATGTTTTTGGTTATACGATTATAAATGATGTAACAGCTCGAGACATTCAAAGAAAACATAAACAGTTTTTCCTTGGGAAAAGCTTCGATACATTTTGCCCGATGGGACCGTATTTAATTCATAAATCGGTGGTTAATGCGCCGAATGCATTACACATTGAAACGGTAGTAAATGGAGAAGTAAGGCAAACTTCCAACACAAATAAAATGATTTTTTCGATAGAAGAAATTATTTCAACGATAAGCAAAGGAATGACTTTAGAACCAGGTGATATTATCGCAACAGGAACCCCGGCTGGTGTCGGAAAAGGTTTTACACCACCGAAGTTTTTACATGCTGGTGATGAAGTGGTCATTACAGTAGAAGGAATTGGTACTTTGCGAAATGTAGTGAAATAAAGAAAAGAGCTATCTTGTTAAAAGATAGCTCTTTTTTATGGCCTTGGGTTATAGAGGTAATCGATAACGGAAAAAGTGTAAAGGCCAATGAATGCAAGTGTACAAATGCCAAATAGTATAACCGTAAGTGCACTTTTTTCTCGTCCAAAACCAATGATAGTAAGAATAACAGCAGTCCAAAATGATGCTTTCAGTAGTGTGAATGTAGTAGGAGTTGAGTAGTGAATAAGCCATGTTGTGGAAAGTAGGAAGCCACAGAATGTAACTAAAATAAAAGATGTAGCTAAATAGTTAATCTGTTTACCGTATCTTAATAGCATATCGCACCTCCTTTACGATTTTAAAATACAGAAAATTACGATTTTATCTTAATATAAATGAATATAAAAAGAAAGAGGTTGTCCCAACATGCCGGACAACCTCTCTATTATTATGATAATACAGCTTTAATTTTTTGGAATGCCCACTCTAAATCTTCTTCAGAGATTACTAGAGGTGGTGCGATACGAATTACGTTTTCGTGTGTTTCTTTACATAGTAGACCAGCTGCTTTTAGTTGTTCACAGTAAGGACGAGCTGGCTCGTTTAATTCGATACCGATGAATAAACCTTTACCGCGAACTTCAGTGATCATTGGGTTATCAATTTCTTTTAATTGCCCAACTAATTTTTCTCCTAATTGAAGAGAACGCTCTGTTAATTTTTCTTCTTCTAACACTTCAAGAGCTGCGATAGATACAGCACATGCAAGTGGGTTACCGCCGAATGTAGAACCGTGAGAACCTGGCTCAAATACACCTAAAATGTCGCGGTTTGCTGCAACGCAAGAGATCGGGAACACACCGCCACCAAGTGCTTTACCAAGTATGTACATGTCAGGAGTTACATCGTCCCAGTCACAAGCGAATACTTTACCAGTACGGCCTAAGCCTGTTTGGATTTCATCGGCTACGAATAAAACGTTTTCTTTTTTACATACTTCAAGAGCTTCTTTTAAGTAACCAGCTGGTGGGATGTTAATTCCTGCTTCACCTTGAATCGGTTCTAAAATGAATGCTGCTGTGTTTGGTGTAATTGCGGCTTTTAATGCTTCTAAATCACCGTAAGGAATTACAACGATGCCAGGAAGCATTGGACCGAATCCACGCTTGTACTCTTCATTTGAAGACATAGAAACAGAACCCATTGTACGTCCGTGGAAGTTATCTTCACAAACGATGATTTCAGCACGGTTTGCTTCTACTTTCTTCACATCATAAGCCCAGCGGCGAACTGTTTTAATTGCAGTTTCAACAGCTTCAGCACCTGTGTTCATTGGAAGTACCATTTCTTTATTAGTTAGTTTCGCAACTTTTTCGTACCAAGGACCTAATTGATTGCTATGGAAAGCACGAGAAGTTAACGTAACACGATTAGCTTGGTCAATTAAAGCGTTAATAATTTTCGGGTGACGATGACCTTGGTTTACTGCAGAATATGCACTTAATAAGTCCATATAGCGGTTTCCTTCAGGATCTTCTACCCAAACACCTTCTGCTTTAGAAATAACGATTGGAAGTGGGTGATAGTTATTTGCTCCGTATGTGTCTGTAAGTTCGATAATATCCTTAGTTTGAATCATGATTGTTCCCCCTTTTGTTATTACAAGAAGTTTGTAAATACTCTAAATATTATATCATTTAAATGTAAAAAAGCGAAACATTTCCTGAAAATAAATGAACATGTTATCATATAGAGTGAAAAAGTGTGAAAAGAGGAGGTAAGGGATACGATGGTACATATGCATATTACAGCATGGGCGTTAGGTTTAATTTTATTCTTCGTTGCGTATTCACTTTATTCAGCAGGAAGAAAAGGTAAAGGTGTACATATGGGGCTTCGCCTAATGTATATCATCATTATTGTGACAGGCTTCATGTTGTACATGAGTATTGTGAAGACAGCAACAGGTAGCATGCACATGTGGTATGGCTTAAAAATGTTAACTGGTATTTTAGTTATCGGTGGAATGGAAATGGTTCTTGTGAAAATGAGCAAAAACAAACCAACAGGGGCGGTTTGGGGCTTATTTATTGTTGCGCTAGTAGCAGTATTTTACCTTGGGCTGAAATTACCGATTGGCTGGAAAGTATTCTAATAAAAAATAAAACCACCTTATAATCTCAAAGACTTGGGAGATAAGGTGGTTTTTTACGTTATCCCGTATTAACTGGCAGTAAAACTCCCACCTCAAAATTCAGCTTAAGCAAAGAAGTTAGGCGGGAGATCAACTGCTCGTAAACACCCGATTGGTGAAGGCTAATAATCAGTGGGGCTGCCCCACTGATTAAAGTTTCACTTTATGTCGCATCGATATGCAACTCTTCCCCATTTACTTTCGTAAAACGGAACATATTTTTATTGGATGTAGTGTGACGGACGAAATGGTGCTGCAGTGTACAAATCATCTCTTCGTTATCAAACAAAAGAATATTTACTCCTTCGCGTGACTCCTCTTTCGGTAAGAAAGATAAATAATTATGACAATACATGCAATCATATAAAGAGTAGTGAAGTGATTGCAATGATTCAGTTAATAATGTGAAGACGGAGTCAGGTAATTCCTCGAGCCATTCATTATAACTAAGAAGTAACTTTTTTCGAATACGTATCATTTCACCATTTTGCAAATGGTGTTGTTCGTTGGCGATTTGTAATACATCTTGTTCATAGAAACGGGCTGGTAGCCAATTGTTATTATATAAAACTTCAAACCCATCTTCGGCAATATCTTCTAATAAAAACGCTTCATCATTTTCATCATCAAAGAATACCCATTCATTGTTTATATATTCTACATTACCGACTGTATGAGCACGGGGCTGGTTATATAAAATATGTTTACGTTGTATCATACACGATTTCTCCTTTATGAAAAGTAGTTATTCCTGTTATAGACAGTTCGTGCATTCTTTATAACTAGACACATCTAAACATAGGTGGGCATACAATAAAACACGTTTTACTGAGTGAGAATGCTATTCCATATGTGGATAGTAGGTTATCGTCAAGTTTGTCATTTTTTTGATCCGCACTCACAGGGTGGGGATTACTGCACGTTCAAGAAAAGAAATAAGATGGAAGGATGATTTATATGTGCGGGATTACAGGATGGGTGGATTATAAACGCTCATTAGAAGGAGAAAGAGATGTCGTTACGAAGATGGCTGAGACGTTAGCGAAACGCGGTCCAGATGATAATAAAGTTTGGATTAAAGGTAATGTCGCATTTGGGCATAAACGGTTAATCGTTGTTGATCCTGAGGGTGGTAAACAACCGATGACTTGTTTAAAAGATGAAACGAATTATGCCATTTGTTATAACGGTGAACTTTATAACACAGAAGACATTCGAAAGGAATTATTAAGAAGAGGATATACGTTCAAAGGTCATTCTGATACAGAAGTATTATTAGCTTCTTATATTGAATGGAAAGAAGAATGTGTCGATCATTTAAACGGTATATATGCGTTTACAGTATGGGACGAACAGAAAGAACAAGTATTTATTGCGAGAGATCGATTAGGTGTAAAGCCACTTTTTTATAAATATGATAGCGGACGCTTATTATTTGGTTCGGAGTTAAAAGCGATATTGTCGCATCCAGATGTGAAGGCAGAAGTAACATTAGAAGGATTATCAGAAATATTCGGACTCGGACCGTCAAGAACACCTGGCCACGGTATTTATGCTGGTATAAAAGAATTACGTCCAGGTCATGCGATGACATTTTCAAAGAACGGTTTATGTATATGGAGATATTGGAATGTGGAAAGTAAAAAACATGAAGACTCCTTTGAAGAAACAGTAGAGAAAACACGCTTTTTATTACAAGATGCGATTACAAGGCAGCTCGTTTCTGATGTACCACTATGTACTTTTCTATCAGGCGGTGTAGATTCGAGCGCTATAACAGCAATTGCTGCGAAAGAATATGCAAGGTCAGGAAAAGGGCAATTACACACATATTCTGTTGATTATGAAGATAATGACAAATACTTTAAAGCGAATGCGTTTCAGCCAAATTCAGATGCTCCGTTTATTAATTTAATGACTGAGACATTTCAAACAACCCATCATCGCTGCGTCATTTCGAATGAACAATTAGCAGAGTATTTAACTGAAGCGGTACTCGTTCGTGATTTGCCTGGTATGGCAGATATCGATTCGTCATTATTATGGTTTTGCCGAGAAATTAAACAAGATTTTGTCGTTGGCTTATCTGGAGAATGTGCAGATGAAATATTTGGTGGATATCCGTGGTTTTATAGAGAAGATGATTTACAATCGAGTGCATTTCCGTGGATGCGTTCTACAGAGGCACGTGAACAACTTCTAAAAAAAGAATGGAGAAATAAACTAAATTTACAACAATATGTACAAAGGCGCTATGAGGAATCAATTCAAGAAGTTCCTATTTTAGAGGGGGAAAGTCCACTAGAAGCAAAAAGACGCCAATTATTTTATTTAAATATGGTATGGTTTATGACAACATTATTAGACAGAAAAGACCGTATGAGTATGGGGGCAAGTTTAGAAGTACGCGTTCCATTTGCAGATCATCGTCTTGTCGAATATGCGTGGAATATTCCTTGGGAAATGAAAATGTATAAAAACCGCGAAAAAGGTCTATTACGTAAAGCGTTAGAAGATGTACTCCCACATGACATCTTATATAGGAAGAAGAGTCCTTATCCGAAAACGCACAATCCACACTATACAAAGGCAGTAACGGTATGGCTTCAAAATCTATTAACAGATAAAGGTTCAATTTTACACGAACTATTTGATAAAGAGCAGTTGAGCGGATTGATTCAGTCTGGTGGCAGTGCATTTCAAACACCGTGGTTTGGTCAATTGATGACTGGGCCACAGCTTTTAGCTCATTTAGCACAAATTCATGTTTGGTTTAAAGAGTATGGGGTAAATATTAAAGAATAGGAGAAAAGCGGCTTGCAATTATGTAAGTCGCTTTTATTAAAGAAATTGTCATATAAAATTCAAAATCACCTTATAAATAATACTTAATTAGAATTATTATTTTGACGTACTTATTATTACTTGTTATAATTTGAAACAAACGTTCTGAAAAGTATTCTCATTTATAAAATTGAGGTGTTATATAGATGACAAAGGAAAAAATAGGTTTACTCGTAATGGCGTATGGAACACCAGAATCATTAGACGATGTAGAGGCATATTATACACATATCCGTCACGGACGTAAGCCATCAGAAGAAGCGCTTGAAGATTTAATTGGGCGCTATAAAGCGATTGGTGGAATTTCGCCGCTTGCAAAAATTACGAAAGAGCAGGCGCATAAATTAACAGATTCAATGAATAATATATTTACAGAGTATGAATTTACTTGTTACTTAGGTTTAAAACATACTGCGCCATTTATAGAAGATGCTGTAGAAGAAATGAAGCGAGATGGAATTGAGCAGGCGATTAGTATCGTATTAGCACCGCACTATTCTACATTTAGCATTAAAGCGTATAATGACCGTGCTATTCGTCTTTCAAAAGAAATCGGTGGTCCTGTGATTGAACCAATTGAACAATGGTACGATGAACCGAAGTTTATTTCGTATTGGACAGATCAAATAAAAGAAACATTTACAAAGATTGAAGATAAAGAGAAAACAGTTGTAATTTTTTCGGCGCATAGTTTGCCAGAAACAATTATTGCAGCAGGGGACCCTTATGTGGAGCAATTGCAGCATACAGCAGATTTAATTGCGGGGACTGCCAATATTCAAAACTATACAACGGGTTGGCAAAGTGCTGGGAATACTCCAGATCCGTGGATTGGTCCAGATGTGCAAGATTTAACGAAAGATTTATATGAAGAGCATGGGTACGAATCTTTCATATATTGCCCAGTTGGCTTTGTGGCAGAGCATTTAGAAGTTTTATATGACAATGATTATGAATGTAAAGTTGTAACTGATGAATTAAATGCTAAATATTTTAGACCAAATATGCCGAATGCACAATCTGCATTTATCGACTGTTTGGCTGAAATTGTTTCCAAAAAAGTGAAGGAAATAGTTGACAAAGATTTAGTTTTAAATAATAATTAATTTATAATAATTTTAAATAAATAATAATTACTATGAAAGAAAGAGGAGGATCCCCCTAGATGAATCCAAATAATCGCTTAACAACAAACCAAGGTGCTCCAGTTGGAGACAACCAAAATTCTCGTACAGCTGGTCGTCGTGGACCAGTATTATTAGAAGACTATCATTTAGTAGAAAAACTTGCACACTTTGATCGTGAACGTATTCCGGAGCGTGTTGTGCATGCACGTGGTGCAGGTGCTCACGGTGTATTCGTAACGAAAAATAGCATGAAGCCATATACGAAAGCAGCATTTTTACAAAATGAAGGAACTGAAACACCTGTATTTGTTCGTTTTTCAACGGTTATTCATGGTCAAGGTTCTCCGGAAACAGCTCGTGACCCACGCGGTTTCGCAGTTAAATTTTATACAGAAGAAGGAAACTACGATATCGTAGGTAATCATTTACCAGTTTTCTTCATTCGTGATGCAATTAAATTCCCTGACATGGTTCATTCTTTAAAACCAGCACCGGATACAAATATTCAAACGCCAGATCGTTATTGGGATTTCATGACGTTAACTCCAGAGTCTACACATATGATGACATGGGTATTTTCTGATTATGGTACACCAGCAAGCTATCGTGAAATGGAAGGTTTCGGTGTCCATTCATTTAAATGGATTAATGAAGAAGGTAAAATTGTTTATATTAAATACCACTGGAAACCGCAGCAAAGTGTACGTAACTTAAATGCGAAAGAAGTGCAAGAAGTGCAGGGGAAAGACTTCAATCATGCAACTCGTGATTTGTTCGACGCAATCGAAAAAGGAAATCATCCAAAATGGGATTTACACGTACAAGTTATGCAACTAGATGAAATGGATTCTTTAGACTTTGATCCACTAGATCCAACGAAAGTATGGCCAGAAGATCGCTTCCCGTTAATTGAAGTAGGGACAATGACGTTAAATCGTAATCCGAAAAACTTCTTTGCAGAAGTAGAACAAGTAGCGTTCTCTCCAAGTGCAACTGTAAATGGTATTGAACCATCGGAAGATAAATTATTACAAGGTCGTTTATTCTCTTACCCAGATACACAGCGTTATCGTCTTGGTGCAAATTACTTGCAAATTCCTGTAAACTGCCCATATGCAGCTGTTCATAACCAACAACGTGATGGTGCGATGCAAATGAATCAAAACCCATCTACAATCAACTACGAACCGAGCCGTCATGCAGAGAATCCAGTTGAAGACAAAGCTTACCGCGATTCGACTATGAAAGTAGAAGGCTATGTATCTCGTGAAAAAATCGAGAAACCAAATGACTTTAAACAAGCAGGTGAGCGTTACCGTTCATTCTCTAAAGAAGAGCAAGATAACTTAATTGCAAACTTAACAAATGACTTGAAAGACGTAAATGAACGCACGAAATTACTAGCTGTTTGTAACTTCTTCCGTGCAGATCAAGAATACGGTATGCGTTTAGCGCAGGCGTTAAATGTTGATATTACGCAATATGTAGGAAATGCTCCAAAATAAATAGGAAAAGACGACCGGGTTTCGGTCGTCTTTTTTGTATAACGTTATGTGGGGTATTTTGCTTGTAAATTATGTCGGAATTTGTTTGTAAATCGATATGTTGTGTCGGACCGTTGATATATTGAAAGAAACAATCGATATATCCAAAAAACCGTTGATATATTTACATTTATACTAGGTGGGGTATGTTGCCTAGTACGCAAAAAAGAGATGCAATCTACTATCAATAGATTGCATCTCTTTTTTAGTTTACTCGCTCTGCATGTTCATAAGCCTTCTCGCCATGCATTGAAATATCAAGACCCATGTGTTCTTCATGTTCATCGACGCGAACGGGGAGGAAGAAGTTGATCGCTTTAATAATGGCATACGTCATGATAATCGTGAATGCATATGTTGCGCCAATCGCTATAAGTTGTTTAAACAGTAACGCGGCATTTCCGTAAAATAATCCGTTTGCGCCATCCCCGTTTACGGCAGTAGTTGCAAATAGTCCTGTTGCAATACCGCCCCAAGTTCCTCCGATGCCGTGGCATCCAAAGGCATCAAGTGTATCGTCATACCCGAATTTTGTTTTTAGGAAGAAAACGGCGCCGAAGCATATTATACCACCAATTGCTCCGATAAGAAGGGCGGAGAAAGGTGTAACGAACCCGCAGGCTGGTGTAATAGCTACTAGACCAGAAACAACTCCGCAAGCAGCTCCCATCGCGGTCGGTTTTGATTGGAAGAACCATTCAGAAAGCATCCAAGTTAGAGCAGAGGCAGCAGCGGCTATATTTGTATTAATAAATGCAGTTAAAGCTACGTCGTTTAAGGATAATGCGCTGCCAACGTTAAAACCGAACCAGCCAAACCATAATAAGCCTGCGCCTAACATTGTAAATGGCAAATGGTGAGGAGAAGAACCATTTATGTTTTTTCGTTTTCCAAGGAAAATAGCTAATACAAGACCGGCAACTCCGGAAGTGATGTGAACGACATTTCCGCCAGCGAAGTCTAGTGCACCAAGTTCCCTTAGCCACCCACCGAGGCCCCATACCCAATGAGCGACAGGATTGTAAACGATTGTTGTCCATAGAAGGATAAAAATAAGAAAGGCAGAAAATCGCATTCTTTCAGCGAATGCACCTGAAATTAAAGCTGGAGTTAAAATGGCGAACATGAGTTGAAACATCATAAATAAATTGTGAGGAATAGTAGATGAGTAGTCTGGATTTGGTGCGTAGGTAACTCCGTTTAGACCGAACCAATCAAGTGTACCGATAAGTCCGTGCCAATCTGGCCCGAATGATAAAGAATAGCCGATAACAATCCATTGAATCGAAACGATAGCCATTGCACTATAACTATGCATCGTTGTACTGAGTACGTTTTTGCTACGAACCATACCTCCATAAAAAAGTGCCAATCCTGGTGTCATCAACATGACCATTACTGTCGTCACAAACATAAAAACCGTATCTTCCATATTCATGATCTCTCCTCCTGGGATGTTAGAAAAAATAACATATATTTGTTATGTTTCATATCATATTCGAAATAAAACTAAAAATCAACTAAAAATTCAGAAAATTACATACGTGATGTCATAAAATCTAACATAGATTATTTTGTGAGGATTGAAATCGGCATATGCGTTTCACTCGGATAATTGGTATAATATTCTTACAATTAAAAAATTGGGGGATGCGTGTGGGAAAAATATGGACTAGGAAACTATTCATTTGTTTTTGCTTAGCTGTTGTTTTGTTTGTACCAATACATACTTTTGCAGACGAAAAAAGAGAGTGGCGAGATGAGGTTATATACTCCATTATGATTGATCGCTTCAATAATGGAGAACCGAAAAATGACAAACAGTTAGAAGTTGGTAATTTAGAAGGGTATCAAGGCGGGGATATAAGAGGAATTATAAAAAGGTTGGATTACATAAAAGAAATGGGTTTTACTACCGTTATGCTTTCGCCACTTTTTGAAAGTGGAAAGTACGATGGATTAGACGTGCGAAATTTTAAAAAGGTAAATGAACATTTCGGGACAGAAAATGATGTGAAAGAACTTGTAAAAGAAGCTCAGGCAAAAGGAATGAAAGTTGTATTTCAATTTCCGCTTGGAGAAAACGAACAACAGGTAATTGACGCAATGAAATGGTGGATAAAAGAAGTTGATTTAGACGGAAGTTATGTTATACATAGTGAAAAAAAGCCGCGTTCCTTTTGGGATAACGCGCAAAAAGATATGCAAGTGATAAAGAAAGATTTTCGTATTATGACAAAGGAGGATAGCGAATACAACGAAAAAATAGTAGAATCGTTTTCCAAAGCGGATGTATCGGTGAAATCGTTATACGATGTGAGTAAAAAAGAAGGAGAATTTGTTACGTTCTTAGATGATCAAGAAACAAAAAGATATGCGCGTATTGCAAAAGAAAATATGTATTATCCGCCATCACGTTTAAAACTGGCGCTTACATATCTGTTAACATCACCTGGAATTCCGAATTTTTATTACGGAACTGAAATTGCATTAGATGGAGGAAGTGTACCCGATAATAGACGATTAATGGATTTTAAGTCAGACGAAAAATTTATGCAGCACATAACAAAACTAGGTGAACTTAGACAGGCGAGACCGTCTTTACGACGCGGTACGTTTGAGCTATTGTATGATAATAGCGGGATGAGCATACTAAAACGAAAATATAAAAATGAAGTAACTTTAGTAGCAATTAATAATACGAAAGAAACACAAAAAGTCTCCTTACCTGCAAGTACGATTGGTGAAAAACAAGAGTTAAGAGGATTGTTAGAGGATGAAATTATAAGAGAGGAAAATGGGGGATTTTATCTCGTTTTAAAGCGTGAAGAATCAAACGTGTATAAAGTTAACGGAGAAACAGGTGTGAATTGGTTATTTATCTCCTTAATCGTTGGTGTGAATGTATTATTTATTGCGTTTTTAATTGCAGTTAAAAGGAAACGTAGATGAGAAGTTGCTCGTTCTATGTTCATGTCTTCTTATTGTATTTGTTTGTTCGGTGGGGCAATAGTGTTTATTCTGTTGATATGAAATTTCTTAAGAGAAACGATACGAAAATGAAAACTTCTCTAATGAGAGGGGGTTCCAGGTTAGGGAGAAAGTCTTCTTCCTAGCCTGTTTTTGTGTCAATACGGATAGAGAAAGATCTTTGGAACGAACGATAATTGCAACTATATTAATTTTATATTACATTAAAAATTAGAGAATACTCTTATACTAATATAGTGCTAAATAGTAGGTGGGAAAATGGAATTTTACGATTTGGGTATTACCATTAAAGAGCTTAGAATTAAAAAAAATATATCACAATCCGAATTATGTCATGGAATATGTTCGCAAAGTCAAATTAGCAAAATAGAAAAAGGTATGATTTATCCATCTAGTATATTGTTATATCAATTATCAGAAAGACTTGGTATTGACCCGAATAATATATTTGCATTAACTCAAAACAAAAAATTTAAATATGTAGAAAATGTAAAATACGTAATAAAAGATTGCTTAAAGCAAAAACAATATAAAGAACTTTATGAAATAGTGAAAAAAGAGAAAGATGAAAAAAATTTCCAAGCAAAAGAAGATAAACAATTTCTCCTATGGCATGAAGCAATTGCTGTATTTGAGGTGAACAGATCCATAAAAACTGCTTTAAAACTTTTAAATAATGCATTAAAACTAACTTTAACCAATGTTGATTTTTTATCAGAAAGAGAAATAGATATTATGCAGACAATGTCTATATTTTATGCGGAAAATAAAGAATATGATAAAAGTATTACTATATTAGGAAGATGTTTAACTAATTTTAATAAGTTAGATTTTCCGAGAGATAAAGCGATTAAATTAAAAATCATTTTTAATTTAGCGAAATGTTTAGGTATGACCTATCAATATGAAGAAGCGGTAAAATACATTGATAAGGGCATCAAATTAGCTATTAATCTAAATACTTTATACTTATTAGGTGAACTGTACTATTTAAAAGGATGGAATTTATTAAGATTTAAACAACAGAATGAAGAAGATATTGCAAATAACATGAAAAAAGCATTATTTATATTTGAACTAACAGAAAAAGAAACTCTGATAAAAATGGTTAAAGAAAAATATTTTGAAAATCAAACTGAAAAAAGCCACTCATAATTCATTTGGAAATCACTTGAAATATAATAAAACCTACAGGGGAAATCCCTGTAGGTTTTATACTTATAAACTTGCTTCTAAAATATTAGTGTTTAATATAAGAGTGTCCTTAACGTACTTTTTTATTTTGAAGTCTGCATCTTTATTAACAATTTATGCTTCTTTTTAACTCCATCCAAATATGATTAAAATTAAGATGGTTCAAGTCGGAGGAAGGCACTTTGATGTGTCTTTTCTTATGACTTTTATCATTAACTATTTAATGTTTTTTAAATGATTACATGACATAGTTTTTTTGTACCAAGCTTTGTTGATACAGTTAGACTTATCCGTTAGTGTATTCGTATTATTAGAACATCCTACAGTATTTAGGGAGAATGTGGCCAATAAAAACCATAATATTAATTTCTTCATATAACCACTTCTAACTCTTTTTTAATTAACATTTTTTAAGATCCTTATTAATTTTACATTATATTAAGGGTTGGGAAATATTCTTATACTCATAAATTGTTACGTTTTGGCGGGAAGAGGAATTATAAGTTACAGCGATTTTTAAGATGACTTTGGCCTAGGATGTAATTACTAAGAAAAGTAATTCAAATCGAAGGGGAAACGTCTTAAATTGTCTTTTTTTTTATTTTCAATAAGGTCTGCTAAATGCATGTATGAAACAAATTCTACAATAAGGCCTAGTTTAATCATGCATTCACTTGTGAAGTATTCGTATAGTTAGACTCTGTTCACTTAGCAATTTTCACCGCAGATGCCTTTTTTCTATGGCTTGTTCTTGTAATATTGTCTCTACAAAACTAAAAAGAAAACTCCTCTAATTAAGAGGAGTTTTCTTTTTAGCGGTAGTTAATGAACTGTACGTCGATTGGTAAATCAGCGCTACGAACAGCTGCAATTACTGCTTGTAAGTCATCACGGCTTTTCGCTGTAACACGTACTTGATCGTCTTGTACTTGTGTTTTTACTTTTAATTTCATTTCTTTAATGATGTTGTTAATTTTTTTAGCGTTATCTTTATCGATACCTTGTTGAAGTGTTGCGCGTTGGCGAACAGTGTTGCCAGTTGCAGCTTCAACTTTTCCGTAATCTAAGTTCTTAATTGGAACGTTACGTTTTACAAGTTTAGAAATTAAAACGTCTTTTACTTGGTCTAATTTGAACTCGTCGTCAGAAGTTAAAACTAGTACTTCTTTTTCTAATTTAATATCACTTTTACTTCCTTTAAAGTCATATCGGTTTTGGATTTCTTTTAATGCGATATTAATTGCGTTTGTTACTTCAGGTAATTCTACTTTCGAAACGATGTCAAAAGAACTATCTTTTGCCATAGTTAGCACCTCCAAATAAATTTCTAATCTTGTTATGTACTGTACATACTAAAGTATAGCTGAAAACGAGTCTAGACTTAAGTGTTTTCATACTTATATTCATGTAACCTCACTTTATTATAGTGAATTTTGGGCAGTTGGACAAATACAGGAAAAATCATGTTATAATTAACTTTTGTTTGGAATGATAAAAAAGATAATTTTATATATATAGAAGGGAATTAAAAAATATGTATTTGCAAATAGGATCGATTGAACAGGTAACTGTTTTACGCGAAACGGAAATTGGATATATGGTTGGGAATGAAGAAGAAGAAATTTTCCTACATAAAAACGAAGTAGCTGGAGAAATTGAAGAAGGCGATACGATTGATGTATTCTTATACCTTGATCACCAAAATCGTATTTCAGCAACAATGAAGGAGCCAATTATTACAACGTATGATTGGAACTGGGTAAAGGTTGTAGAAGTCATTCCTAGTTTAGGTGTGTTTGTTGATATTGGTGTATCAAAAGATATACTAATTCCAGCTGATGAGTTCCCGATTTATATGCCGGTATGGCCAGAAGTAGGCGACGAATTATATTGTACGTTAAAATTAACGAATCGTGATCGTTTAATTGCTCTTCCGGCAAGAGACAGTGATATGCAAGAAATTATCGTAGATGCAACGCCATCTATGCGTAATAAAAACGTAAATGGACGTGTATATCGTTCTCTTCAAGTTGGTTCATTCGTACTAACTGATGAGCATTTCCGTGCTTTCTTACACCATACAGAAAGAAAAGAACAAGTCCGCATCGGGGAGCGTGTAACGGGCCGTATTATTGACGTGAAAGATGATGGTACAATTAACATTTCACTTCTTCCTCGTAAAGAAGAAGGAATGGAAGACGATGCGGCAGTAATTTATGCATATATGGAAGAGCGAGGCGGAGCAATGCCGTTTTGGGATAAGAGCCATCCAGAAGATATTAAAGAACGCTTTAACATGAGTAAAGCTGCATTTAAGCGCGCACTTGGTAAGTTGATGAAAGAAGAAAAAGTTTACCAAGAAGAAGGTTGGACTTACTTTAAGAAATAAGATAGAAGATTAAAAAGCACAACCTTATTTTTAAAAAAATAAGGTTGTGCTTTTTTAATTTCCTTGTGGAGAAACAAGAGTAAATGTATCTTTCAAATCACTATCGTTTATTTTAATATTTGCCTTTTTTAATTCCTCTTGTAACAATTTTTTGCTGAATATAGGGTCAGCGATACGTTCTTCTTCTAAGTTTTTGCGAATAGATTTTTTTACCTCATCGTAAGGTTTTAAATCTTTTTTATCAGTTAATTTAATAACGTGATAACCGTTTGATGATTTTACGGGATTGCTAATTTGTCCAACATTTAGTTTGTAGGCAGCCGTTTCGAATTCAGGAGCCATTGTACCTGAATTGAAGTATCCAAGGTCTCCGCCTTTATCTTTTGATAGTAGATCTTGTGATTCTTGTTTTGCTAATTCTTCAAATGAAGCACCAGCATCTAGTTTACTCTTTATTTCTTTCGCTTCATTTTCGTCACTTACTAAAATGTGACTCGCTTTAATTTCTGGCTTATAGTGGTCTTTTACGTCTTTTTCTGTAATGCTTTTCTTAATCGCTTCATTCATAGCAAGTTTGAACTTAATTTGATTTTTGAAATCCTCTTCATCTTTTAAACCATTATTTTCTAATACTTTTTTGAATTGATCTCCATATTGTTTTTTTACTTTTTCTACTTCTTTATTTACCTCTTCATCAGATACTTTATATTTTTTTGTGATGACGTCTTGTGCCATCATTTCGTATAGCATGTCTTTTCCGTAACGATCTTTCAATTGTTTTTCGAAGTTATCCTTTGTAATGGTCGAGTCTGTTGCTGTAGCGACTGTAGCTGAGCCATTTTTTTGTTCGCAAGCAGATAGCATCAATATACTTATTAGTGCAGTAATAATGAAAATATGTTTCCCTCTCATGCCAACACCTCATCCGAATATGTTATCGCTATTGTAGAATATAGAAGTGAACATGAAGTGAATTTTTAATGTTTTTTTCCTTTAAAATGTAAAAAAGTACATCAACATAATTGTTGATGTACGATGGAATCAAAGGTGATCGGTCTTTTTAGAGTATGCACGTTTACCTTGCTGAATATTTTTTTGCTCTTGCTCATTTTTTTGTGTGCGTTTTGCGTTATTATCGCGTGCTTTTTTGTCGTTATCACTCGTATGTGGCATATGTATCAACTCCATTCCTAAACGTTGTACGTTTATCATTTCCTTTTTCGTAAAGACTATGTATAGCGGTGCATTTATGAAGGGTAAAGGTGGATTCGAAATGGATTTGAAGTTGAATTATACTGAACTTATAAAGAAGTTAATCGTTGTAATCATCGCAGGTTTATTAAACGCGATTGGGATGAATTTATTTTTAACACCAGCAAAAGTGTATGCGAGCGGCTTTGCTGGATTGTCTCAATTATTATCACAAATATTAGGTGATTTTTTATCGATTCACATATCTACGGGAGTATTGTTTAGCTTATTTAATATTCCTGTCGTTATTTTAGCGTGGAAAAAGGTTGGAAAGGCCTTCACCTTTTTTAGTTTTCTTTGTGTTATATTTATGACTCTGTTTCTAGAAATCATCCCTGTTAGAGCGGTTTCGAATGATATTATATTAAATGCGATTTTTGGCGGGATTATTTCGGCAATTGGAGTAGGGATTGCTTTAAAGTGGGGTGCTTCTACAGGTGGATTAGATATTATCGCCATGATTTTATCAAAAATAAAAGATAAGCCTGTAGGTACATACTTTTTCTTTTTTAATGCAATTATCATTATCGCTGCTGGCTATGTATATGGATGGGAAAAAGCGTTATATACGTTAGTGACTTTATATGTATCAACGAGAATTATTGATGCAATTCATACTCGTCATGTAAAGATTACAGCATTAATTGTTACGAAGAATGGGGCGGACGTAAGAAAGGCGATTCACTCGCGATTAGTAAGAGGAATTACAACGATACCAGCAACAGGTGCTTATACGAATGAAAATAAAGAAATGTTAATGATGGTTATTACCCGTTACGAGTTATACGAATTGGAGAGGATTATTAAACAAGTGGACCCAGGTGCATTTACAAATATACTGCAAACAGTTGGGGTGTTCGGATTGTTTCGGAAAGATTAAAGAGGACCAAAGTTGGTCCTCTTTTTTAATGTACATTCGTAATGTTTTGCAATTGCTCTTGCATTTCACGGAGCTGAACTTTTTCAGCAGTTGAAGAGTTTGCGTAAGCGGATTGCAAAGCATTTTTTGCTCTATATACGAGATCTTGTTGCTCAGTACCGCTTGAACAAGATACGGCATTTTCAACAGCATCTCTAGCTTGTTGGAATAGTAAGTTCCCCATTTAAACCCCTCCAAAAGAAGAGTTACTTCTTGCCTTTTCTGCCTCAGCTAATGTACCTCTGTACGGGAATCTTGCATCATGCTTCATAACAGCATCGGCTCCTTGTTGGATAAAACGTTTTGATTTGTTCTTTTTACCCATTCGAAAAACCCCCTTTATTTAGCTGAAAACAATCGACGCGATGTCTTATGCGCCTACTTATAGTATGGGCATTTGGCAGGAAACTATAAGCAGGGAATTTTTAGATTACAACCCAAGAACCTCTTCTAAATATAAAGCAATACCATCTTCTTCGTTCGTTAACGTAGTATGGTTTGCGAGTGATTTTAATTCAGGGATGGCATTACCCATTGCGATGCCGTGACCAGCAAATTCAATCATTTCAAAATCATTATCTTCGTCACCGAAAGCGATAATTCGCTCTTGTGGAATGTTGTAATGACTAGAAATTTTTTGTAATCCGACCGCTTTATTTAATCCGCTTTTTACAATTTCAATAATCGGCCAAGGTGCACCCCATTTTCTATGGTCGATTACTTCCGCATGCATATCAGTTAAATGTTGACGAATTGCAGTAGAATGCTCGTCATGTGCGTCAATTAATAAGCAAGTTGGATGGTCATTTAAAATATTTAATAAGTCTCCTGTAAAAATCTTAGGAGAACCGAATTCGAAAATGTGTTTTTTATCTTCATCAATTTCACGAACATACACATCATCCATAACTTCAGCGTATATATTTTTTACGCCGAAATCAAAACAAGCTCGTACAATTTCTTGCGCTGTTGCTAGCTCAAGAGGAGAGTGATGTATACCCCAGTTTGAATCAAGAGGATGGTGCACGTACGCACCGTTAAAGTTTACGATAGGTGTATTCAGACCTAGTTCTTTATAGTAATCATAACTAGCGCGGAATGGACGTCCTGTTGAAATAACGACAACGTGTCCTTGTTCCTTTGCTTTTGCAATTGTATGTTTCGTTCGAGTGGAAATTATTTTGTTGTCTGTTAATAAAGTGCCGTCTAAGTCTAATGCGATTAAATGTTGTTTGTTCATAATTTCACCTCTTATAATAATTTTTTTGTTTCTATCTGTATTTCCGTTTTTAATATGCAGAAATAAGAGGTTAGACTGGGTGAGACCACCATAGATGGAGGTTTCACTATATATCCATCTTACGTCGCGAAGTACTATGGTGTCTACTATTTCTCGTTGGAAATTAAGAAAAGTCAACATCTTTTTAGAAAGTTCAAATAATGTTTCTTTCATTATGTACAAAATGTGAAAAGGGTTACATTTCTCGTATGATGAGGCATATAATGAACATGTAATCTTCTCGTATATGTTTGACTCTCCTTTGAAACTAGCCTAGAGTAGGTTGGTTTCTTTTTTTCTACAGATAGGAAAGGAATTCCTTCCTAAGCTTGTGTCATTCATGTATATGTACAAGAATGAGATGTAGTACTTGTTTCCTAAACATGACAGAAAACCTTTCTTTTAAAATGGATATACTAATGAGGCAAGACGTCATGGAAGGAGAATGAAGATGGGACAAAATCGCAGGTTTCGTTCTGGACAAAAAGCGCCAAATGATGGCATTTACGTAGAAATTGGTGAAACGGGAAGTATGGTAAAAAATCCGCAAATGGTACAATTAACTGCCGGTGAAAAGTTTCCAGATAACACGAATCATAACCGCCAGTGGACATATAAAAGAAAACCGTAACAGAAGCCGCAATCTTTATTGCGGCTTTTTTGTTGTTACATAATGTAGTTTCATTTATCGTACTTTTTTTAATAGCATAATGAATGCTCCTTTTTTCTTTTTCCAATAATAAGTTTGAAAATGCATAGGCGAATTTATTGTATAAAAAAGTCAGTTGGCGTATAATTAAATCAAAGGTCAAAGAAAGTCAAACGTTTGGAGGGCTGTAAAGATGGACTTAAATCAAATGACAACAAAAACACAAGAGGCGATTATGAGTGCCCAATCTTTAGCGGTATCTCATCATCATCAAGAAGTAGATACTGTTCATCTCTTGTTTACATTATTAGAAGAGCAAGATGGGTTAGCAGTGCGTATTTTTCAAAAAATGAATGTCGATATAGAAGCGTTAAAGCAAGGCGCCGAAAGTTTAATTAAGAAAAAGCCTTCTGTAACGGGAAGCGGTGCAGAAGTAGGCAAATTATATATAACAGGTGCTCTGCAACAACTATTTGTAAGAGCAGGAAAAGAAGCAGAGAAATTGCAAGATGACTACATTTCAGTGGAACATGTATTGCTTGCTTTTTCTGAAGAAAAAGGCGATATCAATCAATTATTTACAAGATTTCATATTACGAAAGATAACTTATTACAGTCTTTAATGACAGTTCGGGGGAATCAAAGAGTGACTAGTCAAAATCCAGAAGCAACTTATGAAGCGTTAGAAAAATATGGCCGTGATTTAGTGGCAGAAGTGAGAGCAGGGAAAATTGATCCTGTTATTGGCCGGGATAGTGAAATTCGACGTGTCATTCGCATTCTTTCACGTAAAACGAAAAACAACCCTGTTTTAATTGGTGAGCCAGGTGTTGGTAAAACAGCAATCGTTGAAGGGTTAGCGCAGCGTATTGTGAAAAAAGATGTACCTGAAGGGCTAAAAGATAGAACGATCTTCGCGTTAGATATGAGTGCGCTCGTAGCTGGTGCGAAATTCCGTGGTGAGTTCGAAGAGCGTCTGCAAGCTGTATTAAATGAAATTAAAAAGAGTGAAGGGCGTATTTTATTATTTATTGATGAACTTCATACAATCGTTGGCGCCGGTAAAACAGAAGGTGCGATGGATGCAGGGAATATGTTAAAACCGATGCTTGCTCGCGGTGAACTACACTGTATTGGGGCGACGACATTAGATGAATATCGTAAATATATTGAGAAAGACCCGGCGTTAGAAAGACGTTTCCAACAAGTATTAGCAGAAGAACCAACTGTTGAAGATACAATTTCCATTTTACGTGGTTTAAAAGAGCGTTTTGAAATTTATCATGGTGTAAATATTCATGACCGCGCGATTGTAGCAGCATCAGTTTTATCAGATCGATATATTTCGGACCGTTTCTTACCAGATAAAGCAATTGATCTTGTCGATGAAGCGTGTGCAACAATTCGTACAGAAATCGATTCTATGCCGACAGAATTAGATGAAGTAACGCGTCGTATTATGCAGTTAGAAATTGAGGAAGCAGCTCTTGGAAAAGAAACAGATCGTGGTAGCCAAGAACGTCTTAAAACGTTGCAACGTGAACTATCAGATTTAAAAGAAGTTGCAAGTGGTATGAGAGCGAAATGGGAGAAAGAAAAAGAAGACATTCACAAAGTTCGTGACTTACGTGAACATTTAGAACGTCTGCGCCGTGAATTAGAAGAAGCAGAAGGTAATTACGATTTAAATAAAGCAGCCGAACTTCGTCACGGGAAAATTCCAGCAATTGAAAAAGAGTTAAAAGAAGCGGAAGAAATGGGCGCGCATAATAAACAAGAAAATCGTTTATTACGTGAGGAAGTAAGTGAAGAAGAAATTGCAGATATTGTTTCACGCTGGACTGGTATTCCTGTTGCTAAACTCGTTGAAGGTGAACGCGAGAAATTACTACGCTTAGAGCAAATCTTATCAGAGCGTGTCATCGGACAAGAGGAAGCAGTAAGCTTAGTATCAGACGCGGTTCTTCGTGCTCGCGCTGGTATTAAAGATCCGAACCGCCCGATTGGTTCCTTCATTTTCTTAGGCCCTACGGGTGTTGGTAAAACAGAACTTGCAAAAACGTTAGCGCAGTCTTTATTCGATAGTGAAGAGCAAATGATTCGTATTGATATGTCTGAGTATATGGAGAAACACGCAGTGTCACGCTTAATTGGTGCACCTCCTGGATATGTAGGATATGAAGAAGGCGGTCAATTAACAGAAGCGGTAAGACGTAAACCATATTCCGTTATTTTATTAGATGAAATTGAAAAAGCACATCCAGAAGTATTCAACATTTTATTACAAATGTTAGATGATGGACGCATTACAGATTCGCAAGGACGTACAGTGGACTTTAAAAACACAGTTATTATTATGACTTCAAATATTGGATCTGCTCATTTACTAGATGGATTAGAAGAAGATGGCTCGATTAAAGAGGAATCAAGAGACCTTGTAATGGGGCAATTAAGAGGACATTTCCGCCCTGAATTTTTAAACCGTGTTGATGAAATTATTTTATTTAAACCTCTTACAACGAATGAAATTAAAGGTATTGTTGATAAAATTGTAAAAGAATTACAAGGGCGTTTAGCTGACCGTCACATTACAGTAGAATTAACAGACGCAGCAAAAGAATTTGTTGTAGAAGCTGGCTTTGATCCGATGTATGGAGCTCGTCCATTAAAACGATACGTACAACGTCAAGTGGAAACGAAATTAGCGCGAGAATTAATTGCAGGAACAATTACTGACAATAGTCACGTAGTTGTCGATGTAGAAAATAACGAATTAGTTGTTCATGTGAAATAAAAATAAAAAAGAGTTCGGATAAAATCCGGACTCTTTTTTTAGTGTTGTTCTACTGGCTCGTTTGGAATTGCAGCTGAAATCGCTAGTACTAATACAGCAAGAACAACTGAGAAAATAGACGCTTGGTTAAAGTCGTATGTACCGCCAGTCATAGAGCCGATTACATAGCTCATCATATGTACAAGTAAGAACGACCAAATTAATGCCCAAATGAAACGCATATTTTACACCTCTATTCGTTCAATCTGTCCTTATTGTAACACAATTGAAAAAAGAATATAGAAAAATATTTGTAGATTTTTCAACGCAAATTTGCATTCCGTTCATACATTATAAAAGAGTGGTTTTATATGTTTAGAAAATAAGGCGGGGGAAAAATGAGTATTACGGAACGTTTTTTTTACTTAGAAAAAGAACCATGTGTCATTTATTTACCGGAGAAGCCAAATGGATTTTCGGTTATGCTCCTCGGTGATTACAACTACTTTATTGAGAATGGTACAAGTTTATGGACACAGCATGCGGGAAGATCTTATTTTTTACATGGCCTTATTGAGGAAGGCTACACAGTCTTTTCTTCTAATTTATACGGAAGGCACTGGGGAAACGACCAATCTGTTCGTCTAGCAAAACGTTTATATGATGTTGTTTTGAGAAAAGAGACGTTAAATGCGAAAATGCACATAATGGCAGATGGTATGGGTGCGCTTGTAGCACTTGAAATGATGAACAAATACCCTGAATGTATTCGTTCTGTCATTATGTTGAATCCATGTTTAGATTTACCAGAATATGTGGAATTTGAGAAAGAGCATAAGTTTTTTTACAAAAGATTAGTGAAGGAATTAAGTTTGGCGTATGATGCCAAAGAAGAAGAGTTAGATTTAAAAATAAATAAGAAATCATTTACGCTTCTGCCATCTTGTGTACCTGTCAAAGTTTTCGTATCAACACAAGAAAAAAGAGGAAGAAAACAACAGTTGCGTAAATATGAGAAAATGAGGCAATTAAATCAATGCGATACTTCTGTCTTGTTCCATCTGCAAGATGTGAAATATAAAATGGTTAGGCAAACGACTGATTTCTTTAAAAAATATGAAGAAGAATTGTGAAGCTCCCATATACATAAATGAGGAGCTATTTGTTTCAAGGAGAAAGGGTTGGTGGTATGGAACGCGTGCTGATAATAGGTGCACTTACGTTTGTAGGTTATCACCTTGTGAATAAAATGATCGCAGAAGAAGTAGAAGTGTATGGTCTTGATTTTGATGAATTCAATAGTATGACCAAAATTAATGAAGAGAAGTTATTGTTAATTGGGCGAAATGCGTTATTTACGTATTATTCGATAAGAGATGAAGATGGATGGAGATTAGTAGAGGAAGAGAGATTCGATACTGTTTACTTTTGCTTATATGAGCCAAATCAGCAATGTGGATTTCGGAATGAAAGAGTCATATTACAATATTTAAAGCGAATTATAAGAATGTGTGAAGAACAAAAATTGAAGTTAAATTTAATTTCTTCTATTGAAGTAGGTAGTACAGATGAATCGGAAAATAAGCGCATATTTTTGAAAGTAGAAGAAGGATTGAAAAAAGGGGATTTACAATATAGTGTATTTCGAGTTCCTACATTATATGGACCGTGGCAACCGTCTTTTATGATGTATCATCAGCTCATTTTATCAGAACTGGATGAGAAAGAGTGCTATTATGCGAGTGAGGAAAACGGAAGTGATCTACTGTACGTGGAAGATGTATGTGAATACTTATGGGAAAATGGAATGAACGAGCAGCATCTCGGTATATACAATTTGCTTAGTGGTAAAAAGTCATTATGGAAAAAAGGTATGAACCTTTTACGCGCGGATGATAAAGTAAATAAAAATAATAACGAAGTAAGAGATGAGGCTATCGAGGTAATTTCGATAAAAAGAAATACTCCGTTAGAATACGGTTTAAATAAGCAACTGGCACACATGAAAAAATATAAAGAGTTATACGAAGGGTAGCACGCGTGTTACACTATTGTATGTGAAAGTTTTAATGGAGAGGAAGAGTATAATATGAACGAAAAAAGCATGCAGTTTTTACAAATCGCAATGAAGCATTTACCAGAAGCAAAGGCCATTTTAGATGATAATGGAATTGCGCTTGATATGGAGAAAGCACAACCAGTATTAGAGTTATTGATGAAAGTTATGAACGAAGCATATGAGCTTGGGAAAGCAGATCAACAATAAAACCCTTTCTTTTTGAGGAGAAAGAGGCTCGAACCGTCGAGAGAAGCGGTTCGAGCCTTTTTATATTTCAAAAGAAACAGGTAAGGTATGTTTCTGTTTCTTTTAATAAACAATAAAGTGAATAATGCCTAGCTTTATGTTTTAGCTGAAATATATTCTAGACAAAAATACATTTATGTTTTAAAATTAGTACCAAGTCATAATAATTGATATAAAACGGAGGGCTGCGATGTGAACGTGGGCATTTTAGGGATCGGAAGATATGTGCCGGAAAAAGTAGTCACAAATCACGATTTAGAGAAGATAATGGATACATCCGATGAATGGATTCGTACGAGAACGGGAATTGCCGAAAGACGCATTGCCGATGATACAATAGATACTTCGTATATGGCCGTAGAGGCTGCTAAAAAAGCACTTGAAGATGCAGGGGTTAGCGGAGAAGATATCGATCTTATTTTGGTGGCGACAGTAACACCAGATCGTGCGTTTCCAGCAGTAGCTTGTGTCATTCAAGAAGCGATTGGAGCGAAACATGCAGCTGCAATGGATGTAGGTGCAGCATGTGCTGGTTTTATGTACGGAATGATTACAGCGCAGCAATTTATTCAAACGGGAACTTATAAAAATGTATTAGTAGTTGGTAGTGATAAACTATCTAAAATTGTAGACTGGAATGATCGAAATACAGCGGTACTATTTGGAGACGGAGCCGGTGCTATCGTAATGGGAGCTGTTTCAGAAGGAAGAGGCGTTCTATCTTTCGAATTAGGAGCAGACGGAAGTGGCGGTAAGCATCTTTATCAAGACGAGTATGTTATGATGAATGGCAGAGAAGTGTTTAAATTTGCCGTTCGTCAACTTGGTGAATCTTGTCTTCGCGTGCTGGATAAAGCTGGTCTTACGAAAGAGGATGTGGATTTCTTAGTACCGCATCAAGCGAACATTCGTATTATGGAATCTGCAAGAGAGAGATTAAATTTACCACAAGAAAAAATGAGTATGACAATTGAAAAGTTTGGTAATACATCAGCTTCTTCAATTCCAATTGCAATGGTAGAGGAATTGCAAAATGGACGTATTCAAGATGGTGATTTAATTATACTTGTTGGTTTTGGCGGCGGATTAACATGGGGAGCAGTTGCTCTTCGTTGGGGTAAATAAGGACTGAGAGAAAAAAAGGAGTGTATTTTGTATGGAAAAAAAGAGGGTCGTAATTACAGGGCTAGGAGCTGTTACACCGATCGGTACAGATGTTGAAACAGCGTGGGAAAACATTAAAAAAGGTGTATCTGGAATCGGACGACTTACAAGAATTGATCCGGAACTATTTCCAGCAAAAGTAGCAGCAGAAATTAACGACTTTGAAGTCGAGAAATATATTGATAAAAAAGAAGCGCGCCGTATGGATCGCTTTACACAATATGCAGTAGCAGCAGCGAAAATGGCAGTTGCAGATGCAAAGCTTGAAATTACAGAAGAAAACGGACCTCGAATTGGTGTATGGATTGGATCTGGTATTGGCGGTATGGAGACATACGAAGAACAATTTAAGATTTTTACTGAGAAAGGTCCGCGCCGTGTGAGCCCATTCTTCGTGCCGATGATGATCCCAGATATGGCAGCAGGTCAAGTATCAATCGCAACAGGAGCGAAAGGAATTAACACTTGCTCTGTAACGGCTTGTGCATCTGGTGCAAACTCAATTGGTGATGCATTTAAAGCAATTCAGCGTGGTGATGCTGATGCAATGATAACAGGCGGAGCTGAAGCGCCGTTAACAAGTATGGCATTCGCAGGATTTAGCTCAGCGAAAGCATTAACATTTAATGAAGACCCAGCAACGGCTTGCCGTCCATTTGATAAAAACCGTAGCGGTTTCGTAATGGGTGAAGGTTCAGGTATTTTAATTCTTGAAGAATTAGAGCACGCATTAGCTCGTGGTGCTCACATTTATGCGGAAATCGCTGGTTACGGTGCAACTGGTGATGCATTCCATATTACAATGCCGGCTCCTGGTGGTGAAGGCGGCGTGCGTGCGATGCGTCAAGCTTTAGCAGATGCAGGTCTACAGCCAGAAGATATTGATTACATTAATGCGCACGGTACAAGTACGGATGCGAATGAAAAGTATGAAACGATGGCAATTAAAGAAACGTTCGGTGAGCACGCGTACAAAGTAGCAATTAGCTCAACGAAATCAATGACAGGTCACTTATTAGGAGCAGCTGGTGCTGTTGAAGCGATCTTCTCAATTAAATCAATTACAGACGGAGTAATCCCTCCAACAATTAACTATGAAACACCAGATCCAGAATGTGACTTAGATTACGTACCGAATCAAGCGAGACAACAAGAAGTAAATGCAGTATTAAGTAACTCACTAGGATTCGGTGGTCATAACGCAGTATTAGTATTTAAATCGTATAAATAATAGATGAAATAAGGAGTTTTTTCGTAGCATATTACGAAAAAACTCCTTATTTATTTTTACGTCTTTTTCTCTTGTAGCATATACATAAGAAAAAAGGAGGGATAAAGATGGGGGTTATTGAAACAGCTGAATGGCTACATTTATATTATGGACGGCCAGAAAAACTTTGTGAGAAATTTACGAAGTATATTCCGTTGCCAAAAGAAAGGTTGTATCGCTTTTTAATTTCAAAAGGGATGTATCGTCCGGTCATGCATGGGGAAAAGGAAATTAAAGAATTAGAGGAAAAGGAAATTTGGAAAGAGTTGAGCTTGGAGTATGATAAATTGAAAAATTGGTTGAAAGGTCCGGATGTCCCTGTCTTTATTTTATTATCAGATTCCTATAATCGAACTGTACAAGAAGAGTATAACGGTAGGGCTGGATTATCTATGCGTCATGTTATTTTCTTATTTGTATGTGGACGGAATTCGGTGGAAGAATTAAAGGTGTTATTGGCGCATGAATATCATCACATATGCAGGTTACATCAAATTGAGACGAAAGAAACAGAATATACATTACTTGATACGATGATTATGGAAGGGCTAGCTGAGCAAGCGGTAACGGAAAGATATTCAGAAAAAAACAATGCACCGTGGACGATGTATCTTTCAAAAGAAGAGGCTATTTATTATTGGAAAAATGTTGTACATGAAAGAATAAGTATAAAACGAGGAACAAGGGAGCACGACATCTTATTAAATGGATTTCACTCTTATCCAAAGATGCTTGGCTATGCGCTTGGATTTCATATTGTCAAAGATTGTGTAACATTGGAAGGAGAAGATACACTTTCTTTATTATCTATAGATGCAAAAGAAATATTGAATAAAGCAAATACATTTCATATATAAAAAAACAGGAGCTCTATTTCCTGTTTTTTTAGTATTAATAGAAGAAAAAATAATAATTAGAATATATTTCCTTAGGTGGAATAAAGTTAAGAAAAATTGAACATAATGATTGATACAAACAGTAGTGAAGTGAGGGGTAGTGAATGTTATATCTACATGATGTATGGGTAAATTGGTTTGAAGGTGAAGAGAATGGGTATAACGTTTGTCATTTTTACGAATGGCGGAAAGATGATACGATTGAGCTATTAGATCAAGTGCCATTATTAAAAGTAGATGCCACATTATATCATTACATCGAGGACGAATTGTTAGAGCTTCCGCAAAAATTGTTGGAAGACGTACATCATAAGGCTTATATTCGTAAAAATCATGAACGTTTGCAGCAAGAGTATTGCTTTGTTGTTACAGATGGAAAAGGAATTATTGCGATTGATACAATTGGTTACAATGTACCTATTCGTAAAAGCAGACTTATACCACGGCAAGAGCAGATGGTATATGAGATGGTAGAAAACGTACAAGCAGAAAAGTATGAGTTCCAAGTAGAAGAAACAGAAAAAGAACACCACATTTTATCACCATCGCCTTTCATTATGAATGGCTTGACTCGTAAAGAAAGACAACTAAAACAATTATTATTTATGGCGTTAGATCAATTACATACAACGAAAAATACAGCGGAAATTCGCTATTGGTACACAGAGTGGGATCCGTCAGCATATGGAACGGTCCAACATATGGAATTTGAAGATATTTGGGCAAGACTATATGATGAAGCGAAATCAGGCTGGTCTGAGAAGCACGAACAATTATGCGAGCGCCTTGTAAAAGGACAGCCGTTTTTTGAAAAGTTATGGGAAATGGAAAATGAGCAAAAGGTAAATTAAAAAACCGCCAATTGGCGGTTTTTTAATTTGGTGAAATCCAGCTCCAGCGGCAAGAATGTTCGGTGGCTTCGCGCCTTCCTGCGAGGCAAAAAGCGCCTTTACGTCAGGAGCTCCATCCCCCTCACATTCTAAACGAGCCGCTTCCACTTTATATGTAATTTAGCTCCGGCTCCTAGCCCTTCGCGTCTAAGAACCTTCCCCACGAGAAGGTAAAAAGCACCTTCTGTGGGAAAGAACTTTAGCCGTCAGGGCTAAGCAGTCGCCTCCGCTTTTTATGTTACCTACGTTTTCTGCTTAGTCCCATTGCGTTTTCTACTTTGCGTAGTTGTTTGAATGCAACGCGGTTTGCTTTTTCGGCACCTTTGTCTAGAATTTCGTCTAGTTCTGGGGAGCTGATTAGTTCGTTATATTTGTCTTGGATTGGGCGAATTGCTTCTACGACTACTTGTGCTAAGTCGCCTTTGAAGTCGCCGTATCCTTTTCCTTCGTACATTGCTTCTATCTCTTCAACTGTTTTTCCTGAGAATGAAGAGTAAATTGTTAATAGGTTAGAGATTCCAGGTTTATTTTCTTTATCGAATTTCACGATACCTTCTGAATCTGTTACAGCACTTTTAATTTTCTTTTCAATTGTTTTTGGTTCATCAAGCATACTGATCATTGATTTTGGATTCGGATCAGATTTACTCATTTTTTTCGTAGGTTCGGTTAATGACATAACGCGAGCTCCTACTTTTGGAATACGAATTTCAGGAACTATGAACACTTCACGGAAGCGTTTGTTGAAACGCTCTGCTAGATCACGTGTTAATTCCATATGTTGTTTTTGGTCATCACCAACAGGTACGATTTCTGTGTTATAAAGTAAAATATCAGCAGCCATTAATGGTGGATACGTAAGTAATCCAGCTGGAACTGAATCTCTACCTGAAGCTTTATCTTTATATTGTGTCATACGCTCTAATTCTCCAACGTAAGCAACAGATTGCATGATCCATCCTAGTTGAGCGTGTGCAGGTACTTCTGATTGTACAAATAAAGTAGCTTTTTCAGGATCGATGCCGCATGCTACATAAAGTGCAGCAAGACTACGAATGTTTTTGCGAAGTTGTATAGGATCTTGAGGTACTGTAATGGCATGTTGGTTTACAATACAGAAATAGCAATCGTGTTCGTTTTGAAGCTCTGTAAATTGCTTCATAGCCCCTAAATAGTTTCCAAGTGTAATCGTTCCGCTTGGCTGAATACCAGAAAAGATAACTGACATAATTATTTCCTCCTAAATTTGAATGCGTGATAGGGAAGAGAAGGCAAACAAAAAAGCCCATTCATCCCAAAAAACTATAGGGACGAATGGACCGCGGTACCACCCTAATTATTTCACTACTGTGAAATCTCTCTAATCCATAGTAACGTCTGGATATAACGCCAAGGCCTACTACTTTCGGTTCGGTTTGGTGCTCAAAAGCCCATTCCATACTGTACAATTACTTGTTCACACCGACCACAAGCTCTCTGAAATTGCATCAATATGTACTCTTCTTTATCATCGCATACATATAAATTTATTTATTGTTACTTGAGCTCTTTTAATATGAAAGAACTAAAGTTTTATAACAAAATGTTTTGCTGATTATTATATCATATGGGATAGTGTTTGCAAACTACATCAAAATAGTAAAGCTAATGAGGGTCGAGAACAACCCAAGAACGATACCTGTAATACAAATTGGATATGTCCATTTGAATGAATATGTTTTATAAATACGTTCTTTCTTATCTGTAGGTTCCTCGACTTCTTCAATTAAAGAGTCAATCTTTTTGTTCGTGCCAAATACTCTCTGGAAAGCGTAAAGAGTTACATTGAAAAATCCATTTTGAAATATGAATAAAAAACCACCTATCAGAATAAAAAATAGCGCGATATAAAACGAGATGTTGACAAAGTTCAACAAAAATTGAGATGAAATGAGGAATGCACCAATACTAGAAGCAATCATCGCTATAAAAATTAGTATACAAGTATGAAAAAAAACTTTATTCAAAATATTCCCCTCCGTCAAAATATTACTAGAATTATTATACTATAAAAGCTATAATAAGTACTAGAAATAATTTTTTGAAAATTATACACAATTAAAGGTCTGATTTTAAGATGATGGTAGCAATGTTAACGTATCCCTTTACGAAAAATTAAAAATATAAACATTTTATTAAAAATTTTAACAAAAAAACAAAAAACTATATTCACAATCGTCGTATTATATGTATAATGAAAATTGTAGAAACTTGGAGATTATTCTTTCAATTCTACTTTTTAACAAGTGAGGGTACAGGAAGTGCAATTAGGGGAGGCAACACAACATGAAGAAAAAGATACCGTTATTACTTGCATCAACTTTAACTGCAAGTATGTTGCTTGGCGCGTGTAGCTACCAAAAAGATGATGCAAAAGCAAAAGGGAAAGAGAACGCTACGAGTAGTAGTAACGGAAAACAGATTCTTAATTTAACAGAGTTATCTGAAATTCCGTCAATGGATGCATCATTAGCATCTGACTCTTCATCTTCTACAGCATTAAATAATACGATGGAAGGTTTATATCGTATTGGCAAAGATCAAAAGAGAATGCCTGGCGTTGCAGAAGATGTCGAAAAGCTAGATGATGGGAAGAAATACATATTTAAATTAAGAAAAGATGCGAAATGGTCAAATGGGGAACCTGTAACAGCTAAAGACTTTGTGTATTCATGGAAAAGAGCCGTAAATCCAGATACAAAAGCAACGTATTCGTACATTATGTTCGATATTAAAAATGCAGAGAAAATTCATAAAAAAGAATTACCTGCTGACCAATTAGGTGTAAAAGCGATTGATGATTATACATTAGAAGTGGAATTAGACAATCCCGTTCCTTACTTTATCGATTTAACAGTTTATCCAGTATTTTACCCGCTAAATGAAAACTTTGTAAAAGCACAAGGTGATAAGTTTGGTTTAGAGGCAAATACAACATTATATAACGGTCCATTCGTTATGAGTGATTGGAAACATGAACAAAGTTTCCAATTCAAGAAGAATCCTTCATATTGGGATAATAAAACGGTTAAAATCGAAGAAATCAACTTTAATATTGTAAAAAATACAGCAACTGATGTAAATTTATATGAGACAAACGCGATTGATCGTGCGGCTTTAACGTCTGAATTTGTTGATAAGTTTAGACAAAGCCCAGAGTTCCAAACAAGAAAAGAAGCAGGGGTTGCTTACTTAAGATTTAATCAAAGTAATCAGTACTTAAGTAATAAAAACTTAAGAAAAGCAATTTCAATGTCCTTTGACCGTGATAACATTGCGAAAGTTATTTTAAATAACGGTGCAATTGGAGCTTACGGATTTGTTGGAAAAGATTTCGCTGAAGGTCCGAATAAAAAAGATTTCCGAGCTGAAAATGGAAAGCTAGTTGAAACAAATCCAAAAGAAGCGAAAAAGCTTTGGGAAACAGCGAAGAAAGAGCTTGGAACTGATAAAATCGAACTAGAATTCTTAAACTTTGATAATGAAGATGCTAAAAAAGTTGGTGAATTCTTAAAAGGTGAGATAGAAAAGAACTTACCAGGTTTATCAATTAAAATTAAACAGCAACCATTCGCACAAAAAAATAAATTAGAAGATTCTCAGCAATATGATATTGCGTTTGGTATTTGGGGACCAGATTTCCCAGATCCAATCTCATATTTAGATATGTTTGTTACGAATGGTTCTCAAAATAAAACAGGGTATTCTAATCAGAAGTATGATGAGTTAATCCTAAAAGCTAAAACAGATACAAAAGATTTACAAGCTCGCTGGAACAACCTTCTAGAAGTAGAGAAGATGTTAATTAAAGAAGATGCAGTTATCACTCCAATCTTCCAAAAAGGTTCAGCGTATGTAGTAAAAGGTGCCGTAAAAGATATTATCCCAATTAACTATGGTGGTAAATTAACTTACAAATGGGCATCTGTTGAACAAAAATAATCTTTTTTTTCCATCGTTTACAAGGGTATATGCCTATGATGGGCATATGCTCTTATTTTAAAAAAATAAAAGTAAGAATATTTTAAACTATCTTATTGCTTTTGAGAAAAACGGGGAGGTGCTTGACTATGGGACGTTATGTATTAAAACGTTTCGTGTACATGGCTTTGACATTATTTTTAATTACTACACTGACTTTCTTTTTGATGAAATTACTTCCGGGTTCTCCGCTTAAAAACCAGGAGAAGCTATCACCGGCACAAAAAGAAATCATTCTTGAAAAATACGGATTAAATGATCCGGTACCAGTTCAATACGCACGTTACTTAGGTAACTTAGCAAAAGGTGATTTAGGGGTATCATTCCAATATGATAACCGCCCAGTAACAGACATGATTGTGGATCGTATTGGACCATCAGCCCAATTAGGTTTACAAGCGATTATATTAGGGACATTTATCGGTTTAATTTTAGGTATTGTTGCCGCACTTCGTAATAATACGTGGGTGGATTATAGTGCAACAGTTATTTCGGTACTCGGAATGTCGGTACCATCATTCGTATTCGCCGCATTACTACAATATTTCGTAGGGGTAAAACTTGGTTGGTTCCCGGTAGCATTCTGGAAAGGACCAGAGTTTACTGTAATGCCTACAATTGCATTATCGATGGGAGTTATCGCAACAATCGCACGTTTCTCTCGTGCAGAATTAATTGAAGTTATGCAGTCAGACTATATTTTAACAGCGAAAGCAAAAGGAATTAGTCAAGGCGTTATCATTGTAAAACACGCACTTCGTAACGCGTTAATTCCAGTTGTAACAATTTTAGGACCAATGGTTGCGGCATTAATTACAGGAACACTTGTTATCGAGCAAATTTATGCTGTACCAGGACTTGGGGAACAATTCGTTAAATCGATTACTTTAAATGACTATACAGTTATTATGGGAACTACGATTTTCTATAGTGCAATCTTCATTTTAGTTATTTTCATTGTCGATATTTTATACGGAATTATTGATCCTCGTATTCGTTTAGCGGGAGGGAAAAAATGATGAAAGATGTACAAAAATTATCTCCAGATTTATTTCAACAAGCCAATCAAAATAATGTTGATAATGAAGTCATTGCCCGTCCAAGCTTAACGTTTTGGCAAGATGTAAGAAGACGTTTGTTCCAACATAAAGGTGCGATGCTTGGCCTTGTATTATTAGTAATCATTGCGCTATTAGCGATTTTTGGACCGATGGTAAGTAAACACTCGTATAAAGAGCAAGATTTAGGTCGTGCGAAATTACCACCAAAAATTCCAGTTATTGAAAATGTTCATTGGTTACCATTTGACGGTACAGATCAATATGGTGTTGACCAATATGAAAAACGTGATATTAAAGAGTACTTCTGGTTTGGTACAGATGATCTTGGCCGTGACTTATGGACAAGAACATGGGAAGGTACACGCGTATCATTATATATCGCTCTTTTAGCAGCAGCAATTGACTTAGTAATTGGGGTTGCATACGGAGGTATTTCAGCATTCTACGGCGGTAGAGTAGATAATATTATGCAACGTATTATGGAGATTATTAACGGTATTCCATACTTAATCATCGTTATTTTAATGGTAATCATTATGGGATCTGGTATTTGGTCAATTACACTCGCGATGGCGATTACGGGTTGGATAGGGATGTCGCGGATTGTTCGTGGACAAATCCTAAAGTTAAAAAACCAAGAATATGTATTAGCATCTCGTACATTAGGTGCAACAAATACACAATTAATTGTGAAACATTTAATTCCAAACGTAATGGGACCTATTATCGTAATGACAATGTTCACAATTCCATCAGCGGTGTTTGGTGAAGCGTTCTTAAGTTTCATTGGTTTAGGAATTCAGCCACCATTCGCGTCACTTGGTTCTCTTGTAAATGATGGTTATAAATCTATTCAAACGTATCCACACATGATGTTCATCCCTGCGGTTGTCATCAGTATGTTAATTCTAGCATTCAACTTAATGGCAGATGGATTACGCGATGCGTTAGATCCAAAAATGCGTAAGTAAATGAGGAGGGAGAAGTAAAAATGAAAACATTGTTAGAGGTAAAAGATTTACAAGTCTCCTTTGATACACATGCAGGTGAAGTACAAGCAGTGCGCGGAGTTACTTTTGATTTGAAAAAAGGGGAAACATTAGCGATTGTAGGAGAGTCTGGTTCTGGGAAATCAGTTACTTCTAAAGCGCTAATGGGGTTAATCCCAAATCCTCCAGGCCGTATTAAAAATGGAGAGATTGTATTTGACGGTCGTGATTTAACGAAATTAACGGAAAAAGAAATGCAGCAAGTTCGTGGTAAAGATATCGCGATGATTTTCCAAGATCCAATGACATCATTAAATCCAACGATGACAATTGGGAATCAAATTATGGAAGGTCTTATTAAACACCAAGGGATGAGTAGAGGAGACGCACGTAAAGTTGCGTTAGAATTAATCGACCTTGTAGGTATTCCAAATCCAGAAGCACGTTTAAAACAATATCCTCACCAATTCTCAGGTGGTATGAGACAGCGTGTAGTTATTGCGATGGCGTTAGCTTGTAACCCGAAATTATTAATTGCCGATGAGCCGACAACAGCGCTAGACGTTACGATTCAGGCACAAATTTTAGAACTTATGAAAGACATTCAGCAAAAAACAGAAGCGGCAATTATTTTCATTACGCATGACTTAGGTGTAGTAGCAAACGTTGCTGACCGAGTGGCAGTTATGTATGCTGGTAAAGTTGTTGAAATTGGAACTGTAGATGAAATTTTCTATAATCCGAAACATCCATATACTTGGGGCTTAATCGCATCTATGCCAAGTTTAGATGGTTCAGAGGAAGAGTTATACGCAATTCCTGGAACGCCTCCGGATTTATTGAAGCCGCCAAAGGGTGATGCTTTTGCACCACGTAACCCACAGGCGCTGAAAATTGATTTTGAAATGGAACCGCCTTTATTTAAAGTAAGTGATACACACTATGCGGCAACTTGGTTACTTCACGAGCAAGCTCCAGAAGTAAAACCGCCGGCAGTTGTTGAAAAACGTATTCTTCAAATGAAAGCAGGTGAACAACATGACTAAACAACGTGAGAAATTAATTGAAGTAAAAAATGTAAAGCAGCACTTCGACGTGAGTGGTGGTGTTGTCAAAGCGGTTAATGATATTTCATTTGATATTTACCGCGGAGAAACATTTGGTCTTGTAGGAGAATCAGGTTGTGGTAAATCAACAACTGGAAGAACGATTATTCGTTTATATGATGCAACTGCTGGTGAAGTATTATTCGATGGTGAAAACGTACATGGTAAGAAATCACGCACAGAATTGAAGAAATTCAACCGTAAAATGCAAATGATTTTCCAAGATCCATACGCATCACTAAATCCTCGTATGACAGTAGGGGATATTATCGCAGAAGGTATTGATATTCACGGATTAGCGAAAAGTAAAAAAGAGCGCATGGACCGTGTTCATGAACTATTAAACACAGTTGGTTTAAATAAAGAGCACGCAAACCGTTTCCCACACGAATTCTCAGGTGGACAACGTCAGCGTATCGGTATCGCTCGAGCGCTTGCTGTAGAACCAGAATTTATCATTGCCGATGAGCCGATCTCAGCACTTGACGTATCGATTCAGGCGCAAGTTGTAAACTTACTGAAAAAGTTACAAAAAGAAAAAGGGTTAACATACTTATTCATTGCCCATGATTTATCGATGGTAAAATACATTAGTGACCGCATCGGCGTAATGTACCGTGGTCAAATTGTAGAACTGACAACAAGTGAAGAGTTATATGCGAATCCAGTTCATCCATATACGAAATCACTATTATCAGCAATTCCGCTACCAGATCCAGATTATGAGCGTAATCGTAAACGTATCGTATACGATCCATCGCAGCATGATTACGGTAGCGAAGTGCCAACAATGCGTGAAATTCGTCCAGGACATTTCGTACTATGTTCTGAAGCAGAGTATAAGAAATATAAAGAAATCTATCAATAAAAAAGAGCCATTCTTCCATTGCGGAAGGAGGGCTCTTTTTTCTACTATATAAAATTACTAAACTTGAACAGAAATACTCTCTTCTTGTTCTTCAGGTTTAACTAGTGCGTAACGTTCCCAAGCTCTACTTTTCCAGCGGAAGAACATAATAATGGCACGTGTCCATTCGTCGATGGCGATCGCTAGCCAAATACCCACGAGCCCCATATCTAAATGAAAGGCGAAAAAGTAACCTAGTGGTAAACTCATTAACACCATAGAAAATGCACCGATTAAAACAGGATATTTTGCATCACCAGCTGCACGAAGCGAATTAATGATGACGATGTTCATCGTACGTCCCGTTTCAAGTAGTACACTTAGTAAAAGAACACTTGCGCCTAACCTGATAATGTGCGGATTATCTGTAAACAGTCCCATTAATTGTGTACGGAATGTAATAACGAGAGCGACCATACATAAAGTTACACCAATCGCCCATTTTACACTTTTCCACAAACGTTCGTATGCTTCATCCTTTTCGCCACCACCAACAAGGCGGCCAATAATAATGGCTGTTCCCATACCAATCGCAATTGCAAATAAATAAGTGAACATGGAAATGTTAGTAGCGTATTGTCTAGCAGCTAATGATTCCGTTCCTAAGTACGTTGCGTAATAAAGGAAGACGATTTGACAAGCTTGATACATCACTTGTTCAAATGCAGATGGAATGCCGATTTTTAAAATTTTTCCAATGTATTCTTTGGATAAAGTGAAGTAATATTGTAATTTCACACGATATTCCATAACGCGATATAGTAACCAGAAGAAAACAATAAGTGCGATCAATCGACTGATAGCGGAAGAAATTGCAGCCCCTTGTACACCGAGCTCAGGGAAACCAAATTTCCCGAAAATGAGTACGTAGTTTCCAGCGATATGAATAATATTCATTCCGAGTGAAATAAACATCGCTTGCTTTGTAAAACCGTGTACACGGATAATTGCGGCTAATGAGTTAATGATAGCTTGCAGGAAGATTGCCCCTCCGACGATAGATAAGTAGTTTTGCGCATACGTTAGTACATCGCCTTGTAAGTTCATTGCGAGCATCATATGTTCCGAAAATAAAAGAAAACCAGCGCTTATAACGAGCCCAACTATTAAATTTAATGTGACGGCTAATGCTGATATTTTAGATGCTTCCATAAAGCGTCTGGAACCGAGGTATTGAGATACAACGATAGCAGCGCCGTTCCCGATGACTTCTAATACCAAAATCGCAATATGGAGATATTGATTCGCTGCACCAACCCCAGATACAGCATCGTCTGATAATGCACTTAACATGAAAGTATCAGCGATCCCCATCAACATAAAAAGAAAAACTTCTAGAAAAATAGGCCATGTTAATAAGAATAAACTTAATTTCTCTGTCGGCCCATTTTTTGCCTGAATTGCTGTCATGTCCGTCCCCTCTTTACCGATATCTATTTTTAGCAAAATGTATCGTAACATACTTTCTTATCCTTTGCACTCATTTTAGCCTATATATTTTTAATATGAAGGGCCTGCTATTTTATGTTGAAAAGGGTGGGATAATTATACATAAAATATTATAAAATATAAAATTTATTTTTCTCTGATAATTTAGAAAAATATAAAAATAATTATTTTTGGCACTTTAGTAAGGAAAATAGACAATATAAAACGTTTACAAAGATATATTTTTTAACACAAAATTTTAATGAAATAGAAATATAAATATACAAAAAATATATTTGTGTGTATAATATGAATTATTAGAACATATATATATTTCTTTCTGTTTGAAAATGAAAGGGCTAACATTTTTTGGAGGGTGGAAGTATGAAAAAAAAGATACCAGTTTTTGTAGTATCAACAGTAGCAATGAGCATGATATTAGGGGCATGTAGCTACCAAAAAGATGAACCGCAAGCAAACGCAAAAGGGGATAGCGGGAAAAGCGGTGCGAAGCAAGTTCTTAATTTAATTGAAACACAAGAAATTCCAACGATGGACCCAGCATTATCAGCTGACGCAGTTTCTTCAAAAGTAATGAACAACACGATGGAAGGTCTATACCGCCTTGGAAAAGATGATAAGTTAGTTCCAGGTGTAGCAAAAGAATTTAAAAAGTCAGAAGACGGTAAAAAATATACATTTAAATTACGTGAAGACGCGAAATGGTCAAACGGTGAGCCTTTAACGGCGAAAGATTTTGTATACGCATGGCAAAGAGCAATCAACCCAGACACAGCTGCGAAATCAGCATACATTATGTATGATATAAAAAATGCAGAGAAAATTAATAAAAAAGAGATGAGTCCTGATCAATTAGGTGTAAAAGCAATTGATGATTACACATTAGAAGTAGAATTAGACAATTCTATTCCATATCTTGTAGATTTAATGGTATATCCAATCTTTTATCCTGTAAATGAGAAATTTGTGAAAGAGCAAGGTGCGAAGTTTGGTTTGGAAGCGAACACAACGCTTTACAACGGACCATTTACATTAAGTGATTGGCAACATGAACGCAGTTTTAAAATGACAAAGAGCTCATCATATTGGGACAATAAAGAAGTGAAGCTTGAAGAAGTAAACTTTAATATTGTAAAAGATACATCTACGCCAATTAACTTATATGAAACAAATGCAATCGATCGAGCGACGTTATTAGCAGAGTTCATCGATAAATATAAAGGAAAACCAGATTTCAAAACAGTAGAAGAGACATCTGTATTTTTCCTACGCTTAAATCAAAAAGATCCAGCTTTAGCAAATAAAAATATTCGTAAAGCAATTTCCCTTGCTTTTGATCGTAAGCCGTTCGTTGATACATTATTAAATAACGGTTCTAAGCCAGCAACAGGATTAATTCCTGATAACTTCATTAAAGGTCCGGATAAAAAGGATTTCCGTGCTGAAAATGGTGATATTGTAAAACCAAATGTGAAAGAAGCAAAAAAATATTGGGAAGCTGGTACAAAAGAGCTTGGAAAAAATGAAATTGAATTAGAGTTATTAAATGAAGATGTTGAATTATCTAAGAAAACTGGTGAATATTTAAAAGGTGAACTGGAAAAGAATTTACCAGGCTTAACAGTGAAAATTAAACAACAACCATTCGCACAAAAGTTGAAATTAGAAGATGCGGGTGATTATGTCATGTCATTCTCTGGATGGGGGGCAGACTTCCCAGATCCGATCACATATCTTGATATGTTTGTAACAGATGGGTCACAAAATAAGATGAAGTACTCTAATCCGAAATACGATGAAATCATTATGAAAGCGAAAAAAGATGGAAGCGATGTAAATGCTCGCTGGAAAAACTTACTTGAGGCAGAAAAAATGTTACTTGATGACGCTGCGATTGTTCCAGTATACCAACGTGGTAGAGCATACTTACAAAGAGAAACAATTAAAGATATGTACAACCATAAATATGGCCCTGATGTGAGCTTCAAATGGGCATCCGTAGGGAAATAAAAAAAGCAGGCTAACCACCTGCTTTTTTTAATACGTGCGTTTCTTATAAATGCCTTTTCCGCCAACTTGATTCCAGCCGGATTGTACATCCAAACTTTTGTTAACAAACTTCATTTTTTCTTTTCCGCCAAAGAGCTTTTCGCCAATGCTATTTGTAATGACACCAATCAATGCTGTTATTCCGATGATGAGGGCAGCAACCGTAATAAAATCAACAAAAAAAGCAATCATTTGCAAACACCCCCTTTGCCTGTCTGTATGTTTATTGTATGAGATAAAAAATAAAAAAGAAAGAAATGTCAGAAAAAAATAATTTACTTTAGAAATCGTGTGGACAGGAGGGAGAATATTTGTTAAAATAAGAACAAATGTTCCTTTTCATTCTCATTTGTATAGTCTTACATTTCTTAATTGATTTATCAGGAAAAAGTAAGAAAACGTTCTCTTTTTCATAGGGAAGATTATAGATAAATAACTATATATTATATGAAAAATCTAGGGGAAATGAGTATTGAAAGGGTTGAAAGTTATTGTTCAAGTACAGATAAATTGAGCGTAATCATGTTACATAGCAGTGGAATACACGGAAGAGTTTTCTCAACTAGCAGGAAATTTACTGTATATTTCTTGCAAAATCTATTGTATAATGATTATAGAAGTTACTTATTAAAAGTAATTGTTGTTTATTATAAGTTGTTGCTTACATGAAATGCGATTTTTGTACTTTTCAATAAGACAAGTTATCGCGAAAAATTGCTGAAGTTAGAAATTAAAACTGTATTTAGTACAGAATTTGTACTCTTTAAGGAGAGTGAGCTTTGTATGGTAACATTATATAGTTCTCCAAGCTGTACGTCTTGTAGAAAGGCGAAATTATGGCTAGAGGAAAATCATATTCCCTATACAGAACGTAATATTTTCTCAGATCCATTAACAATTGAGGAAATTAAAGAGATTTTACGTATGACAGAAAGCGGAACGGATGAGATTATTTCTACTCGTTCGAAAGTTTTCCAAGAATTGAATGTAAACTTAGAATCTTTACCACTTCAAGATTTATATAAGATGATTCGTGACTATCCAGGGATTTTACGTCGTCCAATTATGATTGACGAGAAACGCCTTCAAGTTGGTTACAACGAAGACGAAATTCGCCGTTTCTTACCACGTACAGTAAGAACGTTCCAATTACGTGAAGCACAACGTCTTGTAAATTAATTATAATAATATGAAAACCTTCTACCTATTATATAGTAGAAGGTTTTTTTTAATGTTTCACATTGCGTAATCGAACTTGTTGTACGATAAAGCCGATGCATAAAATAGTGAAAATGAACAAATAAGGAATGCTTGCAGTGAAACTTGGGTTGTTATGAAAAAAGGTGGCAAGTCTGTCTTCATGTGTAACCATTTTTCCTGCAGTATAGGCAAGAATCGCTGCACCGCAATAAATGAGGAATGGAAATCGTTCCATAAGTATTAAAATAAGTTTGCTGCCCCAAATAATAATAGGGATAGAAATGAGTAAGCCAATTATGACGAGTAAAAATCTCCCGTGAGCTGCACCTGCAATGGCAATAACATTATCAAACCCCATAACGAGATCCGCGAAAACAATTGTCCGCACAGCTTGGAATAAAGTTGTTTTTCCTTGAATAGCAGAAAGATCGTTGTTATTATCAGTTAATAAATTGACTGCAATTAATGTAAGTAAAACCCCGCCAATCAGTTGTAGAAATGGAATGTCGAGTAAATAGACAGCTAATATAGTAAGGGCAATTCTTAGTACGATTGCTAAAAGAGTACCAATCAAAATAGCTTTATTTCGTTTCGATTCAGGTAAATTTCGGCTAGCTAGTGCGATGACAATTGCATTGTCACCACCTAATACAACATCGATACCGACAATCATTAGTACGGATGTTAAAAACTCTAAGTCCATTCGTCTGCCTCCATTTATGATGTTTTAATAAGCGAACTGTATGTATGTGATGAAGAAAGTTGTTGTTAAATAATCTCTTCCAATAGAAGTTTCACTTTATTAAAGTGTACGGGGGAATGTGGAAATGTATGTCCAAATTTTTTGTAAGTAAGAAATCGCTATAATAATATATTTATGTAGTTGATCGAGTAAAGATAGGCATATAACTATTTTTGTAAAATAAATCGATTTTATTTCCATTCTGGAGAATCTTATCATAAAATGAGAGTACAAGAATCTATTGATTTGTCATATGAGTGGGGAATCCCTTCATAACAATTCTAAGCAGGAAGGGAGAGTTGTATTTTGGATATTGAAAGAATTAATGATCATACGATGAAATTTTTTATTACGTACATTGATATAGAGGATAGAGGATTTAATCGTGAAGAAATTTGGTATGATCGCGAACGAAGTGAAGAGCTCTTTTGGGAGATGATGGACGAAGCTCGTGATCATGACGATTTCTTTATTGATGGGCCGTTATGGATTCAAGTGCAAGCAGTCGATAAAGGGATTGAAGTACTTGTCACGAAAGCAGAGCTTTCAAAGGACGGACAAAAGCTGGAACTACCGATAGGGGTAGACAAAATTATAGATATTCCTCTAGATGAAGGCATCGAATCATTATTCCAACAAGAGTTAGTCGAAGAGGTAGAAGAACAAACAGGAACAAACTTTAATGAAGATGGTACGTTTGGCTTTTTAATTAAATTTAATGATTTTGAAGATGTCATTTCATTAAGTCATCGTCTTATCTTTGAAGATATAAAAGATGAGCTGTATTCATTTGAGAACCGCTATTATGTATATGTGGAATTCGATGAAGTGCTACATGATGAAGAAGAAATCGATCGTATTTTAAGTATTATTTTAGAATATGGGGAAGAATCAACTTTAACAATTCATCGTGTAAGTGAGTATGGAAAACAAATTGTGAAAGAGCATGCGCTTGAAACGATTCGCAATAATTTTCCTGCTAAAACGTAGGCCGATTTCTGTAGTATGAAATCGGCTTTTTATATGAAGAATAGGAAAGCTTTCTTAGTTAGGAGGTAAGAGATGAAAAATACGTTAAAGCTGATTTTCTTTATCCTGCTATTGTTCGCATTATTTGTTTCGTTACGTATGTTTATTGATGTAGCATTTTATTCAGATGTGATTGGGATAAAAGATGTTTCGATTTTAGGTATTATTAGTATTTTATTTACAGTATCTGCGTTTTTAATTGGTTGCGTTATTTTCTTAGAAAATCGCCATCCATCTAAAACACTTACATGGTTAATTGTGTTAGGGATTTTTCCGGTATTTGGCTTCTTTGCTTATTTATTATTTGGACAAAATTTTCGGAGAAAAAGAATGTTTCAAAAGAAGGCGTTACTTGATGAACAGGCGTTTTTACAATATAAAGGGCATGAAGATTACGAAGAAAGAATTTTACGCAATCATAAGCATCAAGAGCTGTTATTTCGTTTAGCGGATCGCTTAGGCGCTTTAAATATTTCATTTCAAACTGAAACGAGGACATTAACAAATGGAGATGAAACGTTTCAGGCCATTTTAGATGGATTAAAACGAGCAAAACATCACATTCATATGGAATATTACATTGTGCGTGATGATAAATTAGGAACAGAAATTAAAGATATTTTAATACAAAAATCAAAAGAAGGCGTTGTTGTTCGTTTTTTATATGATGCGGTTGGAAGTTTTAAGTTATCAAAATCGTATATTGAAGAATTAAACGATGCAGGTGTTGAAATGATTCCGTTTTTTCCTGTGCGCTTTCCGATTTTAAACGATAAGATTAATTATCGAAATCATAGGAAAATTGTTGTGATTGATGGGAACGAAGGGTTTGTAGGCGGATTAAATATCGGTGATGAGTATTTAGGGAAAAGTAAATATTTTGGCTTTTGGCGAGACACGCATTTGTATTTACGTGGTGAAGCGGTTCAAAGTTTACAGCTTATTTTCCTTCAAGATTGGTTTTATATGACTGGAGAGGCTGTGCTAGCTCCTGAATATTTACAAGCAAAAGCAGTTGAGGGTGATCATTGGGGAGGCGTGCAGCTCGTTGCAGGCGGCCCTGATAATAAGTGGGAAACGATTAAGCATTTATATTTCGCAATGATCGCTTCTGCTCGGAAATCTATTTGGATTGCAACGCCGTATTTCATTCCGGATGATGATATTTTATCCGCATTAAAGGTAGCTGCGCTTGCTGGTATTGATGTTCGTTTGTTAATGCCGAGTAAGCCTGATAAGCGTACTGTCTTTTACGCATCGAGATCGTACTTCCCAGAGCTTTTAGATGCAGGGGTAAAGATATATGAGTATGAAAAAGGTTTTCTCCATAGTAAAGTTGTCATTGTCGATTCTGATTTAGCTTCAATTGGGACAGCTAATATGGATATGAGAAGTTTTCATTTGAATTTTGAAGTAAATGCCTTTTTATATGATACAGATAGCATTAAAAGACTTGTTCAAGACTTTAAAGATGATTTAGAAGAATCAAGTGAAATTCATGTCGATCATTTTCATAAAAGGCGTCTTCATAGACGAATTGTTGAATCAACGTACCGGTTATTATCCCCTTTATTATAAAAAGAGATGTCCGAAATTGGGACATCTCTTTTTTTAAAGGAATTTGTAATAAATTGTAGAATGTAAAGAGCTGAAAGGATGTGATTACGATATTTATAGCTAAAAGAGAAAACGGAGAAAAAATTCATTTACTCTACAATTGTAATGAAGAGCTTTTGCGCCGTATGCGTCAACAGGAACGATTCTTTTGTGTAGCTTGTGGAAAGGAAGTACAAATGAAATTAGGGAAACAAAAAAGTTGGCATTTTGCTCATAAAAAAGTGGATTCATGTCTTGCCTTTTATGAAGCGGAATCTATGTATCATAGGCACGGTAAAGAATTGTTATATAGATGGTTCGAACGTCAAAACTTTCATGTAGATATAGAGCATTATCTGCCCCAGATTCAGCAACGACCAGATATTTTTATAGAGAGAGCAGGGAGAAAAATTGCGATTGAATACCAATGCGCAAATCTTTCTATAGAGCAGCTGTACAAACGAACCTATTCGTATTGGCGAGCGGGTATACAGGTCATTTGGATCATTGGTGGAAATCAATTGAAAAAGCAATCTGCATATTGGATGAAATTTTCCTCACTTATGGCTTTCTCCTTACAATCTTATCCTCAACCATTTCTTATTTTCTTCTGTTCCAAACAAAAAGCATTTATGAAATGCGCGTTTCTCACTTCTTTTTCTACAAGCGTCTCTTTCTCACATACTATATATTTACCAACTGAAACTACTACTTTTGAATTACTCTTTTCCCCTGTTCCTTTCCAAAAAGAAATATTAGACCGAGAATGGAAGCAACGAAAGGACTATTTTCGAAAAAATGCTTTGCCTATTTGGAATTATAATTATAAGTCACTATTACGCCTCTTATATCAATTTAAATGTACCCCAGCGAGCTTTCCTTCTGAAATTGGTGTTCCACTCCCTTCTGGATTTGCTTTTCAAACAAACCCATTTATATGGCAAGCTTTTCTATATATGAAGTGTATAGGGGAGCTTGCAGTAGGAGAGTGTATTTCTCTTCAATATGTGTGTAGTTATGTAAAAAAGTATACGAAAAGGCGTATGCTCCCGTACTTTTCAAAGCATATATGGAAAGTAGCAGTTACTGAATATATGACATTCTTATGTTATACAGGTGTATTACGTAAAGTGGAGACTTATAAGTACCGGAAAATAAGGGGAATCGTTATGTTAAAAACAGAGGAGGAAGTTATGAAATATGATGAAACTTGTTTAGCGTATGCCTTATCTTTATTTGAGGCAAAGTACAACATGAGAGAAGGAAAAGGGGATATAATAAAGACTGATTGTGAAGGAATTACATAAGAAAAAAACGAATTGTACTTAAGTAGAGATAATTAAAGGAGGGCTTAAAGAATGTCTGAACAAAACAAAGCGAAAACATTACCAGATCGCAATGAGATTGAAGAAGCAAGTACGTGGCGATTAGAAGATATTTTCCAAACAGATGCAGAATGGGAAAAAGAATTCCAAGCTATTAAAGAGCTATTACCGAAGTTAACTGAATTTAAAGGGAAACTTGGTGACTCTGCGGACAATTTACTTGAGGCATTGCAATATGAAGACGAAATTTCAATGCGATTAGGTAAGCTATATACATATGCTCATATGCGTTACGATCAAGATACAACAAACTCTGTATATCAAGCATTAAATGATCGCGCAACAAATTTATATTCACAAGTATCTAGTAGCACAGCGTATATTGTACCTGAAATTTTGTCGGTTTCAGAAGATACACTGCAAACATTCTTGAAGGAAAATAGAGATTTAAGTGTATATGAACATGCATTAGAAGAAATTACACGTCAACGCCCGCACGTATTATCAGAAGCTGAGGAGGCTTTATTAGCGGAAGCATCTGAAGTAATGAGTTCATCAAGCAATACATTTGGTATGTTGAATAACGCGGATTTAAAATTCCCATCTATTAAAGGTGAAGACGGAGAAGAAATAGAAATTACACATGGTCGTTACATTCAGTTTTTAGAAAGTGATGATGGCCGTGTTCGCGAAGATGCATTTAAAGCTGTATATGAAACGTACGGGAAATTTAAAAATACATTCGCAAGTACGTTAAGCGGAGCAGTAAAACGTAATAATTTCAATGCGCGTGTTCGTAAATATGATTCTGCTCGCCAAGCTGCACTAAGCAATAATAATATTCCAGAAGCAGTATATGATCAACTTGTTGAAACGGTAAATGACAACTTACATTTATTACACCGTTACATCGATATTCGTAAGCGTGCATTAGGACTTGATGAGCTTCATATGTATGATTTATATACACCACTTGTACCAGAAGTGAAAATGAATGTGAAATACGAAGAAGCGCAAGACCTTTTATTAAAATCTTTAAACGTACTTGGTGATGAATATGTTGATATTTTGAAAGAAGCATATGAAAATCGCTGGGTAGATGTGTATGAGAATAAAGGAAAACGAAGCGGGGCATATTCATCTGGTGCATATGGAACAAATCCGTATATTTTAATGAACTGGCATGATAATGTAAATAATTTATTTACACTTGCTCATGAATTTGGTCATTCGGTGCATAGTTACTATACAAGAAAAACACAACCGCACGTATATGGTGATTATTCCATCTTCGTAGCAGAAGTGGCATCAACTTGTAATGAAGCGCTTCTAAATGATTATTTATTAAAAACGACAGAAGATAAGAAAGAGCGTCTATATTTATTAAATCATTATTTAGAAGGATTCCGTGGTACTGTATTCCGTCAAACGATGTTTGCAGAGTTTGAACATATTATTCATAAGAAAGTACAAGAAGGACATGCTGTTACGCCAGACATGCTAACGGAAATCTACTACGATTTAAATAAGAAATATTTCGGTGACGCTTTAGTAATCGACGAAGAGATTGGTTTAGAATGGTCTCGTATTCCGCACTTCTACTACAACTATTACGTATATCAATACGCAACAGGATTTAGTGCAGCGACAGCTCTATCTAAACAGATTTTAGAAGAAGGACAACCAGCAGTAGAACGTTATATTAACGAGTTCTTAAAAGCAGGAAGCTCTGATTATCCAATTGAAGTGCTGAAAAAAGCAGGAGTAGATATGGCATCTCCTGAACCAGTAAAAGAGGCACTACAAGTATTTGAAGAGAAATTAAATGAATTAGAAGCATTATTATTTGAAGAAAAGTAATGAAAAAAGACGAGAGATTGTATCCTCGTCTTTTTTGTTGAATAAATTCAATGTCGATATTTGTCGAAAAAATAAGGTGAATTTCTTTGTTTTTCTAACTGAAAGGATAGTTTTACAGCTGATTTTTGAAATTAAAACCCTTTGAATCTTTTTTTATGATTGAAATAAGAGAGAGTGATAACGATGATTCCAAATAAAAGAGGTAAGGCAATAATTTTAGGAAAAGCTTGTAGTAGAGAGAGGATGTACAAGAAAAAAGAAACGATGACAGCTAGAAAGAGAAGAGCAATATAAGATTTTTTCATAAATAACCCCCCTAAATGACCTTTTTTATAGCTTATTCAAAAATGAAAACGTTTAGAATGTGACAAAAGTGTGAATTTCGACAAAAGGGGTTGTCATCTGGCGTCGAATCTTGTAATATAATAAGCGTGAACGAATTCACATACAAACATATACCCCTTTGTTTGAACGTGAAAATTTCTCCCATCCCCTTTAATATTTTTATAAGCCGTAAAGAAAAAGACCTGGTGTTTACACCAGGTCTTTTTCTTTTGCTATCCATTTCCAATAACGTTCGCATTTTACTTCAATCATTTGTACTTTTCGTTTCAGTTGTAATTTTTTAAGTTCGCGCTCAATTTCTTGCTGCGGACAGTCATAAATAAATGCTACTTCTTTTGAAGATATAAATTGTGTTGCTTCTAGTAATGCTTCTAAAGGTGGTAATGGTTCTGGCTCAATTTCACATTTTACAAGTTCTTTCAATAATTGTACGTATACATCGTAGGAATAATTTCCAGCGATTTTAATACCTTCTTCATCTGAGTTCGCATGAAAAAAGACGAGGGAGGGTATTTCTGTAATATGCATCTCATTCGTGAATTTCAAGTCACATTGGAAAGCTTTTTTTGCACTAGCAGAATGTAGATCTTTTTTAAATTCTTCTACATCAATATTGCTATCTTTCGCACATGCAAGTAATAGTTCGCAGTCAGGGTTTGATACATTTTCAAGGAAAATGTATTCTTGGAGTTTTCGCAAAAACTTCGAACCTGCTTTTCGGCCTTGCAACTCCGCCGCCTTAATTGCCATCGAAACTAAATATGGTGTTGACGATGCTTCTTGCATATGTACCTTTCCATCACATGAAAAACCTTGTAAACTTGTTGTCTTTTCCCACACAAATCGAATATTAGCAGGTTTATTCCATTTGTGTGAGGAAGCGTTCGTTCCATCCACTTTTCCTGTTACGATATGACGAATAGAGAAGTATTTCCCGTATTCAAGCCATAGTTTAATAATAAAAGGCTCAATTTCCCAGCAATCTTTACAAAGTGGATCAATAAATAAATATGCTTCTACAGACTTATGCTCGCATGCGGAAGGAGATGGCATATTTATATGCTTTGCTTCCTGCTTATCCATTACACTTCACCTGTTTCGTTTGGAGTATTAACCATATGCTGAGCGGTTAATGCTAAACGTTCAAAAACAAACTCTCTTATATGACCATGCACTCCAGTATCATCCATTGCTTGCTCCATACATGATAGCCAAGCCTCTGCTCGTTTTGGAGTAATCTCAAACGGAAGATGGCGTGCCCTTAACATAGGATGACCATGTTCTTCAGTGTACAAATTAGGACCACCTAAATATTGTGTTAGAAATTGCTTCTGCTTCCTAGCGGTTTCTGTTAAATCTTCCGGGAAGATGGGAGATAAGTCAGGGTGTTTACTGACATAGGAATAAAATGTATCTACTAATATTGCAATGCATTGTTCACCGCCAATTGCTTCAAATGGTGTCATCGGTTGCTTGCTCATCCTTTATAAACTCCTTTTTCCATGAAATGTATATCTATTGTAGCAATGGAATGTTCGAGAGGGCAAATAAACAGCCTTCTCAAACATTCTTTGCTTATTCTACGGGTGTAAACTTTTTTAGTAAGATGTATCCACTAGTGAAACATATTCACTAGTGGAATTTTCACTTTAGCGTGCTTTGTTTTGTTTGGCAAGGAAAAAGCGTTTTACTTTGTTATTTGTATGACGAACAGGTATGTTATGTTGCGTTAATAAATGAATAAATGCAGCTTTTCCTGTTTCTTCATCTTGCACTTCAAATTCAATTTCATAATCATCGTGATTGTAATAGAGACTATGATCAAAGACAAGCGTTCCGCCTTTAAATAATGCTTCGGCTCTTTCAGTTGTTAAACTACCCATATAAGTTAAAGTGGAAACAGGAATTTGTAATTTGTGTAGTTGATCCATTACAGCCCCTGGAATGATTACGTTTGTTTCCATCATCATTCTTGCTTCGTCTTCTGTTACGACTTGATGCGTTTCTAACAAGCCGACTTCTGCAGGTTGTTTCAATGTTAATGTATAAATTTCTCCTTTATGACGAATACGAAGTGCAGAGCCGGCTTCTTTTAACGAGAAGCCCGGTGTTTCAAAGTAGTGATTCACCTGTTTCGTAAATGCTTCAATAGAGAATGATTTACATAATGTATCGAATTCTTCTTCTGTAACAATATTTTTAAATTCAATTTCAATTTCTTGTGTCATTGTATGCGCGCTCCTTTTAAAAAATAATTCTTTACACATTATCGCTTTTTCATAAATTTGGTTCAATGTTTTATTTGTTTGCGTCCATGTTATGATACAATAATACTGTTAAGTAAGACAGGAAGTTGAGATGGAGGAGTTAGAGCATGCAAAATAAAATTCAAGTTAAGAGCGTAGAAAAGAGAGAGAATGCGCTTATTTTTTGTGCGGAAAATAATGAAATAGAGGTAAAGGAGTTAAGTGCGCGTAATCACGTACTTGTAGACTCAGACAATTTATCATTTTTATATATTTTAGAAAACGAATCATCTTTCATTTATGTAAGTATTCCGCACACATGCTGGGAAGCAATGCATGAAGCGATGAATAACGATATAGTAATGTTCGTTCGTGTGAATGACGTTGAAATGGAATTAGAAAATTTAAAAGAAGAAGTAGAATATTTAGTTGAAAATATTGAAGGTAATGCAAATTACGGAGAAGAACTAGTAACTGCTGTAGAAAAAGTATTTCTATAAGCAAATGGATTGATTTTGGTGGTGGTTGAAATGAATCGAAATTGGGAAGAATTTTTAGCACCTTACCATCAAGCGGTGGCAGAGCTGAAAGTGAAACTAAAAGGAATGCGTACTCAATTTGCAATGTTGACAGAGCATTCTCCAATTGAGTTTGTAACAGGAAGGGTAAAGTCGGTTGCTAGTATTATTGATAAAGCGGAGAAGAGAAATGTACCGCTAGATCGGCTGAGAGAAGATATGCAAGACATCGCGGGCCTTCGAATGATGTGTCAATTTGTTGATGAGATTAAGCCTGTTGTAGAATATCTTCGAAAACGAAATGACTTTGAAATCGTGGAAGAACGTGATTATGTCACGCAAAAGAAAGATAGCGGCTATCGCTCTTATCACGTTGTCATTAGTTACCCCGTTCAAACGATTCAGGGAGAAAAAAAAGTATTGGTAGAAATCCAAATACGCACGTTAGCAATGAACTTTTGGGCAACAATTGAGCATTCTTTAAATTATAAATATAGTGGACGTTTTCCTGAAGATATTAAAATACGCTTGCAACGTGCAGCGGAAGCGGCGTTTTTATTAGATGAAGAAATGTCTTCTATTCGTCTTGAGATTCAAGAAGCGCAGAAGGCTTTTTCAAGAAAGCAAGAAACGAAAGATTCCGAATCATAAACTAAAGGGTGTTGGGCGATGAAATTTACAATTATGTCAAAGGGAGATCAATCATCAGATACACTGGCAAGCACGATGAAAGAGTACTTGTTAGATTTTGGATTTACAATGGATGAAAAGGAACCCGATATTGTAATTTCTGTTGGGGGAGATGGAACGCTTTTATATGCGTTTCATCGTTATTATAATCGATTGGATGAAACAGCATTTGTTGGTGTACATACAGGACATTTAGGTTTCTATGCAGATTGGTTACCGACAGAAGTAGAGAAATTAGTAATTGCGATTGCGAAAACACCATTCCAAGTGGTGGAATATCCGCTTTTAGAAGTGATTATTCGCTATGTGAATGGAAGTAAAGAGTCACAGTATTTGGCGATGAATGAGGCGACTGTAAAAAGTGCAGAAGGTACATTAGTAACAGAAGTAGAAATACGCGGAGAATATTTTGAAACATTCCGCGGGGACGGCCTTTGTATTTCTACTCCTTCAGGAAGTACTGCATATAATAAAGCGCTTGGCGGAGCAATTATTCACCCTTCTATTGAAGCGATTCAAATTGCAGAAATGGCGTCCATTAACAATCGTGTGTTTCGTACTGTGGGATCGCCACTCGTATTGCCGAAGCACCATACATGTGTGTTAAAGCCAGCTGCAGGAATGAACTTACAAATTACAGTGGATCATTTAACGATGGTTCATCAAGATGTGAAATCAATCCAGTATCGCGTCGCAAACGAGAAAGTACGATTTGTTCGTTTCCGCCCGTTCCCGTTCTGGAAACGAGTTCGTGACTCGTTTGTTGCAGATAAATAGAAAGGGTTATAAATTTGAACAGATTTACATTGAAATGGGATATAGGACTGGCTGAAGAGAGTACTTTAGTTAGGGAATTTTTGAAAACGAAAGGTATTTCTAAAGCCGCTTTAACGGATATAAAGTTTCACGGCGGGGCAATTGAAGTAAATGGTCAACATGCGAGTGTTCGTCATCAGTTGCGCGCTAGTGAAGAATTACGCATCTTTTTTCCAGTGGAGGAAAGAAGTGAAGGGATGATTGCAGAAGATATCCCTTTATGCATTGTATATGAAGATGATGCGGTTCTTATCATTAATAAAGAGGCGAACATGTCAACGATTCCATCTAGGGAACATCCGACAGGGAGTGTTGCCAATGCGCTTTTATCTCATTATGATAAGCAGCATCTTGCAAGTACAGTACACATTGTAACACGGTTAGATCGTGATACTTCAGGGCTTATGCTTATTGCAAAAAATCGTTTCGTGCATCATCTTTTATCGAAGCAGCATCAACAAAAAGCTGTGAAACGAACGTATGAAGCAATTGTTCACGGTGAGATGGTAGAACGAGAAGGAATGATTGATGCACCAATTGGTCGGAAATCTGATAGCATTATTGAGCGAACGGTTTGTGAGGATGGACAAAGGGCAGTTACTCATTTTAAAGTAATTGATAGTACATATCATAAGACACATGTAGCGCTGGAGCTTGAGACAGGAAGAACGCATCAAATTCGTGTGCATATGGCTCATATAGGACATCCATTACTTGGTGATAACTTATATGGAGGAAGAAGGGATGAAATGAAACGGCAAGCACTTCATAGTAAATCTTTGACGTTTTATCATCCTATTTTAGAGAAAGAAATGTCTTTCACTATAAAGATTCCAAGCGATATGCAAGAGTTACTTAGGAATGCTTAAAAAGGGAACAAAATTCTTATGTTATAAAGAATTTTGTTCCCTTTTTTCTTAGCGGAATAATATTAAAATTTGGTTTTCACGCGTACGCTTTATAACGAAAAATCCACTTTCGGCTTTTGTAGCAATGCCATTGTCATTTGGACGACAATATCCATGCGTTTCGCAAGTGCCGTCATCACGTACTAACATTTGCCCAATTAATCCGACAGGAAGCCACTCGGCGCGATCTTTTCTTGCTACATATTTGCAAGCTGGATCCCATTCTGTATTTAAAAGAGGTTGTATTTCTTCTGATTCCGTCCATACATATTGGCGTTTTCCAAAGTTGTCTGTTTTATAGCGTTTTTGCCAACTTAAAGCCCCGCTATTTCCTATAAGTGCAGGGGTTGCACTAGATATTCCTAAAATGAACGAATCGTGTGAAGTAGCTATCCGAATTTTTTCTTCGCTACTAAATGTAACGAAATAACCGACATCAATAGGTTTATGACCTTCTGTTTCAAACATTTGTGCAAAATCCGTTCCGCTTGCATTGTAAGACGCGCCCTCAATATACATTTCTCCATTATGGGCAAGCCATTTAGCACCGATATTATGGTCGGTGTCGTTTGCACCATTTGCAATAAACCAGGAATAAGCTTCTTCTGCAGTGCCGAAGCGCCCCATAATATGGCTACCTGCAAAATGAGCTGTTGATGTATGATGACCTTCCGCATGAGAAGAGAAGCCGTTAGCGATAGTTGCGGTTCCTTCTGCGTGTGCTGCTTCGCCTAAAGCAGTCGTCTGTTTACCCTCCGCATGAGAATAAGCACCGCCTGCTGTCGTTTCACTTCCCTCACTATGCGAACTATGTCCAGTTGCTTTTGAGTTGGATCCTTCTGCATGAGAGAAAGAACCTTTTGCGTGTGTTAATAAGCCTTCCGCATGTGCTGCCATGCCCTCCGCATGAGAGTGAAGCCCCTCCGCATATGCATATCGGCCGCCCCTTTTAACTTTTGTATTTTCAGGTGTAGGTGTCTCAATTATGAGTGGTTTTTCAGTTTGTATATCATTCGATGAAGCTAATGCTTCTTTTATTTTTTTTACTTTGTTTATAATAGCAGCTGGAATTTCTGGTTCCACTTTTTTATTTATTGCTACAGAATTATTTTCTTCCGCCGTTTCTTCTGTTTGGTTAGAACGTAGTACCTGTTCATCTTGATTTGAGAGCTGTTTATTTTTTTGTTGCATCTTTATTTTTCTGCGATCGATTATGTGGTTCATCACAGCATTTTCTAAAGAGACATATGTTGGTTTTACTTTGCTTTTTTTTGATGACTCTTGTTCTTCTAGTTCTTCTATGGCTGCAGCCCGAATGCTACACCAGTTGTTAATTCCGTACATGGGCAGATATAAAGGGGGAAATTTTCTTTTTTGTTTAGAAGATTTTTTCTTCATTCTGTCACCTCCTGCGACATTATATGTAAAGTAATTAAAAAAAGATGCACTTTATTGCATCTTTTTTTAATTACTTTACCTAGTTTTATATGAGATTTGCCTAAATAATACGGTAATCTCTCGCTAAGTAAGGTAGTTATGAAATTGGACGGAACTTCTCAGCGACAAAAGGTAAAGAAGAAGGGACAGAGATAGTCTCCATTTCAGGATAACGTAATCCGGTTAATTTGCCACCAAATACAGCACCAGTATCAATATTGACTGTCTGATTGACGAATCGAGGTTCTTTTACTGGTGTATGTCCATATACAATCCAAGCTTGCCCCTTGTATTCTTGCGCCCAATCGCGACGGACAGGTGAGCCATCGGCATGCTTTTCTCCTGTAATATCACCATATAATACAAAGGTTTGTACTTTTTTATCTCGTCTTCCTATGTAATCTTGCCGAATCCCAGCGTGACATACGATTACTTTTTTTTCATCTAGTATGTGGTAGAGTGGTGATTGTTCATAAAGAGTGATAAACTTTTCTTTTATAATGTTTTGCTTATGAGAAGGAAGTGCCTCATATTCAGCGACAGTTGTTTCAAGTCCGTGAGCGATTGTTACATTACGTCCAAGGAAAAATCGATATAGTTTATTACAGTGATTTCCAGGAGCGTAATAAGCTTCTTTTTTATGTATGACAAGTTCCCATACAATTTCGATCATACGTAATGAATGAGGACCACGGTCTGTAATATCACCAACGAATGCAAGTTTACGTTGTTCAGGGTGGATCGGTAGACCGCTACTCCAGTTATACCCTAGCTTCTCTGTTAAATTTTGAAACTCTTGGAAGCATCCATGAATATCTCCTATAATGTCATATTTCATATTTAAACCTCCATCGTATTTTTCATTAGTATATCTAAAAAAGGATAGAGATAAAAATATAGCGTTTTTGTGTTGTTCATTTAAACATAAAGCTTTTCGTTCTTGAGCGAATATTTAAAATGAATCCAATCGCAATCATGTATGTAAGCAGTGAACTTCCTCCGTAGCTCATAAGAGGTAATGTTATCCCTGTAATGGGAAGTAATCCGATTGTCATCCCGATATTTTGGAATACTTGGAAAGTAAACATTCCGATTGTACCAGCGCAAATGTAACTACCGAAAGGGTCATTACTTTCTAAAGCGATATGAATCATTCGAAAAATGAGTAAGAAAAAAAGTGAAATAATGACACTTGCACCTAGAAATCCAAATTGTTCAGCGACATTAGTGAAAATAAAATCTGTATGTGGTTCTGGAAAATATACTTGTCCATTTTCCCACCCCTTTCCTTGCATTTCTCCGGATCCAGTCGCTAAGAATGCTTGTCTTAATTGATAGCCTTGCGCATCATATTTGTAAGGTGCCAACCATCCGTAGAAGCGATTTAATTGATATTCTTTTAAAATGTGTGCTTTAAAGAAATCTGTGTGAGTAAAAAAAATATATATTAATGTAGATCCAGCCACGAAAGTACCTGAAACTAATCCGAAAATAAAACGCCATCGTATGCCAGAAACTAGTATCATTGCTGCAAGCATCGCTGAAATGACCATTGTGTTTCCTAAATCTGGTTCTTTTGCAATAAGTAGTAGTGGTGGCAAGCTTGTCGCAAATATTTTTCCAAGTAATAAAAAATCGTCACGCATTGTTTGGGAAAAATATTTCTCATTATGATTTGCTATAATTCGTCCAATGACGATAATTAAAAACAATTTCATAATTTCAGAAGGCTGAAAATTTCCGATGCCTGGGAGCCTGTACCAAGCGGTAGCGCCTTTAATTGTAACGGCACCTGGTACTTGAAGTTCTAGTCCAATAAGTAGTACCATTGCAAAGCTATACAAATACCAAGCAATTTTTTGATAACGATCGAAATCGATAATCATAATAACACCAATGGCTATAAATCCAATGAAGTACCATTGGATTTGCTTGAGTACAAAATTGACGTTTTGTAAAAATGGCGGTAAGGAGGCTTGCGCACTTGCAATAGCACAACAACTAACAATCCCAATGGCAAATAAAATAAATAGTAATACGTAGTCTATTTGATATTGAGAATTTGAATCTTTCAATGTAGGTATTCCTTTCTACTGCTCTTTATAGTAATGGATTTTATAGTATGAGAAAGAATGTATGAACTATACGAATGATTCACATATAGTCCATACACTTTTGATTTTGCAGAGTAGTTTAATTGTTTAACTCTTTAATAATTATATCCAAACAATGGGCAAGACGTACATGTGCGTCAGGAAAAATATCTAGTTGATGAAGGTAGTATTTTAAGGAACTTTTACACCATTTGTAAGCACTAAGTAGAGCTGTTCTATAGTCTATAGTATTTTGTAAAAATCCATATTCTTTTGATGTTATAACGAGGTGTGTGAAATCTTCGCAACCTTGAAGTAGTTTATTGTGTATTTGTTGTCCAGCATGGTAGCGAAATTGACTTAAAGGCTCAGAAATGTATATTGCATTTCCTTTAGAAAGTAAAGAAATCCATGAGGCCATATCAACACTACAAGAATATTGTCGCTCTTTAAGGGTGCCAAAAGGTTCAGTGAGCAAGTTCTTTCGAAACAAAGTAGTTGTAGGTTCGCCGATAATGTTGTGGCCGGCCTTTAGCATCCAGTCGCCTAAAAATATTCCGTTTAATGGGGTATCTTCGCTATATAACTTTTGTGTTGGATGGGCATCGCCGATTAGATTTCCATGATCATCAATACGTACTCGATAAGAAGTAACAAGAGCAAGATCTTTATTGGAATCTTGCTCAAAATAGGCCATCATTTTTTGTATTTTATGCTTATAAAACACGTCATCGTCCATTAAAAAATTTATATACTCACCATTTGATTTTTCTATGAGCATAAGGTCATTGTGAAATTGTCCTAGAGTAGAGATATTTCGAATGTATGTTATATTTTTATAATTTGGTAAGTATTGTTCATGGATTAGAGTTGCTGTTTCATCATTTGTACTATCATCTCCGATGATGATTTCAATATTTGAATAAGTTTGTGCCAATGCACTTTCTAGAGCGATTTTGAAATAATGGGGTCGATTATAAGTGGGAATAAGGATAGAAACGAGAGGTAGATTTTTTTCACTCGCCATACATAACTTCCTTTCAGAAGCTTTTTTTTGTAAGAACAATATCTTGGTAACTTGTATATTCTGGTCTGCCGCACCATAAACCATAATGTGGCTTATTGATTATTTCTAGACCATACTTATTCAATAGATTGCAAATATCTGTCTCAGGATAAGCAACTGCAAAATTGGGAATATCTTTATTTACAACGTAGCAATTTTCAATTCGATGATAAAAACCTAATGTACTTTGTCCTGCATTTAAATAATAGGACGATTCAGGATTTATTAGAAAGAATGTAATGAAACATCTCCCGTCTTTTTTTAATACACGTACAATTTCAGATACGTAATGTTCTAATTCTTTTGGAAGAAGATGTGTAAATACAGAAGTTAAAAAGATAAAATCGAATGTTCCGTCTTCATAGGGAAAACGATATTGAGAGGCATCTTCTTTTCCTTCTGGATTATAGAATTGATTGTATATGTCAACATGTTCAAAGTGAAAATTATTACGCATAGTTGAAATGTTATTTTGACACCAAGTAATTCCATCTTTAAACAAATCAAATCCATAATATGCTCCATCATCATTTAAGTAATTCATTAATGGTACAGCCATTCGGCCGACGCCGCAGCCTACATCTAATACTTTTTCATTTGATTTTAAAGCGCCAATTTGAATAAAATGCTTTAGGAACTCTTTTCCCACCTTTTTGAAGTCGCCACCTACATATTGGACGAGTTCAGGAGGGGGGAGTAAAGTCATTTCTTTGTTAAGTTCGCTCATGAGTATACCCCTTTCTTGTGTGAGAATATGCAGTCACTCTATTAATAAAATTTTCAATTTGTAGTGAGAGAACAAAGGAAAACAATTGTTATATGTAAGGAGATTCCACAAAAGAAATACTTAATTGGATTAGAAGTAAGAGAAGAATGAGTGAAAATGGAATCTCCTATAGATTAAATCTTGTTTATTCTTTTCTCCAATAAACGCCAAATACATCAATTTTAGTAATAGGGGCTTTTAAATTTCGTTGCTTTCTAAAGTCTGTCACAGCCTCAGCGCATGGCGGTAGCCCGTAGTCATCGATAATTATATAGCCACCTTTAGAAACTTTATCATATAAGTTCATGAGACCATCCATGGTGGATTCGTACATATCACCATCAAGCCGTGCAATTGCTATTTTTTCAATTGGTGCTGTTGGTAAAGTATCTTTAAACCAACCTTTTAAAAATTTCACTTGATCATTTAGTAAATCATATTTTTTAAAATTCTCTTGTACTTGTTCTAAAGAGACGCGTAAGTAATCGAATGTGTGTAAATAATCACCGTAATCTTTTGGATATTGTTCTAGATTCGGTGCTGGCAAACCTTCAAATGAATCTGCGACCCACACAGTACGATTCGTAATGTTGTTTGCTTGTAAAAAACCATTCATAAAAATGCATGATCCTCCGCGCCATACACCTGTTTCAATAAAATCTCCCTCTATATTTTCACGAACAACGGTTTCCATTGCCTCTTGTAATTGGTTCATACGTTCTCGACCAATCATGCTATGTGCTGCTCTTGGCCAATCCATTCCATCATGACGTTCACTTTTTGAAACATTTGGTTTTACAATTTTTAAGTTATGGTTTTCGGCATATTGCTTAATGAATAAAGGGAGGGGGACTGTAACGGGTTCGAATTCTAGTTCTTTCGAAATATGTAGAGATGCGGGTAAGTATGCCTCATATTCCAACCATATTTCAAATAAAATTGTTTTCTTTAGCAATTCGAGATAAAGCTGAACAGCAGATTTACTTTCCATATTTGTGCCTCCTGCAAAATGTCATACAACAATATGATTATGTAGCTAACGAATGTTTCATGATTGAATTTGAAATTGAAAAAGCAGTAAAACTGATATCAGTTTTACTGCTAAGTAAAAAATTAAGCAACTTTTTCAATAATAATGGATGCACTCGTACCAAGAGCTAATGATAGCCCAAGTCCTGTAACAATTACTTCAACCAATGATGGAGTTGTCGTAATTTGTGTAATTGCTTGAATAACGATAGGTGCTCCAAGTGAGATTAAACTTGATCCAGTACCTGGTACAGGTACTCCATTCACTTGGATTGTAAGACCTCCTAATAAGCTTACTGTTGCAGTATTAGCGATAACAGTAATTTTATAGAATCCAGTTTCACTAATTACGAAAGTGTCAGCATCTAATTGAGAAATTGCTGTACCAAACTGAGATCCAACAGTATTAAATGGTACTGGATCATTAATTCCTAGATCTAAAGAAATCCCACCGGAGTTAAATGCATATAATCCTGCTGGAAGTCCTAATCCGGATGGTCCAGTCGGTCCAGTAGCCCCCGTAGGTCCAGTAGCCCCAGTGTCACCAGTAGGCCCGGTAGGTCCAGTAGCCCCAGTGTCACCAGTAGGCCCCGTAAGTCCAGTAGCCCCAGTGTCACCAGTAGGCCCGGTAGGTCCAGTAGCTCCAGTGTCACCAGTAGGCCCGGTAGGTCCAGTAGCCCCAGTGTCACCAGTAGGCCCCGTAAGTCCAGTAGCCCCAGTGTCACCAGTAGGCCCGGTAGGTCCAGTAGCCCCAGTGTCACCAGTAGGCCCGGTAGGTCCAGTTATTCCAGTTCCTCCGCCAGTAGGTCCAGTAGGCCCGGTAGGTCCAGTAGGTCCAGTAGGTCCGGTAGGCCCCGTAGGTACAGTAGGCCCGGTAGGTCCGGTAGGTCCAGTAGGCCCGGTAGGCCCAGTTGGAAGGGTAAACGGTGGTATCGGTGGTAATGTTGGTCCTACAAGATTAGGGTCAAATGCACTAGCTGATAAAGATTCATCGGGATTTAATCCATTTGAATAATTATTATTTGACATAAATTCACCTCCATAAAGCGTTCATTATATAGTAGATGCAAAACCGAAAGAAAATGACACGGACATTTGAATTATTGAAAAGAAATCTTAAACTACTTGAACAATTTAAAAAAATGGAAAGTTTAGTATATGTATAACATATGATTGATTTGGAAGAGGGTGATTATGTTGAACAAGCAAGGAATTACAATTAGTTTATGTATGATTGTTCGAGATGAGGAGGAGACAATAGCCCGTTGTTTAGAGACAGTTGAGAAAATTGTGGATGAAATTATAGTAGTGGATACAGGTTCCGTCGATCGAACGAAAGAAATCGTAGAGAAATACACTTCTAACATATATGATTTCCAGTGGATTGATGATTTTGCGGCAGCAAGAAATTTTTCTTTTTCAAAAGCGACGCAAGAGTATATATTGTGGCTAGATGCAGATGACGTATTATTAGAAGATGCTCAAGAAGCATTGAAACTCTTAAAAATAGAATTAGATCCTAAATTTGATGCTGTTTCGATGCCTTATCATCTTGCGATGGATTCTAACGGGAAACCTTTATATTGTACAAAAAGAAATCGACTTGTAAAGCGTGAAAAACAATTTCAATGGTTTGGAAAGGTTCATGAGTATTTAGCTATTGCTGGTGAGACTTTTAGTAGTAAAGTTGCTATTACACATAAAAAAGAAAAAAAAGTAACAAATCGTAATTTGAAAATTTTTCAAAATACTGTAGCTGCAGGGGAAGAATTGAGTTCGAGGGATTTATTTTATTACGCAAATGAATCTATGGATAACCAAAAATATGATGATGCAGTTCTTCTTTATGAAACATTTCTTAATCAAGACGAAGGATGGTATGAAGAGAAAATTTATGCATGTGGTAAGTTAGGAGATTGCTATGCGAAGCTCGGAATGTGGGAGAAGGCAATCGAATCTTGTGTGAAGTCGTTTCGGTATGACGTCCCTAGAGGAGAGAATTGTACAAGAATAGGATATATATATATGGAACAAGAAAAATATAATGAAGCGATATTTTGGTTTAAACTTGCAACGGAAGTACCAATGGCAACGGAAAGTCCTTTTCATAGTCCAGCTAGCTACACATGGCTACCCTATTTACAAATGTGTATTTGTTATAGCAGGTTAGGGGAGCAGGATAAAGCGTATTATTACAATGAATTAGCAGCTTCTTATGTTCCGAATAATGCTGCAATTGAATATAACCGTAAATATTTTCGGGGAGTTTTTGATAAACCATATAAAGCGTAATAGGTTTCGTTTTTTAGAAATGATTTATCGTTATTCTAACTCTAATAGATTGGTTATATATTAGAGTATCAGTAACGAAACCAATATAGATAAAAAATTTTATAAAGCTATTTGCGGGCTAATAATCAGTGGGGGATGAACAAAATCTGCACTTTATAGAATTCATATGAGATTTATATTTCTAATTCAATTTGCATAAGGAGTGTGTGAAATGAATCGCGAAAAAAGTTCTTTATATGAAGAAAAATCCGAGCATTATTATAATGCAGCGAATCCGAATTTATTAAAGCATATAAAAAAGGAATGGAAAGAAGTTCTTGATATTGGTTGCTCGAGCGGTACATTGGGAGCAGCTATTAAAGAAAATGGTACACGTGTATCAGGAATCGAGGCATTTCCAGAGGCTGCAGAAAAAGCGAAAGAAAGACTAGATCATGTTATTTTAGGGGATATAGAAAAAATAGATCTTCCTTATGAGGAGGGGCAATTTGATTGCATCCTATTTGGAGATGTATTAGAGCATTTATTTGATCCATGGGCTGTGATTGAAAAGGTTAAGCCATATATAAAGCAAAATGGTGTGATTTTAGCAAGTATACCAAACGTTGCTCATATTTCAGTATTAGCTCCCTTACTTGCCGGAAATTGGACGTATACAGAATATGGTTTATTAGATAAAACACATATTCGTTTCTTTACATTTAATGAAATGCTAAGAATGTTTTTAAAAGCAGGATATGTTATTAGTAAAGTAGATCGTGTATATGTTGATCATAAAATGTATGAGCCACTTATTGAGGAGTTATATGGAATTTGTAAAAAATATCGTCTTGGAAGTGGCTTCATGGCTGAGACAGTTGTATTTCAGTATATTATTGAAGCTGAAAAATCACAATTATGAGTGCTGCAGACAAAACAATATTATTTGTTACATGTATAAATGATCGGAAATTGTATGCAAACTGCGTGCGACATATATTGCAATTGTTAGTACCACCAGGGTATATTGTCCAATTTATGCCGATTCGAAATGCGAAAAGTATGACGAGTGGATACAATCAAGCCATTTCGCATCCAGCGAAGTATAAAGTGTATTTACATCAAGATGTTTTTATTATAAATAGAGCTTTTTTATACGGATTACTTCAATTATTTGAGGAACATGAACACCTTGGTATGATTGGGATGGTTGGAGCGCAATATGTTCCTCCAACTGGTGTATGGAACGAAGGGCGTGGAATTGTAGGAAAGGTCATTGGTTATATGAATGATTTGTTTTATATGGCAAGTTTAGAACAACCGTATCACGAATCAAAAACATTTATTCCTGTAGAATGTATTGACGGTTTATTAATGGCGACACAATATGATGTTCCGTGGCGAGAAGACTTATTTGACGGATTTGACTTTTATGATGTATCTCAATCATTTGAATTTAAAAAAGCAGGATATACAGTCGGTGTACCTGTACAGCGCGATGCTTGGTGTATCCATTATCATTTTGATGTGAATATGACGAACTATGAGAAGTATCGGGAAATATTTGTGGAACACTATATGTCAGAGGTAAATAAGGAAGAATAAAAGGGGGGACAAAAATGAAAGATCATACAATATTAGTTGTTGTTTGTGTAAATAATGAAGAGCTTTTCAAACAATGTGAGAGCCAAATCAGAAACATTTTTGTTCCCCCTGGCTATGTCGTACAAATTTTTCCGATACGAGATGCACAAAGTATGGCAAGTGCATACAACCGAGCCCTTTCATATCCAGCGAAATACAAAGTGTATATACATCAAGATACATATCTTATTAATCGAGACATGTTTTCTACACTTATATCTCTTTTTAAAGAAAATGAAAAGCTTGGTTTAATAGGAGTCGCTGGGGCTCAGTTTTTACCGAATAACGGGATATGGTGGGAAGGAAAAAATTTAGTAGGGAAAGTGATTGAATACAGAAGACAGAATTATCAATTATTAAATTTAGATCAGGTTTTTTATGGTAATCAACCATTTTTGTCAGTTCAGGCAATTGATGGTTTATTCATGGCAACGCAGTATGATATTCCGTGGCGAGAAGATTTGTTTCAAGGGTTTCACTTTTATGATGTGTCACAGTCTTTAGAGTTTCAAAGGGCTGGTTATTTAATCGGTATCCCAAATCAAGCAAATTTATGGTGTATTCATTACAACGGGGATGAGTTTGATGCGGATACATATGAGAAGTACCGGCAAGTGTTTATAGAACATTACAAAGATATATTATCTCCATCATAAAGGAGAGATGCAGAGTGAAAGGAATTATTTTAGCAGGTGGTACTGGATCGAGATTATATCCAATAACGAAAGTAACGAATAAACATTTACTTCCTGTTGGTCGGTATCCGATGATTTATCATGCGGTATATAAGCTAAAACAATGCGATATTACAGACATTATGATTATTACAGGTAAAGAGCATATGGGGGATGTTGTTAGCTTCTTAGGGAGTGGTCATGAATTTGGCGTGTCCTTTACGTATCGTGTGCAAGATAAAGCGGGCGGTATCGCACAGGCGTTAGGGCTTTGTGAAGATTTCGTCGGGAATGATCGTATGGTAGTTATATTGGGGGATAATATTTTTTCAGATGATATTCTTCCGTATGTTGAAGAGTTTGCAAATCAAAAAGAAGGTGCGAAAGTGCTCTTGCAATCTGTAGAAGATCCCGAAAGATTTGGCGTAGCACATATTCAAAACCGAAAAATAGTTGAAATTGAAGAAAAGCCGAAAGAGCCGAAAAGTTCTTATGCTGTTACGGGAATTTATTTGTATGATTCGAAAGTTTTTTCTTATATTAAAGAATTAAAACCTTCTGCACGGGGAGAACTTGAAATTACAGATATAAATAATTGGTATTTAAAACGAGGGGTACTTACTTATAATGAAATGAGCGGCTGGTGGACTGATGCGGGAACTCATGCTTCTCTTCAAAAGGCGAATACGTTAGCACGGGATATTGATTTTGGGAAACAGTTTAACGGAGAATAGGTGAGAATATGAAAGTCGTAGAAACAAATTTTATCGATGCAAAATTGTTAGAACCGAGGTTGTTTGGAGACGAGCGTGGCTTTTTTTCAGAAAGCTATAATAAGCAGGTGCTAGAAACATTAGGGATTACGTATTCATTTGTACAGGATAACGTATCTTATTCGGCTAAGGCAGGAACGATTCGGGGACTACACTTTCAAAAAAAACCGAAAGCACAAACGAAACTCATTCAAGTTATGCAAGGGGCAATTTATGATGTTATCGTTGATTTACGAAAAAAATCACCAACATTTAAACAATGGAAAGGGTATATTTTAAGTGCAGATAACCATCGACAATTACTAGTGCCAAAAGGGTTTGCGCATGGATTTTGCACCCTTGTTCCGCATACTATCGTTATGTATAAAGTAGATGAATATTATAGCGCAGAGCATGACTCAGGATTACTTTGGGAAGATAAAGATTTAGCAATTCCTTGGCCAGTAACCGATCCTATATTGTCCGATAAGGATCAGATATTACCATTACTAGAGGAATATGAAGATAGTTTTTAAGTAGGAGCGTTGTTTATGAATATATTAGTAACAGGTGGGGCTGGATTTATTGGAAGTAATTTCGTTCATTATATGCTACAAAGTTATGAAACATATAAAATTATTAATTACGATGCATTAACATATAGCGGGAATTTAAATAACGTAAAATCTCTTCAGAATCACCCGAATTACTCTTTTGTAAAAGGAGAAATTCAAAATGGAGAGCTATTAGAACATATTATAAAAGAGCGAGACGTACAAGTGATTGTAAATTTTGCAGCTGAATCACATGTGGACCGTAGTATTGAAAATCCGATTCCTTTTTATGATACAAATGTAATTGGGACGGTCACTTTATTAGAACTAGTTAAAAAATATTCGCATATAAAACTTGTGCAAGTATCAACGGATGAAGTGTATGGCTCTTTAGGGAAAATAGGGAAATTCACAGAGAAAACGCCGTTAGCTCCAAATAGTCCATATTCTTCAAGTAAGGCGAGCGCGGACCTGATAGCTCTATCTTACTATAAAACATATCACTTACCGGTTATAGTAACGCGTTGTTCTAACAATTATGGGCCGTACCAGTATCCCGAGAAATTAATTCCGTTAATGGTTACGAATGCACTGGAAGGAAAAAAACTACCGTTATATGGTGATGGTTTAAATGTAAGAGATTGGTTACATGTAACGGATCATTGTAGTGCGATTGACGTTGTTCTGCATAAGGGACGTGTAGGAGAAGTATATAATATAGGTGGAAATAATGAAAAAACAAATGTAGAAGTTGTGGAACAAATTATTACTCTTTTAGGAAAAACAAAAAAAGATATCGAATATGTTACAGATCGTTTAGGGCACGATCGTCGTTATGCGATTGATGCAGAGAAAATGAAGAATGAATTTGATTGGGAACCGAAATATACGTTTGAACAAGGATTACAAGAGACGGTGAAATGGTATGAAAAGAATAAGGAATGGTGGAAACTACTAAAAGACCAGTAAGGGGCATGTTAAATGAAAGAGAGGGTTATCATAACAGGAGCAAACGGCCAATTAGGAAAGCAACTATTTGAAGAGTTAAACTCTGAAGAATATGATATATATCCATTTGATAAAAAGTTATTAGATGTGACAAATATATCCCGAATTCAACAAGTGGTACAAGAAATAAAACCACATATAATTATTCATTGTGCTGCCTATACGAAAGTAGATCATGCTGAGAAAGAACAGGATCTTGCATATAGAATAAATGCAATCGGAGCTCGAAATGTAGCGGTCGCTTCACAATTAGTAGGAGCGAAACTAGTTTATATTAGTACTGATTATGTATTTCAAGGCGCTAGACCAGAGGGATACGATGAATTTCATAGTCCAGCGCCGATAAATATATATGGAGCCTCTAAGTATGCTGGGGAGCAGTTCGTCAAAGAGTTACATAATAAATATTTTATCGTTCGCACATCGTGGCTATATGGTAAATATGGAAATAATTTTGTGAAAACGATGATGCGATTAGGAAAAGAAAGAGATGAAATATCTGTTGTAGCGGATCAAGTTGGCTCTCCTACGTATGTGGCGGATTTAAATATAGTTATTAATAAGCTCATTCATACTTCTTTATACGGTACATACCACGTATCAAACAGAGGCTCATGCTCTTGGTTTGAATTTGCACAAAAGATATTTTCGTATACAAATATGAAAGTGAATGTGTTACCTGTTTCAACGGAAGAATTCGGGGCTGCGGCTGCGAGGCCCAAATATTCTATCTTTCAACATAACATGCTACGATTAAATGGTTTTTTACAAATGCCGTCTTGGGAAGAAGGATTAGAGCGCTTTTTTATAGAAACCAAAAGTCATTAACAAATTTCTGTTAATGACTTTTTTGTTTGCCTTTAAGCGGTTTTATGGTACTATAATTATAGTATCAGGTACTAATAACAAGTATAAGTATTTCTGGGAGGATATATCATGGAACTATTACAAGGGAAAACATTTGTTGTTATGGGCGTTGCGAACCAAAGAAGTATTGCGTGGGGAATTGCTCGCTCTTTGCATAATGCAGGTGCAAAATTAATCTTCACATATGCAGGAGAACGTTTAGAAAGAAACGTTCGTGAATTAGCGGATACATTAGAAGGACAAGAATCACTTGTATTACCTTGTGATGTAACAAATGATGAGGAACTTACAGCTTGCTTTGAAACAATTAAACAAGAAGTAGGTACTATTCACGGTGTAGCACATTGTATTGCTTTTGCAAATCGCGATGACTTAAAAGGCGAATTTGTAGATACTTCTCGCGATGGATTTTTACTTGCACAAAATATTAGTGCATTCTCTTTAACAGCTGTAGCAAGAGAAGCGAAGAAAGTTATGACAGAAGGCGGAAATATTTTAACGTTAACATACCTTGGCGGCGAGCGTGTTGTGAAAAATTATAACGTTATGGGTGTTGCGAAAGCTTCATTAGAAGCGAGCGTGAAATATTTAGCAAACGATTTAGGTCAACATGGTATTCGTGTCAACGCTATTTCTGCAGGACCAATTCGTACGTTATCTGCAAAAGGTGTAGGCGATTTCAACTCAATCTTAAGAGAAATTGAGGAGCGCGCACCACTTCGTCGTACAACAACTCCAGAAGAAGTTGGCGATACAGCAGTATTCCTATTCAGTGATTTAGCTCGCGGTGTAACAGGAGAAAACATTCATGTTGATTCAGGGTATCATATCCTAGGATAAATATAATATTAATTTTTAAAGGACAATCTCTAAATGCTGAGATTGTCCTTTTTATTTGTTCTGAGAAAGAACGATTTTTAACGAAAGTTCTTACCACGTGATGAATATAACTATAATAGTACACAATTTATTCAGCTACGTATGGAAGTGGGAGGGACGAGTGTGAAGAATAAAAATAAAAGTTCAACAGTTGGAAAACCGTTGTTATATATTGCGCAAGTAAGTTTAGAACTTACTGCACCGAAAATAAAAAGGATTATCCTGACAAACTTTGGAAATGAAGATCAAAAAGAGCAAAGTAATAGAAATGAAAATATTGTAAGTAGTGCTGTGGAAGAGGTAACAGAACAAGAACAACAAGAAGAGCAGCAAGTGGAAGAAAAAATAGAAGAAGAGAAAAAAGAAGCACATGCAGAACAAGAACAACAAGAACAACAAGAACAGAAAGAACCAGTAAGAACTGTTCCGTATAATAAATCATTTAAGGATATGAATAATGATGAAAAAATTCATTTTTTATTAAACCGCCCTCATTACATTCCGAAAGTAAGGTGCAGAATAAAAACAGCTACAGTTTCTTATGTTGGATCGATCATATCGTATCGTAATGGTATTGTATCTATTATGCCGCAAAATAGCATGAGAGATATTAGGTTGTCTATAGATGATATCCAATCAATTAGTATGGCCGGCTTTTAAATATGTAAAGGTGGTAGAAAGCTTCTACCACCCCAATAGTTTTTTAGTTTACTTCACTTATTAGATAGTAACGTCGCGTAAGCATTGAATCGCACAGAAACAGCTTAAATCAACAGTAATGCAAGTAGATGTCGATACTAGTCTTGCATTTGGTACAGCTAAAAACGTACAAATTGGATCATCAGTAGGTGGTACAGGAGAACTATCACCTAATACTACACTTAATACACGTAGTACAGCACAGCTATCATCATCTACACTTTCCACACGGAAAATTGGAGATCGGCAGCCAACAAGGCTTGCAGATGGTGCAAATGCTTCAAAAGGTGCTCCAGCTTTTGTGTATAAAATAAAAGGACGTGTATTTGCTACTGATGCAGTATTATGTGCACCTAAAAATGGAATTTCACAACCAGATCCACACGTTGTTGTAGAACAATCTTGTAATTCATTGATGAATTTTACAACGTCAACTACACAATGAGAAGAGCCATGGTGTTTATTTTCGTTACAACTCATTAATGTCACTCCTTATCTTCTTGTTTGTATTTACATTAATAAGATATTGGAGTCGAGGAGATTTGGTCACAATCTCAAGACCTTTTTTTTTAAATAGGCGAAAGAAGATAAGGGAAGGTGGAATTATGCTGTTTACAAGCTGGCTTTTATTTTTTATTTTCGCGTTAGCAGCCTTTAGGCTCACTCGTTTAATTGTTTATGATAAAATTACAGCCTTTTTGCGAAGACCATTTATTGATGAATTAGAGATTACGGAGCCAGATGGAAGTGTATCAACGTTTACAAAAGTGAAAGGTAAAGGATTAAGAAAGTGGATTGGCGAATTATTAAGCTGTTATTGGTGTACAGGTGTATGGGTTAGTGCTTTTTTATTAGTTTTATATAATTGGATCCCTATCGTTGCGGAGCCGTTACTTGCATTATTAGCTATTGCAGGAGCAGCAGCAATCATTGAAACGATTACAGGATATTTTATGGGAGAATAATATATTTTCATAATAAGAGAAAAAGCGGAGTTTAAAAGAATGAGGGAACGGAAATAAAGAGTTGTTCATATAGTAAATAGACAGAATTGACAGTAGAGGAGATGTTTGCTGTGAGCAATAATCCTAGGCAAAATTCATATGACCTGCAGCAGTGGTATCAAATACAGCAACAGCACCATGCACAACAACAGGCATATCAAGAACAATTACAACAACAAGGATTTGTGAAGAAAAAGGGATGCAATTGTGGGAAAAAGAAGAACACAATAAAACACTATGAAGAATGAAACACTCATGTTACTGTGAGTGTTTTTTATTATACATATAAAAAGCGGTATTTCTGTATTAGAAATACCGCTTTTTACTAGCTAATTTGTGCAACTGTTAATGCTGCTGCACGGATGTCTACAGTTCCAATTAACTCAACTGGTACAATTTGAATTAAGTCACCAGGATTTAAGTTAATAAGAATAACACCGCTGGATACGTCTACTTCACCAGTACCAATAACGTTAGAACGAACCGCTGTACCTGATCCAGGAATAATGTTAGCTGGCGTACCTAATGATAAGAAGAAACGACCAGCTTCTGGTGCAACAGGTGCATTATCAAGACTAATTGTTAATGTATAACTGATTTGATAAATACCAGCTCGTAGAATTCGAATACCATCTCCAACACTTACTGTATCATTTATTACAGGAACAGTAATATTTGGGTTTGGACTTACACTAGGTAATAGTAGTGGTGTAAATAGTGAAGCGAACTGAGGTGCAGACGCGTTGAAAGCAAAACCGAAGGCAGGTAGTGTACTAGCTGGTTTTGCCTCGCAATCAATTTTAGTAAATTCGCAATCAGAAGAGAACATGTTTTTCACTCCTTTATCTGTTTCTACTTTCAGTTAATGAAAAGGACAGGTTCTATGTTCTAGACAAGTTCCCAATTTTAAGAAATTTACATAATAATAATGCGTTAAGCATGGATTGGGTGGCAGAATTATCTGCCACCCAATCCATACTTAACGCATTATTTAGTTTTAAATTGTAACATCGCGTAAGCATTGAATCGCACAGAAGCAACTTAAATCAACAGTAATGCAAGTAGAGGTTGATACTAATCTTGCATTTGGTACAGCTAAAAACGTACAGATGGGATCGTCAGTAGGTGGTACAGGGGAGTTATCACCTAATACTACAGTTAATACACGTAATACAGCACAATCATCATCATCTATACTTTCTACGCGGAAAATTGGAGATCGGCAGCTAGTAAGACTTGCTGATGGTGCAAATGCTTCAAAAGGTGCTCCGGCTTTTGTGTATAAAATAAAAGGACGTGTATTAGCTACTGATGCAGTGTTATGTGCACCTAAAAATGGAACTTCGCAACCAGATCCACATGTAGTGGTTGCACAGTCTTGCAGTTCATGTATAAAGCGAACGACATTCGATACACAGTTGAAATCACAATCATGTTCATGATGGTCTTCGTTACAATTGCAGCTCATTATGTTCACTCCTTATCGTGAGTTCTGACATACACTATTACAATATGAGTGGGATATGGCTGATATTACGTTAATTCTCACGATAAAAACAAGGAATTTATATAGGAGGGATGTACATAATGTGATATAAAAAAAGACATCCTTATTTAGTGGATGTCTTTTCAGGTAAATCTTTTCGCACAGTATATAAAAAACGAGATATATCTAATTTCTTTCCTCTGAAAAATTGCGGAGAAGAAATGTAAAGCTCTTCTTTCGCACGTGTAATGGCGACATACAGTAATCGGCGTTCTTCTTCTAACGCTTCAGAAGTTTCCGTAATACGATCATTTGCATCTTTTAAAGAAGAAGTATGGGGCAGGATTCCATCACTCGCTCCAAGTAAAAAGACACATGGAAATTCAAGGCCTTTTGCGTTATGAATTGACATAAGTGAAACGGCATCTTTTTGGGGCATTGTTTTTAATGCTTCCATTTCCTTTTGACCTTGAATCGCCTCGTCGATAAATTGTAAATAAGCTGGAATATCGGTGAAACGAGTTGCAGACTCCATTAATTCTTCTAACATTTCTTCTTGTATGTCTTTATGCATCGTAAAGGAAGAACGATCGTTACTTTGTAAGTACTCTAAATATTTTCCTTTACCATGTATGATTTCTTTTAATGCTTTTTTCGGTTCTAATTCTTTAATAAATTTAATAAAATCGATGCGCTCATTTACCTTTTTCACTTGAAAAGGTTTTAAGCTCGGATTTAATAATAAGAAATGAAGAAGAGAAGGAAAACGGCCTTCACCATATTTCCATTGTTCACGTTCAATAAATGAAATACAATCATCACGTCCGATATACATCGTCGGCAATATGTTTGAAAGTGATTCTAGTCGAAACGGCTCAATCACGAGTCTTAAATGATCTAATACAGGCTTAATTAAAGAATGTTCATAAAATGATTGGCTCGCCCCGTGTTTAATAAACGGAATTTTATGAATGGTAAGCTGATCAAGTAACGAACGGCTTACAGAATGTGTGCGATACAGTAAACAAAAATCTTTATAGTTTCGGTCACCGCTATCTACTTTTTCTTGAATGAGCTGCAAAATTTGATTTGCTTCATCAAGAGTTGTAGCAGGTCTTGCATAAAAAGGTTGTACACCTTCCTCACGAACGGAGTATAGCTCTTTATCAAAACGTTCTTGATTTAATTTTATAACTTCATTTCCAAGCCCGACGATAAAGGGATTGGATCGATAATTCGTATTTAGTGCAATGATTGTTGTGTTATCAAATTCTTTTGGAAAAGATAAAATAATTTGGTGACTTGCCCCTCGCCAGCCATAAATTGCTTGATCATCATCACCTGCGATGAACAAATTATTTCTTGGCGTGGCTAACAATTTTACAATTTCATATTGTGCATAGGATGTATCTTGAAACTCATCTACTTCAATGTAGTGAAAACGTTGTTGTAATTGAGTTAGTAAAGGAGCATTATTTTCTAACATATAATATGTTTCCAATAAGATGTCATCGAAATCAATATAATTGTATCGTTGTTTTACCTCTTCAAAACGTTCATATACTTCTTTAAATTCTTGTTCGACTGGCGTTTTCGCCTTTACATCTTTCGGACGATTTAATTTGTTTTTCTCAAGTGAAATCATCGCGAGGATCGTTTCCGAATCATAATCGTCTTTTAAACGCAATTCTTTTAAGATTTTCTTTATCATAATTTGTTTATGTTTTTCATTTGCTAAAATTTGCTGATTATACCCTTGACTACGAAGCAATTTTAAGAAAACAGAGTGGAATGTACCAGCAACAACGTAGCTACTTGCTGCATGATTCATACCTGGTAACTTTGCAACACGACTTCGGATTTCTTCAGCTGCTTTTTGTGTAAATGTAAGTAATAAAATATTTCGTGGATGAACTTGTTTTACATTTACTAAATAACCAACGCGAGTTGTTAAAACAGATGTTTTCCCGCTTCCAGCACCAGCTAGTGTAAGAACAGGACCTTCTGTTGTGCGCACGGCTTCTAATTGTTTTTCGTTTAAAAAAACATTTTGTTGTTCGAGAGCGCGGAAATAAGCCGCATCTACATCTTCTTCCATAATTAAATGGGTAGATGTTTTCGGAGTATGATATGTCGCACGCGGAATATCAGCGTGTGTTAACGATTTTTGTGAAAATTTTTCTTGTGTCATATATTCACCTTCAAAACTATAGCATCAACATTTAACTTTAGCGGAAGAAAAAGAAAATAGCAATGTAAAAAAACAGGAGGGGTCACCTCCTGCTTTCAAATCACAATTCTTTTATCATTACGACGTGCGGGATATTTGCTTCCATAAATACATCAGAACTCGTTACATATCCAAGTTTTTTATAGAAATCTTCAGCATGTGTTTGAGCATGAAGTTTTAATTTTGGTAGCGAATTTTCCTTTGCATACGCTTCAAGCGCATCCATAACAATTTTTCCGATGCCTTTTTTTCGATGGGAACCTAGCACGCAAATGCGTTCCACTTTTCCTATACCATCAAGGGTGCGAAAACGTCCAGCACCAACTGGAACATCATTGTCATATATAACAACGTGTGTTGAAGTTTCTTCAAACTCATCGTACTCTTCTTCAGCAGAGACACGTTGTTCATTTACAAACACTTGTTTACGTACAGAGAATGCATCTCTTAGTTGTTCGTCCGTTTGTACAATCTGTGCGTGCAAATTAGTTGTTCCCCTTTCCAAGATGGAATGTTTCGTGTACAGTCCATGTTCCATTTTCTAATTGATATAGAAGATGGAAACGATCAATTGGTTGTTCATAATAGAAATCTTTCATACGTAATCGCCCCAATACATCAGCATGCTCTGCATCTGATAAGCCTTGTCCGATTGTTAAGTGAGGTACGAAAGCATATTCGCGTTCTTGCGTGAATAACCCGCCATGCATTTCTTCATTTAAGAAAGTAAGTTCAGGTGTTTTTTCTACTTTAAAATAAAGGACGTTATTAACAGGTGCGAATGAACCGACTTTCCCAACATGAAGGGTGAAAGGGTTCGTTTTACCTGCGATTGTATGTAGCTCGTTTACAATCGATTCTAATTGTTCATCTTGCGTCTCAAAGGGTGTTTTCAATGTAATATGTGGCGGAACTAATGCGTAGTGTGGGTCATAACGCTTACGCAATCCGTTCGCTTTATCTTGAATCATTTTAGATGGAAAAATTACAATGCCTAATTTCATGTTCCAATTCCTCCCTTTGTAAGTCTAGTTAGATTTTGAGATAAATAGATCTCTTTGTCTATTATATCAAATTATTCTGAATACTGCTCTCTATTATTTCATTGATAGAATATGAGAGAAGGCTTTTGGTAAATCAGTTTGCCAATATTTCCAAGTATGATTACCTTCAAACTCTTCGTAATGCGTAATGAAATTTCTATCTGTAAGAAGTGTATTTAACTCACGGTTCGGTTCTACGAAATCAGATACTTGTCCATCAGTACGCTTTACAGCCGTTTCTTCTGTGCCGATGACGTGATACAGTTCTAATGCTTGTGGATCTTTGAAGTCTTTTGCTAAGTTCATTACTGTCTCATCCACAAATGGTGATTGCATAACGACTTTACCGAATGTATGCGGATACATAAGTGCAGTCATAAAGGAAACTGTTCCGCCAAGAGAATCACCAATTAAAACACGACCTTTTCCCATTTGGTACGTTGGATAATTTTCATCAATATATGGTGCAAGTTCATGAGCAAGGAAACGTATATATGCAGCATTTTTTACTTCATTTGGGAAATATTTTTCTTTACGATCATGTACATTTTTATATGGAATACCGACAATAATTGTACGGTCAATTTCTTCAGTTTCACGAAGGCGCTCAATTACACGATGCGCTTTACCGAGCTGAAAATAATCTCTACCATCTTGTGCAATTACAACTGTATGTTTGTGCAGTGGTGTGTAATTTACTGGTAAATAAACGAGAAGTGTAACGTCTTCTTGAAGTGATGCGCTATAAAATGAAATTTCTTCAATTCTCCCTATTGTTTGACTCATGTAGATCCCCCTAAATAAAAATTTACTGTAACGATTGTAAGAGCGACGCTTGTAGTGAAAAAGGAAATAAATATTCACTAATTGGTGCCTTAATTTCTATTTTACCATAATGGTACGAAGAATCTAAAAAATTAGTATTTAAGTCACGAAAGAAAACGGATATAATGAAGTGGGATTTTTGACAGGTGAGAGGGGAGACAGGATTTGAAACAAGAAAAGTCAATCGCACTACCATTAGCTATTTCTATAATTGCCATTTCTTTTGCAGCAGTTTTTGTAAAGATGTCCTCAGCACCATCTTCTATTTTAAGTATGTACCGCTTATGGATTATCGTACTTATTATGCTGCCTATCGTATGGAAAAAACGGGAAGAGTTTAGTAAGATTCAAATAAAAGATTGGGGATTTTTAATTGGATCTGGTTTCTTTTTAGCACTTCATTTTCTATTATGGTTTGAATCTTTAAAGCATACGACAGTTGCGAGTTCGACGATTATTTTAGCGCTTCAACCAATCGTATCTTTAATTGGAGGTTTTTTCTTATTTAAAGAAAGAACAACATACTCAGCTATTGCAACGATGGGAATTGCGATATTAGGCGTAATGTGTATTGGTTGGGGAGATTTAGGGCTAAGTGAACAAGCAATTTATGGAGATATATTATCCTTTTTAAGTGTAATAGCGGTTGTCGGTTATTTATTTATCGGGCAAACGACAGTAAAGAAAGTATCACACTGGATTTACAGCTTTACAGTTTTTGCATTCGCAGGTATTTTTATGGGAATTTATAATATAGTATTGCAAGTGCCTTTTACAGGTTATACGAAGTGGGATTGGACCGTTTTTCTTTTACTTGCGGTTGTCCCGACAGTGTCACACGTCATTAATAATTGGTTATTAAACTACGTAAATGCAACAACAATTTCAATGAGTATTTTAGGAGAACCCGTTGGAGCATCTATACTAGCGTTCTTCTTACTCGGTGAAAGACTAAATGCCATGCAAATTATCGGTAGCATGCTCGTATTATTTGGTGTATCTGTTTTCTTACTACAGCAACAAAAACGAACAGCAAAAAATGTAGTAAACGAGCCGGCGTATACACAGGAATTATAATGTTAGAGGAGAAAAGAGAAGTTGTGATACTTCTCTTTTTGTTTTATATAAATACGGGTGTGGAAGGGGGAAGGAAATGGAATTCCCATCAAAAAAAGATGTATGGCTATATCCGATTTTTTTCGTTGTCATTGGAGCGTGTTTTGCTCCCCTATTTGCAGGTAGAGAATATTTTCTTTTATTTTTTACAATTTCATTAGCGATATTATTTATTTGGAGTTGGTTTTCGACAAAATACATCGTCGGAGAAGAAACAATTACAATTAGATCAGGTTTCGTTAAAAAGCGCATATTTATACGAGATATAAAACAAGTTTTAAATACAAAAAATCCAATAGCAGCCCATGCATTGTCATTTGATCGACTTGAAATTGTTTATGGTGCACATCAAACAGAAATTATTTCTCCTAAAGATAAAGAGCAATTCATCAATCTTGTTAAAAGTAAAAATCCACACATTGAAATAAAGTAAAAGAGTGGCTTCGTAGCCACTCTTTTACTTTGGATTTGTCATATAAGGTTGTACGTGAATGATACATAGGTCACGGAACTTTCCTTCAGCAGTTGTGACAATTACGACTGCTCTACCTGCACTTTTTCCAGTAATCGTTACCGTGTCCCCCTTTGGATACAGTGTGATAACATCAGCATTCATATTCGTCCAAAGAAGTTCTTTATTTGTTGCCTGCATTGGCAAAACGGAAGCTGATAACTCAGTGCTTTGGCCAGTTCTTACTTTTAACTTATTTTTTTCCATATGAACACCGATGACTGAAATAACAGAAGGAGCAATTGTAATTTTAGGTGGATTAGGTTGTATGTTCAAACAAGACGCAGAAGTATTGGTGATAGGTGAAAATTTTCGTGTTTGTTGTTGCTGGAAAGCTGCTAACATATTGGAGTCCCCTTTCTGTATAAGTGCTGATAGTAATACTATAAAGGAGTAGTGTTACGTTTAATTTAACGAAACATAAAGAAATTGTTAAATTCGAGCAGAAGATCGTCGAACTTTGATATAAAGAAAGCTCTGCTGATACGATAACAGCAGAGCTTTCCCTTTATAGATTATGACTATGTTGTTTTTCGAAATTCTCAAATTGCTCTTCAACTTCTTTTGAAGGTTGTGTTAGTAAACTAACAATTACGATAGCTAGTAAACTAATAGCGAAACCTGGAATCATTTCATATAAGAAATCTTTTAAGAATTTGAATTGAGTCCATATAATAACAGTAGCGGCACCAGAAACCATACCAGCAAGCGCGCCCCATTTCGTCATACGTTTCCAATATAAGCTTAATAAAATAGCAGGTCCGAATGAAGAACCGAACCCAGCCCAAGCATATCCAACAAGAGCTAAAATCGTATCATTTTGTTTAAGTGCTAATGCACATCCAATTAAAGCAATAACAAGAACAGCCATACGACCGACAAATACAAGTTCTTTATCAGAAGCATCACGCTTAAAGAATGTTCTATATAAGTCTTCTGTTACTGCACTCGAAGTAACGAGAAGTTGAGAAGAAATTGTACTCATAATAGCTGCTAAAATAGCTGCTAATAAAAATCCAGTAATAAGTGGATGGAATAAAATAGTGCCAAGTTCAACGAAAATCGTTTCTGGATCAGAAAGTTTTAAACCTGCTTTTGAATAGTATGCAATACCGATAAGGCCAGTAAACATAGCTCCAGCAACAGAGAAAATCATCCAGCTCATACCAATACGTCGTGCACTTTTAATTTCTTTTACAGAAGAAATCGCCATAAAGCGTACAATAATATGTGGTTGTCCAACATAACCAAGGCCCCATGCGAATAATGAAATAATTCCTAATACAGAAGTACCTTTAAAAATATCTAATAATGCCGGATCGATAGATTTAATTGTTTCAAATGCTGGACCAAGTCCATTTACGTGCATAATTGTTACGACTGGAACAAGAATAAGAGCGACTACCATAATGATTCCTTGCACGAAGTCTGTCCAACTTACAGCTAAAAATCCACCAAATAATGTGTAAGCTACGACAACTCCACCAACGATAAGAAGACCAACATGGTAATTGAGTCCAAATGAATTTTCGAATAATACAGCACCAGAGACAAATCCTGAAGCTACATAAAACGTGAAAAATATCATAATAACAAGTCCAGATACTAAACGTAGCATATGGGATTTGTCGTGGAAACGGTGTTCCAAAAATTCTGGGATAGTAATAGAGTTATTTGCAATTTCAGAGTAGGTACGTAAGCGAGGAGCGACATAAAGCCAGTTTGCATATGCGCCTAATGTTAGGCCAATCGCAATCCAGCTACTACTTAATCCAACGCTAAACATTGCACCGGGTAAGCCCATTAAAAGCCAACCACTCATATCAGCTGCTCCAGCACTTAATGCTGTTACTGCGGGGCCTAGTGTACGCCCGCCAAGCATATAATCTGTTAAGTTGGATGTTTGCTTATAAGCGAAATAGCCGATAATTAGCATCCCGAGCATGTAAATAGAGATAGAAGTTAAAATTAACATCTGCGTACTCATGTAGTTCCCCTTTCTTTTGTCAGGTCTTTTGATGCGTTATGCATATTTATCCCGCATGAACGGGCAGTAAAACTCCCACCTTAAAATTGGATGGGCAAGGAAGTTAGGTGGGAGATCAACTGCCCGTAAATGCCCGATTAGTTCAACTAATAATAAGTGGGGGATGAACAAAACCCCCACTTATTAAAGTTTCACTTTATAATCTATCATGATTATTCTGAAAAATCCATATAGAAATATGAATTTTCAGAAATGTAAGCGTTTTTTGATGTGATTTTACTTTTTTAATATATAATATTCATACAAAAAACCTTATTTTTAATAGAGTATTTATTATATTTACATAAAAAGAGGTTGTTTTGTCAATATAATATTGAAAGGAAAGAAAAATAAAATTTTTAAAAAAGTATTGACTTGTGAAAAAAGTCAGGTCTATAATGAGTGCAACTTAAAAAAATGCAAGCGTTGATGAAGAAGAGTACACATGATGAACATGTCAGAGAGCTGATGGTTGGTGCGAATCAGTATGGAATTGATGTGGAATGGGCTTCGGAGCTTCCAAACCGAAACGAAAGAAGTAGGCTTTGGCGACATGATCTCATCGATACAAGAGACACGTATTGTTTTTGATACGGTAAAGTGCGTTACATTTGTAACGAATTAAGGTGGCACCACGGGAGTACCCGTCCTTTCTATAGGATGAGTACTCCCTTTTTGTGTATAAAAAATTAAATAAATGAAATCGTCTAAGTAAGAAGAGTACGTATATTGGAGACGTTACAGAGAGCCGGGAATAGGTGGGAGCCCGGTACGGTGCCATATACGGAATGGGCTTACGAGAGGTATGCTGAACAATTATTTTCAGTAGGCAACCCGGGTTCCGCCGTTACAAGGATAAGGTATAAATTTTGTACCTGAACAAAGCGGGATGCTTTTGCATCCAACACGAGGTGGTACCGCGGTATATTTATCGTCCTCTACATATTTTCGATATGTAGGGGACTTTTTTATTTTTCAGAGTGAGGTGAAGGACATGATGACGAAAGAAGAATTTATAAAACAAAAAAGAGAGAGAAAGACATTTTTAGTAATCACTGAAGAAGAAGGAGATAGCATTACGCCAATTTCTTTATATAGACGTATGAAAGGGAAGAAGAAATTTTTATTAGAAAGTTCACAGCTTCATCAAGATAAAGGGCGTTATTCTTACTTAGGATGTAATCCTTATGGAGAGGTGACAAGCGTTGGTACGGAAGTAGAAAGAATGATATATGGGCAAACAGAAAAGTTAAAAGGTAACGTACTACAAGTGTTAGAAGAAGTAATCGCATCATCACAAGTAGATAGCCCATTTCCATTTTGCGGAGGAGCAGTTGGTTATATTGGATATGATGTCATTCGGCAGTATGAAAACATTGGAGCGGATTTACACGACCCATTAAATATTCCGGAAGTACACCTTTTACTATATCGTGAGTTTATCGTTTACGATCATTTACGCCAAAAGTTGTCGTTTGTATATGTATGCAGGGAAGATGATTCAGCAGATTATGAGGAAGTATACGAAAGGCTACGAGTATACAAAGAGGAAGTGCTACAAGGAGAAGAAGCTGAAGTAAATGCAATACAATCCACATTATCATTCACTTCTTCTATAACGGAAAAAGAGTTTTGTGAGATGGTAGAAATGGCGAAAGAACATATAAGAGCTGGGGACATATTCCAAGTCGTACTGTCACAGCGTTTGCAAAGTGAATGTATTGGTGATCCATTCGCGTTATACCGAAAACTTCGAATTGCAAATCCATCACCATATATGTTCTATATCGATTTTCAAGATTATGTTGTACTCGGTTCTTCACCGGAAAGTTTGCTATCAGTAAGGGAGAATAAAGTGATGACGAATCCAATTGCTGGTACGAGGCCGAGGGGGAAAACGAAGAGGGAAGATGAGGAAATCGAAAAAGAACTGTTGGAAGATGAGAAAGAACGAGCGGAGCATATGATGCTTGTAGATCTTGGGCGAAATGATATTGGCAGAGTGAGTGAAATTGGATCCGTGACGATAGATAAATATATGAAAGTAGAAAAATATTCTCACGTTATGCACATTGTATCTGAAGTTTACGGAACATTGCGAAAACAAACGAGCGGATTTGATGCGTTAGAGTATTGCTTACCAGCAGGGACAGTTTCTGGAGCTCCGAAAATTAGAGCGATGGAAATTATAAATGAGCTAGAGAATGAAAAAAGAAACGTATACGCCGGAGCAGTTGGATACGTTAGTTTTTCAGGGAATCTTGATATGGCACTTGCCATTCGAACGATGGTCGTAAAGGATGAAAAAGCATACGTTCAGGCCGGAGCAGGAGTCGTTTACGATTCAGATCCAGTAGCTGAATATGAAGAAACATTAAATAAAGCGAGAGCGCTATTGGAGGTAATGAAATGATTGTACTAATTGATAATTATGATTCATTTACTTATAACTTGTATCAACTGTTAGGTGAATACGAAGAAGATATTGTAGTCGTAAGAAATGATCAAATAACGATAGAACAGCTAGAAGAGATGAATCCAACAGGAATTGTGCTTTCACCAGGACCAGGAAAACCAGAGGATGCTGGTATTTGTATCGAAGTGATTCGTCATTTTTATAAGAACGTTCCCATATTAGGGATTTGTCTTGGCCACCAAGCGATCATAGCCGCATTTGGAGGAGACATTGTTAGAGCAGAACGTATTAAACACGGAAAAACATCGCGTGTGAAACATAACGGAACGTCAATCTTTTCATACGTTACACAGCCGCTGACGGCGATGCGCTATCATTCCCTTGTTGCAGAGCAAACGAGCTTGCCAGATTGTTTTGACATATTAGCGACAGCGATGGACGACGGAGAAATAATGGCAGTCCGTCACAATTATTATCCGCTCTTCGGATTACAGTTTCATCCGGAATCAATCGCAACAGAAGAAGGCGGAAAGTTAATACGTGCCTTTTTAACAGAAGTAAAAGAGGAGGAAAGAGTATGAATAACTATCTTCGTAAATTAGTGGAGGGTCAACATTTAACAGAAGAGGAAATGTATAAAGCAGGACTACTTTTATTAAGTGAAAACATATTAGAAAGTGAAATTGCAGCTTTCTTAGTCTTACTGAAAGCGAAAGGTGAAACTGCAGAAGAAATATACGGTCTCGTTCGAGCTCTTCGCGAAAAGGCATTGCCGTTTTCGAACCATATACAAGGAGCAATGGACAATTGCGGGACGGGTGGTGACGGTGCTCAAACGTTTAATATTAGCACAACATCAGCATTCGTACTGGCAGGAGCAGGTGTAAAGGTTGCAAAACATGGTAATCGTGCCGTTTCTAGTAAAACAGGAAGTGCAGACTTATTAGAAGAGCTAGGTGTAAATATTAGTAGTACGCCAAACGAGATTGATTATTTACTAGAGCATGTGGGCATTGCCTTCTTATTTGCACCAGCAATGCATCCAGCACTAAGGCGCATTATGAAAATAAGAAAAGAGTTAAACGTGCCGACAATCTTTAATTTAATTGGTCCTTTAACAAATCCAGTGAATTTAGAAACACAATTTGTCGGTATTTATAAACGAGATATGTTATTACCAGTTGCACAAGTATTACAAAAGTTAGGCCGGAAACAAGCGCTTGTCGTAAATGGAAGTGGTTTTTTAGATGAAGCGTCATTACAAGGGGAAAATCAAGTAGTCCTTTTAAAAGATAATGAAATAGTAGAAATGAATATTGATCCAGAAAATTATGGTTTTTCAAGAGTGAAAAATGAAGAAATTAGAGGGGGGAATTCACAAGAAAATGCAAAGATTACAGTCGGCGTATTGAGTGGAGAAAAGAGTGTTTACCGCGATACAGTGTTATTAAATGCAGGTCTAGCCCTTTTTGCAAATGGAAAAACAGAAACGATTGAAGAAGGAATTAAACTAGCAACACATAGCATTGACTCTGGAAAAGCATTAACCAAATTAAACTTATTAATTGCAGCAAGCAACGAAAAATTAGAAAGGGTGAACTAAAGTGGGGACGATTTTAGATAAAATTGTAGAACAGAAGAAAAAGGAAGTTGCGGAGTTATATGAAACGTATACACCAGTCAAAACAAAAAGAAAGACACATTCACTTGTAGAAGCGTTACAGCAGTTTACTGTCATTGCAGAAGTAAAGCGAGCATCACCATCAAAAGGAGATATCAATTTACACGTTGACGTACGAAAACAAGTGGGAACATATGAAGACTGCGGGGCAGGAGCAGTATCTGTTTTAACAGATGGTCAATTTTTTAAAGGATCGTTTCACGATTTACAAACAGCAAGAGAAGAAAGTAACATTCCGCTTTTATGTAAAGATTTCATAATCGATAAGATTCAAATCGATAGAGCGTATGAAACGGGAGCAGATATTATTTTACTAATCGTAGCAGCGTTAACGAAAGAAAAGTTAAAAGAGTTGTATAGCTACGTGTTAGAAAAAGGATTGGAAGCGATTGTTGAAGTTCATGATGAACAGGAATTAGAAACTGCGATCCAACTAAATCCACATGTTATTGGCATTAATAATCGTAATTTAAAAACGTTCGAAGTAGATTTAAGCCAAACTGAAAAGTTAGGAAAACGATTGAATGAGGAGAAATTACTTTGGATTAGTGAAAGTGGCATTCATTCAAAAGAAGATATTACCCGCGTTAAAAGAGCTGGAGCAAAAGGTGTATTAGTTGGAGAGGCACTTATGACATCATCTTCTATTAGTAGCTTTTTTGAAGATTGTAAGGTGAATATATGAAAGTGAAAATTTGTGGTATTACTGATGTTGAAACAGCAAAATGTGCTTGCGAATACGGAGCAGATGCAATCGGATTTGTTTTTGCAGAAAGTAAGCGGAAAATTACTCTGGGGCTAGCGAAAGAAATTATTGGGGAGCTTCCAGCACACGTATTAAAAATCGGGGTTTTCGTAAATGAATCAGTTGAAGTGATTCAGAAGATTGCAGATGAGTGCGGGTTAACGCATGTGCAACTACATGGGGATGAAGAGAATCATCAAATTAGAAGATTGAATATTCCGTCTATAAAATCGCTAGGAGTAACTTCAGAGAGTGATATGAAAAGCGCTCAAGCATATGAAACGGATTATATATTGTTTGATAGCCCGAAAGAAAAGTTTCATGGAGGAAATGGAAAGACATTTTCATGGGAATTACTTGAGCATATGCCAAAAGAGTTGCGAAAGAAAACGATATTAGCTGGTGGATTAAACATCCTTAACATAGAAGAAGCAATTCGAACTGTTCGGCCATATATGGTCGATGTAAGTAGCGGAGTAGAGACAGAAGGAAAGAAAGATCTAAAGAAAATAAAACAATTTATTATAAAATCGAAGGAGTGTTCCAAATGAACTACGCATATCCAGATGAAAAAGGTCACTACGGTATATACGGAGGACGATACGTTCCAGAAACGTTAATGCAATCTGTATTAGAACTAGAAGAAGCATATAAAGAAGCGATGCAAGATGAAGCGTTTCAAAAGGAATTAAATCATTATTTAAAAACGTACGTTGGAAGGGAAACACCGCTTTATTTCGCTGAAAATATGACGAAGTATTGCGGTGGTGCAAAGATTTATTTAAAACGTGAAGATTTGAACCATACAGGAGCTCATAAAATTAACAATACAATCGGTCAGGCACTACTTGCAGTACGAATGGGCAAGAAAAAAGTTGTCGCTGAAACAGGAGCAGGACAACACGGAGTGGCAACTGCTACTGTATGTGCCCTACTCGGATTAGAATGCGTCATCTTTATGGGAGAGGAAGATGTGAGACGTCAAAAATTAAATGTGTTCCGAATGGAATTACTCGGAGCGAAAGTAGAAAGTGTAGCGGCAGGTAGCGGCACATTAAAAGATGCAGTGAACGAGGCGCTTCGCTACTGGGTTTCACACGTGCACGATACACACTACATTATGGGATCCGTTCTCGGGCCACATCCATTCCCGCAAATTGTCCGTGATTTCCAAAGTGTAATTGGAAATGAAACGAAAAAACAATATGAGGCGTTAGAAGGAAAGTTACCAGAAGCAGTCGTTGCTTGTATTGGCGGTGGTAGTAATGCGATGGGCATGTTTTATCCGTTCGTACACGATGAAGAGGTCGCTCTTTACGGCGTAGAAGCAGCAGGGAAAGGCGTTCATACAGAAAAGCATGCAGCAACTTTAACGAAAGGAAGCGTCGGTGTTTTACACGGATCAATGATGTATCTTCTGCAAAACGAAGAAGGGCAAATTCAAGAAGCGCACTCTATTTCAGCAGGACTCGATTATCCAGGTGTTGGTCCAGAACATAGCTTGCTAAAAGATATTGGCCGCGTTTCTTATCATTCAATTACTGATGATGAAGCGTTAGAAGCATTTCAATTATTAACGAAAAAAGAAGGAATTATTCCGGCTTTAGAAAGCTCACATGCTGTCGCATATGCATTAAAATTAGCGCCGCAAATGAAGAAAGACGAAGGACTTGTCATTTGCTTATCAGGCCGCGGTGATAAAGATGTAGAGAGTATAAAACGTTATATGGAAGAGGTGTGAAAAATGGGAGTAGAAAAAATTAAAGCAGCGTTTGAAAATGGTAAGAAAGCATTTATTCCGTACGTAATGGGCGGAGATGGTGGACTTGAGAAACTAAAAGAAAGAATTCGTTTTCTAGACGAAGCAGGAGCAAGCATCGTTGAAATTGGTATCCCGTTTTCAGATCCAGTTGCAGATGGCCCAACGATTCAAAGAGCAGGGAAGCGAGCGCTAGATAGCGGTATAACAGTAAAAGGAATTTTTCAAGCATTAATAGAGGTAAGGGAAGAAGTGCACATTCCGTTTGTACTCATGACATATTTAAATCCAGTACTCGCATTTGGAAAAGAACGATTCATCGAAAACTGCATAGAAGCAGGTGTAGACGGCATCATCATTCCAGACTTACCATATGAAGAACAAAATATTATTGCGTCGTTACTTCGAGAGGCAAACATTGCGCTAATTCCACTCGTTACCGTAACGAGCCCAATTGAGCGAATCGAAAAAATTACGAGTGAATCAGAAGGATTCGTCTACGCTGTTACAGTAGCGGGCGTAACGGGAGTACGTCAAAACTTTAAAGAGGAGATTCGTAGTTACTTAGAAAAAGTAAAATCACACGTCAACTTACCAGTAGTCGCAGGATTCGGTATTTCAACAAAAGAACATGTAGAAGAAATGGTTACAATATGTGACGGAGTTGTTGTTGGAAGTAAGATCATTGAGCTTTTAGAAAATGAAAAACGAGAAGAAATATGTGAATTAATATATGCAACAAAACAAAAAGAAGGGGCGTAAGTCTCTTCTTTTTGTTTTGCGTAATAAATGTTAAAATATACAGAAAATACATTTAATTCAGAGGTGAGAAGGCATGCTAAGACGCAAATTACTGTATCTTCTTTTAACTATACCACTATACGCTTGGCTCATTAGCATGGCGAAAATAGAGTTGATGGCTCTATTTTTAGGATATGTATTTATCTTTTCCAACTTAAATCGCATTCAAGAACAGTCTATTTTAGAAATATGTCTATTTTCGATTAGTATAGAATTATTTAGTATCGTTTCGATTGTATTATTAAACGAATTATTTCTACGGATTCATTCATTTACATTAATGAAATTTGGGAATATTGTATTGCAAGCAATATGTACTTACATTGTGTTTGTTGTGTTAGAAAAAATAATTGGGCAGCAGACAGTTTTTCAGAATAATAGAAAATGGGGTGAATGAAAAGGAGCCGTTCGCCCCCTTTTTTGAATCTGTTGTAAAAACAATTGAAAATTATGTCATCTGTTATATAATAGTTAAAAATTGTATTTTAAACGAAATGAGATGATAACATGGCCATATTGTTGGCACTTATCCCAATTATGATGATTTTCATTTGTTTATTTTTATTTAAACAAACGTCATTAAGGTCCTCGTTAATTTCTTATGCAGTGTCTGTCGGAATCGTTTTACTCTCGCCAACGTTTCGATTAGGGATAAGTGAAACTGTGCACGCAACGATTAAAGGATGGTTAATTTGTTTTATTGTCGGGTACGTTTTATTTTTCGGTATTTTTTTATTTCACCTCATGAACAAAATGGGATACATCGATCAAGTAGCACGTTTTTTAGAAGAAATCACACATGATCGCTTATTACAAATGCTGCTTATGTGTTTTGGCATTTGTCCGCTTATTGAATCAGTAAGTGGATTTGGTATTGGATTCATGGTTGCAGCACCTATTTTTCTTTCGCTAGGCTATAAACCATTTCAAGCTGTACTGCTCTCATTCATCGGCTTACTAGCTAGTTCATGGGGCGCAATGGCAACGGGTACGATTATCGGTTCGCAGCTAATAAATATGCCTCTTACAACACTTGGTACAAATACAGCGCTATTAAGTATTCCGATGTTTGCTTACTTCGTTATTCTTTCTTTACACGTTGTTGGCGGCTGGCAAGCGGTTATAGAAAAGTGGAAAGAAGGAGTAGGGTTCTTTCTATTATTTTCTCTCGGAATATATCTTTCTAATGCGTACGTAAGTGTTGAACTAGCCGGGATATTAAGTTCTATCGTTACGATTACATTTGGCTTTCTTATCATTAAATTAAAAGGAAAAAGTGGGCAAAATCTTATAACAGAACATGCCGCTGCAACGGAGAGAGAAGTATCCATTATAAAAATTATTAGCCCTTATATATTTCTAACAGTTTGTATTTTACTTTCTCGCCTCGTTCCAGCATTACATGATTTGTTCAGATCATATGCGGTTCTTGATTTGAAATCATACTCTTATAAACTAGAGTTACTATATTCACCAGGATTTTGGCTCGGTATGACTTGCTTATTTACTATTATTTTCTTCCGCATCCCGTCTAATATTATTAAACAATCATTCTCACAAACGATCAAACAATGGATTCCATTTGCTATTACGACGACAATGTTTATCGCCATTTCAGAACTAATGGGTGCATCTGGCATGCATTCATTACTTGCAAAAACAGCTGGTGAAACATTTGGAACCTTTTTCGTTTTTGTTGCTCCGTTTATTGGCGCTATTGGTGGATTTTTAACAGGTAGTAACGCAGGATCAAATGCAATGTTTATAAAACTACAAATGCAAACCGCACAAAACGTAGCACTCCCGTGGCAATATGTCACAACACTTCAAAACACCGCATCATCAGTAGCGACAATCGCTTGTCCATCACGGATTACATTAGGTGCTTACTTATGTAATATCCCTTACCGTGAAAATGAACTATTAAAGAAGACGACGTTAATGATCTTTGGTGCGGTTTTACTTGTAGTGGTAGAGGTTATTGTTTGGTATATGTTGAGAAATTAAAAATCCCCCTAACATAGGAGGATTTTTTTTATGAGTGGATAATGATTTAAATATGAATAGCTTCTACTAAATGAATAGGAGATGAAATGTATGCCCCTAAAAAACTACGGTGTGTTAAAAGGTACAGTTATACAATCAAAGATTGGAAAAGGGAAAACACCTCATTATCAAGTTCATTTACAAGATGAAGTAGGAGTAGATTATCGTATTGCAATTAACGTAAAATCGCAAAGTTATCCGTCAGAAGTTTTATATTTTGCGAGTAACAATATTAAATCAGAAGCGATTCATATTTTACCGACATTACCATTCGGTTTTACAGAAATAAAAAACAATGAACCGAAAGTGGCTTTAGATTATGTAAGAGGAAATCTATTTGATTCAAAACAAATGATTCCTTTGCCTCCCGAAAAAGCAGGAGCAGATAATGATTTAAACGAAAAAATAGAACGTTATATAAAGCGAGCGATAGAAGAAAAAGCGATTATTTACGCGTTTGGTGAAAGATGGGGACCAGAAGAAAACACACCAGATTCCTATTTTCATTTCAAACCAGGAAACGGTATACATGATATTCACATGAATCAAGGGAATGTAGAGAAATGGAAAGGTGATAATGGCATATGGCAAGACGGAGGGATACTCATTCACTTTGAAAAGGAAGAAGAATGGATTGGTATCTTTCTTGCATTCCAATCACAGTCATGGTGTACCGATGAAGAAGGGCATGCTCGTGTGCCTGTTGAGCATTGTGATTATAAGGGGAATAATTAATAAGAAGAGGGCGTTCAAAAAGAACGCCCTCTTCTTATTTTATAAAACGAAAAACTAACGAGTGTAGAAAGACAAGAGAAAAGCAGTGCTACACTAGAAAACGCAATGAGATACATATTATATTTCATAACCTGTCCAATTAGCTGGTTACTGTCGTATTGAAACAGTCCCGCTATGATGTTGAATAAAAATAAAACGATAAACATGACGATAACTCCGTCTATTGATCCTTTAATGTCTGGTTTACTTAAAGCGATATGTGCGGAAATACAAATGGCGATAAATAAAAATAACCAAAAGGAAGGATTCAATAAATTGCCGATTGTAAATAAGCTTTTCAATAATACAAACGTCGACAAGAGCATGTTTTGAATCATTTCTACATTAATAGAAGTAGAAGCGATCGTTTTTTCGAGAGTTGTATTAAATAAAAAATATGATTCTGGTACGAAATAGCGCATTAAAAGGATTAATGCAGTAATACCAGAAATAATAGGCCCGATGCCGATGAAGAAATTCCCAATTCGTTGATACACACTTTTTTGATTGTATTGATGTTGTACGTAACCTAATGCTCCTTGACTTGTATCTGTTGGGAAAAACTGCGTTGCTACAATTTTATGACGGAACAGTACGCACATAATGGCATGTCCAAGTTCGTGGATCGGAACACCAATCCACGCGGTTAAAAGGAATCCTTTTCTTCCGAAAGCCCTCGACCAATACATTCGTGTTAGTGATTCTAAATAACCTAATAGAAATCCAATTACAATGATAACGCCAATTAAGGAAAATAATTGGATTACGCTTGTAAGGAGTATTTGAAAAATTGAGTTTACCAATTCCATTGTCTTTCATCCAATCTGTTAAAAATGTTATTTGTTCTGTTTCATAATAGCATTATTTTTCAAGATTGCTAGCATATATAATTTCTTTTGAAAGAAGGATTTCAGAATCTTTTTCTTGTAGTCATGTTTTATGTACAAAGTCATATATTGAATTTGTAACACCCTATATGGTATATGCTTAAGGAGGGATGAGAGAATGAAATGTCCGTCATGTCATACAGAAAATGCAGCAGAGGCAAAGTTTTGCGGGAATTGTGGACATTCGTTAACGGAAGAAGTAGTGGCAAGTAGTGGTCAAGAAGAAGGGCCGGAACAAGCACGCGCGGCACAAGTAAAGGAAACTCGGCCAAATGAAACGGTAGAGCAAGCGAAGCGGTTTGCGAGCGGCTATTTTCAATTTTTTAAACATGCATTACAAGCACCGACAGCGATTATGAAAAGCGGCACGATTGAAGTAAGAAATGGAATTGTAAGTCTTGTTCTTATTTGTTTTTTAGGAGCATGTATTTTTTATAGAATGATGAGTGCAGCATCAGCAGTTACGAGAACATTTGCACCAGATATATCTACTCCCACATTTTTTGTAGAATCTATAACGGTCTTTTTCTTTTTATTAATTTTAACTTTATTTGTCGGATTTATTATTTTTGTAAGTGGTAAGATGATGAAATCATCTTTTTCGTTTCTTGAAGTATTCGGTATATGGGGAACGCTAGCGACGCCGGCTATTGCTATATTAGTCCTTTCTTTTCTTTTTAGTTTCTTATTAATCTTTTTCTTACCGATATTATTATCGGTAGCTGCAACTTATATAGGGATTAGTATAACTGTAGCCATATTAAAGCTAGACAATGGCGGATTAGATCTCGTGTACACACTTATTATTGCAAATGTTTTAATTGGAATTGCAACATTTATTGTACTTTGGTCTTACATTAGCACGATAATTCAAGCCTTAACACAGGGAATAACTGGCTTCTAATGAAAAGGTGGTTGACTGGATGAATGTATGTACAAAGTGCGGAATTCAGTTTGAAGATGGTGTGCAATTTTGTCAAAACTGCGGGACGAAGAGGGGAAGTCCTGTAGTAAAGAAGAACATGAGCGGTGGTGCAAAGGTTGGCATTACACTGTTAGCACTATTTGTTATAGCGATTATTGGATTATATTTGTACGGATCATCGTATTATACGCAGGTGGCACAAGTAGATCGGATGATTACGATTTTACAAGAGAGGGACGGAGAGAAATTAGCTGAGATCATTACGGCAGATGATCAATCGGTTATGATAACAAAAGAGAGTTTAACGCCTCTATTTTCATATATAAAAGAAAATCCATCGTATGTGAATGAATTAAAAGAATATTTGAGACAAGGTGAAAAACAACGGGACGGAATAGAAAGAGCTGATTTTTCGTTAACGAAAGACGGAAAGTATTTCTTTATATTTGATCGGTATAAATTGAAAGTGAAGACGTACTATACCACTTTGCTTACAAATGAAAAAGGCGTATCGTTAAAAATGAACGGAAAAGAAATTGATAAGACAGATGACAAAAAGTTTGAGAAGCAATATGGGCCGTTTCTTCCGGGCAATCAAGTGTTTCAATCAGAATATAAAAATGATTATGTAAAACTATCGCGTGAGGAAAAGGTTGTACTTATGAAACAAAGCCAAAATAACGTAATGATAGATTTAACGTTGCAAGGTCAATATATTACAGTTCAAACGAACGCGCCTGGTGCAACATTGTACGTAAATCAAAAACCAGTTACAGCACTGGCAGGAGGAGAAATTACATGGGGGCCTATAGCGACTGATGGAAGTACGACGATTTATTTAGAACGAAATGGAGAAAATGGAAGGGAAACGACGAAGGTAGAAACGGTAACGGCACTTCCGTCTTATAATCTTCCATTTCAAAAGAAAAGTACAGAAAAAACAGTTGTTTATAATGTTACTCCGCCATCTACCAATCCGTATGTATATAATGGTTTCATTTTCCCAGATAGTGATATTCGAAAATTAACGAGTACAGATTTAGCATATTTATCGAAAGAACAGTTGAAAATTGCTAGAAATGAAATATATGCAAGGCATGGACATATTTTTCAGACGAAAGATATGCAAACGTATTTTTCAAAACAATCTTGGTATAGAGAAAATCCATATTTTACAGGAAAGCTAACAGATATTGAAACTTATAATGTTGAACTCATCAAATCAAGAGAATAAACATGTGAAAAAGGTACAGTGCATAACTGTACCTTTTTTATGGTTATTTATCTGAACCAGGATCCCTTGAGAAAAAGATGTGAAAGAGAAATGTGACTTTACTTGATCCTCCTGATGTACTAGCTTGTATATGTGATAAAGGACCAGATGTTAGGGCTGCCTCGGAATGGGGGGGTACGACTATTTTGAGCGCATGATCTGATTCTGGTGAAGCAGTAACAGTTATTGTATCGTCAGAGAAGTTCAGAATTTTAACTGAACCGACTGGAAAGATAGACTTGCCAGCATGTGATGCTGAAGCGAATTGGGTAGCTTTCCAAATATCTTGCGCAAACGTATCATCGTTAGATAACCAGGCACGAGCGCTGTATATTGTCGCATTAATGGAAAATTCTTGGTCAAGTGAGAGGGCGGGTTTCGGTTCTTTTGGTTCTTGCGGTTCATCTGGAAGCTGGGCGAGAAGGCCGGCGCACATATATTTCACCTACTTTCAATAGTAACTGTTATAGCATATTAAACATGTTGTTTATGAGACACGACGGCTACCTATTCAGGCATAGGTTTGTGCACCAAATTTGAAGATGGAATTCTCTTTCTTTACAATGGAAATAGGTGTTATTTCTATAAAATATGGAAAACGTAAAGAGTATGTAAAAAAGAAGGAGTGGTAAAGTGAACTATGTCATTATTGGCGGAGATGCAGCTGGTATGAGTGCAGCTATGCAAATTGTTAGAAACGATGAAAATGCAACTGTTGTAACGTTAGAAAAAGGTGAAATTTATTCGTACGCGCAGTGTGGGTTACCATATGTCATTAGTGGTGCTATCGCTTCAACGGAAAAATTAATTGCGCGTAATGTGAAGACGTTTCGTGATAAATATGGAATTGATGCGAAAGTACGACATGAAGTAACGAAAGTAGATACGGAAAAGAAAGTGGTGTACGCAGAGCATACGAAGACGAAAGATATTTTTGAATTTCCGTACGATCGTTTATTAATTGCAACTGGCGTACGTCCTGTTATGCCAGAGTGGGAAGGTCGAGATTTGCAAGGTGTTCACCTTTTAAAAACAATTCCTGATGCTGAGCGCATATTAAAAACGCTAGAAACGAATAAAGTTGAAGATGTAACGATTATTGGCGGCGGTGCCATTGGACTTGAGATGGCAGAAACATTCGTCGAACTTGGTAAGAAAGTAAGAATGATTGAGCGAAATGATCATATCGGTACGATTTATGATGCAGATATGGCAGAGTACATACATAAAGAAGCAGATAAGCATCATATTGAAATTTTAACGAATGAAAATGTAAAAGCGTTTAAAGGGAAGGAACGAGTAGAAGCAGTCGAAACGGATAAAGGTACGTATAAAGCAGATCTTGTTTTAGTATCTGTAGGTGTGAAGCCAAATACTGATTTTCTTGAAGGGACAAATATACGTAAGAATCATAAAGGAGCAATCGAAGTAAATGCATATATGCAAACGAATGTGCAAGACGTATATGCAGCCGGTGATTGCGCAACACATTACCACGTTATAAAGGAAATTCATGATCATATCCCGCTCGGAACGACTGCTAATAAACAAGGGCGACTTGCTGGACTGAATATGCTTGATAAACGAAGAGCATTTAAAGGTACGTTAGGCACAGGTATTATTAAATTTATGGATTTGACGCTCGCAAGAACAGGCTTAAATGAAAAAGAAGCAAAAGGGCTACATATCCCGTATAAAACGGTCAAAGTAGATTCTACAAATATGGCGGGCTATTATCCAAATGCAAAACCACTTTACTTGAAAATACTATATCGCTCTGATACGAAACAATTGTTGGGCGGGCAAGTAATTGGAGAAGAAGGCGTAGATAAACGGATTGATGTGATCGCAATGGCACTTTTCAATAAAATGAGCATTCACGATTTAGAAGATGTCGACTTAAGTTACGCACCACCATATAACAGCGTGTGGGACCCAATTCAGCAAGCGGCAAGGAGAGCGGAATAGCACTTTTTAAAGTGCTATTTTTTTTGCAAAGGTAGGTAAACTTTTTTAGCGAATAATAAAGAGGAAGAAACAGTTACATATAGGGAAGGGGATCTTTAAAAATGTTTGTAACACTTCAAATAGTTCAAGAATCAGAAAAAGAAATATTGCGTAATTTGTATGCACTATATCTTCATGACCTCTCTACATTCACTCCCAATATAACGATTGAGGCAAATGGATTTTTCGAATACGAAGATTTGCACATGTTTTGGGAAAATGACGGAATCACTCCGTATTTTATTAAAAGTGATAATGATATTGTAGGATTTTTGTTACTACTGGAACGTCCTTTTTTGAAGAAGGAAAACGACTTTGGTATAAATGACATTTTCATATTGAATCAGTACAAAGGGAAAGGAATCGGTAAACAAGTTATTGCGAATGTACTAAAAGAGAAACGAGGGCAGTATTTCGTTATCGAACTTGTGAAAAATATACCAGCAGTTTCTTTTTGGAAGAAAGTATATGGGGAGATAAACATCGAATTTGATGAGAAAACACAGTTAATTGATGATGAAGAATGTCTCGTTCAAACGTTTGAAATATAATGAAATCGATGCACCTAGTATATTACTTTGAAATTTAACTTTATTTCGAATATACCGTTTACCCTTGAAAACATAGTACTTATCGCTTATATTTTCATATAGTATTTATTTTTAAATAAAGCAATGAACGAACCAGGGGGCGCAGTATGGCAATTAACATGAAAACAATCGAAGAATGGATTGCTGAATCAAACGCAAGACATGAAGAAGACTTTGGAAACGTTGTTGAAGAGATGAAAGAAGTATGCATCGGACTTGATAACGCGACATTAATCTATACGAAAAATGTATTTTGTTTCGGTAAAAAAGTAGAAGTCTTTTTCTTCTTCCAAGACCATGTCGTGATTGGACAAGAAAAAGACGAATGTATTGAGATTGAAAAATTAAAGTATGATGCTATTACACATAGTAACTTAAAAACAAATGATAAAAATACAATGCTAGAATTAAAGTTTGCTAACGGACAATCTATCAATTTAGATAGTTTAAATGATAACTACGGTACGAAAAATTGGTTATTTGCTAGACAAATTAAGAGTATTTTTAAGTTAATCTAGTAAAAAAGCACGCCGTCCATCGGCGTGCTTTTAACTATGCAAAACCCCTTTTAACCAATTCCGCGCTCGATACGCCCCAACAGGAATTTGAATAAGAGACGTTTCATTCCCAGCATCAATACCGTACAATTGATCACATGAATTTGTATCAAAACTAAGTAATGGATGCCCGCCCATCCCCATCGCGGTCGCTGCAAAAACGAGTTTATGAACGAGGATACCAGCTTCCATTTGGTGAATACGATATCCTCTATAGCCTAATGCACGTGTATAGTAATCTTTCTTTCCGACTACATGTAAGCAAAGTGGTACTTGAAAAAGGTTAACGTTATCCATCGTCATACTAGATTGAAGAGGGTAACGAAGGTCTCCATACCGAATTGGTTGTATCGAATGTGTTTTACTATTATAAGCGTAAGCCCCGTTTTCAATATTTTTCACGTTATAAAAACATCCATATAAGAAGACGCGTGCATTTTCATTTGCATACTTACCGTCAAGGTCGTTGTAATAGGGGAAGGAGAGGCTCGCTTCTTGTAGTAAAGTAGCGAGCTCGGCTGCATCCCATTTCGTTAAAATAAAGTCCGCATCAGGAGAATATCGTTTTTTACAAAGTTGTAGGAAATCATACGATAACCGTTCTACTTTTGGTAGCTGTACAGCGTACGCATTATGTTGATAGTGCTCTTCATGATGTAGTGTTTGGAAGTGTGCTGTCGATTCGATCATAGAAGCTTCATTTATTTTTGTTATCATCGGATATTCACCTACATGTTTTGAGCGAACGAAATGTTCATGTGCTAACGGCGGAATTTGTTGCAACAACTCATGAGAAGTAACTGTTTTATTTTCACGGTAATCATTGTGAAACCAATTAGTTTCTGGCTCTGTACTTAAAGGAATAACGGCATACACACTTTCTTCACCTTCTGACAATCCGACTAAGTGATTCATTGCCCGGTCTAGAAATTGAAAATATACGCCATTTGTGTAGCCAAACTGTTTTGCACTTTCTAGTAATTGTCCAATAAGGACCCCGCTATCTAATCCTTGAAGACGATATGAAAAATTATTGTATTTAAAGAAATTTTTCCAAAACATAGTAGATATAAATGCAGCACCGAAACAAGACTGTATGTTACAGCGATTACCGAGTGCGTCTGCTAAATAAGAATCGAAATTTCCTTCGCGAAGTAAAATAAGCCGGTGATGCGCGGCGTCATAATGGTAAATGCCGTCTGGATAATCGTCAATCTTTAAATAGATATACAATTCATTCGGATATAAAGCGCCGCCTGAAGGAATAGATCTTCGTAATACATTTCTCTCGCTATTTAGCTGACATAATTGTGTTACACCAAATGAATACCAAAGGTAGTGACCAATTTCATCTAAAGTAGGTGTAGTAGAAGAGTTCGGTAAAGATAATGGGATTTCTAAGGAGAGCGGGATGGTAGGTACATTTCGATATAATTTATAAGGAAGCGGTGCGTCTTTCCAGTCCACCTCATGATTCGGCATAATTTCATCGATAGAGAAATGGAGATGATGTAAAAAAGTATCTAGCTGCATGAAATCCCTCCTTTACTATGGAAACGGATGTGGATGTGGATTTAATCTTTCATTCGTTAAAGGTTCGTCTGTATATCCAAGTGTCATCGGTACGGTATATACCCGGTCCAGTCCTGTAATCCGAGTAAGATGGTGTCCGAAAGTCATCGGTAACATGCCTGGAATAATAACTTTTACACAGTGTAGTCCGTTCTTTTCTATAAGGGGAGCGGTTTGATCTACAACGATTATTTCAAGATTAGATTGATGCAAACGATTTAAAAGTTGGCGGAGATCGGATGTTAAATCCATATCAAATGATTGTGATACATTCATTTCTTGGAACGTTTGCACCGGTGCATCTTCTCGTAAAAGGAAGTGAAGACGTTCTTCCGTTTCTTTCAATCCGTACAGCATACTATGGTCTTCCATTTTATTAACGAAATAAGGATCTTGTAAGCATTTTTCGTAGTATTCTCTTTTGTGCTCGAGCTCATCGTCTGTTATAAGTAACATGCCTGCTATTTCTTGAATGGCACTTTTTAAAGCTCGAATAGAATCTAAATGAGCGCCTCCCGCACAAACAACGTTCATTCCATTTTCACGTGTATTCTTTGCAATTACCCATAAGCTCGGGATGCCGTGTTCCATCGTCGCGTTAAAAGCGTGTAATTCATATCCAGTAATCGTACGTAACCGCTGGATCATTAATTGTAATTCTGTATCATTTGCTGAACTAAGATCAAGGCGGGGAAGAGGTAATTCGGCATACCAAGTGAGTAAGAAGGCATCACGCTCTACAATTTCTAAAATGCCGTGAAAAATCGCTTCTTCTAAACTACCGCCAATTGCACATCCATTTGATGTTTCATACACGAAAGCATCTCGATGACCAAGGCTATAATAAGCAATTGATTCAGGAACTAAAAGCGGTCTGTTTTGTGATAAAGAATATCCCCATACCCAGTTTTGCTCATAATCAGGATCAAACGGCTTAAATGGAAAATTATCACGATTGTAGTGTTCATTTGTATGCACACCGAGTGTAAGGGGATTTAGTGCATGTTCCTCTAAATCATGAAAACTACCATGCACATTTGTCTTTTTCCCGCGAGGCGACATACCGCAATATCGTTCTAAACCTTCTAAAATAGCAGTTGCTTCACTCACTGCAAATGAATGAGTTCGGCCTGCAACACCTTCATTTCCAAACATTAATGGCATGTTTATAATGACGTCAGCGAATGGCAATAAAGAATGCTGCATTTTGCCGTTCAACATACCGATCCGATAATCTAAATAGTCTTTCGTTAAAAATGTGTTTAATTCATGAATGGAACGGCAGCGATACGTTTCGGTGCTTACTTTTAAACTCGGTTGTAAAGAAACTTCCGCCGCATCCGCAGTATCATCAGGTAAACTACTACATACAGGACAGAGAGGATCTGGAAGAAAAGAATGCCGCGTACATTGTAATGTTTGTAAGTTTAGTAAAATAAGTTCATTTTCTAAAGAAGAATGGTTATGAGTTAATATTTTTTCTGTTTCTGCGCAAATAAGATGGCACATTTGTAACATGCCATTTTGGGTGGCACGTACATCACGCCTCGTTCCATTTTCGGCTTTAAAGGCATATTTCCGCTGTAGTTCCCACATTTCTTTTTGATCAAAGCCAGCGATAAAACGGCGTCCATCAGAACAATGGGAACATCCGGGCGTAAGAGGATGAATGTAAGGACCGATAATACCTTCGCCAAATGAAGTGAAACCACGAAGCCACGGAATATGATTTGAGCGAAAAATTAGCTCAGCATCATGATGAATAGTAGAAGGAGATCCATCATGTAATACGAGAGCGAGATAAATATTTTCAGGAAGTTCTTCTGTAAGGGTATGCTGACGAATGATGGAATATTGTTTGCATAATTGATCATGTACATAGTCTGCAAGAAGGCCATCCCCTATAAGCAATATATTTTGAGTCATAGACCGTCCTCCTTTGCAATTAATACCCCATACACACCGTCTAAGTTTTCTTTCAAAAATGGTTCGATTGCTAAATCAAACACGAAGGGATAAAAATTATGTTCTTCTAAATGCTGTAAGGCAAGCTGTAAAGATTGCACACTTGGAATTTCTTCTTCCGCTTGTATTTCCACCCTAAAAGAATCCGTGTCATATAAAATAATAGATGATTCAGGCAAGATATTAGCTCTGTAAGGAGTCTCTTCACTTTGAATGTGGAGCAGTGATAGTTGTAGTGCGCTCCGTAACGCTAACGTCATATTAATATTAGATGCACCGTACCATTTATCATTTATACCAACCCAAACGACTGGAAAACTGAGAATCTCTTCACTCATTGCGATTTTAGGTGTTTCATGAATTGTAGCAAGGGCATCGTAATAAAATCTACAATGTTTATCGTGAATATCAGTTAAATCAATCGTTGTAAGTTCTTCTAGCATATGTGACTGCCGTTCATACAATTTATTATTTAAATGTTGTTGTAGTGCCCGGTAAAATCCTTCTGTCATCGTTTCTCCAGCGCCAATACCGATATCGTTATGTTCAGGAATAAGGCGGTGAATGATTTCTGCTACATATGTTTCAATTCCTGTTAAACCAGCTTCTCGGCGTGCTTCATTATGAGTTAATCCACTGCGAGTCATAAGAGGCAGAAGGGGAGCTGGGCCATCTGATAATGGATTGGCTACTTGAATATAGCATTGTGATAACGGTAATTGATATGAATCTTGTTCATCCCATACATGGAATATACCGGCTTCTTTAGAAGTTAATGAGTCGAAAAAGCGGAATACATCAGTTGAAGTATGTTGGTTGGACCGATGCTCAAGTTTTTCAGAAAGATTTTCTATCGTATCAATTGTAAAACTTTCATCAGTTGCAAGAGGGTGTTTTATAAAAGGATGCCACGTTCCTTCAAGTGTTTCATAGTTTAATAAAAAGAATTGTAATTTTTTTTCACGATATAAATCATCCGCGACATGTTTAAACAATTCAAAAACGATTACATTTGCTAACATTGCAGATGTAATTGGTGAGAAGGAATCTGATGAATTTTCATTTTGCAAAGTCGTTTCATGTAGCCGATGCCATGCGGATTCCCAGCATTCATCACGATTTTCCGTTACGACAGGTCCAGCTATACCGAGTGTTGATAAACAAATAGCTGGTATAAAATTCTTTTTCGTTTCTCTACAAATAGTGTGAACTGTTTTTAAACCGTCAATGTCTCCATTTTGAGAAACATATAAAATCCAATCAAAAGGTTCGAATACTTCATGCAAGGGACGGTCAATTGTAGTATCGATTTCTTGAATGAGTACACCGTTATCAACTTCATATGCACGTTCTATTAGCTCATGTATTCTGTCATAGTTTGTTTCATCTCGATCTGTAACGAGGTAATGAAATGTAGGTAAACCAGATTCTAATAAAGAAGAAACTAAAGAAGTAAGCATATCTCCGGAGCCAAGTACAAGGACATTTGCTCCGCGGTACGTTTCAAATTTTAAAGCACCTGAATGAGAATCAGCTTCTAAAAATTCAATTTGTGAAGCATATCTGTCGAGTAATGTACTGTTTAATTCATGAGGTGCATCTTGATTTGCATCGCGAACGAAACCATTTTCATATAAAACCTCTCCAATTTCAAATACACGATTTTGATAGGGGAGAGGGAGACCATCAGTTATTTCTGCTAAAGAATGATTACCGTTAAACATTGGCATTAATTTTTCAATCCAGTCATAAATTCCATCACCGTCCATGCGAAATGAACTGGCGTTATTTCGAAAATAGACACCCCCGTTTGAATCGGGCAGGAAGAAAGTATCCTTATTTACTTTAAGTTTTGCATGAATTGGAAGGTTATTCATTTTAATCCTCCTTACGTTTAGGCATACATTATTATCTTATGTCATGAAATTTGTCCCGTATGAACGCAAAAAAAGGCTGTAGAATGATGTATTCTACAGCCTTTATATATTAGATTATTAATCTATCAACCTTCTAATAATAATGATTTTGGATCTTCAAGCATATCTTTAACAGCAACAAGGAAGCTAACTGCTTCTTTACCATCAACAATACGGTGATCGTAAGATAAAGCAATGTACATCATTGGGCGGTTTTCCATACGCTCGTTATCAATTGCAACTGGGCGTACTTGGATTTTATGCATTCCTAAAATACCAACTTGAGGGCTATTTAGGATTGGTGTTGACATTAGAGAACCGAATACACCACCGTTTGTAATTGTAAATGTACCACCTTGTAGTTCTTTTAATGAAAGTTTGTTATCGCGTGCTTTCATACCTAAATTACGAATTTCACTTTCGATTTCAGCGAAGTTTAATTGGTTAGCATCGCGTACAACTGGAACAACTAATCCATCTGGAGCTGCTACTGCAATACCGATATCATAGAATTTTTTGATGATAAGCTCGTCACCTTGAATTTCAGCATTTAATAATGGGAATTGTTTTAATGCTGCAACAACTGCTTTTGTGAAGAATGACATGAAGCCAAGACGTACATCATGTTTTTTCTCGAAAGCGTCTTTACGCTCTTTACGTAATTCCATGATCGCACTCATATCAACTTCGTTAAATGTTGTTAACATTGCAGATGTTTGTTGAACTTCTACAAGGCGTTTTGCAATTGTTTGACGGCGGCGGGACATTTTCACGCGCTCAACTGGTTTTTCGAATTCTGTTTTTGCAACTGGAGCAGGAGCTGGACTTTTTGGAGCAGCTGGTGCTTCTTTTGGTGCGGCAGCATGAGCTTGTACATCATGTGGTCTCACGCGTCCAAGTGGATCTGTACTACGTACGTCGTTTAAGTCGATTCCTAATTCACGAGCCATTTTTCTAGCAGCTGGTGATGCGATAGGACGGTTCGTATTTGGTAAGCCTTGTAGACTCGTAGTTTGTTCAGCATTTGGAGCCGCAGCTTTCGGTGCTTCAGCTGTTTCTTGTTTTGCTTGCTCAGCAGGTGGTGCAGGTGTACTTACTGCAACTGGTGCTCCATTAGCATCTAAAATTGCGATAGTTGCGCCAACTTCAACTGTATCCCCAGGTTCGCCTAGTAACTTCGATACAATACCTGAATCTTCTGCAATGATTTCTACATTGACTTTATCAGTTTCAAGCTCAACAACGCTGCCGCCTTTCTCAACTTTGTCGCCTACGTTGATAAGCCATTGTGAAATAGTTCCTTCGGTAATAGATTCTGCAAGCTCAGGTACTTTAATTTCGATCATTTTAAATGTCCTCCCCTTATTTGCCTAACGGTGTGTTTTTTCTTCTTTTGTCTTCGGTAATCTCCATTTGTTAGCCTGGCCTTGGGCAGAATATCTGCCCAGGGAACAAGCTAGAAACCTTCATTATTACTTTTTAGTTGCTGAAAACTTCAATTTCTTGTTTATCTTGACGGAAGTTATACTTCACATCTAAAGCGTGTGCAACAATTAGTTCTTGCTCAGCTTTGTGAGCGAATGGATCGCCGCCAGATGGACTAGAGCGATCAGGACGTCCAATGTAACCTGTTTTCACTTTATCTCCAGCAAGTTCGAACAGAATTGGAGCCATGTAATGCCATGCGCCCATATTACGAGGTTCTTCTTGAACCCAAATGATTTCTTCTAAGTTTTTAAATCGTTTAATAATAGATTGAACTTTCTCAGCAGGGAATGGGTACAATTGCTCGATACGAACGACATGAACTTCGTCTAAGTTGTACTCATGTTTACCAGACTCGATTTCTGCTGCTAAGTCAATCGCCATTTTACCTGTGCTTAAAACAAGACGTTTTACTTTATTTGGTTTCGTGCCAAGGTTTTCTTGTTCTAAAGCAGGTTGGAAACGTCCTTCGCTTAACTGACTAGCAGTTGAAAGCGTAAGTGGGTGACGTAATAAACTCTTCGGCGTCATCAGTACTAATGGTCGAACAGCTTCTGTTCCTAAGATAGATGCTTGACGACGCAGGATATGGAAGTACTGTGCCGCGCTCGTTAAGTTTGCAACTGTCCAGTTATTCTCAGCAGCTAACTGTAAGAAACGCTCTGGACGTGCACTAGAGTGCTCTGGTCCTTGACCTTCATAACCGTGTGGTAATAGAAGAACTAAACCAGATTTTTGACCCCATTTTGCTCTTCCAGCTGAAACATATTGATCAAATAATGCTTGCGCAGTATTTGAAAAGTCACCATATTGCGCTTCCCACATAACAAGAGTTTCTGGAGCGAATACGTTATAACCATATTCGTAACCAACAACAGCAGCCTCTGATAACGGACTGTTATGAACAGAGAATGATGCATTAATGTTTGGTAAGCGATGTAATGGTGAATATGTTTCATTTGTATCAGTATCGTGTAATACGATATGACGGTGCGCAAATGTACCACGCTGTGAATCTTGACCAGTTAAACGAATTGGCGTACCTTCTTGTAAAATAGAAGCGAATGCTAATGACTCAGCAAGTGCCCATTCAATTTTACCGTTCTCTTCTAAAGCATCTTTACGGCGCTCAAGAATTTTCTTCACTTTCGGATATACGTTAAAGCCTTCTGGCCAAGATAGTAGACCTTCATTAATTGCACGAAGTGAGTCAATCTCAACACCAGTATCAATTGGTTGAATGCCTTTTGCAACAACATCTGGCACTTTAACGTGAATTGTTGCATCGCTCGTATCAGCTGGCGGTACTTGTGCATAATCGGATTTTAATTGTTCTTGCGTAAACTGAGTAATTGTTTCAACCTCATCTGCATTTAGAACACCAGCAGCTTGTAATTGATCTGCATAAATTGCTCTTACAGTTGGGTGATTTTTAATTTTTTTGTACACTTGTGGTTGCGTAACCGCTGGGTCATCCATTTCGTTATGACCATATCGACGGTAACCGATTAAATCGATTAAGAAGTCTTTTTTGAACAACATGCGATATTGAATCGCAAGGTTAGCAGCTGCAAGACAAGCTTCTGGATCATCAGCGTTCACGTGAACAATCGGAATATCGAAACCTTTTGCAAGGTCACTTGAATATTTCGTAGAACGAGAATCATAGCTATCAGTTGTAAAACCAACTGCATTGTTTGCGATAACATGAATCGTTCCGCCTGTTTGATACGCGTTCAATCTGCTTAAGTTGAGCGTTTCAGATACAATACCTTGACCAGGGAATGCAGCATCACCATGAACTAAAATTACGAATGATTTTGAAATATCTTGATCTGGAAGACCAGATTTTTTACGATTCTCTTGAGCAGCACGTGCGAAACCTTCTACTACAGGATTCACGAACTCAAGATGACTCGGGTTATTTGCTAATGTCACGCGAGTGCTAACTTCTTCGTTACTAACGACTTGTTCTCTACCTAGGTGGTATTTTACGTCGCCAGTCCAGCCAGAATTGGCTACTGCGCCTTCTATTTTTGCATGTTTGAACTCAGCAAACATGTGACTATATGGTTTTTCTAATACGTGAGCAAGTACGCTTAGACGACCGCGGTGAGCCATACCAATCATGACATCCTCTACACCGTTCTTAGCACCTTCTAGAACAATTTCATCTAAAACAGGCACAAGCATATCAACGCCCTCGATAGAGAAACGTTTTTGCCCAACGAATGTTTTATGCAAGAATTGCTCGAAACCTTCAACAGCTGTTAAACGTTTTAAAAGAGCAGTTCGTTTTTTATTTGATAGTGGTTGACGCAATGAATTTGATTCCACCATTTGATGCAACCACGTGCGTTCTTCACTATCTTGTATATGAGAAAATTCATAAGCTAAAGATTTTGTATAAACGTCTTTTAATCTATGAATTACATCAAGTGCAGTGTGAATACCTTCTGGTGCATCTTGCCATACTGTTTTCGCTGGAATCGCTTTCAAGTCAGCATCGCTCAGTTCGTTCATTGCTTTCTCAAGAAGAGATTGTCCATTTGCAGCATCTTCCATCGGGTTGATGTGAGCCAACGTGTGCCCGAAAGAACGAATCTGCTCAACAAGTTGAACGACTTTAAGAATTTTTTCAATGTTACCTGTGTTTTGAGGAGAAAAATGTGTTGCTGTGTTGTCCCCTGTTACGACATCATCTTGAAACGAAGGAGCTCCAAAAATTTCAAAAAGCTCTTGTAATTCCGGATCAACAGAACCTGCTCCAGTTACGTAAAGATCATACTGTTCAATCACATAACCAAGGTTCGGACCGTGGAACTTGGCCCAAGGGTTTGTCGTTGTATTCTTCCTCGTCATTTGTTTAAACCTCCCGATGCATATAATCCTTTTCCATACAAAAGGTGCATTTTGCTCTTTTCAATAATTGATGAACCAATAATCAATGTAAATGTTTTCTTTACTCTTATGTTATTACAATAATTTACATAATACCAAACACTATTACTTATCTGTTTTGTAAAAAAACATTCACAATAACTTATCACCCAAGTTAATCTTTCACTTTATAAAGTAATTTTACAGAAAAATGGGGTGGATATATTTGGTATACCTACATTGAAAACTAGAATTGTTACATGTAAATATAAGTATAATCATTGGAATGTTTTGATAAAAGTTGATTCGAATTATGTATATTGAAATAATAAGCGCTTTCATAGATATTATACAACAATATAACGGAATATAGTATAAAAAATAAAAAATTATGAATTTACCATAAACTTTATTTCGATAGTGTTAAATATCGAAAGGAAAATGAAGGATTTCTACAAAAAAAGTGGTTAAACATAAAAAATGCTTTATAACCCGTTAGTTTCTATAAATATGCCAAAAAACACCGTAAAACAAATAACACATTGCATCTAATAAAGCAGAGAATGAAATATTTTAAAAGGATAAAACAAATATGAAGATATTAAATTTTTAAAAAAGTGAGGAGGAAATATAGTAACGATTACATACAGTGTTCCATGTTTTATTACAAAATAGACGTGCTGAAATCGAACAAGTTTCTTCTATATAAATAGAACGAAAACTGATTGAAATAAATGTAAAGGAACCTTGACGTAAAGTTTACTTTACATATATACTCGATATATGGAAGGAGGGAGAAATTTCCTTGGAAAATAAAATGGTCGAATACCGAAAGAAATTTGGACTATCTCAAGAAAAACTGGCCGAGAAACTCGGGGTTTCCAGACAAACCATTATCTCAATTGAAAAAGGGAAATACGATCCATCACTTCCGCTAGCATTTGAAATAGCAAAAACATTTCAGACAACGATAGAACATGTATTTATTTATGAAGGAAAAGAAGGGGAGGAGTAAGAATGAACTATTCACAAAAGTACTTTGTAATCATGGGAATTATCTTTCTATTTATGAGTGGATTTATGATATTAACAGGTATAATGACGCATTCTGCACCGCCGGCTATAACGTATCCATTGCTTGGGATGATGATTATGAGTTTCTGCCTAAGCTACTTACACCCACAATTTAAAGAAAAAGATGAGCGAATGAAACTCATTCGTTATAAAGGAATGTTTGTAACCTTTTTTGCATTAACAGTATATTATCTTCTTTTCTCTATTGGCTTAAACTTAAAAATACTTACACTATCTGCTACTGAATTATTGAATATACTTATGGCACTTACGATGAGTACCGTCTTTATCTCATTTGTTGTTTTGGCAAAAAGATATTAAGATGGAAGAGAGAAAGGAAGATTAACATATGCAAATGATGTATGCTTTTGGCATTGGGCTTGTATTATTTTTAGCCGTATTCTTATTTATTCGTAAAGATGTTCAAGGTGGGACATTAACGAAGCGAGGATTTTATAAATTAATCGGCTGTTTAGTTGTTATGCTTATAGCGATTATTGTAATGATCGTATTAATTAATCAGTCACTATAGAATGTAAAAACGGAACTTTACTTCGGTAAGGTTTTTCTTTATTATTAAACCTAAAAATTACCGCTAAATCCATTTACTGTAAATAAATTGTGTTATATAATCCAATGAACTGATAGATAAGGAGTGTAGTATATGAATAAAAAAACTATCTTCTATTTATTAACTTGTATACTACTTGTAGCTAGTACTACTTATATAATATGTAACAAAAGAGAACAAGTGCCACCTATATTAGTATGGGACGAACAAGAATACTATGTTACGAATGAACCTGCCAAAGTAGAAGAAGTTGGGCAAAAACTTGGCGAAGTAACAAAGAAAATTAAAACAAGTAAAAACCCTACTAAAAATAGAGAATCTAATACATTACAAGAGAAAACAGAAGTGTTTACAATGATTGAGGAAGAAAAAAGTGAATATCCGCCTTTAATCATAAAGGAAGCTTATAGTGATGAATATAGGGTAGTGAGGCCGATGTTGAAGCAAGTATTATGATGAAAAGGGGATTCATATGCAGAAAGAAACTGCGTATCTATGGTTGTTAAGAAAAACTTTTTCCTTTGCTTTATTTTGCCTCCTATCGGTGCATTTTACATTGTAATGAATAGAGGGGCACTACAAAAGAGAGACTTCATTTTATATTTATTATTTGCTGCTATTAATATATCACTTTGGTTATCGCTTATGATCTTTGATCGGACTATATGGATGGTAGTAGGGAACAGAAAATGTGGTTCATTTGTGCTACGGATACAGATTGATAGAAGAGAGGCCTTGTAGGAATGCTGCAAGGCTCTTTATATTTTTGGGAATTAATAGAAAATTAATCATATAAATGCTATACTAAAAAATGTTTGTAATGTCAGTTTCATAATATTGTATGATACTGACTTACTAGAAAAGATAATGAGGAGAATGAGCGTGCAAAAGATAAAGAGATTATTGCTATTAATGATGGTAGTAGGATTAACAGCGGTTGTTTTAGCAGGGTGTGCAAATCCGAAAGATACTACAGAAGAATTTTTAACAGCGATACAAAAAGGTGATGTAGAAAAGGCTCGTACATTTGTTGAGAGTGACAAGGAATTTAATAAACTAAATGAAAAAACAGATGATGCTGAGGCAAAAGCAATGCTAAGTGCAATTACAAAGAACTTTAAATTTGAAAAGCTAGAAGAAGTATCGAAAAAGGATGACAAAGCAGAAGTGAAAGTGAAAATTACATCTGCTGATCTATCCGTTGCTGTAACAAAAGCAGTGGGAGAAGTTATGCCAATGGCCTTCGCTAGCGCATTTAGCGAAGACAAAGAACAATCTGAAAAAGCGATTGAAAAAACAATGACCTCAACTATCATCAAAAACTTAACGGATAAAGATGCAGCAATGGCAACTCGCGAAGTTACATTGAACTTAAAGAAAGACAAAGATGGCGACTATAAAATCGTTGCTGACGATAACTTGAAAGAAGTATTGTTTGCCAATGCAAAGTCTTTGGAGAAGATGTTTGGTGGGAAGTAATTGAATTAGATAAAAAAGAGACACCATATCACGTAGAAGGTTGATATGGTGTCTCTTTTTTATGAACCTGGAGAGGTTTGAACTCACGAAAATAATTATATAAATTAGATATTATGTTTTTTGAATTCAAGACATAAAGCTAGTTGTAACAGAGGAGGTACTGTATTCTATGTTTTCTTATGCGGATCCTGTAACGTAGAAAGGTAAAATTTCTGGACCAGATTTTAATTAGTGTTCCTTCAGCTTTAATGAGGAGGTGTACGAAGATGTTGTGACTATGCCTGCTGGATACTATTAATTGTGAAGTTAAATAAGACAACAATTTATTAGAGGAAGATTAGTTAGTTTAAGTATCAGATTTAGGTGTTTAACAGGGGTACTAATTAATTTCAGTTCTTCCATGAAAAATTATAGAAAAAGTATGGATAAACAAATTCTTGTTTTAAGTGAATTTTGTAAATGTGGGGGCTGCTTTAAATAAAGATGGTCAAACACTATGTAAATAATTGAGACTATTAAAATATGCAGAATTGCATATTAAATATTTAAAATCTTATGCTAACCTTATAATGCGAAATATAACATTTGTTGGTAATGATTCATTTTTGAAAGATAAAAAATGAATCATTACAGTGGTATACAATTCACTGTCCTATAGCATAAACGATAATAACGAAAGCTATTTGAAGTCCTTTGAAGGAAATAAGTTATTAAAAAAGATTCCATATAGAAAATTTGTTGAAATTTCAGATGTAACAAATGTCATTTTATTTTTAATGTCTGATAAAAGCGATGCCATTAGAGGGCAAAATATTGTGGTTGACTATGGATATACAATTGTATAAATAAATCATCTTGGGAATTAAGGGTGTGGATAATGAGTTTACTAATTAAAGATTTAACAAAGAAATTTGACGAGCATGTTGCAGTGAATAATTTGAATATCGAGATACCAAAAGGTGAAATATTTGGATTCTTGGGCGGGAATGGAGCAGGTAAAACGACTACATTTCGAATGATACTTGGACTTTTATCGAAATCAAGTGGGACCATTTCATGGAATGGTAAACCTATAAATTATGGTGTTACAGATAAAATTGGGTATTTACCAGAAGAACGTGGTCTTTATGCGAAAATGACTGTCAAAGAACAAGTTAACTTTTTTGCAAAACTAAAGAACATGAAAAGTAAAGATGCAGAAAAAGAACTTCACTATTGGCTGGAGCGTTTTAATATTACTGAGCATCTGAACAAAAAGGTAGGAGAACTTTCTAAAGGGAATCAGCAAAAAATCCAGCTGATAACAGCGATTATACATAAGCCTGAACTCTTAATTTTAGATGAACCATTTAGTGGTTTAGACCCAGTAAATGTTGAAATGTTAAAAGACGCTGTTCTTGATATGCAAAAACAAGGGTCGTCAATTCTTTTTAGTTCACATCGTATGGAACATGTGGAAGAGTTATGCCAACACATTTGTATTATGCACAAAGGTGTACCTGTTGTTCAGGGTGACATTGCCAAAATTAAAAGTGATTTTGGTAAAAAGAACGTTGTAATCGTTGGCGATCATGACTTTGACCATTTGAAAGAAATAAAAGGTGTAGAAAGTATGAAGAAACGTAAAAATGCAGTTACTCTTAAAATTTCATATGAAGAAGTGTCACATGTTTTATTTAAAGAGATAACAAAATTAGGGTATGTTAAAAAGTTTGCAGTAGAAGAGCCTACATTAAATGATATCTTTATTGCGAAAGTAGGTGCACAAAATGAGTAGTTTCTGGACAATTTTTTTACAAAACTATAAATCTAAAGTGAAATCAAAATCATATTTTGCTATTACAATAATAGTTTCTATGTTAATTATAGGATTGATGAATTTTGACAAGATTTATAACTTGTTTGCAGGTAACGAGGACGATCAAGTTGTTGTTGTTACAGAAAAAGAAGAATTATATTCAACCATTCATCAAGTGTTTAAAAATGTCGATAGTAAGATACAAGTTAAACGTAGCACGGATAAACAAAAAGCAGAATCAGGTGTTAAAAATGGTGATTATACATATGCAATCGTTGTAGAGGAATTGAATAATAAACAATTAAAGGCTACGTATATAACTGAGACGGATGTAAATCAGCAAGATGTTAGCAAGGTTCAAACGATTTTATCTCAAATACAATCTTCTAACTTCGCCCAGCAATTGAATCTATCGCAAGATGAATTAAAGGTGTTAACAACGCCAGTAGAAATTCATACCAAAACGGTTTCAGATAAGGTTAAAGATGGAGAACATACTGAGGGTGTAGGGATTTTAATTAATGTCTTTATCATGCTAAATTATCTAATGATATTAATGTATGCTGCACAATTAGCAACAGATGTTGCAACAGAGAAATCTTCTCGTGTTATGGAGTTAGTTGTTTCAAGTATTTCGCCTACCAAACATTTATATGCGAAGCTATTCTCGACATTATTGGCTGGTATTACGCAAATCATAATTTGGGGCTTGGTCGCAACTGTTGGATATAAAACAGCAATTAATGATTCGAAAAATGATATTTTAAATAGTATTGATTTAAATTCTGTTGCTCCAACTCTAGTGTTTTATGGGATTCTATTCTTCACATTAGGATTCTTATTATATGGCTCATTATCTTGTCTATTTGGCTCTATCATTACGCGTATAGAGGAATCTTCTCAAGCTGTTATGCCGCTGATGTTTATGTTACTTGCTGCTTTGTATATTGCAATTTATGGAATGTCAAATCCAAGCAGCATGGTTGTTACCATTACTAGTTATGTACCTTTCTTTACTCCTATAGTTATGCTTGTACGAATTGGATTCCTTAATATCCCAGTATGGGAGATTGCGCTAGCATTAGGGATTCTAATCGCAACAATATGTATAATGATTGGTTTAACGAGTCGTGTTTACCGCGGTGGCGTATTAATATATGGTAAAGGTGCATTTAGTAATATCAAAAAGGCAATCAAGTTAGGGCAAAAATAGGATTCGTCTATTCATTTTTAAACTTAAATTTACAAAGATCTGCATAGTTAAACTGTGTAGATCTTTTTTATTGAGAAATTTATATAAATAAATATAAAAATTGCCGTATTAGGCTATTTTTCAAAGAGAATTTTAAAAAGCTCTCAAAAGAGAGTAAAGAATCGAGTTCTAGCGAATAACGCAGAGCGATGATTAATATAATTTATGTCTTTCTCCAAAATGGAGAAAAGAAGTAGGGAAAAAATTTAGTTTTAATAATAATCATTTATTTGCTACATAAAGAAAACCCCTTGACTATCAAGGGGTTTTTCATATGACCCCGGAGAGGTTCGAACTCACGACCTCCACCCTGTCAAGGTGGCGCTCTCCCTGCTGAGCTACGGGATCCCAACTATAAATATTACCACCAGCAATGTGTTTTCATTTCATTCGTGTAATCGGAGAGTTTATATAATTTGTTGAATATTGTAACATTTAATGTATTCTTATAATAACAACAAATTTCAATAGTGTAAAGATGTAATTTTCTGAATATTATCATTCCAATTTTTATATAAAAAAATAAGCCCCGAAGAGCTTATTTTAATAATAATATCACCGCAATTATCAATGATATTATCAAAAATAAAATCATAAATAATGGAACTCAGTCATGAGCTATCGCCCTGTAACTGTCATTCCTGCTGTGTAAATTGTATCAATAGAACCGTCAGCGTCTTTTATTTCGACTTTATAACGATATGTTCCATCCTCATAAATATCATCGCCATATCCTGTGAAAGTTGCAATTTCATCATTGCTTCCAGCTGGGACCCATTGATTTTGCCAACGGAAGTTGGTTTCAAATTCTCCCCATCTATCGCCATATTTCTTTTCAAGGCTGACATTGTAATGAATTTCTTCCGCTCGGTCATTTGTAATTCTTGCAATTACGCTGTTACCAAAAGTAACTTGTGTAGAGTGTACCTGAACTGTAACACCGTTCACCGTTTCGCTAGGACCACAAATATAACGACAGAATTCGCTTGCTCCGTCAGCATGTGCCTTCGGTGTATCAATGTTCATAGCTGTTAAACCACCTAAAGCTAAAGCTCCTGTTAATAATACTTTACCAAATGTTTTCACTTGAAATTCCCCCTAAGTATATTCTCAATTCGTTCCATAGATACCACATTAAGTAGTTTTATAACATTAATCTAATCGAACGCTTTTTTCCTCGAGTGTATTCGCTATGAATCTTTCATCTTGTAGTAATCTAACCTCTACATATAATTTCATAGTTTTGATTCCATATATGTATCATGATTTACATAGAGCAAATCTGTTAATACGTTTTGGTTATTTACTTATCACACTGCTTTTTATTACCTTTTATTGGTAAAACGTTGATTTTATTATATACCATTATTATCTATTTACAAGAGAAAATCATACTGTATGCAAAAATGCATAATAAAAAACACTGCTTGTATTCTGAATTACAGAATACAAGCGGTGCTGAGTTTCAATTAATATTTGATTGGAACCTAATGCTAATTTTTTATGTTTAACAGTATACATATATCACTGTTTTTTAGTCATAATTGATAAACCTTGTTCAGAGGACGCTATTCCTGCTGGGCTACGGAATCTTCAAAAGGGAAAGTATAAGCGATTATGCTAGTAATGTATGAAGGGATAATGATAAGAAGAAAATTCAGTGAAAAGTAGTTTTTGAATGTAGCCGTTATATTATTTCCGGTATTTATCTAAAGGATTTTCATCGCTTAAATCAACAATTAAAGGGCATAAAAATAACAGTGGTAAAGCGGCGTTAGCTTGATGAAAAGTATCATTAGACATATATTGTCTTCCAAAACAATACGGACAATCTTTTTCAAATGTTATGAGAAGCGACCATACGTCTTTTACTTTCCACTTCGTTTTACAATACGTACAACGCGCCATTGAGTTCCTCCTCATTTTAAGGTGTTTTCTAATATATTCTACTTTATTGTACGAAAGTCATTTGAATTTGATGTGGCAAATTTCTGCGTTCTCTTTAATAAGTGGACTAGTTAAATCTCTACTATTCCAAACAAGAGCAACGTTTGCTTTTTGTTTTAAAATTCGTTGGCATTTGATTTTGAAAGCCTCTTTATCAAACCAATGAAATGCTTGGGTAACAGTTACTAAATCTACACTATTTTCTTTTAAAGTGGTATTTTCAGCAGTTGCTTTTATGGATTGAAAACGAGAATATAGTTTTGACGATTGCTCAGTCATCTTCCTCATATCATCATTTGGCTCAACTCCAATAACATGTAAACCACTTTCAAGCAGCTGGCGGCTAAATATCCCCGTACCCGTACCTGAACCAATATCAGCTACAATCGGATTTCCTTTCAGTTGGTTAGCTGAAAGTAAGTAATCAATATATTCATTAGGATAACTAGGACGATATTGTGCATATATATCGGCCCTGTCAGTAAAATTTTCTGTTGTTTTCACAGTACTACCTTCTTTCTTACAATATTATGTACAGAAATAGAAATTAAATATGAATTTCGGCATCAGTCTCTAAGTCTACCACTTAAGAGTCCAGCTAAATAGAAAGCCTCAGTTTCTGTATTCAAATATCCTTTATCCGTTTAGTATACTATTTTAGATAATATCTTCCAAAACACTAGAATGGCTTACTCAATTATGTTTTAAACTGTATGTTTTTATGAATTTATTTAATAATTTATGAGCAATTGTATGCCGTATTACGTTTACGTAGGTAAGAGATTTTCATTTTTACTATTTAAATTGGCCAATATATCCTTTTTACAATTTACTGAAAATCATGTATAACAGAGATACAAGATTATTTTATAAATATTCAGGAGTAGAGGGAGAAAAGTTGTAATGGTAAGAAAAACGTTCAAGATGCGCGTGTCTAGAAATAGAACGATTTCGATTAATGGATCGATTCTTGATGTGGATGTTACACATGATGAATTTTTACAAGAGTTTGTTGAGTGGGTTGATTCTAAAGGTTGGTCGTTTATGGGGATAACGGATGAGATTACGCCCGAGGAAGCTAGTCAAAAGTTAATAGATTCGTTGATTGATGAGAAGGATAAGAAAGAGTAATTCCTTCTTATTTTTATTGTATATTTATGTTCTTTATCGTAAAAATATGATATAGTAAAAAATAGTGAAAATTCTTCCAGTTTAATACAAATTACATATGATTGGTAGATATATTATTTTGTTAAGGGATTAAATGGAAAAGGGAGAGTCATATGGTAAATTTTAAGAAAATTTTGGTTTTTATTACAGTTATTTGTTTGTTTTTGTTGACACCTATGACATTGCGTGCTGAGACGAATATTGGAGTAAATCCAGAACAAGTTGCACCACCACCTGCGGAAGGACCAAATGTTTTTAGTCAGTTTGCAACGACAATTGATGCGAAAACAGGAGATGTTTTGTATGACAAAAACGCATATCACCGCGCATATCCTGCTAGTACGACGAAAGTGTTAACAGCGATTCTACTCATGGAGCATACAAAGCCAGAGGATCAATTTACATTTTCACAATTAGCATTAGATCAAGAGAAGAGTAATTATCAAATTGAGTTTCAACCTGGAGAGACAATTAATAGAAATACTGCGCTTATGATTTTAATGGTGCTGAGTGCGAATGATGTGTCGTATGCGATTGCGGAGCGGATTGGCGGGAGTGTTGAAAATTTCGCCAATATGATGAATGAGAAAGCGAAGCAATTAGGAGCGAGAGATAGTCACTTTGTAACACCGAATGGATTGCATAATCCGAATCATTATACGACGCCATATGATATGGCTATGATTACGAAAGGTGTGCAAAATTATCCTGAAATTTTACAAGCGATGAATACGAAAAGAACGACAGTTACGACGTCTAGGCAGACGGTGTCTATTTTTAATAAATCTAATTTTTTTGAAAATCCATATAGCATTGGCGGTAAGACAGGGTTTACGAATGAAGCGCGTAATACACTTGTTTTATTAAATGAGAAAGATGGAAATCGTATTATAAATGTAGTAATGGCTTCTCAAAGACCTGAAATTTATGAAGATTTGAAGCAGATGGCGGACTATTCTTTTGGTCAATTTGTGAAGCAAACTGTACTAGATAAACATAGTTGGCATCAAAAAACAACATATTTAAATAAAGATATTAATAGTGAACTTGAAAAAAGTGCAGAACTTATGCTTAAGAAAGATGAAGGGAAAAATGTGAAAACTATTTTCCGGGCAGCTTCATTAGATAAAGAATCTTTGTATCATAAAGGAATTCATCGTGGTGAGGTAGTTGGTGCAGTTGATATTACGAAAAATAATCAAACAATTGCGACGGTAAATGTTCTTTCAACAGAAGATGTCACTTTTGCGATGCCTAAAAAAGATACAATTGTATCAGAAGAAAAAGAGTCAAATGTGAAAGTAATAAGTGTTGGGGTAGGCGCACTTGTACTATTTGGAGCCATTTTATATGTAGTGCTACGCCGAAATACAAAAGGAATGAAAACAGAAGAAAAATAACGTATTAGTAAAAAGGCTGTGGAGATTTTATCACAGTCTTTTTCTATGCTAAAAATACTTTTAACTAATAATTGTAAATTTTCTTATTGCAATAACCTAAAGTTCGTTATATCATTTACTTGTGTTCTTGTTAAAGAACGCAATGAACATTGCATACTTCAAATAATATAAAACAACGGAGAGGGAGAGAGTCGATGAAATTAATTTGGAAGGTAATTAGCAACGCGATCTCATTTGTTTTATTTGCATTGATGGTGTTTTTAGCTTTTGTAGTTATTTCTTCAAAAGCGAGCGGTGGTGATCCCACAGTGATGGGATATCAATTTAAGAGCGTTCTTTCAGGATCAATGGAGCCAACGTTTTTAACAGGATCAATCATTGCAATAGAACCAAACAAAGATGGTTCTAAATATCAAAAAGGTGATGTTATTACCTTTAAAGAGAAAGATCAAAAAATTATCACTCACCGTATTATCGGTGTAAAAGATACAAATGGAAAAGTAGTGTATGAAACAAAAGGGGATAACAACAACGGACCAGATTTAGAGCCAGTACTTGCAGAAAATGTAGTTGGAAAGTATGCAGATATTACAGTTCCGTATGTTGGGTATTTACTGAATTATGCGAATTCAAAAGCGGGAGCAGCATTACTTCTTATTATTCCAGGAGTCTTTTTACTTGGTTATTCCGCGATTTCTATTTTTGGTGCTATTCGTAGTATTGACGGAGAAAAGAAAGATAAAAAAGTAGAACAATCCGTCTAGTTCGTTTGGTTATACTTTCCGTTTAGGAAGTTAACAAATATATATTAAGGGGATATGGACATGACTTTAAAGAAAAAATTAGGAATGGGTATTACATCAGCAGTACTAGGAGCAGCGTTAGTTGGTGGAGGAACATTTGCGTTTTTCAGTGATAAAGAAGTGTCAAACAATACATTTGCGGCTGGGACACTGGATTTAGCATTAAATCCATCAACAGTTGTTAACGTATCGAATTTAAAACCTGGGGATACAATTGAAAAAGAATTTAAACTAGAAAATAAAGGCTCTTTAGATATTAAAAAGGTTCTACTGAAAACAGATTATAATGTAGAAGATGTAAAGAAAGATAATAAAGATGATTTTGGTAAACATATTAAAGTAACATTCTTAAAAAATGTAGATAAGCATGAGACAATTGTGAAACAAACTACTTTAGATAAATTAAAAGGTGACACACTTACAGCTGTAGATAATGATTTATCGGCTTGGTTCTGGGATGAAAAAGGTATTTCAGCAGGTAAATCTGATAAATTCAAAGTGAAATTTGAGTTCGTTGATAATGGAAAAGATCAAAATCAATTCCAAGGCGATAAGTTACAATTAAATTGGACGTTTGATGCACAACAAACAGCAGGTGAAGAAAGATAATAACAAAAAGGGCTATCACATGGATAGCCCTTTTTCTATTTTTCTAGTATTTGTCTATCAATTTTAATAGTTCTTTACTATAATATAGATAATGTTCTGTATAAAGAACGTAATGTTCGATGGGGGAGATTAAGATGCTGAAAAGACCGCGGAATTTTAAAAAGATGCTTATATTGCCGTGTATGTGTTCTATTACGTTTTATTTAGGATCTCAAATTATGACGTATACAGAAGCGGCGTTCATTCATGAAACGAAAGTGGAAGCGACGCTTTCTACAGCAATTATATTTCCGAAAACAGTTAATACGTTAAAAGAGCAATCTGAGAAACATAAACAGTTTATTGAGCGTGAGTATGGAACGATGAAGGGGAAATCGAAAGCAACTTCTATTGAAGAAATAAAACAGGCGATTTCTGTATGGCAACAAGGGCGTGAGAAAATTGTTGCTGAGAAGGAAGCTCTGCAAAATGTATATACTGAAATAGAGGCTCCTTACAATCAAATACAAGAAGAATTAAAGGTAAATAAAGATGAGTCGATGCAGCAAGTGTCCGTATATGTAAATGAAGGCTTTCGCAGTATCAAAGAGAAACATGACTATATTGAGAAAGAAATTAGCTTGAAAGCTATTGATGAGCAAATTCAGGCTCTTCAGCAACAATTAAACGTTGCAATTGAAGCGGAAGGACAAAAGAAAGCAGAAGAACAAAAGAAAGTAGAAGAACAGAAGAAAGCGGAAGAACAGAAGAAAGCGGAAGAACAAAAGAAAGCAGAAGAACAAAAGAAAGTAGAAGAACAGAAGAAAGCAGAAGAACAGAAGAAAGTAGAGGAACAGAAGAAAATAGAAGAGCAAAAGAAAGTAGAAGAGCAAAAGAAAGTAGAAGAGCAAAAGAAAGCAGAAGAACAGAAAAAAGCGGAGTAACTGCTGTAGTGAAACGGCTGGAAAACAAGAATGTGGTGCAAGAGATAATGAACGAATAAGCAAAACTAGTAATATTTATATGAGTGTGAGGGAACGTTAGCCCTCACCTCTTTGTTTTTCTTTTTTCTTATAGTATTAAATGCATTTGAGTGTGAAAAAAGTTATAAATCATCATTCTTTTTTTCTGAAAAATCTAAATAATATTGAGAAATAAAAATAACTGAAAATATTAATAAATATGTGTTGTGTTTATATAGGGTTGTTCGTTATAATGAACATAAGGTTTTTAAAAAAGAACACATATTAGCTAAGCTAATATAGTTTTCTTTACATCTCTTATTGAAAAATAAGTGATAAAAATATAAAAAAAAGCTAGGGGGAATTGATTGTGAGTCTGAAAAAGAAATTAGGTATGGGAGTTGCATCAGCAGCATTGGGGTTAGCTTTAATTGGTGGAGGAACATTTGCATTCTTTAGCGATAAAGAAGTATCAAACAATACATTTGCAGCTGGGACGTTAGACCTTACATTAAACCCTAAGACGCTTGTAGATATTAAAGATTTAAAACCAGGGGATTCTGTTAAGAAAGAGTTCTTATTACAAAACAGCGGTTCGTTAACTATTAAAGACGTTAAATTAGCAACAAAGTATACTGTTAAAGATGCAAAAGGTGATAATGCTGGTGAAGACTTTGGTAAGCACGTTAAAGTAAAATTCCTTTGGAACTGGGATAAACAAAGTGAGCCTGTATACGAAACAACTTTAGCAGACTTACAAAAAGTTGATCCAGATCTTTTAGCTAAAGACATCTTTGCTCCTGAGTGGGGAGAAAAGGGTGGATTAGCAGCTGGTACAGAGGATTATCTATGGGTACAATTTGAATTTGTAGATGATGGAAAAGACCAAAATATCTTCCAAGGTGATACATTGAATTTAGAATGGACATTCAATGCTAACCAAGAAGCTGGGGAAGAAAAATAATAAAAAAGCGGGTATTCCCGCTTTTTTTTATAAAGAAAAAGAAGTGCTGGTTGTAAGCACTTCTTTCTATTATTATTTTTGATTTTGCTTCCACTTTGTAAATTCAAGAAATTCACGAAATTGTTCTTTGGAGACACCAGAGTTCATTGCATCTTTAACGAGTTGTGTCCATTCGGAGTCTAGGTTAGTTGCCTTTGTTGTTTCATCATGAAGTAAAGTATCAACTGGAATTTGTAGAACTGCTGCGATTTTTTCAAGAAACTGAATGGAAGGGTTTTTTTGTAAATTTCGTTCTATAGAACTAATGTAAGATTTAGCAACGCCAGCTTTTTCGGCAAGTTCAGTTAATGAAATACCTTTTTGTAAACGAAGGCGTTTTATACGTTCTCCAATCATATTTGCGCACCTTTCTATCAATATGTAGTTGTCTTATGATGTCATTATTATAACATAAACTTCGTTAAAAAGAACAAACCTATTGAGCCTGACTGGATGGCTTCATACGTTGGAAAAATTGCTCGATGTCTTGCATGGCGATACCAGCATCTAGAGCTTCAAGTATTAAATCAATCCATTCTTGATCCAGTGCGTCTGTCTTATCTTTGTACAAATGTAATTCCTCCCTAATTATCGGTCATAATTGCTGCTACAGAATACATGATAATGCAATCGGACTTTGTGTTTTATATAGTGAATTATCAAATACTTTGTAGATGAAACAAAGATAAAATCCCCATTAAACTCCCTCTATGGAAATTATAAATTGTTCGATAAAAACTTTCAATATTTTCAGAAAACATTGTTGAATTGTGATATATCCGTATGCTAACTATGAAATTTTTACAAATATATTAAAAACATTACATAATATGACTAAATATTGAAAAAATATTGAATTTTTAATAAAATTTAATTTGTAATACATATTATTTATTAGGGGAGGAAATAAGGGATGAACAAGAAACCGTTCAAAGTTTTGTCATCAATCGCTTTGACAGCTGTATTAGGCCTTTCATTCGGAGCTGGCACTCAATCGGCATATGCTGAAACACCTGTGAATAAAACAGCTACGAGCCCAGTGGATGATCATTTAATTCCAGAAGAGCGTTTAGCAGATGCACTGAAAAAACGTGGGGTAATTGATTCTTCAGCTTCAGAGAAAGAAACAAAGAAAGCTGTTGAAAAGTATGTAGAGGACAAAAAGGGTGAAAATCCTGGGAAAGAAGCAACAAATGGGGATCAACTTACGAAAGAAGCATCTGACTTTTTAAAGAAAGTGAAAGATGCGAAAGCAGATACGAAAGAAAAACTAAATCAGCCAGCAACAGGGACACCTGCAGCGACAGGACCAGTTAAAGGCGGACTAAATGGTAAAGTACCAACTTCTCCAGCAAAACAAAAAGCATATAACGGCGATGTTCGTAAAGATAAGGTACTTGTTTTACTTGTAGAGTACGCTGATTTTAAACATAACAACATCGATAAAGAACCTGGTTATATGTATTCGGAAGACTTTAACAAAGAACACTATGAAAAAATGTTATTCGGTGATGAGCCATTCGCGTTAGAGGATGGAAGCAAAATCGAAACATTTAAACAATATTACGAAGAGCAATCCGGTGGTAGTTACACAGTGGACGGAACAGTTACAAAATGGTTAACAGTTCCTGGTAAAGCTGCTGATTATGGTGCAGATGCTGCTACAGGTCATGATAATAAAGGACCAAAAGGACCACGTGATCTAGTAAAAGATGCATTAAAAGCAGCTGTAGATAGCGGTCTTGATTTATCACAGTTTGATCAGTTCGATCAATACGATGTAAATGGTGATGGAAATCAAAATCAACCAGACGGTTTAATCGATCACTTAATGATTATTCATGCGGGTGTTGGACAAGAAGCTGGCGGTGGTAAATTAGGTGATGATGCAATTTGGTCACATCGCTGGACAGTTGGACCAAAACCATTCGCAATTGAAGGCACACAAGCGAAAGTTCCGTATTGGGGCGGAAAGATGGCAGCATTCGACTACACAATTGAACCAGAAGATGGCGCAGTTGGTGTATTCGCGCATGAATATGGCCATGATTTAGGTTTACCAGATGAGTATGATACAGACTATACGGGTCATGGTGAGCCAATTCAAGCTTGGTCTGTTATGAGTGGCGGCAGCTGGGCTGGTAAAATCGCTGGAACAACACCAACGAGTTTCTCACCACAAAATAAAGAGTTTTTCCAAAAAACAATTGGTGGTAACTGGGCAAATATCGTAGAAGTAGATTACGAGAAATTAAATAAAGGTATCGGTCTAGCAACATATTTAGACCAAAGTGTTACGAAATCTAACCGTCCAGGTATGATTCGTGTTAACTTACCAGATAAAGATGTAAAAACAATTGCACCAGCATTTGGTAAGCAGTATTACTACAGCACAAAAGGTGATAATCTTCATACAACGTTAGAAACACCACTGTTCGATTTAACGAATGCAACGAATGCGAAATTTGATTTCAAATCGTTATATGAAATCGAAGCAGAGTATGATTTCCTTGAAGTACATGCTGTAACAGAAGATGGTCAAAAAACGTTAATTGAAAGACTTGGCGAGAAAGCAAATAGTGGAAATGCAGATTCGACAAATGGAAAATGGATTGACAAATCATATGATTTAAGTCAATTCAAAGGTAAAAAAGTAAAATTAACGTTTGAGTACATTACGGATGGTGGTTTAGCATTAAATGGTTTCCTACTTGATAATGCGTCATTAACAGTAGATGGTAAAGTTACATTCTCAGATGATGCTGAAGGTACACCACAATTAAAATTAGATGGTTTCGTTGTATCTAGCGGAACAGAGAAGAAAAAACATAACTACTACGTAGAGTGGAGAAACCATACTGGATCAGATAGCGCATTGAAATTTGCTCGCGGTCCAGAATATAACTCAGGTATGGTTGTATGGTATGCAGACTCAGCTTACGCAGATAACTGGGTTGGTTTACATCCAGGACATGGTTTCCTTGGTGTAGTTGATTCTCATCCAGAAGCAATTGTAGGAACTTTAAATGGTAAACCAACAATTGATAGTAGTACACGATTCCAAATCGCTGATGCGGCATTCTCATTCGATAAAACGCCAGCTTGGAAAGTTGTATCTCCAACGCGTGGAACGTATACGTATGATGGCTTAGCGGGTGTAGCGAAGTTTGATGATTCGAAAACGTATATTAATCAACAGATTCCAGATGCAGGACGTATTTTACCGAAGCTTGGTCTGAAGTTTGAAGTAGTAGGACAAGCTGATGATAATTCTGCAGGTGCTGTTCGTTTATATCGTTAATACTGTGAAACTACCGAGAGATTTTCTTTCGGTAGTTTTTTTGTGAGCAATGAATTTTATATAGTTGAAAAAGTCATATATAATGTAACTTTAAGAATAGAAATTTATTATATATGAAGTCTATATAAATAATGAAAGAACTGGATAAAAATAGTGGGAGAAGGTGAGTGAATGAGTATTTCCTCTATTGTAAGTAGGCAAAAGGAATATTTTTTAAAAGGGCATACGAGAAGCATCGAAATGAGAAAGAATAATTTGAAGAGGCTTTATGAAGGCATTCAGCGTTTTGAAGAAGAAATATTTCAGGCATTGAAATTAGATTTAAATAAGTCAGTTCACGAGTCGTTTACAACGGAAGTTGGATATGTATTAAAAGAAATTTCTTTTCAATTGAAACATATGTCATCGTGGAGTAAACCAAAGCGAGTTCGAACAGCACTGACTCATTTTGGATCAAAAGGAAAAGTAGTGCCAGAACCGTATGGTGTTACGCTTATTATTGCACCGTGGAACTATCCGTTCCAATTAGCAATTGCACCACTTGTAGGAGCACTGGCAGCTGGAAATACAATCGTTTTAAAGCCGTCAGAGTTAACGCCAAGCGTTTCAAAAGTGCTTAAGAGAATGTTAGGTGAGTTATTCCCAGAAGAGCTTGTAGCGGTAGTAGAAGGTGGCGTTGAAGAGAGTACATCTTTGCTGAGGGAACCGATTGATTATATTTTCTTTACTGGTAGTGTTGGCGTTGGAAAAGTTGTAATGGAAGCAGCAGCGAAACAGTTGACGCCGCTTACGTTAGAACTTGGCGGGAAAAGTCCTTGTATTGTACATAAAGATGCAAAGATAGAGATGACAGCAAGAAGAATTGTTTGGGGTAAGTTTTTAAATGCAGGGCAGACGTGTGTAGCGCCTGATTATATGTACGTGCATTCTTCCGTGAAAGAAAAGCTAATTGAGGCAATGCGACATGAAATTACAGAGCAGTATAGTAAAGAACCTTTGCAAAATGAAAATTACGTGCGTATTGTAAGTGAGCGTCATTTTGAACGATTATGTCGATTTTTACAAGATGGTCAAGTCGTAATTGGTGGAAACTATAAGAAAGATACATTACATATTGAGCCGACAGTACTAGCGGATACTACATGGCAAGATGCTGTTATGGAAGATGAAATTTTTGGCCCGATTTTACCAATCATAGAGTACGACAATATAGAAGATGTAATTGGCACAATTCAGCAACATCCGAAGCCGTTAGCGTTATATGTATTTTCTGAAGATAAAGAAGTACAAAAGAAAGTGACGAGTAATATTTCATATGGTGGAGGCTGTATTAATGATGTTGTCTATCATCTTGCCACGCCATATTTACCTTTTGGGGGTGTTGGAAGTAGTGGATTAGGGGGTTATCATGGGAAAGAAAGTTTTCGGACTTTTTCACATTATAAAAGCATTTTAGCCCAATCTACAGCATTCGACATGAAAATTCGTTACTCTTCTACAAAAAGTGCTTTAAAATTCATACGAAAGTTGTTAAAATGATGATGGTGTTTATCAGTAGGCGCAGCCGTATGATAATAGCCCCTTCGCAATGGAAGGGGTTTTTCTGTTCGACGTTATGTATCATGCGAAAATGAATCAAACATACTACATAAAGAATAGAAACGAACGCTTGCTAAATAACCATTTTTGTTTGGATCGAAACAAAAAATAGTCTATAGAACATAAATATTTATTCATGAATATAAAAATTTAAAATTTAAGGTAGATAGGACGGGAAAATGAAAAAGATTATTAAAGTTGAAGCAGTTGAAAAACATTTTGGAAATCAAGTGATTATCCCACCTCTTTCTTTAGATATTAAAGAGGGAGAGTTTTTAACAATTTTAGGGCCGAGTGGCTGCGGGAAAACGACTTTACTTCGTATGATCGCAGGATTTGAAACTCCAACTAAAGGGAATCTTTTATTAGATGATGAAAGAATTAACGATTTACCGCCATATAAGCGTCATATGAACCTAGTGTTCCAACATTACGCACTATTCCCACATATGACAGTGGAGAAGAATATTTGTTTTGGTATGAAAATGCAGAAAGTATCAGCAGCAGAGCAGAAAGAGCGTGCTGAAGAGGCAATGCGTTTAACGCAGTTACTTGAGTTCCGTAATCGTAAACCTGCGAAGCTTTCTGGTGGACAACAGCAGCGTGTTGCAATTGCAAGAGCAATTGTAAATAATCCGCGTGTATTACTATTAGATGAGCCACTTGGAGCGCTTGACTTTAAGTTACGAAAAGACTTGCAACGTGAATTGAAAAACTTACAACGTAATTTAGGAATTACGTTCATATACGTAACGCACGATCAAGAAGAAGCAATGAGCATGAGCGATCGTATCGTGGTTATGAATAAAGGACATATCGAACAAATCGGAACGCCGAAAGAAATTTATAATAAGCCGAAAACGTTGTTCGTTGCGACATTCATCGGTGAAAATAATATTGTGAAAAACGGGGAAGGCTATGTAGCAATTCGCCCTGAAAATGTAAAAGTACGTTCGGTTGAAGAACCAATTTTAAAAGAATACCATCTTGGACATATTGAAGATATAGAGTTTGTCGGAAATATGGAGAAGCTTTATGTACGTGATGAGAAAACATCAGAATTACTAATGGCATATCAAACTGCTGAAGAGGCAGCGCAGTGGAGCATTGGAGATAATGTATATGTAGGCTGGGAGCAAGAGGACGAGGTGACCTTAAATTGAAAAAAGGGAAATTACTCGCACTACCTACAGTCGCGTGGTTATTAATTTTCTTCCTAATCCCGCTCGTATTCGTATTAGGATTCGCCTTCATGCAGCGCGGAGCTTACGGGACAGTAGAAATGCAATTTACGCTGGAGAATATATCCCGTGTGTTTGATCCATTGTACTTAGGGACATTATGGGAAACTGTTAAAATCGCAGTTATTACTACAGTAATATGTTTATTAATTGGTTATCCATTTGCGTATACAATTACAATTGTTGACCGCAAATATCGTTCTATTCTTTTATTATTGGCAACGATCCCGTTTTGGATTAACTTTCTTGTTCGTTCATACGCATGGATTGTTATTTTACGTTCACAAGGCCTTGTGAATACGTTGTTATTAAAGCTTGGTATTATTAGTGAACCGTTAAATTTATTATATAATACCCCTTCTGTAATACTCGGAATGGTCTATTCTTTATTACCATTTATGATCTTACCAGTGTATGCAGCAATTGAGCAGCTAGATAAGCGTAAGCTAGAAGCGGCTTATGATTTAGGAGCAACACCAATAAAGGCATTTTGGAATATAACAGTGCCGATGACAATGTCAGGAATTGCGACTGGTTCTATTTTAGTATTCGTTTCTTCTATCGGAATGTTTGTTGTATCAGACGTGATGGGCGGATCGAAAGTAGCATTAATCGGAAACGTTATTCAAAACCAATTCTTAGGTGCACGTGACTGGCCGTTTGGATCTGCGTTATCGATTATCGTTGTTCTATTCTCTGTTCTGTTAATTTACTTATATTATCGTGCAACGAAAGTATATAAATATAATGAGAACGGAGGGGAATAGGCAAAGATGAAGAAGTTTTTAGTTTCTTATTCTTGGTTAATTTTGTTATTCTTGTATTTTCCAATGATGGTTTTAATGGTCTATTCTTTCAACGACTCTCGCATTAATGCGGAGTGGGAAGGTTTTACATTCCATTGGTATACAGATTTATTTCAAAAACAAGATGTTATTGATGCATTTGTAAATAGTATTACGATTGCAGTTATAACAACGATTGTGACAACGGTACTTGGCGTATTCTTTGCGATTGCTTTACATCGTTATAAATATCGTTTCGAAGGGGCTATTAATGGCCTTGTATATTTACCAATTTTAATTCCTGATATTTTAATGGGATTATCTTTACTAATTCTTTTCAGTCAGTTAGGAATGGAACTTGGACAAACAACGATTATTATTGCACATATTACATTTAGTATTTCGTTTGTTGTTGTTATTTTAGCTGCGCGTCTTTCAAGTATGGGACGTGACTTAGAAGAAGCTGCAAATGATTTAGGAGCAACGCCTTGGCAAACGTTTCGTTATGTAACGTTCCCAGCAATTGCACCGGGAGTTATTTCGGCAGCATTATTAACATTCACATTATCAATTGATGATTTTGTAATTAGTTTCTTCGTATCAGGACCAGGATCAACAACATTGCCATTATACATTTACAGTATGGTTAAGCGCGGAGTATCACCAGAAATTAATGCTCTTTCTACAATTTTAATTGTTGCTATCGTAGGATTAATGGTTCTATCTGAAATCTTTCGTAACAAAGGTGCAGATGGTGAAGAAAACTCTGGAGGACACCTTCCTTTATAATACGAATGATATAGAAAGTACGAGGGGGTAATAAACCGATGAAATTAATGAAAAGAATAGCTGGCGCAGCAATTAGCTTTAGCCTTGTTGCTGGTGTACTTGCTGGTTGTGGTGAAAAAAAAGAAGAATTAAATATTTATAGCTGGGCTGACAATTTTGATGAGCAAGTGCTAAGAGATTTTGAAAAGAAATATAATGTGAAAATTAACTATGATAAGTACGCAAGTAACGAAGAAATGCTTGCGAAATTACAAGCTGGTGGCGCAAAGTATGATTTAATTCAGCCATCTGATTACATGGTTAAAACAATGGCGAAAATGGATTTATTAGCGCCGTTAGATAAAAAGAATATCCCAAATATCGAAAACATGGTTTCTAATTTCAAAACACCGGCGTTTGATCCAGAGAATAAATATTCTTTAGTGTACACTTGGGGTGTAACAGGGATTGCATACAATAAAAAGTATGTGAAAGAAGCACCTACAAGCTGGGCTGACTTATGGAATGAGAAATATAAAGGACATGTAACGTTACTAAACGATTCTCGTGAAGTATTAGGAATGGGTCTTAAGAAGCACGGTTTCTCAAACAGTACGAAAGAAGATGCAGAGTTAAAGACAGCAGCAGATGATTTAAAGAAGCTGCTTCCAAACTTATTAGCATTTGATACAGACAACATTAAACAAAAATTCATTACAGAAGATGCTTGGATCGGAACAGTTTGGTCTGGAGATGCAGCATTTATCGCAAAAGATAATAAAGATGTAGAATACGTTGTACCAAAAGAAGGCGGCACAATTTGGGCTGATACGTTAGCAATTCCAAAAGGTGCAAAACATAAAGAGCTTGCTGAGAAATTTATGAACTACTTACTAGATGAAAAAGTAAGTGTGAAAAACTACGAGTCAATTGGTTACAGTAATCCAAATGAAAAAGCTCATCCTCTTCATAGTAAAGAATACCGTGATAATCACATGATTTTCTTAACGAAAGAAGAGTTAGATCGTACAGAATGGCTTGTTGATGTAGATGATAAGTTAAAAGACTATGATCGTTACTGGACAGAGCTAAAAACAAAAGGTAAATAAGTAAGGAAATGCGGTTTCTAAAGTAGAAATCGCATTTTTTCATAGTAGGAGGAAATCGTTTGAAGAAGAAGTTACATCAATATGAGATAATGTGTATTGCTTTATTATTTGCTGTATTTGGTATTGTTGCTTGGCGCGTACATGCAGGTGGCGTTACCGTGATGGATACATATGTCCGTGGATTAGTAAAAGGGCTACAAACGGAGAGTTCCCTTACATTTTTCTCGTACTTTACAAAATTGGGATCAGCAATTGGGATAGTCGCTACGCTCGTTATAAGTTTGCTTGTTTTTTGGAAGAAGCGTTATTATGCTACGATGATTGTGTATCCACTGGGAATTTTAATAACACATCTTGTGAATAAAGGGATAAAAGAGATTGTACAGAGAGAACGTCCGTCATTAAATGAAGCGCTAGATGCACTTGGATATAGTTTTCCTAGTGGACATGCAATGCTATCAATTATGACATTTGGATTTCTTGCTTATATCATTGCTGCTAATTTGAAAAGCATAGCTGGGAAATGTGTCACAACGATTTTGATGGGCACAGTAATTCTATCGATTGGATTAAGTAGAGTCATTTTAAATGTACATTACCCAACTGATATTTTAGCTGGTTACTGCGTAGGTGGTATTTTGTTAGTTATCGCTATTTACTATCATCGTTTACTTACTGAGAGATTGGGGTTTAATAAAGAGAGATAGAAAAAACGCCTGGAAAAACTATCATTATAGTGTTCCTAGGCGTTTTTTGTTTGTATAAAGATATGATACAGTATAAGTGACAATTGAATTATTTAAAGTAGGTGAAAATGTGTGAAGACAAATGTTCATAAAGTTGATAAGTGGGGCAAGTTAGGAGCTTTTTTGTATCAATTTCGTTATACAGTAATTGTAGCGTTACTGTTGCTCGCAATCGCACTTGGGATTTTTGCTCCAAAGCTACCGGGAGTATTAGGTGGTGACGGTTTCCAAACGGAAGGCGACTATCAAAAAACAAAAGAAATTTTAGATAAAGATTTTAAGAGGTCTCAAGATACGCTTCTGCTCGTTTTTGAGAAAAATAAAGATGCTTCGCATGAGGAATTTAAAAAACGAATAGATGAAATTGTAAAGAATGTTCAAGAGAAAGAGAACTATGAATCTTTCCATCACCCAATCCAAAATAAAGAAATGCTACAAGGTGATATCGGTTATGCGACAATTTTATTTTCCGGGAAAACAAATAAAGAAAGAATGGAAAAGACATTACAATTTGCTGATGAGATTGAGAAAGAAAGTAATGTAGCATTAAAAGTAACACCTACAGGATTTCCGAAAATTAATCAAGAGATTAATGAAAGAACGCAAAATGATTTAAAAGTAGCAGAAATGATTGGATTACCAATTGCGTTTCTTGTATTACTATTTTCGTTTGGTAGCCTTTTGGCATCAATTTTACCGATTTTGAATGGGGCGCTTAGTGTTATTAGCACGATGGGTATATTGTATTTTATCGGTGTGGATAAAGAACTTTCTATTTTCGTGTTAAACGTTGCACCGATGATTGGACTTGCACTATCTATTGATTTTGCGCTATTATTTGTGAACCGTTTTCGAGAGGAAGTTGCTAAACGAACGGTAAAAGAAGCGATAGCAATTACATATCAGACGGCAGGACGTGCAATTGTATTTTCAGGATTATGCGTATTTGTTGGGTTGTCAGGTTTGTTTTTCTTTAAGATAGATTATATTCAATCTGTCGCGATTAGCGGAATGATTGTTGTGATTATGAGTATTTTATTCTCACTCACACTTCTTCCAGCGCTATTATCGTTAATAGGTAAAAGAATATTAAAAAAGAATCAAGTAGCACATACGCCGGCAAAAGCATGGCGTAAATTTGCACAATTTGTAATGAAACATCCAATCGCAATGATTATTGTTGTTACAACATTTATTGTTATTTGCTTATTGCCGTTACGTACAGCTAATTTGCAGTTCCCTGGTGTTGAAGCTTTACCTGAAAAGAGTGATACAAGGATTGCATATGAAAAGTATGAAGAAGCATTTAATGAAACTGTCAAAACACACGCTGATGTTATGTTAGTTGTAGAGACGAAAGAAGATATGAAAGAAAAAGAAAGTCTACAAAAGATAGAAGAATTCGTTCAAAAGTTAAAAGATGATAAGAAAGTACATGAAGTAAGAAGTTTATACGACGGGTTAACTGGAATGAAAGCAGATCAAGTTGTTGGAATATTGCAGTCGCCAGAGTCAGCGAAACTAACTCCTGTATTTGAAGCATACACGAAAGGGAATAAGACGACGATAGAAGTCTTTTTGAAAACAAAACCACGTACAGAGACTGCAAAACAGTGGGTGCGTGACTTTAAAAAGAACTATAAAGAAACGGATGTTACGTATTATCTAGGCGGAATGACGACGTTTCAACAAGAATTAGAAGATGAAATTAAAGATAAAGTTGTAATTGGTATGTCTGTTATATTTGGATCGACCTTTGTTATATTATTATTTGCATTCCGATCTATACTCATTCCAATTAAGGCAATTATTATGAATATACTTAGTTTAAGTGCAACTATTGGAATTGTTGTTTGGTTATTTGAAGGTGGTCATTTCGGTTTAGAAGCGAGTCCGGTTCTGTTTGTCTTACCAATCTTCATTTTTGGCCTCGTATTTGGGCTTAGTATGGATTATGAAGTATTTCTTATTTCACGCATTTATGAGCTCTATGAAGAAACAGGAGATAACGATCAAGCAACGTTAGAAGGGCTCGTTTCAACAAGTAGAATCATTACATCAGCTGCTTTAATAATGATTGTTGTAACGGGTGCATTCGCATTTACTGATATTTTACCAGTAAAGCAGATGGGGCTTGGCGTCGCATTAGCAATATTTCTTGATGCAACAATTATTCGTCTTATGCTCGTACCAAGCTTAATGAAGTTATTTGGAGACTGGAACTGGTGGTTGCCATTTCGAAAAAAACGAGAAAAGTCATCATAAAAAAATGCTCATCATATTGATGAGCATTTTTTTATGAATAGCAAGACCTACATTTTGCAAATAGTATGTGATAAGAACATTACATACAAGTAGGTGAAGGCAATGTTTCGTTATTTTAAGTTTAAGTTAAATGATACAGTACAGTTTGCAGAAAACGATGGGCATATGTATCGCATTGTCGGTTATCGGTTAGAAAAGGGATTTTATCCAAAAGATGAATGGACTCATATCATTTATGAACTACTTAGAGAATTTGACGGGTATACGATGGATGCAGAGGAGGAAGAACTTGTAAAGGTCGTTCAAGTAGAGGATGAGTATTACAAAATACAAGAAGTATCAGGTTATCGTTATCCAGTAAAAATGAAACAAAAACAACAAGTGATGAAAATAGAAAGGATGGACGATTTATTAGATGCTTACAATGATTATAAAAGGTTGGCAGATTTCTTTAAAGATTTATCGTATGAACAAAAAGCTGAAGAAGTATTGTTAGAAATGAAAAGGCTTAGAGCTTGAGGGGCAGTCTATTATAAGACTGTCCTCTATTTTTGACGGTGCATCAAAGTGTGTTTTCCGTTACAATGAGAGAATCAATAGAAATAAGGTGATAAACAGTATGGAAACAAAGAAAAAGGGCGAATGGTGTGAAATTACCATTCCAGCTAAATGGAATGGTATAAGTATTGAATCGGTATTAAAAGTAGAATGGGAAATACCGAAAAAGCTATTACATCAGCTTCGTATGGAAAAAGGTGTTACGGTTAACGGGGAACAAAGAAGATGGAATGAGCTTTTAAAAGAGAACGATAAGTTACAAGTTCATATGTTTGCGGAGGAAGAGTACGGTGTAGATCCAGAATATGGTGAATTACATGTAGTATACGAAGATGATCACGTACTCATCGTAAATAAACCAGAGCAAATGGACACACATCCTGCTGAAAAAGGTGGAAACAGGACGCTTGCAAATCTTGTTGCTTTTCATTTTCAAATGCAAGGTTTAGAGACGAAGGTTCGTCATATTCATCGTTTAGATAAAGATACGACAGGTGGTGTCGTGTTTGCTAAGCATAGAATTGCTGGTGCAATTATGGATCGTTTATTAATGGAACGAAAAATTAAAAGAACGTACGCAGCGCTCGTTGAAGGGAAAGTAAAGAAGAAACAAGGAACGATTGATGCTGCTATCGGAAGGGATCGCCATCATGCTACAAGGCGTCGTATTTCTCCAAAAGGTGACCAAGCTATCACATATTATAAAGTAGAAAAGTATTTTAAGAAGCAAAACACGACTTTCGTAACGTTACAATTAGAAACGGGTAGAACGCATCAAATTCGTGTTCATATGAGTCATAATGGTAATCCACTAGTTGGGGATGTATTATATGGTGGGCAAACAAAATATATGTCCAGTCAAGCATTACATGCGATGAAGATAAATTTCTTGCATCCAATTACGAAAGAAGCGATTGAAGTTGATGTGCCGTTTCCTACAAAATTAAATAATAAAATAAAAGAATTTCAAAAAGAAAATGCGTAAAGTATAAGTTTTAATTTGAAAAAAGTAGATTTTTGCAGGGATTTCTCTAAAAGAAGCGAAGCCGTTAAGAGAAAAGAGAGGTGAGAATTACTTGATCAAATATAAGTATGTACTTGGGATATTTTTCGCTTGTCTTTTAGTTACTCTATGTCTTTACCCCTATTTACCAAATCGTATGGCAGTACATTGGAACGTAAATGGTGAGCCAAACGAGTTTATGAGTAAACAAGTTGTTGTAGCATTTATTCCTTGTTTTATTATTTTTTCATATGGATTTTTGTATATTATTTCACATAATATATTTAAGTTTAATGAAAGAGAGCATTGTATTATAGGCGGATTTATAAAGAAAATTACATTATTTATGTTGTTTATTCATATGCTTATTCTCTTGATTAATTTTGGAGATTTTATATTCTTTCAAACAGGATTAACGATTGGGATTAGTATGTTTCTTTTTATGCTGAGTAAAGAATTTAAGAAAATAAAAGGCAAAGAAAAAGATCCAATTAAATTACAAAAAATTCGTTTAGTAAGTAGACGGATTTTTCAAGTGATGGCATGTGGCATATTGTTTTCATTGTTTTTGAACTTAGAGTGGGGATTTTATATATTGCTTAGTGTAATAAGCTGTGGATCTATGTTGTTTATGTTCTATATTTTCTATTCATACATAATAGAAAGCTATGAAACTTGAAAAAGAGTCTTCTCATTATGAGAAGACTCTTTTAATCTATTTACTTTGTAATAAATTGTTGTGTCCAGTAGTTGCCGCTTTCTACATAACCAACACCGATGTGAGTGAAGCCGTTATTTAAGATGTTTGCACGGTGTCCAGCGCTGTTCATCCAAGCTTGTACTACTTCTTCAGGTGTACGTTGGCCTTGAGCGATGTTTTCACCTGCAGATGTATAAGAAATACCAAATTTCTTCATCATGTCAAACGGAGACCCGTATGTAGGGCTGTTATGATCAAAGTAGTTGTTTTTTTGCATGTCTTCAGACTTAATACGTGCTACTTTGCTTAATTCAGTATCGATTTTTAGTGCTGGTAAGCCTTGCTTTGTACGCTCAGCGTTTGTTAATTCAACAACACGTTGTTCGAACTCGCTTAAAGATTTTGCTTCTTCAGCAGGCTTTTGCTCAGCAGGTTTTTGTTCAGCAGGTTTTTGAGTATTGTTGTTTTCAGCAGGCTTTTGAGCTTCTGGTTTTTGAACTTCTTCAGCAGGCTTTTGCTCAGCAGGCTTTTGAGTTTCTGGCTTAGCTGTTGGTTGCTCAGTTACAACATTTTCAGTAGGTTGTTGACCAGGAATAATGCAATTTGGTTGGAAGTTTCCTTGTTGCCATTGCGCTAATGACTCAACGCCCATAGATTGTAAGAATGCTTGTAATTCTTGTTGGTTCATTTGTTTCATCATTACTTTTGAATGCTGAATATTTTGAACCTTAATGTTAGATGGTTGTACTGTTGCAGCTTGTGCATCTAGAGAAGATACTCCTAAAGTAAGAGCTGTTGCAGCAGCTACAGATAATAAAACACGCTTTTTCATGATGTGTGTCCCCCTATATAAAGTTTTAATTTGTTTTCACACGATTTGTTTTTGACAGCCTGTCTGACTGACAAATTCATCGTAGCATACAATTTGCGAGAAAAAAGATGGAAAAAAATTCATAGACTTTAAAATTACCTAATTTATCCTAAGAGAAGAAGTGAGCAAAAATAAGAGAAATATAGAGTATAAAAGGAATTTATAGTGTTTTTATACTTGATTTTAAGAGGGGTTTTTGGATAAATTTACCTAAAGAGAAAATAAAGAATCCTATTGTATCAATGGTTTGAGCGATTTTTTGAGGAATATAATGGATTGATTTTTACAAAACTGTAATGTTTCTGTTGTTCTTTTTTATAATAAAGTAACATATTTTTAATGTTGTAGCAGACAAAAAAGCGGCTATCTCTTTACATAGACGAAGGAGATAGCCGTTTTCCTATTATTACGTATGTTACGAGTTAGTTTCAATTGCTTCTAATAATAAATCTACAATGTGAATTCCTCTCATTTTATGAGAAAGCCCTTCTCGCTCAATTCCTAATTTCATTTGTAATAAACAACCTGGATTTGCAGTAACAATGGTTGCTGCGTCTGTTTCATGCACACGGTCCATTTTGTAATCTAGAAATTCCATTGATAACTCTGAATGAACAATATTGTAAATACCAGCAGAGCCACAGCAGCGGTCCGCATCTTTCATTTCACGATATGTTGCACCTTGGATAGCCTCTAGTAACATACGAGGTTCAGAAGCTGTGCGCATAACATTGCGTAAATGACAAGAGTCTTGATACGTAATAATTTGCTGCGTGAGTCGTAAATCAGTTCGCTTATGGAAGTCTAGTTCTACTAGTATAGCAGTAATATCTTTAATCTTAGAAACAAACTGCTTAGCACGTTCAGCCCACTCTGGATCATCCTTTAAAAGATAATCATAGTCTACGAGGTAAGCTCCGCAACCACCTGCATTCGTAATAATATAGTCGATGTTTAAATCTTCGAATGCCTTTATATTTCGCTTTGCTAATTCTTTTGCTCCACTCTTTTCACCAGCATGTCCATGCAATGCACCGCAGCAACTTTGTGTTTTCGGAATAACGATATCACAACCAGCTAATTGAAGAAGTTTCATCGTTGCGTTATTTGTTTCTAAAAACATAGTATCCATTAAGCAGCCTGTGAAGAATGCAACTTGTTTTTTCTTTGTACTTTCTGCAGGTAAAAATGAAGGACGATCTTTCATTGCTTTCATTTTTGGCACTTTTGGCAAAATGAGATCCATCGTTGCAAGTGTTTCAGGGAATAACTTCATAATACCTGTTTTATGTGTTAGTGTTTGTAAACCAGAACGTTGATAAAATCCAATTAGTCCTGTTAATGTTCTCATTCGATTTTGATGGGGGAACAATCCTTCAAAAACGACTTTTCGAACAGCTTTCACTGGCATTGAGAATTTTTTATTTTGATTAATAATATCACGAGCTTCTTCTAATAAATGTCCATAATTTACACCAGATGGACAAACAGGCTCACAAGCACGGCAACCAAGACAAACGTTTAATGTATTTTCAACATCTTCATCTGGTTCGATTAAACCATCAACGATAGCTTTCATTAATGCGATACGTCCGCGCGGTGAATGTGACTCTTTATATCCGGATTGAATGTAGGTAGGACAAGTAGGTAAACAAAAACCGCATCGCATACAGTTTAGTAATTCATCTTCACTTAATCGTTCTTTAAATTCTTTTTGAATATTTTCTTTATTTAATGTGGTCATCGCTCAACCACCACTCTTTTTCGAGTGTCTTTCGCGAACATTTTTCCAGGATTCATAATGTTATTTGGATCGAAAGCTTGCTTTATTCCTTGCATAGCTGCAATACCTTCTTTACCTAATTTCATTTCTAAATATGGAGCTTTCATCGCACCAACACCATGTTCACCAGTAATTGTGCCACCAAGTTCAATTGCTTTCGTAAATATTTCAGCAAAAGCTTGTTCAGCTCGGTGCATTTCTTCTGCATTACGAGCGTCTGTCATACAAGTTGGATGTAAGTTACCGTCACCAGCGTGTCCAAACGTACAAATAGGAATATTATATTTTTTTGCAATGGCATTAATAGCTTCAACCATCGGAGCGATTTGTGAACGTGGTACAGTTGCATCTTCTAATATTGTAGTAGGTTTTAATCGTGCGAGCGCTGATAGTGCACTACGGCGAGCGGTACGAAGTGCATCTGCTTCCGTTTCATCTTTTGCAATGCGAACATCAACTGCATTCATAGAGCGGCAAACGTTAGCCATGTTTTCAATATCTCGATTGACTACTTCGGGCGGGCCGTCTTGTTCGATTAATAAAATTGCTTTTACATCTGTAGGTAAACCGATTTGTGCAAACTCTTCTACTACTTCAATTGTCGGTTGGTCTAAAAATTCCAGAGTTGCTGGAATAATTTTATTTGCAATAATAGAAGAAACAGCACGTGCAGCTTCATTAATATCTTCATAGAGTGCAAGCATTGTTTTCTTTGTTTCGGGCATAGGAACAAGTTTTAATATCGCTTCTGTTACCACGCCAAGTGTTCCTTCAGAGCCGATAAATAAACGAGTTAAATCGTAACCAGCTACATCTTTTGCTAATTTGCCGCCAGTACGAATAATATCACCATTTGGTAAGACAAGTTCAAGCCCCATTACATAATCACGTGTTACGCCATATTTCAAGCCGCGTAACCCACCTGAATTTTCATTAATATTGCCGCCGATTGTAGAAATCTTCATCGAACTTGGATCTGGCGGATAAAATAAACCTTTTTCTTCTACTGCTTTAATAATATCAAGTGTAATGACACCAGCTTGTACAGTAATTGTTAAGTTTTCTTCATCAATTTCTAAAATATTGTTCATATGGCGGAAAATAAGGACGATACCGCCTTCAAGTGGACATGTTCCTGCGCAAAGATTTGTTCCAGACCCACGAACATACACAGGAATTTTGTGAGTGTTACATACCTTTAACACTTCAGCTACTTCATTTGTATTACGTGGGGCAATGACTGCATCAGGCATTGCTTGGAAGTTTGGAGTGGCATCATAACTATAAGTTAAACGCCCCATATTGGATGTATCTACATTATCTTCGCCAACAATAGATACGAATGAATGAATAATTTGCTTTTCTAACATTGGAAATCCCCCTCAAACTGTTAACGTGTTTAGTTATAATAAACAACGTGGTAACAGTGCTTTCATTATAATGATAAAAAAGTAAAGGGATTCTTTCTATGTGTAATCATCTAAAGATTAATCTGTTTTATCGTTCTTTTTTGTATGATTATCTAATAGGAGGAGTGCGAAGTATAAAACGTTTAAGTCTTTGAATTGTTTTGGATCAAGTCCTGTATGCTCTTCAATCTTTTTTAGCCTGTAATGTAATGTGTTAATGTGTATATGTAATTGTTTAGCTGTCTGTTTATAAGATTGGTTATAATCGATAAATAAGCGTAAGGTGTGCATAAGCTCAGGAGATGATAGTAAGTTTTCGATGGTACGCTCTAGAAATTGTTCACGCGTTTCGGCAGAAATATCTTGTAAACACATTTCTAAACGTAAATCTTCATTAAATACAATTTGTTTCGTTTCCAATGATACAGAAAGAGCACGTAATGCTTGTTCGTAAGATATGTTCATATTGTTTGGGGTAACTGTTTGTCCAATCCCGATATATAAAGGAATAGAAAATAAAGCTTCGCATTCTTGTTTTAATCGTTTTAAAAATTGGTATGTTTGCTCGTTGGAGCTCATCGCTGTAAATAAAATAAAACGATCATTTCCCCACCGAACAAATAGATGCTCTTTTGTTAATATATTGCGTATATGTTGCCATATTTTACGCTGGAGCATCGTGTCATTTTTTCCAATAGAAAACAAAATAAGTTGTTTCTTCTTATATAAATCAATGCCAAGTGTTTTGGCGCGATCGAGAAAACTTGGAGACCATTCTGTATTTTGAAGCCAATCAAAGACGAAAGCTTCATAAGAACGGTGCTCAAGTTCTAGTTGCTCTAAAAAGTAGTTTTCATGAATTAATAACTCGGTCATCTTACGCAATATTTCTCCATAGCGTGAAATATTTTCAGGTTCTCCTGTAATTCCAATAACACCAATTACTTCGTCATGAAATAATAAAGGAAGATTCATTCCAGCCTTTACACCTTGCAACTGCCTTTCATCTTCTGTTGTAATGATGACAGTTTTCTTTTGGTTAGCGCAGCGGAGTGCACCTTCATGAAATTGACCAATTCTTTCTGTATCTGTACTTGCAATAATAACGCCTTGTATATTAATAATAATAATATTCTCTGTAATTAGTCTGCGTACTTCTCGTACAATTTTATTCGCTAAATCAGGAAATAGCATAATTGACACACCTCAAATTCTATTTGTTGTACATTATATATGTAAATTGAGTAAGAAAGGAAAATTTCACACTTTCCACACATTTATTTGTTATTTTACAATTATAACGAAATCATCCGAAGATGGAGGGAATCTTTTGAGAAAGTATGTTTTTCTTCTCTGTTTTTTATTTCTATTAGTAGGGTGTCAAGGAAGTTCATATACACCAATTGCTAAAGATAAAAATGTTATTATAACAACGAATATAAAAGAAGGCAGCATTAGTTTTATTGATAAAAAAAATAAAAAGTTAATCACGACATGGGAACTAAATGAGCCAATGGCCGGAATCACACTGCTTCCAAACGGTGAGGAAATCCTTGTATACGGTAAGCAATTAGAATATATGTATGTATATTCATTGGCGGAAGGAAGGCAAGTGGAAAAATATAAAACTGGAAAGGGCATTGTAAATGTGGTCGTATCAGAAGATAAAAAGCAATTATTTGCTGCCGATCAAAATGTTCAAAAGGTAAGGTTCTTTACGATAAATGGGAAAGAGACAGGAAATGTTTCAACAGGAAAAGGTCCTATAACGATGGTAGAGTATCATAATCGGTTATCTGTACTAAACTTTTATGATACGAAACTAACGACAATTGATACGAAGAAAAAAGAAGTTGTTCAATCCTTTATGATTCCGCCAGCATCAACCGGAGCAACGATTAGTCCTGATGGGAAAGAAATATGGATTGGCGGACATGGTGATGGAAATCAAGTAAATGAGAAAGTGTTAGTGTATTCTTTACAGGGGGGAGAAATGGTGCGCTCTTTACACGCTCCATTTATGCCTGTGAATATAACGAAGGATAGTAAGTACGTATATGCACTAAGTCATGGTTCGAACACACTTAGAAAGTTTGATATTAGCACATATAAAGAAATAGCTTCTGTAGAAGTAGGATCGAATCCATTTGCATTTTTGGAGAGCGGAGCAGAAGGATATGTAGCAAGTTATGATAGTGATGAAGTGTGCGTTATGGATATGAAGAATTTGAAAATAAAACAAACAATTAAAGTCGGAAAAGGACCGTTTCAACTCATAGAGAGGGAAGGAAAGGATAATGAATAAATATAGAGTGCTAGTTGTAGATGATGAAAGTGATATGAGGCAGCTTGTTGGAATGTATTTGGACAACTTCGGATATGAGTGGGGAGAAGCTGAAAATGGAAAAGAGGCTCTTAAAAAACTAGAAACAGATCATTATGATTTCGTTGTATTAGATATTATGATGCCAGAAATGGATGGACTTTCAGTTTGTAAAGAAATTAGAAAAACGTCAGATGTGCCGATTATATTTTTAACCGCAAAAGGTGAAGAGTGGAATAGGGTGAACGGCTTACGTATGGGAGCGGATGATTATATTGTAAAACCGTTTAGTCCTGGTGAATTGGTTGCCCGTATGGAAGCTGTGTTAAGAAGATATACAAAGCAAGAACAGCAAGAAGAGATTCAATTTGGACCAATTCTTATCAATGAAAAAAGTAGACGAATAGAGGCGGATGGTGAGCCGATTTCTCTTACAGTAAAAGAGTTTGATTTACTATATTTTCTTTGTCAGCATACAGGACAAGTATTTAGCCGGGAACAATTACTTGAAAAGGTATGGGGATATGATTATGCGGGAAGTACAAGAACAGTAGATACGCACGTGAAAACGATGCGCTTGAAGCTTGGAGAAAGTGGAAACTACATTCAAACTGTTTGGGGTGTAGGCTATAAATTCGAGGTGTAACGTATGTTTACGATGGTACAAAAACTTTGGCTTACAGTAGTGTGTGCAGTATGTGTAACAGTGTCCTTTCTTTATTTCGTATCTTTATACTCATATGAAAAACTATACGTTGATAATTTAAAAGGTTCATTAGTAATGGAAGGGAAAAATCTTGCTGCTCAGTATGATAAGCGCGAAGGAATATCAATTTTTGAAGGGAAAGTAAGATCATTTGATCAAATATCTAGTTCAGACGTTCTTTTCGTGTCTAATCCGCGTGATTTAAGTGCATGTTTACCTTTTGATGTGCATCATCATTCTCTTATAAGTGAAGGAGATAGGCAAACGCTATTAGATGGGAAAACTGTGACAAAGATAGGATATGAAGAACATTTTGAACGTAATATTATGGGGGTTGTCATCCCTGTATTGGAAAATAAAAAATTAGTCGGAATTGTATATTCTTATATTCCTTTAAAAAGTATAAAAGACTTAATATATGATATGGGTCTTATTTTAGCACCACTAGCAATTGCTATGATTTTAATTACGATATGGGTTGGAAGAAAAATTATAATTGCAATTACGAAGCCACTTTCGCAAATGGAGCGGGTTGCAAATCATTTGGCTACGGGAGATTTTTCGGAGCGGATTACAGTTTCTTCAGAGGATGAAATTGGACGATTAGGAAAAGCATTTAATAAAATGGCAAATTCATTAGAAACAGAAGATGTAAAGCGTAAGGAATTTTTAGCAAATGTTTCGCATGAACTTAGAACACCACTTAGTTATATAAAAGGGTATAGCGAGGCTATTTTAGATGGTGTTGCAAAGGGAGCTCAGCAGGAAAAAGTAACCCAGCTAATTCATAAAGAAGCAGGTCGTATGCAGCGTCTCGTTCATGACTTGTTAGACTTAGCACAATTAGAAGGTGAGCACTTTCCGTTAAAGAAGCAACCTATCGTTTTTTCACAGCTGATTGAAGACGTATTAGATACGTATGAGATTAAGTTTATAGAAAAGGAAATTCATATTTCAACCAATTTAAATCCAGAGGTCATTGTCATGATTGATGAGGATCGTATGCAACAAGTGCTTCATAATGTGTTAGATAATGCGATACGATATACAAATCAAAAAGGAAATATCGTTATAACTTTAGAGCAAATCGATGATTACTGTGAATTAAAAATAAAAGATACAGGAATTGGCATTGATATAGAGCATTTAGAAAATCTTGGCGAGCGCTTTTACCGAGTTGATAAAGCGAGAAGTCGTCAACATGGTGGAACAGGTTTAGGCCTTGCTATTGTGAGACAAATTGTTCATATACATGGTGGACAGTGGAAAATTAAAAGTGAAAAAGATAAGGGAACAACGGTTATTATTAAACTGAATGTACAGGATGAGGTGGGCATGTTCTAATTTTTAGGACATGTTCTTTATATTGAAGGGAATATTTATCTCGCTATTTGCCGGGCAGTAAGCCCCCCACCTCAAAATTCAGCGGAAGCAAAGAAGTTAGGTGGGGGATGAAAAAAAACCTACTGATTAAAGTTTCACTTTATACGTAAAAATATAAATTAATATGTAATAAATATCGGAAATTTGACTATTTTATGAACAAAACATTTGTACTTCTTATCAATTCGGTCTAAAATAGTTATGATGCAAAGTTCTTATAAATCGTTTCAATTGTTGTTTGGAAGATACTGAGGTGATTTAACTGGAGTACAAATCTATTAAACCGAAAAAAATTTACGAAGAAGTATCTGAAGCTATTTTAACAATGATTAAAAATGGTACGTTAAAACCTGGTGACAAACTACTCCCTGTGCATCAATTAGCTGAGCAGTTTCAAGTTGGCAGATCTGCTGTTCGTGAAGCGCTAAGTGCGCTAAGAGCGATGGGCTTAATTGAGATGAAACAAGGAGAAGGTACATATGTGAAGAACTTCGATTCTTCTTCATTAACAAAATCATTAAACAATAGATTATTAATGAAGAAAGAAGATATTTTGAATTTATTAGAAGTACGAAAGGTGCTTGAAGTGGGGGCAGTTCGAGTAGCGGCGGCAAAACGTACGGAAGATAATTTACAAAATATGAAACATTGGTTAGATGAAATGGCAAAGAGCATTGGAGATGAAAAGGCTGGCGAAAAAGCTGATTTTCAATTTCATATGGGAATTGCAGAGTCTTCGCATAATAACATTTTGCTTGAACTCATGAATCATGTTTCAGAGATGATTGCTGAAACAATTGGTGAATCAAGACGCATTATTTTATATGGTGAACAAACGACATCAGAACGACTTATAGAAGAGCATCAAGTTATATATGATGCGGTGTTAAAACAAGATGTAGAATTAGCGCAGCAAGCAATGCTAGATCATTTAACAAATGTAGAACATATTGTCACAGGTAAAAACGATATAAATTCGTAATTTAATCTTTTAAAAATTTAATTTTCTGATAAAATAGAGAAAGATTAAGTAAGCGTTTTCTTTAGGAGAGGGAGAGGATAGGCCATGGTTGAGCCTATTTCTTCTCTACTCAGTCATCTGATGACCATATGTTTGTTGGCGAAGTTGTAAAAAGGGGGAGTAATAGTTATGAAAGTTACTTTATTTGTTACTTGTTTAGTCGATATGTTTGAAACAAATGTCGGTAAAGCAACAGTTGAAGTGTTGGAGCGTTTAGGTTGTGAAATTGAATTTCCAGAAGCACAAGTTTGTTGTGGTCAGCCTGCTTATAATAGCGGCCATGTAGAAGCAGCAAAAGAAGCGATGAAACATATGATTGAAACTTTTGAAGATGCAGAATATATTGTTACACCATCTGGCTCGTGTGCGACAATGTTTCATGAGTATCCGCATGTTTTCAAAGATGATCCAAAGTGGGCTAAACGTGCACAAAAAGTTGCTGATAAAACTTATGAATTTACACAGTTTATTGTAGATGTTTTAAAAGTTACAGATGTTGGTGCAAGTTTATCAGGGATAGCTACTATTCATAAATCATGTCATATGACACGTATGCTCGGAGTAAAAGAAGCACCAGGGATTTTATTATCAAATGTAAAAGGATTAACTGTGAGAGATTTGCCAAACGTGCAAAATTGTTGTGGGTTTGGGGGAACGTTTTCAGTTAAGATGACTCCAATCTCTGAGCAAATGGTAGATGAAAAAGTAGATAGTGTAATGGAAACAGGTGCAGATTATTTAATCGGTGCAGATTGTGGGTGTTTGTTAAACATTGGCGGACGTATTGAGCGTTTAGGAAAAGAAGTAAAAGTAATGCATATTGCTGAGGTACTGAATAGTCGCTCATGAAGGGGGAACATAAGCTATGTCTATGAAAATCAGTGAGAAAAAATTTAATGATCGCGTTGGTGATGGAATTCAAGATTCGTTTATGCGCGGAGCAGTATCTTCGGCACAAACGCGCTTATATACGAATCGCTTAAAAGCCGCAGATGAATTAGGAAACTGGGAAGAGTGGCGTGAACTAGGTGAACAAATCCGTCAACATACGTTAGAAAATCTTGATTATTACTTAATGCAGTTAAGTGAAAATGTATCAAAAAGAGGCGGACACGTGTACTTTGCGAAGACGAAAGAGGAAGCAGCAAAGTATATTCAAGACGTCGCCAAAAAGAAACAAGCGAAAAAAGTAGTAAAATCAAAGTCGATGGTAACAGAAGAAATCAGTATGAACCATGCGCTTGAAGAGATTGGCTGTGAAGTGTTAGAGAGTGATTTAGGAGAGTATATCTTGCAAGTAGATAACGATCCACCTTCACATATTATTGCACCTGCACTTCATAAAAATAGAACGCAAATTCGCGATGTATTTAAAGAAAAGCTAGGCTATGAAAATTCTGATGACCCGTATGAAATGACAAAGTTTGTTCGTAAACAACTTCGTGAGAAATTTATGGATGCAGAAATTGGTGTAACTGGTTGTAACTTTGCTGTTGCAAATACGGGCTCCCTTTGTTTAGTAACGAATGAAGGTAATGCAGATCTTGTTATGTCAATTCCGAAAACACAAATTGCAGTAATGGGTATGGAACGTATGGTTCCGACAATGGAAGAATTAGATGTTTTAGTTGGTTTACTATGTCGTAGTGCAGTAGGTCAAAAATTAACAAGTTATGTAACAGTAGCAGGACCAATTCAAGAAGAGGAAGTTGATGGACCTGAAGAATTCCATTTAGTTGTTGTTGATAATGGTCGCTCTCAAATTCTTGGATCTGAATTCCGTTCAGTATTACAATGTATTCGTTGCGCTGCTTGTGTTAACGTATGTCCTGTATATCGTCACGTTGGTGGACATTCATATGGATCGATTTATTCAGGACCAATCGGCGCGGTATTAACACCGCTTCTAGGTGGATATGATGATTATAAAGAGCTTCCTTATGCATCTAGTTTATGCGGAGCATGTACAGAAGCTTGTCCAGTAAAAATTCCATTGCATGATTTATTATTAAAACATCGTCAAGTCATCGTTGAGCAAGAAGGTCGTGCACCACTTGCAGAAAAACTAGCGATGAAAATGTTTAGTATGGGTGCTTCTTCAGCTGCTTTATATAAAATGGGTTCAAAAATGGCACCAGCGGCAATGAGTCCATTTACATCTGGTAATCGTGTATCAAAAGGTGTTGGGCCACTTAAAAACTGGACGGATATTCGTGAATTCCCAGCTCCAAGTAAAGAACGATTCCGTGATTGGTATAAAGATCATAAGAAAGGCGGGGATAAATAATGACAGGATTAATTCAAAACCGTGATGCCTTTCTAGATAACATTGCAAAAGAACTTGGGCGCGCGCGTAAAACAGAAGGTGTAGAGCGTCCAGTATGGAAAAGTAATGTGAATATAGAAACGTTAAAAGATTATTCACAAGAAGAATTACTAGAAGTGTTTAAAAATCAATGTACAAACATTCATACAACTGTAGTAGAAACGACAAATGAACGTTTACGTGAAGACCTTCAACAAGTAATCATGGAAAACGGCGGAGGACCTATTTTATTATCAGCGGATGAGCGTTTTGATGCATATGGTTTAACATCTTTATTTAAAGAAGAACTTCCAAAGCGAGACGTTGAAGTAAACGTATGGGATCCAGAGAGAAAAGACGGAAATATGCGTTTAGCTGAAAAAGCGAATATTGGTATTGCATTTAGTGATTATACATTAGCTGAATCTGGTACAATTGTTGTACAAAGTCATAAAGGACAAGGACGTTCTTTACATTTTTTACCGACTGTATATTTAGCTATTATTCCACGTGAAACACTTGTGCCTCGTATTACACAAGCAGTTCAGGATATGAACTCACGTGTAGAAGATGGCGAGACAGCGGCATCTTGTATTAACTTTATTACAGGACCAAGTAACTCGGCTGACATTGAGATGAATCTTGTTGTCGGAGTACATGGACCATTAAAAGCAATATATTTCATCGTATAAAAGAGGGGAAAGCAGGCCAGAAAATGGCCTGCTTTTTTAGTAGAATAATGGATAATATGAAGTAGAAGTTCTCTCCTTTTTTTGCTATGTTTTTTGGGAAAGGAGAGGAAGGGATGTTCACTTATTTATATGCACTGTTAGCAGGGATGGTGTTTGGTTCATTTTTTATGTTAGTTGCGATGAGGGTTCCATTAGGGGAGTCTATCATTACCCCGCGTTCACATTGTCATTATTGTAAATATGTGCTAAGGCCAAAAGAACTAATCCCCATCATTTCATTTTATATACAAAGAGGCTGTTGTACGAATTGTAAGAGGCAAATTCCGATTATGTATGTAGCATTTGAATGTATAACAGGAAGTATATTTCTTCTTACCGTGTATATGATTGGAATAGAACGAGAGCTTATTATCATTTTATCCCTTTTTTCGCTACTTCTTATTATTTCACTTACAGATTACTTATATATGTTAATTCCTGATTGTATTTTAATTTCATTTGCCGTTTTACTCATTCTCGAAAGTGTTTTTGTACAATTAGTTACTTGGACAGATAGTATAGTTGGTAGTGGTGTTATATTCATTTTGTTATATTGCATGCAAAAGATGTATCCAGAAGGGCTTGGCGGTGGAGATATAAAACTACTTTCGTTGCTTGGGTTTATAGTAGGAGTGAAGGGAGTTTTTATCATTTTATTTTTAGCATCTTGTTTTAGTCTTTGTTTTTTCGGGATTGGGATCGTATTAAAGCGTATAGAAGTACGAAAGCCCATTCCATTTGGTCCTTTTATTAGCCTTGGGGCAATATGTTATGTATTGGTCGCATATTCAAAGTAGAGAGGGAATAGAAAATGAACGTATATATGGATGATCAAAGAAGTTGTCCGTTCGGGTATGTGCCGGCAACTACAGTAGAATGTACCTTACAAATGGTTCGGGATTATGGTGTGAATATTCTTTCCCTTGATTTTAATATGGGATGGGGAGAAAAAAGTGGACTAGATTTTGTAGAAGCCTTTTGTACAGAAGGGTTATATGTAAATGAAATTCACCTTCATACGAATGATATCATCGGTATGCATAAGATGAAACAAAGATTGGATAAGGGAAAGGAAGAAGGAGAAATTAATCCTCACCTTGTTGTTAAATATGTGGGAAGCTAAAAACTCCAAAGTAAAACTTTGGAGTTTTTAATGTTTCATATGTGCTTGTAAAGGAATAATCTCTTCTTGTTGAGCTGCTGCGATTTCAGTTTCTTCCTGTTGAACGTCAGGTGTTTTCTTAGTTAAGTAGTGGTATACCATACCGACAAATACTGATCCGCCAATAATGTTACCGATTGTAACAGGAATTAAGTTATGAATAGCACCTGAAAAAGAAATTGTCTCAGGATGCGGTGAAACTAAAGATAAAGCAAAGAGTGATAAGTTTGCAATACTATGTTCGTAACCAGATAAGAAGAATGTGAAAACAAGTAGCATCATGACCATTATTTTTGCTGTGTCACCTTTGACCTGAGAAGGTAAGAAGCAAGCAAGACATACGAGCCAGTTACATAAAATGGCTTTAAAGAATAACTGCATTGTAGGTGTGTTCATCTTTCCTTCAACGACTTTACTCATTAAGTGACCGTGATCAATTGCTTCAAAAATTCCAGTTGCGTAAAATAGTAAGGCAAAGAATAACGCGCCACCTAAGTTACCTGCGTAACAAGCAACCCAGTTACGCAGTGTATCAGAAATCGTTGTTTCCTTTCTTAAAGTTGCTACAGTAAAGTACATTGTGTTTCCAGTAAACAATTCAGCACCACCATATATAATAAGTACGAGAGCAATCCCGAAAAACATAGAAGCAGCTAAATAAGTTGCTGGTGAATCTGCAATGTGAAAAAAATTACCTAATTTAAAACATAGTACAATAATAAAACCGATATAAATACCCGCAAGTGCAGCACGAATGAAATATTGCATTGGGTTTATATCTAGCATTTTCTTTTTGCTTTTAGCCAGTTTGACAACATAATCTAGTCCTTGTTCTAGCATGAGTAATACGCTCCTTTAGTAAATCTTCTATAAATACTCCTTATATGAATAAAGTACATGGAATTGTTCTCACTTTCAATAAGTTTGTGCAATGTTTCACAAAAAGGACATACATATATTGAGAAAGCGTTTGCAAAAGATAGTATAATGGAATTTTTTCTGGATATTGAGAGGAAGAAAGCAAAAAGAAAAAGCGCTGTAATTACAGCGCTTTTTCGTCTAAATTCTTTTCTACTTTTACTTCTACTTCTTTTGAGAAGAACCAACCACCAACTGCGATTCCGACTAATACAATCCAGAATGTAAGCTTCCACGGAGTGGATTCTGGGAATGAATGTGGAATTACATTTAATGCAGGGTGTGCTAATGTATAAACTGCTAGCTTTACACCAACCCAACCTACAATTAAGAATGCTGCAGTTTCAAGTCCTGGTTTACGTTTTAAGATTTGTACGAAAGCAGTTGCTGCAAATCGCATAATGATTAATCCGATAAGTCCACCCACAAAGATAACAACGAATTGCCCAGTATCAAGACTACCAATTGTACCTAATCCTGTTTTTGGTAAAGTCATTGCTAGTGCAACAGCAGCTAAAATTGAATCAACTGCGAAGGCGATATCAGCAACCTCAACTTTAAATACAGTCCACCAAAAGTTCTCTTGTTTTTTCTTTGCTTCTTTTTCTTCAGTTTCTTCATCCGTATTCTTTTTAACATACGTTTTAAATAAGTGATTACCAGCGATAAACATAAGGTAGATGGCACCGATTGCTTGCACTTGCCATACATCGACTAAGAACGAAATCATAAATAACGATCCGAATCGGAAAACAAATGCCCCCGCTAATCCATAAAATAGTGCTTTCTTTCGTTTTTCTTCTGGTAAATGTTTTACCATAATTGCAAGAACAAGAGCGTTATCAGCCGCTAAAATTCCTTCAAGTGCAATTAGGATGAGTAATACCCAACCATACTCCAATAATAATGATACATCCATGTACATTCTCCTCTCATTTCTATAAGTTCTAAATAAGTGAAGAATTTCCCCACTATTTAGTTTCCCCATACTCCTGCCTATTAACTTTGGAAGAATCTGGAAATGAATACAAAAAAGACCTCTGCCGTTAATAGGCAAAGGTCTTGCTAGACATATGTAATGAAAATGCCAACAAAGCCGGAAGAACTAAGTTCTACGTAATGACGACTTTGTTTCCAAGAAATTTTCTTGGACGCTACTCCCCTTTGGAGATATGCTATTGTATTCTCATTATATGGATAATTTCTACGGTTGTCAACCTGTTAAAATATCTTCATTCGGATATTTTATTTTCCGGTTCTTTTTACGAGCAAATGAAAAAGCCAATGTTAAAGGACCCATTTTCCCAAAAAACATCATAAAGATAATAATAGCTTTTCCGATTATAGTTAAGTGGGGTGTTAAGTTCATACTGAGGCCAACAGTCCCAAATGCTGAAAATACTTCGAAAGCACTCATCAATAGAGGAACTCGCTCAGTAATACTCAAAATTAAAATAGCAAAAAAGATAAATGAAATGGAAATAATAGTAATAGTTAATGATTTGACAATGAGAGTATCTTTAATGGACTTTTTAAATACGACAATATCCTCTTGTTCTTGTAGAAATTTAAATACGCCAAAAAATATGATTAAAAATGTTGTTAACTTAATCCCACCACCCGTTGAAGCGCTACCAGCACCAATAAACATAAGGAGCATCATTAATAGGAGGGAAGGTTTTGACAATGTAGAAATATCAACTGTATTAAACCCGGCAGTTCGCGTTGAAATTGCTTGAAAATAAGAGGCTATTCCTTCTTCAAATGGGGTAAAACCTCTCATAGAAAGGGAGTTATGGAACTCGAATATAAAAATAAAAAGGGTAGCAATAATGTTGACGATTAGAGTAGAAGAAAGCATAAGTTTTGAATGTAGTGTAAGGTTTTTAAAGTTTTTCTTTCTTTTTATGTCTACGATTACTGTAAAACCTATTCCACCTAAAATGATGAGAGAGGAAATGACGAAATTGACAAGAATGCTATGAGAATGGGACATTAAATTATCGCTCCACACAGAAAAACCAGCATTGTTAAAGGCTGAGATTGAATGGAAAAAACTATAATAGATCCCTTTGGTAACCCCATATTTTGGTACCCACTCAAAAGAAAGAATTAAAGTAGCGATACATTCGACTGTAAAAGAGAATAAAAATAACGATTTGGCAAGACGGATGACGCCGCCGATATTCGTTTGATTTAATGCTTGTTGTAATAAAATACGGTTTTGAAGACCGATTTTTCTTCCGAGCATAATCGCAATTAAGACAGCAAAGCTCATAATGCCAAGCCCGCCAACTTGTATAAGCGCTAAAATGACACATTGTCCAAATAAAGTAAACATTTTTCCGGTATCTACAACACCAAGCCCAGTAACAGTACAAGCGGAAACGGTTGTAAATAAGGCATCGAGCCATGAAATGGACGTTGTCGTAGCGATGGGCAGTTTTAATAAGCATGTGCCGACAACTGATAATAGAAGAAAAGATAAAGTAAGAACGCGGGGAGGGCTCATGCTAATATTAATCCGTTTCATTTCACATATCGCTCCTTTCATTTTGCTTTGATTAGTATGTGAAAAAGCACTATTATGTATGTTGAAAATAGAAAGAGGCAGAGAATATCTGCCTCTAAGCCATATGTTATATTATTATCCACGTAATTGTTGTTGTGCTAAAGCAACAAGACGTTTTGTTACTTCACCGCCAACTGAACCGTTAGAACGAGATGCTGTATTAGACCCTAAGCTTACACCAAATTCTTGTGCAATCTCATATTTAAATTGTTCAAGCGCTTGCTCTGCACCTGGAACTAATAATTTGTTTGTTTTTACCATGTTGATACACATCCTTATGAGTAGTCCAGTTCAGCTAAGTTCTTATCTAAACTGGTAACGTTATTTTATGTGGAAATGACGTAGTCATACGCGGAAGTAATCGGTGCGATTAGAAGTTCTTGGATAGAAAAAAGAGTAGCAAATTTGCTACTCTTTTTTTAGTATTGTCGCTGTTCCTTCCACGACAATATCATCTGATTGATTATATATGTTTGTTTGCAACGTAATGATTTTTTTATCGTCACGCTTCTTAATAACCTCTGCCACAACACGAAGTGTATCACCGATTTTGACAGGGGCACGGAATGAAACATTTTGGGATAAATAAATCGTATTTTTGCCTGGGAGTTTCGTTCCAAGGATGGTAGAAATAAAACTCGAAACGAGCATACCGTGAGCAATACGTTCTTTAAACATTGTTGTTTTTGCAAAAGAATCTAAAATATGAATAGGATTCACATCTCCAGTCAATTTTGCAAAATTGATAACATCTTCATCCGTAATTGTTTTTGTAAGGGATGCTTGATCACCGACTTGAATCTCATCATAACGAAGCTCCGGAACAGTTTGTGCTTCTTGAAATGGATTCATTTTGTCCTCCTTCTTTTCCATATCGAAAAATGCTAGCCATCTTGATGTAGTAGGAGGAAGAAAGAGTTTTGTTTGTGCTGCAGTTAGCTCCCACATTTTTCTTACTTGATGGAAGTAAATAGATTTTTTGAATTTTCCTCGAACTTTTTTGCGAGTTCCAACTGTTTTGACTTGAACTCTTCCAAAAAACCCTCTAACTGTTTTTGAGCCTCTTCACGTTGTAATTGTTGTTGCTCAATAAATTGTTTTGTTGTTTCTTCAAATTGACCGCTTGTTTGTGTAAGGATTGACAAAGATGTTTTTGTAGGAGAAACAGTAAGTTGCTGCATATGAGCAGAAAGTTCCTTCCACTTGTCTTGCCACTCGTTAATTTGATCATTTAAGGAGTTTCCAGTTAATTGTTTCACGTAATCTGTATATTGGTTATTGAACTGAGCAGTGAGTTGTTGTAGTTCTTTTTCTAGTTCATCTACTCCTGATGTTAATTTATGCAAAGCGTCTTGTTGTTGTTTTAATGTTTCTAAAGTAAGTTGCTCTAATTGTTTCCCAGCTGAAGAGAAAAGGGAAAGTGATTGAGACCAGTTTTTCCAAAATGCATCGACTAATTCGTATGGTTTAGTTTCCATTGTTTGACCCCCAAATGTTTTTTTGCATATTGTGAACGCAGATTACTCTGCTGTACCACCAGGTGAAGATGAAGAATCCTTTTCATCCTTTTCTGGAGAAGTAGAAAATGGAAAGAATGCATTGGTGTATAACGTGAAAAACGTTCGCAACATATTTTGATAATGTTCAAAAGAAGTCGCACATGTTGTTAAATATTGCTCTCCATATTCAGTTAAAGAATAAATTCTTTTTGCCGGCCCTCCATCGCTTGTATCCCAAGTAGAAGAAATAAGGTTTTCTTTTTCTAATTTGCGTAGTGTTCTATAAACATTACCTTGGTCAACAGAAGAAAAGCCGATATCCATTAGCATTTGAATAAGTTTGTAACCATGAAGACTCCAGTCTTTTAGACAGAGAAGTAAGAAGGGAACTAAGAAGTTTTTTGGCATGGAGTTTGGTTGTTTCGCTTGGTTGTTCTCCAAACTTTCGCGTTGTTCTGGTTCATTTTGTAGCATGATTGTGCATCACCTCATGAATCAGTTAGATGGAATTTTTTGCTTATAAGTGCAATTTACACCTATCTGTTTTTAAAGTCAACACATTTGTTAGAAAATAGAAAAAAATAAAATATAGACTTGAAGTTTTATTCAGAATATTAGAAAATAGTGAATAGGTTGAATTGTTTCAAAAACGAAAAAGGGAGTGTAGGTAAAGTGATTGATCAAAAATTCGATCCACTACAAGCATGGAAAAATGCTTATGAACAAACCGAAACATTTTGGGGAAAAGCGCTCAATGAAACAATTAAAACAGAAGAATATTCTGCTTGGATGGGCAGCGTTCTAGATTTGAATTTGTTTTATCAAAAAGCATTAAATGATACGACAAAAAACTATTTAGAACAAGTAAATGTGCCGACGAAAGAGGATATCGCAAGAGTGGCTACGCTTGTTATTAACTTAGAAAATAAAGTAGATAACATTGAGGAGTTTCTAGAGGAGAAAGTAGATTCTTTAGGACAAGCTCCTACATTAAAGCGTGATGTGACGAAAGTGAAACAAGATATTCGTACGCTTGAAACAAAAGTAGATCAAATTTTAGAATTGCTAGAAAAGCAAAATGCAGTACTAGCTAAACTACAAGTACCTGTAAAAGAAGAGATAAAGCCTGCGAATAAGCCGGAAAATAAAAAATGATAAAAGCGCTTGTTTATAACAGGTAAAAGAGAGAGGGAGAATCTCTTTCACGTGTAAACGGCGAAACATAATTATATAGGGACTCTACAGTATGAGTACCAAAATGATTCATAACAATCGTTCACAAATTCATTTAAGGGGGAAAAGAAATGGTTCAATTAAATGGCAAAGTAGCAATCGTAACAGGTGGAGCAAAAGGGATTGGAAAAGCAATTACAGTAGCATTAGCACAAGAGGGAGCGAAAGTAGTTATTAACTATAATAGCAGTAAAGAAGCAGCTGAAAATTTAGTAAATGAACTAGGAAAAGATGGACATGACGTTTATGCAGTGCAAGCGGATGTTTCTAAAGTAGAAGATGCAAACCGACTTGTAGAAGAAGCTGTGAATCATTTTGGTAAAGTTGATATTCTTGTTAATAATGCTGGTATTACAAGAGATCGTACATTCAAAAAGTTAAATCGTGAAGATTGGGAGCGCGTAATTGACGTGAATTTAAGTAGCGTATTTAATACGACAAGCGCGGTTCTTCCATACATAACGGAAGCGGAAGAAGGAAGAATTATTAGCATTTCTTCTATTATTGGCCAAGCAGGTGGATTTGGCCAAACAAACTACTCAGCAGCAAAAGCGGGTATGTTAGGATTTACAAAATCATTAGCGTTAGAACTTGCAAAAACAAATGTCACTGTAAATGCAATTTGCCCTGGATTTATTGATACTGAAATGGTAGCAGAAGTACCAGAAGAAGTACGTCAAAAAATCGTTGCAAAAATCCCGAAAAAACGTTTTGGTCAAGCTGATGAAATTGCAAAAGGTGTAGTATACCTATGCCGTGACGGTGCGTATATCACAGGTCAGCAATTAAACATTAACGGCGGATTATATATGTAATGAAGTAAGAAAAAAGTGCATATCCATAGCAGGAATGCACTTCTTTTTTTAGAAGGAAATCGACCAAAAAGGAGATAGGAAAATGACTACATTCGCAACAGAATGGGAAAAGCAATTAGAGCTATACCCAGAAGAGTACCGAAAAGCATACCGCCGAGTGAAAAGGGCGAGTGAAATTTTATTACGTGAACCAGAGCCGCAAGTAGGATTAACGCCGAAAGAGGTTATTTGGACGAAGAATAAGACGAAGCTTTATCGCTACATTCCAAAACAAGAAAAAACACAAAGAGTTCCAATTCTGTTAATATATGCTCTTATTAATAAACCATATATTATGGATTTAACTCCTGGAAATAGTTTAGTGGAATATCTAGTGGATCGTGGTTTTGATGTGTATATGCTTGATTGGGGCACATTTGGTTTAGAAGATAGTCATTTGAAATTTGATGATTTCGTGTTTGATTATATTGCAAAAGCAGTAAAAAAAGTAATGCGAACTGCAAAAGCGGACGAGATTTCTTTACTTGGTTATTGCATGGGTGGAACGCTAACTTCCATTTATGCAGCACTTCATCCGCACATGCCAATTCGTAATTTAATTTTCATGACAAGTCCTTTTGATTTCTCTGAAACAGGATTGTATGGTCCTTTATTAGATGAGAAATACTTCAATTTAGATAAAGCGGTTGATACATTTGGAAATATTCCGCCAGAAATGATTGATTTCGGAAACAAAATGTTAAAACCAATTACGAACTTTGTTGGTCCATATGTTGCTTTAGTAGATCGTTCAGAGAATGAGCGCTTCGTCGAAAGCTGGAGATTGGTTCAAAAGTGGGTTGGTGATGGTATTCCGTTCCCAGGTGAATCATACAGACAGTGGATTCGTGATTTTTATCAAAATAATAAACTGGTTAAGGGTGAACTTGTTATTCGCGGACAAAAGGTAGACCTTGCAAATATTAAGGCGAATGTCTTAAATATTTCCGGGAAACGTGATCATATCGCTTTGCCATGTCAAGTAGAAGCGTTACTAGACCATATTTCTAGCACAGATAAACAATATGTATGTTTACCGACAGGGCATATGTCTATTGTTTACGGTGGAACAGCTGTAAAACAAACATATCCGACGATTGGAAATTGGCTTGAAGAGCGTTCTAATTAAAAATAAAAAAATCCAACTAGCCTATGTTAGTTGGATTTTTTTATGGAAAATAACAAAACATAGAAAGGAGAAATTTATATTTTAGGAGTATGATTATGAAACTTATGACCGGTAAGTTGTTTTGGAATACAGGAGTTTCTGTACCTTGTTATCCACCGTTAGAAAGTGATATGATATGTGATGTACTTGTAGTCGGAAGTGGCGAAGCAGGTGCTCATATAGCGCATTCGTTAGCGAAAATTGGTATGAGTGTTACTCTTATTGAAAAAAGAGCAATTGCGTGTGGTAGCACAGCTGCTAATACAGGTTTACTACAATTTCTTCATGATAAATCGTTAACTTCTCTTATCCATACATTTGGTAAAGAAAAAGGGGTACGAGCATATAAGCTTTGTTATGAAGCGCTAAGAACAATGGAAGAGGTTATACCGACTCTTGATATTGATCCCCATTTTATTCCGCGAAATAGTTTATATTATGCAAGTAAAAGTGAGGATGTCTCATTTTTACAAGAGGAATATAATACGTTACAGAATTATGGATTTCCAGTTGAATATTTTACAGAAGCTGATATTAAGAAACGTTATTCTTTTGCAAAACAAGCAGCGTTATATATGCAAGGTGATGCTGAGGTGAATCCGTATTTACTAGCGCATAGTTTTTTGCATAAAGCAAACCAAATGGGAGCTAATATATATGAACATACAGAGGCAATACATATAAAAAAACACCAAAATGATTTAATTTGTTACACGAAAACAGGAAATCAAATTGTAGCAAAGAATATTATTATGGCGACAGGTTATGAAGCGCTTTTTGGAAAGAAAGAAAAGAATACAACAGTAGAAACTTCTTATGCAATTGTAACAAATGAAATAGATCAGTTTGAAGGCTGGCATGAGCGATCGTTAATTTGGGAAACGGCACGGCCCTACTTATATTTTCGAACGTATCGAAACCGCATTATTGTAGGCGGATTAGATGAAGCGATGCAAATTCAAACAATCGGTGATACGAAATTATTGCATAAGCGTGATATCCTTATTAATATTGTAAAAGAACTGTTCCCGCAGTATAAAAATATACAGGCAGACTACTATTGGGCAGCCGCATTTGGTGGTACTCATGATGGTCTCCCCATTTTAAAAGAAGACGAAAAGATACATAATTTGTTTTACGCATTGCCGTATGGAGGTAATGGAACTGTATATGGAATGGTCTTTGCCAAATTATTTGAGCAGTTATTTACAAATAAAGAAAGTAAAGATTTTTCTTTATTTAATCGATAGAAAAAAGGTAGCGAAGTGATGGAATGAGAGATATAAAAAAGTTTTTACAAAAATTACGTCCTGTACAACTCATCGTTTTGTTTTATTTATTAGCGGTAGTTGTATCGGTAATATTGCTTAGTTTACCGTTTGTTACGAAGGCTGGTGTGAAATGGACATTTATAGATGCCCTCTTTACATCGGTTAGTGCGGTAAGTGTTACGGGACTGTCTGTTATTACGATTTCAGATACGTTTACTACAGCAGGAATTATTGTTTTAGCCCTTATTTTACAATTAGGCGGCTTAGGGATTATGGCACTTGGTACGTTTGTTTGGATTATAACGGGGAAAAAAATCGGTTTGCAGAGAAGAAGACTCATTATGGCAGATCATAATCAAGGGAATTTATCAGGCCTTGTAGAATTGATGCGTTCTATTTTAATTGTAATTATTTCGATAGAACTTATTGGAGCAATACTATTAGGTACAAGATTTCTACTTTATTTTCCAACTTGGCAAGAAGCTTATTTCCACGGTTTCTTTGCCGCTGTTAGTGCAACTACGAACGGAGGATTTGATTTAACTGGACAATCACTAATTCCGTACAAAAAAGATTATATTGTGCAAATGATTCATATGTTGCTTATTATTTTAGGAGCGATTGGCTTCCCGGTGTTAATGGAAGTAAAACAATTCTTTAGTAAAAGGCGACAGCAACTATTCCGCTTTTCGTTATTTACAAAATTGACGACAACGACATTTTTTGCACTCGTTATCGTTGGAACAATTATGATTTTTCTACTAGAACGAAATCAGTTTTTAGCAGGAAAGTCATGGCATGAAACAGTTTTCTATACATTATTCCAATCTGTGACGACGCGAAGTGGTGGACTGGCTACAATGGATATACGTGAATTGTCACAACCGACGCTTTTATTTATGAGTATATTAATGTTTATAGGGGCATCTCCAAGTTCGGTTGGGGGCGGAATACGTACAACAACATTTGCTGTTAGTATATTGTCACTATACACCTTTGCAAGGGGCGGTAGAACAGTTAGAGTCTTCAAACGTCAGTTACATGAAGAGGATGTACTGAAAGCATCTGTCGTTATGACGATGGGGATTTTGTTATGTGCTACTGCGCTATTCGTTTTATCTATTACGGAAAATGTACCGCTTATGAGCTTAATTGTTGAGGTTTGTTCTGCTTTCGGAACGACAGGACTATCAACAGGTGTTACGCCTGATTTAACAACTATTGGGAAACTTGTACTCATTGTGCTTATGTTTATCGGACGCGTTGGTATTTTAACATTTATTTTAGCTAGTGGTGGAAGGGAACAACCACCTCGCTATAAATACCCGAAAGAACGGATTATTATTGGATAGTATGAAACCATTCTACCTATGTTAGGTAGAATGGTTTTTTAGTCGTTAATGCCAAATTGTGGATGCATAAAAGCTTCATTTTTATTATCTGATTCGTTTTTTAGCAACTCTTGATTTTCTTCTGAAATCCACCCAATATCATTTGTAGGATGGATCCACTCATCACCAGCCATAATGGCAGGATCTACTTCATCACTCCAATTGTTAAGTGGACTGTTCTCGGAATTATATTTACTGTCTCCAATTACAACATCATATGGATTCACAAAAGGTTGTTGCATCGTTTTTCCTGTTCCTTTAAAAGATGGAAAATTCATTTGATGCGGGAGCGTTTCGTCTAAAATTGGTGATTGAATCTTTTCTTTTTTCTTCAAAATCATCGCTCCTTTTTATAATGATTTCTTCATACGTAGTATTTCCATCGAACGCCTCTTATGTACTTGTTAACACTTGCCAGTAATAATTATTTTAAATTGTTTCAAACTAGAGTAGAAAGTGATTTCTTGAGAGCAGGTGAATGTATTGGTAAAAAGAAAAGTAAAACAAAATGCGGCAATCAATAATAATAAAACTCCGAAAGAAAGCTTACCGGATGCAGAATTTGCATTAGAGTATGAAGGAGAAAATAGCGCAAAGTATGCTAATCGTAATTCAAAAAAAGGGAAACAAAAATGAGGCGTTTTTACAAACGCCTCATTTTTTTGTGGGATTATAAAGGTTTTTTTAATTATTTGTAAATTTAGTGTTTTCTATTAGCAGAAAAATGCGAAAAAACATAGAAGTAGCAACGTATTACACAAAAACAAACAACAAACAAAAGATTAATGTTGGTTTAATACTGCTTTTACACTAGTTGTTTATATTTGAGTTGTACATAAGATTTGTAAAAGGAGAGAGAAACAGTGAAAAAAACAATCTTTAAAGCTGTAGCGACTGGAATGGTATTTTCGTTATTAATGGGGTGTGGTGCAAAGAAGGAAGAAAGTGCTGGAGCGAAAGTGAAAGATGAAAAATTATCTGGATCATTAACTGTTTACACAGCAATTGAAGAAGAGCTTGTACCAATTTATCTTGATTCCTTTAAAAAGAAATATCCTGATGTGAAATTAAACATTGTACGTGATTCAACAGGAGTTATTACTGCGAAATTGCTAGCTGAAGGGAAAAATACACAAGCAGATGTTGTATGGGGAACTGCGGCATCAAGTCTATTAGCTTTAGATAAAAAAGATATGTTAAAAGGATACTCTCCAAAAGGAACAGATCGTGTTCTTCCGCAATTTAAAGATGATAAGCAACCTGAAAAATGGGTAGGAAATACTGCATTTATGACGGGGATTGCTGTAAATAAAGAAGAATTAAAGAAGAAAAATTTACCGATGCCAGAATCATATGAAGATTTAACGAAACCAGAGTATAAAGGAACACTTGTTATGCCACATCCAGCATCATCTGGAACAGGGTTTTTAACAGTTTCTGCATGGCTACAAATCATGGGTGAAGATAAAGGCTGGGATTACATGAAGAAACTTCATGATAATATGGCAAGTTATACGCATTCAGGATCAAAACCAGCAAAATTAGCAGGAGCAGGTGAATATCCAGTCGGTGTATCAATGGTTTATAGTGCTTTAAAAGAAAAACAAAAAGGTGCCCCAGTTGAAGTTGTACTGCCGAAAGAAGGATTAGGATGGGAAGTAGAAGCGAACGCACTTATTAAGAAAGATAATGCGAAAAATGATAAATTAGCGCAAGCATTTTTAGATTGGGCAATTACTGATGATGTAATGAAGTTATACTTTGAGAAAAATGGATTTGCGACAATTAAAAATGACTATAAACTTCCAGAGGGATTCCCGAAAGATGTTACTGAAAAATTATATAAAAAGAATGACTTTAAATGGGCAGCAGAAAATCGTGACAAAATTTTAGAAAAATGGGAAAAAGAGTTTGGCCAAAAAGCAGAACCGAAAAAGTAAGTGAGTGGGAGAGAGAAAAATGAGCGAATATTTATCAATTCAACACATTCAAAAACAGTTTGATGCATTTACAGCGTTAAAAGATATTTCTTTTACTGTGAACAAAAATGAGTTTGTTTGTTTATTAGGCCCAAGTGGTTGTGGGAAAACGACGTTGCTTCGCATTTTAGCGGGACTAGAGGAACCAACGACTGGCAGTATAGCTGTGAATGGAAAAGATATTACAGCATTGCCTCCTGGAAAGAGAAACTTCGGAATGGTTTTCCAATCGTATGCTTTATTTCCGAATTTAACAGCACTTGAAAATATTGAATACGGCTTAAAGACAAAAAAATATGGGAAAGCAGAAGTGAAAGAGAAAGCGCTAGATGCGTTAAAACTTGTAGATTTGCTGAATGTAAAAGATAAATATCCTGCTCAAATGTCTGGTGGACAACAGCAGCGAGTAGCACTTGCACGTGCGCTCGCTCTGTCTCCAGATATTTTGTTACTCGATGAGCCGTTATCAGCTTTAGATGCAAAAGTGCGTGAAAAATTACGTAGAGAAATGCGTGATTTGCAAGAGGAAATAGGAATAACGACGATTATGGTAACGCATGATCAAGAAGAGGCATTAACGATGGCTGATAAAATTGTTGTAATGAATCATGCGGAAATTATGCAGATTGGAACACCAGAGGAGATTTATCAAAGACCAGCCAATCCGTTTGTGGCAGATTTTATTGGTTCTATTAATTTCTTTTCGAAAAATAACGAAGAACATGCAATTCGTCCTGAACATGTAACAATTGTACAAAAGGAAGGTATTAAAACAGTTGTGGAAAGTATGGAATTTCGCGGATCCGTATATCGGACGGAAGTGCGAGTCATAGAAGAAAACACACACCTTTATAATGAGAAAATTGTAGTGGATATATTAGCATCAGAAGTAGAAGCAACCGCTATTAGAAAAGGAAAGCCGATTCAAATCTCTTTCTCAGAAAATCATATGTTGTCATATGGAAAGAAGGTCATTGTATAGATGGAGATGTTAGAAAACTATAAGGTAGAAAGTACGAAAAAAAAGATTAAGAGAAGTATTGGGAAAGAGGAATGGATCCAAAGGCTCGTAATTATCGGTATGATCCTTTCCTTCCTTATCATACTTGTATTGCCGCTATTACAAATATTTACACAAGCTTTTTATAATAAAGATGGAGTTTTCATTGGTTTAGCGAATTTCAGTAAATATTCCACAACACCAACTTTAGTTCAGTCTTTACAAAATACAGTATGGATTTCGGGCGCAACAACAATTATTTCAGTTGCAATCGCATTCGTTTACGCATATGCAATTGCCCGTACGAATGTTTTTGGAAAGCGTGTATTTCAGTATGTAGCGTTATTACCATTGTTCGCACCAACGATGATGCACGGTATAGCACTTACATATTTATTTGGTAATCAAGGGCTAGTAACGAAAGGGATGTTTGGGTTATTTGAAGGTATACAAATCCCTTTATATGGACCAGTAGGAATTGTAATAGCTGAAGTTATGTATACATTTCCGCAAGCATTTCTTATATTGCTAATTGCCTTTCAAGGATCTGATTATCGATTATATGAAGCTTCTAATATGTTAGGGGCGAGTAAAACAAAGCAATTTTTCACGGTTACTTTACCTAGTGTAAAGTACGGATTAATTAGTGCAATGTTTGTTGTGTTTACACTTAGTTTTACTGATTTTGGGGCACCAAAAATTGTTGGTGGGCAATATAATGTGCTTGCTACTGACGTATACAAACAAGTAATTGGACAGCAAAATATGCCGATGGGTGCAACTGTCGGAATGATTTTATTAATCCCAGCTATATTCGCATTTGTAGTTGATCGTATTACGCAAAGAAAGCAGGCGAATTTCTTATCTTCAAAAGCAGTACCATACAGAATAATAGCTAATAAGAAAAGAGATGTAATCTCATTCATATATTGTAGTGTAATTACACTTATGATCATTCTATTATTTGTTGCAGTTGGTATTGCTGCAAGTGTGAAAGTATGGCCATATAATATGAGTTTTACATTTGAGCATTTTAATTTTTCGAGTTTAACAGGAGATGGACTTGAAGCATTTAAAAATAGCGTAATTGTTTCAGCAGTTACAGCAGTTATTGGGGCGATTTTAACATTTGTATTCGCATATGCAATTGAGAAAATAGACCAGCTACAATTTTTTAGAAAAACAGGTTACTTTTTCTCTATAGTGCCGTTAGCGATACCAGGTTTAGTACTCGGATTAGGATATGTCTTTTTCTTTAGTCAACCAACGATTCAAATTCTGGGACTATCAGTAACGAATCCGTTTCATTCTTTATACGGAACAATCGCTGTGTTAGTACTAGTAAATATCATTCATTTTTATTCTGTAACATTTGTCACGGCAATGACTGCCTTAAAGAAATTAGACCGAGAGTTTGAGCTTGTTTCGCAGTCAATGGGTATTCCGTTTTATAAAACATTCTTTAGAGTAACAGTACCAATGTGTTTACCAGCAATTTTAGAAATGGTGATGTACTACTTCGTAAATTCGATGGTAACTGTGTCAGCAGTTGTATTCTTATATGCAGCTGATTTTAAACTAGCTGCCGTATCAATCGTAAATATGGATGATGCAGGAAATGTAGCGCCAGCAGCTGCAATGAGTGTACTTATTGTTATTACAAATATTGTAGTGAGAGTTGTATATGAATGGGGAACGAAAACACTTCGTAACCGAACTTCGCAATGGCAAAAAAGATAAATAAGAAGGGTGATGGACAGAATGAAAATTGAAGCAGTTATTTTTGATTGGGCAGGTACGACAGTTGATTACGGATGTTTTGCACCACTAGAAGTATTCATGAAGATTTTTCATAAACGCGGCGTTGAAATTACAGTAGAAGAAGCACGTAAGCCAATGGGATTATTAAAAATAGATCATGTAAGGGCACTAACAGAAATGCCTCGTATTGCGGATGAGTGGAAGCGTGTCTTCGGTCAATTACCAACAGAAGTAGACATTCATGAGATGTATGAAGAGTTTGAAGAAATTCTCTTTTCTATTTTGCCAAGTTATGCTACGCCGATTGAGGGGGTAAAAGAAGTAATCGCTTCTTTACGTGAGAGAGGCATTAAAATCGGTTCAACAACTGGTTATACGAGAGAAATGATGGATATTGTTGCAAAGGAAGCAGCGTTACAAGGATATAAACCTGATTTTCTTGTTACGCCAGATGATGTTCCAGCAGGCCGTCCATATCCATGGATGTGCTATAAAAATGCAATGGAACTTGATGTGTATCCGATGAATCATATGATAAAAGTAGGGGACACAGTATCAGATATGAAAGAAGGTAGAAATGCTGGAATGTGGACAGTTGGTGTAATTCTTGGAAGTAGTGAGCTCGGTTTAACGGAAGAGGAAGTGGAGAGTATGGATTCGGTAGAGCTTCGTGAAAAAATAGAAGTAGTTCGTAATCGGTTTGTTGAAAATGGGGCTCATTTTACGATTGAAACGATGCAGGAGCTCGAAAATATAATAGAACATATCGAGAAACAAGAACTAATTATTTCATAAAAGGGGCACTGGATCATGAATGAAAATCACTATTTATTATTAACACCAGGACCATTAACGACAACAAAATCAGTAAAAGAAGTTATGCTATACGATTGGTGTACGTGGGATGTTGAATATAATACGATGGTGCAAGAAGTAAGAGCTAAACTTGTATCGTTAGCGACGAAGGAAGAAGAGAAATATACAACAGTGTTAATGCAAGGAAGCGGTACGTTTTCAGTTGAAGCAGTAATTGGTTCTGTTATTCCGGCAAATGGGAAGCTTCTCGTTTGTACAAATGGTGCGTACGGTAAGCGCATCGTGCAAATGGCAGAGATGTTACAGATTGATGTAGTGGTCAGTCAAACAGAAGAGTGGGAACCTACTAATATTGTAGAAGTAGAAAAGTTATTGCAAGAAGATAAAGAGATTACGCATATTGCAGTTGTTCATTGTGAAACAACGACAGGTATTATAAATCCAATTGTAGATGTATGTAAATTAGGAAAGCAGTATGGAAAGGTTACAATTGTTGATGCGATGAGTAGTTTCGGCGGGATTGAAATAGACATTGCTGATTTACAAATTGATTTTTTAATTAGTAGTGCAAATAAGTGTATTCAAGGGGTTCCTGGATTCGGATTTGTAATCGCAAAACGTGATGAATTATTGAAGTGTAAAGGAAAAGGACGTTCTTTATCTCTTGATTTATATGATCAATGGGAAACGATGGAAAAACAAAATGGGAAATGGCGTTTTACTTCACCTACACATGTTGTACATGCTTTTTATCAAGCACTACTTGAACTAGAAAAAGAGGGGGGAGTGAGAGCGCGTTACAATCGATATTACAACAATCAAAAACTACTAGTGAATAGAATGGGAGAAATCGGATTTAAGCCACTAGTAGATGAGAAATATCAATCTCCTATTATTACATCTTTCATTTATCCAAAAGAGGGGTTCGAGTTTCAACAGTTATATAACGAATTAAAGCGTTATGGATTTGTTATTTACCCTGGAAAAATTTCGAAAGTAGATACGTTTCGCATTGGAAATATCGGTGATGTACATGAAGAAGATATTAATCGCTTAGTTGATAGTATTGCTAAAGGAGCTGTTATTGGATGAAAGTATTTTGCTTAGGTGGAGCAGGTAAAATTTGTCGTGAAGCTATTTTGGATTTAGTTCAATTTTCATCTTTTGAGACGATTACAGTAGCTGATTTTAACGAGGAAGAGGGCCGTAAAGTAGTAGAATGGCTCAACGATCCTCGTGTTGATTTTGTAAAAGTAGATGTAACGAATCATGAGGATACGGTTGCAAAAATGATTGGTTATGACATTGTAATGGACGGTACGACGATAAAGCTAAACGGATTGTCGACCCGCTGTATTGCAGAAGCAGGGTGTCACGGTGTGAACTTAAATGGATTTGGTGAAGAAAATGAATCGCATGCTATATTTGTTCAAAACGAAAAAACATGTTTACCTGGATTTGGCATGACGCCAGGTGTAACGCAAATGATGGCAATGCATGCAGCAAATCAACTGGATACTGTAGATACGATCCGCGTAAGTCACGGTTCGTATCGTCCGATTGCTTTTTCTGCATCAATTACAGAGACAACGACATATGAATATGATCCACATTTACCATCGCGTACAGTGTATGAAGATGGTGAATTTAAGCAAGTACTTCCGTTTGCGCGTCCAAGAGAAATAGAATTGCCAGCGCCTTATGGTAAGACAACGCAGTATATAATCCCGCATTCTGAAACAATTACGTTAGCAAAGGCACTAGAAAATAAAGGTATCAAACTGATAGAGACGAGAGGAACTTGGCCAAAGCAAAATATGCAACTTGTACATGCTTTATATGATTACGGCATATTGCGTAATGATCAGATTGAAATAAATGGGAAAGAAATTGGTATTATGGATTGTATTTCGCAGTATTTATTACAATCGAAAGAAGGACAAGAAACAGAGGTTTATGGTTATGCACTTCATGTAGAAGTAATAGGTATGAAAAATAATGAGAAGCAAAGACATGTATTATATCATACACATCCGTTATCTGATGGCTCTGTTGTAGGATGGGAAAAATTAAGAGCTTATACGAGAAACGTCGGTATTCCATTTGGGATTGCTGCAGAGTTAATTGCAAATGGAAATGTAAATAGGGTGGGTGTTGTTACGCCTGAAGAAGCTTTTGAAAATCCACAATTGATTTTTGATGAGCTAGCAAAGCGCGGTATTCATATTCATGAAAAAGTTTCTGCTTATAAAGAAAATTACAACCTTGTATAAATAAGGAAGTTTATGAGGGAGATATAAATGAGGTGAAGCTATGTCTGTAGTAGGAGAAGAAAGAAAGCGAACCATTCTTGAAAAGGTAGAATTTAAAGGGAAAGTAAAGGTTTCAGAATTAGCGAGAGAATTTGCTGTATCAACAGAAACGATTCGTCGATATTTAGAAGAATTAGATCGTGAAAAGAAGTTGAAAAAAGTGTATGGTGGAGCTGTTCAACTTCCAGGCGCTGGGGTAGAGGCACCAATGTTAGAAAGAGAAATGCTACATATAGAAGAGAAGAAAAGAATTGGTTATAAAGCAGCGACATTTGTAGAAGATGGTGATGTCATTGCAATTGATGATGGAAGTACACCGCTTCAAATGGTTCCATACCTTGTTCATCGTAAAAACTTAACGATTGTAACAAGTTCATTTCCAGTCGCAACACAATTAATTTCTTCTATTAATAAAAAGATGTTTCACGGTGAAGTTTTATTTATAGGTGGAAAAGTATCTCCAAAGCATTCGCGTGTATCAGGGTCTATTTCTCAGCAAGTAATACAGCAATTCCATTTTCATAAAGCGTTCGTTTCGATTGATGGGCTATTACCTAGTTTTGGAGTTTCCAGCTTTGAATTAGAGAAAGCGAAATTGTCAGAGGCGATGATGAAATTAGCTGAGAAAACATATATTTTATGTGATCATACGAAGGTAGGCGTGAAAGGGAATTATCGTATAGCAGCATTTTCACGTATTCAACATGTAATTTGTGATAAAAAAATGCCATATAGTTTTGAAGAAGAACTTATGAAGCATAATATTCAGTGGACAGTTTGTTAAATACAGTGAAAGTACCTAAACTCCCGCCTAATTTTTAGGAGGGAGTTTTATTGTCTGTAAATCGTAAAATAAAAGATTTGCATTTATGCAAAAAGTGGACACATTTTCTCATCTCTTTCATATAATTTACCAATACAAAAAAAGTTGGTCGAAGGAAAGAAGGGAGAACATGTCAGAACGAATATATAATAAACTTGTATTGTACGCGAATATTTTGCAAAAAATCGGTGTCATCAATGAGAAGGAAAAAAGTGAAATTCTTCATACGATAGGTAAAAAAGCCCTTTGAATAAAGGGCTTTTTATTATTTATCTTTAAAAATATAAATTTAATGTAATATTCTCATTGACAATGATAATGAGATTCATTATCATTTATTTGTGGATAATTGATAAGTATTATCAATTATAAAAATTATATATGATAGGGGATATTATTTTGAAAAAAAATTATATGAAGGCGCTAGTAGTAGCGACAACATTAGCAATTCCATTTGCTACGTACTCTACTCCAGCATTAGCAGCACTAAAAGTTGAAGCAAATCAATCGGTAGCAGCAGCGAGTGATCGCACGTATGATACTGAGATTAAAATATATAAGGATCAAAAAGACGAGCCATCTATGGTTTCTCAATATATAAAAGATCCTAAAGTAACAATTGCAGCTGGCAAAAAAATTGTCACTGTAACAATGCAAGATAGCGATTATTTTCAATATCTTAGAATAGAAGATAGAAACCAGCCTGGTGTATTTCATGATGTGAAAGTTTTGTCAGAAGATAAGAGGAAGAATGGAACGAAAGTAGTTCAATTTGAAATTGGCGAGTTTGAGAAGAAGCACAATATGCAAATGCATATACTTATTCCAGCTATTGGATATGATCACAAATATCAAGTTCAATTTGAAATTAAAGATCCAACTGTAGGTAACAAAGAAACAGAGAAACCAGATGATAACTCTAATTCAGGCAATACGGAAACGGATAATCCAGTTGATAATCAAAACATGATAACAGATAACAAATTAAGAGAACTTGTTAATAAAAAAGTATTTAATAGAAAAGATTTAAATACACCAATTACGAAAGAAGAGTTATTACAAGTAAAGGATTTGTTTTTAAATACAAACGAGATACTTGATTATAGTGCATTAAAATATATGCCAAATTTAAAATCTTTAACAGTTGCGAATGCAAAGATAAAAGATCCGTCGTTCTTTGCGAACCTAAAGCAATTAAATCATTTAGCTTTGCGTGGTAATGAATTTTCAGATGTAACGCCACTTGTTAAGATGAATAATTTAGAGTCTCTTGATTTAAGTAATAATAAAATTACAAATGTTGCACCACTAACTGAAATGAAAAATGTAAAAACTTTATATCTATCAGGCAACCAAATAGAAGATGTAACAGCATTAGCAAAAATGGAACAACTAGATTACTTGAATTTAGCAAATAATAAAATTAAGAACGTTGCTCCATTAAGTGCTTTAAAAAATGTAACATACTTAACTTTAGCAGGTAATCAAATTGAAGATATTAGACCGTTATATTCATTACCTTTAAAAGATTTAGTATTAACGCGTAATAATGTTAAAGATTTATCGGGTATTGATCAAATGAATCAATTAAATAAATTATTTGTCGGGAAAAATCAAATTAAAGATGTGACACCACTTGCTAAAATGACTCAGCTTACAGAATTAGATTTACCTAATAATGAATTAAAAGATATTACTCCATTATCAAGTCTAGTAAACTTACAAAAGCTTGATTTAGAAGCGAATTATATTACAGACTTATCACCAGTGAGCAATTTGAAAAAATTAGTATTTCTAAGTTTTGTTGCAAATGAAATCCGTGATGTCCGACCAGTTATAGAACTAAGTAAGACGGCTTATATCAATGTCCAAAACCAAAAAGTATTTTTAGAGGAAACAGAAGTAAATAAAGAAGTAAAAGTACCTATATATGAAAAAGATGGTGAGATTTCTACGAAAATTCGTCTGAAGAGCGATAACGGTACGTATAGTAATGGTGTAGTGAAATGGAGTACACCAGGTGAGAAAGTATATGAATTTGGTGTGAAAGATCCATTTGCGGATACAGGAATCTTCTTTACAGGGTCTGTTATTCAAAATGTAGTAGAAAGTAAAGACGGTAATACATCTAAAGAAGATGAGAAAACAGAAGTGGTAGAATTTAAAGATGTACCAAAGGGACATTGGTCAGAAAAAGCAATTAATTACTTAGCGAAAGAAAAGTTATTTATAGGCTATGGAAATGGTGAATTTGGATTTGGTGATAACATTACTCGTGGACAAGTAGCTCTTCTAATACAAAGGTATTTAAAATTAGAAAATAATCTAGAACCAAAAACGGCATTTACAGATACGAAAGGAAATATGTATGAAACGGCTATTGATGCAGTGGTTCAAGCTGGTATTATGACAGGGTATGGAAATGATATATTCCGTCCAGATGGAGTATTAACTCGATATGAAATGTCAGTAGTACTACAAAGAGTATTTCAGTTAAAAGAAAATGAAAATAGTGCAGAGAATTTCAAAGATATACCAAATGGCCATTGGGCGAAAGGATATGTGAAAGCTCTAGTAGATAATAAAATATCAAAAGGTGACGGGGAAGGGAATTTTTTAGGAGATAATTTCGTAACACGTGAACAATATGCACAGTTTTTATATAATGCAATAAAGAAATAAAATGAAACTTTAATCAGTGGGGGTTTTGTTTATCCCCCACTGATTATTAGCCCTCACCAATCGGGCTTTTACGGGCAGAGCCCGATCCCCGCCTAACTTCTTTGCTTTCGCTGCATTTTGAGGTGGGGGTCTTACTGCCCAGCAAATAGCGGGATAAAAAGTGAGGAAAATGCACTATTCTTTAATTAAAGAATAGTGCATTTTTTTATGTACAAAATGAAATAGGCAATAGATAGGAGTATAGACATATGAATAGCCTATTTTAAAGAAGAACCGCGAAACTATATTGACAAAAAAGCATTCTCATGTGATAATTCAATTAAATTTTTAGAATAATCAAAAAATATTCCTTTTACATAGAAAGGATTCGAACCTTATATGAATATTATGCCGGGGGTGACGAAATGTTATTTTTTCTGAAGAAATGGAATGAATTAAAAGATGTGAAATCTGAATTGGCACTTCGTGATTGGTTTTATGGTACCAAAATTAGTTTGTCGCTATGTACGTCAAAAGAGCCGTTAACATTTTTAGTAAATGTTGAGGGAAGAGATAAAGGGCTATTTTCGGAAGAAGATTTTATTGTCGTAAATTGCATGTGCGAGTCAGTATTTGAAAATGAAGAAAAACCAGCTGCAGAGTCATTTATGCATGCGGATATTTATAAAAAAAGTAGTGCAGGATGTATTTTACAAGTGCAGACTGTAGATAGTCATTTAATATCAGAGTTATATGGAGAAGAAGGAGAAGTAACGTTCGATAAACGCAGTGTGGAACGTGTTTTCGGAAAAGAAGGTATAACAGAAATGACCATTCCAATTGTAGAAGATGAAAAAAAATTCGCTGATTTATTAGAAAGCAATGTTCCGAATTTCATTGAAGGTGGAGGAGTAGTTCTTGTTCATAATTACGGCATGATTGTGTGGGGAAAAACGCCAGAAGAAGCGAAAAAATGGCTAGAGGGTATAGAATATTTAATGAACTATCATGTGAAATTATTAATGATTAAGGGCGCAAGAAGCTCTGTTATATAAAAATGAATGTGATATGGCCACAAGTTAATAAATAAATGAAAGCGTTTTAAAAAAATAATTTCACTCATAAAATATAGGTCTCCTTATTATATATAGATTACATGTTGACATGTAAGGAGGAACATATTTTGCGAGTTAAATATCATTTTCTGCCAAAGCAGCAAGTAACATTTTGCAAAATAAATGATTCTGGTGAAGAGGCACTGCAAACGATGAACAAAACGGGATTTCGAGCCATCCCGGTATTAGCAGAAGATGAGAAGAAATTCACGGGTATTATTTATAAAGTAGATTTATTAGAAAAAAAATGCAATAGCGGATTAGAGCATGTAAGTGCAGGAGATATGCTTGACAATTCCAATGCATTTATTTTTGAAAAGGATTCCTTCTTCAGAGCCTTTTATGTGATTCGTCGGCTTCCGTTTTTAGCCGTGCTAAATGATTATAATGAATTTGTCGGTATGTTAACGCATTCGAATATATTTGATGTTATTGAAGATTCATTTGGTATGCGGACAGGTGGTTATATATTAACAATTGCAACACAAGATTGTAAGGGAACGATTAAAGAGCTTGGGACATTGTTAAAAGCATATAATATCGGTGGGTTGTTTACACTTGATAACGGTGATCAATATATCCGCCGCGTTATTGTAAATATATCAGATGAGTTAGATGAAACAAGATTAAAGCAATTAATCGGAAAAATAGAGAAAAAAGGATTCAGAGTGAGTCATGTAGATTATATTTAAGTTAAAAAGAAAAGTACCTATCTGTTATATATAGATAGGTACTTTTCTTTGTGAGTAATAAACTTTATTTTGAAACAGGAGGCGGGGATAATGCTAGATCAGATAAAAAAATAAAGTCTGCATGCTCACGAATTTTAGGGATAGAAGTTTCAATAACGCGTGATGTAATTTCACCTGGGGGGCCCACATGCCCGATAGCTACCATAATAGGTTTTTCTTGAATTTTTTTGATGAGTAATTGGGCTTGTTTTGAAATATGTCCTGCTGTATACACATCATCAAAAAATAGTTGGTTTTCAATAATAGGAACTCCTAATTCTTTTCCGATTTTTGGGACGACACTATTAGTATTAGTTTTACTATCTAAGTAAAATAAACCGTGTTTTTTACAAGCAGCAAGTATAAGGCGAACAATTCTTTCATCCGCTGTTACTTTTGACCCCATATGATTGTTCATTCCAATTGCATGCGGAACTTCTTGAATCGCTTGTTCAAGTCGGTTGTTTATTTCTTCATCGCTTAAATCGGTTGTAATTGCTTTCGGTCCAAGCCATTCTTTTTTACCTTTAATAGGTTCCATTGGCATATGTATAATAACTTCATGGCCTTTTTTATGGGCAGCTATTGCATCTTCTTTTGTGGAAGGAAGAAAAGGCATAACAGCAACAGTGAGCGGAATGGGAAGTGATAACATTTGATTAGTCCCCTTCATATTATTGCCGAAATCATCAATGACAATAGCAACTTTATTCGTATGAGCATTTGCTTGAATAGGAAATAAGAAGGACGGTAAAAACAAAACAATGATGAACAATGTAATCGTATATTTTCGCATATAAATATTTCCTTTCTATTGTTATCCCGCTATTTGTGGGTAGTAAGACTCCCACCTCAACATTGGGCTGGATAGGTGGGAGATTCACTGCCTATAAACGCACGATTGGTGAATGCTAATAATCAGTGGGGCTGAACAAAAAACACTGATTAAAGTTTCACTTTATCAATCATCATTATGTTTTGCTTTTTTATATAAATTAAACAAAAAATGTCGAAGAAAAGTAGGTGGAAAATTAAGAATCCCCGGTTTACGTAGAATTTGTAAAAAAAGAAGATGAAAAAAATGTCTATTATTGCGAATGTATTTACAAAGATAGAATAATTTGTAATAATTCTCAAAGTGAGGGTAAAGATTTGTAAATTACAGGGAGAAAATGTTAAAATTTCTGATTCTTCAAATTTGTATATGATTAAGTAGTTCAAAAGGTCAATGGAGAAGTGAAGTTGAGAGCATGGAAGTATAATAAGGGGGATATGGATGTTTACTGTAAAAAGGAAGTACACATTAGAAAAGCTTTCACGTGATATTCATATGAAACGTGAAGAAATGATTCAACTAGGATTAACAAGTGGGCTAAATAGTAGGGAGACAATTCAAGTTAGTCAAGAATTGGACAAGCTTATTTTACAATATCAGTGTTATAAAGAAAAACAAACACCGAAATGGTTTTCAATTATAAAAATACCAATTTTCCAAATCGGGTATGAAGGAAAATCAAATAATTTTTGGCGAATGCTTGTCACTGGTTTTATGAAATAAGTATAATTACCCTTATAGGATAAGGATAATTATACTATGTGTAACGGAATTTCGATATGAACTGTCGTTCCTTCGTTTTCTGTACTGTCAATAAAAATATGCCCATTATACATCTCTACAATTCGTTTACATATGACAAGTCCAAGACCTGTTCCAGTATCTTTATTAGTAAAGAACGGATGAAAGAGGTGTTTTTGAATATGTTGCGGAATCCCTTTTCCAGTATCTGTAATCTGCAATTGTGCGTGTGTTTCATTGTTTTTTACTACAATGGTTAGTGTATCACTAGAAGTCATGGCCTCAATTGCATTTTTTGTAATGTTTAAAACCACTTGTTTCATATGGTCTTTCGAACAACGGATATGAACAGGATGGTCTGGCAAATGTAAATGGAATACAATGTTATGTAAATTCGCCTCAGATTGAATAATTAATGCTACCTCATTTAGAATTGTTCTTACGTCATATGTTTGTTCGATGATGGCGGTTGGCTTGCCGAGAATAAGAAATTCACTTACAATTTCATTGATTCGCTCTATTTCTTGTTCAATTACGGAAAAGTAGAACTGATCTTGTTCATCTTTATATTTCTCTTTTAATAGAGCGACGAGTCCTTTAATTCCAGTAAGAGGATTACGGATTTCGTGTGCTGTACTTGCTGCAAAAGTTCCAACTAATTCAATTTTCTGTAGTTCATTTTGTTGTCTTTCAAGTTTTGTTTGACGTTTTAACAACATATATTGAGCAAGTAAAAATAAAATAGACATTAAAAATAAAGTAGCGATACACTCTATTGCAACCCACTGGTATAAGTTTTTTTGATGAATAGGTAATGGTGAAACAGAGACCTTCCAATTTAATCTTTGGAGTGGAGTAGTAAGCATATTAGAATGCGTATCACTTGTGTCATTATTATCATCGGTTAGAAAAACTACATCATGTTTATCAGTTACCTCAAAATGGTATTGTGGTTTAATGGCATTTAAAGAAGATGAAATGTAATCAAAGCGTAAACTAGCTAATAATAATCCTGAGAGCTCCTTCTGTTTATTGAATATGGGGGCAGCAATCATAATAGCTTTATGTCCAAGAACGCGATCAGTAATGACTGATGATACAGTGGTTTTTTTAGTTTGTAGAACGTCTTGAATATATTTACGGTCTGAAACATCTACGGGCTTTGATTCATCTTCAGATGCGATTGTAATGACCCCTTTTGGTGTAGCGTAATATAGACCAGAAAAGCGTGCATCGTTTCCATCTGTATCATGTACAATTTGTTTAATGCCATTTATATTACCAGTCTCGGTGCCTACAACTTTTGCAAGCATGTCTAAAGCAGAAATTGCTTCACCAAGATGATGATCTAAATAATCTCTATATAAAAAGAGAACTGTATGAGCGGATAATTTGTTTTCCTGTTTCATTTTATATGTATGATACGAATAAAATGTAGCACCAATCCCTATTGTCGGTAGGATAACAAGCAATATATATATAATTATGCTTTGGAATTTGACTTTCAAATGTGGTACTCCTTCTTTTTTTATTATCATTATATATAAACTATGTTAAAATTGTCATGTTTTTATTCAAGAATGATTCTTAATATATTAGGGGAGAGGAAATGGATGAGTGAATGCTCATTCGGAATTCACATGAAGTATGAAGTGGCATTTTCTTTTTATTGCTGAGAATTTAAGTGAAGGGTTGAAAGTTGTATGACATCAAATAATGAACGAGAAGATATTTCTCAATCTTTAAAAGTATTTATTGCATTATCTCGTGTACATCGTTCTGTTATGGATACTACAAATAAATCTATACAAAGTAACGGGTTAAATCCAACGGAATTTGCTGTATTAGAACTGCTATATCATAAAGGCGGTCAACCACTCCAGCAAATTGGTGAGCGCATTTTAATAGCCAGTGGCAGCATTACATATGTTGTAGATAAGCTGGAGAAAAAGGGATTAGTAAAGAGAATCCCATGCCCGAATGACAGACGTGTTATTTACGCGCAATTAACTGAGTCTGGCGAGAACTTTATTGCTTCTATTTTTCCGGGGCATGAGAAAGTTATACATCAGTCTTTTGAAATGTTAACGAAAGATGAAAAAGATGAATTACTTGATCTATTAAAAAAAATTGGGAAGTATGAAAAATAATAATATGTTCCAAAGGAGCTTTGGATAAATAAATCCAAGGCTTTTTTATTTGCAATGAACTCAGGGTAGTAACTGCCGAATTTTGTTGAAAATTAAGAGGGAATTCGGGAATACGTATTGAATTATAGTAAAGGTATGTAATGGAGAGGAGGCTCGTTCATGTCATTTAAAGACTATGAATATAAACGCCCAAATATTGAAGAGTTAAAAGAGAAATTTACTGTTGCTTTAGAGAAGTTTGATAACGCAAAAACTGTAGAAGAACAAAAACAAGTCATTAATTCAATTAATGAAATTCGCAACGATTTTGGTACAATGGGAAACCTTTGTTACATTCGCCATTCTGTTGATACGACGGATACTTTTTATAAGGAGGAGCAGGATTTCTTTGATGAATTCTCTCCAGTTGTACAAGGATATGGTACAAAATATTATAAGGCACTCATTAATTCTCCATTTCGTGAAGAATTAGAGGCGTATTATGAAAAACAATTATTTGCTCTAGCAGAATGTGATTTAAAAACATATTCAGATGAAGTCGTGAAAGATTTACAATTAGAAAATAAATTATCGTCGCAATATACACAGTTATTAGCATCTGCAAAAATTGACTTTGCTGGAGAAGAAAGAACGTTATCGCAACTGATTCCGTTTATGCAAGGAAAAGAAAGAAGCGAACGTAAAGCAGCAAGTGAAGCATACTACGGATTTTTAGCTGGAAATGAGGAAGAACTAGATCGTATTTATGATGAGCTTGTTAAAGTGAGAACGAAAATCGCAAAATCTTTAGGTTTCAAAAACTTTGTTGAACTTGGATATGCAAGAATGTACCGTACAGATTATAATGCGGAGATGGTGGCTAATTACCGTCAGCAAGTGCTGGATTATATCGTTCCCGTTACAACGGAATTAAGAAAGCGACAACAAGCACGTATCGGTGTAGAGAAGTTAGCTTATTACGACGAAAACTTTGAGTTTGCTACAGGGAACCCAACTCCAAAAGGAGATGCGGATTGGATTGTTGATCATGGAAAGACGATGTATAAAGAGTTATCGGCTGAGACAGATGAATTTTTCAATTTCATGCTAGATAATGATTTATTAGATTTAGTTGCGAAAAAAGGAAAAGCTGGTGGCGGATATTGTACATATATTGAGAATTATAAAGCGCCATTTATTTTCTCAAACTTCAATGGAACATCTGGTGACATTGATGTATTAACACATGAAGCAGGTCATGCTTTCCAAGTATATGAAAGTCGTAAATTTGAAATTCCAGAATATAATTGGCCAACATATGAAGCGTGTGAAATCCACTCTATGAGTATGGAATTTTTTACATGGCCATGGATGAAGCTATTCTTTGAAGAAGATGCAGATAAATATTACTTCTCTCACTTAAGTTCAGCACTTCTGTTTTTACCTTATGGCGTATCAGTTGATGAATATCAACATTATGTATATGAAAATCCTGAAGCATCACCTGAAGAGCGTAAGACAGCATGGCGTAACATAGAGAAGAAATACTTACCGCATCGTGATTATGAGGATAATGATTATTTAGAGCGCGGTGGTTTTTGGCAACGTCAAGGGCATATTTATAGTTCACCTTTCTATTATATTGATTACACGCTTGCTCAAATTTGTGCGCTACAATTTTGGAAACGTGCAAGAGATAATAGACAAGAGGCGTGGGAAGATTATGTGAATCTGTGCCAACAAGGTGGAAGTAAATCGTTCTTAGAATTAGTAGAAGTTGCAAATTTAACATCACCATTTGCTGAAGGCTGTGTGAAAAGTGTTATTACAGAAATTGAAGCATGGTTACATGCGATTGACGACACAAAATTGTAAAAAACATGCGCTTTTTTTCACATGTTTAACATCGACATAATGGGAAAATGATGAGATAATAAAAGAAAATTCAGAATACTAAAGAGGTGTTTCTAATAAGGAGCACCTCTTTTCACCAACAAAAGGGGGGAACAAGTATGCTTCAATCTAATATGGATGTGAGTTTAGAAAGTTTAGTAAACTCATTACAGTCTACCCGAAGCACGCTATTATCAGAAATTGAAATGTTAAATGATACAGAAGTGAATGTAAAGCCACGCCGTGATAAATGGAGTATTACTCAAATTTTACACCACTTGCATTTAGTTGAACAATCTGTCACGTCTGCCCTTGTATATGCTTTACAAAAAAACGAAAGAAACATGACTCCATTTAAAGACCTCCAACTTACGCTTGATCGCACACATAAACGAGAAGCTCCTCAGCAAATGCAACCAACAGAAACTTTAATGAAAAAACAGCAAGGAATTCAATTACTAGAACATTCACGACAAGAACTATTACACGCGCTTCATAGTGTTATAGATGAAAAAGATCTATTTGAAAATGGATTAAAGCATCCTGTTTTTAATGATCTGAATTTGTATCAATGGGTTCAATTTCTTGATTTGCATGAACAAAGACATCTTACGCAGTTAAAAGAGGCGAAACATGCAATTTTGCAACGCTAAAGTGGAAGAAGTGGGAAACCACTTCTTTTTTGATATGTGCATAGTTTTCTTTCTTATTTTGGAATACTACATGGAGAAAGAAAAGAAGGAGTTGAAAAAATATGTCTAAGAAGAAGCGAGAAGAGGAGCGCGCCTGGAAAGCACGTAAAGAAAATCAACAACCGCACGGAAAAGTGAAAGCTTTTGCTGAATTAGTTGAAGGAACAGAAAAAACGTGATGATTATTTCATCACGTTTTTTGTATGAGTGGAAAAGTTAATAAAAAGGTTGTACCGATTCCTTTTTCACTTATAATATCAATTTTTCCGTTCATAGCTTGAACAACACTGAATACGACCATCATTCCAAGTCCAGTGCCTTTTTCTTTCGTTGAATAGAAAGGCGAACCAAGACGTTTTACTTGTTCTGAATCCATACCGATTCCTGTATCTTTTATATATAACTGAATATGCTTATGATCAGGAACTAATGTGAAATAAAGATCACCGCCTTTTGGCATAGCCTCAATGCAATTTTTTAAAATATTTAATAAACATTGATTTAGTTTTTGTTTTTCTCCAGCGATAAAAAAAGAAGTGCTTTGCTTTATATAATGAGTACGTACATTTGTTAAATTAGCAAGCGGTGTAATTAACGACAATGCATGTAGTAATTCTTCTTCTAACTGTAATGTTTGTTCTTTTTCAATGCTTGGTTTGGCAAAAGTTAAATAATCTGTAAGAACATGATTTGCTTGTTCGATGCCGTTAATGGCAATGTCGATATATAATTTTCGTTCCTGCTCAGTGCATGTATCTGATTGTAACAGTTGTAAAAACCCTTTCGTTGAAGTTAATGGATTGCGAATTTCATGAGAGATAGACGCTGCCATTTCACCAATTAAATGAAACTTTTCAGCATTTATAAGTTCGTTTTGGAGACGAACTTGAGTTTGTAATATGTGTAGTAAATATAAAATTAGGATCGTACCAAGCATTGAACATAACTCATATACAATAATATGCGGTATATAATCAGTCTTATTTGTAACCTTTGAAAGAAAGAAAGGTATCCAACTAAATCCGTATGTGAGACTGTAGATAATAGCAAGTGTTATTTTTATACGATTAGAAGTTCGATTGAAAAATTTATATGTTAATAGTAGAACAATAAATAGAAGAACAGAACCGATAAGAGATGGGAAAACACCTACCCCACCTAATAGTAAGCGATATATGTTTAATACAACTAAGATAGAACCACCAGCAATAGGCCCTCCCGTTAATGTACCGACAATTAATACAATATGGCGCATATCAAATTGAAAACCATTATTTGTTTTTGCTGCAAATGTAATACAGAGTACGGTAGCGAGGCAACACAATACAATAAATATAGCTGAATTTAATTTAGGAGAGCGTTTCCCTTTTTGATTCCAAAATAAATGATATACGAGCATTGTAATAAGGATGAATAATATATTTAAAAAGAGATAAATAATAAAGGATTTCAGTGGGATGCCTCCTCTCTTCTTATATTAAATTAATCATACTATAAAATGAAAGAAATGAAATAATAAATAGCGGAAAAATCAGAAATTTTTACGCTAGTATACAATATGTTACAATAAGCTGTGTCAATGAAAGAAGAAATTCCGTGCACCGCGCGGGAGAGGTTCGCGAACTCCCTCTATAAAAAACTATGGAAACAACAATATCCTTAGGTATTGTTTTGTTTTTTTATTGTGACAGTTCAAGAACGTTCTTTCTTCTTATTTATAGTAGAGAAGGAGAATGAGTGAAATGAAAAAAGAAAAAGCAGTTGTTGTTTTTAGTGGAGGACAAGATAGTACAACATGTTTATTTTGGGCAATAGAGCAGTTTGCAGAGGTAGAAGCTGTAACGTTTAATTACAATCAACGTCATAAGCTAGAAATTGATTGTGCAGCGAAAATTGCAAAAGAGCTAGGAATAAAGCATACGGTACTAGATATGAGTCTATTAAATCAACTTGCTCCAAATGCGTTAACGAGAACGGATATTGAGATTACACATGAAGAAGGTGAATTGCCATCGACATTTGTAGATGGACGAAATTTACTCTTCTTATCATTTGCTGCTGTATTAGCAAAACAAGTTGGAGCACGTCATATTGTAACGGGTGTATGTGAAACTGATTTCAGTGGTTATCCAGATTGCCGTGATGTGTTTGTGAAATCGTTAAACGTTACTTTAAATTTATCCATGGATTACCCGTTTGTCATTCACACGCCACTTATGTGGATTGATAAAGCTGAAACATGGAAATTATCAGATGAACTTGGAGCATTTGAGTTTGTTCGAGAAAAAACATTAACATGTTATAACGGAATCATTGGTGATGGTTGCGGTGAATGTCCAGCGTGCCAACTTCGTAAAGCAGGATTAGATACGTACCTACAAGAACGCGAAGGAGCGAACAACTAATGGATAATTTCTTTGGATTTCGCATCGTAGAAAATTTGCAAAAAATGGACAAGGATATTCAGCGTAAACAGCTCAAATACCATAATAAAAGAGTAATGGTCAGCAAGGAATTTACATTTGATGCAGCACACCATTTACACTGTTATGAAGGGAAATGTAAAAACTTACATGGTCACACATATAAAGTTGTATTTGGAATTAGTGGATATGTAAATGAAATAGGACTTGCAATTGACTTTGGTGATATAAAAGAGATTTGGAAGAATGAAATCGAAATTTATTTAGATCATCGTTATTTAAACGAAACGTTACCTGCAATGAATACGACTGCTGAAAATATGGTCGTTTGGATTTATGAAAAGATGGCAGAGGCACTAACTAAAGAGAATCGAGTGAACGAATATAAAGGAGCTCGCGTAGAATTTGTTCGTCTATTTGAGACGCCGACTAGTTATGCGGAAGTAAGACGGGAGTGGATGCTCGATGAGTAAAATCCCTGTCTTAGAAATATTTGGTCCGACTATTCAAGGTGAAGGAATGGTTGTAGGGCAAAAGACAATGTTTATCCGTACGGCTGGTTGTGATTATAGCTGCGCTTGGTGTGATTCTGCTTTTACATGGGATGGATCAGCTAAAAATCAAATTAGACAGATGACAGCAGAAGATATTTGGGATGAGCTTGTTGCAATTGGAGGAGAAAAATTTTCTCATGTTACGATTTCAGGCGGGAATCCGGCATTGCTGAAAAATATTGAGTTTCTTCTTTCTATATTAAAAGAAAATGGAATGCGGACGGCAATTGAAACTCAAGGGAGTAAATGGCAAGATTGGTTACTTCAAATTGATGAAGTAACAATTTCTCCAAAACCACCAAGTTCGACGATGAAAACAGATTTTCAGAAGTTAGATGCTATTATTCAGAAACTAGCAGGAAAAGATATTAGTTTAAAAGTAGTAGTATTCGATGATCATGATTTTGAATATGCAGTTAAGATGCACGAACGTTATCCAGATGTACCATTTTTCTTGCAAGTAGGAAACGATGATACAAAAACAGTGGATGATGCGATGCTTATTAAAAAATTATTAGATAAGTATGAGTGGCTGATTGATAAAGCTGTAAATTGTAAAGAGATGAATGATGCAAAAGTATTGCCCCAGCTTCATGCGTTAGTATGGGGAAATAAACGCGGCGTATAATGAGAAGGGATGTTTAAAATGACAGGAAGATTAGATGAAGATTTAAAAGATGTAACATTACTAGGAAATCAAAATACAAAATATTTATTTGAATATAGCCCAGAAATATTAGAGGTATTTGATAATAATCATCCAAACCGTGATTATTTTGTAAAATTTAATTGTCCTGAATTTACAAGTTTATGTCCGAAAACAGGACAACCAGATTTTGCAACAATTTATATTAGCTATATTCCAGAGCAAAAAATGGTAGAGAGTAAATCTTTAAAGTTGTATTTATTTAGTTTCCGCAATCATGGTGATTTCCACGAAGATTGCATGAACGTTATTATGAACGATTTAATTAAATTAATGGATCCACGTTACATTGAGGTATGGGGGAAATTTACACCACGTGGTGGCATTTCAATTGATCCATACTGCAACTACGGTCGCCCGGGGACGAAGTATGAACAAATGGCTGACTACCGCATGATGAACCACGATCTATATCCGGAAACAATTGATAATCGTTAATAGAAAGAAAGGGCCTGTATACTATACAGGCCCTTTCTTTCTATTATATTATGCATTTTGATTAATGACAGTATAGTTTTTATGACTTACAACTGTAAGAGGTTCCATATCTAGTTCTCTAAAATTCTTCATAATTGTTATATCAACAATAACAGAGTTTTGATTTACTTTTTGAACACGGCCTTGCATTCCACCTTTAAATTCGATGATATCTCCAGTTTCTGCGATCTGCATAAGCAACTCTCCTTGTTACAGTTTTCCCAAAAAAAGAATAAATTTGGGTTTTTTTATTTCCTCCTATTTTGAACCATATTTCCTACTTTGTAAATGTTTCCAAAGTAAAAATTCGAAAAAAATTCACTTTTTGTAAGAAAATATGTAGAAAATCCATGTTATTTGAAAAAATAGCAAAAATGCGGAAATCTTTATATCGAGGTATAATGAAAAAGTAGAATAACCTGCTGAAGTGGGAGAAATTAGAGGCGGTAAAATGATGTTTGAATTTGTGGGGAGTGTTATAGCTTTAATTTTATTTTTATTTTCTTATATGCATTTAAAAAAGATTCGTCAATATGATACGAATACATATTTTGATGGGATGGATGGTACCCATGCTTCGATAACACATGATAGTGGTGGGGAGATGTAAAGGTATATAACTTTCTTTTCTTGCGTGGTATGATATTTAGAACTAGTGCATAATAGAGTTCGTAAGTGATGAATGGAGAGTGAAAAGAATGAAGATTTCTTTTATTCGTCATGGTTGTTTAGGTCGTATAAGAGAACCGATGACAATTAATTCATTTCACGAATGGATGAAACAGTATGATTCCGAATCAATGATACAAAAAGCTAAAATGCCGATAGAAACAATAGAGGCAATTGAAGCAGCGAAATTTGTCTTAACAAGTGATCAAAGGCGTGCTGTACAATCAGCAGCTGAATTGACAGATTCTTTATCTTTTATGCAAAATTCTCTTTTTAGAGAAGCTGAAGTTCCTTCATGCTTTTTTGCTCCGAAGTGGTTGAAATGCACAATTAAGGTATGGATGTTCATTGGACGAACATTATGGATACTTGGCTACCATAAAGATGTTGAGTCTTATAAGGAAGTAAGAGAGAGGGCAAGGCAAGCGGCTTACCTGTTACATCGTTATGCTCTCGTACATGGAAGTATTGCTCTTGTAGGTCATAAGTATTTTAATTCGATGATTGGAACGGAGCTGAGGGCAATGGGATGGTCTGGTTCTCCTATTTTGCATAGAAAGCCATGGGGATGTACAACATATACGTTTCACGAGGCGATGGATGGAAATATATTAAATACGAATTTAACATAAAAGCACACGATTTATATAAATCGTGTGCTTTCTTTTTAAGATATAGAAATTTTGACGTTTAATGTTTTTACGAGATGAGCATAAGGTTCGCCTACTAGCATAACAATTTCATCTTTTTTATAACCTAACTTTTCGTATAGTGAATAGGCGCGTGTGTTTTCTAAATTAACAAGTAAAGCGATTTTTTCATGCCCTTTTTCAGTTGCATAGATTTCGGCAGCTTCAATTAATTTAGAACCTATACCTTTTCCGCCGTGTGCACTTGAAACTGATAATGTATCAATGTAATACTCATCAAGCTCAGCTTCTTTTTCTAACGTAATTGATTCATCTTTATGTAATTCTCTTAAGTGATGTACAATTGGTGCGTCAAGCTGTGTTGCTTCACTACCGTGATAAGCGACAATAATTCCAACTGCACTCTCGTCTTGTTCATAGACAAAACAGTTTTCGTAGCTCAGACGGTTATTTTCTTTTGAGAACCATGTCTCAAGTCCTAGTAATACTTCTGCTTTAACTGTGCTACCTGTGATTTTTTCAGCAATTTCATGCAGAGCATTATACAATAAAGGAGCTATTGCCAGTGCATCTGTCTTTTTTGCTTTCCGAATCATAGTATCCCTCCTAGTTCTATTTGTATATTGTAGCATAGTGGTATGGAACTTTGCATAATTGAATGCCGAAATGTTTGATATAGAGAAGTAGCTATGTTAGTATATGATATTTAGTGGACATATAGTAAAACGATATTGTTTGCGAAATAACGAAAATAAAATCATGGCATAACAACGAGATAAAATGAAACGTTAATCAGTAAGACTTTTGTTCATTCCACGACTGATTAGTAGCCAACACCAATCGGACCGCCTGCAAATAGCGGGATAATTTTACAGTTGTTGACCTATAGAATATACGATAAAATAAAATATTGCAGAGAGGTGAAATACATGGATAAAGAATTAGCAAATACAATTTTAGATCAGCTGAAAAATGGTGAAATAACGGAGTATGTTGTTACGAAAGATGTATTTTATACGTTCAGAGAAGTTGTTGTAAATAGAGAAGACTTTAAGCATTTCATTGGTAACGCACAACGAGGCGGGCAAGTGATTTATACATATTCAGAAACGCCACGTTCATAAAGGGGAATTTTGATCAGCAGGGCATCCCTCACTGATTAGTAGCCGACACCAATCGAACGTTTAATGCGGGATAAATAAAAGATAAAGGAGAGGGGAATTATGGGCGATTTTAAACAAGGCATTTTACCACATTGGGATTATATGTGGAAAGATAGAGCCGGCAATAGATTTATGGGAATGGTTATGTATCCAGAGAAACGAAAATGTTCAGCAAAAATGCTTCAGAAAATAAAAAGAGCATATGAAGAAGCGATAGAAATTAAAGTAACTGTACAAGTTCAACATACATATCAGTACGTAGAAGGAATGATTGTATACTTTGATGAAGAGGCTCCTGTATGTACAATGCTTGATAAAGATGAAAATCCACATCACATATTTGTAAAAGATATTTTGCGTATTGAGCACTCTGAATAAACTTTTCATAAATAAATTGAAGTTCCATAATAATAATCTTTTTCTATAATAGTTATCTTTTAGTATGTAACGAAAAACGAAAGTATATGTATAATATATTTAATAAGGTAAATTTGATAAATGTAATCGTTTTTTAGAGCAGATTATAGTTTCATATCTGTTCTTTTTTGCGTGATGCTGGAGAAATATATTTCTTCAGCATCTACCGTTTTATGACAAAATATATTGTTAACTTTTTTTAAAATAAGATTAAATTCGTTGACAACTTTTTTGAAAAGCACTTTATTGACATGAGTTTTAGAATGTTGTTTCATAGTCATTGTATTGAAAAAAAACGGCTATCATGTCGAAAAGTAAAAGTTAAAAAAAGAAAGAATTTATACATATATCTTGTGTCTTATTTTGAAACGTAATACAATATATAGAGAAATCAAGAACGACATATAGAGAATATAGATTTGAGAGGGAGGGTCGGAAATGTTAGTTGCATATGATTCTATGACAGGAAACGTGAAGCGTTTCATTCACAAATTAAATATGCCGGCCGTTCAAATTGATGAAGATCTAGTAATAGATGAAGACTTTATTCTTATTACGTATACAACAGGTTTTGGCAATGTACCAGAACGTGTTTTAGACTTTTTAGAGCGCAATAATGAAAAATTAAAAGGCGTATCTGCAAGCGGCAATCGTAACTGGGGAGACATGTTCGGTGCAAGTGCTGACAAGATTTCTACTAAATATGAAGTGCCTATTGTATCAAAATTTGAGTTATCTGGAACAAATAACGATGTAGAATATTTTAAGGAAAGGGTGCGGGAGATTGCGACACATTGAACTGAATAATGAAATCACGCAAATGCAGGACGGTTTTTATCAGCTTCATAAAGATAAAGAGGCATTAGAAGTCTTTATGGAAGAAGCTAGAGAGAATACCGTTCCTTTTAATAGCGTGGCAGAGCGAATGGAGTATATGAAAGAACATGATTACTATTACAACGTTCTGGACGAGTATAGCTTGGAGGAAGTAGAGGGAGTATATAACATCGCTTATGGTGAAAACTTCGAGTTCCAATCTTATATGGCAGCATCTAAGTTCTACAAAGATTATGCGTTAAAAACGAATGATCAAAAACAATACTTAGAAAGCTATGAAGATCGTGTAGCAATTGTGTCATTATACTTAGGACGCGGTGATGTTTCGAAGGCAAAACAATTCGCAAGCATGATTGTAAAACAAAACTACCAACCAGCGACACCAACCTTTTTAAATGCGGGAAGAAGCAGAAGAGGAGAAATGGTGTCTTGTTTCTTGTTAGAGATGGACGATAGCTTAAATTCAATTGGTTTTAACATTAATACTGCGATGCAATTATCGAAAATCGGCGGGGGAGTAGCCTTAAACTTATCTAAGCTACGCGCACGTGGTGAGCAAATTAAAGGTATCGACAACGCTGCAAGTGGTGTAGTGCCTGTTATGAAATTGCTTGAAGATTCGTTTTCATATGCGAATCAGCTTGGCCAACGAAAAGGTGCCGGCGCAGTATATTTAAACATTTTCCATTGGGATATTATTGAATTCCTTGATACAAAAAAAATAAATGCCGATGAGAAGAGCCGTATTCAGTCTCTATCAATCGGAATTATCGTTCCAAGTAAGTTCTTTGAGCTTGCTGAGAAAAACGAACCTTTCCATGTTTTCGCGCCTTATACGGTTTATAAAGAATATGGCAAGCATTTAGATGATATTGACATTGATGAAATGTACGATGAATTAATGAGCAATCCGAAAGTGAAGAAGAAGCCACTAGATATTAGTGCACGTGATATGCTTATTAAAATCGCTATGATTCAGCTTGAGTCTGGTTACCCATACTTAATGTTTAAATCAAATGCAAATAATCAACATCCATTGAAGGATATTGGAACTGTGAAGATGTCGAACTTATGTACAGAAATCTTCCAGCTTCAAGAAACTTCAGAAATAAATGATTACGGTACAGATGACATTATCCGTCGTGATATTAACTGTAACTTAGGATCGTTAAATATCGTAAACGTAATGGAAAATAAAGAAATTCGTGAAGCAGTTCATGCGGGAATGGAAGCTTTAACAGCTGTTTCTGATATGACGATTATTCCGAATGCACCAACTGTGAAAAAAGCAAATGACGAGCTTCATTCAGTTGGACTTGGAGCAATGAACTTACACGGATATTTAGCAAAAAATAAAATCGCTTATGAAAGTGCAGAAGCGAAAGAATTCGCTCGTACATTCTTTATGATGTTAAATTACTATTCTATTGAGAAAAGTATGGAAATCGCTACAGAAAAAGGCGAGACATTTAAAGACTTCGATAAATCTGATTATGCGAATGGCACATACTTCGAAAAGTATGAAACGACAGATTACAGCCCAGTAACTGAAAAAGTTCAGCAACTATTTGAAGGAATTCATATTCCGACAAAAGAAGATTGGACAAGTTTAAAAGAGCAAGTGCAAAAGAATGGTTTATACAACTCATATCGTCTTGCCATTGCTCCAACACAATCAATCAGTTACGTTCAAAATGCAACTTCAAGCGTAATGCCGATCGTAAGTCAAATCGAATCAAGAACATATGCGAACGCGACAACATATTATCCAATGCCGTATTTATCAAAAGATACGTTCTGGTACTATAAATCTTCTTACGATATGAATCAGTTTAAATTAATTGATTTAATCGCAGAAATTCAAGAACATATTGATCAAGGAATTAGTACAATTCTTTACGTTAATAGTGATATTTCAACACGTGAATTAGCACGTTACTACATCTATGCACATAAAAAAGGCTTAAAGAGTCTGTATTATACGAGAACACGTAAATTAAGCGTGGAAGAGTGTGTGGCGTGTACCGTTTAATGGCATATTGCCATACTAAATGAATAACCCAATAGTATGAGCAGGGTTATGAACCCTGCTCATACTTGGTTTGTTCTACTAAACGGTTAGCTTTTCATTGTTAGATGGAAATTTAACCGTTCAGTAGAACAATAATAGATATAGGGGTGATTCAATGCGCGCTGTTAACTGGAATAAAAAGGAAGATGATTTCAGTTTAATGTTTTGGAAGCAAAACATCGCTCAGTTTTGGACAGAAGAAGAAATAGCGGTTTCGTCTGACAAAAATACTTGGGTGCAATTATCGAAAGAAGAGCAAATTGCTTATAAGCGTGTATTAGGTGGTTTAACACTTTTAGATACGAAACAAGGTGGCGAAGGAATGCCACTTGTACTTGTTCATCTTGAAAATTTACAAGCGAAAAGTGTATTAGCTTTCATGGGAGCTATGGAAGAAGTACATGCGAAAAGTTATAGTCACATTTTCACAACATTAGCTACAGAAGAAGAAATTGATGATATTTTTGACTGGGTAGACAATCATCCGTTACTTGAGAAAAAAGCTGGTATTATTACTAGTTACTATCGTCGTTTATTAAAGCCTGAAGTAACGAAAAAAGAGTTATACATGGCAATGGTAGCAAGTGTGTTCTTAGAAAGTTACTTATTCTATAGTGGATTCTTCTATCCGCTTTACTTAGCTGGTCAAGGTAAACTGACGGCAAGTGGTGAAATTATTAACCTTATTATCCGTTAACTTATGGCGGCTTTTGGTAGAGATACCAATTGAAAAACCCTTTTAATTGCTGGGACCCCCTATTGTAAATTTATCTGTATTATTATTGATGAATATATGCATTCAGGTTATTCTCTAACTATCAATAGATGGAAAGGAGAATAGCTGATAGGGCAATCAGCAGCGAAGCCTTTATCTAGCGATAACATGTACGGAAGTATCAGACATCGAAAACTGTATAGACAGTGGTGGGTGCGATACGTAGATAAAGGAACGTTCAACGACTATCCCAATGGCGGTGAAATTCCGCAAGAGGAGTAGGGCCAAGCGGTGGGTGAGAATCCCTTAAATCGAAATGGAGGGCTACCTGAGAAGGTAGATGATATAGTCTCTTCTTACAGGAAACTGTAAGCTGTATAAACGGCATAGGAGTAGCGAACTTATGTGAAGGTAAAGGATGAGTCAATTCACGGCGTATTCGTCGGTATTTTAGCACAACAAATCTTCGCAGAACTTTCTGCAGAAGAGCAACAAGAAGTGCAAAAAGAAACACAAGAGTTATTAATGGAACTATATGAAATTGAAATGGCCTATACAGAAGAAATTTACACTTCTATCGGTCTTGTAGAAGATGTAAATCGTTTCGTTCGTTACAATGCGAATAAAGGGCTTATGAACTTAGGACTTGAGCCGAAGTTTGAAGAAGAAGAAATTAACCCAATCGTTTTAAATGGTTTACGTACAGATACGAAAAACCATGATTTCTTCTCTGTAAAAGGAAATGGTTACGTAAAAGCAACGAACGTTGAAAAGTTAGCTGACGATGACTTCGTGTTTAACTTTTAATATAGGATTATAAAGAAAAGCTGTCTTATTCATTGATAAGACAGCTTTTCTTTATAATTTTGTTTACATAACACTATTATTTCTATATAGCGATTTATGTTTGGGAAGTTCTATTCGGTTAACGGATAGAACTTTTTGTAATTAAATGGGTATTTACAAACTTTTTGTATCAGTGTATTATTTAACTAGTACACCAATACAAAAGGAGGGAAGAAATGAAAATAGAGTTTTCTCCAAATATACCAATTTACATTCAGGTAATGGAATACATAAAAAAAGAGATCGTAACAGGACAGTTATTGCCTGGTGATAAAATTCCCTCTGTCCGTGAATTAGCGAGTGAATTACAAGTGAATCCAAATACGATTCAGCGTACATTTCAAGAGCTAGAACGGGATGGAGTTGTTGTAACACGTAGAGGAATGGGACGGTATGTAACGAATGAAGGGGAGAAAATAATGGAGCTGCGAAAAGAGATGGCGAAAGAATTACTTCATTCTTTTATAGATGGAATGGACAATTTAGGTTTTTCAGAAGAAGAAATTCTTACAATTCTTCGTTCTTCATTGCATGATAAGAGGGAGGAGAGCCAATGACAGAGCTATTAAAAATAGAAAACTTATGGAAGAGATACGGATTAAAAGCAGTGATCCGTGAATTAAACATAGAGATTACGGAAGGGAAAATCGTTGGGCTTGTTGGAGATAACGGGAGCGGGAAAACGACGTTATTGAAAATGATTGCAGGCTTGCAACACCCTTCTGAAGGCAGTATCACAATAGACGGTAAAAAGGTAGGATTACAGACGAAAGAAATCGTTTCATTTATGTCCGATAAGCCAATCTTTGATGATTGGATGACTGTAAAAGACGCTTTATTTTTCTACCGGGATTTTTATAAAGACTTCGATATTCAAAAAGCGGTAGATACGATAGCGGAATTTAAAATACCGCTAGAAGAAAAAATTACAGCATTGTAAAAAGGTATGGTTGAGAAGCTGCAGATTATTTTAACGTTTTCTCGAAAAGCGAAGCTATATGTACTAGATGAGCCATTGGGCGGAATTGATCTTGTTTCTAGAGAACATGTACTTGAGCTAATACTTAAATTTTATCGTCAAGACTGTACGCTACTTATATCGACTCATTTAATAAGAGAAATTGAAAATATATTCGATGAAGTAATCTTTTTGAAAGATGGAGAAATAATATTGCATGAAAATGTAGAAGAACTAAGATTTCAAAAGGGTAAAGCAGTACATGAGCTGTTTAAGGAGGCCTATGAGAAATGAGTCAGCTTTTTCATTATCTGTATAATTGTAATAAGAGAAAGATAGCTATTATTTACTTTGGTTTTATTACAGTTTCATTAATTCTTTTATTTAATATGAAAGGAGTTTCAGGAGTTAGAATTTCAGGTAGGCAAGATATAATTATTATTATATTTTTTATCGTGCTAGGTATAAATGGATTTGCAATTCTTCTAACAGGTATATCGTCTTTTCGGAAAATGTTAAAAGACTCTATGCTACGTTATACTTCTATTTCAGCAAAAAAGTATATATGTGCAAATATTTTATTCTGTGTACTACTCTTTATGATTTTGCTAGGAATAGGAATCATTTTTCTATACTATTTTTCTTTAAATATTTACAATGGCAAAACTAATTTAGGTATTCAGCAAGCGATACACAGTTTATATGATTATGGAATATTACATCATATGTTATCTATTTTCTTATGGGGACTAGATTTTCTTAATATGCTAGTTTCTATTTATTTTATTATAGTAATTGTGAAACTATTCAATGTGAAATCATCGATGAATAAGATTGCTTGTTTAGTTTTGTTCGTCATTTTTACAGCATTTAATGGAGGAATAACGTATATTTTTCAGCAAATAGAAAAGTATGTGTTTGCTATAAATAATATTGGATTTATAGATAAAAATGGTTTTTTAAATACATCATTTTATTCTGGTACCGAGATTACAATTTTAAATCTATTTTTTAATTGTTTATTAACAATTATATTACTAGTAGTTACAGGTTACATAGTCGATAAAAAACTAGAAGTCTAAAGGAGGAATCAGCATTGGGAAACGTAGTAGTAAAGTTAGAGAATGTTCGAAAAAGGATTGGTAGAACGGAAATTATTCGTGGTTTATCATTTGAGGTTCGTGAAGGAGAAGTATACGGATTCCTTGGGCCGAACGGTAGCGGTAAGACGACGACGATCCGTATGATGACAGGTCTTATTTCAATGACAGAGGGCGATATTACAATTTGTGGACATAGTATTCGCTCGGAGCGTGAAAAGGCACTAGAGCAAATTGGAGCGATTGTAGAAAATCCTGAACTATATGATTATATGACAGGAATGCAAAACTTAAAGCATTTTGCGAACATGGCCATCACTCCAATTAGTAAAGAGCGCATTGCTGAGATTGTAAAGCTTGTTGAATTAGAGCATGCGATTCATAAAAAGGTGAAAACATATTCACTTGGTATGAAACAACGTTTAGGAATTGCACAGGCATTACTTCATCAGCCGAAAATCTTAATTTTAGATGAGCCGACAAATGGATTAGATCCAGCTGGTATTCGCCAAATTCGTGATTATTTACAACGTTTAGCGAAAGAAGAGAATATTGCTGTAATCGTATCAAGTCACTTATTGAGTGAAATTGAATTAATGTGTGATCGCGTTGTTATTATTAAACAAGGTGAGTTTGTACAAGAGTACAACTTACATGAAAAAGTGAAACATGATGAGGCAGTCGTTGTAGCGTTTGAAGTAGATGAAGTTCAGAAAGCGAATGAAATCATTAAAGGTAAAGCAAAAGGGAATGTAATTGTAGCATCTTTAACAAAAGACAACATTCCACAAATTGTAAAAAAACTTGTTCATGCTGATGTGCTTGTATACGGAGTTACTGTTCAAAATAAAACGTTAGAGGATGAGTTCTTAGCGATTACTGGGGGAGTGAAAGCGTAATGTTTAAATTAATTCAAAATGAATTTTTAAAGTTGCATGCGAAAAAAGGTATGTATATTTTAATTGGTGTCATTGCGGCACTCGAAATTTTAGGTACTTTAGCAATGTTGAAGTGGGGAAAAGGTGATGAGTTTAAGGGATCATATTTAGATTATGCAAACTCAGAGATTGGCTTAATTGTTTTATTTACAACGATTTTTGGGATCACACTTGCTGCCCGTACTCTTACTGATGAGTTCCAAAAAGGTACAATTAAACAATTGTTAATCCGTCCAAGAAAAAGACTTGCAGTTTTATTTTCTAAATATATTACAGTGTTATTAGCAATGTTATTTATCGTATTAGCTGGTATGCTAATTGCAATGATTATTGGCGGTATTGTAATGGATGGTAGTAAAACAGAATTAACGTTAGGAATCGTAATGAAGTCCACTTTATATCAACTACTTTCACCGTTCTTTTTTGCAACACTTGCATTTTTCCTAGCAAATGTCTTTAGAAAGTCTGTATTACCATTAATTATTACGATGTTCCTATTCTTCTTACAAGGTGCAATTAACATGGTATTAATAATGTTTGCAAAAGGTGTAGCGAAGTTTGTAGTATTCAACCATTTGGATTTAAGAGCTTACGATAGTAATAAATTAATCAATGGTGGAATGGAACCAACATTTACAGAATTTACGTTTACAACTTCATTATTACTTGTAGCTGCATACTTTGTTGTGTTACTTGCAGCATCAAGTGCATTATTCCAAAAACGTGACGTATTATAATAAAAGAAATCCCCGCTTGTAAAAACGGGGATTTTTATTACATAAATTTCACTTGGATTGCAACTTGAAGAACAGCGATATGGTATTTTAAGAGCTATGCTGTTTGAAATGATTTGAGAAAAATAGGAAGGATTTCAACTATATTCATATTATAATTTAGTTATCCTGCTATTTATAGGGAAAGGATTGCCTATAAAGTACTGATTAAAGTTTTATTTTTACTATCTTTGGGGGTGTTCTATATGCACTATGCATTTTCACGTATAAGGCTACGTAGCTTTTTTGGATGGATGATTATAGGGGTGTTCCTTATAATGATACCATTAGGTCTAGCAAATGTTTCTGAGAATACGATGGAGGTTATTTCACAAATAACTGTATTTTTTGTATTTCCGTTACTTTGGCTATACGTAAAAACAAATAAAAATAATGTTGTATTTAACAGTTTTTTTGATAAGCCAGGACGTTTATCTTGGGGATTAATTGTATTAGCAACGATAATGGGGATGATTTTTTCAGTTGGCATATCTCAGATTCAATTTTACATATTAGCACATACGTTACCGAATTTCTTAGTTACTATGCTAGAAGACGGAAATGTTATTAATACGAGTAACGTATATATGACGATATTTACTTTCATTTCAGCATGTGTGTTAGCACCTATTATGGAAGAGGTTATTTTTAGGGGATTTTTCTTACAGCGAATGGCTCATAAATGGGGAATTAAAAAAGCTGTAATTATATCTTCAATTATTTTTGGCCTAGGACATTTTGATGTTATTGGTGCGTTCATGTTTGGTGTCGTTATGTGTCTTTTATACATAAAGACAAAAAATATATGGACGAATATAGCTGTGCACGCTCTAAATAATTTGATTGCAACAAGTATGCAATTTTTCGGTGGAGAAGAAAGTGGTACAATCTCAATTACTGAATTACAAGCGCAAAGTAATTTATGGATTGGTATCGGTCTTACGATTGTCGGATTACTTTGGTTAATTCCTTACATTTGGAAACAATGGCGTACAGTAAAAGAAGTTGGCGTGCCACCAGTACGGTTTATAAATGAGCTAAAAGTATTGAGTGCATCACAAGAAAATGAAGTGTATAGTCAAGTGATCATAACCGATAGATTGATGGCCATAGAGTTACCAGATGAGGTTGTAAATAAGCTTCGGTTAGAAGAAAATGATTATGTAACAGTATCAGTAGAAGAAGATAAAATCGTTATAAAGAAAGCACATAATAGATAATTAAAAAGTAGCTCCTTAGGAGCTACTTTTTAATTTGTAATAATTTCCACACGGAAATTATTACCGTTCTTTACATATTTAATATCTGTAACAGTGCGGACCGTCTTTAAAATCTCCACTTTTTCACCAATTCGCGGGATGGTTGGAACATTGTCCCAAATACCAAGTAAGTCATCTAATTGTGCCGTTTTTTCATAAAACCAGATTTTCAATGTAAAGCCCCTTTCTCGAACTTTATGTATTTTAATACATAATATATTATTTTTATTCTTATTGTAAGGGGTTTTTTTATATTTTATGAATAAAAATAAATTAATCTTCTGGGAAGATATGTTCAATATCAGGAGTAAGAGATACTTCTGATAATACGATATGAGAAACTGTCGTTGCATATGAAGAAACATCATTGATAAATTCTTCAAGTTCAACGAGTGAAGGAACAGAAATTTTTACAATGTAGCATAAGCTTCCTGTTACTCGGTAACAAAAACTTGCAGATGGATAAGACTGAATAAACTGTTGCATACGTGTTGTATCACCATTTTTTAAAGTGATTTCTAAAATACAATCTAAAACTAGTCCTGCTTTTTTATAGTCGATATCGATTGTATATTTTTGAATAACGCCTTCACTTTCAAGTTTACGAACACGTTCTGCAGTAGACGGAGCAGATAAGTTTACTCGTTTCGCCAATTCACGCATAGAAAGGCGACTATCATTATATAATTCATTTAAAATTTTTCGATCAATACGGTCTAGTTGCATTTGTAAATATACCTCCAGTAAAATAATGATTTTTGTAAAGGGAAAATATAAATTAAGATTCATATGAAATGTAAAGTGAACGTTATTTATTTTACAATAAAACAGAAGGAAATAGGAGGGGAAATGATGGAGAGAATTTCATTATCAAATGTAGGAGATACAAAGTTTCAAAAGTTATTAGGGCATAATTCGGATATATTACATTCGTGGAGTACGTTAGAGGATACACTGTACAATAAAGGAATTCTTTCAGCAGAGTTGAAGGAGCAAGTGAGAAGAACATTAGCGTATGGGAATGAATGTCCGTACTGTATGGCAAAGGGAAGACCTGATGATGTGCAAAAGGCAGAGGAGATTGGTGTAGCCGTTACTTTTGCGCATACATTTGTTCATGACCGAAAAGCGATAGATGATACTATGTTTCACGCATTAAAACAATATTGGACAGAAAAAGAAATTGTAGAGCTTTGCGCCTATGTTTGCTTTATTACTGCGTCACAACAACTTGGTTTTCTATTTCAATTACAGCCAAATTAAGGAGGAAATGATGACAAATCAAATAGCACTTATCATAATCGATGTACAAAAGGCATTTCAATTACAAGATTGGGGCGAGAGAAATAATATTTTTGCTGAAGAAAACATGAGAATTTTGTTAGCAGAATGGAGGAAAAGGAAACGACCAGTTTTTCATATTCAACATGTAAATAAAGAAGATGCTCGGTCAATGTTTTATGAGAGAGGGGAAACGGTAAACTTTAAAGAAGAAGTGCAACCACTACCTGGTGAAGTGGTTATTCAGAAATTCGTTAACAGCGCGTTCATTGGGACGAATTTAGAAGAGCAATTAAGAGAGGACAAATGTAATGCAGTAGTAGTTGTAGGATTAACGACAAATCATTGCGTGGAAACTACGACACGAATGGCAGGGAATTTAGGATTTACAACGTATTTAGTGAGTGATGCAACGGCTACTTTTAACCGTAAAGGTTTAGATGGTAAAGAGTATAGTGCAGAAGATATTCACAATATGACACTTGTAAATTTACATGAAGAGTTTGCTACGATTGTGACGACAAAAGAAGCATTAAAATTATTTTGAAAAAATAATTGCGAATTATGTAGAAAAAAATAAGAATATTTCGTATAATCTAAGTACAATCATTTTGAAATAGGGGTGGCATCATATGGAGCAAATTTCAGTAAAGAAATTAGAAGAGGTACTTGTTGTAGCAGGGGATGATAAACAGAAGCAAAAGGAATTTTATGAATTGCTCTTATCTACTGAGTTTTATGTTGCTGGTTCACTAGAAGCAGAGGACGGGGCAACAGAAGGAATACTTCGTTTGCGTCATTTCCAAGGAGAAGGTAGATGGATCGTTCCGTTCTTTACACAAATGGAATTTGTAAAAGATGTGTTGCCAGAAGGAACGCCCCTTATTACGATACGTGGGAAAGAGTTATTTGGTAGCATTGAGAAAGATGCTACAGCTGTATTAAATGTTGGCACTGATATAAGTAAAACATTTATTCCAGAAGAAATTGCAGATATCGCATCTGGACGAATTTTTAATTATTATAAGTAAAAGGAAAAGCGTAATCGCTTTTCCTTTTTAATTTGAACATGGAGTGGCTATACCAGAAGAAATAGAGACTGTTTTATTATTTGTGTTTATTGTCGCTGTAGCTCCAAGTGGAATACCGATGTTTGGACTTATATGTCCAATTGGTAAACCGAATAGGACAGGTATATGATATGGTGCGAAATATTCATATAATATTGTTTGCAATGATTGAGATGGCTTTGAAGGAGTGCAGTCGTGACAACTTGTGAAAATAACGCCCCTGCATTCATTAAACTTTCCAGATAAAAGTAGCTGATTTAACATACGGTCAATGCGGTACGGTTCTTCACCAATGTCTTCAAGTAATAAAAGTGTATTGTCCGTATTTATCTCGTAGGGCGAGCCAATTATACTTGTTAACACAGCTAAATTTCCTCCAACTAACGTACTTGTAACTGTACTGTGAGAGCTAGGTACGATACATTCTGATGCACATAAAATGGTTGAATACGGATGGAATAGCTGATTAAAAGAGGATAAAGATAGGGAATCAATACCTTTTCCTAGTTCTTCAATCATCGGACCATGAAATGTTATAAGCTTTGCATAACGTGAAACAGCAGTATGTAAAGCTGTAATATCGCTATATCCCCAAAAGATTTTTGGATTCTGCCTAATAACTTCATATTGAATGTGAGGAAGAAGACGAGCACTTCCATAACCACCTCGTGCACAAAAAATTGCCTTCACTTCATTATTTGTAAATGCTTCATGTATATCGTCAAGCCGAAATTGATCACTTCCGGCTAAAAATCCATATTTCTCGTAAACACTCTTCCCGATTATTACGGATAACCCCATCTCTTGTAATACATTCACACCTTTTAATACATTTTCGATTGTAGGTGGACCAGATGGTGCAATAATCATTACTGTATCACCTTGTTTTAATGCATTTGGATAAATCATTAAGCTCAGCCTCCTTATCTTTCAATATATTCGCTTCATATGAAGTTCAACCCTTGCAAAAGCAGGGGAAAGCTTATCAAATAAAGAAGATATAAGGGAAATAGGAGGGAAAATGATGTTTACAAGTCGAGTAACAGACATATTAAAAATTGAGTATCCCGTTGTTCAAGCCGGTATGGCAGGCGCGATTACGACGCCAGAACTCGTTGCAGCAGTAAGTAATAGCGGAGGATTAGGGACGCTTGGAGCGGGCTATATGAGCCCAGAACAAATTTGTGAAGCGATTTATAGAATAAGAGAACTAACAGATAAGCCTTTCGGTGTTAATTTACTTGTAACGAAAGAGATACAAATAGAAGAAGAGAAGGTAAATGAGGCGAAAGTATTACTAAGCGGAGTGAATAGAGAATTAGGTATAGAAGTAGAAGGAACGTTAAAGCTTCCAAAAAGCTATAAGGAACAATTACAAGTGCTATTAGATGAAAAAGTACCGGTCGTTAGTTTTGCATTTCAAACGTTAGAAAAAGAAGAAATAAATGATTTAAAAAGAAGTGGAATAAAAGTTATCGGAACAGCTACCCATGTGAAGGAAGCGAAAGTACTTGCCGAGCTAGGAGTAGATATTATTATCGGACAAGGTAGCGAAGCAGGAGGGCATAGAGGAACGTTTATTGGGAAAGAACGAGATGCTATGATTGGTACTTTTGCGTTAGTACCTCAGTTAGTAGGGGCTGTTCCGCATATCCCAATTGTCGCAGCAGGTGGTGTAATGAACGGACAAGGGCTTGTTGCGGCATTGGCACTAGGAGCAGAAGGTGTTCAAATGGGATCGGCCTTTTTAACAAGTGAAGAGAGTATTACGCACGATGTGTATAAAGAAGCGGTTTTACATAGTACAGATACGAGCACAACGGTAACTCGTGCGTTTTCCGGGAAATATGCACGGGGTATCCGGAATGAATTTATAGAGAGACATGAAGGAAAAGAAGAAGGGCTTCCGATGTATCCAGTGCAAAACGTATTAACTTCTAAAATACGCCAAGAGGCAGCGAAGCAAAATAAGGAAGAATATATGTCACTTTGGGCAGGACAGGCAGCATCGTTGGCACGAATCGAATCAGCTCAGCATGTAGTGGAGCGAGTTATGAAAGAAGCGGAGAATGCAATCGAGCAATTACAAAATATATACAAAAAGACCACTTGAGTAATTCAAGCGGTCTTTTCATTAGTTTGCTTTATAAAATTGTTGGATGGCTTCGTCGATGTAAACCCAGCCTTTCCAACCTAAGTGCATATGATCTTTTAAGAAGTATTTATCGTATTCATGATTTGAGAAGTCGGCAATTGGATAACCAGCTTTTTCGATTTGCTCATGAACTTTCTTATAGTATGCTTCGCGGCGTTCTTTCGGGAAGCCAGCGTAGTCGTACCAAGGACCTTTGACAGGAACAGAAATGAAGAGCGGTTTTGCACCAGATTGTTTTAATAAATCAAGTACAATTTGTAAATCTTCATATTCTGGCGATTGGTCATAAGCATCATTTTTTAAGTAACCTTCACGTTGCTTTAATTTTTTCTTAATTTTGCTATTGAAATAATCATCTTCAATACCGTATTCATTAGATCCAGATTCTACTGCACCTGTTTGATCCGCATGTTTACGAGCCTCTTCCCAGTTCATTTGTTTTAATGAAGGATCAAGCTTTTCTTTGTGCGGTTTAATATTAAACATAGCTGTAAATAAATCTTTACGATCTAAAATGTTACGATAAATATAAGCGAAAGGTTTAGCAGCAAGTGCTTTTACTTTATACTTCGTATCATCATAAGCAATGCCTTCAAGCGAAATTTTTAATAAAGTTTCTTTTTTTACAATCTCAAAGTTTAATAAACGCTTTGCAATTTGTTTTTTCATTTCAGGTTTTAAATCATTGTTGAAAATGAAATGGTAACCTTGTTGCTTTGAAAAGTTAGGTGCAAAGTGCGTTTCATCAATACCTTGTGGTACAAACCATTGCGGAGAAAGAACGAATACCATTTTCTTATCTTTCAATTGATCCATTGTAGATGCGAAGTTTAACACATGTACAAGGTCTTGTGTTCCGCCGCGTCCAAGAAGGAATGGTGTGAACCCTTCAGGCTTTACTTTAAAATAATTAGATGGATGGAAAGCATCCATACGTGCGAATTCCGATGAACCGTACATCGGAAGATATTTTGGATTTGCTAACATCTTTTGCTGTAAAATCATACTTTGAATTTTTTCTTCTTTTAAAGAAGTAGCAGCTTGTTCTACTTTTTCATCACTTAAAAGTGGAAGTAGGAAGCGCGTTGGAATAAGTAAGAATACAGCAAAAAGGGCCAATGCTAAAAGCATCGGACCAAATTTTGCTTTGTTCATCGGATTTCTTCCAACTTTTTAATAACCATGTTTGGTGTAGCCCACTCGTCACGGTCAAAATCAGAAATAGAAACTTCAATATCTAAACGCTCTTGGAATTCAACTAATAAAGATACTACAGCGAAAGAATCAAGGATACCTTCTTCAAATAATTGAACATCTAAGTTTTCTTTCACAATATCGTTTTCACATACTTCTTCTAAAATATCTAATACTTGCTCTTTGAATTCTGCCATTTTTAAAATCTCCTTTATATCCGAAATATATTATATGTGCAACTTCTTAATGGAATAAGAAGGGTGCATTAAAAGTATCTGTTAAGGTGTCCAGAGAAGATTAGGAAACCGAAACATACAACGTGGAACGTAATTACAATCGCAAGGATGCGTGTAAATTTAGTGTTTGGCCAAAACTTATGCTTCTTGTTTTTTCGTTCGAAAATATCGAATAAAATAAACAGTGCGGCATGATATAGACCATAAATAATATACTGCGCAACAGCGCTTCCTTGGATATGCCAAATTCCCATAATGAAAAAGTTTAAAAATGCACCGATATACGAAATTGTGTAACGGTTCTTAATTAACTTTTTCTTCGTTGCAAAAAAGACGAAACGCATGTAAATAAAATCACGGAACCAGAATGATAAACTCATGTGCCAGCGGTTCCAGAAGTCTTTAATATTACGACTAAGGAATGGCTTATTAAAGTTTTCTGGCGTTTTAATTCCCATCATATAACTTACACCAATTACAAAAGAGCTATAACCAGCAAAATCAAAGAATAGATATAAGCTATAGCTATACATGTAAATCATATTTGAAAAGATTGTATCGTGTTGAGCGAATGCTGGATCCATACAATATTGCTTTATTAAGTAAGCAATAATAAATTTATACAAGAAACCTTGGAAAATACGATTTAGTCCTGTATATAGTAAATTTTGATATTCTTCAGCACTAGGCGGCTTTTGAATATCTTTTTGGAATCTTCGGTAACGATCGATAGGTCCTGTTGAAATCGCAGGGAAGAATAAAACGAATTCCCAGAAGTTAAAGAAAGAAAGCTCTTTAATTAAACCATCACGAACTTCAAATACCATTTGAACTGCTCTGAATGTTACGTAAGATATACCTAGAAAAACAACAAGTTTTAACTCAGGTAATAACGATGCAAATGGTGCGATTTTTGCCAAAATAAGAGGCAAAATCGATAAAATAACAGCTATGCAAAATGTGAATGTACTATTATTTTGTTTTCTTAAAATTAAATAGCCTTTAATAAGGGCATATTGCCAAATAATAAATGCAGCTAACATCATTGCTTGCTTTGGTTTATCTGAGAAGATAATAGCAAGCATGACTAATGTTAAAACGGCATTATATTTACGCAACATTTTACCTTTTAATCCAGCTATGATAGTAGGTATTAATAAAATGCCCACTATAGCGAAAAAATAAAATGATCCATATGCGGTCATGCTGTAACCTCACTCAATAATTTTTTGCGATCTACCTTTCCATTTGGTGTCATTGGAATAGAAGATTGATACATGAATTTACGTGGAATCATGTAGTTTGGTAATCGCTCATTGAGTTCTTTTTTGATTGCAGATGTTAATTTGAATTCTTTTTCAAACGAATGCTCTCCAGGAACAACAACCGCTAATAAATAATCGTATTTCTCACCTTTTTTAATTGGAACGATAACTGCTCCCTCAACGTAAGAACACGCACGAAGGTGATGCTCAATTTCTTCTAATTCCATTCGATAACCATGCAGCTTAATTTGGAAATCAAGACGACCATTATAGAATAGAAGACCATTTTCTACATAGCCAGCATCGCCTGTTTTATAGGCACGCTCACCGTCAATCATAGTAAATGCTTTTTCTGTTAATTCAGGGCTTCCTAAGTATCCAACGCTTACGCTTGGACCGACAATTACGATTTCACCTTTTTCACCATCAGGTGCAATCGTGCCATCTTCTTTCATAATAAGAAGGCGACAGTCTGATTTACAATAGCCAACTGGAAGTGATTTGTATTGATCAAGTACTTCTTCTGTAACGTGAATACCTGTTACAGCGACAGTAGCTTCTGTTGGACCGTACGTATTCATAATTGTTGCATTTGGGAAACGCTCAATTAATTTTCTAGCTACTTCATTTGGTAACACTTCACCGCAGAATAAGAATGTTTTCATGTTCGGTAGCATATTCTCAGAGAAAGAAGCTTCCATTAAACACATCTCTGCGAAAGATGGTGTCGAAGTCCATACTTGTATATCCGATTGCTCTAAAGAAGCAAACAAGTCTTTTGGACGTGCAATCATATCTTTATCGATTGCCCAAAGTGTACCACCTGTTACTAATGATGGGTAAATATCCATGACAGATAAATCGAATGAGAAAGGTGCTTGGTTTAAGAATACTTGCCCTGTTTGTAAGTTAAAATCTTCTACAGCCCATTTTGTAAAGCTAACAAGGCAGTTATAAGTAATCTGAACCCCTTTTGGATTACCTGTGCTTCCTGATGTGTAAATAATGTAGAAGTTCTCATCACCTTTTACCGCATGTTCAGGATTTGGAGTGTTCCCTTTATGAGTAAAGAAAATATCTTTTAAGTTGTCTTCACTTACGATGCGAACTGGTAAATCAGTTACAGTTACTGCTGCTGCCGATAAAAGTAATTTCGCACCAGAATTTTCAGCGATACGTTGTACACGATCAGCTGGGATAGATAAATCTACAGGAATATAAGCATGTCCAGCTTTTACACATCCTAAAAAGTTAATAATCATTTCAGGTTGCATATGGCCATACACCATAATTGGTGAACGATCATCTGGATACGCAGAAGAAATCCAATGTGCTAACGCATCAGAATCTTCCTTTAATTGTTTGTACGTAATTTTCGCATCTCGCCAAACAAAAGCAGTTTGATCAGGCGTTTCAATAGCCCACTTTTCAATTAGTTCTAATAACTTCATAACGTTCCCACCCTAGAATTCATTGTAAATAAATGTACTTGTGTTTGTATCATGGAATCCATACAACCAAAGTAATGCAAATAAAATTGCAAGATAATAAACCGTCTTTGCAACCCATTGTGTGAGTGGTCGAGACCATATCTCTTTTAATCTTTCCATGTCTTTCCCTCTCTTAATGAAATAATAGCTCTTTGTAGGTATCATGTCCTACATTATTGTGAAAAAAACAAAATCCCACATTTTAGGTAAAAATAAGTCAAAAGGCTCTTTTCTGATATTAGCACTAAATACTAAAAAAGAAAATCCCTAACTTAGCAATTATATTACATTCAGCATGAATTTGTAATGGGTTTGATATGTAAATAGGAAGTGGATTGTGTGAATGTATAAAATTGCCCTGAGAGAATGTATAGAAATGCAATATTTGTTTGCATTTTTTCATAGTTAATGTATGAATTCCTAAAGTTTCTTAAAAGGAGGAATCTCTAATGACGAGGGTTTGGAAGGATCTTATTTCAGAAGAAAACATTATAAAATGGAGACGACATTTCCACAAGTATCCGGAATTATCATTTCATGAAAAAGAAACTTCGCAATTTATATATGATACATTATGCTCGTTTTCTTCTTTTGAAGTAACGAGACCGACGAAGTATAGTGTACTAGCAATTAAAAGAGGCGTGAAGCAAGGGAAAGTGATTGCGATTCGAGCTGATATAGATGCTTTACCAATCCAAGAGGAGACAAGGAAATCTTATACGTCTGTAAATAAAGGAGTGATGCATGCATGTGGGCACGATGCTCATGCAGCTATTTTATTAAGTACAGCAGAGATGTTATCAAATATGAAGGAAGAGTTTGTAGGGGAAATTCGTCTATTCTTTCAGCATGCAGAAGAAGCATACCCTGGTGGTGGACAAGAAATGGTCGAGGCGGGCGTTATGGACGGTGTTGATTATGTAATAGGTTTACATGTTATGTCTGGATTGGAGCGCGGAAAGATAGGTATTGCGTATGGGCCAATGATGGCAGCTCCAGACGTATTTACAGTTGAGATTCAAGGCAAAGGAGGACATGCAGCGCGGCCAGAAGAAACGATTGACCCTATTGCTATCGGAGCACAGATTATTACAAATTTACAACATATCGTATCAAGAAATACAAGTGCTTTCATGCAAAGAGTCGTTTCAGTTACGCAGTTCCATGGGGGAATGGCTGATAATATTATTCCAAGTACAGCAACTTTAATGGGAACTGTACGTTCTTTTAATCAAACATTAAGAATAGAAGCGGAAGAAAAAATTGAGAAAATCGTGAAAGGAATTACAAAAGCACATGGAGGAGATTATACATATACGTATCGATATGGATATGATCCTGTTATTAATGATGAATATATTACGAAAGTAGTAGAAGAAAGTGCACTACATTTGTTTGGGAATGAGCGTGTTGTTAAGCTTGAACCTTCTATGGGTGGGGAAGATTTTTCAGCATATTTAAGAAAAGCACCCGGTTGTTTCATTAAATTAGGAACAGGTAATGAAAATATATATACTTGTTATCCACATCATCATCCGAAATTTGACGTGGATGAATCAGCATTAATTTGTGGAGTGGAGCTATTCTTAGAGACTACTATAAGATTACTAAAATCATAGAAAAACAAAAAAAGGCAACTGCGCTCTATCGCAGTTGCTTTTATTTCTTTCCGTCAGAGAGGGCTGAGAAAGAACTATGCTCATTTATAGTATATGAATAGCTAACGGACAAGCTTGTACATTTTAATCATTTTTTTTAAAATAGTTGTTGACATTGATAATCAATGTCAATTAATCTAAATATAGTTGAAATTGATAATTATTATCAATAGGATGGATGCGACATGTTAATGAGAAAAAAATTTCACCTTCTACGGAGGGGATTAAAAGATAAAAATAAAGATGTTGATCAGCATATGGAATGGCAACGAAATGTAATTCGGTCTGAATATGTAGATGAGAAGAAGAGCATTCAAACAGAAAAAGAGATACAAAGTAAAGGGAGAGGTTCAGTTGAGTAAGTTAGTAATGATTTTTGCAAGTATGAGTGGAAATACAGAGGAAATGGCTGACCATATTGCCGGCGTAATTCGTGAAACAGAAAATGAAATTGAAGTTATTGATATTATGGATTCACCAGAAGCTTCTATATTGGAACAGTATGATGGAATTATTTTAGGTGCATACACATGGGGAGATGGTGATCTTCCTGATGATTTCTTAGATTTTTATGATGCAATGGATTCTATTGATTTAACTGGGAAAAAAGCGGCCGTATTCGGATCATGTGATTCGGCTTATCCGAAATACGGAGTGGCGGTTGACATTTTAATAGAAAAGCTACAAGAGCGCGGAGCAGCAGTTGTGTTAGAAGGACTAAAAGTAGAATTAACGCCAGAAGATGAAGATGTAGAAAAATGTTTACAGTTTGGAGCTAAATTTGTAAAACACCTTTCTTAATGGCAGAAGGGAGCTGAAGAGCAAGTGCATGAGAAAATCTCAATCAAAACGATGACAGATTATCATTTGTATGATTTTATGCGGTGTCCGCATAAATTTTATTTTCGTCATATAAAAAGAAGAGAACCTTCTTCATTTGAATGGCAACAAATAGCGCAAATGATTGTGAATCAAATTATTAACGAGTATTACACGCTACCTGCGGGTCAACAAACGAAAATTGTACTTTTAATATTAATAGAAAAGTATTGGAAAAAAGTAAGGATTAATATGTTTGCTTCGAAGACGGAGTACTATATTGTATTAGCGAAGCTAACGGATCACTTATTACAGTTTGTTGAAAGGGATGATAGTCAGACACCACCATTGTTTTTATACGAGAAGTTTCAAACATATATGGAAGAGTTAGGTGTCCACATGTCATTGACATTTGAAGTTGGTGAGTGGAATGCTGAGTCGTTTGTAATTAAAAAGTATGTTGTCGATGCGGATGAGGAAATGCTTGCTCTTTGTCAGAAGCTAATGACAGTATTCAGTTATAAAGCTTTCGGCGTTCTTCCAGGAAAAATTGAAGTTATTAATTTAATAGAAGGAACTAAGTATGAGTACATTCCGAAACAGGAAGATATTATAACTGGAATGGCTGATTTATCTAGAATGAAAGAAATGTTACAGCAACCTGAGCATTATACTGAGCGTCATTTTCGTTCTGAGTGTATAAGTTGTGCGTTTCGTAGTGAATGCCAAAGGGAAGAAGTAAAGAAAGAAGCGAAACAGAAGAAAAATATAGTTCATTAAAGGATGCAACTTTGCATCCTTTTTTGTTATTGACATGAAAAGCTTTTCATCATTTACGGTATATTTGTAGCAGATTTTAATAAAGTGAAACTTTAATCAGTGGGGTTTTGTTCATCACCCACTGATTATTAGCCTTAACCAATCGGGCTTTAACGGGCAGCCCGATCCCCACCTAACTTCTTTGCTTCCGCTGAATTTTGAGGTGGGGGTCTTACTGCCCGCAAATAGCGGGATAAAGGGAGGAATAATCAATGAAAGATGAAACGAAAGTATTTCAATGGTTAAAAGAACAAAATGCTCCTTTTGAAATTCAACTGCAAATCTTACAGGCATTTCAATTGTATAAAGTTATTGTTGAAATGGATAAAAAGTTAATGATGTATGAGGAAAGAGTATACAGGGAGAGAATGTAATCTCATCCCTGTAATATCGTTTTTAGCTGTTCTGTACTTGTAATGAATTCGAGTTCATTCTCTGACTCAAAGTTATAAATAATATTATGTAGTAAAGGACTGTATTGATAAAAGGTAGTAATGCGGTGAATGAGTAATGGATCATGATGAGAAATAAGTGTACTGTACTGTTCATATACAGATGTAGTAAACTCATGTCCGAAATCATAATATAGTCCTGCAAAATCAAAAGCAGGATCGCCAATTTGCGCATCACCAAAATCGATAACACCTGAAATGCTTTTGTTCTGCTTGTTAAATAAAATGTGATGATGTGTAAAATCAGCGTGAATGATTGTGTTTTGAAAAGTGGATGTAGCTAAACATGCAAAGAAATTTTCAAATAAGCGATTTAAGGCTAGTTTCTGTAATGAAGTAAGGTTAGTAGTGAGATATTGGTTTAATTTTGTTTGTAGCTCTTTCCAGTAGGTACATGTTTTTCTAATAGGGAAACATAGCGTTGTAACTTGGTTTAAAGGAATACTATGTAGTACCGCAAGGAAAGTAGCTAATTTTGTAATAATTGCTTTCAGCTCTGTATCCTCCAGCGTGGCAATTGTTTCTGTTTTTAATGGTTCACCATGAATGAGAGTATAGTAACTACAAAGAGGAACCTCATCAGATTCATTTTTATAAATTAGGTGATATTGTGGAACTTTGATTTCTTGTAGTGATTGAGTGAGAATTGTGCATAGTTCTTTTTCTAACGGAATTCGCATTGCATATTCCTGTTTTCGCGGGAAACGAAACAGTAGCTCATCATTTACTATAACTGCTACATTATCCCATCCTCCTTTATTTTGTTTATATGAACGTATAGAAAGATTAGGCAAAGCTTCTTTTATATAATGTTTGTAAGAGTCCATAATTGTTCCTCGTTTCTGAGTTAAGTTATTCTACTTTATGATATCAGAATTTTCTTTCTATATGTTAAAATATAGCTATCATTATGAAGAAGGGCGGGAGTATTACGAAAAAAAGATTGTTAATCATTTCTCTATGTATCGCTTTTGTATTGTTTTGGTCATATAAAGAGAAGGTTTTTGCTACCTTTAAACCGATTGATCAGTACGAGTTAAATAAGGAATTAAAGAACAAAAGTATAGAAAATTTAACTCATAATGAAATGAAAAAGGTAGGAGAGCATTTTGTGACCGAGCAACTATCAGTGTTTGAGTTTACTAATAAAGAAGATGTGAAACGAAAAGGTGAAGAACTATTTTTAAATAGAGGGTATGAACAATTAATGGGAAATTATTATCCAAATCGTTTTCAAGATTTAGAGTATAAATTTACAAACGAGGAGATACGTGAAGAGACCGATGAGAGTTTTCTTTATCAAGCTGTAGCGTACGTTGCGGGTACTGAAAATGGTAAGAGAAGCAAAATGAAATTGAATTATGAAGTGAAAATTGTAAAGGTTAATAATATATTTATGGTGCTAGAACAAAAGCAGCGCGTACAATAAAGGAAATTCATTGCTCAATAGAACATTTGGGGGTGTACTACTTAATGCGGAATAAAAAGGCCCTCAAGGAATCAAGGGCCTTTAAAGATTTTCATTTTGTTGACCAAGTTCTTTTTGAGCAATATATAAATTTCCTTGCTCGACTTGTTTAAGTGTATGAACAGAATCTCCTGCATATCCTTTTTGTGTTTTAACAGTTCTTTTTGAACGATTGGAATTTTGTTTCTTCATATAATAGGCACCTTTCATCAAAAATAAACGAAAATGATAAGTATGAGTAATACAGCAGCGAAAATGGTAATGCCCATTAAAAACGAAGTGTTTTTATATTTAGGTGGCTTATGTACATCTTGCCGATATCCAGGTGAAATTTCAGGGGCAAATTCTTCATCGAATGATTGCTTTTTTTCTTTGTCGTCCATATGTACCCACCTTTCTTTTTCATTATATTACACGTTACAAGAAAAAATATGCATAAAGAAAACAGCCGCTTTATTATTAGCGGCTGTTTTGTGTTGCATATTTTCGTTGTACTTGAAAGAGACGGATAAGTAGGAAGGCAGCGCCAAATGCTAGACCGATAATAAGACCGATCCAATAGCCTTTTGCGGCCCATTCTGTATACGTTGCTAGTATGTAACCTAGTGGTAGACCTATTATCCAATAAGCAATTAAAGTCATAATTAGAGCAACATTTACATCTTTATAACCACGCAGAGCTCCTTGTACAGGGGTTGCAATTGCATCTGAAATTTGAAATAAAATCGCAAAGATAAGAAATTCTTTTGCTAAATGATGAACTTTTGCATCTGTCGTATAAATAGAAGCAATTTGATTATCAAAGAAGTAGAGAAGAATCGAATATAATAAAGCAAAGGCAAGGGCTAATCCAATTCCAATCAGTCCGTATTGTTTTGCATTATCGTAACGTTTTGCTCCGACTTCGAATCCGACTGCAATAGTCATTGCCATTGCTAAACTTAGCGGAGTCATATATAACAAGGAAGCAAAGTTCATAGCTGCTTGGTGAGCTGCAATAGTTGTCGTACTAAAATTACTCATCATAAGCGTTACCGCAGCGAAAATACTTGTTTCAAAAAAGATAGCAAATCCGATAGGGACGCCAAGCTTTAAGAATGCTGTCCAACTCGAAAGAGAAGGACGATATAATTGTTTGAAAATGTTAAAAGAGGCAAAAGGCTCTTTCGTCTGAATAATAATGACTGTAATAATTAAAATGCACCAATATGTTGCAGTGGAAGCAATTGCTGCTCCGACACCACCAAGCTTTGGGAAACCGAAGTTACCAAAAATTAATAGGTAATTTAATATTACGTTAATTGGTAATGATAGTAATGTAATAATCATCGTTGTTCGAGTTTTTCCTAATGCATCAATAAATCCACGTAAAACAGTGTACGTGAATAAAGGTATAATTCCTATTGCGATAATACTTAAAAATTGAGCTGCAATTCGTTCCACAGGTTCTTCTAAGCGCATGCCGTTTAAAATAGGTGAAACGACGAAGAAACCGATGAGGATAACAACGAAGCTAGCACAAATTGCTAAATAAACTGCTTGTATGACAACGTGGGGAACGTCCTCTTTTTTCTTGGATCCAACGAGCTGTGCAACAATGGGAGTAGTAGCCATTAAAATTCCTGTTAATCCCGTACTAACTGGAAGCCATATACTTGTTCCAATTGCAACACCTGCTAAATCAGTTGGACTTGCATGTCCTGACATTGTTGTATCAAAAAAACTCATCGCAAATAATGACATTTGCGTTACGAAAATCGGAAAAAATAGTAATACAAATTGCTTTAACTTTTGTGAGAATGAAGTAGTTTCTTTCATAAAATCCCCTTTCCGTATAAAAAAACAAACTCTTACTATCATACAATTTAATCAAAGATTAGAAAAGAAATACGCGCCTACAACATATGAAACCAATAAAAAAAGGATGCACTTTGAAAAGGGATAAGGTATTATGATAAGGTGTGAAAAAATTACATATTATTTGTTATTAAGGAGGCACTACTTGTGGCTGATTGGTTAATTGGTTTAATCATGGGTGCTGTTGAAGGGTTAACAGAGTTTCTACCAGTATCATCAACAGGACATATGATTTTAACAGGACATTTAATTGGATTTGAAGATGAGAGAGCGAAAGTTTTCGAAGTTGTTATCCAATTGGGATCGATTTTAGCAGTTGTTGTTATATTCTGGAAGCGTCTATGGTCGTTAGTTGGAATAGGAAAAGTAACAGACGGACCATCGTTAAATTTATTACATATTATTATCGGGATGATTCCTGCCGGGGTACTTGGCGTATTATTCCATAGCACTATTAAAGAGGTTTTATTTGGTCCAGGACCAGTTGTTATTAGCTTAGTAGCCGGTGGTATTTTAATGATTGTTGCTGAGAAGTTTTCAAAACCAAGTACAGCAAGAACGTTAGATGAAATCACATATAAACAGGCATTTACAATTGGAATGTTCCAATGTTTAGCTCTTTGGCCAGGGTTTTCTCGTTCTGGTTCTACAATCAGTGGTGGTTTATTAGCTCGCGTGTCGCATACAGCGGCAGCTGAATATACGTTCATTTTAGCGGTACCGATGATGGTAGCTGCAAGTGGGTTAGATTTAATTAAAAGCTGGGATGTATTAAGCTCAGCAGATATAACGCTATTTGTAACAGGATTTGTAACTGCATTCGTTGTTGCGATGCTTGCAATTGTTTCATTCTTGAAATTATTATCTCGTGTAAAACTAACACCGTTCGCTTACTATCGTTTCATTTTAGCTGCGGTATTCTATTTCTTCATTATGTAATAAAAAAACCTGCCGAGCTCGGCAGGTTTTTTTATTTTACTATTTTTTCCACCATATTTTCCATTACATGCTCCCAAAGAGAAGTATCATCAGCTAATGTAGCACGGAAATTAGCATACATTTCTTTTTGTTTTTCTTCGAATGTTGGATCTTCTTTTTCAGGTAATGTAGCGCGCATTGAAGTTACTAATTCTTGTACTTTTGGAGCGCGTGGTCCAAAGACGGCTTGTTCATTTCCATCTTTATCAATGAAAATAAAGATTGGAATCGCACGTGCTGTTCCATTTGTTAAATATTGATCCATTAATTCTAAGTTTTCATCGCGAATTAATAAACTCATATCAATATTTGCAACTTCAGAAATTCGTTTCATAACAGGTACGCATAAAAGAGCATCACCACACCAATCAGCAGTTAATACGATAACACGCCAGCCGTCATTTTGACGTTCTTCTAATACAGGAAGTAATTCATTTGGAATTAAAAAGTTATTGTAAATGTGTAGTAGCTCGTATTGGTTTACTTGCATTTCATTCACATATGTATCAAAGGACATACCTTTATCAGCCCATTGTTGTAAGTTCATAATTAACACCTCTTTAGTAAGATTTGCTTTCATTGTACCAATTTTTATATAGAAAAGCTTGTATTCTTACTCTTTCTCGTCACTTAATAATTTATTTAAGAGGAAAAAGAATAGTACGACACATAATTCAGCTGTGTTGGACATTTGTACGCTTTCTATCCAATTATCAGCAGTATGAATGACGAACCAATCTAGTGTAATTTCAATGAATGAGAAAAGAGTAATAGAAATCCAATTTGGCATGTTTTGTGTCAGTGGATATAGCAGCGCTTTGAAGAAACTGAAGATGAAAAATGTAATACTGTCTAAGAAAGTGATTAATAAAAAAAAGAGAAGTAACGCAGTACGTGAACTATACTCTATACCTGTAATTTGAAAGATTCCTACATATACAAAAAATATAAATGCAAAAACGATAATGAGAAAAAGAGCAATAATACTAGTGATAATCGTTTTATCTTTTAGGCTGAGATTTGAGAATTTCTCCTCCTCATGCATTAAAATACCCCCTTTTTCTGGAAGTTAACTTCATTTTATCATGAAATACCTATTAAAAAACTACGAATTATGGGAAAATAAGGTGACAAAAAGTAAGATTTCATGTAAAATTATTAATAAGGTTTTTATTTAACTAAATGAAATAAAAGGAGCTGTCAAAGTTGTCTCAAAATCGAGAGCAATTAATGGAAGAACTATCGACAAATGTGTTTGCTATGTTTCGCACATTGCGTAATGATATCGGAAAAATATTCGGTGGTTACATACCGTGGAATGAATTCATCGTCCTGAGAATATTAAATCGTACGAATAAAGAAATGGTATCGCGTGTAGCAAATGAATTAAATGTGTCGAATAGTCATATTACAGCTGTTACAGAAAAATTAATTAATAAAGGTTTTGTAACTCGTTCACGTTCTACATCGGATCGCCGAGTTGTGTATTTAGAGATTACAGAACAAGGGAAAGATTTAGTTGCGAAAATGGAAGATGCGAAAAAACAATATTTACAAGAAAGATTCTCTGCACTTTCAGAAGATGAAATGAGTGTAATGATTTCGATTTCCAAAAAACTTATTTAAGTGATTATAAACAAGAAAACGCTTACGTGATGAAAAAGAAGATCTTCCTTATATATGGAAGGTCTTCTTTCGTGTGTAGTAGATGTTAAAAAATAAAATGTGTATGAAAAAAGATAGAGCGCCATACTACTAATACAAGGAAGGGAGGGAGAAATATGACGAATCGTAACGGTAGTAAAGGGAGCGGTAATCAAGGATCACCAAAGTCCGGCCAGTTTAATCAGGAATTTAGCACTGAATTTGAAACTGGTAATGATAATAAAGGGAAAGAATATCGTTCGAAAAAAGGAAGTAAATCAAAAAAGGAGTGAATATATTCACTCCTTTTTTGATTTAAGATGCTGCCGATTGATCAGTATTATATTTTTCTTCTGATTTTGCGACAATCATTGCACAAATTGCATCACCAGAAATGTTTACAGCTGTTCTTGACATATCTAGAATACGGTCAATACCAATAATTAAAGCGATACCTTCTACTGGTAGATTTACTTGATTTAAAACCATTGTAAGCATTACAAGTCCAACACCTGGTACACCAGCAGTACCAATACTAGCTAGTACAGCAGTTAATACGACCATAGCTAATTGCGGTAATGTAAGTTCAACTCCGTATACTTGAGCGATAAATACAGTTGCTACCCCTTGCATAATAGCGGTACCATCCATATTAATCGTTGCACCGAGTGGTTGTACAAATGAGCTGATTGCTTTTGGAACTCCAAGCTTCTCTTGTGCGGTTTTCATTGCAAATGGAAGAGATGCATTAGAGCTAGATGTGCTAAAGCCAATTGCCATTACCGGTCCGAAATGCTTAAAGAACCGGACGATACTTTCTTTTGCTAATACCTTTAATAGGCCGCCATATACAAAGACCCCGTGAATAATGAGTACTAACATAACGACAATCATATACTTGAACATCGCAGCGACGCCTGCAAGACCCATTTTACCAACGGATGAAGCGAGCAAACCGAATGTTCCAATTGGGGCTAATTTCATAACGAGATTAACAAGATACATCATTAATTCGTTGCCCTGTTCAAGTAATGAATGGATACCTTGAACTCGTTTTCCTAAAATAGCTATACCGAGTCCAATCAATACGGCAAAGGCAATGATTTGTAACATGTTTCCGTCAGCCATTGCTTTTGCTGGGTTATCTGGTACGATATTTAGCAATGTTTCGACGAAAGATGTTTCAGTTTTTGCACCTTCATACTTAAGACCTTCTGTTTTAAAATTACCGCCAGCTCCTGGTTTTATAATAAGTGCAAATGTAACCGCTATAGAGATGGCAACCGCAGTTGTTACGAGAAAGAATGAAATTGATTTTAAACCGATTCTTCCAAGTTGTTTCGGATCTCCAAGGCCGGCAGCGCCAAGTACGATAGAAATGAATACAACAGGAACAACTAGCATTTTAATAAGGCGAATAAACAATTGACCAATTGGGTTGAACACATATTGATTTAGTGGCTCAAAGATAGATGGAGCGGCTAAATTTAGAGTGAGTCCAACAACTAGACCTAGAAATAATGCGATTAAGATTGCTTTTGTTTGTTTCAATAAAATCCCCCCTTTTGTTTTTGCGAAAGTTCTTTCTAAAGTAATTATACTGAAAAAATACCTAATTTAACAATATTTTCTGAATTTTTTGTTTTTTATTTAAGTGTAGATAGACTGATTTTGTGTTTGGAAAATAAAATAGACCATCACATAGGATGGTCTAGGGAAGGGGACAATTTATGTCAATTTAATTAGGGATGGAAGCTGCTTTAAGACACTGGGGAATGTCTTAAAAATTAGGGAGGAACAACTTCGATATATATACTATAAAAGGTAGGTGTGACTCTCATGTGAACATAGGGTGAAAGAGAGAGGGAGTTTTAAAGAAAAGATAGAAAGACAAAAAAATAAGACCATCATTTATAAGATGGTCAAGGAAGGGGACAATTTATGTCAATTTAATTAGGGATGGAAGTTGTTCAAAGACACTGGGGAATGTCTTAAAAATTAGGGAGGAACAACTTCGATATATATACTATAAAAGGTAGATGTGACCTCTGTGTGAACATAGAGTGAAAGAGAGAGGAAGTTTTAAAGAAAAGATAGAAAGACAAAAAAATAAGACCATCATTTATAAGATGGTCAAGGAAGGGGACAATTTATGTCAATTTAATTAGGGATGGAAGCTATTCAAAGACACTGGGGAATGTCTTAAAAATTAGGGAGGAACAGCTTCGATACATATACTATAAAAGGTGGATGTGACCTCTATGTGAACATAGAGTGAAAGATATGGGGATTTGAAAAATAGTACATATGAAATTGTTATTGCTAGCAATATTGAGCTAGGATATATAGTTTTCCAGCATAAAACAAAAAGGAATCTGAATATAAATAAAAGTTGTAATCTATGAAAAAAAGGATTATGCTCAACTATATTATAAGAATATAAGGTTTGTCCCAATTGTTTAAGGGCTTTTTAAAAGCTTTTTATTTATGAGGGGAAAGCTTCACTTTAATAAGGGAGTTAGTGATATGGAAGTAACAAAAAAACAAGGGCTGTATAATCGTCTTATACGATTAAACCCACCACAAATATTAGCATTAGGTTTTTTCTGCTTAATTGTGGTTGGCGGTTTGTTATTAAAGTTACCATTCGCAACGAAAGCACATATTAGTTGGGTAGATGCTTTCTTTACAGCAACGTCAGCAGCGACCGTAACTGGTTTGGGAGTAGTGGATACAGCAAGTACATTTACGATGTTTGGCGAAATTGTTATTATGTTTTTAATTCAAACAGGTGGTCTAGGTCTTATGACAATTGCCATTTTAATTGTTTGGGTATTAGGCAAAAAAATCGGATTACGCCATCGTTTATTAATTGGAGAAGCATTTAATCAAACAAATATAGGTGGTCTTGTAAAATTAGTAAAGCGTGTCTTTATATTTTCGATTTGTATTGAGCTTATTGGGGTCATCTTTTTATCGTTTCGCTTTATTCCAGAGTTTGGTTTTGGAAAAGGTTTATACTATAGTATTTTTCATGTAATTGCATCTTATAATAATGCAGGATTTGCTTTATGGCCAGATAATTTAACAAGATATGTAGGGGATCCCATTATTAATATTGGGATTTGCTCTTTAATTGTAATAGGTGGACTCGGTTTTACCGTATTAATTGATATATGGTATAGTCGCAGTTTTCGAAAATTATCACTTCACTCAAAAATAATGATTATTGGAACAGTAGTGTTAAATGTTATAGCAATGATTGTAATTTTTGTATTGGAATATAATAATGTGAAGACGTTAGGGAATTTATCTTTAAATGAAAAACTATGGGCTTCCTTCTTTCAAGGTATTACCCCGCGGACAGCTGGATTTAATACGATTGACTATGGAGGTATGGAAGAATCATCTATATTATTTACGATGATTTTAATGTTTATTGGTGCAGGAAGTGTATCAACAGGTGGAGGAATTAAATTAACAACGTTTGTTATCTTAATTACATCTGTCCTTTCTTTCTTTAGAAAAAAGGAAGAAATTGTTTTATTTCAGCGTACAATTAAAATGTCGACAGTAACGAGGGCCTTAGCGATTGCTGTTGCCAGTCAAATACTTATTTTTACAGCGGTATTTATATTAATGCTTACAGAAAACTTCAGCTTTATTCAATTATTATTTGAGACAATATCAGCGTTTGGCACAGTCGGATTAACGATGGGAATTACTGCAAAGCTCTCGGCATTCGGAAAATGTATTATTATGTTTGTTATGTTTTGCGGATTAATTGGACCGTTAACACTTGTGTTTTCTTTAGCGCGACCAGCAAAACAAAAAATAAAATATCCATCGGAAGATGTGTTTACAGGATAAGGTATCCCGCGTTAAGCGAGATACCTTTTTCTTTTTTAGAACAGGGAGAACAATAAACCAATAAGTGCTACTCGGAATAAAATTGCGATAAGTGCAGCAATCCCACCGACAACTGCAGCGATACCGCCAGTTACAGTAGCTCCGCGATTATAAGCGTAAATACCGAGTAAAACAGAAACAAGACCAAATAGTGTTGGGAATGTAAATAGCGATAAGATAGATAGCGCAAGAGCGATAAAACCAGCAGTTGATCCAGCGGCGGATGATTTTACAACATCTTTATCGTCTTTATCATCGTAATCATAATCAATGCGTTGTGGTGCAACCTCAGCGGCGTACTCTTCTTTATAGTCACTATAATCACTATCTATTCTATCTCTTCTTTTATAATCATCAAATTTCTCAGTCAAAGTCATGACTCCTTTCATAACAAGGTTCAATAGTAGTATGTATCTCTTTTTCTTTTTTATCCTGCTATTTGTGGGAGTCGAGCTACGTACACATCCTACTGATTAAAGTTTCACTATACCGGAGCATGTACAGGGAGTAGTATCTTTTAAAAGGAGGAAAATGTTTTCTTGAAATAGGAAAAGTTAGTATGACTTCCTCTATTTTGGAAAGTATAAAAAGGAATAATGAGGAAAGGGTGCAATACATAATGGAACATCCAATTGAAAATTTAATGAAAACGGCAATGACAAATTTAAAAGAGATGGTAGATGTAAATACAATTGTTGGGAGCCCGGTCTCAACAGCTGACGGAAATGTAGTATTAACAGTATCTCAGGTGGCTTTTGGTTTTGGAGCTGGTGGAAGTGATTTTAAAGGGGATTTCATTACTGAAAAACATAACGGTGGGCAAAATCAGCATAAAGAGAAAAAGCAAGGGCATCCATTTGGAGGAGGAAGCGGGGCTGGGGTTTCTATTAGCCCAGTTGCTTTTTTAGTAGTCGGTTCTAACGGTGTGCAAGTATTACACCTCAATAGTAGTACACATTTAATTGAAAAGGCTTTAAATACGGTACCAAGCACTGTAGATAAATTTGTAAATGGTCGCCAAAAGTGAACTTGCATTTTTTAGGAATTATGATATATTAGAAAAAGTGCGCTTTAGGATGATCGGAATAATTGAACTGTAAATATATATGATGTGTGGAATAAGGGAGAGGAATTTATGATTAATATCAAAAACTTAGTAGTTGGTTTATGTATGTTAGTAAGCGGTTTTGTTGTATATGTAATAAAAGAAAAAGCTCCATTCTAAAACAGACAAACCGTTACTGTCTGTTTTTAATTTACAAAAAATGTTGACAATTTATTTTATTGATGTTAAAATTTTAATTCGTGTCTCGGTTACAGCTAGTATAAAGTAAATAAATCTTATAAATGTAATACGAAAAGTTTGCGAAAGATCGGGTAGTCTTACCAACAACTTTTGTGAACAAACCCTATAAATTATAAGTGTAAGCTTTATAGGTATACTAGTGAATCAAGGAGCGGTCAGTGGAACCGTAATGATGAGAGAGAGGTAGGGCTTTCATCCAGTATATGTTACTTTCCCGTTAGGTGAATATAAAAAAGAGGACTCCTTTTCAAAAGGAGTCCTCTTTCTTTTTTTAAGTGCGAATTTCAACTTGTTGACAAATTTCATCCGTTGTTAAACCGTGAGCTGTAATGACTGATCCTTTAATTGATGCATCTGCAATGCCCATCACATTAGAATCTTGCCCAGTTACAACGCAACAATCACACCCTTGTGCATCCTGTTCTGAGTTAAGTGTAACAACTTCATGACCTTGTTGCTGAAGAGCTTGTTGAACGTCTGTTAATGAGTTTTCAACGCCAATTCTAGCCATAATTCTCACCTCCTACCATCTAATTGCTAGTATGCTCAAGTTCACTGCATATATTTATGAAAAGACGGTAGGAAGTAAATCTTTGTTTAGTCGTTATATACGCCAGTAAGCATTTGACTAACGAATTGATCGTTTAATGTATCTTGTGCAGAAGAAGTATTTGAATGGATGTCGATTGAAGCAATAAAATGATTATGTTCTTGCGTGTTTGGTTCTACCTCTACGTAATTATCGAATTTACAAAAACCTTTCGTGTCCATTAGATCAAATAATTGCAACATTTCTACTACCTCTTGTCTCGTTCCTTTAATTTGTACACATGCCATATTTATTTCCTCCTTCATTTTGACAAATTGTTTTTTAAAAATAGGATTATGATTACGAAATGAAAAATATGAATGTTATTTTTAGACAGCGCTATTTTTGTTATTTTCCCCCTTTTTCAGCAAAAGTCGTTATATATTCTCGGATTTATAAAATCGGACGTCCGTTTATTGAATACAATAGATTCGTATTAATTGATGAAAATCCTTCTTTTAAACAAATATTTTTTTAGTGAAAATTGGCGAAAAAAATTTTCAGACTTTTTGTAAACGTTAACAATGTTGTTAAATCAATATAATTAAAGATGTACGTACGATTAAAAATTATAAATTTTCTAAAAATTTACTTGATTTATTTAAAAAGGAGAGTAAACTAGGAAACAATAAAAAATTCATAGAACATAGGAGGCACTTCCAGTGAATGAGCAATGGATTTTCTTAAATGGAGAATTTGTTCCGAAAGATGAAGCAAAAGTTTCGGTATATGATCATGGCTATTTATATGGCGATGGAGTATTTGAAGGAATTAGAGTTTATAGCGGTAATGTTTTCCGTTTGAGAGAGCATCTTGTCCGGTTGTATGAATCAGCAAAATCAATCCTTTTAGAAATTCCATATTCATTAGATGAAGTAACGAATATTGTTGTTGAGACGATTCGACAAAATAAATTATCTAATGGATACATTCGCCTTGTTGTATCAAGAGGAGCAGGAAATCTTGGATTGGATCCCGATTCATGTAAGAAGCCGAATGTAGTAGTAATTGCAGAACAATTATCTTTATTCCCACAAGAATATTATGAGAAAGGGATTCCAGTTGTAACAGTTGCAACGCGCCGAAATCGTCCCGATGTTTTATCCCCTCAAGTAAAATCTTTAAATTACTTAAACAATATTTTAGTTCGTATTGAAGCGAAATTAGCTGGAGTACAAGAAGCACTTATGTTAAATGATCAAGGATATGTTGCTGAAGGATCAGGAGATAACGTGTTTATTGTTAAAGGAAATAAATTAATTACACCACCAAGTTCTGCTGGAGCGTTAGAAGGTATTACACGAAACGCCATTTTAGAAATCGGCGAAAAACTTGGATATGACGTAAGAGAAGAGTTATTTACAAGACATGATGTATATGTAGCTGATGAAGTGTTTTTAACAGGAACAGCTGCTGAAGTTATTGCTGTTACGACAGTAGATGGTAGAACGATTGGTTTAGGGCAAACGGGTCCACATACGAATCGTTTATTGGAAGAATTCCGAAAGTTAGTTATAGAAGATGGAGAGAAAATTTACGAAGAAAATAAAGTTGGATAACAACTTTTTATAACATAAGAAAGCGTTGAGAGGGAGGAGTAGTTGATTGTGAAGCCTCACAGAGAGTCGGTGGTTGCTGAAAACCGATGGTTCACGTCGACGAACATCGCCCTTGAGTGCTAAGCTGAAGCATTTGTCTAGGCTTAGACGGTAGCTCCGTTATTAGCTAGATCCATTTATGGGTCACTGAGGCAAGAGTATTCTTGCAAAGAAGGGTGGTACCGCGAAATCTTTCGTCCCTTCAGCACATAGCTGGAGTGTGGACGTAGGATTTTTTTTATTGATAAAGGTTTTCAAAAAGGGGGCTTATAAGAACAATGTCTTCAAAAACGGAAGAGAAACTGGCAACTGGTGCACAGCTATTGTTAGAAGCGCTAGAAAAGGAAGGAGTAGAAGTGATTTTCGGTTATCCTGGTGGTGCTGTTTTACCTCTCTATGATGCACTGTATGATTGTGAAATTCCTCATATTTTAACAAGGCATGAGCAAGGAGCAATTCACGCTGCTGAAGGGTATGCCAGAATTACTGGTAATCCAGGGGTTGTCATTGCAACGAGTGGTCCAGGTGCTACGAATGTGATTACTGGTCTAGCAGATGCGATGATTGATTCATTACCACTTGTTGTATTTACAGGGCAAGTAGCAACAACGTTAATTGGAAGTGATGCTTTCCAAGAAGCGGATATTATGGGGCTTACAATGCCGGTGACAAAACATAACTATCAAGTGCGAAAGGCTTCAGATTTACCTCGAATTATTAAAGAAGCATTTCATATTGCTAAAACAGGAAGACCAGGCCCAGTCGTGATCGATCTTCCGAAAGATATGGTAGTAGAGCAAGGAGAACGATGTAATGATGTGCAAATGGATTTACCAGGATACAACCCAAATTATGAACCGAATTTACTCCAAATAAACAAATTATTACAAGCAATTAGTGCTGCAAACAAGCCGTTAATTTTAGCTGGAGCAGGTGTATTGCATGCGAAAGCATCAAAAGAGTTAACAAGTTTTGCGCGTAAATATGAAATTCCTGTTGTGCATACATTACTTGGTCTTGGTGGCTTTCCGCCAGATGATGAACTTTTTCTAGGGATGGGGGGAATGCATGGTTCTTACACAGCCAATATGGCGTTATATGAATGCGACTTACTCATTAATGTAGGCGCGAGATTTGATGATCGGCTTACTGGAAATTTAACTTATTTTGCTAAAGGAGCGACTGTCGCACATATCGATATCGATCCAGCAGAAATCGGAAAAAATGTGCCGACTGAAATTCCTATTGTTGCAAGTGCTAAGCGGGCATTGGAAGTATTACTTCAACCAGAAGGAAGGAAAGAAAATCATCATGAATGGATCTCTTTATTAAAGAGTAGAAAAGAACAGTATCCATTCTCTTATAAACGAAACTCTGAAAGTATTAAACCTCAATACGCGATTGATATGCTATATGAAATCACGAAAGGAGAAGCGATTGTAACAACAGACGTTGGGCAACATCAAATGTGGGCAGCGCAATATTATCCGCTGAAAAATCCAGATAAATGGGTAACTTCTGGCGGATTGGGAACGATGGGATTCGGATTTCCAGCAGCAATTGGTGCGCAAATCGCAAAGCCTGAAGAACTAGTCATTGCAATTGTTGGTGACGCTGGGTTTCAAATGACTCTACAAGAATTAAGTGTATTAAAAGAACATTCTTTACCTGTTAAAGTATTTATTTTAAATAATGAAGCTTTAGGAATGGTAAGGCAATGGCAAGACGAATTTTATAATCAAAGATATTCACATTCCTTATTGTCGTGTCAACCAGATTTCGTCGCTCTTGCGAATGCGTATGGTATAAAAGCTGTTCGTATTGATGATCCACTTCTTGCAAAGAAGCAGTTGAAGCATGCGATTGAATTAAAAGAACCAGTCTTAATTGATTGCCGTGTACTTCAATCTGAGAAAGTTATGCCGATGGTTGCGCCCGGGAAAGGCGTTCACCAAATGGAAGGAGTGGAAAAAAGGTGAAGAGAATTGTTACAGCGACAGTTCGAAATCAAAGTGGTGTGTTAAACCGAATTACAGGGGTTATGACACGAAGACATTTTAATATTGAAAGTATTTCAGTAGGTCATACGGAATCATCAGATATATCGCGAATGACGATAGTTGTGCATGTGGAAAGTGAACAGCAAGTTGAGCAGTTAATTAAACAACTTCATAAGCAAATCGATGTTCTGAAAGTATCAGATATTACAGAAGAAGCAATGATTGCTAGAGAGCTTGCTCTTATTAAAGTAGCAACTTCTGTAGCAAGGGCGGAATTATATAGTTTAATTGAACCGTTTCGAGCCGCTGTAATAGATGTTGGGAAGGATTCCATAGTTGTGCAAGTAACAGGTACGCAAGATAAAGTGGAAGCGTTAATTGAATTACTTAGACCATACGGTTTGAAAGAAATTGCGAGAACAGGTGTAACAGCATTTACACGTAGTATGAAAAAACAAGATAAGCAAGTTATGTTAATTCAATAATCATTTAAATATAGGGGGAAATGAAAATGGCAAAAGTTTATTATGAGAAAGATGTAACAGTAAATGTATTAAAGGAAAAGAAAGTAGCAATCATCGGATATGGCTCGCAAGGTCATGCGCATGCGCAAAATTTACGTGATAACGGATTTGATGTAGTAGTAGGTTTAAGAAAAGGTAAGTCTTGGGATAAAGCGAATGAAGATGGATTTTCTGTATATACAGTAGCAGAAGCAGCGGAAAAAGCTGATGTAGTAATGATTCTACTGCCTGATGAATTACAACCAGAAGTATATAAAGCTGAAATTGAACCAAATTTACAAGCCGGAAATTCTCTCGTGTTCGCACATGGATTTAATGTTCACTTTGATCAAGTAAAACCACCAGCTAATGTAGATGTATTTCTAGTAGCGCCAAAAGGACCGGGGCATCTCGTACGCCGTACGTTCGCCGAGGGCGGGGCTGTTCCTGCACTATTTGCCGTATATCAAGATGCAACAGGAGTTGCGACTGAAAAAGCACTTTCTTATGCTGACGGAATTGGAGCAACGAGAGCTGGTGTATTAGAAACGACATTTAAAGAAGAAACAGAAACAGATTTATTTGGAGAGCAAGCTGTACTCTGCGGCGGAGTGACTGCACTTGTAAAAGCAGGGTTTGAAACGTTAGTTGATGCGGGATACCAGCCTGAACTTGCATATTTTGAATGTTTACATGAACTGAAGCTAATCGTTGACCTTATGTATGAAGGTGGACTTGAAAATATGAGATATTCAGTTTCAGATACAGCGCAGTGGGGAGACTTCGTATCAGGACCACGCGTTGTTACTGAAGATACGAAGAAAGCGATGGGGGCAGTATTAGCAGAAATTCAAGATGGTACATTTGCAAGAGGCTGGATTGCAGAGCATAAAGCAGGAAGACCAAATTTCCACGCGACAAATGAGAAAGAGAATGAACATGAAATTGAAGTAGTTGGACGTAAATTACGTGAAATGATGCCTTTCGTACAGCCGCGAGTAAAGGTAGGGATTAAATAATATGAAGCAGATTTTGTTCATGGATACAACGCTTCGTGATGGCGAACAATCACCAGGAGTAAATTTAAATGAACAAGAGAAATTACAAATTGCTAGGCAATTAGAGAGGCTTGGTATTCATGTAATGGAAGCTGGATTCGCGGCAGCTTCCGAAGGTGACTTCCAATCAGTAAAACGCATCGCGAATACAATTCAAAATGCTACGGTTATGAGTTTAGCTAGAGCGAAAGAAAGTGACATTCGAAGAGCATATGAAGCAGTGAAAGGTGCTGTATCTCCTCGTCTACACGTATTTCTAGCTACGAGTGATATTCATATGAAATATAAACTTTGTATGTCAAAAGAAGACGTGTTAAATAGTATTCATCGTTCGGTTACGCTTGGAAAATCATTATTTCCGACAGTACAATTTTCTGCAGAAGATGCGACAAGAACATCGAGAGCATTTTTAGCTGAAGCAGTAGAAACTGCGATTCGCGCAGGAGCGAATGTAATTAATATTCCGGATACAGTTGGATATACGAATCCAGAAGAATATTATTCTCTTTTCAAATACTTACAAGAATCCGTTCCATCATATGAAAAAGCGATTTTTTCTTGTCATTGTCACGATGATCTTGGTATGGCAGTAGCAAATTCGTTAGCTGCGGTTGAAGGCGGAGCATTGCAAGTAGAAGGAACGATTAATGGCATTGGAGAAAGAGCAGGGAATGCAGCGTTAGAAGAAGTTGCGGTTGCTCTTCATATTAGAAAAGATTTTTATAAAGCAGAACCTTCTATGACTTTAAAAGAGATTAAGGCGACGAGTACATTAGTAAGCAGGTTAACGGGTATGGTTGTACCGAAAAATAAAGCAATCGTTGGAGCGAATGCATTTGCTCATGAATCAGGCATCCACCAAGATGGGGTTCTAAAAGAAGTAACAACTTATGAAATTATCGAACCAGCGCTTATAGGAGAATCTCAAAATCTCTTTGTACTTGGGAAACATTCTGGCCGTCATGCGTTTACGGAAAAAATGAAAGAGCTTGGTTATGAATTTACAAATGAAGAGCGAGATGCGGTATTCGAAGCGTTTAAAAAATTGGCTGATCGTAAAAAGGAAATTACTGAGGAAGATTTACGCGCACTTATGCTTGGTGAAGCAGCATTTGCAGCCCAGCAATATAACATTACGCAATTACAAGTGCATTTCGTATCAAATAGTACACAATGCGCAACAGTTGTGCTGAAGGATGAGGAAGGAAATGTATATGAAGATGCAGCCACTGGTTCTGGTAGTATTGAAGCGATATACAATGCGATTCAAAGAATTTTAGGACTAGAATGTGAATTGGCAGATTATCGCATACAATCTATTACACAAGGTCAAGATGCACTTGCTCACGTTCATGTTGAATTAAAAGAAGGTAGTCACCAAATATCAGGTTTCGGAGTTGCGCAAGACGTATTGGAAGCGTCGGCGAGAGCTTATGTCCATGCAGCAGGGAAATTAAAATCTCTTATAGCGCTTGTGAAATAAATATTTGATAGGTGAGAGAAGTTTTCCTCACCTATCAAATTAAAGTTCTGAAAATTCAGTTAAAAGGAGTGTTAAAAATGGAAAAACGTATCGTTTGTTTAGCTGGTGATGGTGTCGGTCCAGAAGTTATGGAAAGTGCGAAGGAAGTATTGCATATGGTAGAAAGGCTATATGGACATCATTTTCATTTGCAAGATGAGTACTTTGGTGGTGTTGCTATCGATTTAACTGGGCAACCATTACCACAGCGAACACTTGCCGCCTGTTTAGCGAGTGATGCGGTTTTACTTGGAGCAGTAGGTGGACCAAGGTGGGATAGTGCGAAAGAAAGGCCTGAGAAAGGATTATTAGCATTAAGAAAAGGACTCGGTGTATTTGCGAATGTTCGCCCTGTAACGGTAGAAAGTGCAACTGCACATTTATCACCATTAAAAAATGCGGATGAAATTGATTTCGTTGTCGTTCGTGAATTAACAGGCGGAATTTATTTTTCTTATCCGAAAGAGCGAACGGAAGAAGTGGCGACAGATACACTTACGTATCATCGCCATGAAATTGAACGTATCGTTTCGTATGCTTTTCAATTAGCGAATAAGCGGAAGAAAAAAGTAACATCTATTGATAAAGCGAATGTTTTAGAGTCTAGTAAACTATGGAGAACTGTGACAGAAGAAGTAGCACTTCGCTACCCAAATGTGGAAGTAGAACACATTTTAGTAGATGCAGCGGCTATGGAATTAATTCGAAATCCAGGAAGATTTGACGTTATTGTAACGGAAAATTTATTTGGTGATATTTTAAGTGATGAGGCTTCAGTATTAGCTGGATCATTAGGAATGCTTCCATCAGCAAGTCACGCTGAAAAGGGGCCTTCATTATACGAGCCTATTCACGGATCAGCGCCGGATATTGCGGGGAAAAATAAGGCGAATCCAATTGCGATGATGCGTTCTGTTGCAATGATGCTTGGGCAATCGTTCGGATTAACGAGGGAAGGATATGCAATTGAAGAAGCAGTTTCTGCAGTCCTTAAATCAGGAAAATGTACAGCAGATATCGGGGGGACTGAAACGACAATTTCATTTACAAAGGCAGTTATTCAAGAAATGGAAGAGCAAGCGTTAGTAGGGAGAGAAAAATAATGGGGAAAAGGTTACTAGATAAGCTTTGGGAAAGACATGTAGTTGCGACTAATGAAAATGGATTGGATTTATTATATATCGATCTACATCTTGTTCATGAAGTAACGTCACCGCAAGCCTTTGAAGGCTTGCGGCTTACAAATCGAAGAGTCCGCAGACCAGATTTAACATTTGCAACGATGGATCATAATATTCCAACGAAAGATGTTTGGAATATTACCGATCGTATTGCGAAGCAGCAACTAGATACACTTCGGGAAAATTGTAAACAATTTCAGGTGCCATTAGCGGATATCGGAGATGAAGAGCAAGGGATCGTTCATGTTATAGGACCAGAACTTGGACTCACACAGCCAGGAAAAACGATTGTTTGTGGTGATAGTCATACAGCAACACACGGTGCTTTTGGTGCACTAGCGTTTGGTATTGGTACGAGTGAAGTGGAACATGTATTGGCAACGCAAACGTTATGGCAACGAAAGCCGAAAGCGATGGGCATTGAGTTAAAAGGAAAGTTACCGCAAGGTGTTTATGCGAAAGATATTATTTTACATCTCCTTTCAAAGTACGGAGTAGCAGTTGGAACAGGTTACGTAATGGAGTTTTACGGAGAGACCATTCATGCTATGGATATGGAAGAGAGGATGACGCTTTGCAATATGGCAATTGAAGGGGGAGCAAAGGCTGGTATTATTGCACCAGATGAAAAAACGGTTGCTTACGTAAAAGGGCGTAAATATGCGCCGAAAGACTATGAATCTATTAAGAAAAAATGGTCAGAACTTTATACAGATTTAGATGCAGTTTATGATTTACATATTTCAGTAGATGTTACGGATTTAGCGCCGTACGTTACGTGGGGAACAAATCCTAGTATGGGTGTTCGGATTGATGAGAAATTGCCAGAAAAGTATGATGCAAATGACGAAAGAGCGTTTTCTTATATGGGATTGAGTCCCGGACAAAGTACGTATGACATTCCAGTTCAACATGTTTTCATTGGATCTTGTACAAATTCTAGGCTTTCTGACTTAGAAATTGCTGCATCTGTCGTGAAAGGTAAGAAAGTAAAAGAAGGTGTGCGAGCACTTGTTGTACCCGGATCTCAAAGGGTAAGAGAAGCAGCGATGCATAAAGGATTACATCGCATATTTGAAGAAGCTGGATTTGAATGGAGAGAGCCCGGATGCTCAATGTGTCTAGGTATGAATCCAGATCAAGTGCCTGAAGGAGAACATTGTGCCTCTACGTCAAATCGCAATTTTGAAGGAAGACAAGGAAAGGGAGCACGAACGCATTTAGTTAGCCCGGCAATGGCGGCTGCGGCTGCGTTATATGGTCATTTTGTTGATATTAGAAAGGAGAGTTATGATGGAGCCATTTCGTATTCATAAAGGTACTGCCGCAGTACTGATGAATGATAACATTGATACAGATCAAATTATTCCGAAGCAATATTTAAAGAGAATTGAAAGAACTGGGTTTGGGAAGTTTTTATTTGATGAGTGGCGATATGATAATAATCGCCAAGAAAACCCTAATTTTCCTCTTAATGCACAAGAAAGAAAAGGAGCCAGCATATTAATTACAGGTGATAATTTTGGATGTGGCTCGTCAAGAGAACATGCTCCATGGGCGCTTGCTGATTATGGTTTCCGCGTTATTATCGCTGGAGGATTTGCCGATATCTTTTATATGAATTGTATGAAGAATGGCATGTTACCGATTGTAATGGATAAAGATATGCGTGAACAACTTGCTAAAACAGATGCGAGGGAACAAATCACAGTTGATTTAGAAAATGAAGTAATTACAACGAATACGCATAGATTCCATTTTACAATCGAGAAAATGTGGAAAGAGAAGTTATTAAATGGTTTAGATGAAATTAGTATTACAATGCAATATGAACAAGAAATAAAAGAGTATGAAAGAAAAGTGGCTTTATATTAAAAAAGTGACGGAATATTAAAAATGTATTTACATTCAAAATTAACTGTTATATACTATGTGAAAATCAGAGGAGAAAGGGAGTAAGTATTATGAATATCGTGCGATCTATTACAATGCTTACACAACTACATCATCATACATGAAACCCTTGAACCTAGCGTGAAAACGTGTAGGTACAAGGGGTATTCCCGTTGTACCTACACTCTATTGAAGAGCCTTGTAGGTATTTTGTCTACAAGGCTCTTTTTATTTTCGGCTTAGGTGAATGAAATCGGCATACATTAGAAGGGGAAAGGTGTGAAAATTTAGATGACAAAATGGAAGCGGGCAAACCCGAATGGAACGAGAGATTATTTATTCGAAGAATGTACATTAATTGAAGAAGTGGAGCAAAAATTAAGGCTTACTTTTTTAGAGAGAGGTTATGAGGAAATAAGAACACCTACAATTGAATTTTATGATGTTTTTGCATTTCAAAATAGACCGATAGATGAAGAGAAGATGTATAAATTTTTTGATGAAAAGGGAAGGATTATCGTTTTACGTCCAGATATGACAATTCCTTTAGCGAGAGTTATTGGAACGCAGAGATGGGATACGCCACTTAAAGTGACGTATAGCGGGAATGTATTTCGAGCAAATGAATCCCATTCTGGAAAATATAATGAAATCGTACAAAGTGGTATTGAAGTTATCGGGATTGATAATGTAAGAGCTGAAATTGAATGCGTAATAAGTGTCATTCAAGCACTTCAAAAGTTGAATGTGCAATCTTTTACAATTGAGATTGGGCAAGTACAGTTATATAAATGTATTGTAAAAAAACTCTCCATCCATGATGAAGAAGAAAGGGTACTTAGAACGTATATAGAAAGTAAAAATTATGCTGCCCTCTCAAATTTCATCGGAGAAAAGAAATTTGATCGATGCGATGAGACAGTAAGATTACTTGAGAAATTACCGAGGCTATTTGGAAATTTAGAAGTTATTGAGGAAGCAGAAAAGCTTGCTTCAAGTAATGAAATGAAAATGGCAATTGCAAGAGTAAAAGAAATGTATGAAACAATGGAAACGTTAGGATATGGTTCTTACATATCAATTGATTTAGGCATGATTCAACACTTAGATTACTATACGGGTGTTATTTTCAAAGGATATATATATGAAATTGGAGAAGAAATCGTTAGTGGCGGAAGATATGATGAGCTAATTGGGAATTTTGGAGAAACGCTGCCGGCTGTTGGACTCGCGCTGCAAGTAAATCAAATTGTGAAGGCGCTACAAGAGCAGCAAGAACCATATGAACGAAATCAAATTGATATTGTGATTCATTATGAGTTAAATAGATTAGCAGAAGCAGAAAGGTTACGAAATTTACTTCGAAAGGACGGGAAAAATGCCTGGTTATCTCTATTCTCTAATTTAAGCGATACCTTTCAATTTGCAAGAAAAAATAAAATAGGAACGGTCGTTGAGGCAAAGAATGAATACTTAGTGGAATATGTGTGGAATGAGAAATGGGTAGTCCAGAAAGAAGGAGAGACTTCATGCGTAACATTCAAATTGCGTTAACGAAAGGAAGATTAGAAAAACATGTAATTCCACTCTTTGAGCAGATTGGAATTGATTGTTCGGAACTCAAAAATAAAGGTCGGAAGCTTGTATTTCAAAGTAAAAATACAAATGTTTCATTTATTTTAGTAAAAGCGGTTGATGTTGCTACTTATGTAGAACATGGGGTAGCTGATATTGGGATCGTTGGAAAAGATATTTTAATGGAAAACGAGAAAGATATTTATGAAATGCTGGATTTAGGAGTAGGGATTTGTAAGTTTTGTGTTGCTTCTATTCCTACGTATAATCCGAAAAGTTACCGAAAGAAAAGAATTGCTACGAAATACCCACATATTACTTCTACTTATTTTCATGATAAGGGAGAGGACGTAGAAATTATTAAAATAGAAGGTTCTGTAGAAATCGCTCCTCTTCTTGGATTGGCAGATGCAATTGTAGATATTGTTGAAACAGGAAAAACATTACAAGAGAATGGACTTATTATATTTGAGGAAATGCAATCTATATCGGCTCGGATGATTGTAAATAAGGCGGCCTTAAAAACTAAAAAAGACGAAATATTCAGTATTGTAAATATGATGGAGCAAGAAATCTTATCAGGGAAATAGGAGGACTTAAAATGGAAATCATTTATGAAGACTTTAAGGAGGCATTATCTAAAATAAAAGTGCTAAGAGAAAACGCTAATATAATAGAAGAAACTGTTCAAAGAAGTGTAAGAGAAATCATTAGAAATGTAAGGGAAGGGAAAGATGAGGCTTTATCTTTCTATACAAAAAAGTTTGATGGTGTAGAGATGAAAGATTTTTGTGTAAGTGAAGAAGAAATACAGCAAGCGAGTATGCTTGTAGAGAATTCATTTTTAGAAGCTTTAAAAGAGGCGAAGAAAAACATTGTTTCGTATCACGAAAAGCAAAAGAAGTACTCAATATTCGATTGTGAAAGTAAAGGCATAATTAGAGGGCAGCTCATTCGGCCATTAGAAAATATAGGTGTATATGTACCGGGTGGGACAGCCTCATATCCTTCTTCAGTATTAATGAATGTATTGCCGGCGAAACTCGCAGGTGTGAAAAAGATTGTAATGGTAACACCGCCGAGGAAAGAAGGAATTGATCCTCATATATTAGCTGCTGCAAATCTTGCGGGGGTAGATGAAATTTATACGATAGGTGGCGCGCAAGCAATTGCGGCTTTAGCATACGGGACGGAATCGATTCCGAAAGTGGATAAAATAGTTGGACCGGGAAATTTGTACGTCGCTCTAGCGAAACGAGAAGTATACGGAATAGTAAATATCGATATGATTGCTGGTCCATCAGAAATTGTAGTTGTCGCGGATGAAACAGGTAATGCAAAATATATCGCAGCGGATTTATTATCGCAAGCAGAGCATGATGAGAGAGCAACGGCAATTTGTATTACAACGAATATGGAACTAGCTAAAGAAGTAGAAAAAGAGGTAGAAAGACAGTTAGAAATGTTACCAAGAAGTGAAATTGCACGTGAATCAATAAATAGAAATGGAGCCATCTTTATCGTTCCTTCTTTAGAGGAGGCACTAAAGTTATCAAATGAAATTGCTCCAGAACATTTAGAGTTACATATAAAAGAACCGATGAATGCTCTAGATTATGTGAAACATGCAGGCTCTATTTTCCTTGGGCCATATGCACCTGAACCGCTCGGGGATTATTTGGCGGGACCGAATCATGTATTACCAACGAGCGGAACGGCAAGATTTTTTTCTCCGTTATCAGTCGATGATTTCGTGAAAAAATCAAGTTTTATTTCTTATACGGAGGAAGCATTAAAAAATGTACAGCATCATATTGTAGAGCTTGCAAATAAAGAAGGGTTACATGCACATGCGAGAGCAATCCAAATAAGGTTTGAGGAGGAAAAATAATGCGTCAGTCCAGTCAAGTACGTCAGACGACAGAAACAAAAATTAAATTAAGTTTGCAGCTTGATGAAAGTACGAATGTATCTATTCAAACGGGGATTGGTTTTTTCGATCATATGCTGACTTTATTTGCTAGACATGGAAGATTTGGATTGCAAGTTGAGGCAGAAGGTGATGTATTTGTCGATGCACATCATACCGTTGAAGATGTTGGAATTGTACTCGGAAATTGCTTGAAAGAAGCATTGCAAAATAAAGAGAGAATTAATCGTTACGGTTCAGCGTATGTACCGATGGATGAATCTTTAGGATTTGTCGCAATTGATATAAGTGGACGCTCATATTGTGTATTTCAAGGGGAATTAACAAATCCGAAGCTCGGGGATTTTGATACAGAATTGACGGAAGAATTTTTTAGAGCAGTTGCACATGCTGCCAATATTACATTACATGCGCGCGTTCTATATGGAAGTAATACACATCACAAAATTGAAGCATTATTTAAAGCTTTTGGTAGAGCGCTTAGAGAAGCGGTCGAAAAAAATGCCAACATTACTGGTGTAAATTCAACGAAAGGGATGTTGTAATTGATTGCCATTATAGATTATGGAATGGGGAATATTCGTAGTGTAGAGCAAGCATTAAAATATATTGGGGCAGAGCACATTGTAACGAGTGATAAAGAAGAGATATTGAGAAGCGATGGCGTGATTTTACCGGGAGTAGGTGCATTTCCGAAAGCGATGGAAGTATTAGAAGAAAGAGATTTAGTGTGTGTACTAAAAGAAGTTTGTGATATAGGAAAACCACTCCTCGGTATATGTTTGGGCATGCAGCTTTTATTTGAACGAAGTGAGGAACTAAAAGGTTGTAGTGGGTTAGGTTTACTACCAGGGGAAATTCGTAAGTTAAAAGTTTCGTATAAAATTCCTCATATGGGATGGAATGAATTAAGGAAGGAAAGAGAATTTCCCCTTTGGAATGGATTAGTAGATGGTTCTTTCGTGTATTATGTTCATTCATATTACGCGGATTGTCCAGATGAAATTGTATGCGGAGTAAGTGATTATGGAATGCAAGTACCAGGGTTTGTAGCGAAAGGAAATGTATTTGGTGCACAGTTTCATCCAGAAAAAAGTGGTGAAATTGGCATGCAAATATTAAAAAATTTTCAAGGGGTGGTAGAAGTATGGAAATCTTCCCGGCTATCGATTTAAAGGAAGGGCGATGCGTTAGACTTTATCAAGGAGAGTTTAGTAAAGAAACGGTGATGAATGAAGATCCGGTAGCGCAGGCGATCATATTTGAAAAGCTTGGAGCGGAAATACTACACATTGTTGATTTAGACGGTGCAATTGCTGGCGAGTCGCTAAATTTTCTCGTCATTGAAAAAATCTGCAAGGCGGTACGTATTCCTGTGCAAGTGGGAGGAGGAATTCGTTCACTTAAAGCGGTGGAGAAGTTATTGTCAGTAGGTGTAGAAAAAGTGATTTTAGGAACAGCGGCTCTTTATGATAAGTCATTTTTAGAGGAAGCAGTTCATCTATATAAAGAGAAAATCATTGTTGGAATTGATGCGAAAAATGGTTTCGTAGCAACGAGAGGTTGGCTTGATTTGTCTGAAATTTCTTATATTATTTTAGCGAAACAAATGGAAAGTTTAGGTGTTCAAACGATTGTGTTTACAGACATTTCGAAAGACGGGACGCTTGCAGGGCCAAATTTTGAACAATTGACGTTACTTCAAAAAAGTGTGGGCATTCGTCTCATTGCCTCTGGAGGAGTGGCATCTATTCAAGATGTGAAAAAGTTAAATGATATGAATATATATGGTGTCATAATTGGAAAGGCGCTTTACGAGAAAAAGATTGATTTAGAAGAAGTATTACAGGTAACGAAGTTATGTTAGCGAAACGAATTATTCCATGTCTAGATGTGAAAGAAGGGCGAGTCGTAAAGGGTGTAAATTTTATAGGATTACAAGATGTCGGTGATCCGGTTGAAATAGCTGAAGCATATAACGAGGCAGGGGCAGATGAAATCGTATTTTTAGATATTACGGCGACCCATGAAGGAAGAAAAACGATTATAGATGTTGTAGAAAAAACAGCAGCAAAAGTATTTATTCCTCTTACGGTTGGCGGGGGGATTTCAAGTGTGAAAGATATGTACAATTTACTAAGAGCTGGAGCAGACAAAGTTTCAATAAACTCAGCGGCAGTGCGAAACCCGAAGCTAATCGAAGAAGGGGCAGAACACTTTGGATCACAATGTATTGTCGTCGCAATTGACGCTAGAAAAGTAGCGGAAGATAAATGGAACGTATACGTCAACGGTGGAAGAGTTGACACAGAAATGGATGCTATAGAATGGGCGAAGCGTGTTGTTAAGCTCGGGGCGGGTGAAATTTTGTTAACGAGTATGGATGCAGATGGAACGAAAAGTGGATATGATCTTCGTTTAACAGAAGAGATTTCAAAAAGTGTTTCCATTCCAGTCATCGCATCAGGGGGCTGTGGTCATACGGATCACATTATAGAAGTTTTTCAAAAGACAACGGTTGATGCAGCGTTAGCGGCATCCATATTTCATTATGGTGAGGCGACAGTGCAGAGTGTAAAGCGAAAATTAAGAGATGCAAATGTTGAGGTGCGGTTATGAAACCTAATTTTTCAAAAGGATTAATACCAGCAATTGTCATCGAAGAAGGTACGAAAGAAGTTTTAATGCTAGCTTATATGAATGAAGACGCATATGAAAAAACGTTAGAGACGAAAAGAACATGGTTTTATTCTCGTTCGAGGCAGTCGTTATGGAATAAGGGAGAAACATCAGGGAATGTTCAATATGTGCAATCTCTATACTTAGATTGTGATCAAGATTCAATTGTTGTGAATGTGAAACAAGTAGGGCCTGCTTGTCATACGGGGGAGAAGACATGCTTTCACTATCAAATTATATAGGGGGGATACATATGGAAAATGCCTTTAAGTTGCTGTATAAAACAATTGAAGAACGAAAGGAAAGCCCACTTCCTGAATCGTATACAAATTATTTATTTTCAAAAGGAGAAGATAAAATTTTAAAGAAAATTGGTGAAGAGTGCGCTGAAGTAATTATCGCATGTAAAAATAATGATAAAGAAGAAGTAGTGAAAGAAATGGTTGATGTATTTTATCACTGTTTCGTTTTATTGGCTGAAAAAAATATTGCATTGGAAGATGTCATGCGAGAGGTGAAAGAACGAAATGGAAAGCTTTCGAGAGTTGGGGATAGAAGGGAAATAGATACATTATAAGGGGGAATGTATATGAAAGTAGATTATCATCTTCACTTAGAAGAAGGACCGTATTCAATAAGATGGCTTGCTAAAATAAATGAAGCGTTGGAATGTTATGAACCGCTTCAAGAAAGGCATTCTATTGATTGGCTTATGAAAACACAAGAGCGTTTGCAAAAGCGTGTGAAGGAAGGGCCATTTACAAAAGAATGGATGGATCTCTATTTAGAAGAAGCTGTGCGAAAAGGAATAAAAGAAGTGGGAATTGTTGATCATCTATATCGTTTTCATGAAGCGCAAGGATATTATGAAAAATATGTAGATATTAGTGATTCTAAGCTTGGTCGTATACAGAAGGAATGGTTAGATCAAGTAAGGGTAGTTTCACTGTATGATTTTACAAAGGCAATTGAAGAAGCGAAAGAACGATGGAGTAAAAGAGGTGTCACACTTAAACTTGGAATTGAAGCGGATTATTTTCTTGATTGTGAAGGAGAGTTAAAAGAATTATTAGCGCTAGGAGACTTTGATTATGTAATTGGTTCCGTTCATTTTCTAAATGGCTGGGGATTTGATAATCCGGATACGAAAGAATATTTTGAGGTGCATGACCTACGCACATTATACGATACGTTTTTTAAAACAGTTGAGAGTGCGATTCATACAGAGTTATTTGATATTATCGCTCATCTTGATAATATAAAGGTATTTAATTATCGATTGGATGAGAATGAACAGCTTTCTTATTATGAGGAAATTGCCTGTGCGTTAGTAGAAACGAATACGGCAACAGAAATAAATGCAGGACTGTACTATCGTTACCCTGTTCGTGAAATGTGCCCAAGTCCACTATATTTACAAGTATTAGCTAAGTATGGTGTTCCAATTACGATTTCTTCGGATGCCCATTATCCAAATGATTTAGGGAATTATGTACAAGAAAATGTACAAACATTACGAGCTCACGGTGTTACTCAGGTCGCAACATTTACGAAGCGAGCAAGAGTAATGAGGTTGCTTGAAGAAGAAGTAACAAATTTAAAATGAAACGCGATTTTTTGATGAAAACCGTCCTTTTTGTTCAAAATAAGAAAGAATGAAAAGGAGGGTAAGAAATGGCGAAACAACAAAATAAACAAAATGTACAAGTTGCACAGCAACAAGCTTATACGTCTGAAACGAATGCTGCATCTCAATCGGTTATTGAGGAGCAAATTAGCGATACGGTTGCAGAAGGAACTATTGATGTGAAGCTCGGAGAAGAATCGCAGGAAAAAGCGTAAGAAGAGGGGAGAGTTGTATCTCCTCTTTTTTTATGGAAAAGTGTCGATTTTCAAAACTATAATCAAATTCCTTGGTTTTTATATATGGATTTCTTACAATGAAATATAAGAGATATCTTATTTTCTATAGAAGAGGTGTTAGTAGTGGCAAAAATATTAGTAGCGGGAAAAATTCCAGAAATTGGATTAGAACTATTAAAAGATCATGATGTAGAAATGTACGATAAAGAGGAGTTAATTTCTATAGATGAATTAACAGAGCGTGTAAAAGATAAAGATGCATTGTTAAGTTTACTTTCAACAAAGGTGCCAAAAGAAGTTATTGATGCAGCGCCTCATTTAAAGATTGTTGCAAACTATGGTGCTGGTTACGACAATATTGATTACACGTATGCTGGCGAAAAAGGAATTGCAGTAACGAATACACCGAAAGTATCAACGGAAGCGACTGCAGAATTAACATTTGCACTTCTTTTAGCAGCGGCGCGTAGAATTCCTGAAGGGGATACGTTATGTCGTACGACTGGATTTAACGGATGGGCACCGTTATTTTTCTTAGGACGAGAAGTCCACGGTAAGACAATTGGAATTATTGGTCTTGGAGAAATCGGGAAGGCTGTTGCAAAACGTGCGAGAGCATTTGGAATGGGTGTTTTATATACAGGGCCAAATCGTAAGCTTGAAGCTGAAAGTGAACTGGGAGCAACGTATGTGACGTTGGAAGAATTATTACAAACAGCAGATTTTATTACAATTAACTGTGCTTATAATCCAAAATTACATCATATGATTGATGAAGAGCAGTTTAAAATGATGAAGAAAACAGCGTATATTGTAAATGCTTCACGTGGACCAATTATGAATGAAGCGGCACTTGCTCATGCATTAAAAACGAATGAAATTGAAGGGGCAGCTCTTGATGTGTTTGAATTTGAACCGAAAATTACAGAAGAGCTAAAAGAATTAAAGAATGTAGTGCTTGCTCCACACGTAGGGAATGCAACGTTTGAAACTCGTGATGCGATGGCTGAAATGGCTGTCAGAAATATTTTAGCTGTATTAAACGGCGAAGAGCCAGTAACACCTGTAAATCAAAAGGTATTAGTCACAAAATAAAAAGAAACCTTCCGGACTCGGAAGGTTTCTTATTTTTCTTTATTCGCTTTTTTAGACGGTCTTTGTCTAATGAATTGAGATAACATGTACAAAATATATAGTGGAATGGCAATGAATAAGAAAACAGAAAAATTGCCAAATCCTGTTTGATACATTGTAATAATGATTCCAACTAAAAATAGTGTAATAATGATGCTATATCGTGGAATTGGTACATCTTTTAAACTTGGGATACGAATGCGGCTCACCATTAAAAATGCGAACGTTACAAATACGGTAATAAGAACGATTTTTGGAATGGTATGTGAAAATAATGTTAAGAAAGCAACAAGCCCTCCCGCTGCTGTAATCGGTACTCCAGTGAAATATTTCATTGAAGTAGAAGATGGTGTTACATTAAATCGTGCTAAACGATATGCCCCGAAAAGAGGGAATAATCCCGCTATGTATAATCCGATGATTCCGTAGTTTGAGAAAGATGTGTAATACATTAAAACAGCAGGTGCTGCACCAAATGTTACGACATCTGCAAGCGAGTCGAGCTCTTTTCCCATTTGTGAATCAACACGTAATAAACGAGCAACACGACCATCAAGACTATCTAACATCATCCCGATAAGTACTAAAATAGCAGCTGATTTATAATATCCTAAAGATGCATAGCCGATTGATAAAAATCCGCTATATAAATTTCCGAGCGTAAATAAGTTTGGAATAGCTGCTCTATACAAAATCTGATCCCTTGCTTTCTGTAATAAATTCTTAATTAGTGTATGAAAGTTTACTTATTTTATCATACCATAAATTTATTCCTCATACGAAAGAAATTACCAATTTGTGAAAGATTTCATAGAAGGATGAGGAATAAATTAAGTGAAAATAAAAAGAGGAAGCAACTTGTATAAAGTTGCTTCCTTTACTATTCAAATTTCGTTGTCATCGTTCCGGTTTTATATCGATTATTAGGATCGAAACGTAATAAATCTCCATAAATTAATTTATCGGAGAGTTTTAATTCTGTTTTTGCTTTTTCAACATACGGCTGACATAGCGTCATGTCAGCTTCTTCACCCGTACTTCTTTTGTAGCACATATTTTTTGTATAAACATACTCTTCAGAAACAAAGCTACCATCACGCATTACCATAAGCGGGTCTTTTTCTTTAATAAATAAGTCAGTTCCAAATTCAACGGATTTATTTGTTTTAATACCAAGTAAATGAAGGAGCGTTGGTTTAATATCAATTTGACCAGATACTTTAGAAACAACTTTTCCTTCTTGACCAGGCACATGAATAATAAGAGGAACGCGTTGTAATTGCATAGAATCGAATGGTGTAATAGTATCTTTTCCTAGGAACTGTGCCATAGCTGCGTTATGGTTTTCGGAAATACCATAATGATCACCATAAATGACAATAACGGAATTATCATACAGTCCTTCTTCTTTTAATTGTTTAATAAATAATTTAAGAGCTTCATCTGTGTAACGAACAGTTGGGAAGTAGCGGTTTACAACACCACTTTCTGAGTTGAATTCATCAACATATTGGTCTTCCGGATTTAGAAGAAACGGAAAATGATTTGTTAATGTAATAAATTTTGTATAGAACGGTTGCGGTAAAGATTTTAACTTTGGAATAGATTGTTCAAAGAACTCTTTATCTTTTAATCCCCAACCGACAGACATTTGTTCCGTTCCTACGTAATCATTTAAATTAAAGTAACGATCATATCCAAGTGTAGGATACATTACATCCCGATTCCAAAACGTTTTATCGTTTGAATGGAAGACGGCGGAAGAATATCCGTATTTCTTTAATTGTTCTGGTGTAGCTGTGTATTCATTTGTTGCATGAGTAAAGAATACAGAACCACGATCTAGTGGGTAAAGTGAGTTTTCAACGATAAATTCAGCATCAGAAGTTTTACCTTGTCCAGTTTGATGATAGAAGTTATCGAAATAGAAGCTATCCTTAATAAATTCATTTAAAAATGGTGTAATTTCTTTTCCATTTATTTTTTTATTAATAACAAAGCTTTGTGTAGATTCCATTGAAATTAAAATTACATTTTTACCTTTTGCAGCTCCAAATAAGTTTTTATCAACTTGCTTGTCTTTTGAGTCTGTATAGTTCTTAATTTCAGAAAATCCATCGCCACTTGCAAATACACGCTCAGCTGAAGACTTGGATTGAAGTGTAATATCAAATAGATGATATGTGTATAAACCTAAATTTTTCACAACAGTTTGACGGTCAAATGAGCGTGAGAACATTTGTGGTTTATAAATAACTGATACAACAATTTGTAGTGCTAATAAAGCTGTTACACCGCTAAAGAAAGTTCGCTTCTCTGAGCGGGAAAGTGGTGTTTTGTCGCCAAATGATGGGAATTTACGCGAAATAAACATTAAAATAATTGCATCTGCAAATAAAAGTAATGTTTTGTACGTAAAGAGTTCTTTTATACTTGTCCCTAAATCAGCCATATTGTTTGTTTGGAATAAAACCGGGAAAGTAACGAAATCGTTATAGAACCCATAAAACATTGCGTTTCCAAATAAAATAAATGACAGTATAAAACTGATTCCAATTATAATTCGGTTTCGGTGCTTAGATGCAAGTAAAGCTAAGCCGAAAAATAAAAGTAACGCAGCTAGTGGATTAATAAAAAGCATGAATTCTTCAAAGAAATTATCAATTTTAATATCAAATGCTAGCTTGTACACAATATATGTTTTAATCCATAGTAAAACGACTGCAACGAGTGCAAATCGCAGTTTTGGAAACAGATGTTGTAGCATAATATACTCCTCTCCTAAAAAGCATGACAGTTCTTGTGAGTCAGTTTGCTTAACGACTCCTTTTATATATACGAACAGTCCTTTGTTATTATGATTATTATACTATGAGTATCATTATACGAAAATAAAAGGGGGTTGTGGGCTTTTTTATAATAATCGAGTAGAAAAAGATTGGTGGGAGACAATAAAACAGAATTTCTATGTATGATAATTATCGTACGTAGAAAGAATCGCGTGATATACGGAGGTTATAATGCGAAAATTATTATATTTTATAGCATGCAGTAGTGTTATACTTTTTACTTCACCGAGTGTGTCGGTAGCTCAATATGATGCACCTCTTATGGAAGATGCACTTTATTCTGTTTTATTTCCAAAAATAAATAAAGCAATTGAAAAACAATATGGAAGTTTGAAACCTTATCAATGTCCTAAAATTATTAGTTTAAAAAAAGTGTATAGCGGTACATATTTATTTCAAGCAAGTATTGAAGTGACAAAGTATGAACGTGTTGCTGGGAAAATTGCTCCACCATTTGAGAAGGTAACGATTACATTTAATAACGAAGAAGGCGAATGGGAAGTGACAAAGATTTCAGTAAAGCGCTTACCAAACGATACAAAATTAAACTGTAAAAAAACAATATAAAAAATTGTTTGACAAATAAAATGGTCCTTTGGTATTGTTAATAGCAACAATTAGATGTTTGAAAATTAAATAGACTTACCTCATCTACTCTCAAAGGTAGAGGCCGCGATAGGAAAGAGTAAGCTATGGGAGATTTAATGGAATCTGTGATCATAGGTTGAAAGGGACTATTGCCGAAATATAAGAATAACCATCTTATTCATATATTGGGACTACATTGAATAAATGTAGTACTGTCATAAGATTTATTTTATGGAGAGCTATTTGGAGATGTTGATGCGGTTTCTTATTTTGAGGAGATAACAACTCGTTTATTTTTTCAATATATATTTTTCCTAATAAGAAACGCGTGTGAACATTGTTCCGCGCGTTTTTTGTCTATCTAAAAGCGTGCTGCAATGAATAGAAGATTGGGGTTATGAGTTTTAGAGGAAATAAGGGAGGAATTTAAATGTATTTACACGGCACAAGCCGAATTAATGGGCAAGGACACTTAGAAATTGGAGGGTGCGATACGACGCAGCTAGCAAAGCAATACGGAACACCACTTTATGTATATGATGAAGAGTCTATTCGAGGAAAATGCCGAGCGTTTCATCGTGCTTTTAAAGAAAGTGGTTTCTCTTATCAAGTAGCATATGCAAGCAAGGCGTTCTTGTGCATGGAGATGTGCCGAGTAGCTCGTGAAGAGAATATGTCATTAGACGTTGTTTCTGGGGGAGAATTATATACTGCGCTCCAAGCAGGATTTCCAGCATCACGTATTCATTTTCATGGAAATAATAAAACAGAAGAAGAGATAGTGATGGCTCTTCAGGCGAATATTGGTTGTTTTGTCGTAGATAATTTCTTTGAATTAGAAATTTTACACGATTTAGCGATGCAACATGGAAAATTTGTGAACATATTAATTCGTGTAACGCCTGGAGTAGAGGCGCACACACATGAATATATTACAACAGGCCAAGATGATTCGAAATTTGGATTTGGCGTTTCAAACGGTCAAGCGATGCAGGCAATTGGATTTGCTTTACAAAAATCAAATTATAATGTGCTAGGGATTCATTCACATATCGGATCGCAAATATTTGAAACAGCTGGTTTTGTTCGAGCAATTGAAGTTCTTCGCCAATTTTTAGAAGAAGTGAGAGAGCAAACAAACTATGTAGTAAAAGTGTTAAATGTAGGCGGGGGATTTGGAATACGCTACACAGAGTCGGATACACCATTAACTCTTGAGACATATGTGCGAGCTGTAACAAGTGCAGTGAGAGAACAATTTACTGTATGTGAATATCCATTGCCAGAAATATGGATTGAACCAGGCCGTAGCATTGTAGGTGATGCTGGGACAACAATTTATACAGTTGGATCTGTGAAAGATATTCCTGGTATTCGGAAATATGTATCAGTCGATGGTGGAATGACAGATAATTTAAGACCTGCTTTATATAGTGCGCGTTATGAAGCAATGTTAGCGAATCGAGGGAATGATGAGAATGAGGAACTCGTTTCGATTGCTGGGAAATGCTGTGAGAGTGGAGATATGTTGATTTGGGATATTCATTTACCAAAAGTCGCTTCTGCTGATTTACTAGCAGTTTCCTGTACAGGAGCCTACGGGTATTCGATGGCGAATAATTACAATCGGATTCGAAGACCAGCCGTGGTCTTTGCAAAAGGCGGAACATCGCAAGTAGTTGTGGAACGCGAAACATATGAAAATATTATTGGGAACGATCGCATACGTATTAAAGAGCTTGTCTAAATAGAAAAGGAGTTGTTCGGATGGGCAATTCCTTTTTTGTAAAATAAAATAATTAAAATATATCGGAAAACTAGGATTGAAAAAAATCAGAATTGTGATAAAATACAAATACAAAGCTTATCAAGAGAAGCGGAGGGAACTGGCCCGAAGAAGCTCGGCAACCTGCTTATAGAAAGCAAGGTGCTAAATCCAGCAAAATGGAATCCATTTTGAAAGATAAGGTAAAATATATTACCGAACAGTCTTTTCGAAATGGGAAAGATTTTTTTTATGAATAAAAAGGGGGGCTGTTCGCGTGAGTGTACGGGAACATTTTGATGAAGTATCCGAGAAGATTGAAGCGATGCTTGCTGATATGAAATATGGTTCAATTACAATTGTTGTGCAAGATGGAAAAGTAATTCAGTTAGAGAAAAGTGAAAAAGTACGTTTAAAGTGAAAAGCGCTGACTAGAAAAACTAGAGGCGGTTTTAACCTATTTTCATTAGGTTAAAACCGTCTTTTTGCTTTTACAGGGGGAAAAAACATGTTGACGTATGAAACGTGGGAAGAAAATGTTGTTTCATTTTCGGAAGAAGATGAAACAAAAGGCGCGTTATCAGTATTAAATTGGGCTTATGAAGAGTATAAAGATGAAATCGTCTATGCATGTAGCTTTGGGGTGGAAGGTATGGTATTGCTGCACCTTATAAACCAAGTAAATCCATCTGCTAAAGTTGTATTTTTAGATACAAATGTTCATTTTCAAGAAACGTATGAATTAATTCAAAGAGTGAGGGAACGATTTCCTTCATTGAATATTATAGAAAAACAGCCAGAACTTACACTTGATGAACAGGCGAAGTTGCATGGTGAAAAACTGTGGGAGAGCAATCCGAATCTTTGTTGTAAGATTAGAAAAATTTTACCTTTAGAAAAATCATTAGTCGTGGAAAAAGCATGGATATCGGGCTTAAGAAGGGAACAATCAGAAACACGTAAGCATACAAAGTTTATAAATCAAGATCATCGTTTTCAATCTATTAAAGTTTGTCCACTCATTCATTGGACGTGGAAAGAAGTTTGGCGATATGTATACAAACATAGCTTGCCGTATAATCCGTTGCATGATGTTGGCTATCCAAGTATTGGGTGTGAGAAATGTACTTTACCTGTAGGGGATGGTGGCGATTCAAGAGATGGTAGATGGGCTGGGAAAATGAAAACCGAATGTGGTCTTCATTATCAATAAGATGAATCTTGAAATAAAGCTAAGAGGGGATATAGAAAATGAGCACAGTAAACGAATTAGTAAACCGTATAGATGAGACATATGAGGTATCACAAATTGAAAAAGAAATTAAATTAGACAATATTGCTTTAAGTGATTTAGAACTATTGGCGACAGGTGGATATAGCCCGCTTACTGGTTTTTTAGGGAAGGAAGATTATGATTCAGTCGTAGAAACGCTTCGTTTAGCAAATGGTAGTGTGTGGAGTATACCGATTACATTACCGGTAACAGAAGAAGTCGCAGAAAGCCTGAAGACTGGAGAGGAAGTAAAGCTTGTCAACAATGGAAATATATATGGTGTTATTCAAATAGAAGATATTTTCGTACCAGATAAAGAAAAAGAAGCGTTACTTGTATATAAAACAACGGATGAAGTTCATCCAGGAGTGAAAAAGTTATATGAACGGCCAAACGTTTACGTTGGAGGAACTATTATTCTAACAAAACGCTTTGAAAATAATCAATTTCCTTCTTATCGTTTAGACCCAATTGAAACGAGAGAAGAATTTAAAAAACGTGGGTGGAAAACAGTAGTCGGATTTCAAACGAGAAACCCGGTACATCGTGCCCATGAGTATATTCAAAAATCTGCTCTTGAAATTGTAGATGGTCTCTTTTTAAATCCACTCGTTGGAGAAACGAAATCGGATGATATTCCTGCTGATGTAAGAATGGAAAGCTATGAAGTACTCCTTCAAAACTATTATCCGAAAAATCGTGTCTTTTTAAGTGTATTTCCTGCTGCAATGCGTTACGCAGGACCAAGGGAAGCTATATTTCATGCGTTAGTAAGAAAGAATTTTGGATGTACACACTTTATTGTAGGGCGTGATCATGCCGGAGTAGGAGATTATTACGGAACATACGAAGCGCAAGAAATCTTCACGAATTTTACGATAGAAGAGTTAGGCATTACACCACTATTCTTTGAACATAGTTTTTACTGCACGAAATGTGAAGCGATGGCTTCAACGAAAACATGTCCGCACGGAAAAGAAGATCATGTTATTTTATCGGGTACGAAAGTAAGAGAATTATTAAGAAACGGTGAGATTCCGCCAAGTACATTTAGTCGTAAAGAAGTAGTAGAAGTGCTAATTAAAGGTTTAAAAAAAGAAGTAGTAACAGAATAGGGAGAGAACGAGATGGATACGAATATTACTTGGCATATAGCTTCGGTTTCAAAAGATGATAGAAGAGTGAAGAATGGACATCACAGTTTTGTAATTTGGTTTACTGGTTTATCAGCTTCGGGTAAATCTACAGTAGCGAATGCGGTCGCTCGTAAACTGTTTGAAAAGAATATTGGAAATTATGTGCTGGATGGGGATAACATTCGCCACGGTTTAAATAAAGACTTAGGATTTTCTGAAAGTGATCGCATGGAAAATATAAGACGTATTGGCGAAGTGGCAAAGTTATTTGTAGATCAAGGAACAGTTGTCCTTACAGCGTTTATTTCACCATTTCGAGTAGATCGCAAACAAGTAAGAGATTTATTAGCGGCAGATGAATTTATTGAAATTTTTGTGAAGTGTCCGATTGAAGAGTGTGAGAAACGTGATCCGAAAGGGCTTTATAAAAAGGCAAGAAAAGGTGATATTAAGGATTTCACAGGTATTGATTCGCCTTATGAAGAGCCAGAACAAGCAGAATTAATTGTAGAAACGCACAAATATTCTATTGAAGAATGTGCAGAACAAATCGTGAAGTACTTACAAGAGCGTAGTTTTATCCCGCTATTTGCCGGGAAGTAAAATTCCCACCTCAAAATTCGGTTGGGGCAAAGAAGTTAGGTGGGAGTCGGGTTGCCCGTAAATACCCGATTGGTTAAGGCTAATAATCAGCGTGGGATGAACAAAACTCTACTGATTAAAGTTTCACTTTATATAGGGGGATTTAAAAATGAGTTATGAAAAAGTATGGGCTAACAATGAAAAATTAAATCAGACGGAGAAAAATAAATTAGAAAAAGATGGTTTAGAAATTTTTAATGATATTCCTTACTATGCGGAAAATGGATTTGAATCTATTCCGAAAGAAGAGTGGGATGCCTTTAAATGGGCAGGATTGTATTTACAACGTCCAAAAGAAGCTGGTTATTTTATGATGCGGGTAAATATTCCGTCAGGGATTATTACAAATGCGCAGGCAGAAGTACTTGCTTCTATCGCTGAGGATTATGGACGTGATGTAATAGATATTACTACGAGACAGGCGATTCAGTTTCACTGGTTAGAAATTCAGCAAATTCCAGATATTTTTAAAAGATTAGCAAGAGTTGGATTATCTTCAGCGGGGGCTTGTGGTGATATTACGCGGAATATTACAGGTAATCCGCTTGCTGGAATTGATGCAAATGAACTATTTGATACGACACATATTGTGAAAGAAGTATATGACTACTTCCAACATAATGAAGAGTTTTCTAACTTGCCACGTAAATTTAAAATGTCTATTAGTTCTAATATTTATAACTCAGCAAACGCAGAGATTAACTGTGTTGCATTTACACCTGCTACGAAAGAAATAGATGGTGAGAAAAAAGTTGGTTTTCATATAAAAGTAGGCGGAGGGTTATCAGCCCGTCCATATTTAGCTGATGAATTAGATGTGTTTGTTTTACCAGAAGAAGTGAAGGAAGTGGCGATTGCGATTGCTACTATATTCCGTGATTTTGGATATCGTGAGAAACGTCATTTAGCCCGTTTGAAATTTCTTGTTGCGGACTGGGGAGCAGAGAAATTTAAAGAGAAACTAATAGAGTATACAGGGCCTTTACAAAGTAAAGGGGAAAGTGCACTCAAAGGATGGAATGCAGGCTATTTTTATGGTGTTCAAGACCAAAAACAAGAGGGATTAAAATATGTAGGTTTTAATGTACCAGTAGGTCGTTTACATGCAGAAGAAATGTTTGAGATTGCAAGAATCGCAAAGCAATATGGAAATGGACAAATTCGTACATGTAATTCACAAAATTTTATTATTCCGAACGTTCCGCCGGAAAATGTAAAAGGATTACTTAGTGAACCGTTGTTTGAAGCGATATCTGCAAGCCCGAAATCATTTATTGGTCATGCGGTTTCATGTACTGGTATTGAATATTGTAATCTTGCACTAGTAGAAACGAAAGAAAGATTACGAAAAATTGCAGAATACTTAGATACACAAATTGCACTTGATGTTCCAGTTCGAATTCATATGGTAGGATGCCCGAATTCATGTGGTCAACGTCAAATTGCTGACATTGGATTACAAGGGGTGAAAATGAAAACGAAGGAAAAGGGAATTGTTGAAGCGTTTGAAATATACGTAGGTGGAACGTTGTTAGATGGCGGTGCCTACAATCAAAAGTTAAAAGGAAAAATAGATGGCGAGGATTTACCTGATGTACTCGCATCATTTATAAGTTATTTCAAAGAGAATAAATTACCAGCCGAAACATTTTATGATTTTGTAGGTCGTGTTGGTGTAGATACATTACAAATAGCGTTAAATAACGTGTTAGAAGATGTCATAGCGTCTTAGGGAGGACAATATGGATTTATATCGATTTGAAGCTGTATTAGTGAGTGATATTGTTCCGATTGTTGTTGTTGCTCAAAGTGAAGAACAGGCATTTAAGCTTGCGGAGATTGAGCTTGAAAAGCATTTTTTACCGTTGCCAGAGGTAAAAGAGATTTCTTTGTTTGAAAAAAAGAAGATTCGAAAAGGTGCGGCATTTGTTATTCATGAGTAGAGATCAGTAATACGAAAAAATAAAAACTTCCATTCTTATATACGAATGGAAGTTTCATTTTAATAGAAGAAATGAGGAGAGATGATGGGAAAGGTTTATATTGTTGGAGCGGGTCCTGGCGATCCAGATTTAATTACTGTTAAAGGATTGAAATGTATTGAGAAGGCAGATGTTATTTTATACGATCGCCTTGTGAATAAAGAGCTGCTTTCACACGCAAAGCCTGATGCGGATTTAATTTATTGCGGGAAACTCCCGAATTATCACACGATGAAGCAAGAAACAATTAATACATTTCTTATTAAGTATGCGAAAAAAGGAAAAGTTGTAACGAGGCTTAAGGGCGGTGATCCATTTGTATTTGGTAGAGGAGGAGAAGAAGCGGAAGCATTAGCAAAGCAAGGTGTACCATTTGAAATCGTCCCAGGCATTTCGTCTGGAATAGCTGTACCTGCTTATGCTGGTATTCCAGTGACGCACCGTGATGCAAGTGCAAGTTTTGCTATTGTGACTGGGCATAGGAAAGAAGGTGCTAAAGAAGAAGTGAAATGGGAAAATTTAGCGAAAGGTGTAGAGACGTTAGCTGTATATATGGGGGTTAGTAATTTACCCTACATATGCGAACAACTGATGAAGCATGGAAAAGATAAAAGTACGCCAGTTGCTATTATTGAGCAGGGGACGACGTCTATGCAGCGCACAGTTGTTGGAACGTTAGGGACAATTGTAGATGTTGCGAAAAAAGAGCAAATTCAAAATCCGAGCATGATTGTAATTGGAGAAGTTGTCCGTTTTAGAGAAAAAATCCATTGGTTTGAGAAGCAAACGGAAAATGCTTATCAAGTAAGTGGAGTGTTGTAAAATGAAAGCCGTCTTATATATATGTCATGGAAGTCGTTTGAAGACAGCAAAAGAAGAGGCGATTCAATTTATTACATCGTGTATGAGTCGTATAGAAGCGAATATTCAAGAAGTTTGTTTTTTAGAGTTAGCGAATCCAAATATTGATGAAGGGTTCCGTATATGTTTGAAGCGTGGTGCTACAGAGGTTATTGTTATTCCAGTTTTTTTATTAGCGGCAGGTCATGTAAAAAAAGATATCCCGTTTGAATTGGTAAAGCTCAAGAATCAATATCCGAATGTTAAAGTGACTTATGGTAATCCGTTTGGTGTGTCAGAAACACTTGTTAAATCGGTGTATAGCGGAAGTGGCATCGAACAGGAAGATAAAAATGAAGTGACGTTACTTCTCGTTGCAAGAGGGAGCAGTGATCCTGAAGTATTAAGAGATATAAACTGGATTGCTTCTTTATTTCAAACGGAAGAGAAGGTTAAAAAAGTAGAAGTTTGTTATTTAGCGGCTGCAGAGCCAAAATTTGAGGAGAAGTTAAAGGAAGTTGTAGAACGAAAAGAAAAGAACATCGTTGTACTGCCTTACTTGTTATTTACAGGTTTACTTATGAAACATATTGAGAAAGAAGTGCGCCAATATGAATTGGAAGAGATAAAAATCAGTCCATATTTAGGGAAGAATGAAGCGTTTCAAGATATGTTAATTCAGAAAACGACGGAGTTATTGAAGGGAGATCAGTATGTATCCACTTACAGTGCGAGTTAATGAGAAACGTGTTGTTGTTATTGGTGGGGGAAAAGTTGCAGGATTTAAAATTATTCCTTTACTCAAACAAGGTGCAGATATAGTTGTAATCAGTCCAGAATTAGATGCGAATTTAGTAAAACTTGTGGAAGAAAAGAAAATTCGTTGGTATCAAAGAGAATATGAAAAAAGTGATATTAAAAGTGCTTTTTTAGTTGTTGCAGCGAGTAGTGATTCAATATTAAATGAACAAGTTGCTGAAGATGCCGCGGAGAATCAATTAGTAAATGTTATTACAAATCCGGAAAGTGGTAATGTTCATTTTCCGGCAGCGATTCATCGTGGTTTGCTTAATATAGCAGTTTCTACTGGGGGAGCGAGCCCGAAGCTCGCAAAAAAAATTCGAGATGAGATTGCAAATAAATATGATGAGACATATGAATCGTATTTAGATTTTTTATATGAAGTAAGGGTGAAGTTAAAAGATTTACAGTTAGAAAAGAGGGAACGAAATATATTGCTCCAGGAAGTGTTGAAATCAGTATATATGCAAAACGAGGGGAAAAGAGAAAGTTTTTTGCGAGAATTAGAGGAAAAGGTTTTAAAATAATAAAAGATAAAGTGCGCTTTACAAATATAAAAATATAATTTATAATCACAAGTAACTTCAATAGATGAAATCGATGAGCAAGAAGAGTACGTATATTTGATGCGTTCAGAGAGCTGGGGTTAGGTGGGAGCCCGGTACGATAAATTATACAGAATGGGCTTGCGAGAGGTATGTTGAACATTGTAGTAGGCAACCCGGGTTCCGCCGTTAAAAGGATAGAGTATCGGAATTATTCCTGTACTTGAACAAGTGGGATTTATCAATCCAATTGAGGTGGTACCACGGTATTTACATTACATATATCGTCCTCTACATGCATATTTGCGTGTAGGGGACTTTTTTATTTTCTAAAGGAGGTGTGCGAGTATGAAATGAAAGTGTATAATTAACAAAAGTTTAAATATTCAGAAAAGGAGAATTTATGATGAAAGAAACACAGCAATGGACGTCGAAAATAGGCTTTGTACTCGCAGCAGCCGGAGCCGCAGTAGGTCTTGGTGCGATATGGAAATTTCCATATGTTGCAGGTAATGGCGGGGGAGGAGCATTCTTCCTTGTATTTTTACTATTAACTTTATTTATAGGTATGCCTCTTCTAATAGCGGAGTTTGTTATTGGACGTAGCACGCAAAAAGAGGCGGTTACAGCTTATAAAGTATTAGTGCCAAATAGCAAATTATATCCTTGGATTGGTCGTATGGGAGTTGTTACTTGTTTTAGTGTACTATCTTTTTATAGTGTTGTAGGTGGATGGATTTTACTTTATTTATATTATAGTGTGACAGGCAGTTTCTGGAATGGAGTAGCTGATTATGGACAATTGTTTGGTGAAACGATTTCAAATCCGTTAAGTGCGATTGGAGCACAATTTATCTTTATGCTTTGTACAATTTTTGTCGTAAGTAAAGGTGTAGAGAAAGGTATAGAAAAGGCAAGTAAGTACATGATGCCGCTATTATTTATTTTATTTATAGCGATTATTGTTCGTGCGTTAACACTCGATGGTGCTTTTGCTGGAGTAGAGTTCTTCTTAAAGCCAGATTTTTCAAAGCTTACAGCAGATACGATTTTATATGCGATGGGACAATCTTTCTTCTCGCTAACTGTAGGTGCCTCGGTAATGGTAACGTATAGTTCGTATTTAAAGAAAGAAGAACATTTAGCGAAATCAGCAACATCTATTGTAAGTTTAACTGTTTTTGTTACAGTACTTGCAGGATTAGCAATTTTCCCAGCGATTTTCGCATTAGGAGTTAAACCGACTGAAGGACCGGGATTACTGTTTATCGTCCTTCCAGCAGTATTTGCAAAAATACCATTTGGTCAATTTTTCTTTATTATGTTTTTAATTTTATTCTTCTTTGCGACTTTAACATCAGCAATTTCAATGCTTGAAATTGTAGTAGCATCTGTTGCGAAAGGTAATGAGAAGAAGCGTCCGTCAGCATCATTATTAATTGGTATTCTTATTTTTGCAGTCGGTATTCCATCAGCGTTATCATTTGGAATAATGAGTGACGTGAAAATATTCGGGAAAACATTTTTTGATTTAGTCGACTTTTCAGTAAGTAACGTATTGCTGCCGTTAGGAGTACTAGCTATTTCATTATTTGTACCAAATAAAATGAGTAAAGAATTGTTGATGAAAGAATTAGAAGTGACGGAAACGAAAGGGAAAACGTTATTTAACATTTGGTTCTTCTTACTTCGTTATGTCATTCCGGTAACTGTAATAATTGTATTTTTAAATGCGATAGGTATATTTAAAATGTTTGCATAAAAAAGACGGGGATCTACCGTCTTTTTTATGTTGATGAATGTAATAGCCGATTATACGCTTTATAGGCTGTGGTGACTGCGAGGAATGAACCGATTAAAAATAAAACTGAGCCGCCAAATGTAAATATCCGGCCGATATATGTCGTTCTAGCTTCTTCTATTTTTTGTTGTAATTGCGTATTCATATGGATCACCTCGTAAACTATAGGCATTTAGTTATAGTTTATGTAGAATGCCTATATTGTGTGAAGTGTAAATAAAAAACCTCGGTAGGCACCGAGGTTTTTTATAATCCGATATAAGGAGATGGGTCAACTGCGTTTGTCTTGCCGACATTCCATTCTCCAAGATGAAGTTCGAAGTGTAAATGTTGTCCGTATGATTGGCCCGTATTCCCCATAAATCCAAGCTGATCGCCTTGTTTTACAGTTTGTCCATTCGATACGGAACGGCTATTCATATGAGCATATACTGTCGTATATGTTTTTCCGTTTATACGGTGAGATAAGTACACTACGTTTCCGTAACTAGATGATAATTCTGAGCGAATAACAACGCCATCTGCAGCAGCGATAATTGGAACCGTTCCCGAAGCAGCGATGTCAATTCCTTTATGGTTATCTAAAGAACGTACACCGAATCCGGATGTTTTTGATCCAGCTGCTGGTTTGATAAAGCCACCGATATTTGTATCATGTGGTGTTGGAGCTGCTTGAGTTGCTTGAGCAGATTTAGTAGCTTGTTGTTTGCGAGCCTCTTCTGCCTGGCGAGCTTCTTCCGCTTTACGAGCTTCTTCGGCACGTTTTTCTTCTTCAATTGCTTTTTGAACAGCTTGACGTTGATTTTCTAAAATACCTTTGGATTCTTCTAATCCTTCAATCTCTGAATCTACTTTTGCTACTTTCGTATGTAGATCGTTAATAAGAGTTTGTTGCTGTTGTTGGTTATTTTGTAATTCTTGCTGTTTTTGTTCTAGTTTTTGCTCAGATTCTTTCAGTTGTTGTTCTTTTTTCTCAACAGCTTCTTTTTCTGTAGTTACAGCATTTTGATCAGATGTTTGTTTTTTTACAATATCTGTATCGTTGTTTAATATTAAACTTACGGAGTACATATTATCAACAAGATCAGCAATGTTTGTAGAGTTTGTTAATACTTCTGTAATGATATTTGTACGCGGTTTTTCTTGCATAGATTGTAATCGTTGTTTAATAACTTCCTGACGTGTATCTATGTTTGTTTGTAATTGTTCTATATGTTTCTTTTTGTCAGTAATTACTTGTTGTGTTTTGCTAATTTCTTTTTTTGTATCGTTTAATTCAGCCTCGTTTTTATTAATAGAAGTAGTTAATTCATCGATTTTCTTCTGTAATTCTTGAATTTCTTTTTCTATTTGTTCTTTCTCGACTGATTTATTTTGTAAGTCACTTTGTTTGCCTTCTAATTCAGATTGAATGTTAGTTAATTTATCTTGATTCGTTTCAGCGTATACGGGTGAAAGTAACGGGGAAGCAAAAATCGTTCCTGCTGCTAAAACACTAAACGCTGCAAATTTCTTTTTCATTGTTGTCTGACTCCTTTCCCTATGAATGTTATATATCATAAGAAGAAGGGTGTCTATCGTTGTAATCATAATGTAAAGAAAACTTTATAAAATTGCTAAGTTTTGTCGGAATTTATCATTTTTCAACTTTAATTGTCATAGTACTTACATTTTATTTATATGTGTAACAAAGGTAAATTTTTGATTTATTTGTAAAATGCAGGAGGGAAGTAAGAGTTTTTATGGGGTGAAATATTACTTAGAAAGCCAATGAAATACTAGTAAGGAATCGTTCTCATGTGAGGTTTTCTGACATGAGTTTATTTTTTGTCAAGAAAATTATTTGTGTTCGAGCAAAGTTATTTTGTTGTCAGATTTTAAATTTTGATTTATGATTTTTAACAGGGACAAAATGTAGTGAATTGTCGAATAATATGTAATACTCTTAATTTCTTAGTTTTATAGAGATAGAATGAGAGATAGAGTGACACATCGAAGAGGGGGTTACAACAAATATGAAAAGAATAGGACTTGCATGGCAAATATTAATAGGACTTGCACTTGGTATTGCAGTTGGGGCGATTTTCTTTGGCAATCCGGCTGTAGTGAGTTATTTACAACCAATTGGTGATATTTTCATCCGATTAATTAAAATGATCGTTGTACCGATTGTTGTAGCAAGTATTGTTGTTGGGGTTGCTGGTGTTGGCGATGTTAAAAAACTAGGTCGACTAGGCGGAAAAACAATTATTTACTTTGAAATTATTACAACAATTGCAATTATTGTTGGTCTATTAATAGCGAATATTTTCCAACCAGGAAAAGGCGTGAATATGGAGCAGTTAACAAAGACAGATATTTCAAAATATACACATACAACAGAGCAAGTACAAAGTCATTCATTTGCAGATACATTTGTAAATATTGTTCCAACGAACATTATGAAGTCATTAGCTGACGGAGATATGCTTGCTATTATCTTCTTCTCTGTACTATTTGGTTTAGGTGTAGCAGCAATTGGTGAAAGAGGAAGACCAGTTCTTCAATTTTTCCAAGGTGTAGCTGACGCAATGTTTTATGTAACAAACCAAGTTATGAAATTTGCACCATTTGGTGTGTTTGCACTAATTGGTGTTACAGTTTCTACATTTGGTCTTGCTTCATTAATTCCATTAGGGAAATTACTAATTGTCGTATATGGAGCAATGATCTTCTTCGTCGTAGTTGTCTTAGGACTTACAGCGAAAATATTTGGAATTAACATTTTCCAATTCTTTAAGATTTTAAAAGACGAGCTGATCTTAGCGTATTCTACAGCAAGCTCAGAAACAGTTTTACCGAAAATCATGGAGAAAATGGAGAAATTCGGTTGTCCGAAAGCAATTACATCTTTCGTTATTCCGACAGGTTATTCATTTAACTTAGATGGATCAACTTTATATCAAGCAATTGCGGCGATTTTCTTGGCGCAAATGTACGGTATTGATTTATCTATTACACAACAAATTACATTATTACTTGTATTAATGGTTACATCAAAAGGTATCGCAGGTGTACCGGGCGTATCATTCGTTGTATTATTAGCGACACTTGGTACAGTAGGTATTCCACCTGAAGGTTTAGCGTTCATTGCTGGTATTGACCGTATTTTAGATATGGCTCGTACAGCAGTTAACGTTGTAGGAAACTCTTTAGCAGCTGTAGTTATGTCTAAGTGGGAAGGTCAATATGACGCTGAAAAAGGACAAGCTTATTTAAAAGAGATTTCTGAAAAGGGTCAAGCTGCTTAATTATAATATGAACAAGCTCTCACATAATATGTGGGAGCTTTTCTGTATATAGAAGAGGAGCAGACATAATGAAACGTAAATATGGTGACGGTGCTTCGTGGAAGAGACTAATAGAAAAGAGTTATACGGTTAAGCAAGTGGAAGAGGGAATGCTCGGAATACTGGATATAAAAAAAGTGAGAGAGCCTAGTTGTAAAGAATATGATGGTAAAGAAATTTGTATTGCAAGTGATGGGTATACGTGGGTTCAATATTTCATTAATGGAAAGAACTTTGCGATTACAGCTATGTTAGATGATAGGCACAATTTAGTGCAATATTATATTGATGTGACGAAAGAATATGAAATAGACGATCGTGGTTTACCGTATTTTGATGATTTATATTTAGATGTAGTATTATTACCCAGCGGTAAGGTGTATATATTAGATGAAGAAGAGCTAGAGGATGCTTATAAAAGTGGCGATGTCACGAAGGAAGAGTATGAGTTAGTTTGGTACACTACGAAATGGATATTAGCAGCAATAAAAAATAGTGAATTTTATTGGATTTCAATATTGGAAGAAGAAATCGAAAAGTTAAAATGATTGTTGTATTCAAATTTTTGTATAATTACCAAAAAAATCTATACAAAAAATAATTGACTTTTGTTTTGTAAGCGAGTAAAGTTAGGGAAGAAATTATTATTAAAAAATAAATATGAAACCTTCTTATAAAGAGAGGCGGAGGGACTGGCCCTACGATGCCTCGGCAGCGGACTCGATTTCAGAGTGCTGTGCCAAATCCAGCAAGCGTGTGCTTGAAAGATGAGAAGAGTGTTTCTTATAGATGTATAAGACCTCTTCTCATCGGAAGAGGTCTTTTGTTATTCATTAGAAAAAGGTTGAAACTAGGGAGAGATGGTACTTTGAAAGAAACGAGAGGAAATGGTTTAGCTTTATTACCACTTGGGATATTTTTGGCGCTATTTATTGGTTCTGGAATTATTACAGGTGATTTCTATAAATTGCCGATACTTGTAGCGATTTCAATTGCTGTAGGAGTTGCTTTAGTGATGAATCGTAAAGAAAGTTTTAATGTGAAAGTAGAGCGGTTCGCTAAAGGTGCAGGAAATCCAGATATTATGATTATGGTATTAATTTTTGTGCTTGCTGGTGCATTTTCTGAAACTGCTAAAGGAATGGGCGGGGTAGATTCAACTGTTAATTTAGCGTTAACTATTTTACCGCCAGGATTTATCGTAGCTGGAATCTTTGTTATTGGTGCATTTATTTCATTAGCTATGGGGACTTCAATGGGAACAATTGCAGCGTTAGCACCAATTGCTGTAGGTATTAGTGGTCAAACTGATATCTCAATTGCGCTTACGATGGCTACTGTTGTTGGCGGAGCGATGTTTGGTGATAATTTATCATTTATTTCAGATACAACAATCGCAGCTGTTCGTTCACAAGGAACAGAAATGAAAGATAAGTTTAAAACGAACTTTTTAATTGTATTACCAGCGGCTATTATTACAATTGTACTATTAGTAATAGTTACTTCAGGAAGTGATACGCAGGTTAAAGCGCATAGCTTTGATTGGATAAAGATTTTACCGTACGCAGGAGTACTTATTACAGCTCTACTTGGCTGGAATGTACTTATCGTATTAACTGGTGGAACTGTACTATCTGGTGTTATCGGTCTTATAGATGGAAGTTACACGTTAGAAAGTTTCTTTAAAAGTGTAACGACTGGAATGGGCGGTATGATGGAGTTAGTATTACTTGCTATATTAATTGGCGGTATGGTTGAATTAATCCAATATAATGGTGGTATTCAATATTTAATGAATGTATTAACACGTAATATTCGTTCGAAAAAAGGAGCGGAATTTGGTATTGCTGGTTTAGTGAGTATGACGAATATGTGTACAGCAAATAATACGATTTCGATTATTTTTACAGGCCCGCTTGCAAAAAATATTGCGGATCAATATGAAATAGATCCTCGTAAATCAGCGAGTGTATTAGATCTTTTCTCATGTTGTGTGCAAGGGTTGATCCCGTACGGTGCCCAAATGTTAACGGCAGCAGGATTTGCAGCGTTATCTCCGGTTGAATTGTTACCATATGCATTTTATCCAATTTTAGTTGGAGTATGTGGGATTATTTCTATTTTAATTGGGTTTCCAAGGTTTTCGAAAGTAGCTGAGAAAAAAAAGTATCATAAAACAGCTTAATCTAATATGAACGTTAGTAATTAAAAAACGTGCAGAGAATAGACTCTGCACGTTTTTTTGCGTAAAGGGCTGAATATGACTCGGTCTTAAGTCTGAGTTAAAAACGGTTCTTAAGCTCGTTATGGAAAGATGAAAAAATAGTTAAGATAAGAGTATCAAATCGAAGGGAGGCAAGCACAAGATGAAACAATTTCTAGCGTTTATCGCAGCCGGTATTTTGGCTTTAATTGCTCTTGGTAGTCTTGCTGGTATTGTAGGATTCGCAATCGGAGCAGGAGTTGTATATTGGAGCTATAAATCATTTGTGCGAGCTAAATCATTTTTTGGAAAGTTAGCTTGGGGTATTGTTGGTTTAATCGGTTTATCCATTGCACTTTCTCATTCACCAGCATTAATCGGTATCGCTGCTTTAGTGGTTTTATACTACGGATACCGTGAGTGGAAAAAAGAAAAAGATGTAGTTGTTGAATCTGCTCCAGAAAGTTCTAAACCATATAGCAACTTTGAAGATGAGTGGAACAAATTAATGAAAAACTAAAACAATAAATCAAATTATAATTAAAGTAGAAGAGAGGAAGATTTATAATGAAACAATCTTTATTCGGACGTGTACGCGATGCAATTTTAGCTGATTTTCATAACGTGTTAGATGAGAAGGAAAGAAAAAATCCAATTGCGATGTTAAACCAATATTTACGTGATAGTGAGCGTGAAATAACAAAAATTGAGAAGTTAATTGAGCGTCATAAAACATTAAAATCTAACTTCGCTCGTGAGCTTGAGCAAGCACGTTATTTCGTTAATAAAAGATCAAAGCAAGCTATCGTTGCTCAAGAAGCAGGCGAATTACAATTGCACGAACGTGCGTTAGAAGAGGTAGCTTATTATGAAGGGCAAGTAACTCGATTAGAAGAAATGTATGCAGGTGTTGTAGAGCAAATTGATGAGTTAGAGCGTCGTCTTTCTGAAATGAAAAATAAATTAAAAGAAATGCACGCAAAGCGTATGGAACTAATGGCACGTGAAAATATGGCACATGCAAATCGTCGGATGAATACTGCGATGCATAAAATGGATGAAAATAATCCGTTCTTACGATTTGAAGAAATTGAAGATCACATTCGTGACTTAGAAACTCGTATGAATGAAGGGCATGAGCGTGACACATTTGATATGAAAATTGCAAAACTTGAGCGTGAAATGAAAGAAAAGAATGATGTATCGTTAACGAAAGAGTTAACAAAATAATAGTAGTATATTATAAAACAGGCTTATGATATAGTGATAGGAGAAAAGGTGTTGGAAAGCAATGCCTTTTCTTCTATGTATATGTGACAAGAAGGGGGGGAGCTGAAGTGAAGAAACATTTTTCAAAGACACAATTAATGGGGATGCTCCTCATCATATTTGGGTTCGGTCTTTTTCTTGATATGATACTTGGACATTTTGAACCAGGTGGTCTCATTTTTGCATTTATTATGCTTATGTTTGGAAGGCATTATCGTAAAAAGAATCGTTATGTACGGGGGAATGTATTTTTATTTGTTGGTGGTATCGTATTTTTATTTTTCTTATTTTCATCAGCAGCATTTGTTCTTGTCGTATTTGCTTGTTTAGCTTTAATTGGTTATCAATTGATTCAACAAGGACATCAGCAAAAAGCAATGAAGGTTGAAATTAAAGAAAAAGGAATTATAGACGAAGAGAAGCAAATATATCGTACAGAACCATATTTGAAAAATATGTTTGTAGGCAATGTACGAATGATGGATCATATTTATGAACTTGAGGATATTAATGTTCAATATGGTGCTTGTGATGTGGAAATAGATTTAACAACTGCTATGATTCCAGAAGGAGAAACAGTAATTGTTATTCGAGGTGTCGTTGGTAATATTCGTTTATATGTGCCATATGATATTGAACTTTCTTTAAATCACTCTGTTATTGTCGGCCGTGTGCTCTTGCCAGGTCATGAAGAGACAGGGTTTAACCGCAATGTTACATTTAGAACAGAGCAGTATAAAGAGGCTCCTCGTCGTATTAAAATTATTTCTTCGCTTGTCGTAGGCGACACGGAAGTGAGGAAAGTATAATGAAGAAACAAAAAAATATTTCGTGGATGTATATTCGTTATTCTATGTTGTCCTCTGTTAGTATCGCACTCATTTGTACAATTGTATATGTTTGGAAAAGCGAGCAACAAGTGTATGATTTATTATGGAAGGAATCCATCGCTTCTGTTCCAATTGGCTTGTTTATTATGACTACAAGTTTACTTATCGGGGGAATTGTAGGATATGCAATCGGTTACTATATAGAGCAGCGTATACAAGGATTAAATACTTTTCTATTTGAAGTAGAGCGAGGGAATTTTCCGAGTGATGTTTCGTTTACTGCGGATGATGAATTTCATGAAGTGGAGCGAAAAGTAATCGTTCTGGCTCGTCGATTAGAGGAGCAAGCTGGACTCTTTCAAAAAGTAACGAATGAACGAGCTCATTGGAATGAAGAGATGAGACAAGAAGCGATTTCTCAAGAAAGGCATCGCTTAGCAAGGGAGTTGCATGATTCAGTAAGTCAGCAGCTTTTCGCAATGTCGATGATGATGTCAGCGATTAATGAACAAATAACTGAATTTCCAGATGTGACAAAAAAACAATTACAACTTGTTGAAAATATGGTTGTAAATGCTCAATCAGAAATGAGAGCATTGCTCCTTCATTTACGTCCTGTACAATTGGAAGGTAAGAAACTGACAGAAGGTATAGAGGAATTATTAACGGAATTATCGCGAAAACAACATATGAAAATTGAATGGCTTATTGAGCCAATAGAATTAAAAAAAGGTGTAGAAGATCATTTATTCCGTATTGTGCAAGAAGCGCTATCAAATACGTTGCGACACGCGAAGGCAAAGAAAACAGAAGTGCGCCTTCGAAAAATTGATCAATATGCGATTTTAAAAATCATTGATGACGGTGTTGGGTTTGAAGTAGGCGTTAATAAAGCCGGTTCCTATGGCTTAAGATCGATGCAAGAGCGTGTTCATGAAATTGGTGGGACACTCAAGGTACTGAGTTTCCCGGCCAAAGGTACACAAATAGAAGTGAAAGTACCGATTATGCTTGAGAGAGGGGGAGAAGTATGATAAAAGTATTGCTTGTCGATGATCATGAAATGGTTCGTATGGGTGTATCGGCATATTTATCTACACAACCAGATATTGAAGTGGTCGGGGAAGCTGAAAATGGAAAAAAAGGATCAGAATTAGCACTGCAATTAAGACCGGATATTATTTTAATGGACCTTGTTATGGATGAGATGGATGGTGTCGAAGCAACACGTGCTATTATTCAAGAATGGCCAGAAGCAAAAATTGTAGTTGTAACAAGCTTTTTAGATGACGAAAAATTGTATCCTGTTATTGAGGCTGGGGCGACTAGTTATTTATTAAAAACATCAAGAGCAAGTGATATAGCGGACGCTGTACGAGCTACTTATGATGGAGAAACGGTATTAGAGCCGAAAGTTACCGGGAAAATGATGTCCCGTATGCGTCAAAAGAAAGAGCAACCTTTGCATGAGGAGTTAACAGAAAGAGAGTCTGAAATTTTGTTATTAATTGCAGAGGGGAAAAGTAATCAAGAGATTGCAGATGAATTGTTTATTGCCCTCAAAACAGTAAAGACACATGTGAGTAATATATTAAATAAACTAAATGTAAGTGACCGGACACAGGCGGTTATTTATGCATTTAGACATCAATTAACGAAATGATAAAGTGCAACTTTAATCAGTGGGGGACTATCCCCATTGATTATTAGTTTGCATCAAATCTTTTTATTGACGCTAATAAATGTAAGCGTTATCATTAAGTTGTTAACAGTACATACAAAGGGGAGAATGTATATGTTAGTTCAAACTATATTCGGAATGGATAAGTCTAAAAAATTAGGGGATTATGTGAACGCATTACAAGCGCTTTGTGAACAATATAATGTTGAAACAGATAAAATTGCGATTATTGAGGCAACAGAGGAATACTATTTATTTTTAGTAAAGCAAGAAGACTGCTATGATGTTGTTAAGGTAGAAACAGTTGATACGAATATTGAATATTATACGAAAGCGTATAAAATAAGTAGTTTTAATCATACTGCTTATCAAATGTAAAAAAACTCCCTTTCGGGAGTTTTTTTAGGATGCTTTTGCGTCGGTTATTAAGGGAACTTTTTTAGCACCGTTTAGTTTAGCGATAGTAAATCCGATAAGTGCTCCGGCTAATGCTGGTAATAGCCAGCCTATTCCTTCATTATATAAAGGAATAAATTCAAAGTTGGACGTGATAAACGAGACTGGAATACCGCCTTGTTTTAATCCATCAAATACGCTCACAACTGCTGCTCCGATTAAAGCACCTACATAAACAGAGCGATATCCACCGAAGTATTTATGAAGTAACGATAGTAGTACGAGTACAATCGCAATTGGATATACAACAAGTAGAATTGGAACAGAGATTGCGATAATTTTTGTTAAACCTAAGTTGGCAACTAATAATCCTAATGCGCAAATGATACTCGCGAACGTTTTGTATGAAAATGTAGTCAATAATGTTGAAAAATATTGGCTGCACGCAGATACGAGTCCAACGCATGTCGTTAAACAAGCGAGTGTAACGATAAGAGATAATAGGAGCAAACCGTATGGGCCGAATAATTGTTGTACGATAACAGTAAGTAGCTGTCCACCATTTTTTGCATATCCGAGAGAGACACTAGTTGTCCCAAGCCAGCCGAGTGCACCATATACAAGTACGAGTCCTGTAGCGGCAATAAGCCCTGCTTTTGCTGTGGCGATGGCAATGGACTTACGATCATTCACACCTTTAGAGCGAATTGCATTTACAACGATAATTCCAAATGCAAGTGCTGAAATGGTGTCCATTGTTAAGTACCCTTCCATAAAGCCTTTGAAGATTGGAGAAGTTTGATACTCTTGCATAGCTGGTCCTGATTGTCCAAGTGGTGTAAAGACACTTTTAACAAACAATAAGAAAATTGAGAGTAATAAAATAGGTGTTAATATATTTCCAATACGATCGACAAGTTTAGATGGATTTAAACTCAGCCAAAATACGATAGTAAAGAATATGATTGTATATACAAATAGCACTAGGCTGCTAGAGCGGATTGTTTCTGGTAAGAAAGAACTAACACCCATTTCATAAGCAACATTTGCAACACGTGGGATGCCCATGGATGGACCGATGGCAATGTATACAACTACCGTAAAGAAAATTCCGAATAATGGATGAACATGACTTGCAAGTTGCTGCATTCCATTTCCTGATAGAGAAATTGCGATAACAGTAAGTAGTGGTAAGCCAACTCCTGTTAGTAAAAATCCAATCATTGCGGGCCAAAAGTTTTCACCTGCGTTTTGGCCAAGCATGGGAGGGAAAATTAAATTACCTGCCCCAAAAAATAAAGAAAATAGCATAAGACCCGTGAAAAAAATATGTTTTTTTGATACAGTGTTCATTGTTTTTCCTCCTTTTTTAAGTTCATTTGTAAGAACACAAAAAACTCGTCCCTAAAGAAAGGGACGAGTTATATTTACCCGCGATACCACCCTAATTTACACATGTAGAAATAAATCTATATGTATACGGCTTTGCAACGTACAACATGATACGTGTTCCTTGTAACGGGGGACGGCCGGTAAGAACTTACTGTAACATTCGGTTCTACTTCTCGGAGATGATTTTCGGTTACGCACTGAACGTTGGCTTTCAGCAAATCGCCAACTCTCTGGGGAACAGTTCTATAACGTACTCGTTCTCGTCAATGAATTTTTATTCAAGTATTCTGACAGTATTGTTGCATGTTTTTTTTAGAAAGTCAATATGTTTTTTGAAAGATATATTTATATACGGAAATATCGAAAGTAATATTCGTTGTTGCAAAAGGAATAATGAATTGTAAAATGGGAGTAAAAATTTGTGGAGAATTGTAAAATTTATAGAGAAAGTTGATATTTATAGGAGTAAAGAAGGGATTATTTGAATTTACAGAGAATATTACAACAATCCACTTGCTGGAAAGAACAAACCAAAAGAGGTGACTGAAATGCTTGCGATGGGAGTATTATTTGGCATTATTGCTATAATTGGTTTTATGTGGTTATATTATTCGCGTTCGTTTAAACAAGCAGAAGTTTTACTCTTTCAAAAAGGTAGTTTGTTGACAAATCAGTCTAGATATTTAGTATGTCCGAAGTGTGGAAGTGCACAGGCCAGAAGTGGAGGATATCAAGAGTGTTGCAAAATTAGATTATGAAAGAAAGGAAGCCTCACATTATTTTGTGAGGCTTCCTTCCTTACAACTTCATGGCGCTCCAAATTGTCCATCGATCTCTTTCAATAATAGGAGAGACGTTTTGTAATGTGGTCTGTATATGTTGTAGAAGTTGAGAAAGTTCATCATCTGTTAACTCATATAGAATGGATCGACCTGTTCGAGGAGATAAATCTTTTAGCAATGCTTCTACAGAATCATGTATTTTTCGTACTTCCCATTGTGTTTGTGTGGGAAGCACGTGAAGAGAATGTTTTTGTAATTCTTTCTGTATCGTGTTGGTTTTTGGACGTCTTTTTGACTCTATTTCAATGAGTTTTGGAAATATAGAGAAAAAATATCCACGAATGTGTTCGGGACTTCCTGGAACTGTACAATCTTCAATCGTTCGATCTTGTAAAATAAGTACACCGTTTTTATTTAATATACGAGAAGCTTCACATAAAAATGTAGGAATGTCTTGTAAATGATGAATAACTGCGCGCGAAATAACTATGTCGAATGTTTCGTTAGGGTATGGGATATTATGTGCATCACCGTGGATGAAAGAAATATTTGGGAAATTGTTGCAATTTTCTTTTGCAGCTTGTAATATTTCTTGTGAAAAATCAAGTCCCACAACATTTTTGGCTCCCATAAGAGCGAGTTCTTTCGTATAAATCCCGCCACCGCAGCCAATATCAATTATTTGCTTGTTTTGTATGTCTGTAATGTTTTTTACCATTTCAGCCCAAGAAATATGAGCGTTTCTTGTTGCGTATGTGTATTTATTATTTGCATCATGAAAATTAATGGACATGATAAAGACCTCCTTTCAATGATTAGTATAACTTATTTAATAGGATGTCACGTTTTTGTTTTATGTATGAAGATTATAAGAATTTCTTATCGTAAAAGGAGGATTAATTTGAAAGGGAAATATGTATTGTTGTTATTTGTTATGTTACTAGCAGCTTGTGGTCAAGCTGAGCAAAAACAAGAAACAAAAAAAGTAGAAGAGACGGTGAATGAAGTGAAAGAAACAATAGGGGTAACCGTTATACAAAAAAAACATAAAGAGAAAAAGTTGCAGGAATCAGAAGCGAAGTTAGTAATAGACATTTTGGATAAAGCTGAGAAACAAGAAATAACCGGAAGCTTCGGTGAACCTGAATATGAAATACAAATTAGTAGAGAGGGGAAAAAAGAAACTTATTATGCATGGTTAAGGGGAGAAGATAGACGAGGATGGGTGCAATATAAGAAAGTTATGTATATGTTGAATGAAAAAGATACGGAAAAGCTTTTGGCTATATTTCCAAATGTTTCAGAACAAAAAGAAGAAGAGGTGCAGGTAGGTCCTTTAACGGAGGTAACAAAAAAAGATTTGCAGATTACCGCGTTTCATATTAAAGCAGGCGATCAAAACGTGAATTATATGGTACGGTATACGATTTCACAATCACTATACAACAAGTTAGTGAAGGAACAAGAATATTATTTGCAACTCACTTTCCCAGAAAAAGTTCAAAAATTAATTGGAGCAAAAGAGAGTGAAATGATTTTAGGTGAAAAAGTAAAGGAAGGGTATAAGCAATATGAATTGCATGCTACTGTGCAGGTAAAAGGCGCTTCAGAATCACAATTAAAATCATTAGAAACATATTACGAAAAGTATGATTTAAAAATATTAAACAGTGAAAAAGAAAAAATAGGTGTGTTTCAAAATATAATTCAAATCGTTAAAGAGTATGGTGAAAAAATGAATTTCCAAAGATAAAGTGAGAATTTAATCGGCGGAGGCTGCTCATTTCTCATTGATTAATAGTCTTTGCCAATTCGGCGTTGACTCTCACTTAACTTCTTTGTTTCAACTGAATTTTGGGGTAAGACCCTTATTGGCTGTAACTGAATTGTAAATTCTATATAGCCTTTCCTAGGAAATGATAATAGAGAGGGGAGAAGAACACCCTCTCTATTATTTTGCTTTTGCAGATGGCTCATTCATTGATTTTCGTGTAATAAGAAATGAAATCATAAGAGCGGAAAGAATGATAAGAGTGATAAGTAAGTGATTTGGCAACCAATCTAATAATAATACATAGCTCACTGTATAAAAAATAAGAGTTGAAGCTAAAAATGATAAAACACTTATTATGAGAGATTGTAAATTCATTCGTATATACCTCCTTTATTTATATTTTTGGCTAAAAATGGATTAAATAAACATTATTTCTAACAATAGAAAAAAATATGTCATAATAAAGAGGAGAATAATTTTTGATGAGCTTGTATGACTCGTTACAGGGGGTTAAAGGAGAGAGATGAAAAATAATAAAAAAGGATTATGGGGAATTATTGTTGCCATAGGATTATTTTTACTGTCTAAGTTAAAGTGGGTATTTGCAATTTTTAAATTAGCAAAGTTTTCAACGGTATTTAGTATGTTTCTATCGCTTGGCGCATACGCAGTTCTATATGGTTGGAAATTTGGGGTGGCGCTCATTTATTTGTTGTTTGTTCATGAAATGGGCCATTTATGGGCTGCGAAAAGAAAAGGGATTCCAACATCGCCAGCAATCTTTATCCCATTTATGGGGGCTCTTATTGGAATGAAAGAGATGCCGAAAAATGCAAAAGATGAAGCTTACATTGCCTATATGGGTCCGCTTTTCGGGCTTCTGTCATATTTACCCGCGATACCGCTTTACATAATGACGAAAGAACCATTTTGGGCGCTTGTTATTTTGCTTGGAAGTATGATTAATTTCTTTAATTTAATTCCCGTTTCGCCGCTAGATGGTGGGCGAATTATTTCAGTTGTCAGCACTAAAATTTGGGGAGCAGGCCTTATTTTATTACTTGGCTATTCAATTTACTTTAAAAGTATTTTGGGAGGATTTATTGTTATTATCGGTTGTATGGAATTATATAGAGTGATAAAGAGAGATGAGCCGATTAAGGAATTAGGATATAGAATTGATGGAATGAAAGAATATGTTGCAAGGCTTGAAGAGGAGTTAAAAGAAACTGGTGCAGTACATCGAAATATATATATGATGCAACATGAAATAAATGTATTAAGGCAAAAAGAACGAGAGAAAGAATTAAAAACAGGAGAACTTCAAAAGCTTGAAGTGTTAGAGTATCTTTTACCAAAGTTTGAGCCACTTGATTACGTCCCATATGAAGATGAAAAAGAAACATATACAATTCATATAAGAGAAGCATTTGAAATGTCAGAAAGAAAATTACAGGAATGGGATGCAGACAAGAGACAACAGGAAAACTATTATAAAGTGGATGCGAAAACGAAATGGACAGTATTTGCTTGTTATATCGGATTAATGGCTATACTCGGTTACACAGCTTATGAAGGATATATTGTTTTACAAGAACATTTGCCAACGAGAAACGTATAGAAAAATATTGTCGAAATGATAGGAAGAATTTATACAGGAAGTATATTTCTACGAGAGAATGTTACAAGTATAGCCATACATTATAATATCTTTAGTAGAGAAGGAGTTCTGTATATGAAGAAATTGTTACGTGTATTCGGGATTATTATCGTAATGATCATCGCGAGTTATAGTCTTATGAAAGTGCTGTTACATTATGCGAATAAGCCTGCTGAGGTAAATACAATAGCTCAAGTAGAAGATGTGCAAGAAGAGACAAAAGTGCTAGATTTTATTCGAATGACACATGAAAGCTATAATAATTTCTTAAATTACGGTAAAGCAGAGAATTATACAGACGGGGATTGGAATCAATTTAAGCAATGGTTTCAACAACAAGAACCATCTTTAAAAAATATACATACGGAAATAAAGAATGAAAAAATAAAACGCGATGTAAATAGAAGCTATGAAATTGTAAAAAAGGGTGTGGAACTTCAAAATATTGAGTATGTAGTGTATGCCCACCGTGTATATCATGACTTGGATATTATCGTAAATAAATATAGGGGGGAAACGAATATCTGGGGGTATACAGAGTTTGGCGAGGGGAAAGATATAAAAGTAATTGAACAAGCTATACAAACAAAATAATAAGCTAGCTAGAATTCTAGTTAGCTTATTTTCTTTTGTAAGTACAATGTTCATATATTATTCACAAAAACAACGTGTTAATAGTGATTAAAATCACAATCTGCATTATAAGATTCAGTTAAACTAAAAACAGTTAAGGAAATAGAGGAGTGGGATACAATGTTAAGTGCAAAAACAATTGAAATCGTAAAGTCAACAGTACCATTATTACAAGAAAAAGGCGTTGAAATTACAACGAGATTTTATGAAATTTTATTTTCAGAACATCCGGAGTTATTGAATATTTTCAACCATACGAATCAGAAAAAGGGAAGACAACAACAAGCGTTAGCGAATGCTGTTTATGCAGCTGCAACGTACATTGATAATTTAGAAGCAATTATTCCAGTTGTAAAACAAATTGGTCATAAGCATAGAAGTTTAGGTATTAAAGCTGAGCATTATCCGATTGTAGGTACATGTTTACTACGTGCCATTAAAGAGGTCGCAGGTGCACCTGATGAAGTTTTAAATGCATGGGGAGAAGCATATGGTGTCATTGCTGATGCATTTATTAGCATTGAAGCAGAGATGTATGAAGAAGCTGCACATAAAGAAGGTGGATGGAAAGACTTCCGTAACTTTGTGATTGTTAAAAAAGTGAAGGAAAGCGATGTTATTACGTCATTTTATTTGAAACCTGAAGATGGAGGGAAAGTTTCTTCATTCATCCCAGGTCAATATGTAACGGTTCAAATCAATATTGAAGGTGAGACATATACACATAATCGTCAATACAGTTTATCCGATGCACCTGGGAAAGAATATTATCGTATTAGTGTAAAGAAAGAAAAAGGTGTAGATACACCAGACGGTAAAGTGTCTAATTACTTACATGAACATGTAAAAGAAGGAGATGTTTTACCAGTAAGTGCACCAGCGGGAGATTTCGTGTTAAATATGGATTCAACATTACCAGTTGTACTAATTAGTGGTGGAGTAGGGATTACACCGATGATGAGTATGTTAAATACGTTAATTGAACAAGATTCAAAACGTAATGTATATTTTATTCATGCAGCAATAAATAGTAATACACATGCAATGAAAGAACACGTTAAGGCAGTAGAAAATGAATATGAACAAGTTAAAGCATATACTTGTTATTCTGCACCGACTGAAAAAGATTTAGAAATGAAGAACTTTGATAAAGAAGGTTTCGTTGAAAGCGAATGGTTAAAAACTATTATTCAGACAACTGAAGCAGAATTTTATTTCTGTGGTCCAGTAGCATTTATGAAGCATATAAATGCTGCACTAACTGATTTAGGTGTGAAACAAGAGCATATTCATTATGAATTTTTCGGCCCAGCAACAAGCTTACAATAAGACAGATGAGAATAAACAAAAAAACGAGGTATTTATTTTACCTCGTTTTTTATTTGTTCTCGTAATAAACGGTTAACTGTTTCACGGCGTATGCCTATCAGTTGACCAATTTCAGTTTGTGTTAATATTTCATATATAGGAATGTCACCTAAATATAATGTGAACCATTCTTGTAAACGATGAAGACGTTCTTTCGGAGAGACAGTTGTCAATTGATCAATTCGTTGTTGCATCATTCTTAATTTAGATTGCAATTGCATAGCGATGTTGGCATACGATTCGGGATTTGCTTGAAGTCTCTCGTACCATTCACTACTAGTGATCGGTTCCACTTCTGTCTTTATTAAAGCGATAGCTGTACCGTGATATTCTTTCGGTGAAATTAAAGAATGATGAGGTATCGTTTCACCTGGAACGATAATGTTGAATAAAAATGGTGTTCCGTCTTCTTCTAGCCGAACTACTTTTAATAAGCCTGTTTTTATAAAGTATAAAGGACCGTCCTCGCCTTGACGGAATAGTACATCTCCTTTGTGTAGAATCAATGTTAGCCCCCCATTAATATGTTTCTATTTCTTCTATTTTAGCGTATATGTATATAGACAATATGCTATTTCAACAGCAATTTCATTGACGAAATGTATGCTATTACAGTAGTATACTATTTAGTGTGTAATAGTACTAGCAATGAATACGCTGTAGGGGGTTTAGTATATTGTTAGATGCGATAAGAATGACGGATATGAGAATTCCGGCGAATGCTATCATTCATGTAGAAGAGATGAAAGGTGGAGTCGTTTTATCCGTTGAAGTAGACGGCCAAATTATTTATACGATGGCTTATGATGAAGAAACAGATAGTTATGCTGAATTATATGATCGAAACGATAAGAGGGCGTGCCAAGTACATGAAGACTTTATGGGATGGTCACTTCTTCACTAAAAAAGATGTCAATATGACATCTTTTTTTATTAAATCGATAGAATATACAAAGAAATGAAATATAAGGATAAAATTTGTAATAATTGATTTTGCATTGTTAGCACTCTGTAACTGCAAGTGAACTATTTTTTCGCTATCATAAAGATAACAGTCGCAGTTATAGGAGTGGTCAACTTGAAGAAAGTACATATTTCAAATTATATGTTATTAAGTGCTTGTTTAATTTTATTTGTTCTCCTCGGAGGATTTTTATATTCATGTGTATAAGAAAAACGCATTCTAAAAAGAATACGTTATAAAAGGGAAATAATGATTAATCTAGTTCCAAGAATAATTAACGTAATACGTAATAAATTAATTACGGCGTTACCACTCAGTTTTGTATTAATGTAAGCCCCGATTTTTCCGCCGATCCATGCACCAGGAATAAGGATTAATGCATAAATCCAGCTGACATTTCCAAGTGAGATGTGAGTTGCAGAACTTACAATTGCTGATAGAAATACGATGAACATTGAAGTTGCTACTGCAATATGTGCTGGGAATGCAAAAAGAAGCATCATTGCTGGAACAAGTAAGGCACCGCCACCAATTCCAAATAACCCAGATATAAACCCAACTATAAAGGCGATAAAGATAGCAAGAAACGGTGGGAATTGGTAGTGTACAGCATTTCCATCATTATCTGTAAAAGAACGCTTAATTACAGACGTACTTGAGAGGGAAAGAGGTTTTAATTTGTCTCGAAGCATAAGTAGAATTGAGACGAATATAAGGAAAATCCCAAAGTATAAAGAAAATGTGTCTTGGTTTAAAAATTTATTTGCCCATGATCCGATAATACCACCAGGACCGCTTCCGATAAATAAAATAAGTCCACTTTTATAATCCACTCGCTTATGCTTCATGTAAGTAAGGGTAGAAGATAGTCCTGTGAAAACGACTGTTACCATAGAAGTCCCTACTGCAAGTTGTGGTGATAAACTGTGTAATCCAATTAATAACGGAACAATAATAATTCCGCCTCCAAGCCCAACTAGGCTGCCGACTGTCCCGGCGATTAGTCCGATGAAAAGTAACATGATGTATTCCAAAATTGCCAACTCCTCTAAATAACTTATCCACCAATTATTATACACGCTTTTTAATGAGAAATAGGCTTGTTCACAAAAAAGTCGTCTTCCTAGAAAAATAAGGAAGACGACTTTTGATTAGAAAACAAAATGTAATAGGTAGTAAAACAGAGCAGCTAAAGAAGCTGAAATAGGAAGTGTAATAACCCATGTAATTAACATACGTTTTGCAGTTCCCCATTTTACCCCCTTCACACGGTGAGAAGCACCAACCCCTAAAATAGAAGAAGAGATAACGTGCGTCGTACTAACCGGTAAGTGAATGAATGTTGCACCGAAAATAACAAGTGATGATGATAAATCGGCAGCTACACCATTTACAGGACGAATTTTCATAATTTGTCCACCGACAGTTTTAATAATTTTCCATCCACCGACAGAAGTACCAAGTCCCATTGCGATAGCACAAGATAATTGTACCCAGAACGGGATATCGCTAGAAGTATGATAGTTATTAGCCATAAGAGCCATCGTAATGATTCCCATTGCTTTTTGTGCATCATTCGTACCGTGTGTATAGGCTTGTAATGCTGCAGTGAAAATCTGGAATATACGGAAGTTTTTATTCGTTTTCGTTAAGTTAAAGTTTTTAAAGACCACTTTAAAAATACTGTAAACGATATAACCAATAACGAAAGCGATAATTGGTGAAATGATTAAAGCTTCAAGAATTTTAATGAATCCTTTAAGGTTTAATGAGCTAATACCAGCAGCAGCAATGGCTGCACCTGCGATTGAGCCAATAATTGCATGCGAAGAACTACTTGGGATACCGTAGTACCAAGTAATTAAGTTCCATGCTATCGCCGCAAGCAAAGCAGCTAAAATTACAAGAGAACCATTTTGTAAAGCAAATGGGTCAACGATATCTTTTGTAATCGTTTTTGCTACACCTGTAAATGTCATTGCACCTAAAAAGTTCATAATAGCTGCCATAATAATTGCATGTCTAGGCTTTAGAGCTTTCGTTGAAACAGCCGTTGCAATAGCGTTTGCTGTATCGTGAAATCCATTGATAAAGTCAAAAGCTAAAGCGCAAATGACTACTAAAACGGTCAGTATCAAGAGTGTATCCATGATCAAACTCCTTACGCGTTCTTCATAATAATTGTTTCTAATACGTTTGCAACGCTTTGACAGCTATCAGCTACTTCTTCAAGCTCTTCGTAAATCTCTTTAAATTGAATAATCTTAATCGGATCTTTTTCACGAGAGAATAAGTGCTTAATCGCATGACGACGAATATCATCGCATTGTGATTCGTAATCCTTAATCTTAATCGCGTTCGTACGAATGTCGACTAACTTCTTTTTAGACAGTAGTTCAACAGAGTTTGCAATCTCAATCGCACATTGATTGATTGCTTCCACGAATTTAATCATGTATTCATCAGCTTCTGTAATAGAATACATTTCGAACAGACCAGCACTGTGATCTAATCCGTCTAATACATCATCCATACTCATTGCAAGTTGTAGGATGTCCTCACGTTCAATTGGAGTAATAAACGCTTTGTTTAGCTCCATAATGATTTCGTGAATAAATGAGTCACCTTTTGACTCATACTCTTTCATGCGCATAGAAAACTCTTTTAAATCGCTAGCATTTTTAATTTTATACTCCACGAAAAACTGCGCGCCTTCTTTTAAATTTTCGGAAACATTCATTAACATTTCAGAAAATTTATCTTTTTTTGATTTAAAGACCATTATTGTTACCCCCACAAAAGTAATATATGTAAAATATATTGGCTAATCAATTCTAACAAAAAACTGTCGTTTTTTAAAACATTTTATCGAAAAGTTTACAAAAACTTAACATAACTCTCGTTGTTCTATTAATAATATTAATATCCAATAGTGAATATCTTACTTGTAGAATGTCCTTTTCTTGCAAAAAGTATGAATGTAAAAGAAAAGCTTTACACTATAGGAATGACTACGTTATTATAGTAAATTTAAAAGGCGGTATATTCTTCTTTTTAAAAAGAAGAGTGTAAATAAATGAAGGAAGTGAACGAATGAAATTGAAGAACACTCATTTTAAAAAAATGCTTGAGTGGTTCAATAAGAGGAAGAAACTTCGTAATTCATTAATTGTATTGGGAAGTGTACTCATTACTCTATTTATTGCTATAAATATAATAATATCCATTCAAGACATATCTGAATTAAAACAAGCTGTTCCACAACCGACTTTAATTTATGATGCAAATAATGAGGTCGCAACTAAATTAGCTTCTTCGAAAACAGAAGGTGTTAAAAGAAAAGATATTCCTGATATTATGGTTCAGGCAATTGTTGCAGTAGAAGATAAGGGTTTTTTTAACCATCATGGTATTTATTATAGTGGAATTATAAGTGCAGTTTTTAAAAATATTACAGCAGGAGAAGTTGTAGCAGGGGGAAGTACAATTACACAGCAGCTTGCAAAGAATGTATTTCTGACACAAGATCGTACATTTTCTCGTAAAATAAAGGAATACTTTTTAACCAAAAAAATAGAACGTACTTATACAAAAGATGAAATTATTGAAATGTATATGAATCAAATTTATTTTGGGGAAGGTGCTTGGGGAATAAAGAGGGCAGCTAAATCTTATTTTGATAAAGAGGTAAAAGATTTATCAATTTCAGAAGCTGCAACGATTGCAGGTTTAATTAAAGCGCCGTCTGCGTATTCTCCTTATAAAAACTTTAATAAATCAATTGAACGACGTAATGTCGTATTAAGTTTAATGAAGGAACAAGGATATATTTCTGAAGAGCAATACAATAAAGAAAAAGAGTCAGGCCTTGTATTAAAACGTGGGGTTGATGATAAATACAAAGGTAAATACTCCCAATATGTAGACTATATAGTTAGAGAAGCGATGGATAAGTATGAATTAACACAAAATGAAATTTTAGCAGGTGGTTATCGTATTTATACAGAGCTTGATCCGAAAAAACAACAAGCTGTAGAAGGTGTTGTGAATAATGATAGTTATTTCAAAGATAGTGGCTCAGATCAACTTATGCAAACGGGTGTAGTCCTTATAAATCCAAAAACAGGCGGTGTTCCAGCTTTAGTTGGAGGTAGAGGACCATATCAGTTTTTACAATTTAATCATGCTACGCAATTAAAAAGACAGCCAGGTTCAACATTAAAGCCTCTAGCTGTATATGTACCCGCTTTAGAACAAGGGTATGAAGTATACGATATATTAAAAGATGAACCATTTCATATTAAAGAATATGAACCGAAAAATAGTGATCAGGCCTTTCATGGTAATGTGACAATGTATGAAGCGGTAGCAAAGTCGTATAATGTTTCCGCTGTGTGGCTATTAGAACAAATAGGATTAGATAAAGGATTGAAATCTTTAGAGCGATTTGGTATTCCGTTAGTACCAGAAGACCGTACGTATCCAATTGCTTTAGGTGGGATGCATGTAGGGACATCACCATTTGTAATGGCCCAAGCATATAGTACATTTGCTAATGATGGGGTTCAAGTAGAGGCTCATGCAATTAGAGAAGTTCAAAATGCTGAAGGGGAAATAATAGGGAAATGGTATAAGAAAGAGACACGAGTGACGAGTGAGAAAATTGCTCAAAAGATGACGTATTTATTAAAAGGTGTTGTAGAAAAGGGAACAGGTGGAAAAGCGAAAGTTACTAATGTTGATACAGCAGGGAAGACAGGGACTACTCAACTTGTAAATGGCCCGAGCGTAGGGGCAAAGGACTCGTGGTTTGTAGGATACACACCAGATTTAGTAGGTGCAGTTTGGGTAGGATATGACAAAACAGATAGCGAGCATTATGTTCCAGGTGGTAGTCAAATTACAACGACGATGTTCCGGGATATCATGAAAAAAGCAAATGCAAACCCAGCCCAAAAAGCGTTCCAATTGTCGTTAATATCTGAGGCGGACTATAAAAAACAATTGCAAACAATTGAAGAAGAAAAGCGAAGAAAAGAAGAAGAAAAGAAAAGGCAAGAAGAAGAACAAAAAAGGAAAAAAGAACAGCAAGAGTGGTTTAATAAAGTAAAAGAGTGGATTCCATCGTTATGGTAAAAGAAAGAGGCGAATTTCGTTATTCGCCTCTTTCTCATGTGAAAAATGAAGTGAGCTCATAATTAGTGGGGTAAATGCTACTATTCATTAAGAGTAATGTTGGTACTGCCAAAGGATTGAGAATCGTATGTGATGATTATTGTTCCTTTACTAATCGGTTCGTATGGTAATTCTTCTTCATAACTACCATTATTTTCATTATGGATAGTCAGCGTGATTTCATCAATTCCTTTATTTGTATACTGATCTTTAATCGTTTCAGTAATTTGAAGTAGAGTTTCGTAACTAGAAGCTTTCGTAATAAGCATTCCTTTTATAACTTTTTTTTCATTATTTGTGGAATTGGAATAAAGGATGTTGTTTTGTTTCGTATACAAAAGTGTGTATGGAACTGTTTTTCTCTCTGCTTTTGAAATAGTAGAATATTTTAGAGTTAAAAAAAACCCTACACATAAAATAATGCATATCATAAGAGCAATCCAAATGCGTATCGGTGACATAACTCTCATTTTTCATCCCCTCTTTCATATCTTTGACTTCATTATTTATCATACAAAATGAGGATTAAGATAGAGTAAATTTGAGGTAAAGAAACGTAAAGAAGGAGCACTTATCCTCCCAAATAAGTGCTCCTTTTTATTAAAAGAGAGATTTAATAGACAATCAAAATCACACCTATTACTTATAAATGTGTTTAGTCCTCCCAAAATATTATCGGAAATTGTGGTTAGTAAATTCGGAGTACAGATAGTGTCGCAGTTGTATCGCCCGTGTTAGGAATAGAAATAGTATTTGCTGTAGGTTGTACAGAAATCGTTGTACCAGCTTGTAAAGTAACAATTGTAGAGAAAGAAACAGCACTACCGATAACATTAGTTGAAAAATTACGAGTAGGTGGTTGGCCATTGAATGAAATACCGAATCCAAACGGTGAAGAGCCTGGGAAAGTTGTAGATGCCGAGAAACTAATATCATATACGCCTGTAAAGTATGTGTAGTGTCATTAAAGTTAATATTATTTATTTCAAAAACTTGATTTAATTGAATATTAATTCCAGTTGATATTGTTTGAGCATTGGAGTTTCCTATTGCAGCTATAGTTACCCGAATCGGAGTACCCGCTGGTCCAGTAGCGCCTCCACCTAGGAACCAGATCCATATTGAACTAAGACAGCTTGAATAGCTTGGCCGAGAGCTTGAAGAAGTCTAACAAATTATTTAAGTTCGGACTTAGAGATGTTGATATAACTACAAGCTCTTACTTCGCAACAATCATTACCATAAAATACTTTCCCTTTATTTTTGTTGTTTATCTTTGCATTCCTTTCTTTCATAGAATAATAGTCGTTACTATATATTATAATGAAATTTAAATTAAATTCGTGATGGACAAACTACTATTTCTCAAAAAATAAGAAGTTTACCTACCTAACACGAACAATAAAGAAGTAGAGAAAAATCTATATGTTTTAAAAAACTCCCTTTAATTGTTAGAGTGTGCTTAACAATTAAAGGGAGTTAATAGAACAGCATTCTCATTTTATAAGTTAATTGCTTCACGATTTACTTTAGGTAAAATCGGAATAGAAATAGTGAAGGTTGTACCGTCTGGATCACTAGTCATTTTGAGCGTACCGTTATGATTTTGGATGATTTTTTTTGTTACTGATAAGCCTAGTCCTGTCCCCGAATCCTTCGTTGAGAAGAATGGATCAAAGATATATTCTTGAATAGCTAGAGGAATACCAATTCCATTGTCTGTGAAAGTAATCCGAACGAAGTTATCTAGGCGATAACTAGTGATTTGAATAGAAAGAGGCTTTTCGCCTTGAGCATCGACGGCATTTTGAAATAGGTTTAAAAATACTTGAACAAGTTCATGTCGATCAATATTGACTAAAATATCATCTAATTCATTAGAAAAGTTATAATCAATTGAAATGTTATGCAAGAAGACTTCACTAGCTAGTAACTGTTGAATATAGTCGCATAAAAATGTATTAATAGGAAACGGTTCTCTTGTAAATTCACGTGTTTTTGAAATGGCTAAAAATTTTGTAATAATACTATTTGCACGATCTAATTCAGGGATAAGTAAGCTTTTAAATAACTCTTTATTTGATGGAGAAACACTTTCTTGTAAAAATTGTAAGTATCCTCGTACTGTCGTAAGAGGGTTTCGTACCTCGTGTGCAATTCCGGCTGCGATTCGTCCTGCTAACGAAAACTTCTCTGCATCACGCTCTGTGTTTAAATAATGAAAGACACTAATAACCCTAAAAATCTCCCCGTTATAATCGCGAATAATTCGGTTGTTTATAATGCCATAGTTTTTGTCTAAAACTTCTTCATTATATATTTCTGTTCCCGTTCTTAATGTTTCAATCGCTTTAATTTTTTCTTCCGGCAAGCTTAGTAATTGTTGAATCGGTTTTCCGATAATATCATTTCGTATTACACCGAAATCATCTGCGGCAACTTGATTACATAAAGTAATATTCCCTTTACTATCGACAAAGGTTACATGATGTGAAAAGGCATCAAAAATATGTACAAAGTGTTTTTCAAGTTGTTCAAATAAGAATAATGAATCACAAGTAAGTTGAAAATGAGCCTCTTTATTCTCTTTTGGTATTTCTTGAATGGAATGAGTTGCTCTAGTTTTCTTTATTTGTAAACCAATATGTGGATTTTTGTATGTGAAATGATGTGGTAATTGATTTACAAGTTCTTCATAAAAACGCACTTTATTTTCTAGTTCTTCAATTCGTTTTTCATGAGATACAGTAGCATCGTTTGGAAGCATAAATAAATAACCCCTCATTTTAAAAATTCTTCCATATAGTATATCATATTTTAATAAGGATACTCTTAAAGAAAGGGCCACTTAATGAAATTGATTAGCAAAAGTGTTTGGGGAGTGAATAGAAGATAAAGTTAAAAAGGGAGGAATATATGTGCTGTTCATTGGAGTGACAGGATGGGGAGATCATGATTCTTTATACGTAGATTCCTATGAAAATAGAAATAAATTACGAACATATAGTGAGTATTTTCCTATTGTGGAAGTGGATAGTTCATTTTACGCGATGCAACCTGCACGAAATTATATAAAATGGGCAATGGAAACGCCGAAAGATTTTTCTTTTGTCGTAAAAGCGTATCAAGGAATGACAGGACATATGAAAGGGGAATTTCCTTTTTCTACGTTTGATGAGATGTTTGATGTGTATAAGCAGTCCATTCTTCCTTTAATAGAAGCTAATAAATTAAAAACAATTTTATTTCAATATCCACCATGGTTTGATTGCAAAAAGAAAAATGTAGATTTTCTTCGATATACGAAAGAAAAAATGGAAGGTTTACCATGTGCAATAGAATTTCGAAATCAAACATGGTTTTATCCAGAAATGAGAGATAAGACGTTACAGTTTCTAGAACAGGAGAAATGGGTTCATACAATTTGTGATGAACCACAGGCTGGGATAGGTTCTGTGCCACTCGTATTAGAGGTTACGAATTCAAACATGGCATTAATACGTTTTCACGGTCGAAATGTTCATGGTTGGCTTGATAAAGGGGAAAATTGGAGAGCGGTTCGTTGTTTATATCGCTACAACAATAAAGAACTGGAAGAATGGGTGGAACGACTAGAGCAATTAAAAAAGAAAACAAAGGATATATACGTACTGTTTAACAACAATTCAGGTGGGGATGCAGCAGATAATGCGAAACAGCTTATGAAAATGATGAACATTACATATGGTGAGCCGAAGCCGGAGCAATTAAATTTTTTTGAATGATAATAAACAAGAAAGGCACTGTACAAACAGGGGGAATGTACAGTGCCTTTCTATATGAAAAAGAGGGGTAACAATGTTACTGAGCGTTTGGTTGATTCATCAATTGTTGGCTTCATAATAAATGATAATGGTTATCATTATCATTGTCAATGGTTTTTCTAAAAATATATAAAAAACTTTGTATATTTTAAATAGAGATAAAAAAAGAACAGCATTAATGCTGTTCTTTTCCGTTGATGAATTGTTGTAAATCAAAAGGAGTTATCGCCTGGATAAATTCTTTTGAGATAAGTGTTTGCACGAGAGTGCTCTCAGAGATAGAAGCACCTGTTTTCTTTTCGTAAGCTTGTTTTAATAAATCAAGTTTTTCAGCCGTTTCTTTTGGTAATTCAATTGTAAGTGTGTTCATAATTTCTCCCCCTTATTATTAGAGTACCACTACAGTATAGGAGAGACAAGAAAAGAGAATATGAAATATAAAAAAGGTTACCAAATTTTCAAATGGTAACCTTTTTTATGTATAAGAGTTATTAAGCAATACCGATATACTTTAAAGTTTTTGATGGAGTACTGTGATCAAAGAAGTGTTGTAAAAATGCAATATCAACACCTGATTTGTATGCACAATAACCCCAAGTTTTTCGAAGTGTATGTGAGCTAATCCCTTCTAATCCAACTTCTTTTGCAGCTTTGTTTAAAATGTACCATGCATGTTGTCTCGTAATAGATTTTGTTCCTTTTTGAGATTTTAACAATGGTTCATTACGTTTCCAAGTTTTACGTTCTTTCATGTAGTCTTCGATTGCGTGCTGTAAGTCTTCATTTACAGCAAACCATTTATGTTTCTTCACTTTTTCATTGTAAAATAAAATGGAATGGCGAACATTTTCATTTTCATCGATTACATCACTAACTTTTAATTGTAAGATTTCACTTACTTTTAAGCCAGAATTTACAGCTAATACGAATAATAAGCCATCACGTTTCGAAGATTGTAAAAGTATATTTTTGATAGTTTCTAATTGTTTTTCATTTTGAATAGGTTGTCCTGCTTGTTTCATTTCACGCACTCTCCTCTTTTATATGTGTAAAGGAAAGGATTAACTTGTTTCTTACTATAAAGGGAGAGTGTGAATTTCATGTGAACTCCTAGTGAAATTAAGACAAATTATTTGACTTCTTTTACTTTTTGTAAATTGAAATAGAATACAACACTGTTAGTCGTATTATACACACCGTACTCGGCATGATGGAGGTCTAAAATGTTTTTTACAATAGATAATCCGAGACCGGTACCTCCGGTGTGACGGCTACGTGATGCATCTAGGCGATAGAAGCGATCCCAAATTTTTTCAAGACTTTCTTCAGGGATAGGGTTTCCTGTATTTTCGATTTCGATTTTTACGGTATCTTCTGCTTCTATAATGGAGACTTGTATTTTTTCTCCATCCGGCGTATAGCGGATGGCATTACTTAGTAAGTTCACAACTACTTGCTCAATACGGCTACGATTTGCTTTAACAAGTATAGAAGGGTCTGCATCGACGTTCACTTGTAGATGCTTTTCTTCCATGCTAAATAATAATTTTGTATAGACTTGTTGCGTTAATTCACCAATTGAGAACGTCGTCATATCTAGTTTGTAAGTACCAGATTCTAACTTTGCTAATTCTAACATTTCAACAATCAGCCTGTTCATATTTTCTGTTTCTTCTAAAATAACATCAGTATAATACGAAGTATCCTTACTAACACCATCTTTAATACCTTCTGCAAAACTTCTAATTACACTCAGTGGTGTTTTTAATTCGTGTGATACGCCAGAAATGAATTCTTTTCTTGTTTTCTCTAATTGACGTTCACGTTCAATGTCTTGTTGTAACTTTGTATTGGCAACATTTAATCGATCGATTCGATCTTTTAAATTTACAGATAATGTATTGATACTGCCGGAAAGCCCACCAATTTCATCGTCGGCTGTAACAGGTAATTTCTCGCTGAAATCAAAATTAGCCATTTTTTTTGTAACACGATTCATTTTAATTAATGGCTTAACAATGATTTTTGAGTAGTAGAAGGATAACAAAATAATAACGAGAAACACGATGATTAAGGCATAAACATAATAGTCTTTTAAAACTAGCATCGCTTCATTAACGGGTTGTAAAGACGCTATCGCAAAAGCATATTCTGTAATCTTTCCGTTTTCTATAATCGGCTTTACAAAGATACTATTTTTTATATTTTCGCCGCCATCTAATATGAAAGTGTTTAATTGGTTCGAGTTAGAAGTGCCATCTCTAATAATATCTGCAAAATATTGAACGGCTTGTAATGTTTCAATATCATTTGCAAGACGAACCTCAGCTTTTGATGGGAGCTGTAACTTAGTTATAACACCTGTAAAGACGATACGAGTTGTAGATTTGTATCGGCTTGCAAGTCTATTCTTAGAAGGATTACCATTAATTGACTGAAAATCCGAATAGAAATGTTCGTTTTGCCATTGATTATAATTCGTTCCTAATTTTTGTGGTGTAATAATATTATTCTCTTGTACGACTCCATCAACATTAATTATTACATCTTTTTTTAAACCTAAATTTTCGAATTTATTATATTCTTCTGGTGTTAAAAGGTTATTGAGTGGAATGGAATACTGTTTATTATTGTTGGGATTAAATACATCGATATAGTAATTGTTATCACTTTTAATAATACCGTTAGAATCCAAAAACTGCATATCGGCATTTGTTTTATCATGAAATTCTTGTTTTAGTTTTCTAACTTTCTCATAACTTTTATCACTTTTGTCATAATTATCTACGAATTTTTCAAAAGCAGTTTGAACTGTTTTTACTTTTTTATTAATATAAAATTTCTCTAAAAATAGAGATTGTCCTAGGAAAAAAAGTAGGAATATTATTGTAAATAAAGTTGATGTTAATAAAAATAGTTTAAAGACGATACTTCTGTTTTTCACTGCGTCACCTCTTATGAGAAATACTGTAAATGATTTCTTTATCCCGCTCGGGCAATAAGACTTCCACTTCAAAATTCGGCGAATACAAGGGAGTTAGGTGGGAGATCAACTGTCCGTAAAAGCCTGATTGGTTCAACTAATAATCAGTGGGGGATGGAAAAAAACCACTGATTAAAGTTTCACTTTATTATAACAAACGTTACAATAAAGTAGAGGGGAGAAATCTGTCTCTTTATAAAATAGTTATTTATAAAAAGTCACATAAAAAGAACTCGCCAGACGTATGACAAGTTCTTTAGTGTATTATTGTTGAATTGCTGCATCTAAAGCGATTTCAATCATTTCGTTAAATGTAGTTTGACGCTCTTCAGATGTTGTTTCTTCGCCAGTGAAGATGTGATCGCTAACTGTTAATACAGATAATGCATTTACGCCGTATTTCGCTGCTAATGTATAAAGAGCAGTTGTTTCCATTTCTACTGCTAATACACCGTAATCTCCAAGTTTTTTAACCATGTCCATGCTTTCGCGATAAAACACATCTGCTGTTAAGACGTTACCGACACGAACGTGTAATCCTTTTTCAGTTCCAGCATCGTAAGCTTTCTTTAAAAGATCAAAGTTTGCAGCTGGTGCGAAATCAAATCCTGGGAATGTTAAACGGTTCATATTAGAATCAGTACAAGCCGTCATTGCGATAATAACATCACGAACTTTTACATCTTTTTGAATTGCACCGCAAGTGCCAACGCGAATTAAATTTTTAACTCCGTAGCTTTGGATTAATTCGTTTACATAAATAGAAATAGAAGGAACACCCATACCTGTACCTTGAACAGATACACGTTTTCCTTTATAAGTTCCAGTAAAACCTAACATACCACGTACGTTATTATAGCAAGTAACATCCTCTAGAAATGTTTCAGCGATATATTTTGCACGTAATGGATCACCTGGTAATAGAATAGATTCAGCGATTTCGCCTTGTTTTGCTTCGATATGTACACTCATGAAAAGTCCTCCTTATAATGTATTGATAGAAATCAATATCATTTGCATTATACACTACGAATCCTTTCAATTAAAATCTTTTTATTATTTGTAATATGTGCAAAATAGGAGGATTTCATAAATCATAATCTAGAATATATAGCTTAAGAAGTTTTATGTGAACAGAGACAATAAAAATGGTAGGTGATGTTTTGAAAAATCTTGTCATTGGGCTTATTGCGTTAGTACTTATTGTGGCAGGAGGATTTTACATAAAAAAATATCAAGAAAACGAAGAGACTGTAGGAGATGTTCAGGAAGTAAAGTGGGATGTGTCAAATGGAAAGGGAAATGAGAAAGTAGATATTGTATTTCAGTTGTTAAACAAAAAGAATAATGAAATTCGTGGTGTAAATGATCAAATACGGGCAGTGATTGTAGATGGACAGTTAAAACACATACAACAAATTAAACCTACATTTGCAGGGAACGGGTCATATAAGTTATCTTCCAAAATAGCGAAAGATGAAGAATATACGATATTTTTATACGAAGATAAAAATAAGTCCGTAGAGTCATTCGCTAGGAAAGATTTTGGTAGAACGAAAGAGGAGAACAATAAGAAAAAAGTGAAATTTCCAATCGACAGTGTACTTACAAAAAAAATAGGGGAGTATGAAGTTTCTCTTTTATTTGGCGCATTACATCCGAATGAACCAGTTACGTTAACATTTCAGTTTCAAGCGAAAAAGGGTGAAAAATTGAAATTACATTCAGAGAGAGGAGAAGTAGAGTCACTCTATATCGTGGATGAAACGAAGGAGAACTTTTTATACGCTATGCCTGTGGATACGGATGAACAATTACAATACCGTATTACATTTCCTGCCGAGGGTACGTATAAAATGTGGGGGAATTTCTATATAAATGGTAAGAAATATGAAAAAGAATTTATTGTACAAGTTCAAAAAAGAAAAAACAGCTAAGAATTTAGCTGTTTTTTCTTTTTCCTATTAATTTTGTTACAGAGAGCATTGTAATTGGTAAAGAATGATTCTTCCTAAATGCTAAATATTTACCGCTCCATGCTGGTTTATATTTTTCTTTAAAATGTCGTAATCCGCTGAAACTATACGTATAACGAACGTTATTAAAGATTGCAGCAGCCACTCGTTCAGACCAGAAAGACTGTGTGGATAAACCAACATTTGAAAGTGGTGCCATACCAATATTAAAGGAGTGGTATTCATTTTCTTTTGCCCATTGGAATAAGTGGATGAAAATTGCGTCCATAATGCCGCTAGGCGCATCTGGATAATATCGCATTAAATCGACAGATAATGATCCGTTTTGATATACGGGCATGAATGTTGTGAATGCAATAATTTTTCCATCCGCATCAGATAATGTTGCAATGGGAGCGCGACTAATATATTCACGATCGAAGTATCCGAGTGAAAAACCTTTCTCTTTTTTTCCACCAAGCCATGCATCTGAAACTTTTCTTAACTCTTCATATAATTCGTCTGAGAAAGGTGGCTCATGAATAGAGAATGTATAGCCTTCTCTTTCAAAACGGTTGAAAGTAGCTCGCATGCCAGCGCGTTTCTTTCCTGTTATTGTAAATGTATTTAAATCAACAACAGCTTCTTCACCGAGCTTAAAGAAGTTATAACCAAAATCGTGATATAAACTCATCCATTTACTTTCAATTTGGTAGAATACACAAATGTATCCAAATCGATCAGCCTCAGCTAAAAACTCTTGCAATACAGTACGATAGGAGGAAGGGTCCCCGATTGGATCACCTAGTACAATAAGTCGTTTTCCAGTTATTGAGAAGAGAATGAGTGCTTTTCCATCACTACTGAAAAAGAACTGTTTATCTCCTAAAAAACCTAAATGACTAAGTACATTTCCACCATGTTCATCTAAGAAGTTTTGTAATCTTTTATCATTAGCTGGTTGCCCGGGAAATTCATTTCGATAACGATTTGCAATGAGTGAACCAATTAGTAAAAAAGTAGGAACAAAAAAGGCAGCTGCTAATGCACTTCGTTTCACTTGTGTAATATTACGAACGACAAAATCAGGTTGGAAAGCTTCTTTTGCACTTGCAAATAAAATACCTAAGTTTTTATATAAATATAACGTTACAAGTAGGAATATAAAAACTTTTACGATATCGGAAAGTGAGACTTCCATTTTCTCACGTACAAACCTTTTACGAAGCATATACAATACAGCGAGTACGATTAATAAAATAAAAGTTTCTTCAACATCAATTCCTTTTAGTGTATTAAAAATAGCCGCTCCAATTAAAGAAACAATCGTCATATAATAAGAACGTTTTGTTCCGTAATATATCCCTCGTGAAAGAATGAGGAGGAGAATACCGAATGTTAGCGATAAGCTAAAAGAAAATTGAATAAGATGTTTTGGAGCTAGAATATGTAAGGCGTGTGCCCGATTTATACTTGTCGGTAGAATAGTTGATAAAATAACCATTAAGCCAGCAAATACTGTTAAAGCAGCAGATGCCCAAGAACCTAACTTTCCTAGAAAGTCACGCTGCAAAGTCCATATAACACCAGTTGTCTCTAATGCAGGCGCAATAAAGGGTTTATCTTCAAACTTTTTAATGGCTACTCCTGTCATTTCAAAAGCTGCAAAAATGAGACCAAGGCAGAATGGTAAGATGTAATAGACGAGACGATATAATAACATAGCAGGAAGCAAAACACCTGTATCGATGCCGTATTGCCCAAGCCCAGTTAAGAAGACAAGATCAAATGATCCAAGACCACCAGGAACAAGACTAACGACACCAGCTAAAGCAGCAATGACATATACGCCTAAAAACTTTTGGAATTCGATTTCAATGCCAAATAATAGTAATATGACGTACATAACAATACCAGCAGATACCCATTCGACTAATGAAACTAATGAGTATAAAACAGTTGGGTTTTTCTCCTCTTCTTCTTGTCCCTCTGTTTGCATCGCTTTTCTATTTTTTAATTTAGAAAATCCGATATATATAGGGACGAAAAGAGCAAAGAAGATAAGAACAGGCCATAGCCATGGTTTTTCATGCAAAATAAATCTCGTGTCTAATATTCCGATAAGACCAAGAAATGAAAGAATGGCTAATCCATTAATAAAGGCAGTTGTCATCCAAGCGATACTTTTAATAAGTTTTCCATTTTCTTTTATGTATGGACGATAAAGCATTGTGCGTACGCCAGCTCCAACTAGACCACCAAACCCGATAAATCCATTTAAAGTATTAGCAATCCACGAGATACGGAAAATCTTTTGGACAGGGATATCAGCTTTTAAGTAACGAAGCATAACATAGTCATAAAAGAACATTGTTGATACAGCGAATGCACCAAGTGTAATTGCTAAAAAGACTCCTCCAGTTGGAATGTTTTTAATTGTATCAATCGCTTCTAAAAAAGAAATGCCCGCTAATTCTTTTTTTGCTTGAAAGAATACAATTGTTAATACAACAAATGGGAAGATAATTTTCCCGATTTGTAAGAAACGTTTCCATGAAAACGACATAAATACAACTCTCCTTGTATAAGAAAACTGAGACAATAATATTATTATGACAAACTTCAAGAAAAATAAAAAGGTAAATTCCTGTATAGGGGAGCTATTTTTTATATAGGTATATTTAAAAGAATATTTTGTTTATCAGAAAATTAAGTTAGAATAAGATGAAAGAAGGTGGAGGGGAGTATATGATTATAAAAGGTTATGTAGGATATGAGTTAGAAAAGGCGAAACCTAATACATCAGAAGATTTTTTTAACAGATCTGAAGTGACATATATATTAAATGATAAAGAGAAAACTTTTTCGGTTTTATACGTTCGATATTTTGAAGAAGTTTTACAAGAAATTACTCCTTTTGAAGGAAATCCAGTGTATAAAGTAGAAGAACAAAACATATATTTGCGCGATATTGTAGCGATATGTTGTTTAGTGAAGGATAGGGAACTTCGTGCGCAAAAACGTTTGTATTTAAATAACCTGGAAGAATTTCAACAATATTTTGATGAGGGAACGGTGTCGAAAGTACAAGAAATATTGGCTGAATTACATAAAAATAAAAGAGTAGAAATAGCGTGAAATGGCAAAGGAGAGAGAAAAAATGTCTAATTTGATGGTTGAAAATCAAACAGAACAAGTTTCTATATTTTTAGAAGATGCTATTAATTTGATAACCAATTATGTAAATTATCATACGTTGCCTTCTTTATTAGAGGAAACACCAGCAGGGAATGAGCAATATTATAAAGGGTTATTAGCATCAATGAGACGACTTCTCGTTTTTTGCGAAGAAGGACATGATGCATGTTTTGTTTTGTTGAATAGTCAGCCATTTCGAAAAACAGCAGCTGAAAAAATTTTATATAAGATTTACCATCAAGTAATTGCAGAGTTTTTTTCACCAAAGAGTGATTATTGGTATGAAAATAGTCGGTCTGCATATACAGGAAAAAATTCTATCGTTTTTCAACAAACACCACCTGCATCTTTGGGGCAAGTGATGAAGAGTTTAGAAGGTAAATTTCAATTGATGCGTGAAGAACTAGAATATTATGAGACGGATTATCAGACAAAGATGTTACACAAATATTGATTGCGGAAAAGAAGCTAAGGTGACTTAGCTTCTTTTCCTTTTGTACAGTTATATAAGGGATTTTCATTGAATATAGTTAAGTGGATAGCATTAGGGAGGTGCAACATGAATCAGCAAGGTGTATTTACAGATTACTTTCATGAAGTAGAAAATTGGTGTGAAAGTGTTCTTCACGTATTAGATAGCCGCGCAATGGAAGTGTATGATGTCCATATGCTTGCTTATAAAATTCAGGCGTTGTTAGAGCGTATGAAAGAGCATGAGTATGAAACAGATGCAGAGTTTATGTATGAAATAAGTGATGATGTAGAACATATTCAGCATCACTTGCAGGAAGTATTTATGCAAGAAGAAGAGGAATATGAATTATATGAAAGAGGGGATAGCGAACGAGCTGTTCCAATTGGAGGACATACACTCCCGCCATTACCTTATCCGTATAATGCGTTAGAACCTTATATTTCTAAAGAAATTATGATGTTACACCATGATAAACATCATCGGAGTTACGTGGAAGGATTAAATAAAGCAGAGAAGATGATGGAAGAAGCGAGAAAAACAAATCAATTTGATTTAATTAAGCATTGGGAAAGAGAAGCGGCTTTTCATGGGTCAGGTCATTACTTACACACGATATTTTGGAATAACATGAAAAAAGACGGTGGTGGGAGTCCAAGAGGTGCTTTTTCACAACAAATCGAACAAGATTTTGGGAGCTTTTTACGTTTCCAAAAACATTTTACAGAAGCGGCCTCTAAAGTAGAAGGTTCAGGCTGGGCAATTCTCGTTTGGGTGCCCCGGTCTGGAAGGTTAGAAATTTTGCAAAGTACACTTCATCAATTATTTACACAATGGGATACGATACCACTCCTTGTACTAGATGTCTGGGAACATGCGTATTATTTACAATACCAAAATCGAAAAGATGAATATATTAAAAACTGGTGGAATGTTGTAAATTGGCCTGATGTAGAAAAAAGGTTTGAAACTGCGAAACAAATTGAATGGACACCATATTAGACGCAAATTCTCTGCGTCTTTTTTAATGGAAGCAGAAGGAAGATTTCGTTCATATTTTAAAAGGCCAAGCATACACTTGTACAAAAAGTGCCAAAAGGACGTGGGGGGAAATATGAGACGAATTTGTGTAATCATTACGCTTCTTATTATGTACGCAAGCGTTATGCCGATTCCTACATATGCAAAGATGAACAGCAATGTCAGTGCTCGAAATGCTGTATTAATGGAGCAACAGTCTGGTCGTGTATTATACGGAAAAGCAGAACATGAACCTCAAAAAATTGCTAGTATAACAAAAATTATGACTGCCTTGTTAGCTGCTGAATCAGGGAAGATGAAAGAAATGGTGTCAGTTAGCAATGAAGCGGTGAGGGTGGAAGGATCAGCAATCTATTTAAAGCCTGGACAAAAAGTGAAGTTAGAAGATTTAGTATACGGACTCATGCTTAGATCTGGTAATGACGCAGCGCAAGTAATTGCTGAAAGTGTGGGTGGGAGTATAGATGGATTCGTATATTTAATGAATGAAAAGGCGAAAGAAATTGGAATGAAAGATACTCACTTCTCAAACCCTCATGGTTTAGATGGAGATGGATCACATTATTCGTCGGCTTACGATATGGCGTTATTAACGAAGTATGCAATGGGAAACGAGTCATTTAAAAAAATCTTTGGAACAAAAACGTATAAATCCGATTCTTGGGATTACCCGTGGAAAAATAAACATAAGTTGGTAACGTCTTATTATGAATTTGCAACAGGAGGAAAAACAGGCTTTACGAAGAAAGCAGGAAGAACGCTTGTTACAACGGCATCAAAAGATGGACTAGATTTAATTGTCGTAACTTTGAGTGCTTCTAGTGATTGGGATGATCATATGAATCTATTTGATAAAGGATTTGAACGTTTCAAGCAAACGAAAGTTTTAGGACAAGGAGCAATTGCTGAAATAAATGAAAAGAAGTATGCCAACCATGTTTATACGAAAAATAGTTTTTCCGTGCCGTTAACTGAAGAGGAAAGAAAGAACGTATTATTAAAAGTTGAACTGGATAAAAGTATAACGCTTGAGGATGGAGTAAAGGTTGGAAAGACAGATGTTTATGTTGGCAATGAGAAAGTTGGAGAACGGAATTTATTTTATAGTAAACGGAAGTTAGTAGCTACAACGGGACTTTACTGGAATAATGTGAAAGAAATTTTTTCTTACATGATAGGTGTTGGGAACAATGGTTAATCTCGTATGGGTAGCGATGGCTGTCATTGGGATTGTATACGCCATGATAAATGGAACGATGGAAGAAGTGAATAAGGCTGTATTTGACGGAGCAAAAGATGCAGTAACGATTTGTATAGGACTTATTAGTGTTTTAGTATTTTGGCTTGGTTTAATGAAAATTGCAGAGGAAGCCGGATTGTTAAAAAAATTAGTTTCACTTTTTATGCCGATAGTAAAAAGGTTGTTTCCAGAAATACCAAAGGATCATCCGTCCATGGGATTTATTCTATCAAATATGATGGCAAACTTTTTTGGTCTAGGTAATGCAGCAACCCCTCTTGGTATTAAAGCGATGGAACAACTAAAAGAGTTAAATGGAGGAAAGGATTCGGCGAGCCGTTCTATGGTGACGTTTCTAGCATTAAATACATCAGCTATTACATTAATTCCTACGACAGTCATTTCAATTCGAATGACATATGAATCAGCCAATCCTACTGAAATTGTTGGGGTAACATTTATTGCACAAGTACTTTCTATGATTGGAGCAATTTGGATTGACCGCTATTTTTACCGAAGAAGGAGTAGAAAGGGGCGGAAAAAATGAGTATTGTAAATACAATTTCCTTATGGGTAATCCCTTGTGTAATTGGTTTTATCCTTTTATATGGCACGATAAAGAAAGTGCCGACGTATGAATCGTTCGTTGAGGGAGGAAAAGAAGGGATTCAAATTGCAATTTCCATTTTACCGTTTATGGTTGGAATGCTTGTGTCTATTTCTATATTCCGATCGTCAGGTGCGCTAGATGCAATGATATCAGTAATGAAGCCAATGCTAGATTTAATTCACGTTCCAGCAGAAATCGTTCCATTAGCACTAATACGTCCTATTTCAGGTTCTGCTGGTCTAAGTATTACGACTGATTTAATTGCTACATATGGGCCAGACTCATTCATTGGGAGATTAGCTTCTACGATGCAAGGGAGTACAGATACGACTTTTTATATTTTAACAGTATACTTCGGAGCTGTTGGTATTAGAAAAATGGGAGATGCATTAAAAGTAGGTCTTTTTGCAGATTTAATCGGAATTATTTGCTCGATTGTCTTTGTTTCCCTATTGTTTCAGTAAAGCTATTCATTTTTTATGCTATTTCGCGTATAATACGTATACGACCACTATTAAGGTGTAGCTTAATAGTGGTTTTTTTATGCAGTATTTTTGACAAAATGATGAACTTTTATTGTGAGAAATATGAAAAATATGGACAATAATAAAGGATAAAAACATGATTTGACCTTTATATGTTTAATATCATCGCTATGTTGTTTAAGGGAGATGGAGCGAATAACCGTAAAGCGTATGCGGTTGCCAAGTCTTTCTAATGTAAGGTAAGATAAATTCGAGGTGAAAAAAAGAAATGGAACGATTACAAAAAGTGATTGCGCAAGCAGGTATTGCATCGAGAAGAAAGGCTGAGGAATTAATTCAGCAAGGAAAAGTGAAAGTTAACGGAAAAATAGTGAAAGAGTTAGGAACAAAAGTAACTCCTCAAGATAAAGTAGAAGTAAATAACATCCCTCTTGAAAAAGAAGAACCTGTTTATTTTTTACTATATAAACCAACTGGTGTAATTTCAAGTGTATCAGATGATAAAGGTAGAAGTGTTGTAACAGACTTTTTCCCTGAAATTACACAACGTTTATTCCCAATCGGACGTCTAGATTATGATACGTCAGGAGTATTATTAATGACAAACGACGGGGACTTCGCAAATATATTAATGCATCCTAAATATAAAGTTGAAAAAACGTATGTTGCAAAAATAAAAGGCCCATTAACAGGTGAGAAAATTCGCATGTTAGAACGCGGTGTTGCATTAGAAGATGGTAAAACAGCACCAGCACATGTGAAAATTATTTCTTGGGACAAGCGTAAAGAGATGGCTATTGTACAATTAACAATTCATGAAGGACGTAATCGTCAAGTACGTCGTATGTTTGAAGCGTTAGACTGTAAAGTAGTGAAATTAAAACGTGAACGTTATGCTTTCTTAGAAGTAGGAAGCCTGCGACCTGGTGATGCGAGAGAATTGACACCACATGAGGTGAAACAATTACGCGCGCTTGCTTCTACAAAGCCAAGATAAGCTATAGAGTTAAAAATTCACCAGTGGAGTGCTCTGCTGGTGATTTATTCAATACAACATTTACAGAAGATAATACATAACATTTACCGAGGAGAGGAGAGGTAATATGAAGAAAAATCGCTTATTATTTCGCGTTATTATTCTACTCATTTTATGTGGTGCTGTAGGATTTACCCTTTATCAAGGATTCTTTGCTAATAAAGAGAAAATGCAAATCGGAAAAGAAGCACCTAACTTTGTTGTGACAGATTTAGAAGGGAAGAAAATTGAACTAAAAGATTTAAAGGGAAAAGGTGTATTTTTAAACTTTTGGGGTACGTGGTGTAAACCTTGTGAAAAAGAAATGCCTTATATGAATGAATTATATCCAAAGTATAAAGAAAAAGGCGTTGAAATCATAGCGTTAGATGCAGATGAAACGGATATTGCAGTAAAGAACTTTGTGAACCAATATGGTTTGAAATTCCCAGTTGCTATTGATAAAGGACAAAAGATTATAGGAACATATGGAGTAGGTCCATTACCGACAAGCTTTTTGATTGATAAAGATGGAAAAGTAGTGGAGCAAATTATAGGTGAACAAACGAAAGAACAGTTAGAAGAGTATTTAAAGAAAATTACTCCGTAATAAAGAAAGCCTTTACATAAGAGGTGCGTGTCTATAGTGCCTCTGATTTAAAAATTCTGAGTATTGCGGTAACTCGAGGTTAGAATATACAATAGTACATATAGATACAGGGGCGGTGAGAGTGTTGAAAGAAATTAAATGTGAATGTGGACATGTTAATCCGATAGGAACCGTTTTTTGTGAAGCTTGCGGGAAACCATTTGAAAGCAATGAAAATGCAAAACTATTGGATATGCGCTATGAGGGGAGTGCACGGAGATCTCTCACGCAAACAAAAACGATAGTCGATAAAATTTGGAGCTTTTTCTCTTCTGTAAAAGTCGGTGTATGGCTAATCGTAATAACTTTAGCTGCATCAGCGATAGGAACTATTTTTCCGCAAGAAATGTACATAACTCCAGGGATTGCACCAGCTGAATATTATAAGCAAGAATACGGATTTTTAGGGCAATTATACTATCAATTAGGATTTAATAATTTATACGGTTCATGGTGGTATATGATTTTGATTGCTTCTATCGGTATTTCACTTGTGATATGTAGTTTAGACCGCGTTATTCCACTTTATAAAGCTTTAAAAAAGCAAGGCGTAAAAAGACATCCTAGTTTTTTAAAGAGACAGAGATTATATGGGACTGGTACACCGCAAGATGGTGACCTGGAAAGAGTGCAAAAGAATTTAAAGAAAAGAAACTATAACGTGAAAGTGGAAGACGGAAACGTTTTAGCAGAAAAGGGACGCTTCTCGCGTTGGGGTCCATATGTAAATCATATCGGTCTTATTATCTTTTTATTCGGTGCGATGCTTCGTTTTTTACCGAGTATGTACGTAGACGAAGCACTTTGGTTACGTGATGGTGAAACGAAAGAAATACCAGGGACGGATGGACAATACTACTTAAAAAACGAGAAATTTATAAAAGAAGTTTATGATAAAAGTAAGGACAAGGAAGTTTTTGAGGAAGCGATTGATCGTGTAGGCGATAAAATGATTGCGAAAAACTTCCAAACGAATGCTGTATTATATAAAGCTGTGGGCGAAAATATAGCAGGGCAAAAACCAAAGTTGGAAAAAGTAAAAGAAGCGGAAATTCGAGTAAATGAACCACTGAAATTTGATCAATTTGCAGTGTATCAAGTGGATTATAAAGAAAGTGAATTTAAAAGTATGTCCTTCAACTTGCAAAATAAAGAAAATAATCAAAAATGGGGACCGATTAAAGTAGATTTAACGAATCCTAAGGAAAAATATGATTTAGGAAATGGTTATTCTCTAGAACTATTAAGCTATTTTCCTGATTTTTATTTTGATGAGAATGGAAAACCGAATACAAAAACGAAATTACCGAACAATCCTGCATTTGTATTTAAAATGTTTACACCTGAAACACCAGATGGTGAAGTGAGTTTTGTTGGTATTCAGCAAAATATAGAACCTGATGGAAACAACAAATATAAAATGTCGTTTGCGGGTGTTGAAATGCAAAATGCAACAGCACTTACTGTAAGAAAAGATTTAACGCTTTGGATTCTCGGTATTGGAGGATTTATATTTATGGTTGGTGTCATTCAAGGTATGTATTGGAATCATCGCCGTATTTGGATACAACGTGTTAATGATGAATGGTGGATTGCAGGGCATACGAATAAAAATTGGTTCGGTTTAAAGAAAGATATTGAAAGAGTAATAGAAGGTACAGCAATTCCACAGCCAAATGATAAAGTAATCGATAAAAAAATTAGTTAAGGTGGGGAAACGATATGGTGCAAATAAGTAGTAACTTTCTCTTTACCGCATTTATTTTATATTTAATTGCGACTCTATTTTTTGGTGGAGCCATTAAAGAAAAGGGTCATAAATGGGCAAATGTAGGAATAACAATTACAATTTTAGGGTTTATAGCACAAACAGTATATTTTGTTACAAGGTGGATTGCATCAGGGCATGCGCCAGTTAGTAACTTTTTTGAATTCGGTACATTTTTCGGCATGATGCTTGTAGGAGCATTTATTGTAATGTATTTTATGTACCGCGTAAGTATAATTGGACTATTTGCATTACCAGTTGCGCTTTTATTAATTGCCTATGCAAGTATGTTTCCGAGGGAAATATCTCCGCTTATTCCATCTTTAAAAAGTAATTGGTTACATATTCACGTGACGACTGCAGCAGCAGGACAAGCAATTTTAGCGATTAGTTTTATTACGGGCGTCATGTATTTATTAAAAAATGTAGATCAATCAACGAGAAGTAAACGGACATTTTGGCTAGAGACGGTAGTGTTTACGCTTGTTTGTACAGTTGGATTTATTGGAGTAACAACGGTATTTTCTAGTATGAAATATGAAGCGAAGTTTCAATGGGTTGATAAAAATGAACAACAACTGGAAATGAAGTACAATCTTCCAGCTTTAGTAGGACCGCATGAAGGGAAGTTACAGACAGAAAATAAATTAGAACCGGTAGTTGAAGTTCCAGCGATTGTAAATGCGAAAAAATTAAATACTGTTATTTGGTCAGTGTTAGTTGGAACATTACTTTATATTGTATTAAGGCTTGTTTTACGGAAGCGAGTATCGGCGGCACTTCAGCCGTTAGTAAAGAATACGAATAGTGATTTACTAGATGAAATCGGATATCGATCTATTGCAATTGGATTCCCAGTTTTCACATTAGGAGCGTTAATTTTTGCAATGATTTGGGCTCAAATAGCGTGGACGCGTTTTTGGGGCTGGGATCCGAAAGAGGTTTGGGCACTTATAACGTGGCTCTTTTATGCTGCAGTACTACATTTACGATTATCTAAAGGGTGGCATGGAGAGAAATCAGCTTGGCTTGCAGTAATTGGTTTTGCAATTATTATGTTTAACTTTATTGTAGTAAACTTAATTATTGCCGGTTTACATTCATATGCATAGAGAAATAAAATAGGAGAGTGCATGTCACTTTCCTATTTTATTTTTGTCAACTTTTCTTCTTTTTTGAGAAAAACATGACAAAGTAGCGGTTGATTTTGTAAAATGATGTCGAGGACATTATATACTGTTCAAAAAAAATACATAGTTTTGGAAAAAAATTGAACAAAATTTATTATTCTTGTGAAGCATAATATGGGAAGTGAAACATTTAGAAGATTGCTTAAATAAACGAGAATAGCGCAACATAATAGTAAAGAAGGGTAGGTGTGAACCGCTGAGGTGAGAGTACGCAGCGGGTAGAGATGGAAAATGAATCAAGAATTTTAATTGTAGATGATGAGGATCGTATTCGTCGTTTATTGAAAATGTACTTAGAAAGAGAACAATACACAATTGAAGAAGCAGATAATGGTGATACAGCTTTAGAAATGGCGTTGCAAAATGATTACGATTTAATCTTATTAGATCTTATGATGCCTGGTAAAGATGGCATTGAAGTATGTAAAGGGGTTCGTGAGAAGAAAGCGACACCAATTATTATGCTGACAGCAAAAGGTGAAGAAGTAAATAGAGTACAAGGATTTGAAGTTGGAACAGATGATTATATTGTAAAGCCATTTAGTCCACGTGAGGTCGTGCTACGTGTGAAAGCGGTATTACGTCGTGCTGTACCAACAACATTCTTTACACAAGATACAACGACAAAAGATGTTACTGTATTCCCGCACTTAACAATTGATAACGATGCACACCGTGTTACTGCAGATGGTAATGAAGTAAACTTAACGCCGAAAGAATATGAGTTACTATTATTTTTAGCGAAAGCTCCTGATAAAGTATTCGATCGTGAGCAATTGTTAAAAGAAGTATGGCAATATGAATTCTTCGGAGATTTACGTACAGTTGATACGCATGTAAAGCGTTTACGTGAGAAGTTAAGTAAAAAATCACCAGATGCTGCGAAGATGATTGTTACCGTTTGGGGCGTAGGTTATAAATTTGAGGTTGTGAACGACTGATGCTTTGGAGAAGTGTAGTAGGGAAGTTATGGATGACTATATTACTTCTCGTTTCGTTTGTGCTTGGATTTGTTGCGATTTTACTTTCACAGTTTTTTAGAACATATTATGTTGATATGAGTGAAGATAGGCTTCAAAAAGTTGCAACAAGTGTTTCAGAGTTAATTGAAGAAGGTGCCGATGTAAAAACGATTGAGAATATCGCGTACAAATTCTCTGATTCACTTTCAAGGATCATTATTGTAGAAGATGGTAAAGAAATATCATCTTCGCCGAAACAAGAAGGGTTAGTCACTCTTACAATGGATGATTTGAAAGAAGATAAAGAATTAGCGGCTGTTTTCACAGACAAAAAAGAAATTAAGAATAACATTAGAAAAGCCTCTAATAGTAGAAAGAATAAAAACACTGAAAATGATATTATGATTGTCGGAAAACCAGTGCAGTCAAAAAATCAAAGTGCAGTGTTCGTATACGAATCTTTACAAGTACCGATACAAGGCATGGAGAGAACGACTGATTTTATATTCTTATCAGCAGGGATTGCGATTATATTAACAACGTTCTTTGCATTCTTCTTGTCTACTCGAATTACAGCACCACTCCGTAAAATGCGTGAAGTTGCTTTTGAGGTGGCGCGTGGGAAGTTTGATGCGAAAGCTCCTATGGTGTCTCAGGACGAGATTGGTGAGCTTGCAACGGCCTTAAATCAAATGGGGAAACAGTTGAAGTTTAATATGAATGCACTGCAGCAAGAAAAAGAACAGTTAGCTAGTATTTTAAGTAGTATGGCAGATGGGGTTATTACGTTAAATCAAGAAGGTGAAGTCGTTGTAATTAATCCGCCGGCCGAACATTTCTTACAAGTTTGGCAAGAAGAAAAAGAGATAGAGCTAAGTAAAAAACTACCTTCTGAACTTGTGGAACTATTCCATCTTGTTGTAGAAAGTGAACAACAACAAGTTGTTGAAATTAATTTACAAAAAGGGAACTATGTAGTTCTTATGACGCCGCTTTACAATCAAACGAAAATTCGTGGAGCTGTAGCGGTACTGCGAGATATGACGGAAGAACGCCGTCTTGAAAAGATGCGTCAAGACTTTATTGCGAATGTATCGCATGAACTTCGTACACCAATGGTAATGCTGCAAGGGTATAGTGAAGCGATTTTAGATGATATTGTGCAAACGAAAGAAGAAATTGATGAGTTTGTTCAAATCATTTATGATGAATCCGTTCGTTTAGGTAAACTTGTAAATGAATTATTAGATTTAGCACGCATGGAAAGTGGTAATGTAGAGTTACATATAGGTGAAGTTGATATTCATCCTTTCGTTGAAAAAATAGGTCGTAAATTCCAAGGGATTGCAAAGGATAAAGAGGTCGCGTTAACGGTTGATTTCAAAGATTCAATTGAACAATACCCATTTGATGCAGATCGTATGGAGCAAGTATTGACGAATTTAATTGATAACGCAATACGTCATACAAACGCAGGCGGACATGTAACGCTTGTAATTGATTCGAAAAATAATGGCCTCATTTTTGAAGTACAAGATTCGGGTGCAGGCATTCCAGAAGAGGATATTCCATTTTTATTTGATCGTTTCTATAAAGCTGATAAAGCAAGAACACGTGGGAAAAAGGGTGGAACAGGACTCGGGCTTGCGATTGCGAAAAATATTGTTCAAGGTCATGATGGTAAAATTTCTGTTTCAAGTGTTGTTGGAGAAGGAACTACATTCTCTGTATATTTACCGAATCGTATAATTTAGATATGTGTTTTTAAAGTTGATAATGAATAAAGTTCTGCTGTTTTTTATTTTTTTGTAAACTCAATTAAATAAAGAATGGTAGAACTTTTTTCTATGTTGCTCGAATAAAGAATAACAAGAGAGGTGCTGTGAAGAAATGAAATTATATACAAAAACAGGAGATAAAGGAACGACAAGTGTAATAGGCGGTAGGGTTGATAAAGATGATATCCGTGTGGAAGCGTATGGAACAATAGACGAGGCGAATTCTCATATCGGATATGCAATGACTAAGCTTCAAGGCAGGACTTATAGAGATATTTACAATGAGCTTGAAAATATTCAACATGAGCTATTTGATTGCGGAGGAGACTTGGCAATAGTGGAACAAAAAATTCCTTATAAGGTGACAATTGAGATGGTTGAAAGCTTAGAAAGAAAGATTGATTTGTATATAGAAGAAGCACCGCCGCTAGAGCGCTTTATTTTACCAGGTGGAAGCGAGTCGGCAGCTGCTATTCATATTGCACGTACAGTTGTAAGGCGAGCAGAACGATGTATCGTGTCCTTACAAAAAGAAGGAGAAATAAATGAAGTTGTTCTAAAGTATGTAAATAGATTATCTGACTATTTATTTGCAGTAGCTAGAGTAATAAATGCCCGATTACAAGTGAAAGATGTGGAGTATAACCGTAGTGCATTAGTTTTTCGTGATAAGAAAGAGAAGGAAGTGGAGTAATTCACTTTCTTTTTTTGTATACTTTTTTCTGTAATATACCAAAATAGAGAAGGTATGGTGGTAATTAGAAAACGGAGGATGTATATGAAAGTTTTAAAATGCGGAGTCATGTTATTGAGTATACTGTTTGTATCTCAATTACATGTTTATGCAGAAGGAAATCGATGGACATGGCCTGTTGAAGGTCAGATAAGTGATTATTTTGGGACAAGGCATGGAAAACACTATGGTATTGATGTAGCTGCACCGATTGGAACGCCTGTGGCAGCTATCCAAGATGGTAAGGTAACGAAGTCTTATTATTCAAGTAGTTATGGAAATGTTGTATTTATTAAACACGGAGAATATGAGGCTGTATATGCACATTTAAATAAGAGATATGTGGGTCAAGGAGATTATATTTCAAAAGGTGAAAAAATTGGAGAAGTAGGGAACACGGGAGAATCGCGAGGTGCACACTTACATCTAGAACTTCATCAAGGAAGATGGACGATGGCGAAAAAGAATGCGATGAACCCATTGCTTGTTTTAAGTGAACAAAGAAATGAAGTTGTTTCTTCATCATTATATGTCGTACAAAAAGGGGATACTTTAGTTAGTATTGCACGGAAATTTAGTATGACACTTAAGGAAATTAAAGAAAAAAATGGATTGCAGCAAGAGCTAATTTATCCTAATCAACAATTATATGTTAAGTAAAGGCAACGTCTCAAAAATTAAACTTTGAATATTCTTAAATAAGGTTCGATGTAAATGAAATTATATGGGCGCTTCTGCTAGAAGTATTGAGTGAATTAGAGTATTTATATCTAAAAGAAAACCGTCCCAAAATTTATTTTGGGACGGCTTCTTTTACCAAAAAATAAAGACACATATAAATCCAGAAATAGCTAAATAGCTATATAAGTAAAAAACTTTTGTTCTTGTTTTCTCTTTTGTTCGAAACAGTACGATAGTCGGTTCAATTAAACCGATTGTCAAACAAAGTAGGCCAAGAAGCATACAACCAATCGAAATAGAATACAGGGCGATTTGTGGTGCTTGAAATGGAATCATCCATTTTAATAAAAATGCAATAAGTGCAGTGTAACAAATGCTACCGATGTATTTATTCAGTGGTGTATTAGAACGAAAACCAGGAAGTTTTTTTAAGAAAGAGCGGGAAACAACTTCTGTTTGTAAAGATGTATGCTCTTCAATAATTCTTTGAGCTTCTTTTCCTTTTTGAAAAAGGGATAAGATCCAATTTCGCTCACCCTGAAAAATAAATTGAGAAGTTGTCAAATAGTGATCAATCTTCACTTTACTCCAACTTTTCCACGGATGACGCTCACACAATTTTAATTTACTTTCTGTTTTTTTATCATACTGATAAATACTGATGCCATCTTCATCGAAAGTAGCATAGTATGTCTCGTTTGAGAATGTGCCTAAATCAATTGGGCAGTAGAAAAGTAATTCTTTTTTTAAGTAAAAGTATTCTTTTCTTAAGTTTTTTTTCATTGCTTCTCGAATAGAATGTCTCTTTTCTTTTTTCATGACATTTCCTCCATAACTCAGAAAATGTTCTTATCTTAACAATTCAATATCTTATCACTTTTAATTATATATGACTAGGTAATTCAAAAGAGAAATGCCGAATAATAAAAAATATGGATTGTATTGTAAAATATCTCGCAATTTATTTGTTGTTACGAAAAATAAATAACTAATTTTAAATAAGTTACAATTTTTTTGTTCACAATGTTATGAGGTTGTTGTATAATGAAGGGGAAAATAGAATATCGGTCTATCTTCGGGGCAGGGTGAAAATCCCGACCGGCGGTGATGAACTATTTATGATTTTGTTCTAAGCCCGCGAGCCGTTAAGGCAGGATTTGGTGTGATTCCAAAGCCGACAGTACAGTCTGGATGGGAGAAGATGGAGGTTCAAGCGTTCAAAAAAGATATGGATTTGAACGTCTGTTTGATGTGCCTTAAATTCTCCCTTTGTGTAAAACACAAAGGTTTTTTTCGTTCTATGAAAAAATAGGCATAGCAGAACCTTTCCACTTTCCATGAGAAGATCGATGGAAAAGGAGAGAGAAAGATGAAACAAAAAAACAGTGTGGTGCAGATGGTGAGTGTAGCGATGCTAAGTAGTATTGCATATTTACTAATGATGTTAGATTTCCCGTTCCCAGGGCTTCCGCCATTTTTGAAAATTGATTTTAGTGATGTACCAGCTCTAATTGCAGCAATTATCTTTGGACCAGTAGCTGGAGTGATTGTAGAGGCAATAAAGAACATTTTACATTACGGGATTCAAGGAAGTTTAACGGGAGTACCAGTTGGAGAAATTGCAAACTTTATTGCAGGATGTTTATTTATTGGACCAGCAGCTTTCTTATTTAGAAAGTATCGTACTGTGAAGAGTTTAACGACAGGGTTAATGCTAGGGACAATTACAATGGCACTTATTATGAGTGTATTAAACTACATCATCATATTCCCGGCGTACACTTGGTTTTTAAATTCACCAGCTATGTCTAGCGAAGCTATAAGAACAACGGTTGTAACGGCAATCTTACCATTTAATTTAATTAAAGGAATTGTTGTAACAATTGTATTTGTGGCATTATTCTCACGCCTGAAAGTATGGGTGTTTGCAAAAATGAAAAATGCATAATATATATAAACCATTAGTAGTGTGGAACTACTAATGGTTTTTTATTAAGGAAAATAAAATTTAGATACAAAAAATGCCCCTCATCAATATGAGGGGCATTTTTTGAAGTTAATAAAAGACTATTCAAATTTTAAAGCGTCTCCGTCGAATGATTCGTCAGCAACTTTAATTGAGTCAGTTGGACAGCCTTCGAATGCATCCATCATATCTTCAATTAATACATCTGGAATTTCAACGATACCTTGGTTATCGTCTAATGTTACAAATGCAATACCTTCATCATCATAGTCATAAATGTCTGGTGCAGCAGCGCCACAAGCACCACATGCAATACAAGTATCTTTATCAACGATTGTATATTTTGCCATCTTTTTTCCCTCCTGATAATATGTATGTGAAAAGCTTGCCATAAAAATTATAACCTTATTGTAAAACGGTTTGTAAAACTTTTCAACATAAAATTATAATGATAATGCTTATCAATTAGTGTGTCAACTTATTTTTGAATTATGTCATAAGATTTTCAAAATACGTAAATATGATTTCGTTTGATACAATAGAATATATACAAGTATATAGTTCTTATTATGATAAGTTTAATGAGCGACAGTAGATAGTGTAATTGTACTGAAAAGAATGAAGTTAAGATTGGAAGGTGGAAGCGGTCATGCAAATACAATATACTTTGTTGCATTGTTTAAAACAATTGAATGGTGAAAGAACCGTTTCATCTATTTATTATTTACTAAAGGGCAAACGTTCTTCGCAAACTTTACAAGATGGAAATATGTTTAGAATTTCTTTTTTGTTCGGAATATATAAATCATTAAATAGAAATGACTATGATGGTGAAGTTGTAAAGTTGTTGCAAGCAGATTTTATTCAAGAAATACATGAAAATACATATGTGTTAACACCTAAGGGTAAAACGCAGTTACATAAATGGGAGGAAGTTTATGCTTTTCCAGCGCATTTGCATGGTTTACATTATGGAGAATTAGGTGAAACATTTTGGAAAAGATTGTCATTGATTATTCAAACTATATCAAATTTACAACAGAATAATACTAAGTTTATCCCGATTCAACAAGATACAGAAATAATGATGTGGGTGAAACGTTTTCTAACAGGAAGGCCATATAAGAGAAGTGAATTGGCGAGAAAACTGTGGACGGAAGTACATAATCTTTTAGAAAAAAGTAATGCGATAGAAGCGACGATTGTAACATATCGACTAACGGGTTATGAACGGATTGGTTGTACATTGCAACAATTAGCAGAAATTACGAAACAAGATATGTTCAGGGTGTATTTTTTATTTTGGGGTACAATGCATTTCTTTATACAAGAAGTTCGTGATAAAGAAAATGAATTTCCGCTATTAGCTGAAATTATATCTTATCCAAATGAGAGAGCTGAACTATTTAGTTTATCCACGAAAAAAACATATAATTTTTGGAGACAAGGGCGTTCTTTAGAAGAAATAGCAACGATTCGGAATTTGAAGGTTGCAACGATAGAAGATCATTTTGTTGAAATTGCTTTGCGAGAAAAAGATTTTTCTATTGAAATGTTTATGGAAAAAGAAAAGATAGACAAAGTAATAAAAGTAATTGAAGCATTGCAAACGCGGAAGTTACGTGTTTTGAAACAAGCGATTGGAGAAGATATCTCTTATTTTGAAGTTCGTCTTGTATTAGCGCGGATGGAGGGTGTAAATGAAACTTGAAGAATATTTATATAAGTGGTTTGGATATTCTGAATTTCGTCCAGGTCAAAAAGGAGTTATTACAGATTTATTAGAAGGAAAAGATGTGATAGCAATGCTTCCGACTGGAAGAGGAAAGTCTATGTGCTATCAGTTTCCGGGGCTTATGCGAGAAGGAACAGTGCTTGTTGTATCGCCGTTATTATCTTTAATGGAAGATCAAGTGACACAATTAAAGTATGTTGTGAAAAACCGAGTGATAGCATTTAATAGTTTTCGGACATTAAATGAAAAAAGAGAAGCGATGAAAAAATTATCTTCATATAAATTTATTTTTGTTTCACCAGAGATGTTACAGTCGGAGTTATTAATTAGGGAATTGAAGAAAATTCATATTTCATTATTTGTTGTTGATGAGGCTCATTGTATTTCTCAATGGGGTTATGATTTTAGACCGGACTATAAGAAACTAAATGTAGTTATTGAAAATATTGGTTCTCCTACAGTGTTAGCATTGACAGCCACAGCGACAAAAGGGGTACTGCAAGATATCGCAGACAGTTTAAATTTAAAGGGTGCCGCGGAACATGTATACTCTATTGACCGTCCTAATATTGCAATGAAGGTGCAATTTGTAGAGACGATAGAAGAAAAGAAAGAGGCGCTTTTGGAGCAGGTGATGTATTTACAAGGGCCGGGGATTGTATATTGTTCAAGTAGAGCGTGGACAGAAAGGTTAACGGAATACTTGAGAGGGAAAGGTGTTACTGGTGTAGCTTTTTATCATGGTGGTATGGAACATGAAGAGCGTATGTTAATTCAACAGCAGTTTATGAACGATCAATTGCAGCTTGTAATATGTACAAGTGCATTTGGTATGGGGGTAAATAAGGCGAATACGCAATATATTATTCATTTTCATTATCCAACTAATATAGCTTCTTACTTACAAGAAATCGGAAGAGCTGGAAGAGATGGCAAACCGAGTATAGCTATTTTATTGTGTAGTCCGTTGGATCATGATTTACCACTTTCAATCATTGAGGATGAATTGCCAAGTAAGTCGCAAATACAATTTTTATTTTCTTTACTACAAGAAAGAATGTTTCAAACGAAAGAATTACCAATAGAAGATGTAGAAGAAATTTGTTATAATGCAGCAAGATTTAATGAGCAATATTGGCGTTTCGTTCGTTATCATCTCGAACAGGTTGGAATTATACAACAACGAAGATTATTATTAGAGGGTTTGTCAGATGAAATTATGAACCGATTAATAGCTGAAGTAGAAATAAGGTTGCGTAATAAATATAGTGAATTAGAAAATATGAAGTCATGGATACGAGTTAAAGGATGTAGACGTGAATATGTGCTGCAACAGTTCGGTTATAGGAAAGAGAAAGAGTTAAATAATTGCTGCGATTATTGCGGTATTACAAAAGAAGATTATAAAAAAAGACGAGCGCAACAATCGGATTTCGACTATAATTGGGAAACAGAGTTACAAAAGCTTTTCGGCCTAGAAAAGATGGAGGAATGATGAACATTCAAAGGCATAATGTTGAAGATATGAGTCCGCAGGAAATAAGGCTGAATCTATATATAACACAGTTAATTATTATCGGTATTGGCTGTTTACTAGCATATATATTATTTCAAGATGTAAAAGAAGTGTTTAATTTATGGAAATGGGAACCAGTATCTATACTTATTATAGGTGGTTTGTTAGCGATTGGTATTGTGTTATTAGATTATGTTGCAATGCGAGTGTTTCCAGAGTCTTGGTTTGATGATGGTGGTATTAACGATAAGATGTTTCGAGGAATGTCGGTTCTACATTTACTCGTTATTACGTTCGTAATCGGTTTTGCAGAAGAATTTTTATTTAGAGGTGTAGTGCAGACTCATTTTGGAATTGTAATTGCGAGTTTAGTATTTGCAGTGTTACATATTCGTTATATAACAAAGCCATTTTTGTTTTGTTTCGTCTGTTTCATTAGTTTTGTCTTTGGTTATGTATTTGAATGGACAGGGAATTTGTTTATAACAATCTTTGCACACTTTCTTGTTGATTTTATAATGGGACTCCAATTAAGAAAATAAATGGAAGGTGGTGGTGAACAACATGAGGAAACGAATTCCTGATTTTGAAGAGGAATTAGAAGTTGAGCGAGTGGAAGAAAAAGAAAGTTTACCGCCGCGTAGTGAAATTCATAGAAATAAAGAGAAAAAACAAAAGTTTAAAATAAATCACATTTTCGTCCGGGTTTTAACATTTCTATTCATTCTGCTGCCAATTAGTATTTTGTGGTATACGGATAAATATATTCAGGTGAAGGGCGATAGTAATAATGCCGGGAAAAGTGCGTTTGAAGTAATCTTCTTTGATTCAGCTAAATCTGATTCACAGAAACAGTCTGAAAAAGCGATAACGCATACTGTGAAAGAGGGAGAAACTTTAGAAAGTATAGCGAAGCAATATTTTTCGGATGAAAATGGGATTGAAGTCATTAAAAAGTATAATAACTTGCAAGAAGATGAAGTGAGTGCAGGGCAAGAATTAAAAATTCCGATAAAAGATAAATCCACAAAGCAAGAGAGCTAGTGAATTAGGCGATCACAATTTGTTATAAAAGCCTAGGATTATCTTTATGAGGAGGGGAGTAAAAAATATGATATGGATTATATTATTCAGTACTCTCATAGGCATGGGGATTTTATTACTTCTTGTGATGTATAAAGAAGCAACGCGTAATACGGTGTTGGAACATACTTTAGTATTTAAAGAATTTCCGAAAAGTTTTCAAAAAGTAAATGTGTTTTTTATTTCTGATATTCATAGAAGAGTTATTTCGAATTTGTTAATTGAACAAGTAAAAGGAAAAGTAGATCTAGTAATTATCGGAGGAGATTTAGCAGAGAAAGGTGTCTCTTTATCAAAAATCTCTGCGAATATCCAAAAGTTAAGAGAGATAGCTCCTGTATATTTTGTGTGGGGAAACAATGATTATGAGATAGAATATCATGAATTAGATGCGTTATTATTAGAAAATAACGTAAAAGTTTTAGATAATACAAGAGTGGTATTTGAGTCTGAATTAGGAGAGAGAATTTGTTTGCTCGGTATAGATGATGTTGGATTGCACCGTGATCGTCTAGATTTGGCATTGGCGGATTGTAAAGAAGAAGGTTTTCGTATCTTAGTTAGTCACAACCCTGATATAATAAAAAAGATGTCTGGAAATGAGCAGATTTCACTTGTATTAAGTGGACATACGCATGGGGGACAAATCCGATTATTCCCATCTAAAAAATATTTAAAAGGTGGCGTATATAACCATTTGAATACCATTCTCTTTGTTAGTAATGGGTACGGAACAACATTGATACCACTTCGTTTCCGAGCACCTGCTCAAACACATATCATTACATTGTGCGGAGGGAAATGATGCCAACTCTTAGTGGAAAATATAATATAAAAGCTGTTTCGAATATAATTGGAGTTCAGCCGAGTACGCTTCGTGCATGGGAAAGACGATATCAAATTATTGCCCCAAAGCGGAATCAAGCTGGGCATCGTTTATATACAGAAGAACATATTCAAATTTTAAAATGGTTAATGGAAAAAGTTTCTTCCGGTATGATGATTGGACAAGCAGTTCAGTTATTAGAAGAGAATCGTTTGCAGAGTACAGTTCAAAAAGAGATACCTTTCGATAAAGAAGTTGTTTTAGTGGACGATTTGCTACAAGCTTTGTTAAAATTTGATGAAATTACAATTACTGCATTATTAAACGAAGCTTTTAGTATATATTCAACAGAGAAGGTTGTTGCCAGTATCGTTCTTCGAGTGACAGACAATTTATTAATGTCAAAAAATAATAATGAGATTTCAATGGCGCAATTCCAATATGCACTATCATTTTTACAAACGCGTCTAGGAATGGTGTATCACAATGCCTCAATGTTTTCCTCTTTACACAAAGTTATTGTGTTAGAAAAGAATGCATTGCAAGGATTTATTTTTTCAACGTATTTACGCTTAAAAGGATATGAGGCGATATATATTAGGACAAGCTTAGCTGAAGATGGTATGTTGTCAGCGGTAGAAGAAATACAGCCGAAATATGTATTTGTATCTTGTGCTGACGAACAAGAAATGAAAAAGACGATGAACTTTATAAATTTATTACAAGAAAAAAGGGAATCTCTTTCTGTTGGCTTTATCGGAAAGCTAGGCGTTCTAAACCAGTTGGACATTGAAACAACCTTAATTGGTGATACAAAAGAAGAATGGGATGAATGGTTAAAAATGTCGGAATAGTTGTTCGAAAAGAACCATCTATTTTCTATTTCATATAATAAAAATTAGATGCATTGGTTACGTAGGGAGGGTATGAGATGAGGCTGGAACGATTAAATTACAATAAGATAAAAATTTTTCTAACATTTGATGATTTATCTGAACGAGGATTAACGAAAGAAGATTTATGGAGAAATGCGCCGAAAGTACAGCAATTATTTCGTGATATGATGCAAGAAGCAAATAAGGAATTAGGATTTGAAGCAGATGGTCCGATTGCAGTTGAAGTATTTTCTCTACAAGCACAAGGGATGGTTGTAATTGTAACGAAAGAAAATCAAGAAATGGATACAGATGATGAGTTTCGTGACGAGTTTATTGAAATGCAAGTGACTCTAGATGAAAGTGAGCATATATTATATGAGTTTGCTACGCTAGATGACATAATTAACCTGTCGAATCGCTTATATAACCTTGGTGTAACTGGCGGAAAGCTATATACGTGGGATAAGCGCTTCTATCTTTGGATGGAAGAAGAGGAACAAATTCAATTGTTAAAGGCGGATTTTATAGCTATTTTAGCGGAATACGGTAATCCGTCTACCGCAACTATTTATCGCATCATGGAGTACGGTAAAGAATTAATGGATTTTAATGCGATAGAACAAATACACAATTACTTTGTGAAAAAACAAAACCTCAGCTAATACAACATAGCTGAGGTTTTGTTTTTATTTGGATAAGGGAAGGGATGATTGTAAATACTCCAACATACTTTTTTAAAATAAAATATGCAGTTTTATGGGAGTATGTTTGAGTAAAATAAAAAATATTTAAATATTTAAGTATTTTACTTTTCTAAAAGTAATAAAAGGACTATAATAATAGTGAAAACGCTTGCAACAGAAAATAGTTTGTATATATTTGTTAGCGTTTTCTATTGCATTCCAAATTTAAGGGTGTATACTAGGCAATGAAGGTTTACTAAACAAGTGAAATTACAGGGGGTTTACTTACTATGGTAGCCGAAAAGGGAACTCAAACAAAAACACAACAACAAAGGGAACAACATTTTGAACTATTGAATTCAACACAAATTGTTATTAGTGAAGCGTTAGAAAAATTGGGTTATCCAAACGAAGTATATGAATTATTAAAAGAACCAATTCGTATGATGACAGTGAAAATACCAGTTCGTATGGATGACGGGACTGTTAAAATATTTACAGGGTATCGTGCACAACATAATGATGCTGTTGGTCCAACGAAAGGTGGAATTCGCTTCCATCCGAATGTAACAGAAAATGAAGTGAAAGCACTTTCAATCTGGATGAGTTTAAAATGTGGTATTGTTGATTTACCATATGGTGGAGGTAAGGGTGGAATTATCTGTGATCCACGTGAAATGTCATTCCGTGAGTTAGAAAGATTAAGCCGCGGTTATGTACGAGCAATTAGCCAAATCGTAGGTCCGACGAAAGATATTCCAGCTCCAGATGTATTCACAAACTCTCAAATTATGGCATGGATGATGGATGAGTATAGCCGTATTGATGAATTTAATTCACCAGGATTTATTACAGGTAAACCGCTTGTATTAGGTGGATCACATGGCCGTGAAACAGCAACAGCGAAAGGTGTAACAATTTGTATTCGTGAAGCTGCGAAAAAACGTGGCATTGATATTAAGGGTGCACGCGTTGTTGTCCAAGGGTTCGGTAATGCTGGTAGCTTCTTAGCTAAATTTATGCATGATGCAGGTGCGAAAGTTATTGCAATCTCAGATGCTTACGGTGCGTTACATGATCCAAACGGATTAGATATTGATTATTTATTAGACCGTCGTGATAGCTTCGGTACAGTAACAAAGCTATTTAACAATACAATTTCAAATAAAGAATTGTTAGAACTTGATTGCGATATTTTAGTTCCAGCTGCAATTGAGAACCAAATTACAGAAGAAAATGCTAATGATATTAAAGCGAAAATCGTTGTTGAAGCTGCAAATGGTCCAACAACATTAGAAGCGACTAAAATTTTAACAGATCGCGGAATTTTACTTGTTCCAGACGTGTTAGCAAGTGCTGGTGGTGTAACAGTATCTTACTTTGAGTGGGTACAAAATAACCAAGGATACTACTGGACTGAAGAAGAAGTAGAACAACGTTTAGAAAAAGTAATGGTAAGATCATTTGATTCTATTTATGAAACAGCACAAGTTCGTAAAGTGAACATGCGCTTAGCGGCGTACATGGTTGGTGTTCGTAAAATGGCTGAAGCAAGCCGCTTCAGAGGTTGGGTATAAAATATTATATCTTGAGAAAACGTGATTTCCTTTCGAGGGAATCACGTTTTTTTGTTGAAGTATTAAATGAGGTGTTATATATGGAGAATGAAATGCTGGAACGAGTAGAACAATTAGAAGAAAAGGTTAAGAGGTTAGAGGGAGAACTTGCAAGAACGATGAAAGCTCGAAAAGTAAGTACCGTTAGAATGTTCGGAGAAGGGCTACTGTTTTTGATATTTGGTGTGGTTGTAGTAGGGCCGATTATTGCCGTTGTAATCTCAATTTTTACTTGGCTTGCTGAAAAATAAAATAAAAATAAAAAAAGAACGCTTGTTCTATACGAACAAACGTGCTATACTCTCCTTAGATAAACAAAACGGAAATGATTTTAAGGAGAGATAAATGATGAAAATGACAGTAGACCAAAGATTTATGATGCCAGCAGATGTTGTAGAGCGAGTGGAAGTATTACGAAACAAACAAAGCAAGCGTGGCACATTATTACAATCGGTAAATAAATTTTTCGGTTTAGATACGAAAGAAGATTGTGTTTGGTTTTACGGTTTTTATGGAGTGGCTGTAAGTATCTTGTTGTTTATGGTGTTCACTTCAAATATTTTCGATTTTCTCTTCGTGTAAGAAATATGCGATAAGGACGTTGCTACCGAATACATATATAAGGAAGTAAGGTAATCTTCTAGAGCGGGAGTTGGTAGCAATGGCGATGTTTCCTATAGAACGCAACTATATTGGATATGGAAGTTCACGGCCGGGGATTCCTCTGACTAAAGTGAGATTTATTGTAAGCCATGATACGGGGAATCCAGGAAGCAATGCGATAGGAAATCGAGATTACTTTAATGAATTACAACCGAAAGCTTCGGCGCATACATTTATAGATGATAAAACAATATTGGAGATTATTCCTATAAATGAAGTTGCGTATCATGTTCGATATGGTGTGCCGACGGATAATGACTTATACGGCTATGACGCGAATAAGGCGGCCATTGGAGTGGAACTTTGTTATGGCGGTGATGTTAACTTTTGGGAAGCATATAATCGTTTTACATGGTATCATGCGTATTTATGCCAAAACTTTGGCTTAAATCCGAAAAAAGATATCGTGTCACATAAAACGCTTGATCCAGCTAGAAAGATTGATCCTGAGAATGTATTAGGGAAACAAGGTATTAAATTTCAGCAGTTTTTAGCAGATGTCTATCGGATGTACGTTTCGTTTAGATGACAAATATATGAAAAATGAATACAATAAAGATAGGTACCTACTGCTGTAAGTAGGTTTTTTCTTGTTTTTATAAATAGTGTATTGGTAGAAGACTAGGAGTGGACGAGTATGCAGAAAGAAACAGTTATTATAATCGGAGGCGGTCCGTGCGGATTAGCGGCAGCGATTTCGTTGCAAAAGGTAGGGATAAATCCGTTAGTAATTGAAAAAGGAAACATTGTAAATGCCATTTATAATTATCCAACTCATCAAACATTTTTCTCTTCTAGTGAAAAATTAGAAATTGGTGATGTAGCTTTTATTACAGAAAATCGTAAGCCAGTTCGAAATCAAGCGCTTGCGTATTATCGTGAAGTAGTAAAACGTAAATCTGTACGTGTAAATGCTTTTGAGCGAGTGGAGAAAGTTCAAAAAGATGGAGGAGTTTTTCAAGTTGAGACGACAAAGTGTGACGGAAGTAAAGAAACATATATAGCGAAATATATTGTTGTAGCAACTGGATATTATGATAACCCAAATTATATGAATGTTCCAGGTGAGGGATTGAAGAAAGTAGCTCACTATTTTAAAGAGGGGCATCCTTATTTTGATCGAGACGTAGTAGTTATAGGTGGGAAAAATTCGAGTGTAGATGCCGCATTAGAACTTGTTAAAGCTGGTGCGCGTGTAACGGTACTGTATCGTGGAATTGAGTATTCGCCAAGCATAAAGCCTTGGATTTTGCCGGAATTTGAGGCGTTAGTACGAAACGGTACAATTCAAATGCATTTCGGGGCTCATGTGAAAGAAATTACTGAGCATACATTAACGTTTACAGTTGATGGTGAAGTTTATACAATCCAAAACGATTTTGTATTTGCGATGACTGGTTATCATCCTGATCATAGCTTCTTAACGAAGATGGGTGTTCAGATTGATGAAGAAACAGGACGTCCAATTTATACAGAGGATAGAATGGAAACGAATGCTGAAAATATTTTCATTGCAGGTGTCATTGCTGCTGGAAATAATGCAAATGAAATATTTATCGAGAACGGTAGATTTCATGGAGATGCGATTGCGCAAACCATTGCATCAAGAGAAAAATAAAAAGGAGTTGTCGAGAAAATCTCGACAACTCCTTTTTATTCGTGCATAAACATATTTTGAATGGATTCATGAGAATTTGTATTCTCTAATGCGACAAGTAATTTAATACGTGCTTTTTGTGCATTTAAGCCGTATGTGAATACAACGCCCATATCTTTTAAGTGTTTACCGCCACCTTCATACGAATATACGTCTTGAACGATACCGTTGAAACAGCGAGAAACTAATACGACAGGAATACCTTTATTTAATAATCGTTCTAGACTAGGAAGTGTTCTTGGAGGTAGATTACCTTGTCCGAGCGCTTCGATAACAATACCGTCTACAGGAAGATTTTCGATTGCTGCTAATAATGTATCATCCATGCCAGCATATGCTTTTAGAACAACTACATTTTTAGACACTGTGTTTATCGTATATGTTTCATGATGTACTAAAGCGTGATGGAAGACAACGCCGCGTTTTGTTACCATTCCAATTGGTCCGTATTGTGGGCTTTGGAATGTTGCTACATTACTTGTATGTGTTTTCGTTACATTTGTAGCGCAATGAATTTCGTCATTTAATACGACTAAAACACCTTTTTCTGCAGCTTCATCACAACTAGCAACCTTTACAGCTGATAAGAAGTTATATAGGCCGTCAGCACCTAATTCATTGCTAGAGCGCATTGCACCTGTCACAACGATCGGAATAGTTGCTTGTACTGTTAAATCTAAGAAATAGGCTGTTTCTTCTAATGTATCAGTACCATGCGTAATGACTACGCCATGAATGTTGTCTTGTTTTACTCTTTCATCAATGATGACTTGTAATTGTAACATTTCGCTCGGTGTCATATGGGGAGATGGTAAATGGAACACATCTTCAACGATTAAATCAACATCGCCTTCTAAATCAGGAATGAATTTTAAAAGAGGATTTTTTTCACCTGGTTGTACGACTCCAGTTTCTTTATCCTCCTCCATTGCAATTGTTCCACCTGTGTGTAAAACTAGGATTCTTTTCAATTCTTATACCCCTTTCAAGTAAAAAATACATTTAGAACATAACATGTTTTTAGTAAATTCGACAATGGAAATGTATAAAAGTATGCCTCGCAAATGACAATAAAATTAACTGCTATATGTACGATGTATAAAATTACGAAACGAGATGTGTAAATATAGTATAGGAGGGAGCAATTACGGTGGAAAAGATGGAGAGAATTTTTATTCGTATATTAATAATACAATTTATTTGTCTTTCTGTTGTGCAATTGTTATTTATACATAAGTCATCAGTGAAATATTTATCTAAAATTGTTTATTATGAAGGTGTCATGGTAAAAGACAAAGCGGAAATCTTACAGGTGAATAGGTAGTTTTCATTTTCTTCTATGAAGGATTATGCTACAATAATTGAGGATTTAATGACGTGAAGCAAATGAGAAGAAGCAGGGTGAACACCTGCTTTTCGTTTTGTTTTATAAGTGAAAAAATGAGGTGTTACAATGGATAAACGAATTTCAATTGCTATAGATGGTCCAGCAGCTGCTGGTAAAAGTACAGTGGCAAAAGTTGTTGCGAAGGAACTTTCTTACGTTTATATTGATACAGGCGCAATGTACCGTACGCTTACATATGCAGCCCTTGAACAAAAAGTAGATATTGAAAATGAAGAGCAGTTAATGGAAGTTGTAAGGAATGTAAATATTGAATTTCAGCAAGGAGAAAATACACAGCTTGTATTTTTAAATGGACAAGATGTTTCTGAAGTAATTCGTACACCTGATGTGACGAATCGAGTATCTATTGTAGCAAAGCATCGCCTTGTTCGTGAAGAAATGGTACGCCGTCAGCAAGATTTAGCGAAAAAAGGCGGCGTTGTAATGGACGGCCGTGATATTGGTACACATGTATTACCGGATGCTGAAGTGAAAATCTTTATGCTTGCTTCTGTTGAAGAAAGAGCGGAAAGAAGACATTTAGAAAATTTAAATAAAGGTTTCGATTCTAATTTAGAGCAGCTAAAAGAAGAAATTGCTCAGCGTGATAAATTAGATTCAGAACGCGAAGTTTCTCCACTAAAAAAGGCTGATGATGCATTGGAATTAGATACGACTTCTTTATCAATTGAAGAAGTTGTCCAAAAAATTATGAGTATTGTTTCAGGAGTGTTTGCGAAATAAAGAAAGGGGATGATCCCCTTTCTTTTTTGTTTAAATAGAAATGTAAAGGATACGTGAATTGTGAGTCTCTTTCCTTGACAAATGAGCTGATTTGTAAGAAGTTAGTTAAAGAGGAATAAAACTGTCAGAATATATTCGCTATTATATTTCAAAACATACTTTTTTCAAGCTGGTTTTGCTGTATACTATTTATATAGGTTTAATATATTTTCTTATGAATGGTATTGAAAAAAGTATGTGATGAGAAATTCTTAAACATGCAAATGAAAACTTTGTTTTCATTTCGTATATACATAAAAAATGCTTTGTCAATTCTGTAGGGAGGTATTTCCATGGTAGAGAAAATGAATGAAGAAGTTATGGATTCAAAAGAATTACAAGTTGGTGACGTTGTTACAGGTTCTGTAACGAAAGTTGAAGAGAAACAAGTGCTTGTAAATGTTGGATACAAAACAGATGGCGTAATTCCAATTAGTGAATTAGCTAACGTTCATATTGAAAAAGCAAGCGATGTTGTAGAATTAGATCAAACACTAGAGTTGAAAATTATTAAATTAGAAGAAGATGATCTTGTCTTGTCTAAACGTGCTGTTGATGCAGAAAAAGCATGGGTAGAATTACAAGAGAAATTTACTTCTGGTCATGTGTTTGATGTTACTGTAAAAGATATTGTGAATGGCGGATTAGTTGTGGATCTTGGGGTTCGCGGTTTTATCCCAGCTTCACTTGTAGAAGTACATTATGTAGAAGACTTTACTGACTATAAAGGTAAAACGTTAGCGGTGAAAATTGTTGAATTAGACCGTGAAAAAAATCGTGTAATCCTTTCGCATAAAGCGGTAGTAGAATTAGAACTAGATTCTAAGAAAAAAGAAGCAATTTCTTCATTAAAAGAAGGGGACGTTGTTGAAGGAACAGTGCAACGATTAACTGACTTTGGTGCTTTCGTTAACGTTGGTGGCGTGGACGGTTTAGTTCACATTTCACAAATTTCACACGAACGTGTAGAGCAACCTTCTGAAGTTTTAGAGCAAGGTCAAAAGGTTAAGGTAAAGGTGTTATCTGTTGATGCTGATACACAACGTATTTCTTTATCGATTAAAGCAGCTCAACCAGGACCTTGGGAAAACGTTGCTGGCGAAATAAAAGCTGGAGATATTCGTGAGGGCGTAGTAAAACGCCTTGTTACATTTGGTGCATTCGTTGAGATTTTACCTGGCGTTGAAGGACTTGTACACGTATCTCAAATTGCAAATCGTCACGTGAAAAATCCGAATGAAGTATTGGAAATGGGACAAGAAGTAAAAGTGAAAGTACTTGAAGTTCACGCAGCAGAGAAACGTATTTCTTTAAGTATAAAAGAAGCGCTTGAGGAAAATAATGTAATTGAAGATTATAGTCAGTATGAGCCAAATGCTGATTCTGCTACTTTCCAATTAAGTGATATTATTGGTGAACAACTGAAAAAATTAAAGAAATAATGAGGGGTACAAGTGGTAAGGGCAAAACGTAAATTAGATCATATTGAATACGCTCTTTCTACTGGTCAGTCTCGTACGCATGGCTTTCATGATATTGATTTTGTGCATCAAAGCTTGCCAAATTCAAATTATGACACAATAACATGTGAAACAAAAATCGGCGAACTTTCACTAAGTTCGCCGATTTTTATCAATGCGATGACTGGTGGTGGAGGAGAGAAAACGTTACATATCAATGAGCAATTAGCATATGTAGCGAAACAACATAACCTTGCTATGGCTGTAGGTTCGCAAATGGCGGCGTTAAAAGATGAAAGTGAGGCTGCTTCTTATAAGGTGATCAGAAAGGTAAACCCAAATGGTATTTTCTTTGCTAATTTAGGTAGTGAGGCAACTATCGAGCAGGCAGAGCGTGCCGTTGATATGATTGAAGCGAATGCATTGCAAATTCATTTAAATGTCATACAAGAGTTAACGATGCCAGAAGGAGACCGTGATTTTACTGGCGTACTTCAGCGTATTGAGAAAATTGTTTTAAATAGTAAAGTTCCTGTCATTGTAAAAGAAGTTGGATTTGGGATGAGTAAGGAAACAATGCAACAGTTAGCGAACGTAGGTGTAACGGCAATTGATATTGGTGGGCAAGGTGGTACGAATTTTGCTGCTGTTGAAAATGAAAGAAGACAGCGAATGCTTTCTTATTTTAATAACTGGGGCATACAAACAGCAACCTCGATTATTGAAGCAACCTCTACAAATAATAACCTCTCTTTTATTGCATCAGGGGGTATACAGACAGCGCTTGACGTAGCGAAAGCAATCGCATTAGGGGCGAATACAACTGCGTTTGCTGGTTACTTTTTACGTATTTTAATGCAAGATGGTATCGAGAAATTAGTGGATGAAATTGAGCTTCTACATACAGATTTGAAATTTATTATGACAGCTCTTGGTGCGAAGACGATAGAAGAGTTGCAATCTGTACCTCTTGTTGTAAAAGGTGAAACATATCATTGGTTAATGCAGCGTGGTATTGATACTGCGCATTATAGTAGGAGATAAAAAATCAACCGTTCGGTTGATTTTTTGTTTTCTTTTCTTTCTCGTAATATAAAGTGGAGAATGGAATTGGTATTTTATAAAAATTGTAATTGAAAAAAGGTTAAAAAATGAAGATGATTAGTTACTGGATTTTTGAGAGGACTTGCTTTTATAAGGGAAATAGGTGGGGGTAAAAGAAGTGATAGGAGGATATAGTACACAAAATATTATTTCAATATAAATAAAAATCATTAAAATGATTATGCAAAAGACGGTTTCGTACAACATCGAAACCGTCTTTTTGTATTAATTAGTGCTGGTTTTGTTTTCGAGCCTGCTCTGGTGTATCAAGTCCAGTTGCACCTGGATATTGTAGTGATTGATTACGATCAGATTCAACGCGGCGTGATTCTCGTAGTTTTCGTTCTTGGCGATCTTTACCCATAATAAATAACACCTCCTTGTTAAAAGTGTTGCTGTTATAAGAAAAAACTATGCGTAAATAAAGTGGATTAACTTTCATAAAAAGTTCCCATAATGGAAAACATAGGAGGTGAAGTTGATGGATGGAAGTACTTTTTATTTTGTAGCTTGGATAGGGTGGATCATCGTAACCTTTTTTATGAAAAAGGACCCTATTCGGTGGAAGTTAGGCGCTTGTATAATGATTTTTATAATTTGCTCTCCGTTACATGTAACGATTGCCTCATTCGTGGTATCAGTAAATGCTCTTCTACTTTGTATTATTTCTTTTATAGGAATTACGCTATATTCTGTTTGGAAAAAATTATATAGCTTACTTTCGGCACTTATTATTGCAATGTTATATACAAGTTTTCATTTGTTAGAAATATATGATCCGATTTGGATTGTGGTGGATAGAGTGTTTCTGCTAAGTAGTGCTCTTGTGTATGCATCGGTGTTATTGCATGGGGATCGCATATTACGATTATGTTCCCTATATGTAGGGATGTTACAAGGAGAGTTGCTAGTGACATTTATTTTTCGGAAATTGAATTTTCCATATGATTACGGTAGTTTAGCATTTTTTGATATCGTCGCCGTTTCTACATTATTCATGGCAGTATTGTTTTGGATTGCAAAAGCATCAGTATACATGGAACAGTTTAAGAGAAAAACACGTAAAAGAAAGGCGAGGGTAATGCATGACTGAATATACATCAGCCATTTTATGCGGCGTAATAGCGGGGACAGTTACAAGAGTGTTAATGCTTCGGACGGATACGCGGCAATATCCGACGAGGCTGCATGGGAAAATTATTCATATTGCAATGGGGTTAATTGCAGCTGCTTTAGGAGCGATTGCAATCCCGTCTATTTTGAAAAAAGATTTTTCTGCCATTACATTTCTTACGTTAGCGGCAACACAATTTCGTGATGTACGTAATATGGAAAGAAACACGCTTCAACAATTAGATGGATATGAGCTCGTACCGCGTGGAAATACATATATTGAAGGAATTGCATTGGTTTTTGAAAGTCGCAACTATTTGGCGATGTTAACGTCGTTTGCAACGACATTTGCGTATATAGGGTTCCGTTCATGGATTGCGGGAGTAATTATGGCTATAATCGCATTTTTTATTGCGAAAAAATTAATGTCTGGAAAAAGGCTACATGATCTTGTTGAAATTGAGCACGTGCCCCTTCGTTTTGAAGGGGCAGGACTGTATATTGATAATATTTATATTATGAATATTGGATTGCCGGCGAGGCAAGAAGAGATTATGAAATATGGCATGGGGTTTATTTTAAAACCGAAATCAATTGATGCGATGGTGACAATCTCAAATTTAGGGCAACGGCAAGCTGTTTTACACGATGTTTCGGTGGCGCTAGGGATTTATAGAGATTCTGGTACACCAGCGCTTGTACCGTTAGCAAAGCGTGATTTAGAGGATGGTAGGGTTGGAATTTTTGTCTTACCGCAAGATCAAGATGCAGAGAAAGCGATAAGTGTTATAGGAAATGTACCAACGTTAGAAAGTGCCGTCCATATGTCATCGGAAGCCCCGAAAGGAAGGGGAGATAAGAGATGATGTTAGAAAGCGTTATCCTGGCAGTTATTACAACAGCGCCAGAAAAATTTGCAGGTGGTGCTCCTTTATTTGTTTGTGAGTCGATGGAGGAACTAGAATTTGTTGCAAATAATTTAGAGGCAATTTTAGATGGTATTGCGCATCGCTTACAAGAGAATGTATATATTATTGTGAAACATTAGGAACGTGTGTTATAATGTGAGGTGTTTTGATACGTTGAGAAATATTCTGGAATGCAAATCCCTTCTTGCACAAAGAAGGGTTTTTTACATAATAAACAGAAGCAAGTTGAAAGGATGAAAGTATATGCCGAAACCAGTAATAGCAATAGTAGGCCGCCCGAACGTAGGAAAATCTACTATTTTCAATAGAATAGTTGGAGAAAGAGTTTCAATCGTAGAAGATATCCCAGGTATAACTCGAGACCGTATTTATAGTGCGGGAGAATGGTTAAATCATGAGTTTAACATTATTGATACAGGTGGAATTGATATTGGAGACGAGCCGTTCTTGACACAAATTCGTCAACAGGCGGAAGTTGCGATTGATGAAGCAGATGTTATCATTTTTATGACGAATGGTCGCGATGGTGTAACTGCAGCGGATGAAGAAGTTGCTAAAATTTTGTATCGTTCTAAAAAACCAATTGTACTTGCGGTAAATAAGGTTGATAATCCAGAAATGCGTAGTGATATTTATGATTTTTATTCATTAGGATTTGGCGAGCCATTCCCGATTTCAGGTACACACGGTTTAGGACTTGGTGATTTGTTAGATGAAGCTGCAAATCATTTTCCAAAGATTGAAGAAGAGGCGTATGACGATGAAACAATCCGTTTCTCTTTAATTGGACGTCCAAATGTAGGGAAATCATCGCTTGTAAATGCACTTCTTGGTCAAGAACGTGTAATTGTAAGTAATATCGCAGGAACGACGCGTGATGCTGTCGATACACCATATAGTAAAGATGATCAAGATTATGTAATCATTGATACAGCTGGTATGCGTAAAAAAGGAAAAGTATATGAAAGTACAGAAAAGTATAGTGTACTTCGTGCACTTAGAGCGATTGAACGTTCTGACGTTGTTTTAGTTGTTTTAGACGGAGAAGAAGGAATTATTGAGCAAGATAAAAAAATCGCTGGATATGCTCATGATTCAGGACGAGCTGTTATTATCGTTGTAAACAAATGGGATGCAGTGAAAAAAGATGAAAAAACAATGAAAGCATTTGAAGAAAATATTCGCGCTCATTTCCAATTCTTGGATTATGCACCGATTGTATTCTTATCTGCAAAAACGAAAAAACGTACACAAACGTTATTACCGGTTATCAATGAGGTAAATGAAAGCCATAGTATCCGTGTACAAACAAACGTATTAAACGATGTAATTATGGATGCGGTAGCGATGAATCCAACACCGACTCATAATGGTAGCCGTCTGAAAATCTTCTATGCGACACAGGTTGCGGTAAAACCACCGACATTTGTTGTGTTTGTAAACGATACAGAATTAATGCACTTTTCATATGAGCGCTTCTTAAAGAATCGTTTACGTGAAGCGTTCGGTTTTGTAGGAACGCCGATTCACATTATTGCTCGAGCAAGAGACTAATGGAGAGGATGTGATTTTATGACAAAAATCACAGTAGTAGGAGCAGGTAGCTGGGGAACAGCGTTAGCGATGGTATTAGCTGACAATGGACATGATGTACGTATTTGGGGAAATCGCTCAGAACTTATAGATGAAATGAATACGAAACATGAGAATAGTCGATATCTCCCAGGCATTACATTGCCAAGCACAATCGTAGCCTACTCTTCTTTAGAAGAAGCATTAGTAGATGTAAATACAGTACTGCTAGTAGTACCGACGAAAGCGTACAGAGATGTATTACAAGAGATGAAAGAAATTGTTACAGAACCGATTACTTGGATTCATGCGAGTAAAGGGATTGAACCTGGTACGTCAAAACGTATTTCGGAAGTGATCGAGGAAGAAATTCCAGAGAACTTAATTAAAGATGTTGTTGTATTGTCTGGACCGAGTCATGCTGAAGAAGTTGGTTTACGACAAGCGACAACAGTTACGTCTGCAGCAAAGCGTATGGAAGCGGCTGAGGAAGTACAAGATTTATTTATGAATAGTTATTTCCGTGTATACACAAATCCAGATATCGTTGGAGTTGAACTTGGTGGTGCGTTAAAAAATATTATCGCATTAGCTGCTGGTATAACTGATGGTCTTGGATTAGGTGATAATGCAAAAGCGGCATTGATGACACGTGGTTTAACAGAGATTGCTCGTTTAGGAAGAAAAATGGGCGGGAATCCGTTAACGTTTGCTGGTCTAACCGGTATGGGAGACTTAATTGTAACTTGTACAAGTGTTCATAGCCGAAATTGGCGCGCTGGAAATATGCTTGGAAAAGGACATTCTTTAGAAGAAGTGTTAGAAAGCATGGGTATGGTTGTAGAAGGTGTAAGAACAACGAAAGCTGCTCATGAATTGGCAGAGAAAATGGAAGTTGAAATGCCGATTACAGCTGCTTTATATGACGTGCTGTTCAATGGGAATAACGTAAAAGATGCGGTAGGCTCATTGATGGGACGTGTTCGAAAACATGAAGTGGAAGCTATACCTGACTTACTGTAAAGAAAAGCAACAGAAGTACATTTGTACTTCTGTCGCTTTTTTATTTTATGGGTCTTTTCACCATTTTTTTATTTTTGCATAGGATGAAGAGTAACTTGAGGAGAGGGTGAAAAGAATGGATAATAACATTTTTAATAATATTGAGAAGGAAGCGAAAGTAAATAAAGAGGATATTTTTAAATTAGCGTCATCCGTGCAAAATGCGAATTTACGTGATGAAACTGTACTTCGTCAATTAATTCATCAAGTGGCTCTTATGGCGGGACGTGAAGTGCCGAAAGAGCAAGAGGATCAAATTGTAAAAGCGATTATTAATAATAATATGCCAGCAGATTTTGGCTCGTTAAGCAAAATGTTTAAAAAATAAATTATGAGAAACAAAGAGTTTGTAGATTGCATATGATAGCCATGAAAGAATGGGAATAGAGCTGTTTTTGGGCATATTTGGTCAACCGAAGCGAGAGATACAATCGCTTCGGTTTTATTTTTATCTAGATTAGTGGAAAATGCTGAAAAACCTATTGATTAAAGTTACATATTCGTAATTTGTAGTAAAATGTTCTTTTTGTATTTGTTTAAAGATTTTAATTTGTTAAAATAGTATAAAAATAGATTAATAAAAAGGGGTGTGTATATGTCAGAAGGGCTTATGAAAATGTGGTTGGCTTTAGGGGCAATTGGATTTATGTTTTTTGCAGTAAGTTTTATTTTATTAAGTAGACATAAAATACAGAATAAATTTTTGAAAGGGATTACAGCGTTAGTAGCGTACACCCTTATGGTTGTGTCAGGAATTGTTATTTTTCTTGTTGTATTTAGTGGACCTGTACAGCAGTAAATGGAATGGTCTCGAAAATACTACATACGGAGCAAGTTATATTAGTATGAAAAGGTGATGCTAGTGAAAAAAGTCCATATTATTTTAATATTTTGTTGTATGAGCCTTTTAACGGGGTGTCTGTATCCGAAAGAAAATATGAAGCAAAATGCGGTTCCTTATGAAGATCAGCTACAGGTTGTTCAAAAAGCTGTTGTGACATTTAAGGAGCAAAATGATGGGATATTGCCAATTAAGACGAGGGATATGAGTACACCTATTTATCAAAAGTATCCAATCGACTTTCAACAGATTGCCCCGCGTTACATACAAGAAGCACCAGGGAATGCATATGAAAGTGGAGGAGTATATCAATACGTATTAATAGACGTTGAAACAAATCCAACAGTAAAGTTAATTGATGTTAGGATGGCTGAACAAATTCAGGAACTATCTTTAAAGCTTAGGATGTATCGTGATGAACATCAATATCCACCTTTTAAAAAAGTAATTTCAGATGGTGTATATGAATTGGATTTTAAAAAACTAGGATATAAAGATGTGCCACAAGTGACAAGTCCATATTCTGGTAAAGGACTTCCTTTTGTAATTAATGAAAAAGGAGAAGTTTTTGTTGATTATAGAATCGACTTATATGACGCTTTGAAAAAAAATGAAGGGCAGTTTACGGAGGGAGAAGATATTCGAAATATACTTTCGAAAGGTTCCCCGTTTGTACCAGCTTATTCTTTACCGTACACAGTAAAGGACGGAGAACCAATTTTTTTAAAATCATAAGTCATGAACCTTTCTTTTAGTGAATAAGTTCTAGAAGAAAGGTTTTTTATGTTATACAACTTACGATGCAAACAAAAGATATTTTTTAATAGTCATATGAAATTGGACAAAATTATATGATATATTGTCCGAACTTCTAGAATACCATTATATTATATCAGATATTATAGGCAACGTTAGAGAAGGTATTAGTTGACTATAAACGCGGAATTATTCCCAAAAATTTTGAGGGAGGGAATCACTTGGAAAAGGTAGATATTTTTAAAGATATTGCAGAACGAACAGGCGGTGATATTTATTTTGGAGTTGTAGGAGCTGTTCGAACAGGGAAATCAACATTCATTAAAAAATTTATGGAACTTGTAGTTATTCCAAATATTGAGAATGAGTCTGACCGTCAAAGAGCGCAGGATGAATTGCCTCAAAGTGCTGCTGGTCGTACAATTATGACGACGGAACCGAAGTTTGTTCCAAACCAAGCGGTTTCTATCGAAGTAGATGAAGGACTTGAAGTGAATATTCGATTAGTAGATTGTGTTGGATATACGGTTCCAGGAGCGAAGGGCTATGAAGATGAGAATGGCCCGCGCATGATTAATACCCCTTGGTATGAAGAACCTATTCCATTCCATGAAGCTGCAGAAATCGGCACGCGTAAAGTAATTCAAGAACATTCAACAATTGGTGTTGTAATTACAACAGATGGAACAATTGGTGAAATTCCAAGAAGAGATTATATAGAGGCAGAAGAACGCGTTGTAAATGAATTGAAAGAAGTAGGAAAACCTTTCATTATGATAATTAATACGGTACAGCCGTATCATCCAGATACAGAGCAATTACGCCAAAGTTTATCAGAAGAATATGATATCCCGGTTATTGCAATGAGTGTGGAGAGTTTAAGAGAAACAGATGTATATAATGTACTTCGTGAAGCGCTATTTGAATTCCCTGTATTAGAAGTGAATGTGAACCTTCCGAGCTGGGTAATGGTGCTAAATGAAGGGCATTGGTTGCGTCAAAGTTATCAAGAAGCAGTTCAAGAAACTGTGAAGGATATAAAACGTCTTCGTGATGTGGATCGGGTTGTTTGGCAGTTTAGTCAATATGAATTTATTGATCGAGCGAGCTTAGCTGGCATTGATATGGGGCAAGGTGTGGCGGAGATTGATTTATATGCGCCAGATGAATTATATGATCAGATTTTAAAAGAAGTAGTAGGGGTAGAAATTCGGGGGAAAGATCATTTATTGAAGCTTATGCTCGATTTATCTCATGCGAAAACAGAATACGACCAAGTCGCAGACGCACTGCGTATGGTTAAACAAACAGGATATGGTGTAGCAGCGCCTGCGCTAGCAGATATGAGCTTAGATGAGCCAGAAATTATTCGTCACGGTTCAAGGTTTGGTGTGAAGTTAAAAGCGGTAGCGCCATCCATTCATATGATTAAAGTAGATGTAGAGTCAACGTTTGAACCGATCATTGGTACTGAAAAGCAAAGTGAAGAATTAGTTCGTTATTTAATGCAAGATTTTGAAGATGACCCGTTATCAATTTGGAATTCTGATATATTTGGACGTTCGCTTAGCTCAATTGTTCGAGAAGGAATTCAAGCGAAATTATCCTTAATGCCAGAAAACGCTAGATATAAATTAAAAGAAACGCTAGAAAGAATTATTAATGAAGGATCTGGCGGATTAATTGCGATTATACTATAAGAAAAATCCCTCTCATTGTAGAGGGATTTTTTGTTTTTTTTTGATTATAAAATAGAAAAATAAACAGTCATTATCTAATACATTGTTGTAAATTGTCAAGTTTCATCAGATTTTCACATTTTCACAGTAACAATTTCCTTAAAAATATTGAATTATAAAGGAGAATCGTATAATATAGGCGTTGATAATGATTTATCTACATCTTTGTAGTATAGAATTTGTAAAAATTGCCTACAAATGAAAGTAAGACTCATTTTATGATCATTATACAGTCTTATCTTTGGGAGGAGGTGAATGGCATGAACAAGACAGATTTAATCAATGCTGTTGCAGAAGCAAGTTCCCTTTCTAAAAAGGACGCAACAAAAGCAGTAGACGCTGTTTTTGATTCTATCTTAGAAGCTTTAAAACAAGGTGATAAAGTACAACTGATCGGATTCGGTAACTTCGAAGTTCGTGAGCGTGCGGCTCGTAAAGGTCGTAACCCACAAACAGGTGAGGAGATTGAAATCGCTGCAAGTAAAGTACCTGCATTCAAACCTGGTAAAGCGTTAAAAGATGCGGTTAAATAATCCTTACATATTAACAGGGAAGAAGAGTTTCCTTTTTGGGAACTCTTCTTTTTGCTTTTAAAAACATAAATATGCTAGAATGTGTTCGTATCACTTTTAGGTTTTCGGGAGGGCTAGCGGATGGCAAAAGTTAATTTAGAACAAATTGAACATGCAGTACGCCTTATTTTAGAGGCGATTGGGGATGATCCAAATCGTGAGGGAGTACTTGATACACCAAAACGTGTTGCAAAAATGTACGCAGAAGTGTTCTCAGGTATGCATGAAGATCCGAAAGAGCATTTGCATAAAGTATTCGGAGAAGATCACGAAGAGCTTGTACTAGTAAAAGATATACCATTTTATTCGATGTGTGAGCATCATTTAGTTCCATTCTATGGAGTTGCTCACGTTGCATATATTCCGCAAGGTGGAAAGGTGACAGGGTTAAGTAAATTAGCTCGTACTGTAGATACAATTGCACGTCGTCCACAACTGCAAGAACGTATTACATCAACAGTAGCGAACTCTATTATGGAAGTATTAGAGCCTCATGGTGTAATGGTAGTAGTAGAAGCAGAACATATGTGTATGACGATGCGTGGTGTGAAAAAACCAGGTGCGAAAACAGTAACGACAGCAGTGCGTGGTGTGCTTGAAAATGATGCTGCAGCGCGCAGTGAAATTTTATCGTTTATTAAAACGAAGTAAAGAAAAGCGGGAAACTGCTTTTCTTTTTTTTTTTAGTAAATAAATGATATAGTTTTAGCTAGACAGAGTGAGATTAGAAAAATTGCTTACATGAATGGTAGGTGTAGCCAAGTTTTGGTTATAGAAAATAGAGTGTATGTGTTATAATAAGTTTTATGAATTAGAAAACAAGGGTGATTTTTTGTGTGTGACATCTACGGAGGGTATGCGGGTATAAAAGAGAAATTGATGGAGAAATTACGCCATCCTTATTTTATAAACTATATTGAAGAACCATTTATTGATGAAGAAAAGATAGCATTGTTATATGGTGCTTTAAAGAGTGCAAACTTACATATAGAACAAATTGAGCATTACGTAGTAACGATTATGCTTGTGCAAATTGCGCTTGATACGCATGAAAAGGTATCAAATAAAGCAGGCGAGGAAGCGATTGAATCGCATAAATGTCGTCAATTAACAGTACTTGCAGGCGATTACTATAGTGGACTATATTATTATTTATTGTCTATGAATCGTGATATTGTTTTAATTCGTGCACTTGCTGAAGGAATTAAAGAGATAAATGAACACAAAATTATGTTATACCAAAAAGCGCATGAAACGACGGATGACATAATGAAAAGCGTAGTAACGATTGAGTCTGCGCTCCTTCAAAAAACATGTGATCATTTTCATTTATCACATTGGAAGCCATTTATCACATACGTATTAGGTGGAAATCGTCTTCAAAAAGAAATTCAATTGTATGCTGATAAACAACATTCACCTGTTTTTCAAGCGATGCAAGATGCTTTAGGGGATAAAGCAGAAGTAGTGATTAATAGTTGGATGATGGAATTGAGAAAGAAAGAAAAACAATTTTTAGAAAATCACATAGACATTAATGAAATAAATTCTGTGTTAAGGGATAAATAGAAGACATAAGCAATTTTACATTGGAAGAAGGTACGAGCATGCAACAATCAAAAGAAGAAAGAGTACATGACGTATTTGAAAAGATTTCTGATAAATACGATGTGATGAATTCTGTAATTAGTTTTCAAAGACATAAAGCGTGGCGTAAAGAAACGATGCGAATTATGGATGTACAACCAGGCAGTCAAGCGCTTGATGTATGCTGTGGAACCGCAGATTGGACAATTGCGCTAGCTGGAGCGGTAGGTGAACAAGGAAAGGTTGTTGGCTTAGACTTCAGTGAAAATATGTTATCTGTCGGTAAGCAAAAGGTAGAGGCGTTACAATTAAAACAAGTAGAACTTCTACATGGGAATGCAATGGAACTTCCATTTGAAGATAATACGTTTGATTATGTGACGATTGGGTTTGGTTTACGTAACGTACCGGATTATATGCACGTATTAAAAGAAATGACACGTGTAGTAAAACCAGGTGGAAAAGTAATCTGTTTAGAAACATCTCAACCAACAATGATTGGTTTTCGACAAGGGTATATTTTATACTTTAAATATATCATGCCGTTATTTGGAAAGATGTTTGCGAAAAGTTATAAAGAATATTCATGGCTTCAAGAATCTGCTAGTACGTTCCCAGGGATGAAAGAACTGGCTCAAATGTTTGAGCAAGCTGGACTTGAACGTGTGCAAGTAAAACCATTTACTTTTGGGGTAGCAGCGATGCATTTAGGTATTAAACCAGAATCAAAATAGAAAAAAGAAGTTTTAGGTTAAGGTGAACAATATGAAGTTACAACTTATGTACTCTTTTTTACGATCGGATATTAATGTGATAGAAAAAGAATTAAAAAAGACAGTCGCTTCTGAACAGCCATTAGTAGAAGAGGCAGCATTACAGCTTATTGAAGCTGGTGGGAAGCGAATTCGTCCTGTATTTGTGTTGCTTGCAGGGAAATTTGGAGATTATAAGTTAGATGCAATTAAGCATGTTGCTGTTGCGTTAGAACTTATTCATATGGCTTCTCTTGTTCACGATGATGTTATTGATGCTGCATTTTTACGACGCGGCAGTGCGACTGTGAATGCAAAATGGGGAGATCGTATTGCGATGTATACAGGGGACTATCTGTTCGCTAAGTCTCTTGAATGTATAACAAATATCGAAATTCCAGAGGCACATCAAGCGTTATCGCATACTATTTTAGAAGTCTGTAAAGGTGAAATTGAACAAATTAAAGATAAATACAATTATGACCAAAATTTAAGAACGTATTTAAGAAGAATAAAGCGAAAAACAGCATTATTAATTGCCGCGAGTTGTCAATTGGGAGCGATTGCTGCTGGTGCTAATCGTGATACGGTAAATCGTCTATTTTGGTATGGGTATTTTGTAGGAATGTCTTATCAAATTATTGATGACATTTTAGACTTCGTTTCTACAGAAGAGAAACTTGGAAAACCTGCTGGTGGAGATTTACTACAAGGGAATATTACACTTCCTGCTTTATATGCGATGGAAGATCCCGTACTTCGTCAGAAAATCACATCTGTACATGAAAATTCAACAGCAAGTGAAATGCAAGAAATTATTGATGCTGTAAAAAATAGTACAGCAATTGATCAAGCATTTGCGTTTAGTGAACGTTATTTACATAAAGCTTTAGAAATAATAAAACCACTCCCACGTGGACAAGCAAAGTACGCATTACAAAATGTTGCAAAGTATATTGGAAAACGAAAATTTTAATGTTTATTCTAAAAAATAAAATAATCTCTCTATTTCAAAACTATTGCACAATTGTGATAAGGGTGATAATATGTGTGTGGGGATATACAATTACATACATAATTCAGAAGTGGAGAGATTTTTTATGGAAAAAACATTTCTAATGGTAAAACCAGACGGTGTACAACGTGCCTTCATTGGGGAAATTGTAGCTCGTTTTGAGAAAAAAGGCTTTCAATTAGTTGGTGCAAAATTAATGCAAGTCACTCCGGAAATTGCTGGACAACACTACGCTGAGCATAAGGAAAAACCTTTCTTTGGTGAGTTAGTAGACTTTATTACATCTGGACCTGTGTTCGCAATGGTATGGCAAGGTGAAGGTGTAGTAGATACAGCGCGTAACATGATGGGGAAAACAAGACCACATGAAGCAGCTCCTGGAACAATTCGTGGAGATTTCGGTGTAACTGTTGCGAAAAACATTATCCATGGTTCTGATTCTTTAGAAAGCGCAGAGCGCGAGATTGCTATTTTCTTTAAAGAAGAAGAATTAGTTGACTACTCAAAATTAATGAATGAATGGATTTACTAATTATTTTGAAATAATTTGTAAACGCTTTAATCACTGTGATAATAGTAAAAAGTGCAAGAAGAATAGGGGTATTCTTCTTGCACTTTTTTTATTTTCAATTAGTTACGAAGTTTGAGCTGTTATGATATATTGATATTTAAATTAGGCCTATCGGAAATATAGAATAAGAAAATGGTCGATATATGATATAATTTCTTTAATATTTTTAGAATGATAAAAGTTAATATAGTGAGATAAATACATATACGAAAAGAGGAATAACGTATGCGATATATTACAGCTGGTGAATCTCATGGTCCGCAACTTACAACAATTATAGAGGGTGTTCCAGCAGGATTGTCTTTAGTAGCGGATGATATAAACGAAGAGTTAGCTAGAAGGCAAAAGGGGTATGGGCGTGGTAGACGCATGCAAATTGAAACGGATCAAGTGCAAATTTTAAGTGGTGTTAGACATGGAGAAACATTAGGTTCCCCTATTGCACTCGTTGTTGAAAATCGTGATTTTGCCCATTGGATAAAAGTTATGGGTGCAGAACCTTTAACGAAACAAGAAGAAAAAGAGATGAAAAGGAAAGTGACAAAACCAAGGCCTGGGCATGCTGATTTAAATGGTGCAATTAAATATGGTCATAGAGATATGAGGAATGTACTGGAACGTTCGTCAGCGCGCGAAACGACGGTGCGTGTTGCTGCTGGTGCGGTTGCTAAAAAGGTGTTAGCAGAACTTGGTATTAAAGTGGCGGGCCATGTAATTGAAATTGGCGGTGTACAAGCTAAGGAGGTTACGTATAGTTCAATTGAAGAATTAAAGAGTATTACAGAAGCATCTCCTGTACGTTGCTTAGATGACGAAGCTGGTAACCAAATGATGAAAGCGATTGATGATGCGAAAGCAAATGGTGATTCAATTGGTGGAATCGTTGAAGTAATTGTGGAAGGAATGCCAATTGGAGTAGGTAGCTACGTGCATTATGATCGAAAACTGGATGCGAAATTAGCAGCTGCAATTATGAGTATTAATGCTTTTAAAGGTGTCGAGATTGGAATTGGTTTTGAAGCAGCGCATAGACCGGGAAGTGAAGTTCATGATGAAATTCTATGGAATGAGGAGCATGGATATACAAAAAGAACAAATAATGCAGGTGGATTGGAAGGTGGTATGACGACTGGAATGCCAATTGTTGTGCGCGGTGTGATGAAACCGATACCTACACTTTATAAACCTCTTCAAAGTGTAGATATTGATACGAAAGAGCCTTTTACAGCGAGCATTGAACGTTCAGATAGTTGTGCAGTACCAGCAGCTAGTGTCGTTGCAGAAGCGGTTGTGGCTTGGGAATTAGCAACAGCTTTAATAGAACAATTCGGATTAGATCGTATGGAACTGATTCGTGAAAATATTGAGAAACATAATGAATATGCGAGGGGATTTTAATGGGAAACATACATATTCAAACGAAATCAAAAGAATATGATGTACATGTTGGTAAAGAAGCGTTGTCACACTTAACAATGATCGTTCAAAATATGCAGCCAGCTGTATCTAACGTAATGATCATTTCAGATGAAGCTGTTGCATCACTACATTTACAGACAGTTATCGATGCATTACAAGTGGAGCAGGACGTGTTTTCGTTTGTTGTACCAAGTGGCGAAAAAGAGAAGTCTTTCGAAAATTTCTATGCGGCTCATACGTCAGCTCTTGAAAATAAATTAGATAGAAATTCTTTAATTCTTGCACTGGGAGGCGGAATGATTGGAGATTTAGCTGGTTTTGTTGCTGCATCGTTTATGCGTGGTATTCGCTTTGTGCAGGTTCCGACGACTTTATTAGCGCACGATAGCGCAGTAGGTGGGAAAGTAGCGATTAATCATCCGTTAGGTAAAAATATGATTGGTGCATTCCATCAGCCAGAAGCAGTTGTATATCATACACCGTTTTTACAGTCTCTTCCTAAAAAAGAGTGGCGTTCAGGTTATGCAGAGGTGATAAAGCATGCTCTTATTGGTGATGTGGAGCTATATCATTGGTTAAAAGAAGAAGTGCAAACATTAGCGGATCTTCGTGATGAGAAGTTAATCCATATATTAACGAAGGCGATTCCTGTAAAGGCAAATGTTGTATCACAAGATGAAACAGAGAAGGGTGTACGTGCCCATTTGAACTTTGGACATACGTTAGGACATGCTCTTGAAAAAGAGCTAGGGTATGGAAATATTACTCACGGTGACGGCGTAGCGGTTGGAATGTTATTCGCCATATTTTTAAGTGAGCAAGTGTACAAGGTTAATCTTGCTTATGAAGATATGAAGCAGTGGTTCTTGAAATACGGCTATCCAAAAATGCCAAGAGATTTGAATGTAGAGCGCCTCGTTCAATTGATGAAACAAGATAAGAAAGCAAATGCAGGAGCAATTCATATGGTGCTTATGCAGGAATATGGGGTAGTGAATGTCGTATCTATTTCAGATGAGACTGTTCATATTGCGTTAGAGGCATTTCAAAAAGATATGGTTTAAAATGATAGCGAAGTGTTGTGAAGTGCTCATTTAGAGGTATTCTCGTAATAGTGACGGTTATGATAAAAGATTACAGTAAGGGGCTATAACTGTATTGTAATCAAATTGAATGAAATGACTGGGGGAAGAAAAATGAGAGTGAAAGAGCAATTGTTAACTTTGAGAGCGTATGTACCTGGGAAAAACATTGAAGAAGTAAAAAGGGAATATGGATTATCGAAAATTGTGAAATTAGCATCGAACGAAAATCCATTCGGTTGCTCAGCGCGTGTGACAGAAGCATTAACTTCTTTAGCGAGCCAATATGCCCTTTATCCAGATGGATATGCCTTTGAACTTCGGACAAAAGTAGCGGAACATTTAGGTGTAAAAGCAGAACAACTACTATTTGGTAGTGGATTAGATGAAGTCATTCAAATGATTAGCCGAGCGTTACTACATGAAGGAACAAACGTTGTAATGGCGAATCCTACGTTTTCACAATATCATCACCATGCTGTTATTGAAGGAGCAGAAGTTCGTGAAGTATCACTTAAAGATGGTATTCACGATTTAGATGCAATGCTAGAGCAAGTAGATGATAAAACGAAAATTGTATGGATTTGTAATCCGAATAATCCGACAGGTACATATGTTGAGAAACAAAAATTACTTTCATTTTTAGAATCGGTTCCTAAGTCGGCTCTCGTTATTATGGACGAAGCATATTATGAATACGCGGAAGCAGAAGACTATCCGCAAACATTACCACTTCTTGAAAAGTATGAAAATCTTATGGTTTTACGCACGTTTTCAAAAGCATATGGTTTAGCTGCTTTTCGTATTGGATATGCGATTGGGGATGCGAAGTTAATCGGACAGCTAGAAGTAGCAAGGTTACCATTCAATACATCAACTGTAGCGCAATCTGTAGCACTCGCTGCATTAGAAGATCAAGCCTTTTTACAAGATTGTGTGAAAAAGAATGCTGAAGGTCTAAATCAGTATTATGCATTTTGTAAAGAATATAACGTATTCTATTATCCATCTCAAACAAATTTCATTTTCTTAAAACTTGGTATACCGGGTAATGAAGCTTTCGAACGATTAATGAAAAAAGGATATATCGTTCGTTCTGGTGCTGCATTTGGTATCGATGATGGTATTCGTATTACTGTCGGTTTGAAAGAAGAAAATGATGAAATTATAGAGTTGCTGAAAGAGCTTGTAAATGAGCAAGTACAGAAAGAAGAAACATATTCTTAAGAGATTGTGAAGGCTCCTATTATAGGAGCCTTTTTTATCGTATTAAAAATAAAGGTTGAAGACTGGTAATTAAGTTGTTCTGTAAATCACGGTTTGTATGGCTTGATAATTAGTGAGAGAAGTTATTTGCACGGTCATAAAAGAAAGCGGTACAATAGAAGATGATGATAAGGTATCGGTGTCATATCCGAACCTTTTGAACAATTACCTACTCTGTAAGAAGAAGTATAAGAAGAAGCATGCTCATTCTAAAGGTTGCGTTCTAACAGTGAGTTGCTTATGATAAAGTGAAACTTTAATCAGTGGGGGGATGTTTATCCCCCGCTGATTATTAGTTGAACCAATCGGGCTTTTACGGGCAGTTGATCCCCAAACTAACTTCTTTGCCTTAGCTGAATTTTGAGGTGGGGGTCTTACTGCCCGTTAATAGCGGGGTAAATGAACAGAAGAGAATATTTTTTAGAATTAAAGGAGACGTTTATGCAAAAGTTTGAACAAGTTGTTTCATATATTGAAAATGGTGAAGCGGAAAAAGGATTACAATTATTAAAAGAACAATTAAAAATTGCAAATGATGAAGAGAAGTATGATATCGCTCGTTACTATCATACACTTGGATTTACAGATGAGGCATTAGCGATTACTGAAGACTTACGTTTACTGTATCCGGAAGAAAGTGAATTCACTGTATTTTTAGCAGAATTATATATTGATCTAGATAAAGAAGATGAAGCGATTGAAGTACTTCATGATATTCCAGAAAATGACGATTTATATGTTCAATCTTTATTACTTGTTGCAGATTTATTCCAAATGCAAGGTTTTGATGATGTAGCAGAGCAAAAACTATTAAAGGCGAAAGAAATGATGCCTGATGAACCTGTTATTACGTTTGGGTTAGCAGAATTATATAGTAGTAAAGGTGAAGAACAAAAGGCAATTACTTATTATGAATCGCTATTAGCGGAACATAAAGTAATGGGTGGTGTTGTAATCGCACTTCGTCTTGCAGAAACGTTAAGTGCGATTGGAAACTGGGAAGAGGCGATTTCTTATTATGAAGCAGGCCTAGAGGAACAAAAAGATATTCACTCATTATTTGGATATGCCTTCACATTATACCAAGGTGAAGAATATCAGAGAGCAATCGGTGCTTGGCAAGAACTAAAAGAATTAGACCCTGAGTACGCATCACTGTACATGTATTTAGCGAAAAGCTATGAAAAAGAAGGAATGCTTCAAGAAAGCTATGAAACGCTTCATGAAGGAATTAAAGTAGATGAGCTTTCAGTTCCGTTTTATGTAGAGTTAGCGAACATTGCGGCGAAATTAGGAAAAATAGTAGAAGCAGAGGAAGTTCTTCAAAAAGCACTTGAGTTAGATCCAGGGCATTTAGGCGCAACATTAAAATATGCGTATATCTTAAAAGAACAAGAAAAGTACGAAGATTTAATTGCAATTGTAGAGCGTGCTATTGATAGTGGAGAACCAGATACACAACTACTTTGGGACCTTGCGTATGCAAAAAAACAATTAGAAATGTATTCGGATGCATTAAAACACTATGAAAGTGCATATACTTCTTTTAAGAATCATCCAGACTTCTTAGAAGAATACGGTTATTTCTTATTGGAAGAAGGAAAGCGAAAAGAGGCGAAAGAAGTATTTACCCAGTTATTACAACTAGACCCGACACAAATTCATATTGAAGAGTTGTTATATAATTTAGAGGATTTTTCATAAGTTGGAAGGAAACTGAATGCCGCTTCTTGAATCTAAAAAGAAAAGAGAAAGACAGAGGAGGGACTTAATTGCTATGAATACCCCTGTTTCTGTAAACGAGAAGAAGGATTTTGTAAAATGGTTTTTGAATAATTACCAACTGAAACAGCGTGAATGTGTATGGATTCTGAATTATTTAATGAGTCACGACCAATTGATGCATAAAGTCCACTTCGTAGAGCATGCAAAATATTGTCCGCGTGGCTTAGTGATGTCAGCGAATTGTGTGAAAGACACACCGTTTCACTTTTTTAAACAAAATGTTATGACAACAGATGCTGAAAAATCGTTTCATGATATTCGTTTAAATCGAGATGAGGATATTTATATTCAACTCAACTTTAAATCATCGTTTCAAAATGCGAATTATGTAGCTGTATTAGAAGAAAACCCATATCTACCAAAGCATATTGAAGTAAATGAAAAAGATCGTTTACTTGCAGAAAGGTTTTTGGAAGAAAGTGTATTTTCGTTTAGAAGAGAACGCCTTTTGAAACAAATTGATGAAGCGTTAGATAAGCAAGATAAGGAAGCGTTTCATAGATTAACGGCAGAGTTAAAAACTTTATAGAATGTATTTGGATTAATATTTTTACAAATTTCAGACTTTTATCAAGAAAAACTACCTATATTGGGTAGTTTTTCTTTTTTTACCTCTTTTAGTATGGTTTAATATATATAAAGTGAAAGTTCTGTCATTTGTAAATGAAGGGGGGAAGAAATTTGAAATGGATTGTAAAAGATGTGGAACAGTTTGAGCAAGCAAGAGAGTATGTTGATACAGGAGTAATACCGCTTTTATCAATTTCGGCAGCGAAAGAAATAAAAATGGTTGTAGAACAAGGTGAATTTATCGAATTGTTGAGTATGGAATTGGAAAGAGAGTATAAAGGAAGAGTGCTTTTACTGCCTGCTTTTACGTATTTAGTAGAAAGTCAAAAGAATGAAAAAGGTCGTTTGCAAGAATGGACAAATCATTTACGAAGAGAAGGTTTTAAGCATATTGCTTATGTTACAAGTGATTTTTCATGGAAAGAGGATATACAAGAGTTACAGGGAGATTTATTTTGGTTTCCTTCATTAGCATTAGAACAATTTAGTGATCAAGCAAAGAGAGAAGTTATTCATGCACATATAAAAAATATAATGGTGATGTTGGAAGAGAAGTGGGGAAACTCGCAATAAACAGAAAGTTCTTATTATTATGAGTAGTATGATATTGACCTGTGCATGAGCGTATTATATCATGATAGTGTCCTAGTTTTTATTTTTTATATAATTTATCACGAGGGGACAATTTCTGATAGAGGGGGGAAATTTTCGTGAGCGAGAAAGAACATCGCGTGTCAAGAAGACAATTTTTAAATTACACACTCACAGGGGTAGGAGGCTTTATGGCTGCCGGTATTTTAATGCCGATGACGCGATTTGCGCTTGATCCGGTGTTAAGAAAAGAAGCCGGAACAGATATGGTTGCTGTTGCGCAAGTAAAGGATATTACAACAGAGCCGAAGCGTTTCGATTTTAAAGTGAAGCAGGTTGATGGTTGGTACAAGTCTGAAGAACCAAAATCGGCTTGGGTTCATAAAGATGAAAGCGGAGACATTGTTGCGTTCTCTCCAGTATGTAAACATTTAGGATGTACAGTTAACTGGAATTCGGACAAAGCACATCCGAATCAATTCTTTTGCCCATGTCACGGGGGGCGTTATACAAAAGATGGGATGAACATTAAGGGTACGCCACCCCTTGCTCCGCTTGATGTGTACGAGTCTAAAGTGAAAGATGGAACGCTGTATCTAGGAAAAGCAAAGCCAAGAGGGGGTGCAAAGTAGATGTTAAATAAAATTTATGATTGGGTAGATGAAAGATTAGATATTACACCAATATGGCGTGATATCGCTGATCATGAAGTACCTGAACATGTAAACCCGGCACATCACTTTTCTGCATTCGTCTATTGCTTTGGAGGACTTACCTTTTTCGTTACTGTAATTCAAATTTTATCTGGAATGTTTTTGACGATGTATTATGTGCCTGATATTAAAAATGCTTGGGAATCCGTTTACTATTTACAAAATGAAGTTGCTTATGGGCAAATTGTTCGTGGTATGCACCACTGGGGTGCTAGTCTCGTAATTGTAATGATGTTTTTACATACACTCAGAGTTTTCTTCCAAGGTGCGTATAAAAAGCCCCGTGAGTTAAATTGGATTGTTGGTGTTCTTATTTTCTTTGTTATGTTAGGTCTTGGTTTTACCGGATATTTATTACCGTGGGATATGAAAGCTTTATTTGCTACAAAAGTAGGGATTCAAATTGCAGAGCAAACACCGCTCATTGGTCCTTATATTAAAACATTACTCGCTGGTCATTCCGAAATTGTTGGCGCTCAAACATTAACTCGCTTCTTTGCTATTCACGTCTTCTTCTTACCAGCAGCACTTCTAGGTTTAATGGCCTTCCACTTCATCATGATTCGCAAACAAGGTATTTCCGGTCCACTATAAGAGATTGCTAAATTAAAGGGGAAAGAACTAAAGGAGGGAGATTATGCATCGCGGCAAAGGGATGAAGTTTGTAGGAGATTCTCGGGTACCAGTAGCTCGGAAACCAAATATTCCAAAAGACTATTCTGAATACCCAGGGAAAACAGAAGCATTTTGGCCGAACTTCTTGTTAAAAGAATGGATGGTTGGTGCAGTTTTTTTAATCGGTTATTTATGTTTAACAGTGGCGCATCCGTCGCCACTTGAGAGAATGGCGGATCCAACAGATGCTGGATATATACCACTTCCAGATTGGTATTTCTTATTCTTGTATCAGTTATTAAAGTATTCTTATGCTTCCGGTTCATTTACTGTAATTGGAGCGTTTATTATGCCAGGGATTGCGTTTGGTGCATTACTGTTAGCTCCATTTCTTGATCGAGGTCCAGAAAGACGTCCATTGAAGCGTCCTGTAGCAACTGGATTTATGCTTTTAGCAATTGCATCGATTATCTTTTTAACTTGGGAATCTGTAGCACACCATGACTGGGAAGCTGCAAAGAAACAAGGAGCAATTGTAAAAACAGCGCCAGTTGATAAAAATGATGATGGCTATAAATTAATGCAAAAAAATACTTGTTTAACATGTCATGGTGACAACTTACAGGGCGGGGCGGCAGCACCAGCACTGCAAAACTTAACTTTAAAGCCAGAAGAAATTGCTAAAATTGCGAAAGATGGAAAAGGTTCCATGCCTAAAGGTGTATTTAAAGGTACAGATGAGGAACTGAAGAAGCTTTCGGAATTCGTTGCAAAGTATAATAAAAAATAATAAAAAGCTGACTACAAAATTTGTAGTCAGCTTTTATATTTAGTTGGATGAAGTTTGTTATAATAGAGTAGGATTTAGTGAATGAATTACTTTGCTTGAAAGGTGTTGGACATACAGATTGGTGTACTTGTATGCAATGTTAAGACAACGCTCGGTATTATTATTTTTATTGGTTGTTAACATATTAGGTACAATTTACGGGTTTATATGGTACGGAAATCAATTGAAAGAAACGTCACCTATATTTTGGCCGTTTGTACCAGATAGTCCTATGGCGAGTCTCTTTTTTTTCTTTGTTTTAATTGCTTTTTTGACAAAGAGAAACTGGGGATTAATAGAAGCACTAGCGATTGTTACTTTAATAAAATATGGTATTTGGGCTGTTGTTGTAAATGCGATTATGATTTACGTAAAAGGTTCTATTGGCCTTATGGGCTACATGTTAATGCTTTCGCACTTTGCGATGGCGGTGCAAGGTGTTTTATATGCTCCATTTTACCGTATAAAAAAATGGCATTTTATAGTAGCGGGTGTGTGGACGTTGCATAACGATGCAATTGATTATTTATTTTGGCAAATGCCGCGATATGGAATTATGCATTTGTTTGTAGAGGAAATTGGTTATTTTACGTTTTGGTTAAGCGTTGCTGTACTATGTATTACATATTATTGTTGCTTACGTGAGCACAGGAAACAATTTTCTTTATGATGGTTAGAACATTTAGGGGGAGAACATGGAGAAAAATAAGAGTGGTACAAAAATATTGGATCGATTGATTACTTTAATTGTTTCATATAGCATAGCATTTTCTATTTTTGCACTTGCAACAACGGCAGTTGTGTATGGAAAATGGCTGTATTATTTTGAAATTGATTTTTTAAATATTCCTGATTTAGCGGATATGACGAAGGATGAAATTAAAAGAAATTACGATGTGCTTATTACATATTTATCCCCGTTTTATGACGGAGCATTACATTTGCCAACATTAGATATGTCTACAAATGGCCGTATTCATTTTGTAGATGTTAAAAATATTTTAGTAAAGATTCAATATGTGATGTATGCGACAATTATGATTGCAGTGATAGGCGGAATTTATTTATTAAAAAAGAAAAATGAAAAGTTTTTACTGCACGGATCGATTTTAACAATCATTTTTCCGATAGCGCTTATGTTACCAATCGCTATTAATTTTGAAAAGAGCTTTGTATTATTCCATAAGCTTTTATTCAGTAATGATTATTGGATGTTTGATATTGAAACGGATCCAGTTATATTAATGCTACCAGAGGAGTTCTTTATGCATGCTGCGTGTGCTATTTTATTATTCATTTTAGGTGGTAGTATACTTTGTTATAGTTTATATAGATATTTCGTAAAAAAGAAAAGGATGTCAAAGAAAAAATTCTCTGCTTAAAGAGAATTTTTTCTTTGTAAAACGATAATATATTTTTCGGTTCAGTTCTGTTCTATTCTTGTCCCAATTAACATATTTTGTACTAGTAGTTATAGGGGGGACCGGGATGAAGAGAACATTAATTGGATTGATAGCATTTCTAATTATAATGTTTCCATTACGTATATATGCTGAAGAGTGGAATGAGCTAACAGGGTTGTTAGATGACTCGTTACAGTTAGTGAAGCGTAATGAAGATGAAAAAGCAGTACAAGTATTACAACTTTTCTCAGAGCAATTTTTAATCAAGGGGAATGAAAAGAAGCAGGAAGTAACACCAGATCAAGTTAGAGTTATTTCTTTAGCTTACGACAAGGCGCAACAATCGCTCTTTGAAGAAGGTTTAGGTAAGCAAGCTAAAATGGATAATGTGCTGGCATTACAACTTGCTGTTGATGCGCAAGTATCGAAATATCAACCGCTTTGGATGGAAAGAGAAAGAAAAGTAATGGATGCCTTTTCTCAAATGGAAAAAGCGATGGAAAAAGAAGATGTTGGGCAGTTTCAACAAACGTTAAATACATTTTTAAATGAATTCAATATTATTTATCCAAGCTTAATGATTGCTTTGCCAGAAAACGAGGTACAGCGTGTAAATGCTCATTTATCTTATTTGGATGAATTTCGTAACGTTATGTTAAAAACGAAAGGCGGCCAAATGCAATTAGGGATTATTAAAGGGGATTTGCAAAAGATATTTCACACAGTAAAAAAGGATGAAATTGCACCCTCTCTCATTTGGTTTATGACAATTACTGGGGGACTTATTTTATTCACATTAACTTATGTTGGATGGAGAAAGTATAAAGGAGAGAGAGAGAAAAGAAAAAGTAATGTACATTCTAAAAATAGATAATGTAATAAGTAAAGATATGGATTGTAAGGTTTATTTATTGACAATAGTGGCAGAAGAAAATAGAATGAGAAGTACTATAATTAAAACTTCAATGGAGGTTCATGATGTTTTATTTAATTTACTTCGCGATCATAATGATCATACCGTTGTATGCACAGTCAAGAGTACGTAGTGCCTATAGCAAGTATTCACAAGTTTATTCAACATCAGGTATGACAGGAGCGGAAGTGGCTCGAAAAATTTTAGATGAAAATGGATTATACAACGTAGCTGTAGAAGAAACACCAGGTCATTTATCAGATCATTATGATCCAACCGCTAAGACGGTTCGATTATCAACAGATAACTATTATGGACATTCAGTTGCTGGTACGGCAGTTGCAGCACATGAAGTAGGACACGCAATTCAAGATGCAAAAGATTACAAATTTATGCGCGTTCGTCATTCGTTAGTGCCAGTTGCAAACTTTGGTTCGAATATGTCTTGGGTTTTCGTCCTAATCGGTATATTTGCACAAATGTCTGGTTTGTTGTTATTAGGTATCATTCTAATGGCAGCAGGTGTTGTGTTCCAGCTCGTTACATTACCAGTTGAGTTTGATGCGTCAAAGCGTGCGATGCAACAAATTGAAGCGTTAGGTATTGTATCAACAGATGAATATGGCCAAGCTCGTAAAGTATTAAATGCGGCAGCATTAACATATGTAGCAGCTGCAGCTGTAGCGGTATTTGAATTATTACGTCTCGTATTAATGTATACTGGTATGCAGCGTAGCGACGACTAAAGACTATCAATTTTGATAGTCTTTTTTTGTTGTGTGGCTTGAATTATATAATGTATTGCAAATAGAAATAATAGAAGTAATGCGGAAAGGCGGTGGGGGGAAATGAAATATCCAGACCATTTAGTAAAACAAGTGAAAGAGCGTAGTGCTCCTTATCAACTAGAAGGTTTTTTAAGTGGACAAGGCCCTGAAAATCCCAAATTTATGTTGTTAGGAGAAGCGCCTGGTGAAACAGAAATTCATAATGGGATTCCGTTTAGCGGGAGGGCGGGAAAACAATTAATGGGTTTTTTAGAGCGTATTCACGTTACAAGGGAAGAAGTATATATTACGAGCGCTGTTCGGAGTAGACCTTATAAATGGCGAGAGAAAAAAGAACGAAATGGTGAAATCATACAAAAAAAGTATAATAGAACGCCAAATCAAGGAGAAATAGTTGCCCATGCGCCTTTATTAGATTATGAATTAGAGAAAATAAATCCGAAGCTTATCGTCACGCTTGGAAATATCGGTCTTCAACGTTTAACAGGAAAAAATAAAAAAATCACAGATGTACATGGGCAATTATTAAAACAGCCCATTCAAAAATTAAAGGATATGCAAAGTGCAGAGTTTATATGGTCAGAGAATGAATATCATGTTTTTCCAACTTTTCATCCAGCTTCTATTTTTTATAATCGGAGTTTATTGGAGCTTATTTATGAGGATTTGGAGAAGCTTAAAAGACTTGTAATAAAAAACTAGAAAAGCTAAGGTGCTTTTCTAGTTACATTTAATTATGTAAAGGGTTTTTATTTTCATCTAACGTAAATCCTTCACCAACTACATCATGTACATCACTTACAGCGACAAAAGCATGAGGATCTACAGACGTAATAATATTTTTTAATTTCACGATTTCATTTTTAGCAACAACGCAATACAATACGTTACGTTCCACTTTTGTATACGATCCAACGGCTTTTAAAAAGGTTGCTCCGCGCTCCATTTCAGATAAAATTTTGGCAGCAATTTCATCGTTTTTCTCTGAGATAATAGTCGCTCCTTTTGCAGCATAAGCCCCTTCTTGCATAAAATCAATGACTTTAGCACCGATAAAAACAGCAACTAGCGTATACATGCCCTCGCGGTATGATAAATAGGTAAGAATAGAGACTACGATAACGACAGCATCAAACATAAACATTGTTTTTCCCATACTCCAGCCAACATATTTGTGAGCTAGTCGTGCGATAATATCTACACCGCCAGTAGTCCCGCCATATTTAAATATTATTCCAAGGCCGATACCTATAAATGCCCCAGCGAATAAAGCTGCGAGTGTCATATCATTTTGCAAGTTTAAATGTAAGTTTAGCACTTCGTAACGCTGGAAAATCCATAGAAATAAAGATACGCTAAAGGTGCCGATTAATGTATATAAAAATGTCGTTCTGCCAAGTAACCTCCAACCAATAAAAAATATAGGGATATTTAAAATTAAGTTTGAGTAGGAAGGATCAAACTTAAATAAAAAATACAATAATAGTGTAATACCAGTAAACCCACCCTCTGCAAGGTGGTTTTCAATATTGATATTGACAATACCGAAAGAAAATATAGCGGAACCGATTAAAATAAAAATAATATTTCGCATCTTCAATTTTGATGTCATATAGAAATCCCCCTAATTATGTAATGATTGCATTGCTCCGCTGAAACAGTAAAACATAATAATAAGTAATTTCTAGTTGCAACCCGATTGGTGTGCGCTGATTTTTTGCGAAAAGCACATAAAAGAAGTTTCACTTTACCCCGTACCAACGGCTTGTAGGAGATAAAGTTCTGAAGAAAGGCGAACCAGCCGTAGGAACCCGATTAGTTCGGGCTGATCTTTTGCAAAAATCGCAAAAGAAGTTTCACTTTATTATAGTCTATCCAAAAAAGGGTCGCAAATAGGTGTTTGGCGGGGAATAATATTTGTCAAATCGCGATGAATTGGCTAACATGAAAGAGGAAGGATTAGAGGTGAATAGTATGGAAGCAAAAACGATGAAAGATATGCAGAAAGAAGTAGATGCATATATTGGTCAGTTTAAAGAAGGTTATTTCAGTCCGCTTGCAATGATGGCTCGTTTAACGGAAGAAATGGGAGAGCTTGCAAGAGAGGTAAATCATTATTATGGTGAGAAACCGAAGAAAACAACTGAAAAAGAAAATAGTATTGAAGAAGAGCTTGGAGATGTATTATTTGTTATGATTTGTATGGCAAATAGTTTAAATATTGATTTAGAGACAGCACATAACATTGTAATGAACAAATTTAATACACGTGATAAAGATCGCTGGACACGTATTGATGAGGGAGAGAAAGAATAATGAAAGAAATTAAAGTAATTATCGCCGGACCAAGAGGACGTATGGGACATGAAGCAGTCCTTCTTATGGAAAGAACGGAACATTTAAATTTAGTAGCAGCAGTGGATTATAAGCATGGTGGTGAGAAGATTTCTGATTTACCTGGCATGCCAGCATTACATGCACCGATTTACGCTGATTTACATACTTGTTTAGATGAAGTAGAAGCAGACGTGTTGTTAGATTTAACAACACCAGAAGTTGGGAAACAACACGTTACACTTGCAGTTGAGCGTGGACTTCGTTCTGTTATTGGTACAACTGGATTTACAGAAGAAGAATTGGCACGTTTAACAGAGAATGCAAAAGAAAAAGCAGTAGGAACAATTATTGCTCCAAACTTTGCAATTGGTGCAGTTCTTATGATGAAATTCTCACAAATGGCAGCGAAATATTTCCAAGATGTTGAGGTAATTGAATTACATCATGATCAAAAATTAGACGCACCATCTGGTACAGCTGTAAAAACGGTAGAATTAATTCGTCAAAATCGTGAATCAAAGCAGCAAGGTCATCCAAATGAAGTAGAGCAACTAGCAGGTGCACGTGGTGCAAATGTAGACGGTATTCACATTCATAGTGTACGTTTGCCAGGGCTTATTGCACACCAAGAAGTAATGTTCGGTGGAGATGGACAAATGTTAACAGTTCGTCATGATTCATTCAATCGTGCATCATTTATGTCAGGTGTAAAACTATCAATTGAGACAGTAATGAACCTGGATCATCTTGTGTACGGTTTAGAAAATATTATCGACTAAAGGGGAGACAACGGATGAAAATTGCCTTAATCGCACATGACAAAAAGAAAAATGATATGGTTTCGTTTGCATACGCATATAAACCAATTTTTGAACAACATGAATTATTTGCAACAGGAACGACAGGGCTTCGCATTATGGAAGCGACTGGATTAGTTGTAACAAGATATCAATCTGGCCCTCTTGGTGGAGATCAAGAAATTGGTGCAATGATTGCAAAAAATGATTTAGATATGGTGATTTTCTTCCGCGATCCATTAACAGCACAGCCGCATGAACCGGATGTGAATGCATTGCTTCGTTTATGTGATGTATATGCGATTCCACTTGCAACGAATATGGCAAGTGCTGAAATGTTAATGCACGCATTAGAGCGAGGAGATTTAGATTATCGTAAGTTAAGAAAATGAGGGGAACAATTATGAGTGGATTACATATATTAGCGTTTGGTGCTCATGCCGATGATGTTGAAATCGGCATGGCTGGTACCATCGCTAAATATACAAAGCAAGGGTATGAAGTAGGTATTTGTGATTTAACAGAAGCTGATCTTTCTTCAAATGGAACGATAGAGTTGAGAAAAGAAGAAGCAAAGGTTGCAGCTCGTATAATGGGAGTAAAAACGAGACTGAATTTAGCGATGCCAGACCGTGGTTTGTATATGAAAGAAGAGTATATACGTGAAATTGTCAAGGTGATCCGTACATATAAACCAAAACTAGTTTTTGCGCCGTACTATGAAGATCGCCATCCAGATCATGCAAATTGTGCAAAGCTTGTGGAAGAGGCTATTTTTTCAGCAGGAATCCGTAAATATATGCCGGAACTTGCACCACATCGTGTGGAGTCTTTTTATAATTATATGATTAATGGTTTTCATAAACCGAATTTTTGTATAGATATAAGTGAGCACCTCTCTATAAAGGTGGAAGCATTAGAATCGTATGAAAGTCAGTTTTCAACAGGGAGTGATGGGGTTAAGACACCGTTAACAGAAGGATACGTTGAAACGGTGATTGCTCGTGAGAAGATGTTTGGAAAAGAAGTTGGAGTCTTGTATGCCGAGGGATTTATGAGTAAGAAACCGGTTTTATTACATGCTGATTTATTAGGGGGATGTAAATGAAATTAAAAATAGGTATTACATGTTATCCTTCTGTAGGTGGTTCTGGAGTTGTTGGAACAGAATTAGGAAAGCAATTGGCGGAACGCGGGCATGAAATTCACTTTATTACATCGGGTTTACCATTCCGGTTAAATAAAGTATATCCAAACATTTATTTTCATGAAGTGACGGTAAACCAATACTCTGTATTTCAATATCCACCATACGATTTAGCGTTAGCAAGTAAAATGGCAGAGGTTGCACAAAGAGAAAATCTAGACATTTTACATGTGCATTACGCAATACCACATGCGATTTGTGCATATTTAGCAAAACAAATGATCGGAGAGCGTATTAAAATTGTTACAACCTTGCATGGAACAGATATTACTGTGTTAGGTTCCGACCCTTCGTTAAATAATTTAATTCGTTTTGGTATTGAGCAATCGGATGTTGTAACTGCTGTCTCGCATTCATTAATTAACGAAACGCATGAGCTTGTAAAACCAAGTAAAGAAATTCAAACGGTATATAACTTTATAGACGAACGTGTATATTTCAAGCGTAATATGTCTCAATTAAAGAAAGAATACGGTATAAGTGAGAGCGAAAAAGTACTTATTCATATTTCGAATTTCCGTAAAGTGAAACGTGTGCAGGATGTTGTTCAGGCATTTGCTAAAATTGTTAAAGAAGTAGATGCGAAGTTGCTTCTTGTTGGAGACGGACCAGAATTCTGTACGATTTTACAGATAGTGAAGAATTTACATATTGAAGATCGCGTTTTATTCCTAGGCAAGCAAGATAATGTTGCAGAACTACTTGCGATGAGTGATTTAATGTTGCTTCTATCAGAGAAGGAAAGTTTTGGTCTTGTTTTATTAGAAGCAATGGCGTGTGGTGTACCTTGTATCGGAACACGGGTCGGAGGTATTCCAGAGGTTATTCAACACGGGGGAACAGGATATTTATGTGAAGTTGGCGATACAACAGGAGTGGCAAATCAAGCTACTCAGCTATTAAAGGACGAGGAACTTCATCGTAATATGGGAGAACGAGCAAGAGAAAGTGTTTATGAGCAATTTCGCTCAGAAAAAATTGTTTCACAATATGAAACGATTTACTATGACGTACTAAGGGATGACAAAAATGGAAAGATTTAAAAAAGCTAGTTCTATTATTGAGACATTAAAGCAACAAGGACATGAGGCTTACTTTGTTGGTGGGAGCGTACGAGATCTTATTATCGATAGGCCGATTGGAGATATTGATATTGCGACATCTGCTTTACCAGAAGAAGTGATGGCTATATTTCCAAGAAATGTTCCTGTTGGTCTTGAGCATGGAACTGTAATTGTTTTAGAAAATGGTGAGCCTTATGAGGTAACTACTTTTCGAACAGAAAGCGAATATGAAGATTTTCGAAGACCTAGTAGTGTTCAATTTGTTCGTTCATTAGAAGAGGATTTAAAACGTCGTGATTTCACTATGAATGCAATTGCTATGACAGAAGAAGGCGAAATGGTTGATTTATTCGCTGGACAGGAAGCCATTCAACAGAGAGAAATCGTGACAGTTGGAAATGCTGCGGATCGTTTTCAAGAAGATGCCCTGCGAATGATACGTGGTATTCGGTTTGTAAGCACGTTAGGTTTTTCAATAGAAACGAAAACGAAGCAAGCGATTGAAACGTATGGGCATTTGCTAGAACATATAGCAATTGAGCGCATTACAGTAGAGTTTGAGAAACTGTTAACTGGTACATATTGTGTGAAAGGTCTCAAAGAATTAGTAGAGACGAAGCTATTTTCTCATTTGCCATATTTACAAATGTCAGAAGAAAGACTCTTAACAGCTACGCGGTATAAATGGGATTCTTTCGAAACGGATATTGAGGCGTGGGCATTTTTCTTATATTGTATCGGAGAAGAACATCCATCTGTCTTTTTACGTCAATGGAAGTTTTCGAATAAAAAAATAAAAGATATTGTTGCAGTTTTATTGGCAATCCGTACTAGAAAGGAGAGGGGTTGGGATACAGTCCTTCTTTATAAAACGGGAATTCATATCGCTGAAATGGCAGAGAGAGTATATGAAGCGATGATTGAAAGCTATGACCCTACATCTGTTAAACGAGTACAATCAATGTTTCATGTATTGCCAATCCAGGAGCGTCAAGAAATGAATGTGACTGGTAATGATTTATTAAACTGGGCAAACAAAAAGCCTGGTCCGTGGGTTGCTGAAATGCTTCAGAAAATCGAGGAAGCAATCGTACAAGGGAACATAGTTAATGAGAAAGAGCGTATAAGGGAGTGGCTGCAAGGATGCAATCTACTATAAGAAAGCAGTTATTACAAGTTTTTTCTGAAGCGGATGGCGAGTTTGTATCCGGCCAAACGATTAGTGATAAACTTGGTTGTTCAAGAACTGCTGTATGGAAACATATGGAAGATCTCCGGAGTGAGGGATATGAACTTGAAGCTGTGCGTCGATTAGGTTACCGAATTGCAAGTAAGCCAGACAAAGTGACTGCTAATGAAATTCAGTTAGGGCTACAAACGAAGCGAATTGGTAGAACAGTGTATTTTGAAGAAACTGTTGAATCAACGCAGCACATTGCAGCAAAACTGGCTTATGAAGGTGCAGAAGAAGGAACTATCGTTGTAGCAGAAGAACAAACAGCGGGAAGAGGTCGTTTAAGCAGAAAATGGCATTCACCAAAAGGAACAGGAATTTGGATGAGTATTATTTTACGCCCATCGATTCCAGTTCATCATGCACCGCAACTTACTTTGTTAGCGGCTGTTAGTGTTGCACAGGCAATTGAAAAATGTACAGGTGTAGGCGTGGGAATAAAATGGCCAAATGATATTTTAATTCAAGGTAAAAAGGCTGTAGGTATATTAACAGAAATGCAAGCGGATCCTGATAAAATTAATGCTGTCATTATGGGCATCGGTATTAATGCGAATCAAAAGCAAGAACATTTTGATGAAGAAATTCAGCACATTGCTACTTCATTAGCGATTGAATCAGGTAAGCCGATTGTTCGTGCAGAACTTATGCAACAAATCTATTTACAACTAGAAAAATTATATGAAGAGTATTTACAAAATGGTTTCTCTGTCATTAAAATTCTTTGGGAAAGTTACGCTGTGAGCATCGGGAAAGAAATTACTGCTCGAACGATGAGAGAGACGATTACGGGGTTAGCGAAAGGAATCACAGAGGATGGTGTATTACTTCTGGAGGATCATGAGGGGAAAGTACATCATATTCATTCTGCAGATATCGAAATTAAGTAAAAGAAGTTCCTCTTTTGGAACTTCTTTTTATTTCAATATTTTTGAGTTGAATTTGTAACATGATAATAAATTCTTTTCATATTTAAAGTTCACTTCAAAATATCTTCCGTCTAGTTGGCCTGGCATGTTATTTGACGATTACTTTGCCTTCCATTCCTTTAAGAAGATGGTATCGACATATTAATTCATATGTACCAGTATTTTTAGGTTTCACGGTAATATTCTTTTCTTTTCCTGACTCGACTACGACGTCAATGCCGAGTTTTTTCACTGTAAAGGTGTGCTCGTTTTTACCTTTATTTTTCAATAGTAATGTTGTAGATCCTTCAAGCGGAATCTTGATGACATTTGGATTAAAGTAATCATCATTTAGTTCAACCTCAATCACGTTCGTTAAATCGGTGGGTTGTGTTACGACATTAACTGAGGCAAATACATGAAAGGATCCTAAAGACATCCACCATACAATCATTACAAGCAAACTGCTGAATCGAAATAACCACCTGTTCATAGACATCTGCAATTCTCCTTTGTTAAGTACTTTTCCTCAATTAACCTGCATCATTAGTTTAAGAGTTATACTATACAGTTCAATTGATTATAGAAGAAATTAACTTAGATTTTTTTAACATGCGTTGAAAAAACATGTATCTTTTCAAGATTGAATTATCTATAAAAACTTTATCCCGCTATTTGTCGGGCTGATTAAATTTTCACTTTATAGCATATATACTCTCTTGTTAAATTTCATATACCGCAATAAGAATAAAAAATTATTTTTTCAAAAAAATGTAGTAATTCCTTTTTGTAGTTTGCTATAATTAGTTCGAATGTGGGCAGTATCAGAGTGAACTGCACCATGATTCGAAGTAATATGAAAAATAATAACTTGGATTCTGCCTTGATCCAATAACGGACTGGGACAGAGGGATGAATAATGCCGACTAACACACAACCCTTCTGCCCTTTTATGGCCAGAGGGGTTTTTTATATGATTTCGGCCATCTCCTCTCTCCTGCATAAAGGAGGAGTAGTTTTTGAAAACAAAAACAGATTTTTTGAAGATGAAAGAGCAAGGTGAGCCGATTACAATGCTAACGGCGTATGATTATCCATCTGCTAAATTAGCAGAAGAAGCTGAAGTTGATATGATTTTAGTTGGAGATTCTCTTGGAATGGTTGTACTCGGATACGATTCAACAGTACCTGTAACAGTAGAGGATATGATTCATCATACGAAAGCTGTACGCCGCGGAGCGAAAGAGACGTTTATTGTAACTGATATGCCATTTATGTCGTATCACGTATCATTACAAGAAACGATGATGAATGCACGCCGCATCGTTCAAGAGAGCGGGGCGCACGCATTGAAGGTAGAAGGTGCTGGAGAAGTTATATCAACGATTCAATATTTGACGAACGCAGGAATTCCTGTTGTAGCGCATTTAGGTTTAACACCTCAATCTGTAGGAGTGTTGGGTGGATATAAAGTGCAAGGAAAAGATGCGGAGAGTGCAAAAAAATTAATAGAAGATGCAAAGAAATGTGAAGAAGCTGGTGCAATAGCGCTTGTGTTAGAATGTGTACCAATGCAGTTAGCAGAACTTATTTCAGAACAACTAACAATACCAACAATCGGGATTGGTGCAGGACAAAAAGTAGATGGGCAAGTGCTTGTTTATCATGATCTTATCTCATATGGCGTAAATCGTGTTCCAAAATTTGTGAAGCAATATACTTCTGTTCAAGAGGAGATTGTGCGCGGGATTTCACAATACGTTACTGAAGTAAAGACAAGGCAATTTCCTGAAGAAAAACATTCGTTCACAATGAAAGAAGAAGACCGCTTAGCGTTATACGGGGGAAAACAATAATGAAAATCGTAACTACAGTGCAAGAGATGCAGCAAATTACAAACGAACTGCATGCAAGTGGAAAAAGTATTGGTTTTGTTCCAACGATGGGTTATTTACATGAAGGGCATGCTACCTTATTACGTAAGGCAAGAGAAGAAAATGAAATTGTAGTTTTAAGTGTATTTGTAAACCCGCTGCAATTTGGCCCAAATGAAGATTTAGATCGATATCCTCGTGATATTGATAGAGATGAAAATGTAGCAAAAGAAAACGGTGTAGATTATTTATTTTATCCGAGTGTAGAAGAAATGTATCCATCAGAACAAACAACAACAGTAGAAGTTGTGAAACGCACGGACGTATTATGCGGTAAACAAAGACCTGGTCATTTTGCTGGTGTTGCAACTGTACTAATGAAACTATTTAATATTACGCTGCCAACGCGTGCTTATTTCGGTATGAAAGATGCTCAACAAGTTGCAGTAATTGAAGGATTTGTAACTGATTTCAATATTCCAGTTACAATCGTACCAGTTGATATTGTAAGGGAAGAAGATGGATTAGCGAAAAGTTCTCGTAACGTGTACCTATCACAAGATGAACGTGAAGAGGCTCTTCATTTATACCGCAGTCTATGTATAGCGAAAGAAAGAATTGAGGCAGGTGAACGTAATCCAGAAATCATTACAAATCTTGTGAAAGAGTATATTGAGACGCATACGAAAGGCACTGTAGATTATGCGGATTTATATGCATATCCGTCATTAACAATGGTAGAGAAAGTCGAAGGACGAATCATTTTAGCTATTGCAGTTAAATTTGAAAATGTAAGATTAATTGACAATATAACATTAACGGTTAAATAAGGGGGAGCATCTATGTTTCGCACAATGATGAGAGCAAAGTTACATCGTGCAACTGTAACGGAGGCAAATTTAAATTATGTAGGTAGTATTACAATTGATGAAGATTTAATGGATGCAGTAAATATTGTAGAAAATGAAAAAGTCCAAATTGTAAATAATAATAATGGTGCTCGCTTAGAGACATACGTTATTAAAGGGGAACGCGGTAGTGGTGTTGTTTGTTTAAACGGTGCTGCGGCAAGGCTTGTACAACCAGGGGACAAAGTAATTATTATTTGTTATGGGCTAGTTACGGAAGAAGAGGTTCATAAACAAGAACCAAAAATTGCAGTACTAGACGACAATAATCAAATTATTGAAATGTTAGGTGCTGAAAAAGCGGGTACGATATTATAAGTAGAAAAGCTATCTCCATTGCGGAGATAGCTTTTTTGTGCATCTTTTCATTAAGATGAGATAAAACGTGGTATAGTAACATTATATAAATTATTGTTGTTTGAACGGTAAGAAATTGAGGTGTTACATATATGAGTAAGCGTTATGTCGTTGTTGATTTAGAGACGACAGGGAACTCCTGGAAAGATGGGAAGGATAAAATTACCCAAATTGCAGCTGTTGTAGTAGAAGATGGAGAGATATTGGAGATTTTTTCGTCTTTTGTTAACCCAAAGAGAGAGATCCCACCATTTATTACAGAATTAACAGGGATTGATGAAAGTCTTGTAAAACAAGCCCCGTTATTTCAAGATGTAGCCCCGATGATTGTTGAGCTATTACAAGGTGCGGCTTTCGTTGCGCATAATGTTCACTTTGATTGGAATTTTTTAAATGAAGAATTAAGGCAGGCTGGATATACAGAAATACATTGTCCTAAAATCGACACGGTTGAATTGGCTCAAATTCTTTTACCGACAGCTGATAGTTATAAATTACGTGATTTAGCTAAGAAGCACGAACTAGAACATGATCAACCACATCGTGCGGATAGTGATGCTCTTGCAACAGCGGAATTATTTTTACAATTTTTAAATGAAATTGAAAAGTTACCACTTGTCACGTTGCAATCGCTTTATGAATTAAGCGACGTGTTTCAAAGTGATATAGCTGATGTGCTTTCTGAAAATATTTTAAAGAAAGTAATGCATGGTAAAGAAGATATAGCGGAGTATGAAATACATCGAAATATTGCGCTGAAAAAGCGGAACTATTCCTTAAACCTTGGAGAAACGTGTTCATCAAAGTTTGATGCTTTCTTGAATAAAACGATGGATAAATTGGAATCACATATGCCAAAGTTTGAAAGAAGAGAAAGTCAACAACTGATGATGAAAGAGATATATACGGCGTTAAGAGATTCTCGTTTTTCACTAATTGAAGCCGGTACAGGAACAGGAAAGACTCTTGCGTATTTGCTTCCTAGTCTTTATTTTGCAAAGAGAAAAGAAGAACCTGTCATTATAAGTACACAAACGGTACAACTCCAACAACAAATATTAGAAAAAGAAATTCCGTTATTACAAAAAATAATGCCATTTTCATTTGATGCAGCTCTTCTAAAAGGAAGAAAGCATTATCTTTGCTTACACAAATTTGAGTATGCTTTACAAGAGGAAGAAAAAAATTATGATATGGCACTTACGAAAGCGAAGATTTTAGTTTGGCTATTGCAAACTGAAACGGGTGATCGAGACGAATTAAATATTCCTGAGGGCGGAAAGTTACTTTGGAATCGTATTTGTAGTGATGCGTATAGTCCAGGCGGTATGCAAAGTAATTGGTTTAGTCGTTGTTTTTACCAGCGAGCGAAGAATAAAGCTTTATTTGCAGATATCGTTATTACAAATCATGCGTTATTATTTCAAGATTTTTCAAGTGAAGAACCGCTGTTTGCTTCATGCGAACATATTATTTTTGATGAAGCTCACCATATTGAAGAAGCTGCGAGTAGAACATTGGGTGAACAGTTCTCTTGTATGTATTTTCAATTGGTTATATCTCGTCTTGGGACGCTAGAAACAGAAGATGTACTCTCCAAAGTATATAAAATGATGAAAAAATCAGAGCAAGCATCTCGTTCAACTTTCCGTATGATAAGTTATAGTTTGAAGGAACTTAAGTTTGATGCGGATGAACTCTTCCAAATGTTACGTACTTTTATATTTAAACAAACAAAGCAAGAACAAGGAACAAATAATATGCCGCTCATCTATAGGTATAACGCAGAACTAGAAAAAGGTAAGTTGTGGGATAGTATCGTCGAATTAACAAATCGTTTTATATATGAATTAAGAAGGGTAGTAACTGCTCTTGAGAAGCAAGTGGATATATTGCAAAGTAAGTTAGAATGGGAGATGCATGTTGTAACAGGTGAATTTATGCATTTAATTGAGTTGCTGAGAAAGATGGCAGAATCATTACAGTTACTCGTATTAGAAAAGAATTCGTATGTAACTTGGATGGAGACTGAAACGAAAGGGACGATTCATTCAACAGTTCTATATGCACAGCCTGTTCATATTGGTGAAAGATTTGCTGATAAATTTTTAACAGAAAAAAAGAGTGTTATTTTTACATCCGCAACACTAACAGTTAACGATACGTTTGATTATATAAAAGAGGAACTTGGTTTACATGATTTCGCTCCAAATACTTTAAAGGTTCCGTCGCCATTTCGTTATGATGAACAAATGAAATTAATGGTTTCAACGGATGTACCTTTTATTAAGCAAGTAAGTAATGAGCGATATATTGAATCTGTATCGGAACATATTGCAAAGATAGCGAAAGCCACAAAAGGCAGAATGCTTGTTTTATTCACTTCGTATGAAATGTTAAAAGAAGCGTATGCGAATTTAAAAAATAATGATGAATTAGAGGGTTATTTATTACTCACACAAAGTGTGAATAATAGAAGTCGAAGCCGCTTAATTCGAAAGTTTCAAGAGTTCGACAAATCAATTTTATTAGGGACGAGTAGTTTCTGGGAAGGGATAGATATTCCAGGAGATGCCTTAAGTTGTCTTGTTATTGTCCGTCTACCATTTACGCCTCCTCATCAACCTATGATGGAAGCGAAAGGTGAGTGGCTAAAAAATCAAGGTGAGGATGTATTCGCTAAATTAGCGTTGCCACAAGCAATATTACGTTTCAAACAAGGATTCGGCCGCTTAATTCGAACGAATACAGATACAGGAACGGTAGTAGTGTTAGATCGTCGTTTGACGAGTTCTTCCTATGGAAAACGATTTCTACAATCGATCCCTAACGTACCTCTTTATGAAGGGCCATTAGAAGAATTATTAGTACAATTAGAAGAACCATTAAATGAATAAAAATGGAAGAAAAATACGCCTGAAGTACTTATAAACTTCAGGCGTAAAAAATGTGGGTAGGAGGAATTTTATTTTTCTTACTTCTTGTATACAAAATGTGTTGGTTTTCGACTTGAAACCTTTTTTTGCTGTACATGTCCTGCTATAATAGATGGGTGATGAAGCAGGGGTTGTAAAGAATGTACTCTTATTGTAACCGCATTGCGTTCTTCTATAATTAGAAATTTTTGTGTAACGGAGGAGTTTTTTCATGGAGAAGAAAATCGAAGTACTATCAACGACGCGTATTAAATATTCGTCTGATTTGTATAAAATTGTTGATAGTTTGAATCGTACGTTAAAAGAGCAGGACCTCATGTTCGGACTAGCATTAGACGAAAAAGATAAAGAAACAGCTGTATTTACGATTTACAGAACGTAGCGATACAATGAAAAAGTGGATTTTTGCAATCATTATTGTTATCGTTGCTAGCGGAATATATGGGGCGTATGTTTATAATAAAGCGATGGGAAAGAAAATTCCAAAAGAGTCGAAATTTGTAGAAATTGCTAAAGAAAAAGCAAAGCTTACAAAGGTGAAATCTGTTGATTATTACAACGGAAAATCTGCATATATAGTCGTGCAAGGTACAGATGAAAAGGGAGAACAACTTATCGTTTGGGTGCCTGAGAAAAAAGGGGATACTGTAGTAAGGAAAAAGAGCGAAGGTATTTCTGAAAAAGAGGCTATACAAAGAACAATAGAGCAAGTCGGCAATGAAAGTAAGGAATCAAAAAGTAAGCCGAAAGAGATTATGAAAGTGAAATTAGGCTTTGAAAATGATGTACCACTATGGGAAGTTACATATATTGATGATGACAATCGTTATAGTTATTACTATCTTGAATTTAAAGATGGAAAATTTTTAAGACGATATAGCATTGAAAAATAGATGTAGGGGGAACTACAAATGAAATTAGCAAAGCGAGTAGCTGCTTTAACACCGTCTTCAACTTTAGAAATTACAGCAAAGGCACAAGCATTAAAAGCAGAGGGTCATGATGTAATTGCATTAGGGGCAGGGGAACCTGACTTTAATACACCAGAGCATATTATGGATGCTGCACATAAAGCGATGTTAGAAGGGCATACGAAGTATACACCAACAGGTGGATTACAATCGTTAAAACAAGAAATTGTGAAGAAATTTACTCGCGATCAAGGTATTGCGTATGATCCATCTGAAATTATTGTATGTAATGGCGCAAAGCATGCATTATATACATTATTCCAAGTATTACTTGATGAGGGAGATGAAGTTATCATCCCAACTCCTTACTGGGTAAGCTATCCAGAGCAAGTAAAGCTTGCTGGCGGTAAGCCGGTTTATGTAGAAGGTTTAGAAGACAATGAGTACAAAATTACAGCAAAGCAGCTGCGTGAGGCAATTACAGAGAAAACGAAAGCAGTTATTATTAATTCACCGAGCAATCCAACAGGAATGATTTATAGCAAAGAAGAATTACAACAGCTTGGAGAAGTATGTTTAGAACATGATATTTTAATCGTTTCTGATGAAATTTATGAAAAATTAATTTATGGTGGCGTAGAATATATTTCAATTGCCCAGCTTTCTAATGAATTAAAAGAACAAACACTTATTATTAATGGTGTATCTAAATCTCATTCTATGACAGGATGGCGTATTGGATATGCTGCAGGAAATAAGCAGCTTATTAAAGCGATGACGAACTTAGCGAGTCATAGTACGTCAAACCCTACTTCAATCGCTCAATACGGCGCAATTGCGGCATATGCAGGCTCACAAGAACCTGTGGAAACAATGCGTCAAGCCTTTGAAGAGAGATTAAACATCATTTATGATAAATTAATTCAAATCCCTGGCTTTACTTGTATTAAACCGCAAGGTGCATTTTACTTATTCCCTAACGTAAAAGAAGCTGTAGCTTTATCAGGATATGCAACAGTTGATGATTGGGCAAAAGCTCTATTAGAAGAGGAAAAAGTGGCTCTTGTACCAGGTACAGGATTTGGTGCTCCAAATAATGTTCGTTTATCATATGCGACATCTCTTGAACAAGTAGAGAAAGCATTGGAACGCATCCATACATTTATGAAAAGTAAAGTGCAAGCTTAATTGTATATTTCATTTATGTAATATACAAAACCTCCCTATTAATGGGGAGGTTTTTTTGACGAATTGTGGCAAAAAGAAATAGCTAAAGGTGTGTTATACTAGAGAGCGAGGTGTTTGGTGATGAAAAAGAAAATGATGTTACAGTGGTTTGAGCAGGGAAGCATTGCAATTCCAAAATTGCTTATGATGCATTATAAAAAATTAGGTTTAAATGAGACGGAATTTATGGTTGTACTTCATATACATACATTTTTAGAATCAGGTAATTCGTTTCCGACTCCTTCAGAGATTTCTGAACGGATGACGATAACAGAAATGAAATGTATGGAAATAATTCAAGCGTTGATTCAAAAAGGTTTTTTATCACTAGAAGGTGGACAAAGATCAGAAGCGATGATGTGCGAAAGTTATTCTTTACAACCGTTATGGGAAAAAATATTACATTTCTTAATGGATGAATCAATAGAGGAAGAGCAAAAAGAAAAAAAACAGCTGCAAGTAAATTTATATACAGTATTCGAAAAAGAATTTGGAAGACCACTTTCGCCGTTCGAATGTGAAACGTTAGGAATGTGGGAGGACCAAGATCAACATCATCCAAATTTAATTCAAGCGGCTCTTAGAGAAGCTGTAATGAGTGGAAAACTAAATTTCCGATATATTGATCGTATTTTATTTGAGTGGAAAAAGAATGGAATTAAAACGGTAGATCAGGCTCAAAATCAAGGTCAAAAATTTAGAGCGAATCAACAAAGAGCACAACAAATGACAAAACAAGAGACGAAATTTACTGGAAAAGTGCCTTTTTATAATTGGTTGGAGCAGTAATATAGGAGGGGAAATATGCTTAACAAAACGCAAATCCGTTATTGTTTAGACACAATGGCGGATATGTATCCAGAAGCACATTGTGAATTGGTTCATGACAATCCATTTGAACTTGTAATCGCGGTGGCGTTATCTGCACAATGTACAGATGTACTTGTAAATAAAGTGACAAGAAATTTATTTCAAAAATATAAAACACCAGAAGATTATTTAAGTGTTTCTCTAGAAGAATTACAACAAGATATACGCTCTATCGGATTGTATAGAAATAAAGCAAAAAACATTCAAAAATTATGCCGAATGTTATTAGATGACTATAATGGGGAGGTACCGAGCGATCGAGATGAACTTACGAAATTACCAGGTGTAGGAAGGAAAACAGCGAATGTTGTAGTTTCCGTAGCGTTTGGGATTCCGGCAATTGCTGTTGATACACATGTGGAGCGAGTGAGTAAACGATTAGCGATTTGTAGATGGAAAGACTCTGTGTTAGAAGTAGAAAAAACGTTAATGAAGAAAGTACCGATGGATGAGTGGGGGGTTACGCATCATCGTATGATTTTCTTTGGACGTTATCACTGTAAAGCACAACGACCGCAATGTGAGGAGTGCAGGCTGTTAGAAGTATGTCGTGAAGGAAAGAAGCGAATGAAGGTGAAATAAAGGATGGAGCGAGTTATAGAAATACCGAAAGAATTTCATTGCTTACCATTTTTTAAAGAAAGCGTAAATTCAATTGAGTATCATACAGACGAGTCTTTTGAAGAAATAATACAAAATACTTACTTTATATTTGATATTGAAAGACAGTATGAGCCATGGAAGGAAATTGAAAACAGTATTCCAGCAGTGTTGAATGTATGGAAAAATAAGCATGAAGACATTGCTATACTGTTTCGAAATAGAGATAAGCAAGAGGCTGAGGGGCCAATGATTCTTTTTGCAGCTCACTTGTTATCGGTTGTCTATTGGTTAAATGAGCAACCTGTTCATAGTTTGAATGAAATGCAAATAAATACGAATAAATTAAAAGTGCAACCTGTTAATTTTATGGAAAGGTATTCATTCATTATAAAGAAACCGAGTAATTATCATTCTTATATTCAATTAGCGCAGTTATATATCGAAATAGAAAAGCTGTTTGTAAAGAAAATGATAACAAAAAAGAAGTCTGCTTCTCGTTAAGAGAAACGGACTTCTTTTTTTGTTTATTAGGACTCTGTTGTAACAACAGCACCGTCTGCCTGAGGTGTATCTCCTCCGGTATTTTGGTGTTGCTGTTCTTGTTGTTTCTTAGCTTCGTCTTCAGCTTTTTTCTTGGCCTCTTCTTCAGCTTTCTTCTTAGCTTCGTCTTCAGCTTTTTTCTTAGCTTCGTCTTCAGCTTTTCTTCTAGCTTCCTCATCAGCTTTCTTTTGAGCTTCTTCTTGCTGTTTACGTTGTTGTTCTTGTTGTTGCTGCTGTTCTTGTTGTTTCTTAGCCTCTTCATCAGCTTTTTTCTTAGCTTCGTCTTGTTTTACTTTATCTTCATTAGCTTTTTTCTGGGCTTCCTCATCAGCTTTTTTCTTAGCTTCTTCATCGGCCTTTTTCTTAGCCTCTTCATCAGCTTTTTTCGCATCTGGAGTTCCGCCAGGCGCAGTGAAGGATGCACCAATTGCTGGGCTTGTTCCAGTACCTTTTTTCGCTACTACAGAGAAGCTGTAAGTAACACCTGGTTTAATACCACCAAGAGTAGCTGTCGTACCACTTATTGATAGGCTACCACTTGAACCGTCAGTTGCTTTATAGCTGGCTGCATATGCGTCAACTTCTGCTGGTCCAGACCAGTTTAGTGTAACTGTGCTAGCGCCATCAAAAGTGACATTCAGACCACTAGGGGCATCTACTTTAATTTGTTTAATTGCATCTTTTTTCGCACCTTTAACGTATAACTCTCCGTTTATTTCTTGTACAGAAGAAGGACGTTCAAAGCGTGATTTATCTGTAGCGAATTTGCTCATCATTATTTGGAACATTTGCTGTGCAATTCTAGTGGAGCGATCACTAACATAATTTTTTGGACCATCTTTTTCGTAACCAGTCCAAACAGCCATTGTGTATTGTGGTGTATATCCAGCAAACCAGCTATCTCTGTTTGCATCAGCTGGGATATCATATTTTTGAAGAACTGATGCATCAAAGTTTTGTGTTCCTGTTTTACCTGCTACGTCAACACCTGAAACGTATGCTGTTGGACCTGTACCACCAGAACCAGGTTTTACTACGTCACGAAGAACGTCAGTAACCATGTAAGCTGTATAGTCTTGCATTGCGCGTTGTTCCTTAGGTTTAAAGCTTTTCTTTTTCCCGTCCGGGAAGGTTACTTCTTTTACGAAGTGTGGTTTATTATAGTTACCACTATTACCGAAGGTTGCATATGCACCTGCTACTTCCAATGGAGACCCCTCGTTACTACCGATTGCTGTTGATTCGTAGACTTTTCCTTCTTTAAAGGTCATGCCTAAACCTTCAGCGAATTCTTTTGACTTATTAAGACCAACTGTTTGTGCTGTCTTTAAAGCTGGAATGTTTAATGACTTTTTCAAAGCTTCACGTAGTGAAACGTCACCTTTGTAGCTCTTTGTTGCATTTTGTATTTTTTTACCATTGGAATACGTATACTCTGAATCGTTTAATTGATGGTATGTAGACCATTGTAAATTTTCAATTGCCGGACCGTAGTCGAAAATTGGTTTCATTGTTGAACCAACTTGGCGTTTTAAATCAGTTGCCATATTATGACCTTTGAAAGTAGACTTACTTTCTTTACGTCCAGCACCAATTGCTCGAACTTCTCCAGACTGTGTATCCATAAATACGAATGACCCTTGGAATTGATCGTCTGGATACTTAATAAGATTGCCATCCATAATTTTGTCAGCGTAATCTTGAGCATCTTGATCAAGTGTTGTATGAATCGTTAAACCATCTGAACCGATATTTACATCAGGATATTCTTTTTCAACTTCTTTTACAACCGCATCTAAAAATGCTTGATACTTCATCTCAGTTACTTCTGAAGACGGTTGAAGGCCCTCTGTTACTGGGATCTTAACGGCGTTATTCATTTCTTCTTTTGTTATATAACCATGTCGATTCATTAATGATAATACAACATTACGACGATTTGTTGCTCGTTCAACATTTTCCTTTTTTGTTGGATCATAAATGTTTGGACCTTGGGGTAAACCAGCGAGCATAGCAGCTTCATGTAATTGCAAGTCTTTTAAATCTTTACCATAATATTTTTGCGCTGCTGTCGCAATACCATATGAACGGTTACCTAAATTAATCTTATTTAAGTACATTTCTAAAATCTCATGTTTAGAGTATTGTTGCTCTAATTTATAAGATAAGTACCACTCTTGTACTTTTCTCTTAGCAGTTTTGTCCATCGTTAGAAAATAGTTTTTAACGACTTGCTGTGTAATCGTACTACCACCTTGGGAACCGAAACCACCAGTGACATTTTCCATAACTGCTTTTGTAGTTCGTTTAAAATCAATTCCATTATGATCATAGAAACGCGAATCCTCAGTTGCAAGGAATGCATTTTCAACTACTTTTGGAATTTGATCATAAGTAACATGCGTTCGTTTTTCAGCACCGTATTCATAGAAGAAATTCCCGTTTTTATCAAGAAACTTTGTTGATAAAGGATTAACAAGTTTGGATTTGTCTAATTTTGGAGCGTCCTTTACCATAACAAAGAAAGCGGAAACGCCGGCTACGAGACCAACGATACCAAGAAGTAGACAACCTATAAGGAATTTCTTGAAAAAGGAGCCTTTTTTCTTTGGTTTTTCTTCTTTATGTGTTTTTTTCTCTTGATTTTTCACATGATTTCGTTCTGTACGAGAACGATAATTATCTGACATTATACTTTCTCCTACCTTTCATTCTCTCCCCCAAAAGTCGAAAAAAGAGCCTTAGTGATGACTCTATCACGAAAAATAAACCGTGTCTAGTACACGGATATAGTCAATCCGAGGGTGATAACCGCATGATAATAAGGATCCATGCTCTTCTATTTCTTCTTTCGTAATCGACTTGCGTCCACCAGTATTTTGACGATTCCAAAATGCAATAATATGTTTTGCATCTAATAAATAAAATTCATCAAAAAGTGTAAATTTAATAATGACAAATGCAATTCCATTATGAGCAACCACTTGCTTCATATGTTCTATTTGATGAAGGTGGAAGTTTTGAAGTGGGAAACTAGTTTTATTTTTTGTTTCCTTTGCTTCAAAATCGATGTATTTCCCTTTGTATACACCGTTGTAATCTGTTGTAGAAGGTTGTTTAAAATACGCTTCTTTTACCACTGCAGCACTTCGAGCGGGGTAATCTACTTTTACAATTTGAAGAGGTGTAGGTTTTTTATGTACACATGCAATATTATGGGTTAAGTAATATTGATTTGTTTCATTCAATTCCTCTTCAAGGGACATACCTCTGTTGCTATAAGTATGTGTTTTTATAGGTGTTTTTTGAGGTTGTGAAGCTTGATTATACCTTTTTCCATTTGGGTAACGAATGGTCATAGTGTGTCCACTCCCAACTTACTAAGAATTACTTACAAAGGTGATTATATCAAAAAATGAAAAAAGATGTGACCTTTTTGATGAAAGGTATGATGACTTATTTATGTTGACATGGAATGATTATATGAAAATTAAACAAAATCGAGAAAAAAAGTTTTGTACAGAGGAAGAAAAAGCAATCATTCGCAATATTACAAAGAAAACAGAAATAGCTAATGTGGACAATATTTCTCGGACACAATCTTATCAAGAATATTATTTAAGAAATAGTGAAATCAGGTGGGCCTTTTTAGCGAGTATGGTTTCGAGAAATGCGGGATGGAATATGACCGATTTAGAAGGGAGATATTATGCTACTGTTTTACCTAAAACGGTAAAAAAACATTTATTTCTTCTGTACGAACAAGCTAATTGGATTATTTTCTTAGATGCCTTTCCTCAGCTATTATTGTATGAGGAAAGTAAGAAGAGACGTACACCTCTCTTTCATTTGTTGCAATATTTCAGCGTATCAATTTTTATGGAAAAAGAATGGTTACTTTTCTGGGAGAAAAGAGATATGAATAGGCTTATAACAGCCCTTATTATAAATGAACAAAATAAAATTCAAAAACCAGTCATTGAGAGCACATATTTTAAAAAACATGTATTCCATACTGCACTTTTTAAAGTACAAGAAAGATTTCATATTAGTGCAGTTATCTTCCCAACAATTGAAGGGAGGATGTATGGATTTTCGGTTTATCAATTTGAAACGTTACAACAGCGTATAGAACTGGGAAAAAAATTAGCATGGTTATTGTTTCATCCAATTTATAATGGTTCGTTTTATAAGTTTGCAGTGCAAACTACACATACTGGGTCTAGAGAAGATTATGAATTTTACTCAAAGGAAACTAGAAAATCGTGTACGCCAGCACTTAGAGATAGTTATCCTGTTGTTTTACATGAAGAAATAGAAATGAGAGATTGGTTTTGTGCAAATATGAAAATGAATGTGCTATTTGTACTTGAAGAACCTAAAGAGGAAGTTAATATAACAGAATGGTATAGGAGAAAGAGGGAACAAATCTATAGGATATCTATCGTAAATCGTTTCGTTAAAAGGATGGATGAGTTCATGATATAATGAAAAAGAAGTCCCGTCTTCCATTTTGAAGACGGGACTTCTTAATTTGAAATAATCCTGCTATGCTTGCTACGACTTTAATCTCAAAACGTAATGCTAGTAGGAGATTAAGGGTGACTTGAAATTTAACCGTACGTAATAAAGTCTCGCTTTATGTAGCAGGGAAGTTTGGACCATCTAGCTTTGGATTGCCAGTCTCGGGTTTATTTTGTTGTTTGTTTTGGTTTTTCTTTTTTTCATTTTTGTTCTTTGCCATTGTACTACACCTCCTTTTTGTATTGTTACCATTTCTATAAATGACATACGAAATGATTTCTTTGACGAATAACAACTAGTTTTGTCATGTGGGCAGGAGTGGTGAATCGTTCGGCGAAATTACATGACAAAGGAAAAGCAAAGAAGGAGGCGTTTTGTATATGGCGATGGTTCAGAAGGAAGATGTAATGAAAAAAATGGATCAAATGTTAAGTTCTCTCGATTTGCTGGAAATGAATATAGGGATTAGAATGAATCATGCATTAAAGGATGCGAGTGAAAAAATATGTAATAAGATAGAAATAACAGAAATGCATATTGAACATATGGAAAATAAATTAGTGCATCACGAAGAAAAAGGGAATTGGGTAAAGACATTTCAAAACGTCGTAGTGAGTGCATAATAAGGTGGGAAAGAGATGAAGAATGAAGCATTAATACAGTCTTCAGAAAAACTCATGCAGTATAATAATGAAGCGAATATAAAAAAAAGAGAACTAATCGAATACGACTTTTATAAGGATATGAAACCATTTGTAGACATGGTAGATGAGGAATTAAAGAAGTGGAAAGAATTAGCTTATACGTGGATTAAAGAAGAAAAGCCAAAGTATATACATGTACAGCAAATTGATCAAGTATACGATAATTTACAAACGAATGTGTTACAATGCTTTGTAAATAAAGGTAAAGGTAAACGATTCTTTGAAACACACCAAGCCATTTCGTATACTTTGCAAAATATAGTTGAGCAATGTAAATAACAAGAGGGAGAACCCTCTTGTTATTTTTATGCTTCTGTCATTGTTGTAGGTTTTGTTGCGCCGTTTATTTCTAATTCTTTTATTAATGTTCGATAATCTGAAATGCATATTTTTCCTTCGAGATACCAATGTCTCGCAAAGTCTAATAATTCATTTGCATTCTCTGTGCAATACCCCTTTTTTTGAGAAAACGCTTGTTTTAAATCCCCTAATACCATGTTGATTCCTCCCCCATGAGAATCTTCTTCTTAATTATCATAGCATGGAAGGGTTTTCTTTTTTAATTTTTTAAAAATTTAAACTTCCGACAAAAATAGACAGATACTCCATCACACATATTATTTTATAGGTACATATTATATATGTAGAAACTTATGTGAAGGAGGAGAGAATGCATGTTTCAACAATCTAACGTATATCAGCAAACAAATCCATATGCACAGCAAAATATGTACCAATATAATACGGATACATATTTACGGTATAATATGTATCCTTTCGAGCCTTATTATGGAAATCAAAATTATTATCAACCGTTTGAAGTGTCGTTTATGAATCAAGCTCAACAACCACAACAGCAGCAGCAACCTTATGTGAATCAGGCTCAACAACCACAACAACAGCAACCTCATGTGAATCAGGCTCAACAATCACAACAGCAGCAACCTTATGTGAATCAAGCTCAACAATCACAAGCTCAGCAACCATACATGAATCAACAACAGCAGCAGCCTTATATGAATTCGCAATATTATATGCCACCACCATCGCCCTATGCTAATCAACAAGCGATGTTTTATCCACCAAAACAGCCGTACCCGACGCAGAGTAAACAAAAGCAACAACAGCCAAGTCAGTTTTCTAGTTTTGTTTCTCAATTTAAAACATCCGATGGTAACTATGATGTAAATAAAATGATGAATACAGCTGGACAAATGATGAATGCGATGAATCAGGTGACAGGTATTGTAAAGCAAGTTGGAGGCTTTTTTGGTAAGTAATGTTGAAGAGTTGTCTATGAAAGTATGGTATATGAAATAAAGGACTAGACAAATTTCCTTGTAATAAATGGGTATATATAACAAACGGCTTTCTCTCTTTTCTCATACTGTAAAGTGTAATCAGATTTTTTTAACGAGAGAGGAGAGAAAAAACTATGCATCATTGTCATCCTTGTTTTGGAGGGCATAAGCCTGTAGGACCTATTTGTACAACTGCTCCTGTCGTTCATCCGACGAAACAATGCGTAACACACTCTTTTTCAACAACGGTGGTGCCACACATTTTCCCAACACATACAACACATGTACATCATCAACAAATTAAAAACCAAAACTTCTTCCCACAAACAAATTCAAATGTAAATGTTGTGGACCCAATCGACCCAGGATTCGGCGGTGGATGTGGACCGTGTGGCCATGGTCATCATCACCACGGTCATCAAATATCTCCATTTGGGCCAGGACCGAATGTATCACCGTTTGGACCAGGACCAAATGTATCACCGTTTTTACCAAACAATGTATCACCAGTAGGTCCAAATATCGGACCAAACGTTGGTGGAATATTTAAAAAGTAAATGATATGTTAGAACTAGCGAAATGCTAGTTCTTTTTTTGTAATTGGAGTGTTGATATGAAAGTTATTGCAGTAACAGGATATAAGCCATTTGAACTTGGAATATTTAAAAATGATCATCCAGGGGTGGGGTGTATAAAAAAGGCATTACACCGTAAATTAACCACTTTTGTAGAAGATGGTTTAGAATGGGTTATAATAAGCGGCCAGTTAGGTGTAGAATTATGGGCTGCTGAAGTTGTTTTTGAAATTCAAGTAGAATATCCAGATTTAAAATTAGCGGTATTCACTCCGTTTTTAGAACAAGAAGAAAATTGGAAAGAAGATAATCGTGAATATTACGAATTTATTCTTTCTCAAGCAGACCATGTTGATAGTATCACGAAACGGAAGTATGAAAGCCCAGAGCAATTTAAATTAAAAAATCAATTTTTTATTGAAAAAAGTGATGCACTTTTAGCGGTATACGATGAAGAAAAACCAGGAAGTCCCAAATATATTGTAGAAACAGCAAAGAAAAAAGGGGAAATAGAAAATTATCACAGTTATTTCATTCTTTTTTCTGAGTTACAAGATATAATAGAAGAGGAACAGTGGAATAATGCAGAGTAATATGTAATATAGTACTCGTATATATGATTGACAAAAAGCATTGTTTCTGAAAAAATTTAGTTAATGAAAGTTTTGGTAAAAATTTGAGGTGAAGAAAATGATTTCGGATAAAATTAAATTAACAGCGAAAGATATTTTAGAAAAAGAATTTAAAACAGGTATGAGAGGTTATCAGCAAGAAGAAGTAGATAAGTTTCTTGATATGATCATTAAAGACTATGAAGCTTTCCACAAAGAGTTTGAGCAATTAAAGCAACAAAATGCTCGTTTAAAGCGTGAATTAGAGGAACAAAAACTAGCAGTAACGCAAGTTCCACAACAACCTGTACAAACACCAGTTGCACAACCGGTTTATAACAACACGAATACGGATATTTTAAAACGCTTATCTAACTTAGAAAAAGCTGTATTTGGAAGTAAGTTATACGAATGATGTAAGGTGGGAAAAGGTTTAAGCATTTTACATAGAAAAAAACGTTGCAAAATCTTTTTGTTTCCACTATACTAATGGATGTCATAACGTTTGGGTAATCGCTGCAACGCCAACGTTGTAGAGGAAAGTCCATGCTCGCACGGCCTGAGATGGCTGTAGTGTTCGTGCCTAGCCAATTCATAAGCTAGGGTATTCTGGCTGTAAGGCTGGTTTAACGGCAGGGAAAAAACCTAAGTCCTTTCGGATATGGTTTGACTACCTTTAAAGTGCCACAGTGACGAAGTCCTTGAAGAAATGATAGGAGTGGAACGAGGTAAACCCCACGAGCGAGAAACCCAAATAATGGTAGGGGAATCTTTTCCAAGGAAATGAACGACGGGAAAGGACAGGTTTTATAACCTGTAGATAGATGATTGCCACCGGAGTACGAGGCGTGGGCCGTTTGTAGTACAAAGGAACAGAACATGGCTTACAGAACGTTATGAACCAACTATGAAATAACTCAGCTCTCCTTTGTTAGAGGAGGGCTTTTTATTTGTATGAAGTTATAAAGTATGAGTTAAAATGGTTAATGAGAAAATTTTTCGTAAAATGTAATGATTAATAGGAACAATTGCTATTAATTATTGTTTGAATATACATAAGAGGTGAATGCAAATGGGAAAAGTTACTTTAATTGCAACAGCGGCAATGGGTATTGAAGCGTTAGTTGCCCGAGAAGTTCGCGATCTTGGTTATGAATGTCAAGTAGAAAACAGCAAAGTAACATTTGAAGCAGATGAAAAGGCGATTTGTCGCACGAATTTATGGTTACGTACTGCGGATCGTGTAAAAATTAAAGTTGGCGAATTTAAAGCAACAACATTTGATGAGCTATTTGAAAAAACGAAAGCATTAAACTGGGGAGATTATATTCCAGAGAATGGCGAGTTCCCTGTTATCGGTAAATCTTTAAAATCTGAATTATTCAGTGTTTCGGATTGCCAACGTATTGTTAAAAAGGCTGTCGTTGAAAAATTAAAAACAACATATAAACGTACAACTTGGTTTGAAGAAGATGGTCCGTTATTCCGTATCGAGATTGCAATGCTCAAGGATATTGCAACATTAACAATTGATGCGAGTGGTGTTGGACTTCATAAACGTGGATACCGTATGGATCAAGGGGAAGCTCCGTTAAAAGAAACATTAGCTGCGTCTTTAATTAAATTAACAAACTGGAAGCCAGATCGTCCATTTGTTGATCCATTCTGTGGATCAGGTACAATTCCGATTGAAGCGGCATTAATTGGGCAAAACATTGCGCCAGGATTTAACCGTGGTTTCGCATCAGATGAGTGGGGCTGGGTAGGTAAACAAAACTGGCGTGAAGCGCGTCAAGAAGCTGAAGATTTAGCGAACTATGATCAACGATTACAAATCATAGGATCAGATATTGATCATCGTATGATTCGAGTTGCTCAAGATAACGCAGAAGAAGTAGGTTTAGGTGATTTAATTACATTTAAACAAATGCAGGTAAAAGATTTCACAACAAAAGAGGATTATGGCTACGTTGTAACGAATCCTCCATACGGAGAACGTTTAAGTGAAAAAGCACTCGTTGAACAACTGTATAAAGAAATGGGACAAGTATTCCGTCCGTTAGATACATGGTCAGCGTATGTATTAACAAGCTACGAAGCATTTGAGAAGTGTTACGGAAAAGATGCGTCGAAGAAGCGTAAACTGTTTAACGGATTTATCCGTACAGATTACTACCAATACTTCGGAAAACGTCCACCGCGTAATTCATAGTATAAAACTCCTCCAGCGCGCATATACTGGCTATTATGTAATGCGTAAAGGAGGAAGTGATATGGATAGTTTCCAATTATCAATGATTCAAAAAGCTATTCACCGTACGTATGATGAGCTCGGAAAAGAAGTGGATAGTCAAGGTGCGATTGTAGATGAAATACAAAAAGCACAAGAAGAATATCTGTCAGCTCTTTCACATGAAACAGCGATTGATAAACGGTATTTAAAGTCATTAATATAGAAGAAAATTTTCCTTTTTCGAAAGGAAAATTTTTTTTCGTGAATTTCTATGTATGGCAACAGGGGAAAGCAAATGCATACATATGCGTAGCAGTTGCTATTATCTTTTTATAGAAAAACTTTTTGGTTGGAGGCTAAGGATGTTTACTGAGAAGAGATTACCATTTGAAGTAGGAAAACAAGATAATTTTTATGATAAGTTGAATGAGTGGATTGGAGATGTATTTTACGACATCCTTCCGGAAAAAGGCTTTGAAGAGCGTGATGAACAAATTTTTATGGCGTTTCAGTTAGAACGCGCTTTCCAAGAAAAGAAAGTTATGTTCGCAGAAGCGGGTGTAGGAACAGGGAAAACAATTGTATATCTTCTATATGCAATTTGTTACGCGCGTTATACTGGGAAACCAGCTATTATTGCTTGTGCAGATGAAACGTTAATTGAGCAACTTGTGAAAGAAGAAGGGGACATTGCTAAGTTATCTGAAGCATTAGGGCTCTCTGTTGATGTAAGGCTTGCAAAATCAATGGATAATTATTTATGCTTACGTAAACTTGAAGATGTTATGAGTGGACGAGCTCCAGAAGTAATTGAAGACGTATATTATGAGTTACCACAGTTTGTATTTGATCATGGTACGATGCAAAACTTTACTCACTATGGTGACAGAAAAGAATTTCCACTTTTAAATGACGAAGAATGGTCAAAAGTAAATTGGGATTACTTCCAAGATTGCTTTACTTGTGATTCTCGTCATCGCTGTGGACAAACTCTTTCTCGTGAACATTATCGTAAAGCAGCAGATTTAATTATTTGTTCTCAAGATTTCTATATGGATCATATTTGGACGTACGATGCTCGTAAGCGTGAAGGGCAAATTCCGTTATTACCAGAAAGTAGCTGCGTTGTATTCGATGAAGGACATCTTGTAGAATATGCAGCTCAAAAAGCTTTAACATACCGTTTAAAGCAAACGATGATGGAGCAACTTTTAACGAGATTGCTACAAAACGATATTCGCGAGGAGTTTGCGCATTTAGTAGAAGAAACAATTTGGCAAACAGAGCGATTCTTTGATGTGTTACAAGAGAATAAAAAGGAAATTGCCGGTTCTGATCGTTTAGAAATTACTGTGACAGAAAAAGTAACAGCTGAAGCGAAGCGACTTTATGCAAAAATTGGTGAAGTCGGTGATGCATTAGTATTTGAAAGTGAAATGCATACAGTAAACACGTATGACTTAAATATCGTTGATGAGCATTTAGATGTGTTAGAACATTCACTTCGTCTGTTTATGCACGAGAAAAATGTAATTACATGGGGTGAAGAAGGTGATGGTGCCTTCACGTTAGTTATTATGCCGCGTGCAGTTGAAGAGGTGTTACAAGAGAAAGTATTCTCGAAGAAAATCCCGTATATTTTCTCTTCTGCGACATTATCGAACAACGATTCATTCGCATTTACAGCAAATAGTCTAGGGGTAAAAGATTACTTATCATTCTCAGTTGCCTCACCGTTTGATTATGAGGAGCAAATGGCGGTAAACTTACTATCGCATACGAAAGAAAATGAATGGGAAAGAAAGTGTCAATATACACTTGAAAATATACAAAAAACAAATGGACGTACGCTTGTATTATTCCGTACAACACAAGAACTTGCAGCGTTTAAAGAATATGTAAGTAAAGAACAAATGTCAGTTCCGTTCCTATATGAAGGAGATCAGGAAATTAGTCAGCTCGTTTCTCGTTTCCAAAATGAAGAAGAGACTGTACTTTGTGCCGTTCATTTATGGGAAGGTTTAGATATTCCAGGTTCATCATTATCACATGTTATCATTTGGTCATTACCATTCCCTCCAAACGATCCTGTGTTTGAAGCGAAACGTAAGCACGTAAATGATCCATTCTGGGATGTAGATGTACCGTATATGATTTTACGACTTCGTCAAGGGATCGGACGTTTAATTCGTACGAGCGACGATAAAGGTGCTATATCAATCTTCTTATCTGATTCAGAAGATGAGAAAGTAGTTGCAGCTGTGAAAAATGTACTGCCAGTAGAAGGTAAAGAATTATAAGGAAAAAGCTTGGCGCTTGCCAAGCTTTTTTCTATTATAAAAGGAATTTATGTTTCCGTGTCGAATTAAGTTTGAGGTAGAAAAAGGAGGCTTTTATACGATGACAGTTGCTACATATGAAGTAGAAAAACAATTTTTAACATACGTGAAGAAGATACAGAATTATGGAGAAGCATTAAGTTTAATGTTTTGGGATTTAAGAACAGGTGCACCAAAAAAAGGTGTGGATCAGCGTTCTGAAGTAATTGGTATGCTTTCGTCAGAAGTGTTTGCTATGTCGACTTCAGATGAGATGGGAAACTATTTAACAGAGCTTGAAGCTTTAATACGCGAAGATAAACTTTCTGAAACGACGAAGAAAATGGTTGAAGAGTGCCGGAAAGAATATGATAGAAATAAAAAAATTCCACAAGTTGAATATGAGGCTTATGTGAAATTAGAAGCGAAAGCGGAGAGTGTGTGGGAAGAAGCTCGCGAAAAATCTGATTTCGAAATGTTCCGCCCATACTTAGAAAAAATTGTGGAATTTAAAAAGAAATTTATTACATATTGGGGTTATGAAACATATAAATACAATACATTATTAGATATGTATGAGCCAGGTATTACAGTGGAAGTTTTAGATCACGTATTTGGTCAACTTCGTGAGCGCATCGTACCGCTTGTAAAAGAAATCTCTGAGTCTAAAAAAGGATTAAAAACAAGTGCTTTATCGGAACGATTTTCAAAAGAAAAACAAAAGAACTTTACATTAGAATTATTGAAGCAATTGAATTATGACTTTGAAGCAGGTCGTCTTGATGAAACAGTACATCCTTTCGAAATTACATTAAATAGAGGGGATGTTCGTATTACGACACGCTATGATGAAAAAGATTTTCGTATGGCTGTTTTTGGAACAATTCATGAATGTGGTCATGCAGTATATGAACAAAATATTGCAGAACAATTTGAAGGTACACCACTTTGCAGTGGTACATCTATGGGTATTCACGAATCACAATCATTATTCTTTGAGAACTTTATCGGCCGTAATAAATCATTCTGGAAGAAGAATTATGATTTATTAAAAGAGTATAGCAATGGTCAATTTGATGATATGTCAGTTGATGAGTTTTATGATGCAATTAACGAATCGAAACCGTCATTCATTCGTATAGAAGCAGATGAGCTTACATACCCGCTTCATGTTATGGTTCGTTATGAGCTTGAGAAAGAATTATTTGATGGTACATTACAAGTGAAGGACTTACCAGCAGCTTGGAATGATAAGATGGAAGCATATTTAGGCATTCGTCCGGAAAATAATGCACAAGGTGTATTGCAAGATGTTCACTGGGCTGGTGGTTCATTTGGATACTTCCCATCTTATGCGCTTGGTTACATGTATGCAGCACAGTTTAAGCAAAGAATGTTAAAAGACATTCCGAACTTTGACGCATTATTAGAAGAAGGAAACGTAACACCAATTCGTGAATGGTTAACAGAAAATATTCACCAATACGGTAAAACGAAAAAGCCACTTGAAATTTTAGAAGATGTGACAGGCGAAGGATTAAATGCAAACTACTTAGCAGATTATTTAGAAGCGAAGTATAAAGAAATTTATGAGTTATAAAAAAGAGCTGCTTAATTGTGAAGTGACCCCTAAAAGTTAGACACGGTTATTTCATTAGGCAGCTTGATAAAAGTGAGTCCGGTATTGTACCGGGCTCATTTTTAATTTTGCCTTAATCCGTTTCGTATTATAATAATCTATATATTTTTCTAATTCTATTTTAAAGTGCTCTACATTTTCAAATTCTTTTATGTAGAGGAACTCCGACTTCATAATCCCAAAGAAATTTTCTATTACTGCGTTGTCGTAACAGTTGCCTTTTCGAGACATACTCTGGACGATAGCTCTTGATTCAAGAGTACGGACGTATTGTCTCATTTGATAATGCCATCCTTGATTCGAATGCATCAGTAGCTGGTGCGTTTCAGGTAAACGTTCCAATGCTTTCTCTAACATGTCTGAAATAAGCGAATACGTCGGTCTAGAACCAATTGTATAGGTAATAATTTCACCATTATACAAATCTAATACAGGTGATACATACAGTTTTTCTCCAAACAATTTAAACTCTGTGATGTCTGTTACCCACTTTTGATTCGGTGCATCTGTATGAAAATTACGCTCTAAAATATTAGGTGCAATTCTACCGACTTTTCCTTTATAGGATTTATATTTCTTCATACGCACAACACACTTTAACCCAAGCTCTTTCATAATGCGCTGAACCTTCTTGTGGTTCACTTTCTGGCCACGATTCGTTAATTCATCACGAATGCGACGGTAACCATAACGACCTTCATTTTCCTCATAAATCGCTTTAATCTCAGCTTTCAAATCGGCATCTACATCTGGACGATTCATTTTCTTTACTAAATCATAATACGTGCTTCGAGGAATAGTAGCTAGCTCCACGAGTGCCTTCACCGAATATTTATGCCTTAATTCATAGACTACTTGCGCTTTGTCTTGTTTTGTGATTTTTCCTTGTTTTGAACTAAGGCATTTAACTTTTTTAAGTACTCATTTTCCATCTCAAGCTGTTTAATGCGTGCTTCAAGTGCTTCGACTGACCCTTCAGCTAAAGGTTGTTTTAATTGTTTATTTGAATCTTTTTTCATGGATGGACGCCCCTTTTTCTTAGATTGAAGGGCATCAATTCCTTGTGTTTCGAGCTGTTTTTTCCAAACAGAAATCGTTGAAGGGGCAGGAATATTAAAGATAGCTGCCGTCTCAAATAAGGACATACCGTTTTCAATCATAAAGTTTAGTACGTCTAGTTTAAATTGTTGTGTGTAATTTGTACATCGTTTTAGAAAAGCTTCCAGACCATTCTGTTTATATTGGTTTACCCAATTCAAAATGATTGTGTCACTTATACCGAGCGATCTACCCATTTCTCGATAACTTTCATTTCCGTTCAAATAACGTAGAACGATTTGTATTTTTTCATCAGCTGTAAATTTAGCCATAGAAAAACTGCACCTCCAATTGTTAGACTGTGTCTAACAATTGGGGTGCAGTTCAATTGCAGCTCTTTTTTTAAGGGGGATAAAAGAATGCTTTATACATATACAGTAATGACGCAAGAAGAAGCGGAAGAGATTGCATATAACTGGCACTATGAAGGGAAATATTCTTTTTATGATATAGCGGCAGATGAAGAAGATTTAGATGAGTTTTTACATGATGAGAGTAGAGGGAATCATACATTTTCTGTAAAGGAAAATGGCACTCTCATTGGTTTTTTTACTGTTTGTAAAATGAATAATGGAACGGTTGATATAGGACTTGGAATGAGACCTGATATAACTGGCAATGGATTTGGTTTACAGTTCGTGAATGCGGGACTAGCTTTTAGTGAAGAAAAATATGGGTGCAATTATATAACACTATCAGTAGTGAAATTTAATGAGAGAGCTATTAAAGTATATAAAAGGGCAGGGTTTGAAGCAGTTGGGACGTTTATACAAAAAACAAACGGTAGTTGTTTTGAGTTTTTGAAAATGAATTATATATGTGGAAAATAACAAAAAACAGAAGAGGGTTCTTCTGTTTTTTGCAACTACATTAACTTTCAGTTGATAGCATGTGTACAGCTATTTCATGCATGTCTTTCAAACCTGATACTTGAGCGTATTCAGCAACAGTGATACTACTTGTTGTTAGAAGTTCGATAATATGTTCATCCATTCTTGACCAAGTTTTACCGCCAGAATTGTCATAAGAACTAATTAACTTTGTTAGTCCATCTTTCCCAAAGAGCAGATAATGGGAAGCGAAATCGATAGATACATCAGCTATCCCTACTTCTGTCCAATCGATTAAGCCAGTTACATTATTTTTCTTATCAATCAGGATATGACCTGGATGTATATCCCCGTGCTTTACTCCTACATGAGATGGCCAAAAAGAGTCTTCAGCTAGCCATGCTTGCCAACGATCCCATAAGTTTTGATTGATGTGGTATTGTTCCTTCACTCGATTCATCCTTTGTTTCATAGAAGTTCTTAATTCATTAGCAGTAAGAATTTCAACACCTATATTATTAAATTTTTGCTGAGGTAATGAGTGTAAATTCGCTAGAACTTTTCCTAATGAAATATTGTATTCAGTTGGTGCATTCTTTTCATTAAAGTTCCATATATATTCTTGTCGTTCTATATCGATAGTAGCGGCAGGAACGCCACTTAGTTGTTTATAAGCGATTAGTTCCTCAGAGAATATAGACCAATCAGGAACTTGGAATTCTACATGTTTTTTCATAAGTTCTAATGCTTTTTTTCTCGTTGGACATGTCTCATAGATTCTGGTCTACGAGGAATTCTTAGTATCCATTTATCTCCGTTTTGTTCTTTAACGTGTGCTACTTGAAAGTCAACGCCAGATTCATTAATTACTATTGAATCTTCTAATATATTTAGTCCTTCCTTATTTGCTAATTGTTTAACTTTAAGTGTATTCATTCCCATTTCCTCCAAATGTTTATTCTAATTTTAATGTTTTCTGTTACTAATTGTTTCTAACTACATCAATATGATTAAAGTAGCGAGATATAAGGAAATGTAATCATAAAAAAACCACAGACGAGCTTCTGTCTGTGGTTAAGAGTAAACGAGGATATAATGAATAAACGCCTCTCTTTGTATGAAAAAATATACGAAAAAAAGACAGACGTATATCTGCCTTTCTTCATGTGGAAAGTGTACTCTTCCGTTGAAGATTATTAAAAATGTGCAGACTAATCCCGTTTACTCTGCTTTATGAAAACAGAGCCTTTGAACATATTAAGTTACTTATTGTTCAAAGTTTGCTGACGTAGTCTTCCTGCGTGCATCATCTTTAATAATCCTCCTTTTAATAGTATGGTAACACTATACTTTGTTTATAAGTAAATATCAATAAAAAATACTAGATATAATATCTTAAAAATCGAATTAACTAAAAATTTATATTCGGAAAATAGAGATAAAGGATATTTGCTTTTGTAATTGGAAATTGTGGAAGAAGATGTGTATGATAGAATTTTAGTAGTAAATAGTAGGTTTAGCAAGGAAAGGTAGAGGTAGTATGATTACAATTAAAACGAAAAATGAAATAGATTTGATGCATGAATCTGGAAAATTACTTGCTTCATGTCATAAAGAAATTGCGAAAATGATAAAGCCAGGTATAAAGACACAAGAGATTGATACGTTTGTTGAAATGTATTTAAAACAGCATGGTGCCACATCTGAACAGAAAGGTTACAATGGGTATCCATATGCGATATGTGCATCTGTAAACGATGAAATGTGTCATGGGTTTCCGGCCGATGTTCCTTTAAATGAAGGAGATATTGTAACAATTGACATGGTAGTAAACTTAAATGGTGGTCTTTCAGATTCTGCTTGGACGTATAGAGTTGGAAATGTTTCTGAGGAAGCGGAAAGGTTAATGGTAGTAGCTGAGAATGCATTGTATAAAGGGATTGATCAGGCGGTAATCGGTAATCATGTAGGAGACATTGGGTATGCAATTGAGAGTTACGTAGCAAATGAAGGTTTTTCTGTCGCAAGAGACTTTACGGGACATGGAATAGGTAAAGAGATCCATGAAGAACCAGCAATTTTTCATTTTGGGAAACAAGGACAAGGGCCTGAGTTGCAAGAAGGAATGGTAATTACAATTGAGCCAATTGTAAATGTAGGTATGCGATATTCTAAAGTAGATTTAAATGGATGGGCTGCAAGAACGATGGACGGGAAATTATCAGCGCAATATGAGCATACAATTGCAATTACAAAAGATGGGCCAATTGTTTTAACGACGCTTTGAAATAATATGTAAGAGTTTACAAAACTCGAACGAAAATGATGTTTTTATAAAATTTGTACGTGTTTTGTTAATAAATACTTTTCAAAGTATAAAAAGTGCGTTATAATCCATCTATAAAATAAATAGTTAGCTACACTCATATAATCGCGGGGATATGGCCTGCAAGTTTCTACCGAAGTACCGTAAATACTTTGACTATGAGTGAGGACGAATATATTGCTTGTTTAGCATTCTTTTTTGCGAAACTCCAAAAGCGCGTCTCTCACTTGTAACGAGTGGTGGCGGCTTTTGGAGTTTTTTATTGCATAAGAGGGGGAACAAACATGAAAGTATTACAAGAAAAGATTTTGAACGAAGGAAAGGTTTTATCTGGTGACGTATTAAAGGTAGATGCATTTTTAAATCATCAAATTGACCCAGTACTTATGCAAGAGATTGGAAAAGAATTTGCTAAACGTTTTAAAGAAGAGAACATTACAAAAATCGTAACGATTGAATCTTCAGGCATCGCACCAGCAGTTATGGCTGCATTAGAGCTTGGTGTAAAAGTAATCTTTGCAAGAAAACGTAAATCGTTAACGTTACAAGATAATATGTACGTTGCAAACGTATACTCATTTACGAAACAAGAAACGAATGAAATTTCATTATCTCGCAATCATATCGATGAAAATGATCGTGTATTAATCATCGATGACTTTTTAGCAAACGGTCAGGCTGCTTTAGGTTTAATGAGTTTAGTAGAGCAAGCTGGAGCGAGTATTGCAGGAATTGGAATTGTTATTGAAAAAGCATTTCAAGATGGAGGAAAGAAGCTTCGTGAACAAGGCGTTCGTGTTGAATCACTAGCAGAAATTGCATCACTTGATAACGGCACAGTTACATTTGTACAGCATGAAACTGCGGAGGTGAAATAAGCAATGAAGCAGCATCCATTTAAAATTGCATCGCTTGGTATGCAGCATATGCTTGCTATGTATGCTGGCGCAATTATCGTACCGCTTATTGTAGGCGGCGGACTTGGTTTAAATCAAAAAGAGTTAACATACTTAGTCTCAATTGATTTATTAATGTGCGGCGTTGCGACAATTTTACAAGCATTATCAAATCGCTTTTTCGGTATTGGACTCCCAGTTGTACTTGGTTGTACATTTACAGCGGTTGGGCCGATGATTGCAATTGGAAAACAATACGGTGTGTCTTCTATCTATGGGGCAATTATTGCTGCCGGGTTATTCGTTGTTATTTTTGCGAAATTATTTGGAAAGCTTGTAAAACTGTTTCCACCAGTTGTAACAGGGTCTGTCGTTACAGTAATTGGAGTTACACTTGTTCCAGCCGCTATTAATGATATGGCTGGTGGAGTAGGAAGCAAAGATTTCGGAAGTCTTGAAAACTTAGCGTTAGCATTTGGAGTGTTATTATTTATCATCATTATGTATCGTTTCTTTGATGGGTTTATCCGTTCAATTTCTATTCTATTAGGTTTGTTGTTCGGTACTATCGCTGCAGCATTTATGGGGAAAGTAAGCTTGCAAGCAGTTGGAGAGGCGGATTGGTTCCATGGTATTCAGCCATTTTACTTCGGTACACCAACATTTGAATTAACACCAATTATTACAATGATTCTCGTTGCTTGTGTAGGGATTGTAGAAGCAACAGGTGTATACTTTGCATTATCTGATATTTGCAATAAAAAAATCGGTGAAAAAGAATTAACAAAAGGGTATCGTGCAGAAGGATTAGCGATGGTGTTAGGTGGTATTTTTAACGCGTTCCCATATACAACATACTCTCAAAACGTAGGACTTGTTCAATTAACTGGAGTAAGAAATCGCGTTATTATTTATACTTGCGGTGGTATGTTAATCGCTCTTGGGTTTATTCCGAAAATTGCAGCTATCACAACAATTATTCCGAAGTCAGTACTTGGCGGTGCTATGCTCGCAATGTTTGGTATGGTTATGGCATATGGTATTAAAATGTTAAGTAGCGTTGACTTTGGAAGACAAGAAAACTTATTAATCGTTGCATGTTCTGTTGGAATTGGGCTTGGCGTAACAGTCGTTCCTACATTATTCTCACAACTTCCAGAAAGCATTCGTATTTTAACAGATAACGGAATTGTACTTGGAAGTGCATCAGCAGTATTGTTAAATATCGTATTTAATATGGTGCCGCAGCGCAAAGTGAAAGTAAAAGAAGAGCCGGTGTCTATGCAAAGTGCAGTAAGAGAAGCGTAAAAAAGCAAGGTCTCGTTATGAGACCTTGCTTTTCTTTTTAAGTGGCATCATTTTCCCGTAAGTACCAAGACGCCAAATGTACTCAAGTGGCCCGTATTGGTAATGTGAAAGCCACCAGCGGCTAATAAAGATTTGTAACGTGTAGAAACCGACGCAGAATAGTGGTCCAACCCATAATGGAGCAAGATAATCATTTTTGAATAGTAGCCCAAATACAAGTAATGTAACAATTGTATGTGAGATGTAATTCGTTAACGCCATTCGTCCAACGTATTGGAATGGACGTAATACTGTTTGCCATTTTTCTTTTTGTAATAAACGCATTAACGTGACAATGTAGAAGATGAACAATGTCTTTCCGCTTATCATCGTAATACCCATAAGTGAAAATGGTGTGTATGGTTGATTGTTCATAAAGAAGTAAACCATAATAAACCACATCGGTAATGTTAAAATGAACATAATGATTTGCCATTTTTTAAGTTTTGGATCTAATTCCTTAGCACGGCGGAAAATGTCTTTTTTACCGGCATATAATCCGAGTAAAAACAATCCTAGTGTTTCAGGAAGCATAATAAGACTGTTACTTATTGCTTCAGAATAGAAAGAATAGAATCTGTCTGTAATTTGTAAGCCCCAGTTTTCTAACGGCATAATGGCTATGGAAAGGCCTAGTTCATCTACCGGCACTAATAACATGACAAGAGAACCTAATAATGTGAACAATTGCATGAAACTTAATAGTACAATTGACCATATTAAAATAGTACGTGTCTTTCTTTTGTAAAATAAAAATAAGAAAAACCCGGTAATTGCATAAGTATGTAAAATGTCACCGTCCCATAAAAGAACGTAATGTAAGAACCCAAATAATAATAAGATAAGTAAGCGGCGAACAAACAAAGTTTTTGGACGATCGGTCTTCGCCTCAGCACGATTCATAAAAATATAAAAACCTAATCCGAATAAAAACGAAAAAATTGTATAAAATTTCGTTTGAATAAACATATCGTAAAATAGGCGAATATAGCTGTCTATCCCTTCGTAAATTCCTGTAATATCACGTGAGTCAACCCCGGCAATAATTGGCCAGTTAACAAGAAAAATACCTAATACAGCTATTCCTCTAATAATATCGATGGAATGTATCCTCTCGCCTTGTGAAATGTTTTGTGTCATTATTTTCCTCCTTGTTAAGTAATTCCCTTTTATTATACAAAATGTAAAGAAGAGGGTATATAGGTAATTTCCAATTTTTAAAACTGTTAAGATGCGTATTATGAGATATAATAAGAGTGCACAACAAGTTTTAACCTTCTTCAAAACAGGCAGTAAAGCTCCTTCCTATAAGGGGCTTTCTTTATGAAAAGTGTTGATAATGATTCTCTTTAATGATAAACTGTATTCAAAAGTGATAATCATTATCAAAAAAGGTTGGTGCGTAAGTATGGTATATGCATTAGTAGCAGGTACAGTCGTTGTATATGCAGTTATTACAAAGTATGTTTTAAATGGGGTAGGAACAGCAAAATGAGTGATATGACATAAAATCCCTTTCATTTGTAAAAAGAATGAAAGGGATTTTTTATTTTTAATGAGAATATGCTGAAAATTTAGTATGATAGTAAAGTGAAACTGTAATCAATGGGTAGGTGTAACTCTCACTGGTTATGAGCTCGCAAATAGCAGAGAAAAGTATATACATCTTGGATAAAGGGGAACAAGGGGATGACAAACATAGTACAGACAAACGGTATGAGAAAACTTGTTTGTTTTTATGAAGAGTGGCAAAAACACGGCGATGCAGAGAATAGTTTAAAGTTGTTTGAGGTGATTCAAAAATATAAACAAGAACAGCTTATGATAGCGTTCTGCGGTCACTTCTCTGCAGGGAAATCAACGATGATGAATCATCTATATAAAGCACAGTTGTTACCAACAAGTCCAATTCCGACAAGCGCTAACGTCGTTAAAATTGAAAAGGGATTTGATCGTGTTGTTGTAACGATTAAATCTGGAGAACAGTACGAATATGATGGTGCATATTCAGCGGAAGAATTAAAACAAATTTGTAAAGACGGTGATGAGGTAATTGGTGTTCATATTTATCGGAATGATGCGCCAATTCCTGAGGGTGTTATGTTAGTTGATACACCAGGGATTGATTCAACAGATGATGCCCATCAATTAGCGACAGAATCAACGCTGCATCTAGCAGACGTAATTTTTTATATGATGGATTATAATCACGTCCAATCGGAAGTGAATTTACAATTTGTTAAAGAATTGAAACAACGTAATAAAACGGTTTATCTCGTTGTAAATCAAATAGATAAACATAAAGAAAATGAATTATCGTTTGAGGATTATAAAGATAGTGTAAAACAATCGTTCTCTAACTGGGATATTGAAGTAGATGGAGTTTATTATACGTCATTAAGAATGATGAACCATCCACAAAATGAAATTGGAAGCTTAGAAACATTAATTACATCTATTATGAAAGAAAAAGAGCAGTATGTAAGAGATGGAATGGAGCGAGAAACAGAATATTTAATGGGGGAACATTTCTCGTTTATTCTTTCTGAAAATGAAAAAGCTCTTTTGACATATGAGGAAGAGTTAGCATCACCGCTTTCGATTTCAGAAATAGTTGAAAAGAAAGAAGAGCTAACGGAAATTAAACATCGCGAGGCTAGTAAAGAATCTCATGTGAGAAACGAATTTATAAAAGGTTTACAAGCTATATTAGATAACGCGTATTTAATGCCATTTGAAATGAGAGAATTGGCAAATGCATATTTAGAAACGAAATTAACAAAGTTTAAAGTTGGTTTGCTATTTGCAAAAGGAAAGACGGAGCAAGAAAAACAAAGACGTGTAGAGGCGTTTTATTCTGCCCTTCAAAAGACTGTTGAAACGCAACTTGATTTTCATGTGAAAGAATTTATTGTGGCCTTCTTAAAAGAAGAAGGATTGTTCACGGAGGAAATTGGGAAAGACATATATGCTTTAGAAATTGCTTTTGGACCAGAAATGTTAGCTGAAGTCATTAAACAAGGTGCAGGTTTCACAGGTGATTACTTACTTCTTTATACAGCGGATGTAGCGAATGAACTGAAGAAACGTTATTTTACAAAAGCTCAGCAAATTTTTGATAAAAGTGCAGTCGTTTTAAAGCAAAAGGTGAAGGAAGCAGTTGCTCGTATGGAACAAGAGATTGAAAAATATACGATGTTGCAAACGGCAAAAGAGACGGAATTACAATACAGTAACAATTTAGAGACATATGAAAGTTATTTACAAAATATTTGGCGCGAGCGTGTTGCTACACCAGAAGGATTGCAAATAGAGGAGATATTGCAACGTGAAAAACAAATTGTTAGTGAGAAATTTACACTACAAGAGCAGGAGATTGTAAATGATAACGGGGCGGCTCATGAAGAAGAGATAAAAGGAACAGCAGTTTTAAATATTCAGCGTATATTAGAGAAAGTGAAGAAAGCTGAAATGATATTAGAGCCATTGCCAGCGCTGAAACATGTACAGCAAGAGGTAATAGAAAAAAGGCGTCGTGTGGAAACGAAACAATTTACAGTAGCGTTATTCGGAGCTTTTAGTGCTGGAAAATCATCATTTGCCAATGCCTTACTAGGTGAGAAGGTACTTCCTGTATCACCAAATCCGACGACGGCAACGATTAATCAAATTTTGCCGGTTACAGAGGAAAAACCACACGGAACAGTAATGGTTCAATTCAAATCAAAGCAAGCTTTATTAGAAGATATGAAAGCTGTTTATAAGCTGTTTCATTATGAGATTACTACGTTAGATGAGGCGTTAGCACAAATTGATAAAGTTATGAAATATCCTTCACCAACTGGGAAGCAAAAAACAACATTTAGCTTTTTACGAGCGGTACAAAAAGGGTATGATGCAGTTTCTACTTATTTAGGAGAACAAGTACAAGTTACATTAGAAGAGTTCTCTGATTATGTAGCGAACGAAGAAAAATCATGCTTCGTTGAGTATATGGAGCTTTATTATGATTGTGCTTTAACAAGGCAGGGAGTAGCGCTTGTAGACACACCTGGAGCGGATTCTATTAATGCTCGCCATACGGATGTTGCATTCCAGTATATTAAAAACGCAGATGCTATTTTATTTGTAACATATTATAACCATGTATTCTCTCGTGCGGATCGTGAATTTTTAATTCAGCTTGGTCGTGTAAAGGATACTTTTGCCCTTGATAAAATGTTCTTCTTAATTAATGCGGCGGATTTAGCAGAGTCTGAAGAAGAACTTGAAATGGTAAAAGGTTATATCGCAGATCAGCTACTGCAATACGGTATTAGAAATCCGCGTTTATTTGCAATTTCAAGTTTATGTGCGCTTGAAGAGAAACAAGGAAAGAGTGTTGAAAAAGAGAAGTATGGTATTTTACAAAACTCTGGAATTACTAAGTTTGAGGAATCATTTACGTCCTTTATGATGAGAGATTTAATGCTTGTTTCTGTGCATGCTCTATACGGTGCGTTGCAAGGGGCAGATCAGCTTTTAGTAAACATGATAAATGGTGCAAAGCAGGGGAATGAAGAGAAAGAGAAGCAAACGAAAAAATATGAAGCAGAGCGTGATCAACTACTTCATATCATTTCATCATATAGTGTACTTGCTGAAGAACAGGCGATGCAAAATGAAGTGAAAGAGTTGCTTTATTACGTGCAACAGCGTCTATTCCTACGTTATAACGATGTGTTTACTGAATTTATTAATCCGGCGTCACTTCGAACGGATGGAAATGTGAAAACACAATTGCAACAGTGTGTTATGGAATTAGTAGCATTTATTCAGCATGATTTATTACAAGAAATGCGTGCGACATCATTACGTCTTGAAAAATGGATAGACGAAGCGATGAAGCGTGCAAAGGACGAAATTGTAGTGAACTGTAAAGTAGAAAATCAATCAATTTCTATGAATGGAACAGTGGAGTATGAATATAAAGATATTACACATAAAGAACCGTTCCCTTCAGTTGAAATAAAAGATTTCAAAAAAGCACTGGCACATTTTAAAAATGAAAAAAGCTTTTTTGAAAAAAATGATAAAGCATTCATGCAAGAAGAGGCTAAAGTTGTATTAGAACCTTTCGTATCAAACTATGTAGCTGATGAAAAAGATTTATTTGTTCATCATTATAAGCAAGAGTGGGATTTGAAATGGAACTTATTCCAAAAAGTAATGCAGCAAGATGTGATGAATTATTATGAAAGTATATTATTTGCATTGGCTGAAACGATTGATGTATCTCTATATGAGCAAAGTAAAGAACAATTGCACAAGCAGTTAGTAGAGATTGAAAAAGAAATTTATGTTATATAGTCGTTATGAGAAAAAGATTCGTTCAATTTTCTTTTGCAGTACAGTATCTAAAGATTTTACAAATCCAGCAAATTCATCGGTAGAAATCATATGAGTAAGAACGAGTCGTCTGCCGTCTGGTGTTTCACCGCATAAGACGAATGAAGAAAATTCATATGTTTTATTTTCTACTACTAATTTTGGATAGGAATACGTGTCGCTTTTCTTCTTCTTTCCATCAATAGAGATGACGTTGCATTTTTTCTCATTGTTGTCCATGATGAACCCCTCCTTTCTATTACTTATGGTAGACAAGGAGGGTTTAGAACAATAGAGAAAGGGGAATTTTTATGGGTGTAGTAATAGAGTATATTTCGAAAGAAGAAGCTATACCGAAGTCTTTATTGCTACTTGCTGATCCAAGTGAACGGCAAATAGCTACATATGTACAAAGAGGATTAACATACGTAGCAAAGCAAGAGGGTAGCGTTATCGGTGTATATGTTCTTTTGGAAACAAGGCCAAAGACGATGGAAATCATGAATATTGCGGTTGCAGAGCATGTGCAAGGAAAAGGGATTGGAAAGAAGCTAGTAAGTCATGCTGTAGAAACTGCTAAAGGATATGGTATGTCAAAACTGGAAGTTGGTACAGGCAATTCTAGTGTTTCACAACTTGCTTTATATCAAAAATGTGGATTTCGTATTTTTTCTATTGATTTTGATTACTTTTCGAAGCATTATGAAGAAGAGATTATTGAAAATGGCATTGTATGCCGTGATATGATTCGGCTTGCAATGGAATTGAATTAGAACGTATAACTTATTTAGGGGGAAGAGAAGATGGAAGTACATAAAGCAATTACAGCACATTCTCGTAAACAAAATGAAAGTGTAAAAGCATGTTTACAATTAGATGCGCAGCGTGAAGCAGCTATTGAAGCAGCCGTATCTCTTGCGTCAAATGGGAAAGAATTTTCGGTTGATGTCATTAATGTTGTAACAAAGCAAATTAATGATCTTGCAAAAAATGGTGTTACCTTGCAGCGTAAATATGTTACAGAAGAAATGGTTATGGAGTATGTAAGTCGTTTACAAGAGAAAGAAGGTCGTTAAAGATGATAGTTACAGTCGAATGGTTACGTGAGCATATAGAAGATGAGAACGTCCGTGTAATCGATTGTCGTTTTGATTTAGCGAATCCTAATTGGGGTAGAGAAAAGTATGAAGAAGAACATATTCCTCATGCTTTATATTTTGATTTGAATTTAGATTTATCAAGTCCTATAGTAGAGCATGGTGGCCGCCACCCGTTGCCAAGCATTGAAGAGTTTGCGGACAAGCTTTCGGAGGTTGGTATTGATGAACATACGACAGTAATTGCGTATGACAGTCAAGCTGGTGCAAATGCTGCTCGTTTATGGTGGTTATGTAACTATGTAGGACATGAGAAAGTATATATATTAGATGGTGGTTTCCCGGTTTGGAAAGAGAATGGACTACCGACAACAACGGAAATTCCTGTTGTTATACGAAAAACATTCAAAACAAACATACAAGATCATATGCTTGTATCGATGGAAACAGTAAGAGAGAATATCCAGGCAGGTGCAGATGTTACGTTAATTGATTCAAGAGAGCCAAAACGTTATGCTGGTGTAGAGGAACTTGTCGATCATAAAGCAGGACATATTCCGACAGCAGCAAACTATTTTTGGAAGGATGGAATGTTGCAATCAGGACAATTTAAGAATGAAGCTGAGCAACAAGGACGATTCCAAAATCTGTCGAAAGATAAGGAAACCATTGTATATTGTGGTTCTGGTGTTACGGCATGTCCAAATATCATTGCGTTAAAATTGGCTGGATTCCAAAATGTTAAATTGTATGCGGGTAGCTGGAGTGATTGGATTTCTTATCCGGAAAATCAAATTGCAAAAGAAGAAGATTAATCACTTGCATGCAAAAATAATTTGTATTAAAATAAGGTCACAAGCAAGAGATTGCTCGAAAAACTTTGTATTTTACACATTGGAAACAATGTGATAATATAACGACAAGTAAATAATACATCCTGCGGTGTACGTAACTTATTTATGTCTAAAACCGATGTTAGTTATACGGAAGCTCAATATTTAGCGACCATCATCAAGCCTTCCTTGTGGAGGAAGATGTACGGTAACTGTGAGGGCATCCACCTGCGAGTAGCGGGTTTTTGGACATTTACGAGGAGCGGCACGTGCGGGGGTCTTATTTCAACTAACCTTATATAAAATTCCTACGGTGTACGTAGCTTATGCATGTCTTAAACCAATAAGTTTAATATGGAAGTTCAATATTTAAATGTAGCTAACATGCCATCTTTTTAAGAAGGAAGTTACAAACATTTGTGAGAGCATCCACCTGTGAGAGCAGGTTTATGGACATCTAGAGAGAACGGCATATGTGGGGCTATATAAAAACCTTACGTTTTATACGTAAGGTTTTTTTGTTGCATAGATATATCAATATTATCTTGATTCACCTGTGAAGTTTCCGTAATAAATGTAGCACTTTCTGTCTTCATCAATCTCTCTTGAATCCAAGGAGAATTCCATAGACATGCCGTCTCGCTGAATATATATAATATCTGAATGAAGAGATGGTAAAATTTCTTCGTAGTTCCATACATCTTGACTATCTACTAAGCTTGAACTCGTTTCACTTAGTTCTCTAATTTCAAAACCGATGTGGGAGTATGTAGGGTCTGAAGGGTCATTGGCGAAAACTTCTTTTTGAATATAAATAACTGCTGTTCCGTCTGGATCAACCGAAGTTGCAGTAACAACATAAGTATTTTTCTCTTTAATAAAATATTCACAAGTCATGCGTGCGATAATTTCAGAATTAGAAATATTGGCGTAGTTCCATAAAGCAGGATACCCTTTCGTTTCATCATTAAGTCGATATTCTAAGCGCATTTCATCCCTCTTCTTCCTTTTTCTTCTACTTTATCATGCCATCCTATATAATAGGAATAGAATTTAAAAAGGGGAGTGCGAAGGTGACAAAAACGAAATGGCTAGTAGGTGGTGTCGTAACGTCTTTAATGACTGGCACTTTATTTGGTTGCGCACAAGATCTTCCCCCAAAACCGAATGATAATAGTTGTTCTGATTGGGATTGGGATGATGAACTTGGGGTATGGCAGTGTGATGATAGTAGTTCAGGTTATCGTGGGCATTATTTCTATGGTGGGCGATATTATCAAAATAAATCCACTTTTAAAAATTCATCGGCGTTTAAATCGTATCAATCGTCTGCTGAATTTAAAGGTGGAATTGGAAGCGGTTCAAAGGGAGGATTTGGGGGCTAAAATATGTCGCAATACATAAGGGATCGAAAAGATTTTTATTTAAAATATCCGAATTTTTGGTCGGATTTATATGAATGTGAATATAGTTTGTTTCATGTTTTTTCTATAACAAATCAGACTTTGGAACAATTACACTTAGCGACTGAACGAATGGGTAAAATATTTTTTAAGACTGCTAGACTTTTGAGAAATTTAAGTGACGAACAGCTTCTTGAGCTTGGTTTTCCTCCTGCGAGCTTATCATTCATTAGAATGAAAGGATTATATCCTGAATCTGTTATTTCACGATTTGATTTCGTTATAACGGTTGATAACCAAATTAAAATGCTTGAGTTTAATAGTGATACACCAACTTTTATTATGGAATGCTTTCAAATGAATGGAAAAGTTTGTGAAAACCTAGGTTATGATGATCCAAACTCGGATCAAGAACGATTACTATCTTCTGGTGTTACGAAAGCTGTAATGGAAGCGACAAAGGGATTAGACAATCCAAATGTTGTTTTTACAGCACATCATGAACATATTGAGGATTGGAATACGACTATGTATTTAAGTCAGTTATGCCATGTTGAAAATAAAGTAGTGCCAATGTCAGAACTTAGAATTACGAAAGGTGCTCTAGTTGATAAAGATGGGGCGAAGATTGATGTTTTATATCGTCAAACATATCCGATAGAAGATTTAATTGAGGATCAAGATCCTGAAACAGGAGATTTGGTAGGTGTGGAACTGCTGCAACTTGTAAAAGCCGGAAAGCTTTTTATAATAAATCCTTTGTCAGCATTTTTACTTCAGCCAAAATCAATTCAGTGTCTTATTTGGGGGTTAGCAGAAGAAGAGGTCTTTTATACAAACGAGGAACAACAGTGGATTAAAGAATATATGTTACCTACATATTTAGAACCAGATTTATTTTTAGGAAAAGGTTCTTTCGTTCAAAAACCTTCATTTGGTAGAGAAGGAGATACAATTACGATTCGCGATAAGGATGAAAATATTATGCTTCAAAATGCACATCAAACGTATAAAACTTCACTGCCGATATTTCAAAAGTATATAGAACTTCCAGTCGTATCCTTGGAAACAGAAAAAGGGATGGAGAAACTGTCGTATGTGTTTGGTTCTTTTTTAATTGCTGGAAAAGCAAGTAGTATCGGTATTCGCGCGGGAGAAAAGATTACAGGAAATGAATCGTACTATTTACCGGTAGGTATAAAAAGGAGGGGGAAAAATGATTAATTTTTTATCATATTTAGCAGTAACACTCGGACTTTTATGTATTGGTCTGTTCTTGATGGAAGTGACAACGAAAGTTAAGGAATTTAAGTTAATGGCTCAAGGGAATAAGGCGGTAAGCTATGTGCTTGGAGGACGATTACTTGGGTTAGCTATTGTTTTATATTCGACAGCAGCTAATTCAATTTCACTTCTTGATATGATTTCGTGGGGAGCAGTTGGGATTTTGGCTCAAATTATCGTTTTTTATTTAGCTGAGTGGCTTACACCACGCTTTAATATAAACAAAAGTCTTGAAGAAGATAATCAAGCAGTCGGTCTTTTTCTTATGTTTTTATCGCTTTCAATTGGGATTGTAATTGCTGGCTGTATAACTTATTAAAAACTTTACGTTTAAACGTAAAGTTTTTTATTTTATTCCGCTATTTGCCGGGCAGCCCGATTGGTGAGGGCTAATAATCAGTGGGGGATGAACAAAACCCCACTGATTAAAGTTTCACTTTATATATGTTAGTTTGCCATACCTTTTGAAAAAATTGTAGGCTACGGTTGACATCTATTTTAAATAAGAGTAACATTTTCAATGTAATGAAAATAAGTCTCTGTTAGGTGAGGCTCCTGTATAGAGAAATGCTACTGCCCAAAAATGTCGAGAGACGCCAATGGGTCAACAGGAATGATCGAATTAAGGTTTTTCTTAACGTAGCTGGTAATGTACCTATGCTATACAGTGCTAAAACTCGGTGAGGGAGAGGTCCGTAGATTTCTAATTATATTAGAAATCGTTTATTTGTGTATGTAATGGCCACTACTCTCTTAAGGGTAGGGGTCTTTTTTGTTACCAAGCTATGAGTAATTTCATAGTATAAACTATAAAATTAAACGAGGAGGTGAGGAGCATGTCAAATTCTGACTCGGTTCCGTTACCCATATACTTCAAATCAAAAATATATGATGTAGGCAGGAAACGATTTGTTCCTCCCTCTATATTTATCACAATGTAGCGTTTATAAAGCGCTAGACACTTTCACAGTAAAGTGGATAAATTGAGAAACAAAGCGTTTCTTCCTATGTTGTAAAGGAGGAGACGATAATATGTTATATGCAAACAAAACTGTGGGTAACACGTCATATAAACTAAGTAAAAAATCAATAAAAGAACAAACAATGCTTCAAAAAAATAAAGATTTATTAATTGAAATTGCAACAAGAGATGTAAAATCTGTATTTGCATATTTTAAAACAACAAGAGACGGACTATCAATGAAAGAGGCACAAAAACGTATTCAAGTATATGGCCGAAATGAACTAACTTCAAAAAGAGCACTTCTTGCAGAAGTAATGATGAAGCTTGGTGGCATGATCCCAGGTTTTTCAAAACAACGTGTGTGTGATGAATTACAACGTGAAACGATTACTGTATCTAGAGTAGAATGTTCTAGTAGTACAGGGCTAAATAGTGAACTGAAAATGATGGAGATACCAGTGCAAGAACTTGTACCTGGAGATATGATTTTTCTTTCGGCTGGAGATGCTGTGCCAGCTGATGTACGTATTATTTATGCAGATGATTTATTAGTAAATGAGTCTGTGTTAACGGGAAACGAAGCGAGTATAGAGAAGTTTGAAAGCTGCTATCACCTTGAACGTAAACGATTTATTCCATTAAAACGGATGAAAGATTATAATCCACTTGAGCTTGAAAATGTATGTTTTAAAGGTTCGCATATTGTTAGTGGAAATGCAAAGGCTGTCGTTGTTTCTACTGGAAAAAATACGTATTCAGGCATATTGCATACTTGTTGTAGTAGGATGTCTTAATGTGTTAATGGTGCTAAATATAAAAAAACCATGTATAATAGACAAAGTTGAGCAAAAACGTAGAATGGTAATCTATTTATATAACCTTACGTGATAACGTGAGGTTATTATTTTTTTAATAGGAGAGGAATTATGAAAAAAGTATTATTAGTTGATGGTATGGCACTATTATTTCGTGCTTTTTACGCAACAAGTGTCTACGGACAATTTATGAAACGACAAGATGGAACCCCTACAAACGGGATTCATGGTTATATGAAACACTTGTTAACAGCTACGCAAGCGATCGAACCAACACATATCGTTACATGCTGGGATATGGGAAGTACGACATTTAGAACAGAATCGTTCTCGAATTATAAAGCAAATCGTGCAGCGCCACCAGAAGAATTAATTCCTCAATTTGATTTAGTGCAAGAAATGACTGCGAAATTATCCATTCCAGTTATCGGTATGAAAGGCTACGAAGCCGATGATTGTATCGGTACGCTTGCAAAACAATATTGCAATGAAGCTGAAGTTTATATTTTAACTGGTGATACAGATTTACTTCAACTTGTTGATAAGAACGTTACAGTTATGCTTCTGCGTAAAGGAATTGGAAATTACGAATATTACACACCGGAGAAAATCATGGAAGAAAAAGGTGTAGAGCCGTGGCAAATCGTCCATGCAAAAGCTTTCATGGGAGATACAAGTGATAATTATCCAGGTGTAAAAGGTATCGGTGAAAAAACAGCGTATAAGCTTATTCAAGAGCACGGAACAGTATCCGCTGTACTAGAAAATGTAGAATCATTAACGAAAGCGCAGCGTACGAAGATTGAAAGTGATTTAGAGAACTTAAATATTTCGTTGCAATTAGCACAAATTCACTGTGAAGTTCCAATTTCATGTTCACTAGAAGAGGGACTACACACAATGGATGAAGAAAAACTTAAATTTGTTTGTGAAGAAATGAATTGGGGAAGACCTGAAATATTAATAAATATGCTATAAATAGTTTAGAAAGAGGGATGTTGCATAAGTCGAACTTTGACTTATGCAACACCTTCTTTTTGTTTTTGTAAACAGTATTATAGTAAATAAAATTATGTCGAAATCAATTTTAAATATATAAATGTTTCGACAAGATATAATGATAAAAGTTGATGGAAATAGTAATTTTTATAATGAAGTGAATTAATTTCAACATAGTTTTAGAGAGTCTTTTTTTCGTGTTCACAAAGTTGTCAGAAAATAAACGGATTTTTCATATGAAGTTCAAATAGAATTCACAACAATCAATTATTATAAGGACACACAGATAATTCTTTATCTTTTATATAAACCATCCCCCAAGGAGGACAATGAAAATGAGAAAAAAAGTGAGAAAATCTTTTAAACAATTATTAATTGAAAATAAACAATCACTATTAAATAATAAAGAAAATATGAAAGAAATTGAAGAAAGAATTGAGAAACGACATGTAGCATATAGTGGTGCCAGTAATTAAATAAAATAAAAAAGATAGCCTATATAGGCTATCTTTTTTATTTTATATTGAAAAAACGCTATTCATCTCTTTAATTTTGTAAATATGCAAGATATTTTTATAGTGTTTTTCTATCAATATTACTCATTTTTCGAGGTTGAAATTGGTATATACCAATTTTCGAGATTTACTATTCATAATATTACAAAAAATGTTACAATACACTCAAATTTATACTATAAAATCATTTTAATATGAAAAATTGGAATGAAAAGAAAGGAGAGGAATATGAATAAAGATGTCGCTTTGAAATGATTAGTATCATTTCATTAGGAGTTGATGTAAAAAGATGAAGAGATACGAAGAATTGGACTCTATAAGAGGGATTTCTTCATTAGTAGTAATGATTGGTCATCATTTAATGATTTTTTCAGCATTTCAAAATTACAGTTATGAAGATAATAAACCATTTGTTGTGTATCTATTAAAAGAAACACCTGCTCGTCTAATTTTTAGTAGTGGTAACGAATCTGTTATTATCTTTTTTGTTTTGAGCGGATTTGTTTTGTATGAATCTATTCAAAAAAACTATAGTAGCTATGGGTCATACCTTTTAAAACGTATATGCAGAATATATATTCCTTATATTGTGGCAATAATTATAGCGATTATATGCCAGACTACAATTAGTGAATATGGTATTTCTTATTTAAGTGAATGGTTTAATCGCTCATGGACGATTGAAAGTTCTTCAAGCTTAATCGCACAACATATTTTATTGGTTGGGAAATATAATACAGATGCATATAACGGTGTGATTTGGTCGCTTGTCCATGAAATGCGAATATCAATAATTTTCCCGTTAATTTTGATGATTTGCTTACGAAAAACGTTAAGGGGTTCATTACTATTATTGTTTAGTTTTAGTATATGTTCTGTCATCATATTATTTTTGTTTCGTTCGGGCTTAACATTAACAAGCTATGCATTAACTTTGCATTATACGGTGCTATTTTTACTAGGAGCACTAGTTGCGAAGTATAAAAATAATTTAATAGTTTTTTATAGTAATTGTACTAAAAACACGAAAATTGCATGGTTTTTATTTGCGATTTTACTTTTTATGTATGAAGGGCTTATTGGAGAAATGAAAGTGCTCAATAATTTTATATTTCGAGACTATGTAGTGGCGATAAGCGCATGTCTATTTGTCATATTAAGCTTGTCAATATCAACTTTGTCGTCCTTACTACGTAATAAATACTTGTTATATTTGGGGAAGATTTCTTACAGTCTTTATTTATATCATATTATATCGTTATTTTCCCTTATATACATGCTCCATAAAATATTACCGTTGCCTATTATTTTAATTTTTTCACTTGTTTTTTCGTTTATATTTGCAATGCTTTCGTATATATATGTAGAAAAATTTGCATTGAGAGTCGGAAAGTATGTAACAAAACAAGTGGATAGAAAGGAGAAAGGGTTATCTGTAAAGAGTGACTTGCAGGATGTTATTCAGAAAAGGGCGGTGAAATAATTGAAGCAAGAAATGAGTATAAAAGATTTTCAACAATTATTGAAAAGAAGATTCGTAACGATTATTTTAACGATGTGTTGTTTAACCGCTTCTTTAGTTCTTATCTCTATGTATGTTTTAAAGCCGTCATATCAATATTCAACGCAAATTCTTGTTGGGAATTTAGATGAGTTTAATAAGGAAAATTCAACAAATAAAACACAAGAAAATAAGCAACTAGTAACATCGTATGTCGATATTTTAAAAAGCCCATTAATTATTTCAACAGTTAAAAAAACTTTGAAATTAGAGCAATCAAGTTATGAATTAGCACAAAAAATCTCGGTGGTAAATACGGACAACTCACAAATTGTAACTGTTACAGTAAAAGATTCCAATCCGAAAGTCGTGAAAGACATAGTAAAGACATTGGCAGAGCAATCACAAAAAAGCTTTCAACAGTACACAAATGTACAAGGAGTGAAAGTATTAACTGATCCTGAGTTACAGGAACAGGCCGAAAAATTGTTTCCGAAATTTCAACTAATCATTCCTATTTCTTTAATTGTTAGTTTTTTTGTTGGTATAGGTTTAGCTGTATTTCGAGATTATTTTGATGAACGTATATACGTGGAACAGGATTTAGAGAAAATAACTACAGTTTCTGTTATTGGTTACATAAATATGAAACCGAATAGAAAAAAGAAACCTACAGAGGTTGATAAACAATCATCTATATATCGAGGTGAACATGTCGATGTTTAGGACAAAGAAACAGCTGCCATTCAATATGCATGATGATCTGATGAAAGAGCAGTTTTATACGGTATATCACGAGCTGAAAAAATCTGGAAAACAACTGTTCACAGTTAGTTCAACGAAGGACAGAGGTGTTGTTGCCTCGCTTATAGTAAATATGGGGCTAGTGTTTGCGGAAATGAAGAAAAAGGTGTTACTTATTGATGTGAATTTTTCTGACCCTAAACTACATGTATTATTACAAAGTAATCACATGATAACAGTAAACGATATAATAAGTTCTTCCCCCTGCAATTATGAATCTTTTTCTAGTAATTTGTCTAAATACTTATATTGTATTCCTGCAAAAAAAACAGTACACACAGGGACACCCTTAATTGCTATGGATGAATTTGATAATGCGATTGCTAAGTGGAAAGAAGATTTTGATTACATTTTCTTTTATTCCTCTGAAGTATTTGACCTTCCTGCTACGCACATTATTGCAGGGAAGTGCGATGGAGTGGTTTTAGCAGTTAAAAAGCGAAAAGATTCACTACGTACAGTGCAAAAAGTAATAGCGGATATAAAGAGAAAAGAATGTGAATTAATAGGTATAATTTTATATTCTTGAATGTGGGGGTAACGATCCATGATTCGTGAAACAAATCAAGCCAAGTTGTATACGATTCCGGCTCAAGAAAAGCCTAGCATATTGAATCGAAGTGTAAAACGCTTGTTTGATATTATATTTTCAATCATATTGTTACTATTAACGATACCAATTATGTTGTTCTTTTGTATTATGATTACTTTAGAAACATCAGGGGCTCCAATTTACTTTCAAGAACGTTTAGGTATAAACGGGAAGAAGTTTAATGTATTTAAATTAAGATCGATGGTAAAGGATGCTGAAATAAATGGCCCGCAATGGGCAAAAGAACATGATTCAAGAATTACAAAAGTTGGATTGTTCATAAGAAAAACGAGAATTGATGAATTACCGCAACTTTTAAATATTTTAAGAGGAGATATGTCTTTTGTAGGCCCTCGACCAGAGAGAGAGTTTTTTTATAATGAATTTGATGCGTATATTCCAGAATTTAAGGATCGTTTAATGGTAAAACCAGGATTAACAGGATGGGCACAAATAAATGGAGGATATAATCTTGATCCAAAGGAAAAGTTGAGGCTGGATATGGAGTATATTGAAATGAAAACGATTCGGATGGATATCCGTATTTTATGTAAGACCGTTTTAATTGTATTGAACGGTAATGGTGCAAGATAAATATATATGTAAACAAACAACATATGTAAGTAGGTTACTTGCAAAGGAGAACTGGTATGGGTAGATCTATTCTAAACAATATTATCCATCTATTTTATAGTACGATTTTAGCTAACCTTCTTCAGGCTGTCAGTTTAATTATTTTAGCAAACTTTTTTAACGCACAACATTATGGGATGTTTAGTGTTGCCATAGCAGTGACGTTTGTTATGTTATTTTTTACAGACTTAGGACTTAGTAATACGTTTCTTCGAGAAGGGGCAAAGGGTGGAGCAGATTTAGAGAAGATTTTATCATCGTATATAAAAATAAGGATGATTCTACTTATTTTTATTTCTATCATCGGTTATGTTGCTATTCATTATATGTATGTAGATAAAAATTTAATTTATATGATGATAAACGTAATGTTTTTCATGTTAATAGGATTAACTTGGCAAAACATAGGAATTGTCTATTTTCAACTGATGGAACGTATGGAGTATATAGCGCTCATTAAAGTTGTATCATCATCGGTTGTTATTATAATTACATGTTTTTGTATTTTCGGAGATTTACCGGTGTATGTAACGGCTCGCTTATATGCTTTTGGGTATATGATCGGTGGTGTATTCAGTATATATATCATGAGAAGAAAGACGAAAATGAATATGAAAGTCGTAATTCATAAAGCGTTATTTTGGCAATTAACTCCCTTTATTATTAGCGGTTTTTTAATAATGAGTACGCCACAATTAGCACCTATCTTGCTTAACTATACATTGCCATTAAGTATGGTAGGTGTTTTTGCAGTAGCCTACCGGATGCCGGCAGCTTTATATCAAGTACCGGGGGTAATTGCAGGTGCATTTTTTCCAGTGCTCTTTAAGCATTATAACCAGAATAATTTAGAAGCGCATACGAAATTAAATTTGCTTCAAATTAAATCAATGGCGATTGTAGGAATATGTATGACGATTGGTTTATATCATTTAGCACCATACTTTATTTCTATATTTTTTCATGAAGAATGGAGCAATGCAGTAGAACCACTCCAAATATTATCATTTCTTATTGTGCTACAAAGTTTAAATATTGCCATTGCTGACGGTTTAACGACGAGCGGATGTCAAAATAAGAGAACTGTTGTGCAGTGTGTAGCATTGGTGATAGGTGGGGTTATGCTTTATAGCTTTAGTAGTCTTGGTGGAGTGATAGGAGCGGCATACGCTATGGTTTTATTTGAAATTGTCGCTTTAGTGGGATATATAGCGGTAAGTGTAGTGAAGAAAAAAATTGTATTCCAAATTGTAATACCGTATACAATTTATTTTGGTGTAACCTTTATTGGAGTGCAATATATATTGCATACATATCATTTAATTGCGCTTGTTCTTAATATACTAATTGTAGTAGCTGCCATATTCCTATATGATTATGAGCTAAAAAAACTTCTTCTTTCTTTTATAAGAAAAATACGCAAAAAGGATTATATTACGAAACAGGGGATATAGCCTATGGAAAATAGTATGAAAGTATCGATGGGATGGATTATTCTTCTAATATTATTTGTTATGTTAAGTAAATACAATTTATATATTGGATTTTCATTGAAAATATATATGATTTTTTTAGTCATATATTTTTGTTTAACAATTAAAAACTTTCATATTCAAAAGTTATATTTTCATGAAGTTATATTTTTACTGTTTTATTTCATTTATTGTTTAAGTGGAATTCTTTCTATGTATTTAAATGCTAGTATTCGTATGATTTTTGGCGTGCTACTCGTTTTAGGATGCTATTTTATAATGAGGAATTTATTGGGGAATACTGAAATAGTGGTACTTGAATCATCTATTGCTTATGTAGGAGTAGTATTTAATATTGTAAGTCTAATACTCTATATAATCGGTTTACAATACTTTAGTTTATACGGTGGAGAAGAGAGAGAAATTTTTGCTGGTTTATTAGTTGATAGAGGATATCCACGGTTAATTGGATTGCTAGATGATCCTAACATTTTTATTTTCTATAATACAATATTTTTTATGTACTATATGACTAATTTACAAAATATCACTAACATCCTAGGGTTAATTTTATGTGTTACGACGAGTCTATTAACCTTTTCAAGGGGTGGTATATTAGCGCTTGTGCTTGTCGTTTTTGTATATATATGTATGTCTAGTTTCGCTAAAAAAATAAAAATAATTATGAGTTTAGTATTGTTTAGTGTAGTTATTTTTAGTTTATCGAATAGTGTAATGGGGGGCCAATTAGATGACATATTAAATAAACGAATCTCTGATTTTTCCCATGATAATGGAAGTGGTAGATTTACATTATGGGAAGCTGCTTTTAAATATTATTTATCCAATCCATATATCGGAATCGGTGCTTTTAACTTTTCGAATTATTATGAGTATCAATTTAATGAAAAATTATATGTACACAATACATTTTTAGAAATTTTGTCTGAATCGGGTACAATTGGTTTTCTTCTATATAGCGCATTTTTATTCATATTAATATTCAAGCTAGCGCAGCATACTTTGTTTCGTGAAAAACCATACCTTCTATTGACTATGATTGCATTTTTATTTCAGATGATGTCATTGTCACTCATTATTAACGAAGCGTTCTTTTTATTTTTAGCAGTTGTTGTGAAGTATATTTCAATATATGAAGGAAGGGGAAAGATAGATGGTAAAATGTCTATCAGCACATAACGAGCCGCCTTATGTTTCTGTAATAACACCTTCTTATAATAGTATACGATTTATAGGTGAGACAATTTTATCTGTACAGAATCAATCGTATGAAAACTGGGAAATGATTATCGTTGATGACGGTTCAACCGACCAATCTGCGGAAAAAATTAAAGAGATAATAGAAGGAGACTCACGAATTAGATTATTATCATTAAAAGAAAATGTTGGTGCTGCTAAAGCTCGGAATTTAGCGATCCAAGAGGCAAGAGGAAGGTATATTGCCTTTTTAGATAGTGATGATATATGGTTGCCGCATAAATTGAAGACACAATTGTTATTTATGGAAGAAATGAATATTGCTTTTTCATATGCGTCGTATAGTTTAATTGATGAAAATGGTAATGAACTAAATCGCGAAGTGAGTGTACCAAAATCTGTTGACTATCATTATTTAGTAGGAAATACAATTATCGGGTGTTTAACAGTGATGATTGATCGTGAAAAAATTCCGTATGTAGAAATGCCTAGTATACAGCCGGAAGATACAGCGTTATGGCTGAACTTATTACATAAAGGGTATGAAGCAAAAGGGATACAGCAAGTGTTAGCAAAATATAGAATTGTTACAAATTCTGTTTCTAGAAATAAAATTAGAGCAGCTTTCCGGTATTGGAAATTGTTAAGGGAACAAGAAAGACTGAATTCGGTACAAATTTTTTACTATTTCAGCAAGTATGCTTATCATGCTTATAAAAAAAATAAAATCAATGTAGTTGGGAAGACGCAATTATGAATATACTGTTGATGACAGATAAATTGATAACTGGCGGAGCCGAGAGCTATTTCTGTAAATTGGAAAGTAATTTGCGTTATGAGGATTTTAAGATTTATACAGCTGCAGGTGATGGAGAACTATATGAATCTCTTACTAGAAAAGAAAATTTCATCTTACTTAGTAGATGGAATCATTTGAGAAATATTTATTATTTACGAAACGAAATTTGTAAACGAAAGATAGAACTTATTCATGCAAATAGTTTGCGAATGGTATTATATGCTTTGCTACTTCAAAAGTTTATTAAAAAAAAGATGAAAATTGTTTATACGAAACATAATGTAACGATATTAGAAAAGAAAATGCCAACGCTTTTTCGTTATTTCATGAATAAATATGTAAACAATATTATTACAGTAAGTGAGTTTGAAAAGAATAATTTAATTTCAATTCATGTAGCAGAAGAAAAAATAAATACAATTTATAACGGTGTCGATATTGAAAAGTTTTTATTCCAGCAGAAAAAGAAAGAATCTACATATAAAATAGGGATATTAGCTAGATTATCCAAAGAGAAAAACCATCTACTATTTGTCAAAATTGCAAATGTGTTGAAAAAGAGAAATGATTTTATGTTTTATATTGCTGGTGATGGACCAGAGAAAGAACCGATTATGAAAGAAATAGAAAAATATGGATTGCAACAGAGTGTAAAGATGCTAGGAAATATTTCTGAGCCGCATGAGTTTATAGGGAATATGGATGCCTTACTTTTATTATCTTTTCGTGAAGTGTTTCCAATGGTAGTAATTGAAGCAATGGCTACAGGGACACCAATAGTTTCAATAGATGTTGGTGGAATACATGAAGCAGTAATAGATGGAGAATCAGGTATTTTGATATCTGAATATTGCGAATATGAATTCGCAAGTGCGCTTGAGGAACTACAAGGGAATGAAGAAAAGGTAATTGCTATTAGACTAAAAGCACGAGAGAAAGCAATGATGTATTTCTCGTTAACTAAAATGATAGAGGAAACGAAAAATATATATGAATTAAACAAATGACCGGGTAGGTCGTTTGTTTTTTTTATTATAGAAACTTTTAAGAGACAACTCACATATTATATGAAAAAGGTAATATGAGGAGTGAATTTATTTTGTCAGAATATATTTCTTCCCAAGAAGATTGTGTGCCAGAAAGTAGCGTTCACATTAATTGTTTTGGCGCAGTTCCAAACTCGGGAAATGATAGCTCATTAGCAATTCAGCAAGCTATTGATTATTGTGTAGCGAATCGAATTTCGACGGTTAGAATTACCGGGGTAAATACGTACAAAATTGTAAAGCCGATTGTTATTAAATCAAACGTAAGATTAGAGTTAGATCCTACCGTAACGCTGCAAATTGATGGAGATTTTAATGCATTTGAGCTACAAAATAACGCTTCGATAGTTGGTGGTACTCTTCAAGTTATAAATCCATTGTTTCAATCTGTTGTTATTTATGTTTCTGGTTCACAACAAATCGAAGTACCTAATCAATCTGTTATATCAAATATAAATATAGTAAATGCAACCCCATCGTATAAAGGAAAAGCTATACATTTTTATTGTCAAAAGGCATGGGATTTTATTAGTTTCTTTCAAGTTAAATTTATTCAAATTAAAAACTTTCAAACTGCAATACATTTGAAGACAGAATATATAAATGATATCAATACACCTTGTTGGATTAACGCCAATGTATTTCAATCTATATTTATTGATGGATGTGTGTATGGGATTGAAGTAGATGGAAATAGTGGTTTACCAAATGAAAGTTCAGGAAATACGTTTCATGATATTCAAGTACAATGTAGACAACAAACGAAAAAAGTAATTCGTTGCTCAGGTGCGTATAATACATTTGATTGTATGATCTGGGATACGTACCGGATGAGTAGTGAACAAATTGTCATTGAATTTTCTTCTAATTCTCATCGTAACTACCTTTTTTCAAATCTGCTTTCGACAACTATTGTAGATAAAGGGCAATATAATGTTTGTAAGTCTACCTATGAAGAATCTCTTCGAATTCAGTTACCGATTACGTTAAATAAACCTCACTTAATAGGCAATCAAGATGATATATTAGTAAATGCTCAGCAAAAGTATATTGTTAAGCAAGTAAGTGGGAAAGTACCGTACGGTGGAAATCTAGCAAATTGCTTTAATTTAATAGATGAACAAAGTGTAAACTATATTGACGTTCCAGATAGTAATCCAGTTGTTATTGAACTGGATTTTACGAAAAAACCAATACAAATGTTAAATTGTTTCGGAATGTATTTTGGATGGGGAGAGAGTCCAAAAAAAATTAAAATTGAATATGCATTAAGCACAACTGGAAATTGGGTTATCGCATCGGATGTTCCATTAAATGTAGGCGATACAATTATATCGAATATGAAGGCGAATCAACTATATAAAGTAAGAATTACATTAAGTGGTTATTCTCAAGATCATAAGCGTTTTCGAATTAATCGCATTTTTGCAAGGTCTTCTATGGAAAATGGGAATGCTTGGTTAGCTACAACTGGTGGAAGAATGTTTGGAGATATTGAAATAGAGGCAAGTAAAGGCATAATCATGAAGACAGCTAGTGGAGTGAAATGGAAAGTTACTATTAATGAAGCTGGCCAACTTATTACGACTAAAATAACTTGAGGTGATGCTTAATTGTATATCCTTGGACGAGTTATAACGTAGTGTGATAAAGGCAATGAAAAAGAGATTGTAATTTGGTTTCAACCAAACTACAATCTCTTTTTTAATTTAATTCCACCAAATCCAAGTCCAAAGGTAATTTCTTGCATTTTGGGGAGTAATCCGTATGAAGCGTTCACCGTCAAAGAAGCAATTTAAATTTGGAAGTGTTTCGTCTGGATTTTCTGGAACAAAGGTGACGATGTTTTCGTTGCTTGTAACGGTTACTGTAATTGGTGGATCGGTAGGCGAGACTTGAAGTTGTAACGAAATATTGGCCGTATTTTTAAATTGATTATTAATAGGTGGACTTATTACTTGTACTGTGAATAACACGATAATTGTTTCATTTGGCTCTAAATTAGTGGCAACTAGGAAACCGATATTTGGGTTCGCTAGTGGAGAGCGTTCACCGTTAATAAAGACAGTGCCGTTTATAAATTGTAAACCTGCTGGAATGGTATCTTGTAAAGAAATATTTGAGAGTGAAATTTCGGAAGTATTTGTAATACGCACCGTGTAATCAAAGTATTGGTTTAAATAAGCGGAGCTGACGGAAGCGTTTTTCGTGACTGTTGCAGTTACAAATTGAACTGGTATACGAACAATATTTGAATTAACAATGAAAGTAATAATTGGATCCTGTGGTGTCAATTGAAAAGCAGCGGTAACTGTTGCAGAATTTATAATTGTACTGTTTGAAGGAATAGAAGTTACGAGAACTTGAAATGTTATAGTTGCTACTGTATCTGCAGATAAAGAACCAATATTAATACCAGTGTCTGGACGAACATTTTGAACCGAAGTACCGTTAATTGTTACGCTATTTTCTATAAATGTTGTACCAGCTGGAATGCTGTCTATAACAGAAGTACTGATTGTCGGAATGGGGGAGTGATTAAATACCGCTAATGTGAATGTAATGATATCTCCTATAACGACAATAGATTTGTCAGTTGTTTTTTCAATGCGAACCATCGGATCAATGACTGTCGTTGTAACGGTATTTGTTTGTTTTGTAATTGTAATAGGTGGTTTTGTTGGATCAATGATAACGGTATAGGAAACAGAAGCATCATTATTAATTGTAGATTGAAGAGTAGAAGAAGATATTGTCACTTGGAACGTAATAATAACAGATTCATTAGGAGCAAGATTTCCTAACGTAATACCATTTTCAGGATTTTCATTAGGCTGATTGATTCCGTTAATCGTAACACTATCAGCAACAAAAGTCGTATCTATTGGTACGGTGTCTATGGCAAGAAGGTCTTCAATCGTTACATTACCGCTATTCGTAATCGTAATTGTATACGTTAAAGTTTGACCAGGTAAGGCATTCGTTACATCAACAGATTTTATGGCAATGACATTATCATTTTGGACAGTAGTTGTGACGGTATTTGTTGTAGTCGTATTTGTAACGGGTACGTTATTTGGGTTGACTATATAGTTAAAAGTAGTAATTGCGTTGTTGTTTAGTTCATTTGGTGTTGGAATAGAAGTCACAGTTACTTGGAATGAAACGATAGCATCTCCACCAACAATTATAGTGCCAATTGGTATGCCGCTTACTGGATTCACTCCCGGAAGAGCTTCTCCGTTTACAATGACGCTATTTTCTATAAACGTAGTACCTTGAGGAATAATATCTTGAATGTTTACATCATTTGTTGCAACATTACCGGTTTGATTTAGTGTAATCGTATACGTTAACGTATCACCAACCGTTGCAAATGCAAGGTCAACAGCCTTATTACTATTCAAATTCGCGTGATTAATTTCTGTTGCGGCAGCTGATGAAATAATAGTTTCGGTAATAGGTGGTCGATCTGGTACCGTGTATTCATATTCAATTGTACTCGTGTTAGAGATTGGATTTGTTTGTGGAATCGAAGTAACCCGTACTTGGAATAGAATAGTTGCTGTCGTATTAGGCGGAATGTTATCAATTTGTATACCGTTAAGAGGGTTGTCATTTGGCCGAGCATTGCCGTTCACGATAACACTATTCTCTATAAAGCTCGTATTTGCTGGGATGATATCTGTAACAATAATGTTTTCGACTTGTATATTTCCGTTATTTATGATGGAAATTGTATAAGGGATGATAGTTTGTAAGTCAGCATATTGGATAGGCGTTGTTTTTGTCGCAATTACATTAGCAGAAATAACTTCAGTGAAGGTAATATTGCTAGTCGATATTTGTTCTTCCGCGTTTATTGTATAACGAGAAGTTGATTGATTTTGAACATGGCCGCTAGCAGGAAGAGCTACGACGGTAACAGAAAATGTGACTGGGATAGAAGTGTTAGGAGTAATCGTTCCTACAAGTATACCTGCACTTGGATTGGCGTTAAGCTGAGGAATGTTATTTACTAAAACGCTACCGTCAATAAAAGTTGTTCCATCAGGTATATTGTCTGTAAATACAACAGCAGTGGCATCCGTATTCCCTGTATTCGTTAAAGTTGTTGTATAAGTTAAAATGTCACCAATTGTTACAGAGGTCAAATCAACAGTTTTAAGTGAAACGATATCAGCATCATTAATTTGAACGAAAGTAGTATTGGAAGTAGTAGATTTTTGAATTGGTGCAAAGTCAGGATTGAAAATAAAGTCGTAGACGATGTTTGCAGTATTAGGTGCTGGATTTACAACAGGTAAATTCGTAACGGAAACTTGGAATGTTATTGTAGCTATTTGACCTGCTGCGACATTAGGAATGGAAAAGCCGATATTCGGATCTGCTGCAGGAAGTACAGTATTGTTAACTATTACACTTCCTGGAATAAATACTGTTCCATCCGCTATAGTATCTGTAAAAAAGATGGAGTTAGTTGTAGTCGATCCGTTATTTTGAATGAATACTGTATATTCAATGGTTTCATCAATGTTAGCTAATACAGTATTAGCGGATTTTGTAGCAATAAGAATAGCATCAATAAATTGTATATTTGTACTATTGGAAGATGTCGTTTCTGAAATTGGTGGTGCGCTTGGGTCTGGTTCATACTCATAGTGAATGACTGCGATATTATTAATGTTATTTTGTGGCGGTATAGAGACTACGCTTACTTGAAAAGTAACAATAATTGTATTATTTGGAAGGATAATATCAAGGTTGATACCGGTAATTGGATTTTCATTAGGTCTCGGTATGCCATCTACAAGAATGCTATTTAGAACGAATGTGGTCCCAGCTGCAATTGCGTCAATTAGGAGAGTATTTGTAATAGGTACTGTACCGGCGTTTGTAACTGCGACTGTATATGTGATGATTTGACCAATGCGTGTAATGGATCTATTGGCGGATTTAATGGCACTAACATTTGCCGTCCGCACTTCAGTATTTACTGCATTTGATAACGATCTACGCTGAATAATTGGAGAACTAGGGTCAATTTGGTATTCGTACGAAGTGTCTGAAATATTAATGACTGTATTGCCCTCTGGTATATTTGTAAGTTGTACTTGGAATGAAATAGTGACTGTTTCATTTGGTTGTATCGTGCCGAGAGTTACTCCGTTTTCAGGATTAGCGCCAGGCTGAATTACATTATTTATTGCTAAGCTATCTTCAATGAATATAGTACCTTCTGGAATGTTATCAATGAAAACGGTATTGTTAGCTGGAACGCTTCCTATATTTTGAAGTGTATTTGTGTAGGTAATAATTTGCCCGATTGATACGAAAGTTACATCCGCACTTTTAACAGAAATAATATTTGCATTTTGAAGTGATGTTGTAACGATATTAGAATTTGCAGAACGATTTACTGGTGGGGCTGCAGGAATACTTACATATTGGTAAGTTGCTGAAGATTGATTTACAATTTCGGTTTCAGTAGGTGGATTATTTGTTTGCACTTGAAATAGTATCGTTTTGGAACTGTTTGCTGGAATTGTTCCAATCGGTATTCCGTTTTCTGGATTTACACCTGGCTGAAGGATACCGTTAATTGTGACACTATCGGGAACGAATGTAGTCCCAGCTGGAATAGAATCTGTGAAATTAATATTTATTGCGTCAACATTGCCGATATTTTTTACTTCAGAAATATAAAGTATAGTTCCGCCAATATCAACAGTTGTTGGATTGGATGTTTTTGTAATTGTCAATTGTGCTTGCACGAAATTTGTAATGACGATATTACTAGTAGATGTTTCAGTAATAGGCGGTTGCCCTGGGTCTGGCTGAATTGTATAAGTTGTGTTGGATTGATTTGTAATTGATTCTTGCGAGAATGAATCGTTAATAAGAATTTGGAACGAAATAAGGTGCGTAGCGTTTGCAGCTAGGTTAGGCAAAGTAACACCTACATTAGGATTGGCATCAAGTATAGCTGTTCCGTTAAGTGTAAAACTATTTTCTACAAAGGTAGTCCCTTGAGGGATAGTGTCTGAAAATGTGAGATTCGTAGTTGGGATATTTCCTGTATTTTCTAATGTTATTGTATAAGTCAAAATATCACCTGTTGTTGCTTGTTGTGCATTGACTGCTTTTAAAGAAAGGATAGTCGCATCCGAAATTTGTGTGAAAGCAGGATTAGACGTAATTGTTCGAGAGATGATGGGAGCAGTTGGATCAGCGATAAAATTATAGTCAATACGGGCCGTATTGGAAATTGGATTCACGCTTGGAATGGATTGAACGATAACCTGGAATGTGACGGTAACTATTTCTGACGGTGCGATGGAGTTTAATGGTATTCCTACATTAGGATCGGCACCTGGAACGGAAACGTTATTAATAGTTACGCTATTAGGAATAAATGCAGTTCCTTCTGGAACCAAATCTGTTAAAGTAACTGTATTTGCAGTAGTATTTCCGTTATTTTGAACGACTACTGTGTAAGTGATTGTACCGTCAGTAGATTGTACGAGAGAATCTGTATTTTTAATTGCGGATAACGATGCATCAACAACAGCTGTGTTAACCGTATTAGATGAGGATGTTGCTGTAACTGGAGGTTGACTTGGATTGACGATATACGTGTAACTTGTAATGGCTTGATTGATAATTGCTCCTTGCGGTGGAATAGAACTAGCGAGAAATTGGAACGTAATAGTAGCAGAATCACCTGGTGCGATAATACCAACTGGAATACCGAGAGTTGGACTTGCATCTGGAAGTGAAACTCCGTTGAGCGTGACACTATTTGGAACAAATAATGCTCCCTCAGGAATGCCGTTAATGAGTAATACAGAGTTTGCAGGGAAGTTTCCAGTGTTCGTTAATGTTGCTGTATACGTAATTACATCTCCGAGAGATACGATTGTTCGATTTGCTTGTAAAACAGTTGTAACAGTCGCGTTATTAATTTGTGTTGAAGCGCTATTAGAATTTATCGTGCTTGTAACAGGAGGAGAGGCTGGATCAACGATGAATGCGTATTGAATAGATGCTACGTTTGTAATCGGATTTGAAGGTGGGGTTGATGTAACTATGACTTGGAAAGTAATGGTTAAGGAACTACCCGCGTTAACTGTTCCGATATTAACTCCGTAATTTGGATTTGCGCCTGGAAGGCTACTTCCATTTACAGTAAAACTATTTTCAACAAAGGTTGTTCCTGCTGGAACCATGTCTGAGAAATTTACATTCGTAGCGTTTGTATTGCCATTATTTTGAATCAAAACTGTATAAGTGATTGTATCTTCAATATTTGCAAAGGCTGTATTAGTAGTTTTTACAGCTGAAAGTATTGCTGAATTAATAGAGGTAACGAAGACGTTCGTTTCCACATTGCCAGGTTGAGCCTGTAATGCATTGCCTACGTTATATTGGAAGTTAACAAATCCTAAGTTTTGGAGTTCAGGTGTGAGCGTTGTTGGGTTGCTTACAATTTGAACTTGGAATACGATTGTTACGATTTGATTTGGAGTTATTGTATTTATGCCAACGCCGTCAATGATAGAAGCGGATGTTAATGGAGTTCCATCAACAACAACTGATCCTGCAACAAATTGTGTCCACGATGGTATAGGGTCTGAGAATACAACATTGTTAGCTGGGATATTTCCTGTATTCGTAATAGTTGTTGTATACGTAATCGTATCACCAATCGTTGCAAATGCTTTATCTCCTATTTTAATCGTATTTAAAATAGCACTTTCAATTTGTGTTGAAACGCTATTAGAAGTAATGTTTTTTGAAACTGGAGGATTAGCTGGATTAACGATATGTTGAAAGCTAACGCTAGCTTGATTAGTAATTGGATTTATAGGCGGAATTTCATTGGCATTAATATGGAATGCTACGATGACAGATTCGTTTGGCGCAATATCACCAATTGGAACGCCTGTAATGATATTTGCATTTGGGATGCTAGTTCCGTTTAGTGTAAAACTATTTGGTTCAAAGGAAGTTCCGTCTGGAATAAGGTCGGTAAAAATAACATTCGTTGCACTAACATTTCCGCTATTTGTAATTGTAACGGTGTAGGTAATATCCTGCCCGATATCTACCGTAGATACATTTGAATTTTTTTGTGCAGTAAGGGTAGCGCTATTAATTTGTGTTGTCGTTGTATTAGATTGATTGGAAGTTGTAATAGGTGGCTGGCTAGGATCAACGACATAATGATATGTGATAGAAGCAGAGTTAGAAATGGGATTAAGTGTTGGAAGTGTAATAACAGTTGCTTGGAATGTAACGATTGCCGCATTACCACCATTAATGGAACCAATATTTACACCAGTAGATAAATCAGCGTTTGGAATGGTTTGCCCATTAACTGTGAAACTATTTGGAACGAAACTTAAATTACTATCAAGAATGTCAATAATAGTTACATCAGTTGCAGTCACATTCCCGGTATTAGGGAGGTTAAGTGTAAATGTTATTGTATTACCAACATCCGCGAAAGTAAGATCTGCTGTTTTTATGCTAATAATAGTTGCGTTGTTTATTTGAAGGAGTGTAGTGTTGGAAGTAGCTGTACTCGATACTGGCGGATTACCTGGATCAACAGTAAACTCATACGTCGTTGATGCTGTATTTGGTGCTGGGTTACTAGGAGGAATACTGTTCACTGTCACTTGAAAGACGATACTATATATTTCATTTGGTGGAAGTGTTGCAAGTAATACACCTGTATTTGGATTCGCGTTAGGTTGTAAAACGCCATTGACAGTTAATGTGTTAGGAACAAATGTGAGTCCACTTGGTAATACATCTGTGAATACAATGTTAGTTGCATCGGTATTTCCTACATTGGTAATAGAAGTAGTATAAAAAGCAGTTTGCCCGATATCTGCAAAGGATACACTTTCATTTTTCGTCATGGATAATATGGCTTCTTTAATTTGCGTTGAAACAGGATTACTAATTGAAGTTTCTGCATCAGGTGGTGAGACTAATTGGTACGATGTTGATGAGAAATTTACAATGGGGTTTTCCGTTGGTAATGACGTTACAGTAACTTGGAACGAAACGGTTACTGTAGTCCCGGCTGTTATAGTCCCAATATTCACACCATTCGATGGATCCGCACCACTTTGAGGAACCCCATTAATAGAGAATGTGTTTGCAATAAAAGTAGTTCCGCTCGGCATTGTATCTGTAAATATAACATTTTGTGCGGATGAGTTTCCATTGTTTGTTAAAGCGACAGTATAAGTGAGTGTGTCTCCAATACGACTAAAGGATTCATCGACTTGTTTTAATGAAAGAATGGTAGCTGTATTAATCGTAGTGAACACTGTGTTTGAAGTAACATTTCTTGAAACAATAGGGGCATTTGGGTCAGCGATAAATGTGTAAGAAGCACTAGCGGAATTGGCAATAGGATTTTGAACAGGTGTAGAAGTAGCCGTCACTTGAAATGCTATAGATATTGAGCTGTTAGGAGCAATTGCTCCAATCGTTATACCTGTATTAGGATTAAGGCCAATTTGCGTGATGCCATCTATTGTAACGCTATCAGTAATAAACGTTGTACCATCTGGTATAAGGTCGGTGAAAGTAATATTCGTTGCATTTGTATTACCATTATTCGTTAAAATTGTCGTATAGGTAATGGTATCACCTAGCGTTACAAGTGTTTGATCAACTGATTTAATCATCATTATCATAGCATCTAATACAGGGTTTGTAACAATGTTTGTTGAAGTAGAAGTAGTAGCAGGAGTTCCGTTTGGATCAACAGTATAAGAATATAAAATTGTATCGTTACCCATAATTGAGCTTGAAGGGGGAACAGAAATCACATTTACTTGGAAAGTAACAGTTACTGTTTCACCAGGAGCGATATTTGGTATATTTACGCCGAGTGCTGGCTGTGCACCAAGCTGCTGGATGCCATTTATAGTGATCGAATCTGGTACAAAAGTAGTACTAGGAGGAATCGCACTTGTAAAAGTTATATTTGTAGCTGGTGTATTTCCTGTATTCGTAATAGTCGTTGTATACGTAAGTGTATCCCCGACGGAAATAATAGATTTATCAACACTTTTTGTTGTAGTTAATACTGCGCTATTAATGGTCGTTGAAACTGTATTAGATACAGCTGTTTGTAATGCAGAAGGTTGGCTAGGATCAATCACATGTTCAAATTGTATGGAACTAAAATTAGAGATAGGATTTATACTTGGAATGTTTGTAACAAGTACGTTGAGAGAAATAACGGCCGTTCCATTTGGGTTTATATTTCCAATCTGTATCCCGCTAGCTGGATTTCCGATTTGCTGTGTACCAGAATCGTTTGTAAGAGTGCCAGATATGAATGTCGTTCCGTCAGGTAAAATATCTGTAAAAATGATATTTTGTGAAGTGACATTTCCAGGGTTACTTAATGTAATTGTATAAGAAATTGTATCGCCAATCGTTGCGAAAGTTTTATCTACAGATTTGATTGCCACAATTTCTCCGGAATTTATTTGTGTCGCAACGGGATTGGATGTCGTACTTCTTGAAACGAGTGGTAAATTAGGTCCTGTAATAAATTGATAGTCAATGGAGGCACTATTTACAACCGGTGAGTTTGGTCCACCAGGTCCAATTGTGAAAATTGGATTTGGAATACTAACTACTTGAACGCGAAAGGTGACGTTTGTAAAATCTCCTGCAATAATATCCCCAATTGGTATTCCATTCGCTGGATTTACCCCAGGCAATAAAACTCCGCCGACTCGAACGCTATCTTCTATAAATATTGTGTTATTTGGAATAGGATCTGTAAAAATGATATTCGTAGCAGTTGTGTTCCCTACATTTTCTAATAAAACTGTATACGTTAAAAATGAATTTCCAGGTGCTACGTCAGAAAATAGTCGATCCACACTTTTCGTTGCTTGAATAATTGCTTCATTAATTTGAACTAAAGTTGGATTACTTGTAGCTGTTTCTGTCACCGGTGGCTGGGTAGGGTCAACAATGATCAAGTATGTCGTACTGGATTGGTTCAAAGTTGGATTTGTAGCTGGTATTGAGCCAACGATAGCTTGAAAGCTAATTGTTGTCGTTCCTCCAACTGGAATTGAGTCTAAAGAGATTCCGCTATCTGGTCTAAATCCAAGTTGTGGGATGGTATTAATTTGTACGCTATCAGGAACGAATGAAAGTTCAGGTGGTAATATATCGATAAAAACAGGTGTGTTTGCGGTAGTATTTCCGCTATTAGTGAGAGTAGTTGTATACGTAATTGTATCGCCAACAGCGGCAAATGCACTGCTCGCAGTTTTCGTTGCGATAACGGAAGCTGAATTTACTTGCGTAAAAGTTGTATTGGATTGAACTGTTCGTGAAACAGGCGGTTCATTTATATCAACAATAAAGCTATATTGAAGCGATGATTTGTTCGGAATTGGATTAGGGTTTGGAAGCGTTGTGATGTTTACTTGGAAACTGAGTGTAACCGATGCATTTGAATTTAAGTTACCAATATTGATACCGTTTTGTGGATTTGCATTCGGGACGGTTACACCATTTATCTTAAAGCTATTTGGGACAAGGGTAGTACCGTTTGGAATTGTATCTGTAAAAACAATGTTGTTCGCAGTAGTATTTCCTGTGTTTGTAACAGATGAAGTGAATGTAATTGTATCACCAATCGTAGCGAAAGTTGTACTAGCACTTTTATTTATTACTAAAGTAGCGTCAATAATCGGTGTAACTGTTGTGTTTGTAACGGTACTACCAATAGCTGGCGTTTCAGCTGGATTCACTGCATATTCGTAGTTTACAAGAGCATTATTCGTTAAAGTTCCACTAGGTGGAATAGCCAGAATTTTCACTTGGAATGTAATGAAAGTAGTGTTTCCTGGTGAAATATCGTCTAAATGAATCCCTAATGAAGGATCTAATCCAGGTTGGGAAACATTATTTATTGTAACGGAATTTGGGATGAAGGATGCACCAGGTCCAAGCCCATCTGTTAAAACTGTAGCACTAGCAGGGATATTTCCTGTGTTCGTAACTGCAATTGTATAAGTAACGATATCTCCAATTGCAGCATTCGGTGTGTTCACTGATTTTGTAGCGATAATCGTGGCATTATTGATTTGAGTTGTTATTACGTTACTCAGCGCATTAGCGGATGCTGGAGGTAAGTTAGGATCTATGACATACTGATACGTTGTATTACTTTGGTTCGGGATTGGATTCGGGTTCGGGATAGAATTTACTTGTACTTGGAACGAGATGATTGTATTTGTATTCGGATCTATTGGATCGATTGCAATTCCGCTTGCTGGATTGACATTAGGCAGTGCATTCCCGTTTACAGTAACACTATTAGGAATGAACGATGTCCCGTTTGGGATTACATCTGTAAATATTACATTTGATGCAAGTGTATTCCCGTTATTCGTTAAAGTAGTCGTGTACGTAATAATATCATTTACGTTAGCAAACTGTTTATCTGCCGATTTAGTAGCGGCAATTGAGGCGTTATTAATAGTTGTCTGTACAGTGCTAGAAGCAACCATCTGCATCACAGCGGGTTTGGATGGATCATACGTATATTGGAATGTTGTGCCTGATTGATTTGTAATCGGATTTACAGCAGGGATAGTTGGTACAAAAACTTGGAATGCAACGGTGCGTGATGAATTTGCTCCTATCGTACCAATCGAAATGCCGTTAGCAGGATTTGCATTAGCTATAGGGACATTATTAATCGTTACAGTATTAGGAATGAAGAGGGTACCCGCTGGAATGATATCTGTAAACGTTACATTAGCAGCAGGGATATTCCCGTTATTTGTTAAAATAGTCGCATATAATATGATATCACCGACATCAGCAAAGTTTGTGCTTGTTAGCTTTGTAGCAATGATATTAGCAGTATTAATTTGTGTAGTTACTATATTGCTAGCAGCGTTTCTAACAAGAGCGGGTAAATTTGGATCAGCGATAAAGCTATATTGAAGTGAAGCGCTGTTTTGAATTGGATTTGGTGAAGGTAGCCCATTTGCACTTATTTGAAAAACAATCGTTGTAAAACCACCCGAAGGAATGGAGCCGACTTGAAGACCGGTACTGGGATCTGCACCTAGTTGTAAAGCACCACCTATAAAAATACTATTTGGTACGATAGTGGTGCCATTAGGGATTATATCAGTAACAATAACATTATTTGCTGTAGTATTGCCAAGATTAGCTAAAGAAATTGTATATGTGATTGGTTGCCCTACATCGGCGATAGTTAAATCTACTTCTTTGACAATAACTACATTAGCTAAATTAATTTGTGTACTTACAGTGTTACTTACAGATATTTCTATAGTTGGTGGATCTCCCGGATTTAGAATAAAACTATACTGTGTACTAGATGAATTTATCGTTGGGTTTTGTGTTGGTAAAGAGGTGACGGTTACTTGATAAGAGACGGTAAGTGAGCCGTTAGCAGGAATGGAAGGTAGTGGAACACCTATATTTGGATCTGCGTTATTTTGGAGTACACCATTAATAAGAAAAGTGTTTGGAATAAAGGTAGTACCGTCTGGATTTGTATCTACGAAAGTAGGACTATCAGCAGAAACACTTCCTGCATTCGTCAAAGTAACAGTATAAGTTAATATATCCCCTACGGTAGCGAACGCTTGATCCACTGTTTTTGCTGAAATGACATTTGCATCGTTTACTTGAGTAAATGTAGTGGTTGAAGTAGTGTTTTTATTTACAGGTGAAGCGTTTGGATCAACGATAAAGTTGTAGGAGACGAAAGCGCTATTTGAAATAGGGTTTGGATTTGGAATGCTAGTTATTACTACTTGGAATGAAGCTGTAATTGTAGTATTAGCATTGATGCTACCAATATTGATGCTAGCTGGTGTTATGCCCGGCTGAGTAACACCGTTAACTATAACACTGTTCGGTACAAAGGAAGTGCCATTCGCGATGGAATCGGATAGTAATACGTTGTTTGCTGCAACATTTCCATCGTTAGTAAGAGCAAAGGTGTAAGTTAATACATCGCCAACTTCCGCAAACGTCTTATCTACAGATTTATTAGCATGGAGATTTGCTAGTCTAATTGTAGATGTAACAGAATTAGAATTTGCTGTTTTTGAAGTTGGTGGCAGACTTGGATTTACAGTGTAAATGTAAGAGGCAAAAGCGTTATTAAGGATAGGATTTTGTGAAGTAATATTAATAACTGTTACTTGGAAAGAGAGGATAAAAGTAGCTCCAGCAGGAATTGTGCCAATAGGTAAAGCAACGAGAGAATCTACATTTTGCAAAACGCCGTTGAGCGTTACCGAACCTAATGTTAATATCGTTCCATTTGGAAGTGGATCTGTTAGTTGTACGTTATTAGCGGCTGTATTTCCACTGTTTGTAATAAGGATTGTATAACCTATCGTTTCACCAATTGTGGCAAATTGTTTGTTAGTTGATTTTGTTAATGTTACATTCGCATTGTTAATTTGAGTGGAAACGAGATTAGAAGAAATGTTTTTTGTAACGGGTGATTGGATAGGATTGACGGTATATTGATAAGAAGCATTTGATCCATTAGATACGACATTTGACACGGGTATTGTGTTTACTACTACTTGAAATGTAACATTTTTTGTTGTGCCGCTTGGGATGGATCCAATGTTCACGCCGTTAGCGGGATTTGCGCCCACTTGTGTAGTGCCATCTATTGTTAAACTGTTTAAAACAAAAGTTGTTCCAGTAGGAATGACATCTGTAAAAATAATATTGTTCGCATTTGTATTACCTGTACCTGTAAAAGAAACGGTGTACGTTAGTGTATCACCAATATCTGCAAAATTTTTATCTACTGCTTTTACCATTGTTACAGTAGCGTTATTCACTTGAGTAGATACGATATTTGTCGTATCAGTCCCACTTACTGCAGGTTGATTTGGTACAGGAATATATTGATATGTTGTTGTTCCACTATTTAATATTGGATTTGTTTGAGGGATAGAAGGAACGAGCACTTGGAATGAAATAGTAGTAGTGGAATTTGCGGCAATCGAACCAATTGATATACCATTAGCGGGATTTGCTCCAGCTTGAGTAACTCCGTTAACAGTTACACTTCCTGGAATGAAAGTAGTTCCGCTAGGAATCGGATCCGTATATATAACGTTCGTTGCAGCGATATTTCCTATATTAGCTAAGGCAATACTGTAAGTTAATGTTTCACCAATATCGGTAAAAATTTTGTTGACTGATTTTGTTCCATTAATATCTGCCAGGTTAATTTGTGTTCCAGCAGAATTGCTTGTTGCAAGACCGTTAAAGGTTGTTCCTCCGGCGATAGGTGTATATTGAAATGTAATATTAGCGGTATTAGAGATAGGGTTTTGACTTGGAAGAGAAACGACAGTAGCTTGGAAAGTTACTGTACGAGAAGCACCATTATTGATTGTTCCAAGAGATATACCAGCGGCGGGATTTGCGTTTGTTTGCGGGACATTATCTACTGTTACAGTGCCAGGTATAAAGGAAGTCCCGTTAGGGAGAATGTCTGTAAAGGTAACATTATTCGCCGGAAGAAGTCCGGTGTTAGGGATCGTAACTGTATAAGTGAGAATATCTCCAATTGCAGCAACACTTTTATTCACGCTTTTCGTTGCTTGTATAGTAGGTGAATTTATGTTGATTTGTAAACCGACTGTATTTAACATATACGCATCTCCGTTAGTTGTTAAACGGATTGCGGCGGACACTTGTGAGTTTGTTAAATAAGGAGAAATATCAATAGAAGTAATATCCCAGCCCTGTCTCCCAGCGGAGATGTTTGTGCCTGTAGAAGCACTTTGATTTCGCGTTCCAAATGTCCCAGTTGTATCTAAGTTTCCAGCAGCATTATTAATTTGAGAACCGAAGAAGTTATTTACAGCATTATTTGGCCCAGATAAAGCATTTAATGAACTGAAATTTGGTCCAAATAATGCTTGATCCCCGGTTAAATCTGCATCTCCTTCAGTGGAGCTTAAGAATAATCTCCCGCTTACAGGTCCTCCTGCGGGTGTTAAAAATCCTGAAACAGCTACATCTGCACTACCAGTATCAGCAGAAACACGGTTACCAGCTACGTAAATGGTTAAGTTTCTTGCAGGCAATGTCCCGTTTTGATAAGCGACAATGAGTGTCCATCCAGCCGAGTTAATAGATCCATTTGAAGCATCTAAAGGATCAACAAGTCCAGGGACAGCTCCTGTAGTATAGGAACCAGAACCCCCCGCTTGAATAAGAGTTGTTACGTCTGCTGAACGAGTATAAAAGCCAAATGTAATAGAGTTTGAAACGAATGTTTGATTTGAAGCTGTAACAGCTGAAGGAGTAATTGAGTATGTTGAAACGGGTGTCGTAAATGAAACGGGATTTCCTAGAACACTTGTAATATTTTGATCGCGAGTTAAATAATTTCCTCCCCATATGAGTTCTGCGTAAAGAATAGTACTGCCAGCAGGGATATTTAAAATAGCGGTAGAACTATTTTGTGTATAGTTTAACGTTGTACCAGCAGGAAAAGTAGGAACTTGTAAAGCTGTATTCGTAGTTACGAACGCACCAATGGCCCCGATTGTACCAGCACGGTTTTGATTACTAATTTTACTTAAGCCTAAAGTATTACCTGTAATAGCGAGTGCGCCGTTAGTGGTGGTAGAAAATCGATTCGTAATGGGCATGTTGTCACCTCATTTACAATATACTCTTGGTCAAAATAACATATGTGTGTGACAAATAAAGGGAAACATGTACAAGTTGATTTAGTAATAATGATTTAAATGTCTAGATAAGGGGATGGAGTATGATTGAATTGGAAATTAGGGTGGAGCGTCTTAGGAAAGAACAAATAGGCGATATTGTAGCGTTATCTTCTTATATTGGCTGGGATTATAACATAGAAGAAATTGAAGCAGTTTTTAACTCAGGTATTGTATACGGCGTCTGGAATGAGAGAAAGGAACTTATTGCTAGCGCAGCAATTATATTATACGGGGAGGCGTTGGCATCTATTGGAATGGTAATTGTACATCCAGATTATAAGGGGAGAGGGATTGGAAAGATGACAACGAATTCATGCATGAATAGCGTATCAGCTCAAACTCCATGTATGCTTATTGCTACGGATGAAGGGAAGCCCTTATATGAAACATTAGGATTTAGGGTAGTAAGCTATGTTTCTAAATATATTTGTAACTCGTACAATGCGAATCATAAATGTGCAGAAAATGAAGAATATATGATGGTTTATAAAGAGAGTGATTTAGAAGGAATAATAAAAATAGATAAAGGCGCATTTGGGACAAGCCGAAACGAGTTTTTAAAACAAAGAATTATGCAAAGTGAGCAGTGTGTCGTTGTAAAGGATACGAAAGAAAATGTAGTAGGATACGGTATAAGTATACAAACGCCAGAAAATAAAATAATAGGACCAGTCGTTGCTAAAAATAATGCGATGGCGATGAGAATAGTACATGATTTAGCAAGAGGGCATAATGGAAAATTAAGAATGGATGTACCAGAAGGAAAGAACGATTTCATGAAAGAATTAGAGATTGCTGGTTTTAAAAGGGTGAATACACCACCAATTATGATGAAAAATAGTAATCGGTTAATAAAAAGAAATAGTGAACTATATAGTATTGCAGCACAAATTTTTGGATAAAGAAAGAATCCTTTTAAATGAAGGATTCTTTTTTGAGCTAATTTAATCACGATATTGGTCATGAGTTGGCTGAAAGAGGTCTTCCTCGATATCTCTCACCATAGAAAAATGATCAACGTTATAATGACCGTGTAAAGTTTTATTGTGATGAGCAATAATTTGCTCTGCAGATAATACGTTAGAATCAGTTGTGGAATGACCGTTTTTAATTAATGTAACATCAAATCCTTGTACAGTCGCAGTTCTAACTGCGGTGTCGATACAATGCTCTGTTTTACATCCACCGATAACGATATGGCCAATTTTCTCTTCTTTTAAAAGTTCAAGTAAAGAAGTGCCGTAGAATGAATTGGTTGCTGCTTTATTAATAAAGATTGCAGACTGAGGTACTTGAATTTGATTATGTACTTCAAATCCTTCTCCGCTGCCAGAAGCAACATCGATATCTCTTACGAAAACAATAAGAGCATTGGAATCTATTGCTTTCTGCATGACTGTATTTAGTGTAGATAATAGCTCGGTTTTACGAAAAACTTCATTTTCTTGCTCATTTCCATCAATTAATTCTTGTTGAGCGTCGATAATTAATAGTGCTTGTTTCATCGTGTCTCCCCTTTAATATGAAATAAGTTCCACTGTACATATTCCTTCAGATTGTTAGGAAATCCTCCATTGCAAGCGAATTAGAAGAGCGATTTACAAAGTTGTCAAAGAAATTTCATTCTCATAGCGTGTAAAAACATGTATGATAGGAGATGGAGAATTTTTGAGTAGGTGGGAATAACATGCAAACAGTAGAAGATTATCTTTCATTCTTACATACGAAAGGATTTAAATTATCAGAGGAAGCACAAGGGTTTATTATGTTCGGACAAGGATATACTGGTGCGTCTGATGGGATTGTGAACGCAGCAATAGAAGCGACAATTAAACATCAATTGCAGTTTGATGGTAGTTATTTCGTTGCGTTATTAGAACGATTGAAAGAGGAAGAAATTACAGATAAAAAAAGCGCTAAGGCTTTTATGCGGAAGTTACAAGCATAACTTCACGCAGCCTGCGCTTCTTTTTTTGTTTTGGAAGGCCATTCAACAAAAATCATGCCCAGGAAAATACATAGACATCCGATAATAGCAGAAATAGAAAGTTGTTCATTTGCAACGAGAACGCCTGTTAATGCAGCAAAAACGGGTTCCATTGCGAAAATAATTGCTACTCTCGTTGGAGAAGTGTGCTTTTGGGCCGATGTTTGAATGAAAAAAGCAATAGATGTTGCAAACAGGGCAGTTAGAAAGAGTGCGAATAAAAAAGATTGATTCGTCCATAGTGATACTGAAAATAATTTTTCCCAATCTTCAAACAAGAAAGCGCAAATAGAAGAAAATATACCAACAGCTAATACTTGAGATGTGCTTAATAATAAAGGTGATATTTTCTTAGAAAAGAAGCCGTTAATAAGAATATGGGCAGCGAAAGCGATTGCACAACCGAGAACAAGTATATCTCCTATATTTAATTGGAAAGAATCAGCAGCTGTTAATAAGTATAAACCTGCTGTTGCTACAGCAATACCAAGTACGATAAAAATGGTAGCTTTTTGTTTTAAAAAGATAAAAGACAAAATTGGTACCATAACGATACTAAGCCCTGTTAAGAAACCTGCTTTTGAAGAAGTTGTATAAAGTAAGCCAAATGTTTGTAATACATAGCCAACACATAAAAAGAACCCAACGATTAATCCAGCGAGGCTACTCTGTTTTATATCTTGTTTTGAAGTGTTTTTTGAGAAAATCATTTGAACGAATAATAAAATAATTCCAGCGAATAAAAAGCGAATACCATTAAAGGTAAATGGACCAACGAAAGACATAGCATTTTGAACGACAACAAACGTAGCTCCCCAAATAAAAGAGACAAATAATAAAGCAAGAGGAGCAATCCAATCTTTTTTCACACTCATACCCCCGTTAATTTTGTAATATAGCTTTTCTAGCTAATTCATCAGCTACTTTATTTTGACTACTTGGAATCCACTTAATAAAAAAGAGATCGAAGTTTTTTATGTACTGTAGTGCTTCATCTAAAAGAGGTGCAAATATTTTATTTTTTGCGTATTCCTTTTCAACAGCCCGTTCGACAAGCTGGGAATCTGTACGAAAAGAGACAGTGCTATAATTATGCTCGATGCAATATTTTAATGCTAGAAGTAAAGCGCGGTATTCTGCTTCATGATTGGACATTGTTCCAAGTGGTAATGATAATTGTACAGGTGGTTGAACGCCTTTAATAAACACTCCTGCACCAGAAGGACCAGGATTTCCTTTTGATGCACCATCAATATATACTTCAATCAAAATGAGAAACCTCCAAATTATAAGGTTATCCCCTACTTAAATATTTTTTTGAAGTAGGGGATAGAGTAGTTATCCGATTGTGATGCTGTAACGACATGTAAATGTTTCATTCGCTTGTAAAGATTGAATTCCCTTTTTGTCCTTGAAATCTTTTGCTGGATTTACTTCATCAGCGATTCCATACCAAGGTTCAATACATAAGAAAGGTGCGTTATCCCCTGGTGTCCATACGCCGACAAATGGGAAGCCATCAAATTCTACTTTTACAAATTTATTATGTTTATGAGAACGAATCGAAATTTCATTCGTATTCATATTTTCAAAAATAAGCGCATCATTTTTGAATAAATCATATGTAAGTGGCAATTCAGTTGTATTTTCAGCGATTAATTGCTTTTTGTTTGAAAGGTAAGGTCCTTCTAATACGCTTGTTTCTAAGCGTTCCGAACCATTAAACGATAAGTGATAATCTGTAAATGATTCACCATCCAATAAAGGGAAGTTGAATCCAGGATGTGCCCCAATTGAGAAGAACATCTCTTTAGAAGTAGGATTGTTTACTTCATATGTTACATGAACGCTTTGTCCTTCTAGCTCATAAGAAACGAGTAATTCGAATTCGTATGGGTATTTTTTTAACGTTTCTTCATTATTAGTAACGATATAAGTGATCTTTGTTTCACTTTGTTCTTTCACAGAGAAAGTAAGATCACGAGCGAAACCGTGTTGTGTTAATGAATATGGTTTACCGTCTACGTAGTATGTATTATCTACTAATCGGCCGACAATTGGGAACAAAATTGGTGCGCGACGTCCCCAATATGTAGAATCACCTTGCCATAAATATTCTGTGTTGTCTTCTTTTAAGCGAACGCTTTGTAATTCTGCACCTTTGTCAGAAATGGAAACGATCACTTTTTCATTTTGGATTGTTGCTATCATGAAGTGAAACCTCCTAAATCTTTCATATGTTTCATTATACGTTGTCTAAAAGAAAAAAGGTAGTTCATGATAGGAATCTATTGACGAAAGAGGGGCTACCACGTAAAATATAATCTTGTTGCTAAAAAAAGAATAACGTGGTTCGAAACCATCCCACGTAAAAAAACTAAGGAGATTTTGTCATGAATATTAGAACTTTAGTCGGCAATGGTATTTTAGCGGCATTATATATTGCTGTTTCTATGCTTATTCAGCCATTTGGCTTTACGAATGTACAATTTCGTATTTCAGAGATGTTTAATCATCTCGTTGTATTTAACAAGAAAGCAATTTACGGAATTGTATTAGGTGTATTTTTAACGAATCTCTTTTTCTCACCTATGATCGCTTATGATTTAGTATTTGGAGTAGGGCAATCTATTCTTGCATTAGTTGCAACGATTATTTCTATGCGATTTATTAAAGGTGTTTGGGCTCGTATGATTTTTAATACGGTTATCTTTACGATTACAATGTTTATGATTGCAATTGAACTTCATCTTGCATTGGGTTTACCATTTATGTTGTCTTGGTTAACATGTGCAGTCGGTGAATTTGTTGTAATGGCCATTGGTATGCCTGTAATGTACTGGATTAATAAGCGAGTACAATTTGAAAGATTTATGTAATAGATGAAAGAGCTATTCCTATAGGGATAGCTCTTTTTGTATGTAATCATATTGAATATAATGCTGTGACTCTAGATAAAATATAATAAAATAAAGTGAGGCTTTCATTAGCTGGCTACATATAAGAAGTCTTATATAAGGGGAATCTAGTATGAAATATAAAATTCATTGGTTGTATAAAACGAAGCGAGGATTGCAGACGGAATTAACAACAGATTATATGAACATAGAAGAAATACTTCAATTTGCAGAGGATTTTGAGAAAACAGGAAGAGCTAAGGAACTTTTATTTTACGATGAAATGGATGCAGAATGGTCATTAAAGGAAATGAAAAAACTGAGTAAACAAGTAGAGGAAGAGCCCCAAGAAATACTCGTTTATTTTGATGGGGGGTATGATGTGCAAACGAAAGAAGCTGGCGTTGGTATATGTGTGTACTATAAAAAAGGAAATACAAACTACCGCATTCGCCGCAATGCATATATAGAAGGTATAGATGATAATAATGAAGCGGAATATGCATCACTATTATACGGTATGAATATACTCGAGGAATTAGGGATTAAATATGAAGCAGTTACACTTCGCGGAGATTCTCAAGTTGTATTGCAGCAATTGGCGGGAGAATGGCCTTGTTATGATGAGCATTTAAACCATTATTTAGATCAAATTGAACAAAAGGCGAAGCAAATGAAATTAAAACTTGTATGTGATCCGATATCTAGAAAACAAAATAAAGAAGCACATCAATTAGCAACGCAAGCATTAGAAGGGACAGTCATTGATAGTCATAAAGAAATAACCGAATAGAGAGGTGCAAAGGTGGATAAAAAGCAACTCATTACAGAGGTAAATGACTTATTAGAAACATATTGTGAAGGATGTTTCTTGCGAGAACATAATCGAAAGACAAATAGTAAATATTATGCACATTCATTTTGTATAAGACAATGTACAGTTGGAGAAACATTGAAAAAGTATGGAGAACAGTTGTCATAAAAAAACATCCAGAGAAAATTCTCTGGATGTTTTTTAGTGCTTTGCTTCGTTTAATTGCTGCTCGCATTTGCTTAGTTTCTTTTCCTCGTTCATTAAAAATGGTTCATCTAAATCTACTGCAACAGATTTCATAATTTCAAGCTGTGAGCGAGCTGCTTCTACTGCAGTAGTGGCATGCTCTAATGTGTCTGGATCCATTGAAATTGTTGCAGAACCTACCATCTTTTGTGCTGTTTCTACACGGAATTTTACTTCTTCAAAATCATTTACTTCTGATCCCATTAATAATTCCTCCTTTGTATAGTGCGCATTTTACATAGTTTTTGCTCTGTAAAACGGAAATATACAAAGGAATAACAAAGAAGGTTACCAAGTAAGGTAACCTTCTGTTATATGTTGGATTAAAGTTTTACTACGTTAGCAGCTTGAGGTCCACGGTTACCTTCAGTAATGTCGAAAGATACTTCTTGACCTTCTTCTAAAGCTTTGTAGCCGTCTCCTTGAATAGCAGAGAAATGTACGAATACATCGTCAGCGCCTTCCATTTCGATAAATCCAAAACCTTTTTCGTTGTTAAACCATTTTACTTTTCCTTGCATGTTACAATTCCTCCTAAAAGCGTTTACTATTTTCATTTAGTGAAATTCATTTAAAGAAATAATATAAACTAAAAATGCTATATTCTTGAATATTCTGCTAAATGATTAATTTAAATATACACGAATTGGGAGAATTTAGTCAAGTAAGCGGTTTTATTTTTTATATTTTTAAATAATTTTCCAATCAAATTTTTAAATAGGTATAGGACAGGCCGAGTATGTAATATTCTTAATTGAATGCTATACATAACGAGGTGAAAGAATGAATAGGTCGTACTTATTAGATAATGAAGGAATGAGAACGAGAACCGACATACCGGATTGGGTTGCAAAAGAATTTGAGATTTTTTCAAGTGTCGTGTTAGAACCAACTTTTCCATGTTATTTCGGTTTAACAGCTTTGAAAAAGAATGAACTTCGTTATTCATTTCTTTCTCATAATGATTGGAGTCATTTGCCGCATACAATGTTATCTTTTTTAGAGTTAATGAAAGAGAGGCCGATTGTAAGAAGGGGCTTTTTCCTTTTTGTAGAACCGGAATGTGAAGAACGATCACTCGAATATTACCGTGATTCCTTTTGGAAAGTGTTACAGTATTTACATGAAAACGATAATCAAGCATGGCCAAAGCAAATTCCTGAGGATCCAGACCATTATTTATGGGAATTTTCATTTTGTGGTGAGCCAATATTCGCATTTGGAAACGCGCCAGCTTATAAACAACGAAAAACTAGACATTTAGGGAATTCTCTCGTTATTGGGTTTCAACCACGCACTATTTTTGATGGATTAGAGGGGGATCGTCCTAAAGGAGCATATTCAAGACAAATGGTCCGTGAGCGAGTTGAAAAGTGGGATCAATTGCCGAAACATCCTAACATTAGTCATTATGGTGACCCAGAGCATCGTGAATGGAAACAATATTTCATAGGAGACGATGTAGAACCAATAAAAGGGAAATGTCCTTTTCTTCATAGGATAGAAAAGTAAGAGCCATCACCTATATGGCTCTTTTGTATATTTTGGATAAAAAAGGGTATTTTATTATGGAAGCTAGTCCATTTTTTCAAATTACATCATTAACTAGTAGTAAAGAGAGTAGAAAGGATAGAGCGATGTTTGGAGCAATTATACAGCAAATCGTATTAGGTATTTCATTAGCTGCACCAGTAGGGCCGATTAATATTGAAATGTTAAAACGAGGAATTGAACGTGGGTTTTGGCATGCTTGGGTTGTTGGAATTGGTGGAATGACTGCAGATGTTTTATTTATGCTTCTCATTTATTTCGGTTTATCTTCTGTGTTTATGTATACATATGTACAAGCCTTCATGTATTGCACGGGTTTTTTCTTGTTATTTTATTTAGGATTTCAAAGTGTAAAACAAGGAATTTCCCACTCAAACATGGAATATAAAAAAGAAGAGGTAGGTGGTCTTAAGCAATCGTTTATGGCAGGATTTTTAATTGCGATATCCAATCCATTAAATCTTGTTTTTTGGTTTGGTATATACGGAAGTACACTTAGCTCATTACTTACGAAGGTAACGAAACAAGAAGCTTTTTTGTACAGTCTTTGCATTATTGCAGGTATTATTTTATGGAATTTAAATATTGCTTTTTCTGTACATTTTGGAAGAACTTTATTAAAACCAAAAGCGCTTGGCTACATAACAGCCGGAGCAGGTATTATTTTAGTAGGTTACTCTATACATTTTGCATACAAAGCTTTACAGTTGTTCACATAAGATTGAAGGGGAGATTTTTATGTATCGAACCACTATTGACGGAAAAGAAATTATAATTACGTTAGCGCCAAAAATCCGAAAAGAAATTACTGATAGAAATCCACTATATGAAGCAGTATTTCATAATGCTGCAAGATTGCTACAAACAAAGCAACCGACGTTTGCAGTAAATCATCAAATATTTGGTCTCATTATTGGAGAAGTGCAAAGAGGAGAAGTAACAGTGTTTGCAGTGGAACATATTATTCCGAAGCAAAATATATTTGGGCCAAACAATTTTTTCTCGGCAATAGAACAGCGGGCAAATTTGTAAAGTGAATAGAACAAGAATAGAAAAGAAATAGTCGTAACGATATGTTGCGGCTGTTTTTTTGGAAAAGGGGGAAACAAGATGAAGAAAGTGGGGAAAGAGTTCTTTTTACAACATGATATTGTTATTATGTATAGCATTCTATTTATTTTCATTAATATTTTAAAAATGCAATTTTTTACGTGGTTTGGCATGTTAGCATGTATGTTTGGGATTGTTTTCTATACACTTAATGAATATATGACACATCGTTTTTTATTCCATATAAAGCCACCTAAAAACACATTTCTATTAAAAATGTTAAGAAGATTGCATTATGATCACCACGTATATCCAGATGATTTAAAACTTTTGTTTTTACCTGTATGGTTTAGTATACCTAGTTTTACTATATATTTACTTATAGCATATGGTATTACAAAAAGTCTTACTATTACACTTTCATTTGGAATCGGAATGATTATTATGCTGCTCGTTTACGAATGGAAACATTATATTGCCCATAGACCGATTCGTCCCGTCACTAAGTTTGGAAGATGGCTAAAAAAACAACATATATTACACCATTATAAAAACGAAAAGTTTTGGTTCGGTGTTTCAAATCCAGTATTCGATTTTATATTTGGAACACTTAAAGACGGAAAAGAGGTTGAGTTAAGCGAAACAGCTCGTAATTTAGAAAAGGAAAAAAAGACAAAAGTAGTGCGTTAAGCACTGCTTTTGTCTTAATGAGGAAAAAATAAGTAAGGTGTCACTTTATGTTGAAAAAGTATATTAAAAATTTAGGGGAAATTGCCGAAAAATGTCTATCAAAAAATCTTTGCATGAATGCACGGATTGTCTACAATAAGTATAAGTTTCTGAATATTTATAAAATTTAGTCTTTAGGTATGCAAGGGGGAAGTGCATTTCAAGTAAGAGAGGGGATCGGTTAATGAAACGAGATGATACGTCAGCACGTAAGTTGCAAAATGAGGTGAATTATACAGAGGTCGTTCAGTCGGAAGAATTTCAATTGTTATTAAATACGAAAAAGAAGTTTATCATTCCAATGAGTATTTTCTTTTTTAGTTTTTTTATCGCATTACCTATTTTAACATCGTATTCAAAGGTGCTCAATACACCTGCATTTGGTGACGTTACATGGGCGTGGGTATTTGCTTTTTCCCAATTTATCATGACATGGGCACTATGTATGATTTATAGCAAAAAAGCAGAATCATTTGATGAAATCTCCCGAAAAATTCTGCAAGATATGCAAAAAGGGAGGGGCTGAACTTGAATACTACTGCGTTTGCACTATTTTTAATTATTGTTCTTGGTACGCTTGTCATAACCTATTTTGCATCGAAAAAAACGAAAAATGCGAGTGAATTTTATACGGCTGGAGGGGGATTAACTGGTTGGCAAAATGGTCTGGCCATTGCTGGAGATTATATGTCTGCTGCTTCATTTCTTGGTATAGCCGGAGCAATCGCATTAACTGGGTTTGATGGATTCTTTTATAGTATCGGTTTTTTAGTTGCTTATTTAGTTGTACTATATCTTGTTGCAGAACCGCTTAGAAATTTAGGAAAGTACACTTTGGCGGATATGATTGCAGCACGCTTTGATGCGAAAAAAGTTCGCGGAGTCGCAGCTCTTAATACGATGACGATTTCTATCTTTTATATGATTGCACAATTAGTTGGCGCGGGTGCACTTATTAAATTATTATTAGGAATTGAATATACGACATCTGTATTAATCGTTGGAACACTTATGACGGTGTATGTTATTTTTGGTGGTATGACAGCAACGAGCTGGGTACAAATTGTAAAGGCTGTATTACTTATGGCTGGTACGTTTATTATTTCTGTTATCGTTTTCGCAAAATTCAACTTCAGCGTGACTGAAATGTTCGCTCAAATGAAAACAGCTACACCATTAAAAGATTCATTTTTAAATCCAGGTGTAAAGTATAAGGATGGTCTTGATACACTTTCTTTAAATTTAGGACTAGTACTTGGTACAGCTGGATTACCACATATACTTGTCCGCTTTTTTACAGTACGTGATGCAAAAACTGCACGTCAATCTGTCGTATATGCGACGTGGTTAATTGGTGCATTTTATATTATGACGATTTTCTTAGGATTTGGTGCGGCGGCTTTTGTAGGAAATGAAGCGATTATTAAAGCGAACCCAGCTGGTAATATGGCGGCACCTTTATTAGCAAAAGCGTTAGGTGGAGATTTCTTATTTGCTTTCGTATCAGCAATTGCTTTTGCGACGATTTTGGCTGTAGTGGCAGGTCTTGTATTAACAGCAGCATCAGCATTTGCACATGATTTTTATAATGAGATCATTCGCAAAGGGAAATCAACGGAAAAAGAGCAAGTATCCATGGCTCGTTATGCATCTATTGGAGTAGCGATACTATCTATCATACTTGCATTATTTGCCCAAACATTAAACGTAGCATTTTTAGTATCATTAGCATTTGCAGTTGCAGCGAGTGCAAATCTACCAGTGATTTTATTTACAATATATTGGAAGCGTTTTAATACAACGGGTGCTATTTCCGGTATGATTGTAGGGCTCGTATCAGCAATTGTTCTCGTAGCGTTGAGTCCGAATGTTTGGAACCCTGTAGCTGGAAAAGCTATTTTTGTTGGGGAAGCGATATTCCCATATACGACACCAGGAATTATTTCAATTCCGCTCGGATTTCTTGCAGCATATTTAGGAACTGTTTTATCTAGTAAGAAAGAAGATGCAGTGAAATTTGATGAAATTCTTGTGAAATCTAATACTGGTCACGGTATTAGTGATGCGTCTTCACATTAAATAAAAGAGGAGCTTTTCGATAGATAAGAAAAGCTCTTTTTTCTTTTGTCATTTTCTTGTAAATATTACTGATTTGTAAGTAGGATTTGTCTTAATTTTGTGGAATGAAAATAGCAGGGAGAAATTTAAGTCATCATGGCACCAGCGCAGCTTTTGTGAAAAATAAGTTGTTATGGAAGGTGGAAGTAATGATGAAAACGAAGCAAACTGATGAATTATTAGCAAAAGATGAGCAATATGTTTGGCACGGAATGCGTCCCTTTAGTCCAAATAGTACAATGGTAGGGGCAAAAGCTGAAGGGTGCTGGGTTGAAGATATACAAGGAAAAAGATATTTAGATGGTATGAGTGGTCTTTGGTGTGTGAATAGTGGATATGGAAGAAAGGAGCTCGCAGAAGCGGCTTATAAGCAATTACAAACATTATCATACTTTCCGATGTCACAATCTCATGAACCAGCTATAAAGCTTGCTGAAAAGTTAAATGAGTGGCTTGGGGGAGAGTATGTTATTTTCTTCTCAAATAGTGGTTCAGAAGCGAACGAAACAGCTTTTAAAATAGCAAGGCAATACTATGCGCAAAAAGGTGAACCACATCGTTATAAATTTATGTCACGTTATCGTGGGTATCACGGGAATACAATGGCGACAATGGCAGCGACGGGACAAGCGCAGCGTAGATATCAATATGAGCCGTTTGCTTCAGGCTTTTTACACGTAACACCACCGGATTGTTACCGTATGCCTGGGATTGAAGGGCAGCATATTTATGATGTAGAATGTGTGAAAGAAGTCGATCGTGTTATGACGTGGGAATTAAGTGAAACAATTGCCGCTTTTATTATGGAACCAATTATTACAGGTGGGGGCATTTTAATGCCACCACAAGACTATATGAAAGCTGTTCATGAGACGTGTCAAAAACACGGTGCCTTGCTTATTAGTGATGAAGTGATTTGCGGCTTCGGTCGTACAGGAAAAGCATTTGGATTTATGAATTATGATGTGAAGCCAGATATTATTACGATGGCAAAAGGCATTACGAGCGCATATTTACCATTATCTGCAACAGCTGTGAAAAAAGAAATATATGAAGCATTTAAAGGGAAGGGAGAGTATGAATTCTTCCGACATATTAATACATTTGGTGGAAATCCAGCAGCTTGTGCATTAGCACTTAAAAACTTAGAGATTATGGAAAATGAAAATTTAATCGAGCGATCTGCGCAAATGGGTTCCCTTTTATTAGAGCAACTAAAAGATGAAATTGGGGAACATCCGCTTGTTGGGAATATTAGAGGAAAAGGTCTATTAGTCGGAATTGAATTAGTAAATGATAAAGAGACGAAAGAGCCAATTGATAACGACAAAATTGCAAGTGTTGTAAATGCTTGTAAAGAAAAGGGCTTAATTATAGGACGCAATGGTATGACAACAGCAGGGTATAATAACGTCTTAACATTAGCACCGCCGCTTATTATTTCAAGTGAAGAAATTGCCTTTGTTGTTGGAACGTTGAAGACGGCGATGGAACGTATTTAATAAATAGAGAGAGGAGCGAGCTGTAATATAAGGCTCGCTTTTGTTTAGTAGGAGGGGACTTTTAATGGATAAATATGATCCGAACAAACATTATCACATCGGATATTATGAAGACGGATATGATTTAGAAGTGACGGCGTACAAAAGAATAAATGAACCAGTTTGGGATGCTTATCTTCCGCACTATGAGGCAGACGATTTTTATAAGAAAGTGGAGGAAATGAAACTGGGTGAATATATAGATGATTATGGTATTAAGGTGTATTCATTTAGTAATGATATCAATGATGAAGAAGCACGAACTATTTTTGAAAAATGGTTAAAAAAGAACGAGATTGTTTAAAGATAAAACAAAAAGGAGATTGCTATCTTATAAAATAGCAATCTCCTTTTATTATAGTAAACTTATTTACTTGCTTTCATTGCTTTATCTTTTGCACCAAAAGTATATTTTAACATTGGTGGTGTAATCATTGTAGTTAAAATAACGACAATAACGATTGCTGTAAAGTAATCTTGTGCCAATAGACCTGAAGAAAGTCCTGTTCCTGCAATGATAAGTGCAACTTCACCACGAGAAACCATTCCAGCACCGATAATTGCAGAAGACTTAGCGTCAAATCCAGTCATGCGTGCACCAACACCACAACCAATTAGTTTTGTTAATACAGCGATTACTGTTAATGCTAGGATGAACCAAATTTGATTGCCAATACCGTCAAATGTAATATTCATACCGATACTAACGAAGAATACTGGAACGAACATAGCGTAAGCAATTGGTTCTACTTTCTTTTCTACTTCATGTTTGTAGTTTGTTTGAGAAATTGCAATACCAGCAGCGAAAGCACCGATAATACCAGCAATTCCTAATAATTCGCCAAAATATGCGAATGAGAAACAGATGATAAGAGCCGCGCTCACGATAGACTCAGATACGCGTAGTGGTGATAACCAGCGCATAATTGCAGGAACACCTTTCCATCCGATTAAAATAATAGAAGCGAAGAATACTACTTTCTTCAAGATAACCATTGTTAAGTTAACATCATCAGTACCTAAGAAGCTCATTGCGAATGCTAATAAAATAACGACAAGAATGTCATCAAATACAGCTGCGCCTAGCATAGTTGTACTTTCACGTGTTTTCATCTTTCCTAAATCGCGAAGTGTTTGAACGGAAATACTAACACTTGTCGCACATAGAAGTAATCCTAAGAATACAGCGTTTCCTTGTTCCATTCCCATAACAAGGCCGGAAACGTAACCACCTACGAATGGAAGAATGATACCTCCGAGTGCAACTGCTAAAGAAGAATTACGATTGGCGTTTAATTCTTCTAAGTCTGTTTCAAGTCCAGCCATAAACATTAAGAGAATAACCCCGACATTACTTAATTGAGTTAGAAGCTCTGAATTTTCAATCCAACCTAATACAGCTGGACCGATAACGATACCGACAATTAATTTACCTAGTACAGAAGGTTGACCTAATCTAACGCTAAGATCACCAGCAAGCTTTGTACTTAATAAAATAAGTGCAATTTGAAAGAAAAATTCGAATTCCATCTGATCCTCTCCTCGTCATTTTTAATTTTATCATACGATTTCTCGGAATTTGCCTAATGAAAATATGTAAAACCCATTAAACAAAAGGGTCTGATTACAAGTTCTTTTGAACTCGTAATTTGAACCTGTAATTAATATATAATAGATTTTATAAAAAATCAATGAAAAAATGGGAGCTTTTTGAGGAAGAAGCTGTCTTATTGGGATATAGGTGTAAGAGTAGTGTGTGAATTTTATATGTATAAAATAGTATGAAGTCCTTTTCCATTACAAATAATAAATTCTACATACTATTTCACAAACTATAACTGTGAAAGGGAGGTTTTATCATTTGAATTCATTAAAAAATAACTTGTCTATTGTTGCTTTAGGTGGAGTAAATGAAATAGGAAAAAATATGTATGCTATTCAATATGAAAATGATATTGTCGTCATTGATTGTGGGTCTAAATTTCCAGATGAAAGTTTATTAGGGATTGATTTAATAATTCCAGACGTCACATATTTGCAAGAAAATAAAGAAAAAATTCGCGGTTTAGTAGTAACGCACGGGCATGAGGACCATATTGGCGGAATACCATATTTTTTAAAACAACTAAATGTACCAATCTATGCAACAAAGTTAACGTTAGGTTTAATTGAAATTAAATTAAAGGAACACAATCTTCAAAATGATACGGAATTAATCGTTATTCATTCAGAATCAGAAATTGATTGTGGTTCTATTAAGGCAACCTTTTTTAAAACGAACCACAGTATTCCGGATTGTCTCGGTATTGTTTTTCATACACCAGAAGGTACTGTAGTACATACAGGTGATTTTAAATTTGATTTAACACCAGTAAATAATCAACATCCTGATATTCATAAAATGGCTAAAATAGGAAGTGAAGGTGTACTAGCTTTATTATCTGAAAGCACAAATGCAGAACGCCCAGGTTTTACTCCATCAGAAAGGTCAGTAGGAGAACGGATAGAGGAAATATTTATGAAAGCAAATAGAAAAGTAATTATTTCTACGTTTGCTTCTAATGTGAATCGTGTTCAGCAAATAGTTGAAGCATGTATAAAAACAAATCGAAAATTGGCTTTGCTCGGGAGAAGTATGGTAAATGTAGTAGAAGTTGCTCTAGAGAAAGGATATTTACATATTCCAGACGGCATGTTAATTGAAGCGAGTGAGGTAAATCGTTTAGATCCAAAGCAGGTAGCGATACTTTGTACAGGAAGTCAAGGAGAACCGATGGCAGCTTTAGCGCGTTTAGCGAGTGGAAACTATAGACAAGTGGATATTTTACCAGAAGATACGGTTATTATAGCCGCGACCCCTATCCCAGGAAATGAACGTAACGTTTCTCGAATTATCGATAATTTATTTGCATTAGGAGCAAAGGTGATTTACGGATCAGGTAGTTCTACTGGAGTGCATGTATCCGGTCATGCATATCAAGAAGAGTTGAAGTTAATGCTTACATTAATGAAGCCAAAATATTTTATTCCAATTCATGGAGAGTTTAGAATGCTACATCACCATAGTTTGTTAGCAGAATCAATTGGTATTGAAAAGGAAAATATCTTTATCGTACGTAATGGAGATGTTGTAGATATAAGTAATGAAGTGGCAATTCAATCTAGAAGAATACAGGCAGGAAATATATATGTAGATGGATTAGGAATTGGAGATGTTGGAAATGCATTATTACGTGATCGTAAACAACTTTCAGAAGATGGAATGCTCGTTATAGTTATTACTTTTAATAAAGTGGATGGAGAAATAATTTCAGGTCCTGATATTATTTCTCGTGGATTTGTCTATGTTCGTGATTCAGAAGAATTTTTAAGAGAATTAAATAAATTAGCTGTTATTACAATTAATAATTTAAAGAAAGAGAATGTGAATAGCTGGGGTATTTTGAAAAGGGAGGTAAGAGAAGCGTTAGGGAAGTATATATATACAAATACAAAACGAAAGCCGATGATTCTTCCTATAATAATAGAGGTTTAATAGTAAAAAAAGAATTCTCGTATGGGAATTCTTTTTTGTTTTGAAGACAAAATGAACATATAATGAAATAAATAGAAATGGAAGGAAATAAAAGATGTTATTAAATAAACGTTTTACAATTGGAGAAATGGCAAAAATGCATAATATCGCAGAATCTACATTAAGGTATTATGATGAAAAAGGAATTTTTCATCCGTCCATTGTTGATCCTCAAACGAATTATCGTTATTATACAATCGATCAATTTTCACTATTAGATACGATTAAGTTTTTACGCCAATTAAACATTCCATTAAAGGAAATTAAAAAATATATTGATGAAAGAAATCCAGCATACGCACTCAATTTACTGGAAAAACAAAAAGAGATGATGCTGAAGAAACAAAGAGAAATTGAGTATGCTTTGGCGAAAATGGAGCATAGAATTCATTTAATTAAGGAAGCAACAAAAGCAAAAGCTGAACAAATGGTAATAAAAGAGATCCCGCCGCGAAAAATTACAGCTATTGCGGTTGCTCCAAATACGACGGATGATATGTTTGAGTACTACATCCATTCGCTTCAAAAAAATATGAGGCAAATGGATGATAGTTTATTTTCTGGAGATATTGGTGTAACTGTTGCGAAAAAAGGTTTAATGCAAAATGAGTTTCAAGCATATAGCAGTGTATTTATTCTTTTGGATTATATGCCGTATGAAGTGCATACTTCAGATGAAATTAAAGAAGGTTTATATGCTTGTTCTTATCATCATGGACCATATGAAGAAACAGATGCAACGTACAAGGAGTTACTTACATACATTGATAAAGAAGGTTACGAAGTACATGGAGATTCGATTGAGATTGGATTGATTGATTGGTCTGTAACAGAAGATCCTGAGGAGCAAGTAACAGAAATTCAAATTCCTGTAGTAAAAAAATAAGATGAAAACCTTTGAATTGATTACAAATTTACATTCATTCATATAAGTCAGTTACCTATTTTTTAATTCTCTATTGACCTTAAAGTTACTTGAAGGTTTAAACTAAGAAAAGAGAGTTGAAAAAAAGGAGCATATTAGAGTATGGAAGCAACAGAAAAATTAAGAGAAAAACCAATTAAAAGTTTATTTATTTCTTATTTAATACCAGCAGTTCTTGGAATGGTATTAATGTCAGTGAATATTGTAATTGACGCGGTTATGATTAGTAGAGGAGTTGGGGCGAACGGTTTAGCAGGAGTGAACGTGGCTATTCCAGCCTTTTCGATTTTCTTCTCTATTTCATTATGGATTGGAATGGGCGGGGCAACGTTATACTCCATTGCATTAGGTGAAAATAAACGAGAAAGAGCAAGGTCTATTTTTACTCAATCAATGACGGTAGCAGTTGTTATCGTAGGGATTTTAGCAGCGATTTGCTTATGGAGAATAGAAGATTTAGCATACTTATTTGGTGCAAACGAAGTGATTCTACCATATGCGTTAGACTATTTACACGTATTATTAACATTTGGAATGATATACGTTTTAGAAAATATTTTAAGTACATTTATTCGAAATGATGGAAATCCTAATTTAGCGATGGCAGGTCTTGTTGTAACGGCTGTATTAAATATCGTGTTTGACTACATCTTTATTTTTATTTTTGGATGGGGCGTAACAGGTGCTGCTTCAGCGACTATTCTTTCGGCAGCGATTGGTTTCCTTGTATTATTAACTCATTTCTTTAGAAAAAGTAGTATCTTAAAGTGGACGAAATTCCATTTTGAATGGGATACTGTCAAACAAATTATGGTGATTGGTTTCCCAAGTTTTACAGCAGAAAGTACGGTTGCAATCGTAACGATTGGTTTTAATATCGCATTCGTCCAATATGCAGGAGAAGTAGGAGTAGCTTCCTATGCGATGGTGAATAGTATTCATGCAATGACATTACTATTATTCTTCGGTGTAGGTGCTGCATTGCAACCAATTGCTAGTTTCCATTATGGTGCAAACTTATCAGAAAGATTGCGTGAAGGATTGAAGTTTGCTGTGAAAATTGCAGTTGTCCTTGGAGGCGTTGCGATAATTGTCGGATTATTCTTCGGGAAATATATCATTGGTTTATTTGATGTTCAATCTCCAGAATTATTGGAGTTAACCTTAACAGGTATTAGTTTATTCTTTATCCAATACGTATTTTTAGGTTATAACATTGTGTATGGAGAGTACTTCCAATCAGTGCGACAAACGAAGAAATCAGTACTTATTATAATGAGCCGAGGATTACTATTTATTATTCCATTGTTATGGATTATGCCGAAATTATTTGGTATAAATGGAATTTGGCTCGTTATGCCAGTTGCAGAAGTAATGACAGCGGTTATCGTATTTACGATGAATCGTATGAAGCATCCTGTGCCATTAAATATGGCAGGAGAGAAAGAAGCGATATGATGAAGAAATCCCCTTAAGCAATTAAGGGGATTTTTTTATTCCTTTAAACTAATCGCAAAAGATCCATCCGTTTCTTGAACAGAAGCAAAGGCAACGTTTTTAATATTTGTAATTCCTTTTTCTTTTAATTCTTTATATAACCATTTTTCATCTTTATGTATTAACTTTAAGTTATCATATTGAATTTGTGAATCGACGATAAGTGCAATTGGTAATCCAGCATACTTAACATCTATGTTTAAATCTTTTGGAGTTAATGGTACAAGTTCTCTTTTTGGTAAAATACTAATAGCGCCGTTCGCTTCTAAAATAGCGTATTCAATTTCATGAACACTTGGATATCCTGCAACGCGAAGATTAGAAAGCAGTTCTGCAATGGGGTATCTACTTTTTTGTAAGTTCTCAAAAATAATATCACCATGTTTAATTAAAATGATAGGGTGTCCGAGAATAAAGCGATTTAGTTTGTTGAATAGGCTTAATTTTGTAAGGAGTAAATGTAAACATGTGATAACAACCATACCGAGAAATGCTTGTAAAGCACCAGAGACGGGTATGGCCTGGAAAGCTAAATAAGATAAAAAAATTATAGCCCCAAAATCATGAGGAGTTAGTTGCGCTAACGCGGATTTACCGAGTAACTTAAGCGATAGCAAAAATAAGATGAAAAAGAACGACACGTTACATAAAAAGAGAAGCAATAGAGACACTCCTTCGTGTAAAGTTGTACTTACTATTCCCGAAAGTAATATAAATATTACCTTTCAGAGGATAAATTAGGGTTTATTGGAATTTGTCTGTATACAAACAAATAAATGGATATTATCATGAAGGAAGTAAAAGAAAATAGGAGTATATGAATATGAGAAAGAAGAAAATAATGAAGGGCATTTTAGTTGTTATAATGATTTGCGCCGTGTATGCGGGGTTTTTACAATATCACATTTATAAGCATGGGCATATGAATGCAACATACGATGCTGATTACATAATTGTACTAGGATCGAAAGTAAATGGGGCGAAACCATCTTATTCATTGCAATATCGTATTGATAAAGCAGCTGAATATTTAAAATCACATGAGAAAACAATCGCTATCGTATCTGGAGGACAAGGAAAAGGCGAAGACATTTCAGAAGCATTAGCAATGAAACAAGGACTAATAAAACAAAATATCGCAGAAGACCGCATTATAATGGAGGACAAATCTACGAGTACAGATGAGAATATTACATTCTCAAAACCGTTAATTCCAGCCGATATGAAAAAAGGTATGATCGTAACAAACGATTTTCACATGTTTAGAGCGAAAAAAATAGCGGCCAAACAAGGTTTACAATTAGAAGGTCTTCCGGCAAAAACACCGAAACCAATCATCATTCCATCGAATGTACGAGAATATTTAGCAATTACACAGTATTGGTTTATGAATCGAATATAGTGAAAGTGATCCCGTCTGAAACTTCAGGCGGGATTTAGTTTGAGGAAAATCTTACAAATATGTCACGTTCGTGAAAGGTAAAGCGATAGTTTCTAGAATGATTTCCTGACATAATGAAGGTAACAAAAACTATTTAGAGGTGAATCGGATGAAAGGAAATAATATTTTATCTTCGTTATGTTACTTTAGTATCTTTTTTGCACCATTTTTACTACCAATTATCGTGTACTTTATTGCAGAAGATGAAGTGAAGTATCACGCGAAAAAAGCATTTTGGTCACATGTTTTCCCATACGCAATCTTATTTGGAGGACTAGCAGTATCAGGCATGTACGGTTTAGGTTTCAATCAATCTGACGGTGCTGGAATTGGAATGGCTATCACATATGCAGTGTTCATTCTTGTAGGAATTTACTACTTCATTTGGAATATCGTAAAAGGTATTAAAGTTTTGAAAACGGCGTAATAAGATAAGTATAATTTCATTTACCGTATTGATAAACGTTTTAATAAAGGAGCAATTCAAAAAGAATTGCTCTTTTTGTGCTTATAAGTTGTGAAAATTGAAAAAGATATGTTAATTTTTCATTATGAAGAGAAAAAAGGAGTGACTTTCATGAATGAGATGATACATAAGATGGAGCAACATGTTTCAGTTCGTAAATATAAAGAAGAATCAATTCCGAAAGATGTAGTAGAAAAGATGGTGCATGCTGCGCAACATGCAGCTTCATCACATTTTGTACAGGCGTATTCTGTTATATATGTAACAGATCAGGAATTAAAGGCTAAACTAGCAGAGCTATCCGGAAATCGCCATGTGAAGGACTGTGCAGCATTTTTTGTTTGTTGTGCAGATTTAAAACGACTTGAAATTGCATGTGAAAAACATGGTACAGAGATAAAGCATGAGGGAGTAGAAGACTTTATCGTTGCGACGGTAGATGCATCACTTTTTGCGCAAAACTTAGCACTAGCGGCAGAGTCATTAGGCTACGGTATTTGTTATATTGGTGGTATTCGTAATAATCCGAGAGAAGTGAGCGAATTGCTTCATTTACCGGATAAAGTATATCCTGTATTCGGAATGACAGTCGGTGTACCAGATGAAGAACATGGAGTTAAACCACGTTTACCAGTAGCAGCAGTTCTTCATGAAAATGGATATAATGAACAGAAATATGATGAATTACTAAATGAATATGATGAAACGATGAGCGCGTATTACAAAGAAAGATCATCAAATCAAAAAAACGTAACGTGGACGGAATCAATGAGTTCATTTATGTCCAAAGAAAAAAGAATGCATATGAAAGAGTTTTTAAGTGAAAAAGGTTTAAATAAGAAGTGAGTAAAGAGGCAAACCTGTGATGTGGGTTTGCCTTTTTTGGAAGGAGAAATACCTAAGGCCAGAAAGTTCTTTATTCTTTCTGAACTTAGGTATTTTGTTTGTTATCATATACATAGAAATAAAAATTAATAATTTTTTACAAAAGTGATAGAAAAAGAGAATGAAATGCCAATAGTAAGTAAAAGCAGCTGCTAAAGGGGAACTGAGGAAGGAAGATGCTTATGATTTTCAATTCTGAAGAGGATTTAATTATAGCTATGAAAAAACATGATCAAGATGCTTTGAAAGAAGTGATTGATTAATATGGAAAATTAATTTTGTACATTATTCATAAATCATTAAGTACCCCTATTGAAAAACAATATGTGGATGATTGTTATAACGATGTATTTACTGTCATTTGGTTTAATATCGACCAATTTGATAATGATAAAAAGCGGCATAATAGCCGCTTTTTATCGTTATCACGTTTAAAAATATATCATGATATTTCATTCGAAACCTAATTCTTAATGCATAACCTAAAGCAACTTCTATAATAAATGCAAACTTTCAATAAGAAGATACATACCCGTACAACTTAAAAGGATATACGTAAATATTTTGAAAATCCGTTGATTAAGCCATTTGAAAATAATTTGACCTATAAACAAACCTAAAAATAAAATTGGAATGGCATAAAAACTTGATTCCCAAATGGTTTTGTTTGTGCCAGTAAAGAGTATTTGAGTTACTAGACTAATGAAATATATAAACAGATAAAAAGCTAATGTAGTTGCTCTTAACTTCTCTTTTTCAGTATTAGTTCCTGTAAAATAAAGTAACAGGGGAGGACCTGGCATACCGATACTTGTCGTTAAAAGACCAGATAATCCACCAACTATGAAATCTCTAGATTGTGTTGATCTAACCTTAATTTTGCATATTAGCAACAATGTTAATAGTAAGAGTAGGATGCTAACTGCTAATTTAAAAGTGTTTATGTTAACGGAAATGAAGATTAAAATACCAAAAGGTACACCAACTATACTTCCCAAAATAAACCTTTTCAGTAGAACAAAATCAACGTCCATTCTTATTTTCCAAATGAGTGAAATGGAGATAATTAAAGATAAAATAATGTTTATTTGTATAGCTTCTTGTGGTAAAAATAACATAAGTAAGAAAGGGGTTGCCATTATGGAAAAGCCAAAACCTGTACTTGCTTGCAGAATAGAAGCCACTAATATAATACATATGAAAATGAATGTGATACCCAAAACAGCCCTCCTCTTTAATCAAGTTTAACTAGTTGAAGTCTCTTATTTAAGTGCAAACTTTCACAAACTTATTTATATTTTAACATAAATATCTAGTTTTTTCTCAAATAGTGTTGCCATATAAGGATCATTAACTAAAAAATTAGACTGACATTTTTAAGCAATTTTATTATTGGGAAACAAATAATGAATGGGATCTCAGTGAATAATCTATTGATTATCATTAGATTATTCACTGAGATCCCCGCGATAAACAAGAAAAGCCATATAAAATTTACAAAAATACAGCATGTAGCTAATAAACTGCCAATTATTTGAGGAGAAAGAATTTCTAACAGCCCTCCTGTAAAAAACATAGATAACTGAATAAGAGATCCGTAAACGGAATAATGGAATGAAAAAACTTTACCCATCATATTTTCGTGTGTGTAAGTTTGAAGTAATGTCGTATCAAGTGGAACGAGGATTCCTCCTGCTATGCGCATACAGAATAAAGTAACGATACCGATAATAAGTTGATCGGATAGAATGAATCCGAGAAAGAAAATTCCTTGTAATAATTAGGCTCAACCGAATACTTTTTTCATTTTTTCTTTATTATGAGACATATAAAGATTAACGAGAAGGCTTCCAATCATAAGCCCAATGCCTTGAACTGTATATAAAATTCCAATGTTAGTGTGGAAAATTCTCTCGGCATAGATCGTTAGGAGTAGCTGATAAGCGCCTCCAATAATGCCCCATGAAATGCCGACAAGAATTAATGTTAAAATAATTTTTGTTTGTAATATGTATGTATAACGATCTTTTATATCAGTGAAAAATGTTTCTTATTCCATATTAAACGATATTTTGTTAGTTGAAATCGCAAATAAGAGGGATATAAATTCATACGAAAGTATGAAAAAAACAGCTCAAATATGAGCTGTTTTTCTATAGTTTTTAGTTCATTTGTCAAGGATAGGATATATTAATATCCGTATCCGCCGCCACCCCAACAGCTACATCCGATGATGATTAGAAGGATGAATAGTACGATAAGCAAAGCAAATCCACCGCCGAAACCAGCGCAACTTCCACCATAACTCATATGTTTTCCTCCTTTTTAGTAAGTTAATCTATATGGTTCATGGACTACTATATACAGTATGTTTTTTGTATAGAAAACGAGCCAGTCTCATTTATAATTAGACAAATGCCTGTAGATTCATTAGGATTGTATGTTAGTGATTTGTAAATGAACCTTTACGTGATTCGTAATTTAGGCATAAAAAAATAAAAAATTGTAAAAAAAACCATTTTTTTATTTTTTTATGAGAGAATATGTACTATAATTTTACAAGTAATATTATGGGAAAAGGGAGTTTTAGTATAGAGATGGAGATGGGACAATTACAAAATAAAATAGAAAACAAAAAAAAAGAGTTAATTCAACTTGTTGCGAGACACGGATTGGATCATGATAAAGTTTTGTTATTTAGCCGAGATTTAGATATACTAATTAATAAGTTTATGAATGGAAAAGACAAAGTGCATAAATAAAAAATTTATAGTTTTTTATATTAAGATGTTTCACGAGAAGGAGAGGACAGTAATTGGAACATTTACAGGAAGAATTGTATAAACAAATAAAAGAAGAAAAAGGTACAGTTACAATTTTCTTAAAGAGTGGCGTTAGAATAGTAGGAGAAGTTGTTGGAGTAGATAAATTTACAGTTTTAATATTAGTGGATGGAAAACAACAGCTTATTTATAAGCAGGCTATATCAACAATAATGAAATAAGACACTCTTGTTGAGTGTCTTATTTCATTATTGCTTGCATGCCTCAACATCAATACCGGCAGCAATTAACTTCTTTTCTCCATCTTGTTCAATAATTTTTTGTAATTTAGATAGGAAAGAATCAAAGTTTGTATGCTTTGCTACTTGGAATGTCATTTTATGTTCAATTGGTAACCACGTATCAATATCAGCTTCGTTATGTTGGATTTTCACCTCAAGTTTATCGAGTGCATTAGCAACTTTTGCTTCGTACGTTTCTTTCGCTTCAAACTCCATCCATAAGTCATATAATTCCTCACCGAGAGAACTTGTTAATGTTTGTTTAATATTTAAAATAGCTTCTAGTTCATTTTTTTGTTTTTGTAGTTGTAATTCGTGACTATTCATTGTATCAAAAGCAGGGATATCACCAGCTTCGGCTTCGACTAGGTCGTGAATAATAACCATCTTAAGTAATTTCTCAATATTTACTTTTTGATCCAAATAAGGTTCAACTAAAATAGCCATTAGAGACATACGCCATGTATGTTCGGCAACACTTTCTTGACGTCCGTTAGAAAGCCAGCTATGTCGCATTTCATATTTTAGTTTTTCTGCTAATGCAATGACTTGTAAAATGTTGTGTTCCATCGTGATCCTCCTCATTTATCCATACTATAATTCTAATATAGAAATGAAATGTGTCAATTTCATGAGTATATTGCGATAAATAGATGATAAGCGTATAATACATGTTATATGTGAAAACGTATTATTAAAATAAAAAAATGTTATATAAAAATGGAAAGGAAAGGGCAGAAATATGGGAGAGAAAAATCAAGTATTAGCTAGACCACAAAGAAGAAAAAGGAAGTTTGATATTTCTAGCCCAGTGGGCATTATAGTAGGTTTCATTATAGTGATAGCAGCAATTATGCTTGGCGGCGGTGGAATAAAAGCTTTTAAAAACTTTTTAGATGTTTCATCTATTTTAATTGTCATAGGGGGAACAACAGCGACAATTGTTGTGGCATATCGATTTGGAGAAATAAAAAAATATACGAAAAGCATTTTTACTGTTTTACATAGAAGAGAAGAAGATTTAGAACAGTTAACGGATTTGTTTGTCGATTTTTCGAAAAAGTCTAAAAAGCACGGCTTGCTTTCTTTAGAGGTTGATGGAGAGCAAGTAGACAATCCTTTTATTCAAAAAGGAATTCGATTAATGTTAAGCGGTTACGATGAAGATGAATTAAAAGAAGTGTTACTGAAAGATATTGAAACGGAAGTGTATGAGTTAAGAAAAGGAGCAGCATTATTAGATAAAATTGGTGATTTTGCTCCAGCTTGGGGAATGATTGGTACGTTAATCGGTCTTATCATTATGCTCCAAAACTTACAAGATACATCGCAAATTGGTACAGGGATGGCAGTTGCGATGTTAACGACATTATATGGGTCCGTACTTGCGAATATGATTGCAATCCCTCTTGCGGAAAAAGTATATCGTGGTATTGAAGATTTATATACAGAGAAGAAGTTTGTAATAGAAGCAATTTCAGAATTGTATCGTGGACAAATCCCTTCTAAATTAAAGTTGAAACTGGATACATACGTATACGAAACAAAGGTAAAAAAGGTAAAAGGAGCAGCCTAATATTTCAAGGAGTGGTATGATGAGTAAAGGACCGCAAAAGGGATCGCCTCGTTGGATGACGACTTTTACAGATTTAACAATGTTATTATTAACTTTCTTTGTATTACTAGTTGCTACATCAAAGCAAGATGCAGTAAAATTGTCAAAGATGCTTGAAAAGTTTAGTGATACGGGGCAAGTAGATGCAAAAGTAATGGAAAATACAATACCGGATATTTCACATGAAAAAAATGATGAAAAGATGATCTCAAAAAAGAGAATGGATGAATTATATAAGAAGTTAAAAGCGTATGTAGATAATAACGGTATTAGTCAAGTGAATGTATATCGAGAGGATACAGGGGTAAGCGTCGTTATAGTAGATAATTTAATATTTGATACAGGCGATGCAAACGTTAAGCCCGAAGCGAAAGGGATAATAAGTCAATTAGTTGGATTTTTTCAATCCGTACCTAACCCAATTGTTGTAGAGGGACATACAGATAGTAGACCTATTCATAACGAGAAATTCCCTTCAAATTGGGAGTTATCTTCAGCACGAGCGGCAAATATGATTCACCATTTAATTGAAGTGTATAATGTGGATGATAAAAGGCTAGCTGCGGTAGGATATGCAGACACAAAGCCAATTGTACCAAATGATTCACCGCAAAACTGGGAAAAAAACCGTCGCGTTGTTATTTATATAAAAGAGTAGTATATTATTATTTTAATAATAAAATAATAAAAATACGAAAATTCTTTTAAAAAAATATTAAATTTTATCATTTTATTTTGTATAATGAGTGAGAATGATAAGGTGAAATATTAAGATATATTTATACATAGAAGGAGAGAATTAAAAAGAATGGCACATAAAATTTTAGTAGTAGACGATGCGATGTTTATGCGAACGATGATTAAAAACTTATTAAAAAGTAATGCTGAATTTGAAGTTATTGGCGAAGCAGAGAATGGGGTAGAAGCAATTCAAAAGTATAAAGAACTTCAACCTGATATTGTAACATTAGATATTACTATGCCAGAAATGGATGGGCTTGAAGCATTAAAAGAAATTATTAAAATTGATTCAAGTGCAAAGGTTGTTATTTGTTCTGCAATGGGACAACAAGGTATGGTATTAGATGCAATTAAGGGCGGGGCAAAAGACTTTATTGTAAAGCCATTCCAAGCGGATCGTGTAATTGAAGCTTTAACAAAAGTAGCAAATAGTTAATATAGAAGGGGTGCCACAAGGAATCAAAACAGTGATAGCGGATCGACGTGTGGCCCCCTTTTTTCTCATTGTAAAACACTAAATTGTTATACATAAATGAAATGTTTGTTAGACAGGTAGGGGATAAAAATGCAAACAGATCTATTAAATATATTTTTTGAAGAGTCAGAAGAACATTTACAGTCGCTAAATGAAAATGTGCTAGTGTTAGAACAAAATCCTGCTGATATGGATGTTGTAGGAGAAATATTCCGATCCGCTCATACATTCAAAGGTATGTCTGCGAGCATGGAATTTACAGAAATGGCTGATTTAACGCATAAGATGGAAAATGTGTTAGATGAAATTCGTCATGGAAATATAGTTGTAAATGCGGATATTATTGATGTGATTTTTGAGTGCATTGATAATTTGGAGAAGATGGTTGCAGATGTGCAACAAGGTGGAATGGGCAATATTGATGTAGTCTCAACTAAACAGAAATTAGAAGCATTATTGAACGGCAATGTAGAAACTACTACGGAACGTATAGAGCAAAATCATATAGACAACGATGATGCAGTTTCACATGAAGTGCATATAACAGTTGAACAGCAAGCAATTTTAAAAGCAGTACGTGCCATTATGTGTATTGAAGCATTACAAAATGTGGGGAATATACAAAAAACAGCTCCGAGTATTGAAGAAATTGAAGCAGATGCTTTCGGATTTGAATTTACAGTATTTATGGATACTGATTGTAGTATAGAAGAATTGAAACAAGTAGTACTTCATGTTTCTGAAATTGAGAAAGTGGAAGTAAAGCAAGGAGAACCTATATCGAGGGAAGTAGCTTCTAAAAAAGTCGTTACACAAGAAGTTGTGCAAGTAGAAGAAACGCTACAACCAGCTGTGGCTACGCAGGTAGAATCACCGATAGTGGCAACGAATCAGCCAGCTAAAAGTACTACAAAAACGAAAAATGCTAAAGTGGAGAATCGTTCAATTCGTGTCCAATTAGAGAAAATCGAAAGATTAATGAATATGTTTGAAGAAAGTGTAATTGAACGTGGGCGCATTGATGAATTGGCTCAAACGATTCAAAACAAGGAGCTAATTGAACATTTAAATCGATTAGGCGATATTTCAAAAGATATTCAAAATGTACTATTAAATATGCGTATGGTACCGATTGAAACTGTGTTCAATCGTTTCCCGCGTATGGTACGTATGTTAGCGAAAGATTTAGGGAAAAAAATCGATTTACAAATTACAGGTGAAGATACTGAAGTAGATAAAATTGTTATTGATGAAATCGGTGATCCGCTCGTTCATTTAATTCGAAATGCAATCGATCACGGTGTTGAAACTGTTGAAAAACGACGTGATGCAGGTAAAAATGAGACAGGTACTATTAAATTAGAAGCCTTTCATAGTGGAAATCATGTCGTTATTCAAATTACGGATGATGGAAACGGTATTAATAAAGGGAAAGTATTAGAAAAAGCGATTAAAAATGGCGTTGTAACTGAAGCAGATGCCAATAGATTAACAGATCGTGAAGTGTTTGATCTTATTTTCCAACCAGGATTTAGTACAGCTGAAGTTGTATCAGATCTTTCTGGACGCGGTGTCGGATTAGATGTTGTAAAACATACGATTCATAGTTTAGGTGGACATTTAATCATTGATTCTGAGGAAGGCAAGGGAAGTACATTTAGAATTGAACTTCCGTTAACGTTGTCTATTATTCAATCTATGCTTGTTCAAACGAATGATAAGCGTTATGCTTTACCTCTTGGAAATATCGTTGAAGCAATTCGAATTAAGAAAGAAGACATCCAATCCTTACAAGGAAAAGATGTGTTAAATTATCGTAATCAAATTATTGAAGTGAAACATTTAAGTACTGTATTTGGTGAAAAAACAGTAGATGAGGCGTTTGCGTCATATGATGGTCAAATGGTTCCTGTGTTAATTGTTCGTAATACACATCGCAGCTATGGACTTATTGTAAACACAATTATCGGTCAAAGAGAAATAGTCTTAAAGTCATTAGGTGACTTCTTTGCAGAGAGTTCTAACTATTTCTCTGGTGCGACGATTCTCGGTGATGGACGAGTGGTCCTCATTTTAAACCCAGAAGGTTTATAATAGGAATGAAGGAAAGCTCCCCACTTGTATACAATTGGGGAGCTTTTTGGCTAATCGTTACTAATTTAATAATGGGAATACATACATATTAACGTTTTATATAATAAGTTTGCTAAAATCAAATGAGAGTTTATATTATTTGATAGAAAAACAGAAATGAGGAGGCAGGGAAAATGCCTGAGCAACACACAAAAGGGGATACGAGCACGATTGTGCTAGAAAAAGAAAATGAGCATTTAACGCCTCAAGAATGCGATATTCTTGGCGAAATTGCAAATATATCATTTGGTTCAGCTTCGACTGTATTATCAACAATTTTAAATAGGCAAGTAAGCATTACTGCTCCTCGCATAGAGTTGGTAGATTTATATGATTCAAGAGATGTCGAAGTTCCACATGTTGTATTAAACATTCACTTTACAAAAGGATTAGATATGGAAAACCTTCTTGTCCTTAAGCAAGATGTTGCATTGTCTATTGCTGATTTAATGATGATGGGAACAGGCGAGGTGGAGGACGGAAAAGAACTTGGTGAATTAGAGCTAAGTGCTGTACAAGAAGCGATGAATCAAATGATGGGATTCGCAGCTACATCTATGTCGGAATTCTTCCAAGATACAGTAGATATGTCTCCGCCGACGATTAAAGTTGTAAAGTTATCAGAAGAAATGGAGAAGATCTCTGAAATCGATGGAAATCATACGATTGTTAAAGTGTCGTTTGATTTAAAGATAGATAATCTTGTAAACTCTAAACTTGTACAAATTGTTTCTGTTGAGCATGCGAAACAAATGGTAAATAAATTAATGCAATTATCTGGTGGAGTAGAAGAAAAAGACGAGACAGCAGAAGTAGTGGAAACTGAGATTGTAGAAGAAGTTGAAAAAGAGCATTTAACACAAGAAGAGAAAGATGTGCTTGGTGAAATTGCAAATATTTCAATTGGTTCCGCTTCAACAGTATTGTCAACGCTTTTAAATCAGCCAGTTACAATTAGTACACCAAATGTGGAAGCAATCAATGTTCGTCATTATGATGGAGTACCAGTACCATTTGTTATTTTAAATGTTGACTTTGTTGAAGGGCTAAAGAATGAGAATGTATTCGTATTTACGAAAGATGTCGCCTTAACAATGGTAGATTTAATGATGATGGGAACAGGGGAAGTTGATCCGGAAAAAGAGCTTACTGAATTAGAACTGAGCGGTATTAAAGAAATTATGAACCAAATGATGGGTCATGCTGCTACGGCGATGTCAGAAATGTTCCAAGAAAAAATGGACATGACGCCGCCAAATGTTAAATTTGTAACGTTAAAAGAAGAAATGGAGTATTTGGGAGAGTCAATGGAAGTGGACGAACTCGTTCAAATTACGTTCAATCTTGAAATTGGTGATCTGCTTCAATCGAAAATGTATCAAATTTTGCCGATTTCTGAAGCGAAAGAAATGGTAAGGCGACTTCTGTATCCAATGGTGGAAGAAGAAGAGATTGCCACAGAAGAAATTGAAGAAGAAAAAATTGTAGAACCAGTTGTGCAACCTATTGAATTTAAAGAAGTAAAACAAATGGAGCCAGTATATATGGACACGTCCATTCTACAAAATGTAGAAATGAACGTGAAATTTGTATTTGGAAGTACAGTGAAAACGATTCAAGATATATTAAGTTTACAAGAAAATGAAGCAGTTGTACTAGATGAGGATATTGATGAACCGATTCGTATTTATGTAAATGATGTATTAGTGGCGTATGGTGAACTTGTAAATGTAGATGGATTTTTCGGAGTAAAAGTAACGAAATCATTATAAGGCATTGAAATAGGAGTTTGAACTAGTAGATGAAAAACGTAAAGTTTTTTCTAATGAGTTGGCTATGCATACATGTGTGCTTGTTCTTCCCCTTGCAAAGTCAGGCTGAGGAACAAATTGAGCCAGATCAAAAAATAAATGAAGTGAATGTACAAGAAGAAAAGTCAGAGCAAGTGGAAACGAAACAAGATGAAGAGAAACAAAAAGAAGTAGAACAAAAAGAAGTAAAACAACAAGAAGTAGAACAACAAGAAGTAGTAAATAAACAATTGGGTGAAAGAAAGATAGAAACGGAACAAGGAATTGTTACAGTAAATAAGCCGGAGCTTAAAGTTGGCGAAGAAGTGCGAATTGCTGTAGAACCAAATGGGAAAAACATTCAAAGCATGAAAGGTATATTGCAGTTACAAAAAAATGGCGAGCAATATGCGCAAGAAAGAATGCTATCTTTTGAGTATGATGAAGAAACGAAGAGCTGGGTTGCTAACTATAAAGCAGGGGATTTTGATTTGCAAGGTGATTGGAATCTTCAGCTCTTTCAAAGTTACAAAGAGAATGAGAAAGAAGACCTCATAAAAAATGAATTGAAAGTCCCGCTCATTCGTATTAAAAATGAAACGCCTACTATAGATAAAGAATTGCCAAAGTTACAGGAAGTTACTATTGATGAAGTAAAAGAAAACTTAGTTGAACGAAAACAGGGAGATTCTATACATATACGAGTAAAAGCGTCAGATATAGAATCGGCTGTAAAAGAAGTGCGCGTTACATTAAAAGGGAAAGAAAATAAAGAGCTTTCGTTTTTATTAGACTACAACAAGTATGATATGGATTGGCAAAAAGTATTTGAAATAGCAGAAGAATTGCCAGCTGGGCCATACGAATTACATGTAGAGATAATAGATGCAGCAGGTAATAAACTTGTTGAGGAAAGTGAATATACCATTTCTATTTTGGCGCCAAAAAACGAAGATGACAAAAAGATAGAAGAGAAAGAGAAAGAAGATAAATTAGATAATAAACTAGAAAATGAATTAGAAGATAAGAAAGAAAATGAGAAGCAAGAGGATTTGAAAGTCAAAAACCCGCTTCCAGAAGAAAAATTACCAGTTGTTCAAATTCCGAAGCAAGATGAGAAAGTAAATAAGTTTATAAAAGAACCGTTGAAAGAGAAAGAGGAATTTACTTACGTCATAAAAGAGCCGTTCGAAGACAACAAGGAAGTACATAAGGCGAAGGACCAAAAAGAGAAAAATAACAAACAAGTTGCCTCTAAAAAGAAAGAACAAAAAGAAGAATCAAAAGACAAGAAAGAAGAAAAAGGTGAACAGGGAGTACAAGCTTCGGATGTGTTTACTATCATGTCAGGTTTATTCGTACTGTTTTTAGTTTTAAAGAGTAATAAAGAATGGGGCTAATTATTTCATAGTAGTGGAGGCGCTTAAATGGAGATTAAACGTACGACAATTGAAGATAAGACGCTACAACCATTAAAACAGCCTGCAGCTATTTCGGAGCATGAAATCCAGAAAGAACGAAAGCGTAGCAATTTAGTGTTTACTGGACAGTCTAAAATTATTTCGAAAAATAATGAAATAGGTATTTTACTTGCAAGTTTAAGTGATGGAAAGATTATGAAGGAAATGCTTTCTAAAGAGATGGATACAGTGTTACAACTTTTTAAAAAGCTACATACGTTATCTGGAGAAGGTAAGCAAACAGAAAAAATATTTGAACAAGTAATTAGAAGCCTACAAGGGCTTGTTAAGCAGGCGCATATAAAAGACCTTCCTTTGTTAGATGGAACATATGATTTCGCTGAAGTACAACTATCATTTGGTAGAAAAGTACATATTCCGTTACTAGATGTGAGCGCACTTATTTCTAGAGTGGAAAGTGATTCTTCAGAAGGAAATATAAATTTGATGGTAACGGTTATTACTGCTTATATAACGAAATTGTCTAACGAAACAATTTTAATTAGCGTTACAGACCGCATTGCTAAAGATCGGGATGTAAGTGTATGGAGAGCGCTTGCGGAAATGAACATGACACAATTATCACAGGCATTGAAACAAACGATGCAAGAACATAAATGGTCTATGACGTTTCTTTTTCTCTTCATATGGATTGTCGGTATTATTTTAATTCGAGTTATGTAAAAAGGTCGTCACTCCATTGTGACGACCTTTTTTATATTTTTTCGTAGAAGAATGTATCAAATCGCTGAAGATTGTAACGCTCGGGTGTTAAAATTTGTTCCGTACTACCAACAAATAGTACACCGCCTTTTCGTAAAGAACGACTAAATTTTTCGTAAAGTTTTACTCTTGCTTCTTCTGTGAAATATATCATTACGTTGCGACAAATAATCAAATCATAATTTGTATCGAACGACTGCATTAAAAGGTCATGTTGTTTAAACGAGACGTTTTGTTTAATGTTTTGATGCAATGAATATAGATCATTCTCTTTTGTGAAATGACGTTCTTTCAAATCATTAGGTAATTCCTTTAACGAACGTTCTGTATATTGACCGCGTTTTGCAGTTTCTAAAATATGAAAATCAAGATCTGTTGCTTGAATTTCAAAACGAAATGGAGCTAGATGCTTTGATAAAATTAAAGAAAGTGTATACGGTTCTTCACCAGCAGCGCAAGCGGCACTCCATACCTTTAATTTTCCGCTATTTTGTTCGAGTAATTTAGGTAGTGCTTTCGACTCTAAAGTTTGCCATCGTTCTTTATTTCTAAAAAACTCTGAAACGTTAATTGTAATATAGTCAATAAAATTTAAAAATAAATTTTGATCAGCACGTAATTTGTTTAAAAAATTAGTGTAGTTTTCAAAGCCTTTTCTCGAAATGAAAGCATCGATTCTACGGCGCATTCTATCTTGCTTATACGAAGCGATATCCATATTGAATTGTTGTTTAAAACTCGCGATAAAATGATCATAATCTTGTTCAATTATCATATTTACAATGGGCACAATAATGATATTGTGCCGCCCCCTTTACATCATACGAATTTTTTGTTCAAAGCTTTTTTTCATTTGCTTTTCATGTAATCCTGGTAAATCATAAATGACAGCATCAATACCTGCTTCTTTTGCAACATCGACAGGGATGACAGATGTATGTTTGTCCCCATTATAAAAACAGAGAACTAAATCAGTGTCTTCAATAATTTGTTTAACAAAAAACATATAATCTGATCGGTAAATGGAGTCGGAAGGATGATCGAAAGCAACATATTCGGCTCCGTGTTTTTTTAAGTAATCAACGACTTCTTGAAATTCATCTGTTATTGCTTGCAATGGTTGCAGCGTGTAAAGGCATAAATTTTGAGCGAGTCTTTCATTCTCAACGAAAAAACGAAGAACCTCATTTTCAATAGATTTATAACATAATATGTAAATTTTATGTTTGTGAGCATAGTCAGTTAAAAATTTTTTGATTTCTTCTTGATCTAATGCTGTTAATTGATTTGAACCACAAAGGAAAATATTCATAGAATTGTGCCACCTCATGCTAAATTGTAACATATCTTTTATAAAAAATAACTGCAAAATATTACTGTTCAGAGTATAATTATAAATAACTGGATTTTACGATTAAGTTTAGGAAGAAATAAAAAAATAAATAGGTGATATATATGCTACGTTCTATCTCGCATAATCCAATTTTATCGCATATACCGCCTGCTACTCAAATGCCGAAAGATGCAAATGTCAGGACAGGACTTGCATTTTCGGATAATTTGCATGCAGATCCGAAAAAAGATAAATTACTAGAACAAATGGAAGCGTTTGTCGATAATATTGGAGAAATTAAAGAAAAAATTGAAATGGAATTAACGCTTGATAATGTAATGGAATACAAAAATACAGTAAAATCATTTTTGAATTTTTACGTTGATAATGTATTGCAGTATAAAGATGTCATGTCTCGTCACCCACGTTATGGATATTCACAGAAAATGACGATTGTGAAACAGGCAGAAATGGGATTGAATGAATTAGAAGATGTTATGAATTTAATTAATACGAAAACAGGACATTTAGAAATGTTAAATCAAATTGGAGAAATCCATGGTTTAATTGTGAATTTAGTCTTGTAAAAGGAAGGAAGCTATATGTACATACAATTATATGAAAAGCTCGTTATTATACAAAAGGCGTATGAAAATATTCAAGCGCTTGGAGAGCAAATATATGAGAATTTAAAAAATAAAGATATAAATGCAGTTCAAAAGTTACAAGTAGAACAATTGCAGTACATTGATGGTTTAAAAGGACTATCTAGCTCATTCGAAGAAATGGTTGTTCAGTTTTGTAAAGAAAAAGATGTTGAAGCATCTCGTGTAAGTGCATTATTTTCGTATTTTTCTCAAGAAGAAATTGAAAAAATGGAAGAATTACAAAAAAACGTAACTGAATTAGAAGAGAATGTAAAAATGATTCTTTTGAAAAATCAATATTACTTAAACGTACTATTAAAAACTACAGAAAGTATTGTGGATTCTGTTTCTGAATATAATTTAGAGCGAAACAATAATTCGCAAATCTTTATGAATGAACTATTGTAAAGGGGAAGTGAAGCTTTATGAGATTATCTGATTATAATACACCGCTATCAGGGATGCTAGCGGCTCAAATGGGATTACAAACAACGAAACAAAACTTATCTAACATTCATACACCGGGTTATGTGCGTCAAATGGTGAATTACGGATCTGTTGGAGCAAGTAATGGTCATACGCCAGAACAGAGAATTGGTTACGGTGTACAAACGCTAGGTGTTGACCGTATTACTGATGAGGTAAAGACGAAGCAGTTTAATGATCAATTATCTCAGCTCTCTTACTATAACTATATGAATTCGACTTTATCACGTGTAGAGTCTATGGTTGGAACGACAGGAAAGAATTCATTATCTAGTTTAATGGACGGTTTCTTTAATGCCTTTCGTGAAGTGGCAAAAAATCCAGAACAACCAAACTACTACGATACATTAATTTCTGAAACTGGGAAGTTCACAAGTCAAGTAAATCGTCTTGCGAAAAACTTAGATACAGTGGAAGCGCAGACGGCAGAAGATATTGAAGCGCATGTTAATGAATTTAATCGTCTTGCTGCTAGTTTAGCAGAAGCGAATCATAAAATTGGACAAGCGGGTACACAAGTACCGAATCAACTTTTAGATGAGCGAGATCGCATCGTTACAGAGATGTCTAAGTATGCAAACATCGAAGTATCTTATGAATCTATGAATCCTAATATCGCGAGCGTTAGAATGAATGGTATTTTAACAGTAAATGGGCAAGATACATATCCACTTCAATTAAATAAAGAAAAAGACCCAATGTCAGTTGAGATTTACGGTTCAGAAATCTCTGTAACTAGCGGAGCAATAAAATCAGCGATTGATACGAAAGCGAAAATTGTTGATTATAAAAAAAATCTTGAAGACTTAATGAGTTCAGTGAAAAGTCAAGTGAATACAGTAATGGGAAAAGATTTCTTCGTTGGAGATTATGCGAAGGATATGAAGTTAAATCCAGAATTCCAAAAAGATATTTCGAAAATGAAAATATCTGCTGAAACAGCAAATAAACTAGCAGCAATTACAGATGGAGATTATAAAGAAGGTCTTTCTTATAAAGCAGCATTAGACCAATTTATAGTTCGTGTTGCATCTGATAAAAGTGCAGTGAATGGTTATCAAAAAATTCATGGGGACTTATTAGAAGGCATTCAGCAAGAAAAAATGAGCGTCGAAGGGGTAAATATGGAAGAGGAAATGGTAAATTTAATGGCCTTCCAAAAATACTTCGTGGCAAACTCTAAAGCTATTACTACGATGAATGAAGTGTTTGATAGTCTATTTTCGATTATTCGATAAGTGATAATAATTGATTGAAAATATATAAGGAGGAGATAGAAATGAGAGTATCAACATTTCAAAATGCAAGCTGGGCAAAGAATCAGTTAATGGATTTGAACGTGCAACAGCAATATCATCGAAATCAAGTAACTTCAGGGAAGAAAAACCTTCTTATGAGTGAAGATCCACTTGCGGCAAGTAAGTCATTTGCGATTCAACATTCATTGGCGAATATGGAGCAAATGCAAAAAGATATAGCGGATTCGAAAAATGTATTAACACAAACTGAGAATACTTTACAAGGTATTTTTAAATCTTTAACGAGAGCAGATCAATTAACGGTACAGGCATTAAATGAGCCAAATGGTGAAAAAGAATTGAAAGCCATTGGTGCAGAGATTGATCAAATTTTAAAACAAGTTGTATATTTAGCAAATACGAAAGAGCAAGGCCGTTATATTTTCGGTGGTGATAGTGCGGAGAAGCAACCATTTACAGAAGATGGTACATATCAAGGTGGAAAAGATGATGTGAATTGGCAACTAAATGACGGTTATGAATTAAAAGCGTTTCGTAACGGAGAAGCATTATTATCTCCGGTTATAAAAACGTTAAAACAGATGAGCGAAGCGATGCAAAAAGGTGATCAAAAAGCGTTACAACCGTTATTAGGAGAAAATAAGACAAACTTAGATGGCATCATTAACCGTACAACTGAAGTTGGTTCAACAATGAATACAATGGAGACGTTTAAAACAATTTTAAGCGAGCAAAACTTAGCGCTTCAAGAAAACCGTAAAGAAATTGAGGATGTTGATTTAGCGGTCGCAATTTCTGACTTAGCATATATAAATGCAACGTATGAAGCGACGCTTAAAGCTGTTAGTACGATGAGTAAAACGAGCATCTTAGATTATATGTAAATAATAAGGAGTGATAAATATGGCAGGAACGATGACAGGCATTGGTGGTAGACAACAGATTTGGAATCTTGGAAATAATATGATCGATACTTCTCACTTCGTTGAATTAGAAATGAATGCGTTAGATATGAAAAAGACACCGTATACGAAAGAAAAGAACGACCTTACAAATGATAAATTATTATATACAAGTTTGAAATCAGAATTTAGCTCTTTCACGCAAACTTTTAAAAACTTAGCGGCTTTTAAAGGGAATGAGAAAAAAGTAACAACATCACAAGACGGTTATATTAATGTAAAAGCTGATGGTGGTGCAATTGCAGGAACTTTTAATATGACAATTACACAGCTCGCGCAACGTCATCAAATAGCTTCTAATGAAATTAAAGATATAAATGCAAAGCTTCCTAAAGATGAAACATTAAAACTAGGCGGTAAAGAATTAAAAGTAACAACAGATATGACATATAAAGATTTAATTAATAAGATTAATGATGGAGATTATGGCGTATCAGCTTATACACTTGGAAATAAAATTTTCATGACCTCGAAAAAAGAGGGAACAGATGGACAGATTAAGTTTGAGGCGAACACATCTACGCTATTTCAAGATATTGGTTTAGCTAACGCGGATGGCAAAGCGCTCAATACAATCAATGAAGCACAAAATGCTAAATATAGTATTAATGGTATTACAGATGAAAGTTCTACTAATACAATTGAAGCTCTTCCTGGTGTAAAAATTGAGTTGTTAAAGGTAACTGAGCCGAAAGTAGAAGGAGCGCCAGATGCTGGTACAACAACAGATCCCAAAACAAAAGGTATAGACCTAAAATTTACAGTAAATGACTCAAACGTAACAGATGCATCGAATGTTATTAAAAAAATGGTAGCTGATTATAATAAAGCTGTTTCTACAGTAGATATCTTTGCTGGAAAAGGTGGAGCTTTCCAAGGTCAAGCTATTATGCAAAGTGTACGTCAAGCGATGAACAATGTCGTAACATTTTCTCAAGATGGTAATTATTTATTCACATTTGGTATTCAATTAAAGCAAGATGGAACGATGGAAATTGATGACGAAAAGTTAACGAAAGCATTAAAAGAGAAGCCAGATGCAGCGAAGCAATTTTTCTTTAGTTCTAACGGTTTAGGAAAAATGATGGAAGAACCGCTTGATAAACTATTCGGTGATAAAGGCGTAGTCGGCGAGAGAGTTAAAAACATTGATTCACGTGTAAGTGATTTAGATAAAAAGATTAAAGATATTGAGACGCAAAACTTGCAAAAGCAAGATGAAATTGTGAAGAAGTATCAAAAGCTAGAAAGTACATTGGCGGCGCTTGATAGCCAACTAAAAACAATTAAAGCAATGACAAAACAAAAAAGTGATGATTAATGAAAGTTGAGGAAGTGATCATATGCAAGCATGGCAACGTTATATGCAAAATGATATTATGACGAGTAATCCGATTAAAAATACAATTTTTATTTATGAAAGGTGTATTGTAGAGTTTCGTAATTTAGAAGAACTTTTACATACTTTTAACTTACAAGAAGGGGACGCACTTCTTGAAAAGTTAGAACGTATTTTTGAAGAATTAAAACTTCAATTGAATCCTGAAATTACGAAAGATTTATATGATAGCTTATATGGTTTATACGATTGGATTAGCATTCAAATTCAAACGATGAAAGTAACGCGTGAAGCGAAAGATATTGATGCAATTGTGAAAGTGTTACAAGATTTAATAGACGGTTACCGCGGAGCACTTGAAAATGAACAATGATATTTATCGGACGTTTGTCAGCTGTTTTAATGAAATCGGTGAATTGCAAGTGTCAGACAGAGAGTTTGCTGAGAAGAGTGAGATGTTAAATCGCTGGATGATGACATTGGATGAAGAAACGCGTACGCAAGTTGCAGCAGAAGTAAGCCCGTTCATTATTAAGGCAGCACAGCATATTCGGGATAAGCAAAAGATTTTGGAAGAAATGATTATGACAAATGATGGACGAATGAAGGCTAATTCATTTTACGGTAAATATTAATAATAACGTTTGGAAACAGATTCCCCTTTTAAAAGGGGGTCTATTCCTTCGTTTACATAAAGAACTCCGCTGATTGAGGTTTCATTTTATGACTGTGATGAAAAATAATAGTAATCTAAATAATAGAAAAATGGACTTTAGTTTATAGTTCATATATTGAAATGTTGTATAGATTACTGTGTGTATACAGTTTTTTGCATTCTTTTTTATATTTTTGTATTTTTCTAAAGACAACAATGGAAAAATGGAATAAAATATGTAGGGGTACATAAAAGTAAATATTTTAATAAATGCATATAAGAAAATAAATAATGAAGTGAAACTTCTATCAGTGGATTATTAATTTAGAAAAGAAAGGGTGTGGAATATGCCAGATTTAGTGAGTGATGTAAGCCATTATATGAATTATTTAGTGACGAAACGAAATACTGTTTCTAGTAATATTGCAAATGCAAATACACCTGGCTATAAAGCACAAGATGTAACATTTGCTGAGCAGATGAATAAAAGTAGTGCATTATATAAAAACAATGCGGCTGATTTAAAGAGTAATCCAGATTTATATCAAACGAATGAAATGCACTTGCCGACAGTAAATACGAAAAATACATATGCAAAGATTCAAACAAAATCAATGCAAACGAATAAAGACGGAAATAGTGTGGATGTAACGACAGAAATGCTAGATTTAATGAAAACAAATCAGTTATACGGTATTTCAATTAACGCAATTAATACACAATATGCAATTAACCAAGCGGCACGCGGACGTTAAAGGTAGAAGGAGAGACAACGGATGTTTCAGGCAATAAATGCAAGTGGCTCAGGGCTAACGACAGCGAGAAAGTGGATGGAAGTTACTTCTAACAATATTGTAAATGCAAATACGACGGCGGCTCCGGGGACAGATTTATATGAGCGTCGTAGTGTGGTGCTAGAATCAAACAATAGTTTTGCAAGTATGTTAGATGGGGCTCCTACTAACGGAGTAAAGATAAAAAGTATTGAAGCAGACAAAACGGAAAATTTAGTGTATGATCCGACGCATCCGCACGCAAATGAAGAAGGATATGTACGTTATCCAAATATTGATGTAACTGCTGAAATGACGAATGTTATGGTTGCTCAAAAAATGTATGAAGCAAATACGAGTGTATTAAATGCGAATAAAAAAATGCTTGATAAAGATTTAGAAATCGGCCGAGGATAAGGGGGAAGATAGTAATATGAAAATCCAACCAATGTTACATACACAACCATTTGGAGCAATTCAGTCAATTGGTGCACCGAAAACTTCTCAAACATCTGTAGTTGAGGGGAAAAAGTTTATTGATTTATTGGAAGATATGAATCAAACGCAAAACAATGCGCAAACAGCAGTATATGATTTACTAACTAAAGGGGTAGGAGAAACACATGACGTTTTAATTCAGCAAAAGAAAGCTGAGTCTCAAATGAAAACAGCTGCTCTCGTACGTGATAATCTTATTGAAAATTATAAGTCACTAATTAATATGCAAATTTAGGAAAGTGGACGGGTGTGTTTAAATGGAAAAGATGAAAAATGTTATCCGATCGTTAAAAACGTGGCATAAGTTAGTAATTGGTGCTGCGCTTTTAGCGATTGTAACAGGAGCACTTTTATACTTCACCTTGCCAGATAAATATGTTGTTGTATATCAAAATTTAAATGATACAGATAAACAAGAGATTACAGCAGAATTATCGAAGTTAGGTGTCGATTATCAATTAGCGACCGATGGTTCGATTCGTGTGCAAAAGAATGATGCTCCATGGGTTCGAAAAGAAATGAATGGGATGGGCTTACCGTTTAATTCTAAAAGCGGTGAGGAAATTTTATTAGAAAGCTCGCTCGGTTCAAGTGAGCAAGATAAAAAAATGAAGCAAATTGTCGGTACGAAGAAGCAATTGGAGCAAGATATTGTAAGAAACTTTGCGACAGTTGAAACGGCAAATGTTCAAATTACATTGCCTGAAAAAGAGACAATTTTTGATGAAGAAAAAGCAAAAGGAACAGCGGCGATTACAATTGGGGTGAAGCGTGGCCAATTGTTAACAGCTGATCAAGTTGCAGGTATACAGCAAATGATAAGTGCAGCAGTTCCTGGTGTAAAGGCAGAAGAAGTAAGCGTTATTGATAGTAAAAAAGGTGTTATCTCAAAAGGGACAGATGAAGCACATTCTAGTAGTTCTTCTTCTTATGAGAAAGAAGTAGAGATGCAGCACCAACTTGAAGGTAAATTAAAACAAGATATTGATGCAACGTTAATGACGATGTTTAAACCGAATGAATATAAAGTGAATACGAAAGTATCTGTAAACTACGATGAAGTTACACGTCAGTCAGAGAAATATGGTGATAAAGGTGTACTTCGTAGTAAACAAGAGCAAGAGGAAAGCTCTACTGCGCAAGAAGGGGCAGATCCGAAGCAAGGTGCTGGTATTACAGCGAACGGTGAAGTGCCAAACTACGGTACGAACAATAATCAAAATGGTAAAGTTGTCTATGATAATAAAAATGGTAACAAAATCGAAAACTATGAAATAGATAAAACAGTTGAAACAATTAAGAAACACCCAGAATTAACGAAAACAAATGTTGTTGTATGGGTAGATAATGATACGCTAGTAAAACGTAGAATGGATATGACAACTTTTAAAGAAGCAATCGGAACAGCGGCAGGACTTCAAGCTGATCCGAACGGTAACTTTATAAATGGTCAAGTTAACGTTGTAACTGTTCAGTTCGATCAGCCGAAAGTCGAAAAAGAGAAAGAGCCAGAAAAAAGTGGCATGAACTGGTGGTTATTCGGTGGAATTACAGCTGGCTTATTAGCGATCGGTGGTCTAGTATGGTTCTTATTAGCAAGACGTAAGAGAAAGAAAGAAGAAGAAGAGGAATATGAAGAATACTTAGCAGAAGATGAAGTTGCTGCAAGTAATGAAAGTATCTTGGAAATTCCTGAAGAAAAAATAGTGCCAGAGCCAAAACCTGAACCAGAAGAACCGAAAGAACCAACGTTAGATGAACAAGTGCAGGATGCTACGAAAGAACATGTAGAAGGTACTGCAAAAGTAATTAAAAAATGGCTAAACGGACAGTAAGGGAGGAACAACGATGTTAGATGAAATCTCCTCCAAAGAAAAAGCTGCCATCCTTATTCGTACATTAGAAGAAGGGGTGGCAGCAAAAGTCATTGAATATATGACAGCTGAGGAAAAAGAAGTATTACTTCGTGAAATCGCGAAGTTTCGTGTATATAAACCAGAAACGTTAGAAAATGTACTGGGAGAGTTCTTATATGAACTAAATGTAAAAGAATTGAACTTAGTCACTCCAGATAAAGAATACATTCGTCGCATATTTAAAAACATGCCAGAAGACGAACTGGAAAAATTATTGGAAGACCTTTGGTATAACAAAGATAATCCATTTGAATTCTTAAATTCACTTACAGATTTAGAGCCACTTCTTACAGTGCTTAATGATGAATCACCACAAACAATTGCAATTATCGCTTCTTATATTAAACCGCAGCTTGCTTCTCAATTAATTGAGAGATTGCCAGATCATAAACGAGTAGAGACGGTAATGGGTATTGCGAAGTTAGAACAAGTTGATGGTGAATTAATTAATCAAATTGGTGAGTTGTTAAAATCGAAATTAAATAATATGGCATTCAGTGCAATTAATAAAACTGATGGCTTGAAAACAATCGTAAACATTTTAAATAATGTTTCACGTGGTGTTGAAAAAACAGTCTTTCAAAAGCTGGATGAAGTCGATTATGAGTTATCTGAGAAAATTAAAGAAAATATGTTTGTCTTTGAAGACTTACTTGGTCTTGAAGATCTTGCGCTTCGCCGTGTATTAGAAGAAATTACAGATAACGGTGTTCTTGCGAAAGCACTTAAAATTGCAAAAGAAGAAATTAAAGAGAAACTATTTACATGTATGTCTTCAAACCGTAAAGAGATGATTCTAGAAGAATTAGATGGCTTAGGACCGCTTAAGATGACGGATGCTGAAAAAGCACAGCAAACGATCACTGGTACAGTGAAAAAGCTAGAGAAAGAAGGAAGAATTATCGTTCAAAGAGGTGAAGAGGATGTCCTTATTTAAAAACAGAATTCCGAAGAATTCTGTTTCTTTTTCTGAAGAAACGTATGAATTACAATTTCCAAAACCAGCTTCAGTTCAAATAGAAGAGGAAGAATTACAAGCTGATCATGCAGAGCTTCGCGCCCAGCAAGAGTCATTACATATGGAAATGAATCAGCTAAGGCAAGAGAAGCAAATGCTAGAACGAGAGCGGCAGCAGTTATTACAAGATAAAGAACAATTTCAAATGCATATTCATGAACAAATGGAACAGATGGAAGCAGCGCGTGTGCAGTTTCAAAAAGAACAACAAGAAACAGCATATGAATGGACAGAGTTATTATGGGATCAATCTTTTCATCTAGCAGAAAAAATCGTGAATCAAGCGGTAGATTCACGATCGCTTGATGTGTTACCTATTTTAACTGGCATCGTGCAAACATTGCCAACTTCATTTGAAAAATTAATCATTACAGTACATCCAGAAACGTTTGAACGTATTCAAGAAGAGAAGGAAAATACGAAAGAATATTGGTTACTACAATTAGTAGAATGGAAATATGATTTCTCCTTGCAGTTTGGTGAATTTGTTCTGGAAGAAGAGAAAGAGTTCTTTGAATTTAAATTTGCACCTATATTTGCGAAACTTCGTCAGAAATGGGAAGAAGAGAAGTTATTTGAGGAGCAAAATGTATGAGCCGTCTGTTAATGAATGAGAACGAAAAATGGAATAAGTTCATTGAAACACCACTGTATACGAAAGTAGGCAAAGTTCATAGTGTACAAGAACAGTTTTTCGTAGCAAAAGGGCCGAAAGCGAAGATTGGAGATGTTTGCTTCGTTGGAGAACATAAGGTCTTATGTGAAGTGATTGCCATTGAAAAAGAAAATAATATGCTACTTCCATTTGAACAGACAGAAAAAGTATGTTATGGAGATTCAGTGACTTTAATTTCAGAAGATGTTGTTGTACCACGTGGTAATCACTTACTCGGAAAAGTGTTAAGTGCAAATGGTGAAGTATTAAATGAGGAAGCTGAAAACATTCCATTACAGAAAATAAAACTAGATGCACCGCCTATACATGCATTTGAACGTGAAGAGATTACCGATGTATTTGAAACAGGAATAAAATCAATTGATTCTATGCTAACAATTGGTATCGGTCAAAAGATTGGTATTTTTGCTGGGTCAGGTGTTGGTAAATCTACTTTACTTGGAATGATAGCAAAAAATGCAAAAGCTGATATAAACGTTATTAGTTTAGTAGGAGAACGTGGCCGGGAAGTAAAAGACTTTATTCGAAAAGAGTTAGGCGAGGAAGGGATGCGAAAAAGCGTCGTTGTTGTAGCGACGTCAGATGAAAGTCACCTTATGCAACTTCGTGCAGCGAAACTCGCAACGTCTATTGCTGAATACTTCCGTGATCAAGGCAATAACGTATTACTTATGATGGACTCTGTTACTCGTTTTGCCGATGCCCGTAGAAGCGTGGATATTGCTGTAAAAGAGCTACCGATTGGTGGTAAAACACTGTTAATGGAAAGTTATATGAAGAAGCTGTTAGAGCGGTCCGGAAAAACGCAAAAGGGATCTATAACAGGTATTTATACGGTGCTTGTTGATGGGGACGATTTAAATGGTCCTGTACCAGATTTAGCACGTGGTATTTTAGATGGACATATTGTATTAAAGCGTGAGCTTGCAACGCTTAGTCATTACCCTGCAATTTCAGTATTAGATTCAGTAAGTAGGATTATGGAAGAAATCGTGTCGCCACATCATTGGCAACTTGCAAATGAAATGAGGAAAATTTTATCAATTTATAAAGAAAATGAATTGTATTTTAAGTTAGGAACGATTCAAGAAAATGAAGAAAATGCTTATATTTTTGAATGTAAAAATAAAGTAGAAGGCATAAATACATTTTTAAAGCAAGGCCGATCGGATAGTTTCCAATTTGATGATATCGTTGAAGCGATACACCATATAGTATAAGGCCTCTGCCCAAGAGGTCTTATTTTTTTGTTTTTTAATATTTCACAGATTTTTTTGGAAAAAAACTATATAATAGAAAAAGAGAACGTTATAATAGGAAGGGGCTATGAAAACAGGTGGATAAACAGCAGTACGACACAATAAAATTGCAAATAAATCAAGAAAAAGAACATATTTTAAAAGAAGTGTATGAATTAACAGCTGAAAAAAGAAAAATAGAACAAAAAAAAGAATATGATTTATATGTTGTGAAATCGCGTAGTAAAGTCGTACAAACTGGGCAACGTATTATGGCTGGCATGCTTTCTTCACATACGTTTTCACCTGAAAGAATAGAAGAATGGAATCGAAAAATTAAAAAAACAGAAGATTTTATTCAAAAAAATGAAAGCCTTTTAGAGCAAGTAAAAGAAAAAGAACGTGTCATTGATGAGATGTATCAAGAAGATTGCAAAAAGCTTGCGAAAGCACAAGAAAAGCTGGAAGAAAAAATGCTTCTGGATTTGAAAATGTGTATGAATGGATGAGGTGAATGTAGTGATACAGTCTGTATTACCGGTGCAACAAAGTTTACCTTCGCAAAAAGAAAAAGGGCTAGAAATACAATCAAAAAATGAAGATTCTTCATTCGATCGTACGATGAGAATCGAAAATAAAAAGCAGCCGAAAACGGAGAAAACGAAACGAGAAGAAGCACCAAAAGAAGAGAAAAAAGAATATAACCTTTCTAAACCATCGGTAACGAAAGAAGAACCAATTGTAAAGAAAGAAGAAAAAAAAGAGACAGAACAGTTGTTATTAGCTGTATCTGAGCAAATGGTTGCAATTGAGCAATTACATGTGCAGCCGGAATTGTTATATCAATACATACAAAAAATACAAGAGCTATATAAAGAATACGGCAATATTAAACTTAATGAATTACCTGCAGCTGAATTACAACAATTACAAGAACTTCTTTCAAATATGAATATCAAAAATGCTATATGTTTAGAAGATACAATGCAAATGGTATTAGACAAAATGAAGATGCCGGAGCAAATGATGCAAGCATTGAAGGTTGTAGAAACAGAAACTTGTAATATTGCAAAGAAACAAGAAGAGTTTAAAGACGTAGATCTTCCGAAAGGTGAGAGCGATGATGCAAAGGTAGAGTTGCCAGAGGTTGATGCATTAAATGATTCGAGCTCTACAGGTGCAGAGTTATTAAATAAAACGACGAGTACCGAACAAGTAGGGAAATCAAATAGTGGTGCTGAGAAAGTGTCATTACCTGACTTAGGAAAGAAAATGGAAGCGCAAGTAGAAGCGCTGCAAAAATTTGTAGTGAAACAAGAACGTGTTTTATTCCAGTTAAATCCAGAAAAACTTGGTACATTAACAGTGTTTATGAAAAAACACGGAGATCAAATTGACGTTCACGTAGAAATGGAAAAACACGATGCGAAAAAACGTGTTGAAATCATTTTTGATGAATTGAAATTAAAGTTAAAAGAAAAAGAAATCAATATTCAAATTAGCTATTCAGATAAAGATGAAAATCGTAAAGAACAGCGAGAACAAGAGCAAAGGCAAAAACAGAAATTAGCAAATACAAATCATGAAAAACAACAATCAACAGAATTTGCGGGATTATTGGAGGAATAAAGTGTGCCAACAGTTGGATTAAATACAACGAGTACAAATCATATTCCGTTACAAACAGGAGCGCAAAAAAGTAATGTACCTGTTAATGGTGTACAATCGCCAGTGCAACAAAGTAATGGAGTTTCTGCAGGAGCGCAAAAGACTCCTGGGGTAATGGGGAAAGATGATTTCCTAAAATTGTTTTTATCAAGTTTCCAACATCAAGATCCATTTAATGCGATGGATATGAATCAAATGATGAATCAGACAGCACAGTTATCTCTTATGGAACAAGTACAGAATATGACGAAAGCAGTAGATAAGCTGCAATCAACGATGTATTCAACAGCACTTGATGGTGGAATGAAGTTTTTAGGTAAATACGTAAGAGGTGTTGACGGTGACGGAAACAAAGTAACCGGTCAAGTAGAAACGGTTCGCCTTGCGGAAAATAACGATGTACAGCTCGTTATTAATAATAAGGTTGTATCTCTTCGTTTCGTTGAGAGAGTGTCTGATAAACCAATTGGGGAAACGAACCCAGAAGACGCAAAGAAAGACGATCAAAAAGTAACTGAAGAAGTAAAAACTACAAATTCATAAGGAGTGTCCATACGTTATGATTAAAGCGTTATATACAAGTATTACAGGAATGAATGCAACACAAAATGCATTAAGTGTAACTTCAAATAATATTGCCAATGCACAAACAGTAGGTTATAAAAAACAAAAAGCAATGTTTGATGATTTACTATATAACAATTCGATTGGTGCAAAAGGTGACGGTAAATACGCAGGAACGAATCCGAAAAGTATTGGTAACGGTGTGAAAATGAGTGGTACGGTTACGGATTATAGTGATGGTACAATTACGTTAACAGGTGGCAAAACACAAGCAGCAATGGAAGGTAATGGTTTCTTCGTTGTAGGTGATTCAAAAGGCGGAAATATGGAATTTACTCGTAAAGGTACGTTTGGGATATCTTCAGATTACTATATTACGAATACTGAAGGTCAATACGTGTTTGCATACCCTGCGAATGAGGCAACTGGTGAGGTTGATTTATCTGGAATTCCAGGACCGTTGCAAATTCCAATGGGAACAGCAATTGGTGGTATTCGAACATCGAAAGGGACAATTAAAGGTAATATTCCAACTGGTGAAAAACAAATCACACAAGATTTACCAGTATATGATAATGCGGGGAATACATGGACAATGCGTGTAGAGTTTAAACAAACAAGTGAACATAATTATACATATAAAGTACAAATGCGCAATGACTCGAAAAAAGAAACAGAGTTTAAAGATGTTCAAGGTGCAGGTGGTAATATGACATTTGATGCTGTTGGAAATCCAAATCCGAAAGAGCAAGGAGCCAATATTCCATTTGATGGCGGCTCTATAAAATTAGACTTAAGTCATTTAACAAATCATCCAACAGATAAAACATTATCAGTAACAGACGTAGATGGTAGAGCAGCAGCGACGGTTAAAGATTGCTTCATTGCTGACGGTGGATATGTAATGGTAAAATATTCTGATGGAAGTATGAAATCAGCTGGTCAATTAGCTGTTGCGATGTTCCCGAACGAAGGCGGACTAATGAAAACAGGTAATGGTAACTATACAGCGACGAATACAACAGGTATTTTAGCACTTGGTGCATCTGGTCAAAATGGTGCAGGTAAAGTACGCGGTGGTGCACAAGAAGGTGCAAACGTAGATTTATCTGTAGAGTTCGTTGACTTAATGTTATACCAACGCGGATTCCAAGGAAATGCGAAAGTAATTAAAGTTTCAGATGAAGTATTAAATGAAGTTGTAAACTTAATTCGATAATATATCGCATGGAAAAAATGTAATGGAGTAGAAAGGGTTTTTTATTCGTATGACAAGACAAGAGCGAATTTTACAATTGCCTTTTTTCGAAAATAAACGTGAACTTGCCGAGCAAGTATTAAAAATAGAACGAGAAGAGCATGTATATTTACCAGATCAATTTGAAATTAAGCAAGTGCCTCCGTATTCATTTGGCGAAAAACAAGCAATCATTGGCCGTATCCATGAGTTTTATTTCATAAGTGTTGGTAGCGATAGCGTTTGGAAGTATCAACTGTTTAAGGATGAGATGAAGTGTCGTGAGTTTTTTGTTATGTTGCCAAATATTACGGATCAGCAAATAGCGTTTTGGTTTAATAACATAGAGTTATTGAAAAGTTCTTAGAAGTACTTTTTAGGTTTTGAGAGAGGACCTGTCGATGTTTTGGAGCGGTTAGTGCCTAATAGAGTCCCGACCTATGTGTAAGACCAGAGATATGTAGCGTTACTAGAGTAATGTGGTAGTGTAAGAAGTGGTAATATGAAATAGTTTTAAGTTAATTTAAGGTAGTTGTAGTATACAATTAGACTGAATTTCTATAAAAGGAGAGGTGAGGAGGATGGCGCAAAATAAGTATCGCGTTACATTCATTTCGCCGAGTGAGGTTGAGCAGCGGACTGTAATGGCGGCGAATAGTTTGCCAGATTTAATCCGTAAAGTAGAGAGTGTTATTGCCGATCCAAACGGTTATTTTGTGAATGATAAAAAAAATAATTGCTATTTTAAAGTGATTAAAGAAAATGTTACGTTTATTCAATATGAGTTACTATTTTCGGATAAGGAAATTCATATTGAAAAATTAAAACATATAGCACCGGTGGTATTAAAACGATTATTCGAAAAAATAAATGACCCGGAATTATATGCACTCGCGCTACTTGATGTTGATATAGCAACGAAAGAATATGTGCTAGCAGAAATGAATTCTGAGCTGAGAATAAGAGTAGAGACGGAGCTTTCGAAAAAATGGGAAGCAATGCCGACGGAAATTGTAGGAGCACAAGAAGTGTTATTAGAGGCACTTGCTTCGTTTATACAAGATTAATTGTTTTTTAATAAAATGAATCGTTCGACTATCTATATTTTTTATATAGGTAGTTGACTTTTTCGCTTTTATAAAGCTTAATAATTAGATATACGGAATTAATGGAAGGGGAGCGACACCTTTATGTCACAAGCACAAAGTATTTTATTAGAAAGCGGAACAAATGAATTAGAGATTGTTACGTACACTGTTGGTGAAAACCTATTTAGTATTAATGTAATGAAAGTACGTGAAATCATTAATCCATTCCCTGTTACAACTGTGCCAGAATCTCATCATGCAGTTGAAGGTGTTGTTCAAGTACGCGGTGAAATTTTACCTGTTATTAACTTGGCAATGGCTCTTAATTTAAAGTCAACAAAGCCGCTTGATCAAACGAAATTTATCATCTCAGAATTAAACCAAATGAAAGTTATTTTCCGCGTTGATGAAGTGCATCGTATTCAACGTATTTCGTGGGAACAAATTGATGAACCAGCTTCATTATCTATGGGACTAGAAGAAACGACATCTGGTATTGTAAAACTAGATGGAAAAATCATCTTGCTATTAGATTATGAAAAAATTGTATGTGAAATTAGCGGTACTGGTTATGACAATAAATCAATTGCAGGGTTAGAACAAAAAACAGACCGAGCTGAAAAAGTAATTTATATTGCAGAAGATTCAGCGATGCTTCGCCAAATATTAGAAGAAACATTATCATCAGCTGGATATACGAAAATGAACTTCTTCAGCAATGGTGCAGAAGCGTTAGCGCAAATTGAAAAATTAGCGAAAGAGCAAGGCGAGAAAATGTTTGAACATATTCACTTGCTAATTACGGATATTGAAATGCCAAAAATGGATGGACATCATTTAACGAAAGTGGTTAAGGATAGTGAAGTAATGAATCGTTTACCAGTTATTATTTTCTCTTCATTAATTACAAATGAATTATTCCATAAAGGTGAAGCTGTAGGAGCAAATGCTCAAGTAAGTAAGCCAGATATTCAAGAGCTAATTGGTTTAGTTGATAAGTTAGTGCTTTAAAAGCTTCTTTTTAGCCGGAATAGAAGCTCTAGCCAAGTGTTGAGCGGTCGTGCTTAATAGAGCCCTATGCGATGTTGAGACCAGAAATATAGATTGGTTATAGGTAAGTAGAAGAGCTGGTGTATAACATTTTTCTATTTAGTAGGAATAGAGGAACTACTTATGTAAGGAAGTTTTCAGTGATTAATAGAGTCTCATGCGATGTGAGTTCAGAGGTATGAAGTAGTTTTAGGTAAGAAGAAGTGAGACTTCGATTGAGGATTGGAAGACTGGGTTTATAACTCTATTCTGTTAGACAGAGGAAGGAATTAGCCATGTGTAAGCATTGGTTAGTTCCTTTTTAGTATTCTATACTTTAAACAGGCAAAAAAATGAAAGGTTTCTTGGGTGTTTGACGCTGTATATGTGAATAATCTTTATTTAGAGATTTTTGATTTAAAAATATAAGCGAGCGTATTTTCGGGATTATTTTAGTAACATTTCGTGGTAACGCAAATTTTTTCGGTGAAAAAGTATTCAAAATACCATATAATATAATTAAATGTAATTAATATGCAATTTTACATATTAATAAAAACATTTTCCAAATTTTTATACTTTCTATACATTTTTGTATGTTTATTATTTGACAGATAATTTCGAACTGTTATAATATGGATATGTAAAAATTGCTATTTTCTTAAAAGACATGGGAGTCAGATGAGAATTGTGAAAGGATGAGGGGGAGTGGCACAGATTATGTATCACCACACAGCAATTAATGTATTAGATCTTTTACAAAACATGTCAAATAATAAAATGAACGATATGCAACTAGAGGTGGAATTAAAAAAAATAGAAAAAGAATTCCAAGTAAAGTATGAAGAATTAGTTGATTTACATAATAGAATGGTATTATTTCAAATAGATATAGAAAAAAATGGCGGGATGCGCGCATATGAAAAATCAGCAATTACATGGCTGAAGTCTGAACTAGAGCTACTTTATGAAGTGTATCAATTTTGTCAACGTCACGGTTTAAACATTTTAAATATTTCAAAATACGTAAGTAAAAATGAACTAAATCTTTTTCCGAAAACAGAAAGTCAATTGCAAAATACGTATTATAAATTGAAAAAACGTGAAATACCGTTTGAAAATATTGAAAAACAAAAACCAGGACGAAAGCGAAAATATATACCAGTAAAAGAGACAATCGTTGCAAGAAAACAAGAAAACGAGTACGAATTAAAAGAAGAAATCCAGCATAAAGAGGATGAAAAAAATCTTGTAACAGTTATATCTGGTATCGTTGATAACTTTGAAACAATTAATCAATGTAGTGAAAGGAAAGAAGACGAACTACATCAGTTTATGGAAGGTATTTATAAGCTTTCTAGCATGGCAGCAGGGCGTTCTAGAGAAGCAAAGAATACACGTAGTCTAGAAGGTGAATTGCAGTCGTTACAACTAGAAAATGAAAGGCTAAAACGAGAGAAAGAAGAGCTTGTACAAGATATTAAAGGTATGACGCAGCTTTTAATTCATTTCATTACAAGTTCTGATATTGATCAAATTCGTAAATTACCAACTTTCGTACAAGATTGTAAAATGGAATTACATAAACTTGGGCTATATAATGCACAAGACGGAAAAATGAAAATAATGGTTGACCGTAGCGGACAAGTTATGACGGTAACACAGTAATAAAATTTGGGTACAAAATAAAAGGGAGATACATAGTTTATATGTATTTCCCTTTTGTTTTGTATGGAATCGTTCCAAAGATGGAAGATGAATTTTTACGATTGTAGTAACTTAGAAACCATTTGCGGAATTTGATTCGCTTGTGAAACCATACTAAGTGCAACTTCAGTCAATAATTTAAACTTTAAAAAATCACTCATCTCCTGCGCCATGTCTGCATCTTCAATTCGAGATGCAGCATCTGTTAACGCCATACTTTGGCTATTTAAATTTTCAATATTGAAATGTAAACGATTTATCATAGCTCCAAGATCAGCACGATGAAGTGACACACTTTGCAAAGCCTCTTCAATTTTAAGAATTGCCGCTCTTGCTTCTTGTTCTGTTGAAATCTTGATGTCGTGTTGTGTAGGGGAAGGTGGTGGAATAGACTTTGATATATGTACCGTATGACCGATATCGTCTAATGTAACAGGGCGGTTTTGACCGTCAAATACGGATAAATCATTAAACTCAGTCGTCTCGCCAATATAGCTAATTTGTTCTGTTAAAGATTGAAACTCTTTATTCAGTGAATCACGGTTTTTATTTGAATTTGTACTGTTTGCGGATTGAATGGCTAAATCACGCATGCGCTGCAAAATATTCATCACAGTTTGAAGTGCAGCTTCGGCTGTGCGAAGCATCGATATTGCATCCTCATTATTACGAATCGCCACGCGCATACCATTCGCTCTTGCATGCATACGAGTCACAATCGCAATATTAGCTGGATTATCAGAAGCATGGTTTAACTTCTTACCAGTAGCCAAATGTTCCATCGCAACATTCATACGTTTTTCATTCTCGTATAGCGATTGCCTAGCGTTCATACTCAAAAAATTCGTACCAATACGCATAATAGACACTCCTTATTGATTCATATATGGTCTTAAAGCCAATAAACAGCTATAAAAAGAAAAAGGAACTTTATGCTTATCTTCTAGTTGTGTTTTAACATGAGAAGGGATAGAGATAGGCACTGACCGCTTCTACGCCACGCGGATGCTCTCTCCTACCTAAAAAAGAAAGATCTTACAAATAATTCATCTATATAGAAAAAAATAAACCTCTCCGCAAGCAGAGAGGTTTATTCAGGAAACTAACTCAAATGGCTTATTGTAATAATTTAGAAACCATTTGTGGAGTTTGGTTTGCTTGAGAAAGCATGCTGATACCAGCTTCGTTCAAGATTTTGAACTTAGTCATTTCAGACATTTCTTTCGCCATGTCAGCGTCTTCGATTTGAGAAGCAGCTGAAGCCATAGAAGAAGATTGGCTCTTTAGGTTATTTACGTTAAAGTCAAGACGGTTTAATGTAGCACCTAGAGTTGCACGGTTAGAAGCGATTGTTTCTAATGCAGCATCAATTGATTTGATTGCGCCAGAAGCGTTTGGTGCAGATTTTGTAATATCACCTGCAGTAGGTTCAGTATAAGCAGTTCCGATTGCCGCAGCCGCTGTATGTGTACCATCAAAAGCAGTCATTTTGTCTGTAATACCTTCGATTGCCTTGTCAGACAGTAAGTTTTTATCAACGTTATTAAATGCTGTTTTAAACGCATCAACCGCTTTGTCAATAGTAGCTTGATCAGATTTATCATCTAATTTAGCTAAGTCAGCTTTAGCTGTTTTTAAAGCATCAAGGGTTGCTTTATTGTCAGTAAGGTCTTTTGCTGTAATAGTGATTGTTTTATCAGTAGTTCCTGCAATTGATAATGTATCAATATTTAAAGCTTTAGTAGATGAATCAGCTAGATTGATATTGATTTGTTTAGCTGTATCAGCGTTATCTAGAGTTTGAATAGCAATAGATTTGTTATCACCATTTAATAATTTCTTATCGTTAAACTCTGTGTTTTTAGAAATGTAATCGATTTGTTCTTTTAATGCAGAAAATTCTTTATCTAATGCTTTTTGGTTATCGCCAGTGTTCGTACCGTTCGCAGATTGGTTAGCGATGTCACGCATACGAAGTAAGATGTTAGATACAGAGTTTAAAGCTGAGTCAGCTGTACGGATTAAAGACATACCGTCTTGTGTGTTGTTAGCTGCAACACCTAATCCGCTTTCACGTGCACGCATACGAGTTGCGATTGCAAGACCTGCTGCATCGTCAGAAGCGTTGTTGATACGTTTACCGCTTGATAAACGGTCCATAGCGTTGCTCATTTTAGCTTGGTTTTGGCGCATGTACTCTTGAGTACGCATGCTGTTAATGTTTGTATTAATTCTCATGTTAAGAAACCCCCATTTTTTTATATTGACTTTTCTGCAAATTGAAAAACGGTAATATGCGAAAAAATCAATTTCGAGATTTATTGTAATCCTTGCTACAACGGGTGTCAACTAAAAATTCGAATTAATAAATATAAAAAAATAACAGTTTAACAATATATTCATTTTTTTATTACATAATTATTAAAAGGATTATTGCAAACTTTAAAAAAAAACTCTAATATTAGATTATCTTTGTTTACCGAAAAGGTGATATTATGATAGTTGGAAATATAGTAAAAGAAGTGCTTGCATATAAGAAAGGACAAATTCAGCAAAAGCTAAGTAGTCCACAAGCATTTGTTAGTAGTCGTTTTCAAGAGAAGTTGCAGAGTGAGCCTGCGAAGGAGACGAAAGAAACTACGCAGCCGGCAAAAGTAGAAGATATGAGTCAGCCGGTACAATCTACGAAAATAGAAGCGGTTGTTAATAAACCCGTAGAAACTATTAATAAAGTAGAGGAAGCGAGTAAGCCTGAAGAAAAGGCTGAAACGAAGAAAGCAGATGAAGTGCAAGTTGCGCAAAAAGAGTTTGAACGACGTTTCCCAGAAACGAAAAATAAGGCTGCTGATACGTGGGAATTAACGAAGAAGTATAATATTCAAAAAATACGTTCTTCCAATGAAGGGAAGTATGAGGATATTATTGATCGCACTAGCCGTACATATGGAATTCCAAAAACGTTAATTCAAAAAATGATTGAAGTAGAGTCTAATTTTAATCCGAAAACGGTGTCACATGCCGGTGCGATGGGTCTTATGCAGCTTATGCCAGCGAATGTGAAGGAGATGGGTGTGAAGAATCCCTTTTCACCAGCTGAAAGTATTGAAGGTGGCGTGAAAGAGTTAAGCGGTTATTTAAAGAAAAATAACGGCGACTTAGTATTGGCACTTGCTTCTTATAATGCTGGTCCTGGCAATGTGAGAAAGTACGGAGGCGTACCGCCATTTAAAGAAACGCAAGGATATATTAAAAAAATATTAAATATCGACGTTTCAAAATAAGAAGTTTCATATAGAGAGAACATGAAATTTTCGTGAACATGATATGGGAGTTGGCTAGATTTGAAATTACAAGATGATATTCCGTTAACAATTTATTTTGAAATCGGAAATACGAAAAAGAAAATTGAAGATCTGCTTCATATTACGAAAGGTACATTGTATCGTCTTGAAAATTCAACGAAAAATACGGTGCGTCTTATGCTTGAGAATGAAGAGATTGGAACCGGAAAGATTTTGACGAAGAATGGGAAGATGTACGTTGAAATCGTTGAATTGAAAAGGTAGGGAAGGGGATTGTCATGAGTGGCGAAAAATTAAGCCAAGAGCAAATTGATGCCCTGCTGAAGGCGGTAAATGAAGGCGAGGAAATGCCAGCTTTCGCACAAGAAGCAGGAAAGCAAGAGAAATTTCAAGAGTATGATTTTAATAGACCAGAGAAGTTCGGTGTTGAGCATTTACGTAGTTTGCAAGCGATTGCTTCTACGTTTGGAAAACAGACGTCACAGACGTTATCAGCGCGTATGCGTATTCCAATTGAACTAGAGCCTTCAACAGTTGAGCAAGTTCCATTTACGAGTGAGTATGTGGAGAAAATGCCGAAAGATTATTATTTATATTGCGTAATTGATCTCGGTTTACCAGAGCTTGGAGAAATTGTTATTGAGATTGATTTAGCATTCGTTATTTATATTCATGAATGTTGGCTTGGCGGAGATAGTAAGCGTAACTTTACGATGCGCAGACCGTTAACAGCATTTGAGTTTTTAACGCTTGATAATATATTCTTGCTTCTTTGTAAAAATTTGGAGCAATCATTCGAAAGTGTTGTTGCGATTGAACCGAAATTTGTAACGACGGAAACAGATCCGAATGCACTAAAGATTACGACAGCGAGCGATATCATTTCATTACTTAATGTAAATATGAAAACAGATTTTTGGAATACGACGGTGCGTATCGGGATTCCGTTCTTATCTGTTGAAGAAATTATGGATAAGTTAACGTCTGAAAATATTGTCGAACATTCTTCGGATAAACGTAGGAAGTATACGTCTGAAGTGGAAGTGAAAGTAAATCAAGTGTACAAACCTGTTCACGTTGCGATTGGTGAGCAGAAAATGACAATGAGTGAGATTGAACAAATTGAAGAAGGCGATATTATTCCGCTTCATACGAAAGTTTCGGATGAATTACTTGGTTATGTAGATGGAAAGCATAAATTTAATTGTTTTATTGGAAAAGATGGAACGCGTAAGGCGCTCCTATTTAAAAGTTTTGTAGAGTAGGAGGATCCATATGAAGCATGAAGTATCTCCTGTGTCATTAATGGGATTAGAAGATTTTGCAGGAAAGCGAAATGAAGCAGGCAAAGCACATATCGATACTGTTTCAGATATTTCGATTGAACTTGGTGTAAAGCTTGGAAAGTCATCTATTACGCTTGGTGATGTAAAGCAGTTAAAAGTTGGCGATGTTCTTGAAGTAGAGAAAAACTTAGGACATAAAGTAGATGTGTATTTAAGTAATATGAAAGTCGGCATCGGTGAAGCAATCGTAATGGACGAGAAATTCGGTATTATCATTTCTGAAATTGAAGCTGACAAGAAACAAGCGGCGCTTATGAAAGCGCAAAGTCAAATGCAAGATAAAGAGTAGAGGAGGAGTCATATGTCGTATATGACGACCTTATTTCAAGTCGTTTTACTGTTTGGTGCGCTCGGTTACGGTGCATATTATATGACAAAAAAGACGCGCAAACAGCAGTTTTTTAAGCAGGGTGAAAATGGCCATATTCAAGTAAAAGACGGCGTGTATTTAAATCATCAAACGAGTGCCTTTTTATTTGAAGTGGACGGAAAGCAAGTGTTCACTGTTATTAGTAATAACGGTGTGCAGTCTGTGCAATTAACCGGAACAGGAAATCAGTTTCAACAAGCACTAGAAGACGCGGTGAAGACTGAAACGAAAAAAGTAGAGGATCCATCATGAGAATAAAGAAACAGTTATCATTATTAGCCGTTATTTTCGTATTTTCTATCGTTTTTTCAATTATTTTTGTAAATCCAGCGTATGCGGCCCCGAACGGTTTTATTAATTTCGAAAATGGAAAAGAGTTTACGAGTAATTCAAGTGTACAACTATTTGCGCTCGTTACCCTTTTATCATTATCTTCTTCTATCGTTCTATTATTTACACATTTTACTTATTTTATGATCGTTCTTGGGATTACACGTCAAGGACTTGGGGTAATGAATTTACCACCAAACCAAGTGCTTGTTGGACTTGCATTATTTTTATCACTCTTTACGATGCAGCCTGTACTCGGGCAACTGAAGAGCGATGTGTGGGATCCGATGACGAAAGAGAAAATAACAGTAAGCCAAGCTGCGGAAACGACAGCTCCTATTATGAAAGAATATATGTCAAAGCATACGTATAAGCATGATTTGAAAATGATGCTGAAAGTACGCGGAGAAGAGTTGCCGAAAGATTTGAAAGATCTTTCCTTATTTACACTTGTACCATCCTTTACGTTAACGCAAATTCAAAAAGGTTTACTAACAGGGATGTTCATTTATTTAGCGTTTGTATTTATAGATTTGATTATTAGTACACTTTTAATGTACCTCGGGATGATGATGGTACCGCCGATGATTTTAAGTTTACCGTTTAAAATACTCGTTTTCGTATATTTAGGTGGATATACAAAAATTGTCGATATTATGTTTAAGACGGTCGCCTGAAGCGTTTGATGCTATGTGATAGGAGTCATATAAATGAATACGTCACCAATTATAGATATTTTCCAAACCTTTTTTTATAAAGGGGTTATGATTTTAATGCCGATTGCCGTTGTAAGTCTGATTGTCGTTATTATTATCGCGGTTATTATGGCAATGATGCAAATTCAAGAGCAAACGCTGACGTTTTTACCGAAAATGGCGAGTATTGTGCTCGTTATTATCATTTTAGGTCCGTGGATGTTCCAAGAGTTAACGATGCTTATTTTAGATTTATTTGATAAAATCCCATCGCTATTGCGTTCGTACTAAGATAGGTGAACTGAAATGAATATGGAATTATGGGCGGCGACGTTTTTTGCGTTTTGTCGCATTACTTCATTTTTATATTTTTTACCGTTTTTCTCAGGCCGATCCATTCCAGCAATGGCGAAGGTTACAGTTGGACTTGCTCTTTCAATTACAGTGGCCGATCAAGTGGATGTCTCTCACATCAAGACAGTTTGGGACGTTGCAGCTTATGCAGGAACGCAAATTGTAATTGGATTATCACTTTCAAAAATTGTAGAAATGCTGTGGAACATTCCGAAAATGGCAGGGCATATTTTAGACTTTGATATTGGTTTATCACAAGCAAGTTTGTTTGATGTAAATGCAGGCTCACAGTCTACTTTACTATCAACCATTTTTGATATATTTTTTCTCATTATTTTTATTTCACTTGGCGGCATTAACTATTTCGTTGCCACTATTTTAAAGTCGTTTCAATATACAGAGGCGATTTCAAAATTGTTGACGACTAGTTTTTTAGATAGTCTACTCGCAACGTTATTATTTGCGATCACATCAGCGGTTGAAATTGCTCTGCCGCTTATGGGAAGTTTATTCATCATTAATTTTGTTCTAATTTTAATTGCAAAAAACGCTCCGCAATTAAACGTTTTTATGAATGCATACGTAATTAAAATTACATGTGGTATTTTGTTTATTGCGATGAGTGTACCGATGCTCGGTTATGTGTTTAAAAATATGACGGATGTATTACTTGAAGAATATACGAAACTATTTAACTTTTTCTTAACGAAGTAGGGGGACGCGCATGGCAAAGGATAATAAAACAGAAAAGGCCACCCCGCAGAAGCGTAAAAAATCGCGTGAAGAAGGGAATATTGCCCGGAGTAAAGATTTAAATAATTTATTTTCCATTCTCGTATTAGCAGTTGTCGTTTATTTCTTCGGAGATTGGCTAGGTTATGAGATTGCAAATTCCGTAGCGGTGCTGTTTGATCAAATTGGAAAAAATACAGATTCAACCGAGTATTTTTATTTAATGGGGATTTTATTACTGAAAGTATCGGCTCCGATATTAATACTCGTATATGCTTTTCATTTATTCAATTATATGATTCAAGTCGGCTTCCTATTTTCTTCTAAAGTCATTAAACCGAAAGCGTCACGTATTAATCCGAAAAACTATTTTACGAGATTGTTTAGTCGTAAAAGTTTAGTAGATATTTTGAAATCACTGTTTTACATGGGATTAATCGGTTACGTTTCGTACGTTCTCTTTAAAAAGAATTTAGAGAAGATTGTTAGTATGATTGGATTTAACTGGACAGCGTCACTTACTGAAATTATTAGCCAAATTAAATTTATCTTTTTAGCCATTTTAATTATTTTAATCATTCTTTCTATTATTGATTTCATTTATCAAAAATGGGAGTACGAACAAGATATTAAGATGAAAAAAGAAGAAGTAAAAAGGGAGCATAAAGATAATGAAGGGGACCCGCAAGTAAAAGGGAAACGAAAAAACTTTATGCATGCGATCTTGCAAGGAACAATTGCGAAGAAGATGGATGGCGCAACGTTTATTGTAAACAACCCGACTCATATTTCGGTTGTACTTCGTTACAATAAACACGTTGATGCAGCACCAATTGTCGTTGCAAAAGGGGAAGATGAGCTCGCATTATATATACGAACGCTTGCCCGTGAACAAGAAATACCAATGGTGGAAAACCGTCCGCTTGCTCGTTCTTTATATTATCAAGTCGAGGAAGATGAGACGATTCCAGAAGATTTATACGTAGCTGTAATTGAAGTTATGCGCTATTTAATTCAGACGAACGAACTTGAAGTGTAATAGCGCGTTTGGAGGAGATCTCTTTGTTTAAGATAGAGTCTGCAAGAACCTATTTTTCTATCTTTTTAGCAGCGTCATTCGTAGTGGCGCTCTTAATTCCACTTCCACCATTTATACTTGATATCATTATCGTTTTTCTACTAAGTATGTCAGTGCTTATTTATATGCGAGCGACAAGTATTAACGAGTGGGATGAATTAAAGTCATTTCCAACGATGTTGTTATTAATCGGGATTTTCCGCGTATCGATTAACGTTTCGACGACGCGAGCGATTTTGACAGATGGAAATGCAGGTCATGTTATTGAAGAGTTCGGCCAGTTCGTAATTGGCGGAAACTTATTAATTGGTATCGTTATTTTTACAGTATTAATCATATTCCAGTTTATCGTTGCAAACGGTGCATCTCGTACAGCTGAAGTAGCAGCTCGTTTTACACTTGATTCTTTACCGGGGAAACAAATGTCTATCGATGCTGATTTAAACCAGCGTATTATTTCAGAAAAAGATGCACAGGCAAAACGAAAAAAATTAAATATGGAAACAGAGTTTTACGGGGCGATGGATGGTGCCGGAAAGTTCATTAAAGGGGACGTTATTTTCGGGATTGTCATTTTATTCGTAAACATTATTTTCGGTTTAATTGTCGGCATGATGCAGCAAGGAATGAGCTTTGCAGATGCAGCTCTTCATTATACACAGTTAACTGTCGGTGACGGAATCGTAAACCAAATCGGTTCATTAATGCTTGCAATTTCAACAGGTATTATCGTAACGCGTGTATTTGACGGCTCACCGGATACAGTAACAGAAGGTATCTTTAAAGAGTTATTAGCGCATGAAGTCGTTGTATATGCACTAGGTGGTTTATTTATCTCAATGGGTATTTTTACTCCGCTACCGTTTCTACCATTCGCACTCGTTGGTGGAACGATTATCTTCTTAGGCATTCGTAATAAAAATCGAATAAAGAAAGAAAAAGAAGACGAGCTTCAAAAAGAATTAGAAATGATTCAAGGCGAAGATGAGCAACTGCAACAAGTGGAAGATTCATTCGGAGTATTTACGGATAAATATCCGATTATTGTAGAACTCGGTTTAGATTTAGCAGCACTTGTAAAGCAGAAAATTAACGGGGAAACAGCTCGTGATAAAGTTGTTCTTATGCGGAAGTCGATTATTACTGACCTTGGTATTAACGTTCCTGGAATTAACTTTAAAGATAATACGAGCTTTAGACCACGCGGACGTTACATTATTCGAATTAAAGGTGCTAAGGCGGCTGAAGGTGTTTTAAAATCAGGTTATTTATTAGCACTGAAAACACCGAACGTAATGGCTGATTTAGATGCAGAGCCAGCTAAAGATCCAATTTTCGGTGAAGATGGATATTGGATTTTAGAGCATATGGTGCAAGATGCACAAATGAAAGGCTATCAAGTGTTAGAGCCACTTAGCATATTAATTACACATTTAGATGTTGTCGTTAGACGTAATCTTCATGAATTAATTCAGCGTCAACATGTAAAAGACTTAATTAACTCGCTTGAAAATGATAATGGCGTTCTATTAGAAGAGATTAAGAAGAAAGAAATTGATTTATCACTCGTTCAAAATGTTATTAAACAACTTCTAAAAGAAGGTATTTCTATTCGTGATTTACCAACAATTATTGAAGGTATTATTGACGGCAAAGAAATTTATCAAAACCACGTTGACGGTGTGACATCATTTGTTCGTGAATGTATTTCAAAAGTTATTTGTGAAAATGCGAAAAATCCGGACGGAAAAATATATGCAGCGCTCTTCTCTGATTCAATTGAGTTAGATGCGGATGTTGTGAATAATTCATATCAAGGTTACTTATTAAACTGGGATTTAGATTTAGAAACACGTGTCGTTGAGCAAGTGCAGCGCGTCTTTAAGCAAGCACGTTTAATGGGAAGAGAACCAGTGTTATTAACACGTAGAAAAGATTTTAGATTTGCGATCGTAAGACTGCTAGAACGTTATCAAGTGGAAGCACAAGTACTTTGTATTAGCGAATTAGCACCAGAAATTGTTGTGGATCAAATTGCCTATATTGAATAGTAGGGGGTGAAGTAATGGAAAGTACAGAAAAGAAAGAAGCGTTAATGCGAATAAAAGCAGCTTCGAAAAATGAATTGTATCGAAAGTTATTTGACCAATATGGTACAGATTATTATTACGTTGTCGATGAAAGTGTAAAACGAAATATACCGTTTTTCTGGAAAAAGGATTATGAAATGTTAGTTGCTTTTCCAGAAGAAAAACAGGAAGAAGTGAATGAAGGTACAGCTCAATTTCATGAACAGTTAATGGATGTTGTGAATGATCCTTCAGAACAAATTGTGAAGGCGAATGGAATTCAATCAGTACTGCACAATTTAGAAAACGTAACGACTTCTATGTCATACGCGGCAATGCAAACAGGAAATAGTGAAGAATGGGCAAGAAAAAAAGAAAAACTATTAAAGCTCTTTGAAAAAGGAATTGTCGTTGTGAAACAGACGAAAGAAACGGAAGTACCGAAAAAGAAAAAAGTTGTGAAACAAGTCGTTCCGGTAAAGAAAGAAGAAGTAGTTCCAAAGAAAGAAAATCAAGAATCTGTACCGTTTATTATTCAAAAAGTAATTCGGATGCTAGAACAAAACGATGTAGAACAATATTTCATTTATGCATATGCTGAAAAGTTAAAAATAAAGTTTGAAAATGCAACGATGATTACAGAAGAAGAAGTTATCAGGTACATATTGGAAGATATGAAATCTCATTTTAATACGGAAAACGTCTTTGAAAAAGAAGTACAAACAATCGCATTAATCGGTCCAACTGGCGTTGGTAAAACGACGACACTCGCGAAAATGGCATGGCAATTTCACGGTAAGAACAAAACAGTTGGTTTTATAACGACAGATCATTCTCGCATAGGGACAGTGCAGCAATTGCAAGATAACGTAAAGACAATTGGATCTGAAGTAATTGCTGTGCGTGATGAGGCTGCAATGACAAGAGCGCTTACGTATTTTAAAGAAGAAGCACGCGTCGATTATATTTTAATTGATACAGCCGGAAAAAATTATCGTACGTCAGAAACAGTGGAAGAAATGATTGAAACGATGGGACAAGTAGAACCAGATTATATTTGTTTAACGTTATCAGCTTCGATGAAAAGTAAAGATATGATTGAAATCATTACAAACTTTAAAGATATTCATATAGATGGTATTGTGTTTACAAAATTTGATGAAACAGCAAGTAGTGGTGAATTGTTGAAAATTCCAGCAGTATCATCAGCTCCTATTGTATTAATGACAGACGGACAAGATATAAAGAAAAATATACATATCGCTACAGCTGAACATTTAGCGAAACAAATGTTACAAACATCGTAGAAAAGAGGTGAAGAATAAGGCGCTTGCCTTATTCAAACGAGTATGAACGGTCTTTATATAGGTTCTATGGGTATGATGAATTACATGCAGCGTATTAATGTTCATTCGAATAACGTTGCAAATGCTCAAACGACAGGATTTAAAGCAGAAAATATGACGTCTAAAGTATTTGATGTACAAGACACATATCGCCGAGGAGATGGGGCGGTAACAAATATCGGTTCGGTCGATTACGCTGTAGTACCAGCTGCAACACATGTGAATTTAGTACAAGGAAATATACAAATGACAAATAGCGCTACAGATTTCTTTTTAGATGACGGCGCGGCTGGCACAACATCATTTTTCGTTACTTCTAAAAATGATGAAACATTTTTAACGAGAGATGGTAGTTTCACATTAAATAGTGATCGATATTTACAAACATCTTCAGGTGCTTTCATAATGGGAGAGAATAATGAGCGTATTCGTATTCCGGAAGGAGCAAAGGTTGCTGTACAAGCAGACGGTACATTATATGATGAAGTAACACAAAATAATATTGCTCGTTTACAAACAAAAACAGTAGATGCAGAAACGAATGCACGTCTCGTGCAACGTGAAAACAAAAGCTTTACACTAGCAGAAGGAAACATTGCTAATTTACCGAACGGAACAGGAATAGTAAAAAATCATATGCTAGAAAATTCAAATGTAGATATGACGAAAGAGATGGCCGATCTTATGACGGATCAAAAGATGATTCAAGCATCACAGCGCGTTATGACGTCATTTGATAAAATTTATGAAAAAGAAGCGAATGAAATATTGAGATAAAGGACTTCCAAAAGTGGGAGTCTTTTTTGTTATTGCTTTTATTACAGTTACATCATAAAATGATAATGATTATCAATATCATTTTATATATTTTCATAAGAATAGAATTTCATAATGACAGCAACATTTGTTTAACTAAGTGAATTAAAAATAAGGGGATGGTGTGAAGATGTCTAAAAAGAATCAACTTTGCATTGGATTATGTTTAATTTCTAGAAAGAAAGAACAAGAGAATGAGTTTAATTCCGGAATTGATGAGCAAGTAGAGTTGGCACTACAGGCAGAAAAGGCTAAGTTAGATTTTGTTTTTAAAGCCGATTATTTAGTGGCGCACCCAGATTTAATCGCTCGTAATAAAGGGAATGTCATTTTAGACCCGACGTTACTGTTTACTGCTATTGCTTATGCAACAGAAAAAATTGGAGTCGTTACAACCGCTTCAACTTCATTTTATCCACCATATATATTAGCAAGGCAATTACAATCGTTACACTGGATTAGTAACGGACGAGTAGGGTGGAATATTGTTACATCAATTGACGGTGCTGAAAACTTTGGTAAGGAAGAGATGCCATCATCTGAGGAACGATACGCGAAAGCGGCAGAATGTACAGAGTTAGTAAGAAAACTTTGGAGGAGCCATCCTTATGAAGTGTTGAAAATAGATAACACTGAAGTTATTAGAGAGATGGCCAAGCCAATTGAACATAGCGGTGAATATTTTGAGGTAAAAGGTCCACTGAATATCCCACAGCATATATCAGGAGAAATGCCATTATTTCAAGCCGGTGCTTCAGAGTCTGGTCGGAATTTTGCTGCTTCTGTTGCAGATGCAATTTTTGCTGCAACGCCAGATGTAGAGTCAGGTATTGAACTTCGTCAAGATTTAAGAAGAAGAGCAGAACAGCATGGCCGGAAGCAAGATGCTATACGCGTATTACCTGGATTATATTTCTTTATAGGTGATACATATGAAGAGGCGCTAGAAATGCATAGACAAGCTCATCAACATCTCACAAAAGAGAAGAGATATGCGTTACTTGAAATGGTTCTCGGATTAGATGCGAGAGGGATTCCGCTAGAAAGTAAAATTACCGAAGAGATGCTGCCAAGTCGGGATCAAACTGTACGTAGTAAAACACATGCAGAATTATTACGGCATTTCATTATTAAAAATGAACCAACAGTTGAACAAATACTAGAGCGACCAGAAGTTGTTGGATCGGCTCATTGGGTTGCGGTTGGTACACCAAAAGGCGTTGCGAAGCAAATTATGGATAGGTTTGAGGCCGGAGCGTTAGATGGATTTATTGCTATTCCAGGAGGACCTCCCAAGTCACTAAATCTATTCTTTAGTGAAGTCATTCCTTTATTTGTGAAGGCGGGGGTATTTAGGGAAGAGTATACAGGTTCTACTTTACGGGAGCATTTGGCGGGAAACATGTTAAATACTTTACAGTTAAAATAAATAATAGCATGTATAAAAAAGCCTTATTATAAAAGGCTTTTTTTATTTAAAATTAAAAATTCTGAAATATAAGTTGACTGTATGAATATTATTTTTTATATTAGTAGGTATAACTATAACTACTAAAGAGGTGAGAGTATGAAAACGGCATTATATTTAGAAGATGCATACAAAACGAGTTGCGAGACAGAAGTGATAAGAGTGGAAGGGAATAAAGTATTTGTAAAAGAAACAGTTTTTTATCCAACTGGTGGAGGACAGGAATGTGATACGGGTGTCATTGTACAAGATGGGTCTGTATTTGAAGTTGAAAAAGTAAAGAAGGAGCAGGGAGAAATAGTTCACTATATAAAAGATGAAGCTCAAGTAAAATTAGGTCCAGTTAAATTAGAGATTAATTGGGAAAGACGTCATAATTTAATGCGTCATCACTCTTTACTGCATCTTATCGGAGCTGTAGTTTATGAAAAGTATGGAGCTCTATGCACCGGAAATCAAATTTATCCTGATAAAGCACGTATCGATTTTAATGAGTTACAAGAGTTATCGAGCGTGGAAGTAGAAGAAATTGTTGAGGAAGTGAATAAACTTATTAAGCAAAATAAAGAAATTTCCACTCGTTATATGAGCCGCGAAGAAGCAGAAAATGCTGTAGGAATGATTAAAACAGCAATAAATCTCCTGCCAACTACTATCCAAGAAATCCGCATTGTTACAATTGAAAACTTAGACGAACAAGCTTGTGGAGGCACACATGTGAAAAATACGAGTGAAATAGGAACACTTGTTATTGATAAAGTAAAAAGTAAAGGGAAGCAAAATCGCCGTTTTGAAGTAAGAGCGATTTAGATTGTGAGGGGTTACCGATGGATGAAATTATAAAGGAATTACAAAAGTTAGGATTTTCCCAATATGAATGTAAAGCGTATATTGGATTGTTAAAACATTCCCCAGTAACTGGCTATGAAGTGAGTAAACAAACAGGAGTACCTCGTTCTATGATTTACGAGGTACTCGGTAAGTTAATGGATAAAGGAGCAGTGCATATTGTACCTTCTGAACCAGTTAAATATGTACCAGTACCAGCTACCGAATTAATGAATCGAATGCGAAAAGACTTTGAAAAGTCCTTTGAATTTTTAGATGAGAAATTAAATTGTTTAGAACAAGAGCGACAAATAGATGTAATTTCGCATATTCGCTCAAATGATCGTGTTTTAAAAGAAATATGCAATATAATTAATAGGGCAAAGGAAGAATTATGGATTTCTGTATGGGAAGATCAAGTGCATGAAATTGAGCCATACATTTATCAAAAGGAAGAGGAAGGCGTACATATATTTTCAATCTTATTTGGAGCTCCAGAAACAAAAATAGGAGCGACGTTTCACCATAATTATATGACGCCTCACGTTGTTGAAAAGAGAATGGGTGGTCATTTAACTGTTATTGCGCGTGATGGAGAGGAAGTATTAATTGCGAACTTCTCAAATGATAGCACTTCATGGGCCGTTACAACGTATGACCCAGCGCTAGTTCTCGTTGCTACAGAGTATGTGCGGCACGATATTATGGTTGAAGAAATCACGAAGGAATTTGGAGCTGATAAGTTAGATACGTTATGGCGTGAAAATATAGATTTAGTTCATGTCGTAACAGGAAAACGAACTTTAGAAGGAATGGAGGATGATAGAGATGAGTAAAGCTCAGGCACATGTAGCTTTGCAGAGCGATGATACATTTCAGCAAGGAGTAAAAGATTGTTTACCAACTGTATTTGGTTACTTGAGCATCGGTATAGCAGCTGGTGTAATTGCAAAAACAGCAGGTTTTTCTATCATTGAAATTGCATTTATGTCCACTTTAATTTATGCAGGTTCTGCCCAATTTATATTAGCTGGTATGTATGCAGCCGGTGCTCCTGCTTCCGCAATTATTTTTACTGTATTTTTTGTTAACTTGCGCCACCTTCTTATGAGTGCTGCACTCGCGCCGTACTTTACGAAAATTCCTCTATTTAAAAACTTAATCATCGGTTCGCAAATTACAGATGAAACTTTCGGCGTTGCAGTGCAACACGCGGCGCAAAAAGGATATTTAGGTGAAAGATGGATGATCGGGCTTAACGTAACAGCGTATTTAAATTGGATTCTTGCTACTATTATTGGTGGACTGTTTGGTGAGTGGATACCAGATCCACATACATACGGGATGGATTATGCATTACCAGCGATGTTTATTGGATTATTTGTTCTTCAGCTCATAAGTAGTAAACCAAAACTAGCAATTCATTTAAGTGTTGCAATTGTAGCGATTATCATCGCATACGTTTCACACCTATTTATGCCAGATAGTATAGCGGTTATTATCGCAACCTTACTAGCTGCGACGATTGGAGTGGTGATTGAAAAATGGAAATGAGATTAGATGTATTATTACTTTTACTAGCAGCAGGAGCTGTTACACTCGTGCCACGTATTTTACCTCTACTCGTATTTAGCAAACTACAAATTCCTGACTGGGGTTTAAAATGGTTAAATTACATACCAATTGCGATATTAGCAGCGCTTTTAGCACAAGTTTTATTTATGCATGAGACGATGCAGTGGGATTACCTTATCGCAGCAATTCCCACATTTCTTGTAGCGATATATACTCGTAGTTTATTAGGTACAGTATTAACGGGAGTGGTTGTGATTATTTTGTTACGTTTCTTTTTCTAAAAAGGATTACGCTCATATAATAGCGAAAGGTGTAATAACATGAAAAATATAGGGGTGGTGTTATGATACTTTTAACGATAGGAGCAATTTTGTTAACGTTGTTTATTTTCTTTATTATCGGCTTTATTACGTTTATGATGTTTGTTGATAAGGCGACACCTCAAATATATTATACACCTTGTGAATCAGTGACAGTGAAAGCTAAAGGTAAAGATAGAAGGAAGAAAAGTTGAATGTTGGCTTTTCTTCCTTCTTCTATTACATCCCCGAAATAACTAACAACAATAACCCAAATAAAGAACTAATAAAGTTTCACTTTACAAGAAATGAATCTATTACATTGTATGCTTGTTTTGTAGAGTGCCCGTTATATTTTTCAGTGTACGGATTTAGAAATCCATGTTCACCGTGTAGTTGTTGTATTTCTAGTAAAGGATTTTTTTGTTGCTGCAATGTTTGAATTAAAGAGGATACTGAAAAACTAGCTTCTTTTTCAGGAAATATAAGTAGTGTAGCGCATGTAGGCTTTATGTGAACATAGTCGCGTATACGAGAACCGTAACATCCGATGATAAAATCTATTTTCGGATTGTTACTACATAGCCATGAGATGGTAGCTCCAACACTAAAGCCGATAAGTCCAATATGTGTATAATTGCTTGAAAGGGTATTGATGAATGCTTCAATTTGGTCTTTTCCATCATTAAATCCAATATGATTTACAAAATGTTCATATGCTTTTTCTTCATCACGATAATGAAATGCGTGTTGTAAGTGCAGAAGATTAGGACAGAATACGTCAATATGAGATGAAGTAAATTGCTCGGTAACGTGATGCATATGGTCGTTCACACCATATATTTCATGAACAATAACGAGAGCTAATTTTTCCTTCATAGTTATATTGTGCCTCTTTGAAACTTAAATTCTTTCTCAACAAGGCAAATACGCAGATGGAAGTTTTCATACCATTGCTCACGACCTCTTTTTTTCGCTTCTTTATGTAAGGCGTTCTTCTTCCAATTTTCAATTGCATCAAGTGATTCCCAATAAGAAATTGTTATTCCGAGCCCAGAATTACCTCGTGCACTTTCTACACCTAAAAATCCAGGTTGTTGCTTTGCAAGTTCCTCCATTGTTTCGGCAACGGTATTATAGTCTGTTGTATCATTTGATAAATTAGAAGTGAATATCACAGCATAATAATGACTCATTTTTTGTGAAGTATTTTTCATATACATTCCCCCTTTAATAAGTATTTTAGCATGTAAAAAAGAAAAGAAGCACGACGCTTCTTTTCTTTTTTACGCTGTGAATTTTAATCCAGCATATATTTTACGACCCTTTTTTTGAATCCAACACACTTGTGCATTTTTCTTTTGAATATTACGTTCTTCCATTGTTACTTGTATAATTTGGTCAATCACAAGAGGGATGTTCGTTTGTACTTGGCACCCACCTGTACTATAGTCGATAATGGTCGCTTCAATCGGCATCCCATTCATATGCAATGTTCCAGGAGACATCAGTTGCTCACGTATATGTTGCCTGCGAAATTGTCTTGGTGCTTTTTTTGTGTTTTTTATGAAAGATGCAATTGCTAGTGTAAGAAATGCTTTATCGTACACCTTTTCCACCCGGTCATTAACCGGTTTACTAAATAGATGAAGAATGAGTTTACAATATTGCTCATGGGATACATCATCAAATGATACACCAACTTGTACAGAACTTTCTTGTCTCCGAATCCATTTTTTTGTACTATAAATCTTTTCTACCTCGCCAAAAGATAGCATATAGGAAGATAGACTTGATAAAGTTTCAAATGGAATGGAGGAATCTAATTCAAAACGTGCCCCCGTTTCACTAATATCAAGGATATTGCAAGAAATGATCATATCTTCGGCATATAAAGTACCTGGTAAATTTACTACGAAACGTTCTGAATTTCGAAAACGCGGTCTTTCAAATGCTACAAATAGTGAAGTGACAATAGCTATCCCGTTGTATAGTAACCAGAAAATGTTAATATATAAGCTCTCTCTTTCAATATAATATTGCTCAGGGTATAAGAGCATAAGTGTTGCTCGAATAAGTGCAATAATTGTTAAAATGAGTAATATGAGATGAGGGATGCTTGCAATCCATAAAAAATGCCTTGTATTATTTTGAACTCCCTTTCTTGTCACATGAAATTGAAACTTTTTACGTAAGAAAATTTCTGATAAAATAGCAAATCCCATATAAGGAGCCATAGCAACTTCGTACACATGACTCCACGTAGTTGTTCGTTTTTTATTAGAAACAGCTTTGAAAATAAGCTGTGATGTTAAAAAGGCAGGTGCCCAGAACATAAATAAGTGCATGAAATTAATTTCTAAACTATAAATATCAAATACTAAAAATAATAGCGGTGCTAATAAAAATATCATTTTATAAACACCGAAAAACCAATAATGAATTCCATCTGCATATAAAAGACGCTGCATAAAAGATAATCCTTTTATAGTGAAAGGATTCCATTTTTTTACGACTTGAATGTTCCCTCTACACCAGCGGTCCCGTTGTTTTAATAAATCACTAAATGTTTCTGGGGATAATCCAACAGCTAGTGTTTCATTGACAAATATAGTCTCCCATTTGTTAGCTTGTAGTAGCATACCAGTTGCCATATCTTCAGTAATAACTCCAGTCGCAAATCCTCCAATTTCTTCAAGCGCGGTGCGGCGAAATAGGGCGTTACTACCAACATACATCGTAGCATTAAAGCGATCTTTCCCTTCTTCTAACTGGCGCATAAAGAAATCTTGTTCATTGGCGATGTTATCTTCAAAAAACAAATTATATTGGAAAGGATCAGCATTATAAAAAACTTGTGGTGCTTGAACGAATACAACATTATTTTTAGAAAAATATCCAATCGTTCGCTCTAAAAAGTTAGCTCGTGGTATCATATCGGCATCCATTGTTACGATAATATCACCTTTTGAATGAAGCATCGCATGATTTAAATTTCCAGCTTTTGCATGCTTGTTTTCGGTGCGAGTTATGTGATGAACAGAAAAATCTGCCGCAAGTTGCTTTACACTTTCACGGCGCCCGTCGTCACAAATATAAATGTTTAGTAACTCTTTTGGATAAGTAATCAACGTACAACCAGCTACAGTACGTTTTAACAAATCGATCGGTTCATTGTAAGTGGCAATAAATATGTCGACAGTAGGTAGTTTTTCAAAAGTGGATAATGGTACTTCTTTCCGTTTATATGGTTTCCATGAAACAATGCTAAAAACGATAGATTGTAAGTAACCAGCCCATTCTGTAATTAACAATATAATACCAGCGATAATACTTATGAGATTAATAGTTGGTAACGAATAAAAAGTTCGCCAAATAAGATAAATAGCATTACAAATGAGAAATAGAATAATAAGTAATTTTTTTGACCATAAATATTTGTGTGCAAGGGCGTAAGTAATAATGATTACGAAAAAAATAATACCTAAACCTTCGTATATAGAGAGGCTCATACAATTCCTCCTTTATGTATAGAGTGGGAAATAGAAAAAAATTTATATTATTCATCTATAAAGATTTGATTATTTCCAGAGTATAAAATATCACAAAATATAGGGTTAGAGTATAAAATTTACATTTTCTTATTATAAGCTTAAAAAATTAGAAGAAATAATAGTTGTATTTTTGATTCATAAGAAAAATGCCACTTCAAAAGAGAAGTGGCATTTCTTATATTTCCTCTAAGCTATTAACTGGAACAGTTAATTCGCGTCCTGGGTTTTTTACTTCATATATGCGGGCGGTTTCATTGCTTTCATCGACGTGTTGAATCATAACAGGCATGCCTTGAAAACTGACATTGGCTTGTTCCGCTGACACAGAAAGCTCTATTGCACGTTGTATATTCATTTATATTCCTCCCATCATTATTATCTTTGCTAAAAAAGAGGAATAATATACCATTTTGAGACATTCTTAAAGTTTTTGTATTATTTGTAATGTTTCTTTAATAAATGAAGAAAAGATGGAATTAGGATAACCATCCATCGTTTGAACTGCTTCTTTTGCTTCTTTCAGAGCAGCCGTTTTATCTTGAAGTTCTATATGACACAGGGCACGATATGATCCAGCTGTTAATAACCATGACTGATCAAGTGGATGACTCATATAATCTGGAATGTTAGCACGTTTTAATGTTTCCAAAGCTTCCTCGTAACGTTTTAAACCATACAGAGATTTTCCTTTTTCAAGATAATACAATCCATCGTCTTGAAAAATCGGTACATCTTTTAGTTTTTCTCGGAATTGTTCTAAATGTTCTAATGCAATTGTATATTCATTCGTAACGGTATTGTAGTAATAAGCTTTTAATATATCTATATTTGCAGCGGATAAAGTATCTTCTGTAAAAATGGCAAATTGCTCCGATTTTTTTATGTAATATAAATATCGTTCTTTATCGGTTGTAATGATTTTTTGATAAGATAAAATACGGTAAAATTCATCTGTTTTATAATACACTTGATGTTTTTTTGAAAATGCAAGTGCATCTAAAATGATTTTTTCACATTTTTCATAATTACCATATGCGAGTAAAATAATTGCTTCTTTTAAATATAATTGTATATGTGTAATAAGATCCATTTCTAAATTCTTCGTTTTATATTCATCGCGAATTCTGCTAATCAACTGTAAACATTCTTTATATTTTTTCCGTTTGTAGAGCATATAGTAAAACAGTAGTTTCGTTTCAGTACTTTCACGATACAAAGTATATTTTTCAAATATAGAAACAGCTGTTTCAACGTAATATTCAATATTGTAATCGTTCATAATGGCCGCTCCAGTTATGAACTGTTTATATAAACGTGCTGTGTTTAAAGTAAGGGGTAGTTCTTTTTGAACGATAGGTAGTAAAGTCTTGTATACTTCATCGCATTTATTTGATTTTATTAATGGCTCCATTTTTTGAATGAGTTCCACAATTTCTTCTTCATCTTCTTCTAATAAAAAGCTCGTTTCACATTCAAGTTTTTCCGCAATATATTGTAATGTTTTCATAGAAGGTGTAGCTTTTCCATTTTCAATTTGACTAAGCATACTTTTTGTCAGTTCCGAACCTGCCAGTGCTGTTTGCGTAAGCTTTTTTTCTTTTCGTAATGCTTTAATTTTTTCACCGAGAGTTGCCATATAATTGCTCCTTTATATTTAAAAAGTTTAATTGTATTTAACTTTTTGTTGTGAAAATTGGAAAGTTGATTATATAATAAGTTTAACACAATTTAACTTTTAAGGGGAGAGAGTCAAAAATGGGAGATATAAGTATAGGACAACATGATTCAAGAATGAAGATTGCAACTAGAAATATCATTTTAATGATGATTGGAAAAATGACGTCTTTATTAGGCGCAGGTATTTATACGTTCGCAATGGGGTTATATGTATTAAAGACTACTGGTTCAGGGATGGGGTTTGCAATTACGCTCGTTTGCGGATCACTTCCAAGGATGATCTGTGGCCCAATTGCTGGTGCTGTAGCAGACCGTGTGAATCGAAAATGGCTTGTCATTGGTACTGATTTATTAAGTAGTTTAACGATGCTTAGTATGTTTATTCTTGCTACTATATTTGGGCCATCACTTCTTTTTATTTATATTTCAGCAGCATTATTATCAATTTGTGCAAGTTTTTATTCTGTTGCATTAACTTCGTCTATTCCGAGTTTAGTAGATGAAGGACGTATTCAAAAAGCGAGTGCTTTAAATCAAACGGCGGCTTCTTTATCAAATATTTTAGGACCGATTATTGGCGGAGTTGTATATGGTTTCTTTTCAATTAAATCGTTTTTCCTATTAAATAGCATTACGTTCTTTTTAGCGGTTATTTTGCAATTATTTATCGTATTTGATTTATATAAAAAAGAAGTGGCTGAAAGTACAGAGCATTTCTTGACGAGTATAAAAGAAGGTTTTTTATATGTAAAAAGACAACGTGAAATATATGGTTTAATGAAAATAGCATTGTGGGTAAACTTTTTTGCGTGTGGTCTAACAGTTGCACTTCCGTACATTATCGTCCATACATTGCATTTATCTTCAAAGCAACTCGGTACTGTAGAGGGAATGTTAGCAGTCGGGATGCTAATGGGAGCGATTGCTTTATCAGTGCGTAAAGAATTGAATAATCCGTTTCGTTCTATTTATACTGGACTGTTTTTGTTTGCAGGTTTAAGTTTATGTACAGTCTTTCCGTTGTTAGTTGTCATTCCAAAAGTAGCAAGTTTTATTTACTATATTGCTTTTATGATGTTAACTGGTATAGCAATTATGATTGTAAACATTCCAATGCAAGTACATATGCAAAAAACGACAGGTCCGAGCTACCTAGGGCGTGTGTTTGGCCTACTTGAAACAATTGCGACTGCAATCGCACCACTTGGTATGATTGTATATGGACTACTATTAGATATGTTGCCAACTAGCATTGTTATGATGACAATAGGCGGAGGGTTATTGTTAGTTGTATTAGTTGGAGTAAAGCAACATATGGCGAAAAAACAAGTAGATGTGTCCGCTTAAAAATAATAAAAATTTGACTTATCATTATAAAAATGACTAAATTAGTATTTTAGTTTTTGAAACTCTTTTTCATGTATGTTAAAGTAAAGTGAGCTTGCAAAGAAAAGGAGACAACAGCATGAAAAAATTAAGTTTTGTTATGCTTTTTCTATTAATCGTAATGGCTGGATGTAGCAATTATGACACATATATTGAAACAGGTATGCAATCATTGAAAGATGAAAAGTATAGTGATGCAACAATGTGGTTCGAAAAAGCAGAAAAAGAGAAATCAGGAAATGAAGCGAAATCATATAAAGAAGTTGCTGAGAAAATGGATCACGGGGCAACAGTATTAAAAGACGGTAAGTATTTAGAAGCGAAAGACATTGCAAATGAAGTGTTACAAAAGAAAAAAGATGATGCACTTGAAAAAGCTGTAACATCAAATGCAGAGAATATGCTTCAAAAAGCAAAAGATGTAGAAGAGAAAGTGAATGAAAGAGTAGCAAAGCGTAGAAAGGTAGAAGAAGAAGGAATCGATAAAATTATTAAAGCTGTCGATAGTATAGATGAAGTGAAAGAAAAAGAGAAGAAAGTATCAGAAGCATTAGATAAGGCTGAAGAGGCGCAAGCAAAAATTGAGGCAAAGAAAAATAAATAGATTTATAGTGTAAAAGGCTGTCGTGCATAACGACAGCCTTTTAATTTTTTGTTGCAAATGAATGGATGCTCTGTAGTAAAAAAGTAATGATTTTAGAATTCCATCTGTCCTCATGATGAATCGTATAAATATTACGTTGAAATTCAAATTCTGGGATTGGTATATAGCATAGCTCATTTCGTTGTATTTCTTGCTCAATAGCAAGTTTAGAAATAAAGGCAATTCCATTACCATATTTTAAAATTTGTTTCATCGTTTCTAATGAGTCTAATTCAATTTCTGATTGGAATGTAATGTTATGAACTGACATCCATTTTGTAAGTAAATCTCTCGTTGTAGATGGATTACGATGCAATAGTATGCGTTCCTTTTCGATATTTTGTAACGATACATTTTCTTTCTTTGAAAAATGATGTTCTTTGGAAAAGGCAAGAACAAGTGTATCAGGTATTATATTCGTTTGTTTTAAAAGTGGTTCATCAAATGGAGCAGCGGAAATTATCCCAAAATCGATTTCGTGATTTTGTAGCATCATTCGAATTTCAGGGGCTGTTTTAACTAGTAGCGTTATTTTTATATTGGGAAATTCACATTGAAATTCATGAACGACTTCTGGCAAAAGATAAGTCGCTGGTACATAACTAGCGCCGATTGTTATAGCACCTTTATTAAAATCTTTAAACTCTTGCGTGACACGTCTAGCTTCTTTCATAAGTGCATCTATTTTAGAAGCATAATGGTGCAAAGCCTCACCAGCCTCTGTTAAGAAATACCTTCCAGAACGTAATTCGAATAAAGACACACCGAGTTCTTCTTCTAAGCTTTTTATATGAAATGTAATAGTTGGTTGTTTAACGCCAAGTTTTTCTGCAACAATTGTAAGCTTTTTGTATTTCTTAATAAGTACTACAATTTCTAATTTTAAGAGATTCATTATGAATTGCCGCCTTTTTTATTTTAACTATAGAAAAAATCTATAGAAATAAATAGTTTATTAGAAGTTTTTTAATTTAATCTTTACAGTACATTAACATTCAGTATAAATCTTCCATATAGAATGAAAGCAGGTTAAGAATGAGGGGAGAGAGGTGAAGCAATGGATATTACTATTAGTGGATTAGAAAAGAACTTTGGAAAAACACAGGCGTTAAAGCCGTTGCAGATTGTAATGAAACAAGGGGAATTCACTACACTTTTAGGACCTTCGGGGTGTGGGAAAACGACTTTACTTAGAATGATAGCAGGGCTTGAAGAACCGGATAAGGGAGAAATATATTTTGGAGACCAGTGCATGTATTCTGCTGCAAAAAAGATAAAGACACCTCCTCATGAACGGAATATCGGTATGGTATTTCAAGATTTTGCTTTATGGCCGCACATGACTGTTTTTGACAATGTTGCATTTGGTTTAAGGGCTACAAAGCAAACAAATCATTTACGAGAAAAAGTAGAAGATGCGATAAAGCGAGTTCGCCTGCAAGGTATGGAGAAAAGGTATCCACACGAACTTTCTGGTGGACAGCAACAACGTGTCGCATTCGCTAGAGCAATTGTAACAAAACCTCATTTTATTTTATTTGATGAACCGCTAAGTGCACTCGATGCAATTTTGCGAGAAGAAATGAGAATAGAGCTTATGGATATCGTTCATTCCATTGGTTTAACTGCACTGTATGTCACTCACGATCAAACAGAAGCAATGTCAATGTCAGACCAAATTATTGTCATGAAACAAGGAGAAGTATTACAAAAAGGAACACCGGAAGATATTTATGTGAAACCGTCTCATGAATTTGTTGCCAAATTTGTTGGTAAGGCGAATTGGCTTGTAGAGGGTAAAAAAATGGTTCGTCCAGAGCATGTGAGCTGGACGAAAAATGAAGTGTGCGAAATGTATACAGGTGAAATTAAGCACGTTACATATGTAGGAGAACGGTATGAAATAAAAGTAAACATGGGGGCACTCGGAATATGGACAGCTTATCACAATAGTAAATTAAGCATCGGTAAACCAGTATCGTTATATGTGCCAAAAAAATGTATTCATCATATAGGGGGAGAATCGTATGAAGAAATTCAGTTCGCTTAAGTCTTTATTTATATGTACTTTATTATTTTCGGCTGTAGTAACAGGGTGTAGTTCAAAGACAGGCAATGCAGATGCAAAAAGTAAAAATACGAATGAAAAGAAAATTGTTGTATATAGTGCAGGGCCAAAAGGGTTAGCAGAAAAAATTCAAAAAGACTTTGAAAAGAAAACAGGTATAAAAGTAGAAATGTTTCAAGGAACAACAGGTAAGATTTTAGCGAGAATGGAAGCTGAAAAGAAAAATCCAGTCGTTGATGTAGTCGTACTTGCATCATTACCAGCGATGGAAGGATTAAAGAAAGAGGGTCAAACGTTAGCTTATAAAGAAGCGAAACAAGCTGATAAGCTGCGTTCTGAATGGTCAGATGATAAAGGACATTATTTCGGGTATAGTGCTTCAGCATTAGGGATTGTGTACAATACAAAAAATGTGAAGACAGCGCCTGAAGATTGGAGCGATATAACGAAAGGGGAATGGAAAGGAAAAGTGAATCTTCCAGATCCAGCACTTTCAGGTTCAGCTTTAGACTTTGTAACAGGATATGTGAAAAAGAATGGAAAAGATGGATGGAATTTATTTGAACAGCTTAAGAAAAATGAAGTTACAGTAGCAGGAGCAAATCAAGAAGCTTTAGATCCAGTAGTAACAGGTGCGAAAGATATGGTAATTGCAGGTGTTGATTATATGACGTACAGCGCAAAAGTAAAGGGTGAACCGGTTGATATCGTATATCCAAAAAGCGGAACAGTTATTAGCCCACGTGCAGCGGGGATTATGAAGGATAGTAAAAATGTAGAGGGTGCAAAAGAGTTTATTGATTATTTATTATCAGATGATGTGCAAAAACAAGTTGCTAAAGCGTATTTATTGCCAGGTAGAACAGATATAAAAGCTGAAAATAGACCGAATGTAGAAGAGATTCCAGTATTAAATATTGATTGGAAAACAGTTGAGAAAGAGCAAGATGAAATAGGAAAACAATTTAAGAAAGTATTTCAATAAGATGGTGATTCCATGGTAAATCGATTCATATCAGTAAGACAAGTTGGAATGACGGTAGCGTTATTACTTGTGGCGATGTTAATCGTCATTCCGCTTTTTCTCATTTTATTTTCTAGTATATATGAAAATAGCAGCTGGAACTTTTTAAAGCCTTTTGAAGTGATGCAGAGTGGTGGATTAGCTGGGATTTTTCTAAACTCGATGCTTCTAGGTGTACTCGTTGTAATAGGAGCTACAATATTTGCATTTCCATTGGCGTTTATTATGAGCAAAACAGATGTAGGAAAGTATAGTAAGTTAGATATTGTTTTTATGATTCCATTTATGACACCGCCGTATATTGGATCAATGGGCTGGATTTTGTTCATGCAACCTAACGGCTATTTTGAACAATTTTTTCCGATGCTAAAGACAGTTTCATCATCGTTTTTTAGTTTAGGAGGTATGGTCTTAATTATGAGTCTGCATTTATTCCCATTCCTTTATTTCATGCTGAAAAACACGTTACTTCAGATTGGGAGTAGTAAAGAAGAAGCTGCAGCAGTTCATGGCGGAAGTTTTCTCTATCGTTTAAGAAAAATAATATTGCCGTTATTAGTATCAAGTTATGTAATGGGTGCTTTACTCATTTTCGTAAAGACGATTGCTGAATTTGGAACACCGGCTACATTCGGACGTAGAATAGGATTCCACGTGTTAACATCAGAAATCCATAAATTTATTTCGAGTTGGCCAATTGATTTTAGTAGTGCAACAGCATTATCTTCTTTATTACTTAGTGCTTGTATGCTCATTTGGTATATGCAAAATGTATTGAATCGAAAGTATTCATATGCAATGGTTAGTGGAAAAGGTGTGAAATCTAAAAGATATACTTTGTCTATATTTACGCGCGTTGTAGCATGGATGTATGTAATTGGTTTATTAATCGTATCAATTGGAATTCCATACTTTTCTATACTGATTGCTTCTTTGTCAAAATTAAGAGGCGGCGGTTTACATGTAAATAACTTTACAACAAGCCATTATGAGGCATTGTTTACAATGGGATCTCCGGGATTAGAGGCTTTATGGAATAGTTTTCTTTTTTCACTCGTAACAGCGATTATTGCGGTAATGATTGGAGTCTTTTTGGCACTTATGATTCGAAAGGGGAAAAAAAACTCTGAAAAATGGCTCGATATGTGCGGTATGTTACCCAATATGGTACCAGGAATCGTTATGGTTGTAGGTCTTATTCTATTTTGGAATTCACCATATATGCCCCTGTCAATTTACAATACACCAGTCATGGTTATCGTAACGTATGTTGTGCTGTTTTTACCTTACACGGTGCAATATGTAAAATCATCACTCGGACAAATTGATGATTCTCTCATGCAGGCAGGAAGTGTTTTTTCGGGAAATTATATTTATATTTTTAGAAAAATAATATTGCCTCTTATTATCCCAGGCATTCTTGCTGGATGGGCGATGACATTTACAATTTCGATAAGAGAGTTAGTAGCATCGCTTCTCGTATTACCTCCATCAGTAGAAACGTCAGCAACGTTTATTTTTGCTCAATTTGAACAGGGTGAAGTATCTATAGGCATGGCGATGGCCGTTGTTTCTGTTGGACTTACAACAATGTGCTTATTACTGCTACAACATATGGAGCAAAAGCGAAAAGGGGTAGCATGATGAGGATAGAAGTATGGGGTGGGGCAGGAGAATACGGTCGCTCCTGCTATTTTGTAAAAAATAAAGAGACGAAAATAGTATTTGATTGTGGTATTAATCGATCTTATGAGGATAGTTATCCAAAAATAGAGAGAGAAGCTGTTCCATTTTTAGATGCGGTATTTTTATCACATATTCATGAAGATCATACGATGGGTTTACCTTTATTAGCGAAGTATGGATATAAGAAAAAAATTTGGACGACTCGTTATACGAAGGAGCAACTGCCGTTATATTATGAAAAATGGAGAAACTATAATGTGATGCAAGGGTGGAATTTACCTTATAGCGACCAACACATAAAAGATTTAAATTATGTATGTATTGATGAGATTAGTAATCCAAATGAATGGATACAAATTACTCCTACATTGCGGTTTCAGTGGGGATATAGTGGGCATGTATTAGGAGCTGTTTGGTTTTTAGTTGATTTGTGTAATACATACGTGTTCTATTCCGGCGATTATTCAGCAGAGTCTAATATACTACGAGCTAATTTACCTGAGAAATTGGGCCACAATATAAAAGTTGCAATTGTAGATGCCGCTTACCACACAGATGATGTTTCGCAAAATGAAAGATTAGATGATCTATGTGCAGAAATTGAGCGAGTTATGCAGAATAAAGGAATAGCATTGCTACCGCTGCCACAACTTGGTAGGGCGCAAGATATAGTATTGTATTTATATGAACGATATAAAGAATTTCCGCTTATAGTAGATAAAGAAATTTTGGCTGGATTTGAAGAGATGTTCATATATAAAGATTGGATAAAAAATAATGAAGAACTTAAATGGATTATGGAGAGTTTAAAAAGAAACATAATAGTGATGGATAATGACATTAGTATGCAAAATAGTTATGGAATAGTTGTAATGAGTGATGCGAATATGCAAACGAAACGAGCACAGTTATGCTATGAACAGCTTCGGAATGAAAAACGTAATTCCGTTATTTTTACTGGGCATATTGCGAAAGGGAGTTTTGCAGAAAGAGTTATGAAAGAACATGTAAGGAGTACATGTAGGGTGAAGCGAGTTCCGTATAAAGTTCACCAAAGTATAAAAGACGTTAAAGAGATGTTAAATACATTATTACCAGAACATACGGTGCTAGTGCATGCTTTGAAAGAGGATACGGATCGATTACAACAAAAGCTAAGTACAGCAGGATATGAAAATGTATATTCACTTGCAATGGAACGTATAGAAGTCATTTAAAATGTAAAGGGGATAGGTATATGAAAAAAGTATTTGTATTCGTAAGTATTTTCTTTTGTTGTTTTCTTTATAACGTTAAGGAAGGGTTTGCTGCTAGTCCAATGAAACCTAGTTTTGAAGTAAAGTTATTATTGAAGCCAGAACAAGTATTAGGTTATAACAAAGAGATGAAGCAAGAGGTGCTAGAACATTTCCAGGCTGGTACAAAATATGAAAGAATACAAGTACAATTTTTAGATACTGCAAATAAAAGTTTAAGTGATGAAGGTTGGTTTGCTAGAATTCGAAAGAAAGAATTTAGTAAAGATTTTGAACTAACATATAAAAAAAGATATCCTATTCAAAATGGTGTAATTCAAGATGCACTAGAAGTAGCTAAAAAAGAAGGATTCGATAGTAATACGGATAGTTATGAGGCGGAAATAGATTGGGGATTTGAGAAGAAAACATTAAGCATTTCAAATAAGAAAAGCTACAGTGCTAAAGGATATGGGATACTTGATTTACCAAATGAACAAGCTGCTCAAAACATGTTAATAGAAAAATTACCAGGGAAAATGAACAAATGGTTGTATACAAATTGGGGAGAAGAGATGTTAAAGAATTCCCGTATTTACGGTCCTGTATTGATGAAGCGATATACAGGAGAGTTTGAAAACATAAAAGCAAATATTGAAATTTGGCCATTAAGTAATACTGGGAAATTAGAAGATGACTTCGTAATAGAAGTGTCATTTAAAACAAATGAAGAAAGTATTGCGACAAAACAAAGGGAATTATTAATGGCGAGTTTAGAGAAAAAAGGCTGGTTGTTACCGAAAGATAGTTTGAAGACAGAGCTTATTTTTCAGTAAATAGTAAAAAGGAATCCATATGCCATGGATTCCTTTTTATATATGAGTATTAAGCTAAATCATGTACAGAGATAATAAAGTTGTTTAATTTACAATAAAGTCATTTAAAAAATAATATAGTTGTTTAAAAATCCTTCTTCTACTAACGAGGCAGGTTAGTGGAAGAAATAGCAAGTGGGTTTAACTAGGAGAAGTGTCGATGACATTAAAGAAGACACCGAGGTGTCTTCTGTTTTTTAAATTAAAAATATCGATAAATTAGGATTTATTTACTTAACATTATACTTATTTTCGGACCGAGGCATCTAATCGGTGAGTATATACAAACCAAGTAATGCTTGCTGTTAATAATGTTGACGAAATTAAAGCTGTAAGAACACTATATGTTTGCCAAATAAGTATCGTTGACCAATCGAAGGCAAAAAACATTATACACTGGGCAATCGTAGCGATTAGGAAAATAATTGTTACGATTGTTCTCTTTTTTGTCATTGGCTGCTGCTCATTCGTTTTCCTTTTTCTTAATCCTAAGAAAAATAACAGAACGGCTAATAGGCAAAGAATAATTGTGGTAGACGACAAAATGATGTCCAAAAGCTGTGTGCCGCTTATCTCATATGACTGAGTTAGATTGCCGTTTAATATATTTTTAACTTTTAGTACCAGGTTTATATTGGTATTTGCGCCGTTGCTCAGTAAGCAGATGGCTGTTCTTTCATTTGGCAGTATGGCTACTTCGGTACTAAAATTTGGATTACCCCCAGTGTGTTCTATAAACGTTTGTTCGGCGTTTACCGACCAACCTGCCGCATAATACATATCATTGACAGCCGAAACAGACATATCACCCCTATGTGATTTTTCGATAGCCCTGTGAAATATTTCGGGTATGTCCTGCACAATACCCATCTGTATGCCCATCCAACGCGCCATATCTTTTGTATTAGAAATGATATAGCCGGCAGGTTTATTCCCAGCATAATCCGGAGCGTTAAATGGAGTTGTTATAAAAAAGGAAGAACGGTAGCCCTGTGCTAACTGTCCAGTGGCTTGAGCATCTTCTTTATAAACATACGTCTGGTGAAGACCTAAGGGTATAAATACCTGTTCCTTCATAAAGTCTTCATAGCTTTGTCGTGATACAATCTCAATAACCAAACCCAATACGTCATAATTAACGGTTCCATAGTTATATTGTTCACCGGGAGAGAACGCCAATTCTGCATCTACCAGCTTTTCCACGGTCTTTTGCAACATATCAGGCGTATTACCTTGTGGAATATTTTGAATATGTCTAATATTTGTTAGGCCGCTGGTATGGTGAAGAAAGTTATTTAGTGTAAGGTTTTGCATATCAACAGGTTTACCTTGATACTTTAACGTAAACCAAGGTAAATATTTTTGGATAGGGTCAGTCATTGATAGCAGCCCTTGCTCTTCCAATAGCAAAATCCCCATACCAGTAAAAGCTTTACTCACCGAGGCCAACTCATAGAGTGTATTTTCACTTGCAGACAATCCCTTTTCAAGATCCGCATACCCAGAAGAAAAGTAGAACACTTCACCATCAGCAAGTATTGAGATTGACATTCCAGGCACACCTGATGTACGACGGGCATCATCTAGCAATGCTTGTATTGCCTCAGATTTCGAATCTGACAACGCATAACTTTGTGTTGCGAATCCTGGGAATAATATAAATATAGTTAATACAAAAACAATAGTCTTTTTCATACACTCTCCTTTTGAAGAATTATACGGATATAAATAACTTATTTTTATAACTATAAACTAAATTCTAATTTATCTTTCTATTTACCTATATAATATGAAATAATTGTGAAGAGTTACACTTAAACTAACGGGGGCGTTAGTTCAATAAGAAGTAAACAACTGTATTATTCATTTTTTAAGCATTACATAAGCAGATGGATATAATTTGAAACAACTTTAAAGAGGCTTGCTGCATATAGAATGTAGTAAGCCTCTTATCTTTTTTAGTCAAAATTCAATAACTTTATTATCACTATACAAATCAGCTGACACGAACATATCACTATTTTGAAGATTTTTAGAGCGTAAACTATAAGCAACTACCTTCTTTTTATATTGTTTTACAACATCAACATGCTCTTCATGACTGTAAATATAAAATGTGAAATCTTTTTTACCACGTTTTGCATTGATAATTAAAGGAGTGCCTTCATTATGGGGTGGTGCATAATAGCGATCTAAAAATAAACCTTCGTTAAAATCATGAATAATTTTTGATTTCTGTTCGCCTTCTACGTTATTTCCGTGAATTGTAATAGTCACATTCTCTTCTTCAAGTTTTGGATGTGTTTCGTACTTGCTAATAATGGATTCAATAACAGTGTTAGGAAGGCTAGAAACGATAATTTTAAATGCCCCAAATACAACTAACATTACAATAAACCAAGTCGTCATAGTAATCATCCCCTTTATTCTATTTAATAATATAACTCATATGGTAATAGTACATATGGTGAAGTTTTGTATAATTTGTGAAAAATATGCCATTTTTACGAATGAAATATTAGAAAAATCAATTTTGTTACAAAAAGTTGAAATTGAAGTATTTTAAAAGAAAAAGGTTTATAATAAAAATATAACTAATAACCACATTACTAATTATAAGGAAGTGTAACTATGAGTACTGTAGCAATCGTATATGGTATTATTCTTTCCACAATTATTGTTTTGTTTTTTGTTGGGGTTTCACGTTATATTCATAAATGGAAAGAAAGCGTTGCGAAATTAAATCACATTGAAGAAGAACTTAGTGATTTAATGTTACATCATGGTAAATAAAAAGATAATTTTTTAACGAAACAATGTGAAGAATATCACAAAACATGCTCTCATCATGAAAGCATGTTTTTTTGTTATGTGAATGTTAGACATATTCATGAGATTTTTTTCGTGCAATACAGTGTGAAATAAAATAATAATTCTTTATGTGTAGGAAGAGTTATTCTATTTTGTATAATTTTGTAATTTAGTTCGGTATAATTATGATATAGAAGGAAATTTGTTAGAGGAGGTACATTGTGAACATATTAAAGATTATAGGAATTGTTGCAGGAGTGATCATAGTAGCAGTTATAGTTTTCTTTGTCATAATGAAGTATTATTTGTCAAAAAAAGATTCTGATTACGTATTAACGTATATAAAAGAACATAAAGACGATGAGACATGTTCATTACTGATTAGAAAAAATGGTGAGGTATTAACATCTATAAATGAAAATAAAAAATTGCCATTAGCGAGTACGGCAAAAATCGTAATAGCAGTTGAATTTGCTAAGCAAGTGTCAGAAGGAAAAATAAGTCGAGATGAACAAATTTCATTGCAGGAGCTAGAAAAATATTACGTTAAAAATACTGATGGTGGAGCGCATCCTACCTGGTTAGAAGATGCCAAAGTGAGAGAATTAGTGAAAAATAGACAAATCGCTTTAGAAGAAGTCGCTAAAGGAATGATTCATTATAGTTCTAATGCAAATACAACATATTTGTTAGATAAGCTTGGAATAGAAAGAGTAAATGAAAGTATAAAAGAGTTAGAGCTTACTAGTCATGATAAGTTCACTTCTTATACGGCTGCACTATATATGAGAGGATACGTAGAAAAAGAACTTCATGTGCCAGAAAATCAGTCATTAAAAACGTTACGTAACATGTCAAAAGATGAGTATAATAAACATGTGTTACAAATTCATGAATGGATGAAAGATGAAGAAGAATGGAAAAAACGTGAAATTCCATTAAAGGTAGATATGGAATTTCAGCGAATTTGGTCAGATCGATTAGTGAGTGCAAACGCTAAAGATTATATGAGTATAATGGAAAAAATAAATAGTAGAAATTATTTTCCTAAATTAATGCAAGAAGAAATCGAGAATATTTTCAAAGGAACAGTTAATAATAGTAAGTTAGAATTTGCGGGGCAAAAAGGTGGATCTACCGCATTCGTATTGACCAAAAGTTTGTATAGTACAGATAAGAAAGGTAATAAGATAGAAGCTGTCATTATGTTTAACGATATAGAAAATCAAGCTGTATATCAAAAGCTGAGAAATAATATAAATTATTTTATTCAAGATGCTATAACAGATGAAGAGTTTAGAAATAAATTATAATGAAATAATTTTATTATGTAAACAACATGCTATTAAAGGTAGGTATTGAGATGAGGTTGAATGAGTATATGCTTGAAACGTTTCCGAATTTAGAACTTAGACCACCTCTATTTTATAATTGGGATATTGGTATTCGTTTTAGATTAGGTGTGGACTATGATTGTAATAACATTTATGAAAATTGTCTATATTTAGAAGGCGTTTATAAAAGGACGATTACTTTATTTCAGTCTTTACATTCAACAAAAGATGATATTTATATTGTAGTGGATGTAAATGACCATGCAAACGGTGAAACTTTCAAACAGAAATTGAATATCTTTTCTAAGTATGTCAAAGAGAAGTCCGATTTGTTTAAGTTACAGAAAAATACAATCCCTTATGTTTTTCCAGATGAAGATGAAGATGGAGCATATAAAACACATAGATATACTTTGAAATGTGAAATCTCTGACTTTACATACATTCCTATGCTAAAAGCAATTTGTAATCAAGATATGGGAATAAAACCGAGTATTTTTCATAGGGTGTATTTTATAAATGTTAACAAGAATACTATATTTCACGTTTATGATGATAGAGGTTGTGATGTATTAGCTATCTCTCCTGATACAATTAGGGATATTTATAATACATATAATGATTGGATATTAGAATACGATAGAAATAAAATTGATAAAGTATTTAATTGGATGTAGTCTATTTTAATTGAGGGAAATACCATATGAGGTGTTTCCCTTTTATTAATATGAAAATCAACATTTAAATTTGACAGTACTTATAATAAAGGTAAAGGGATTTGATGGTAATGTATTGAATTTGGATAAAAACGGAAAAGGGAGATGAATAAATGACGACAATCTATTTCGTTCGCCATGCCCACTCTACATATACAAAAGAAGAAAGGGAACGACCTTTATCTGAAAAAGGGCACTGTGATGCAGAGAATGTAACGCATTTATTAAAAGATAAACATATTGATGTTGTTATTTCTAGTCCGTACAAAAGAGCGATCCAAACTGTACAAGGAATTGCGAATACATATAAATTATTAATACAAACAGAAGAAGATTTGCGTGAAAGATTATTGAGTACAGAGCCAGTAGCAGATTTTAATGTTGCTATGCAGAATGTGTGGAAAGATTGGAGTTTTGCATACGAAGGCGGAGAATCGAGTGATGTCGCACAAAGGCGCGCTGTAATATGTATGCAAAATATATTAAAACAATATGAAGGTAAGAACATTGTAATAGGTACGCATGGGAATATTATGGTATTACTAATGAATTATTTTAATTCGAAATATGATTTTGAGTTTTGGAAAACACTTCATATGCCTGATGTGTATAAATTAAATTTTGATAAAAATCGCTTCATTTCTGCTGAAAGAATAGAGAAAACAGGTCATCGGTTAAATATTTTGTAAAAGTTTATCAAAAAAAGAGGAAACAGAGAAGTTATTGTAGAAGTATGACTTTGTAACATAAAAAATATATGTTAAAGGAGGCTGTTTACATGTTTGAGAAAGAGAAAGAAGGGCTTATTGAAGTTCAAAACGTATATGAAATTGCACCAGAAGATGGAACAATTATTGGTATGGCAACGGAAGAAGAAATGGAAATTGCTGCTGAACTAGAGTTACAGTACTATGCTCATTCTCGTTTGTTAGAAGCAAATATTCAGTTAGACGGTTCCTCCTACAAAGAGTTACTTCAGGAGTTCCAGGAGTACGAAAGAAAATCAATGAGCTTTTGGCGAGCGATACATAAACGTTTAGCTGTGCCATGGGCGTGGGTACTACGTATTGATGTTGCGAATGGCCCTATATATGTAAGTAATGGTAGTTCATATTACGAAGAAATCGATGATGAAGAAGATTATGAATAGAAGATAAGTAAGGAAGCAGCTTTAGTTGCTTCCTTTTTTGATTTGTAAGAAATGAATTGCTTCAATAATAATATCTGGTCGATCATTTTCTATACCGTGACTAGCATGTTGGGCAAGAATATAGTGGCTGTTAGTTGAGAGGTGTAATTGTTCATGAATTAGTTCTTGCCACATTGCTTCAAGTTGTGTTGCTTCCTCTTTTGGCATGCCACCATTAGTCAATTGAGTAATAGAATATTGAGGATCTCTACCGATAACGATTAATGGTATTTCTAATGTTTTACATAGCTCTTTTAGTGAGAGAGCACAGTTTTTCCACTCAGATAGTTCAGAAGCTGTCGCTTTATATAATGAGGCGGAGGTAGAGAATTCAATTTGCTGTTTTGATTGATTGGCGAGCATAGATTTTAGTTCATTATAAAGTGTGTCTACATCCATTTTGGAATACATATTATATTTTTGAAACCAAACATCATCAGAATCAGTTTGATCAGAAATTGGTAAATGAAGTTCATCTAAACGGTGTAAGTTCATCGAAGTAGAATCAACTAAAATAAGTGCTTGCAGCTTATCTTCATGTAACATCGCAAAATGTTGTGCACATAATCCTCCGTAGGAATGACCGATTAGAATAAATGGCTCTTGAATAGCTAGTTTGTTTAGTAACATATGTAGCTCTTTTGTAACTTGCCTTATTGTACGCGGCTGATGGCCTACATCACTTTTTCCGTAACCTGGGCGATGGTATGAAACGACTGTAAAGTACTCTGAAAGCTTTTCTATAATAGGAAACCAATCATAAAATGAGCAACTCATTCCGGTTTGAATGACTACAGTTTGTTTACCACTTCCTTTTATATGTACTTCTATATTTTGCCCCATTATTTCTACAAATTTATGAATGTTAATTCCTCCTAAGCTTGAAATAATTTTTGACAAGCAAAAACGATACACCAAACACCTATACCGAGTAGGACAGATGTACTAAGTGTAAATGAATTTTTTAAACCAATATAGACGATAAATAATAGTAGTGCTGATGCGGGGAATCCATATAATACCCCTAAAGCAAATTGACTTAATTCTTGTTTATTCCCGCCTTCGAATGAAATCCAAAATAGACTAAGTAAACTAACGAGTGGAAGGGCAGCAATAAAGCCACCTATCGTACTGAAATGTTTAGCAACTTCAGTGATAACGCCGATAATAAGTGCCGAAACGATTACTTTAACGAGGAAATGCATATTTTGCCTCCTTCGCTAATAACGAAAATGCTTTTTCAATTAATTGTTGTTCTTCTTTTGATAACTGTGATTCTAATATTTTTATCTTTTCTTTATCCAGTAAAGTATGTTTTTCTAATACTTCAATCCCTTCAATTGTTAATGTAAGGTTTACCACTCTTTCATCTTGTTTATTTCTCTCTTTAACGATGAAGCCCTTTTGAATAAGGCGCTTTATGTGTTCAGACGCTGTGTTATGAGAAAGACTAAGCTCAGTAGCGACTTTTCCAATTGTTATATCTTTCTCACGAGAAACGATTTGTAAAATACGAATTGCTTGGTGGGAAAGGTTGTCCTCGTATTCGTATCGTAAGTGATAATAAATGCTCTCCCAATGTTGATTAATGTTGTTCATAATAATAAATCCCCTTTTTATATCGTATAGTAAGATATATTCGTTATTTTAGAAATAAAATCCTTTTATTTGGATAAAAAATGTTGAAAAAGTTTATTTTTATTGAAATATAAGGTAATCTATGTGTAAAGGTATACATTTAGCAAGAGAGAGGATGATAGCTGTGAATACATTCAAATGGATTAGTCATGAACAGATGTATGTAGATGAAATACATGTTGAAAAATGTGGTCCTCTTTCAGTCGGCGTATATGGGGGGAATCAAGAGAGTGATGCATATGAACGAGGAGATGCGGTGCTTGCTTGGTGGGATCCTGAATTACAATTTGAATTTGTTATGATTTTTGATACACATCACAAAACAAAAAATATAGATTATATAATAGAAGCGATTTCGGCAAGAAAAGAAAAACTAAAAGAGTTATTCTCATATCCAATACATTTAGCTTTTCATCATACACATATGTACTTATTAGCGTTATTTACAGATGAGTTATTTATTAAAAAATGTGATCAAGATGATGAGGAACTCGCTTGCTTAATTTGTTTACGAAAAGGCGAATTTTTATATTGGTTATCAGTTGGTGATTGTTTCGCGTATTTATTCCATTCTGAGAAAACGAAAAATGGAAAAGGACGATTAAATAAACGGAAAAATTACGAATATATTGGTAGGAAAAATATTTTTGCAGCAAATACACCTTGCTTTACGTCAGGTGTAAGAGGATTAGAAAAAGGAATGAATCACATTGTAATGGCAACAGATGGTATTTTAGAGTGTGACAAACGAAGGTTTGATGATGATCAATCTTTAGTAGAAATATTACACGACGGAAGTTGCTTGCAGATTGAGCCCGTATTAACAAATGTATTGCAGTGGAAAGGTAGAGATTGTGCCACGATTATTGGATGGTCTATTGATACTGATAATAAACAATGTGCTAATTAATATAAAAGGAGTTCAAGGTTTTTATCCTTGAACTCTTTTTTGTTAAGCAATATGAATATGATATGTTTTCAACCATTCATTTACTTGTAGCATATACTCCATGGCACTTCTTGCCTCAAAATTGTTAATCTCTTTATTACTTTGATCAGCAATTGAAAGTAAGATGGAATGGTTAATAAGTGAGAAAATAGGATTGTTTTTATTGCTACACATATCAAGTGTTAAATTACGGATTGTTTTTAAGTAGTGTGGATCTTGTGAAGTTGGATAAGCGCTTTTTCTTCTATTGCGTACATCGTCAGGTAAAGCTGGATGTAGTGCTCTACGTAAAATGCCTTTTTCAATATTATCAATACTTTTTATGTTGAAAGGAACATTCCATAAATATTCAACTAATCTATAATCGCAAAACGGTACACGAACTTCAAAACCAACAGCCATACTCATACGATCTTTACGGTCAAGTAAGAAAGGAAGGAATCTCGTTAAAAATAAATAAAACATTTGGCGTTGTTTCGCGGATTTTTTACTTTCCCCTTCAAGAGTAGGTACTTCATGAACAGCTTCATGGAATCTTTTATTGATATAATGTTCAGGATTACATTGCTTTGTTACTTCGTTTAATAATAGAGAAGATGTGTTTTTCCAGTTTGTTAACCATGGAAACTTATCTACATACAGTAGTTCTTCTTGATGAAACCAAGGATATCCCCCGAATACTTCATCAGCCGATTCACCAGATAAAGCTACGGTTGCATCTTTTTTCATTTCGCAAAATAGTAAATATAGTGAAGTTTCCATTTCGCCTGCACTTGGCAAATCTTTCGCATGGAGGGGAACGAATAAGTGATTTGCTAATTCTTCAGCATTCACAATAATGTCATGATGCGATGTCCCTACATGTTCGGAAACACGTTTTACCCAAGGAGCGTCTAAGCCAGTGCGAGCAAATGTCAGCTCGAAATCTTTGGCGCTATTTAAAAAGTCGATTGAATACGTGTGAAGTGTTTCGTGCTCCTCTGCAAATTCTTTACCTGCAAGTGCAGTAATACCGCTAGAGTCTAATCCGCCTGATAACATACAAACGAGAGGAACATCGGCAATTAATTGTCTTTTTACTGTATCTTGTAAAATAGATAAAATATGCGAAGATGTATCTTCTATAGAGTCTGTATGGATCTTACTTTCTAAATTCCAATACTTCGTAACTACTTTTTTATGACGTGTAAATGTTATAGAATGTCCAGCACGTACTTCTTGAATATGCTTAAACACACCACATCCTGGAGTGCGAAATAAGCCTAATCCAAATATTTCATTTATTCCATCCGCATCAATTTCAGCAGGGACAGATGGATGCGCTAATAATGCTTTAATTTCAGAGCCGAAAATAATACTGCCATTTCTTTCTGTAAAAAAGAGCGGTTTTACACCTAAATGATCTCGTGCTAAAAACAATTGTTGCTTCTGTTCATCCCATAATGCAAAAGCGAAAATTCCGTTTAAATGTCGTACGCAGTCTTCTTTCCATTCTAAATAAGCATGTAGTAATACTTCTGTATCTGAATGGGTTTCAAATGTATGACCACATTTTTGAAGTTGCTCTCTCAGTTCACGGAAATTATAAATTTCTCCATTATAAGTAAGAGCATACGTATAATCACCAGCACGAAATGTCTGCGGCTGCGTCCCGCCTTCTGGATCAATAACAATTAAACGTCGGTGTGCAAAGGCCGCGCGAGGTGAAAACCAAAATCCTTCAGCATCAGGACCACGATGCTGGATACTATTTGCCATCTTTTCTAAAATAACATGTTCATTGGAGAGATCCTTATTCCAATTTACCCAACCTGTAATTCCACACATACACATCTCATCTCCTAATTTAAAAAATATATTAATGAAATAAAATGTACACCAAATTAAAGAATGACTATATAAATAGTGTACTACATGAATTAAATTGTAGACTTGAGAAAATTTTCTTTGAACGCATAGTCATGTGAGACAATGGCTAAGGGGAAGTATTCCATTACATACAAAAAATAAAAAAGATGAGAGAAAAAATTTCTTCAGACGTTATATAGGGTGTAAAAGCTTTTACAAAACAATAAGGGGAATCGCTACATGAAATCAAATGAGAAAAATTTTATAAAAAGATTACAGCGGCAAAAAGAAGGCGCGTTAGAATTTGTTGTCGATACATACTTACCACTCATAAAGGGGATCACGCATAAAGTTCTACTTCCAATTCAAAATGATGGACTCATAGAGGAATGTATAAACGATATATTTCTTTCCATTTGGAATAACGCAAATAAATTCCATGGAGAGCCGAGTGATTTTAAAAAGTGGATTGCAGCGATTGCAAAGTTTAAAGCAATTGATTATTACCGAAAAGCGACTAAAAAAGTAGAAATTATTTCAGATGAGTTTCATATCAGTACAGAAAAATCAGCAGAAGACGAATTAATCGTTATGGAAGATAGGGAAGAATTATTGAAGCTCATTAATCAATTAGAACCGTTAGATCAAAAGGTATTCATTATGAAATATTTACTTGGTATGAAGACAGAGGAAATAGGTGACAAGTTAGGATTAACTCGGGCAGCAATTGATAATCGAGTGTACCGGGGGAAAAAGAAACTACAACAAAATGCTACGAAAATTAGTTTTGGAGGTAGTGCAATATGAAAGACATTTATGAACTATTAAATGATATTGATATAGATGAAAAAGAACTAGAGGAAATTGAGGCTTCTGAAATTGAAAAAGAAAAAGTGAAGCGTAATGTAAAACAATCGATACGTACGAAGAAAAAGATGAAAAGTTGGAAAAAAGGTGTCGCTGCTGCATCTATTTTAGTAGGATTATCAGTTGCAACACTTGGTATTGGTTTTCCAACCTATGCTGGAGGTCTTCCTATAGTAGGAGATATATTCCGATTTTTAGATAATGGTAGAACAGGGCTACATGAAAATTATAAAGAGTTTTCGACTGAATTGAATATGACGAGAGAGAGTAATGGGGTTAAGGTTACAATTAATGATGCTGTGTTTGATGGGAGAACTGTAACGATAACGTATTCTATCGAAAGTGAAAAAGATTTAGGAGAGCATCCGAGCATATTTGGTTCCCCGCAAGTAAGCATGTCTAATGGTGCGGCTGGAAGTTCTAAAACTACGAAAGTAGGAGATAAAAAATATGTAGGTATGACTACAACAAGTGATCTTGGTAGTAAAAGAATGGACGTTGCAAATGTTAGATGGAATATGGAATCAATTAATATGTACGAAGAAAAAAAATCAATAAAAGGGAATTGGAATTTTGCTCTTACTTTAAAGGCGATGGATAGTAAGGATATAAAAGTTAATGGGATTTCCGAAAAAGAAGGTATAAAAGTAAATATAGACAAAATGGAAGTAACACCTATGTCATTTATCGTTTTTTATAATCAGGAAGAATCTAAGGCATTAAGGCGCATATGGGATAGTGCAGATGTTGAGCTAGAAATAAAAGATGATTTAGGAAATCAATACGCTGGTGAAGGAAATGGCGGAACGGGTACAGTAGCAGAACCACATAAAAGTAGTTGGAGTACTACATTCCAAAAATTGAATAAAAATGCTACAAAGCTTATCGTTACGCCTCATGTGAATTTGCGAGTGCATACACCTGAAAATCATGGTGGAGTGGAGTATGTGAATGGAAAAGAGAAGAAAATTGAAGTGCCGAAAAAAGAAGCGAAGAGTAAAGATATTGTTCTAGATGATATCGTAATTGATTTAAAGAAATAGAAGAGAGACTGCCTAAAAACATTAGGCAGTCTCTCTTTTCGCTAAAAACTAGTTACGAGTAACGCATGTGGATGCTGCGTTTTATACTCATCTTTCCACGGAATGTTTAGTTGTTCCCACGATTCGCCGCTATCATTGGATTGAAACACGCCGTTGTTATTTAACGTGTAAAACGTATGTGGTTCTGCCTTGTTTGTCGCAAACATCGAAATGACTGTACCGATTGCGGATGGTAGTCCTTGTTGTACTTGCTGGAAAGGAGTATCTTTCGTTTTTCGATAAATATAAGATTCATAAGGAATATGGTGATGAGCGAGATCAGCACTCGGTGCAGCTGAAACGAGAATCGTATTGCAATCAGCGGGATCGATAGCCATGCTGTATAAATAATGATGTTCAAGTCCTTCACTGCATGAGATCCAGCTGTTTCCATTGTTATAACTTTCAAGATATGCACGATCAGGTCCGCCCATAAATCCGTCACCACATGATGCATAAAGGCGATTTGGTGCTTCAGGGTGCATAAGTAATTGATGAGCATCGATAGGGGCACCGAATTTTTTATCGATCCATGTATGCCCTTTATCATTACTTTGAATAACAGCACCAGCTTCGATTGAAACGTGTATTGTATTAGGGTTGTTTGGATCAACTGTAATCCAGCGTACGTGATGGGTAAAAGGTCTAGGCGGAAATGCCCACGTATAAGAAGATAATAATGATTTCATATTTTTAAGTTCAGTCCACGTTTCACCACCATTTTCAGAGCGGAATAAAGCGCTCGGTTCTGTGCCAACATAAACGACACCATATCCGTTAACTTGTTCATTTGAGCTTATTGTTATGGAAGTGATAGAGGAGTGCAAAATACCATCTTCTTTAGGAAAATCAAAGTAACGATAAGAATCTCCAATTGGTCTCCATGAATCCCCGCTATCGTCACTTAACCATAGACCTCGTCCAAATGTTCCGCAATATACACGATTTTTTTGAAATGGATCAACAGCGATACAGGTAGGTTGCATATTTTGTAAGTGGTAAGTCGTTTCATAGTCATCATATTGTTCTTTCACTACAACAAGTTCACGTTCCATACAGAGAAATAAACGTTTCATTTTAGTAACCTCCTTAAAAATTCTTTCATTAGTAAACAATATGAAAATAAAAAAGAAGTAGTCTTGTTTTATTTGAGAAAAAGGGATTGTTTAAAAAGAAGCGAAGTGTGTATACAGAGGAAGCGGGCGTTTACAATCAGTCAATTCGGGATAAAGATGGGGAGTTTGTTTCATACTAACATACAGATATTGTACTTAAAGGAGTATTCGTATGGGACATTCGCATGATCATGGTCATTCAAAAAATAAAAAGGCGTTACTAATTGCCTTCCTACTAACAACAAGTTTTATGATTGCAGAAGTTGTTGGTGGATTTGTAACAAATAGCTTAGCACTATTATCTGACGCGGGGCATATGTTAAGTGATGCGGTATCTTTAGCCTTAAGTTTACTTGCGTTTAAGCTCGGAGAAAAAACAGCAACAACTGCGAAAACATATGGATATAAGCGAGTCGAAATGTTAGCAGCATTATGTAACGGTGTCGTTCTTATTGTCATTTCGGTATACATTTTTATTGAAGCAATCCGCCGTTTTAAAGAACCAGTTGAGATTGCTAGTAATGGGATGCTCATTATTGCTGTACTTGGTCTGCTTATTAATATTTTATCAGCTTGGATATTAATGAGAGGCGGAGATGTGAAGGGGAACTTGAATTTAAGAAGTGCTTTCCTCCACGTATTAGGCGATCTATTAGGATCAGTCGGAGCGATTATTGCAGCGCTATGTATTAAATTTTTCGGATGGACGGTTGCTGATGCGATTGCTAGTATTCTTGTGTCTATTTTAGTCATTATTAGTGGATGGCGTGTAACACGTGATACCGTCCATATATTAATGGAAGGTGCACCCCAGCACATAAATGTTGAAGAGGTAAAAAGTACATTATTAAATATTACGGTTGTAAAAGAAGTTCATGATTTGCACATATGGTCTGTCACATCTGATTTTCAAGTATTAACTTGCCATTTGATTATTAAAGGTGATGAAACGCAAAATGTATTAAAAGAGGCTACGGATGTATTAAAGGAGAAGTTTCATGTAGAACATGTCACCATTCAAGTAGAAATAGATGGTGAATTTAATCATAGTGAGACAACCTGCAAAGTATGAAAGAAAAAGGATAAGAAAATGTGTCATAACATTTTTCGCACGGCATACATATATATAATGTGGCCACAAATACTTTGCCAGGTAAATATTTCATGAAATTACTTTACTTATAAAGAGTCATCTTTTATAATCAAAAGTGGTAATTGATAAAGATTATCATTTTCAATGATCGTGGAAAGGAGTTTTTTTAAAGATGAGTAGTCAACTCCGTTTTGCTGTTGAAAATCGTAAGAGGCATTTAATTGATGAGTTAATTGGAGCAGGTGTGTTTAAAATTCGTGACCGACAATTATACGAGCTGTCTTTAGAGGAATTAGAAAAAGAGTATGAAGATATTGAGGATTACGCAAATATTCAGGCATAGCACATAGATTAGTAAATAAGGAGCTGGTTACACTTTTGTGTAGCCAGCTTTATTATTTCATAGAAATCATTTTTTATATTTCTTTCATGGGACGGAGCCAGTTTTGAGACATCATTTGTTCCATTTGTTCCATTTGTTTTTCATCTTGTTTTTGTAGCGCTTGAATAATAGGGTGCTGTTCTTTAGAGGTTGTTTTTGTTAGCAGGATATCAAGAAGAAACGTTTGTTGGAGATAAAAATAAATTAGTGAAGCTTTCAGGAGCATTTTCTTATATAGTCGGAGTTGCTACTATAATATTACCGCTTGGCTTAGAAAAAATAGGTGATGTAGTTGGTAACATATATACTATATTAATTGTTTTAGGTACAGTTGTATTTATAATTAAAGCAAACCTATTAAATAAGAGTGCTATAAAATAAAAAGGCTTCATTCTACTGAAGCCTTTTATTAATTATTATGAAGTATAAGTAAAAGCCGGAATAGGATCAATAAATGTATTCCACTTTTGTTCCATTTCCTTTTCTGTTAATAGACAATCATCTAATGATTGTTCAATCACAGAACGATTCATATCAATACCGATAAATACGAGCTCAGTTATTCGATCTCCATATCGCTCGTCCCAGTTTTTTAATACTTCTGGTTCTTCTGCAATCATTTGATTTCTTTCAGTTTCAGGTAATGCGGCTATCCATTCACCGGCTCCTTGAATTGTAATAGAGGAACCTGCTTGAGATAGAAGCCCTATCATATTATTACGAGATGCGAGCCAGAAGAATCCTTTCGCTCTTACAACATCTAAAGGCCATTTTTCTAGCCAATTCATAAGGCGCTCGGGATGGAAAGGATATTTGCGACGGTAAACAAAGGAATTGATACCGTATTCTTCCGTTTCCGGTGTATGATGTTCACTATTTAATTCTTGTATCCAGCCGGCCGATTGACTGGCTTCTTCATAATTAAATAGATTTGTGTTTAAAATTTCTTGTAATGGTACTTTGCTAAACGAAGATTTAAGAACTTTTGCATTAGGATTTAATTTTTTTAGTAAATGATGAAGCTCTATCACATCTTCTTTTTCTAGCAAATCTATTTTATTAAGAATAATTACGTTTGCAAACTCAATTTGATCTATTAATAAATCAATAACTTCCCGGGTATCATTCTCATCGATTGCTTGTTTTCGCTCTAATAAACTTTCTCCATCTGCAAAATCATCCCAAAACCTATTTGCATCTACAACTGTAACCATCGTATCGAGGCGACAATTTCTCGTTAAATCAATGTTAAGAACTTCGTCTGTATAAGTAAACGTTTGAGCAACTGGAATAGGCTCACTTATACCAGAAGATTCAATAATAATATAGTCAATATCACCATTTTCAACAAGACGATCCACTTCTATCATTAAATCTTCTCGTAGTGTACAGCAGATGCAACCATTTTGAATTTCTACTAATTTCTCTTCCGTACGTGAAAAACCAGCCTTTTTTATAAGAGATGCATCAATGTTTACTTCGCTCATATCATTAACGATAACAGCTACTTTTAAGTTGTTCTTATTAGTCAAAATGTGATGTAGTAAGGTAGTTTTTCCAGATCCTAAAAACCCACTTAATACAGTGATAGGTACTTTTTTCATGAAATGATCTCCCCTTTAAATCGTAATGATTACGTTTTATATTAAACGATGGAAAAAGAAAAATCAATAATAAATCATAATGATTACGATTTGAGAATAGAAATAGACTATAAAATTTGTGCTGTAGTATGAAGCATTTGGACAAGCACATGTTTACATATAAATAAAATGGAGGCGAGAAGCTTGGTCTTTAATAGAGTTTCAAAAGAATTAGTAGGCATAGCTCTTATCGCTATGTTTCTCTTTTTATTATTTTTTGTAGATTTTACAAGTCTAGCAAATTTGCACAAAAATATACCACAGGAATGGTTGAATGTGAATACAGTATTTTTAAGTATCATTTTTGAAGCAATACCCTTTATTTTATTAGGGGTAATTGTTTCTTCATTTATTCAAGTGTTTGTGACGGAAGATATGATTCAAAAAGTAATGCCGAAATCTCCGATTGTTGCAATGATTCCAGCAGTATTTGTGGGAGTTCTTTTTCCAATGTGTGAATGTGTCATTATACCAATTGTAAGAAGGCTCATTCAAAAGGGGTTACCACTTCATGTAGGCATTGTTATTTTACTGAGTGCACCCATTATGAATCCAGTCGTTTTTTTATCTACTGTATATGCGTTTCAAAAAAATGATTATGTTGTATATGCACGCTTTGGGATAACAATTTTAGTTGCTCTATTCATAGGTCTAATTGTGTATTATTGCTATCGCCAAAGAAATGTTTTAAAAGACGTAGAGGTTTCAGTTCAAACAAGCAAAAAAAAGAGTTGGAAGGATGTTATGAATCACACTGTAGATGAGTTTTTTGATACTGGTAAGTATTTATTGATTGGTGCTTTTTTAGCAAGTGTATTTCAAACGTTTTTTGATCGGAATGTACTGGATGCAGTAGCACATAACGAAGTAATTGCCCCCTTTATTATGATGGGATTTGGTTATGTTTTATCAATTTGCTCTGCAGCCGATGCTTTTATAGCGGCATCTTTTGGACATGTTTTCTCAGTAAAGGCACTTCTCGCATTTCTTGTGTTTGGGCCGATGCTTGATATGAAAAATACGTTAATGCTATTTGCATATTTTCAAAAGAAATTTGTATTCTTTTTAATGGGAATTGTCATTGTATCTGTGTATACCATCCTGCAAATTATAATGTTATAGGAGGTGAGAAAGAATGGAGAAAGAGGAGCAGAAGGCATATCATCGCTATATTCGTGGCATTATTTTAATTGGTTTAGCAATGCTCTTATTTAAACTACTTGTAACAGGGAATATTTATAATTTTATCGCTCCAAAAATGATTAAATTTACGTATATAGCTTTTGTAGTGATTTTACTTCTTGGTTCTTTACAAGTTTGGAGAGATGGGGGAGAAAAAGAGGATGATTGTAATTGTTGTAAGCATCATACAGCATTAAAATCAGGGATGAAAAGTTTCTTTGTATATGTTTTATTTGTTGTTCCGATTATTAGTGCTTTTCTATTTGGAAATGTAACAATTGATGGAAGTTTAGCAGGAAAAAGGGGTATGAATCAAAGTGTACAGGCGAGAAGTATGGAAGGGAACGAAAAAGAGGGGAAACAGGATGATTTTGATGGGCGAGAGGTATTCGATGATCCAGATGAAACATCAAATTTATCAACGACTTATGAAACGGAAGAGCAAGTAGTAAAAAGTATGTTAGGACAGCATAAACTACAAGTAGAGGATAAGGATTATGTTCAAACAATGAGTATAATTGGTCAAGATGTAAAAGGGTTTAAAGGGAAAGAAATTATATTCTCAGGGTTTATATATAATGATAAGGATGTGACGGGTAATAAAGCAGTAGTGGCTCGATATGGCATAACTTGTTGTATTGCGGATGCATCAGTCTGGGGGATGATTGTTACCGGGAAAAACGTTGGGAAAATTCCAAAAGAAACATGGGTGAAAATAACAGGATTATTAGATGAAACGACATATAAAGGAACAGTCTTTCCACTTGTAAAAGTAAACAAAATCGAGAAAATTGATAAGCCAACTGAACCATATGTATATGACGCTTTACCTCAATAGAAAAGAATAAATTCTTCATATTTTCATGAAATAGAATCATAATCATGGCGATAAAAAAATAAAGATAAGAGTAATTTGGTTTGTTAAAAATATGTGCAGAAGGAGTTATGCGATGAACTGGGTTACTCATAAACCATCATTTGAATTTGAAACATTTAGTCCTATTATTCGGTCACAATCTGCGTGGAGTGGACATTTAGATTTTGCATATGACTTAGTAAGATTTGAAAAACCAGAAACTTTAGTTGAGTTAGGTACACATCTAGGTGCTTCTTTCTTCAGTTTTTGTCAGGGAGTAAAAGATGGAGGGTTATCGACTAAATGCTTTGCAGTAGATACTTGGGCTGGAGATGGGCATACAGGTCCATATGGAGAAGGGGTTTTTCAAATAGTAGAAAAAGTAGTGAGCGATAACTACCTTAATATAGGAAATTTAATTCGATCTACTTTTGATGATGCTGTAGACCAGTTTCAAGATGAAACGATAAATCTTTTGCATATTGATGGCTATCATACGTATGAAGCTGTTTCTCACGATTATAACACATGGCTACCGAAAGTCGCGAAAAACGGTATTGTATTATTTCATGATATTGAAGTTAGAAGTGGTGATTTCGGCGTATATCAGTTTTGGGATGAGGTAAAAGCGAAGTACCCTCATTTTCAATTTGCGCATTCATATGGACTGGGAGTGTTATTTCCGAAGGGTTGTAGTGATAAGTTTGAGGAAATACTTAAAAATAAAGAAGAAATACAAAATATGTATAAATAAAGATAGGGCATGCATCATTTTAATGATGTGTGCCCTATTTTTTGTGTAGAAAATAATGGTGTTAATTAAAAAGTGAAGATAGTTGTAAAAAGTTTTGTTGCAGCAAATATTAAAAAAGTTAGTATGGGATTGTTCTTTGTAAATAAAGTGAAGCTTTAATACGTTCATATCAATTCGGAATTTTACAGTAGTTAATTTCTTATCTAAGTGCTTTGCGCTTACTGAATTTTAAGGCGGAGGTCTTATTGGCCGAAAATATCGGGATAAATAAAAATACAACATTTTTTATATTTTTCATTGCGAAAAACGTAATCTACTTTTACAATAGAAAGGGTTGTGAATATATTATACTGGAAAAATAAATCGAAATAATATGAAAATTTTGTTTTGTCTTCGCTAATTGTATATTACATACATGTAAGACGACATACGTCATGTTATCGACTTGTAAGGAGAGAAAAAAATGAAAAGTGTAAGATTACCATCGATGCTAGAAATCATAGTTCTTTTATTACTATTTCTTGCTGTTGTCTTTTCCTTCCAAACGATTTTTGATCTCCCAATTCAATTAGCGCTATTTATTTCATGGTTTTTAGTAATTGCGCTTGGATTAAGATTAGGATTTCGTTATCAAGAATTGCAAGATGCAATTACGAAAGGGATTTCTAACGGATTAGAAGCAATACTGATTTTAGTTGCAGTAGGTGCTTTAATTGGAACGTGGATTGCTGGTGGGGTAGTACCAACATTAATCTATTATGGATTAGAATTTATTCACCCTAGCATATTCCTATTAGCAACATTAATTATTTGTTCTATAACTTCTATCGCAACAGGAACGTCTTGGGGAACAGTGGGAACAGCAGGTATTGCTATGATGGCGATTGGTGAAGGACTTGGTTTACCACTTCCGCTTGTTGCTGGTGCAGTTCTTTCAGGAGCTTATTTCGGCGACAAATTATCACCACTTTCTGATAGCACAGTTCTTGCAGCTTCTATGGCGAAAGTAGATGTTATTGCTCACGTTCGAGCTATGCTCGTATTAGATGTTCCAGCTTATATTATTACTAGTATTATGTTTACTGTAGCTGGTTGGATGTATGGCGGCGATAATGTAGATTTGAATCGAGTAGAATTTTTAAAAGAAGCTTTATTAAAGCAATTTGATATTAAAATATGGATGCTTATTCCAGCGGTCATTGTTATCGTTCTATTAGCGATGAAGAAACCGTCTATGCCAACAATTGCAATGGGAGCTTTAATTGGTGCAATTTGGGCAACTCTTTTCCAAGGGATGAACTTTGGAGAGGCGATTGGAACAGCTTATAACGGATTCTCAATTCAATCTGGTGTTGAGTTTGTTGACAAGTTATTAAACCGTGGTGGAATTAACGGCATGCTTGGCTCAGTAGCTGTTATTATTTTCGGTTTAGGATTTGGTGGATTACTTGAAAAACTAGGTGTTTTAAAAGTAATCGTATCAAAATTTGAGAAGAAATTAAATTCTGCAGGTAATGTAACATTGTCTACATTAATCGTGGCATTCTTAGCTAATATATTTGGTTGTGCGATGTATGTATCACTAATTTTAACACCAAAAATTATGGAAGATAGCTATGATAAATTAAAAATAGACCGTCGTGTATTAGCGCGTAACTCAGAAGTAGGTGGAACGTTAACTTCAGGTATGGTTCCATGGTCTGATAATGGTATTTTTATGGCGGGTATTTTAGGTGTAGCAACGTTCTCATACGTTCCGTTTATGTGGTTAAGCTTCGTATCGTTAATTTTAGCAGTTATTTACGGATATACAGGCAAATTCATCTGGTATGTAGATGATGCAGATAAAGGAAAGCAAGCATCATAAAATAAAAATCACCTTCTACAATATGTAGAAGGTGATTTTTTATTTTGTAATAGCATCTGCTGAAGTTACTTCATTCTCATATTTAGCAATTTTTTGTTGTATCTTTTTTAAGTTTTTTTCAGTGTCTTGGATGAGCTGTAAGACATTGGTCTCTTGTTGTTTCATTAATTCCAACCGTTGAAAGATGGTAGATTCTCCTTCCATAGACCAGTCGATAAATTGTTTTATTTTTTGAATAGGCATACCAGTGTTTTTTAAACACAAAATCATTTCTAAGTATTTGAGTGCTTCTTCATCAAAAGCTCGATCTCCTTTTTCATTTCTTTGCAGAAAAGGGAACAGTCCTTGTTTATCATAATAACGTATTTGAGAAATAGTTAAGTGTTGCATTTTGGCGACTTGCCCAATTGTATAATACATATCATTCATCCTTTTGTTACCAAGGTATAATGCCATTTTTATTTAGTATTTTACCATTATAGTTTGTTTCACTTAATGCATATTTAATAATAATTTTAGCACTTTCAATAGTTGTATGGCCACCAGGGGAATTTCCATTAAGATCAGTAGTTGTAAAACCAGGAGTTATCCCAAATACTTCTGGACCGTTAGTAGCAAATTCTTTACTAAAAGCTAATGTTAAAGCATTAATAGCAGTTTTGGAAGAATTATATCCTAGTGTATTGATTGGATGTGTTTCACCATTAGCAAACATTGTTAGTGAGGCCATGTCAGTTGTTACATTTAGTATTTTACTGTTGCTTGAATTCTTTAATAATGGTAAAAAGGCTTGTATCATTTGGAAAGTTCCAAAAAAGTTAACTTCAAATCCTTGACGTAAAGTTTCAATATTTAATTCACTAGGTAGCGTATTGAAGTCTAATGCAATGCCTGCGTTATTAATTAATAAATGTAAATGGTCAGTCGTTTCGTGAATTTTCTTTGTTGCTTCTTGAATGGATTGTGAATTTGAAATATCTACTTGAATATAGGAAACGTTTGAAACATTTAAAGAGTCTACGGCTTGTTGTCCAAGTTGTTCATTACGAGCACCTAAAAATACGTGATAATTTTTTTCTGCTAATTGACGAACAAGTTCATATCCAATTCCTTTATTCGCACCTGTTATAAAAGCATATTTTTTCATATTGAATTCCTCCAGTAGTGTTATAGTAGGTTACAATGGAAAGGATACAGCCTAAACTTAAGTTTAGGTCAAGAGGAATTTTTTAAAATAAATATAAAATATCTATATATAAGAGTGAGAATTATTATCATTTAAGAAAAAGTCTGTTATTATAAGAGATGTAGGTATTATATTTTCAAGGGGATGAAAACATGGAGTACAGAATTGAAAGAGATACATTAGGAGAAATAAAAGTTCCAGCTGATAAATTATGGGCAGCACAAACACAACGTAGTAAAGAAAACTTTCCAATTGGAACAGAGCAAATGCCGCTTGAAATTGTAAAAGCATTTGCAATTTTAAAGAAGAGTGCAGCGCTTAGCAATCAAAAATTAGGAAAGCTATCAGAAGAAAAAGCAGAAGCAATTGTAGAAGCTGCTGATGAAGTGATTGCAGGGAAATGGAATGAACATTTTCCGCTTGTCGTATGGCAAACAGGTAGTGGTACACAGTCAAACATGAATGTGAATGAAGTAATTGCAAATCGTGGGAATCAAATTTTGAAAGAGAATGGATCTGACGTACATATTCATCCAAATGATGATGTGAACATGTCACAAAGTTCAAATGATACATTTCCAACGGCGCTCCATGTAGCTTGTGTAATCGCAGTAGAAAATCACGTATTACCAGCAATCAGGAAATTAAAAGGAACTTTAGCAGAAAAAGTAACTGCATTTGAACATATTATAAAAATTGGTCGTACACATTTACAAGATGCAACACCGTTAACTTTAGGGCAAGAAATTAGCGGATGGCACCGTATGCTTGAAAAAACAGAGCGTATGATTGCAGAGAGCAATACATATATGAAAGAGTTAGCAATTGGTGGAACTGCGGTTGGAACAGGTATTAATGCTCATCCTAAATTTGGTGAGATGGTATCAGAGGAAATTAGTCAATTTACAGGTAAACAATTTGTTTCTGCACCAAATAAGTTCCATGCATTAACGAGCCATGATGAAGTTGTATATACTCACGGTGCATTAAAAGCATTAGCTGCAGATCTAATGAAGATCGCTAACGATGTACGTTGGCTTGCAAGTGGTCCACGTAGTGGTCTTGGAGAAATTATTATTCCAGCCAATGAACCAGGAAGCTCTATTATGCCAGGTAAAGTAAATCCAACGCAAAGTGAAGCATTAACGATGGTTGTAGCGCAAGTGATGGGGAATGATGCAACAATCGGATTTGCTGCGAGCCAAGGTAACTTTGAGTTAAACGTATTTAAACCTGTTATTGCTTATAACTTCTTACAATCAGCTCACTTATTAGCGGATGCAATTGTTTCGTTTAATGACAATTGTGCAGTTGGTATTGAAGCAGATGAAGAAGTAATTAATGAAAATGTGAATCGTTCACTAATGCTTGTAACAGCGCTAAACCCACATATCGGATATGAAAATGCAGCGAAAATTGCGAAGCATGCTCATAAAGAAGGATTAACTTTAAAAGAAGCAGCATTGCAATCTGGGCTACTAACAGAAGGGCAATTTGATGAAATTGTAGATCCAAAGAAAATGATTGCTCCAAAAGAGTAATAGAAAAAGCCAAGGTTCTTAGTATAGAATCTTGGCTTTTTTGATGTTCATTTTTATGTTTCATCTACTTGCAATACTGCAAGCTTCAAAATATATTATTTGTTAGCAGGCGTATTCATTACTTTCATCTGTGGGCAGTTCTCTTTTAAGAGTGAAATGAATTTTTCTTCTTCTTGTGGTACGAAAGTGGTCACTGAGTCAAATAAATTATAATTAATTTCTAATTGTTGCCTAGTCCATTTTTTTGAACGAAGTTTTTTGCCAGAGTACTTAATATGGCGAATGTCTTTAAATGGGATTTCAGTACGAAGTATGAAACCGTGTTTTACAACAAGAGATGATTCCGTTACGTTGTAGTGAGAGAAATAGAATGAAGAAAGATTCACGATATTTAATAGCATCATGAGAGTGAAAAAAATAGAATTTTCATTTTGGAAGAATAACGAAACGAAAAAAATAATTAGAAATAATGTAATGAAAATGACGTGGAATGGATTTTTTTTCGCTTTAAATTTCAAGTTAGTCACCTCGGTATACTTGTTCTTTAACTAAATTAAATCATAACATTGTGATAAAACGTGTGAATATGCAGAATTGCATATTCACACGTTTTATTATTCATGTAAAATTTCTTGATAGGATAAATTCAAAAGAAGTTTTGTAATAGTGGAGTGACATGAAGTGACTTACAAGAATAGAAAGATAGTGTTAGTCATAATTAGTTGTATGATGATTATGAGTAGTTGTGCTAATAAATTTGTTGAAGATAGAAATCGAAAGCATACATTTGTACAAGCAAGTAAGGTTTTAGTAGAGACTGTAAATAGAATATATAAATTGAAACTTTATTCAACTGATTATTAGCCCTCATTTAACTTCTTTGCTTCCGCTGAATTTTGATGTGGGAGTCTTACTGCCCTTAAATGTGGGATAAAAAGTAAAAGGTGTTTTCTTATACGGAAACATCTTTTTTGTAGTTGAAATTGAATACTGAAGTTTTGTAATGGATGAATACCGGTTCCATATTCACTAATCGCATATGTATTCTGTGCAATTTGCTTAACGGTAAACCAAGAGTCTTGAAGAATATCCATGTTCTATTTTACATCCTATAAAATGAATTTGTATAAACATATTCGCTTTTCGTTGTATTAAACCCTTTCGGTAGATGTTTTTATAAAAGTTTGTAAAATGGGTAAACGAAATGTTGAAATGTTTGTTTGTGTTATGATAAGATGGTGAAGTGATAATAAACGTTATAGTGATTTGTTTGGTTTTTGAATAAACATTTTGAAGGAGTGTTTAGTATGAGTGGTATTTCAGAGAAGTTTTGGGATGCGTCAATAGAGGAATTAAAGAAAGGGTATGTGTTTGATGGAGAAAAAGAGGAGTACATTTGCTTAGCTTGTGGTGAAACATTTATTAAAGGTGTTATTTATCAAGATAATCAAGTTTTGTATGAAGCAGAGAAGTTCGTCCGATTGCATATTCAAAATGAGCATACGTCTATGTTTGATTATTTGTTAAATATGGATAAGAAATTTACTGGTTTAACGGATTTACAAAAGAAAATGGTTCAGTTTTTCCATATGGGACTGAATGATAAAGAAATTGTAAAAGAGTTGGATGGCGGAAGTACATCAACAATTCGTAATCATCGATTTACACTGCGAGAGAAAATGAAGCAAGCAAAAGTATTTTTAGCTCTAATGGAATTATCAGAAGAAAAATCAAAAGTACAAACGAAATTTGTACCAATTCATAGAACAGCAACGATGGTGGATGATCGATACAATATTACGGAAGAAGAAAATGATGAAGTATTAAAAGCTCATTTTACAGAAGGATTAGATGGACCTCTTTCTAAATTTCCGAAAAAACAAAAGCGTAAATTAATTATATTACGTCATTTAGTAAAGAAGTTTGATAGTAATAAAAAGTATACTGAAAAAGAAGTAAATACAGTGATAGAAAATGTATACCCTGATTTCGTAACTTTAAGAAGATATTTAATCGAGTATGGATTTTTAGATCGAACAGCCGATGGAAGTCAATATTGGGTGAAGTTATAATCATACGAAAAGAAAGTGAATAGAAGCACAGTATTATAACAACTATACAAAGAGATAGATATTGAAAATTGATTTTTAATAAAAGGAGAAATGAAATTTGAAACCACCTGCAGATAACAATAAAGAAGGTGCGGAGTCACATAAGTTGGAAAGTGAGAGTAAACCGATTTGGAAATCGATGTCGATGTTTTTAGTACCATTATTATTAAGTAATGTACTACAATCAGTTGGACAATTATTTGGTATGGTAGTAGTAGGAAGATGGCTTGGAGTTAATGATTTAGCGGCTATATCAGCATTCTTCCCATTATTTTTCTTGCTCGTTTCATTTGTAATTGGTATCGGTTCAGGAAGCTCTATTTTAATTGGTCAGGCGTTTGGTGCTAAAAACGAAGATCGTTTAAAAGCTATCGTTGGTACGACGCTGACATTTACCTTTATTATTGGAGTTGTGTTGGCGATAATAGGCAGTATTTTTGCGATGGATATTATGCGTCTAATGGGAACGCCAGAAAATATTATTGAAATAAGTGTACATTATGCACGAATTTTATTTATATCGATGCCAGTATTATTTTTATATTTCGCATACACAACATTTATGAGAGGTACAGGAGATTCTAAAACGCCATTTTACTTTTTAATTGTAAGTACAGCGCTAAATATGATCTTATTACCAATTCTTATTTTTGGATGGTTAGGAGCTCCGAAATTAGATGTGTATGGAGCAGCCTATGCCTCTGTTATATCTACAGTTATTACGTTTATTGTCATGCTCTTGTATTTAAAGAAGAAAAATCACCCATTACAACTAGATAGCACGGTTAGAAAATACCTTCGAATGGATGGGGAGTTATTAAAGCTATTGCTAAGGCTCGGTATTCCAGCGAGTATTAATATGATATTAGTTTCATTATCTGAAATTGCTGTAATCGCGTTTGTAAATCGTTACGGTTCGGATGCAACAGCTGCTTACGGAGTTGTGAATCAAGTTGCAAGTTATGTACAAATGCCAGCAGTTAGCCTTGGTATTACAGTTTCTATTTTTGCAGCACAATCAATTGGGGCGAATCAATTTGATCGATTGCAGAAAGTTGTGAAGGTCGGAATTATTATGAACTACGTCATCGGTGGTGTGTTAATAGCTCTTATTTACTTATTCTCAAGAGACATTTTATCACTATTTTTAACGAGTCAAACAACAATTGAAATTGCTCATAGCTTAGTTATGATTACGTTATGGAGTTATTTAATTTTCGGTCATGCACAAATTATTAGTGCGACAATGCGAGCGAGTGGTACAGTACTTTGGCCAACTGTTATTGGAGTTGTTTCAATTTGGCTTGTGGAAGTACCCGTAGCATATTATCTTTCTTACCATACAAGTCTTGGAATAGAAGGGATCTGGATCGGGTATCCAGCAGCATTTATTGTCAGCTTAATACTACAGTATGCATATTATAAGCTTTCATGGCAAAAGAAACGAATTACACGATTAGTTAGTTAAATAGAAAAAATGTCTCTAAGTTATTTGACTTAGGGACATTTTTTTGTAGGTGCAGGTTTACAAATAGCTTTTTAAAGTTATATCAAAATGTTGTCTAATGAGTGTTTTATCACTCATATAAAACTCCCACGCTTTTTCTGGTTCACCGATAATCTCAAAGGATTCCTCTGTAATATATAAAGCGCAATTATCCTCCAGTGCAATTCCTTCTATATTCCCTTGATGATTTTGTAAAAAGGAATGGAAGGCGTTCATTCTATTTAATTGATTATAATGTGGACAAAATCTTTTATTAACAATCCCCCATCCGTTACTCTCTATATAACCAGAACCTTCATAATCTGATCGGATACTAGACGTGAACCAACACATAGCACCAGCGCTATAACCAGCAATAAGTGTTCCTTGTTGCAGAGCCAATAATAATTTTTCATCGAGTCTATGTTCTTTCCATTGCGTAAACATGTGAATATAATTCCCGCCACCTAGATAAATTAAATCGGCTGAATGAATCATCTCGTCTATTTCATACTTAGAAGGTGAATCTGTTGTAGTACGTAAAATTTGTACTTCACAATGTAATTGTTTTTCAAACGTGTCTAAAAATAATTTTATATAGCTTTCATCATCATGACTTGCCGTTGGAATAAACAATACTTTTGGATACTGTTTATTTGTTAATTCTATAAGGCGTTCATTAATAGGCAAGTGATTTGAATCTTGTAAATCACCGCCACCAATGACAGCTAATTTCATAGTAAAGCACCACCTAATCATTTTTGTTATATAAAAATTCGATAGAAGAGAGTTACATTCCTTCTGTAATGTAATCAATAATTAGAAAATGTAGCTTAAGTATATCGGAATAGTAAAGAAAACACTGATTATATATATCAGTGAATTAGAAACCATTCATTGATATATAATATTTCATACTAATGTTTCAAAAAATGGAAAAAATATGTTTAAATAGATATAATGAAGTATTAATTCATATTGAATTTATATTTATATTTTAAAAGGAAATCGGAAATAATAGCGATTTTCCAAAACAGTTTTTACTTTTAATAGGAAGTTGTATTACAATATGGTAAAATTATTTCAATATATTTATTTAATATGAAATACAAAGAAGGAGCGTGAAAAAAGTGGATTTTCGATTTGAATTTACAACGAAGCTGAAAGAATACTTAGACGATGAGAAGGATGAAAAAATAATAAAAGATGGGCACAGAGATGTAATTTTTCACTATTTATATGCGTTAGAGACTGAAATTGGCGTTGTTAAAAATCCTAATTTTACTTTTTTTGCATCAGGAAGACGTTCACATATAGTGTTAGAAAATGTTGAATTTAAAACAGAAGTAAATGTAAAAAGTAATATAATTGAAATTACAAAAATAGTGGATAATGTAGCTATTCCGTTAGATACTATCGTAGCGAAAGATCGGGAATTATTTGCACTTGGGCGTAATGAGAAGTTTAGTGTACAAATATTAGAGCAGTATCTTTTTGATACATTTGGAGATAAGTTAGGCTTATAATTAATGGAATGGCGTACGTATTTATAAGTAGTGAATTTTAGTGTATCTCATTCGTGTTTGACCTTTTATTTAATTTGTACTACAATTCGTAGTGTGAAAGGAGTCATACTATGTTTACTCAAAACTATAAATTAAATGAGCACGGGTTAAATCATTTCTTTGGACCGCTTGAAGCGAAAATTATGGAGATTGTTTGGTCTAACAAAGGTATTACGATTAAAGAAGTGCAGCAGAAATTAAGTGAAGAATCGCCTGTGAATTTTAACACTGTTATGACAGTTATGAACAGGTTAGTAGAGAAGTTACACTTAGAAAAACAGATTGTAAAAAGAAGTGGCATATATCGTGCTGTACAAACAAAAGAAGAATTCTTATCCAAGCAAACGAAGAAAATGACACAGGAATTGATGGGGGAATTTGGAGATTTAGTTGTAAATCATATGTTAGATGAGTTAGAGCAGGCTGATCCGACTTTAATAAAAAAGTTAGAAGACAAATTGAGTCAGTTAAAAAAAGAGGATTAATGAAATGAAATGGCAAATGCGTAAAATCGTATTGTTAGCAGTAATTGTTAGTACCCTCTTTTTCAGTATGTTAGTGTATTACGTTACATATCCATTTCTGTTTCAAAATAAGATGTTCTTTCTTTCAAATTTTTGCTTGTTCCAGTTAGAAAAACATATGAAAGAATTATCGCTGATTCGTATTATAATCGCTGGATTATTATTACTTACTATATTAATCGTGTGCAAAAGAATTTGGCGACAATTTTTCTATAGTAAAAAATTACAAAAAGTACTTATCCCTTTCATCCGAAAAGGAAAACAAATATATATATTGCCGACTACGGAAGTTGTGGCATTTACAATTGGATTATTCCGTCCGAAAGTTGTCATGTCGGAAGGTTTGCTTCAGACGTTTTCAGATGAAGAAATTGATGCAATTATTTTCCATGAAGAATATCATCAAAAGAATTGGGATCCGCTAAAATTATTTTGTTTTACGTTATTAGCAGAAGGAATGATGTACATCCCGATATTAAAAGGGTTGTTACAGCGATATCATACGTATCAGGAGCTAGCTGCTGATAAATATGCGATGCAAAAAATGGAATCTTCATTTGAGTTAGGTAGCGCGTTATTAAAATTAATTAAAATAAAGACAATGGAAAATCGATGTGTTACCGCTTCATTTGCAAAAACAGCAATAAATTTACGAATCGAGCAAGTGTTAAATGAAAAGGTTGTTAAGCTTACTATTCCGTTACATACGAATTCGGTATATGTAACAGTAGGTTTATTCTGTATGTCGGTTGTACTTATTGTCGGAGAGTGCATATAGCCTCTTTTTTTTAAGAATAAACACTACTTATTGTAGTGTTTTAGGGGGAATAAAATGAATGCAGCAGATTTAACAATTTGGCTTGTGGCTGGGGCGGGAGTATTGTCATTTATATCACCGTGCTCTTTACCGTTATATCCATCTTATTTATCTTATATTACAGGTGTGTCTATCCAAGATTTAAAAGAAAATCGTGGGATTATGCAAAAATCAGCGATTATACATACCATATTTTTTATGATCGGATTTTCGGTTATATTTTACGCGTTAGGTTTATCGGTAAGCTGGATTGGAATAACATTTTCATCTAACCAAAAATTGATTCAACAAATTGGTGGGATTTTTATTGTTTTAATGGGGCTATTTATGACGGGCTTGTTTCAGCCTAAGTGGCTTATGGCAGAGAAAAAGGTGCAGTATAGAAGTAAATCGACTGGATATATTCGCTCGATTTTAGTCGGTATGACATATGCAGCGGGTTGGACGCCATGTGTTGGACCGATATTTTCAGCTGTACTCATGCTTGGCGCGACGAATCCTGAAGGGGCACTTCTTTATATTACAGCGTACACTCTTGGGTTTGCGGTTCCATTTTTCGTGATGGCATTCTTTATTGGGAAGGTAAAATGGATTGTTACATATGCGAATGTCATGATGAAAATTGGCGGTGGAATGATGATTGTAACAGGTATTTTATTGTATACAAATCAAATGACGAAAATTACAGCATTCTTTATTCGTCTATTCGGTGGATTTACAGGCTTTTAAAAATGAGGAGGAAGAAAAGTGAAGAAACTAATTGCTATTATACTAGTAGGTGCTCTCGTTTGGGCGGGGGTTAACTTTTATAATTCAAAGAAAGAAGAAAAGGAAAGAAAAGCAAAGCAAGCAGAGTTACAAGAGAAAGAAGTATTACCACAAGTAGGTTTTAAAGCACCTGGCATCACATTAAAAGGATTAGACGGAAAGTTGCAGTCGTTAAATGATGCCAAGGGAAAACCGTATATTATTAATTTTTGGGCATCATGGTGTGGGCCGTGTGAAATGGAGGCACCTGACTTAGTTCATATGTATGATAAATATAAAAAGGATGTTGAAATTTTTGCGGTGAATGCAACTGTTAGTGACCCAGTACAAGAAGCAAGCGCATTTGCTAATCGCTATGGGTTTGAGTTTCCTGTTCTACTAGATATGGACGGAGTAGCTGGACTAGATTATAAAGTATTCTCTTTACCGACGACATTTTTTGTTAATAAAGATGGAATCATAGTAGATCATGTACGAGGTGTATTACCACCAGATCAATTAGAAAAGAAATTTAAGAAATTGATTGAGAATTAAAAGGAGATTTCGTGACGATGGAGTGGATCGTGAGGCTACAACCCATATCTCTTATAATTGGAAGTCTATTTGGATTTATGTTGATGAAACGAAAGATGAGGCATCAAAATGTATCATATGAAAAAATGATGGATGCCGTAACAAATGCTTTTCTTATCATCGTATTTGTATGGAAGTTTGCGCCAGTAATTTTAAATCCTGTATGGGCTTTTGGGGCGCCAGTGCAAGCAATATTAGCTGTTGGGAGTATGCAACATATTGTAGTAGGATGCGTAATTGCGAGTGTATACATTGTTTGGAAAAGTAAAAAGGAGCAATTTTCGCTTCGTATTTTACTTGATGTATTGCCTTTTAGTCTGTGTGTGAGTATTATCTTTTATTTTCTATTACATCATGAAGTAGGCGCACAAACGACACTACCATGGGGAATAAAAATATATGAATCTAAACTTTTATATCACCCTATTTTCGTATATGAGATCATCCTTGCTCTTTGTATAATGGGCTTTTTATGGATGAAAAATGAAAGGCTTGGAAATGGAAAGAATATAAGTGTTTTTCTAATTATTGAGGGGTTTGCTCAAATCATTATTTCGCTTGTTAGTGAACAAAATTCGGTTCTGTTTGGTCTATCAGCACAGCAAATAATGAGCTTTTGTATTATTAGTTTAGGGATTTTGTTAGTGTCGAAAAAATAAAAAATAGCCATGTACAGAGAGTATCTGTGTATGGCTATCTTTTATAAGCATATTTCTTCATCATATGCTAAATCATTATATTGTAGAAATCTAAAAACCCCTTTATTAGGGGTTTTTAGGTTTCTATAGGTCTGCATGTGTTTCTTGTTTATCTGTATCCCATTTTGGAAGTTGTTTTGCTTGTTGACTTTCAGTAAAATTATTAAATCCAAAAGCAAGTATGCATGTAAAGGTTAAAATAGCTAAACTAATCTTTTTCATTATCTTAGTGCCTCCTTAGTTAATAATTTTTGTTTTGCTTCGTAAGTTTTGAAAAAATATTTTTGAGATTTCTCTATTTTATTCACTTTATGAAATTCTACTGCTAATAATTCGTAATATTCTTGTGCATAATCGTATAATTCTTTACTGTTAAAATATGTAGTGCCTGCAATGATTGCGTTTTCTAAGTCGTCTAGAATACCAGTGTGTTGTGTTTTTAAGATAGTGAAATGGTGTTTATATTCTTGATTATTTAATTCATTACAAATTTCTAAGCCTTTTTGAACCCAATGGTTTGCAAGTTCTTTTTCATTTAAAATAAAATGTTCTTTGGCTTGTAGAAAATTGGCTTTTAGGTGTTTAGGTAATTTGTTTGTAACTATTGTAAGATGTCTAATAGCAAGGGTTGATAGATTTTGAGAAGAGTAGAGCCAACCTAAGTTATTTCGAACTTTTAAGATTAGTGTATCGTCTTTCAGCTTTTGTAAAATATTGATTGCTGAATTATAGTTCTCTTCGGCTTGTTCGAATTGTTTTAAATAAACAGAACATGAGCCTAAAATGTTTTCGCATAGAGCTATTTTAATTTCATAACGTGGATATTTTGAGAAAATCTCTTTAGCTTGATTTGCATAATTGATTGCTGTAAGTGGTTTGTTTGTATGGTGATTAAATATAGCAAATTTATATTTATATTCAGCTTCTTCTAGTTCGCCTGGTACATGTTTTAAAAGGGATTCAGCTTTTTCGTATTCTTTTTTTGCTTCATCATAATTTCCAATAATGGTAGCATGTTCAGCTTTAAAAAAGTGATAATAATAAGTAATAAAGTCTTCAGTTATTGGATTGTCTAAACGAACAATTTGACTAAAAGTATCATACTTAATGTTTGTCCAATCGGTTAGGACCTTATATTTAAAGTTTAGTAGGGAGTAGTAAAGCGATAGATTTTAATCAGCTTCAATTTTATTAATCTGTTTCTCTATTTTTTCTTTTAATTGTTTCGCTTCAATTAATTGCTCCGCTACCATTACTTGATATAAAATGTTTAATTCGTTGACAATCTGTTCATGCCCTTTTAATAACAAACTCATTATATATTCCCCCATCCGATAAAAGTATCCTAATTTAATTATTTCTATAATAACAAAATAGAAGAAGTATAAGAGTGATTTTACCATATTTTTCAAAAAAATTCTGAAAAATCAATTAATTTTTACGTATTTCTTATTTTTATGTGAATATTACAAGTGCCTCTGGTAGTGGTGGGATGAATCTGACTCATGATACGTTAGCATCAATGGGAGGGATAGTTTCAGTTGTAAATATGTTTTTAGGAGGATTGTTCGGATTGGGTCCAACTGTTAAGTTTTTAACAAAAATTTCACTTTCTTATTTAATAAAAACAGGATAATCCGCATTTTATAAGAACCATCCTGTTTTTATTTATACATTAAAAAATCGGCGGAGTAACAGAAAATAAAACTATCGCGTTTTTTTCAAAATGATTCACCCATTTATGCTTTAAATAAGCAGGTATCTTTACACTGTCACCAGTTTCTAATACGTATTCTTCCTCGTTTAAATATAATGTGATTTTCCCATCTAAGACAAATGCTAATTCTTCTCCTTTATGTTCTAGCACATTTTCTGATGAAGCTGTATTAGGCGGGACGGTCATAATTGCTGTTGCTAAATTTCCAGTGAAATCAGGTGAAAGCATTTCATATGATAAATTATCGATAATCATTTTCTTTCGTTTATGGGAACGTACAATTAAATCGTCTGTATTTGTATCTTCAAGTAAAAAGCTAAATGTTGGCACATCAAGAGCTTTAGCAAGCACTTTTAATGTTTGAATAGAAGGGTTAGCCGACCCACGCTCAATTTGACTTAACATAGATGGTGTAATATCGGCCATCTTTGCTAGTTCTTTACTAGTTAAACCTTTTTCTTTTCTTTGTTTTTCAATTTTTTTACCAATATCTATATTTTCCATAATGAAAATCTCCTCAAGGGTTATTAAATTATATTTAAATAAATTAAATTAAAATTAACTAAAGTGAACGATTTGTGTTAAACTATATTAAAATTAATTTAATTATAATTTATTATATGGTGAGCTACAAGGATATAAGGAGGAAACAAAATGAAAGAAATAGGGGCATTACAAGCAGAATACCCATTAGTGAATAAACTTATTGCAACAAAAGAAGTATTTTGGATAAACCCACACATAGAAAAGTATGAAAGGGCAATAAAAGATTCACCACTTAATGAAGAGAATGTAAAAGATGCGGAAGAGAGATTAAAGCGTTTTGCGCCATATATTGCGAAAGTTTTTCCTGAAACGAAAGGGACTAACGGCATAATCGAATCACCTTTAGTAAAAATACCTTCTATGAAAGAAGCTTTAGAGACAAATTACAAGCAACCTATTTTAGGAGAATTATTATTAAAATGTGATAGTCATCTCCCGATATCAGGATCAATTAAAGCTAGAGGTGGCATTTATGAAGTGTTGAAACATGCTGAGCAACTAGCATTGCAGCACGGAATGTTAACAGAAGAAGATGATTATTCCATTTTAGATAGTGATACATGTAGAGAGTTTTTCTCGAAGTATTCAATTGCGGTAGGTTCTACAGGGAATTTAGGACTTAGCATAGGAATTATGAGTGCGAATCTAGGTTTTAATGTAACTGTTCATATGTCAGCAGACGCAAAAGAATGGAAGAAAAGTTTATTAAGAAGTAAAGGTGTAAACGTTATTGAATATGAAGATGATTATAGCAAAGCAGTAGAAGAAGGAAGACGACAGGCAGATGCGGATCCTAGCTGTTATTTTGTAGACGATGAAAACTCACATGATCTATTTTTAGGATACTCAGTAGCAGCATCACGATTACAAAAGCAATTAGAAGAGTTAGAGGTTGTAGTAGATGAAGATCACCCTTTATTTGTTTACCTTCCGTGCGGAGTAGGAGGAGGACCTGGCGGAGTAGCATTCGGTTTAAAGTTATTGTATAAAGACAACGTTCATTGTTTCTTTGCAGAGCCAACACACTCACCATGTATGTTACTCGGCTTAATGACAGGCCTTCATGACAAAATTGCCGTTCAAGATATCGGAATTGATAATGTAACAGATGCGGATGGACTTGCGGTAGGAAGACCGTCTGGATTTGTCGGGAAAACGATGGAACCATTTTTAAGTGGAAATTATACAGTAAACGATGAAGAGTTATATAGATTGTTAAAAGAACTAGCTGATACGGAGAATATTTATTTAGAGCCTTCTGCACTAGCAGGTATGATAGGGCCAGTGAAAGTGTGTAAAGAAGATGAGTATTTACAAAAGCAACAGTTAACAGAGAAAGTGAAAAAAGGTACTCATATTGTGTGGGGAACGGGTGGAAGCATGGTTCCTAAAGATGTAATGAATGAATATTATAGGAAAGGTTTGGAATTAACGATATAAGAAAAATGAGGCTAGTTGTAGCCTCATTTTTTCATGTACATAAAAATCTTTGTTATTTTCACAATAGTTCTTTATAGTATATATAAAGGATAACTAATATTGAATAAATATAACAAAAAAGCTTTATTTTACATAATAAGAGGATGTGTATACGATGTTATTACAGACTAAATATATAGCGGGTATTTCGCTTGGGGTTATGGGTGTCGGCTTTGCGGCTTCTATCCCTTTTCAAGGAACGGTAGCTGGAGAGATTATACAAGGTGGATTTGAAGCTGGATTGGTTGGGGGACTTGCGGATTGGTTTGCGGTTACTGCTTTATTCCGTCATCCGATGGGAATACCAATTCCGCATACAGCTTTGTTACCTAAAAACCGTAAACGGGTAACGAAAGGGCTCATTCATACGTTAGAAAATGAATGGCTAACGAAAGAAAGTATTACGAATAAAGTAAAAGAGATGCAGTTAGCACAAATGGTACTGCAAATTGCTGAGAGAGAAATGCAGTCTGATGCTGTGAAAAAGGGGATTGTAACGATTGCAGAGAAAGCAATTGTTACAATAGATACAGAAAAGTTAGCTGTTATTATTGAAAAAGAATTAAAAACATATTTACATACAATCAATACAAGTAATATTTTACAAGTGCTTGTTGATCAATTAGTTGTGCAAGAATATGATGAAAAGACACTTGATTACATATTAGTGAAGGTAAAAGATTGGACAGCGCAAGATGAAGCTCGTTACCAGCTCGGTAGCTTAGGTATGAAGGCGATGGAAAATATAAAAGTAGATGGATTCTTGCAGTTTACTTTGAAATCATTTATGAATATTGTAGATGAAGATAAAATTGGCGGTATTTTGCAGAAGTTTATCATTAGTAATATTAACAGCTTACAAGAGGCTGATAATAGCACAAGACAACTTATATTAGCGAAGATTCGTCAAGAAATTATCAATGTAAAAGAAAATGAAGCTTTATTACAGGAATTAGAAAATTGGAAAGAAAAGTGGATTGCGAATTGGAATGCTACTGACAAAATAAAAGAGATGCTAGAGCAAGTACAACAAAGAGCAGTTGCTTTTGTAAATAATGAAGAATTTGCTAATCAATATGTTATTCCATTTTTACAAAAACAAATGAATAAAATAAAAGAAGATGAACAGACAGTTCAAAAAATAGAAGATTGGTTACAAAAACAAGTTGTGAATCTTATTGAGAAGAACCATTCGAAAATTGGTAAGCTTGTACAAGAAAACCTTGATAAGTTAGACGATAAAACGTTAATCGAAATGATTGAAAATAATGTCGGTAAAGATTTGCAGTGGATCCGAGTGAACGGGGCGGTTTGCGGATTTATGATTGGATTAGTGTTAGAAGGAATTAAAGCGATTATATAAGAAAAACCTTCCGCAATTGCGGAAGGTTTTTCTTATTTTTCAATAACGCTCATATTTAAATTATAAGTTTTCTCAATATTTAACTTGTGCGTGCCATTTCCAGTTTTAATTGAATTTTTATACCAATGTTCTTGGTTGTTTAATTCTGGATGTTCTTCTGAAGAAGTATTTTCTTTTTTTGTTAAATCTTCTACTTGTTCCCAAGGTGTGCTTCCGTGTGTTTCTTTTTGATTCGTTACTGCTGTTAAAGAAACATCACTCTCTTTTGCAAGATGGACAGACACTCTTGAGCTTTCTTGTACAAACCAATTATTTTGTAATTGACCTGGATAAAGAGATAGTTCGTTATTTGAAGCACGGATTTCCACATTTTTATTTTGTGGAAGAACAAGCGTTGGTTTCACTTGTGGTGCTGAACTAAATAACGTATGTTGAACAGGTAATGATTTTAAATTGATATACATCGTTTCTCCAGCCGTTTGAACTGAAAGGAAATCATCTTGTTTTAAATTGAGTTTTTCATTTGCTTTCGTCGTCATTTCATAAGTTCCCAAAAGGTGAATTTGATTTGTATTATTTCCCTCTATCGTTAGAGGCTGATGCCCTGCATCTACTACAATTTTTTTGATAGATTCAGGTATATCAAATTGTCCGTCTGGAATATTACTCGTTTGTCTCGTTGTGTTAATAGAATGACGAAATTCTTCTAGTAATCCAGTTGATAATAAACAGTAAAAAGCAATTCCGACGCTTCCTAAAACGCCGATAAAGAAAATGCTGAAAATATCATATTTAATAAATGATTGTTCCTTCTTAGAAAATAGAAGGTATAGTAAAACTTCAGCTCCAAGTATGATAAGTAAAACTGGCCACCATGCAGTTAGTGTATCTAATACTTGAATTCCTTTTACGACTGAAAATAGTAAAAAGCATCCTAACGATATAATAGAAAGCCCCATTGAGAATGTTCCAACACGCCAAGTCCTCATTCGCTTGTCCCACCTTTGTTTTCTTTATTTCCAAGTAACAATTTAAAGCCGCCGCCAATTAAAAGGAGCGCAACGATAGATGTTTGGAAATAGCGATAATATAGTTCACTAAGATGAATATTAAATATAGTTACAAAATAATCATTCAAAATAGGAAGGACTGTTTGATCTAATAAATAATAAACACCGAGTGTAATTAATCCGATACCAATCCATCTTTGATGATTTATAAAATAATCGATAATGGGTTCGTCTTGTACTCGTTCTTTTCCGTATTTTGCTGTTTGCTGTAAAGCATCAAAAAAGCTATAGAACCAAATGATTGGCACTAAAAATAAAAACGCAGAAAGTCTTAATAAGTCGAGTAAATAAATAGATAGTAAAAAGGCTGCCATAAGCTGAAGACCACGGCGTTGTAAGCCTAAATACATATGACCTGCTCCGGGGAACATCGCTAAAATAGAAGCAAATGTTTTATTTTTCTTTCCTTGCTCGCGGTGCTCTTCAAACTCTTCGAAAATAGTACGATCATCTAATTGCTCGCCACGTTCTTTTTTCTGGAGTTGCTGAACAACGTCAAAGAAATTGTAAATCCATAAAACAGGTAATGTAATAAGGAAGATAAGAAAACTTTCTTGCGATGTTAAAAGTGCAACGAAAATGATCATACTTCCGATTCCTGTGCAAGCTACTAAAAATGTAAGTCCGCGTTGCATAAGTCCTAATTGAAAATGGCCAAGTCCAGGGATGATGGATAAGAGAATGATATAAAATCGTTCGCTCTCTTTAGAGGATTCTATGAATTCTCCGGCAGCTTGTTTTTTCGATTGATTAATAATAGTGATAACTAAATCTAATAAATTGATTGCCCATAACACGACTAGTAAAAATAGAGAAAGAAAAGCAATATCACGGGCTCCTAATGCTATTGTACAAAATGCTGCAAAGATAAATAGAAATACAGCCCCTCCGCTATATAAAATAAACCGTCCAAATTTCTTTAAATATAAATGTCCAAGCCCAGGAATTAGCCCTAATACAAGTGCTAAAAAGGGATTTTTATTCATGCTTTGAACCTCCGTCCTTTTTCGATGTGTCTACCGATTTGTTTACAATTTGTTGTGAGATAGAAGACTCGTTATGTTTTGAAGATTTCTCTAAATTTGATGTCGCTGTAAAAATATACTGAAATAAACCACTTACCATAAAAATAATTGTAGCCGCAGTCGCAATTATGTAGTGAATGATCGTGCGCTTTAGTGAGGTTGTTTTTATATTTTCATTAGACTGTAGTGTTTCAAAATTAATTTGCGTCATAACTTCGTTCGTAAATGAATCATCATTTATCATTGGAAGGTTTTCATGTTGTTCATCAATACTTTCCATATAAAGTGCTAAACAATGATCACATTCATAAAGATGTTCTTCCATAGATTCACGTTCATTGCTTTCTATAAAATCTAATGTATAATTGCGCCAATCTTCTTTTGAATAATGCATCATAGAAACTCTTCCTCCTTCCAATGTTTTTTAATCCATTTTCTTGCCCGATACAGTTTCATTTCGACTGTTTTTACTTCAATGTTTTCCTGTAAAGCAATTTCTTGATAGCTTTTTTCTTGTAAGTAATGTGCGAGAACGACGTCACGGTAATTTTCAGGAAGTTCTCTCAGTTTTTGAGCAATGAGTAATTTCTGCTCTTTCGTCAATAATAAAGCCTCAATATTATGAGAGGACTGTATATTTTCCTCATTTTCTTTACATAAGGAGAGTTCTTCACTTTCTCGAGCTTTCTTCCTCTTATAATCAATAGCGTGATTGGTGGCAATACGTGCCATCCACGTTTTTAATCCGCGAAATTGATAATTTGGGAGAGAGGCGTGAATTTTTACGAATACTTCTTGTGTAACATCTTTCGCATCTTCTTCATGTCTTACAATAGAAAAGATAACTTGAAAAATATAATGACGATATGTTTGCACGAGGATACGAAAAGCATGTTCGCTTCCTTGTTGTGCTTTTTCAATTAATTGTTTTTCCTCAATGGGTCTCTCCCTCCTTTTTGACGCATTCTATTATATAGACGTAAAGAATGATAAGTCACCCTACACATTTTGTAAAAAAAGAATAATATATTTTTTGCAGAAGAGCTAGATGAAAAAAGTGTGAAAAAATGGTAAGCAGAAGTATATAATGAGCAAGTAGGAAATGTTATACGGAGAAAGGATGTGAATGTTAGTAGGAGGAAGGTCCATACTAACAAACATGAAAATTAAAATATTAATAGCAGACGATAATTCTTTTATTAGAGAAGGCATGAAAATTATTTTAAATACATATGAAGAGTTCGAAGTGGTAGATACAGTAAATGATGGAGAAGAAGCTGTAGCATATTGTAAAAAGCATGAAGTTGATATTGCTCTTTTGGATGTTCGTATGCCAAATATGAACGGTGTAGAGGCGACGAAGTTTATTTGTGAAGAGACGAAAACAAAACCGCTTATTTTAACGACGTTTGATGATGATGAATATATTTTGGATGCAGTAAAAAACGGAGCGAAAGGGTATTTATTAAAAAATAACGATCCGGAGCGTATTCGTGATGCAATAAAAGGGGTATATAATGGCCAAACTGTTATGCAAGATGTAGTTCTCGATAAAATTAAGTCCAATTTAATGGAAAGTAAAGAGGAAGAATGTAAAATAGATAAAAGTCTTTTTACTGAAAGAGAGCTTAGTATTATCGCATTAATTGCAAAAGGTTTCTCAAATAAAGAAATTTCGAAACAGCTTTTTATATCTGAAGGAACAATCGCAAATTATATTACATCAGTTTTAGGGAAAACGGGACTTGAACATCGCACACAAATTGCGATTTACTACTTAACAGGGAAAGTAGATTAATGATATGGAATTTTGGTTAACTGTAAGTAAATTAATTGTCTTTATATATATTGTGTTCAGTTACATACATTCAAATGTTACGAACTTACCATGGGTTATATTTGCTTTGCTTTTATATCTTTCTGTAAACGTGCTAATCTCTATATTAAAAAAAGATACGTACAAAAAAATATTGATTTGTATTTCAATTAGTGTAGTTATGTTATTAACATGGAGGGTTCATCCGTTTTTTATTTTGTTTTTACCTTTGAATTTATACGAAATTACATTCCATTACATAGACAAGAATTGGTCACGCTTTGTTATTATGATGCTTCCAATTACAATTACAGATGAAAGCATTCGAATGACTTATGGATTAATTGTTGCATTTTCTTTTCTCGTTTTAACTATGGCAGATCGATATATATCACGTGTAGTAAAGCTTGAATCGCAAAATGATAAGATGCGAAAAGATATGCAACGACTTACGAAAAACTTACATGAAAATAAAGAGTACATAAGACAATCAGAATACACATTTAAGCTAGAAGAGAGAAATCGGTTATCACAAGAAATTCATGATAAAATTGGTCACTCGATGACAGGTGCATTAATTCAAATGGAAGCTGCAAAGAGATTAATGGGGATAGATAAAGAAAAATCTGCGGAGTTATTACAAAATGCAATTCATATTTCAAAAGATGGAATTGAAAGTATTCGCATTACATTAAAAAATATGAAGCCACCAACTGAGCAAATTGGCATTCACCGTATGAAATTATTCATAGAGGAGTTTGCTAGTAAGCATGATGTAAACATTCCTTTCGTATATAAGGGAAACTTAGATATGATTTCTCCCATTCAGTGGAAAATTATTGGTGAAAATGTTACCGAGGCACTAACAAATGCGATGAAATATGCTGATGCGACAGTTATTTCTATAGATATTCATGTACTTAATAAGATGGTTAAGGTGCAAGTGAAGGATAACGGAAAAGGCGCAGCTCTTGTTAAGAAAGGTCTCGGTATTATGGGGATGGAGGAGCGAACAGCGTCTGTAAATGGGAAAATTATTGTAGATGGAACAAGTGGTTTTTCAGTGACGATGTTGTTGCCGATATAAGAGAATGGGACGAAGATGAACCATCTCATATGAAAAAAGTGAATAATCTCATGTGAAAAGAATGAACTTCTGCACTGAGCAGGTTCATTTTTTTTGTTTATACTAAAAGCAGAGAAACCGAAATAGGGGTGAAATGATGAATACATTAGAAATTAAAAATTTAACGAAAAAATTTGGTGATTTCATCGCGGTAGATAATATGTCTTTATCTATTAAAGAAGGAGAGATATTTGGCTTTTTAGGATCAAATGGTGCTGGTAAAAGTACAACGATAAATATGATTGCTGGGTTGTTAAGAAGTAATGAAGGTGAAATTAGCATATTAGGAAAAAATATAAAAAAACATAATCGATTTGCGAAGATGAATATCGGTATCGTTCCGCAAGATATTGCGATTTATGAAGAGTTAACTGCCTATGAAAATGTGAAATTCTTTGCTGGATTGTACGGTTTAAGAGGAGCAGAGCTAAAAGCAAGAGTAGAGGAAGCGCTTCAGTTTGTGGGGCTTAGTGATAAACATAAAAGTTATCCGAAAAACTTTTCTGGCGGGATGAAACGAAGATTGAATATCGCTTGTGCGATCGCTCATAGACCGAAGTTAATTATTATGGATGAGCCGACAGTGGGAATTGATCCACAGTCAAGAAACTATATTCTCCAGTCTGTTCGAAAATTAAATGAAATGGGAAGTACCATTATTTACACGAGCCACTACATGGAAGAAGTAGAAGAGATTTGTACGAAAATAGCAATTGTAGATCACGGTAAAGTAATTGCAGAAGGTACGAAAGAACAGTTGAAAGCGATTATTACTGATACGAAAGATATTTGGGTTGAAGTGAAGTCAGTAGAAAATTTAGATGTAAAAAAGTTAAAAGAGATAAACGGTGTGAAAGCTGTTCAAATTGAAGAGAACGTAATTAAAGTAAACTCGGATGCAGGAGTAAACAATTTAAATAAAATTATTCAGCACTTCATTAATCATGATATTGAAATTCGTTCGGTAGAGGAGCAGGCCCCGAACTTAGAAACAGTATTCCTTACGTTGACTGGAAGAAACTTACGAGATAAATAAAAGGTAAATGAAGAAAAGGTAAAGGGAGGTTCATCAATTGAACATCTTCAATATTGCAGTTATGCATATTAAAAGAGATTTCAGAGACGTAAGAACTTTAGTTTTTATGTTAGCATTTCCGGTTGTACTTATGCTTGTGTTAGGAACAGCGTTAACGAATGCATTTGATAGCGATAGTCAAGCGATTAAAGATATACAAGTGCTCTACAAAGATGAAGCGAGTAGCACATTTTCTCAATCGTTCGAAGCATTTACGAAAGAAGTCGATAAATCGGGTATTCATTTTAAAAAAGCTTCCGAAGGTATAGATGGGAAAGAAGAAGTGAAGCAAAATAAATATGCTGCTTATGTAGAGTTAAATAAAGATGGTGCAAAATTTTATGGAAGTGACAAAAGTAGTGTTGAGGGAAGTATTGTGGAAGGCATGCTTACAACATTTGTTGATAAGTACAATGTAGCGGCCGAAGTTGCAAAAGTAGATCCTAGTAAGGTGAGCACAGTTTTTTCAAGCGGAAATCATAATGATTATATAAAAGAAACATCTTTACAAGCTGCGAAAAAACCAGGTTCTATGGATTACTACGCGGTTGTAATGACAACGATGATTGCACTATATGCTGCGATGGGAGCGAGTTCTTTAATTCGAGGAGAACGAATACGTAAAACAGGAGATCGTCTCATTGCTGCACCTATAAGTAAGGCTGAAATATTCATTGGAAAAGTACTTGGTAGCCTAGTAGCAAATGCTCTGTGCATATTACTCGTCATGTTATTTAGTAAATTTGTTTTTCAAGCGAATTGGGGCGACCATCTTGGAATCATATTTCTTATTTTATTAACACAAATTTTTCTAGCAATTAGCTTCGGTTTAGGAATTGGATATATTACAAAAACACCGGAATCATCTAGAGCAATTATTATGGTTATTGTGCAATTATCCTCTATTTTTGGTGGTGCATATTTCGTAATAGAAGAAAATTTCGTTACGAATTTATCACCATTAACGTGGGCAAACACAGCTGTTATGAAAATTATTTATGCAAATGATGTAGGAGCAGCACTACCGGTAATATGTTTAAACCTTGGCATTTCAGCACTCTTTTTATTAATTGCAATTATTGCATTACGTAGACGGGAGGGGCTATAGTATGAAAGATATTTTATGGCTCATACAAAAAACGTTATCTGTACTTTTGAAAAATAAAAAAGGGTTATTCATTATTATTAGTTTGCCGATAATTGGAACACTAATCTCCTTCTCGATGTATGGGAATATGGGGCAAGGGACGTTAAATATCGGGGTTATTAATAAAGAAAATCAATCTATAGCAAATGATACGGTGAAATTTTTAGAAGGATTAAATCATGTAAAGGTAAGTAAAATTAAAGAATCTGAAGTAGAAGATAAACTCACTTCCAAAAAACTTGATGGAGTTATTACATTAGATTCTGGTTTTTCAAAAAGTGTTCGAGAAGGGAAACCAAATCATATTGAAATTTCATCGATTAAAGGTGATCAAGTAACAGGATTTATAAAATCATATTTATACAATTATATTGATAATGTAGCAGCTATTAGTAAAGTAGCAGGAACAGATCAAAGTGCATTTGATACTATGTACGCAGGATATCAAAAAGGTTCATTTAAAATGAAAACTGAGACGCTAGAAGATACTTCGAAAAATAAAGATATGACAAACCAAACGATGGGTTACCTTATTATGTTTATGCTATTTTCAGCAGCGAACTTATCAGGTTATATTTTAAAAGAAAAAGAAAATAGAACGTATTTTAGACTCTTATCAACGCCGATAGATGGGAAGAAATTCATATTATCTAATGTCGGGGTAAATATGCTGCTATTAACAGTACAAATTCTGATTACAATCTTATTCCTAACGAATATTTTTCATATAAATATCAATATGCCTTTCATAGTGATGATTGGTGTACTCATGCTATTTGCTTTAATAGCGATTGGAATATCGTTAGTCCTTGTCGCTTTTTCGAAAAACTCAGCATCAGCAAATGCACTGCAAAATATGATTATTGTACCGACATGTTTACTGGCTGGATGTTATTTTCCTTATGACATTATGCCAAAAGCGGTACAAAAAGTAGCTGATTTTCTTCCGCAGAGATGGCTATTAGACACAGTATCAAAACTACAACAAGGAATTCCAATTTCAGATTTGTATTTAAATATTTTAATCTTATTTGCCTTTGCAGTAGCATTCTTCTTAATTGCTATTTATAAGTTTGGAAGAAATAATGATGCGAGAAACTTTGTTTAATATGAAAAGGGTGTGACGTTAAGTCGCATCCTTTTTTGTATGAAGCATGAAATCTAAATTTGAATGACAAAATAGAAAGGTGGAAAGAAAATGAGCGGAAGGAAATCAAAATGATTAAAAAAATATTGCGAGTTACTTCTATTGTAATTACTATTTTCGTTTTTGTTTTAATTTGGATGCATATTGACGTTACGCTCGGAAGAAAAATGGAAGTCGGGAAAAATATGCCGACAGAGTACGCTCCTCATTATAGTGATTTTCAATTATATGTAGAAGGAAAGTCATTTTATAAACAGTTATTTACTGATATAAGAGAGGCGAAGCAATCTATTTACACGTACTTTTTCATTTTGTCGGATGATAAAAGTAGCCATACTTTTTTAAACTTATTAAAAGAGAAGGCGAGAGAAGGAGTAAACGTATATTTATCTGTCGATTTACTTAACGATTTATCATTTGAAAGAAAGGTGAAAAAAGAATTACAGGAAAGTGGCGTGCATTTTACATATAGTAGAAAACAGGAATTACCATTCGGGTTTTATTCCCTACATCATCGTAATCATCGCCGTATTACGACGATTGATGGAGAAATTGGCTATACAGGCGGATTTAATATAGGAGATGAGTACTTGGGGAAAGATAAGCGATTTGGATATTGGCGTGATTATCATGTACGGCTTAAAGGAGAAGGAGCAAAAGATTTAGAGGAGCAATTCGCTTTAGATTGGAAGCGAGATACGAAAGAAGATATAAAGAGAAGTACGAATAAGGCTAGCAAAGGGAATACATTACATACTATGACTAGTTACAATGGCCATTACGTTGCTGAGAAATATATAGAGCTCATAAAACAAGCTCAGCACTCAATTGTAATTGCAACGCCGTATTTTATAGCGAAAAATAAAGAATCTATGAATGCTTTAATCGCGGCGCAAAAGCGTGGTGTTACAGTAAAAATACTTTGGTCATATAAACCAGATCTACCTCTTATAAAAGAAGCGGCGTATCCATACATACGTCAGGCTGTTAATAATAGGATTACTGTATATGGGTATAAAAAAGGAATGTTTCATGGAAAGTTAATGCTGATTGATAATGAGTTAACTGTTATAGGTACAACAAACTTTACTTCGCGTAGCTTCAATATAAATGATGAAATGAATTTTTATATTTATGGTGGTCCTATTGTAGAACAAGTTAATAAGGCGTTAACAGAGGATTTTCATGATTCGAAAGAAATGACGAAAGAGTTTTTTGAAAAGTTATCTTTTTGGGAGCGTTGTAAGGAGAAAGTAGCGGGATTGGTTGACTTCTATTTGTGATGATGAATTAGGAAAGGGTGCCTACAAAAGACACCCTTTTTTGGTGGGAAATCATTATTTTTCATGCACCAGCAATGAAGCATCATCATTAATCAACGTCCCTACATGCTCCCCTAAACAAATTCGTTTCATCACTCCAGGCTCATCAAAGTTAAAGACATGTGCTGGTAAATTGTAGTCTCGGGCAAGCAGTAATGCTGCTTGATCCATGACTTGTATATTTTGTCTAACAACATCATTATAGTTTAGTTTGCTGTACATTTTTGCTGATTTGTTATGCTTTGGATCACTTGTAAAAACGCCGTCGACACCTTGTTTTGCGACTAATATGGCATCACTATTCATTTCAATAGCTCTTTGTACGCTTGGATAATCTGTCGTCACGAACGGTTGCCCGTTTCCGCCTCCAAAGATAACGATATAACCGTTATCTAAATGGTGGACTGCACGCAAACGAATGTATGGTTCAGCTACTGCATTAAATGGAATGGAAGTCATAACGCGCACTTCTCTATTTGTTTTACTTGTTAAAACACCGCGAAGCATTAAGCTGTTAATAATTGTACCTAACGTACCGATATTATCAGCTTCTACGCGATCAATTCCCCATTCTTCAGCTAGATGACCTCTAAAAATGTTACCGCCACCGATGACGATGGATACTTCGATACCTAAATCAACAATGGATAAAATTTCGTTTGCGATATGTTCTAATCGTTTGGAGTTAAAGCTATTTCCAGTTTGATCGGCAAGTGCACCGCCGCTTAATTTAATTAAGACACGTTTATATGGTCTCATAACTATTCCCCCTATATAGATCGCAATAAAAAAGGAACAAAGGCGAATGCCTTTGTTCCTTTTTAAGAAAATGAAAAAGAAAAGAAGAAGATAGGACGAATTTCTTTGTATAGTTTCTCATAACATCCACTCCTTTTCATTTCGATTTTTTTTAAGTATATATCTTTTTGATTATACGAAACAATCTGATTACTTATCAAGTTTATTTTATCGTTTTTTAACAAAATGGTGTCAATGAAAAAAAGAAGAAAAATATTTGAATTTTTTGTGACGAACTTGTAGGTTTTTGTATGATTTTGTAGGTTCGCTTATAAGATGTGTAAGTAGCTTTTATAAATTCAAATTGAAAGCGTTCGCATGAAGGGGATGAACATAAATGAAAAAATTCGGATTGGCAACACAAATTTTTGTAGCGCTTGTTTTAGGGATTGTAGTAGGGGCAGTCTTTTATGGCAATAAAACGGCGATTTCTTATATCACACCAATTGGAGATATATTTATTCACTTAATTAAGATGATTGTAGTACCAATTGTTATTTCAGCATTAATTGTTGCAGTAGCTGGTGTAGGAGATATGAAAAAGCTTGGGAAACTGGGCGGTAAGACAATTCTTTATTTCGAAATTATTACGACAATTGCTATTTTAATGGGATTACTTGCAGCGAATATATTCCAACCAGGTACTGGTGTTGATATGAGTAATTTACAGCAAAGTGATATTTCTTCTTATAAACAAACTGCAGATGCAACCGAGAAGAAAGGTTTTGCTGAGACAATTGTTCACATTGTACCGAAAAACGTATTTGAATCGATTGCACAAGGTGACCTATTACCGATTATATTCTTCTCAGTATTATTCGGCTTAGGAGTTGCGGCAATTGGGGAAAAAGGAAAGCCTGTCTTTAACTTTTTTGAAGGCGTACTCGAAGCCATGTTTTGGGTTACAAATCAAGTGATGAAATTTGCACCATTTGGTGTATTCGCATTAATTGCCGTTACGGTTGCAAAATTTGGTGTAGCGACATTACTTCCGCTAGGAAAACTAGTGCTAGCTGTATACGTAACTGTTATACTATTCGTTGTGATTGTATTAGGTATTAATGCACGAATGGTTGGCGTAAACATTTTTACATTAATGAAAATTTTAAAAGAAGAACTGATTCTTTCGTTTACGACAGCAAGTTCAGAAGCTGTTTTACCTAATATAATGAGAAAAATGGAAGAGTTCGGTTGTCCAAAGGCAGTTGCCTCTTTCGTAATTCCGACAGGTTATACATTTAACTTGACTGGATCGGCTATTTATCAAGCGTTAGCGGCATTGTTTGTTGCACAAATGTACGGTGTGCACATGTCATTAACGGAGCAAATAACGTTATTATTCGTTCTCATGTTAACATCCAAAGGTATGGCGGGAGTTCCAGGTGCATCGTTCGTTGTTGTATTAGCAACGTTAGGTTCAATGGGGTTACCACTAGAAGGTATCGCGTTAATTGCGGGAATTGACCGCATTTTAGATATGATTCGCTCATCTGTCAATGTATTAGGAAATGCATTAGCGGCCATTGTTATGTCGAAGTGGGAAGGCGAATTCGATAATGAGAAAGCAAAACAATATGTAGAAACAGTCAAAGAAACAAAAGCAGCATAAGAAATCGTTAAGGAGTGAATAATCATGGCAACATTAACTGAAGTTAAAAATGGTGTTCGAATTGAAAAAGATTTTTTAGGTGAAAAAGAAGTGCCAAACTATGCATACTACGGCGTACAAACAATGCGTGCAGTAGAAAACTTCCCAATTACAGGATACAAAATCCATGAAGGCTTAATTAAAGCATTCGCAATTGTAAAAAAGGCTGCAGCGCTTGCTAATACAGATGTAGGAAGATTGGAATTGAACAAGGGCGGCGCGATCGCAGAAGCCGCTCAAGAAATTCTTGATGGAAAATGGCATGATCATTTCATCGTAGATCCAATCCAAGGCGGAGCAGGTACTTCAATGAATATGAATGCAAATGAAGTCATGGCCAATCGTGCTCTTGAATTATTAGGAATGGAAAAGGGAGACTATCATTATATTAGTCCAAATAGTCATGTAAACATGGCGCAATCAACAAACGATGCATTCCCAACGGCGATTCATATTGCAACATTAAATGCATTAGAAGGCTTATTACAAACGATGGGTTATATGCACGATGTATTTGAATTAAAAGCAGAGCAGTTCGATCATGTTATTAAAATGGGTCGTACACATTTACAAGACGCTGTGCCAATTCGTCTTGGACAAGAATTTAAAGCGTATTCTCGCGTACTTGAACGTGATATGAAACGTATCAAGCAATCACGTCAACATCTATATGAAGTAAATATGGGAGCAACTGCAGTTGGTACAGGCTTAAATGCAGATCCAGAATATATTGAAGCAGTTGTAAAACATTTAGCTACAATTAGTGAACTGCCACTTGTTGGTGCAGAAGACTTAGTAGATGCAACGCAAAATACGGATGCATACACAGAAGTATCAGCAGCACTGAAAGTATGTATGATGAATATGTCTAAAATTGCGAATGACCTTCGCTTAATGGCATCAGGTCCACGTGTTGGCTTAGCGGAAATTATGTTGCCTGCTCGTCAACCAGGTTCATCTATTATGCCAGGGAAAGTAAACCCTGTTATGCCAGAAGTAATTAATCAAATTGCGTTCCAAGTAATTGGTAACGACCATACAATTTGCCTTGCTTCAGAAGCAGGACAGTTAGAATTAAACGTTATGGAACCAGTACTTGTTTTCAACTTACTTCAATCTATTAGCATTATGAATAACGGTTTCCGTGCCTTTACAGATAATTGCTTAAAAGGAATTGAAGCGAATGAAGATCGCTTAAAAGAGTATGTTGAGAAGAGTGTAGGAATTATTACAGCCGTGAACCCTCATATCGGTTATGAAGCAGCAGCTCGCGTTGCGAAAGAAGCAATTGCAACAGGTCAATCCGTTCGAGAACTTTGTGTGAAAAACGGTGTACTGTCACAAGAAGACTTAGAGTTAATTCTAGATCCATTCGAAATGACGCACCCAGGGATTGCAGGAGCAACTCTTTTAAAGAAAAATTAAAAGAAGAGGGGGGACAATCCCCTCTTTTTTGTTTACAATATAGAAATGCTATATATGAATAGAGGTAGGGATGTTATGAGTAAGTTTACAGTAGCTTCTAATGGTTCATTAGAAACGACATTAAGAGGAGTAGAAGTATTATCGACACCACTTTTAAATAAAGGGGTCGCTTTCACGCAAGAAGAGAGAGAAGAATTAGGTTTAAAAGGGTTATTACCGCCAGCAGTTTTAACATTAGAAGAACAAGCACGCCGAGCATATGAACAATTCTGTTCTCAGCCGGATGATTTATTAAAGAACGTATATTTAACAGCGTTACATGATCGAAATGAAGTATTATTTTATCGTATATTAACAAATCACTTACGTGAAATGTTACCAATTGTATATACACCAACAGTCGGTGTAGCAATTCAAAGGTATAGTCATGAATACCGTAAACCGCGTGGTGTGTATTTATCAATTAACGATCCGTCGGGTATCGAAGAAGCATTCGCCAATATCGGTGCAACAGCTGAAAACATTGATTTAGTCGTTGTAACAGATGGAGAAGGCATACTTGGAATTGGTGACTGGGGTGTTGGTGGTATAAACATCGCAATCGGGAAATTAGCTGTTTATACGGCCGCAGTTGGTATCGATCCTAGCCGTGTATTACCGGTAATTTTAGATGTGGGTACAAATCGTGAGGAACTATTAAACAATCCATTTTATATTGGAAATCGTCACCCTCGTATAACTGGTGAAGCTTACGATGAATTTATTGATACATTTGTACAAGCAGTGAATAAACAATTCCCGAAAGCACTTTTACATTGGGAAGACTTTAGTTCTCGAAATGCACGAAAAATTTTAGATAAATATCGTCATGATATTTGTACATTTAATGATGATATTCAAGGTACAGGTGCAGTTTCACTTGCTGCTGTGTTATCGGCAGTGAAAGCTTCTGGTGTACCATTAAGTGAACACCGCGTTGTTGTATTTGGTGCTGGTACGGCTGGAATCGGTATCGCAGATCAAGTTAGAGATGCGATGGTCCGCGTAGGCGTATCTGAAGAAGAATCATATAAGCGTTTCTGGTGTATTGATCGTAACGGATTAGTTACAGATAATATGGAAGACCTTCTTGATTTCCAAATTCCGTACGCAAGAAAAGAAGCGGAAGTAAGTGAGTGGAAGCAAAATGATATGATCGGACTTGCTGAAGTTGTGAAACATGTAAAACCGACAATTTTAATTGGTACATCTACTGTTGCGGGCGCATTTAAAGAGGAAATTATTAAAGAAATGGCTTCTCACGTAGAAAGACCAATCATTTTACCAATGTCGAATCCAACACCGCTTGCTGAAGCAAAGCCAGCAGATGTAATCGAGTGGACAGAAGGAAGAGCATTAGTTGCAACAGGAAGTCCATTTGAACCAGTTACATATAACGGTGTAACGTATGTGATTGGACAATCAAATAATGCACTTATTTTCCCAGGGCTTGGTCTTGGAACAATTGTAGTACGTGCAAGCGTTATGACGGATGGAATGTTCGCAGCAGCTGCTGAAGCAGTTGCAAGTATGGTAGATACAAGTCAGCCAGGAGCACCTATTTTACCAGAGGTCGAAGAATTACGTAATATCTCAGAAATGGTTGCAATTGAAGTAGCTAAAGTTGCAGTTGCAGAAGGTGTTGCAAGAGTGAACTTAAGTGATAACGATATTAAGATGGCAGTGAAAGAAGCAATATGGGAGCCGGAGTACCGCCAAATAAAAGCGGTAGAAAAGGTTAGAATATAGAAAAAAAGCCCGTTTATAACAATAAGCGGGCTTTCGCTTTACTACTGAAAAAAAGTATAGGAAGTGGCACCTTTGAATTGGAATCAATTATGGAAGAAAGATATGTCCCTTTTAATTATATTAATGGTCGTTGTTCCTATTGCTGGGGAGCTGAACTTTCATCCCTTTAATGATACGTTTCGAGTTAGCTTCGGTACACCGCTATTTTTCTTTTTATTATTATTTTTAAGAAGAGTACCAGCAGGAGTTGCAGGTATTCTTGTTGGTATATCTGTAGTCTTATTCCGAGTATGTCTTGACTGGATCATGCAAGGTTCATTTCATATGACAGAATCATTTTATTTGCGTTATCCTGTGTTCTTCTATTATTTTATTTATGGCAGTCTTTTTTCGCTTTGCAGGGTAAATAAGTTCCATCAGAAACCAATCATTATTGGATGCCTTGGCATTTCAATTGAAATTGTTGCAAGTATGTCAGAACTTGCGTTCTATCACATGTTAGTACTCGGTACAACAATAACGATTTCTGAAGTAAATAAACTTATTATTATTGCTATTTTTCGTAGTTTCTTTGCACTTGGTTTTTTAAATATGATGAATTTATATGAAACGAAATTAAAAGAATCGCAAGTTCGAAAAGAAAATGAAAACATGTTAATGCATCTTTCTAATTTATATGTGGAATCTGTTCATTTGAAAAAGACATTACAAAATGCAGAGTTAATTACACAAGAAGCATATCAACTATATCGAAATTTACAAGCGAACGATGATCCCAATAGTAAAACAGCATTGAAAATAGCAGGAGAAGTGCACGAAATAAAAAAGGATAATCAAAGAATTTTTGCGGGATTATCTAAACTGTTATTAGATAAAAATGTAGCTGAGTATGTAGAAGGACATGAGCTTACAGAAATGATTGTAAGAATAAATGAAAAGTACGCTGGAATGCTAGAGAAAGATATACGTTTTTCTAAATATATAGAAGGTGAACACGCTGCATATCACGTGTATACAGTGCTATCAATCTTTAATAACTTAGTTGCCAATGCAGTGGAAGCAATTGAAGATAGAGGTCTCATTCATATTGATTTATATAAACGAGAGCAACATGTAATATTTGAAGTAATTGACGATGGCCCTGGTATTGCACAAAAGTATAAAAAATTAGTATTTAAGCCCGGGTTTACTTCCAAGTATGATCAAACAGGAACACCGTCAACAGGCATTGGACTTTCTTACATACATGAAATGGTAACAGAGCTAGGCGGAGAAGTAAGATTAGAAGACAATGAAACCGGAAAAGGGTGTAAGTTTATCGTTTGTTTACCGGAGTGCAGTTTAAAGCGGGAAGGGGAATAGATTTGTTTTATTATATCGTAGACGATGATGAAGTTTTCCGTTCAATGCTGTCGCAAATTATTGAAGATGGAGATCTTGGAGAAGTAATTGGTGAGGCGGATGACGGAGCTTTTATTGAAGCGGATCAACTAAATTTTAAAAAAATAGATATTTTATTTATTGATTTGTTGATGCCGATGAGGGACGGAATTGAAACAGTTCGTCACATTGCGTCAACTTTCACGGGGAAAATTATTATGATTTCTCAAGTGGAATCGAAGCAGCTTATAGGTGAGGCATATACATTTGGTGTAGAATATTATATTACAAAACCATTAAATAAAATCGAAGTTGTATCTGTTGTACGCAAAGTGATAGAGCGTATTAGATTGGAGCGTTCTATACATGATATTCAAAAATCATTGAATAACGTGTTTCAGTGGGAAAAACCGCAATTGCGTACTGAACCAGTACAAGAAGGAAAAAAGATAGGGGATTTAGGGCGATTTTTACTATCAGAACTCGGTATTGCGGGAGAGAATGGAAGTAAAGATTTACTTAGTATGCTGGAATATTTATATGGTCAAGAAAAGGCACAGACATTTGACTTTGGCTTTCCTGCGTTAAAAGAAATTTTTCATCATATTACGATAAGGAAATTAGGGGATATAGCTTTAGAGGCGGATATTGATAAAGAGAAAAAAGCGTCTGAACAAAGAGTACGTCGAGCTATTTATCAGTCGTTAAATCATTTGGCTTCTTTAGGACTAACAGACTTTTCAAATCCAAAATTTGAAAGCTATGCTCCAAAATTTTTCGATTTCACTGTAGTTAGAAAACGGATGACAGAAATGACGAAAGATGAACTTGCATCTTCTGGTCATACGCGAATTAATACAAAGAAGTTTATTCAAGTGTTGTATTTTGAGGCGAAGAGGTTGATGGAAATAGAGTGAAGAAGATGCTTATAAATAAGCATCTTTTTTGTTAAATCAACATTTTATATTTTCTCGTGGAGCATGTAAAATGTTAAGTAAGAGAAAATGGTTTTATATTAAGGAAGTGTCAAAGCGATGAGTTTCACATTGAATAAATCGATTATTAAAGAAGTGTGCGGAGAGACCTCATATAAAAGAGGTGAAGCCTATTATAAATCAAATAAAGTGATAATAAATCATTATGATAAAAATAAAGAAATTTGCGAGGCTACAGTAAAAGGGAACGAGGATTTCCATGTTACAGTAGAAAAAGCTAAAAAGGGTGATGTTGTTGCAAAATGTAGTTGTCCTTCATTATCGTCTTTTCAAACGTATTGTCAACATGTTGCAGCAGTATTAATACAAATAAACTATAATCAACAAACAGGTGGAATGAGCTCCACTAGTAACAGAAACGATCAATTGACAAGTGGTATGTTTCAGCTGTTTGCGGACAAACCACTGAGGCCAAAAAGTAAACAACACCGTTTTGATACACGCGAAATATTAGATGTTGAGTTTATATGTACACCAGTAGCTACGAGAAGTGGTGGAGCTCTACTTGGAATTCAATTGAAACTTGCCAAAGTGTATTTCATAAATCATATTAGAGAATTTCTTTCTAAGGTGGAGAAAAGAGAGTCTTTTCATTGTTCAAATGAATTTACATATACGCCAGATGTACATAGTTTTAAACAAGAAACGGATGCGATTATCCAGCAGCTCATTAAAATGTATCATAACGAAAAAATGTATGAGGATGCGCTAGAAGTACATGCGAAACAAGATGAAAGTATGATATTCATACCACCAGCTTCATGGAAAGATATGCTCTCTTCACTTTCTAAAGTTGAATATGTACAGCTGAAACAAAATGAACAACTGTTTCAGGGATTACAAGTTTCAAAAGGTTTGTTGCCGTTACACTTTGAATTTAAAAAGGGAAATAATGGCGGATTTACAATTCATATAGATGGTCTAAATCGTGTACGAGTTATGGATATGTATAACAATGCACTTTACGATGGGAAATTATATCACTTACACATTGAAGATTGTATGCGACTTATTGAATTACAAAAGATGATAAGTCGCTCAAATAGTAATCAGTTTTATATTCCAGAAAGTAAGATGGAACATTTCGTCGGGAAAGTTGTACCAGGATTAATGAAGCTCGGAACTGTACACATTGATGAAGTAATATCGGATCGTGTTGAAACACCTTCGCTAAAAGCGAAATTGTATTTAGACCGCGTGAAAAATCGCTTATTAGCAGGTCTTGAATTTCACTATGGGAACGTCATGATTAATCCGCTAGAAGAGGATGGACAGCCGTCTGTTTTTAATCGTGATGAGAAAAAGGAAAAAGAGATTTTAGACATTATGAGTGAAAGTGCCTTTGCAAAAACAGAAGGCGGTTACTTTATGCATAATGAAGAAGCTGAGTATAACTTTTTATATCACGTCGTGCCAACATTAAAAGGTTTAGTTGATATTTATGCGACGACAGCAATTAAATTGCGAATTAGTAAAGGGGATGTAGTTCCTCTTATTAGAGTGAGAAGAAAAGAAAGAATTGATTGGTTGTCATTTCGTTTTGATATAAAAGGAATACCAGAAGCAGAAATTAAAGGTGTATTAGCGGCCCTTGAAGAGAAACGTAAATATTATCGATTGGCGAACGGTTCTTTTTTATCGCTAGAGAGTAAAGAGTTTAATGAAATTAATCAGTTTATAAAAGAATCAGGTATTCGGAAAGAATTTTTACATGGAGAAGAGGTAAATGTTCCGCTTATTCGGAGTGTAAAATGGATGAATGGACTTCATGAAGGCAATGTTTTAAGTGTGGATGATTCTGTTCAAGAGTTAGTAGAAAACATTCAAAATCCGAAAAAATTAAAGTTTGCTGTGCCAAATACTTTAAATGCAGAAATGAGAAAGTATCAAGTATATGGGTTCGAATGGATGAAAACACTTGCTTATTACCGTTTTGGCGGTATTTTGGCAGATGATATGGGACTTGGAAAAACGTTGCAAAGCATTGCTTTTATAGATTCTGTTTTGCCTGAGATTCGAGAAAAGAAGCTGCCTATATTAGTCGTTTCACCATCATCTCTTGTTTATAATTGGTTTAGTGAATTGAAAAAATTCGCCCCGCATATTAGAGCGGTTATTGCAGATGGAAACCAAGCAGAGCGCCGGAAGATTTTGAAAGATATAGCGGAATTTGATGTCATAATTACGTCATATCCATTACTGAGAAGAGATATAAGATTATATGCAAGACCATTTCATACACTATTTCTTGATGAAGCACAGGCGTTTAAAAACCCTACAACACAAACGGCAAGAGCTGTGAAAACAATTCAAGCTGAATACCGTTTCGGACTAACGGGGACACCTGTAGAAAATTCATTAGAAGAGCTATGGTCTATCTTCCATGTCGTTTTCCCGGAATTATTACCAGGAAGAAAAGAGTTCGGTGATTTAAGGCGTGAAGATATAGCGAAGCGAGTGAAACCATTCGTATTAAGACGGTTAAAAGGGGACGTATTAAATGAGTTGCCAGAGAAAATAGAGCACTTACAATCATCGGAGTTATTACCCGATCAAAAGAGTCTCTATGCTGCTTATTTAGCGAAGTTAAGGGAAGAAACGTTGAAGCATTTAGACAAAGACACGTTACGTAAAAATAAAATTAGAATTTTAGCTGGTTTAACGAGATTGCGACAAATTTGTTGTCATCCCGCTTTATTTGTTGATGATTACAAAGGAAGTTCAGCTAAATTTGAACAACTGTTAGAGATTCTAGAGGAATGTAGAAGTACAGGGAAGAGAATATTAATTTTTTCTCAATTTACGAAGATGCTTTCTATTATTGGTCGTGAGTTAAATCGACAAGCAATTCCATACTTTTATTTAGACGGGAGTACACCAGCGCAGGAACGTGTAGAGCTGTGCGATCGGTTTAACGAAGGAGAAGAAGATCTCTTTCTCATTTCTTTAAAAGCTGGTGGTACCGGACTTAATTTAACTGGTGCAGATACAGTAATATTATATGATTTATGGTGGAATCCAGCTGTTGAACAACAAGCGGCCGATAGAGCGTATCGAATGGGACAAAAAAATACAGTGCAAGTTATAAAGCTAGTAGCTCAGGGAACAATTGAGGAGAAAATGCATGAACTGCAAGAAAGTAAGAAAAATTTAATCGCTGAAGTGATTGAGCCGGGAGAAGAGAAATTGTCCTCAATCACAGAGGAAGAAATTCGAGATATTTTAATGATTTAATATAAAAAAGCTATGCCTTCAAATTTATGAGGGGCATAGCTTTTTTGTTGTAATAATTATATTTTGTTTTTTACAAAGTAAAGAAATCAAATGTTATTTAAATTACTTCTTTGTACCTTTACTTTTGTATGGTTTGGCAGCTGCCTTTTTCTTTGCACTTGATTGCCAACGGTTCCATCCTTTACTTCCTGTACCTTGTCCTACACCTTTTTTCGGTTTTGCTTTCGTTTTACTCATATGATCACTCCGTTATATAAAAATCTTATTTGATAATAGTCAATGATTTAGAAAATACTCTTTATAAATGACTATGATTACTTTAAGTAAAAATAAACTGCTTGAATGCTATAGTATATCATGAAATTGCAAGTAAACTGAAAGGAATTATAAAGAAAATGAAAATAATAAGAAATACTGCGGATTCGATATTCCGAACGATCACATTAATTGTTGTGTATACGTTAGTTTCGATCAGTGAAACATTTTTTGGATTGACGAGGCAGAAAAAGTAAAGATGTTAAATTAACAACAATCAATAAAGCCGTAAAATAAAGAATTGAAAAACATTTTAAAACTTTTTGTTGACTTTCTTTATTTTTTGTATAGAATAATCATTAATAAAATGTTTCAGAGATGTGACAACAAAACGACTATGAAAGGACGAGTAGTAGTAGGACGTAGTTTAAGCGAGTCAGGGGTGGTGTGAGCCTGATACGAAGCCTATTATGAAGAACCTCCTGGAGTTGCTAACCGAAATCCTTTATAGGAAAGTAGACTTAGCCGGGAACTTCGCCGTTACAAGAAGAACAGTATCGAGATATTTCATCTCCGTACTGTATAAGTGAGCAACCTCTGTTGCTAATTTGGGTGGTACCGCGGAACCAAAGCCTTTCGTCCCAGTTTTTTGGGAAAGAAGGGCTTTTTTTGTTGGCTTCTTTTCACAACATCCAAACATTTTAGGAGGAAACCACCATGTATCAATCATTAATGACAGTAAGAGAGACTCAAATCGCAATTAAGGAAGTTAAAACATTTTTCGAGGACCAATTAGCAAAACGCCTTGAACTATTCCGCGTATCTGCACCATTATTCGTAACGAAAAAATCAGGATTAAACGATCACCTGAACGGTGTAGAACGCCCAATTGAATTTGATATGTTACATTCAGGAGAAGAATTAGAAATTGTTCATTCACTAGCGAAATGGAAACGATTTGCATTACATGAATACGGATACGAAGCTGGTGAAGGTTTATATACAAACATGAACGCGATTCGTCGTGATGAAGAACTTGATGCAACGCATTCCATTTACGTTGACCAATGGGATTGGGAAAAAATCGTTCAAAAAGAATGGCGTACTGTCGATTACTTACAAAAAACAGTACAAACAATTTATGGAATATTCAAAGATTTAGAAGATCACTTATTTGAAAAATATCCGTTCCTTGGAAAGTATTTACCAGAAGAGATTGTTTTCATTACTTCTCAAGAACTAGAAGATAAATATCCAGAATTAACACCGAAAGATCGTGAACACGCAATTGCGAAAGAACACGGTGCAGTCTTTATTATTGGAATTGGTGATGCACTTCGTTCAGGTGAAAAGCATGATGGACGCGCGGCTGATTATGACGATTGGAAATTAAACGGTGATATTTTATTCTGGCACCCAGTACTACAATCTTCATTTGAATTATCATCAATGGGAATTCGTGTTGATAGTAAATCACTTGGTGAGCAGTTAACGAAAACTGGTGAAGACTTCAAACGTGAGTATGATTTCCATAAAGGTATATTAGAAGACGTACTACCATTAACAATCGGCGGTGGCATTGGACAATCAAGAATGTGCATGTACTTCTTACGTAAAGCACATATCGGTGAAGTTCAATCTTCTGTATGGCCTGACGATTTACGTGCAGCTTGTAAAAAAGAAAACATTCATCTGTTTTAATAGAAGTGAGGGAATAGCTTAAATATAGAGCTATTCCTTCTTTTTTATAAAACGTCACTTGCTTATTTATTACCGAGTTCTTCCGCTAAACCGATTAAAATTCCTTCGACTCCACGAATGTAGCAGAGACGATACGAGTTCTCGTATTGAACTACTTCGCCAACGAGTTCTGCACCATGCTTAGTGAGTCTGGATACCATTTCGTCAATGTCTTCAACGGTGAACATGACGCGTAGATAACCGAGGGCGTTTACAGGAGTATTTCGGTGATCTGATACAGTAGGTGGGGTGAGAAATCGCGAAAGTTCAATTCGGCTGTGGCCATCTGGAGTGACCATCATAGCAATCTCTACGCACTGAGAGCCGAGTCCAGTTACGCGACCAGCCCATTCACCTTCGACAGTGGCTCGCCCTTCGAGGTTCAAGCCAATCTCCTCGAAGAAAGAGATTGCGTTATCAAGGGATTCTACAACGATGCTGACATTGTCCATTCGTAGTAATTTGTTTTTTGCCATAGTCTTATCTCCTTATGTATAAAAGTTTATTATTTAATCATCCTCATAATTATACTACTAAGTAGTTACAAATTCCTTTCAGTCAAAAACACCTTGTCATAGTATATGAAAAGGTGACAAGGTGTTTTTTTATATGTCATATAGCATCTTGTTAACGAACAGCATTTTATTTAATAGGAAGGAAGTAGATTAATATGATTTTTTTATAAGCGTTACTGAAAATATCAAATTAGCTCATTTGCACTAAAGGCTCAATTTTCGCCATAAATGATTGATGCAACGCCTCAACACCTGTTACTAAATGAAGGCGGTCAATAACGACAGACACTTTAATTTCTGATGTACTTACCATTTTGATATGAATATTTTCTTCTTTTAAAGTAGTGAACATATTTGCAGCGACACCAGGGTTAGATACCATGCCAGATCCTACGATTGATACTTTTGCTAAGTGATTTTCATGTTCTACAGATTCGTAGTGAAGAGTTTCTTGATTTTGTTCCAAAACTTTTAAAGTTTCTCTTAAATCATTCGAGTGAATGGAGAAGGAGAGATGTACAGTTCCTTCATTTGTAATACTTTGAATGATGATATCTACATTAATGTGTGCTGCTGCTAATGTAGAGAAAACTGTTGAAAGCGAGCCTTGTTCTAGTCCTTTAATTGTGACACGTGTAATGTTATCCTCAAATGCAATACCTTTAACGATTGATTGTTGTTCCATGTTACATTCTCCTTTTACAATTGTTCCGTTTTCTTGTTCCATACTTGAGCGAACTTCTAAAACTACGTTATGATTTTTAGCAAACTCAACAGCGCGCGGGTGTAATACGCCAGCACCGAGATTAGCAAGCTCTAACATTTCGTCATAAGAAATTTCATCTAATTTGTAAGCATCTTTTACAACTCGTGGGTCCGTCGTATATACGCCTGTCACATCCGTATAAATATCACATTTTTTTGCTTTAAGTGCAGCGGCTAGTGCGACAGCAGTCGTATCAGAACCACCACGGCCAAGCGTTGTAATTTCATTTTCTACACTTATACCTTGGAAACCAGCTACGATAACAATCGTGCCTTCAGCAAGATAAGATTGAATACGATCTGTATGAATGTCAGTAATCCGTGCACTACTATGTACAGATTCTGTCGTAATACCTGCTTGCCACCCTGTTAATGAAATTGCATGATAGCCTTTTGCTTGCAGTGCCATTGTTAATAATGAAATAGTTACTTGTTCTCCTGTAGATAGAAGCATATCCATTTCACGTTTACTTGGATTTTCTGTGATAGCGTTAGCGAGTGCGACAAGTTCATCTGTGCTTTTTCCCATTGCTGAAACGACAGAGACAATGCTATGACCTCGTTCATATTCTTCAATAATTAAATTTGCTACATGTTGAATGCGTTCGACGCTTCCGACAGAAGTGCCACCAAATTTTTGAACAATTGTTTCCATTACAAATTCCTTCTTTCGTCTATTTTTAAGAATAGATTAGGAAATATATAAATCCCAATACTCCTGTAGTTACCAGAAAGACAAACAAAAAACACCATCTCAAATAAGTGAGGATGGTGCTGTTACAGGAAAAGGGAAACAGAAAACGGAGCTAATAAAAAAACCGCCAAAAAAGGAATATCATAAAAAAATGATATCTCTTTTTTGTAGATAGCTCTTCATATGTACACGTCTGTACATATGACAGTTCTGTTTCTATTCGAAAACAGCCCCAATTGATAAATGCAGAGAAATTTATCAATTTCGGCAATACTTCCTTTCATCTAAGTTCATAGACATCTCTGTGTCTCCATTAGAATACTCATAAGTATCGCAACCTCTATCTCACGTTTTAGGCGAGAGTGTTTGATTTATGAAGTTGTTGGTAACATTTGTTTTATAATAATTTAAATTTTTCGTGGAATCAAGTGTTTTATATATATTTTAAAAATTCTTTCTTTTTTATGAGGAAGTTTGTGAAAAATGTAGCAAAATAAATTCATTGCATGTACATTAAACTTATAGTGCATAGGAGGTGGGGAGAATGAAAAGGAAACAGCCTATTTATGTTGCGACAAAAATGAACACGACGATGGAAAAATTATGGGAATATACGCAAGAACCAGATATACATACAGAGTGGGATGCTCGCTTTACTGAAATTTCGTATTTAGAGAAAAAAGAAGGAGAACCACAGAAGTTTTTGTATAAAACAAAGATTGGATTTGGGCTTGAAATAGCTGGAGAAGGGGAATCAATAGGTGAAATAAGAAAAGAAACTGGTGAAAGAATTTCCTCTTTAAAATTTTGGACGGATAATACATTATCTCTTATTCAAATAGGACGTGGTTATTGGAAGTATACGCCGAATAAAGAATACATCCATTTTGAGACACAATATGATTATGATACAAGATTTGGTCGTATAGGAAATGTAATAGATTCCTATATTTTTCGTCCGTTATTAGGTTGGGCGACCGCTTGGAGTTTTGATGCCTTAAAATTATGGTTAGAAAAGGGGCTTCATCCTAGGTTACTAATTAGAAGAACAATGACGTATTGGCTCGTATGTTCTTTATTTGCTTTTGTATGGATATATCAAGGGATAGTGCCGAAACTACTGTTTACTCATTCAGAAGAAGTAAAGATGCTTTCTGTATTAATCGGTTCAAATGAAAATAGTGTATATATACTTAAAATAATTGGGGTGTTAGAAATAATTTTCGGTGTCGTATGGCTGTTGCCACTAACAAAACGAAAATTATTTATACTGCATATTATTGTGTTATTGGTTTTAACGATAGCGGCAGGATTTACGAATATCGCAAGTTTTACAGGTCCGTTTAATCCGATTACATTAAATATTCTTCTAATGGGGTTATCAATTATCGGTTATATAAATAGTTTCGATTTACCAAGCGCGAAAAATTGCAAGAGGACGAGAAAGGGATAAGTGTATGGCTAATATGTATGAACGATTATTAGGGGATATCTATAAAAATCTTCATCCTGAATTGCAGAAGCGTTATGCGATTACAGAAGAAAATAGTTTTACAGGGGAAGGAAAGATGGATGAAATTTACGGTGGTTCTTTTTTCGTAAAATTCATATTAAAAATTGCATCGAAGTTTCGAATATTTTTCTCGGAACGAGGAGAGGAAATTCCATTTACGATACAAAACATAGCTGAGCGAGATGAATATGGACAAGAATTAGTAAGGTGGAACCGTACTTTTTATTTTCATAATAAGAAAAGATATTTTAACGCAGTTATGCAATTGGATGAAAACGAAAATGAAATTGTAGATTATTTTGGCGAACCACATTTACTCGTTTCTACACTACATTTTCATATCGATGAGTTAGGGGCAATGCATATTACTTCAAAGAAACAATGGTTTTATATGTTTGGAAGAAAAATTCCGTTGCCAAAATTCTTGTATGGTGAAGCAAAAATTGTTGAAAGTTATGATGCAACACTACAGTGTTTTCGAATTCATGTACAAGTACGAAACCCGTTAATTGGCTCGCTTTTTTCATATAAGGGAACATTTGTGGAAAGGAAATAAACGATATGAAAAATATAATATTTGGGCTTGCTGGTTATGTTGTTTTTCTATTATGTGAGCGGTCGAATATAAATCCTGTTGAAGCAATTATATTATTATCTGTTTTATTATTTATACCAATGTCACTTTGTATTATTGATAAAAGAAAAAGAGATGGCTCGTATTTATTATTTTATAAATTCGTATCGTTTTTATATCCAATTGCAGCAATTTGTGCAATGCTAGCTTTCGTCACAAATCACTATGTATTTGCGCTAGTTTGGTTTGTATATACAGGAATTGTTGCGTTATTTGGTGTAAGTAGATTGCTAGAAAGAGGATGGAAGCCGTTAGAAGAGACCGCCATAGATAGTGCGTTTATTTATTTGTTTTTAGGTGGTTTTTGGTTTTTTGCTTCAGTAGCAAAACTTTCAATTATGCAGTTTAGCTCTGACATTGTTTTACTCACAGCTGCACATTTTCATTATTCGGCGTTTCTATTGCCATTATCAGCTGGTTTAATAGGGAGAAAAAGAGAAAAGAGAAGTAAAGTATATGATGTTATTATGTTTATCATCATGATTTCACCTATGACAGTCGCAATAGGAATTACATACTCGAGAATATTTGAATTTTTTGCAGTGTTTCTATATTTATGTGCGATTTATGGGTATGGATTTTACGTTTGGAGAGCAAAATTTAATGCTATCAGTGCAAAGATTCTTCTAATCGTTTCGTCTAGTACACTCATGGTTACAATTATGTTCTCACTTATATACTCATACGGGAATTTGAAGCATGTAATGACGATTACAATTGCTCAAATGGTTTGGATTCACGGTGTTGTCAACGGAATTGGAGTAGCGTTACCGGCATTTGTCGGCTGGATGATCGAAAAGAGTGTTCCGAATTATAAATACTATGGGAAACCAATGAGTAAATTAAGAGGAAGTGTGGCAATTGGTGAGGCTTTTTTATATAGCGGCAACTTAGTAGGCAGTAAGGAATACAACGGTTTAGTTGATAAAGTAAATGACTTTCATAGTGAGTCATTTGACGTGACGAAGGTACCTTTAAGTATTATTCGTTTTTATGAAAATACAACAGAGTATGAGTTGCAATCAAATATTAAATGGGCTCGTTGGTTCCGCCCATTTGCATTTTGTTATGAGAAAATGAGCAAGCGTGTAGGACAAATACATTTAGGAATGGGCGACAAGTGGGAACCGATGCATGGCTCTATCATTGGTGTAATGGATGAGAAAGATGGAAGAGAGAATGTAAGGGCTTGGCTAAGGAAAAATGAAGCAGGTGAATCTATTTTTGTAGCTCTTTATTCAAAGCATACAAATAAGAATGAGACATATATGAATATCGCCTTACCTTTACCTTATTCGAATATGACTGGTATTTTGAAAATATATAATGATAGTCATGATTTAATCATTACTAGTAAGTTAAGAGAAAATGGTCAGGGAGATGAGGGTATTTATTTACATACTCGGTTCTTAACAATCCGTTTACCGTTAGCAGAGACTTTCGTCATTACAGAGGATAAGGATAAAATGTTAACAGCTCATCATAGCATGTGGATATTTGGACTTAAATTTTTACATATTCATTATAAGATTGAAAAAATTACTTAGAAGTAAGAAAGGCTTGGACAGGTTTCCAAGCTTTTTTTATGTATGGGTAATTGTCATAGAAATTTGTTTATTTAGCTCATTATCCCAAACACGTTGAATTTCAAAAGTGCCTGTTTCAAAAAATAATGGGAATCTCTCTTTAAACCAATCTTGCATAGGAAGATGTAGTGCTGTATCGATTGGTATCCATAATAATTCGCCCTCAGGAGGGTTTAAAAGAAGTTCACCTTCAAATGAGTCTGTCCAGTAGTTAAATACCATGTACCGAACATTACCTTTCGGATTTACATATTCATCTAATCCTTTAAAAGTTAAATTCGAAACAAGTAATCCAGTTTCCTCTTTTACTTCTCTTATAGCGGCTTGAACGATACTTTCGGGGAAATCTACTTTGCCGCCAGGAGCGATGTAGCCAGGGAAACCTCGATGGTTGGGGCGTTTTATGAGTAAAACTTCATTGTTACGTTGGATCATACACATTGTATAGATCTGGTGTTCGATGTTATGTGAATTTAGAGGCATAATGATGTATTCTCCTTTATATTTTTTTGATAATTTTACCATAACATAATTGTTTCTTATATAATTATAAATTGAATATTATAAATTTTAAGTTATAAATTATAAATTCTATAGTCATTCGAAAAGAGGGAAGAGACATGCAAGGAGAAATACAAAAGGAGAAAAGTTTAGGTTATGTTGGTAAATTATTATTACCGGTTAAAGTATCACCACACTTTAAATTTTTATGGATTGGACAATTACTCTCGGCCTTAGGTAGTTCGATAACTATGGTCATACTCCCAGTTGTTGTGTATTCATTAATTGGCTCAACAGTTGTGATGGGAATGACAATGGCAATGTCCATGCTACCTAATATTCTCGCTTTACCGTTTGCAGGTTTAATTGTAGACCGAATTGATCGGGTTAAATTAATGTTATTTACGGATATACTCCGCTGTATATTAATGCTATTACTTGCATCGCTTATATTTATGGATTTATTAACAATTACAGTTTTATACATTCTCGTTGCCTTATACGGACTTATGGAAGGGATATTCCAACCAGCATATTCTGCTGTAAGGGCGAAAGTATTCGTTCCTGAAATTCGTAATGCAGCTAACGCACTCACTCAAATGAGTAATCAAGGTATACGATTAATTGGACCAGCACTTGGTGGGTTAATCGTATCGGTTGCGTCTGCAGGGATAGGTTTCGGACTAGATGCAGTAACGTACTTATTATCATTTTTATGTTTATTATTTTTAAAAGAAATTAAGTTTGAAAAAGTAAAACCCATTGAAAAGAGTAAGCTTAATTACAAACAAGAGTTTATGGAAGGTGTATTAGTTTTAAAAAGTCATCCGTGGCTGTGGATTACAATTTTAGTTTTTTCTTTTATAAATATTTGTTATGCCGGCATTATCGTCGTATTAATTCCGTGGTTATTTAATGTTCATCATCATTTTGAAGCTTACGTGTATGGACTTGGCATGGCCTTTTCTGGTGGTGGGGCTGTAATTGCTGCATTAATATTTGGTGGGAAAGAGCGGTGGCATAAGAGAGGATTACTGGCTTATGGAGGTGTTTTAATGAGTGGTATTGCTTTATTAATTATGCCATTCATTTCTTGGGCACCCGCTTTAATATTCTTAATGGCAATTGAAGGATTTGGCATGATGATATTTGGACTCATTTGGGAAACGAGTTTACAGGAACTTGTACCAGAAGAAGCATTCGGAAGAGTGGCAAGTCTTGATATGTTGGGTTCTTTTGCTTTATTGCCATTAGGGTATGTAGTTGTAGGCTGGTTAGCTACTGTCATAGGTGGCGAGATAACTATTATAACACTAGCTAGTTTAGTAATTTTAACAATTGGAATAGCATTGTCTGTACCGAGTATTCGTCGATTTAATTGATTATATGGGAAAAGAGGGCTAGACCTATATAGAAAATAACCTAGCATATAATCAACCAGTATTAATAAAACAACTTTGTAATGAAAAGCCTTCCATACATATTTGGCGCAAAAAATTAGTATCGAAGCAACAAAATTAGAAATCACAAAAAAAGTGACGGAAGCGATACAAGCAGGTTTCAAAAAAGAAGAATAAGCCCTAAAGAAATTAGGACTTATTCTTCATTAAATACAAATGTTTGTTTCATTTTTTTACCTTCATTTACCGGATGGCCGTTATAAGAGAAATTCTTTTCTTCCCAAGTGATCACAACTTTAAAATTATGACTATTAAAGTCTAATGGGAATACCATGTACTCAAAGCTTGTATGACTTTTAGAAATATTTTCATTAGGTGTAGTAGGTTTAAAGGTAGCCTTAGAGGTAGGATTGTTATCAAGTATTTCCACAGATACGTTTGATACATCATGACCGATGTTTTTTACGAGTAAACTATACGTATCAAATACACCTTGCTTTGGCTGGATTGCTTGCTTGTTTGAGTTATGAGATTTATCAATTTCGACATACCATTGTTTAGACTTTGACGCAATCGGTAGTGACTGAAATGTGTAAGCACTAGCTTGCATTGGTAGTGCTAAACATATAAGCGTAAAGAGAGTTAATATTTTTCGTTTCATTTTTTGAGAGCTCCCATTCTTTAATGGATTTACTTGTTATTATCTTCTTTTTACGAGTAAATATACCATATAATGTAAAGTGAGTATTGTGAGTAGTGAATCAATATCTTATTCACTACTCTTATAGCTGGCATAATTACGTATGTAGTAAGAAAGAATAAATTTGTTTTTTCTATACTTAGATTACTGCCCTTTTTAAAAGGGCTATTTTTACGTTTTAAAAAAAGAATATACTAAGAGTTCCGTATAAATTATTTATTTTAATGTAGTTAAATGTGCTTGTAGATGTGAAATTAGAGAAGGAAGCTGTGTAGAGATGTTCCTACACAGCTTTTTAGGATATGAAAAAATTACCAAAAATATGTTAAAATAACATTGTCATACAACAAGGGGGATTTGTTTTATGGAAAATGGACATCTTGCTAAAGTAGATTTAACGAAAAAAATTGAATCAAAATCTAAGTACAACAAGAAACTCGAAAAATATCAAAGGCGCTTATTAGCATTACAACAAATTTTGAAAGAAGAAAAAATCGCGGTTATGCTTGTTATGGAAGGATGGGATGCGGCTGGTAAAGGTGGGGCAATTAAGCGGGTGACGGAACATCTTGACCCACGTGGGTTCCAAGTAGATCCAATTGGAGCGCCTGCACCTCATGAAAAACGTTACCATTATTTGCAACGTTTCTGGCGCAAAATTCCACAGTACGGGCAAATTACCATTTTTGATCGCTCATGGTACGGTCGTGTGTTAGTTGAGCGTGTTGAAGGTTTTGCTACAAAGGAAGAGTGGATGAGAGCATATGATGAGATTAATGATTTTGAAAAACTACTAACAGATGACCATTACATAATAGGGAAGTTCTTCTACCATATAAGTAAAGAGGAACAGTTAAAGAGATTTAACGATAGAGAGAAAAATCCTTTGAAAAGATGGAAAATTACAGATGAAGATTGGCGTAATCGTGAAAAATGGGATGAGTATGTTGAAGCGATGGAAGACATGTTTGAAAGAACAAGTAAGCCAAATGCGAAGTGGCATATTATTGAAAGTAACGATAAATTGTATGCCCGTGTGAAAACGTTAAAAATCATTATTTCATTCATAGAGGATTATTTCTTAGAACATGGTATAGAATTGCCTTCTTATTATTATGAAATGAAAGAGGATATTGAAGTTTTGCAAGATGTAGGTGTGAAGGAGTAAATAAGAAAATGGCCCTGTGAATTGGTAAAACCAAATTATGGGGCTTTTTTATTTAGAAACATTTTACAATTAACAGAATAAGGTATATAATCAATAATCATATTAACATTGTTAATATGATTATTGATTATATAATATGTGGGGGTTTTACTTTGAAGGGAAGAGATGTTGTTTTAGGTTTATTAATGGGAAAAGAAATGTCTGGTTACGATATTAAAATTGTTTTTGAAGACGTATTTACCCACTTTTTTGATGGAAGTTTTGGAATGATTTATCCAACGTTACGACAATTGGAGAATGAGGGGAAAATAAAAAAAGAGGTTGTCATGCAAGAGGGGAAACCGAATAAGAAAATGTACTTTATTACAGATGAAGGACGTGAAGAGTTTTATCAATATATGCAGACGCCTGTAGAGAAGGATGTTTTACGTTCGGATTTTTTAATGAGAATGTATTTTGGCAACTATAGTGATGATGTGACGATAAAAAAATGGATTAAAGATGAAATTGAAAGAAAAGAAGCGTACATTGCAGATCTTCGATTGAAATATGAAAAGTGGAGAGTAGGTATTACTTTCGTCGAAGAAATTTCACTAGATGTAGGTATTGCATCGTATAGTGCACAAGTAGAGACTTTGAAGAAAAAATTAGAAGAGTTAGAGGCGGAAGAAAACAATAAAACAGAAGAATGAAAAACGCGTTCACAATAAATAAAGGGGTATATAAAGATGGAACAATCAAAGGGTATTAAGATTGTCTTTTTAATGTGTCTAGGTATCTTTCTTTGTATGATTGATACGACAATTATGAATATAGCTTTACCAGCAATACAATCGAGTGTAAATACTTCATTAGAAAAGATGTCTTGGGTATTAAATGTTTATACAATGACGATTGCAGTACTTGCCATTCCGTTAGGGCGGATAGCTGATATCTTTGGAAAAGCAAAGATGTATGTTCTTGGTCTGGTGATTTTTGGTGGTGGATCGGTACTTTGCGCTTTTGCTAATACAGGTGATTTTCTTATTTTTTCTCGTTTTATACAAAGTATTGGTGCGGCGATTTTATTTCCAACAAGTATGGTAATTGGTGTATCAGCTATGCCATTAGCTAAGAGGCATGTTGCGCTTGCGATTTTAGGAGTAACACAAGGATTGTCAGCTGCTATGGGACCAGTGATAGGTGGAATTATTACGCAAAATTTAGGATGGAGATGGGTGTTCTTCGTTAATGTTCCGGTTTGTATAATAGGAATCGTGTTATGTTGCATCATGCTACAAATAAAAAATGAAGAACGTATTATCTCAAAAATAGATTGGATAGGACTACTATTAAGTAGCACAGCAATTTTTTCATTTACTCTCATATTAGTAAAAGGTAATACATGGGGATGGCAAGGTAATGTTGCTTTGTCTTGTTATGCAATTAGCACTATTTCTCTTATTCTATTTGTTTTAGTAGAACGAAAGATTCATAACCCAATGGTGAATTTAAAGTTATTTCAAGATCGAATGTTTGTCGGAGCGTCTATCGTTGTTATATTAAGTAATTTATTTTTAATTGGAGTTACTGTATTGCTTCCAACGTTCTTGACGAAACTACAAGGTCGGACGGAAATTGAAGCGGCTTTTTTAGTGACACCTATTTCAGCAATGATATTTTTAATCTCACCAGTTGCAGCAACTTTAATTAAAAAACTCGGAAAAGTAACTATTATTTTGTCAGGATTTCTTGTTATGGGGCTTTCCTACTATTGGTTGCAAATGATTGATGTTCATTCAACAAATATAGAAATTATTATTCCGTGTATGATATTAGGTGTTGGATATGGTTTAGTAGTGGGGCCAATTACAGTTTTAAGTGCTTCTTCATTTGAAGGAGAACTGTTAACTGCTTCTCAAAGTGTTGTATCAATGTTACGACAAGTTGGAATTGTATTGGCGGTTGCAATATTTGTCTCTAACTTAACTCACAATTTAACTGTAAATAAAGAAAAAGTATATCGTTATGCAGAAGAAAAGGTGCGTAATATTCATGTGAATAGTGCTGAGCAAACTGAAATTTTACAAATGACTAAAGAGAAAATAGAGAATCAAAGTTTAGAGTCGAATATAAATAAGAAACAAAATGCAATGACAATAGGATTAAGTAAAGAGAAAAAGGAAGAATTGATTCGCGACAAGACGGATGAAATATTAAGAGAAGTTCCAGTAGAATATAGAGATGTAAAAAGAGAAGAAGTTATGAGGCAAGTGACAAAAGAAGTTGAAAAACAAGAGGAAAGTATAAAGAAAGAGGTACTCACATTTTCAAATGATGTGAATCATTATGCCAAGAATCAGATGGCTATGAGTTTTACAGATTTATATAAAGCAAGTGTGCCAATTATTTTAATTTGTGCTTTCGTAAGTTTGTTGTTTTGGGAAGGGAAAGCTTTGAGTAAAAAGAGAAGGGGAAGATTAGTAGAAGAAGCGTAAAGAAAAACAGGCTATAGCAGCCTGTTTTTTTCATTGTTTCCTCCTTGCATATTGTGAATAGTAGTATTTTTAATATAGCATGGGATAAGTCGAGTATGATTAGAAAGTTTTTTAGAATGAAAGGGATGAATGGAAAATGCCATTGAATATGTAACGTTATACATAGTACATTAACAAGAGGGCTTAATTTTAAAAGGAGGATGGGGAATTGCTAGATAAGGCAGGGGCTTTAATAGATAATCATGTGTACACAGAAGAAGAGCAACAAAAACTATACAAACGAACGTTAATAATCGTCAGCATTTCACAAATGTTTGGCGGTGCAGGACTAGCTGCTGGTATTACAGTGGGAGCACTTCTTGCGCAGCAAATGCTTGGAACAGATGCATTTGCAGGATTACCAACTGCTATGTTTACATTAGGATCGGCATTAGCAGCTTTCATAGTAGGGAAGCTTTCGCAACGATATGGACGCCGGATAGGTCTTGCAACAGGGTTCATAGTAGGTGGATTTGGAGCAATTGGTGTTGTAATGGCAGCTTTAACAAATAGTATTATTCTTTTACTTATTTCTTTACTCATATATGGTGCCGGTACAGCCACGAATCTACAAGCTCGTTATGCAGGTACAGATTTAGCAGATAAGAAGCAGAGAGCAACGGCTGTTAGTATTACGATGGTAATGACGACTTTCGGTGCAGTTGCAGGACCAAATTTAGTAGGGGTAATGGGAAGTTTTGCTCATTCAATTGGAGTTCCTAAACTTGCAGGTCCGTTCATACTATCGGCAGCAGCATTTATACTGGCGGGTCTAGTTCTTTTTGTTATGCTTCGTCCAGATCCGTTAATTATTGCTAACATAATAGAAAGATATAAACAGGAACATACATATAAAGGGCAACCAGTAACAGAAGAAGCGAAAGAAAATAAACGAGGTATTACAGTTGGAGCAATCGTAATGATACTTACGCAAATAGTGATGGTTGCGATTATGACGATGACGCCAGTTCATATGGGACACCACGGTCACGGTTTAAGTGCAGTAGGACTTGTGATAGGTTTTCATGTAGGTGCAATGTATCTTCCATCTCTCGTTACAGGAATGTTAATTGATAAAATTGGCCGAACTACAATGAGTATAGCTGGTGGAGTGATTTTACTTGCAGCGGGTGTCATAGCTGCGATAGCGCCAAGTGATTCTTTATTATTATTAATCGTTGCTCTTTCTTTACTTGGGCTAGGATGGAACCTCGGATTGATAAGTGGTACAGCACAAATCGTTGATTCCACAACACCGTCTACACGTGCTAAAACACAAGGGAAAATAGATGTTTTTATTGCGCTAGCTGGAGCTTCTGGTGGAGCGATGTCAGGTATGGTAGTAGCGAATTCAAGTTATGCGGTATTGTCATTGGCTGGAGGCGTGTTAGCGTTATTACTTATTCCTGTTGTGATATGGTCTCGAAAAGGGGCAAGAAATTAAATGAAAAAGAGGTTCTAGTTACTGACTAGAGCCTCTTTTTATACACTTAAATTAAATTCCACTCTACAATAAGCCCTAAATGTGTAAGACCACCACCGAATCCGTATAGTAAAAGTGTGTCTCCATTATTTAACTTCCCTTCTTTTATAGCTAAATCTAGAGCGAGTGGAATGGTGACTGAAGAGGTATTCCCCATATATTCCACGCTCGTTAATGTTTTTTGTATTGAAATTTGAGATTTTTCGCAAATAGATTCGATCATTCGTAAGTTAGCGCTGTGGGGTATGAACCAGTCTATATCATCTACTGGCATATTTGCGGTATGTATTAAATCTTTTATGCCTTTTGGCACTGTACGTGTTGCCCATTTATATACTTCTCTTCCATTTTGAACGATTTTTTCATTTGTTTGCAGTGGTGTGCCATTCATAGTAGTAGATAAGTTTGTTCTATATAGATGAATGCCGCCATCACCGTTTGTTCCCATGTGAGCAGCGATAAAGCTTGGGGTGTCTTCATCTCTTTCTAATAAAATAGCTCCAGCACCATCACCGAATAAAATACAGGTCGTTCTATCGGTATAATCAGTAACTTTAGATAATGTCTCTGTCGCTACGACAAGTACTTTTTCATGTGATCCAGAAGTGATTAAGCTATTACCGACGTGTAGTCCATATGTAAAACCAGCACAAGTTGCATTTAAATCAAAAGCTAGTGTATGAGGTATGTTGAAGTATTGTTGTATTTGGCAAGCAACGCTAGGGAAAACGTAATCAGCAGTAGTAGTAGCGACAATGATACAGTCGACATCTTCTAAGTTTTTCTTATATGTTGTACATAAATTTTTAATTGCTTTAATGGCTAAGTTTGAGGAATATTCTTCTTCGCTAGCGATTCTTCTTTCCTTCATTCCTGTTCTTTGTACAATCCATTCATCATTCGTATGGACCATCTTTTCTAAATCGTTATTAGACAATATTTGATTTGGAACATAAGTACCAATTGCAGTAATACGAGATTTAGAATGCATAGGAACATCTCCTAATTTTTATTTTTATAACCTGATACTAATATTAGGTTATAAAAATGTCAATATAGATTTTTGATGTATTGAACGACTTAACTTACTATGAAGGAATTTAGCGAGTGTTGTAAAAATAATATACGAGAAGTTTCTAAAATTGATAATTGCTTTTGTTATTTTTATTGTGAGAAAAATTCGCAAAAAATGACGATTAAAGTAAAAATATAACGATTTTCTTTAGTGTGATATAGGTTGTTAAACCTTGTGAAAGCGAATTACTTATGCTACACTTTATGTAACTTAAAATGAACGGAGGGGCTTCCTTTGATCTTAATCAGATTACGTCTCAATACTTTGTGCCAATAATTGAATAGCGCTCAAAGGCTCTGTCTGTGTACAGAGTGAACGGGATTGGTCTGCCTATTTTAAAGGAACCCTTTATTAAGCTTATATGTGAAAAAGAGGGAGGGACGAATACGCCCTCTTTTTGTTTTGCCTTTATAAATAGAATGGGATTGTATAGGTGAACACTTATTGTGGATACGTATACGATTTTGGGACTTTTTTTACTATGAGATAGGATGAAAGCACAGCTTTCTTCTATTTCTTTGATGAACCCTTATCCGTTTACGAAAACACAGGCAGCGACCTGTGTTTTTTATTTTACGTAATCGAAATGGAGGAATAAATATATGGAAGAAGTATTACAAAGAGCAGTTTTAGTTGGAGTAAATGTAGGTAATGAAGATGATTTTGCATATTCGATGGAAGAGTTAACAAATCTTGCGGAAGCTTGTGATGTAGAGGTAATTGGGCAAGTAACGCAAAATTTACAACGAGTAAATCCGTCGCATTATATCGGAAAAGGAAAGATTGAAGAAGTAGCAGCGTATGTAAAAGAAATAGATGCGAATATGGTCATCTTTAATGATGAATTATCTCCTTCACAAATTCGAAATTTAGAAGAGGATTTAGATTGTAAGGTAATTGATCGTACCATTTTAATTTTAGATATTTTTGCGCAACGTGCGAAAACGAAAGAAGCACAGCTACAAGTAGAAGTAGCCCATCTTCAGTATATGATGCCTCGTTTAATCGGTCTTCGTGAATCGTTAGGAAGACAGAGCGGCGGCGTTGGTACGAAAAATAAAGGTGTCGGTGAGAAGAAGTTAGAGTTAGACCGTCGTAAAATTGAAGAACAAATTTCAGTTTTAAATAAAGATTTAGAAGCGCTCGTTGCCCAGCGTCAAACGCAGCGAAAGCAACGTAAGAAAACTGAAATACCTGTAGTAGCATTAGTAGGTTATACGAATGCAGGAAAGTCTACGACGATGAATGCAATGCTTGAAATTTATAATGGTACAGAAGAAAAACAAGTATTTGAAAAAGATATGTTATTTGCGACGTTAGAAACATCTGTACGAAATATTGATTTGCCAGATAATAAATCATTCTTATTAACAGATACAGTTGGATTTGTAAGTAAATTACCACATCATCTTGTGAAGGCGTTCCGTTCAACATTAGAAGAAGTAGCGGAAGCAGACTTACTTATTCATGTTGTAGATTACGCAAATCCAAATTATGAACAATTAATTGATATTACAAATGAAACGTTAAAGAAAATTGGAGTAGAAAATATTCCAACAATCTATGCCTATAACAAATCAGATATGGTGGATGTTGAAATTCCGAAAATACAAGAAGACCGCGTGTATTTATCTGCGAAGAAACATGTTGGAATTGAAGAGCTTGTAGAAATGGTTCGTTCCCATATTTATAAAGAATATACGAAATGTGAAATGTTAATTCCGTATGATCAAGGACAGGTAGTTTCGTATTTCAATAATCATGCACACGTTTTATCTACGAGTTACGAAAACGAAGGTACCAAATTAGAAATAGAATGTAAGACGAGTGATTACGAGAAGTATAAGCATTTTGCAATTTAATGTAAGAGGCAACCCAGTATGTGATTGGGTTGTCTTTTTTTGTACTGTTTTACCGCTGAAAGTTACAAGGATGCAAGCCAATGACGGGAGTTAAGTTATATTTCTGGAAAAAGAAATGAAAGCAGTATAGAATAGAAATGTTTCAAAAGTCAGAATTTATTACACCTACTGTAATAAATATATATTTTGTACAGAAAGGGGAGATTCACATATGCAGGCAGTTTCACACAAAAAAACTGTAGAAACACCGACAATATATCGAATTTTATTTGCGATTAGCTTTGGGCATTTTTTAAATGATTCGATGCAAGCAGTTGTGCCGGCGTTGTTTCCTATTTTGGAAAAAACGATGAATTTATCCTATATGCAAGTAGGGTGGATTGCGTTTGCTTTAAATATGACGTCATCGATTATGCAACCGGTGTTTGGTATGTATTCAGATAAGAAGCCATCACCATTTTTATTACCACTCGGTATGTTTTCAAGCATGCTTGGAATGATTGGACTCGCGTTTGCACCAAACTTTATTATTGTTATTATTTCTGTTTTATTTATTGGTTTAGGTTCCGCAGTTTTTCATCCAGAAGGCGCTCGTGTTGCGTATATGGCGGCAGGTGCAAAACGAGGGTTAGCGCAAGCGATTTATCAAGTTGGGGGAAACACGGGGAATTCCTTAGCTCCTATTTTTACAGCGCTAATTTTCGTTCCACTCGGTCAAATTGGTTCATTAGGTTTTACAGCATTTGCAGCAGTAGGAATTGTATTATTAATTTTCGTATCGAATTGGTACAAAAATGAATTAGCAACCGGCGCTGTAAGAAGGAAGAAGAGGGCTGCGCTTGAGGCGGAAAATGCAATTGTAAGTACACACATTAAATTCGTTATTATACTTCTTGTTTTTCTTACTTTTGTACGCTCTTGGTACGGTGCTGGTATCGGGAATTTCTATCAATTTTACTTAATAGAGCATTACGGTTTATCTATAAAAAATGCCCAGTATTTCGTATTCGCATTTATGATTGCTGGTGTGTTAGGAACTTTCTTCGGAGGACCGTTAGCAGATCGATTTGGTAAGAAAAATATCATCGTATTTTCAATGTTAGGTTCAGCGCCACTTGCACTGTTATTACCACATGTCTCACTTGTGTGGGTCGTACCGTTATTTTTATGTATCGGTTTTATTAGTTCAAGTAGTTTTAGTGTAATTGTTGTATATGCACAAGAGCTTGTACCTGGAAAAGTGGGAATGGTGTCAGGATTAATCGTAGGTCTTGCGTTTGGACTTGGAGCATTAGGTGCAGTAGTTCTTGGGAAATTAGCAGATATATATAGCCTGCAATTTATTATGCTATTATGTAGTTGTCTACCATTAATTGGACTCACTTCATGGTTACTGCCAAGTGATAAGAAAACGATAGAATAGGGGATGCGCTATGAAATTATGTGAAAACGTAACAGAATTAATAGGCGATACACCTGTCGTCCGATTATCTAAATTTATTCCGGAAGACGCAGCAGATGTGTATGTGAAACTAGAAATGTTTAATCCATCGCGCAGTGTGAAAGACCGTGCTGCTTATAATTTACTTCACGTTGCAGAAGAAAATGGTCTCATCAAACCAGGAGATACAATCATTGAACCGACAAGCGGGAATACAGGGATTGGTTTAGCGATGAATGCAGCAGCTAAAGGGTATAAAGCGATTTTAATTATGCCAGATAATATGTCAAAAGAGCGTATTAATTTATTGAAAGCATACGGAGCAGAAGTAGTTTTAACACCAGCAGAACAAAGAATGCCAGGAGCAATTGCGAAGGCGTTAGAATTGCAAAAGCAAATACCGAATAGTTTTATTCCGCAACAATTTGAAAACCCAGCTAATCCGAATATTCACCGCTATACGACTGCGCTTGAAATTTATGAACAAATGGATAGAGAGCTTGACGCCTTTGTTGCAACGGCAGGAACAGGCGGAACGATTACAGGGACTGGTGAAACGTTAAAAGAGAAATTACCAAACTTATATATTGCAGTAGTGGAACCGAAAGGATCTCCCGTTTTATCAGGTGGTGTACCAGGTCCTCATAAACTAGTAGGAACAAGCCCAGGGTTTATCCCGAAAAACTTAAATACAGAAGTGTATAACGAAATTATTCAAATTGCAGACGAAGAGGCTTTAACGACAATGAGAAACTTAGCTAGACAAGAGGGATTATTAGTTGGTCCGTCTTCTGGAGCATCTGTTTACGCTGCAATCATGATAGCGAAACGCCTAGGCGTTGGTAAAAAAGTTTTATGTATTGCGCCTGATACAGGTGAACGTTATTTGAGTATGGGGTTATTTGAATAAAAAGGATAGAAACACCTTAATAGTGAATAACTGCTATTAAGGTGTTTGTTTTATGGAATAAAGAGGGGGAGAAGAACAATGAAACTATTAAAACCAACCCATGAATATAGTGAGCATATTACAGCGTATAGACACGCGTTTTTACACTCAGGGGAACAACCACATGGAAGTAGTTCTTTACAAAACTTTGATTCTCTTGATGAATGGTTTGAAAAAGTGAGTAAACAAGAATTAGGAGAAAATTTACTAGCTAATCGAATGCCATCTAGTCAGTTTTTAAGTTTTGAAAAAGGAGAACTTATAGGTTTTGTGAATATTAGACATAGATTAAATCCAGAATTATTACGGGAAAGCGGTCATATTGGATATAGTGTCCATCCGAATAAACGTCGCCACGGTTACGCTACGAAACAACTAAAGCTTGCATTAGCTGAAGCGCAAAAATTAGGATTGCAGAAAGTATTAATAACTTGCGATAAATCCAATATCGGTTCTGCTAAAACGATTCAAAAGGTCGGCGGTGTGTTAGAAAATGAAATAGTTTCTTCTCGTACTGGTGAAGTTATTCAGCGCTTTTGGATAGAAATATGATGCAGTAGGAATTTGAAAAGGTAATGCAAGCTGTAATATCGAAATAGATAAATGGAATATAGGGGATTACTGCAATTTTAGGGGGAAATGAAATGGGATTAAAAGAGAAAGCGATAGAGATGTCAGAGATTTATAGGAAAAATCCGAAAGTAGAAGCCATTATTTTAGCGGGTTCAGTAGCTAGAAAGCTTGAAGATGAACATTCAGATATAGAATTACATATTTTATGGTCAACACCGCCGGAAGATGAGGATCGTAGGGCCCCTATTTATCATATTGATGGGAAAATATTATCGTATCATCCGTATGAGGAAGAAGAATGGTCGGAAACGTATTTAACGAAAGAGGGAATTAAATTAGAGATTAGTAACTTTTTAACAGAGACAGTAGAGAAAGTGATTTCGGATGTGGTGGATCAATATGATATAAGTTATGAAAAACAATGTATTGTATCATCCGTTCATGATGGTGTTAGTTTGTATGGAGAAGGGAAAGTGAATGAATTAAAAGAAAAAGTAGCGGCATATCCAGATGAACTAGTAAAACGGATGATTTCAGAAAATCTATGGTTAAGTAATCGTTGGCACAATCGAAAGGCGCTTTTAAAACGGAAAGATTGGCTTATGCTTTATGACGTTATTTGCGAAGTACAAAGGAACGTATTCGGTGTTTTATTTGGTTTGAATAAAATGTACGTACATCATCCAGCGTTTAAATGGATGCCTAATAATGTGGAACGAATGACTATTAAACCTGAAAAATTATATGAACGTATGGCGGACACATTAATAGGGAATCCAGAAAATAGTGTGCAGGAGTTAGAGTTGCTAATAGAAGAAGTGTTGCAACAAGTTCATACATACGCGCCAGGAGTAAATGTGGATGAGCAAGAAAAATCTATTTTTTATTTTGTGAAATAGAAAACAGTAATAAGGGGGAAGTTATGGGTTTTTTTAATAGGTTTTTTAAAAAAGTTGAAAAAGTAAATGAGCAAGAAGCCACTCTTCATGAATTAAGTGAAGAATTGTATGTTGAATCACCGGTAGAGGAAGCGACTAGTTACTGGGTATCAATGGCACAAAATATAATTGTTAATGCTGTAAAGGCGGCTGACAATGATGTGGAACGTGCTTTCGTATTATTGAATTTGAAGAAAGGTGAGGCTTCATTTGATATTTTTTATCAAATAAATGGGCAATTGTATTTCTGGGATCAGCTAGAAAATGTGACGATAAGAAATAGAATTCAGAACGAGTTGTTACCGCAAGCTCCAGAAGTTTCAAATGCAGTAAATGAGCAATTTCGTGAAGCTGATCACCCTATAATTTCGTTCGCACAATTGCAGTTTGAATGGGAAACGAAAGCCTGGTTCTCACATATAATTTGGGAAGATAACCTTGCTGCTCAATTGCCCAAAACTCAAATTTTAAATGAATGGTTTCGTGTAATTAAAGAAGAAACGAAAAATAGACCACTGGATAGTGATGCGAAATTTTCTTGGTATCCATCAAACTCTTAAAAACTAATACAGATAGAGATAGGTTATGTTTCTAGATGATTTTTCTTCTGGAATAAGTATCAATAATACGTAATTCTTTTTCTATTGCCTGTTAGAATTCGTTATGTACTAATCTACTTGTTTTCTAAACTAAAACTTATATTTCAAATTTTTAAATAGATTGTAATACATAAAAATTCAAAATATAAGTTGACACTATTTTTAATGTGTGATAAAAATGATAGTAATCAATTCGGAAAATAATATTTGGGCAATGAAAGGGTATAGTAGTGAATATCTCCCTATTTCAGAGAGCTGATGGTTGGTGTGAATCAGTATATAGATTATTCATGAAGTTCGTCCTGGAGCATCTTTCATAAATCTCGCATTATGAGGAAATGAAAGACGGTAGTTTATACCGTTATCAAATAAAGTGGTGAAGATTGTTTCACAACTAGGGTGGTACCGCGATATTTATCGTCCCTACGTATTTACGTAGGGACGTTTTTTATTTAGGTCCTAACTTTGGTGTGGCTTCATAACTAGGGTGGTACCGCGATATTTTATCGTCCCTACGTTTTTGCGTAGGGGCATTTTTATTTAGGTGGTTTCTTAGTATTCTTCACAACTAGGGTGGTACCGCGATATTTTTGTCGTCCCTACGTATTTACGTAGGGGCGTTTTTTATTATTAGGGAGGAAGTGAACGTATTAGAAAAGAGTATTGATAGAACAATATAAATACCGAATTGTAACAAAGAAAAAGAGACAGAGAGGAGATTAATAAATGAATTCACAGCAATGGACATCGAAATTAGGTTTCGTATTAGCTGCAGCAGGTTCGGCAATTGGTCTTGGGGCGATTTGGAAATTCCCATATATGGCCGGCATTGGAGGAGGCGGAGCGTTCTTCCTAATTTTCATCGGTTTCACATTATTAATTGGTTTACCGCTATTATTAGCTGAATTTGTTATTGGAAGAAGTACACAAAAAGAGGCTGTTGATGCATATAGAGAGATTGCTCCTAAAACGTTATGGCCTTGGTTAGGTAAATTAGGAATTGTAACATGTTTCATATTACTTTCTTTTTACAGTGTTGTAGGAGGCTGGATTTTATTATATTTATGGAATGCAATTACAGGTAGACTATGGGAAGGAAATGGAGCATACGAAGCTACGTTTGGTGAAATCATTTCCAATCCATATTTAGCAGTTGGATCACAGCTATTATTCATTCTTATTACTATTTTCATCGTAAGTAAAGGTGTACAAAATGGTGTTGAAAAAGTAAATAAATATTTCATGCCAGCACTATTCGTTTTATTCTTTGTATTAATCGTTCGTGCACTTACATTAGATGGTGCTGGAGAAGGAGTTCGTTTCTTCTTACAACCTGATTTCTCACATGTAACATCAGAAGTTATTTTATACGCAATGGGGCAATCGTTCTTCTCGTTATCTGTCGGGGTAGCCGTTATGGTAACGTATAGCTCGTACTTACCGAAAGAAGAAAGCTTACCACGTTCAGCATTTTCTATCGTAGCATTAACTCTTGTTATTACATTACTTGCAGGACTTGCAATTTTCCCAGTTGTGTTCGCATTCGGAATGGAACCATCTCAAGGACCAGGACTATTATTTATCGTATTGCCAGCTATTTTCAGTAAAATGGCATTCGGAAAATTATTCTTCATCGTTTTCTTATTACTATTCTTCTTCGCTACGATTACATCAGCAATTTCGATGTTAGAAATTAGTGTTGCGTCGTTAACATCAAAAGGTAAAGGGAAACGTGAAAAAATGGCCTTAATCGTAGGGTTATTAATCTTCGTTGTTGGGGTACCATCAGCATTATCATTCGGTATATTAAGTGATCTGAAGATTTTCGGAAAGACAGTCTTTGATTTAGCGGACTATGCAGTAAGTAACGTATTAATGCCACTTGGTGTATTATTAGTTTCTATCTTTGTTCCTTTAAAAATGAAGAAAGATGTATTAATGAAAGAGCTAGGTGTAAGTAAAAATAAAGGTTATAAACTATTCGTATTATGGTTATTCTTACTTCGCTTTATCGCACCAATTGCGATTATTATCGTATTCTTAAATGTACTTGGCATTATATAAAAAGAAAGGTGGCGTATCATACAAAGATACGCTACCTTTCTTTTTATTTTGCTCTTTTTTGCAATTCATTTACTGTTACGAACTGATAGCCCTTCTTAGATAAAGAATCTAAAATACCTTCAATCGTTTTTAAATTGTCATCAGACTCATCATACATAGAATGCAGTAAAATGATAGAACCTGGTTTTACATTTTTATTAACATATTTAATTTTATCAGCCGCAGATTTATAAAAAGTATCGGGCTCAAGATCCCATATAATCGTTTCAATATTATTTTTATTTAAATAATAGGGTAGTCCAATTAATTTTTTTCCGTTAGGCGGTCTAAAATCAATTTCGTCTGTAAATCCTGTTTGGCGGATTAATGAATTCGTTTTTTCTATTTCATCTTTAATAAAAGAAGGTGTTTTGAAAATCATTCTTTTATGAGAATATGTATGGTTTCCAAGCTGGTGCCCAGATTGCGCGATAGCTTCTCCTAATGATAGACTTTTCTCTAATTCATTTCCAATTAAAAAGAAAGTAGCTTTAGCGTTGTATTTATCTAGTAACGGTAATATTTGTTTTACATTGTTAGTAGGGCCATCATCAAAAGTTAAAGCGATCACTTTTTCATTTGTTTCTACGCGTTGTGTTAAATCTCCAAATAATTGAAAGCTTCTTGCGTTCATCAATTTGTATGTTCCGAATAATGCCGTGATAATAAAGAATAGTGTAACGATTGTAATGATAATTTTTTTCCTCATAACGTAACCTCACAATGATTTTTGATTCAATAAAAAGTATTATATCAAAATTAATTATTTATTGCTGAAAAAGTATGAAGATGCAAGGAGAGGGATTTTATCATATAATAAAATGCAAAAGGTATATTAGGAGGTGTTTATATGGCGATTATAATTCAATTGCCAGACACTGCAACGTCTCATGCAAAGCCAAGTATGGAAATGGCGATACTTTGCGTGAGGTAGACAAGTAATATACAATCGCCTATATGAGCTCGTATCATTTTTTATATTTGGCTTTGCACCTTATTGAAATGAACCATAAAAAATAAGGGGCGAGCAGAAATGAAATACGTAAAAGCTAATGCTGTTTTACCAGAGAGTTTAATTACTGAAATTCAAAAGTATATACAAGGTGAAACAATTTACATTCCGAAACAAGAAACGAAACATTATAAATGGGGTACACGATCTGGCGGAAGAAAACAACTAGATGAAAGAAATAAAGCAATTAAAGAAGCGTTTAAAAGTGGGATTGCTATTCATCAACTTGCAGAAGAATATTTTCTTTCTGGGGAAACGATTAAAAAGATTGTGTATTCTAAATGAGCATAAAAGAGTCTAGTTCAAATATTATTTTGAACTAGACTCTTTTTGCTTTGTATGTATTGGATATATAGGGTGTGAATGGGCATGATAATAGAAAAAATGAATCGCAATAGTATTGTATAGAAATGTGAATAGGAATAAAAACGTTATATTTCATATTACAGAAAGGTGAACACATATGAATCATCTTGGACAGATAACGATAGAACTTTTTGTTGGTTTTTTTGTTTTATTAATTGCTACTAAAATATTAGGGAAAACACAAATATCACAGCTAACCCCTTTTGATTTTATTTCTGCGATTGTAATCGGAGAACTAGTTGGAAACACTGTATATGATCCTGAGGTGAGAGTATGGTCTATTTTATACGCTGTGTTTGTATGGGTAATATTAATTTACGCAATAGAAGTAATAACACAAAAATTTAGAAGGACAAGAAAGTTCTTTGAAGGATACCCTTCTATTATCATTCGTAATGGGCATATTGATAGAGAACAATTAAAATCAAATCATTTGGACATTAACCAATTACAACAAATGTTAAGACAACAAAAAGATATATTTTCAATCCGAGAAGTTGAATATATGATATTGGAGCCTAACGGAAACATAAGCGTTCTGAAAAAAAGTAAATACGAATCTCCTACTATAAATGATTTAAGTTTAAAACATAAGCCTGTATACTTACCAATTTCATTAATTAGTGATGGAAAAGTAGTTAAGGATAATTTGAGGGAAGCGGGATTTGATGAAGGATGGCTTTATAAACAAATAAAGCAAAAAGGAATTACTAAATTTGAAGACGTATTATATGCGGAATGGAAAACAGATGATGGCTTCTTTTGTCAGGAAATGCAGCGGTAGAGAATAAGTGATATATGTAATGTTTGTTTCTAAGTTATCTTTTACATATCAAAAAACGTAATCATTGTATACAATAAAACTAGATCAACAATTTGTATGGAGTGATAAAGATGGAAGCGTTTATTAGAAGTGATCAATATAATTTTATAAAATCACAAGCTTATATTTTAGCAAATGGGCATGCAACGGCAAATGATAGAGGTGTTATTCAAGCGTTAAAATCGCTTGCGATTGAAAAGATAATACATGTATTTGAGAATTTAACGGATGAACAGAAAGATTTAATTGATACGGTATTAACAGTTCAAAATAGAGAAGATGCAGAATCATTTTTAATGAAAATAAATCCGTATGTAATTCCGTTTCAAGAAGTTACAGCACAAACATTAAAAAAGTTATTTCCTAAGGCGAAAAAGTTAAAACTTCCTGATATGGAAGAAATGGATATGAAAGAAATATCTTATTTAAGCTGGATTGATAAGGGATCAAGCAGGAAATTTATTATAGCGAAAAATGATAAAAATAAATTTGTTGGTCTGCAAGGAACGTTCCAAAGTTTAAATAAAAAAAGCATTTGTTCATTATGTCATGGGCATGAAGAAGTAGGAATGTTTTTAGTTGAAATTAAAGGTGATGTACCAGGAACTTTCGTTAAAAAGGGAAACTACATTTGCAAAGATGGTGTAGCTTGCAATCTGAATATGAAATCGCTAGATAAATTGAACGATTTTATTGACCGCTTGAAGAAATAACGAGAAAACCTCTAGTATTTAAACTGGAGGTTTTTATTTTTTGAAGAAGTAAAATAAGCTTTCTTTGTAAATGTAGATTTATAATGAAATTTGATAAAAATATCTATTATGATACAGTTGCTTATATGCAAGGAGGTAAAACATGGATTACATTTTACCGAAAGAAAAATTGAAGCGATGGTCAAAAGATACGATAGCGGCGGGGCGTGGTCATACTGTTGGTCTTAAATCGGATGGCACGGTAGTAGCGGTGGGCCGGAGTAAAGAAGGAGAATGCAATGTATGTGGCTGGCGAGATATTGAAGCAGTTGCAGCAGGCAATGTTCATATGGCGACGAACACAGGTAATGCTCACACAATCGGTCTTACATGTGACAATACTGCGATAGCAGTGGGTTGGAATAAGCATGAACAATGTGATGTAAACGATTGGCATAATATTGTAGCGGTTGCGGCAGGGTGGCGTCGTACTATTGGCCTTAAATCGGATGGCACGGTAGTAGCGGTGGGCCGAAATAAAGAAGGAGAATGCAATGTAAGCAGTTGGCAAGGTATTGTGGCAGTCACAGCGGGTGACTGGCATACAGTCGGTCTTAAATTGGACGGCACATTGACGACTGTGGGAAATAATCGATATGGTCAATGCAATGTAAGTAGCTGGCGAGGTATTGTATCGGTCAAGGCTGGGTATCTTCATACTGTTGGTCTTAAACGAGACGGTACGGTGACAGCAGTGGGGAATGATAAACATAACCAGTGTGATGTGAGTGGCTGGATAGATATTGTAGCAATAGCGGCTGGTACGAATCATACAATCGGACTAAAATTAGACGGTACCGTGGTGGGCGTGGGCTGGAATGAGTATGGTCAATGTAACGTAAGCGATTGGCGCGATATTGTAGCGATAGCGGCTGGTTGTGCACATACAGTCGGACTAAAATCAGACGGCACGGTGGTCGCGGTAGGTAATAATGAATTTGGCCAATGTGATGTAGGTAGCTGGCGCGACATTCGGTCGCCTGGCAAATAGTCAATTTACAATAAATGATTAGTAATATTATTCTATTTTAGGAGTAATTATGGAATAGGATATGTAGAAAATAATTAAACTTAAATCTGCTGAATAAGAATTTCTTTTAAAAAGGGATTCTTATTATTTTTCGTAAAATGAGGGTCTAAATGGAATTTTTGAACAAACTTTCTTTCAAAATTACAGTAGAAGATATAAATAAAGTATAGAGGAGATAAAGGAATGCTTAAAAGGTTTTTACTTTCTTTACCGGATGTTTTACTTATATGTATCGTTCTCTACATAACGTACACAAATTCTTTTAGTTTTGGACAGATGTTAGTAATTTCAATTGCAATCGGAATTATTGGTGGTCTTGCTATTAGAATTTGTAAGGATGTATTCATGTATATAAGGTGGACAATTAAACAAAGAAAAACTTGAATATGTTTAATTGTTATTAGGAGGGAATGAAATGACTAAGAAAAAGAATAGAGTGAAAAACGAGATAGTACTTTGGTCACTAACAGCAATTGTTCTGTTAATTGTATGGTACTTTTATCAAAAATAAAAACGCATCGTACTAAAAAAGCACGATGCGTTTTTATTATTTTTTTTGCCAATTTTCTTTAATAAAGTCTTCACGGCCAGATTCTTTTTGCTCAGTAGCATATTTCTCTGGATTCTTTTTATAGAAATGTTGGTGGTAGTCATCTGCTTCGTAAAAAGGTGCAGCAGGACGAATTTCAGTCACGATTGGATCTTTAAACATACTGCTTTCTGCAAGAGCTTGTTTTGATTTTTCAGCAAGCCCTTTTTGTGTTTCGTTATGATAAAAAATAGCGGTACGATAAGATGGACCACGGTCAAAGAATTGTCCGCCATCATCAGTTGGATCGATTTGTGGCCAATATAAGTCTAGTAATTTCTGATAAGGAAAAATAGAAGGATCGAATGTAATTTGAACAACTTCTAAATGTCCAGATGTTCCGGTTTTTACTTGTTCATATGTTGGGTTTTCTACATGACCTCCTGCATAGCCAGAAAGTACTTTATGAATACCAGGAAGTTCATCAAATGGTTTTACCATGCACCAAAAGCAACCGCCTGCGAAGGTTGCGAGTTCGTATGTTTTTTCGGACATTGCTGTAATCCTCCTAAATGTATATGTTTTATATAGTATTATATAAATTGTTTTATTGCGCAATAAAAAAGATTTGAAAATATATGTTTTTTATAAACAAGATCCTCCGCTCACATCAATTAATTGTCCAGTAACCCAGCGGCTGTCTGGAGAAGCAAGAAATGCAGCAGTATCGGCAATGTCTTCTACTTCACCTAAGCGATTGAAAGCGGAAATAGTAGTAGCGTACTGCTTCATCATCGGGTCGCTCAAGAGTTCTGCATTCATATCTGTTTTAATAAATCCTGGAAGTATTGCATTCACCGTTATTCCTCGTGCTCCAAGCTGTTTTGCTAGTGTAAAAGTCATTGTATTAATAGCGCCTTTCGTCATACTATATGCAACAAAATCAGGTAAAGAAATGCGGGTCGCAGCGGATGAAATATTAATAATTCGGCTATTGTCACGTAAACGTGGCAGTGCTTGTTGAATGATAAAGAATGGTGCTTTTGCATTTACTGAAAACATTCTATCAAAAAATTGTTCAGTCGTTTCTTCAATAAAAGCACCAGGACCAATGCCAGCATTGTTTATTAAAATATCAAATTGTGTTTCACTAGTGCGCTTTTGTAATTCAGTATCTAAAGCTTTATAAAGGTTTTCTACACCATGTAAGGATTCTAAATTTGCGCCGATAGAAAAAGCTTGGCCACCATTTGATTGAATTTCATGAACAGTTTCTTCAGCGTCATCTTTTCGATTACCGTAATGAACAGCAACCAATGCACCGTCATTTGCTAAACGTTTAGCGATCGCTCGTCCAATTCCTCGGCTTGCTCCTGTAACTAACGCTACTTTCCCTTTTAACATAGTTTTCTCATCTCCTCATAAATTTTTCTTTATGTAGTAGTGCAAACATACTTAAGCAATATATGAGTGTATGTAAGTAATTCATTCCAATTTTGATTTGAGAAAAAATAAATAGAATGAATTTAGATTTTTTTTGAAAAAACATGTTGACAAAGAAAAGAACAACGTCCTATAATACGTGTAACAAATAAAAGTTAATTAAAAATTTTCTAACTTTATATGTTGTATATGCAAAGAAGAGGAAAGTAGATGATTATGATCGTTTCAGAGAGCTACTCCAAGGCTGCGAGAGTAGTAACAATCAAATCATTGAAGATCACCTCGGAGCATCGCTTGCGAAAGGGAAACTGAGTAGAGGGCGGCGGCATCGTCTCCGGTAAAAGGACGGGGGTCTAATTGGACCTACGAAGCTTATATTTCGCGAGAAGTATAAGGAAGCTGAGTGGTAACGCGAAACTCTCGCCTCAGCAATCAAAGCTACTAAATTGTAGTAGTTGATTGCTGAGGCGAGAGTTTTTATTTTAGAAAATAGAATAAGAGAATGCGTGGAAGAGGAGAGTAAATGATAAAGATTGTTTCAGAGAGCTGCCCCGAGGCTGTGAGGGTGGTAACAATGCACTCATTGAAAATCACCTCGGAGCACTACTTTTGAAAATTAGTAAAAAGTAGCGGGTTTGTTCCCGATAGAAAAACAAAAGTCTAATTGGACTTGCAGAGCTTATATTTCGTGAGAAGTGTAAGGAAGCTGAGTGGTACCACGATTCCCTCGTCTCAGCAATGGATTGCTACAAGTATGTAAGTAATCGATTGTTGAGACGAGTATATTTTTAATATTTATATACTGAATATTCTGTAAAAAATACTCATCTCAGCAATCGATGTAGAAATAGATTGCAAAAAATAGAGAAAAAAAGAGGAGCGATGTGAGATGGGAAACCAGTACATTTACATGAATGGGGAATTTGTAGAAAAAGAAAAGGCAGTTGTTTCAGTATATGATCACGGCTTTTTATACGGAGACGGTGTATTTGAAGGGATTCGTAGTTACGGAGGAAATGTATTTTGTTTAAAAGAACATGTAAAACGATTATATGAATCGGCAAAATCTATTTTACTTACAGTCCCACTGACAGTTGACGAAATGGAAGAAGCAGTTTTACAAACGTTGCAAAAAAATGAGTATGCGGATGCTTACATTCGTTTAATTGTTTCACGAGGAAAAGGTGACTTAGGGCTCGACCCTAGAAGTTGTGTGAAACCGAGCGTTATTATCATTGCAGAACAATTAAAGTTATTCCCTCAGGAATTTTACGATAATGGATTAAGCGTTGTATCTGTTGCATCAAGACGTAATACGCCAGATGCATTAGATCCACGCATTAAGTCAATGAACTACTTAAATAACGTACTTGTAAAAATTGAAGCGGCACAAGCAGGAGTGTTAGAGGCTCTTATGTTAAATCAACAAGGATATGTTTGTGAAGGTTCTGGCGATAATGTTTTCGTTGTGAAAGATGGAAAAGTATTAACCCCACCATCCTATTTAGGAGCATTAGAAGGTATTACGAGAAATAGTGTTATCGAGCTATGTGAACGACTGAGTATTCCATGTGAGGAAAGACCATTCACTCGCCATGATGTATATGTAGCGGATGAAGTATTTTTAACAGGAACAGCAGCGGAGTTAATTCCAGTTGTAAAAGTTGATTCGAGAGAAATTGGAGATGGGAAACCAGGAAGTGTAACGAAACAATTGACCGAAGAATTTAAAAAATTAACGAGAGAAAGAGGAGTACGTGTTCCCGGGCTGACGGAAAGCTTAGCATAAATAAGGAGAGGAGTTAATTGAAATGAAGCAGCAGTATACAGCGTATGAGAAGTTACAGTGTGAAGAAATGACAGGCGCTGGGCACGTGATTCAATGTTTGAAGAAATTGGGTGTAACGACCGTTTTCGGCTATCCAGGCGGAGCGATCTTACCAGTATACAATGCGTTATACGAAAGTGGTTTGAAACATGTTTTAACTCGTCATGAACAAGCTGCCATTCATGCGGCTGAAGGATATGCGAGAGCTTCTGGAAAGGTCGGGGTAGTCTTTGCTACCTCTGGCCCAGGGGCGACAAATTTAGTTACCGGCTTAGCAGACGCTTATATGGATTCGATTCCTTTAGTTGTCATTACCGGCCAAGTTGCAACGCCTTTAATTGGTAAAGATGGATTTCAAGAAGCGGATGTTGTCGGAATTACAGTACCTGTTACGAAGCATAATTACCAAGTTCGTGATGTAAATCATGTATCACGAATTGTGCAAGAAGCTTTTTACATCGCCGAAAGCGGACGCCCGGGACCAGTATTAATCGATATTCCAAAAGATGTTCAAAATGCAAAAGTCACCAGTTTCTTTAATGAAGAAGTTGATATTCCGGGGTACAAACCAGAACTTGTACCAGACAGCATGAAACTTAGAGAGGTAGCTAAAGCAATTTCAAAATCAAAGCGTCCGCTTCTTTATATTGGGGGAGGTGTCATTCATTCAGGTGGATCCGATGAACTTTTTGAATTCGCAAGGGAGAACCGTATTCCAGTCGTTTCAACTTTAATGGGACTTGGTGCATATCCACCGGGAGATCCATTGTTTTTAGGGATGCTTGGTATGCATGGGACATACGCTGCTAATATGGCGGTAACAGAATGTGATTTACTACTTGCATTAGGTGTTCGCTTCGATGATCGTGTAACAGGAAAATTAGAACTTTTTTCTCCGCACTCGAAAAAAGTACATATTGATATTGATCCTTCTGAGTTTCATAAAAATGTAACTGTAGAGCATCCCATTGTTGGTGATGTGAAAAAAGCGTTACACATGTTGTTACATATGTCTATTTATACACAAACAGACGAATGGCTTCAGAAAGTAAAGGCATGGAAAGAAGAATATCCACTTTCTTATAAGCAAAAAGAATCTGAGTTAAAACCACAGCATGTGATCAACTTAGTAAGTGAATTAACGAATGGTGAAGCGATTGTCACAACAGAAGTAGGACAGCATCAAATGTGGGCTGCTCACTTCTATAAAGCAAGAAAACCTCGGACGTTCCTTACCTCTGGAGGATTAGGAACGATGGGGTTTGGTTTTCCAGCAGCAATTGGTGCTCAGCTAGCTAAAAAAGAAGAACTTGTCATTTGTATTGCAGGTGATGCTTCTTTTCAAATGAACATTCAAGAACTACAAACAATTGCTGAAAATAACATCCCTGTAAAAGTATTTATCATAAATAACAAATTTTTAGGGATGGTAAGGCAATGGCAAGAAATGTTTTATGAAAATCGTTTATCAGAATCAAAAATTGGATCGCCAGATTTTGTGAAAGTGGCAGAAGCTTATGGAGTGAAGGGATTAAGAGCGACAAATTCAACAGAGGCGAAACAAGTGATGTTAGAAGCATTTGCTCATGAAGGTCCTGCCGTAGTTGATTTTTGTGTAGAAGAAGGTGAAAACGTATTTCCGATGGTTCCGCCAAACAAAGGGAATAACGAAATGATTATGAAGAGGTGGGAAGAATGAGTCATACTTTTTCACTCGTTATTCATAACGAGCCAAGCGTCTTATTACGTATAAGTGGGATTTTTGCTCGGCGTGGTTATTATATTTCTTCTTTACATTTAAATGAAAGAGATACAAGTGGTGTTTCTGAAATGAAACTCACAGCAGTTTGTACTGAAAATGAAGCGACATTACTTGTTAGTCAGTTGAAAAAATTAATTGATGTACTGCAAGTAAATAAATTATAAGGAGTGTATGGAATATGAAAACATATTATGAGAAAGATGCAAATGTAGAGTTATTACAAGGAAAAACTGTTGCAGTAGTTGGTTATGGATCACAAGGTCATGCGCAAGCACAAAATTTACGTGATTCTGGTGTAGAAGTTGTAGTTGGTGTTCGTCCTGGTAAGTCGTATGAAGTAGCGAAAGCAGATGGATTTGAAGTAATGTCTGTTTCAGAAGCGGTTCGAACCGCACAAGTTGTACAAATGTTATTGCCAGATGAACAGCAAGCTTATGTGTATAAAGCAGAGGTAGAAGAGAATCTTCGTGAAGGACAAATGTTACTTTTCTCACATGGATTTAATATTCACTTCGGACAAATTAACCCGCCAAGTTACGTAGATGTAGCGATGGTCGCGCCAAAAAGTCCAGGTCACCTCGTTCGTCGTGTATTTCAAGAAGGAAATGGTGTTCCGGCATTAGTGGCAGTACATCAAGATGCAACAGGAACAGCATTAAGTTTAGCTCTTGCGTATGCAAAAGGTGTAGGCTGTACACGTGCAGGCGTAATTGAAACGACATTCCAAGAAGAAACAGAGACGGATTTATTCGGAGAGCAAGCAGTGCTTTGCGGCGGGGTAACTGCGCTTGTGAAAGCTGGTTTTGAAACATTAACAGAAGGTGGATATCGACCTGAAATTGCATACTTTGAATGTTTACATGAATTAAAGTTAATTGTTGATTTAATGTACGAAGGCGGTTTAACGAACATGCGCCATTCTATTTCAGATACGGCAGAGTTCGGAGATTATGTAACAGGATCGAGAATTGTTACAGATGAAACGAAGAAAGAAATGAAACGAGTTTTGACAGAAATTCAGCAAGGTGAATTTGCGAAGAAATGGATTTTAGAAAATCAAGCAGGGCGTCCAACGTATAATGCGATGAAAAAAGCAGAGCGAAATCATCAGTTAGAAAAAGTAGGGGCAGAGCTTCGTGAAATGATGAGCTGGATTCATGCACCGAAAGAATTAGTGAAAAAATAGAGTAAGTGATTGTAAGTGAAAAATACGTAAGAGGGGATTTGACAAGATGAGAAGTGACATGATTAAAAAAGGTTTTGATAAAGCGCCGCACCGTAGTTTATTAAAAGCAACTGGTTTGAAAGATGAAGATTTTGATAAACCTTTCATAGCGATTTGTAATTCTTTTATTGAAATTATTCCAGGGCATAAGCACTTGAACGAGTTTGGGAAACTTGTAAAAGAGGCAGTTCGCGCGGCAGGTATGGTACCATTCGAATTCAATACGATTGGAGTTGACGATGGTATTGCGATGGGACATATCGGTATGCGTTATTCTCTTCCGAGTCGTGAAATTATTGCAGATTCAGTAGAAACGGTTGTAAATGCACACTGGTTTGACGGCATGATTTGTATCCCAAATTGTGACAAAATTACACCTGGTATGATGATGGCTGCACTACGTATTAACATTCCGACTGTGTTTGTTTCAGGCGGCCCGATGGCAGCAGGAAAAACATCTAAAGGAGAAGTTGTCGATTTAAGTTCTGTTTTTGAAGGAGTAGGAGCTTATCAATCTGGGAAAATTTCAGAAGAAGAATTAAAGGATATTGAAGATCATGGCTGTCCATCTTGTGGTTCTTGTTCCGGAATGTTTACGGCGAACTCTATGAACTGTTTATGTGAAGTGTTAGGTTTAGCTCTTCCTGGTAACGGGAGTATTTTAGCAATTGATCCAAGACGTGAAGAGTTAATTAAACAAGCAGCAGAGAAATTAAAAATTTTAATTGAAAGAGATATTAAACCGAGAGACATCGTAACGGAAGAAGCGATTGATGATGCGTTCGCGCTTGATATGGCAATGGGTGGATCAACGAATACAGTATTGCACACATTAGCTCTCGCACAAGAAGCGGGTTTAGATTACGATATGAATCGCATTGATGCCGTTTCAAGACGTGTACCACATTTATGTAAAGTAAGCCCTGCTTCCAATTGGCACATGGAAGATATTGATCGAGCGGGCGGGATTAGTGCAATTTTGAAAGAGATGAGCCGAAAAGAAGGGGTGCTTCATCTAGACCGAATAACGGCTACCGGGCAGACGTTAAGAGAAAACATTGCTCATGCAGAGATTAAAGATAAGGAAGTTATTCATTCTCTCGAAAACCCTCATAGTGAAGAAGGGGGATTACGTATATTAAAAGGAAACCTTGCGAAAGATGGAGCGGTTATTAAAAGCGGTGCAACAGAGGTAAAGCGTTTTGAAGGACCTTGCGTTATTTTTAATTCACAAGATGAGGCGCTTGCGGGCATTATGCTTGGAAAAGTGAAGAAAGGCGATGTAGTTGTTATTCGCTATGAAGGACCAAGAGGTGGCCCTGGTATGCCAGAGATGTTAGCGCCAACTTCAGCGATTGCTGGAATGGGATTAGGTGCAGATGTTGCGCTATTAACGGATGGTCGTTTCTCGGGTGCTTCACGTGGTATTTCAGTAGGACATATTTCACCAGAAGCAGCTGCGGGTGGAACGATTGCACTTCTTGAACAAGGGGATATTGTATGTATTGATGTTGAAGAACGCTTGCTAGAAGTAAGAGTTAGTGATGAAGAATTAGATAAGCGTAAAAAAGAATGGAAACGACCAGAAGCGAAAGTGAAAACTGGCTGGCTTGGACGTTATGCACAGATGGTAACATCGGCGAATACAGGTGCAGTTCTAAAAATCCCGGATTTTGATTGAGCCAATTTAAAAGAGATAAGGATGATATATAATGGTGCAGAAGGTAAAGGAGAGAGTGAAAATTGAAGATATCTTAATGGCTCATAATTGCATGAAAGATATCGTTATTAAAACACCGTTACAACGTGATACAGTTTTATCTGAGAAATATGATTGTGACGTTTATGTAAAACGAGAAGACTTACAATTGATTCGCTCTTTCAAAATTCGTGGTGCGTACAATTTAATTCAAAGTTTATCGAAAGAACAATTACAAAACGGTGTTGTATGCGCGAGCGCTGGTAATCATGCGCAAGGAGTTGCTTATACGTGTAATTTATTGAAGATTGCGTCAAAAATCTTCATGCCGACGACAACACCTAAACAAAAAGTATCACAAGTACAATTTTTCGGTGGTGATTTTGCGGAAATCGTATTAGTTGGTGATACATTTGATAGCTCTTTCCAAGAAGCGCAGCGCTATTGTGAAGAAAATAGAATGACGTTCGTTCATCCGTTTGATGATCCGTATGTAGTTGCTGGTCAAGGGACAGTTGCAGTTGAAATTATGCATGATATGGAGAAATCGGTTGACTTTATTTTTACAGCAATCGGCGGTGGTGGGTTAGCATCAGGTGTTGGTACATATGTGAAAGGTGTTAGTCCTGCTACAAAGGTTATTGGTGTAGAGCCGATGGGAGCTGCATCTATGAAAGAGGCTTTTCTTCAAAATGAAAATGTCGCATTAGAGAAAATAGATAGTTTTGTTGATGGGGCAGCTGTTAAAAAAGTAGGAAAGTTAACATTTGAAACTTGTAAAGATGTAATTGATGACATTGTTTTAGTACCAGAGGGAAAAGTTTGTACGACGATTTTAGAACTGTATAAGAAAAATGCAATTGTAGCTGAACCGGCTGGTGCACTATCTATTGCAGCGCTTGATTTATATAGAGATGAAATAAAGGGTAAAACAGTTGTATGCACGCTAAGTGGTGGAAATAACGATATTGATAGAATGCAAGAAATGAAAGAACGTTCGCTCATTTACGAAGGATTAAAACATTACTTCATTATTGAATTCCCGCAACGTTCAGGTGCGCTAAGAGAATTTCTTGATAAAGGATTAGGACCAGAAGATGATATTACGCGCTTTGAATACATTAAGAAACATAATAAAGAAAATGGTCCAGCGTTAGTCGGCGTAGAGTTGAAACATAAAGAAGATTATGAGCAATTAATTACTCGCTTTAAAGAAAATAATATTCAATTTATGGAGCTTAATAAAAATCCTATTTTGTTTGATTTACTTATTTAATAGAAGGAAAGGGATAACATACGGTTTTACTAGAAATAAAAAAGATAGATATAAGCAGTAGAAACGCTACTTGTATCTATCTTTTTATAGTTAAACTAAATATTTTCCATATTCAAGAAGGATAAAGCTAGTTAACCAAAAGAGTATCGCAATACGAATGATTACATACATAGTAAATTCAAAGGTAGTAAGTTTTCGTTCGCGTTTTATTTTTTTTAGAAGTCTAACAGAGAAAATTGAACATAAAAGTAGAACGGCTATAGATATTTTATAAATATTCTCTAACAAACTTACATTTTCTAATAAGTCTTTCAGCATGTTCATCACCTATTCTGTAATGTATGTTACAGAGAAATAGATCTTGAGCTGTCTAGTTTCGTTTGTTTTTTATTTTCCCTGTAGCATCAATTTCTACATCAGTTGAAATTGTTTGTAAATATTGAAGAGCTTTTTTCTTTTCTTCCACATTTACAGGGGAAACTTGGTTGTTACGAATGATGTAAGGATTGAATGACATTTGTACATCCTTTCCTTTAAAAGTTAAAGTTAATACGCCAGTTTCGGCGCTTTTCCCATTCACATAACTCGGGAATAAAAAGTTACCTAATGAGTAAGCGATAGGAACTTTATTATAATACTCAAACCCTTGTAACCAATGTGGATGGCTTCCGACAATTGCGTTAGCTCCTGCTTCAACCATTTTAGGTACATATTGTTTTTGGTATTCTACCGGACGATTTGATTTTTCAACGCCCCAATGCATATAGACGATTAAATAGTCTGCATCTTGTTTTTGCTCTTTAATTGTTTTTGTTACGAGATTTAAATCATATCCGTTTGCAACACCAGGTTTATTGTTACCAGCTACCCAGTTCGTATCAGGCATAAATCGAACGAAGGAAAGAAATTTGAACTTTTTCCCTTTTACAGTCATTTCTCGTGCTGTATATGCATCTTTTGCATTTTTTCCGGCTCCGATATAAGGGAATTTTAATTTTTCTACGTGAGAAATCGTGTCTAATAATCCATCTTGCCCATAATCAAGTGTATGGTTATTTCCGATATTTACGATGTCATATCCAGTGTTTTTTATAGATTGTAGCGTGGATGGATCACTTTTAATCCAAAACAGTTGTCCAGGAGCTTTCTTTTCTCTCGTTGTAAATGCTGACTCTAAATTAACGAAAGAAATATCAGCTTTTGTTATTTCTTCTTTTACATGTTGGAATGGATAATCAGCCCCATTTTTTTCGATTACAGGACGTAATTGCCAATCGAACATTGTATCACCAGAGAAAGTGAGTGTAATTTCCGGGTCTTCTATTTTCTTTTCACTTGTTGAAGCGGTTTTACTAGATTTGTTTTGCAAATCGGGTTTGTCTTTCGCTTTTGAAGTAAAAGAGTAGTTAATTAATAAAACAATTGGTGTAATGCAAAAGGCTATTAACAGAAATCGTTTTAGTAAAGTTTTCATAAATACCGTCCCTTTTGAATTTATACCGCAATTTGTGGGCAATAAAACTCACGTTAATTAAAGTTTCACATTATGTATTACTACAAAAAAAATTGCGGTTTATGTTGTGGAAAACATTTGTTAATATTCTCAATATTAAGTTAACATATAGATAACCTGTAAATCAATGTATAAACCAAAATATAGAAATAAAGAATTCGAAGGGTGAAGAATAAGAAATGGTTATATTAGGAGCAGTTGTAAATGGGATTTGTATTATATTTGGTACTTTACTAGGTAAATTATTTAGTAGGATTCCAGAAAGTATGAAGGGAACAATTATGCATGCAATCGGTTTAGCGGTTACTGTGCTTGGGCTTCAAATGGCATTGAAAAGTGAAAATTTTCTTGTTGTCATACTAAGTTTAGTGATTGGTACCGTCATCGGGGAATGGCTACAATTAGAGAGAAAGTTAAAACTGTTAGGAGATTGGCTAGAAAATAAAGTTGGATCAAAAGGGAAAGGGAGCATATCAGAAGGCTTTGTAACTGCTACTTTAATTTTTGCAATAGGTGCGATGGGCATACTTGGTGCACTCGACAGCGGGATTCGCGGCAATCATGATATTTTATTTACAAAGGCGATTATCGATGGATTTATTTCTATTATATTAACGACAACTTTAGGAATTGGTGTAGTATTTTCGGCGATTCCAGTTATTTTATACGAAGGAGGGATCGCGGTTTTTGCAACACAAATTAATAGTTTGGTCCCGAAAGAATTAATGAATCAATTTATAGTGGAAATGACAGCTACAGGTGGTATTATGATAGCCGCTATTGGATTGAACTTACTTGGTGTTATTAAAATTAAGGTGGCAAATTTATTGCCAGGTATATTGGTAGTTGGAATAATCGTTTCACTTATTTATGGTTACGGTTTACTAGTAAAGTAATAGGGGGTGGAGATACATATGGAGGAGTATAAATTTACAAAACGTGTTCATAACATATTGAAGATTGCAGCAGAAGAGGCAGAAAGTAATATCATTCAACCAGCTCATCTGTTTATCGGTATGTGTAAAGAAGGTACTGGAGTTTGTAGCGAGTTGTATATGTATTTGTTCCGTAAAGTGGGGATAGATTTTTCAGAAAAACTTTCAATACGAAAACAATACGATTCACCGTATCAAGAGTATGAAAAAATAGGACAATATAAGGTATCTTATAAGGTGCTAGAAATTTTACAAATAGCGAAGAAACGTATGGAACGTTTCCAGCAAGTAATAATGAATGAAGGACATGTTATATATGCACTATTTCATGTAGATACGTTTATTGGAAATGTACAAATAAAAAAAGATATATTACGTATTATAGCTGAGCCAAGAGATTTAGCGGTCGATCTAAAATGTTTTGTTCCTACTTATAATCATTTAATTTGTACTGTTAGAAAGGCTAGCCCTTCTGATTTTGAAAAATTAGCAAGTTTTGTTAAAGAGGAATTTGGTGAACGTTGGTTACATTCAATAGAGTATGGATTTCGTACATATAAAGATAATTTACCTATTTATATAGCAGAACAAGAAGAAGTGATAGTAGGTTTCGCTTGTTATGATGTAGTGAGAGGAAAGAAGGGATTGTTTGGTCCAATGGGCACAGCGAAAAAAAATCGTGTGAATGGTGTAGGGAAGCAATTGTTATATCGTTGTTTACATAGTATGAAGAAAGAAGGATATGAATACGCAATTATTGGACAAGCAGGTCCGGTTGAGTTTTATGAGCGATGTTGTAATGCACGTTTAATACCGGTAGAGAGTAATTAACCAACTCCATATATGGGAGTTGTTTTTTTTATGAAAATAATGTAGAGATGTAGTGATTTTCACTAGAAAATAGCGGGTTTTGTAGTAAATTTTACAAATAAAGCAAATTACTAAACTTTTTACAAGAAAGGGTGTAGAATGGGTATCTAAAGAAAGAAGGTGTGAAAATGGCCAGCTGGAAACGAAATTTGATGATTTGTTGGCTAGGTTGTTTTACCACTGCAGCCGGTATGAGTTTAGTAATTCCTTTTTTATCTTTTTATATTGAGGAATTAGGAGTAACTGGCACTTCTAGTATTGCACAGTGGTCGGGACTTGCATTTGGTATAACATTTTTAATGGGTGCGATCGTATCACCAATATGGGGAAAGCTTGGTGATATACATGGACGGAAATTGATGCTTATTCGTGCGAGCCTTGGTATGGCGATTATTATGACGCTTATGGGGTTTGTAACGGACGTGTATCAACTAGTCGCACTACGATTTTTGATGGGAGCGGTATCTGGTTTCCTTTCAACGGCGATGACATTTATTGCAGCAGAAACTCCGAAAGAGCATTCAGGTTGGGCAATTTCCACAATTTCAACTGGGGGCGTGAGCGGTTCTTTACTTGGCCCATTACTTGGTGGTTATTTGTCGGAGTTAATTGGAATGCGCCATGTTTTTCTTGTTACAGGAGCTTTTTTATTCCTTTCTTTTCTCATCGTTTTTTTCTTCCTACATGAAGAGAATCACTCCGCTCAAGCAAAAAAAGTACAACAGAAAAAAGTATGGACGATGGTTCCAGCAAAGCATTTAATTATTAGTTTATTTGTAACAACATTTATTATTCAACTTGCGAACATGTCAATTCAACCTATTATTACATTGTATGTAAAGAATTTAGAAGGCCCAGGAACAGCTCATATTGAAATGATTGCAGGCGCAGTCATGTCTGCGACAGGTTTAGCGATTATTATGGCAGCTCCTAAGTTAGGTAGATTATCAGATCATATCGGTCCTCAAAAAACGTTAGTTGTAGCGTTGTTTGCTGCAGGAATTATTTTTATTCCACAAGCATTTGTAACCTCAGCTTGGCAACTATTAATTCTTCGCTTTTTATTAGGTATTGCACAAGCAGGACTATTACCTTCCGTACAAACTCTACTAAAACAACATACACCAACCCATGTAACGGGAAGAATATTTGGGTATAATCAATCGTTTCAGTTTTTAGGAAATATGATTGGACCAGTACTTGGTGGACAAATTGCAGCACATGCGGGCTTCCAATATGTTTTCTTTTCTACTTCATCACTATTATTTATTGCGTGCATTTGGGTTTATTTTCATAATAAGAATGAAGAGGTATCAGAGAAACGACATTTGGAAGTTAGTTAACTAAGTGAATGAAAAAGAAAAAGGATGAAGCCAACGATTGCTTCATCCTTTTCTTTAAAATTGGAGACAAAGATAACTTAATGTACCAAGCTCATAACTGCGGTGAATGACTTCACCGTTATTTTCACCACTTCCCATAGCGATAAATAAAGGAACAAAATGCTCTGCTCTTGGTACTGCCAATTGTGCATGAGGGGCATTGTTCTCCCAATGAAATAATGCATCTTTATCAGTAGTCTGCATATGTTTAATAATCCAATCATCAAATTCAATTGCCCATTGTTCGGGGGTAGTTTGATTCCATTTCAGTGCTCGTAAGTTATGAACGGTAACACCGCTACCGATTACTAAAATATCTTCTTGTCCAAGTCCTTTTAGTGCTTCTCCAATTTCAAATTGTTCTTTTGCAGGAAGGAAAGGATTGACTGATATTTGTACGATAGGAATATTTGCTTCTGGATACATGCGGTGCAAGAGTGTCCATGAGCCATGATCTAAACCTCTCGTCATATTATGATGGACTGGAATACCTTTGTTTTTAAATTTCGTTTCTAACATAGATGCAATGTTAGAAGAACCTTTCGCACGATATTTAATTTCGTATAACTCAGGAGGAAAACCTCCAAAATCATAAATTGTTTCATATTCGTTATCTGATGAAGAAATCGTTAATACTTCGCTTTCCCAGTGAGCAGTGAAAATAACAATTGCTTTCGGTTTATATGTTTCTCCAAGTGTTTTTAAAAACCTTGTATAGTCTGTATCTTGAATAGCAAGCATTGGTGATCCGTGTGCTAAAAATAATGATGGCATCATAATAGAAACCTCCCAAAAATATAATAATTACTTTATGTAAGTAACTATATAATTTTACGGATGGTTCGTCAACATATTAATTTAAGAGCTAATTAGAAAAGTGAGTCATTTGTCATAATGAAGGCAATTGCATATAATACATAGTAAGAATAATGAATGGATATTCATTTTTAAAGATACATAATAGAGTTGGGAGCTGACGAAATGAACGTACAGGAAAGTTTCGTTACGGCATTGGATGGATCAGAAATTTATTTACGCAAGTGGTTACCAGAAGGAGATCCGCGAGGGATTATTCAAATTGCACATGGTATGACAGAACATGCAGGTGTTTATACAGACTTTATTGCTGCGTTATTAGAAGCGGGGTATGGTGTTTATGCACATGATCATAAAGGACATGGGAAAACAGTGAAAAGAGAAGAAGATTATGGTCATTTTAAACCAAATGTAGGTTGGAATGAGGCTGTGTCTGATGTTATTTTTGTATCAGAAACGATAAGAAAAGAGCAGACATGCCCGTTATTTTTACTTGGACATAGTATGGGTTCTTTTTTATCAAGACGTGCTGTACAACTTAGGGGTGAACTATATGATGGGTTTCTGATTTCAGGAACAGGTGGAAATCCAGGGCTTTTAGGAAGTATCGGCCATAAAGTAGCGACAATCGAGATGAAACTACGCGGGGAGAAAACGAAAAGTCCAATGCTAAACTTTTTATCTTTCGGAAACTTTAATTCGAACTTTAAGCCAAATCGTACAAAATTTGATTGGTTATCTTCAGATAATAACCAAGTTGATAAATATATTGCGGACCCGTTATGTGGATTCATTTGTACGACAAGTTTTTATCGAGAATTATTTTCTGGTGTATTAGAAGTAAATAAACTAGAAGAGTTCAAAAAAACACCGAAAAACCTTCCAATACATATTTTTTCAGGAGATCGTGATCCTGTTGGGGATATGGGGAAAGGTGTAAAAGAAGTGTATGAAAATTATAAAAAATGTGACGTGAAAGATGTAACACTGCGTTTATATGAAAATGGGAGACATGAGATGTTTCATGAAGTAAATCGAGATGAAGTATTTCAAGATTTGATTTTATGGTTAGATAAGCATATTGTATGAGAAGAAACCTCACTTTTTTGAAGTGAGGTTTCTTTGAGAGAACGGAGGAATAGTTATGAGTGAATTTGTAAATAAAGAATATGTAGAAATAGATTTTCAAGATGTTTTGATTAAAGAAGAGGAATTGAAGAATTGTACTTTCATAAAATGCCGTTTTAGAGGGATAGATGCATCGGAAATTTCTACTGAAAATTGTAATTTCATAGAATGTGATTTTACCGGTGCACTTTTTAACGCTTCTATTCATAAAGTAACTACATTTGCGAATTGTAAGTTTGTTGGTGCGAATTTATTCGTATCGAAGTTTGAAGAATGTAAAATGACCGGCTCTGATTTTGAAGAAGCGAATTTAGACGGAATAACTATCATATCGGGTGATTGGTCATATACGAATTTAAGGTTCGCCAACTTAAGTAAACAAATATTAAAGGGTATACGTTTAATGGAAGCGGACCTATATGAATGCAATTTAGAAAAAGCAGATTTACGTGAAGCGGATTTAACCGGTGCACAATTAGGTAAGGCGAAACTTAGTGGTGCAAATTTAAAAGGAGCGGTAGTTGATAGAATTGATTTTACAAGTTTTGATTTGAAAAATGTGAAATTAGATATAGCACAGGCAGTTGCAGTAGCAAGATGTTATGGGGCTAAGGTGAACTAAATGATTTGTAAAACCGTTCAAAGTGCTGAACGGTTTTACAAATCATAATAGTAGTATAATAGTAAATGAGGTGTTCATACTATGGAAGATAAAACATTAGGTATACTACTAGATGTAGTTGGAGAATTATTTTCAGATGAAATATCAATTGCCGTTTCGAATACGAAAGAATATATTTACTATCGGCCAAGTAAACGAATTGATTTAAAGATTAGTGCTGGGGATCCTATTAAAGAAGGAACGATTGCTCATAAAGCAATGGTAACGAAGCAAAAAGCCTCTGAGTTTATTAACCGGGACGTTTTCGGTATTCCTTATCATGGAATGGCCGTACCGTTTTCAAATAATGGGAAGATTGAGGGGTGCGTGACGGCAATTTATCCCGCTTTAACGGATGGAAAGTCAGTCGTTACTTTAAAAACAACAGACGGATGGGTTCCGGTTCCTTTTTCAAAGGTCATGTATTTAGAAGCTAAAGACAAAAAGACGTATGTGAATTCAGAAGAGTTAACAGGAACACATAAGTACTCGCTACAAGAATTCGAATACTTGTTGCCGAAAGATTCCTTTATTAGATGCCACCGTTCCTTTATTGTAAATGTTAATCATATTAAAGCGATTTACCCTGATACCCATTCTACTTTTGTACTTTCAATGGATAATGGTGAGAGAGTACCAGTTAGTCAATCATACGCTAGCTATTTTCGTAAGCTTCTAGGATTCTAAAATTTTCTGCTTTAGAACCTAGATTTGCTTTTTTATCTGAATTTTCGGCATTCTGTACAAAAATCCCTATTTTGATAGTGTTAATGTGTAAAATAATTATGAATATTCATTGAGAGAGGGATTACATATGGAGAATAATTTAGATAGAATTAGGGATCAACGTTTCAAAGATCGAGTAGTTACACCTGAAGAGGCAGCTTCATGGATTGAAAGTGGAATGACTTTAGGTTTAAGTGGATTTACACGTGCTGGGGATGTAAAAGCAGTCCCATTTGCGCTGGTGAATCGAGTGAAGAACGATAAATCTTTTAAAGTAAATGTTTATACAGGAGCTTCTTTAGGTTCGGATGTAGATAAATTATTTGCTGAGGCAGGAATTTTAGGGAAAAGATTGCCTTTCCAAGCCGATGCGACTATGCGAAAAGGAATTAATAACGGAGACTTTTTATTTGTAGATCAGCACTTATCTCATACAGCAGAGCTACTCCGTGCTGACGTTATGGATATAGATGTCGCTATTTTGGAAGCGGTTGCGATTACTGAAGATGGTATGATTATTCCAACCACTTCAATTGGAAATTCCTTAGCATTTTCCTTAAATGCTAAGTCCATTATTATTGAAATGAATATGGCTCAATCTACGCAATTAGAGGGGCTGCATGATTTATATGAACCAGGTAAACAAGGGGAAAGACTTCCAATTCCGCTCGTAAAAACGGATGATCGAATTGGAACAATTGGTATCCCGATAAATCCTGAAAAAGTGAAGGGGATTGTGTTTACGAATCAACTGGATTCACCATCGACAATTGTTCCTCCAGATGAAGAAACTGTCATTATGGCACAACATTTAATAGAGTTCCTTCGAGAAGAAGTTAAAGTAGGCCGATTAACAAAGAGTTTAGCACCGTTACAATCGGGAATTGGTTCAGTTGCCAATGCAGTATTGCACGGCATGCTAGATTCGGAGTTTGAAGATTTAGAAGTGTATTCTGAAGTTTTACAAGATGCGGTCTTTGATCTAATGGACGCTGGGAAAGTTAATTTCGCTTCCTGCTGCTCGATCACGCTTTCTGAAGAGAAAATGCAACAAGTATTTTCTAACTTTGAAAAATACCGAGACAAATTAATGATGCGCCCACAAGAGATTTCTAATCACCCTGAAATCATTCGCCGCCTCGGATTGATCTCGATTAATACTGCTTTAGAATTAGATATATACGGAAATGTTAACTCTACTCACGTTTTAGGTACAAAGATGATGAATGGTATTGGTGGTTCTGGTGATTTTGCGAGAAATGCTCGCTTAGCTATCTTTGTTACTAAATCGATTGCGAAAGGTGGTAACATTTCAAGTATCGTTCCTTTCGTTTCTCATGTAGATCATACGGAACATGATGTAGATGTTATCGTCACTGAACAAGGGTATGCTGACCTAAGAGGATTAGCGCCAAGAGAAAGAGTGGAACTTATTATTGAGAATTGCGTACATCCAATGTATCGTGCCCAGCTACGAGCTTATTACGAAGAAGCAAAAACAAGAGGTGGACAAACTCCTCATATTTTAGAAAAAGCTTTTTCTTGGCATACGAACTATGCTAAAAATGGAACAATGCTTGAAGCGGTAGTAGAAACTGTATAGGTGTGTATCGTACGAAATAGTAAAACGAATGAGTGAGCTTGAAGATTAAATTTTAGAAAAAGAGAACGCCGACTTTTAGGGATGGCGTTCTTTTTCTTTAAATAAATTGTTAAAAATCGTACTGATTATAATAAAGATTTATAAAAGTAATTTCTAATTTATGAAAATAAAAGGTTTTTTGAAGTGCTTTCCGAATCAATTTAGTAGTTTACATATTGAAAGTGAGGAAAAAGAATCATGAAGATAAGAACGGCGTTATTAAGTGAAGCAAATGAATTAAGTGAACTCGCACTACATTCAAAAGCAACGTGGAACTATAGTGAAGAATTCATACTTGCTTGTAAGGAAGATTTAACAATTACCGATGAGCACATAAAAAAAAATTTGTATATGTTTTAGAAAACGATAATACGAAGATTGGGTTTTTCTCATTTTTACGTAACGATAAAGCTCTCGATTTCTTATACATTCATCCTCGTTATAAAGGAAAGGGGTATGGAAAAATAATGTGGAAGTTTGTAATAGAGCAAGCAAAGGAACTAGGAATAAAAAGCTTTACGATTGATAGTGATCCGAATGCAAAAGGATATTATTTGAATATGGGAGCAAAGTTAATCGGAGAGACACCATCAACGGTTTTTAAGGACCGATTACTGCCCCTTTTGAAATATGATGTGTAAAACAATTAATAGTAGGAGAAGCTGAGAATGGATCATGTAAAGAGAAAGCAAATATATGAAGCACTAATAAGATCGTGGTCGATTGAAACAAGCTCAAAGTGGACAATTGAAAATCCAGCAAAGGGACAATGTGGTGTTACAGCTCTAGTCGTTCAAGACATATACGGAGGAGAGATTAAAAAGACAAAAGCAAGAGAGGCGTGGCACTTTTATAACTTTATAGATGGACAGAGGTTTGATTTTACAGAGGCTCAATTTAATAAAAAACTGAATTATATGGATATAGGATCAAATCGAGAAGAAGCATTTGCAGATACAAATGAAAAACAATATAGCATTTTGAAGGAAAAGATAATGAAAGAATTCAAATTATCTTTTGACTCTTAATCCTTAATAAGTTACTATAATGGTGGTAACTTCATTAAAGGGAACTTCATAGAGTTGAAAGGGGAAATACTTTTGAAAACAACTTATGTAAACGCTACAATTGTAACGATGAATGAACAAAACGAAGTGATAGAAAATGGATATATCATTGTAGAAAATGATCAAATTATAGATGTAAAGAGCGGAGAATTTGCAAATGATTTTGAAGTAGATGAAGTAATTGACATGAAAGGAAAGTGGGTTTTACCAGGGCTTGTAAATACACATACACACGTTGTAATGAGTCTCCTAAGAGGTATTGGAGATGATATGTTATTACAGCCATGGCTTGAGACGAGAATTTGGCCACTGGAAAGTCAATTTACTCCAGAGCTTGCGGTCGCTAGTACGGAATTAGGATTACTTGAGATGGTGAAAAGTGGTACAACATCATTCTCTGACATGTTTAATCCAATTGGAGTAGATCAAGACGCAATTATGGAAACGGTATCAAGGAGCGGGATGCGAGCTGCTGTTTCAAGGACTTTATTTAGCTTCGGAACGAAAGACGATGAAAAGAAAGCGATTGAAGAAGCTGAGAAATATGTGAAGCGTTATTATAAAGAAAGTGGCATGTTAACTACGATGGTTGCACCACATAGTCCATATACATGTAGTACAGAATTGTTAGAAGAGTGTGCTCGTATTGCAGTAGAGAATCAAACAATGGTTCATATCCACCTTTCTGAAACAGAGCGTGAAGTACGTGATATTGAAGCACAGTACGGAAAACGTCCAGTAGAATATGCAGCGAGCTGCGGATTGTTTAAACGCCCAACAGTTATTGCACACGGTGTAGTATTAAATGATGATGAGCGTGCATTTTTAGCAGAACATGATGTTCGAGTAGCTCATAATCCGAATAGTAATTTAAAACTAGGTTCTGGTATAGCGAATGTAAAAGCGATGCTAGAAGCAGGAATAAAAGTAGGAATTGCAACAGATAGTGTTGCATCTAACAATAATTTAGACATGTTTGAAGAAATGCGCATAGCGACTTTATTACAAAAAGGTATTCACCAAGATGCAACAGCATTACCAGTTGAAACAGCTCTTTCTCTTGCGACAAAAGGAGCTGCGGAAGTAATCGGGATGAAACAAACAGGGTCACTAGAAGCTGGTAAGTGTGCTGATTTTATTACGATTGACCCGTCTAACAAGCCGCATCTACAACCAGCAGATGAAGTGTTATCACACCTTGTATATGCTGCGAGTGGTAAAGATATAAGCGATGTAATTATTAACGGAAAACGTGTCGTTTGGAATGGTGAATGTAAAACGTTAGATGAAGAGAGTATTATATTTGAAGCAAGTCGTTATAAACGAGGTCTGCAAAGATAGATAATTATGTGGCAGTTGAAAAAGCTATCCTTTTAAAAGGATAGCTTTTTTCTTGAACGAATAAATATTCAAAAGAATGTCGCATCTTTCTGTTAGTATTTCTGCTATAATATATTACGCTTTATAATATTTTATATTTAAGGAGAACAACTCATGAAGCGAAAAAAGAGCCATTTAATGGTAATGGCACTTGTTACATCTTTATTATTAACAGCTTGTAATAATAAAGCGGATAAAAGTGACATAGAGGTTAAAAAACAAGTGTTAAATGTAACAGTATCAGAAGAAATTCCTTCTCTGGACACTGTGAAAACAACAGATGGTACATCAGCGCACGTTATGCAGAATATATTTGAAGGGTTATATGTATTAAATGATCAAGATCAGCCTACTCCAGCCATAGCAAAATCGTTTAAAAGAAGTGAAGATGGTAAGAAATATACATTTGACTTGCGTAAAGATGCAAAATGGTCAAATGGGGATAATGTAACAGCAAATGATTTTATGTTTGCGTGGAAACGTGCAATTAACCCTGAAACAGCATCTCAATATGCGTCCATGCTCTTTTATGTAAAAAATGCGAAAGAGATTAATAAGGGAGCAATGTCTCTAGATGAACTTGGAGTTACGGTTATAAATGATTATAAGTTAGAAGTTGAACTAGAACAGCCAATTCCGTATTTTTTACAGTTGTTAGCATTACCTATATATTTACCACAGCATGAATCATTTTTGAAAGAAAAAGGAAACAATTATGCATTGGAACCTAGTAATCTCATATATAACGGTCCATTTGTATTAGAAAAATGGAAGCATGAACAAGAGTTTCAATTAAAGAAAAATGCTACATATTGGGATCAAAAGAAAGTGAAACTAGACGAAATAAACTTTCATATCGTGAAGGATACAATGACAGCTGTAAATTTATATGAAGCCGGAGATTTGGACCGGGTACCTATTAATTCGCAAGTTGTAGACAAGTATAAGGGGAATAAGGAATTACATATGTCGAGTGATTCTGGAATTGCTATGCTTCGTTTTAATGAAAAAAATACCGCGTTAGCAAATAAAAAGGTGCGTCAATCTATTTCATTAGCGTTAAATAAAGATGATTTCGTTGCTCACTTTATTAATAACGGAGCAAAACCTGCAAGTGGACTTGTACCAGTTGGTCATGTAAATGAAGAGACTGGCAAAGATTTTAGAAAAGAAAACGGAGATCTTTCTCTATATGACTTACAAAAGGCGAAAAAGATTTGGGAAGAAGCGAAAAAAGAACTTGGAGTAGGCGAAGTAAACCTTGAGTTTCTAACATTTGAACAAGATAACGCAAAACGTATGGCAGAATATATAAAAGGTGACTTAGAAAAGTATTTGCATGGATTAACGATACAAATTAAACAACAGCCATTTAAGCAAAAATTACAGTTAGAACAAACAGGTGATTACGATATAACTATGGCAAATTGGGGACCTGACTATAAAGACCCAATTAGTTATTTAGAGTTATTTACGACAGGGAATCCGAATAATAAAATGAATTATTCTAATGTTCGTTACGATGAATTAATAAAGAAAGCGAAAACGGATTTTGTACTAGATAGGGAAAAACGATGGGAAGCGTTGCGAGAAGCCGAGCAGGTATTATTAGAAGATGCTGCGGTGGCGCCGCTTTATCATATTGGCTCAGCGTATGTACAAAAGGAGTATGTAAAAGGGATTGAAAAACATCAATTTGGTGGTGTTTATACTTATAAGAATGCTTATATTGCTAATGAATAAATACAAAAAACCTTACTTTTTAAAAGTAAGGTTTTTTACACATGAATTCTATTAAACCGATTTTAATAAAGCGTAAAAATTCGTATCATATGGGATATCATCTTGATACATATAATTTTTTAGAACGCCTTCTTTTTCAAAACCTAATTTTAATAGTACTTTATTGGAAGCTTCATTTTCAAGAAATACAATTGCCCCGATCCGCTTTAAATGAATCGTATGGAAACCGTATGATATAACCTCAGAAACAGCTTCAGTCGCATATCCTTTTCCCCAGTGTTCAGGTAAAAAGGCATAACTTATATTGGCTCGTTTATGCTCAGAAGACCAATCGTGAAAACCAATGGTACCGATGAGTTCTTTCTTGTCTTTTAATTCGATTCCCCATTTTATACCGTTTCTTGCATTGTAACTGAGCTTAAAGTTATGAATGATTTGTTTCACTTGATCAACATCTTGTAACGGTTTTTGGCCATAATAGCGCAGTACATTAGTATTAGAAAAGCATTGTAGTATACGCGGTGCATCTTCTTCGGTCAGTTCTCTTAAAATAAGTCTTTCAGTTTTTAATAAAGGAAACATATTTTCGCTCCTTTGCACATGAAAATAGAATGTATTTGTTATTATATAATTTAATCTGAAAATAAAGATTATTCAAATTGTAGGGAAATTATTGGCTGGAAATAAATTATATAATTTATTTTAAAAAGACTTTATAGGATTAATACAAATAATGAATTGAAAAAGGGTATTCCAAATTAAAATTGGAATACCCTTTTTTCATTACCCTACAAACGTTTGATACAGTAAGAAAATATTTAAAATGATAACGAGTGCTGCAATTATCCATGCGATAAATGTTGTTATACGGTGGTTAACGAGTGCACCCATAATCTTTTTATTACTTGTAAACATAATAAGTGGCACTAGTGCAAATGCAATACCAAATGATAAGACAACTTGACTCATAACGAGAGCGTAAGTTGGATTTACACCTAAAGCGATAATAACTAGTGGTGGAATCATTGTAATAAATCGGCGTAAATATAACGGAATATGCATGCGAATGAATCCTTGCATAATAATATCACCTGACATTGTACCGACAGAAGAGCTTGATAAACCTGCTGATAAAAGTCCAATCCCAAATAATGCAGCCGATACAGGACCTACTAAGTTGGTAAATTGAGTGTAAGCAACATCTAAATCTTCAACGTGCATACCGTTTTTAAAGAATAGTGCAGCTGCTACAATTAACATACTTGCATTAATTGCTCCAGCGATAACCATTGCAATAATAATATCGATAAATTCGAAACGAAAAATCTTTTTCTTTTGTTCGTCAGTTGTTCCAACCACGCGGCGTTGTGTTAATGCAGAATGCAAGTATATTGCATGCGGCATAACTGTCGCACCTAAAATCCCTGCTGCAAGTAATATACTGTCTACACCTTGGAATTTCGGAATAAATAGTCCTGAAAGAAGGGGACTTAATTCTGGTTTTGCATAAAAAACTTGGATCCCAAATGCTATTACTACAATAAAGATCATCCCTGTAATAATAGCTTCTAGTGAGCGAAATCCTCTGCGTTGAAACTCAAGAATAATAAATGATCCGACTGCTGTAATTAAAGCAGCTGGTAACATAGGTATTCCAAATAATAAATACAATCCGAGTGCTGCCCCGATAAATTCAGCTAAATCTGTAGCCATAATAACGAGTTCACCTTGTATCCATAAGCCGATAGACACAGGCTTTGGAAAGTTTTCACGAGCTATTTCGGGTAAATTGTTTCCTGTAGCAATTCCTAATTTAGCCGATAAAGTTTGGATTAATACAGCCATTAAGTTAGAAGCGAATATAACCCATAATAGTAAATATCCATATTGTGAACCAGCTGCGATATTTGTAGCAAAGTTGCCAGGATCAATATAAGCAACGGACGCGATAAAAGCGGGCCCTAAAAATGGTAACAGTCTTTTCCAGCCTTTTGTTTCTCCACTTAAAGCTAAGTGAGCTGATTGTACAGTTGTACTTTCAGAAGGGAGATGTTCATCTTTTGTTATATCTTTATTCATAGTAGTTTTCCCCTTTAAAATGTTAACTTGATGAAATTATTGTATTTATTCTTACTCATTATTTCAATACATTTAAATATGTTATGTGATAATTTCATTTGAACACGAAAGTTTCCTTAATGCAAATTATATGCCTTTATGCAATGGATGGTGTGATAATGTAAAATGAATTGGGAGTTTATGGTGTGATGACATGGGGAAACATAGTGAATTAAAGGGCTGTTTTTGAAATTTATGTGAACATAAAGCCGATAATACAGCATATTAATTGATGGAATTGCATTTGTATGATATATAATATATTGGGATTACAACATAACCATAGTGTTTTGATGTGTAATCTTGTTTTTTTATTTTTGTTAACTGATAGAAAATAGTATAAAGAAAAGAAAATGGGATTCATTTTCTTATTATATATGTTTTGATATGAACGTTAACTTATACATGATTTTAAAAATTAGATAGGTGGTAGAAATACATTGGCAACTACAAAACCATACAGAGTATTACTATATTACATGTACACAACAATTGAAAATCCAGAAGAATTCGCGGCAGAGCATTTAGAATTTTGTAATTCACTTGAATTAAAAGGAAGAATTCTTGTAGCAAAAGAAGGTATTAACGGAACTTGTTCTGGAACTGTAGAGCAAACAGAAAAATACATGGAAGCAATGAACAATGATCCACGTTTTGATGGTATCGTATTTAAAATAGATGAAGAAGAAGGGCATGCATTCAAGAAAATGCACGTACGTCCTCGTCCAGAATTAGTTACACTTCGTCTAGAAGATGACATTAACCCACACGAAATAACTGGGAAGTATTTAGAGCCAAAAGATTTTTATGAGGCAATGAAACAAGAAGATACAGTTATCATTGATGCACGAAATGATTATGAATTTGATTTAGGACACTTCAAAGGTGCGATTAAACCTGATATTGAATCATTCCGTGAATTACCAGATTGGATTAGAGAAAACAAAGAAACACTTGAAGGTAAAAAGATTTTAACTTATTGTACAGGCGGAATTCGTTGTGAGAAATTCTCAGGTTGGTTAGTTCGTGAAGGTTATGAAGATGTAAGTCAGCTTCACGGCGGAATTGTAACGTACGGAAAAGACTCAGAAGTACAAGGTGAGCTTTGGGATGGACAATGTTACGTGTTTGATGAGCGTATCGCTGTACCAGTAAATCAAAAAGAACATGTTATCGTTGGTAAAGACCACTTTACAGGTGAACCATGTGAGCGCTATGTAAACTGTTCAAATCCAGAATGTAATAAGAAAATTTTATGTTCTGAAGAAAACGAAGCGAAATATTTACGTGCATGTTCTCATAAATGTCGTGTAAGTCCACGTAACCGCTACGTAATACAACATGAATTAACGGAAGAGCAAGTAGCTGCTGCATTAGAGAAAATCGAAGCAGGGAAGTAAGCTGAATTCGTATAATAAAAAGGTACTCCAAGCTTTATTTTGGAGTACCTTTTTTGTTATACGGTTCTGTCATTTGTCGGTAATTCGATATATTTGAAAAATCGCTGATAAAAATTTCATTTACTGCAGCATACCACATATTTGGAAATAACCTTCTTTAATTTTTATCCTCTTTTTCTTTTACAGCAGACAGTACAGTTTGTTTTACCCATGCTTTTCTTCTTTTGTGCTGCACAGCCCATTGGTATAACCCTTGAGCCCCTAAAATAAGTGAAATGACAATGCCGCTAATCGCAATTAATAGAGCGAAAAATTCAAGAGGTGACGATATTTTGTTTGAATCGGTGTTTCTTAGAAGATCGATCATAGTAAACCCTAACATTTGGCCTACTACAGAGTAGAGCGTTAAAATTAATAATAAGAGACTATCTTTTTTTGAGGCGACATTTTCTTGATATTTAAACAAACTATCAAGATTTTGTTTCGCGTTCGAGTATAAAACCTCAATATTAAAAAGTTTTCTTAAGCGGAAGAAAATATCTTCACTTTGTGATTGAGATACTAATTCTAAAGAAAAATAATTAGCAGTGAACGAATTAATCGAATAAATTAATTTCTCTATTTCATTAGTATCTTGTTCAATATTTAGCTCAGCATAGGCGTTTGCCATTTTTAATAAAACAATTTTATGGAATAGGTTTAATAATAAAGCGTAATAAAATTCTCCGTACATTTGACTAGCAAGTTTATCGATTTCGCGTTCTCCTTCATTTGTTACACATGTAAAAATATGTTCTTCCATAATGAAATAACGATTTGGAGCCCATCTCTGGTAAGCGTGTTTTTTTAAATAGTTATGAATGTAAGGAAGGTTACTTGCACTCACATATGGCTTACCATCACTTGTTAATCCGGAAAGACTGGAAGTACGATAAACATCCACTTCATTAAGTTCCATACCTTCTTTTAGTGACAATAAAGTTTGGACGTACATTCTCTGGTCTTCAAAGAAAGGGAAGGTTTGAAAGTATGAACTTCTTAATCTCTTCTTTTCAAAGAAATCAGTTACGCCATGAAATAAATAACCAAAAATGAATTTTTCAACTTGGGAATACTTTTTTCCGTTACATTCAATACAAATAGACTCATTTGTATCAGTTTTAGTTTCAAGTACACGGAAGCGATCTGCGAATTCGATTGCTTCAGATAAAGTCATGTTTGGAGCAGTGTTTACTTCTGTTCGAATTGTTAAGAAGCCAAGTTCATAAGGACAAAGTGTTACATCAATAGAGTGTATCTTGAATGGAATTGAAATAAGGTTTGTTGTTAAATGTCCAGTTAAGTTAAGATCTTTTGAATAACGTTGCAAGCCCTTTTGATGCTCTGAGTGAGGAAAGAGAATTTTATTTGTAAATGAGAGATAGTATGCTTCCATATTTTGATGTGAAACTTTAAACTCCCCATAATATGTATTTTCATCATCGAGATGATCGAGCCGAAAAGGACGAAAATCGTTTTTTTGTAAGAAAGGGAACATATTTTGTTCATATCCAGTTTTAAACGAAAACGGGAATATAAATTGGAATATAGCTGTTGCTACACCTTTTTCCTCAATTGTTTGTATTGCCTCCATCTACATTGTTTCCTTTCCATATATGCTATAGAAACAACATGCCCAAATTTATTTGAAAATAACCACTGTTTTATACTCAATTGAGAGTGAAAATTCAGCTTATTTAGCAGAGGACATGTATAATGTTATGTATACTAAAAGTTGTAAAATTGTATTTTGAAAAGGGGGATGCTGTATGCGGATTTTAGTATTAGGCGCTGGTGGAGTCGGAGGGTTTTTTGGTGGCAGATTAGTCGAAAAGGGAGAAGATGTTACATTTCTTGTTCGTAGTAAACGGAAAAAACAATTAGAGGAAAGAGGACTTGTAATCCGAAGTGTTAACGGGGATTTTTCCTTCCAACCGAAATTAATAACGAAAGAAGAGAGAACTTCTCCATTTGATGTCATTTTATTTTCAACAAAAGCGTATCACTTAAACGAGGCTATTCAAGATTTGAAGCCGTTTGTTGGCGAAAATACTGTAATCATTCCATTGTTAAATGGTATCGCTCATTTATCACTACTACAAAAAGAATTCGGCGAAGAAAAAGTAATTGGCGGTTTATGCTTTATCGAGACGACGTTAAACGATCAAGGAGAAATTGTACAAACTAGTGTTGCCAACAGACTTGTGTTTGGAGAAATTAAGTCTCAAAATTCAGAGAGAGTAAAGCATATTTCTAAAGCATTTGCAGGTACGAAGTCTAGTTTTGTTTTAAGTGAAAATATTACGCAAGATATGTGGCATAAATATTTATTTATTACTGTAATGTCAGGTGTGACAACGTTAATGCGTGCACCAATTGGACCAATCCGTGAAAGTGAAGGCGGCCGTGATTTTATCCGTAATGTGTTTGAGGAATCTGTACAAATCATGAGAGTATTAGGAGCTCCAGTAAAGGAAAATATTGCCCAGGAACATATGAAAACGATTGATAAAATTTCGTATGATATGAAGTCATCGATGCAGCGTGATATGGAAAAGGGTTCATTTATTGAAGGGAAGCACTTGCAAGGATATTTACTGGATGTAGCAGAGAAATTTTCTATACCGGCACCATTATTAGGAACTATATATCAAAATTTAAAGGTGTATGAAGAGATGACCTTTAACAAATCTGTAATAGAATTAGATGTATGAAAAAATAAAAAAGATAGCAATATATAAGTGTATTGCTATCTTTTTTATTTTTTTGTATGACAAATCATTTATTTCTTTTCGTTCTATCTGTCAAATTTATTTCCTGTTCACGTTTACCATATAACTGATTAATTTCATTTGCTACTGCATCTAAATATGAATCGGAAAAAATAGGCTTCTTTTCTTTAGACATATGGGTCTCCTTTGTGGATTTTTTAGTATTCATTATGTATATTTCTCAGCGGATTATGCGCAATCATTTTAATTTTTTTCTTATTAAAAATTTTTGTTTACTTTTTGAAAATAAAGGAGTATTATAATCCACAGTTTCAATTTTCTAAATCGCTGAAACCGCATGGTACGGGGGACCCGTTTTTACGGATTAGTACATAATCCGATGGGGTGAATCCTTGAAAAAGGTAGGGCTACTCATAGGCCCGAATCCGACAGCTAACCTCGTAAGCGTTATATTGAGAAGGAAGGTGGAGCTTGTGCGACAAAAAAAATAATGTCTACAAGTCTATTTCGCTATGGCTTGTAGACATTTTTTGTTTTCTGAAGAAATAGTTTACTGGCTGTAACAAGCAGAAAAGTTCGTACAAAATTATTGGAGAGTGGACAGCATTGGTTTCATCTATTAAAAGATTTTTAATTGGAAGACCGTTAAAATCAACGGAGCTTGGAGAACAAAAGCTTAATAAAACGAAAGCTTTAGCTATTTTATCTTCTGACGCATTGTCATCAGTTGCTTACGGTCCAGAGCAAATTTTAATTGCTTTAGCAGGTGTTGGAGCGATCGCCTATTGGTATTCCATTCCGATCGCTGTTGGGGTATTAGTATTATTGACAGCCCTTATTTTATCTTATCGTCAAATTATTTTTGCTTATCCGCATGGCGGGGGAGCGTATGTTGTATCAAAAGAAAATTTAGGGATGAATCCAGGCTTAATTGCTGGAGGATCTTTATTAGTTGACTATATTTTAACTGTTGCGGTAAGTGTGTCCGCGGGTACAGATGCAATTACTTCTGCGTTTCCTAGCTTACATGCACATAACGTAATTATTGCGGTTATATTTGTTATATTAATTACGATATTAAATTTAAGAGGAGTAACGGAATCAGCTTCCGTGCTAGCATATCCTGTTTATTTATTCGTTTTAGCACTATTTATATTAATTGGTGTGGGCATATATAATATTTTAACTGGTCATGTTTCACCTACTTTACATGCGCCGATTGGAACACCAGTTGCAGGAATTAGTTTATTTTTATTACTAAGAGCATTTGCATCAGGTAGTTCTGCTTTAACAGGTGTTGAAGCAATTTCAAATGCAATTCCGAACTTTAAAGATCCTGCGCCAAACAATGCTGCAAAAACATTGCTTGCAATGGGTGCATTACTTGCTGTGTTATTTTCAGGAATTGTATTTTTAGCTTATTATTACGGAGTGACTCCGAGTAAAGAAGTAACAGTTGTTTCTCAAATTGCTGAACAAACATTTGGACGTAATTTCATGTACTATTTCATACAAGGTACAACAGCTTTAATATTAATTCTCGCTGCTAATACAGGCTATTCTGCATTTCCTTTATTAGCGGTTAACCTTGCAAAAGATAAATTCATACCGAGAATGTTTACGATTAGAGGAGACCGTTTAGGTTACTCAAACGGTATTATTATACTTGGAGTTGCTTCGATTATTTTAATTGTAGCTTTCCAAGGACAAACAGAACATTTAATTCCACTATATGCAGTAGGTGTATTTATTCCATTTACACTTTCTCAAACAGGGATGGTATTAAAATGGCTTCGGGAAAAACCTGAAGGATGGGCTTTAAGATTAACGGTTAATTTAATTGGTGCAGTTATTAGTTTTATCGTAATGAGCATGTTCTTTTTAACTAAATTTGCACAAGTTTGGTCGATACTTATTTTCTTACCTGCAATCATATTCTTATTCCACAGAATTAAGAAGCACTATGATGCGGTAGGTGATCAGTTAAGTTTAAAAACTTGTGAACCACTTGTTCCGATTAAGGGAAATGTAATCGTCGTTCCGGTAGCTGGTATGACTCACGTAGTAGAAAATTCATTGAACTATGCTAAGGCTCTTTCGGCAGATCAAGTTATTGCTGTATATGTTGCTTTTGACAGGGAAGAGGAAAAGAAATTTGAAGAGAAATGGAAAAAGTGGCAACCTGAAGTTAGGCTTGTTACATTACATTCTCATTATAGAAGTATTATCCAGCCGCTAACGAAGTTCATCGATACAGTGCAATATAAGGCAAGTGAATCGAATTACCGCGTTACGGTCGTTATACCACAGTTCATTCCAAAAAAAGGTTGGCATAACATTCTTCATAATCAATCCAGTTTACTCATACGTGCGTATTTACTTTATAAAAGAAATGTTGTTATTACGACAGTTCCATATCATTTGAAAAAATAAGAAGATTTTTTTAGGATAGCTTCGTGAAAATGAAGCTATCCTTTTTGTGTATATGCTATGCATAATTGCATATGGGCTCGAAAATTATATTTATATAATTTTATCAGTTATTTTCAAGTAGTGTTTTCTGTTGTGATATGTAGATATTTCAATCTATAAAGTGAATCGGATTATATTTTGAAATAAGGACACGAAAGCTTGAAAATAAAGGGAATGAAAATACTTCTTTACGTTATATAAACAGCTGTGTTTAAATGACCTTACAGTACAAAACATATATGAAAACAAAACGAAATTTCATATTTACGTATGTTGTTTAGTTTAAAATGAATAATATTTTTATGTAATATATTCACTGTGTGAATGTGGGGATTTCGATGAAATAGAAAATTTATACAATATTATTCATACTAAACACATATGAAAAATAATAAAATGTTTTGTGATGATAAGTAAGTACTGTAGCAATACGAGAGAGGTGGTTCGTACATGGATCGCGGTGAGAACGTTCTCTATTTTAACCATCTCAAATTATAGGTAAGAAAATAGAATAATAAAATGCGATAGTAATAGTTGCTAATACATAGGAGGAGTTAAAGTGAAAAAGACTTTAATTACAGGGTTATTGGTTACAGCAGTATCTACGAGTTGCTTCATTCCTGTAAGCGCTTACGCTAAGGAGGGGCAAACGGAAGTGAAAACAGTATATGCACAAAATGTAATTGCTCCAAATACATTATCCAATTCAATTAGAATGTTAGGATCACAATCACCGCTTATTCAAGCATACGGATTAATTATTTTACAACAGCCAGATATTAAGGTAAATGCGATGAGTAGCTTAACGAATCATCAAAAGTTTGCAAAGGCGAATGTACGAGAATGGATTGATGAATATAATCCGAAGCTAATTGACTTAAATCAAGAGATGATGAGATACAGCACTAGATTTAATAGCTATTATAGTAAGCTCTATGAATTAGCAGGAAACGTAAATGAAGATCAGCAAGCAAAAGCAGATTTTATGAGTGCATATGGAAAATTACAATTGCAAGTACAAAGCATACAAGAGAGTATGGAGCAAGATTTATTAGAGTTAAATCGATTTAAAACAGTATTAGACAAAGATAGTAACAACTTATCAATTAAAGCCGATGAAGCAATAAAAACACTGCAAGGATCAAGTGGAGATATTGTGAAATTAAGAGAAGATATTAAAAGAATTCAAGGTGAAATTCAAGCTGAATTAACTACTATTTTGAATAGACCTCAAGAAATCATTAAAGGTTCTATTAATATTGGTAAACAAGTATTTACAATCACAAATCAAACTGCACAAACGAAAACAATCGATTTTGTTTCTATCGGTACTTTAAGTAATGAAATTGTAAATGCTGCAGATAGTCAAACGAGGGAAGCAGCTCTTCGCATTCAACAAAAGCAAAAGGAGTTATTGCCACTTATTCAAAAGTTATCACAAACTGAAGCAGAGGCGACTCAAATTACATTCGTTGAAGATCAAGTAAATAGCTTTACAGAATTAATTGATCGTCAAATTACAACTTTAGAAACGTTATTAACGGATTGGAAAGTTTTAAATAATAATATGATTCAAATTCAAACAAATGTCGAAGAAGGCACGTATACAGACAGTAGTTTACTTCAAAAACATTTCAATCAAATTAAAAAAGTAAGTGATGAAATGAATAAGCAAACAAATCAATTTGAAGATTACGTTACAAACGTTGAAGTACATTAAACAGAAAAATAATTAGCGATATAGGGAGAGAAGAAAAATGACAAAAAAACCTTATAAAGTAATGGCTCTATCAGCACTTATGGCAGTATTTGCAGCAGGAAATATTATGCCGGCTCATACGTATGCAGCTGAAAGTACAGTGAAACAAGCTCCAGTTCATGCGGTAGCAAAAGCTTATAATGACTATGAAGAATATTCATTAGGACCAGAAGGCCTAAAAGATGCAATGGAAAGAACAGGTTCAAATGCTTTAGTAATGGATCTGTACGCTTTAACAATTATTAAACAAGGTAATGTTAACTTTGGAAATGTATCGTCTGTTGATGCGGCTTTAAAAGGGAAAGTAATTCAGCACCAAGATACAGCTAGAGGAAATGCGAAGCAATGGTTAGATGTATTAAAACCACAGCTTATTTCAACGAATCAAAATATCATTAACTACAATACGAAATTCCAAAACTATTATGATACTTTAGTTGCTGCAGTTGATGCAAAGGATAAAGCGACTCTTACGAAAGGCTTAACTAGATTATCAAGTAGTATTAATGAAAATAAAGCACAAGTGGATCAGTTAGTAGAAGACTTGAAGAAATTCCGAAATAAAATGACTTCGGATACGCAAAACTTCAAGGGTGATGCAAATCAAATTACATCTATATTAGCTAGTCAAGATGCAGGAATTCCGCTATTACAAAATCAAATTACAACGTACAATGAAGCAATTAGTAAATATAATGCAATTATTATCGGTTCATCTGTTGCGACAGCTCTAGGACCAATTGCAATTATCGGTGGTGCAGTAGTTATTGCTACGGGCGCAGGAACACCGCTAGGAGTAGCATTAATTGCAGGTGGTGCAGCAGCTGTAGGCGGTGGTACAGCTGGAATCGTATTAGCGAAGAAAGAGCTTGATAATGCACAAGCAGAAATTCAAAAGATAACAGGACAAGTTACAACTGCGCAATTAGAAGTAGCTGGATTAACGAACATTAAAACACAAACAGAGTATTTAACAAATACAATTGATACTGCAATTACAGCGTTACAAAATATTTCAAACCAATGGTACACAATGGGATCAAAATATAATTCTTTACTTCAAAATGTGGATTCAATTAGTCCAAACGACCTTGTTTTCATTAAAGAAGATTTAAACATTGCGAAAGATAGCTGGAAAAATATTAAAGACTATGCAGAAAAGATTTATGCTGAAGATATTAAAGTAGTAGATACGAAAAAAGCATAATTGAATACGAATCGTTAGAGCGTTAAGTGTTGATGAATGATTTGAAGCTCCTGTTCAGTTGTGAGCAGGAGCTTTTTATACTCTTATAAAGAAAATAGGTGAAAAGTATGCAGAAAAGATTTTATAAAAAATGTCTTTTAGCGGTAATGATTGCTGGGGTGGCAACGAGTAACGTATCTCCTTTACATCCTTTTGCAGCAGAACAAAATGTAAAGGTACTACAAGAAAATGTGAAAAACTATTCTCTTGGACCAGCTGGATTCCAAGATGTAATGGCACAAACGACATCGAGTATATTTGCAATGGATTCATATGCAAAATTAATTCAAAATCAACAAGAGACGGATTTAAGTAAAATAAGTTCGATTAATAGTGAATTTAAAGGGAATATGATTCAGCATCAAAGAGATGCAAAAATTAATGCAGCATATTGGTTAAATAATATGAAGCCTCAAATTATGAAAACGGATCAAAATATTATAAATTACAATAATACTTTTCAATCGTATTATAACGACATGTTAATAGCGATTGACCAAAAGGATAGCGGAAAATTAAAAGCGGATTTAGAAAAGTTGTATGCGGATATTGTAAAGAATCAAAATGAGGTAGATGGATTATTAGGAAATTTGAAAGCTTTTCGCGATAGAATGGCGAAAGATACAAATAGTTTCAAAGAGGATACAAATCAGTTAACAGCGATATTGGCAAGTACGAATGCTGGTATTCCAGCTCTAGAGCAACAAATAAATACATATAACGATTCGATTAAAAAGAGTAATGATATGGTCATTGCTGGTGGCGTACTTTGCGTAGCGCTAATAACATGTCTTGCTGGCGGGCCGATGATTGCGGTTGCAAAAAAAGATATCGCAAATGCAGAAAGAGAGATAGCTAATTTAAAAGATAGAATTTCAGGAGCACAAGCAGAAATCGTAATTTTGACTGATGTAAAAAATAAAACAACAAACATGACGGAAACAATTGATGCAGCAATTACAGCACTACAAAACATATCAAACCAATGGTATACAGTAGGTGCAAAATATAATAATTTACTACAAAACGTAAAAGGAATTAGTCCGGAAGAGTTTACGTTTATAAAAGAAGATTTACATACAGCGAAAGATAGCTGGAAAGATGTAAAGGATTATACAGAAAAATTACATGAAGGTGTGGCAAAGTAAACAGTGGGCTAGTTCCGCTGTTTATTTTTATTCCGTTTTTTTGTGAGAGTTGAACTTGTAATTTTATATATAAGTTTTCATGTGTTTTATCCATGTGTGTATAAAAAATCTTTTTGTTATCGCTCCCTTTGATAGAATCCATTTTCACATAGGTTTTTTACCGAATTTTTTAAAAATTAAATTTTACGGCTTGATAATTCGTTTAAAATGATTTAATCTTATGTCAAATGATATATTTATCTATCAAAAATGCTTTTGTAAAGATAAAGGAGTGATTGAGAATGTTAAACGCCCCATTGATGGTAAGCCTTTAGGTGCAACCACATTGAAAAGATTGGGAAGAAATGAGTGAGCTTTCACAATAAAGAACTCTATAACTTTATGTAGTGTTTGATGCCCTTTGATTAGATTTTTTTTAAAAACAAACCAATATTAATTGAATCAAAGTTTAGAAATTAAATATATGAGTAGTAGAAAATAGCCATTAGTTGTTATCATGTCTTGATGAAAAACATAAAAAATAGGCAAGAAAAATTCTGAGAAAACCTGTTCAGAAAGTATGGTATGAAAGCAAGTTAGTGATGGGAATTCAAAACCAATTTGATAAAAGTGAGGTAAATAATATGACTTTTGAAGAAAAATTACAAGCATATGCAGAACTTACGGTGAAAATCGGTGTGAATATTCAACCAGGGCAATACTTATTAGTCAATACATCAGTGGATGCATTGGATTTCGCCCGTATAGTTGTGAAAGAGGCTTATAAGGCTGGGGCAGGGCGTGTTCATGTTAATTTCTCGGATGAAGAAATGGAACGTGCTTACTTTGATTATGCCTCAGATGAAGAATTTAATCGCTTCCCAGAGTGGATAGTCAAAATGAATGATGAGCTGATCGAATGTAAAGGAGCATTATTAATGATAGATGCTACAGATCCTGATAAATTTACAGGTATTTCATCTAATCGTCTAGCTACCTATCAAAAGGTAGCAGGAGCTGCTCTGAGCAACAATCGCAACGCCGTAATGAAGGATTCAGTAGCTTGGTCTATGGTAGCAGTTCCTTCACCAAAGTGGGCATCGAAGGTGTTCCCGGATTTAGCAGCTGAGGATCAAGTACCAGCATTATGGGAGGCTATTTTTAAAGCTGTTCGTATTGGTGAAGGCAGTGCTATTGAAAAATGGCGTGAACATGTAAAAAATTTAGAATCTCGTGCGGTCCTACTGAACAATAAAAAATATATAAAGCTTCACTATACAGCGCCAGGTACTGATTTAACAATTGCATTAGCACCACAGCATAAATGGATTACTGGAGGTGGTAAAACTCCTGATGATACTATCTTTATGGCTAATATGCCGACCGAAGAGGTTTATACGTTACCGATGAAACAAGGTGTAAATGGCTATGTAAGCAATACAAAACCATTAGTTTATCAAGGGAATATTATCGACGGCTTTAAACTGACATTTGAAGAAGGAAAAATTGTTAAAGCTGAAGCACAGGTAGGACATGATTTATTACAGGAGCTTATTAATGTGGATGAAGGCTCGTGCTATTTAGGTGAGATAGCACTTGTACCAAATGAATCACCAATTTCAGCATCGGGAATTTTATATTTTAATACATTGTTTGATGAAAATGCATCGAACCATTTAGCGATTGGTAAAGCTTATCCAACTTGCTTAGAGGATGGAAGAGATTTAGAAAACGATCAGCTTGAAACGTTAGGTGCAAATATTTCAGTAACACATGAGGATTTTATGATTGGCAGCAGTGAGATGGACATCGACGGTATTCTACCAGATGGAACTGTAGAACCAATTTTCCGTAAAGGTAGCTGGGCATTTTAAGTTTTTAATTTGAAGAAAGGAGTAGAGTGGATGAAACGGTTACTAAGCATAATTGGTGCAACTATATAGGGGGTTCATCTGCTTTTGCTTAGGCTGAAAACTACCTCTTTAATTAGAAGTAAAATACATTCAAAGGAGATAGGCCAATGAATTTCTGGGAAGTTGTTTTGATAGTAGTGAATTTTAGTCTATTGAGTTGGATACTGTTAATAGGCAGAGAAACGAAAAAGTGGTCTAAATTAGCTACTTTGATTGCCGTTGTAATGGTTACAGTTCAGTTATTGGCAGAAGGTTTTAGGTGGCAGATGATTCCGGCATATGTATCCCCAGTTATCTTAATTTTATGCTATTTATTAACTGGGCGGAAAAAGGGCTGTAGAAGTTGGGGTATATTCATAGTTAAGACCTCGTTGCTATGTATCTATTTGTCTGTAGCAGTGGCGCTACCCTTACTTATGCCAGTATTTTCATTTGAAGAACCAACCGGCCCACATAGGATCGGTACGAAGGTATATCATTGGATTGATCATCAGAGAAATGAACCATATTCGAAAAATCCAACCGATCGGCGCGAACTGATGGTGCAAATTTGGTATCCTACAGCTGAAAAAAGTAAAGGGGATCCAGAACCTTATATTCGTAACATAAATGAGCTTTCCAAGGGATTGGAAAAAACATTGTCCATTCCTGCATTTGCATTCAGCCACATGGAATTGGTAAAATCTCATTCGTTTATGGATTTACAACTCTCAGATTCAGAGAATCATTATCCCATATTACTTTTCTCTCATGGTTTTAATGGTTTTCGTAATCAAAACACGTTTCAAGTTGAGGAGTTGGCTAGTCAAGGATATATTGTTCTAAGTATCGATCATACCTTTGATGCTGCAGCTACCGTCTTTCCAGATGGTCGAACTGCTTACGTACAGCCCATCAATTTAACTGATGAAGGGGATAGCCACATAAAATTATGGGAGGAAGATGTCAGCTTTGTCCTTAATCAGATAGAGAAACTTAATCAAAACGATGAGATCGGCTTCTTTACAGGAAGAATGGATACTTCGCGAATTGGAATGTTTGGTCACTCTTACGGTGGAGCTACCGCAGCACAAATACTTGCAAAAGATTCTCGTGTCAAAGCAGCTATCAATATGGATGGTACATTGTATGGAGAAATCTTTCCTGAAAGTGGAATTGGAAAACCATTTCTACTCATGAGTGCAGAAGAGCCTGATGAAGCAGATCCCTATGAAGTGAGGGAGCGATATGGACGTGGGTTAGCTGGTGGTGGTATGTCAATGGTCATACCTCATACGGATCATACAAGCCTCACTGATTTACATTTGTTCTCCCCTCTGTTGCAGAGCCCAGGTGAAAACCCAAAGGAAGTTCATCGTATTATCAACGAATTCAGCCTGGCATTTTTTGACCAGTATGTAAAACAGAAGGATGACGGCTCAACCCTTAAAAGGCTGATGACCAAATACCCGGAAGTGAATTTGAAAGTAAACCGATAACTTTATGCAGAAAGAAGCTTCATTATAAAATATTCAGTAATTAAATGAAGTGCAACCGGATTTAATAAAAGTAGAAAAATTACTATAAGTATTAATGCGTCATGAAAAATAGTTTAAAAAACCTAGATAAGGTAATCAATTTCTCTACTAAGAAAGCGATTCGAACCATTTCCTTTGGTTCTTGTATTTATTACATTAAATAATTTAATTTCTTCATCGTTATCTAAATAATGAAATGCTAAAAATGAAACATTCAAAGTACTATCAGTTTCAGTAATATAATTCTTTTTGAAAAGCTACATTCAGCATCTGGACACTTTATTTGAGATTGTTTATTATAATATCAAATGATATATTTTTCTATCAAAAATGACGAATTTATACAGAAAAAGGGAGAGATTGACGATGAAGAAAGACTTGTCAGCGTTGAAGGAAGCGAGATTTAATGCAATTCTTGATTCGGCTACTATATTGCTTGTTGAAAATCCTACTGCTTCGATGAATGAAATTGCGGAATATGCGGGAATTGGAATTGCTACACTCCATCGCTACGTCGAAAGCAGGGAGAAATTGATGCTGTTCTTAGGCCATCGGGCTATACAACTGGTAAGTGATACTGTAAACCAGATTCCACTGGATGAGGAAAGAAGCGAAAACTATATCCCGGAACTCATTGAAGCGTTAATCCCTTTAGGTGACAAAATCTATTTTCTAGGTCATGATGCATCTGTATTTAACAACAAAGAATTAGGTGAAGCAGAAGAGAAGCTGAGGGAACCCTTACGACGCGTTATTGAGCTGTTACAACAAAGAGGTTATTTTCAGCAAACGGTTAGCAGCGAATGGATTTTGAATACGCTTTATGCTCTGCTTTTCCATACTTGGGAACAGGTACATGAAGGAAATGTGGCTAAAAAATCTGCTGCAGAGCTTGTTTTAAATACATTTTATTATGGTTTTAAAGCTAAGGATGATTTGAGAGGTAAGTGAACTGATTCAAATCCATGATAATTAATATCAATAATACAGAAAGCGAAAAGGAGGACTGGGAAATGAATCAAATCTCTATTGTAAAGGCTGTTCATCAATCCATGGTCGGCGCCCAGTTAAATGTAATGGCATTGGAATACATGGCGTTTCCACTTGCAGGATCTGAGGAGAAGAACACAGTCGAAGGGACATTTTGTAAGCTCTGGCGGCAGGAGAACAACCGTTTTAGTCATCAATACGCTTATGAAGCTCAAATGGACGGGAAAACTTTAGGGATGATTACTTGCTATCCCATACCCGTTTTAAACCGTCTTGCCTGGTCCACTTTTAAACAGCTGCTTTCATTCCGAAAGCTGGGTTTTGTTATTTATAACATTTTGAATATCAAAATGCTTTATTCCATGTTTACCTTGAAGGAGGGAGAAGATGACGAGTTTCACATCGGAACAATTGCCTTATTGCCCGAAAGTCGAGGACTAGGGATAGGTACCAGACTACTTAAGTTTGCCGAGGAACAAGCTTCCCTGCAAGGCTTTGCCAAATGCTCTCTGACGGTAAAGAAAGAGAATCAACTTGCCATTAAATTGTATCAGAGGATAGGCTACCAGATTACAGGCGAAATTAATAAACCAAAGTTATCGTTGTACAGAATGGTCAAAAACGTAGAATCTTACAACCGTTTATAAAAAATTTGTACCGTATCAGGGTACTGCCACATACCTATCAACCGAAATATTCTGAATTATCAACAAAATAAAAATGAACTTTTTGTTACAAGTTAATACAAAATTTCGTTCTGGAGGCACTAAAAAATTTTAGCTTGATAGTGATGGGATGGGGCCTCTATATAAAAAAACACAGTTTACACTCAAACTGTGTTTTTCGACGTACAATGATTTATCAACATCTCTTATTATTCTTTAAAATCTGCAACAGAACCAGGATTTCCCCTCAAAGTATAAATTCCAAGGGGAACCGTTTTTTTTATTTACTTATATACGTACAGCTGTACCACTGACAGCAACCATTAACATTCCATCACGAACAACTTCGTAATCTACGTCAATACCAACGATAGCGTTCGCACCTTTTTCTTTTGCAAGTTCTTTCATTTCGCCCATTGCAATATCACGAGCGTCTTTTAGCTTACTTTCATAAGCACCAACACGGCCACCGACAACATCACGAACGGAAGCGAATACATCGCGGACAATATTTGCACCCATAATAGCTTCACCATTTACAATATCAATATACTCAATAATCTCTTTACCTTGAATTCCAGAAGTTGTTGTTACAATCATGACTGACACTCTCCTAATATCTTATAATTTTTGATTAGCTTTCTTATGCCATAGAAAAAGTATTTTTGGCACCAGAAACAAGTCTAGTTTCTTACAGAATGAAACCAAGGCAATTGTTTAACATGTGTATCGCTATAACATATGCAATGGATCTTTTAGAAATAAGATAAGCCGCAGTAAGTATCAACGATCCAGGTAAATAAATAGCAATATCCGAAAGTTGGTTCGTATGAAGAAGTGTAAAAATCATAATCGAAATGATAGATGCAATAGCAGTACCAATATGGTAAGAAAAACGATTTATTAATATGTGACGAAACACAATTTCTTCAAGTATTGGACCCAGAATACCAAATACAAGCAATGTAAATACAAGAGGTACCTCCGCACCCGTTTCAAGGAGCTGCTCTTGGTTCTCTGGTTGACCAGTTGCTAGAAAACGCATAACACACTGTTCCACAATTACCGTAAATAAAACTACCATAGGAATACTTACTATTTTCAAAATTGTCTTCTCTTTAAAATAAGTAAAACTTTCAATAATTTCTTTCCTAAAGAAAATGATTCCTACAATAGCAGGTACAGTAAAACCGATGGCACTAAGAACAAATTCTGATTCAACTAAATTGACATTAGCTAAAAGTGATATGCCAAATAATATGTACAAGCCAATTTGAAATGGTACAAACATTGTAAAGATTATGAGCATAATGATTTCTTTTTTATTCATTTTTATAAAGTTCACTGTATTGCCCCCATAATTAAATTACCTATAATTTTTGATTTTTCTCTCTGCATAACGTTCTCCTTCTAAATATATTTATATAAGATCATAAACCGGACGGTTCGGTCCGGAACCTAATGATACTATAAGTTTCTAGTTTTTTAAACCCTTTTTATAAAGTATTAACAAAATCCAAATGGAAAAAAAGCAAATATATTTATATCTCAGTTTCTTTGGTACAATTTAATTCCAGTAATCATTAATGATTACCCTTTTATAGAATGAAGTGAAAGTGGGGATAGTTCAAACACTTTAGCTAAACATATTAATCAAAATTATATATAATAATCATATGTCTATACGTTAAATTTAACTATATATTTTTACACCTACTACGAAGTTAGGTGAAATTAGTTGTATAACATGACTGAATTAAATAATTGGTCATGTTAATTTTGACAGAAAATTCATTTGAATGATATAGATAATACAATTTGATTAATCTCTTTTCAAACTGTATTGTTTGAGGTTCACATAATATAGGGGTTGATAAGATATTTTCGCTCCAAACTTCTTTATACTTACAAAAAAATTCAAGAAAATAGATGGTAAATATCACCTGGAATATTAAGCTCGTTTTTATTAGGAGGATTACAAAGCATGACTAAAGTTGATAAGGTTAAAGAAAAAATTATTGAAACATCTTTATATTTATTTAATACTAATGGGATAACTCGCACATCCATCCAGGATATAATGACAGCTACTGAACTACCTAAAGGATCTATTTATCGTAGATTCAAAAGTAAAGAAGAAATTGTCCTTGCTGCCTACGACAAAAGTGGTGAGATTATGTGGAGTCATTTTCATAAAGCAATGGAAAATAAAAAGACAGCAATCGATAAAATCCTTGCAATTTTCCTTGTATATCAAGATGCAGCTAATAATCCTCCTATTGCTGGAGGCTGTCCATTACTTAATAGCGCAATTGAAAGTACTGGAGTATTTCCAGAATTACAAAAAGCAGCAGCAAAAGGTTATGATGATACAGTAATGTTAATGGCTTCTCTCATAAAAGAAGGAATAGAGAAACAAGAACTTAAAGAAGATATAGAGGTTATATCACTTGCTTCCTTTCTTGCATCTTCAATGGAGGGGGCTATTATGGCAAGTCGAGTATCTAACGATAATATACACCATCATTATTTTATTGAACAAATAAAACATCATCTTTTCACTTATTCTAAATAAGTGGGAACTTGCATTGTTTTCATCCAATTTTTATAAAATTAAATTGAATACATACCCCTTATAACCAGTATCTTCTGTTTATAAGGGGTATTTGAATAGTTTTTAGACGATGGTTTATGTTTCTTATTGAACGGTTTCATTGTATATAATAAGTGGAATATAAGTTCAGTTAGATAAAATTCGGTAGTCGAATTTTTTTGCATAAAGCTGTATAATGCTTGTAACGAAAGGGAAATACAGGAAGGGATTTGTAATGAGTTACTATGGAAAAAGATAAACAACAATTAAGCGTTGAAGTTGCAAGATTATATTATCAATCAGATTATAGTCAGCAAGAAATTGCTAACAAATTAAATATTTCAAGACCGACGATTTCTAGATTGTTAAAGTACGCGAAAGAAAAAGGGTTTGTTCAAATTAGCATCGCCGATCCATTTGCGGATTTAGATAACGTTGGGAATTTACTGAAAGAAAAATACAACTTGTTAGAGGCACATGTTGTATTTTCTCCAGTACCGGAATATGCAACGATTACAGAGTATATAAGTAAATATGCTGCTGAGTATATGGAAAAGACAGTTAAAAATGGTGATATTGTTGGTGTAAGCTGGGGAATGACTATGTATGAAATCGCTAGAAAAATCGTACCGCAACATGTAAAAGGGGTAGAGGTTGTCCAGCTAAAAGGTGGTATTAGTCATTCAAGTGTAAATACATATGCGAATGAAACGATAGCTTTATTTGCAGATGCTTTTCAAACGACGCCAAGAAATCTACCTCTTCCAGTTATATTTGATAATGCAGTGACAAAAGAATTAGTAGAGCAGGATCGACATATTCATCACATTATCGAAATGGGGAAGCAAGCGAATATTGCAATTTTTACTGTAGGAACAGTGCGAGATGAAGCGCTATTATTCCGATTAGGTTATTTCGATAAGGAGGAAACAAGTTTACTCAAAAAACAATCGGTCGGTGACATTTGTTCACGTTTCTTTGATGGAGACGGAAATATTAGTAGTGAAGAAATTAATAAGCGGACCATTGGAATTGAGTTAGAGGAACTGAAATTAAAGAAACGCTCTATTTTAGTTGCAGGTGGTAATAGAAAAATAAAAGCAATTGATGGTGCGTTACGTGGCGGGTATGCAAATGTATTAATTATCGATCAGCATACAGCAAAAGAATTGTTACATTATCAAAAAGATTAGAAATAAAAGGCGTTCTCAAAATGTTAATTTTGAGAACGCCTTTTATTTTGTTATGTATGAATGATAGGTGTTTTTTTGAACACAAATTGCCTTTTTAAAAATAATTATGGATATGGAGATACATACTACCATTGTTAATATAAAAGTTTTGATTTTAAATAGGAATTGTTTCTTAGTTAGAATGCGCTTTATTTACTACAAGAAAATTCCTTTTAAAAAAGAATGAACAAAATTTCAAAAGTGTATTTACATTTGTTCAACTAAGAGTTAGAATGAAGTTGTTAAAAGATATGAGGAGTGAAGATAATGAACATTGCAAAGTTAATTGACCATACAATTTTAAAAGCTAATACTACTAAAGAAGATGTTATGAAAGTAATCGAAGAAGCAAAGGAATATAAATTCGCTTCTGTTTGTATTAACCCAACATGGGTAAAATTAGCGGCTGATGAACTAGCTGGACATGATGTAGACGTTTGTACTGTAATCGGTTTCCCATTAGGAGCAAGCACTACTGAAACAAAAGCATTTGAAACAAAAGATGCTATCGCAAAAGGTGCAACTGAAGTTGATATGGTAATCAACGTAGGCGCTTTAAAAGATGGCGACAACGAACTTGTTGAAAAAGATATTTATGAAGTAGTACAAGCAGCAAAAGGAAAAGCTCTTGTAAAAGTAATCATTGAAACTTGTCTATTAACAGATGAAGAAAAAGTACGCGCTTGTGAATTATCAGTAAAAGCTGGTGCTGACTTCGTAAAAACTTCAACTGGATTCTCAACTGGCGGAGCAACTGCTGAAGATATCGCATTAATGCGTAAAACAGTAGGACCAAACGTTGGTGTAAAAGCATCTGGCGGTGTTCGTACACGTGAAGATGCAGATAAAATGGTAGCTGCTGGAGCTTCTCGCGTTGGAGCAAGTGCTAGTGTTGCAATCGTATTAAATGATGCAAAAGGTGCTACAGATAACTACTAATCGATAAAAGGTTAAAGCAATAGATATACGTTTAAAGTATATCTATTGCTTTAACAATTAAAAAAATGTAAGCGGATACGAATGGGAGGAAACGGCTTATGAAATACTTAATCGGTGTTTTTGGCCTCGTATTGATTTTAGGTATCGCTTGGCTTGCTAGTAATGATAGAAAGAAAGTCAAATATCGTCCAATCATAACGATGGTTATATTACAATTCATTTTGGGGTTTCTATTATTAAATACAAGTATAGGGAATATATTAATTAGCGGAATAGCAGATGGTTTTGGAGAGTTATTAAAATATGCCGCTGACGGTGTGAATTTCGTATTTGGTGGATTAGTAAATCAAAAAGAGTTTTCGTTCTTTTTAAGTGTATTAATGCCAATCGTATTTATATCAGCCTTAATCGGTATTTTGCAACATATTAAAGTATTACCTATTATTGTGAAATCTATCGGTCTAGCATTAAGTAAAGTAAATGGAATGGGGAAACTAGAATCATATAATGCTGTTGCTTCTGCGATTTTAGGACAATCTGAAGTATTTATATCAGTTAAGAAACAACTAGGGTTATTGCCAGAGAAAAGAATGTATACATTATGTGCATCGGCAATGTCTACAGTTTCTATGTCTATCGTTGGATCATATATGGTGTTATTAAAACCACAATATGTTGTAACCGCTTTAGTGCTTAACTTATTCGGTGGCTTCATCATCGCTTCTATCATTAACCCGTATGAAGTTACTGAGGAAGAAGATATGTTAGAAGTACAAGAAGAAGAGAAAAAGACCTTCTTTGAAGTATTAGGGGAATACATTATTGATGGATTTAAAGTTGCGATTACAGTAGCAGCTATGTTAGTCGGTTTCGTTGCTCTTATCGCATTCATTAATGCAGTATTTAAAGGTGTAATCGGTATTTCATTCCAAGAAATTCTTGGTTATGCATTTGCACCATTTGCATTTATTATGGGTGTACCTTGGCATGAAGCAGTTAATGCCGGAAATATTATGGCAACAAAATTAGTATCAAATGAATTTGTCGCAATGACAGATTTAGCACAAGGAAACTTTAATTTCTCAGATAGAACGACAGCAATTATATCTGTATTCTTAGTTTCATTTGCAAACTTCTCTTCAATTGGAATTATTGCAGGTGCAGTTAAGAGCTTAAATGAAAAGCAAGGGAATGTAGTCGCAAGATTTGGTTTGAAATTACTATTCGGTGCAACGTTAGTAAGTTTCTTATCAGCAACAATCGTTGGCTTATTATTTTAATAGATTCATATAATATAAAAAGGAATGGTGATTGTAATGAGAATGGTAGATATTATCGCAAAAAAACGTGACGGCAAAGAACTAACGACTGAAGAAATCAAATTCTTTATTAATGGATATACAGACGGAAGTATTCCTGATTATCAAGTGAGTGCGCTTGCAATGGCAATCTTCTTTAAAGATATGACAGATCGCGAACGTGCAGATTTAACGATGGCGATGGTTGAGTCTGGAGAAACGATCGACTTATCAGCAATTGAAGGAATTAAAGTAGACAAACATTCAACTGGCGGTGTTGGTGATACAACAACTTTAGTATTAGGACCATTAGTTGCTGCTTTAGATGTACCAGTAGCAAAAATGTCTGGTCGTGGTTTAGGACATACAGGCGGAACAATTGATAAATTAGAAGCGGTAGAAGGATTCCACGTTGAAATTACGAAAGAACAATTCATTGATATTGTAAACCGTGACAAAGTAGCTGTTATTGGACAAACAGGAAACTTAACACCTGCAGATAAAAAGATTTATGCATTACGCGACGTAACAGGAACTGTTAACTCAATTCCTTTAATCGCAAGTTCAATTATGAGTAAAAAAATTGCAGCTGGTGCTGACGCAATTGTACTTGATGTAAAAACAGGTGCTGGTGCATTTATGAAAACAGAAGAAGATGCAAAAGAATTAGCACATGCAATGGTACGTATCGGAAATAATGTAGGACGTCAAACTATGGCTGTTATTTCGGACATGTCACAACCGCTTGGTTTTGCGATTGGTAACGCTCTAGAAGTAAAAGAAGCGATTGACACGTTAAAAGGTGAAGGTCCAGAAGATTTAACAGAATTAGTACTTGTATTAGGTAGCCAAATGGTCGTACTTGCGAAAAAAGCAAATACGTTAGAAGAAGCTCGTGAAATGCTAATTGAAGTGATGAAAAACGGAAAAGCAACTGAGAAATTTAAAGAGTTCTTAAGCAATCAAGGCGGAGATAGCTCAATTGTAGACAATCCAGAAAAAATGCCACAAGCGAAGTATGTAATTGATGTACCTGCAAAAACTTCAGGTGTTATTTCTAACATTGTTGCAGATGAGATTGGTATTGCAGCTATGTTACTTGGTGCAGGTCGTGCAACGAAGGAAGATGAAATCGATTTAGCAGTAGGATTAATGTTACGTAAAAAAGTTGGCGATGCAGTAAAAGAAGGCGAGCCATTCGTAACAATCTACGCAAATCGTGAAAATGTAGAAGATGTAAAAGCAAAAATTTATGAGAACATCTCTATCGCTGAAACAGCAGTGGCTCCTAAATTAGTTCATACAGTTATTACTGACTAATCATCATTTCATTTACTTTGAGGGGGAAATAATATGGATAAGAAAAAATATATTGAAGAAGCAAACAAGATGTTATCGAAAGCGTATATTCCGTATTCTAAATTTCCTGTTGGCGCAGCGTTAGTTACGAAAGAAGGGAAAATCTATACTGGTTGTAATATAGAAAATGCTTCTTATGGTTTATGTAACTGTGCAGAAAGAACAGCAATATTTAAAGCGGTATCAGAAGGGGAGCGCGATTTTAGTTACTTAGTTATTACAGGAGAAACTGATGGACCGATTTCACCATGTGGTGCGTGTAGACAAGTAATTGCTGAATTCTGTGATCCGAAAATGCCTGTATTATTAACGAATGTAAAAGGTGATGAAAAAGAAGTGACTGTTGAGCAATTACTTCCAGGTGCTTTCTCAATAGAAGATTTAAAATAAGTTGAAAAGTGAACTGCACCTCCAGTTGTTAGACACGAATAACAATTGGAGGTGCAGTTTTTTACTTTATATTGCGGTGAATTATTTACTGATATTTCGTCCTCTTTTTCATCAATTTATTATTTTACCACATGTGAAATTTTAAAAAATAAATATTAAATATTAAATATTAATGTAGTGTAAGTACAATATAAATTCCCAATTAATATTAAAAGATGATAGGCTATTTTTATAATTGAATTACCTTTCGTACTCTAAAAAACGCCCTACCAACAAAGGTTCTCTATCAATATAAAAATCTATACTAATATGGTATAATTTTCATGCTCTATTAAGTATAGAAGGGGTTTATACGATGGGACAATTTCAAAGTAATTTTCAAAGCGCTACACAAATCGCAACGCAAATGAGGGCAGCTTCAGATACAATCCAAAGCGCAACAAATCGTTCTATAAAAAAGGCGACACGTACTACGCTTTCAGTTAATTCAAAAGCACAAGAAGCGAACCAACAAGTTTTAGATTTGACGAAACAATTTTCCACCGCCTTTCAACAAGCGGTCGATAATATTCATTCGGTAGCCAAAGAGTTTGAGAGAATGGATCACGAGCTTCACAATGCTTTCCGCTAATATGACCACCTTCGTAAAGATAAAACTTTAGGAGGAAAAAAATGGATCGAGATATCAAAAAACAAATTAAACAGTTAAATCAAAAATTACGAAGTGTATTTGAAGAACAGGACCGAAATCAATCCGCGCTTCGAACTCAGGAACAAGCGGAAGCTGATTTTCACGAATTGAAAAATCGAAGCAACCGCTTATTTAACCGTATTTTAGAAACTTGGCACAACGATAAAGAGTTATCTCATTTCTTTATAAATATCCGTCAAGAAGCACAACACATTGAGCGAAAACTTACATTTGAATTAGAAAATCAAAAAGAAACATTACTTAAAGAAAGACGAGACCTTAGTGATTCAGAAAACGACCTATCCTACCAGCAACAACAATTAGCAAGGGAGGTCAATGCATGAGTTTAAATATGTATTTGGGAGAAGTACAAAGCCAAACTCAAAGCATGAATGCTGTATGTACAGCTACCATTCAAGGTATGGAACAAGCCATTCAATCGATTGATGCTTTTACAAGTGATACCGTTCTATAAGGGCAAACTTACGATAGTGCAAAAGCATTTTTCGCAGAAACCTTTCGCCCTTTAGCACAAGGAATCATATACTTATGTGAAGAATTAATCCGTCAGAACGATGCATTTCCAAGTCAATTTCAATCACAAGTAGCTCAGGCAGATGTAATTGAACAAGAAATATTAGAACAAATTCGAGAGATTGACCGAATGAAAGCAAGTATGGAAGCCATCACTCAAACTATGCCAATACCAGGTATAGACGCTATGGCAAATCTTTTTACTGTCATGAGGAAAAAACTTCAAGAAAAGTTAGACCATCTACATGAATTTAATCAAACGTCTAGCAATAACTATGCTACAGCAATTCAATTAGCTAATAGTATTGCTACAGGTCTTGCAGAAGTACAAAGTGGAAAAGGTTTTAGTCCTGCAAGTGGTACATTTAGTACACAAGTATTGAATATGGAGTGGACGACTTCTATCCAGGCGATTACAGAAGATAGGAATCGTCAGGCTGATAATTCAATTGAAGAAGGTGCAATGTGCGGTAAAATTTCGCCTAAATCTGACTTCGAGAAGGCTTGGGAAAGAGAGAAAAAGGATCTAAGTGATGCATGGACTGGTATTTCTACAGGTTTTGTAGATGGTGCTGTAGATGCATGGGAAGGATTCGTAGCTTTAGGCGATAAAGAAACGTGGTTAAACATGCGAGATGCAATTATTAATTATAAAGAAACACTTCCTGCTGCATGGAATACTTTATCAGATTCATTCATTAATGATTTCTGGAACGGAGATATGGAAAGTAGAGAGCACTATGCTGCCTATGGTGTAGCATCATTATTAACAGGTTTTATTGGTGATAAAGGTCTTAGTAAAGCAGGACAAGCAGGGAAGTTAGCAATCGCTGGCAACCTAGCAAAAGGAAAGTCGTTTATGACTAATTCTGCTGCATATAGAAATGTATTAACTGATTTTAAGTTGAACACTGGAAACCGTTTGGCTTATGCTGATGTTGGAGGAAGTTCTATAAAATATGAACTTGGTGGGGCATACCAAGAAGCGAAAGACTTATTAAATCAATTTGCGGTTTCAAAAGAGGAATATAAAGATTTAAGGAAGAGAACACCCAATAATAGGATAAGAAAAAGCGTAAATACAGACGTACCCAAAATTGATCCTGTATATGGTTATGAAGTGGAAAAACTTGAAGCTGACCACATTGTTTCAATGAAAGAAATAACGGACATGGAAGGTTTTGACCTATTACCGAGAGAACAACAAATAGAAGTGCTTAATATGGATGTAAACTTTGTTGGACTTGGAAAACCAACAAATGCTTCTAAGAATGCAAAAGATTGGAGTACATGGCCGGGGCACCCTAAATACGGCGGAAATTATAAGACTAGAAATGTTAGAACGTGAAGCAGTGGCTAGAGAAGCTTTGAAAAAATCAATAAAAGAGAGGTTACAATCCATTGAAAACAATAGTTAAAAATATAGGTGGTAAAAAGATAATAGCTACAGCAGAAAAACATTTAGGCCCCCAGATAGAAAAGTTATTGTATTTGCTAACTAAAGTAGAAGATAACAAATTAGTTGATAGATTTTCTATGCAAGTTGGTTGGTCTATTTTTGTTCTATCCAAACGTGAAGATGGGTATCATATTATTGCCCCAGATTATACAAAAAATCCATTTAAGGATACTACAGATGATCTAACAATTGCTTTATGGGTGCAATTAGAACAAGTGCATTGTTTACGTCAGTTAAATATTGACGGTGAAACAATAAAGTTTAGCGATAAAATAGTGACTTCAAAAAATGTGTTACAACTAGATGAGGTTTATTTACAAAGAGCTAGGGATTGTGACAAAGGTGATTCTGGTTGGTATATCGGTCCTGTCGATGAAACAGAAGAAACTGACGGTGAATTAGAAGCATATTACGCATATCAGCTACTAAAAATTAGACCTTCAATTATTCAAGTTTTAGCCTTACCTTATGAATATCTGGTAGTTTTTGAGAAAGATAAAATCAAAGCCATTTTAGATGATAATGATGTCGATGTTTGGAATGGAGTTACAAACTAAGATTAGTTAAGTTCTAAAATAATTGAGAGGGCTTAACCGCATGAACTCAAAAATCCCGGAAATTCTAGGAATATTAGACGGTTATGAGAAAAGGGTAATTTTAGTAATTATAGAAACTGAAGCAATGGTTTAAATTAAGCTAGAAACTTACAGGATGGAAAATAATCAATAATGAATAAATTATAAAAGAGCATCCCACCATTAAAAACTGAACTGCACCCCAATTGTTAGACACAGTCTAACAATTGGGGTGCAGTTTTTCTATGGTTAAATTCACAACTGATGAAAAAATATACATCGTTCAACGTTATTTGAACGGAAATGAAAGTTACCGAGAAATTAGTAAAGCTATTGGTATAAGAGACACCGCAATTTTGAAATGGGTAAACCAATATAAACAAAATGGCTTTTTATTTGAAAATAGGATGTAATATTTTATTCATATTCCGTTCATAAACTTTCCGTAAAATGATTGTAGCGAATATAGAAAGTTTGCAACAGGAGGAATAGAATGAAGAAATTATATAATGCGGCATTTATTTACTTAATTATTGGTTTATTATCAGGTGTATTTGCAAGAGAGTATACGAAAGCACAAGGAATTAAAGGATCCACAATGTTGCAATTAGTGCATACACATGTATTAGTGCTCGGTTTTGTATTCTTTTTAATTGCTTTCGCTTTATGTAAAGTGTTTCATGTACAAGAAACAAAGAGCTTTTGTGCATGGTTTGTTGTTTATAATGTAGGAGTAATCTTTACTATTGCTACAATGCTATGGAGAGGTCTTTTACAAGTAAATGGAACTGACTTTTACGGTTTAAGCCATATGGCTGGATTAGGTCATGTTATTATAAGTATCGGGCTCGTTTGGTTTATGATTTTGCTCAAAAAGTCTTTTAAATAGATAGGAGTGAGAAGAGTATGATAGCACTTTTATCAAGTGTCATAGCGTTTTGTATGACTGTTGGAGTAATGTTTCTACGTTTTAAAGCAGCGAAAAAGCCGGTAACGAAAAAGAAAATTATATTACCACCAATTTTTATGAGTACAGGCGCGATGATGTACTTTTTACTAGAGTTTCGATTAACATCGTTAGAAATAGTCGAGGCAATTAGTATAGGGCTTATTTTCTCTATTTTTCTTATTAAAACAACTAAGTTCGAAATAAAAGGCGAACATATATTTATGAAACCGTCAAAAGCATTCATATTTATTTTAGTAGGCTTATTAGCTGTACGCGTGGCATTAAAGTCATATTTAAGCCAATCAATTGATTTGGCAGAGTTAAGCGGAATGTTTTTCTTACTTGCATTTGCGATGATTGTGTCGTGGAGAATTGCGATGTATCGCTCGTTTACTAAATTAGAAAAGACAATAAACAGAGCTGGAATTTCTATATAGGAAATCCAGCTCTGTTTATGTTTTATTGAAATTCTTTAGCGCGGAACTCATTTGCTTAATTTTAAACGTATTTGAGCATCTTGTAATGCAACTGGTGTAACGTTAAGACCATTAGGATCAACAATTTTTGTATTTAATAAAATGGAATCTAGGCTTCCACGAAATGTTTCTGTATAGTTTTGACGCAACATTTGTTGTTCTTGTTTTTCATCAACTGTTAATCCAGATGTTCTTTCTTTTTTTGATAATTCATTAATACGGAATAAAATGTTTTGCATTTTGTTCACCTCTTATTTAAATTTAAATTAGTAACTTACTAATTTATAGTTATTGTAACTTGTTTAGTTGTCTGTGTCAATACTATCTAAAATTTAGTTAAAAATTGACGAAAAATTATAACAATAATAGAATGAAGTGTATTGAATAATTAGTTTCACAATTATACATAAAACGCTAGGGGGATTATTATGAAATCAACATTTTTTGCTCAAAATAGAGAACGATTAGCAAACACATTACCAGAGGAATCCATTACGATTTTATTTGCTGGACAAGCACCTCATATGTCAGCCGATGCACATTATAAATTTGTACCGAATCGTAATTTTTACTACTTAACGGGAATCGGTGAACCAAATGTTATTTTTATGCTGAAAAAGTTTGGGAATAGTGTAGAAGAGACACTTTTCATTGAAAAATCAGATCCAGTAATGGAAAAATGGGTTGGGAAAACAGTTTCTAGCGAAGAAGCAGAGGGAATTTCAGGTATAAAGAAATTTGTATATTTAGATAGCTTTGAAAAGACAATGTCAAATATACTTTTTACAGAAAATGCGAAGCATCTATATTTAGATATAGAAAGTCGTGAGTGGAATGGTATGGAGACAAAAACATTAGCATTTGCTAAACATGTAAGAGAAAAATACCCACACGTAACAATTGGTAATGTATATCCGAACATTTGTGAATTACGAGTATTTAAAACAGAAGAAGAAATTGAAATTATTAAAGAAGCGATTGCTATAACGAAAGACGGTATTTACAACGTACTTAAGCATGCAAAAGCAGGCATGATGGAGTATGAATTAGAAGCACAATTTGATTTTACACTGAAATCATCTGGCATTAAGCACCATGCATTCAATACAATTTTGGCGAGTGGGAAAAATGCTACAGTTCTTCATTATGAAGATAATGATGCACAAATTCAAAATGGTGATTTAGTATTGCTAGATTTAGGCGCTCAAAAAGACTACTATAACGCTGATATTAGTTATACATTCCCGGCAAATGGAACATTCTCTAGTCGCCAAAAACAAATTTATAATATTGTATTAAAAGCATTAAAAGAAACAACAGAGATTATTAAGCCAGGATTAAAGTTCGCTGCATTAAATGAGCATACAAAAAAGGTACTGGCAGAAGAGTGTAAAGCAATTGGTTTAATTCAAGAAGATGAAGAGTTATCAAAATACTATTATCATGGTGTCAGCCATTTCCTTGGTTTAGATACACATGATGTAGGAACATATAAAGATAGAGTGTTAGAAGAAGGTATGGTTATTACGATAGAACCAGGTCTTTATATTGAGGAAGAGTCAATTGGTATTCGAATAGAAGATGATATTCTTGTAACGAAAGACGGGTATGAAAACTTGTCAAAAGATATCATTAGAGAAGTTGAAGAAATTGAAGAATTTATGAGTATAAATAATGAACATGTAAAAGGAAACCAAGCTGTAGTTAAATAATAAAAAGTCATCACTAATTTATTTGAACTTTATCTCGAATCGCGGACAATTAAAAAATCCATGATTCGGGATAGGGTTCTTTTATCTTCGAAATACTAATCTTTAATTATTAATCCTAATAAAGTTGCAAACTGAACAGCTTGATATGTTGATACTTTACATCCTCTTAAATCGTTCACTGAAACTGTAAGCGTATCAAAGCTAGAAGAACTAATATCTATCCCCTTCAGTGATGTCTGATCAAAATTAGCTTCATCAAGACTACATAATTGGAATTCAACTTTTTTAAGTTTACAGTCAAAAAAATCTGCAATATTTAATGAAGTTTCATTGAAGATGATTTTTTCTAGTTTGGAATTTCCAAATGCCGCTAAATTCAAAATTGAATTCTCAAATTTAACATTTCCTAAGCTAGATTCTGTGAAATTTACTCCGATTAATTTACTGTTTTTAAATTCGACTCTGTGAACAGAAGAATTGCTTAAATTAACATTTGATAAATCACAGTTTTCAAAACAAACATCTGTAATATCAATATTGCTAAAGTCTGTATTAGTAAACTTACAGTTTTTTATCACCGCATCATATAATCGTACTCTATCTACAGATTCATTTTCGAAAGTGGAGTCTATAATTTCACACACTTCCAATGTTGGATCTTCTTCATAAAAAATATCTTGAAAATTCTTTGAAGATAACTCTGGTGAAATTTTTGGTCTATCAATTTTCATCGTATATCAATCCTCTTCTATTTGATATATTTGTGTAATTTGAGTCTATTGTCTGTGAAGAACATTAGTTCTTATTATACAAAAATCTAAGTTCTTTTGTGAAGAGCATTTTAGCTACATTTTTCTTATTTAATAATAGAAGTGTTATTGTTTCTTAAGAAATAACGTCAAAACAAATACGAGAACGGCTAATATAGTCGCTACAAGGAAAGCATTTTGTATTTCTAAAATATTCGCCTCTTGTAATGTCTCCACTTTTAGTAATCTTCCAATTAGCTTACGTAAAATCTAGTTACATCTCCTTATTTTCTTGAAAATCAACTTCTATAATGATTTTGAAAAAGGAGGGATTTTCCATGAAGCGATTTGTATTAAAAGCTGTTACGGTCTCTGTAATATTTTTAATTGCTGCATGTTCTTTGGCCACAAATACAACAAATGATCATAAAAATATGAAAGATAAAAAAACAATACAGACTGAAACAGCTACAAAACCATTGAAGGTTGAAAAAGGACCAGAAGTTACTTTAATAGCGAAAGAAGAAAAGCAAAAGTTAAGTAACGGTGTTATTGTTCCAGTCTGGACATTTAATGGATCATCTCCTGGTCCAGAAATTCGGGTGAAAAAAGGTGAAAAGGTGAAAGTGACATTAAAAAATGAATTATCTGCACCAGTATCTATTCATTGGCATGGATATCCTGTCCCAAATAACATGGATGGAATTCCAGGCGTGACACAAGATGCAGTTGAACCAGGAAAAAGTTTCACTTACGAATTTGAAGCGAACGTACCAGGAACGTACTGGTATCACTCGCATCAAGATTCTGTAAATCAATTAGATAGAGGTTTGTATGGAGCGCTCATTGTAGAAGATACAAAGGAAAAATATGATAAAGATTACACATTAATGTTGGATGAATGGGTTACAGATAAAGAAGAAATGAATAAGCAGTTAAAAGAAATGACAAAAGGGCAAATAGGTAATAAATCTAAAGGTAATGAAAATGAGGAAAAGAATGATGATAAGAACGGCATGGATCATTCTGGTATGGACGTGGGCAGTGATCAAAAAGACTCTAGTAATATGGAAGGAATGGACCATGGAAATATGAAGATGGAAGGTCATGATATGAGTATGTATGATTTATTCACAATCAATGGAAAAAGCGGTGATTTAGTAGTGCCATTGAAAGTGAATAAGGGAGATAAAGTTCGTTTTCGACTCGTTAATGCTGGTTATCTATCACATGATATACATGTTCACGGTCATGATATAAAAGTAATTGCGACAGATGGTCAACCAATAAACGATCCAAAAGTTATAAAGGATAAAGTAATTTCAATCGCACCGGGCGAACGTTATGATATTGAATTTACTGCTAATAAAACTGGGAAATGGTATGTTGAAGACCATTCGAAAAATAAAGGTGCAAAAGGAATGAAAGCTGTTATTGAATATGATGGCAGCAAAGAGATGAAAGATAAAGCAGACGAAAAAGAAAAATTACCGAAAGTAGATATAATGAAATATGGTACTAAAAAATTAGGTAGTTTCACGTTAAATCAAGAGTATACTGCCACATATAATATGGACTTAAATACGCAAATGAATGGAAATGAAATGGTATATACAATTAACGGAAAGGTATTTCCGGATATTGACCCAATTCAAGTAAAAAAGGGTGATTTAGTAAAAGTGAAGTTGGTAAATCGTTCTAAAATGGATGATCACCCAATGCATTTACACGGGCACTTCTTTCAGGTGTTGAGTAAAGATGGAAAACCGATAAAAGGTTCTCCAATTGTAAAAGATACATTGAACTTAAAACCAGGAGAAGAATATGAAGTAGCCTTTGTAGCAGACAATCCCGGTGAGTGGATGTTCCACTGTCACGACCTACATCATGCTTCAGCAGGGATGGTAACGGAAGTGAACTATACAGATTATAAATCTGACTATGTTCCAAACCAAAACATTCCTAATAAGCCAGAATAATAGGAAGCAGTTATCCTATGGATAGCTGCTTATTCATTTTTGTTGCAAGTACTAATGTATATGTTGATTATGCCCAGGTGAAGGTGCAGGTGCAGGAGTATGATCTGGGAATGTCGCGAATACGGCAACGATAATTACTACACTAATTGAAAGTAATAACAAAAAACGCTGTTGGATAAAAGTAGAAAAGTTCTCCGATAACAATTGAATTATACAGGACATAGTAATCGTTATAGTAAGTAAAAGGCTAATGAACAATATACTATGAGCTTGTTGAGCATTTAACATTTCTGTAATCATTGCTCCCATCATACTTGCCATTAATCCAGAGAACATTCCTTCTAAAGCAGTATATAGGTGAAAACGTAGACCCACTAAAAAACCGATAAAACCACTAATTAAAATAGCAAGTAAAGTAGAATATAGTAATTCCCCCTTAAAGAGAATGCCTAAATAAAAACCAATACTTAAACCGATACTCATACTAAAAGACATAATAAATACCATATACTCCATTAGGGTACCCTTACGTTTGGAAATATTGGATGCAATAAGAATTGAGGTACAGCAAAGTGTTAAGGTAGTTAACGTATAAGCAAACATTATGATACCTCCTTGTCCTATCGTTCATTTCATCATATGTGTACTTATGATAATTTATATCTGCATATTATCTGCACAATTTCATAGATGTAAGCAAAGGAACGCTTGATTTTTTAGGGCGTCTTTTTTAATTGTAAGCATGTGAAAGAAATTGTTATATTATGAGTTTCTATTGTGAAGCCATAAAGAATAAGCGTATAATATTATAGGTCTCACATTTGCGAGACAAACCGCGAATGATAAATAAGATTGTTGTTTTATCATCGCTTCTAAACATATAGACAATGAAAGTAACACTGGAATACAGATAGGGAGTTATAAAATGAAATTAATTATTGCCGAGAAACCAGATCAAGGGTTGGCTCTTGTTTCACAGTTTAAATATCGCCGGAAAGATGGATATTTAGAAGTAGAAGCAAATGAGTTATTTCCAAATGGAGCGTACTGTACATGGGCAATTGGTCATTTGACGCAGTTATGTAATCCAGAGCATTATCACGCAGAGTGGAAAAAATGGTCACTTAATACATTACCGATGATTCCAGAGCGTTTTCAATTTGAAGTAACAAAGTCAAAGTATAAGCAATTTAACGTTGTGAAACAGCTGTTACATAATCCACAGGTAACAGAAATTATTCACGCAGGCGATGCTGGGCGTGAAGGGGAACTAATCGTACGAAATATTATTAATCTTTGTAACGTGCAAAAGCCTATGAAGCGTCTATGGATTTCGTCTTTAACGAAGCAAGCTATTTATCAAGGGTTTAAAAATTTACTTGATGAATCAGATACAATTAATACGTATTACGAAGCATACACAAGATCTTGTGCTGACTGGGTTGTTGGCATGAATGCATCACGTGTGTTTAGTATTTTGTTAAAGAAAAAAGGAATGAATGATGTATTTTCTGCTGGTCGTGTCCAAACACCAACGTTAGCATTGATTGTAAAGCGTGAGAAAGAAATTGAAAACTTTAAGTCAGAGCCTTTCTGGGAAGTGTTTGCAACCTTTAATATAGAAGGAAAGAAATATGACGGGAAATGGGAGAAGGATAATGAATCCCGCTTAAAAGACCCTGATATGGCGAATAAAATTGCGGCATTTTGCCAAGGGAAACCGGCTGTTGTGAAGGAAATGAAAACGGAGCGTAAAGAGTTTCAGCCGCCGCTTTTATTCAACTTATCATCACTGCAAGCAACGGCAAATAAAGCCTTTAAGTTTTCACCGAAAAAGACGCTTGATATAACGCAAGCACTCTATCAAAAAGGGATTGTTTCTTATCCACGTTCAGATTCTAACTATGTTACTCAAGGAGAAGCAGCGACTTTCCCTGATATTTTACAGAAGTTAAGTCAGTTTGATGAATATAAAGGTTTATTACCGGCTCCGGTTGAATCCATTATGAACAATAAGCGTTATGTAAATGAAAAGAAAGTAACAGATCACTACGCGATTATTCCGACAGAGCAAGTTACAAATCCAAGCAAACTATCAGGTGATGAAAAGAAAATTTACGATATGATCGTAAGAAGACTAATCGCGGTGCATTATGAAGTAGCGATTTTTGACTATACAACGATTACAACTCTTGTAGACGAACGTGCTGCGTTCATTTCGAAAGGAAAACAGCAAATTCAAGAAGGTTGGCGTAAAGTTATTTTCCAAGATGATAAAGATGACGAAACAATTCTTCCAATTGTTGCTGAAGGCGAAGAAGGAAAAGTTGTAAAGGTGAAAGTGAAAGAAGGAAAAACACAGCCGCCGAAGCGTTATACAGAAGGACAACTTATTACGTTAATGAAAACGGCAGGTAAGTATTTAGAGAATGAAGAGCTTGAGAAAGTATTAAAGAAAACAGAAGGTTTAGGTACTGAGGCAACTCGTGCAGGTATTATTACGATGCTGAAAGACCGTAAATATATAGATGTGCAGAAAAACCAAGTGTATGCGACCGATAAAGGAAAAGTATTAATTACCGCAATTGGTGATAAAATACTCGCTTCACCAGAAATGACTGCAAAATGGGAGCAACGCCTTGCGGAAATCGGGGAAGGTACAGCTTCACCAGCTACATTTATGGAACAGACGAAAAAGCTATCAGCTAAAATTATTGAAGACGCAGTGGAAATGTCTGAGAAGTGGGATTTCACGGGACTACATGTTGAATCGATTGAACGAAAAGGATCGAAATTTACAACGGGTAAAAAGGTTGGTAGCTGTAAAAAATGTGATGGCGATGTAATTGATAAGTCAACGTTTTACGGTTGTTCTAACTATAATACAACGCAATGTGATTTCACCATTTCAAAGAAGATATTAAGTAAAACAATTTCGCAAAAGAATATGACAAAGCTCTTAAAAGGTGAAAAGACTGATTTAATTAAAGGCTTTAAAAAGGGCGAGAAAACGTTTGATGCGAAATTAGAGTGGAAAGATAATAAGATTAATTTTGTATTTGAGAATTAATTTGTTAAAAGAGCATGACATAAAACTGTCATGCTCTTTTGTTTTTTCTTTTATATAAAATTTAACGATAAAAAAAATCCTTTAAATAATAATTTTTTATTGTAAAACGATAAATTTTGTATTAAAATCAAAATCATAATAAATGAGTGAGGTGCTTTTGTTAAAAGGTAACAACCTTATTTTTAAAATTAGAGGAGGTATAACTATGAACAGTAACAATTTGATTGTTAAACATATGGATAACCCCCATGAGTTGGAGAAGATGTATAGAAAAGATCCGAAAGCTTTTAAAAAAGCATTCTCACAAGCATGGGACCAAAACCCTGATTCTCAAATTCTAGGTGCTTGGTATGAAAGGTTGCATTTTAAGGAGAAAGTAAATAAAGAAAAAACATCTTTGTTTCAAAAAGGTTTCTTATTCATGGGCCTTTTAGCTATTCTGGCCGGCATAAGCACTAGAATCATTTTCCACTTTGTTGAGCAGGAAGCAATTGCTCCAATTAATTTGGCTTTTGGTGTAATTCCCTTTATTGCTGCTTATTTTGTTTACAATAATAAGCCGAAAAAAAGTATTATTTATTCCCTTATAGCGTTATTCCTAGTTTCCGGGGTGTATCTTAATACGTTGCCAATAAATTATAAAGACAGTACCATCCTTGCGTATTTACATCTTCCTATATTTTTATGGGTCTTAGTAGGGCTTGCATTTACAGGAAATGAATATTCAAAAGGCAGTACAAGATTAGCCTATATTAAATTTAATTTAGAATATTGTCTTCTCTACGGGAGCATGGCAGTGAGCGGAATGATACTAGCAATATTCACCATGCGTTTATTTAGCTTTGTTGACTTAGATATAGGAGAATTCTATTTTAGTAATGTTGTTTTATTTGGAGCAGCGGCTCTCGCTATTGTGACTGCATACTTAGTATCAATGAATCTTAAGCTTGCTAAAAATATTACACCATACATATCTAAAATTTTTAGTCCTCTCGTCCTGATTACCTTGCTTATCTATCTTATAACGGTAATTTTGGTCGGGAAAAATCCATTCTTGGATCGCAATTTCCTAATGGCCTTCAACGGAATACTGCTTGGTGTATTGGCTGTTACTATATTTTCTATCGTTGAGAGTGACTCAGACGAGAAAAAGAGTATTTCAGATTATATAAATTTTGCCTTAATTGTTCTGGCACTTATTATTGATACTGTTGCATTGTCAGCCATCGTATTTAGACTTTCTTCTTACGGGATTACACCTAATAGACTAGCTGTTTTAGGTGTAAACATACTGATCTGGGCAAATCTAATTTGGATTATGTTTTCCTATATGCGTTTCTTGCAAAATAAATCAGGACCAAAAGCTATCCAAGATGCCGTTACGAAGTATTTGCCAATATACGGACTTTGGGCAGCTTTCGTCATATTTACGTTTCCTATCATTTTTAATTAGAAAGGATCTGTTAATGCGGGAGTGGTGAGGGCTAATAATCATTGGGGGATGAACAAAACCCCCAATGATTAAAGTTTCACTTTATTATAATTGGTATTATTACGTTTGTAGTTTCGGTAATTTCATTTGTAATGATAAATAAGAAATAAGTGTTGTATGTAATCTTTCCATAATAAAAAACGTCCCAAAATGGGACGTTTTTTATTATGCGTATTGCCGTTTTTTCTTAATAAGCAACAAAACTTGTGACACACAAGCTAGTACTGGTAACTCAATCAATGGTCCAATAACGAGTGCAAGTGCGATAAGAGGCTCATCTGGAAAAGCGGTCACAGCGATAGCGAGTGCAACAGGTGAGTTTCTTGCTAACGTTGTTAAGCTTAGACTTACTGTATCTTTGTAAGATAAATGCATCATGCGCCCGATAAATTGTCCTAGTAAAAAATTAATGATGAAGAACAATAGAACAGGAACGAGTAATAATAAAACGACATTCATATTTTGCAGTAAATATTTACCTTGTGATGCAAACATCGCTACTATTGCTAAACTTAAAAATACAATTTGAGCAGAGCTGAAAAACGGAATGAGTTTATTCTCGAGAGTTTCAGCTTTTTTCATTTTATTCATAATGAATTTTGTAGCGTGTGCAAGTATAAATGGTAAGACGATTACGATAACAATACTTTCTACTAAAACAAAAACCGCTACAGTTTTCATGACACCAGCAAATAAAAATAAATAAATTGGAAGGAGTAGAACTTGCAAAATTAAATTTACAGGTAAAATTGCAGTAGAAAGTGCTACATTTCCTTTCGCTATTTCAGTAAAGATTAAGTACCAATCTGTGCATGGAGTAACCATTAACATTATAAATCCAACCCAAAGTGCTGGATGATCTGAAAGAAATAGTGCCCCTAACCCCCAAGCGAGTAAAGGTGTCCATAAGAAGTTAATAGTAAGACTTGTTCCAGCAAATTTTAAATTGCGAAATCCGTTTTTTATTTCTTTTAATGGGATGCTGAGGAATAATCCATATAGCATAAAAAATAAGAAGGGAACAATAAACTTGTCTGAATACGTATGTATCATATTAAATTGTCCGAGTACGATGCCGCATGTAACAGCAAAAAGAATAATAAAAGTTTGAATCTTTTCTATAGTGCTCATGAATAAATCCTTTCTATATATGAATTTTCCTCTCTAATTTTATTATACAAGTAATAAAGATGTATTTGGTGTTCAATTGTATTTTAGTTAATATTTTTAAATTGAGATTTTGTTTTTTATTAAAAGTTACTTGACTAAAGTAAGTTGCTATATTACAATCACTTACATAAGGTAATTAAATAACAAAAAGTTTTGATTGGCTTTACTTAAGGTATCAATTGGAACTTTTTATTAGAATAAGAATTTTTATGATGATGAATAATGAATATGATAAGAAAGTTTAGGTGAAGAAAATGGGATTATTTAGCTCGTTATTTGGTAAAAAAGAAGAAAATAAGAATGTAGAGGGGAATAAAAAAATGTCAAAAGTATTATTTGTAAAAGCAAACGATCGTCCAGCGGAGCAAGCAGTTAGTTCAAAAATGTATGAAACATTTGTAAGTACTTATAAAGAAGCAAATCCAAATACAGAAATTACGGAATTAGATTTATTTGCATTAGATCTTCCTTATTACGGAAATATCGCGATTTCAGGTGGATATAAACGTAGCCAAGGCATGGAGTTAACAGCTGAAGAAGAGAAGGCAGTTGCTACAGTAGATCAATATTTAAATCAGTTTTTAGAAGCTGATAAGGTTGTATTTGCATTCCCATTATGGAACTTTACAGTACCAGCACCATTAATCACATATATTTCATACTTATCTCAAGCTGGAAAAACGTTTAAATATACAGCAAATGGCCCAGAAGGTTTAGTTGGTGGTAAAAAAGTAGTTGTGTTAGGTGCTCGTGGTTCAGATTACTCTTCAGAACAAATGGCTCCTATGGAAATGGCAGTTAATTACGTAACAACTGTACTTGGATTCTGGGGAATTACAAATCCAGAGACAGTTGTAATTGAAGGGCACAATCAATATCCAGATCGTTCACAACAAATTGTTGAAGAAGGTCTAGAAAACGTTAAAAAAGTAGCAGCGAAATTTTAATTCATGATAGTAAATGGAAAAACCAACATGGATGACCATGTTGGTTTTTTAGTCTATTTTTCATGTTAAAAAATGTATATTTATAAAATAAAAGAAAAGTTCGAAAATAGTATTGCAAAATATTATATAGCAAACTATAATGAGTTCAAGAATAGTTGATACTTAAATTAAATATTCAGAAAATTCAATTAGTTAAAATTGGAAAATGAGATAAGGAAATTTGAATGGGGGTTATATTATGGCGAATAAAGTACCGTTTTCGTTCATAGTAGTTATTGGATTAATGTTATTTGCACTATTTTTTGGAGCGGGAAATTTAATTTTCCCAGCGATGCTTGGTCAATCAGCAGGAGAGAATGTATGGATTGCTAACGCTGGATTTTTAGTAACTGGTGTTGGACTACCATTACTAGGTGTACTAGCATTTGGTTTTTCAGGTAAAGATGATTTGCAGTCATTAGCAAGTCGCGCTCACCCAGTGTTCGGGATTGTGTTTACAACAGTTTTATACTTAGCGATCGGTCCGTTATTTGCAATACCGAGAACAGGAAATGTATCTTATGAAATTGGTCTTAAGCCGTTTATGCCAGAGGGAGTAGGTTCTACACCTTTAATTCTTTTCACAATTATATTCTTTAGCATCACTTGTTTTTTTTCGCTAAATCCCGCGAAAATTGTCGATATTGTTGGAAAAATTTTAACGCCAATTAAGTTGACTTTCATCGGTATTTTAGTAATCGTTGCTTTTATACATCCGATTGGAGATATGCAAGCACCAGTGGAAGCTTATACATCACATGCATTCTTTAAAGGATTCCAAGAAGGATACTTAACGATGGATACGCTCGCATCATTCGTATTCGGGATTATTATCATTAATGCAATTAAAGAAAAAGGTGCAAAAACGAAAACACAAATTATGGTCGTTTGTGCAAAAGCGACCATAATTGCAGCATCTATTTTAGCAATTATCTATACAGCTCTTTCTTATATGGGTGCTTCAAGTGTTGCAAAGCTTGGACATTTAGAGAACGGTGGAGAAGTATTAGCGAAAGTTTCTAACTACTATTTTGGATCATACGGCGGAGTATTATTAGGATTAATGATTACAGTAGCGTGTTTAACAACTAGTGTGGGACTTGTATCAGCATGTTCTTCATTCTTCCATAAGTTATTCCCAAATGTTCCTTACAAAGCAATTGCAATCACGCTCTGTGTATTTAGTGCCATTGTTGCAAACGTAGGATTAACACAATTAATCGCAGTTTCTGTTCCAGTATTAACAGCAATTTATCCACTAGCAATCGTATTGATTTTCTTAACATTCTTCCATTCATTATTTAAAGGAAGAGCGGAAGTTTATCAAGTAAGCTTGATCGTAACATTTATCATCAGCTTATTCGATGGATTAAGTGCAGCTGGAGTTAACATTGAAGTAGTAAGCCAAGTGTTCACTAAATTCCTTCCGATGCAGGAAGTAGGACTAGGCTGGATCTTCCCAGCGATTATCGGTGGATTTATCGGATATGGCATTAGCATTTTAAAAGTGAAAAACCAAGTTCAACCAGCAACTAGAGCAGATAAGAAAATAGGTTAAATAAAAAAAGTTATAGACTTGTTTCTATAGCTTTTTTTGTTACTATTAATAATGAGAAAAAATAAAGTAGTAGGGGAAATAAAATGAAAAAAACAATTGATCATATCGGAATCGCAGTTCGTGATATAGATAGTACGATACGTTTTTATGAAAATGTGTTACTAGGAACTTTAATAGATCGTTACGTAAGTGAAGCTCCTGGTGTGGAAAGCGAAGTAGCCATTCTTGAAGTGGATGGAGATAGAATTGAATTACTTGCACCGACGAATAATACGACATCTCCAATTGCCCGTTTTATTAAACAAAAAGGTAAAGGTGTTCATCACGTTGCGTATCGAGTAGATGATTTAGATGTGGCTTTAGAGGAATTGAAAGAACAAGGTATTCGAACGTTAAAGCATACACTTCGAATTAATAAACACGGCAGAAGATTAATCTATCTTAACCCAGCGGATACAGAGGGAACAATCATAGAGTATTGTGATTATCCGGAAGAGAAATAGAAGAGGGATATTTTTTTAAAGGTGTTACGTAATAACGTAATACCTTTTTATTTATGTATTTCACACTTTCTTCACAAATGATTCACGATAACTTTTCTTCTTCAGGAACTTACGTAAATATATTTTATGATATAATAACAATCAACTTTAAAAATGTAAGTAGTATCTATGAAGGTAGTTACTATTATATTGGAAGTTTAGAGGTGAGAGAGAAATAAATAGTTATACTGTATAGAAGATTATATTTAATAAGGTTAATATTTCGCCCGATAATCAAACTTGGAAAGTTAAAGGAATGGAAGTATAGCGATGAGTAAGAAAGAAGTGAAGTGATTGTGAAAGTAATGAGAAAGTTAGGGACATGGTTATTAATTGCATGTGTGCTTATCATATCGATACCGAAAAGTACATCTGCTCATGCGTACGTTGTGAAATCAAACCCTGTTGAAAATGAAACTTTGAAGAAGGCACCATCTGTTGTGAAAATCGAATTCGATGAGGACATACAAGTTTCAAGTTTTAATACATTGTACGTGAGGGATACATCAGGTAAAAGGGTCGATTTGAAAGATGCTCATATTGATAAAAAAAACAAAAAACTATTAGAAGCAGGGTTAAAAGAAAATCTGAAAAACGGACTCTACTCTATTCAGTGGAAAGTGATTTCAGCTGATGGACATCCAATTCAAGGAGTTATTCCGTTCCGAATTGGGTCAGCGGAAGCGGGAGCAGATGATGTACAAGTAGAAGAGATGGGGTATGTCCCGCAAATAGATATGATTATGGAACGTGGGGTTCTATATACAAGTTTCTCACTATTTATAGGAGTGCTATTCTTTAATCTTATTATGTATAAAGGGAATGCAACCTCGGTTCGATCAAGGAGTAAGAACATAATATGGATTTCCTTATTTGGGATATTTATTAGCTTGTTATTCAATCTACCACTACAAGCAAAAATAAATGCAGATGTTTCATGGCTAGAAGCATTCAATCCTTTACTCTTAAAAGAAACGTTACAGCTTTCTGTTTTTGGATATGTATGGATTACTCAAATGGTTCTTATTAGTTCACTTATAATTGTTACGTATTTTGCGATGAAGTGTGGGAAGCTATCGTCGTTTAAAGTATGGAGTATTCCAATAGTATTGTTTATCGGGATACTTGTTATGAAAGCCTTTAATAGTCATGCATATGGTTTGAAGTTTAAAGAGATTGCTGTCGTTATGGATTTTCTGCATTTATTTGCAGCTTCATTATGGATTGGCGGTCTATCATCCATTATTCTTCTTTTACGTAAAGAGGATGACAAGTGGAGTATGTATTGGGATATGATTAAGCGTTTTTCACCGTGGGCAACAGGTGCTGTCATCGTGATTTTAATAACAGGTCTTTTTAACAGTACATTTTTTATTCCAACAATCCACTCTTTATTTGATACGAAGTATGGATTAGCTTTATTAGCAAAAATACTTTTATTCATTTTCATGGGGATATTGGGAATTGTACATTATGTGAAAGGGAAAATGAGAGCGCAGAAGGGATTAGGCGCTACGGTGAAAGTAGAGTTTATCATCGGAATTATCATTTTTGTCATCGTAGCTTTTATGACAAACGTACAAACACCACCGATGCCTCCTACGGGACCTTTTACAGAAAGTAAGCAACTGGATAATGGGTATGAACTTACTTTACATGTAAGTCCTAATAAAGTAGGACAAAATACATTTCATATTACTTTAAAGGATGAAAACGGACAACCTGTTACTGATATGGAGCAAATTATTTTAACTACTCAATCATTAGATATGAATATGGGAAAAGGTTCATTTAAAGTTTCAGCAGTTTCACCGGGAGAATATGAAGCAGAAGGTATGTATATTAACATGACAGGAAACTGGAATATACATGTTCATGGATTAACAAAATCTCTGGATAGCTTCGATACAGATTATAAATTTATTGTAGGTGGCAGATAAAGAGGCGTTATAGATGAAAGGGAGTTAATAGAAAATGAAACGTATAAAAAAATTAGGAACAACAATGATCGCAACAATAATTGCAATGGGAATCTTTTCGTTACCTGTTAGTGCTCATGTGACGGTAAAGCCAGAAACTTCTGATGTTAATTCATGGGAGACTTACACAATAAAGGTACCAGTTGAAAAAAATATAGCAACAACAAAAGTCACACTAAAAATACCGTCTGGCGTTGAGTTTCAACAGTATGAGCCAGTGCCAGGGTGGAAAGTGGAAGCGCAAAAAGATAGTGCTGGAAAAGTGAAAACTGTAGTATGGGAAGCGACAGGAGAAGGGATTTTAACCGGTCAATTCCAACGATTTACTTTCGTCGCTAAAAATCCGGATAAAGAGCAAAAAATAGCTTGGGACGCATATCAACAATATAAAGATGGAGAAATTGTTGAATGGACAGGCGATGAAAAAGCTGAAAAACCACATTCACTTACTACAATTGCAAAAGGTACGTCATTAACAGGAGAACATGGTGAAGTGTCTAGTGTAGAAAAGAATGAAGGCACTAGTAATATGCAAGTAATAGCGATTGTCTTATCTATTTTGGCGATTGTATCGTCGGTTGGTGCGTGTGTTTTTGTAGTACGTCGTAAAAAGTAAGACGTAAGAAAGAGCCTACAAACAGTAGGCTCTTTCTTACGTTTATTTCAATTCAACTTGCTGCCTTATAGCAAGTGCTTTTGGTTTTATATTTACAAAACAAATGCTCACAACAATAAATAATAGCCCAATAAATAAGCTCATTGTAATGGCCTCATGTAAGAAAATTGAACTTACAATAATAGCGATTAGTGGAATGAGGAATGTATAAGCCCCAACTTTACTTGCTTCACCAGCTCCAACAAGTGTGAAGTATGCAAGCCACCCCATTGCAATAACGAAGAACGAAATAAAGAGAAGTACGCTAACAAATGGTATACTCCAAGCGATACTAGACCAGCTTTCAAACTCTGAACCAAATCCAATTAAGCAAAGCCCGCCAATAATGAGCTGAAGTGTTACCATCCAAATGGAATTAACGCGGTGCCCAGTCTTCTTAATAAATACTGTTCCAAGTGCCCAGCCAATAGCGCATCCTATCGCGAGAAGGATTCCGATAATAGAGATATGTCCAGTTAAACTACTAGAGCTAATGACACCCACGCCAATAAATCCAAGAACAAGCCCAAAAATTTTTAAGCCGTACATAGATTCTTCAAGCCAAATCCATGAGAAAACGCCGAGTAAAACAGGTTGTAGAAATACAATGGCGGAAAATAACCCAGCTGGCATATATTGAAGGCCTACAGTTTGTAATCCGTAAAATATAATGATGTTAAGTAAAGAAGAAATAACGTATAAATGCCAAGTTTCTTTTAAGTGTAACTCTTTGTATTTCGGTAATGCGAAAAGGAGTAAAATGAATCCTCCAATTAAAGTTCGAACGCCTGCAAATAAAACGGGTGGTGTATAATGCAGGGCAAACTTAGATAAAGGCCAATTGATTCCCCACATGAAAACGAGAAAGGTAAGGATTATGGCCGTCTTAGTTCGAGAAAGCTGTGTCACGGTAAGACCTCCTTGTTGTTATTCATTTCACTATGATATGATATCGACTGTAATAAATAAAATGAATCTTTTTTATGGGGAGTATAAGTGATTAGTTATGACCATTACACAACTGCAAGTATTAATAAAAACCGTTGAGTTAGGTAGTTTTACGAAGGCAGCTCGGGTGTTAAATATGACGCAGCCAGCTGTTAGTCATGCGATTTCAAGTATTGAGTCAGAGATAGGAGTTACGATTCTTATACGTGATAAACGAAAAGGATTAATTGTTACGGATGTAGGAAACAGAATTCTTGTACATATTAGAGAGATTTTGAACGGTGTAGAGAAGATTGAACAAGAAGTTGCGATGGAGAAAGGGCACGAAGTTGGGACGATTCGAATTGGGAGTTTTCCGAGCGCTTCTGCACATTTCTTACCCAAAATGATAAACCTTTTTAAGGAGAAGTATCCGAACTTAGAAGTCGTTCTTTGTGAAGGAACGATTAAAGAAGTTGAAGATTGGTTAGTATCGAGGGTTATTGATATAGGAATTGTTATTTTGCCTAATAAAGATATGGAGATTGTTCCATTAACGAAGGGGAAAATGGTTGCTATCTTAAGAGAGGATCATCCTCTCTGTAAGAAGGACGCTCTTACAATTTGTGATTTAGAGAATGAACCGATCATATTATGTAAGGGTGGATACGAACCACCCATTATTGATATGTTTAAACAAGCAAACGTACCACTTCGGGCTGAATATGTAATTTCGACAGTTACTACAGCTTTAAATATGATTCAAGAAGGATTGGGTATTGCAATATTAGCTGAATTATCTTTAACGAATTTACCAAAAAATGTGCAAACGAGAGAATTGGAACCACAAGTATGGAGAGAAATTGCTTTAGCTGTTCCTTCATTAAAGGATTCTTCAATCGCTGTGCAGCTATTTATTGAAGAATTTCAATCGCTATTTGCAGAATAAAAAGAGGTGTCTCATATATCATAATGGGACACTTTTTAATTTACTTATAAAAAATCTATGAAAAGGATTGACTTATTTTTTAGTTGTAACTATAATGATTACATCGAGGTGGTGATTACGATGAAAATTAGTAGCCGCTTTTCCATAGCTGTTCATATTTTATCTATTTTGAAAAACAATCCATCTTCACTTTGTACTTCAGACTATATGGCTGAGAGTGTCAATACAAATCCAGTAGTCATTCGTAAAATCATGTCGTACTTGAAACAAGCTGGCTTTGTTTACGTAAATCGTGGACCGGGTGGCGCGGGATTACTAAAGGATTTATATGAAATCACATTGTTAGATGTGTATCATGCAGTGAACGTAGTCGAAGAAGACAAGCTATTTCATATTCACGAGCAACCGAATCCAGATTGTCCAATTGGGGCGAATATTCAAGCGGTGTTAGAAATTATTTTAATTCAAGCACAATCCGCGATGGAAGAAGTTTTGAGAAATATTACAATGGGGCAGTTGTTTGAAACTTTGCAAGAAAAAATGAATGCTTAAATCCTATTTATATTTTTTTGTCATTAATGTAACTGATTTGATTACAATGATAAAGGTAAGGTGTAAAAGTTATGACTGTAAAAATGAAAGTATACTCAGATTTTATATGTCCGTTTTGTTTTTTAGCAAAAGGTCCATTAGATGAGGTAGCGAAAGAGAAAGATGTAGAGATTGAATGGATGCCATTTGAATTACGTCCAAGTCCATATTCAAAAATAGATCCATGGAATGAACCAGAAAAATTAGGTTCATGGGATGCTTTCATTCTTCCGACAGCGAAGAAGTTAGGAATTGATATGCGCTTGCCACGTGTTTCACCACATCCATATACACATTTAGCTTTCGAAGGATGTCAATTTGCGAAAGAACGTGGACTAGGTAATGAGTATCATCACCGCGTATTCACAGCATTTTTCCAAGAAGAGCAAAACATTGAAGATATTGATGTGTTAACAAAATTAGCGGTAGAAGTAGGACTTCCTGAGGCGGAATTTAAAGATGCTTTAGTAACTCGTAAATATAAAGAAAAGCATCAAGAAGCAATTCAACACGCATATGATGAAGCGAATATTATGGCTGTTCCAACTGTCATGATTGGAGATGAAGTCATTCAAGGGCTTGCTAGTAAAGAAACACTAGAAAGGGTCATTGATAAAGAAATTGAAAAGGATAAAACAAATTCATTTGAAGGTATGCAATGTAATACCGATGGATATTGCTAATTCGCTTGTTATGAAATAACAAAATAAATTATAAAACAAACATTTGGAGGAATTAAAATGTCAGCAACTACAACAAACTTAAAAGAAGCAATTGTGAATCGCCGTTCAATTCGTAAAGTAGCAAAAAACGATGCAATTACGAAAGAAAGAATTGAAGAAGTGTTAAAAACAGCTTTACACGCACCAACATCTTTCAATATGCAAAGTGGTCGTATGGTTGTATTAATGGATGGAGAGCATGAAAAGTTTTGGGATATTGTTAAAGAAACACTAAGAGCTCGCGTACCAGCAGAAAACTTTGAAGCGACTGTAGAAAGACTAAAAGGCTTCCATGCAGGTGTAGGAACAGTTCTATTCTTTGAAGATCAAGCAACTGTACAAAAAATGCAAGAAAATGCGCCATTATATAAAGATCAGTTCCCATTCTGGTCTCATCAAGGAAATGCGATGTTACAACATACTGTGTGGATGCTATTATCTGCTGAAGGAATTGGAGCGTCATTACAACATTACAACCCAATCGTAGATGCTGAAGTGAAAGAAACTTGGAACATTCCAGCAGAGTGGAGCTTAGTAGGTCAAATGCCATTTGGTGAACCAAACGAACAACCAGCAGAAAGAACGTTCTTGCCTACTGAAGATGTAGTGAAATTTTATTAAGAAATACAATATGTAACGAGAAGGAAGCTGTGCTTAAAAACAGCTTCCTTTTTTGTAGTGGTGTTAATTTATGTGCATTTAGGGAAGAAATATAAGAAATAATCCGGTGAGAAGGGAATTAGAAAAATGAATGATGAGAAAAAATATACAGTGGTAGGTACTGATGTTGAGGAAGTAAAGCGTTTAAATAAAAATTCAGGGTTAACGTATAATCAAGTGAAAGAAATGTTAGCAAAGCAAATGCAAAAAAGAAGTAATTAGATTGAAATCTTTCATTTTTTCATTTAGCATTTTGATTGAAGAGAGTTAAGTAAAAGGTAACTCTCTTTTTCGTGTAACGAAGCACCTTATAGAGTGGAGGAAGCAACATGAAGAAATGGGTAAAGGTAACGTTGTCTATCGCTGGAGGCATTGTCTTATTAGCGTGTGTCGGCGGATATTACGTGTATAAAAATTATTTTCCAAAGGAACCTGAGCGTATTGTATATGATAAAGAAAGAGTGCTACAACCGATACATAATCAGCTTAAAGGAATCAATATAGAAAATGTAAAAATAAAAGAAAAAGAAGTCGTAAATGCGACTGTAGATGAGCTTCAAAAAATGATTGATGATGGAAAGTTGTCATATGAAGAATTAACGAGCATTTATCTCTTTAGAATACAAGAACATGATCAAAATGGAATAACATTAAATTCTGTTACAGAGATAAATCCTAATGCGATGGAAGAAGCAAGAAAGTTAGATCAAGAGCGGGGTAGAAACAAAAATTCGAATTTATATGGTATTCCTGTCGTTGTAAAAGATAATGTACAGACGGAAAAAGTGATGCCGACTAGTGCAGGAACTTATGTATTAAAAGATTGGATTGCAGATCAAGACGCAACAATTGTGAAGCAGTTGAAAGAAGAAGGAGCATTTGTTTTAGGAAAAGCGAATATGTCTGAGTGGGCGAACTATTTATCTTTTACAATGCCAAGTGGGTATAGCGGGAAGAAAGGACAAAATTTAAACCCGTACGGTCCGATTACATTCGATACTTCAGGATCAAGTTCAGGATCTGCTACAGTAGTTGCGGCAGATTTTGCGCCGCTTGCAATTGGAACAGAAACGACGGGATCGATTGTTGCACCAGCGGCGCAGCAATCAGTAGTTGGGTTACGTCCATCTTTAGGTATGGTAAGTAGAACAGGAATTATTCCATTAGCTGAAACTCTTGATACAGCAGGACCTATGGCAAGAACAGTAAAAGATGCAGCAACGTTATTTAATGCAATGATAGGTTATGACGAAAAAGATGTTATGACAGAAAAAATGAAAGATAAAGAAAGAATTGATTATACAAAGGATTTATCAATAGATGGATTAAAAGGGAAAAAGATAGGGCTTCTTTTTTCTGTAGACCAACAAGATGAAAATAGAAAAACAGTAGCAGAAAAAATTAGAAAAGACCTTCAAGATGCAGGTGCGATATTAGCTGATAATATCCAGTTAAGTGCTGAGGGTGTAGATAATTTGCAAACATTAGAATATGAGTTCAAGCATAATGTAAACGACTATTTTTCACAGCAAAAAAATATACCGGTAAAATCGTTAGAAGAGATTATAGCGTTTAATAAAAAGGATAGTAAAAGACGAATAAAATACGGACAAACATTAATTGAGGGGTCTGAAAAATCTGCTATAACGAAAGAAGAGTTCGAAAACGTAGTACAAACGAGTCAAGCAAATGCAAAAAAAGAGCTAGATAGGTATTTAGTAGAAAAAGGTTTGGATGCTCTAGTTATGATTAATAACGATGAAGTTCTTCTATCAGCTGTAGCTGGTTATCCGGAATTAGCGGTTCCTGCTGGATATGATAAAAATGGAGAACCAATCGGTGTAGTGTTTGTAGGGAAACAGTTTGGTGAAAGAGAGCTTTTCAATATGGGATATGCGTATGAACAGCAGTCTAAAAATAGAAAATCACCTAGTTTATAAAAAGATTATATGAAAAATAACTGGAGTCCACCGAAATATGTTGGTGGATTCCAGTTAAACGAATCTAACAATATGAAAAGAAAAAAAGGATTCTTCTCAATTAGTAAGAAAGATTGTCTATAGGAGTTCATAAAATGTAATAGATTCAATTTCCATCCATTGGAGGGGGAGGTTAATTCTTAATGAATGAAGTAAAGAGTTTTTTTCGAAGTAGAGGGTTTCAACGGTTTCTCGTTTTAATAATAGTAGCGCTTGTATTATATGCATTAAAAAGTATGATCAATTTAATATTAATTACGTTTATACTGACGTTTTTAATGGATCGATTTCAACGTTTTATTTCAAGGAAATTGAAAGTAAACCGGAAAATTGTTATTGCATGTTTGTATATAATACTAGTTTCCTTTATAGGCACAACGTTATATAAATATTTACCTGTGCTGACGATACAAATTTCACAATTAATTTATCAATTTAAACTATTTTTTCAAAATCCACCTGATAATGAAATCGTTAAATATGTACTTTCGACAATTAATGGGATGGAAGTATCAAAATATATAGAACAAGGTGTAGATGTTATATATCAATCAATAGCAAATATAGGGAAGGTAAGTTTACAAATATTATTATCTCTAATTTTAAGCTTATTTTTCTTATTAGAAAAAGAGCGTATTATTACATTTACATCTAAGTTTAAAGATAGTAAGTTAAAAATCTTTTATGAGGAAATTGCATATTTTGGTGAAAGATTTGCAAGATCGTTCGGAAAAGTAATTGAAGCTCAGTTTTTAATTGCCGTTGTAAATTGTATTCTTACTGTCATTGCATTAATTGTTTTAGGATTTCCACAGCTACTTGTATTAGCTGTTATGGTTTTCTTACTAGGGTTGATTCCTGTTGCAGGTGTGATTATTTCTTTGTTTCCACTTTGTATCATTGCTTACAACGTAGGCGGAGTTATGTACGTAGTATACATACTCGTGTTCATAACAGTAATCCACGCTCTTGAAAGTTATTTTTTAAATCCGAAGTTTATGTCTGCAAAAACAAATTTACCAATCTTTTATACATTTATGATTCTCATCTTCTCAGAGCATTTCCTCGGAATATGGGGGCTTATTATCGGGATACCAATCTTTATCTTTTTATTAGATGTACTTGATATAAATAATGAGGATGCGACTAAAAAATAAGAAATGATAGAAAATCATTAAAAGGTCATAGGGGATAATTAAGATAAAAAAGCAATCCAAAATAAATTGGATTGCTTTTTTATCTTAATTAAAGAACCGGAGCCATTGTTTCTTTTAATACTTGAACAGAGTGATCGAATTTTAATTCTTCTTCTTCACTTAATTCAACCTCTAAAATTTCACGAACACCGCCGCGATTTAAAACAGCAGGCACCCCGATATAAACATCTTTTTGACCATATTGACCTTCTAAGTAAGCTGATACAGTTAATACACTATTTTCGTCGTTTAAAATTGCTTTTGTAACACGTAGAAGTGACATACCGATACCATAATAAGTTGCGCCTTTACGCTCAATAATATGGTAAGCTGCATCACGGACGTTTATGAAAATTTTGTCTAAATCTTCTTGATTATACGTGTTGTCTTTTTCAAGCAGTGTTTGTAGTTTTTGGATACCAACGGAAACATGACTCCAAACAGGAAGTTCAGTATCGCCGTGTTCTCCGATAATATAAGCGTGAATGTTGTGTGGACCAATATCGAAGTACTCACCTAACATATAGCGGAAACGAGCAGAATCAAGCGTTGTACCAGAACCGATTACACGTTCTTTCGGTAAACCAGATTCTTTCCAAGTTACGTAAGTTAAAATATCTACAGGGTTTGTTGCGATTAAGAAGATGCCATCAAATCCGCTATCCATAATACTGCGAACGATTTGTTTAAAGATTTTAGCGTTTTTCTCAACTAAATCTAAACGTGTTTCGCCTGGTTTTTGTGGTAATCCAGCTGTAATAACTACAAGGTCAGCATCTTTACAATCTTCGTAGCTGCCTTTCCATACTCTAGTTGGAGCTGGTGCGAATGGAACAGCATGACTTAAATCCATTGCCTCCCCTTCAGCTTTTGCCTCATTTACATCGACTAAAACAAATTCTTCAGCTACGGCTTGGTTAATCATGCAGTAAGCATAACTACATCCAACTGCTCCTGTTCCTACTAATACAACACGGTTAATACCTTTTTTCATTTCAAAATTCCTCGCAATTTCATTGATTTTATTATGTAAGATAATACGTCTTACTTCTATAGAGTCATATCTAGTTTATTACATTTTATAAAAGATATTCAAGTATTTGAAAATGTATCCGTGCAAATCCGCGAACAAAACATAGGAATTCAGTGAACCGAATATAATTCAGTAAAATCCTTTGTAAAAGGGGAAATGGCATGGGGAACCCATTAGCAATGGAAGAAATGCTTCATATTATTCATGCAGGGCTTGTCAAAAAGAATAACCCAAAACGGATTACGATTGCAGGTGCAGGGATTTCTGGATTAGTTGCAGGTTCTTTATTAAAAGAGGCTGGGCACGAAGTAACGATTATAGAAGCAAATAACAGAATAGGTGGCAGGGTGTATACGATTCGGGAACCATTTAGTGTGGGTTTATATTTTAATGCGGGACCGATGAGAATCCCTGACACCCATAAGTTAACCTTAGCGTATATTCATAAATTTAAACTACCTTTAAACCTTTTTATAAATAAAACTTTTGCAGATATCATTTATACGAATAACATTCAAACGAGATTGAATGTGTTTGAAAATGATCCAAGTGTACTTGAATATCCGGTTTTGGATAAAGAAAGAGGAAAAACGGCAGAAGAGCTAATGATTGAGGTATTAGAACCAATACTAAATTATATTAAGAAGGATCCTGATAAAAACTGGCTTATCGTTGAAAAAAAGTATAAAACGTATTCGCTTGGTTTATTTTTAATGGAGTATTATTCAGATGGTGCAATAGATATGATTGGGGTACTTCTTGATATGGAAGCTTATATGGGAATGTCCTTAATTGAAGTATTACGTGAAATGATTTTCTTTACTTCAACGACGAAATATTATGAAATAACTGGTGGAATGGATAAGTTATCGAATGCATTCTTACCACAATTAAGAGAACATATTTTAATGCCATATAAGGTTGATAAAATTATACAAGAAGATAATAAAGTAATGTTACAAGGAAATCATGAACAAACGTTAGAGCAATTTACAATAACAAGTGATTTTGCTATTATTACAATTCCATTTTCAGCGTTAAGATTTGTAGAAGTTCAGCCATACTATTTATTCTCTTATTTTAAAAAAAGAGCAATTCGTGAATTAAATTATATTGCTGCAACTAAAATTGCAATAGAGTTTAAAAGTAGATTTTGGGAGAAAGCGGGACAGTGTGGCGGTAAATCTATTACTGATTTACAGATACGGTTTACATACTATCCGAGTTATGGCATTCATACTCCAGGACCAGCTATCGTAATAGCAAGTTATACGTGGGCAGATGAGGCGTTAACATGGGATAGTCTCCCGCAAAGAGATCGTATTCGTTACGCATTAAAAAATTTAGCGGAAATATACGGTGACATCGTCTATAGTGAGTTTGTCACTGGAACATCTTTTAGCTGGAGTAAAAATCCGTATTCTTGCGGTGCATTTACAGCTTTCGAACCAGGCCAAGAGCTCGAGTTATTTCCGTATATTACACCACCATCTGGAAAAGTACATTTTGCAGGAGAGCATACGACATTAACACATGGATGGATGCAAGGGGCAATTGAGTCTGGAGTAAGAGTTGCATATGAAGTAAATGAACAGTGAATCTCTTATATTTACAAATGGTCATTCTTTTAATAAAATGATAAATATAAATCGTAATTATTACGCTTTGAATACATTTGAAGTAAAGAAATGGATGGTCGGTTGAATGAATAAAGTGGAGATTCATATATTAGGTGGTTTTTTAGGTAGTGGAAAATCAACATTATTACAAAATTTATTGTTAGCAGAGAAAAAGAAGAATAGAAAAGTTGCAGTATTAATGAATGAAATTGGTGAATACTCGGTAGATACAGATATTATTGGAAAAGAGAATGTTTTAAGAGAACTTCTTAAAGGCTGTATTTGTTGTACGTTAAAAGAAGAGCTTGAAATACAATTACATTCGTTATACCAACAAGAAAGACCAGATGTCATTTATATAGAAACGACAGGTGTTGCGCATCCAATTGAAGTGTTAGACGCGTGTGTCTCGCCAATTTTAGCTCCTTTCCTGGAAGTGAAATCAATTGTAGTCGTTTTAGATGCAGTAAGGTGGTTAAACAAAAGTATATTAAGTGCAAATGTACAACAGCTATTGCATGAGCAACTGAAATTTGGTAGTCACATTCTTGTTAATAAAGCAGATTTACTAACAGATGAAGATAAGAACATAGTACTTGAAGAAGTAAAGACAATAAATGATCATGCGAAAATGTATGAGACAAAGTATTGTAATATATCTTTAAAAGATATAGAAGAAGCAGAATTTCCAAATGATGAGGAACATGAGACACTACACGTTAAACAGCATTTACATATACAAACGATGACGTATCAATTTACGAAACCGATTGATCAAGACAAATTATATGAATGGCTTTCGAATTTACCAGATAGTATTTATCGAGTGAAAGGCTTTGTGAAATTCCATGGAGATAAATACCCTCACCTATTCCAATATTCGTTCGGAGTACCGACTTTACTGGAACAAGATTTCGGTTTCCCAACAAACTTAGTAGTAATTGGAGAAGGAATAGATAAGAAACGATTGGCTGAAGGGTTAGAGAAAGTAGAACTTAACTCTAATTAAGGTGAAAAGACTAACTTAAAAAATAAGTTAGTCTTTTTGTATGGCCATTACTAAAATGAAACAGTATTTTCAATTGGATTGCAGAATATATATTGATTGTATGTCCGTTTCCATTACATAGGAAGGTGATTATATATTTGTGCCGAATGTAGAGGGTACTACAAGAGTTTTCCATTATCTATCGTATTAGTTAGTCATGATTACGGACAGGGGATTTTGGCGTGTTTGATTCTATCAGAAAGTAAAGTATGGGGAGGATCACAATGTCGATGAAAAAACGTAAGTGGCTAAAGACAATGTTTACTGGTTGTGTTTTAGGTTCATTATTAATAACGGCAGCTTGTTCAGGAAAGAAAACAAGTACAGAGGATGAAAAAACGATTAAGGTAGGAGTCCTTGCTTCTTTAACAGGACCGCTAGAATCGTATGGAAAACAAACAGTGAACGGATTTGAATTAGGGTTAGACTATGCAACTGGTGGGACTGGGAAAGTAGATGGGAAAAAGATTAAGTTTGTTGTAGAAGATACAGAAACGAAAGCGGATGTAGCAGTGAAGAAAGCTACGAAGTTATTAGAAGAAGAGAAAGTTGATTTTTTAGTTGGATCGTCTAGTTCAAGTGATACGTTAGCGGTTTTACCACTGGCAGAAGAATATGAAAAGATTATGGTTGTAGAACCGGCAGTTGCGGATAGTATTACCGGGAAGAACTGGAATAAATATATTTTTAGAACTGGAAGAAGTTCCTCACAAGATGCGATTGCAGGAGCAGCAGCAATTGCGAAAAAAGATGTAAAGATTGCGACATTTGCCCCAGATAACGCTTTTGGTCGTGAAGGGATTGCTGCATTTAAAGCGGGTGCGAAAAAATTAGGTGCGAACATTGTGAATGAGCAATACGCGGATACAAATTCAACAGATTTTACAGCGAATATTCAAAATATCATTAGTTCAAAACCAGATTATTTATTTATCGTTTGGGCAGGGGCAAATTCACCTTGGAAACAGTTGAAAGATATGAATGTGGAAGCGCAGGGTATTAAAATTTCTACAGGTGCGCCAGATATACTAGCATTAAAAACAATGGATGCATTAGTAGGTATGCAAGGTTTTTCTGTATATTATCACACACTTCCAAAAAATAAAGTGAATGATTGGCTAGTTGAAGAGCATAAAAAACGTTTTAATGGTGCAGTGCCAGATTTGTTTACAGCGGGAGGAATGTCAGCAGCAATTTCTATTGTAGAAGCCTTAAAGAAAACAAAAGGTGATACAGATGTAGATACCTTGATTAAGAAAATGGAAGGAATGGAATTTGATACACCAAAAGGAAAGATGAAGTTTAGAGAGAAGGATCACCAAGCGATGCAGACACTGTATTCTATCACATTGAAAAAGCAAGACGGTGTTGATTATCCGGTGCCAGTGTTAGAGCGAGAATTAACGATGAAAGAAACAGAACCACCAGTTCAAAATAAATAGACTGAATTTTCTGTTGTTTTTGTATAAAGAGGGGGGACCCTCTTTATACATATTTCTTTCATACTCACGGCTTTAAAGGGAGGGGATTTCGTGACACATTTGTTAGAGACGAAAAATCTTAGCGTATCTTTTGGTGAAGATCATGTTATTAAAGATGTAAATTTAACTGTCCAAAAAGGAAAACTCATTTCTATTATCGGGCCAAATGGTGCGGGGAAGACAACATTATTTAATTTACTAAGTGGACAGATTTCACCCACAACAGGTGAAGTGTATTTTAAAGGGCAAGATATTACAAAACTATCGATTTCAGATCGAACACGCTTAGGAATCGGTCGCTCTTTTCAGCTTACAAACATATTCCCAGAATTAACGGTACTTGAAAATGTCCGTTTAAGTGTTCAATCATTCGTACAAGATTACTATAGTTTTTTCCCGAGTCCAGCAAAATTAAAGCAACAAGTTGGAGAGGCGAGACGTTTCTTAAAAACAGTATTACTTCACGAGAAAGAGAACGTATTAGCGAAAGATTTGGCACATGGAGAGAAAAGAAAGCTAGAACTTGCGATGTTATTAGCTTTAAAAACGGATGTGTTATTACTTGATGAGCCGACGGCAGGTATTTCGGTTGAGGAAGTCCCTGCTATATTACAAGTGATTGAAAATATTAAGAAACATCCAGAGAGCACAATTGTACTTATCGAACACAAAATGGATATGATACTAGGTTTGTCAGATCATCTTATCGTTTTATTTCATGGAGAGTTATTGGCTGAAGGATTGCCAGAAGAAATTATGAAAGATGAGCGTGTACAAAGTGCTTATTTAGGGGGATTATATAGTGGCACTATTACAAGTGAATAATATAGAAACGTATTTAGATCAGTTTCATATTTTGCAAGGAGTATCTCTTACTGTTGAGAAAGGGACGATTACTGTACTGTTTGGTAGAAACGGGGCAGGGAAAACAACGACATTACGTTCAGTTATGGGGTTTCACCGGATTGCAGATGGTGAAATTTATTATGATAGTGCAAAAGTAAGTGGATTACCTACACATTTAATTTCAAGGAAAGGAATAGGGTATGTACCAGAAAATCAAGGTATTTTTCATGATTTGACAGTAGAAGAAACATTCGCTCTTGCTAGGGGGAAAGGTGAAGAAGTAGAAGGGAAAATAGAGTGGATGCTGGAACTATTTCCGGATTTAAAGCAGTTTTGGAATAAGAAAAGTGGGCTCTTGAGCGGAGGGCAAAAGCAAATGTTGGCTATTTCAAGAGCGTTTATTAATAGTGATGGATTATTACTTATTGATGAACCGAGCAAAGGGCTATCCCCGATAATGGTGGAGAAATTAATGGTAGCTATTTTGAAGATGAAAGAGAAAACAACAGTTTTACTTGTTGAGCAAAATTTTATGATGGCTAGTCAAATTGGCGATTATTTTTACATTATGGATAACGGACGAATTGTTCATAACGGTTTTATGAATGAATTAAAAAAGGATAAGGAAATGTGTCATAAATATTTAGGAATCTCTTAACATGAACCCGAGGTGAAAAGGATGGATGTGTTAATAAATTTATTTGTAAATGGGATTTCAACAGGGATGCTCATTTTTTTGTTAGCATCAGGTCTTTCACTTATTTTCGGTCTAATGAGCGTTTTAAACTTTGCACACGGTGGTTTATTTGCGTGGGGAGCATTTACAGGTGTTTGGTTATTTAATATGACAGGAAGTTATATATTAGCTTTAGTTGGAGCAGTAGCTATGGGAATGTTCCTAGGATTTATTTTAGAAAGGTTTCTTATTAGACCAGTATATGGAAATCATGTTCGACAGCTGCTCGTTACGCTTGGAGGAATGCTCGTTCTTAGTGAGTGTATTAAAATATTTTGGGGGCCAAACCCTATTAGTGCAAAATTACCGTTATGGTTACAAGGAAGTTTTACATTCGAAGGAATTATATTAATTAAATATCGTCTATTCGTTATTTTAATTGGAATAATTATTTACATTGCACTACAACTATTACTCCAAAAGACGAAGATAGGTCTTATGATCCGTGCAGGTGTAATGGATAAAGAAATGGTTCAAGCGCTTGGTATTAATGTAAAAGCGATATTTTCTTTCGTCTTTTTATTAGGAGCAGGGATGGCAGCTTTGGGAGGTTTCTTATTAGCACCGTATTCGGGTGTTATTTTCGCCGAGATGGGCATGCAGTATGCAATTTTAGCTTTTATAGTAGTAATTATCGGAGGATTAGGAAGCGTACAAGGTTCAGCTCTTGCGTCTTTAATTGTCGGATTAGCTGGTGCTTTTACAGCGTATTTTATACCAGATTTATCACTTGCAATTAATATGCTAATGTTACTATTTTTCTTAATAGTAAAGCCAACTGGGCTTGTTGGTGAAAAGGGGTGAAATGGTGAACAACACATCGGACCGAATTAAAGTATACTTCGGAGTATGTATGCTAATTTGTTTAAGTGTATTTCCGTTCGTAAATGATTCACGGAGCCTGTTAATTTTGTTCACTCAAATCTTCATCTTTGCTATTTTTGCAATGAGTTTTGATGTATTGCTTGGGTATACAGGAATTGTATCGTTCGGTCATTGTATGTTCTTTGGGATAGGAGCATATGGGGTAGCGCTTTTATTTGATCGGCAAGGCGTATCAATAACGAATTTTTTAATAGGGATAGTAGCTGCAATTATTGTTTCAGCAATCGTTAGTTATATAATTGGTTTGCTTTCTTTACGGTTGAAAAGTCATTTTTATGCAATGTTAACACTTGCTATTTCACAGTTGTTTTTCGTACTTGCTGAAAAATGGCGTGGGCTTACTCACGGAGGAGATGGTTTTACATTTGGGGTACCAGAAATATTCCGTGATCGTTTTACTTTTTATTATGTATCACTTATATGTTTACTCTTCATTTTTATTCTATTACGTCTTTTTACAAAGTCTTCTATTGGGAAAGTATTAAAAGCAATTTCACAAAATGAACAACGTGTTGAAGCACTTGGATATAAAGTCCTCCATTATAAAATAATCGCAAGTGTAGTCGCAGGAATAGTAGCTGCAATTAGCGGTGGTTTATTTGTTATTACATTACGCTTTGTCAATACGACTGTATTTTCAATTGAAATGACACTAAATGCACTCTTAATGACAATGATTGGAGGAGTCGGAACATTAATTGGAGCTATTGCTGGGTCTGGGATTATTGAATCACTAAAATATTATTTATCAGAACTAGCGACGGAATATCCGATTTTTGAAAGATGGACGATTATTCTAGGTTTATTGTATATTATCGTGCTACTCGTTTTTCCGAAAGGATTGGTTGGGACGGTTAAGAAATTGAAGAGTTTTAAAAGGAATAAAAAGGAGAAAAGTACAGAAGTGGAGCAAAACGTGTGAAAAATCAATTGTATACAAAATAAAAATCCCTCTTGTATATTCGTTAAAGAGGGATTTTTATTTTGAAAAAAGTTTGTAATCAAAGTCATTTTATTAATCAAATAGTTCATCAGGGATATGCTTTATAAAGGTTTGATTCGTAAAAAAATGAACAGCTAAATTCTCAAGGGGAACATCTTCAATTATTACTAATGTATCATTTTTAATCGGTAAAAAAGCTATTCCTTTTCCATCAGCAATAAACTCTTCCATAAGCGAATAAGAATCCAACTGTTGAAGTTGTCGCTGAGATAGATTGTTTTCTTTTAGAAATTGTATTGTCTTATTCCTAAAAGGGCACTTTTTGTCATTGCTAACGAAGAAAATTTCTTTTGAATAATCAATGGTACATTTTTCTTTCGCTTTTAATAAGCCTACAGAAATTGAGGTTGTGAACACTTTTTTAAACGATGCGTCAGGATAATCCTCATAAGTTATGACCATATCAACTTTTTGTTGCTGCAGTAATTTTTGCAAATGACTACTACTTTCTACATATATTTGATAATTTCTGAAATTTACTTTAATACGCTTACTTAAATAATTTGTCAAAATAGATTGTGACGTCGCTATTATATAAGAAGAACCACTCGTTTTAATTTCATCTTTTACTTCTTCTAATAGAGTTAATATTTTATTCGTGTAATCTAATAAAATGTCACCAGCAGGTAACAAGGAAACACCTTTGTTATCTCTATGTAGTAAAGGCGTTTCTAATTCTTGTTCTAATTTTTTGATTCGCTCAGTTACGTTCGGTTGAACATATCCTAACTCTTTAGCAGCTTTACTAATAGAACCCTCACTGGCCACAGTTTTGAATATAATAAGATCATTTATTTCCATGTATCTCAGCCCCTTATGCACTATCATTATAAATGATACCAAACATAATTTATACCTATTTTACGTTAGCCGCTTATCGATTTATCATAATGTATATAAGATTGAAAGCGAGTGATAAACATGATTGGAATGCAATATAAGGTCATTCTTCCAAAGGATTATGACATGGAAATTATTAAGAAAAGGGTAAAGGATAATGGCTATAAAACTGATGGTTTCCAAGAACTAAATTTTAAAGCTTATTTAATTACGGAAACGGAGAAAGACGGGAATTTTTATAACTGCTATGCACCTTTATATATTTGGAATGGTCATGAAGGGATGAATAAATTTATCTTTGAAGGGTATTACGATAACATTTTACAATCTTTTGGATGGCAACAAATACATATAGGTGTTCCATTAGTGGTTAATCTAAGTGATGGATTTAAGAAAAGTAGATATGTTGTTGAATATGCAGGAAGTATTTCTCAAAGTAAAACGTTGATTGGGACTCAATTAAACACGATAAATGAAAATGTACAAAACAATGAAAAGTGTTTAGGGAATGTAATCGTTTATAATCCGGATAAATGGGGATACAGTAGGTTTGAGTTTTATGAAGAGAAGCCTGAAATGGTAACAAATAAAGGTGTTACAGTATATGAGATTTTGCACATTTCACGATGAAAACTTGTTGAAATTAAATTAAGAAAAAGGAATGAAAATGTATGCCTTTTGTGAACGTTTATTATCATGAAAATATATTAAATAAAGAAGAGTTGAAAAAGATAGGTGAATGTATTCATCTGTCATTAATTGAACATTTTAACATCCCTGAAAATGATTTTTTTCAAATGTTTTTACCTTATCAACAAAATCACTTTTTATATAATCCATATTATTTATTAGAAAGAGGAGAAAAGAGAACGGAGAATATGATTTATGTTTCTATTACATGTGGACCGGAAAGAACGATAAAACAAAAAAGGAATTTATATCAGTCGATATCCTTGAAGGTTTCTAAATGTTCGAGGATAAAAAGTGCAGATATTTTTATTACGCTAAATGAGACATCTGCTGAAAATTGGTCATTTGGTCAAGGATTGGCACAATTGGTAAAAGTGAAGGGTGAATGAAATGATGAATGAATCAATTGAATATTGTATTCAAGAGAAAATGAGAGAAAAGGCACCTGCATTTGCTCATTATAGTGAAGAGATATTGTTTGAGGAAGTGTGGCGGGATGATACTTTAACATTAAGAGAAAGAAGTTTATGTACAGTGTCGGCATTAATCAGTCTTGGTCATACAGAACAATTATTATTTCATTTGCAGTTGGCCAAACAAAATGGAATTGCAGAAAATGAAATGATTGCATTAATAACGCATATGGCTTTTTATGTTGGCTGGCCCAAAGCAGTAACAGCTTTAAATATAGTAATGAATGAAATGAAAAGTTAAGAATAATGATAAGTAAGAATTCATGTTTATATGAATTCTTACTTATCATTATTTATGCAATACTCTATCGCTATATTTATTACATTTTATCTTGCTTTTTTATCACTTGCGTAGTAAATTGATAGTAAGATGAACGCTAGGAAGTGATGAAACATGCGTGATAATACGATAGGATCATTAATATGGTTACGTTTAATACGATTTACGAACCAAAGTAATCAAATGTCAAATGAGTTTTTAAAACGTTTTGATTTAACGACAGCTCAATTTGATGTGCTTTTGCAAATACGTACGTATCAACCACTAACACAAATGGAGTTAGCTGAAAAGGTAACTGTTACACAAGGTGGCATTTCTCGAATGTTAACTCGTCTTGAAAAAGAAGGATATATTGTACGAAAACAAGATTGGAAAACGAAAACAATTAGTCTTACAGAGCAAGGAGAAGCAGCTTTAGAGAGAGCATTGCCAGAGCAACTTGCATTTCAATCTTCGTTTTTTGATGATGTATTAAATGAAGAAGAGCAGAAAATATTATACGAGCTGATGACGAAAGTTCATAAGCATAGCGAAAAAAAAGAATTACCGCAAGAGTAATTTTTTTTACATCATCAATTGACTAATCAAGTGATGAGATAGGTAATACGGAGATATACTTGACTTACCAACGTTTTTAGAAGAAAAACTAATACTACTTTATTAAAGGGGAGAGTAACTATGGAAAAATACCGTATAGATACAAGAAAAGGAATTGAGTTTGGGTTATATTCAATTGGCGATCATGTATTAAATCCACATAATGGGGAGAAAGTTACGCCAGAAAAAAGAATTCACGAACTAATTGAAACAGCTAAGTTAGCAGATGAGGCAGGGCTTGATGTGTTTGCTGTAGGTGAAAGTCATCAAACGCATTTTACAACGCAAGCTCATACAGTTATTTTAGGTGCGGTCGCGCAAGCTACGAAAAATATAAAAATTGCAAGTTCCGCAACGATATTAAGTACATCTGACCCAGTTCGAGTATATGAGGATTTCGCTACCATTGACTTGATTTCTAATGGTCGTGCTGAAATCGTAGCTGGTCGTGGATCTCGTATTGGAGGATATAGTTTACTTGGTTATGACGTGAATGATTATGAAGAATTATTTGAAGAGAAGATGGATCTTTTATTAAAAATTAATAACGAGGAACATGTAACATGGAATGGACAGTTCAGAGCACCGCTCGCACATGCATCGGTTATTCCAAGAGCGAAAAATAATAACTTACCAATTTGGCGTGCAGTTGGAGGTCCACCAGCTAGTGCAATTAAAGCAGGACGTGCAGGTGTGCCAATGATGATAACAACACTTGGTGGTCCAGCAATTAACTTTAAAGTGTCAGTAGATGCTTACCGCGAGGCTGCTCAGCAAAGTGGATTTGATCCAGCTAGTTTACCAGTTGCGACAACGAGTTTATTTTATACGGCAAAAAATTCACAAGATGCACTTAGTGAATATTATCCTCACATTAATGCTGGTATGCTTACACTGCGCGGTGGTGGGTATCCGAAACAGCAATTTACAAATGCAATAGATTACCGTGATGCTTTAATGGTTGGTAGCCCACAACAAATCATTGAGAAAATGCTTTACCAATATGAATTGTTTGGCCAACAACGCTTTATGGCACAAATTGATTTTGGCGGTGTACCATTTGATAAAATTGAGAAAAATATTGAATTAATTGCTACTGAAATATTACCAGCCGTTAGAAAACATACAGCAAAATAAATAAAAAAACTGGGAGTCTAATTGACTCTCAGTTTTTTATTTGTTATGGAAAAATGACAAAAAAATGAACTTTTAGTCGAGGGAGAGGGAAGTTGTTTTCTATTTTTGAATAACATTATTTCGAGTTTGAATTTTGAAAATACATTTTTCTCTTGACAAAAAATAAGCATTTATCGAGGATAGTTTCGAGGACATTTTTTCGGTTGAAAGTCAAGTGTATGAAGAAAAAACGATTGTTTTATAGATATAAAAGTAAGAAGTATATTGAAAAAACACATTTTGCTAATGAAAAAAATCTGATTCAAAAAAATGACAAAAGACATATTTCAGACAAAATGATGTCAATAATACGTCAAAAATAACCTGAATTTACTATGCAGGTATATTATACAATTCGATTAACGAATAAAACACTACAGAAATAGTGAAAAGGTAAAAATTAGCATTGCAATAGTTTGAAAAACTGAAACTTCATATTTTTCGACAATACATACAAAATGTTTTTGTCTTTTCGTATTTCTTAATAATTGAGTTTGATAAGATTGCTCAATTAACTTTTATTATAAAAACTATGAAGGAAGTGATTTTAGTATGGAAACGCTCGAATTGGCACGAATACAGTTCGCATCAACAACGATTTTCCATTACTTTTTTGTTCCGCTGTCAATTGGTTTAGCTTTTATTATTGCGATCATGCAAACGTTGTATGTGGTAAAAGGGCAAGAAGTATATAAGAAGATGGCAAAGTTTTGGACGCAATTATTCCTTATTAACTTTGCAGTAGGTGTAGTAACAGGTATTTTACAAGAATTTCAGTTTGGTATGAACTGGTCAACGTATTCACGTTTTGTAGGTGATGTATTTGGTCCCTCGCTTGCAATTGAAGGATTACTGGCATTTTTCATTGAGTCTACATTCCTAGGTTTATGGGTATTCGGTGAGGATAAATTACCGAAGCGAATTCACTTAATGTGTATTTGGCTCCTTTCAATTGGAACGATGTTATCAGCATTCTGGATTTTAACTGCAAGTGCATTTATGCAGTCACCTGTCGGGTATGAAATGGCAGCTGATGGTCGTGCACAAATGAATGATTTCTTAGCCATTATTCAAAACCCACAACTATGGGTACAATTCCCGCATACAATTACAGCAGCAATTGCAACAGGTGCATTCTTTATTGCGGGTGTAAGTGCATGGAAAATTACAAAAGGACAAGAAACTGTAGTATTTAAAAAATCTTTCCGAATTTCTATCATTGTTGGAACAATTACAACGGCGCTTGTATTATTCTTCGGTCATGCACAAGCGCAACAATTAATTAAGACACATCCAATGAAGATGGCGGCAGCTGAAGCACTATGGAATACAAGTGAGGATCCAGCGCCATTTACAGTATTTTCGAAAATTGATACAGAGAAGAAAGAAAATTCGTTTGAAATTCAAATCCCTTATATGCTAAGTCTATTATCGTATGATAAGTTTAGCGGTCAAGTTGAAGGGATGAATCAAATTCAAAAACAATATGAAGAAAAATATGGACCTGGGGATTATATTCCTCCAGTGCATACAATGTTTTGGAGTTTTAGAGCGATGGTAATGAGTGGAACATTCATGCTTCTTCTAGGAGCTTACGGATGGTTCTTATCAAGAAAAGATCGTTTAGCTGAAAAAACGTGGTATTTAAAATTAATGGTGTATGCAATTTCTCTTCCATTCATCGGTAATACAGTAGGGTGGATTATGACTGAAATGGGTCGTCAACCTTGGGTTGTATTTGGTGTAATGAAAACAGAAGATGCTGTATCACCAAATGTAACATTCGGTGAAGTATTATTCTCACTTATTTCATTCACATCAATGTATTTAATTATGGGTGGAATTTGTGTGTACTTATTTGTTCGTACCATTAAGGGCCACACGAATAAGAAAACGAAAAAGGATTATCAAAGCCATGATCCATTTGATAAGGAGGAAGAGTATGTTATCTCTTAATGAGTTATGGTTTTTAGTTATTGCAATCTTATTTGTTGGATTCTTCGTACTGGAAGGTTTCGACTTTGGGGTAGGAATGGTTTCGAGGTTTTTAGGAAAGAATGATTTTGAAAAACGAGTTTACTTAAATACAATAGGACCGTTCTGGCACGCGAATGAAGTATGGCTTGTTTGTGCTGGTGGAGCCATGTTTGCGGCATTTCCGCACTGGTATGCAACTTTATTTAGTGGTTTTTATATTCCGTTTGTATTTATGCTTCTTGCTTTAATTTTAAGAGGTGTTTCCTTTAAATTTCGTGCGAAAATAGATAATCATAAATGGAAGAGTGCGTGGGATTGGGGGATGTTTATTGGAAGTATGTTACCTCCTATCCTTTGGGGAGTTGCGATTGCAAACTTTATGGTAGGTGTACCTATTGATGAGAGTAAAAATGTTGTAGGTGGATTCCTGCAATTACTTCATCCATTTGCGTTACTTGGGGGAGTAATGTTTCTCCTACTATGTATTGTTCACGGATTACAATTTCTTACGATACGTACAACTGGTAAATTGAGAGAACGTGCACGAATTGCTGCAATAAAAATTGCACCATTTTCATTAATTACACTTCTTGTTTTTGCTGGTGTGGGGTTATGGAAAACCGACATTTTCACTGCTCATGGAACAGAATGGATTATGGTACCAATCGGAGCTTTTGTAGCACTATTAGTGTCCACTTTATTAAATAAAAGAAGAAGAGATGGTTGGGCTTTCTTTATGACGAGTTTAACAATCATTTTACTAAGTGCGAGTGTATTTATCGGTATGTTCCCACGTGTTATGATTAGCTCTTTAGGAGCAATGAATGATTTGACAATTTACAACGCAGCATCAGGAGCTTATGCATTAAAACTTATGACTTACTTTGCGATTGCTATTTTGCCTTTCGTTATCGGAAGTCAAATATGGAGTTATTATGTATTTAGACAACCTGTTAAGTCAGACAACGATTTGGAGTACTAATGAAAAGAAAAAGAGGACTTCCGTCTTATCCCGGTAGCCGTATTTTATATGTAGCGTTAACGATTATTAGTATTTTAGAAGCTTTTAGTATTATTGCGCAAACAATCTTTTTAGCACGAGCTATTACGTTTTTATTTCATGGAGAGACAGTACAAACAATATTAAGTGAAATTGTTTATTTTGGTATCGCGTTTGCAGCGCGTAACATAGTAGTTCGAACATCACAAATATTAGTGGAACGTTTTGCCGAAAAAACAGGGTCGTTACTAAGAAAACAATTGATAGAGGCATATTTCACATTAGGTCCAAGGTATGTTCAAACGGTTGGAACTGGTCATCTGGTTACCTTATCAATTGAGGGGATTGAGAAATTTAAAACATATATTGAATTAACGATTCCTAAAATGATTAGAAGCAGTATCGTTCCAGGTCTAATTGTACTATATGTTTTTACGCTAGATATTGAGTCTGGAATCATTTTAGTTGTAACGATTCCTATCGTGATCATATTTATGATTCTTCTCGGATTAGCAGCGCAAAAAATGGCAGATAGTCAGTATGAGATATATCGTGTACTTTCGAACCATTTTGTAGATACGTTAAAAGGTTTAGAAACATTAAAGTATTTAGGGAAAAGTGAACAGCACGAAGGAAAGATTGAAAAAGTAAGTAAAAGATATAGAAAAGCAACGATGCGTACTTTGCGAGTTGCTTTTCTTTCTTCTTTTGCATTAGATTTCTTTACGAGTTTATCAATCGCGTTTGTGGCAGTTGGATTAGGGATACGCTTAATAGATGGAACGATTATACTATTACCAGCCCTTACAATTTTGATTTTAGCTCCGGAATATTTTCTGCCGATTAAACAAGTGGGAGCAAATTATCATGCGACATTAGATGGACAAATTGCGATGGAGCAAATAGAAGAGATTTTGCAACAACAAAAAGGAATAGAAAAGAAAGATTTAAATGAAGATATAGTATGGAATGCCTCTAGTAGCTTGAAATTACAAGATATCAAAGTTAATAATACTGAATCTGAGAAGGCTATATTAGAAAGGATTAATGTTACTTGGGAAGGTAACGGTGCTATTGGTGTTATTGGTGAAAGTGGTGCGGGGAAATCGACGTTAATCGACGTATTAGCCGGGTTTTTATCTCCTTCGAGTGGAAAGATGTTAGTAAATGGTCTAGAAGTTGATGGATCTACTCGTGAAGATTGGCAAAAAAATATTGCTTACATTCCGCAGCAACCTTATATTTTTCCGCTTTCATTAAAGGATAACATTCGTTTTTATGAAACAAATGCAACAGATGAAGAAGTTGAAAGAGTTATTAATGAAGTCGGCCTTCGTTCACTCGTTACATCACTTCCAAATGGGATGCACGAAAGAATTGGAGAAGGTGGACGTATGCTAAGTGGCGGACAAGAACAGCGTGTTGCTATGGCGCGTGCACTTTTAAGTAAAAAACCAATCATTTTATTAGATGAGCCTACGGCACATCTTGATATTGAAACCGAATTTGAAATAAAGCAAGCGATGTTACGTCTATTTAATGGAAAATTAGTATTTTTAGCAACCCACCGTCTACATTGGATGAAACAAATGGACCATATCCTTATTTTAAATAAAGGGGAAATGAAAGAAAGTGGGACGTATGAAGAACTTTTAGAGAATGAGACATTACATTTTCATAGGGAAGAGAGGGGAGAGAAATGAGCAACTGGGTTAAACCTTATATAAAACAAAATAAAGGTAGAATGACTTTAACTATTTTCCTTGGTCTTCTTGGAGTTAGTTCAGGAGCGATGTTACTTTTTATTTCAGGTTATTTGATCTCAAAATCTGCCCTTAGACCAGAAAATGTAATGGCTGTATATGTTCCTATTGTTGCAACAAGAGCGTTTAGTATAGGGCAAGCTGTGTTTCATTATATAGAGCGCTTAGTCGGACATGATGTCGTACTACGTATATTAGAAAAAATGAGAACGAAACTATATAGAATAGTAGAACCACAGGCGTTATTTTTTCGTTCTCGATTTCAAACGGGTGATATGTTAGGAGTGTTATCCGAAGATATAGAGCATTTGCAAAACCTATATTTACGTACAATATTCCCTAGCATATTAGCGCTAGTTGTTTATAGTATCTTCGTACTTGTTATCGGTGCATTTGACCTTGTGTTTGCACTTATTGTAGGTTGTATGTTAGCTATTATCGTGTTTCTTCTTCCGTTTGTATCATTACTTTTAATGAAGAAACACCATGTTACTTTGAAGCAAGGTAGAAGCCGTTTGTATCAACAACTGACGGATGCTGTTTTTGGATTATCTGATTGGCAGGCGAGTGGTCGTAAAGGTGAATTTATTAATGAGTATGTAAAACAAAATGATCAGTTGTTAAAAATAGAAAAGAGAGTGAAACGCTGGTATCATATTCGGGACAGTATCATTCAATTAGTAGTAGGTATTGTAGTTATTTCGATGATTATATGGACTGGGAATGAAGCGGCAAGCGAACAAATTGCTCCAACCGTAATCGCAGCTTTCGTATTAATGACTTTATCTGTAACGAACGCGCTTATTCCTATTGCAGATGCCATCGATCGAATCCCGTCGTATGTAGAATCTACTCATCGTCTTAATCGCGTAGAAAGTGATAGTGTTTTACATGATGAAATGGATTTGCAGGAGGAGAAAGATTACATTGAACCAAAACATGTAGATATTGAACTGAATCACGTATCGTATAGTTATCCAGATAGTAACGAGATTGTATTAAAAGACGTATCATTACAAATAAAAGCAGGGAAGAAAATTGCTATTTTAGGCAGGAGTGGGACAGGGAAATCTACTTTACTAAAATTATTAACAGGTGCGTTAAGCCCAGTAAATGGCAAAGTTGTATTGAATGGTAAACGAGCTCATACGAATCTTTTATCTAAATATATTTCTGTATTAAATCAAAAGCCACATTTGTTTGATACGACAATTGGAAATAATGTGAGAATCGGCAAACCAGAGGCGACGGATGAAGAGATATGGAAAGCTTTAGAGAAGGCACAATTAGCTTCACATATTACTTCTCTTCCAGCCGGATTACAAACAAAAATGCATGAAATGGGAAAACGGTTTTCTGGTGGGGAAAGACAAAGGGTTGCTTTTGCTAGAACTCTTATGCAAGAAACACCAATTATTGTACTTGATGAACCGACTATCGGTTTAGATCCAAAAACAGAATTGTCTTTAATTGAAACAATGTTTTCTGCAACGGAAGAAAAGACGGTTATTTGGATTACGCACCATCTTGTAGGAATAGAACATGTAGACGAAGTAATATTCCTTGATCGTGGCCAAATTGTCATGCAAGGTAGCCATAAACAACTTCTGAAAGAAAATGAAAAGTATCGTAAACTTTATGAGTTAGATAAAGGAATATGATTTGAATAAGCAATAATTGTAAAAATAGCTACGCCTAATGGTGGAGCTATTTTTTTGTTAGATTGCAGGTGTATATGATTGTTACGAATTAAAAATGAATTTCATATTATACATATAATGGAGGGGATGTACATGAAGGAGCAATTTAAAATCATTGTTTTAAGTGATGAATTATCAGGGGATAGGATTCGAAATACGTTAGACAAAAATAAATGTAAAACAATAGTTCATGTTGTAGACGTTTCAAATGTTGTTCGTATAGAAAGTTCTTTTCAATATATAGTCATTTGGAGAGGGGACGCAGAAAAACTTACAAATGACTTGATAAATAGGGGCGTACAAAGTTCAAAAATTATTAATTTAACAAAATACATGTATGAATGGAAGGATAAATTAATTTCTATCTATCAAATAAATCCGGATCTTATGTCTTTATACATTTCTATAAAAAAAGCAAAGAGTGATCCGACGTATGAATTGTTTGCTACCGGTTTGTCTTATCCACATTGTGGCATAAGTACGGAGCTCCTCTCAAAAAAGTCAATAAAATTAACACTTCCATCTCAAGATCTATACTATGATTATTTAATAGCGTCACAACTTCTATCAAACACTCATTCATTTCAATATTGTTTAATAGGAATAGCTTATTTCTCGTTTTACTTTGATATGTCGTTATCATCTGAATCATATAGAATTCACAAAGTATATTATCCATTGTTTCAAGATGGTCATCATACTGTAGTTTATTCTCCTTTACCCACGGATGGATTCTTACATCTAAATACTCCGAAACCACTTTTTTCTATTTTTAATTTGCATTTTGAATATATTTTATTAGACGAACTAAAAGATGAATCATTGATACTGCCTTGGATAAATGCTGAGTGGAATACCACTCCTCTTCACATTCCTTTTGAAGAACACGGGAAAATAAGAGCAGCTTCACACGCTAAATTGGCGTATCCTCATACTTTAGTTGAAAATAAAATGATTTTTAAGAAATATTTAGAATTACTATTAAAAAACGATATAAAGCCATTAATTGTTGTATTCCCTGTTACTTCACATTATTTCAATTGTAGTAGTAAGAAATTAAAAGAAGATTTTTATAAAGTTATAAATGAGTTTCAAACTCAATATTCTTTTCAAATCATAGATCTATTTGATTCGCCATTATTTTGTGAGGATGATTTTTATGATAGTGATCATATGAATAAAAAAGGTGCAAATAAAATGTCCGCGTTATTAAATATGTTTATTCAGGAACGAAAAGTATGATATTTTGTTTCATGTTTGCATAAAAGTATATAGGCTCCATACAGTTAAAGTAATGTGATTTTTGTGTCGCGTATATAAATAATATGCGAAGAGGTGAGAGAGTTAAAATGAGAAATCGTATTGAAAGAATTGAAGAGGTCGTAGAGCAACTTCCGTTGGTAAGTGTGTTAATTCCTACGTATAATCGTCCTCGCTACTTTGAAAAGGCGTTATGTAGTGTGTTAGAACAAACGTACCCTAATATAGAAATTATAGTTGGAGATGACAGCACGAATGACGAAACAGAAAAGGTGTTACAAAAATATTTATGTGATCATTTAAATATTATTTATATAAAAAACAGATCAACTCTCGGACAATTTGAAAATGCGCTAATGTTATTTCATGAAGCGAACGGTGAGTATATAAATTTTTTAATGGATGATGATATATTTCATGTGAATAAAATTGAAAAGATGATGAAGTATTTTTTCAATGATCTAGATAATGAAATTAAGCTAGTAACATCTCATCGTCAAGTAATTGATGATAAAGGGAAAGAACTACGACATATTTATTCAACTGTCCGTTTATTTGAAGAGGATACGATTATAGAGGGAATAGAATTAGGAAATAAGGTAATTGTGGATCAAAAAAATTATATTGGAGAACCAACAACAGTTTTATTTCGTAAAAATGATTTACAAGAACCGTATGGGATTTTTGATAAGAGGCGGTATTTATGTAATGTAGATATAGCTTCATGGTTATCTTTATTAAGTGAAGGAAAAGCAGTATATATAGCAGAGACACTTAGTTACTTTCGATTACATCCAGATCAACAGTTAAATGAATCTAATAAAATGATGGATGGGTTAGAAGATTTTTCACACAGTATTATAGCGGGAGAAAAATATGGTTTCTTATCCAACGAAAAAGATTTAGACAAAGCGATAACTAATTTTCTAGATTATGCAAGAAGGATAGTTCCATCATCGATATTATATACATTAGACTATTACCAAAAAATTAGAGGAAAGAAAATAAATATAGAAAAGAAAAAACAGCATATAAATAATAATTCTTCTTTACCGAAAGTAAGTATACTTATTCCTGCATACAATAGACCTTATTACTTGGAATTAGCGCTCAACAGTGCTCTGAATCAAACATATGAAAATATAGAAATTATTATTTCTGACGACAGTACAAATAATGAAGTCAATGTTATGATTCAACCGTACTTACGTGAATATGAGTGTATTACATATGTTAAAAATGAAACGCCATTAGTTGCTGAAAACTTTAATAAGTGTATAGAACTTGCGAATGGGGATTATATAAACTTTTTATTAGATGATGACTTATTTCATCATGAAAAGATCGAGAGAATGATGAAATACTTTTTGGCATTAGAAAACATTTCATTTGTGACGTCATATCGTGAACTGATTGATGAGAATGGAGAGATATTACCACCTTCAACATTGAATATGAAAATCGCGAAAGAAACAACACTTTTTGAAGGAAAAGAATTAGGGAATTATATGTTAAAAAACTTAAAAAATATAGTTGGTGAGCCGACAACTGTTTTGTTTAATCGGGATTTGTTTGAAGGTAAGTTTGGGTATTTTAAAGGAAAGGCTTATTCTGCTATTAATGATATTGCAACTTGGATAGATATGATGAGAAAAGGAAAAGTAGTTTATATACAAGAACCTCTTAGTTATTTTAGACAACATAGTGGACAAAATCAAAAACAAATGCATTTTATGTTAATGACAATTGAAGAGTGGATTGAATTAATTATAGATGCATATAATAGTGGATTTTTAAGTTCTGAAAGTGAGTATAAAGAGAGTTTATCTTATTGTTTAGAAAATGCGGGATTTATAGTTAAGGATGCAGTAAGAAACGGCGAAATAGATCAAATTTATAATGAAAAGATAAAAAAAGGGTTACACAAATTAGTTGCTCACATGTTTGAGAAAGAATTCTGTTATTGTCAATATTGCAATCAACAATTTGAAAAATTTTCACCTTGGCCAGCACATTATGATTTTCCGAAATATAAATTTGAGATGTGGAATAAAGATACAGGGATATGTCCAGTTTGTAATTCGATGGATCGTGAAAGATTGTATCGTACATACATTGAAACGGAAACAGACTTGTTAAATAGAAACTATACTATGCTTCATATTGCACCTGAAGCGAAGTTAAGAGATTGGTTTAACGAGTATAAAAATATTACGTACGTATGTGGTGACTTAGAACCAAAGGATCCATTAATGAAGGAAATTGATGTTACAAGGATTACATATGATAGTAATACCTTTGATGTAATATTATGTAGCCATGTGTTAGAACACGTTCCTGATGATGACAAAGCAATGCGAGAGTTATATAGAGTGTTAAAGCCAAATGGATGGGGAATTATTCAAGTACCAATCGTAATGAATGTAGATTTTATTGTAGAGAATGAATTAATTGTAACACCACAATTGAGGAAATTAGCTTTTGGTCAAGAAGATCATGTGAGAATTTATAATCAATCGGGATTTATTCAACGATTAATGAATGCAGGATTTAAGGTGGAATTATATAACATAGCGGAAAAACAAGGAATGAAAAGTGCTAGGAAATTTGGATTATCTGAAACAGATATGCTCTATATTGTCCGAAAATGATAGGAAGGAATAGATAGATATGGAGAATATTCCTTTTTTACGTGCTTCAACTGTACCTGTAATTGAGTATTTGGACGAATTGAAGGAAATTGATACATCTCACATATATACGAATTATGGACCTATAAATCAACGTTTTGAGGAAACAATTATGTCGGTATTTTTTCAAAACAGGGGAGCTGTTACAACAGTAGCAAACGCAACGTTAGGGTTAATGGCGGCTATTCAACTAAAGAAAAGAAGAAAGGGAAAGTATGCTCTCATGCCTAGCTTTACATTCCCTGCGACTGCCTTAGCCGCTATTTGGTGTGGATTGGAACCTTACTTTATTGATATTTCAATAGATGATTGGTATATGGATAAAACGGTACTTTTGGATAAGATAGAAGAATTAAAAGAAGAGGTTGCGATTGTTGTCCCGTACGCCACTTTTGGATCATGGATGAACTTAGAAGAATATGAAGAATTAGAGAAGAAGGGGATTCCGGTTGTCGTAGATGCGGCACCGGGATTTGGATTAATGAATAGAGGGATGCATTACGGTCAAGATTTTAGTGGAATGATCGTATATAGCTTTCATGCAACAAAGCCGTTCGGAATTGGTGAAGGAGGGCTCATATATAGTAAAAACGAAGAAGATATACAACGTATTAAAAGAATGGGGAATTTCGGATTTGATAAAAATCGTGAATGCACGATGATGGGGTTTAATTGTAAAATGTCTGAATACGCAGCAGCTATTGGGATTGCGACTATAAAAAAGTGGGATCAAAAATTAAAAGAACGCACCCGTATTTCTGAATGGTATAAACAGTTGTTACAAAATACTGGGTTAATGAAAAAAGGGTGGAAAGTCCAAAAGACAGAAGCAGTTATTCACCAATTTATGCCTATCATTTGTCCAGAAGAAGTTCGCAACATACAAGTAATAGAAGAACTGAAAAAACAGAAAATAGAAGCTAGATTATACTTTTCACCATCTTGCCACCAACAAGTTCTTTTTAAAAACTATAAGTCTACAGATTTAACAAAAACGAATAAAATAGCTAAACGAATCGTAAGTTTACCTTTATGGGAAGGAATGACGAAAGAACTAGTAGAGCAAATTGTAATCTGTTTAGAGCAGAAGGTGGTGTTGGTAGATGAATAGTTTTTATAGTCAAGAAGAACTAAAGAAAATTGGGTTTTTATCTGTTGGGAAAAATGTATTGATTAGTAAAAAAGCAAGTATATATAATCCGGGTGCTATATCAATTGGTAATCATGTAAGAATTGATGATTTTTGCATTTTAAGTGGCAAAATCACAATTGGAAGTTATTCGCACATATCAGCGTATACAGCGTTATATGGAGGGGAAGTTGGGATTGAAATGCATGATTTTGCAAACATCTCAGCTAAAACAATTGTATATGCAGTACTTGATGATTTCAGTGGAAATACATTAATGGGGCCAACCGTCCCGAATCAATATAGGGATGTGAAAGCAGAAAAAGTTATTTTAAAAAAACATGTGATTATTGGTGCTAATTCTATTGTTTTTCCAAATGTAACTGTAGGAGAAGGTACGGCAGTCGGCGCGATGAGTATGGTAAAAGAGAGTTTAGATGATTGGTATATTTACGCTGGAGTTCCCGTAAGGAAAGTAAAACCTCGTCAAAAAAAGATGCTAGAGTTAGAAATTGATTTTTTAAAAAGCATTCATTCTTAACAAAAAAGAATGAATGCTTTTTATTTTTATCCCGCTATTTGCCGGTAAAGATTCGACTGGTGAGGGCTAATTAAAGTTTCACTTTATGATAGAGCAGAGTGTATCTTAACTTATTATGTTTTAAATTTTGCTGACCAAGGCAATACTGAGCCATAGTGAATGTAAAGTTGGAGGGCGAGCGTATATGTTTGATGAGGATGGGATTGTATTAATTATGGAACCAGCTGATGAAAGAAACTTGAGGAGATTTATTTTTTCAGTGCCAAAGTCAGTGTATGAAAAGAAGGGGCTTACATTACACTATGGAACAGCTATAGGACAAGGATATATGGATATAATTGAAGATATTATAAGCGTACATATAGAAATAGATGTTGTAACGATAATAGGGCATGTAAGAGGATAAATAGCTATTTGAAAAAGGTTATAAACAATTTAGCTAGAAGTTATGTATAGAGAAAACTACAGACAATTATAAAGACGAAGGGAGTCTAAAATGAAAATAAAATCAATTTTATTAGTATTTATAGTTTCAATTGGTTTAATGGGATGTTCAATAGTGGAGGAAGGAAAGAACTCGATAGATTATGCTCAAAAGGCGACAGACTATGTAAATGAAATAAGTGCATTTGCAAATGATGCACCAGCATTAGCAGAAAAGGCCGTTAATGATAGTGAGGCTCGAAAAGAATTAGAAACGAAGCTTAGTGAAATTAAACAAGATATACCCGCATTCAATGAATTAACGCCACCTGATGTAGCAAAGGATCTTCATCAACAAATCGTCGGATATAACGAAAAGTTAAATACGTTAATTGATACGGCGATGACAAAGATAGAAGAAGGGAAAGTGGATGTAGAGCAATTTAAAAACTCAGAGCTTATGCAGACGGTAGATCAAGTTCGAGATTTGAAAGATAAGGTGCAAAATTTAGGTCAATAGTAAAAAGCTCCGTTTGTGATAAACGGAGCTTTTTACTATTGGATACAATAAACGATTACACCAAAGATAATAATCATGTTACCGATGAGTTTACGTTTCGTTATTTTTTCCCCTAGGAAATACCAACCGAAAATTAATATGATGATATAACTTAAGGATTCTAATGCTGATGCTTGTTTTAATTCCATGCCCTTCATGGCGATTACATTTAATCCAGCGTTAAGTACAAATAAAGAGTAGCCGATAATAACATAAGGATTCACATATTCTTTTATTCTAGAATCGTATTGTTGTAAAGTAGCTTTTTTTAATAATATTTGTGAGTAATTAGCTAAAATTATCCCGAAAATAAATAATAACATATAACTATTCATCTTTTGTCACCACCACAATTCCGACGATAATAATAGCTGCACCAAGTAAATGATTCCACTGAATCGTATCTCCAAATAGAAATACTGACCAAAGCATTGACCATAGTATAATAATCCCGCGATGTGAATATGCTTTTGAAATTTCGAAATGTTTAATTACTTGTTGCCATAAAATTGCATATCCGAATAAAAGTACAACTAGTCCGAAATAAGCAATAAAAAATGAGATTGAAGCAATTGGAAATTGAGCTGCCCATTTCATGTAAACCATAATGATAGAATATATCAAAAAAGCTACATGTAAAAATACATAATTTTTAATAGTTGGTTTCATTTATTCACTCTCTTTTGCATATAAATATATATTTATACCTAATTTTTCTAATGATAGATATTGGAACGTATTTTGTTTAATCTTTCACATTCCAAAGTATATAGTATCATGGCTTTTATTGTAAAACAATAGAAGCCATGCATTCATTTTTTCCAAGGTTCTACAATATGTATCGTTTTATTTGTTGCATCTAACTCTACTTGAACACCGATAGGCATGGTAATCATTGGATGTGTATGACAACAATCGAAGTCGGCTAGAAAAGGAATTCTTTGATTTTGAAGTACTTCTAATAGTATTTCAAAAGGTTTTCGATTTGTACCACAATCATCAAATTGCTCATGTTTTCCAAGAATGATACCTGAAATTTTATCGAATACACCGTTAATTTTAAGGAATGAAAAGCTTCTTTCGATAGTAGCTGCATCTTTTGAACTGTCCTCAATAAAGAGAATATCGCCCTCTTGAATATGTGGCATATAGGGGCTACCAAAAATTCCTTGTATCGTGTTTAAATTCCCGCCAATAATACGCCCAGTAGCTTTTCCATCAATTACTGAAATCCAATTGTTTGGTCGAAGTTCTTTCTCCTTCGTCTTTTTTTCCCAATTAATAAATTCATCTGACCAAAATAATGGTTGTTTTATATGATAAGGAAGAGATTGATCATGTAGTAAAGTTTCTGCAAAATATTTGTATGTGCAATTAACAAAAGGTTCAAATTCACCAAAGGAAGGGACGAGAGCTGGCCCATAAAATGTAGGAATTCCTGTTTTAACATAAATTCCTAGTAATAAAGCAGTTGCATCTGAATATCCAATCATTATTTTAGGGTTATTTAGAAAAGCATCATAATCAATATAAGGTAATAGTGAATTTGAATTCATCCCACCAATTGTTGACATAATACAAGAAATATTAGGATTTCTTATCAAGGCATTTAGTTCCTCAGCGCGCTCTTGTATACTACCAGAACGATAAAAATCATATCGACCTGTTAATGAACCTTCTAATATATGAAACCCTTTCTGTTGTAAGTAAGATTTTGCTCGTTCAAATCTTTTTAGAGAAGTGTAAGTTACTGGTGAAGAAGGGGAATAGATCCCAATTGTGTCTCCGTATTGCAATGATTTTGGAAGTAGCATTTGAATGAATCCCTTCTATTAAATAGTTTATCCCGCTATTTGCTGTGCAGTAAGATCCCCACCTCAAAATTCAGTGAAAGCGAAGAAGTTAGGTGGGGGGCGGGCTGCCCGTAAAAGCCCGATTGGTGGGGCTGATTAAAGTTTCCTTTATTTACGAGAATTTATTATTGAATATTCTTACGTTTCAATATTGTAAGTTTACCATAAATAAATTAAAATAATCATTGCTGTATATGAATAAACATACCTTTTTGCCTTGACTGTATAAAGGAATTGTTGTTAAGGTTAAATGTGAGTGTATAAAAGGTTTGCTAAAGGAGTTTTGAAATGAATCGGTTAAAATGGGGAAGGATGACAGTCCTATTAGTCATTATTTTAGGGGTATGTTGGTTCTTATTCCAAGGAAATCAAAAGAGCGTAGCAAATGTAGAGGGACAACCTTTGCAAGTGGCAGAACTACCTAAAGCAGGATTTTCTGAAAAAGTAGTCCCGCCAAAGTACATCCCACCAGAAATTAATGCAAAAGCAGCTATGATTATCGATGCGAGTGATGGAGATATTATTTATCAATATAATGAAAATGAAGCTTTTGCACCGGCTAGTATGTCTAAGATGATGACAGCGTATCTCCTACTAGAGAGTATACATAACGGGAAAGTTCGCTGGGAAGATCCAGTTAAAATGAGTGCGAAGGCGGCACAAACAGAGGGAGCGAGAATCCCAGTACAAGTTAATGACACATTAACTGTTAAAGATTTATATCATGCATTAATGATTGAGTCAGCTAATAATTCAGCTGTGGCTTTAGCAGAACATATGGCAAAATCGGAGAAAGATTTCGTTCAGCTTATGGATGCAAAAGCGAAACAGTTAAAAATGTCGGAACATGCTAAATTTGCAAATGCTTCTGGATTACAAGAGCCAGATGGAAGTGAAACAAAAATGACGGCTGCTGATGTAGCACAATTGGCGTATCATCTTATAAAAGATTACCCGGAAATATTAGAAGTGACTCACTTACGCCAAAGTCAGCTAGCATTTAATAATATTAATGTTATAAGCACAAACGACATGTTAAACAAAAATAATAAAAGTTTATATATAGAAGGAATGGACGGACTAAAGACTGGATTTACAGATAGTGCAGGATACTGTTTTACTGGGACTGCCAAGCAAGGTGATAATCGAATTATTACAGTGGTCATGGGGACATCAAGTAAAACAAAACGTTTTACAGAGACGAATAAGTTAATGTCGTATGCATTTGGATTAGTTAATTAAGTAAGTAAAATACCAATCTAGATCGCTACATAAGTAAGACTGTTTGTTGTTACTAATTTTAGATAACAACAAACAGTCTTTTTATTTTAACTTTAAAAAGGGAAAAGATTCTAAATACAAGTGTTATCATTTGAGTTTATTTATTGCTGTGATATTATAAAGTTATAAGCTTATTAATAATAAGCTTGAGGGGCGTAATATGATGTATACATATGAAATAGCCTCAATTGAAAATTGGAGGGAATTATGATGGCAAAAGATTTTTACTCAGCAATTGAAGACAGAAGATCTATTTATGCAATTAGTAAAGAGCAAGTAGTTTCTGATGAGAAAATTCAAGAAGTGATTTATCATGCTGTAAAACATACACCTTCAGCTTTTAATTCTCAAAGTGCTCGTGTTGTTGTTTTATTAGGAGAACAACATGATAAATTATGGGATATTACGAAAGAAACGTTAAGAAAAATTGTACCTGAAAATAACTTTGCACCTACTGAAGAAAAAATGAATGCATTTAAAAGTGGTTATGGAACGGTTTTATATTTTGAAGACAGTGAAGTAGTGGAAGGCCTTCAAGCAAACTTTGCATTATATAAAGATAATTTCCCAACTTGGTCTCAGCAATCATCAGGAATGTTACAATTTGCAATTTGGACAGCTTTAGAAATTGAAGGGTTTGGTGCTACGTTACAGCATTACAATCCGCTAATTGATGAAGAAGTGAGAAAAGAGTGGGATGTTCCAGAAAATTGGAAACTCACTGCGCAAATGCCATTTGGTAAACCGGTAGTACAAGCTGGTGAAAAAGAATTCCAACCGTTAGAAAACCGTGTGAAAATTTATAAATAATTTGATAAAAGGTGAACAGGAATATAACCTGTTCGCCTTTTTTTATAAGTAATAAGGGTTTTTTTGTCCTTCATTTTTTATCTGATTTTTCAATTCATCTTTACGTGTTTCAACAACTGATACTTTTTGTAATGTTATCATTGAAACGAATTGAATAAAAGCATAGTACATCTCTATATTTTTTTGTATAGAATCATCTATTATATGTCTCACAAATATGCCTCCTCTTTTTATTAGGATATGTATATAATACTATGGTTATCCTATAAATTCTATAATTAGAAAAAGAGAACAATTGGTATAGTGTGTGCTTTCTTTAAAGGAGAAATGGTTTTTATAAAATAAATCTTACAATTCGTCAAATTATTTCAAAATTGTAGATAGTATAGAAAATTAGTTTTCTAAAAATATTATACTATTGATTAATAGAGTGATTTTTGTCATGATGAAAGTATACTTTATGTAAGGAGCTTTATAAGGAAATACATAATGTAGTTTGTATTAGGTTAATAGAATTTTTTATAGAAGATAGAAAAGGGATATTTTATATTGAGATATTAAATGAAATGTCGAATTTTTATGCGATATATAAGAAATTTGAAAAAATCATTGCAAAAACACTATGTTTAATGATAAAGTTCACATGAAGTTCACACGGATTTCACTTTGTTCATTTAAAATGAACTCTGTGTGAAAAATAAAACTCTTGCTAAAAAATGGAACTGGATGAATATTTTACTTTGATAATATTGTAAAGTATTAAAGTTTTAAGTTTTTTTAAGAGGATAGTAGGGAAAGGAAGTAAAGACAACTTATGAAAAAAGTAATTGCAGGTTTAGCAGCAGCTTCTGTAGCTGGCGTTGCAGTTCCAGGAATGGATTCTGCTCATGCACAAGTTTCAAATGAAGCGCTAAAAGAAATTAATGGACAAACTCAAACTCAAACTCAAACGACTGTAACTGAAACAAAAACTGTAGAAACAACTTCTGAATTAAAATACACAGTAACTGCTGATGTATTAAATGTTCGTTCAGGTGCTGGTACAGGACATAACGTTATTTCTAAAGTAAAATCAGGCCAAGTGCTACAAGTAGTTGGACAAGAAAATGGTTGGTTCAAAGTAAACGTAAATGGTCAAACAGGTTATGTAAGTGGTGACTTCGTAACGACTGGTGGCAAAACAGGAACGACTGTTCAACAAGGAACAGGTACTTACACAGTAAACGTTTCTTCACTTAACGTACGTACAGGCCCAAGTACATCTCATACAGTATTAGGTTCTGTAAACAAAGGTAAAACAGTACAAGTTGTAGGTGAAGTACAAGATTGGTTTAAAATCAACTTCAATGGTGGAACTGGATACGTAAGCAAAGACTTCGTAACAAAAGGTGGTTCTGCTGTATCTAACGAAACACAACAACCAACTACAAACAACAATACTACAACAGTTCAAACTGGTGGTTCTTATGTTGTTAACACTGGTGCTTTAAAAGTACGTACAGGCCCAGCTACATACAACGCTGTAATCGGTGGAGTAACAAATGGTAAAGTATTAAACGTTACTGGCGCTGAAAATGGTTGGTACAAAATTAACCATAACGGCCGCACAGGTTACGTAAGTGCAGACTTCGTTAAGTTTGTAAAAGGCGGAGTAAATAACGTTACAAATAACAATAACAATAACGTTACAAATAACGTTCAACAACCAGGTAAAGACGTACAAAAACCAACAACAAGTGGAGATACATCTTCAATCGCTGGATTCGCTAGATCTTTAAATGGTTCACCATACAGAACTGCTGGTACAACACCTGCTGGTTTTGACTGCAGTGGATTCATTCACTACGTATTAAATCAAACTGGTCATAAAGGCGCTCGTCAAACAGTTGCTGGATACTGGAGCTCTAAAACAAAAACTAGCAATCCACAACCAGGTGATTTAGTATACTTCCAAAATACTTATAAATCAGGTCCTTCTCACATGGGTGTTTACTTAGGAAACGGTCAGTTCATTAGTGCAGAAACAGATGCAACTGGTGTACGTATTAGTTCTGTAAGTAACTCTTACTGGAGCAAGCACATTTTAGGTTACACAAAAGCATACTAAGAAAAAGTAGTTTTATATACTTTTCGTATAGAGAAAAGGCTTTCCAAGGAAACTTGGGAAGCCTTTTTATAGTTGAATAAATTGGAAGTTTAATAGTTTTTATTTTAACTTTCCATTTAAAAATCGATCATATAAGTCGTGGAAATAGTTAGGACGAAATAAGTTCGCTGCATGTCCTGCTAAAGGTATTTCCTTGTATAGAACGTTAGGTAAAATAGATTTCAAATCAAATAGACAAGATTTATAGAGATGATCATGCTCTCCCATTACCCATAGTATAGGGTGAGGGAGTGATTTTAATTTAGATTTTAAATCGAATTCTAACCGATGTCGTAATGACTGGGCAATTATGGATGAATGTAATTGTAATCCGAAACGGTAGTAAATATTTCTTGAAATGACTGCGAATGGATTTGCTTTTAGTATACCACTTGGAAAAATAGTATTTGCGTATTGAGAGAGCCATTTAGAGTATTCATCTCCTCGCTTCTCCCAAAAATTTTGAAATACATTATATAAACGAGAAGGGTTATTGTAATGTCCTCCAATATGACAAATACTTAATACTTTTTCTGGATGCATTTGTGCAAAAATTGTAGAGATGTAACAGCCGTAACTTAGTGCACAAATATGAGCTTTTTTAATATTTTCTTGTTCATATAAGTTTAATAATTGATCTACGAGGCGCTGTAATGAAAAGTCGATTGCTTCTCCTTTATCATCACCGTGACCTAATAAGTCATAAGTTATAATGTTGTAGGAGGCAGAAAATCGTTTTTGCTCCTTTTTGAAGGCGCGACGATTACCAACTAACCCATGAATAAAAATAATTGTTTCCTTTTCAGAATGTATATTTGTTTGCAAAAAGGATACTCCTTTCACTAACTGGAGATTTATATCGTGTTGTAAATTATTTATAATTTACATAGAATAATATTAAGTACCAGGTAATAATATCAGATGTTTATATCTGTTGTAAAGATGAGTTTTTATGTATATTTTGTAAAAATAGAAAAAGTGTGTTTACATTCAGTTTACATTTGTATCGTATTCTAATTTTAGAAAGAACAGATTTGTTTAACACGAGGAGATGAACAGGAATGGAAGTTAGAAATGAAATGAAGAAAAAAGGGAGTTGGAGGCAGTTTTTACGCCTTATTCAAGATACAAATCCTCCGAAAGGAATTTTAGTTTTTGCATTATTAATGAGTTTGCTTTCTACGGGAGCGAGTTTATTTATTCCCATGCTAACAAAAGGATTAGTAGATAATTTTTCGCTTTCTTCAATTAGTGCAGGACAAATTGTTGGGTTAGTTGCTTTCTTTGTAATGCAAACTATTGCGGCAGGGTTATCTATATATTTACTAAATTATATTGGGCAGAAGATTGTAGCGGGACTAAGAGAACGTTTGTGGAAAAAGGTACTTATCTTGCCGGTATCTTATTACGATCAAAATAGAACAGGTGATACGATTAGCCGTATGACGAATGATACAGGTGTTGTGAAAACGTTAATTTCTGAGCATTTGTCAAACTTATTAACAGGTGGTATTTCAATTGTTGGATCGTTAATTGTATTATTTGTTTTAGATTGGAAAATGACTGCGTTACTTTTAACGGTTATTCCGTTGTCTGTATTAATTTTAGTTCCACTTGGACGAAAAATGTATAAGATTTCAAAAGCGCTTCAAGATGAAACGGCATCTTTTACAAGTGTGTTAACGCAAGTGTTATCGGAAATTCGTTTAGTGAAATCTTCAAATACAGAAAAAAGAGAATATGAAACGGGTAATACAGGTATACAAAAGTTATTACAATTTGGTTTGAAAGAAGGAAAAGTGCAATCATTAATTTCGCCAGTTATGTCGTTTGTTTTAATGGCACTACTTGTTATTATCGTAGGATATGGCGGGATGCGAGTTTCTAGCGGTGCATTAACAACTGGTGAACTTGTAGCGTTTATTTTGTATTTAGTTCAAATTATAATGCCGATGAGTCAATTATCTATGTTCTTTACACAATTTCAAAAGGCAATCGGTGCAACGGAAAGAATTAGTACGATTTTAGAATATGAAGTAGAAGATCATGAAACTGGTGTGAAAGTGGCAAATGCTAAGCAGCCGATCGTTCTTGAAAATGTACATTTTGAGTATAACGAAGAAGAGCAAGTTTTGAAAAATATTGATTTCATAATTGAATCTGGAAAAGTGACAGCGATTGTAGGACCAAGTGGTAGTGGGAAAACAACGTTATTCTCATTACTGGAACGTTTTTATGAGCCAACTAGTGGTGCCATTAAATTAGGAAAAGAATCAATTACGAGTTATTCATTACAGTCATGGCGACGTCAAATCGGTTACGTATCACAAGATAGTCCGTTAATCGATGGAACGATTCGTGATAATATTTGTTACGGTGTTGAAGGCGAAGTAACGGATGAAGAAATTGAAAAAGTAGCAGCAATGGCATATGTTGATGCATTTATTCATGACTTACCAAACGGTTATGCAACAGAAGTTGGAGAACGCGGTGTGAAGCTTTCTGGTGGACAAAGACAGCGAATTGCCATTGCCCGAGCGTTACTTCGAAATCCGCAAATTCTTATGCTAGATGAGGCAACTTCAAGCTTAGATAGTAAATCTGAGTCTGTCGTTCAAAAAGCGTTAAATAACTTAATGAAAGGCAGAACAACGTTAGTGATTGCGCATAGACTTTCTACTGTTGTAGATGCAGATAAAATTATCTTTATTGAGAAAGGGAATCTTACAGGTAGTGGTACGCATGATGAATTATTACAGACGCATGATATGTATCGTGAGTTTGCAACGCAACAATTGAAAATTAAAGAGGGTGCATTTTAAAAAAATATATTAGATGCTAAGTAGAAAGGAAATGGTTCCTTTGATACCTAAAATTTTAATAGTAGACGACGATCCACACATTAGGGAACTCGTTTCTGTATTTTTAGAACGAGAAGGTTTTCAAACATATGAGGCAATTGATGGAGTAGATGCACTTCGGAAAATGGATGACGTAAAAGTCGATATGGTTATTCTTGATATCATGATGCCAAATATGGATGGATTTGATGTATGTTTTGAATTAAGAAAATACTATGATATCCCGGTTCTGATGCTAACTGCCAAAGGGGAAACATCACAAAAAGTAAAAGGATTTCACCTTGGGACAGATGATTATCTTGTAAAGCCATTTGACCCTATAGAACTAGTAGTGAGAGTAAAGGCATTATTGAAACGTTACCAAATTACAGTTTCACAATCGATTCAAGTTGGAAATGTATTATTAAATCGTAAAACATTCGAAGTTACATCTGGAGAACAAACGGTTACGTTACCGTTAAAAGAATTTGAGCTGCTCTTTACTTTAGGGTCTAAATCGGGAAGAACTTGTTCGAGAGAGCAATTAATTGAAGAAATATGGGGATATGATTTTGAAGGGAATGAACGTACACTAGACGTTCATATTAATCGGTTACGTGAGAAGTTTCAAGAAGAGCAGTCGAAATTTAGTATTAAAACGATAAGAGGATTAGGGTATCGCTTAGAGGTAAGTAAATGAGAAAAAGAAAACGAATGAGTAAGTTGAAGATGCTGAAAGTATTTGGAGCGGTATTAGCGCTCTTTTCTTTTCTTACTATCATTTGGTCTATCGCATTTTATGTAGCAACTAGTATATTGAATGCTTTTGACGTAAACGTATCGCCATTTGTTGCCTTTCTAATTAGTGATATGGTCGGTTTTGTATTTATTATTCTTATTTGGACATTAATTGGAATATTAATGAGGCCAAAACGAGAGGCAATGATTTGGACTATTATTGAACCGATACAAAAAATTGCAAAAGGAGACTTCTCCGTAAAAATACGAAATGAAGAAAAGTATGATGGAGAAATTGGCGTGCTCGTAAAAAGTATAAATGATATGACAGATGAACTGAATACGATGGAGAAAATGAGACAAGAATTTGTATCAAATGTTTCTCATGAAATACAGTCACCATTAACTTCTATAAAAGGATTTGCTAGAGCACTACAAGACGATAATCTTTCTGAGGAAAAAAGAAAGCATTATCTTACAATTATTGAAACTGAAACAACGAGATTATCTAAACTAAGTCAAAATTTACTAAAGCTAACTCTTTTAGAATCCGAAGAGTATACACCAGAAAGAGTGAGCTATAGATTAGATCAACAGTTAAAGCAAATTGTGTTAAATAGTGAACCACTCTGGGCTGAAAAAGAAATTGAATTAGATCTTGATTTAGAGAAAGTCCATGTAACTGCAGACCAAGAAAGTATGAGTCAAGTGTGGATTAATTTAATTCATAATAGCATTAAATTTACTCCAAGCGGTGGTACAATTACTATTCAGTTAAAGGAACATGAGACAGTAGTGGAAGTGCGTATCTGTGATTCAGGAATTGGTATATCAGAAGAACAGAAACAACATATTTTTGAGCGTTTTTATAAAGCGGATTCTTCACGAAATCGTGCCTCTGGAGGAAGTGGCTTAGGTTTAGCTATTGTAAAGAAAGTACTCGATCTTCATCAAGGAGAGATAAAAGTGGAGAGTGAGGAAGGAAAAGGTACTGAATTTATTGTGCGTATTCCTAATTATGAAGAAAAATAGTGTAGTGATAAAGAACCATTTTTTATTTCATACGCAGACACTCTTTTATGAGGAGGGTGTCTTTATTTTGCATGAATAATGATAAATACGTGCAATGAATGCATAGTAATTTTCTATAGTTACCTACAAGTAACCTACGCACATGAAAGTGCATCATTGCCTTTTTACATAAACATAGATACAATTTTAATATAATACATAACTGAGATGATTAAGGAGTGTTATACTTGGCAGAATTATTACAAGGCAAAAATGCTTTAATTACAGGAGCAGGTAGAGGGATTGGTCGCGCTGTCGCAATTGCATTAGCGAAAGAAGGCGTAAATGTAGGCCTATTAGCTCGTTCAGAAGAAAACTTAAAAGCTGTAGCGAAAGAAGTAGAAGCAGAAGGCGTAAAAGCTGTTATTGCAACTGCTGATGTTTCTTCATACGAAGAAGTGACTACTGCGATTGAAACGTTAAAAAATGGTTTAGGATCTATCGATATTTTAATTAATAACGCTGGTATTTCTAAGTTTGGTAAGTTTTTAGAACTAGACGTTGCTGATTGGGAAAAAATCATTCAAGTAAACTTAATGGGTGTATACTATGCAACTCGTGCTGCTTTACCGAGCATGATTGAACAACAATCTGGTGATATCATTAACATTTCATCTACAGCAGGACAAAAAGGTGCACCTGTAACAAGTGCATATAGTGCTTCTAAATTTGGTGTTCTTGGTTTAACTGAATCGTTAGCGATGGAAGTTCGTAAGCATAACATTCGTGTAACAGCTTTAACACCAAGTACAGTAGCAACTGATATGGCTGTAGATTTAGGATTAACTGATGGAAACCCTGATAAAGTAATGCAAGCAGAAGATATTGCAGAATTTATCGTAGCGCAGCTAAAATTAAATAAACGTACATTTATTAAATCTGCTGGGCTTTGGTCTACTAATCCATAGGAATTAAATTTAACTTTAAAAGAAGGGATATCTATTCTGTAAGGGGGAGATGTCCCTTCTTTATTTTTTGTATTTGAGACAGAATTTTCGGTATAATTAAAAGTGAATGGTAGAAAGCGTTGGGAAATTGAAAGGGATGGTATTTACATGAGTACAATTGAGAAATGGACGGCTGTTGATCAATATATGAGTGATGTATTAATACCGAAAGATTCTACATTAGAAAGGGTCCTTCAAGCGAATGCTGCAGCTAATTTACCGGCACATGATGTATCGCCAACGCAAGGGAAGTTTTTACAACTATTAGTACAAATTCAAGGAGCTCGAAACATTTTGGAAATTGGTACTCCAGGCGGATATAGCACGATATGGATTGCAAGGGGCTTACCATCTGGAGGCCAAGTTGTTACATTGGAAGCAAATGAAAAACATGCAGAAATTGCACGTAGCAATATTGAACGTGCTAATTTGAATGATAAAATTGAAATACGAACAGGATTAGCGTTAGATTCTTTACAACAAATAGAAAATGAGAAGCATGAACCTTTTGATTTTATCCCGCATTAACGGGCAGTAAGACTCCCACCTCAAAGGTCGGCTGGAGCAAAGAAGTTAGGTGGGAGATCAACTGCCCGTTAATGCCCGATTGGTTCAACTAATAATCAGTGGGGATGAACCCCCCACTGATTAAAGTTTCACTTTATTTTCATAGATGCTGATAAACAAAATAATCCGACTTATTTTTGAATGGGCACTGAAACTATCACGCCCTGGTACCGTAATTATTGGAGATAATGTAGTACGTGAAGGAGAAGTTATTAATGATACTAGTAACGATCCTCGTGTACAAGGGATACGTCGTTTCTATGAATTAATAGCTGCAGAGCCACGTGTTAGTGCTACAGCGCTTCAAACTGTCGGAAGTAAGGGATACGATGGATTTGTAATGGCAATCGTAAAAGAATGATGTAAGGAGACAGGTGGAATGAAAAAGATGTTTGAAAAATTATAACATGTATCGTGTATAACGAGATTAGCTCGTGGCCCTCCAGTATAGCACTATATTATATATTAAAAAATTGGAGGTTGTGAGTAGATGAGAACTGAAAAAGAAATGTTAGACGTAATTATAAATACAGCAATAGAGGATGAAAGAATTCGAGCAGTTATCATGAATGGATCGCGTGTAAATCCAAATGTGAAAAGAGATTGTTTTCAAGACTATGATATTATGTATGTTGTAAATGATATACAATCTTTTACGTCTAATCATAATTGGGTTCATAGATTTGGAGAAATAATGATAGTACAAATGCCAGAAGAAATGTCGTTAGTTCAACCAGATGAAGATGGAAAGTTTCCGTATTTAATGCAGTTCATGGATGGGAATCGGATTGATTTAACGCTAGTTCCAGTTGAGTTAATAAAAAAGTTCGTTGGACAAGATAGTTTAAGTAAACTGCTTCTTGATAAAGATAATTGTCTGGAAGAATTCCCACCAGCAAGTGATAAAGATTACTTAGTAAAAAAGCCTACAGAAAAAGAGTTTTTAGATTGTTGTAATGAATTTTGGTGGTGTAGTACGAATATCGCAAAAGGGTTATGGCGAGAGGAACTTTCTTATGCAAAAGGAATGCTTGAAGGACCAGTGCGAGATATGTTCATCGTAATGCTAGAATGGTATATTGGTATGAAAACAGACTTTACAGTTAATACAGGGAAGTTTGGAAAGCATTTCGAGCAATATATTGAAGAAGATATGTGGGAGCAATTTAAAAGGACATTTTCTAATGCAGAATATGAAAATATGTGGGAGTCATTCTTTGTTATGGGTGATTTATTTAGAGAAGTGGCGAACGAAATTGCTAACACATATGAATATCAATATCCGCAAGATGATGATAAAGTGACGAACTATTTAAAACATGTGAAAGCTTTGCCAAAAGATAGTACATCAATTTATTAATAATATAAAGCAGTAAGACTGTCCTAATTAAGGACAGTCTTATTTTTGTTTATGAATAACAATTTCTCTAACAAAGTGCAGATGAATCACATATGAAAATTTAGGGAGGTTTTTTATCATGTATTATTTTTATTCGCCAGAAATGTTTGCTCCATATCAATGGGGACTAGAACGAGATGTTTCGTATGCTTATATGCCATATAACTCACTTTATTATGGAAAATATATAAGCGCATTGCCATACGCATATATCCCTCAAAGCTATGAAGTACAAATGAAAGTAGATGATCGTGGATCGTGGACACCATTTTCATGGGTTGAAAAATATGCGTACGCATTTTCAGGACCGTATAATAAAGCGGAAGTAGCTCTTACATTTGATGATGGACCAGATTCAGAATTCACGCCAAAAATATTAGATAAGTTAAAACAACATAATGTAAAAGCTACTTTTTTCTTACTTGGTGAAAACGCAGAAAAATTTCCGAACGTAGTAAAGCGTATTGCAAATGAAGGGCATGTAATTGGTAATCATACGTATAGTCATCCAAATTTAGCGAAAGTAAATGAGGATGAGTACCGTAATCAAATTATAAAAACAGAAGAAATATTAAATCGTTTAGCTGGTTATGCACCAAAGTTTATACGTCCGCCATACGGTGAAATACTTGAAAATCAATTGAAGTGGGCGACAGAGCAAAATTTTATGATTGTACAGTGGAGTGTTGATACAGTTGATTGGAAAGGTGTAAGCGCTGATACGATTACAAATAATGTATTAGGGAATTCATTTCCAGGAAGTGTCATCCTTCAGCATTCAACACCGGGTGGGCATCTACAAGGATCTGTAGATGCACTAGACAAAATCATTCCGCAGTTAAAAACGAAAGGGGCACGTTTTGTAACACTTCCGAGTATGTTCCAGACATCAAAAGAAAGAAATTGAATGCGTTATAAATTGGAAAAAAAGGGGTCGTGTCGTATAATGAGGGTGTAAGTTAGGGGGGGTATAATTGATCTATGCATTAGTAAACGTAGGAATAAGCATATTGATCGGTGTTATATTTATACTTGCTGCAATTATCCTTCAAAAAAATCCACCAACGGATATTAACGCAGCATATGGTTATCGTACGAAACGATCCATGAAAAATAAGGAATTATGGGATGCGGGTAATAGGTATAGTGCAGAAGTGATGAAGCAAAACGGATTCATCATGATGTTAATTGGAAGTATTATTAGTATACTGTTTAGATATCCACATACAACAGCAGTGATTATGGCGGTCATGGTATTGTTAATCATTCACTTATTTAGGCGAGTAGAGAAGAGATTAAAGACAATTGAACAATGATGATAAGGAAAATAGGACTCTCAGTCAACGATAGATAGGAGTCCTATTATATTTACAAACTATTATTTTTTAGTAGTTCTTTTCCTTGTTCAACAACAAATTCATAGTATGCAAGATCATACGGATAAATATCTTCAAATGTTATCGTAATCGGTTTATTGTTTAGGACTGAAATCGTCGTTAAAGATGAAATCTCTCCTTTTAATAGTTGTAGAAAAGGAGTTGTATGTACTTTCATCACATCGTCTACTTCTTCACCTGGTGCGAATGGAAGTGGATTGTTGACATTGTGAAAATACATATGACAAAATTCACGATCAGTAAGATTTGAAATTTCATAATCTATTTTAAAGATGCCTTTGTATATTAAATCAGTAGTTTGAAAGGAAAGCCCCAATTCTTCTTCGATTTCACGAAGGCCACCAATTTGTACATCTTCATCATGCATAATATGTCCAGCTGAAGTAATATCCCATATACATGGAGCTTCTTTTTTATTTTTAGAGCGTAATTGGAAATATAAGAACATATCTTCAGCATCTTTTTCTACAAACCAACAATGAAATGTTTCGTGCCAATCACCGTCACGATGCACTTCGTCACGTAATTTCTTCCCAAGTGTATTTCTTTCAGGATCAAATATTGTTAACCACTCTGTCATTTTAATTCCCCTTTCCTCAAATTTTATTATACAATATTTGTATTGAATTTTGGGAAAATAAAGAAAAAGGAGTAGTTATAAGTGGAGATAGAGCGTATGGAAATAAAATCGATTATTTCAACAGAGGAAGAGTTACGGAAAATATTGGGGCAACCAAGTGAGCGAGCGTTAAAGAAAGTTATTTCATCATTAGACCACCATTGCGTAGATTTTCTGTCTAAATCTCCTTTTCTAGTATTATCTACTGCAAATAAATTAGGAGAGTGTGATGCTTCGCCGAGAGGAGATGCACCTGGATTTGTATACGTATTAAATAATAATAAAATTATCATTCCAGAAAGACCGGGCAATCTTCGTATAGACTCCATTTTGAATATTATTTCAAATCCACGTGTAGGACTAATCTTTTTTATTCCAGGTCTTGGGGAGACACTCCGGATAAATGGCCGAGCGTATATTACAAACGACGAAGAAGTTTTGAAAGAAATGCAGGCGAATGGACGTAATCCGTTGCTTGGAATTGTTGTTGAAATAGAAGAGTGTTATATTCATTGTGCAAAAGCTTTTATTCGTTCTAAGATGTGGGATCCAGAATCTTGGTTAAATAAAAAAGAGTTACCTTCAGCAGCAAAAATGTTGCTGGAGCATGCGAAAGTGAATACTTCAGAAGAAGATGTTGCACGTTCTTTAGAAGAAAGTTATACAAAAAGATTGTATTGAAAATTTTATTGATATAGTTTTGTAAGGTGGATATGTACGGGTTTTAGAATGGGGAACTTATCCCGCATTAACGGGCAGTAAGACCCCTACCTTAAAATTCAGCGTAAGTAAAGAAGTTAGGTGGGTATCAACTGCCCGTAAAAGCCCGATTGGTTCAACTAATAATCAGTGGGGATGAACAAAATCCCCACTGATTAAAGTTTCACTTTATATATGAACCGTTGATTTATAAACTGGAGAAATAACAAAATAGGTAAATTGAGTGGCGGTTGCATAATGCTATTGTAAAATATAATAAAAAAAGTTCTTGAAAATAGTTAGTAAAAATAGGCTTGCTTTTTAAAAAGTTGATAACTATAATAAGTTAACAAATAGACATGAACGAAAAAGTAACGATAAGGACAAGAAATCATTTTTACGGTTTACAGAGAGGGAAGCCAAGGGTGTGAGCTTCCTAACACGAGAAATGATTTTACCACCTTTGAACTTCAATAGTGAACGAGTAATCTAGTAATTATTGACGGTATCAGCCGTTATCTGAACTTGAGCAATCTAGAAGGAGATACGTCTAGATTGGAACAAGGGTGGAACCACGAAAACACATTCGTCCCTTTCCTAGGGATGAGTGTGTTTTTTTATTACTTTGAAAGGAGGTGCTTGTAACATGAAACAATTTGTACGTACGGAAATAACCACCACCTGCATGGCCAAAGAGCAGAATAAGGTGATTTATAGGTGTAACAATTAAACTTTTAGGAGGAGATTAGAAGATGAATAACGTTATAAATGTTGGGGTATTAGGTTTAGGTACGGTCGGAAGTGGTGTTGTTCATATTTTGAAAGAACATTATAAAAAAATCGCTCTTGATACAGGATACGAAGTGAAAGTGAAAACAGTCGTTGTACGTGATTTGGAAAAAGAACGCGATGTTTGTATTGACGGAATTGCAGTCACAAGTCATGCAGATGAAGTTCTAAATGATTCAAATATTGATATTGTAGTAGAGGTAATGGGCGGAATTGAAGAAGCAAAACAGCATATTGTTAAGGCTTTAGAAAATAAAAAACATGTCGTAACAGCAAATAAAGATTTAATGGCTGTATATGGTGCAGAGCTTCTTCAACTGGCAAATGATAATGATTGTGATTTATGTTATGAAGCGAGCGTAGCAGGCGGTATTCCAGTGTTAAGAGGACTAACTGACGGGCTAGCATCAGATCAAATTGAAAAAATAATGGGAATTGTAAATGGTACAACAAATTATATGTTAACAAAAATGAGTCAAAATGGGTGGTCTTATGAAGAGGCTTTACAGGAAGCGCAAAAATTAGGTTTTGCAGAATCGGATCCGACAGCAGATGTAGATGGACTAGATGCGGCGAGAAAGGTAGCAATTCTTGCAAACTTAGGTTTTTCGATGAATGTTTCATTAGATGATGTGCAAGTAAGAGGGATTCGAAAGGTCGAAAAAGAAGATTTACAAATGGCTGAAAAGTTAGGATTTACTATGAAGTTAATTGGGAAAGCAGAAAAACAAGGATCAGCCATTCATTTAAGTGTAGAACCGACACTTTTACCAAGTCGTCATCCATTATCGAATGTAAATAATGAATTTAATGCAGTATATGTTCACGGTCAAGCGGTAGGAGAAGTAATGTTTTACGGACCTGGAGCTGGAAAGTTGCCAACTGGTTCTGCTGTAGTAAGTGATATTATTTCCATCGTTAAAAATATGAATCAAGTGCCGAAAAATAAAAGTGCGTTAAAAGAACCAGTTCCTTATGAATTACAAGGTGATGAAGAAGTAGTTTCGAAATATTTCTTGCGTATTTCATTACGAGATGAGCCTGGGATGTTGCAAAAAATAACAGAATGTTTCGTTAATTATTCTGTAAGTTTAAAAGAAGTTATTCAATTACCTTTAAACCGTGAACTGGCAGAAGTTGTTGTTGTGACACATCGAACTTCCAAGTATCAATTCGAACGAGTTTTAGGAGCGATAGAAGCTGTCGCAAGTGAAATAAACAGTTACTACATTATTGAGGAGGAAAAACAATATGTATAAAGGACTATTAAAACAGTATGCTTCTTATTTACCGGTGAATGAAAAAACACCTGATGTGAGCTTAATGGAAGGAAACACACCTCTTATTCCGTTATTAAATATATCAAAGCAATTAGGGGTTCAGCTATATGGTAAGTACGAAGGAGCGAATCCGACAGGTTCTTTTAAAGATCGTGGTATGGTGATGGCAGTTGCTAAGGCGAAAGAAGAAGGTTCAGAAGCAATCATTTGTGCATCAACAGGTAATACATCAGCATCAGCTGCAGCATATGCGGCACGTCTTGGGATGAAATGTATAATCGTCATACCTGAAGGAAAGATTGCACATGGGAAATTAGCGCAAGCGGTCGCTTATGGAGCTGAAATTATTTCAATAGAAGGGAATTTCGATGATGCACTTAAGGCTGTAAGAAATATTGCTGCAGAAGAGCCGATTACGTTAGTAAACTCAGTAAATCCTTATCGAATTGAGGGGCAAAAAACGGCAGCATTTGAAATTTGTGACCAATTGCAAAATGCACCAGATGTTCTAGCTATCCCTGTTGGGAACGCAGGAAATATTACAGCATATTGGAAAGGTTTCTGTGAATATGAGAAAGAAAAAGGTTATAAGAAGCCAAGAATTCATGGCTTTGAAGCAGAAGGAGCAGCTGCAATTGTAAAAGGGCATGTAATTGAAGAGCCTGAAACAATTGCAACAGCAATTCGCATTGGTAACCCAGCAAGTTGGTCGTATGCAGTAGAGGCTGCCGAGCAGTCTTGTGGTGAAATAGATATGGTATCAGATGAAGAAATTTTATATGCGTATAGGTTATTAGCAAAAACTGAAGGAGTTTTCGCTGAACCAGGATCAAATGCTTCATTAGCCGGCGTAATTAAACATGTTCAATCTGGAAAAATCAAAGAGGGAGAAACAGTTGTTGCAGTATTAACTGGAAATGGTTTGAAGGATCCTGATATCGCTATTTCTTCAAATCAACTAGACATCGCAAGTTTGTCAAATAATATAGAACAAATTAAAGATCATATTAAAGGGGTGATTATGTCGTGATACCATTAAGCGTTCGTGTCCCTGCTAGTACGGCGAATGTTGGTCCTGGATTTGATTCAGTTGGAATAGCTTTGTCATTGTATTTAGATGTGGTGGTTAAAGAAAAAGCTGATAAGTGGCAAGTAATCCATTCCTTTGAAGAATCAATTCCGACAGACGATAAAAATTTAATCGTTAGCACGGCATGTAAAGTATGTCCTTCTATATCACCCCATATAATAGAAGTTACTAGCAATATCCCATTAACGAGAGGGCTAGGAAGTAGTGCATCAGCGATTGTAGCTGGGATAGAGGTTGCGAATCAACTAGGTGATTTGAACTTAACTGCTGATCAAAAAGTTCAAATTGCTACAAATTTTGAAGGACATCCTGATAATGTTGCTGCTTCTATATTAGGTGGAACTGTAATCGGAGCACTTGATGGAAAGGATATTTCCGTCGTAAGAATTGAGAGCAAGGAATTAGGGGTAATTTCTCTTATTCCGAATGAAGAATTAAATACAGATGAAAGTCGATCTGTATTACCAAAGATGTTTCCGTTTCATGAGGCAGTTAAAGCTAGTGCGATAAGTAACGTATTAGTAGCTGCATTATGTCAAAAGCGGTGGGAAGTTGTAGGTGAAATGATGGAGAGAGACCATTTTCACGAGCCATATCGTTTAGAACTCGTACCGTTATTACCATCTATTCGTAAATGCGCAAAAGAATTTGGTGCGTACGGCACAGCACTTAGCGGTGCGGGACCATCTATTTTTATATTAACGCCATATGAGAAACGTCAAGAAATCGCTGAGCAATTAGCGAGAGTATTTACAGATATGAAAGTATGTGAGCTTGAAATCGACCATAAAGGTATTATTGTAAATAAGGAAGAGCATATTGGATTATAAAGAAAGCTGGCATGGCTAGCTTTCTTTACGTTGCAAACCTATTTTAAATTGGGTTTTTTCGGAAAAAAATATAAAACAAATGTTGATTTTGAATAATGTAAGTAAAGAGTGCATTCATTTTGGAGGTGATTAAATGAATAAAGAGTCACCAGAAGAAAAAAGAGAGCGTATGAGACAAAGTGAATTAAAAAGTAATCCTACGGGTTCTTTACATGACGGACTCAATAGAGCGGAAGCAGGTAGTCTAGTTGATATAGCCGGCGGTATGAATTGGAAAGGTACAGGGATAATCATTTTAGTACTACTTTTAGGATACATTGTATACACTTATTTTTTCAGTTAAAGAATGCTTGTTAAAATTTTGATTTGTTTAGTTTCATAATTGTTGAGAAAAAATGCAGTTACTGTATTACATATCTTCTAAGCGAATTATAGTTGTTCATATCAACTTTTAATACTCCAAATAGAGCTAGCAAAATGCTAGCTCTATTATTTTTTGCCACATTTCTGTAACAAACCACCTGTATATTCATTGGTGGAGGTGCAGAGGATGAAAAAAATGATAGCGATATGTCTTCTAACAACTATGCCATTTTCGACTTTAGTCGGTTGTGACGTAAAAGGTAGTAATGCTGTACAAGAGTCTAAAATAAAGAAAGCGACGTATAAAGATTTTACTTATGATGTAAATCCAGAAACATTCACAGTAACTGTAGAACATGACGGTGTAAAGGAACAAGCATCACAACCCCTACCGAAAATGAAGGTATCGAATGTAAAAAAAGAAAAGGATCGTACATCGTGGGAATATCCAGATCAAAAAGTAAAAATAAAATTAGAAAAGAAAAAAGACCACTTAAACATTGAAGTGGAATCGACTGGTGCAGAAAGTTTTACATGGCCGAAAGTAGAAGCTGAAAATTATACACTTCCGTTATGGGAGGGTAAGCAAATTCCGAGCAATGATGAGAATTGGAAGAAGTTTTTAAAGGATGATGCATATTCATTTGCTGAATCATTTTCTATGAAGTTTTTCGCATTAAATGGTTCGAAATATTCAATTGTATATATTGCAAACAATATGTTTAATAATGAATTGAAATTTCATTCGGATCCGAAAATAGGATTTGATTTTACACATGAATTTCCGAGCATAAATAAAAATAAAACATATGGATTTCAATTATATGTGACAAATAATGATGCGGTAAGCATTGCTAAACTGTATAAGGATGATATTGTTCGAAAAGGTGAATTTAAAACATTACAAGAAAAGGCTAGAAAAAATAAAGAAATCGAAAAGTTATATGGAGCGGCGCATTTTTATTTTTGGAATCAAAATGGTTTATCAGAAAATAATATAAATTGGCCAAAACTAAGGGAGCAAATAAATAGCCCGCTGTTTAGTCATATAAAAGAACTTATTCAAAAGAATAGTTCAGAGCCTGGGGAACTGAATGTATTAGATCAAGTAAGTAAACAAGATTTCATTGATAAGTATCAAAAAAATGTTATTTTACGTTATATAAACGAAGTATTATCCATGAAGGAATTTTATAAAGAGGATATTTTTCAAAACGTTGACCAGGAAGCTAGTGTGCTATTAAAGAAAGGTGTAGGTCACTTAACGAATACAGAATTGTATAGCTTAAATAAGCATTTATTAAAGTCGCTACTTGGCGATGCGGTTGAAGAGGTAAGTAAATGGGGTAATGCAGATGGAACGGACATACTAAAGGAAATGACAGAGGCCGGAATAGAAAAAGCGTGGATTGGTCTGCCGAACTGGGAACAAGGATTTATGCAACCGAATTTCGTGGCAAAAGCGAAGGAAATGGGGTATTTAGTTGGTCCGTATGATTCATATCATTCCATTCACGAAAAAAGTGATAAAAATTGGAACACAGCATCCTTTAATGACCCATCATTATACGAAGAGGCTACTGTAACGAAGAAAAACGGAGAAAAGGTGCAAGGCTTTTTAGGCAGAGGTCGCAAGTTAAACCCGACTTTATCGCTGCCTAGTGTAAAGGAACGCATGAATGATATATTACAAAATGGTCCTAAATATAATTCATGGTTTATTGATTGTGATGCGACAGGTGAAATTTACGATGACTATTCAGCGAAACATATAACGACACAAGAGCAAGATTTAAAAGCACGTTTAAAACGAATGGACTACATTGCACAAGAAAAGGGTATGGTCGTTGGTTCTGAAGGTGGAAATGATTTTGCTAGTAGTACGATTGCATTTGCACACGGAATTGAAACACCTGTTATTAAATGGGACGATGAAGATATGCGGAAAAATAAAACAAGTCCGTATTATGTCGGTGGATATTGGTCACCAAATCAAAATGTTCCCGAAAAATATGCAAAACAAGTACCATTGAAAGAAGAATATAAACAAGTATATTTAAATCCAGTATATTCGGTACCATTATATAAATTAGTATACAATGATTCCGTTATTACAACGCATCATTGGGAATGGGGAAGTTTAAAGGTAAAAGATGAAGTTGGAAATCGAATGCTGTCTGAATTATTGTATAATGTTCCTCCGTTGTACCATTTAGATGAAGTAGAGTGGAATAAACATAAAAAAGAAATTACAGAGCATCTAAAAGTTTGGAATGAAGTTCATGAAAAAGCAGTAAAAGAAGAGATGACGAATTTTGCGTATTTGTCAGAAGATAAGCTAGTACAATCTGTTTCTTATGGAAAAGATATTAAAATCATTGTGAACTTCTCAAATGAAGACATGGAAGTAGAAAAAACGAAAATAAAAGCAAAGTCGGCTTTTATTGATAATCAGGGGAAGAAAAGCATGTATACGCCGTTTGAGAAATAATAACGTGAAATATACTGTATTCATAGAGGTTTTATTATTAGCTGGACTCTTTATTCATATCGTTTATCTGGAAAAAGATATCCTAATTTAAAATGAAAGAGTTAATGAATTTATAAATTTGCATGTTGCGAAGTGCTAAATTTTTGAAATTGGTAAATAGTGACTTGCCAAAAATAAGTACGAGAGTATAATGTGAAATGGAATACATATTGGGTTTAAGTAGTAACCTTACAAAATTGTAAGGTTAATGAAAGGAAATTCAATATGAAGATAAATAGACTTACATTATACTTGGTAAAGAGAAAGAGAGGCGAATGGGTATGAGCTCTGAATTAGAACAAAATACGAGAAGTAATAAAAAGCGTTCTAAAAGAAAGTCAATAAAATGGTTCATATTAATTCCATTTTTCCTACTTATTTTTGGAGGAGTAGGATATGGTTCGTTTATATATAATAAAGCAAAAGCAGTTGTAAATGATGCATATGCAAAAATTGAAAAGTCATCAAAGCGTGATAAAGAAGTTGAACCTTTAAAGGATAATATTTCAATATTAATCATGGGTGTAGATGGAAGTGAAATGAGAAAAAGCCAATATGGCGAAGCAGTTCGAACAGATGCACTTTTATTAGCAACAATTAATAAAGATGATAAGTCTGTTAAGCTAGTAAGTATTCCACGTGATTCACGTGTTTATATTCCAACTAGAAAAAAATTAGATAAAATTACTCATGCTCACGTATTTGGTGGCGTAGAAAGCACACGCGATACAGTGGAAAGATTTTTAAATGTCCCTGTTGATTATTATGTGAAGTTTAACTTTGAATCATTCGTACAAATTGTCGATTCAATTGGTGGTATTGATATTGATGTACCAGTTACTTTCACTGAACAAGATAGTAAAGACCAAGCTGGTATGATCCATTTAGAAAAAGGTTACCAACATTTAAATGGAGAACAAGCACTTGCACTTGCAAGAACGCGTAAAATTGATAGTGACGCAATGCGTGGACAGAGACAGCAACTTGTAATAGAAGCAATTGCCAAAAAAGCGATGTCTGTTCAATCAATTAGCAAAATGGGCTCTTTACTAGATGCGGTTGATAAAAACATGAAAACGAACTTAACATTTGACGATATGCTTGCCATTACAAAAAATATGGCAGGAACTAATTTGGAAATGGAAAAAATGCAAATAGAAGGTACAGATAAACGTATCGGTGGTATTTATTATTACATTCCAAATGAAAAAAATATAAAAGATATTTCAAAAAAATTAAATGATCATTTAGGTGTAACGCCAAAATCAGTTCGAAACGAATAATAAAAAAAGATTGGCTTTTGCCAATCTTTTTTTTGAAGTGGATTAGCAACTTTTTAATAACGTTTTTTTGTTCTAGAAAAATTATACTAAAATCATTTTAATTTATATAAACAAAAGGTGTAATTATACGATATACTAGAGGGAACTATTTGGAAATTAGCTCCTAAAGTTGAAGGAAAGGAAATTCAATTTATCACTATTTATAGAACAATTGAATTGGTGGAAATTGAAACAGGTTAAAGAAAGACTGTTCAAAATGCAATTACATATTCATACACATTGAAGCGATTAAGGTGAAAGATGAAGAGATAGTAATTGCGAAAGATCATTTATCATATATTGACCAGCTATTTTGCCAGATTAATAATTATGTAATAGGTGAAAATATGGTTTAGCTATCGTCAAAAAATGGTGGATCTTCATGGAGATACGTTGAGTCTTATAAGCACATGGAACAATACTTTTGATAAAACTCCCAGTATAATACAAAAAAATCTGTTTACATGGTGAAATAAAAATAAATAGATGTATAATTATATTGGGCGATTTATATATAAGATTAATAGGGAGAGGAATTCGATAGAATGGAAAAAGCTTTAAAAATTAAACAAATAGTAGTCGTTTTAATAGCGATTGCCGCAGTAGCTATTGGGTATTACATGTTCCAATCAATTACTTCACCAGCAAAAGCTGTTGCAAAACAAGAAAATGTAGTGCAGCTTGCAAGTGAACAGCCGAAAGTTGAAATGAATAAAACGGCACCAAGTCGTTTTAATGGAAAAGAAAGAAAAGTTGCTTATCTTACATTTGACGATGGGCCAGGGAAATATACGGCTGAATTATTAAATACGCTAAAACAACATGATGCGAAGGCGACGTTCTTTTTAATTGGAGCGAATGTAAAAGAATTTCCTGATTTAGTGAAACGTGAAAATGCTGAGGGTCATTATGTAGGCATGCATAGTATGACACATAATTTCGCAAAGTTATATAAAAATGGCGAGTATGTAAATGAAATGAAAGAAGATCAAGGTTTAATCGCTAATATTATTGGGAAATCACCTAAATTAACACGTCCTCCATATGGTTCGATGCCTGGATTGAATGAAGGTCTTCGAAATAAAGTGGTAGAAGGCGGATTTAAAGTATGGGATTGGACAATTGATTCATTAGATTGGAAATACAATAAAATGCCAGTTGATGCAGCTGCAGCACAAATTGCTCAAAATGTCTTAACAAACGCAACAAAACCACAAGAAGTAATTTTAATGCATGATATTCACCCGCAATCAGTTGCTGCTGTGCCAGCAATTTTAAAGGGGCTAAAAGAAAAGGGTTATGAGTTTGAAGCTTATCATGAAGAGAGTCACTTTCCAGTGAACTTCTGGCATGATAACCGTATGTAATGGAGGAATGAACGTTGAAGTATGGAAAAGTAGCAGTAGTTGGAGCATTATCAGTAGGGCTTTTAACAGGTTGTTTCGGTGAAAAGCCAGAAGAAAATCTATATACAGCTTTTGAAACAGCAGCAACACAAGAAAAATCTTTAGTGGATGAAGCAAAAAAATTAGAGCAGTTAGAGAAACAAGGGCAAGAATTATATGCTCAAATTTTGCAAGAAGGTAAAGATCATAATGAAGCAGTTGTGAAGAAAATAGAGCAAGCTACTGCAAATGTAGATGACCGTGAAAAAGTATTGAAAAGTGAAAAAGAAATGCTAGAAAAAGCACAGAAGGAAACGAAATCTGTTCAAAGTAATATAGAGAAGATTGAAGATAAGAAGTTACAAAAACAAGCAAAAGCAGTAGAAGAGTCGTATAAAAATCGTTATGATGCATTCAAAAAGATGAATGAAAATTACACGAAAGTATTAGCGACTGAAAAAGAACTGTATGAAAAATTAAAAGTAAAAGAAACGAAATTAAAAGAAATCGGTGAAAAAGTTAAAACTGTTAATGAATTAAATGTGGAAGCACAAAAATCGAAAGAGCAGTTTAACAAATTTACAAAAGAGTATAATGACAGTAAATTAGCATTCTACAAAGATGCAGAGATTAAGATTAAAGATCAGAAATAAAGAAGAATCTTAAGCATAATAAAAAGCCGGAGAAACATCGTTACAAATGTTTTTTCGGTTTTTTATGTTGAATGAATAGAAAAGACTGGAATTGATATCATAAAAGAGTTATAGTGAATTATTCCAAGGGAAATATTGTAAAGTAAGGAGAATGGAAATATGTCATATGAATTTTTACTCAAATTAGGTTTAGCACTCTTTTTAGGATTATTCATCGGGATAGATAGGCAGCTAAAGAATAAACCGCTTGGTGTGAAAACAAGTATGGTTATTTCTGTAGCAAGTTGTTTAATTACGATGGTTTCAATTGAAGCCGTACATGTATATTCTGTTCCAGGGCATACAAATATGGATCCAATGCGTCTAGCTGCTCAAATTGTGAGTGGGATTGGTTTTCTTGGGGCAGGTGTTATTTTACGAAGAAGTAATGATGTTATTTCTGGATTAACGACAGCTTCTATGGTGTGGGCTGCTTCAGCTTTAGGTATAGCAATTGGGGCAGGCTTTTATTTACAAGCGACGGTTGCTATGATTTTAATTATTTTAGCAATTAACGTACTTCCACAACTTGTGAAAATTGCAGGTCCGTATTCATTAAGACAAAAGGATTTATCTATAAAAATTACTGTAAAAGAGCATCATGAGTTAGATGGTATATTTAAGCAAATTAAAAATTTAGGTATGCATGTGAAACGAGTGAAAATTAAAGATATAGATAGTGGAGCATTTCAGCAATTGGAAATGGTTATTTTAGCTCCAGAAGATTTATATACAACAGAGTTATATAGCTCCCTGAAAGAGATTGATCGTGTTGTTTCAGTGGAAGTGGAAAGTAGATAATTATGATAAAAAAGAGTGAAGTGCATTCGCTCTTTTTTTTATTTGGATTTTTAAGGAAATAAATTGATATAATGATGAATAACAAGGGGGAGAAATGATGGAAATACATATTAGAAGAGCTATAAAAGATGATATACGAGGTATAGCAAAGGTGCATGTTGATAGCTGGAAAACAACGTATAAAGGTATATTTGCTGACGAATTTTTAGAAAATATAACATATGAGCAACGAGAAAAACAATGGGAAAACATTTTTCAACAAGAAGATACATGCCAATATAGATTTGTAGCAGAGACGTTAAATGGAACGATAGTCGGATTTATTGATGGGGGAGTTGAAAGAAGCGGTGCATATAATTGTGATGGGGAATTATATGCAATCTATCTTTTACAACAGTATCAAGGATTGAAAATAGGCCAAAAGTTATTTCAAGCGTTACTATCAGAATGTGTAAAGAATGATATGCAATCTCTTTTAGTTTGGGTCGTTACGAATAATCCTTCTAAAAAGTTTTATGAAAAATTCAACCCTGAAAAAATTGATACGAAATTTTTAGAGAGAGTAAAGGTAGAAGAAACAGCGTATTGTTGGAGAGATTTGAATTTGTTACAAAAACAAACAGCTATATAGATTGATGCATATAATAGTATTATGTAAACATATCATAGTATTATGTAAACATATCATAGGGAAAGGTATACCTCATTTGGTGTACCTTTTTATTAATCCATCAAAAAATGGATTAATAAAAGTAGGTAATTAGTTTGAAAACAAGAATTTTTCTAGTGTACTTTTAACTAGATTAAAGAAAAGAAAGAAAAAAAGAAAAATTTTATTTGATAAAAAATTCTGAAATATACTCTTGAATTGAATATCATTATCAATTAGAATCATAATTGATAACGACATTCAATTATCGTTTATTATATAAAATTTCGATAGCTTTAATATAAAGAGGAGGACCAACATGCAGCATGCGAAACAAATCGCAGAACATGCAACATTACAAAGCTTTTTAAACTGTTATTTAAGAGAAACAGGGAGTGGAGAATGGATTACAGAGGATGAAAGAATGAAGAGTATCTTCAGTAATACGTTGAATAGAGATACAGTCCCCACATATTTATGTTGTCGGCTATCGGCACAGAACGTTACTTTGTATGGAGAAGTTATATATAAATCATCAACAGATCGCCATTTGTTTGGAGAAAAATTTTATTATCAAATTGGAGATAGTAATTCTGTTATTAAAGCAGATTACGTTACAGTTATTACATTTTTAATAAAAGAGATGTCTATCAACTACGGAGAAGGAACGAATCCTGCGGAACTTATGCTTCGAGTCATTCGTAGTTGTCAAAATATTGAGGAATTTATAAAAGAGAGAATAGAAGATACATCCGCATTATACGGTTTCCATACAACTTTTATAGAAGCGGAGCAGTCTTTATTATTTGGGCATTTAACTCATCCTACACCAAAGAGTAGACAGGGGATATTGGATTGGAAAAGTGAAATGTATTCTCCAGAATTAAAAGGAGAATGTCAGCTTCATTATTTTCGGGCACATAAAAGTATAGTAAATGAAAAATCATTATTATCAGCTTCTACAACAACGATTATAAAAGAAGAATTAAGTAATGATGAGATGGTTAGTAAGGAATTTATAGCGAAGTACTGTAAGGAAGATCAATATGCATTAATTCCAATTCATCCGCTTCAGGCAGAATGGCTCTTGCATCAAGCTTACGTACAGGATTGGATAGTTCAAGAATTGCTTGAGTATATTGGACCTGTAGGTAAGTATTTTATGGCAACATCATCACTAAGGACGCTGTATCATCCCGATTCGAAGTATATGCTTAAGTTTTCATTTCCGGTGAAAGTAACGAATTCAATGCGTATTAATAAACTGAAAGAACTTGAGAGTGGTCTTGAAGGGAAGGAAATGTTAAATACGGCTATTGGTGAAGTACGAGAAAGATTTCCAGGCTTTGATTTTATTTGTGATCCAGCCTATATTACATTAAATTATGGAACACAAGAATCTGGATTTGAAGTGATTATTCGCGAGAACCCTTTTTATAGTGAACATGCAAACGACGCAACATTAATTGCTGGGCTAGTTCAAGATGCTATACCTGGGGAGCGTACGCGGTTATCGAATATTATTCATCGCCTAGCAGATTTAGAAAGTAAAAGCTGTGAAGAAGTAAGCTTAGAGTGGTTTAGAAGATATATGAATATTTCTTTAAAGCCAATGGTATGGATGTATTTACAGTATGGTGTTGCATTAGAAGCTCATCAGCAAAATAGCGTTGTTCAGCTAAAAGATGGTTATCCGGTCAAATATTATTTCCGTGATAATCAAGGATTTTATTTCTGTAATTCAATGAAAGAGATGCTTAATAATGAATTAGCTGGTATTGGAGAACGTACTGGAAATTTATATGACGACTATATTGTGGATGAGAGATTTCGTTACTACTTAATTTTCAATCATATGTTTGGCCTCATTAATGGTTTTGGCACAGCAGGATTAATTAAGGAGGAAATTCTTCTCTCGGAATTAAGGTCTGTACTTGAATCATTCCTTCCGTATAACCGGGAACCTTCAACATTTTTAAGAGAATTATTGGACGAAGATAAGTTAGCGTGTAAAGCAAATTTACTAACGAGATTTTTCGATGTCGATGAGTTAAGTAATCCATTAGAGCAAGCAATTTATGTGCAAGTACATAATCCGCTCGTTAGAGAAGTGGCTGTTCGTTCATAAATAGCGTTAAAATTTCACGTAATACAAATAATGGTATTTTGTCATAAGGTGGAGGGTTTTATGAGAGTGGACATGTATCATACGAAAGTATTGAAGGCGCTCGAATCAGAAGATTACATTTCAGTACGAAGAAGAGTGCTACGTCAATTAGTAGAATCGTTAATTTATGAGGGGATTATTACACCGGTTCGCATAGAAAAAGAAGAACAAATTCTTTTTATAATACAAGGACTTGATGAAGAAGACAAAAGTGTCACGTACAAATGCTATGGCAGGGAACGGATGACATTTGGACGTATTTCTTTAGACTCATTAATAGTAAGAGTCCAAGATGAACAGCAAGAAATACAATCTGTCTCGCAATTTCTAGAAGAAGTTTTTCGAGTTGCTAGTGTAGAACAAGCCAAATTAGATTCTTTTATGCACGAATTAGAACAAACAATATTTAAAGACACGATTGCACAATATGAAAGAAATAATAAGAAAGAATACAATCAAAAATCTTACGATGAGTTTGAAAGCCATTTAATAGACGGCCATCCATATCACCCTAGTTATAAAGCTCGTATTGGATTTCAATATCGTGACAATTTTCAATATGGATATGAATTTATGCAGCCAATAAAACTCATATGGATTGCAGCGCATAAAAAATACTCCAGTGTAGGGTATGAGAATGAAGTAATTTATGACGAAATTTTAATAGAGGAGATTGGTGAGCGTAAATTAGAAGAGTTTATGGAGCGAATTTGTAATCGGGGATGTAATCCAAAACAGTACGTGTTTATACCTGTTCATCCTTGGCAGTGGGAGAATTTCATCATTTCAAATTATGCGGATCATATACAGGGTAAATTTATTATTTATTTAGGAACATCAGAGGATGAGTATTGCGCACAACAGTCAATGAGAACGGTAAGAAATATTACGAATCCAAAGAAACCGTACGTTAAATTATCGATGAATTTACTCAACACTTCAACACTCCGTACGTTGAAACCGTATTCTGTTGTGAGTGCACCAGCAATATCAAATTGGTTAAGTGATGTTGTAAGTAATGACGCCTATTTAAGCGATGAAGCACGTTTAATCTTGTTAAAGGAGTTTTCCAGTGTAACGTATGACACGAATAAGAAAGCTATATATGGTTCATTAGGATGTATTTGGCGCGAAAGCGTTCACAAGTATTTAGATGCACAAGAGGACGCAATTCCTTTTAATGGTTTATACGCTAAAGAGAAAGATGGTACACCAATTATTGATGCATGGTTGAACAAATATGGAATGAAGGATTGGCTACAATTACTTATTCAAAAAGCGATAATACCAGTTATACATCTTGTTGTAGAGCATGGCATCGCACTGGAATCACATGGACAAAATATGATTCTAGTCCATAAAGAAGGGGTGCCTGTTCGTATTGCGTTAAAGGATTTTCATGAAGGGCTTGAGTTTTATCGTCCATATTTGAAAGAAGTTGATAAATGTCCCGACTTTACTAAAATGCATAGAACATATGCGAATGGAAAAATGAATGATTTCTTTGAAATGGATCGCATCGAATGTTTGCAAGAGATGGTATTAGATGCACTTTTCCTGTTTAATTTAGGAGAATTAGCGTTCGTACTTGCGGATGAATATGGATTGAAAGAAGAACGTTTTTGGATAATGGTTGTTGAAGAAATTGAAAATCATTTAAGAATATATCCACATTTGAAAGGTAGATTTGAAAATATTCAATTATATGCACCTACATTCTATGCTGAACAATTAACGAAACGTCGATTATATATGGATGTGGAATCGCTTGTTCATGAAGTTCCAAATCCATTGTATAGAGTAAGACAACTTATGAAACAAAAATCAGTTGTTACAGGGGGAAATTATGCTAATCGTTAATAAACAAGAGTATAGCAAAAGTGATTTTGAATTGAGATTACAAGTTTATGCGGAAATGGAACAATTTCAAAAAGCAGAAGGAAATAGATTTGCACTTTGTCTGAAAGATCCATTCGATATTATTACGCTTGTGTTTTTCTTAAAAGAAAAGAAATCATCAGTATTACTTATACATGAAGATACGCCAAAAGAAACAGCTATTGAAATGGCAAAGCGTGCAAATTGTGTAGGAATTTTATATGGAGAATATGGGGATTTTACAAAATTAGAAGTAGGGAACTTTTTACTAGAAGAGCCTTCTTTATTGCAATATAGTTCTGGAACTACAGGGGAACCGAAATTGATTCGTAGAGCATGGACAGAAGTTGATACGGAAATTACCGCTTATAATGAAGCTTTAAACTGTGGAGTAGATGAAGTGCCAATCGTTATGGCTCCTGTTTCACATTCATACGGACTAATATGTGGTACGTTATCAGCAATTAAGAGGGGGAGCAAGCCTGTAATCATTACGAACAAAAATCCTAAATTCGCATTAAATATAGTTCGTAATACAGAAAAACATATCATATATGCAGTGCCACTTATGTTACACATTATGGGGAGTTTTCCATTAGGAACGTTTCGGTTTCATAAAATTATGACATCCGGATCGCCTTTGCCAGAAGCACTATTTTATAAACTAAAAAAAATGACAACATTTATGATGCAGCAATATGGTTGTTCTGAAGCAGGTTGTATTAGTATATGTCATGATATGACAAGCCATTTAGATTTAGGGAACCCTCTACCTCATGCGAGTATAAGCATAGGTTCAGATGAAAATGCACCGGAAGAAATCGTCGTGAAAATGAACGATAAGGAAATTTTCACGAAAGATTTAGGGTATAAATCTGAGCGTGGCATTCATTTTATGGGGCGTATGGATGATGTAATTAACGTTTCAGGATTAAAAGTCTTTCCTATAGAGATAGAAGAAACAATGCTTCGATTGGAAGGTGTTCAAGAGGCAATTGTATATCGAGGGAAACATCCTGTGATGGGCGAAATAGTTAAAGCGAAAGTGATCTCTCATGTTGATCCAGTGCAAATAAGAGGATGGTGTATTCAGCACTTACCTTCTTATAAAGTTCCGCATGAAATTGAAAGTGTAAATGAAATTCCTAAAAATAAAACGGGAAAAGTAAGTAGAAAGTTACTAGAGATGGGAGAGGTTACAACATGAGACGGGAAGCGTTAAAGAATGCCGTGTTAAAAATTATGATAGAAAAAATGGAACTGAAAAATGTAACGCATTTAGAAGAAACGATGCGCTTAAATCAAGATTTATATATAGATTCGGTAATGATGTTACAGCTTATTGTATACATAGAAATGGATTTAAAGCTATGCGTTCCAGAGGATGAGGTAGATCCAAAAGCATTTCTTACTGTAGGATCTTTGCTTGATTTTATGGAGGAGTTACAGCCGTTACAGGAAGTAAATGTGAATAACTAACCTTTAGGAAAGTGGATGAGAGTATGACTTCAATTAAAGTGCACTGTTTAGTGAGTTGTTTTTGTGAAATTATAAAAAGGCGTAGCGACATTGATTTTCGTCCATTTTATTTTGGACTATGGGATGGAGATTTTGATATAACAGAAGGCGGAATTATTTCATATCACTCTGAAAACATTAACCATGATCATTATTTACTTTGGTTTGAAAAATTGTACGGTATTAAAGTAAACGAATGGTATGATCATGCAAAAGATAAAGATAGCAATGTAGAAATGTTTTTAGAATTAGTAGAAAACAAGCCGGAAAATCGTTATATCATTGTAATGGTTGATATGTCTTTATTGCCAGAGAGGGAAAATAAATTTCATCAAAAACCGTTTCCGCATTATTTAATGATATCAAAAACAGAGAAAGAAGAAGAGTGGTTCATGCTGGATCCTGATTTTCGTTGGGAAGGGAGTATGGAAAGAGAAAAAGTACTTCACTCTGTTCAAGATAACCCATTTGGTGGAGGGTATTTCATTGATATAGAAAGAATTGGGGAGCCAACGCAAGAAACAGTAGCTAGTTATTTCACAGAAACATTCAAAAAGAACGACAATGAACTGACTATGGAACTAAAAAATGTAATTGTAAAAATGGCAAATGAGGAAGAAGGGTATACGCTTTCTGGACTTGTAGCAGCAGTAAAACAAATACCAGTACTTGCAATTCGTAAATATAGTTATGAGCATGCCTTTGCATACTTCCGTGAAACGTTGCAATATTCGGAGCAAGAATTTGATTATTGGTGTGATCGGGTAGAGGATATTGTACAAGGATTTACAAATGTACAGTATCGTGCAATTAAAATGGCAATGACGAATAATAAAGGTATGCTAGTATCGATTATTGAAAAACTGGATGAAATGAATGCAATTGAACTGCAAATTAAGAAGGAATTAGAGAGACAGTTTCTATCATGGAAAGGTATGAAAACAAATCAGTCTGTCGTAACTCTTTAATAAGCTAACTGAATTTAAGATAGGGGAGTTTAATGCTATGAAATATTCGCTATGTACCATTTCATTTCGTCATCAATTAATTTCATTTACTGATATTGTTCAATTTGCATATGAAAACGGTTTTGAAGGAATTGAATTATGGGGGACGCATGCACAAAATTTGTACATGCAAGAACGTGAAACGACAGAACGAGAATTGAATTTTCTAAAGGATAAAAACTTAGAAATTACGATGATAAGTGATTACTTAGATATATCATTATCAGCAGATTTTGAAAAAACGATAGAGAAAAGTGAACAACTTGTAGTACTAGCTAATTGGTTTAATACGAATAAAATTCGCACGTTTGCTGGGCAAAAAGGGAGCGAGGACTTCTCGGAACAAGAGAGAAAAGAGTATGTGAAGCGAATACATAAGATTTGTGATGTGTTTGCTCAGCACAATATGTATGTGCTGTTAGAAACACATCCCAATACACTAACGGACACATTGCCTGCTACTATAGAACTATTAGAAGAAGTAAATCATCCGAATTTAAAAATAAATCTTGATTTTCTTCATATATGGGAGTCTGGCGCAGATCCAATAGACAGTTTCCATCAATTAAAGCCGTGGACATTACATTACCATTTTAAGAATATATCTTCAGCGAATTATTTGCATGTGTTTGAACCTAATAATGTATATGCTGCAGCAGGAAGTCGTATTGGTATGGTTCCGTTATTTGAAGGTATTGTAAATTATGATGAGATTATTCAGGAAGTGAGGGATACGAATCTTTTTGCTTCTTTAGAATGGTTTGGACATAACTCAAAGGAGATATTAAAAGAAGAAATGAAAGTATTAATAAATAGAAATTTAGAAGTAGTAACTTCATAATGTGAAATGATGTGAGAGTCTCGTTTAGAGGCTCTTTTTTTATCGTGAAATAATAACCAAAAATTTCCATGTATTTTAATTTGAATTTTACACAATTTATATATAAATAAGGAGGTGATTGGTAATGGCTAGAAATCGTAATTCTAATCAATTAGCATCACATGGAGCACAAGCGGCTTTAGATCAAATGAAGTATGAAATTGCACAAGAGTTCGGTGTACAACTGGGAGCTGATACTTCTTCACGTGCAAACGGTTCTGTAGGCGGTGAAATCACAAAACGCCTAGTAGCGATGGCAGAACAACAGCTTGGTGGCGGATATACTCGCTAAATGTAGAAGGTTATAGGAGAAAGGAAGGATTCTTCCTTTCTTTTTTTTTCAATTAATTGGTATGGATATATAGCGAACAGAATTCAAAGAATAGAAGTAATACTATATTTTACCCAATTTCTTTTGTTGTGAATGGGAAGTATTAAAGATGTAATAGCCCTGGTGGAATGAAAATTATGTTCCAGCAGGGCTATTATATGGTAAGAAATATATGATGAAAGGTTCCGAAATCAACATGTTAAAAAAAGAAAACTGTTGTTTAATTGCGCTTGCATCAGTTCCACTTGTCATGACATTAGGGAATTCAATGCTTATTCCAATCTTGCCGACAATTGAAAAGAAATTACATATTTCATCGTTTCAAGTATCCATGATTATTACAATTTACTCTATCGTAGCCATTTTACTTATACCGATTGCTGGTTATTTATCAGATAGATGGGGACGAAAGATGGTAATGGTTCCGAGTTTGCTGATTGCGGCTATAGGAGGAGCGATAACTGGCTGGGTATCTTGGAAAGTTGATAATCCCTACATTTGGATACTAATGGGTAGAGCGATTCAAGGTATTGGTGCTGCTGGTGCAATGCCGGTTGTTATACCGTGTGTTGGTGATTTATACAAAGATGAAAAACAAGTTAGTACAGGTTTGGGAATCATTGAGACATCCAATACATTTGGAAAAGTGCTGAGCCCTATTTTAGGATCTGCTCTTGCTGCCATTGTATGGTTCTTACCATTTTGGGCGATTCCAGTTTTATGTGTCGTATCAATTGTTTTATTGCTGGTATTAGTAAAGGCAAAAGAACAAGAAGGGGAAGTACCACCACTAAAAGAGTTTATTCAATCTATTATCTCTACGTTTCGAGAAAAGGGAAGATGGTTAATTGCCATTTTTGCATTAGGTGCAATTATTATGCTTATTTTATTCGGAATTCTCTTTTATTTGTCGACTATACTGGAATCAAAGTATGACATTCATGGTATATGGAAAGGGTGTGTGCTTGCTATCCCGTTACTTGTACTGTCACTTAGTTCATATATGGCCGGTAAAAAAATTGGAGATAATCAAAATGTTATGAAGAAGTGTATTTATATTGGTTTTTTAATGGCAGCTGCATCAGTCATCATTCCTTTATTTATAAAAGGGATTTATTTACTACTTCTTTGTCTTGTTATTATGGGGATAGGAATTGGTATGGCACTCCCATGTTTAGATGCCCTCATTACACAAGGAATTGAAAAGGAGCAAAGGGGAACGGTTACGTCATTTTATAGTTCAATGCGATTTATCGGTGTAGCAGCTGGACCACCTTTATATTCTTTTTTTATGAAAGGGGCGGACCATGAAGTGTTTTATTTGACAAGTATTTTTGCTGCCATTGGTGCTGTTATAGCAATCATTTGGATTAAACCAGCAAAAGATGAAAAGACGGTAAAACAGAAACCGGAACCTACTTCATAATTTATAAGAGAATTGCATGATGTTTTCAGTAACATGCAATTCTCTTACGTTCATTAAGAATAAATAACTTGTTTTAACATATAAAGCGCGACACCCCATATGATGAGACCAGAAAATTTATTTAATAATAAGATTGCCTTTCCGGTTGAGTCTAGTCTTTTTAGAAATTTCCCCGCTAAAGCTAAGCTTATAAACCAAATCCAAGAAACGATAATAGTTGCAAGTGTGAAAGCCCATTTTTCACTTCCTATGTATTGAATAGAATTTGTTCCAATTACACCGATTGTGTCTAAAATTGCATGTGGATTTAATAATGAGACTGATGCTGCGAAAAGGATTTGCTTTTTTAAGGGCATACTTTTTTCTTGTTTTACATCGTTGGAAGGGTTACTTCTCCAAATAACAAAGCCCATATATAGGAGAAAGAAAAATCCAATTATATATAACGAGTTAGTTAGCCAAGAAAAAGTAAGGAGTACAAGGGAGACACCTTGCACCGCAATCAATATGAGTAACGTATCACATATAGAGGCAGTTAATACTACAGGGGCTGCCCTCCAAATGTTTGGTTGGCTCGCACCTTGGTTAAAGACAAAAACATTTTGTACACCTAATGGAATGATAAGTCCAAATGCAAGAATGATACCATGAATAATTGCTTCACTCATCATATTACCTCCTATTTTAATTCATTATGATAGTGTATATTGTATAGAAGAAATGAAAATTTGTATCCATCCATATGGTTGGGGAGGTTACCAACCAAAAAGAATATAAGGTGATATGATGGAAAGATTCGTTTGGAAACCGAATATGTCTCTAGCGACGCCGCTGTATAAACAAATAGAAACGTATATAAAAGAAAGGATCGTTAATGGAGAATGGACCGTTGGAACAAAATTACCTTCACAAAGAGATTTGGCCCATACATTTGGTGTGAATCGAAGCACAATTGTAATGGCTTTCGATGAACTAGTTGCGAAGGGATATATTGAAGGGAATGGCAGGAAAGGAACAATTGTTGTAAATAATAATGAGAATGCTTCAACTTACGCACCTCCGCCTAATTGGCAGTCTTATGTAGAAACAGGAGTTCATTATCCGAATCTCCCAGCTATTCAAGAGATTAATCAAGCTGAATTTTATCCACATGTAATTCGGTTAGGAACAGGTGAGCTCGCGCCGAGTCTCTTACCTGAGACAAAGATGAAAGAAATTATGAATAAGCTTTTAAAGTCAAATGTGACGCTTGGGTATGAAGAGCCGAAAGGAAATCTTTATTTAAGGGAAAAGATTTCCGAATACTTAAAGGGGCATGGTGTATATGTATCTCCTGACTCTATATTAATTGTTTCGGGAGCAATTCAAGCGCTGCAACTTATTTCTATGGGGCTTCTTTCGAAAGGGGCATCAATCTTATTAGAGAAACCATCCTATTTATATTCACTTAATGTTTTTCAATCAGCAGGAATACGTTTAATTGGAATCCCAATGGATGAGAGTGGCTTACATCCATCATTTATTGAGAAATATAAGAAGCAATTTAATGCCTCTATTTTATATACAATTCCGTCTTTTCATAATCCGACGAATTTTAGTATGGATACTAAGAGGCGAAAAGAAATAATGGAAGTATGTAATGAAATTGGATTACCTATTATAGAGGACGCAGTGTATCAAGACTTATGGTTTGATGCACCTTGTTCAAAACCTTTAAAAGCCTATGATAAAAATGGAATCGTATTACATATTGGAAGCATGTCCAAAGTAATTAGTCCAGGTTTAAGAATTGGATGGATTGTTGGACCCGAGCCAGTAATTCAAAGATTGTCAGACATAAAAATGCAAACAGATTATGGTTCAAGCTCTATATCCCAGCAAATTGCAGCAGAGTGGTTTACAAATGGTCTATATGATGAGCATTTACGATTTGTAAGAAGTGAATTGAAAAAACGAAGAGATTTTATGTTACTAATGTTAGATAAATATCTTCGTGAAATAGCAACTTGGCATGAACCAACAGGTGGGTTTTATATATGGGTACATATAAAAGTACCCATTTCATATCGTAGTTTATTTGATAAAGCTCTGCGAGAAAAGGTTTTATTAAACCCAGGTACTTTGTATGATAGAAGTGCAAATCAATTTTTGCGCCTATCATATTCATATGCAACGTTAGAAGAAATTGAAATAGGTATAAAAAAACTTGCACAACTAATGAAAAAGTAAGAGGAGAAAGTCATGAAACAATATGTAATTTGCCAAATGATTGGTGGACATAAATACTTAGCTGCTTATGCGGAGACGAAGCAAGAGGCGATTGAAAAAGCAGAACTGTTAGGATTAAGAACGGGAAATCGTTACATAGTTATTACTGCAGAAGAAGCCGAAGGGTTAACGTATCCTTAAACAATGTACGAGATTATATAGGAAGTAAATAAGCCTAGTAATATAAGAAATTACTAGGCTTATTTACTATTAGGTTGTTAAACGTTCTCGTATTTATATGCAAAGTAATAATATTATGAGTCAAGTTGACGGAAAAATCGATTTGTCTTTCGGTCTTGATTCCCTTTTCTATATTCATCAATATATTGCCTAAAGTTCCAAGCTTGTAAAAATTTATTAGCAGAGTTATAACCAGAATTGTAAAGCCATTCTTTTTCTTCCTTTGTCAGTTCAAAATTAGTACTTGTAATCGTTCCTGTTGGAATTGTAATGGTTCTTGCTTTTGATTCCTTATCTAAATGACGTAAATCATGGGCTTGCATCATTGTTTTAAATAATCCTTTGAACATGGAAATAGGCTCGTTATAGCGAGCAGGGTCAGCTTGAATTTCATCCTTTACAAAATGAAATCCGAAAGTCGGCCAGCGAGGAGCGGTAGGTGAATCGAAGATCCAAATTGGATAATTACTTAGAATTCCTCCATCAACCATATAACAAGGCTGCTTCCATTTTGGAGTTCTCCATTTTACGGGTTCAAAGAAGAAGGGGATTGTACTACTCATTCTTACCGCTTTAGCAATAGAGAAGCGATAATTTAAAAATCCGTAGTTTGGTAAGTCGTCAGGAAAGACAACCATTTTACCATTACTAATATCAGAGGCGATGATTTTGAGTTTGTTTAGATCTGGTAAATCAGTAAATAAATGAACACCTTTTTTTCGAAGTAATTCTTCAATCCATTCTTCTATAAATACATTAGAGTATATACCTAGAGTAGTCCATGCACTTAGTCCCTTACCGATAAAAGGAATTCTATCAATAAAAGTTCTTTTCATAAATTTATTATAATCAATATCAGTTATAATCGTTTTTAACTCTGAACAAGAATATCCTGCCGCTAGGAGCGCTGCAATAATCGAACCAGCCGATGTACCAGCTACACGTTCCCATTCATAACCTTTTTCGGCTAACGCGCAAATTGCCCCAACATGCGCAATACCGCGCACACCGCCTCCTTCAAAAACACCATCAATCTTCATTAAACATACTTCCTTTCGAATAAAAGATTTGGAAATTGCAAAAAAGCACGTATTGTACGTGCTTTTTTGCAATAGTTTTTAAGTTTACTAGCAGCCTACAAAGCCGCCCCAACAACTAGCTCCGATGATGATTAGAAGGATAAATAAAACGATTAATAAAGCGAAACCTCCGTAACCACAACCGCCGCCACCACCGTATCCGTAACCACAGCAACTATATCCGTAACCCATGTGGAATTCCTCCTTATATTTAAAAATGAACGAGGGGAAAATGTACTGGAAGAACTAAAGAATTATCGTGTTTGTAGGAACAATGTATAGTATGCTTATTTAAACTTGTTCGCGTACGAAGGATAAGCCCGTTTTTTGGAGGCTTGTTGATTTTGTAAAGAATGAAGTATAATCTTTGTACTAAGATACAAATAAGTATGTAAATGTAAGGAGAATTTATGAATAAAAAAATTGAAGTATTAATTGATAAATATGAACTAACACACTTGAAAGAGGAACTTATTAATACTATATTTCCTTGTATAAAAGTTGTGCCAAAGCAGCAGGAAACTGTTGCGATAGGTAGTTCGAAAATGGGGGGATTTCCAGATTTACCAGCTTTATTTGAATATCCAAAGCATAAAGGAAATCCACTACAATTTATCGCGCAATTTAACTTAAGTGATTTACAAAATGTTGGTATGGATCACAATCTTCCTAAAACGGGGATGCTGTATTTCTTTTGCATTGAAAATTATTTTGAAGAAAATGTGAACCTAACAGAAGCTGGGCATGTACTTTATTATGATATTCCTGTAGAGCAATTACGAAGAGAAAATCAAATACAAGCGAAATATAACCAGTGTGCAATTACTTTTGAACTGACATACAAATTACCAGAACTTTTCATTGAAGATGAGGCTGATTCAGATCATTTCTTGCAATTACTTGAAGAGCTAATTCCGGATAACTACGATAACCATCAAATGTTTGGTGAGCCATTCTCTGTACAAGAAGAAGTGTTATATGAGACAGGAGAATATATGGGAGTAGACCCGCAGCAAATGACTCTTTTATTCCAAATTGATTCAGATCATAAAAATTGTAATATGGTTTGGGGAGAACTAGGAATGCTATATTTCTGCATTAGTAATGAAGATTTGAAAAATCGACGTTTTGAAAATACATGCTGCGTATTACAAACTTGCTAATGAAAAAAGGTTGTTCTTTTTAAAAGAACAACCTTTTTATGTGAATTAGTTAATATGCATAATCTCATATGACCTATACGAAAAAGTATTGTATACTCTGAAACTATACGATACTTTTTCGTATAGTTATAGAATATAAGGAGTGACAAGATGGGAAAGACAAGTAAGTATGTGACAGCTGCCGCACTTTGTTCAACTATAGTAATGGGAGGCTTACAAGCGTCATCTGTATCTTATGCAGCTACAAATCCGACTACAGTGACAGCACAATCAGATGTAAAGTTATTAGATGATTTCAGAAAAGAATTAAAAAAACAGATTGATAATCGAGAAGAAAATATTACAATCACATATAAAACAAAAGATAGAAATGCTAGAAATATTATGGATCAATTGTATGGTGAGTTTAATAAAATTGTAGATGCTGATGAGTATGTAAAATATAATGTAGCGTCTACTAGATATTCTATTAAAGGAATGCCAGGGGACTATACGTTTACACTGCAAGTAAAATACCGTGAATCAAAAGAACAAACTCAATATGTAAAAGCTCAGGCGAAAGCAATTGTTGGATCAATTGTAAAACCAGGGATGGATGAGCATGAGAAAGTAAAAGCTATTCACGATTACGTTGTTAAGCATGTGTCTTATGATACGTCTTATCAAGCGTATACGGCATATGAAGCATTAGCGAATCGTTCTGCCGTTTGCCAAGGATATACACTATTAACGTATGAGTTGTTAAAAGAGGCAGGTATTCAAAATCATATTGTAACAGGCACAGGAAACGGACAAGCTCACGCGTGGAATTTAGTAAACATTGAAAACAAATGGTATCACCTAGATACTACATTTGATGATCCAGTACCAGATAAAGCAGGGCGTGTAACTTACTCATATTTTAATATGTCTGACGAACAGTTAAGTAAAGATCACGACTGGGATCGTAGTAAATATCCAGCAGCAACTACAAGTTATTTTGGTGAATTAACAAATAAAATAAAAGCTGGTAGCTCAAAAACTGTCGTATATGAGCAAATGTTAAAAGAAACAAATTTACAATACTTATCTGCGGAATACGGAGCAGAAAATTATAATGAATTTAAGAAAAAGTTACAGCAACAGTTTGCAGCCAAACCAGAAAAAGTAGAAGTACGATATAAGCAGTCCATGGATGGAGCGATGCAAGATATAAAGAAAGTATTAAATGAAATAAATTGGCCAAAAGGTGCAAAGCGTGTGTCTTATCAAGTAGCACCATATAGTGCAATGGCCGGTTATTCATTAGCGACAATTACATTTACGTATTAAGTAATGAGAAAGAGCATCTGTAAAAGATGCTCTTTTTATATTTGTTGTTTAATTTAAAAAATTGTTAATTATGTGATAAAATAAAAAGGAGAAGATGTGAATGCTGAATGAACTTGTTCGAAAGTAATATATTTACATTGATATATACTTGTTTAGTAATCAGACTTATCATTTTGTTTTTCATATCATTTACTTTGTTTATTAGAAGAGTATTACAAAGCAGCGCTGCAAAGAAACACTATGTAATTAATATGAACCAGAAGCTAGATCGAATTATTGAGTTGCTTGAAAAAGATAAGAAATAGTGATAGAAGTATGAAAAGGGGAAAGAGAATGGCCAACTATATAAAAGAATTACGTGAAAAAGTAGGGCATGATTATGTTTTCTTAAATTTTGCCGGTGGTTGTGTATTTAATAAAGAGGGAGAAGTATTATTGCAAAAAAGAGGAGACTTTAACGCTTGGGGATTTCCAGGTGGCGCAATGGAGATAGGAGAATCGGCTGCGGAAACTGCGATTCGAGAAATAAAAGAAGAAACCGGGTATGATGTAGAAATAAATGAGCTTATTGGAGTGTATACAAAATATTTTCAATCATATCCAAATGGAGATAAGGCACAGTCAATTGTGATGTGTTTTTCATGCTCAATAGTTGGAGGCGACAAAAAAGTAGATGGTGATGAAACGTTAGATTTGAAGTTTTTCCCGTTAGACGACATGCCACCGTTATTTTGTAAACAACATGAAGATTGCTTGCAAGATTTATTGGAGAAAAGAGTAGGGGTATATCGCTAACATAAAAAAAGAAGCTAAAAGATTAGCTTCTTTTTTTATGTTCTATTTCCACCAATCATCAAACATTGACGCTGGTACTTGTCTTTTATGCTCACTTACTGTGTAACGTTTTTCAATTTTCTCTGCAACGTCAGCTGGAACTGCTTTACCTTCTAAATAATCATCTAATTGATCATAAGTAATACCTAACTCTGTTTCATCAGCTTGACCCGGTTTTTCATCTAATAAATCAGCTGTTGGCATTTTTAAGTACAGTCGCTCGTCTGCACCTAACTCTTGTAATAATGCACGTCCCTGGCGCTTCGTTAATCCCGTTAATGGTAATAAATCTGCACCACCATCTCCGAATTTTGTAAAGAACCCTGTTACAGCTTCTGCAGCGTGATCTGTTCCGATAACAAGTAGCCCTTTTTGTCCACCAATTGCATATTGTGTAACCATACGGATACGAGCTTTCACGTTACCTTTATTGAAATCAGTTAATGATTCACCTAATAAGTTCTCGTATTGATTTGAAAAAGCATCAACGGTTGAAGCGATATCAAATGCAGTTGATTGATCAGCTTGAATAAATTGTAACGCTAATTGTGCGTCATCTTCATCCTTTTGTACTTTATAAGGAAGACGTACAGCGATAAACGTTGCGTTACCACCTTCGTTACGAATTTCTTCAACTGCAAGTTGTGCTAAGCGTCCTGCTAATGTAGAGTCTTGGCCGCCGCTAATCCCAAGTACAAATCCTTTTGCACCTGTTTTTTTTACATAATCTTTTAAGAAATCAACTCGTTTACGAATTTCAACTTTTGGATCAATTACAGGCTGAACATGTAATGCTTTCATAATCTGTTCTTGTAATGTCATTATATTTTCCTCCTATTCATATTAAAGCGGTAAAAAAATTATGTATTATATTGGTACATACTTCTATCCTTTATTATTTCGCAAAACTAACGAATATACAATAGGATGTGTGTATGAATATGAATGTAGTCATTATAAATAAAGTACTACGCATAATCAATTTTTTTAAACCTTTCAAAACTGTAAGGTTTTTGTCATTTGAATCGATGGAAGGTATTTCCGTACTTTACTAATATAAAAACATAGTTAGTAGAAAGAAGGGCGGAGAAGTAATATGAACATTAGAGAACTCGCATATCGGAATGTAACGCGAAATAGACGGACATACTCAGCCTATTTTTTAAGTAGTGCATTTGCAATTATGGCCTTTTTTGTGTATTCATTTTTTGCGTTTCATCCGGCATTAAGTGCAGGAGAATTGGGGCAGTACGTATTCGTAAGTATGTCTTTTGCACAGTCTATTATTTACTTATTTACATTCTTCTTTATTTTATATTCGATGGGAATGTTTTTAAAAACGAGAAAGCGTGAGCTAGGAATTTTAATGATGCTAGGTATGACGAAATATCAATTAAAGCGTCTTATCTTTTTTGAAAATATTATGATTGGAATAGGGGCAATTATTTTTGGTATTCTTTCAGGTATGTTATTTTCAGGGGTATTAATATTTGCCGCCCCGATGATATTAAAACTAGATATCTCCTTATCCTATTACATACCGATGAAAGCAATTGTTGTAACGAGTATTATGTTTTTCATATTATTTATGATCATATCATTGTTTAGTGCAGGAATGATTCGTAAAAATAAAATTATGAAGTTGTTTAGAGGATCAGCAGAGGCAAAACCGGAACCGAAAGCATCAATCATTTCTTCAATATTAGCAGTAGTGTTGCTTAGTGCTGGCTATGTAGGAGCTCTTCTATCGCATGGCGCAATGGTATTTATTATGATGATTCCTGTTACAACGGTAGTTACTATTGGGACGTATTTGTTGTACAAGCAGCTGAGTGTCTTTATTATTCGATTATGTAAAAAAAGTAAACGTTTCTATTGGACACAGACTAATATTATTACGTTATCAGATTTAGCGTATCGCATGAGAGATAACGCAAGAATGTTCTTTATTGTAACCATTATTTCTACTGTAGCATTTTCAGCAATAGGGACATTAGTTGGCTTCGCATCCATGACGAAAGGGATAATGGAGAGACCAATTGCGTTTCATTACCATTCTAAGCAAGGGAATAGTAACGAATCACAACATATACAAATGATTGACAAAGGATTAAAGAAACATAATATAGCAGCTTCAAAAACTAATATTTCGACAAAGAAAACGGAGGAACAGTCGTTAAGAAGCGCCACTTTTATAAAAGAATCAGACTATAAGGAATATGCAAAGTTAACAGGAGAACCATTTAATACTGTAGCAAATAAAGAGGTTGTATTTTTGTCAGCTAATATACCAGGGCCGGCGATGAAAGAAAGAAAAGAAATTACTTTACCCAATATGAATGAACATTTAAAGGTGAAAAAAGTTACTTCATCTTCATTGGGGAAAATATTAAGAGGAAATGTTTATGTAATCTCTAATAATCAATATGATTCATTACAAGATGGATTTATAGAGACAAAAGATTATATGTATAAAACTGAAAGAATGAAAGATGAGATTGAAATTGGTAAAGAGCTTACGCATCAAATTAAACCGCATCAAGAACATTCAACGTTTAGTGCGGAAGAGTACGAACAAAACCAAAGTTTACAAATTGCAGGACCGATTTTATTTGTAGGTTTCTTTATTGGTATAGTATTTTTCGTTTGCGCAGGAAGTTTCCTTTACTTCCGTTTATTCTCCGATTTGGAGGATGATGTTCGCTTGTTCGAAATGATTCGAAAAGTTGGATTGACGAGTGGGGAATTATCGAAGGTAGTTACAATTCGATTGGCGCTTTTATTCTTCGTTCCAATTGGTGTTGCAACATTACATGGGGCAGTAGCCTTAACGGCGTTAGGGCAAATGTTTGAGTACTCATTGTTTAAAGAAAATACAGTTGTATTAAGTATTTTCATAGGTATTCAAGTTGTATACTTCTTACTTATAAGATCCCGTTATGTAAAACAATTGAAAGAGAGATTACGTATGCATTAAATGTGTTTTTTTAACTCGAGTACAAAATTTTCTAAAAAGAGGCAAGTATTGTCAAAAAGTGATAAAATGGAAAAAGCGAGGTGGAAAAATTAATAGAGAGTAAGGGGGGAGAACTATGAAAGCAACAGGAGTTATTCGAAAAGTAGACGAATTAGGACGAATTGTTATCCCTAAAGAATTACGCGATGTATTGGGAATACAAATCAAATCACCGCTTGAAATTTTTGTAGAAGCAGATAAAATCATTTTGCAAAAATATCAACCTTATAATGCTTGCCAAATCACAGGTGATGTTTCAGAACAGAACATATCATTAGCAAATGGAAATATTACTGTTGGGATAGAGGGAGCGGAATATTTAGTAAAAGAAATAGAAAAGTTTTTAAACAAGAGTGAGGTTTAGTCTTAATTTATATTATTTTTCAAATTACATATCATTTTTTTAAAAGACTGTAAGAGGACCATTAATTGGTCCTCTTATTTTGGTTATTAGTTGAACGACACGGGCTGTTACTTCCTACAAATCATAGGGGAAATAAAAAAGTAGTATAGAGTTAGTTAATGATGTTGAGAAATATTTGAAAAGAAGGAAAACAAAAAGAATAAAACGAATGTTACATTTACAAGTATTCAAAAGTGGTCTGAAATGAAAATAATACATTTTCAGGAGGGATTACGATGAGTAGTACAGTGAATAAGCAAAAAGGTATACAATTGATTCCGTTTACCGTAAATAAGGTGGTAGAGCAAGTAAATGAAATTCCACCAGGTGTACAACTGATTCACGCTCCACAAGTATGGGAAAAGAGTGTGAAGGGGCAAGATGTAGTCGTTGCCGTATTAGATACAGGGTGTGATACCAATCATATAGATTTAAAGGATCGTATTATCGGCGGAAGAAATTTCACAAAAGATTATGAAGCTGATCCAAATGTGTATCTTGATAATAACGGACATGGTACTCATGTAGCGGGCACGATTGCCGCGACTGAAAATGGTGTCGGTGTATTAGGAGTTGCACCACTTGCTAAAATGTTAGTATTAAAAGTTTTAGCGGGAGATGGTTCTGGAAGTTATGAGCAAATTATTGAGGCAATTCATTATGCTGTAAATTGGAGAGGGCCGAATCAAGAGAAAGTGAGAATTATTTCAATGTCACTTGGTGGTCCGCAAGATGTTCCAGAATTACATGAAGCAATTCAAAATGCGGTAAATCAGGATGTTCTCGTTGTATGTGCTGCTGGAAATAATGGAGATTGCGATGATGAAACAGAGGAATTAGATTTCCCAGGTGCTTATTCTGAGGTAATTGAAGTTGGTGCTGTTAATTTAGAGCGGAAGATTACATGTTTTAGTAATTCAAATCAAGAAATTGATCTAGTAGCGCCAGGTGATGAAATATTATCTACGTATCCAGATGGGAAATATGCTGTGTTAAGTGGAACTTCCATGGCGACGCCGCATGTTGCTGGAGCGCTCGCCTTGCTCATTAAACAGTGTGAGAAAGAATATGGTCGAAAGTTATCGGAGCCGGAAATATATGCACAACTCATTAAAAGAACTGTACCTTTAGGGTACGAACGTACATCTGAAGGAAATGGATTAATAGATTTATTAAAAGAATAGCCATATTAAAAAACATCTCATATTCATATGAGATGTTTTTTAATATGGCTCTGTCGCATGTAATACAACTTGTAACAAACCTGGGAATCTAGCATTTAAATCTTCTTCACGAATTGAAATGAAACGTTGTGTTCCTTCAAGGCGCGTGTACATAACACCTGACTCACGTAAAACTTTGAAATGGTGAGATAAAGTTGATTTCGCAATAGGAATGTTTAAAGCGCCACAAGATTGTTCGTTTTTCTCTAGTAACATATTTACAATTTGTAAACGAATTTGATCGCTAAGTGCATATAAGACAGAAGAAAATTGAATTTCTTCTCGATTTGGATGATAGAGTGTACGCATATTTCACCTGCTTGTATAAGTTGAGATATTTGCACTATAACATATAAAGTGGTATATTTCTATTGTTCGAATATATTCGAATAATAGAAATATAGGGGGAGAAAAAATGAAGTATACAAAATTGCAAAAGGCAGGATTAAATATTTCAAAGTTGGGTTTAGGTACAAATGCAGTAGGGGGACATAATTTATATGCTGATGTGAATGAAGAAGAAGGAAAGCAATTAGTAGAAGAAGCTATTCAGCAAGGGATTACATTTTTTGATACAGCAGATTCATATGGTGTCGGTAGATCTGAGGAAATGGTAGGAGAAGTATTAAAGGGAAAACGCCATAAGCTTATACTTGCTACAAAAGGTGGAATTCAACCGTTATTAAATGGAGAAACTTATATTAACAATGAACCAAGTTATTTAAGAAATGCTGTGGAGAATAGCTTAAGAAGGTTACAGACTGATTATATTGATTTATATTATTTGCATTTTACAAATTCTGAAACAAGTTACATAGATTCAATCGGAGAGCTTACTCGTTTAAAAGAAGAAGGGAAAATTCGTTCAATTGGAATATCGAACGTAAACATAGAACAATTAAAAGAAGCGAACCAACATGGTCATATAGATGTTGTACAATCTCCGTACAATATGTTAGAACGTACGGCTGAGGAAGAACTGTTGCCGTATTGTATAGAAGCGGGTATTTCATTTATTCCATATGGGCCTCTTGCTTTTGGAATATTAGGCGGAAAATATACAGAAGATTTTAAATTGAACGAAGTCGATTGGCGCCAAAATGTAAATCTATTTGAAGAAAATACATATAAGAGTAATTTTAAGAAAGTGGAAAAGTTAAAAGGGCTAGCTAAAGAAAATGATATTGAAGTGTCTCATTTAGCGTTAGCATGGTTATTAAATAAAGAAGGAATTGATACAGTTATACCTGGTGGAAAGCGGGCAGAGCAAATAAGAGAAAGTGTGAAAGCGGTAGACGTTGCATTGAATAAAAGAGTCATGAAAGAAATCCAATCTATTTTAGAAGATTAGTGAAACAGAGGGATAGTACCCTCTGTTTATATAAGTGGAAATAAAAAATCTATCTTAAAGCGTTATAAACAATTACTTACAGATTCAAAGGTTTCACTTTCCTATTTTGCCTACTTTATTTTTCAAACCGGAAATTTTGCTGCATTTTCATTCTTTGGTGTATGGCTTTTCGTTCAATTTGGGTTACAGGTTCATGAAGTAGGTACGGCTATGCTTGTACTAGGATTAGGAAATTTAGCTGGTAATATTTTGGGCCCTAGACTCGTAAATAAAATTGGTTACAATTTTTCTTTCTATGGTGGAATTGTATTTACAGCAGTGTTATATGTAATACTCCCTTATTTAAAGAGTATTATATTTGTTGAATTATTTTTCTTTGTTTTATTTTTTGTGACAGGAATTTTGTTTGTATTAATGATGGGACACTTACAAAACATGTCTACTATAGCAAGAGGAACAGGTGCTGCTCTTGCAAATGCCTCGATGTACATTGGCCAAATGATTGGTGCGGCAATAGCAGGAATGTTATTTGCAACATCTCATAATTTTATATTAGTAGGTAGCTTTACTGCGTTATTATATGTTTTAGCTTTATTTCTGTTTAGAAAAAGTGAAAACATTAATAAAGATAATGAAAAAGGAATTGCATCATAAAGTTTTAGTAAATCAAAAAGCACTTTTTTGGTTAAGTCTAAAAGGTACTTTTCTTTTTGATTGCATAGTTGCTGCATTTTCATTATGTATACCTGCATCTTTAATAATTCGTTGTTCAGCTATATTATTGAAAAAGAATTGTAATAAAATTATGGGGAAATAAAAAATCCCTATGGTGATAGGGATTTATATATCGGCATATAGCTCCTCGGAAAAGGATATACCTAGTTTAACATATAGAAGTACTTATATTTGTGAAATAGATGTGAAAGTAATGTGAAAAATATTGTAACAAAAAGCACTGTTTTAGCTAATGTAACTAAAACAGTGCTTTTCTTTTTGATTGAACAGTTGCTGCATTTTCATCATGTATACCTGCATCTTTAATAATTCGTTGTTTTGCTTTATTTAATAGATGGTTCACTGCTTCACCAAAATAGTTAGCTTCGCTTTTTGTGCGGGCTTCTCGTAAACATTTATAGTTTTCTAGCAGTTCCTCTTTTTCGGAGTTTGTTAAGAAATCTTCTATTTTCTTTTTTGTCATACGAAACACCCTTTCTCCTGACAAACGACGCAATAGAAAATATTTATTTCTCATTATAACAATAATTTTAAAAGAAAGTATACACTAACGTCGCAATAATTTGTCAATTTCTTGAATCTTCTCATCAGCTTTCCCAATTTGCGTATTTTTAGCCTGTTCGCCACCAAGAGCTTGATGTAGTAAGAAAGTTTGACCGGAAATAGCAGTTACAATGGATACTTTTATAATTTCTTTTATTGCGGTGACATCGAATAAAACGAGTCCGAGAAGTGCGGCTAGGCTACCCGTAAAAATATCAGTTAAAAATCCAAAATGAAAAAATGTTTTCAAACGGCGTGGAAGCAATAACTTACCTTGGTTATTGATTAGATGGGAAACGAAGCCAGTAATGCCACCAACGAGAACAGCGGTTAGCCATTGATACATTTCCATCGAATCCACTCCTTTTAGTGAATAAGATTCGATTATTTTATATTGATTCCTTTTAATATTTCATATAAGCATATTGAGAAAGTTTGTTTGGGTATATTTTGTATTCAATTTAATTATAACGGAAAATTCAGATATATTTCAGTCTATTATATGAATCATTTTTACAATAATATGAATGCAGAAAGGGGTGCGTGATATGAATATAGATTATCGAATAAGAAGTGTAGATGGTTATACAAAAAAAATAGGGGAATTAGTAAGCATGCTTGAGCATACGAGAGCTGTAACATTAGGCGAAGTAAGAAATTTATCAGTTGAGCAATTAGATTTAATTATGCAGAGTAGCGGGAATTCAATTGGTGCCTTATTAAAACATATAGCAGCTATTGAAAAAGTTCATCAGCTTATTTCATTTCAAGATCGTGACTTTACAAAAGAAGAATTAGAAATATGGGAAGATGCACTGTATTTAGGGGAAGCGGATAGAGCGATCCGTGGTCATGAAATACAGTATTATGTACAACTTCTACAAAGTGTTCGAGAAGAATCTCTGAAGTATTTAAGTGAACAAGGTGATAAGTGGCTCATGTCAGAAAGAAAGTGGCCTAACGGTGTAGTATATAACCAGCACTATCTTTGGTTTCATGTGCTAGAAGATGAAATTAGTCACCGAGGACAAATTAGAATGCTCAAAAACAAGTTATTTGAAAATTACGTTAAATGATGTGGCTTTTTATAGGAGAATTCCATATAATGAGAGTAATTAAAATAAGAACGGGGTGATGTGTTATGGCGAAAATAACTTATATGAATAATAAACCAAATACAAAGGTGGATGGAAAGGGCGAAACGATATAAGTGAGCGCACTATCCTTCCACTTAGCTAAAACTAGGGAGGATATCAATTTGAATCAAAATATTTTAGAATCGTATGGCTGGGATTCTTTTTTTGAGGAACAAGCTGTAGAGAAATTTGAAGTAGGTCGTATTTTACTTGAGCATAAGCATATATATCGCATTATTTGTAACGATGGTGAATATATGGCAGAACTGTCTGGGAAGTTTCGGCATGAAGCAGTAACGAAGGGAGATTATCCAGCTGTTGGTGATTGGGTGTATATAAAGAAAATAGAGAATGAAAAGAAAGCTATCATTCATAGTATTTTTCCGAGAAGAAGCTCTTTTTCTAGACAAGAGGCTGGTACTCGAACGGAAGAACAAGTAATAGCAGCGAATGTAGATTATCTATTTTTAGTGAATGCACTTAACCATGATTTTAATGTAAGAAGAATGGAACGTTATTTACTTTTAGCGTATGAAAGCGGTGCAATGCCTGTAATTGTTTTAACAAAGAGTAGTTTATGTGAGGACATGGAACAGAAAATTGTTGAAACGGAAGCTGTGGCAATTGGTGTTCCAATCTTCGTCGTTGATAGTTTAGAGCATACTGGTATTGAATCGTTGCAGCAATTTGTTTCTTCAGGGAAAACAATTGCTTTAGTCGGATCATCCGGTGTTGGGAAATCCACTTTGTTAAATGCACTTATAGGAATTGAAGTAGCAAAAACGGGAGATATTCGTGAGGAAGATAGTAAAGGAAGACATACGACAACTCATCGTGAATTGTTCCGATTATCGAGTGGTAGTTTAGTTATTGATACTCCCGGCATGAGGGAATTGCAACTTTGGGAAGGAAGCGAAGCGATTCAAACAACATTCTCTGATATTGAAAAACTCGCGACAACATGCCGTTTTCGTGATTGTAAGCATGAGAATGAACCAGGATGCGCGGTGCATAGTGCAATTGATAACGGACTTATTACGATAGATCGTTTGAAAAGCTATAAAAAATTACAAAGAGAACTGGCGTATTTTATGAGAAAACAAGATGCAATCCTTGCCAGAGCAGAGCGTGATAAGTGGAAAAAGCTTTCTAAACAACATAAAAAAATGTAAAAACCAAAGGGTGCCCTTTGGTTTTTTCTATTTGTAAATTTTATAATAATATTATTTATATATATAGACAAAGAGAAATTAATTGTTTAAACTTTACAAAGTATTCATCATAATAGGTTATGAAAATAATAATTAGGGATTGGGAAATATTAATAATTAACTCAATTTAACTTTTAAATTTGAAAATTAGGAGGTTCATAATGGGTAAACTATTAAATTTGTTTCGTGATATGAAAGTAGCAAAAAAGCTATTAATTTCATTCTTTGTAATTTTAATTGCGGCTGTGTCTATTATCGGAGGCATGTCTTATCAAACAGCCAAAAAGAATTTTGAATCACAAATTAAGAGTAGTGCCAACGACAATATAAAAATACTGGATAATTTAATCAATCAAATGATTGATGCAAAATTTAATGATGTGAATAATTTTGCACGGGTGATTCAGGGGAATATGTATCAAGGAGATAATCAGGATGAATTAAGAAAAATATTATCTCAATATATAAATTTAAATAAAGATGTTGAACAAGTATATGTTGCCGGAAATGATAAAAAATTTGTGCAAGAACCAAATATACAAATGGCAGCAGATTATGATCCAACAGCACGACCTTGGTATAAAGATGCAGTGGCAAAACAAGGTGGTATTGTTGTTACTGAGCCGTATAAGGCAAAAGGAAATGGACATATTGTCGTAACAATCGCAAAACAAACAGAAGATAAAAATGGGGTTGTTGCGCTAGATTTAAGTTTAGATAATTTATTAAAAACATCAAAGTTAATTAATATTGGTAAAAAAGGATATGCCTTCATTTTAGATGGAAAGCAAAAAATAATTGCTCATCCACAAGAAAAATCAGGAGAAAAAGCGGCTGATTCTTGGGCAAAGAAAATTTATGAAGATAATCACGGTGCTTTTTCATATTCTTATGGTGGTAGTGAAAAGAATATGGTATTTGCTACAAATGTAAAAACAGGTTGGAAAATTGGTGGGACTATGTACTCAAGTGAAGTAATTGAAGCTGCTCAACCTGTATTTTATAATATGTTAATTGTTATGCTTATCTCATTAGTAATAGGTGGAGCACTTATTTATTTTGTAACACTTTCAATTACGAAGCCTTTAAAGAGATTAGTTGTTACCTCTAAAGAAATAAGTGAAGGGGATTTAACGCAAACAATTGAAATTCATTCTAATGATGAAATCGGCCAACTTGCTAAAGGCTTTAATGAGATGACGAATTCGTTACGGACGTTAATCGGAAGAATTAACGATTCAGCTGGGCATGTTGCAGCGGCATCAGAAGAGCTAACTGCAAGTGTAAGGCAAGCAAGTGAAGCGACTGAGCAAATCACAATCGCAATGGATGAAATATCAAGTGGGGCAACGACGCAAACAACAAGCGTAGAAAATGGTGCTATGTTGCTATTTGATGTAACGGAAGGAATTCAGCATGTAGCAAATAGTTCATCATCTATTAATACGGCTTCCGCACATACTCGTGAAAAAGCAGAAGATGGTGGGAAACTAGTAGGAAGAACAGTAAACCAGATGCAGTCTATTGCAGAATCTGTGTCACAATCAGATACAGTTATACAATTACTAAATAATAAATCAAAACAAATTGGTGATATTTTAGAAGTAATTCAAAATATTGCAGATCAAACAAACCTTCTAGCTCTAAATGCGGCGATTGAAGCTGCAAGAGCCGGTGAGCATGGAAGAGGTTTTGCGATTGTTGCAGATGAAGTACGTAAATTGGCAGAGCAGTCTAGCGTATCTTCTAGTGAAATTAGTAAATTAATATGTGAAATACAAGATGATATGGGTAAGACAGTCAAATCTATGAATCATGTAAATGAGGAAGTTCAATCTGGACTTGTTATCGCAAATGAAACGAAGCAAAACTTTGCTGAAATTTTACAATCTACAAATGAAATAGCTAATCAAATTAAGACGATGGTTGAAACGGCTAATGGAATGTCAAAAGGGGCAAATGAAGTATCTATTTCGGTAGGACAAATTGCAATGACAGCACAAAATAATGCAACAAGCACACAAAATGTTGCGGCTTCAGCTGAAGAACAGCTAGCTTCGATGGAGGAAATTGGATCCGCAGCGGGCACGTTATCTCAAATGGCTGAAGAGTTACAAGGACTAATTGACAGATTTAAAGTTTAACAGAGAACAGGCTGTCCCTAAAATAGAAGTATGTATTGGGAGAGTCTGTTTTATTATGTAAATTTAAATGTGGGATGTAGAGTCCTCTTATGACGTTTAAAATGGTATTTTGCATAATATTTGTCGAAAAATAGAGGTATTTGTTAGCTTTGTGTATAATTGTTAACCTATAGAATACAAATAAAAGGAGAGTATTATGGGAGTGTACTGGGGGACAAAAAGACATTCTTGGCTTAGTTACGTTTCATTTTGGCTAAGTATTTCATTTTTTATTGTTTTTCTAATTGAAGTGTTTATATTAAAAACACTTTCGAATAGCTCGGTGCAAATTGTTAAATATTTTTATTTTATACTTGTACCAGTAAATATTTTTCTTAGTTTAAAGTTACTATTTAAGAAGAATGAAAAGAAAGCGTTACCTATTTTTAGTTTCATTGTCTCATTATTATTCGCAATTTTAATAATCGTATTAGTTTTAGCAGCTATAGGGAAGTTCTTTTAAGGGGAGTGGTATAAGTCACTCTCCTTTTTTATTTGTGTTAGTCTTACTATATGTAAAAGTGTGAATGCTGTAAGCTAATAAAAGCGGACAGTAGAGAATATTTGCATTGATTAAAGTCTGATGTTATTTGAACTTGTAAGAGAGTATGGAGTAATGAGGTAATATACATAATAATGGAGATAGAATTAGTTGTTTTATAAGTATGTATGAAGCAAATGAATAAGGTAAGAACGGTGATATATGGTACAATAGCTATGGATAGTGATAGAGATAAAGGGTATATAAAATACTCATCGTTTTTAGTAAGAGAGGGGTTATCTTATGCTATACGAGGATTTGGAGACATTATTTCAAACAGCTCCGAAAGAAGATAGAGGCGGATGGAAATATATAATCCAAGAACAAAATGATACATATAAAATTGTTGATGAAATTCTGAAAAATCAAATGAGTGTCGAATTGTATTTTAATGAATACGATGAGGTGAAAATCACTTTATATAAAGATGGAATTCCCATTACGACTATGCAAAGAATTGTGATTTCAAAAGTTGAATTAGACGAAGATGAAGAGGGTATTCAATTTGTTTTAGAGCGCATGCCTAGTCGAATGATTCGGTTGCAATTAAAGCCATATTTAGCATTAGAAATGGGGCCGTACTGGGAAGTATGTGATGATTGTGAATGAACATAAAAAAGCATCCAATAACATGGATGCTTTTTTATGTTTTTTGAAGTTGTTTAAATGCAATGATTGGAAGTATAACAATACTTACCCATCCGATGATAGGATATAGAATGTGAAGTAAGTCACTGTAACCGATGTAACTAAAGCAATAACTAATTAGTAAAATAAAGAAAATAATATTGTTATTTTTCCACCCAGTAATAGATTGCATCTGTTTTGTCATTCCGAACACATTACCAACTAAAGTTGTGAAAACTTCACCGAAAATAATGAGAACGAAGAAGAAGTGAAAAGTTGCATTAAATCTTCTTATGACTTCAGCCATTGGGATGTTATATTGATAAAATTGATCGACTGATAAGATTGCTAAATGGCTGCATAATAAAATTAAAGAAAGTCCAGCACCACCTAAAATCCCACCCCAAAAAATGGCTTTTCGATCCTTAACTTCACTGGCTAATGGGACGAGAACACTTTGGGCGAGAGAAAGATTTAAGGCGACATATGTAATAGGGCTAGTAATCCATTTCATATTCCAACTCTCTGCAGGAATAGTGTTATTAATGGAAGGTGTACCGTGAAAAAAGGTTGTAATAGCAAGTCCGATAATAAAAATCATCATAATAGGTACGACAAGTGTATTTACTTCAAAAACACCTTGTAATCCGCGGCTACTTATAATGAGACAAGCGATAACTGTAATGAGAATACCGAGTTGTCTTGGTAAGCGAAGTTGCTCTTCAAATACTGCACCAGCCCCTGATAACATAACGCTCGTTACGCCGAATAAAACGAGTAATAATAATGTGTTTACAACATTCCCAAATACATCCCCAAATAAATATTTGTTAAATTCTTGCGCTGAAAATGCCCCAATTTGCGATGAAAGTAACATCATCTTTGTGCCGAGCCAAATAAAAAAAAATCCACTTACACATATGCCAATTGTCCCATATAATCCATTCACTGTGAAAAATTCAACAATTTCTCGTCCAGTAGCAAATCCAGCTCCAACGACAGTTCCGATATAAGTAGCAGCTACTTTCTTTGCTACTTGCCATTGTTGATTGTCCATGTTATCCCTCTTTCTACTATGATGAGCTTGATGTACTATTATGCATATGTATGAGCTTGGACAATTAGACGTATGAAGTGTTTGAAAAAATACATGAATTAAATGATATTAGGGAAGTATTAAAGGTGTTAAAACTTTGTTACATATAAGCCGATTGTTCGAAAGGAAAGGGAATGTATGGTAAAATGTAATTAGGTTATTAAAAGATAAACATTACAAAATGATAAGAGGAGTGGGTTGTATGAGTACGAAAACAAATGTTGTTGAAGTATTAAACAAGCAGGTAGCAAACTGGAATGTGTTATATGTGAAACTACATAATTATCACTGGTATGTGACAGGGCCACACTTCTTTACATTACATGAGAAATTTGAAGAGTTTTATAATGAAGCTGGAACGTATATTGATGAGTTAGCAGAACGTATTTTAGCTTTAGAAGGTAAACCATTAGCGACAATGAAAGAATATCTCGCAACATCTAGTGTCAGCGAAGGGACAAGCAAAGAATCTGCAGAAGAAATGGTGCAAACATTAGTGAATGATTATTCTGCACTTATTCAAGAATTAAAAGAAGGTATGGAAGTTGCGGGCGAAGCTGGCGATGAAACATCAGCTGACATGTTGTTAGCAATTCATACAACATTAGAACAACATGTATGGATGCTAAGTGCATTCTTAAAATAACGATAAATATATAGAAGCCCATTGAAAAATTATTTCAATGGGTTTTTTTATGATTTTTCAGTTTTCTTTTATGCTATAATATAGTAAAAAGGAGGCGATGCGATGTTTCGCTTTTTCAGAACTGGAAAAGAAGAGCGGGAAATTACGAAAGATGAATTAGAACAAGCGATGGCTCAGTTTTTAGAAACGAATGCTAATATTGTTTATACAGTATTAGTAAATGACGATTATACAGTGAATTATGATTTGTTAAAACCGTATTTACCTGCATTTCCAACAAATGATTTTCTCATAACGAAGGAAACGCTTGAGGTATTTGAACATACAGCAGAAAATTTAAACCTAGTGAAAGAAATTGATGTCGTACAAAAAGCAGTAGATCAATACGTAACAGAAAAAGAAATGTTCCCAATTGTTGAAGGTAGCGAAGATCGCCTCATATGCGGAATGAAACTAGGACCTTACTTAAATCGTAGCTTAAAAAGAGACTTATATATTTCAGAAAAACATTATTTAGTTTCAAGTAAACCAGATAGAAAAAAACAAAAGAGCGGGTAGATGTAATGAAAACAACAATACATATATTGTTGTCTTTTTTTGTTTGTTAAAATATTGATTTTTCAGTCTATTTTCATTTATACTAAATGCATTGGACAGGGAAGAGTAACTATTAAGCATCATTCTGAGAATAAGATATTGTTAGCGTAGGTTATACAAAGTGGTATAAAGATTCGCAAAAAAATATTATAAAAGGTTTCGGGGGAATTGGTACATGAAAAATAGTATGACTTACATTCAATTATTAAATGAAACGTTACGTTGTTATGCAAATAAAGGAAGTTTTGAAGCGTACAATTATATAATGGAAAATGCTACAGGTGTAATAGGGAATGAGGCGCAAATATATAATTTTAAGTATGCGCTCGCAAGTGCATCGGGACTTGAAAAAGAAGCATTACATTTAATGAGAGAGGCCATTATAGAAAAGGGATTCTGGTATGGAAATGAGTATTTAATTTCGGACGATGATTTAAAATCACTACATAAATTTGAAGAATTTCATACAATGGTTCAATTATGTAAAGAAAGAGAAGGATTAGCACATAAAACGGAAAGACCAGACGTGAAATATATATACAGCAAGAAAGAGGGAAATCTACTACTTACATTACATGGTGACCAAGAAAATATTCTAATAGTAGAGCCATATTGGAAATCAGTTTTGACACAAGATTACACGTTAGCTTTACCACAGTCTTCACAAATTCAGTTTTCAGATGGATTTGTTTGGGATGATCTAGAGAGAGGGAAAGGGGAATTAAAAGAGCATTACAATAAGTTTATAGAAAATCATACAGTAGAAAATGTAATAATTGGTGGTTTTTCTGCAGGAGCAAGAGTAGCTTTATATACGATTTTACAAAAAGATATAGATGTAGATGGTTTTGTTTTTATGGCACCCTGGCTTCCCAAGATTGAAGAATGGGATGAGTTGTTGAGTGTGCTGCAGGATAAACATATAAAAGGATATATAGTATGCGGGGATCAAGATGAAGATTGTTTCGAATCCGTGCAGCAATTTGTGCAACTATTAAGAGATAAGAATATAGAACATAAGTATAAAGTTGTGCCTGACTTAGATCATAATTATCCTATTAACTTTGATGAGCTATTAAAAGAAGCTATTGAATATATAGGAAATGAAAACAATAAGTAGTAAGAAAAAGAGATGCATCATATGTGATGCATCTCTTTTTAGAATTATAAATTAAAAGCATTTGCTAGTAAGCGATAAGACTTTAATTTATGTTCGAATTGATGAGTAATCGTGACAATCATAAATTCGTCAGTATTGTATGCTTTGCTTAAGTTTATTATTTTTTCTTTTACAGAAGACGGATCACCAACAATCATACGTTGACGATTTTCTTTTATACGGAATAAATCATAAGCGCTGTATGAATAATTTTGAGCAGTTTCAATAGAAGGTGTACCAGTAGTTCGTTTTCCTTGCTCTAATAATAAGATTGATAAATCTAAACTAGAAGCAATTTTTTCTGCTTCTTCATTTGTTTCTCCGCAAATAACAAAAATAGCAACGATTGACTTTGGTTTATCTCCTAAAAATGAGGGCTGATATTGTTCTTGGTAAGCCCTCATAACTTCAGGGCCTCCAAAGCCATTAATAAATTGTGCAAATGCGAAAGAAGCTCCGTTGTTTGCAGCAATTTTAGCGCTCTCTCCACTAGAACCGAGCATCCACATTTCAGGAGATGTTGGGATAACTGGAGTGGCTTTTAAGTTTGCATAGTGATGGTTTTCTGGTACTTGATCATGTATGTACATTGCAACGTCTGCAATTTGTTCTGGATATTGATCAAGTGAGACCATTTTCCCTTCTTGAAGTGCGCGAGTTGCTATTGGCATACCACCAGGGGCTCTACCAACACCGAGATCGATACGATTTGGATACAGTGCTTCTAAAACACGGAAATTCTCAGCGACTTTATATGGGCTATAATGCGGTAACATAACACCACCTGAACCGACTCTAATATGGTCCGTTTTTGCGGCAATATGAGAAATAAGTATTTCTGGACTTGAACCAGCTAAGCCTACGGAATTATGATGTTCGGATACCCAAAAACGTGTGAATCCGAGTTTTTCAACTTCTTGTGCAAGCGTAACTGTATGTGAAAAAGCTTGGGCTGCTGTGCTACCATCTGAAATAGGTGATTGGTCTAATACACTTAACTTGATCATAGAATATACCTCTCAATCTTAATGTACATCCTATTATATATTTACTTATGAAAAATGCGTAGCGAAATGCTCAAAATGAAAAGCGGATAATCTTATTTCCGCTTTTAATGAGAAAATCCGCGTTCATAATGATTCATTTCGACTAGATTTAAAATATATTCATAGTTGTCAATTTCACGTTTTAGCTGTTCACGTTCTTTTGCAGATAGTGTCATATTGCTAAGTTTTTTACATAAGTTTTGTTTCTTTAATTCTAAATGTTTTTTTGTAGCATGGTAGTCATAAGTATGTTTCATTTTTAACCACTCCTTCTTTGCAGTTGCTATATTATACGAAGCATAAAGAAATATGAAATCTGTCTCTTATGTATTTTTAGTGAATATTCAAATTGCAATGGTGTTATGTTTATGGAGATCTATGAATAAAATGCACTAAACCACTAACGTCCATTTGATGAAATAAGGGGTGGAATTGTGCAGAAAGATATAATGTATAACACTGAAATGGATGAAGCGTTAAAAGTTATAGATAAAGGATTGAAGAAGACGATAAGTCCAAAACAAATTATTGTAGTGGGAGCTGGTATGGCTGGATTAGTTTCAGCATCTTTATTAAAGGCTGCAGGACATGATGTGAAAATTTTTGAAGCAAACAACCGGGTAGGTGGCCGTATAGAGACAGTTAGAATGGAAGATACCGGATTATATTTAGATGTGGGAGCAATGAGAATTCCGTATACACATAGGTTAACGATGGCATATATAAGAAAATTTGGGCTACAGGTGAGTCCTTTTATTAATAGGAATGAGACGGATATTATTTATGTAAATGGACGGAAAATGACGTTGAAACAATATGAAAAGGATCCGAGTATTTTAAGGTATCCTGTGGAAATGAACGAAGTGGGAAAAACGTCTGAAGAACTATTGTTATTAGCAGTACAGCCGATAATAAATTTTATTAAAAGAAATCCAGAGAAAAATTGGGATGTTGTAGTGAAGGATTTTGGGAGATATTCCACAGGACAATTTTTAAAGTATCATCCTTATCAGTATAATACTTACTTTTCGCCAGTAACAATTGAGATGATCGGTGTTCTATTAGATTTAGAAGGTTTTTTAGAGCGGTCGTTTGTAGAGACTTTACGATTTCTATACATTATGCAAGAGGAGAGCGGATTTTGTGAAATTATGGGCGGGAATGATAGATTACCAAAGTCATTTTTACCGCAATTAGAAGAAAATATTATATATAATCAAAAATTAATGAAGTTACATCAACACGATAATGGTGTGACAGCTTTCTATCGGAACGAGGAAACTTTTGAATATAGTAGTATTACAGGAGATTTAGTTATTGTTACTATCCCGTTTTCGACAATGCGTTTTGTAGAAGTAGATCCGTTTGATTCTATATCTCATGAAAAATGGAAAGCAATTCGTGAATTGCATTACATGCCTGCGACGAAAATAGGAATTCAATTTAAAAGCAGATTTTGGGAAGAACAAGGGCAATTAGGTGGCAGAATTATAACAGATTTGCCAATTCGTTATGCCTATTATCCAAGTCATGGAATTGGAGAAAAAGGACCTGCTATGATGTTAGGTAGCTATACATGGTCTTACGATGCATTGTTATGGGATGGTTTATCAAAAGGCGATCGTATTTATTACGCCTTACACAACTTAGCAACAATATTAGGTGGTCAAGTGTATGATGAGTTCATATCTGGAATATCAAAAAGCTGGACATTGGATCCGTATGCGCTTGGAGGATTTGCGCTTTTTCAAGCAGGTCAAGAATCTGAGCTACAACCAGCGATTGTCAAACCAGAGGGGAGAATATTCTTCGCTGGAGATCATACAACGCTATATCACGGATGGATTCAAGGTGCGATTGAATCTGGAATTCGTGTAGCGGCGGAAGTGAATGAGTAAAAGGTTTTCAATTCAGAAAATTCTTTACTATATAACTTGAGATGGATATTATTATATATAAAAGAATTATGGGGAGTGTTTACAGTGAATCCGTTATTATTCGATTTTCCTTCTGAATTTTATACTGACAGGCTTTTTATTCGAATGCCGAAACCAGGAGATGGTAAAGTTGTATATGATGCAATTCAGGCTTCAATACAAGAACTAAAACCTTGGATGGTGTTTGCACAAAAAGAGCAAACAGAGCAAGAAATAGAAGAAAGTATTAGAAAATCACATATTCAATTTTTGCAACGTGAAGATTTAAGATTACTAGTATTTTCGAAAGAAACAGGTGAATTTATTGCTTCAGCCGGATTACATCGTATTAATTGGGATATACCTCAATTTGAAATCGGATATTGGATTGATACAAGGTTTAGCGGAAAAGGCTATATGGTAGAGGCTGCGAAAGGTATAACGGATTACGCTTTTTCTGAATTGAAAGCAAACCGTGTAGAAATTCGTTGTGATTCTTTCAATAAGAAGAGTAGAGCGATACCTGAGAAATTAGGCTTTAAGTTAGAAGGTACGTTAGAAAGTGCGAGTGTTGCGGTAGATGGAAACGGATTAAGGGATATGTGTGTATTTGCCATGACTAGAAATACATATGAAAAAGAAGAGCTGTAAAGAAACAGCTCTTCTTTTTGTGTATTATGGTACAGGATGTCCATTAGAGCTTTCGAAAATTGTAAACCATTGTTGACGATCTAATTTAACGTTTGTAGCAAGAGCGGCCGTTTTTACACGATCTAATTTACCAGATCCAACGATTGGCATCATGTTAGCTGGATGCGCAAGTAACCAAGCATACATAACCGTATCGATACTAGTAACACCTAGCTCAGTAGCAACTTTTTGCACAGTTTCACGTACACGTACGGCGCGTTCTGATTGACCAGTAAAGATTTCCCCACCAGCAAGAGGTGACCAAATCATTGGATTGATTCGTTTTTCTTGGCATAAATCAATTGTCCCTTTTTCAAAGTGCTCAAGCTGCAATGCAGAAACTTCAATTTGGTTCGTAATAAGCGGGAAATCTAAGTAAGAACTTAACATATTAAATTGTGAAGGTAAGAAGTTAGATACACCGAAGTGACGAACTTTTCCTTCTTGTTTTAATTGTGAAAATGCCTTTGCCACTTCATTTGGATCCATAAAAGGGTCGGGACGATGAATAAGTAATACGTCAATATAATCTGTATGTAAATTTTTTAGTGATGCTTCTGCACTTTGAATAATGTGCTCTGCACTAGTATTGTAGTGAGCAACATATCGCTCTGGAAATTTTGGTGATGGGGGAGCGATTCCACACTTTGTAATAATTTGCATGTTTTCTCGTAAGGAAGGCTTTAATTGTAAAGCTTCGCCAAATAACCCTTCACACGTATATCCGCCGTAAATGTCAGCGTGATCAAAAGTAGTAATTCCCATATCCATACAATCTTCAATGAAAGAAAGTAATTCTTGTTTCGTCATATTCCATTCTGCTAAACGCCAAAATCCTTGAATAATACGAGAGAATTCTAGCGTTTCATTCATTTGAACTCGTTCCATTATAAGTACCCCCTTGATGAATGATTATTATTTTGAAAAGGCTTTCTTACTACGTATTATTATATAGTTTGGGGGGCGTACATACAATAAATATGTTTTGCTAAAAAAATGATTTTCTCTATATGCTATAATGTAGAAACATATAGCTATAAGGAGATGTAAGGAATGATTCCAGTAACAATATTAACTGGTTTTCTTGGATCAGGGAAAACGACTTTATTAAATCGTATTTTATCAGAAAATCACGGTAAGAAATTAGCGGTGATTGTAAATGAAATAGGACAAATTGGCATTGATAATCAGTTGATTATGAATGTGGAAGAAGAAATTATGGAAATGACAAACGGTTGTCTATGTTGTACTGTACGTGAAGATTTACTTGTTGCTTTAAAACAGTTACTGGACGTAAAAGCAGAAGGGAAAATGGATTTTGATGGTTTAGTAATTGAAACGACTGGCCTTGCAAATCCAGGGCCGATTATTCAAACATTCTTTTTAGATCCAGTCATTCAATCTGCATACCAAATTAATGGTGTTGTAACGGTGGTAGATAGTTATCATATACATAAACATTTTGAAAAAGGATTAGAAGCAAAAGAGCAAATTGCGTTTGCTGATGTCGTTTTAGTAAATAAATTAGACTTAATTGAAGAGAGTGAGAAAGAAAATCTCTTGCATGAAATTCAAGGAATTAATCCGACTGCAAAGTTAATCGAGGCGACTAACTGTGAGGTAGATATACCATCTTTATTACAAATTCAAACGTTTAAAACGAAAGATACGTTGCAAATTTACCCTCATAAAGAACATAACCACTTAGAAGGTGTGAAATCATTTGTATTACGTGAAGAACGTCCGCTAGATTTACAAAAGCTTAATGAGTGGATGTCAGCTGTCGTTCAAGAGCTAGGGGAATATTTATATCGTTACAAAGGAATTTTATCGATAGATGGAGTAGATAAACGTATCGTTTTCCAAGGTGTACATACTTTATTTGCCGCTTCGTACGATAGAGAGTGGCAAGAGGGCGAAGAGCGAGTAAGTGAAGTAGTTTTTATCGGAAGAGATATTAATAAAGAGTGGTTCCAAGAACATTTTCAGGAGTGTGTGAAATAAGTCTGCGTAAATTGCAGGCTTATTTTTTATGAACATTCTATTAGATTGCAAAACAGAATTAAATAAGGAAAAGAAACTAAAAATTGATAAAGTGAAACTTTAATCAGTGGGGGTTTTGTTCATCCCCAACTGATTATCAGCCCTCACCAATCGGGCTTTTACGGGCAACAGGGACCCCGGCCTAACTTCTTTGCTTCCGCTGAATTTTGAGATGGGGGTCTTACTGTCCGCAAATAGCGGGATAAATGTATAATAAAAAGCCTGTTTTCACAGGCTTATGTTTTCGTCTATTAGTAACTCCATTACAACACCTACAACTGGACCTTCATCATCAATATCACCATTTAAGCGGAAACCAAATGATTCATATAGTCCCATTGCAAGTTTGTTGTCTGGATGTAAACTTAAGTAAATTATTTTACATTCGAATTTTTCTTGTAAGAATTGAATGAGTAAGCGAAGGAAACGTTTTGCGTATCCTTTTCCTTGATATTGTTGGTCAATCATAAAGCGATCGAGCCATACGCTTTTATGTTTTTCTGAATACCATCCATACATTGCGTATCCTACAAGTGTTTCTCCATCATATAAACCTACTGACGTTCCGTTTCCTTCATATAATGATTCTGCTAAAGAAAACGCGTTACTTTCAATAAATTGTTGCTGATCTTTTGTGACGTTTAAAGCAACTACTGAACGCCAATTTTTTGCTGTTACTTCACAAATGTGAAGATTCATAATTCCAACTCACCTTCTAAATTAATATAGCTTTAAAGCTAATATGGATAATTTTACTTGTTATTTTGGTCAAGTCAAGGATAAATACATAAAAAGGCAGCTGAATACCAGATTCAGCTGCCTAGAAAATATAATGGATTAGTTTGTTGCTTCTTTCAATGTGTTTACGTTTTCTTCCATTAAAGTGAAGTAATCTTTATTATTTTTCGCATCATCTTCAGAAATAGTAGCTAAGTGATTTAAGCGTAAAACTTTTGTACCAGTTTCTTTTTGAATTACGGATGCTACTTTTGGAGTAGAGAACGTTTCGAATAAAATATATTTTAGACTATGTTCTTTTACTGTTTTTGTAATGTCAGCAAGCTGCTTTTGAGATGGTTCATCAGAAGCTGAAATTCCAGCGATAGGAATTTGTTTTAGGCCGTATCGTTGTTCCCAGTAACCATAGGCAGCATGAGAAACTAAAATTTCTTTCGTTTTTGCGTTCGCTACAGCTGCCTTAAATTGATCGTCTAAATCAGTAAATTTAGTTTGAAGTGCGGCGAAGTTTTTTTCGAATTCTTGTTTATGTTCAGGTTGTAATTCTACAAGTGCATTTTTAATTTTTTCCGCCTGTTTCATTGCTAGAGTAGGATCTAACCAAACATGCGGGTCTTTATCGTGATGATGTTCATCTTCTTTATGGCCATCTCCATGATCATGATGCTCTTCTTCAGTAGAAGCACGAAGCTCAATACCTTTAGATGCATTTACAATTTTAACATTTTCTTTTTGTAATGTTTTTTCCATTTTTTCAGCAAATGGTTCTAATTCAGCGCCGTTATAAACGAATAAATTAGCTTTTGCAACTTGTACTGTTTGTTTTTGACTTGGTTCAAATGTATGTGAATCTGCACCAGGTGGGTAAATTGCTTCAACATTTACATAGTCGCCACCGATTTTCTTTGCGAAATCAGCAAGTGGGAAAATCGTTGTATAAACTGTTAGCTTTCCATCTTTCTTGGCATTACTTTCTTTTTTATTTGAGCAGCCAGCGAAAATTAAGGTGAAAATAAGTAAGAATGAAAATATAGTCAATCTTTTAGGCATGAAGTTCTCCTCTTTTCTTTTTTACTGATATATTTTCCCCAATTATAGAAGAAAAATATCATTTTAATACAAAACGGAATAATTACGTTTTAGTTTGCGAACTTAGTATAATACATCTTTAATAAAGTTGCAATAAATAATAATCATTCCGATTTGTTTTTGTTATAAAGTTGTCAAATATAAGTGTATTATTTTTGCAAATGCATGCATATGTGACAACGCTGTTTTCATATATTGAAAAGGAGGTTAAAGAGGGGGGTGAGCGTTTGGGTTACTTAATGGAAGCTATTTTATTAATATTAGCGGTAGTATTGCCATTATCTTTTGTATTAATTTTTTTAAGAAGATTAATAAGTAATTTAGGGGACGCTACAACAATAACGAAATTACAAGAGAGAGATGAGAAAAAAGAGTAAGTAAAACACTATGCGTACGCATAGTGTTTTACTTGTGGTAAAATAAGATCAGGAAACTCCTAAAGGTTGTATTTTACTGAAGGAGAGAAAAGTAAAATAAGAGGTATATGCATATATGAATAAGCGAACAGCGTTAATACTTGGTGCAAGTGGTTTAGTTGGACAAGAGATAACGCGTCTATTACTTGAATCAGATTACTATGATTCGGTTACTATTTTTGTAAGAGATCCAATGCAATGGCAACATGAAAAGTTACAGCAGAAACAAGTTGATTTTTCGGTATTAGAGGAATATAAAGAGTTCTTTGCTGTGGATGATGTTTTTAGTTGCTTAGGAACAACAATAAAAAAAGCAAAAACAAAAGCAAATTTTAAAAAAGTAGATTATGAATATACGTTACGAGCTGCTTGTTTAGCTGAAAAACAAGGGGTACAAAATTTCCTTGTTGTGTCTTCTATGGGAGCGAATCCTAAATCATTTTTCTTTTATTCACAAGTGAAAGGAAGAATGGAAGAAGAATTGCAAAAGTTAGTGATCGGTGGTATTCACATTTTTAGACCATCATTATTAGTAGGAAATCGACAAGAATTTCGTTTCGGCGAACGAATGGCTGAAAAGTTATCTCGTATTATTCCTTTTATCTTTAAAGGGGCTTTCAAAAAGTATAAACCAATTTCAGCTAAAGATGTGGCGAAAGGGATGTATATAACCGCGCTGCGCGAAGAATCGGGTATCCATACTTATAATTCAAATGAAATTCCAACGATAGAATAAATAAAACCGAGAAGAATGACTTCTCGGTTTTATTTATTCGTATGAATTTTTCCTGGTGCTCGCTTATATTGGTGAGGTTCTTGCAATTCAAAGCCAAGTTCATTGGCTGCTATTCTCGGGAAGTACGGGTTGCGAAGTAACTCACGTCCGATGAAAATTAAATCTGCTTCGTTATCATTTAAAATTTGCTCTGCTTGAGATCCAGTCGTAATCAATCCAACTGCACCAGTTGCAATGTTAGCATGCTCTTTAATATGTTTAGCATATTGTACTTGATACCCAGGATAAACATCGATGCGTGCAGGGACAACAGCCCCAGAGCTACAATCAATTAAATCTACTCCTTGTTCTTTCATCCATTTTGTATACTGAACATAATCTTGAACTGTTAACCCGTCAGGATGATAATCATTTGCTGAAATACGAACGAATATTGGTCCGTCCCAAACTTTATTTACAGAGTCGATGATTTCGCGTAAGAAGCGATAGCGGTTTTCAGGTGAGCCGCCGTATTCATCCGTTCGTTTATTAGTAAGTGGTGATAGGAATTCATTGATAAGGTAACCGTGAGCGCCATGTAGTTCGATAACATCAAATCCGGCTTGTTTTGAACGTAACGCGGCCCTCTGAAAAGCTAATATAGTCTCTTTGATTTGCTGTATATTCATTTCTACTGGTATTTTCATCGTATCATTAAAAGGAATTGCAGAAGGAGCGAAAGCATTCGTATCTAATTCAGCTTTTCTTCCGGCGTGAGCGAGTTGAATGGCAGCTTTTGCACCGTTATCATGTATAAAAGTAGTCGTTTTATGTAAGCCTTCAATTAGGTTGTCATCCCAAATGCCTAAGTCTTTATTTGAAATTCGACCTTCAGGTAACACGGCTGTTGCTTCAATCATAACTAAACCAACTTGACCGGCAGCTCTTGTTCCATAATGAATGAGATGGAAATTCGTTACTTGGCCATCCCCGTTTTCCGATGAATACATGCACATAGGTGACATAACAATCCGGTTTTTTAATGTAACGTCCTTAATTGTATAAGGTGAAAAAAGTTCGGAATTCATCCAATAGCCTCCTAGATTGAATTTTCTTACATTGTATCATTCTCTTTTTTGTTTCTCTAATAAAACGCTTATACGAAAAATTTTGTATATTCGTGTTACAATGACTAATATGAACTGAATTGGAGGATGGCATATGTACCAGGCTTATTATGAAAGCGAAGTAGGTTTGCTTGAAATTACAGCGAATCAAGAAGGAATTACGTCTGTTATATTTGTTGATGAACGACAAGAAGAAAATAAAAATGAAATGATAGAACAATGTATAAATGAGTTAGATGAATATTTTAAAGGGAAAAGAAAAGAGTTTACGGTCCCGCTGTCTGCGGAGGGAACAGCATTTCAAAAAAATGTATGGGATGCACTTTATACTATTCCATACGGCGTAAGTGCTTCATATTTAGATATTGCAGAGAAAGTTGGAAATACAAAAGCTGTACGGGCAATAGGAGGGGCAAATAGTCGGAATCCAATTTCAATAATTGTTCCATGTCACCGTGTAATAGGAAAGAGTGGGAAGCTTGTTGGATATGCTGGTGGTTTATGGAGGAAAGAGTGGTTATTAAAACACGAAGGTATTTTGAAATGACGTATGTATGGGAAGAGGGATTGTTTTGAAATGTATAAATTGTGGGCAATCTTGCGAGGAGGAACAGTTAAATTGTGCAAGTTGTCAGCGAAACTTGGATAATGAACAAGAGGAAGGTAGCTCGTTAATAGATAAAGAACTAGAAGTATATGTAGGGAGACAATATCCGTATTACAAAAGGAAATGGGAACTTGAGAATAAGCGGATTGCTAGGTGGAGTTGGAATGGTTGGGCTGCTATTTTCAATATAGGCTGGCTAGGATATCGTAAGTATTATGTACCAGCTGCTTTATTTATGTTGTTATTAGTAGCGTGTGATGCATTTTCGTATTATATGGGATTTAATGTAGCGTTGCCAATCATTAATATGGTACCTCTTACGTTTTTATTACTCATTTTTATTCTGTTTGGAATGGGGATTTTTGCAAATGGATTATACTATCAATTTGCGGAAAGACGTATATACCGAATAAAAGCAAGAGAAATAAAAGATAAATCAGTTGAAAACTATCTAATCAATGATAGCGGCGGAACGAGCAAAATGGGAGCGACAATTGTTACTATTTTAGCAGTTGCTAGCATATTTTTTAGTCATTTCTTTTTTCCGACTGATCGAGACGTTATTCAAAAGGTTCGTACAAGCTCGCTTTATGAATATCCTTTCTTTTCAATAGGTGAATCTTTCGAAAATTATTTTCAAAATTCAGGTTGGATATATTATCGTGGAACGGAAGGGTTAGAATTAGTAGAATTCCAAGGATATAACACCGGAACGCCAAGACAAAAGGTGAAGATTCAATTTGTTGTCGATTATAAATTAGGTGAAGTGGAACCATACTCACTTATGGTTAATGGTGAATCTAAAACTGAAGAAGAGTTTTTGAAGCTGATGGAAGAAATATTTAAAGTTCAAAATCCATTTGATATAGAGGATGGATTACAAGTAAATGCTATTCAAGGAAGCGGCTGGAAAGAAATTTCCGATCGCTTTTTTCTATGTTTGTTAAAATAAATATTTAAAATAATCAGAATCTTTTGTATAATAAAATATATTATATAGGATTTAACTTATACATATAGATTGGGGGAAGGAAGAATGAAGAGAAAGACAACAACAATTGCTGCACTTGCGTTAACGACGAGTGTATTGGTTGCAGGATGTGGGAATGGTGAGAAGGCTTCGACAACGAAGAAAGAATCGAATAAGGGAATGGCCGATAAACAAGTTTTAAATTTGCTAGAAACAGCTGAAATTCCTTCAATGGATACATCTAAATCAACGGATTCTGTATCTTTCCGTGTATTTGTAAATGCAATGGAAGGTTTATATCGTCTAGATAAAGATAATAAACCAACACCAGGTATGGCAAAAGATGTGAAGATTAGTGAAGATAAAAAGACATATACATTTGAATTACGTGATGCGAAATGGTCAAATGGTGATCCAGTTCGAGCACAAGATTTTGTATATGCATGGCAACGTACATTAGATAAAGCAATAGCGGCAGAATATGCATTCATTTTATTTGATGTGAAAAATGCACAGAAAGTAAATAAAGGTGAATTACCAGCAGATCAATTGGGTGTTAAAGCGAAGGATGATAAAACGTTGGTAGTAGAATTAGAGCAACCAGCACCTTATTTTCTTGAGCTTACGTCGTTCCCTACATTTTTCCCATTAAATGAAAAATATGTGAAAGAGCAAGGAGATAAATACGGATTAGAAGCAGATAAATTAGTATATAATGGACCATTTACAATGAGTCAATGGAAACATGAACAAAATTATCAGTTAAAGAAAAATCCTAATTATTGGGATAAAGATACTGTAAAGTTAGACGAAATTAATGTAAGTATTGTGAAGGAAACAAGCACGGGAGTAAATTTATATGATAGTGATCAAGCAGATCGAGTTATTTTAACTTCTGAATTTGTTGATAAATATAAAAAGAATAAACCAGATGAATTTAAAACGAAGTTAGATCCACGCATATATTTCTTACGTTTTAACCAAAAAAATGCAACATTTAAAAACCAAAAAGTACGTGAAGCGATTGATTTAGCATACGATAAAAAAGGAATTGCTGATGTCATTTTAAATGACGGTTCATTGCCAGCATATTTCTTAGTACCTGAAAAATTCACGACAGGTCCGGATGGAAAAGATTTCCGCTCTGTAAATAAAAACTTCCGTGATAGTAAAGATAACGCAGAGAAAGCAAAAAAATTATGGGAAGAAGCGAAGAAAGAGCTTGGTCAAGATACAATTACGGTTGAATTACTAAACGATGATAACGGTAGCCGTAAAAAAGTAGGCGACTTTATTAAGGAAGAACTAGAGAAAAACTTGCCTGGTATTAAAGTGAATTTGAAACAGCAACCATACAAGCAGAAGCTAGATTTAGAAAAGAAATTCCAATATGAATTCTCATTATCTGCATGGAGCCCTGATTATCCGGATCCAATGACTTATATTGATATGTTTGTTACTGGAAGCTCATTTAATGAAATGGATTATTCTAATCCGAAGTATGATGATTTAGTAGCGAAATCAAAAGGAGAGCTATTAAAAGATGATAAAGCACGCTGGAATGCACTTGCGGAAGCTGAAAAAATCTTAATTGGTCAAGACGCAGCAATTTCTCCTACGTACCAACAAAGTACAGCTTATTTAGAGAAGCCATTTGTAAAAGGCATTGCTAACCATACGTTTGGCGGGGACTTCAGTTATAAATGGGCATATATTACAAAAAAATAGTATAATAAAAGATGAGTGAATTTTCGCTCATCTTTTATTTGTATAAGGAGGAATTATAGTTGTTAAGGGGAATCAATCACATTTGTTTTTCGGTATCTAATTTAGAAAACTCTATTATGTTTTATGAAAAAGTATTAGAAGGAGAATTACTAGTTAAAGGAAGAAAATTAGCTTATTTTAACATATGTGGAGTATGGATAGCGCTTAATGAAGAGACGCATATTCCGAGAAATGAGATTCATCAATCTTATACGCACATTGCATTTTCTGTTGAACAAGAAGACTTTAAATGTCTAATACAGCGATTAGAAGAAAATGATGTTCATATTTTACAAGGAAGAGAACGTGATGTAAGAGATTGCGAATCTATATACTTTGTTGATCCTGACGGTCATAAATTTGAGTTTCACTCAGGGACACTGCAAGACCGTTTAAATTATTATAGAGATGAGAAACCTCATATGACATTTTATTAGGGAGGGATAGCATTTGCATGCACTTGTAATTGGTGGAACAGGAATGCTAAAGAAAGTTTCTATGTGGCTTTGTGAGAAAGGATTTTATGTTTCTATTATCGGGCGAGATGAAGTGAAATTAGAAAATGTTAAGCGAATGAGTTCTGCACCAGAAAATATTACATGCCTTTCGTTAGATTATCATAATGATGAAGATGTAAAGCTAGCTATTAAAAGTACAATTAAGAAAAATGGCCCGATCACATTAGTTGTTGCATGGGTACACACAAGTGCAAAGCATGCACTATCAAATATTTGTAAAGAACTAGATTTGTCGTCTAAAACATATAGTTTATTTCATATTTTAGGTAGTAAAGCATCACGTATGCCTGCACAAAAAATAGGGAGTACGCGATGTATTTATCATAGAATTATTTTAGGTTTTATTTTAGAAGATACATATGGAAGATGGCTTACTCATGAAGAGATAGCTGATGGAGTTATAAAAGGGATTGAAAGTAAACGAGCGGAGTGGATTGTAGGGAGAGTTGAACCGTGGGAATTACGACCAACATGGTGAGGGGGAGTAAGAAATGAAAACAACTATATATGTAACAAGGCATGGTGAAACAGAGTGGAATGTAGCGAAGCGAATGCAGGGACGGAAAAATTCTGCTTTAACTGAAAATGGTATAGTTCAGGCGAAACAATTAGGGAATCGAATGAAAGATTTACCAATCCATGCGATCTATAGTAGTCCGAGCGAAAGAACACTTCATACGGCAGAGTTAATAAAGGGGGAACGTGATATACCTATTATAGCGGATGAGCATTTCTATGAAATCAACATGGGTATATGGGAAGGACAAACAATCGCGGATATAGAAAAGCAATTTCCAGAAGAAGTACATCTGTTTTGGAATGAGCCACATCTTTTTCAGTCAACATCAGGCGAAAATTTTGAGGCCGTTTATGAAAGAGTAATTGAAGGGATGCAGCTTCTTTTAGAGAAGCATAAGGGACAAAGCATATTGATTGTTTCTCATGCGGCAGCAGCAAAATTACTTGTAGGGCATTTCGCGGGAATTGAAATAGAAAATGTGTGGGATGATCCATTTATGCATAGTGCTAGTTTGAGCATAATAGAATTTGAAGAGGGTATTGGTAAAGTGAAACAATTTGCAGATATAAGTCACTTTCAATAAATGTAAAAAAGGCCGCAAAACGGCCTTTTTTTGGTGGTATAAAAACTAGCAGTTACGTTTTTTATACCAGAAGTGATCAAATTTCTTATTTTTGCAAGATGGGAATTTATGTCCGCCTTTGCAATCATTCCATTTGTGCCCATCATCGTGACAGTCTTTACCACGATCACATGAATCATCGCAAGAGCCGCCGTGTCCGTGAGGGAAGAATTCGCATTTTTTACAGTAACATCGTTTAGTCCAGTAAAATTTCTTTTCAAAACGTACACATTTTGTAACGAAAGTACAATGTTTTCTACGCGTACGTTTTGTAACTAAAACGCATTCTTTTCTACGTGTTACTTTCGTAACGAACGTCCATTTTTGAACGCGTACACGAGTACATTTCGTAACAAATGTCCACTTTTTAACGTGAGTACATTTTGTAACAAATGTACAATGTTTCACACGAGTACATCTTGTTCTTGGGCATTTACAATCGTCGCTACACTCAATTTTTGAAGAGCAATCGTCATCACATTCGAATGTGCTTGGATCTTGGTGTAAGAAATCCTCCATCCCAGCACTTTTGATTTCTTCAACAGCTTTTCTAATATCACGTTTCATAGAAATCCTCCTTATCATGTATTAAGTTGAAAAGGTATTCTTTTTCCTTAACATGATATGAGAGATGACGTCTTTCTGAACAGGACAAGAGTGTAATTTTCTATAAATAGATGATAGCGGATGTATGGACAAGACAAGGCGCATACATTGAATGAAGAGAACTGAGAAGGGATGAGAAAATATGTTACCTTCATATGATTTTTTTGTTCATCCAATGTACTTAGTGGAATTGAAAAAAGACATTTGGTCAGATAGTCCAGTGCCAGCAAAATTAACTTATGGAAAAAAGAAATATGACATTGATATCGTATACCGAGGAGCTCATATTCGTGAGTTTGAGAAAAAATCTTATCATGTTATGTTTTATAAACCAAAAAAATTTCAAGGTGCGAAAGAGTTTCATTTGAATTCTGAGTTTATGGATCCGTCTCTCATACGAAATAAACTATCGCTAGACTTTTTTCATAACATTGGTGTACTTTCGCCAAAATCACAACATGTATTTATAAAAATTAATGGTCAAATTCAAGGTGTGTATTTACAGTTAGAATCAGTTGATGAAAACTTTTTGAAAAATAGAGGATTACCGAGTGGTTCTATTTATTATGCGATAGATGATGATGCGAATTTTTCATTAATGAGTGAACGAGATAAAGATGTTAAGACGGAGCTCTTTGCGGGTTATGAATTTAAATATTCGAATGAAAATAGTGAAGAACAACTGAGTGAATTTGTATTTCAAGCGAATACTTTGACGAGGGAAGCCTATGAAAAAGAGATTGGGAAGTTTCTACATGTAGATAAATATTTACGATGGTTAGCAGGAGTTATTTTTACGCAAAACTTTGATGGTTTTGTCCATAACTATGCACTATATCATAACGATGAAACAAATTTATTTGAAGTTATACCGTGGGATTATGATGCGACTTGGGGGCGAGATGTACAAGGGAGACCGCTTAATCATGAATATATCCGCATTCAAGGGTATAACACGCTAAGTGCAAGATTGTTAGACATACCTGTGTTTAGAAAGCAGTATCGAAGTATTTTAGAAGAAATATTAGAAGACCAATTTACAGTTTCGTTTATGAGGCCGAAAGTAGAAGGATTGTGTGAATTGATTCGTCCATATTTACTACAAGATCCATATATGAAAGAAAAATTAGAAACATTTGATCAAGAGGCTGATATGATTTATGAATATATAAATAAAAGAAGAAAGTATATACAAGACCACTTATATGAATTGGATTAATTTTGAAAGAGATTGAAACGTTATCAATCTCTTTTTTTTGTATAATAAAGATGTATCAATAAAAGTGAAGTAATATATTTGAAAGAGAATGGGGATGCGGATATATGACGATTAAATGGATTGATTGGGTAAAACAAATACAATCTATAACCCAAGCAGGTTTAACGTATTCTAAGGATGTGTACGATATAGAACGCTTCCAACAATTACGAGACATTTCGATTTCGATGATGTCACATTACACAAAAACTGATTGGGAAGTTGTAGAGAAATTATTTGCAAGTGAGACAGGCTATCAAACACCTAAAGTTGATATAAGAGCAGTTGTTTTTCAAAATGAAAAGTTATTATTTGTGAAAGAAAAAAGCGATGGGAAATGGGCATTGCCAGGTGGATGGGCTGATGTCGGTTATACGCCAACCGAAGTTGCAGCAAAAGAGGTTGTCGAAGAGACGGGTTATGAGGTAGATCATTTTAAGTTACTAGCTATATTTGATAAAGAAAAACATCAACCATCTCCATCGGCGACGCATGTATATAAGATTTTCATTGGATGCGAGATTATTGGTGGAGAAAAGAAAACTAGCATTGAAACAGAAGAGGTGGAGTTTTTTGGTGAAAATGAATTGCCTAATTTATCAATTGCTAGAAATACAGAAGACCAAATTAAAGAGATGTTTGCCTACATGAAAGACCCGCAGAAAGAGAAATTAATAGATTAATCCTGCTTGAATTGTACATATTGTTAAAATGAAGATATTGGCAGATTGCAGCCTTTATGTAATAATGGGATGGTATGTGAAGAAAAAAGGAGATAAAAAAGAACATGTTAGCAAACATAATAGATCAGTTATTGCAATTTTTTGCAAGCTTAGGTTACTTTGGAGTAGCTCTTGCTTTAATGATTGAAGTAATCCCAAGTGAAATTGTACTTTCGTATGCTGGCTTTTTAGTAGCGGATGGTAAAATTAGTTTTGTGGGTGCAGTTATCGCCGGAACGATTGGTGGTACTTTAGCCCAAATCTTTTTATACTGGCTTGGATACTACGGAGGGCGTCCGGTTGTAGAGAAATATGGGAAATATCTGCTTATTAATAAACACCATTTAGACATAGCGGAAGGTTGGTTTAAGCGTTATGGAGCTGGCGTAATATTTTCTGCGCGCTTTATCCCAGTAGTACGTCATGCAATCTCTATTCCAGCAGGACTAGCTAAGATGCCATTAAAACTATTTACGCTTTATACGGTTGTAGCGATCATTCCATGGTCAATTCTATTTATATACTTAGGTGAAAAACTTGGTGGGAATTGGCGACAAATTAAAGAGTATGCATCTGATTACACACATTACATAATTATAGGAGCTGTTCTTTTTATTGCTCTATACTTCGGTTTAAAATATTTGAAAAAGAAAAAAACAACACGCTAAAGTCAATGATAATTCATTGGCTTTTTTTATTTGTTTCGGTTCGGTTCTAAAAAAAAAGAGTTGTCCATAATGTATAATAATAAAGCGTAGCGGAGGAATGTGATGAAAGGGTCACCGTTTATACGTGGAACGATATTTTTAACGATGGCAACGATGATATCAAAAATGTTAGGGTTTATATATGTTATACCATTTACAGCAATGGTCGGTACGAGTGGGTACGTTTTATATACGTATGCATATCGCCCCTATACAATTATGCTCAGCATTGCGACAATGGGATTACCACTTGCAGTTTCAAAAATGGTATCAAAATATGATCAACTGAATGATTATCATACGGTTAAGAGAGTGTTGAAAAGTGGAATCGTGTTTATGTTTATAATGGGAGTCATTTCGTGTTTTACGTTATATATGCTAGCTCCGCATTTAGCTAAGCTTGTCATCGATGGAAATGATCAAACGGGGAATAGTGTAGGAGCGGTTACTACTAATATTCGAATTGTAAGTTTTGCGTTAATACTTGTGCCAGTAATGAGTTTATTAAGGGGCTTCTTTCAAGGATTCCAATCGATGGGGCCTTCTGCATTAAGTGTAGTTGTAGAGCAATTTTTTCGGGTTTTAACCATTTTAATAGGAAGCTTTGTCGTTTTATATGTTTTAAAAGCGTCTGTTTCATTAGCGGTTGGTATTTCAACGTTCGGTGCATTTATGGGAGCTGTAGGTGGATTAACTGTTTTAAGTGCATATTATATAAGAAGGAGAAGGCACTTAAAGAAAAAAGAGATGGCAAGTATACCACAAACAACAAAATCCTTTTTCTCATTGTATAAGGAGCTCTTTACATATTCTATTCCTTTTGTTGTGGTGGGCTTAGCAATTCCGTTGTATCAGACTATTGATACATTTACAATTAATAAACTACTTATACAAATAGGGTATATGCAAGGAGAAGCGGAAAAAATTAATGCGATAATTGGTCTTGTTCAAATGGTTGTGCTCATCCCGGTATCCGTTGCGACAGCTTTTAGTATGTCTCTCGTACCAGAGATGACGAAAGCTTACACAGCAGGAAATACGAAGCTATTGTACAAACATTTTACGAGAACAAATGTATTAGTAGTAGCGATTACGGTGCCGGCTGCAATTGGAATGATTGTGTTAGCCAAGCCTGTATATACTCTTTTATTCGGTGCTGGAAATGATCCAGAGATGGGGAGAATCATTTTACAGTATTATGCTCCTGCTTGCATACTATTTTCTCTTTTTACAGTAACGGCTGCTATGCTACAAGGAATCAATCAACAGCAGAAGACGGTGCTAGGACTAGTGATTGGAATTATTGTGAAAATAGTTTTAAATATTGTATTGCTTCCGTATTTCGATTATGTAAGTTTTATTATTTCAACATACGCGGGCTATACGATTTCAGTTGGGTTTAACTTGTGGATGCTTTCTAAATATGTTATAAAGGCAACATAAGCTTTTAAGGCAGAGAGCACTCTGTCTTTTTCTATGTTTATAATATTTTTCTTATAAAAACGTTTTCAAAATAATTTTTCTATTGAAATTTAAACGTATGTTTCATATGCTGAGAATGGCGGTTTAAAAACTGTGATTTAAGAGAGGTAGATTCCTACATGTAAAAAGAATCGGGGTGATAGTATGTTAAATATATATTTAACAGACCGAAACGGAAAACTACAAGAGATTGAGGAAATGCAAAAGGGGTGCTGGATTAATGTACTTCATCCAACAGAAGAAGAAATTCAATATCTAGTACAAACTTTAAATGTAGACTTAGATTTCATTAAAGACCCTTTGGATGATGAAGAACGCTCTCGTATTGAAAAGGAAGACAATAATACTTTAATTATCGTGGATATTCCGACAGTTAGACATGACGAAGAAGGAAATTCGATTTATGACACGATTCCAATAGGTATGATTGTGATGCCAGATTGCTTTGTAACAATTTGTTTAGAAGAAAACCCAATTTTTGAACGTTTTATTAATCAACGTATTAAAGAATTTTATACGTTTAAGAAGACGCGCTTTGCACTTCAGCTCTTATATACGATTTCTACTTATTATTTAAGATACTTAAAGCAAATAAATCGAAAAACAATTGATTTAGAGCATCAATTAAATCAGTCAATGAAAAATAAAGAGATTTTCACATTATTAGGCCTTGAGAAAAGTTTAGTATACTTTACAACGTCATTAAAGGCTAATAAAATTGTGATTCAAAAGTTAATGCGTAATAGTACATTTTTAAAAATGTATGAAGACGATCAAGATTTATTAGAAGATGTATTAATTGAAAATAAACAGGCTATTGAAATGGCGGAAATATATAGTCACATTTTAAGTGGAATGATGAATACTTTTAGCTCCGTTATATCAAATAATTTAAATAGTGTTATGAAACTGTTAACGTCAATTACGATCATTTTATCTTTACCGACGATGGTTTCTAGTTTCTTTGGAATGAACGTAAAGGTTCCGTTTGAAGGGGAAGCCCACGGTTTTGTAATTGTACTCATCATATGTGTAACACTATCTTTCACGTTAGCTTTTGTTTTTTGGAAGAAACGTTACTTTTAACGATAAAAAAGCTGCTCTAGCATAGTTATATAACTACGCTAGAGCAGCTTTTTTGCTATGAAATCTCAAATTTTGAATAGAATATAACTTGTACAATGTAATGTATATAAAGGGTATGTATTCCATATAAACCTTGTCCAATTAATGAAATGGGGTTAAAATTACATATTGTTAATGAAAAGTTGGAGGAAATACATCATGGAATTGTTTCAATTACCGAAAGCATTCCTGCAAATGAATACAATTTTTATCTCCATATTGATCGAAGCACTTCCTTTCGTGCTCATTGGTGTATTTATTTCAGGATTCATTCAAATGTTCGTGACAGAAGATATGGTAGCAAAATGGATGCCGAAAAACCGATTTCTGTCTGTTTTAGTAGCTACTTTTTTAGGGATGTTGTTTCCAGGTTGTGAATGTGGAATTGTTCCGATTGTAAGACGATTAATCGGAAAAGGGGTTCCGCCATATGCGGGGATTGCATTTATGTTAACTGGGCCAATTATTAATCCAGTTGTTTTATTTGCAACATACGTTGCCTTTGGAAGTAGTATGCACATGGTATGGTATCGTTCTATTGTAGCGATTATCGTAGCAATTATCGTTGGAATTATATTATCATTTATGTTTAGAGAACATCAATTAAGAGATGATCACTTCCCAGAAGTGAATCATAAGCGTCCATTACGTAAAAAAATGTGGGATGTATGTACGCATGCTGTTGAGGAATTTTTCTCGATGGGAAAATATTTAGTATTAGGTGCGTTAATTGCAGCTGCAGTTCAAACGTTCGTACAAACTTCAACACTTCTTGCTATAGGACAAGGGCCGTTCTCTTCACCAGCTGTTATGATGGGACTTGCTTACATATTATCACTTTGTTCAGAAGCGGATGCGTTTATTGCTTCATCATTCCAAAGTACATTTTCAACAGCATCACTTGTCGCGTTCCTTGTTTACGGACCGATGGTGGATATTAAAAATATGTTTATGATGCTTGCGACATTTAAAACGAAATTTGTAATTGTCGTTACAGTTACAGTTACACTTGTTGTTTATGCAAGCTCACTACTCATTTATGCGATGGGGTGGTAGGTTATGTTTCGAGCGTATATATTATTAGGTTTTACAATATTAATTGCGCAGCTTCATATTTCGGGTAACATTACGAAGTATATCAATATGAAGTATGCTTATTTATCAACAACAGCAGCAATTATTTTAGGTTTCTTAACGATTGTACAAATTATCGTCGTTTTCCAAAAAGAGCACCAAAAGGAAAAAGAGAAAAATGATTGCAGTTGTGACCATAGCCATTGCGGGCATGATCATTCAAAAGATGAGAATACATGGTGGAAAAAAGCATTTTCGTACTCATTGTTTTGTTTTCCAATTATCTCAGGCTTATTTTTCCCGATTGCAACGTTAGATTCAGATATTGTTAAGGCGAAAGGATTTCATTTTCCTGTTGCACAAGCAGAAAGTAAGGATCCATTTATGACAAGACAATTTCTAAGACCTGATACGAGCATTTATTACGGGAAAGAAGGATACCGCGGTGTAATGGAAAAAGGGAAGAAAGAGTTTGTTACGAAAGACAATATTAATTTGAAAGATGAAGACTTCCTAAAGGGTATGGAAACAATTTATAATTATCCTGGCGAGTTTACTGGGAAAAAATTATCTTTTAAAGGGTTTGTTTTTAGAGATGATTCTTCTAAAAAAGAACAATACTTCTTATTCCGTTTCGGTATTATACATTGTGTAGCAGATTCTGGTGTGTATGGTATGTTAGTGAAAAAACCAGAAGGTGTAGAATGGAAAAATGATGATTGGATTCAAATAGAGGGAGAAATTTCTACTGAATTTTATCAGCCGTTTCATGCGAATATTCCTGTATTAGAAGTAACGAAATGGAATAAAGTTGAACAGCCGAAAGAACAATATGTATTTAGAGGGGCCGATTGATAAGATCGGTTCTTTTTTGTGGACTAAAAGTTCTGAATGTTGTTAATATTAAACGTGTAGTTCATTTCGTATAGTGATTATTGAAATATTAGGGATAAATCATTAAAGGGGTGATAACAATGACAGAAGTAAAGGGGAAAACAGCCAATGAGTCAAGGGTGTTCAAAACGAGCCGAGTATTCCCAACAGATTTAAATGATCATAACACGCTATTTGGTGGGAAGATATTAGCGGAGATGGATATGGTTGCTTCTATTTCAGCATCCAGACATTCGAGAAAGGAATGTGTCACAGCATCTATGGACTGGGTCGATTTCTTACATCCTGTTCGTTCTTCAGATTGTGTTAGTTATGAATCTTTCGTAATTTGGACGGGAAGAACTTCAATGGAAGTGTTTGTGAAGGTAGTGGCTGAAGATTTAATCTCAGGTGAGAAGCGTATAGCGGCAACGTCATTCGTTACTTTTGTGGCACTTAGTAAGGAAAATAATCCAGTTCCTGTACCGCGTGTTATCCCTGAAACAGAAGAAGAGAAAGAATTACATCGTATTGCTGTGTTACGTGCAGAACAGCGTCATATACGTAAGGCAGAGAGTAAGAAAGTAGCCACATTGTTAACCTTTTGAGATGAATATTTAGCCATTTAATTTACTATAGTAGGCGGAAATGGTTTTAAAATGAAAAGCGGACACCTAAAAATAGGTGTCCGCTTTTATAGTTTTTTCATCCACATATCATATGACAGTAGCTACTTAGCAGAAGCAAGCAGCACCGACGATGATTAAGAGGATAAATAATACGACTAGTAGCGCAAATCCATTACCATGTGCGAAGCCCATTGTTATTTCCTCCTTTTATTTTAAGATACAACATACAATATGCAAATGAGCTATTGTTTGATATGGACATATATCATGCAATGACATATTTTCTTGAATGATAATGTAATAAAAAAGGGAAGATATAGAAATAACAGTAAGTGGAGAAAGGAATTTATCCATGAAGCACTTTTTCGCTATAATTCTTTGTTTAATAGGTGTATTCATTTGGATGAACATCGATGTGGAAATGGGGAAGGAAATGGCTAGTGAATATGAATTAGGACAAGTTCGATTAGGTGAATTTCAACTATATACGAACGGTGAAGAGTTATATAGAAAATTATTTGACGATATAAACGATGCAGAAAAGTATATATATATCCATTTTTATATTGTAGGAAAAGATGAAATAAGCCAAGAGTTTTTACAGTTATTAGAGAAAAAAGCATCTAGCGGAGTAGAAGTGAAATTGTCAGTCGATCGGATAGGCGGATATAAGTTGAAGAAAAAGGTAATTAGCCGATTAAAGGAAAACGGTGTGAAGTTTACATTTAGTAAAAAACTGAAACTGAAAAATGTGTTCTATTCTTTGCATCAACGGAATCATAGACGCATTGTTACCATAGATGGAAAGATATCATACGTCGGTGGCTTTAATATCGGAAAGGAGTACCTTGGACAAGATCCGAAGTTTGGGCCATGGCGTGATTATCACGTGCGCATCCATGGTGATGGTGCAGCGGATATGGAAAGAAAGTTCGCCGAAGATTGGAAAGAAGATACAGGAGAAAAAATGCCTATACATGAAAGTATACCTACATTAGGGAATGTGAAATATCAATATTTATTTTCAAATGGAAAAGGCTTATGGGAAAAGTATGGGGCACTTTTAAAAAAGGCTAAAAAGTCTTTAATTATCGCTACACCATATTTTGTACCAAGTAAAGAAATGGTGAAAGAGTTAAAAGCTGCATTAAATCGTGGTGTTAATGTAAAAATTCTCGTGCCATTTAAAAGTGATGCCATATTGTTAAAACAAGCTGCCTATCCATATTTGAAAGATATGTTACATGCTGGAGCGGAGATTTATCAATATCGAAATGGATTCTTTCATGGGAAAGTAACAATCATTGATGGAGAAATTGTTGATATTGGGACAGCGAATTTTGATAATAGAAGTTTTTATTTAAATTGCGAGTCTAACTGTATCATATATGATAAAACAGTTGTTGATGAAGTATGGAGTCGATTACAGGTAGACTTTCATAAATCAAAACGATTTTCTGAAGAAGATTTTGAGAAAATTAGTGGATGGGATTGGTTTTTAGCAAGAATAGCGAATGTTTTAGCATCATATTTATAGCATATGGACAAAAGAGAAGGGAGGCGCTTTAATGGACTGTATGAAAGAATTAATGAGATATAGTTATATGCTAATATACAAGGTTGGAGAGTATGCTGGAAAGGTCAGAGACGAAGAATTAAAAAATCTATTACAGCACCATTTACCATATATGTTACAAGCATATAATGAACAAGTAAATTTTCAAGAAGGAGAGAATGTGCAGCATATAACCTGTGAAACAACGGAGTTTGGTTTGCATGAAATGGAAAAGGAAACAGTTAGTAAATATACAGGGGATATTCATATTGCAACCTGTTATATTGCGCACTTGAAACGATTAGCTTTAAAGTTTGCTCAAGTTGCAGTGGAGGTTGCTAATCCGGAGTTTCGCTCATTTTTGGAAAATTGTTTCTTGAAAATGAACCGTTACGCTTATAGTGTGTGGCAATATGTTATGAAGAAGGAATATAAGATTACACATCTATATGAAAATGAAAAGTTTGCATGAGAAACTAAGGCGGAATGGTATGCGCCTTAGTTTTTTTACGTCCATTGAGAGGGAAAAACTAGTTTTATTGTGTATCAATTGGAAATGAAATATATAAATTTAAATTAGGTTTTGTTATCAGAAAATTTACAAAAATTTACCGTATATTTACTGTTTTTCAATCTCTTCTTTAAAAATAGAGAGTAATATGAGGTTGTACATATTCTATCACAAGGGGGAAACGCAAATGAATAAATGGGTTAAATCATTAACTGCTATGGCACTTGCAAGTTCTTTATTAATGGTAGGTTGTAGTAAAGGTGAGGACAAGAAGAAAGAAGACGAAACAACTACACAACAAGAGGACAAAAAGGATAAAGAAACAAGCGGAACTGAGAAGTCTACGGATTCTAAAGAAAAGAAATAATGTAATAATAGAGCTTCCTCTTTTATATGAGGAAGCTTTTTTGTTGTAAATTGATTGAGATTATTGAAAAATAGAAAGAGAATGAAAGAGGGGGAAAACAAATGAAAGTATGTATATTGGGAGCAACAGGACGAGTAGGTTCAAATATAATTAATTTAGCATTAAAGGATTCAGCTGAAGTGACTGCATTAGCGCGTGATTTAAATAGAATAGAAATACAACATGAAAGGTTACGAGTTATAGAAGGTAATGTATTGAACGAAAAGGATATAAAGAAAGCGATAGAAGGAAGTGATATAGTAATTAGTGCACTTGGAACGGATCAAAATAGAACATTAGCGAAGAGTATGCCACAAATTATAAAGCAAATGGAAGAAGCAGGGGTTCATAAAATTATTACAGTAGGAACAGCCGGTATTTTACAAGCAAGAACAAATCCAAATTTATATCGTTTCCAATCAACGGAATCCAAAAGGAAAACGACAACAGCAGCAGAAGATCATTTGGCTGCATATAAGGTACTAAGTAATAGTAATAATTTATGTTGGACAGTTGTTTGTCCGACACATTTAATAGATGGTGAGGCGACAGAGGTATATCGAACTGAAAAAGATATATTGCCAGAAGGTGGATCAAAAATTACAGTGGGTGATACGGCACACTTTGCATGGGATCTATGTAAGAAAAACATATATGAAAATAGCCGAGTAGGTATTGCATATTAAAAAACCATCCCGAAGTCGGGATGGTTAAAAGATGATATAACATACGAAGATGATAATCATAATGATTTGGAGAATTGCTTTCGCTACTGTACTGCTTAAAAAACCAACTACAGTAGCGACTCCAACTAGAAAGGCATCTTTTGGCGCTTTTTTATGCACTAGTTCTGTTATAAATACTGATAAGAACGGTATGATAATAAGTCCGAATGGTGGGAAGAAAAACGATCCAACAATGATAGAAATCATTCCGACACGTTCGCCCCATTTAGAACTACCGTATTTTTTTAAGAAATATCCATTTGCAATAAAATCAGCAACGAAAATGAAAAGAGTGAAAATGACTTGAATAATCCAAAAAGAAGTTGTTAATTCTCCTCCATTTATACCGAAATGGTAAATCAAATATCCAGCCCAGACAGCTAGTATGCCAGGGATAATGGGATAAATAAAGGCGAGAAATGAAACAATGAAACAGGCAATGATACAAATTGTTAATAAAACAGTCACTTTATAGCTCCTTTTTAATATCTAGTTTATGTACAGCAACTTTTTTGACTTGATGTCCATCAAGTTCTAATACTTTAAATTGAAAACCAGCATATTCAATGGAATAGCCAGCTTCAATATTTAAGTCAACTGCTTGAGAGAGAATCCACCCTCCGATTGTATCTAAATCACTATCATCAATATGTAGGCCAAACATATCATTTACTTCAGAAATAAGTACCTTTCCATCTACAACAGTAAGCTTAGGTGTACGTTTTTCAATCATAGGTGGTTCATCCGCATCGAATTCATCTTGAATTTCTCCAATGATTTCTTCAAGAATATCTTCCATCGTTAAAAGTCCGGCAGTGCCACCATATTCATCCATAACGATTGCCATCTGAACGCGATTTTTTTGAAGGTGGACTAACGTTTTACGAATTGGAACTGTTTCAAATACAGTTAGAACAGGATGTATATAAGATTCAAGTGGTTTATAAATACCTTTCGTTTGATCATGGAATACTTCTTTCGTATTGATCATCCCAATGATATCATCTTTATCTTTTTCAATGATTGGATAGCGTGTATATTTCTCAGTAGCGACGATATCCATATTTTCTTCTAACGTATTTTCAGTAGATAAGCAAATCATTTCGGTACGAGGAACCATAATTTCTTTCGCAACTCGATCATCAAATTCAAAAATGTTATTTACATATTTATATTCGGTTTGGTTTATTTCACCGCTTTTAAAACTTTCACCTAAAATGAGTCGCAATTCCTCTTCAGAATGAGCAAGTTCATTTTCTTTCGCAGGTTCTAATCCGAGTAGTTTTGTGAAAAATATAGCTGCACTATTTAGTAGCCAAATGAATGGATACATAATTTTATCAAATAAAATAAGTGGTCTTGCAAATTTGAGTGTGATTGCTTCTGCTTTTTGAATTGCGAAAGACTTTGGAACTAACTCACCTAATACAACGTGGAAAAATGTAATAACACTAAAAGCAATAACAAAAGATAAAGTGTTAGCCATTGTTCCAGTAATATTAATTTTTTCAAAGAGCGGTCGTAGTATATGCTCCACAGTCGGTTCACCAAGCCAACCAAGCCCTAAAGAAGTGATCGTAATGCCGAGTTGACAAGCTGATAAATAAACATCTAAATTAGATAGGACACTTCTTGCAGCTAAAGCTTGTTTATTACCTTCATTTGCAAGTTGGTCAATTCGACTTTTACGTACTTTTACAACAGCGAATTCTGATGCGACGAAAAAGCCAGAAATAAGAATAAGTACAAATATGAGAAAAATATTTAATATGTCCAAGTGTGTTCTCTATTCCAAGGTTTGGAATAAAGATGTCACCTCCTGCAATTATGTTATACTTTTATAATAAATCCAAATGAAAAGAATAGTCAAAGGAAAAGGGTAAATATTGGTATGTTTCTGTAATAGTTTTTGAATTTGCTGTTATTTTGTCCGCTATACAAAAGGAATAACCCCTTACTTTTAGATTATAGAGGGTAATTTCAAATTAAGGTTTTGGAACACTTCTTGTTAAAGTATATGACTGTTGCTTGGAGTAGTTTGTGGTCCATAGTGTTTGAAGAAAAGAAAGTATGCTATATGGGATATAGAGTAGTAATAAGCCTATTGTAACAATTATGGGTGAATTTCCGCCAAATTGAACGATAAATTGTAACAGTCCACTTGTATGAAAAACGCATTCCATAAAAACGAATGAAAGAATAATGGAACCTAAAATTGATTTATGATTCGAAGTAAGCGCCAAAAACAATGTATCCACAAGAAAAGAATCATGTTTTATTTCATATTCATTTGTGTTTTTCAAGAAAGGAATCCATTTTTTTATTGCTTGCATAACGATAATCATGGAAGTACTACATACGATGATAAAAGATGAGTAGTAAGGAAGGTTTATAAATTGTGCGACGTATAGAAGTAGTAATAAGACTGAACATTGTAATACTACAGTGCAAAAAGAGTAAGGTATCCAATTCAATACAGTAGTAAACTTTTTAAACGAGTTAGGTACTTTGAAAAATAAATGGCCGATACCCAAACTTATGAAAAATCCGATCGCAAGGGTAAAAGTAAAACGAACAATCGATATAAAATATATTTCCCATATGTAAGGGAATAATGGTGTTGAATGATTAGAAGTATGTATCATTTGATTTGCTGAGAAAAAGATAGATTCATGCATCCAATCAACCTTTGGAATTGATATAGAAGAAAGCTGTGCGAAGTTTTGAAAAATGCTAATAAATCCATTTTGATAAGAGTAATTGTGTGTAATAAAAAGAGCTGGAATTGGACTTATGGCAAAAATAACAATAATACCAATTATTAATTTGTATATATGTGAGCGTAATAAGGACATATAACCACCTACTCTTGGAATATTCAGAAAATTCTTATTCTTATTTTAGCCGTTTTTGGAGCAAGTTACAATATATTTTTCTTTAAGTATCGGTAGATGGATAGTTTTAAATTCTTTTTAGAAATCTATTTTATGTATGAAATATAAAGCAGAAACGGGTATGTAACAGTACGAATACAAAAAGCGTGAACAGTTTTGCATTTTCACACTTTTTGTATGGAATGAAGAGAAATGTAGGGAAGTGTCGAAAGGATTAAATAGATTTTTTTAATTTGAAAGTGATACCATGTAATTAAACGGTGTTTAAATCTTTGTTTAACTAATAAATTCTAGAGGGGGGATATAAATTGGAGGGAAATGAAAACGTATCAACGAAAGAAAAGATTTTAAATACAACATTGGAATTAATTAAAAAAGAAGGTTTTGAAAAGGTAACGATAAGAAAAATTGCAGCATTGTCAGATGTAAATATCGCACTTGTAAATTACCATTTTGGTTCAAAAGAAAAGTTGATTAGTGAGACGATTAGAGTCTTATTAATTAGCTTTCAAGGCACTTTTTCTATTTTAGATAATATTACAGTGCCAGCAAAAGAAAGATTAAAAATATTTTTATTGGATTATGTACTAGTAATTCGGCAATATCCGGAGTTAGTTAGGAAGATTATTGCAATGGGAACTACGGCATTTACATCTCAATACGAATATGGGGATTTTTTGAAGAGGCTAGGTTTTAGTAAAGTGAAGAATATTTTGAGCGAAATAACGAATGAAACGGATCAGGAAATTTTAATGATGATGACAGTACAAATATTTGGATCTATTTTTCTTCCCACATTAATGATGCCAATTCTCGAATCAGGGGCAGATATAAAAGTACCATCTGTAGAAAAACAGATTGATTTCCTATTTGAACGCTATTTTTATAAAAATTGAGATAGTGGGTGATAGAGATGGCTAGTTTCTTTAGAAAGCATTGGTGTGATATAGGATTAGTGGTCGCTATTGTTGTCGTAGTTTGTTTAGTCGCGAATTTGGGAGAAATGAGTGAAATAAAAGTACTGTTATGGTTAAGTTTTGTGGCCATTTTAGTGCATCAATTTGAAGAGTATCGTTGGCCAGGTTATTTTGCTGGTCTATTTAATGTAGTTATATTTAAAAGTGATATACCAGATCGCTATCCATTAAATACGCAATCTGCTATGGTAATAAATATTTTGATTACGTATGTTTTTTATTTACTCCCGGTTTTCTTTCAAAATATAATATGGCTTGGGTTGGCACCTATTTTAATGGGATTTTTTCAATTCATATGGCATGGTATTTTTGCGAATATAAAAGCTAAAACAATATATAATCCGGGATTAGGTGCGGTTGTATTACTACATGTTCCAATTGGTTATGTATATATGAGATATATTCTTTTACACAATCTGGCTACAAATTTGGATTGGTTATTTGGGGTGATCTACTTTCTAATAGCTACCTATTTTTTAATTATAAAAGGAAATATATTAATGAAAAGTAAGGAGACAAATCATTACTTTTCTAAAAAGCAACTAGGTCCGTACAAATGATACATTGAAGTGATTTAGAATTCAGAGGAAGGGTTTTAGATGCTGAAGAAAGTGCAAGTGAAGGATTCATGAATAAATTATGACAAGAAAATGAATAATTTTCAGAAAAATAAAATAAATTATTTATTTTTTTCTGAAAATATAATATAGTTATGGCACAGAAAGTATTTTAACATAAGGAGGTTTTTTATGAGGATTAAAGGGAATTACGTGCCGAAAAGGGAAGTTTTACTGTGCTCAAGTTCGATTACGATAGGGGAAGCGTTAGAGCATTTAAATAAAACGGGGTATCGTTGTGTACCAGTTTTAGATGAAAAAAAAGAGAAATTTTTAGGGAATATATATAAAGTAGATATTTTAGAATATAAAGGATCGCTTGATGAGAGTGTGATACAATTATTAAACGATAAAGAAGGATTTGTGAGAGAAGATTCATCTTTCTTTAAAGTATTTTTTACAATAAAAAAATTGCCATATTTATCAGTAGTTGACGAAAAAGGGATTTTCCTTGGAATTTTAACGCATAAAAAAGTTTTTGAGTTATTAGAGGATGCATGGGGCGTTCACTCTAGTAAATACTCTGTCATGATTGGAACGCAAGACTATAATGGAGCAATTCAAAAGTTATCGACAGTTTTAAAGAAATACACTGGTATTCAAAGTTTGATGACTTTTGATAATGATGCCTTATTAGTTCGTAGAATTATGTTTACATTAGGAGAAGAGTTTAACGACGGTGAATTAGAGACATTATTGAAAGATTTAGAAGATCACGGATTTAGAGTTGTGTATGTGGAAGAGATGAAAAATCCACGTGAAGTTGAAACGATAGAGTAACATACAAAAGCCATCTAATTATCTTGGATGGCTTTTGTTATGTTACGTGTGTAAAGTTATTTGAAAATAACGATAGGATAATAGGAGAGATTGTAACAATATTTGTGTAAGAGAATAAAAATTGTAGATAATTTCGATTTTCAAAAAAATCAATTTGAAAATATGTTTTTATTTTGCAACTAAATATGTTACTATATGTGTGATAAAAACAAAGAGGTCTGACAACTATACTCCACGTAATAACACTCTAATGATTTGAAAATTCAAAAAAATCAAAATTCGAAAATAACAATTGTATTAATGATTAGAGTAAAAATAAGGGGAATGGAGAAATTATGGAGAAAGACACTGCTTTGTAAGGGGCATATTTTATCATCTTGAGCAGAGAGGAGGATGCATAGCATATTGTAAAATATAGAGATAAACAATGGAAAAGTGCTATGCAAATGAAGAGCATGAAGGGACGTTTAAGGCCAGGTGATACGGTAGCAATTGGTTTAATGCTATTTGCATTATTTTTAGGAGCAGGAAATTTAATTTTTCCGCCAGTTTTAGGTCAACAAGCAGGAGAGAATGTTTGGATTGCTACAATAGGATTCCTTGTAACGGGAGTCGGATTACCCCTACTAGCTGTAACAGCTGTCGCGTTTGTAGAGGGGGACTTGAAAGCGCTGTCTTCTAGAGTCCACCCTATATTTGCGTTTATTTTCCCATTGATTAGTTATTTAGCAATTGGACCATTTTTCGCAATTCCGCGTACTGGAGCTGTTTCGTTTGAAATGGGTATGAAGCCTTTTTTATCAGAGGCAATGGTTTCAGAGTGGTACATGCTATTTCTTTTCACGATAGTTTTCTTCGGAATAACGTGGTATTTATCATTAAATCCATCTAAATTAGTGGATTGGTTCGGAAAGTTTCTTACACCACTATTGGTATTAATTGTCGCTGTTATTGTCGGAAAGGCAATTATTGATCCAATTGGAGAGCCGGCTGCGCCGTTAGCTGCTTACAAAGAAAATGCTTTCTTTGGTGGATTTATTCAAGGATATTTAACGATGGATGCAATTAGTGCTCTCGTATTTGGAATTGTCGTTGTACAAGTTATTCGCTCTAAAGGGATAAAAGAGAGTAGTCAAATTGCAAAAATAACAGTCGTATCAGGTATTATTGCTGTACTTGGTTTAACGTTAATTTATTTATCACTTGCTTATCTTGGTTCAACAAGTACATCACTTGGTGTCTCAGAAAACGGTGGTCTTATTTTAACGAATGTTGTAAATGAGCTATATGGGACGAGTGGTAAAATTTTATTGGGGCTTGTTATTATACTCGCTTGTTTAACAACTTCTGTTGGGTTAACATCTGCGTGTGCGGGTTTCTTTACAAACTTATTCCCAAAACTTTCACATAAAACGATTGTAACAATGGTATGTGTATTTAGTTTAATTGTATCTAACCTAGGTTTAACACAATTAATCGCCGTAACATTACCTGTGTTAATGATCATTTATCCAGTTGCAATTGTATTAATCGTACTTTCGTATTTCCATAAGTGGATTGGGAAGCGTAATACAATTTATATTGGAGCTATTTTAGGTGCATTGTTAATTAGTTTCTTTAACGGTTTAGAAAGTGCGAACATTAAAATTGACGTGATTTCTAATGTACTACAAATGTTACCGTTATATAACGAAGGAATCGGATGGTTAATTCCATCATGTATTGGCGGGATTCTCGGTTTCTTCCTCTATAAATCAAATGAATCAAGTGAATTACAAAAGAAAGGTGCTTAGGCACCTTTCTTTTTTTGAAGGGGATTTTTATATTTTGTCTAAGTAATAATTGGGAGGAATGATAAAATGGCTAATTTTGAAGATTTTTTAAATTTGGATTTGCGAATTGGAACTGTAATACATGCAGAGGAATTTAAAGAAGCGAGAGTTCCAGCGATTAAACTAGAAATTGATTTTGGAGAAATTGGGATAAAGCAGTCAAGTGCTCAAATTACGAAAAGGTATAGTCCAGAAGGTTTAGTCGGTCAACAAATTGTTGCTGTTGTAAATTTTCCGCCAAAGCGTGTAGCTGGATTTAAATCAGAAGTGCTTGTGCTTGGCGGCGTTCCTGAAGCTGATGATGTTGTGTTGCTTCAGCCTAATATGGAATTGCCAAATGGAACAAAAATTAGCTAGGGTGAAGGCAGGGACTAATATGGATATCGGACGAGAATATTTACAATGTGCGATTTCGAACTTTAAAGCAACAAAGAAGCAAGGGGAACGGGCACTTTCTCAATTATCATACGAACAAATACAATGGTCTTCTCATGAAGAAACAAATAGTATAGCGATTATTATAAAGCATCTGCATGGTAATATGCGTTCTAGATGGACGGATTTTTTAACATCTGATGGTGAAAAAGTTGATCGTGACCGAGATGGTGAATTTGAAGGAGGCTATTCTTCAAAGAAGGAAGCCCTTGCAGCGTGGCAAGAAGGATGGGAATACGTTTTTAATACGATGAATACGATATTGCCGGAACATCTATTGAAGACGGTATACATTCGTGGTGAAGCTCATACGGTCCTGCAAGCAATTGAAAGGCAAATTTCTCATTATGCATTGCATATTGGACAGATTATTTACATCGGTAAAATGTTAAAAGAAAATGAGTGGCTATGTTTAAGCATTCCTAAAGGACAGTCAACTCGTTATGTAGAGAAAAAACGTTCAACATAATAATAAGAAAGAAACCGATAAAAAATGGGGAAAAAGAAAGTCAGCCAAATAATAGATGGTTCTGTAATCATAAGAATACTGCCAAAAATAAGTCCATATACAATAAGAAAGAAATTGAAAAGTGTATTCACAGGGAGAAACCGTGAGATGAACACTTGCTGTCGTTTAAAACAATCACTGTGAAATAAATAAAAGCGGAAGCACCATGTGGCTATAATAAGATCTTTCTTTCTTACAATTCTTTTTTTGCATGTATGACAGATAAATGGTGGTTGCATTTCATTACCCTCCATTTTTTATTTTCATAATAATGTGAGACAAAAGTAGGTACAAAGTGTATGTTCCTATATACGCTCCTGCAATAAGGAAAAATGGATTCAGTAAAATTCCATGAATGCTTGTCATGAAAACTAAATCTTGTATTAAAACATCGTATATATTAATGGAAATAATTGTACCGAGTACATACAGTGCCAAGTACGCAGAAATATGTAGCACAATAGAGACTTTTGGATGCTTAGCGGACAAATAAAAAATGAATGATAGAGCGATTGGTAATATTCCTATTAATAGCTTCAATTCATTTCACCTCATTAACAATATAGCCGAAATTTTAACGGTCTATTCTCTAGGGCTTGTACATAACTTGAAATAGAGAGGTGATAGTATGAATCGGGGCTTTTTTTTTATGAAGTTTACAAGCATGCGTAAGTTAGTTTTATTTGTTATTACTACAGTGCTAGCGACTTTTTTTCTTATTAGTATGATGGTAACCTCTATGAAAGAGACGAAGTCAACGTATTTATATAATTGGTTAAATGAGTTATCGATGAATGGTTACATGTATGTACTTGGAAAAGAGAATCATTATTTTACACAGGAGTATCGAAATTTGAATCAAGATTTTTCAATTTCTTCTTTTCTCTTTTCTATGGCTACAAATATTCGCTTTAATGATGTACGCAGTTTTGTCGGGAAAGAGCTCCCTGGGTTTGGTAAGTACGATACAGAAATTGTTATTGCGGGTGAGGGTACAAATTATTCTAACTTACCGATAGAGTCGAGTGTCCCTCTTGAAGAAGTAGTGAAGGAACGGACTAGTGGAACTGGACAAGCACCTAAACAAGATACGAGTAAAGAGAAAAAACAGCCGTCCCAAACGACCGGGAAAAGACAAGTTGCGTTTATTTATCATACACATAGCTGGGAATCCTATTTACCTTTACTTAACTTAACGAATGACCCGAATCCGAATAAAGCAACGAGTTCTGTATCGAATATTTCTATATTAGGAGACCGTTTCCGTGAACAACTAGAAGGTGAAGGAATTGGCGCCACTAACGATAAGAGTGATGTTGGTCAAAAGTTAATAAGTAAAGGTTTAAACAGTAATAGTTCGTATAAGATGTCACGAGAAATTGTGCAGCAAGCTATGGCTGGAAATAAAGATCTTCAATACTTTTTTGATTTGCATCGTGATAGTGCCCGAAAGAATGTAACGACAAAAACAATTGGAGATAAATCATATGCAAAGCTTGCATTTGTAGTAGGGAAAGGAAATAAAAACTATGAAAAAAACTTACAATTAGCGACAGCTTTACATGAGGCGATTAATAAGAAATATCCAGGAGTGAGTCGTGGGGTCATTCAAAAAGGGTTCCAGACAGGAAATGGAATCTATAATCAAGACCTATCAGGACAAGCGATATTAATAGAAGTTGGCGGTGTAGATAATAAAGAGGAAGAATTGAATCGATCAATTGATGCACTTGCTAAAGCATTTGGTGAATATTTTTGGCAGGCAGAAAAAGTGAATGGATAAAGTGAAATTTAAATTGGTGAGAGACCTCACCTGATGAAGATGAGTTCACAGTATTTTTGAAAAAACGTAAGTGTAATGCTTGCGTTTTTTCTTTGTAATGATGAGACGTCACAGAATAGACATAATTTGTCGTTGTTATAGTAATATCGAAATTTGTCAATTTATAGTAGGAGATTTACAAAGGGATTTTCGGGAAAGTAGAGAAAATCTTTTTATAAGGAAAACTTTTTATTATGAAACTGGTAGGGTGATTGAAGTGATTAGGGAAATCGAAATAGAAGATGCAGCATCATTTTTGCAATTAAGTAAGCAATTAGATGAAGAAACGAAGTTTATGTTATATGAACCAGGAGAAAGAAAAACTACAGCTGAGCAACAAGAAAAAATGATCCATCGCTTTATAGAAAATGAATATGCAACAATATTTGTAGCAGTTGAAGATGAGAGGATAGTAGGTTTTATATTAGTGAATGGAAATAACATTCAAAGAAAGAGGCATGTAGCAACCATTGTAATTGGTATTTTGCAAGAGTATAACGGGCGAGGTATTGGGACGAGATTGTTTAAAGAGGTTGAGAAGTGGGCAAAATTACATGATGTATGGCGTTTAGAATTAACAGTAATGGCCCACAATACAAGAGCTCAGGCACTATATAAAAAAGCTGGATTTGAGAAAGAAGGTGTCAAAAAAGCTGCTCTTATTATCGATGGAAAGGGCATCGATGAGTATGAAATGGCCAAATTATTAAAATAAGAGGTCGTTATATGAAAAAAAGATGGGCACTACTTGGTATCATAGCTGCAATAATTATTGTTGGAGTAGCAGGAATCAATTATAAAATGTATAAGGATAAGCAGGCGCGGGAAGTAAGTGTAAATAGCATATTTCCGAAAGCAAAAGAAACGATTGCTAATATGGATGGGGATATTGCGGTAATTAATAATCCGAATTCAATGCTTGTACTTGTGAATAAAAGTAGGCGTTTACCAGATGGGTATAGACCGCCAGATTTAGTTATTCCGAAAGTGCGCTACTCTAGTGAAGGTGATCAAGAAAAGAAAAAGATGAGAAAAGAGGCAGCGAGGGCGCTTGAGGATATGTTTCAGCAGGCTGACAACGAGCGTATTTTCCTGTTTGCAGTTTCTGGATTTAGATCTTTTGATCGACAAAAAGCATTAAATACGATGTATAAAAAACAAGATGGAGAAGCAAAAACAGCAATGTCTAGCGCGGTTCCTGGTACAAGTGAGCATCAAACTGGACTAGCTATGGATATTACGTCTCAATCTGCTAAATTTCAGTTAGAGACGGTTTTTGGGGAAACGAAAGAAGGTCAGTGGCTTTCTGAAAATGCCCATAAATTTGGTTTTGTGATTCGATACACAAAAGCGAAAGAGACGATTACGGGCTATCGGTATGAACCATGGCACGTAAGGTATGTGGGAAATCCACAAGCTACATATTTGTATGATAATCAACTGACGCTTGAAGAAGTAACAGAGTGAACAATTGAGGGGAGAGGCGTACAATGACGATGTTATATAAGAAAAAAGTACATGCATATATTACAAGAGAAAAAGAGGGGGTTATGCAATTACTTGTTTTTAAACATCGTGATATACATGAAGCTGGTATTCAAGTGCCAGGGGGAACGGTTGATGAAGGTGAAACGTTAGAAGCGGCTATATTGCGTGAAGTACAGGAAGAATCCGGATTGCGTCATTTATGCATAGAGCGTTTTTTAGCAGATTACATTATACATATGAAAGAAAAACAGGAATATGAAAAACGCCACTTTTTCCATGTAACTTTACTAACAGATGTAAAGGATACTTGGGAACATATTGTAAGTGCTGGTGAGGAAGATAAAGGATTAGTATTTTGCTACGAATGGATTAATATTGCAAAATGCCCTGAATTAGCTGGGAAACAAGGTGAGTTTTTACATTTGTTAGATGAAGTATACGCACAGTAATGTAAGAGTCTGAAGCGAAGGTTAATCCGTTTCAGACTTTTTTTATTTTTCGGGAAATTAAAGGTGTTTAAATAAGGAAATTGAATTTCTTTAAAGGGATATTAATTTAGGATGTGTTGAGGTGAAAAAATGAAAAAGTAAGGGGTATACGCTAAAAAAGTTCATATAAGGGAGAATATAAATGGAAATTCAGTTTAATCCAATCTTAAAAACGGAACTAACAATTCAAGATATTCAAAATGAAATGGAATCTGGAAAGTTAACTTCAAAAGAGCTAGTGATGTATTATCTCTATAGAATCGCAAAGTATGATCAAGACGGACCGAAAATCAATTCAATTTTAGAAATCAATCCAGATGCTATTTTTATTGCAGAAGCGTTAGATCATGAAAGAAAGACAAAGGGTGTAAGGGGTCCGCTACATGGTATACCTGTTTTGGTTAAGGATAATATTGAAACGAATGACTCCATGCATACAAGTGCAGGTACGATTGCTCTAGAACAAAATATAAGTAGTGAAGATGCATTTCTCGTTACTAAACTGCGAGAAGCAGGGGCCGTGATAATAGGAAAAACGAATATGACAGAATTAGCAAATGCAATGTCTTTTAAAATGTGGGCTGGATATAGTGCAAGAGGTGGTCAAACAATTAATCCATACGGAACGGGTAAGGATGGTATGTTTGTTGGGGGCTCAAGTACAGGCTCTGCGATAGCAGTTGCCGCTAACTTTACAGTAGTATCTATTGGGACAGAAACCGATGCTTCTATTTTGAGCCCCGCTGTTCAAAACTCTGTAGTTGGCATTAAACCGACTGTCGGTCTAATTAGTCGTAGAGGAATTATTCCATTCACTTATTCGCAAGATACAGCTGGACCATTTGCTAGAACAGTAACAGATGCCGCTATTTTACTAGGGAGCTTAACTGGAGTGGATGAGAAAGATGTAGCAACTCGTAAAAGTGAAGGTAGGGCATATCAGGATTATACATCTTACCTTGATGCTAATGGTTTAAATGGAGCGAAAATTGGTGTGTTTAACGACGCACCAAAAGATTATTACGAAAATGGTGAGTATGATGAAAAATTGTTTAAAGAAACGATCCAAGTATTACGTAATGAAGGAGCGGCAGTAGTAGAGAATATTGATATTCATTCTTTTCATAGAGAATGGAGTTGGGGAGTTCCGCTTTATGAACTGAAGCATAGTTTAGATAACTATCTTTCTAAATTACGTTCTATTATTCCGGTACATTCTATTTCGGAGTTAATGGAGTTTAATAAAAACATGGCAGAAAGAGCTTTAAAATATGGACAAACTAAGTTAGAGGGAAGAAAAGATTTTCCTAATACGTTACGAAATCCAGAATATTTAAATGCGAGATTAGAAGATATATATTTTTCTCAAGAACAAGGCATTGATTTTGCATTGGAAAAATATAATCTTGATGCGATACTGTTTCCTTCCTATATAGGTTCTACTATATGTGCGAAAGCGGGTTATCCGTCTATAGCAATACCAGCAGGGTATATGGAAAGCGGGAGACCTTTTGGAATTACGATTGCAAGTACTGCCTTTAGTGAAGGGATATTAATTAAGCTAGCTTACGCTTTTGAACAGGCGACAAAACATAGAAAAATCCCGAACTTGTCATGAACAGAATAAACAAAAAGGACAGGGAATTCCTGTCCTTTTTGCTGTGTTGACTACAGTGATAGATTATTCTACTCTGGTTTATAATATTTTAATAAACTGAAAGATAAACAAGCGGAACATAAAATAAGAATAGAAGCGATTATATAAATTGTACGGACACCGAACATATCAGTAATAATGCCAACGCTAAGCATAGAAAGACCAGAAGTTGTTGAAAGAAGGGCGCCATGTACCGTATACATTTTTGATAATAAAGAAGGGGCGACACTTGATTGTAAAACTGTCGTTTGAGAAATATCTCTAATTTGATAACATGGTCCCATTAGAACACATAGAAAAAGCGCAATAAATCCGCTGCTCGTCATACCATATAAAAATGTAAGAATGCTAAACATAAGAGAGCCAATCGACATGGATCGTATTAAATTGTTTTGAATATAGGAACTCATTTTCCATGCTAATAGACCACCGATTAACGTACCAACATAATAACTTGTATTAATATATCCCCACCATTCTTCGCTTTTATGAAGAATAGACGTAACATATGCCATTGTAATAGCACCAATCCATATTGTCCCTGCGAAAGTTTCAATTAAGTCCATATATGTAACGGTACGGAGAGAAGGATTTTGAAATAAGAGTTTCCAACCTTCCGATAAAGCAGTACTTTTTGAAGAGGGAGGGTCTGCTATTCGTTCAGTATGTATGGTATGTAATGAAAAGTGTAATGCAATGCATCCAAAAATCATCAACATGTTATTAATCATGAGTGTAGATGTAGCGCCAATGAGAAGAACGATAACACTCGTAAATGAATAAGCGGCGGCTTGCGCAATTTGTGTTGAAAAGGAAAAGATACTATTTACTTTTACTAATTTTTCTTTTGGTGTAAGGCGCGGAAGAATGCTGTATAGTAATGGAGCACTCCATCCACTACATAATGAAATGAAAAAAATAAAAGTTAATAGAGCTATAATATTTGTGGATAAGACCGGAAATAAAATCATTAATAATAGTAAAAAGACTGTTTTTAGCCATTGTAGCGTATATAACAACGTATAAGGTGGAAAACGATTTACTATAAGAGGTGCAGAGATGTTAGCAATTAGATTTGTGATAACTTGTAATAGTGGAAAAAGAGCAGTAATAGTAGCTGATTTAGTTGCTATATAAATATGAGTTGTAATAATCATTACATATACGATGTCAGCAAGAGTAATGCATATTTTGGAACCTAAGTAGTAAGTTAGTGACTGGTTTTTCAATAAGAATACCACCTCTAAAAAATAGTATTTAGTAATTAGAATAATTGTAGTTTAAAAATTAAAATTTTTAAAGAATTTCATTTTTTGTCACTTTTTGAAAGGAATTTTCATGTATAATGAAGAATATATTGATATAGTATTATATTAATAATCATTGTAACAGTGAGTATGTACAATAGCTTGTAGCAAACGCCCAAGTGTAAGAAAGGGCGGATAAACCATTCTTTTCTTCATATACATATAGAAAATGAGAAAGAAAGTGAGGGTTGCATATGGCTGCTTGGGTAATTTGGTTTATAATAGCTGGTATTTTATTTATCGCAGAAATGTTGTCGATTACATTTTACATGCTTTGGCTTGGAATTGGGGCTGTTGTCGGAGGTCTTATTGCTTTGTTTGCTCCTGATGCACTACTGTTACAAGTTACTGTTGGTGCAATTGTAAGTTTAACTTTGACATTCTTTACGAAAAGAATTTCAAAAAACTTTCGAGAAGCAAAAGGTTTTACTGATACAGTAGATATGCTTGTTGGTAAAAAAGGGATTGTTATGCAAGCGATTACAAATGAAGCGAATGGTATTGTAAAGGTGGATGGAGATACTTGGACAGCTATTGCAGATTCTTCAATTGATGCTGGAGAAAAAGTCGTTGTTATAAAGAGGCATAGTACTATATTACAAGTGAAAAAGGAGAGTGAATAAATATGGTAGCATTAACGTTAACGATTATATTCGCACTAATTGTAGTTACATTTATCGCATTAACAATTAAAATTATTCCTCAGCAAAAAGTTGGGGTTGTTGAAAGATTTGGTAAGTTTCAACGTATCATGCACCCTGGGTTAAATATTTTAATACCAATTGTAGATCGTGTCCGTGTATATCATGACTTACGTATTCAACAAACGAATGTACCACCGCAAAAGGTAATTACGAAAGATAATGTTCAAGTAGAAATTGATACAATTATTTTCTATCAAATTGTTGAACCAGAACTTGCGACATATGGTATTTCAAACTATGAATATGGTGTTCGTAATATTACTTCAGCAACGATGCGTCAAATCATCGGTAAAATGGAACTAGATGAAACGTTATCTGGTCGTGAAAAAATTTCAACAGAAATCCGCTTAGCGCTTGATGAAGCAACAGAAAAATGGGGCGTACGTATTGAACGTGTCGAAGTTGTTGATATTAACCCGCCAAAAGATGTGCAAGCATCAATGGAAAAACAAATGAAGGCTGAGCGTAATAAACGTGCGATTATTTTAGAAGCTGAAGCAGCAAAACAAGATAAAGTTCTTCGCGCTGAAGGGGAAAAGCAAAGTAAAATCTTGATGGCTGAAGGGGATAAAGAAGCGCGTATTCGCGAAGCTGAAGGTTTAAAAGAAGCGAAAGAATTAGAAGCGCAAGGGGAAGCAAGAGCAATTGAAGAAATCGCAAAAGCAGAACAAAACCGTATTGAATTGCTTCGTGAAGCGAATATAGATGAACGTATACTTGCTTATAAATCATTTGAATCATTAGAAGAAGTTGCAAAAGGACCAGCAAATAAAGTCTTTATTCCGTCTAATGCAATTGAAACACTTGGTACTCTTGGGGCAATTGGAGAAATATTTAAAGAAAAACAAGCGAAGAAACTACCTTCAAATGATACAGGAAAAGAACAATAAAAGTGAGGAAGAGAAATGGGATACCATTTCTCTTTTTTTGTGCGTATATTCCGAAAAGCTTGTACATATCCATGTATAAAGAAGGTGATGCAGTGAAAAAGTATGCAACTCGAATACATGGGAAGAAACTAATTTCGTTACTCCTTTTATATGCGCTAATAGTAATTATGATAGCGTCGATTCTGACGTCACTTTTACATACAATGAAATCGAATTATGCAAATCAATGGTTTGGAAAAGTATCGATGCAAGGTTTTGTTCAAATGATAGAAAGTGAGAATCGCTATTATGGATTTGATTATTTTAAGCAGAATAAACGAGAGTCAGTTGGGAATTTAATGTTCTCTATTGCGACAGATTTGAAGATTAAAGATTTAAGAACATTTGTCGGTAAAGAAGTACCTGGTATGTCAAAGTATTATTCTAACATTATCGTAGCTGGGGAAGGGACAAACTTGACGAATATCCCAAATGAATCTAGTGTACCGATTGAAGAAGTAACGAAAGAGCGGAAAGTAGCAAAAGATAAAGTTACAGAAGCGGAAAAGAATAATCCGGTTCAGAAAAAGAACGGAGCGAAAAAAGGTGAGAGTGCAGTATATATTTATCATACACATAGCTGGGAATCCTTCTTTCCATTATTACCAGGGGCAACTGATCCATCTAGCCCAGATGTAAATGTGTCCTTACTAGGAAAACGTATGAAGGAACAACTTGAGGGGCAAGGAATTCCAGTAATTCACGATAAAACGAATATGGGTGATTTATTAGCGAGTAAAAAGTGGGTATGGTATCAGTCATATAAAGCGTCTCATGAATATGTAAAAGAAGCATTAGCACAAAATAATAAAATTGCGTTTCCGATTGATATACATCGTGATGACCAGCGTAAGAAAGTAACAACAAAAGTAATTAACGGGAAATCGTATGCAAGATTATATTTTATAATTGGGATGGAAAATGAAAGGCGTGCTGAAAATGAAAAAATTGCAAGAGCAATCAATAGTTATTTAGATGAAAACTACTACGGATTAAGTAGAGGGATTTTTCCAAAGTATAAAAAAGATGGAAATGGCGTTTATAACCAAGATTTATCGAAAAATGCGATGTTAATTGAAGTTGGTGGTGTTGATAATACGTTAGATGAATTATATAACACAATTGATGTGTTAACAGAAGCGTTTAGTAAATATTATTGGAATGATGCGGAAAAAGTGAATGGATGAGGGACGGGAGACCGTTCCTTTTTTATTTTGAAATCTTAAAATGTGATATAATGGAATTTTATGAATGTTAAATAAAGGGAGAGAGAAACATGCAAATACTACTAATACGCCACGGAGAATCAGAAGCTGATATTTTACATGTGCATGAAGGACGAGCTGATTTTGAGTTAACTGAAAAAGGGAGACAACAAGTACAAAAACTTGTACAGAAAGTGAAAAAAGATTTTGCACCAGATTTCATTTGGGCAAGCACATTAAAACGCGCTCGTGAAACGGGTGAAACATTAGCAGAAGTAATTGGTTGTCCAATTCAATTAGAAGAGGAATTAATGGAGTTTAATAATGGAATACAAGCTGGCTTATCATTTGAAGAAGCAAAGAAATATCCAGAACCAAAGTTTCTTCATGACCGTTTTGAAAACGGAGAGTCATTTATTGAGTTTCGAATGAGAATAGAAGGGATTTTTTCTAAAATTGTGACAGAGAATACATATGATCGAATTGCGATTGTTGCCCATGGAGGCGTAATTAATAGTCTATTACGTGCATTTTTCAATATGCCAATTTCAATGGACTACTATTTCAAAATGGGAGATACGGGAATAAGTTTAATTGAAATTGAGGGTGAACAAAAAACGGTGCATTTCATTAATGATACGAATCATTTGGACGGGATGTAAAGACTTATGTACAAAGTTGCATTTTTTGATGTTGACGGTACGCTTTTAAGCGAGATTGATAGAAGTATGCACGAAAGTACAAAAGAAGCGGTACAAAGATTAATAGATAAGGGGATTCACGTAGTTGTTACAACAGGGAGACCATATAGTTTATGCTCACAATTTAAGGGGTTAGGCATAAATACGTATATTTCTGCAAATGGTGCACATATAAAATGTGGGGAAGAAGTTATACATAAATCAGTACTTTCAAGCGAAATCGTTCATGATATTTCAAATTTTGCTTAATTACATGGTCACAGTGTTTCTTACTTTACAGAAGAATTTGCAATGAATGATATTGCCTCCAAAGATGAACGTGTCATACGAGCGTTAAATGAAACTTTAAATTTAGAGCGGTATCCTGACAAAGTTAAAAACTTGTCAGATGAGATGTATTGCATATGTCTGTATGCCGATGAAGCAGAAGCTCAAAAATTCATTGAAAGATATCCAGCACTTACGTTTGACCGTTTTCATGGTTACGTTATAAATGTATTGGAAGATAGTAAAGTATCGAAGCTAACTGCAATTCAAAAAGTATTGGAACATTTAAATATTAGTAAATCAGAAGCCATTGCTTTTGGTGATGGTGGAAATGATATTGAGATGTTGCAGTATGTAGGATTAGGAGTTGCGATGGGAAATGGTGGAGAGGAGTTGAAGAGAAGGGCTGATTTCGTTACAACGAAGGCGAGTGAAGGCGGAATTTCTTATGCCTTAAAGAAGTTACGCATTATTTAAAACTGATAGCTAGTCAGTGTGAAAAATCCTGTTTTAATAATAGGATTTTTTTGTTCAACAATGTGCTTGCGATAAAAGGAAAAATATGAGTATAATGAGAAAGTAATTAGGTAAGCTAATTATTTAATGAGAAAGGAGAGTGAAGATGAATGGATTCAAGAAAAGATTCTCTTCCTTTAGGGATTGAGCCGTACGCAGAGTTAATCAAAAAGACAGCATCAGCGGAAACGGATCCAATCGCAGCAAAACTTGGTTTGTTAATGTTATGGACGTCTGATAATGTTCTTGATGCTGTTGACGTAGATTTAGCTCCACTTGGTATTTCAGAGAGTAAATTAGATTTTTTACTATTGTTTATTTTGCGTGAAATGGAAGCGAATGGGGAAGAAGTGAACATGAGTCCTTCGGATATTGCGAGTCGATTAGGGATTACACGTGCTTCTGTCACTGGCTTATTAGATTGGATGGAGAAACGAGAGTTAATCGTAAGATTCCACCATTCTAAAGATCGAAGAAGATTAAAGGTGAAAATTACTCCGAAAGGAAAAGAACTAGTTACACATTCTTTACCAACTTTTTGGTTATCTTGCGCTTCGTTAGTTGATGGCTTTAATCAAGAAGAGCGTCAAGTTTTAGAAAAGCTATTAAATAAAATGCAAGCAACTATGCAGGTGAAATTAGGAGAAGGTAGGTAAATAAGTTGATTATGAAGATCAACTTATTTATTTGGACATATAATTAGCTTGTCTTATTATATGTTTAACTAACTTTTTGTACGGTGATAATTTTTGCTATGTAATTAAAATAAATAAGAGTTAAAGGAATGCTATTTTAGTGATCTAGAGGTTTTAAACTAATAAAAATAAATGGTAATAAGGGAGAGAGTTTATGATGGAAATAGGAAAGGAAGTAAATAGTGAAAAGAATTATACAATAATGACAGCTGTATTATGTTGGTCGGGTATGGTAGTTATGTCTAGCCTATATGTAACAATACCTTTAATCTCTCTATTTTCAAACATTTTTAATACGTCATTAACACACTCGGCAGCTACAGGAAGTATATTTTCTGTTGGCTTTGCTATAGGGTGTTTGTTATTTGGGGCAATCTCTGATAAATATGGACGAAAAAAAGTGATTTTTATTGGATTGCTTGCACTGTCGATAGTTTCTTTTTGCTTAGGGTTTGTAGATAGTTTATTTTGGCTTGTTATTTTTAGAGGTATACAGGGGATAGCCGCAGCTACATTTTCTCCAGTAGCGTTAGCCTACGTTGTAGAAATGTTCCCAGTAGAAAAAAGGGTTACAACAATAGGGTTTGTTAGTACCGGTTTTTTAGTAGCTGGAATTGTAGGGCAGGTAATAAGTACTGCTGTTAGTCAGCATTTTGGATGGCATATGGTTTTCTTTCTTCTTAGCATTGTCTATATAAGTACTGCTATATGGGTTTATTATTCTCTTCCGAAAGGAGAGACGTCTCAATCCTATACTGATATTTTGGGACCAATTAAACAGATGGGTAAAGTTTTTACAAATAAAAGCTTAGTATTAAGCTATATAATTGCATTCGTTTTATTAATGGCTTTTGTTAATATGTATACTGTTTTAGGGAATTATTTGAGCTCTCCTACTTACAATTTAACTGCGGAACAAATCCTTTATTTTCGCTTAGCAGGGCTGTTTGGTATGTTGCTGTCACCACTTGCAGGTCGTTTAACAAAGAGGTTTGAAATAAGGAAAGTTCTTCAAGGAGGATTGTTGATTGCTATTTTTAGTCTAAGTTCAATGGGCTTTGTTTCGTATCTATTTCTACTTGTAATGATGAGTGTCTGTTTTGTAATAGGTATTGCTATATCCGTTCCGTCTTTAGTTTCTCTTGTAGGTCAATTAGGAGGGAAAGCAAGGGGAATAGCGGTATCTATTTATACTTTTATTTTATTTTTAGGTACTAGTATAGGGCCTATCATTTCTATTTATCTTATGAAAATAGGAGGTTATGCTCAAACATTTATTTTATTAGGAATGATACTTTTTATTGGTTTTGTAGCTTCTCTATTTATAATTAATGAATGAGTGGAAAATCACTCAAATAAAGGAATGCGAGGATCTTTCATATGCTCGCATAATAAAATATGAATTTGTCCACGATGATGATAAAAGTGTGCAACGATTTCAAGTAACCATTCAAAGCGCGAATAAGAAATCCCCCAATAGGCAGTCATAACTTCTGCTAATTCTATTTGGGAGTAGGAAAGAAATGTTTTAGAGAGAAGGTTGTATCCTTCAATCATCGTTTGTTGCATGTGAGCAACTGTTACGGGCGTATGTTCTATATAAAAGGTATGTAATTCTTTTTCTGAAATACCATTTAAAATGAGTAAATCAGCATGACAAATAAGAGAAAGATGTGCATACATTTCAAATAATGATCGTTTTGAGTGAATCGGTTGTATTTTTAAATCGTTTTCACTATATTGGTTAAGCATATCAATAGAAGTATCAATAGCAACTTTTAGTTGATGTAATGCAGATTGAACAAACATTGTAATTCTCCTCGTCTCCGTATATAATAGTTTCTTGAGGATATTATATCATACTCAAAATTCCGAAAATTCTAGTAGTTTGACTAGCATAATGAAAAGTATTATATTGTAAAAGGTCATATGAAACGTGAAATAGAATGGAATGCAATTATTGAGTTAGGAGTTAGACCAATGAGTTTGAAATATGGAAGAGATACAATTGTAGAAATTGACTTAAATGCTGTAAAACATAATGTAAACGAATTTAAAAAACATGTAAATGATGAAAAAATTAAGATGATGGCTGCTGTAAAAGCGAATGGGTATGGCCATGGGGCAGTTGAAGTTGCCAAAGCTGCAATTGAAGCAGGAATAAATCAACTTGCAGTTGCATTTGTAGATGAAGCGATAGAATTAAGAGAAGCAGGAATTACTGTGCCGATTTTAATTTTAGGATACACACCAGTTGCGGCTGTAGAAGATGTAATTCAATATGACGTTATGATGACTGTTTATAGAGTAGAAGATTTACATGGTATAAATGAAATTGCAAACCGTCTTCAAAAGAAAGTACAAATTCAAGTGAAAATTGATACAGGAATGAGTCGTATCGGTTTACAAGAAGAAGAGGTTAAACCATTTTTAGAAGAATTAAACCGTATGGAGTATGTAGAGGTAGTAGGGATATTTACGCATTACTCTACGGCAGATGAAATCGATAAATCATATACGAATATGCAAACAAGTTTATTTGAAAAAGCTGTTAATACAGCGAGAGAATTAGGAATTCAAATACCATATATTCATAGTTCAAATAGTGCAGGATCAATGGAATTAAGTAACACATTTCAAAATATGGTACGCGTTGGAATAGGAGTATACGGTATGTATCCGTCAAAAGAAGTGGATCATACAATCGTTTCTTTACAGCCTGCGTTGTCGTTAAAATCAAAAGTAGCTCATATTAAACATGCGAAGAAGAATCGCGGTGTAAGTTATGGGAATACGTATGTAACAACTGGTGAAGAATGGATTGCGACTGTACCAATTGGTTATGCTGATGGTTATAATCGTCAATTATCTAATAAAGGCTATGCGTTAATTAACGGGATTCGAGTACCTGTTATCGGCCGTGTTTGTATGGATCAGTTAATGCTGGATGTTTCAAAAGCGATGCCAATACAAGTAGGAGACGAAGTAGTATTCTACGGTAAACAAGGTGAAGAAAATATCGCAGTAGAAGAAATAGCGGATATGTTAGGTACAATAAACTATGAAGTTACATGTATGCTAGATAGAAGAATTCCGCGTGTCTATAAAGAAAATGACGAAACAACTGCAGTTGTAAATATATTAAGAAAAAACTGAATCATTTCGATTCAGTTTTTTTATTTTTGGCAAGTGAAAAATGCTCTATTTGTACCGTGGAATTGAATGTTCTTAAAACCTACAGATTCCAATGAAGAAATTATTTCTTCATTGGAATAACAAGCTTCTTCAAAAGAAAAGTCACTTCTTGTCCAATTATTATCTATGTCATGGTGAAATAGTATAAAGTTCATTTCTGCTTTTTTATTTTCATTATTATATGTAGAATCAATCGTACAAACATATTCTTTCTCTGAAATATGAAACGAAGCAATCCAGTTTTTAAGAAATCCTTTTTCCATATTCATATCAAATGCGAATATACCCTCGTTATGTAATACGGAGTAAACTTTCTGAAACACACTTTTTAGTTCATCTAAATTCATAATATGGTTTAAACTATCACCGGCAGAGATGACGTAGTGGAATTGCTCATTTATATTGAAATAGCGAGCGTCATCGACGATAAAGGTTGCATCTGGCGCATTTTTACGTGCATACTCAATCATTTGAGTAGAACCATCTATACCAGTTACTACAAAATTATGATCAAGTAGTTTCCTAGTAAGATGACCAGTCCCGCAACAAAGATCTAAAATATGAGAACGTGGTTGTGCATATTGTAAAACGAGTTGTTCAAAAGCTGGATAGGAGTGTTCAGAAAAATGTCCCCAATGTTTATTATAAATAGATGCGAAAATATCATAATTAGAATAAATAAGTTTTTTAGACATAAATATTCTCCTTGCTATTCATTAAATTATAATAATCATGCTTCATCATAATTTCAAAACCGCATTGTGTATAAAGCTTCAAAGCATTGTTATTCTTTGTTTCAACTTGTAATTCAATTGTTGTAGCACCATTTGTGAAGAGCTTATGTGTCATATAGTTTAAAATAGCTTTACCGTAGCCTTTACCTTGATAGGAAGGGTGGACAGCGAATCCTGATAATATAGTAGAATGATCTTGCTCAGTAACTGTAATCGTTCCTATCATTTTTTTATCGACAAGAGCACTGTAAACTTTATGAGAAGGTGAAGTCATCATTTTTTGTAACCATGTAGCCGTATTTTCTACTGAATCACCAAAAGCTTTACTAGAAATTTCAATAAGATCAAGAAGTGATTCTGAAGTTGCAAGAGTAAGCTGTATATTATTATCTGTTGTTTTTTGAAGTTCGTTTGTCTTGAACTCCATACTATATTCACTATATAAATATGGTAACTTCATATGTTTTACAAATTCATTCCCAGAAATAGAATCCCCATTGATAATAAGAAGAGCTTCATCTGTCTCTCTATTTTGTATTTCTTTCATTGCAGTTTGTAAAAGGATAGTTCCGAAACGTTGTTTTCTAAAATGAGGATGTACAAAGCCTATTAGTTCAAGCTTTGTTGGTCTTTCAAAATCATACATATTTAAAGCGCCAATTAATTGAGTGCTGTTATAAAGAAGAAAATCGTTTATATAATCTTCATTTCGATTTTTTAAAAAGTTGATATGTAAATCTGAAGAGTAATCAAGGTTGTCTTGTTGCCCACAAATATAAGCCAAATCCTTCATTTGCTGTATTTCACTTTCTGTTACAGAACGCTTTTTCCGAATATCCATTGTATAATCCCTCTCATTCGTATTTAAAAATAGGATGGGTGACTTAACCATTTCTTTAATTCCACATTACCTTGCACAGATAACAGTCGGTATAAATAACGATAAGGCTGTCTATATTCTTCTAAGTGAGGAATAGACATAATTGTTTCGTAACCACTTTGAAAGGCATGTGCTTCTTTTTCGGTAAGTACATATTCTAGTCCGATAAAATCAAGCTCTCGCGGAGCAACAGCGTAAGCTTCAGTATCTACTAAACCCGTAATAGTTGTACCGTCAGATAAAAATTGAGTAGGATCCATATCAATTAAGACGAGTGTAGATTCCTTTGGTACGGACAGGGAAGAAAGTTGTGATTCAAAGGTAGGGAATGCATTTTGTATGCTTTCATCATCAGAATAAAACATATTCACAAGCTCTTTACTTACGTTTAAAATATGTGATTGGAATTCATCTAGTGGAACTTGGAACGTGCCTGACGGATTTCCTATGAAATCGGCTTTAAATTTATGTATTTCTGCAAGTCCTTTTCCTAGGCTGAATAAAATAGAATCTGGTTGCTCGATAAAAGATTGAACTGTGTTACCTACTAACTTTTCAACCACCACAAATTCACGGCCATTTAAAACATGTTTTTCTAATATTGTTGGGATAGGAAGATTCGTATGTTCTTGCAGCAATGTATGTACCGTTTCTAAATGATGGACGTTCCTTGGATCAATTCCAAATAAATTTTTACATCCCCACCAAAAATCATTATTTGGTTCTTCATTCATTTTAGAAGCACGAACGATAACTTCTGTATCTTCTGTTTGAACGAGAAAAACATCACTTGCATGATCTTCATAACCTGGGTGCAAGGCTTGAACGGATAGAATAGGTGAATTGAATAGTTGTTGTAACATGAAAAGACCTCTTTTTCTGTAAATTCTATAAATTTATTATATAACAGGTGATGTGTTATGGGGATAAAGATAAAAAATTGAAATCATAGTTACATTTATAGTGAGAACTTATTAAAAATATTATATTTCTCCATTTTTGTGTGAATTGTCAAAAAAAACAGAGTGATAGTATTTGAATGTAAAGCTCGTATCTTTAAAGCTATGAAGAGTAAAAGTAGAATTAAGCATTCGTTTATAAGATTGTGAATCATAATAATGTAGACTATTGAAAATATTTCTCAATAATAAAATGAAGAGAAAAGCATGAAGAAGTAGAATGCATTCATTTATAATAGATTTAAATTAATTAATATAATTAATTGTTAATTTTATTATATTAAATGGATAGGAGAGAATATTATGGCAAATGTACTCGTAATAAATTTCCCTGGGGAAGGTCATATTAATCCGACTTTAGCTATTGTAAGTGAGTTAATTCAGCGAGGGGAAACAGTTGTTTCTTATTGTATTGAAGATTATAGAAAGAAGGTTGAAGCAACAGGTGCGGAATTCCGAGTGTTTGAGAATTTTCTCTCTCAAATTAATATTATGGAACGAGTAAATGAAGGTGGGAGCCCTTTGACGATGCTATCTCATATGATTGAAGCATCAGAGCGTATTGTTACTCAAATTGTAGAGGAAACAAAAGAGGAAAAATACGATTATTTAATATATGATAATCATTTTCCAGTAGGACGTATTATAGCGAATATTTTACAATTACCAAGCGTTTCATCTTGTACAACGTTTGCTGTTAATCAGTACATTAATTTTCATGATGGGCAAGAATCGAGACAAGTAGATGAAATGAATCCATTATATCAATCTTGTTTAGCGGGAATGGAAAGATGGAATAAGCAGTATGGAATGAAATGTAATAGTATGTATGATATTATGAACCATCCTGGTGATATTACGATTGTATATACTTCAAAAGAACATCAGCCGCGTTCAGATGTATTTGATGAATCGTATAAATTTGTAGGTCCATCAATTGCTACTCGAAAAGAAGTGGGGAGTTTTCCTACTGAAGATTTAAAAAATGAAAAAGTAATTTTCATTTCTATGGGAACAGTTTTTAATGAGCAACCTGCTCTGTATGAAAAGTGTTTTGAAGCGTTTAAAGATGTAGATGCCACAGTCGTATTAGTCGTTGGTAAGAAGATAAATATAAGTCAATTTGAAAATATCCCGAAAAACTTTAAGTTGTATAATTATGTCCCGCAATTAGAAGTTTTACAGCATGCTGATGTATTCGTGACACATGGTGGTATGAATAGTTCGAGTGAAGCGTTATATTACGGTGTTCCATTAGTTGTAATTCCGGTAACAGGAGATCAGCCATTCGTTGCAAAACGATTGACTGAAGTAGGGGCAGGCATAAGACTTAATCGTAACGAGTTAACTTCTGAATTGTTATGTGAGACTGTAAAGAAAGTAATGGATGATGTGACGTTTAAGGAAAATAGTCGTAAAGTGGGAGAGTCGCTTAGAAATGCTGGTGGATATCAAAGGGCAGTTGAGGAAATACTTGAATTAAAAATGAAGCCGTACGTAAAGATTAAATAGATGTTAAAAACACACTTACTTTTAATTGGTAAGTGTGTTTCTAGTATTACGCGCTAAATGTGTTACATAAAAATAGCGATAAAGGTGAAACTTTTGTGTATATAAACTGATATCTTTGTCTTAGCAGAAAAATTACGTTAAAATAATACTAAGAAAATATATAAGCTTTGGGGGTAATGAATGAAGAAAGTATTTGAATACGTATTATTAACAATTGGCTCAATTATAGTAGCAGGTTCATTAGAGCTTATTTTAGCACCTAATGGATTAGTAGATGGCGGGGTAACGGCTATTGCTATTATGGCAAATAAAGTTGCAGGATTGCCGCTTTATGGCGTTTTCTTAGGAATTAATATCCCAATTTTATTATTTACTGCAAAAGTAATGGGAAAGAAATTTTTTATCCGTACATCTTATGCGAATGTAGTTACAACACTCGGATTAATTTATTTAAAACCATTTCCAGCAATTACGACTTCTGAGTTATTAATTGTACTTTATGGTGGAGTGCTGTTCGGAATTGGTGTTGGGATTGTTGTTAAAATGGGTGGAGCAATTGACGGTTCGGAAATGTTAGCAGTTTGGATGAATAAACACTTTAATGTACCAATTAGTACATTTTTACTTGCAGTAAATGCAGTTATTTTCATCTTTGTTGCAATTTTATTTTCAATCGAACAAGCGATGTTCTCATTAGCAATTTTCTATATTGTTACGAAGATGATTGATTTTATATTAGATGGTATTAATCAAGGTAAGAGCGTTATGATTATTTCTGGTAAGAATAAAGAAATAGGCGATTTACTTATGAAAGAATTGCAACTATCTGTTACGTATCTACATGGAGAAGGTGGTTTTTTAGGGGAGCATAAGAGAATCATTTATTGCATTACAAACCGATTCATTTATCCGAAAATGAAAGATCTCGTTCTCTCTGTAGATCCAACCGCTATAATTGAAGCTTCCTATTCAACAGAAACGACTGGTGTGAAACGTCCGGGAAGGAAAGCTAGGTCAGGTGAGTAACTAGAAGAAGGCTGTCCAAAAAGTTATTTTGGAACAACCTTCTTTTTTATTTTGTTGAATTGTTAGTATGTTACAAGTTAAACCCACTGTTAACAAGTTTCCTTGCAACTAGGGAACCAAGCGTCTTTCAATAATGTAGCCAACGTCTCAATTTTATTTTCCGGAATACTACCAAAACCGAGTAATACATATGATTCCTTGCGTAAATCATTCATGAAATCATATGGAGAAAGTGGGTATAATTTAACGCTTTGTTTTTTAGCGGATTCAATCAGTTCATTTTCATTCATACTGTTATGTACACATAAAACAATATGAAGTCCGGACTGTTCGCCAAGAATTTGAACATTAGCCCCCATTTCTTTCATAATGGATTTTACTAACGCATGATGTTTTCTTTTATATAGTGTACGACTCCGATTAAGGTGACGTTCCCAATTCCCGCTTTGTATAAAGTTAGCAAAAGCAAGTTGTTGTATTGTAGCCACTGTTTGTTTAAAAATTCCATACAGTTCTTGATATATTTTTAAAAGATGTGGTGGTAAAACAACATATCCCATTCGTAAAGAAGGTAAAAAAGATTTTGAGAAAGTCCCCATATAAATAACGCGTTCATTTGAATCAAGACTTTGTAAAGAAGGAATCGGCTTACCAGCGTAGCGAAACTCTCCGTCATAGTCATCTTCAATAATGTATCCATTGCAATCATTAGCCCACTTTAACAATTCTAACCTTCTAGGTAAAGGCATAATAATCCCAAGTGGAAATTGGTGTGATGGTGTAACGTATGCGACATTGGCATTTGTATTGTATAAGCTAGAAATATTAATCCCTTTTTCATCCAATGGTATGGGATGGATTTGTCTATCACAGCTTTTAATGATTGCGTGTATACGGTGAAATCCAGGGTTTTCAATGCCGTATTCTTTTGTAGGGCCAAGCAGTTGAAGTAGTAACCAGAGAAGTGGCTGCGTTCCGGCACCGATCACAATTTGATCAGGTGAAGAATGTACACCGCGAGAATGATATAAATATGTTGATATATGCTCTCGAAGAGCGAATTCACCTTGAGGGTCTTCTTTGGCAAATAGTGCATTTTCGTATGTAAGTATGGATTCTTGTAATGCCCGTTTCCAATTTGTAATCGGAAATTTATTTTGATCAATAAGCCCTTGGCTACAATCGTATTCGAATTTTTCGTCTATCAAATTGCTCGTCTTCTTTGCTGCATTTCGTTTTTTATTTGGGATAACGTCAATATCGAAATTTGCTACAAAAATACCACGTTTCGGTTTACTTTCTACATAACCTTCAGCTAATAATTGTTGATAAGCTGATTCAACAGTAATGCGGCTAATATTAAGTTGTGATGCTAAATTTCTGTGTGAGGGTAGACGTGTGCCAACAGAAATAGTCCCTTGTATAATTTCAGCTTTTATATATTCGTAAATTTGCAAGTAAATAGGTGTGTTACTTTGTAATTGCAATGGGATAGTAAAATCCATATAAAACTCTCCTTTAAAACTGACCTTATAAAAAATACTGAAACTGCCACTTAAGTAAAGGGCAGTCACTTTCTATAATAATGATATAACATTTAGAAAATTGAATAAATAGTTAAGGGAGAGTTAAAAATGAATGTTAAAGAAGTAGTAACAGAAGAGCAATTACATGAAGTATTACCTGTTTTACAGCAATTACGAACACAACTTTCAAAAGAGGAAACAGGCACTTTATTTCGAAATATGAAAGAAGAAAATTATAAACTATTCTCGCTGCGTAATGAAGATGATGAAGTTGTTAGCCTTGCAGGTGTAGCGATTTGTACGAACTTTTATAATAAGAAGCACGTTTTCGTATATGACCTTGTAACGGCAGACGCACATCGTTCAAAAGGACATGGAAATGTATTACTTTCGTATATAGAGAACTGGGGAAAGGAAAACGGATGTGAGTCTATCACCCTCACGTCAGCATTTTCAAGAATTGATGCTCATCGTTTTTATGAAAGAGAAGGGTATGATAAGGTGAGTTATTCTTTTCATAAAGAATTATAAATAATAAGAAGAAGCTGTCTCGAAAAGTTGGGAACAGCTTCTTCTTATTATTATTTCTCAAGTTATTATTGAACCGTAAATAGGTTGTAAGTTATGGTATATGTATTTGAAAAGGTTATATAGTGTTATTGTATCGAATTGTTTTAAGTAATAATAAAGAGAATGATTGGAGCGCTTATACTTGAAAAAAATAAAGAAACTATCAATCCCTAATGATGCTAGAGTTATTGTCATATCGGATATTCATGGAGAATTAAATCTTTTAAAAGAAGCACTACATAAAGTTAACTTTAAAGATGAAGATTATTTAATTATTAATGGAGATCTTTGCGAGAAAGGACGAGATAGCGTAGGTGTAGTAAACTACGTTATGAATCTTGTAAAGAACAATTCAAAGGTTCACGTTGTTGAAGGGAATTGTGAAGTTTTAGTTGATGCTCTTCTAAATGAAAATCCTCGTCTTATTAATTATTTATGTACGAGGAAGCATTCAATTTTTAATGAATGGCTAGAGCAATTGGATTTTTCAGTTCATGAAGGTACTTCAATTCGTGAAGTGAAAGAAGCATTGCTAAGTGAATTTTCACAAGAACTATATTGGCTAACGGAGTTGCCAACAGCGATTGAAACAGAAGATTATATTTTTGTGCATGCAGGGCTAGAAGATAGAGTAGATTGGAAAGAAACAGAGCGCAAAAATGCGATAGCAATGCCGGAGTTTTTTTATAAATCACATAAAGCAAATAAGTATGTAATAGTTGGTCATTGGCCAGTCGTGAACTATTCTGAAGAAGCACCGTCTAACAATCCAGTTATTGATGAGGAGAAAAAAATTATTGCAATTGATGGAGGAAATGCAATTAAAGAAGCAGGACAATTAAATGCATTTATTATTCAGAGGAAACAAACGGGCGATACATTTTCTTATACATATGTAGACTATTTCCCACAGTATGAAGTAATAGCGGATTTTAATGCGAATTCAGAAATGCAGGGCGGAGTGACATATCCGTATTATTACATAGAGCCTATCGAGAAGATGCAAGATTACACCGTATGTAAGCAAAAGGAAACGAATAATTTGCTCACTGTAAAAAATGAATATATGAAACAACTTGAGTCAGGTGAATATACAGTGAAAACCGATATTTCTTGTGCGCAAATAAGCGTTAGGAAGGGAGATATCGTTTCTCTCATTGATGATAGCTGTTCAGGATATGATTTAATTAAAAAAGATGGCGTAGAGGGTTGGATAGAGAAAGGGATTTTGCTTGAGGTGAATAAAAAGGGAAATAATATATTGAGCTGAAATAGGAGGGGATAACCTCCTATTTTTTATTACCTATTTTACAATCACATATTTCAATTAACCTTTTAAATTAGTGGACTGCTTGCTGTCTTTAATAAGTAAATAAATCGTAGTCGGCAGAATGATAAGCGTCATTCCTAAAAGAATTGCTAGTATGCCATAACCACTATAGGGAGCAGAAACGATAAAAGGAAGTATCGCTAAAAAAATCCCTGCTATCATCATTGAAATACTACTAATATTTAAAGCTCTTTTTTCAAGGTGCTTATCATTCCATTCTAATGAAACGGTTGATTTAGTCGTATCAATTTTGGAACTGAAATAACCTATTAATATAAATAAAAGCCCTAATGCTAAAAATATGAAATGATCAAGAGGGAGTGAAAAGCCAAGAGCAATGAGGGCGATGACAATATCGACAAAAAATAAGAATAGTAATATTGTGTTGCCGATCCAATGGAGAAATTTCTGGTTACTCGCTGCTTTAGATAAAGCTAAAAATATAAAGAATAAGAAGGAATATATAATTATATTTACGATTACAAAAGTGCTTTTATCCATTGTTGATGTAGGCGTTCCATTGAAGTCCCATTTCGTAACAATATTTGATGGTAAGAAGAAATATAGAATAATATTTGTGGTAACAATAGTGAGAAATAAAGCAATACTAAATCGATTATTCACTGAATCACCAGCTTTCTAAATCAATAATTGGTATCTAATAACAAAATTATACAATATAATATATGATATTAGTTTTGATTTTTCTGAAAAAACATTATAATTATATATGAAATAAAGAGGAATGCAGGAGGGAATTATGCAAAACGTTGTATTAAAGGGGAAGAAAGTTACAATTCGTACAATAGAAGAATCGGATATAAAAACATTATGGAATATCATATTTAAAGAAGAAAGCCCAGAATGGAAGAAATGGGATGCGCCATATTTCCCGTTCTCAATGCAAGAATACTCTTCTTATAAAGAGAAGATGCAAAATCGTTTGAAAGAAGAACCACTGTCAAATTTAATTATAGAAAATAACGGTCAAATCATTGGGACAGTCGGGTTTTATTGGGAATATAAAATGACGCGTTGGTTAGAGATGGGAGTTGTGATTTATGAGCCAACATACTGGAATGGTGGATATGGTACAGAAGCATTGAAATTATATAGAGATTTGCTATTTGAAAAAATGGAGATTGGTAGAGTAGGAATCACGACTTGGTCTGGCAATGAACGAATGATGAAAGTAGCAGAGAAAATAGGAATGAGCTTAGAAGGTAGAATGCGAAAGTGTCGTTATTATAACGGAACATACTATGATTCTATTCGAATGGGCATGATTCGTGAAGAATGGGAAGCGCTATGTGTAACGAAGGGGTGAGAAAGATTGTACGCTATCATTGCTACATTTGATCGTGTGTTTACTAATAAAATTACAGAATTACAAAATAAATTAACAAATGTAATTGGAACAAATCAATTAGCTGGAGTAGAACCTCATATAACGATTGCGGATTATAATGAGTTGGATGTTAATTTGTATATTGAAAAATTAAAGGAATTTGTAGCTATTCAAGAAAACATGTCTGCAGTCACTTTTCCTTCTGTTGGAACTTTTCCTACTAACGGTACGGTTTTTCTAGCGCCGACTGTTACCGATGATTTATTGAGACTTCATCATTTTTATCATGATCATTTCAAAACTTTTCATGATAATTCAAATTCATATTATGTACCAGGAAAATGGGTTCCGCATTGCACGATTGCGAATCATTTGAATTCAACTCATTTTTTAAGTGTGATGGAGTATATATATGAGAATTTTGATGTTACAACAGCTTCGATTGAAAAGTTAAAATTAATTAAGGTCAATTATGAAAATGGTTCTGCCGTTTCTTCTAGTATATTAGCAGAATATAATTTAAAGAGAATGGAGACATCGAGATGACATATATAATTAGAGAAATGAAGCAAGAAGATATTCAGGCTGTACAATCAGTAGCGAAAATAGCTTGGCATGATACATATGAAGGCATTATCCCGAGAGAGATTCAAGATAGTTTTTTAGACGAGGCATATTCTGATGAAAAAATGAAATATCGCCTTAAAAATACACATTTATTCGTTGCGGAAGAAGAGGGAGAAGTAATAGGATTTGCGAACTTTTCACCTGTTAGACTACAAAACGAAGCAGAATTAGGGGCAATTTATTTGTTACCAGATCAGCAAGGAAAAGGGATCGGAAGTGCTTTATTACAAAGAGGGATTAAGGCATTAAATGGGATACGGAAATTGTACATACATGTAGAAGCTGCAAATGAAAAAGGAAAACGCTTTTATGAAGCGAAAGGTTTTGCTGAATTAGAGCAATTTGAAGAAGACTTTGAAGGACATATGATGCAGACAGTAAGGATGGTTTTATACGTATAAGGAGGACTAGTAATGAAAACTTTTGATTTTAGTGAAAAAGTAGGAAAGCACTTATCAGTATTTCAATCTAATTTCATCATGTCGAAAATAGTAAACCATCAAGGAAATGTACATATCGGTGCTATGCATTTACAAGCCAATGGAATAATCGGATGTCATGAAGCAGTTGTATCTCAACTGCTTCTTATTGTGGACGGAGTAGGATATGTGTGTGGGGCAAATAAGGAAAAGGTAAAGATAGAGGCGGGACAAGCTGTGTTTTGGGAGAAGGGAGAGCTTCATGAAACAAGTACAGAACAAGGATTAATGGCAATTGTTATGGAAGCGGAGAATCTTGAACAAGGGATAGTAATGCCTATTATTCAAGGGGAGTTGTGAAAAATGATAATTAAGGCGAATCAAGAAGATACCAATGAAATATTAAAATATGCGGCTCAATCGCTTTTTGAAGGGACGAGAGGGAATTGTCAATTAAGTACCGAGAAAGCGATTGAAATTACAAAGCCGATTGTAGAAAAAGGAGCATACTATTTAATCATTAAAGAAGAAAATAAAGTAATGGGATGGATATTAATAGGGGAAAATACAGACTATTTTTCTCGTGAAAAACTTGGATTTATATATGAATTGTACGTTTTCCCAGAATATCGCGGGAGAGGATTATCGCGAGAACTGATGGAAGCTGGTATTAAGGAATTAAAGGAAAAGTATTCAGAAATTAGGTTGAATGTATTTGCTGGGAATTTTGCAAAAGAGATGTACGAAGAGTTTGGGTTTGTTGAAAGGCAGGTAATTATGACTTTGAAGTGAGTATTATAGTCGGAATGGGAGAAGAGAAAATAATGATTTAGTGGCTACTTTATCGCTGGAATTTAAAGCCAATAAGTCTTTATAAATATATAAAATAGATGGTTTGCCTTTATTTTATAGTAGATTGATAGAGTATGCTTAAAAAATAAATAAATTACTATTATACAATATATCGTTATTATAGTAAAAGATAAATTTTGGAAAAATATCATTTTTTTGTTTAGAAATTTTTAAATTATTGATATAATCAATTTGTAGAATTGATTATTGGTTAATTTTACTATTTTTAAATTTTAAGGGGGATTTAATAATGGCAGGACAAATTCGTATGTCACCAGAGGAACTTAAATCGAAAGCTACTCGATATGGACAGGGTGCAAATCAAATTGAGGACATTTTACGTCAACTACAAAACTTACAAAATGAATTAAGAGGAGAATGGGAAGGTCGTGCTTTCGAAGGTTTTGACCAACAGTTCAATCAATTAAAGCCAAAAGTACAAAACTTCGCACAGTTATTACAAGAAATTAATATGCAGCTTAATAAAACTGCAGAAGCTGTTGCTAGACATGACGAAGATCTTTCTCGTAATTTCGGTCTACAATAAGACAGATAAAAAGAAATATATAATTTAGCCATGCAACCATACGTTGTATGGCTAAATTACTTTAAAACTAGAGTAAGATACGAAGTCTTTCATTAGATAGACTCGCAGTCGCAGGAGTGATAAGTTGTGAAAAAGTTCAAATGGAGCATCTTGTTGTTTATTATTTTAGCTCTTGTACTATCAACAGGGGTCTCCTATTTAGCATTAAATCAAAATGTTAAGAAAGCTAATGAGAATACTACACCAAAAATGACAGTTGCGTTGGTAAATGAAGATCAGGGCACTGTTTTTGAGGGCAATAAAATAGCGTTTGGAGATCAATTTGTTAAAAATGTAAATAAAAATACGAAACAAGAATGGTACGTAGTTAGTCGCGGGGTAGCAGAAAATGGATTGAAAAATAATAATTACAATATGATGATTGTTATTCCAAATGATTTTTCTAGGAAAGCAGTTGCGATTGATTCAGAGATTCCGGAGAAATTAACGTTAAACTACAAAGTAAATGCAACTGGGAATAAGGATTTGAAAGCTGAGGCAGAAAATACAGCTTCTGTTATTTTAGAAGATTTCAATAAGCAAATAATCGACGTTTATTTTGCGAGTATTATCGGTAAGCTACAAGGTGCACAAGATAATATAGGTAAAATAATTGAAAAAGGAAACGTTCAAACAACTATGTATAAAAAAGATATACATAGTCCGTTAGCAAATTACACAAATCAATTTAAAACAGTACAAGATTATACAGGTGTTTCTGTTAATAGTTTCAAAGGATTTCAGGATGTTTTAAAAGGTTTCGGTCAAGCGTTAGATGAAGGGAATAAATCTAACAGTACGTACTTAGATGGTTTTAATAACTTTCAAAAAATGCAAACTGATAACAATTTGTTAGCGAATAATTTCACAAATCAATTCAATCAATATATGAATGATATGAATACAGGCGATGCTTTAAAGCAATTAAGTGCATTGGAATCAGCTAATAAAAGTATTTCAAATCAATTTACGTTTTCAGAGAAAGAACCAAATATTTTAACTGATGCTTCAGCAGTTCAAAAATATTTAGCAGATGTAAAAAAACAAGTATCTGAATATGATACAGAACTTGCTGGAAAGTTAGAAAGTGATATTCAAGAGACGGTAATTAAGAAGTTAAAGCAATCTATGTCGAATGATGGAAAGCAAGAAATCTTCATAAATACATTAATGAAACAACCAGATGCTCGAATAAAGAAACAAATCGAGAATTTAATTGCGAAATTACCTAGTTTAAACATGGAAGAAATCGGTCAAAGTGATTTACCAGATGCAACGAAATTACAACTGCAAAATGTAATTCAATTTACAAAAAAATATAATAAAGAAAATAATTTTTATTATGATCCTGTAAATAAAATATCTTTAGGAAACGCAATTAAAGAAGTGAAGGATAGACTTTATACAGAGAGAATTACATTTAGTGATACTGCGAAAGTAATTAAAATGGAATCGCCGCAAATTTTGAAGATAAAGATTCCAGAAGAATTTAAATTAGATGGAAGTACAGAAGCTTTATATATTGATGATGTGGATCGTACAAGTGACTTTCTACAAAGCGAAGCAGGAGAAATTACAATAGCTCCTCGTAATGAAGGGGATATAAAGATTGATCTGCATGTGAAGTTAAAAGATCCAAACATCAATATAGATGTTTTCTCTCCTGTAATGTGGCAATGGGAATTGAGTGGGACTCATACAAAAGAAACTAGTCCTGAGAAAGAAGAACCTAATAAAGAAGAACCTAATAAAGAAGATAAAGGAACACAAACGGAAAATAGCAAGGTGGAAAATGTGGTTCATAAATCACAGTATGGCATAATGCCGTTAGTACACAATGCTAAAAAACCTATTATCAAAAAAATGGAAAACACAACAGGCAATAATGAAGGAAGCCAAGGAGGCGGAACAGGGAAAGATAACGGAACTGGAGGAAACCCAGGAGGCGGAACGGGAACAGATAACGGAACTGGAGGAAACCCAGGAGGCGGAACGGGAACAGATAACGGAACTGGAGGAAACCCAGGAGGCGGAACGGGAACAGACAACGGAACCGGAGGAAACCCAGGAGGCGGAACGGGAACAGATAACGGAACCGGAGGAAATCCAGGAGGCGAAACGGGAACAGATAACGGTAAAGTTATTGAAAGTACAACGAATCAAGTTATACATCAAAAAACAGAAAAAATACCAGATATTACTTCTAGTGTATTAATAAAAGAAGCAGTAGATACAGTTGAAAGTTATCAAGGTTTAATGAGCCTTTACGAAATGTATTATGGGATTGATTTAAGAACGAAAGATGTAGGTCCTAAGTTAGAAGAGGGAAGTTTAGATGCAATTGCGACGGACCAATCTTTGTACTACGTATTAAATAAACAAAGCTTAATCGATTTAATTTCAAATCTTGTTTCATCAAGTATTACTACAGAAATAAAGCAAGATATGTCAGGTTTAAAACAAAAAATAAACTCTTACCAACAATCCATTACTAGTGCGGATCAAAATTCTATGCTACTAGCGGAGAAATTAAATGGAACGACGCAACAAGCAACTAGTATGAATGAAAATTTAGGAGAGTATGTAAAAGGTTTAGCGAAATGGCGTGAGAATAGCTTAAAGCTAGTTGAAGAGCAGCAAGTAGTAACAACAAATCATGCTGGTGAGCAAACGGCTGTTTTATCGTTAGATTCTGGTATTAAATCATTAATGATGCAAAGTCAGTCATTGGTCGAAAGTTCGAAGCATAGTTTAGCAACTTCAGACGATGTATATAAAACATTTGATCAAATTAATGGACAAGCAAAAGAAATTCAAGACAGCGGAACGACAATTGTTTCAAAAGCTGATTTATTATTAAATGACTTTACAAAGAAAATGGAAGATGATAAATCATTCTCCAAAAACTTTACGAAAATTTTAGCGAATAGTCGTATTGGAGATCGTCAAAATGAAATGCTATATGACTTTTTAGCTAGTCCAGTTCAAAAGCAAAATGATGGAGTAATTGTAGCAGGTAATGCTTTTACACCGTACTTAATTGTATTAACTTGTTTCATTGTTGCATTATTTACAGCATACGCAATTGCGAATCAAGAAAAGAAACGAATGCAATCGGATCATTTTGAAGAGAAATTCTCATTAATTGATATGAATGTACCAACTACAGTAGTAGCTTTCGGTATATCAATTGTGGAAGGAATTAGTATAGGTATCATTTCTGGGCGTCTTTTAAAGTTCGGTCAGGATCAAAGTTTACTATGGATTGCGTTCATCACATTTATTATGATGGCGTTTGTATTGGTCTCAACCTACTTATTACGACAAATAAAAATGGTAGGAATGTTTATACTATTAGTATTTTTAAGCATGTACCTATTTTTAACTGAGGCAGTTGGAAGTAAAGTAGATCAAATGTCTTCTGTCGGAAAGATACGTCAATTCTCACCGCTTCAGTATATAGAAAGTTTTCTAAATGATTTTATTAGTGGTAAAGATACTGGGAAAGTTATTTTTGTCGTATTGTTTGTAATTGCCATTATTGGATTGGTTAGTAATCTATTTGTATGGCATAAGAAATGGGAGGAAAAAGAAGTAAATGATCAAACAATGGAGCATAGTGGCTAAGTTATCATTTCTCTCTATCCTTTTACTGTTTGTCGCGCTACCGATAAGGAGCGCGGCTGACAGTTATCTTGGTGATGATGGGAAGATTAAGTTTAAAGTGGATCGACTTGAAGAAAGCGACCAAGAAAAAAATAAAAAGGAACATAAGGAAACAGAATTAGATAAAGCATCAATTGAGTTATTTAACCAAGATATAGAAGAAGAAATTGAGAAAAAGAAAAAGAAAGAACAAAAAGATATGGAAGCTCTGCGAGATTCTCTTTTTATAAAACAAAAAGAGAATAATAGTGTTAAAGATACGAAAAATAGTTTGTTTAGCAGTGAATACATTGTCAGAAAAAGTGCAGATGAAGTAGCGAGTAATGAAACAATGAATGAAGAGCCAATTAGTATAACAATAATATTATTATTTGGCGGTGGCATTCTACTTATTTGCATCGGTATTTATACGGTTCTTCGTAAAAGTTGGAGGTAAAGCGATGGCAATACAAACACATATTAATGTCACAGTAGATTTTAATAAATGGAATGGAAATACATACGATTTGCGTATTCCGAATCACCAATCTATTAAATATTTATTGAAAAACTTATTAGATACGCTAAAGATTGATAATCATGAAGGTTCACATTTTGTAATTAAAGTGAAAAATAAGTCAATTGTTTTAACAGATAATGATCGTTTAATTGATCACCAAATAACAGATGGAGATATTTTGCAAGTTTTATAAAGAATATTTTTTACTTTTAGTTATTTGAAAATAAGTTATTACGGGTTATAAAGAAAAGGAGAAGAGGATAAACATGACGGAAAAAATAATTCAAATTGATGCAATGAACTATCAATTTCAAATAGAAAAAGAAAATTGGAAATTGGAGATGACCAAATCTCAAACACGTATAAAAGACTTCCGTCAATTCGATATAATTACGGGCGTATCATCTGAATTTGTACCATTAACAATAGAAGAAGCGGATGATATGTTTACGTTTCTATATCAAGTAGATAAAAAATTATATAAGTGGGACAATCTTAGCCGTTTTGGAAGAAATGAGAAATTAAGACTACTTCGGAATGTTGCGCAGTTTCGTAAATATTTAAATAAACGAATCACGTTCTTTTTACATCCAGACAATATAGTTTTTAATGCTAATTTAATACCAAGTATTATACATAGAGGAATTCGAGATATTGTTCCACCAACCCCGTTATCAGAAGAGCAATTTTTAACACAATATAAGTGTCTAATTATTGCTTTATTCTCCCAAAAACATAACTTTGATGATTTGTATGCTGGGTTACTAAAAGATGCAAAAGAAACAACATTTGAACAGACCGTTGCTCAAATGGAAAGCTTAGATGCATTACTGCAGTTTCTTGATGACAGCTTTGAGAAGGAACAAACAAAAACAGAGAAAAATATGCAGTTAGTACCTAAAAAAAGCTATAAATCGTTTAAATACTTAGCTTTTTCCTTCATAGCGGCGACAGTTATTTTAGCTGCTCCTTTAATATATTTCACTTTTATAAAATTTCCTTATCAAAATAAATTGTTAGAAGCAAATGCAAGTTTCATAGCAACTGATTATGACAAAGTCATTACGCAATTAAATGAAGAGGAATTTGAATCATTACCGATTGCATCTAAATATGAGTTAGCATTTGCATACATTACAGCTGAAAAACTAGGTGAAGCTCAAAAGAAATCGATTATGAAAAACATTAGTTTGAAAAGTGATGAAAAGTATTTGCTGTATTGGATGTATAACGGAAAAGGTAATTTTGATAAATCATTAGATTTAGCTAAGACACTTGATGATCCTCAGCTTATTATGTACGGCCTTGTTAAACAAATTGAATCACTGAAAAATAATCCGGATTTATCAGGAGAAGAACGTGATCAAAAGTTAAAAACATATGAGCAACAATTAGATGAATATAAAAAGAAATATGGCAATTCATCAAGCGATAAAAATTTGTCGGACACAGAGAAAAAAGAGTAAGCACTTGATGAGACAGTTGAAAAGGAGCAGTGAACACGGATGGAGCAACTATTAGTATTGACTTATGGAGACAAAATATATAAGTGCACATTACATCCAAATGAGCAATCAATAGTGTCGATTGGAAAAGAGTGGACAAATGATATTACGAATCCAAGTTTAGAACAAGAAATAGAGTTAAAGTGGAATAATGAAGTAAATGCTTGGATGGTACAGGATCAATTAATAGAATTCAATAAGGAAGTTGAGATTGGAAAAACAAGAGATGTGAGCTTGAAAATCTTTATATCTATTATTGGCACAACTAAAGTGTTTGATATCGGAACGAAACTTTCTCTTACAGTGAGTCGAAACGATTACGATGATATTTCTATTACCGGGACTAGTGTAGATTTAATGCTATCTCGCGAAACGTTGTACGATTCTTTTAAAGTGAACGTGTATGGCGGGGATGTATTTCATAATTATACGAAGTTAAAAGATAGCGTTATGTTGGAATCAGGAGACGTATTATATTTTGATGGTATTTTATTGGAGATTGGTAGTGAAGACATTCAAGTACTTTCTTCAGAAGATAAAGTGAAATCTGCGTTACCTATTTTAGTAGAATCAGAAACGAATTATCAAAGTGGTTATCCAGACTATCATCGTTCACCACGTATTATTTACCGTGAACCAGAAGAGAAAATGACAATTGCAAAGCCTTCAAGTATGCCATCAAAACCAACGGAGCATTTAGCAAGAATCATTGCACCTTCACTTGTCATGATTGTCGTAACTGTATTACTTGCTATTTTCATGAAATATGGAATGTTTATTATCGCATCGATTGCGATGACATTAGTAACAATCATTGTTTCTGTCACATCGTATATTAAAAATTTGAAGCAATATAAAGTCGACATTGTTGAACGAGATAAAAGCTATAGAGAGTATATAAAACAAAAAACGAAAGATTTACATGCAGAAAGTGAAAAACAGCGTCACGCATTACATTATCACAATCCAAATGTAGAAGTAATACGTAATATGGCAGTTCAAGTAAATCCTCGAATTTATGAAAAAACAATGTTACATCATGATTTCTTAACATTTAGCGTTGGAACAGGACAAGCTAATACGAGTTTTGAAATTCAATTTAATGAAGAAGAATTTAGTCAAACGAAAGATGAATTAATTGATATAGCACGTGAACTAAGACAGCGTTATCTATCATTGGAAGATGTACCAGTTGTAACAGATTTAATGAATGGACCAGTCGGTTATATTGGTCAACGCTCTTTAGTGTTAGAGCAATTACAATTATTAGTTGCACAAACGGCTTTATTCCATAGTTATTATGACTTGCAGTTTATTACTATTTTTCCGGAAGAAGAAAAAGAAAAATGGGATTGGATGCGCTGGTTACCTCATGGAAGTGTTCGCGATATAAATGTACGTGGATTTGTATACCATGATCGTAGCCGTGATCAAGTGTTAAATAGTTTGTATCAAATATTGAAAGAACGAAAATTAAAACTAGATGAAAAAAGTTCTACTAATGAAAAAATGTACTTTGCACCGCACTATGTCGTTCTCATTACAGATGAAAAACTAATATTAGACCATGTTGTTATGGAATTCTTTAATGATGATCCGAGTCAATTAGGTGTATCACTTGTATTTGTACAAGATGTTATGCAAAGTTTACCGGAGCATGTGAAAACGGTAATAGATATAAGAGATGCAAAACAAGGGAACATCATCTTAGAGCAAGGAGAGCTTGTTAACCGTCAATTTAAACTAAATCATGTGCCAAAAGGGTTCAATTTAGAAGATATTTCAAGGGCATTAGCACCATTAAATCATTTGCAAAACTTAAAAAATAGTATTCCAGAAAGCGTAACATTTTTAGAAATGTACGGCGTTGAAAAAGTAAAAGAACTGAATATTACAAGTCGCTGGGAGAAAAATGCAGCGCATAAATCTTTAGCTGTACCACTTGGATTACGTGGGAAAGAAGATATCGTAAACTTAAACTTACACGAAAAAGCACACGGACCACACGGGTTAATAGCAGGTACAACAGGTTCAGGTAAATCAGAAATTATACAATCGTACATTTTATCTCTAGCAGTTAATTTCCATCCGTACGAAGTAGCCTTTTTACTAATTGACTATAAAGGCGGCGGTATGGCGAATTTATTCAAAAACTTACCGCATTTATTAGGAACAATTACGAACTTAGATGGAGCACAAAGTATGAGAGCGCTCGCATCAATTAAAGCTGAATTACAAAAAAGACAACGATTATTTGGGGAAAATGATGTAAACCATATTAATCAGTATCAAAAACTGTATAAAGAAGGCTTAGTAAGTGAACCGATGCCACATCTATTTTTAATTAGTGATGAATTCGCGGAACTGAAGTCAGAACAACCAGAATTTATGAAAGAGTTAGTTTCAACAGCGCGTATCGGTCGTTCACTCGGAATCCATTTAATATTAGCTACGCAAAAACCGAGTGGTGTTGTAGATGATCAAATTTGGAGTAACTCGAAATTCAAACTAGCACTAAAAGTTCAAAATACGTCAGATAGTAATGAAATTTTAAAAACACCGGATGCTGCTGAAATTACATTACCAGGACGTGCTTACTTACAAGTTGGGAATAATGAAATTTATGAACTATTCCAATCAGCTTGGAGCGGAGCAGACTATGTAGAAAACAAAGAGGATAAAGAACATTTAGACGCAACAATCTATGCAATAAATGATCTAGGACAATATGAAATATTAAGTGAAGACTTAAGTGGACTTGGTAGCAGTAAAGAAGTAATAAGCGTACCATCTGAACTGGATGCTGTTATTGACTACATTCACGATTACGCAGAAATAAATGAAATTGAAGCATTAGCAAGACCGTGGTTACCACCACTTCCAGAAAGCGTATATTTACAAGACTTACATGCTATTCAGTTCAAAGAAGCATGGACGAAAGAAAAGAAACCATTACAAGCAACAATTGGTCTACTAGATCAGCCTGAATTACAATCACAAACACCATTAACACTAGATATTAGTAAAGACGGACACGTAGCGGTCTTCTCAAGTCCAGGCTACGGAAAATCAACATTCTTACAATCAGTCATTATGGATGTAGCTCGTCAGCATAGTCCGGAGCATTTGCATGTGTATTTAGTGGACCTTGGAACAAATGGTCTTCTACCTTTGAAAGGATTACCTCATGTAGCGGATACGATTACGATTGATGAATCTGAAAAATGTTTAAAGTTTGTTGAAAGATTAACTCAAGAAATGAAAAATCGTAAACGATTATTAAGTGAATATGACGTTGCAAATATTGAAATGTATGAAAAGGCAAGTGGGAAAGAAATACCACATATTATTATTGCGATCGACAATTATGATGCAGTAAAAGAAGCGAAGTTCTATGAAAGCTTTGAAATGCTAATTATGCAAATTGTCCGAGATGGTGCAAGTTTAGGAATTCATACCTTAATTAGTGCAGGGCGACAAAATGCACTTAGAATTCAATTGTACAATAATATTAAAATTCAAACTTGCCTATATATGATTGATCAAAGTGAAGTAGCTAGTATTGTAGGGAGATCTGATATAAAAGTGGAAGAAACAGCAGGAAGAGCGTTAATAAAACTAGAATCTCCTACATTATTCCAGGTTGCATTACCTACGAAAGCAGAAGATGAATTACAGCAAATTCAATTATTACAACAAGAAGCAAATGATATGGATCGAGAATGGGATGGAGAACGTCCGAAGGCAATTCCAATGATGCCAGAAGTGATTGATATTGCTACTTATCGTAAAAATAAAGACGTTACAAAAGCTCTACAAGCAGCAAGAATTCCAATGGGGCTTGATTTTACAAACGTAGAAGTTGTAGCTCATGATATTGCAGTGAATGATCATTTAATGATTTATAGTGTAGATGATAGTATGAGAAAACAAATTGTATCTAGCATCCTATCTCAATTGAATAAAGATTATTTTGAAAGTGTGACGTTGGTGGATACAGCAGAGTATAGTTTCGTTCAATATAAAGACGATGTGACGCACTACATTGTAGACGAAAATGAAATAAATATGCATGCAAAGTATTGGATGGAAGTAATTCGTGAACGAGCTCTTGAATTAGCACAAGCAAGACAAGAAGGTAGAGAAATTCCTGCATTCACAAAACAACTCATTATCATGACAAATGTTGAAGAGTTTAGTAAATTTGTTTATTTAGAAATGGAAGATGCAGCAACTTTAATTGATCTATCTCGTACAGTAGGCATTTACTTTGTATTAGCAGGTCACCACGACTACATGGACCGAAATCGTGAAGCTCTACCTATGAAAATGAGAAGTAAGCTAACAGCAGCAATTATCGCAATGCCATTAAATGATCAAAGTATCTTCAACATAAAATATATAAGCAACGAAGCGCCATTAGGTAAAGATGAAGTGTATTACTATCAAAAAGGGAACATAATGAAACTAAAAATGCCTAGAGTAACTAACGAGGTGACAGTATGAAATTAAAGAAGAAAGTTAAGGTGATGATAGTCGTGTCAATAGTGGCAAGTTTATTAAGTGGATGTGGTTTTGGGGAGACGAAGATAGAGTATGAGAGATTAGTAAAGGCGTTGGATGAAGGGGACATGAAGACTGTTATGTCTGCGAGTGATGATGGGTATGCGTATGTAACCCAAAGAGGTATATATAGTACATTTGAACAAAAGGAAGATGGAGAGCATAGTAAAACAATCTACCAAACTTCGACAGGCGTATATAATATAAAAGATAAAAGTTTATATGGGAATACAACACAAGAAATTACCTCGGAAGTAGATGATAAAAATTATAAAGAAGAAGTTAATTATAGTACAAATATTATGTATAAAAATGAAAAGGTGCAAAGTCCGGATTCAAATCTAGATGTTTCATACGTGAACTTAATTGTAGATCGTTTAAAAGGAATAGGGAAACTAAAGATAAAACCTGGAGATGATATAAAAAAGTTTGATCAACCTAATTCAGTGGGATATCGACTAACTGAATCCGAATTCCAGAGTATTATTAATGGTAAGTTAAAAATAAATTATGATGAATATGATGGATCAACAATTTCACTAAGTTTTGACTCTGCAAAAAATCCCAAACAGATATTACAATTAAGTATTGATATAGATTATAAAACAAAAAATGAAGATGGAAAAATAGTGAAAAATATGGTCCAAATAATAACATATTTTGATAAGAAACAAAATAATATTCATGATGGGAAAAAAGAATATTTAAATTATAAGGAAGATTACACAAAATAATAAATGATTAGGAGAGAGGGAGAAAATGGGTAAGGAAGTGAAACTAGATAATAAGTTAAAAATAAGTTCTGATTGGGGGAAATTAGAGCTAGCAGGTGAGGATATCTATAAATTTAAAGCTGGTAAGCCTCCATATGATAAATCAAAAATAGATAATATAACGAGATTAGAAAAAAGATTTAATGCAACAATTGTAGATCGACAAGTTGATGAGAATACAGGATTTGCTGCATACGCTTTTAAAGATAACTCTACAGGAGAAATTGTTATAACATACGTAGGAACGGAAGATGCAACGGATGCAATAACAGATGGTGAAATTGGGGGACATAATATAACTGGTGCAAATAAAATAGTGTTAGGTAATTGGGAACACGATTTTACAGTCAAACAGTATGATCAAGGAGAAGAATTTTATTTGAAGGTTAAACATGATAACCCTGCTGCCAAAATTAGTGTAACAGGGCATTCATTAGGTGGTGGTTTAGCTAATACGGTATCGTTAAGGCACCAAGAAGATAATATTGAATCATTAACATTAAATCCAGCACCTATATTAAATCGAGATGTTGATAAATTTGGTAATGGATTTGATATGAAAAATATTAGGAATGTTATTAATGAAAAGGATCCATTACATCTCGGAATAAAAATGGCGGATTTTACAATACCTGGGAGGATGTATATAATTCCAAACCAAGCATGGCATTCTTACGTTTTCTCTATGAAAGATTATGATAATAATGGCAAGTTAATATGGTTTGATAAATTACCCAGTACTAATGATACTGGAGGGGATATAATTCCAGGTTTTGTAGAGTTTACCCAATCGGCAGGTGGTTTTTATACAGGTCTTATAAATAAAAAATTTGATAGAAAAGTTTCTTTAGCGGAAGAACAAGTCGCAGGTATAGGAATAAACTTTATCATACAAGGAACACCGATTTCATCGATTTTATGGGTGGCACTTACCTATTCAGATGCTGTACAAGCTGGGAGAGAGTATAGAAAAATAAAGGGTCAAGTGACAGAAAGTATTTATAACCTCAATAAAAAGTATGAAGGACTAAAATCTCAAATTACAGCAGAAGCAATCCAATTTAGTATAATGGCTACAGTTGAAATTAAAGGAGCGGTAGATATCGCTGTAGAATGGATTGAAACAACTTTAGCGAAATGTAAGGAAAAAGTTTTAGAAGTATTAGAGTCTGTATTTAATACTGCTATAAATTTTTTAGCTGGAAGTGTTGTAGTATATTTAGCTACAAGTGAAATTTTAGAAATTGCAAAAGAAGTTGCAGCTTCTTACGTGCAAGATTTACTAGATTTGTTTAAAGGAGATTTTGTAGTTGATACAAATGTAGCTGCAATTGTATCTGAACATATATTGAGTCATCGTCACTCATTGTTAAATCTCTTTATGAATGACAACAGCAGGGGGATAAACCGTTCTTTATTAGGTGAAATTGCTAAAGATGTGAAGGAGTTATCAAAAGATTTAAAGCAATTAAACGACGATGTTTCAGAAGCGGTATTTTCTATGTTTGCAAAAGACGAAGAATTAGGAGCAGTTTCATATTATTAAAACTCCAAGTTTATAAATTTAAAAGAGAGGGGTATGAAGGTGGATTTACATACGATAATGTCAAGGGTTCATAGTACATTTCCAGCTAGTGGTGGACGAGAACAAATTATAAACGTTGTAGTGCAATTGGAAAAAGCAGCTGCATCTTTAACAGGGGAAATTAGAAGGTTAGAGAGTAGTATTGATAGTACATTACAAGGAAAAACACGTGAGGCATTTATTGACCGGATCCGTCAATTAGAGAAAAAAAGACAAAAAATAGAAGAGAAAATTAGCGTACTAAAAGGGACAGTGAATTAATATGAAAGACTATATGGATAAAGTATTACCTTTAGGCAGTGTTGTGAGATTGGGTCTTAAAGAAGAGGAAGATGTGGAGTATGTAATCACTACGAGAGGTTTATTACTTGATGAAAACACATTCTATGATTATGGCGGAGTGTTGCATCCAGTGGGTTTAACCGGAGAGACATATAAATTATTTAATCACGCGGATATTGCAGAGGTTAAATTTGAAGGGTATCGAAATAAAATTGAAGGTCAATTTGCAGCTAAATTTAAAATGTGGCGGAATGAGTTTGTTGAAAAAGTAATTGAAAAAAATAAAAAGAAACAACAAGCACAAGAGTTAGAAATAAAGAGAAAAAAATAAACTTAAAAGGAAATAAGCTTTCCTCTTCCAAAATGGAAAGAGGAAAGCTTATTTTGATTGAATAAGGGTGTCAGTATGAAGTTCAAGAAGAAAGCTAAGATGATGATAGTTCTGTCAATAATATTAAGTTTGTTAAGTGGATGTGGTTTTGGGGAGACGAAGATAGAGTATGAGAGATTAGTAAAGGCATTGGATGAAGGTGATATGAAGACGGTTATGTCTGCGAGTGATGAAGGGTATGCGTATGTGAAAGAAGAGGTTAGGGATAGTACTTTTATTGAGGATAATAATAAGCAAATAGGAGTAGTTTATCAAACAACGCAAGGTATTTATAGCATTAAAGATAATATTCTTTTTGGTGAGACACAAAAGAAAGTCAATACTCCAGTTGAGGATGAAAAACATAGTGACAACCCACAATATAAAGAAGAATTTGTATTCAAGTCAGATATAAGATACAAAAATGGACAGCTAGAAGCTTCAAATCGAGGGAAAGATATGTCTAATATAAAATTAATGCTCAATAGAGTGCAAGGAATAAATGAATTGAAACCAAATGTGAATAAAAAAAGCTTCAGCCAACCAACTACGATAAGCTATAATTTATCAGAAACTCAATTTAAAGAGATATTTAATGGGAATTTAGAATTAAAGTATGAGAAGTTTAGTTATGCAACACTACTAATTGAATTTAATTCTGCTAAGGATACAAAGGAAAATCCGATGAAAATAACAGAGATAACAATTTCGATAGGCTATAAACAAAGAAATGAAGAAAATAATATGATTAGGCATGATCAAGAAATAACAACATATTTACGTAATAAAGAAGAAAATAATCGGAAATCAAAAAAAGATTATTTACAATATGAAAAGAAATTTAAAGAAAGCCATTAATATATATAAGGGGGAGAATATGGCGAACGAGGAAGATTATAAATTAAGTAGTGATGTAGTAAAATTAAGATTATCGGCAAGAGATATTTATGATTATAATGCACAAGAAAAAATATAATAATTCTGATCCAATAATAAATAAATAGAAATTACAAGAAAACTTTAATGCTAATCTTATAGTTTCTGATGATATTCATTCAGTAACTGGATTTGGGGCATATGCTTTAGAGGATAGAAACACGTATGAAATTTTCATTGTATACGTTGGAAACCAACCGAGCCAAATAGGCTATTTGCAACCGATGGAGCAATTTGGCTGCATAATTTAACTAATTCACCTATATTGGGGTCATTAGCGGAATTTCAGTATAGTCAAGCAGAAAAATTTTATGAAAAAGTCAAGGCGGGTAATAAAGGAAAGAAGATAACTTTACTAGGGCACTCTTTAGGTGGCGGAGCAGCGAATACAGTTGCATTAAGACATCAAGAAGATAATATAAACGTATTAGCTTTAAATCCTGCGCCTGTTTTAAATAAGGATGTGGTTAAGTACGTATACGGGACCAATATGAAGAATTGCCGCAGTCTTATAAATGAATATGGTCCTTTGGATGGCGCCATTAAAGCCACAGATTTTGTAATACCTGGACAGGTTTATAAAATGGAAATGGGGATATTTCGGTATTTTTATAGTTAGAAAAAAGTTATTCTAAAAGGAGTAAGTTGGGTGAATCATAGACGTAAGAAAAAGAAACCGAAACAAATAAGAAAAGAAGCTGTTCAGATAAAACCGATAGTAGAAGAAAAACCACTAAAGAAGAGTAGCAACAAGTTGGTCGATATTCTCCTAGGTATTCTTCTTTTTCCAATTCTTATATGGGCTGTCTTGGAAGGTTGTACAACACAAGTAAGCAAAGGGAAGACTTTCCTTATTATCGTTTTCTTTCTCTTAATTACAATAGGGTTATCTATGATAGGAAACAAATAAGGGGGAGTTCAGATGTTTAAGAAGAAGGAGAAAAAAAACATTTACGTTAGATTGGTAAACATACAAGGGGAAATCATTCGAGAGTTTAATTGTACAGAAAAAGACTTGCAAAAAGTAAAAGAAAATGGTGCTGAAATTCGTTTGGTTAGAGATAAGTCATATGAGATGGTAGCAACCGATAAACAATTAGAAAAACTAGCAAGAGCTGAAGCAGAAATCGAAGCGGAAATTAAGGCATGGGAAGATGCTTTAAATGAGAGTTTGGATGAACGCGAAGAAAGAGAAGCGAGACAGAAGGAATTGAAAGAAAAGAATAAATGGAGTACAAAGAAGAAAGTAATCGTATTTGGACTCATATTCTTTGTATTTATTGGATTACCTATTATCGAAGGGTATCAAAATAGTAAACTAGTTGAAGAAGGTACATCGTTACATGCAGAAATTGTAGGTAGGCACGTAGAGGAGGAATTTATATTTACACACCCCACACTAGTAGTTGAGGTAGATGGTAAAAAGCATAATGTATGGGTAAGTGAAGAGACATATAACGGAGCAGAGTGGTTAGGTAGACTAAAAGTCATCAAAACAAAAGATGGTAAAGTTGAGAAAGACCCTAGATATGAGGGTGAAGACTTAATTACGAGTTATTAAGCAGTATGTTTTTAGTATTCGCTTCTCTCAAATTAAATAACATTATTATTTGCAAAAATCGAATCCATTAAAATAAAAAACAAATTTTAAATAACTGTAATAACCTCCTAGCATATTGTCGATGGGAGGTTATCAACTTTCTGAAGATACAATTGTGATAACAGTAACGTTTTTACTAAGTGAGTGCAATTTCAGAGAAACAAAAATAGAGTATGAGGGATATGCTTAAGTGAAAGAGAGAAGAATATTTAGAGCTTTTGAGGAGAAAGAAGGCTATTTGAACTATCAAAAGCATTCTGATTATGTACGGTAATTAATGTAGCGATGATATACTTAAAAGATTATCTAAATTTAGTTACACAAAGATGAATGTACTTGGAAAATTAGGAATGTAATGGGAATTTAGTGAATGAAAATTATTTAAACTGTATAGAAGGTGAAGAGCCAGGATGTGGAATATAAAAGAAGAATATTTAGATAAGTTTAGGATGACATGTAATGATCGTTTAAGTCCTGAAGGTGCTACAGGATTTATGTTTGGAGGAATACTTTATAGTTCAATAGCCGTTTTTTCTATTATTGTATCAGGTGATTGGGATTACTGTATGGTTCTCCTTAATATAGGAATTGTTAAGCTGGAAGTGTTGTTATATGCTCTGCAAGTAATTTTTTTCATTCTATATTTATTTCCAAAAGCTCAATTTAAATTTCAAAAGCTACAAACAATTGTTGTATTATTATACGCATTTCAAATGGCTACTATATTACTTACAGTTTTAGTTGTTTCTGAAATAGCTAATAATTCAATGGATCGTATTACGTTGAATTATGTATGTTTGCTATATTTAGGAGCAGTAATTTTTCATATTGTAGCAACAATAGATACATTTAAATTGGCAAGTGAAGGTGCATTTAGTATGGATGAAAGATCCGCTTCCTTTTTTAGTAAAGCAAAAGGAACTATGATGAAAGTTGCTTCAATATACGCATTAATCCTTCTTATTTTGATTTATTTTCATAATGATTATGCGTTTGATACTTTTATTGGATATGTAATAGGTACTGTTTTAATGTATACGATAGCCATAGGTGCAGCTGAATTTCAGCTATTAGCATATTGCAGGTTTAAATTTCCGTCATTTAATAAAACGTGGGAGCAACATAAAAGAGAAACTCCAAGATATCGAAAGAAAAATAAAAAAAGTAAATCGAAACGTAAGGCATAAAGGGAAATGGCAGAATAAATTTAAATGTCTGCCATTAAATATAACGTGGGAAGAGAATGAGAGAATGCGTGGGAGAATTCGAAAGCGAAATAAGAAATTCAAAACGAAAAATAAATAATATATTAATAGAATTTTAGTGCTCGAAAAATAATTGAAACGTATAGAAGGTGAAGGGCCAGGATGTGGAATATAAAAGAAGAAGATTTAGATAAGTTTAGGATGACATGTAATGATCGTTTAAGTCCTGAGGGTGCTACAGGGTTTATCTTTGGAGGAATACTATTTAGTTCAATAACAATTTTTTCTATTGTTTTATCAGCTGGGTGGGATTACTGCATGCTTCTCTTTAATATAGGAATTGTTAAGTTAGAAGTATTCTTATATATTATACAAATAATTCTTTTCGTCATTTATTCATTTCCGATAGCTCAATTTAAATTTCAAAAACTACAAACCCTTGTCGTATTATTATGTTCATTCCAATTGGCAACAATAGCTCCTATTGCTTTGACTGTTACTAAAATGGCTAATAATTCAATTGATTGGATTACAATACTGTATGCGGGTTTATTGCTTTTAGGAGCAGTAATTTTTCATGTTTTGACAACAATTGATACATTTAAACAAGCGAGTAAAGGTGCGTTTAGTATGGATGAAAGGTCTACTTCTTTCTTTAGTGAAACAAAAGGAAAGATGATGAAGTGGGCTACACTATACGCAGTAACTATTCTTATTTTGATATATTTTCATAACGATTATGGGTTTGATGATTTATTTATGTATATAGTAGGGACCTTTTTAATGTATACGATAGCAATCGGAGCAGCTGAATTTCAGCTATTAGCATATTGCAGGTTTAAATTTACGTCATTTAATAAAACATGGGAGCAACATAAAAGAGAAACTCCAAGATATCAAAAGAAAAATAAAAAAAGTAAATCGAAACGTAAGGCATATAGAAAGTGAGTACTGTAAGTTTTGATGATAGAAAAGTAAGAATTTACAGGAGAGTATTTTAACTTCTAAAAGAAAATTTAATTATGTAAGGTGATTAAAGTGATTAGTAGGTTATCTGATCGAAAATGTAGAGTGGGTAGTGTGATGATGAAATGAACAAAAAAGGGTTTCTAAAATGATTACTATCATAATAGTGACATAAGTGTGATAAATATTTCTATTAGTAGTGGAAAGGATTTGAGAATAAACATGCCACCCCAATTGCTAGAGTAGATATAACAATTGGGGCGTTTATCTGTCTAAATTTAGTTTGAATACATAACAATTTTTAGTTAAAGTCATGGTTCGCAAGTAGTTTCTTTATCTTCATAATAATGGTGTGAAGTTTTGTGTAATCAGCTTTTATTGCAAAGTTACAACTATTTTCGCTTATAGAGTACCTCTTATTATCGATACATCGTCCACATCCCGATGTCTTTAAACCCTAGACGTTTATAAATTCGTCCAGCAGCTGGATTGTTATAAAATAAACAAAGTGTTCGGCCTTCTTTCGTAAATTCTTGAATCATTTTTTGTAGTATGAGTGAAGCATATCCATTTCCGCGATAATTCGGATGTGTGCATACGCCAACTACCATAGCGGATAATGAATTTTCAGCGGAAGTTGAGGCGGATGCGATGATTGCGCCATCTTTTTCAATATAATATGTACGTCCTGTATTGGTTTCGAGAGCTTGTCTTAATATTTTCTCTGATTCATTAGCAGTCGGGAATTCAGCGATGTCACTTCGTAATTTCATAATTCGTTCTATATCATCGAGTGAGGCAAGTTTAATTGTTTCATGAATTGGTGTGCTAGGTAAGTTGTTGTCATTTAGACATTCGCAAAAATACATTTCATTTTTAGTACCTAGTTGTATATTTGAAGCAGTTTCAAATTGTTCTACGATAGTCGACTTACCAGAGAGTTTAAGTGGCTTATATGCGGAAAGAAGTGCCTCATAATCAGTGGTAATAAATTCTTCTTTACTATAGGGTATAAATGAATCGTGGAATCGGAGTAGAATTGATTTTAATGTTCCATTCTCTTTAAATACTCCCCATAATTCTTGAAAATCTGTGTCATAACCGAAAGCTTCAATATCTCCAATAATAAACAAGTTAAGGGCTGCTTCTTCTTTTAGATAAGCGAATACTTGTTCATGATCTTTCTTTGTTAATTTTCGCATCATAACGAATCGACCTCTTTTTTATTTTTCTAAATATTACAACTTAAGTTTTTTGAAATCAATATAAAATTTTATGTTTAGTTCACAAACTTTCGGAAAAACTAGGAAAGATATGACAAAGGAGGTTATGAACGGTGGATCATCCAATTCAAGGGTTAATGAAAGCAGCAATGGAAAATTTAAAAGAAATGGTTGATGTAAATACGATTGTTGGAGAGCCTGTTCAAACGGCTGACGGTGGTGTGGTGTTAACGGTTTCTAAAGTAGCGTTCGGTTTTGGAGCAGGAGGTTCTGATTTCCAAACGAATGATGGACAAAGAGCGAACGGTAACGCTGCATTTGGTGGCGGTAGCGCGGGTGGTGTTTCGATTACACCAGTAGCATTTCTTGTGGTGAATAAAGATGGAGTAAATATTCTTCATTTACAAAATGCGACACATTTAGCAGAAAAAATGATTGAATTAGCTCCGCAAACAATTGATAAAATTCAATCGATGTTCCAAAAAGAAGAAAAGAAAGAGGGAAATCATCATCCTCAAAACCCTGATGAAATCCTTTAAAAACGCCTGCTTATGAGCAGGCGTTTTTTCTTGTAATCACTATGTAATAAAACACATGAAATTGTAAATAGTTTTTGAAGTTTTTTCTATGTTTCTAAAATTTTTCATGTTAAAATATGCTATAGAATTGAAACATATAAAACGAAGGTGGCTAGGTGCTTTGTCTGGAGGATCTGACCAAGTAAAGAATATGATATATATTAATGGTAATCGTCGAGGTCATTGTTTTATTACATCAGGAATTACGTTTAAAGAGTTTGCGAGTAACATCCCTTCACCGCTTCATCAAGTGTTGCTTTTGAAGCACAACTTTGAATGGACGGATTTTCATTATCATACTTTATTTGAATATGTTGAGGAAGAAAATATACATAAGTTAATTCAAGCAGAGATTGATGAATTTGATGAATTTTGTTGGGTAGATTTTGATGATGCAAGCGATTTAGATGAATTAGAGCCGAAAGAAATTGCAGAATTATTATATTTGGCTCACAAAAAAGAACCACTTGCAAGAACATTCTTTCCGCTGTTGAAAAATCGATTTGTTTATTTTTCACATGATGACGGATGGTACAACAAAGTGTATTATCGTAGAATTGCTGATTTTGTAGGAATGTTAAGTAAAGTCATTCCGTATAAACTCGGTGCTTTCGGTAAGAAACGTTTTTCTTTCTTCCAAAAATCAAAAATTTTCCCAGCAATTTCAAAAGAATTGATCATGGGGCTGATTCCACTAATGGAAGATGGTCTTTACATAGATCTGGCAGGGAAGATTGAGTCAAGAAGAGGTCTTGAAATTCCGGTATATGTAGTTGGTTCGTATGAAAGTACGGATGAGGTGTTAGATAATATCGATGAATTGAAAGAGGAAGCAACAGAAACAGGTTGGCTCATTTTTGATAAGAAAGAACAAGAGTGGCAATGGGTTGTTGACTAAGAAAACTTGGCGTATGAAGTCAAGTTTTCTTGTCATTTGAAAGGAGTACAAATGAAGAAATATTATACAATTGTGGGTATTATAAGTATTATTCTCGTGGCAATATTACTTATAACTTGTCCGAAAGAATCAGATTTTAAAGTGTATGTAGAGGATAAGTATGCGCTGAATTGTAATGAGAGTAGTTTTGAATGCACGCAAAATGTAGATGGTAAAAAAGAAAAACTACAATTTGAAAGTACAGATGCACGAAATGGTGTATTCTTTATGACTGTAAAGCAAACATTTAAAACAGAAGCTGGTGTTTCAAAAGAATATAGCGGAGTAGGAATGTTTGGTACATTTCTTTTTGTTTCAGAGAAGACTTTCTAGTAATAGAAGGTCTTTTTTTTATGCTTATGTTCATATAGATGAAGTAAGACAAGCATAGGAGGGATAGCGATGAAGAACACATGTATCGTTTGCGGTGGTGAGGAGTTTTTTTCCTCAACGTTATATGCACGTACGAAACAAGATTGGGCATATGCACCAAACATGTATCGATTTGAAAAAGTATTTATTGAGCATCGAGATGAAGAAAATTATCCAGTGTTTCAAGAAATTACAGCGAAACATTGTTGTGGATGCGGTCATATTATGTTGTATCATGAATGAACACACCAAGTATAACTTGGTGTGTTTTTTTAAAACGCTGACAAAGCAAGCGGATAAAGTAAAGTAAATAAAACAGAAAAACTACCAAAGCCAATTGCTGTATATCCAAGTGTTCTTGCTCCGAAATTGACAGCTAATAGGCCAACTAAAATTGCTAGGGAGCCAAGCGTAACGGGATAAAAAGCAATGGAGAATAACGAAAGAAATAAGGCGACATAGCCTACCATTGCGCCGGTATTTGTACCTTCTATCTCATTTGCAATTTCTTTACGCTTATGTCTAATTGGAATGCCAGCTGGTGATATTTCAGCAGCATACTCTTCGTTTTTTTCACCACTTTTAAAATGATGATTTCTCTTTCTTCGCATGTACATCCCTCTCTTTCAATTGGGTGTATCTATAGTATCTTTCAAAATGAGAAGAGCATGAGTATGAGTTAAACCCAAGTAAAGCAAAAATTGGAGAATACGCATTCCATCGTTAACATATCCATCTCCTATTGAAGATAAAGTGTGGAATTTTTTCCACTAGGACTGATTATCAGCCAGCGACAATTGGATTTTTATGAGCAATTCTCTCCCATTAACTGGTCCGCATCCATTGAATTTTGGGGTAGGTGTCTTACTGCAAGCGGGATAAAACAGGAATTTTGGAAAATGATGTAGAATGAAATGAATGATAATACGTGAAGGTAGGGGAATGTATGACAACATTTAATTGGCATGAATCAGCAGAGAAGAAATGGGATAGTAGTGCGGAGTTTTGGAATCAAAATAGTCAGGAAATGTGGGATAGCGGGAGTAGGAGCACAATTATTCCGTTTTTTGAACAATACGTGAAGAAAGAAGCACAAGTGCTCGATGTTGGTTGTGGTGATGGGTACGGTACATATAAATTAAGTCGCGCAGGCTATAAAGCAGTGGGAGTAGATTTATCGGAAGTGATGATTCAAAAAGGTAAGGAGCGCGGAGAAGGACCAAATTTATCTTTTATAAAAGGAGATCTTTCTGCATTACCATTTGAAAATGAGCAATTTGAATCAATTATGGCAATTAATTCTTTAGAATGGACGGAAGAGCCATTACGAGCGTTAAATGAAATAAAGCGTGTGTTAAAGAAAGATGGATATGCATGTATTGCAATTTTAGGACCGACAGCAAAGCCACGAGAGAACAGTTATCCTCGCTTGTATGGAAAAGACGTTGTTTGTAATACGATGATGCCTTGGGAATTTGAACAGTTAGCGAAAGAACAAGGTTTTGAAGTTGTAGATGGCATCGGCGTATATAAGCGCGGAGTAAATGAGAAGATGCTAGGTCAACTACCTACAGAGTTACAACAATCGTTAACATTCTTATGGGTATTTATGTTAAAAAACGTATAAAGAAATGAAAGAATTTTTAGGAGGTAAATAAGTGCAGAAAATACAAAAAACTGATACAATATCATCAGAACCAATTAAAGGGGGACTAGGGTATATGACAACTACTACAACAGTGAAATCCGATATTGAAATCGCACAAGAAGCGAGTATGAAGAAGATCCAAGAAATTGCAGCTGATTTAAATATTTTAGAAGATGAATTAGAGCCATACGGGCATTATAAAGGTAAGTTATCTCTTGATATTTTTAAGCGCTTACAAGATGAGAAAGACGGTAAAGTTGTTTTAGTAACAGCGATTAACCCAACTCCAGCTGGAGAAGGTAAATCAACAGTAACAGTTGGTTTAGGTCAAGCTTTTAATAAAATTGGTAAGAAAACAGTAATTGCACTTCGTGAACCATCTCTTGGACCAACGATGGGATTAAAAGGTGGAGCAGCAGGTGGCGGTTTTTCACAAGTCGTACCAATGGAAGACATTAACCTTCACTTTACTGGAGATATCCATGCGATCACAACTGCCAATAACGCATTAGCAGCGTTTATTGATAATCATATCCAACAAGGAAACACACTTGGAATTGATACGCGTAAAATCGTTTGGAAACGCTGTGTTGACTTAAATGATCGTGCCCTTCGTAATGTAGTAATTGGTCTTGGTGGACCTGTACAAGGTGTACCACGTGAAGACGGTTTTGACATTACAGTAGCATCTGAAATTATGGCCGTGTTCTGCCTTGCAACAGATATTCAAGACTTAAAAGCACGTCTATCTCGCATCGTAGTTGCTTATAACTTTGCAAATCAACCTGTGACGGTTAAAGATTTAGGTGTAGAAGGTGCGTTAACGCTATTATTAAAAGACGCATTAAAGCCAAACTTAGTACAAACGTTAGAAAATACACCAGCTATTATTCATGGTGGACCATTTGCGAATATTGCTCACGGTTGTAACAGTGTTATCGCTACGACAATGGCAGCAAAATTAGGTGATTATGTTATTACAGAAGCTGGATTCGGTGCTGATTTAGGCGCTGAAAAGTTTTTAGATATTAAAGCCCGTGCAGCTGGTATTAAACCAGAAGCAGTTGTTATTGTTGCGACTATTCGTGCGCTTAAAATGCATGGCGGCGTTGCAAAAGATCAATTAAAAGAAGAAAATGTAGATGCATTAGCAAAAGGTATGGAAAACTTACAGAAGCATGTTGAAACAATTCAAAGCTTCGGTGTGCCTTTCGTAATTGCAATTAATAAATTCATTACAGATACAGATGCAGAAGTTACATACTTACAAGAGTGGTGTAATGAGCGTGGCTATGCAGTATCCTTAACAGAAGTTTGGGAGAAAGGTGGCCAAGGCGGAGTTGATCTTGCTGAAAAAGTACTAAAAGAAATCGAAAAAGGTGAAAACAACTACGCACCACTTTATGAATTAGAATTACCCTTAGAAGAAAAAATTCGTACAATTGCTCAAAAAGTATATGGCGCAAAAGATATTGAATTTGCTCCGAAAGCACGTAAGCAATTAGCTCAATATGAAGGAGAAGGTTGGAGTAACCTACCAGTTTGTATGGCGAAAACTCAATACTCTCTTTCTGACGATGCAACAAAATTAGGTCGTCCATCTGACTTTATCGTTACAATTCGTGAGTTAAAACCATCTATCGGTGCAGGCTTTATCGTTGCGTTAACAGGTACAATGTTAACAATGCCAGGTCTTCCAAAACAACCAGCAGCACTTCAAATGGATGTAAATGAAGATGGAAAAGCAGTAGGTTTATTCTAAAAGGTTGTAATTCATCTCGTTTATCTGTAAACTATATATACATCAAGTGGCGCCTTTCCATCGAAAGGCGCCTGTTTTTTGGAGGAAATTATGTTTGATCCAACTGCTTTTGACAATTTAAAAGTAATCGTAGAAGGTGCTGTGTATGATTTTGATCTACATGGAGATATTCTTGTAACAGATCGAAAAGATATGATGGACCTTGCTTCATTAAGTCGTATATATCATATCTCATTTCAATTAACAGAACCGTTTGAACCATTAGTAGAAGCAACATTTTCATTATCTGTGGATGCAAAGAACTTGTCTGGTGAAATACTAGAAGTGCCTCAGTTTACACCAGGTTGTGAAATGAAGCTAGCATTTTCATTCCCGTTAGAACAACCAGAAGTAGGATGCGAAGAAATTGAAACTTTAATGCGTTCTATATGGGGAAAAGAAAGAATGATTATGCAGAAAGTTTCATACGAATATAATAAGCAAGCGATTTCATATCATAATAAGGTAGAGGTTCTATTTCAAAAAGCGATTACAGAAGACCATGTTGATGATTTAATAGCTGTTATTTCACACATGATAGAAACGGTGCGAACAATACAGCATTTTCTTCAAAAATAGAGATAAAGGAGAAAAACAAATGATAAAAGATATGCAACCATTTTTACAAGAAGCTTGGGAGAAGGCTGGTTTTAAAGAATTAACTGAAATTCAAAAACAAGCGATTCCAACTATTTTAGAAGGACAAGACGTTATAGCTGAATCTCCAACTGGAACAGGAAAAACATTAGCGTACTTATTACCCCTTTTACATAAAATTAATCCTGAAGTAAAACAGCCACAAGTTGTTGTTTTAGCACCAACACGTGAACTTGTCATGCAAATTCATGAAGAGGTTCAAAAGTTTACAGCAGGAACTGAAATTTCAGGGGCATCTTTAATTGGTGGTGCAGATATTAAGCGCCAAGTTGAAAAATTAAAGAAACACCCGAGAGTAATTGTCGGTTCACCAGGACGTATTTTAGAATTAATTCGAATGAAAAAGTTAAAGATGCATGAAGTAAAAACGATTGTATTTGATGAGTTTGATCAAATTGTAAAACAAAAGATGATGGGCGCAGTACAAGATGTAATTAAATCTACAATGCGAGATCGTCAATTAGTATTCTTCTCGGCGACAATTACAAAAGCGGCAGAAGATGCTGCACGCGATTTAGCAGTTGAACCACAATTAGTGCGTATAACACGTGCAGAGTCAAAAAGCTTAGTTGAACATACGTATATCATTTGTGAGCGACGCGAAAAAAATGATTACGTAAGAAGAATTATGCATATGGGCGATGTAAAAGCAGTTGCTTTCTTAAATGACCCATTCCGTTTAGATGAAATTACTCAGAAATTGCAATTCCGTAAAATGAAAGCAGCAGCTCTTCATGCAGAAGCAAGTAAGCAAGAGCGTGAAGCGACGATGCGTGCATTCCGTGGTGGGAAACTAGAGATTCTCCTTGCTACTGATATTGCAGCACGCGGTATCGATATTGATGATTTAACACATGTAATTCACTTAGAGTTACCAGACACAGTAGACCAATACATTCACCGCTCAGGACGTACTGGACGTATGGGTAAAGAAGGAACAGTAGTTTCTCTTGTAACAGAACAAGAAGAACGTAAATTACTGCAATTTGCGAAAAAACTAGGCATCGTATTTACGAAGCAAGAAATGTTCAACGGATCATTCGTAGAAACGAAACCGAAAGCACCAAAGAAAAAGAAACCAGCATTTACTGGGAAGAAAAAGCCTAGATAAATAATGGGGAAGGCGTAACTATTTGTAGTTACGTCTTTTTTTATTTGCAATTGAATAATACAAGGAGGTTTATTAATGGTTATTAAAATGTATCTATCATCATTTTTTAAATCAACATATGTAAAAGGAAGTAATATAAAAAAAGTCGAATATTAAATTGATGCGAAATAATAAAAAGAAGGTACATATATGGATAGGAAATTAGGAATGTTTTTGAATACGAAACATATTGAAGTAAACGAAGGAATACAAAAAGCAAGGGAATGGGATTTAGAATATATTCAATTATATGCTATGAATAAAAACTTCAACTTAGCTAATATTCCAGTGGTAGAATGGACTGCTTTAAAGAAAAGCTTATCTTTTAATGGAATAAAGATTCCATCATTAGCAATTAGTTTTGGAGAAAATGGAATTACAGGAACAGAAGTTGACAGTGCAATAGATCAGATTAAATATATTACTGACAGAGGTTTGGAGCTGGGAGCAAAGATAATAACAGCTCATATTGGGAAAGTTCCAGATGATGAAAAAAGTGAGTACTATGATAAAATGATACGGGTTTGTTATGAGATAGGGGAATTAGCATTCAAACTTGGGGGAGTCTTTGCTATTGAGACGGGATCTGAAAAAACAATAGTATTAAAACAATTTTTAGAAACTGTAAACTCGAAAGGACTAGCTGTTAACTTTGACCCAGCAAATTTAATAAGTGATGTAAATGAAAATCCGGAAGAAAGTTTATTACTATTAAAAGATTATATAGTACAAACTCATATTAAAGATTGTAAAGAAGTGAAAAGCGATCGTTCAAGTAAGTATATAGAAGTAGCAGTAGGAAATGGTGAAGTGGATTTCGATATATTTTTCAAAGTATTAGATGAAATTGGATTCGACGGATATAACATGATTGAAAGAAATGATTATTTTGACGAACTGGATGGGATGAGTCAGTCGATAAATTTTGCAAAGAAGTACATACCAACTCAAAAGGAATAACGATAGCACCTGTGGAAACCTACATAGAATATAAAAAACCATTAGGGGGAAATGAAATGATCCATAAAGTTGGACAAATTATGCTGTATGTAAATAATCAAGATGAGGCAGTAAATTTTTGGACGGAAAAGGTAGGGTTTCATGTAGTAGCAGAGGAAGATAACAAGCAAGGAATGAGATGGATTGAAATCGCTCCGACTAATGGTGCTGAAACGAGCATTATACTACATAATAAAGAAGTTATTTCGAAAATGAGCCCAGAATTAAATCTTGGTACACCGTCCTTAATGTTCTTCTCAGAAAATCTGGATCAATTATATGCAGATTTAAAAAATAAAAATGTTACTGTTGGAGAAATGGTAACTATGCCTTCTGGTAAAGTATTTAACTTTGCTGATAGCGAAGGGAATTATTTTGCGGTTATGGAAAAGAACAAATAGTAATATTACTATGTGAAAATCCCCCTCAAATATATTGAGGGGGATTACATGTTTGAAGTGGATTTTTCATTAGAGAATTGATTAATATAAAATACGCCTTTTTCAATGGCTGTCTCAATATAACCAACGATTTGGTCAAACGTAAACACTTGTAAGTCTTCATGCAAATTTTGCTCCGGATACAACATATCTTCAAAAAGATACTTTCGAAAAGAAAAAACGTTTTCTTTAGAAACTTCTTCAATATCCATGATGTGAGCCTCTTGGTTGAGAAGAGAGAAGAGTTGCTGTTCTGTATCGTAATGATGAAGCAACTTTGCATTTAATAATTTAAAATCGTTATAGTACAGGGGTGCGATCGTTTCGTCATTTTCGATTCTATTTTTTAGCCAAGGTAGAAAAAAGCCGCTTAGCCAATTGTCATCGGCAATGAGATGGGTGTAATAGCCTAAGAGAAAAGGGGAATCCATATGAGCTTTATATTTTTGAAAAAAAGAATTGAAATCTATCCTTCTCGTATAGTTTTTCGTTGTACCAGCGTAAAAGTGTGAAGTTCCTTTTTCTTCTGCTGAATGAACCGCATCAGGGGCTACACCTCCAAGTATGAAAGAAGTTTTATCTTGGATATATAGTTTTTCGGCAATCTTGATAGCGATAATAGCATGCATAATTCGTGATCCCATGAATGACACCTCGGTTTCAAGTATTCATTTCAGGAAGAGGACTGAACAGTTAGTATTACTTTCCCTGTACTTTTTCTACTTTCGACCCATTCATGTGCTTTCCCTGCATCTTGAAGCGGAAAAGATTTCGTTGCTTTTACTTTTAGACTGCCATCACGTAAATAACGGAAAACTTCATTTGCAGTTTCTTGGAGTAGTTCAGGACGTTTTTTTCGTGTAGTGCCAAAGCTAAAACCGAGTATAGAGCGACAACTTGCGTGTAAATCTTTCGTTTGGAAATTACCAATTTCACCGCTAGCATTACCGAAATGAATGAGGCGACCATAATAAGCGAGACAATTTAAACTTTTTTCTGAAACCGTTCCAGAAATAGAGTCTAAAATTACATCAACCCCTTCACCGTTTGTCAGTTCGTTGACTTTCTTTACAAAATCCTCATCTTGGTGACAAATAACATAATCAGCTCCAGCATTTAAAGCTATTTTTCTTTTTACTTCACTTCCGACAGTACCAATAACGGTTCCAGCCCCTAATCGTTTTGCAAGTTGAATAGCTGTTGTACCAATTCCGCCAGCCGCAGCATGAATGAGTACAGACTCGCCTTGTTGAAGCCTTGCAACATTTGCGAGTAAATTATAGCTTGTAAAAGATACAATCGGACAAGCAGCTGCAGTTTGAAAATCGACTTCATCAGGTAAAACGAAAGTAAGGTTTTCGTTTGCGACAACGTATTCTGCGTAAGATCCATTTTGAGGAAAAGCAATGACACGTTGTCCAGGATGAATATTTTTCACTTGAGAACCGACACGTTCTACAATACCAGCGGCATCTATCCCTGGTATAAAAGGTAGTGCTTTATTTCCTTTTTTACCATAACGGGATTTAATATCGGCGAAATTCACACTAGTAGCAACAACACGAATTAAAACTTGATCTTCTGAAATAGCGGGTATATCCACATCTGTATATTTCATCACTTCAGGACCACCGAACGACGTTACAACGATAGCTTTCATTATATGTCCTCCTAAATTTGACTATATAAAACATTTTAAATGTTCATTAGAAATTGGGAAATTATATAATAGTTATGCGACTTTATAAGTGAAGCTTATGTACATATTGAATCATTATATTAATCTATATAAAAAAATTAAAAAATCGAACGAAATAGTAATTACTTGCCAATATATAGTGTAGGACAAAGGAGGGATGGTATGTGAAGGATGAAACAGTGTATACAAATTTAATCCAATTGACTTTATCAGGAAATAAAGAAGCGTATAGCGAATTGTATGATAAAACGATTCAAGAAGTATATAAAACAGCACATTTTTTAATTGAAGATAAAACAGATGTAGATGATGTCGTTCAAGAAATATACATACAACTATATGAATCGCTTCGTAAGTATGATAGTGAGAAGCCATTTCGTCCTTGGCTAATTGGACTTGCGATTAAACAAATTCACTCTTATAGAAGAAAGAGGTGGATGCGACTACGCATTATAAAAAAAGCAGAAGAGCAAAGAAAACCAGTACAAATTGATTTTTCTAACGATGTTGTAAGTAAAATATCAAACAAAAAACTAATTGAACTCATTCATAAATTACCGTATAAATTGAAACAAGTTATTATCTTAAGATACTTACACGATTATTCACAAGAAGAAGTAGCACAAATATTACATATTCCAATTGGTACTGTGAAATCTAGAATTCATTCGGCATTAAAGAAACTACGTCAAAAAGAGCAAGTAGAAGAAATCTTTTTAGGAGAGGTAGGGAATGTGAAATGAGTTTAGATTGTAGAGTTAGAGAATCTATACGAGAAGAAGCGAAGGGGATTGTTGCCCCGCCGGAGTTAAAAGAAAAAGTAATCGTTCAAATTAAAATGAATCAAGGAGGGCGTAAGAGAAAGAAACATCTTATTGCAGGAGTGCTTGCAGCAGCTCTTTTAATCCCGACGACTGGTTTTGCGTATCAATCTATTATGGCGGATGGTATATACGGATCTTTTGAGAATTTAAAAAAACATGCCGGAGCAATGACATTAGAAACGTATATGCGTTTTAATGCAAAATTATCAGAAGCGAAAGATGAAATGGGTACGAAGGAATATGAAGAGTTTACAAAAGAAATGAAAAAATTAACTAGTGCAAAGCTTGCGTACGGAGATTCGAACGGTAATATAGATTACGATCAATTATCACCAGCTAAAAAAGAGGAATTGAAAAAGGTAGTAATGGAGCTTCATCCGTATTTTGATAAATTAAATGGCCATAAATCTAGTAAAGAAGTACTAACTCCTGAAGAGTATGAACAATATATGGAGGCATTAATGTCATATCAAACTGTGTTAGTAAAAACGAAATCGAGTGGCGGGATAACAGTAGAAGAAGTACCTGAGGCGTACAAAGAAAGATTTATTAAAGCGGAGCAGTTTATGGAGTATGTAGATGAAAAGGTGAGATAAGTAAAAAAGCTCAAAGCTTTCTTTCGTTTAACTATTACATATTGAATATGTAAACAATAAAAAATGAGTATACAATCTACGTGATTGTATACTCATTTTATTATTACTTAAATTTCCTTACCGCATGAATAGCGACTCTTACAAGTAATATCGCACTTATAAATAAACCACCGTAACCAACGACACTTAAAAATTGATCATTTGGCTCTGTCGCACTGTTTGCTAAATGCAATACGCCTACCGAAATCCCACCAAATGCAGTTCCAATAAATGCAATGAGGAATTGTGAGATAAATGTAGTAATAAACGATGCATTTGTTTCGTCAGAGAAAAAGCCAACCTTAACGGATAGTTCTCCGTTTTCTAGTTTTGAACTTAAATCATCTAGTTTTCTAGGAATGCGTCGCATGGCAGGTAACATAGCGAGTAATTCGTTTGTTGCAGCTTCTTTTAAACTAGAATAATTGTTAACTGACATGAAACTAGCTGCATGATCTTTCGCAAAGCGTTTCGCTTCGTCCATTAAATTGAATTCGGGATTTAGTTGCAGCATCGTTCCTTCTAGCGTAATTAGAGAACGGAAAGCCCCTGCAACCATTGGATAAAATGCTAATTCAAACTCAGCGATTATTTGAAATAGCCCCTGAATGAATTCTTCAGAACCATTTGTAGAACCATACGTACTTTGGATTAATAATTGACTGATAGATTGTTCTAATGCCTCTTTATCAACATTTGGCTTCTTTTCAACTAATTGAAGCAGTCCATCAAGCAAGACATAAGAATTTTTGCGCTCAAAGCCGATAAGTAGTCGCTTGAATGCATCTTGTTGTAGTGTTCCTAATCGCCCGACGGAACCGAAATCAAGTAATGCAGGTGTGCCATCACGAAGAATATACACATTACCTGGATGAGGGTCTGCATGGAAAATACCTTTAAAGAAAATTTGCTCTAAAATACAATCAAAGAGTTGTCGTTGTACTTTTTTCGTATCAATTTGTAATTCATTTAATAATGCTGACCCACTTTTAACACTTACTCCATCTAAAAATTCAAGCACAAGTATTTTTGAATTACTGTATTCTTTATATACTTTCGGTATTTTTACTTTCGTTTCGCTATTTTTTAGTGAATCAGACACTTGTTCGAAGTTACGAGCCTCAATTTTGAAATCAATTTCTTCTTTCATTGCGATGGAGAAGCCATGTGCTAAATCAAGAAATCCGATATTTTTAGCCCAAGTTGATTTGTTGGAAATCCATAAAGAAAAATGAATTAAAATATCTAAGTCACGTTTAATTGTCTCAGAAATATTAGGACGTAGTAGTTTAACGACGACATCCTGGTCGTTTTCTTTCAACTTCGCTTTATGTACTTGGCCAATAGAGGCGGCAGCTAACGGTTCCATTTCAAAGGAGCTGAAAATTTCATCTTTTGGTATATGTAGTTCCTTTTTTAATATTTCTTCAACTTGTTTTTGTGATAAACGCGTTACATTTTCCTGAAGGTTTGATAACTCGTGAATAAAAGCAGGTGGTAATAAATCAGAGCGAGTTGATAAAACTTGTCCGAATTTAATAAATACACCGCCGCATTCTTCTAGTGTATTTCGAAGTGAAGTGGCGAGCTTACGATCTGCTTCTGGCGAGCGCTTTAAAGCTAAATATTTACCCATTCCGTGTTTTATTGCAATAGAAGAGACACGCATATATCTTTTTTGTCTACCAACCTTTGCGAAGAATTTTGAAATAGGATTTCGGCTTTCCGTTACTACGTCATCCATTTCGCCCCGTCTAATAGGATCAAATAATTCAAAAACTAGGTAACAAAGCATGGATACAATTAATGAGCTTCCTAGCCAAAAATATCTATCAACACCGACAACCGATTCATCTTGATATCGTAAATATAAAAACCAATACAGAGCTGACGTAAGTGAAACACCTAAAGTTGCTGCACTTGCTTGTTTGAAAAGATTTAGTTTTGTACCAATTAGTCGACCACTAATAAAAGACATAATGATTGCTAGTAGAAAAAATTGAAAAAACATTGTATCATTCCTCCGAATTTTATTCGATAACTGTATTATACAGGAATATAATTATTCTAAAAACAAGCCAAGGAGGTACAATCCTTGACTTGCACGATTAAATAGAGCATTCAATTATATTTTTTCATCGTTGCATTGTCCTTTTGTATAAAACAATCTAATAGTGAATAACCAGCTATTAAACTAATTATCGTAACAAAAGTTGTATTTATAAGAATAACATTAGCTAAATAAGGTAGGTATTCGCCAAGTGGTGAGAAAAGTAGTGCTGGAGAAAAGGAAATTAATATTGTAGGCACTGTAATAGCGATAAACTTATCCGGTTGAAAACGCCAGTTTTGTTTACTTGTTTCGTGATTAATGGATTGAAGGAATCGTAATAAAATGCCGACCAAAAGAGGAAAGAGTGTAAAGTAGAATAATCTTGGATAAACGTTAAAGTTCACTTGCGCGTCTGTATCTAAATAAAATTGAATCTTCACTCCAACAAATAATAATAAGACGATAAATAATGTGAAGCAGAGGTATAGCATTACTCTTTGCATTATATTCCACCATCCTTTACTCAAAATATATTCAAAAAAAGAAGAGATATACAATAACTACTGTTGTATATCTCTTCTTTTACTGTTAGTTAATAGTGGAGTTTGCTTTTTCTTGCTTCGTGAAATAATCAATAATGCCCATCGCACTAATTTCTATATCTAGATGTAAAATGTTATAAACGGAATGATCTGCTGGAACGTTTAACTTTGTAAGATGAGAAGAGATTTTATGCATTAATAAAGTTTGTAAAGCTTTAGTCGCTTCATCGAAATCATTATACTGTTCAAAGACTTCCTTACCAGTATGAACGAAAATAGGTAGCCAATGTTCCAGTTGATTATATATTTCTGTAACATGAGAGGATGCGCCGTAATGACCGAAATAAATAGTATCTACATTCATGCTTTGAATGTGATTTTTAGAAGCAATCATCGCATCTGGTTGGAATTGTGAAGGGGACGTTGATGGTAGATATAACTCTACATCAACGTCTGCGAGTTCTCTATAATAAATTCCAATTGTATCGCCAGTAAAAATCCCGTTTGTTAATGAATCGTGAATGCTAATATGGTGCTTCGCATGCCCTGGTGTATCATAAAATGTAAGGATGCGGTCTTCTGCAATTTTTAACGTATCACCATGTTGTACAATATGAACACGTTCTTCTTCAATTGGAAGAATTGGATCAAAGAGTTTATCGAAATCTTCTTTGTACACAGCTTTTGCACCTAAAATAAGTTTTGTTGGATCAATCATATGACGAGCACCACGAGAATGCACATATAACGTAGCATTTGGGCATTTTTCCATCATTAAACCAGCAGCACCGGCGTGATCTAAATGAACATGTGTAACGATAATGTTTTTAACTTCGTTTAAATCAATATGTAATTGTTGTAAGCCGTCTAAAATATACGGAAGAGAAGGGGCTGCACAAGTTTCAATTAAAGTAATATCGTCACCTAATAAAACGTACGTACCTGTTCGTTCATTATGCTGTAAATCGAAATCATCAATAAGATATAGGTGAGAAGATAATTGCTCTACTTTTTTCATATTTACCACTCCTTATATATTACATGTTTCTATTATACGCTAAAATAGAAAAAAGGCAGAAAACGAAAGCTCGTCTTCTGCCTTTTGTAATACTATTATTTCGTTTGTTGTTTATTAATAGACATAATGAACAGTCCAACAATCCCACCAACTAATGGAAGCATAATTTCTCCTGCTAAATTAAAGTAGGAGCTTAAGAATAAACCATTTACATCGATTACCCAGCCAGTAACATACAATAACATCATATATAGTACGAAATAAAACTCGCGATTTGAAATCGTTTCATGTTGTGCAGTTTTCATAATGAACACCATCCTTTTCTTTTATAATGGAATATAAACTGTCACATTTTGTTCACATTTCGATTGTAAAACTTTCCATCATAAAAGTCTAGTAGTTTGTGCCGAATTTTCGAACGGAAATAAAGCGCTATCATTATAGCGTATAAGTACGTAATAAGAGCTGTATATTCACGAATGTAGTATAGTATAAACATAGAATGATAGTGAAGAGAGGGGCAAAGACAATGACAGTTTATGATTTTTCAGCTAAAACAATTACAGGTGAAGAAAAATCGTTAAAAGATTACGAAGGAAAAGCACTTCTTATTGTAAATGTAGCTAGTAAATGTGGTTTCACACCGCAATATAAAGGATTACAAGAGGTGTATGATAAATATAAAGACCAAGGACTCGAAATACTCGGGTTTCCTTGTAACCAATTCGGGGGACAAGAACCAGGTACAGAAGCGGACATTACTAGTTTTTGTGAATTAAACTACGGTGTAAACTTCCCAATGTTTGCAAAGGTTGATGTGAAAGGTGATAAGGCTCATCCTTTATATACATACATGACAGAACAAGCACCAGGTTTACTCGGTATGAAAGCAGTGAAATGGAATTTTACGAAGTTTTTAATCGGAAAAGACGGGAAAGTAGTAGGGCGTTTTGCGCCGCAGACGAAGCCGGTAGATTTAGAGGTTGAGATTGAGAAGGTACTTGGAGAATAATTAGGAGTTTCACTTTATTAAAAAACGTCTCAAAGAACAATGTAGTTCTTTGAGACGTTTTCTTTAAACTCACATTTTCAAGATTAAATAACTGTATCAAAGCCATCTGATTTAGGTAGAGAACCTGCTTTTTTCATAAGCACTTCCCATAAGTGTACGGATGTCTTCCATTCTGCTGCAGCCTGCCCCTGTTGATATATAGCGTTCTCATAACTGGCAGTAAGTTGTTGCATATCGGCCGATTTGTAAAGTGTATCGATATGGAGAGCGTATTCTCGGAATGTTTGACTTTCACCCCGTGGTATGCCAATTCTCGCAAATTGTTTTAAAAGTGCACCGTAAGCTTTTTGATAAACAGCATCATCTTTTCGGTATCTATAGAAATGAATAATAAGAAATGTCATCCATTTCATTCTAGTGATGAAGAGAATGTATCCCATAATACTAATTAGTATCGTAGAGAGGAATACGTACCACCAAGAAAAACTAGTTTTAGAATTTGTGACCTTTTTAGTAGAAGCTTCTTCTGTATGTTCTATTAAACTTTTAAGTTTTGCTTCATTATTTCGTTGGTGTATTTGCTCGTTATTAGAATTATTTGCTTCGCTATTTTGTGAAATAGGAGCAGGCGTATTATTTATAAAATTATAGGGATTGGTAAATCCTTTTGTTGGTTCGAATGGAATCCATCCGTATCCTGGGAAATATACTTCGACCCAAGAGTGTGCGTTATCGTTCGTGATTGTATAAACATCCGCACCTTCTGCAGAGGCAAGTGTATTGTCAAGAGTTCCTTCTGTATAGCCTTTTACCCAGCGAGCAGGAATCCCGGCAGAACGAAGTAGTACAATCATAGACGTCGAAAAATTATTACAGTAGCCGCTTTTTGTATCGAAAAGGAATTGATCTACATAATCTTGGCTTTTGGCAGGAAATAAGACATTCGTTGATTCGTATGTAAAAGAGTTGTCTGTGAAGTAATTTTCAATAGCTAATACTTTATCATATCGGTTGTCTTTATCATTTGTAAGATTGGCAGCCAAGTCTTTTACGCGCTGTGGTAATGACTCGGGAAGTTGTGTGTACTTTGTCATAAAATAAGGATTTGTTTCTTGACCTTCATTTGTTTTTACAGCTTTCAAGTTTTCTATGGAAAACTCAGGGATCTCATATGTTACTTTATACGAATGTAAAGTAGTAGAAGAGTCTCCATTCATTGTATAAATTTTTTCTGAAAACGAGTTAACACTGTATGATACATCAGAAGAAGCCTCAACTGATACTAATCCTGCTGGATAGGTAAGGTGAGGATAACTTTTTAGCATGGTAATTGTTGCCTCAGTCGTTTCCGTTTTTGTATTTTGTTCGTACCAGCTTACGACGTCGTTTTTATTTTTAAAAGAAACCTTTTTCGGATTTTCAGAAATTTCCCAGCCTTTTCCTGTATAAAAATCTTTTGTTTCTACTCGCCAATATTGTTTGTTTTGCGTTCGTGCTGTGAAAACAATTGTAGGATCCGCCTTAAAAGGACCACCTAATCGCGAGTCATCTAAACCATAACCAATTGTAGAAACTTTTTGTTCTTTACTTGCTTCAGATGTGTTGAATTTTAAAAAATCCATTGGGTTTGGCCATTGAGGGCCAAATTTTGGAGCAAAGTATGCGATGGTTGCTAATAATACAATAAATATTGTAAGTGGTCTAAGTAATTTTGAGATTTCCCTAGCATAATTTTGTAAGTGTTCGCGCTCTTTTATTCGTTCTACTTGAAGAAGACTAAGCATAAAAAAGCCGATGACAACAGTACGAATAATAGCGTAGTTTGCATTGTATAAATGTAAGTTATGAAAAGTTGCGATATAAATAATAGTCAATACAAGAAATAAAAACCCACGTTTTTTATGAATAATCCAAAATGAAGTGAAAGAACTCAAAAACCAAAATGAGAGAAAAAATAAAACCGTCGGAAAAACTGGAGAAATATCTAGTAAATTCCCTTGGAAAAATAGGGAGGAATTTCGAGACATATCAGAAAAGAGTGTTGTTAGCCAAGATGGATTTATAAAAGCATTTTTATAATATAGGGAATGAATGATAAATAGGACTGTGACAATTTTTATTGGAATCTGCCACCTCGTTTGAAAAAAAGAGAGAGCGAAGCAAATTCCTATAAATGTTACGAAAATATCTAATCTACCTACATTTGTAATACCTATAAGAGGTCTTATCCATTCTAGTAAAAGAAGAAATACACATGCATGCATGAAGAATTTGTTCGTATCCCACTTGTATTTTGCTTGTAATGTTATCATTTGCTCACCTCAAAAAACACGTTTGTATACCGGTTTTCATAAACCGTGTTTACAAATATTTGTCGTTTTTTTAGAGTTTCTAATATACTGAGTTCTCGGTGTGAAAGTTGATTCGCTTTTTCTTTCACGACAAAAATCATACATTTTCTATTTCTTATAGCAGCACAATCAGCCGCCTTTTGAATATCGGGAGAAAGATTACTTGTCACGAGTATAACCGTGACGGGCTCATAAATTTTTCTTAGTTCTATTTCTACACTTTGGGAGAGCGGGAATACACTGTCTGCTTGTACTTTTGCTAAATGACAAAGGATTTGTTGTAACTGCGTATCTCCATTATCTAAAGGGAAAATAGTTTGTTCTTTTCCGATAGACACGAATGATGCTGGTGAATTTTGTTTCAAGACAGCCCTTACGATAGAGGCAGTAAATGTGACGACTGATTCGAATAGAGGAGACTCGGTTCTGTCTATGAATATCATGATATTATGGCTGCGCTGTTGTTCAAACTCTTTTGTCATAATATTGTTTGTTCGTGCAGTTGCTTTCCAATCAATCCATGAAAAGCGATCTCCAGGTTTATAGTCTCTGACACCGACAGAGATTGTAGAGTCTTTTGCAGAATTTATATTTGCTGAAAGCGCTCCTTGTTCGAAATGATTTTCCAATTGTCGATACGCTATATCTACATACTGGGGATAGACTAAAAATGTATCTGGAACTGAAAAAGTTACTTCTTTCTCCATCATGCCGAATAAATCGCCAGTTTTGACACGGACGCTTGAAAAAGTGTGCTCGCCTCTAGGGATTGTGTCAATAACATATTGAAACGAAATATTTCGTTTCAATCCTGGGAAGAGTACTACCTTATTCATCTTTGTTTGTTTACAACTTATAAATTGTGGTGGCAGTTCATCTTCTATAACTAAATAAAGTAAGGGAAAAGGAAATTTTCTTTTTATTGTAATCGTGCTTACAAATTGTTCTCCTACTACATATCCATTTTGGTTTGTTGTTCGTTTTACTTCAGCGTCCCGTAAAGCGTAGAAGGGGAGTAGTAGTGAATAAAGAGCAATGGGAATTGTGCTGTAAAATAAAAACCAACTTACAAACCCTCCTTGAAACATAGCGTACACAAATGTTAAGACTAGGCATAAAGGGAGTAGCAATAACTTCATAACGTGATATAGCGCTCGCAGCATTTGTTTCATCAAGGGTTCATCGTCCTTTGAGTCGGCACGGTAGTTCGTGCAACGATTTTTGCGATAACTTGTTCTCCTGTTATCCCTTCAAATTTTGCTTCCATTTTTAGAATGAGCCTATGCGCTAAAACGTAAGGAGCTAAAAATTTAACATCGTCTGGAATAACATAATTTCTGCCATGGATAAATGCATAAGCTTGTGAAGCTTTCATTAAAGCAATTGAGCCACGTGGACTTGCTCCTAGCTGTATAGAGCTATACGTACGAGTCTGATTAACAAGCTTTACAATGTAATGCTTAATTGCTTTGTCCATACTTACTACCCGTACGCTTTGTTGTAAATAAAGTAATTCTTCTATTGTAGTAATGGCCTGTAATTGAGAGAGTGGATTTGTTTTTTCCATCCGGTTTAAAATTTCAAATTCTTCTTCTGGTGTAGGATATCCCATTTTTAGTTTCAATAAGAAACGATCGAGCTGAGCTTCTGGTAGAGAATATGTTCCTTCATATTCGACCGGATTTTGTGTAGCCATGACAAAGAACGGCTTTGGTAAAGGCCTTGTAATGCCATCTATTGTAATATTGCCTTCTTCCATACATTCAAGTAAAGCAGATTGTGTCTTAGGAGATGTACGATTAATTTCATCAGCAAGTACAAAATTCCCCATAATTGGTCCAGGCTTGAACTCAAATTGGAGCTCTTTCGGATTATAAATAGAAACTCCTGTTACATCTGATGGCAGTAAATCAGGTGTAAATTGAATTCGCTTGTAATCCGCATCAATGGATTTAGAAAGAGCACGTACTAGCATTGTTTTGCCGACACCAGGAACATCTTCTAATAGCACATGACCTTCAGCTAAGAGAGCTGTCAAAGCTAAGATTGTTTCTTTTCGTTTTCCGACCATTATTTTTTCAATATTATTGATTATTTTTTCTACAGTGGGATGTAATGAATCAAGCTGGGGCATCGTAATCCTCCTAATTTTATTATCGTTTTCTAATCTATTTAGTGGACAAATTTATAATTATATTTGCAGGTAGTAAAAATTTTGTTATTAATTCTAAGAATATTCAGAATATTTATTTCGATTACATCTAGTATAATTGTTTCCGTAACTAAGGGCAATACAGTAAATAATGATTTGTAGTTTTATGTAAAATATGTCTGGATATAAAATAGTATTGTTAAAGAAAAAATTCCTTATATACAATTTCTAAACTCTTTCTTATGGCAGTTTTGAAATAATATCAAAACTCTTTTTTATATATTTATAAAGAAAAACGTAGGAATTTCTCCTGCGTTTTTCTTTTGCAAAATAGTCGATACCTCAAAATACCATTCTCCTAATAATCACGATTAATCATAACCCTTCAAAACGGAATAAAAGATTTTCTCACAAACTTATTTTCTACTGAATTTTTGACAATCTCTTGAACTGTGCGAAATGTCACATCTGTATTTTACAACCTCTCTTATAGTAAGGGTATGTAAGAGAGACGTATTAAAGGAGTGAACAGTATGAAGAAGAAACCTTCAGCACTAATGAGACGTTTAAAATATTTTTCACCAATAGATCGTTATAACGATAATCATACTCAAGAAACATATGAAGATCGTGAATGGGAGAATGTGTACAGAAAGCGTTGGCAGCATGATAAAGTAATTCGTTCTACACATGGTGTGAACTGTACTGGTTCATGTAGCTGGAATATATATGTGAAAGATGGAATCGTAACTTGGGAAGGACAGGAGCTTAACTATCCAACTACAGGTCCAGATATGCCTGATTTTGAACCACGAGGATGTCCGCGTGGAGCGAGTTTTTCTTGGTATATTTATAGTCCACTTCGTGTGAAATATCCGTATGTACGTGGTGTTCTTTGGAGTATGTGGCAAGAGGAATTACAAAATAACAAGTCACCACTAGATGCTTGGAAAAGCATTGTGGAAAACCCTGAAAAAGCACGCAAGTATAAGCAGGCACGTGGTAAAGGGGGATTCATTCGTGCGAATTGGGATGAAGTGTTACAACTTGTTTCTGCTTCATTACTCTACACAGTAATGAAATACGGTCCAGACCGAAATGTTGGTTTTTCACCAATTCCAGCTATGTCGATGTTAAGTCATGCTGCTGGTAGTCGTTTTATGCAACTTATGGGCGGGCCAATGCTTAGTTTCTATGATTGGTACGCAGATTTACCACCAGCTTCTCCTCAAATTTGGGGCGATCAAACAGATGTACCAGAAAGTAGTGACTGGTATAACTCTGGTTACATTATGACATGGGGTTCAAATGTACCGATGACGAGAACACCAGATGCTCACTTTTTAGCAGAGGTTCGATATAAAGGAACGAAAGTCGTTTCTGTCAGTCCTGACCTCGCTGAATCTACAAAGTTTGCCGATGATTGGATTAGTGTAAAACAAGGTACAGATGGTGCACTTGCGATGGCAATGGGGCATGTGATCTTACAAGAGTTTTACGTAGATAATCAAGTGGAATATTTCACAAAGTATGCGAAGCAATATACTGATTTTCCTTTCTTTGTCACATTGAAACAAAAAGGAGATCAATTCGTTGCTGATCGTTTCTTAAACGCTTCTGATATTGGACGCGAAACGAAGTTAGGAGAATGGAAGCCTGTTCTTTGGAACGAGAATACGAATGATTTTGCAACACCTCAAGGCACAATGGGCTCACGTTGGGATAACGAAAAGAAATGGAACTTGCGTTTAGAAGATGAAGAAACAGGTGAAAAGATTGACCCACGTCTTTCTTTACTTGGAATGGAAGAATCGATTGGAACTGTACAAATTCCGTACTTCTCTGATGATGGAAACAAAGTATTAGAACGTACAATTCCAGTGAAAAAGGTTATGACAGAAGAAGGCGAAGTGTTCGTTACAACTGTATACGACTTAACGTTAGCAAATTACGGCGTGAACCGAGGGCTTGGCGGACAAGAGCCGAAAGACTTCAATGATGATGTACCGTTTACACCTGCATGGCAAGAGAAAATGACAGGAGTGAAACGAGAACTAATTATTCAAATCGCTCGTGAGTTCGCACAAAATGCCGTTGATACAAATGGTCGCTCGATGATTATTGTTGGAGCTGGTATTAACCATTGGTTTAATTCTGATACGATTTATCGCGCAGTTTTAAATCTTGTTCTTCTAGTTGGAGCACAAGGAGTAAACGGCGGGGGATGGGCGCATTATGTTGGGCAAGAAAAATTACGACCAGCAGAAGGATGGCAAACAATCGCGATGGCAAAAGATTGGCAAGGGCCACCGAAATTACAAAATGGTACATCTTTCTTCTATTTCGTAACAGATCAATGGCGCTATGAAGATACACCGGTTGGACATCTAGCATCACCAGTAGAAGGCAACTCTCGTTATCAACATCACGGTGATTACAACGTATTAGCGGCACGACTTGGCTGGCTACCTTCGTATCCGACATTCGAGAAAAATGGGATTGAATTATATAAAGAAGCTGTTGCTGCTGGTGCAACAACGCAAGAAGAAATCGGAAAATATGTTGCACAAAGATTAAAAGAAAAAGGACTAAAATTTGCGATTGAAGATCCAGATAACAAAAACAACTTCCCGCGCAACTTATTCGTATGGCGTGCGAACTTAATTTCAAGTTCTGGTAAAGGACACGAATATTTCTTAAAACATTTATTAGGTACAACAAACGGGTTAATGAATGACGATAGTGATTCATTACGACCAGAAGAAATTAAATGGCATGAAGAAGCACCAGAAGGGAAGTTAGATTTACTCATTAACTTAGATTTCCGTATGGCTGGAACAGCGCTTTATTCTGATATCGTCTTACCTGCTTCAACTTGGTACGAAAAACATGATTTAAGTAGTACAGATATGCATCCATTTGTGCATCCATTTAATCCAGCAATCGGTTCACCGTGGGAAGCGCGCTCTGACTGGGATATTTTCACTTCACTTTCTAAAGCTGTGTCAGATTTAGCGAAGAAAATTGATCTTGAACCAATGAAAGAAGTTGTTGCAACGCCACTTCTTCACGATACACCGCAAGAATTAGCGCAACCACTTGGCAAGATTAAAGATTGGAGCAAAGGTGAGTGTGAGCCAATACCAGGTAAAACAATGCCACAAATTCATGTTGTTGAAAGAGATTATAAAACAATTTATGACAAAATGACTTCGCTAGGACCAAATGCGGGAAAACAACCGATTGGTACGAAAGGGATTTCTTGGTCCGCAGAAAAAGAGTATGAGCAATTAAAGAGCCGATTAGGAGTTGTTCGAACGGATTCTATTGCAAAAGGTTGCCCAGACATAAAAGAAGCAATCAATGCTGCTGAAGCGGTATTAACACTTTCTTCTACAACAAATGGTCATATGGCTGTAAAAGCATGGGAAGCACTTGAAAAACAAACGGATTTAAAATTACGTGATTTAGCAGAAGAACGTGAAGAAGAATGCTTCACATTTGAACAAATTACAGCGCAGCCAAAAACAGTAATTACTTCTCCGGCCTTTACAGGTTCTGAAAAAGGTGGACGTCGTTACTCACCGTTTACAACAAATGTGGAACGCCTCATCCCTTGGAGAACAATCACTGGACGACAATCTTTCTACTTAGATCATGACATGATGAAAGAATTTGGTGAAACGATGGCAACGTTTAAACCGATTCTGCAACATAAACCGTTCCGTAAATCACGACCTGAAGTAGAAGGAAAAGAGATTACGTTAAATTATTTAACGCCGCATAATAAGTGGTCCATTCATAGTATGTATTTCGATTCATTACCGATGTTAACACTGTTTAGAGGTGGTCCAACTGTTTGGATGAATAAAGAGGATGCTGAAGAAGCTGGGGTAGCAGATAATGATTGGATTGAGTGCTTTAATCGTAACGGTGTTGTTGTAGCCCGTGCTGTTGTAACGCATCGTATACCGAGAGGAATGGCGTTTATGCACCATGCACAAGATCGTCACATTAACGTACCTGGTACGAAATTAACAAGTAACCGCGGGGGAACGCATAATAGTCCAACTCGAATTCACGTAAAACCGACACATATGATTGGTGGATATGGTCAATTAAGTTATGGATTTAACTATTACGGTCCGACTGGGAACCAGCGTGACTTAAACGTTGTAATTCGCAAACTGAAGGAGGTAGATTGGCTTGAAGATTAAAGCACAAGTCGGAATGATAATGAATCTAGATAAATGCATCGGCTGCCATACTTGTAGCGTAACGTGCAAAAACACCTGGACAAATCGTCCAGGTGCTGAATATATGTACTTCAATAACGTAGAAACGAAGCCTGGAATTGGTTATCCGAAACAATGGGAAGATCAGGAGAAATATAAAGGCGGTTGGGAATTGAAAAATGGTGAAATTCAGCTGAAATCTGGTTCGAAAATGAAACGTCTTATGAACATTTTCCACAATCCAGATCAACCAACAATTGATGATTATTTTGAACCTTGGAATTATGATTATGAAACGTTAACAAATAGTCCGCAACGTAAGCATCAACCAGTTGCTCGTCCGAAATCAGCAATTACAGGCGAATTTATCGACAAAATTGAATGGGGTCCAAACTGGGAAGATGATTTAGCAGGCGGACATATAACAGGATTGCAAGATCCGAACGTAAAGAAAATGGAAGAAGAAATTAAAACAGATTTTGAAAACGTCTTTATGATGTATTTACCACGCATATGCGAACATTGTATGAATCCCTCGTGCGTATCATCTTGTCCATCTGGTGCGATGTATAAACGTGAAGAAGATGGGATTGTTCTTGTCGATCAAAATGCATGTCGCGCATGGAGATTCTGCGTATCATCTTGTCCATATAAAAAAGTGTATTTTAACTGGCAAACGAATAAAGCTGAAAAATGTACAATGTGTTTCCCACGTATTGAAGCGGGTATGCCAACGATTTGTTCGGAAACATGTGTAGGACGTATTCGGTATATTGGGGTAATGCTATATGACGCTGACAAAGTAAAAGAAGCAGCTTCTGTTGAAGACGAAAAAGATTTATATGAATCTCAGCTTACTGTTTTTCTAGATCCAAATGATCCAGAAGTGGCAGCTGAAGCGAAAAAACAAGGAATTCCTGAAGAATGGATTAAAGCGGCGCAACAATCGCCAATTTATAAAATGATTATCGATTGGAAAATTGCTCTACCTCTTCACCCAGAGTATCGTACAATGCCAATGGTTTGGTATATCCCGCCGCTTAGCCCGATTATGAATATGGTGGAGGGAAAAGGTAGTAACTGGCAAGCAGAAGAGATTTTCCCTGCTATTGATAATATGCGTATTCCAATTCAATATTTAGCGAATTTACTCACTGCGGGGGATGAATCACACATTCGTCTTACATTGAAGAAAATGGCTGTTATGCGAACGCATATGAGAGCACTTCAAATTAATAAAGAGCCAAATGAAGCTGTATTAAAAGAACTTGGTTTAACGAAACAGGATGTAGAAGATATGTATCGTCTTCTTGCCATCGCGAAATATAAAGATCGCTTCGTTATTCCGACATCTCACCGTGAACAAGTGGCAGATTTATATAGCGAACAAGGAAGCTGTGGTTTATCATTCACAGGTGGTCCAGGCTCTTGTATGACAATTTCTTAAATAAAGGGGGCAGAAAATTATGAAACAAAGTTTACAAACAGCTTTTTCTTGTTCTTCTTTTCTTCTCTCCTATCCCGAACTAGGGTGGAGAGAAGCTTTAACTGAATTGCAAGAAGAGGTTGAAACAATAGAACAGGAAGACGTTAAAGCGTCACTTACAGGCTTTATAAAGCAAGCGCTAGATAAAACGAATGATCAACTCATTGATAGTTACGTATATACATTCGATTTTGGGAAGAAAACAAATATGTATCTTACTTATATGAACACTGGTGAACAAAGAGAAAGAGGTATTGAATTACTAGAGTTAAAACAACATTATAAAAAATCAGGTTTTAGCGTAACAGATAAAGAACTACCTGACTATTTACCACTTTTACTTGAGTTTTTTGCAAATGCAAATGAGCAAGACAGTGAACCAATTATGAGTAAATACACGGAAAATATACAAGCATTACATGTTCAATTAAAAGAAGCGGGTAGTATGTATGAACCAATTCTTGCGTCTGTGCTACTCGCTATCGAAACATGGGGTGTACAGACAAATTAGAAAGGAGCGTTGTCAAAATGATGGATCAATTTCTTTGGGTATTGTTTCCCTATATCATTTTTGCGATCTTTATCGGTGGACATATTTTTAGATACAACTATGATCAATTTGGATGGACATCAAAATCTAGTGAACTATTAGAAAAGAAGATGCTCCGGGTCGGAAGTCTATTATTCCACTTTGGGATCATGTTCGTAATTGGCGGCCATGTTATGGGGATTTTAATTCCAGAAGCTGTATATCGTTCAATAGGTATTTCTGAGCATATGTATCATGTAGTAGCAATTAGTTTTGGGCTTCCGGCAGGTATTGCTTCTATTATCGGTTTAATTATATTAACGTACCGCCGTGTAACAGTAAAGCGTATCATTGCAACGAGTACAAAGGGAGATTATATTGCGCTTATTTTATTACTTATCGTAATGCTAGCAGGACTTTCTTCAACATTTTTAAATATAGATTCAAAAGGATTTGATTATCGTACAACGATTGGCCCTTGGTTCCGAAGTCTCTTTATTCTCCAACCGAAAGTTGAATATATGATGGAAGTACCAGTATGGTTTAAAATTCATATTCTTGCAGGAATGGGTTTATTCGCAGTATGGCCATTTACAAGACTTGTACATGTATTTAGTGCCCCAATTAAATATGTAAGCCGTAGTTATGTAATTTACAGAAGACGTATTCCTAATGAGTTGAAAAAATAATACTGCTGTAAACGGATAGGAGCTAATGGTTAAAACGAAACGAGGTCTAATATGGAAGGCCTCGTTTTTGTTTATATAGGGAATAACCGTTAATAAGTAGCTTAAATTGAAAAAAGATTAGCATCTAAATAAGATGCTAATCAATGCTACAAACAGAGGCAGAGCAATCTTCACAAGCAATTTCACATTTTAAAAATTGTAAATCGTGGATTGTAATCTTTCCTTTATGAATAGAAATTGTACCTTGCTTTTTTAATTCATTTAACATTCGATTTACACTTTCACGTGAAGTTGCACAGAAATTAGCAAGTTCTTGATTCGTTAATGGTAAATCGATGAGAATCCCATTTTCTTTTAATACACCGTAACTATTTGTCATTCGTATAAGAGTAGAATACAGGGCACCTTTTTTGCCGTGTAATACTAAATCTCGGAACTTCGTTTGCATTCTTCTTAAATGTTCACTAATCCATTTCATAAATTCAAATACAAGTGCGGGTTTTTGGAGCAATGCTTTTTCTAAGGTTTCACGCTTTATAACCCCTACTTCAACATCTTCAAGGCATTTTGAATTTAATAAATACTTCGCATTGTCCGTGAATAATGTTAATTCTCCAATAATGTCGTATGCCGAACAAATACGGAGTGTTAATTCTTGCCCGTCAGCACTTAATTTACTAATTTGTACTTTTCCTGAGTGGATGATATAGAGCTCTGTTGCCTCCATACCTTCTTGAAAAATAAAACTACCTTTTTTAATTTGCATTTTATATTCAACAGATGCAAGTAATTCTTTTAAATCTTGAGATAATGTCATACTGTTTGCCACAGTGATCACCTTTCTTCTTATAAGCAATACATTTCCTATTTTGAGTGTAAGTATGATGAAAATGCAAGAGCTATTTTAAAAATACATTGAAATTTCAATGACCGTAAGGGGAAGTGATTTTCAATTTTTAGTTTGAAAAATTCAATAGACAAAGTGGATGAGATTAAAGATGTGAACAAAATTCGAACGGATTTGTGAAGAATTTTTGAATGGGGAAAGTAATGTGAGAAAAGTCACATTGAATATGTAGCTTCTTTTTTATAATGAAGGCAAATAAAAAAATGAAAGCTTACTAAGGATTACAGCAGAAAAGAAGGGATATAGATGCACGAGAACATGAAAGATTCTTTAGAACGTCCACTTCAAGATTTACGTATTTCAGTTATTGATCGTTGTAATTTTAGGTGTACATACTGTATGCCTGCTGAAGTGTTCGGACCTGATTACGCTTTTTTACAGGAAGAGCTTTTATTAACGTTTGATGAAATAGAAAGATTAGCGAGATTATTTATAAGTCTGGGAGTCAATAAAATTAGGCTTACTGGCGGTGAACCGTTATTGCGTAAAGACTTACCGATGTTAATTGCAAGACTTGCAAAGCTAGAAGGCTTAAAAGATATTGGACTCACAACAAACGGTATTCATTTAGCAAAACAAGCAAAGGCGTTAAAAGAAGCGGGATTAAAACGTGTAAATATTAGTTTAGATGCGATAGAGGATTATGTCTTCAAAAAAATTAATGGACGAAATGTAAATACAAAACCTGTACTGAAAGGAATTGAAGCAGCAAAGGCTGCTGGATTAGAAGTAAAGGTAAATATGGTCGTAAAAAAAGGAATGAATGATAGTCAAATTCTTCGTATGGCTCGTTATTTTAAAGAACAAGACATTCAGCTCCGTTTTATAGAGTTTATGGATGTGGGCAGTACAAACGACTGGAACTTTGAACAAGTTATTACGAAGGAACAATTAATAGAGAAGATTAATCGCGTATATCCAGTTGAGCCCGCTCAGCCTCGTTACTTTGGAGAAGTTGCGAAATTGTATCGATATGTAGGGAGCGATGCAGAAGTTGGGTTTATTACTTCAGTATCTGAGTCATTTTGTTCTTCTTGTACGAGAGCTCGTATCTCGGCAGATGGCAAGTTTTTCACGTGTCTATTTGGAACGAAAGGAACGGATTTGCGAACGCTTCTTCGAGGAAATATTTCTGATGCATCACTATTAAAAATTTTACAACATACATGGCGATATAGAACAGATCGATATTCAGATGAAAGAACGGCGGAAAGTACAAATCAACGTCCAAAAGTTGAAATGTCCTACATTGGCGGATAGTGAGAGGAGGATTCCCTATGCAAGAGCGATATGCAAGGCAAATATTGTTTTCTGGAATTGGTGAAATAGGACAAAGAAAAATAAGAGAAAAGCATGTGCTCCTAATTGGTGCAGGTGCATTAGGAGCTGCGAATGCAGAAACACTCGTTAGGATGGGAATTGGGAAATTGACAATCGCTGACCGTGACTACGTGGAATGGAGTAATTTACAGCGGCAACAGTTATACATAGAAGAAGATGCGCAGCAATGCAAACCGAAAGCAATTGCAGCGGCAGAACATGTAAGGAAGATTAATTCTGAAGTAAAAATTGTACCAGTTGTAACGGATGTCACAATGCAAGAAATAGAAGAGTTAACAAAAGAAGTGGATCTCATCATAGATGCGACTGACAATTTCGATACGCGCCTACTTATAAATGACATTTCACAAAAAGAAAATATACCTTGGATATATGGTGGATGCATTGGAAGTTACGGTGTAACGTATACAATTCTTCCTGGGAAAACACCATGTTTTCGCTGTCTAATGGATCATCCTATGGGCGGTGCAACATGCGATACAGCCGGAATCATTCAGCCAGCTGTACAAATGGTCGTTGCTCACCAAGTAACAGAGGCGATGAAAATATTGGTGGATGATTATGAGTCGTTAAGAGGAACGATGTTATCATTTGATATTTGGAACAATCAATATCTTTCATTAAAAGTAAATAGACAGAAAAAAAGTACATGTCCATCTTGTGGGAAATCACGAACGTATCCAAGTCTAGCATTTGAAGCGCAGATGAAAACGGAAGTGCTATGCGGACGGAATACAGTTCAAATCCGTTCAGGAATAAAGAGAGATCTTAATTTAAACGAAATTCAAAAACGATTACAAAAAAGTGTACATGTCCAAAAAACGCCTTACTTACTATCATTTCTAATTGATGAATATCGTTTCGTTTTATTTACAGACGGTAGGGCATTTATTCATGGAACAAATGATGTGAAAATAGCAAAACGATTATACGCAAAATATATAGGATGAACAGAAAGAGCGTTGCCCCTTATTAAAACGAGGTGAAAAAGAATGTTAGAAAAACGTATACCAATTCCGGTGGCAGAAGCAGTGGCACGTGTAATGAAATACGCTCATCAAGGTGAAATAGAAAAGGTTTCTCTTATAGAAAGTTACGGAAGAATTCTTGGAGAAGATGTTATTGCAGATCATGATGTCCCTCACTTTGATCGCTCTCCATACGACGGGTTTGCGATTCGAGCAGAAGATACAAAAGAAGCGAGTAGTAGTAACCCCATTCAGTTTGAAGTGATTGGCGAAATTGGAGCAGGTTTTGTTTTTCCAGAAGAAGTGAAACCATTTCAAACTGTCCGTATTATGACAGGTGCCGCAATTCCAGCCGGATGTAATGCAGTTGTTATGTTAGAGCTAACTGAAGGATTTGAAGAAAGTGAAAAGACTTATATGAAATTGAAACGCTCCTTTATTGCTGGGGATAACATTTCTTTTAAAGGTGAAGATGTAAAACAAAATACCATCCTTGTGAAAAAAGGGACTGTTATTAATCCTGGAGTAGTGGCGCTTCTTTCTACGTTTGGTTATAGTACCGTTTACGTTGTAAAACAGCCGGTTATCGGAATTGTAACGACAGGAAGCGAACTGCTTGAAGTACATGAACAATTAAAGCCAGGGAAGATTCGAAATAGTAACTCCTATATGATAGCTGCTCAAGTTGAACGAGCGGGCGGAGTTGTACAGTATTATGGACAATTCGCTGACGATTTTGAGACGTGTTATAACACTGTGAAAAAAGCGATAAAAGAAGTCGATATTTTAATTACAACTGGTGGCGTTTCGGTAGGAGACTATGACTATTTACCTGCTATTTATGAGGAATTACGAGCTAATGTACTTTTCAACAAAATAGCGATGCGACCAGGAAGTGTGACAACTGTAGCTGAGCTAGAAGGAAAACTATTATTTGGTCTATCTGGTAATCCTTCAGCTTGTTATGTCGGTTGTGAATTATATGTTCGGCCAGTCATTGGAACATATTTGCATAGAAAAGATTCGCACGTATATCGTACAGAGGCAATATTACAGAAAGACTTTCTGAAAGCAAACCCATTTACTCGTTTTGTACGAGGGAAAGTGGAAATTGTAGATGGAACATTGCAAGCTACACCAGTTGGTTTAGACAAATCTAGTGCAATTTCTTCACTTGCAGGGGCGAATGCATGTATCGTCCTGCCAGGAGGAACGAGAGGATTTAAAGCAGGAATAACTGTCTCGGTACTGTTATTAGAATCAAGCGCCGGAAGTGAGTGGCCGTGGGAAGAACCACTTCGATCATACAAATAATAGAAAAATAGATTGCTAACTTATACAAAGATAAGAGGTGCAAGATGGCACATACGTATTATGAAGTAATTGATACACCTATTTCAATTGAAGAAGTTACAAACAAAGTAATTCGTCGTGAATGTGGCGCAGTTGCGACTTTCATTGGTACTGTTAGAGAATTTACGAAAGGCCGTCGTACGCTATATTTAGAGTATGTAGCATATAAGTCAATGGCGGAGAAACAGCTTAAGAGAATTGGCACCGAAGTAGGAGAGATGTGGCCTGGGACAAATGTCGCCATTACACATCGCATTGGTACATTACAAATTTCTGATCTTGCTGTTGTCGTCGCTGTTTCTACACCACACCGGAAAGCTGCCTATGAGGCGAACGAATATATTATGGAGCGTATAAAACAAATTGTTCCAATATGGAAGAAAGAGTTTTGGAAAGATGGTGAGTCATGGATAGGTGATCAGTTAGAGAAGGTAGCGTATGCAAATGGTGAGCCTGGAAAGGAGATGAGAATATGATTGAAGTACTATTATTTGCACATTTACAAGAAGAAGTAAGTAAGTCAGCATTACACATAGGTTGTGAAAATATTACGGTTGCTGAACTAAAGGAAGTCCTTATTACGAAATACAACGTAGCAATTTCAAGTGAGATAATGGTCGCTATAAATGAAGAGTATGCAAATGAGGATGATATCATTCAAACTGGCGATGTCATAGCAATGATTCCGCCAGTAAGTGGTGGTTGATTCTTTTCAGCCTAATCATGTTAGGACGTGATTAGGCTGGAGGGAATGAATATAACTATGCATACATAGGAGGGAACAGGATGAAAGGTCCTAATTTTCAATTAAGTTTACAAACTTCTAATCTAGTTATCGGTTTTATGGTATGGGTTATTTTATCATCATTAATGCCTTATATTAAAGCGGATATTCCATTAACTGCGGGACAAATTTCTATGGTAACAGCAGTACCGGTTATTTTAGGTTCTGTTCTTCGTATTCCAATTGGCTATTGGACAAATCGTTTCGGAGCAAGAAAATTATTCTTTATTAGTTTTATTCTATTATTATTTCCTGTCTTTTATATTAGTGTTGCCAATTCTATGATGGATTTAATTATTGGTGGATTATTTGTAGGAATTGGTGGAGCTGTATTCTCAGTAGGGGTAACTTCTTTACCAAAATACTTTCCGAAAGAGAGCCACGGTTTTGTAAATGGTATTTACGGTGTCGGTAACGCCGGAACAGCAATCACTTCGTTTTTAGCACCTGTTATCGCAACTTCAGTTGGTTGGAGAACGACAGTACAATGTTATTTAGTTTTACTTGCAGCATTTGCACTTATGAACTTTTTATTAGGTGATCGTAAGGAGAAAAAGGTGAATACACCATTAATGGAACAAATAAAAGGTGTATATAAAAATGAAAAACTTTGGTTTTTATGTATCTTTTACTTTTTAACATTCGGATCATTTGTCGCATTTACAGTATACTTACCAAACTTTTTAGTATCTCACTTCGGATTAGAAAAAGTAGATGCAGGTATGCGGACAGCCGGATTCATTGTACTCGCAACAATTATGCGCCCGATTGGTGGTTGGCTCGGTGATAAGTTTAATCCATTTAAAATATTAATCTTCGTATTTATCGGTTTAACACTTTCAGGTATTATTTTATCATTTATGCCTAGTATGAACGTGTATACATTTGGTTGCCTACTAGTCGCATTTTGTGCAGGGATTGGAAATGGTACAATCTTCAAACTCGTTCCAATGTACTTCTCAGAACAAGCCGGTATTGTAAATGGGCTCGTTTCAGCTTTAGGCGGACTAGGAGGATTCTTCCCGCCACTAATTTTAACATTACTATTCCAATTAACAGGTCATTATGCAATTGGATTTATGGCGTTATCAGAAGTCGCACTTGCTTGTTTAATCATTACAGTATGGATGTATAGCCAAGAGAAATTGTTAGTGATGTTAAAGAATCATTAATAAGGAAAAAGAACCATCCCAAAGTATTTTGGGATGGTTCTTTTAGTAATAGGCTTCAACATGTTTTTATTGCTATCTCAACAAACGCTTGTTTTCTATAAGAATGTGCTTTTAAAATGAAAAACAGAAGGTTGATGGAATTTTATTTTAAAATATAGATGTCAAAAGTTATTTAATTAAAGGGCAGATTAGTTAAGGAAATCTTAAATCTATTCTAAAGATCGAACTCATTTTTAGAATGCAAATATTTAATTGAATCGGGATGTTTAGATGAAAAAAATATAAGTCCACTCAAGATAAACAAGTATCAGGTGTGTTAGGTGACTCAAGCGACAAGTATGGAATTGATGTAAGTATTCTTCGCATAGTAACTGCAGTATCAGATTTTTTTAGGGCAAGATTTTTTGGTAAGGCTAACGGATATTGTGAAAAAAGTACACTTAAACTAAAGAATACAGTTTAGTTCAATAAGATAAAGTTATGAATTTGTATAAATAATCTATAATTTTCTTTATGAGTCATATTTGATATGTTAAAGAAAAGAGAGCGTTTAATCCAACTAAAATATATGTAGAATGAGGTTTTAAATGATTATTTTTATTATATTAGACGTAATATTACCAATATTAATATTGCTGCTAATTGGTGCAATTTTACAAAGGAAGTTCCAATTTAACTTAAAGCAGCTATCTACACTTATTACTTATTGCTTGATGCCAGCGGCTGTATTTATGAATATATATGATATTAGTATAGAGACAGGTTTGTTGCTCCAGATAATATACTATTTAATGCTTTATAGTTTGAGTCTGATCATAGTAAGTCATTTCATTTCAAAAACATTAAAGTTAGAAAAAGGAGAAAGTGCAGCTCTAAAAAATAGTATTTCGTTAATGAATTCCGGTAATTATGGATTACCAGTAAGTCAATTAATTTTCAGTCACAATCCAGTGGGGGTTTCCATTCAAATTTTTATTGTGATTTTCCAGAATCTTTTAACTTATTCATATGGGATATATAACTTACTATCAGCAACAAAAACAATCGGAAGTATTATTCAATCATTTCTAAGACTGCCTGTACTTCATGCGCTTGTATTAGGGGTTCTCTTTCAATCTTTTAAAATTCAAATACCTAATTCTATCTTTCTACCTCTTAATCAGCTTGCGAATAGTTTTGTTGCAATAGCAATCATATTGCTAGGAGCGCAATTATCTAACATTAAGCTTAATTTTTTCCATCGAGTCATAACATGGGCTTTAATTGGAAGGTTACTGATAGGACCATTATTAGCACTTGCCATGATCTATCTACTAAACATTGATGGTATTGTTGCACAATCATTATTTATTGCAAGTTCTTTTCCTACTTCAAGAAATACATCAACCATTGCTATGGAGTATCAAATAGAGCCTGAACTACATGCACAAATCGTTTTATTTTCAACACTTTTCAGCATTGTTACAGTAACTGTCGTTATTTATTTGTCATATATTTTGTTTTGAATATACGTGCAAAAACGAATAGATTTGAGGCGATAAATGATGGACGGAAATCCCATCGATATGAGAAGAAAACAGTCTTAGATATATTGGGTGTCGTTTACAATTGTACCATGTCTGATAATCAAGCAGTTTAATTCAAAAAAAGGAAACGCATTAGGGCTTATTTCGGATGCAAATCTTTAAAGCATCTACATATAGACTTGCGAAAAAAGACACAATTTCGCTTATAATTGACGTTACATGAGCTTAGTTTGATAGCGATGGGGTGGGAGTGTCAAGTAAGAATTTTTTCTTTATTGATTTTATGCGGTTTTTCCGCAAAATTGTAACTAAGGAGGGATTCCAAGTTGAGTAAACAGAATATCAGCACAACAGTTTCAGGAGATATAATTGTTACCCATCTAGTTGGAAATATAAAAACAGATGATGTGTATGAATGGTTTAATGGTTTTGAGCAGGTTTGTCAGCAATTCATTTCTGAAGGGCGGAAATACAAATTGTTGGTGGATAGAAAAGGATACACGCCAAATCATTTTTCTGTTCAAAAAGTATGGAAAGAGAAGTTCTTCAATGAAATCATTTTGAATAACAGTAAGGCAATTGCATTTCTCCTTGAAGAGGGGGAGATAATGGATTATTTACAACAATCTAATACGAAAGAATCTGTGAGATTTTTTGATGATTATGAACAAGCGCTAATTTGGTTGAATGAATATCCAATATAAAACCTGTATTGAAGCAGTTGCTCTCAAGCAACTGCTTTTTTTGTCCGTAATTGTTGCCGCTATTTTTCTTCACAGATTCTTGTCCAATTGTTTGTCTGATCCTAAAAAGCGAAACTAAAGCAAAAGGAACAAACGCCTCTAAAAAACGTTTGTTCAAAGTTAATTACTATTTTAGCTAAGTGATAGATTACATTTTATGAGTACGAGAAAGCTTGTTTATAAGTTTAGGAAATATAGATGTTAGTTCCTGCTTCAAATGCTTCGTAAACGATGGATCTTTACCTGAAGTTGAAATAGTGACAACATATTCATCATGTCGGATGACACCAGGTGTGTGAAACGATGATTTTGTACCATCACTTACGACGTTAACCCACTGGAAATCATGGGCGGCCTGTTTGACCATCATATTTACAGCATGTTGATTTGTAGCTGCATAAATAAGATGAGCATCTTTAATATCATTATTACTAAAAGCTTTTTGCTTCCAAGTAATATAAGGAAGTTCCTTCATTTCCTCGCAAATTTCTGGGCTGATAACGGTGACAAAAGCGCCTGTATCCTTTAATCCGGACGCTTTTCGATATGCGATTTTACCACCACCAACTATAACGACCACTTTTTTATTTAAATTAAACATAAGAGGGTACATGTTATACATATATGCATTCCTCCATTCGTTCTAATAATGTTAACTTCATGTATCTATCAAACTGAAGACAGTTACAAGTTGTAACGTGATCGTATTTTTTTGCATGCAATTTAATTTTTTGAAGTAATAATCCGGTAAAGAGAAGGTACGGCATGACATATACATGGGATGAAGTCGATGTTATAGCCTTGAGCTCAGCAGTAAAAGAGGGAGTTCCTTTCGTTAAAAAGGAGCACGATACTGGCATACTGAGTTTTCGTTCGACGACTGCTCCGATTTGTTGTAATTCATGTAACGGCTGTGGATCACTACTGCCTCTCCCTACGAGTAAAACACTACTACCTTGCATTGGCATAGTTTCACGTATTCTTTTTACTACAAGTTCAACCATATGTGGATGTGTACTAAAAGGTTGTACAACTGAAAATGTTATATGTGGATATTGCTTTTGTATTTTCTCTATCTCAAAAGGAATATCACGTTTATAGTGAGCTGCTGCAAATAATAAAACAGGTACAATCATTATTGCAGTTGCACCCTCTAGTATTGCTTCTGTAACTGCATCCGAAATGGTAGGTGTCGTTAGTTCTAGGAAAGCTATTTTTTGAATCCGTTCGTTACGTTCTTTTATAACAGATTGAATAAAGTGAATGAATTGTTCGTTACCTTTTTGTAAGCGGCTCCCGTGTCCAACATATACAATTCCTTTCATCGTACCACCAAATCTTTCTTCATAATCATGTCTTGTAATTGCTCATCTACATTATGAAAACCGACTTTATTCGCATAGTGTAAAGTTGGAACGTCGGTATACGAGAATGGGAGAGTAAGAATATTGATAAAGCCTAGGCGTTTTATTTCTGCTAGAAACGTATCAATAGAAGCACGACCTTCAAATACAATGCTGTCCCATGAGAATTCAGAAAGCATACGGGAATGAATTTCATCGAAGCGATGATCAATTGTGTACTCATGAGTCATCATATAGGAACCAGCACCAATTTTTTCTTGAATAACAGCAATTCGGTTAATGTTTCGTCCTAAATAAATCGTTGAATTCGAAGAAAATTGCGCAGGTTTACTTAACAATCCATATTGCATAAGCTTTTCTTGAATAGAAAGGTTCATATACTGAAGCTCTGCCTGTAAGGAGCGAATATCTTTATGATATTTACTACATGATTGCACTAAGATGTCTACACTCTCAGCGGAACAAAATACAAGACGATCAACGTTAAAAATCTTATTAATTTGTTCAGAGGTTAATGTGTATTCTTTCTTTTGGAAAATTGGAATTTGATATATTTCTGCACCGGACTCTTGTAACATTTGCTTTATTGCGCTTTTTTTATTTGTTGCAGATGCAAGTAAAACTTTCTTGCCGTGCAATGGTTTACGTTCTTTCCAAGCAATTTGATTCCGTAAAGTAACAACATCACCAACAATTGTCATAGAAGGGTTAGAAATATTTTCGTCTTTGACGATAGAAACAATGGTGGACAGTGTCCCTGTGACTACACGTTGTTTACCAGTTGTACCCCATTCAATGACGGCTACTGGTGTATCTTTTTTCTTTCCTGCTTGTAGTAAGTTTTCACAAATTGTAGGTAAGTTTTTTATACCCATGTAGTAGGCGATCGTGTCGCTATTATAGGATGAATTATATTTTCCATGATCGGTTAAAGGGCCTTTTGCATGCCCAGTTAATAAAGTGATGCTATTACTGTAGTTACGGTGGGTGAGGGGGATACCTGCATAGCTACTAGCGGCGATGCTAGATGTAATACCTGGTACGATTTCATATGGAACGTTCGCTGCTGCTAAAGTTTCTGCTTCTTCACCAACGCGGCCAAAAATAGATGGATCTCCGCCCTTTAATCGGACAACGATTTTTCCTTCTTGTGCGAATTGAAGGAGGTGGGCGTTAATCATTTCTTGTCGCATAATATGATTCTTTGGCATTTTGCCGCAATACATAAGTTCACATGTTTCTTTTGTATAACTAAGAAAGAAAGGGTTTAATAAACGGTCATATAAAACGATATCTGCACGCTTTAAACAATCTATCGCTTTCTTTGTAATAAGCCCTTCATCACCTGGTCCTGCACCAACTAAATATACATATCCGTTCATAATCGCACCTCTTCTATTTTTATGTAAAAGGAAGCCAGAGGAGGCTTCCTTTCGTAAATTACATGTTTATATAAATGTCACCATCAATAACTTCTACTTCGTATGTTTGGATACAGCCGTCATCAGGTTTTTGCACTTCACCTGTTAGTAATGAAATTTTCCAATCATGCAGTGGACAAAAGACGAATTCTCCAGATACAATTCCTTCTGCTAACGGTCCGTTTTTATGAGGACAACGATTTTCTACAGCTCGAATATCTCCATTTGAAAGGCGGAATAGGGCGATAGACATACCATTCATTTGCACCTCTTTACCGATTTGAATAGGAAGGTCTTCCGCACGCATAACTTTTATTTTTTCTTTCGTTTGTATCATATAGATCACAGCTCCTTATTTCACAGTTTCTACTTCATACATCGCTTTTAATGATTTCGTTTCTAGTGCTTGTCCCCATGCTTCTTTATATGTGCCACGAGCTTTTTGGAAACGTTCATTTAACTTAGTGACCATATTTGCATCTTGCAGTATTTCTTTTATGTGATCGAAGCCTAAACGTTCTGTCCAGTAGGCAGTACGCTCTCCATAAATACCAGTTTCACGATAATATTGCATATAAGCTGTAGCGATGCGAAGGACATCATCTTCAGTAGGGACAATCATTACAAAATCAGCTTCGCGTACTTCCGTACCACCATTTCCGCCAATATAAAGTTGGTATCCATTTTCGACACAAACAACGCCAAAATCTTTCGTCAGTACTTCCGCACAGTTACGCGGACAGCCCGTTACACCCATCTTCATTTTATGAGGTGTATCTACCATTTCTAATGATTGTTCAAGCAACATACCAAGTCCTAATGAATCTTTCGTACCGAAACGGCAGAAGCGAGAACCAACACATGATTTTACATTACGAAGCGATTTTGAATATGCATATCCCGAAGTCATATGTAAGTCAGCCCATACGTTAGGTAAATCTTGCTTCTTAACACCATATAAGCCGATTCGGCTTGCACCTGTAATTTTCACAAGAGGAACATCGTACTTTTTCGCAACTTCAGCAATTTTCATTAAATCATCAGCTGTTGTAACGCCTCCGTACATGCGTGGAATAACAGAGAATGTACCATCGTGCTGGATGTTACCATTCATTCTTTCATTAACGAAACGGGACGATTTATCATCTTCATATTCTTCTGGAATCGCCATACGTAAATAGTAGTTTAAAGCAGGACGACATTTTGAACAGCCTTCTTCATGTATAAAACCAAGAACATTTCGTACTTCTTTTGGAGATTTTAAGCCTTTCTCGTGAATGGCCGCTACGACTTCATCACGGGATAAAGTTGTACATCCACACATACCGGCAGATTGCGCTGAGGCATCAAAAGCATCTCCAAGTGTATGAGATAAAACTTGTTCCACAAGCGGACGGCATTTACCACAAGAACCTGCGGCTTTCGTACAGCCCTTAACTTCTTCAAAAGTCGTTAACTCTTGTTCTAAAATGGCGTGAACGATTGTACCTTTCGTAACACCATTACATCCGCAAATCGTGTCATCCGCACTCATTGTAGCAACGTCAAGTGCACTTTCTTCACCAGCTTTGTGGAGAAGGGAAGCGGCTGTATATTCTTGTATATCCTCTTCTTTCTTTAACATGCTAAAGAGGCGGGTACCGTCAGCTGTGTCACCATATAAAACGATACCGACGACTTTATTGTCACGAATTAATACTTTTTTATAGGAACGTTTACATTCATCAAAGATGGATATTGCTTTCGTTTGGTCATCTTCATAAATTTGGCCAGCAGAGAATAAATCACAACCTGCAACTTTTAATTGTGTACCGACGATACTGCCCGTATATCCATCAGTTTGTAAATTCGTTATATGTTTTGCTAATATCGCACCTTGTTCATAAAGAGGAGCAACAAGTCCATATGCGATACCGTCATGTTCTGCACATTCTCCAACTGCATAAATGGATTCATCATTTGTTAGCATATAGTCATTGACTACAATACCGCGATTTACAATTAAACCAGCATCTTTTGCTATTTGCGTATTTGGGCGTATTCCGACAGCCATTACGATTAAATCACAATCTACAACTTCACCATCTTCAAATTGAATGCCCTCAACATGGTCTGTACCAAGAATTTTTACAGTTTTCTTTTCCATTAGAAATTGCATGCCTTGCGCTTCTAAATCTTCGCGTAATAGAGAAGCTGCTTTGGCATCTAGTTGTTGCTCCATTAAGCTTGGCATTAAATGAACGACATATACGTCCATTCCTAAATCAATAAGACCTCTTGCAGCTTCTAAGCCAAGTAATCCACCACCAATGACAACAGCCTTTTTCTTTTCATTAGCGGTATCAATCATAAATTGTGTATCTTCAATAGTTCGAAATCCTGTTACGCCAGGAAGAGTAGAACCTTCAACGGGCAAAATAAAAGCACTAGAACCTGTTGCGATAATTAGTTTGTCATATGTAAGAGTACGATTTTTTTCTGTGATAATTATTTTTTCTTCTCGGTTAATACTTTGAACCCTTTCATCTGTATACAAAGTTATTTCATTTTCCTCATACCAACTATATTCATTCATAATGATATCTTGCATATTTGTTTTGCCTTGTAAAACATGAGAGAGCATAATGCGATTGTAGTTTGGATGTGGTTCATCTCCAAAAATAGTAATCTCATATGAATCACTATCATGTTTTAATATTTCTTCCATACAACGTATGCCAGCCATACCATTTCCGATCATAACTAAACGTTTTTTCATTTTCGTTTCCCCTTTTTATGTGAAGTGTTGAACAAAGGATTATATTTCTATTATAGAAAATTTAAAAAGAGGGAGATGTGATATTTATCACATTTTTACAATGATTCACAAATTGTTAAAATTCGGACTTATTCGAGAGGGATGTGTATATTCTTTACCAAATGAAAAAACAGGACATAAGTATTTACACTCATGTCCTGCACTTAATTTACACTCTCGTAATTGCACGTGGAAATAAAATGTTATTTTCTAAATGAATATGCTCAAATAAATCAGACTCTAGTGCTTCAAGGCGTTGGTAAACAAGTCGATAAGTGCCGCAAGCTCCTTCTGGAGGAGTAAAGTCATTTGTAACTTTACGAAGCTCTTTAATAATGTTGCCTGCGTGGTTATGTTCATTTTCCAACTCATCTACTACTTTACGTAACTTCACATAGTTTTCTTCAGTTGGATTTTGTTCAAATTCTAAAATTAATGGAAAATCTTCTGTTTCTTCTTTAATTAAATGTTGTTCTAGTTCCATCTTTAGTTCATGAAATAGCTTATGAATTTGAGCTAAATGAGGCTGACTTGCCCCATGAACACGTAATACTTTTGTCACATACGGACTTAATTGTGGCAACTCTTCATTTAAATAGCGATGATGCTTATTTATAACATAATCAATCAATTCGCGATAAGAAGCATTTTTCCAATCAATTTCAGATTCATTTAATCGTTTCATATTATTATAAAGCGTATTTAACTCTGTAAGCACTTCAGTAGCTGATAAATTTCTTTCATGAATTGCATCAATAAGCGGTTTATTGCCACCACAACAAAAATCTATTCTATATGATTTAAAAAGATCACTAGCTTTCGGGAATTGTGTAACGATCTCACCGACAATAGAAGTTTCAGTAAATGTATGTTTCATATGAACGCCTCCATAAAGTTTGAATGTAATTACTAAATTAAGAATAGCGATAAATGAAAATCAATGTGGTGATTGAAATCACTTATTATGTGTCATTTTTGAGAATAATAGTATGAAATTTATTTAAGAACACATCTAAATAAGAGAAAGGGATATTAAATGTAAGGCATTACAGTAAAAAAAGAAGCTTTTACTAAGCTTCTTTTTTATTACTATTATTCGCATGCAACTCCATCGCCGTCTCTATCTAGTTTACGACTATATCCTGGTTGATCTTTATATAGAGGAGCTTTCCCCGCAGCTCTAACTGCATCACAATTTTTGTAATATGCACTACTAGTATTTCCTGAGGTAGGTTGTGTTTGAGTTTGCTGTGCTTTTTGCTCTTCTTGTTGCTTACGAGCTTGTTCATCAGCCTGACGTTTTTGCTCTTCTTGTTGCTTACGAGCTTGTTCATCAGCCTGACGTTTTTGTTCTTCTTGTTGCTTACGAGCTTGTTCATCAGCCTGACGTTTTTGTTCTTCTTGTTGTTTACGAGCCTGTTCATCAGCTAGACGTTCTTCATCCTCTTGCTTACGAGCTTGTTCCTCGGCTAGACGTTTTTCATCTTCTTGCTTACGAGCTTGTTCCTCGGCTAGACGTTTTTCATCTTCTTGCTTACGAGCTTGTTCCTCGGCTAGACGTTTTTCATCTTCTTGCTTACGAGCTTGTTCCTCGGCTAGACGCTTCTCATCTTCTTGCTTTTGAGTTTTTTCGTCAGCCTCTTTCTTTTCTAGTTCTTTTTTCTTTTCGCTATCTTTTTGTTCTTCATTGTTAGAGGCAACTTTTGTACTAGTTGCTGTCGTTTTTTCAGAAGAAGGAGCTGAAATACCTAATAGCGCAACAAAAATGACAAATAATACGGCTGTAATAATAAATTGTTTTTTTGCTACACCTGTTTTCTTAATAACAGATAATATTGCAAGTACAAGGAAGAATATAAATAGAATGAAACTTAAAATAGCAAAAAATTCGATGACTGGGTGTTCAGATTTTGTTGTACCAGTCACTATTAATATAATTGAAATCATAAAAAGAATAACGGTAGGACGTCCATATTGTTTTGCTTTTCCATTTTTTTTAAAGAATGAAATGATACATAAGATTAAAAGAATAAAAGCAATAAAAAATAAAGCTGCACCAATATTACTCAAAATCGCCATTTTCATACCTCCATTTGTAAGATTTTTCTTATTGATTATATAGGAACTTATTGGATATTACACGTTTTATATAAATTTAGAAAATTAATATTTTTACTAGACTTATAAACATTTATTTGCATATAAGGGAAAATAGATATATTTACTATTACTTTTTGAAAGAGATTTCATAAATTATAGTATATCGATTGAAAGGAGGAGATTTGAATGGAATTTCAATTGTTGGTAACTTGTATATTACAAGAAGGTAATGCTTACTTTTTAGTAACGAAGGTAGACGATGTTATTACGTTAAAAGTACCGATTACTGCGGGAGTAGCAGGTTTATTTTTAGCTTTAGGTGTACCAAGATGTTCTTAATTTAAATATCTATAATAGAAGAGGAAGGGACATGCCTTTCTCTTCTATTATTACATAATATAATTATGTAAACTTTAATATCATATTTGTGATAGCACGTTTGAAATGGACATGCATATACTATAATGTTTCATTGGATGTTAGGGGTGGAAGGTAGTTTTAATAAGTGCATCCAGTGATGTTTTTAAGCTATGAAAATAAAAGAGGTGCTATTATATATGAAAAGAAAAACATTTGATATTCCAGTTACATTGCGAAGAGAGTGGTTTTTAATAGAGTTAGCTCATTTAACGAAAAAATATGGAATTGAAATTGCAACTAGCAAAATGGGTGCTGCACCGTTTTTAAGAGATCAAGTTACAGAATCAAAGATAGGGAAAGGGTTACAATACGATAAATATGATGATGAGTATATAATTGAAAATTAAAGGGTAACAACAAAATTAAATTAGTTTATAACAAAATATAAAATAAAGCAGATTCTAAATATAGAATCTGCTTTATTATGAAATACTTCTAGTCAACTAACCTCTTTCTAGTGTTTTTCCTACATATTTCTCTTGCGTTATTCCAAAAGATTCACGAAGAATGCGAGCATAATCTTTAGATTCTATTGGTCGTTTATTTTTGGTGCCTTTAAAGGTTTCTGTGTAATTTTTATTTGTTAACGATATGTGACCATAAGTAGTTAATTTACAAGTGATAGCTCCTTTATTAAAAGGAGATTCTTTATGCTCTACAATCACTTTTTGAATGTTATTCACTTTTTTCTCATCTATTGGATCTAAAGTGAAAGCATAACCTATTTTCCATTCATTTGAAGGTTCAGATTGTAAGAAACTTGTAGATTCTCCGTTAGCTCCTTTTCTCATTTCTAAAATATGCGTACCTTTTCGAGTATTTCGTTTACGAATTCGATATTCTCCTGTTTGAGAGGAGATGGCTTCTCCTTTAAAAGGGACTGGATGTAAAGGGAGATGAGATGCAAAACCTGCATCCACAACATAATCTTTATTCTCATGACTTAATATGATAATGACATGACCATCATCGGGCTTCCATTTATTATCGTAAAGATCATAAACAGTACCGGCTACTTTGTATACTTGAAACCCACAATCAATTAAAAAATAATACAATAAGGAGTTTAATTCATAACAAAGTCCACCTCGTTTTTGAATAAGTAACTTTTCTATTAAGTTATCTTTTGAGATATTTTTAATAGTACCAGCCATAATATCAAGATTTTCATAGGGGAGAATCATTCCCATTTTTAATAAGATTTCATCTAAATCATCAAATGTTATTTCTTTTGCAGGAATTTTTAAGCGTTCAAAAAACTCCTTTTGTAAATTGGTCATCATAAAGTATTCTCCTTTCTTTTTACAGAATTTTCTTCTGCTCACCGATAGGTTAGTACTTCTACAAGGTTAATTCAAGTGCGCGGAAATTATCATAATATATGTTTCTGGAAATATGATTGTTTATTCGGAAATTTCAGTTTGATTTTTAATTGTAGGAAAGCCTTACAATATAGGGTCCTTTAAAATTATTTTGTATTTAATGAAAAGAAAGTACATATCTTTATTATGTTTTTAAATAACTAACTAGTAATAAAATGTTTTTTTACTAACATTTTTTCAAGATTTGTATGCTTTATATAAACAATAATGATTTAAAAAATATCTGGATGTAGCGAAGTTAACAATTATTGAGAAACTTTTTTGTCGTATTCTATCAAAAGGAAGAGGTAGAAACAAAGAGAATAACGAGAGTTAAGGAAGAGGGTACACAACTAGTAACCTTCTAAAAATAGGGCTAACATCTTTTTAAAATCAAAGATTAGCTATTATTAAGGAAGGGAAAATATAAAATATTATAAAGAACACCTTCTTTCAAAAAAATAGGGGGAGTAATATGAGACTGATGAGAAGATGTGTGGCCTTACTAATTGTATTTTTTATCATGGCTCCAACGATTAGCACAAATGTACAGGCAGAAGTTGTAAAAGAGCTTGGAAAGGGGTTTCCTGACACAGAAGTATTTACACCTGGGGAATGGTTTTTAGGCCAAAAACCTGCTAATTATGATGAGAATAAACCACCAATTCTCTTTGTACAAGGAAGAAATGGTAATGCGGATAGTTGGTATGGAAAGACAGTATATCATGATATAAATGATATGTATGATTATGCTTTGAAAGCAGGCTATCAAACAGTGTTTATACAATTATATGATGCTGCGGGGAAAGGTTCGGCTAGTCAGTGGGATAACGGAAAACTGTTAGCACAAAAACTTGAAGAAATATATAATCATTTCGGTAAAAAAGTTAATATTGTAGCGCATAGTAAAGGTGGTATTGATACACAAGCCGCATTAGTTGAATATGATGCGAATCGATTTGTTGGAAATGTTATTACACTTGCTACACCGCATCACGGCTCAAATTTAGCAGATTTGTCATATAGTTGGTGGGCAGGGTGGCTAGCTTCTATATTAGGTCAAAAAGATGATGGTACGTACTCGTTACAAATAGGTGAAATGGCAAAGTTTCGTTCAACAATAGATAATAACCCAGCAGCTAAATTAAACCGTTACTATACGGCTACTGGGACTAGCTGGGGGCCAACATTTTCTGCATTATCTATGGGCGGGTTATATTTATCATCGTACGGTTCAAATGATGGACTAGTAAATGAATGGAGTGCGAAGCTATCGTACGGTACACATTTATTTACAGATTCCAGATTTGATCATGACAATATAAGAAAAGGATCAGCTGTTTTTACACGAATCGAACCATATTTACGTACGACAAATGTGGAATTACCAGCTTTAGTAGCATCCAGCACTAGTTCAAATGAAAATCTAGAACAATTAAATACAACTTCAAATCAAAATATTTTAGGAGGCGAATTACCACAAAATCAGTGGATAGAGCAAACCGTTACAGTTGATAAAAAAGCGGAAGGAATAGTTTCTGTACTAACTGCTTCTTCTGATGTAGAAGTACAAATGGTATCTCCAAAAGGAAAAATATATGCAAATAAAGATAGCGCTATAACTACTGGTGAAGGCGAATCTTTCTTTAATGGGGCGACAATTAGAACATTTAAGTTTGATAAATTGGAAGTAGGCGAATGGAAAATCAAAATGATGGCGAAGCAGTCGAAAGATGCATATTTAGTTGTAAGCGATTACAATAATGACGCACCATTTGTTCTTCAAATACCTACAAAAGTTAAAGTAAATAAACCTGAGTATAAACTGAAAAAATCACCAATGGCACCTGAAATGAAAGGGGATCTTTCCATAACAGTAAGAGTCGTTAATAAAGAAGGTAAGTTAGTCTCTGAATTTAATGAATTACAAAATGTTAATACGAATACATTTACAGGTGCTTTGAAAGATATAAAACAACCGGGAGTATATAACGTTACGATGGATATAAAAGGGATGAATAAAGAAGGAAAACCATATAATCGTACGATTGTTAAGTCGGTTTATGTAGAGAAATAAGGAAGAATAAATAAGCATAATATAAAAGTGCAGAAATCTTGTGTTAGAAAGAATTCTGCACTTTTTTTGCGTGATGAGAGATAATAAAAGTCGAAGAAAACTGTTATTCAATAAAAAAAGATGCTGAAATAGCATCTGAATGTGAAGGAATAATATTAACTTAGTTTTGTAACTGTTAATTCAACTGAATTTATACCATTGTCACAAGTTACAATACTTTGACGATTAAAGCCACTATTATTTCTAAGTTGAAGAGTTGAATTAGCTGGCACTGTAACAATCGTTTCGCCAACGAGTTGAAGACATTCGTTATTTGATGAAGTATTCATTTGAATAGCGAAGTCACCTTGACTATTAGCAAGTGGATTGTTATTTAAAAATATAGTTATGACTGGGATATGTGGAAATACAGGATTTAAAGTAGTATTAATACTGGAAATGAACGAAACTCTATAATCACCAGCTTGTCTAAATTGTATAGTAGTAGGGTTTAGTAAGGAAACGCCTCCTGCTAAAGGTCCAACGTGATTAAATGGAAAAGGGTTGCCAAAAGGAACAGTTATAAATTCAGTTTGCCAAAAAGTTCCGTATGCAGGACAGCTTCGTTTATGTGAATGGTCACATGAACATTTTTTATTTGAACTGGAAGAAGATTTGCATGAGCATTTTTTATACGAGTTTGAAGAATGATAGTATGAACCCAATATATTACCTCCTATTCTTAATAAATGTAAAACACATAATAGTTTATGAAAATGAATCACAATTGGCGTGTATGCTTGTACTATAAAAGGAGATAGATTTGGAATATAAAGTGGTCAAATGATGAAATGTAGTATTGGGGTATTACCTTTAACACTTTTTGAAGATGATAAGGTTCAGAATTTGATAGAAAAATGAATGGGATTTCTAAATGGATTGAAGTAACGAGGAAACGTTTATCCCGCTATTTTCCGAGCAGTAAGACTCCCACCTCAAAATTCAGCGAAAGCAAAGAAGTTAGGTGGGGATGAACAAAACCCCCCACTGAGTAAAGTTTCACTTTACTATATTAATTTCGTATGACAAAACAGCAATATTATCTTTTGCTGTATGGATGTTATCGTTTGGTGAAGCTATGATATTTAATCGTATGTATATTAGATTATTTATTTTTTGTTTTTATTTGTGTAGCTGGGCAGGAAGAAGTCAGAAAAAATAGAATAAATGTACATATGAAGCATCGTTTGTTTTTGGTGTGAATAGTAATTAAAGATACGCTAAAATATTTAAAATTGTAACGAAAGAGAGATTAAATAATAGAAGGAGCAACTTACATGGAAAATATATTAAAGGTATCTTCAAAATCAAGCCCAAATTCAGTCGCAGGTGCAATAGCAGGTGTACTAAGAACAAGTGGTAATGTGGAAATTCAAGCGATTGGGGCTGGAGCTATAAATCAAGCGATTAAAGCAATTGCGATTGCAAGAGGGTTCGTCGCTCCAAGTGGTATTGACTTAGCTTTTGTTCCAGCGTTTCAAGAGATTTCTATCAATAATGAAGAGAGAACAGCGATTAAATTAATTGTAGGCCCTAGAAAGAAAAGGTCTTAGTAGAAGAGAGTGTTACTATAAGGGGAAAAGACTAATAGACTTCCCAGGTTAGATACGTTATTTTATGTAACCGATCCTTGGGTGTGGACACGGCATTATACCGGACTCATGTCTGTTAATTTCTCCTTAAATTTAGCGCGTATTCTAGATACTTAAAAATGCCAAATCCTTTGTGATATAAGGGATTTGGCATTTTTGGTGTTTTTAAAAATAAACAACTCTAAAACTGCTCATTTAGAAGATTTAGTTTTAGTAGCGGCCATTGAACGTTTTTATGATAGTTTACCTGATAAATGGAGAGAAATAGTAGCAGACAATATTGATTGTGCTAGTTATGTAGATAGGAAATATGAAGCGCACGTTTTAATGGAAAATGGTATGGAAATAAAAATAGAAATCTTTTATGTGGAAGAAGACAAAGATGAAGAATGGATATATAAAGCTTATAAAGTTTTATTATAGAAATTTCATTTTCATACAAAGGGGAATTGATATGAATTTTGAAAACTTTGAAAAATAAGAGCAATTTAAACAGTTACAAAAAAATAATGTTGTAATTGTGAAATGGAAAAAAAGCGTAAGGCAGTACAAGGAATTAGGAGAAATCACACATCATAATTCTTACACAATTAATCGTATAAATGAATTGATTTTGAAAATAGTTTAGATGTTGTTGGAAATATAGTTAGTATATGTCCGAACTGTCATAGGTTGATTCATTATGGAAGAGACAAAGAGAAGAAAAAAGTTTTAGAACTTCTCTTTGAACAAAGAAAAGATTCTTTGAAGAAGTTCGGTATTGAGGTATCTCTCAAAGAGCTATTTGGATACTATGGAATTCTAAAATAAGAATATTCATAGCTATAGTGAAGGTAGAATGTTTCATACTTAAACATAGGTATTATTGTGATGGAAATTTAAATTTCGTCTTTTGAAAGTATCAATAATTTGTATTATTTTTATAGGGTTATATATTTTTCTTTTGCTCTGCTGTATAGCAGAGCTCTTTTTTGTCGTACAAAAGCCACCTATATATGTGAAGTGCACCCCAATTGTTAGGCTGTGTCTAACAATTGGGGTGCACTTCAGTCCTGTCGGGCGGCTTCTTTTAATTTATATTCACCAATTCATCAAACTTAAACTTAGTATTCAAACCAAAAGCATCTGTACAATATATAGTTTTCGTCATCGGTTCAATATGTAATACATTTATGTACATGTCTTGCACCATTCCATCACGATAGTATGAGGTATGTATTTCTTCTTCCTCGTGAAAAGATTGCATTAACGCTCTTTCTATTCGTTCCATAGTATCTTGTGTTAAAAAAGGTTTAGGTACTTTATATTGTTCCTCAAACATTCTATGTATTTCCTCGTATTGCTCCGGTATTGAAGCAAACGGATTCCATTTCACCATACCTCTTCCACGTACTACAGGAAAGCCGTTATATTCCATGATGTAATACCTCACTTTTGTTTTTTTAACTCCACTACAAACAAACGTGCGTTCTTTTTTGGGGTTTGAAAAGGGACCATTTTGTTAACATGAATATTCAAAAATAATTTTTTCAAGTTAGAATATTCAAAAACTTATTTATGCAAACAAGCATGTCATGATAACATTTAACAAAAGGGGGTAGAAGTAGATGAGTGTTGACATTATTTCTAAAGAAGAAATCACAAAATTATTAAACGACTGGTATCAAGCTATGATTTCACAACGTGTATTACAGTCTCAGAAAATAAAAGAAGATATTGCAAATAAAATCAATAATATTAAGGAAGACCAAACGATATTAGTCTACTACGCTTTATTGAATGCACGGTATAAACTGCTAATTCGGGATATGGATAGTACAAAAGATATTCTGGACAAAATCGAGCCTTTACCAGAGTCTACAGAAACATTTTTAGAGTACTATCATCATTTATTTAAAGCAATTTATGCTATTAATAAAGCAAACCATAGTGAAGCAAGAATGCAATTTGAAAAAGCTGAAACGTTTTTAGAGTACATGCATGATGAAATTGAAAAAGCTGAATTTAATTATTGGCTTGCAGTCCATTACTATCACGTATTAAAACCGATCTTAGCAGTTCAATTTGCTACAAAGGCGAATGAAGTATTTTCAATTAGTCCAGGGTATGAATTAAAAACTGCAGCATGCTTAAATACTTTAGGAATGGCACACATTCGACTAAATGAATTCGAAAGTGCAGAGGAATATTTACTTTCAGCACTAGGTACCTTCCAAAAATCTAATGATGAACTTCTTATTAAACGAGTTAAGCATAATTTAGGACTTTTATACGCAAGTCAAAACATGCCAGAGTTAGCAATTAAACACTTAGAGGATTCATTAGAAAATAACGCTAAAACTATGTTTCTTTTAGCAAGAGAACATTTTAAGTTAGGTTATAGTCATATCGCTAATGAATATATTGAGAATGGCTATAAGATTAGCGACTTATGTTATCGTCATCATTTCCGAATTTTAAAAGCAGTACATAACTATGTACCGCAAGAAGAATTAGAAAATGTGGTTATAGAAGGTATTTCGTATTTTGAAAAAGAAGAATTATATGATTGGGTAAAAGAATATGCTTCTCTTTTAGGTGAAATATTCTATGGTTCAGAAAATCACAGAAAAGCAAGCAAGTATTTGCACATCGCTTTAGATGCAGACAAAAAGAGCATAGAAAGAAGGGCGCTAAAATGAAAAAAGCAATCTTATTAATGATGATGTTATCCGCTGTTTTTACTTTTGGTCTTACTAATGTAAAAGACATACCACAAAACGAAGCAATTGAAGTGTTTATGGATCATGGAGAACATATTTAAAACCTAAGGAAGAGGGCGCTTATAGTGTCCTCTTTTTAATATCTATTATTTATATGATGAGGTTGCAGGTACGTCTTTTGGTTATTGTTTGATAAACGTAAGATGTTTCTAAAAATGTGTATACAAAGGTGTAATTTTGTACTGTATATGTTCACATATTTGCTCACATTTTGTTCACGTACTATATAAAAAAGTATGAAAATCTATAAAAATAATTATTTCAATAAAATTTGTTTTAGATATTAAAAAGTGCCAAAACCCTTGTGGTATAAGGGGTTTGGCACTTTTGTGTTTTTTATATTTTATCAAATAAACAACCCTAAAACTGCTCATTCTTCTCCCAAGATTCAACGATATAATGTGCAATCGTCGGATTGAAGCCTTTACCAACTAAAAACATAATCGCAGCAACTTCTGTTAATGCGTGTTCATGTGATGTATGTTTTGCTTCATTTAAACCGTAATCTACCCATGGTTTTACGAAATCTAGTACGGGTTTCTTGAAAGGTAAAAACTGTGTACCGACAACTTGTTGAATTTGTTGTTGTGTTGGTTCAGTAATTGGTCCAGGTGGCAATATTTGTGGTTGTGTAATGTCTAATGTTGGTCCAGGCGGTAAAATTTGTGGTTGAGTTGGATCTATTGTTGGTGGTTTAGGTGGTGAGACACGTGCGTCGTAGTTTGGTTGATACATTTGTTGTTGGTATTGCGGTTGTTGTGGTTGAGTTGTGTATGGGTTTTGTGGTGCTGCATATGGATTTTGAGGATATTCATAATTTGGACGTGCGTCATATGGATTTTGTTGAAATTCAGTTTCTTGGTTTTGCGTTGTTGCATATGGGTTTTCGTCATATTGTGGTTCTTGCTGTTGTAACTCTTGTTCTTCGTATTGTTCTGTGTATCTCTGTTCTTGTTGTTGAGGATACAATGGTTGCCTTGGATAAGGCGGTTGATTATTATAGAACATGTTTATTCCTCCTTCATGATGATGCCTACCACCTAGTGTATGGGCGGACAAGAAAATATGTGATGAAAAAATGCGGGCGTGTTACAATAAGTAACTGGGTGAAGATAAAATGACAAAACAAGAAAAAATTCAAAAAACAATTACTTTTGTAAAACATATTTTAGAAAAAGATGCGAGTGGGCATGATTGGTATCATATTGAACGTGTACATAAAATGGCGATTTCTTTATCTGAGCAAGAAGGTGGAAATCGTTTTATAATTGAAATGGCAGCATTACTTCACGATGTGGCAGATGAAAAGCTAAATGAAAGTGAAGAAGCAGGAATGAAAAAAGTTTCTGATTGGTTAGAAGAGCTACGGGTTGAAGAAGAGGAAAGTAAACATATTCTTCATATCATCGCCAATATGTCTTATAAAGGTGGCCATGGCGGCACAGTAGAGTCACTTGAAGGGAAAATTGTTCAAGATGCGGATCGTTTAGATGCTCTTGGTGCAATAGGAATTGCTCGTACATTTGCATATGGTGGGGCGAAAGGGAGATTAATGTATGACCCAACTATTCCGCCGCGTGAAGAAATGACGAAAGAAGAATATAGAAAAAATAATGATCCATCTTTAAATCATTTTTATGAAAAACTTTTGAAATTAAAAGATTTAATGAATACGAATGCAGCAAAACAAGAGGCTGAAATTCGTCATCGTTATATGGAACAGTTTATTGAACAATTTATGAAAGAGTGGAATGCACAAATATGAAAATGTTAACTGTGGAGAACTTATCAAAATCATATGGGGAAAAGCCGTTATTTGATGGATTATCATGTAGTATTACAGAAGGACAACGTGTCGGAATTATTGGTGTAAACGGAACTGGTAAATCGACATTATTAAAAATTATTGCAGGATTAGAAACTCCTGATACAGGTGATATGACGCATTCACGTGGGTATACAATTAGTTATTTATCACAGCAACCAGATTTTGATGAAAAACTAACAGTATTAGAGCAAGTGTTCCATGGTGATACACCTTTAATTCGTCTTCTTCGTGATTATGAAAAAGCGCTATTAAATATTGAAAAAGATCCAAGTAATGAAAAAGTACAGGAACAATTATTTGCAGTGCAGCAACGTATGGATGCAATGAGTGCATGGGAAGCAAATGCAAATGCGAAATCTCTTCTAACGAAATTAGGAATTACAGATTTCACTGCAATTGTTGGAAATTTATCTGGTGGACAGAAAAAACGTATCGCAATGGCACAATGTTTTATTGAAACACCTGATTTATTAATTTTAGACGAGCCTACGAACCATCTTGACCATGAGACAGTTGAATGGTTAGAAGAATATTTAGCAAGATATACAGGTGCGGTATTACTTGTAACCCATGATCGTTATTTCTTAGATCGTGTGACGAACCGTATTTTTGAATTAGATAATGGTAAATTATATAGCTACGAAGGAAACTATAGTACATTTTTAGAAGCGAAAGCACTTCGCGAAGAGCAAGAATTGGCACAAGAATCCAAACGCCAAAATTTATATCGTCGTGAACTTGCTTGGATTCGTCGTGGTGCAAAAGCCCGTTCTACGAAACAAAAGGCGCGTATTCAGCGTTTTGATGAGCTAAAGGAACAAGAAGGACCAGCTGCAAAACAGTCAGTTGATATTGCACTAAGTGGAAGTCGTCTAGGAAAGAAAGTACTTGAGTTAAAAGATGTAACGAAAAAATTTGGCGATAAGACGGTATTACATAATTTTAATCATATTGTGAAACCAGGTGATCGTATTGGAATTATTGGGGCGAACGGAAGCGGGAAATCTTCTCTATTAAATATGCTTGCAGGTAAGTTATCTCCTGATAGTGGTGAAGTTGAAGTAGGACAAACTGTAAAAGTTGCTTATTATACGCAAGAAAATGAAGAGATGAATTTAAATCAGCGTATGATTGAATACATTAAAGAGATTGCAGAAGTTATTCATACAACAGATGGAAAAGTAATTGGTGCATCTCAAATGTTAGAACGTTTCTTATTCCCGACTCATTCACATGGTACACCGCTTGGTAAACTATCTGGTGGTGAAAGAAGACGTTTATATTTATTACGTATTTTAATGGGAGAACCAAACGTACTTTTACTTGATGAACCTACGAACGATCTAGATACACAAACATTAACAGTACTAGAAGATTATTTAGAAGATTTCCCAGGTGTCGTTTTAACTGTATCGCATGACCGTTACTTCTTAGATAAGGTAGTAGATGAACTGTTCATCTTTACTGGCGGAGGCGAAGTGCGTGAGTTCCTAGGTAGTTATACAGATTATTTAGAAATGGAAAAAACGAGAGAACTTATGGAGAAAGCGGAAGTTCAAAAAGAGAAAAAAGTAGTAGAAGAAGCTCCAAAACAACAACGTAAACGTAAACTTTCATACAATGAGCAGCGTGAATGGGAAACGATTGAAGATACAATTGCCGAACTTGAAGAGAAAATTGAGTCAATTGGGGAAGAACTTGCGAAAGTTGGATCTGACTTCACAAAGGCACAAGAATTATCTGAAGCACAGCAGAAAACAGAAGAAGAGCTAGAAAAAAAGATGGAAAGATGGAGTGAACTATCAGACATCGTTGAAGGATTAAAATAAAAACAAGCTGCATATATTGAAAAGTAAAGAGAAAAACTTTACACTATTGGTAGAACCTATTTTAGGAGGGAAAAAATGAGAACATCTAATCCAATGTTGAAAAAAGAGGCATTCCGTAAAGAGGGAGCAAGCGCTTCTGCGATGACGATTGGCGGAACAGTAGGCAAAACGTTCATTATGCTTATCTTGCTACTTGCAACGTCTGTCTATTCATACATACAAATGATGCAGGGGACGATGAAGATGCCAGTATTAATTGGTGCTTTAATCGTTGCGGCAATCATCGCATTTGCGTCTATGTTCTTCCCGCGTATTTCACCTTTTGGTGCACCAATCTATGCAGCGGTAGAAGGGGTTGTGTTAGGAAGTATTTCAGCAGTTTATACAATGAAATTTGGCGATTCTATCGTTTTAAATGCTGTATTACTAACAATCTCAATTCTATTTGCAATGTTAGTGTTATATGCAACACGCGTAGTAAAAGTAACGGATAAATTCCGTACAGGCGTTATGGCAGCAACACTTGGAATTATGGTTATGTATTTAGTCGTATTCCTACTAAATATGTTTGGTGTAACTGTTCCATACATTCACCAAGGTGGTACAATCGGTATTATTATTAGTGCAGTTGTTATCGTAGTTGCTGCATTAAACTTATTACTAGATTTCGATTTAATCGAAAATGGTGTACGTAGTCAAGCTCCGAAATATATGGAGTGGTATACTGCGATGGGACTAATGCTTACATTAGTATGGTTATACTTAGAAATTCTTCGTTTTGTTTCTTACTTTACGAAAAATGACTAATAAAAAAATCCTGCATGAAAAATGCAGGATTTTTTTATTTTCAAAGATATATTGAATGTATGGTATAATATGGATGTTATCAACTTGAATTGAAGGAGATGGAATATGATGAAAGAGAAGAAAGGGATTATGAAAAAACTATTTTCTAAAAGTTTTTTCATAGAACTAGATGAAACTTTAACGTATCCATCATCAGAAGTTATTACTTCAGTGATTGAAGGATATGCAACTGAATGCAATGAGAGACTAAAATTTGAGAGTAAAGTTAAACCGATTACGTTCTACTTAGAAAATGTAATGTACCGTGCTGAAATAAAGATGGCTCGCGGAGGATATTACATATCTTGTACTGAAGTGTAATAAATTTTGAAACCATACATGTTTGAACTATGTATGGTTTCTTTTTTTGTTTTGTAGGGTCTAAAATAATACTTTTTACTTACGGATATATCATTTTGTGCTTTTTACTATTCAAATACTTCTCCTTACAATGAAGAAAAATATGTGAGGTGGTATAACTTATGATGAATCGAGTTGTATTAATCGGTAGATTGACAAAGGAGCCAGAATTATACTACACAAAACAAGGCGTCGCTTATGCAAGAATATGTATTGCGGTGAATAGAGGATTTCGAAATAGTTTAGGTGAACAACAAGTCGATTTTATTAATTGTGTCGTTTGGCGAAAATCGGCTGAGAATGTAACTGAATATTGTAAGAAGGGGTCACTTGTTGGGATTACAGGGCGTATTCAGACGAGTAATTACGATGATGAACAAGGCAAGAGAATATATAGAACTGAAGTTGTGATTGAGAGTATTACCTTTTTGGAGAGAAGGCGGGAGGGGGCATCATGATAAGAAGTAAAGAGTATCAAAAATAATAGAGGGGGTTAATAGCCCTCTATTATTTTTGAGTGATACCTCCCCAAACAACATCCAACTGTTGATAGAGTATATTTTTTGCATTTGTTTCATTAGCATGTAATTGGGAATGGGACATTAGTGTATAAAAATAAGTACTCATAATAGTAGAAGTGATAATATTTACATCCCATTGACTGTTTAATGTTCCTGCCTCTTTCGCTTCGGTAATAATTGAAGACAAACCTTCTTGTAGCTGTTGTATACTTTTTAATTCATTTTCTACTAAGTAGTTTGACTTTATAATCTCAAAGACGGCATGCTTCATGAAATCACCATGTCCAGTAAATCGATCCAGTAAATCTCCTAAAACAAGTTTGATTTTTTCTTTTGGATGTTCCATATTTTTATACGTTTTTAAACTTTCATTCCATAGGTCAATCTGAGAATCACCTAAAAATAATAATATGTTTTCTTTTTTCGGAAAATAGTTGAAGAAAGTTCCTTTTGCAATACCACATGCAGTAGTAATATCTTGAACCGTTACGTTTTCGTACCCACGTTCTTGGAAGAGCTGTATTGCCTTTAGGAATATAAGTTCTTTTAACTCTTTTTTTCTCGTTTCTCTTAGCATTTTATCTACTCCTAACACAAACAATTATAGCTGTTTAATAGATAATCTCAAATAGAATCTTACGTCAGAATTCAGTTTATTGTTTTATAAAGCTCTATATAATCGAAAGCAAGATAGAAAGAATTCTGTTTATAGTTTCTTGTTATAAACGAAAACTATATAGTTCGTGTGCTTGCCTTTCAGAAATCCATTTTGGAATACGTTTCATTACTTCATTTCTTATTATAGTTAAAGGTTTACTTTCTATTTGCGCCATTTTTCCAACTGTCCACGCAGTGGTTGAGATTTTTTCAATTCTATCTCTTCTTTTTTGTTCGTATTCTATAAATGCTTGACGATAATGAGCATTATTTTCGATACATTCAGCCAGAATAATCGCATCTTCAATTGCTTGACAAGCACCTTGACCTAAATTCGGAGTAAGTGCATGGGCAGCATCTCCAATAAATACGATGCGTTTGTCAAAAAATTGTTTCATTGGAGTGATGTCTACAATATCACGATGAATCATATTAACGTCAGATGCGTTTTTTAAAATAGCTGGAATGGGATTATGATAATTTTTGAAGTGATTATATAAATCTGCTGTTGTGTAAGCTTTGTATTTTGAATCTCTAGCTTTAGCGTTTATGAGTGCATACCAGTATACTTCATTGTTGGGAAGAGGGACGATACCAAATCTACCGTTTGTTCCCCAAGTTTCAATAAAATCGTTTGTTAAAGAAAGGTTATTAGTAGGAGTTACGCCGCGCCAACACGTATAGCCTGCATAACGGTAATTATCGCCTTGTGTTACTTGTTTTCGAACGACAGAATGAATACCATCAGCCGCAATGAGTATATTGCCGAGTGCTTCACTACCATCTTGAAATACTATTTTTAAGGCGTTTTCTTCATTCTGTTCTATTTTTACGCATTCTTTTCCCCATTCGACAGTATCCTCTTTTAGTTCAGAAAGTAATAATTGATGTAAATATTTTCTATGAATGGAGTACATTTTTGGATAGCAAGTTGGAATAATTAATTTATTGAAAGTAGTTCCTTTTTCGGATACAAGGTTAAAACCGTCACTTTCGTTGCCGAATTTTTTGATTTTCTCAGAAATTTCGTATAATTCCAGTGCTTGCATTGCATTTGGGGCAATGATAATACCTGCACCAGCAACAGTGGGTTCAGTTTTTTTGTCATATACTTTTACATCTAATCCTATTTTTTGTAGGGAAATTGCTGCACAAAGTCCAGCGATACCGCCACCAATAATTATGACATTATTCATTTGTTATCCCTCCACTTATAAATGACTTAACTCATAAAATGACTTAACTCATAAAATGACCAAGGTCATTTTATGAGTTAAGGTTAATTTCTTTTTATGTAATTGTCAATTAGACTTTTAACTATAGTTTTGGAAAGATTAGGTGAAAATAGAATGAATAAAGCTTTTCAGAAATGTAGAAAAGGAATTAGTAAAATTAAGCATCCGAGTAGGAGTATAGAGTGATAACATGTTACAATACAGCTAAGAACATGCAATAAAGGAGAGTTTTTTACGTGAAGATTAAAGCAATTGAACCGACGCCAAGTCCAAATACAATGAAAGTTATTTTGAATGAAGTATTACCATCAGGAGCGCGTAATAATTATACAAATGAAAATAAAGAACAAGCGCCAATGCAAGTGCAAGAAATTTTGAAAATTGAAGGCATTAAAGGTGTATATCATGTAGCCGACTTTTTAGCAGTGGAGCGAAATGCGAAGTATGACTGGAAAGTTTTATTACAACAAGTTCGTGCTGTTTTCGGCGAAGAAGTAGTGGAAGAAAGTGAAGAACAACAACTTGCTCATTTTGGAGAAGTGAAAGTGTTTGTTCAAATGTTCTTTACAATTCCAATGCAAGTAAAGTTAACAGATGGAACGACGGAAGAACGTGTTGGTTTACCAGATCGTTTTAAAGAATCAATTATGAAAGTGCAAATGTCTGCACCAAACGTTGTAAAAGAGCGTAAATGGGTGGAACAAAGTACACGTTACGGTAACTTTGAAGAAATCGGGAAAGAAGTAGTGGAAGAGATTGTTGCTGCTTATTCAGAAGAACGTGTAAATGAAACGGTTAAAGAATTATTAAATCAAGCAGGTGCTGTTGAAGTAACGATTCAAAAGCGTGAGCCATATAAAGTAACAGAAGAGATGATGAAAGATTCTGACTGGAAAAACCGTTTTGCAGCATTAGAACAAATGGATCCTACTGAAGAAGATATTCCAGTGTTGAAGATGGCGTTAGATGATGAAAAAGTTTCGATCCGCCGTTTAGCAACTGCGTATTTAGGTATGGTAAAAGGTGATGGAGTATTGCCATTATTATATAAAGCGTTATTAGATCGTTCAGTAAGTGTTCGCCGTACAGCAGGCGATTGCTTGTCAGACGTAGGTGATCCAGCAGCGATGTTCGTTATGATTAAATCTCTGAAAGATTCAAGTAAATTAGTACGCTGGCGTGCAGCTATGTTCTTATTTGAGCTTGGAGATGAAAGTGCAATTCCAGCATTAAAAGCAGCGCAAGATGATCCAGAGTTTGAAGTAGCGATGCAAGCGCGTCTAGCATTAGAGCGTATTGAAGGCGGAGAAGAAGCAAAAGGTTCTGTATGGAAACAAATGACAGAGTCTCGTAAAGGGGAATAATATATGATTGTTTTCTATGATAGTTGGTGTCCGATGTGTACGGCGGTTGCAGAACGTACGAAAAAATTAGATAAAAAAGGTAAGATGAAATTTGTTTCATTTCGAGATGAAGATGTAGTTGAGAAGTATGAGCTTTCTCAAGAACTACAAAGTAAGATGGAACAAAGACTGTATATTTTTAAAAATAATAAGTGGTATGACGGCATTCAGAGCATAGATGTATTAGCAAAGGCCGTACCATCTTATTGGTTTGCCGTTCCTTTTATAAAGCTATCTATCGTACTTGGTTTTGGAAGTAAAGTATACGATTATATCGCTAACAATAGAAAACTTGTCCCAGTTGGACATTGCCGCGGTGGGGTTTGTGAAATCCCTACAAAAAAATGAAATCATCGTAATCTTTCTTTTGCACCTAGTAATAGAGCGTGATATGATGAATTTGGAATGAAAGTTGAAGGAGAGATTACAAGATGTCAAATGCTTATGAAGAATACATGCGCCAAATGGTAATCCCAATGCGCCAAGAGTTAGTGCGTTCTGGGTTTGAAGAGTTAACTACAGAAGAAGCTGTAACAGAATTTATGGAAAATACATCAGGTACAACTTTAGTAGTTGTAAACTCTGTTTGTGGTTGTGCAGCTGGTTTAGCACGTCCATCAGCAGGTCAAGCGGTTGTTCGTGCTGAAAAACAACCTGATCATCTTGTAACTGTATTCGCAGGTCAAGATAAAGATGCTACCGCAAAAATGCGTGAATACTTCGGAGAAATCCCTCCATCTTCACCATCTATGGCATTATTAAATGGAAAAGAAGTTGTTCACTTCATTCACCGTCATGAAATTGAAGGTGCAACTATGGACGAAATTATTACGAACTTAGAGCAAGCTTTCGAAAAGAATTGCTAAAGAAGGGGGAGAGTAAATCTCCCTCTTTTCTTTATATAGAGGTGAAACAATGATCGTAACAACAGCAGGAAGAACGAATAAAGAAATGACAGATTATGCAAAGCAGGTAGCCGCAGAATTAAATCGTTCATTCGTTAAACGTAATGACATACCAGTACATAAGCTGCATGAGCAGTATGAACAAGATGTGCTTGTCGTAGGGAAGAACCGATTAGCTATTTATCCGAAAGGTACGGAAGAATCGTTTTTCTTTCATCCGAACTCAGCGATGTTTCGTGTAAAAAGGTTAATGCGTGGAGAACACGATCCGTTTGTACAAGCCACGCAATTAGAGAGAGGAATGACAGTGTTAGATTGTACGCTCGGGATGGCATCAGATAGTATTGTAGCTAGTTATGTTGTTGGTGAAAGCGGAAAAGTAACAGGACTTGAAGGCAATGAGTATATGGCTTATATTATGGAAAATGGTTTGAAAACATGGTCTTCATCCGTTTCTGAAATTGATGAAGCAATGCAAAGAATTCAAGTAAAGCAAACGGAGCATTTTTCATTTTTAGCGCAATGTGAAGACAATAGTTACGATGTCGTTTACCTTGATCCGATGTTTGAAGAAACTGTCATAGAATCCGACGGAATTAAAGGATTAAAACACTTCGCTTTGTATCATGATATTACTGACGAAACAATTGCGGAGGCAAAACGAGTGGCGAGAAAACGTGTCGTTTTAAAAGATCATTTTCGTAGTTCTAGATTTGAAAAACACAATTTTTATGTATACAAAAGAAAAAGTGCTAAGTTTCACTTTGGTGTAATTGACCCTTGCTAATTGTTTGAAAAGATGTATAATAAGCAATAATTAATTAAATATACTGTCTGTGATGAAGAGAGTAGTCTTTTTTAGAAGGAAAGCGAGCTAGGGATGGTGTGAGCCTAGTACGGAAGAAAAAGATGAAGCGCACTTCGGAGATGCTTCTTGAACGAATAGTAGAGAAAGCCGAGGCCCCCTGTCCTCGTTATAAACGGGAAAGTGGTTCGTAACGAACAACAAGGGTGGTACCACGGGTTAAAACTCGTCTCTTTTTTAGAGACGAGTTTTTTGTGTTTTAAAAAATAAGGAGGTTGTATCATGGATTATAAAATGCAGTTTGCGGAAAGTTTATCTAATATTTTCACGAATGAATTAACGCAAAAACAAATTTTAGATTTAATTGAAACACCGAAACAAGATGAATTTGGAGATGCAGCGTTCCCATGCTTTTCATTAGCGAAGCAATATAAAAAAGCACCAGCTCTTATCGCAAAGGAAGTTGCTGAGAAATTAAATAATCCGTTTTTTATGAAAGTAGAAGCCGTTGGTCCTTATGTAAATGTATTTTTCAATCGTGAAACTGTAAGTGATGCAGTATTAAAAACAGTTTTAGCGGAGAAAGAAGAGTTCGGTCAAAACCACTTTGGCTGTGAAAAAACAGTAGTAATTGATTATTCCTCTCCTAATATCGCGAAACCTTTTTCGATGGGGCATTTACGTTCTACAATGATAGGAAATTCGCTGAAACATATCGCTGAAAAATGTGGCTATGAAGTTGTAGGGATTAATTATATAGGAGATTGGGGAACACAGTTTGGAAAGTTAATTACGGCTTATAAAAAATGGGGAAATGAAGCAGTAGTTAAAGAAGATCCAATACGTGAGCTATTTAAGTTATATGTCCAATTCCATGAAGAGGTAAAAGACGACGAAGAACTAGAAGAAGAAGGACGTGCTTGGTTTAAGAAATTAGAAGAAGGTGATGAAGAAGCGGTAGAGCTTTGGAATTGGTTCCGTCATGAGTCCCTTAAAGAATTTTCTCGCATTTATGAACTTCTCGGTGTTGAATTTACTAATTTTCAAGGAGAAGCATTTTATAATAACTTAATGGAAGATTTTATTGGGATTTTAGAAGAGCATGATTTGCTTGAAGAATCAGAAGGCGCATTAGTCGTTAATTTAGAAGAAGAAGGAATGCCGCCCTGCTTAATTAGAAAATCAGATGGTGCGACGATTTATGCAACGCGTGACTTAACAGCAGCTTTATATCGTCAAAACACTTATGGGTTTGATAAAGCGCTATATGTTGTTGGTCCAGAACAAAGCTTACATTTCAATCAATTTTTCACTGTATTAAAAAAACTTGGCTATACTTGGGTTGATGGTATGGAACACGTACCGTTTGGCTTCATTTTAAAAGATGGTAAGAAAATGTCGACACGTAAAGGAAGAGTTATTTTACTCGAAGAAGTACTTGAGGAAGCAATTGAACTTGCAAAACAAAATATTGAAGAGAAAAACCCAAACTTAAAACAGAAAGAAGAAGTAGCAAAGCAAGTCGGTGTAGGGGCAGTTATTTTCCACGATTTAAAAAATGAGCGTATGCACAATATTGAATTCTCATTAGAAAACATGCTGAAATTTGAAGGAGAAACAGGCCCGTACGTACAGTACACACATGCACGTGCTTGCTCTATTTTAAGAAAAGAAAGTGTAGAATTTGAAACATGTACGTTTGCTTTAAAAGATGATCATAGCTGGAGTGTCGTAAAATTACTTAATAAATTCCCTCAAGTAATTGAAGCAGCTTTCAATAAAAATGAGCCATCAATCATTTCGAAATATGTATTAGATGTAGCACAATCATTCAATAAATATTACGGTAATGTTCGTATATTAGAAGAGAGCGAAGAAAAAGACAGCAGACTCGCATTGGTTTATGCTGTGACGGTTGTACTAAAAGAAGGATTACGTTTACTTGGGGTGGAGGCACCTGAGGAGATGTAGCATAAAAGGTGTATGTATCATTACAGATATGTATGCCTTTTTATTTGGTATAGGAGCCATGTAAGTAGTAATCTCACTTTATTAAACTAATTTCTGGGGGAATTAAAATGTAGGAATGTTTTTGTTAAATGGAGAATTGTAAGGGGTGTATATAAAAGGAGGCGTTAGACGTTGGAAACATACGATTGGAACAGTAAACTAGCGTATTTAAAAAACACGAGAGATTTATATTACAATAGCGATTATGTAAGTTTTCTAGTGAATTCAGTTTGGAAGATTTCTGATCCAGTACATGTTGTTGATTATGGCTGTGGATATGGTTATTTAGGGTTAGTTTTGTTGCCGTTACTTCCAGGTGGATCAACATATACAGGCATTGATAGCGGAGAAGCATTAATAGCTGAAGCGAGAGAGTTGTTTCGTTCCCTCCCGTATGAATCAGAATTTATTGAGGAAGATGCTACAGAAATTGAACTGAACGATAAATACGATATAGCAATCTGTCATGCTTTCTTATTACATATGAGTTCGCCAAAAACGATGCTACAAAAAATGATACATTCAATTAAAAAGGGCGGAAAAATAATCTGTTTTGAACCACATTGGATATCAAATATGTCTTCATACTCTTTAGATGGGGAGAAACAATCAGAATTTATTCAGTTAGGTGTTTTGCAGAAATTATTTGAAAGTGATACGAAAAGAAATGGTAAAGATGGCAATATAGGCATGAAAATACCGATATATTTAAGTGAATTAGGTGTGAAAAATATTGAGTGTAGAGTAAGCGATAAAGTGAACTTTTTAGATTCAAATATGCATCACAATGATAAAAACGATTTGTATCAATCATTAAAAGAAGAGGGGATTGCAGGCAATCCGGGTGATAAGCAGCAATTTATAGAATGTTTAATAGACAGAGGATTAACATATGATAATGCGCTAGCTCAATATGAAGCTGAACTCCGATTTTACAAAATATTTCATGTGCATTCTTCTTTAGTGTACGCTCCGAATATGAAAATTACATTTGGTGACATAGTATGTTAAAAGGTATGATATATAAGAATTGTCGTTTAATGTCGATAAGTCGGTATTCGACATATAATCGCTGATATATTTGAATTATCGGCGATATAATTTTATGTACTAAGTTCAGCTTTTACAAGATCAAAACTGCATGTTACGTTATTCCATATAATCAAACAAAATACAGAGAAAAGCAATCGTTTTTACTATATTTTGTTATAAATTTGAATAATATTAATTAATACCATCCATTATAAGAGATTTTAGTTGAATACATACTATATGGTGTGTAAAATCTAAGCAAGTAGCAGTTTAAATATAAATTCGAGGTGAATGCATGCTAGATTTTAAGCAGTTAGAAGCGTGTTTGAAAGATAAGAGATTTGTAGACGGATTACAGGAAATAAATAATGAAATTGCATATATAAAAGAAACGAATACTTTATCCTATGTGAAGAATTGGCTTGCCAATATTCCTTCGCATAAGGAGTTTGATATATTAATTCGCCTTACTGATGAAGGGCTTATGCACCAATACAGTTCATTTCTCATTCGCTACGCTTATAAAAAATTCCCAAGTATGAGAACGCTCTCTTTATATTGTGATGAGTTAATTGATGAGCGAAAAATTCTTGAAGCAGAGCAGTTGTTAAAATCTTCTTTAGAAGAGTTAGGTAAAGAAGAAATAGATGCAGATTTTTTAGCGAAAACATATTTTACGTTAGTACGATGTCTTTTAGAAATGAAACGAAACGAAGAAGCGCTAATGTATATGAAAAAAGCAGAGGAGTACAGTACACGTGCAGTCTTTGATAAATGGGGCTACGTTTATATGCATACAGGTGAATGGGAGAAAGCGGAAGAACAATTTATTGCTGGCATACAGCATGAAGATTGTGAAGAGTTATCTACCTATTTATTATCACAATTGTATGCGAATAAAGGGGAACAAAAACGTGCAATACAGTTAATTGATGATGCGATTGTAAAGTTTCCACAAGTACCATATTTTCATTTTGAGAAGGTAAAGTATTTATTAGATTTAGAGCAATATGAAGAAATGTTAGCGGTAATAGATAACATAAATACTCAGCTGCCATATCATGCCTATAATACTTACTTTGTACATTTACGTGCAGAAGCGTTGTACAAAATGAATAAGTTTGCAGATTTACAAAAGCTATTAAGAGAAGAAAAGAGTTTAAAAGAATCTTTATATCATAATTTAGAAAAAAATCCGGATGGAAAAAAGGTTCACTTGCCGATAGTTCCTATTGTACAAAAGGATAATTATTGTGTTCCGACAAGTTTAGAGATGATGTTGCGTATATGGGGAGAGAAACGTACACAAGATGAAATAGCAGAGTTTATTTTTGATATGACAGGTTCGAAGTTTTCAGATACTGTTTCTTATTTAGAAGAATTAGGTTATGAATATCGTTATTTTAAAGGGAATGAAGAGAATTATAAGAGACTGATTGACGAAGGAATTCCTGTTTTATTAAGTATAGATATTGAGCATGCTTCACACGTACAAGTTCTATCTGGATATGATGATACATTGCAAGCTTTCTATGTTCAAGATCCAAACTTTATAGAACCAGTTCTTGTGGAATATAGTAAATTACAAGAAAAATATCGTTATACAGGCTGTTTAGCAATCACGTTTGTTCCGAAAGAAAAGAAGGAGCAACTAGCGTTTCTAAGTGAAGAAGAAAATCGTTATTTTAAATCTATTTTTTCTCTTACGGATCATTTAGATGAACATGACAAAGAGGGAATTAGTAACTTAGTACAATTTTTAAAAGAAACGAGTGATAATCCAAATACGTGGTTATATACGATAAAGCACTTAGATGTTGAAGTAGATAAAGAATTTATTTTATATTGTATCGATAAGTTAATGGAAAAGTTTCCGAACTCGGACTTTGTTAAATTGCATGGTGCACAGTGTTTTATTCGTCTTCAGGAAGTAGACAAAGCCGAGCAAATGCTGACAAGCGTTGAGAAGAAAAATAATCGTGCATTATATCATTTGATAAATGGAAGATATGCTTTTGAGCAGGAAAGTTATATAGAAGCAATTTCAAGCTTTCGTTCATCGTTACAATTAGACGCAGATCAGCCTATTGCTTGGAGTTTTCTCGCTTTATCCTATATGTATATTGATCAATCTGAAAAAGCATTGCAATACTCTCAAGTTGCGTTAGAGCGTAGTCCTGAAAGGTTTACTTTAACGAATCACGGTATAATATTAATAGATTTAGAAAGATATGAAGAAGCATATGAAATCTTTAATGACTTGTTAAAAGAATATAAATATGAAGCACATGTATGGTATGAACGAGCGAGATGTGCACATCAACTAGGAAAATTATATTTAGCAATAAAAGGGCTTAAAGTAGCGATTCATTTGGATAGTAATGCACCTTACATTTATACAAAACTTTCGGAAATATACGAATCTGATTTGAAGGATGAGGAAAGTACGAAAGAAATTTTATTAAACGGTATTGAGAATTGTGATGATAAAGCATCTCTTTACGTAAAATTAGGTGACTATCATTTTCAAAATGATAGCTTGGAAGAAGCAGAAGTATTGTATAAGCGTGCTTTAGAAGAAAATGATGAGGATGTTTATTCTCACTTCGGACTTACACAAGTTTATATGGCAAGAGAACAATACAAGGAAGCAAAAGAATATATTCTTGGTCTTGAGAAGCAAATTGAAAAGAGCCAAGATTTCCTCATGAATGCAGGAATGGTTTTATGGGATGCTGAAATTGAACTTGGTGGAAATGAAGAAGGGTTTAAAGTAGCGCTATCTAAGTTAGAAAATGGTATAAAGAAAAGTGATTATAATGTAGCAAGTGCGTTAGATGAATATGTGAATCGAATTAAAGGAACGGAATTTGTACAACGAGGTATAGCGTTTTTAAGAACGTTACACAAAGAAAGAAATGAAGTAAGTGAGTACGGTTGTTATGCAGGTATTTTATATGAATCTATTGGACAGTACGGCCAAGCGATGAAAAGATATAGTAAGGCGATAGAACAAAAGGAAACGGCATTACCGTATTACCGAATTGGTGAAACACTTATGGCATTAGGACAATTGACGGAAGCAAAACAAGCGTATGAAACATGTTTAGAGCTTGATGGGAATTTCGTAGGTGTACATTTACAGCTTGCGGAAATATACGAAAAAGAAGAAAACCGTTTTAAAGAACAAAGTCATATGGTTCAGGCGATGAAAGAAGAGCCGTTGCATATTAATATGGAATATTTGGCACAGCTTTCAGTAGATATGAATCTTCAGGAAGAATTGTTGACTGAACTAGAACAATTAGCGGAAGAAGTACCTGAAATATGGCGTTTAGATGCGATTGCATATGTGCATGGTGCGATGAATGAAATAGATAAAGAACAAGCACAGATTGAATACGCGCTACAATTAGATGGTGAGCATATAGAAGTTCTATATCATTATGCAAAAGTATTAGTGAAAAAAAGAAATGTAAAAGCAATTGAAGTTGCAATGAAAGTAATACAAAAAGATTTTGATAATGAACGTATATTTGATGTTTATGTAAAAGCAGTAGAGCAACATAAAAAATTGTCTAACATACGAGATTTTCTTCATACGTTAAAGGTGAAAAAAGCAGAAAGAAGTACAGCATTCATGTATGCTGCAGCTGCGGTTACGGAAATATGGATTGAACGCCAGCTGCATGAACAGCCGAAACGATCTATCATTACGAGAGCTTTTTATCGTATGAAAAATCGTGCGAAAGAAATTTCAATGGTTACTATGATAATTGATTTATATGAAATCTCTTTAAAGTTAAATCCGAAAAATAGTATGGCAGCACAGCGATTTGCGCTATTTTATGAGAATGTAGAGATGAATAAAGAAGCGATAGAGATTCTGCACACCTCACTAGAAAATAAATGGGATTATGAAGTAGCGAAGCAACTTGTAAATCTTTTCGTTGAGTGCGAGGAAGAAGATATGTTAAGAGATGCTTTGGAATTAACGAAGCAAATGGTTCGAGAACTACCAGATGATTATGATACTCTTCTTCTGCAAGCACAAGTATTCTTTAAAGCAGGGGAAGAAAGAAAAGCAGAAAAGATTACCTTACAATTAACGGAGCAAACACCGTTCGTAAGTAGAGCATTTCTTGCTTTAGGAGAAATATATCAAAGTCAAGAAAGGTTTGAAGAGGCAATTCATGTATTAGAAAATGCTTCTATACATCATCCAAATGAAACAGCAATTCTTCTTTCTTTAGCATCTTCATATCATGGTGCCGGCCAAACGATAAAGGCAGAAAAAATAACAAATGAAGTATTAATAATTGACGCGAGTGATTTGTTAGCAAGATATGATCGAGCTTGTTATTTAGCACAGTTAAATAGAAATGAAGAGGCGAAGGAAGAGCTTGAATTTGTCCTTCGTGAGGATGAATCGGGATTCTTTGCTGAACTTATTGAGGATGATGAAAATTTAGCAGCATTGCGAGAATTTGAAAAGTAATTGTATAAGAATAGGGGAAAAAGATAAGGATATATTTTGAATTAGTTGACAATTAGTTGCTAAATGGCATAAAATAACTTTTAACAAAGTATACAAATCTGAAGACGAGAAAGAGTAAAATAGTGAGCTGTTCTCCAGAGAGCCGGTATATTGCTGAAAGCCGGTGTGCAGACGTTATTTGAAAATCATCTCCGAGGAGCCGAGGCTGAAAGTAAGTAAGCCCGGACGGATGTCTACCGTTACAAAGAACACGTATGATAGTACGTTGCTAAGTGCTATTAGTGAAAAAGCTAATAGAATTAGGGTGGTATCGCGGGTAAACCCGTCCCTACTTTATAGGGACGGGTTTTTTGTGTGCTTTAAAATATTCAAAGGAGTGATTGTATATGGAAAAAGTAGATGTAAAAGAATCAGCTGTAGGAAGAGAAATGCGAATTCGCAAACAGTGGAACGAACAAAATATTTTCGAACAATCAATTCAGAATCGAGAAGGCGCACAGTCTTTCGTATTTTATGAAGGACCACCAACGGCGAACGGACTACCGCATGTAGGTCATGCACTTGGACGAACAATTAAAGACTTAGTAGCAAGATATAAAACGATGGCTGGTTATAAAGTGTTAAGAAAAGCGGGATGGGATACACATGGTTTACCTGTAGAATTAGGCGTTGAGAAGCAACTTGGTATTTCTGGTAAACATGAGATCGAAGAATATGGCATTGAACCATTTATTCAAAAGTGTAAAGAGAGTGTTTTCACATATGAGAAGCAGTGGCGTGAATTCACTGAAAGTATTGGTTATTGGGTAGATATGGATGATCCATATGTAACTTTAAAGAATCCATATATCGAAAGTGTATGGCATATATTGGGGACAATCCATGAAAAAGGATTGTTATATAAAGGACATAGAGTTTCACCATACTGCCCAAGCTGCCAAACCTCATTGAGCTCACATGAGGTTGCACAAGGGTATAAAACAGTAAAAGATTTAAGTGCAACTGTGAAGTTTAAAGTGAAAGATAGTGAAAATGAGTATTTCTTAGGTTGGACCACAACACCTTGGACACTTCCAGCAAACGTTGCGCTTGCTGTCCATCCAAATATGGAATACGTTAAAGCAAAACAAGAAAGTCATGTATACATTGTTGCGAAAGAACGTGTACAAGAAGTATTAAAAGAGAATTATGAAGTATTATCTGTTCATAAAGGCGAAGAATTATTAAACACATCTTATGCAGCCCCATTTCCGATGAAAGAAGTTACAAATGGTTACCGCGTTATCGCAGCAGATTTTGTAACAGCAGATAGTGGTACAGGACTTGTTCATATTGCTCCAGCATATGGAGAGGATGATTATAGAGTCGTTCAAAGTGAAGGATTGTCATTCTTGCACGTTGTAGATGAAAAAGGTGAGTATACAGAAGCAGTACCATTTTTGAAAGGAAAATTTGTAAAAGATTGTGACGTGGATATCGTTCGTTATTTAGCGAAGGAAGGTTTACTGTATCATAAAGAAAAATATGAACATAGCTATCCGCATTGCTGGCGTTGTGATTCACCACTACTTTATTATGCAGGAGAAAGTTGGTTAATCCGAACAACTGCAATTAAAGATACATTTTTACAAAATAATGATTCTGTTACTTGGTATCCGGATCATATGAAACATGGACGATTTGGTAAGTTTTTAGAAAATATGGTGGACTGGAATATTAGCCGAAATAGATATTGGGGAACGCCATTAAACGTATGGGAATGTGAAAGTTGTAATCATCAGTTCGCACCGAAAAGCATTGCTGAATTAAGAAAGCATAGTACGAACGAAACACCAGAAGATTTGGAATTGCATAAGCCTTATGTAGATGAAGTGCAAGTCTGCTGCGGGAAATGCGGAGGAACAATGAATCGTACACCAGAAGTAATTGATGTTTGGTTTGATAGTGGTTCTATGCCATTTGCACAATATCATTACCCATTTGAAAATAAAGAGTTATTTGAAGAGCAGTTTCCAGCGGATGTTATTGCAGAAGGAATTGATCAAACACGCGGCTGGTTTTATAGTTTATTAGCAGTCTCAGCACTGTATACAGGAAAAGTACCGTATAAACGAGTGTTATCATTAGGGCATGTCTTAGATGAAGAAGGACAGAAAATGTCTAAAAGTAAAGGGAATGCACTAGACCCAGTTGATTTAGTAGATAAGTTTGGTGCAGATGCGCTAAGATGGGCTTTACTTGTTGATAGTGCCCCGTGGAATGCGAAGCGTTTTTCTGAAAGAACAGTACTGGAAGCGAAATCTAAATTTGTAGATACATTAGTCAATGTGTATAGCTTCTACGTTTTATATGCAAATTTAGATGAGTATAATCCGAAAGAAACGTATAATGTAAAGCTTACGAAATTAGACGAATGGGTATTATCAAGATTGCATAGTACAACGAAAAAAGTGAGAACAGCACTTGATGATTATCAATTTACGAATGCAGCTCGTGAAATTGCAGCACTTGTAGATGAAGTGAGTAACTGGTATGTAAGACGCTCACGTAATCGTTTCTGGGAATCTGGTATGAACGCTGAAAAAGCTGCTGCGTATGAGACACTTCATGAAGTACTTGTAACAATTAGTAAATTAATTGCACCATTCACACCGTTTGTCGCGGAAGACATTCATCTTAATTTAGAAGGAAGTAGTGTTCATTTAGCTGATTATCCAGTTGTAAATGAATTACTACTTCAGCCGAAATTAGAAGCGGAAATGGATGCTGTTTTACAAGTTGTTGAACTTGGAAGAAGTAACCGTAATCAGCATTCTTTAAAAGTAAAACAGCCGCTAGCAGAACTTGTATTACTTGAGCATAACGAGAATGATATGGATTGGGAATCTTATCGTGATATCGTTATGGATGAGTTAAATGTAAAAGCGTTCCATGTTGAACTCGATGAAACAAAATACACATCATATCAATTGAAGCTTAATTTTAAAACAGCGGGGCCGAAGTTCGGTAAAAATGTGAATGCAGTGAATGGTTGGCTAAAACAATTATCACAAGAAGAAGTGCAAAACTTTGTATCAACAGGAAGAGCAGTTTACGAAGCAACACCAAGAGAAGAAGTAGTTGTAACTGCTGAAGATGTGTTAGTTGAGAAAGTTGCAAAATCAGGATTTTCTAATACGACTAACGGACAATACACAGTTATGTTAGATACGAATGTAACGGAAGAATTGTTACAAGAAGGAGTAGCGCGTGAATTCATTCGTGCGGTTCAAGAATATCGTAAACAGTTGAATTTACCAGTTAATTTACGAGTCGATGTTATTCTCGATACAGAAGTAGAGCTACAGCGAACGTTAACGAACCATAAAGATTTATTGGAAGAAAACTTACTCGTTAAACAATTTACATTTGGTCACTTAACGAACGAAGACGATGAACTTTCTTTAGGTGAGACAAAACTTAGAATTAAATTAAGTGCGGCTAATTAAAGAAAAAAGGAAGTTGGAATGATTCCAACTTCCTTTTTTGTATGATTAGAATTTATTTGACTATACATTCGATAGGATTACTAGCAATTTTCTTTTTTCATAGCGTACCGAAAACAATACTGTAGAAATATATTTCTACAGTATTGTTTTCACTTTACACATAAATATTGAGAAAATTTCACTTACCTCAAATGGAAAGGTAATAGAATTGTCCATAGAGAATTACTCCTAGATTCAATTTTTATCCCTCCATTTTGTGGAGAATGATTGCTGAGTGGTAACGGGATAAGGTTGAGCTACTTTATTAGGGGGAGTGGTTCTATGTTTAATAAAAAAATGGTGGCAATGGCAATGACTGTGCCGTTAGTAATGGGGACGATTTCTACGGTTTCGGCATTGGAAAAACAACAGCAAGTAAAGTTAGAAGCTTATTCGCCACAGAAAAAAGCAACTGAATATTTAAAAGAAAATGCTGCGCAGTATGGATTGAAGGCAGACCTTTCAGACTTGCAATATATTTCTACAACAGAAACGTCAGTAGCTTCATATGTTAGGTTCCAACAAGTTGTTAACGGTGCTCCTGTATTTTCAAAACAAATTACAGTTACTCTTAACGGAGAAGGAAAGGGAGTACTCGCTGTTTCTGATTATCAGCCTGTTACAGGTGTGAAGGAAGTAACGACAAAAATTAGTGAAAAAGATGCAATACAAAAATCAATGGCGTATGTTGGAGAAGCAAGTGAGCAAAACTTATGGGCTCCTACAGAGAAAGAATTCGGATATATTGTTGAAGAAGGAATGGCTCGTCCAGTATATAAAGTTGTAGTCCATTCTAATAATCCATTTGGTGCATGGGAAACATTTATTGATGCAGAAAATGGAAAGTTAATTAAAAAGGTTGATATAAACCGAAAAGCTGAAGGATCAGGAAAAGTATTTTTACCTAACCCAGTAGTATCTAGCGGTAGTAAAGTAGGCTTAAAAGATAATAACGATGCAGATTCAACAGCTCTAACGAACCAACTGAAAACTGTTACGTTAAAAGGTTTAGATGGAACAGGATTTTTAATTGGAGAATATGTAACGATTTCTTCAAAAGCGAAAACAAAATCTACGAATTTACAATTTAACTATACACGTGCAAATGATAGCTTTGAAGATGTGATGTCGTATTATCATATCGATACATTACAGCGTTACATTCAAGGGTTAGGTTTTAAAAATATTAATAACCGTTCGATAAAAGTGAATGTTAATGGTACAACTGATGATAATTCATTCTATTCTCCATCAACAAAAGCTTTAACTTTCGGTACTGGCGGTGTTGATGATGCAGAAGATGCTGGTATTATCGCACATGAGTATGGGCATTCGATTCAAGATAACCAAGTTCCTGGCTTTGGTAGTTCAGCAGAAGGCGGAGCGATGGGAGAAGGATTTGGCGACTTCTTAGGTGCTACATATGAAGATGCAGTATCGACTACAGGATACGGAAAAGCATGTGTTGGAGAATGGGATGCGACAGCTTACTCTAGTTCAGATCCAACATGCTTACGCCGATTAGATACGAATAAAGTATATCCGAAAGATATAACGAATGAAGTGCATGATGATGGTGAAATTTGGGCACAAGGTCAATACGAAATGGCACAAGCTTTTGGCCGTGATGTAGCAACAAAAATCATTTTACAATCACACTGGTCATTAACACCAAACTCTAAATTCAGTGATGGAGCAAAAGCGATTAAGCAAGCAGATGCTCTTTTATATGGCGGACAACATGCTGCTGATATCGATCGTATTTGGGCAGCGAGAGGCATTAGTACGAATTAATATAAAAAGTCGTGGCATTATAAGCCACGACTTTTTAATTTGCTTACGAACTGGTACTAGTAAATAAAGCTATATCAATGATAGTGTGAATATATCCGTATCCCATTTACTTTTTAGCTTCTTTAAAAACAAAATGTTCTTTAAATTTTCTAGATTCAACTTTTTGACCATTTCGCATCAATCGGAATGGGTGTTCTTGCCATGTAATAATAACATCAACCTCATCCGCTTTTGTAGCAACAGGTAAATTAGCGTGTTCAAATCCAGTTTTTCCACTTGCTAAACGACTTTCCTTTAGGGAAAAGAGTTCATATTTCGTTTTCTTATTTAGTTCGTTGCGGAATACTTCGACGTTTACGTTATATACTTCACTATTCCCGATATTCTTTACTGAAAAATGATATGTTTGAAATTCATTTTTTTTAGCTTGAAGCATATTTTTGTTTGTTTTTTTCGGTTTATCAATATTCACTAGCCATTGACCAGAGTTTTGAGAGATTGGTAAAGATTTTGGTGAATAGGCGTATGTTTCGTTTACTACAATTAGGCAAAACAATAGGAGAAAGAAACTAATTGCTTTTTGCATATGCACACCTCGCTTTAAATTTGTTTATTAATATGCGTGAAAAATACGGTTTTTATGTAAAAATTAGGAAAATATTAGATGTGTAATTTCGGATTTGATACATAAGAATATGTATTACAAAATTAACTTTTCCCGTTTTAGAAGCAGTTAGGAGTTAGAAAATCAGAATGTTTCAAAAAAATTCTTGCATTTTATAAAGAGAGAAGTTAGAATACTCTGTAAATATAAAAAGTGATGATCAGGAAAAGTACATGGTGCAAAGGTCTACAGAGAGCAGCCGGTTGCTGAGAAGGTTGTGATACCGCATGATGGAAAGACACCTGTGAGTGTTGCTTTGAACGTGATTATTAGTAAAAGCAAACGGTACCTACCGTTATCAGGGCTAAGATGGTCAGTATGACAATTTGGGTGGTACCGCGGAAAAAAATCCGTCCCTATTTATAGGGGCGGATTTTTGTATTCTTTGAAAGGGGGTGAGTGACCGTGGATGATGACGATGACAACAATAACGTAAACAAATATAAAATTACTGGAGGGAAAAATAATGAATTCAATAATGAAGCGTTCACTCACAAAAGAATGTATGGAACAAAGTGGAAAGGTTGTATTACTTCAAGGATGGGTAAAAAAAATTCGGCATCTTGGAAATGTTAGTTTTTTATTATTACGGGACAGAACAGGAGTAATTCAATGTGTATTAGAGAATGGATTGGCTGGATATAAAGTTGATGTAGAAAGTGTTGTCCATGTAATCGGTGAAATAGTCGAGACGTCGAAAACAGAATTGGGTGTTGAAGTACTTGCTCATGAAGTGAAAGTAATAAACGGTGCAGAACCACTTCCATTTGAAATAAATAAAAAGAAGTTACAAGTGGGCTTAGATCAACTACTTAATGAGCGAGTAATATCATTAAGGCATGAGCGAACCGCAGCGATTTTTAAAGTGAAATCTACACTCGTTCAGAGCTTTAGTGAAATTCTTATAGAGAACGATTTCACACGGATCTTTACGCCGAAAATTGTTTCGCAAGGGGCAGAAGGAGGAGCAAATGTTTTTAAGCTTCCATACTTCCAAAAAGAAGCTTATTTAGCACAATCACCACAGTTCTATAAGCAAATGATGGTGGCAGGTGGGTTAGAACGAGTTTTTGAAATTGCACCTGTATATAGAGCGGAACATCATAATTCTTCCCGTCATTTGAATGAATATATATCGTTAGACGTAGAACTTGGTTTTATTCATGATTTTTATGAAGTGATGCAACTAGAAACGGATGTTTTACGATATATGTTTCAACAAGTAGCGAAAAAATGTGAAATAGAACTACAACTATTACAAATAGAAGTACCTGTTATTACTGAAATACCTAAAATTACATTGTTAGAAGCACAAGAAATTTTGAAAAGTAAGTATCGTAAAGAATCTCCTGTAGGGGATTTAGATACAGAAGGTGAAAAGTTACTAGGGAAATATGTAAAGGAAACATATAATAGTGAATTTGTTTTCATTACACATTATCCGAAAGAAGCGAGACCGATGTATACGATGCAAAATAAAGAGAATCCAGCTATTACTGATTCATTCGACTTATTATATAAAGGGTTAGAAATAACGTCAGGGGCACAGCGAATTCATAATTATGAAATGTTACTCGCTTCGTTTAAAGAAAAAGGATTACACCCAGAGAAATTTCAATCTTATTTAAATACATTCCGATACGGTTGTCCCCCGCATGGAGGTTTCGGAATTGGGTTAGAAAGGATTGTATATAAACTATTAGAATTAACAAATGTACGAGAGGCGAGTGCTTTTCCGAGAGATTGTACTCGTCTTATACCGTAAAAAGAATCTTCGCGATTATCGCGAAGATTCTTTTTATAGTTCGTTTGAAAAGATGAAAATATAGACTCTTTCTTTTGCTAATAAGCTTAGTAAAAGTGAGTTATCAATATGAACCATTTCGACAAAAAATTAATATACCCCTTGACAGTTACAAATATAACCGATATACTTCATATTAATTTCAAAAGAAAATATATTCTAAATATTACAATGTGTTGAATAGGAGTAGTAAGGTCATGTATTTGTACAGAGAGCTATGGGTTGGTGCGACATAGTCAAATGACATCCTGAACTCGCCTAGGAGCAGTAAGGTGGAACGGAATCACATTCTTAGTAAATCTTAACGGTTAACCTTCGATATTAGGTTTGTAATCAAACGATTACTACTAAGGTGGATTCATAATGGAATCAATAAGGGTGGTACCGCGTTAAGTAAATGGCTTAGCGTCTCTTTATATAGAGATGCTAGGCCATTTTTTTATTATATGGAAAAAGAAGTGGAGGGTTTATTTGGATAGGTCTATAAAATTTATTTATCTATATAAAAAGATTTAATTAGGAGGAAAATGAGATGAAACAAACGGAGCAATGGACTTCGAAATTAGGTTTTATAATGGCTGCAGCAGGATCAGCAATTGGACTTGGCGCAATATGGAAGTTTCCTTATATCGCCGGGAAGAGCGGGGGAGGAGCATTCTTTTTAATCTTTATATTATTTACTATATTAATTGGATTACCACTACTTATAGCTGAATTTATGATTGGACGTAGTACGCAGAAACAAGCAGTTGGCGCATTTAAAAGTATTGCACCAAATACAGGGTGGCACTGGATTGGACGCCTTGGTGTTGGAACGTGTTTTATACTACTTTCATTTTATAGTGTTGTAGGTGGATGGGTGTTAATTTATTTATTCAGAGGAATTACTGGACAACTAATTGCACCGGGACAAAATTACGGAGCATTATTTACTGAAACAATTGGGAATCCCACTTGGGCTATTATGGGACATTTCGCTTTTATGTTCATTACGATATGGGTTGTATCAAAGGGTGTACAAAACGGAATTGAAAAAGCAAGTAAATATATGTTGCCAGCATTGTTCGTTTTATTTGTCGCTCTTATTATTCGTTCGTTAACACTTGATGATGCTATGAAAGGTGTGAAGTTTTTCTTACAACCAGATTTCTCAAAGATTACTTCGGAAAGTATTTTGTTCGCAATGGGGCAATCATTCTTTGCAATTAGTATCGGGATTTCAATTATGGTTACCTATAGTTCCTATTTAAATAAAAAAGAAAGTTTACCAAAATCAGCAATAACAATTGTTGGATTGAATTTATTTGTTTCTTTATTTGCAGGTCTTGCCATTTTTCCGGCCGTATTTTCATTAGGAATGGAGCCGACAGAAGGACCTGGATTACTATTTATCGTATTACCATCTGTATTTAGTCAAATCCCATTCGGTGGATTTTTCTTAACAGTATTCCTTGCACTATTTACATTTGCGACATTAACATCGGCATTTTCTCTACTAGAAACTGTTGTTTCAGCATTAGCAAATGGTGAACAAGAAAAGAGAACGAAATTATCATGGCTGATCGGTTTCGGCATTTTCTTAGTAGGTATACCATCAGCGTTATCATTTGGAGTATGGAGTGATATTACGATTTTCGGAAAGAATATTTTTGATGCAGTAGACTTCTTATCTAGTAATATATTAATGCCACTTGGAGCACTATTTATTAGTATTTTCGTTTCATTCAAAATGGAAAAGAAGGTACTAGAAGCAGAGTTTTTTGTAGGTGGAAATTATGGAAAGAAAGTATTTACTTGTTGGGCATTTTTACTTCGATTTGTAGCACCGCTCGCAATCATTATCGTCTTTTTAAATGTAATAGGGATTATTTAACAATAAATGTTATAATATTCAGTAAAAAAAGAAGATGGTGATGTTTATGGCGAATTTGATAGAAACAGGAGAGTATATGAATATTAGAAGGAAAAAGCTATACGTTGAAACACATGGAAATCCTAAAAATAAGCCAGTCTTATACTTGCATGGTGGACCAGGAGAGAGTTGTTATGATTTTTCATTTCATCAAGCGGAACGTTTAAAAGATTCTCTACATGTAATTATGATAGATCAAAGAGGTGTTGGTCGTTCAGAAAAAATTACTGAAGACGAAGCTTTTGGATTAAATGATTTGATTGAAGACTGTGAGGAATTAAAAAAAGTATTACAAATTGAGAAGTGGTCTATAATTGGACATTCTTTCGGTGGATATGTAGCATTGCTTTATGCGTCGATATATCCAAGTTCAATAGAGAAAATAATATTTGAAGGACCAACTTTTGATTTTGCATTAACAAGTAGAGCTTTGTTGCAAAAGACAGGGCATTTATTAAAAAAGTATGGAAAAGAAGAAGTAGCAAAAGAGTGCTTTGCTTATTCATCTAGCGATGCTAGTTCAGAAGAGTTGTTAGAAGCTTATATAAGATTAAGCGCTGAATTAGAAGAAAAAAGAATGGAGATTTACAATAATAAGGAAGATAGGACAGATGAGAGTTTATACAGTGATGAAGAGTGGGAAATATTTTCAAATCGCTCCAAAATGCACTTTGATAGATTAAAATTAGAGGGAGCATGTCATACATCATTATTATCAAAAATAAAAGATGTACAAAATCTAATGTTATTAATAGTAGGAAAACATGATGTAGTAACGTGTGAAGAACAAATCAAAACATTTAATAAAGATGCCCGAAACGGCAAGTATATCGTATTTGAAGAGAGCGGTCATTCACCTCATTATGAGGAAGCAGATAGATTTGCAGAAACAGTCATACATTTTTTGAAATGAAGAAAAGGGTGCTTCTATAAATGAGAGGCACTCTTTCTAAATTTCTGGATATGTGATTGTGATGTTAGGCCACTTACTTTGCCAATTCTTTTTTATAACTCTGTTTTTGTACATATGTAATCGTTCTTTCGATTTAAGAAAATGAGCTGTTGGTCTCACTTGTAACGAAAGGACATCTTCAATACCACATGGGGCTGTTAATATAACATTGTTTAGTTCATCAAGTGTAACTCCTAAAGCCGTTGCTGTTTCAGGGAATTTAGAAATAGCATTAACAGAAGAAGAATATGGTGGCATATTATTCACTACATGCATACGAGCTTGATTTTTTACAGACCAAGGGATAGTAGCATCAATATTCATTAATTTCGTTTCTAATGATTGTTCGTATATCTCATCTTGATGTAGACTATCATAATAAATCACATCAACATCAGGCATAGCCGTTTTAGCTTCATAGTCATGTAAAGTATCCCAAATTTTAGAACGAACAAAGCCGGCACAAACCCACCAATCAGGTAACTCTAGTGATTTTGCCATTTGTAATACATTCATCATCCATTCGTCGTTTTCTATTAAGCGAATGATATCTTGTTCTGTTTGTATAGTCATTTGTTATCTCACCTGCTTTTTTTTAGAGAGTAAATTTAATTCATAAGCTTTATAATCCATGTAATCCAGTAAGCACCTGGTATGAATAACAGTTGAGCTAGTAATGTACCAAAAAGTCTAGAAATCATTAGCCAAGCATACATTTTACTCATTGCTTCAGCACCTTCTTCTGATTGAAGAGCTCGCTCTGTTAAAAGAGCAATACGTGGATCTAGTAGCACTGTTAATAAAATAGTAGCAAAACCATTAATAAGACCGGAAGCTGTAGTGGCTTTTGTTGCGAAAGCTGGAATTAAAAAAGAAGCATATAGTGCGGAAAGAACTCCCGCTGTATAAATAGCAGTAGCAAACATGTTAATAAGCATAATACGCTTTGGAATACCACCGATACGCAGTCTATGAATCATTTCTAACTTTGGAAAGCGGACATATTTTTTTGTGTACTTTAATTTTTGAATGTTATTCGTTTTCATCATTCGAATGAAAGAACCGTCTGTTTCAAAGTTTTGAATGACATATCCAAATAGTTTTGTCAAAGTTGGATACAGTATAATCGCAAGCAATGTACCGATAGAAGCAGATAATAGTACAAGACGTATAATATGCTCTAAATCAATAGAAGGATCTAGTTTTGCTTCGTCCACAATCCCGCCAAGTAAAAAGGCTTGTAGTAAGTTTGACGTTCTTGAAATGAGTAATACGATTCCTACGACGGATAATGCGACAGCAATCTTCTTTAAACGAACCCCCGCTAATCGAATACTATAAGAGCTTGTTTCAACTGCGTGGATTACAATTGTGAAAGCCATTATAAAAATTAACGTAATTGACATTTGTTTCACCAGTTTCTATTAAAATAATTGTAACTTTTTTACTTTATCATATCTATCGTATTTTGTAACTGAAAGTATGTGACATATGGAAATTGATTTTTCGAAAAAATAGATAATGATAGTATAATAAGGAGAAGTGGAAGAGATGTTAGCAGTTATTTATACAGCAAATTAAGTGGAGGAATGAAACATGTATAAAACATTTCTATTTGATTTAGATGGAACTTTAACGGATCCGAAAGAAGGGATTGTAAATTCGGTTTTGTATGCGTTAAAAAAAGTAGGAATTGAAGAAGTACATATAAGTGAGTTAGATTCATTTATAGGTCCTCCTATTCAGCAATCATTCGTAGAGAGATATAATATGAGTGAAGGAGAGGTTGAACGTGCAGTTTTTTACTTCCGTGAGTATTTAAAGCAGCGTGGATTGTTTGAAAATAATGTATACGAGGGGATTCTGAAGCTCTTGCAACAATTAAAAAGTTCAGGAAATCGCATATTCGTAGCTACTTCAAAGCCCACTGTATTTGCGAAACAAGTTATAGAGCATTTTCAATTAACGAATTATTTCGAAGATATCATTGGAAGTAATTTAGATGGTACGAGAATAAAAAAAGAAGAAATAATTGCTCATATTTTACAAACAAATGAAGAACTAAATAAAGAAGAAATGATAATGATTGGTGATAGAAAGCACGATATAATAGGTGCGAATCAGAATGGAATTGTTTCAATTGGTGTTTTATATGGCTATGGCTGTGAGAAAGAACTGACTGAAGTTAGTGCGACTTACATAGTGAAAGATGTTGAAGAACTGTATCATTTTTGTGTAGGGAAAATTTTAATAAATCAGTAAATATAGGTACTAACAATCCCTTTATAACGTATGATGAGGAATTCGTTTCTGTTTAAAGGGATTTTTCATATGTAATCGAATATTTATAATTAGACATTTTTAGCATGAAAAAATTGTATGAATAAGAGGAGGGATGTCAGAATTAAAAGATTAGTAGAAGTTTATCAATAAATTTTAGAATATTCTGTTTAATGGAGGGGTAAAATTGGAGTTAGTTATTATATTATTAGCACTAAGTTTACTTATGTTCGTAGCATACAGAGGCTTTTCTGTTATTTTATTCGCACCGATATTTGCATTATTTGCAGTATTTTTGACAGAACCTAGTTATGTATTACCTTTCTTTTCTAATATCTTTATGGAGAAAATGGTTGGATTTATAAAGTTATATTTTCCTGTGTTTTTATTAGGAGCAATATTTGGAAAAGTAGTGGAAATGTCAGGAATTGCAGATTCTATCGCAAAAACGATTATTGAGTTAGTTGGTGAAAAACGTACTATATTAGCGATTGTATTAATGGGGGCTATTTTAACGTATAGTGGTGTTAGTGTGTATGTAGTAGTGTTTGCTGTTTATCCGTTCGCAGCTAAGTTGTTTCGACAAGCTAATATTCCAAAGCGTTTAATCCCTGGAACGATTGTTCTTGGAGCAGTAACGTTTACAATGGATGCGCTACCTGGATCACCACAAATTCAAAATGTAATACCTACAACATTTTTTAAAACGAATATTTATGCTGCACCGATACTTGGCATTGTAGGAGCAATTTTTGTTCTTACATTAGGTTTACTATATTTAGAGAGTAGACGTAAGAAGGCAAAAGCGGCAGGTGAAGGATATTTTGGTTTTAATGATGGAAATACTGAAATGGCAGCATCTTTGCAATTAGAACAAAAAAATATGCCATTAATTAATAACATTGAAATTACAAGAGCACAACAACTTATTGCATTTATACCACTTATTTTAGTAGGTGTAATGAATAAAGTGTTTACTATTATGATACCGAAGTGGTATCCAAGCGGTTTTGATTTTTCTGCAATTGGTATGAAAGCATTTGGAAAAGTAGAATTAAGTGCAGTGGTAGGAATTTGGTCTGTAGAATTGGCACTTATTATAGGGATCTTAACAACGTTATTATTATATTGGAAGCGAGTAGTAACAGGTTTCCAAGCTGGATTGAATACAAGTATTGGTGGAGCGCTACTTGCAACGATGAATACAGGAGCTGAGTTTGGATTCGGTGGTGTCATTGCAGCACTTCCAGGCTTCGCAATTATGAGAGATGGCATCTCTGCTACTTTCACAAATCCGTTAGTGAATGGTGCAGTAACGACGAATATTTTAGCTGGAATTACAGGCTCTGCATCAGGAGGAATGGGAATAGTATTAAGTGCAATGGGAGATAAATTTATTGCAGCGGCCAATCAATTTGATATTCCATTAGAAGTTATGCACCGTATCGTATCAATGGCATCAGGAGGAATGGATACACTACCGCATAACGGGGCTATTATTACTATTCTTACAGTAACAGGATTAACACATAAACAGTCCTATAAAGATATATTTGCTATTACAATTTTGAAAACGGTTGCTGTATTTTTAGTTATCGCGTTCTATACTTTAACAGGACTCTATTAAAAATTCGAATCGTAAAGATTCATCAAATCGATAATTTATATCATAAAATATTAATTAGGATAAGAAGGGGTGGAGTACTTGCAAGAAGTTTCTGAGTTTCGTATGCCAAAGTCGGTATTATATGGAAGGAATTCGCTTGAAAAACTGGGGGAACAATCAAAAAAGTTAGGGAAAAGAGCTTTTATAGTTACTGATACAATTATGGAGAAATTAGGATATCTTGAAAAGTGTATACAACAACTAAATAAGAAAAGTATTACTGTTAGTACATATAATAAAGTGGATGCTGAACCTACAAATATACACGTGTTAGAAGCCTTATCTCTTTGTAAAGAGGAAAAGTGTGATTTTATTATCGGTATTGGTGGTGGAAGTTGTATTGATGCTGCGAAAGCAGTAGCGGTTTTATATACAAATGGTGGAGAAGTTGAGGATTATGTCGAAAAGGATATTGAAATAGAAAACAATCCACTACCACTTATTGCAATTCCAACAACTTCTGGTACTGGATCGGAAGTTACAAGTGTAGCAGTAATTACGAATAAAAAAACAGATGTAAAAATGATGATGAAGCATCCTAGTTTTATACCGAAAGTAGCAATTATAGATCCAGTTTTGACAAGTTCGTTACCACCACAAATTACGGCAGCAACAGGAATAGATGCGTTATGTCATGCGATTGAAGCTTATATTTCTAAATTTTCACAGCCACTTACAGATGTACTTGCTCTTTCAGCTATTGAAAGTATTATGAAATATTTACGTATAGCATATGAAGATGGACGTAATATGGAGGCAAGAGAAGCGATGATGATTGCTTCCTTACAAGCTGGAATTGCATTTTCTAATGCATCAGTTACATTAGTTCATGGAATGTCAAGGCCAGTGGGAGCATTATTTCATGTACCGCATGGAATATCAAATGCCATACTATTACCTACAGTGTTAGAGTTTACAAAAACAAGTGCAGTGAAAAGGTTAGCAAAAATTGGACGTAGTTTAAATAAGGATTTGTATTCGAATTCTGATGAGGAAGTAGCAGACTACACGCTTGGGGAAATAAAAAAACTTTGCTTTGATCTTCGTATTCCAAATTTAAAAGAATATGGAATCGATGAAATTGAATTTGAAAATGCTATTTCTAAAATGGCATCAGATGCAATTGAAAGTGGTAGCCCAGCTAATAACCCACGTGTTCCATCATATGATGAAATCAAAGCGTTGTATCGAGAGTGTTTTAATTATAAGTATAAAGAATTTATAAAAACATCAGATTGTTAATTTCAGAATATTCTATAAAAATTTCCTTGGAAATGAAAGTACAATTACTCTTTATTATTTCCATATTAAATTCCGTAAAACAAGACTTTATATTTCAAACTTAAAGTCTTGTTTTATTATGTATAATATATACAATAAAACGTTGTTATTAGTTGTATAAAAAAGTTTAGGTAGGTGTTGTTTATATGAAAACGATAGGTCTTATAGGTGGTATGAGTTGGGAATCAACTTCTGAATATTATCGAATTATTAATGAAGAAATAAAAGAGAGATTAGGAGGGCTACATTCAGCAAAATGTTTGATTAATAGTGTAGATTTTGAAGAGATTGAACGATGTCAGTCTAGCGGAGATTGGGATGGTGCTGGAGAAATTCTAGGGAATGCGGCATATTCATTACAAAAGGGAGGAGCAGACTTTATAATCATTTGTACAAATACAATGCATAAGGTAGTTGGAAAAATAAAGGCGAAAATTGATATTCCAGTCTTACATATTGCTGATGCAACTGCAAAAGCAATTAAAAGAAAAGACATTCAAAAGGTTGGTCTGCTTGGAACTACATATACAATGGAGCAAGATTTCTATAAGTCACGTATAGAAGAAAATAATATAAAAGTAATAGTACCATCAGAAAAAAATAGAAAAGAAATAAATAAAGTAATATATACAGAATTATGTTTAGGAAAAATAGTATCTCAATCTAGAGAATATTATAAAAGAGTCATCGAAGAGTTAGTGCAAAAAGGAGCACAGGGAATCATATTAGGTTGTACAGAAATAGGGTTATTAATAAAGCAAGAAGACGTATCTGTCCCGATATTTGATACGACTCATATACATGCAATTGAAGCAGTCAAGGTAGCTCTAGATAGAATGTAATTATATTATGTAAACTAAATTCATATATCTGGAAAACATTCAGAAAATATTTTATAATGTAAGTGGTTACATTTAAGGGGGAATGCGCATGTTTTCAGTTCAACCAATCGCATTTGTACATAATGAAAGAAAGGAAATAAAAGATGATGAGTGGGGAGAAGTAAGATCCCGTATAACTTTAACTGAAATGTATGCAGAAGAAAGTATACAAGGGATTGAAGATTTTTCTCATATTGAAGTTGTTTTTTATTTTCATAAAGTAACTGACGAGCAAATTCAGTATTTTGCTAGACATCCTAGAAATAATAAGGATTATCCTGAAGTAGGTATTTTTGCACAGCGCGGGAAAAATCGCCCGAATCGCATAGGTGTAACAATTGTAAAGGTGATCAAAAGAGAAGGTAAATCAATTATTGTTGAGGGATTAGATGCTATTGATGGCACTCCTATATTGGATATAAAACCAATAATGAAAGAGTTTATGCCGAAAGAAGAAATACACCAGCCTAAATGGGCAACGGATATAATGAGACAGTATTGGAAGGGGAATGGAGTAAAATGAGAATATATGAGGCAACAATTGCAGATTTAGATGGACTAGCATCAGTTTTTAATAACTATCGCATGTTTTATAGGCAGGATTCTGATTTAGAAGGGGCAAAAGTATTTTTACGAAACCGAATTGAGAAAAAAGAGTCCGTTATTTTCGTAGCAGTTGAAGACGGCGAATATATTGGGTTCACACAACTATATCCATCATTTTCTTCCATTTCAATGAAAGAATTATGGATTTTAAATGATTTATTTGTACAAGCGGCGAAGCGTGGAGCCGGAACAGGTAAAAAATTATTAGAAGCTGCTAAAGAATACGCATTAGAAAATGGAGCAAAAGGTGTAAAATTACAAACAGAGATTGATAATTTATCAGCACAACGATTATATGCTGAAAATGGTTATTTGAGAGATAATCGTTATTTCCATTACGAATTAACGTTTTAAAAAATTAAGTTGAAAGAGGCATTTTCAAGAAAAAGAATTTCTTTGTAATGAGAAATTCTTTTTTATTTTTGCCTAAATTAAAAAGTATGACAATAACGATAAAACGATATTTATTTATTGTTAAACGATAAATTATGTGGTAAAATTATGTTGTCATTAAATAAGTGAGTTATTGTAAATGAATCTTAAATGAAGTTCAACAACGTTCTTAAAAGTAATTATTTTTCTTTCTGGAATTGCAGTGCTTGCCTTATGCATATTTTTAGTGCCGGAAATGGCGAATTTTGTAGCGAATTTGTATCCTAATATCGCTCCGATAAAATATCTTGTTTTCATTGTGATGTATGGAGCAGCTGTGCCTTTTTATGTTGCTCTTTATCAGGCTTTCAATCTTTTACAGTATATTGACGAGAACACAGCGTTCTCGGAATTATCTGTAAAGTCGTTAAAGAATATAAAGCGCTGTGCAGTTACAATCAGTGGTTTGTATGTATTAGGTTTGCCACTTTTTCATTTTATAGCGAAGAAAATGGAACCTCCTATTGGGTTAGTGGGACTTATTATCATTTTTGCTTCGTTCGTTAGCGCTGTTTTTACCGCTATCCTTCAACGCCTTCTACAAGAAGCAATTAACATAAAATCAGAAAATGATTTGACAGTTTGAGGTGGCGGATATGACAATTATTATTAATATTGACGTCATGTTAGCAAAATGAAAGATGAGTGTAACGGAGCTTTCGGAGAAGGTTGAAATTACGATGGCGAATCTTTCTATTTTGAAAAATGGGAAAGCAAAAGCGGTTCGTTTTTCAACATTAGAAGCGATATGTAAAGCTTTGGAGTGTCAGCCAGGGGATATTTTGGAGTATAAAAACGATGAGAATACTCAATAAAAACAGATAACAAATGTAAATAATAGAAGTCAATAAAGAAGGGATAGCCACTAAGCTATTCCTTCTTTACGTTAATTGCTGTTAGTAATAAAAAATATAATTTGAATTGCAATGTCTGCTTATCAAAAGGGAACTTGCTACCTTTGTATTATAGTTGATTTAAAACCCAGTTTGTTGCATCTTCAAAGTTATCTGCAATGTAGTTTGGTTCAATATGTGCCCATTTGTCTCGGTACGTATGCAAAGCATCATACCCAGCGCCTGTTCGGACTAGAATCGTTGTCGCATTTACTTTTGCTCCTGCAACAATATCAGTCCAGCGATCACCAACTACAGCACATTGTGTTAAATCAAGCCTATGTTTTTTTGCTGCTTTAAGCAGCATGCCTGTACTCGGTTTACGGCATTCACAACCATCACCGTGTTTATGAGGACATACATAAATATCATCAAAACCGAAGCCTTCTAATTCTTGTACAAAATCGGCTACAGTTGCTATTCCATCTGCAATCCCAGGTTGATTTGTGAAAGAGAAAATTTTTATATTCTTAGCTTTTAGTTTTTGCAAGGATGTTTTTGTGAATGGAAATAATGTAAAAGATCCTGGATAATGTATTGTAGTGTCACCACCAATTGTACCGTCACGATCAATGAAAATTGCTTTAATGTTTGTCATAGTTATAGCCCCTTCAATTTATAAGTAGTTTAAAAATGTTTTACAAATCGGTAGCCATTTACCTCATAGCCTAATTTTTTGTAAAAAGGATGAGCTTCTACTCTTTTTGTTCCACTAACTAGCCATGTGCCAATGCAATTATGTTTCTTTGCTAATTGTTCTGCATAATCCATCAAAACTTGTCCAATGCCTTTACGTCGTATGTTAGAATCAACGCTAATAATTGAAATCTCTCCATAACGTGTTACATCTTCTAAATTTTCACGTATACGAAATCCAAGTAATCCAAATATAGTTTCTTCTTCCTCGTAAACATATAAAAAATCAAACGGACTCATTTGTACGAATTGTAATCGATTGTTCATATCTTCATAGGAAATAGAGGAACCTTTTAATTCTTTTGTTAAAGAACAAAGTGCGTCTATATCATCTATCGTTGCTTCACGAATTTGAAAAGACATATTATCCACTCCAATAAAATGTAATCAAACATTTAGTATTCTGTTAAAAAATGTTTTTTCCTGCCATAAAAATAAATATTTTATAATGATATATAGATAGTTATATGTTATTCTTTTCCTTGATTGTATTGGAAATGGAAAGAGGGGAAATGCATGTTAGAAGTAAATATCCGCTCAGCTGGATATGAAATAGGTGAAAAAACAATTCGTGATATAGCTTTTTCTATCGAAAAAGGTGAACTAGTTGCTCTTATTGGAGCAAATGGTGCTGGGAAGAGTACGACGATAAAAACGATGCTGGGATTACTTGTAAATATGGACGGTGAAATATCATTCGGTGAAAAGAAAAATCCGTATGCATACGTACCAGAACATCCAACATACTATGATTACTTGACGCTCTGGGAACATATTGAATTATTAATGGCAGCTCGTGGAAGTGAAATGGGAAGCTGGGAAGAAAGAGCGGGACAATTATTACATACTTTTCGAATGGATAAGCATAAACATGAATATTTATCAAAGTTTTCAAAAGGTATGAAACAAAAATCGATGCTAATATTGGCGTTTTTAACTGAGCCAGATTTTTATATAATTGACGAACCCTTTATCGGTTTAGATCCAGTAGCTACGAAAGAGTTTTTAAGTTATTTATATAAAGAAAAAGAGCGCGGAGCAGGAATTTTACTTTGTACGCACGTATTGGATACTGCTGAAAAAATTTGTGAAAGATTTTTACTCATTTCACAAGGTACATTAGTCGCAGATGGACATTTAGAATCTATTCAAATGTTAGCGGAAATGCCGGATAGCTCATTACTAGACTGCTTTGATATAATTGTAAGGCGTGAACAACATGATTAAACAACAATTTTATAAAAGATTATGTCATGAGCTCCAGCGGAAGTGGAAGTCTATATGTTCGGTAACAGATTGGACAGTCGCGTTATATATTATTATTCCAACACTTATATTTATGGGAATCTATTATAGGTCACTATGGATAAATGAATTATCAATGGAAGAGACGATTTATTTCGGATTAGGATTACTCGCATTTTATCTAGTAACATATCCGAGAGGAGTTCGTTCGTTTTTTGAGCAAGCGGATAGTTTATTTTTAATTTCGTATGCAACACATATGCGAAAATTAGTCCAGTATGGCATGATGTACACATTTGTTCGAATAGCGATAACGAATGTAATAGTAGTCGTTATTATGTTACCAGTGTTGATGAAAAGTATCGGAGTAACAGAGATACAAGTCGTATTATTTTGGGTATTCTTTACTATATTTCGATTTATGTTGTCGTTGTTAACAAGATTTATTCATGTACAGGTGGGGAAACGATGGGTTTTATGGATTGTAAAAAATGTAGTATTTTCTATGAGCTTGTCCTTTTTTGGAATTAGTTTATTTTTTATTTATAAAAATCTATATTATTCAATTCTATTTATCGGTCTAGTAATTTTCTTAAGTAGTGTATTAGTAAAAGAGAAAATGAATTATAAAAAGTTCTTTTTTTAAGAAATCGAGAAAGAAAAAGAGGAAAGCATGCGCTGGACGAGCGGAATTATGCAAGTTGGTGGTCATGCAGCTAAACCGAGTAGCTCGAATAAAAAACCGTGGATGTTTCCGCGTTCTAAAAGACTATTAGGAAAAAAAGCAGATTCTCTTATTATCGAATCTTTTTTGAAAGAATTTTTCCGTACAAGTACTGCACGAATATTTTATATTCAAATTGTATGTATGAGTACTGCAAGTATAATCATGACTCCAAGGTGGATTGCAGCTATTGTTCTTGTATTTACTGTAGTTGCAATTTCTCGCTATGCGCGTGATTATTGGAATGAATTTACGAAAAAAATGTTTCTTCATTTATATTGTGAAGAAGGAAAATTACTTTTGCTAAGGTGGAAGGCAGATCGTTATTTACTACTACCAGCAATACTCTTGTATGCAATAGTTATACTTGCCCAGTTTTATTTATTGCCAGCTGTGATTGGTGGCTTTGTTTTTATTTTATTAATTGTATGGATTGTATTTTTACCATAAAAAAAGAGCCATTGACGGCTCTTTTTCTAGTCTGTAACACATTGATAAATAAAATATACTAAAACGAGTATGCTTGCGGCGGAATACATGACATCTAAAGTCATTCAAGTGCCTCCTCAATATTGTGGTATTAATATTGTATGAAATCTTACAATTTCATATTCAAGTGAAAAATATGTGAACGTTAACAAAATTGTAAAGTGCAAAAATTATAATCATTTTGTATAATAGAAGAAACCACCGTTATATAAAAAATAATGAGTGAAAGGGGAGGGAACATAAATGCCAAATTGGTTTAGAAAAACCTTAGTCGCATTAATTACCGTATTTACATTTGGTTTAGTGACGCCTCCTTCCATATTGCTTGATAATGCCAAAGCTGCGGACAAGCCTACGAGCACAGCTGGGCAACAAAGTTTGGAGAGCACGTCCTATACATATGAAGAAACGAATGACAGGTTAACCACCGATACTTTTATTACTTATGCAATGCAAGAAGCAGAGAAGCAGTCGATGCAAAAGTTTGGTACTAAAATTGGTCCAGTAATTGAAGATGAATTTAAAGATGTAATATTACCGAAAATTGAAGAGGCAATTGCTGAGCTTGCTAGTGATGTACCAGAAGACTCACTACAATCATTAGCGATTTCTCAAAAACCAGCTGGTGGAAATAATGAAAAGATTTTTCACGTCTACGATACGAAATCAGGAAATGATTTATTGCGTTTCCATGTAAGAAGAGATCATCCGCCGCAAGATGGTTATTATTTTAATTTCCATTATCACCGTTTTGATGATGGATACTCTGGACATCATGAGTTAGGAAATATTTATTGGAATACAAATGTACCGCCGAAATGGTTGTCTTAAAAAGAACAAGAGAAAATCTTGTTCTTTTTTATGTTTATAGAAGGGACAGACAACTATGTTGTTGAATAACATAGGTTTAGAAAAAAGAAGTAAAAGGAGTATGGAGATGCAAAAATACATTGTTTTTGACTTTGATGGCACATTAGTAGATTCGCAAAATATATTTGTACCAATTTATAATCAAATTGCTGAAAAGCACGGATATAAAACGGTAAAGGAAGAAGAAATTGAACATTTACGTAAATTAACGATGCCAGAGAGATGTAAACAACTCGATGTACCACTGTATAAATTACCGATATTAGCGTTGGAGTTTTATAAATTATATCAGCCTGCTATAAAAGATCTTGTTTTATTTCATGGGATGAAGGATGTATTAGATGAACTATATAAAAAAGGATACGGTATTGCGGTTATATCATCTAACTCAGAAGAGCATATTCGGGCATTTTTACACAAGAATGATATAGAAAATATACAAGAAGTGTATTGTTCTAAAAATCTGTTTGGTAAAGATAAAATGATAAAAAGATTTTTAAAATCGAAAAAGATAACAGAGCAGGATATGTTATACGTTGGTGATGAACAGCGAGATGTAGCAGCGTGTAAAAAGGCTGGAGTGAACGTGATTTGGGTATCTTGGGGATATGATGTCATTGAAACAGTGAAAAAAGATGCACCAGATTATATGGTTCATAAGCCGATGGAAATTGTGGAAGTAGTACAAGGAGCGTATTCTTAATATGAATACACTTCGAGCAGGCATTCATCATATTGAATTTTGGGTAGCGAATTTAGAGGAGTCCATTTCTTTTTATAATAAGTTGTTTTCCATAATTGGATGGAGAAAGTTAAATGAAGTAGCATATAGCACAGGAGAAAGTGAAATATATTTTAAAGAAGTAGATGAGGAAATCGTAAGGACGTTAGGGCCTAGACATATTTGTTATCAAGCTATTCATAGAGAAGTAGTTGATGAAGTAGCAGATTTTCTTTCTAGTACGAAAGTGAAGGTAATACGTGGTCCAATTGAAATGAATCATTATTCGGAAGGTTACTATACGATTGATTTTTACGATCCGAATGGATTTATTGTAGAAGTTGCCTATACACCAAAGGCAGAAATGTAAGGGGAATAGATATGAAGATAATTACAGCGCAGCAAAACAATATACAAATTGTAAAAGATGCAGTGGATATTAAAGAAATTTCTAAAGGTTTTTCGCCTGACAAGAAATATATAATTATGAGTGCGAATAATGAAAAATATTTATTTCGGACAGGCGATATAAAAGAGTATGAAAGAAAGAAAATAGAGTTTCAAATTTTAAATGAAATGGTAAAATGTAACGTACAGGCACAAAGGCCAATTGAAATAGGTATATTGGAAGAAGAAGGTGTATGCTATAGTATTTTTTCATATTTAGAAGGGGAAGATGCGAAGAGACTATTGTCTACGTATTCACCAAAAGAACAATATGATATTGGCATAGAGGCAGGAAAAGATTTAGCGAAAATGCATACACTTGAAGCTCCTAAGAATATACTTCCGTGGTATGAAAGAGCAATGAAAAAACATAGGAAATATTTAGAGGCGTATAAAACATGCGGAATTAAAATTGAAAATGATGATAAAATTATTAAGTTTATAGATGAAAATGAAATGTATGTAAAGGATCGCCCAAATCGATTTCAACACGATGATTTTCATTTAGAAAATATAATTGTACGGGATGGGAGATATGTAGGTGTAGTTGATTTTAATGGTTATGACTGGGGCGACCCACTGCATGATTTCGTAAAAATTGCACTATTTGCAAGAGACATTAGTATTCCATATTCAATCGGACAAATAGAAGGATACTTTAATGAGAGAATACCAGAGGAGTTCTGGAAATTATATGCGGTGTACGTTGGCATGACAGTTTTCTCATCAGTTGTCTGGACATTACGAGCAGCACCGCATATGTTGGAGGATACGTTAGAGCGTCTTCATATTGTATTAGAAGATCATAAAAACTTTGAACTATCGAAGCCGATTTGGTTTCAACCAGATAAGATGGATATGAAATAGAAAAGGTAGGTGTGATTCGCACCTACCTTTATTTTTTACCATCAAAATAATTATTTGATTTTCTTAAATGTCAGCGGCTGAGTACTTAACATAGCTGGCACATGTAACTGAAGAGATGGGAATTCACCACTCACATTCATTTCATAAGCGAATAATAAACTCATTTTCATTTGGAATAAGTCAATTTTTGCAGAGAAGATGTCGTAGTGATGATGGTGCAATTGAACCTCCATCTCCATAAATTGTACAAATAACGAATCATCTTGTTTGTATACTTGTAATGTTCCGTATGCAGGATGTTCAAAAGTACCAGTATAATCCTCTAACTTGTGAGAAGGTGTAGTCCCTTTAATTTGTTCAGGAAGCGACTCAGTTGCTTCTTTCATCATTTCCTTCATTTTCTCAGTATCTTCTACAGCACGTTTATGCCAATCAATGGATTCTAATTCAAGTAGTTCGTCATAAATTTGATTAGCGAGATAAGTAGGAAGTAATGTTCCTCCAGCATTCGTTAAAATGACAAGGCCTATGTTTTCTGTTGGTATGAATGAAACAAGTGCTGAAAACCCATCAATATTACCGCCATGATGAATTACCTTATTACCACGGTAAGCGCTAATAAACCAACCAAGACCGTAACTATTTAATGGAGATTCAGGAAGTGATAAAACTGGTTGATCTGGAATGGAATTATGTGGTGTATACATTTGTTGTAATAATTCAGAGGAGATTAATTCATGATCTCCAAATTTACCTTTGTTTAAGTGAAGAAGGACCCAATTTGCCATATCTTCAATTGTAGAATTAATACACCCAGCAGCTCCAACTGTATCGATGTTATGGAATGGAACTTCTTTTATTTTACCTTCATTTTCAACGTAAGGTAAAGCATAATCATCTGTAGTTTGTGAATCTGTAACAGAGAAGTTTGTTTGATTCATATTTAAAGGCTCTAAAATATGTTCTGTAACGTATTGTTCCCACGTTTTATTTGTAATATTTTCCACAATGTAGCTGATTGTTGTATACATTAAGTTGTTATATAGAAACGCTGTTCGGAACGGCGCATCAAGTGGTAAATGTTTTATTTTTTCAACGAGATTTTTTCGAGATAAGGAAGAGCTATACCAAAGAGCCTCATGACGGCTTACACCGGTTCGATGAGAAGCTAAATCCCGTCCTGTAACTTGTGAGCTAGCAAGTAGTTCAGATAAAGTAAAGTTAGGTATATAAGACTGGATAGGGATATCCCAATTAAAATTTTTTTGCTGTGCTAACAAGCTTAATGAAAGTGTGCCAAATGCTTTCGTTGAGGAACCGATTGCGAATCGAGTATTCGGTGTAACAGCCTCTTTTGTTTCTATATTACGATAGCCGAAACCTTCTGAAATAATAACTTCACCGTCTTTTATAACAGCGACAGCAGCACCAGGAACATTTAAATCCTTCATCATTTTTTCAACCGCTGTTTGTAAAGAAGTCATAACAGGCGTTTCAATTTTAGACATACTTCTAACCTCCAAATATAAATTTTGTTCTACCGCACTATACTTTCGGTAATAGAAAATGAAAACCTTTTTAAATTTGGAAAGTTAATAATTTTGTAAGAATTAGCGGAAGAAATTTTATTAATTAGGATTATTAAATTTACCATTTTTCATGTTATGATAAATTGCATATACGATTGAAAGAAGGTTTTCCTACATATGAAACATGCTGAAAATGAATACTTAAATTTATGCCGCCATGTAATGAAACATGGTACGAAGAAAGAAGATCGTACAGGGACAGGAACTGTATCTGTATTTGGATATCAAATGCGTTTTGATTTGAGTAAAGGATTTCCTTTATTAACGACAAAAAGAGTACCATTTCGCCTTGTAGCAAGTGAACTACTTTGGTTTATGAAAGGTGATACAAATATTCGCTATTTATTGCAGCATAATAATAATATTTGGAATGAATGGGCGTTTAAGAGCTGGGTAGAAAGTGATGAGTATACTGGTCCTGACATGACGGATTTTGGTCTTCGCTCACAACAAGATGAAGAATTTAAAGTACAGTACGATGAGCAGATGGAATTGTTTAAAAAGAACGTTTTAGAAGATGAGGATTTCTCAAATAAATATGGTTATTTAGGAGACGTTTATGGTAAACAGTGGCGAGCTTGGAAAACGACAGCTGGTGAGACACTTGATCAATTAAAAGATGTAATTGAAATGATTAAAAAAACACCAGACTCACGTCGTTTAATCGTTTCTGCTTGGAATCCTGAAGACGTACCAAGTATGGCATTACCCCCTTGTCATACATTATTCCAGTTTTATGTAGCGGACGGAAAGCTTTCTTGTCAGCTATATCAAAGAAGTGGTGACATATTCCTTGGAATACCATTTAACATCGCAAGTTATTCACTACTAACACATTTAATTGCACACGAATGTGGTCTTGAAGTAGGGGAATTTGTTCATACAATTGGTGATGCACACATTTATACAAATCATTTTGAACAAGTAGAAAAGCAATTGGCACGTGAACCACGTCCGTTCCCGAAACTTACATTAAATCCAGATGTGAAATCTGTTTTCGATTTTGAAATGGAAGATTTAACGATTGAAGGATACGATCCGCATCCAGCAATTAAAGCACCGGTTGCAGTATAATTGTAGAGGAGATGAAAAAATGATTGTTTCATTTATGGTCGCAATGGACGAAAATAGAGTAATTGGTAAAGATAATAATTTACCTTGGCGTTTACCGAGTGAATTACAATACGTGAAGAAAACAACGATGGGTCACCCGCTTATTATGGGAAGAAAGAACTATGAAGCGATTGGTAGACCGCTGCCTGGAAGACGTAATATTATTGTAACTCGTAATGAAGGATATCACGTTGAAGGATGTGAAGTTGTTCATTCTGTAGAAGAAGTATTTGAACTATGTAAAAATGAAGAAGAGATTTTTATTTTTGGCGGGGCGCAAATTTATGATCTCTTTTTACCTTATGTAGACAAATTGTATATAACAAAAATCCATTATGCATTTGAAGGAGATACATTCTTCCCAGAAATGGATATGACAAATTGGAAAGAGATTTTTGTAGAAAAAGGTTTAACAGATGAAAAAAACCCGTATACGTATTATTACCATGTATATGAGAAACAACAATAATAAAGAAGATTGATGTGAGAATTCGCATCAATCTTTTTATTTATATTCACCAATATAAGTTTATAGATGAGATTCGATAGTGCTATAATGATAGGTAGCATGTAAAAATGCTAAAATTTTCAAAAGTACTAATATAGAAAGAGGAGGAGAATCGATTGAGAAAGATATGGGGGATTCTTTTTCTTTGCTTAACATTCATGTTAGTTGGATGTGGTAAAGAAGAAAAACCACAAGAAGCGTTTGATACATATGTAAAAGCGTGGAATAAACAAAAATTTGCAGATATGTATGATCAACTATCAAAAAATGCAAAAAAAGATATTTCAAAGAAAGAATTTACTGAGAAATATGAAAAAATTTATTCTGGTATCGAAGTGAAAGACTTAAAGGTAGAAACAGGGGAAGTAAAAGAAGATAAAAAAGATGAAGGCCCTGTTCCTTTTAAAGTAAGCATGGATACAGTTGGTGGTAAAATTACTTTTGGCCATGAAGCAAAAATGGTGAAAGAAAAAGATGGAGATAAAGAATCTTGGAAAATAGATTGGACTCCTGATTTTATTTTCCCTGGCATGACGAAAGATAGTAAAGTGCGTATGCAGACAACACAGCCAAAACGTGGTGAAATATACGATCGTAATGGAAAAGGTCTTGCAACAAATGGGAAAGCTTCTGAAATCGGATTGATTCCTGAAAAGTTAGGCGATACTGCTCCGCAAACGAAAGAAACAGTAGCGAAGTTATTAAATATGTCTGTAGAAGAAATTGATCAAAAATTAGCTGCTAAATGGGTAAAACCAGGGTATCTCGTACCAATTGGAATTTTGCCTGAAGGGGCAACGCAAAATACGTACATTGATTTAGCAGGTGTTTCAACAAAACCTGTAAATGTTCGTACATATCCATTAGGGGAAGCGGCAGCTCATCTGACTGGTTATATCGGAAAGGTAAATGCTGAAGATTTAAAAACGCTTCAAAAGAAAGGCTATCAAGCTGATGATCCAGTTGGTAAAGCTGGTTTAGAGCAAGTATTAGAGGAAAAGCTACGCGGTAAAAAAGGTGGCCGTGTCTTTGTAGAAGATGCACAAGGAAAAGAAATTAAAAACTTGGCAAAAACAGATGCTGTTGATGGAGAAAACGTAACTTTAACTATTGATAGTGCTGTTCAAGAAAAAACGTACAATGAAATGAAGGGCGAAGCTGGTTCAAGTGCAGCAATTAATCCGAAAAGTGGAGAAACAATTGCACTAGTAAGTAGTCCAGCATATGATCCGAATTTAATTGCACGAGGAACATCGAAAGCACAACGCGAAGCTTGGAATAATGATCCGAAAAAACCGATGACGAATCGCTTTACACAATTATCGGTACCAGGTTCTGTATTTAAACCAATTACAGCTGCAATTGGTCTTGAAACGAAAACGATTGATCCAAAAGAAGAGTTAAAAATTGAAGGATTAAAATGGACAAAAGATTCTTCTTGGGGTAATTATTATGTAACGCGTGTGAAAGATGCAAATCCGATTGATTTTGATAAGGCGATGAAATACTCGGATAATATTTACTTCGCACAAGAAGCATTGAAAATCGGAAAAGACAAGTTTATGAGTGAAGCGAAAAAATTCGGATTCGATGAAAAATTACCAATTGAATATGGATTCCCTGCTTCTAAAATTGCAAATGACGGTATTAAAAATGATATTCAAATGGCAGATACAGGATATGGACAAGGGCAAGTATTAATGACTCCTCTTCATTTAGCTTTAACGTATGCGCCAATTGTAAATGATGGAACGATTCCATCACCGTATATTATTAAAACAGATAAACAACCAAAAGCTTGGAAAGAAAATGTAATTTCTAAAGGAAATCAGGATATATTAAAAACTGCTATGACGAAAGTAATTAATGATCCGGATGGTACAGGGAAAATTGCTAAAATTGATGGAATGACTCTTGCTGGAAAAACAGGTACAGCGGAATTAAAAGTATCCAAAGAGGCCGAAGGAAAAGAACTAGGCTGGTTCGCTGCATTTGATTTGAATTCACCAGATATGGTCATTACAATGATGATTGAAGATGTAAAAGGTAGAGGTGGAAGTAACATTCCAGCTGAAAAAGTGAAACATGTTTTTCAAAAATAATATGTAATAAAAGGCTATCTCTATAAATTATAGAGATAGCCTTTTTGTATGAGGAGTCTTAATATCTGTATACTAAATTTTAAAGAAACAAAATAAATCATTAACTTACGAAAAAAAAGTAGCTATTTTTTATTGACATTAATTAAAACTTTTTGTATTATACTTACATAAGGTAAGTTATTAACTTTCGAAAAATAAATCTTGAATTAAAGATAAAGAGAAAAAAGGGAGAGAATACAATGACAAAAGTACTATTTATCACAGCAAATCCAAATTCAGCAGAAGGTTCTTTCGGAATGGCAGTAGGGGAAGCTTTCATCGAGGCTTATAAAAACGAGCATCCACAAGACGAAGTTGTAACAATTGATCTATTCAATACTACTGTACCAGCAATCGATGCAGATGTATTTGGTGCTTGGGGTAAATTTGCAGCAGGTGAAGGCTTTGAAACTTTAACTGAAGTTCAACAACAAAAAGTAGCAGCAATGAACACAAACTTAGAAACATTTATGCATGCAGATCGTTATGTATTCGTAACTCCAATGTGGAACTTTAGCTATCCACCAGTAGTAAAAGCATACTTAGATAACGTAGCAATCGCAGGTAAAACATTCAAATATACTGAAAATGGTCCAGTTGGCTTATTAGAAGGTAAAAAAGCACTTCACATTCAAGCAACAGGTGGCGTATATTCTGAAGGAGCATACGCAGCTGTAGACTTCGGTCGTAATCACTTAAAAACTGTATTAGGATTTGTCGGAGTAAATGAAACTGAATATATTGCAGTTGAAGGTATGAATGCAAACCCTGAAAAAGCACAAGAAATTAAAGAAGCAGCAATTGCTAATGCTCGTGAATTAGCAAAACGTTTCTAATATAGAATGCCTTAAAAAGTCCAAACACTTGATGTTTGGACTTTTTTTCTTCTTTTTCCTTCGTTTGTCTAGTATAATGAAGGTCGGAATGATAATAGGTGGGGGTTCTGTATGATTCAAACGTTTTTTAAAATCTTTTATTTAATTTTAATCGTAATTGCGATTACACCGAGAATGTGGCGTCTTAAAAGACAAGTAAATACGATGGCGCCAAAAGAAAAAGATAATGCTGTGTACAAAACGACAAATTGGTTTGGTAAGAAAATGGTACGTGTAGCTGGAGGGACAGTAGAAGTGAAAGGGCTTGAAAATGTTCCGAAAGACAAGCCGGTACTAGTTGTAAGTAATCACCAAAGTAATATGGATATCCCTGTTTTACTAGGTTACTTAAATAAACCAATTGGATTCGTGTCAAAAGCAGAAATTAAAAAGTTCCCAGTTGTGCCAACTTGGATGGAACTTATGAATTGTGTATTTATGGATCGTAGCGATCGTCGTCAATCTCTTAAAGCAATTAAAGATGGAATCGAGCTATTAAAGAATGGACATTCTATCGTAATTTTCCCAGAAGGGACAAGAAGTAAGGGTGGCGAAGTTGGAGAGTTTAAGGCTGGTAGTTTTCATCTTGCAGTAAAGTCAGGTGTAGCAATTTTACCTGTAACGTTAGATGGTACATATAAGATGTTTGAAGCGAATGGAAATCGTATGAAGCCAGCTCATGCAACAGTAACAATTTCTAAGCCGATTACACCTGAAGATTATGCGAATATGGATATTAAAGAATTAACGAAGCATACACAGGAAGTTATCGCATCACAATTACATAAGTAGTAAAAAAGGTTTCAGCTTATAGTAAGCTGAAACCTTTTTTACTATGCTGTAGGTAAGACATAAAAGAGTACACAAAAGAACATCATCGCACTACCACCTAAAACGAACAGGTGCCATATGGCATGGTTGAAAGGTAGCTTTTCCCAAAGGAAGAATATAGCTCCGACAGAATATAAAATTCCACCTGCTAAAAGTAGTGAAAAACCATGTCCAGTTAGATTTTCATAAAGTGGTTTAATGGCAACGATTATGAGCCAGCCCATAATGATGTAACATAAAGTTGATGCCTTTATAAAGCGACGTACAAAGAAAATTTTGAAGACGATACCTCCGATTGCAAGTGTCCATATAATAGCAAGTAACGTCCATCCTAATGGGCCACGAAGTGTAATAAGTAGAAAAGGAGTATACGTGCCAGCAATCAATAAGTAAATGGCTGAATGATCTAAAATAGTAAATATTTTTTCAACTTTAGGATGATGGATGCTGTGTAGCAATGTTGAAAACAAGTACAGTAAGAACATGCTTACACCATAAACAGTAAATGCAACTACAGCTGATGCGGTACCGTGCTTAGAAGCATGAATAATCAATATGATTAAGGCAGGGATGCTTAAAATGGCACCGATACCATGTGTAATTGCATTTGCAATTTCTTCTTTTACAAATTGGGTCATTCGTGTCATTTTTTCAGTCATAATGCAAATCCTTTCTACTATCATGAAATAATATGTCATTTCCCTTACCATATCATACACAAGGGCAATAGAAAATGAAATTTGTATAATTGATTATATTTTTGAATTTTTTTGACAAAAGGCAATGGATTTGTTGACGTTTTCAAACTTTTTTGACAAAATAAAATTATGTAATAGTAGGACAAGGAAACTACTAATAAAGGGGATGGGGAAATGTTTTCAAATATTGGCTTTCCAGGGTTAATTTTAATTTTAGTAGCAGTACTCATTTTATTTGGGCCTAAAAAATTGCCGGAAATCGGGAAGGCTTTAGGGGAAACGTTAAAAGAGTTTAAAAAATCAACGAAAGAATTGACAGATGACGCATTTCAAGAAAAGGAAAAGAAAGAAAAAATGTAATGTATTTTCCTTGTAATGGATAAATAAAGTGTGGTGAACGAGTTGGAAGATCGGGAAATGAGCGTAGTAGAACATATTGTTGAGCTTCGAAAAAGAGTAATATATACGGTGTTATCCTTTGTACTATTTTTAATTATCGGATTTACTTTTACAAAGGATATTTATTTTTGGCTTGTAAAAGATTTACCAATGAAATTAACTGTTCTCGGTCCAAGTGATGTATTGTGGATTTTTTTCTCGATTGCTACAGTATTTGCTATCGTTTGTACAATTCCTTTTGCTGCTATACAAATTTGGTTATTTGTAAAACCGGGTTTACATCCAAATGAACAAAAGATGACAATAATGTATATACCGGTATTGTCTATATTATTTATTGCAGGTTTATGTTTTGGATACTTTATTGTAATGCCATTTCTATTTCACTTTTTAACTACGATAGGTAATGAAATGTTTAATACGATGTTTACGACAGAAAAGTATTTTCATTTTGTACTTAATTTAACAGTCCCATTTGCTGTGATTTTTGAATTACCAGTCGTTGTAATGTTTTTAACTAGTATTGGAATACTTACGGCGGAATTTTTAATAAAAATAAGAAGATATGCTTACGTAGCACTGATTATCATTGCATCTTGTATATCACCGCCTGACTTTTTATCTCATAGTTTAGTTGCGGTGCCGCTTATTTGTATTTATGAAGTAAGTATTGCTTTATCAAAGGTTGTTAGTAAGAGGAAAAAGAAAAGAGAAGAAATGCAGTCGAAAAGTGCCTCGTTATAAAGGCACTTTTTTATTTATTGGTTATACTATAGCTATAAACGTATACAATATATAGAAGAAAAAAATTATAGAATCTCCAAAATTTAGACAAACTTTGCGCTTTTATAAGCTTATACTAAATGTATTAAACAATTGATGGATAATGAGATTCCCGTCTCGGAGATATTTAGGATGGGAAGATGGATTAGGTGGAGATGAATAGAGTATAAATCTTCTAGCCATAAGGACTACAGAAATCATATAAGTCTGATTTTACTCCACGTTAAACAACGTGTTACAACGCAAAGTAGAGGAAGTTCAAAAATCCAATGAAAAAGAGGATTGATATTGTGATTACGAAAAGTTTTTATTTCACTCATTCAACAGGGGATTGTATTAAAATATTCGAAATCCCTGTCCTACAGGCGCAGCATCCATTATCGTTTCTAATTCAGTCTCGTCTTCAATTATTTATTGCAAAAATTCAAAAACAAAAACATCCAAGATTTGCATATTCTTTCCGTGAATATTTACAAAATTGTTTGAAGTGGAATGATTATTTAAATGTATATAAAACAAATACTCTTGAAAAAAATGCATGATATAGAGTAGAGACAGGGTTAGGAGCTCTGTCTTTTTCATTTTAGATATAAAAATATAATTAATTTGATGAAATTTCGTTCCAAATTGTTGAAAGCAATGGGAATACTAGTATAATAACAAGGAGAGCGTATTGGAAAGGGAAGAATATAATATGCAAAAAATTAAAATTGTAACAGATTCAACGGCAGATTTATCACAAGAAGTAATCGAGAAGTATGACATTCATGTTCTACCATTATCAATCTCTGTAAATGGACAAACATATTTAGATCGCGTTGATCTACAACCAGATGAATTTATTGAAGAAATGCTTAAATCAGAGGAATTACCAAAAACATCGCAACCAGCAATGGGTACATTTGTAGAAATGTATGACAAGTTAGGTGAAGATGGAAGTGAAGTACTTTCCATTCATATGACAAGTGGAATGAGTGGTACTGTAGCAACTGCAAATAGTGCTGCATCAATGACCGATACAAAAGTAACAGTTGTTGATTCTCAATTTATTACACATGCTTTAGCATATCAAGTAATTGAAGCTGCAAAAATGGCAAATGAAGGGCGCTCACTAGAAGAAATTTTAAAACGTGTAGATGAAGTAAGAAAGAATACTCGTTTATATGTAGTAGTAGATACATTAGAAAACTTAGTGAAGGGTGGACGTATCGGTAAAGGAAAAGCGTTTATCGGTTCGCTGCTTAATATAAAGCCAATTGCTAGTCTTGAAGACGGTGTTTATAATCCTGTAACGAAAGTTCGTAGCCAAGGCCAAATTGTAAAAACATTAGCTAAGTTATTTGAGCAAGATACAGCTGGAAAAGTTGTAAAGGCTGTTGCAATTCCACATGCGAAAGCAATTCCTTTAGCTGAAAGTATGAAAGCGGCGGTTGAAAAAGTGAGTGGGTTTGCTCAATCAGAAATTTTCTATACAACGCCTATAATTAGTACTCATACAGGTCCGGGTGCAATCGGATTTATGTATTTAGCAGAGTAATAAAAAAGCTACTTGAAAATATATTTCAAGTAGCTTTTTTATGTAAATAGAAAGTAAGAAATAAGAAGAGCTATACAGGCACTACCGCTAATGATATAGCGAGTCTGTAAATATCTATTCATAGAAAACACCCTTTATCCCGCAATTTGCGGACAGTAAAACTCCCACCTCAAAATTTAGTTGGAGCAAAGAGGTTAGGTAACGGGCTGTCCGTAAAAGCCTTCACTATAGGATTTTCTATATTATATGTTAGATGTAGAAAATCAGTCGCTACGTTACACATGTAAAGTTTCAATTTTTTCATTTATTTGCTTATCATTTGTTGCGTTACTATAAATAAAAGTTTGGCCTAAAAAGAGTACATGCAGTTGTTCCCATGGTAACATGCGCAAATTCCAATTATTTCGAAGTCTAGTTATTGCTTCACGAGGTGTTTCATCGGCGAGTGCAAATGCTCCGTAATGCATCGGTATAAAATGAGTAGCGTTTAAATCTAAATAAGCTTGCACAGCCTCTTCAGGTGAAACATGAGATACTTTCATAAACCATTCTGGTTCATAAGCGCCAATGGGCATAAGAGCAATATCAATTAAAAAGCGTTCACCAATTTCTTTGAAACCTTGGAAATAGCCACTGTCGCCACAAAAATATATGGTTTCCATAGTCGTTTCATTATCAATAATCCATCCCCCCCAGTGAGACGTATTCATATCAAATAAGAATCTTCTCGTCCAGTGCTGAGCAGGTACGAAGTGAAAAGAAACTTCGTTAATTATCGTACTTTCCCACCATTTATACTCTTCTACATGTTTAAATTTCTTACGAGTAAATAATTTTTTTAATCCGATAGGTACAAGGTATAGAACATCATCATTCAACTGACGAAGAGTTGAAAAATCTAAATGATCATAATGACCATGTGAAATAAGGACAATATCAATTTTAGGTAGTGCTTCTATAGAGAGTCCAGGTTCTGTAAGTCTTGGAACTAGCTTTAATTTATTGGCCCATACTGGATCTGTTAATATATTAAGTCCATTCGTTTGGATAAGAAAAGTAGAATGCCCAATCCATGTGACAGTCGTTTTTTTTACATTACTTTGCAAAAATGCACTTTGTTTAACGGGTGATTGTTCTACTAAGAAAGAAAAATCTTTTTTGTTTTGCTTTCGTTCTTTACGCCAGCGTAAAAAAGAGCGAATTGATTTTTTTGTACTAACATTATCCATATTTTCATAGCGCTTTGCCATGAACATCACCTCATTTAAAATCGTTGTATTTGTATTGTACCGAAATGTTGTTAAGGAATACAGTGTAAAACATGGATTAATGTTTAAGGAATTGTTAAAAAATAGGGAAAGATATTTACAAAAGTAACAATAAAATTAGTTTTATCACTTCTATTTATAGAAATAATAGTAAAAAAATATATTTTGTCTAGTAATTCGCTTGAAATAAAGAAGTAACATACGTAAATTCGTACGATTTCGTGAACAAATGTAGTAAACAATTTTCTCGTAGTGTTAACTTTTGTTATTATAAACATAACCTATTTAAATTTAGGATAGAGAAAAGAGGTTTATAAATGAAGCGTTATCAAAAAATAATTGGTCTTATGGTTGTATTTTGTCTCTTTGTACTTGCTGGATGTAGTGGATCAGGTTCAAAGCTTCGTAAACCATTGAATTGGGATTTAGAAACTTTCCAATTTACAAATCAAGATGGAAAGCAATTTGGTACAAAAGATTTAAAAGGGAAAGTTTGGGTTGCAGATTTTATGTTCACAAATTGTCAAACAGTTTGTCCACCAATGACTGCAAATATGGCCAAGCTGCAAAAGATGGCAAAAGAAGAGAAGATAGACGTTCAGTTTGTTTCATTTAGTGTAGATCCAGACCTTGATAAACCAGAAAATCTGAAAGCATTTATTCAAAAGTTTACAGAGGATACTAGTAACTGGAATTTATTAACGGGATATTCGTTAGAAGATATTACAAAGTTTTCAAAAGATAATTTCCAATCACTTGTAGATAAGCCGGAGAACGGTCAGGTCATGCATGGTACATCATTTTATTTAATTGATCAAAACGGAAAAGTAATGAAAAAGTATAGTGGCATTAGTAATACGCCATACGAAGACATTATACGTGATATGAAGCGATTAGTGGATTAAAAATAAGGGTGCATAGCACCCTTATTTTTTTTGCATTAGTCTATGGATAAAATGTCATGTTGTTGGGGAAGTTTCGGCGCCCGAATTTCTAATACGCCGTTTTGATAAGAAGCTTTTGCTGCTTTTTTATTAATTGAATACGGCAACTTAATCAATCTTGATGCTTCTGAAATGGAACGTTCTCGGCGATAATAGTTATGGGATGTTTCTTCTTCCTCTTCGAGTATCTCTTCTTTTACAGAGACTTTTAAGTATTCACTTTGTATTTCAATTTGGATTTGCTCTTTTTGTATACCTGGTAGTTCAGCTGTAACAACGAGTTCTTCACCAACTTCATATAAATCTACAGGGAATGTTAATAAACGGTTTCCTTTTTGGAAAAAATGATTTAAATCAGCGATTACATTGCGAAGAGGTGTTTGCTCGAAGAAATCATCAATTTGCTTTAAGTAATTACGAACCGGTGGGCGAGAAGAATCTTTTTTTTCTTCACTCATGGTATTCCCTCCTAGAAATCAATTTGCAATATCATATGACAAAAGCGGAGAAAGGTGAGTGCCTAGTTTTCATGTTTTCATAAAAAATTGTTAAAAATGTGAAATGGAGTGATTTTTTTATAGTTTTTGGTCGCCATATTCAGTTGATTATGCTAGTATAAATAGGGTTGATATAGTAGTATAGAAACAGAATGAAAACCGAAAGAGGGTAAGAAGTATGTGTGGTTTTGTAGGATGTTTATGTGAAAACCCTAGAGAGTTTTCAGAAACAGAAAAACATCAATTTGAAAATATGAACACGATGATTTTCCACCGTGGTCCAGATGACGAAGGATATTTTCGTGATGAACATGTACAATTTGGCTTCCGCCGTTTAAGTATCATTGACTTAGAGGCAGGACATCAGCCGCTAACTTATGAAAATGATCGATATGTAATTATTTTTAATGGTGAAATTTACAACTATGTAGAATTACGTGAAATGTTACTTGAAAAAGGTGCAACGTTTGCAACGCAATCTGATACAGAAGTTATTATTGCATTGTATGCACATATGAAAGAAAAATGTGTAGACTACCTTCGTGGTATGTTTGCATTTATGATTTGGGATCGTGAAGAGAAGAAACTTTTCGGTGCACGTGACCACTTCGGTATTAAACCTCTATACATCGCACAGCAAGGTGATACTACATTCTTCGCATCTGAGAAGAAAAGTATTATGCATGTGATGGAAGATAAAGGCGTTAATCCAACGTCACTACAACATTATTTTACGTACCAATATGGCCCAGAGCCAGAAACATTAACAATTGATGTTAATAAAATCGAGCCTGGTCATTATTTCGTAAAAGAAATCGGTAAAGAGATGGAAATCCATCGCTACTGGAAACCTTATTTCAATGCTTCAAGTGCAACGAAAGAGGAGCATATCCAAGCAATTCGTGATGTACTATATGATTCAGTAAAAGTGCATATGCGTAGTGATGTACCAGTAGGTTCATTCTTATCTGGTGGTATCGATTCATCTATCATCGCTTCTATTGCAAGAGAAATGAATCCAAATCTTTTAACATTCTCTGTTGGTTTTGAGCAACGTGGTTTCAGTGAAGTTGATGTTGCAAAAGAAACTGCTGAGAAATTAGGCGTTAAAAACCATAACGTATTCATTTCAGCGAAAGAATTTATGGATGAGTTCCCAAAAATCATTTGGCATATGGATGATCCTTTAGCTGATCCAGCAGCTGTACCATTGTACTTCGTTGCTAAAGAAGCACGTAAACATGTAACAGTTGTTCTTTCAGGTGAAGGCGCAGACGAGCTATTTGGTGGTTATAACATTTACCGTGAGCCAAACTCACTAAAAATGTTCTCTTACATTCCTAGCCCAGGTAAGAGTGTTCTAAAAGCATTGAGTGGTGCTCTTAAAGAAGGATTTAAAGGTAAGAGCTTCCTAGAGCGTGGATGTACACCAATTGAAGAGCGTTACTATGGAAATGCGAAAATCTTCCGTGAAGAAGAAAAAGCTGAATTAATGAAGTATTACAATGAAAGTGTTAACTATATGGATATCACGAAACCATTGTATAACGAGATTAAAGATTATGATGATGTAAGTAAAATGCAGTACATTGACATGTTCACATGGTTACGCGGTGACATTTTATTAAAAGCTGATAAAATGACAATGGCAAACTCATTAGAACTTCGTGTACCGTTCTTAGATAAAGAAGTATTCGATGTTGCATCTAAAATTCCAACTGAACTTAAGATTGCTAACGGAACTACGAAAGCTATTTTACGTGAAGCAGCACGCGGAATCGTTCCAGATCACGTATTAGATCGTAAAAAACTTGGATTCCCAGTACCAATTCGTCACTGGTTAAAAGACGAAATGCATGATTGGGCTATAAATATTATAAACGAAAGTAAGACAGAGCATTTAATCGACAAACAGTATGTATTAAACTTACTGGAAGCACATTGTGCAGATAAAGGCGATTATAGCCGTAAAATTTGGACTGTACTTGCGTTTATGGTATGGCACCAAATTTATGTTGAGCATAAATACGATACGAACAAGTTCCATGAAGAAACAAAACGTGCGTATAGCTTAGTGTAATTAGAAAAACCTTAAGATCGCATACGGTCTTAAGGTTTTTTTTCATAAATAGGAAGTATTATTGATACAATAATAGTAAAAGGATGGACAACATATGATTACGTTTGAGAAAGTTACTATAGAAAATGAAAGCGTTGTTAAAGAAATGTTTAAATCGCATAGTTTAGGTGAGAAAAAGGTACAGTATTGTGTGAAAGTTGATGATACATATATTGGTGTAATAGATTATAGTGTTCAAGAGGAACGAGCTGTTTTATCACAGCTAATTATTCATTTTGATTACCAAGGTTATGGTTATGGTACAAATACGTATTTTACATTTGAAGAAATGATGAAACAAAGAAATGTGAAAGAAATAAAAGTGCTACAAGAGGAATTAACAGAAAAAGCGCATTCTTTCATAGAGAGTTTTGGCTTTACTTCAGAAGATGGAGCGTATGTGAAGAAAATATAACGATGATTATTTATGCGATACAATAAATATAAGGCAGGTGGATGTATGACAATGACTTCTGGTCTTGTATTAATTGGAGGGTGCTTTATAGTAGCAGAACTATGTCATATAATCATTCGGAAAAGAATGATTAAGAAAAGAAAGCCGTATGAATTACAATACGTCCCTGTCTTTTTCATTATATTTTGTATGCTTAGTACATTACAAAATATAATGAACTTTCCACCACTTGTGAATGTTTTTTTAAAGTTCGGTTTACTTTATAGTGGTGTTGGAATAGTACTTTTATTTATTTTATTTTGCATACGTTATATTCACTATCAATCGTATATATTTATTTTAAATTGGTTAAAGCAAGATGATAGAAACCGCCTTACATAAGGCGGTTTTTTTATTTGTGATTGTAACAGAACTTGTACATTTCACATAAAATAGGACGAGTAGCAATGCTAACATATTACAAGAAAGGGGCGGGGTAGTAAAATGAAACTTGTTATAGACGCAGGGCACGGTGGATATGATTCTGGTGCTGTTGGTAATGGCTTAGTAGAAAAAAACTTAACGCTTCAAATTGCTAGACGCGTTCGAGATATTTTAACGGTAAATTACCCAATTACAATTAAAATGACACGTGATAGTGACGTGTTTATTTCCTTATCGGAACGTGCTAATATTGCTAATGCTTTTGGTGCGGATTATTTTATTTCATTTCATATTAATAGCGGCGGGGGTACAGGTTTTGAAAGCTATATTTATAATGCGCTATCCAACAGCAGCACTGCATATGCAAAGCAACAAAAGATGCATACAGCAGTAAATCCTGTATTAACAAAATACGGTCTTCGTGATCGAGGAGCAAAAAAAGAAAATTATGCGGTATTAAGAGAAACCGCAATGGATGCAATTTTAACTGAGACTGCCTTTATTGATACAACGTTTGATGCAAATTTATTAAAGAATCCACAATTTATTGAAGATCTAAGTCAAGCGTATGCAAATGGAATAGCGGCTATTTTTGGAGTAGCTCCAAATCCACAACCTCCAAACCCACAACCGACACCTCAAACGAAGGGAATCGCTTATATCCTTGGGAAAAATGTAAATTTAAGAAATGGTCCATCAACTTCTTCCTCAGTTATTCGTCAATTAAATTCTCCAGAATCTTACGTTGTATATCAGGAAAGTAACGGATGGTTAGATTTGGGGAATGGACAATGGGTGTATAATGATCCTTCTTACATTAATTTTGTAAAGACAAGCAATAGTGATGGAAGTCCGATTGGGGTTGCATATATACAAGGGATGAATGTAAATTTAAGAAGTGGTCCATCAACTACATCTGCAGTTATCCGTCAATTAAATCCTCCAGAATCTTATTTAGTATATATAAATGAAAATGGCTGGTTAAACCTTGGTGGAAATCAGTGGGTATATAATGATCCATCGTATATTAAGTATACTCAATATTAGGAATTAAAATGATAATGCAATATGGATGCGTATCTTTGTTATGTATAACTCAGATACGCATTGTAATAACAACATAAATTTTCATACTTATACACTATATGTTAAAAAGAAACATTAGAAAAGCCAATAGAATCGAAATGGTATATATTAAAAAAGTTTTCTGATATACATTGACAATGTATGTAGTATACATTAATCTTTAATTGTTAATGATAATCGATTTCATCTAGGGAGGACATATGATACATACTAAAAAACTAATTATGTTCTGCATTATGATACTCATGGTTGTAATTGCAGGATGTAGTAAAGAAGAGAAAAAAGAAAATGATATATCAGCTAAAGCAAAAGATTCATATACGGTCAAGCATGCAATGGGCGAAACGACAGTAAATGGTACACCTAAAAAAGTTGTTGTTTTAACAAATGAAGGTGCAGAGGCTCTCCTAGCTGTGGGCGTAACGCCAGTGGGGACTACGAAACCACGTGCTGGTGATGAATGGTACCCTCATGTAGCGAAAGAATTAAAAAATACGGAAGTTGTAGGAACTGAACGTGATATTAATTTAGAAGCAGTAATGAAGCTTAAGCCAGATTTAATTATCGGAAATAAAATGCGTCACGAAAAAATATATGATCAGCTAAAAGAAATCGCACCAACTGTTTATGCAGAAACATTACGCGGTGATTGGAAAGAAAACTTTACGCTTTATACAAAAGCTGTAAATAAAGAAAAAGAAGGGCAAAAAGCTCTTGATGATTATAAAAAACGTATTGAAGGAATGAAAGAGAAGTTAGGCGATAAATTGAATTCTAAAGTTTCTATTATTCGTTTCGTGCCAGGTGATGTTCGTATTTATCAAAAAAACTCATTCTCGGGAGTTGTTTTAAATGATATTGGATTTAAACGACCACCATTACAAGATAAAGATGATTTTGCGATAAAAGGAATTACAAAAGAGCAAATTCCAAATATGGACGGGGACTACTTATTTTATTTCACGTCTGATAAAGATGCAGATAAGAATAATGAAGGAAATTCGTTAGCAAAGGAATGGACAGAAGATCCACTCTTTAAGCAACTACAGGCTTCTAAAAATAATAAAGTATTCCAAGTGGATGAAGTAATCTGGAATACAGCAGGCGGTATTAAAGCTGCGAATCTTATGTTAGATGATATTGAAAAATATTTCCTTAAATAAATGATAAAATACATCACTTTTACGAAGTGATGTATTTTTTGTTCGTGAAAATACAGAAAATTCCTTCTTTAAGGGTGACATAAGTTGTACAATAAAATCAATCATGTGATAAAGGAGTGGGGAAGAATGAAAGCTACTCATAAAGAGTGGATCTTGTTTAATGGGAGAATGATTAATACGAAGGAAGAACAGCCGATGGTCGCATTAGAAGAGCGCGGCTTCCAATTTGGTGATGGTATTTATGAAGTATTTAGACTATACGATGGCAAGCCTCATTTATTAGATTTACATTTGGAACGATTCTTTAACTCTATGGCAGAAATAAAACTAATTCCACCATTTACGAAGGAAGAATTAGTGGAAGAGTTACATCAAATGATTGAAAAAAATCAATTTCAAGAAGATGGGAATGTATATTTACAAATATCAAGAGGTGCACAACCACGCAATCATGTATATGAATCAGATTTACAACCGACATATTTTGCAAATCTTGTTTCGTTCCCAAGACCAGTTGCTTCAATGAAGGCAGGGATTAAGGTAACGGTAGAAGAGGACATCAGGTGGAAGTTTTGCCATATAAAATCATTAAATCTTTTACCAAATATCATGATTAAAAATAAAATAAATGAACAAGGGTATCAAGAAGCAATATTAGTACGAGATGGCATTGTGACTGAAGGGTGTCATTCGAATTTCTTTATGGTGAAAAATAATAAATTGATTACACATCCGGCTGACAATTTCATTCTACAGGGCATTACGCGGCACTATGTTATTACATTAGCGAAAGAGTTACATATCGAAGTAGAGGAACGAGAGTTTTCATTACAAGAAGTATATGAGGCTGATGAGTGCTTCTTTACAGCGACGCCGCTTGAAATATTCCCAGTCGTTCAAATTGGTGATGAACAGTTTGGAAACGGCGAAAGAGGACCAATTACAAAGAAACTCCAAGTGGCATATGAAGAAAGTATTAGATTGTTTAAAGTTATGAACTAATATTGAAGAAAAAAGCTGATATTCCTTCAGCTTTTTTTCATGATATAATTCAAGCGTAGGACAAGATTTGAAAACGCTGTAAAAAGGGGATTTAATGTATGAATTATGAAGGTTTTAAAGAAGTAATTCACGGAAGACGAAGTGTTAGAAAGTTCACAGAACAAGAAGTATCTACTAATGATATAAAAGAAATAATTGATTGTGCTCGTTATGCACCGAGCGATACGAACTCACAAACGTGGGAATTCTTGGTCATTATGAACCGAGAGAAGATTAAAGAAATTGAACAAATGACATGGGATGCTTTACATAAACTTGCGGCAAAAGCAACAGATAATGGAGAAGAGAAAGCAGGGAAATTACTTACGCGTTCTTTCGGACCATATGCGACAGCTTTCTCTGAGGCACCAGTATTAATCGTATGCTTGGCAACACCATATGAATCAAAGTTTCGTGAAAAGATATTTGATCCCATTGCTTTTGTTCCAGATTCAGTTTGGGAAGAAGAAGGGATTAAGAGTAGCTGTTTAGCGGCACAAAACTTAATGTTAGCTGCACATGCAAAGGGACTTGGTACTTGTCCAATGACAGGGCCAGTATTGCTAGCTCAAGATGAACTGCGCCAATATTTACAAATTGAGCCTGAAAAACAAATAAATATGGTTATTTCACTCGGATTTCCGAAAGATAAGCCAAAAAAACTTCCAAGAAAAGAAGTAGAAGAAATCACAACATTTGTTTTTTAAAGTGCAAAATAAAAAGACATTGGACATATCAATGTCTTTTTATTTTGGAGCGGGTATTATATCGATTTGTTGGGCTAAAATGATAAATAAGAAGGAATTACTATTTATTTCATAAAAAAAATTAATGTTCTATTAAGGAAAGTATGATACATTAATCGTGAGCAAGCTTCTATATGTTCATAAAAGTTTTAAAAGTTATTTTTGTATAATAAATTATAATCAAATGACAGGGGGGATGAATTTTGAAAAAATTCATAATCACTGGATTGTCTGTATTGTTATTAGTAGGTTGCGGTGCTCCACAGGAAAAAGAGGACGCGCAATCAAAACAGGAAGAACAAGTTGTAAACGCAAGTGATGAGAATATGGTTGTATTTCCTGAAGGCGCAATGTCAATTGGAGAAGGGAAAGTAAAAGTTATTACTCCAGATGGTACTTCTGAAAATGGAAATATACCGACTGTATTCATCAAAAAGGATACTTTAATTCAGCAAGTTGAATTAGAACTTTCTAATTTTCAAAGTGATAAAGAAACATTCATATTTGTAGATCAAATGTATACAGATAAACATCAAGTAACTAGTACAACACAGACAACAGTACAATTAAAAGAAAAGACGCTGGAAACAGGTAGTCATACAATTACTGCAGTTCAGTATGAAAACAATGACCCGAAAGGAAAGGTTATTAGTTTTAATCAAGCAACATTTGAGACAAAGCCTGCGTCTTAATCAGAATAAAAAGTACATTACTCAAAAAAGTAGTGTGCTTTTTTGTTTGGATGGAATGGTGTAATAGGGAATAATTTATTTCGTTTTCTAGTACGATTAAGCAGTAAGGAATCACTTGTTACTACTATGATGGAGAAAAAGGTTGAAGGTATGAATCGATATGTTCGTATCTTCTTGATTAGTATAATCATGTCAGTAATTTGGGTTACTATACAAGACGTTAATCAACTTACGTTTAATTATCAAACTTATGACTTGTTAATGGGAAGTATATGTTTTGTCATTGTGTGCCTGTTTTATGATAAACTTTGATTAAGATAAGTTTTACAAGAAAAATGTAGGTATTTCATTTGAAATGTCGAATAGTACATACGATGTCGTAATAACAAATTTTCTATTGTTTACTGTGAAACAGGAGAAGGGGAGATAGTAGTTATGAAACGAGCTCTTATTAATATTGATTATACATATGATTTTGTAGCGGAAAAAGGCGCTTTAACTTGCGGAAAACCAGGTCAAGAAATCGAACAGGAAATTGTACATATAACGAAGCAATATATTGAAAATGGAGATTACGTAGTGTTTGCAATTGATAAACATGAAGAAAATGATGAATATCATCCCGAAACGAAATTATTCCCTCCTCATAATATAGCAGGTACAAATGGTAGAGACTTATTCGGTGAGTTACAAGAAGTATACGAAACATATAAAAATGCTGAGAATGTATATTATATGGATAAAACGCGATACAGTGCGTTTGCTGGAACAGATTTAGAGATGAAGTTAAGAGAAAGAGGAATAGAAGAAGTTCATCTTGTAGGTGTTTGTACTGATATTTGCGTTCTTCATACAGCAGTAGATGCGTATAATAAAGGATTTAAAATTGTTGTTTATGAAAAGGCAGTTGCATCTTTTAATGCGCAAGGGCATGAATTTGCACTTGGACATTTTAAATCTTGTTTACATGCAGAAGTGAAATGAAAAAGAGGCCTTTAAAAAGGTCTCTTTTTTGCGTTTAAACCGAGACGACATTTTGCTCAATTAATTTTTTTATGAATGGACTAATATTTTGTGGTAGCTCATTTAAATTAAAAAACTGTACATGTAATGATTCGACTCGATCAGCTTGTAGCGAGCCACCTGTAATATCTTTGCAAAGGTAAGCGATTGTCATAGGGTAAAATTCATCTCCGTTCGGTAATTTCACAAAAAATTCTTTACCTGAAAATACACTTACTAGCTGAAGTGTACCAATTTCAATTCCTGTTTCTTCAAGTACTTCTCGTCTTCCAGCTTCTTCTGTAGATTCACCAAGTTCCACAAAACCTCCTGGGACACCCCACATGCCATTTCGCCTTTGTTGTAGTAATATTTGTCCTTGTTCATTGAAAACAGCTACCGCAACGCCTGCTAAATTGAGTGGCCTTGATCCAACAACTTCTCTTAGTTCTTCAATATATCCCATTGGTTGTAACCTCCGTGAGTAATAATATTTTCAAATGAACTATTCGATATAATGTAAATGTTTTCCTTTTGTTGAGATGAGTAGTGTAGTTTTAAAGTAAAGTCATAAAAAATTTCAATTGCCAGCTCCCTTTAGGTTATGAAAAAGGGTATATTTATAGAAGAATGTCTAATGAATTTAAAAAATATAGCGGCTTTGTATAGAATTTTTATTAGTTAAGGAAGTGGATGGATGAGTTTATTAACGTATACTGAAGAATTTTTTAATTATGTAAGGGAGTTTTTACTTTTAAGATTTTTGCTATTTGCTTTAGTTTTAATCATTATTTCGTTTGTAATAAACCGTATTATTGATTGGTTTTTTAGGAAATCAAGCTTTTTTGATGAAGAGGTAGAGCAGACGATTCAAAGTGTAATTCGATCTATTTTTAGATATATCATTATCATCAGTCTTATCATATATTTAATTAGCCAATTTGTAGATATAAAAAGTATTATTGCAGGTGCAGGGATAGCTGGAGTTGTCATCGGTTTTGCTGCACAACAGATGTTAAAAGATGTTATATTAGGCTTTGCAAGATTAGCGGACAAAGAGTTTCGAGTTGGTGATTTTGTAACTTTTAACGGAACAAATTCAGGAACTATTGAAGAGATTAGTATTCGTTTTATGCAAATACGTGAATGGTCAGGAAAATTACTTACCATCCCACACGGAGAGATTAGAACGATACAAAATTTTAATAAAGGATGGATGCGTGTAATTGAACGCATCACGGTAAGTTATCAGGAAGATCCAACAAGAGTGAAGGAATTGTTAGAAGAAGTATGTGTTATATGCAATGAAAAATTGGATCAAACTCTTTATAGAGTAGAGGATGAGGCTGTTGAACCATTTAAATACGTCGGTGTTACAGACTTAAATCCTAACCTGAAATATGTTGGCTATGAATTTTGTATTACAGGTTTAATAAAGCCAGAAGATTATTTTGAAACTTCTAGACAAGTAAGATTTGAATTAATGTCTATATTCCATAAGAATCAAGTGCAAATGCCGGCAGCGAATATGGTTGTTACTACTGAAAGTTTACAGCATATTCATGGTGGACAATCTTTATCGGACAGCTAAAGTAGAATCGCTTGTTAACAAAAATTCTGATTCCAACATTGGATAGAATAACAATAATAAAATGATTGATATAAAGAAAGGGCTGAAGGAATTCGGTTCTTTTTTTATTTATAGAATTTAGAAATTTCTTAATGTTATAATTGTAGTTGGTGATGAGAATGAACTTTGAAGAAAAAGAGATGCATCGTTTAGAAGCATTAAAAGAAATTGCTGAATTATTAAATGAAGCAACAAACTTACAGGATATGTTAGAAAAAGTGTTGCATACATTGTTACAAGTAATGAATTTACAAACAGGGTGGATATTCTTTATTGATGAAAGTGGAAAGCATAGCATGCTTGTAGACGAAAATTTACCAGAGGCTCTTACGTGGCAAGAGAAGAAGCCGATGTGTGAAGGAAACTGTTGGTGTGTAGAACGTTTTGTGAATGGGAGATTAGAAAAAGCGACTAATATTATTGAATGTAAGCGAATAGAAGATGCAATTGAATGTAATTGGGGAGAGACAGAAGATGTTACACATCATGCGACAATTCCGCTTAGGTCTGGATCAGAGAAATTTGGCCTATTAAATGTAGCCGCGCCTCATAAGACACATTTTTCTGAGGAAGAGTTAGCGTTATTAGAATCAATTGCATTTCAAATTGGAACGACAATACAACGTATTCAATTAGTTGAGAAAGAACGTAAATATGTAGTGGTAGCGGAAAGAAATCGACTTGCACGTGATTTACATGATTCAGTAAAACAATTGTTATTTTCTATTATGCTAACAGCAAAAGGTACTTTGAATATGACGCAAGATAGAGAATTGCAAGAGATGTTAAGTTATATTGGAGAATTATCACAAGAAGCATTACAAGAGATGACGTTATTAATTTGGCAATTAAGACCTGAAGGATTAGAGAAAGGATTAGCAGAAGCAATTCAAAATTACGGGAAGTTGTTAGGAGTTCAAGTGGAAGTTCGAATTGATGGGATGGTTTCAATTGGGGATGAAATAGAAGAAGTTTTATGGCGTATTAGCCAAGAGGCGCTACATAATTGTAAAAAGCATGCTTCGTGTGAAAAGGTACATGTTCTTTTAAAAATAGAAAATAACCAGTTATTTTTTTACATAGAAGATAATGGAATAGGATTTATACAAGATCAAGTAAGGGAGTCAGCACTTGGCCTGAAAAGTATGAAGGAACGTATTCAATTAATGAAGGGATCGTTTCAAATTATAACAGAGCTGAGAAAGGGTACAAAAATAGAAATTCAATTGCCGATTTGAAGGGGAGAATAAGATTGAAGATTAAATTGCTATTAGTTGAGGATCATCATATCGTTCGAAGAGGACTTGTATTCTTTTTGAAAACGAGAGGAGAATTTGAAATTATTGGGGAAGCGGAAAATGGCGAAGAGGCATTACATTTCGTGCAAAAAGAAAAACCAGATGTCGTACTAATGGATGTATCAATGCCGAAAATGGATGGAATTGAGGCGACAAAACGTCTAAAGCAATACGATGAGACGATAAAGGTACTTATATTAAGTAGTTTTTCAGAGCAAGATTATGTTATACCAGCACTTGAAGCTGGAGCAGATGGTTATCAATTAAAAGAAGTACAACCTGAGCAACTTGTCGCTTCTATTATTGCAGTACAACAAGGAAATGCGAATTTTCACCCGAAAGTAACACCTGCATTAATGGGGCGTTCCGCAGTAAAGAAGGAAATAGAAAATCCTTTTTCAATGTTAACGAAAAGAGAGCAAGAGGTACTTCGTGAAATTGCGAAAGGAAGAAGCAACAAGGAGATTGCAGCAGAACTTCATATTACAGAACAAACTGTGAAAACACACGTTTCAAACATTTTAGCTAAATTGGAAGTGGATGATCGTACGCAAGCCGCATTATACGCAGTGAAACATGGGGAGAATTATTCATAAGTATGAATAATTCTGTTATATCGTATGACAGAATACATAGGAGCAATTAAAATTTATAGTAATCCCTAATATAGGTTTTTCTTCTTTTAATAATTAGGTACAATAAAGTGAAACTCTAATCAGGGGGGACCATCCCCACTGATGATTAGTTAAACTAATCGATTTTTACAGGATAAAGCTACGATGGAAGGGGAAGATATGCTATGCCTGGTACAAGAAGTGGGATTGGAAAGATTCAGGCTTCGTTAAATGGTTTATCACCGAAATTGCGAAGTATTGCCGAACATATTTTGAAACATCCACAAGATGTTGTACATAAATCTATTACAGAATTAGCTGAAGTTACGAATAGTTCCGAAGCTACGATATTCCGCTTATGTAAACACCTTGGTTTGCAAGGTTTTCAAGATTTAAAGATTACATTAGCCCGTGAAATTGTACATACACCAATGCAAAATATTCATGAAGAGGTATCAGCAGAAGATAGTATGGTAACTGTTGCTAAAAAAGTTTTTCATTCGCATATTACAGGACTGCAAGATACTTTACATTTGCTAAATGAAACAGCACTTGAGCAGGCTGTACGAGCCTTGCAAGAAGCAAGTCGAATTGAGTTTTATGGAAATGGTGGCTCTGGTATTATTGCGATGGATGCGTATCATAAGTTTATGAGAACGGGTATTTCTTGTATCGCTCATACTGATTCGCATTTTCAAATTATGGGAGCAGGTTTACTCTCGAAAAATTCAGTTGTTATTGGCATTTCTCACTCTGGTAGCAATAAAGGATTACTTGAAGCATTAGAAGTAGCGAAAGCAAGAGGGGCCAAAATTATTGCGATTACGAGCTATAAGAAATCAGCATTAAGTCAACTTGCTGATATAACGTTATATACATCAACACGTGAGACTGAGTTCCGCACAGAAGCAAGTTCATCACGATTAGCACAGTTAAGCTTATTAGATACTTTGTATGTAGGGTTGTCGTTGCAGCGACAAGAGGAAACGCTTAAAAATTTACAAAGTATACGTGAAACGATTTCGATGAAGCGAATATAAAAAAGCTCTTCAAATGAAGAGCTTTCAGACTGTAGACAAACTATTTTTGGAGAGTTCAAATGCTAAAAATAGTTTGTCTCGTATTTTATGGATAATTTATCCAATTACATTTATATGTAGTGCTTTCTATATATAATTTACTATAAGTGAGGAAGGTGTCTTATGAAAATATCCGTTTATGTTGCAAGTGCATTTAGCAAGGATCATAAAGGCGGAAATAAAGCAGGAGTGGTATTTATTGAGAATACAAATACATTGACCACTACTCAAAAAATGACAATAGCGAAACAACTGGGTTATGCGGAAACCGCATTTATATCAGAATCTGAAATTGCTGATTATAAATTTGAGTATTTTACTCCAAAAGAAGAAGTTGATTTATGTGGTCATGCCACAATTGGCTCTTTCGCGATACTGATGCATTTAAATAAAATTTTCAAGAATCGCTATACGATTGAAACGAACAGCGGTGTTCTTACTATTACCATAACAGATGACATCATATTCATGGAACAAAATAAACCGATATTCTATGATGTTGTATCTCCAAATGAGTTCACCGACTGTTTTGACATTAAAGATATAGACAATAAATACCCAATCCAAATTGTCTCCACGGGCTTAAAAGATATTTTAATTCCTATAAAAAGCGAAACACAATTACATGCACTGAAACCTAATTTTGAAAAAATTAAAGAAATCAGCAAGTATTATAATGTTGTTGGGATGCATCTATATACTTTTAATGACAATCGAATTATATGCAGAAATTTTGCTCCACTATACGACATTAATGAAGAAGCAGCGACTGGAACTTCAAACGGTGCATTAGCTTGCTACCTTTATGAACAGCACTATTTGCAAAAAGAAGTCTATGTATTTGAACAAGGTTATTCTTTACACTCGCCTTCCGAAATATTAGTTAAATTAGCAACCAATAGCAAAAATAAAATAGAAAAAGTTTATGTTGGCGGTAAAGGCTATTACTGTGAAACTAAGTGTTTAAATGTAGAAAATATTGAGTAAAGAGCTTTTTTTTATCGTTGAGAAGTTTGTTAATTTATTTTCTTTTCTTTTCTTTTAGAAATGTATGACTTACATATAGTCAGTGATAAACTCTCATTTTTAAAAATTAAAAATAAAGACCGATTTGTGTAATGATTCAAATATTGTTCATAATTTCACAATTTGTTTATGAAGTGTCATGTTATGATGAACATGTAATGATGATTGAATACTTAAATTTGGTACGGTAACTAGCCAAAGTAGTGAGGAAAGTAGTTGTGAGATAAACTCATTAAAACGCTAGAACACTAAAGGGGAGATCACATATGAAAGCAGTAGTGGTTAATAAAAACAGCAAAGCAAACATCGAAGTGGTTGAAAAAGAATTACGTCCGTTACGCTCAGGTGAAGCGTTAGTAGATGTAGAGTATTGTGGAGTTTGCCACACTGATTTACACGTTGCGAATCATGATTTTGGTAACACTGATGGCCGTATTCTTGGTCATGAGGGTGTAGGTATTGTTACGAAAATAGCTGATGATGTTAATTCGCTAAAGATAGGTGACCGTGTAAGTATTGCATGGATGTTCCAATCTTGTGGACGTTGTGAATATTGCGTAACTGGTAGAGAAACATTTTGCCGTGAAGTTAAAAACGCAGGTTATTCAGTAGATGGTGGTATGGCTGAACAATGTATCGTTACAGCTGATTATGCGGTAAAAGTACCAGAAGGATTAGATCCTGCTCAAGCATCATCAATTACATGTGCTGGTGTAACTACATATAAAGCTATTAAAGTATCAGATATTAAACCTGGTCAACCTATTGTAATCTATGGCTGCGGTGGATTAGGTAACTTAGCTATCCAATATGCTAAAAATGTATTTGGTGCAAAGGTAATCGCAGTAGACATTAATGACGACAAATTAGCCTTAGCGAAAGAAGTTGGTGCTGATATGACTATCAATCCAATTTCTCAAGGTCCTGCTGATAAAATTGTTCAAGAGGAGCTTGGTGGCGCTTATGCTGCGGTAGTAACAGCAGTCTCTAAAGTAGCCTTTAACTCAGCAGTTGATGCAGTACGTGCTTGCGGTAAAGTAGTTGCAGTAGGGCTACCAGTAGAAACAATGGACTTAAACATCCCGCGACTTGTACTGGATGGAATTGAAGTAGTTGGTTCTCTAGTTGGTACTCGTAAAGATTTGGAAGAGGCGTTTATGTTTGGGGCAGAAGGAAAAGTAGTGCCGGTTGTTCAAACTTGTTCGCTAGATAAAGTACAAAATGTATTCGAAGAAATGGAACAAGGTAGAATTCAAGGGCGTATGGTAATTGATTTTAAAAAACATAATTGTGATTGCAAATAATTCACTTTAAATATAAAAATTGTGAGTCTAGCAAAGGACATGTAAAAAAAGTTAGACGGCATAAAAAGATGATCCCTGTATTTAATAGGGATCATCTTCTTTATTTTCTACTAATATCGATGCCAATTAATACTTGATTAATGAGAAACGATTAAAGGTTTACTTTATTTGCAAACGAAAAAGAATCTTTATGTTTAACAAATTTTTTATGATCTGGAACGTTTTGAATTGCTACAATTTGCGAATCTCTTGCTTTCAGTGCATCTTGAATCCCGATGGTCATAAGCTTAATAAATAGAATCGTAATAAAGAATGAAGCGAGAGTATAAAAAATAATCCACCATGAAAGATTCATTTCATTACGATTTAATCCAATAAGGCCTGCCCAATCATTAGATAGAGAAACAGGTTTGAGCACTCCGTCATAGAGTTCACGCATTTGTATGCCGCCAATTACAATGTTAAGCAACGCTAAATGGATAACGAGTATGAGTGTTTGGACGATATGTTCCATAAATAATACAAATAAGCGGTCAAGTAATAAGACTCGTAAGTGTTTTTTAATAATATGAAAACGACTAGCCCCCAGTAATTGTGAACTTAAGATGTAATCTTGTTTCATAAATTCATCAACCTCTGAGGATATGTATAAAGAAAGTGTAGGCAGAGCGACGAAAATAAGTACGAGTACTTGATAAAACGTAAATGAAATATTTGGATCTACCCCATCAGCATTTGACGTGATTACAATATTAACGGGCGTGATAAGTATGAATGCGATAAATAGAGTTGGAATATAATAAAAAACTTCTGAGCATGACTGGAAAAATCTCTTGAGTTTTGGAGCAAATAAACTTAAGAGGATTCCTATACATGTTCCGCATAAAATTCGAAAGAAGCTAATTGCCACGGCTAATAAAATAGTAAATTTTGCTCCTTCTACAATTTGTAAGAAAACAGACTCTCCAAAACGATCAGATCCAAAAGGTGGAATTAACGAAGGCGGAAAGGGGGCCTTTCCAAGTAATTCGTTATTTTCATTGTAAAGTAACTGAGGAGGTTTTGGGATGTTATCTTTAAAGAACCAACTATAAATAAAACTAGCTGAAATAAGTATGAATAAATAAGTAAAGCCGATTAAAAAGCGTTTTGATTTCCAAATAGATTTCATAATGATACTCCTTTCAATTGCTTTTTCCATCTATTCATCATGAATGAGATTATTTGGAAAATGGCGTAAAACGGTAAAATAATCATAACAAGTATAATAAATGTAGCTGGAGGTGAAACAAACGCCTTATTAAATAAAAATTGAATAATGCCTTCCATATTAAAAACAAATTCTAAAATGAATAAATTAGAAAGTAAGAAAACAAAAATCGTTTTTAAATGGTGGAAGAAGTGGATAGATATATTTTTGAATAAATGAATGGATAATATATAACTTGATGAAAGGCCTTTTCCATATGCAACCTCTACGTAATGTTTTCCTTGTTCTTCTTTTATGTATAACACCATCATCCGAAACATTTGTAATGTAGGTAAGACAGCTAATGATAAAATAGGGAGTAAATAAGCTCGATTTTCATTAAAAGAAATAATAGTGACAGGAGATTCCCCAAATTTCTGAAGTACCCATATGAAAAATATTTGCAAACAAATCATCATCATCATATCAGGGACAGCTTCTAATATGAACACAATTCGGTTTATCCATTTTTTTATATAATCTTTTGCTAAAAAATAAAAAAATGCCGTGCTAGATGATAAAAAGAGAGCAAGAAAAAAGGCTAAAAATAATATAGTAAATGAATATAGGTAAGGTTCTAAAACAGTTGGAAATAATGGTGTTTTTTTGAAATGGCCAAACTTCGGGTCGGATCCTATAATCACTAATGATTCAAGGGAGAAGACCTGTTTTAACATGGTAACGATCTGATTAAAAAAATAAATTGGTTGAAAGGTAAATCCTTGTTGAGTGATAAATAAATAAGGTAAATTTAATAATAGTAAGAGTGATAAAAGAATTGATGAAAGCTTAATTGTGAATTGAGATATTGTATTTAACATTAAATCCCTCCGACATCTTTTTACAACATTATACAATAAATTCTATATTATTGTTTTATTTTTCTGAAAAATAAAAATACTGTTGAATTTTATAGTATGCAAGATATATTTACAAGATAAAAAAGTAATAGTAGGGGCCGCGCTCTATTTTTATCAAGACAAAAGGACTAGTGAACTTAAAACAATAAACAAGAGCAAAATGCACAGAATTTTCATTCTGCGGGTAGTTACTTTTCTTGGCTTGATAGCGATATTACGTGACCGCTAAAAATGAATATTGCTTTTCAACTCTTTCTTCATGCAAATGAGTAGAACGTATGGAGGACTATGTATGTGTTGTTAATGAGAGGAAAGAGTGTATTGCGTAACGAATATAACGTAATTTTACCGCAAGGAGTAGCTAAATTTAGTGTATAAGTGAAATGGAATGAGTAGATTTATTTTTTTATATGAAAAAAATTTTCTTTTTATAACTTGATAAATGAAAAAATATTTTATATACTAATTCATGTAAACGGTTTACTAAATCGTATTTTGCTAGAAATGAAGGGAAGATTCGCATGGAAACAAGGGGGAGAGTAATCGGGATTGATATCGGTACCACAAGTACGAAAACGGTTGTGTTCACAGAAAAAGGAAAAGTCATTGCATCACATGCAATCGATTACCCAATTATTCAACCGAACGTCGGATGGGCTGAGCAAGATCCTGATGTAATATGTGCCGCTGTATACAAAAGTGTAAGCGTTGCCATCGAAAAGGGTAATGTATTACCAGAAGATATTTCTTCAATCGGTATTAGTACAGCTATGCACGCATTAATTGCAGTAGATGAAAATGGTGCGCCATTAACGCGTTCTATCATTTGGGCAGATAATCGAAGTACGAAGCAATCAGAAAAATTATTACAACAAATGAATGGGCATGAAATTTATAGACGTACAGGTACACCAATTCATCCGATGTCACCACTTTCTAAATTGTTATGGATGAAAGAAGAGGAACCAGAGTTATATACAAGTGCTTATAAATTCATTTCCATTAAAGAGTATGTGATTTACCAATTATTTTCACGCTACGTAGTTGATTATTCGATTGCTTCTGCTACGGGGTTATTTAATTTAGAAACATTAAACTGGGATGAAGATGTTTTAACTATGTTACATATGTCACCAGAACAATTATCAACCCCTGTACCAACTACATATATTTTATCAGGTATGAAGCCAGAATTAGCACAGAAGATGGGGATAAGTGCAGAGACACCAATTGTCATAGGAGCAAGTGATGGGGTTCTTGCAAATGTAGGAGTTGGGGCGATATCACCGGGTGCGGCTGCAATTACCATTGGAACGAGTGGTGCGGTTCGAACAATCTCATCAAATATAAATACAGATGAGAAAGGGAGAACGTTTTGTTACGCATTAACAGATGAGCACTGGGTAATCGGTGGTCCAACGAATAACGGCGGAATATTACTGAGATGGTTACGTGATGAATTTGGTAGTCCAGAGCAAGAAGTAGCAAGAAAGCTCGGAATTGATCCTTATGATTTATTAATTAAATATGCAGAAAGCGTACCAGCTGGAGCGGATGGGCTATTGTTCTTACCTTTCTTATCTGGAGAACGCGCACCTTACTGGAATGCAAATGCTCGTGGCACATTCTTTGGAATCAATCTTCAACATAAGCGAGAACATTTTATACGTGCAGTGATGGAAGGTGTTTGTATGAGTGTATATTCAGTAGCACTCGCAATTAGAGATTGTACAGGGCCACTTACTGAAATACGAGTTTCAGGAGGGTTTGCGAAATCTGCATTTTGGAGACAAATGTTGTCCGATATGATGGGGAAAGAATTGCTTGTACCTGAAAGTCATGAAGCATCTGCGCTTGGGGCAGCGGCAGTTGCTTTATATGCTGTAGGAAAAATTGATTCTCTTGAAGAGGTAAAGGATTGGATTGATATTGTTCATCACCATGTACCGAATAAAGAAAATACGGCTATATATTTAGAAATGTTTTATATGTATGAACGACTTTACAATCGCTTGAAAGAAGAATTTGATTGTATAGCTGCTTTCCAACGTAAATAATAGGGGGATTGGGAGAAATGGTAGTTGGGATCGTACTAGCGGCAGTTGTCATACTACTTTTACTTATTACGGTAGTAAAATGGCATCCATTTGTCGCATTAATTTTAACAGCAATTGGTGTAGGATTAGCAATGGGAATGCCTTTAATTGGAACTTCACCAAAAGATCCAGGAATTATTGATTCTATTAAACTAGGGCTTGGTAATACGTTAGGATTTTTAGCAATAGTTTTAGCACTAGGAACGATGCTTGGAAAAATGATGGCCGAATCTGGTGGTGCTGAACGTATCGCTAACACATTAATTAATCGTTTTGGGAAGAAACGAGTTCACTGGGCGATGATGTTCGTTGCATTTTTAGTAGGGATTCCGGTATTTTTCCAAGTTGGATTTGTCCTATTAATTCCGTTAGTATTTACAATTGCGTTAGAAACTGGGGTATCACTTATTACAATCGGTATTCCGCTAGTAGCAGGACTGTCAGTCGTACACGGACTTGTTCCACCGCATCCAGCGGCAATGGCGGCAGTTGGTATTTTTAAAGCAGATGTAGGGAAGACAATTTTATATGCATTAATTGTCGGACTTCCAACTGCAATCATATCAGGTCCACTTTACGGGAAATGGATTGGAGCTCGTATACATAAGGAAGTACCGTTAGATATAGCGGAGCAATTTGCTGAAAAAGATAATAAAAAAGAGCTTCCTAGCTTTGGGAATACATTGTTTACAATTTTACTTCCAGTATTTCTTATGCTTGGTGCATCAATAGCAGAAGTTGCATTAAATAAAACGAGTCAACTAGCACAAGTATTACACTTTACTGGAGATCCGATTGTCGCTTTATTAATTGCAACTATTTACTCTTTCTTTAGTCTTGGATATGCAAAAGGTTTCTCGAAAGATAAAGTATTACAATTTACAAATGATTGCCTTGGTCCAATTGCAAACATATTGTTAGTGATTGGTGCAGGCGGCGCATTTAATAAAGTACTATTAGATTCTGGAATTGGAACGACAATTGCAGATATGGCGAAAGAATCGCATATTTCACCGATATTATTAGGGTGGGGAATTGCGGCACTAATCCGAATCGCAACTGGATCGGCAACTGTTTCTATGATGACAGCAGCTGGAATTGTAGCACCGATTGCAGCAAGTATACCTGGTGTAAATGTTGAATTACTAGCACTTGCAACAGGCGCAGGGTCATTAATTTTATCACACGTGAATGATTCAGGATTTTGGATGATTAAAGAGTATTTCGGAATGACTGTGAAAGAAACATTATTAACATGGACTGCAATGGAGACTATATTATCTGTAGTAGCGCTTGGGCTAATTTCGATATTAAATATATTTGTATAGAATAGGAGATTGATTAATATGAAACTAGGTTTAATTGGATTAGGAAAAATGGGATTTCCATTAGCTGAACACTTACATGAAGACAAGCACGAAGTAGTTGTATACGATGTAAATAAAGAGCTTGTTGAAAAGGCAGGAAAACTAGGAGTTACTGCACGTCATACATTAAAAGAAATGATCGCTGAATTAGAAGCACCTCGTACAATTTGGGTAATGGTGCCTGCAGGAGAAGTTGTAGAGTCAGTACTAAAAGATGTATATCCATTATTAGATGAAGGTGATATCGTTATTGAAGGCGGAAATTCATTCTATAAAGATACGTTACGCCGTGCTGAAGAAGCGAAAAGCTTTGGGTTACATTATGTAGATATCGGTACATCAGGCGGTGTAGAAGGCGCTAGATATGGTGCTTGCTTAATGGTTGGTGGAGAAAAAGAAATTTACGACCAATTAGAACCTTTATTTAAAGATTTAGCAGTAGAAAATGGCTATTCTTATGCTGGCCGCGTTGGTAGTGGTCATTTCTTGAAAATGGTTCATAACGGTATTGAGTACGGCATGATGCAAGCAATCGCTGAAGGATTTGAAGTACTAGATAAGAGTGACTTTGATTTCAATTATGAAGATGTTGCAAAAGTATGGGCGAACGGATCAGTAATCCGCGGTTGGTTAATGGACTTAACTGAAAAAGCATTTGCAGATGATCCTAAACTTGATGGCATTAAAGGTGTAATGAACTCTTCAGGAGAAGGGAAATGGACTGTTGAAACTGCGCTTGAGTTACAAGCAGCGGCACCAGTAATCGCGATGTCATTATTTATGCGCTATCGTTCTCAGGAAGATGATACATTCCATGGAAAAGTAGTTTCAGCACTACGTAATCAGTTCGGTGGACATGAAGTTGTAAAAAAATAAGGATGTTTTTGAAAAGAAACTTGTGCATAAGCGCAAGTTTCTTTTTTATAGTTTAAGAAATTACTAATTTACAAATACCAATCAATCATCGTTTTGTTGTCACAAATGACAGCTTCAACATTCATTGATTGAACAATATATTCTATATTTTCTTCTTTAGCTAATAATAAGGTTGTAAAGGAATCGTATATACTCATAAACGCATACTCATTGTCTTCGCCAGTAATAATTAACTCATTATTGCTAATGTCCCAAATATCTAATGGAGTAGTATTATTTACCTGTAATAATCCGTTTGTATCAAGAATTGGTTCAGAGAAATATAGATTTCTTGCACCTCTAGAACCGAGGAGTTTAAGTAATTTGTGTAATAAAAATATAGACGTATAATCTTCTGTTGGATAATAAAAATCTTTTTTAAGTTTGAATGTAGCTTTTCAGCTAAATCCTCTCTTTTATATTCTTCTGAAAAGGCACTAATGGAAGTCAACATGGCCATTGCTAGGTCTGCGTATGAATGTAATCCACTACAAGACATCATTTCCTTCCAAGAAACGGACTTCCCATTATGAATGATTTCTTCAGCGCTAGGATAGATGTGCTCATATGGTCTTTTTCTCACAGACTTTTCCCATCCTAAAGGCATTTGGACAAAAGGATGTAGCAATATAGCTGCAGATTTAAAGTTTCTTGGTAGTTGTTCTAAAATTGGTGATTTGTCATCTAGCCAAATGTAATCCAACAAAATATAACCTCCTCTTAGACTTTGAAATGTACGGATTCCCGTATTATGTTTTTTTATATTGATTGTATCAAATATAAAGCGAAGCATGAAATATGTCCCAACATAAAAGTAAGAATAAATAAAATGAAGTTTTCATAAATAGTAAAAGGGTGCTTATGTCATCAGTATAGCTAAAAAATGTTGTTACATATGAGAAGAGCGTGTTAATAAAATATGAGGTGGTTAAATGGGAAATGAGCAAGTGAAGTCTGTAAAGGAAGAAAAAAAGTTATGTCTTTGTATGATCGTCAAAAATGAGTCTAGAATTATGGAAAGATGTTTAAATGCAACAAAATCAATTGTAGATTATGTTTCTATTTGTGATACTGGATCGACGGATAATACGCCTGAAATTATTGGAAATTGGTGTAAGGAAAATGAGATACCTGGGACAGTTCATCATGAGCCGTTTAAAAACTTTGGTTATAACAGAAGCTTAGCAGTTTCATTAGCGCAAAAAACATATCCAGAAGCGGATTATTTATTAATATTAGATGCGGATATGATTTTAGAGGTTGATCCGAATTTCGATAAAACGAGCTTAACGGAAGATCATTATCTTACATTGCAATATGATGTTCATATTAAATATTGGCTTACACGTCTATTAAAAGCTTCTTTACCATGGAAATCTGTCGGTGTTACTCATGAGTATTGGGATATAGATCGTTCAAAAGTTGGAGCGAATTACAATACGAGGGTAGATCGGTTAGAGACTCTTGTCGTGAATGATCCCGGAGATGGGGGGAGTAAAGCTGATAAATTTGAAAGAGATGAGAGGTTGTTGTTACAAGGAATAAATGACCCAGAAACAACGCCAGATTTGCATATAAGATATTTATTTTATTTAGCCCAGACTTATTTTCATTTAAGTCAATTTGAAGATTCGATTAAATGGTATAAAAAACGAGTGGAAGCAGGGGGATGGGTTGAAGAGGTATTCTATTCGTTATTGCGAATAGGATTTTGTTATGAGCAGTTAGCAAATCGTTCAGCAAATAAACAAAATGAAGTGACAGATGCTGATGAAAAAGAAAATGTTAAAGGGCAAGAAGAGCAATATTTAGCATTAGCTGTTTTTTATTTTCAAAAAGCGTGGGAATATAGACCAACTCGGGCTGAGCCATTATACCAACTTGCAAGGTTGTATCGATTACGATCTCAAAACAATATTGCTTTGATGTATGCTCTGCAAGGGAAGGAAATTCCTTTTCCAAAGGATGATCTTCTATTTGTAGATTATCATGTGTATGATTACTTATTTGACTATGAAATTTCTATTAGTGCTTTCTATATACCTCATAAAAAACATTTAGGGGCCGTGTCGCAAAAGTATTTGGAATCGATTAAAGAAGAGATTCCATTTCATATAGCAAATATAGTAGAGAATAATGCGAAATTTTATTAAATACATTTTCGGTTAAAGGAGTAGTGGAGTAATCATGGAATTAATGCGATGGGCGATTGAACTAGGAGAATCGGTGCATGGAAATACGTATGAAGAATTGATGCCACTACTAGACTATTATTATGATCGTGATCATTTAAAAGCGTATTGTATCGCAAATCTTCTTTTAAACATGGATGTATTAGATGAACATCGTGAAAGAATCGAATTAAGAAGATGCATCGCTGCTTATTATGCTGGATTATATAAAGTAGCAAGAAAACATGCAAATGAGTTAGCACTTAAACATCCGGATGTAGATTTATATAAAAATAATTTAAAATTAATGGAAGCTTATTTGAATAAAGAATATGATTATTGTCTTTTTATATGTCCAAAGACATACGGTAGTTTCATAGATGTTGCGCGAGCTTTAAAGTGGCGGTTGGAGCAGGAGGGAAATACAGTAATTATATCAGAAACAATACTGGAAAATGTAAAGAATACAGTTGTTTTTGGAGCACATACATACGCATATAACCCGAATCTTCTTCCGAAAGATGCAATTATTTATAATTTAGAACAGCTATACGAAGGAAGTCCATATGCGCACCCCCTTTATTTAATATTATTAAAAGATAGAGTGATTTGGGATTATAGTAAACAAAATATAGAATGGCTAAAACAAAAAGGGGTAGGAAAAGAAATAAAACATGTAGAAATGAACTATGCTCCAACTTTGGAAATAAAAAAAGATGCATTTGAAGATGAGATTACTGAAGATATTGATATTCTGTTTATAGGTGCCCTTAATCCGAGGCGGCAAGCTATTTTTGATCATCTAAAAGCGATTGCCCCGAATTTAAATATAGTTTTTAAAAATAATGCGTGGGGAATTGTTAGAAATGAATTGATTGCTAGAGCTAAAATTATATTAAATATTCATTTTTACTTATCAGGAATTCTTGAAACACCTCGCGTGTCTTATGCAGTCGCAAATAAGAAATTTATTATTTCCGAAAATAGTAATCCAGAAGATGAGGTAGAGTGGCCGGGAATTGTATTTACTCCGTACGAAAAAATAATTGAAAACGTAATGAAATATATAGAATTACCAGAAGAACGGAAAAAATTAGCGGAAAAAGCATATAATCATTTTGAAGCAAATGAAAGTTTAGGTACATTGAGTCTGAGAGATGAAACAAAGTAATTATACGAAACTCATACGAAAGTATGAGTTCTTTTTTGTTTATCATACTATTTTATGAAACAAGTTAACTCTTTATATTGTGTTTTGTATAGAAATTTCTGATAATATATAAGTAGAACTTGAAAACAAAGGGGAGAAATAATCATGAAACTAGTCGTTATTAACGGTACACCAAGAAAATTTGGTAGAACTCGCGTGGTGGCAAAATATATTGCGGATCAATTTGAAGGGGAATTATATGATTTAGCAATTGAGGAGTTACCTTTATACAATGGAGAAGAGTCACAACGTGATTTAGAGGCAGTAAAAAAATTGAAAACGTTAGTGAAAGCTGCGGATGGGGTTGTATTATGTACACCAGAATATCATAATGCGATGAGCGGTGCGCTGAAAAACTCTTTAGATTACTTAAGTAGTAGTGAATTTATTCATAAACCAGTTGCGTTGTTAGCGGTTGCTGGTGGCGGTAAAGGTGGAATAAATGCATTAAACAGCATGCGAACGGTCGCTAGAGGTGTTTATGCAAATGCAATTCCAAAACAAGTTGTGCTTGATGGATTACATGTGCAAGATGGTGAACTTGGGGAAGATGCCAAACCATTAATTCATGATGTAGTTAAAGAATTAAAAGCATATATGAGCGTATATAAAGAGGTGAAAAAGCAACTAGGAGTGGAGTGATATGTCCTCACTTTATCATGATTCTCGCTTGTATTACATTCTAGGGGCCAATAGTCTATCTGCTATTGGTTCCGGAATTGTTATGATAACGATTCCGTGGCTGTTAATTAAAGAGAGTGGAGGAGAGACAACGTTTGGTTATGTTTCTATCATTGCAACCCTCATTATGTTTTTATTAACACCACTCATTGGGCAAAGTATTGATCGTTTTTCAAGAAAATCTTTATTGCTATGTAACGAAGGAATCGGAATTGCCGTAATTGGAATAATGGTTATATGGGGATTTGCGGGGCAACCTTATCATTCTATTCACTATATTCTTATTTATATAGCCGGATCATTCTACTATTTATTATTTTATCCTACAATATTTGCGTTCAACCAAGAGATATTTCAAGCGGAACATTATAAAAGTTTAAGTGGAACGATGGAAATACAAGGACAGTTAACACAAGTTATTTCTGGAGCGGCCGCGAGCTTCTTAATTGAAATTGTATCTTTGAAGTGGATTTTGTTAGTAGACATGTTAACTTTTGCTGGAGCATTTTTTCTTTTCTTATGTATACCGTACGTAAAGAAAAAAGAAGTGAAAAGAAAAATAATATTTAAGAAGCAATTGTTTGAAGGAATTCACTTTATGAAAAAACGTCCTAAGCTCTTTTGGTTCTTACTGGCCACTTATATGCCGTTTATAGGTGTTATGATGGCAAATTATTTAATACCAGTTTATATTTCGGATATACTTAAAGTCAATGCCTTTGTATACGCAATAGAGGGGATGATGTACGGTGTTGGAGCGGTTGTTGCAGGAATCTGTATTCCACTCATAATGAAATATGTAAAAACAGAAGTTTCAATCGTTATGACGATGTTCATTTATGTAATTTCAATTACCGTAATGATTATTGAACCTTCCGTAATTTTCTTATATGGACTTGCAATTTTTCATGCAGTTGGAAATGCGGGTACAAGAGTGGCGAGAAATGTATTGATGATGGAGGAAATTCCAAACGAAGTAATGGGACGTGTAGACAGCTTATTTCGCCTAATTGGTACTGGAATACGAATTTTATTATTAATGTTGTTTACAGCGGGTGTATCTAAAGTCGGAGTCATGCTGCCGTTTTACGTATTAAGCTGCATATTGATCTTCTCATTAGGAATCGCTATTTATTATGTACTATCACAACGTAAAGTAGCGGCGCATGTTTCTAATAAATCAATCGTTTGAAAAAACACTTCTGCATCCCTTTCTTTTTCTATATAATAACAAGAAAGGGAGTGAATACTTATTTATGAACAAATGGATCTTTCTTATGATTTTATTATTACCGCCACTATACATCATTTATATGACGTTTCGAATGAACAAAGTTGCTCGTGAAAAGTTGAGCTATCACTCTCCGTACGTTCTTATACTGGGTGCAAAGTTATTTGGAGATAGACCGTCTTTATCTCTTCAAAATCGTTTGGATGTAGCGTTGGAGTATTTATTTTCCCATCCTGAAGCGAAAGTAATTGTTTCAGGTGGTCAAGGAGAAGATGAAGATATACCGGAAGCTCATAGCATGAGAAATTATTTAATGGTACACGGTATAGATGAGAGTCGTATTTTAATAGAAGATCAATCTACAAATACGTATGAAAACTTAAAATTTAGTATGGATTTATATAATGTGAAACATGCGGTAGTTGTAAGTAATACATATCATTTATATCGAACGAAAATAATTGCAAAGCGTTTAGGTATGAAGATGGAGGCGCTAGCTGCTGAAACACCAATTCGTTCTAAGAGAAAAATGTATGTTCGCGAATATGCTGCTATTATGAAAACAATATTGTTCGACCGTTAGAGCTCAAATGCGAGCTCTTTTTTAATTTAAAAGCGTATCATTTGAAATGAATGCCATATTCCATCAAAATAAAGGAAACAACAGTAAAGGAGTTGTGTTTGTGATTCAATTTAATCATGTGTCAAAATCGTATGAAGATGGCACGAAAGCAGTGGATTCATTGCATTTAGAAATTAAAAAGGGAGAATTTTTCGTTCTCATCGGTCCGAGTGGTTGCGGGAAAACAACGACAATGAAGATGATTAATCGTTTAATCGAAACGACTGAAGGATCGATTTTAATCGATGGAAAAGATATTCAACAATATAATATAAACGAATTACGTTGGGATATAGGATACGTGTTGCAGCAAATCGCTTTGTTTCCTCATATGACAATCGCTGAAAATATTGCAGTTGTTCCTGAAATGAGGCAATGGAGCAAAAAGGAAATAAAAGCACGCGTCGATGACTTGTTACATATGGTTGGATTAGATCCGGATATATATCGAGATCGTATGCCTGATGAATTGTCAGGAGGACAAAAACAACGTGTCGGTGTCGTGCGAGCATTAGCCGCAAACCCGAAAATCGTTCTTATGGATGAACCATTTAGTGCGTTAGATCCGTTAAGTAGGGAACAGCTTCAGAAGGATATTGTACAGTTGCAAAAAAAGATTCAAAAAACAATCGTGTTCGTAACACATGATATGCAAGAAGCATTATCACTTGGAGATCGCATTTGTATTATGAAAGAAGGAAAAGTTGTTCAACTAGATACACCAGAAGGAATTATACATAATCCGAAAAATGAATTTGTAGAGGAGTTCATTGGAAATCGTGGACGAACTTGGTATGAGGAGAAAAGTGTAGCAGATGTATTGCCGCTTGATCAAAGTGTGCAATTAGAAGGGCAGGCACTATCATTACATTCTTCTTTAGAAGAAGCGCTAGTTCGTGTGCGTGACGAGGAGGTCGTTCCAGTTGAAGAAAACGGTCAATATATTGGAGCGTTAACAAGTCGTCATATTGTCAATTACATTGTTGAACAAATGAAGGAAAGAGGTTAAACAGTGACTAATTTTATACAAACGTTCCAAGAACGAAAAATAGAATTACTAACTGCATTAAGTGAGCATTTACAAATATCGCTTATTTCATTATTTTTTGCAGTAATTATAGCGGTGCCACTTGGCATTTTATTAACAAGAAAAGAACGAATGGCTGAATTTATAATAGGAACTTCTGCGGTAATGCAGACAGTGCCATCACTTGCATTACTTGGACTATTAATTCCGTTAGTAGGAATCGGAAAACTTCCAGCGATTATCGCATTAGTTGTGTATGCACTATTACCTATTTTACGAAATACATATACAGGAATAAGGGAATTAGATGAATCACTAATAGAAGCCGCGAGAGCTATGGGGATGAATAGTTGGAGAAGGTTGTGGAAGGTAGAACTTCCTCTTGCATTGCCTATCATTATGGCCGGTATTCGTACAGCGATGGTATTAATTGTTGGAACGGCTACATTAGCAGCTCTCATTGGTGCTGGTGGGCTAGGTAAGCTTATATTATTAGGTATAGATCGAAATGATCATGCACTTATCATTTTAGGGGCCGTACCAGCCGCGTTACTCGCTTTATTCTTTGATATAGTACTTCGCATACTTGAACGACCGAAACGCTCTTCTAAGCGTGTTATATTGACGATATGTATAGTTGTAGTAATGATTGCTACTCCATTTCTTTGGAGTACAGAAAAGAAAGATATTGTTATTGCGGGCAAACTTGGATCAGAACCTGAAATTTTAATTCAAATGTATAAGCAGCTTATTGAACAAGATACCGATTTACACGTACAATTAAAACCAGGTCTTGGGAAAACAGCATTTGTATTTGAAGCGTTGAAATCAGGTGAAGTAGATGTGTACCCAGAATTTTCAGGAACAGCGCTATCTACTTTCGTGAAAGAAGAACCAAAGAGTACAAATCGTGATGAAGTATATGAGCAGGCTCGCGTTGGACTGGAAAAGAAATATAATATGATTATGTTGATGCCAATGGAGTATAACAATACATATGCACTAGCCATGCCGAAAAAAATAGCAGATCAAAAGAATATAAATACTATTTCTGATTTAGGGAATGTTGCGCAGGAAGCCAAAGTAGGATTTACATTGGAATTTGCTGATCGTGAAGATGGTTATAAAGGAATGCAAAAATTATATAACTATAAGTTCTCGAATGTTAAAACGATGGAGCCGAAGCTGCGTTATAGCGCAATTCAATCTGGAGATGTTAACGTAATTGATGCATATTCAACAGATAGTGAATTGGAGCAATACGGACTAAAAGTGCTAAAAGATGATAAAGGGTTATTCCCACCTTATCAAGGAGCACCATTATTAAGAAAAGAAACGTTACAGAAATATCCTGAACTTGAAAAGGTATTAAATAAATTATCTGGAAAGATTACAGATGAAGAAATGCGAAAAATGAATTATGAAGTTAATGTGAATGGTAAAAGTAGTGAAGAAGTCGCAAAACAATTTTTACAAAAAGAGAATTTACTTCGTTAAATTTACAAGAAATATACAAATTTATATGTTTGAAATGACCGTTCATTACAAAATGAGCGGTTTTTTTGTGCATACTTATACATTTTTTCAAAAAAGTATTCCATTTTTGTTCATTTTCTTTTAGAATAAGTAATGTTTTCCTGAAAAAATATAAGAGAAACGTCTATTAGAGAAAAAGGTGACTTTAATAGTTGAACGAACATAACACCTAGAATGACAGATGGGGTGGTACAAATAGAAAAGAAATTAGGATTCTTTCCATTAATCGCATTAGTAGTTGGAACGATGGTTGGTGGCGGTGTTTTTAGTTTACCGCATGATTTAGCAGTAGGAGCAAACAGTGGCGCAATAATAATTGGCTGGTGTATTACAGCGATGGGAATGATTCCACTTGCGCTCGTATATCAAACGTTAGCAAGACAAAAACCGGAACTTGAAGGTGGAATTTATAGTTATGCACGTGCTGGTTTCGGTGAATATATTGGGTTTAATAGTGCTTGGGGATATTGGCTAGCAGGAATCTTAGGTAATGTCGCAACAATTATGTTACTGTTTAGTACATTAGGTTATTTCTTCCCAATTTTTAAAGGAGGAAATAATGTTGCGTCAATCGTTGGGGCATCACTTTTATTATGGACACTTCACTTTCTAATTTTATTTGGAATTCGTGAAGCTTCTATTATGAATGTTATCGCAACAATAGGAAAGTTAGTTCCAATCGTACTATTTATCGCTGTAATGGTAACAGCATTTCGCTGGGACACATTTACACATGATTTTTGGGGGGAAGGAACAATCTCAGTTTCCGCTATACTTGGTCAAGTGAAAAATACAATGCTTGTAACACTTTGGGTTTTCATTGGAGTTGAAGGAGCGGTTGTATTATCTGGAAGAGCGAAAAATAGCCGAGACGTTGGTAAGGCAACAGTAATGGGGCTTATTTTAGTAATGTCCATTTATATTTTAATTTCTGTCCTATCAATGGGAGCTATGACAAGAGGCGAACTTTCTGTGTTAGAAACTCCGTCAATGGGACATGTATTAGAGCATGTTGTTGGTCCATGGGGGGCAGGTGCGATTAATATCGGGTTAGTTGCTTCACTTGTCGGTACATTAATTGGCTGGTTTTTACTTGTTTCTGAAATTTCTCATGTAGCAGGAAAAGATGGCGTATTTCCAAAAGTCTTTACGAAAACAAATAAAAAGCAAACACCGCACATGGCATTATGGATTTCAAATGGTGTTGCTCAAATTATATTTATCATCGTTCTGTTTTCAGAATCAACATATCAAATTATGTATTTCATTGCATCAACATCAATTTTATTACCATATTTATTATCAGCGTTATTCCAATTAAAATTAGTCATTACAAACGAGCTAAAAGACGCTAAATTAAAAAATGGAGCGTTAGCTTTAATTGCTTCGATTTACTCTGTATGGCTTCTTTATGCAGCTGGTTTAAAGAATTTACTACTAGTTTCAATTGTGTATGGAATTGGAATTATTGTTTACACGTTTGCAAGAAAAGAACAAGGGAACCGTTGTTTTGCAGGTGCAGAGAGATATGTGATGTGGGCAATTATTGTTGCGGCTATCACATCCCTGTATATGTTATTAACTGGAAATATAAAAATGTAAAAAGTCCTTTTTATTTAAAGGGCTTTTTTCTTTGTTTAGAGAATATTTACTACATAAGATATTCAGGAGGGATGAGAATGGAAGAAAAAGAACAGTTGTCTAGAATAATTGATTTAGCTAGTGAGTTAAGGAAAGTATTAGTGCAAGAATCTTTTTTTAATCATCATCCTGAATTGAGAGGAGTCATTGAAAATTTAGCAAGTTCTGTTGAAAATTTGGCGGAATTACAAAAAAGTAAAGATGAAAATGCTGAAGATCGATTACGTTACGTACTTGCTAAAATGAAAATTGCTCATAATGCAATTTTACAAGAGAAAAAAGCATTTCCTTCTCATTAATATACGTTTTAATTTTGAACCTGGCGGATAACGTCAGGTTTTTTATTTCTAGTTTTTCGTTTCTTTCATACACTAAGAATAGTATGAAAAAAGAAGGTGACTAAGGTGAGATTACATAAAGCTCTTCAGCCAAGTTTTATAAAACGAATGTACTATATGAGATTTTTAGGGAAATTTACAAAAGCTGAGAAAGAGAAGAGTGGAGAGAATTTCTTTGTACAATGCTTATCGCCAATACCATTCACTTTACAGGAACAATTTGCAAATGAACCATATGTATTTGAAGGGGTATGTAGTAATAAAAAGAATGAAAAAATCTTTTCGGAATTAAAGAAGAGGAAATTAGAAAAGCAATTAGTGATGTTTCGTCTTTATTATGAAAGAGGAAATGTATACGTGGAGTTAATATGTACAGAAGAACCGAAAGAAATAGCAAGCAGCTATAAAATGATTCCGGCACCTAAAGTTACAAATAATAAAAAAAGAGAGTCTTTAGAACGAAAACTTAGCAACGGTTATTTATCATTTCTTATGCCAAAATTTCCGAAAGACTTTGAGCCTCCCGAATTATTGTGGCATGATGGAAGACTGTACGGAAACATATCCTTAAAGTCATCAATTAGCTCAATCGCATATTTTGAACAGAAACGGGAATGTAAATATATAAACTGCAGTGACTGGACGAAGTATGTAGAAATAGCGGTAGAAGATCAATTATATTTTGTAAGTGATCATGTGTATGAGCAATTAAAAAAACGAATGCATGAAGAAGGTAAGATAGTTGAAGTAGAGGATATAAAAGTGCAAAAAGAGGAATGGGAATGGGATGAGCGTGAATCGTCCTTTTTACAGTATGTACAAAGTATGGTGCATAATAAAGGGCTATATTTGGATGAAACGGATATTTATAATTTCCATATAAGTGTAAAAACAAATATGTTAACGATTCTTGGTGGTATACCGGGCGTTGGGAAATCACGTTTTGTGCAAACTTATGCAGAAGCATTAGGGTTACAGTATGGGGAGGAATTGGTTTGGATTCCAATTTCGCCATCGTATCAAGAACCACATGATTTACTTGGTTACCTTCATCCGAATGGTACTTTTATTGAAAGTGAAACGAAGTTAGTTAGGACGTTAATGAAGGCGAAAGAAAATCAAAATCAACTGTATATAATCGTTTTTGATGAAATGAACATGTCTCATATTGAGCATTGGTTTACTCCATTTCTCTCTGTTCTTCAACTTGAAACAAAAAATCGTATTTTAAACTTGTATGAGGGTGTTCAGGACATTGAGAATTCAATTCCATCAACAATTGAAATTGGAGAAAATATTATATTTGTAGGTACTGTGAATTTTGATGAAACAACGAAAGAGCTCTCCGATCGATTATTAGACCGAACGAACCTAATAACGTTACAGAAAATTCCGTTTTGTGAGATGGGCATGGAACAGGGGAAAGTCGTATTACACCCACCTTTGAAAGTAACAGCGGGAGAATTTCGGATAAATTGGATGAGAAATAAAGCGATGATTGAAGTGTTTTCTGAAGAAGAATTAGAGCTATTAGATAAGTTGCATGTCGTATTGTCATCACATGATGCGTCTAAGGGAATTTCTTTCCGATGTGCAAATGCAATTGCGACTTATTTGCAAAACATACCGTTCCAAAATAACCATACCTATATGATCAGTAGAGAAGAGGGGTTTGATTTACAAATAAAGCAGCGTGTATTAACGAAAATCAGAGGGACCGAAATGATGGTTGGGTCTTTACTTTCTGAAGAAGCAAAAAGGGGAGCGACCTTAGTACCTCTTTTGCAATCTGCACTTGCAAACAGAGTATCTACATTTGAACATTCTTTAGCATATATACGAGAAAAACGTAGGGAACTGGAGCTGTATGGATATGCAAAATGAAGGGCGTTACGAAACAAAAATCGTTGATACGAATGAAACGCTCCCTTTTGTATTAAAGTTAATCATTGGAAATGAGGGGAAAGGAGATTATATTTTATTAAATCGTCTTTGTACATCTACTACAGCATTGGTTCAATGTATTTATAAAGTACAAGAATTAAAACCAATTAGATTGCAGTATAATTATGAAATCCCAATGAATATTACTTTTATATGGAATAAAGTATATGAGGGACAGAAAAATATAAAAGAGGCTCAATATGAAATAAATGAAAAAAAACAAAGAGTATTAATATATGAACATGGGAAAACAGAATTCTTTTATCCATGGCGCTGCGGTTTATACCATTTTGAAGTGCGCATAGAAGATACAACGTATTATGGCGCTTTTCAAATCGTACCGAAAAACTTTTTTGATGATCAATTTGAAATGATTCAAGACTATGTGAAGTCAATTTTAAATGAGTTGATTTTGGATAGAGGTTATTATAAAAAGACTTTCTCTGCACTTAGCGATATTGAGGATTCTTCTTATTTAGTGTTGCTTAGAAAGTTACCCCAAAAAATGAAAATGATAAAGCAAATCTTTAAGAAAATAGAATCAAGTTCAAAATTTATAAATGCATATAAATGGGAAGGAAAAGAGCGAAAGCCAACAAGAAGAGGAACTATAGTGGCAGAAAGAAAACCTTATGCCAAACATTATAATCGTAAGTTTATAGAACAAAAAAATAGTAAGGAAAATGCATTTCTTAAATATAAAGCGATGCAATTTTATCATTATTTAATTGAAGCTAAAAGTTTTTTACGTCAAACAATTGAAATCTTAGAAAGAGAAAAAAAGAAAAAATCAGAAGAGTTTCAAGCCGTAAAAACGATTATACAAACAATTGAGCGAAATGGATCGGTAACCGATAGAGAGAAGCAAAAATATAAAAATATACATTTACTAAAAGAAGCCGATTTACGAAAGAGCTCAATGAAAATACAAGAATATAAAATATTGGCGCATATCGTGCATGAAAATGTACAATACTTTCAAATGTTAATGCACTCTTCGTTTTGGAGGGAAGTTACTGAAACAAGTAACATGAACTTACATGATTTACCGATACCACATCAACAATTACTACATCATTTAGAAGTACTCCCGCAATATACGGATCAATCTCCATCGTTATTATTTGTTTATAAGCCAACGTTTTTAGTGTATGAATATTACGCTTTTTTTATCGTTATTTCAATTTTAGAGCAAATTGGTTTTGAGGCTAGAAACTCAATTCGTGAACAAATACAAGAACATTTTTATGTAGATGGATTACAAGATGGAACGACAGTAGTTTTAGAACGAGATGATATAAAGGTGCATGCCGCATTTAATGATTTAATTGAAACACATCCTCTTATTGCATTAAGTAAAGGTAGTAATTTTTACAATGGTGAGGATACGAAGAAGCCAGATATTCGCTTAGACTGTTATGTAAAAGAAGATGGGAACTACGTATATAAATCTTCTATTATTATTGAAGTGAAATACAGTCCAATGTACAATATTTTTCAGCATGTCGGAAATACAAAAGCAACTGAGCAAATGTATAAGTACTGGTCTATAAAGTATGTAGAAGAACAGGATGGAAAGCGAGTCTATTATCGAAGGTCAATTTATGAAGTCATTTGTGTATATCCAGGAAGCCATATGCATAGTAAAAAAATTGAGTCTGGATGCGGTGTTTTCTTGCAGTTATATCCATATAAGACGAAACAAGGGGAAGAGAAATTAGCTGGAAAACATGGGATGGTACAAATTTTTGAAAAATGGTTAAAAAGCATTCAGAAGTAAAAGAAATCCTTTTTCATAAAGGATTTTTTTAGATTAAGAAGAATTATATGCTGTATGGAAAGAAACATAATGTAATTTAGGTTTGAAAAGTGATACGAATGTGTTATTAAAAGGAATGTGAGCGCGGGATAAAAGTCGATTAAATTGGAATCTAATTCACTTTGCAGAATATAATAAGTCATAAATATTTTTAGTTGCATACGAAGATTTGTTCTTATATGATAGATAGTGAAAGCGTTATCAAAAACAGAGCGGCGATGGGAAAGGCGGTTAAATATGTTCCAGCGTGTTCAAACAAAGGAAGAACATTTTGGGTTCGAGCAACTATGGGGAGATTTTTGTGAAGAAAGAAACTTAATGTTTGTAGAACGTAATTTAAATCCATCACGATTTTTATTAATAGAAGATGAACATCCTATTGGTACAGTAGAATGTATTAAGTATACGGTACCTGAACAATCAAATTCTGAGTTTTTCTATCCGTTTTCTAAAAATGATTTAGTAAAAGATTTGAAGAATGTGTATGAAATAGGCAAGTTAAGTATTTCGAAAACATCTCGTGGGAGAGGACATTTCAAAAGGTTAACAGCTATTTTATTTATACATGCGTTAGAAACAAAAGCTGAATGGTACATTGCAGCAGTGACAAAAAGAATGTATATGTATTTACTTACACTCGGTTTTCCAATTGAACCGATAGATAATCCATTTCAGTTTCATGATACTTTACAAGGTGTACCAGTAAGAATTCATGCTCGAAAAGGGGTTACGCATTTGTATTCTTTAAAAGAATTTCGTGATGTGATTCAAGGGAATGCTCATGCACAGGCATTAATTGCAGAATACAGTAAAAATATTATGTTAACGAAATAAAACGAAGTGAATATGTATAATAAAGAGAATAATATTTTTATAAGATATAACTCTTCATTAAAAAAGACCCTTATTATTTTAATAAGGGTCTAAAAATTATAATCCAAATATACTAAAAATCATTTTGCGGCGCTTCGGTTTCTTTTCTCGTTCGTATGTTGGTTTTGAATCAGGAGTAATATAAATGGGTTCTTCTTTCGTTAGCGCAGCTTCTAACTTTTGAATTCGCTCTAACATTTCCTCCATTTCACGACGGTGTTGTAAAAGTTGGTACGTGACGACATCATTTGCCTTATCTTGCATTTGTTCTTCCATTCGATCGAGCCTTCTTGTAATAGTGTTTAATTGATTAGCTAATTGCTCAAAATCATTCGATGATATGTTTTGAACAATTGTATTGACTTGAGTTTTTAATTCTTCAACCTCATTTGAGGAAGCCTTTTGAGTAGGTTGAGGATTTTGAGACTGCTCTATTTGAAATAGATGGTGTTCTAACATTTGATCGACATCATCTTGTGTGAAAATAAAGTGGCCATATTTGTTTTTTTCTATCGTAAGATTTAATTGTTGCGCGATCCGGACAACAGCCTTTGGGCTAACACCTAATTTTTTTGCGATAAATGGTGTTTTATATTCCAAAATAATCCCTCCTATATATATCCTGTTGAATGATTTCGAGCTATGAAGTAAGTTCCCTTCTAGTGCGACAAAAGAAGTGTGGAATCGGCAAAGAAAGTGTTTTTTCACGAAATTGAGTTGAGAAGAATAGTTCGTTTAAATAAAAATGTTTTATCGTAACATTTAGAATAATTTGACTAGTGTAAATGAATTAGATTATCATAATGATAAATATCTTTTTTATGTATGCATATAATATATAAAAAGGTGGTTGCTAATGTAGAATTTTGTTAGAGTATTAGAATGCTTACTTCACTTGAATATAATTAAGTAGGAGGTGGCTTCCTTGCTTACAATGTAAGTAAGGAAAAGTATTTGGACATATATAGTATAAGTATAGTGATTGTTTTAATTGCCTTAACGGCATTTTTCGTTGCAGCAGAATTTGCAATTGTTAAAGTGAGAAGTTCACGAATTGACTATTTAATTGCAGAAGGAAATAATCGTGCAACATCGGTCAAAACAGTCATTACAAACTTAGACGAATATTTATCTGCTTGTCAGCTAGGAATTACTGTTACAGCTTTAGGAATTGGGTGGTTTGGTAAACCTGCGTTAAAGCAAATGTTTGATACGCTTTTTGCAAATTGGAATATCTCTACTCAACTAGCAGACATTTTTGCTGTAATTTTAGTATTTTTTTTAATTACTTTTTTACATGTTGTAATAGGGGAATTGGCCCCAAAAACATTTGCAATTCAAAAATCTGAACAAGTAAGTTTGCTTGTTTCTAAGCCGTTAATTTTCTTTTATCGTATTGCATTCCCATTTATTTGGATATTAAATGGTTCAGCTCGAATCATTACGAAGTTGCTAGGGTTGAAACCGCCGAAGGGGCATGATGAGGTTCATTCAGAAGAAGAATTACGGTTGTTAGTTTCAGAGAGTTATAAAAATGGTGAAATTAATCAATCTGAATATAAATATGTAAATAAAATTTTTGAATTTGATGATCGGATTGCAAAAGAAATAATGGTACCTCGAACCGAAATGAATATTATAAGTAAAGAAATGCCTGCTGAAGAAGCTTTGCAAAAAATGTCTCGTGAAAAATATACAAGGTATCCAGTTGTTGATGGCGATAAAGACCACGTAATAGGTTTTGTGAATTTTAAAGATATTTTTACTGAGTTTGTACAACATAAAGCTGTTAATAAAAAGACAGTAGAGCAATATATGAGACCAATTATTTTAGTTATCGATTCTATCCCAATTCATGATTTGTTTTTAAAAATGCAAAAAGAAAGAACACATATTGCTATATTGATAGATGAATATGGTGGGACATCTGGACTTGTTACTGTTGAAGATATTCTGGAAGAAATTGTTGGAGATATTCAGGATGAGTTTGATACGGATGAGCAGCCAGAAATTCAACAAGTTAGTGAAACGAAGACGATACTAGAGGGAAAAGTACTTGTTAGTGAAGTGAATACGTTATTTGGTTTAGGGATTGATGATGATGGTGTTGATACAATTGGTGGTTGGATTTTAACGAAGAATATAGAGATTGCTGAAGAGGATTCCATTGAAATTGAAAATTATAAGTTTTGTGTGAAAGAATTAGATGGACACTATATAAAAAGATTGGAAGTTACAAAGATAGTAGAATCGATTGTTATTTTAGAAGATGAAAAACAAATTTCATTACAAGAGCAAATTAGCTCGTAAACTCTGCTAAATAGCAGAGTTTTTTTGAGCATAATGTTTTTTGAGGGATAGGGGCTATGATACAATGACATAAGCCAGACCTTTCACTAGGTGAATTATTGTTGTATACATATATTTGGAAGGAGAAGAAGTATGAAAAAGCATTTATATATAAATGGAGATTGGAAATCTGTAAACACGTATAAACCATTATACGCACCATATTCTGAAGAAATATTAGCAGAAATTGCACAAGGAACGGAAGAAGATGTAAAAGAGGCTGTTATTGCTGCAAAAAATGCAATGACAAAAATGAATAAATTATCCGCATATGATCGTGCGATTATTTTAGAGAAGGTTGCACAAAAAATGGATGAAAGAAGAGAAGAATTTGCAGAGATTATTGCAAAAGAAGCTGCAAAACCAATACGTGCTGCTAGGGGAGAAGTGGATCGTACTGTTCAAACATACAAATTTGCAGCTGAAGAAGCGAAGCGTATATATGGTGAGACATTGCCATTAGACGCCGCACCTGGTGCGGATGGGCGTATTGCATATACAATCCGAAAGCCGATTGGTGTAATAGGGGCTATTACACCATTTAATTTCCCATTAAATTTAGTTGCGCATAAAGTTGGACCTGCAATTGCTGCCGGAAATACAGTTGTGTTAAAGCCAGCTGATCAAACGCCATTATCATCTTATGCATTAGTTGAGTTATTTGAAGAGGCAGGATTGCCAAATGGAGCTTTAAATATCATTTCTGGTCCTGGCTCCACGGTGGGTGAGGCAATCGTTAAAAATGATTATGTTGCTTCTATTACTTTTACCGGAAGTCCAAAAGTTGGAATCGGAATAAAACAAAAGGCTGGGTTAAAACGAGTTACGTTAGAACTAGGATCAAATGCTGCTGTTATAATTGATGAAGATGTAGAGTTAACAGATGAAATCATTGAACGTGTAAAATGGGGAGCATTTGTTAATAATGGGCAAGTTTGTATTTCCGTACAACGTGTTTTTGTACATGAAACGAAAATGCATGAATTTCTTTCGAAGCTAAAGAAAGCGATGGAATCAGTAGTTGTTGGTGATCCACTGCTTGAAGAAACGGATGTATCAGCTTTAATTTCAAAAAAAGATGTAGAGCGAATTGATATGTGGGTTCAAGAAGCAATCAAGGAAGGAGCAACTATTTTACACGGTGGTAAGAAGCGGGATGCAAGAATTTTTGAACCGACTGTATTAACAAATGTTCCAAATCATGTATCTGTGCAGTGCCAAGAAGTATTCGGTCCACTCATGACAGTAAATACATTTAAAGAATTTGATGAAGCGATTGAGCAAGTAAATAATTCGCGTTACGGCTTACAGGCAGGAGTATTTACAAATAATTTATTTAAAGCAATGCGTGCAATCGATGAGTTAGAGGTTGGTGGTGTCATGATTAATGATATTCCAACGTTCAGAGTAGATCATATGCCTTATGGTGGTGTGAAAGAAAGTGGCACGGGGCGCGAAGGAATTAAATATGCAATAGAAGAAATGACAGAAATGAAATTAGTATGTATTAAAAAATAAAGTAGAAAAACTTAAACTTTGCGCTAAAAAACGAGTAGGAAATGTTTACGATTCCATACTCGTTTTTTACGCTTCTAGTAACTATTTAATTAAGTGTAACTTTTACTTCATTTCTTGTTTGAAAATAGTATCTTCTACATAAATTTGTTCTTTATCTACAGCAGTAGCATGAGTTAATACTAAACCGATTGGTGTTTTTGTATCTTTATTTTGAACAATTGTAAAAGGAACATTTTTTTCGTTTGCTAATTTAATGTATTTTGATAAATGTGGGTAAGCAATGCCACCATTTAGGAGGAGTTGTAATGATTGAGAAGAGCGCATGCTACCCGCCACTTCAGAGTATACATTACTTTGCATTACTTGACCGATCGTTAAAGCGATTTCTACACGCTCACGTAATGTAGTTAAATACATATTACGTTCTTCTGGTTTGTTTTGCTTTTGGCCGTAAATGCCTTCTTGGAGATAATCTTCCACATTTTTATTTACCATATTTTTCACACCTTTCATTTTCTATTGTACGCAAGAATTAAAAATGATGCAAAAAAAAGTCGTGTTGACTACGGAAATAATGAAAATGTGTGAAGGAAAAAGGGTATTTGCATACAATTAGTTAAATAAGAAAGAAAAAAATAATTTTATCAACAGAAATTAACAAAATGTGACAAAAATCTATTAACGAATCATCTTTTTTGTGTTAATATTCAAAATATAAAGGGTATTCGTCGTATGGAAATGGAGGGAATGGAGGTTTTTCCAATCGATAAGGATATTAAAGAAATATTTTGTTCACACTTGAAAAACAATAGGCACCAATTCGTAGAGAACTGGAAAAACAAAATGATAATTTCCGAAAAAGATCCATTTAAACTAGAAGTAGTTCAAAATGGAGAGGATTTACTAGAGTTGATTATCGAACTTACTATGGAAGATAAAGATATAAATTATCTTCAACCGTTATGCGAGAAAATTGCTATTGAACGTGCTGGAGCAGATGCGAATATTGGAGATTTTGTTTATAACGCAAACGTGGGAAGAAATGAACTTTTCGAAGCGATGTGTGAATTAGATGTTAGCGCTCGTGAATTGAAACCAATTATGGCAAAAATACATACTTGTTTTGACAAATTAATTTATTATACCGTTTTAAAATACTCGGAAATTATATCGAAGAATTTAGAGGAAAAACAGCAATATATTAATGAAACACATAAAGAAAGGCTGACGATTTTAGGGCAAATGTCAGCTAGTTTTGTACATGAATTTCGTAATCCGCTTACTTCCATTATGGGATTTGTCAAACTATTAAAGGCAGATCATCCGAGTTTATCGTATTTAGATATTATTTCGCATGAATTAGATCAATTAAATTTTCGTATTTCGCAATTTTTACTCGTATCGAAAAAAGAAATGTGGAATGAATCGGAACGGTTTTGGCTTAATGACTTGTTTCAAGACATTATACAATTCTTATATCCGAGTTTGGTCAATGCGAATGTTTCAATTGAAAAGAATTTACCGTATCCAATTCCGCTTGTTGGTTATCGAAGTGAAGTGAGACAAGTATTTTTAAACATATTAATGAATTCAATTGATGCTCTTGAATCAATGAAAGAAGAACGAAAAATTATCATTGATGTATTTGAAGAAGATCAAGCTATTCGAATTGTGATAAAAAATAATGGACCAATGATTCCTGCTGAAAATGTAGAAACGATTTTTGAACCGTTTGTAACTACTAAAAAGTTAGGAACTGGTATTGGCTTATTTGTATGTAAACAAATTGTGGAAAAACATAATGGGTCCATTATGTGTCGATCAGATAACGATTGGACAGAATTTCAAATTGCATTTCAAAAATAAACAGTCTACACCAAATGAATGGTGTAGACTGTTTTAATTTGTGAGTATAACGGCTTCTAATTTAGGATCTTTAGTTGAATAACCTACTATTGAAATTGTATAAATAACATTTGGTTCAACATTGAATTTCGGTATAGTCAATAAAACGTTTTTATTATCTGCGAGTGAAATTTCAATATCCGCTGTACCGGGGCTAACTTGCAAAAAATCTGTTATCTGTTTAAAGATTACATTTTCAAATAAATGATCTCCATCTTTTAAATCGACATTTACAACAGGGGTATCTGGAGAGAAATGTGCAAAGCGTATTTTGGCTTGACCAGCTGGTAAATGTGTATTATCAAGTATAGGCTGTAATTGTAGGTGGTTATCACTATTTATTGCAGCAAGAGTATAAGTATGATTTCCCATTATTGGTACCAATGCTGAAAAGATTGGAGTTTCATTTCCGACAGGGACAATATCTATACGGTATTTACCTTGTACTAATGATAAATAAGGGCTGAATTGCTTAAATGAAATATTTTTAATAACTTTTTGTCCGTTTACTAAAATGTCAACCGCCGGTATATTTGGATCGGCATGAAAAATTCTTATATGTGACGGTAAAGTAGCTTCTTGTGAATCCCTTGTTTCATGCGCCTGTACAAGTTTTGAAAGTGCATCGCAATATTTCATATATAATTCTATATATTTTTTAGGATTACGAAACTGATAGTAACGTGCGAGCTGTTCGTATTGCGTAACTTCTTGTCCATATTTTTCAATTTCAGATTGAGACATGAACATTCCTCCTTTGTCATCATTAAAATTATATGCGAAGCAAGAAAGCGGTTATGCGAAAAAATGATTTTATAAAGGGGAAAATTAAAAATTTACAACAAATATGTTGTCATAAAGAGGTGCTTGTGCTTACGAGTATTTTGCAGAGTAAAGCAGTACATATGATTGCACGAAAGTAAAATAAATGCCAAATTGAAAGTGCATTCCAATAACATATTGAATACATGTCCAGCAATCGCTAGAAAACTAGGGTTTTTTTTAATTATAGGCAAATACACATACAAAGTGATAATTGTCCTACATAAATTATAAAGGAAAGGTAGTTTGAATCTGAGGAAAGGGGTGCCACTTCGGGATAGGGATATCCTGATAGTAATTGTGAATGAAGTTATGAAAAGGTTTTGTGTTATAGGCTGTAGGATGAATTTGTAAACTTGATTTTTCTATTTATTTTAGCAATTGACAGTATTAACCCATAAGAGAGCGTCATGACGAACTGATTAATGTGGTTAATCGGTTCTTTTTTTATAGTTTAAAAATGAAAAATTTACATATTAAATATGAATCTGAACTGATTAGAAAGGTGTAGCGTTGTCGAAATTTGTTTTAAAATATGCAATTTAAAGTAGGATAATAGGAAGGAGTTTAACGGGAGTTCCGTCGAAGTGTACAGAATGTCGGCATTTGAGGGCAGCTGGCATTATGCTATAAAAACATTTGGTGATGTAGTCATTTCATATAAAAGGGAGGGTTACTTGGGCGTATAGAAAAGGGTTGGTCTTCATTTCAAGTTCTGAATTTTCTGTTTTATAGGTATTTTTAAGCACTCATTTGTATATTTTATAATAGTTTTTTGATAAATTCACTGCTTTTGCAGAGGATTCTTTTTTATGAAAGAAACGTCAATTTTCTTCATATATATATACAAATTGGAGAAATGGGGGAGCGCTATGCGCGATTACTTAATTAAACCACTTGTTGGTCAGCCGTATCCAATGATTTCACATGGAAAAGGTGTTTATTTGTATGATCAAAATGGTAATAAATATTTTGATGGTTCGTCAGGAGCAATTACGGCAGGTATTGGGCATGGCGTAAAGGAGATTGCAGACGTTATTAAAAAGCAAGCTGAGGAGATTGCTTTTGTTTATAGATCACAGTTTACGAGTGAACCAGCTGAAAAATTAGCGAAGAAGTTAAGTGATTTAAGTGTAGGAGATTTGAACTGGAGTTTCTTTGTAAATAGTGGTACGGAAGCAAATGAAACAGCTATGAAAATTGCAATTCAGCATTTTCAAGAGCGAGGTATTCAAGGTAAGCATAAAATTTTATCGAGATGGATGAGTTATCACGGTATTACGATGGGTGCGTTATCGATGTCTGGTCACCCACTACGTAGACAACGTTTCGTATCTATTTTGGAAGATTATCCGACTATACCAGCTCCATATTGTTTCAGGTGTCCTGTTCAAAAGGTATATCCAACTTGTCAGCTGGCATGTGCGACTGAATTAGAAAGATCAATTGAAAGAATTGGTGCAGAGCATATTGCTGCTTTTATTGCTGAGCCGATTATCGGAGCAGCTGGAGGCGCGGTTGTTCCGCCAAAAGACTATTATAAAGTCATTAAAGATATTTGCAACCATTACGATATTTTATTTATTGCGGATGAAGTAATGACTGGGCTTGGTCGTACGGGAGCATGGTTTGCGATGGAGCATTGGGGTGTAGAACCTGATATTATGACACTTGGTAAAGGGCTAGGAGCGGGATATACACCGATGGCAGCGACAGTTGTAAGTGATCGTGTTATAGAACCAATATTACGTGGATCACGTTCAGTAATGAGCGGTCATACGTTAAGTGCAAATCCATTGTCTGCAGCAACGGCTTTAGCTGTTATTGAATATATGGAGAAACATAATCTCCCTGAAAAAACAGCAGAAAAGGGAGAATATTTAATAAAAGGCTTACAGAAAGTTCAACAACAATCGACAATCATTGCTGATGTGCGCGGAAAAGGGTTGCTAATTGGAGTAGAATTGCAACCGTTTACAAAAGCGTCGGAGCTTATTTCGGTTGCAGCTAAAAATGGCCTGCTTTTATACCAAGCAGTTTCAGGGCAAGCAGGAAAAGAAGATAGTGCACTGCTAGTAGCACCGCCAATGACAACTACATATTCCGAGTTAGATGAATTACTTTCAATTTTCTCTAAAAGTGTGGAAGAGATGATGCAAAAAGGAGGGCATAGTATCGCATGACAACTATTACAAATACATTCGGTAAATTAAAAGAAATTGAGGAAGTAATTTCTTTGTTCCATGATGATATGACATTAATGTTTGGGGGATTTGGAGGGATTGGATCCCCTCCATCTTTAATACAGGCAATTTTAGAAAAAGGCGTTACAAATTTAAATTTGGTTGGAAATGACACTGGATTTCCTGATGTAGGTATCGGTCGTCTTGTTACAAATGAAAGGGTTAAATCACTAATTACTTCTCACATTGGCTCCAACCCAAATGCAGGAAGGCAACTAAACGAGGGAAGATTACAAATTGAGTTTTCTCCGCAGGGAACATTAGCAGAGCGCATTCGTGCTGGTGGTGTTGGTCTTGGTGGTGTTTTAGTTGATGTAGGTGTTGATACGATTGTGGAAGAGGGAAAACGAACAGTTGAAATGAATGGTAAGACATATTTAGTTGAAACAGCATTAACTGCTGAAGTTTCAATTGTATATGCGAAAAAGTCAGATCCGTTTGGTAACCTTGTTTTTGACAAAAGTGCACGAAATATGAATCCTCACGTAGCAATGGCTGGGGATATAACAATTGTAGAAGCAGAAGAAATAGTCCCGCTAGGAAGTTTAGATCCAGAGGAAATCGTCGTTCCAGGTGTTTTCGTAAATTATATTGTACCGTCGGAAGGAGTGAACTGGAAATGGGTATGGGCGTAGAAGTGAGAGATAAGATTGCTAGGCGAGCGGCGAAAGAAATACAAAATGGCATGATTGTAAATTTAGGTATTGGCATACCATCGCTTGTACCAAATCATTTGCCTGACGATATAAATGTTATGTTTCATGCGGAAAATGGAATCGTCGGAATGGGACCAACACCAAGTAAAGGGAATGAAGATGAAAATTTGTGTAACGCAGCAGGTTTACCAACTTCTCTTATAACAGGAGCGAGTTATTTCGATAGCTGTACAGCGTTTGGTATGATTCGAAAAGGTTTGCTAGATATAACGATTCTTGGTTCATTACAGGTAAGTGAAAATGGTGATTTAGCAAACTGGATTGTACCTGGAAAACGTGTTCCAGGCATTGGTGGAGCAATGGATTTAGCACAAAAAGCGAAGCGGGTCGTTGTTGTGATGAATCATGTTGATAAGTATGGAAATGCAAAAATTGTTTCAGAGTGTACATTGCCATTAACTTCAAAGAAATGTGTAGATTTAATTATTACTGATATGGCGGTCATGGAGGTAACTCCGAGTGGACTTATATTACAAGAATTAATGAGCCCATACACAGTAGAAGATGTAAAACGACATACAGAAGCTGATTTTCAAATTAGTTCTAACTTACTAGTAATTGAATGAAGGGAGATGTAATATGTGGAGCAATTAAAAAAGCAAGTTTGTGATTATATTGAGAGTCATGAAGAAGAAAGTGTAAAATTTTTAAAGCGATTAATTCAAGAAAAGAGCGTATCTGGTGATGAAAGCGGTGCGCAGGCGATTGTGATTGAAAAATTACGTGAATTAGGTTTAGACCTCGATATTTGGGAGCCTTCTTTTTCTAAAATGAAAGGTCATCCTTATTTTGTATCACCCCGTACAAGTTTTTCAGATAGCCCAAATATTGTAGCAACTTTAAAAGGAAGTGGCGACGGGAAATCTATGATATTAAATGGGCATATTGATGTAGTTCCGGAAGGGGATGTGAATCAGTGGGAACATCATCCTTATAGTGGTGAGAGAATAGGAAATCGTATATATGGCCGTGGAACGACGGATATGAAAGGCGGAAATGTCGCACTCATGCTTGCGATGGAAGCGATTATTGAATCTAGCATTGAATTAAAAGGAGACATCTATTTTCAAAGTGTAATAGAAGAGGAAAGTGGCGGAGCAGGGACATTAGCAACTATATTACGAGGATATAAGGCAGATGGTGTCATTATTCCAGAACCTACTAATATGAAGTTTTTTCCGAAACAACAAGGTTCCATGTGGTTTCGTCTACGTGTAAAAGGGAAAGCAGCACACGGTGGAACGCGTTATGAAGGGGTTAGTGCAATTGAAAAAAGTATGTTTGTTATAGAACATGTAAGAAAGCTAGAGGAGAAAAGAAATAGTCGAATCACAGATCCGTTATTTAAAGGAATTCCGATTCCAATTCCAATTAACATTGGGAAAATTGAAGGAGGGAGTTGGCCAAGTTCTGTTCCCGATGAATTAATTTTAGAAGGAAGATGCGGTGTTGCGCCGAATGAGACTATAGAGGCGGCAAAAGTAGAATTTGAGAATTGGATTGCTGAATTAAATGATGTGGACAATTGGTTTGTTGAAAATCCAGTAGAAGTAGAATGGTTTGGAGCGAGATGGGTTCCTGGTGAATTAGAAGAAAATCATGAACTTATTACCGCACTTCATCATAACTTTGTTGAAATCGAAGGGAACGAACCAATTATTGAAGCATCTCCTTGGGGGACTGATGGAGGTTTATTTACACAAATCTCAGGTGTACCAACTATAGTATTTGGTCCAGGAGAGACAAAAGTAGCACACTATCCAAACGAGTATATAGAAGTTGATAAAATGATAGCTGCCGCAAAAATTATTGCATGTACATTACTAGATTGGTGTGAGGTGAAAAAATGAAATACTATGAATCTTTTAGAGAACAGACGAATTGTTATACAGTAGAAGGCGTTTTAGATTATTTTAATAAACGTATCCGAGTAGACCACTATACAGGAAATGTTGAAAGTATTATACAGACAATTGACGAACTAGCAGAGAAACATTCTTTCACTAAATGTATTATTAAAGGAAAGGGAGAGCATGTTTCAACATGGCTCTCTTTCGGTTTTTTGTTGGAAGCAACGATACCTCATTATTTTCAAGGACACGATGCATACTTTTTTGTGAAATATAATAATGATGAAAGACGAAATAGTATGCATTGGACTGAGGAAGATACTATATTAAGCGGTGTAAAAGGAAAAGAAATAAAAGAAAAAGTAGTTCCAGAGAAATTTCTGCTGAGAAAAGCGACTGAAGAAGATGCAGAAGAATTAGCAACTGTATTCGGAAAAGTATTTGAAGTGTATCCGACACCTTTAAATGAAGCGAGTTATGTATTACAGACGATGAAAGAAGACGATACAATTTACTACGTGTATGAATTTGAGGGGGAAATTATTAGTACAGCATCTGCAGAAATGAATATAAAAGAAGGGAATGCAGAATTAACAAATTGTGCTACTTTACCTGAATATCGTAAACATGGATTTATGAAAAGTTTACTAATTAAATTAGAGGAAGAGCTCCGAGAAAAATCTATTTTCTGTTCCTATACAATTGCTCGATCGCTTTCTTTCGGAATGAATGCTGCATTTCATCAATTAGGCTATACGTATACAGGAAGACTGGCGAATAATTGCTACATTTTCGATAAGTTGGAAGATATGAATATATGGGTGAAAGATTTATCTAGCTATTCGAAAGCAGTAAAAATTCCACCTCAAAATTCGGCTGTAAAGCAAAATAGTTAGGTGGAGCTGGGTGTTCGAACAAGCCGTACTAATTAAAATATAAAATTGATCAAAATTATAGAACGGAATCGTCATGCTTACAATCGCACATAGGTATGCCGAAAATTCGGCATGTAATTGCTGGATTTTCGGCAAAAGGGGGGATGACATTGCTAGCAGTTTCGACACAAGAAGTCATTGAAGCGATTTTGGGCAGTATTGATGAGGCTATACACGCTGTAGATGAAAATGGAATTACAATATTTTATAACTCTGTAGCTGCAAAACACGATGGATCCAAGATTGAAAAAGTGTTAGGGAAGCATTTGTTAGAAGTGTTCCCGTCTTTATCAAGGGAAACGAGTACATTGATGAAAGTATTAGATACAAAAAAACCTATCGTACATCAAGTACAGCATTATCAAAATTTAAATGGTGAAGATGTTTGTACAGTAAATACGACGTTACCTATTTTTATAGATGGGAATATTGCCGGGGCTGTTGAAATTGCAAAGGATTACTCTACAATTCAAAAACTTACTGACACAATTGTTGATTTACAGTCGAAAATAAAACGGTCATCTAGAAAAAAATTGATTAAAAAGCATGCTGCATTTGAGACGATAGTGACAAATGATACGCGGTTTAAACAGACGAAAGAGCTAGCACAAAAAGTAGCACCAACAGACGCAAATGTTTTAATATATGGTGAAACAGGAACAGGAAAAGAACTGTTCGTACAAGCAATTCATGAAGCTTCTAAAAGAAAAAACAAGCCATTTATTGCACAAAACTGTGCAGCTTTACCAGAGTCGTTATTAGAAAGTTTATTGTTTGGAACGACAAAAGGAAGCTATACAGGAGCGATTGAAAGAGCTGGGCTATTTGAACTTGTTGATGGTGGTACATTATTTTTAGATGAACTGAATTCAATGCCTCTTGATTTGCAGGCAAAAATGTTACGAGTGTTAGAAGATGGAGTCATTAGAAGAATTGGTGATAATAAGACGAGAAAAGTAGATGTTCGCGTTATTACCGCAATGAACCAGCCTCCAGAAATATGTTTACGAGAGAATAAAATTCGCACTGATTTATATTATCGCTTAAACGTATTTTCATTATATATCCCACCACTTCGTGAAAGAACTGAGGATGTACTATTATTAGCATCTTATTTTTTGGAAGAATATAATAAAAGTTATAAAAAAGGTGTACTTCAAATTGATGAGGAAGCGAAAGATAGACTGCAAGCTTATCAGTGGCCTGGAAATGTCCGGGAGTTAAAACATACGATTGAACATGCTGTTATTATTGCAGAAGGGAATACATTAACAGCCAATTGTTTACCACGTACATTTCGGAAAGAGAAGTTTTCGAAGAAGAAGGGTATAATGCCACTTAGAGAAGCACTTCATCAAACAGAAAAAGAATTAATAGATCAAGCGTTGATTGAAACGGAAGGGAATATATTACAAGCCGCAAAAATGTTAGGTATCCCTCGTCAAACGCTTCAATATAAACTGAGCAAGTACGACAAAACCGCCGAATAATCGGCGGTTTTTGTGTGTTTGCACGAATAAAAGAGCGTTTACATATATATAAAGTAATGAATATAATGTTAAGTATTGATTTCATACAACGCTTAAAAATATTTTTTCGCTTATATAATAGGGTTCTCCGCACATTTACTTATCAACAATGTAAAGTTGGCATAACTATTGCTTATATAAAGGGTGAGCGTATAAAAAGGGGGAATAGCAATGTTACATGATGTATACAAACCAAATCGTCACTGGAAGGATATCGAATTATGGAAAGATGTTACTGAAGAGCAATGGAATGATTGGGTTTGGCAATTAACGAATACGATCAAAACGTTAGATGACTTAAGAAAAGTAATTAACTTAACACCTGAAGAAGAAGAGGGCGTTAAAATTTCAACGAAAACGATCCCGTTAAACATTACACCGTACTATGCTTGGCTAATGAATCCTGATGATCCACGCTGTCCGATTCGGATGCAATCAGTACCGATTTCGGAAGAGTTATATAAAACAAAATATGATTTAGAAGATCCGCTTCACGAAGATGAAGATTCACCAGTTCCAGGGCTAACACATCGTTATCCGGACCGTGTACTATTCTTAGTAACAAATCAATGTTCTATGTATTGTCGTTACTGTACACGCCGTCGTTTTAGTGGACAAATTGGAATGGGTGTACCGAAGAAACAATTAGATGATGCGATTGCTTATATTAGTGAAACACCACAAGTACGAGATGTATTAATCTCCGGTGGTGATGGACTTCTAATTAACGATAAAATTTTAGAATATGTATTGAAAAATTTACGAGAGATTCCGCATGTTGAGATTATTCGTATCGGAACGAGAGCACCAGTAGTATTCCCACAACGTATTACAGAAAATTTATGTAACATTATTAAAAAATACCATCCAGTATGGTTAAATACACATTTCAATACATCTATTGAAATTACTGAAGAATCGAAAAAGGCATGTGAAATGTTAGCGAATGCTGGTGTTCCAGTCGGAAACCAAGCAGTAATTTTAGCTGGTATTAACGACAGCGTTCCAATTATGAAAAAACTTATGCATGACTTAGTAAAAATCCGTGTACGTCCATACTACATTTATCAATGTGACTTATCTGAAGGTATCGGTCACTTCCGTGCACCAGTATCTAAAGGTCTTGAAATTATTGAAGGTTTACGTGGACACACATCTGGTTATGCAGTTCCGACATTCGTTGTTGATGCGCCAGGTGGAGGCGGTAAAATTGCACTTCAACCAAACTATTTAATCTCACAAAGTGCAGATAAAGTTGTACTTCGTAACTTTGAAGGTGTTATTACGACGTATCCAGAGCCAGAGAGCTATATTCCAGGAAGAGCGGAAGGATACTTTAAAGAGATTTATCCGAACTACGAAGAAAAACGTTCAGATGTTGGTATCGCAGGTCTTATGAGCGATAAGAAATTTAACCTCGTTCCAGACGACTTACAGCGTATGAACCGTCGTAAAGACTACGAAGATAATGATACTCATGCATCTTTAAAAGATAAACGTGATAAGCGTGATCAATTAAAAGATAAAAAATATCAAGCACAAATGGCTAAATTAGAAGAAAACGACAAAAAAACTGAGGGTGATGCAGTATGAATTGTATGTGGTGTGACAGTACAGAAGCGAAAGAAAGCTTGAATACTGTATATTGGGAATTACCAGATGGTACGAAAGCCATTGAAATCCAAAAGACACCATGTATTTCTTGTTCCTCGTGCGGGATGGACTATCAATCAGACCATACAGTAAAAGAAATTGAAGATCAGTTATTTTTAATTTATACGAAAGATTTACCAAAACAACTAACATATGAAGAATTAATGGGAAGACCACGTCTATTAAAAAGAAATTACTTCGACTTTTAACCAGCTTTTATGCTGGTTTTTTTCTTTTTTGCCTTGTATAATGTACCCAAGTTAGAAAGGTAGGGAATATTTTTGAAAAAGACATTTTACCATTATATGATGAAGCATCGTGCAGCTTTATTTAGAAATGAAATTTCAGATTTAGCAGAGGCGATGTATGATGATTTAAGTTTTCCGAAGCAATCTGAAGACTATGATGAAATTAGTTCATACTTAGAGTTGAGCGGAATGCTAGAAAGTATGTCTATATTTGATGAAGCCTGGGATTTATACATACAAGATAGATAAAAACTATTTGAAAACATACAGAATACATTACTTTGTTTAAAGTGAAGTATTCTGTATGTTTTTTTATATGAAATTTGTTGATTTGAAGCTAGTCTAGTTACTAGCTTTTTTTTGAGTGTAACGTAAATTTTATAAGATTATAATTTTTATTGAAAAAATTTATGAATATAAGCTTCTGTGATAAGCGTTTTTATGTAGGTTGCATATACTGATATCAAAATCACGACGTCAAAAAAAGGAGAGATAGAGATGGCAAGAAAAAAACAACCTAAATACAACGTAGGGGACATAGTCGTGATTACGCTATATGGAACCGTTGGGAAAATCACAAATATGAAGGTTTTAGATGGAGTTTATGTATACGAAGTCAATAATCACGATGGATTTTACGTAGAGCAAACGCTGCAGCACGTTACAGAGCAAGATATGAAAAAGGGCGATACGGAGTGGATTGAATTAAATTATAATTTCACGTTTGGTGATCTTGTGCAAGTAACTGGATATGATAAAGATGTTTTCCGTATTGTTGGTTTTCGTACAGAAGTATGGAGATATAAGAATGACGCATGGGAAGATACAATTTATGAATTGTCACGGATTACGGATGGTGAATGGTTAGAAGCGGATGAGTCAGATTTAACGTTACTTGCCAATGCTCAAACGGCAAATGCAATTTTGAAGAAACTGAAACAAGATAAAGCAGGTATGAATAAATTAGATTTAGGTAAGCTAAAGTCAATTAACAACTCGAAAAAAGTGAGTGTTAAGACGAATCGTCAAGAAATCATTGATGGATTACTTGATATTTATAACGATTATCAATTATTGTTCGATACATTTAAAGATGAAGAATATAAAATTGTAATGGATGTTGTTCATAATTATTTAGTTAAATTGACAGAGAAAAAATAGTTAACTAGAAAGAGAGAATAAATTGAACAACAACATATGCAGTATAAGGTATGCCTACAATTATTAAAAAAATAAAAAGCCACTTTATAAGAGAGTCTGCCCATTGATCTTCATGCATGAACTCTTCTTTTGTTTGTCCTACTTCATATTGATTTTCCATTATTATTTCCCCCTTTGAATAGCTTGTACTACAATCGTATGCATCTCGTCCAAAGCTTATGACCTATAAAAAAATAAAATCTATTTTTCTAATCTCATATACATAATTTTGAGATTTTTTCATAAAACAGAAATAAAGGAGTGATGCTCATGAAGGAAATTGAAGTCGTGATTGATACGGAAGAGATTGCGGAGTTTTTTTATGAGCAACTAATTGAAAGAGGGTACGTCCCGAAACGAGAAGAAATTGAAGATCTCGCAGATATTACATTTGAGTATTTATTAGAGAAATGCATGATTGATGAAGTTTTTGATGAAGAGGATGAATGAAAGTAACGACGGGCATAACTCGTCGTTTTTTTACTCTTTACAAACCTGTCACAAATATAGTCAATAATTATTGGTATAATTAAAATGAAATTTTACTCAAGAGGTGAAGGGATGTTCAAAAAAATTATTGATTCTTTATTAGGAAAGAAAAAATATCGTTCGTATTCAAGTAGTGATTATCGTCGTAGAGGGCGCTCGTATTCAAGTAGCGATTATAAACGACGTTCATCTGGTTATGGACATCAACATTATAAAAGAAAACGTAAAAGCCGTAGCTTCTTTTCAAGTAGCTGATGAAATGGCGTCGTGTACTAGCATTATTTGATAGACCACTGCGGAAAAATACAATTGTTGCAGAACGTTATAAAATTGAATCAGTAATTGGAATGGGCAGTTATGGGGTCACATATGTCGTTAATGATTTACAAGTAAATAGATATAAAGTCTTAAAACAATTAAGACAAAGTAAACAAAGATATGAGTCTGGTAGAAAATCATTTGAACAAGAGAAAATGATTTTACAAACATTAAATCATCATGCAATTCCTAGTCTGTATGATCATTTCATATGGGAGAAAAAGAGCTTCTTTGTGATGGAGTACATGCCTGGTAAAAATTTTGAAGATTATATTTTCATAGATGGGTATGTATATACAGAACGTGAAGTTTTTGAGATTTTATATGAAATATTAGAAATTGTATCGGTGTTTCATAGTGAAGGCATTATTCACCGAGATTTACGCATTCCAAACATATTAATGAAAGAAAATCAAATTAGTATTATTGATTTTGGATTGGCTAAATGGAAAGGTGAGGGTGATGAGAGAGCTACAACTTACGAAGGTGAACAAGCTTTGATGCGAGAAGTCCACTTTCGTAGCGACTTTTATGCACTCGGTCATTTCTCGTTATTTTTATTATATGCAGGATATGAATCTAATGAAAAACAGGAAAAACCATGGTACGAAGAATTAACTTTGGAAAATTATAATCGCGAAATGCTTATGCGAATGTTACAAATAAAAACGCCGTACTATGAGAATGTACAAGATTTAAAACAAGATGTAGCTTCTGCTTTAGAAAGGATGGAGACTCCATGTTTCAAAAGTTTTTAGCAAGCGTTGGTATTGGAAGTGCAAAGGTAGATACTGTTCTTGAAAAAGATGAGTATATTGTTGGGGAAGAAATAGTTGGAAAGGTTCATATAACTGGGGGTTCAGTTAGCCAGCAAATTGAAAGCATTTACTTAACATTATCGACGTCGTATGTACGAGAAGTGGATGATAAAAAAGTAACAGCAACGTATGATTTAGAGCGAGTACGCTTAACAGAACCATTTTCTATAGAACCGAATGAAAAAGTTGAAATTCCATTTTCTTTTCCAATGCCAATTGAAGCACCACTTACACTTGGTATGAAAACGGTTTGGATTCATACAGGTCTTGATATTAAACGTAGTATAGACCCAAGTGACCGCGACTACGTTCAAGTGTTACCCAATGCATTATTAAGTAGTGTTTTAGATAGTGTAAATGAATTAGGGTTTAAAGCACGTCATATAGAATGTGAAGAATTACCGCATCGATTACGTAAGCAAGTTCCATTCGCACAAGAATTTGAGTTTATTCCAGTTTCTGGAGAGTATTATGGGAAATTAGATGAATTAGAATTATTAATCTTGCCACGTGCATACGATCGACTAGAAATTATTATGGAAGTAGATAGAAAATCTCGTGGTTTAGCTGGATTATTCGCTGAGGCGCTTGATCTTGATGAGAAGGTGATTCGTTTTACCGTAACAAGAGAAGATATCCCTGAGATGAAGCAAAAAATTAATAATTATATTTTTTAATAAACTATGCATAAAAAAGAAATGGAGAGGAAAACTAAAACAACCGCTCCATTTTTTTGCATAGTGAGGTTATGTATGTGAAACGATATCGACATTTATACTTGCTAAGTTTTACGTTACTCATTTGTTTTGTCGTATTATCACTTTCGTATCATACCGCTTGTATTGAGAATTTTGACAATATAGTCGCACATTTTATTCAAAGCTTTCGAAACGATTATTTGACGACCTATTTTACTTGGGTGTCTTTTATCGGTTCCAAAAGGATATTTTTCCCATTACTCATTATTCTTGTAATGTATTTTCTCGTTAGAAAAAAGTTGCTTAGTGCATTGCTTCTAACAATTAATTACTACGGATCTCGTTATTTAAACAGTCTGCTTAAACTATGGTACGAACGAGCAAGACCTGATGTTACGCAGCTTGTTACTGCAACTGGATATAGTTTTCCGAGCGGTCATACGATGAATGCTACGGCTTTTTTAGGATTTATTGCATACGTCACAATTACTGAAGATCGTATTTCGTTGCATAAAAAATTGCTAATTATTCTTATAGCAAGCTTTGTTGTATTATCTATTTCAGTTAGCCGAATATATCTTGGCGTGCACTATCCATCTGACATATTAGCAGGATGGGCAGCTGGCGGTAGCTGGCTCGTTTTATGTGTTATATTCCATAAAACGTTCATAAAAAAAGAACCTATGTCATAATAGGTTCTTTTTTCATTGGCTCAACATGAATGTGTGCATGGTAAATTCCAAACTTTTTGCGAAGCATAGCTTCGATGTTGTCGGTAATACAGTGACTTTCTCCAACATCCATACGAGCATCTACTTCAATTGTAATATCAACGTACGTTTGATTCCCGTACATACGTGCTCGAATATCTACAATGTTTTCCACACCGCCAATATGCTCAATAGCATCAGCGTATTCCTCCATTTTATCAGGATCAATTCCATCTGTTAGCATATGAGAAGATTCTACGAAAATCTCCCATGCAGTTTTACAAATAATAAGACCAACAATTAAAGCGGCAATAGGGTCTAAAATAGGCATTTGGAACTGAGAACCGACAATACCTACTACAGTACCGATACTTACGAGTGCATCTGATAAATTATCTTTTGCAGCAGCTTCTAGTGATTTACTTTTTGTTCGTGCTGCAATTTTTTTCGTATACAAATACACGCAGTACATAACGACAGCAGAAAATAAAGCAACCCATGCAGCGAGTACATTAGGTGCTGCTTGTTTCGGATTTAAGAAAGATTGAATGGCACTAATAACAACTTCTAATCCGACTGTTGCCATAATGAAGGACGCAACAAGTGATGCGATTTGTTCGGCCCGTGAATGCCCATACGGATGATCTGGGTCACGAGGTTTACGAGATATTTTTAGACCAATTAATATCGCTAAAGAAGCACCGATATCCGTTAAGTTATTTAAACCGTCAGCACGTAATGCGCTAGAGAGGGTAATATAACTGATGATGATTTTCATAGAGGATAAAAATATGTAGGCCATAATGCTGACAATAGCACCTTTATCAGCTTCTTTATGAGAAAGAGTATCCATTTTAATCACTCACCTTTCTTTAAAGGAATTTCTTTCTATAAATAGAGTATCAAACGAAAGTCGTGTGGGTCTATACAAACATTGTTGACGTTTTATAGCTTTTTAAGAAGGGGATAACAAAGTTTCGTGAAGGAAAAATATGTTGAAAAGTACAAAGTCAGGGTGTGAACCTAATTAGAGTTTATTTACTAAAGAGATAGGAGGGTAGATGGATGAAGAAGCGAATACTTTTCTTAATATGTACTATTCTTATAATGACAGGGTGTAATTCATTAAACGATGAAAAACATCAAAAGATAATTGTGAAAACAGATGAAAGCCCTCTGAAAAATATTTTCCAGAGGGCTTTTATTTTAGTATGCTTCTAAAAACTCAGTAACTTGCTCTTCAGTTTTTGCATTAGCACTATGTAAGTGGCCTAGCTTCTCACCATTTTGGTATACAAGTAAACTTGGAATACCCATTACTTGATACTCTTCAGCGATACTTGGAAACTCATCTTTATTAATAGAATACCATTCAAATTTATTGAACTCTTCCATTACATCTCCGATAAAGTTGTCCATACGTACGCAATCTGGGCACCATGTAGTAAAGAACTTAACAACTACAGGCTCCTCGCTTGCGATGATGTCTTTGAATTCTTGTTCTGTTTTAATTTCTTTCATAAGTAAAACTCCTTTCAATATTACACGAATTTATATGCAAAATTCGTATTTGCAAACATGTTGCAAACTTATTATTTGTTTTTTAGTTTTGTAGTTCGTTCACACTTATAAAACTGTATTTTAAATTGTATATAACATGACTGGACTTCTAAGTGTGAAAATAACGGAACCTCACTTTTCTTTATAAGCTTTTTCCAGGATTGTGTCAAACTTCTGAATTTTATACAGCAATTAAAGAAGCCCACACTTTGATTGAGTGTGGGCAGAGTGACTAAAATTAATCGCTTATTAATTTCGAATAGATATTTAAATCGATAAGCTTTCCAGCTGATTTTTCGCTCTTTCTCAGAGTCCCTTCAAAAGTAAAGTTTAATTTTTCTAATACCTTTATGGAATTTACATTTGCAGGTTCAACTTTTGCTTCAACACGATATAGTTTTAAATGTGTAAAAGCATAATCTAATAAAGAGGATATTGCTTCAGGGGCATATCCTTTACCCAAAAATTTTTTTGAAATATCATAACCAATCTCAGTCTTTGAGTTTTCAAAATCTAAGGAATTATAGCCACATGAACCGATAATGTGATTAGATTCTTTTTCAATAATAGTAAAACGTATAGCTTTATTATTTTGAGCGAGTTCGTTAAGAAATTGAATCATATCTTTTGCCTGGCTTTCATCGGTGAAATTACTTATATTCATGAATTTAGTAACATCAGGATCAGACCATATTTTAAACATACTTAATGAATCAGATGCTTTCATTTGCCTTAAATATAATCGTTGTGTGTGTAGTTCAGTAATCAATACTTTTACCTCCGTTATGTTGTAAGAATAGGTAGTTTAAAAATATTGATATCTGCGCATAATTCAGTTCCTTTTAGATTAATTAACTTTTATTATACAAGAAAATTACTACAGTGAACAAAGGCGTTAATTAGTTTAGCTATTTTCTATAATTGATGGAATCAGAGAGACAAAGGAACATGGTTTCAGTGGATTTAAAGATTTTAGCCCGCTATTTGTGAGCAGTAAGACCCCACCTTAAAATTCAGCAGAAGCAAAGAAGTTAGGTGGGGGTCGGGCTGCCCGTAAAAGCCCGATTGGTGAGGGCTAATAATCAATGGGGGATGAACACCCCCCCATTGATTAGAGTTTCACTTTATTCAATTCTTTAACAAACCCCTTATCTGGAAATTAAAGAACGCCTTGGGAGAAAGGCGTTCCATGACCAAGGAATGTATGGAAAATGATACTAAATGATTCATAATGAGATGATCATAAGTATTGTATGTATTTCTCTAATGTATGTGAAGTCTTTATTTCATAATATCGAAAAAGAACATGCATATAAGCATGCTCTTTCACAAGAAAGATAGATTTCTATGAGTGGATGCCTCCATACAATAATATATGCTTGTCCAGTTAAAAGGTGAAAAGTTTTATTAAAATCGTTATTTCAATGGAGAAGCCCTAGGATTAGGAGGCTAGGGCTTCAAGTCATGGTATATCTCACACGACATTATAAAAAGAAAAGAACGTACTGAAGATAACACATGAATATTTCATATTTTATTATAAAAACTGTATAAGGCTAGAATTTATATAAATGTAATGGAAAGTAATTAATAAAAAATTTTATTAGGGATTTGCCTTAATCATTTATAACAGCCAAGAATATTTATAAAATATGACTGTAGAAACAGGTCCGATCTTTATAACGATGGAGGGAATTGGTGTGGACATAACTCAAAGTATGGCCAGAATAGTGGTTAATGGGAAAGATCTTCCGTTTACTTCAGTTAGAACTTCAATATGGAATCAAGGACCTGTAAATGATTTAATTGTTTCGACAAATCGGAGAGTCGAGGAGTTTTATCAATTTATGTGGTCACAAGTGCCAGTTACGCTCACAATGTATTTTCTTCAGGGAGCGGACTTGATGAGATTTGCTAGAATTGTTGGAATCAATTAAAGTGTAACGGGAGAATATATATATCATTTCTTTTGGGGATAAAATGAATTTAAAGCAGTTTAATAGCTGTTTTTTTATTTTATAGAGACATGATTCGAAGGCGAAGAATATGTATGGCTAGGAAGATTAGCTTAGATCGTGATATAGATAAATTATTATCGCTTCTGAGTTTTTAAAAAATTTTCAAGAAAATTGGGAGGTTCTAATTGGATATATATCAACGCTTGGTTATTAATAGGAAATATAATAAAGGTTAAAAAGTTTAATGGAAATTTATTTATTTTTTCGAATCATAAAATGAGCAATTTATGTGAAGAGAATAATGACTAGTGAGTGGTTTAATACATTTAAAGATAGGAACATAAAAAAAGCGGTGTTAGTAATATGTATTATACAAAACAATGTAGAGAAACGATCAATATATAGGTGTTATTTTTAAGGATGTTTATTTTTATAAGACAATATAATAAAGAAGGAACAGGTTAAGGGACAGTTTGAATTTCTAACAGAGAGCTGTGTGATTAAATAGGATAAAAGTAATTATTTAATGTTGGGATAGGTTATAAATGGAGAACCAATTAAAAGAAATATTTGGTGCATTGATAGCAGCTATAGGTACAATAACTTCCGCTATTGGAAGTACACCGTTCTATTTTATAAGCAGTAATGTAAGGGAGAATCTGAATATATATGGAAACACATTGCAAGCAGTTGGTAACGCTTTAGAGGCTGATGGTCAAGGGGGAATTTCTCTTGAAAAAATTGGGAATGAAATCCAATCAATTGGTAATGTAACTGTAATATCAGGGTTAGTTATTGATTTTAAAGATGAAACAAAAGTTAAATTAGTTATTTCTGGAAATTGGGCGCAGGCTTTAGGAGGACTTACAGCATTAGCAGATGAATTTGAAGATACTTCAGATAAGGATGAGTCTTTTAATGTTGTAGGAAACTTATTGCAAGCTATAGGAAATTCCTTGCAAGCGATTGGAGGAATATATGAGCTAAAAAGTATTAGAGGAGATCGGCAGGATAGTAAAGAAAATCTAGTAAATGATACAGGGGAAATTTTAGACAATCAAGCAAATAGTCAACTGGATAAAAAGAAAGAAGGCCAGTCAATAGATACCATAGGAAGTTGGATTCAAGCCGTAGGTTCTATATTTTCATTAATTGGACAAATACGTGAAGAAAGTGAGGAGTTAGAAGGGAGCGATAAATAGACTAGTTGTAAAAGAGCCTCACATATTGCGCATATTTGATAGTAGGAAATTTTTTTATTGAATGCTAAGTTTAAAATTATATGATGCAGTAAGTAAAAAGGGTTCAAGGAGTATTATTAGTTTAATAAAAAAGAGCGGTTAGCAAAAGCGAAAAGTTTTCATGAAAACTGGTAATAGAAACTGCTTTTTAGAAAAATAACATATACTTATTGAAAATGGAATACAGGAGTTCGTATTGTAGGTTTTGCATATGGCTATTCGTTCTCAGGAATTACACGTGAATTAGTAGGATTGTTAGTTTAGTAGTAATGAAACTTATGACGAATATTTCGATAGATGCCATTATCCAAGTGGTGTCTTTTTTTATTGTTAAGGAATAAATAAAAAAGAGAGTTTAAACCCTCTTTTTTATAATTATCTAACTATTATGCGCAAATTGGAATTCCTAATGCTATTAGAGTCAATGCTACTTGAAGAGAAAGTTCTAATCTAGCAATTTCGATTCCAGCAACTGAAATCACTAAAAGAGGTTGTCCATTAACGAACAAAACACAACTTTCCATGCTTACGCCTCCTTTCTAGTAATCTAATATAGTATATGGATTAAACTTAAAAAGTGTAATAGTTAAATGTATGAATTCAATATAATTAATAAATTAAACTATTATATTTAATAAATTAAAATTGACCTAACAGCTGCTTTTTTGTCACTTTATAAGAAGGGTCAGAATATATTAGAAGTATAAAAATTATAGGAGTGATAGATATGTTCTTTGCAAAGTTGCGTGGTAGAAATGAAGTTCCACCAGTAGAAACAGATGCTCGAGGAGAAGGTTTCTTTAAATTAAGCCGGGACGAGCTTAGCCTAAAATTTAAGTTGGATTTATTCGATATAGAGGATGTAGTAGCTGCACATCTGCATCTTGGATTAAAAGGAAAGAACGGTCCTGTTGTAGCTTTTTTATTTGGACCGATAACAAATCCAATTTCAATAGAGTGTGCAACTTTTACGGGAATGATTACTCAAGAAGATTTGGTCGGAACGCTAGTGGGTCAAACATTAGGCACTCTTATAAATGAGATTATATCTGGAAACATATATATTAATGTTCATACAGTACAACATCCTAATGGTGAAATTCGTGGACAACTAAATTATTGCTAATGAATTATGGCAGTAGGAAAATTTAGCGAGAAACCAAAAGCATCCGTTGAGTGTGCTTTTATTTAGAGAATGATATTTATATTGAAAATGTTTAACCTTAATAAGAGCTAGTGAATTAGCTTTTGCACTCACTGAAATATAGAATCATAACATATTTTGTAATAACTTATACGGAAGTGAGTTGAAAATCATGTTTTATTCATATTTTAATTCTCAAGCTGGCATGCGACCAGCGTATGGTACGTCTATAACGTATAGTGGAGCACAAAGTACAGTCCAAGCTATTCAACAAGCATTACAAATGCAACAACAAATGCAAATGCAGCAGCAAGGAGTGCAACCATATTACTCATCCGTAGAGTATTTTTACCCAGTACATCATGTTACACCGTATGGAAGTTCTTTTCTTACTATTCCATATGGAACTGTATACAACTTATAACTAGTAAGGAATTATGTGGTGTATATAAATAAGGGTGCAGGTTAATAGCGCCCTTATGAACAATAAAAATAGCTAGTCCAAACCTTATAAATCAATCTTACATAATATGTAGTAATAAGTTTGAAAGGGGAATTAGTATGTCTTGTTATTACTACTGTAAGTATTGTAAGGAGTATAAAAAGAAGCACCATGATTGTTGTAAGAACACTAGTAAGTGCCATGATAACAAGGACAATCTTGTTAGAGCATCGGCATTTAGAGCTAGAAATACTGTGAATCAAAATGTTCCTGCTAATACTTTTGTGAAAGTGTTATTTCAAAATGAACAATTTGATTTAGCGAATGAGTATAATCCAGCAACATCTATTTTTATGCCGAAGACTAAAGGAGTATATTCTATTATTGGAACGATTGGTTTCTTTCCAAACGATCCAACTTTAAATTATAGAGCGCGTGTAGAAATTCGTGTGAATGGAAACGCAGCGATAGCTATAGATAATGACTTTTTTGGTCCAATAAGTTTTGGAAATGTAGTAAGTGTTTCGACGATTGTTCAATTGAATGCAGGGGATGAAGTTGAGGTTTATGCACAAAGTAGTATAGATGGAGTTTTAAGTCCTTTAGAAGATGGTGCACATTTTGAAGCAGCAAGATTTCCTTCTCCGATTAAATAAAGTCATTAAACATTGAGTTTACAGAAGCTTAAAGGTAAATCCTCACCGAAATGGTGAGGGTTTTTTACTCTATTAAAAATAGTAACAGGTCGTCCAAGCTATTCTAATCTATATAGCATACTATATAAAAATAAGTGTAAAGGGGGACTAACTATGTCTTATTATTACTGTAAGTATTGTAAAGATTACAAAAAGGAAAGTCATGATTGTTATAGAAAAAGTAGTAAATGTGATAGGAAGTATGTAAAGGTGAAGTGTTGTGATGATAAGAAAGAGGAGCTTGTAAGGGCATCGGCATTTAGAGCTGTGAATACAGTTAATCAACCTGTTCTAGCAAATACTCCTGTTAAAGTATTATTTCAAAATGAACAATTTGATCTAGCGAATGAATATAATCCAGTAACATCCATTTTCACTCCGAAAACTAGAGGAGTATATAGTGTATTAGGAAATATAACATTTTCTCCAAATGATTTTAATGTGAATTACAGAGCTAGAGTAGAAATTCGTGTAAATGGAAATCCAGCAATAGCGATAGATAATGATTTCTTTGGAACAGGAGTATTTTTTAATAATGATGTTTCAGTAACTACTATTCTTCAATTAGAAGCAGGAGATTCAGTTGAAGTTTTTGCAGAAAGTAGTATTGCGGGCGTAATTGTACAAAATGTTAATGGTTTAAATACGGTTCACTTTGAAGCGGCAAGATTTCCTTCTCCAATTAAATAAAACAGATCATTAAATGTTTTTTAGTAGGTTTAGTTAATCCCCTTACCAAATGGTGGGGGATTATTATTGTTTTTCTAAAATATATAAGTAAACAGGTAAAGTGTAGTTTAATTTGTAGAGGCTTTAACCTTATTCAGATAATGAAAAAAATAATATGTAAATAAGTAACATGCTTCTGAAAACTCAGTGTTAGTAAGTTTACTAGTTTTTTTATAGAACAAGAAAGACGAAATACATAAAAGATCGTATCATTACGTTTTTTCTTTACTATATAGAAATTACATATTGAACATAAATTTGTGTAGGGAATGCTAGTACACTGAAAAGAATAACATAAAGGCGATTACACTATATAAAAACAAAATCAATCCTAAGATGAGTAGTATTGGATGCAGCTTGAACATATTTGACCTCCTTGAGTACATAAAGAATTTTAATATATTGTTGGTCAATTTAGAAGGGGACGGTTACATAAAAAAAGAGCATACATAATAAGTACGCTCCAAAGAAAGATAGGTTTTATGAGTGGATAATCTCCATACGATAATATATGTCCTTTTAATAAAAACGTGTAAAAAATCAATGAATTATCGATGGAATATCATAAAATGAGTAATTTTAGTCTAGAAATGCAGTCATTTTCTTTCTCAGTTATTTTAGGTAACAAAGTTGTGAAAATCGTGCATTATGCGGACTAACAACGGGATAACGATCGTACTTCAGTTACATATTTCTTAAAGTCTGGATATTGCGTGATAGTTTGACATTTTGGGGTGCATAGTTGATTAATAATAGACACATTTGTAATTACTTCGTTACAAGGACCGAAAAATGTAACTTTTAGCTTTGAATTTGGTGGGATTTTGAACACGATAGGCTTTTTTTCCATGAAATCAGCTCCTAATATTGAGTATTATAATTTAATGGATATAGAGTCGTATTAGTATAATATGAAATTTCAGTGGATTTGCTTATAATAAAGAATTTCATAGTAGTAAAAGTGCTTAAAGATGTAAAAGGGAAATTGAGAATGCGAAATAAAATGTATAATTAATATAATCAATAAACACGAAAATAGTTAATATAACTAATACATTTTTTAATTTGTTACATATCATGTTAGTAAGAATTGTATAAGGAGGTAGTATAAAATAGTGGAAGAAAATGTACAAGCTCAGCTTTCGCCACCGTGGATCACATATTTTAATGAATTAAAAAATTCAATAGGTGCTGATCCAACTGTTACAGTTGGGCCACTTATTCCTGTTGGTGGTAATTATATTATTTTAGTGCATGCGTTAAGTAATGAAAAAGCGAGAGCGTTAGCAACGTTTTTAAAATCTTTTGTACAATTTGGGAATGTAAGTGTGACAGTTATTGTAACGAATAATGAGAATGAAATTGTAAATCCATTTCCTTGTCCACTAGATGCATTTGAAATAGCTCATTTATTTCAAGTAGCACTAGAAAACAATCCTTATTTTGAACAAGTTGTGGTACAGCCTCAGTTCCCTGGCGGACCGAATGTTGTCTTTCCGGTGTTCACTGCGGAAGTCATTCAGTTTTTTAATGACGATATTTCTAACTTATGTCAAACGTTTACAGGTGTTGCTGCCAATGTATTTCGTAATGTAATGAATGATGAGGTTTGTGATAGCCCAATATTATTTTCTACAAGTTGTGTTATGAACAGTGAAAATACACAATTACAAAATAAAGATTTAACACCAAAATTGTTTTATTAGACTATAAAAAGACATTTTCAGTAATAGAAAATGTCTTTTTTATGCACCAATAGTGTTCAGGTTGGACAATTGTAGGTTAACAGGAATAATTTTCAATTAATTAAAATTTTTCTAAATCTCATATTTCATGGAAAGATAGTAATTTTGATTTAAGAATATATAGAAAATGAGGAATGATTTTTATTAACTGAAAGGGAATTGATACTGGAAGTTTTAAGTTAATACTATAAGAGGATTTTTTCTAATATCCGTAAAAATGATCAATACCTAAATTGATAGGATGAGACTACATAACAAATAGTAAGGTATATTTCGAATATGATAATATTTTTTGTGACATACATGTTAAAGCTAATAGAAATATTTCTGAAAGAGAATATATTTTGAAAAACAGTAACGATTCTTTTTATTTATATTATAGATAGCTAGTTTTAGAGAGATAAGGCTTACAATAAAACAAGCTATGAATAAGACATTAAAAAGGAGCTGGAATGTATGGGTTATATTGTAGATATTTCAAAATGGAATGGAACTATCAATTGGGATATTGCAGCATCTCAGCTAGATTTAGTGATTGCTAGAGTTCAAGATGGCTCTAATACGGTGGATTTTATGTATCAAAATTATGTTAGTGAAATGAAAAAGTATAGTATCCCATTCGGTAATTATGCTTTTTGCCGTTTTATATCTATTGCTGATGCAAAGAAAGAGGCACAAGATTTTTGGAATCGTGGTGATCAATCAGCTAAGTTTTGGGTGGCGGACGTAGAAGTTCAAACGATGGCAGATATGCAAGGCGGGACACAGGCATTTATTGATGAATTACGCCGTTTAGGTGCGGAAAAAGTAGGATTATATGTAGGGCATCACATGTATTTATCATTTGGAGCACGTAATATTGAAGCTGATTTCGTATGGATCCCTCGTTATGGAGGGAATAAGCCAGCATATCCATGTGATATTTGGCAATATACGGATTCAGGGAATGTTCCTGGGATTGGGAAATGTGATCTGAATCGATTAGTAGGAAATAAGTCACTTTCTTGGTTTATAGATTCGAACAAAGCAAATCAATCTAACATAGTGTATAAACAGCAACCGAATGGCATTGGTATTGCAGTTTCGAAATATCCTGATGGATACGGAATAAATTTATATGAGAACCCCATGAATCCTCAATTTACAGGTGCACTCACTCAGAAAATTCCATATTTAATCTTAACAGGTTATTGGGGAGGCGGTGAGCAAGATATGATTTGTTTAGGGAACGATAAGCAGTGGGCATATTTAAAACATTTTAAGGTGAAATGGTTTTATGCAACTTCGAAATATCCTGTCGGCTACAGAGTAAATTATTATGAAGAGCCTGAATGTATGAATTATAAAGGAAATATAGATGGATCGACATCTTTTCGAGTGTGGGGTAGAGTGGGAAATGCGTTAGATATCGGGCAGAATAGTTGGATACCTGAAGAACATGTAATTATTAAGTAACTATAGAAGCTATATTTTTTTTGGAGCACATAAAGAGTTTTCTTACTATACATAGTAAGAAAACTCTTTATATTTAAAAATGAAAATACATGATACATAGTCTACTCATATGAAATGAATTACATGTAGAAAACACACTGTTTTCACAATGACTGTGTATAGTTAATTTGCATAATGATAAAAGTGAGGTATTTGAATTGAAAAAGAAAAAGATATTTATTGGAACGATTATTTCATGCGTGATGCTAGCATTATCTGCATGTGGTTCCTCAGACAACGTAGTAACATCAAAAGTAGGAAATGTTACAGAGAAAGAATTAAGTAAAGAATTACGACAACAATATGGAGAAAGTACTTTATATCAAATGATGTTAAGTAAGGCATTGCTAGATAAATATAAAGTTTCAGATGAGGAAGCAAAAAAGAAAGTAGAAGAAGCAAAAGATAAAATGGGTGAGAACTTTAAATCGACTTTAGAACAACTTGGATTGAAAAATGAAGATGAATTAAAAGAAAAAATGAAGCCAGAAATTGCATTTGAGAAAGCAATCAAAGCAACAGTCACAGAAAAAGATGTGAAAGATAACTATAAACCAGAAATGAAAGTAAGTCACATTTTAGTGAAAGATGAAAAAACGGCTAAAGAAATAAAGGAGAAAGTAAATAATGGTGAAGATTTTGCTGCCTTAGCAAAACAGTATTCAGAAGATACTGGTTCAAAGGAACAGGGCGGGGAAATATCTGGTTTTGCTCCTGGGCAAACAGTGAAAGAATTTGAGGAAGCTGCGTATAAATTAGATGCAGGCCAAGTAAGTGATCCAGTTAAAACAACTTACGGTTACCATATTATTAAAGTGACGGATAAAAAAGAATTGAAGCCATTTGATGAAGTAAAGGATAAAATTCGTAAAGATTTAGAACAACAAAGACTACAAGATACGACAGGTAAATGGAAACAACAAGTAGTCAATGATTTATTGAAAGATGCTAATATTAAAGTGAATAATAAAGAATTTAAAGATACATTTAAATTTCTAGAAAAGAAATAATAACTGTAATCATAATTAGAAAAGGGAACTCATATAGAGTTCCCTTTTCTAATTAGTGTGTGAGTTATAAATAGATAGTAAGACAATACAATATTACATTTAAATATTAAGAATTACAATGGGAAATTATGGGTTTAAATTAAAGGAATTATAATTATTTCAATGGAAGTAGATATGATACGGTTTTCATTATGTAAGTTTATTACATATATTTACTCTTTAATAATGGATATCGAACTTAATTTAAAAAATAGTACATATAATGTTTTTGAATAAATATTTAACATGGATAATTAGTAAAAAACTGAGCATTCGATTGGAAAGGATGTTCTTTTTAGTATGAACATTTTAGGATAAAGAATGAATCGTTTTAAACGCGTCATTTACCACATCAATAAATTAGGTGGGGAGAATATATGAAAGTAATCTTTCAGGGAGAGGGCGGTGCGAAAATTTTTGAGTCATATGATGAAAATATAAGTGATTTATTAGCAATATTAAAAGAAACGAAAGGGATTAAAATAGGGATGGTTGAGTATAAAGTGTTAAAGTACGAACTTAATTATTTTCGTCATCCGAAAAAATCGGATACAGAGAGAGAGTTACATATAATAGTACAACCTATGTATATGTAATAAAATATAATAATAAAAATCACTGATTCAGTTTTGCAAAGTTTCATAGAGTATGTAAGAAAAGAGAGTGTTGTAAATGTTCTCTTTTCTTATGCTTTGTGAGTTCGTTCATCATAGTATATGTTTTCAGTTATAGATGGTTAATAAACGAAAAAATTTAAAACTTTTTTGTTTGGGTAGGGATTTTATATATGAATAAATATACTATGAAGTATTTTTTATACGAATATTGGAGGAGTATAAAATGAGTTTAGCTAGTTACATAGGCTGTAATGTAGAAATTCCGTTAACGGTTCCAGATTCTAATGATGTAATTGTTTTTGGACCGTGTTTTTCAGATGAAAGTATGCTTGAAATTGTACAAGAGTATCAATTCCAAACAAATTTCACATATGAGGTTTCAACTAGTTGGGGAATTGAACTTGTCGAGTGGCAAAACGTAAAGGAAAAAAAAGAAGCGAAAGAAAAACTTTTAACTTTATGCAAGATTATGGAAGGCCATTTGGAAGATGGAGACTATTTCGAATTATTTAGTTGTTGGGTTGGTTATGAAGGTAAGGAACGAGTAGGGGAATTGAAATTAAAAATAAATCATTTTAATATAGATGAATTATGTATTCCAGAAAGAACATTAGTTAGGATAGAAAAATAAAATTTGAAATATTTTTTAGAAAAAGGCGATTTCACTTTGTGTGAAGTCGCTTTTTAGTTGTTATATGTATTTCATTTTACATAAGAAATGAGAAGTTTATTTGATAAAGGAAAAAGAAAGTATAGAGGTAAATAAAATTGTGTTTTTTGTTAAAAAATAATAAGTATGGCTCTTCTCAAAAGAACGTAAGTTCGTGTATAATAAGAACTAATGTTCCTCAGAGGGATAACCTAATTATAATTTAGAAGTAAATCCGAGTTTAGTGAGTATTAAAAATAACTAAGGGATAGTATGACTAAATAAATGTATAAATGATCAAGGAGATAAAAAATGAACGATGTAAAGATACAAAAAGAAGAAAGAGAGTGGGTTCCGTTTACAGTAATATCCGAACAACTTTTAAATATGAGAAAGATTATTGGAGAGAAATTAAAAGTACAAAAACCGCTTTTAACAAATGAAGCAAAAGAGAGAATTTCTGATAAATTATTAAATTCATTACTGTCTGAGAAAGAAATATTGGTAACATATTTTGAAGATGGCTACATATTAACAAGCTACATGACAGTTGTACATATTAATCCGGTAAAACAAATTGTAATTTGTACAGACGCCTTTTATAAAACTTACGTATTTAACGCTATGGATATTATTGAAATAACGTAAAAGAAGCTGAATATTAAATGGCAGCTTCTTTTATTTCTGATTTATGAAATAAATAATACAAGAAAAAGCAGCTAGCTTCGTGCTAGCTGCTGAGCCCCAGGGAAAGGGAGAAAAAGATAGGGTACTCCAAAATCAACAAGAGCTGTCAAACAGCCTGATTATAGTATAGACAAATTAAAATTTTCTATACAGAAGGTTAAACATAAGATTAGGCTGTACCCACTTGGTTTTGATCTGCAAGGTCAGAATCAAATGTATTGGTCGCGCTAACACCGCTAAAAGTATTAACAACAAAACCAACGTTTGATGCGCCGGAGCCATTATAAGCTTTCGTATTTTCTTTCGGAGAAACGTTGTAGAAATCACCTAAGTTAAATGAACCATTACTATTTTGTACAACTAAATTTCCTACAACTGATGGCATAATTTTCACCTGCTTTATAATAAGTTGTTAACATTACTATATGGAGTTATAGTCCAGATGGTTCATACAATAAAAATTGTGGGATAGTAAAACGTTTGGAGCATGGATTTCAATAAAAGTGTGTTAAAATTAATATAATAAAGTTGAGTATTTTTTTGAAAAATTTGTATAATTAATATATATGAAAATAAAGGAGGCAAAATGTAATGAAAGATATTATGAAAAAAGTTGATTTAACAGATGCCAAATCAAGTAATCTTGTTGCACTAATTTATAGTAATGAAGTTATATTAGTTGAAGACGCATTTTGTCCAAATGAAATAAAATTAAAGTTTAATGAAATTGCAATTTTATCTGCAATTAAAACAGCTCATATTGCGAAAGTTTCTATTAGGAAAGAACTTGAAGCGCTTTTTCATGATACGGGTGTTATATTAGTGAAACAAAATGTTGATTATGGTAGTAGTCAATCTATTACCATGCATTTTGAGCAATTTAAAAAATTGCAATATGAGATTGAACATTTAAATAAAAGTATGTCATAAGGCAGCTAAATAAAGGTTCTATCATAAAGGTGGAATGTGTTGTGTTGAAAAAGTGGTTTAAAAATTATTTGGGTGAATCGCATTGTAAACATAAATATATTTTTATTAAGATGCAGGATAATGAGGATTTTAAAAAAGGTACATTAGGTGTAGTTTATATGTACCAGTGTGAGAAATGTGGAAAAGAGAAGTTGAAATGTAAAAACAATAATGAAATAAACAATGAATTTTTAGATAGGTAGCAAAAAGTAACCATGATGGTTACTTTTTTTGTTTATGTATGCAATATCAAAACTATTACTAAAGTATGAGTTGAGTTGATACTATAGTAAATGGCTGAATAAAAATGAAGAGAGTAATATATAGGGAAGGAGGATGAGCGAAATGAAGAGAAAAGAAATTGGTAAGTCTGTAATTATTACAGGTGTGACACAAGGGTTAGGACGTGCGATGGTTGATCGATTTCATGAATTAGGGTGGAACATATATGGTTGTGGACGCTCAAAAGATAAAATTGAAGAACTAAAAAAACAGTACAGTAAAATACATGATTTCCAAGTAATTGATATTTCAGATTCTCAGCAAGTTAACAATTGGGCAAATTATATACTTAATAGACATAAGGCTCCCAATCTGATAATAAATAATGCATCGATTGTAAATCAAAATGCACAACTTTGGAAAATTACGGCTCAAGAATTTGAAAATGTAATGAATGTAAACGTGAATGGTGTAGTAAATGTAATAAGAGCGTTTGTTCCAGCAATGGTAGTTAGGAAAGAAGGGATTATCATTAATATGAGTTCTAGTTGGGGAAGAGAAGGTGAGGCTGAGCTTGCGCCATATTGTGCCTCGAAATTTGCTATTGAAGGTATCACTAAATCTATGGCCCTGGAATTACCCTATGGCATGGCTGTAGTTGCTTTAGATCCTGGAGGGAGTATTAGTACTCCAATGCTGAAGTCATGTGCTCCACAATATATAAATGAATCACCTACACCTGAAACTTGGTCACATAAAGCAATTCAATATATATTGAATATAACAATAGATAAAAATGGAGATTCGTTGACATGTCCAGCATGCATATAAAAAAGCACCTTTAAGGTGCTTTTTTATATTAGTAGTACATTATATCATTCACAAAATTACATATGAAAAATAAAATAAACGATTAAGGGTGAGATTTGTTTGTTTTGAAAGCTTTAGAAAATATTTAAATAGGTGATAAAAATGAATCCACGCGGTTTAAGAGTGACAGGGGCATGGTTTCAAGTGGGAGGGAACCTTACAGCTGCTATTGGGACGACAAGAGGATTTATTGGAGAAGAGAAAGTTGAATCGGACCTTGTTATTGTAGGGAGCTCATTACAAGCCCTCGGGTATATATTACAAATCATTGCGAGCAAGTATGATGACGGGGAAGAAAAAAGAGAAAATCAAAATATAGGCTTAGAGAATCAAAGTAAATTACTTGATAAAATAGGAATTGAGTTATTAGCATTAGGGAATATATCAAATGTAATAGGAACATATTTTAATATAAATGAACAATTGAAAGAAAATGATTTTCTTATTATTATAGGGAACAGTTTACAATCAATCGGTGCTTTTTTAGGAGTAGAAGCAGCTTTGATGGATATAAATGTACTACAGAAAATTATTATACTAGGTAACTCCATGCAAAGTTTAGGAGCTGGATTACAAGCGTATCAAGGCGTTTCAAATTTATTGAAAGATGAGAGAGAAAATGAAGATAGAATTTTTGATAAGAAGGATGAGAGAATAATTGCACTCATTGGTATTTGGATACAAGCGGTTGGAACGTTAATTTCTGCAATTGGAGTAACTGCAATAGAGGAAGAAAATAGGCTAGCAAACAATGAAAAGTCTGAAATACTTATATAAGTAGAAGGAGAGACATTGATTTTAGAGGCAAGTTAAGATTAAAATAGTAGTAGGTTTCTTTGCGTATATTTTGAAAAGTGATATATAAAATACAAAATAAGGAGTTTTCAAGGGATGATGTATTTATTAGCAATTTTTCTTCCGCCTGTTGCTGTATTATTTTGTGGAAAACCAATTCAGGCAATAATAAATTTCATATTAACACTAATATTTTGGGTTCCAGGAGTTATACATGCAATTCTTGTAGTGCATGATAAAAAAGCTGATCGGCGTTTGAAAAAACAAATTCAAGCATATGATGAAATTAATAAGAGGAATCGAAGGTAATTTATCCGTGAAATATTTTTAAAAGAAAGGAGGATTAACCTCCTTTTTTTAGTGGGTGTTAAGTTTAAATTTTTGTGTGGCGGAAAGAATTTTTAATGTAAGTTTTATGATAATAACTTTTAGATTGTGCATGTAATAGGCCAGTATAGATACTTTCTGGTACATTAAAGAAATCGTACATACCATTCTTTAATTGGATTCGCAAAATCATAGAAAAAGGATTGTAGCCAACAGCAACTATATTTTTTGAAATCACGGGAGATAGCTTCATCATTACGCAACTCCTCACTTTTCATTTTTAATAATTTCTTGTAGATGTTGAGGTTATGAAGTTGAAATCCTTATAATTTAAGAGGTATTATACTTATATGCAATATATTAAATGTTTGTTATACGTAATTATAAGGAAGTTCACACGAAGTACATATCGTTGTGCTATTTTTATTTCACCTTTGATTTATAAATAAGAAAATATTGACCATTTGAAAAAAAGGTATATTATTTATACGAGGTATTAAAAATTCACTTTTTACATTCTATGCTTAAAGGGGCAGCGTTATTAGGAAAAATAGAAGTGAAAATAGTTTGTATAAGAAGTATTCTAAAAATTATAATCTGTGAATTGGGAAAATATTGAATGCTCCAGGTCAATATACTTTCTTAATCAAATTCATTTTAGAAAGTGACCTCAATATTTTTAAGTAAATCAACGGGAGAATTGAAAGGCAGGAGAAAGTAACATGTCAGAAAATTATCGTTCTCGAGAGGAACGACGACAAGTTAAAAAGAAAAAACAGCCAGCGTCTAAAACACAAAAACCAAAAGGTAAAACATCATTCTTTCGCAAGTTTTTAATTACTTGTTTATTACTTGGTATTGTTGGTTTAGTGGCGGGGGTTGCTACCTTTTTTGTAATGATTAAGGATGCACCAAAACTTGAGAAAGCAAAACTTGTTAATCCGTTATCCTCAAAAATTTATGATAAAAACGGGGATTTGGTATATGAATATGGAAAAGAAAAAAGGACGAATGTTACGTATGAGCAAATACCTAAATTAGTAGAAAATGCATTTTTAGCGACAGAAGATTCACGTTTTTATGAGCATAGCGGAGTAGATTTTAAAGGTACTGCCCGTGCTGTTCTAGTAAGTCTTAAAGGAGATTATGGTTCTCAAGGTGGAAGTACGATAACACAGCAAGTTATTAAAAACTACTTCTTATCAATGGACAAAACACCAAAGCGTAAGGCACAAGAAATATATTTAGCTTATAAGCTAGAACAACAGTATTCAAAACATGAGATATTAGAGATGTACTTAAATAAAATTAACTTAGGAAACCGTTCATATGGGATCGCAACAGCAGCACAAAACTACTATGGTAAAGAATTGAAGGACTTAACATTACCAGAAGTTGCGATGCTTGCAGGTTTACCGAAAGCACCGAATAACTATGATCCAACGAAAAAAGAAAATGTTCAAAAAGCAACAGAAAGAAGAAATGTTGTTCTAAACTTAATGAATCGACATGGATATATAACAAAACAGGAAATGGAAGAAGCATCAAAAGTTGACGTAGAAAAGGGACTCAAGCCTGCAACTCAACTACAAACAATGCCATATCCTGCATTTATGGATGCAGTTGTGAAAGAAGTAGAAAAAGAATTGCCAGATGCTAATATAGGTTCTGACGGTTTAGAAATTTATACAACGTTAGATCCGAAAGCACAGAAACTTGCTGATAATATTTTAAATAATAATATCATTGATTATCCGAACGATAAATTCCAAGGTGCATTTACATTTATGGATACGAAAACAGGAGAAGTTCGTGCTATAGGTAGTGGCCGTGGAGAAAATAAAGCTGTATTTAAAGGGCACAATATGGCAATTGAATTAGATCGTGCAGCTGGTTCAACGATGAAGCCGATTTTCGACTACGCTCCTGCAATTGAATATTTAAAATGGGCTACGTACCATCAAATTGATGACTCTCCATTTAAGTATTCAACGGGACAAGAAGTACGAAATTCAGATAGAAGTCACATGGGTCCAATTACAATGCGTGTAGCATTAGAAAAGTCACGAAATATCCCAGCAATTAAGACTGCGAAAGAAGTCGGAATTAATAAATCAAAAGACTTCTCTGAGAAATTAGGCATTACATTTAATGCAGCACCGACTGAATCAACAGCGATTGGTACAAATGAAGTATCACCAACTGAAATAGCGGGCGCTTATGCGGCATTTGGTAATGATGGTAAATATACGAAACCGCATTTTGTTAAGAAAGTCGTTTATCCAGATGGTAAGTCACAAAGTTTTGGACAAAAACCAAAACAAGTTATGACAGATTCTACAGCATATATGATTACAGATATGCTTCGTTCTGTAGTTAGATCAGGTACTGGTACATCTGCAAATGTAGCATCTTTAGATGTAGCTGGAAAAACGGGTACGACAAACTACTCATCAAAACAATTAGCTCAATATAAAATTCCAGAAAGTGCAACTCGTGATAGTTGGTTTGCTGGATATACACCGCAATATACGATGGCAGTATGGACTGGGTATATGAAAGATGGCAAAGACGAGTATATTAGTAGTAAAAATACGAAAATTGCACAGTTGATCTTTAAAGAAATGATGAGCGAAATGGCTACAGATAAATCACGCTTTAAAATGCCAAGTAGCGTCATTCAAGAAGGTAGTGAGCTACGTATAAAAGGTGAAAAACGTGATTCATCGCCAAATACTAGCGTACCGGATACAACGGAGCAACCAAAACAAGATCAACAGCAAAAAACTGAAGAAGAGAAAAAGCAAGAAGAATTAAAGAAACAAGAAGAACTGAAAAAACAAGAAGAACAAAAGAAACAAGAGGAACTTAAGAAGCAAGAAGAACAAAAGAAACTAGAAGAGCAAAAGAAACAAGAAGAAGAAAAGAAACAAAATGAACAAAATAACGGAGGAGGCCAAGGAACGACACCTCCAGCGAATAACGGAGGAGGCCAAGGAACGACACCTCCAGCGAATAACGGAGGAGGTCAAGGAACGACACCTCCAGCGAATAACGGAGGAAACCAAGGAACGACACCTCCAGCAAATAGCGGAGGAGGCCAAGGAACGACACCTCCAGCGAATAATGATGGAGGTCAAGGAACTCCAACCCCACCTGCAACAGTACAACCAAATAATGGTGGAAATGCAGGAGAGGTTCCTGCCAATAATGGACAATAAGAAAAAATTATAGAAAAGTTTTCAAAAAAGCACTTAAGATTTGTGGGAATTTACAATCTTAAGTGCTTTTTTCATTTTGCTATAGAAAATTTTATGTTAAGGGCCGGATAGAAGAAAAAGAGTGAATGTAGTTTATGTGAAATGTAACGTAAAGAGAGAAATGATTGTACGTATGGGTTATTCCGGAAAGGGACTAACTGTAATGGATTACATAAAGCATTAAATAAGAGGGAATTATATTCAAGTCTTTAATAAATGTCTTTCTTTAACGGTTACTTTCGTTTGGAAAACAATAAAAAAGTCGAATTTCTTATTTAAGAAATTCGACTTTTTATGTTGAAACTGGATTAAAGGTTCGCTTTATTAAGATGTAGGGTAATACAGTGATAGCTATTAAATGTTAAACGTACCATGAAAATTTTGGAAATAAATTGAAGGGAAATGATAAAAGACTTGAGTCGGAGGTAGTGGAGGATAACTATGGCTATAAATGGTAGTACTACTTGGGTGTGCACCATGATGCCAAAATGAGGGGGTAACTTGACCGGGAAGTTGATATTGTTGCCAAGTTGCGGGAAGTTCAATTCCTACATCGGAGCTAGCTGTATGAACTGCAGGAACATGTATCCCAGGAGTCGAAGGAACTACGGCAGTTACTCTTAATGATACCCACATAAAATATTCACTCCTAAGTTGTGTTAATAAATTAGTATATTCTTTTCACACGTATAAAGGTACATATATAGGACTTTCGTTTAAAACATGCGTACAAAGTCTTAAGACTAATGTAAGCTGATGGTGGACTATTTAATATGAAAAGATACGTCTATTTGCGGAGGGAAAAGAGATCAATAAAATGTACAATGAGGTTGTTAATCGTAATATTTTACGAGTGTATGGAGGTATTTTTATGGAACGATTATGGACGAAATCACTTATTCAAATGACTTTCGCAATGTTATTTTTATTTACAGGATTTTATTTACTTGTTCCAACGCTACCGCTCTTTATTAAAGAGATAGGTGGCAATGAATCACAAGTTGGACTCATGATGGGGATGTTTACGATAGCTGCTGTAGTAATACGACCGATTATTGGAGGAATGCTAGATCAATATGGTAGAAGATCCTTTATTATTTTCGGACTTATCTTTTTTGGATTAACGATGTATTCCTATAATATAGCATCGACTATTGTCCTTTTAGCTGTTTTACGTGTTATTCACGGAGTAACATGGGCTGTTTCTACAACAGCTGTTGGAACAGCAATAACTGATATTATTCCAGATTCACGCCGTGGAGAAGGAATGGGCTGGTACGGGATGGCGATGACAATTGCAATGGCCATCGGACCTATGATTGGATTATGGGTTGTGCAAAATTATTCATTTAATGGTCTATTTTTATTAGCGACGTTGTTATCTTTTATGGCAGTCGTATTATCACTAATAACGAAGATGCCATTTACGCTACAAAAAGAAAAAGGAAAAATTCAGCTATTTGAGAAATCCGTATTAACAATCACGATTGTAGTATTCTTTTTATCGTTTGCATATGGAGGAATAACAACCTTTTTACCGTTATTTGCATCATCAATTCATGTAAATCCGGGAACTTTCTTTCTTGTATATGCAATTGCATTAACAATTGTAAGACCAATTTCAGGGAAACTATTAGATAAGTATGGAGAAGTATTCATCATACTCCCAGCATTATGTATTACTATTTTAGCTATAGTTGTTTTAACTATTTCAAATGGTTTGATAGGTGTAATTATCGCAGCAACATTATACGGTATTGGATTTGGTTCAGCGCAGCCAGCTTTGCAAGCGGCAATGCTTACAATTGTCGATCCGAGTAAAAGAGGAGTTGCAAATGCTTCATTTTTTACAGCGTTTGATTTAGGAATCGGGTTAGGTGCTATTGTACTTGGAGTTGTTTCACAAATGTTTGGTTATCGTATTTTATTTTCAGGGAGTGCAATTTCAGCATTGATAGCCTTAATTATTTTCGTCTTCTTTGTAAAACAACGATTAGGAAAAAAAGAGTTTGTGTAAACTGGAGGAATAAAGATGGAAATTTCAATTGATCGTAAAGCTCTACAATGGTTCCAGGAAGAATTACGTATAAAGCACGGTGAATCTGTACGTTTTACTGTAAGGTACGGAGGGGATAGTTCAATTCAGCCCGGATATTCTTTAGGGGTTGTTGCTGAGAAACCAGATGGAGAAATAGTGTCAGTTGAGAAGGAAGGTATTATATTTTTTGTAGATTGTGATGATCTTTGGTATTTTCAAAACTATGATTTATTTGTAAGTTATCATGAGGAAATGGAAGAAATTCAATTTAATTATGTAAAATAATAACTTTATTAAAAATGAATAAGTTTTATATAAAAATTATATTTAAGAGATAGTGAAATAAATATCATATAGTAACGAGCTGTATTTATGTATAGCTCGTTTTTTTTATTTCTCAAATAAAATTAGAATAATTGTATATTTGGCGGTGTTATATGAAAAATCTTTATATCTTGTTTTTTAAAATACGCAAAGAAGTCTATTCTTTCTTTATAAAACATAAGAATTATTTTCAAAAAATTGTATTGTTACAGTAAGAAAAGTGTAGGAAACTTATCATTATAAAATAAATTGAAATCTTCTAAAAACTCTGATACATTGAAGTAGAAATGTAGTTTCACAATATTGTAAAGGCTTACAGTTATGTGCACGAAGATCTATTAGGATTGGAGGAAATAATGATGAAAGCTGAAGAAAAATTTTCCCCGGGATTAGATGGTATAGTGGCAGCGGAGACGAAAATTTCGTTTCTTGACACAGTAAAAGGTGAAATTGTAATTCAAGGGTATGACTTAATCGAACTCTCAAAAACAAAAGAGTATTTAGACATTGTGCACCTTTTATTGGAGGAACACCTACCGAATGAAGATGAAAAAGCAACACTTGAAAAGAAACTAAAAGCAGAATATGCAGTACCAGAAGGTGTATTCAACGTACTAAAGGCATTGCCTAAAGAGACGCATCCCATGGATGGATTACGTACAGGTGTGTCAGCGTTAGCTGGTTACGATAATGATATCGAAAACCGCTCGTTAGAAGTGAATAAAAGCCGAGGGTACAAGCTGTTAAGTAAAGTGCCAAACATTGTAGCGAATAGCTATCATATTTTAAATAATGAGGAGCCAATTGAACCTCTTAAAGAATTATCTTATAGTGCGAATTTCTTCTATATGTTAACTGGTAAAAAACCAACTGAACTTGAGGAAAAGATCTTTGATCGTTCCCTTGTTTTATATAGTGAGCATGAAATGCCAAACTCTACATTTACAGCTCGCGTTATTGCATCAACACAATCAGATTTATACGGTGCTTTAACAGGTGCAGTTGCATCTTTAAAAGGAAGTTTACATGGCGGTGCAAATGAAGCGGTTATGTACATGCTTTTAGAAGCTGGTAATGTTGAGAAATTTGAAGAGTTATTACAGAAGAAACTATATAACAAAGAAAAAATTATGGGCTTTGGACACCGTGTTTATATGAAGAAGATGGATCCAAGAGCACTTATGATGAAGGAAGCTTTAAAACAGTTATGTGATGTAAAAGGTGATTATACACTATATGAAATGTGTGAAGCTGGAGAAAAGATTATGGAAAAAGAAAAAGGAATTTATCCAAATCTTGATTATTATGCAGCTCCAGTATATTGGATGCTAGGTATTCCAATTCAACTTTACACACCAATCTTCTTTAGCTCTAGAACAGTGGGGTTATGTGCGCACGTTATTGAGCAACATGCAAATAATCGTTTGTTCCGTCCACGTGTAAATTATATTGGCGAGCGACATGTACTTAGTAAATAAGAACAACTGGGGAGTTGTTAGCGCCGCCCGCCAGATGGGTGTTTGACCGACACCCATCATTAATAATAACGAATTTTCGACAGAAAGGGAAGGATAGCATGATTAAAACAAATGAAATTAAGCAAAAAGATGCATTATTAGAAGAGATTACCGATTATGTATTAAATAAAGAGGTTACTAGTGCAGAAGCATTCAGTACAGCTCGTTACGTATTACTTGATACACTTGGATGTGGAATTTTAGCACTGCAATATCCAGAATGTACGAAATTACTAGGACCAGTTGTGCCAGGAACAATCGTGCCAAATGGTACACGTGTACCAGGTACGTCTTATGTACTAGATCCAGTAAAAGGTGCATTTAATATCGGATGTATGATCCGTTGGTTAGACTATAACGATACTTGGCTTGCAGCAGAGTGGGGACATCCATCTGATAACTTAGGCGGAATTTTAGCGGTTGCAGATTATATTAGCCTTGTTCGTATTTCAGAAGGAAAAGAAGCTTTAAAAGTACGTGAAGTATTAGAAATGATGATTAAAGCACATGAGATTCAAGGCGTGCTCGCTTTAGAAAACAGCTTAAACAGAGTTGGTCTTGACCATGTATTATATGTAAAAGTAGCAACAACTGCAGTAGTTGCGAAAATGCTTGGCGGAACACGTGAAGAAATCTTTAATGCATTATCACATGCGTGGATTGATAATTCTAGTCTTCGTACATATCGTCATGCTCCAAATACGGGCTCACGTAAATCATGGGCTGCAGGTGACGCAACGAGCCGCGGTGTTCATCTTGCAATGACTGCTCTAAAAGGTGAAATGGGTTATCCAACAGCCCTATCTGCACCAGGATGGGGATTCCAAGATGTATTATTCAATAAACAGGAATTAAAATTAGCAAGACCACTAGAGTCATATGTAATGGAAAATGTATTATTTAAAGTGTCATATCCAGCAGAATTCCATGCACAAACGGCTGCAGAATGTGCAGTGAAGTTGCATCCGGAAATTAAAGAGAGATTAGATGAAATTGACCGTATTACAATTACAACTCATGAATCAGCAATTCGTATTATTGATAAAGAAGGTCCATTAAATAACCCAGCTGATCGTGATCATTGCTTACAATACATTACGGCAATTGGTTTATTAAAAGGAGATATCGTTGCAGACGATTATGAAGATGCAGTAGCAAACGATCCACGTGTAGATGAATTACGTAATAAGATGGTTGTTGTTGAAAACAAACAGTACAGTTTAGATTACCTTGACCCGAACAAGCGCTCAATCGCCAACGCTGTTCAAGTTCACTTTAAAGATGGCACAGTAACAGAAAATGTGGAATGTGAATATCCACTTGGTCACCGTTTCCGTAGAGACGAAGCAATCCCAAAAGTTGTTCAAAAGTTCACTGCAAATATGGCAGGCCATTATTCTAGTAAGCAACAAGAACAAATTCATGAAGTTTGTTTAAATGAAGAAAAACTAGAAAATATGAATGTAAACGAATTTGTAGATCTATTCTTAATTTAATAATAGGGGGAATTTAGAATGGCTTGGGTTGTGAAAAAGCAGTCAACACAAGAGGAGCTTGCGAATCGATTCCGAGCTTTAGTAGAAGCAAATGAAATTTTGCAAATTCCAGGTGCTCATGATGCAATGGCGGCTTTAGTTGCAAAAAATACAGGTTTTTCAGCTCTTTATTTATCCGGAGCTGCTTATACTGCAAGTAAAGGGTTACCAGATTTAGGTATCGTGACGTCTACTGAAGTGGCTGAGAGAGCAAGAGATTTAGTAAGAGCTACAGACTTACCTGTTCTTGTTGACATTGATACAGGATTTGGTGGTGTACTAAATGTAGCGAGAACAGCTGTAGAAATGATGGAAGCGAAAGTAGCAGCTGTCCAAATTGAAGATCAGCAATTACCAAAAAAATGTGGACATTTAAATGGTAAGAAACTTGTTACTACAGAAGAATTGGTTCAAAAAATTAAAGCAATTAAAGAAGTTGCACCGAGCTTATACATTGTAGCACGTACTGATGCTCGCGGCGTTGAAGGGTTAGATGAAGCAATTGAAAGAGCAAATGCATATGTAAAAGCAGGTGCAGATGCAATTTTCCCTGAAGCGCTTCAATCAGAGGAAGAATTCCGTCTATTTAATAGTAAGGTAAATGCACCTTTACTTGCGAATATGACTGAATTCGGAAAAACTCCATATTATAGTGCAGAGGAATTTGCGAATATGGGCTTCCAAATGGTTATTTATCCTGTAACTTCACTTCGCGTTGCAGCGAAAGCGTATGAAAATGTGTTTACTTTGATTAAAGAAACAGGTTCTCAAAAAGATGCACTTTCTAATATGCAAACGAGAAGTGAATTATACGAAACAATTTCATATCATGACTTTGAAGAGTTAGATACTGGTATTGCAAAAACAGTATTATCAGAAGATCAATAGATAAAGCAGTGAAGGCGATGAAAATACATCTTTGGCAAAATAAAATGCTTGATGTGAAAAATCATCGCCTTCTATTTTCAAAAAAAGATATTCCACTCATCGTAGACGAGCATAAGCAAAAAGCTATGAAAGCCGAATGATAGGGGGATACATATGGAGAAAACGAAGTTACCATGGGATGAATTTTTTTCACTCAATAAAGATATAAATCATACTTACTTTACACCAGAAGATTTTTCAGGTGATGAAGATTTAATCGCAAAAACGACAGAACAATTCGTTAAACAAGAAATTGTTCCACAAATGGAGAATATTGAACAACATAACTATAAAGTTTCTCGTCAATTATTTGAGAAAGCTGGGGAACTTGGATTATTAGGCATTGAGGTACCAGAAGATTATGGCGGGTTCGAGTTAGGAAAGGCTGTCTCAGGTCTTGTAGCAGAGAAAATGGGTTACGCTGGTGCATTTAGCGTTTCATTTAATATACACGCTGGTGTCGGTACATTGCCTTACATATATTACGGAACGAAAGAACAGAAAGAAAAATATTTACCAAAAATCGCATCGGGAGAATGGATTGGGGCTTATGCTTTAACTGAGCCAAATGCTGGTTCGGATGCATTAAGTGCAAAAACGAGCGCAGTATTGAATGAAGAGGGAACAGCTTGGAAGTTAAATGGTGAGAAGCAATGGATTACAAATGCTCATATGGCAGATGTATACGTTGTTTTTGCGAAGACAAATAAAGGAATGACAGCATTTATTGTCGAAAGAACATGTGAAGGTGTATCCATTGGGTTAGAAGAAAAGAAAATGGGTATTAAAGGTTCTTCAACGGCGACTCTTATTTTAGAAGATGTTGTCATCCCTGTTGAAAATGTTTTAGGGGAAGTTGGGAAAGGGCATCACGTAGCTCTTAATATTCTTAACTTTGCTAGACTTAAACTTGCTTTTGGAAATATTGGAACAGCAAAACAAGCAATTGGTTTGTCGGTTCAATATGGAAAAGAGCGAAAACAGTTCCAAACGGAATTAGTAGACTTTACGATGATTCAAGAGAAAATTGCAAATATGATCATTGCTACATATGGAGCCGAAAGTGCAGCTTACCGTACAGCAGGTGTAATTGATGAAGCAATTCATGAGAGCGATGAAGATCTTATGAAAAAAATGTCTCAATTTGCAATTGAATGTGCACTAAATAAAGTAAATGCTTCTGAAACACTTGCTTATATTGTAGATGAAGCTGTACAAATTCATGGTGGTTACGGTTATATGCAAGAGTACGAGGTAGAACGATTGTATCGTGATGCTAGAATTAGTCGTATTTTTGAAGGAACGAACGAAATTAATAGATTAACAGTTGCCAAAATGTTAATGAAGCAAATCGAACAATTAGAAGATACTGAAGTAGAAAGTGATGTAGCAAATGTCGAAAGAAACCATCGTTACATTTTATTAGCGAAAAAATTGTTGAAACAATCTTTGAAAACGCTCTCTAAAACTCCAAGTCTAAAAATCGACCAAGAACAAGAATATTCACGTGTAATATCAAATATGTTGACGGACGTGTACGTCATGGAATCAGCGTTTTTACGTACGAGAAAAGCAGTAAGTAAAAATGGTGAGGAAAAAGAACGTACGAAGCAACAAATAACGGATGTTATTTGTGAAGAAGGATATCGTAAAGTAGAAGAAGCGGCGATTTCTGTACTTTCAGCGGCTGTCACAGAAGAAAAAGATAGACATGTGATTTTAGCTGAAATCCGTCAATTATTAGTACCTTTATACACGAACGTATTTATGAAGAAGAGAGAAATTGCGAAAGCTATTATAAATCGTGGGAAATATATTGTGTAAATAGGAGGAAAGCGATATGAAAAAGATTGGTTTTATCGGTTTAGGTAACATGGGTCTTCCGATGTCAAAAAATCTAGTTAAATCAGGTTACACAGTATATGGCGTGGACTTAAATAAAGAGGCAGAAGCGTCCTTTGAAAAAGAAGGCGGAATTATCGGTCTATCAATCTTAAAACTAGCAGAAACATGTGATGTAGTTTTTACAAGTTTACCTTCTCCTCGTGCTGTTGAAGCGGTATATTTTGGAGCAGAAGGATTATTTGAAAATGGTCACTCGAATGTAGTTTTCATTGATACAAGTACGGTATCGCCGCAGTTAAACAAACAATTAGAGGAAGCTGCAAAGGAAAAGAAAGTAGACTTTTTAGCAGCACCTGTGAGTGGTGGAGTAATCGGAGCCGAAAACCGTACATTAACGTTTATGGTTGGTGGATCAAAAGAGGTATATGAGAAAACGGAATCTATCATGGGCGTACTAGGCGCGAACATTTTCCACGTTAGTGAGCAGATTGATAGTGGTACAACTGTTAAGTTAATTAATAACTTATTAATTGGTTTTTATACAGCTGGAGTGAGTGAAGCTTTAACATTAGCGAAAAAGAACAATATGGATTTAGATAAAATGTTTGATATTTTAAATGTAAGTTACGGTCAAAGTAGAATTTATGAACGTAATTTTAAAAGTTTTATAGCACCTGAAAACTACGAGCCAGGATTTACTGTGAACTTATTGAAGAAAGATTTAGGATTTGCAGTTGACTTAGCTAAGGAAAGCGAACTCCATTTACCGGTAAGCGAAATGTTATTAAACGTATATGACGAAGCGAGTCAAGCTGGATATGGTGAAAACGATATGGCTGCTTTATATAAGAAAGTTAGCGAGCAATTAATTTCTAATCAAAAATAAATTATACAAAGGAGAGAATACAATGATTACAACTGAAATTAAACGAGTAAAAAATCACATTAACGGTGAGTGGGTTGAATCGACAGGTACGGAAGTAGAAGCAGTTCCAAATCCAGCGACTGGAAAAATTATCGCTTACGTTCCACTATCTCCAAAAGAAGATGTTGAAAAAGCTGTTGAAGCGGCAAAAGCAGCATTCGAAACGTGGTCTAAAGTACCAGTTCCGAATCGTTCAAGAAATTTATATAAATATTTACAGCTATTACAAGAAAACAAAGATGAGCTTGCAAAAATCATTACGCTAGAGAATGGTAAGACGCTAACGGATGCAACAGGTGAAGTACAGCGTGGTATTGAAGCAGTGGAACTTGCAACATCGGCACCTAATTTAATGATGGGTCAAGCGCTGCCGAATATTGCTAGTGGAATTGATGGATCAATTTGGCGCTACCCAATCGGAGTTGTTGCTGGTATTACGCCATTTAACTTCCCAATGATGATTCCGTTATGGATGTTCCCACTTGCAATTGCTTGCGGTAATACATTCGTATTAAAAACATCGGAAAGAACGCCACTTTTAGCGGAGCGACTTGTAGAATTATTCTATGAAGCAGGTTTCCCAAAAGGCGTATTAAATTTAGTACAAGGCGGAAAAGATGTTGTAAATAGCATTTTAGAAAATAAAGATATTCAAGCTGTTTCGTTCGTCGGTTCTGAGCCAGTAGCTCGTTACGTATATGAAACAGGTACGAAACACGGAAAACGTGTACAAGCGTTAGCGGGTGCAAAAAACCATGCGATTGTAATGCCAGATTGCAATCTTGAGAAAACAGTACAAGGTGTAATTGGATCTGCATTTGCAAGTAGTGGAGAGCGCTGCATGGCATGCTCAGTAGTAGCAGTAGTGGATGAAATTGCTGATGAATTCATTGATGTATTAGTAGCAGAAACGAAAAAATTAAAAGTAGGCGATGGCTTTAACGAAGATAACTATGTTGGACCATTAATTCGTGAATCTCATAAAGAGCGTGTTTTAGGCTATATTAATAGTGGTGTAGCAGATGGGGCAACTTTATTAGTAGATGGCCGTAAAATTAATGAAGAAGTTGGAGAAGGTTATTTTGTAGGTGCGACAATCTTTGATGGCGTGAATCAAGAAATGAAAATTTGGCAAGATGAAATTTTTGCTCCAGTATTAAGCATTGTACGTGTTAAAGATTTAGAAGAAGGTATTAAACTAACAAATCAATCTAAATTTGCAAATGGTGCGGTTATTTATACGTCAAATGGTAAACATGCACAAACATTCCGTGATAACATCGATGCTGGTATGATTGGTGTAAATGTAAATGTTCCAGCACCAATGGCATTCTTCGCATTTGCAGGGAATAAAGCTTCATTCTTTGGTGATTTAGGTACAAATGGTACAGATGGCGTTCAATTCTATACACGTAAAAAAGTTGTAACTGAGCGCTGGTTTTAATAAAGAGTAGACTGTCAAATTAGTTGTGAAATGAAAAACACCACTATTAATAGTGGTGTTTTTCGTTTTTATCAATTACTTTTTTCAAAAGCTAGTTTAACACCAAATCCAATTAGGACGATTCCTGTTAGCCCTTGAATATAACGTTGCGTTTTCGGTTTTTTCATAAAAGCACTAATTTTATCAATTAAAAATATATAAAACGCAAACCAAAAGGCGGTTAAAACGAGGTAAGTAAGGCCCATTACAAGAAGTTGAATAAATGTATTATGATTTGGATTTAAAAATTGCGGTAAAAAAGTTAAAAAGAAGACTGCTATCTTAGGATTTAATAAATTCGTTAGAAATCCTTGGCGAAAGCAAGAAGTATGTTTGTTTTCATTATTTAAAGATATATCATTTGTATCTACGCCTTCTTTATTTCTTACTGCTAAAAGGGCTTTAATACCGATATATATTAAATAGAGAGCCCCAACGTACTTGAAAATAGAAAATAAAAGAGCTGACTTTACAATAAGTGCAGAAAGACCAATTACAGCAGCTAAAGTATGAATTAATAGCGCGATACATGTACCGAACACTGTTTTTACTCCACCGACTTTACCGGCAATCAATGTATTTTTCGTAGCCATTGCTGTATCTGGACCAGGTAAAATGATAAGACAAATAGACATAATGATGAAAAGAAGATAATTTTCTATCATAGCCGTCCCTCCTTTTTATTTTTAGAATATTTGATTAAAATCAGTGTAGCACAAAAGTGTATTTAATAAAATTAAATTTTATTAAAAATCATTAAATAAAAAGGCTATATAGTAGCTGTAATTACACTACTATATAGCCTCGATTTTATCCCGCTATTTGCGGGTAGTAAGATTTCCACCGCACAAGATTTAGCTGAAGCAAAGAAGTTAGGTGGGGGATGAACAAAACACCCACGCATTACAGTTTCATTTTATGCATTAAGTAAGTTAAAGAAACGATTCACATCTTCTTCTGAAACGTCACTTAACTGTTTATATTTATAATTCGGATTTTGATCTTTATCAACGACAACGGAGCGTACTCCTTCGAAGAAATCTTCATGTCTCATGAAATTTTTAGCAAGTATAAGGTCCGTAGCGAAGCATTCTTCAACGGATTTATCTTGTCCATCAATAAACTGTTTTAAGGTTACTTTTAGTGAAATAGGGGATTTTGATAACAGTGTTTCTTTTGTTTTTAGAGCAAAGGAACTTTCATCTTTCTCCAATGAATGGATGATTTCTTCAATTGTATCGAAAGCAAAATGTGAATTGATTGCTTCTAATGAAGGAGTCAGCTCGCTTTCTAAGTTTGGAGCAGTTGCAAATGTACGAATAACTTCTTTTAAATTAGTATGTACATCATCTTCTTTATGCCAATTTACACTTTCAAGTTCAGTAAGAAACTCTGGTAATGAATCAGATGTCATAAAGTAATCAGCAGCATTAATAAATAATACGTCAGAAGCTTTTAAAATAGATGCTGTTAAAGCAACGAAGCGTCCTGTATATCCAGGTGCTTTATTTAAGAAATATGCAGCTCCGACGTCTGGGAAGAAGCCGATATTCATCTCTGGCATTGCCCATTTCGTACGCTCAGTTACAATGCGATACTTCGCACCATTTGTAAGACCGACACCACCGCCCATTACAATTCCATCTAAACAAGCAATAATCGGTTTTGTATATTGATAAATATATGTATCAATTTCATACTCTTCTTCAAAAAAACGTTCTGCATGTTGCAATGCCACTTCATTGGAACGCGCTTCATAAAGAGTTTTAATGTCGCCGCCTGCACAAAAACCTTTTGTGCCAGCACCTTTTAACACGATAAGTGCAATACGCTCATCGTGTTCCCACTCTTTAAGTTTTTGTCCGATAGGTTGTAACATGTCATAAGATAAAGAATTAAGTGCTTTTGGACGGTTTAAAGTAATTGTTGCAACGCCGTTTTCACTAATAGAAAATAAAACGTGTTCAGTCATAATGCATCCTCCCTTACATATCTTCTTATTCTTAATTCTTGATATGTACTGAAATGTCCTTTATAAATTTTGTCAAAAGTTGACGGTAAATATTAATTTGGTCACCGCATATTTTGACGAGTTATCTTTGCAGGATTTCAGAGACTAAGGGGGAATATTACAACATTACTGTAAGTGTAATTATTTGAAGTTATAATGATAAAAACGCTATTATATAGGTGTGAATTGTTCATTATCAATTCTAAAAAGAGTGTTTGAAGAAAAAATGAATCGTACAATTGTAATAAAAAACTTTACACTGAATTAGAAATAGAGAAAGGAGAAATCGGAATGCCAGGACCTTTACTATTGTCGGTTATTATTTTGTCTTTTTTAATGATAGGAATAACGCAGTATTTTCATCATACAGATACGACAGAAGAAGTGAAGGATAAAGTACGTCTCGTATTTCCGATTTTTATAATATCTATTTCATTCTGTATTTTATTAAATAAAGATGGGTACATTGTCGCAGTGTTCTCATTTTTCGTCGCAATCGTTTTAATTACCGTTTTATATTATGTAATGAAAGACTTTATACAAAAATAAAGATGTCATAATAGGCATTTTTATTTTGGAGAAAATATAAAATTTCACATACCGTATTTTATATAAAATACATGAAGTATATAACAATAGAAAAGTGTGTACTTTGCTGTGTATGTACTTGTCAATCTTGCATAGCCACTATACTATTAAAATGTAGAGATTATAAAAAGGGGTTGTATCTATCATGAAATTTGAGATGCACACAAAAATTATTTCAAATGAAAAAGAAGTAAGATTACATATTGAAGAAAATATATTTCAATTAATATTGGATGGCTATCACTTATTTACAGTTCAAGAAATATTGCCTTTATATAAATCAAATGAAGAAAGAATTGGAAGTGCAACGATATTGAAGCTAGAGTGGGAGAACGGAAAAACTACAATAAACTATCAACTCGTTTCACTAAAATCAGTAAATTAAAAGGAGTAGAAAAATATGAAGTTATTTCATACAGCGGATTGGCATTTAGGTAAGCTTGTTCATGGCGTGTATATGACTGAAGACCAAAAGATTGTATTAGATCAGTTTGTACAGGCTGTTGAAGAAGAAAAACCAGATGCTGTAATTATTGCAGGGGATTTATATGATCGAGCAATTCCACCTACAGAAGCAGTAGACTTATTAAATGATGTGCTGCAAAAAATAGTTATTGATTTGCAAACACCAGTTATTGCGGTAGCTGGTAATCATGATAGTCCGGATCGTATCCATTTTGGAAGTAGTTTAATGAAAAAACAAGGATTACATATTGCAGGTCAATTTCAATTCCCGTATGAACCTGTTGTACTAAATGATGAACATGGAGAGGTTCACTTCCATCTAATACCGTATGCAGATCCAAGCATAGTGAGGCACGTGTTGAAAAATGAAGACGTACGTTCTCATGATGATGCGATGCGCATTTTTATGAATGAGCTCTCTGAAACGATGGATAAAGAAGCTAGACATGTATTTGTTGGACATGCATTTGTAACTTCTTCAGGAGAAGCGGAGGAGAATACAAGTGATGCAGAACGACCACTTTCAATTGGTGGTGCTGAATATGTAAATAGTCATTATTTTGATAAGTTTCATTACACAGCGCTTGGACATTTACATCAAGCGCATTTCGTACGTAATGAGACGATTCGATATTCAGGTTCACCACTTGCCTATTCAATTTCTGAAGAGAAACATAAAAAAGGTTATTACATTGTAGAACTGAATGAAACTGGTGAAGTAGCAATTGAAAAAAGATTACTTTCACCACGTCGTAAAATGCGAACAGTAGAAGCGAAAATAGATGAATTATTACAGCACCCAGTAAGTGAAGATTACGTATTTGTAAAATTATTAGACGAAAACCCTGTCTTACAGCCGATGGAGAAAATACGATCTGTATATCCAAATGCAATGCACGTTGAAAGAGCGATGCAAAGGCGAGAACTCACAGATACAAATGAAGTAACTGTTTCAAGACATAAAACGGATGATTTATCTCTTTTAAAGGCTTTCTATAAAGAAATGAAAGGGTTAGATTTATCAGAAGAGAAAGAACGCCTATTTATAGATGTATTACAAACAGTGCAAGAACGGGAAGGTGAACGAGGATGAGACCGATTCAGCTTATTATGACAGCATTCGGGCCATATAAACAGAAAGAAGTAATCGATTTTGAAGATCTTGGAGAACATCGTATTTTCGCTATTTCTGGGAATACAGGAGCTGGAAAAACAACGATTTTTGATGCGATTTGTTATGTGTTATATGGTGAGGCTAGTGGAGAAGAACGTAGTGATACGAGCATGCTTCGAAGTCAATTTGCTGATGATAATGTTTATACAAGTGTTGAACTAACCTTTCAGTTAAAAGGGAAACGCTATGAAATAAAACGACAACTTGGACATAAAAAACAAGGGAACAAGACGATCACAGGACATGCAGTAGAATTATATGAAGTTATTGATGGAGAAAACGTTCCAGCCGTCGATCGTTTTCATGTAACAGACGTAAACAAAAAAGTGGAAGATTTAATTGGGTTAAGTAAACATCAATTTAGCCAAATTGTTATGTTACCCCAAGGGGAATTCCGAAAACTATTAACATCTGAGACGGAAAACAAAGAAGAGATTTTACGTCGTATTTTTAAAACGGATCGTTATAAATTAATGCGTGAGTTACTTGATCAAAAGAGAAAACAATGGAAAGATGTCTTGCAAGAAAAACAAAAAGAGAGAGAGCTCTATTTCCGTAATGTTTTTAAATTACCAATCCGTGATGGAGCATTATTAGAGACATTAGTGGCACAAGAACATGTAAATACGCATCAAGTAGTAGAAGCGTTAGAACAAGAAACAACCGTGTATAAAGCAGAGGTTGAGCAATTACAAGTAGAACAAGATGTTCAAACGAAGCAATTAAAGGATGCAGAAACACGTTTTCATGCAGCAAAATCTATAAATGAGAAATTTATAGATTTACAACAAAAGAATGAGAAATATAACACTTTACAAGAGAACCGTGCAGCAATTGAAAGGAAAGAAAAATCCTTTAAACGTGCGGAACAAGCAAAGCGCTTATTACCATTTGAACAATGGTATGAAGAAGCGATGGAAAATGAGCAGAAAGTTGAAAGTTTGTTAAAACAGATAATTGTCAAACAAGAACAGATAATGAACAGCTTTGAACTTGCTAAGGAGAAGTATGAAGTAGTAAAGAATAAAGAAGCTGAACGAGAAGAGGCTAAAAAACTTGTTCAAAGATTAGAAGAGTTACAAGCAATCATTGAATCATTAGCTGAGAGAAAGCTGAATTTACAAAATGCCGAAATTCAAATAGGGAAATTAAAAGAAAGTATGCAAAAGTTAGATCAACAACTAGAAGAGCATACAAACCAAAAACAGAGAATGTCTGATGAATTGCAGCAATTAGAACAAGCACTTGAGCAATATGTAGCTAAAGTAGAAGAACTAACGAATATGCGAGAAGATGCAAAAGTTTTAAAGCAAGCATATGATGTTTGGCAAGAAAAACAAAAATTCGAGCAAGAAAAAGAAGCGGCAACTAATAAAATGCAAGTGGCAGTTCGTGCATATGAAAACATGGAGCGCCGCTGGTTAAGTGAACAAGCTGGTATATTAGCTCTTCATTTACATGACGGTGAATCTTGTCCGGTATGTGGTAGTACGAATCATCCACAAAAAGCTACAGAGCAAAGTAATGCGATCGATGAAAAAGAGTTAAACGATTTAAGAGATAAGAAGAACATTGCTGAAAAATTACATGTGCAAGTAGAGGAGAAATGGAATTTCTATCGACTACAATATGAACAAGTGATAGAAGAAGTTGTGAAGCGCGGCTACAATTCGGAAAAATTAGCTGAAACATATAGTGCACTTGTTCAAAAAGGAAAACAATTAGCTGCAGACGTGAATACGTTAAAAGCAAGTGAAGAAACACGTAAGCAGATTGCTGCGAACATGAAAAGCGTAGAAGAAAAAATAGAAGAACTTCAGAAACAAAAACGAGAAATGGAAACAATGCAGCACCGTACAGAAATGGAGTGTATGCAACTTCGTACGTCATATGAACATGATAAACGAAATATTCCAGAAAGCTTACAAACAGTACAAGCTTGGAAAGTACAGTTTGACCAAGCTATGCAGGAACTTAGGTTACTGGAGGACGAATGGAAGAAAGTGCAGGAAGCGTATCAGCATTGGCAAAATGAAAATATACGTATTCAAGCTGAACAAAAAGGTGCTTCTAATCAATTTGAAAGTGCAAAATTAAAGAAAGAAGAGACTTTCGCACGCTTTATGAAAGAGCTAGAACAAAGTGGGTTTACAGATCAATTCACGTATAAAGAAGCCAAATTAAGCGATGCCGAGATGGAGATGTTACAAAAAGAAATTCAAGGTTATTATTCATCGCTTGAAGTGCTTGCAAAACAAATCGAAGAGTTAAACTCAGAATTAAAAGATAAAGAGTATATGGATATTACATCTTTAGGTGAACACATAAAAGAACTAGAAATTAATCTCGATATCATTAAAGAAAAACGTCAACGTGCGCAAAATGCGGTAACATATATTTCTGATTTACATGAAAACATTAGACGTATTGACGAACAAATTCACGAGGAAGAAAAAGCCTTCCAAGAACTTGTTGATTTATATGAAGTAATGAAAGGTGATAACGAAAGTCGTATATCATTTGAACGTTACATCCTAATTGAGTATTTAGAACAAATTGTTCAAATCGCAAACGAACGACTACGTAAATTATCAAATGGACAATTTTATTTAAAACGAAGTGAGCGAGTTGAAAAGAGAAACCGTCAAAGTGGATTAGGATTAGATGTGTACGATGCATACACTGGTCAAACACGTGATGTAAAAACATTATCTGGCGGAGAGAAATTTAACGCATCACTTTGCTTAGCGCTAGGAATGGCAGATGTAATTCAGGCATATGAAGGTGGTATTTCCATCGAAACGATGTTCATCGATGAAGGGTTCGGTTCATTAGATGAAGAATCATTAACGAAAGCAGTAGATGCCTTAATTGACTTACAAAAATCAGGCCGATTTATCGGTGTCATTTCACACGTACAAGAGCTGAAAAACGCAATGCCGGCTGTATTAGAAGTAACGAAGCAGAAGGATGGGTGTAGTCAGACTAGGTTTGTGGTGAAGTAAGCCTAGAAAATGGAGTAGGGAACCTACCGATACTTTTAGTGTCATATGTATGAATAATAAAACGTCGTCTCTTCATTGGAGACGACGTTTTATTTTATAAAATATCTATGAATTATCTGTAGAAGGCGGCGTATTCTCTAAACGATTATAAGTTTTAAAGGCTGAAATTGCCGAGATAACTCCGCCTACTAAAAATAAAGCGGATCCTCCAACTAAGATGATACGACTGACATATGTTTCCCGTGCTTCTTCGACTTCTTCTTGTAACGCTGTAGGCATATGAATTCCCCTTTATAAAAGTTGTTTTATAAATAGTATATACAAACGCCTAAAATGTGTTAAAATAACTGATGATTTTATGCAGTGGGTAATTAGATGAGTAGGATGCGAGTGGCTAAATAAATCTTCATCACAAATTTATGCGAACTTCACATAGAGCACATATTAACATTGTATTATGTATATGTACCAAATAAATAAATAAAGTGAATGTAAGTTCTGTTTTCAAAAATTTAAAATCCTTTTATTTCTATATGAAAGTTTTAATCAAGGGTTTTAAAAAATTTGGAAATAGATCTTATGAATATGGAATTCATATAAAAGGGGAATGTCTTATGACAACATATACGAGTGAAATGAGAAAAACTTTAGTTTCAGAAGAAGATGTAGATATTTTAAAAATTATGGCGCATCCAATCCGCCTGCAAATTGTAAATGAATTAAGTACGAGAAAAACTTGTAATGTAACACAATTAACAGAGTTACTGAATATTCCGCAATCTACTGTTTCACAACATTTATCAAAAATGAAGGGTAAAGTGTTACGAGCAGAGAGAAGAGGTTTAGAAATTTATTATCATATTAACAATTTAAAAGCGAGTAAGATTGTTAATGTTTTAGGGTATATAAACTAGTGAAATATTTTTATATAAAATAGCCCCTGCTGTTGAGCAGGGGCTATTTTGTATTGTTTTATGTATTTGTATTTAAAACTTTATAGTTTTTATGATTTACAATTGTTCGATCAAATTCAAAAGTACCACCGCTTACATTTGTAATTTCAACTAAGACCGATTCAGTATAAAGTTTTAGTACAGATCCTGTAATCTTTAAATTGTTTCGTTGAAAAAGTATAGTATCCCCTACGTTTGCTTTCATAGTACCTCCTTAAAGACAGAAATATTTTTTATTATATATATTAAACCACGGATAGATATATTAGTGAATATTTAGTTTTATTTATTGGAAAAAAATTTGTGATTTTATAAAAAATAAGGTACATCGAAGTATAAAAATTTTTTCTACTTGTAAAGGGAAATTTTAATTTAGCAATTGTATAACATGAGACATAATTTTTATAAAAGAAGATGATAAAACAGTTGTAAGTTGTATTGAAGCTAAACATTATAAAAGCTACTTATGTATTTAATCAGTAGTTTTTTGTATTTCGTCCTTCGTTTTCTGTAACTGATTCCATGTTTTTGACGCTCTATCTTGTAAGTGCTTACATAGGCGGAAACATCTTATACAATGAAGGTGTTAAATCAAAAGAGGTGACCAAAATGAACATAAAAAAAGTAAATTTAGCGAATAGCATTGAAATAGAAAGAGGAGGCGGAAAGGTATGAAAAAATCAACTGTTAATCCATGGTTTGTTGTTCTTGGCACAGTTATAGTACAGATGGGGCTTGGAACGATATATACATGGAGTTTATTCAATCAGCCTTTAGTTAGTAAATATGGTTGGAGTCTTAACGCTGTTGCGATAACTTTCTCAATTACTAGTCTTTCTTTAGCATTTTCAACTTTATTTGCGAGTAAATTGCAAGAAAAATGGGGACTTCGTAAACTTATTATGATAGCTGGATTAGCATTAGGACTAGGATTAATACTTAGTTCACAAGCGTCCTCATTAATATTGCTTTATGTACTAGCAGGAGTTGTTGTAGGTTATGCAGATGGTACAGCATATATCACTTCACTATCAAATTTAATAAAGTGGTTTCCGGAGCGTAAAGGTTTAATTGCTGGTATTTCTGTCTCTGCATATGGTTCAGGTAGCTTAATTTTTAAATATGTTAACGCACAGTTGATTGAATCAGTTGGTGTATCGCAAGCATTTATATACTGGGGTTTAATTGTTACAGCTATGATTGTAATTGGTGCTTGTTTAATCCATCAAGCCGCAGATCAAGGAGCAGTTCATGAAACAAAAACTAAGGAATACACAACGAAAGAAATGTTAGGCACAAAACAAGTATACTTATTATTTATAATGTTATTTACATCATGTATGAGTGGCTTATACTTAATTGGTATGGTAAAAGACATTGGTGTTCAACTTGTGGGACTTAGCGCAGCAACAGCAGCTAATGCGGTGGCTATGGTTGCAATCTTTAATACATTAGGTCGTATTATTTTAGGACCGTTATCGGATAAAATTGGTCGTTTAAAAATCGTTACTGGTACTTTTGTTGTTATGGCGAGTTCAGTTTTAGTTCTAAGTTTTGTAGATTTAAATTATGGTATTTACTTCGTATGTGTAGCAAGTGTAGCGTTTTGCTTTGGTGGAAATATCACTATTTTCCCAGCTATTGTTGGTGATTTCTTCGGTATGAAAAACCATAGTAAGAACTATGGAATTGTGTATCAAGGATTTGGATTTGGGGCGCTTGCAGGTTCCTTTATCGGTGCACTTCTGGGTGGATTCAAACCAACGTTCATGGTGATTGGTGTATTATGTGTCGTGTCATTCATTATCGCAATTTTAATTCAAGCACCTAAACATAAAAAAGAACAAGAAGAAGAGTATCGCAGCGTAGCATAAGTATATAAATCTTCTATAACACTATGATTACGAAAAAGCATCCTATTCTATTAATTAGGATGCTTTTTTTATGAGTTATTTTAACAAGGTTAAATTACTTTTTGGATTTTTATAGATGTAAAAGTGAGTGAAGTACTTATTTGGATTATATTGGAATATAATAAATTAATACATCGCATTCAAAATATATATTAAATCTTAAATAATAAAGAAGACATTCATTAGTATTTGCAAGATTTGTTTTCAGAAAAATATTGAGAAAATATATACTTGAGTTTTTCATAAAGCGTTGTAAATGAACGTAGCTCTAGTTTATCTTCTTCAATTTTAAAAAGAGAAGTTTGAATTTTATTTATAATATAAGTACTTTTAATGCGTTTACATATGATTTTATTAAGAAACATTAAAATGCTTTATCTGAAAAATAAAAAAAGATTGACAAGTTTATTGAGAAACATTATCATTTAGGTGTAAGATAGTAAATGAAAAACATTATCAATAAAATAGATTTTAAAGTAATGCGCACTTGACCAATTAGTTTAGTAAGTGTATTATTTTTTACAACGCTGATGATAATGAAAATCAATATCATTATTATTAGTGTTACTTAATGAAATTAATGTTTATGTGAAAGGATAGAGAAAATGAACTTAGGGGAATTTGATGGGAAAACAGTTTTAGTAACAGGTGCAGCACAAGGCATAGGCAGTGTCGTTGCCGAAATGTTTTTAGAAAGAGGAGCCACAGTTATTGCGGTTGATCAAAATGAAGAGGGGTTAAATGTACTCTTAAATCAAAATGAATTAAATAAAACACGTATGAAAACGTTTCGTTTAGATGTGAGTGATAGCACTGCTGTTGAAGACATTGTAAATCATATTGCAAATGAAATAGCGCCAATAGATATTTTAGTAAACGTTGCAGGGGTTTTACGTATGGGAGCAATTCATTCGTTAAGTGATGAAGATTGGAATAAAACATTCTCTGTAAATACTACAGGGGTTTTCAATATGTCCCGAGCGGTAAGTAAAAATATGATGTTAAGAAAATCAGGGGCAATTGTTACAGTCGGTTCAAATGCGGCAAATACGCCGAGAATGGAGATGGCTGCGTATGCTGCGTCAAAGGCTGCAACAACGATGTTTATGAAGTGTTTAGGATTAGAGCTTGCAGCATACAATATACGCTGCAACTTAGTTTCTCCAGGTTCTACTGAAACTGAGATGCAAAGATTACTATGGGCTGATGAGAATGGAGCTAAAAATATAATTGCTGGTTCTCAAAATACATATAGACTCGGAATTCCATTACAAAAAATTGCACAACCTTCAGAAGTTGCTGAAGCAGTGTTATTTTTAGCTTCAGATAGAGCAAGTCATATTACAATGCACAATTTATGTGTCGATGGCGGTGCTACGTTAGGAGTTTAATAAAAATTCAGGAGGTTATTATATTATGAGTGAACATACAGCTGTAAAGGAATTGTCAGAAAAACTTTTAGAAGATTATAAGACTGAATCTTCGTTCTTTTTTGCTTCACCAACTCGAACGATATTAGCAGAAGGAGAGTTTACTACAGTAAAGCATCGTGAAATTGAAAGTTTCCCAGAGCTTGTGCAAGCGACATTAAGTAATGCGAAACAAGCTGGAAATCCAAATCCTATTGTTATGGGTGCTTTGCCATTTGATCGTAGAAAAGAAGTCCAACTTATCGTACCAGAATATAGTAGAATTTCTGAGCGTTTACAATTGGATACAACCAATCAGCTTGAAACAAATGAGAACGTAACATTTGAAATGACGCCAGTACCAGAACCTGAAGTTTATATGAATGGTGTGAAGCAAGGAATTAAAAAAATACAGGACGGTGATTTGAAGAAAATCGTTCTATCTAGATCGTTAGATGTTAAATCTTCCGAAAAGATTGATAAGCAAAAACTTTTGCGAGAATTAGCAGAGCATAATAAGCATGGTTATACATTTGCTGTAAATTTACCGAAAGATGAAAAAGAGAACAGTAAGACGCTAATTGGAGCAAGCCCTGAATTACTTGTTTCACGTAATGGTATGCAAGTTATTTCTAACCCGTTAGCTGGTTCAAGGCCACGTAGTGAGGACCCAGTAGAAGATAAAAGAAGAGCAGAGGAATTACTTTCTTCGCCAAAAGATTTACATGAACATGCGGTAGTAGTTGAAGCGGTTGCCGCTGCACTTCGTCCGTATTGTCATACATTACATGTTCCAGAAAAGCCATCAGTTATTCATAGTGAAGCGATGTGGCATTTGTCTACAGAAGTGAAAGGTGAACTTAAGGATCCAAATACTTCTTCTTTACAATTAGCAATTGCCCTTCATCCTACGCCAGCAGTTTGCGGAACTCCGATGGAAAAAGCAAGAGAGGCTATACAGCATATTGAGCCATTTGACCGCGAGTTCTTTACAGGAATGCTAGGATGGAGCGATTTAAATGGAGATGGAGAATGGATTGTTACAATTCGTTGTGCTGAAGTACAAGAAAATACACTTCGTTTATATGCAGGAGCTGGAGTTGTTGCTGAGTCAAAACCAGAAGATGAGTTAGCAGAAACATCAGCTAAGTTCCAAACAATGCTAAAAGCTTTAGGGTTAAGAGATAGTTCACTTAATGAAAAATAGGGGGAAGAAAGAATGCTAGTAGGTTATACAGAATGGCCAAAAGAATTTGCCGATCGTTATCGAGAAGCAGGATGTTGGCTTGGTGAAACATTTGGAGGAGTGTTAAGAGAGCGAGCTGAGAAATATGGAGATCAAATCGCGGTTGTAAGCGGTAAGACGCATGTAACGTACAGTGAACTTGATAAAAAGGTAGATCGTTTAGCAGCAGGTTTACTGAATTTAGGAATAAAGAAAGAGGACAGAGTTGTAATCCAGTTACCTAACATTATCGAGTTTTTCGAAATATGTTTTGCACTATTTCGAATTGGAGCGCTTCCTGTCTTTGCACTGCCTTCACATCGAAGTAGTGAAATTAGTTATTTTTGTGAGTTTGGTGAGGCGAGCGCTTACGTTATTTCAGATAAGGCCCTCGGTTTTGATTATCGAAAACTAGCAAGAGAAGTGAAAGAGAAAGTGCCAACTTTACAACATGTAATTGTAGTGGGAGAAGAGGAAGAGTTTGTGAACATAAATGATCTGTATATGGATCCTATCTCATTGCCAGAAGTTCAGCCCAGTGATGTTGCATTTCTCCAATTATCAGGAGGGACAACAGGTCTTTCTAAATTAATTCCTAGAACACATGATGACTATATTTATAGTTTACGTGTTAGCGCTGAAATTTGTAATTTGAATGCAGAAAGCGTCTATATGACAGTTCTTCCAGTAGCACACAATTATCCAATGAGTTCTCCAGGAACATTTGGAACTTTCTATGCGGGTGGAAAAGTGGTATTGGCAACTGGTGGTAGCCCAGATGAGGCATTTGCTCTTATCGAAGAAGAAAAAGTTACAATTACAGCGCTCGTTCCGCCATTAGCAATGATTTGGCTTGATGCTGCATTTTCTCGTAATGCCGATTTATCGAGCCTAGAGGTTATTCAAGTAGGTGGTGCTAAGTTTAGTGCTGAGGTTGCAAAACGTATACGCCCTACATTTGGATGTACGTTACAGCAAGTATTCGGTATGGCGGAAGGATTAGTGAACTATACAAGATTAGACGATCCGGAAGAAATTATTATTCATACACAAGGTAGACCAATGTCTGCACACGATGAAGTACGAGTTGTTGATGAAAATGACAACGATGTAAAACCTGGCGAAGTAGGTAGTTTATTAACACGAGGTCCATATACAATTCGTGGTTACTATAAAGCCGAAGAGCATAATGCACGATCATTTACAAAGGATGGATTTTATCGCACAGGAGATCTTGTAAAAGTAAATGAACAAGGATACATCATTGTAGAAGGAAGAGATAAAGATCAAATTAACCGTGGTGGTGAGAAAGTTGCTGCGGAAGAAGTTGAAAATCATCTATTAGCACACGATGCGGTTCATGACGTAGCAATTGTATCTATGCCTGACGATTATTTAGGTGAACGCACCTGTGCTTTTGTTATAGCTCGCGGACAAGTTCCAACTGTAAGTGAATTAAAAATGTTTTTAAGAGAACGTGGTATAGCGGCTTATAAAATTCCAGATCGAATTGAATTTATTGAATCATTCCCGCAAACAGGAGTCGGAAAAGTCAGCAAAAAAGAACTACGTAAAGTCATTGCTGAAAAACTTATTACAGTAAAACAATAATAAAAACCGGAAGGAAGTGATTAGATGGCTATCCCATCTATTTCAGTATATAAAATGCCAATTGAATCAGAACTACCAAAAAATAAAGTGAATTGGACACCAGATCCGAAACGTGCAGTACTTTTAATTCATGACATGCAAGAATATTTTCTTGATGCATATAGCGATAAAGAATCACCAAAAGTAGAACTTATTTCAAATATTAAAATGATAAGAGAAAAATGTAAGGAACTTGGTATACCAGTTGTTTATACAGCACAACCTGGTGGGCAAACGTTAGAACAACGAGGTTTATTACAAGACTTTTGGGGTGACGGTATTCCTGCTGGACCGGATAAAAAGAAAATTGTTGATGAACTTACTCCTGATGAAGATGATATATTCCTAACAAAATGGAGATATAGTGCATTTAAAAAGACAAATCTATTAGAAATTTTAAATGAACAAGGAAGAGATCAACTTATTATTTGCGGTATTTATGCGCATATTGGCTGTCTTTTAACAGCTTGTGAAGCATTTATGGATGGTATAGAGCCCTTCTTTGTAGCAGATGCAGTTGCTGATTTTTCACTAGAGCATCATAAACAAGCATTGGAGTATGCATCTAATAGATGTGCAGTAACGACATCAACAAACCTACTGTTAAACGATTTGCAAAGTGTAAAAGGTGATGAGAGTGAAGGAATCACTATACAGGAAGTGCATGAACTAGTTGCACAACTACTTCGTGAGCCAATAGAAAGTATTGATTTTGATGAGGACTTATTAAATAGAGGACTTGATTCGGTCAGAATTATGAGTTTAGTAGAGAAGTGGCGTCGTGAAGGGAAAGAAATCACTTTTGCAGATTTAGCAGAACATCCAACTGTTGCAGGTTGGTACAGTTTACTATCTTCACAAACAGCACAGGTGCTGTAACAAATAGACTACATAATAAAGGGGTAGTAAAGAATGCCTAACAGTCAAAAGATTCGTCATTCGTTATCATCTGCGCAGTCTGGTATGTGGTTTGCGCAACAATTAGATCCGCTTAACCCAATTTATAATACTGGGGAATATGTAGAAATAAACGGAAATATTCATCAAGAAATTTTCGAATTAGCTGTACGTAAAGTTGTAATAGAAGCAGAAGCACTTCATGTTCGCTTCGAAGAGGATGAAATTGGCCCATGGCAAGTTATTGAAGAATCACAGTTTTATATGCATTTTATTGACGTTCGTAAAGAAGAAAACCCTGAAGAAGCTGCTAAAGTATGGATGAAAAATGATTTATCTATGCCCGTCGATTTGAAAAAAGATATTTTATTTACGGAAGCACTTATTCAAGTTGAAAATAATCGTTTCTTTTGGTATCAGCGCATCCATCACATTGTGATGGATGGCTATGGATTTTCACTTCTTAGCCAAAAGGTAGCGAATGAGTATACATCACTTATAGAAGAAACAAACAAGAATGAAAAGCCATTTGGTTCTCTTACAAAAGTTGTACAAGAAGATATTGAGTATCGTGAGTCTAAACAATTTCAGGAAGATCGTACTTTTTGGTTAGAAAAGTTTGCTGATGAACCAGAAGTTGTAAGCTTGGCAGAACGAGCACCGAGAACATCAAATGGATTTTCACGAGAAACAGCTTATTTATCTAGTTCTAGCACGAAAACTTTACTAGAAGATATCAATATTTCGTTAACAAGTTGGCCGGAATTCATTGTCGCTGTAACAAGTATTTATATGCATAAATTAACAGGTGAAAATGATATTGTTTTAGGTTTACCGATGATGGGGCGTCTAGGTTCTGTATCTATTCATACACCAAGTATGGTAATGAATTTAGTACCACTGCGTCTCACTGTAACTCCAAATATAACTCTTGCGGAATTATTGCAGCAAGTTTCTAAAGAAATCCGAGATGTACGTCGTCATCATAAATACCGTCACGAGGAATTAAGAAGAGACTTAAAGTTACTAGGTGAAAATCAAAGGTTGTTTGGACCGTTAGTGAATGTTATGCCTTTTGATTACGGGCTTAATTTTGCTGGAAATCGTGGTATTACGCATAACTTATCAGCAGGACCTGTAGATGATTTATCGATAAATGTATATAAACGTTTTGATCAAAATGAGCTAATGATTCATTTTGATGCGAATCCCGAAGTATATAATGGCGCGGAGCTAGCATTGCATAAAGAAAGATTTATGAATCTATTTGAATTAGTAATAAAGAATTATGAGAAAAACGAGTCGATTGGAAAAATAAATATTACTCTGCCTGAAGAAAATCATAAGGTTTTATTGGAATGGAATGAAACGAAGGAAGATGATGAGTTAATCAGTCTACCTATATCATTTGAAAAACAAGTGCAAAAAAATCCAAATAAACTAGCGATTACTTGTGACGGTATAAACCTTACGTATAAAGAGCTAAATGAACGAGCGAATGAACTAGCACATTATTTAGTAGAAGAAGGAATACGACCAAATCAGTTTGTAGCTTTAGTATTCCCTAGATCAATAGAAATGGTAGTTAGTATGCTAGCAGTCTTAAAGGCTGGTGCAGCATATTTACCAATAGATCCAGAATACCCAGCAGAAAGAGTTAATTATATAGTAGATGATGCAAAACCAGTTTGTATCATAACACATTCATCTGTTTCATCTAAGTTAGTTATAGAAAATGGTATGAAAAAAATTGTATTAGATGGCGAAGAAACGAAACTAGCGTTACATACATATTCTCGTATGAATATAGCATGTAAGAATGATGTATTACTTTTAAACCCAGCCTATACAATATATACTTCAGGCTCAACAGGAAACCCAAAAGGTGTAATTGTTCCTATGAGAGGTTTAAGTAACTTTTTAATGGCTATGCAACAAAAGTTTTCGTTAAATGAAAATGATCATTTATTAGCAGTTACAACTTTTGCGTTTGATATTTCTGCTCTAGAAATTTATTTACCTCTTATTAGTGGTGCAAGTTTAACAATTGCGCAAAAAGAAGACATACAAGAGCCTTCTGCATTAACGACACTTTTACAAGAAGAAAGAGTGACCGTTATGCAGGCTACACCGACGCTTTGGCAGGCGTTAGTAACTGATTATCCAGAGAAGCTACAAGGGCTAAACATACTTGTTGGTGGTGAAGCTCTTCCAGCGCATTTAGCAAATAAATTAAAAGAATTAGGTTGCTCAATAACTAATTTATATGGACCAACTGAAACGACGATTTGGTCTACTTTCATGAACATTGATGAAAGTGAAAAGGGTATACCTCCTATTGGAAAGCCAATTTCCAATACAGAAGTGTATGTATTGGATGCAGGGTTACAACCAGTTCCACCTGGAGTTATTGGTGAATTATATATTGCAGGGGAAGGACTTGCAAGCGGATATTTAGGAAAACCTGAGTTAACAGCTGAACGGTTTGTTGCAAATCCTTATGGAGAATCAGGGAAGCGCATGTACCGTACAGGAGATCTTGTGAAATGGCGTAGTGATGGTGCGTTAGAGTACATTAGTCGCGCAGATCATCAAATTAAAATTCGTGGATTCCGAATTGAATTAGCTGAAATTGAAACGGTATTACAACGACATGAAAATATTCAACAAGCGGTAGTAATGGTACGAGAAGATCGTCCAAATGATAAACGCATCATTGCATATATCATTGCAGAAGAAAAGGAACCGATTAATCTTTCAGAAATTCGTTCTTATGTTTCAGAAAGTTTAGCGAATTATATGATACCATCGGCATTTGTTGTGCTAGAAGAATTACCATTAACGCCAAATGGTAAGGTTGACAGAAAGAAATTACCTGCGCCTAATTTTAATGGAATGAACAATGAGAGGGTTGCTAGAAATCCGAAAGAAGAAATATTATGTGATTTATTTGCAGAAGTACTTGGTGTTTCTCGAATTAGTATTGATGATAATTTCTTTGAAATGGGTGGACATTCCCTTCTTGCATCTCGTTTAATGGCAAGAATTCGTGAAACGTTAAGTGTGGAATTAGGTATCGGGAAACTATTTGAATCACCAACTGTTGCCGAACTGGCGAAACAATTAAACCATGCAAAAAGTGCAAGACCAGCTATTCAGAAAGCAAGTAGGCCAAATGAAGTTCCACTTTCATTTGCACAGCGCAGGTTATGGTTCTTAAATTGTTTAGAAGGTCCAAGTCCCACTTATAATATTCCGCTAGTCATTCGTATGAATGGAATATTGAATGAGGAAGCATTACAAGGTGCTTTTTATGATGTAGTTGAGAAACATGAAACACTTAGAACAATTTTCCCTAACGTATTAGGTAGTTCCTATCAGAAAATTTTAGATATGGAAAACTTAAATCTAGAAATGATTATAACAAAAACATGTAAAGATGAATTAGAAAGTGTACTTTCAGAGGCGGTAAGATATAGTTTTAACCTCGATATTGAGCCGGCAGTTCGTTTGCAACTTTTTACAGTGAGTGAAAACGAACATGTATTATTAATTTTATTACATCATATTGTAGGTGATGGCTGGTCATTACAGCCGTTAACGAGAGATTTTACAGCGGCGTATAAAGCACGATGTCAAGGTGACAGAGTTCAGCTGGAGACACTTCCAGTTCAATACGCAGATTATGCACTTTGGCAACAACAATTGCTAGGTGATGAAACGACACCAGAGAGTCTTATTTCAACACAATTAGATTTTTGGAAAGAAGAACTTAAAGGTTTACCAGATCAAATGGAGTTACCTACAGATTTCCAGCGTCCAATTGAGACGAGTTACCGCGGGGAAACAATTCATTTTCATATAGATGAAGGTATGCATAGTAGGTTAGTAGAGCTTGCACGTAAAAATGGAGTTAGTTTGTTTATGGTGTTACAAGCAGGGCTTAGTGCACTATTTACAAGATTAGGTGCAGGCACTGATATACCAATTGGAAGTCCCATTGCTGGAAGAAATGATGATGTACTTTCAGATATTGTTGGTTTATTTGTAAATACATTAGTGTTACGTACAAATACTTCAGGAGATCCAAGTTTTAAAGAATTATTAAATAGAGTGAAGCAGGTAAATCTTGCAGCTTATGAAAATCAAGATGTTCCATTTGAAAGGCTTGTTGAAGTGTTAAATCCAGTACGTACTCGAAACAGCCACCCGTTGTTTCAGGTTATGTTAGCTTTTCAAAATACACCAGAAGCAACGTTTCATGTACCAGGTTTAGAAGCGAGCCTTGAAATTCAAAGCGTCGGTTCTGCAAAATTTGATTTAACATTTGAAATTAGTGAGAGTAACGGGGATGATGGTACTCCGAACGGTTTACATGGATTACTAGAGTTTAGTACCGATTTATATAAACGTGAAACGGTTCAAAAACTAATAGAACGATTCATTTTGTTATTAGATGATGCGGCGACAAATCCGGATCAATCCATTGGCAGATTAGAAATATTAACTTTAGCAGAGAAAAATACAGTATTAGAAAAGTGGAATGGTGGTTTTCAAATTGCACCAGAAATGACATTGCCACAATTATTTGAAAAACAGTCTCATATAAATCCAAATTCTATTGCTGTTGTCTTTGAAGATAAGAAATTAACTTATGAAGAGTTAAATAGAAAAGCAAATAAAATAGCTCGATTCCTAATAGCAAAAGGGATTGGTCCTGATCAACTCGTTGCTTTAGCGATGCCAAGATCATTAAACATGGTGGTAAGCTTATTAGCTGTTCTTAAAGCGGGTGCTGGATACCTTCCGTTAGATCCAGATTACCCAGCAGATCGTATTTCATTTATGCTACACGATGCGAAACCATCATGTGTTTTAACGAATTCAGAAGTGGAAATTGAATGTGACGAGGCACTAAAAGTTTTAGTTGATGATGTGAAAGTAATAGCAGAAGTTGAGAAATATAGTGAAGACAATATTGATGAAGTGGAACGAATTAAGCCATTATCTCCATCACATATTGCTTACGTTATTTATACATCAGGCTCAACGGGTAGACCGAAAGGCGTTATGATACCTCATCAAAATGTAGTAAGACTTTTAGGGGCAACTGATCATTGGTTCCAGTTTGACGGAAACGATGTTTGGACGATGTTCCATTCATACGCTTTTGATTTCTCGGTTTGGGAAATTTGGGGACCTTTATTATACGGAGGGCGTTTAGTTGTAGTGCCACATACTGTAAGTCGCTCGCCGAAAGAATTTTTACAGCTTCTTGTTAAAGAAAAGGTTACGGTTTTAAATCAAACTCCATCAGCGTTCTATCAATTGATGCAAGCAGATCGTGAAAATGAAGAGATTGGCCAAAAATTATCTTTACGATATGTTGTTTTTGGAGGAGAAGCACTTGAGCTAAGTCGCTTAGAAGATTGGTATAGTCGACATCCTCATAATGCACCAAAGCTTATTAATATGTACGGTATTACGGAGACGACAGTGCATGTTAGTTATATTGAATTAGATGAAACTATCGTCTCTTTACGAGCAAATAGTTTAATTGGGTGCAGTATACCTGACCTTAAAGTGTATGTGTTAGACAACTATTTACAACCAGTGCCACCTGGAGTAGTTGGAGAAATGTATGTTGCAGGTGCAGGGCTTGCGCGTGGATATTTAGGAAGAGCAGGATTAACGGCAGAACGCTTTATCGCAGATCCATTTGGCAAGCCAGGTACAAGAATGTATCGTACAGGAGACTTAGCTCGCTGGCGTAAAGATGGGACGCTAGATTATATAGGACGTGCAGATCATCAAATAAAAATTCGTGGATTCCGAATTGAATTAGGAGAAATAGAAGCAGTCATAATGAAGCACCCTAAAGTTGAGCAAGTAGCCGTTATTGTACGGGAAGATCAACCAGGGGATAAACGGTTAGTTTCTTATATCGTCGCATCAAATGATGAAGAGATTGATACGAATGAAATGCGTCAGTTTGCTAGTGGTAGTTTACCAGATTATATGGTTCCATACGCTTTTGTAGTAGTAAATGAGTTACCTTTAACTCCAAACGGTAAATTAGATAGAAAGGCATTGCCAGCTCCAGAATTTATCGCATCATCTTCTAGTCGTGGTCCAAGAACACCGCAAGAAGAAATGTTATGTGACTTGTTTACAGAAGTGCTAAGTGTACCTCAAATTGGAATTGATGACGGATTTTTTGATCTTGGTGGGCATTCACTCCTTGCAGTACAGCTTATGAGCCGCATTAAAGAGGCGCTTGGAGTGGAACTAAACATTGGCACTTTATTTGCAGCACCGACTGTTGCAGGGTTAGCTGAAAGACTTGAGATGGGGAATGGTCAAAGTGCACTTGATGTGTTGCTTCCATTACGAGCAAGCGGGGATCAATTACCACTATTTTGTGTACATCCAGCAGGTGGATTAAGTTGGTGCTATGCAGGACTTATGAAATCTTTAGGAACAGATTATCCAATCTATGGTGTACAAGCACGTGGTATTGCTAAAAATGAAGAACTTCCAAAAACTTTAGAGGAGATGGCGGCGGATTACTTGAAACACGTTCGTGAAGTACAGCCTCATGGACCATATCGTTTACTAGGCTGGTCGCTTGGAGGAAATGTTGTGCATGCAATGGCGGCGCAACTACAAAATGGAGGGGAAGAAGTAGAATTACTCGTTATGCTTGATTCTTATCCTGGACACTTCTTACCGAATACGGAAGCGCCTACTGAAGAGGAAGCGTTAATAGCATTACTTGCTTTAGGCGGATATGACCCAGATAACATGGATGGTAAACCACTTACAATGGAAAGTGCAGTTGAAATCCTTCGTAAAGATGGAAGTGCATTAGCAAGTCTTGAAGAAGAGACTATATTGAATTTGAAAGAAACATATGTAAATTCAGTAGGGTTGTTAGGGAAGTATGTACCGAAAGTTTATAACGGAGATATCTTATTCTTTAGATCTACTGTTATACCAGATTGGTTTGATCCTATTTCTCCAAATACGTGGCTAAATTATTTAGACGGGCAAATTGTGCAGCACGATATTGATTGTAGACATAAAGATCTATGTCAGCCAGGTCCACTCACGGAAATTGGACAAGTATTAGCGAAATATTTGCAGAATAAGAAAGGGGTAAGTAGAGTATGACGAATCCATTTGAAAATGATAATTACACATATAAAGTATTAATAAATGAGGAGGGCCAGTATTCTCTCTGGCCTGCTTTTCTCGATGTACCTATTGGCTGGAATGTCGTATATGAAGAAGCTAGTAGGCAGAGCTGCTTAGAATATGTTGAATATAACTGGAAAGATTTGAATCCGAAAAGTAATCAAGTTCGCGAAAAAACATTAGCAGGAAAACGATAATGAAAGCAAAACTAAATCCAAAAGTAGTTGTAAGTATCGTGTATATAACTGCGATGTTTATGGCTGCGATGGACGCAACGATTGTAAATGTAGCACTGCAAACGATAAGTAGAGAACTACAAGTACCTGCATCTGCAATGGGGACGGTTAATGTTGGGTATTTAGTTAGTTTAGCTGTTTTCCTTCCGATTTCTGGTTGGTTAGGAGATCGTTTTGGGACGAAAAGAGTATTTTTAATTGCTCTTTTCGTATTTACAATCGCTTCTGCTTTATGCGGAATGGCTAACGATATTACTTCATTGAATATTTTTCGTATCATTCAAGGTGCTGGTGGAGGGCTTTTAACACCGGTCGGAATGGCGATGTTATTTCGAACATTTTCACCAAAGGAAAGACCGAAGATTTCCCGGTTCATTGTACTTCCAATTGCTGTAGCGCCAGCAGTTGGGCCTATCATCGGTGGTTTCTTTGTAGATCAAATGTCTTGGCGTTGGGCATTTTATATTAATGTACCGTTTGGAATCGTTGCATTGCTATTTGGACTTCTATTTTTAGCAGAGCATGTTGAAAAATCAGCTGGTCGCTTTGATTCTCTTGGCTTTATTTTATCAGCACCAGGATTTGCGATGCTCATATATGCACTCAGCCAGGGACCATCAAAAGGGTGGATTTCTCCAGAAATTATGAGTACCGGGGTAGCTGGGCTTGTATTCATTGCGTTGTTTATAATCGTAGAACTGAAAGTAAAGCAACCGATGTTAGATTTACGCTTATTAAAAGAACCAGTATTTAGAAAGATGAGCATTATATCATTATTTTCATCAGCTGGTTTATTAGGAATGTTATTTGTTTTTCCACTTATGTATCAAAATGTGATAGGAGTTTCCGCGCTAGAATCAGGACTTACGACATTTCCAGAGGCGATTGGATTAATGATTTCTTCACAAATTGTGCCATGGTCATATAAGAAATTAGGAGCTCGAAAGGTAATTTCTATTGGATTAATATGTACGGCGGTTATATTTGTTTTATTGAGTTTTGTAAATCACGATACGAATCCGTGGCAAATCCGGGCATTATTGTTTGGCATTGGTATTTTCTTAGGTCAATCTGTCGGTGCGGTTCAATTTTCTGCCTTTAACAATATCACGCCGCCTTCTATGGGGAGAGCGACTACTATATTCAATGTGCAAAATCGATTAGGTTCAGCAATAGGAGTAGCTGTTTTAGCTAGTATACTAGCTGGTTTTGGAAGTAATAACGTTCAATCCGATTTTTTACCATATCAAGCAGCATTAATTGGATCAGCAATATTTTTGCTTATAGCACTACTATTTTCTTTACGTATTTCCGATAAAGAGGTAATGTCAAAGAAGAAAGAAAAAACATTATCAGTATCAGAAAAAGAGAAAGTACTTGTCAATGAGTAACAATATACGTATGCTTTTTTATGAAAATTGATATTCGTTGAATAAAGGAGAGTTTACATGATAGAAAGTAAAGTTGTAGATTCTATTCCAACTTTGAATGAGAATGATTGTCAAATATGGTGGGCAAGAATTTCAGATTTACAATCATGGCATTACAATTTACTAAATAATATAGAGCGAGAGAAAGCAAATTCGTATCATCATTCGGCAGATCGAGCTCGTTTTATAATAGGTTGCGTAATTAGTAGATTAGTTCTCGGCAAGATACTTTCTATGTCACCAGTCCAAGTACCAATTGATCGAATGTGTTCCGTATGTAAATTGCAGCATGGAAGACCACAATTACCAGAAGGTATGCCGCAATTATCTGTTTCGCATTCAGGTGAGTGGGTTGTCGTTGCATTTACAAAATCTGCACCTGTTGGCATAGATGTAGAACAAATGAATCCAAATGTAGATGTTATGAAAATGGCAGAAGGTGTATTAACAGAGATTGAAATAGCACAAGTTATGAAACTGCCAAATGAACAGAAAATAGAAGGTTTTTTAACATATTGGACTCGAAAAGAAGCGGTGTTGAAAGCGACAGGTGAAGGACTAATGATTCCACCAGTACATATTACAGTATCAGCTCCAAATAATCCTCCAAGATTGTTAGTTTTTAAGGATAAGCAAGAGTTGGCAAATAATACAATGATGGAAGATGTAAGGCCTAGTTTAGATTATATGGCTTCTGTTGCAATATTCAGTAAGGAAGTGACTGAAATTACGCAATTAGACGCGGTAGCACTTTTAAATCTTAAATAAAAAATTATAGAAGAGGTGTTCCTCATGTTAGTGGCGGAAAATAGAAAGAATGAATTCACTTATAATATACAAGCAATTAAAAATATTTTATTTTCTGGAGATACATCATCCATTCACGCTTTAGAAAAGCTTTTAAATGATACAGTTCAGTTTGATGTTCTTGAACAAGAGGCACTTGGTAGACAGTACATTCCGAAAGAAGCAAAGAATTTCTTTGATAAAGATGGAACATTTCTTTACCGTGTATCTAATGTTAGTTATAAAGGTAAGGTTTTATCTGAAAATCTAATTTTTGCAGACACTTCGTTTTTACCGGACGCAATAAAGAGTGAATTAGAGAGTGGAAATATTCCTGTTGAAAAGCTTATAGAAAAGATGGAAGTAAGAAGAAACGTATTATATGAAGGATATCAGCCATCTGGAAATATTATCGAATTGTTTGATGGATGTTCTGTTACAGCGAATGTGTATCCAACTAGAAAGTATCAAATTGTAAGTAACTGCAAATGTGTATTTTATATTTGTGAAGTGTACCATGCAGAGAATATAAAGCAATTGCTTAAATGAAAACAAGAAACCAGCCTATAAAATGGCTGGTTTCTTGTTTATTTAACAGCTTCTTTTAATTCTTTACCTGCTTTAAATGCAGGAACTTTACCAGCTGCGATTTGAATTTCTTCGCCAGTTTGCGGATTACGTCCTGTACGAGCAGATCTTTCGCGCACTTCAAAAGTTCCAAATCCGATTAATTGAACTTTATCGCCAGATTGTAATGCGTTAGCAATTGTGTCAAATACGGATTGTACAGCTGCAGAAGCGTCCTTTTGAGAAATATCAGCTGATTGTGCTACGTTTTTAATTAATTCTGTTTTGTTCATGTTTTCACCTCATAAAAAAATTTTTGGAATGAATGTTTTAGTATAATAGATAGTAAAGATAAAGCTATCACTATGATTAGAAAGAATACTATATAATTATGTTAATTTCGTTGCAAGAGACTGAATCCCTTCTATTATTTAGGGATTAATTAAGAATCGATGCATATAAAAAGCTTAAGTATGAGGATGAGGGGGAGTATAGGAATGATTTTTCGTGAAAAAAATGAGAAGGAAAGTATATTAATTCGTCAACATGATCATGGTTTTTTAGCTGGAGAGATTGCAAAGCATATAAAAGAGGACTTTTTTGAAGGTAAAACATATTTAAAAGAAACAGTTGATGCAATATATGAGCATGACAGAGGATGGATAGAGCTTGATAAAGTACCAATTTTGAATGATGCTAAAAATATTCCATATACATTTATGGATTGTCCAAGCCCATTACGTTTTGTTTTTTATACGATTGGTTTGAATGAAATTGAAAATTCTAATCCATACGGGGCATTGCTTTGCAGTAAACATTTTTTATCATTTCCACTAAACGAGGAAGATGAAGAGATGATGTCATTTTATAAACATGAATTAGAACGACAAAAAAGAATTTTGAAAACGTTAACAAAGGAACAGTTTGCGATGTTTGATAAATATTATAGATTATTAAAGTTTTGTGATGAACTTTCTTTATACGTATGTATGAATAAGCCTGGTGTAAAAAAGAAAGATGAAATTGATTTATTTAAAGATGGTTTTGAAGGAACAGAAATGTTTAATAGTAAGGAGGAGAAACTTATTCAAGCTGAATGGGTGGACGAGGAAACAATTCGGATTACACCATTTCCATTTCAAACGGAATTTCATACGTATGTAAAATATAAAACGATAAATAAACATGAAATGAAAGGAAAAGGGATTGCAAAGGCTGATAGAGAATCGGAAATGAAGAAACAAACCATTCGTTTCATACAATAAGGAGGTAATATAAATTGAAAGATTATATATTAAAACAGTGTGATTACCATGCTTGGGCTAATACTAGATTATTCAATCGATTAAAAGAGTTACCAAACTATGAGACAATTTTTAATGAGCAGATACAGAGTGTATTCCCATCCATTAAGGATACTTTTGTGCATATTTATATTACAGATCAAGTGTGGTTACACATATTGCATGGTAAAAGTATGAATGAAGCAATACAAGACCGAGAAGATTTACGAAAACAAATTGAAACTAAATCGTTACATGAATTAGAAAAAATGTTTGAAAACATGGCAAATCAATATAAAGACTTTTTAATTACAATACAAGACGTGAATGCTGTATTTGTTATTGAGAACCCATATGCAGGGGCATTAGAAACTTCAATTTTAGAGTTAGTACAACATGTCGTAAATCATGGTACATATCATAGAGGAAATATAACAGCGATGATTCGTCAACTTGGTCATTCGTCGACAATGATGGATTTTGTACTGTATTTACATATGGTTAAAAAGCAGGGAGAGTAATATAGTTTGTAAGAAGGAGAGGCTTTAATTATAGAAGTCTCTCCTTCTATTTTATTCCGCATTCATGGTAGATCGACTGATTAAAGTTTTCTTAAGAAGCTTTATTTTCTTGTAATTGCTTAGCGTATTGTACAGCCTTAAATGCATTGACTCTACCATTTTTCCAGTACGTACCTGTACCACTAATTTTATCAGAAGTTGACTCAATAATTTGGCGAATTTGTGTATTGCTATATCCTTGATTTGCTAAAAGAGCAGCGACTCCTGCAACATGAGGTGTTGCCATAGAAGTACCACTTAATGATTGATACGAGCTTCCTTTATAAGTGGAGTATATATTTGAACCTGGTGCTGCAACATCTACCCAGCTACCATAAGTAGAAAATGAAGATTTCTTATCTGCTTGATCTGTAGAAGCAACTGCAATTACTTCGCTGTAATAAGCAGGGTAATTAGCTTTTGTATTTCCAGCATTTCCAGCAGCTGCAACTATAACAGAGCCTTTATTCCATGCATATTGAACGGCTTGTTGTAATGCAGTACCACCATTTGGAGCTCCTAAACTTAAACTAATTACTTTTGCTCCCGAATCAGCAGCTTCTCGAATACCTTGCGCTACAGCATCAAGTGTACCACTTCCTTGATTATCTAATACGCGGACAGCATAAATTGAAGTTTGTGGGGCAACACCAGCAATTCCGACACTGTTATTCGTAAGGGCTCCAGTAATTCCAGCGCAATGTGTACCATGACCATTACCATCATCAGATGTATTGTCGTTATCAACATAATCATGCCCGTAAATTACTTTCGAAGCCAAATCAGGGTGTGAGCCTTGAACTCCTGTATCAATAATAGCTACTTTTACACCAGGATCACTTCGTTGGCTATCCCAAGCTTGTGGAGCTTGAATCTTTTGCAATCCATATTGATTTTTAAAATATGGGTCGTTCGGAGTCCAAAAGGCGTGAACGTAATAATTCGGTTCTGCATATTCTACATCTGGATTATTTTTATAACTCTTTATTTTTTCTTTTACAGTACCTTTCGAAAATTGAACGACTTCAAAACCTAACTTATCATCTTTAGATAAGACATTAGCTCCGACAGATTTATGAAAAGATTGCACGTTACTTAAAGATGCATTTTGCTTGAACTTAACGATTAATTGGTTAGGAACGTAATCAGTAGATGATGTTTCAGCGCTTGAAGTATTCGTGTTAAAGAAGAAACCACCAATAATAAATGATAAAACAGATAGGAAAACAATGATTTTGTTTTTCAAAAGATTTTTCCTCCCTTTTCTTGGATAAGTTTTTCAGCGACGCTTAATGTCGCATTCCTTTTCAACTATATAGTTAGACCATACGATTTATGTCATTTATGTGAAAAACTTTTAGTGGAATAAAAAAGGGAAAGATTGATATAAATATATTTTTAATGATATTTACTGAGTAAGAAAACAAAAAAAGGAATGCTCATTATGTATGAGTCATTCCTTTATTATTGATTAACTTGCCTGTTTTTTATGACTTTCTTTTAATTTCTCTGCTTGTAAAAAGCGATTCGTTTCAGCGACAACAATACTACTTAATCCAATTAGACCAATTAAGTTTGGAATTGCCATAAGTCCATTTGCAATATCCGCAAATGTCCATACGATGCCTAATTTTAAATTCGCACCAATAGCAATCATGATGATAAAGATTGCTTTATAATATTTAACAGCACTTTCTCCGAATAAATAAGCTACACATTTTTCTCCATAATACGACCAGCCTAAAATAGTAGAGTAGGCAAATAAAATAATTGCGATACCGAGAATCATACTACCAGCAGTACCGAATACAGATTGGAATGCAAGTGTTGTAGCTTCAACGCCAGTTTTACCTGATTTCCATGCACCTGTTGTAATTAATACAAGTCCTGTAATTGTACATACAATAAACGTATCTAGAAAAGTACCGGTCATAGAAACTAATGCTTGCTTTGCAGGTGAATCTGTTTTTGCAGCCGCCGCGGCAATAGGGGCACTCCCTAAACCAGCCTCGTTCGCAAATACACCGCGCGCCATTCCGATTTGAATAGCTGATGCAACTGTTGTTCCGATAAAACCACCAGCAGCTGCAGTACCAGTAAATGCACCAGAAAAAATAAGTGAAAATGCTTCTGGAATTTGATCGTAGTGATAGAAAATAATAATAAGGCCAGCAATGATATAAAAGAAAGCTTTAATAGGAACGATATATCCTGTCACTTTCCCGATTTTTTTAACTCCGCCTAAAATAACAATAGCGATTAAAAACGACATCAATATACCAGTTAGAGCAGGGGGGAAAGAGAAATTAATTCGCATTGCCTCTGCAACTGAGTTAGATTGCACCATATTACCGATACCGAAAGAAGCAGTTGTACCGAATATGGCGAATAAAACAGCAAGCCATTTCTTTCCTAAACCACGTTCTAAATAGTACATTGGTCCACCCGAATATTCGCCATTTTCATTACTAACACGGTATTTCACCGCAAGAATTGCTTCGGCATACTTTGTTGCCATCCCGAACAAAGCAGTAATCCACATCCAAAAGATTGCACCGGGACCACCGATTGTCACAGCTGTTGCAACACCAGCGATATTTCCCATACCAATCGTTGCCGCCATAGCTGTCATAAGCGCTTGGAAGTGGCTAATATCTCCAGAAGAAGATGTATCTTCTGATTTTTTAAAAGCTAGTTTGTGAGCGTATAATAGTTTACTAAACTGTAAACCTTTTAAACGCACTGTGAGAATGATACCAGTACCAACGAGTAACAACAACGTTGGTAGTCCCCACACATAGTGATTGATTTGTTCTAACACTTTACTTACTGTCTCCATCTGTATTCTCCTTTTTTAGAAAAAAATAAAAACCACTTCAAGTAAATGAAATGGTCTCTGGAGAAACAAGGGATAGAAAAATAAACCGATACAAATCGGCATTTTCTTTCGCTTGTCTCTGTCCTTTTACCTGAGAGATTATCCGCTATAGTAGCGGATTTGCTCCTTCGGTGCTCGTTTTCCTCTGCGCTATATAAAGCGAAAGGGAGTCTCTCCAGAGATTCGTCCCCATGCAGTTCTACTTGTAACCAAGACCTGAGAGTTTCAAAGTTGGTATAACAACTTTTTGCCCCGTCGGTAGATCAATAGACCTTCTCCTGAATGGTTCATCCGAATTATAAAATTTACAAACACATTGATTGTAAATCAATAAAAATATTATAGACAGACAAATTGTAAATTGCAATCATTTTTTATTTTAAAATAGTAAATAGTTTTATTTTTTTGTAAGTCCTAATTTATCTTCAACTTCATTTAAAGTAGATAAAGCGATGACAATATGTTGATCCGCAAGTCCTAAAGCTTGTTTTGTTTTTTCAATAGTTTCATTGGTTGGAGTAGAGTTATTTGCTCCGTCTATAATCAAATTTGCTGCATTTTTCATGAAATTTGATGCGGATTTAAACTGAGTTGTGAATTGAAGTAGTTGTTTTTGTATATCTATATCTGTTATGTTTTCTTCAATTTTAAGTGTGTCTATTTCGTTCATAATTGTTTCATACTGCTTGGAAACGGCATTCATTGTAACTAATAGTTTATTTCGATCTACTGAATCTCCATTCGTGTTAATCTCTTCCCAGGCAGGCAACCAATCTTTTTCAATGATTTCATTATAATTAGTAGTCAATTCATTAATTTTAGGTTGTAATTTCGTTTTGAAAGTTTTTGTATCCGCTGTTTCTACAGGTGCTTTTTCGTTGTTATTTTTAACATTAGTAACGTAGAAAATTGTACCGAAAATGATGAAAATAGAAATAATAACTGTCCATTTAGTAAAAAGTAATTTCTGCAATATGTAACGCCTCCAAAATTTAAAAACTTATAATTATAATATATAACAATAATGTTGTTTGGAGTAGAGAAAATAGGTTGGAAATGATTTAAATTATGTCTTTTCTATACATAAATAATTAAATTTAGTAAAATGATGAAAGTTATATGTGAGAAAAGAGGGTTTTTAGTGAAAATGAATAGAAGAAAACTAGTTTCAAGTATTTCAATGGCTATGTTATTAGTTGGTGTAATTGCATTCATATTTATGAATAAAGAATCTAAAATTAAAGGTTTTCCAGTACCAATGTCAGCAATTCATATTAACGATGATAAGGAAGAGGATTATCAATATATAAGTGTAATGCCAATTACAAAGGCGAGTGGATGGGAGAACTTAGGGGAAAACGGGCATACTGTTAGTTTTAAAAAGGGGGAGCGGAAGGTAACTGTATTACATTATCCAGGAGAAATTACGTATTCTATATTTGAAAAATAATTGATGATAAAAGAGATAGGGAGTAGATGATAATGTAGGATTGTTTACTTCCTATCTTTTTTGGATTTTAATTCTGAATTGTTGGAATTAAAATTATTATGCGTATAGAATAAAATAGTATTTCTTATGAAAATGAGTGGATAGTTTACCAAGTATAAAAAATAGGATGTTTTATTGAATGATATAGATAATCAGTAATATATAATTATGTTATGTAAACTATAAGCGGGATAAGAAAGCAAAGCAAGGGATTTTAATTTTTATATTTTAGATGTATTTTTACCCGGTAAGTATTCCGGTAATTAACTTACAACATTTACGGAGGGCATCAAATTTCGAGTAAGTAATGGAGTTGATAACAAAAAAATTAACGTTTGTGTATATGGAAAAATAGAAAGTATGGCGAGTGGGAAATGGATCGGATCATAGGGGGGAATTAAAAATGTTACTAAAAACAATCTACTGTAAAGTGGAAGAAGAGAAAAAAGAATTATTTTCCAGTGCGCAAGAAAAATGGCGTGATATACAGCACCTAGATGGTTTTCATGGACAATTTGGTGGATGGAATGAAGATGAGGCATGTGTATTTACTTTATGGGAAGATAGAAGTGTATATCAATCATTTATGAATGCTTCTCACGATACAATTTATTTAAATAGTAATCAAGAGGATACGTTTCTTTCATGTGAAATTGAATTATTTCAAACGTTGTATGATATAACTGATATGCATTTGGAAGATATTGTAATAGAGGGAGCGTTCGTAAGAGTTGCTATATGTGATGTAAAGTTGGAAAAGGAAAAGCATTTTTTACATAAGCAAGAAACAATTTGGAATAAAGGAATGGAAAAAGCAAAAGGAATGCTAGGTGGAGTAGTTGGGAAGTCTTTAAAAAATGAAAATCGTTACATAGTGTTAACGTATTGGAAAGATGAAATAGCGCACCAACATTATGTGGAAGAGATTTTCCCAGATTTATATAAATTAGCTAATATTCATGAAGATATAGAAGAGATAAAAGGAAAACAAGCTGTATGTAAGGAAGAATGGCTTGTATATTAAACGCTGAAAAAGTGCATAAATGATTGTATAATAACGATATTTTCTTATAAACAAGTAATTAATAGAAGACGTTATATACCCTTTCATGTTAATATATTTAAGTTATAATAGGAGGCTTACCCTTTTGTATTGTACGGTAGAAGCAGTGTGAGCTTGAAATTTTTTTTAGAAAAGGATGTGCCTAATTTGCGTATCAATAAATTTATTAGTGAAGCTGGAAAAGCGTCTCGACGTGGAGCGGATAAACTAATTAATGAGAGAAGAGTAATTATTAACGGTAAGGTTGCAAAAATTGGTGACCAAGTAAATCCAGGTGATGATGTACGAGTAAATGGAGAGCAGCTTCGAATTGCTCGAGATCACGTATATATCGCTTTAAATAAACCAGTAGGTATTACATGTACGAGTGAAAAAGCTGTAAAAGGTAACATTATCGATTTAGTGAACCATCCTTTACGAATTAGTCACATTGGACGTCTTGATAAAGACTCAGACGGTTTAATTTTGTTAACGAATGATGGTGATATCGTTAATGAAATTTTACGTGCTGAAAACAAACATGAGAAAGAATATATCGTTTCAGTAGATAAGCCAATTACTCCTGATTTCTTAGAGAAAATGGCAGCGGGTGTTAAAATTTTAGGAACAAAAACGCTTCCTTGTGAGATTACACAGCTATCAAAATATGAGTTCCAAATTATTTTAACCCAAGGGCTAAATCGCCAAATTCGCCGTATGTGTGAAGCTTTAGGTTATCAAGTATACACGTTAAAACGTACGAGAATTATGAATATTGAATTGAATAATTTACCAGTTGGACAGTGGAGAGATTTAACGAAGAAAGAGAAAAGACGTCTATTTGCAGACTTAAATTACGAACCACAAGATTGGTAAAATTGTGAAGTGAAACCAAAAAAATTTGGTTTCACTTTTTAAATTAAATAAATAATTTTTTAAACACTTGCAAAAATAAAATGAATAAGATATATTAAATAACAATAAATGGATGTTTTACAAAAAGCAAAGAAAAGGACACGAGTTATTTTACCCGGTTATACAGAGAAGGAAGGAAAGCTGAGAACTTCCTAACGCAGAAAAATAACTTACCACCTTAGAGCTGCACTAGGGAAATTAAGTATCTAGTGCCGTGTATGCGACGTTATCGCAAAAGAAGCCATTATGTTTTTTGTGATGGGAATCTGGGTGGAACCACGGATATAAGCATATTCGTCCCTATATTTAGGGATGAATATGCTTTTTTGCATTCAATTTCATAATAAGCGAAGAAAAGGACACGAGTTATTTTACCCGGTTATACAGAGAAGGAAGGAAAGCTGAGAACTTCCTAACGCAGAAAAATAACTTACCACCTTAGAGCTGCACTGGGGAAATTAAGTATCTAGTGCCGTATAAACGACGTTACCGTAAAAGAAGCCATTGTATGTTTACAATGGGAATCTGGGTGGAACCACGGGTATAAGCACGCTCGTCCCTATTTTAGGGATGAGTGTGCTTTTTATTATGAAATGGAGAGATGAAAAATGAAAGAACAAATGATTGAAATTAAATTTCCAGATGGTAGCGTGAAAGAATTTGTAAATGGAGTTACTTTAGAAGAAATTGCTGGATCCATTAGCAGTAGTTTGAAAAAGAAAGCAGTCGCGGGGAAAGTAAATGATGGATTATATGATTTACGCCGAAATATTGAAGAAAATGCGGAAGTGGAAATCATTACTATAGATTCAAATGAAGGTGTAGAAATTGCAAGACACTCTGCGGCACATATTTTAGCGCAAGCTGTAAAAAGATTGTATGGTGATATAAATCTTGGAGTAGGGCCTGTTATTGAAAATGGATTTTATTATGATATGGATCTTCCAAGTAGTGTAAACATAGAAGATTTACGAAAAATCGAAAAAGAAATGAAAAAGATTATAAATGAAAATATAAAGATAGAACGAGTTGAGGTTTCTCGAGAAGAAGCAGCTAAGCTGTTTCAAGAAATAGATGATAGTTTGAAATTAGAACTTTTAGAAGCAATTCCTAGTGGAGAAAGTGTAACACTATATAAACAAGGTGAATTTGTAGATTTATGTAGAGGACCACATTTACCATCTACAGGTTATTTGAAAGCATTTCAATTAACTCACGTTTCCGGTGCATATTGGCGAGGTGATAGTAATAACCAAGTGCTTCAGCGTATATATGGTGTTGCATTCTCTTCTCAAAAAGAATTAGAAGAGTATTTACATTTCGTTGAAGAAGCAGCAAAAAGAAATCATCGTAAGTTGGGAAGTGAGCTTGAGTTATTTATGTTTTCTGAAGAGGCTCCGGGAATGCCGTTTTATTTACCGAAAGGACAAATTATTCGAAACGAATTGGAAGCATTTTTAAGAGAAATTCAAAAAGAGTACAATTATCAAGAAGTACGCACTCCGTTCATGATGAACCAAGAAGTATGGGAGAGATCAGGGCACTGGGGACATTATAAAGATAATATGTATTTCTCTGAAGTAGATAATAAAAGTTTTGCATTAAAACCGATGAACTGCCCAGGGCACATGCTTATGTTTAAAAATAAATTGCATTCTTATCGTGAATTACCGATTCGTATGTGTGAATTTGGTCAAGTACATCGTCATGAATTTAGTGGTGCGTTAAACGGATTATTAAGAGTACGTACTTTCTGCCAAGATGATGCACATTTATTTGTAACTCCAAAACAAATTGAAGATGAAATTAAATCCGTAATGGCGCAAATTGATTACGTATATAAAACTTTTGGATTCGAATATGAAGTAGAGCTTTCTACTCGTCCAGAAGATTCAATGGGTGATGATAAATTATGGGAGCAAGCAGAAGCAGCATTAGAAAATGTATTACAATCGCTAAATTATAAATATAGACTAAATGAAGGTGACGGTGCATTTTACGGGCCGAAAATTGATTTTCATATTAAAGATGCTTTAAATAGAAGTCACCAGTGCGGAACAATCCAGCTTGATTTCCAAATGCCAGAGAAATTTGATTTAAATTATATAGATGAAAATAATGATAAGAAAAGACCAGTTGTTATTCACAGGGCAGTTTTAGGGTCATTAGATCGCTTCTTAGCAATATTAATTGAGCACTTTGGAGGTGCGTTCCCGGCATGGGTGGCACCAGTTCAAGTGAAAGTAGTTCCGGTTTCAAATGCAGTACATGAACAATATTGCAGTGAGGTTGCACATAAATTAGCAAAAGCTGGAGTTCGTGTTGAACAGGATGCACGAGATGAAAAATTAGGATATAAAATAAGAGAAGCACAAATGCAAAAAGTACCGTATTTTCTTGTTATTGGGGATAAGGAAATGGAAAGCGGAGCTGTAAATGTACGTAAATATGGGGAAGAGAAGTCAGAAGTTGTTGCGCTAGATGTATTTGTGGCAAGGATTGAAGAGGAAATAAAGAATAGAGAATATTGATTGTAAAGAAAACACACTATTAAAAATTAGTGTGTTTTCTTTTTTATCTTACAAAAATGTAAGGTAAATGTAAGCGAAATCGAGGGAACGAGTTGTAGAAAAATGAGAATATGAAGTAGGAAATAGGTTCATGTTACGGATGTAACTCTTATTGAATGCATAATTAAAAAATTCTTAAGAATTCAGATGACAAAATAATAAGAAATATGTGAGAAATTGATTTTATACAAAAGGGATGGAGTGAAAGAGATGTCAACAAATGTAGTTACTGTAGAAAGTGTAGAAAAAACGTATGGGAAAAGAAATGAGAATCAGTCAAAAGCATTAAGGGGCGTATCGTTAAGTATTAAAGAAGGAGAATTTGTCGGGATTATGGGGCCTTCTGGATCTGGAAAAACGACTTTACTTAATGTGATAAGTACACTTGACCAGGCGACAGGTGGTAGTGTGACGATAGCTGGAACAAATATTACTTCTATGAAAGGTAATGCATTATCAGATTTTCGATCTCAAAAATTAGGTTTTATCTTTCAAGATTTTAACTTACTAGAAAATTTATCAATTTATGAAAATATCGCTTTACCACTTTCTTTGCAAGGCGTACCGTCCAGTGAGATTACTGGAAAGGTAAATGACGTTGCAAAAAAATTAGGCATCACTGAAATTTTAACAAAATATCCGACTGCTGTTTCTGGAGGACAAAAACAAAGAACAGCGGCGGCAAGAGCTTTAGTACATAATCCGGCAATTGTATTAGCAGATGAACCGACAGGAGCGCTTGATAGTAAAAACGCAAAAAGTTTATTAGAAGCGATGCAAGATTTACATGAAAATCACAATGTAAGTATTTTAATGGTTACACACGATGCATTTAGTGCAAGTTATTGTGAGCGTATTTTATTTATTCAAGATGGTCTTCTTTATAAAGAATTAAATCGTCAAGGCACTCGAGAGAATTTCTATCAAGACATTTTAGGTGTGCTCGCTCATATGGGCTCAGCTGCTGAGTCTAAGTAGGGGGCGAAACTATGTTATTTAAATTATCACGTCATAGTATGAAAAAGATGTTAAAAGATTATATGGTTTTACTTATTGGTCTCGTTATTAGTATTAGTATTTTCTACATGTTCCAAACGATGGCGATGAATAGTGAATTTACGAAAGATAATAGCCTAATTAGTAGTATTAGACTCGTCTTTTGGGTAGGTGCAATACTATTATCTTTCATTACTGTATTTTATATTATATATGCCAACTCTTTCTTGCTCACGTTAAGAAGAAAAGAACTCGGTATGTACATGATGCTTGGTGCGAAAAAGAAAAAAGTAGCACAGTTATTATTTATTGAAACATTCGGTATGGGGATTGTAAGTATTATTATCGGTATTGTAGTAGGGATGTTACTTGCAAGTGTAGCAGGAAACTTTTTAATGAATGGAATGGAAATTTCAGCAAAAGGTAGTTACGCATCTGTATACACACCAGCAATTTTAGTTACAGCTATTTTCTTCTTAATACTATTTTTCATTACTGGCTTAATGAACAGCGTCCGATTGTTACGTAAAACTGAACTAGAGTTAATTCGTGAAGATGAAACACTAGATGAAGTGAAGAAAAGTAAAACTCGCATTATTATAATGACAGTACTTGGTGTATTACTGGTAAGTACAGGGTACTATTTTATAATCAATGTAAAAATATATGCTGAATTAGGTTTTATTATAGCAACCATCGTTACAACACTTGGCACATATTTTATCTTTAGTTCATTACTCCCATTTTTTGTGATGAAAATTAAAGGGAATAAAAAACGAAATGAAATTGGTCTAAATAGTTTTACATATGCACAGCTACGCTTTCGAGTAAATAGTTTATCGAGAGTATTAGGTACTGTAGCGATGTTAATTGCATTAGGAGCAGGTGCGATGACTGCAGGTATGGCGTTCCAAAAAAATGTAGGTATTATGACAGACTTTTCTCGTGTATATGATGTTGTAATTCATGATCCGAATGATCAAGACAAAGCGGCCTTGAAAGAAATGGAAATTGTTGAAGAGAGCAATTACAAATATAAAGTAGATGGAGAAGCGGTTTATTATTTACGTAACGACTTAACTGCGAAACCACCACTTGTTTCAGACCATTTTGATACAAAAACTTTAAAAGAGCCTGTTCGTAAACGTGTGACTGAACCTTTAACTGAACCTGTATATTCAGCTTTAGAGGCTCCTGAATTAGCAAAATTCCCTCAAATGCCAAAGGATTGGGAAGACGCAGTTGTAAGAGAGATACAAATTACGCATAATCAATTTAGCGGAAAACCAGTAAGAATTGCAGACGAAGAGCATTATAAAGGGATTCAAGGAACAGAACACACTGTAACATTAGCAAAAGTAGATGATATGAAAAAATATAAACCGTTATTGATCGAAATAGACAAGAGACAAAAAGAACAAATTGAAAAAGCAACAGGTGCAAAGGTAGACTTATTTACGAAAATGACAATTTATCAGTTTATGAACAGCTTCATGAGCGGAACAATGTTTATGGGATTTTTCCTCGGAATTGCCTTTTTAGCAATGATGGCGAGTTCCCTTATGTTCAAAATATTAACAGGTGCTTCTCGTGATGTACGCCGTTATGAAATGTTACGAAAAATCGGCGTAAGACGTAGTATGTTAACGAAAAGTATATATAAAGAAATTTCATATTTATTTATCTTCCCAGCAATCATTGGCATCTCTCACGTTTTAGTGGGGCTTAACTTATTCAGCTTTATATTAGTTGATCCGTTTGTAAAAGTGTGGGTGCCAATAGGAATCTTCTTAGTCATTTATTTCATCTATTACTGGATAACTGTTCAACTTTATAAAGGGATGGTAATGCCGAAAGAAGAGGTAGCTAAATAGTTTATGAAAAGAGTCCTTGTTTTGAAAATAGGGCTCTTTTTATGTTTTTTATAAAGAAGGAAAAGATTGATAATGGTCGAAAAACATAATGTTATTTCCAATAAATTACTAAAATGATAATGTTTTATTAAGAGAAACGACCCGAAGTATGAAAGAAATGCTACAGTTATTTCGAAACAAAGTGTATGCACGTTTTTTCTAGGGAATATTTTAGAGCGACTTAGTTCTATGATTGCTGGAATTATTCTTTCTATAGAGAGATAGAAAGAATAAAAAAGATAGCTGAAGACAAATTGTTTTCAGCTATCTTTTTTGTTTAATTTAGTGATGTCCAGCTAGTAGAGTAAACGCTATTATTAGGAGAAAACCACTAGTTGCCCACATTAGAAATGTAAGGAAAGAGAGCTGTTTCTTAGCTTTCCAAAGCATTTCATGAATTGTGACATATCCAAGTGAACCAATAGCACTTCCCATAATGAGGCCTTGCAGGTGAAGAGCTTTTCCTTCCATCAAAATTCCAAAAACCGTACCAGTACCGAGAATAAGAGAAAGTAATAAAGTCGTTAATAAAAAGGAAATATATTTATGCTTTGTAAAAAGAAATGGAATAATTAAAGCTAATCCTTCTGGAATATGGTGCACGACGATTGCTATTAAAAAGGGAATGGCAGAGTCATTATGATTTATAAAAGCTGTACCTAACGCAAATCCACTAGGTATATTATGAATAAATATAGCGAAAGAGAGAAAAAGGAAGGTTTGCCATGCTTGTTGATCTTTTTTATGTATCATTGGATGATGACAATAGTTATCTAATAAGCTCATAACTAAAATACCGATGGCTATACCAAGTATAGGCCCAATTATTTCATAGCTTGAAAATGTTTCAGGGATAATTTCAAGTGATAATAACCCGAATAAAATACCACCACATAATGCGTATAAACGATGCATCTTTTCTTCAATGAGTTGGCGTGTTGCTACTCCAACAGCACCACCTAACAGTAATCCACCGAACGAAAAAAATGTTACAATCATTGGGATCCATAAACGTTCCATAGTATCACACTCCGATTCTATTCCCTTATTTTTAGCTTACGAAAAATTAAGTTGGATTAGTCCAAGTAATTGTGTTTGAGTATAGAGAAAAAAGTAGTGATTCGTTATAATTTATATATTAAATTTAAGTGAGAAAATGAAAAGGGGAATTGGTTATGCAACAAATTAAAAAAATAGGAAACTCATTTTGGTATATGACACCAGTTTCTGAAACGGATAGACCTATATTAGGAATGGTTGTTGGAAAAGAAAAAACTTTAATAATTGATGCAGGGAATTCAGAAGAACATGCACAATTATTTTTAGAAATGTTAAAAGAACAAAATGTATCGAATCCTGATTTTGTAGCACTAACGCATTGGCATTGGGATCATATTTTTGGATTATCTGTATTACGGAATGCATTAACTATTTCGCACGCTGAAACGAAAAAAGAAATGCAGGCAATAGTATCTTATGAATGGACAGATGAAGCGTTGGACGCACGCGTAAAAGAGGGTACTGAAATTGAATTTTGTGCGGATTGCATCAAGAAAGAGTTTGAAGAAAAAGCGAGAAATATTAACATTATTCCTCCAACCTTAACGTTCCAGGATCAAATGGAATTAGACCTTGGTGAAGTGACCTGCGTGTTAAAACATGTGGGCGGAGATCATGCACATGATTCTGTTGTTATGTACATAAAAGAAGAAAAGATATTGTTTTTAGGAGACTGTATATATGCAGATATTTTTTCTTCGAAGTGGAACTATACGACGAAAAGAACGTTTAAATTGATAGATGAATTAGAGAAATTTGATGCTGAGACATATATTCTTTCTCATGGGGAAGCGATAAATCGAGAGGAGTTTTTACAAGAGATTCGTATGTTAAAAACAGTAGGAACTTATACAGAAATTCATAAAGGCGATGAAGAGAAGATAAAGGCAGTGTATAAACAAGAACTAGATAGAGAATTAAATGAAGATGAGTTAGAAACAATAACGTATTTTGTCAATGGTTATGAAATGAATAATCAATAAGACACTACATTAATCCAATATAATTAAATTGCACAAAAAGAGTATTGAAATTTAATTCAATACTCTTTTCAATAGTTAAATATGTAGTTTCAACTAAATTCTAAATATAGGGGTTCATCGTCTGAAGTGATTTTATTCTATTTATTTTTCGTATAGATAGTGGTTCAAGTAGAAGCTTTCTTTGCTAATTCAGTAATATATTCAAAGAATACATCACGTTTTACATCATAAACGACATTTACAGGTCGTCCATCAGCAGTTTCCTCTGTACGCCCCTGGCTTGGTCCATATGTATGAACGATACTATTAATCGTTTCAGTTTTTGCAAGGCTAGTGTTTCCGACAAGCGCGGTAGTTAGTACATCCCATAAATAATAAGTAGAGTTCGTTGAGAAGTGAACGAGAGGGGGGACCATTGCATAGCATTGACCAAGGAAATCCATACCAATATACTTTCGTTCTTTTGCCCACTGTTCACGTATGTTTATAGTTAACGGAACTTGGTTTGTACTTTCTAGTGTCACTAAGTCGATTTTAATTTTTGCATCCCATACACGAGCCACTGCTTCAGGGTCCCAAAACGAATTCCACTCAGCTGTTCCATCATGCTCTGGTTCATGTACATTGCCTGCTGTAAGAAATGTACCACCCATCCAAACGAGACGTTCAATTTTATCTTCGATTATGGGAGCTTCATATAATGCACGAGCAAGGTCAGTTAGGGGCCCAGTAAATAATAAAGTTGTTTTTCCTTCCGTTTGTAGAAGCGTTTCTATTAAATGATGATGCGCGGGTTTTGTCACCACGGGTGTTACAACTTTTCCAGACTCATTTAAAATTGGTAGAGCATCTACATAAAATGCATGCATCCGCCAGTCTTTTGGAAACGGGTTTTGCCCGCGAGAGTTTGAAGCGGCTACTGCAATATTACCTTTGCCGAAGCGATCGATAATTTTACGACTGGCAGACATTGCGGGTTCTAAATAGCAGTCTGCTGGGATAACAGATACACCGGTAAGCTCAACGTTTTCCATTTGAAGTAATAAAAATAATGAAATTAAATCATCTACGCCGCCATCATGATTGAAGTACACTTTTTTCTTCATTGTAATCTCCATCCTATATGATTTAGTTAGAAATTAAATATGAATTGAGGAGAAGTCATCAATAATTTCCACCACTTCAATTTCTCCATTAATCAGTAGCTCAGGAAGTTCATTTCTAATATTTCCTTTCCAATACTCTCTAGCTTGTTCGATTTTTTGAGAAAAAGGAATACCATCTTCTTTTGGTAAAAGATTCCCGTCACCTTCAAAAGAACTTCCGATTACTTGTAGTTTAACAATCTGTAAAACTTCTCGATTGTAAGAATCAAATAATGCTTTCCATTTTAAAGCATCTTCATAGCTTTTTGCAGCGTATAAACAAGATAATCTGGAAGGATATTCAGGGAATTCTTGTAGTCTAACCATTTCTACAATTGTTTCTCTAGCTGCTCTAATTGTTTGATCCATATAACTCATGACTACTTTAGCATTTTCATTATTTATATGTAATTCGTTATTTTTATAGTGTTTATTTAAAATTTGTATGCCATCTTCACCATTAGCATTTAATTGTTCTCTTTCAAAAAAGAAGTGATATAGAGTATTGTGTTGATTTTTGTTAAAAGGAATGATTTGTCCGATATGCATTTTTTTCTTTGTTACGATATGATATACGAAAAATCCTTGTTCATTCATGGTTATCCTCCTAGTAATAATGTAATGCAATGTTAAATTTAGTAATTCAACATTGAAATATATAAAACCTTTATAAGTAAAAGTGAGAATTTGAGTTGAAAGTAAAGAAAATACATGAAAACGTTTTAAATTTGTTCACAAAATGTTCACTTACGAAGGGGGTTTCAATATCGATATAATGACAAAGACTCAAAGAGAAAGGATGATGAATTTTGCCAACAACAAGAAAAGAAAACCTCCAATTTGGTATGATGATGTGCCTTGGGATGGTTATCGTAATGACGTTTTACAATTTACTAATGAATGAAACAGGAGGACCAATTTATACTAAAGAGATTGCATTAGAACTATTAATTGGCTTTATTATTGCGCTATTAATTGAAATATGTATCGTTGGACCTTGTGCGAAAAAAATTGTATTCATGTTGCCATTTGATAAATCTAAGAAAATAAATATTATCGTTGCGATGGCGACAACTATGGTAATCGGAATGGTGTTCTTTATGTCATTTTTCGGTATGGCTATGATGCATTTACATGGTGGACTACAAGGAGCTTCATTTGTTTCAATTTATTTTTCGATTTTTATTAAAAATTTCATAATGGCATATCCATTACAATTAATTATTATGGGACCGCTTGTACGTTTCTTATTTGCAAAGTTTGTTATGAAAAAGAAATCTTTTAATGTAGCGTAATTCAAATTTATAAAATTTTATATATAAATAATAAAGATAAACACATCTCGCATTTTTGAGGTGTGTTTTTTGTTCATTCCAAGTTATTTTCATAGTGATGTGACATTTGTCCTTTTGCCATTATAGGATTATAGCTTTTAATTAAGTCAGAAATAAAAGATGAGGAGATGATTTTTTGAAAGGTATTATATTTGCTGTTTTTGCGGGGATATTTATAACACTTCAAGGAACCTTTAATGCGAAACTTAGTTCACATATCGGTATATGGTCGACAAGTATTATAACCCATTTAATTGGATTCCTTATTGTAACAACTGTATTTTGGTTAAAGAAAGAAGAGAAAGTAACAGATTTAAAGAGTGTGAAAAAAGTATATTTAGCAGCGGGTGCATTTGGTGGATTCATTATTTGTGCAGAAACGATGGCGATATATTCACTAGGAGTTACATTGACAGCTGGCACACTAATGGTTGCTCAATTGTTAACGGCAACAGTTATTGAAATGAAAGGACTGTTTCATATAAAAAAGATACAGATGGAGAGATATCATATTGTGGGAACAATAGTAATGATTATAGGTATTGTTGTATTTAATATGTAAATGAAAGGAGAAATGAATATGGAGGATAAATCAGGTTTAATTACGCATTATTTGAGAACCAATAAAACGCTCGAGATTTTTTCAGAAATAGATACAGTTTATTTTCAATTAAATCACTTTGAAAAAGGCGAGCTTATTTGCAATATAGATGACGAAATGGATCGTTTATATTTTGTTGTTAAAGGTAAAGTAAAAGTTTACACGATTACACCTGAAGGGAAGAAACTAATCCTTCGCTTTATCAATCCATTGGCCATTATTGGTGATATTGAATTAATTCAAAATAGCAAAGCACATAATGTCGTTGAAGCTTGTTCAGATGTTGTAGCAATCTCTATTTCTAATACGGTTATTAGAAACAAGTTATTACATGATCTTATATTTATGAAGTTCTTACTTGAAAACATTGCCAACACGTTAAAAATATCGACTCGTTTTACTGCTCTTAATTTACTTTATCCTGTAGAAGTACGTGTAGCTAGTTATTTGCTTTCAATTTCAACAGATAGTAACGGGAATATGTATAAAGGGGATTTGGATGCAACTTCAGTAACGAGTATTGCAGACTTTATAGGGGTAAGTTATAGGCACGTAATTCGGGTATTACAAAGATTTTATAATGATAAATTAATTGAAAAGAGTAATGGAGTTATTGTCATTAAAGATTTTTCTAGAATGAAGGAAGTCGCTAAAGATAATATATATGAGCAATGAAAGGGAGAGGAAGATTTTGATTGGATTTAGTTTAGCTATATTAGCAGGAATATTAATTAGCTTACAATCTGTTTTTAATGTAAAAGTAAATGAAAATGTAGGACAGTGGTTAACGACTACATGTGTCCTTGGAATAGGTCTCATTAGTTCTATTCTATTTTATATCATTACAGAAAACAGTATTAACATTAAAGTGTATACTACAAATTATTTGTTTTATGTAAGTGGACTGTTTGGCATCGGGTTAATTATTTGTATAATGGGTGCAATAAAGAGCTTAGGTCCAGCATATACGGTGCTAATTAGTCTTATTACTCAATTGGTCGTTGCGTTATGCATTGATACATTCGGATTATTTGGAATGGAGAGTATTCCATTACAATTAAATAAATTAGTTGGTATAGGTTTATTAATTGTGGGAGTAGGAATTTTTAAAAATCTATTTTTGAATAAGAAAGCTATTAGAATAACCGAGGATGAGATTTAAAGGTTATAAGGATGTTGATAATCAGATTATAGATGTTTATGTAGTGGGAATACATTTTATATATGTCTCTGTTAGTGAAGGGTCTATATATATTCGATAAAAAACGTGAATTAGCTATTAGTGTAGTTGAAAAGAAGACGTCAATAAGTTAAGGTCTTCTTTATGTATTGTTCTGAAGTTATCAGAACTTAAGTATAAGGGAATGGGAAGTGGTTTAAGTTAAGAAGAATATGCCCGAAAATAAAATATTACTTAACATATATAACTAATGAATGCAATGTCTTTTTCAGTTATTAAGTTGTAAATCATTTTATGATAAAATCTTTTACATAATTTAATAAAGGGGTAGTTTTCAATGGGTTATTTCTCAAATGGTTTATTAGTTTTGTTTGTGCTAATCGTATGCAGTTGTATATTTTTTGGTTGATAATATAATGAGAGTCTTATATAAAAGAAGTTATCTTAAGTGAGATAACTTCTTTTTATTTTATATTGAGAAGGAATTCTATCTTTCTTATTGAAGTTTGTTCTAGTTATTTTTACATCGATCAGATTTGTGTAAAGGGAATTTTATGAAATATAAACAAGCCAGAGAATAGGGAGTATTTACATGGAAAATAGTATACGCCACACAAGTGAACATCCTACAGATTTTAATGGATTATTATCCTTATACGAATCTTTAGGATGGAATTCTCTTAAATTAAAGGTTAACGAGTTAGAACAAATGTGTAAGCAAAGTTGGTATGCAATTTATGTTTTTGATGATAAGAGGTTAGTAGGGATGGGGCGTGTCATATCAGATGGAGTCATAACAGGCATTATTTGTGGAGTTGGTGTATTGCCAAAATATCAGTCTAGTGGCATCGGAAAAGAAATAGTGAAACGATTAATCCAGCACTGTGAACAAAACAAGGTTATTCCACAACTTATGTGTGTAGAAAAATTGCAATCTTACTATGAATCTATAGGGTTTGAAGCATTCTCTATTGGGATGACAAAACATATTATAAGATAGAGGTGCTTTATCCCGCTATTTGCCGGGCAGTAAAACCCCCACGGATTAAAGTTTCACTTTATATTTTCAGTTTACTCGTACATATTTTCAAACTTCAGTATAAAGGAGAATGGCTGTATGGAGATTGCTAAAGAGATAGAAATGTTACAACTTGAATTTCAAGAATTTGTTATTCATCCAATTCTTTTATGGGATGATGAAATGGCAGTATTAATAGATACGGGTTTCCCAGGACAAATTGAAGATATACAAGTAGAGATGGAAAAGGTTGGGGTATCATTTGATAAGTTAAAAGTCGTGATTTTGACGCATCAGGATATTGATCATATAGGTAGTCTTCCGGAGTTGTTGCAGCGCTGTGGAAATAATATTAAGGTTTATGCGCACGAATTAGATAAGCCATATATTGAGGGGGATTTGCCTTTATTGAAGGATGGAAATGTAGAGAACCGACCAAAAGGAAAAGTGAGTGATACTGTGATTGACGGGCAAGAACTTCCGTATTGCGGTGGAATACTAATTCTTCATACTCCAGGGCATACTCCGGGTCATATTAGTTTATATTTGAAACGAAGTAAAATTCTTATTGCAGGAGACTCTATGTATAGTGTGAATGGGATGTTAGGAGGAATTCACGCCCCAACAACTATAAATATTAAGGAAGCAAAGCAGTCTTTGAAGAAGTATTTAAATTTACATATTGAATCTGTAGTTTGTTACCATGGGGGATTAAGTAAGGAGAATATAAATGTTCAACTTCAAAATTTGTAAAGTTAAAATGGAGTTTTTTGTTAAGTGACGTTGAAGTATAATCTGATTATTAGTATATAAATAAATTATAAAAGAGCATGTTTGAAAAAATTAAACATGCTCTTTTATTAAAGTAAATCAGTTTAATATGAATGACCTAACCCATTCCAATAAAAAGAAACGATTTTTTGTGCTAATTCATCTATATTTGCAAGAATAGGATTGTGATTCTCATCTTTAAAATTCCCAATTGATAATAAAGATACGAAAGCATGAGCCGCAAATGTAGCGTTTCCTTTCGGAATTTCTCCGATGTGCATCGCAGTATCGAGTGCTTTTTCTAGTACTTCATACATATTATCTTCAGCATTTTTTAATTCTTTCAATTGTTTTTCAGATAACGACAGTTTTGCATCTTTCATAAAATTTTTCATATCAATATCCATCGTTGCGTGTAAGTAAACTTTAGCGAAGTCTAATAATCTTTCTTCTAACGTTTTGTTTGTAGAGAGTATTTGAGACATATTTTCGCGTATACGTACCATCATTTCGGTCATAGTAGCGGTAAATAAATCGGCTTTTGTTGAATAGTAATAGTAGACAGTTGCTTTCGTAACACCACAAACTTTTGCGACCTCATCCATAGAAACGACTTGATAATTTTGTGTAAGAAATAAGCGGGTTGCCACTTCTAAAATGGTTTCTTTTGTAGATTTTGTATTTTTATTTTGACGCGGCCTTCCGAGAGGACGTTGTTTTTGTTCCAAATACATTCGCTCCTGACATTTATGATTGAGATAATTATAACATAATTTTCAATCATTCTTGATTAATTAACCGACCAGTATATATAATTAATAATGGAGGAAAAAAGGAAGGTGGGTTTTTATGAAAAAGCACCCGTTACATATGTTAGGGAGGCTTGTAGCAGGGAAAAATACGCAATGGATCACTTTATCGGTGTGGGTTCTTATTACATTATTACTTTCATTTACGTTACCACAAGTAAACAGTACGAAAGAACCGAATCCAAAAAATTTACCTGAAACAGCTATGTCACAGCAAGCGGAAGCGCTTATGAAAAAAGAGTTTCCGAATAATGCAGGGAATCCGTTGTTAGTAGTATGGTATAGAGATGGTGGATTACAGTCACAGGATTATAAACTCATACAAGACGTTTATAAAGAGTTAAAAGCTAGTCCTTTAAAAGAACAATCAACGTTACCGCCATTTGATACAATTCCAGAGCAAGTATTATCAAAAAGTGCATCAAAAGATGGTACATCATTTGTTACACCGGTATTCTTTAATAAATCTGCTGGTACGGATATATTAAAAGGGAATCTGGAAAAAATTGGAAAAATAGTGAATGGTAAGGTGGATGAAGATCCATTTAAACAAAAAATAAGTGAATCTGGTTTACATGTTCGATTATCTGGGCCTGTAGGTATTCAAACGGATGCAGTTAGTTTATTTAGTCAAGCAGATGTGAAATTGTTAGTGGCTACTGTATTATTAGTCTTGGTCCTATTAATTTTGCTTTACCGTTCGCCAATTTTAGCAATTTTACCTATACTTGTTGTTGGCTTTGCATACGGTATCATTAGTCCTACACTCGGTTTTTTAGCTGATCACGGATGGATTAGAGTAGATGCCCAAGCAATATCAATTATGACAGTATTATTGTTTGGTGCTGGAACGGACTATTGTCTATTTTTAATTTCGAGATATAGAGAGTACTTGTTAGAAGAAGAAAGTAAATATAAAGCATTACAACTTGCGATTAAAGCTTCTGGCGGTGCAATAATAATGAGTGCGTTAACTGTTGTACTTGGATTAGGAACATTACTACTTGCTCATTATGGTGCCTTTCATCGATTTGCAGTACCATTTAGTGTTGCTGTATTTATAATGGGAATCGCGGCTTTAACCATTTTACCAGCACTATTATTAATTTTCGGTAGGATTGCATTTTTCCCGTTTATACCGAGAACAACTTCAATGAATGAGGAGTTTGCAAGAAAGAAAAAGAGGGCTGTAAAAGTTGAAAAATCAAAAGGCTCCTTTAGTAAAAAACTTGGAGATGTAGTAGTACGAAGACCGTGGACAATAATTATGCTAACTGTGTTTGTATTAGGTGGATTGGCTTCGTTCGTACCACGTATTCAATACACATATGACTTATTAGAATCGTTTCCAAAGGATATGCCTTCTCGTGAAGGGTTTACGTTAATTAGTGATCATTTCTCAGCTGGTGAACTAGCACCAGTAAAAGTGGTTGTTGATACGAAAGGAAAAGAGCTCCCTATTAAACAAGAACTAGAGAAATTTTCTTTCGTAAATACAGTGAAAGAGCCAAAAGAGGGAAAAGAAAATAAGCAAATACAAATGTATGAAGTTTCTTTAGCGGAAAATCCATACTCAATTGAAGCGTTAGATCAAATTCCTAAATTGAAAAGTAATGTAGAAAAAGTATTAAAAGATGCTGGGATTCGTAATACTGAAGATCAATTGTGGATTGGTGGAGAAACAGCTTCATTATATGATACAAAGCAAATTACTGAACGTGATGAATCAGTAATTATTCCAGTAATGATTAGCATTATCGCTTTACTATTACTTGTCTACTTACGATCGGTTGTTGCGATGATTTATTTAATTGTAACTGTCGTTTTATCATTCTTCTCAGCGTTAGGAGCAGGATGGATATTGCTTCATTACGGTATGGGAGCGCCGGCCATTCAAGGTGCGATACCGTTGTACGCATTCGTATTTTTAGTTGCTTTAGGTGAAGATTATAATATCTTTATGGTTTCAGAAATATGGAAAAACAGAAAGACACAAAATCACTTGGATGCAGTAAAAAATGGTGTAATACAAACAGGTAGTGTTATTACATCGGCAGGTTTAATTTTAGCAGGAACTTTTGCAGTGTTAGGTACACTTCCAATTCAAGTATTAGTTCAATTTGGTATTGTAACTGCAATTGGCGTATTACTAGATACGTTTATCGTAAGACCGTTACTTGTACCCGCAATTACAGTTGTGTTAGGCCGATTTGCTTTTTGGCCAGGTAAACTTTCAAGAAAGAGTGAAGAAATACAAAAGGTGGATGCATAGTTAAAAAAGCCAAGGATATTTTCCTTGGCTTTTTCAATGTAGTTAATTAATTTTTTGAAGTCAAATCATCAGCTGCAGCGTGATCAGCATCTTCAATTGTTGTTTCGGGCATTCCGTATAAGCCGTTCATTGCTTGTTCTTCGATAGTAAGGTTTGCAGTATTATTATTTTGAATAGATGTAGTGTTTTCAGTAACATTTTCTTTTTTATTCATATTTTTGTTATTCATGTATGTATCCTCCAAATTTCATTTGATTTATCTATAGTATGTGGATGGATTTCCAGAAATATGTGAATTGATTCTTACATATGTTATATAATTAAATAAATAATTATGGTGAAATGTACACTGTTAGGAGTGAACAATTATGGTGAAAGCAAGGGAATTAGCCTTCTAAAATAAAAAGAAAATTTTAGGAGGCTATTAGAATGAAGTTCCATGTAATTGATAGAGAAGATTGGAATAGAGAGCAGTATTTTGAGCATTATTTAAAGTTGAAATGTACATTTAGTATGACTGTGAATGTTGATATCACGATGTTATTAGAGGAAGTATATCAAAAGGGAATAAAATTTTATCCCGTTTTTATATATTTAATTTCTAGAGTAGTAAATAATCATAAAAAATTTCGAACATGTTTTAACGATGAAGGAGTTTTAGGCTATTGGGAGGAAATGATACCGAATTATACAATCTTTCATAAAGATGATAAGTCTTTTTCAAGTATATGGACGGATTATTCAAGTGATTTCCGCACTTTCTATAAAAATTATGAAGACGATATGAGATGCTATGCTAATGTTCATGGTCTTTTCACGAAAGAAAATATTCCGCCTAATGTATTTCCGATTTCTAGCATACCTTGGACTAGTTTTACTGGATTTAATCTTAATATTAATAATGATGAAAAATTTCTATTGCCAATTATAACTTGTGGGAAATATTTTAACGAAGGAAATAAGGTTATGCTACCAGTTTCATTGCAAGTACATCATTCGGTTTGTGATGGATATGATGCGAGTCAATTTATAGAAGATTTACAGCAGTTAAGTAATACTTGCAACGAGTGGCTTAAGTAATATCTAATTTTTAATTATATAAAGTGAAACTTTAATCAGTGGGGGGGTTCAGCCCTCACCAATCGGGCGTTCACGGGCAGCAGGGCCCCACCTAACTTCTTTGCTTTTGCTGAATTTTGAGGTGGGGGTCTTACTGTCCGGCAAATAGCGGGATAAAATTGAAAATGAATAAAAGAAGAGAACATGTTGATATTACATGGTCTCTTCTTTTATTCATTAATACTAAGTAATTGTGGAAAATATAGGGTGATTTGTAGTTTAATAGTAAAGAGAGTGATTAGTATTAATTTTCTTTGTTTTTAAAAATTTAAGGATATAAATGTTTTAATAGGGGGGAATAAAGTGAAATTCTTAAGCATTGAAAAAGATGAAATCTTAATTGGGAATATGGCAAAATTGTATTGTAAAGTATTTGAGAAAACAAATTTCAATGAAATGATCGAGCGAATGAATAGGCATATAGAATATACAGGTTTTAAAGGTATAGTAGCAATAAATGATGAAAATGAAGTAGTTGGCTTTACTTATGGTTATCGCTCAATGGAGGGACAGTACTATAATCAATTAATGAGAGAAGCGTTACATCTAGAGCAAGTAGACGAATGGTTACAAGATTGTTTTGAATTTGTAGAGTTAGCAGTTCACCCACAATACCAAAATGAAGGTCTTGGAACGAAATTACATAATAAATTACTAGAAGGGCTTTCAAATAGAACAAGTGTTTTAACAACACAAATAAACAATGAAAAAGCACGTTCGTTATATGAAAGATTAGATTGGGTAAATGTATTAGAGCCATTTCATCCAAGTAAAAATGATGTTCCATATATAATAATGGGAAAAGCATTAAAAATAAAAGTGAATTGATAATTATGGAATTCACAATAGTTGTTGGTTTGTAATAATGAAAGGGAAAACAACAATGCTATCTATAGAAAAAGCTACAATTTTAGATGCTGAGAAATTAACAGAAATAATGAAAAGAACATTTGATGCAGAAGCAAAACAATGGCTATACGGCCAAGATAATGTCATTGATTATAACATTCAACCGCCAGGATATTCTTCAGTTGAAATGATGGAATATTCCATTGAAGAATTGGATTCTTTCAAAGTTGTCATGGATAAAGAAATAATCGGAGGGATAATAGTTACGATTTCTGGTAAGTCGTACGGTCGAATTGATCGTATTTTTGTAGATCCTGTTTATCAAGGAAAAGGAATTGGATCACATGTTATGAAATTAATAGAAAAGGAATATCCGAACATAAAGATTTGGGATCTCGAAACATCTAGTAGACAAATTAACAATCATCACTTTTATAAAAAGATAGGTTACCAAATGATTTTTGAATCGGAAGATGAGTATTGTTACGTGAAAAGAATAAAAACAAGCTCAAACAAAGAGAGTGTAGTTACAAATAAAGATATGAAAAATAGTCAATACGAAAACTGTAATTTAGCAAATACAGAGTATTATCAAGTGAATTTAAAAAACAGTTCATTTGTTGGTAGCAATATAATGAATACGAATATGAGTAATTGTAATGTAAGTCAATCAAAGTTTAGGAATATAAATTTTAGAAGGTCATCATATGCAGATTTAAATCTTTCTGGCAGTAAATTTAATTTGGTGACTTTAGGTGGAGTGCAATTTAAAAATACAAGTCTCGGAGATGAGAAGGAACCTATTGTATTCGATAAATGTGATTTGGAAGGTAGCACCATAAGTAATAGTAATCTGAAAAATATTGAAATAGAAAATTGTGATATAGTCGGCATGAAACTAAATGGTATTCTGATTGAAAATTTGCTTAATTTATATAACAAGGTGAAAAGTTAACCATATCCATATAGTTGTTAATCTTTTAGGAAAATAAGTATTATATCGAAATAATTATGTGAAAATGACATAAAGAAATACGAGTGAGAAGGTCATTCATACACGTTTCTAGAATACACACAAACAAATATATTGTTATTTATATGGAGGAGAGAAAGATGGGGATCAACGTTAGAGCAGTAGAAATACAAGATGCTAGAGCAATTCATCGTATATGTATACAAGATGAAGTTTTACCGTATATGGTTTTCTTACCTAGCATGCGTGTAGACGCTATGGAAAATAGAATTCGAAATTTAGCACCAAATCAATTTGAATTTGTTGCAGAATATGATGGAGAAATTGTTGGGTTTGTAGGTTTAACACAAAGTCCGGGACGAAGATCTCATTCAGGCGATTTATTCATTGGGGTCGATAGTGAATATCATAATAAAGGGATTGGGAAAGTACTTCTTACGAAGATGCTTGATCTGGCTGATAATTGGTTAATGTTAGAGAGAGTAGAACTAGGTGTGTTAGAAACGAATTCAAAAGCAAAAGCTTTATATGAAAAATTTGGATTTGTAGAAGAGGGAGTAAAGATAGGGAATTTGAAAGCTCAAGGAAAGTTTATTAATGAAATTATGATGAGTCGTTTTAGACCGGATGGTTTAATTGTACATAATTAATAGTTAAAAGCATGACAGTATACTGTCATGCTTTTTTATTAGAATTTGGCTGTAATAAAAATAATACTAAACCAATAAAAATAACGGTAATTCCTAGTCCTTGTTGTAAAGAAATGGTCTCATGTAATATAAAGTACGCTAGTATACAAGTTCCAATTGTTTCTCCTAAAATGCTCATGGAAATTAAAGTAGCACTCATCCATTTTAATAACCAATTAAAAATGGTTTGTCCTAAAATTGTAGCAATGAAAGCTAATCCAATAAAGCACAACCAAGTTTGTGTAGAATAATGGATGAAAGATTCTTGTTGCGTGAAAGCAAATATGCCAAGAAAGCCAGCACTACTTCCATAACTAATTACCGAATATGGTATAAGTGCCAAATCTTTACGAACGTGTTGGCTAATGAAAAAATAAGCAGTAATGATACCGGCAGCGATAAATGCTAAAATATCTCCATATAAAGCTGCTCCACTAATTTGGAAATCTTGCCAGCCAATAACGATACTACCTGAAATAGCGATGAGGCAACCAATAACCGCTCCTTTCGTAAATCTCTCCTTAAATAAAAAATAAACACCAATCATTGAGAACAAAGGTTGTAGCGTTACGATAACTGTAGAGCTTGCTACAGAAGTATATTGTAATGATTCAAACCAAAGTACATAATGTGCAGCTAAAAATAGCCCAGATATGGATCCGAATCCCCATTGTTTTTTCGTTAAAGTTTTTAGCTCATTTCGACTATTTTTATTAAATAGTAATAACGGTAACAGAATCAGTGTGGCAAAGAATAATCGGTAAAAAGCAATGATTGTAGCAGGAGCATCTGCCAATTTTACAAAAATTGCAGAAGTTGATAAGGCGAATACACCAAAAAATAAGATGCAATATGAAAGAATAGGTGATTTCAAAGTTTGTCCCTCCGATAGAATGTTTATTATAATAAACTTAATACGATATAATGCACAAAAGTAAGTATATAAGTCCCAGAGATGATAGGGAAGGATTATTTGCCTTTGTTTAGTATGTCAGCACAAAGACAAAGAAACATGCATTATGATGGACGAAAGGAATTTTTACTATGATACATGATAGGCTTGGACAAACGGTATTAAGTTACCGTAAGAAAAATAACATGACAATTCGTGAATTCGCTGATTATGCAGGGATTAGTACATCGTTAATTAGCCAAATTGAAAGAGGGCATGCTAATCCTTCTTTAAATGTTTTGGAATTAATTGCAAAAGCATTAAATGTACCGCTGTTTACACTTTTTATTAACGAAATTGATACAGATTCGCTCATTTCTAAGAAAAAAGATCGAAAAAAAGTATATCGGGAAAACAATAATCACATTGTATATGATGTATTAACACCTGATTTTATGAAAGCACGTATTGAAATGCTAATGATGGATTTAAATAAACAAGCAAACACAACAGAAAGCCATTATTCCCATGAAGATAAGGAAGAGATTGCTGTTGTTATGAAAGGGGAAGTGTATGTGGAATTGGAGGGAAAAGAATATTTTTTAGAAGAAGGCGATGTTGTACGTATTCCACCGAATGTGAAGCATCGATTTTTGAATAAAAGTGATGAATCGAATCACATTTTATTTGTACTGACACCATCTTTAGGGTGAAAATATAGTGATTTTTATCCCGCATTAACGGGCAGTAAGACCTCCCTCAAAATTCAGCGAAAGTAAAGAAGTTAGGTGGGGGATTAACTGCCCATAAATGCCCGATTGGTAAGGGCTGATTAAAGTTTCACTTTATTAGGGGAGATAGAAAATGGAAAACAAAAGTATTTTAAAAGGCGGCCTTTCAATTATTTCTCAATGCAAAAAAGAAACAAATGATATTTGGCATGCGCATTTTGGAGCAGCTGCAATTGCTAGTTATTTTTTTATGAAAGATAATAATATTGATGAAGAAACAGCTCGTAATATGTATTCGCAAACAAGGATGATGCTGAACAAGAAAAAAATTGGTGAGATGATTGATGATAAAAAAGAAATAGATTTTCAAATTGCGGAGAATATGATTATAAAATCTTTAGAACAAACGATTGATGAACTTCATTGGGTGGGGCATAACGTCATTTATGCGTCATTAAGTTTATTGGCTATGAAAGAGCTACAAAAATGGGGCGATAATCAAGCAATTGAAGGGATTACTACTCTTATTTTATCATTTCGAAAAACAATTCCAGGTAGATCGTGGATTGGTTATACGACGAAAGAAGTAAAACAATTAAGTTTTGAAGATGAGATAAAAAGTGAATTGAGTAATCCAACACAAGTATCTCAGTTCATTTTAAATGAGTTATCGAAATTTAATAGTATTTATCGAGCGGAATCGCATCATGATTTAATTGGGCATTTGCTTACTTACTCCCACGCAATTAATATAATGTACGATTTAGGGCATATAGATATATTTCAACGAGGGATACGCCCGCTTTTAAAACTAGTATACGTACTACGAGCTAGCCAAAAGCTCAAGCTGAATACGGGAATAACTTTACACTCACCTATAGATCGATTACCTTTAATTCAATCTAAACGTGCAAATATTTTACCAACTGAAAATATATTTTGGATAAAAGACTATAGTGAATTCGATTGGGATTTTGGTCATGTATTTAAATTCTCATATAGTTATTTTAATCATATAAAGAGAGCTCCAGATTATAAAGATATAACATTAGAAAAATTCCGGTATGTTATTAATTCTTAATGAACGTCAATAATCTGTAAGAGGGAGCTTAATCTAGTTTCTTTTTTGTTAGTAGTATATTATTTTTTCAAATTTGTAAGATTTTACATGCGTATTTTACTTTTACTAATTATGTAAGTAGGCTATACTGAAATACATACATTTTATTTTTGGAGAGATGTAAAACGACATGGAACTAGCGAAATTAGAAAAAGTAATTGAAATAAAAAAAGAAGAACTTTTATATTTAGTATCGGATTATGGAATTCAACATGAAAAAGTATTGGCATTGAGTCAAGAACTAGACAAATTAATCAATTACTTTATGTTTTTAAAATAAAGAGAACTATGACGTGGTTTGTATATGTTATAGTTCTTTTTTATTAGGTAATTTGAAAATATATTCAAATATATTGTCTAATTTCTTACAGAATGCGCAACTTGCTAGTCGAATATAAGGACTTTTGGTTATAATAAAAAGGAATTATTAATTGTATCGGTTAGGAGCGCAGCACATATGAAAACAGTTGTTGTTATCGGTGGAGGTATAACGGGACTTTCTACTATGTTTTATTTAGAAAAATTAAAAAAGGATTATAATATCGATTTAAATTTAATTCTTATTGAGAAAGAAGAGTATTTAGGTGGTAAAATCCATAGTGTGGAAGAAAAGGATTTCATTATGGAGTCAGGAGCGGATTCAATCGTTGCTCGTAATGAATATGTTATGCCACTTGTAAAAGATTTAAATTTAGAAGATGAAATGGTATATAATGAAACGGGTATTTCTTACATATATTCTGAAAACATGTTACATCCGATTCCTTCTGATACTATATTTGGGATACCGATGAGCGCCCAGTCTTTGTTTAGCAGTACGCTAGTCTCAACGAAAGGGAAAATCGTAGCTTTAAAAGATTTCATAACGAAAAATAAAGAGTTTACGAAAGATACATCACTTGCTCTATTTTTAGAAAGTTTCTTAGGGAAAGAGTTAGTGGAAAGACAAATTGCTCCTGTACTTTCAGGCGTATATTCTGGTAAATTGAATGAGCTTACAATGGCATCTACATTACCGTATTTACTGGATTATAAAAATAAGTATGGAAGTATTATTAAAGGTTTTGAAGAGAATAAAAAACAATTTCAATCAGCAGGAAATAAAAAATTCGTATCATTTAAAGGTGGACTATCTACGATAATTAATCGCTTAGAAGAAGTGCTGACTGAAACTGTCGTAAAAAAAGGTGCTATAACGACGGCTGTAAGTAAACAAGAAGATCGATATGAGATTTCTTTTTCAAATCATGAAACAATACAAGCTGATTATGTTGTTTTAGCAGTTCCACATGATATTGCACAAACTTTATTACAGTCTAATGAGTTAAATGAGCAGTTTAATACATTTAAAAACTCATCTCTTATAAGTATTTACTTAGGATTTGACATACTAGATGAACAACTACCAGCTGACGGTACAGGGTTTATTGTAACGGAAAACAGTGATTTACATTGTGATGCTTGTACATGGACAAGTCGAAAGTGGAAACATACATCGGGTAAACAAAAATTATTAGTAAGAATGTTTTATAAGAGTACCAATCCGGTATATGAAACAATCAAAAATTATAGTGAAGAAGAATTAGTACGAGTTGCTTTATATGATATTGAAAAGAGTCTCGGAATTAAAGGTGAACCAGAAGTAGTCGAAGTTACAAATTGGAAAGATTTAATGCCGAAATATCATTTAGAACATAATCAAGCGGTTCAAGCATTGCAAGAAAAAATGAAGAATCTTTATCCAAATGTATATGTAGCTGGTGCCTCATATTACGGTGTCGGAATTGGTGCATGTATTGGAAATGGAAAGAATATAGCCAATGAAATAATGGCTACATTACATAAATAATATTGTAGAATAAATAAAAACTGTCCCTTCAGCAAAATGGAGGAACAGTTTTTATTTATTTTATTTGAATGGAAATTGTATTGTTTTTTACATTGTTTTCTTTTATTGTTAATGTTATTTCTCCAGACTCTTTAAATGAATACGGTGATAGTTGATAAATATCTTTTATATCATGTTTTTCTTGTAACTTATTTATCGGTATTGATACGATATTTGGCTCCCATGTTTCTTGTTTTCCTGAAGGATATTCTATAAGTATTACCGGATTTTTTAACTGCCTTGTTTTCCAAGAGACGAAATATAGTTGAACTTCTGTATCTTTTTTTAATAATTCTTCGGAGAAATAACCGAATTCGCCTACATTACCGAAAATAGTGTAGTTTTGATTTTTAAATTTAATATCTAAATAACTAGGTTGAAATGTTACTACATGATAAGTTCCATATGAAAGTGAGAGTATGGCAGCGATTAAAATACCGATTGAAAATGTCTTAAAGCTATTGCCTTTAAAGCTAGTCATCATGAATGAGTTTGGTGTGAATTTTTTTGCGAATAAAAAAATAAGTAATATGAGTAAGAGGGATAAGCCGATGAATATATACATAGGAAATTTACACCTCCACAATAAAATAATATATTAACTATATTTTACCATAAATGTATGGAATAGGGCGTTTGTTTAGAAGGAGAAAATAAAAAACAATTTCTTTACAGTTCTTGATAATTTAAAATTGATTTATGGAAATTATAGAGTGGTGATTGAGTTGCAATTAGAGGTATCTAATTCGTGTATATAGAATAAAGAGGGAATGCGTCATTAGAAATGTTTGATTTATGGAACAATAAGGACTTTACTAATTATAAATATTTTTTCTGATATAATGAATGAGTAGAGAGAAAGGAGTGATCCTATGACATTTCCTATATTAGAAACAGAACGCTTACGTTTAGTTGAAATAGAACAATCTTATTGTCAAAAAATATATGAAATCTTTTCATTGGATGAAGTAACGTGTTATTACGGTATGAATTCTTTTACGGAGTTTGGACAAGCTTCACGTATGATCGAATCTTTTTCAAAAAATTACTTTGAGAAAAAGGCAATACGATGGGGAATTGTGTTAAAAGAAACGAACGTTTTAATAGGAACAATTGGACTAAACAATTTACAATTATGGAGTAAACGATCTGAGATTGGATATGACCTGCATCCTCGTTATTGGGGAAATGGTTATGCTTCAGAAGCAGCTCGAGAAATTATTGATTATGGGTTTAAAGATTTAGGTTTGTTTAGAATTGGAGCTATTACATATCCTGAAAATCTTACTTCTTGTAGAATGTTATCTAAAATTGGCTTTCAAAAGGAAGGTTTATTGCGCGGATATATTCATCAAGGAAATAAGCAACACAATGCATTATTGTATTCTATAGTGCGAACTGATGTGGAGGACATAAATTTATAATAAAAAAACCTCTTAATTAAAAGAGGTTTTTTTTATTATAAATTAACCTAATTTAGGTAATAAACGTTCTCCGCTTTTCATGCTACTTTTACATAAAGGGCATTTAGGCTCTTCTTCAAATGAAAAGTTCTTTCTCATCCATCCTAAACAATCCTCTGCTTCACATTCCCAAACAGGGGTTTGTTCTGGTGGTACTTCTGCTACATCGTTCTTTCGATTGCGATACATGTAACCACTCCTTTTATGTAAAAATTTTAGTTATATATTAAAAAGGTTGTTAACCTTGCTGGTAACAACCTTTTTATTGTTTGAATTATAGCTTTACAACGTTTTTAGCTTGAGGTCCGCGGTTACCTTCTTCAACTTCGAAGCTAACTTCTTGACCTTCGTCAAGAGACTTGAAGCCGTCGCCAGTGATAGCTGAGAAGTGAACGAATACGTCGTTACCGTCTGCAACTTCGATGAAACCGAAACCTTTTTCGCTGTTAAACCATTTTACTTTACCTGTTAATGTCATGGTAATGCCTCCTAAAAGTAGAAAAATTACAATATGATCGGCCTTATTTGAATGAAAATAAAAGTTCACATATTATCAAAAACCCATAAGGAGTACAAAATGTTCCTGATTGATACTTGATAATATGCAAAGAAAATATAGTGTTAAATTGACCTTAATTACTATCTTACAACAAATGGTGGGAAATAGCAAGTGCTGGTAATACCACTGAGTAAACTGGGTGATAATAGTAAAGGCACAAAGGCACCTCTTTTATTTATATATTATTCCTAATTTGGATTTATTCCAAACAAAAATAATTTATATGAAAAAATAAGTTTAAATAAAAGGCTAAATATTATTTTAATATTGCTAATGAGTAACATAATTAGGAGGATAGAATATTGCAAAATAAACAATTTAAAATAATTGAAGCAGTAAAAGAAGGAAGAAGAAAAGTTCATCCTGTTTTTGCTGTCATACTCGCGATTATATTTTTAACTTTAGGTGAGTTATTTATTTTGTTTATGCTGATTTTACCGAAAGCAGAAACAACTTTTATGAAGGCGATTTATAACGACATTGAGATGATATTAACGTTTGGCGGCGCAATATTTTTTGTGTTTTTATGGATTAGATTTGTAGAGAAAAGATCATTTTCATCCATTGGTTTTTGGAGAAATCAATGGATAAGAAAATATTTGAGAGGTGCATTAATAGGATTTGTTTTCATTTCAATACCAGTAATTTTACTCCTATTGGCAGGAGTTGTGACACTACAAATACAACAAATTACAGTAACCGCTATGTTGGGTATTGTAGGTTCTTTAGTTGCATTTTTAATACAAGGGGCAACGGAAGAAATTATTGTACGAGGTTGGTTATTCCCGGTTCTTTCTGTTAGAAGTCGTATATGGGTTGGGATTGTTGTGACGTCTTTCTTATTTGGTTTTCTTCATTTACTTAATCCAGGTATTACAATTCTTTCAATATCGAATATAATATTAGTTGGTGTATTTGCAGCTGTTTACGTTTTAAAAGACAGTAGTCTGTGGGGGATTTGCGCATGGCATTCCATTTGGAATTGGGCACAATATAACGTCTACGGTTTTGCAGTTAGCGGGATGACCATATATTCAACGCCGCTATTTAAACCTACAACAAATGGCCCCGAATTCCTTCATGGAGGTTCGTTCGGAATTGAAGGTAGTATCATTACAACAATCATGCTCGCTATTGCTTCAATTGTTTTATGGAGAAAGTTATGGGGAAGAAAAGTGAAACAACGAAGTTTTAGTTAATGAAAGGGGGAGAAACTATGGGGATAATAGCATTTGAGGGAGCAAGCGCTGTTGGTAAAAGTACCACGTGCCGTGAATTAGAAAAGAATTATGGTGCTTATATAATACCTGAAGTGAATTCTTTATTTGAAAGGCCAAAAAATGAACATAGAACATGGTATTTTGAAAAACAAGTTGAGCGCTGGAATATAGCTGTTCAGAAGTCAGAGCAATATGAATTAGTAATACTCGATGGCGATATATATCAGCCACTTAGTTATAATTGGTGTTTTCATTTTGATCTATTTAATCAGCCATTATCTGTAATAGAAAATTTTTATAAAGAAAAGATGATAAATAGGGAAATTGGTTTTCCGGATCAATATTTTTATTTATATACGAACGATGAAGAACTTAGAAAGCGGAAAGTATCTGATGAAACGAAAAGAAGGAGAAACTTTGAAAAACATTTACATATATCAAAATCGTTTCAGTGTTATTATGAAAATTTAAATTCTGTTACAGATGGGTATTGTAAATTAATTGAGGCGAAAAGTGTAAAATCGAATGAAATAGAAATTGTAAAGAATTTAAACAGTTTAAATGTTTGTGAAGAAAGACGTTTTGATGTTTCGAGGTTAGATGCTATTACGAAGTGGTTAAAAGAAAATCGTGCATAAAGTAAAAACAACGAGTGTTATTTATCGCGCTCGTTGTTTTTTGTTTCTTTATAAATATAATGGGAAAATTTGTAGAATATTTTCATTATTTAACAGAATAATCTTTCAATTTTAAAGGAAAAGAAATACAATATGAGGAAGTATATATAAATAATATGATAGGGGATGGGATGCGATATTTTGAATGAAGGAACAGTTTTTATATAAGAAGTAATTAGGTAGTAAGAACAGAGATATTTGGGAGGAAACAAGCGCGATGAAAACACTATTTAAAATAATAGGTATTCTAGCTGGTATGGCGGTAATTGGAGTAGGTTTAACATATGGTATGCTGTATTATTTAAATAATAGTAAACCAGCTGCGAAAAAGGCATCACCAGCTGCTTCAGCAGTAGAAGTATTAGCTGATAGTAATGTAAAAGCAGAAGATGCAAAGCTTTTAGAAAATGGCAATTATTCATTGCCGAATAGTGGTTTTAATAAAAATTTTAAATGGACAGATGAGAACATACAGACAGCATTACATGAAATGGCACATCAAAAAGCGAAAGCTGATCAAAAGTGGGGCTATATTTTTATTACACAAGAGCGGATTGAAAGCTTAATTGATATTGTAAAGAGTAATGATCTTGTACAGGGAAGTACATATGTAGAAATTTTAGAACGATGGAAACAAGGAAAATATGAAAAAGTTGATGCAGATCACAATAAGATTTGGAAATTACAAAGCGGGAATTTAGGAGAAGGAAAAGGAGTAATGTCGGAAGCTGAGCAAAAAGAATTAATTAATCAAGTGTTTATGAACAAAGGTACATATTCAGGTAGTAAATTAATTGCAGGCGGGGGACAGACTAATAAATAGTATACTAATTAATGAAAAAGAGTAATTGCTTATTAGGCAATTACTCTTTTTATATGTACGTCTTAATATTTTAGTCTCGTTCAAGTAAGGAAAGAAACGACTGTAATACCGGGGAAATCCATCTGGATTTATGATAGATTACATGACTTTGAATAATGGTTGGAGTTTCGATAGGCTGAAAACATAGTTGTTCTTTTTGGCAACTTTCTTGTACAACGATATAAGGAAGAATTGAAATGCCTAATTCACACATAACGGATTGTTTAATGACTTCAACATTGGAAGTTTCAAATGTTTTAGCTGGAATATTTCCACTTTGACGTAAAAAACGATCTACCATTGGCCTATAGCCGCAGCTTTGTTCTGTAAAAATGAACTGGGTGTCCTGTAATAACTGGAATGGATTTGCGTGTGCAGCGGAATAAGCTGGTAAAATCCATCCAAATGTTTCATTACTAAAAGTACGCGTAATAAAATCATTATGTTCTATACTTTCTCCAATTATGAAGACAACGTCTGTTTCTCCTTCACGTAATTTTTGTAATGCTTGTTCATTTGTGTTTGTTTCAAGTACGATATTTACTTTCGGATTTTTCTGTTTGTAAGTACGTAATAATTGTGGTAATCGGTATACCGCTAATGATTCATTAGATGTAATACTTAATGTACCTTCTAAATAATCTGTATTTTGGGGGATTTCTTGCGCTTTTTCATATATTGCAAGTAATTCTAATGCATAAGGATGAAATTGATGACCTGCTTTTGTAAGTAGCACTTTTTTCCCTAACCGATCGAAAAGAGGAATATGTAAATCGTTCTCTAAAGCTTTCATATGTGCTGTAACAGTAGATTGCGCATAACCTAGCGCATGAGCAGCTTTAGAAAAATTACCATACTTCACAATGGCGCAAAATGTTTTAACATGTCTCATTTCCATAAGCGATCCCTCTTTTATTATCATGATTTGTGAATGATTATATCATGTATTTTAATTTTCCAAATGATTAAATTCCGTATAAAATAAAATTGTGGAAATATTCATTCAAGTGATATTGGAGGAGAAAAGATGATCAAAAAGGGCTATCATGTAGCTGTTGTTGGGGCTACAGGTGCGGTAGGGCAAAAAATTATTGAACTGTTAGAGAATGAAATGAAGTTTAATATAGTTGAAGTTACATTGCTTTCATCAAAACGATCCGCCGGTAAGAAAGTAAGATTCAAAGGACGAGAGATAATTATACAAGAGGCAAAAACAACTAGCTTTGAAGGTGTAGATATTGCCTTTTTTAGTGCTGGGGGAGAAGTATCTAGACAATTTGTAACTCATGCAGTTTCTAGTGGTGCGATTGTAATTGATAACACAAGTGAGTACCGAATGGCACAAGGTGTACCGCTCGTTGTTCCGGAAGTGAATGCGCATACTTTAGAGCGGCATAAAGGTATTATTGCAGTTCCAAATTGTTCAGCATTACAGATGGTAACTGCACTTCAGCCGATTCGAAAATCATTCGGTTTAGAAAGAATTATCGTTTCAACATATCAAGCTGTATCGGGTTCTGGCATTCATGCGATTCATGAATTACAAGAGCAGGCTAAGTCTATGCTTGCTGGTAAAGAAGTGAAAAGTGATATATTACCGGCGAAAAAAGATAAAAAACATTATCCAATAGCGTTTAATGTACTGCCTCAAGTAGATATATTTACAGACAATGATTTTACTTTTGAAGAAGTAAAGATGATTCAAGAAACGAAGAAAATATTAGAAGATGAAAACTTGAAAATGGCAGCTACTTGTGTACGTGTTCCAGTCGTATCAGGGCATTCAGAATCGGTTTATATAGAACTGGAAAAAGAAGCAACCGTTGCGGAAATTAAGGAAGTATTAATGGATGCACCAGGTGTTATTTTGCAGGATAACCCTAGTGAACAGCTGTATCCAATGCCATTATATGCAGAAGGGAAAATAGATACATTTGTCGGAAGAATACGTAAAGATCCTGATACGCCAAACGGATTCCACCTCTGGATTGTTTCCGATAATTTATTGAAAGGTGCGGCTTGGAATTCAGTTCAAATCGCAGAGACTTTAGTGGAAAGGGGGATACTTTAATATAGTTTGAAAAATTGGGGAATCGTTAATGATTTCCCGGTTTTTACTCATTGAAAGTTGGAGGAAGTATGCCGTTTTCTGAGGTGAATGTGAACTTTAAAAATAAAAACTTATACTGACTTTTGGAGGGAAGATAAGAATAAATTGATGCCTAAAAGATAAATGGGATAAGATGGTAATATAAAGAGTGCATATACACTGGAGGGATTACCAATGCTAAAAGTTATGTTACCATTTGTTCTTATCTTTTTTCTTGTTATTGCGATGTATATTGCTTATCAAAAGAGAAAAAAATCCGAGATAAAAGGATTGAAAAGTGCGCTAACTTCTATTTGTTTCTTTTCACTCGCAATATTAAATATGTTTGCATATTGGTTTCATTTTGGCGGTGTTTTTACTTGGTTATTTTCAATTGTATTATTGCTAGTTGGTGCATATTTTACAAAATATATTCCAATATCTAAAAAGGTACATTAAAATTTATAAGAGTTTACATGCAATGTTTACTTTTTTGAAAAGAGATTATTCTACTAGATCGTTGTGAAACGATTTCATAGGACAATCTCTTTTGTTTAGTTTTGGAAAGAACGTACTGTGATTTGTAGTTGCTCAATAAATTCTCGAGTGGCAGCACACATATATTTATCTTTTCTATAAATAAGCCCTATTTCAATTATTGGAGTAGGGTTTTCTATTTTAATAGCTTGAATGTTTTTATTTTGTAAAAAGTCTATATATGGTTGTGGTAACACTGTAATTCCCATTCCTTTAGAAACCATTTGGATTAAAGATTCCATCGTACTAATTTCTAAAATTGGTCTTGGTCTAAAGTTGAATTTTTGACAATGAGATGTAATTAGTTCGGTTAAAAAGAAATTTTTAGGTAAAAGAATTAAAGGGTAGTTCTGTAGTTCAGTAATAGATACATGATTACGTTTAGCTAATCGATGACCAGTTGGCACGACCAATGTAAGGTCGCTTTTGTATAGAGGGATGGAGATAATTTCTTTATCTTGCACCGGGAGAAATGTAATGCCGATATCTAGTTCGTTTTGTAATAATTTTTCACGAATATCTCCTGTACGAAGCCCTAATACAGAAAGCTCTATATTGGGATATAAATTATTGAAATTTAAAATAGCTGGTGGTAGTAAATAATTTACGACGGTTAACAAAGCCCCTATTGTTAAGGAACCTTGCTGTAATCCGTTTAGGTCTTGAAGGGCTGAACGAGCTTGTTCGACTTCATGAAAAATGGTTTTACAATGTGATAATAAAATCTTCCCTGCTTCAGTTAAAGATATTTTTTTACCAATTCGATCGAAAAGTGGCATTCCTACTTCATGCTCTAATGCACGTATTTGTTGACTTAGTGAAGGCTGTGAAATATTTAATTTCTCAGCTGCTTTTGTGAAATGTAATTCTTTTGAAACAGCTAAAAAGTATTCAAGTTGTCGTAATTCGATTGAAATCACCTCAAGTATAATAATAGGTTATACCTATCATTATTATATAAATAATTGAATTGAACAATGATTTTAGAGGTTTTATAATCATCTTTATATAGCAGAGAGGGTTGTAAAAATTAATCGAGAGAAAATACATGTAACACCTTTAAAGGAGGAAATAGAATGGCTAATGAATATCGATTATTATCTTTAAATATAGGATTACCAAAAGAGGTTACATACGGCGGAAAAGTAATTCATACAGGCATAAATAAGAAACAAGTAAAGGAACCGGTATATTTATCCTTTGTAAAGTTTAATGGAGATGGACAGGCGGACTTAGTTCATCATGGAGGAGTAGATAAAGCAGTTTGTGTTTATACTGGTGATCACTATCCATACTGGGAACAAGAATTGAATCAAGATCTTGTATATGGGGCTTTTGGAGAAAATATAACAGTTAGTGGTATGCGCGAAGAGGATGTTTGTATTGGTGATACGTTTGAGCTAGGACAGGCAATCGTACAGGTAACACAACCAAGGCAACCTTGTTTTAAATTAGCAAAAAAATATAATATTCCAAAGTTACCACTATATTTTCAAGAAACAGGATATACAGGATTCTATTTTCGCGTATTAAAAGAAGGATGGGTATCATCAGTCGATACATTAAAAAGACTACAGTCTGATCCAAAAGGTGTTTCAGTAGCGTTTGCTAACCGTATCATGCACAAGGAAAAACAAAATATTGAAGGGATAAAAAGGATATTAGAAGTAAATGCACTTTCAAGTAGTTGGAGAAAGTCTTTTGAAAAGCGTATAAGTGGAGAAGAAATTAATACGAAGGAAAGACTTGAAGGGATAAAAGACTAAAAATATTTTATTATAAATAGTGTATTTCTATTAGTAAAAGCTAATTAGAAAGCGCTATTTTTATATAATAAACTAATTAATATCCAAAAATCTTAATATTGTTTTATTCGACTTATTTTCAAATAGTCAAAACATAAAATTAATTAGACTTTTTTTTATGTTTTATGATAGTATATTGATTGGTAAGACCTCTATTTTTAAGAGTAGGTCATATAAGTATATCTAATTTAATGGAATTTAACATTTGGAGGTACAACATGGGGAATGTTGAAAAAATGGCAAGTCTTCTAATAGAAGAACCGAAAAGAGAGCAGTTATTTCCTTTATTTGAAGAAGTGTTTGAAATTACAACTCAAACATTGAATGATTTTTCGGATAAAGGGTATTGGGATGATACATATAAAGCTTTATCATTTTTACAAGAAGATAAAGTGATTGCAAATGTTGCGGCATTTTCACTCCCATTATTAATTAATGGAGAAAAAATAAATGCGGCGGGTATTCAATCAGTAATGACACATCCTAATTTCCGTAGACAAGGGCTAATGAAACAATTAATGGGTAAAATGATAGAAGAAATCGATAAGAAATGTGAATGTACATTATTGTTTACGGAAAAACCTGAACTATATACAGCGTTTGGATTTAAAGTTGTGCAGGAATATTTGATGACTATACCATACGATAAAAACAATAATAACGATTCACTACTTAAAAAATTAGATTACTATAATGTAGAGAATAGACAGTTAATACATGAAACTATTGATAGTGGCCAAAGACTTTCAAATAATTTTTCAACTTTAAATTTCCGTCCTTCATTTTATTTGAATATGTATGACTCGGAATGGAATGAGAAATTGTATTATTCAGAGAAACTAGATGCTTTAATCGTTTATGAAGTAGACAATGAAAAGTTGAAATTATTTGGAGTATTTGCGCCAGTACTTCCGGTTTTAGATGAAATATGTGGAGAAATCAATGAAAGGTTTACGGAAATCGAATTTTATTTTTCTCCAGATCAATTAGGGATTGAGGATGTACAGTTTACAGAATTACAGTCTAGTAAGTATTTAATGGTTCGAAGTGATAAAGAGTTAGATTTTAAAGGTTATAAATTCCCAGTATTAGCGGAGTTTTAAATGTCTATATAAATGCTTTATATATCGTATATACCAGAACGTATTGAGCAACTCACTATAATGAATGTACCTGAATACTATAAGATTAATGACAATCATGCGTTTATTGTCCGTTCGAAAGCAGAAACTGATTTTTGGCTTAAAACACATTATGGTTTTGAAGTAATGAATGGTCATGTATTTTATAATGAGATGATGACAGACTTTCAAGCTGAAGTTCAGTTACGTATGAATCCAAATTCAAAATTCGATCAAGCAGGTCTTTTTGTTATGATTTCGGAGAACTGTTGGCTAAAAACATCTTTAGAATATATCCCTGAAGGGCCATCTCACTTAGGTGCTGTCGTAACGAATAATGGATATTCTGACTGGTCAACGCAAGATTATCCAACTGAAGAAGCTAAGCAACAAATTCGTTTTCGAATTATTCGAAAACGTGGTGATTATACAATATATGTGAAAAAGAGCCATCAATGGGAACAAATAAGAATCACTCATTTAATGGAGGATATAGGGAATGAGCCTATTAAAATAGGTTTTTACACGTGTAGTCCTTCTAAAAATAAGGGATTTGAGACTGAGTTTTTAAATTTTACAATTGAAGAAATATAGATGAAAAACCGTATTCTTTTCAGTAAGAATGCGGTTTTTGTATTTACATAATATAAAGCACATTTATTGACCAGAAAGTCATTAATGCTTATCATTTAATAATGTTAAATATTAATTTACATAATATAATAGAAGTAATGAAGAAATTACAAAATATATCGCTTAAATAAGGAGGGATATGAATTATTCAGTGGTAATTTCATGGGAAAAGGAGATTATGTATGAAATCATTTCGTAAGTTATTACAGTATTTAAAACCATACATGTTCTTCGCTATTATTGGACCGCTATTTATGGTACTTGAGGTTGCGATGGACTTAATTCAACCGACTATTATGCAACATATCATTGATGTTGGGATTGCAAATCGGGATTTAAATTATGTAATAAAAATGGGGCTTCTTATGATAGGGGCAGCAGCACTCGGTTTAGTTGGAGGGCTTGGGTGTATGATGTATTCTACAAAAGCAGCTGTTAATTTCGCTACAGACATAAGAAAAGATGTGTTTGCGAAAATAGAAACATTTTCTAGTAATAATCGTGATTCATTTGGAACAGGTAAATTATTAACGATTGTGACGAATGATATCACTTCTATTCAATCGGCAATGACGATGACATTACGTGTTCTCGTTCGTGGCCCACTGTTATTTATCGGAAGTATAATTATTGTTTTTGTAACAGCGCGAGAGTTATTTCCAATATTACTTGTAGTTGTTCCAATTTTATTACTTGCAATTATTTTAATTGCAAGTAAAGCAAGTGGTACATTTAAAAAGGTGCAAGAGGCATTAGATAAAGTGAATACAAAGTTACAAGAAAATTTATCTGGTGTGCGTGTTATAAAAGCGTATGTAAGACAAAAATATGAAATCGCTCAATTTGGAAATGTAAATACAAATTTAACGAAGATAAATATTCGAGCTGTGCAACTTATTTCTTTAATGATGCCAATCATTATGCTAGTTGTAAGTGGCGGGATTGTTGCAACATTATGGATTGGTGGAGAAAAAGTATTCAGTGGAACACTTCAAGTAGGAGCGATTTTGGCATTTATTAATTACTTGAATATCATTTTAATGTCACTTATGTCGATTAGCATGGTATTTATTCAAATTGCGCGAGCTTTTCCATCTGCGGATCGTGTAAAGCAAGTGTTAAATACTGAAGTTGATATTATAAGCGAAGCGAATGCGATTGAACCTGAGAAAATCGAGGGGAATATAGAATTTAAAAATGTTAGTTATAGCTATACGAAAAATAATGAATATGTTTTAAAAGATATTTCGTTTAGCATACAAAAAGGTGAAAAAGTAGGGATTATTGGATCGACTGGAAGTGGTAAATCAACCTTAGCGAAACTGTTACCACGTCTATATGATGTGGATCAAGGTGAAATATGTATAGATGGAATAGATGTTAAAACATATGATTTGCAAAAACTCCGTGCTTCAATAGGCTTTGTACCTCAGAAGGCGTTATTGTTCTCAGGTAGTATAGAAGAGAATTTACGTTATGGTAAAGAAGATGCAACACACGATGAGCTGGAAGTAGCAACCGCATCAGCTTGTGCGACTGAGTTTATCAATAAGCTGGAAGAATCTTATCAATATAATTTAACACAAGGTGCAACAAATCTATCAGGTGGACAAAAACAACGTGTATCAATTGCAAGAGCACTTGTGAGAAAACCACCGATTCTAATATTAGATGATTCTACATCAGCAGTTGATGCGAAATCAGAGGCTACTATTCAAACAGCTTTAAAAACAAAATATAAAGGCACAACGACTTTATTAATTGCGTCCAAAATTTCTTCCATAATGGATGCGGATAAAATACTTGTATTAGATAATGGTGAATTAGTTGGTAATGGTACACATGAACAATTGTTAGAACAAAGTGAGGTTTATCAGGAAATTTATCTTTCCCAAGGTGGTAATTTGTATAAAGAAGGTGGGGAAGAACATGCGTAATTTTCAAGGACAATTTGCTAATAAAGGTAGAAGAAACACGCCAAAGATGCGAAAAGCTAAAAATGCTCAAGGAACTGTAATGCGGATATGGAATTATATGGGCTATCAAAAAGCTGCTCTTATGTTTGTTATATTTCTAGTAGTTGTTACTACATTACTTGGATTATTAGGTCCATATTTTATGGGAGTCATTATAGATCAATATATTGTACCGAAAGATTTAAGTGGTACAGCAAGAATGTGTATGTTACTTATCGCGATTTATGGTGTAACGGTACTTTTAACATGGTTACAAACGTTTGTCATGATTAACGTTGCATTAAAAACAATTCAAAAAATACGACAAGATATTTTTGAGAAAATTCAAACGCTTTCTTTACGGTTCTTTGATGTACGTTCTCAAGGTGATTTAATGAGCCGTGTGACAAATGATATAGATAATTTGAACCAAGCTTTGACACAAAGTGTTGTACAAATTATTTCATCAGCGTTAACTTTTATAGGTGTAACGATTGCGATGTTCGCCTTAAATTGGATTTTAGCAATTGTAACTTTAATTACAGTACCTATTATGTTTTACGTTACAAAAAAACTAGTTGCATATAGTGGTAAAAACTTTGCGAAGCGTCAAAAAGATTTAGGTGAATTAAATGGATTTATTGAGGAAGCAATTACAGGTGCGGATGTTACAACGTTGTACGGAAAAGAAAAAGAAACTGTACAAAATTTCAATAAAATTAATGAACAGCTAAGAGTTTCAGCTACGAAGGCTGATACATTTTCAGCTTTTATTTTTCCAAGTATGAACTTTATTAATAACTTAGGTATGGGGCTTGTCATTGGGACTGGATCAGTTATGGTCTTAAACGGAATGACAACAGTAGGTGTTATTGCGGCTTTTATTAATTATTCTCGTCAATTCTCAAGACCGTTAAGTCAATTTGCGACTTTAATGAATACAATTCAAGCAGCAGTTGCTGGTGGAGAACGTGTTTTTGAGATTATGGATGAGGTACCAGAAATTCAAAATAAAAAAGACGCATTTGTTGTACAAAATTTACAAGGGCATGTTGTACTTGAGAATGTTTCATTTGGCTACGCAGAAAATAAAACGATTTTAAAAGAAGTAAGTCTTAAAGCGCAGCCAGGAGAGACAATTGCTTTAGTTGGTCCGACTGGATCAGGGAAAACAACAATCATTAATTTGTTAACTCGTTTTTACGATATACAGCAAGGACAAATTCATATTGATGGAAAAGATATAAAAGATTATGATATTAATTCTTTACGAAGTAAAATAGGAGTAGTTTTACAGGATACGTATTTATTTGCTGGTTCGATTATGGATAATATCCGTTATGGACGCTTAGATGCTACTGATGAAGAAGTCATCACTGCAGCTAAGGCAGCATCTGCACATTCTTTTATTAAGCATTTGCCAAATCAATATGAAACAGAAATTGCTTCAGAAGGATCGAATTTAAGTCAAGGACAAAAACAACTTCTTGCGATTGCACGAGCAATTTTAGCAGATGCAGATATATTAATTCTCGACGAAGCGACATCTAATATTGACACAAGAACAGAATTACAAATACAAGCAGGACTAAATAATTTAATGAGAGGTCGCACAAGTTTTGTGATCGCTCATCGACTTAAAACAATTGAAAAGGCAGATCAAATCCTTGTTATAAAAGATGGAAATATTTTAGAAAGAGGGAATCATGAATCTCTCATGGAAGATAAAGGATTCTATTTTGATTTGTATACGAGTCAGTTTAAAATATAGTAAAAGCATTGATATGTTGCGGTTTCTCTTGAGAGGAGAAACCGCATTTTTTTATATTTGAAAATATTATTATTCTAATGGTCTTTCACTACATATTTTAACAGCATCCTCCTGCATTCCAGGCAAAACATGTGAATAGCGATTTAATGTTATGAACATATCTTTATGACTGAAGTGTTCTAGATGTATACCTTGTTTCAAAAGTAGCGGACCATGTGTATAACGTAAATCATAAAATCGAACTTTAAAAATTGGGATTTAAATAAAAAGAGCGCAGTATAGCGCTCTGAGACAAACTATATATTTAGAGAGAAATCAAGATAATATATGGATATTGTTTGAGAATGTTGTAGGTTTTAATTAAAAATAAAGCACACATATAAGTGTGCTTTTATGAACGCTTTAGATTTGTATGACTATATAGTCAACATACAATAAAATATGCTTGTTTAATATAAATGTGTGTCAAATCTATAAAAATATATTTTAGTGTGTATAAGGAACATTAAATGTTAGTTAGCCAAGTCTTTTGTTTTTATCCCGCTATTTGCCGGGCAGTAAGGCCCCCACCTCAAAATTCAGTGGAAGCAAAGAAGTTAGGTGAGGGCTGATTAAAGTTTCACTTTATTAACGAATTTGCGCAACTGTTAACGCTGCAGAACGAATATCTACTGTACCTATTACTTCAACGGGGACAATTTGAATTACATCACCAGGGTTTAAGTTAATTAGAATGACACCACTTGATACATCGACTTCACCAGTTCCGATAATATTAGAACGGACTGCGGTTCCGGATCCTGCAATAACATTAGTCGATGAATTTAATGTCAAGAAAAAGCGCGCTGCTTCCGGGGCTACCGGAACGTTATCAAGGCTAATTGTTAATGTATAGCTAATTTGATAAATACCAGCTATCTGAATTTTAATACCAGTTCCAGTACTAATTGTATCATTGATTACAGGGACAGTAATGTTAGGATTTGGGCCTGTACTAGGTAATAGTAGTGGTGTAAATAATGTTGCAAATTGAGGTGAAGTAGCATTGAAGGCAAAACCTAGGGCAGGTAGTGTACTAGGTGCTTGTGCTTCACAATTAAAATTAGCGAATTTACGAATTGATGAGCGCATATTTTCACTCCTTTCTTGTATTTAGATTGCGTGAGTATTAAATTCACGTTTTGGACAATCATAATACAATATATGAAAATTTATAGTAGATAGTGCACAAGCGTTACTATTACGGATAAAGCTATAAATAATATATGGAAAAAGCAGTTAGCTAAATTAGCTAACTGCTTAGTAGGTTCTCTAAGAGCAAATAGGAGAAGAATTATTGTGCCATATAAAAGGTCACTATAGATAAGTGCTCTTTTTGTGAGTGAGTATAAGTTCCTATCATTCTATCTAGTATATGCACTGTACTATATGTAGTTGCTACTAAAATTGATGTGAATTTTTAAAATTAGAGGTTTCTTTTAATGAAACCTCTAAAAAGATAAATCAAGTTACGTTATAGTAAATTCAATTGCAATAGGAGTGCCTCCATCTAGGACTGCTCCTCCTACAATAGTAGCAGCTGTAGTAGTCACACCAGTAATAGTATCACCTGTTTGAATAACACCATTAATATAAAGTGTTAAAAAGGCATAAGAAGCAGGGAATGTTGTTACAGCGCCAGTGTCATCAGTGAAGTCTGTGTTAGCAAAAGTTAAATCTGCTCCAGCAGCAGTTCCTGTTGCTGCTGTACTTACAAATCGTCTTCCAGCTATAAAAGGTTTAACGATAGGCATTTATATTCACCCTTTTTGAGAATTAACTCAGACAAGTTTTTTGAAGGTTTTGTCCTGTATCGTATTCTATGCTGTGCTTCTACTAAGAGATACGGCTTGTATACTAGTAAATGAGTATAATTATTATGCGTTTTATAAGTTAGGTTCTTATCAGTAATTAAGTGATTAAGGTTGGATTTTGTATATGGTATGTTTAGGTTAAAAAAGAGCTCTTAATCAAATTATTATCTTAGTGTTGTAGGGAAACTGGCGGCCTCAGTGACAGATGGCAAAAATAATTTACGTGGTATTGTAATAAATTCAAGCGCAATTTGCTTTGGATAAATAAGTATTTGAGTTAAATCTAGAGCATGTATTAATAGTATCATGAAGCTTGTAAGAATTAAAAAACTACCCCAAAAGAAACTTTTTGAAGTGTTGCGGAAATCTTTTATTAAAGAAAAGAATGAAAAAAATGCGGTAACAATGAGAATTAAAAATTTATACTTATCAGCCATTGTGATCCTCCTAAAGAGCAGTAATTTATATTATACGGTATTTTTTCTCTATAATTATAAAAAGATTTTAAAATACCTATGTTGTAGACTTATTGTTTTCATTTTGCCTACAATCGTATAATACTAAAGCGAATAATGTTGAAGAACTTTATTAAGCTAGCGGCACACAACAAAATTAATATTATCTAGTGAGAAACATTCTAGTTTACTTCGTAGTCCCAATCCATAAATTGTGAAACTACGAAATAGATTATTAATAAAAACATTTTAAGATTATTATAATATTGATGTGATGTATACAGAAAAGAGGATAAAAAGCATCCAGAATGAGTTAATAGCTAGTGAATAACAATTGAAATAGCACTGAAAATCAATAAAACAGCCATAATGATGTTAAATAATTGATTATGTTTTAATAAAATTTTTTGGAACATGGAACCAAAAAGGCTCCAACTAAATGTACTCAGTAAACCAACTATACCTAGGAATAATGAGAAAAGTAGAAAAATTGAATATGAGTTGTAGTAAGGGAGTATAAAAGTAGAGACTACGGTGAGTCCAAATAATATTCCTTTTGGGTTAACAAATTGAAGAAAAATACCCACTGTAAATAAGTTTTTATTATTTTTTTCATCGGGTTCTGCACTGCCTTTACTAGCGATTATTTTAAAGGCTAAATATAGCATATACGCGACACCTAAAATCTTTAAAGGCAATTCAATTATAGGTACAATATTAATTAATACAATATTAAAGAAACTACATAAAGAAGTGAGGATGAAAAAACCGAATGCTACTCCAAAGCAAAAGTTTATACTTCTCTTTAATCCGTGTTGATTTGCGTATGTCATAGCTAAGAAATTGTTAGGGCCAGGTGTGAAGCTGCTTATAAAAACAAATAACAAAAAAGAAAATATTGGCATTTTAAAACCCCCTAATTATTTTGTATGTTATAATGATCAAAAAGAACAATATAACGTGTGCTTTTTATTATACATAACGGACGTTATATTGTATACAATGTAGGAGTGTTTTTTATGGAAGAAATTCAACTTATTCTGGCAAAAAATTTAAAATCAATACGTGAAAAAGAAAAATTAAGTTTAGAAAAGGTCTCTCAATTAACAGGTGTAAGTAAAACGATGATTGGACAAATTGAAAGAGGAGATTCAAGCCCGACACTAACAACAATATGGAAAATTGCTAATGGTTTGAAAGTATCCTTTACCTCTTTAATTAATAATCCACAGCCTGATACGAAAGTGATTTTACGAAATGATGTTCAAGCATTGTCTGAAGACAATGGGAGATATAAAGTGTATCCCTCATTTCCTTTCCAAGATGATAGAAACTTCGAAATCTATACGGTTGAAATTGAAACAGAAGGGAATTTAAGTTCAGAAGCACATAAAGAGGGTACTGAGGAATTTATAACGGTATTTGAAGGGGAATTGAAAATTGATATAAATGATTGTCAATATACGTTAAATAATGGAGACTCAATTCGCTTTAAGGCGGATAGACCGCATACTTATACTAATTCAGGAAGAACATTAACTCGGTTAAGTATGACTATTTATTATCCAGCTTTATAAGCTGGCAATAATATAAAGAGTAAAAGTAAATGTGTATTGTTAAAACCATCTATAAGAGATGGTTTTATTTTTTTGAATAAAAAAAGACACTCAATTGAGTGTCAATATAGTATTGCTCTCGCGTATAGGATTGGAGATGTTTCTCAAATACATATTGAGATGGTCTGTAAAGGAGAAACAATCTTCATCTTTAATGTAACATCGACTTGGGGGAAGTGTAAATTGATAATATATATACGGAAAATTTAGTATAGATGTTTTCTACTATGGATATAGTATAATTTGTTTTTATTACTTAATCACTATAGTAACATTTACTAAGTGAGTATTTAGATTGTTTATTATAAAAAGAATGAATCATTTTTTAATCAATTCGTATAATTGTAAGAGAGGCACCTGTTGATCCGCCTCCAACTAAATTCACGACGGATAATATACCAAATAATTGTAGTGAAATTGTATTACCAGCATTTAAATTAGTAATTAAATTATTACTATAATTTGAAGTTGATAACGCGGGAGAAAAAATAGAGCCAGGAATTGGCGTAGAAGCGTTTAATAGTAGTCTTGTTCCAGCAAGTAGAGAGGTTGTCGTATTAACTTGATAGGTTAAATGATATCTTCCAGTTACAGGAATTGTAAATATATCGTTTGAGGCGTTAACTGTAAAATTACCGAGGCTTTGGTTATTAGAAAGAGGAATATTAGTGCCACCTAATATCACAGAGATGGGACCACCTAATGTATTATTAGCGAACATAGAGTTTGTTGTAACGATTAAACCAGTGCCCAGTACTTCCGGTAGGTCCAGTACTTCCGGTAGGCCCAGTATTTCCGGTAGGTCCAGTAAGCCTGTAAGGGAAAATAATGTCAAGGGCCATTGACATTATTTCTTTTTTTCTAATTTCATTATTATCTTGAATATAAATCACCTCATCTTTTTAAATAAGAATGTTATAGATTTAGTACTTTTTAAATAGAATGATTTATTTATTATATTAATTAAAGCGGTTATAGCAACGGTAAAATGTTTAATATATGTAATAATTCTTTGGGAAGAAAAAGAGAATAGTTATAAAGTCATTCTTTAATAATAGGATCATAATGATGTGTATGAATTAAAAAACATGTGGAATGAGGTATTAAATTGAAACGCAATGACAATTTATCATTGAATAAGGGGATGATAGGGCCAGAAAATATTGGACCTACATTTCCGATTCTTCCACCAATTTATATTCCAACAGGAGAAACAGGTCCGACCGGAATAACGGGACCGACCGGAATAACGGGAGCAACCGGAGAAACGGGACCGACCGGAATAACGGGACCGACCGGAATAACGGGACCGACCGGAATAACGGGATCGACCGGAATAACGGGACCGATCGGAATAACGGGAGCAACCGGAGAAACGGGACCGATCGGAATAACAGGTCCGACCGGAGAAACGGGACCGACCGGAATAACAGGTTCAACGGGAATAACGGGACTGACCGGAGTAACCGGGCTAACCGGAGAAACGGGACCAATCGGAATAACGGGACCAATCGGAATAACGGGACCGACCGGAGCAACAGGACCAACCGGACCAACCGGACCAACCGGACCAACCGGAGTAACTGGAGCAACAGGTCCTACTGGGGGTATTGGCCCTATAACAACAACCAATTTGTTATATTATACTTTTGCAGATGGAGAGAAACTTATATATACAGATGCCGATGGGATACCTCAATATGGTACAACGAATATATTATCGCCTAGTGAAGTTTCATATATTAATTTATTTATTAATGGAATAATGCAACCACAGCCATTATATGAGGTGAGTACTGGTAAATTAACTTTATTGGATACTCAACCTCCATCGCAAGGATCTTCAATTATATTACAATTTATCATTATTAATTAAAAGGACAGATCCTTAATGAAAAGGAATCTGTCCTTTTTGTTTCATATTTAAATAGTTAAAATTAAGTGAAGGTACATTCAATTTCTAGATGTTATAAATGGTTGAATGATAGGAAATTTACTTTCAATCCTTTTCATTGTGTATTGGAATAAAATATAGAATGAATTTTTCAATATATTATATGAGAGTTCTCTATGATACAAACGGCTTCATGTTTAAAAAGAGACCACAATTTTAGTAAAGAAATAATGTGAATTTATATGTAAAAAATGGCACCGTTAATTGTTGAGTATATTCAAATTAATATGTGTATTTGAACCTAAGAGATAAACGTGGAAAAATAAAATAAACTCTTAAGTTTAGGTATTTAATCTAAGCAGTCAATTATTAAAAACATATAATTAATATGTGAGTCATGAACATAATTAAATAGCGTTTGCAAGTTTAATTATATTTCATGTTTCCTATTTTAAGTCAATGTATAACACATACTCTTTTACAACTTTATGATCCTTATAATAGGAAAAACTCAAATATAAAACAAGTAAGGAGGACATAAATGACAAGTAATAATTGTTTTGGTCATAACAACTGCAATAATCCGATTGTTTTCACTCCAGATTGTTGTAAAAATCCACAGTCAGTTCCTATTACTAGGGAACAATTAAGTCAATTAATTACTTTACTAAACTCATTAGTATCAGCTATTTCAGCATTTTTTGCAAATCCAAGTGATGCAAACAGAGTAGCGTTATTCAATTTGTTTAATCAATTTTTAATTTTCTTAAATTCCTTATTACCTTCCCCAGAAGTTAATTTTTTGAAACAATTAACTCAAAGTATTTTAGTTTTATTACAATCTCCAGCTCCTAATTTAGGTCAATTGTCAACATTATTGCAACAATTTTATAGCGCACTTGCACAATTCTTCTTCGCTTTAGATCTTATCCCTGTATCCTGCGACTCAAATGTCGATCCTGCAACTTTACAAGTTCTTTTTAATTTATTAATTCAATTAATCAATGCTACTCCAGGTGCAACAGGTCCAACAGGCCCAACAGGTCCAACAGGTCCTGGAGGTGGAGTAACAGGTCCAACAGGCCCAACAGGTCCTGGAGGTGGAGCAACAGGTCCAACGGGAGCAACAGGAGCAACAGGAGCAACAGGCTTAACAGGAGCAACTGGTGCAACAGGTCCAACAGGCCCAACAGGTCCAACAGGAGCAACAGGCTTAACAGGAGCAACAGGCTTAACAGGAGCAACAGGTCCAACAGGTCCAACAGGCTTAACAGGAGCAACAGGTCCAACAGGAGCAACAGGAGCAACAGGAGCAACAGGTCCAACAGGAGCAACAGGTTTAACAGGAGCAACAGGTGCAACTGGTGGCGGAGCTATTATTCCATTTGCTTCAGGTACAACTCCATCTGCGTTAGTTAACGCGTTAATAGCTAATACAGGAACTCTTCTTGGATTTGGATTTAGTCAGCCTGGTGTAGCTTTAACTGGTGGAACAAGTATCACATTAGCATTAGGTGTAGGTGATTATGCATTTGTAGCACCGCGCGCAGGAACTATTACGTCATTAGCAGGTTTCTTTAGTGCAACAGCTGCATTAGCTCCACTATCACCAGTTCAAGTGCAGATACAAATATTAACTGCACCTGCAGCAAGCAATACGTTTACAGTACAAGGCGCACCTCTATTATTAACACCAGCATTTGCCGCAATAGCGATTGGTTCTACAGCATCAGGAATCATAGCTGAAGCTATTCCAGTAGCGGCTGGGGATAAAATACTGTTATATGTTTCATTAACAGCAGCAAGTCCAATAGCTGCAGTTGCTGGATTTGTAAGTGCAGGTATTAATATCGTTTAATTTGTTACAACGTTTAGTAGGAAATTAAACAGAGGTTTGTATATAGTCCTTCCTAAATTTAGGAAGGACTATATTTTTTGGGGGAATAGGTAATAAATCAATTGAATAATCACTCTTTGTTAAGTTCGTATAAAAAGTATAATTTATCCTTTCCTATTTAAGGAATAAGTTATGTAACATAAAAAAATTCCGGTCAGCAAAAAAAGATGAATTCTTTTACAAAAGAATTCATCCATAAAATAAACTATTTATTTTTATTACAGTTACATCCTTTTTTCTTTACATAGCCTTGCTGAGTTAAGTCTCTTTGCGATTGGGAATTGGAAGATTGGGAATTGGAAGATTGAGAGGATGCTGAAGAGCTACTATTTTTATTATAAGAGTAGTTTTTTCGATAGTTATAATTACTCATAGTACTATCACCTCCAATTTAATATATAAATATTATATGTATGTATACTATCAATTGTTACTATTATTACTAGGAAGAGAAGATACAATAAAAAATCTCCTCGGTATTTTCCTAGGAGATAAATGATGATTATTTTGAAAATTTACAAATTAATAACCCCAGTACAGAGGAAAGTAATAAGAATCTTGGCGATAGGGATTAGGCTGTTGAGTAAGGGGGTGGGTTGGATAATTTTTCATTTCACGGTTTTGATTGCAGTTTGCCGGAGGACCAATTACAGTAGTTGATTGAATAGGAGAAATCGCTTGTTTCCATTGTTGTTCATTGAGGCAGTAAGTATGGGCCATCATATGAGCCGGAGTTAATCTTAAAATGTCAGAACCGAAAATAACTTCTGGCGCTGGGGCATTGAAAATAGCTAATAAATGAGTATTATCTGCTGTAGCAATTTCATAATGCCACCACGCTTGTGGAATGTTGGCAACTTGCCCCGGTTTTATCGGTAAGTTTAATATTTGATTCGTAAATGGATTAAGTAAAGAAACAACAGCAGACCCTGAAATACAATAAACAAGTTCAGCTGCATTTTGATGAATATGTGGTTCTACAACATTTCCTGTACTTAAATAAATATCTAATAAAGAAGTATTTTCTAAAGTATTTAATTGTTTAATGCCAAGTACATTTATATAATTTTGGGCATCTTTCTGAAAAAAATTACTTTTATTTACATCATAAGTAAAATTAGTTGAGGGGGAGGTATAGTCGATGTTGGCAGTCAATTGTATTACCCGCCTTTCTATAGGTAAGTTAGGTTACAAAATTAGGATATGTGTCTAGTCTTTGTTTTGTGCTGTTGTCGATAACTTAATAAATTCACTTATTCCATAAAGAATAAGGTATTAAGATTAAACTATATTCGTATTCCCATTCATACTTTGGATTGATGGAAAAAAGTAATGAAAATGTTAACTTAAAATTACATCAATCATTTATAAGGAGTGAATGTTCATGTCATTTAGTGAAATGATTAGAAATGAAGTACTCAGCTGGGCGGGTGTTTCTGAAAAACCGCATCGATTTGGTGGTATTGAAATAAATTATGGCAAGAAAGAACTTGGCCATCTTCATGGTGATAAATTAGCTGATTTACCATTTCCGAAGTTAAAGCGAGATGAATTAGTGAAGCAGGGATTGGTAAAACCACATCACGTATTACCTGAATCAGGATGGATCAGTTATTATATAAAGAGTGAAGAGGATATTCCATTTGCAATTGAGTTATTTCGTATGCAATATGACCGAATTAAAAAGTAATGAAATAAAGTAGGATAATAAAAATTTATTTTTATGTCACATCCCTCCTTAATCGTTCGTCTTGTATGTAGAACGATAAGGAGGGATTTTATTATGAATACATTTGATATAGCAATTGTTGGCGGTGGGCTTGCTGGATTAACAGCATCTATATATTTAGCGAAAGCTGGAAGGAAAGTGATTGTATTAGAAAAGTCCAGTCAATTCGGTGGCCGAGGGATGACTATAAATAAAAATGGAATCTGCATGAATCTTGGTGCACATGCTTTATATAGAGGCGGGGCAGCGTTTATAACTTTTAATGAGCTCGGTATGAATCTTCCAGGTGGAATACCATCTACAAAAGCACATGGAATATGGAAAGGGGATATATTCACCATCCCAACAGATTTTCGCTCAATTTTATCAACACCACTACTTTCGTGGTCTGCAAAAGTACAATTCTCACGTCTTATGATTCGTTTAGGAAATTTAGATGTAGGAGAAATTCCAAAAATGAGTCTAACTACATGGGCAGAAAATGAAATAAAAGATCCAATGGTTCGCAATATATTTTATGCGCTATGCCGGACGACAACATATACGTTTGCTCCTACAATACAATTAGCATCATCTGTACTAAAGCAAATACAGCTTTCTATAAAAGAAGGAGTGCTTTATGTAGATGGTGGTTGGGAAACGATAATAACAAAATTAAGAGCTATAGCGAACGATGCCGGCGTGCAATTTTTGGCTAAAAAGCATGTTTTGGAAATAGAGCATTACGAAGATAAACAAAGAATACATTGTGTTGATGATGAGGTTTTTGAAGTAGGTACAGTCATCGTGACGACTCCGCCGAAAGAAGCTTGTAAAATAATAAAAGGTGCAGAAGGAACAAGTTTGCATAGGTGGAGTGAACAATCGGTACCGGTTACTGTTGCTGCATTAGATATTGGCTTGAGACAATTACCCAATCCTACACATCAATTTGTATTAGGATTAGATCAACCTATATTTTTCACAAATCAATCGAGAGCAGCTAAATTAAGTGAAGATGGATCAATTGCAGTGAGTCTAATTAAGTACCATAATCCTGTGCTAGCGATGAATCATATTCATGAAGATAAAGAACAGTTGGAAAGTACGATGGAGTTGTTACATCCAAATTGGAAAAGAGAAGTTGTTGCACAGCAATATTTACCGAAAATAACAGTAGTACATGATTTTCCTCATATTGACCGTGTTGAAAAACCGGGCCCAAATATACCTGAAATGCCAGGTATTTATGTTGCAGGAGATTGGGCAGGGCATGATGAAATATTAGCTGATGCTGCGGTAGCAAGCGGGAAACGTGCAGCGTTACACATTTTAAAGCAATATGAAAGTGAGGTAGTTCATCATGGAAACGGAGCAGTTATATGAAGCGTATCAACCATTATTATTTTCGTTAGCATACAGAATTCTTGGGAGCGTTATGGATGCTGAGGATATCGTTCAGGATGTATTTATCTCGCTAAATAATATAGAAGATCCTCAATCTATAGAAAATATGAAAGCATATTTATGTAAGATGGCGACAAATCGTTCAATTGATAAATTACGATCGGTAGCGCATAAACGTAACGTGTATGTAGGGATGTGGTTACCAGAGCCACTTGTAGAAGAGAGTGATGAGCCATCAAAGTCATTTATAATGAAAGAATCCCTTTCCACCGCATATTTATTACTTTTACAACAACTATCTGAGGTAGAAAGGATTGTTTTCATATTAAGAGAGGTTTTCAGTTATGAATACGAAGAAATAGCTTCAATTGTTGATAAGAGTAGTGTGAACTGCAGGAAGATCTTTCAACGTGCACGAAAAAGCATTTTGGAGAAACCGAAGCAATCAAAATTAAGCACGGAGAAAATGGCTTCTTATGTTGAAAAGTTTGTATCATCATTACAGTGTGGGGATGAGGAAGGTATGTTAGAAGTATTAAAAACAGATGCTATACTCAAAGCTGATGGTGGTGGTAAAGTTACGACTGCGATTAATCCGATTTATTCTGCGGATCGAATTATGCGCTTGTTCTTTGGGATTGCACAACGATTGACAGAAGAGTACACTGTTGATTTCAAAATGGTAAATGGTATGCCAGGAGTTATAGTTACAATAAATAATAAAGTAACGTATGTTCTTTCGTTTGCATTTGAGGATGAGAAAATTTCAAATATTTATATGATGGTTAATCCTGAAAAACTTATGCATTTAAATGTAAAAATATAAAAAAGCGCATTTCTTCAGAAATGCGTTTTTTATTATTTTTCTAACATTTCAAGAGGTACATCTTTTTCGCCAGCTACCTCAAATTTAATTTCCCCGTCTTCTTCATAAATACGTGTAATAATCGGTATAGTAATCATTAATTTTTTATGCTGCTTTCGTTTTCGAGCAGCATCTAAGCTAATCACGTTCATTTGTAAGCATCCTTTCTTCTGGAAATATATAAACAAAGAAAATGCGTCCGAAAAGGGCGCTTAATTGAATTTGAAATACCGATTCATTTAAATGGGGTTTATATAATTTAATAACTGCAATTTTAATATGAAATAATATGAATGGAATAATTGCACGTAGAAATTAACTTTACCAAAAAACGAAACAATATGCTATAAAAAATTATAAATCTTTGTCATATAACAGGAAAAAGGTTTTTGTTTCGCATATAATAAAAAGTAGACGGGCAGCAAGAGCTTTTTCATCATATTGCTTGGAAAGGCGATGAAAAGAATGGATACAGTAGATTCATTATTATTGCAACTTGAACAATATGGAGAAGAGCATGATCGAAATAAAAAAACAAGGGAAGAAAAATTACGGAATGTTTCTCGTGAGATGGGGCAATTTTTATCAATTTTAGTAAAAGGGTGTAATGCAAAAAACATCTTAGAAATTGGAACTTCTAATGGTTATTCTACATTGTGGTTAGCTAATGCGGTAGAAGAAACGAATGGAAATGTAACGACTGTAGAGCTTTCTTCAGAACGAGTTGGAGAGGCACTTGTCAATTTTGAAAAGGCAAACCTGTTACAAAGAATCGATATTCATAATCAAGAAGCCGGGGCATTTTTAGATTCGCAATTAAATCATTCATTTGATTTTATTTTCCTAGATTCAGAGCGTACGCAATACATGTGGTGGTTTGAGCATATAAAACGTATGTTACAACCAAAAGGTTTTCTTGTTGTTGATAATGCAACTTCTCATGCGAGTGAATTAGGTGAGTTTATAAAAATGATTGAAGAAGATGATACGTTTGAAACGGTGTTATTAGCGTTTCAAAAGGGAGCATTTGTAGCTCGCAAAAATAAATAAAAGTGAGCGTAATAGAATTATCACATTGAAAAAGGGTGAATGTCAAAAGATTGAGTGTAGCACGATTGAAAGAACGTAAATTATTTAGGAAATATATGAAGAATCCGCCTTCAGCATGTAGTTCTCTAGGTCTTAAGTCTGAGGAAAATTATGTTGATTACAGGTATACTTATAGTAAGAAACAGGGAATGACTGCATAAACAGACATTTCTAAAAAATCGATTTCAAGCAGGCAGAATGTATATGAAATACGATATAATTGATGAAATATAGTGCATATGAATTCGCACATATAAATAAAGGAGCGATTTTGTTGACTGAACTCGAGAAAAAAGAACCTGTATCCATTGTGAAAGATAATAATGTAGAAGTAGTAGTTGATACAGTTATAAAAGATGCAGAATTAGAGGAACTAAATAAAGAAGCTGATCTTTATGTACAAAAGTTAAATAGCGAGCAAAATACAGATTTATCAAAAGTATTGTCTCAGCTAGGAGATTTAGGGGATAAAGAGCAACAAGCAGCAGGACAAACGTTATCAGCTTTAAAACGCCCTGTAACAGCGATGATGAATGGGAAAAATGAAGAAATTCCAAATACATTGTTAGAATTACGAAAAGTGGTATCAGAGCTTGATCCCAATTCACTTAAAGCAAGTGGTATGAAGAAAATAATGTTTAAAGTATTCAAGAAAAATCCACTTGAAACATACGTGCATAAATACCAATCTATAGATAAACAAATCGAGGAAATTATTAGATCCCTCCTAATTGGTCGTGATAACCTACAAGAGGATACAGTTGGTCTTGAAATGTTAAAAGAACAATCGCACGATAAAATTCATGCTCTTGATAAACAAGTATACTTAGGGAAAAAGCTTGCTGGCATGCTTGAAGCTGAAAAACAAAACCCAGAGCGTCAAAGGGATATTCCGTTAATTAACGATGCATTAGAAAAGATACTTGTACGTACACGTAATATGCAGCAAGCGAAAAGTGTATTATTACAATCTATAGCTTCTGTAGACATCATTAAGAAAAACAATGAAAAATTAACAGAGGCAATACGTAATGCGATTACGATGACGCAAAACGTTGTAACAGTTTCAGCTGCTATTCAGCTAGCATTAACGAATCAACGTAAAACAATTGATGCCGTAAATGCGACGAATGAAGCAATTGAATCGATGGTGTTAAGTAATTCTCAAGCGTTAAAACAAAATACAGAAGAAACGACGAAATTGCTTGAGAATCCTGCTATTAGCATGGATAAATTACGCGAATCATTCCAAAATGTGTTCGCTGCAATTGAGGCATCTGAAAAATCGTCAGAACGTATTATTGAGTCAAGTAAGAAGTTTGTTATTGAACTAGACACATTTAATGATGAGATGAAGCAGAAACTCATTCAGCGTCCAAGGAAATAACGGATTATTAGAGGAGGTGAACAAATGAGTTTCATTCAAACAGTACTATTACTACTCGGTACATTGCTTTTAATAGCATTTACTGTCGTTGTTTTAGTCGTATATTTCGGACGGAAACTGTATTTTTCATGGACGAAGCCATATAAAAAAGCGCAAGATTCTTTAGATAAGTTATCAAACAAATCAATACCGTTTCTACAAGAATTTACACAACACCCACTGTTTTATCGCTGGATTCGCACCGAAGGAAAGAAAGAACAAAATATACTAAATACTCTATTCTGTGCATCAGGTCAACGTACGAGAGAACAAGTCTTCTCGATGTTACCGAAAGAAAAGCAGAAAAAAGTGCATGTAATGGCAAAAACTACGAAAAAGCTCACAAGTGAAGATATCGATGTGGCTGCGATGAAAGTGAAAGATTTCTTAAGACAAGAAACGCAGCAAACTGTAAAACCGACAGACTTATCATTTTACAAATTGTATTTTTATGACCGTTATCCAGACGCATTAAATACAATTCAAGCGTATAAACGCTCAATAAATCCTTCATTACAAAGAACGGTTGATGATATTACAATTTCGGTATTAAATGCACTTCCGTACTATCAAGAGCAACGCATGTTTGAACAACAACATAAACTTGAAACATTCTTAATGAAAGATTTAACGGCCATGTTATCGTTGGTAGTACAATTACCACCTTCACAAAGACCAGAGAAGGAAGAAGAACTGAAGATCTACTTGGAAAATTTCAAAAAAGAAATGGAAGTAGTAGAGCGAGATATTCGCGACTCGATTGATCACGATTTAAATGTGAAGATGAGGGCAGCGACTGAGAAGTTTAAGAATAAATAGAAGAGATCGCCTAAAAAGTTGAATGTTTCAGCTTTTAGGCTTTTTTTTTTTTGTGAATTTAGAGAGTGCAATCTTTTGTGAAATTATATATACAAACGTTAATAAATGGTAAAATATAGAGTGTTTTTTTATACTTTGTGTAAACAATTATTATAAAAGGGGTATGATATTGTGCTATTTGAGTTAGTTATACTATTTGTAATTCTATTTATATTTCTTGGCTACCCTATTAGTAAAGCTTGGGATAGTTTCCAATCGAAGGAGGAGAATTCCTCAAGTATACTAAAGTTCGAGCCACAGGAAATATTATCACTGGGTTTGAGTTATTTTATCTTTGGTTTAGGTATTATGAGGAATGCAAATGATGTAAGAGCAGGAATACCATTACATAAATTTGAAAAGAACGGAATGATGTCTGATCAATATGCTTCTTTAGCCCATGACCACATTACGATAGTAGTTCTCTTAGTTATTTTAGGTGGAGTTTCGTATTGGAAATTAACAACAGGCTTAATAAAACTTTCACCAATATTTTATATTTTTTATAGTACTTTAATGATAGTAAACATTGTATATACATTCATCTATATTACCCATACAGGCTTTGCCTTTTATACGGAATTAGGAGGATTGAGATACATTCCAGTCTTTTGTATTCAAGTTGGAATGCTTGCCTTTAGTCTATTATTCTTAGCTAAATTAAGAAATACATTAGGTTATTTCATACAATCTCAGAATGAGAAAGATTATACGCAGAGCAACAGAATTATATTATTGCTGTATCGTATTTCTTTTGGATATCAAAAAATGGCTACAGTCTGGATGATAAGTTTATTTCCTGTCTTGTTAATTGTTCAATTTATTTTAATACTGTTTGGCCAAAAACCAGATAGTTTTATAAGAGTGTTTATGGAAACAAGTAGTTTTAATTATTCTAAGATTCCTGCCCCAAGTCCTCAAATTGTCTCCGGGGATGGGCATTATTTATGTACAGTTTCTGTGAAAGGCCATAAAAACATCGTTAAGCCATTACGAGCAGGAATTAGGCATGGGGAAAGAATTACAGTTAATCGACAGTTATTAATTGCGAACGCTTTTGAAAATGTAATTGAGGAGCGGGTACCAAAATGTCATAAAGTTATTCGTAATTTTTATGATAAATACGGTTATCCGATTAGTAAACATATTAATACGAAATGGTCGGCTGATTCTGTTTATATTTTAATGAAGCCACTAGAATGGTTCTTCTTATTTGTACTTTACACAGTAGATAAAAACCCTGAGAATAGAATTCATATTCAATATAGTGAACTACGAAAATAAAAATAAGAGCCCGCATTCAAAAAAATGGGGGCTCTTACTTTTATCTTGCTTGAATAGTAGATTTACTAGAAGCCACACTTTCATTATGCAATCGATCAACTGCAGTTACGACATAGGTATACGTTTCTCCGGAAATAGCGGTTTTATCTACATAAATTTCTCCAAGTTTTGTTTTTCTTACAGTAGTAAGTAAATTTTGGGGGTTTTGTATATCCACTTCATTTTTCCCATTCACGCGGTAAATAGCGTAATAAGCAGAATCATTATCTCTATTGTCAATGATACCGATTGCAATACCTTCATCTCTTGGAATGGCGCCTTTTAAAGTCGGTTGTTTTGGTGGATCATGATCAAGCCAAGGCATAGGCGGGATTAATGCAGGATGTTTATATATGTTTTTTGAAAGTCTATCTTTAACTCCGAGTGGATTGTTATTAATATCTTTTAAGCTAAAATGCATACTACCTTTTATATCAGGATATAGCCGGTTTAATGCAATTTGTTTTGGATATTCTTCTGGATCAGACCAAGCAGGGACGGAGTTATTATTAATTTTATAGGCCGCTTGACCGATGTATAGGTGAAGCGGTTTGTTATTTGTTTCTTTAACCCACCAATCTACTAATATGTCATATGCAGCTGGGGTGAAACCTATATTCCAATATATTTGCGGTGTAATGTAGTCAATATATCCTTTTTGTATCCACTCACGTGTGTCAGCATAAAGGTCATCATAGTTTCTTTGGCCTGCGGTTGTGTTAGAGCCAGTCGGATCGTCAGCTATATTTCGCCATACGCCGAACGGACTAATGCCAAACTTTACATATGATTTTTCTTGTTTTATAGCAGTATTTAAATCTTTTACAAGTTCATTTACATTGTTACGTCGCCAATCTTCTATATTTGTAAATTTACCGTTATTATATGTTTCGTATGTTTTCTGATCTGGAAATTCTTCACCGGCTACTTTATATGGGTAAAAATAATCATCCATATGCAGCGCATCAATATCGTAATTTTGTACGATTTCTAAAGCACCTTCTGTTATAAATTTTTTCACTTCTGGAATACCGGGATTGTAATATAACTTTCCGCCATAAGGTACAACCCAATTGGGGTGTTGCCTTGCAGGGTGATTATTTGATAATCGATTTATATCAGTGTGATTCATCGTTATTCGGTATGGATTAATCCATGCGTGGAATTCTATATTTCTTTTGTGTGCTTCTTCAATCATAAATGCAAGTGGATCGTATCCGGGGTCTTTTCCTTGTGTACCCGTAATGTATTCAGACCAAGGGCCGTAATTTGAGGGATAGAAAGCATCAGCTGTTGGTTTAATTTGTACAACAACTGCATTCATACCAGTGCTTTTTACATCGTCTAATAATCTTATAAATTCTTGTTTCTGCTTTTCAATAGGTAAGCCAGTTTTTGTGGGCCAATCAATATTCAGAACTGATGCGATCCATACAGCACGTAATTCATGTTTTTTGTACGTAGTATTTACTTCAGCATAAGTAGAGTGAGGGGAAATGAAAGAGAAAGGGATGAACAAGATGACGATACAACATATCATTAATAAACGTTTAACGATCATTTATACGCCTCCCTATCATATGATTATTTAAAATAATATCTGAGGTGAGGTTGGCCTTGCAATAGAGAAAATTACACATTGAAACATTAATTTAATAGGAAAAATATTTTTAATGAAATTTACTTTCATTATAACTAAATTCATTTACTACTTCATATGCTTGTTAGTAAAGTGAAACTTCCTTTCATTTGAAGGGTAATAAATTATAAGTATAGGAGGATTAATAAATGAAGGTTTTGTTTGTCTGTTCTGGAGGAATGTCCAGTGCAATTGTTGTAAACGCTTTAAAAAAAGAAGCGGAGAAAAATGGTTTGAACATGGAAGTGTATGCAATTGGAACGAATGAGGTAGAGGAAGAAGTAAAGAATGGCTGGGATGTCGTAATGGTGGCACCTCAAATAAGACACCGATTTGACTCTGTAAAAAAATTTGCAGAGGAGGAATCTATTCCGTGTGGCATCATTCCACCGCAAGCATACACGCCGCTTGGAGGCCCGACTTTATTAAAAACTGTAAATGAATTAATCAGTTAGGGGGAAGCGTTATGAATAAGTTTGTCACGTTTCTTGATAAAAACTTATCTGGCCCGATGGCAAGGCTTTCTGAGCAGAGGCATCTACAAGCAATCCGTGATGGAGTTATTTCGGCGTTACCATTTATTATAGTAGGAAGCTTCTTTTTAATAGTAGCATTTCCACCACTGCCGAAAGATAGTTTCATATCGGTTTGGGCATTAAAGAATCAAACAAGTATATTAATACCATATCGTTTAACTATGTTTATTATGTCCTTATATATAGCATTTGGAATAGGATATAATTTAGCGAAAAGTTATAAATTAGATGCTTTATCAGGAGCACAGCTTGCGGTATGTTCACTACTTTTAACATTAACGCCTGAGTTAATTGATAAAAAAGGATTTATGCTTCCAATGACAAACCTCGGAGGTCATGGATTATTTGTGACGATGATTGTCTCTATTTTATCAGTTGAGATTTTAAGATTTTGTAAGAAGAATAACGTAACGATAAAAATGCCAGAACAAGTACCACCGTCAGTATCACGTTCATTTGAAGCACTTATACCTGCAGCATTCGTTATTATTATTATGAGTCTTATTACAGTCGTTTTTAAAGTTGATTTACATTACGTTGTAGATAAACTAGCCGCACCGTTAGTAAAAGCTGGTGATAGTTACTTTGGCGTTATTATACCTGTATTTTTAATTACGTTTTTCTGGTCTTTCGGGATACACGGAGTATCAGTTGTAGGTACTGTGGCAAGGCCGCTTTGGGATGTGTATTTAGGAAAGAACGGTGAAGCTGTAGCAAGTGGAGCGAGTCATTTTCCGTTTATTGCACCAGAACCGTTTTATCAATGGTTTATTTGGATTGGTGGTTCGGGCGCAACGTTAGGGCTTGTGTTAGCTATGATCGTATTTGGTCGATCAAAATATTCGAAAGCATTATCGAGAACGTGTATTGTTCCGGGGATTTTTAATATAAATGAACCGGTTATATTCGGTTTGCCGATTGTATTAAATCCAATTTTAATTATTCCTTTCGTCATTACACCGTTAGTAACAGCTACTATAGCTTATGCTGCAACAGCGATGGGATTTGTAACACCAACGCATATTATGCCGCCATGGACATTACCTGCTCCAATTGGTGCTTATTTAGCAACAGGTGGAGATTGGCGTGCGATTGTATTAGTTTTTATAAATGTAGCAATATCGTTCCTTATTTATTTACCATTCTTTAAAATGTACGACAAAAATATGCTTGAAATTGAAAAGAATGGTGACGGGGAATCTGTTAATCCTTAATCTGCATGCTGTTATTTTGAGTGATAGACTTTTTGTCTATCACTTCTTTCACATTAAAACTAGAAAGGGGGAAATAGAATGAATATAAAATTTAGTTATAAAGGCGTATTTTTATTATTATTTGGAGTGATTTGTGCAAATTTACTTTTTGTCCCTTTATTAGGCATGCTAAATCTATCACAAATGCATAGTATCTGGCTCGTTACAAGTATTGCGGCAAGCGTTTTGCTTACGGTAGTTGTTTCTTTCATTGATGGATCGTTTGCATCGAAAGCTCAGTTGTTTTTTAGATTTATATTGTTTTCGATTGGTTGTACGTTCGTTACTTACATGATTGTTTTTTAGTAAATAGGAGGTCATGCACGTTATGTATATTGCAGGGGTAATGTCTGGTACTTCATTAGATGGAATAGATGTAGCGCTCGTTCATATAGAAGGAAGTGATGTAGATTCTAAAATCGAACTCATCCATTTTACTACTGTTCCATTTTGTAATGATATGAAAAATGAGATCCAACAAGCGTTATCAATTGAAACTTCGAATGTCCAACTTATATGTAGTTTGAATTTTAAACTTGGTTTATGCTTCGCCAATGCTGTAAAGGAAGTTTGTAAAGAGGCCAATTTTCCTTTGAGACAATTAGATTTAATAGGCTCTCACGGACAAACGATTTATCATCAGCCAAAGCAAGAAGGAAATATTATTTCTTCAACATTGCAAATTGGGGAACCAGCAGTAATAGCATATGAAACGAACACGACAGTTATCTCGAATTTCCGAACGATGGACATGGCGGCAGGGGGACAAGGTGCACCACTTGTACCATATTCAGAGATTATTTTATATCGGCATCAAACTAAAAATAGACTACTACAAAATATTGGCGGGATTGGTAATGTTACAGTGGTTCCAAGTAAACGAAGTAATGAGAGTGTTATTGCTTTTGATACTGGACCAGGGAATATGATAATTGATGAAGTATGTCAAAGGTTATTTCAGTTGTCATATGATCAAAATGGTAAGATTGCAAAACAGGGAGTAGTTGTAGATGAAATTTTGACTTATTGTATGAACCATCCATTTTTGAACGTGAAACCACCAAAATCAACAGGTAGAGAACAGTTTGGAGAAGCGTTTGTGACTGAATTATTGAATCGATTTGAAAAGCATAGTAGAGAAAATATATTGGCAACTGTCACAATGTTTACAGCAAGTTCAATTGTTCATCATTATCAGGAATTTATTTTTCCGTATTATGAAATCGATGAAGTAATTTTAGGCGGGGGCGGAAGTTATAATCGTACACTTGTTGAAATGATACGATTTGGATTAAAGGAAGAAAAATGCAAAATATTTACTCAAGAAGATTTAGGCTATTCCTCAGCGGCGAAAGAAGCGATCGCCTTTGCGATTTTAGCAAACGAAACGTATCATCGTAATCCGAGTAATGTGCCGAGCGCAACAGGTGCAAAGCAATCTGTAGTTTTAGGGAATATAACATTCCTTCCAATTTGAAGAGAATGAGGCGAATATATGAAGTATATGATTGGAGTAGATGGCGGGGGAACGAAGACAGAAGCAATTGCATTTGATAAAGACGGTAACGAATTTGCAAGAGCTACAAGTGGATTTGGAAATATATTAATAGATTTTGAAGAAGCTCTTGTGCATATTATGGAAGTGATTGATCAATGCCAGAAAGGGTTATTAAAGGGGGATTGCGTTTGTATTTGTTTAGGATTAGCGGGTGTAAGTGGAGCAAATACAAATGAATTAACATTACGTCTAAAAAAGAAGTATGGAACACCAATTGAAGTATTCAATGACGCAATGATCGCACATGCAGCTACTTTAAAAGGGAATGACGGAATTTTAACAATTGGTGGTACAGGTGCGATTTGTCTTGGAAAGAAAGGAGAAGCGTATGAGTATAGCGGTGGATGGGGACATATTTTAGGTGATGAAGGAAGTGGATATTGGATTGCATTACAATCTTTAAAGAAAATGGCAATTCAATTTGATCAAGGAATCAGTCTTTGTCCATTGAGTTTGAATATTCAAAGGCAGTTTCAACTTTTGACACCGTCTCATATAAAAAGCTTAGTATATACTTCTTCTAAAGATAAAATTGCAGCAATCGCGCCATTAGTTATTCAGGAAGCGAGAAATGGAAATGATGATGCACATGAAATTATAATGCAAGCTGGAAAGGAATTAGCAAGGATTACAGTAAATGTTTATAACAAGTTAAACTTTAAGCACTCAACGCCAATTGCAGTAAGTGGCAGTATATTGCGTTTAGTTCCTGAAATATTTGCTGTATTTAAGAAATGCTGTGAAGAAAGTATGAAAGAAATTATATTTGTATCACAAGCAGAAATGGCAGTGAAAGGAACATATTATTTAATGAGGGATATATATTTTTAAAAATAGCGTATGAGAATTTTTGTATGATTTGTAAAAATATGATGTTAAAATGTATAAAGGGATGTATATTAAAACGTACAATATACGTAGTAATTGAATATTGTATATGTAATCCCATGTAGAAAGTGAATGATTACATGATTAATAGTATGCAGTTTTTATATTTGGTGGCTTCTTATTTAATTGGAAACATCTTGACCGCTTATATAGTAACAAAATTGAGACATAACGTTGATATTAGGGGTGAAGGAAGCGGAAATCCTGGTGCAAGAAATATGGGGCGCGTATATGGAAAAGGGTATTTCATCGCTACATTTTTAGGTGATGCAATTAAAGGAGCAATCGTTGTTACTGTTGCAAAATATCTTTTTGAAGATCCTACATTCGTAATGTTAACATTATTGGCCGTTATTATTGGACATATTTACCCAGTTTTATTTAAAGGTAAGGGCGGTAAAGGTATTTCAACATTTATTGGAGGATTAATCGCATTTGATTATTTGATAGCGCTTACCCTCATAGGCATTTTTATTGTATTTTATTTAATATTTAAAGGATTTACGAAGCCAGGACTAATTACGATTGCTTGTTTACCAATTTGTATGATTCTTTATTCTTATTCTATTGTTACGACTATTTTAAGTGGAATGATTATTGTACTTATTCTATATGTAAATCGAGAATAAAATGAATGTTTAATAAGTGGGGATAATCTCCACTTATCATTTTTTATTAAATAGATAAAGGAGATAAGGCATGGGGTTAATTTATAAAGTTGCTGATCAAGATTGGGAATTTGAAAGTATACATAAATTAAATTATAAAACTTTTGTGGAAGAGATTCCACAACATGAAGAAACGAAAGATCAGTTTCGTATAGATAGGTTTCATGAAGAAAATACATATTTAATTTGTTTAGATGAGGATAGATTAGTAGGTATGGTCGCGGTGCGGGGAAAACGACCATTCTCGTTAGATTATAAAATTTCAAATTTAGATGTTTATTTGCAAGAGCATGGAGAAAAAGTGTATGAAATTCGTTTACTTTCAGTAGAACGTGAATATAGGAATGGAAGAGCGTTGTTAGGATTAATCCGTTTTCTACATCGTTATTTGCTTCTAAACGGATATGAATTAGCACTCATTTCTGCAACAACACGTGAACTAGCTTTATATGAGCAGATGGGATTCAAAGATTTCCATACGTTAGTTGGTACAGAAGCAGCAACCTACCAGCCAATGTATGTTACCCCTGCTATGTTTGAAGAATCGAGTGTTGGAAGTATTATGACGAAAGAATACACGTTTTTACCTGGTCCAGTAGACATTGAAGAGAACGTTCGAAAGGCATTTTGTACTAAGCCTATTTCGCATCGCTCTAAGTCATTTCAAGTGACAATGGACAATGTGAAAAAACGGTTACTTCACATGACAAAAGCAAAACATGTACAACTTATGTTAGGAACAGGGACGTTAGCCAATGATGCGATTGCTTTACAGTTACGTTCTTTAAAAGGGAAAGGACTAGTATTAACAAATGGAGAATTTGGAAATAGATTAGTTGGGCATGCAAAACGAGCACAGTTACATTTTGATACGTATAAAAAGGAAATGAGAGAGCCGTTTATTTATACAGAATTAGAAGAAATAATGACAACTGGAAATTATGAATGGCTTTGGTTTGTTCATCATGAAACATCTACTGGAATGTTAAACGATTTAAACGAGCTAAATACTCTTTGTAACGAGAATCAAATGAAACTATGTGTAGATTGCATAAGCTCAATTGGAGCAATACCATTAGACTTAAAGGATGTGTATTTTGCAAGTGGTGTTAGCGGTAAAGCGATTAAATCATATACAGGAATTTCTTTCGTTTTTCATAACCACATTGTAAAAATAAACGAGGCTGTGCCGGCCTATATGGACATTGGTATGTATGAAGAAAATGAAAGCATTCCATACTCACAATCATGGAATTTAATTTATGCATTGCAAGAAGCGTTGAAGAGATTTGAAGATGAAAAGGTATTTGTAAAAATTAAAGAGACATACGAGTATATTGAAGAAGTTATTACTGATATGGGGTTAAAGCTTGTTTCACCTAAAGAACATGCCGCGCCAATTATACTTACTATTGTATTGAGCGAAGATCATTCTTCTAAAGTAGTAGGCGATGCATTAGCATTACAAGGATACATCGTTCATTATGAGTCATCTTATTTACAAAAGAATAATTGGATCCAAATTGCATGTTTAAATCATTATAAAGAACGTGATATGAAGAGGATGTTAAATTGTTTGCAAATGTGTTTATTTCAGAGTGGGGTACATATATAAAGACTTTTTCTTTTCGTATAAAGGAGCTACGACTTACGAAAACTTAGGAATAGAACAGTGGAAGAGGTGTAAGTATGATAACTAGAAAACTACCATTACATATAGACGATATTAAAAAAGCTCACAAGATTCTAGATAGAAATGCTCGTAAAACGCCATTAGTAAAACGGGCGGAGAAATTCATTTGAAATTAGAAAATATGCAATTAACGAGTTCTTTTAAATTTCGTGGCGCATTTAATAAAATGTCGCGGCTCACGGATCAAGAAAAAGAAAGAGGTGTAATTGCATGTTCAGCAGGTAATCATGCACAAGGAGTTGCATTATCTGCTCATTTACTCGGTATTAAGAGTAAAATTGTTATGCCAATTTCTGCACCTCAGGCAAAAGTTGAAGCAACAAAAGGATATGGATCTGAAGTGATTTTACATGGTGAAACCTTTGATGATGCAAAGGCAAAATGTGAAGAAATTATAAGGGAAACAGGTGAGACATACTTACATCCATATGATGATGTAGAGGTAATGGCTGGTCAAGGTACAATTGGATTAGATATTCTTGATGATATGTGGGATGTAGATACTGTCATTGTACCAATAGGTGGAGGCGGAATTATTTCTGGTATTTCTGTAGCATTAAAATCTTTTAATCCATCGATTAATATAATTGGTGTCCAAGCAGATAATGTTCATGGAATGAAGGCATCTTACGATAAAGGAGCAATCGTAGAACATTATGAGGCGCCTACTATTGCAGATGGTTGCGCTGTTAAAATACCTGGGGAATTAACATTTGAAATTGTAAAAGAATTAGTAGATGATATTGTAACTGTATCAGAAAAAGAACTTGAAGTAGCGATGAAAGATTTATTACAACGTGGGAAAGCTGTTGTAGAAGGTGCAGGTGCATTAGCAACTGCTGCACTTCTTGCAAGAAAAGTTGATAGTTATATAAAAGGGAAAAAAGTAGTAGCTGTTATATCCGGTGGGAACGTGGACTTACAGCGCATATCAAGTGTATGTGAGCACTTTTTTGTCGCTAATGAAGTGAAATAGTTTTATAAAAGAAGAGCTAAGAGAAATGATCTTAGCTCTTACTTTTTGTCTACCGTTTACTGTAAGTAGCAATAAATTTGCTGTTTAATGAATGGTTTAATTTAAGCACCAATTTTTACACATATCTTGAATGTTACAATAATTATTTCAATATTGTCGAAACATAAGCAGAAATTTAATATAATAGTTTTAATGTGCTAATGAGCGGTGAGGAGGGCAGGTCATGAATAAAGAAGAACAGGTCATGAACGGTTTCAGGGAATTATATAATAAGCTGGTTTGGCTTAATAAAGATAAGATGGAAGAAGGTCTTAAAGGTTTTAAGTCTTCTGAAGTTCACTGCATTGAATATATTGAAAACAATGCAGATTCTAACGTGACACAACTCGCAGAGGCTTTTTATGTGACTCGCGGTGCTATAAGTAGAATGACTAAGAAGCTCATACAAAAAGGTTTTATTGAAAGCTACCAAAAGTCAGAAAATAAGAAAGAAATTTATTTTAGGCTTACCGAAGAAGGGAAAGAAATTTATAAAATCCATGAAAATCTGCACAAAGAGTTTCATGAGCGGGATAAAGCTGTATTTGAGCAAGTAACTAAAGAAGAATTCGACAGTATAATTAGTTTCGTGGAAAAGTATAGTAGACATTTGGATGCAGAAATAAAGAAACAAGGTATACATATTAAATCGTAATACATTTTAATAATGAAATGGCAGCCCTACTCTAATGCGAATAGGCTGCTTTTTTATTATGTCATTTTTGTTGAATAATCAACAAAACGGAGTTATTATTTTGTTGACGAAGCAACAAAGTATTTTAAGGAGAGAAGTCAAATGTCTATATTTAGATCACAAAATGAAAGGGAAACTGAAAAAAGCATAGATAAACATGCTTTACTATTCGGACTTATTTCTGTATTTCTTTGTGGTATAGGTTTCAGTATCATCATGCCTGTAGTCCCATTCTTAGTACAGCCATATATAAGTAATCCGGAAGAACAAGCGTTAGTTGTAACACTACTAACTTCCGTATATGCGGCTTGCGTGTTTTTAGCTGCCCCAGTACTCGGGGCTTTAAGCGATAAGTATGGCCGTCGTCCATTACTTTTAATATGCTTATTTGGTTCTGCAATTGGGTACTTAGTTTTTGGAATAGGAGGAGCTTTATGGGTACTATTTGCTGGACGCATAATAGAAGGAATAACAGGCGGGAGCATAAGTACTATCTTCGCATATTTTGCAGACATCATTCCAAAAGAGCAGAGAACGAAATACTTTGGATGGGTGAGTGCAGTTGTAGGTGCGGGAACTATCATTGGTCCAACCATTGGGGGGGTACTTGCCAAGTTTGGTGATACTGTACCTATGTATTTTGGTGCAATCATAACGTTAATAAATGTTGTATATGGGATCAAATATATGCCTGAGAGTCTTGAAAAAAATAATAGGTTGAAAGAGATTACTTTTGTAAGGTTAAATCCTTTTGCACAGCTAGCAAACATACTTTCCATGAAAAGTTTAACATGGTTACTTGTCTCAGCGTTTTTACTTTGGATACCTAACGGATCTTTACAAGCAATTTTCACGCAATTTACAATGGATACTTTCAGTTGGAAACCTGCATTAATCGGACTTATGTTTTCAATTTTGGGCTTTCAAGACATCTTTTCACAAAGTTTTATCATGCCAAAGCTTTTGATCCAGCTTAGTGATAAACAAATAGCAATTCTTGGGATGGTTTCGGAGATTATAGGATACAGTTTTATTGCGGCATCAGCTTTGTTTTCACTCTATCCACTACTTATCGTTGGAATGCTGATGTATGGTTTTGGGGATTCAATTTTCGGGCCTTCATTCAACGGGATGCTTTCAAAGTCTGTTAGTTCTAGTGAACAAGGAAGGATTCAAGGTGGAAGCCAATCTATTCAAGCTTTAGCAAGAATGATTGGTCCTATTATTGGAGGGCAAATCTATGTATCGCTTGGTCATGCTGCACCTGCTTTTATGGGTGTGATCCTTATAGTCGCGGCAATAGCAGTTTTGTATAAGGGAACACATGCAACTATATAACAGATAGAAATAAGAACAAATAAAAGGGTGCCAGAACTTAGGAACAAGTGCTGACACCCTATTTGTTTACGGTTTGAGGACTAAGAGAAATTCTTTTACTGTTTAGGAATTTATTCTGCAATGCTCTCATGGTAAATGACTAGATAGTTTAATTATGCTTGTGCTGAAGTAAATAATGATTCCATCTTTACTTTGCTCTTCTCTCGAATTTCAGCATCTGCGTGTCTCATAACGTATTTATGCGCTACAGCGATTGCTAAAACATCATCTAATAAGCCAATCCCAATAATAGCAGCTATATCTGGAATGAAATCAATTGTTAATACGTAATAAGATAAAGCGGCTAATATTATGAATTTCGCTTTAGTAGGTAATTCTTTCTTTTTCATTGTGTAGAATAGGATAATACTTTCATATACGCTGGATTTACCGAGGTTTACAGAGCTTTTTTTGAACTTTTTCCAAAGTGTCTGTTTCTCCATATAAATACTCCTTTTACAAAAACATAGATTTTTTAAAAGGATAGACAAAGAAGTGAGAGATTAATCAATGTTATTGTTTTTCTTATTATATATTTCCATAAAAATAGGGGATTACCTGTTCAAAATAATATAATGTGGATTATGCCACGATTCACAGTGTTCCGTTACATAGTATATATATTGTAAAATGTATGTGGATGATTTAGTTATTATTATGCATTTTATAAGCGGTATGGGGGAAGAAAAATGAAAATAATAGAACTACCAATTGAATTCGAATTTAACGGGCAAAAACAATGTATTTATCCAAGTTTAATTATATTACATAATGAATTAACGTTAGTCGATACAGGATATCCAAGTTTTTTACCTTTAATTGAAAATGCAATATTAAAACATGGATATGAGATGAAAAACTTAAAGAATATAATTATTACCCATTATGATGACGATCATATAGGGGATTTATATGATTTTAAAATGAAATATCCAAATATTAATGTTATTGCTAGTGAAATTGAATCTAACTATATTAGTGGTGATATAAGATCAGAGAGGTTGGCTCAAGCTGAAAAAATGTTAGAACGTATGCCAAATGAAGAAAAAGAATTTGGTAAATGGTTTATTCAACAGTTAAAAAATATAAAACATATTTCCGTCGATGAAAAAGTACATGATGGTCAAATGATTTTGAATAATGAATGTCAAATAGTAGCGACGCCAGGACATACTTCGGGGCATATTTCATTATATTTTCCGAATTTAGACTGTGTAATTACAGGAGATGCAGCGGTTCAAGAGAATCGTGAGTTAGTAATAGCTAATCCGGATTTTTGCTTAGATATAGAAAGGGCGGAAAAGTCTTTAAATAGGATTAAAAGTCTTAAAGCAGCACAGTATTATTGCTACCATGGAGGAAAGCTGACTTTATAAAATAATGAAAACCGGTCTTTCCTAAATCAAAAAGATCGGTTTTTTAGTTCATATATTTTGCGATTTCAACCAAATCAGTAACAGTATATTTCGGTAAAATTGAAATGTATATGTACAAAAGAATATATATAATTTGAGCAAGGATATAGGAGGGAGAAGATGGGTTCGTTATTTGATGTAATAGCAAATGTTATTTTGTTTTATCCTCGAAATGACATGAAATTGAAACACCATATTGCAAAATTAAGTGAATTAGAGTGGTTTCGAAATCTACATGAAGATCCGAAGTATACAAGTTTAATTTGGAGTAATAGAAAAATTAAAAAGTATATTTTGACTTCTGCAAATATGGAACCATTAATAAAATCCGAGAAAAAGCAAAAAGAATTTGTCCATCTAGTACAGGATGAATATAAAAAAAGAAGATAAGAATTTTTTTATTTTTCATATTTAGCGAAACAAATGGTACAATGAAAGCTAATGTGAAAAATAAGGAAAAGAAGTGGTCTATTTGAAAAACTTTTTAGAATTAGGAATTAGTGAAACTTTTAATCATACATTACGTGAAAATGGAATTACAGAAGCAACACCAATTCAAGAAAAGGCAATTCCAGTTATTCTGTCAGGTAAAGATATTATTGGGCAGGCGAAAACTGGAACGGGTAAAACGTTAGCATTTGTGTTACCGATTTTAGAAAAAATCAATCCAGAGTCTAGTGATGTTCAGGCTTTAATTGTTGCACCAACAAGGGAACTAGCTCTGCAAATTACAACTGAAATTAAAAAAATGCTTGTTCAAAGAGAAGATATTAATGTACTAGCGATTTATGGTGGGCAAGATGTAGCACAACAATTGAGAAAATTAAAAGGTAATACACATATTGTTGTTGCAACACCAGGACGATTATTAGATCATATACGACGCGAAACAATTGATTTAAGTAATCTTTCAACGATTGTACTAGATGAAGCGGATCAAATGCTTTATTTCGGTTTCTTATATGATATTGAAGATATTTTAGATGAGACACCTGGTAGTAAACAAACGATGTTATTCTCAGCAACGATGCCAAAAGATATTAAAAAATTGGCGAAGCGTTATATGGATGAGCCGCAAATGATTCAAGTACAAAGTGAAGAAGTAACGGTAGATACAATTGAGCAGCGTGTCATTGAGACGACAGATCGTGCAAAGCCAGATGCACTTCGTTTTGTTATGGATCGTGACCAGCCATTTTTAGCAGTTATTTTCTGTCGTACAAAGGTTAGAGCAAGTAAGCTTTATGATAATTTAAAAGGACTAGGTTATAATTGTGCTGAACTTCATGGTGATATACCTCAAGCGAAACGTGAAAGAGTTATGAAGAGTTTCCGCGAAGCTAAAATTCAGTACTTAATCGCAACGGATGTAGCAGCTCGTGGACTTGATGTAGATGGTGTAACGCACGTATTTAACTTTGATATCCCTGAAGATGTAGAAAGTTATATTCACCGCATTGGCCGAACAGGACGTGCAGGTGGATCAGGTCTTGCAATTACGTTCGTTGCAGCGAAAGATGAAAAACATTTAGAAGAAATTGAAAAAACGCTTGGTGCACCAATACAAAGAGAAATAATCGAACAACCGAAGATAAAACGTGTAGATGAAAATGGAAAACCGGTACCAAAGCCGGCTCCAAAGAAATCAGGTCAAAATCGTCAAAGAGATAGCCGCGAAGGTTCAAGAAGTGAATCAAGACGTGATTCGAGAAATAGCTCGAGAAGTGATTCAAGAAATGAAAATAACCGATCATTTAATAAGTCAAGTAATAAAAAAGGTAGTACAAAGCAAGGTCAGCAAAGACGTGGCCGTTAAATAGTTATAATTGTAAAAGAGTCGCAAAATATTGTGGCTCTTTTTTGTTTGTATACAACAAGGATGATGGCAAGAAAAAAACAAAATTTCATTCACCGCATTTGAAATTTATAAAGGGAATTTTATAGTCCAAAACCATTAGTGCAAGGGTATTACTATCATTCAGCAGAACACTTTGGTTAAAAGAAAAGGTATTGAAGCGAGCGAGTATTTTCATTATACATTCCGCAATTATTGAAATAGAACAAGAGAAGTTTATGAAGGATTAAACTCGTATTGGTGTACGATCGTTGGAAACTGGAAAACTAATTTGTTAGTTTTGATCGATGAGGAACTCGAGAAGCACCACTGCCATCCTTATGGGGAAATTGCTTACGACGATGAAGGTAATGTAGTGATAATATGCGAAATAAGAAAAAAGGACTAGCAGTCGTACCTGCCGTCCTTTAATAGGAGAAAAAGTAATCTTGTTTAGAACTACGCATAAACAGAAAATCTGCTTGTAATTAGTTTTACCCTAAATATACGTGTCTATACAAAAAAGGGATAAGTAAAAGATACTTATCCCCGGAAGGGAAATCCCAAGCACCAAAATGGCTCGTATTGGTCTGCAGGTTCAAAAGTAGTATATGTAAAACGAAAAATCTCATACAAAAAGCAGACAACGATTTTGGTTGTCTGCCAGTGAGTTCAATGAGTTAGCTAATTGTGATAATTTGCATCCCCATTGCGAGAAGAGTGAAGCTGCTAGTTCAAACTGCTTGTTGGTATTATTTTCGATTTCTAAAAAAATATACATCAAAAGAAAGAGGTATTAGCCATGGACACGGCGGCTTGAAAATAGTATGTATTTTTATTTGAAAAATATTCAAGGGGTGAAGAAACATGGAATGTTTAATAAAGGTGTTTGTTTTATTAATCAGTTAATTAATAAAACAAAATAGTTATTTGGGAGAAAGGGAAAATTAATATGAGATGAATTGAAGCTGTTGAAAAATTACTTGAAGTGATGAAAGAATGCTTTTGGAACGGAACATCTTTAAAGGGTGAAGCTAATGATTTTAATATTGTATCTTGGCTGATTGAAGAAGCGACGCGTAAAACAAAATAAAGATTTCATTTTGTAGCAAAGGGGAATAGATATGTGTACTTATTGGGGAAAAGTAGATAAAGAGTTCTTTAAGAGGCAAGAACCGGAACAAAATAAAAGAGCAGCTAGCAAAAGCTAACTGCTCAATACAAGGAGATACAGAGAAGACTATTTTAAATGAATGTTGGCATACAGCCCACATTCAGTATTGACCGAATATTTATTTTAAATTCAATTTATTTAAAGTAAATATCCCAACAGATAAAATGGTTGCGCCTGCTACAGAACCTAGCCAGTCTCTCCAGCCTAATGTATTTAAAGATGAATCTGTTAAATCCGTAATTAAGAAGATAGCAAACATTAATACACCAAATGCTAAGCATCCCCAAAATGTTTGCAAATATTTAATCATCTTCTTTCGGAACTTGCTCATATAAATCACCCTTATTAATAATTTATATTTTTATAAATAAATTATCACATGTAAAAAAAATAAAAGTGCGAAATATGCAATATTACATATTGGAACTCAACAAAATACTCCATTGATAAGTACATAGATCGAACGGAGGCATCGTTCTTTTCCTAAAATGAAAGGTGACGATAAGAAACATGAGATACGTTTTAAACAAATTGAGCGGACGTTAAAAAATAAAAATTTATAAAGGAAATAGAAAGTATGGTGTTGTATATGTACGATAATAGGAAACTTTTTGCAAACTAAACATATAATTTTAATAGACCGACAGTCGGTCTGATGGGAAGGAGAACTTGAATGCGAATTGTAAAGGAGTATGAGGAGCGTAGAAAGGAAATTTTAGAAACAGCTGAGCGTTTGTTTCTTACGAAAGGTTATACGAAAACAACCGTGAATGATATTTTAAAAGAAATTGGTATAGCAAAGGGGACGTTTTATCATTATTTTAAGTCGAAGGAGGAAGTAATGGATGAAATCATTATGAGGATTATTAAAGAGGATGTCACTAAGGCGAAAAGGATTGTCTCCAATCCCGATATCCCCGTTTTAGATAAGTTAATTAAAATTTTAATGGAACAATCACCAAAATCAGGAGATGTCAAAGAAAAAATGATTGAACAATTCCATCAACCAAATAATGCAGAAATGCATCAGAAAAGTTTAGTGCAATCCATTATACATTTATCTCCTGTATTAACGGAAGTTTTAGAGCAAGGAATAGAAGAAGGCATATTTTCTACTCCATACCCACAAGAAACAATTGAATTATTACTCTCTTCAGCACAAGTCATATTTGATGATGGTTTATTCCAGTGGAAACCGGAAGAAATGATGAGAAGAGCTAAGGCTTATATTAAAATGATGGAAGTATCTGTTGGAGCGAAAGAAGGGTCCTTTGATTATATGATCGAGGTTTTAATGAAACAGAAATAGCTTTTTTCTGTTTGGGTGTTATAGACCGGCAGTCGGTCTAGACTAAATGAAGGATGTGATGAAGATGCCAGCAAGTATTCAATCTTCCTTGAAAGATTTTCACTTAATGGTAAGTGGTCAAATTATTACTATTTTAGGTTCAACACTATTACGTTTTGCACTGTCTTTATATGTGCTAGATATAACAGGACGTGCCGATATATTTGCAGGGTTATATGCCATAACGAGTATCCCGTTTTTGTTAGCTCCTCTTGGCGGAGCGATAGCAGATCGTTTCAACCGCCGTAATGTAATGGTCATTTTGGATTTTATAAACGCTGCTATTGTATTAAGTTTTATATTTTTGTTATTAACTGAATCGGTATCTATTTTATTGATTGGAGCAATTATGTTTTTACTAGCAGTCATTAGTGCAATGTACTCACCAGTTGTTATGGCAAGTATTCCGCAATTAGTTCCAGAGAAAAAGTTAGAACAAGCAAACGGTATCATAAATGGTGTGCAAGCATTATCTAATATAGTTGCACCTGTACTAGGAGGAATATTATATGGCATAATTGGTTTGAAAATGCTCGTAATAACAAGTTGTCTTGCTTTCTTTTTATCTGCAATTTTAGAAATGTTTATTACAATACCTTTTATAAAAAGAGCGCAAGAAAGCCATATCATACCGACAATTGTAAAAGATATGAAAAAAGGTTTTCTTTATGTTTTAAAGCAACCTTTTATTTTGAAGGCTATGTTACTTGCAGCTTTACTAAACTTAATTTTGACACCGTTATTTGTTGTTGGAGGACCTATTATGTTACGAGTAACTATGCAGAGTAGCGATACGATGTATGGAATTGGAATGGGATTAATTGATTTTGCAACCATATTAGGAGCATTGTCAATCGGTTTCTTTGCTAAAAAGTTACAGATGAAAACATTATATAATTGGATGCTTATCATAGCTTTATTAGTAATGCCAGTGGCACTATCAGTTACACCGTTTATTCTTAATTTAGGATACTATCCACCATTTATCCTCTTTATACTTTCTTCTCTTCTAATCGCAATGATTATGACAATTGTATCCATCTATGTGATTACTGTAGTCCAAAAGAAAACACCAAATGAAAATCTAGGAAAAGTGATGGCAATTATAACAGCGGTATCTCAATGTATGGCACCGATTGGGCAAGTCGTTTATGGTTTTATGTTTGAAGGATTCAGTACGAAAAATTATTTACCTATATGTGCTATTAGTTTCATAATGATAATAATAGCGGTGGTGATGAAGAAAATATTAAGAAATGAAGGGAATTAGCTTCATATGATTAGGAGAATGTTAAAAAGAGTCAGCGGATTCGGTGAGCAAGTCGCAGTTTGGATAAACGGTAAAGTTGATCGTGTAGATGCTAAGTTTACTGAAAAGATAAAATAATCATTTTAGAAAGTGGGTTCGCTTATGAGTGTAGCAAGAAGTCATGAAGAGATGAAGGAATCACGTTTGAAAATATACATGGCTTTAGAAGAAGCTAACTTCATTTGGGATGAAAGAGATGTAATTCGTTTTCGTGAAATGTGGAATCAAGGTATGAGTTTACCAGAAATGGCGGAAGCACTAAGGAGACATCATGCTGAGGTTGCGCTCCTTGTAATAGATCAGGCTGATAAGTATTTAATTGAAAATCGTCCGATAGGATTAGGAATTTGCTAAATAGGAAGGAGAAAATAAAATGAAAGCTATGGAAAATGGTGTATATGAAACAACTAAATTAGTTAGTAAATCAAAGGGAGGAAAAGCTGCAATGAATATTAATCAAATCAGTGAATTAGATCAATATCAAGAAGCGGCATTATGCACATGGAATACAAATAATGATTTCGGTGGACATGTTTTAAATGCAGCATTAGGGCTTACGGGAGAAGCTGGCGAGATTGCTGATGTTGTAAAAAAAGCAATTTTTCATGGTCATGGATTTGATCTGGCTCATTGTCCAGGAGAAGAAGAAGGGAATACGCATAAAATCGCTTTAGAGTTAGGAGACATCTTGTACTACATTTCAATCATGTCTCACGAAATGGGGTATACCCTAGAAGATATTGCTCAAATGAATATATCTAAATTAGCAAAAAGATACCCAGGCGGATTTAGTCGAGAAGCTAGTCAAAATCGTGTAGATGTGAAGTGAAAATCGTAATAAAAAAGAGCCATGAGTGGAAAGGCTCATAGCTCTTTGTATAAGGGTAATGATTTTATAGGTAAATATTACTATAAATTACCAAAAAATTCAATTTAAGTAAATTAATTGGTATGTGATTTAAATTTCATTAAAAAGGAGGAATAGAGGAATATGTAAAAGAATTTGGAAAATCCATAAAAAAAGAATTCAGTAAAACTCTGAATTCTTTTACACGTAATTTTATTGGTTAATCCATTTAGAAATAATAGGATAATGAAACTCTTTTTCTTGTAGCACATATAAAATCCCTTTTATCGGTCCGAAAATTAACAAAAGGAACAGTATTAGATATAAAGGAGCTATGCTGGAAATAATCAAAGTATTATTTGAAGTCAAGTCTAAATTAGACAAGGATAGCATTAAGATTCTTATTATTAAAAGATTCCAAATTACTGTAATTATCAAAATTACTGTAATTATCCAAATAAATAGTTGATAAAACACAGCCTCAAGGATATTTTTTCGAATGTTTTGTGATTTGTATATAAAATAAAAAATCAACGGTATATAAAAAATTGTGATGCTAAAGAAAATAAGAATAAAAAAAGATAATAAGGTAAGAAAATACATAATTAATTTTATGTTCTTTTCTTGAGTTAGGATCATTAAGGTCCTCCTATATGTATGAGATTTGTTGTATCTATTAAAAATACGCGATGTAGGTAATTATAATATGAAAATTAATTGTATTAGAATTCTGTATCAAAAAGAACACGTAATAAATTAAAAAAGAGCTTTATTTTATTATAGATAAATAGGTGACTCAGCAATTGTGCTAGCCGAGTCACCTAGTACTATCGAAACAAATAATGTTCTTTTTCTATATGTAGTTATGTGGAGTTCCTAAAGGCTAGCCTCAAAAAATAGTTAAAGAACAAAGAAAATTATTTTAGAAAGAACTAGATTTTATTATGTTAACGCTACAACAGCAAGAGTTAAGCCCAATGTATTTAATGTATTAGAATATGGTCCTACATTAACAGTAAGAGTACTTGTTATACCTGAAGGTGTAGTGAAAATAGCGGGTGCTGATACAGAAGTGAATCCTGCAGTATATCCCAGAGAAGTACCAGAGCCAATGATTGGATTATTATTAAGGTACATAGTGATACCTGCCGAATTACCTCCTGGTTGAATGATAACTTGCACTTCATAGATTGCCAAATAGGTTCTTCCACCTTCAAGTAAAACAGTTGTTGGTGGTGTGAATGAGATTGCCGTACCATTAGAATTTACCACGGTATCTAGTGGAATTGCAGAATTTACAGAAACTATTGATGGGGTAGTTTGAACAACATTTAAACTGTTAGCCGTGGGGGATGGACAAGTGCAAGGGTTGTGAAGGTTAGAGTTATTATCATTTTGGTAATTCACAAATAATCAAGCTCCTTTACGTAAGATAATTTTTTATCCTATATAAAACGTAGCTTTTTTGTATCTAAGTTATTTTTAATAAGTTTTTAAAGAGAAGTTGAATATTGGTGGTCAGTCAATTCTTAAAAATATTTGATACTCTGGGATTTCAAAGTGCATCTGATAAATATATATGAATGTTTTTTTTAGGACATTACTGTAAGTTAGGAAACATAAAAAAATAGTTATTTGAATTAAATAGAGCACCATTAGAGATTGGGGTGCTCTTAAGCCAAGACCTATAATGTGGATTACTAAAGTCTGTGTAAGTATATGAACGTTGTATATAAATAGTACAGAAAAAGAAAATTTAACAAAGGTTAACTGTATGAATCTAATGGGAATTAATTAAAGAATACTGTATGCAAAATTGATGATAATGTTATCCATCCAAATGTAATTGTAATATATTTTAAGATTTTCATTATGGTAATAATGCGCCACTAAAAAAATTACTACTGCCTACAGTTAAAGTTCCGTTTTCTGCTGCAGAAAATTGTATATCTATTGTTTGGCCAGCTAATAAATCAATAATAGTTGTAATTTCAAGTTGAGGTGTACCACCAGTAGTAATTCTTCCTGTTTGGCTAGCAATTGATACTAAATTTTTTCTTATAGTTATTCTTAGAGTAGAAGTCGTACCTAAAGTTGGATTAAATCCTATACTGGCACTGAATAAATAGATACCATTTATAGGGGCTGTAAATGTATTCGTTACTGGAGAATACCCTCCACCATTATTAAATATTATACTACCATACGATACTTGAATATCTGCAGGAGAAGTAAAAGACTGTGCAACATTTTTTTCTGCACGAAAATTAATGTTAAATGTGGGTCCGGTAGGCCCAGTGTTCCCGGTAGGCCCGGTGTTCCCAGTAGGCCCAGTGCTGCCAGTAGGTCCGGTAATGCCAGTAGGCAGAGTAAATGATGGGATTGGTGGGAAAGTAGGCCCAACTAGGTCGGGAGAAATTGAAATTTCAGATTTTATTTTAGATGAATTGAATCTGTCTTTCCTAGACATACGTGACCGGTTAAATTTGTCTTTTCTAGACATATGTATATCATCCTTTCTTAGAATCTCAGATTATATCCAGTAGATGCATGATATGAATTGGGTGTGATTGTATTTTGAGATAATAAGAAACAAATTTATCTAATCTAACTATAAAAATCAGAACTAAACAAAAGCGTTATTTTATAGTGATGCAAAAAGAGTACATATCGAATATGTACTCTTGAAAAAAGGAAGTGTATATAAGTGATGAAACACTATACTACAACATATGCTTGTCTCATTTAAAAGTGCAAGGAATATAACAAAATAGTTATTTTGTTATATAAAAAACATGCACAAAAATTGTGCATGTATAGTAAAAGCTATGTCTTGTCTATATAAATATATGCTTAGTTTATATAAATCGTGTGTATGTTTGAACGAAATAGTTATTTGTAATACAAAGAGCGCTTTTTAAGGCGCTCCATGAACAAAACTAATATTGAAAAAGAATACCACATGATATTTTATGTATGTTCTTAATGAATGTGCAGTTTAAGAAAATCTTTCTTTTGCACAACAAAGCAGCTAGTTAATAAAACTAACTGCTTGTTGTACAAAAGAAACGCTGCGCTTACAGAAATAGTTTGTAACATTAAGTTACAAAAATAGTATGAACAGGGTTAAAAATGTTATTCAGAAGTGAAAGAAAAAAATAAAAAAGAGCGCCATGCATAAGTGCTCTTTAAGATGGGAGATAACACTTTGAGCTGGATGTTTAGGTTAAAAGTATATGATGTAGAAAAGGAATAAGACCTAAACCCTAAAATCTAAAACTTTAACTAAATACAAAAGAGCAGCTAGCATAGGCTAACTGCTCCATCCGATACAACCTGGGTAAGAAGCAGATTGTATTGTGGTTGTTATTGACGGAATGTTTAATTTTATTCAGTTATTTAATAAAATCCTTATTGTAAAGAAAAGAGATAGGATTCACAACCCCATCTCTTCCAACAGAGATAATTCCAGTTTTGCTTCTTCACAATTTGGATTGATGCAGTAATGGATAAACGAATGTTCATCGTGTTGTATGAGAGGTTGATCACAAGATACACATGTATACGGTGAGAGTATTTTATATACCTCTTTACAGAATATGGATTAATTGTAGCGTAGTTTTAGTTGGTTAAGGAGTAAAACAAAATCGTTATTTAAATGAAAAAATAATAATAAAAATACCCCTTCAAACATCAAAAAAACATTATATATTTTGTAATTCTTCTTTTGGGACAGCAAGCCAACCATACGCTTCAAGTTTTTCTATGTAAGTATCTAATTTAATGTCCTCAAGTTCTATAGCAAGAGGATGTAGAGAAACAAAACATTCATTTGATGCGTAATTAATTGAAACTTTTACAACCTCATATCCATTATGAAAACTTGAGTCGAACCCTGGATCATCTATGATATCGCCTTTAATTGGAAGAATATCAGATTCAAATGTTTTTATCATTAATTTAGGGACAGTTTTCTCTTTGATTGATGATACAAACAATACTAAATTTATTTTCATTATAGTCTCCTTATTAGTTGATATACCAGCTCATTTTAATGAAATTAAACAATAAAATCAAGTGCTCTATAAAGGAAGACAGAGCATTATAAAACTAAACAAAAACGCTATTTTGTAGAGCGTTAATTCCATGGGAAAAGAGCACTTCGTAAAAGTGCTCTTCTGACCAAAATCCATTTTGTAAAAGAGAGGAATACGTAATATCATATGAATTTATTTTTAAATGTGTTTAAAATCGTATAAAAACTTCATTTTGCACAACAAAGCAGCCAGCTTAATTAGCTAACTGCTTGTTGTACAAAAGAAAATTAGGCCCTACAAGTAAATGATATGTAACTTTAAGTTACAACTATATTATAAGCAGAATTAAACATGTTATGCGGTAATAAAAATAAGCTTAATCAAACTTTCATTTTGTATTAAGTTGGAATATAAAAAGAGCACTTAGTAAAGTGCTCTCGTGACGAGTCTCATTTTATAACGACTATTTTATAAAGAAAGGAACTCAGGATATTATATGTGCGCCAGTCAATTGAGTACCTTGTACAAATAAAGAGCAACTAGCAAAAGCTAACTGCTCATATAAGGAAATCGGAGAAAGATAGCCATGTGTCTACAGTATTGACGGAATATTGGTTTTTATTCGTGAGGAACTACGATTAACTTAATGCATAGCCCATAATAAAAGTTAGTGTTAAAAACACTGATAATAACAGTGTTAGTAGAACTGTTACTATGCTTCTAAGCATTGATATCCAATTATCTATTTTAGAGAATCCTTTAATACCAGCAAAAAAAGTTCCTATTGAAAAAATGAGTACGAAAAATAAACGGCGTTTATAAAAGATGCATTTATTTCAGGTGTACATACTTCAAGATATAAAAGAAAAAAAGCAATGCAAACGAATGAAAAAATAAAGGACCATAGATTTATATTATGTTTCATAGGTTGCTCCTTTGTTATCGGAATATTTCTATTAAATTTTAATGGAAAATATAAGGAAAAGATAGTGTTTATAAATTAGAATGAATTTTTTAACAAAATAATCCTTTTAAAGTAAAACAAACAGAATATAGTCCGGCTAGAAAACTAGAGGGCACCAATTCATTAAAGCAGCAATTAAAGCTGTTTTAGGAATAGGTGTCCTTTTTATTTTGAAAAGAGGGATGGAGAAATATGAAGGCACTAAAAGAACAATTACGCGAGTGGAAAAAGCAATCCAAGCAAGGAAAGAAGAAAAATAAGAAAAACAAAAAGAGAAATTAAGTACTCGTGAAATTGAGGATTTAATGGGGATGCATAGACCTTGTTATGAACGAAGATGCGGAGCAATAAGACAAAAGTAATTTAAAAATAAAAAGGAGTGGTCTTACATGAATAAACAATTATCTTTCTTACCAAAAATTGATAGAGTAGCAACGCAGAAAAAATTAGAAGGTGTTCTGGAAAGTGTGCGTTTGTATAGGCAGTTTGGAATGATGCGTGAAGAAATGAAAGTCACTTCTTCTTATGAAATTAGATATCACGGGCCTACAAATGATGTAGGGAAGCTACTAGAAGATATAGCGATGGCTAATATTCAACAAAGTAAAAGAGAAGAGTGGATTAAGCAAACATCATTTCGTATTGACCAGTTTCTTAGTCGTTTGGGTAATGGACGTGCAGGAAAGGATCAAAGAGACATCATCATTAAGCGTTATTTAGAAGATGAAGATGTATGTGATTATATGGTATATAACGAAATCGGCATGAGCGAGCGTACTTATCGACGTGTTAAGGCTAGAGTATTTTATAAACTTGCTTTTGCTCTTAGATTAGAAGTTTACGAGACAGAAGAAACTGGAGGTAATGAATAATGAATTTTGTTCAGCCAATACGTGATCCAGAGCAAATACAGCAGCTTAAAGAATATTTTAAAGAAAAGTGCTTACGTAATTACATTCTCTTCATTATGGGAATCAATACAGGCCTGAGAATCTCGGACATTTTGAAATTGAAGGTAGGAGATGTCAAAGGTAGTCATATATCTATGCGGGAAAAGAAAACAGGGAAACAGAAACGAATACAAATTACTGCAGCACTGAAAAGAGAACTTAAATGGTTTATTGAAGAAAGAGAAGATAATGAGTATTTATTGCAAAGCAGACAAGGTAAGAATCGTCCAATTGGTCGTAGCATGGCATATAAGATATTAAGCGGAGCAGCGGCAGAGTTTGGGTTAGATGAAATAGGGACACATACGTTGAAAAAGACATATGGGTATCATATGTATATGCAAACAAAAACATAGCATTGCTCATGGGGATATTTAATCACTCGTCAGAGAAAGTCACGTTACGTTATATAGGTGTAAATCAAGATGCAATGGATAAGGCAATGACTAGGTTTAAAATTTAATCATTGCTTTTTCTTTTAGGATAGTTTAAATTCTTAGTCTGATTGGGACGGGATCACCACAGCAAAAGATTTGCAGGTTACGTTAAGATCCATTTTAGGCAGAAAAATATTAGTTCTCTGAAGAACTATCATCATCACTCCTCTTCGATAATCTTGAGAAAATATTTATCTTAATAAAAAATTAACATTTTTTCAATTTCCTGTAATTATAATTAAAGGTATTCTGTTAGTGTTATACAAAGGTATCTGTCGATCTATTCCATGTATGAATCTAGTCTGGCAATCAACAGAATATTCCACACACCATTGAAAAAGGGGGAAAGTTTATGCAAAGAATTTTAAAATTCCTGTTCATGTCCGTTTTTTCTTTGATTTGTGTTTTGTATGTTCAAACGAATGCTTTTGCCGCAACAGCATACGAGGGAGTTGTCAAAATGAAGCAGCCTTCAGGCGAATCTTTTGAGGGCACGTTACATGGAGATGAATGGTTCCATTGGGTAAGTACAAAGGATGGTGACGTACTTTTACAAGATCAGAAGGGGTATTGGAATTACGCTGAGCTTAAAGCAGATGAACTGAAATCAACGGGTACAAAATATAAAATTGATAAGAAGCCTTCAATGGCGATAAATGAGTACAATTTGAATAAGTGGATAAAAAAATACAACCCTCAAGCAAAGAAAAAACAGGAGCACATGAATAAATTACAAAAAGAATCACCAAAAAATATTGATGGAACTGTCACTCCAGTTTTAGGAAACAAAAAATTACTTGTTTTGTTAATTGGGTTTACAGATGTTGATATTGCATATAACGATAACGATTGGAGTAACAAATTCTTTTCTACAAATCAAAAGTCAGTTAAGAATTACTATAATGAAGTAAGTAACGGAAAAGTACAGATAACTCCAGCTCCTGAAACATATGGTACTCAAAATGATGGAGTGGTTAAAGTGAAATTAGATTACGCTCATCCGAGTACATCGGGAAAAAGTATGGGTACGGTTATAACAGATGCACTGGCTAAAGCTGATTCTCAAGTGAATTTTGCTAGTCTTGATACTAATAATGATCAAGTCGTTGACTCTAAAGATGGCTTCTACATTGTAAGTTTTCTTGCTGGTAATGAACAGGCTAGTGGGGGGCCACTTCCAAACATTTGGGCGCATCAGTCATATGCTCCTAATACAAATCACGATGGTGTTACAGTATCAGGCATGTATACAGCGCAGGGTGAAAAACAATATGGTCATATGGCGACAATTGGTATACCTGCTCATGAGTTAGGGCATTCTTTTGGTCTTCCAGATCTATATGGTGACAATAACCGTGTAGGTAGTCTAAGTATAATGGGGAATGGAGCTTGGAATAGTCTTCAAGGGGAAGAGTATGGAACTACCCCAGATCATATGGATGCTTGGTCAAAGGTAAAATTGGGCTTTGTAACACCAACTGTAGTAAATACCACTAATAACTTTACTCTAAATGCAATCCCAAATAACTATAATGTGTTAAAGATTCCTTTAAAGGATAATACGTATTTTTTAGTTGAGAATCGCGCAAAGGTTGGGTATGATGCGAGCTTACCAACAAATTCTGGTGGTATTGCGGTTTGGCATATTGATGAATCTATGAATAATAATTCCAGTGATCCGCATCCTTTCATTGATATAGAGCAATCAGTCAGTGAATACCAAGACCCATTCTATTACACGAATCAAAATCATGCTGCTACCTTTGGTCCAGACACTAATCCGAATAGTAATACCTACACGGGAGAAAAAACAGGAGTAACGATTACAACGACAAGTACAAGTAATTCTGCTATGAATGTAGCAGTCACAACAAAAGAAGCTAGCTTAATTCCGCAAACAAACTGGACACTAAAATATGTAGATAGCTATAATTGGTACAATTTAGGTACGTATGCCTTTGATGGAAACAAAGACACATTTTGGCATACAAACTGGAGCCCTGTAGCTCCAATGCCACACGAGATTCAAATTGATTTAGGTGCAACTTATAACCTCTCCAAATTCAGCTACTTGCCAAGGCAAGACGGCCAAATAAATGGAACGATTAAGGACTATGAGTTTTACGTCAGTAGTGATGGAGTAAACTGGGGAACAGCGGTATCCATAGGTGCTTTTGCAAACAATACTAACTTGAAAGAGGTCAGCTTTGCAAACAAGACAGGTCGTTATATTAAACTACGTGCATTAAGCGAGGTAAACAACAATCCATGGACAAGTGCCGCTGAAATTAATGTATTTGGAGTGGTTCAATAATATATTTGTGAGGTTATCTAATTAAATCATTGATACGCTAGTCCAAAGGGTTATCATCTGCTGAGAGTTCGCTCGGCATTTGACAACCTTTTTGTTCTATACTAGCCAATATGCAAAAGAAAAAGATGGATTAATAAAATTCATATTCTTAGCTTGATAGTAATGTGGTGGTACTCCTTACAGTTACTCATAAATTTTGTACTATGTAACTCAAAAAAGAAAGTATTATAAATTCAATGATACCAAGGGATTCAGCGAAGGGGGCAGTTACACACAATATAAGATATAGGTAAGTCATAGAGAACTTGAAATGATATATTAATTACTTTGTGAAAATAGTATGGATTAAGAAGATAATGATTTCAAATCGTCAAAGTAGAGAAAAAGATACGAATGATTAAATTCAAATGTGGGTTATAAAATTATTAATATAAATATAACGATTTTAAAAATGGTCAATGACATTTTCCTCAAAAATGGAAAAGTTGATATAAAAGCACATAACCGTTTACAGCCCAATACATATAGTGTCAGTGTAGTGATAAGCAAGTACAACATGACTGCAATGAAAAATCATTTTTCTGTTAGCTTGTTTTCATTACGAGTTAAATTAATAGAACTTCTGTTAGTTATTATGAAACGCATCTTTGTTATAGGATCGGGGGGAATATCTTGGCTGCAGAAAAAGGATATAGAAGTGGTTGTGGTTATAGCGGAGGATTTGCATTACTAGTCGTATTGTTTATCTTGCTTATTATCGTTGGCGCTGCTTGTTTCTGCTAGTTTATGAACTTCTAGAGAGGAGGAGTGTATCTTGGCTGCAGAAAAAGGATATGGAAGTGGTTGTGGTTATAGCGGAGGATTTGCATTACTAATCGTATTGTTTATCTTGCTTATTATCGTTGGTGCAACTTGTTTTTGCTAGTTTATGAACTTCTAGAGAGGAGGAGTGTATCTTGGCTGCAGAAAAAGGATATGGAAGTGGTTGTGGTTATGGCGGAGGATTTGCATTACTAATCGTATTGTTTATCTTGCTTATTATCGTTGGTGCAAGCTGGTGCGGATATGGTGGTTTTTAAGTAACAACCTTCTTATATCACCAAGAATAAATAAAGGGTTGCTTCACGTAGTGTGAAGTAATCCTTCATTAATATAGTTTAATATATGTTTAGAATATATAATGTGTTCGTTATGAAAGGAGAAAAAAATGGGATCTAGCCCATATTTTAATAAAAATGTTTCGTATCAAACTTCATCTATTCCAATAACCGAAGTAACTCAGAAGAAAAGTCGAATAATAGCGGCTGAAGCTGTTACACTTCCCAAAACGAATAATGAAACAACCAATGAAGCAATCAATGGAACGACTGATGAAAAATTAAAAAAACAGAAAAATAATTCATCTGATTATTCGCCATTCCAAATTAACATTCCTTATTTTAATATAAAAATAACTTCGACAGAGATATTAGGTGTTGCTAAATCCGTATTTATGCAAGCTCTTATTCAAAAGGTTCAAGATCCGGTATTTTTAATGAATCTTTTGAATAGTGAAGGTGGAAAGAAACTACTTAATTTAGCAGGTGATTTTTTTAAAGATACTGCTACGAAATCAGAAAATGATAAAGATGAAAACTAACATCAGCCTTTATTATATACATCTCTTTGATAGCTCTAATTTCATAAATACTACAATCACAAAAGATAGGGATTAAAAATAATCCCTTCTTTTTTGAGCATAATTGTATTTTTTATTGTAATTATATGTAAATAAGGTGATAAAAAGTGACAGGGTTATGGCCGTTTTTTTGGCAGGAAATGTGCCGGTCGTTTTGGAGTTAACGTGATATATTTGTATTGTGAGAAGTGATGGAAAACACAACTCATAATATACCTTTATAATCTATAAAATCAATTAATGGATAATATGAGCCGTATGATGGCTAGTTCCGCAAGCCAATTAGGAGGATTAAAGACCGTCATGAGTGGTGTAAGTAGACAAGCCATGACAAATAGTGTATCAAATCAAGTCATTAATAATTCTTTCGGATCATCTGGCGGTGGAGTTATTCCAATGCTTGGTGGAGATTTAGTTATTGAAGTACCCGTAAATTTAGAAGGAAGAGACGTGGCACGCGGTACTTATCGCTATACAACCGAGTATCAAGAAAGAGAAGAAAAGAGAAACTCAGCCTTTTAGGTTTGGGTTTCTTTTATTTTATAAAGAAACGGAGTGTCAAAATGAGCTCTTTTACATTCAACAATCAACGAAAAGAATATATCCAACTAGAAAAAGGATGGAGCCCGCCAACATGGGCATCTCTAAAACGTAAATTTTTAAACACGCCTGGATATCCAGGCGCAAGATTATTAGGAACGGAAACAGATCCTCGTCGACTTTCTGTCCCTGTGGGAATTATCGTTCCAGATGGAACAGATTTAGAAACGTTAAAAGAAGAAATAGCGACATGGTTAATTACTGAACAAGCAGCCGAGCTAACTTTTGATACAAAACTAGATAGGACATATATAGCTGTTATTGATGAAGATTTTAATGTTGATAATTTTGTGAGTTTAGGAAAAGGCACCTTAAAATTCATTTGTCCAATGCCTTATAAACTAGGCCCAAGGAGAAAAATAGATTTCAAATTACAAGGAAGTAGATTAATTACAAATATATCGAATAATGGGAGTGAATATTCTGATCCTACGTTCACAGTTAAGGTAGAAAATCCCTCTACTTTTATTGATATTTCACGAAAAAAGGAAGAAGAAATTCAACATTTTCGTATGGGATACCCTGTTTCTGTGGAAGAACGAACAGTCGAGAAAGAACAGCTTGTTATGCACGATGAAATGAAAACAATGGTTGGTTGGACTCAAAATGGTCCAAACACTGACGAAGGTGAAAACACAGGAACTCTAAAGTCAGATAGTGAGCGCTTTGTTATAGATAACTTTGGGGCAGGTAGTAAATGGCATGGCGGAGTGGCTAGGAAAAGTTTAAAAGAACCGCTACAGGATTTTACTGTTGAAGCAATTGTAGAATGTTGGAATCAAAATAGCGCTAAATCTATGGGGCGTGTAGAAATATATCTTCTGGATGTGAATTCTGATGTTATAGGCAAAATGTCAATGGCTGAAGTACATGTAAACGTAGCTTCTAATTATGGAGAGATACACGCCGGAAAAATTGACGAAGGACATCACATTATCTCAACTACGGGAGATTCTCCTTGGACTTGGAATGATTTTACAGGTCGTTTACGAATTACTCGTGTCGGAAACTTTTGGGCGGCTGATATTGCTCGTATTTTAGAAAAGGGTGGATACGATTCAGAATCATACCGTGAGTATTTTGATGTGGATGAAAGATACTCAAAAAATCAACTAGCACAAATTATGGTGCATATTGGAGGATGGAAAGAAGCACCCAATTTAAATGCTTCAATAAACGACATAAAAGTTTGGAAATTTAATAAAACAACCACTCTCGAAGCGCCTTATTATATCGTACGAAAAGGTGATGTAGTGGAAATCGATACAGCAGATGCAAGTATCAAGATTAATGGAAAAGATGCAATCTATACGAAAGATTTATTCGGTGACTTTATAAATATAGAAAAAGGAACGAATCAAATCGAAATTTTACCTTCTGATATCGGACAAGTGGAAGTGGCATACAGGGAGAGATATTTATGAGTAATAACGATTTACACATTTTTGATTTTAAAACAGAACAAATCATTGCAGTAATTAAAGAACAAGATTATTGGGATGATCTTCGTAAATGGGAACTAAAAAACAATGTAGACCAATTCGAATTTACGGTTTCAGATGGTACACACAAAGCGGCGAAGTTAATGCAACAAAACATAATCTTAAAGCGTGTGCGTGATGGATCGTTTGTTTCATATGTGATAAACGAAAGCGAACAAGATTCTATAGATCGTTCTAAAAAAATATATGCGCTAAGTGAACATAAGAAATTAAAAAAAGTAAAAGTAATTAAACCACAAACCTTAGAAGGATACACAGTTAATCAATGGCTGGATTTCGCTTTAGAAGGAACGAAGTGGCAACGTGGTGTAACGGAATATGCAAGCTTCCGCACGATAAATATCAAAGAATTTACAAACCTACTAGATTTATTGAAAACAATAGCAAGTACCTTTGAGTTAGAAATCCGATTCCGTACAGAAGTAAAAGGTTCGTTTATTGTTAGTAGATACGTAGATATGGTACGTAAAGAAGGTAGGGATAACGGAAAAGAAATTGTCTTAGGAAAGGACTTACAAGGCATACGCCGTATTGAAAATTCACAAGATGCAATTTCTGCACTAGTTGGTGTCGGGCCCTTTAACGAAGAAACAGGTGAGTATCTAACTTTTGAAAAGATTAACGGTGGGAAGTTATACGTCGCTGATGCAGATGCCTTACAACGTTGGACAGAAGATGGTTCACACAAATATGACATCTATAGTCCACAAACATAAGATCAAAATATGTCAGCTGAAAGATTAAAACAACTAACGGAAGCGGAACTAAAGAAACGTATTAATAGCACTGTACAGTATGAAGTAACTCCAATTGCATTAGAAAAGATATTTGGTTTATCTCATGAAAAAGTAAATAAGGGCGATATTGTCCATATCAAAGATACAAAATTTACGCCACCTTTGTTTTTAGAAGCGCGTCTTATCGCAGCGGATGAATGTGATACAAATGCAGCAAATGATAAATAGTATTTTGGTGATTTTAAAGAAGTAGAAGATACGAGAAGTCTGTTAAATCACATGTATGCCCAAGTTATGGGCAGTCTAGCTGGAAAAGCAAATAAAGGCTTGTTAGATAAGTTGGAAGAACTTGTGAAAGAGACAAATGAACAAGTTGATGTTGTGTAAAAGGAATCAGAAGCAGCAAAAAAGTTAGCAGAAAAAGTACAAGAAAACCTTAAAAATTATCAAACAAAAATTATTGAAAGCGCAAAACCACCGACAATCGGTTTAGAAGATGGAAAAACCTTATGGTTAGATATTTCAAACGGCAAGCCTGGCATCCTCAAATTATGGAAGAATGGCAATTGGGAGTCGGTTGTTCCTGATGTGGACAAAGTAAAGAAAGATACCTTAGAGCAAGTCAACAAAGATATTGAAACCACAAAAACAGAGTTGAATAAAAAAGTTCAAGAGGCACAAAATCAAGCAACAGGACAATTTAATGAAGTGAATGAAAGATGTTGAAGATTACGTTGGTGGAATTGGTAACCAAACGGTTTTACGCAATGTCTTGTGGAAGAACGACACGAAATATTGGCAATTAACTTCAAACGCAGTAAGAGATACACAAGTCACTTATAAGGGGTGCAATTCACTTAGTGTTATTACTACAGGTAATATGACTTATTCTTTATCCTGTTTCTTTCTTAGTTGTACCTAGCGCGTTTTTATAATTCTTTATTTAATTCCTAATTTAAAGAACAAACTATCCAAAATAACATGATTTATATGACTATGTATACTCCTTTTGGAAAATATTGTAATTAATTAACATTTGAAACTATAACACAAATTATATAAATAATATATCTAAATTTATCGTCATCACAATGGTGCTTGTCTTTAGATTTCCAGCAATCATTATTCCAGGAAATACTTTTATGCCGCCCTTCAATTAGGGTTAGTATTATTCTATGTTTTAGTAAAAAAACTGCTTGTTTATTAACCTATTATTATACTTTTATATGATAGAGAGCTTTCTACTAGATATAGAATTCATAAAAACTATGCTAATTTTTAAGGGAGAGTGGATAGAACTACTGATTATGAAATTAATCAACACACATTTATCAAAGAAAATATTCTAATTTAAAATAATTTCTTATTTTGGAGTATACTGTCTTGAATGTATATTTCAAAATTGAATAGGTAAAAGATTTTATGTAACAACAAATAAAACTTCAGTATATGTAAAGCGATTTTTTACGAATATATAGCTTGATAAAAATGAAAATGATCATTTGGTAACCATGTTCATATCGTGATATTCAAAATTAAATTCAAGATAACTCATGTAATAAAGACTTCATAATTTTACCGAATCTGCGAGATACGTTGAAAACAGAATTTGTATCCCTCTAAAAATATTAATTTTCAGAATTTTCAATAAAAATGATTAGATTATACTAACTTAATGATAATGATTAAAAAGGCTACTATAGAACCCAAACATTAGTAGAAGAAAGACATATACAAGTATTATGAGTTTGAAAATTTCATAAACTCTAAAATCTTATAAAAAGAGGAGCATAAAACATGAGCGAACAATGTCCAATTAATGTACCATGTCAGGTAGCGGGACAAACCCAAACACCATTAAGTGATGAGACTGCAACACCAATTGTTACTCCAGGAGCACCTATTGTAAAGATTCCAGTTGTATTAGCTGAAAGAACGCTTCAAATTGTTGTAGAGTCCGATATTTCATTAGAGCCTCCAGCAGTCGAAATTAAACGCATCTTAAAAAACGTATTTTTAACACAATGTAAGTTAGTGCCTGTAGCATTCGTACCAGTACCAGGTACACCTTACCGAAGAGTTACAAGAGCGAAATTATTTGTACAAGGCTATATTCGTAAAAATATTGAATATGCAAATGACGAGTGTAATGGAGTTCTATATGATCGTATTGCAAATGTTCCATTTTCTGGTTTTGCAGATCTGACAGAAGGTGATTTTCTATCATTAGCTTTAGTAGCTTCTTCTTCGGACACTACTTCTCATTTTATAAATCCTAAAAACGGTGATTTACCACGTCTAGACAAATATTTCTTTGAAAATGCAGTTTTTTATAACGAACAACCATATTGTGAATTAGTAAGCGCTCAATTTTTTGAATTAGACTTTTCACCTTGTCCTACAAACCTAAACGAACCATTTGATACGCTTCGTGAAAAAATTGTACTAGATCTTACTTTAAAAGTTTTACAAGTACAACAAGTACAAGTAGCACTATAAAAATAAAAAGAAATTGTCTTTTTAACAAAGACAATTTCTTTTTATTTTTATACAACATATATAATGATGAAATGGTCACATACAAAAAACAAATTTTTTGAATTTCATCAGACGGGGGATGGTGATGAAAAATCCATGGATTGGTAAGGGGATATGGGATGAAATTTACAAGTATAAAAAACTGAATATACAAGATAATTTACACGAAAAAAGAGGGGGAAAAGAAGAAATACCACCTGAATTAAAGGGAGAATATGTAGCATCAAAATTAGAGAAAGAAGGTAAAGCGTCTGGATCACAAATAGGGCCTTTAATACGCTCACTGGTGGTCAAAACTCCATTTTCTATTTTTTCAGAAGTAACTAGTTTTAAAATATTTCCAAAAATAAATGTTAAAAATCAAGAAGCATTTGTATTTAGGGATGAAAAAGGTGTAGAAGGGCGTGAATTAGATTGTAAGTTATTAACTACAGTGCAACAATATCATTCGGATAGTTATTGTAAATTAGTTTCTTTAAATCTTCATGAGAAGAGAATTCATTTTGAATTATATAACCAAAAAAATAAAGGGAATAAAGAAGAGAATAAGGTAGAGGCATCTTCATGGATTCCTATTCACAGTATAATATTAGAGAGTGAAAATGGGGAAGACGTAAATAATTTTATTACAGCGAAACTACCAATAGAAATAGGAAGATATAAAGGTGAAATTAGTTTACGAGAAAAGGTTGTATTTAAAGAAAAAGTCATAGGAATAAAAGAGGTTGAACAGGAGATTATTTTGACAAAAACCGAATTTTTAATACCAAAGGTAAAAAAGAATGGGCAAAATACACTTACAGTTGAAAAAGGGAGCTTATTGGTAGAAGGGTATATATATCAATGTATTGAATATATATCAGAACAAAGTACACTTCATGATAATGAGCATCAGTTAATACAAAATATTGTATTGGAGTTAATCATTCAAGTAATACAAGAACAAGAAGTACAAGTGCGAATTAAATAAAAATAATTATATTCCCTCGATTAGCTCATTATTTTTATTCGTAGTGTATCGATGGGTAGTCTTTTGTAAATCATTCAGTGCTGCAAACTATTTGTTAAATGGTTTATCCTTGATAAATTCAATTTTACATTGTTACTAAATTGTATGAATCTCCTCTGGTTTAAGTTTTAAAAAAGTGCTAAAAAGTTTGCAAACGATCTTGCTAACACTTATACAGAATAGACATAAATTATCGCTGATATGTCGTTTTTTAAAATAGTCTTAATCAGTTAAATCACACTTATATGAAATGCTCATAAAAAACGTCTTAATATCAAGAATATAACATGTTTGTTTAACTTGCATTTGTAAAATATTTACATTTTATAAATGCAAGTTATCCAAATCAACGTAATTATAAACATAAACATGATTAACACCAATCGTTTTACGTGACATTCGTATATTTTAAGTCTTTGATAAATAATACAATTTAAATTTTGCAGATCAGTAGAATGAGGAAATATGCTTAGAGTATTAGCGAAACCCAACCCTAATCAATTCTTCATCATTTATTTCAATTACGAAGCTATATTCTTTGTCTAATAGCCAGTAATAAAAACTGACTGCATCAACGTCAACTAGTGATTGGAATACTTTATCAAGATTTGTACTTACTACAGGGATTTCATAGTTATCCCATATTATAAAAATCTGTTCATCAAAATCTAGTTGGTTTGCTCTAATAAGGGAAATTAGTTGTTCTTTGTTCGAAGCTATGAATTGATTATCTATCTGTTCCCAATCTATTCTTCCCGAGATAGTTATAGGAAATGAATTCATTAAAATAGTAGCAATCTGCTGGCTTTTTTCTTGGGAGAAAATGAGAGTTTCGTTTCCTAGGGATTCAAGGCATTCACTAAACAAAGGGTTTGTGTCATTGTTGTTTTTGGTTTTCAGTGCTCTTAACTTTTGTCGCAATTTCCATTGTCTTGACGGTCTATCATCCATTTTTAACATTCCTTATACAATTATTTAAGAATGAGTATAGCATATAAGGGAAGTCTTTATGAAAAGGAACTTTTTAAATATAAATTAAACAAAAGCGTTATTTGAAAAAAGGGCCTTTTACGGAAAGATAAGAGGCCATCAAAAAATATAACAACATGAAAATTTTATATTATGTATATACAATTTGAAAAGTTGGTGGAAATAATAAAATGTATAAAATTCTTATAAAAAAAGCCCTAGGATTAGGGAATCTAGGGCTTCCTCTGTTGGTATATCTCACACGACATTATAAAAAGAAAAGGACTTAATGAAGATAACACATGCATGTTTCGTAAATGTATCAAAAAAGTGAACAAAAGCGTTATTTTAAGGACCATGATATATCATCAAGGGCTTTATAAATATAACTATACATTCGGTAAAAGAGATATTTCGGATTGTATTTTTGTTTCCAGTTCATAATAATCACCCCTCATACAAACAGTTTAATTATATTGTACAGTTATTAATGTGAATGTTAAGAAAAATTGATATGAATTAAGGTGAATTTAAACAAAATAGTTATTGTAATTAAAAAGCAGTTAACTTTTGAAGTGAACCCGAATAGTGGTACATGAAAAAAACACCTCCTGAATTCGCATACTTAGTATGCGAATTCACTGGAGGTGTTTTTGGTTTGAAGACAAGAGTTCATTACCCAGAAGAAATAAAGTGGAAAGTGGTTGAAATGAAAAAGGATGGATATTCCAACCGGACAATTATGGATAATTTTGGAATTAAAAATGTTTCCCAAATTAAGACGTGGATGAAGTGGTATCGTACCGGTCAAACGTACCATTTTCAACAACCTGTAGGAGAACAATATTCTTATGGAAAAGGGCCAAAAGCGTTAAATGAATTGGAACAGCTACGGTTAGAAAATAAACAGTTAAAAACAAAATTACTGATATGGGGAAAGTATCTGGAAATCGAAAGAAGTTGAACCCGGAAACTGTAGTTACTTTATGGACCGATTAAAAAAAAAACTAACGGTAAAAGAATTGTGTAATGTATTAGAATTACCCCGGTCTACATTTTATCGTTGGTTATAACGAACAGTGGACCTAAGGGATAGAAGAGAAAATAAAGGATGTTTGTCTTCGGCATAAATTACGATATGGATATCGAAGAGTGACCGCAACTCTTCGGAAAATGGGGCTGTGTGTAAATCATAAAAAAGTATTATGAATCATGAGGCAAAATCAGATTCTCTCAAAAGTTGGTCGAAAGAAAAAGAAATATATCAGTGATGCGGAGCCAGTAGTAGCCCCTCATCGATTGGAACGCCAATTCGATGCATCCGCACCAAATGAAAGGTGGTTTAGGTGTTTTGATAGGTGTCCCGTTTTCGGGGTTCACTTCAAAATGTAGGAGTTTTTTCTTTGTTTGAAAGTTCAAAAAGATATATAATAATTTTCTGACTATTAATTTATGGAGGGGTATTAATGAAAAATGAAACGTTACACACACAAGAAGACATTTTAAAAATGCTTGATTCATTATTAAGACCTGCAGAACCTTTTTGGAATGAATTTTATGAGAATAGAGAAAAGGATGTTCCATTTTTTGAAAATGTTCCAGATGAGAACCTAGTTTCGTATATACAAAAAGAGAGAGTTTCAAAAGGGAAAGTATTAGAACTTGGATGTGGTCCAGGTAGAAACGCCATTTATTTAGCGACTCAAGGGTTTGATGTAACCGCAGTGGATTTATCTGTAGAAGGCATTAATTGGGCTAAAGAAAGGGCATTGGCAAAAGGGGTAGAAATTCATTTTATTTGTGATTCAATTTTTAATTTAGAGGTTCAAAACGAATTTGATTTTGTATACGATTCGGGCTGTTTGCATCACATTCCACCGCATAGAAGAATAAATTATGTGGATTTAATTAAAAACTCATTAAAATCGGGTGGTTATTTCGGATTAACATGTTTTGCGGCAGGCGACTTAGATGAACGAAATGGGTCAGAAATAACTGATTGGGACGTATATAGAGGATGGAGTCTAAAAGGTGGTCTTGCATACTCGGAAGAAAAGTTACGAGAGATATTTAAAGAATTTGAGGTAATTGAGATTAGAAGGATGGAACAAATGAAACAACCGAATGAAATGTTTGGAGAATCATTTCTTTGGACAGCATTATTTAAGAAGAAATAAGAAAGTAGATAATTGACAAACTCATCGTTTTTATAGACAATACACTCATAGGAATGTACGTTCGGTTTTTGGCCGACTTATGTTTTACATAAATATATAACAAGGGGCTGTCTCCATATGAGTAACACAAATCAAAAAATTACTACGTTTTTAATGTTTGAAGGCAAAGCTGAGGAAGCAATGAATTTTTATACGTCGCTATTTGATCAATCGGAAATTGTAAGTATTTCTCGCTACGATGAAAATGGACCTGGTAAAGAGGGAACTGTAATTCATGCAACTTTTACGCTAAATGGCCAAGAGTTTATGTGTATTGATAGTTATGTAAATCATAATTTTACATTCACTCCAGCTATATCTCTTTATGTAACTTGTGAGACAGAAGAAGAAATTGAAACGGTCTTTCATAAACTAGCGCAGGATGGAGCAATTCTTATGCCTTTAGGTTCCTATCCGTTTAGTAAAAAGTTTGGCTGGTTAAATGATAAGTATGGTGTATCTTGGCAGTTAACTCTTGCTGAATAAAAAAGAAAAATCGTAGCTTATTTGTTTAATGGATTTAGTTAAAAGCTTGAAAAATTAAATAACATAAAAAAGCGTTCCAACTGTCAACAGGTTTGGAATGCTTTTTTTATGTGGAAGTGAGTTGTTTAAAACTTAACAATTCTACGATTAGTTTAAATGAATGGAATAGATGTGTAATTTTTTGTCTTTTTAGAATTTTTTTAGTAATTTTTGCATTTATCTGTTAATGTAAATATAGACAACTATGTATGAACTATTAGGCAGGTTAATAGAAAAAGGAAAGCATTAAGCTTACACATTGAATACAACTAGATCGCTAGGAGGACTAATCGCAATGGATACTACACAACAAAACAGTAATGCATGGGATAAGAAGGTTGAAGAAGGTTCTAGATACACGCAGCCTGTAAGTAGCGAGGTTATTGAGAAAAGCAAATCAGGTGAATGGGAGATTACAGTCACTACGGAAAAATCAGTTCCTAGAAAGTGGTTTCCAAAGTCATTAGATGGATTAAAGATACTTTGCTTAGCATCAGGTGGTGGACAACAAGCACCTGTTCTAGCTGCTGCTGGAGCAGATGTAACAGTAACTGATATATCTAAGAAGCAATTGGAACAAGATGAAAAGGTAGCAAAACGGGATGGTTTGACTTTGAAAACCGTACAAGGAGATATGTCAGACCTTGGTGATTTTGAGGATGAATATTTTGATATTGTTATAAATCCTGTTTCTAATTTGTTTGTAAAAGATGTTCATCTTGTATGGAATGAAGTTTCTAGGGTTTTAAAGAATGAAGGTATTCTTATTGCTGGATTTACAAATCCGTTACTATGGATCTTTGATGATAACCAAGAACAAAAAGGTATTCTTGATGTTAAACATTCAATTCCTTCATCAACATTGGATTATTTACCAGAGGATGAAGTTCAAGATTACATCGATTCAAATCAAACAATAGAATATGCACATACTTTAGAAGACCAAATCCAAGGCCAAATTGAAGCTGGTTTTGCTATAACAGGTTTTTATGAGGATGATTTTGGTGGGACAAGGATATTAGATAAGCATATTAAAACATTTATTGCGACAAAAGCTATAAAGTTAAAGATGGATTAAGAATTTTTGCTTGTCATACGGGGCGTTAGTCGAAGAATGCTCTTAAAATAGAAAAGGATGGTGCTTTCCATCCTTTTCCTTATGTATTTTGAGTGTCGAAACTATTCTCAAAACAAGTTTTACACTACCAATTGTATAATTAGGTTATGCTTTTATATTAAGAATTTTGCTGACCAAATCTTTTCCCGAGTTTAGCTAACAATTCAGGTTGATCGCTTTGGCTCATTATAACTTCAATAAAGATAAGTTGATTCTTATTAAAAGTTATATTTGTTAAGACTTCTGCTAATTCTGCTTCATTTTCTACTTTAAATGTTAGACTTTTTTCTTCTGACCCAAATACCATTGATAGTTTATTGTAATCCCACATTTGTATATCATTATAAGGTTGGTTTTGGCCGTGAATGGCACGTTCAACGGTGTATCCGTTGTTATTGATTAAAAATATAATCGGTTTTAAATTTTGACGTAGTATAGTTGATAACTCTTGGGCAGTTACTTGGAAAGAACCATCACCAATAATTAAAATGTTGCGCCGTGATAAATTGGCGAGCTGTGTACCAAGTAGAGCGGGCAGTGTATATCCGATAGATCCCCATAACGGTTGTCCTACATATGCAGTGTTATTAGGTAGAGGGATAGCAGCACTACCAAAGAAAGGTGTTCCTTGTTCTACAATTAAGATGTCGTTTTCTTGTAAGAAATGGTACATTTGCTGCCAAAAACGTTTTTGTGTGACCATTTGTGCTTTTGGATTGAACTCTTCAGTAAAAGGTGATGATGCTGAAATAAATGGCTTAATTTCAAGAGTATCTTTATTACGATGCGCAATTGAATCACTTAAATGTTGTAAAACATCCTGCATTACAACTGGACCGTATTTTTTATCTATAATTTTCACAGTGTAGGGATGGATTTCTATAACTTGTTCTTTTGTAAAACCTTGTGTGAAGCCGCCTGTAATAGTATCAGTTAACTTCACACCAATACTAATAATACAATCAGATTCATCAATTCTTTTTCTCAAGTACGGAGAACTTACATCACCAGTATAAATCCCTATAAATTGAGGGTGTTTTTCTGGGAATATTCCTTTTCCCATACTTAACGTCGCGATGGGAAACCCAGTTTTTTCTACAAATTGATGTAAATTTTCTTTAGCGTGAAATCGATCTACTTCAAAATCAGCTAAAATTACAGGTTTTTTGGCGTTATTTATTATTGAAGTGGCATGTAGTAGCATTTTATCCAACGCTTCTTTATTACTTAAAATCGGTTTATATAAAATTGGTTCTGTAGGTTTATTAATTGGTTTATTATATACATCAATCGGCAAATTAATATGAACCGGGCGTTTTTCATTCCAACATGCACGTAAAACACGGTCAATTTCCTCAGCAGCATGCTCAGGTTTTACATTTGTTTGTGCCACAGTGATTTCTCGATACATATTGGAAAAGTGATCGAACTTTCCATCTCCTAACGTATGATGGACGATTGCTCCATTTTCCATTACTTTTGTTGGTGGCGTACCCGTGATTTTTATAACTGGCACGTTTTCCGCATATGAGCCAGCAATACCGTTAATAGCGCTTAATTCTCCAACTCCGAAAGTAGTAATAAGAGCAGCGATTCGTTTTATGCGAGCGTACCCATCTGCTGCATATGCAGCATTTAATTCGTTACAATTGCCAATCCACTTTAAATTTTCATGTGCTACCACATCATCTAAAAAAGCAAGATTATAATCACCAGGAACCCCGAATGTATGTTCAATTCCTAATTCGTGTAGTCTATCCAATAAATATGTACTTACAGTATATTTTTTTCAAATGAATCATCTCCTAATTATGCAGTGAATGTTTCAATAGACTAAACAGGTTCTAATAAGTTGATTAAAATATTCATTACTAGATTGTGGTATAATTTACATACAGGGGGAAAGTAGATGACACAACATAAAGAAGAACAGATGAATGAGGCATTAGCATTATTTTATTTTGCATATAAAACATTTACTGAAAAGCCAGATGAAATTATAAAAGAATATGGCATTCAACGAGTACATCATCGAATTTTATTTTTTATCGCACGTTTTCCAGGGATAAGTGTAAATGAGTTATTATCATTATTAGAAATAAGTAAACAAGCTCTCCATGGGCCACTACGTCAACTTGTGGAAAAGGGCTTAATTGAGAGTAATGAAGCTACACATGACCGCCGTGTGAAACAGTTGTCTTTAACAGAACAAGGTGCAGATTTAGAGAAAAAATTGAGCGATGTACAAAGACAACAAATGGGCGCTATTTTTTCAAAATTTGGTGAATCATGTGAAGACAATTGGCATCAAGTTATGAATGAAATGGCAAATAGTCGATCAGGTTTTGATGCTTGGATATCAAAACGGGAAATACCAGTCGATCAAAAATAATGAAAAACTTCTGTTTTTATAGTTTGAAAAAGAACAAATTTTATCCATACATTTGGCAACTATCGTTTGGTTATAGAGTGAATGGATAAAAAGATACATTACTAGATACTTTATACGTGTACGCAATGGAACAATAAAATTCACATTTCCGAAAGGGGAATTATAATGATAAAACTTGTACTTATTCGTCACGGACAAAGTTTATGGAATCTTGAAAATCGCTTTACTGGATGGACAGATGTTGATCTATCAGAGAATGGATTAAGTGAAGCGAGAGAAGCAGGAGCAATATTAAAGAAAAACAGATATACTTTTGATGTGGCTTATACATCTGTATTAAAACGCGCAATTCGGACGTTATGGATTGTACTTCATGAGATGGATCTTACTTGGGTCCCAATACATAAATCTTGGAAGCTAAATGAAAGACATTATGGTGCATTGCAGGGGTTGAATAAAGATGAAACTGCTCAAAAATATGGTGAGGAGCAAGTTCATATTTGGAGAAGAAGTGTTGATGTAAGACCACCGGCTCTTACTGAAGATGATCCTCGATATGAAGCGACCGATCCAAGATATAAAACACTCAAAAAAGGTGAATTTCCATTAACTGAATGTTTAGAGGATACGGAGAAGAGAGTACTTGCTTATTGGCACTCAGAAATAGCGCCGATATTAAAAAATGGTAATAAAGTAATTATTTCATCACACGGTAACACAATTCGCTCGCTAGTAAAATACTTAGACAACCTTTCGAGTGATGGTGTAGTTTCATTAAATATTCCAACTAGTATTCCGCTTGTTTATGAATTAGACGAAAACTTACGTCCGATTCGTCATTATTATTTAAGTATGGATGGAGAAGTACCTGAAGGGGAAATTCCGAAACATATTTCTTTTTAATACGAAAATTTGAAATGAATGCTTGTCTACATATACAATATAGACTCATGGTAAAGTAAAATTTTAATCAGTGGGGGTCTTACTGCCCACAAATAGCAGGATAAAAGACGTGGTACTTTCTAATATATATGCGATGTAGCTAAATTTAGAAGCTTGTCCATGTCTTTTGTCATAAAGAGAGCAGCTTGCGCATGTAATGATATCGTGAGTAGTTTTTGAATGGAGGGTGATGTGATTAATGATCTCTAACATTCGAATTGGCTTATTTGTTTTAGCGATTGTCTTTGTAGTCCTTGTTTTCTTTTATTGGAAAAATGAGGAGTTGTACGAGGAGAAAAAGCAACGTATTAGAAAGACTTGGTATGGTTTGTTTATCATATCTGTCACCGTGTATTTCATGATAAAAGGAATTGATTTAACCCTCTGGAAAAATCTTTTAATGTTTACTGCAATGGTTATTTTTGTTGATATTGCGTTCATTTTAACGCCTAATATTTCAGAAATATGGGGTGCGAAATTTAGCGATATTGGCAAGACAGTTCAATCAATAAAACGATCATTAATTGCATCTAAAGCGAGAGGAGAAATATACACCACAATTATTCAAAATGTTAATCCAGCAGTATTCGGTACGATGGAATGGCATACGGAAGAAGAATATACAAAGAGCTTAAATGTATTTTTAGATTCATATGGGGAAAAAATTGGCGCGAAAATTGTTGTTTTTGAAGCGGCAAAGGAATTAAATACAAACTTTCGTGGTATTCGCTCGCAATTTAGTATTATCGTTCCGTTAGAACATATCGAGCAATTGAATGAGCAGAAAGCAGTGCAAGTAGAAAATGTCGGGATCATACCAGCAAAAATAGTAAGTGATGTTTTCATTGTTATTGATGGAAAGAAAAATAACCTGCAAGATCGGGATTTTGAAAATGTATATAATTTAACAATACATCATAGTTATTTTAGTAAATAAGGACAGAATCTTTTTCTGTCCTTTTCTTCTATACATAAATTAAAAACAAAATCCGACAAAGTTGAATAAAATTGGACAATCATTCCTACACTAGCATGTAGAGGTGATTGTAGTGGTAAAAGATTATGACAATGATTTTTTTAAAGAAGATAACGAAGATACAACAGATTTCTCTTTAATAAAAGGGGATGCGTTGCAGCAAGTAGAAGAATTAGAAGAAGAATTAAAAAGAAAATCATAAGTGTACACTCTTTCTACATTTGCTATATAATATAAATAAAAGGTTGTATCTTTTTGAAAAGGGGGAGAAGAGATGGCTGAAGTCAATGTACAAAAGTCTTCGTTTTTTAAAGAAAAAAAAGAAGAATCCAATACAGATTTCTCTCTTGTGAAAGGTGCATTAACGGAGAATATAAATCGGTTAGAGAAACTGATGAATAATAGTAGTTCAAAATATATACAAGTGAAAAGAACAAAAGAAAATGCATAGAGCATTTTCTTTTGTTTTTTATTTAATAGTAAACTTATCTTTTACTTTTTTAGGTAAATCTGTTTTCTGAATCTCTTCATAGGACTTTACTTCAATTGATGATATTTCATTTTTGCTATTATCATCTTGATCTACATAAAGGCGTAAAAACGCGTCTTCATTTAATTTATGGTCGTTTTCTTTTTTTGTACTTCTAAATGTAATTTGTTTTTTGACACCATCTTCATGATATGCGGGCAGCGTATAGTTTCGTAAGTTTCTACCATCTACTTTTTCGATAGCTCCTTCGCCTTTTATCTGCATGTAATATACATCTTTACCAATTTTATTTAGTGACGCTCTCTCACAGCCAATAGTAAAACTAAAAAATAATAAACATAGTGTAATAATTGCTGCAAACTTTTTCATTTTCTTTATCTCCTTTAATGTGTTTCTTTAAAAAGTATACGACTATTATTAAATGAGAAAAATCGATATAGCTTACAACGCCCTTATAATGTTGTATGAGTGTTGTAAATAAAATGAACAATAAAAGTTAAAAGAAAGGTAAAATAATGAATCATGGTATAATGATAAAAGACTTACATACTATTTTTTCATTTTGAGAGGAGCTTGAAAAATGTATTCTACTTTAGAACAATTAACAAAGCACCCTGTATTTTATCATTTTGCAGAAATTTCAAAGATTCCTAGAGGATCAGGTAATGAAAAGGAAATTAGTGATTATTTAGTGGGCTTTGCAAAAGAGCGTAACTTAGAAGTCATTCAAGATGAAGCATTAAATGTCATTATTAAAAAAGAAGCAACAGCTGGTTATGAAAATGTACCAGCTATTATTATTCAAGGTCATATGGATATGGTTTGCGAAAAAAATCAAGCAACAGTACATGATTTTGAAAAAGATCCAATTGAATTACGAATCATTGGGGACATGTTATATGCAAATCAAACAACTTTAGGTGCGGATAATGGTATTGCAGTTGCGTATGCATTAGCTTTATTAGATTCAAAAGAAATTCCGCATCCAGCACTTGAAGTCGTTATCACTACTGAAGAAGAAACGACAATGGGCGGGGCTTTTGCTATTGATCCAAATCATTTTGAAGGAAAGATATTTATAAATATTGATTCTGAAGAAGATCATAAATTACTTGTAAGTAGTGCAGGTGGTGCGAAAGCTGTTGAAACAATTCCCGTAATTTGGGATGAAACACCAGCGAATATGGATGCATACCGTCTATATGTTGGCGGTCTAAAAGGCGGACATTCTGGTATGGAAATTGATAAACAACGCGGTAATGCGAACAAAGTATTAGGACGAGTGTTACGTGATTTATCAGCACATACGGAGTTTAACATAAGTGAAGTTCACGGCGGATTAAAAACGAATGCAATTCCGCGTGAAAGTGTAGCTACAATTTTAATTCGTACAGAAGATGTAGGGCAAGTAGAAGAAAAACTAGAATCATGGACACGTGTATTACAAGAAGAAATGCGTGCTGTTGATTCAGATGTTCATGTTACACTGACAAAATTGGATGAAACAGTTGAAAAAGTATTTGCTAAAGAGACACAAAAGCAGCTTATTTCATCATTATTCTTAATTCCGAATGGTATTCAAAGTATGAGCATGGATATTAAAGGTCTTGTAGAAAGCTCAACAAATTTAGGCGTTATTGAAACGTTGCAAGATGAAATTAAATTACGTAACGAAGTGCGAAGTTCTGTAAGTAGTTTAAAACAACATGTTGCAGAAGAAATCAAATATATTGCTGAATTAGTTGGTGCTACATTTGAAATAGAGTCAGAGTATCCAGAATGGCCATACAATCCAAACTCACAAATTCGTAATTTATTTGAAAAAGTACATCAAGAAAAATACAATAAAGAAATTGAAATCTTCGCTGTACATGCGGGGATTGAGTGTAGCGCATTCGTTCAAAAGATGCCTGAATTAGATGCAATTTCATTCGGACCAGACATCTTTAACGTCCACACTCCAGATGAACATATCAGTATCTCTTCTGTAGTGAATAACTGGGGATTCTTCGTTGATGTAATGAAGGGTACGAAAGAATTAGCTAAGTAATAACGACGAAATAAAAAGGAGCCTATAAAAATTTATAGGCTCCTTTTTTGTATTGGAATTTATCTCGCTATTTGCCGGGCAGTAAGACTCCCACCTCAAAATCCAGCGAGAGCAAAGAAGTTAGGTGGGGATCGGGCAGCCCGTAAAAGCCCGATTAGTTTAACTAATAATCAGTGAGGGATGAATAAAACCCCCACTGATTAAAGTTTTACTTTATGAGAATTCATTTTTCGTTAGTATGTAATATTAAGCTTGAACAATTAATAAGGATGAATTGTTGATGTTTTTTAGTACTGATGAAGGGGTGGAGAAATGAAGGGAAGAAAGCATTTTATTGTTTGTATGGTTTTATTGTTCTTCACATTTAGTTTTATTGGTGTTCAGAAAATAATAGCAGAAGAAGTTGAATTTTCAGGGACAACAGCTCCATTGAATGTAAATGTTAGAGAGGCAAAAAGTTTGAATGCAAATATTGTAGATGTGATTCCCGGAAATACAAAAGCATCTTTTAAAGGATGGGAGTATGGTGAAACGGTTAAAGATTACTGGACAGGAAATTTAGATAATCGTTGGTTTTATTATTTTAAAGATGGAAAAAAAGTATATGTAACGTCAGCGTATATTAATGGAAATCCCCCAAGTACACCAACAGACCGTAAATTATCTGTACCTAACATATTACAAGAAAGATCAAATTGGTGTTGGGCAGGCACTTCGGTTTCAGTTTTAAATTATTTTGGGAAAACTCCTTCACAAGATCAGTATGTTAGGTATGTTAAGGGTGGATCATATAATAATCCTGCAACTTCACGTGAAATACAATATGGATTATCGGGATATGGTGTTAGCTCAGCTATAAGTTCTGGAGCAAAATCTTATGATTGGTTCAAAAGTCAAATTAATAGTAATCAGCCGATGATTGCACTCATTATGTGGCAAAATGGAGCTAACATCGGACACTTTCTAGTACTTGATGGATTTTATAAAGGGACAAATGGAACAGATTATATAACATACATGGACCCTTGGTATGGTGATCATTATAATCATAATTTCAGTACGTTCCATAATAATAATAATTTTTGGTGGAGTGAAACTGTTTATAATATCCATGCAAACTAATAATATTAAAAGCGGGGGTTCATAAATGGGAAAACTACTTAAGCTTGTGATACCGTGCATGTGCTTAATGACCGTTATTATTTTCGCTAGTAAAATTAGTTATGCATCAAAAAATAAAAGTGAATCAGTACAATCGATCGCATTAAAAGATTATCAATATAGTAAGGGAAGTTCTTCTGAAAATTTAAGTTTTGAAAAAATAACAACATCTCCATTTTCGTTACCAATCTATGAAACAATTCCAGCACAGCAAATTTTAAATAGCTCTGAATTTAAGAATTTACTATTACCAACAAATGAAAAGCTGTGGTTTATTATGAAGGGTGAGCAGCCAGAAGGACTAATTGTTGCGAATGATACTGAACCGATTCGAACGGGCGGAGAAAATAGAAGTAAAGATTTATATGGATTATATAAAGCAATAAAAAATAATACAAATGAAACAAAAGATATTAGTTATTTCGAATTTGAAGGGCAAGGAATATTGGTAGTAAATCAAAATAATGATCAAGAAATATACCTTAGCAAAGGTGCCGCTGCCATATTAAAACTTCCTGCTGGTCAAAAAGTATTGAGCAGTGAAGTAATACAGAAAATGAAAGAGAGAATTGTAACTAGTTTTGAAAAGTAGAAAGGGCTAATTCTTTTTTGTGTTTATACAAGGTTGAACAGATAACAGGATTAATGGTAGCATTAGGGCTGTTTAAAAGCTAATATTGAATATAAAAAGGTTAGAGAAGTTAATTCTCTAACCTTTTTATATTCTGCTATCTACTGTACAACCTTTTTGCATAGCTGAATTTCCTTATTAGAAAATAAGGGTGCATCTATAAAACCATAATGATAAACTAAAATACCTAATTCCACTCTAGAATTAATATGCCATTTTTCTTTAATATGATTAATTATCGTTGAAATTCTTCTAGGGGTAACATATATTTTTCTGGAAATTTCTGCATCTGTATATCCTTTTGCTACATAAATAGCCACTTCTAATTCTCTTTCGGTTAATATTCTTTTCATAAAATAAGCCCCTTCGAAATTGTTTATATAAAATCAAAAGAAACTATTAAAAGAAATAAAGGTCAAAAATCATATTTATTTCTTTTAATTTCGCTATTTGCGGGCAATAAGATTCTCACCTCAAAATTTAGCTGTGACAAAGAAATCGAACTACCTGTAAACGCCTGCTTGGAGTGGACTAATAATCAGTGGTGATGAATAAAACTCCCATTGGTTATTAGTGAACTTTATTGTAATAATTTCTCATATTGTGATACAAGTTTGTGAAAAACTATAAATCCATATAAATAGTAATTGTAACTATACTAATTTTACATTACATTAAAAGTTGGAAAATATTCTTATACTCATAAAGTGTTACATTTGAGGGAGGAAAGATGGAATTCTACAATCTTGGTATTATTATTAAAGAACTTAGAAAGAAAAAAAATATGTCACAATCTGAATTATGTCATGGAATATGTTCACAAAGCCAAATTAGTAAGATAGAAAAAGGGATTATTTATCCATCTAGCATATTGTTGTATCAACTATCTGAAAGACTTGGTATTGATCCAAATTATATATTTGCACTGACCAAAAATAAAAAAATAAAATATATTGAAAATGTAAAATGTGTAATGAGAGATTGTGTGAAACAAAAAGAATATAATGAGCTTTACGAAATAGTGAAAAAAGAGAAAAACGAAAATAATTTCCAATCAAAAGAAGATAAACAATTTCTATTATGGCATGAAGCGATTGCTATATATTATGTAAATGGAGCAACAATTAATGCTTTTGACATTTTAAATAGAGCACTAAAACAAACTTTAAGTAGTAGTAACTTTTTATCAGAAAAAGAAATAAGCATAATGAATTCAATTGCTATAATACATGCAGAAAATGAAGAGTATGAGAAAAGCATAAATATATTAAAACAAAGTTTAATTAATTTTAATAAGATAGAATTTCCTAGAGAAAAAGAAATCAAATTAAGACTCATTCATACGTTAACAAAATGTCTACACCTTGCAAATCAATATGAAGAAGCGATTAAGTATAGTGAAATAGGTATAAAATTAGCCATAAATATGAATACTTTATACTTATTAGGTGAATTGTTTTTTGAAAAAGGTGCAATTTTATTGAAAGTTCAGCACTCTAATGAAGTTGGTTTAACATACATAAAAAAGGCATTATTTATATTTGAACTAACAGAAAGAAAACAATATATAAAAATGATCAAGGATAAATATATTAAAAATGAAGAATAAACAAGAAACAATCCTAACATAAGCTATTTTTAATTGGTATTTATTCCTAAAAAAAATACTGTAATACGAACTATTCCTTATTGTTGTTTATTGCTAAAATAAGTACCGTAATATTAGATGAAAATAAAGGGTGGCATTTTATGAAATCAAGAGGGATTACTCGTAAAGCAGATAGCATGGGGCGTATTGTTATTCCAATGGAAATAAGACGGAGTTTAGGAATTGTAGAAAAAGATTCTCTTGAAATGTTTATAGAAGAGGATCAGATTATTTTACGAAAATATCAATCTCCAAGAGCTTGTGCACTTACAGGTGATATTTCAGACAGCAATATTTCGTTAGCGAATGGGAAGATTATTGTAAGTCCAGAGGGGACGGAACTATTAATAAAGAAGTTACAGCAATATCTTTTAAAATAAAAGGTAAGTAAGGATTTTAAAATAGAATATTCTTGTAAAGAAAGTCCTCTATCATTTAGGGGGCTTTTTTATCCGCTATTTGCCGGGTAATAAGACCCCCACCTCAAAATTCAGCGGAAGCAAAGAAGTTAGGCGGGGGCCCTGTTGCCCGTAAAATCCCGATTGGTGAGGGCTGATTAAAGTTCCACTTTATTACAGTTAGTTCAATGAAATACAAATTACCTTAAAATAGTCTGACTATTCTTTATAAAAAAACTATTCGTTTACATTTTTTGGTTTCGTGTTATATTTTTATTGTTAATATTAGTGTATTGAAAATTCTGATTTCAATCTTAGGAAAATTCTAGGGAAAGGAATATTTGTGCTTGAATTGAAAATCCTATAAACATAGTTTGAAAGTAAAGTATGAAAAGAAATCTCCATTAAATATACTAATTTAATGGAGATTTACGGGGTTAATGTAACTAAAAAGAAATTTTGTTTACTCCACGTTTATGCTCTGTAATTTGGTAACTGTAATAGCTCTGACGAAAAGCAAAGGAGCAAAAAAGAAGTAGGTAGTTTATTTAATAGAAGATATGGTGAAAAAATAAAACAACGGAGGTTTTATAATGAATAAAGGAATACTGCAGATTACAGAAATCGAAGAAATTAGCATTCCTAATGTATTGAAGGATAAAATCAAGAATCTAATAGACCATGAATTAAAAACTCATAATCCTTATACTTGTGATCAAGAAATAGCTGCAAGCTTTTCAAGAGAGTGGCTTAATTGTTTGATTGATTATTCAAAGAAAACTTCGAATTCAGATATGAAAAAACTACTACATATGATAAAAGTAGCGAATTGTGGTGGAAACGTACCACCTACTCTTATTAAAAATATTCCATGTGATCCTATGGAAACCCTATTACCTGGGGAAAATCGCAAAGGTTTTAATTATGGTGAAGACGAAGACGATAGAATGAAAAAATATTTTTATGCAGAATGGGTCACATGGCTTTTTGCCACACTTTTTAATTATGATGCTTTAATTCACCCATCCGAACATGCAGGGAAAAATAGATTTCACCTCATTTCCCCTTTGAACAACGATGAAGTTTTGCGAAATGTCGGTGCAAGCACCGGTGGCGGGAACTTTTATCAACATAACGATGCCACAGTGTATACAGACATGAAAGACCAATCAGATATTGAAGCAAGATTGAAAATATTCAATACGAATTTAGAAATTGTATCAAATAGACTTAATAAATCCGTGGAACGAATAGTGTCTGAAATTACTTGTGGAAAATTTACTAGAGTTGATGCTCTTTTATTAAAAGGAGTGTTAAATTTAAAAACTCAAACTCATATTGGAACGCCAAAATTACTTCAAAAGCATCTTGAAGAAAATCACTTCAGTAAAGATGATATATTGGCGATAAGTAAAATGCCTATTGCTCATATCGCAGGAATGGCGGATGGTGAAATATCGGGATTTGTAGGGGAAATAAACCAAATCATATTTTTGGATGATAATGGTGATATTATTGCAACTTGTTTGAATGGAGCAGAAAATAGATTGATTTATGTGGGAAAAAGTGAAGAAGAAAAATTGAAATTTGACATGTTTTTAGAACTCTTACGAACAACGCCCACTTATAAGGTTCCACTTACATCTGAAGATTTATTAATTATTCCAAATTCATACTATGGTAAACAAACAAATGTAACTCATGGTAGGGAAAGGTTATCTGAGGAAGAATATAAAATTCCGATTGGAGATAATAAGTACGGAAGAAGAATTGTTTGCAGGCAGTACGTTTCCAGCCGATTACGTGATCAGAAAGAAAGTTACTTTACAGATATTATTAACTAGTTTAAAGAGAGGAGGGACGATGGGGAGGTTTGGGGTATAATAGCTCAAGCCTTCCCATATTCTTTGTATGGATTTTACTATTGAATTACTCATATTACTATTTTTAGTAGCTGTATTAGCAGGGTGGATAGATACAATTGCTGGAGGCGGTGGTATGATAACTATCCCGATAATGTTATTAGTAGGTATGTCTCCTTCTGTAGCGATAGCAACTAATAAACTGCAAGGGAGTAGCGGAACTCTCATGGCGACAGTGTTTTTTATTAAGAAGAAAGAAATTAATCTTAAAGAAATGCGTTTGTCCATCTTAATGACCTTTTTTGGATCAGTTTTGGGTGGATGGCTTGTTTTACAGATACGGGCAGAATATCTAATCATGATATTACCTTTTTTACTTATTATTATTGGTCTTTATTTTCTATTATCTCCAAATATAGCAAACGAAGATCGACCGAGAAAAATAAGTATGTTGTTGTTTGCGTTAACAGTGCCTCCATTCCTTGGATTTTATGATGGTTTCTTCGGCCCAGGAACAGGTAGCTTGATTGCTTTAGCGTTCATTCTTTTATGTGGATATAGTGCTACGCGGGCAACTGCAAATGCTAAGATTTTGAATTTTACTAGTAATTTCGCTGCTTTGTTGTATTTTATTATTTTTGGCCAAATCGATTGGACAATTGGATTGATTATGATGCTTGGTCAAATTATAGGGTCATATATTGGGGCGAAGATGGTGCTTACAAAAGGGACGTCATTAATACGACCAATAGTGGTTATTGTTTGCTTTGTCATGGCAATTAAGATTTTTTTACAAAATATGAACTAAATGTAATAAATATAGTATTTGTATCGAAGTTAGAGTGTTTTCATGTTGTTATTGCAGTATTACACTGTTTAAGATGTGTTCAAAATTACACAATTTGACTAGTGTAATGTATTGCGTTATGCTTTTTCTATTATAAAAGAAAGGCTTGAAGATAATGATTCGTCGTTTGAGAAAGCTAAAAAATGTAGCAGTCGTAGTAAGCTTCTAAGTAAATAGCAAAATATATAATACTTAGAAGCGAGGAATAAAGTTATGAAGCATCCATTATTTAATCATTGGTCAGAAACAAAATATATAAAAGATATAGTAACAAATCCACTCATTGAAGTAGGAGAGTACTCCTATTATTCAGGGTATTATGGTCATCAAAATTTTGAAGATGGTTGTGTAAGGTATTTGTGGGGGGATGCTAAGTCACAAGCACTGTTTAATCCAATTGAACAGATGGGATGGCATCTTGATAAACTCATTATTGGGAATTATGTTTGCATTGCAAGTGGAGTAGTCATTTTAATGGGTGGTAACCATAATCATCACTCAGAATGGATTACAGTATATCCATTCGCTGAGCAAATTGAACAATCATATGAAACTAAGGGCGATACAGTCATTAAAAGTGATGCTTGGATTGGAATGAATGCTATAATAATGCCTGGCGTTACTATTGGTGAAGGTGCAATTGTTGCTGCAGGATCTGTCGTAAGTAAAGATGTTCCGCCGTATACAATAGTTGGTGGAAATCCTGCTAAGGAAATAAAGAAACGATTCACTGATACAGAAATAAACATGTTAATGGAAATGCGTTGGTTTGATTGGGATAGGAAATTGATCGAGAAGGCAATTCCGCTGTTATCTAGTCCATCCATCGAACCATTATTTGCTTTTTATAAAAATGAAGTAAAAAATAAATAAATTAGTTAGTTAGAAAAACTACATTCAGTATTGGGTGTAGTTTTTTTATTACAAAAAACTAATGGTTTAGACTAAAGAAAATTTATCTCTAATATAAGTCTAGCAAATAGCTCAATTGAATAATTAAAATCCCGATTGGTGAGGGTTAATAATTAGTGGGGATGAACAAAACCCCCACTGATTAAAGTTTCACTTTATTTTTTGTAAATGTGGAACAAATGTATTATGTAGATTGTCTATTAATTGTAATCCTAAAAAATATGAAAGTGCGAATCATTTTAAAAAATATAAGGGGATTAAAAATAAGGATATGCGTGGGAATACAAAGTATCAGGGCACCTAAAAGTGTCAGATGAGATGGTCTATATGAAAGCAATCCTAACGTTTAATATGTATATACAATTTGAGAACACTGTCTATTTTTTTTGAGATTATGTTAGAATAACGCTTTTTTGAGTACAAAGATATTGGAGGTAACAGAAGTGAAAGGTATGTTTTGCAAGAGATTTATTGCAATAGTAACAGTGCTTACACTATTTTTTAGTATGTTCGTTACATTTGGAAGAGCAGCAGCGGAAACAGTTTCTGCTATAGACGTTGAAGCAGGATCAGCAATTTTAATAGAAGCAAATTCCGGAAAAATTTTATATCAAAAAAATGCAGATGAATCATTGGCAATTGCTAGTATGACAAAAATGATGAGCGAATACTTAGTTCATGAAGCGGTAGATAAAGGAAAACTTAAATGGGATCAAAAAGTTAAAATTTCTGAATATGCACATAAGATTTCGCAAGATCGTTCATTATCAAATGTTCCATTAGAAAATGGTGGCTCTTATACGGTAAAAGAGTTATATGAGGCAATGGCAATTTATTCTGCAAATGGTGCAACAATTGCTTTAGTTGAAGAGATTGCTGGTAAAGAGGGCAATTTTGTAAAAATGATGAACGATAAGTCGAAAGAGTTTGGAATGAAAGATTATAAATTTGTAAACTCTACAGGCTTAACAAATCAAGATTTAAAAGGATATCACCTAGAAGGGACAACTCTAGACGAGAAAAATAAAATGTCTGCAAGGGATTGTGCAATTTTAGCACAACGTCTTATTCAAGATTTTCCCAAAATATTGAATACAGCAAAAATTCCTAAAAAAACATTCCAAGAGGGTGGTAAATATCCAATTGATATGGCGAACTTTAACTGGATGTTAAAAGGTTTAATTAAGCAATATGAAGGTGTAGATGGTTTGAAAACAGGAACGACTCCAGAAGCGGGAGATTGTTTCACTGGGACAGTAGAAAGAAATGGTATGCGCCTAATTTCTGTAGTGATAAAAGCAAAATCTCATACGGCACGCTTTGATGAAACAAAGAAATTATACGATTATGGATTTGCGAATTTTGAAGTGAAGAATGTCTACGGAAAAGATTCAGTAGTAAAAGGACATGAAACGGTACGAGTAGCAAATGCAAAAGAGAAAGATGTAGTAGTTCAAACGAAGCAAGCTGTTTCACTTCCAATGCGGAAGGGAAACAAAGACGGTTATAAAAAAGAATTTAAAGTATCAAATAAAGAACCAGAAGCGCCTATTAAAAAAGGTGTAACAATTAGTAAAATAATTATCTCGCCTAAAGATAATACCGATCCTGGGTTCTTATCAGGTAATTCATTACAAATAGACCTTGTAACAAAATCTGATGTGGAACAAGCAAATTGGTTTACACGTTTTATACGTAAAACTGGATCTTTTTTTAGTGGTATGTGGGATAGTGCGATTGATATAGTAAAAAGCTAATTTTATAGGATACAACTAAATATTAGTTTGAAACAAAAGGTTTCAAAGTATTATAGATTCTTATGTGGATAGTTTGGAATGAAAGATTGTATTACTTTTCAAATTTGGTCCTTCGGAACTTTTTGTATTTCTATTAAGCTAAAATAAATTTTTATCCATATACTCCAAAAACGCTATTCTTTTTGTAGAAATATACAGAAGGGATGGCGTTTATTATGAATCTTTCGATTTAAAGGATTCTGGTGCAAGGTTAGTTTAATAAAGTTACATGATGAAAAACCACCCATTAAAGTTTCACTTTATAAAAATTTAATAAAATCTTTTCTTTGTATTAAATATTTTGTTTTAAATTATGTATATAAAGAAATGGAGGTCAAATTAACTTTTTACTGCTTATATTAGGAATTTAAAGAAACGATGTGTACAATTCTCTCACTACATTCGCATAGTGGCCTTTATGAAAAGCAAAATCTACAATTTACAAGGAGAACATTTTATGAGTAAGAGAATAAAAGAATTAGATTCCATACGAGGGTTAGCGGCACTTACTGTGGTATTTGGACATTTTTGTTTAATGCTACCATCGTTGCCTAATTCTATTAAATTTTCCCCGCTTAGGTTTTTATGGGCGGGTGGGGAAGCTGTTATCGTTTTTTATGTACTAAGTGGTTTTGTGTTATCGATGGCACTTTATCATTCAAAAACAAATTATTGGGGATATTTAATTAAGAGATTTGTAAGAATCTATATTCCTTATTATTTTTGGATAATTGTTTCCTTTGTTTTATTTATTTTATTTTCGTCGTATGAAGTGGTAGGACTACGGGATTGGTTCTATGATAGGTGGCAAGGGTCTATAACAAAATTAGATATTCTAAACCACTTTGTGCTTCTTAATAACTTTTTTACGGAAAATTATAATCCAGTTATTTGGTCATTGGCTCAAGAAATGCGTATATCTATTGTGTTTCCTTTGTTATTCCTTCTTTTTTATAAATTGAATTGGAAGAAAACGATACTATTTGCTTTGAGCTTTTCTATAATTAGTGTTTTTCTTAATGTGTTGTATATTGGGAAAGCTGAAGGATTTTATAATGGTTATGCTGATACACTGCATTTTACATCTATGTTTATGGTTGGAATGTTACTTTTTAAGTATCAGGAAAAACTTATCTACTCATATAGGAATATGAAAAAATTTAAAAAAGGATTTCTTATTGCATTAGGGATTATTCTGTATTTATATTCCATTTTAATTTATGGTTTTTCCCGTAATGATACTACTTTCTTATTAAAAGATTGGGGTGTCGTAATGGGGGTTGGTATATTTATTATAATGGCTATGAGTAACCTAAAAGTAAAAGCATTTTTAAATAAGAGTGTATTTGTATATTTAGGAGAAATTTCATACAGTATCTATTTGTGTCATTTTCCAATCATGATGGTACTATTTAAACTTTTGTATACAAAGATACCTATCTTTTTCCTTCTTACTTTATGCATTGCAATGACACTACTTTTTTCTATAGTTTCATATCATTTAATCGAAAAGAAATGTATCAACTGGGCAAAACAAAGAACAACCAATTTTTTGAAAAAAGTATAATTCCTAGAGAAATTTTATTTCTTTAGTAAATATACGAATATGACCGATTCCTAAGTATACTTAGGAATCGGTCAATTTTGGATTCTAAATGTAAATATAATAAAGTGGAATATAATTGAAATCGAAAACCACTTAGAAATAACAATTACGGTGTGAGCTATTGTATAGTATAGATATGGTTAATAATAAAGGGGGAATACATATGTGGAAGCGATTTGTAGCAATTGGTGATAGTTTTACAGAGGGGATAGGGGATGAAGTTGAGGGAATTGCATTAAAAAGCTGGATAGATCATTTTGTTCAACTGTGTGAAAACGATATAAAATATGCTAATTTGGCAAAGCGTGGCTTAGTAACTAAAGAAATTCGCTCGCAGCAATTGGAAAAGGCGTTAACTTTTAATCCAGATTTGGTTAGTCTCATTGCAGGGGCAAACGATGTTTTAAAAGGACGTTGGAATCATGATGCATATAAGAACGATATGGAATTTATGATAGATTCATTAAGTAAAGCAGGGGCTGATATTATTATAGCAAACCTTCCTGATTTTACAGTTAGGCTTCCTTTTGCTTCTGAAAAAAAACAAGTAATAAAAGAACAATTATTAGAGGCAAATGAAGTTATACGTTCACTGAGCAGAGAATATAAGTTTCATCATGTTGATTTTTGGAATCATCATTTAGTTAATGACAATACGCTTTGGTCTAAGGATTTAATTCATCCAAACTCAAAAGGATATGTAAAAGTTGCTGATTTGATTTTTAGTAGTTTGTCTGTACAGAAGACAAAATAATAGTTTGCAATTTAACGAATATGATATTAATTGTGCTAAGCTATGTTTTTTAGTAAATGGAGAGAACTAGAAATTTAGCATACAAAGCGTATCTACAATATATTTCTACAGTAGTGCATAAATGTAGAATTACAAAGAAAGATCACTTATGGAAATAGGTGGTCTTTAAACGTTTTTATAACTAAATTAAAATATATACTGTAGTACTAACAATTTCGTACTACATAAAAATTAAGTTCTCTTATAGAAAAACTGATTTTATATTATCTTAAAATATAATAACATATTCAAATCATATTTTGGGTGTGTATCCTAATTGTGAATAATTTGTAATTTTTTTGAAGTGTAAATATCTAATAAATAAAATGGTAGTAGGTGCAGAAGTATTAATACTATATTATTCAATTCTGTTATGAGTACATTAGTAATTGGTAGTATTATATTTTTATTATCAATTTTAGTTATTGGAATTAATTTGCATAGAAAATATGTAGGATAAGAAAAGATAAATATACTTTATTGTATATTTATCTTTTTGTTTAGTAGGATTTATAGTCTCTTTAAACTATTATGTTAATAAAATTAAGAAACTTAATTTTTGATATCCTTATGGCTAAAGCCATCTATAAACTGACAATATAACTAAATAATTGTTTGGTATGATTTGTGGGTTGGTTTTTTTATCCGAATTTTCTGATTCAAATATTTCAACTTTATGAATATAGTAGGTGAAATATTTGTGTGATAGTATTTGAGATAGAAAAAAGCCAACTTTAAAAAGGATGTGAATTGAATGTGCAAACAACTATAAATGGTTATATTAAGGTAATGTTTAGCTGTTTTTTAGTGTAAGGTAAAGGTCTATGTTGTAACAGTTGATATAAATACGAAGAAATAGGTGCGCCTAAATTTATCTGACTGTTTAAAATAAACTAAACCTTGAGATTAGTCTAGGTTTTGACGAAGTTACATTCTAGGTGAAATCTTTATAATGATTAATTAGGTTTAATAAAGGGGTACCTTATACGCAAAAGCGTTTATATTAGTAACCTAAGGAGCTTGCTTTTATGAAAACTACTGATTCAAAAGGCCTATTAGGAAATAGGGTTTATTTACAAGTTTTCTCTGCTTATTCATTGCTTATGCTTGGTGTTTTTATTGATATGTTAGCGATTATGACTATAGTTGGGTTTGAATGGGAAGTAGATCCTACTATGATTGGATTGATCCCTGTTGCATATGCACTTCCTGGAATTATTTTTGGCTCATGGGCAGGTGTTATTGCAGATCGTTTTAGAAAAATTCCAATTATGATGTTCTGTAATCTAATGGTTGGTCTAATAACAATTGCTCTTTTATTTGTACAAGATATCCACTGGCTCTTAGTGGCATTAATGATTCGTTCCATTTTTATTGTTTTCTATTATCCTGCACAGCAAACACTAACAAGACAGATTGTATCCCCGGACTTACTTACTAAAGCAGTAAGTATCAACGGAATAGTAGAGCAGGGTACCAAGATAGTAGGTCCACTTATAGGGGGCATGTTGCTGAGCTGGTTTCAACCAGAGTTCTGCCTCATTATAAGAGCTATAAGTTGTTTATTAGCTACCTTAGTTCTCATACCCACAATAAAATTTAAAGAAACTATATCGAAAGAATTTGTTGAAAAGCAAAAACAAAGTACTTGGACCGCTTGGGTACAAGGGTGGGGTTATGTGTTATCTAATCGGATAATATTATCAACCATGATTTTCGTTACAATAGCCATGGCAGTATTACAATTAGTCGACTCACAATTCCCAACTTTATTTAAGAGCTTATTCCCACATGATAAAAGTAAAATGGGATATATCATTTCTATTATTGGTCTTGGCGGAATACTTGGTGCACTACTAACTCAGAAATTAAAACAATTTCAATATGGCTGGGTAGTATGTGGAGGTATGGTTTTAATGGGAATTGGTTTTGGGGGGATTGGTTTGATAACGCCCGGTACGGTCTTCGTTTTAGCCTATTTAATTAGTTTTATCGCTGGTATCGGAAGTGGGCTGATGCTTGTATCTAATCAAGTCATTTTACAAATAGAATCCGACCAAGATCAAGTAGGAAGAGTATTTGGTATACAAAGCAGTTTAACAAACGCAGTTCTAATTATTTCTCCTGCTATGAGTGGCCCATTAGTGCATTTGTTTGGAGTAACTCAACTCTATGTTTATGGAGGGATTGGGCTTGTTATTATTGGATTAATTGGAGTTTCACTGCAGAAATATTTATGGGCTAAACATAAACACGAACCTATAAGAGCAAATAATTTTTGAAGGGGAGATTTTTATGACCAATGAGGAATGTTATCGATTAAGCCATCCGCAGCGAAGAATATGGTATACAGAAGTTATTCATTCTGATAAAGGAATATGTAATTTAAGATTTTTATTTAAACTTCATCGGAAAATGAATTATTCAAAATTAAACCAAGTTGTGAATCGCGTTATCAGTGAAAATGACGGTCTGTGCATTAGGTTAAAAGAAAATGGGCATCAGGAACCGAAACAATATTTTATTAAACATGAAGAACAAGAATTTGAGTTTTTTGATTTCAGTAATGTGGAGAATACAAATTTGCTTGAGGAATGGATTGAGCAGAAAACAAAAGACACGTTTACATTATTTAATTCAGATTTATACTATTTCGCTTTAATAAAATTAAACGATAATGAATGTGCAGTCTTTGGAAATGTTCATCATATTATTATGGATGGTTTATCAATTCAAATATTTACTGAGCAAATTGCAAAATATTATTATGAAATGCATAACGAGAATGAGGAAGGCGAAATTAAAAATTCATATGTTCAATTCCTGACCAATGAACAAACATACTTGAATAGTAGTCGCTTTCAAAAAGATCAAAAATTCTGGTTAGAGGAATTTAAAACACTGCCATCTGTGACTGGATTGAAGCCCTATAATACGTACCAAGTTAGCACTAAAGCATCACGTGAGACATTTATATTAACGGAGCATTTGAAGAGAAAGATAGAAAAATTTTCTGAAGATTACAAAATTAGTTTATACACTTTTTTTGTTGCTGCTTTCTCGTTGTCCATGTATCGGTGGACTTCATCGCTTGATATTGGTTTAGGAATGGCTTACGGCAATCGTATGACTAAAATGGAACGAAAATTGATTGGAATGATGGTGAGTACAGTTCCTTTAAGAATGGATATTGATCCAGAAGAAGAAGTACTTTCATTTATTAGCAGGGTGTCCAGAAAACAAAGCAAATTATTGAGGCACCAGAAATATCCATTTGATTTGTTGTTAAAGCAGATTAATAAAGAGAATAATAGTAATGTGAGACTTTTCGGAACTACGATTGATTATAGGGATCGCGATGAAAGTGGTGACTCACTATGGATTCCAAACCATGAAGAGGTACAAGATTTTGCAGTGCATATTGAAAATCTAATTGATATTGACTCTTTACATGTACATATTGATTATCGTGAGGAGCTATTTTCTAAGGAAGAGATAAAACGGTTTTTTAACGTGATGTTAGCGATAATGGAAAACACTTTTGAAAAACCAAAGCAGAAGGTAGCTGAAATAGAAATCATTTCTGAGGAAGATAAAAGAATAAGTTTAGTTGAGTTCAACAATCCTAAACTAAATGTCCCACCTCAAGTAACTATTCATGAAATATTCGAACAGCAAGCGATGATTTATCCAAATACTATTGCAGTTACGTATGAACAAGAAAAAATTACTTATAAGGAGCTTAATGAACGTGCAAACCAGTTAGCTCATTATTTGCAGAAAAAGGGAGTAGGACCTGATACTTTAGTTGGAATATGCGTTGAACGTTCCCTCGAAATGATTGTAGGTATTTTAGGGGTTTTGAAGGCTGGTGGGGCTTATGTTCCACTCGATCCAACATATCCAGAGCAGCGACTTCAATATATTTTAGAAGATGCTAGCATTCAGTTATTCGTGACGCAAGAAAGTTTAAAAGAATTGAAATGGTTACCAGAAAATGTTGAGTCGATTTGCCTGGATCGTGATCAAGATGAGATTGGGAAAGAAAGTAAGACTTTGCCGCTTTCTGATGTCGGTCCCAAAAATCTGGCATATGTAATCTATACTTCGGGATCAACGGGAAATCCAAAGGGCGTTATGATAGAGCATCACAATGTCATTCGGTTATTTAAATCAACGGATTGTTGGTATCAGTTTAATGAAAAAGATACTTGGACGCTTTTTCATTCGTATGCATTTGATTTCTCAGTATGGGAAATTTGGGGAGCATTATTATATGGTGGAAAATTAGTTGTTGTTCCGTACTGGATTAGTCGATCACCTAAGGATTTTTATCAATTATTAGTGGAGGAAGAAGTCACAGTTCTAAATCAGACACCTTCCGCATTTCGACAATTAATACGAGTGTGTGAACAAGAAGATAAGAATAAAAATTTGCAGCTACGTTACGTAATATTTGGCGGAGAAGCATTAGAACCTATTAGCTTGTTACCGTGGTTTCAAAGGTATGGTGAGAAAAACCCACAGTTAATTAATATGTATGGAATTACAGAAACTACAGTTCATGTTACATATTATCCAATTACTCTAGATGATGTGCAGCATGCTTCAAGAAGTAATATTGGAAAGCGGATTCTCGATTTAGAAGTGTATATACTAGACGCTTATCAACAACCTGTTCCTATAGGTGTTGATGGTGAACTTTATATTGGTGGAGCAGGATTGGCACGTGGATATTTAAATAGACCTGAATTAACAGCAGAGCGTTTTATATCTCATCCATTTAGTAGTGATCCGAAAGCAAGATTATACCGGACAGGAGACTTAGCGAGGTATTTGCCAGATGGGAATTTAGATTATCGTGGAAGAATTGATCATCAGGTTAAAATACGTGGTTTCAGAATTGAAATTGGGGAAATTGAGTCTACTTTACATACATATGTATATGTAAAAGAGGCAGTTGTAATTGTAAGAGAAGATCAGCCGGGCGATAAAAGATTAGTAGCATATGTTGTAGGAGATGGAAATGTAGATGGGTGGAGAGAGTATCTTAAAGCGAAACTACCAAGTTATATGGTTCCTTCGGGATTTGTGGCGATGGAAGCTATTCCACTTACAGCTAACGGTAAAGTTGATCGTGAGGCCTTACCTATGCCGGAGGAAAAGCAGATTAATAGTGAATGTGTTGGCCCTCGGAATAGTAACGAACAGATACTGACTACCATTTGGAAGCGAGTATTAGGTGTTAAAAAGGTGGGAATCTATGATAATTTCTTTGAAATTGGTGGCGACTCGATTCTCAGTATTCAAATCATATCTCAAGCAAGTCAAGTGGGGTTAAAACTTACTCCAAAGCAAATGTTTGAATGCCCAACTATCGCTGAGCTGGCACAAGTGGCTATAGAAACGCAGGGAGTACAAGCGGAGCAGGGAATTGTGATAGGTGATGTGCCTCTTACTCCAATTCAGTGCTGGTTCTTCGAGCAAGAACATCCACATACAGAGCATTGGAATCAATCAATGCTTTTAAGAGTAAAAGAAAGATTGGATGTGAAATTACTAGAGGGAGCGATATTAAATTTACTCAAACATCATGATGCTTTACGTTTCCGGTACGAACAGTTACCGAACGGAACGTGGAGGCAGAGAAATGAAGAGACTGATGAGCTGTCAGTACTCCATGTTGTAAAACGGAATCAAGTTAATGAAAAAGAGTGGAATACAATAATACAAGAAGAAATGAACATTAATCAAGCTAGTTTCAATTTAGTTACTGGTCCGTTAATGAGAGTAGTGTACTTTGAAGATAACTTGACTGGAAATGATCGAATATTCTGGGTGATTCATCATTTAGTAGTAGATGGAGTGTCATGGAGGATTCTATTGGAAGATTTACAGGTGGTATATAACCAGATGAAACAAGGTCAAGAAGTTCGCTTACCTGCGAAAAGTACATCTTTTAAAGAGTGGTCTGAACGACTCCAGACATACAGTGATTCGGGTATTTCAAAAGAAGTACAAAATTATTGGAATCAACAAGTAGAAAAAGAAACGATGAAAATTCCAATGGACTATCCAATACAAGAAACGACAGAGGAATCGATTGATCAAGTGACGAGGACTTTAGGAATAGAAGAAACACATGAATTGTTACACGAAGTTCCAGTAACTCATAAGACAAGGATTGATGAGGTACTATTAACGGCATTAGGACAAGCTATCGTCGATTGTACAAATCAGCAAACCGTTTCTATTCATCTAGAAGGACACGGAAGAGAAGAGGTAATTGAAGGTATTGATTTATCAAGGACAGTGGGCTGGTTCACGAGTATTTATCCCGTTCATCTCAATTTTCAAGGAACTCAAACACCTATTGAAGGATTAAAGTCTGTCAAAGAACAATTGCGTCGAATCCCAAATCGCGGAGTTGACTATGGTATTTTACGTTACTTGAATAAAGGATTACTTCCGTTTTATCAGCAAAAGCCTTCAATAAGTTTTAACTATTTGGGCCAATTTGATCAGGTTTTCTCAAGGGAATCTTTGTTTATGCAAGAGACAGGATTTACATTTTTAGATCATGCTCCAGATTCCAAACCATCTCATCTAATTGATGTTATCGGAATGGTGAAAGATGAAAAGTTACATTTTGTTTGGATGTATAGTAGAGAACAGTTTTCTAAATTAAAAATTCAATTGATAGCAGATGGTATGTTGAGGCATCTTCGTCAACTTATAAATAAACCAACAACAGAGTCTGCTTTTACGGTATCAGATTTTGCTGATGCAGAGGATCTTACGGAAGAAAGCTTGAGCAAAGTATTACTTAAATTAAAAAAGAAGAGGGTGTAAAAATGGGAGACGTTATTGATATATATGGTTTATCACCTTTGCAAAAAGGAATACTGTTTCATACTTTATACGATCAAGATGATGAACATTCATTTTCCTATATTGTACAAGTAGGCTTCTTGCTCGGGGGGCAATTGGATATTGCTACTTTTGAAAAGGCCTGGGAATATGTTATTCATCGACATGAGGTTTTACGTTCAGTATTTGTGTGGGAGGAAGTAGAAAAACCACTACAAGCGGTTTACCAACGTCTTCCTTTTACTATTCATCAAGAGGATTGGAGCACCTATCCACATGATGAAAGGGCGAAGAAATTACAACAGTTTTTGAATGTAGATCGTAGAAAAGGATTTTTATTGGATGAAGCACCATTGATGAGAGTCACTGCGATTAAAGAGGCAAAAGAGGAAACGAGAATTATTTGGACACATCATCATATTTTGCTAGATGGATGGAGTGTGTCATTGGTCTTTAGTGAAGTGATGGAAGTTTATCTCAAGATGATAAAGGGAGAATTGTTGAATCTTCCTAAACCTCTTCCTTATAAAAAATATATTCAATGGATAAATAAACAAGATCAAAGTCAAGCAGAGGAATTTTGGAAAGAAGAATTAAAAGGGTTCTATGCACCTACTCCATTAGCAATGGAAAGAAAGGAACAAGGACAAGAGAAGGGTTATGGAGAATGTGCTTATCAAGTATCTGAGGAACTTACTGAGAGTTTACAAGAGTGGGTACGAAATAGTCGATTAACGTTGAATACGTTAGTACAAGGTGCATGGGCTTATTTGATGAGTAGGTATAGCGGTGACAGTGACGTCGTATTTGGCGTAACTAGCGCTGGGCGTCCTACTGATTTAATGGGAGCAGAGAATATGGTGGGGCTATTTATTAACACATTACCTACCAGAATTCGATTAACGGATAATACATCAGTAGTAGATTGGCTTCGTAAAATACAAATGAAAGAAATGGAACGAAGACAGTATGAGTATAATTCGTTGATAGATATTCAAGGCTGGAGTGAGGTTCCGCGAAATAGCTCCTTATTTCATACCTTGTATGTGTTTGAAAATTATCCAATTCAAGGTGAGAGAAATGATGATTTAAGATTACTAGATGTTACAAGCACGGAACAAACAAATTATCCTTTAACACTCATTGTAATGCCCGGTAAGAAAATTACTTTAAAGTTGATGTATGATCGAAGCTATTTTAATGAAGAAACAATAAATCTGATTCAGAATCACTTATTGCAAATATTAATTCAGATGACGAAGAGCCTAGATTCAAAACTATTTGAAATTACTCATTTAACAGAAGAAGAACAGATACAGTTACTAGAGGAATGGAATCATACTCAAGTTAATTATTCGGCTGAAGGCATGATTCATACGATGTTTGAGGAGCAAGTTAAAAAAACACCGGAAGCAATCGCGGCTAGTTACGAAAATGAACAAATTACCTATAAAGAGTTGGAGAAGCGTGCAAATCAGCTAGCTCATTATTTACAAAAGCATGGTGTAGGCCCAGAGTCTCTAGTTGGAGTATATATGGAACGTTCATTACAAATGATGATAGCGTTATTAGGTATTCTAAAATCAGGAGCAGCGTATGTTCCACTTGACCCTACTTATCCAGAGAGTCGGCTTCGATATATATTAGAGGATGCTGGAATCGAAGTACTAGTGACGGAAGAGAATTCTAAAAATTTGTTTGTATCTGAAAATATAGAAACGATTTGTATGAATAAAGATTACACTGCAATTGAAAAAGAAGAATCAACCCCATGTATAAGTGGTGTAACAGGAGAAAATTTAGCGTATGTTATGTATACTTCAGGATCTACAGGGAATCCAAAGGGAGTAATGATTGAGCATCATTCAGTAATTAATTATCTAGAATGGATGCAACATAAATATCCGCTTTCTGAAAAGGATGTGGTCTTGCAGAAAACGCCATTCTCATTTGATGTCTCTGTTTGGGAATTGTTTTGGGGCATTCACGTTGGTGCCAGTGTATCTTTCTTACCTCCAGGTGGAGAAAAAGATCCTTCTATTATAGCTGAAGTGATTAAACAACATCAGGTTACTATAGTTCAATTTGTACCTTCAATGTTATCTGTTTTCTTAGATCACTTCAATCGTATTGAATTGAACATGAATTGTTCGTCCGTACGCCATGTATTTTCTGGTGGAGAAGAACTAAGTTCAGGGTTAGTTAGACGATTTCAACAGAAATGGAATTATAGTGGACAAGTGAAATTAACCAACTTTTATGGACCAACTGAAGCCACTATTTATGTGAATGCATTTGATATTCAGCCTAATCAAGAATTTGTTTCTATTGGACAGCCAATACAGAACACGCAATTATATGTATTAGACCAAAATCAACGCTTGCAATCAATAGGAATTGAGGGTGAGTTATATATTGGTGGTGCTGGTTTAGCACGTGGATACTTAAATCGTCCGAATCTTACTGCTGAAAAATTCGTTTCGCATCCATTCCAATTGGGGGAACGACTATATCGAACAGGAGATTCAGTAAGATATCTAACTGATGGAAATATAGAATTTATAGGTAGAATGGACCATCAAGTCAAAATGCGTGGTTTTAGGATTGAATTAGGAGAAATTGAAGCCACTTTAGAAAAATATTCGTTTATTAAAGAGGCTGTCGTATTAGTTAGAGAAGATCGTCCAGGTGATCAACGATTGGTTGCATATGTAATAAGCGATGAAAATACCGAGGAGTGGAGAGAGTATTTACAAAAACAATTACCGAATCATATGATTCCAGCGCACTTTGTAGAGTTAGAACACTTCCCGCTTACTCCGAATGGGAAAATTGACCGAAAGGCCTTGCCAATACCTGATGAGCAAGCTATTGGAGATTTAAATGTTCTACCTCGGACGCCATCGGAAGAGCTTATTGCCTCGGTTTGGGGTCAAGTGTTAGGGATAGAAAATATTAGTATTCAGGATTCCTTCTTTGAACGTGGTGGGCACTCACTACTTGCTACTCAAATCGTCTCTCGGTTACAAGAACTGTTCCAAATTAAAATTCCATTACGTGAACTTTTCAAGCACGATACAGTGGAAGCATTGGCGAAACGAGTGGATCAGTTACGAAAAGAAGATAAAGAACGAGAGGTTGCTCCTCTTGTACCTATGAAACGAGAAGAAGTTATCCCACTTTCCTATGCGCAGAAACGTCTATGGTTTATTGATCAATTAATGCCAAATAGTGCGATGTACAATATTCATGCAGCGTGTCGCTTAACAGGTAAATGGTCAATTGAAGCATTGGAGGTCGGATGGAATCAATTGTTGGAGCGTCATGAATCATTAAGGACGACAATTCTAGAACAAGAGGATGAACCTTTTCAACAGGTTCAATCTCATGTGTTCAGACATATTCCTCAAACGAATCTAACAGATCTTTCTTTGGAAGATAGGGAAAGAGAAATGAAACGCCTTATTCAAAACGAGGCGGAGGAACCATTTCATTTGGGACAAGGTCCTCTGATTCGAACAAGAATATTGAAAGTGGACAGGGAAGAATGGGTTCTCATTTGTACGATGCATCATATTATTTCAGATGGATGGTCAATGGGAATCTTACTTGAAGAATGGATGGCTTTTTATGAAGGAGCACTAACCGGAAAACCAGTGGAATTGAAGGAGTTATCTATCCAATATGCAGATTTTGTCATGTGGCAGAAGGAATGGCAAAAAGAGGAGAATTTGAATCAGCACCTTCAATATTGGAAGGAAGAATTATCTGGGGAACTACCGGTTTTACAATTACCGATGGATCGTCCTCGACCTGCAGTTCAAACCCATCGTGGTGCAAGTCAGTCCTTAATAGTGGCGAATTCCCTACAGGAAAAGCTCAAAGATTTAAGTCTGCAAGAAGGATGCACTTTATTTATGACATTGATGGCAGCGTATCAAAGCTTCCTTTCTCGTTATACAGGACAGGACGACATTATAGTTGGAAGCCCAATCGCTAATCGAAATGTGAAAGAGATTGAGGGATTAATAGGATTCTTTGCAAACACGTTGGTTTATCGAGCTGATTTCAGTGAAAATCCGACGTTCCAAGAACTTTTGTCGCAGGTAAGAAAAAAAGCGCTAAAAGCATACGAGTATCAGGACATCCCATTTGAGAAAGTGGTAGAATCCGTAAAACCTGAACGGAATACAAGTCATTCACCAATATTCCAAACTATGTTTACTTTACAGAATACGAAACAAGAGTTTCTTCAGCTATCTGAAAGACAAATGGAACTCATGGAAAGCCATGCTTCTGTTGCCAAATTTGATTTGAGTTTATTTGCTTCTGAGACGGAAGAAGGATTATCACTAACCTTTGAATATAATACTGATTTGTTTAATGATACAACCATTGAACGTATGGCAAGTCATTTTAAACATTGGTTAAATCAAATTGTCTCTCATCCAAAATGTGTACTATCAGAACTGAATATGTTATCGAAAGTAGAATATAAGCAACTACTAGAGGAATGGAATAAATCGCGTGTTATAGATATGGAAGAAAGTACGATTCATACAATGTTTGAAGAACAGGTGAAAAAAACACCAGAAGCAATTGCAGTAGTGTGCGAAGATGAAGAACTAACATATCGAGAGTTGGACGAACGCTCGAATCAGTTGGCACATTATTTACAAAAAAATGGTGTAACATGCGAATCATTAGTTGGGGTTTGCGTTACACGTTCATCCGAGATGATTGTCGGTCTTTTAGGAATTATGAAGGCGGGAGGAGCATATGTCCCAATTGATCCAGCGTATCCGGAAAGTCGACTGCAGTACATTTTAGAAGATGCTCAAATAAAGGTACTGGTGACGCAGGAAAAGTTACAACAAAAAATGGTTATACCTAAATTCGTCAACGTGATTTGTATTGATCGTAATCGAGCAGAAATAGAACAAGAAGTAACTACGGTATGTACGAGTGAAGTGACGGGCGATAACTTAGCCTATATTATCTATACTTCAGGTTCCACTGGAAATCCAAAGGGAGTAATGATTGAGCACAGGAATACAGTAACAATGATTCATTGGGCGCACCACACGTATTCCCGAAAGGAATTAGCGGGAGTGTTAGCTTCAACTTCGCTATCTTTTGATTTATCCGTTTTTGAAGTATTTGTTCCCTTAACGATGGGTGGTAAGGTGATTGTCACTGAAAATGCTCTACATCTAGAGAAGTTGTCTTCCAAAGGTGTGACTTTGGTTAATACTGTGCCATCGGCAGCAAAGGAACTGGTTCGAGCAAAAACAATACCTTCTTCGGTAAAGGTGATGAATTTGGCTGGAGAACCATTGCCATATTCGCTTGTTCAAGATTTATACGAGAGAAATACGATTGAAAAGGTGTACAACCTATATGGACCGTCCGAAGATACTACGTATTCCACGTATATGGAATTAGAAAAGGGTGTCATGCATAGGGTCCCACCGATTGGTAAACCAATATTCAATACAGAAGTATATGTACTAAGTGCTGAACAAAAAATGGTTCCAATTGGTGTAGTTGGTGAGTTGTACATTGGTGGATCAGGATTAGCACGTGGATATTTAAAGCGCCCTGACTTAACGAAAAATCGTTTTATACCGCATCCGTTTAAAGAAGGAGAGCGAATATACCGGACTGGAGATTTAGTAAGGTATTTGCCGGATGGAAATTTGGAGTATGTTGGGCGAATCGATCATCAGGTGAAAATTCGTGGGTTCCGGATTGAACTAGGAGAAATTGAAGCGATATTACAAAGGCATACACTAGTTAACGAAGCTATTGTGATGGTGCGGGAAGATTATCCTGGCGACCCACGTTTGATTGCCTATGTTGTAGGAGACGGAGATGCTCAAAAGTGGCGTGATTATCTCAAGGATCAACTACCAAATTATATGATCCCAGCCTATTTTGTTGGATTAAATGCATTTCCACTCACTCCTAATGGGAAAATTGATAGGAAGGCTTTACCAGCACCAGAGAAACAGGAGATAGCAAGTGGTTATATTGCTCCTCGTACGTCTACGGAAAAAACAATCGTTTCGATATGGCATGAAGTTTTAGGTATGGAAAACATCGGAATTCAGGATTCGTTTTTTGAAATTGGTGGCCATTCATTACTTGCTACGCAAGCTGTTTCTAATCTTAAAGAGGCTTTTGGAATCGACATACCATTGCATGATTTATTTATGTTTCATACGGTGGAGCAATTGGCAGAACAGATTGATCAATTGCTCGATAACAAAAATCAAGAAATGCAGAATGGTAGTAAGGAGAATGTAAGTCTTCAAGACTATATTCAAAAAGAAGCAGAAGTGAGTAATGATGAAGAATTACTGGAACTACTTAAGCAATTAGAAGAGCTATCAGAGGAAGAAGCACAAGGGATATTCGAGAGTAATTTGATTGAGGAAGGGGTAAAAAAATGAGAAGTGATTTACTTGCAAAGCTGAGTTCACTTTCTCCTGAGAAGAGAGCATGGCTTCAGAAGCAAATGCAAAAAAAGGAGAATAAAGAAGCACTCCCGTTGTCTTATGCACAACAACGTTTGTGGTTTATGGACAGATTTAATCCAAATAGTTCTTTATATAATATTCCAACGGTATGGCATCTAAAAGGAAATTGGATACCTGAAGCATTAGAAAAGGGATTCAATCGACTCATTGAACGCCATGAATCATTACGAACTGTTTTTAAAGAAGTAGGAGAACAACCTGTGCAACAAATTGTCGAATTCCTTCCTAGAGCATTACCTGTAAGAGATTACTCTCAACTTCCTCTAGAAGTAAAAGAAAAAGAGGTAGATAGTTTAATTGCGAGAGAAGCGCAAGAACCATTTAATTTAATGAATGGTCCTTTAGTTCGTAATCAGCTTGTTCAATTAGAGAAGGATGAATGGTTATTACTGTGTACGATGCATCATATTATTTCTGATGCTTGGTCCATTGGTATATTCATGAATGAATTACTTGCTTTCTATGAAGAAGAAACGGGCGGAAATCCTGCTAAATTAAGTTCATTATCCATTCAATATGCAGACTTTGCGAAGTGGCAAAAGGAGTGGTTGCAAGGTGATGTGCTAAATCGTCAGCTTACGTATTGGCAAGAAGAATTATCTGGTGAGCTTCCTATTTTACAACTGCCAGTGGATCGACCTCGACCGGTTAAGCAGACTTACTCTGGGGCTACGCATCACGTAATTTTTCCTTATAAATTGCTTAGTCAATTGAAGGATATAAGTCGACAAGAAGGATCTACTTTATTTATGACTTTAATGGCCGCATACCAGAGCTTTCTTGCTCGTTATACGGGACAAAAAGATATTCTAGTTGGTAGTCCGATTGCAAATCGGAACCATAAGGGAGTAGAAGGATTAATTGGTTTCTTTGTTAATACGTTGGTTTACCGATCAGATTTGAGTGGCATCCCTACTTTTCGAGAGATTTTGAACCAAACAAAGAAAAAGGCGTTAAAAGCTTACGAATATCAAGATATACCATTTGAAAAAGTGGTAGAAGCTGTGCAACCTGAACGAAGCACGAGTCATTCCCCTATATTTCAGACCATGTTTACGCTACAAAATATAAAACAAGAACGACTAGATTTGCCTGATAGAAGTATTGAAATGGTAGAAAGTAATATGTCTATTGCTAAATTTGATTTGAGCTTAACTGCCTATGAAGTGGAAGAAGGTCTATTCGCCTCATTTGAATACAACACGGATTTATTTGATAGTAGTACCATTGCACGTATGGCAGGACATTTTGAGAACTGGCTAAATGAAATCACGTATCATCCAGATGAATCATATATAAAGCTGTCAATGTTATCGGATACTGAGCAAAAACAACTCTTAGAAGAATGGAATGATACGGACGTAGTTTATGGTCATGATTGTATGATTCATGAGCTATTTGAGCAGCAAGTTGCACGGACACCTAATGCAGTGGCGGTAGTTTATGAGGGTGGAAAGCTAACGTATCAAGAACTGAATGAAAAATCGAATCAATTGGCACATTTTCTACAAAAACGAGGTATCGGACCTGAATCATTAGTCGGTATATGTATTGAACGTTCTCCTGATATGATTATTGGTCTCTTTGGGATTTTGAAAGCAGGTGGGGCTTATGTCCCACTGGACCCAAGTTATCCCGAAAACCGCCTGAGATACATTTTGGAGAATTCACAAATTCAAGTGCTGTTAACAAAAGAGGCACTACAGGACTGGTTACCTAAAGATATTCGAGCAATTTGTTTAGACCGGGATCAAGTAATGATTTCTAAAGAGAGTAATTTAGCTCCGGTGAGTGGAGTAACAGCAAATAACTTAGCCTATATTATATACACTTCGGGTTCGACGGGAAATCCAAAGGGGGTAATGATTGAACATCATTCCGTTATCAACCGTCTACAGTGGATGCAGAAAAAATACCCATTGTCCGAGGAGGATACAATCCTACAAAAGACACCGTTTTCATTTGATGTTTCTGTCTGGGAATTATTTTGGTGGTCATTTGTAGGAGCACGTGTTTGTTTACTTCCACCAGGAGGAGAGAAAGATCCTGCGGTGATTGATGAGTATATTGAACGATATCGTGTGTCCACCATGCACTTTGTTCCGTCGATGTTATCTACTTTTTTAGATTATATGGAACTATATAATTCGAAAAGGGATGTATCGTCTTTAATTCAAGTTTTTACTAGTGGAGAAGCGTTAAACACTGAGCAGGTTCGCCGGTTTAAGGGGATCTTTTACAATGTTCAGCAAACAAAGTTAATTAACTTGTATGGTCCTACTGAAGCGACTGTGGATGTGACTTATTACGATTGTGATTTAGAAAAAGAGGCAATGCTTATTCCGATTGGTCGTCCGATTGATAATACAGAGTTGTATGTGTTAGATCAATATCAACAAGTGGTCCCGATTGGTGTGGCAGGGGAACTTTACCTTGGAGGAGTAGGATTGGCACGTGGCTACTTCAATCGACCGGATTTAACTACTGAACGTTTTATTCCGCATCCTTTTAAGGACGGGGAACGATTATATCGAACGGGTGACTTGGTGAGATATATGAATGATCGTAACTTAGAATATATTGGAAGAATAGATAACCAAGTTAAAATTAGAGGATTCCGAATTGAATTGGGAGAAATTGAAGCAGCTTTACATGATCACTCATCTGTAAAAGAGGCAGTCGTGTTGGTGAAGGAAGATCGACCAGGAGATAAGCAGTTAGTAGCTTATGTAGTGGGTGAAGGGGATACTGGAGAGTGGCGTGAATATCTCAAGAAGCAATTACCACATTATATGGTTCCGGCATACTTTTTCCAAATTGAAGGTATGCCACTCACTCCAAATGGTAAAGTGAATCGGAAAGCATTATTGGAATTAGAAGAACAGTTCATAAGTGAAGATATTACTTCATCACGAACACCAGTGGAGGAGCTCATTGTTTCCGTTTGGAGCCAAGTGTTAGGAATAAAAAATATTAGTGTGCAGGATTCCTTTTTTGAAATCGGTGGTCATTCACTACTAGCTACTCAAGTAGTGTCACGTTTACAGGAAATTTTTCAAATCGAATTACCAGTACGTGAACTATTTGAATATACAACGGTGGAGTCACTGGCAAAGCGATTAGAACAGCTACGTAAAGGAGATAAAAAACGAGAGATTCCGCCACTAATACAGATGGAGCGAGGAGAAGCTATTCCACTATCTTATGCCCAACAACGTTTATGGTTTATTGATCAATTTACACCTAATAGTGCCCTTTACAATATGCCAATGGTATGCCGTCTTACAGGGAATTGGCTACTTGAAGCATTGGAAACGGGATGGAATCAACTAATAGAACGTCATGAATCACTGCGGACGGTCTTTCAAGAAGTGAATGGTCAACCCGTACAGCAAATTAAACCGTATGCTTTTCAATCAATTCCGAAAACGGATTTAACTATGCTTTCTTCTGAAGACCGAGAAGAAGAGGTTAAACGTTTCATTCAACAAGAAACAGAAGTGCCATTTGATTTAACAGAGGGTCCATTAATCAGGACGAGTATTTTGCACGTGGGAGAGGAAGAATGGATACTCCTTTGTACTTTACATCATATCATTTCAGATGGATGGTCAATGGGAATCCTACTTGAAGAATGGATGGAATTTTATGAGAAAGCAACGGATGGAAAGGTGGCGGAACTTGAACCATTACCGGTTCAATATGCCGACTTTGCTCAGTGGCAAAAAGGATGGCTGAAGGAGGAAGTGCTTGATCAACAACTTCAATATTGGAGGGAAGAATTGTCTGGGGAGCTTCCTGTACTCCAACTTCCTATGGATCGCCCGCGTCCTGCAATACAAACTCATCACGGGTCGACATACACTCTAGTTTTGCCAAGCACGCTACATGATAAATTGAATGAACTTAGCCGAAAAGAAGGGGCTACACTCTTCATGACGCTGTTGGCTGCATATCAAAGTTTTCTATCTCGTTATACGGGACAAGAAGATATTTTGGTCGGAAGCCCAATTGCGAATCGGAATTATAGAGAAATTGAAGGACTAATTGGTTTCTTCGTTAACACGCTGGTTTATCGAACTAATTTGAGTGGTGGACCGACATTTCAAGATGTACTGTATCAGGTTCGTCAAAAGGCATTGAAGGCGTATGAATATCAAGATATCCCATTTGAAAAAATTGTAGAAGTTGTGCAACCGGAGCGAAGTACAAGTCATTCGCCAATCTTCCAGACTATGTTCATCTTGCAAAATATGAAACAAGAGTTTCCGGTGTTATCTAGTAGAAGTATTGAAATGATAGAAAGCCATAGTCCAATTGCAAAGTTTGATTTAAGTGTGATGGCAGTTGAGACAGAAGAGGGATTACTTTTTACTTTTGAATACAATAAGGATTTATTCAATGCTACTACTATTGAACGGATGGCAGGACACTTTGAGAAATGGCTATATGAAGTTTCTCATCGCCCACAAAATCCGTTGCATGACCTGAGCATGCTATCGGAACCCGAGCGTAATTTGTTATTAGAAACATGGAATGACACTGTAATGGAAATGTCCCATCAGGGTCTTATTTGCGGCAGATTTGAGGAGCAAGTAGCAATGCGTCCTGATGCGATTGCGATAGTTGATCAAACAAAACAGTGGACTTATGGTGAACTGGATATACAAGCAAATCAGTTGGCAAATGTTTTACAGCGAAAGGGAGTAGCCCCAGAATCAGTGGTGGGAGTTTATCTTCCGAGGTCAGCAGAGCTAATGGCAAGTTTACTAGGCATTTTAAAAGCTGGTGGAGCTTATGTTGTTTTAGACCCGTTGTATCCAAAATCAAGGTTAGAATACATGATTGAAGATGCAGGAATTCAATTTGTAGTGACGGCGGAAGGACAAGAAGGACATTTCGCACACGTCGAAATGGTGAGGTTAGAAGAATTAACGGTGGAAAGCGTAATTGCACCTACACGTCAAATAAATCCAGAGAACTTAGCCTATATTGTCTATACCTCTGGTTCTACAGGAAAACCGAAGGGTGTTATGGTTGAATATCGCTCATTAATGAATATGGTTTCTTGGCATCAAGAAGTTTATCGTATTTCAGCAGAGGATCGTGCGACTCAGATTGCAGGGGTTGCTTTTGATTCGGCTGTCCAGGAGATTTGGCCGTATCTAACTGCTGGTGCAGCACTCTACTTGTCAACAGAGGAACTGAGAATTAATCCAGAAGCACTAAGGGACTGGCTCATTGATTCACGAATAACAGCTAGTTTTGCACCTACGCCTATTCTGGAAAGACTCTTGAAATTATCTTGGCCAGATAAAACGGATCTTCGTTTTATCATTACTGGTGGGGATCAATTAACACAGTATCCATCTAACGATATTCCTTTTGCAGTAATTAATCAGTATGGTCCATCGGAAAATACCGTTGTTACCACAGATTGTTATGTACCTGTAGGAGTGACAACAGGTACGCCATCGATTGGTCGACCGATTGCGAATACAGAAGTTTATGTGTTAGATTCTCATCTTCAGCTAGTACCAATTGGTGTAATTGGAGATCTCTATATTGGAGGGAAGAGTCTTGCACGTGGATATGCTAATCGTCCGGATCTTACAAAGGAAAAATTTATTCCACATCCTTTCAAGTCAGGAGAACGTCTCTATTATACAGGAGACAAAGCAAGTTATCTTTCTGATGGTAATCTCCAGTTCCATGGACGTATAGATGACCAAGTGAAAATTCGTGGTTTCCGGATTGAATTGGGAGAAATAGAAGCTGTTTTGCAGGCGCATTCTTCTGTGAAAGAAGCTGTTGTATTGGTGCGAGAGGATAATCAAGGTGATAAGAGATTAGTAGCTTATGTAGTTGGTGAAGGAAGTGTCCATGAATGGCGAGAACATCTACAAACACATTTACCTAATTACATGGTTCCAACAAACTTTATTGAGATGGAATTTTTACCACTTACACCGAATGGAAAACTTGATTTGAAGGTATTGCCTATACTTAGTGAACAATCCGCTGAAAATACTGTATACCCAAGAACTCCGCTGGAAGAACTTATTGCTTCAGTGTGGAGTCAAGTGCTAGGAATAAGAGACATTGATGTTCAGGATTCTTTCTTTGAGCTCGGTGGTCACTCTCTACTTGCTACACAAGTGGTCTCACGCTTACAGGAGGTCTTTCAAATCAAATTGCCAGTACGTGAACTGTTCGAATATTCAACGGTCGAGGCATTATCGAAACGAATAGATCAGTTACGTAAGGGGAGCGAAAAACGAGAAATTCCACCATTGATGCCGATAGAACGAGGGGGAAATATTCCACTGTCTTATGCCCAACAGCGCTTATGGTTTATTGATCAATTTGCACCTAATAGTGCACTTTATAATATGCCAATGGCATGCCGTCTTACAGGGAATTGGTTACCTGAGGCATTGGAGTTGGGATGGAATCAGTTGATAGAGCGTCATGAATCTTTGCGGACTGTATTTTATGAAGAGGATGGCCATCCTATCCAGCAGATTCAACCGTACGTTTTCCGTCCGCTTCTGCAAATGGACTTAACTAAGCTTTCATTAGAGGAGCGAGAAAGAAAGTTGGAGCAATGGATTCAAACTGAAGTCGAATCTCCATTTGATTTAGAACAAGGGCCATTGTTCCGTGGGAAACTCATAAGAATTTCAGAAGAAGAATGGATTCTTCTGTGTAATATGCATCATATTATCTCAGATGGATGGTCGATGGAAATCTTACTTCAAGAATGGATGGCATTTTATGAGAATGCGATTGGTGAAAAACAAGCAGAGCTGGAACCACTACCAGTTCAATATGCCGATTTTGCTCAGTGGCAAAGAGAATGGTTGAGAGATGAATTACTATATCAACAACTTGCGTATTGGAAGGAAGAATTATCCGGTGAGTTACCAGTCTTAATGTTGCCAATGGATCGTCCGCGTCCGCCAGTGCAAACCCACCATGGATTAACTCATAATGTTTTGTTATCGCGCTCATTACTGGATAAATTAAACGAACTAAGTCGTCAAGAAGGGGCCACACTTTTCATGACCTTATTGGCAGCGTATCAAAGTTTCCTTGCTCGTTATACGGGACAAACGGATATTATTGTTGGTAGCCCAATTGCAAATCGAAATTATCGAGAAATTGAAGGACTGATTGGTTTCTTTGTCAATACATTGGTTTATCGAGCTGATTTAAGTAATGCACCGGCATTTCAAGAGTTGTTGTCTCAAGTGCGGATAAAAGCATTGAAGGCGTATGAGTATCAAGATGTTCCGTTTGAGAAAATTGTAGAGGTTATCCAACCTGAACGAAATACAAGCCATTCTCCGATTTTCCAAACCATGTTTACTTTGCAAAATACGGGACAGAAGCTACCAGAACTACATGGAAGAAATATAGAAGTAATGGAAAGTAATGCCCCTATCGCTAAGTTTGATTTAAGTTTAACTGCTGCAGAAGTGGAAGAGGGTTTATTACTTACTTTTGTTTATAGAACTGATTTATTTGACAGCTTAACTATTGAATCCATGGCTGAACACTTTGGGAACTGGTTGAATGTAATCGTGGAGAATCCTGATAAATCATTAGCTAAGTTGCCTATATTATCAGGATTACAGCAAAAACAGTTGGAAGAGTGGAATAATGATGCTGTAGCATATCCACAGGAAAGTACGATTCATCAGCTGTTTGAAGAGCAAGTAAATCGTACACCTGATGCGGTAGCAGTGGTAGATGAAAAACAGCAGTTAACGTATCGAGAGCTGAATGAAAAAGCTAATCAATTGGCCCACTATCTTCAGCAATGCGGAATTGGGAATGAATCATTGGTTGGACTTTGCTTTGAGCGTTCAGTTGAGATGGTTGTTAGTATTATGGGGATTTGGAAGGCTGGAGCAGCCTATGTTCCATTAGACCCATCATATCCAGAAAGTCGCCTACGATATATTTTGGAGGACACTGGAATTCAAGTATTAGTTACGAACGAGTCATTGGAAGACTGGATACCTAAAGAAATGAAGATAGTTTGTCTAGATAGGGATCAAGCAATGATTTCACAAGAAAGCATTCTTTCACCAAAATGTGAAGTAACAGGAGAAACCTTAGCGTATGTTATCTATACTTCAGGATCAACGGGGAATCCAAAGGGTGTCTTGATACAGCATCATTCTGTACTAAACTTGTCACATGGTTTACAAAAAGAGGTTTTCGAACATGAGATACCATCTAACATGCATGTCGGTTTAAATGCGTCAATTGCCTTTGATGCATCTATCCAGCAATTACAAATGCTGCTTTATGGTTCAAGTTTGTATATTATTCCAAATGAAGTACGAAGTGATCCGGAGCAGTTTGTAGCTTATATTAGGGAGAACAAGTTAGAAATCTTTGATATAACACCTTCATTGCTTCAATTACTTATAGATGTCGGATTGTTAGAAACGTGCGATGGCATTCATGTTCCAAGTAAGGTACTGGTTGGTGGTGAAGCAATTATGCCGTCATTATGGGAACAGCTAGTAGAGACTGATAAAATACAGTTTTATAATGTATATGGTCCTACAGAATGTACGGTTGATGCAACATGCTATCATATCAAAAAAGATAGTAAGAGAGTAACAATTGGGCGTCCATTGCCTAACGTCCAAACTTATGTATTAGATAGAAATAGGTTACCAGTTCCAGTTGGTGTGATGGGGGAACTTTATATCGGAGGAGCAGGTCTAGCAAGGGGGTACTTGAATCGTCCAGAGTTAACATCCGACCGATTTATTTCTCATCCATTCAAAGAAGGCGAGAGGTTATATAGAACAGGCGATCTTGTGAGATATCTTCCAGATGGTAATATAGACTACTTAGGAAGAATGGATAATCAAGTGAAGATTAGAGGATTTCGAATCGAACTTGGGGAGATTGAGTCGACTTTACAAGAGCATGACTTGGTAAAAGAGGTAGTTGTAATAGTTAGGGAAAATCAGTCGGGAGATAAGAGATTAGTAGCTTATGTAGTGGGCGAAGGTAGTTTAGAAGAATGGCGAGAGTATCTTAAAACAAAACTGCCAATCCATATGATACCTTCCTACTTTGTCGAAATGAAAGAATTACCGCTAACCATAAATGGAAAGGTTGATCGGAAATCGTTACCTATACCAGATTATCAAGGAACACAAGAAGGCTACGCGGCCCCAAGAAATGAACGTGAACATAAGCTTTCTATCATTTGGGAACGTGTGCTAGGTTCAAAACGTATTGGTATTTATGATAACTTTTTTGAAATTGGTGGAGATTCAATTCTTAGCATTCAGGTTGTCTCTCGTGCAAAGCAAGCTGGTTTACAGTTGACACCAAAACAACTATTTGAACACCAAACGATTGCTGAGTTGGCGCAAGTAGTCAAAGAAGAACAAGGTGTACAAGCTGAACAAGGAATTATAACTGGAGAGACGATACTTACACCTATTCAGCAAAGGTTTTTTGCACAAAATCATCCTAATCCACATCATTGGAATCAATCCATGTTCTTTAGAACGAAAGAAAAATTGGACATAGGATCACTGGAAAAGGCAGCGCGTAGCCTTCTACTTCATCATGATGCCCTGCGTTTAAGATATGAACGTTTACCTAATGGGACTTGGGAACAGTGGAATGAAGGAATTAAAGAACAATTGATGCTGACTGTCATTTCATTAGACGAAGTGCCGGAAGCGGATTGGCATGAAGTTATTCAAAAAGAGATTAATGTTGCACAAGAAAGATTGAATTTACATGATGGTCCTTTAATGAGAATGGTGTATTTTGATGAAGATGAGAAGACTGGCCGATTATTTTGGACAATTCATCACTTAGCCGTGGATGGTGTTTCTTGGCGAATTTTATTGGAAGATTTGCAAACAGCGTATACGCAAGCAGTCCAAGGACAAAAAATTCAATTACCTATGAAGAGTACATCTTTTAAAGAATGGTCGGAGAAATTACAACATTATGCTGAAACTGGAATATCAAAAGAAGTGCTACATTACTGGGAGCAGCAGGCTGAACAAGACGTAGTTATACTGCCAGTAGATGGTACTATAAGTAATCCAGTAAGGGCAGTAACTGAGGAAATTACTGTGGTGTTAAACGAGAATGAGACCCGTATGTTATTGCAAGAGACTTTAAGCACTCACCGTGTCCAAATCAATGAAGTATTATTAGCAGCATTGGTACAAGCTACAGCAGCATGTACGGGGCAGCCGATATTAAGCGTAGATTTAGAGGGACATGGTCGAGAAGAGATTATTGAAGATGTTGATTTATCGAGAACCGTGGGATGGTTTACAAGTATTTACCCAGTTCATTTAAATATTACTAATGCTAATACGCCAATTGCAGCATTAAAAGCAGTTAAAGAACAAGTTCGCAAAATTCCTAATAAGGGTGTTGATTATGGGGTGTTGTGTTACATGAACGCAACAATGTGTGAGCAATTAAGCTTCCAATATACACCGTCTATTAGTTTTAACTATCTTGGACAATTTGACCAATTGTTTTCTAGCGATGCAATGTTTATTCCAGAGAACGAATTTAAGCGTTTAGATCATGCTGCCGGTTCCAAGCGATCGCATGTAATTGATGTAATTGGGGTTGTAACGGATGGAAAACTTCAATTCACTTGGGTATACAATGTTGGACAATTTGCCAAATCAACGATTCAAAGTATTGCACAGAATATGCTATATCAACTGAGTACATTGATCCAATTTTCAGATAGAGAATCTGCACTGACCATTTCGGATTTTGCAATGGCTAATCTTAGCCAAGAAGGTTTGACAAATGTACTAAACAAAATGCATCGCGGAAAGAACAATCAGATTACTGATTTATATCCACTATCACCTTTGCAAGAAGGTATGATTTTCCACACATTGCATGACCAAGGGGATGAACATGTTGCACCGTATATAGTGCAATTGAGTTTTATGATTCGAGGGAAAATGAATATTCCTACATTTGAGCAGGCGTGGAAATCTGTAATTCAGCGGCATGAAATTTTTCGTACAGCATTTGTATGGGACGAAATTGAAGAACCTGTACAAGTGGTGTATGAAAATATCCCATTTAAAGTGAACAAAGAAGACTGGCGTACAATGACGAGTGAAGAGATAGAGGAAAAAAGAAAAGTCTTTTTGGAATTAGATCGAAAACAAGCCTTCCAATTTGATGAAGCACCATTGATGCGGGTAACAGTCATTCAAGAAGGTGAGGAAGAATATCGGATTGTTTGGACCCATCACCATATTTTACTGGATGGATGGAGTTTACCATTAGTATTTAATGAATTACTTACAGTCTATCAAAAGAGAATGAATGGAGAAGCTGTGAAGTTACCTAAGTCCTCACCATATAAGAAATATATCCAATGGCTCAGAGAACAAGATAAGGAGCAGGCGGAACAATTCTGGAGAGAGAAGCTAAAAGGTTTTACTGCACCAACTTTACTGGGCTTAGAAAGTAAAGAGGAAGAAAAAGGTTACACAGAGAAGGTTACGTATTTATCAGAAGAGCAGACTCAAGCGTTACAAGGATGGGCGAAACGCAATAAACTTACTTTGAGTACAGTAATTCAAGGTGCATGGGCATATCTCATGAGCCGATATAGTGGAGAAAATGACATTGTTTTTGGTGTAACAAGCTCAGGGCGTTCTACGGAGATTATTGATGTTGAAAACATCGTAGGTCCTTTCATTACAACGTCACCGACGCGAATTCAATTGATGGATGATATAAAATTAATAGATTGGTTGCAGAAGATACAAGAGGAAGAGATAGAAAGAAGACAATATGAGTATGCTTCTTTGACAGAGATTCAGGGGTGGAGTGAAGTTCCTAGAGGAATACCGCTGTTCAATAGTTTATATGTGTTTGAAAATTATCCAGTGAAAGAGGAGTCTTCAGAAAATCTGGAAATTGGTGAATTGGAAGGGGTAGAACAAACCCACTACCCATTAGGGTTAGCTGTAGTTCCAGGAATCCAGTTATCGTTAAAGTTAATGTATGACCGTAGTAAGTTTAATAGAGTAACCATTGAACGAATGCTGGGTCATTTACACCAAGTGTTAATGCAAATGCTCAAAAACATTGATCAAAATCTATCGGAGCTAGTATATATTACGGAAGCTGAACAAAGAAAGCTATTGGAAGAATGGAATAATAATACTATATCCTATCCACGTCAAAATGTAATTCATCAACTATTCGAAGAGCAAGTAAATCGTACGCCTGACGCGTTGGCAGTGGTAGATGAAAAACAGCAACTAACATATCGAGAGCTGAATGAAAGAGCTAATCAATTAGCACATCATTTACAGAAATGTGGAATTGGGACAGAGTCATTAGTTGGCCTTTGCTTTGAGCGTTCAGTTGAGATGGTTGTTGGTCTCATGGGAATTTGGAAGGCTGGAGCAGCCTATGTTCCATTAGATCCATCGAATCCGGAAAGCCGCCTACAATATATTTTAGAAGACACAGGAATTAAAGTGTTAGTTACAAATGAAGTATTACTAGGCTGGATACCTAAAGACATCAAGACAGTTTGCCTAGATAGGGACCAAGCAATGCTTTCTCAAGAAAGCAAACTTTCACCAATATGTGAGGTAACAGGGGAAAATTTAGCGTATGTTATCTATACTTCTGGTTCGACAGGGAATCCAAAGGGGGCTTTAGTACAGCACCATTCTGTAATAAACCTATCCTATGGTTTACAAAAAGAAGTTTTCTCACATGAAATACCTAATAATATGCGCGTCGGTTTGAATGCGTCAATTGCCTTTGATGTATCTATTCAGCAATTACAAATGTTGCTTTATGGTTCAAGTTTATATATTATCCCAAGTGAAGTTCGCACTAATCCGGAACAATTTGTGTCCTATATTAGGGAGAATAAATTGGAAATGTTTGATATGACACCTTCATTACTTCAATTACTTATAGATGGAGGATTGCTAGAAATAAGTGCTGATGTTCATGTACCAAGTAAGATATTAGTCGGTGGTGAAGCAATTATGCCGTCATTATGGGAACAGCTAGTAGAGACAGAAAAAATTGATTTTTATAACGTATACGGTCCTACAGAATGTACGGTTGATGCAACATGCTATCATATCAAAAAAGATAGTAAGAGAGTAACAATTGGCCGTCCGTTGCCGAACGTTCAAACTTATGTATTAGATAAAAATTTGTTACCTGTTCCAGTTGGTGTAACAGGTGAGCTATATATTGGGGGTGCAGGTATAGCGAGAGGATACTTGAATCGCCCAGAATTAACAGCAGAGAGATTCATCCGTCATCCATTTAATGAAGAAGAGCGTTTATATCGTACGGGAGATTTGGTTCGTTATTTACCTGATGGTAATTTAGATTACTTGAGAAGAATTGATAATCAAGTAAAAATTAGGGGCTTTCGTATTGAACTTGAAGAGATTGAAGCGAATCTAGAGAGGCATCCATTGGTAAAAGAAGCAGTAGTTTTGGTAACAGAGGATAAATTAGGAAAGCAGAGATTGGTTGCTTATGTAGTTGGAGATGGTAGTATGCATGATTGGCGTGAATATCTCAAGACACAAGTACCGAATTATATGGTTCCCGCACACTTTATTAAGGTAGACGAGATTCCTCTTACAACGAATGGAAAAGTTGATCGAAAGGCATTGAACAATTTAACTATTTTAAGAGAAAATAACTTTTCTACACCAATCATTCCAAGGGATGAAATTGAATATCAGTTGATTAAAATCTGGCAGGATGTGTTACAGATAGAAGATGTCTATGTAAATGATGATTTCTTTAATAGAGGAGGACACTCTCTCCTTGTAATTAAATTAGTTTCAAAAATTAGGGAGAAGTTTGGAAAAGAGCTTAAGGTGTCTACATTGATTAAGAATCCAACAGTGGAAGGAATCGCATGCCTTATTCGTGATAAGCATGATATGACGAAATCAGTAGCAGCGCTAGTTCCACTACAAGAATCAGAGAAAAGACCTTTCTTCTGCGTTCATCCGTTTATGGGGAATGTATTCTGTTACATTCAACTAGCAAGATTGCTTAAGAGCCGTTGTTCATTTTATGGTTTACAGAATCCTCTTATAGAAAAGAAAGAAATTGACGAGTTAACTTTGCCGGAAGTAATTCAACTTTACATGGAAGAAATAAAACGTGTTCAGCCAGAAGGTCCATATCGTCTTGGAGGATGGTCTTTAGGCGGTACGATTGCTTATGAAATCGCAACTGTATTAAAGAATCAAGGTGAGGAAGTTGAGTTGTTGGTACTCATGGATACTAAAGTACCTTCAAAGCAGGATCATAAAACAAGTGAGGATATGCTCTCATATATATATGAGCATTTCATTCCTAGAGATCTTACTGAGCAGGAAGGAGACCTTGTCCATAAACAAGATATGCTTGTGGAGCAATTAATTATGGAAGGAGTACTCACGCCTGATGCAGATCTTATCAATTTGAAGCAAGTTATCAATGCGCATAGGAAATGCCTGAACATAATGGCAGAGCATGATTTAATACCATACTCTGGAGAAGTTCTCTACTTTAGTGCTGAGGAAGGAAAAGAGTTGTTTACAGATTGGGGACCTTTATTAAAAGGTAGAGTAAATAGGTATTCAGTCCCTGGATCACATGAAGAAATAGTGGATTCACCTGCAGTTGAAAAAATAGCTATGTATCTACTAAATGAATTTGAAGGAATAAAAGAGAAATCCATTTTATTAACGGAAAAGTAGAGAGTATAAAAGATGCAATGCAATGAACGAAAAGGGTAGACCAATACCTGCATATCAAGTGTAGGGAATAATGAATATATTAAGAGCATTACTTTTTAAGGGGATAATGTAAAAAGTAATTGGTAGAGACATAGAAATCTTTATGAGTTACCCATAGTATGATGTAAATACTATGAAATCTTTGTAATAGAAGCGAATGCCTGATGATATTACTGAGGAAAGGTGCATATTTTCATTGATATGTAAATATGCACCTATTCTATTGTATATGCAATAGAATAAAGTTAATTTGAATTTCCGTAACGTTCATATATGAAGTAATTCTTTAAAAAAGGAAGTGATTTATTATACAAATTCAAGCTGTGAAAATACCAAAGAATATTGAAAGTCATTTGCTTAAGCAACTTAGTAACTTAGTTTCAAATGAGAAGAAAGAACGAATGAAGCGTTTATTAAATTCATGCGACATTAATAGAACTCTAATAGGAGATTTACTAATCCGATCTCTAATCTGCCAAAAGTATAAAATTAATAATAAAGAAATTAGATTTATATATAATAAGTATGGAAAACCTTTTGTTGAAAAAATTTCTGACTTTCATTTTAATGTGTCTCATTCAGGAGAATGGGTGGTTTGTACTACTGCTAATTTTAACGTGGGTATTGATATAGAAAAAGTTTCAGAAATAGAGGGTTTTAAATTAGCAAAAGAATTTTTTTCAGCGGAAGAATTTTATGATATATCTAATATGAATTCTGATGAAAAAATTAATTATTTTTATGATTTATGGACATTAAAAGAAAGCTATATAAAAACGATTGGAAAAGGGCTTTATACCCCATTAAATTCATTCTCTATAAAAAAAGAATCACGAACTTCAATTTCATACAAGAATATACCTAAAAACTTTTACTTTAAACAATATAACATTGATCCAAATTATAAGTTATCTGCTTGTGCAACAAGAGATGAATTTCCGCAAGAGATAATAATTAAAGACATTTATACAATTTGCCAAACTATATACAAATTTGAAAGTAAGGAGAAAATCAATGCAGAAGACTAAACTTTTTTGCTTTCCACATGCTGGGGGATCTGCGTTTAACTACGCAAAATGGAAAAATTACTTTAATCCATATATTGAAGTAGTCCCGATAGAATTAGCTGGTAGAGGATATAGAATTGAAGAAAGCTTGTACCAAGGTATGGAAGAGGCCGTAAATGATGCCTACACTAGTATAGTTAAGCAAATAGACGCTTCACCGTACATTCTATTCGGGCATAGCATGGGGAGTTTGATTGCTTATGAAGTAGCTAGAAAAATACAGGGTTCTAATAACGAATTACCCGAATTTCTTGTTTTATCCGGTAGAAACCATCCAAATAGTAAAATAAAAAATATCCGATATAATCTTCCTAATGAACAATTTAAAAGAGAAGTTATTGCAATGGGAGGTACACCATCTGGGGTACTTCAATCAGAAGAATTAATGGAGATTTTTCTCCCTATTTTAAGAGCAGATTTTAAGATTGTCGAGACATATATTCATGAAAATAATATACAACCATGTGATATTGATTTTCTTATATTTAATGGGAAAAATGATGAATTTACTACATATGATCAAGTAATAAAATGGAAGCAATATACAAGTAAAACGTGTACTTTTCATTCTTTTGAAGGTAGTCATTTCTTTCTAAATGAAAATATTGAAGAAATAGCAAAGAGTATTATAGGAAAATTAAATTCTAAAAGATTATCAACTAGTTTTTAGGATTTTTCTAAGTATGCTCATGCCTAAGAAACAAAAATATGAAAGATGAAAAATACAGGCATTGCTGAAATATTGTTGAATATATGCATAGAAGCCTAAACGAACTGTTTAAAGGTAGAAACTCTAAGCAAAATGTACATGAATTAACTTTAGTTTAAGCTGGCTTTACCTATAATACCATCAAGATTCCTTATTATACTTAGTACAAAGTACACAACAGTTAGAGAGGCTGTATGTAAAGCAAATGAATATGTGAAGTGAAAAGGCCGACTCTTATAATTATGAGTGGGCCTTTTGGTTTTATGGATATCAAATTAGTGAGCAACATTTCAAAGGGTATCTTGTGATATAACTAAGTAGAATTTTTTAAACAAGGGGATGATGAGATGAATAAATTGAAGGGGAAAATTGCATTAGTAACAGGGGCTAGTAGAGGAATAGGCCGAAGTATTGCATTACATTTGGCACATGCTGGTGCGTTAGTCGTTGTTCACTATAGTAAAAGAAAAGAAGAAGCAGAAAGTGTAGTGGATAAAATTAAACAAGATGGCGGTTCCGCATTTGCGATTCGTGCAGACTTAAGTACTTTTAATGGCATTAATAACTTGTATTCAATGATGGATCAATCTCTTCAAAAATATATAGGTAATACTACATTTGATATCCTTGTAAACAACGCTGGAATTGAGCAGGTTTTAACATTAGAGGAATCTACAGAGGAGTCTTTTGATGAGGTTATGAATATTAATGTGAAAGCTCCATTTTTCATTATTCAGAAGGCTTTGCCACGTTTAAAAGATGGGGGAAGGATTATAAATATTTCGTCTTTTGTCACAAGGGTAGCCTCCCCAAGTGTTTTTGCCTACAGTATATCTAAGGGGGCAATAAATACACTCACTCATACTTTAGCTCAACAACTTGGTGTTCGTGGTATTACAGTAAATGCAATTCTCCCAGGCATAATTAACACAGAAATGAATGCTGAGACATTGGGCAACCAAGATGGACAAAAATATGCTGCAGGTTTATCGACCTTTAATAGGTGGGGGGAACCTAATGATATAGCTGATATTGTAGGTTTTCTTTCATCATCAGACAGTCGTTGGATAACTGGTGAGTTAATTGATGCAAGTGGTGGATCTTGCTTATAATATTAGAGGAAAAGCCAACTTAAATTAAGTTGACTTTGCAATTCTATTATTTGTTTGTTAAACCAGTGAACTATGTACCATTTTTTAGTTCTTAGAATAGTCACCTTGAGATGGGGCCAAATGTAGTAAGTCAATCAGGGGAGAGAACTAATTATGCTTTAGTATGATTTATGATAAGTATAAATGGTAAAAAGCAATGAATATGCACAATTTCATATGTAAATAGGTACTTTTTGTTAACTCTTTTAAAGGGAAGGAAATGTATGAAATTATTATGATAGAATCAATTTGTATTAAATCGAAAGGGGATGAGAGTATGCTAAAAAGAATGATTATAGGAGTTTCATCATTATTAGTGGGAGCAACAGTTGGCTTAGCGACTGATGTATCCGCAGCACCTGCACCACCATTAACATCATTAAATGTGGTAAAAGTTGAATCTCAATTAGGCGGGGTTGAATTTATTGGTCCTAATAATTTAAGTACAGCTAAAGATCACGGAGGGAGCTATTTATACATTTATACAAATGAAATGGGATATGGTAGAAATCCAATTGCTCAAATGAGTGGTCAAAAACTAAAAAAAGTAGATTCTAAGATGATTGATATAAATGGGGATAGAACAGTGGATGGATGGGAATATAAATGGGATGCTTCAGGACAGCAAAATGGGCAATTTAAATATCAAAATACATCTACAAATGCACCTTGGAATACATTATCTACGTCATTAAATATTAAATAAACTAACAGAAGAATTCGATGTTATTTTTTTATGTTTGTTATATATGTAACGTTTGGATACCTAAAGGAGTCTACGTTTTTAAGTAGGCTCTTTCTAACTAATGATAAGATATCAGCAAATAGATAAACTATTTTTTCTAATCGACAAATTAAAAGTTTACATAACATTTTTCTGGTAAACAATTCTAGGTTTAATAGTGTAATCAATAAAGTAAGGAAATCTTTCATAAAATCAATTAAGTTATTTAGTGGGTCTTTCATCATAAATATCTAAAACTACATATTTATGAAATTTTATAAAATTTTCACTTTATATTTAGTCCTAAATCATACGATTTTAATACAAAATACTATAATTTGATTAGTAATAGCAGTGAAAAAAACATTAAATATATCTAGATTTTAAAGCTAATGTTACTTTATTACGTAATTTGTTTAAAGGGATATATAGGGTTATTATTTAATGTAACTAAAATAATTTAAAAGGAGATAGGAAGTTATGTTTAAAGTAAAAACAAGGGGAAAAATAAAAGAAATTGTTATGGTTTCAACGGCTTGTACCATGTTGTCAATGTATGGAGCACCAATTTCTAGTACAGAGGCAGCAACCCGATCTCATGCCCCATCAGTTTATGTAACACCACAGAATACTGCTGCTTCAGATATTATTAGCATAGACTGGTCACCAGTCCAAACAGCACCTTATACATATTGGGCTGTGCATAACTGGAATCAGGGAGGAGAAGGTGGTGGTTATGCGGGCTTCCAACAACAAAGTGGTTTTGATCAATTCGGTAAACGTACCCTTCACTTTGCGCTTTGGGATCCAATAGCATCAAACCAAGCAATAAAAGCTGAATATTTATCGCCGACTTCAGAAGCCAGTAGATTTGGTGGAGAAGGAACAGGTCTAAAGGTACAAACAACTTATAATTGGAAAGATAGTGAATGGTATCGAATGACTCTACGTTCTTGGCAAGAAGATGGCCATACAAAGTTTGGCCAGTGGATAAAAGATAATAAATTAAATCAATGGAAGTTAGTTGCTATTATGGATCATCCAGTTGCAAATGTGGCATTTAACTATGGTTTATCGATGTTTCAAGAGGACTGGGCTGGTAATGGACAAGATGTAAGAGAAGCACGTCTTAAAAATGGATACAGCAGAAAAGTTTCAGATAAACAATGGAATTCTTGGAATAATCAGCGTATCTCTGGGCAACATGATACGTCCTATCAATACGATGGAGGAGCAACTTCAGAATATCTATGGGTTAGGGCAGGAGGAAATACTCAATCAACTATTGGTACTGGAAAAACCTTTAATATAAATCAGCCTAGTCAACCAGAAATGGGAAATTTAGATTTTGATATTCAAAATACTCGCTTTGAAGATGGAAAATTAAATGTTTCATGGAAATTGAAAGAACAAAGTACTCCACAGTTTAAAGGGAAAATTGAAATCTATGACAATGAAAAGTTAATGGGACAACCTTTGAAAGTAATCGATAATATTAAGTCTTACAAAACTGAGGTAAGTCAAACTATGCAATTGCCTCAAACGGCTTTTGCTAAAATTACATTAACAGACATATTTGATCGAACTGTAGAGAAAAAAGTAGAAATTACAAATGGAAATTCTGATATTTTAGTAGGGAACCAATTTGCATGGTCCCTAAAAGGATATAGTGATCGAGAAATTGCAAAAGTAGATTATAATAAAACAGCAGAAGAGCTGAAAATCAAATTAGAAGCTGGTGTGCCGCATTCTTATTTCAATAGCACATATGCAAGTATTAAAGTCCAGAACTCATCTGGTAGCGTTTTGTACAATAAGGAAATTATGGGAAATAGACAACAAAATGCTGAAACCCAAACAGTACCTGTAAAAGTAGGAGATTATTTAGAATTCACTCATATAGAAGGGGAAGCAGCAAAGGAAAAAACACGCGCAACATTAACGAATCTTGAAAATAATAAAAATGAGACTATTGGAAAGTCAGCAAGGTATGAGGTTACAAAAGAGGGATTAAAGAAAGTAGAAAAAATGCCAGAGACAACAATTCTAGATGGAAAACAATTTGCATGGTCCCTAAAAGGATATAGTGATCGAGAAATTGCAAAAGTAGATTATAATAAAACAGCAGAAGAGCTGAAAATCAAATTAGAAGCTGGTGTGCCGCATTCTTATTTCAATAGCACATATGCAAGTATTAAAGTCCAGAATTCATTTGGTAGCGTTTTGTACAATAAGGAAATTATGGGAAATAGACAACAAAATGCTGAAACCCAAACAGTACCTGTAAAAGAGGGAGATTATATAGAATTTACTCATATAGAAGGGGAAGTGGCGAAGGAAAAAACACGAGCGACTTTAACTAACCTTGAGAATGGAAAACAGGAATATATAGGAAAGAAAAGAACATATCGGGTTACATCTACAGGTTTAATCAGACAATAGACGTATTAAAAAGTTGGGGGAATCCCCAACTTTTTTTATCATTTTAGTCAAGAGGATTCCTTCTTCAAGGAATGCGAAGTGAGTAGGTGGAGATAAACTGGCTTCGAATAACGGATAGCAGGAAGCTTTATCAATAAGTATGCAAATATTTTAAAAACTAATTTTTATACAAAAAGTGTATACTTATGACAAAAAAGTTTCGTTAAACCAATAATTTTGTTTTGGGTAAATTTAAGGTGCGTAATTAATATGCATTTTTCGAGAAAAATGCATAATTATGTCAAATTTTCTTCATTTACATGACCATGAACGTGGTATAAAAATGAAGCATATCCAAAATTATTAAAGGAGCTGAAAAAATGATTAAAAAACTTATTATTGGTTCTATTTTTTTAGGAACAGCAATAGGAGTAAGTAAACCTACATTTGCTTCAACAAATGATTCTCCATCACAGTTTCAAGATAGGGGAAATGCCCAAGTTCAATCAATACCATCACCATGGCAGTATTTAGGGCAAACCTCTAGGGAACTTCAAATTAAAACTAAGGATCCAAAAGTGCTTGCTTTTGAATTAGCAAAAGAGGCTCCATTTTACGAAGATGAATTAGTGGATGTGTGTTCTGCAATCTTAAGAGAAAATGTAAATGTAGTATATTGGACAAGTAAGGAATGGGCTAGATTTGAAGTAGGAAATTACGAGTTTAAACATGAAATGAAAATTTATAGAGATAAAGAACGTCAGCAATTAATTACTTCACTAGAATCATAAAAAAAATAGAAGCTATCTTTAGTAAGATATGCATCCAATGTAGACAGGAAAAGAAAGCACATAAAACTGTTTCGATATTGGAAAGTAAACTAAAAAAACAAGTATAATTACTTGTTTTTTTTAGGTACAGTAATTATTTAGAAGGCTTAGCTTGTGCATGGTCACCTACATTAATTGGATAACCATAATCCGCTCTACAACATGATTGGGATACAAAAGCTAGAAAGATATCAATCCATTTATTTTTAAATTGAATTAATATTCCTCCATCATGGTATGATTCGTTATATTTTGAAAAATCATTTCACAAGCAATATGTAATACTTTATGGGAACATTATTAAATTTGAACGATATTAACAGAACTTTGTTGATAATTAGCTAAAAAAGTATTGTACGATTAAATGCATTGTGTTACATTTGTGTTACAAAACTATTACTTAATGTTATTATTGTTTCGGTAATGTTTCTTGTTGTTTCTGTAATGTTACGAAATTTATAGATGTTTTATGTGTATAGGAGTGTGTGTAGTAAAGAGTCTGAGTTGAAAATAAGTGCACACTTTAAATTTCCTTTCTGTCTGAATGAAGAAGACTACCAACTAATTAAGGGGTTTAAAGTAAAAACTTTAAATAAAATGTGCTTCCTTTCCCACACACAATTTAGTACATATTTAAAGTACAGTCTAGTTGCTACACAGACTCTTGTACATATAAACATTAAGGTGAAATAGAGATAAGGATTTATTACATAAAAAGCATTACTTAGCTAAACGTAAAAATATTATCTGTGCATTTTGATAAAATGTTAAAATGCCTAGATGATATTTTTTAGAAGATTTCTTGGATATGTTTATGAATAACAATTTCTAATACTTAATGATTCTCTACTGCTAAAATATCCAATAATTTATGTAATTGGATTTATAAGGTGTATGTACATTCACTTATATAGGGAAAATGAGGTTTTTCATATGAAGTATAGTTATAAAGTTTTTATATTTATTTGGACAATTATTTTATTGTTTTTTCTACTTTATTATGGTTACAGTGAATTTTCCGACACCGAGCAGGTGCCAGTCATAACAATCAAAAAATAGAAGTGAAAAATATTGAGAAAACCAAATGAGATAAAAATAGATACAGTAGAAAGACTACTACAGGAAGTAATTAATCGTACGAAGTTAGATGAAATATTGGAAATAAAAAACTTTAATGGAAAATATGTTGATTGCTGCTTGGGGAGAAAATTGTAGATATCACAATTGGTATAAAGATATTCATGAGTTATTCAGAGGTTACGATTTACACTGCCTTAGGAAAAAAAGATAGGTTTCCGAGAAACCCTTTATATTTAAGTAACGATTCAAGCTAATAGATTACATAAAATCAGAGCGGATTGTGCATCGTCTTATTCGAACTACAAGAAACCATAAACGAACAAGTAAAGCGGGACTTAGAGTAAACTGTAATGGTGAAACAGGAGGAGACGCATGGGTGTGGTGTTCAATTTGTCATGAAGAACATCCCGTTCTTTTCTGATATGTTTCAATATAATCAAGGAAACCCCTATCATTCCTTACCATTATGTCAGCACACATATATGGTATACGCTCATTTAACAGAGAATTATGTAGGGGAAGATTTATTTCTTCTGCAAAGTGCTGCAGCATTCCATGATACAGGTAAACCGTTTTGCCGTGTATTTAAAAAGCTCAAAGGGTACCATTCGTATTATGGTCACGAATATGTCAGTACTCACATCGCTTGCCACTTTTTAATGGAACTTGGTTTCGAATAGGAGTTTATTGAGAAAGTATTAATGATTACAGAGTTTCATATGAAGATGTTACATGGCGGGGAAGAGGCAGCACGTGAAATCTATCATTACTGCGGTGATGAGATGCTTACGAAATTATATTTTTTCCGAGATGCAGATGCATTTGCGAAGTAAAGAAGGGAAAAAATGCTTGTAAATATCCACGAACATTGCACGTTCCTTGGTCGATAGGGGTAACAAGTGATGACCGTGTTCTACAAAATATGGACGGATTTGAAACTCAAGAAGTAATCGTACTAGAAAAGTTAGATGGTGAAAATACATCCCTTTATAAAGATGCTATTCATGCAAGGTCGTTATCAAGTGGTCATCACCCATCGAGAACATGGGTAAAAACGTTACAAGGAAGTATGGGGTATAGAATTCCAGAAGGATGGCGTATATGTGGTGAAAATGTATATGCTTGTCATAGCATTCACTACACAGCACTGACTTCCTATTTTTATGTCTTTTCAATATGGAATGAGAAAAATGAATGTTTATCGTGGGATGCAACAGTTGCATGGTGTAAAAAGTTAGGCCTTGCACACGTTCCAGTGTTATATCGTGGCCCCTATAATGAAAAGGTAATTCGTTCGTGCTACAACGGTACTTCACTCTTTGGAGGGATTCAGGAAGGGTATGTACTTAGATTAACGGATGCGTTTCACTATAATGATTTTTCAAAATCCGTAGGGAAATTTGTTCGAAAAGACCATGTGCAATCCAATCAGCACTGGATGACACAAGCGGTTATCCCCAATAAATTAGCAAAATAAAAACACGCAATTCCAAATGGAACTGCGTGTTTTTTCGTTTTCTAACATCATTTGACGTTCATGTATGGTTACTCTTATCAGAGAATATACTCCCTAACACGGAAAGCTATTAATTTATTAGTTTTTATTCGTAACTTTTAAAGTATCTAATACGACTTTAGTCGCGTCAGCAATAAGCTTATCATTATATTCTGCATCTTCTTTATCATGATTAGAAAGGATGGCAAGAACAATTGGCTTTTTGTTTGGTGGCCAAATAATCGCAATATCATTCCTTGTTCCATAAGATCCTGCGCCTGTTTTATCAGCTACTTCCCATCCTTTTGGTACGCCCGCACGAATCAACTTATCACCAGTCGTATTTCTCTTCATCCAATCTACTAATAATTCACGTTTCTCTGTTGGAAGTGCAGATCCTAATGTAAATGATTGAAGTGTCTTAGCGATCGCTTCTGGTGTACTGGTATCGCGCGTTTCTCCAGGATGTACTTCATTTAATTCAGGTTCAAATCGTTCAGATTTAGTAACCGTATCTCCTGTTTCTCTCAAGATTTTTTCAAATGCGGATGGACCACCTAATTTTTTAAGAATTAAATTATGTGCCGTACTGTCACTATATCGAACAGAAGCATCTGCAAGTTCTTTTAACGTCATTCCTGTATCCACATGCTTTTCTGTAATTGGATTATAATTAGAAAGGTCTTCACGCGTATACGTAATCCTTTCATCAAGAGCTTCTATTGAGTTCTGACGTAAAAGAGCTCCCGCTGCTAATGATTTAGATGTAGAGGCAAATGCAAAACGATCATTTGGATGATAAGCAACAGTTTGATTTGTACCTGTATCCAGAGCATAGATACCAAGCTTAGCATTATATTCTTTTTCAAGCTTAGCAAAAGAATCATGACCTGTATTTTCTTGTTTAATTTGCTTTATTTGTTTTGTTTGCTTAGGTGATTCAGATGGAGTATTACTATTAGAACACCCTATTAGTGTTACACATGAAAGTAATACGACAGGTACAATCTTTTTGTAGGTAAAGAACTTGTTTAAAACGTACATGAATTTTCAACCTCTTTCAACAATATATGGATTTTGTTTTGGTATTTTAAATACCGATGTTAATTAAAGTGGGTGTTGGATACCAATACTTCTGAAGTTGAATTTTAACAGGATAAGCAGAACCAAAGCGTTTATATGAATGAACGGTTACTGTTTAGGGTGTTTCTTTTTTGCTTACACTTGTAATAGTTTACCTGTGAAAGTATTAAACTCGTAACATTTAAATGAAGTATTTCAATACACACTTTTTTTACATCACTTTACTTTTGGGAATAATAAGTCCTTTCATATTTTTAGGAATACACATAATAGACCCTCTAAGTAATAAATTTGTTCCATTTTAACTTGGTGAACGGTAAAGAAAATACAATGAATTGTAAATGAAACCTGTACGGGAGTATAGTACAGTGCATATGAAAAACCCCTCAATGCTATCTCTGAAAAAATCATAATTCTCGGCTTTATAAACTGTATTTTCAAAAACATTGCGAGCTTGTAAGAAAAATGAAAGGTAATTCAATATGAGATAAACAACCTTACTACTACAATGAAAAACAGAATTATTCTTAAAAATCATGAGATACGATATCAAGTTATTTGCGTGTTTAATATATTTGACCAAATATTCCAGTTTCAATAGGAAAAGTCGAATCAGACCATTAACGAATGGTATATTATTCGTATTTTGGAAAAGTCAAAATGTAGACAAGCATCTTCTATCAAATCTCATTCTTAGTGTGTACATTTGGAGGGGATTTCTCATATGAAATTAGTAAAAGTAACAGATGTTAGTTAGGAGAAAGATGATAATGTTAACAAATTCTATGGGAAGGTGAAGAAAGAAGGTAGCGTAGGTCTATTCCTACGTGTATATCATTTAGATAAAAAAGGTGTAACAGCTTGGGAGGAAGTGCAGGAAGACGAGCTTCCTAAGAAAGTAAAAGAAAAACTAGGTGTGAAATAATCATTTATTTGTGATGGTGGATTCTCCTACGTCGAGGGTTTGCCGTTTTTTATTATATGTTATGTTGTAATTTTTTATATGAAGTATATTGAAAAGATAGGGTAGATCTTCTGGAATGATATTTCCATAATTAATAATTTGTACGTTAACCTTTCCATTATTACTAATTCCTTTTGTATCAACAAATTTCCCCACATATCCCTTTGTACCAATATCTTTTAAAGTACGTATAAAAAATGCCCTTTATCTTATCTTTATCTTATCTTTACCTTATCTTTAAATTTTTATATTAAACTTGAAACCTTAAAGTATTGATGTTTGAGTCTAAAAAGGGCGGGAGATAGATGTTCATTACATAGTTTGTAAATAACCAATTACCTTTGAAAAATTGAATTTTTTATACGAGGAGGAATATATGAAGGATACAAGTAAAAAACAAATTATAAAAGTGTTCCTTATTAGTATTTTAGGCTTAGGAATAATACTTGGAATGCTTTATTTTAATCATAAAACCAATATTCAACAAAATAAAGCACTAGCCACCGAAAAACGTGTATTGCAATATGAGTCTACCTTAAAAAAAGAATTAGAAAAATATAATTTAGGAGAGAAAACTGCAGTTTTATTAGGAATTATGTACCAAGAGAGTAGAGGTGAGGGAAACGACCCTATGCAGTCATCCGAATCACTTGGATTAAAACCAAATGAAATTCAAGAGACAAGCTTGAGCATTAAACAAGGGGTAAAACACTTTGCTAAAATGTACAAATATGGAACGGACAAGGATGTTAGCATGGATACAATTATTCAAAGCTATAATATGGGGCCAGGGTATATTGATTTTATTGCTAGTCAAGAAGTTAAACAACACTCGGAGGATTCAGCCAAAACGTTTTCTAAGATGAAGGTTGATCAAAATCCAGCGATGTATACTTGTGGTGGAAATAAAAATAATTTTAGGTATCCATATTGTTATGGTGATTTCACATATGCCACAAAGGTAAATGAAAAAACAAAACTTATTGAAGAACTTCTTCGAAATGTACATATCTCTTCTAAATAAGTTGCAGAATGAAATATAATGATACCATCAGTTATTAACAATAATATCTAAGAAAAAAACTACTTTCTTTCTTAATTCACACAATTTTCAAAAATAAATTCCGTGGATGTCAATATTTGTTATATAGTATATTTGTCAAAGCATTACCCCTAAAGTTTCTAAAGTCAAGCTGTAAGATAGTTTGTTTGTTTGGCCCGTATTTTCACCTTAAAATAAAAAAACTTGTAGAGATTCCTGCAAGTTCTTTTTGTTTTAAGGGTTAAAAGTGGATTTTAAATATAGTTGCAATTTTTTGAGGGGGAAAAGTAAATGTTTATAAAAACAGAAAGATTATTAATACGAAAATTTGAGTTCAAAGATTGGCAAGCTGTTCATGAGTATACATCAGATATCAATGTTATGAAATACATACCTGAAGGGGTTTTTACTGAAGAAAATACAAGGAACTTTGTGAATGAAAACATTGGTGAAAACGCTAAGAACTTTCCTGTATTATTAATTAATAAAGATATTCTGATTGGTCATATAGTTTTTCATAAATATTTTGGTGAGCATACATATGAGATTGGTTGGGTGTTCAATCCAAAATACTTCAATAAAGGATATGCTTCTGAAGCAGCACAAGCTACATTGAAATATGGCTTTAAGGAAATGAAATTACATAGGATTATAGCTACATGTCAGCCACAAAATATTCCATCATATCGAGTGATGGAGAAGATTGGAATGAGAAGAGAAGGCTATTTTAGGAAGTGTATACCACATGGGAATGAATGGTGGGATGAATATTATTACGCTATTTTAGAAGAAGAGTAGTTTTTTAGAACGCACTATTTAAAACGGCAGATTAAAAACAAGTAGGTTATATTTCTTCTGCATATGTTATGAAAATAGTATAATTTAAGAACCCACAATGAAGATAATTACTGATAAAGATATGGTAGTGATGAGATCAGTTGTAGGTTTTGGTGCAAAAAAGTTATCAAACTTGGACATACTAATACTATTCCTCTACAAAGGCTTATAAACGGTATGAAAACAAAACAGTTGTTCAAGTGTAAGAATTTTGAGCCTAACTTTATTTTGTAAATAGTGAGATGATACATGCGGTACAACTTGAATCTTCGTAAAGAAGTATTTCTACATGTATATTACACTGAAAAAAAGTGCAATAGCTTGGGAAGATGTGAAGATAGACGAGTTTCCAACAAAAGTAAATGAAAAAATAAATATGAAATGATTAGTTACTTGGTGCGGATTATGTTGGTCAAGATAACAAAATGTATTCAGTTATTCCTGTTGGATGGGGTGAAAAAAATAATCTTTGGGCTGAAGAGAAAAACGTAGGCGTGCAATCTAATGAGAATAATCCAAATAATTACAAGCCTCAAATAAACGAAGGCAAGAATATTGAAACGAATGATAAGCCCGCATCTAGTACAGCAGGTATAAAGGCAGATAATAAGCCCGAAGAAGCTACTACCAATTGTAAACCTAATAATAAAGAAGTTGAACAATATCATAATAAGGAACAGCAACATAAGGAAGTAGAAGGATTTAAGCCGAGCGATGCAGACATGGAGCGTATTAAACGACAAGAAGACCGGTGGAATACACCATCAGGTGGTGTTGGTGCTACATGGCAAGAAGAAATGAAAAAACAGAAATAAAATAACATACCTATTATACGGATTAAGTGAATTTAAAGTGGAAAATTTATAGTCTTTATTATATTTCATTATATTCATTCTATAAAATTCAAAAAGATTTCCCAGCACCCTGTCTATTAAAAAACATTAATATTGTTTTTGATATTGTCTTATAAGAAGGAATTCATTTAAGATATTAATTGAAAATATTGATTGGGAGGATGTTAGAAATGGAATTAAATAATGTGGATGGAATTAGTATAGAAAAAAGTACAAGTATTAACATGGAAGAAATGGAGTTATTGTTACTAGCTGATCCCTCAACAGAAGTAGTTAATGGATATCTTAAAAAGGGAGATTGTTTTGTTTTAAAAAAAGGTGCTGTTACTGTAGGTATTATGATTTTAATTCCTACCCGAACAGAAACGATTGAGATTATAAATATAGCAGTTTCCGAAAAAGAGCAAGGAAAAGGATATGGGAAATATTTACTTAGGTTTGCTATAGACTATGCTAAAAAAGAAGAATATAAAACTATAGAAATAGGCACAGGAAATTCTAGTTTAATGCAACTAGGCCTTTATCAAAAATGTGGTTTTAGAATAACCAGTGTGGATAAGGACTTTTTCTTACGAAATTATAATGAAGAAATATATGAAAATGGTATTCAATGTATGGATATGATTAGGTTAACGCAAAATTTATAAAAATTATTTGTACATAAAAATCGCAACCCCCATTAAATGTAGAGGGTTGCAATTTTTTTGATGTAAAGCGTCATTATGATTTTTGGGTAGCATTAAGGAGTTTATGTATTTGAGAATTATTACAAAATCAACAAGTGTTAATAAATTCATCTGTTATGTCAACAATTTGAATATATTTCAAATTGTTTTTTATAATTCAGATAGATTTTTTTCCATTAATTTTAATGAAAAGTAAAAAATATGAAACTCATCCATTTTAGTTATGGTTAAATGTTCATTTAAATCACTAAAAAATGGGATTTATTGGATAATTATAAGCATAATTTTTTCTTTATTCAAGGATGAAAATCGTACTAAATGTAGATATAACAACTATTATATTGTTTTAATGATATAAAAATATTTGGTTTTTTTAAAAAGAATTTTCTGAATTATAAATATTATTATATATTGAGAAAGTAAAAAAATAGAAAAATATCAATTGAATCCCAAAAAATAACGTGTGAATATTATAGATATAAATTACATCTTGATATTTCGCATGAATTTCTACAAATTTAGATGTTTATTAAATTAGGAGGATTGATAGTGCCAAAAATGTAGTTTGTTGCTAATTCAGTATTTTATATGCATCCATGGGATTTTAGAACGCACAGTTATTATTTGCTAGTAAGCATTTTAATATCAAATCTTTTGGGGAAGTGATAAGTAATGGTCACAGTATTAAATAATGAAACTAAAAGTTTATTAGTTGAAAAAATTGCAAATAAAAATGCGTGTATTGGATATGTAGGCCTAGGTTATGTTGGACTACCATCGGCTCTTAAATGTTTAGAAGTAGGTTATGCGGTAAGAGGTTTTGATAAAAACTCAGTAAAAATAAGAAAACTAGAACGTGGAATAAGCTATATCAGTGATATTCAAGATACTGAAATCCAAGATGCTTTACATACAAATAGATTTTTTGTTAGTACAGAAATGGATTATATAAACGAATGTGATGTTGTAGTTATATGTGTTCCTACACCATTAGAAAGAACTAGTAAACAACCAGATTTAACATATATTCATTCAGCAGTTGATGAAATAGTTAAATATATTAAAAAAGGTACATTAATTATCTTAGAAAGTACTACTTATCCAGGTACTACAAGAGAAGAAGTTTTATACAAATTAGAACAGAAAACTAATTTTAAAATTGGTGTAGATATATTTGTAGCATACTCTCCAGAGCGAATCGATCCTGCAAATCAATCGTTTTCAATTCAAGATATTATAAAAATCGTAGGTGGAGTTACATCTAATTGTACCGATTGTGCAGCAGCTTTCTATAGTAACTTAATTAAGGATATTCATAAGGTAAGCAGTCCAGAAGTAGCAGAGACAGCTAAGTTATTAGAAAATACGTATCGTTTTATAAATATCGCTTTTATTAATGAAATGACACAAATTTGTAATGAGTTAAACATAAATATTTGGGAAGTAATTGATGCCTCAGGAACTAAGCCATTTGGATTTCAAAAATTCTATCCTGGCCCTGGCGTAGGAGGACACTGTATTCCGATTGATCCTATTTATTTTAAGTGGATTGCAAATAATAAGGATTTAGCAACAAAAATGATTGATGTGGCAAGAGAAATTAATGAAAACATGCCTAAGTACGTTCTTAATAGAGCACTACAGTTACTAGATGATAAAGATGGTAAGGATATTCTTATGGTTGGTGTTGCATATAAAAAGAATGTTAATGATGCTAGGGAATCGCCAGCTTTGGATATTATGAATGATTTAATGATAGAAGACTATAACGTGGATTATTACGATCCGTTTATAGAGGAACTCATTGTGGGCGATAACACATTGAAAAAATCTATAGATTTAAACCTAAGTCAATTAGACAAATACACTTTAATTATTGTTCATACGGATCATGATTGCATTAATTTTAAATTGCTTAACGAGGTAAATTGTTTAATTTTAGACACAAGAAACATATTTAAAGATGAATCAGTATATAAAAAAAATATTATAAGTTTGTAGGTGATTACATGGTAGAGTTTATTCCTTTTTATCGACCGGAAATCAATGATGAAGATATAGATAGGGTAGTTTCTGCCCTTAAATCTGGATGGCTTTCAAAGGGGCCAAAAGTGATAGAGTTTGAAGAGAATTTAAAAGAATATCTGAATACTGAACATGTAGTAAGTTGTAATTCAGGGACTGCCGCATTACATTTAGCATTACTGTCTCTGGGAGTTGGATTAGAAGACGAAGTAATAGTTCCAAGTTTTACTTTTTGTTCAAGTGTAAACGTTATTATGCATGTAGGTGCAAAACCTGTATTTGTAGATATAGATGAAGAGAATTTATGTCTTGATCTTCAAGATGTTAAAAGAAAAATCACTAAAAAAACGAAAGCAATTATTGCAGTTCACTTTGCTGGATATCCGGCTAAATTAAAAGAACTTCAAAAATTATGTAAAGAATACGGACTGTTTTTGATAGAGGATGCAGCGCATGCATTAGGAACAAAATATGATAATACTTTAATTGGTACACATGGAGATGTTATTTGTTTCAGTTTTTATGCCACAAAAAATATAACAACAGGTGAAGGTGGAGCGTTAGTCACTAAAAATGAATCGATTGCTGAAAAAGCTAGATTATATGGTTGGCATGGTATCACCAAAAATGCATGGAATCGTTATGGTGAAGAAGGAAGCTGGCGTTATGATGTTCTATTACCTGGGTTTAAATATAACATGATGGATCTACAAGCTAGTTTGGGTATTAGTCAGTTAAAAAGAGCTGATGAAATGATTGAAAAACGCAAGAGAATAGCTGAAAGGTACCAAGAGGAATTAAAAGAGGTTCAAGAGTATATAACGTTACCTAATTATACTAACAATCCAAGTGTAAAACACGCATGGCATTTATTTGTTATAAAAATTAATTCTAATTCTCCTGTTAGTAGAGATCAGGTAATTCAAGAAATGAAAAAGAGAAACATTGGGCTAAGTGTTCACTTTATTCCTGTTCACATGCATCCGTATTATGAAGAGAGATTTAACGTATATTTACCTAAAACGGAAGAGATATTTAATCAAATTATTTCATTACCACTGTATAGTGCTCTTACAGACAATGAGGTTGAACATATTATAACGTCTTTAAAAAGTCTATATCAATTAAAAATAGGGAGGTAAATATTTATGAAAATTGGGGTTATTGGTGGCAGCGGATTTATTGGTAAGCATGTTACAAAGGAGTTACTAGCAAGGGGGTATGAAGTAGTTATATTTGATAAATTTAAACCAAGTATTGATGTTCCTTTTAAAGAAATTGATATTTTAGATATTGCAACATTAAGAGAAAATCTTATTGATGTCGATGGGGTAATCCATTTAGCTGCATTAGTGGGTGTTGATAATTGCCGTTTAAATGAAGAAGATGTAGTGAGGGTGAACTTTGAAGGCACGAAAAATATTGTACAGGTTTGTAACGAAAATGGCATAGAAAAATTATTGTTTTCTTCCAGTTCGGAGGTATATGGGGATGGAGTGAGTGTTCCGTTTAAAGAAAATGATATTAAAATTCCAAAATCAGCTTATGGAAAAGCTAAATTAATGTCCGAAGATTATTTGAAAGAATACGCTAGTAATAGTTTGAAAATTAGAGTGGTTCGTTATTTTAATGTATACGGTTCACAACAAAATGATAACTTTGTAATTTCTAAGTTTTTAAAACAAGCTCATAGTGGTGAAGATATTACTATTTATGGAGATGGACAGCAAATTAGATGTTTTAGTTATATAAGTGATATTGTTAACGGAACTATACTAGCCTTTGAATATGAAGGAGAAAACTTTGCAGATTTTAATATTGGCAATAACAAACCTATATCTATGGAAGAACTAGCGATAAAAATTAATGAATTAATGGGCAATAAAAGTAAAATTAAATTTCTTGATTTAGGTGAAGAGGGAGTCCGAAATTCTAGCATTGAAATCTTTAGAAGAATCCCTTCAATAGAGAAAGCTAAATTATTTTTAAACTATCAACCAATTATTTCATTAGATAAAGGACTAGAGATAATAATAGGGGAGAAGTATGGAAACACAGTATCTATATCCTAAGAATCCAAAGAAAATTAAGTATTCCATATATTCTTCTCCTTGGAGTATATCTGATCATGTATTTTTTTTGAAAAGTGTATATAGACCTAATGATTCTAAACTTAAAAAAAGTCTTCAAGCTCTTTATCCGGATGCAGAAATTGTATTAACTAATAGCGGTACATCTGCATTAGTAGTTGGTTTAAAGTACTTAAAAGTGGCAAAGGGAGATGAAGTAATTCTATCAAACTTTAATTGTCCTAATGTAATAGAAGCAATATTAACGGTGGGAGCAAAACCTGTATTAATTGATTTAAACACTAATCATTCAATTTCTCTTAATAAAATAAAAAAACATTGGAATGCTAATACAAAGGCAATTATTCTTACGCACTTGTATGGATGTCATGACGATTTAGAAATTATTGACTGGGCTAGAGAAAATAATATTTATATCATCGATGATGCTGCACAAGCAATGTTTTCTTATCAAAATGGAAAGCCAGTTGGTAGTTTAGGCGACATTGGTATTTTAAGTTTTGGGGGAACTAAACCGATCCCAAGTATTGGGGGAGGAGCGTTACTTCTTAATCGTACAATAAGTGAATTATGTGACATGGGTGAAGAAAAGAAGGAAGAAGTAATTTTAGATTATAAGAATCATTTAAAAACACAATTAGCTATAAAAATAAAAAAGAGTAGAGTACTGAGTTTATTTACTAATTATTGGAGGAAATTAGAGATTCTGCCCTCCTATAATAATAGTAAATTAGATTCTTTACCGGAGAAAACGGAAGTTATAAATCCAAAAAGAATGTCTATAGTACGTTCATTGTTAATTGATAAACACCTACAGAAAACAAAGAAGATTTTAGAAATAAATATATGCAACGCTAGTCTGTGTTATACAATGCTGCAGGAAATTGAAGAAAAGTATGGCGTTAAGATTATATTTTCAGCTCAGAATGTTTATTTAAACTATTTTACCATTATATTCAAAGAATCATCTGATAGATATGAGTGTTCTGTACATTTAGCGGAAAAAGGTATACAAACTTGTTGGAATTACTTACCCCTGAGTGAGATCCCTATTTTTTCGAATACGCAACTGAGTCAGAAAATATAGATTATTTATGGCCAAGGGTATTATCAATACCTTTTAAATATCCTTTAGTGAATAAGGACCTTAAGTATATATGTAGTCAAATTCTGAAATATTTAGAGAATAAGAATTAAAAGGTGATTATATGGAAATCGAAATATGTACTGACGCCCAATATTGGGATGCCTGTATGGAAGAATACAATGGTTCTGTATTTCATAGTTACGAATGGGGAAAGTTAATGGAATTATTACCTGGTGTTCAATTTTTCCCAGTACTAATAGAAACACGAGATACAGTAGTTTTAACTCCTATGTATGTACAGGATGGTAGGCTTTTGGGAAGTTTAATTGGTTATGGAGGTCCAATAATAATTGGCCAAGATAAAATAGATTTTTCAGTTTATGAATCCATAATAAATAAGAAGTTTGAAAATAAAATTCAAAAGCTTTTATTACCTATAACGATAAATCCTTTTCAAAGTTATAGTAAAGAAAAGTGGGATTATAAAGAAACTTATATGTTAGATCTACCAAATAGGTTTGAGGATTTATGGACATCGTGTTCTGGAAAAGCTAGGACAAGTGTTAGGTATGCACGTAAACAGAATGTTGAAGTTCGTCCTATAACTGTAGCGGAATTAGATGAGTTTTACCAATTATATCAAGAACATAATACAAGTATAGGAGCGAGTTATTCATTTAGTAGAGAGTTTTTTTATCATTTAGTTCTTAATTTGCAAGAAAAAATCCTTTTCTTAGGGGCATTCTTAGAAGAAGAATTAATTAGTTCCAGCATTTTTATAATGGATAAAAAGGTTTTATATTATTGGATTAACATTAACAATACCGAAGGGAAAAATTCACAATCTTCATATTTACTACTAAATGATGCGTTTGAATTAGCAATTCATAATAAATTAAAGTATGCGGATTTAGGATATTCACATAATAAAGGGATTGCTAGACCTAAGATATACTGGGGGGCAGCTTTGAAAAAATGTTTTTGTTTAAAAGAAAGGATTTAAACTATGATTATTAGTGGCCACCAACCAAGTTATTTACCTTGGTATGGTTTTTTTGAAAAAATTCATAAATCAGATGTGTTTGTATTTCATAATATAGCACAATTTGAAAAAAAAGGTTTTTTAAATAGGAATCGTATTAAAACTTCACAAGGAGCGTCTTGGTTAACTGTTCCAATACAAATGAAGAATTATAAAGAAATTCCATTTAATAAGTTAAAGATAGACAATACTCAAGATTGGGAACGGAAGCATTGGAAAGCAATAAGAATTAATTATTCTAATGCACCTTACTTTAATGTATATAAGGATTATTTAGAAAATTTTTATTCAGAAGATTGGATTAATTTAAATGATATGAACATGAATTTTATTCATTTTATTATCCGTGAATTAAACATTGATACGGAACTATATTATGTATCAGATTTAGAGGGGATTACAGGTAAGAAAAGTGATTTTGTATTAGAGTTGTGTCAGAAATTTAATGCCAGTACTTATTATTCTGGAAGTTTAGGGCAAGATTATTTAGACGAAAATGATTTTGAGAATGAAAATATAGAAATTATCTACCAAAGAATAAGGGATTATTCCTACAAGCAATTATTTGGGGAATTTATACCACATTTATCTATTTTAGATATTTTACTAAATTGTGGACCAAAGGAAACAGAAAAATTAATTAAAGGAGTCTAAAATTTTATGAATGTACTTGTATTTGCCGCTCATCCGGATGATGAAATAATTGGTGTTGGTGGAACAATAGCGAAACATGTGAAACAAGGTGATGATGTACATGTTGTAATACTTGCAGAGGGAAAATCTTCTAGAGCTAAAGAATATAAAGAGCTAGATTTAGAGGTTAAGAACTTATCTTATAAAGAAACAGAGGGGGCATGTACTACACTTGGTGTAAAAAGTTTTGCAAGACTAGATTTCCCTGATAATCGTCTTGATACATTACCCTTACTTGATGTAGTGAAAGAGATTGAAAATCACATTAAAAAAATAAATCCTACAATTATTTATACTCAATATGGTGGAGATATAAATATTGATCATACTGTTGTTTACAGAGCAGTAATGACAGCGACACGCCCTCTGCCAGATACTAATATCAAATGGGTATTTGCATATGAAACTTTATCTTCTACAGAGTGGAATTATAATGAAAAAGATAAGTTTCTTCCTAATTATTTTGTGAATATTGAAGATCATTTGGAGGAGAAATTAAGTGCGATGAGACATTATGAATCTGAGTTAAGGGAATTTCCTCATCCACGCTCTATAGAAGCAATGAGACATAACGCATTTGTATGGGGTGCCAAATCTGGATACCAAGCGGCTGAGGCATTTATGTTAGTAAGGGGGACATGGTAGGTGAAGAGAATATGTTAATACCACAGGTCCCGTTCTTTGGTTTAGATAGTAAACAGATTGACTTAAAATGGGTTGAAAAAGGCTATGGATTAGAAGCAAATATTTTTGATGGGACATCTTTATTTGATAACTCATATACAAAAAGGTTTTCTGAGGTCCTGTCTTTTGTTCAAACCCTTAATCCATCCTTGTTAACGCTGCATTTTCCTACTGATAATGCAGACTATCTCAATGATGAATTTATTAAAAAGCAACTATATGAATTTATTAACCTTGCTATAAAGTATAATGCATCAGGTATAACAGTGCATGCTAATCAATTCATGAATGTCGCGGAATTTCAAAACTATAATCTTCTAGATAATAGAAAAAGGATTATAGAGTTCTTTAATATGCTAGATGAGGAAATAAAAGGGACTGATATATGGATTGGCGTTGAAAACCTACCCATTATTGGAAACTTGGGCGATGATTTTGATCCTATATTTATATATCCCGAAGATTTTACTGATTTGGTTAATCTGGAGTTATCTAACGTTGGAATAACATGGGATATATGTCATTGGTCTATAACCTATCTTACACGTTTAGGTATTTCTAAATTATTAAGGCAAGAAGAAATTGAATATAAGGATTTTCATAAGTATTTAAGCTTAATGGATTATATTAAACATTTTCATTTTAGTTCTTTTAAGCATTTAACGATTCCTTATAGTGAGATACGTTGCTATGAGGGAGAGAATCCGGCTAATGGATCTATTGATGAAAGTTTATTACATGAAACTTTATTAAAAGTGAAGAACAATACTTTGGATAAAAACATAGGAATTGTATTTGAGGTTCAGGAAACTGATTATACGAATAGAAAGAGGTCATGGGAGACTCTTAATTGGTTTCATAAAAATATTACTGGTATGCAAACAAAAATGAATTATTTGGAGATATAAAAGGCACTATCGGTTTATTTATTTTTACATGTAACTTGAGTTAGAGATTATTTTAATGAACCTTTTCTTCTAAGTAAGTGTGTTAGGAGGGAAGGTTTTACTATTAATCTTTTTTAATCATAGGGAGGACAAATGAAAAAACTAACTCTTATAAAGAAGCTTATTGTAACTTTTGGGATTTTGTTGCTTTTCCTTATTAGTAATTTATCTGAGGATGTAATACTAGTACATGCTATGACTAAGAACGACCAAAGTTCTCTCATGTCAGATAAGGTTCGTGCTAGTCGAGCTATTGAACATACACGTTTTCTGTCTGAGAAAATTGGTCCACGTCCAAGTGGGACTAAGGAAGAACATAAAGCAGCTACATACATTGGAGATACATTAAAAAAATTAGGGTATGAAGTTGAGTATCAGGCCTTTCCTGTACCAGATCAATATATTGGGAGTATCTCTTTTAGTGTGTATGGAGAAAAAGAATGGCAAGTTGGAGCAGCATCTAATGCATCTATACCTAAAGATCCTGTCGTAGGGCCGGTAGTTTCTATAGGAAAAGAGAACGATATTAAAAATTCACCTGAGCCAATTCATGGGAAAATAGTATTACTGGAACAAGCTGATACGTATGAGAAATATAATGAACAAGTTGAGTATGCAGCAGAAAAGGGAGCAAAAGCTGTATTGTTATATAGTACGATTGGGGATAGAGGCAACTATGGAGAAGCCTTTAACCCAGTTCTAAAAAAGAAACAATCAATACCTGTATTTGGGCTTGCTTATAATCAGGGAATTAGAATGAAAGATAAAATAGTGCATAATAAAAATATAGTTAGTTTAAAGGCAAAACACGAAATGAATTTGAGTTCATTAAATGTTATTGCGAAAAAAAAGCCCAAATACAAGACAGATAATGAGGATGTAGCAATAATGAGTGCTCATTATGATAGTGTTATCGGAGCACCTGGAGCAAATGACAATGCTTCTGGCGTAGGACTTTTATTAGAGTTAGCATACAATTTTAAAGATATAGAGATTAATAAAGAAATTCAATTCATAGCGTTTGGAGCAGAAGAAAATGAATCCTTAGGTGCTTACCATTATGTTAATCAGTTATCTACAACAGATAAGAAACATATTCTAGGGGTTTTTAATGCAGATATGATAGCGACAAGTTACCAACAGGCTAAGGACTTATATGCAATGACACTAGATGGCTCTCAAAATGAAGTAACAAATACCGCAGTAGCTACTAGTAAAGCATTAGGGAAATCGGTTGTATTAACTGGAAAGTTTGATTCTAGTGATCATGTACCATTTTACGAAGCTGGAATTTCCTCAGCACTATTTATTTGGATGGATGTAGAGAGTTGGAATCCCCTAATTTATCATGTTGAAAAGGTATTCCATACACCTCAAGATACCGTTTTAGAAAATATTTCTCCTCAACGTATGCAGGAGGCACTAGAAATTATAGGGACAAGTTTATATTACTTTATCAAAAGATAGGTTTTTTCGGGGGGGGGGGGTCAGCATAGCCGACTAAATTTAGATTTTAATAATAATATAGTAAAACTTTTGTTGGGATAAAAATATACTTTGAGCATAGGCGAGGTAACTATATGAGGAGTACATGGAAAGAATTAAAGGGGATGGATCTTAATGTCTGGATCCGCTTTATCGGAGAAGCCTTAAATGGTATTGCAATGATGATGTTAATGCCATTTTTTGCATTATATTTGAAGGATAAAGTGGATTCTCTACTTGAGGTAGGTATAGTTATAGCTTTATCCCCAATTGCGGCGAGTTTTGGTTCATTAATTGGAGGGCATATAGCGGATACTTATGGACGGAAACCAACTATGGTACTCTCTATGGCCAGTAATGGGCTACTAATGCTTGTTTTTTTGTTTATTGATAGTTTTATAGGGTATGCCATTTTATCTATTGGTTTAGGGCTATGTAATTCTTTCTTTGAACCAGCGGCATCTGCAATGGTTACCGATGTAACAGAACCTGAAAAAAGAACTGAGGCATATGGATTACTTAGAATGGCTCATAATATAGGAGCTGCGATAGGCCCTATAATTGGTGCAGCAGTTGTGGTTGTATCAAAAGATGTCATATTTTTGATTACTTCTGGAACCATGCTGTTTTATACAATATTAATGTTATTGTTTCTAAAGGAAACAAAGCCTAAAAATATAATGATACATGAGGAAACACATAAACAGTCAATAAGATTTACGTTAAGAGTTGTTATAAGAGATAGAATATTTCTATTCTATATAGTGACGGGAATCATTATATTTATGGGATTCTCACAATCGGAAGGTATGTTACCACTTCATTTTAGTAATGAGAATACAATGATTTTTGGAAATAGTAATCCATTTCCATATTTAATGACTTTAAATGGCTTATTGGTTGTATGTTTCCAATTTCCTATTTCAAAGTGGTTAACTCACAAACCAATTGGTAAATCAATGCTATATGGTGCTATTCTTTTTGGCGTTGGCCTTTTAGCAATAGGATGGTTACCAAAGTGGTTTCAAGTAATAGACGCAAATGATTTAATTATTCTAGGCTCATTATTAATAGCTTATACAGTTTATACAGTAGGGGAAATGATTATGTCACCTATCCAAATGACATTCGTCGCTAATATAGCTCCAGAACATTTGAGGGGGACTTATATGGGGGCGGCTAATCTGCAATGGATTACAGGTAATGTATTTGGACCTCTTCTAGGCGGTGTATTACTGGATCAGCTTTTAGGACATATGTTATTTACAATCTTAGGTGTGGGTTGTATTATTTCTGGATTTGTTTACTTACTATTAGATAGACTTATTGAGAATAGAAGTAAACAAATACCTATAAAACAAACATCTTAATTTTAATATTGTTAATGAGTTGAAAATTAAATTTTATGTTTTAAGGATTAAATAAAGTGCACGTTTATTAAGAGTAAACGTGCACTTTATTTATTAGTGTTTAAACTTAATTTATATATAGTGAGTTTTTTAGGTGACGACTTAAGTGTATAAAAGTAATTTGCTACTTTATTTAATTAATTTCAACTAGACTTCTTGTCTTATCAATATGATTAAGTAACATACGATACTCTTCTTCGTACATAGTTACACGTTGTAGAAGGGAATGATTTTCTGTCTCTAAAGTTTTTATTTGACTTTGTAAGTTTGTAAATTCATATGTTTTTTTATAATTTTGTAGAAAGAGAATAATATCATCTAATGTCATAGATAAAGAGTATGTTTCTTTTTTTGTTGAGAGGGAGAAATATTGTTTCCCACTTCTCGATTTTGTTTTGCTTGTTGTATTTCCTCTTGGTATTGTTTTCTCACGTATGAATTCCAGCGAAATCCACAAGCTGCAGGTGTCCGATTTAGTAGCTTTGCTACTTCCTTGAATGCAGTTAACTGTGTTCCACCGTTACGAATATTCTGGAGTACTGTGGATGCGAGAAGTAAATCGTTATCGTTCGTCCAGGAATCTTGTCTTGAGAGTACCACGTTTTAACCTCCTTTATATGTTTTATAACATTAATCAAATTAAACGTTCTCTTTTCCTTTTGTAAATTTGATATCAATCTCTCATTTTAATCTACTTAGAATAAATCCGTTAATACGTAGATTGCTGATGATGCGTTAGGTGGATTTACTTATATCACCCACCAATTTATTAGTGAAAAATTAATTTCGTTGTACATAATATTATAGGATCTTCTGACAAGAGACAATTACGCTGATATAGCCACTAATAGGAAATAAGAGTACTTTATCTGTTTGTATTTTGGGTTCTGGATAACGATTGTAATATGAGTTTTTAATAGACATTTAGTAGATATTTGTTAATTTAGCATCTCTAAATGAAGGCATGTAACTTGAATATAATAGATTAAAAGAGGATATATACTATTGGGGTTAAAAAGAAAACGAAATAGAGAGGATATTTTAGGTTAGGAAAATTTGAATGGAATTGTCATTAAAGATAGGACCTTTCAAAAAGGGAGGATAATTGACAACTGTAGGTACTATGATTAGGAATTTAATTCTAATCATTTTATGTTGAGAAATAAAAAATTATTTTGTAAAAGGCGCGATGGGGTTTTCTTACTGTAACCATTTCTTATTTATCACTAGACAGCTTGATTAATAAGAGAAAAAAGTTGGTGAGATAAAGGGCATCATTCTAATTAGAATGATGCCCTTCTTAATTTTAAATATAATTTAATGAAATACTTTTTCAATTATGGGCATAACAGCTATTGGTGGTAGGGATTTAGTCCATGCAGCTGCATATACATTTAATTTCTCACCTAATGTGTAGTTTTCACTATCTGAAACAGGAACTCTTAAAATCTTATTTTGAGAAACTAGATTCCACCAATCATGTTGATAAGCAAGAGCTTCATCTTTTGTAGACGTAGCTGCAACTACTAAATAATTGTTCTCTACTGAAATGACATATCCAGTAAAAGGTTCTTGTTCTTGGTTCTGAATAGAATGAACAGGAATATTGTTGGCGGAAATCTTGTTAAAATCTGCAAAGGCCGGTGTTAATCCGAATGTAAATCCACATCCTAGTGTTAAAGCTGTTACCGTTGTTACGAATGTTTGTTTTTTGTTAAACATGATATATCCCCCTTATATTTTATCCTTACACTATCCACTTTCAATTTACATACATATAAAGCCTTTTAATATTAAGATATTTAACAATTCTGTCACAATTATTCCATAAATGTTAATATTATCTATTAATGGAATTGGGTTTATGTTATAATTCACTAGGTGAACTATTATTGTTCATTTCATCTCTTGATGAATGTATGCCCTTCCTTAAGTGTAAAGATGTTCGATTTTATTGGTGAAGAGAGGATATATCCCTCTTCTTTTTTTATTAATATGGGACTTTAGGGAATGAACAGAAAAAGAACCCTATGGGGTTCTTTTTCTAGGCATATTAACAGTAAGGAGAGTAATGAAATGCTAATTTCAAATCTTTATCAGGAGAAAAATTTGAAAAAGCTTATCATGTTATTATTTTTACATATATGTAATATAAAGTGAATTGATAATATTTAGACTTACTATTACTAATATTTAATTAAGATAGTTAGTACTACATTAATAGTGTTAACTATCTTGATTGGTATGGAATGTGATAGAAAGCATAAGTTTGTCGCAAACTTATGCTTTCAGAATTTGAAGAATATTCTTAATGTGGATTTTAAAGAAAATACAAAATTTTTACTAGATGTGAGAAAAAAGAATCGAAAATATCCTTTAAAATAAGATATATTTGGTTCAAAAAATTAGAGGGCACCAATTCATTAAAGCAGTAAAAACGTTTTAATGAATTAGTGTCCTTTTTGTTTTAAAAAGAGAATATATTTTCTCAACAGGACAAATGGTAATCAGCTATAAGTATTAATTATAAGAATAAAAGGAAAATAGAAATTAATAATAAAGGAGAATGCGAAATGATAACATTAATATCTGAAAAAATCTAGCTGAAATCCACGAAGACGATGTAGATGTATTAAAAGTAATGGCACATCCTGTTCGATTACAAATTGTAAATGAATTAATGCACCATAAAATGTGTAATGTTACACAGTTAACGGAAATATTAAGAATCCCCCAATCTACTGTTTCACAACATCTATCAAAATTAAGGGGAACCGTACTCCGTTCAGAAAGAAGAGGGTTAGAGATGCATTATTATATAGATAATGCTAAGGCACGTCAGATTGTTGAAATTTTAGGTTTGTAGATTAATAATACATAAAAGGTTTTCTGTTACAAGGCAGGAAACCTTTTTTATATGTATAACTAATTGTGTGATAATATCATACTGTAGAAACTACCTAACAATAATTTAAATTTAACAGCTTGTTTTATCTTGCCATACACAATTTAACACGATATATAGGTATAAACTTACAAAGAAGGGTTTTAATTAGAAATTAGATATAACAATGGATAATGGTAAGTGTATTAAAGAAATTATAGAATTAATGAAATAAAAAATAATCAATAGTTGTTGTAAATGCATATATTTATAAGAATGTGGCAGGAATGAAATGAACTTTACAGTTACTTTAACTTGGATGAAAAGAGATTTAATAATTGTTTAATAGAGTTCATTACCTAGTAAATACGGAGTTCCTGGGCTTGAAGGGGAGGATATAAAAAAGATAATGTGAATAATCCGAAACAAATATGTTTCGGATTAGAGGTTCGAGATTTTATCCATTTTCATTCAACGGTTTGTAAAAGGTAATAAGTTGAATTTTCTGGATTTTAATAAAGGAAATGTATTAGGTTAATCAATAGATACTCCACCAGAGACAATCAGTTTTGTTGGTGCTGGCGTATCTCCACCATTAAACGAAGAGTGTTGTAATACATTTAAACTAATTATGCTACATGCTAATGCACTTACTACTACCATACTTAATACAATTTTCTTAATCTTTTTCATTATTTTAACGCTCCTTTTCTCAAATGTTTCTTATCAGCATTATTACTAATATAGAAATATTTGCTTGCCTTAACATGATTATCTGCCTCATAAAATTGGATTGCTAAAATCCCTGCATATTCTTTTACACAATCCCACATTTCCTCTTTTTCAAAATAAGAAATAGCATCAGTAACTACTTTTTCTAGTTTAATTCTAGGTAGTTCTGTGATTAGTTCATTTAAAACTGCGAAACGATGCTTATATTCCTCATTTCCTGATTCATTTGTATACTTCATTCCTTGCTCGATATATGATTTTGCTGTTTCAATGCCTTCTAAATTATAATATGCTCTTGCTAAGACAAATAATGCTTTAAAATGATTCGGTAGGGTATTTATAATTTCAGAACTCTGTCTGATCGCCAATGGAAATAAATCTTGAATATTATATAACCAGCCCAAATTATGACGTACTCTTAATAATAATTGTTCTTCATTATACTTTTTAAAAACATCAATAACCGTATTGAGACATTCTTCAGCTCTTTCAAACTCTCTTAGATCTATACAAGCTAAACCGTATACATTGTCGCATAAGGCAACATTAATTTCATAGCCTACATGATTCTGGTATACTTTTTTTGCCTTTACTACATGTTGAATTGCTTCAAATGGTTGATAAGATTGATAACAGTAAGTTGAAAATCTATACTCAAACTCGGCTTTTTCTACTGCGTCAGGTATATCAATTAAAAGTTCTTCCGCCTTTTCATAGTGTGTTTTCGCTTCAGTATAATTTGCTAAAATTGTAGAATGAATTGCCTTAAAGAAATGATAATAGTAAGCTAAAAATAAAAAATCATCTTTGATAGTAGAGAGTTTTTCTATTTGATTAAAAGAATCTTTTGTAATACTCATTGCATCTACCAAGACCATATATCTAAAATTCAGTAGGGAATAATAGAATGATACATAGTGGTCTGCTTCTAGTCCTTTTAAACTTTCTTTTACTTTTAGGTATGTTTGTTTTGCTTCTTTTACATGATATAAACGAATTTCTTCATACCATTCATGTAATAATCCCATCAATTGCTCATTACTCTTCTCTTGAACAGTCATAATATCCCCCTTTTCTATGTAAAGGCTTATTCTGATAATAACAGGAATTAGATACATTAAATTTAACAATGAGTTTTTTTCATTAATATACAGAATATTCGGAATATAGTGGTTACCCACCCTCTGTAATGCGACAAAATATAGCTAAGATAGTACAAATTTCGCTAAGTGATTTTTTGATGCTTAAATGTTTGCTATTGAATATATCGTATAAGAGGTGTCTTAGTACTATGGTAGAAAAGGAGGTAGCTTACATTGCTATTTTTTTGAGAAAATATTGGACTTATTAAGTTTCAAGGAATTCAATATAAGTATACTCATGTCTACTTATATTGAAAAGTGAGCGTTAGTTTATGATAAGTTTTGGGATTAATTTACTAAGGACAATGACAAATTTAAGAACAAGAAGAAAAGTAATGGATGCTAGAATTCTGCAAGCGTTAGGGTAGAATTTAAATGTTTTTTGAAAAAAAGAATTAGCTGAAGGGGATACAGTTGCTCTTCATGTACATTCTCGTACTAATTCTCAAGATAAGGGAGTTGCTATAGTGGATATATTTCGTATCAAGGATGGAAAGATTGTCGAACACTGGGATGTAATTCAAGAGATTCCAAGTGAAGCAGTTAATGATAATACGATGTTTTAGGTAGAAGGATATATATAAATTCAGATTTATAATAAAAAACTCCATTTTGATTAACCTTTTTTCAAAATGGAGTCTTTTTATTTTCCATATAAAATTAACAGTACCCTTGATGTATGAGTCACATCATAGTAAAAACTCTTCTATAGGCAAGAAGAGTTTTTTAGTAAGTCTATAGCATTCTGGGAGAAATTAATGTTTTTATTATTAATAATGAAAAATAATTAGGATAAGAAGGGGAAAATAGCATGAAAATGAAAGTAATGATTTTAACAGGTTCAGTACTTGCAGCAACAAATATTACGGGCAGATACAACTTTTAAAGATGTTCTTACTGATCATCATTTGGTCATATAAAGCATAAAAGAGAAAAATATCGTAGCAGGTTATAGAAATCGTATATATGGTTTCGGTGATAGTATTATACGTGGTTAAGTTGCTAGATTACTTTATCATTTTAGCCAAGATGGTTTTTAAAACATAATCAGTACGATTAAATGGGAGACATGAGTCATTGCTTATCGATGGTAAAGTAGACGTATATAATTTAAAAGGAAACCCATGCAACAATATAAATAATAATTTGTATGTGAACGTAAAAAATACCAAGATGGCCCTGAAGGGGAGGGGGGCTTGGTGTTTTTTAGCTAATATCACGATTTTTAAGTAATTTTCATATTCTGTTAACCGCACTAATATCAAGTTTTTTAATTCAATCGTTTAAATTTCGCAAGTGTATTCTTTATCTCTTTATCTTCCACATATCAGTGGGTAATCTTTGTATAATCTGATCTTATCTCTAAATCACAACTGTTACCCCAGTACCATCAAGTTAAAGTTTCATTTTATTTTGCTAACTTGATGGTGATGTGACGTAACCTTAATTATTTGGAAATTAAAAAAAGTCCCCTTAATCATGTTAAAGGGACCTTGATCACGCAAATGATCTGTAAATCAATTCATTTTTGATAGACAGATCATTTGTATGATAATTTTTGTAAATAATTGCTGAATAGTGAATTTACATAAATGCTTTTAGAAGTTCTTGAATTAATGGGATTGCTCCACCTATAAATTTTAAAACTGCCATTGCGATTTCCATATTATTCTCTCCTCTTTTTTCGTATTAAGATATGATAAATCTTTATAAATTCATTATAGTAATCGCTTACAATTATTACAATACATTTTCGTATGCAATATTGCATATTTATACATTAGATCTCTATTATTCATTTTTTAATGGTACTATAGCGAGGTGAGAGTCTTTAAGGGTTCTCCTTAATAGGAGGAAATATGGAAAGAGTGCAAGCGATTTACAGTAATCAAAAATTTAAGAGTTGGATTAAACAGGTATTAGCTGTAGGAGGAGTAATAGGGTGCTGTTATTTGGTGTTATATGCTTTCTGTTTCTTAGTTATCATGTAAATATTATACAACGAAACTAGTAGAGTCTTACCTAGAGAGGTAAGGCTCTTTTATTGTAGTACCTGGAGATGAGCAAACTACATACAATATCTATCAGGTTTTTCAGATCACTTTGTATGGTTCCTTGTTTAGAACAATAATTCCTATCATTGAAATTAAATAAACTTCTATTTAAAAGTTTCAATTTATATTGAAAACAGAATTCTATTGATAAAAAATATGTTTTTACTAGATACATATTAAAAAGACAAGTATAAATTATATTAGATTTTGGCAAAGTCTTTTTGACTTGGAAAAGGATTTAAATCTTACTTATAGATTTGATTCCTTTTTACATACTATAATCCTTATATTGCTACGTAAACATAATACAGTAATAATGATTTAAAAGCAAGAATTTTAGTAGCGGTACGTTCACACATCCATCAACTTAAGATTTTAAAGTAGCTCTTAAACAAAAAACTTCTTTTTTTAATTGATTCATAGTAAACAAGAAAGGTTGGCAAATTAACAACTAAAGAGATTTCTTCAGGTAAGCTAATAAGTAATCTATCAAAAGGTCCTTTACAAAATTTATACATAAGTCAATTATAAGATCATGTAAATTTAAAATTATGTAAATGTTATACATTTTTGTAAAAGACATTCATTGACACTTGCGTATATAAGTAACTATACTCGTTACATCAAATTGAATGTGTGATAATACGATTTTATTATTATTACAAACATGTAAATATAAAGATAGAAAATCCCAATTTGATAAATACAATGGTAGAGGTGTTTATTTTAATGAAGCACAAATTAATTGCAACAGGTATCCTTGCAGGATCTATATTATCCTATTCTTCTAATATTTTAGCAGATACTCATAAATTCCCTGATGTTCCTGTATGGGCTGATAAATCTGTTAATTATTTAGTTGATAAACAGGTATTGAATGGTTATCCAGATGGAACTTTTGGTTCAAATGACTCATTAGACAGAGCTTCGGCTACAAAAATTATGACAAAAGTTTTAGGGATACAAATTGATCCTAATGCAAAACCATCTTTTACAGATTCACAAAACCACTGGGCTACTCCTTATATTGCTGCTGCTGAAAGAGCTGGTATTGTTAAAGGTGAAGGTAATGGAATCTTCAATCCATCCGGAAAAGTAACTCGCGCTGCTATGGCTACGATGCTAGTAAATGCATATAAACTACAAAACACACCAAATTATAACGAGCAGGTTAGATTTGAAGATTTAAAAGGGCATTGGGGAGAAAAATATGCCAATATTTTAATAGATTTAAAAATTTCTAATGGTACTGAGAACGGTTGGCAACCAAATAGATTTATAACACGTGCTGAAGCTGCTCAACTTACTGCAAAAACAGATATGTTACAACAAAATTCAAACGATGAAAAAGAGATTATTACTGCTACTTCATATGAAGATTTAAATTTAACAGTGACTTCGAAAATTACAGCTCAAGAGATTGATAGTTTTATTGCGAAATATCATTCGGATAGTCCTTTAGTTGGACATGGGCAAGATTTTATCAATGCGCAAAATCAATATGGCGTGAGTGCTCATTATTTAGCAGCGCATGCGATTTTAGAATCTGGATACGGAAAATCAGAAATCGCATATCAAAAACATAATCTATTCGGTCTACGTGCATATGATGGAGATCCGTTTAAATATGCGAAATATTTACCAAGCTACGGCGATAGCATTGCTTATAACGCTAATTATGTACGAGAAAGATATTTAGAAGAAAGTGGTATGTATTATAACGGGCCAACATTAACTGGCATGAACGTGAAATATGCATCAGATAAAGGTTGGGCTAAGAAAATTGCGGGTATTATGGAACGTATTAAACCGTTTCGTGTAGAAGACTATACATATGCAAAAAAATTACCAAAGAATCCTGAAACATTAGATGTCGACGCATTATCTAATGAAATTCCATATAAAATGTATGCAGACGGTTCAAGCTCAAATGTTGTATCATCAGCTACTTACTATCAGGTACCTTATCCATTTAATTTAAAAATTAAAAGTAGACCAGATGTAGCTGTCGAGGAGAATAAAGTTGGTACAGTAACTTCTGGAACAACCATCTTTATTTATCGTGAAGATCCAAATGGATGGGTAGAATTCTCTTTTGAAGCGAATGGAGAAAAATACTGGACATTAAAAAGTAAATTAAGTATGTAATTAAAAAGATCTATTTCACTACTTTTAATCGATTAGATTATAATCTCATATAATTGAGAGACAATTTTTTTACTTTCTTAAAATAAAGTTATGTATACAAGAAAAGTTAGAGGATTATTTTCTCTAACTTTTCTTCGCTAGTATTTGAAATTAAAAAGATGGTGGAGTTACTCCAAATATAACAGTGACCTTGTTTAAAGAAGTGTTTTCCCATTTATGCTTTGCATAAGGTGGGATTTTAACACTATCACCTGTATTGAGAAGTAAAACCTCATCATTTAGATATAGTTTTACTTGTCCTTCCATAATAAATGCTATTTCTTCCCCTTTATGTGCCACAGGCTCCATAGATGAAGCAGTTTGAGGTAACAGATTCATTAAAGCCAATTCTAGTGATCCATCTAAATTAGGAGATAATAGCTCATACGAAACATTGCCGCTTTCAGGAAAAGTTATTTTTTTTCTTTGGTTAGCTCTTACAACTAATTCTTCTGTACTGGTATCCTCTAAGAAAAAATTAAACAATGGAATATTTAATGCTACAGAAATTAATTTTAGTGTTTGTAATGATGGATTTGTGATTCCTTTCTCAATTTGACTTAACATGGAAGGTGTTATATCAGCTAACTCTGCTAAACGTTTACTGGTTAATCCGGCACCTTTTCTAAATGCCATAATTTTTTGACCAACATTAATATTGTTCATATATGTAATCCCCTTTAAATAAGTAAATAAAGTTAAATTTTAGTTAATTTTATTTACTTATACTTAATATATTGTTAATATATACTTAATTATAATAAATTATGATTAATTTTAAAATATCGTATGTACATATGGAAAAAAAAAAAAAAAAGTGGGAAAAAGATTTACTTAGAAATAAAGGGGCTACTATTTTTGAATATACAGCTGGTTATAGTAAAGCAGTAGAAGAAGGAGGAACATAAGTTAATAAGAATCAAATGTGCTATTTTATTAACGATGAAAAATCAAAGCATGTATTTTAAGGTAATGCAGTAGTTGCTACTCGTCTGAATAATTGATATACAAATAAAAGTTGATGGATCGCATCCTCTATTTGTATATCTACCATGTGGAGTAGGATTTGGTGGAGCTTCGTTTAGTTTAAAAATTATGGTATGGGATCATGTACATGTAATTTTTGCTGGGCTATCCATTCTTCGTATATGCTAATAGGTATGATGACCGGATTATATGATGGGATTCCCATACAAGATTTTTAATGAAAAGGATTCTAATAAGTAAAGGAAAACTTAAGAGTAGACTTCAATGCTGTATTGTAAAATTTTTAAGGAAGTGAAAAAAGTATGAAATCAGCTTTAAATAGTATTATGATCTCCTCGATTTTTGCAGTAGGAGGGATCCTTTCGCTTTTGTTTAATTTAATGGGGGATCAAGATTGGATCTGGAATTGGGTAGGGCTATTACTAGCATATCTATCTTTGGGCATTTTAATCGGTTTATATAATAAAACTGTGGATCACAAAACATTTCCTAAAATACTAAAAAGAACTTTGTTTATTTCCTTTAATGTTACTATATTAGGGATAATAATAGGGGTAACATACCAACTATTAGGAAAGTGGAATCTTACTATAATGATGTATTATTGGCTGATAATTTTATTACTACATTTAATTACTGTAATAACATTAGTCATCCTAGTATTCGAAAACGGTAATAGTAAAAATTACAGCTTACTATATAGTTTTATTATACTTTTAAACATTATCCTTACCTTAGGACCAGTATTATTTCCAGTAGTTCTAACTATTATAGGAAATGCCATGAACGTTAGTGCAGGGCACTAATTTTCACCTATATAGATTATTAAAATGATTAGTCCAAAATTGAGATTGGTTAAGTTAAAAAACTTAATAAGCTAATAGGATAGTAAAACTAAACGACATAAAGTGGAATGATTTGATAGAAAGAAGATTATAATATGAAAATTAAGCTTAAGAAAAAAAGAATTATAAGTGTATTGTTAGCTATTACATTAGTAGCAATAGGGTATTACATGTTTCAATCTATTACAAATCCTAAGCTGGTAAATGCGGAAGAGGGAAACAGTGTTCAACAAGTGAGCAGTCTACCTAAAAATGAATTAAAAAAACCAATACCTAATCGTTTTGATGGTAAAGAAAGAAAAGTTGCATATTTAACTTTTGATGATGGACCAGGAAAATATACAGCTAACCTATTAGATGTATTAAAGAAAAATGATGTGAAAGCAACATTCTTTTTAATTGGCGATAATGTGAAAAGGTTCCCAGATTTAGTGAAACGAGAGCATGTAGAGAACCATTATGTGGGTATGCATAGTATGACACATGATTTTAAAAATTTATACACCAATCAGGAATATGTGAAGGAAATGAATTAGGATCAATCTTTAATTAGAAATGTTATTGGAAACTCCCCGAAATTAACACGCCCACCATATGGATCAATGCCTGGATTAAATGAATCACTTCGAAATGAAGTAGTCAGAAATAATTTAAAAGTATGGGATTGGACAATTGACTCTCTAGATTGGAAATATAATAAACTACCTGTGGATGTAGCGGCCGCAAAAATTGTTCAAAATGTCTTAGCAGGTGCGACGTCTTCAAAGGAAATTGTTTTAATGCACGATATTCATCCACAATCTGTTGCGGCAGTTCCAGCAATTATAAAAGGATTAAGAGAAAAAGGGTATGAATTTGAAGCTTATGGTGAGAACAATCATTTTCCAATAAACTTCTGGCATGATAATCGTATATAAAGAGATATATTAGTTAAAAGAAAATCAGAATGGAATAAGCAATTCATATAGGGTTTAAATATTTGTAAGAGCGTGTTTAGATAGATGAAAACACGCTCTTTTTACTGAACTATTTTATTGTAGGTTTAAGTATAGGCTTTCTAATTTCAGAAAAATTTATATGATTTTTTCATTCATTTCTACATAAGCGTTGGATATTTCGTATGTTTGTCTAGAGTGAAAAGAACTCATAAAAAACCGCCATTATTCACGTTCTTCTTCATATAATTGCACCGCACTTATTTTTTGTATGTGGTTAAAACTAGTTTTTAAGAAGCATATGTTTTAGCAACTGCAGAAATTCTGTATCACTTTTATCATCTTTTATATAATCCTGTTCGTAGTTAAAAATCATTCGTACTAACATAAAAGCTGTAAGCGGTAATGGGACCTTATGCAAAGCCCCTTGCTGATAACCTTTTTCGAGTAATTTACTTATCATGTTAATTGCTTCTTCTTCAGATTGTTTAAAACAAGTTGTAATTTCAGGTGAATGGTACTCTTTATATTCTTGAAAGAGTGTAGAAACAAATGGATCTTGATGATATTCTAGGCTGATATAATGAAGAATTTTTTGTATTCGAAGTAAAACATCTTTTTCTTCTTTATATAAATTAAATAATTGTGAGCGTTTGAGCTGAATATGACGCATATAGCAGTCGCATAATATTTCAGTTTTATCTGTATAGTAATAATAAATAGTACCTTTACCAACTTTAGCTGTCTTTGCAATTTCATCAACCGTTGTGTTACGGACACCACGCGTAGAGAACAGTATTGTGGCAGATTGAATGATTTTCATTTTTTTATTTTCTTTTTTTAATTTGATCATTGTCTACACCCTATCCTTGAAATATTTAGCGAGTTTTCAGTTTTTACATTCTGTATCAGTTCATTTTTAATTTTGTAACTCCTAATAGAAAGTCCTCTATTTGCTTCTTATAGAATAACATACACCATTCTTATTTCTATTATATAACTATAATAGAATGCAACTTTATAACCTAGGGATAAAGTTGAAAGTTTGAGGTAATAATTTTTTAATCGGAAGATGAGAATTCAAGTGAAGGGGAAAGTGATTTCTTTCTTGATTGAATTATTTGATTTTTTATTCAATTCATTTTATTATATAAACATGACTAAAAGATGTTTTTAGTCGGATTTTTTTACGGAAAACCGACTGATATTTGATTTTAGTCGGTTTCTATACTATTTGAGAGAAGGTAGACACTATGTGTGGAATTGCAGGGTGGATAGACTGGTCTAAAGACCTGTCTCATGAACAAGAAACGTTAAAAAAAATGACAGATGCTATCATTCACCGAGGACCTGACGCAGATGGGCATTGGTTTTCAAAACGAGCGGCATTAGGTCATCGACGTCTCATCGTCATTGATCCTGAAGGTGGCCTTCAACCTATGCTGTATAAAGATGGAAATGATACGATTGGCCTTACGTTCAATGGAGAAATTTATAACTATCAAGAATTACGTAAAGAACTTGAGGAGAAAGGTCATGAATTTCAGACCAAATCGGATACAGAGGTATTACTACACGCTTACTTAGAATGGCAAGAAGATTGTGTTCAACACTTAAATGGGATTTTTGCTTTTGGTATTTGGGATGAAAGATTTGGGAAATTGATGCTTGGTCGTGACCATCTAGGCGTGAAGCCGTTATTTTTCGCTCAAAGGGGAAGCGCAATTCTCTTTGGTTCAGAGTTAAAAGTTTTACTTTCGCATCAACTTGTAGATGCTGAGGTAAATAAAGAAGGACTTTCTGAAATATTTTGTCTTGGACCAACACGTACTCCTGGTCATGCTATTTTCAAGGATATACATGAAGTGCGTGCTGGCCATTATATGACGTTTACCTCTAATGGCTCGACTACGACACAGTATTGGAAACTTGAAAGTAAAGAACATGTAGATGATATTGATACAACAGTTGAGACAATCCGTTCCATTTTACAAGATACGGTAAAACGTCAGTTAATTGCTGATAAACCAATGGTATCTATGCTTTCTGGAGGTTTAGATTCCAGTGGTTTAACAGGTTTAGCAGGAAACGAATTTGGGAATAAAGGGGAACGTCTTCATACATATTCCCTGAATTTCATCAATGATGAAAAAGACTTTGAGCAAGACTTCCTTCGTTTTGATCGTGATGAACCTTGGGTGAAACGTGTGGCTGAATATGTAGGAACAAAGCATCATTCTATAGAGTTAGGATCAGATAGTTTAATAGAGCATTTATTAACTCCAATGCGAGCGCGTGATCTACCTGGAGTTGGAGAATTAGAAACGTCTCTTTATTTGTTATTTAAGGAAATGAAAAAAGATGCAACAGTTGCACTTTCAGGCGAATCCGCAGATGAAGTATTCTCAGGATATCCATGGTTCCATCAAGAGAAGTTTCTAGATGCAGAGATATTCCCTTGGAGTGTTAATTTATGGTATAGTACAGAAATTTTATCAGAGGATTTTAAAGCGAAGATTAGCCCTGAAAAATATCAAAAACAAAAATTTGAAGATGCAGTTGCTGAGGTTCCCTTTTTAGAAGGTGAAAGTGATCTGCAAATGAAGCAACGTCAAATGTCTTACATGTTTATTACACGTTTCTTGCCATTTATGCTAGAACGAAAAGATCGCACAAGTATGATGAATGGCTTTGAAGTACGAGTTCCATTTTGCGATTACCAGCTTGTAGAATACCTATGGAATGTCCCATTCGAAATGAAAAGCATAGACAATATTGAAAAAGGTATTTTACGTAGAGCTTTTGAAAATGTACTTCCAGAGGATGTACGTTATCGCAAAAAAAGTGCATATCCAAGCACTAAGGATGCCTCTTATCTACAAGGTATTAGTGATTGGATGTTACATGTGTTGAACAATCCTGAATCACCTATTTTGCCATTAATTAATGTAGAAAGAGTTCGTGCTATTGCAGAAGGAAAAGACGAAGTAATTTCAGGTAATGATGCACGAGGTATAATAGATTATTTACTTCAAGTTAATAGTTGGCTTGAGGAATATAATATTAAATTAATATGGTAGATGTAATTTTCAAATAAAGAGAATAGCTGAAACATCAATGACCTAAGTGAACCGCACCTCCAATGTATTAGATAGTTATCTAATAATTGGAGATGTGGTTTTATTATTTTGATTTGCAATAACCCTAATCAGTTAGTTAATTAGAATCAAATAAGAAACATAGAAATAGGGGGAATAATATGAATTGGAGGTTCCTTCCTGAGAGTAGGGAGTCTCTTTAATCTCGCTACCGATAATCAAATAATATGTTAATTAGATTTGATTATTGTATGCATCGCCTTTTCTTCAATAAATATTAAGTGATAAACTTCATATATAGTATATAAGGAGATTATCTCATGGGTTATTTGCAAATATTAGATGGGGAGTATTTGACACATACATAACCTAAAGATTTAGATGAAATTAATATAGATAAGTATTTACTACGATTGCCTTCCTATTTTTCTTAGAATTTTTTTAGTGAATCAAAATTTAAATTGCGTATACATCTTTTGTACTAGTAGACCTAAGTCTAAAAGTATGTACAATTACACCATTTGACTAATGGGTAAACTTCACAAACTGATATATACTAGTATTGTGTCTTGCCTTTTTAGGTGTAGTACACAGCCGGTGATTGGCTAGTGGATGTCCTTCCATTTTGCCAGTGCCGGTTTTTTGTTGGATAATAGAGAAAATGGAGTTTTTATAAGGAAAGAAGGGGTTGTTTTGAAAGATGTAAATTCTATCTTTATGAGAGAAAAGATTGCTAGTTTTTATCTTTATTTTATTTCTTTTCTTGGTTTGGTTACTATAACTATATCTTTACTTGAAATTAAAATCCCTTCTCATCTAACAATACTAATATTGTTGTTACTTTTTATGGGGATTGCAGAGTATTTTCCTGTAAGATTTTGGAGAGGAACTAGTTCGCTTACCTTTCCGATAATTTACGCTATGAGTTGGCAGTTTGGAATCCATATAACTATTGTTGCTATTGTACTTGTCACGCTAATTATTCACCTGCATCGTCGTTCACCGATACAAAGAATGTTATTTAATAGTACTCAACATGCACTTAGTTTGATCTTTGCCAAATGGTTTTCAGACAAATGTATGTCCTTAATAATTAATAAGATAGGTATGTCAGTTCTGTATGAGAATTTAATATCTTTGTTATTATTTTGCGTGTTTTTTTGTTTTTTCAACAATCGCTTTTACGATTTGTTAATGATACTTCTTCCGCAGCCATATTCAATTTACCAATGGTATAAAAAAACTATTACGGTATTTCTTTGCGAAACTTTTGGTTTCTCTTATGCGGCACTGATGCATGTACTAATTAGTACATATAGTGTGGAGGTAAACGAAGTTACAGTACTGTTTTTCTTTTTTCCACTTGTAGCAACTTCCGTTATTAGTTCTTTTTCTGTACGGATAAGGATGGAGAAAGAACGATTATATGAGTTATTTCTTATTACGACCGAAATTAGTCGAGGATTAACCGGAGGAAACTTGAAGCATATTAAACAAGCACTTAAAGGTTTTTTTGGCATACAAGCATATGTAATATGGACAAAAGATGATGGAAACTGGAATATTCTATTAAAAGATGGGAAAGTTCGTCTTGATATTTCTGATCATTTAGAAAATTATGATGCATTTGAGGGACTTTCTAAAAACCTTGTATTTAATGATTGGAAAATTGGTACGGCTCCTGGAGATGAAATATTTGAAAGTGTCATACGCTCACTTGTATATTTTCCTCTTATTGTTAATGATGAACTAGTCGGAATGTTTGTTGCAGGGAAAAGTAGAAATGCGGGCTTCTTTCCAGAAGATGTACAGTCGTTAGCTACATTTTCTAACCAATTAGCTAACGTAGTTAAAACAAGGATATTAATTTCTGAACAGGAAAAAAGAATGATTTTAGAAGAAAGAAATAGAATTGCTCGAGAAATTCACGATGGTATTGCGCAAACATTAGCCGGGGTGATATTCCAACTAGAATCCGCGCAGAAAAAATACCGTGATAAACCAAAAGATATGCAGCAAGTAGTAGAGAAAAGCATAAAAGATTTAAGAGGAAGCCTAGGAGAAGTTCGCTATTCTATTTATGCTTTAAAACCATATCCGACACAACAATTGGGACTTAAGCAGGCGATAGCAAGTAAAATAAAATCTTTAAGACAAGAATATGAACTAGACATTACATATCATGAAAGAGGTCATGCACGTGCGCTTAGTTTTTCAAAAGAAAGAGTTATATTTGATACATTACAAGAAAGTTTGCAAAACATTGTAAAACATGCACAGGCAAAAAAGGCTGATGTTTTACTCAGCTATCAAAGTGAACACGTGCTTTTAAGGGTTAAGGATAATGGAGTTGGCTTTTCACTATTTGAGTCTATGGTTAAAACGAAGAATGAGCCACATTATGGTATATTACATATGAATGAACAAGCTGACCAATTAGGGGCTACTTTACAGATTGATAGTTCTGTAGGAAAAGGGACAGAAATTACACTGTTAATTCCAGATTCACAAACAAGGGGTGCGTAAAATGATTAAAATATTAGTAGTAGATGATCATGCTTTTTTACGGGATGCAATTCGGAGCATACTAGAGGATGAATCTGATATGAAAGTGGTTGGAGAAGCTAGCTCTGGGGATGGAGTATTGGGAAAAGTAGAAGAATGCCGACCAGATTGTATTTTGATGGATATTAATCTTCCAGGGAAAAATGGGATTGAAGCTACAGAGTTAGTGAAAAAAAAATATCCGAGTTGCCGTGTACTTGTGTTTACAATGTATGAACATGACGAGTATTTAATGGATGCACTCCAGGCCGGTGCTGATGGTTATTTATTGAAGGATTCATCATCAGATCAGGTAGTAGCAGCAATTCGAATGTTATATCGAGGCGATTCAGTCATTCATCCGCGTATGACTAAAAAATTAATTACATATCATCAGCAAAAAATGAAAGTAGAATCAAATGAAAATGAACTGACGGAACGTGAAAAGGAAATTCTCTTTGAACTAGTAAAAGGACTTAGTAATAAAGAAATTGCTGAAGTTTTATATATTAGTGATAAAACAGTTAAAATTCACATCAATAAAATTTTTAAAAAGCTAAATGTGAAAAGTCGATCGCAAGCAGTGATTTATGCAGTCCGAAATCAATTAGTTCCGCTAGATTAAATAAGAAATCTATCAAAGAACTATCGTGTCGCTTTATTCTGTATTACAAAGAATAAAGGACAAGGTAGTTCTTTTGTACTATGTAGGCATAGAATCCTTAGAGAAAAGATACTCCTTTTGTTCAATTTTCAGAATAATCAAAATGTGGAATAATAAAAATAGAATTACATTTTAATCTTGTTAATAATTCATTTTGTGAAAATCTTTTGTTGGAAATAAATGACGGAGGGCTCTTATAGAAAGAGTAAAGTGAGTGGTTAGCTATGTGAGGTATGGGGATGGTAGTAGTGTTGGAAATCTTTCATGATACAAAAGATTAAGATTAATAGAGTTTCCAATGCTACATGGGAATTTAAGAATCAATTTGTTTCAAAAAATAATATTAATAATGGGGAGATGTAATATGAAACGAGGGAAATTTGGAAAGATTCTTATTGGAACGTTAACAGTTGGAATGTTATTGTCTCAAGGAATTCCATATAATGTATTAGCGGAAGAGGTAAATACATCTACTTTAACTGGAATTGATGATGCAAATGCTATCTTAAAAGGTCTTACAAAGGAACAACGTAATGCCTTAAAAACGTTAGATACAAAACCAGGTTTTGTTATTTCGCCAGGTATCAATACAACAAGTCCTAATAATGTGAATGTGATTATAGAATTTAAGCAAGCGCCTAGCAAAATAGAGGTATTAAAACAAGCGGCTAAAGGGAGAAAAGTAGCTCTTTCAAATGCGGAACAAAAGGTAGAGGCATCACATAAAGGATTTAAAGCAGAGCTTGAGCAACTTCAAAAGAATAAAGAGAAAGGGACAAATGTAAAATCTGCAAAAATAACAAGAGAATATAAGAATGCTTTTAATGGTGTAGCGATTTCTTTACCAGCAAATATGATCGAAGACTTAGTTCGTACCGGTATCGTTAAGCGCGTATGGGAAGATCATGAGGTTAAAATTGATTTGCCGAAAGAAACAACTAAGACTGCTGTTGAACCGAAAATGGCGGATAGTGTACCGCAAATTGGTGTGGACAAGCTGCATGATGAAAAAATAACAGGGAAAGGAATTAAGGTAGGTGTACTGGACACAGGTATTGATTACAACCACCCGGATTTGAAAGATGCATATAAAGGATATCGTGCAAAACAAGGTGAAGATCCAAGTAAAATAGATCCGAACTCCATAAAAGGATGGGACTTTGTTAATAATGATGCTGATCCAATGGAGACAACGTATAAGGATTGGCAAAATTCTGGAGGATATCCTGAGATTTATGAGGGGAGTGCATATTATACATCCCATGGTACGCATGTAGCTGGGACAATTGCTGCAGACAAACAGAATAGTGTGGATTATGCAGTGAAGGGTGTTGCTCCAGATGTAGATTTATATTCATATCGCGTATTAGGCCCATATGGAAGTGGACAAACAAGCGGTATTCTTGCTGCGATTGATAAAGCAGTGAAAGACAATATGGATGTTATCAATTTATCACTAGGTGCGTCTATTAATGATCCTTTATATCCTACTTCTGTCGCAGTGAACAATGCGATGTTAGCTGGTGTTGTTACAGTTGTAGCAGCAGGTAATAGTGGTCCGGAAGAAGGTACCATTGGATCACCTAGTGCAGCGGCACTTCCGATTACAGTTGGAGCCAGTAACGCTGCAATGAAAATCCCAACGTTTTCCGTCGATGCAGGTGATTTACATGTGGATAAGATGATGCTACTTGGAAAAAGCTTTACTGATAAGATTGAAGATTTGAAAGGTCAATCCGTATCAGTTGTATATGCAGGGCTCGGGAAATCAGATGATTTTACAGGAAAAGATGTAAAAGGAAAATTAGCTCTTATCCAACGCGGTGAGATTACATTTGATGAGAAAATTAAGCATGCTAAGGAAGCAGGCGCAAAGGCGGTAATCGTATATAACAATGTAGATGGTGAAATTACAAGTTATCTTGGGGAAAGTACTGCATCTATTCCATCGTTCCGCTTAACAAAAGTAGATGGTGAGAAATTACAAGCAAAAGCTGTACAAGGAGATGTGTCGTTAGCGTTTGGGGAACTAAGTAATATAAAAACAGAGGGAGATCACTTAGCTGATTTCAGCTCCCGTGGTCCTGCAACTAAGACAGATGATATTAAGCCAGATATTGTAGCACCAGGTGTGTCTATTTTCTCAACTGTTCCTGAATATATTAATGATCCAAAAGATGGAGAAAATTATCCGATAGCGTATGGACGTATGTCAGGTACTTCTATGGCAACTCCTCATACTACAGGGGTAGCGGCACTCATTTTACAAGAACATCCAAACTATAGTCCATTTGAAGTAAAAGAAGCACTCATGAATACCGCAGTTGACTTAAAAGAAGAGCGTTCTGTATTTGAGGTGGGCTCAGGACGAATTGATGCATATCGTGCAGTTCATGCAGATACATCTATCGAGGTTGTTGATAAAACATCAAACGTTGTAGGTGATGAAGAAGTAGAAATTGAAGAAAAAACAGGTTCTATTGCATTTGGGTATAAAAATCAAATTGAAAATGGGCCTATTAAAGATAGTCGAAAAGTTTTAATTAAGAACAGCAGTAAAACAGATGGGAAAGAGTTTAAATTAGAGGTGAAATTTTCACCTACAAGTGTAGGTGTGCAAGATGCAGCGAAGAATGGTGTGAAGCTAAACGTACCAGATTCTATTAAAGTAGCTCCTGGTGCATCAGAGGAAATTAACCCTGAAATTACCATTCCAGAAAACGCTGAATTTGGTAGATATGAGGGCTATATTCATATTTCAAATAAAAACAATGAAAAAGAAGTATATCAAGTACCATTTGCAGTTAAATTCACAGAAAAAGGGATTGCGTCTGTAGATTTACTAAGAGATGCAATGGCAACAGATGCTTCTAAATTCCATCCATTTATGGAAAGACCAAGTTCGCCGTTGACATTTAAATTAAATAGTCCTCTCGAAACCATTGATGCAATTGTGAAGGACCGAACGACAGGGAAGGCATTAGGAGTCGTTGGTACACTTAATGCAAGTAGTCTAACACCGAATGTTGAATATATGATGTTTTCTGGTATGGGAGGGTATGTACTTCCATTCACAGGAAATCCAGCTCATCCAATTGCGGATAAACCTGTTATGTTGCCTGATGGAGATTACGAATTGAACTTCGTTGGATATGATAAAGAAGGAAAATCTTATACAAAAGGCGATAGCATTATCATTGATAATGTAATACCTGAAATGAAATTTAAGGATGTACAACCTGGTATACACGAAGTCAATGATTCTATGTTTAAAGAAGAAGACGGCCAGCGTGCATTATGGGTGCATGGTAATATTTATGATTCTACAGTAGATGCATTAAAGGCAAAAGGCTTGCAATATGATCAAAAAGCGAATCAAATTGTATATTATCAAAACTCAGCCTTCCCATCAGGATGGTTGAATACAATTCAAGCAAATGGTGATTTTAAATTTGGAGTACTTCCAGAGGAAATAAATGAGCCGTTAAATTTAAAATTATTTGGATATGATCTTGCAACTGCAGGGAATATGGCAACTGGATATAAAGATTACGTCTTTGTAAAAGAAGGGACAGAATACGCTGTTCCAAGTTATGACAAAGATAAAATCAAATTAGGAGAGAAAATTACATTAACTTTGAATCTTAATAATGTAAAACAGCTTATGTCAGGTACATTTGAAATTCCTTATTACAAGCAGCTATTTAAATTTACAGATGTGAAACCAAATCCAGCACTTACGGAATATGTAGAACAACATGGATTGAACCTTAAATTAGAAGATCCGAAGATAAGTGAAGCAGGAGCTTGGGAAAACAAGGTGAAAGTTGGCGCATCATTGGAAGGAAAAGAATTTAAAGGATTAGATGGAGATAAACCATTTTTAGATGTTACATTCGAGATGACGAACGATGAATACTTTAATGATTTGACTGCATTTGGAGTAGATAAGTTCTCTTATACAAAAGTTGGTGCATCAGAAGGCATTGAGATTCCTGCGTTTAAAGATAAATCTTTTGCTATTGTTTCGAAACATTCAACGGTTACAGGATATATTGGCCCGGAAGCTTTCTTGAATGAAGAGGGGTATTTAGGTAAGAAAGACTATACAAAACTAGGAGCAAAAGTGTATGCAGTTGGCAAGGATGGAAAGAAATATACAGGAACGATTGGTGATAACGGACAATTTGAAATTCATAGTGTTCCAGTAAGCGATAAAGAATATGATATTTTCGTAGAAATGCCAGGTCATTTAAATAGTAAATTAACAACAAAAATAGGGAAAATGCAGGATGGAGAATTAGTGGGACAAAACTTTAGAGCTGACATGGATGATAACCTTGCAGGTGATGTAAACGGCGATAAAATGGTAGATATTCAAGATGCTAGAATAGCAGCTTTATCGTATGGAAAAGGAAAAGTATCTGTAAAAGATGGAGATATAAATCAAGATGGTGTTGTAGATGAAACGGATGTTCGTTTAATTGAGAAAAACTTCTTGAAAAAGGGCCCAGATGCTAAAGGAAACGCGAAACCGAAAGAAAATGTAGGGCCAGTGACGTTAGAGAAAATTTTACGCTCTATCGGTTTAGAACCAAAAAAATAAGTGGACAAACTTCTAGAGTAAATAAAGGCATCAGACAATGGATATTAAATGAAATGGATTGGTTAACAAATGACCGGTAATGATTTACGGTAACATTACCGGTCATTTTAAGAGTCATAGTCGTTTGGGTACATGAAGTAACTAGTTTAAAGTAAGTTTGCTTTCATTATGGGACAAGGAAGTTGCTTAATTATTATTGTTGTTTGTGGGATGGAAATAAGGTTTGTAGTTTAAACTTTAACAATAGGGGGACTTGTGAAATGGGTATGAAGAAAAAACTTGGTATGGGTGTTGTAACTGCAATGCTTGGCTTATCCTTAATTGGCGGGGGAACATATGCATATTTTAGTGATAAGGAAGTATCACAAAACACGTTTGCAGCGGGTACTTTAGATTTGAGTGTGAATCCAGAAGTTGTTATTAATGTCGACAATCTGAAACCAGGTGATGAAATGGAACGTGGTTTTCAATTAGTAAACAAAGGAACCTTAGCAATAGGAGATGTGAAACTCCTGACAGATTACAGTGTAATCGATGCGAAAGGGGATAATGGAAATGCTGATTTTGGTGATCATATCCGTGTTGATTTCTTGTGGAACTTGGATAAAAATGAGGTTCCAATTTGGTCTACTACATTATCTGAATTAAAGGTAGCTACGCAAAATGGAAATATTCCTAATCTTGTAAAGAACGGTATTGTAGATCGAGAAGGAAATGGACTTGCTCCAGGTGATGATGATACATTTTATGTAATGTTTACATTCGTAGATAACGGTGAAGAACAAAATGTATTTCAAGGAGATGCGTTGAAATTAAATTGGACTTTTAATTCCATGCAAGCAAGCGGTGAAGAAAAGTAAGTGTAATAATTTGTATACTATATGTGTGAGACATATCGTATACAAATGAAAAGAACTGTTTTGAAATGAAGGCGTTTATCCTCAATGGTAAAACTCCTTATAAAAATATGGGTGAAAAACTTGATGATGATTTCCCTTTTAAAACACATCGTAAAAATATTTTGCGATGTGTTTTGTTGTAAGTTGGAGAGTACAGAAATATTAAATGATTATCCAGCTTTTGAGATACTTTGAGGGAATTTAGCACCTTACGCTAGCTTAGCAGCTTTCCTGAAGGGGATTTTGTTTTTTTACATGACGAAATGCTTAAAAACATAATATAAAATAAACATGTTTGATTTTCATTCATGTTTAATCTTTATAAACATCCATTACCTTAAACGTTTGACAAACTAGCATTAAGTCTGGAGTAAAATTAAGTCCATACCGACTTAATTCCCAAGTGAAAAATTTAACGTGCTCACTATACCAATAATCATAGCTTAAATCGCCTTCACCCTCAGATCTTGCAAAATTACTTGTTACTTCATTCATTTTTAGTAAATCGATCTTTGTATATTTTATAATTGCTAATGGATTATTGTCTCCATCCAATACAATATCGTACTGACCAACTTTTTGAATTTCTTCCCCTTCAAGCTCATAAACACAATGTGCAGCGCATGTTCCTGTTTTGATTCCTTTAACTACTAAACTTCCTAATTCATCTCCCATTTCTTTGGAACCATCTCCAAACATCCATGCATCTGGAACACTCATGTTTAACTCATTTTCTTTAGCGTACATATACCAATATTCTTCTATCTTATTAACTGACATCTGTCACTCATCTCCTTAATATTTAAATATTTTGAATTTAACACACAGCATATTATCTGTCAATATTTTAGAAGAACTTGCAATACAACTACATCGATAAATTTTTTTGTAAAATAAAACTCTTCATAATCATATTTCACATTCTGTAAACTCATGCAAATAAAGAAAACTTGTACTGTTATTATGCTGAAATTGTAATGGGAAAGTAAAATGGTTGAAAAGTACACGTTATAAATGGATTTATTTACTAATAATATTTTCTTTGTTTCGTAGCATATTAAACGTACAGGAGGTGATATGTGATGGCAAACAATCGTAACAACTCTTTAGTGGTTGCAGGTGCAGAAAGCGCACTGGATCAAATGAAATATGAAATTGCACAAGAATTCGGCGTACAATTAGGCGCGGATTCAACTGCAAGAGCGAACGGCTCTGTAGGTGGAGAAATCACAAAACGTCTCGTTGCTATGGCAGAACAGCAACTTGGTGGATATAACAAATAATGCTAGGTATAAAGTAGAAAAAGGAGAGATTATATCTCTCCTTTTTTTGTAAAATATTCGATTATGAATATTTTATTTGTTATCTATCTTGTCTCTTATTACTTGTATCTTCCAGCCGCTTAGAAACATATTCTTGCATACGAGATTCTAATGATTGAATCGTTTCATTTGAGATAGTGAGTGCTTGATCCGCATACTTTTTCGGGAACATGTTGCGCAAAGTAGGTTCATTTTCAGCACCATCTCCTGGTTCACGGTAATCATCCCCATTTTTTGTGACCGTCACACGGACTGGAAGTAAATGTCCTGCTTGAGAAACTGTCTGTGTTTCGCGGTTGTATCCTTGCATGAGGGAATGAAGGTAGACATACATTTTTTCATCCTTCATTTCAGTTCCATAGATTACATGCGTCTCAAATTGTTTTTTTGTATGATTTAATTTGTCTTGATTCCAGGCAATGATACTTTCTGAAATAAGGGAATCTAGTTTGCTGTTTAGCGGAATCTCCGTTACATCCTTTGCATCATTTTGGACTGAATCACACCCTGTTGTAATGAAAACGAGTGTGATAATGCTTACGGTAATCATTATCTTTCTCAAAATCTTATTTTCATATGTTAATGCAAAACGTCTGCTCATCAATTCACTCCATTTCTCTTCGTGCTAATCATCCACTGACATAAATATTTTATATAACAATAGTAAAATCGTCTTCAAACTAGAAACTTATTCTATCCAAGGGAATATAATACATACTATACCATTCTTACACATAACGGGAGAGACTCTATGAGAAAAGTTATAATGTATTGTGGGATCTTTAGTATGATTCTTTTAAGCGGTTGTATCCGATTCGGAAAAGACACTACAGATACCATTTATCTCATTCCAGAAGCATACGAAGGAGACCTTTTGGTTCTATACAATGTTCCAGGAGCTGAGTTGTTGCCAGAAGAAGATGGGTTTCGTGTTGTTACTTTTTCTGCAGACGGGACCGCAGTAACATCAACACCTAATATGAAATATGGGGAAGTCAACGATACCTATTACACGGTTAACAAGGAAGGAAAGCGCACCAAACTTGACGAAAGCTGCATACGCGTTGGTTCAAATGGAAGCACTACTGAAAACATCGGTGAAGAAAATGAGCATACTTTCTCATACGCGAAATTGGAAGTCACACCTAGTGCATGCTCACAAAGCTTCTCATCATACGGGAGAGAAGTACCAGAAAATCAAGAACATCCTGTAGAGAAGAAACTGAGGGACTTACTGGTGCGTGTAAAAGAGCAGTATATGAAAGTGAAGAGCTAAATTTTAAAATTCTAAAAAGGGTGAATGGATGGATGATGTTAGGGATAGGGCTAATTGTATTAGGCATTTTACTTGTCAGCATAGTATCATACCGAGAAATAAAGAAAGCAGGGGGCGTTACCTGGATTGAAATTCTAGTCTATCCCTTTTTATTATTAATATGCGCGCTACTCGAGCATATTGATTTGCCAGGGTTTTTAATATTTTTAGGTTTGGTATGTATTGTTTTTGGTAGCTGTATGGTCATGGGCGTCAATATTCTATAACATTAAGAGCAAAGCATCTAGTTCAGTTGCTTTTTTATTTTATTTTGTAATTTTTATTTTTAATGTCTATCACACTAGTTACCCAGACATACAGGGTTCCAAGTGCTGGTAAAAAACTTAGCAAGTTGAATGTATTCTCTATAATATAGAATGAAATAAAAATGGAGGAAAAATAAATAGACAATGGAAGAAAAATGTATACGTCACGTTTTAAAGATTTTAAACTTTGCACTTTATTCACCTCAGCTTTTCTGGCATTATGTTTTAAATAAGAACCCGTAAATTTGCAGATTCTCCTGGTGATGATTTTAAAATATGTAACTCAGTTTTAATCATAGAATGTATTGAGTCACTATAAAAATCAAATATTAATTTTCTAAAGAATCCTATACAAACCTTATTGCGTTAGAAATACAGACCTAATTATAACCGTTGTAAATGGATCCAATTAGATTTCGGCCATCCCAGTATCCGCATCATAACTAGTAACACTTCCTGTCATCCCTTTTAAAATACCAACATGGACTGTTGCATCCGCACTAACTGTTACAATTTTCATCACATTCAGCTCCGTTTCGATAATATGCTTTGAATTCCCGCGTGATCATTTATTCGTTAGATAACAAAAACGCACCGTAACCCAGTGCGTTTCAGACAAATATACCTATATGTTTTACTTTGTAATTTGGAAGGAGCCACCATAATAATATGAAGTGTCTATCTTCAGTACTGCTACATATGTACCTGGTGTGTAAACTGTTGTAATAGGTGTTGTGAACCTAGAATAGTAGTGGTGCCCAGCCTCACCTGCAGAAATGGTTTTGTAGCGCTGCAATTCACCTTCTCCGTTCAATCTATAAATCTTTACAACACCCACATCTTTTCCGCCTATATATACCGTCGTATCAAACATACCACCTTGTTTTAACCTACCAGGGGCTAATTCTTGTATATAGTCCGCATTGTGATGCAATAAGAAATACGTTTGCCATGGCCAATCATCCACAACAGCTGAAGCTTGCTTAATCGTATTTACTTCAGCGCGCGCTTTATCAGGTAGCGTACTGTCTAAAACGATAAAACCCGAAAAGGTTAAGGCACCAATTAAAGCAAATGAACATAATTTTTTCATATTAAATTCCTCCCGTTTATCTGACATTTTCATAGTCTACTTACAGGTATTAGGTTGTCATCCATTAATTGGATTGTTATTATAAAATCAATATATCATTTTCTTTTAATTTAATCAAATTAGAATTTTCTAACAAATTATGAGAATAGATAAAATTCTACCTTTCTCCGTTTTTTCTATCATACAGAAGAAAGAACAGAGGCGATAAAGAAATTTTATTCCTCTCTCTTTTCAAATTAACAACATTTCCCGTTTGTACGGTACGAGACTATATTAAACATAAAATAGACACGAAAGGGGATTGGAATTAGCGAATATTTACATGGAATCTAGGAGATGCAAGCTCAACATTTCATAACGGATCGATGGTTCCATTTCAACAGACTCCGAATCCGACAGTAATTTTGTTCTGTTTATTCATGAGGTAACGGAAGAGAATTTAGAAAAACTTGCTACAATTGCTCATCAGTATATAGAGGAGACCATCCATTGTTACAATTACGGCATTGTAGAAGAAATAGGTTAAAAGAATAAAACATACTGTTCCAAATTAATATTCCGTGTGTTTTTTGAACATATATCCCTTACTTTTATGTATATATTGAATATATAAATATATTGTGTTATGATGTTAATTAGAAACTCGCGTGTTTCAAATACAACATTTTTATCTTCTTGATGACCTCTTATCTTTCCGTAAGAGGTCTTTTTTTTATCCCTTCGTATTGCATAGCCGCTAAAATACTATGAAAAGATACTAGAGATTACTCCACTGTGATATTCTCTAGTATCTTTTCTTTATCTATATTATCTATTGTTGGGTAAACGATGAATTATTACCTTTTGTATAATTTTTATACATCCTGCAAATACGTTATTTTTTTAGTAGGCAATTAAAATTTATATACATAATGCATAGAACAGTAGTGAGGAGATAACAGGAAGTAATAAATATAAGTTTGGATGACTTCTTATTTTGTAAAACTAGGGTGTAGAAAGGATGAAACAGATGGAAGAAAAACGAATTGCGATTTTTGTAGTGGATGGCAATGTCAAAGTCGCGAGCAAACTCCGTGATGTTGTGTTAGATATTGTTGATTTTGATAATTTAGGAGAATACGTAGAGCCTGCTTTTACAGGGATATTGTATTAAGAACAGGAGGGAGTATGATTCCAAAAGAAGTAATGGTAGAATACGTCTCAATTTCCTGATTTAGCAAATCTGCTACCAACTGAAATTGTTGTTTATCCGGCTATTTGCCGCGCAGCCCGATTGGTGAGGGCTGATTAAAGTTTCACTTTATTAAATTGGATTAAGAGATTCTTGAAATGAGGTAGAAACAAAACAGCTTTGTGGGAATTAAACAAAAGGCTGTTAAAACAATTAAAGTGTTAGTTAAAAAAAGCTGATAGCTGAGCGAGAAGTAAACAATTAAAAAACTTTACTACATATGTAGCAAGTTTTTTCTTAACGTACGAAAATCTCATTATGCATTACTATTAACTTAAGATCATGTATCTTATGATGAAATTCTATCTCTCTATTCATTTATTCGAAGATTCTTAAAACTCTTGCGATAAAACGTGGATGTATTTATAATTATAGTTAGTTAAGCTAACTAATTATAGTTGGATTTTCAACACAGGAATAGTTCAATAAAAAACAAGAATCTGAATCAAATTTGTTAATCTATAGGGCGATTCCTCAAAGAATAGAGCTGTACGCAGAATGAATTTAAAAAAACGGTAGCGAAGGGAAACTAATTAAATGGCAGCTAAGCTTGGTTTATTTATGTTATGAGTATCTGATAATGCACGAGACAAAGAAATGGTATGTCGCTAATTACTTGCTTTCTGTGCTTCTTGTGCATCATTAATTGAGAAGTAAAGTTATTAAATAAAATACATGTAAGTATAAAAGATAAAGTTGGAGAAGGTAGATAAATACGTTGGATTATTAAATTCAACGTATTTTTACAGAATAAAAGTTAGCTTAACTTATTATAAGTTAAGCTAATTTAATTAGAAGGAGGTGAAAATTGTTTACAACTTGTCTTAGTAATAACACAAATTACTTAAATATACTGATTTCTATGGAACTTAAGAAATTTGGAACAAATAACAAGGAGGGTTTAATTAATGAATAGTTCTAAAGAAAATAATCCTATTTTGGCGGTCGTTAGCTCCAGCGGTAATCAAATTCATTTCTTCAATACGAAAAATTTTGAAAGAATAGGGGTTATAGATTCTCCAGTTACAGAACCTCATGAATTATGTTTCGATTCTAAGCGTCAATTGTTATATGTAAGTATTACTTATCGCTCAGGTTTTTATAGAAATAATCCGGAAAAAAGCCATGAAATTTTAGTTATCGATATTGATCAATTTAAAGTAATTGATATCATTGATATTTCGCCGGAATTTGCACCACATGGTTTAGTTTATAATGAAAAAAAAGACTTATTGTATGTAAGTGTTGAATCTGGTGAAGGAGGAATTTTAATTATTAACCTTAACACAAGAAAAGTGCTAGATAGAATCTCTACAGAAGCAACAGGTCCACATTGGTTTGTGACGAATCCAGATGGTACAAAAGGATATTCCTCTAATAAAGAGGCGCCCTTTATATCGGTTTTAGATACACATAATAAGGAGTTAATTGGAAAAGTATCTATGCCCTATGGTAGTGAAGAACTAGCTATTTCTCCTAAAGGTAATCGAGTTTATATCCCTTCACCATGTTTACTTGGAGACTACAAAGAGGAGCAACCTACACTTAGCATCATTAATACAGAAACCGATAAAATTATAAAGACAAAATCATTTTCAGATTTAATTACTCCGGTTCATGTAACGAATGATGGGAAAGTATTGGTAGGACATACGCGTTTTCAGAATAAGAATGGAGAGAGAACAAGAAGTATGTTTTCTCCAGCACCAGGGTATGTTTCTGTTCTTGATGGAGAATCGTTAAATATGTTAGGTACAATAGAAGTAGATTTACTCCCAATTACAATGCGTTCTTCTACGGACGGAACGGTTGGATATGTTTCTAACCTTAGATCAGGGACAATAAGTGTATTAGATTTAGTTAATTACAAGAATGTTCATACCATTGAAGTTGATCCAGGAGATCGAAATGCAGATCCTTCTGTAAATCAAGGAGCTCACGGTATAGCATATATAGAAAGGTAAAATAAGAAAACGCTATTCTTTTTGTAGAAATTTACAGAAAGTATGGCGTTTTTTATGTATCTATTAATTTCTGATGAATTCCAATTAGGTCTATTTTTTTGCTGGTTAGGAGCGCCTGTTATTCATTATTGACTTCTGATAAATAGATTATGTTTCCATGTTAAAAGAGTAGGCAAAGTTTTTTAATGCTCGTTATTAGCTTTTGTATGAAATTAACTTTGGATAATTGATTATTGTATTCTTCTAATTGGATTAGATATTCATAATTAATTTGCAACAACCAAACTTCTTTGAAAACGAACTAAAAGGTATTTTAAATGTATGTTTTAAAACACCACTAATAATGATAACGTTTGCTAAATATAGGAGCTCCTTAAGTTTGTAAGAAGCTTACAAACCTCCTTCTTCCAATGCAACTTAAGCGTAAATTAATTTTTTGTAAATATGGAACAATGTCCTTACTTACACTGTCTATTAAGCGTTAAACATTTTTTATTAAATAAATTAATTAAGAAAGGAATCATCATTTTTAACTAAGGGAGAAGATTGAATTGAAAAAATTATGGATGCTGCTTTTCGTTTGTTTCGCAGTTATGTTGGTAGGATGTAATAAAAACGAACCGCCAAAACAAGCATTTGAAGAATATATCAACTTATGGAATGATAGAAAATTTGCAAATATGTATGATCATTTATCAGATCATGCCAAAAAATCGATTTCTAAAAAAGAATTCACAGAAAAATATCAAAAAATCTATGAGGGGATTGGAGCTAAGAATTTAAAAGTTAAAATGAAAGGAGAGAATACGAAAGATAAAGAGCTTTTTCTTTTTGAAGTTAAAATGGATACGGATGTAGGATCAGTTTCATTCATCCACGAAGCAAAACTTGTGAAAGATAAAGAATCTTGGAAAATAGATTGGACACCGGACTTCATTTTCCCAGGAATGAAAAAAGATTACAAAGTACGTATGCAAATAGAGCAAGGAAAACGAGGAGAAATATATGATCGAAATGGAAAAGGGCTTGCAACGAATGGTAAAGCAACTGAGGTTGGAATTATTCCAGAGAAACTAGGCGAAGCAGCAGCGCAAACGAAAGGAATAGTAGCGCAATTACTTGATATGTCTATAGAAGAGGTCGAACAAAAGCTCACAGCGAAATGGATAAAACCAGACTCCTTTGTACCAATTGGCGTTTTAAAAGAGGGAACTAGACAGAATGATTATATTGAATTAGAAGGAGTTTCATCTCGCCCAGTAAATATTCGTACGTATCCATTAGGTGAAGCAGCGGCACACTTAACTGGATATATAGGAAAGGTGAATGCGGAGGAGTTAAAATCACTTCAAAAACAAGGTTATCAAGCAGATGATTTAGTAGGTAAGACCGGTTTAGAGAAAGTGTTAGAAAATAAATTGCGTGGTGAAAAGGGTGGACGCGTATTTATAGAAGATGAGAATGGGAAAGAGATTAAAAACGTAACAAAAAAAGAAGCAAAAGAAGGAGAAAATGTTACGTTAACAATTGATGCTGCAATTCAAGAAAAAATCTTTAATGAGATGAAAACTGAAGCAGGATCTAGTGCAGCGGTCAATCCTAAAACAGGTGAAACAATCGCACTTGTAAGTAGCCCTGCTTATAATCCAAATATAATAGTTAGAGGAGCATCGAAAGCCCAACGAGAAGCATGGAGTAACGACTCGAAACTACCAATGATGAATCGCTTCACACAAGCATTTGTACCAGGTTCCGTATTTAAAACGATTACAGGTGCAATTGGTTTGGAAACAAACACAATAAATCCGAAGGAAGAATTTAAAATTCAAGGATTGAAGTGGACAAAAGATTCATCTTGGGGAAATTACTATGTAACGCGTGTAAAGGATGCAAGTCCAATTGATTTTGATAAGGCAATGAAGTACTCTGATAATATTTATTTTGCTCAACAAGCTTTGAAAATGGGAAAAGATCAGTATATAAATGAATTTAAAAAGTACGGATTTCATGAAAAATTACCAATCGAATACGAATTTCCTATTTCAATCATTGCAAAAGATGGGATAAAAAATGATATTCAACTAGCAGACACGGGCTATGGACAAGGACAAGTATTAATGACGCCACTTCATTTAGCATTAACATATGCACCGATTGTGAATGAAGGGAATATTCCGTCGCCACATCTTTTAAAAGAAGCAAAAGTAGCGGGGAATTGGAAAGAAAATGTGATTTCTAAAAAGAATCAAGAAATATTAAAGAGTGCATTAATCAAAGTCATTAATGACCCTGATGGCGCAGGGAGAATTGCAAAGGTTGATGGTGTAACGCTTGCTGGTAAAACTGGTACAGCAGAACTGAAAGAGTCGAAAGAAGCAGACGGAAAAGAACTGGGATGGTTCGCAGCTTTCGATGCAAATGCACCAGACATGATTGTTACAATGATGATTGAAGATGTAAAAGGAAGAGGAGGAAGTAACGTTCCAGGTGAAAAAGTAAAACATGTATTTCAGAAATAATACTTAATTATAAGGTGAATTTTTTCACTAAATTTATTACATGTTTGCTTAACTCAAAGATATAAATTGGGAAAAATATAGAACAATTAAATTTCAAAAAAGCATTCTTTCTAATCGAGAATGCTTTTTTGCTGTGATTCTAGAAAAGTTGGCATTGCTAATGGTAAATAGAAGGGGATAGCAAATTGAAATGGACAAGTGGAGTTTTACGTTAAATTCAAAAAAACAGATTTTTATGAGTGGATTTTTATCATTGTATGCTTTACTTGTTTTTTAGTAGTATTATACTGCCTGAAAAAAGATAAACAATGGAACAAATGAAACTTGTATCTTGTCTATATATTGAAACCATAATAAAAGTGAGGGCAGTTTTATGTTTATTCAAATAAGTTTGAGGTGTGGAAATGGAACAGACGTTTATTGAAAAGTGTAATCATGATGAGCTGGACTATGTTATAAAAGACTATTGGCAAGATGTATGGAATTATTCATTTATTATTACGAAAGATCCACACTTATCAGATGATATCACGCAAGATGTATTTATAAAGGTGTTTAAAAATTGGAATTCATTTCGAAAGGAGTCATCTATTAAAACGTGGATATTAAAAATCACAAGAAATACGGCAATAAACTATTTGAAATCCTCCTATTTTAAAAGGATATCTTTAATAGGATTTTTTAGTGATGATAAGCAATCCCTGTCAGCAGAACAAGAATTTTTTAAGCAAGAAGAAATGAATGATGTGTGGAAGGTTGTATTAGAACTACCTAAAAAGCACCGTGAAATAATTATATTGGACGCAAAATATGAATTATCTTATGAAGAAATGGCTGAAACATTAGGAGTATCCATTGGAACTGTAAAATCGAGATTAAGTAGAGCGAGAAGTAAGGTTTCAAAATTAATAGGGGAGGGTAGTAGTGATGAACAATAAACAAAATCCTGACTGGTATAGAAAAATAAAAAAAGGGCCAATGGAGAATCGTAAAGATGAAGAAGAATTTATTTCTAAAATAAAGCAGTCTATATATGAAAATAATGAAGTGGATTTTGTAAAACATAAAAGACCATTTCGTAAAAAAGTATTACCTATTGTAGTTGTTTTGGTTTGTACAATGTTATTTTTCATTGTTCAACAACCTTGGCTTGATGATAATAAATCACCGGTACAAAGTAGTACTCAAATTAAGCCTAAAACAAAAGATGAGTCTGCTCAAGATCCATCACTAAAACAATTTATGAATGAACTATATCAAAGTATAAACTCGAAAAATGAAAATGACTTGTATAAAGCGTTAAATGATGAAGTTCTATTTAAAGGGAAGAGTTATAAGAAGGATGAACTGCAGTTTGATGAAGATATTTTTCATGAGTTGCAAGTCGCCCTTACAATGGGGGGAGAGTTTGCAAATGATACAAAGCAAGTATATAAAGTACCAAGTGGATTGACGGAAAGTAACCAACCAAAGCAAGCGCATTTTATATATGCAACTGTTACTGGAAATAAAACGAAAATTTTAGCTGAACCAAAGCGAGAATCACAAGTTTTATATGAAGTATCTAATGAAATGGTAAAAGCTTGGATTCCAGAAAAAGTAAATAATGATGGATATATAAAAATTTCGACAATTGATGGTAATACTGGATATGTACAGAAAGAGTACATTTTAACTGATATTAAATATTCATTTATGTTCGAAAAGAATAATGAAGGTATATGGAAAATAATAAATGTAGATTCTATATGGTAAAAGAGGAAGGTTCACTTTAATGAACCTTCCTCTTTGTTTTTATTCTCTTTTTGAAGAGTATCCCAGTACTCTAAAATTTCTGATGTAACGAGAGCGGCAATGTTTTTTTCAGAATTACTACCAGGAATAACGACAGAAACGGCAATTTGTGGATCTTCAGTAGGAGCATATGCAATGAAAAGAGAATGATTTATCATTCTTTCTTGCTCATTTGGAAAACCTGTAATACCTGTTTTACCTGCGACGTTAAAGGGTAACTTTTTGATCTCCTCTATATTTTGACTCATTCCACCTTGCACGACACTCCAAAAATTCATCGGGTAACGATTTGAACTTTCTAAAATTGGTTTAAACTTTTTTGTTTCCTTACCATCTTGACCAATAATCGCACTTACGATTTGAGGTTTATATTTATCACCTTTACTTGCCAAAGTTGCTGCATATTGAGCGAGTTGAAGAGGAGTATGCACTTCATTTCCTCCCCAAGAGGCATTTAATAAAGCTGAAATCCCATTTTCAAATTTATTAGATGGATGAAATTCATATTGTCCGTCTTCTTCAAAGGGTAAGTCAATCCCGGTTTTAGAACGTAGGCCGAATTGCATTAAATAATCTGTCCATATATGTGACACTTTTTCTATATTCCCATTATTTTGGTTGAATAAGGGCAGAGCTACTTTTGCTGTCATAAATGTGTTAGATGAATTAATGATAGCCTGCCTCGGTGTAATCTCGCCTGTTGGCGTTCCAGGTGCATTCGTAATGTTATTTTGATTATCATACTGAAAAGTACCTTTATCTAAATAAGTGTCTTCAGGTTGAAAAAGCTTTTCGTTTAATCCAATTAAAATAGTAAGTGGTTTTATAGTAGAAGCCATATTTACATAAGATTCACCATACTTTAATTTTTGAATTGCTTTATTTTGCGAAAGTGATTTAATGTTTTCTTTTCTAGAAGATACATGTGTATTTAATATATTTGGATCAAAAACTACCGAGTTGGCCATAGTTAAAATCGCGCCAGTTTTTGCATCGCTCACTACAGCATAACCAGCTTTAGCATCAGGTGTTTTCTTAATTTGAGATCTTAATGCTTCTTCTGCCTTTTGCTGCAACTCAGAGTCTAAAGCTAGCCGTACATCTTTACCATTTTGTACTTTTTGAATGTTCCATAAGAACTTTTTATTTTTCAATTTAAAAATAAGAGTTTTACCTGGTTTTCCTTTTAAATCATTTTCATATTGCAGCTCAATCCCGCTTTTTCCAACAGCCATATGCTTTGAATTAAGGTCATTTTCTACATAACCAATTACTTGTGAACCAATTTTGTGTTTAGGATAATATCGAATCCATTCATCTTTAATTATTACATTATTGGGTTTGTTTTTGTTTATGAATGCAAGTTCATTCTCAGTTATATCAGAGTATAACGGTATATCATTCATAGTCTGCTTTTTACAAGATTGTTGTAATTGAGATTTTATGTTCTCTGTAGAAATATCATGTTGAAATTCGCTTGAAAATTGATTAAAAAAAGCTAATGTGTTTGATGTATCTTGTTTCGATAGCTTTTCGTCATTAGAAGTGCAATATAGAGACTTAACTTTCTTATTTGTAGCTAGTATTACACCATTTTGATCAAAAATCTTTCCTCTTTCAGCTGAAGAAGTTGCGATAGTAATTGAAATGAAGTTGATTTTTAATAAAATTAGTAAAATCAAACCTACGATAGAAAAAACCGCAAAAAATCTCCATCTTTTTATATGTAACATATAACCCTCCCTTATGTAGCCTATTTCATCTTATATTTAATTATTTTTTTTGTAAATGTGGAACAACTTTCTTGTTTAGGTTGTCTATTAAGTATTACAGCATGATGAAAGGAATAATTAGCATGAAAATTTACTAGCAAGTTTATATGTAAGTTTAATAAGAGTCATTATACAGTTTAGCACTTCTAATGCAAGTGGCAAAAAAATAGAGAGAAAACAAGAAGGGAGAGGTATTAATTCTGTAGCTAAACGAAAAGGAATGGATGCTTACAAGGGTTAAGCAAAAAATTGAGGCGATATTTATAACCGATTATCGGTGTCTAATATATAAGGAATGCTTTTGGTATTTGTAGCAATTCCTGAAAGGATTAAATGGAGGATTTATGAAAGAACAAAAAGGCAAGAAGCAGAAGACATATATATCTATTCGATTAAATATAATGTTCCTTTGCATATTTGTACTATTCTCAGCTATTATTATGCAACTAGCAAAAGTACAAATCGTTGAGGGAGAGGCTTATAAGAATCAAGTGGAAAGTAGTCAAAATGCAATAACTAGTATTCCAGTTCCACGTGGGCAAATTTTAGATCGAGAAGGGAACACAGTTGTTAATAATAAATCTCTTCGCACAATTACGTATACAAGGGTGAAGGGAATTACGAGTGAAGATATTTTAAAAGCAGCAAAAGACTTGGCGAAAGTACTTGAAATGCCTGAACAAGATATAAATAAATTAACAGATATCGATAAAAAAGATTTTTGGATGCAGTTGAATTCGAAACGTGCGGAAACAAAGATTACTAAGAAAGATATAGAAAAGTTTAAGGAAAAGGGTATAGAGGGGAAAGAGTTAGATAAAAAAATAGAAGACTTAAGACGAGGTCGCGTTACAGAGGTAGAATTAGCAGAATTAACAGCACAAGATTTAAAGGTGTTAGCTATTAAAAGTAAAATGAGTTCAGGTTATCAATTAACACCACAAATTATTAAAAAAGATGTAACAGATGAAGAGTATGCGCGGATAAGCGAAAATCTTGGGAATTTTCCAGGAGTAGATGCAACTGTTGATTGGGAACGTAATTATGTAAACGGTAATTTATTTCGTTCTGTATTAGGAAATATTACGAGTAGTGAAGAAGGATTACCGAAAGAAAATTTAGATTCTTATTTAGTACGTGGATATAACCGTAATGATCGTGTCGGAAAAAGTTATATTGAACAACGATATGAAGATGTATTACACGGCACAAAAGAAGAAGTGAAAAATATTACTGACAAATCAGGAAACATTGTTAGCACAGAAATAATCTCTAAAGGAAAAAGTGGTAATAGTTTAACATTAACGATTGATATGGAATTACAAAAGAAAGTGGAAGAAAGTATAGAGAAAAACTTGAGAGCTTTTAAGCGTTCAGAGCCACTGCTCGATCGAGCTTTTGTTGTCATGACGAATCCAAATAACGGACAAATTTTATCTATGGCAGGCAAAAAGATTGTAGAAAAAGAAGGGAAAATAGAGGTTGAGGATTTGGCATTAGGTAACATGACAACTTCGTATGAGCTAGGGTCAGCTGTAAAAGGTGCTACTTTATTAACTGGATATGAGACAGGGGCAATACATCCAGGGGATCAATTTTATGACGCGCCGATGAAATTTAAAGGTACACAAGCTAAGAAATCGTGGAATGTATCCGGATTTGGTAATATTAATGATTTACGGGCTTTACAAGTATCTTCGAATGTATACATGTTCCAGACAGCTTTAAAAATTGCGGGAGTTAATTACGTACCAAATGGCTCATTGGATATTAAACAAGGAGCATTTGATACGATGCGCTATTATTTCAAGCAATTTGGTTTAGGCGTCCCAACAGGTATTGATTTACCGAATGAAATAATTGGACAAACGAGAAAAGTAGATAGTCAACCTGGGTTTTTACTAGATTTTTCTATCGGTCAGTATGATACGTATACGCCGTTGCAATTAGCGCAATATATTTCAACGATTGCGAATGGCGGTTATAGAATGCAACCTCAAATTGTACAAGAAATACGAGAACAATCAATAAAAGAAGAGGTTGGTAATGTTATACGTTCCATAGAGCCTGTCGTATTAAATCGAATTGATATGAAGAAAGAACATATCGATCGGATAAAAGAAGGGTTTAGATGGGTATTTCAAGAAGGTGATGGAACTGGCGTGAAGTATTTCAAAAATGCGCCATATAAACCAGCAGGAAAGACAGGAACAGCCCAAACTGTATATGGTGGAGATGACCCAATTGGCAGAAATGCAAAAGGAGAACGTATGGAATGCTATAACTTAACGTTAGTTGGATATGCTCCATATGATAATCCAGAAGTAGCATTTTCCGTAGTAGTTCCATGGCTCCATGATGATAAAAATGGAATTAATTCTATAATTGGAAAGGAAATTTTAGATGTATACTTTGATTTAAAACAGCAACGTATACATGGTGAAGCTACTAGTACAAGTAGCTCTAAGCAAAATTAGAGTACTTTTCTCAGGGAAGAGACCCTGTTCATATAAAGCCATTTATAAGTAAAAAAATGAAATGTGAAATAAGAGATAGCGGCGATCATAGCTACTATCTCTTATTTTGTTAATAACTCTCATACTAGCTATAAATTTTTTCAGTTTATGGAACAAGTTTGGTTCGATGATTGTCTATTATGTGTACGTATAAAAAGGTGCTAAAAATTTGGAAGGAATGATGGTTTTGAAAAATAAGAGGATGCTAAAAATAGGAATATGCGTTGGTATATTAGGTTTAAGTCTTACAAGCCTAGAAGCTTTTACAGGAGGGGCACTGCAAGTTGAAGCGAAAGAAAAGACTGGACATGTGAAACATAAAAATCAGGCGACGCATAAAGAGTTCTCTCAACTTGAGAAGAAATTTGATGCTCGATTAGGTGTATATGCGATTGATACTGGTACAAATCAAACAATCTCTTATCGATCTAATGAAAGATTTGCCTTCGCATCAACCTACAAGGCTTTAGCGGCAGGAGTATTACTACAGCAAAACTCAATTGATACATTAAATGAAGTGATTACATTTACGAAAGAAGACTTAGTGGATTATTCACCTGTTACAGAGAAACATGTAGATACTGGAATGAAACTAGGAGAAATTGCTGAGGCTGCTGTTCGTTCAAGTGATAATACTGCAGGGAACATTTTATTTAATAAAATAGGCGGACCTAAAGGATATGAAAAAGCGCTTAGGCAGATGGGGGATCGGATTACTATGTCTGATCGCTTTGAAACAGAATTAAACGAAGCTATTCCAGGAGACATTCGTGACACTAGTACAGCGAAAGCAATTGCTACGAATCTTAAAGCTTTTACGGTCGGAAATGCACTTCCAGCTGAAAAACGTAACATTCTTACAGAGTGGATGAAAGGAAATGCTACAGGGGACAAACTTATTCGTGCAGGCGTACCAACTGACTGGGTAGTTGGAGATAAATCAGGTGCTGGCAGTTACGGGACAAGAAATGATATTGCTATCGTTTGGCCTCCAAATAGAGCACCAGTTATCATCGCAATTTTATCTAGTAAAGATGAGAAAGAGGCTACCTATGATAATCAACTCATTGCAGAGGCAACTGAAGTTATAGTTAAGGCTCTTAGGTAATAGTATTTTAGTTTTCGCATTTTTAACATAAAAGTATTAAAAGTATAAAGTTAGAAAACGACTCTTTTCGTGTGATAAGAGTCGTTTTTGTGTTCTTATTATTAAAAAGGTAAAAGTAAAAATATAACGAATATATATGACGTATCTCATATGAAATTCTATGTACTGTATTATTTTATTAATTTAAACAAATTTCAAGAAAGTATAATATAATTCAGTTAGCATATAGAAGTGTTTGATGAGAATATAAAGGAGAAAATATGAAAAAAAAGATTAATAGAATCGTAATGATTATTTGTATAGTAGTAGGTTTTACAATCTTTTTATATTTACAGAACAATTTAATAAGTATAACTGAGGTTAAAATAACCTCTAGTAAAATACCCTCCTCTTTTAAAGGGTATAAAATTCTACAAATTTCAGACTTACACAATAAACAATTTGGCGATAATCAAGATGTGTTAATTCAAAAAATTAAAAGCATAGATCCAGATATTATTGCGATTACTGGTGATTTAATTGACAGTAAATCATATGATGCAGAAGTTAGTATGCAATTAATACGAGAAATTGTAAAGAAGTATCCTGTATATTTTGTGACAGGAAACCATGAACAATGGTCTGGAAAGTATAACAATTTAGAAAAAGAGTTGAAGAAATATGATGTCAATGTTTTAAGGAATGAACATGTGGGCATTCGAAAGGGTGAGCAAGAAATAAACTTGCTAGGTATTGATGATCCAGAGTTTGTTACTGGAAACGGTGATGAAGGAAATATTATAATAGATGAAATTAAAAAAACGAAAATTGAAATGCAGCCAGATAGATATAATGTATTATTATCCCATAGGCCTGAATTTATAAAGGAATATACGAATGAGAGATTGGATTTGGTTTTATCGGGACATGCTCATGGAGGGCAAGTTAGATTGCCATTTATCGGAGGATTAGTCGCGCCAAATCAAGGTGTTTTACCTAAATATACAGCGGGTTTATATATAGAACAAAATACATCAATGGTAGTGAGTAGAGGATTAGGAAATAGTATCATTCCGCAAAGAATTTTGAACAGGCCAGAAATTGTAGTCGTGCAGCTAAATTAAGTTGTACGATTTTTTTATACAATAATGAGTAAAGGTGTTTTATGTATTTTGCAGGAGTTAACATTACAATTTTGTTAAAAATTTTCTACGTTACATAAAGTAACAAAATTTGACCCTGAGTGTTTGTTATAGTGTAAATAATCAAAAAACTTAAAATTTGTCGAGTGAAAATTGTGATAAGTAATTCATGTAAAAAACTTAAAGGGGTGTACACATGCATAAAGAATATGAAATTGAAGAATACACGGCGATTGAGGAACAAATACATTATTATTGTAAATGTTTATTAGTAAGTCATCCTGATCAAATAATAAAGTATTTAGAAAAAAGGTTAGAAAAATATGCAGAAACATTACAATATGCACATTTATATCCTGACACAGTTATTTTACCGTTACAGCAATTAGTTATTGAATATTCTTTAGATGTTGCTAGAATTCGGAAGTATATGAATTTAAAAACGTAAAGTGAAATTTATAGTTTAAATGAAACAGAGTCGACTTTAGGAAATGAAATGCTAATGTCGACTCTGTTTCATTGTTTCATATCGTTGATTGAACATACATACTAATCAATGAAGTTTGACATATAATTAAGCAAGGGTAAAATAAAAGTGAGTACTCACTCATTTTATTGAAAAAGGAGGATGAAACGTGCAACAACTTTCCATTATTTTACGGACTGTATCAAAAAGTTTTGGAAAAAAAGAAGTGTTACACAATCTTTCATTGCAAGTTGAAAAAGCAGAGATTTTTGGTTTTGTTGGACCTTCTGGATCGGGGAAAACAACGCTCATTAAAATGATTGCAGGTATTAATGAGGCAACGAAAGGTGAAGTGCTTGTTAATAATACTAATATGCCTAATTTAAATGAAATGAAAAGAATTGGTTATATGGCCCAGGCGGATGCATTATACGAAGAATTGTCAGCATATGAAAATGCAGATTTTATAGCAACGATGTATGGACTAAAGGGAAAACGTAAAAAGAAAAGAATTGCAGAGGTTTTTGAACTTGTACAATTATCACAGTATATGAAAAAGCAAGTACAACAATTTTCAGGTGGAATGAAAAAACGTTTATCATTAGCAATAGCACTCCTCCATGAACCAGAAATATTAATTTTAGATGAGCCTACAGTGGGGATAGATCCGCTTCTTAGAAAAACGATTTGGGAAAAATTTTATGACCTTAAAAAGAAAGGCACAACGATTATTGTAACGACGCACATTATGGATGAAGCTGAATTTTGTGAGCGTCTAGGATTAATTAGAGAAGGGAAGCTAGTTGCGGTTGGAACAACTGAAGAATTGAAAAAACGCGTGTCATCTGGACGGATTGAAGATGTCTTTTTGCTAGAAGAGGTGGTGCCATCATGAGAGTTACTGGTGTAATCATTCGTATTATTCGCCAATTTTTTCGAGATAAGCGTTCGTTAGCGATGATGTTTGGGGCACCGATGTTATTACTGTGGCTATTATCGCTAGTGTTTACACAGAAAGACTATATACCTCAAATTGCTGTTGTTGATATGCCCGCTCAAATAGTAAAAGTGATGAAAGATCAAGAAGCATCAATTTATGAATACAGTAAAGAAAAGGCGATTTCTGAGTTGGAAAAACAAACGGTAGATGCAGTACTTCGAATAGAGAATGGAAAAATGAAACTTCTGTTGGAAGGTAGTGATTCGTCAAAAAATCGTGCTGTACTTCAAGTATTGCAAAAAAGCATAGAGAACAATGAAGTATCAATTATGAAACCTGAAGTAAATTATTTACATGGCTCTAAAGACTTTACGATGTTTGATGGGCTTGGTCCTGTATTAATTGGTTTCTTTACATTTTTCTTTGTATTTATATTATCAGGTGTATCTTTCGTAAGAGAACGTTTAAGTGGTACGCTAGAAAGGTTATTATCCACCCCAGTAAGAAGATGGGAAATAGTCGCAGGTTATATTATTGGTTTTGGAATCTTTGCCTTTATACAATCCATTATTATCGTAAGTTTTTCCGTTTATATTTTAGATTTATACGTAGCTGGATCCATATGGCTAACGCTACTTATTACATGTATGCTCTCTTTAACTGCACTAACATTAGGTACGTTTTTATCGGCATACGCAAATAATGAATTTCAAATGATTCAATTTATACCGCTTGTTATTGTGCCACAAATCTTCTTTTCTGGATTGTTTCCAATGGAATCTATGAATAAGTGGCTACAAATGTTAGGAAAAGTATTTCCACTCACATACGGCGCTGACGCAATGAGACAAGTGATGATTCGGAATCAAGGGTTTACAGAGATTGCATTAGATCTTACTGTATTATTACTTTTTTCAATATTATTTGCAGTAGGAAATGTATTTGCTTTAAAGAAACATCGCAAAATATAATAATGACAAAAAGGAGCTTTATAAATGCAGAAGGATTGGCTGGAGGAATTAATAGCTGCAACTAATACGGATAAACGAAATGAACGTCAAATGCGAATATTAGAGGCGGCTGTTGATATGTTTGGAGAAAAAGGATACGCTTCAACTTCAACAAGTGAAATTGCAAAACGGGCTGGTGTAGCGGAAGGAACAATCTTCCGCTACTATAAGACGAAAAAAGATTTATTACTAGCGGTCGTAATGCCAACTTTAACTAAGTTCGCTGCACCATTTTTCGTACAAACCTTTGCAAAAGAAATATTTAAATCGGAGTATGAATCGTACGAAGGACTTTTAAGGGTTGTAATTCATAATAGATTTAAATTTGCTCAAAAACACTTTCCTATGATAAAAATATTAATTCAAGAAGTACCATTCCAACCAGAACTGAAAAATGAAATACAACAATTAGTAGAAACAGAACTGTTTTCACATTTCAAAAAGTTGATTGTGAAATTTCAAGAAGAAGGGGAAATTATTGAGATACCACCATCTTCCGTACTACGTCTTACTTTATCAGCTGTATTAGGTTTATTATTAACACGATTTTTATTATTGCCTGAAGAAAAATGGAATGATGAAGCAGAAATTGAAAATACGATTCAATTTATATTGTATGGATTAACTCCACGAATTTAATCGTCGAAGTGTGAATTACATACATTACTTTTTAAGTAAAAATAAATCGCCTTTAAAAAGGCGATTTATTTTCGTTATATATTTTTGATAAATAAGTACTTGTTTACTAAAAACATTCTAAATCAGCGTGTTTCTTTGTCTCTTCTTCTAAGACCTAATAATCCTGCTAGTCCTAATAAACCAAGCCAAGCCCAATTATTATTTCTATCACGATTATCATTTAAATCATTTGTTGTATTTACATTTCGAGTTCTTACATCATTATTAACTCTGTCTAAATTATTGTCATTTACTCGAGTTGAAATATCAGTGTTATTCACTCTATTCATATTATTTCCATCGTATTCAGCTTGCGCAGATGTACCTAAAAACATAATAGAGAGTGCTAAAACACTTAAAATAGATGATAATTTCTTTTTCATAACAATTCCCTCCTTTCTTAATCATTAATTTCTCCGGAGCGTCTGTGTATTATTCATTTCACAATATCTAAACCAGTATAAAAGGGCGCACATTTATTGAAAATAGAGTTGAATGATTGTTAATATATCATTGGATATATATTTCTCATAAAAATAAATGAATCAAACTTTGCTTAAAATGTTAATCTTAGTACAATTTATAGTATACGGACTAGCACTAAGGAGGTAATGAGATGCGACAATTTGCAAAACCAACAATCGTTGTAAGTAAATGTTTAGAATTTGATGCCTGTCGATATAATGGAGAGATGATTCCAGATGTAACAATACGAAATTTGCAGCCATTTGTTACATTTATACCTGTTTGTCCAGAAGTCGAGATTGGATTGGGGACTCCTCGTGAAACGATACGAATTGTAGAAGAAAATGGTGAGAATAGACTTGTGCAACCGTCGACACGAGAAGATGTAACTGGAAAAATGGAGCAGTTTTCAAATGACTTTTTACAAACGATATCGGATGTGGATGGTTTTATTTTAAAGAATCGTTCACCAAGTTGTGGTACGCGTGATGTGAAAATTTATTCTGGTTTTGAAAAAGCGCCAGCAAAGGGAAAAGGAGCTGGCTTATTTGGCGGAGCAGTAGTAAAAAAATTTTCGCATCTTCCTATTGAAGAGGAAGGTAGATTGTCGAATTTTATTATTAGAGAGCATTTCTTTACAAGGCTATTTACAATCGCATATTACAAAATGATTAAACATAATAAAAATATGAAAGACCTTGTATCGTTTCAGTCGGATAATAAATATTTATTTATGGCATATAATCAGGTGAAACAAAAGGAATTAGGGCGTATAATTGCAAATCACAAAAATGAAAAGATTGAAGTGGTATTTGAAAACTATGAGAAGACTTTATATGAATTATTTATGCGCACACCCCGTTATACATCGAATGTAAATGTATGCGAGCACATTTTTGGATATTTTAAAACAAAGCTAAAAAAACAAGAAAAAGATCATTTTATAGAACTGTTACAAAAGTATGCAGAAAAGAAAATACCGCTTAGTAGTTTACTTACAATTTTAAAATCATGGGCCATTCGATTTGATGAAAAGTATTTATTAAGACAAACGTATTTCGAACCATACCCTGAAGCCTTAGTAGAAATTTCTGATTCGGGAAAAGGTAGAGATTATTAAACAATAAATTACATAATTCGACACAAAACTTCCTATGTTGTTGTAGAACAATGTAGGAATTTTTTTGTGCATTAGTACAGAATCTGTTTTAAAATTAAGTTATGACAGAATTATAGCAATTGTCTAACTAATGTTCTTGTCTTTTAAGTTGTTATGTTTGTAGTAGAAACTCGCACGCTGTCGAAACTCAATATTCGATAAGGGGTGTGTAGCGGAATGGAATTTACTCTAACTCGCGAAAAACAAATGATTAAAGAAATGGTACGTGACTTTGCTGAAAAGGAAATCGCACCGAAAGCTGTATATTATGACAAAACTGCAGAGTTTCCATATGAAACATTTCAAAAAATGGGCGAACTAGGATTATTAGGCATCCCATTCCCAGAAGAGTATGGAGGTTCAGGTGGCGATACAGTATCGTATGCGTTAGCAGTTGAAGAAATTGGTCGCGCTTGTGGTGGCACTGGTTTAAGCTATGCTGCAACAATTTCATTAGGTGCTTCTCCAATTTATTATTTCGGTACAGAAGAACAAAAACAAAAGTATTTAGTTCCAATGGCGTCAGGTAAAACATTAGGTGCCTTCGGATTAACGGAGCCGAATGCTGGATCTGATGCAGGTGGCACTCAAACGAAAGCGGTATTAGATGACGATGAGTATGTAATCAGTGGTGAGAAGTGTTGGATTACAAACGCAGAGTATGCAAACACAATTATTGTAACCGCTGTCAACGGCATTGAAGAGAATGGTAGAAAACGTATTTCTGCATTTATCGTGCCTACTACTAGTGAAGGATTAACGATTTCAAGTCCATACGATAAGATGGGTGTTCGTGCTTCTAATACTTGTGAAATCGTACTTGATGGTGTGCGTGTACCGAAAGAAAATATTCTTGGTGATGTAAATAAAGGTTTTAAACAATTTTTATATACACTTGATGGAGGGCGTATTTCAATCGCAGCATTGGCAGTTGGTATTGCGCAATCAGCCTTTGAACGTGCATTGCAATATGCGAAAGAACGTCAACAATTTGGAAAGTCAATCTCTAATTTCCAAGCGATTCAATTTAAATTAGCTGATATGGCGACTGAAGTAGAGCTAGCACGCAATTTAGTACATAAAGCAGCTTGGTTAAAAGATAACGATAAACCTTTCGGCAAAGAAGCGGCAATGGCAAAACTATTTGCATCGGAAGCAGCAAGCCGTATTGCGAATCAAGCAGTACAGATTCATGGTGGATATGGTTATATGCGTGAATATGAAATTGAACGACATATTCGTGATGCGAAACTATTAGAAATTGGTGAAGGAACTTCTGAAATTCAACGTCTCGTAATTGCTAGACATTTAGGATGTAGATAAAAGGGAGGAATCACTATGTTTCAAAAAATATTAATTGCGAATCGCGGGGAAATTGCTGTTCGTATTATGAAAACTTGTCAAAAACTTGGCATACGCACTGTTGCTATTTATTCTGAAGCAGATGAAAATGCCCTTCATGTGAAGATGGCAAATGAAGCTTACTTAGTAGGTGGACCGCGTGTTCAAGAAAGTTATTTAAACCTTGAAAAAATTATTGAAATAGCTAAGAAGACAAATGCAGAAGCGATTCATCCGGGTTATGGTTTATTATCAGAGAATCCGTCTTTTCCGGTTCGTTGCAAAGAAGAAGGAATCGTATTTATCGGTCCTTCAGAAGAAATCATTACGAAGATGGGAAGTAAAATCGAATCACGTATCGCAATGCAAGCAGCAGATGTCCCAGTAGTCCCAGGTATTACTACAAATATTGAAACTGCTGAAGAAGCAATTGAAATTGCAAAACAAATTGGTTATCCATTAATGCTTAAGGCATCCGCAGGCGGCGGAGGCATTGGTATGCAGTTGATGGAAACTGAGCAAACGCTCACCAAAGCGTTTGAAAGTAATAAAACAAGAGCGCAAAACTTTTTTGGTAACGGAGAAATGTATTTAGAGCGATATATAGCAGACGCGCATCATATTGAAATTCAGCTTTTAGCAGATACACATGGTAACACAGTGTATTTATGGGAGCGTGAATGTTCGGTGCAGCGCCGAAATCAAAAAGTAATCGAAGAAGCACCTTCACCATTTTTAGATGAAGGTACACGAAAGGCAATGGGAGAAGTTGCTGTACAAGCTGCCAAAGCACTTGGCTATACAAATGCAGGTACAGTTGAGTTTCTTGTAGATGATCAGAAGAACTTCTATTTCTTAGAGATGAATACGAGATTACAAGTAGAGCATCCAGTGACAGAAGAAATTACGGGATTAGACCTTGTAGAACAGCAACTTCTTATCGCAAGTGGAGAGAAACTATCATTTACTCAGGATGATGTAAAACGTAGTGGTCATGCCATTGAAGCTCGTATTTATGCAGAAGATCCGAAAACATTCTTCCCATCACCTGGGAAAATTACAAATTTAACATTACCGTCAAATGTACGGATCGATCACTTCTTAGAAAATCATGTAACGATTACACCTTTCTATGATCCAATGATTGCGAAAGTCATTGCACATGGCGAGACTCGTGAAGAAGCAATTTCGAAATTACATGATGCTCTAGAAGAATTAAAAGTAGAAGGTATTAAAACGAACACGCCAATGCTACTGCAAGTTTTGGAAGACGAAGTGTTCAAAGAGGGTATTTATACAACGGGTTTTGTAACGAAACAACTCGTTAAAAAATAAGATTTAACAATATTAAGGGGGAAAAAATGATGACGAAAGTATACGCATCGATGGCAGGAAACGTTTGGAAGATTGTTGTAGGAGTAGGAGATACAGTAGAGGAAGAGCAGGATGTCGTCATTTTGGAATCTATGAAAATGGAAATTCCAATCATTTCAGAAGAAGCCGGCACAGTTATGAAAATTAATGTGCAAGAAGGCGATTTTGTAAATGAAGGAGATGTATTATTAGAAATTGAATAGGGAGATATAGGGGGAAGCGAATTGAAACTACCTAATTTTGCTGTCATTAAAGAAGTCGGGCCACGTGATGGCTTACAAAATGAAAAAAAGATTGTTGGCACAAAAGATAAAGTAAAATGGATTCAACTACTTACAGAAGCAGGATTGTCGTATGTTGAAGTTTCCTCATTCGTTCACCCAAAATGGGTCCCTGCATTAGCAGATGCAAATGATGTATTTTCTGAGCTGAAAAGGGATCCAAATGTTACATATGCTGCGCTTGTTCCGAATCAAAATGGTTTGGAACGAGCTTTTTTGCAAAATGTAGATGAGGTGAATGTTTTTTTATCAGCAAGTGAATCTCATAATAAAAGTAATATTAATAAATCGATTAAAGAAGCATTAGTTGTAATTGAAGATATAACAAAACAGGCATTATTCGAAGGGAAAAAGGTAAGAGGCTATGTTTCTACTGTATTTGGATGTCCTTATGAAGGGGATATAAGTGCTACAGCAGTTGACGAATTATGTAATCAACTATTTTCATACGGCATTTATGAAGTTTCTCTTGGGGATACAATCGGTGTAGCGAATCCATTACAAGTAGAACAAGTATTAGAACACCTATTAAAGAAGTATGATGCTTCGCAGTTTGCAATGCATTTTCATAATACGTATGGAATGGCTCTAGCGAATGTAGTTAAATCATTAGAATACGGTATTACAACGTTTGATAGTTCTTGTGGTGGACTCGGGGGCTGCCCTTATGCACCAGGAGCATCAGGTAATGTTGCTACTGATGACCTAGTACATATGCTCCATAAATTAGGAGTCCAAACGAATATAGACGAAGAAAAGTTATTGAGAGCTAGTCAATTTATTCAAAGTAAGTTAAATATCCAATTACCGAGTCATGTGTATAGAGCGCTTCAACATAAAACGATAAGTAGGTGAGTAGATGCTACAATTACAAAACATTTCCGTTGATTACGTAACACCTCACGTAGTAAAGATTTCGTTAAATCGTGCGAGACAAGCAAACTCATTATCTTTGGCATTATTAGATGAATTACAAACTATATTAACTCAAATAAGTGAAGATTCAAGCGCACGTGTAGTTATTTTGACTGGTGCTGGTGAAAAAGCATTTTGTGCTGGTGCAGATTTAAAAGAGCGTGCCGATATGAATGAAGAACAAGTTCGTCATGCTGTTAGTATGATTCGCACTACTATGGAGATGGTTGAACAATTACCACAGCCAGTTATTGCTGCTATAAATGGAATCGCACTTGGTGGTGGTACGGAATTAAGTTTAGCTTGTGATTTTAGAATTGCTGCTGAATCTGCAAGTCTTGGTCTTACTGAAACGACACTTGCAATTATACCAGGAGCAGGTGGTACACAGCGCTTACCAAGATTAATTGGAGTTGGTAGAGCGAAAGAATTAATTTATACAGGTAGACGTATTTCAGCGCAAGAAGCAAAAGAATATGGTTTAGTAGAATTTGTTGTACCAGCTAATTTACTTGAAGAGAAAGCGATTGAAATAGCAGAGAAAATTGCTAGTAATGGACCTATTGCTGTTCGATTAGCAAAAGAAGCAATTTCAAATGGTATTCAAGTTGATTTACATACCGGATTACAAATGGAAAAACAAGCGTATGAAGGTGTAATCCACACGAAAGATAGATTAGAAGGATTACAAGCATTCAAGGAAAAACGCACACCAACGTATAAGGGGGAGTAAATATGTTAGATCAAAAACAACAATCTAATTCATTTGAAGAACGAGTTGAAACGATTAAACAAGGCGGCGCACCAAAGTATCATGAACAAAATAAAGCAAAAGGAAAATTATTTGTTCGAGATCGTTTAGCGCTTCTATTTGATAATGGCGAATATGTAGAAGATGCATTATTTGCTAACTGTGAACAAACAGGCTTACCTGCGGACGGCGTTGTAACGGCAACGGGTAAAATACATGGTCGTACTGCGTGTGTAATGGCCAATGATTCTACTGTAAAAGCTGGATCATGGGGATCACGCACAGTTGAAAAGATTTTACGTATTCAAGAAACAGCTGAAAAACTACGTGTTCCGTTATTTTATTTAGTTGACTCTGCTGGAGCACGTATTACAGATCAAGTAGAAATGTTCCCAGGGCGCCGTGGTGCAGGAAGAATCTTCTATAATCAAGTGAAATTATCAGGTAAAGTTCCTCAAGTATGCTTATTATTTGGACCTTCTGCAGCTGGTGGTGCCTATATTCCAGCCTTTTGCGACGTTGTAATGATGGTAGAAGGAAATGCATCTATGTATTTAGGATCTCCTCGTATGGCTGAGATGGTTATCGGTGAGAAGGTAACTTTAGAAGAGATGGGCGGAGCTCGTATGCATTGCTCTGTATCAGGATGCGGAGATGTTTTATGTAAGACAGAAGAAGATGCGATTACACAAGCAAGACAATACATTTCATATTTTCCAAACAACTACTTAGAAAAGACTCCATTGGTTACACCTCAAGAACCGAAACAATTCGATAAAACGTTAGAACAAATCATTCCAGAAAATCAAAATGCTCCTTTCAATATGAAAGATCTCATTAATAGAGTTATTGATGAAGGTTCATTCTATGAAGTGAAAAAATTATTTGCTCAAGAGCTAATTACAGGCTTAGCACGTATTGATGGTAAGCCAGTTGGTATTATTGCAAATCAGCCGCGTATGAAGGGCGGCGTATTATTCCACGATTCAGCTGATAAAGCTGCTAAGTTTATTAATTTATGCGATGCATATCATATTCCATTATTATTCCTTGCGGATGTACCAGGATTTATGATTGGTACAAAAGTAGAGCGTGCCGGTATTATTCGCCACGGTGCAAAAATGATTTCTGCAATGAGTGAAGCAACTGTACCGAAGATTTCTATCGTTGTTCGTAAAGCATATGGCGCTGGTTTATATGCGATGGCAGGTCCAGCATTTGAACCAGATTGCTGTCTGGCATTACCGACAGCCTCTATTGCGGTAATGGGTCCAGAAGCTGCGGTTAATGCTGTATATGCAAATAAAATTGCAGCTTTACCAGAAGAAGAGCGTGCTAGCTTCATTGCTGAAAAACGTGAAGAGTATAAGAAAGATATTGATATTTATCATTTAGCATCAGAGATGGTGATTGATGGTATTGTTCATCCAAACAATTTACGTGAAGAGTTAAAAGGACGTTTCGAAATGTATATGAGTAAATATCAAGTATTCACAGATCGTAAACATCCTGTATATCCAGTTTAAAAGCCCTATTTAGGGCTTTCTTGCTCAAAAAGTTAAGGAGGGGAAAACATTGAAACAAGCAGTTTGGTTTCCAACAGAAGAGTACAAGGAAAAAACACGTTTATATGGTTGGATGAAATCATTGGGATATGAAGACTATGAAACTTTTTATAATAAATCTATTGAGGAAACAGCTTGGTTTTGGGGAGAGGCAGAAAAAGCAGTAGGCTATCAATGGATGAAACCTTATACAGAAGTGTTAGACTTAGAAAATGGTACACCGTTTGCACAGTGGTATAATGACGGAACATGTAACGTTGTAGAATCAGCTTTATCTCGCTGGCTTGCGGATGAAGAGACGAGAATACAGCCAGCACTTCAGTACGAAGGGGAAAATGGAACTTCAAAATCATTTACATATGAAGAGCTTGACAACTGGGTAAGCCGTGTTGCAAATGGTTTGAAACATGCGGGTATTGAGAAAGGTGATCGTGTAACAATTTATATGCCGATGATTCCAGAAACAGTTGTTGCGATGCTAGCTGTAATGAAAATCGGAGCAATTATTTCACCAATATTCTCAGGCTTTGCGTCTGATGCAGTCATGACACGTGTGCAAGCGGCAGGTTCAAAAATGATTATTACCGCAGATGGATTTTCACGCCGCGGTAAAATTGTTTCTTTAAAAGATGAAGTAGATAAAGCTTGTGAACATTGCCCAACTGTTGAAAAAGTTGTTATCGTTCGTCATGCAGGAAATGATTTTACACCACATAACTATGATTTTTCGTGGAGTACGCTAGAAAAAGAAAAACCATTCATACATGCCGAGGAAATGCAAAGTGATGATCCATTAATGCTCATTTATACATCAGGAACGACTGGTAAGCCGAAAGGAACAGTACACACGCATGCAGGATTTCCTTTGAAAGCAGCTTTTGATGCAGGATTTGGAATGAATATTAAACAAGGTGATCGTGTATTATGGGTAACTGATATGGGCTGGATGATGGGGCCGTTTCTATTATTCGGTTCACTCATTAATGGAGCAACGATGGTTATGTACGAAGGTGTTCCAGACTTCCCAGAAGCAGACCGGTTATGGGAGACAGTTGATAAATATGAGATTACTCATCTAGGTATTTCGCCAACGTTAATCCGAGCATTGATGGCAAAAGGTGATGAGTATGTCAATAAACATTCTTTAAAGAGTTTGGAAGTATTCGCATCAACAGGAGAACCTTGGAATCCTGATCCATGGATGTGGCTGTTTGAAACAGTTGGAAAAGGAAATGTCCCAATCTGTAACTACTCAGGTGGAACTGAAATCTCTGGTGGGATTTTCGGTAATGTTCTTATTAAGCCAATAGCACCGATTAGTTTTAACGCATCTTTACCAGGAATGGCAGCTGTCGTACTGGATGATCAAGGTAAACCAATTCGAGATGAAGTCGGAGAATTATGCTTAGAGAAACCTTGGGTAGGTATGACGAAAAGCTTCTGGGAAGATGATGAACGTTACGTAAACACATATTGGTCGCGTTTTGAAAATAAATGGGTCCACGGTGACTGGGTCATTTACGATGGTGAACAATATATCATCACAGGGCGTTCAGACGATACGTTAAATATTGCAGGTAAACGTATTGGACCTGCTGAATATGAATCTATTCTTGTGAAACATAACGATGTAATCGAAGCTGCTGCAATTGGTGTACCTGACGAAGTAAAAGGTGAAGTTTGTCATTGTTTTGTAGTGTTAAGAGACCATGTAACATTCACAGGGGAATTAAAGAAAGAATTAATGAGTTTAGTAAACTCTCATATTGGAAAAGCGTTGTGTCCTAAAGACATCCACGTTGTAGAAGATTTACCGAAAACACGTAATTCTAAAGTAATGCGCCGTGTTATTAAAGCAGCTTACTTAGGAAAAGAATTAGGTGATTTATCATCGCTTGTAAATCCTGAAGTAGTTCCGTTTATTCAGGGTTTACAGTCTAGTAAATTATAAAATTAGAAAGGATCTCTATATAAATAGAGCTCCTTTTTTATGTTTATAAAAAGAGAAGAAGTGAAGTTGATGAAGAAGAAAAATTTTACTATTAGTGTTAAGTATGTTTTTTAGTTTTAATCAAAATACGATATTATGGAATCTCTATTCAATGTAGAAATACTAATTTACAACAACAAGGTGATGACAAAGCGTGACTGCTTATATGTCTGTTTAAACCTTTACGTGTTAATATATAAAAAGCTGACTATAAGCAGTCAGCTTTTTATATATTACATTCTAGTATTTGCCGGGCAGTAATGCCCCCATCTAAAAATTCAGCAAAAGCAAGGAAGTAGGTGAGGGATCAACTTTCCGGAAAAGCCCGATTGGTTCCAAAAGACATATTCTTTCCTTTACGTTGACATTAAAAATATTACCAATTTTTTCTTTTACAATGGCAACAAATAAAGAAACATTTACAACGACACTTATTTCGTTTAGAACTCCAATCGTCATCACAATGACACTTTTCTTTAGATTTCCACCAATCATCATTACAATGCTTTTTCTGAGAACTCCAATCATCATCACAATGACGCTTTTCTTTAGATTTCCACCAATCATCACAACAATGCTTTTTCTGAGAACTCCAGCAATCATTTTTCCAGGACATTCATTTCTACCTCCTTTCAATAGTGTTCATATTATTCTATGTTTTAATAAAAAAATGGCTTGTTTATTAACCTACTATTTTATTTTTATATGATAGAGTGTTTTCTACTCGGTATAGAGTTCATACAAACTATGCTAATTTTTAAGAGATAGTGGAGGGAACTACTACTAGTTATGGTATTTTTCAATAAACATTTGTTGAAGAAAATGTTCTGATTACAAATAATATCTTATTTTCGAGTACGTTTTTTAAAATGTATATTTTACGATAACAAAGGAAAAAACCATGAATAAAGTCTATGTATATATGAGTTAATGGGAAAATCTAGTGTGTTTTTAAGAGGCGTCTTATTTAAAAGAAAAAAGATTTATTTTAAAAAGTGGTGTCTAAACATTAAATGAAGTAGGACTAAACTCACCTGCCCTAATTAAACAAGCTTTTAATTAGGGCAGGTCTGTTTTTATAATGAATAATGAAAAGAAAGTTTGGTACAATTGTTTGTTTTTTTCTTTTTATGTGTTTGCCTCGTACCCTTTTAAGCTAATGGACATACTTTACTAATAGAAAGGATTAGGAGGTGAGGTATTGGGTTCTCGATTTAATAATTGTAAAAAGAAATGTACATGTAAACAAGATGATTGTTGGGAAGTATTCGAAGAGTGTAAAAAAGAACAGCATGAGAAATGTGATAATTCTTGTGTACAAGGAATTAGAGATGAACTTAAGAAATTAATTAATCGAACAGTTCAAATTAATACAGAGGGACGTACTTATGTAGGTACTGTCTCGTCTGTAAGTTGTGATGTAGTTAGGCTTGCGGCTATTCCTGGATCGGTTGCAGTAATTATTTCCATTTGCAAAATTGAAGCAATTTTCCCACCTATTACAACGGTTACTGCTGACTTTGATTTTAATGGTATTGATGTAGCAAACAAAGCATAATTATGTTGCTTTTTTGTAAAGCCATTCACATGAATGGCTTTATTTTAATTTCATATAAAAGGAGAATATATTCTTTATATAGAAATAAGTTTGAGGTTATAAAGCATGATGTACGAAAGGAGCAAGGAAGTGATTAAACTAGAAACCTTTAAAAAATCTGATTTTAAACAATTAATAAATTGGATTAATTCCGAAGAATTTCTAATACAATGGTCAGGTAATGCCTTCACATTTCCTTTAGACGAACAGCAATTAGAGAAGTATATAGAAAGTGCAAATACATTCGCTTTCAAAGTGGTAGATGAAGAGACTTCAGACGTTATTGGTCATATTTCGCTTGGGCAAATAGATAATATTAACAAGTCCGCTAGAATTGGAAAAGTATTAGTTGGTAATACGAAGATGAGAGGACGTTCTATAGGAAAACATATGATGAAAGCAGTACTTCATATTGCTTTTGACAAATTAAAACTACATAGAGTAACTCTTGGTGTTTATGATTTTAATACGTCGGCTATTTCATGTTACGAAAAAATAGGATTTGTAAAAGAAGGATTATTAAGAGAGTCGAAAAAAGTAGGGGAAACGTATTGGAATTTATGGGAAATGAGTATGTTAGAATATGAATGGAAGAAGTAGTAACAATAGTGATTTATAATTATATTATGTTAACAAAAGGGGATTGGTGGATATAGTGGATAATAAAACAAAAATTATTTCAGTTGCAGCTGTTTCAGGGGGAGGTAAAACTACAATTACAGAAAGGTTAAAGCATGAGTTTAAGAACTCAAAAGCTCTATATTTTGATAGTTATACATTTGATAACTGTCCTGCTGATATTTGTAAATGGATTGATGATGGGGCGAATTATGACGAGTGGGTATTAACACCATTAATTCATGATATTGAGCAACTTATACAAAATAATAGCTTAGACTATATTATTATAGATTATCCTTTTGCATACTTAAATAGTGAGATGCGAAAATTCATTGATGTAACTATATTTATTGATACGCCTTTAGATATTGCGATGGCTAGAAGGATTTTGCGAGATTTTAAGGAAGGTACAATAGATGAAATACATAATGATTTGGAACATTATATGACATATGCGAGAAAAGCTTATTTAGAAGCAATTCATACTGTTAAGCCGAATTCAGATATCATATTGGATGGTTCTTTATCTGTAAGTGAAATAATTAATCACGCTGTAGAGGAACTTGGCCGAAGAGAAGTGATTGTCAATGGTTAAATGTATAACAGATGCTGTTAGGTGGATAATTGAAGTAAGGGAGAGATAAATGTGTATACTTTATTTCAATATAATTGGCAAGTAAGAGATGAGTGGTTTAAGAGGTGTGAACAACTTTCAGAGGAAGATTTACTTTGCAAACTGGTGGTATTTTAGAAACATTAATTCATATTGTAGATGTAGAGTATAGTTGGATTAGTGCTCTTCAAGGAGAAGAAGATAAAGAACCGCAATTTAAAGATTATCATTCGATTCAAAAAGTGAAAGCGTTATCTGATTTATATAAACGAGAACTTGAAGGTTTTTTGCAGTCATGATCATCTAGCCTAGAATGCTAGCGTACTTAAAATAAGCAGTATAAAAAGTTAATTATTGTGTGCTTTGATTATATAATGTCGGCGAAATAAATAGTGTGAAGGACAGCTATCTTAACAAGTGCTTCATGTAACGTTCATATACTTTAATTTTTTATAATTAATCAAATTTGAATATTATAGAAACGGATAAAGAGGTATGGGTGGTGCTCTTTTTTATTGAATAGAATGGGTTGATTTTTCGGATTTTCATTACAATATAAAAATTAAAATTTGAATTTTGTTTGTTGTTAAGAAAAGGTGAGAAGAAAATAAAAAAAGAGGGCTAATGCCCTCTTTTTCTTTTAATTTGGTAATTAATCACAGATTGGTATCCCAAGCACTCTTAGAGCTAATGCTACTTGAAGGGAAATCTCTAATCTAGCAATTTCAATACCAGCTACTGAAAGAACTAAAAAAGGTTGTCCGTTTACAAATACAACGCAACTATCCATAGTTAAGCCTCCTTTCTAGTAATCTACTATAGTATATGAATGGAACTTTAAAATGTAATAGTTCAATTGTTGGATTTAATAGAATTAATAGATTAACCCATTTAAACTAAACAAACGAATACAACGAAAGGAAACAGAGATGGATGTATGCCTCAAAAAACATAGGTTTTAAGACATGTAATGGGATATGAAATTCATCATATTGGTCAGCTATCTATATGGGCGAGGGAGTTAAACTAGCAATTTGTTTCAGCAAATTTGATTGGACGAGGATGATAGAATTAAAAACCGACTTGCATCTCAAACGCAAGTCGGTTTTTATATATAAGAAGATTTCTTAATTGAAATCTTCGGATTTTTTTTGACGTATATGTAAAAACATTAAAATTGTAATTATAAAGAAAACCAATAATGTTTGTATGATCAAATTTTTAAACTGAAGCAAAACTGCCCAAGATGTAACAGCATCTTTAAACGCTTGGAGTGCAGAGCACGAGGAAGGATCAAAACCATACTGTAGTAACTTTTTTGTTTCAATAAATGAAATGTTTTCTTCATCTGCATCTAATATTACTGAAATTAGTCTAGTGTCTCCTAGTTTTGCTGTACTGACAAAACTATAATTACCGTTAGTTGAAAAACTAGTTTGTAAGCCATCAACACCTTGAAGTTTAATGTTTTCATTAAGGGAATATATCATTTTATTCGTATTGAAAACCTGGGAATCTTTGAAGGTAAATTGGTAAGAGGTTAGTTTCGTAATATTCAATACATCTGGAAAATCTTTTACTAATCGTGCTGCTAGTTTAGCTGCATCTATTGCTGTTGTAGTTGATTGTTTATTTGTATCATTATTAATTCCAGTAGAGTTTAGAAATGGAGATGGTTGTAATAACTTTAGTTCTTTTGCTTTTTTATTCATTAATATTGTAAAGTTATCTTCATTTCCAGCAATGTGTTCTGCTAGAGCGAGTGCAGAACGATTATTCCCTGCCAGTAGCAATGCATGAAGTAAATCACGAACCGTTGTTTTATCATTCGATGTTACTTGTATAGGACTTGTTTCTACTCGGAAAACTTCGTTACTTATTTGTACGAAGTCATCTAACTGTATTTTTCTATCATTTAGTTGCTCCAATACGATATATTCTGTCATTAATTTAGATAAAGCAGCTGATTGTACTGGAGTTTCTTCATTTTTTTTATAAACAATTTCACCTGAATTAGCATTTATTAAAATAGCTGATTTAGCTTGAATAATGGGACCATTTACATAAAGATAAAAATATAAAACGATAAGTGCAGTAATAAAAAAAGATAATAATAAAATAGCGAATTTCTTTAAGAATTGCATAAGCGATCCTCCTATTATGACATCAATACTAGTATTGTAAAAAGGAATGCTTAATTAGGAAGAAAGAAAAGGTAAAGAATTTCTAAAGAATTATAAAGGATCATTAAATTTTGGGTGTTAATGGAAAAAGTTCAATTTCTTGTATGATAAGAAATTGAACTTTTTATTTATAATATTAACATTTGTATGGGAGTAGTTTTACAGTGAATGTTGTTTTTTCATCATCACTATATACTTCAATTGTTCCTTTATGCAATTCGACTATACTTTTTGCAATAGCTAATCCAAGTCCAGATCCACCAGTGTTTGTAGAGCGAGATTTCTCAACGCGATAAAAACGTTCAAAAATATGAGGTAAATCCGTACTAGGAATAGGTTGTCCGTAATTTGTTATATCAATTGTAATCATATTATTGCTTTCATAAGCAGTAAGGTCAATATAGCGACCTTCGCTTCCATAAGCGATAGCGTTTATAATAAGATTTTCAAACACACGCACTAATTTTTCACCATCAGCTAATACCATGAGCTTTTGAGATGGGAAAGAAGGTCGACATTCTATATTTGCTTCTTGAAATTGTATACGGAATTGAACAGTTAATTGCCCAAGTAACTCTACTATGTCAATAGGGACAGAATACAAGCTTAACTCTTTATTTTGAACACGTGTATATTCGAACAAGTCATTCATTAATGCATTAAGACGAGTTACTTTATCGTAAATGACTTGAATATAGTATCGCAATTCTACTTCATCTCTATAATTATCATGATGGATTAAATTTACGTATCCAACTATAGAAGTAAGGGGAGTACGTAAGTCATGTGATACATTTGTAATAAGTTCACTTTTTGCTTGTTCCGCTTGTCTTTCTTCATCAATGGAGACTTTTAATTGTTCAACAATTTCATTGACCCCGATTGCTAATTCTTCTAGATAATTATGATTTACAATAGAAACTTTATGATTGAAGTTTCCATTTGCAATATAACGAATTTCTTCTATCATTTTTTTAATACAAGTTTCATAATAAAGTTTTTTCTCGTGAAGATAAAAAATGTAAAGATAGGATGAAAAAATAGAAAATAAAAACAAATAAGATACAATCATCATCCATAACGATTCTTTAATCCCTTTATACTTTTCATAACCAAAAATTCGAATGAATTCTTTACCAAGTTCAGTTAGAGTAAGTGAACTCTCAATTACACTCGTAACGAGGCGATAAATAATTAACTCAGTAATAGGCGTGAGTGTGATAGCTAATAAGAGCCAAAAAATAAGTTTCCATTTAGGGATATCTTTTAATATATCAAATGCTTCATTTCTCAATTTTATAGCCAACTCCCCAAACAGTGTGAATAAATTTTTCTCCATTTATTACTGTTTCAAGTTTATCCCGTAAGTTGCTAATATGAACCATTACAGTCTTATTTGAACCGTAACCATCTTCATTCCAAACGCGTTCAAAAATTTCTTCTGAACTAAATACTCTTCCTGTATTACTTGCAAGTAAATATAAAATATCGAACTCAATAGAGGTTAATTTAATATACTCTCCATTTACTTTAACAGTATGATTATGTTTGTGTATTTCAACAGAGCGAATACGAATAATACCATCTTCATTCTTTTGCGAAGTAGCGTTTTGGAAAGAGGATCTTCGTAATAAAGCTTTCACTCTTGCTACTAATTCTAATGGATTGAATGGCTTGATCATATAATCATCGGCACCTGTCATAAGACCTAATATTTTATCCATATCTTCTGCTTTTGCACTAAGCATTAGAATTGGTACAGTATTATTTTCACGCACTTCCTGACAAACTTCTAATCCGTTTCGCTTTGGCATCATAATATCCAAAATCATAAGGTCAACTTCATATGTAGAAACCTTTTGCAATGCTTCATCGCCATCATAAGCTTTATAAATGTTATAGCCTTCATTTCGCAAATAAACAGCAAGTAATTCAACAATTTCTTTATCATCATCAATAATTAATATGTTTTTATTCATTTTGTAGTTCCTTTCCTTACAAATCATCAACATTACTATAATATCAAACATTTATGTACTTGTAGCAATGATTCTGTATAAAATTTCATGTAACGTATTAAAAAGGAGTAAAAAGATTAATAACGAATATAAAATAACAAAAATATTTAAATTCTGCATTATACTGAAAGTTAGTTATAAGGGGGATTTTCTATGTTATATAATGATATATATTCATTTGCTCCAACTGGAAAAATAGACAATGATATTAAAGATTTTCTACTAAAATATAATAAAGAGTTTACATATAAACATTCAATTCGTGTGGCAAATGAGGCAAAAAAGATTGCAGAAAAGTTTCACGTAGATAAAGAAAAAGCAGCAATTGCAGGATATTTACATGATATTAGTGGCATTTTTCCGAACGAGGAGCGGATTGCAGTTGCTGAAGAATTTGGGGTAGAAATAGAGGAAGCAGAAAGAAAGTTTCCTATGATTATTCATCAAAAACTATCGAGAGTAATCGCAAAAGAAATATTTAAAGTAGAAGATGAAGACGTATTAGATGCAATTTGTTGTCATACTACACTGCGTAAACACCCAACAAAGATGGATTTAGTTTTATTTGTTGCAGATAAAATAGAATGGGATCAAAAGGGGACACCACCATATTTAATAGAAATAAAAAAGGATTGGAAAAATCTTTGGAAAAAGCTGCTTTTGTATATATTTCATATTTGTGGGAAAGGAAAGATACATTGAAAGTTATACATCCGTGGCTAGAAGAAGCATATTGGTATTTAAAAAGAATTGTACAGTAGAAGGGACAAGGAAATGCAATTAAAAGAATATATGAATCAAACATTTCCAGGAGTTACATTAGTACCGTACTTATATTCTCAGTGGGGAAATCATTTGTATTTTGATTTTGGAAAAGATAAATATCAAATTGTAGAAGGAACCGACGATTTAAATATGGAATACTTTTCTCAGCTATATACATATAATAAATTCTTATTTGAAGACATATTTTCAAAAGAAGATGTAGTGTTTGTAGTGACAAATGTTTATAGATTTAAAAAGGAAAACACAAAAACTCCACAGAAAATAAATGTATACAATAAATATATTAAGAAAAGAGATTTAAGATTTCATATAAGACAAGAAACGTTACCGTTTCTATTTGAAGATGAAGAGGCAGATTTATCCCGCTATTTGCCGGGCAGTAAGACCCCCACCTCAAAATTCAGCGAAAGCAAAGAAGATAGGTGGGGGGCGGGCTGCCCCTAAAAGCCCGATTGGTGAGGGCTGATAATCAGTGGGGGATGAACTGATTAAAGTTTCACATTATATTGTACATATCAATTTTCTTTAAAATGTCTTGCGGAAGATATTAAATATGAATCGCTTATACAAGCTGCTAATCATGAGGATTTCTCTGTTTTGTATCCTCGATTTGGACGGAAAAAAGAAATTTCTTATCCAGATGTATTTCTCATAAATGCAACGAAAGATATTGTCATGTTTATGTATGATGATAGAGGATGTGAAGTAATTGCGAAGAATAAAGAAATAATACGAGATTTATATAAGAAATATAAAGAATGGATTCCAGATTATGAACGAGAAAGTATAGATAACTTATTTAAATGACAATAGGGGAAGTGAAGCGTGTAATGAAACGTATTGCAATTGTATCTGCATGGGAACCAGAACTGACGTATTTGCATCAACATTATCCGAGTGAACGTTTTGAAAAAAGAGCAGCTTGGGAATTTCATTTTCATACTATCAATGAGCTGGAAATTATATCAGTTGTAACTGGTGTCGGTAAAGTAAGCTGCGCTAGTTGTGTACAATTGTTAATTAGTGAGTTTCAGCCAGATGAGTTGTTTATGACAGGAATATGCGGAAGTTTATCAAACAAAGTGAAAAACGGTCATATTGTAGTAGCACTAAACGCAATACAACACGATGTTACTGCTGCTGGCTCAGGAGAAGATGTTTTTAATTTATATAACGGTAGAACAGCACCTATTGAAACAACAAAATCACTTGTAAGAAGAATAAAAAAAATACGATTGTATGATCCGATACATTTCGGTACATTTTTATCTGGAGATCAACGTATTCGTAGTTCAGAAATGAGATATTTACTTCATACTGTATACGGAGCATTGGCAGTTGATCAAGAAGTAGCAGCTTTCGCCTATGTGTGTCAAATAAATAAAAAACCATTTTTATGTTTAAAAGCTGCTTCAGATCAAGCAAATGATAAAACGAAAGAAGAACAAAAAATCTTTAAAATGCTAGCATGCGAAAGAGCATGTGAGCATTTAATTGCTTTTTTACGTGTTTATGAGATTAATGTAGTAAATAATAGATAGTTTGTTATAAAACAAATTAATAGTAAGTTATATGTAGGGAAATGTCCGTTCATTTCAAATTAAGAGCTGAAATTTATAATAGATGGAATATATTATATGGGTACATGTTGAGGTTAATACAAGCAATTGGAGGGCAATTTTATATGATTCAATATAAAAGGTGTAGTGAAGTAAATATTGATTTAGTATATGAAGCTTTTAAAGATGGATTTTCCGATTATATTATTAAGATGGAAGTTTCAAAAGAGGGTTTTATACAACGTTTTTTTGGACCAGAAGGTAATTTGCTAGAACATTCTTTTCTTGCTTTAGACGGTGACAAATCAGTTGGCGTAATATTAGGTGGTATAAAGGATTATGAAAGTATAAAGACTATGCGCTGTGGAACATTAGCGGTTCATCCTAATTACCGCGGTATTGGTGTGAGTCAAAAATTATTTGAACTGCATAAAGAAGAGGCGATTCAACATGGATGTAAGCAACTTTTTCTCGAAGTCATTGTAGGAAACGACCGAGCGATTCATTTTTATAATAAGTTGGGCTATGAAAAAGTGTACGATCTTTCTTATTATAATTTAAATGATTTGACTAAAATAATGAATAAAGATTGTAAGGATATTGAAGTAAAACAATTAGAATTTCCAACTTTTAAAGATGAAATTCAGAAATGGTTAAACTTCCATATAAATTGGCAAAATGATGTTGATTATATCGAAAAAACAAATAATGTATTTTATGGTGCATATGTCGATAATGACTTAAAAGGCTCTCTATGTGTAAATGAACAAGGTAAAATTAGTTTTATTTTCGTAGACAAAGTTTATAGAAATATTGGTGTTGGGATGAAATTATTAGAAGTAGCAAGAGAAGAATTAAATTTATCAAGTTTATCAATTGGGTTTCCTAACAATAATTTATTGGAGGGTTTTTTAAAGAAATGTGGATTTGAAAAGAATTCTTTAGCGCAATATGAAATGTATTTATTACTCTAAGAGCGGAAAGATTTATTCTTTTCGTTTTTTATTTAGCCGTTATGTTGGTAAATGCTCCGCAATTATAATTTGTAATGAGAGGGATTTTGTTTATCCTTAAGTTATTTTTTAAATTGTCAATTTTATGCTAATAATTTTCTTTGTATAATATTCTAATTTTATGTAGAATAGATACGATGGGAGGGGATGAAATGAATAATGGATTAAAGTTTAAGATTTTTGAATTGCATTGTCTCGTTCAAAAGACTTATTCTGATATTAAAATAGCATGTGATATTGCTATTTATCAAGAAAATACTTCTAAATATTTAATTTCATTAGGATTTTTAAATAAATCATATATTACTTATATAGAAGCAAAAAGATTCTATCGCGAAAATGAAGAGCTTGTAAGTGTAGAATTTGATAATTTCTTTGATATGTATGATAAATTAGAAAATGAATTAAAACAAGTTATTTCAACTGAAGATAAAAATCCTTCATTGCTACATAGCAGACTTGATCAGTTTCAGCAGAAAGTTGAAAATATAAATGACCTAATAAAAGTATTGCAAAATGCTCGTTAATGAATGCTCTTTTCTTTTTTGTATAGAAATTATGTATTAAAAACATTTTAGGGATATTACATATTGAAGAGGTGGCTTTTGTAGATTACAAAAGTCATCTTTTTATGTTAGGAATAGATTGTATACATTTTAGCAGTTTCATATAAATAATAGAAATTTATACGAGGTAAATATCATGGGAAATAAAAAAGAAATAGCTATAGTTGCATTAACAACAGGATTTGTTTTAACAAGTGTAACACCATATGGAGTAGGTCATGCAGAGGAACCTGGTCAAATGCAAGTTGAAATTCAAGAGGATTCGTTCCGTACAGGTGATCTTACACAACCATCAAAAAAGGCGCCAGAGAATGTAGTGAAAGATGCACTTAAGGAAAATACGGAGCATGCTTTGTCTCCAAAACAAGTTAGTGCAGAAACAGGAGTAGATTACAAGGTTCTTCAAAAACGTGGTTCTTATGATGGAACTACACTTGTGCGCATGCAACAAATATATGAAGGAAAAGAAGTGTATGGCCACCAGTTGACTGCTCACGTAGATAAAAAAGGTATTATTAAAAGCATTTCAGGAGCTAGCGCACAAAATTTAACACAAGAAGATTTAAAGAAACCTATTAATTTATCAAAAGAAGAAGCGAAACAATATATTTATAAAAAGTACGGAAACGACATTAAATTTATTTCTGAACCAGAAGTTAAGGCGGTTATTTTTGTTGATGAAAATCATGGGCAGGCTAGCAATGCATATCAAGTTACATTTGCTGCTACAACACCAAATTATGTATCTGGAACTTATTTAGTGAATGCTCATAATGGCGATATATTAAAAGATATGGTACAAGAATCAAGTTTGAAAATAAGTGAAGAGTATGTTGAATCCGTTAAGGAAAATAAAACTAGCAATTTCACATCATTAACTGGAACAGGAAAAGATGATTTAGGCGTAAATCGTACATTTGGTATTGCTAAACAGACCAGTGGGAATTATGCGCTTGCTGATTACACAAGAGGGCAAGGAATTGAGACATATGATGTAAATTATAGAGATATTACAAATGAAGAAAGTTATTATCCTGGCATACTAGCAACTAGCGCTTCAACAACATTTAATGATTCAAAGGCGGTAAGCGCTCATTTCTTAGCAACAAAGGTATATGATTTTTATAAAGAAAAATATAAGCGTAATAGTTTTGATAATAAAGAAAAAAAAGTAGTTTCAGTGGTACATGCATGGGATTCTGGAGGAACAAATGATCCTGAAAATTGGGAGAATGCATTTAGTACTAATATTAATAACATTAGTATGCTTTTATATGGAGATCCTATGGTAAAAGCGTTCGATATAGCCGGTCATGAATTTACACATGCAGTTACATCAAGTGAATCTAACCTTGAATTTTCAGGAGAATCTGGGGCAATTAACGAGGCATTATCGGATATTATGGGAACGGCTATAGAGAAATACATAAATAATGGGGAATTTAACTGGACAATAGGAGAACAAACTGGATCGACTTTTCGTAATATGAAAAATCCAACTGCAATTAATTTTTCAGAAGGACTACCGTATCCCGATGATTATAGTAAATATAATGATTTAAATGGAGAGGATTATGGAGGCGTTCATTTTAACTCAAGTATTATTAATAAAGTTGCGTATTTAATTGCACAAGGCGGTACTCATAACGGTGTAAATGTAAATGGTATTGGTGAAGATAAAATGTTTGATATTTTCTATTATGCAAATACTGATGAATTGAACATGACTTCTAATTTCTCTGAATTGAAATTGGCATGCCTTAAAGTTGCAACTAATAAATATGGAACGAACTCAATTGAAGTTCAAGCAGTCCAAAATGCTTTTGATGCGGCAAAAATTCCAGGAACAGTGAAAGAAAACGAAAAAACAGCAGAAAATCAAGCTCCAGAGTTAACTGTGCCGTTTACCATTACACTACGTGTAGGTGATACGTTTGATCCAATGAGAAATGTAAAAGCTGTTGATAAAGAAGATGGTGATTTAACAAATAAAGTAAAGCATAAAGGCGATGTAGATACTTCAAAACCAGGTACATACATTGTGGAATACTTGGTTGTTGATTCCCAAGGGAGAACTACAACGGCTAGACAGACTGTAATTGTAGAGGGAAATGGAGAAATATTAGATTTAGAACCTAAATTAACAGTGCCTGTTGGAGCGACAATGCATGTAGGAGATTCATTCGATCCAATGATAAAAGTAAAAGCTATTGATAAAGAAGACGGCGATCTTACTTCTAAAGTAAAAGTTGATGGTGGAGTAGATACATCTAAAGTCGGTACTTACGTATTAACGTACACGGTTACAGATTCTAAAGGTCATGAAGTAACGGCGAAACAAACTGTAACGGTTAAAGTTAGAGAAGAAGTTACAAATGAAAAACCAATACTAAAAGTACCTGCTACAACTTCAATTACTGAGGGTGATCAATTTGATCCGTTGGTAGGGGTATCAGCTACTGATAAAGAGGACGGTGACCTTACTTCTAAAGTAGCGTATGAAGGAACTATAGATACAACTAAAGCTGGTACTTATGAAATAATATATAGTGTCAAAGATTCCATGGGTAATGACGTAAATACAAAACAAAAAGTATTAGTGAAAGATAAAGAAACTAGCAAAGCTAATGGCCTTGCTAATAAGGCAAATAAGAGTAATATCTCAAACAACAGTAATAGCGATAAAAAAGAGTATACATATAAGGAGCTTCCAAAGACGGGTGTAAGTACAAATAACAGTGCAGCAATCGGCATATTGATGATTATTACAGGCACAGTACTCACTTTTGTTCGCAAATTTAGAAAGATACAAAAATAATAGTAGGGATTATTCGTTTGAAGAAAAGAGTTCATTATTCAGAAGAAATAAAGTAGAAAGTAAGTAAAACAAAATATGGATTTTTTACTTAATAAGATTTTAGTAGTTAAGCGGTGCATTTGGCTTCTATAAAAATTTGTAGTTGGATCATGTTCTGTCTACAAAACTACATTACATAAAAAACACGTTACTATTCTCATTAAAATAAAAGAATAGTAACGTGTTTTTTGGTTTGGAAAAAGCATAAATCCTATAGTTCATGAATCTGGGAGTGCTTCTAATCTGCCATTGATGAGTTACTGAAAACATTTTGTTTTAATGGAAGTTTCACTCTAAATGACAACATGAGAATTTCGATATTTACCAGGTGTTTCATTGGTGAATTTTTTGAAAATTTTAGTGAAATAACTTTGATCGCTAAAATTAAGCGAAGCGCATATGTCTGATAAGGGATAGGTGGTGAAAGTTAATAATTTCTTTGCTTCTTCGACTCGTTCACGTTGAATGTACTCAATTAATGAAATACCGACCTCTTTTTTAAATAATATAGATAAATAATCTGAATTCACATTTGCAAATTTAGCAAGTTGTTTAACAGATATTGGATTGTAAATATTTTTAAAAATATAGTTTTTGCAAATAGCAATAGTCTGTGAATGTTGCTGTGTTTTTTGTGCCTTTACACGGTCTGCAAAGGTGCAAAAAGCATTTTTTAATAAATCCCAAACAGATTCTTTGTCTTTTAAATCTTCTGTTCTTTGAATATGTAAATCATAAATTTTGTAAGCAATCCCAGATGGAAGTCCCCCTTTTATCGCATATCTAGTAGCGAGCGTGATGGATGAAATACAAATGTTTTTATGACGTCTTAATTGATGGAATGAAGATAAAGATGAAAGAGTCTCTTGTTGGAATTCGTAATAATATTTGAGTACGGTTTCTTTATCCCCGTTTTCTATAGATCTAAGTAGTTGCTGCTCTATATATAAATTATGATAAATGGATTCGTCTTTTTGCATTGAAATATATACATCTTCGTTTAAGATTCTGCTATGACTTATATGAACTGAGTCACTGTTATTTGAAAAGGTGCTTACATCTGAATTTTTTTTATAGAGAATGTTATAAAACAATATTGCTATATTTACAAAGAAATTTTGATCTTTCACTGACAATGAAAAATAACGGTCTCTTGTTCTTTTATAATTCGGAATAAAATTAAGGTTACTATCCACTTTACTTGTAGAAAAATTTACATGTGCCATGGGCCCAATAATAATAGTACCGTTCACCATATAATCACTCTTTATGTGAATTAAAATGAAGTGCCCTAGATGTTCGTGAGTTCTGAAGATGGGAGAATTATATGTATCATTTCTTTGAAAAAGCATATGTAACTGTTCTATTTTTGATGTATACAACGAATGTGAATCATTTTTTGATTTAAATTTTAAAAGAATATTGTTGTTACAATCTAAAAAACAAACTGGAATTTCGAAAGATTGGAAAAACATATTGCAAATGTACTCTATCTCAACTAGACTGAGCTTTTTAGTCATATTCTTCCTCCTTACAGTTATGCGTGATAGTTGAATAATTATATATTCCTTTTTTCATAAGTAGAAACGGAAAATCTTTATCAATAAAAAATATAAATAAAAGTTATAAACTTCTAAGAATAATACCATAATTTAACATGGATAGCACATATTATTTGAATATACAGGTAATAGTTTTGGACAGTAGCGTAAAATATGAATCGTCACACTTATTTGTTGGTTATTACTTATATGTATCAAAAAAGGATTAAGATTGGATTTTAAATAGGGATAGGAAGGGAGAAATGAATGGATTGACAGTAAGTGATTAGTCGAAATTAGCAGTGAAAGCTATTATGTAACAATGTAATAAGTCTTGAAGTAGAGATATGAGGGTAATTCAGGGGAGAAAATTACATATATCATGCAGAGAGACAACGTAATAATAGAAGATAAGAAAAGTGAATAAGTGATTGTAAACAATGGATTGTTGGACGACTATGTTTTATGTTATTGGTTTAAATCTGATACTTGGCACACTATTGCTTGTAAGAAGGTAATAGTAATAAAGAGATTTTTAAAATGATACAAGTAGTAAAGGGGAAAAGAGAAATGAAAAAAATATTTAGTGTGCTTTTAGTGTTATTCTTAACATTTTCTACATGGTCTAGTGTATTAGTAAAGGCAGATTCACCATCTAAAGGTACTTTAACGATTCATAAGTATGAACAAGAAAAAGATGGAGCGCAGGGACTAGAAGGTGACGGTTCTGCAAATCAAGAGGTGCCAAAAGATGCGAAACCATTAAAAGGTGTAACGTTTGAAGTGAAAAAGGTTGCGTCTTTTGAAAAAATTTCAAACGATGGGAAAATCGTAAAAGAAGATGTGAAACCTGTAATGGGAGCAACTCCAACGCAAGTAGTAACAGATGATAACGGACAAGCTGTATTAAAAGATATTCCGCTAGGACGTTATGAGGTGAAAGAAGTGGCAGGACCTCCACATGTTAATCTAAATCCCAATACGTATACAGTGGATATCCCATTAACGAATAAAGAGGGTAAGGTGCTAAACTATGATGTTCACATGTATCCTAAAAATGAGGTTAAACGTGGTGCAGTGGATTTAATAAAAACTGGTGTAAATGAAAAAGCATTAGCAGGTGCAGTATTCTCTTTATTTAAAAAAGACGGTACAGAAGTGAAAAAAGAGTTAGTAACAGATGCTAATGGTCATATTCGCGTGCAAGGATTGGTGTATGGAGAATACTATTTCCAAGAAACAAAAGCTCCGAAAGGCTATGTAATAGATCCAACTAAACGTGAGTTTTTTGTTAAGAACTCCGGAACAATTAATGAAGATGGAACTATTACTTCTGGTACAGTAGTTAAATTAGAAGTGAAAAACTATGAAGAACCAATAATTGATAAAAAGATTAACGGAAAATTGGAAGCGTTACCAATCAATCCGTTAACTAATTATAATTATGATATTAAAACATTAATTCCAGAAGACATTAAGGAATACAAAAAATATGTGGTAACAGATACTTTGGATAATCGTTTAGTGATTCAAGGAAAGCCAATCGTGAAAATTGATGGAGCAGAAGTAAATGCAAGCATTGTAGAGGTAGCTATAGAAGGTCAAAAAGTAACAGCTACAGTAAAAGATTTCACAAAATTAGATGGTAAAAAAGAATTTCATTTGCAAATTAAATCTCAAGTAAAAGAAGGAGTACCATCTGGTTCGGAAATTTTAAATACAGCAAAAATTGATTTTACAAATAAAAATGATGTAATTGGAGAAAAGGAATCTAAACCTGTAGTTGTTGTTCCAACAACTGGAATAATTGAGTTAACAAAAATTGATGGTGCTAATAAGAATAAATTAAAAGGTGCAGAGTTTGTACTTAAAGATAAAAATGGAAAAATAGTTGTTGTAGCAGGAAAAGAAGTAACAGGTGTATCAGATGAAAATGGTGTTATTAAATGGTCTAACATTCCATATGGAGACTATCAAATTTTCGAAACGAAAGCTCCAACATATACAAAAGAAGATGGTACAAAAGCTTCTTATCAATTATTAAAAGATCCCATTGATGTAAAGATTAGCGAAAATAATCAAACGGTTAAATTAACAATTGAAAATAATAAAAGTGGATGGGTTCTTCCGGTAACGGGTGGCATAGGAACGACTCTTTTTACTGTAATAGGCCTTACGTTAATGGTTACAGCGGCATTTGTTTTCTTCAGAAAAAAGTTTGCTAATAATTAAGATTTTAGGAACATGTAACTATGGGAAAAGGGGAGAAGCAAAATGCTTCCCTCTTTTCGATATTTAAGCATATACAGAGGTGGAAATATGAAACGAAATCTTGTTTTGGGAGGTATTTTTTTATTTGGATTAGGTGTTTTTTTATATCCTACTATTAGTAATTGGTTGGCGACTCGTGCACATTATTCTGAGATTAGCTCTTACGATAAGAATATCAAAGCATTACAAAAGAAAGAAGTCGAACGTAGGGAAAAAGAAGCAGCCGAATATAATAAACAAGTTCACACTTCCACGAAAACATTTACTGATCCATTTTCTGAAAAAAAAAAGTAATCATCAAGCATATGCTGATGCGTTAAATTTAGGAGATGTAATGGGATATATTGAAATATCGAAAATTAATATAAAACTGCCAATCTATCAAGGGACATCTGAGGAAGTATTGAGCCGCGGGATAGGTCATTTAGATTTTTCTTCGCTCCCGATAGGTGGAGAAAATACGCACACTATTTTAACAGGGCATCGTGGTTTACCATCAGCAAAATTATTTACAGATTTAGATAAGTTGAGTGAAGGAGATCTTTTTTATATTCATTCTTTAGACAAAGTTCTTGCTTATAAAGTAGATCAAATTAAAGTAGTGTTACCACACGAAACGGACGATCTACAAATTGTAGAAAATAAAGATTATACAACTTTAATTACGTGTACGCCTTATGGAGTAAACACCAATAGGTTGCTAGTTCGAGGTGTGCGTGTGGAGTTAAACGAGAAAGAAAAACAAAAAGTGAGTACAGAGATATTTATATTTAATAAGTGGACTGTAATAGTTCCAATCCTATTGTTATGTGTGTTTCTAGTCGTAATTTATAAGAAAAGGTTAACTCGATAGAATGTATTTATTTATCCTGCATTAATGGGAAGTGGGACCGGAAATTCAGAGATAAGTAAAGAAAGTATATAAAGTATATAAAAGATGAAGTAAATCCTCATTGGTGAATATGTCATTTTATTCGACTATAGAAAAAATACGGTAAAGGTGGGAACAAAGGAATTGAGGCTACGATTAAAGCTGGTAAGTATTCATTTTATTGTTTTGTTAATGTTAAGTGTAAGTTTTGTCATATATGTACCAAAAGAAGTATATGGATCCACGACAAACTTAGAAGGTCTAGGTGATATATCGCGTTATAATGCAGTTGTCTTTGGTAACCATAAAGCAATAGGTGGCGACATTGAAGGAGCAACTGCAGTTCAAGGTGATATGGATGCATCGGGGTATACAATTGTAGGTGCTGCAGCGGGAACATCTAATATAGTAGGTGAAAAATGGGTTGATGAGGGATATCCGTCCTTGTTGTTGTCTGGAAAATTTAAGAAATCAAGAGAAGAATCTTTTATCATTCAAAACGGAATAGTAGTAATGACAAAAGAGAGTGATCCAGATCGCATCATACAATCCTCTTATGATCGTATCGTTTATAAAGAAAAACTAGAAATTGACGCGAAATTTAATGAATTTCGCAATATAGTGAACCAAGTCAGTAAAAATGCAGGTCAATATAAAACAAATACCCCAATTCCAAATATGAGTCATGGAATCGGAAAAGATATAAACAATCCTAATATTTATGTTTCATCAGAATTGACAGGGAAAATTAATTTAGATATAAGAGATGTATTTTTACCAAATGCTAAGGACAAAGATTTTATTGTTATGTATTCGGATGCAACAGAGGTTACATTTAAAAATGGGTCTATTCTATATGACACGAACAATATTGGAAGGGCTACAGATATAGTTCCTACATCACAACCATATTCTCCTAATTCCCCGTTTACTCAGCTATATGGGAAAGTGATTTGGGTTTTTCCAAATGCGAAAAAAATTATAACAGAGGGATATGGTGTCGTTGGTAGTGTGTTTGCCCCCAATGCTGTATTAGAAACAAAAGGCGGTTCGATTAATGGACAAGCATTTGTCGGTGCGGTACAACAAACTGGTGGATTTGAATTTCACAATTTCAAATTTAACTGGCAACATTGGAACAAGCCTAGTACTGGAAAAGTAAAAATAAAAAAAGTTGATAGTAATAATGATAATAAAAAATTGGTCGGAGCAAAGTTTCATATAGAAGATTCAAAAGGAAAAATAGTTGGAGAACTAGTAACAAATGAAGAAGGAGAAGCGATATCAAAAGACTTACCAAAAGGAAACTATACCTTAGTGGAAGTAGAAGCGCCAAAAGACTATGAATTATTAAAAGATAAAATAGCTGTAAAAATAGAAAAAGATGCAGTAGTAGAAATTAAAATAGGAAATAAGAAATTGCCAGATCCAATGGGAAAAATGAAGTTAGTGAAAGTAGACATAAGTGATAAAAATAAAAAGCTAGCAGGGGCAAAGTTTCATATAGAAGATCCAAAAGGAAAAATAGTTGGAGAACTAGTAACAAATGAAGAAGGAGAAGCGATATCAAAAGACTTACCAAAAGGAAACTATACCTTAGTGGAAGTAGAAGCACCTAAAGGTTACGAATTATTAAAAGAAAAAATAACTGTAAAAATAGAAAAAGATGCAGTAGTAGAAATTAAAATAGGAAATAAGAAATTGCCAGATCCAATGGGGAAAATGAAGCTTGTGAAAGTAGACATAAGTGATAAAAATAAAAAACTAGCAGGAGCAAAGTTTCATATAGAAGATTTAAAAGAAAAAGTAGTTGGAGAGTTAATAACAGATGAAAAAGGAGAAATGATATCAAAGGACTTACCAATAGGAAACTATACCTTAGTGGAAGTAGAAGCACCTAAAGGTTACGAATTATTAAAAGAAAAAATAACTGTAAAAATAGAAAAAGATGCAGTAGTAGAAATTAAAATAGAAAATAAGAAATTGCCAGATCCGACTGGGCAATTTGAAATTGAAAAAGTTGATGATAAGGATAGTGAATTAAAGCTAAAAGGCGCTGTATTTCAAGTGTTAGATAAAGAAGGGAAAGAAGTTAGTAGATTAATAACGGATGAAAAAGGAAAGGTAATTTCCAACCAATTAGCAATTGGAAAGTATACGATTAAAGAAATAAAAGCACCGAACGGATACATGTTACTTAGGGATCCAATAGAAATAGAAATTACAGAAGCAGTAAAGACACAAAAAATAACAGTAAAAAATGCGAAGAATAATTGGGTAATTCCTAATACTGGTGGGAGCGGAACAACAATTTTTTACGTAATTGGTATTATGCTAATGTTTGCTGTGCTATATTTCTGTAAGAAAAATCGTATATTATGAACTAATTTTATAGAGTTAGACAGATTGTTGCGTTAGAGAGTTTTTAGGGCATGAGTTCGGTATTGTACTGGACTCATGTTACTACATTTGTTGAAGGAGGAAGGATAATAGTAAACATAGAATATATTAATGAATTAAAATGTTTAAGAGGTGAACATGGTGGCAATAAAACAAGACGAAATTAAAGTAGTTGTCGGAGCTGGAGTGTTTAATAATAATCCAGGTTGGATTCAAACGCAAGAAGATGAACTTAACTTACTAGATAAAGCTACGTGGGAAGGAAGATTTGAATACAACTCTATTTCAGCTATTTTAGCTGAGCATGTATGGGAACACCTTACTTTTGAAGAAGGTGTAAGAGCAGCTGAAATTTGTTATGAATTTTTAAAACCATCTGGTCATATTCGGTGCGGAGTCCCTGATGCATTCTTTCAGGATGAGGCATATCAAAATATAGTTCAAATAGGGGGACCCGGTCCGAAAGATCATCCAGCAGCAAGTCATAAAATCGTTCATAATTATATAACATTAACGAAAATGTTTGAAACTGCTGGATTCGAGGTAGTTTTACTTGAATATTGTGATGAAAATGGTCGGTTTTATTACAACGAATGGGATGCAAACGACGGTGTTATTTTCCGTTTGAAAAGGTATGATTCTAGAAATAAAGGCGATAAACTTGGTTTTCCATCGCTAATTGTCGATGCGATTAAGCGTTAATCATTCAACAAAACAGGAGTTAATCCTATGATTTCATAAGTCGCAAATGCGGCTTTTTTATTTGTACGCAAATCTATATTTAATTTTCAATATTATATAACTCGATTTAGAAAATATTTAAGTTTTTCTCAGCACCATTCACTTTAAATTAACACTTCGCTGACATAAATATTTATTTTATATTTATATTCGTGTAAAATGAGATGAGAACATATATTCTATATAAGGAGGCAATTAAAATGATAGCTGAAATTGGGAAACTAACTGGTGGATATATTGTAAAATTTGAACGCGAATTTCCATATACGGTAGAGGAAGTTTGGTCTGTATTAACAGAAAACAGTAAGCTGAAAAAATGGATGTCCAATTTACAGATTGAAAGCCTTAAAACTGGTGGAATAATAAAGTTCGACATGATGGACGGTTCATTCATAAACATTGATATTTTAGAATGTCAACTAAACTCAGTACTTGAATTTACTTGGGATAAAGACCGTGTCCGATTTGAAATACATAAAGAGGAAAATGGTACTCTTTTACTTCTTAAAGAGTACATTCATGAATTAACAGATCATACACCGAGAGATATAGCTGGTTGGCATATTTGTTTAAATCTTTTTTCTTACGTTTTAAAAGGAGAAGAGAAAGAATTTTCTAAAGATGAATGGCAACAATGGTTTGAAATATACAAGGATAAGATTCATGAAGCGAGAGGATAATTGCATAATAGGTAATATTCATTATGTAATTATTATATTGTAAAAATGCTTTTGTGAATAAATAAGAATAGAGGTTAATATGAAAGTAAATCAATTAATTGCTAATAACATAAATAAATTAGATGCAACTATACCGTTTAATAAATCGTTTGGAATTGCTGGTTTATCTGGATCGGGTAAAACAACTTTTTGCCAAACAATTGGTGAAGAATCAAAAAAACGATTAGTTTCTTTATTGCCAAAGGCTGAATATCAATATTTATTTCCTAACATTATGGAAACAAATTTTAGTGCCATTAAGATGGAAGAAATACCTTTAGTACTTTTTCTAGGAAAATCATCGATTTCGTCTAATCCGCGTTCAACGATTGGTACTCATACTGGTGTTTTTACAGAGGTTCGGGAAAAACTTGCTGAGGTATTTAATCTTTCTCCAGAGGTCTTTTCATTTAATAATCAATTAGGCTGGTGTACTGGTTGTAAAGGCCGTGGTACTACAAAAAATGTTGAGTGTAAAAAATGTAAGGGAAAACGTTATAGTGAAGAAATTGAACAACATGAAATTGATTTGTTGGACAAGCCACATTCAATCTCAAATATTAATGATTTAAGTATTGAATCTATTCTTTCACTAGCAAAAGAGTTAAATATTAGTGAAGAAAAACAGCATATACTGCAAAATATTATTAATATGAACATTGGTTATTTAACATTAAATCGAATTATGGGTACGTTATCAGGTGGAGAGTTAACACGACTTTATTTGGCCGAATTCATGGCAGTAAGTGAAAATGCTGTAATTATTATTGATGAGATTTCAGTTGGACTTGATCATGAAACTTTATTACAAATTTTAGAAGAGATTAAACGATTAGGGTGTAAAAATCAAATTTGGCTTATTGATCATTCAGATACAGTACTAGATACAACTGATGAGCAATTGTTCTTTGGACCTGGTAGCGGAAAATATGGCGGGAAAATTGTGGAAGAATCACCAAGACCAAAGTCAATACTGTGGGATCGAAATAAAGAAATGCCAACAGAATATTATACATTCTATGATTTATATTGCCGTAATATCCAAATGGCTGAGTTTCAAATTCCTAAAAACAGGCTTGTAACAGTTACAGGAGAATCAGGATGTGGGAAATCTACACTTGTCAACGAATGTCTAGCTACAGATTTTTTGAAACGATATCCAAAAGATAAATTAGTTATGGTAGGACAAGACCGAAATCAATCAATTACAAGTCGATCAACTGTAGCAACTTTCCTAGATATTAAAAAGAAACTGACAAAGTATAGTGAAGACATTGATGATATTTTTGAGCGCTCGATTGAGGATATTATTGATGAACTTCCAAATGAAGATATCGCTTATAAACGTTTGAGCCTACTAATTAAATTAGGGCTTGGCTATTTAACATTAGAGAGAAAAACACAAACATTATCGACAGGTGAGTTTCAATGTGTTCATTTAGTTTCGGAATTATTTGCAAACACTAGAAATCCACATACATTATTTATTTTTGATGAGCCTTCAAAAGGTTTATCACAAAATATTTTAAATCAATTTATCGATAGTATTAGAGGTATTCTGCAAGATGAATCAGTTTCGATCATTATGATTGAGCATAATCGTTACATGTTAGAAAGCTCTGATTATATAGTTGATTTTGGAAAAAGGCAGAATGAATCTATAGAGCATTTGGATGTTGTCAATCATGAGGATTACTATCGTCAAAAAAGTAATGTGAATAGCACAGAGAAAATACACATCTCTTCAATGCTTAAGCAGAAAAAAGGGGTTCACTATTTAGAAGAAAATCATATTAACTATTTTAAAAATGCCGAAAATATTTATAAGGGCGGTATTTTAAAAAGTTTATCATCAATGGCTAGGTTAATTTATGGTGAATATGAATCTGATACAATCGCACCTGTTATTGCTATTGATCTTGAAAGACATTTATATAGTCAATATAGTTTCTTATATGAGATTGGTGGATTAATTAATCATATTGTAGCTGCTCATCCAATTAATAAAGATACGAGAAGTTTTGATTTCTATTCACAGGACAATCATTGTCCATCTTGTTCTGGACGTCTTCAAATTGAAGTTTTTGATAAAGATATTGCCATTCAAGATAAAAGTGTTCCATTTTGGGATGGGCTATTCGATCCAGAAATCATGAAGGTATTAAAATTTTATCAGCATGAAAAAATAGAATTTCTATTCGAAGAAATAAAAAATGAGCTTGATCACGATTTGTCAAAGAGCTATAATGATATGTCAGAAGAAGAAAAGCATACGTTTTGGTACGGGTATTTTGAAAAATCATTTTATGATAAAAAAGGAAAGACACGCAGAACATGGGTAGGATTTAATACAATTATTGGTGGATATATTGTTATTTCAAAAGCACCTATTAAAGAAGAAATTAAAAGTTCAAAAAAAATGATGAAATGTCCAATTTGCGAGGGGACGGTTTTAAATCATCATAAACCACTTAAATTTGATAACGTAGATATTCGTGAAATAATTAATCAGCCTATTAATGAAGTAGTGAAAACAGTTGGTGATTTACCGACACTTGTTAAATTGAAGTCTATTGTTGGTGGCGATATGGCATTGACAGAAGATGTTTCTTTATTGCCAAGAAAAGCACAAGTTGCACTGAAGATGTTTGAATTAGAACAAGCAAGCTTTTCAAACTATGAAATGGTGTTACAAAATGTCTTACCATTCTGGGGTGAAATAAAAGGAAATATCGAATCCATTAGTGTTAATAATCAAGTAACTGTTTGTGATTTCCCTAATGTTTATGAAACGAGAGAAAACATTATAGATAAGTATTTCACAAATGGTAAATATAAAAAACTTACGTATGTATACGAAGCGTTTGGATACAAAAAAATAGTTACCCAAATTAATAAAATTAAAAAAAGTAATCCATGTCCATTTTGTAAAGGTAAGAAAGTGATAACCGAAGATAATCTACATGATGGTGTCTTTAAACTAACAATTCCATGTGTAACTTGTAATGCAAGTGGTATTAATGACGAAGGGTTAAAAGAAGTTGTCGAGGGCGTGGATGTACAAACGTGGTTAACTGGAAAAGTTAGTGATGTTGTGGATGAGAGCTTATTAACAGAAGCTGTTGGGCAAATACCAATTTTTAATCGTATTCGTGAGTTGGATAAACGAGATATGATGGCGGTTTATGAATGTCTTGAGAAAAATAACTAATGGTTATCAATTGCAGTAGTCATAAAAACAGGAATATAGGTTTTTAATTATATAAATATAACATGTTAAATTGTTATTTAAATCGTTAAAAATAGTTGACCCTCACATAATGTCATTGTTTATGATGAAGTTGAGCTTCAAAGTAGATGTAACTTATAGGAGGAAATCATGTTTAAAATAGGGGATTTTTCGAAACTATCTTCCATTAGTATACGTATGTTGAGACACTACGATAAAGTGGAATTATTACAACCAGTAAAAGTCGATGAGCAGAGTGGATATCGATTTTATTCAGCTGACCAATTAAAAAAGGTAAATCAAATTCAAACATTAAAAGCTATGGGGTTTAATATTGCTACCATCAAAGAAATAATAGAATGCGATAATATAGATAGCATAAAAGAGCAATTTTTAAATCGTAGTGCTCAAATTAAAGAAGACATGAATAACCTCCAAAAACAATTACGTCTCCTCGAAGACTCAATGAAAACGATGAGAGAGGATGTTGTTGAGATGAATTATCATGTTTCAATAAAAGAAATTCCAGAAAGAACTGTAGCTAGTGTTAGAAAGATTATTCCATCGTATAATTGCGAAGGTGATTTATGGAGTGTATTAATGCAAGAAATTCAAATGAAAAATATTAGTATTGCCCATCCGAGTTATAGTATTGCGGTTTTCCATGATCGTGAATACAAAGAAAATGATGTAGATATAGAAATACAGCTAAGTATTCTAGGTAAGCACGAAAATACAAAAGACGTTACATTTAAAAATATGAAATCAACCAATATAGCTTCTATAACAGTTAATGGAAGTTATGAACAGATGACAGCTGTAAATGAGGCTGCGGCAAAATGGATTGAGACAGAAGGTTACAAATTAGCAGGCCCGATGTTTAATATTTATCATGTGAGCCCAGCGATGGAATCGGATCCTAATAAGTGGGTTACAGAAGTTTGTTATCCAGTTAAATAATGATAAAGAAAAAAGGCATTAATTATATGCCTTTTTTCTTTGGAAACTTATCCATAAATATCAAGACAAATTACTTCGAGATTCGATTCGTCAACTACTAGCACAATTTTATTTGCAAATGTACAAAATGAGCGGATTGTAATGAATCATCTAAAAACCAACCAGTTGGTACTAAAGTAATGTAATCATCTATTTGGAAATTTCAGCAATGTTTAAATGAGCAACAAAAGCCACCGTAATAAGGGGCTTTTGTCTTAAATAATTTAATGATATGTGTACCCTCCATCAGGAAACAATACATTACCCGTAGTAAAACTATTTTGCATTAAATATAGGACAGTATGTGCAATTTCATCATTATATCCAGCTCGTTGTACAAGTGAAAGAGATTTATAAGCTTCGTAAGCAACTAGTCTATTTTCATTTTGTTCATTTTCTTTTTGTATTGTTCCAGGAGAAACCACATTAACTCTAATAGGAGCTAATTCCACAGCTAAAGCCTTCCCTAAACTTTCAATAGCACCATTGCAAGCTCCATAAGCAGGTGCGCCTTTAAGTGGTCTTTGACTAAATGCACCGGACATTAACACGATAGATCCAGAGTTTGAAAGAAAAGGAATTGCATATTTTACGGCATAATATTGAGGCCAAAACTTTCCGATGAAGCTACTTTCAGCAATTTCCTCTGTAGAGGTAATTGGTCCAAGTGTGTAAGAGGCTCCCGGTGTGAATAAATGATCAAAGTTCCCAACTGTCTTGAAAAAAATTTGTAATTGCTCTTTATTTTGATTATCCAATATATAAGTTTGAAGATGATTGCTATTTATTAATTTTTTAGCAACTTTTAATTTTTCTTCCGAACGCCCTGCAATAATAACATGTGCTCCTTGTTCAATTACTTGTTTTGCCGTTGCCAATCCAATACCAGAACTCCCGCCAATGATAACAATACGACTATTTTCTAATGTAGTAATAGACATATTTTAGCCACTCCTTTAATAAAAAATTTAGAATATAACTGTGCTATGCTTTTATTATTCGCTAAAAGGGAGCAAGTGAAAAGTACGCACTTTATATGTACATAGTCGTAAATTTCGTACTAATCGCTATTTATGCGGATAAGTAATTGGAAAAATCGCTAAATATGGTTTATCCCGCATTAACGGGCAGTAAAACTCTCACCTCAAAGTTAGGAAAATGCAAGGAAGTTAGGTAAGAGATCAATTGCCCGTAAAAGCCCGATTGGTTCAACTAATAATCAGTTTGGGATGAACAAAACCCTCACTGATTAAAGTTTCACTTTATGATATCTGAGGAGAGGTGAGAAAAATGGATTTACAAGAACCGAAGTTAAAAGGGGTAATAGCAACATTACAAATAATCGGTGGGAAATGGAAGCCACTCATTTTGTTTATTTTGCTAACAGATGGAATGAAACGTTTTGGTGAATTAAAGCGATTGATACCAGATATATCTCAAGGGACGTTAGCGAAGCAATTACGTGAATTAGAGCAAGATCAACTAATAAAACGCGAAATTTATCAAGAAATACCACCTAAAGTAGAATATAGCTTAACTGAACATGGAAAAACAGTCAGTACTGTTTTGGATAGTATGTGTAGTTGGGGAAGAGGGCATTTAGAATATATAGATAAAGATAAACCATAAAAATGTTATGTAAACTTATTGTAGTGTGAAGGGAAATATTGTTTTAATAATTTATAATATATAATTAAGGAGTGTCGTAGGTTATTATACATATTTAATTTATTTTTACAAAGGGGAAGTAATAAGATGAACGAATTAGAGTATAAAAGCTTCTATGATAAAGTAGGAAGATTAAATGGATGGGATTTTAGTAAAATAAAATGTGAAACTGTAGGAGATACATGGGACTTTTATAGTGAGGTAAAAGAAAGGTGTAAACCATCACATATTTTACTTGATGTTGGTACAGGGGGAGGAGAAAATGTACTTAACATAGCATCATCAGCTAAATTGTTGATTGGAATTGATAATTCTAACGGCATGATTGCAACGGCACATTCTAACTTGAAAAAATCAGGTGTACAAAATGTTGAGTTTCTTCAAATGGGTTCTGAAGCTTTAACATTTCCACATGCACATTTTGATATTGCTTCAAGTTGTCATGCCCCGTTTCTGGCATCTGAGTTAGCGAAAGTAATGAAAAAGGGTGCCTTTTTCTTAACACAACAAGTAAGTGAGAATGATAAATTAAACCTGAAAGAAGCATTTGGTAGAGGGCAATGCTTAGGTGAACGGGATGGTACTTTAAAAGAAAAGTATATGAATGAACTTATTAGTGCAGGATTTGATCTCGTGCAAGTACGTGAATATGATGTTACTGATTATTACAGTAGGTCTGAAGATCTCATTTTCTTATTAAAACATACCCCTATTATTCCTAGATTCGGAGAACAGGAAGAGGATTTTACTATTTTACAAAAGTTCATTGATACGTATAGTTTTGAAAAAGGGATTCGTACTAATTCAAAAAGATTTATGATTATTGCTGTAAAACCTTAATGTATTTTATCGTAAAAGTTGCTTTTCATTTAAGGAAAGGCAGCTTTTTTATATGGAAACAATGCAGGGGAAATTTGAAAAAATAGAAATAAGTAAAGTGTTAATTAAAAAACGAAATATGGAGGATATTTGTTTTGAAACGTTAGTGTACTAGCAATAAAAGAAGCTAACATATTCATACTAAAGTTGTAGTTTCTACATGAAAAATCCATCCTTCCGTTTGATTTTATCTATTTATAAGTGTAATACAATACGAATAGATAATAAGAAATGAGGGGGAATGTAAAGTGATTACACATATATTAGATATAAAACTACAAACGGTTTCCATAGAAGGGGTAAAACAAGTTTATAAGGACATATTATCTTTTCCAATAAAAAAAGAAACAACATCCTTCATTCAATTTGAAATAACACCTTATACAACAATTAGTTTTCAAGAAGTGTATGAACCAATTGCACCTGCACATTTTGCTTTTGAAATCCCATATTCAAAATTCCATGAAACAGCAAGATGGTTAAAGGACTCTGGATTACTCATTGTGAAATGGCAAAATGGAAATGTAATTGGTGAAGAGAATGGTCTATTCAATTTATACTTTAAAGACGGAGATGGAAATCTTCTCGAAATTATCGCGCATAGTTATGTTAAAGAAGATGTATTAGTACCACACTCACCTTTAAACATTTTATACGTAAGGGAAATTGGTCTTCCTGTTAAAAGTGTACCTGTTTTTACGGAATGGTTAAAATCAAATCTAAATATGAAAACGATGGAAGATGGGGATATTTTTAACTTTGTTATAGGTGGCACTGCATATATCGTCGCGACTTGGTGGCAGAGACCTTGGATTCCAATCGCAATGAAAGCTTTACCACCGAAAGTTCATGTTTCTTTCGGAACACCGGATTCAGCATTTTTACAGCACATCCAAAATAACTTTAAGAAAAATAATGTTCCCTTTGAATGTAAACATAATGAAGTATCATTTATTGAGCAGGGATATTCATTTTCTATTGTGTATACACCAGAGTTTCATTCCAATATTCCTAAAGAACTAAACTTACCACTTTCTATTTAAGGATAGAAAGTGGTAAGTTTTTTATATCTTCGTGAAGAAGGTTTTCGTTATGATTAGAGTGAATGCAAAGAAAAGGATTAAGCGTTATTCAAACTTATTTTAAGGAGAGAAATGAAGTGAATCTAGGTAATCCAATTGCAAAAGGGAATACTGCAGAAATTTATTTAACTGATGATAAGGTTGTAAAATTATTTAAAGATTACCTCCCAGATACAGAGTCTATGAATGAAGCAAAAAAACAAAAATATGCTTATTCATGCGGGCTGCCAGTTCCAAACGTATTCGAAGTGACAAAGATACAAAATAGACAGGCAATTATTATGGAACATGTAAAAGGGGACAACATTGGTGATCTTCTGCTTAATAATTTAAATGAGGCAGAGCGTTATATCGGCCTTTGTGTTAATGAGCAAAAAAAGATCCATGCTATACATGTGAATACAGATGAAATGGAGTTAATGAGGGAAAGGTTAGAGCGTCAAATTAAATCTGTGCATAAATTGGATGAACGCAAAAAGAAGGATATATTACAAAAATTAGAATCTATTACATTTGATTTTAGGCTATGTCATGGAGATTTTCATCCATTTAATTTGATTTTGAGTAAGGAAGAGAAAGTGAAAGTTATAGATTGGGTAGATGCTAGTTCAGGTGATATTCGCGCAGATGTATTTCGAACATACTTGTTGTACTCACAATCTTCGGTAGAATTAGCTGAGATGTATTTACATATATATTGCAGTCGTACCAGCATATCAAGAGATGAAGTTTTTCAATGGGCTCCTATTATTATTGCAGCTAGATTTTCTGAAAAAGTATCACCGCAAAATGAAGTGTATTTGAAAAGATTATTGAATCAGTATTTATAAGTCATAAAAAAGGTTGTCAGCTAATTAATAAATGCTGTTGTTTAACCAAAGTTTCCTTGTAGTTAAACAACAGTATTCTTAAATATTGATATAGGTATTCTTATTTTCGATCTTCATCCTATAAAGGTTCATAATCCGTACTTGTTCCTCCGTTAATTCATCTTTATCCCAATACATATGCATTAAGCTATATTCAAAAATCTCCTTTAATTTAATAAATAACGGAAACTTGTCTTTCATCTCTTTTGGTAGCTCATTTTCCTCTTGGTAGCCTTCAAATAGTGCTTTTGTAATAGAATACTCATAGTCAACGATATTCCCATTTCCAGCAAATGAATATTCTATTGCACTATAAATAGGAACGGCTAAATCGAATATGTAAAAATGTTTTTCGCAGTCTTGAAAATCTATCATTGTTAAGTTTGAATTATTTTCGACTAAAATGTTTTCTAACCATAAATCTCCGTGTATTAAGCCGTAATTTGAAGGGGATTTTGGTAGCTCTTTTATGGAAGTTAAAACGTCAGATGCAATTTCTCTTATTGTATTTTCTTCTTTAGGGATATATTTAAGAAAATTATATTCTTCATTTTCATACCAATCGTTTATATGTTTTACTGGTTTAATCTTTTCAAAGCTTTTAGATATACGATGTAATTTTCCAATTTGTTTACCAAGTTTTTTAAATATATTAGAATTCCATTCAGACCTTGGTAAATGTATACCAGGAGCAGCTTTATATAATACAGCAAAAATCTCCTTGTCTAATGTGAATTTTTCTACAAAATTCCCTTGTAATGAAGGGATTATTGGTGGAACACCTAAACCATTTTGATATAAAAAATTTGTATATAAAACTTCCTCTATCTGTTCTTCATATGTTTTGTAGTTTGTAATTCTACTGAAGTATGTACCTTGTTCTGTAAGACATTCATACATCTCATTTGTTATTGGCTTAATGTTAATAAAATTCAACGGATACTGTTCATTTATGAATTGAAGTATTTCTTTTTCTAGCTTGTTCATTGAAACGTCCTTTCCAAACCTTAATTTTTTAACTTGGGAATTAAAAGAATTTTATTTTATAAAATTCGTGTTTAATTTTTGAAATCCTTTAAAATGAAATATGATGTAAATTGACCTTTAATAATTAGTAAGGTGTTGCCAACATACTCATTAACGCTAAATTGAAAAATGAATAGAAGGTATGACAAAATAAGATAGATGAAAAAATATAAAATTAATACTTATATATAGATTATAAAGACTTTAGAGAAAGGCTCATGTTATAAAACACAAGAAATATCAAAAGAAAGAAACGCACTTCTCCTATACTTTTAAATAAGGAGTGAAGGAAATGAATGAACATATACAGCAGATGATTAATTGGATTGAGAGCAATTTAAAAAAGAGATTTTCATTAGATGAATTATCTCGTTACATGGGGTATTCTCCTTATTATTGCTCTTTTAAATTTCATCAAGTAATGGGTTTCAGTATTAGACGTTATATTCTTCTTAGAAGGTTGTATTTATCTACGGAAGATTTAAAGAATGGTAGGAAGATAATTGAGGTCGCATTGGATTACGATTACTCTTCCCAAGAGGCTTATAGTAGAGCTTTCAAAAATGTTTTTGGAATGAATCCAAGAGAATACCAACTTAACAAAATGCCTATTCAATCATTTGTTAAACTAAATTTAAATAAAGAAGGGGCGTTTAATATGAATATTTCTAGAAAAATAGAGGTTGAGCAGTTACGAAATAGGAAGAGTGAGCTATTTGATAAAGAGGTACTTAACATATTAAATGGTCAAGTTATGTATGAAGAATTTAAAAACGAAAAGCTAATGGGTGATTCTGATTATGCACCATTTAATGAGGCAATGTGTGTGAACTCGGCTACTACTCAAGTTTTTAATGAAGAGTTTATTAAAACAAGAGCGAAAGGACATAACAGTTCAGTAGAAAGTTATATAAAAAAGGTTATAGATCCTTTAGAAAACCTTTTTACGAAAAAGTATAAATGTATTGTTCTATGGTTTGGTGAAGATATGTTTTGCCAAATGAACCTACTTACCATACTTTCTCACCTTGAACAGTCTGCTTATGAAGGGAAGGTATACTTAAATAGCTTTAGAGAGGATGAATTTAAAGTAAATCAAATTGAACTTGAATTGGGGAATTATTCTTCTATATACAATGAAGTATTAGTAAACCATAAAAAGACCTCTCATAAGGTACCACCTGTAATGTATCAGGCTATAGACTTATTTTTAGAAATGTTAACAGAAGATAATGCAGTAATGAAATTCATCTCTAAAAATAAAGATTTATCAACTCGTGAATTATTAATAAAGTTGTTTTATCTTTTTCCAACAATCGGATATGGAGATACTCAGTACATAGAGCTGATTAATAAAATAAAGAAGAAAGCTACACCAAAAATATAGGTGCAGCTTTCTTCTTATAATTGCTCAAGTAATTCTAATTCTTTTTCTACAAATAGCATTAGTTCTTTAATTGTTTCACCAGAAAAATCAAAACGAATACCGGCTGCATCATACACTTCTTTTATAGATTGAGAGCTTCCTAGTGATAATGCCTTTTTATAATTTTCTAGCGCTTGCTTAGGATCCTCTTTATATTGTTTATACATTTGTAATGCACCAAGTTGGGCGATCGCATATTCAATATAATAAAATGGTACTTCAAAAATATGGAGTACAGGTAGCCAACTCGTTGCTATCCAGTTTTCGTAGCCATCAATATGTATGACGCTAGACTGATAATGTTTTTGAAGTTGTAAGTATTTTTCATTTCTTTCTTCAGAAGTATGACTTGGATTTTCATACAGCCAGTGTTGAAATTGATCGACAATAAGCATAATAGGTAAATATGAAATAACATCTTTAAAGAAGTTAATTTTTGCTTGTTTTAAATCTTTTTTGTCTGTATAGAAGGTATCCCAATAATTAAGCGAGAATAACTCCATTGTCATACTGGCTAGCTCAGCTGTTTCAGCTGGAATTTCTATATACTGTCGTAATTTTAATGGTTTTATGAGTTCGTTATGAATACTATGACCCATTTCATGTATAAAAGTGACAATATCATCTTGTGTATAATTTAAGTTCATAAAAATATAAGATAATTGTGAAGCTGGTAAGTACTCACAAAAGCCACCAGCTGCTTTTCCTTTGCGGCTTGTTAAATCAAGACAATTGTGTTTATACATTCGGTTTAAAAGTGCTGAAAATTCAACATCTAGTTTATTAAAGATATGAGTGCTCTTTTCAATTAAATCATTTTCATTTGCAATAGGTTTAAGTACTTTTTGATCTGGAGTTACAGCTGATACATCCCACGGGCGAAGCGTATCAACTTGCAGTTTATCTTTTTTCTCTAGCAATATTTTATCTTTAAGAGGCACAACATACTTACGTATGGATTCAGCTAGTTCATAGCAATCTTTCGCTGAATAATCAAAACGCTCGTATTTTTTGAACATATAATCGCGATAATTCTCTAGTTGAATATTTTTTGCTTTTTGATGGCGAATTTCAATTAATTGATTTAATATGTTTTGGAGTTCTTTTTCAACAGATAAAAATTGTTCAGAAATAATGGTTTTTGCCTTTTTACGGGTGTCACGATTCGAATCTTGTAAATAGGATTGTAATTCTGTTATCGTTTTTTCTTCTCCGTCCCAAATTCCACTTAATCCTCCAGTGATTTCAAAGTACTCTGTGATTAATTTGTCTTCCTTTATTTCTAATTCGATATTTTCCTCACAAAATAACTTTTGAGCATTTTTTATTTTTGTATCTAATAAACCATATACGTTAGAATCTAATTCCATTCGAAAAGGTGACTCTAAATATTTATTATCCAATAAATTTTGATACCGCTTTAAAAGTGGCTTTACAAATTGTTGATCATGTTCAAAAGTATCCTTTATTTCTTCATCATCCGTATTACATTGAAAGGCGATGTAATGTGATCTTAATTGTTCTTCGATGTCCCAAATTACTTTTGACTGCTCTTTTAACCAATTTTCAAGGTCTAGTTTTGAAGAAATCATTTTATTTAATAAAGTCGAAAGAGTTTTTTCCAATTGTAGTACATTACTAATATCAATCGTATTTACACGTTGCATTATATATCCCTCACTTTTTATTTATTCATAGAGATATTCTATTTATTAATTGTAATTTCCTTGTTAAGTGGGGGAAATGTGAAATAATGTTAAATTTAATAATTAAAGAAGGTATTTATATGTCAAAGTAAAAAGTTTATCGTAAATGAAAATATATGGAGGGGTGCTACATGAGAAAGAAGTTACTTATGTTTTTATTTCCACTTGCTTTATCCCGCATTAACGGGCAGTAAGATCCCCACCTCAAAATTCAGCGAAAGAAGTTAGGTGGGGGGATCAACTGCCCGTAAAAGCCCGATTGGTTCAACTAATAATCATTGGGGATGAACAAAACCCCCAATGATTAAAGTTTCACTTTATTATGTGCCTGTGAGAATGAGATTGAAGATGCTAAAAGTGAAGAGTCTATAGTGATGGATATTGCTACAGCCGCGGTAAAGGAGGAATCTTTTTTTAGTGCTGCTATAAGAGATGAAAAAGAAAGAATATTAGATTTAGAGATTGCTGATAGCGAAGATAGTAACGAAATAAAAAATGATATTAATAAAAGATTGGTGATACAAGGTGTAACGTCTTATAAAATCAATATAACTCAAAGAAATAGAGAAGTTGTAAAGGCAGAGAGTAGATGGAATCAAGTTTTTGGACATATATTTGATGACGTATTCAGAAAAAATGGATATGAAGGGTTTGGTATTCAGCAAATAAATTATAAAAAGAATCAACCTGTTACCATTGATATAAAAACTAAGATTAGCGATGATGAAGTAGGGGCGAGAGAACTTGGACAGAAAATAGAAAAAGAAGTTGAAAGTGTACTTAAAACAGAAGCAGTAAAGAAATGGATTGAAAATGATTCATATGCTATTGGGATTTACGATATAGATATCGGAAAATTAACTAATTGAGGAATGAATGCTATATGAATGAAAAATCGATATAATTACTGAAGGAGGTGTAAGATGTATAAGTATTTACATATTTTAAACGACATAGAAAATATGATTCGAAATGGAGAAATAAAAGAAGGAAAGAAATTACCGTCTATACGGTCACTCGTTACGCAATATGAATGTAATAAGGCGACAGTTATACGAGCGCTACAAGAATTAGAAAAGCGTCACATTATATATTCTGTCCCTCAAAGTGGATACTACGTTGTTAAAAAATCAGAGAGTACTATAGAAAATAACGAGATAATTGATTTTGCCTCCTCAGCACCAGATCCAGATGTTTTTCCATATTTAGATTTTCAACATTGTATTAATAAGGCTATTGATACGTATAAAAATGATTTGTTTGTATATGGAACTCCGAAAGGGTTACCATCTTTAATTCCAGTTATTCAAAAACAGTTGGCAAATTATCAAGTGTTCACGAAAGAAGACAATATTTTTATAACGTCAGGTGTGCAGCAGGCGCTTGCTATATTAACTTCTATACCATTTCCGAATGGAAATGAAACTGTATTAATTGAACAGCCAACATATCATTTATATATTGATTATCTAGAAATAAATAAAGTTCCTGTAATCGGTATTAAACGTACGAATGAAGGTATCGATTTGAATGAATTGGAACAAATATTTCAAACTGAAAAAATAAAATTCTTTTATACGATACCGAGATATCATCATCCGCTTGGGACGTCTTATTCTAAAGATGAGAAAGAAAAAATCGTACTATTGGCTAAGAAATACAATGTATTTATAGTGGAAGATGATTATTTAGCAGATTTAGAAACTGATTCAAAAGCAGATCCGTTATATAGCTTGGATAATTGTAGTCATGTCATATATTTGAAAAGTTATTCAAAGATTATTTTTCCTGGTTTACGGGTTGGAGTTGCGGTCATTCCACCGTCCATTGCAAATGCTTTTTATACATACAAAAAGATACTAGATATTGATAGTCCGATGATTTCTCAAGCGGCTTTAGAAATTTATATAAAGAGCGGTATGTTTGAACGTCATAAAAGTAAAATTAATTCTTCCTACTACAATAGATCAATAAAACTAGCAGAAACATTAGAAAAAGTGCAAAATGAAAATCCATCATTATTTACATATAATAGACAAAATACATTTGGAATACACACTTGTTTAGAAATGCAGAAAAACATAGTTACAGAAACACTTATACAAAAACTAGGTGACATTCAAATAAGTATCGATACGATTGATAAGAATTATATGAGGAATTTTCCTAAAGAAAGACTGTTAAAATTAAATGTTTCGAATGTAAAAGAAGACAAGATTGAAGAAGGTATTCGTAAAGTAATTGAGGAAATCAACCAATCAAGACACTTGAATTTTCAGTTTAGAAAAGAATAATTTGAATTAGGAGATTTGTTGTGAGGCGCCAAATAATTCTCTTGTTTGTGTGTGCCGCTATAATAATTGGAGCTATAGTTGTGACTAAATATTATAAAAAAGATGACCAATGCATCGCGGTTGGTAAGTATTCAAGAGGTATTATCGTAGATCAAAATAACGAACCTACATCTAATGTGAAAATATATGAAGATTCAATTGAAGAAAGTAAGGAACGCAGTATTTCAAATGCACAAGGTGAATTTGAAATACTAGATGGGGTTTGTGGTGAGATTGTTTTACAATTAGTTACTCCAGATGGAGAAATCTATACGAGAAAATATGATAGTAAGTATATACCACAAGTAATAGAACTGAGTTATAAAAAGTAAGGGGAATTACATGTAACCATTACAAGGAACTGAGTTTAATTAATATTTTTTAGAGCACTCAATAGCTGAGTGCTCTTTTTATTTATGACATAAGTGTTTAAAATGGAAATGAACTACCAATTAATGATACTCTTAAAGTATAGCTTTTATTTTGAATAGGAGGGTGATGGAGTCTATGGCGGTACGTATAGTCGATGATTTACAGCAATTATCATTGTTACTTATGTTTTTAAGTACACTCATATTTTACAGATACTTAAAGAAGGTTAAACGAGAGAGAAAATTGACTGGCTTTGAATGGACAATGTATTTTGTCACTCAATTTGCGACATTAATTTGGGCAATTACTTATTTTATTAAACACTTAGCTGAATCATAAATACTAATCAATCTAGTTTACTGTTATCTATTTGGGATATAAATATAGTCCGTATCTAAATCAATGACAACATTGCTAGTGACGTCTTCTTGTAGTAACTTTGGAGTTTTTTTGTAATAATATCGTACACAAAATAAGCGTAGCAGATCCTCATTAGATATCTCTTCATTTCTTACATTTAAATACATCGTTATTAATTCGTTAATAGAACAGTTACGGCCAATAACATACTCGTTTATTCTATATCCATCAAATTCAATTATCATGTTATCACTGTTGGGTGCTAGCCAACGTTATAGCTTTAATTTTGGATGAATCTATTATACATTGTTTGAAACTTAGTGAGAATATATTTTTATAAAGTGAGAGGATATGAATGGAACAGTATAAGTTAGTTTTAGAAGGTGCGAAACAACTTAAGTGGGAACCGGGTAAAATTAGATCCATACAGGACGATGAAATTATTGTTAAAACAATTGCAGGAGCTATAAGCATTGGGGCCGAGTTACCACAGTATAATGGATCCGATGTTACGGATACGAATCCTTTTTATCCAAGAAAAACTGGATATGAAAGTTATGGTGAAGTGATTGAAGTTGGTAATAAAGTAACACATGTAAACGTAGGCGATAAAGTAGTTTTTTTATGGACATGAAACGATAGGGATAGTTAAGGGGCATAAAGTAATTCGAGTGCCTAGTTCTATACAACCTAAAGTTGCTTTATTATCTATTCTTTCGTGTGATGCCGCTAAAGGAGTATTGAAACTAAACCCGCAACAGGATGAAAAAGTACTTATAACTGGAATGGGAGTTATTGGTTTACTCGCTTGTTATTTCTTAAAATACTATGTAGGCGTTGAGCACGTGGATGTTGTTGAGCCTAATAAAAATAGAAGAGATTTTGCAAAGAATTTTGGTGCGAAAAACATATATGATTCAGAAGAAAAAATAATAGAAACATATAATTATGGTTTCGAATGTTCTGCTACAAATAGTGGATTTCATGCATTGCAAAAAGCTCTTAAAACTAATGGACAAATATGTATACTTTCTGATGGTAATAATGAGATTATTGCATCAGACGGGATAAGCTCGTTTATACATGTCGAAGATGCTGCAAGAGCTACTATGCTAGCTCTTAATTGGCCTTCAGGAATCGTAAATATTGTAGATGATTATCCAGCAACTAGTAAAGAATGGTTACCGATATATGCAGCAGCGATAGGGGCACCTAAGCCTAAAGTTCAAGATGGGAAAAATAGTTGGGAAAGAGGAGCTTCAAATAATAAGGCACGTAAAGAGTATGGATGGACACCTGTATTTCCATCATGGTCTGAAGGGTTTAACAATTTGATAGGGAAGTAAAATACACTTTTAATGGGAATGATAGTAATATCCACCATTAAAGGATTGGGTTATTATGAATATAATTTGGGAAAGTATTATATTAACTCTTACAGGAATAATTGTTTTGAAAATGACAGGTAGTACATCTGTCAGCCAAATGACAAGAGCTGAAATAATTATAGTTGTTTCAATTGGCCGTATTATTGTAGAACCTGTATTAAGTAGAAAAGTAGTCCCATCTCTATTTGCAGCTATCATATTTGCAAGCATACTACTTACCATTCATTTCTTTGAATTGAAATCAAGGAAGGTGGAACAATTCCTAAATGGAAGTAGCATTATAATTGTTGAAAACGGAGAGATTGTAAAAGAGAATTTGATGCAGGCAAAAATGTCGGAACAACAACTTTATATGCAATTAAGAGAAAAAGGGATTCATGATGTGAAGAGTTTACAGCAAGTTACAGCGGAACCGAATGGGCGTATTGGCTATCAATTAATAAAAGAAGCACAACCAATAACTTTAGAAATGTTAGAAAAAATATTAGATCAGTACAATATAAAAAGATGATTTCTCATGAGAAACAGCCAATACTACAATAAAAATATTGGCTGTTTTTTTATTTTCTATAAACGTAAGGGTTAATAAAATAGGGTAGATTTTTAACCAATCTTTATATTAGATATAGGCTTATTATTATGCTATATTCAATGGAGCTACGATGACTAAGGTAAGTGGTATGAATAGAAGAAAAAACTTTATAGCAAATACAAAAATGCTTTTAATTTGATACTAAAAATGGATTGAAAATAAGGAGATAGATACATAATGGAATTTTGGGAATCAAGTTTTATTGAAAAACAAACGATGTGGGGATTTGAACCTACAGAATCTGCAATTTTGACAAAAGATTTTTTTCTTGAAAAGAACGTTAAGGATATATTAGTTCCGGGTATTGGTTATGGAAGAAATGCAAAGGTTTTTATCGATAATGGTATAAATGTAACAGGTATTGAAATTTCAAAAACAGCCATTGATTTAGCAATGCAAAATGGCCTAGAAGATATTAGTATCTATCACGGTTCGGTAAATGAGATGCCTTTTAATAACAAATCGTATGATGGTATATACAGTCATGCACTTCTACATTTGTTGAATAAGCAAGAGAGAGAGCAATTTATTAAAGGTTGTTATAATCAGCTAAAACCAGGTGGATATATGGTTTTCACAACTGTTTCTCAAAAAGCCCCAATGTTTGGGAAGGGGAAACAGTTGGATAAAGACTATTTCGAAATAATGGAAGGCGTAAAAATGTTCTTCTATAATTCTGAATCTATAAAACGAGATTTTAATAAATATGGACTAGTACAAGTTTCCGAAATTGATGAACCAAATAAGAACATGGAGAATAAACCTTCAATAAATTTCTTAATGATAAAATGCCAGAAAGAACTATAAATAAAAGTTTTTAAATATTTCTAAAGATATTTATATATTGATTATGCACAAATATAAAGGACAAGCATATAGTATAAATACCTCTTAACTTTAAGTAACCTTAACTTTCGTTAATAGGGTATCTCAAAATCCCCGAAAAGAGCACTTGCGGAAACAAGTGCTCTTTTATTTGGAATTTTAAACCATAAATATTGCATAAAATGTTAAACTTGAAAAGAGTACTTTTTTTATTTAAAACTGTAGTATATGAATGGAGTGTTATTGAATGCAAACAAGAAAAGCATATCTATATGTATTTGACACGATGTCTGATTGGGAATACGGACATTTAATTGCTGAACTTAATACAGGAAGATATTTCAAAAAAGATGTAGCGCCTTTTAAAGTAGTAACAGTTGGAATAAATAAAGAAACGATTATTTCAATGGGGGGCTTGAATATAAAGCCGGATATTTCCCTAGATGAATGTATCCTTGAGAGTAACGATCTATTAATTTTACCTGGAGGGAATACTTGGAGTGAAGAAATACATAAACCTATTTTGAAAAAAGTTGGTGAAGCCTTAAGGCTTGGTACAATTGTGGCTGCCATTTGCGGTGCAACTATAGGTCTTGCAAATTACGGTTACTTGGATTCTATAAATCACACAAGTAATAATTTAGATTATATGAAAATGGTTTGTCCTACTTATAAAGGAGAAAATTTTTATGAAGTAGGACCTGTAGCATCCAGTGAAAATCTTATTACTGCATCGGGTGTAGCACCTCTAGAATTTGCCATGGAAGTATTAAGGAAATCAGATGTATTTGCGCCGGATACACTTCATTCATGGTATAAATTGAATGAGACTCATGAAGTGGAATATTTCTTCCAGTTAATGAATTCAATTAATAGCTGAGTAGTATTTCGAATGAAAATTATATTTTAGATGATGCGAAAACTAATAACAAAATAAAAGGTAAGGGTATTCCTATGAATATATGAGGGAATATTCTTACTTTTTATAGTATTATTTCTGAACGACAAACGTAATGGCATTTGTTTTTAATTGAACGTGTCTTTCATTACGAACTATATTATAAGCTAATTCCTTTATTTCAACTTTTAGTTTTTTCCATTCTTTATAAATGCTTTTTAAAGCACTTATCATTTCTTCGGTTGAAAGATTAATTTCAATTAAAGCTTCTAATTCTTCATTCGTTATTGAATCAATTTCTTGTATGTTAGAGTTAATAATTAAACAATTAATACCGCCGTTTTTTGTACCTCTTTTCATAGATTGGAGTACATTTTTAAAATCTTCTTCTGATTTGACATGTTCCAAACTTGATACTGCAACGATATAGTCATAAGTATTAGATCTAATATGATAGTTTTCAATTGCTGCTTGTTCTGTTTTTATAACCTCGAATACGTCATGTTCTTTGCTATAAATTTGTAGCTTTGTTAAAGCGGAATCAAGTAAATCAACACATGTAACAGTTCCGCTAGCATTTTTAATCTTTTGTGCAATTGGAATGCTATTTCTACCGACGCCAGAGCCAAGATCAAGCACTTGTAATTTGTTTTTCTCTTCAAAGTAGTCCATTAAATCCATAACTGTTTTAACCGGCTTGTGAAGCCAAGATCCAGTTTCAAATAGTTTATATTGTTCATAGCAAAGATCGTGATATTCCTTTTCTTCTTGTCTTATGTAATCGATACGGTTCATATTGTGTCAGTTCCAATATTTTCATTACAAAATGAATAGGTGGGGCAGTCTTTAACATTTGTTTGAATTCGAAAAATACCACCAGCATGTGGATACTGTTTTAATTCGTCATCCGTCATTCTTGTTCTGGCTGTTGTAACATATAAATCAGTTAAGTTAGGCCCACCAAACGTACATGATGTTACATATAACGCAGGAATTGGAATACTTAATATTTGTTCTCCAGTAGAGGGATTCCATCTAGTTATTTTTGAACCTCCCCAATGTGCAATCCATAAACAACCTTCTTCGTCAATTGTCATACCATCAGGTAGACCGTCATTTTCAGAGAAAATGATTACATCACTTGGATTATGAATTTCTCCAGTACGTATATTATATTGATAGCGAACCACTTTTTTAGTAGGTGTATCTATAAAGTAAAGGTATGTATGATCAGGTGACCAAGCCATTCCGTTTGAAGTATTTACATGTGAAATTTTTTTCTCTACACTCAAATTATTATGTAAACAATATAAGGAACCTGCAGCATTAATACCGTATGTATCTGTAGTACCTGCCCAGAAACGACCAGCGGGATCACATTTTCCATCGTTAAAACGATTTTCTATTAAATGTTGTTCGGGGTCAAAAATATGTGTCAGTTTTTCTGTATTTACATTAATAGAATAAAAGCCGTTTTCCATAGCTAAGAGTAGTACATCCTCTAAATATGGAACAACACAGCCAATTTGTTGATTGAGAGCAATTACTCGGTTCGTATTAGCGGTAGGATTGTATATGCATAATTTTCTCTCCATAATATCAACCCAATATAAAAGTTGCTTTTTTTCATTCCAACATGGTCCTTCAGCTAAACTTGCTTTAGCATCTAAAACTAATTCTATATTACTGAACAAGATGTTCACCTCGCGTTATAAGATATTAATATAATTCGATAAGAATAGAGGTAAACCTTTTAGTCAAAGGGTATTAAAATTTATAATGTAGAAAAATGACCTTCTCACAAGTGATTAAAAAAGTGTATAAACAAGGAGAGGAAAATGCATATGATGTTTTATGAGATTGTTTGCTTTTCTTGTAAGAATATATTTCGTGTTTACGAAGGTAGTGAAAAATATAAGCGATTTAAAGAGAAACCAAAAGGGGCATATTGTTGTGATGAGTGTAGCCACAAAATTCAATTAGAAGCGATAAAGAATTTTTTTAGATAATTTTACGATTTCGATTCGGAAAAGTTTGACAATAAAAGTGTTATAAATTATCATATTAAAAAACTAATATTTAAGGCATAGAAGAGAAGAGTAGTTAAGAAAGAATACGTACAGAGAGCTCTGGTAGCTGAGAAAGAGCGGTATACATCTTAACGAAAAAAGACTTGGAGCTGCGCAAGGAACTAATTTATTTAGGGATGGTGCGACGGGTTCTCCCGTTATAGAGATAGGGTATAAGCATATTTTGCCGTACCTGAAGAGGTTAATATGGTGACATATTAACAAACTGAGGTGGTACCGCGAAGCTAACAACTCTCGTCCTCAAGATGAATAATCTTGGGGGTGAGAGTTTTTTTGTTGCATAAAACTGGAAATTAGAAAACAAAAAAATAATTGAGGTGAGTAATATATGCATTGGGCGTATGAAGTAGCACATGAATTAATTAGGAAACATCCAAATAAAGAAACGTTTGTTTGTGCATCTGGAATTAGTCCGTCAGGTTCTGTTCATATTGGGAACTTTCGTGAAATCGTAACGACTTATTTCGTAGTAAGAGCACTTCAAGATTTAGGGAAAAAGACTCGTTTTATATTTTCGTGGGATGATTATGATAGGTTTAGAAAAGTTCCAAAAAATATTGATCCATCTTTTGCAAAGTATATTGGTATGCCATACTGTGATATTCCAGATCCGTATGGATGTCATAACTCGTATGCGGAGCATTTTGAAAAAGAGTTTGAAAAATCGCTTCAAGCATTTGGAATTGGAGTGGAATTTATTTATCAACATGATGAATATAGAAGCGGAAGGTATAACGAAAATATATTAGAGGCTTTGTATAAACGAAAAGATATATATGATATTTTAATGGATTTTAAAACTGGAGAGTGTAGTGAAGAAGAGCGAGAGAGCTTTTATCCAGCTACATTATATTGTGAGAGGTGCGGGAAAGATACAACAACTATTACACATTTTGATGAAGTATTAAAAACAATCCGGTATGAATGTGAATGCGGAAATGAAAAAGAGTTATCCGTATTAAATACAAATAAAATGAAACTAAATTGGAAAATCGATTGGCCGATGAGATGGATGATAGAGGAGGTTGTTTTTGAGCCGGGTGGCAGAGACCATTCATCAGAAACGGGTAGTTATAATGTATCAAAAGAAATTGCAAGGAAAATATTCAATCGTGAAGCTCCTCATTATGTTGCTTATGATTTTATTGGAATTAAAGGCAATCATGAAAAAATGTCTAGTTCTTCAGGAAATAGTATTACACCTAGTGAGTTGTTAAAAGTGTATTTACCAGAAGTAATTCTGTTTATGTTTGCAAAATATAGACCAAACGCAGCTTTTCATATCGGTCTTGATGAAGATGTGATTCGCAATTATACAGAATATGAGCGATTGAAAGATAGTTATGAAAATAAAACGCTCAAAAGTGAAGATTTACTTGATGCAATTAAACTTTCTAGAGTTACTATCGGGTTTAAAGAATATCCGAAATTTAATCAAGTAGCAGGAACGTTACCATTATTAAATTTTGATTCAACTATTTTACAGGGGATATTAAAGAAAATAGATAGGAGCTATGCATTAGATGAAATGAGAGCGGTGAGTAATCGCACAGAGTATTGGATAAGAAATTTTCAATCTGAAAAATTAATTGCGGTAAATCAAGAGAGAAATACAGAGTTTTACAACACATTGGATGAAAGACAGAAAGAATGGTTAGTAGAAGTTTGCGATATACTTCGTTCTAACAAAGATTACTCTCACTTAATGGAGCAATTATATGCGATTTGTCATCATGAAAATAAAAAAATAATGAAAGAAAATCAAAAACAATTATTCACTATTATATATAAGCTCATTATGAATCAATCAAATGGTCCTCGTATACCATTACTAATACATGTAGTAGGCATAGAAAGATTCATCACACTATTAGATTTCTAAAACACAGTTAAAAGCAACGCAAGTACCAAAAATTCTAAGTACTTGCGTTGCAAATTTTACTATCGTGAATATATTTTTGGACATTCATCACCACTAGGTTCATAAAAACAATGACTTTTAAATTGACCTGCAAACGGCTGATTATACCATTCAGGCGGACAAGCTCCAACTGGACGAAAATACCAAAGAGCCCATCGTGCAGGCCAGCGCCATTGAGCTTGTAAAACTTTTCTTGCAATTTCTTTTTCTGAATCACGAGCGCGTTGGTAAAAATACCCGTATTGCACTGCTTCGAATCCTCCGGGACTTTGATATACTGCATCACGTACAGACCGAAGTTGTTTAAAATCTAAGCAATCACAAAATACCCGATTTACGACAACGCATCCAACAAGCTCCTCACCTTGACGACCTTCGCCTTCAGCTTCAGCACGAATTAAACGAGCTAGTAAATCAACATCACTTTCATTGTATGGAATAAGGGGCATAGTGATACCACCTTTCTGTTGTAGTAAAGAGTGTATGCTATAAAACAATCTGCGTGCTTTTTTACATAAAAATAACATTTAATTTTAAGAGGAGCTTGTATAAAAAAAGCTAATTAGTAATAGTAGATAAATATAAAAGGGAGAGGTATTATGTATCGAATTCATAAAGATGATATCATTTACTCAATGTCACCAGAAAATAAGCCATGTATGGAAGTAGAGAATGGGAGTAGACTTGTGTTTGAAACCTACGACTGTTTTGAAAACCAAATTGATTCTGAAGATGTTGTGTTTCAAGAATTAGATTGGAACCGAATTAATCCAGCGACTGGTCCAGTATATATTAATGGTGCAGAACCTGGCGATATATTAGTCGTAACGATTGAAAAAATTAATATTGCAGAGCAGGGTGTTTTAACTACAGGTGCGAATCTTGGTGTAATGGGTGAAGAGCTAAATGAAAACATAGTGAAAATTGTCCCAATACATAATGAACATGTTTTGTTTTCAAATGAATTACAAATCCCTGTTAATTCAATGATCGGTGTAATTGGTACTGCGCCGAAAGAAGAGAGCATTTCATGCGGCACCCCACATGATCACGGTGGGAATATGGATTGTAAAGAGATAAAAGAAGGGACGACATTACTATTACCTGTAAATGTTCCTGGCGCTCTATTAGCATTAGGTGATCTACATGCAGCAATGGGTGATGGTGAAATTGGTGTTAGTGGCGTAGAGGTTGCTGGTGAGGTAACTGTAACAGTTCAAACTATAAAAGGAAAGAAATGGCCATTACCAATGGCTATTCAAAAAGAAAAAATAATGACGATTGCTTCAGAGAAATTGTTAGATGATGCAGCAAATCGTGCTGTACATAATATGGTGACATTTTTACATGAAGTATTAGAAATGTCTAAAGCTGATGCAACTCTTTTATTATCGGCAGCAGGTAATTTAAAAGTTTGCCAAGTTGTTGATCCGCTGAAAACGGCGCGTATGGAACTAGGAATGGATTATGTGGAGAAACTAGGATTTACTTTTAGTAAATTTCATATTAAATAGATAAGGGACGAAAAAGGATACTTTTGTATAAAAGCATCCCTTTTTTAATTTACGGATTTTGTGAAAAGAGGTAGTATTTATTTTATATAAGTATATTTGAGATTGTGGATTAAAAAGGAGTTCAATAATGGTCAAAATTATGATTGTAGAAGACGATATGAAAATTGCAGAACTATTATCAACACATGTTGCGAAATATGGTTATCAAGGAGTTATTGTATCGGACTTTCAAAATGTATTAGACATTTTTTTAGAAGAACAACCAGAGTTAGTTTTATTAGATATTAATTTACCGAGTTTTGATGGGTACTTTTGGTGTCGTCAAATTCGCGGTGTTTCTACATGTCCGATACTATTCATTTCGGCTCGTGAAGGTACGATGGATCAAGTTATGGCGTTAGAAAACGGTGGCGATGATTTTATTCCGAAGCCTTTTCATTATGAAGTTGTAGTGGCGAAAATTCGTAGTCATTTAAGACGTGCATATGGAGATTATGCACCGAAACTAGAAGAGCGAATGATTGAGCAACAAGGCCTTTGTTTATATCCTGAAAGGCTTGTATTGAAACTTAGAAACGACGAAATTGATATAACGAGAAACGAAGCTATTTTATTAGAGACATTAATGAAAAATTATCCGCGTGTTGTGAGTAGAGAAGTGTTACTTAATAAATTATGGGATAGTGAATCTTATGTTGATGATAATACATTAAGTGTAAATACAACACGTGTGCGTAAAAAGTTACAAACGTTACATATAGAAGGTGCGATTGAAACGATTCGTAGTGTTGGATATAGATTGCACATTACTTGGGATAATGGTATAGAAAAATGATAAGGTTGTTTATACGTGATCATATACCAGTTATTTGCTTTACCATAATTCAACTACTAGCTATATTTCTCGTATATTGGTTTGATGGGCATAATCATATTACAACGGCGTTATACGCAATGTTTCTAGGTGTTTTCTTTATGGGAAGTTATTTAGTGTTTCGTTATTTTACACATCGTTCTTTTTATGAGCGCCTAGCAAACCCGATGCAATCTTTAGATGAATCTGTTCAAAAATCTGATTTTGCAGCTGTATCGGCTGCTCTTCAAGAACTACTTGAGGTGCAATATCGACATTATCAAAATCAGCTGCAAATACAAGAGAGAAAAAATAATGACCATTTAACCTTTATGAATCAGTGGATCCATCAAATGAAAACACCTTTATCTGTAATAGAATTAATTACACAGGATGAAGTAGATTCACGTTTTGAAAGTATAAATGAGGAAACAGACCGATTAAAAAAGGGATTGGAAATGGCTCTATATGTCGCACGATTAGAAGCGTTCACACAAGATTTTTATGTAGAAAGGGTACAACTACATAAAATAGTGAATGATTCGGTACATGAACATAAACGTTTCTTTATACGGAATTTTGTATATCCAGAGCTTGAAATTGATAAGGACATTACTGTAGAAAGTGATGTGAAATGGTTAAAGTTTTTAATCGGACAAATACTATCGAATGCGATTAAGTATTCATCAGGTAGTAGAGAAAAGATTAAAATGAAAGCTTGTAAGGAAGGTAATACCGTTATACTTGAAATTGCTGATAATGGCGTAGGTATACCGAAGCAAGATTTACCAAGAGTATTCAAACCTTTCTTTACAGGAGAAAACGGTAGAGATTTTAAAGAATCAACAGGAATGGGGCTATATCTTGTATATGAAATTACAAAACAATTAGGACATAGTGTGGAAATCCATTCAGAAGTTGGTAAAGGTACGGTAGTGCGAGTAATATTTTTTAATGTGTAAAAAGTAATCAAGGCTAAAGAACTTTGGAGATAAGTTTTTTAGCCTTGTTTTGTACCCTTGATAACATTGGAGAATGAAATATTCTATAGATAAGAGAGGCAAAATGAACCCAATAAGAATAAATGTAAGACTACATACATGAACCATTTTTTATAATAAAAATAGAATCTTATAGAAGTTGCGAATGATAGGAGGCTTGAAATGGATATTCGTAAAATGAAATATTTCATAACGGTGGCAGAAGAATTAAACTTTAGTCGTGCAGCAGAGCGTCTTATGATGGCACAACCGCCTTTAAGTCAAGAAATTCGAAAATTGGAAGAAGAATTAGGAGTTCAACTTTTTCACCGGACAAAAAGGATGGTTGAGCTTACCGAGGCGGGGAAAGTCTTTTTAGAAGGTGCTAGGCAAACATTACTTCAAGTAGATAGAACGATTAAAGAAACACAGCTTGCAGATGAAGGGAAAATCGGGCATTTAATCATCGGTTTTGTCGATTCTACAGAAACAGTTATAGGCATATTAAAAACATTTCGAGAACGTTTTCCAAAAATTCAGCTCATATTACGTGAGATGACAACAGACCAACAAATAAAAGCGCTTTACGAAAAACAAATTCATATTGGATTTATTCGTTCGGAGCAAAATAATGAAATATTATCTTCTGAAGTTTGTTCTGAAGAGTGTTTAAAGTTGGTTTTGCATGAAAATCACCCTTTCGTTTCGTTACCTAATATTTCAATCAAATCATTAGTGGAGGAACCATTCATTTTATTTCCTCGTCATTTCGGTACAAATTTTTATGATTTAATTATTAGTTACTTTTGGAAATATGGGGTAAGTTTAAATATTGTTCAAGAAGCAGTTCAAATGCAAACGATTGTAAACTTAGTTGCAGCTGGAATGGGGATTTCTGTCGTTCCATCCTCGGTGGAAAGCTATAAAAAATCAGGAGTGATGTATAAAGATATTCTAGAAAATACTCCGGAAATAAATTTATATGCTGGATGGAGGAAGGATGAAAAGTCTGTCGTGTTAAAGAACTTTTTAACAGTTGTTAGAGAGGTTTATATGACTTCCCACAGCCCATCTTTATAGGATGGGCTGTGGGAAGTTGGCAAGGGGTGTTTATTTATAGATAAAACTTACTCATGATTCAACCTGTTTTACTAGTATCATACTCAGCGAAACCTTTTAATACACTGTCAATCTGATCCATAATTTCAGGTTGCAATTTAACACTAGAAGCAATTACATTTTCTCTTATTTGTTCCGGATTTGAAGCACCAATAATTGCAGAAGAAACAGCTGGATTTTGTAATACCCAAGCAACTGCGAGTTGAGATAAGGTAAGGTTAATTTCTTGTGCGATAGGTTTAATTTCCTGGATAGCGGTAAGCACATCATCACTCATCCAACGTTGCACGAGTTTGTCAAAAAACGGTTTTCCAGCATCGGAGTTAGCACGCGATTGATTCGGTAATGGTTTACCAGGTTGATATTTTCCTGTAAGAATACCTTGTGCAAGTGGCGACCATACGATTTGGCCAAGTCCCTCACGTTGACATGTTGGAATCACATCAGTTTCAATAACTCGCCATAACATCGAATATTGAGGTTGGCTAGCGATAAATGGAATGTTCAATTCGCGTGCAAGTGCTGCACCACGGGTAATTTGTTCTGATGTCCATTCGCTTACGCCTAAATAGAGAACCTTACCTTGTCTTACAAGATCTGAGAAAGCTAACATTGTTTCCTCAAGAGGAGTTGTTATATCAAATCTATGTGCATAATAAATATCGATATAGTCTGTCTGTAATCGTTTTAACGATGCATTACAATTTTCTATAATATGTTTTCTTGATAATCCACGATCATTTTTTCCAGGACCGGTCGGATGACATACTTTTGTACATAGTTCTATACTTTCTCGGCGTATACCTTGCAAAGATCGGCCAAGTACTTCCTCAGCTATCGTGTCCGAATAAACATCAGCAGTATCGAACGTTGTAATTCCAACATCTAGTGCGGCTTTTACACAATCATTTGCAGTATTTTCGTTTACTTTTCCACCATGGTTTATCCAGTTCCCGTATGCGATTTTACTTACTGTTAATCCACTGTTTCCTAGTTTACTAAATTCCATTGTAGAACCACCCCTTAAAAATGATACCTTTATTATAAGAACTGAAATTTAGTATGTATAATATATGATTTATGATGAATTTATATAAAATTTATATAAGAGGGAATGCTTACAATTTTATTGCTAGGGAAAGCTAAAGCAAGTAGTACAACAAATGTGGCTGATACTTGTTCGATATGAAGTGAAGAAATAATGAATAGACCTTAAAAGAAAGCAATCTTTTTTAGCAGCACAAATAATTGCATTTACTCATACAGTACTATTATGGTACAATATGGTTACTAATGAGGGAAAGGAATGATGGGTGGACGATGATTAACTAATCTTATTTTTAAATGTTGAAATTCAATAAATTTCAATTTCTAAAAAATAGGATTAGTCTGCCCGATTTCCATACAACGGTATTGCTATTTATGTTGCGTAATAGCTTATTTGGGTGTAAATATTTTAACGACTAATCCTGCCAAATTTATTTGGGAGGATTTTTTTATTCTCCCTTAATGAAAGGGATCGGTATTATGAAAGAACTATTAAAATTAAATGATGTTTATGTTGAAATAAAAGAAAATATGTTGTTAGAGAAAATGAATGTGACAGTAAAACAAGGGGATGTTATCGGATTAATTGGTAAAAACGGTGCTGGTAAATCAACGTTACTTCAATTAATAAATGGAAAGATTGAGCCTTCAAAAGGGATTGTTGAATGGCAGCAAATGAATATGACAACCGCATATGTTGAGCAAGAAATAGAATCTTTTATTAGTAACGATGTAATTGCAAAAGAAGCAGAACTGCTTGCGAAATGGGGCGTGCCAACGAACGATTTTCATACTTTAAGTGGTGGTGAAAAGTTAAAAATTCGATTAGCAAAAGGATTTGCTAAAAATCCTAATGTCTTAATATTAGACGAACCGACAAATCATTTAGATGAAATGAGTACGGAATTTCTCATTAAACAAATAAAAAATATGAAAGGTACAGTTATCGTTGTATCGCATGATCGATATTTTTTAGATGTTGTTGCAACAAAAATATGGTCAATTGAGGACAAAAAATTAATTGACCATAGTGGTAATTATACAAGCTACATGAAAGCACGTGAGCAAAGAAGGAAGTCGCAGCAGCGAGAATATGAAAAGCAGCAAAAAAAGATAGAACAAGTAGAAACACATATAAAAGAATTAAGTTCATGGTCACAAAAGGCACACGCGCAGTCTACAAAACAAGAAAGTTTTAAAGAGTTTTATCGTGTAAAAGCGAAACGAATGGATGCGCAAGTGAAGTCAAAAAGAAAACGTCTCGAAAAAGAGCTGGAGAAAACGAAAGTAGAACGTGTGAAAGAAGAGTATTCAATTGAGTTCTCTATTCAAGCGAGTAAAAAAGTAGGAAAACGCTTTTTAGAAGTAAAGCAATTAAAAAAAGAATTTAATGGAAAAGCATTATTTGAAAACGTTAATTTTACAATTCAGCACGGTGAGAAAGTTGCAATTGTTGGACCAAACGGTAGCGGGAAAACAACATTACTGAAGATGATTATGGGAGCGGAAACTGCTGAAGGAGAAATATGGATTTCACCATCTGCAAACATCGGTTATTTAACACAAGAGGTTTTTGATTTGCCACTGGACAAAACGCCAGAAGATTTATTTTTTAAAGAGACGTTTGAAGAAAGAGGAAAAGTCCAAAATTTAATGAAACATTTAGGGTTCCAAGCTTCTCAATGGAAAGAGCCGATTGAGCATATGAGTATGGGAGAAAGAGTAAAATGTAAGCTAATGGCTTATATTTTAGATGAAAAAGATGTACTCATTTTAGATGAACCGACGAATCACTTGGATCTACCTTCACGTGAACAACTTGAAAATACATTAGCTGAGTATAACGGAACATTAATAATTGTTTCTCACGATCGATATTTTCTAGAGAAAACAACTAACATAAAACTCGTGTTTTTAAACAATACGATACAAAAGCAGCTAGAAGAACCTACTAAAACAAGAGATAATATTGAAGAGCTACGTTTAACGTTAGAAACAGAGAGACAAGAAGTATTAGGGAAATTAAGCTTTTTAACTTCTAACGACAAAGAATATAAAGAACTTGATGAACGATTTATAGAACTTACGAAGCAGATAAAGGCGTTATAACGTAAGTAAGGGGAATTAACATGGGAGAAGAGAGTTCAACTAAGTTATTTAGAATAGATTGTGGAGATATATACTTGCAAGGGTTTATGGTCAAAGATGCAGAAAGTATTTATAAAATAGCCAATCAACCGGAAATAGAAAAGTTTTTACCAGACTGGAAATCGACGAAAGAACAAAGGGTGGATTGGATTGCAAATTATGAAATACCAGCAAACAAAGCATTTCTTGAGGCAGTGAAAACTACGAATAACATAGATAATCATATGTTAAAGCTAGGAATATTTAAGGAAGCTACAAATGAATGCATTGGATGGTGCTGCACAGGCATGAAAGAAGAACTCCCTTCACCAAACAGAGAGATAATGTATGCTATCTCAAATAAACATCAAAATCATGGCTATGCTACAAAAGCGACTAAAGGCTTAATTGACTATTTGTTTAAAGAAACAAATTTAATTGTCCTTAACGCAATTACTTTAATTAACAATGTACCATCAAATAAAGTTATTAAAAAATGCGGGTTTACTTATTTGAGTGAACACAAGATAGCAAATCAACTATATAATCATTATGTATTGAGTAAATCTGAATGGATAAAAAATATTGTGCAGTAAAAGGAATTAATACGAAATCATAAAAAAGCTTAGAGCTAAAACTCTAAGCTTTTTTATATTCATTTTATCCCGCATAGGTACCTTAATCTTTATCATTCACGAATGGTTACACATTTTAGTAATAAGTAAAAAAGGGGATATTAGCTTAACATTTAGTAAAAGATTTTTTGGGCTAAATACAAATGCAGTCTTATCCAAAACGAGATTTTGGGTCTTTATGAGCTTGCCTATTATTGTATTATCAGTAGTACCTGCCATGATGTCGTTCTTTGTATCAGGAAATATTAAATCAATTTTATTATTTATATGTTGGATAAACACATTCATTTCCGCCTCAGATATTTACAATTCGTTTTTGATTGCAATGAAACCGAAGCACTCATTTTTTTTGCAGAGGTTATTATAAAGTGAAATAGTATTTAATGGGTAACTCAAATATGCTTTAACTACATACAGCAGTTAAAATATAATATTTGAAAGTAAAAAGACCGATAAAAATCGGTCTTTTCATATTAATAAAATTAAGATTAGAAAATAGCATTGTAATTCAAACCAATATGCAAATATTATAAGATAGATATGCTTTGTTTATAGATTGAAAATAGGTTTATTATCAGTTTTTTTAGAAATCTTACAAGCGTGTAAGATAAATGAAAGATGAATCAATATGAGCTGTAAGACAATTCATTTACACTCTATAGTGAGCGGTGGAAATGAAGGGAGAATATAAATGGAAATTTTGCAGGCAAATAGTATTAGTAAAGTATATAGAGGGAAAGTACCTTTTAAAGCATTAGTAGATATTGATTTATCAATTCAAGAAGGTGAATTTGTAGGAATTATGGGCCCGTCAGGTAGTGGGAAAACAACGTTATTAAATATGGTATCTACTATTGATTCTCCATCATCGGGAGAAATATTTATTAATGGTACAAATCCTTTCCAATTATCATCAGAAGAATTAGCGTTATTCCGCAGAAAACAATTAGGATTTGTTTTCCAATCATTTAATCTTCTTAGCACACTTACTGTAAAAGAAAACATCGTATTGCCGATGACTTTAGATGGTGTTTCTGTGCAAGATATGAACAAACGAGTGGAAGAGATTGCAGATAAATTAAACATTACAGATATATTGAGTAAAAGAACGTTTGAAATATCAGGGGGACAAGCTCAAAGAACAGCAATTGCTCGTGCGATCGTTCATAAGCCGCAATTGTTACTTGCAGATGAACCAACAGGGAATTTAGACTCTAAATCTTCAAATGATGTAATGGAGATGCTTGATACTCTAAATAAAGAAGAAAAAGCAACGATGATGTTAGTTACACATGATCCGTATGCAGCGAGCTTTTGCAGCCGAGTAATCTTTATTAAAGATGGTCAACTATATAACGAAATTTATTGTGGTGAAAGTAGGCAAACTTTTTATCAAAAGATTATGGATGTCCTTTCTTTGTTAGGAGGGAAAAGGCATGACTTTTCGTCAGTTCGCATTTAATAATATTTTTCGCAATAAGCGTACATATGCTGGCCATTTTTTAAGTAGTGCATTTTCTATTATGATTTTCTTTACGTATGCTCTTTTATTATTTCATCCTGATTTACAAGGTGAGTTGAAATCGACAAGTGCAACAATAAGTGCATTTGGTACATTGGGATTTTCAGTTTCGCAAGGATTGATTTTTGTATTTTCATTTTTCTTCATTCTATATTCAGTTAGTTCGTTTTTAAAGACGCGTAAGAAAGAATTTGGTATTTTAATGATGCAAGGTATGTCAATGAGACAGCTTAAGAAATTATTATTAATTGAAAATATGTTGATTGGACTTGGTTCAATTTGTATAGGGATTTTCATTGGACTCATATTTTCTAAACTAGTCTTATTGATAAGTGCAAGTGTATTAATGATTAATAATGGTTTACCTTTTTATATACCAGTGCGGGCTGTATTATTAACAGTTATTACATTTCTTTGCTTGTTTTTAATTGTTTCATTATTTACATTTAAAATGATAAAAGTAACGGAACTTGTGGAACTTATTCGAGCAGAGGAAAAGCCAAAACCTGAACCGAAATCTTCAGTTTTATTATCGATACTTTCTTTAATTAGTATAGGGTATGGATATTTTTCAGTATTTCGCTTCATACCAAGTACCAATTTTATTACGCTTGGAATAGGTGTGCTTCTAGTAATTATAGGAACGTACTTTTTATATACACAGTGTAGCGTGTATATACTGCATCTTGCTAAAAGGAGAGAATCTTTCTTTTTAAAGAGAACAAATATATTAACATTTTCTGAATTAATTTACCGTATGAAAGATAATGCAACGATGTTTTTTATAGTATCTATAGTTTCAGCAGTTGCATTTACAGCAATTGGTACAACAGCCGCAATTGGAAATAGGGATTTGGTAAGGATGACAAATCCGTATACATTTTTGTATGGAAGTTTTGAAAATGACAAAGTATTGAATAAAAATCTTTCTATTATAAAAAAACACCTTTCTGATGCTAATATTCCGTATCGAATGGCTTCATCTTCATATATATACACAGAAAATGGCGTAAATGTAATGAAGTTAAGTGAATACAACGATCTTGCTAAAGCACTAGGCTATCAACAAGAAACAATTGAAAAAGAAGATGAAATTTTATTAATTCCTGGAGTCGTATCACAAAAACAAGAATTTAAAAATGGCGAGTATAAAAAGAATATAGAAGTCATTCAAGGTGACTGGACAAAGACATTTCATGTGAAAAAAGCTGTAGAAAATTTAGTTTTACCACATGATTCTAGAACTATTTATATCGCTGTTCAAGATCAGGTATATGATGGAATACCTCTTACTAGTGACCCAGTTAATAAAGAAATTCCATATCGTACTTACGGATTTGTTGTAGATGATTGGATAAAAACGAAAGAGATTTCAAATCAATTAAAGAGTATATTCGATAAAAATCTTAGGGACAGAGATTTCTACTTTGAAGCTTTAACATTAAACTTGTTGGAAGCAAAGCAAAAGAATGGTTTATTACTTATGGTAAGTATTTTAGTTGGAATCGTCTTCTTTACATTCGCCGCTAGTTTTATTTATTTCCGATTATATACAGATTTGGATCGCGACCAACAGCAATATAAAATGATTTCGAAAATGGGATTAAGTAAAGGTGAGTTGAAAAAAGTTGTAACGAGGCAGTTATTATTAATGTTCTTTTTACCAATTTTCGTTGCAGTGATTCATACTGTAGTTGCTTATATAGCATTACAGCAATTAGTCGATTTTTCTATCATAAATAGCTCTATCGTTATTTTAATTTCATTTATATGTATACAAGTTTTATATTTCTTTATAACCCGTTGGCGTTACCTGCAAAAGCTTTATAAGGTTATGGAGCAATAGAATTTATTAGCTTGTAAGACTACACTAAAGTATGTGGAAAAATGAACTGTATGATGAAAGGAATCGTGATGAAAAGAATATTAACTATTTTTATGTTAACTATAATACTTTTAATAAGCTTTAGTGCATGTTCTAAAAAGGACAACTCATTTCCTGCAAACGGTGTATTAATTATTGGAGATGAAAATAATATTTCACCAATTATTAATCGTTATCAGGAAATTACGGAAGAAAATGAAGTGTTTTCTGTGAAAAAAGGGGAAGTTGGAAATGGAAATGTCTTAATTTTAAATGAATCTACAGCACAAGCATTGATTAAAGAAAAACTTTTTCGAAAACAAGATAATGGCTCCAATTATATTATAGATACGTTACCGAAATTCCCAAAAGAAGGGTCACTATTATTTACAAGTGAAGACGATAAGACTATGAAAAGTATTAAAATAGGAGGGGAAGAGATTCCTGTTACATACGATAGTGATGCTTGGATAGGTAACAATCGTAAATATTCAACGGAATGGTATATGATTGTAGCAAAAAATAGTGTGTATAAAGAAATAAAGGCAAATGAAATGAAAATGCATCTTCTTCATTTGAAAAAATCTCTAGGTGACGAAAAACCTAAAATGTCGACAGATAATACATTGGTTAATGAAAATGTTAAAGTAAAAAAACTAATTAAAGGTTTGGAAGGAAAAGTATCTTTCCAGTTTGTAACGATTGGAGAAAAATCATAAAAAAAGAGTTCGAGGTTGATAGAAACTTTATCACCCCCGAACTCTTTTTAGTTTGTAGACCAATCAAATATTATGCTTTACATTACTTCATTTAATCGAGTCTCGTTTGTTTCCTCAATCGCATTTGAATTTTGAACTGAATTATTTTGGGCTTCTTTTTCTTTACGAGCCTTTTGTAGCATTTCAAGGATTATCCATAAAGGAACACCTTTATCCTTTAACATCTTCCATAAATCTAATTCATTAAATTTATGCTCAGGCTGTTTCATTTCTTTTTCAGATGAACGAATATCAAACTTGATAGGATCATTTACTTTCTTACTTTCCAGTTTAGTAGAAGAGATAGTATTATGCTCAAGAGTAGATGGAGTTATTTTAGTAGGTTGAGATAATGTATGAATATTTGATCCGATTTGCATGCTTTTTCCTCCTTTTCAAGCAATGAGATTAGTTTTCTTATGGTTTTTAAATCTTTTTAACATGAGGAAACTATATCTAATTATAAATTCAAATAAACAGATTTACAAGTTGTATTGTAAAAAGTAAATGTTCACTTGAATTAATATTTATCAACAATTGTATATGTTTTCTATATATACAACGTATATAAAATACTTTACATTATGTTTAAGTTGTTAAAACATTCTGTTAATTTTTAGAAGAAAAATGTAAACGTTTTATTAGGGGGAGAAAGTATGGGGAAGTTATTTTTAAAAATATGTTTTTTCGCATTAGTGACCTTATGTTCATTCGCAGCGAAAATATCATATGCTGAAGAGAGGCAACCAAATAATTATCCTATCATATTGGTGAATGGATTTGCTGGATGGGGTAGAGAAGAAATGCTTGGCGTAAAGTATTGGGGTGGTGTTCATGATATACAGGAAGATTTGAAACGAAATGGTTATACGGTACATACCGCAGCTGTTGGACCTGTTTCTAGTAACTGGGATCGTGCATGTGAATTGTATGCGCAAATTAGCGGTGGCACAGTAGACTATGGTGCCTCGCATGCTGAGAAACATGGACATAATCGTTTTGGCAGAACTTATAGTGGTTTTACGCCGAATTGGAGTGAAACAAATAAAGTTCATTTAGTTGGGCATAGCATGGGTGGACAAACGATTAGAACATTAGTACAGCTATTAAAAGAAGGTAGTTTTGAAGAAAAGAATTATGCGAAAAATCACCCAGACACCAAAATATCACCACTATTTGAAGGTGGAAAATCATATGTTCATAGTGTTACAACATTAGCAACCCCTCACAACGGTACAACACTTGCGGATGGTAGTCTTCTGCTGCCGTTCGTTAAAGATTTACTCATTACAGCTGCGAGCTTTGGAGGAAACAATAATTTATCTTTATATGATTTTAAATTGGATCAATGGGGTATAAAGAAGATTGCTGGAGAGTCCTTTTTCCAATATAGTAATCGTATTCTAAATAGTTCACTTTGGAAAAATACAAAAGATATAAGTCAATGGGATTTAAGTACAGATGGTGCAAAGGAGTTAAATAATTGGGTAAAGACGCAACCGGATGTTTATTACTTATCTTATAGTGGACATGCATCACAAGCAGCACCTATTACAGGTTTACATTTGCCTCATATAACGATGAATAAAGTGTTGATGGGGAATGCATTTTTCTTAGGTTCTTATGCGAGATATGAAGAAAACCGTCCGTTAGTTGATACTTCTTGGTGGCAAAATGATGGTGTAGTAAATACCAATTCTATGATTGCACCAATTTCTAATGTTGCTGTAAATAATCATGAGTCATTACAGGTTGGAAAATGGAATCATATCGAAACGAAAGCGAATTGGGATCATCTCGACATGGTAGGATTAAGTGTTTCAGACTCGTTAGGTTTTTCTAGCATTCAAGAGTTTTATAGAACAATTGCTGAAAAGCTATCACGTTTACCGAAATAAGTAATAATAAAGCGCTCTCGATGGAATTCGAGAGCGCTTTATATTATATTGAAAGAGGGGTTTGGTAGAAAAATATGGGGGGATATTATGAAGATTCAAGTTGTATTATCAGGATACGGAACAGTAGGCAGAGAGTTTATAAAATTATTAAATGAAAAGTATTCATATATATATGAAACATATGGGATTCAATTAGTTGTAAGTGGCGTATTAGGAAGAAATATTGCAATACATAATGAAGACGGCTTATCTCTTCATCATTTATTGATGTATGGTGGCGGTACCGCTGCAATTGAAAAATATTTAGAGTATCATCCGAAGGAACGTGCAACAACTAGCATAAGTGGTACTGTATTGGTAGAATCAACAGTTACAAATCTTAAAGATGGAAATCCAGGGAAACAATATATGAAACAAGCGATTGAGAAACAGATGGATATAGTAGCAATTTCAAAAGGTGCACTCGTTACAAACTGGAGAGAAATAAATGAAGCAGCAAGAGGCGTAAATGTACGAATTCGATATAGCGGTGCAACAGCCGCTGCACTACCGACGCTAGATATCGGACAATTTAGTTTAGCCGGTTGCAGTATTGAAAAAATAGAAGGAATATTAAATGGAACAACTAATTATATTCTTACGAAAATGTATGAGGAAGATATGACATTTGAAGAAGCACTGAAAGAAGCGCAAAATAAAGGAATTGCTGAGACAAACCCTATATTAGATATAAGTGGTTCAGATAGTGCGTGTAAATTGTTACTTTTGACAAACAGCTTAATGGAAACAGAGAAAACACTTACTGATATACATATAAAAGGAATCGAGCACGTTACAAAACAGCAAATACAAAATGCTAAGGAACAACATAAAATTATTAAATTAATAGCATCAATATATAAGGATGAGGGTGGCAATGTGAATTTAAATGTTGAACCGTGCGAAATAGAAAAAGATCATCCGTTAGCAAAAGTAAATGGGACCGAAAAAGGAATTACGTTCTTTACAGATACGATGGGACAAGTTACTACAATTGGTGGGGCTTCTAATCCACGAGGCGCTGCAGCTGCAGCTTTAAAAGATGTAATTAACTTATATCGAAAAGACTTGTAAGACCGTACCGCCCTTTATAAAAAATACATATGTCGTGGACCTTTTGTGAATGAAATAAATATGCAAAAATGATTGCAGGGGGTAAGGAATTGTTTAAGGATTTTAAAGTTGTTAAAGATCGTCCCGTTTATATTCAATTGAAAGATTATTTGAAGAAGATGATTATGAAAGGGCACTTGCTCGGGAATCAAAAAATCCCATCAACAAGGGAACTAAGTGAATTACTAAGTGTGAGTAGAAACACTGTACTTGCTGCTTATGCAGATTTAGAGCAAGAAGGACTCATTTATGCAGTTAAAGGAAAAGGGAACTTTGTTGCGAAGGTAGATATATCTAACACTTCGTCTGTTGAAATAGATTGGAAAAATAAACTTAATACAGTGACCGCATTAGCGGATGAATTAGATTTAATGAAACATGGTGTTCGTTGGGAAAAGGGAATGATTGTTTTTAATAGTATAGCCCCGGATGAGAAGCTATTTGATGTTGAAAACTTCAAAAGAGCTTTTCTTACTCGTATGTCCATTGAAGGGGACATCGTATTGAACTACGGATATGCAAAGGGATATAAACCGTTAATGAATTATTTACTTCATTACATGGAAATGAAAGGTGTAGACATTTCGAATAAAGATATTCTAATTACAAATGGATTTACAGAAGGATTGGATATTGTACTTTCTTCTTTATCAAAAAAATCCGGTCGTGTCATTTGTGAGAATCCAACTCACCACGCTGCACTAAAGCTGTTCCGTTTACATGGACTTGAAGTTCATGGGATTGATATGAATGAGGATGGTATTGATACGAATGAAGTTGAAAAAAGCTTACGTGAAAAAGATTTTGATTTTGCTTATTTAATTCCTTCTTATCATAATCCAACCGGTATTGTTACGAGTTCAGAGAAAAGAACGGAATTGATGAGGTTATTCTCGAAATATAAGGTTCCTATTATAGAGGACGGATTTAATGAAGAATTACGTTATTCAGGTTCACATTTAGCTCCCTTATTAACTTTTGCTGGAGCTGGCAATAATGTGATTTATATTAGTAGCTTTTCAAAGGTACTTTTCCCTGGTTTACGTGTAGGTTGGATTATTGCAGATAAAGAGCTGATTCATTATTTAGAAAGCGTAAAAAGAGCAAGAACAATCCACACATCTACGTTAGATCAAGCGGTTCTATTTCAATATTTACATGAGGGATATTTTGAGAAATATTTAAAAAAGGCAAGATCGGTTTATAAGAAAAAATATGAGTTAGCTGTCGGCGCGTGTAATCAGTTCATTCCTTTCAAAAGAATGACTGGAGATGGTGGACTTCATTTATTTATAGAGCTAGAAGAGCATATGAATGCCCGCACACTTTTACAAAAGTGTTATGAGAAAGGCGTTACGTTTTCACCTGGAGATGTTTTTTACTCTGATGGAGAAGGGGCGAACACTTTCCGATTAGGGTTTTCGCGCTTGAAAGAAGAAGAAATAGTTCGGGGAATTAAAATAATTGGTGATACATTAAAAAATGAAATTTGGAGTTGAGAAAATGAAAATCGGTGTTATTATGGGCGGGGTATCGTCTGAAAAACAAGTTTCAATTATGACAGGGAATGAAATGATTGCTCATTTAGATAAAAATAAGTATGAAATAGTCCCAATTACATTAAATGAAAAAATGGATTTAATTGAAAAAGCGAAAGACATTGACTTTGCGTTGCTCGCATTACACGGGAAATATGGAGAAGATGGGACAGTTCAAGGAACACTGGAGAGTTTAGGGATTCCTTATAGCGGAAGTAATATGTTATCTAGTAGTATATGTATGGATAAGAATATTTCGAAAAAGATTTTACGTTATGAAGGTGTAGAAACACCAGATTGGATTGAACTTACAAAAATGGAGGATCTAAAGCTTGATGAGTTAGATAAGTTAGGATTTCCATTAGTGGTAAAACCAAACTCTGGCGGATCGAGTGTCGGGGTGAAAATCGTTTACAATAAAAATGAATTGATCTCAATGCTAGAAACTGTATTTGAATGGGATTCTGAAGTAGTAATTGAGAAGTATGTAAAAGGTGATGAAATTACATGTTCCATTCTGGATGGAAAACAGTTACCTATAGTTTCAATTCGACATGCAGCCGAGTTCTTTGACTACAATGCAAAATATGATGATACTAGTACAGTTGAGGAAGTTATCGAACTTCCAGCGGAAATTAATGAACGTGTAAATAAAGCGTCACTGGCTTGTTATAAAGCATTAAAATGTAGTGTTTATGCAAGAGTTGATATGATGGTGAAGGATGGAATTCCATATGTAATGGAAATTAATACATTACCAGGGATGACACAATCAAGTTTATTGCCAAAAAGTGCAGAAGCAGCGGGAATTAGTTATAGCAAACTATTAGATATGATTATTGAAACATCATTAAAAGTTAGAAAAGAAGAAGGGTTTTAAGGGGATTATATAACTAATTCTTTTGACAGTTTCACGAAGTATGCTATGATGAATACATTATAAAAACAAAATATTTATCCACTAGGGGGGCCTTTTATAGGCTGAGATCAAATGTGATTTTGAGACTCTTAGTACCTGATCTGGTTAATGCCAGCGTAGGGAAGTGGGAAAGACGTTGCTATTTAATGAGTAAATAAATACTGTCAATTTCACTTTCTTTACGCCTGTAAAGAAAGTTTTTTTATTTTACAGCTTTAATAATTGTGGATAAATACTTATATTTTATACATTATTGGAGGGATTTAAATGACTTTTTCACAATCATTACGTAAAGAAGTAGATTCAATTTGGGAAGCGAGTTTTAACCATCCTTTTGTAAAAAAACTTGGTGAAGGAACGTTAGATTTAGCTAGTTTTCGCTATTATGTGCTTCAAGATTCATATTATTTGAGTCATTTTGCTAGAGTACAAACTTTAGGAGCTGCAAAAGCTCTTGAATTAGAGACGACAGCTCGTATGGCACATCATGCTCAAAATACATATGAGGCCGAGTTATCTTTACATGAGAATTTTGCTAAAAAGCTAGGGATAACAAAAGAAGAAAAAGATAATTTTATTCCTGCGCCAACTGCATATGCGTATACTTCACATATGTATCGTGCTGCGTATGAAGGGCATTTAGGAGATATCATTGCAGCAATTTTACCTTGCTATTGGTTGTATTACGAAATTGGGGAACGTTTAAAAGAATGTCAGCCGGAAGAGCCAATTTATAACGAATGGATTTCTGCTTATGGATCTGATTGGTTCCGTATGCTAGTTGAAGAACAAATTATACGGTTAGATACTATTGCTGAAAAAGTAACAGAGGCAGACCGCAAGCGTATGAAACAGCATTTTATTATTAGCAGTCAATATGAATATTCATTTTGGGAAATGGCTTATACATTAGAAAAGTGGCCAGTGGATACAGACGTAAAAGACGTAATTGGATAAAGAATAGAAGTAATGTTAGAGATAGGTATGGATCATACCTATCTCTATATTTTTTCTTGTCAAATTTGCGTAAAGTCATTAGTGCTACGGATATGGTGAAATAGAATATCGATAATTTAGCTCATTTAATTGTCTACGCATTAACTGGATAAACTTCTGTCACATTTATTTTACAATTAAAGAACGTAAATGTTGGTGGTATGAAGTTAAATAAGAAAAGAAACCCGAGCTGTTAGCTGTAACGGAGTTGTTTTTTCTTTGCAGGAATTTCTAAGTTAACATGAAGTGCTGTTCATACAATATGCAAATTTGCATATTGTATTTTTTTGAGTTCTTTGTGTGTTAAAATCAAATATAGAGATATGGAAATATAAAGAAGCAAAAGCAGGAATATCCAATGAATTTTGAGAGGTGTTATATGTTTACAAATAAGAAATTAATTCGATTTGGTTTATCGTTGTTTGTATTTTTAGGGATAATTAATTTTACAATCAGCTATTTCCAAACATATCTTGAAACAGCAGCAGATATTAAATGGGTAATTCCAGAAATTTGGAAAACTATTTTACTAGATGTTCCTCAAGGTATACTTGTTCTTTTAGGCGCAATTGCATTATATGATTTCACAAAAGAGGCATCACAAAAAGACGCATCAATCTAAGTGTGTCTTTTTTCAATTAGAAATTTCATAGAGAGCTTTGCTGGAGAAATAGAATAAAAAGCCCTAATTAGGGCTTTTTTCTTTATAGGAATTTCTTAACCGTCATAGAAACCGGTTACTTAGAGGTGTTATAGCAAAGGCATTTACAGTACAAGAAAATCTAAGTGATATATGGAAATATATAGGATTTGTCCGCGTGATTATTGAGAAATTAATTGAGCTTAGTAAGTATGAAGATATGACGCTAGAATTTATATTTTATAATTTCTATTTATAAAAATGAGCCCATAGTAAAAATAGGTATATGAACAAGGTGCATCATCTAGTGATAAGTCATACTTTGTTGGTGTACGTATTGAACTTAGTTTATAGCGCTATTTCTACTTAGATGTAACGAACAGAAATATAGGGAAGCATCAATGAGGTTGTATTTTATAAACGGAGGTTATGAAAATGAATCAGTTTCAACAAGAAATACAAGCGTTAAGCCTTAATGATTACCGATCTGGAAATATTGTCTATTGGGACCAGCAAAATCAATATCCATATTACTATATTGAAGATGCTGCTCGTCGCTGTGGGGGTTGTGGTCGTTGTGGCGGTTGTGGCGGAGGTCGTTGTGGCGGATTCCGTTGTGGTGGATTCCGTTGTATTGGTTGCTTCGGTTGTTTTGGTTGCGGAGGTTGTGGTGGTTGTGGCGGCTGTGGCGGTTGCTCTAACTGTTTTGATGGTTTTAGTGGTACTACTGATACTACTGGTACTATTATAACGTATGAATATTGATTGCATTTATCCTGCTATTTGCCGGGCAGTAAGACCCTAAAAAAATTCAGCGAGAGCAAAGAGAAGTTAGGTGGCCGGCTGCCCATAAAAGCCCGATGGATGAGGGCTAATTAAAGTTTCACCTTATCAATTAAAAAACATTAGTTTTATATATGTACGTGCCGACAAAGAATATAGTCATTATTAATGGATATATTCAATCATTCAAGTGAAAGAGTAACAATAAGATATATAGGTGTAATCAAGATGTGATGGATAAAGCAATGACTAGATTTAAAATCTAATCATTGTTTTTTTCTTATGGTTTTATCATTAAATATCTGTCTAGTTTGGGCATTGCTTCCTTCTAGCTAATGATTTTATTACAACCGTGTAAGGTTAATGTAATGTTAATCGATAGTAAAATAAGTTGCTTGAGTGTATTTTAAATAAGATTAAAAAGTACTGTTTATCTATAAAATAATTGGGTAAATAATATGTAATTAGGAAGTGTATGAATATGGTTGAACTAAAATCTATTTTCCATTCGTATAAAGTAAAGAGAAAAATAGCTAAAGATTTATACGGAAAAAGAGATGAATTGACACTGTTATTAAATGAATTTAATAATATGAAATGTACAGTAACATCTGAAAAGAAGAAAAATAATATATTATCTCGTTTGCAACTAATTTATCAAAATATAAAATTAGATAAGCAGTATCCTCTATCAGTTTCTTTTGATAGTAAATTATTGGAGCGATTAGAAAAAGAATCTCTACATACTATTGAGGATGGTGTAAAATGTCTACATTTAATGTTAGATATGAATTATGAAAAAATAAAACAATATGGGTCGAGTACAAGTAGGTCATTCGTTCCATTATCGCAGTCTTCTATTTGTCTTGCTGATTGTATTTGTTTAACAGGATTTATAGTAGGTTTACTAGGAGTAATTTCATTTGGAGGGTTCATGTTATCTATATGTTCAACTACATAACGCTTGATATTTGTAAAAAGAGCACCGATTTAAGGTGTTCTTTTTTGGTTTTTCTGTAAAGTTATTGTAAATGATAAGTACAATATATTATATGTATTATATAATTTAAATGTATTAAATTATGAATACTAAGAGGTGTTGTAGATAATAATTACTTTTAATTTTTAAAAGAGTCGGTTTGATAATGTTTTATGTAGATAGTTTTTACTTTTCTTTTAAATACTTTGTTTAAATGGATTAGATTAAGTAACTTTTGTTCTAGCTTTTTGATAATCAAGACAACTGAAGAAAGGAAAGAATCATTTTATGAAAAAATTAAGGTTGTTAACATTTGAAAATATAGTAGAACCTCTTTTAAATGAAAAGGTATCATTTATATACTTTCCTATTGAATGGCTGGACATCGTAGAGATACATTATAAGACGTTTTTATTAACGAGTAAGTTGAAACGTTTGAATGAAAGACTGTATGATATGTTTTCTGATATATTGTTTATTCAGCATAATCCGTACGTATTAAATGAAAATACACCATGGATTGTATCAAAAGAACCTATTAAACAAGAGCAGCTCAATTATATTTTTCAAAGTTGGTATGAGATTATTCATGATTGGAAACCAAATAAATTAGTAGAGCCACCAAAATATGAATGGCAATCCGATTTGATTTCTAATTTGCCAGTACTACATGATAATGAAACGTATTCTAAGTGGGTGCCCGCTTTAATCTCACATATTTTTTGTGAGCGTCCTATATATTTAGAAAATACAAATGCAGAAGAAATCTATTTTTCTCCTCTTAGATCACAAAATATTTGTGAGGCGATGTCAGGGCCAATAAAAGATGAAAAAACACAAGATTTTTTCTCCTATGTATATCGATTCGAATGCATAACCCGTGGTGGTGAGAACGCTCCATTATTAAATATTTCAATAGGGATTCGGAGATTTTATCAAGAATATAAGATGATAGGTCAAGCAAACCTTGATATGACAACGTTTGTTTGACTTTTTTTGATAAAATGCAAACATTTTGCAAACATAAGTTATCCAAAGATACTTTTACCGAAGTTTTTAACTGCTTCTTCCTGCATATTCGGTAAAACATGAGAATAGACACTTAATGTCATTGAAATATCTGTATGACCTAATCGCTCACTGATGATTTTAGGGTTAACTCCTTGTTTCAATAGTAGAGTTGCGTGTGTATGTCTTAAATCATGGAATTTAATTTCTTTTATACCTACTTTGTGTGTCGCCCTAATGAAACTTTTTCTGAAATGTGCTCTTTTTATGATTCTTCCAAACTCATTACAATTTATTAAATCTTGATCTAGATAAGCAGAACCAAACCTTAATTTCTCTTTATTGATTAAAATTTTATGTTTTTTTAAGGCAGCTATTGTTTCATTAGGTACAGGAATTGTGCGTTTTGATGAATTTGTTTTTGCAGTTTTTTTGATTTTATTGTCATGACCAGATGTTTGATTTATTGTAACAGTATGTTTTTCAAAATCAATGTCCTGCCATCGTAAACCTAGAACTTCTCCCAAACGCATACCTGTAGTTATTGCAAGTAGATACCCAATGTGATATCGTGATTCTTGTGAATGAGCTAAAAATTCTTTTACTTCTTCCTCTGTCCAAGTCTGGATAGGGGGTTTTTCTTTTCTAGGTATCTCAGCAAAATCTGCTGGATTTCGAGAAATAATATTTTGTTTTACAGCTAGGTTTAAAGCACTCTTTAAAATTCTATGCATAAGCAAAATAGAATTGTTTGCAATCCCTTTATCTATCGCAGTCTTATAGCATTTTTGAATGTGCATAACATTTAATTTATGGAGCGCAACCATTCCTATACTAGGTATAACATGTTGGTTGATAAATGCCCTATAGCCAGCAAAGGTACTCTTTTCTATGCTCATACTTTTAATTTCTAGCCAATGATTTAGGTAATCTTTTAGCGTAACTTTAGATGGCTCTATAAAAGTTCCTTCATTCAACTCTGTAATTTTCTTTGCCACATCAGCCTGTGCTTCTTTTTTGGTCTTATACCCAGAAAACCATTTCTGTCTTCTTTTTCCTGTCTCTGGATCAGGACCAATATCAATAACGATACAGTACTTATTTCCTCTTTTTCGAATATGTCCTTTCACTTAAAACACTCCTTCATTTTGTTTTGAATCATGTTGTATAAGTCTAGTTGTAATTTTGCTGCCATGAAAATTACCTAGTTGGACATATCAGCGATGGTTATATTTTACCATAAATCTATACAAGTCAAATGAATATTAAAATAGGATAATATATTTATTTTTTTGTGAAAAATCTTCCAAAAGATTATGATACGTAAGTATAATGAAATATATGGAAGGTGTTTAGGTATCGAGTTTTATATTTGTACGTAACAATTTCTAGATATCTAGTGCCTTGTTAGTCTATATTACAGGAGTGAGAAATTTGGCGAAAAAGAAAAGTAGTAAAAGAGTAAGTTTTTCAGCGTATCAAATTGATGTAAAGTACATAGAAAAATCAAATAGTGGAAAAGCAGACACCATTAAGGACACTTGGGATGCAAATTTTTTTTTGGAACTATTACGAGAAATTTATGCCAGAGATAATTCTGCAAAAAAATTTGTGGTTTCTGATGAATGGTTTATGCTTTTAAGTGATTTACAAGAAGATGAACATACTATTTATGGAAATTTTAAGTGTGCTGAATATGGACGAGTTGCTGATTTAATTCATGCAGACACATTAAAAAGTAGAACAAACCCAAAACAAATGCGTGAAGGAGAGGAAGATCATGTTCATTTCATGATTAGAAAAAAGGACGGCTTTGTGCTTTTACAGTATAATATAAAGCTAAATCGTTCTAAGTTACAAGATTACTTAGAGAGACATGGAAAAAACACTTTAATGAATTCATCGTATTGTAGTTTTAATATTTGTTCATTGTTAAGTGTAGATTTTATAGAGGATTTAAAAAAGTTAGATAAGATTAAATCTACAAAAATTGAAATCACTTCAAAAGTCGATACTGGAGAGAATGAGTTTATACGCGAAATGCAAGGGGAAATGGAAGAGTTAGAAGCTACACATGTTTCTTTAGAGTTCAAAGCAAAGCGGGTTAAAGAGGGACTACAATCTATTGTACCATATATTAATAAATTCCGTGGGCAGAGGGGAGTTACATCTATAAAAGTAATTGGGGAACATAAAGGGGCAGAAAAGAGTATAAATATTGATAAATCACATGAAATTTATAGACCAGATGTTAAAGTGGATGAGAATAACAATCCCAGTAGCGAGGATCTATATGATAAAATAGCAAGTATAATAAAAGGGCGCGACTCGTTAAAAAGGAGCGAATGATTAAATGGTTAAAGCAAAAGCTTTTTTTAAAGCGAATAAATTTTTATTCGATTCTTTTCGGAATTACATTAAGTTTTCTACAAAATCAGAAAAAGCTTTTGATATTTATTTTGCACTTATTATAAGCTTGTTCTTTGTATTCACAGCAGCATATTTTACCGATATGAAGGTTAAAGAATTTATGGTGAACTTTCAATCTTTAAATAGTATAGTTATTACTGCGATATCTATTTTAGCGGGTTTTAATATGGCCAGTATAGCAGTGATATCAAGTTCACAGTCAGATATGATTAATAAGCTAAAAACAACTTTTAGCCAAATTGACTCAAGCGTTTCTAAATTTACAGTGTTAGTTATATTTTTTACATGGGCAATAACTATACAATTGACAGTTGTATTGATGGGGATAATTTTGCATTTTTGCAGTCAATTTTTAGTACAGCCATTTTTGTTGAAATTGACGGTTCCAATTTGGTTGTGGATCATTTTATTTGTGTGGATGTTTATTTTTATGCACTCAATTTTTATTTCAATTAGAAATGTAAAAATGCTATTTTTCTTTGTCAGTAAAGGATTACAAAATCAATAAAAGAGCCATTTGGCTCTTTTATTTTTTTCATGTATACAGAATTGAAATCGTTTTACAGGCAACTACTACAGTACACACTGTCGCAATCACACTAGCTAACGTTTTTGGAGCATGGATTTTTAGTAATAAGATATAAACTACTCCAAAAGTAACCCCCATGGTAAGAAACATAATAGCTGCTTGCATGGCGAGATGATTAACGGATGATTGTATAGAACTAAAGTCAATTTGATTCATATAATATACTCCTTATAATCGTTTTATAATCATATTAATATATTTAATTTATTAATGGAAGTATATACTCCTACAAAATACCAAAATAGTTAATTTACAGATGCAGAACGTATGAGCTAAAATAATTGTAGATTCAAATTAGGAAGGAGAGAAAAAGTCATGAGAAATACATATACAAAAGATCCAGGCGGATGGAACTACGCTCAAAAGAATAATGAAGCAGGTCCTGGAGGTGGTGCAGGATATGCCGATCCAGGAACGGGAATATAAAGAGAGAAAAAAGCACAGTGCTTAATGCTACTGTGCTTTTGATTTACAGAAATTTATTTTTAAATTTTTTTAAGTAACCAATCTTGAACTTCGTCTTTCAAAAATCTACTCCTACAGTTATAAAGCCTGAGACAACAACCTTACCTATAATGTTAAGGTTTACGCTAATAGATTTTTTTACAAATTGTAAACAGCAAATGTTTGACGTTTACTGCCAGAGTATAGGTCACAATTAATATATTTGCTAATAGTGTAGAGGCATAGACTATTCGAAAAAACTTTCTCAACATGAATTGACTTTGAGTGGAATGAAGATTCTAAATCTTGTGATAAACTAATTTTAATAAAAATAGGAACAAAAAAGACCCATAGCGCAGCAAAAGTAGTGTGCAGCCACTCTTATGCTGTTCCCTAATGTGGATAGGGAAAACTATTGCCATGAGTCAGCCCAAGTATAACATAATATTTCAAATGAAATCCTCTATGGTACAGTTTTTCTATTGAGAAAATTCGGGAAGGTGTCTCGCGTTCAAGGAGGCTTCAGTATGAATAAGGTAATAGGTTTTGGAGGTATTGTACCAAGTGATGATTTGAATTCGGCAAAATTGTCGAAAATAACAAATTTATCACAGTCAAATTTATGGAAAACATTGAATGGGAAAGTACCTATGACTTTTACAAAATTAATGAAAATCTTGGATGGACTGGATTCTGAAGAAAAGAAAATGGAAGTAGTTCAGGAGTTTTTGAATGGTACCGATAAAGAATCGGATATACGACTTGCTATGTATTATTTATATTTAGCAGGTTATACGGAACTACTCAGTGATCTTGTGAGAGAAGATTACAAGCAATCAGTAACAAATAATTATAGAGAGATTTTTCGAGTTTGTTTAGATAGACAAACTCGTTCATTAAGATCAGGGGAATTTCTCAAAGAAATAGAAGTATTACGTACAAAGGTCAATTTAAATAAAACAGGGGTAAATATACTTGTGAACACTTTGAGTATATATGGTTATTTTGATTTAGGTGCATACAATGTTTTAACAGTATTACAAGGGATGATACAAGAAAAAATAAACGATATGCCAAGGGGGTTAGAAAAAACTTTAAATGAAGCAGAGCTGAACATCATATGCGCATACGCTTATTTAATGCAGGATGAAGTCGTTATGGCTAGAGAGTTATTGCAAAAAGTGTTAGAAGAAGAAGAAGGAATCCCATGTTTATTAAGAGCTACAGCAATAAGTATAGTTGCTGAAAGTTATATTTTCTGTGATCCTGATAAAGCATTGTATTATTTTGGACTTTCGCTTGGAGAATTAAAAAAAATAAAAAATAACAAATCATTACTTAAAAGAAAATTAGTAGAAAATACAGGTTCGTTTTGTTGTATTATTCATAATATTCCTGTAAAATCAAAATATATACATCATGATGCTGAAAAGGCATTATTGTATATACTTCAACGTAAAAATAGTGAAGCTTCTGCAATATTACGACAGATTGATAATCGAACTGCAATTCAAGACTTCTATTTATCGATAGCTACTAATGATGAAGGATTACGCAGGAAAGCTTATCATCGATTCTTAAAAGACGGAAATTTATTCTACATAAAAATCTTTGATATCTTAAAGTGAGGGACAAGAAGAATGAAAAAAATAGTAGCCAGTTTAGTTATTGCATGTACACTTGCGTTATCGGTATTATCAGTAAGTTCGGTACCAACTAAAGATAATAAAGCCGCTGACAAGGTAAAAGAAGTACAATTAATGAAAATGGACCCAGGAACTTTAGGATAATAAAAGATTTAAAATGCCATTGCATCTAAAGATGTAATGGCATTTCGTATGTTTAAGGGACTATTCATTTTCTTCATTTTGATATTTTTGAATAATTACGGGTAATGGGGGCAGGATTATATGGGGAATTTGACCAAAGAAAAATCAGATATGATTATTATTGAAAATAAAATGGAAGCATTATTAGAAAAAATATATAAAGGTGATAAAGAAGCTATTAAAAAGCTGAATAAAATAAAAAAAGCGATGGTTAGCAATTAAGCTAGTTATCGCTTTTTCTTTATAACTCATTTTTGATCATATTAATTATCTCTTCACGTTTTTTTGGATCGAGGTCATTGATTTGAAACATTATTTCTTTGAGATCATCTTTTAATGATTTTGACTCCGTTGAATTTAAATTTTTATGTTCAGAAATTCCCATGATGTAGTCTGCTGACACTCCAGATAAACGAGACATCTTTTCAACGGTCTCTCTAGATGGGTTTCTATGGCCATTTTCGTATAAAGAAATCATTGATTTCTTAGCGTTTATAGCTTCTGCAAATTCAAGTTGACTCATTTTAAGAAGTTCTACTCGTATTTCTTTAATTCTAACGCCAATTATATTTTCGCTCATTTAATAAATCCTCCCCCTAAAGTTTATTAACTAAAGTCAATAAACTCCCTATATAGAATGTATCAAAAAGGTTTGCTACAAGACAACTAAAATTTTTTGAATAAAAAGGTTGCTTGAAGCAAACCTTTAGTATATAATCAAATTAACAAACAAGATGAAGGTGATAAAAATGATGGTACTTGATACCGAAAAAGTTAAAGCCTTAAGGACGCAGCTTGGATATAGTCAAAGTTATGTTGCAGAAAATATTGGTTACCGAAACAAATCAATCTATTGTAATTTAGAACGAGGTAACAGACAACCAAGTATTACTAAATTGGTTAGGTTAGCAAAATTTTTAAATGTAACGACAGAGGAAATTTTAAAGGAGTCAGTATAAGACGACTTATTTTTTTACCTAAAGGTATGCTTGAAGCAAACTTATGATTATACTTCATAAGAATATTTTTACCTTTAATCAAAATTTCATAAGTAAATTACAGATATAAAGGAGCGAAAAAAATGGGATTAGATCAAATCATTAAAGAATCAATTCGTGAAGTTGTTCGTGAAGAAATTCAAGCAGCTTTGGCTTCATTTCAACAACAAGCACAGCCGAACAAAGTAATGCGAGTAAAAGAAGCGGCAGCTTACCTTAACATCGCGGTTTGCAGAATGTATGAGTTGGCAAACCATCCCCAGTTTCCAGTTATCCGAGAAGGGCGCAAATTACTCTTCTTACAAAAAGATTTGGAAGCATGGTTAGAAGCCCAAAAGGAGGCACCAAACGTTGGTTGAAAGTACATTCAGCCTTTTTATCACAGCGGTGGTTATCGTTTCATTCGTGGGTGGCGTAGCGCTATTTGATACATTTGAAAAGCTAATCAACGAGAACGAACAGCTGAAGCAAGAAAATCAGCAATTAAGGAAGGTGAAAAGAATATGAGTATCACAGCACCAGTTCTACAAAAGGACATACAAAAGAAACAAACGTTAGATTCATTTTTAAAGCATTGTGAACAAAAGCAAATTGAAGCATTAAGAACACATGATGAAAAGTTATTGCGTGAGTGGATAAAGGAAGCACGACTAGCAAGAAGAGAACTTGCAGCACTGTATCGAGCGAAAGAAAAGCACGATGCGGAACGTGAAAAAGATCGTAAAAACATTCTTAAGGTTATTAGGCGGTTAAGAAGTCAGGGAGTTAACGCGGATGTGGTAGAGAGAGCACATTACATAACTCTTTGCGAGGAGGTGAGCTAGATGCTAGAAAACCAAATGGCAATGCACAACGGTTACGGTAAAGCTGATCCGCAAGAACAAGAGGGAATTATTACAACTTCTATCGATGTCGAAAAGTTACAAGGTGTAATCAATCAAGCGGTTGTAATTTTGCAGGAGTGTCCAGAAGATGCGGTATCTGATGATTTAAATGGAAGTATTAATGAAGCACTCGAATTGTTACAAAAATATTCTGGGCAATAAAAAAGAACCCATGGCAATGGGTTCCCTTTAAAAAGATAAGTTAGGGCTAGTATATCACAGAAAGTGAGTGGATAGAACATGCAAGCGAAAGTTTTAATAAACACACTTAACATGGACCATAAACAGTGGTTACAAGCACGTACACAAGGTATTGGCGGTTCAGATGTTTCTGCTATAGCAGGTTTAAATAAATGGAAATCAGCAGTTCAAGTATTCCTTGAAAAAACACAAGCGATTGAAAAGGAAGATATACAAAGTGAAGCTGCATACTTCGGCAACGTTTTAGAAGAAGTAGTGGCAAAAGAATTTGTAAAACGTACCGATTTAAAGGTACAACGCAGAAATGCAATTCTTCAGCACCCTGAATATCCGTGGATGTTAGCAAACGTAGACCGATTGATTGTTGGTGAAAAAGTTGGACTTGAATGCAAAACTGCGTCGGAATATTTAAAAAAAGAGTGGGAAGACGAGGAAGTTCCAGCAGCTTATCTCTTGCAGTGTCAACATTATATGGCCGTAACTGGCTATGAAGCATGGTGGATTGCAGTACTCATCGGCGGTAACAAGTTTGTTCACAAAAAAATCGAACGCGATGAGGAATTGATCCAGTACCTTATCAATATTGAAAAAGACTTTTGGCTCAACAATGTTGAGAAGAATGAGCCGCCGATGTTCGATGGCTCAGATGCATCAACAGAATTACTTAAACACTTATACCCCGAATCCATTGCGGATAGGTTCGTGAGTTTAGGCAAGCAAGAAGAACTTCTCATTGAAGCTCGTGATCAAGTAGACCGAGAAATTAAAGTACTCCAAGAACAAAAGGTAGAGTACGAAAACAAGATTAAAGCAAAGCTCGGTACCAATGAAGTTGGTGGAACTGAAAATTACAAAGTGTATTGGAAGTCATATAAAACAAATCGTTTTGATAGCAAGCGATTTAAAGCAGAACACCCTGATTTGTATGAGCGATATGTTAAAGAATCTATTTCAAGAAAATTCACGGTTAAATAAGGGAGGGAAATATTATGGAGATTTTAGTTCAATCAACAGTATTTAATAAAGAATTAGTTGGTAAAGCGGTTTTTATTGAAGGTTATGATGTCGATGGAGATAAATGGGATGAGTTTTATCTTGTAAATAGTGTGGAGGCTGAAAATTTAATTTTAGTGAATTTGCTTGGGAGAAAGAGTTCTTTGCATATGGAAAACTTTGAAGGTGAACATGGTATGAAATTAACTGTATTGACGGAAGGGGTAAAAAACTAATGGCAACTAACAAAGATGTAAAAAATCAATTAGCAAATCGTAAAGTAAGCGCACCAGCATCACCTGAACAAACAGTGGAAGCTTACATGAAGAAAATGGCTCCACGTTTTGCGGAAGTCTTACCAAAGCATATGAGCATGGATCGTATGAGCCGAATTGCATTAACAACGATTCGTACAAATCCAAAATTACTTGAATGCAAAGTACCGTCACTCATGGGAGCTGTTATGCAAGCCGTACAGTTAGGGCTTGAACCTGGATTACTAGGTCATTGTTACATCTTACCGTATAAGAGTGAAGCGACTTTCATTATCGGATATAAAGGCATGATTGATTTAGCAAGACGTTCTGGTCATATTCAAAGCATTTATGCACATGCGGTGTATGAAAATGATGAATTCGAATACGAATTAGGCTTACATCCTCAACTAAAGCACAAACCGTCATTTGGTGATCGTGGTGAGTTTATTGGAGCGTATGCAGTAGCACATTTCAAGGATGGCGGACACCAAATGGAATTTATGCCAAAGAGTGAAATTGAAAAACGAAGAGGGCGTTCAGCTTCAGCAAATTCTAACTATAGCCCGTGGAAAACAGATTATGAGGAAATGGCAAAGAAAACGGTGGTTCGTTACATGTTTAAATACTTACCAATTAGCATCGAAGTACAGTCACAAGCGCAGCATGACGAAGTGGTACGTAAGGATATCACGGAAGAACCGGAATTTATCGAAGCGGATCCAATTGAAGTGGAACAACCAACCGAAGGAGACGGACAAACAGAATTCGTGATTGAAGGTGAGTAACAAATCAAAAGTGCTTCTCTCTCACAAGTTGTGGGAGAGAGCGCAATCAAAAGATGAATTAAAGCAGTCTATTGCACGTTATATACAAACTGGATATCCAGGTTATCGAATTGAGAAAGTCATTAAGGAAAAAGAGTCTTACATCGCGATTTGTACAAGGGGGTAACCAGCATGAGTAAGGCTGTATCTGAGATTGGAGAATTAAATCTGAAGGGGAATGTGGTGGATCATGAATGGTTTAATCGCATCACTTTTAGTAATGGAAAACCGCATATTGTAGCCATTATGGTTCTAAGTGAAATTGTTTATTGGTATAGACCAACCGTTATACGTGATGAAATAAACGGAAAAGTCACTTATAAGAAAAAATTTAAGGCTGATAAATTACAAAAGAATTATCAGCAGTTAGCAGATACTTTTGGTTTTACAAAATTACAGGTGAAAAGGGCATGCGATTTATTAACAGATATGATTCTTATTAATATCGAATTCCGTACTATCCATGTGGATGGAAAGGTTTTAAATAATGTGATGTTTGTTGAACCAGTAGCATCAGAAATTAAAAAGATATCTACCATGTATCAACAAGTCAATGAAGACCCTGGTTACTTAGAAGTCACCCCCCTCCTTACTTCAAAGTCACCCCCCTCCTTACTTCAAAGTAATGACCCTCCTAACTTAGAAGTAAGGACAAATACAGAGATTACTACAGAGATTACTACAAATATAGATGATGATAACCATCATCCATTAATTGATCCACAGTTTAAAAATAGCTTGGAACACCTAATGAAAAGTAACATTCCATTAAGTGTAATTGCAGAGCAGGAATTAGGAGAGTTTTGTGATTCGTTTGGGAGTGAGCTAGTAAATAGAGCAGTTGATAAAGCTATCGATGAAAATGCACCAAGATGGGCGTATATTCGAAAGATTTTGATGAACTGGCAAAAAAGCAACGTGAAAACATTGGCAGATGTAATCAAGCTTGATGAGGATTATAAAAACCAAAGAGGTGGTGTAAACAATGCAACGCGTAGGGGACGCACTGGCAAAGGTTATGGTACGGGCAGAAGCTATGAGGAAGAAAATGCAAGCCGAGAACGCAACATGCCAAGCTTCATTAAACGAGTTTAGATGTGTAAAGTGTCAGGATTCAGAAGTGATTTTCTATGAAGAAGTGAACCAGTTCGGTATGCGAGTAGCAATGCAAAAGGATTGCGAATGTAAAGCGCAACGAGTACTGGAGCGAAGGTTGAAAAATGCAATGATTCCAGAAGAATTTGCAGATGCTCGGTTTGATTCGTACAAAAGAGAAACAGAGCAACAAAAGCTTCTCTACAAAACGATGGTGGAGTATCTGCATTATTTTAAACAGATCAAGGGGACAAAACAAAATAGCTTAGGTTTTGTAGCAACATTTGGAGAGTTACGAATTAAGCAATTAGAAGCAGCAAAGCGAGCGCAAGCCAAGAGAGAACATAACAGTTTCGGACTTGGTAAAACACACCTTCAAGTAGCTGCAGCGAAGTACTTGATGAAGCGAGGATATAGCGTATTGCTTATATCAGACGGAACTTTCATGGATGATCTTATTGCAGCCAAGATAATGAACGATGATAAGAAAGAATTTAACCGATTGTTAAACCACGCAAAACAAGTAGAGGTCCTCATATGGGATGACCTAGGGAAGTCAAAATCCTCAGAAGCGAAAGAGAACCTCTACTATCAAATCATTGATTTTCGGTATCGACATAATTTACCGATTTTATACAGCTCTAATGAAGATGATGAAACATTACCTGAAAAGATTGGTTATGCAGCTAAGAGCAGATTGTTCGGCATGAGTAAACATTTCTTAATCGCTGTAGAAGGCGAAGATTATCGTGAGAAGGAGTGAAAAGAATGTGCATGACATGCAGTAACACTGGTGTAGTTCATACAGAAATTTATCCTGGGATGGTAACGATTGAAGGTTGTACGTGTGAGGTAGCAAAACAGCAGGAAGCCATGCAAAAAGAAAATTGGGATACTTGGTTACAAAAATTTGAAGGATGGAAAAGGGGGTTACTTCATGGGCAACGTGTCGGTTGAGAAAAAGCGAGAGTTTATGCAATTTGTTTTAAATCATATCTTGCCCAGAAGACACGAGGGCTTTCCATTCATCTACACATTTCGTAAGCATTTAAGGTTTGTAACAAGAATCCACTTTGTTGAAAATGCAAAGAAGTACCCGTATGGAATTGAAATTTCTGCAGAGTTTGCAGAAGGAAAACTGTTCGCGTTTTATAAACCAAATTTAACTGTCACAGATGGGATGTCAGCGTATCATCATTTCAATGCCAATGATGCACCAATTTACATTCAAATCAATTTTAAAGGTAAATACAAGGAACCTTTATACATGGAAGTACTTGAAGATGATGAGTGCTCACTTGAAACGCATATTGATGGGGAAGATCATGATGAAATTGACAAGTTAATAAAATACCAACTCATTGATTACGCACTAGACACAAGAAACGAAAAACTGTTCCACCAGTTGATTGAGAATTAAGGGGGAGGTGAAAGGATGGTGGTCCTTTACAAATTCAAACTTACTACCATTTTCGAACAATGGCCGAATGAAGAATATGTGGTAGCAGAAACTGAAGGAAAGGCAAGATTTCTGTACTGGCAAAAGTTCAGAACAAAGCTTCTAACGATACCAATGGGTGAATTCATGAAGTTTGTAAAGTGCGAGAACGAAGGTGTTTTTGATATCAAGCGGATGTACAGCGCAGAACAAGTGTTTAAGAAAATGCAGAATTACCGCAACCTACATTTTGCATACATGGGTATGCGAGTAAACGTAGCTGGCATGTGGGGTACGATCGTCGGAAACTGGAAAACTAATCTGTTTGTTTTGTTCGATGGGGAAATTGAAAAGCACAACTGTCATCCTTTTTGGGAAACTGCTTACTACGATGATGAGGGCAATGTAGTTCGAAACTACCAGAAGGGAGAGTATGCGGTATAAGTAAAAAAGGACGAGCAGTCGTACCTGCCGTCCTTTATAGGAGAAAAATTATTCTGGATTAGAACTACGAATAACCAGAAAACGCGCTTTAAAACAGTGTTGTCAAAGATGTAATAATCTATGCAACAAAAAAGCTTAGTCGGAATTCAAAACACCAAATGGCTTGCATTGGTAACAGGCTCAAAAGTAGTATATGTAAAATAAAAAATTCCATACAAAAAGCAGACAACATTTTTGGTTGTCTGCCAGTGAGTCGAATGAGTTAGCTAATTGTGATAAATTGCATTCCCATTACGAGAAGAGTGAAGCTGCTAGTTCAAACAGCTTGTTGGTATTATTTTCGATTTCTTAAAAAATATACAGAGAAAGCAGATAAGTGAATAACCTACCAGCTTCTGCTGTAACAAAAGAAAGAAGTATTAGCCGTGGATACGGCGGCTTGAAAATAGTATGTATGGATTTTTGAAAAATATTCAAGGGGTGAAGAAACATGGAATGTGCACAAAATGCTGTATATGAAATCACTCAGTTAATTAGTGAAGCGAAAGAGAAAAGTTATGAGTAAATATAACAATAAAAAAGTTAAACTAGACGGTCATGTTTTCGATAGTAAAGCAGAAGCGGATTATTACTCCGGATTAAAAATTCGCCAAACTGCAGGTGAAGTTTCAAGCTTCGAATTACAACCAAGATTCACCTTGCAACCAGCGTTTACAAAGAACGGTAAAAGTTTTAAGGCAATTACATATATCGCAGACTTCATGGTTTATTTGCCAAATGGTGATGTAGAAGTCGTAGACATAAAGGGTATGGTTACACAAACATTCGCGGTAAAGAAAAAGATGTTTGAGTATAAATACCCACATTTACAGCTCATTCTTTTAAAGCATGTTATCAAGTATGGCGGATTTATCACATTGGATGAGTACGACAAATTAAAACGTGAAGAGAAAAAACTAAAACAAGCGAAATAAAGGGAGCGGATCATATGTCATATATCGAATTCAAACCAACTTTAAAGAAAGTAAATCTTAAACCAGGTGGTAAAAAGGAAATCGTTTTAGAAGTAACGGATGATTCGTTAAATGGAAGTATGGAAGCACTATCTGAAATGATTGATATCAAAGTAGATGTTTCAATCGAGTCTCTTGTGGTGAATTACAATGTAAAACTAAACGTAAAAACAAACAAACCATTAACAGAATACGAAGTAGATGATAAAGGCGTTGTGCAAGAAGTGAAACAAGCGTACGAGCAAATGGAAGCAGACTTTGATATCCCTGAAGAGAAAATTCAAACGCGCGAAGAGAAAGAACAAACAGATCGTGAAATTGTCGATGCGTTTATTATCAGTGGTTTAGCACCAAGCTTTGACGGAATGCCTAATAAGATGCCTGACATTGTGAAGCGCCGTCAGGAAGGTGAGTCTTACTTAAAACTTGCAAGCGAACTGAATATGTCATCGGGACAAATTATTGAAGTCATCGATGAGTATCGTAAACGTGTTGCTCCATTAGCGATTAAATGGCACGAATGGAAAGAAAAGCAACCGAATGCAGCAGAACAGCCAAAGGCAGAAGAGAAACCGAAGGAAGAAACGGTTGTACCAGAAGAAAAGCAAGTAAAAGAAAAAGAATCGGCATCTTCTGATGAACATGAAGTCACTGACGAGGATAAGCCTTTTGATGAAACATTAGAAGACTAATAAATACAAGTTGGTAGTATGACAATTTCGTTGTACTACCTACCTTTCAATCTCATATGGGGTGATGGATTGAACAAAGCCGAAAAACGTCAAATCCGACTCAGGATATTAAATATACAGGATGACAATTGCAAAGGGTGTAAAACTGTTCCGAAATCGATTGGAAACAATTATGAAATAGCGCGTTGGTGTTCGGAAAACTGTGTGATTGGTAAAAGTATAAAAAGCTTAGGCGAAAGCCTAGACGAGGGGAGAACAGAACATATGGCTGAACAAAAAAATTGGGATCAAATTTGTGCGACTGCTGAAAAATTACGTGCTGCTGATGAAAAGAAATGGACTTGGGGAAATATCGCGGCAGAATTTGGCGTGACCGAAGGGAATTTATATTATCACGTTGCAAAAAGACGTGAAACAAATGCAACGCCTGATAAGCGTGTAGGCGCACCTAAGAATCCTCAGAATACAAAACCATCAACACAACCTCAAAATGACGAGAAAACGAAATCTGAACTGCCAAAATTAAAACCTGTAGTTGCTGAGCATATCGAGAGAGTAGAAGAGTTAGATGCATTTTGGAAAGAGCGATTAAATGACGTTCTTGATGAAAAAGATACACTTCGAAAAGAGCTAAGTGAAGTATCGAAACTGTACGGAGAATTAAATGATATAAAAGAAAAATTAGCGCAAGATCTTATCGCGGAAAAGAAAGCACGTTTTGAAGCGGAAGATGCATTTGAGAGTATGAAGCAACAACTGCAAGCTCGTGAGGAAGATTACAACACATTACTCAATGAATTTAATGCAATTACGGAAAAGAATCATGAACTAGAGCATGACCTTCAAAAAATGCATATTAACGTGCGCGCCGCAGAAGAAACGGCTGCGAAAGAACGAGAATATCGTCTTGAGTTACAAGGTAGATCGCAAGCGCTCGGTATAGCGCTCAAAGCAGTTTTGTAGGTGGATGGTATGAAACTGACTAAAGAAGAACGAAAAGAGCTCACATACCAAATTGGTGACATTATCGAACAGAAATGTAGACGTTGTTATTACAATCGTACATCAAACGAATGTTTCAGTGTCAATGAATGTAAAGCATGCCCAACCGGTGAAGATTTACGCCAGTTGGGTAGATACTTGGATACACAGCCCAAAAAGAACGGCGGACCTAGAAGGGAAACACCGAGTGGTTTAACACCTGAGGTTGTCAGGAATTTAAACATGCAAGGTATACCGGATAAAGATATTGGTATTATGTATGATCTTAGCCCCTCGTATGTCGGGAAAAAGAAAAAACATTGGAAACGAGCGGGTATTTGGAAAGGTCCGACAGATATGAGGGAAATCAAAAGGGGTGGAGCGAATGCCGGAAATAGTTGATGTGAAAACCTTGACGGATGATGAGTTTTTTAAAAAATATAAATAGCTAGTTTATAAGTTTGTATGGGAAAAGTACGGATCAAATTTGGAGTCTATCAAAAGTAATACAGGTTTAGAAATAGAGGATATAATTCAATGCGGCATGATCGGATTACTTAAGGCAAGAAAAGATTTTGATTCTGCATATGGGTGCAAGTTCTCCACTTTAGCGATTCCTAAAATGCATGGGGAAACTACTAGAGCGATTATAAATAATCAAAAAGTTAAAGTGACGCGAGAAATATTCTACTTAAAAGGCAGAATTATTAGAGGGAAATTTGCGGAAGAAAAACCAGAGGTCATTAGTCAGTTATTAGGCGTAACTGTTGAGGATGTAGAAGAAGCTTTGCGATATCAGCAAATTCCAAGTTCTTTACATGACGTAACATTTTCATCAGGAAGTGGAGATACTGATTTAACCCTAGAGCAAATGCTTGTAGATGAAAGCTCAACACGTAAAACAGAAGAAATCGATAAAAAGATAGTAATGCGTTCTTTTATAAATACGCTACCAGATAGAGAGTTAATGATCTGGGATATGTATTCAAATCATATGTCACAAGAAAGTATTGGTGAACGTGTAGGGGTTACTCAGAATCAAATTAGTCGAATTCTAAAACAAATCAATCGAAGAGCTACAGCTTTCGGGAAAGCGCAGGGGGTGGCAAAGTAGTACCAATTTTGAATTTTGTTAAAAAGAAGGAACAGAGGAATATGTAAAATAGTTTGAAATGTCCATAAAAAAAGAATTCAGTAAAACTCTGAATTCTTCTACACGTATTTTTATTTGTTAATCCATTTAGAAATAATAGGATAATGAAAGTCTTTTGCCTGTAGCACATATAAAATTCCTTTTATAGGTCCGAAAATTAACAAAAGAAACAGCATTAGATATAAAGGAGCTATCCCGAAAATAATCAAAGCGTTATTTGAAGTTAAGTCTAAATTAGACAAAGATAACATTAAGATTCTTATTATGAATAGATTCCAAATCATTGTAATTATCCAAATGAATAGTTGATAAAAAACAGCTTCAAGGATATTTTTTCGAATGTCTTGTGATTTGCATATGAAATAAAAAATCAATGGTATATAAAAAATTGTGACGCTAAAGAAAATAAGAATAAAAAAAGATAATAGGGTAAGAAAATGCATAATTAATTTTATATTCTTTTCTTGAGTTAGGATCATTAAGGTCCTCCTATATGTATGAGATTTGTTGTGCCTATTAATATATATGCTGTAGATAATTATAACATAAAAATTAATTGTAATAGAATACTGCATCGAAAAGAACACGTATTAAATTAAACAAAAGCGTTATTTGAAACTGTTCATGAAAAAAGAGCACTACCGAAAGTGTTCTTAGAAAATACATTTTATATTCTGTTTTGAGCTACGATTTTAATATTCTCTGGTGGAATGATATCTCGAATTTTTTCTTTTAAATCTACTTGGACCATTTCTTCAAGATGTTCAAGTGAAACTTCAAAGTTTATGCATTCCGCAGTTGCAATGCTTAATAAAGAATAATTTTCATTCTTTTTAACAACAAGATATTGCGATTGATCTGTTATTACTATACACCCTTGTTGAATGCCTAATTTACGATTGTCTTCAAAAGTCATAAATGTTTCTCCTTTTATATGTATTGCCGATAAATAGTTTACTACATAAATACATTGGTTCATATTGAGAAACCTTACATTAGTATTACAATTTTATAAGGTTTCTGAATATCTTGTGACCTAGTAATAAGGAGAGTGTTAAAAGGTTCAATTGAATATTTAACAAAATCCTTATTTGAAAACAAGAAGTCCTAGAGTTAGGGCTCTAGGGCTTTTTGTTTTGGTATTCTCACACGGTTTTTCAAAAAGAATAGAACATATTGAAGATAACATGTGAATGTTTCATAAATGTATCAAAAAAGTGAACAAAATTGCTATTGCAGAAGAAGCAGAAATGAATTTTCTAATACGTAAGTACGTGAAAGGTATTATTTCCAGTGGATAAAATGCGTATGGGACACCTAATCATTATTTTATCGGAGGAAAAGAATATGTTATGAACTTGGTTGAATAAAAAAATGAAAATTTTACTTTTAGAGTGAAACTAAACAAAATTCTTATTTGAATAGAAAAGGAGATGGTTTGTTTGGATAATAATCACAAATTTAAAATGTGGGATTGGGACGAAGGGTGTTTCTATGCCATCCCAAAAGAAAATGTTGTAGAAGCGATCTACTTTGCTTGGAATTATGAATTCGATGTGTATGAGATCGAATCAGGTGAAATGGTTTTCGCGGGTCATCTAGACTATGAAGAAAACTCAGAGGTGTTAGAAAAATATGGATTAAGAGTTATTGATGGAGAAAAATACCGCAATCTACAAAACATTGAAACAGGTGAAATTTATAAGGCGAGCTGGGAGAAATAACGTAATTAAAATTTAATAAAATCCTTATTTTAAATGAGAGGGGAAAACGATAATGAGATATTTTGAGTTTAATAAACATGATTATTACGCTTTGATGGCAGTTAAAGATGGTGGGGAAGAAAAAGCAATTGAGCTATATGTTGAAATTGTAGCTGGAGAAAGCATCGAGGAAGTAGAAGAAGAAGGTTTACCAGTAGAGATAACGCGTGAACAGGCACTAGCAAAGTATTTAGATGTAATGGGGAAGGACAACATTTCAGAATGGATTAAAATGTTCGATCAATGCGAAAATCTTCCGTTGTTAATTGATGGGACATTAGTTTAAACAAAATCTTTATTTGATAGGGGGAGACAAAATGGGCTGGGAAAAAATAATTGAGCAAAAGGAAATGACAACAATCGAAAAACTACACCTGATATGTGACGCTAGTTTGGTGCAAGGGAAGTTCATATTAGTTGAAGCGAACAGTTTTGCGTGGATGGTTCGAACTATTATGGAACTTGGTAAGGAGGAAAATAAGTGATTTATGAAGTTATAGATTATTGTTCTAAGTGTGAAGAAAAATTAGAAAACTGTGAGTGCGAATGCAGGAAGTGTGATGAGTGGTTGCACGATTGTAAATGTGAAGAAACCAAATAAAATCGTTATTTGAGAGAAAGGGAGAATAAAATGCCTAACACGATTTATCAATACCATGTATATAACGAGCACATGAGTTTTATAGTTTCTGTTTCTAGAAAAGAAGATGAATATGCAGAGAGATTCGCTAAAAATGTAGCGGTGGATTTTTATGAATATACAGAAGAACAAGTCGAAAATGTAACTGTGGAATTCATTGTTAGCTTTTGGATGGAATCGGCAATTAATCTAAATAAGCTAAATAAAGCTTAACAAAAACGCTATTTTATTAGAAAAGGAGGTCGGAGAAATGGACAAGTGAGGAATTTGACAATGAAATTTCATAAAAGCGTTATTTTAGAAAAATAGGTGACTCAGCAATTGTGTCAGCCGAGTCACCCAATACTATTGATCTAGATAATATTCTTTTTCTATATGTAGTTATAGTGAGTTCTTAGAGGTTAACTCCAAACCGCAGTTAAAGGACAAAGAAATTTATTTTAGAAAGTATTAGATTTAACTATGTTAATGCTACAACAGCAAGAGTCAAGCCCAACGTATTTAATGAATTAGAATATGGTCCTACATTAACAGTAAGAGTACTTGTTATACCTGGAGGTGTAGTGAAAATTGCGGGGGCTGATACAGAAGTGAATCCTGCAGTATATCCTAGAGAAGTACCTGAGCCAATGATTGGATTATTATTCAGATACATAGTGATACCTGCCGAATTACCTCCTGGCTGAATGATAACTTGCACTTCATAGATTGCCAAATAGGTTCTTCCACCTTCAAGTAAAACGGTTGTTGGTGGTGTGAATGAGATTGCCGTACCATTAGAATTTACCACGGTATCTAGTGGAATCGCAGAATTTACAGAAACTATTGATGGGGTAGTTTGAACAACATTTAAACTGTTAGCCGTGGGGGATGGACAAGTGCAAGGTTTCTGAATGTTAGAGTTATTATCGTTTGGGTAATTCACAAATAATCAAGCTCCTTTGCGTAAGATAATTTTTTATCCTATAAAACGTAACTTTTTGTGTATCTATGTTAATTTTAATAAGTTTGTGAAAATTAGCCGTATAGTGTTGGTCAGCCAACCCTTAAAAGTATTTAATACTTTAGGGATTTCAAAAGGTATCCGATAAATATATATGAATGTCTTTTCAAAGACATTACTGTAAGTTAGGAAGTGCAATAAAATAGTTATTGTATGAAGAATAAATAAAAGAACCCGTTAGTCATAAACGGATTCTTTCCACAAGGTTCACAAGGAATACAAGGTAACTGGTCCAGAGAGACCTGTGAAATTCCATGTGATAGTAATGTATGCAAATGAATCAAAACGGTTAATGGAAATTAAACAAAATTCTTATTTGATCAGTATTAAAAAAGAGCACCTGATCAGAGTGCTCCGCCCATTACTATAAACAACAATCCATAAATAATATATGTGACTTTTGCCTAATGTTGATAATTTTATAAATTCATTAACAAAATCCTTATTTTATTCATAAGAAAAAAGACAACATCCGAAGGGGATGTTGTCTCAATAAATGTAAAATTCTATGAAAGAAAAGAGGAGATATAATAATATATGCTTGTCCACTTTAAATGTGAAAAGATTTTAAAATTAAAGAGCGCCTTCCAAAGCGCTCTCTGATCAAAATTAATGTTGAAAAAGAATACCCAAGATACCATATGTATGTTTTTTAGATAGGTGCAATTTTATAACAAAACCTTTATGTAAATAAGAAGAGCGCTAATTGAGAGCGCTCCTTATACCTCATTATAACGACAGTGACGAGCTCACATTATATAGAAAGGCACTATTATTGTATGTCAAAGTATGAGATTAGTGAATCGGTTCAAACAAAATCTTTATTTAGTTAAAAAGAGGTCCTAGGAAACTAGGACCAAAAGCGAAGTATCATCTTTAAAGTGAAAGTAAAAAGATTGATATGGGCTTATTCTATTACAAATCGTTATTTTAAATGGTTTAGCCCCTTGAAGGGCGCTCCAAGGGGCTAAGATTCGAGAATTTTTAAACTCTTGTTTAATTACATGAAAACTCCCTAAAGAGTATCTATGGAATTTTAACACTTAACTGATTATTTTTACAGACATATATTGATACTCGAATGTTAATAAAAGAAACCCCGTTTATTCACGGGGCTTCTAAGGGTAATTGTCAAGTAATGACGTACTCGACTAAATAACCATATCATGAATTTTTTTGGTAAAAATACTGGTAAATGTGTCCAAATGGATGGGAGCATTATTTTAAACAAAAATGCTATTTTGTACTTAGTAAATGACAAAGCAGCTAGCTCAATGAACTAACTGCTTTATCGTCCAAGAAGAACAATACCCACAATACATTGTAACTAAAGGTTACAACTATAGTATGAGCAGAATCTAAAAAGTCATGCAAGAAAGCTAAATAAAAATTTCATTAAGCACAACAAAGCAGCTAGTTAATAAAACTAACTGCTTGCTGTACAAAAGAAATGCTCGCTTACAGAAGTAATTTGTAACTAAGAGTTACAAAAATAGTATGAACAGGATTGAAAAAATTATTCGGAAATGAAAGAAAACCCAACAAAAACACTATTTTATACAATAAAACAGCTAGCGTGATTAGCTAGCTGTCCTGGTAAGAAAAGAAAACGGGGCTTATCAAATGATGCTTTTGTAATTGCGGGTTACAAACATAGTATGAGCAGAATCGAAAATATTATGTAAAAAAGAAAACCAAATAAAAACTTCATTTTGTAGAAATAAGGAAACTAAAAAGAGCACCTTGCACAAGTGCTCTTTCAGATAGGAGGTAACTCTATGAGCTGGCCCTAGGTTAGAAGTATATGGTGTAAAACAGAAATAAGACCAAAATTTTATTATTAATTCAATATAAAAAAGCAGTTAGCAAAAGCTAACTGCTCTCACAAGCACTGCTAAAAGGAACTACTTTGGGGAAAAGTAGCTTGTTCTTAGTGTTACCGGAATATCGGATTTTATTCGAGGGAACGAAACATGGAATTACTTAAAAAAAACATATAAATAGCAGCTAGCAAAAGCTAACTGCTAAGCCCTCAGAGAAAGGGAAAAGAACATTACAGAGGTCACTGTGAATTCAAGCTGTATCAGCTCATTTATAGTATTGGACATAATTTAGAATTTTATTCGGAAAACCTCAAAAAAGCAGTTAGCCCAGTCTAACTGCTCGGTACAGGGATAATGATCTAGATGCATAGATATTATATGCCGAGTTATTGATTTTATTCGAGGGGGAATAAAGAATGGGTATTTATTTTGGAAATATAGTTAGAGAATTTTTTTAAGTAACAGGAGCAGTAATGAAATAAAAGAGCAACTAGCAAAAGCTAACTGCTCTCCTAAAGAAAAGTTAAGAAGGAAGTTCAAAAATTAAGTGTATTTATAGTATAGACAAGTCTTGATGATTTATTCTGAAAAAAATATAAAGAGCAACCACTTAGGTTGCTTTACAGATAGGAGGTAACTCAGTGAACAAAATGAACACGTTAAAAATGTATGTAACAAATAGAAAAATAAGAACAAAAGAGCAGCTAGCAAGAGCCAACTGCTCAACCCTCGATCAAGAGAGCTAGAGTGGGAAGAGTTTAAAGCTGACTTTTTAAAGTCCTATATAGTATCGGTTGAATTTAGAATTTTATTCCTATGAAATATAAAAAGAGCAGCTAGTAAAAGCTAGCTGCTAAGCCTTCGGGTATGAAGGGGAATCAGAAACTGTATATACATTATTAACGGAATATTGGGTTTTATTCAGGAGTAGCCTAATTTGATACAATTTGGTCTTGATCAGCAACATCAGAATCAAATGTATTCGTTGCACTAACACCGTTAAAGGTATTAACAACAAAAGAAACATTTGATGCCCCTGAACCATTATAAGATTTTGTATTCTCTTTTGGAGATACGTTATAAAAATCCCCTAAATTAAAAGCACCATTGCTATTTTGAACAAGAAGGTTAGCTACAACAGATGGCATAATTCTCATCACTCCTTAAGTAATTATTAAAGATAATATATGAGAAAAGGATGCTTAGGTGAATTTTTGGGGGATTACAATAAGAAGAGCAGCTAGCAAAAGCTAACTGCTCAGTCTTAAATAAGATTTAAATGGTTACAGCACATTAAAGATGGGTTATCTATAGTATGGATGGAATATTGAGTTTTATTCAAGGGGGGAGAAGGTCTTTTGCAAAAGAAAAGGCTAGGATTTCTCCTAGCTAGTCATAGGGTATTCGTGCATAGACGAATTTACGTATATTATAACGTAATAACTAGCTGTATGAGATGTTAATGTAGTTAAATTTTTTACAAGATAATTACATTTATTAACTAAAGTTTAAGTTAGATTTGAACGAAATAATCCTTTGAATAGAAAGTGAGGTTTTGAAAATGGAAGATAACGTAAAGCTCTTAGGTGATGATGGGATGTTGGGAATGGAGTTTAAGGAAAGACAAATTCGTGTATATAACACAGAAGGCAATGTGATGGAATTACTTTCAACAAAAGAACAGGTTCAAGAGGCTATCGATTATTTAAAAAAATGCCAAAAAGAAATGAAGTAATGTCCTAAAGAGTAATCAGATTGAACGGAGGGGAACCGTATCGTATGAATCAATTGTCATTTTTTGAAGACATCGATGAAAAGGAGATGCGAAGACTTGTGGTGAAGGAGCTGAAAAACTACAAAGCATTGTGCGTCCGGATGAAAAATCAAGAAGAACAGGCTCAAGCGGGTGGCATCGTTCTTTTTCCTAAAATGAAAGGTGACGGTAAGAATCATGAGATACGTTTTAAACAAATTGAACGGACTTTAAAATATGCTCTTGATGAAGATGAGCGCAAGATTATTGAGTTGAAATATTTAGGGAATGAGAAAGTGAAAGATTCTTATGTTTATAATGAGTTGATGATGAGACGTGATAATTTCTATGAAAATAAAAAAAGTGCTATTTGGTTGATAGCTACGGCTTTAGGGATTATATAAAACTTGCTTTTGAAGCAACAGAAATGGAATTCTAGCATTTTGTGGTGTTGATATAGATAGGTTAAGATGAGGTTGCTCTGCTTTTTGGTCTCCTTGCCCTGCCTGATAGTGGGGCTTTTTTTATTCTATTAAAAATAGTAACAGTTCGTCCAAACTTTACTAATAATCTATCTTACATAGTATGTAGTAATAAATTTAAAGGAGGAATCTAGTATGTCTTATTACTACAATGATTATTGTAAGGATTACAAAAAGAAATATCATGATTGTCATAAAAGCAGTAAGAGTTATGACAAATGTGATAAAAAACATGAGGAAAAGCCTTGGTTTAATGTAAAAGTGAATTGTTGTTCTGATGATAACCAATACAATCTTGTAAGAGCATCTGCTTTTAGAGCTGTGAGCACAGTTAATCAGAATTTGCCAGCAAATACATTTGTTAAAGTTTTATTCCAAAATGAACAATTTGATTTATCCAATGAATATAACCCTGCAACATCCATTTTTATACCAAAGACAAGAGGTGTTTACTCTGTTATTGGAACAATTGCGTTTATTCCCAATAATCTAAACGCAAACTATAGAGCGCGGGTAGAAATTCGAGTTAATGGAAATCCGGCAATTGCAATAGATAATGATTTTTTTGGTCCAATAAACTTTGCTAATGTTGTAGCTGTTTCATCAATAATTCAATTGAATGCAGGGGATGTAGTCGAGGTTTTTGCACAAAGTAGCGTAGCTGGAGTTATTTCTACTGTAGAAAATAGTACGCATTTTGAAGCTGCAAGATTCCCGTCTCCCAAAGAATAAGTGATATGAAATCTCGTCAGTAATTTTATCTAGGTAAATTCACTAATTTATATTTGATCTGCATAAATGCAGGTCTTTTTTTTCGATAAAAAGGGGATGAAAAAGGGGACGTTTCCGGGGATTTCTCAAAATGGAATAAATATTACGCTATACCTATACAGTTCTTTGAAAAAAGAATAGTGTGGGGATAGCGTATCTATGCGCTCATAATTAATGATCATAGCCCCTTTATCAAAACGTTACCGAAGAACGGGCAAGGGCGGTAAGAATCCGCAATAAGGATAAAAAGACCAATTGTATATATTCAGCCACGGTGCGTGAGTGTCGTGGCTTGTATGTTTCTTATTAAGTTTAGTATTTGGATGTTAGGTTTAATAAGAAGTATAAATAGTCCCCTTTTAGAAATTGGTCTTTAAATGTTATGTTTTTTATATCTCCATACATAAATGTAATATAATGATTTGTGTCAAGAGTAAAGAAAGAGGGATTTTGCATTAACATGGCGGAAAGAATAAATTATGGAAAATATAGAAAACTTTTTAATGAAAATAAAGTAAAAGTATCTAAATAGATGTTTTTTCTTTGTTATATAGAAATTACACATTAAATGTATTTAAATACTGTTTTAGGTATAACGTGAATTAACTCATAATGATACAGATAACGGATATTTTTCTATTTAGATTAGATGTTAAATGTACCGTGAAACTCTTGGAAATACAATGCTGGGAAAGGATAATGATATTGGTATATTACGGGAGAAGGCGGAATTGTAGGGGGAAAGGGAATGTACCCAGGTTGCATACCATATTGACCGTATGAAGGATATTGAAGTAAATGTTGCCAAGTAGCAGCTGGAGCTACAACAATCCTCATCGGGAAAGGATTCATAATATAATCACTCCTAAAGTAGTATTCATGTAATAGGGTATGCGCTTACTGAATATAGATGTGCACAATTTAGGTCTATAAACATAATAATCAACGGACAGAAAATAGGGTTACTAATCTTATGATGTGTCCATTATGGGTGTTTTATTTTACTATGTAGATAGAACAAACATGTGTATATCAATTACCGTAGGTGCTACCGTGATCTGGATAGCGTCTTATTTGTTGTTAAGGAAAGATAAGGGGTGAGGGGAATGGAAAATTGAAATATTATTAGTCTAAAACAAAAAACATAGACTAGTAAACAAGCCATTTTCACCTTTTATTCATAGAATATGATGAAATCTATTTTTAGAGGAGGAAATCATATCTATGGGATGGAATAATAATTTTGGACATTCTCGAGATTGTAATAGATTTTGGGATGATTTAGTATTTTGCGGATGCGGTCGTAGACGCAGAAGAAACGATTTTAACGACTGTCATTGTAGACGCGATTGTGATTGTGATGAGTGTCGTCGTAGACGCAATCATGACCGTGATCATGACCATGATGATCGTCGAGATTGGTAAAGTCCTTGGAAAGAGTGCTTTGAAGAAAAGCGCTCTTTTTTTGTTCAAGAATTTTCTGGTCTTATTCGTTAAGAGATAAAAGGGAAATAAAAAAGAGAGCTAATGCCCTCTTTTTTGGATGTGGTAATTAATCACAGATTGGTATTCCAAGTACTCTTAAAGCTAATGCTACTTGAAGAGAAATCTCTAATCTTGCAATTTCAATACCAGCAACTGAGAGAACTAAAAAAGGTTGGCCATTTACGAATAGAACACAACTTGTCATGACTACGCCTCCTTTCTAGCAATCTACTATAGTATATGAATTGAATAATAATATGTAATAGTTAAATTAATGAATTTGATAGAATTAATAGATTAACCCATTTAAACAAAACAAACGAACACAACGAACGAATAAAAAAGCAAGAATCAAATGATTCCTGCTTCATGGAGAGCTCGGATTAATTCCGCAATAGCGAAAATAAGATCAGGTGATAAGTTGTTACTCGGTTGTTGTTGTGTTTCTGCTTTCATAGTAAAACCTCCCTTCCGCCTCTATATACAAATGAGAATGGGATTTTCCACAAAAACTGAACAAAAATAGAGATGGTTAACAAAGTGAAGTTTTAGTAGTTTATAGTTATGTAAACCTATGTGTGCGTCTTGGATGTTTAAATTATAAATAGATATAAGTATATGTCGTTCTGTAAGAAGACTATATTCTTACCTATTTACCTATGATTACATTTTCACTAATTTATTATGAAATTTACGTTGGTTTAAAGTGATTTAATGAAGTTTTAAAATAAGATTTTTTTGAGGTGATTTAGTGAAGAAGAAACACTACATTATAATGTTTGTAATTATGATTGTGGTGTTGATTATGTTTACTATTGGTATGTCAAACATGTAGCGGATCCGCTGCTTTTTTATTTTATAGATAAAAATCCACTTTAAACATTTCTTATAGAAAAGAATACTTATGTAAATATGGGAAACAACTTTTATTCTGGAGGGTAATCAATGTGGATATAACGCAAAGTATGGCAAGAATAGTTGTTAATGGGATAAATCTTCCGTTTACTTCTGTATGGATTAATGGACCTGCGAATGATTTAATTGTTACGATTAAGAAAAGAGTGAATGAACTTTATCGTTTTCTGTGGTCAAGGGTGCCAGTCATGCTAACCATGTATTTCATTCAGGGGGTGGACATGGTGAGATTTGCTAGGGTTGCAGGAGTTGATGAAAGTATAACGGGAGAATATATATCATTTTATTTGGTGATAAGCCGAACTTTAAGTAGCCTAACAGCTGCTTTTTTATTTTACAAAAAAAGAACCTGCAAACATGCAGATTCTCCTGATAATGATTTATAGAGCAAGACCCGAAAATATAATACAATAATTCGAAAATGAGTTCAAGTAAATTAAAAGAACCCGCTGGAGTTCGGGTCCTTTTCAGAAGTGATGATGTTTTCTCGGCTTAGGAACTGAGAAAATACAAAAATATAATACATCGAGTTTTAGAGAATTTCAAGACTTAATTAAAGTTATTTTGGAGGAGGATGAAGAATGGATAACCAAAACAACGAAATGAAAGTTGGAATTGTTGAATTAAGAATTCAAGTTACTGGATTACAACAAACGATTGAAGAACTAACAAGAAAAGTAACTATGTTAGAAGAGGGATTAGCAACGAAAGCTGATATAACTCATGTTCGAGAAATAGTCAAAGAATCTGTAGTAATTAAAAAGATTGACGATAGCAAATCTGTAGGGATGAATTGTAAGGTCGGGGTTTCATTAGACGGAATAGTTGTAGCGGAATCTGTAGTCAAACAAACAACGGATGGATATAAGATGTCAGCGAGTAATATCAAGGGAGTAGGTACAAATGAAACTAAATAAACAAGAACAAGCGGTTGCAATTGGTACATTCATTTCAATGCTAGGACAAGACCTTGTAAATGAACGCATCGATAAAAAGAAATTAGAAAGTGTACTTCCTATCTTTAATGAAATGCAAGATAATACAACACCAAAGCAAAAGAGAGAAGCGATGATTAGTTTGCTTTGTAAAGCGGTGGATGAATTCTTAGAAAAATAGCCATGAAAAAAGGAAAAGCAACTCGCTTGGGGGGCGAATCACTTTTCCTGATGGCAATGTTAACTTTATTATAACAACTTGGACATATTTGTAAAATTTTAATTTGAATCTTCCGTAAAATAAATTAGGGATTACCGCGAGGTGGTGAATATGGCTAGGCAACGTAGCCCAAATCGTGACAAAGCATTTGAAATATATAAAACAAGTAAAGGCGAGAAGCCACTTATTGATATTGCATCTGAGTTAAATCTCAAACCTTCACAAATCAGAAAGTGGAAATCACAAGATAAATGGGATGAGCAAATGAATGGTAACGTTACTATTGCGAAAAGGAGCGTTACTAATGTTAAAAATCCTAAAACGAAAGAAAAACTAAAAGAGATTTTAGAGGATGAAGAGCTGACTGAAAAGGAAAGGCTCTTTTGTTTGTATTACGTGAAATACTTCAATGGTACGCAAGCTGCACTAAAGGCTGGGTACTCTAAAGATGGCGCTCATGTACAGGCTAGTCGATTGTTAAGGCGCGAACGAGTTTCTTCCTATGTAAATGAGCTTAAAGGTGAACTAGTTGAAAATGTATTTGTGGAAGCGATGGATGTACTTAAAGAGTACATTAAGATTGCCTTTGCTGATATTACTAACTATGTGACTTTTGGACAGAAGGAAGTACCTGTAATGGGGATGTTTGGCCCGATGAAAGATGAATCCGGTAAAGAAATAACTCGTATCATAAATTATGTAGATTTACACGAGGCTGACATGGTTGATGGTTCTATAATAACCGAAGTAAAACTCGGAAAAGATGGCGTGTCAGTAAAACTTGCTGACAAGATGAAAGCATTGGACAAACTATCTCAGTACTTTGACATAGTACCTGACAATTTCAAACGTAAAATCGAAGAAGAACGCCACAAAATGCAGATGGAATTGCAGAAAGCTCAAATTGATAAAATTAAAGCAGATACTTCTCGTATTAAAGGTGATGAAGGTGAAGAGTATGAAGATGACGGATTCATCGATGCGTTAGAAGGTAAAACAGCAGAGGTGTGGGAAGATGAAACTTAAACCTGCCCCTTTTAAATTTAGACCATTCTCAAAGAAACAATTACAAGTACTCACTTGGTGGAGAAAAGGTTCACCTGTGAAGGACCATGACGGCATTATATGCGATGGTTCTATTCGTGCTGGCAAAACTGTTTCGATGGCTCTTTCTTATGTTATGTGGGGAACTGAAACATTTAATGGTGAAAACTTAGGTATGGCAGGTAAAACAATTGGATCACTGCGACGCAACGTAATTACTCCATTAAAGAAGATGTTAAAATCACGTAAATATAAAGTGAAAGACCATCTATCAGAGAACATGCTTACCATTAGTAAAGATGGCCATATGAATCATTTCTATATATTTGGTGGTAAGGACGAATCATCACAAGAACTTATCCAAGGTATTACATTAGCTGGTATGTTTTTTGATGAAGTTGCTCTTATGCCGCAAAGCTTTGTGAACCAAGCGACAGGACGTTGTTCTATTGAAGGCTCAAAGTATTGGTTTAACTGTAACCCTGCCGGCCCGTATCATTGGTTCAAACTTGAATGGATAGATAATAAGGAAGACAAGAACCTGCTACATATTCATTTTACAATGGACGATAATCTTTCTTTATCTGAAAAAGTGAAACAAAGATACTATCGTATGTATAGTGGAGTCTTCTTTCAACGCTTCATTTTAGGTTTATGGGTGCTTGCAGAAGGTATTGTATATGACATGTTTAACAAAGAAAAGCATGTTGTAAAAACAGTAGAAAGAGAATACGAGAAGTATTATGTATCTTGTGACTATGGTACACAGAACCCTATGACATATGGACTATGGGGATTGTGTAAAGGTATATGGTACAAAACAAAAGAGTACCATTATGATGGTCGTAAAAATTCACGGCAAAAGACAGATGATGAGTATCTTGACGACCTAAAAGAATTCATCGGAGATATTTCTATTCGTGGGATTATAGTTGACCCATCAGCAGCTTCATTTATTGCTTTATTGAAAAAGAATCGATTCAAAGTGCTTAAAGCTAAGAATGAAGTTATAGATGGCATACGAAATGTAGCGCGACTTCTTAATGAAGAGAAGATAAAATACAACGACTGCTGTAAAGAAACATTCCGTGAATACGCTTCTTATACTTGGGATGAAAAAGCTACAGCTCGTGGTGAAGATAAACCAAATAAAGAGAATGACCACCAAATGGATGGTGATCGTTACTTTGTAAATACAGTTGTTGTAACTAATAACAAAGTTAAGGCTGTTAAGTCAATCTATTAAGGAGGTGAGACGATGTTTGAACACTATATTCCGTTGCTGGATGAACAAAATGGAGAGCCTACACCAAAGTTACTTAAAAAGATTATTGATGAGTTTGAACCATTAAAACAACGCATGATTAACAGGTACGAGCGATACAAAGCAAGTGAAAAAGGTGTACCTATCTTTACTCGTGAGTTTAAAGGAGATGGTAATAAAGATAAGGTGAACAATAAGTTAAATAATGATTTCTTTTCTGAAATTATCGATACAAAAATCGGTTATATGTTCGGGTTGCCTATCTCATACAGCTTAGATCATGAAGATGATGAAGTATTGAAACGTATTCAGGACTTTTTAAAAGCGAATCATACTGAAGATGCTGATGCAGAAACAGGGAAGTTCGCCTCTATTTGTGGATACGGAGCGAGACTACTGTATCACGATAAAGAAGGCATCGAAAAGGTTATGAATATCAAACCTTATGAAGCTATATTTCTTACGAATTCAAGCATTGCAGAACCTAAATACGCTATACGCTGCTATCCAATCAAAGTAATTGATGGTAATGATTTCAAGGATGGTCACAAAGTAGAGTTTTACAATGAAACAAATATTATTGAGTACACTGGTGAAGATTTAGATAAGTTAACAGAGACTGACCGTATTCCTAACTTATTTAAAGGTGTGCCACTTATTGGGTTTCCTAATAATGAAGAATTACAAGGCGATGTAGATAAAGCTATATCACTTATTGAAGGTTACGACCGTTCGTTTTCCGATGTAAACAGTGAGATTGAACAGTTTCGTCTGGCTTATATGATCTTTAAAGGCGTTGATATAGACGATGATACTATCGAGAAGCTAAAACAAACTGGTGCTCTTGATGTAGGTGAGAATGGTGAGGCTTCTTTCTTAACTAAGGACCTTAATGACAACATCTTAGAACACCATCTCGACAGATTAGAAAAGAATATATGCCGTTTCACAAAGCATGTGAACCTTTCTGATGAATCATTTGGTGGGAACCTTACTGGTGTTGCTATTCGTTATAAATTATTAGCTTTAGAAACGAAATCAGGAACGCTAGAAATGAAGTTTACTAAGTCACTGCGCCAACAATTCAAGTTATTGTTTGACGCTTGGAACTTACGCTCAAATAAAGGAGAGCTAGACTACCTTTGTATGACGTTCCAATTCACACGAAACCTTCCAGCCAACTTAGCTGATGAAGCTGATGTGCAGTCTAAACTACAAGGTTTAGTAAGCGAAGAAACACGATTATCTATGTTATCTGTTGTTTCTGATCCGAAAGCGGAGATACAGAAGATGCAGGAAGAAGAGGCTGATTCCATGAATCTCGACAAGGTAGGTGAGCCAAATGGAATGGGACAAGAAGCAGAAACACCTTCAAAAGATAGAGGAGGAACTGGAAAAGGCGATTCTCTACCTGTATAAAGATGCTTTAGAAGAAGTCAGAGGAATACTGGCTTTTTATTATGCCAAATATGCGGTAAATGATCAGTTGAGTATGCAAGAAATGCGCCGTTTCAATCGATATAAGAGCATGCAAAGTGAACTGCAACAAGTAATTAATGAAATAACATATGAGAAAAAGAAAACTCTCAATGAAACGCTCTCCAATCAGTATGGAGAGTCTTTTTATTATACGAATTATCTCATCGAGAAAGAAGTCGGTGTGGCTCTTTCGTATGGTCTTCTTGACCCGAACGTCATTAAACGAGCGGTACAAATGCCAATCGATAAAATGACACTCAATCAAAGGTTAAGTACACATCGAGTACAGATAGTTAACCGAATACGCAGAGAGTTATCTATCGGTCTTAGAAAAGGCGAAGGATATGCAACAATGGCAAATCGGATTAAGTCGATACTTGATGGTGATGCGAAGAAAGCCCAAATGGTCGCTTGGACAGAAAGTGCTAGGGTGCAAAACTTGGGTACTTATGACAGTGCTTCTCACGCTTTTGATGAAGGTGTATCAATGGAGAAGATTTGGATTTCTACATTAGATAAACGTACGCGTCCTACTCACCAAGCAGCAGATCATCAAAAAGTGCCGTTTAAAGGTTTATTTAAAGTGGGTGGCTATAGCTGCGAATATCCACATGACAGTAATTTACCTGCTAAAGAAGTTGTACGCTGCCGCTGTACTTTTATTACTGAGGTAGCGGATGTTAGTCCATTCATCGAAAGAAGGGCTATAAACCCAACAACAGGCAGAAATGAAGTTATTACCGCAGTTAGTTATGAAGAATGGAAAGACTCTCTTGAATAATAAAAAACACTTGAGGGCTTATAGATTACGAACTTAATAGGGCGTAATTATAGGAACTCAGAGGAGGAATAATAATGAAACAATTACAAAAGCAAGCGGAAGTACAGTTTTTCAAAGAGAAAGAAGCTACAAAATTACCATATCGATTACGTTTAGCAAACATTCAATTCTTTGCTGAAGGTGATGGTACTGATATTGGTGCAGGAGGAACGGATGGCAATACGGCAGGGAATTTAACTGGTGAAAATACAGATGGTAGCAATACACAGCAAAATTCTCAAACTGAAGGTGGTAATCAACCAAAAGAACCGCAGTTAGATCCAGCGACAAAAGACTTCATTGAGAAGATGTTGCAGTCTCGTGAAGATAAAGTACGTACCAAGTATGCGAAAGAGCTTAGCGCGACTAAAAAAGAGCTAGAAAACTATAAAACAGCTTCTATGACTGCTCAAGAAAAAGCAGAATATGAGATGAAAGAGTTACAAAAAACACTCGAAGAACGCGAACAAGTATTACATCAAAAAGAAATGCAAAGTGCGGCAACAGAAGCACTAGCTAAAATTGGATTAGATATTAAATTTGTAGACTTCGTTGTAGGTTCCGATGTTGATGATACAAAAGCTCGTGTAGCGAAACTTGGTGACTTATTCAATGCTTCATTAGAAGCGAAAGTAGCGGAGAGATTCAAAGCAGCAGGGCGTGATATCTATGCCGGCTCTGGTAATGGAGCTACATTTACACGTCAACAAGTAGAATCAATGAGCCAGTCAGAAATCAATGCGAATTGGACTCAAATTCAAAAAGACATGAAAACATGGACAAACTAAGGAGGAAATAATATATGTCAGTAGCAACTTTTATTCCAACAATTTGGGAAGCGCGTTTAATGGCGAACTTCCACAAGCGTTCTATCGCGGATTTAATCACAACGAAACCAGCAAAAATCGAAGGTAACAAAATTATCTTTAACCGTGTTGGTGCAGTAAATGTAAAAGACTATTCTGGTTCTGTTGAATGGGATGATACAAACCCCTCTAAAGTAGAAATCAATATGGATCAGAAGAAGTACTTCGCGTTTAAAGTAGATGATGTAGATGCTGTACAAGCTGCAGGAGACTTAATTGACCCACATACGCAAGAAGCAGGGTCAGTACTTCAAGAAACAGTGGACACATTTGTATTAGGTCTTTATACAGGTGCTCATAAAGACAATGTAATCGGTACTGACTCTGCTGCGATTGAATTATCGCCTAAGAATGCATACGACTACATTGTTGATCTGAATACAAAGTTAAACATGAAGAAAGTACCTAAAACCGAACGTTTCACAATCATCAATTCTCAAGTTCTTGGATTACTATCTAAAGATGACCGTTTCACAAAGCAACCTGTTATTTTAGAAAATGGTGTTGTAGAAGGACAAGTAATTAATGGTTCACAAATCGTTGTATCAGAAGAGATTCACAATACATCTGGTAAATATAAAATTCTTGCTCTTCATAAGTCCGGTATCGGTCATGGAAAACAATTAAACGAAACAGAAGCGCAGCGCCTTCAAAATTCATTTGCAGATGGTGTTCGTGGTCTTATGGTTTACGGTGCTGGAGTGCTTCGTCCGGAATCATTAGCTATTCTTACAGCGACAATTGCACCAACTACACCTGCACCGCCATCAGGAGGAGAGGCATAAGCCTCCCTCTTTTCTTTTTTGAAAGGAGAGATGAACAATGCCGTGGTTTTTAAATACACAAACTGGAGTGAAATGGGAAATTAATGATCCAGACCATGTTACGCGATGTAAAAATGATTCAGTTTATGAAATAGTTGATGCTATTAAAGAAATCGGACAAAAAACTAACGATAGCGCTAGTGATTTAGCATCATTAAAAAAGAAATACACCGTTGAGGAAATGAAAGAATTGCTTACTAAACGTGGTATAGAGTTTCACTCTAAAGCAACCAAAGATGAACTTGCTGAACTTTTATCAGAGTAGGTAATTGTTATGGATATGAAAGCAGAAATCCTAAAACGAGTAAAACTAAAGGTACCTAATGTAATTCCTGAAAATATATTGGTAGATATTGAAGATACTATACTTATGGTTGCTGAGTATACGAACAGAACAGTTCCCGAATTCCCTCCTGCTTATCCTGGTATTATCGCTAAAATGGTGATTCATCAGTATAAAGAGCAGGATAGGGAAGGGAAGAAAAGTGAATCATTAGGAAACTATTCGGTTACTTATGATGATGTTGGAGATTACCCAGAAAGTATTACAAAAGGACTGAAAGTGAGGTTACGTGTCTTATGATTCAATCAATGATTCGTAAATTCGGAAAAGATGCTTCAGTACTTCGTAATGCTAGTTCTGACGATGGTCCATATCCAACAGAAGAGTGGAACGAAATTAACAATGTAAAAGGTGTATTAGATGCCATTCAAGGAACAAAGGATGCCCGTAACAAGAAAGTAGAAGAGAAAAGCACACATTTTTTTTATTGCCTACCATTTGATGTAACAATTCAAGATAGATTAGTTATCGACAAGAGGGTATACAGCGTTACTTATCCGGGTGATCCAATGAATGCAGGTAGATTCTTTCAAATAGAATTGGAGATGTTGCCATATGAGCATGAAATTCCAATCAAATAGAGTTGCAGTAACGGCAAGGCATTTAGCAGCTAAGAAAGCGGCTCACACTGCTATTGGTCAGTTTGTAACATCTAAAGCAAAGTTACTTGCTGCTGTAGATACTGGTAATTTGAGAAGGAGCATTAGTTCTAAGGCGGAACAAGAAAAAGTTGTTATCGGTACTTCTGCTGATCATGGTATTTATGTTGAGAAGGGAACAGGAATATATGCTGTAGACGGTGATGGGCGTAAAACTCCTTGGATGTACCGTGACCCGAAAACAGGGAAGATGGTTAAAACTCAAGGGCAACATGCACAGCCTTTTCTTAGACCAGCAGTAGAGAGCAATAAACCGCAAATTACACAAGTTGGCACGCGAACCTATTCGTCATTAATGAGGTAGATACCATGAATGACTTTATAAATATATTACACAGTGAATTAAAACAGATTCATAAGGAATCGTACTACGAAAATGCAACTACTAAAGCTATTATGCCATATTTGGTATATACGGTTGGTGATGATAAGGAACCTTGGGGACGGAAGAATATCATGCTTACAATTGATATATACGGCACTTCTGCTCATATAGCTAAGATTGATCAACTGATTACAGATTTAGAAAACAATCTTCATAGAAAGAGATTAAGCAGCGCTGTATTTGGTGCTGCTATTTCTTATCTTTCGAGTCAGAAAGTACCTGATCCAGACCCAAATATCATACGCAAAGAAGTGCGGCTCATTTTACGAACTTATTTTAAACAATAGAAAGGGTTGATTATATGGCAGCTCCACAACCAAAACCAGAGAATGTCCTCTTCGGAGATTGGGGTGCATTCTTCTTTAATTATGGAGAAAAAGACGAACTTCCTGTAGGTGCTACGCAAGGCGGCGGTTCATTTAAATATGAACCAGAGTTTAAAGAAATTGAATATGATGGTTCTCCTGGTGACACAATGGGGATGAAACGTATCACTAAATCCAAAACTCAAATCAGTTTTAAGACACTTGAATTTTTGGATAAAGAAAAAATCAAAAACTTTATTGCTGGTTTAAAAGTATCAGAAGAGACTGTTACAAAAGACGGGAAAACAATTAAGTACGACGTGATTGAAGCTACAGAACGTCTAACAAAAGATAGCTATCTTAAAAACGTAGCATGGGTTGGTGAAACTTTAGGTGGCGATATCGTCGAAATTATCGTATATAACGCATTATCTGACGGTTCATTAGAACTAGGATTTGAAAACGAAAGTGAAGTTGTTCCAGAAGTAACATTCACAGGGCATCGTGATCCAGAAAACATTCGAAAAGTACCATGGAAAAAACGTATTTTAACAGCGACAGAAGCAGCAAAATTAATACCAGCAGGTTAAAGAGTAGGGATATTCCCTGCTCTTTTTATTTTAAGGAGGAATCGATATGACTATTGATATTCAAGAAAAAGAATACAAAGTGAGACAAATTCATGGTGGAGATTTATTTTCCGTAGTTCGTATTTTAAAGAAATCAAAATTTAAGGTTGATATTAATTTACTTAAAGATTTAATGATGGGCGTACGAAATAAAGAAGGTGCAACACAAGCTGATGTATTAGCTGCCCAAGAGACTTTCGGTTACGACATCATTATGAAATTTATCTTTGGATTAGAAGAAGCTGAGCAAGAATTCTTTGAATTTGTAGCTGGAATTTTGGTTCATGAAGATGGAAAGGGTAAAAAATCATCCCCAGACTGGGAAACAATCCGAACTTTAAAACTAGAAGAGTTAGTCAAGTTATTTATTGCAATCAAGGATTCAGAAGTTGGACTGGTTAAGCTTTTTTCCAATGCGGTGAACTTGATGAAATAGACTTCATTGATACATTAGCTTCTCGATATCCAAACATAGATTACATACGCGGTTTGGATGCCGAAATAGTTATTAATTTGTATCTCACCGCAAAGAAAAAAGAAATGGATCGCATGTTATGGGAAGAATGGTGCGCTTTACAGCCGTATTGCGAAGAAACATTCCCTCAGTTTAAACATAAACGTGAGAATCCAACACAAGAACAGGTACAACAATATAACAATTCAATCGAACAAACACTGAAACAGAAACTCACAAAAGAAGAAGTGTTTGCTCGAGTTGCTAAAATCCGCGGAAAGGCGGGTGAATAGATGGAATTATTTAAAATGTTTGGGTCAATCTTCTTAAAGGATGATCAGTTACAAAGAGGATTGACTAACGCTGAAAGAAGTGGGCAAAGAACAACAGGTATCTTAGGACGTGGATTTGGACAAGTTGGACAAGCGGCAGTAGGATTAGGTTCTTCTGTTGGTGGTGCTGCTATAGCCATGGGTGGATTAGTCGGTGTTGCGGTTGGGGTAGGAGCTGCGATCGCTGGTGTGGTTAAGGTCGGTTCTGAATATACTCAGCAGATGTCAAAAGTAGAAGCTCTTTCTGGTTCTAACGCTTTACAAATGGCTGAACTGGGAGCGAACGCACGTAAATTAGGTGCTGAAACACGTTGGTCAGCTACAAACGTGGCTCAGGCCTATGAATATATGGCTCTTGCAGGTTGGGATTCTAACCAAATGATTGCAGCTAGTAAACCATTACTAGATTTAGCAACTGCTGGTGCGTTGGACCTTGCAAAAGCTTCTGATATTGTAACAGATACAATGACCCCATTCGGTATGAAAGCTTCAGAAGCAGGACGAGCTGCTGACGTATTTGCACTGGCCCAAGCGACTGCCAATTTAAACGTTGAACAACTGGGTATCATAGTTTTGCCCCTAATAGTGGCAACATTATTAGCAAACTAGGTGAATTCGGGGAAACCTAAATTGATGTTTTGTTTTGTAATGTTATAATATGGTAAAACACTAATAGAGTGACATTATGAAAACGTGTAAGAAGTGTGACGAAAGTAAGCCATTAAGTGAGTTCTATAAGTCTAAAATGCATAAAGAAGGATATGAGCACTGTTGCAAAAAATGTAGAGATGCTCAACGTTCTAGAGAGTATACATGCACAGGGTGCGGTAAGAAATTCAAAGCCGTAAAACCTAACAAATTTTGTAATATTGAATGTTTCGGGAAAACTACAAGATCTGATAATGAAGAGATGGTTCGTAAGGTTGAACAAGATGGAGAGTATAAGTTGCTTTCAGAGTATAAAACTTCACGCAGGAAGGTTGATGTAATGCACGTAGACTGCGGTAAAGTCTTCAGTGCTACTCCTAATAATATACTCACGAAAGGAAGCGGATGCCCTTTTTGCAGGTCGTCTAAAGGTGAGATGCTTATACGAAAAATCTTGATAAATAACGAGATATCTTTTTCAGAGCAAGTTAGGTTTAAAGACTGTAAGTTTGTGAATACTCTTCCTTTTGATTTTGGAATAATTAAAGATAAACAGATTATAGGACTTATAGAATATGATGGAGAGCTTCATTTTAAAAAGAAGTTTAGAACTGAAGAAGAGTTCGAACTTCAAAAAACAAGGGATAAACTTAAGGATGACTATTGCGCTACTAAAGGTATCCCCTTATTGAGAATTCCTTACACTAAGAAAGATGAGGCTGAAAGTATACTTCTTAATACAATATCAACATGGCAATCCCGAGCGAAGCTGTAGTGAAAACTACAGAACGTGTAGAGACTAGATAAAGTAAGCTAAGTAGTTAAGACGCTCAAATGAGTGTCTTTTTTATATGCCTAAATATCCACGAGCGCCTGGCATCCTATAAGGATGATGATATAGTCCGACCTTACAGGAAACTGTAAGAAGCAGAGGATAAAGAACCTTTGCGATAACAATACGGAAACTATGAAATATGCAGCTCCAGTAGCCGCTACATTTGGTTTGAATATTGAAGAAACTGCCGCAATTGCTCAGATTTTCGCTAATAACGGTATTAAAGCTTCTATGGCTGGTACGGCATTACGTGCTGGTTTATCTCGATTGGCTGCGCCACCAAAAGAAGCTGCTAAATCATTATCTGCATTAAATGTAACTGTTAAAGATTCAGAAGGTAATATGAAACCAATGAATGAAATCATCGGTCAGTTACACGATGGGTTTGGAAAGTTATCTGAATCTCAACAAATCGCTGCTGCAAAAGCAATCTTCGGTGAAGAAGCCTATGCAGGTTGGATTCAAGTTATCAAGGGTGGACAACCTGCATTTGATGACATGGTAAATACCCTTGAAACTTCTGAAGGTTCTGCAAAAGTTATGGCTGAAACAATGGCAAATAACTTATCTGGTGCTGTTGATGGCGTTAAATCAAGATTAGAGAATTTAGGTCTTGTAGTATTTTCTCATGTTGAGCCAGCACTTGTTGCTATGACTAACGGAACAAATGGCGCAGTGAAATCTCTTACTGACTGGCTTGATCCATCTGGTAGAGCGGTAGAAGCGGCAAAATTAATGCAACAAACTGATCAGCAGTTAGCTCAATCTAAAGCTATTCTTGATATGAATCTCAAAAAAGGGAAGATAACGCAAGAAGAGTATAACGAAAAGTTAGCTCTATCTAAGAAGCATGCCGAAGATATGATGAACGCTGATGGTATGTTAGCTCAGAAAAAAGAAGAGTTAAAAATGAAGGTTGAAGAAGGGAAAATGACTCAAGAAGAAGCTAATAAAATTCTTGATGAGTCTGAGGTTGAATATCAAAAACTTCAACAAGGTATCGAACAAACCCGCCAACGACAAGAAGCGATGAATAAAGTGTTCGAGCCACTTCGTAATGCTATCGGTATTATTCAGCAAGTAGGCGCTGCTATAGAGCAATTTTGGATCGCTGCAACTGGTGATAGAAATGCACTAGTTGAAGGGTATGACATTCTTACTAAACTTGGGTTCTCTGCTAATACTATTCAGTTCATACAAGAAACTACCGCTGCTGTGCAGTATGGTATAGAAACGATGAAAGCCCTTGTATCTGGTGACTGGGGTGCTGCTAGTAATTTCTTAGACAAGTTGGGTTTTTCACCTGAGCAGAAAGCGGATATTATTATGTTCGTTCAGGATGTGCATGCTCAATTGAGTAGTTTCATAGAAAATGTACAATCCTTGATAGCAGCGCAAGCACCAGTAATTATGGGGATAATTGGTGCTACTTGGGACTTTATTAAAGGTGTATTTAACACGATAGCTCCTTATTTAATGCCTTTGCTGACGGATGTCCTTAACTTTGTGAATGGGATTATAGCACAAATTACCTCGTTTTGGAAAGAAAACGGGGATCAAATTGTACAAGCAGTAAAAAATGCCTTTTCAATCATTCAATCTATTATAGCCTTTGTAATGCCAGCTGTAATGATGATTGTAAAAAGTGCATGGGATGCTATAAAGGATATTATCCAAGGCGGAGTAAATGTCATCATGGGTATTATCAAGTTTTTCGCCGCACTACTGACAGGCGATTTCCGTGGCATGTGGGATGCAGCTAAACAAATTTTTAGTGGAGCTATCCAATTAATCTGGGGACTTATTAATCTATCGTTTGTAACTAAGATTTTAGGAGCAGCTAAAGGGTTAGCGATGTCCTTCGGTTCAGCGATTAAGGGTATGTGGACAACTGTTGTTAACTACTTCAAAGAATTTATTAAACATCCCGTTTCTTCTGTAGTGAGTATGGCTGTTGACATTGGTCAAGCGGCAATAAAAATAACAAAAAAACTTGTTGATCCTATAAAAAGTGCATGGGACGGAATTATGGGATGGATTAAGAAGATCAAAGACGGTGTTGTGAATATGTTCACAGGAATTCATATTCCTACTCCGAAAATTACCGTCAGCGGTTCTTTAAATCCTGTTAATTGGGTTTCCGATGGTCTTCCGTCTTTTGGTGTCAAATGGGCAGCAAACGGCGCTTTAATCAAGCCTGGTAATCCTACATTGATTGGTGTCGGCGATGCGAGAGGATATGACGAAACCGTTTTACCTCTTCGAAAACAAACATTCGATGCGATTGCTAATGGAATAATGGGATCGCTACCATTAACTCAACAAGCTGGAGTACAACAATATGCATCACAAGGCCCAACTATTTTGCAAGTTAATTTAAACGGCAGAGAAATAGCAAAGGAAATCTACTCAGATGTTAGCAAGTTTCAAGAAAGCGAGAAAGAAAGATTGAGAGTATTTTAGGTAGGTGATGATATGACTGGAATTAGTTTCTTTAGTTTTAACGGGAAAAGAAATCCGAATGTAATCCCATTGCAGGGTAAAAAACGCCCTGCATGGGCTCCTTTGGAGCGTACATTTCTTGAAGTTCCTCACTATCCAGGAGGACGATTAATACGTACTCAAACAAAAATGCGAAAAATAATTGTACCCGTTTCATTGTTGTACGAATCTATGGAAGAAGCAGAAAAATTAAAGGAAGAAATAGCTGATTGGCTTATTACAGAACGACCTCAGGAATTGATTTTTGATGACGAAAAAGATCGCACGTACTTGGCTGTTATTGATGAATCATTTGATCCACAACAATTAGTGAATTTAGGAGAAGGAGTACTTACTTTCATTTGTCCTATGCCTTATAAACTAGGACCTACTCGAACAGTAGAATTTCAGACGGATAACCCTGGATTAATTGCTAACGTTCAAAATAAAGGAACAGTTCATTCTAACCCGATTATCGAAATTGATATTACGAAACCAAACACTTTTTTAGATGTATGGTTCGGCGGGGTATCCTTAAGTGATCGAGATTATTTTCGTATCGGCATGCCGCTAAAAACTGTGGAAAAGCCTGTAGAAAGGAATCAACGTATAGTATGGGATGAAATGGCTACTACGGTCGGATGGAGTAAAGTCAGTTCAATGGAAGATGGGGAACCGGTTGGTGAAATGAAATCAGATAAATATCAATTCTATTGTTCTGATTTTGGTACCGGAACGGGTAAAGGTTGGCACGGTGCAGCTGTTAAAAAAAGTATCCCTGGTGGTCCAGTACAAGATTTTATTATGCAAGCCTATGTTACATGTAAGAGTAAAAAGATCAACGAAATGGGACGGGTTGAGATAGCGGTACTCGATGAAAACAGCAAAGTTCTTTCGAAAATCGCTATGAACGATCTCTTTTGGCAAGCTGAACAAAATTTCGGGACGATGGTAATTGGATATGACAATAAGCCAGGGAAAACAGGTTTAATTTATGAGAGTGGCGATTATCCGAATACATGGAATCAGTATTTTGGTCGATTGTGGATAGCTAGGACAGGAAATGTATGGGAAGCGTATATTTCAAAATTCCTTCCAGGTACAGAAAAAGATGATTCAGAACGATTTGCACGTTGGACGGATGAAAAAAACTATCATATGGAAAAAGCAGCACAAATTCAAATTAGCATCATGCAGTTTCAAGACGTTCCACCAGTAGAAGCAATGTCAGTTAGTGATTTGAAGTTTTGGAAAGTAAATTTAAATACGAAAAATACACCGCCTTATATAGTAGATGTTGGTGATAAAGTCGTGATCGACACAGAAAATAGTCATGTAACAATTGAAGGAAAGAATGCGATTAACATTAAGGACATTTTCAGTAATTTCCCTGTTATCAATAGAGGCACTAATAAACTTGAGATTATGCCTTCTGATATCGGAACAGCAAGGGTCAAATACAGGGAGCGATTCAGATGAGAACACCAAGCGGAATACTTCATGTTGTTGATTTCAAAACAGATCAGATTATATCAGCTATTCAACCAAAGGACTACTGGGCTGATAACCGTCATTGGGAAATAAAAAATAACATTGATATGTTAGAATTCAAAACTTTTGACGGCACTCCACATGCAGTTACATTACAGCAGCAGAACTTAGTTTTAAAGGAAGTGCGTGATGGTCGCATTGTTCCATATGTTATCAATAATGAAGTAGAAAAAGACTCTGATGATAGATCGCTCACTGTACATGCTTCTGGTGCCTGGGTTCAAATAGCCAAAGATGGGATTATTAAACCTCAACGTATAGAGAGTGAAACAGTTAATACGTTTATTGATATCGCTCTTGCCGATTCAAAATGGCAACGTGGAATAACGGATTATTCTTCATTCCACACGATGACTATTGATGAATTCATCGATCCCCTCACTTTTTTAAAGAAAATCGCGGCTTTGTTTGAGTTAGAAATCCAATATCGCGTTGAAGTATCCGGTTCTCAAATTACTGGGTGGTACGTCGATATGATAAAGAAGCGAGGGAGAGAAACAGGGAAGGAAGTAACCCTGGGAAAAGACTTAGTAGGCATTAGACGCATTGAACATTCCAGGGATATTTGTACCGCCTTAGTCGGATTTGTACGGAGCGAAGGTGACAAACTTATCACGATTGAGAGTATTAATAACGGGCTTCTTTATATTACAGATAGTGATGCCTTTCAACGCTGGAATGCACATGGTAAGCATAAATTTGGTTTCTACACTCCGGAAACAGAAGACCAAAATATGACACCGCAACGATTAATGACTTTGATGAAGACGGAATTAAAGAAGCGTGTCAATTCTTCAGTTTCTTATGAAGTAGAAGCACAATCGATTGGACGTATTTTCGGACTAGCACATGAACTAATTAATGAGGGCGATACGATTCGAATCAAAGATACAGGATTCACACCTAAGTTATACCTTGAAGCACGTGTAATTGCTGGTAATGAATCTTTTACGGAACCTACACAAGATAAATATGTGTTTGGTGATTATCGCGAAATTACTGATCCAAACGAAGAACTACGAAAAATTTACAATCGAATCTTGGGGTCATTAGGTAATAAACAAGAGCTGATAAATCAGTTAGATAAATTAGTGAAAGATGCAAACGAAACAGCTAGTAATGCTAAGAAAGAATCCGAAGCAGCGAAAACATTGGCTGAAAAAGTTCAAGAGAATCTTAATAATAACACGGTAGAAATAATTGAAGCTAAGAATCCACCGACAACAGGACTGAAGCCTTATAAAACACTTTGGCGTGATATTAGCAATGGTAAGCCTGGTATCTTAAAAATATGGACAGGTACAGCTTGGGAATCTGTTGTACCCGATGTAGAGTCTCTCAAAAAAGAAACACTTGAACAGGTTAATAAGGATATTCAGTCCACAAAAGAAGAATTAGATAAAAAAGTAGAAGAAGCCCAAAAAGAGACAAATGGACAATTCAAGGAAGTAACAGAAAATCTTCAGGAAGTTTCTCTAACTATTAAAAATGTAGAAAACTCTCAAGGTGAAATTGAAAAAACTGTCTCTGAAATGAAACAGACCAACGAAGGTTTTACCAAATCAATTGAAACTTTAACAAAAAAAGACGGTGAAATCACTGAAAAATTAAATACAGTGGTAGAGACTGCTGAAGGTACGAAAAAGACAATCTCTGAGGTGCAGCAAACAACTAATAATCTAAAGAAAACCACAACTGAAATTACAGAAAAAGCTGGCCAGATTAGTGAGAAGTTGGAGAGCGTAGAAAAGAAAGTTAATAACGATAAAGCTGGAGGTCGTAATCTGTTATTAGATTCAAATACTAAATACGAAAAAACAGATTATCTAATCAATCCATATTCTCTAACTGAAAATTTTGTTGCAGGTGAGGAATATACTTTTGTAATTAAAGGAAGTGTCCCACAAGGCCAACAATTTGGAATTTGGCAGAATGGTGGTTCAAATAATGTTGGATATGCAACAAGTGTCTATGCTAACGGAATAACTTATGTAACTTTCAAAGCTGTAGTAACAACGAGCGGAAATGAAAGAAAGTTGAATCTGTATAACTATCCAAATAACACTACAAAATCCGTTGTAGAATGGGTTGCTTTATATAAAGGTAATAAGCCACAGGATTGGACACCAGCTCCAGAAAATCAAGTAACAAATGATGAATTCACTAAAAAAACAACCGAGATCGAAAAAAGTGTGAATGGTATTAAAGAAAGTATTAAAACGGTAGAAAAAACACAATTCGATTTTAGCGAGCGTGTTACTACTGTAGAGAAAACAGCAGACGGTATTAGAGAAAAAGTTACCAGCTTACAAGAAATACAAACCAAACAAGGTACGCAGTTACAAGAGGCTAAAGCAGGTTGGGAAACTACTGCAAAAGCTCTGGAAGGAAAAGTAGAAATAAAAGATGTTGAGAATTATGTAGGTGGTTTAGGCACTGTAAACGAGTTGCGTGATGCTGATTTTAAGTTAGAACAAAAATATTGGTTTTGGAATAGTGGTAATGGGGCTATTGGTTCTGTGGATACGAATTTAAAATACAAAGGTATGAATACATTTGCAATTACCGTTACTGGCCAGACTCAAGATCGCTGTTGGGGACTTACAAGTCAATTCATTGAGTGTCAGGTTAACGAAGACTTTGTTGCATCAGGTTATTTCAATACTGATGGGAAAACACCTATTGATAGTGGCGGTGCATTTATAGAAATTGAATGGTGGACTGCTGACAAAAAAACTCGCATGAAAACAGCTAGAACGAATATCAAGGTTGTAAATCATACATGGATTCGTGTTGTATGTACAGATAAAGCACCAGCCAATGCAGCGTTTGTGAGTTGGCGTTATTACGTGACAAGAAATGGGCGTTTATGGTGTACTGCACCTATGTTACAACGTGGCACTATAGCTACAGAATTTTGGTTGCACCCGAAAGATCAAACTGATGCTGATAAAATGCTAGAGGATATTGCTAATAGAGTAGCAACTGAAGATTACACTAAAAAAGTTACAGAATTAGAAAGAGGTATTAGTGCTAATGAAAAAGGCGTTTCAATCATCTCTGAAAAACAAGAAACATTTATAAATGAGACTTATAATGCCTATGTAAAGAAAACGGAATCTAGGTTAGAAGTGTTAGACGAAGGAATTATAGCGCAGATTTTAAAGGACGGCATTGTCACTGCCATCAATATGTCCCCTGGCAAAATTACAATTAATGCTGCAAAGCTGGATATTAATGCTGACACAATGGTCAAATGGTTAACAGCAAAAGGCATAGATACAAATCTTATTAGAATTGATGGTGATAAGATCACCATTGATAAAGATGGTGTAACTGTTAAAATGCTAGACTTCCTATTCCAAGACGAATGGGGCACAAAAACAACTGCGGTATCAAGACGAAACCTAATAGCAGATCCAGACTTTTCTAGTGTTACAAAGAAAAATATCGGACATAACGATTATTATGGATTTGAAGGTGGATATGGTCTTACTTGGAAGTCATGGGGAAATGTCGTAATAGAAAAGAATACACATATATTTGACTACGAGCAAATGGTGAATGCTGCAAGGGTAGATATGTATAACTATCCAGAAGCAATCGTGAATAATGGTATACATCCTGGTAACGAATATACAGCATCCGCACACTTTAGAACTGCCATGATAAATGGCGTGCGAAAGACAGGAAAACCGAGAATACACGTGTGTTGCGTTAAATTCCGAGACAACGTTAGTTACGACATATTGAGTGAACAAAAGATGGACTTCCCTGAGCCGTCTACATTTTACGGAGAAATCAGAAGGTATTCTTTTACTTTCAAAGTCCCGACAAACTATATTCCACAAGAACACGCATTGATTATTAAAGTTTGTTCTGGAAATGCTGACATGAGACAAGGGACAGCGATTTGTGTAAGTGGTGTAACGTTATACAGTGGCAAATATGCATCTATGTATAATTGGGATCGTGCTGCAGCAGAAAGAGCAGATGGTATTCAGCCGTTTAACGCACTTGCTGTAGGTGGTGTGAATAATAATATATCTCCAGCACCAGACGGACAAACGTTTGATATAAGTACTGAAAAAGAAGTGAAAATCTTTAGGAATATACGAGCAATACAGGGAATTAACTTAGGTGGCGGTGGATTCCAACAATGGGGGCATATTCGTTTTACAGACGGTAATGCTGGAGCGGGTTTTTATGTGAGTACTCCAAGTGGTTGGAAATTTAACGCACTTGGATAGAAAGGGGAAGTAAGAATGAATGAGAATCAAATGATGCCACTTCAAGCAGGTGAAAGCTTTCCTTTTATGGGGAGGCTGGTGGATGCAGAACGAACAGAGACAGGGATTTCTGTTCAGATACCTGCTGATATGTTAAATAATGCAGGTATTCCAACAGGTATGAGCAGGGTTGAAGTATGGAGAGAAATGGATGGAACAATAAAGTTTCGTATTGCCACGCTGTGTGAAATATGTAAACGTGGAGCACATCTATATGAATTGGATATGGGATTTGCGAAAAAGAATATTTGTCTAGAGTGTTATACATCACTTACTGGTAATTATCCATCACAAGAACCACCAATTAACGAAAACACAATACAAGTAGACCAAAAGTAGCTATAAGCTGTTTTTTATTTTGCATAAAATACGGCTTTTATGCTGAATGAAAAATTGTATAGTTTTATTTTGTAAGGAGGAAGTGAATGATGGAACAAAGATTTGAAGTTAAACCAATAGGTGTGAAATATATATGTGACTCTTGCGAGGAAGGAGAAATGATATATACAGGGGAAATGCTTTTTTTTAATCCTCCAACATTCAAACACACTTGTAACAATTGTGATAGTAATCAAAATTTTATTGAGAAATATCCTTTAGTTAGATATCAAGAATTTAGCGGATAATGGTTGGATTATGGAATATACATCCTTTATTATATAAAAGAAGTCATATAATAGGAGGTATATTTTTGATGGAGTGGGTTATGAAAAATGTAGAGTGGGTTTTTAGTGGGATAGGAGTTCTTGTTATTTCTGTTATAGGAGGTATGTTTTTTAGAAAAGAAAAAAATCCTAAACAGAATATTAATTCAGGAGATAATTCTACAAATATTCAAGGTAGTAAGAATGTAAATGTTACATTTGGTGAAAAAAATGAATGATAAACATGAATTAACTGCAGGTCAAAGTTCTACTAATATTCAAAACAGTAAGAATGTAAATGTTAATCAATATGGTCTGGGATTTAATGAAGTTAAGGAAGTTGCTATGATGGTGTTTAAAAGTAACTTTTATGATTTAGGGAAAACAGTAGAAGATACAATTAATGAGCGTGCAGAAGAAATAATTAATAAGTATCTAGATCGCTTGATTACCAAAGACCCTGAATCTCTGAAAAACACAGAAGATCCTGATTTAAGATTTAACATTTATGAGATGCAAAAAAATCATGCAAAACGTGGTGATGAGAAAATTGCTGACTTATTAGTTGATATGTTAGTAGATCGAACAATGGTAAAAGAAGAGGAATTTTTGAAGTTAATATATAATGAATCTATGATGATGGTTCCGAAATTAACTTCAAAGCAAATTGATATATTAACAGTGATTTTTTTGACTAGGTATGTTAAATGCAGTATTTTTCAAATACAAGGATTTACAGAATTGTTAATGCAATTTGCAAATGATGTCCCTAATGAAGTGTTTTTTTATCAACATCTACAGTATGCAGGTTGTGTATCAATAAGTATCGGTTCGTTTGATTTAGTAGCACATCTCAAAGAAGAGTTTCCTGATTTAGTCCCATCTTCAGTTGACCCTGAAGATAGATTATTTAAGAGAAATCTAAAAAGTGTATCCCCAAAACTGTTTAGTTTTTCTCATAAATGGAATAGAACAAAAATATGTAGTTCAAGTTTAACTAGTGTTGGTATTGCAATTGCGATTGCAAATTTCAACAGGGTAACAGGTGGTGACTGGAATTTATCCGCATGGATTGAGGGGTTAAAAGATTAAAGATGTGGTATAGAAGATTGGTTAAGTGAAAAATAGAAAAAATTTTTTTAAAGGATTCCTTGGAATCCTTTTTATTTTATACAAGGGAGAGGAAAAGATGGATCGCATTGATGTATTAATGAAAGTATTTATTGCTACATTTGGTGGCTTTTGTGGGTATTTCTTGGGGGGATGGGATGCAACATTGAAAATCTTAGTAACGATGGCAGTTATTGATTATCTAACTGGCATGATTGCAGCAGGGTATAACGGAGAATTAAAAAGTAAAGTTGGTTTTAAAGGCATCGCCAAAAAGGTGGTGCTTTTTCTTTTGGTCGCAGCAGCTACTCAAGCTGATGCAGTTATGGGAACAAACAGTGCAATCCGTGAAGCAACGATCTTCTTTTTCATCGGGAATGAATTACTTTCACTTTTAGAAAATGCAGGTCGTATTGGAATCCCTTTACCATCAGCTTTAACCAATGCGATTGAAATTTTAGGTGGGAAGCAAAAACAAGAAGAGAAAAAAGGAGAGGGTCAATAATGGGACAAATCGTAGATATTTCAAAATGGAATGGTAACATTAACTGGCCTATCGCAAAACAGTATTTGGATTTCGTAATAGCGCGTGTGCAAGATGGTTCAAATTATGTAGATCCGTTATATAAAGGATATGTACAAAGTATGAAGCAGCATAACATCCCTTTTGGTAACTATGCATTTTGTCGCTTTGTTTCCATTGCTGATGCAAAGAAAGAAGCACAAGACTTCTGGAGTCGCGGTGACAAGAGTGCAACCGTTTGGGTGGCTGATGTAGAAGTGAAAACAATGAATGATATGAGAGCAGGAACACAGACGTTTATCGATGAGTTATACCGACTTGGCGCTAAGAAAGTCGGTTTATATATTGGGCATCATATGTATGCTCCGTTTGGAATGGCAAATGTAAAATCAGACTTTGTATGGATTCCACGTTATGGCGGGAATAGACCAGCTTATCCATGTGATATCTGGCAATATACTGAAACAGGTAATGTACCTGGTATTGGAAAGTGTGATTTAAATGAATTAATTGGTAGTAAATCATTAACTTGGTTTACAGAAGAGAAGCAGCCAGAACAAACTGTTTCTAATCGCGGATATCAATATGTTAAATCTGGTGGATTTGGCGTCTCATTGGTTCCAGAAGTATTAAATGCTATGGCCGAACGTGGAACTAAAGGACAAGTTATTTCTGATCCAACAACTGGTATAGCGTACTTACAAACTGAGGTATTACCTAATGCTGAATTAGATAAAATCACTTGGTGGATGGATACTCGACCAGACGGAAAGTGGTATTACGAGTATATAAAAAAATAAACAATAGTAAAGGAACAACATACTATGTAACGTAATTAAAAAGCTGACTATAATTAGTCAGCTTTTTGTATACTACAATCTAGTATTTATCAGTTCCAAAGACATGTTTTTTGCCTTTATGCTGGCACTGAAAAACTTAACAATGTTTCTTTTTACAATGACAACAAATAAAGAAACATTTACAACGACACTTATTTCGCTTAAACTTCCAATCATCATCACAATTGTGCTTATCTTTAGATTTCCACCAATCGTCATCACAATGATGCTTATCTTTAGATTTCCACCAATCATCACAACAATGATTTTTCTTAGAACTCCAGCAATCATTATTCCAGGACATTCTTTTATACCTCCCTTCGATTAGGGTTCATATTATTCTATGTTTTAGTAAAAAGAATGCTTGTTTATTAACCTATTATTTTACTTTTCTTTGATAGAGAGAGCTTCTACTAGATACAGAATTAATACAAACTATACTAATTTTTAAGAGATAGTGGAGAGAACTACTAGTTGTGGCATTGATCAATAAATACTGGTTGAAGAAAAATATTCTCATTTTAAATAATATCTTATCTTGGGGTACGCTTTTTGGGTGTATATTTCACAATAGCGAAGGAAAAACATACTATATAAATGCAAATGAAGCCTATGTGTATGTGAAGTAAGGAAAAGAAAAGTTGTCTTCATATTAGGGGATAGCAGAAAAGAAGTGAATTTATAAGATTAAGTTACCTGTCCAGCCATGGTGTACTTAACCGAAATACAGTGAGAAAAAAATAAAATGAGAAAAATTAATGTTTTACCTAATAATCTATTGAATAAATATAAAGGTATAAAGGTATAAAGAGTTGGCCTAGCGTAATTTTTTTGTGAAAGGTCTTTCCTTGTGCATTTAAATAAGGGATTATTGCTGCAAGAGATATATGTGTCAATTTAAAAAAATCTGTATGGATATCTTCTTGATAGGTTGGTTATATTAACGGTTGTGGAGGTGACAAATAATGGATAAAAATCAACAAGGTCATAATAAAACAATTTCCGGTGCTAGTATTCAAAGTACAAAACAACAAAATGCTGGCTATGGTACAGAGTTTGCAACTGAAACAAATGTAAATCAAGTAAAACAACAAAATGCCCAATCAGCAGCGAAAAAATCACAAGCTGCTAGTGCTGGCGTTCAAAATGCAAATGCTGGCTATGGTACAGAGTTTGCAACTGAAACAAATGTAAATCAAGTAAAACAACAAAATGCTCAATCAGCAGCGAAAAAATCACAAGCTGTTGGTAAGAATCAGGGCACTGATCAATAACAAAGAAAAATACTCCTTGATTCAAGAGGAGTATTTTTTATGCTGTTTTAATGGGAGTGCCGCTATATAAAAAATAAATAAAAGAAAAAGACTATTCCGGATGTGAGATATCGAGATGAGGAAGGAGTACTTCATGCCATTGGGGTAAATCGTTCGCAAAAGATGAGAGTGAATGAAGAGAAAATAAAAAAATACGAAGAGTTCACAAAAATATATAAACAGAAATATAACGGGAAAGTGCCAGTCATTCATTTTTTTACAGTGACAAAATATAGGGAAAGGAAATTAGAAGAGTTAGCAGCTAAATATGATGTTTTCGTGAAGTTTTATGTAATAGAAGAAATATAAAAAAGTGCTAACAAGTTTGCAAACGAACTTGCTAACACTAATACGAAATGTTCATTAAAAACATTCGTAATATCTAGAAAACAACCCGTAGTTAGAATCTTTGCTCAGATCGAAATTATGAGATAGTTTATTTTACATTATCTAAAAAAGCATTTGTTAAGAAAAACTTAAGGAAGGCCCTTGTTTTTTGTTAAGAAATAATATTTATACTTTGAAATGTGCTGATGAGGCATATGCATGTTCATTGAAATAGTAAAGAATGAATAAAAAATTTTTTGATGAGAAAAGAAAGGTGGAAAAGATAGATGAAAAAAGCGTTAATTGCAATATCAGGATTAATCGTTGTAGGTGGAGGATTACTAGCTTATGTAGGAGAGGAAACTAGAGATAGATTTAATCCACTAGTGAAAGAAAATAATGTGTATGTTCTTCAAAAAGAGGAAGCAAAACCGGATCCTGAACACGATAATAAGAGATATTTTGCTATGTTAAATGGAGTTGATGAATCAGGTAATGAAGATACCATTAAGGTAGGATTTGCTGGTAAAGATGAGTTTGTAAATAATTATTTAAAGGTTCATGTGAAAGGTAAATATGTTTATCAATTTGAGGAAGTACAAGAAAATGAAGTTCCTGAAAAGGCAAAGGAAAAATTAAAAAAATAATAAAAGCAGGAGAATATATATGAACAAATTAGTTGTAGACGTTAAAAATGTACAAAAAGTATATGGGAAAAAAGGCGAAAATCAATCATATGCGTTAAAAGGCGTATCGTTCTCAATTCAGGAGGGAGAATTCGTTGGAATTATGGGACCATCTGGTTCAGGAAAAACTACATTATTAAATGTTATTTCCACATTAGATAAAGCAACAGACGGTGTTGTTGAGATTGCTGGTACAGATATTACCAAAATGAAGCAAGGAGAGCTTTCTGATTTTCGTTCTCAAAAATTAGGGTTCATTTTCCAAGATTTTAATCTGCTTGAAAACTTATCAATCTATGAAAATATTACTTTGCCACTATCGCTTCAAAGCGTTCCGTCAAAAAAGATTGGGGCAAAAGTAGAAAAGGTAGCAGGAATGCTAGGGATTTCAGAAATTCTTCAAAAGTATCCATCTGAAGTATCTGGCGGACAAAAGCAACGTTCAGCAGCGGCGCGTGCCCTTGTACATGAGCCAGCAATTATTTTAGGAGACGAACCAACAGGAGCACTTGATTCTAAAAATGCAACAAGCCTTTTAGAAGCAATGAAAAATTTAAACGAAAAACAAGATGTTTCTATTATGATGGTGACTCATGATCCATATAGTGCCAGTTACTGTAAGCGGATTTTGTTCATTCAAGACGGTGAATTGTATAAAGAAATTCGCCGCAGTGGTACGCGCGAATTATTCTATAAAGAAATTTTAGATGTACTTGCAGATTTAGGTGCACAAAAGGTATAAGAAAGGGAGTTCAGCATGTTATTTAAGCTTTCTATGTCAGGGTTAAAAAGTAAATTGAAAGATTATATTGTTTTACTTGTTGGTCTTGTCATGTCAATTTCAATTTTTTACATGTTTCAAACATTAGCACTAAATAAATCATTTCTTGAAGCAAATGCAATGGTTAACTCAATTGGGTTGGTTTTCCAAACAGGTTCAGCCTTATTAGCAATCATTACATTTTTCTATATTTTGTATGCAAACTCATTCTTATTATCACTTCGTCAAAAAGAATTCGGTATGTATATGATGTTGGGAGCGAAAAAACATAAGATTACGATGCTTATGTTTTTGGAAACAATCATGATTGGGGTAGTATCTCTAGCAATTGGAATCACAGTTGGTGTGGGGCTTGCCCAAGGAATTGGCAAGCTATTGATGAAACAACTTGATTTTACAGCAAGTGGCTATCAAGGGTTTTATGTTCCATCCATAACAATTACTTGTGTATTCTTCTTTATATTATTTATGTTCTCAGCAATTATGAATAGTATGAAACTAGCGCGTATTTCGGTTTTACAGCTCGTACATGCAGATGTTTCAGCAGAGCGTACAATGATTAAAGGAAAGTGGACTGGTATAATTTCAATTTTGGCTATTATTTTATTAGGTAGTGGCTACGCTTCTATGATTTATATGAATAAGCTAAAAGAGCAAGGCCTTTTGATTGCGATGCTCACAACTACAGCGGGAACGTATTTGTTATTTGCTTCAGTTCTTCCGCTTATTATTAAATTGTTAAAGGGAAATAAACATCGTAATGAAAAAGGACTTAATGCTTTCACATTTTCACAGTTAAACTTCCGTGTTAATGGCTTATCGAAAGTATTGGCAACAGTAGCGATGCTAGTGGCACTTGGTGCAGGTGCAATTTCTGGCGGAATGGCTTTCAAAAATAATGTTATGAACTCTGTTGAGCAGTTTGAAATATATGATACAGTGATTCATAATCCAACAAATGAAGAGAGAGAAATCTTAAATGGTATTACATTTAAAGAGAAAAATGAATATCGTTATAAAGTAGATGATACATTCGTTTACTATTTAAAAACAGATTTAGAAAAAAAACGTCCATTGGTGCATGATGGTGATAGAAAAAATGGTTCAGGTATATTAAAACATGTGTCGGAAGAACTCCCAGTAGGTGCTATTTCAAGAAATGGACAAGATGATGAGAATAAAAATATTATTCCAGATACATGGGATATGGCTTTAACAGCTATACAACCCACTTATTTAAACTATATGAGTAAAACGATTAAAATTGTAGATCCAAAAATGTATGATGGTATAAAAGGAAAAGAAAACGTCGTTTTCATTGGAAAAACAGATAACTTTGTGGCATATACAAAAGAATGGAAAAAAATTGATGAGTTGCAACTAGATAAATATAAAATAACGGCTAATGATTTATTAAGTAAATACAATATATATACACAATCTTATTCTGTTGCCAGCGGAACGGTATTTATGGGCTTCTTCCTAGGAATTGCATTTCTAGCGATGATGGCAAGTTGTTTAATGTTTAAAATCCTTACGGGTGCATCAAAAGATATTGTTCGTTATGAAATGCTTCGTAAAATCGGTGTCCGCCGTGAATTACTAGCAAAGTCTATTTATAAAGAACTATTTTTCATATTCCTATTTCCAGCGGTAGTAGGTATTGCACACGTATTAATGGGGATGAATATTTTTGGGTTTATTTTAGTGGACCCGTATTTCCGTATATGGTTACCAATTGTAATTTTTGTATTTATTTATACAATTTACTACCTTATTACTGTCCAATTATATAAAGGAATTGTACTTCCGAAAGAACGATAGTAAAAATATCGAGTTTATCCTATTTGCAAACGAACTTGCTAACACCTGTACGAAATAGTAAGTGAATCTTATGTATATGTAAAGTGAAAAAGCCCTCGAGTAAATTGAGGGCTTTTTTTCAAAGTAGAACTTGTCCATTAAGTTATTTACAATTCCATAGAAGGAATATAAAAAAGTGCTAACAAGTTTGCAAACGAACTTGCTAACACTTATACGGAATAGACATAAAATATCGCTGATATGTCTACTTTGAAAATAGCTTTAATCAGTTAAATCACACTTATACGAAATGTTCATAAAAATCGTCTTAATATCAAGAATATAATCATCCAGATATTCCTTTACTTTTCAGACGAAAACGAGGGATGATATTGATTTCTACCCCAGAGTTTGCATCAAATAATAAAAAAATACGGTTTGTAAAACTAAAAATGCAACAAGCTACAACCGGCATGAAATGGATTAAGATATTTAGAAATTTAAAAGATGATTTTCAAATAGGTGGAGATTTGGATTTAGACCATATTCTCCAATATCCGAAAGATTATATTGTCGGGGAAAATAAAAGGGTGTTATTTCCATACAATGAAAGAATATATAAAGTCCAAGGTACTAAAATAGAACCAGGTATAAAAGTAAAGGAAAGAGAGTATTTATTTAAAGAATTCCAGCGTAAATTCTCTTATTTCACAATACTTCCAGAATGTAAAAAGGTAGCAACAAATAACAAAAATGAATTATTTCCTTTATTTGCACCAAAAGGATTAGAGACATTAACATTAGAAGTTTGGTCTGAAAATATAGCGCTGGAAATAGAACAAGCATTACTTGATAGCGAAATTGTTTTGACTAAAATTGGTGAAAATTCTTATGTATTGAATACAGATTTCCCAGTATTATTAAAGATTGTGAGATACAATATTGAAAAGGTGTTACAAAATCCATATAAAATGCAATATTGTCAAAAATATAAAACAAATCTTGTAGATGATGTTACGAAAGCTGTCTATGCTACCGCGGGTGAGCGCAGTGATGCGACATTAGCATTAATCGCAATGAAAAATTGTGATGGACGCGAAAAAATTGATCCAAAACAAATCATTAGAGAGGGATTTGCACGAACAAATCGTATTTCAACATTTATTAATTTATTTATAGGCCAAAGTGTATCTCGTAAAACAATTGTAAATAGTGTTTTTAGTCTATTAGAACAAAAAGGATTTTTGAAGCGTAGTTGGAATAAGATAAATTTACCTTGTACATATGTTAATTTATCAATTGAACGAATATCGAAATTTGATTTCTTACCTATTCTTTCAAAAATAAAAGGAAAAGAAATTTTATATAAATTATATGGGAATACAGAGTGGCAAAAGATTGATTACGTATTATTAAATATAAATAAACATAATGCATTTTTATCACAACCATCAAAGAGAAATGATATGGGGGCTCTTTTTAAACAATATGTTTTCGAAACATTAATGGAAATTGTACAATATGCAAAAGAACAAAATGAACAAGTTTACTTCATTGTAGATGCAAATTTGAGAAAATATTGGATAAAAGAGTTACAAAATAAAGAAATTAATACAGATATTTTACCTGATATTGTTCCAGAGGTATTAAAGGTTCCCAACTTAAATATTATTAGAATAAATACAGGTTTTGATGTACCAAGCTACGGTGTAATAGAATGTGATGATGCTCTAGATAGAATAGGCTTATATGCAGATCAAAAAGGGATGTATTATAGCACTGGTGAATATTCACTTAATTGTAGTGAAGTTTTTCAGCGATATATAATTGAAATTCTACCATTAGGTGTAAAACCTGTAGAAAGGGATTATATCGCTAAAATGATACATTACATGTGCTGTAATTCTAGTATGCTTTCGAAAAAGAATGTACACATGACATATTCCGTACATATGGAAAAAGTAATAAAGAGTTATATTACTGACATAGATGCAAGAGAATTTAAAGAATTTGATGATGAATTGGATGTAGATGTAGTAAAAGTAGAAAAGAAAGATTCAATTATTCTACTTTAAGTACTAGTAAACAAATCCTGCTCGTTATATCGATCAGGATTTGTCATTTTTTTATGCAAATAAGGATATCATTTGTCAAGTATCTTTTCGTTTACATATTTACTTTATGTGCAGACAGGATTAATATGTTTTTTAGAAATACAAAAACTATACCAAATGGAAAAGCGATTTTTATTAATTGAAAAAATTTGAAAGGAATGGGGAATGGTGAAGAAATTAGATGTGCTCTTAATGCTACTTAGCGTCCTCTTTCCAATTGCAGGACTTACAAAGCAAATCCCTCTAGAACAATCTGTATATATTGGAGGGCTTTTATTTTTTACTAGTTTCGGTAGTTATTTTGCTAAAAAGATGTATTCACGTATATGCAGCTGGATAGCGTATGCGCCATTTATAACATTACTGTTAGTTATTTGGCATCAGGATATTACAACAAGCTCAATCATAGCAAATGCGAAAATTGCTGCATGTGTCGCGTTAATTCCATGTTTATTTCGTTTTCGTACATATGGACTTACTTTGGGATTATTCTCATTATGGGCCGCTTTACTATGGGATATAAAAGAAGTACAGTCGTTAGTCATACTTGAACGCATGACGAGTTTAATGACAAGCCATTATGTATATATATTACTATTAATTGGAGGACTTGTATTAGGAGGATTACTTGCGATGTTCATTCACCGCAAAGAGAAAGATAATAATAAAGAAAATATAAATCTACTTGGACCAAAAAAGAAACGCAAAAGATTATCATTTAAGATTCGTCTTCCGAGATTACCGAAATTAAAGATGAAACTATTTAAGTTTGGTGGGAAAGAATCTAAAAGTAAAATTCGAGAAAAGATACATGAGCATAAGTACGAAGAACCAGTTGCAACATATAAAATGACAGAGAAAATAGATCCATACAAAGAAAATGAAGTTCAAGGTCAAACAAGGATGGAACGCCGAAGAAATAGGTTTAATGCATAATGAAGTTTAATAACCCCGTAATGACTTATCTTAATATTGATAAATCATTACGGTTTTTTTATGTAATTAAATAAAGGTTGCTAATGAGGGGGGGGATAGCATATTTTATAGGTGAGAAGTTAAATAAAATAAGGGGAGGATAAAATGCTTATCATTACATATATATCTGCTTGTATATTATTCTTAGTTAGCTTTTTACATGTATATTGGGGTTTCGGAGGTAATTGGGGGACAAATAGTGTTATACCAACTAAATCAGGGGAAAAGGCGTTTACACCTCGTGCCGGAATGACATTGTTCATTGTATTATTATTAAGTATGGCAGCGATAATTTTGTTGCAACAAGCAAATATTGTTCATTTTGCAGTTCCTAATGTTATTATTCAAGTCGGTTCCTGGATTTGTATGATCGTCTTTTCTATTAGAGTAATTGGTGAGTTTAATTATTTTGGTATCTTTAAACGACAAAAAGATACGCACTTCGCTAGAATGGATACTGGTTTATATATTCCACTTTGTGCATTTTTATCTTTATCTTTCTTATTAGTAATAATTTTGTGAGTAAATAATAGTAGTTTCTTTTCTCAAAATATATGTAAACGTGAGAAATCCAAGAGTAAATAAAAAAAGGGTGTAAGCGCCTTCTTGTCGAAATGTAAATTATTATGAAAGGCGGTGACACTATGAAGTATGTAAAAGTTAGTATGAATGGTGGAAGTGAACACAAATTTTCAATGACTTTAGATCGGTTTGAAGAACTTATTACTACAGAGAATGGGATATTAGAAAATAAATTAGTATGTATTGAAAATGTAATGATTAATCCTACTAATATATCTTCTGTAGTTGAAAAAATTGGTGTACCGGCTAAGTTTATGGAAGCTTAAAATCGTTAGATAAAAAACATCCCCAATGGATGTTTTTTAATTTATAAATATGAAATTGTATAGTGAATATTTGAGTAGATTTTTTTAGCAATGACTATGCATATATTAAGTACCTGAACATGGTGCTTAATATATGCACGAAATAATAAGTACAAGCATATATTATGTAGTAGGACAAGATCTTCGTGTCCTACTTAATACTCAGAAAAAACTTCTAATCACATAAGAGCATCCAATTGCAGGGTGCTCTTATTTTTGTAAAAATTTACTGCAAGGCTTATTTTATAGTAGGATGCAAGAATAAAGGGCTATTTTTAAATAATGTTCTTTAGCCTTTAATTTTAAATTTATCTTTAACATTAGTAAATATTAAAAATAATATGATAGCAGAAATTAAGTTAGATAAGTAGAAATCTTGATGAAACAGTAGTTCGAAGATGACATAGAAAGTAACGAATAAGGCGATAACAGGTAGTATGCAAATAAATATAAATCTCCAATTTTTTAAGTAATGTCTATAATTAGTAAGTACTTTCTCCATAAATGTAGCTCCTATATTTTTGTTTTTATATAATTATACATTTAGATACAAGGATTTTCAAAGTAAAAATATTTAGCAATTCAAAAATATAAGGAAAGTATTTGTTGAAAATCCAGATTGCTCTAGCAATCTGGATTTGACTTTAAAGAACTATACTAAAATGATACACTATAATCTACGTTATTTTTGAAATGAATAGAGGGATTTGTGTGATAGATAAAATTAAAAATGCTGTAGAGGATATGTACGAGGATGAGGTTAAAGATTTACTTCAAAGTATTCTCATACAGTTAAACTTATTAGAAGAAAACTATAGTGAAGATACAATTAAAAATTTGATGGATATTCCGAAACAATTAACGAGTAATCCTACTTATAAAAGAAATGTAAAAGAAAGTACGCACGTACATATTGCTTTTGATGATTCAACGGCTGGTTGCTTAACATATATGTTAAGTCAAGAAGAATTATCTGAAGAGAGTGTTGTTGCTTTTTCTGAATTCTTTTCAATTGGACCGATATATAAGTTGCATACGAATGGGGGGCAACTAGCAAGACAGAAGTGGTTAATAAATAATTTAACTGCTTATGATAGTTATTTTGAAGAAGAATATTTATCAAGATTTATAGCAACTATAGAAGAACTACATACTATTCCTGTTGAAACGCCTATTACAATTTGGAAGGCTGATAATGCACATGAACATGTAGGCCTAAGTTTTGTAATGGCACAATTAAAGGATAAGAAAAACATTCGAGTTATTAATACATCTGAAGCAAGTCGAGAAATATTAAAACAAGAGTATGATATTCGTGGAACTGGAGAATTACCACCTGAAAGTTTAGCTCTATTCCAAAAAAGTTTTGCAAAGTTACCTTATTTAACTGAAGAGAAGCGAATGAAGTTTGAACATGAATGGGATAGAATATCGGGAAGCGTAGAATGTTTAAGAGTGTGGAAAGAAAATGAAGTATATTCTGTACAAGAAGATTATTTTGATCAATTTATAATTGAATGCGCGAAAAGTGTGGGTGCTGATCGAGAATTCCTCAAAGCTCCTAGAGTAATTGGTGAAGCACTTGGTCTTGTTGAACAATTGGTTGGAGATACTTTCTTAGAATATCGCTTGAAACAATTAATTAAACAAGAAGTATTTGAATTTGAAGGTTCGTTAGATGAAATGCGTTTTTATAGTGTGAAGTTAAGGAAATAATAAACACCTTCTATTTTTGAAAGGCTCGTATTTTTAATAATACGAGCTTTTTAAGTTGAATTTGGGCTATAACATAAGCTTCCCAGAGAGGGCATATCACATATAAATGTTAAAGGTAATGAATGAAAAGTAGGTGATTTGTTAATATGTATAACCAACAAAATTATCCATATGATCAAGCGATGTATTATAATCCACAAAACTACGGGTATGAATCTGTAGATGAAGCGAGAGATATGGAACAAGAAGATTACAGACCAGATGATGCGGAAGATGCTCCAACGTCACCACCGCCGTCGCAAGCTCCGTCGTTACCGTCTACCTTTGCGTCTCCATCTCAAGCGGGCAATATGAAATCATGGATGTGTAATTGTCTAGGAAGATGGGGCTATTTACGTTTACATCGTCCTGGTCCTTTCGGAAGGGACTTATGGTTCTTTCCGACTGAAGTGAGAAGAAACGGAGTATCAGGTTACACTTGGCAAGGTGGTCGTCGTCGTAAAGTAAGTTATCGCTATCAACAAATTAGTAATTTTATGTGCTTCGCATAAAGAGTAGTGGGAGAGTGAAACGATTTTACTCTCTCACTTTTTTATTTTTCAATATACGAAGTAAGGTTTTGGTTAAAAATTTACAATTTTCACGTTTTTATTAGAGTATAATGCATATGTTGGGTTGGTTTTCAAAAACAAATGAGAGTGAGGGAATACAATGTCAATGAAAAACAAGGTTGGACTAAAAATAGAGGAGGGCATTAATTTAGCTTCAGCTCAATTTAAAGAAGATGCGTATGAAATTTATAAAGAATCTAGAAAAATGCAACCTATCTTATTTGTGAATAAAACTGAACTAGGTGCGGAATGGCTTATCACAAGATATGAAGATGCTTTGCCACTTTTAAAAGATAGTCGCTTAAAAAAAGATCCAGCCAATGTATTTTCTCAAGATACATTGAATGTGTTTCTTACTGTTGACAATAGTGATTATTTAACTACTCATATGTTAAATTCAGATCCACCTAACCATAATCGTTTACGATCACTCGTACAAAAAGCTTTTACACCGAAGATGATCACGCAATTGGAAGGAAGAATACAGGATATTGCAGATGATTTGTTAAATGAAGTCGAGCGAAAGGGTTCATTAAATCTTGTTGATGATTATTCGTTCCCTTTACCGATTATTGTAATAAGTGAAATGCTTGGCATTCCAAAAGAAGATCAAGCGAAATTTAGAATTTGGTCTCATGCTGTCATTGCTTACCCAGAAACACCAGAAGAAATAAAAGAAACTGAAAAGCAACTATCTGAGTTTATTACATATCTTCAATATTTAGTTGATATTAAACGAAAAGAGCCAAAAGAAGACTTGGTGAGTGCTTTAATACTTGCAGAGAGTGAAGGGCATAAACTTAGCGCTCGGGAACTATATTCAATGATAATGTTACTAATTGTGGCGGGACACGAGACAACGGTAAATTTAATAACAAATACGGTATTAGCGCTCCTCGAAAATCCAGATCAATTACAGTTATTAAAAGAAAATCCAAAATTAATTGATGCCGCTATTGAGGAAGGACTACGATATTATTCTCCAGTTGAGGTTACAACTTCAAGATGGGCAGATGAACCTTTTCAAATTCACGACCAAACAATTGAAAAAGGAGATATGGTTGTCATTGCCTTAGCTTCTGCAAACCGTGATGAAACTGTATTTGAAAACCCAGAAGTATTCGATATTACTCGGGAAAATAATCGTCATATTGCCTTTGGTCATGGTAGCCATTTCTGCTTAGGCGCTCCACTTGCTAGGTTGGAAGCAAAGATTGCTATTACTACTTTGTTTAATCGAATGCCTGAACTACAAATAAAAGGGAATCGTGAAGAAATTAAATGGCAAGGTAACTATTTAATGCGTTCTTTAGAGGAATTGCCTTTAACTTTCTAGAATAGTAAAAGGAGACATGCATACATCGAAAATGATTTACATAGAGTATGTATGTGTTATTTAAATTCGAAACGGAAGGGTGAAGACATCCCAATGATCAACTAATTCTATTTGTAAGAGATCTTCGTTAAAAAACGAAATATTCTTCTGAATAGGGTTAGTCTGTACATTTATAGAAAAGGGATGTATTTCGCTCTGCGAATATATAGTCTTTTTATATGATTTGTGCTGCCTCCTGTTCAGAACATGAAATAGGAGGCTTTTTTATGTCGACAAATGTAGTAACGAAACAAAACAATGGGGTATCACAAGTATTAAAAAATCGGTTTGTTCAAGGGATTTTAGCATCAGCATTATTTTTACAAATAGGAATATGGGTTCGAAACTTTGCGGTATTACTATATGTAATGGAAATGACAAAAGGTGATGCTTTTGCTATTTCGATGATTTCAGTTGCTGAATTCGCTCCAATTTTTATTTTTTCATTTATTGGCGGTACTTTTGCTGATAGGTGGAAGCCAAAGAAGACAATGATATGGTGTGAGACGTTAAGTTCCATTTCAGTATTCGCTGTATTAATTACGCTTATGTTTGGAACGTGGAAAATTGTGTTTTTTGTGACACTCATCTCTGCAATCCTTTCACAGTTTTCACAACCATCTGGAATGAAGTTGTTTAAACAACATTTATCAACGGAACAAATTCAATTAGCAATGTCTATATATCAAACGATATTTGCAATATTTATGGTATTAGGACCAATCCTAGGGACATTTATCTTTCATAGTTTTGGAATTTATATTTCAATCATCATAACAGGCATCTCGTTTGTACTTGCGGCAGTTGTATTGTTATTTCTTCCGAAAGATCTTGAAAACGACGTAGAAAAGAAAGATATCACTCTGTTGCAGGAGATGAAGGACGGTATTAAGTATGTCAAAAAGAAAAAAGCATTAACTTTGCTGGGGCTTTGTTTTATGGCTGCAGGACTAGGTATAGGATTAATTCAGCCATTAGGTATATTTATTGTGACTGAGCAGTTAGGATTATCAAAAGAGAGTTTACAGTGGCTACTAACAGTAAATGGTGCGGGAATGATTGTTGGCGGGGCATTAGCGATGGTATTTGCGAAAAACGTTGCTCCGCAAAAGATGTTAATTATCGGTATGCTTGGTCAAGCAATTGGTATTAGCATTATAGGGTATTCTACAAATTTATGGGTTACACTTACAGCGCAGCTTTTTAGTGGTTTAGCTCTTCCTTGTATCCAAATTGGTATTAATACGCTTATTATTCAAAATAGCGATACCGATTTTATAGGTCGTGTAAATGGTATTTTAAGTCCGCTATTTACCGGTTCAATGGTAGTAACGATGAGTATAGCTGGCTCATTAAAAGAGATGTTTTCATTAAGTATGATGTATGAAGGGACGGCTTTACTTTTTATAATTGGATTATTGTTTATTATACCTATATACAATTTAAAGCCAGTAATAGCGATAGAAAGTGAAATAAGTGGTAAAGGAAGTGCTGTACAGAATGAATCCTAATCCAAATATTAAATACCCTATTGAAGGAAATCAAAACGTTCAATTTATAAAAAATACAATAACAAAATCTAATATACTTGTTGGTGACTATTCTTATTATGATGCGAAAGATGGAGAAAAATTTGAAAATCGAGTATTACATCATTATGAATTTCTTGGAGATCGCCTTATTATTGGAAAGTTTTGTTGTATTGCATCTGGAGTTAACTTTATTATGAACGGAGCCAATCATCGGATGGATGGATTTTCGGCATATCCATTTAATATATTTGGAAATGGGTGGGAGAAGTATACACCTAGTTTGTCTGATTTACCTTACAAAGGTGATACAGTTATAGGAAATGACGTTTGGATTGGTATGGATACAACAATTATGCCCGGAATAAAAATAGGGGATGGTGCAATCATTGCAGCTAAATCTGTTGTGACTAGAGACGTCGCACCATATACAATTGTTGGTGGAAACCCTGCAAATAAAATAAAAGAGAGATTTTCAAATGAAACAATTCAAGAATTATTGCAAATTCAATGGTGGCATTTTGATATTGAAAAAATAACTGGAAATATTGATGCTATTGTACGCGGAGATATTGAACCATTAAGAAAGCTAAAAAGGGAATAAAAAATGGATGACGAATAGTATCATACCTCCGAATTTTGTTAATGATAATAGAACAAGGAGGTGTGATACTATGGCACAAGACGTTTTATGTGAAGTAAACAACTGTAAATTTTGGGCGAACGGTAATAAATGTAGTGCAGAGGCAATTTACGTAGTAAGTCATAAAGGTAAACATGCATCTACAACGGAAGAAACAGATTGCAAAACATTCGATCCAGAAGTGTAAATTGTTTAAGGGTAGCCAAATCGTGGTTGCCCTTTTATTAATGATAGTATTGATAATAAATATCATTTTCATTCATTGATTTTAGCTTTTTTTGTTATTTTTTCATATTTTCTTCATAAGTGATGTAATCCAACTCAATTCATGTTCAATTCGTGATTTACTAAATTCAATGACTTCAGTAATAAAGGGTGAGGTAACCTCTAGAGACTGGATAGCGGTAAGTTGATTATGTAGTACGTTTTGACGTACAGTCAAAATCTCTTTTCTAGCTTCATATTCAAGTTTTTCAAATAGTGCGATACGAACAAGAAATTCTGCATTATTTGTCGCAAGTTTTTCGGGAAACTCTCGTAACATTTCAGAAAAAATTTCTTCTCCTGTTTCTGTTATATCGTACATATTTCGATTTGGTTTTCCAACTTGTTTATGTATTTTTTTCGTTATAGCACCCATATTTTCAAAGCGCCGAAGGGCAGGGTAAAGCATGTTGTGATTTAATTCAAAATTCTCACCTAAACGATTTTGAACATTTTTTTTGATTTCATATCCATGTTTTGGTCCTGTCGTTAATTCTGCTAGTAGTAAAATGTCAACGTACATAAAAATCCCCCTTATATATTTCTCAAGTTCTCTAATGAAAAATCTCCTTTAGTATATGTTAAAATAACATATGATAGTTTATACAACTTTGAACTGCCGACCTATCACTTTTATTGTAAAAGAAAAGGGAGGAAAGAACTATGGCTTCACCTGAAAATGTTATTTTAGTTCATGAAATTTCAAAGCTGAAAACAAAAGAAGAATTATGGAATCCATATGAATGGTATCGTTTGATGAGGGATAATCACCCAGTTCATTATGATGAAGAGCAGGATGTATGGAATGTTTTTTTATATGATGATGTAAATCGTGTTTTATCAGATTATCGCTTATTTTCAAGTAGAAGGGAGCGCAGACAATTCTCAATCCCTCCATTAGAAACTAGAATAAATATAAACTCTACAGATCCACCAGAACATCGCAATGTACGTTCCATTGTTTCTAAGGCATTTACTCCAAGAAGTCTAGAACAGTGGAAACCTCGAATACAGGCTATCGCAGATGAACTTGTACAGCATATCGAAAAATATAGTGAAGTTAATATCGTTGAACAGTTTGCTGCCCTTTTACCTGTTACCGTTATTTCTGATTTATTAGGAGTCCCAACAACAGATCGTAAAAAAATTAAAGAATGGTCTGATATTTTATTTATGCCGTATAGTAAAGAAAAGTTTAATGATCTGGATGCGGAGAAAGAGATAGCATTAAATGAATTCAAAGCATATCTTCTACCGATCGTTCAGGAAAAGAGATATCATTTAACTGATGATATCATTTCCGATTTAATTCGAGCTGAATATGAAGGCGAAAGATTAACCGATGAAGAAATTGTAACCTTTTCATTAGGTTTACTAGCGGCTGGGAATGAAACCACTACAAATTTAATTATTAATAGCTTTTATTGCTTTTTAGTAGATTCACCTGGAATTTATGAAGATTTAAGAAAAACCCCTAGCTTAATTTCAAAAGCGATTGAGGAAGTATTACGCTATCGCTTTCCTGTTACATTGGCCCGGAGGATTACAGAGGATACAAATATATTTGGCCCTTTAATGAAAAAGGATCAGATGATTGTTGCGTGGGTTAGTGCAGCGAATTTAGATGAGAAAAAATTTTCACACCCCTCTCAATTTAATGTACATCGAATAGGAAATGAAAAGCATTTAACCTTTGGGAAAGGTCCTCACTTTTGCTTAGGAGCACCACTTGCACGTTTAGAAGCTGAGATTGCATTAACTACCTTTATAAATGCTTTTGAAAAAATAGAGCTATCTCCATCTTTCTGTTTAGAAAAATGTATATTGGAAAATGAACAAACATTAAAATACTTACCTATTCGATTGAAAGCCAAATAACAATCTCAACAAGGTGCATACATTTGCATCTTGTTTTTTGTTTCTCAATTGTGAGTTTCAGGTAATTACCTTAATATGGAGTTGTATAAAACGTAGAGGAGGATTCCTATGTTGACTTGTAATGGAAGTAAATCATTTCAAAAGTTTATTAAAGGTGTTACAGATCTTATGGAAAACGGTTTATTTGAAGAAGAAATAGTGTGTGGCATTGAAAAGTTACTAGAAGAACTTTTAGAAAAGAAAACATGGCTTCCGTTAGATAAACAGAAGGCGAATTCGACTCAATATGCACGACATTTATTGTATGAGGATCCGCTCAAACGTTTTGAAGTACTAGCTCTCGTATGGAAAGATGGACAATCTACACCTTTACATGATCATGACGGCACATGGGGGGTAGAAGGCGTCTTTTCAGGAAGGATAATGGTGCAGAACTTTATACAAACGAAACAACTTGGAAATTCACTTGTTTATTTAACACATACAGGAAATCTTTATTTGGGAGAAGGAGAAACCGATAAAGTCATTCCACCTGCGGATTGTCATATTCTTGAAATTAGCAAAAAGGAAAGCGTTATCACAATTCATATCTATGGAAAACGGTTAGAAAAGTTTAAAGTATATATCCCAACTGAAGAAAAAAATGTGTACATGTGTGAGACAAAATACATTAGTTATAATTCATAGTTTGAAATCCAAAGCTTTTTAAAAAGAAAAGCTTTGGATTTTATTTTTAATTATTTCTTGACCTGAAACGCTTTTCATAAATTATAAATAAGAAGTACCTCACGAGGATTGTATGAAAACGATACCTAATAATTAATTAGAACTCGTGTATTTATAGAAAGTGGTGAAGAAATAATGAAATTAATCGCAATTGATTTAGATGGAACTCTTCTTTCGGGGAATAAAATGATTAGTAAAGAAAATGCAGAAGCAATTCGAACATGTCAAGAAGCTGGCCATGTTGTAGCAATTTGTACTGGACGTTCTATTGTTGATATTGAACGATTATTGTTAGAAGTTGATTTAGAGTGTCCAATCATTGCGGAAAATGGTGCGCTTATATATAAAGATAAGAAAATGATGAAGAGATATCCAATTCAAAATATGCAGGCACTTGAAATTGTGGAATATCTTGAAGAGAATGGTTTATATTATCAGCTTTATACTGATAAAGGTGTGTATGTACCGGATTATGGAGTAGAGAGTGTACGTAATGAAATTGAGTATGTGAAGAATTCAAAAGAAAATTTCGACTTGAAAGAGTTAAAAACAATCGCAGCATTATATCTTGAGCATACAGCGTTTCATAGTGCGGAAAGTTGTAAGCCAATTGTAGAAACAGATATACATGTGCATAAACTATTACCATTTTCTTATGATATTGAGAAATTAAAAAAACTAAAAGAAACATTTATTCATAATACAGATTTAGCAATTACATCTTCATATTGGCACAATTTAGAGATTAATCATAGAGATGCTCAAAAAGGGAATGGATTATATACTTTAGCAGAATATCTTAATATTCCAGTTGAAAACACTGTAGCGATAGGTGATGGGCTAAACGACGTTTCTATGATGGAAAAAGCGAACATATCAATTGCGATGGGTAATGCAGTTGAAGAAATAAAAACAATCTGTAAATACGAAACGTTATCAAATGAAGAACATGGTGTGGCACATGCTTTATATAAATATGTAATGTAATTAAAAAAGAAAAAAGAATCCAAAGGGATTCTTTTTTCTTTTTTATTAGGGGTAAGGTATTCTATGAGATTCATAGAAGCCTTATTACATTTCATTATATAGAATATATTGGAATAAATGTTTATATTTTTCATGAAATTTGTGAATATTTTATGAATTTTATACTTGTTGCATTTTTATACCGTTATTAGTGACGCGTATGACCCTCAAGGAAAAATTCAGTGAATGTAAGGAGGAATGAACGAAATATCTACTAATTAAAGGTATATTCAGTATATACATTCTTTTCTTATTTTAATTGAAAAATAAAATTTGTGCGAATAATTATTCTACAGCTATATACCTACACTAGCTTTCTTCGTATAATGGAGAAGTATGAATTTTAGATTTGTATTAATTTTACATATTGAGGTGAAAAAGGAATGAATTCGCGGCTAATGGAACTTATTGATGTGAGTACAATAGAAACCATGGCAGAACAATTTTATAAATTAACTAACATATCACATCAACTTCTTGATGCTGAAAAAGAGTGTATTTTTTCATTCGGAATGAATGAGATAATTAAGAGTAAACTTCCAAAGATTGAAATCCCCATTTTCTTATACAATCAACATTTAGGATCTTTTGTTGTATGGTCCAAAAAAAGCGAAATTTTCAGTTGTCAAAAATACTTTGAAATGCTCTCAAGTTTAATTTTAGATGGCGCAATAAAAGTAATTCAAAGTAAAAAAACAACGTTGCTTTCTCAGAAAGAGGAGGAACTACATACGATTTTACAAAACATGCCTGTTATGGTCGATGCGCTTGATTATAATGGAGATTTTGTTTTGTGGAACCGAGAATGTGAAATTGTAACAGGTTATACCGCTGAAGAAATAATTGGAAATCCAAATGCACTTCAATTATTATATCCTGATCATAGTTATCGCCAGCAAATACAAAAGAAATTTTTAACTTGTGGAAAAAATTTCAGAGATTGGGAAATGCACTTAACATGTAAAAATGGTGAAATCAAAACAATAATGTGGTCTAATATATCAGAACAGTTTCCTGTAACAGGATATAGTTATTGGGCTGTTGGTGTAGATATTACACATTTAAAAGCGATAGAAGAGCAGTTAAAACAACAAACATCTGAACTGGAATTAATATTTAAAGCTTTACCAGATTTATGTTTCTTAACAGAAGATGATGGCACAATTATAGATTACAAAGCAGGATCTCCTACAAAGTTTTACGTACCCGCAGAAGCTTTTATGGGAAAAAAGTTTTACGAAGTATTACCATCTTCAGTAGCACAGCAGTTTCAGGAAGCCATTAATCAAGTGAAGAAAAAAGGAACGAATGTAATTGTAGAATATCCACTCACACTTAATGGAAGTATTGATTTCTTTGAAGCTAGGTGCTTACCATTATTACATGATAAAATTATGATTATTGTACGTGACATTACAGAGCGAAAAAAGACAGAAGAATTGCTAAACAAATCAGATACGCTTGCAGCAATTGGTCAATTAGCAGCTGGGGTAGCTCATGAAGTAAGAAATCCCTTAACTGTAATTAAAGGTTTTATACAGTTATTCCAAATTAATAAAGAAGATCAAGAAAGATATTTTGATCTTATGCTTTCTGAAATTGAAAGGATAGAAGCGATCCTGCAAGAATTTTTGTCAATTGCTAAAACAGATGAGATAAATACAGAAAAGAAAAATATTTATCAAATTTTTAAAAATGTCGTATCGTTAATGAATACAAAAGCAATTATGACAAATATTCAAGTTGAACTATTTACGGATGACAAAGATATAATTATTGAATGCTCGGAAAATCAATTGAAACAAGTATTTATTAATATTTTGCAAAATTCAATCGAAGCTATGCCAAATGGTGGGGAAATTTCAATTCACATAAAAGAAATAAATGATGATGGTGTCATCATTCATGTAATAGATGAAGGAATAGGAATACCTGAAGAAAGAATTAAGAGATTAGGTGAACCTTTTTATAGTACGAAAGAAAAAGGGACTGGTATTGGATTAATGTTAAGTTATAAAATTATTGAAAGTCATCAAGGGACAATTAGTATCATGAGCGAGAGGTTGGTGTCGGGACAACAGTAACAATTTACTTACCGAAAGTACAAAGTAAACAATCTTTTTCTAATTGTGACGATAAATGTATAGCAATACGCACTAGTAGTAATTCTTAAATCAATTAATACCCAATAACAAAGCGATTAGTGAAAGCTAATCTTTTTGTTATTGGGTATTTTTTATATTTAATTTAGTAAACTTTATCTTTTCTTTACATTTGTTTTAATTTCTATTAAGTTTTAAACATTATATTAACATTTGTACAAAGCAATGTATAAAAATTGTACATTACTTTTAATATAGAAAAGTGATTATTATTTGGAATATTGTAAGGAGGAGATTATGACAAGGTGAAAAAACAAGAGAAGAAGAGTGGTAGAGTAGTACCTCTCCGGTTAAATATTTTATTCCTTTGTGTTTTTTTATTATTTTCTGGCATCATTATTCAGTTAGGAAAAGTGCAAATCTTTGATGGAGAAACATATAAAAATGAAGTAGAGAAGAGAGAAAATACAACCGTGGGCCTTTCTGTACCACGTGGGAAAATATTTGATCGTGAAGGAAATCCAGTAGTTGATAATAAATCTTTACGTACGATTACATATACAAAGGTGAAAGGTGTAAAACAAGAAGAAATATTAAAATCAGCAAGACAACTTGCAGACATTATTGAAATGCCGCAAGAAGATATAGATAAGTTAACTGAGACTGATAAGAAAGACTTTTGGATGCAATTAAATCCAGAACTTACTCAAGACTTAGTATCAAAAAAAGAAATAGATAAGTTCCGAGATAAGGATATTACCGGAAAAGAGCTAGACAAAAAAATAGAAGATTTAAAAAGGAAGCGCGTTACAGATAAAAATCTTCAAGAACTAACGGCTAAAGATATAGAAGTGTTAGCTATTAAAAGTAAAATGACCTCAGGTTTTCAGATGGCACCTCAAATTATTAAAAAGGACGTTAGTGAACAGGAATATGCGGTGATTAGTGAAAATTTAGCGAAACTTCCAGGGGTAGACGCATCAGTTGATTGGGAGAGAATCTATGTAAATGATGGTCTATTTCGTTCCGTTCTTGGTAACGTTTCAAATGCTGATGAAGGATTGCCACGTGAAAGATTAGATTATTATTTAGTGCGTGATTATAGCCGAAATGATAGGGTCGGCAAAAGTTATATCGAACAGCAATACGAAGATGTACTTCATGGTACGAAAAAAGAAGTAAGAAGCATTGCTGATAAACAAGGCAATACAATGAGAACGGAAACGGTTTCGGAAGGAAAAAGCGGTAAAAATTTAACTTTAACCATAGATATGGAATTGCAAAAAAAAGTAGAGGAGAGTATAGAAAAAATATTAAAACAATATAAAGGATCAGAATCAATGTTAGACCGTGCTTTCGTAGTGATGATGAATCCTAAAAATGGCCAAGTATTATCAATGGCTGGGAAAAGGCTTGTAGAAAAAGATGGGAAAATGGAAGTAGAAGATTATGCTTTAGGCACGCTGACAAGTTCATATGAGCTTGGATCAACGGTTAAAGGTGCGACAGTGTTAACAGGGTTTGAAACAAATGCAATAACTCCTGGAACACATTTTTATGATGCACCTATGAAGTTTAAAGGAACTAAGGAAAAGAAGTCTTGGAAAAATTTTGGTGATATAGACGATCTAAGAGCGTTACAAGTTTCTTCAAACGTTTATATGTTTAATATAGCATTAAAAATTGCTGGTGTGGATTATGTGAAAAATAGTTCACTAGATATTAAACAAGAATATTTTGATAAAATGAGATATTATTTCAGGCAATTTGGACTAGGCGTACAAACTGGTATTGATTTACCGAATGAAACTGCAGGACAAATTGGAAGAAAAGATAATCAGCCTGGTTTCTTATTAGATTATTCTATTGGACAATATGATACATATACACCACTTCAGCTTGCACAATATATTTCGACTATCGCAAATGGAGGGTATCGAATGAAACCACAAATTGTTCAAGAGATTAGAGAACAAACCGTTCAAAAAGATGAGGTTGGTAAAGTAGTACAATCAATAGAACCCGTTGTTTTAAATAGAATCGATATGAAACAAGAATATATTAATCAAGTAAAAGAAGGATTTAGAAAAGTATTTCAAGAAGGAGATGGAACGGGAGTAAGAGCGTTCCAAAAAGCACCATATAAACCAGCTGGTAAAACAGGGACCGCACAAACTGTATATGGTGGAGAAAATGAAATTGGGCGAAATGCGAAAGGCGATCGTAGAGAATGTTATAACTTAACATTAGCTGGATATGCGCCATATGATGATCCAGAAGTAGCATTTTCTGTTGTAGTACCGTGGGTTGAAAATGATAAATCGGGCATTAACTCCGATATTGGAAAAGAAGTTTTAGATGCTTATTTTGATTTGAAAAATAAGCGATTAACTGGTGAAGCGCCAAAAACAGATGCCTCTAAAGAGAATTAAAATGGACGAAACGTCTCTAGCATTCATGTGAACTAGAGGCGTTTTTATCTGGGAATAGATTAGAAATGAGGTATATATGAAGCCGTTTATTCTAAAATATTGGAGGAACATATGTAGCTACATCTTAATTATAATAGGGGTTATTTTTATTAATAAGTCATTTTTATTTTGTATGGTAGAAGGAATTTCGATGCAACCTACTTTGAATGAAAAAGATTATATACTTGTTAATAAGGTAAACGTCTGTTTATCGTCTTTTCATCATGGAGATGTTGTCATTATAAAAAAAGAAGACGAGCCTACTTACTATGTGAAACGAATTATTGGATTATCGGGGGATAACATACAACTAAAAGAGGATGAGGTATTTATTAACGGTAAAAAGCGTGATGAATCGTATATACATTTAGATATGTCACAAGTATCCAATCGTTTTTCAAATTTGAGAGAAATAAAAGTTCCTACGCATAAATTATTTGTGTTAGGGGATAATCGTAATCATAGTAAAGATAGTAGGAATACACTTGGACTTATTGATGAGTCAAATATAATAGGTAAAGTAGAAATGGTATTTTATCCATTTGATCATATAAAATGGATAAAATAATTCTATTAACTATTCACGTTTTATAAAATAAATCATATATTGATAGCATAGGACAAGCAGAGAAGCTTGTTCTAACCTCACAGAACACTCCTTATCACGGTTAGGCATCTACATAGGTAGATGCCTTTTTTATGTTGATGACTGAAAATTATTTATCAACATAATGTAGCAAGCATTTTAGGACTATTAGGGGACGATTACATGTACAAATAACAGTATGCTTTAATTAAAACAGTGAAATGTAAGGAGTGAGGAATAAGTGCTAAATATTTTAGTAGTTAATTTTCCAGCAGAGGGACATGTAAACCCTACATTAAATTTAGTGAAAGCCTTTACTGAACGAGGGGATAACGTACATTATATTACAACTGCAAACTTTAAAGATAGGATTGAAGATTTAGGAGCTACTGTACATACACATCCGGATCTATTAAAGGAGATTTCTATTGATGCTGAAACCTCATCTGGGTTAAATGCTTTCTTTCATGTGCATGTTCAAACTTCTTTATATATATTAGAAATTACGAAACAATTAAGTGAAAGCATAAATTTTGATTTCGTAATTTATGATATATTTGGTGCGGGAGAGTTAGTAAAGGAGTATTTACAAGTTCCAGGTGTAGTGTCCTCGCCTATATTTTTAATTCCTTCAGAGTTTTTGAAGACATTACCTTTTCATTCAAATGCAGATATACCATTCCAACCAGAGGAGATCTCTGAAAAATTACTAAACCAGATGGAACATGAATTTGGAGTAAAACCAAAGAATAATCTTCAATTTATGAATAATAAGGGTGATGTTTGTCTCGTATACACAAGTCGTTATTTCCAACCTAATAGCGAATCGTTCGGAGAAAATAACATTTTTATTGGACCGAGTATTTCAAAGCGTAAAACAAATATAAAGTTTCCACTGGAATCACTTAAAGAGAAGAAAGTTATTTATATTTCAATGGGAACACTGCTTGAAGGACTCGAACCATTCTTTAATACTTGTATTGATACTTTTTCAGATTTTGATGGGATAGTTGTAATGGCAATTGGTGATAGAAATGATATTTCTAAAATTAAGAAAGCACCAGATAATTTTATAATTGCTCCATACGTACCTCAATCAGAAATATTAAATGAAGCGGATGTTTTTATTACACATGGCGGCATGAATAGCGTACACGATGCCATTCATTATAATGTCCCATTTGTAATAATACCGCATGATAAAGATCAGCCTATGATAGCGCAAAGATTAACTGAACTGGAAGCAGCGCGTAGACTATTGAAAGAACATGTTAATGTGCACACTTTAAAAGAGGCTGTAACAGATGTTCTTTCAAACGAAAAGTATAAGCATGGTATACGAAAACTTAATGATAGCTTTTTAGAATGTGGTGGTTCAAAAGAAGTAATTGCAGTTATTGAATCTCTTTTAAATAAAGTGAAACTTTAATCGTTGGGGGTTTTACTGCCCGTAAATAGCGGGGGAAATAGTCGTAACTATATACAAGCATAGAGGTTCGTACCTTTATGCTTGTATATTCTTATCCAGCAAATTGCACAGCAGTATTTGCATGTAAAAAAGCAGTATCAAAAACGGGAACAGTAAGATCATTTTGGGAGATGAGTAAAGGTATTTCAGTACAGCCTAATAGTATACCTTCAGCGCCGTTTTGAATTAATGACTTTGTAATTTGTAATAGCTTTTCTTTAGATGCTTCTGAAATGATCCCTTTACTTAATTCATCTAATATGACATGATGGATAACTGTTCTTTCCTCTTCATTTGGGATAATTGTCTCAATGTTATATTTCGCTAATCGTGATTTATAGAAATCTTGCTCCATCGTTTGTTTTGTTCCTAATAGTCCGATACGTTTTATATTTTGTTTTACCATTTCTTTAGCACTTACATCGCCAATGTGAAGAAGCGGGATAGAGATTGCTTGTTCTACTTCTTCGGCAAATAGATGTACAGTATTTGAACACATTAATAAACAGTCAGCCCCAGATTTTTCAACCTTCTTTGCAACCGTGACTAGTTCATTTTTTACTTCTTCATATTGATGGTTTTGTAATAAAGTAGTTACTTCTCCAAAGTCCATACTATATAAAACTAGCTTCGCATTTTGATCGTATTGAGAGAGTGTAAGTGTATTAATATGTTTATAGTATAATGATGTAGATTCCCAACTTAATCCCCCAATTAAACCAATAACTTTCATAATGCATTCCTCCCGAAACGATTTTGAATTTATTATTTCATAATTCCGATAAGAATACAATGATTTAAATGTACTATTTAACGAAAAATAAAAATAGTTAGAAAAGTATTGAAATTTATGCTTTTTAGTGCCATAATACGAATTACAAATTAATACTTATCCAGAGAGGTGGAGGGAACGGCCCTAAGAAACCTCAGCAACCCCTATGCAATTTTATAGGAAGGTGCTAATTCCGCAGAGGACACGATGTGTTTTTTGAAAGATAAGAGGATTCTTGAACGTGAAAGAAAATGACCTCTTATGTAAGAGGTCATTTTTTTGTTGTATAGAAAGGAAGTGTCGATGCATAATTCATTTTTAAAATAAATATAGAATAATAAAAGTTGACCAATATGAGAGGGGAATTGTAATGAATAAATTATCAACAAAGTTAGTAGTAGCAATCGGGATTGGAGCAGCCTTATACGGGATATTAGGACTTTGGGGATTTTCTATTGCACCGAATACATTTATTAAACCAGCATTAGCTATATTAACTGTTTTTGGAGCATTATTTGGTCCAGTGGCAGGACTCTTAATCGGACTTATCGGTCATACCGTAACAGATACGATTGCTGGCTGGGGGATTTGGTGGGGCTGGGTTATTAGTTCAGGGATTATTGGTTTTTCAATGGGTCTTATTCAAAAAAGAGTTGGTTTTAGTGTGAAAAACGGGTCATTTAACAAGGGAGATATTTCTTATTTAGCAATTACTGGGTTAGTTGGTATTGTCATTGCTATTATATTTGCTGGGGCATTCGATATTATTGTGATGGGAGAACCATTTGACAAAATTGTTATACAAGTATTAGGAGCAACAATTTCCGATGTTATCGTATTCTTAGTTCTTGGATTGCCACTTACAATTGGCTTGGCGAAATCCAATAAGAAACATGCACATTTAAAAATTGAAAAGTAGGGATGTTAACATGCAACCAATTATTTCGTTTGAACAATTCACCTTTCAATACGGGCATGCTGCGCAGCCTACTTTAAGTGATATTACCTTTCATATATACCCTGGGGAAAAAGTGCTAATTGCTGGACGAAGTGGTTCAGGAAAGTCGACATTAGCTCATTGTATCAATGGGCTAATTCCATTTTCTTATGAAGGGATTAGTACAGGTAACGTATTAATTGCCGGTAAAGACCCGAGGGAAGGCAGTATTTTTGAACAGAGTAAACATGTGGGAACAATTTTGCAAGATCAAGATGCTCAATTTATTGGTATGACAGTAGAAGAAGATGTAGCTTTTTATTTAGAAAATGAATGTGTAAATCAAGAGGATATGAAAAAGATTGTTTCGGACTCATTAAGAAAGGTGAAGATGCATACGTTTCATAAACAAAGTCCACATGAATTATCAGGAGGTCAAAAACAAACAGTTTCTCTTGCTGGTTTATTAACAACAAATGCGGATATATTATTGTTCGATGAACCGTTAGCGAACTTAGATCCGCTAAGCGCCTTACATACGATAGAACTTATGAAAGATATACATGAGCAATATAATAAAACGATTGTTATTATCGAACATAGAATAGAAGAAATTTTAAAGCTGGATTTAGACAAAGTTATATTAATTGATGAAGGTAAAGTCATTGCAATAGGAACACCAAAAGAAATCTTAGCGTCAAATATATTACCATGTATTGGCTTAAGAGAGCCTATTTACATCGAAGCATTAAAGAGATTACATTTTGATAGTAATAATGACGTAATATATCCAATGGAAAACCTTCAAAAGGAAAAGGTAAGCAACGTTATAAGAGAGTGGATGGAGAAACAAGTCATATTAAAAGGTAATACTAAAAACAAGGAATTACTTAAAGTGGAGAATTTATCATTTTCATACCCTAATAAACAAAAAGTATTAGAAAATGTAAACCTTTCAATATATGAAGGAGAAATTGTGGCACTGTTGGGACATAATGGAGCAGGGAAATCAACATTAGCTCATAGTCTTATAGGCATAAACAAAATGAAAAATGGGGAAATCTTGTTAGAGGGTGAAGATATTAGTTCTTGGTCTATTCGTAAACGTGGGGAAACCATATCTTACGTGATGCAAAATCCAAATCATATGATTACACAGCCCACTGTTTTTGAAGAAGTTTCATTTACATTAAAATTAAATAATTTTTCTAAGGAAGAAATTAAGAATAGAGTAGAAGAAACTTTAAAAATTTGTGGTTTATATCCATTTCGTAATTGGCCAATTCAAGCGCTAAGCTATGGGCAAAAAAAGAGAGTAACAATCGCATCTGTATTAACAATAGATCCCAAGCTTATCATATTAGATGAACCGACAGCGGGACAAGATTATTATCATTATAAACAATTTATGTCGTTTATTAAAAAACTAGCTAAAAAGGGAATCTCATTTGTTTTTATCACTCACGATATGAATCTCGCACTAGAATATGCAGACCGTGCAGTAGTTCTACATGAAGGGAAAATTATTGCGGATGATACAGTGTCTAATGTATTTGGTGATCAAGAAACCTTACAAAGAGCCAACTTAAGAGAGAGTTCTTTAACCAAGCTTGTTAAATTTAGTGGGATTGTATGTCCAGAAAAATTTATGGAGCTTTATTTAGACAGTAATAGGAGGGAGGAAGGTGCATAGTACATATTTTCATCGTATGGATGGGGTAGTAAAATTGTTTTTATTTATTTTTTGTATGACGATTACTTTTTTGTTTTTTGATTTTAGGTTGTTGCTAATTTTATTTATTATTGGGTGTATTGGAATCGGAATTGCTAAAATTCCATTTCGTAAAATTTTAATTGTTTTTAGTGTCATATTTACATTTAGTTTATTAAACTCTGTCATGATTTTATTTATTACACCCACTCATGGATCTGAATTAACTGAATCATATACCTCGTTTTTACATATTGGATATGCAACAATTACATATGAAACATTATTTTATGCAGCTACACTTTCATTAAAGTATTTTACGTTATTACCATTTACACTTCTTTTTATTTACACGACAGATTCAAGTGAATTTGTAAGTAGTTTAAGTAAATTTGGTATTCATTATAAGATTACATATGCAATAAATATTGCACTGCGTTATATTCCTGACATCCAGTCTGAGTATAAAATTATTAAACACGCGCAAGAAGCGAGAGGAGTGGCTTTTGAAAAAGGAGAAGCAAGTTTATGGGTTCGTATGAAGAACCGTGTTTTAATTTTCTGGCCACTAATCATTCATTCTCTAGAAAGAATAGATACGGTTTCAAATGCAATGGATTTAAGAGGATTTGGAAAGAAGGATAAACGTACATGGTTTTATACAAGTAAGGCGAAACGTGAAGATTTCATCGCTTTATTTGCCGGTGTTTTCATATTCATTGTTGCCGTATATTTAAAATTAAACGTATTTCAAAACTTTTGGTATCCATTTTAAAGCACTCTTTAAACGAGTGCTTTTACTTATTTTTATGTAGACATGCTCAAAAAAGGGATATACACATAATGTATAATACGAACCAGTTAAAATGATCAACTACCTATTAGTTTTCAAACCAAAAGGAGGAGAAAATATGAGTTACGGTGGTTCTTGTGGTTTTGGTGGAGGTTTCGCTTTATTAGTTGTGTTATTCATTCTATTAATAATTGTAGGATGCAGCTGCTGGGGCGGAGGATACTAATTTTTAATTAGTCTTCACAAATGTAAACTAAAAAACATTGAAGATACTTATGTATCGAAACAAATAAAAAAGGAGCGACTATGCTCCTTTTTTATTTGTTTTAATGCGTATTCTTACTATATTTTGGGAACGTAATCGTTAAAGTCGTTCCTTTACTAACGATACTTCGGATTTTTAAACTTCCATACATCGTCTCAATAATCTTAACGGCAACCATCGTACCTAAACCGGTGCCTTTCGTTTTTGTACTAAAATACGGTTCACCGAATCGATGTATTTGCTCCTGTGACATTCCAACTCCACTATCTTCAATTCGTATTTCAACTTTACTATTATTGATAGATGAGGAAATATTTAAGGTACCACCATTAGGCATTGCTTCAATACTGTTTTTTATTAAGTTTAAAAAACATTGTTGAAAGTGTTGTTTATTACCAACAATGGTTGCCTCAGAAAAATCCTGTGTAATATGTATCGTATTCATATTACACAATGGCAATATCATATTAATAACTCGATTTAACTCTTGTTTTACTGAAATTTGATCTAATTTTTCTGGAGAAGGTTTGGCAAACGTTAAGTAATCATCGATAATTTCTTGGGCACGATTTAACTCTTCAAGTATATGTTTAATATATTCGTCTCTTGATTCAGGAGTTAAATTTGGTGTTTTTAAAAGCTGTGTAAATCCTTTTACAACCGTTAAAGGATTCCTTACTTCGTGCGATATACTTGCAGCGAGTTGGCTAACAATCTCCATTTTTTCCATTTTAATTAATTTTGAGCGCATTAATACAGCATCTTTAATAACTTCATTTATATAAACAATAAATAACATTAAAGTAGTCGGTAATACCATGAAATAAATAATATACAAATTATTCACTTCAAAATCTGATAAAGTTAATACAATTACAGTTGTAAATATTGCTAGGAAAAAGGTTAAAAACATGGAAAAAGCTACTTTAAGCTTTCTATTATATGTATTAAATTTTGAAGATGCGAGTGCTGTAACGATGAACATTATTCCGTAAACAACGACTGTTAGCATATTAAAGCCATAAAATATAAATCTTGTAATTAATAAAATTGTAAACAATATGATACCGACAGGGAATCCACCATAAAGCGTACCTATTATGACCGGAATTTGTCTTAAATCATGAATACAACTTTCATCCATATAGATAGGGTATCGCATACATAAAATAAGCGGGATACTAGAACAAAGGGTAATCAGTAATATTTTGTATTTTTTCAAATAATGCCTGCTATCATATATGAAATAAAAAACAAATATACTACATAAAATGTATAGAAGGTTATTTAATACGTTTTGGTTAATATAAACAAAGTCCATAATATTTGCCTCGTTATTCTGAATTTACTTAACATATGTATTATACATGATAACATGTGTTAGGATGTATAAACCTTGTTCATACAAGATTTATTTAGCTTTTTTTATAAAATGCAAACATTAGCTATTCAAAGATACTTTTACCAAAACTTTTTACTGCTTCTTTCTGCATGTTCGGTAAAACATGGTGGGTTATGTTGCTACTATAAGAAACGTAGGTATTCTTTTCTAAACTCATCCTTTTAATTTCTAGCCACTGAACGAGATAGTCTTTTAAAGTAAGCTTAGACGGTTCCACAAAAGTCCCTTCATTTAAATCCGTAATCTTTTTCGCCACATTTTTTACTGCTTCTTTTTTGTCTTATAACCAGAAAAACACTAAGTACTTATTTCCTCTTTTTCGAATATGTCCTTTCACTTAAAACACTCCTTCATTTTGTTTTGAATTATATTGTATAAGTCTAGTTGTAATGTTGCTACTTTGAAAATTGCATAGTTGGACATATGAGCGATGGATATATTTTACCATATATGAATAAATTCAGTTATAGGATATGATATGTAAGTTACTGCTAATTTTATATTTACAATATACTGAAAATTAAGTAATGAAAAAAATGGAAATATAAAATAATGCAAGGGGGAAAGAAAATGAAAAAGGTTTTTGTAGTGTTTTTTGTACTAGCATTCGCATTTATGTCTATCAATTCTTCAAAAGTTATGGCTTACGGAAATCATAAAGCGGATCTTTATACAAGCGGCGGATCTCAATTATTGAATTATGTTGGATCTAAACAACCTTTATATAATGATCCTGGTAACCCAAATGTAGTAGGTTATGTTGCTTATCAACCTGTTAAAGTAAAACAAGCATGGTATTTAATTAATACATTGTTAGGACAAAAATGGATAGGTTATAACCTTTAAAAAGCACTCATAATGAGTGCTTTTTTATTTATATATAAGTCTAGTTATAATTTTGGTGCTATGAAAATTACATATTTGGACATATGAGTGATGGATATATTTTATCATATTTAGATTGTTATTAAGGAATAAAAAAAGAGCCATAGGGCCTCTTTTTTTGCTGTATTCATGGAAATAAAATTAAAAGCGTTATTTTATTATAAAAAAATAGGTGACTCAACAATTGTGCTAGCCGAGTCACCTAGTACTATCGAACCAAATAATGTACTTTTTCTATATGTAGTTATGGGGAGTTCTTAGAGGCTAGCCCAATAGACAGTTAAGGGACAAATAAAATCATTTTAGAGAGTTTTACATTTTGTTATGTTAATGCTACAACAGCAAGAGTTAAGCCCAACGTATTTAATGTATTAGAATATGGTCCTACATTAACAGTAAGAGTACTTGTTATACCTGGAGGTGTAGTGAAAATTGCGGGTGCTGATACAGAAGTGAATCCGGCTGTATATCCTAGAGAAGTACCTGAGCCAATGATAGGATTATTATTCAGATACATAGTTATACCTGCCGAATTACCTCCTGGTTGAATAATAACTTGCACTTCATAGATTGCCAAATAGGTTCTTCCACCTTCAAGTAAAACAGTTGTTGGTGGTGTGAATGAGATTGCCGTACCATTAGAATTTACCACGGTATCTAGTGGAATCGCAGAGTTTACAGAAACTATTGATGGGGTAGTTTGAACAACATTTAAACTGTTAGCCGTGGGAGATGGACAAGAACAAGGTTTGTGAATGTTAGAGTTGTTATCATTTTGGTAATTCACAAATAATCAAGCTCCTTTGCGTAAGATAATTTTTTATCTTATATAAAACGTAGCCTTTTTGTATCTAAGTTATTTTTAATAAGTTTTTAAAGATAAGTCGAATATTGTTGGTCAGTCGACTTTTGAAATTATTTGAAACTCTGGGATTTTAAAGTGCGTTTGATAAATATATATGAAAAATTTTTTAAGGACATTACTGTAAGTTAGGAAACATAATAAAAAACGGTAAAATGAGGGGAGTAAAAGGAAAAGGAAAAGGAAAAGGAAAAGGAAAAGGAAAAGAACCCTTTATATAAAGGGTTTTTCTGGTGATTTAATATATCAATTACATTCGTGGTAATATTCATCACATGAATCGTTATTATCGTTACAGTATATACAAAATGTTTTTTGAACAAATAAACTAACTACACTAGTAGAACCTTCCTGCTTTGTAAGAGTAAGACTTTGAAAATCTTCAACTTGAAATATTTTTGTTTGAACAGGTTGTAATGTAGTAGTAATTGGTACGCTAGATCTTCTTGTTAGAATAGTTACTTGAACGGGTGCACTCATACCGACAACGAATAACTGAATTAATGTTTTATTATGATTGTTTGTAAAATCCTCAAATACAGTTTGTGGAGCGGTGGTTTCAAGGAAAACTGACACAGGTATATTTCCATTTGCATTTTCTGCAGAACCAGCTATCGTATGAGTTTCAATAAAACAGTTATTTTTTTGATTGTTGGAATGTGATTGGTTTTTATAATATTTTTTACCATCTTTATAAAAGTAATCAGCCATATGAATTTAAAGCTCCCTTCTTTTGGATATCTATATAGTCTATTTAATAAAGTGAAGTAGTGCTTGTACAACATAATAAAATCCGCTCTCGTAATTATCTAAAAATGTTATTTGGAAATTAAAGAGCGCCATTCAAGGCGCTCTCGGATAAACATTAATATTGAAAAAGAATACCACATTATATTTTATGCATGTTCTTAATAAATGTGTAGTTTTTTAGCAAAATCCTTATTTGAAAACAAGAAGCCCTAGAGTTAGGGCTCTAAGGCTTCTTATTTTGGTATTCTCACATGGTTTTTCAAAAAGAATAGAACATATTGAAGATAACATGTGAATGTTTCATAAATGTATCAAAAAAGTGAACAAAATTGCTAGTGGAGAAGAAGCAGAAATGAAGTTTCTAATACGTAAGTACGTGAAAGGTATTATTTCCGGTGAATAAAATGCGCATGGGACACCTAATCATTATTTTATCGGGGGAAAAGAATATGTTATGAACTTGGTTGAATGAAAAAATGAAAATTTTACTTTTAGAGTGAAACTAAACAAAAACGCTATTTTATTAGAAAAGGAGAATGAAAATGGAGGTCCAGTTAATTCACGAACAAACATATAAAAGTCAGTATGATTTAGAAAGTGCAGTAGAAAAATTCTACGATAGTCTCCGAGAAGAATTCGGAATGGTTGAGGACGAGGATATCAAGCAATTTGACCATATAAGCAGAGTATTTGAAGCGACGGCCGTAATGGAGAATGGTTTGAAATTGAAGGTAGAAATATTCTTTGCGGATGATGCAGACGAAGATGAATCATGGGTTTGTAAAGCTTATCAAGTAGCTTAATAAAAACTTCATTTGAAAGGAAAGTGATCAGGGTGGAAGTTCAATATGATGCGCAGGGCCGAATGAAGTATCATCCTGATTACGATCCGAATCATAAGAAGCCGTATACAACGAAAGAATTAGCCTACATATGTAAGTATTATGGATTCGGAAAGGTGAAGGGAATTGCTTTAGCATTAGGAAGAACGGAATTAACGATAAGGCAGCTAGTAAATACTCTCCGGAAGAATGGAATGTTTGAAAAATATAAAACTATGGGTGAGTAATTACAATAAAAATTTCATTTTATAGAAATAAAAACCCTAGTTTCCTAGGGTAATGGTATAACTGCCAAATATATTTTATTCGTTTATATCGTAACTTAATATTACGTTAAATACATCAGGTAAATGAAACCAATTGTAGAAAATAAGAGCAGTTAGCAAAAGCTAACTGCTCATCTCCAAGGGGGAACAAGGAGAAAATCTAATGTCATATATAGTATTGACGTAATATTTAGTTTTATTCGTGAAGAATTACATTTAACTTAATGCATAACCAATGATTAAAGTTAGTGTTAAAAACACTGATAATAACAATGTTAGCAGAACTGTTACTATGCTTCTAAGCATTGCTATCCAATTACCTGCTTTAGAGAATCCTTTAATACCAGCAAAAAATTTATATTATGCTTCATAGGTTGCTCCTTTGTTATCAAAATATTTCTATTAAATTTTAATGGAAAATATAAGAAAAAGATAGTGGTTATAAATTGGAATGAATTTTTTAACAAAATAATCCTTTTGTTTAAAGAAAAATAAGCTACCAAGTTACATTTATTAGAAATATTTTCTAAGGTATTCTTAAGAAGATGGGAATAGAAAGAATATCTTCGAGAGGAAAGGGATTAATTTATGTTAGGAAATTGGTTGGGTAAATTAAAAGAACCTAAATGTATACATAGATATAAACTTATTAATAGTCATGACAATGAAGATTTTAAAACTGGTAAGATGGGGATAGTTAGTTATTTCAAATGTGAAAAGTGTGGGAAAGAGAAGGAAATCAGCAAATATACTAATGATGTTAATAGTGACTATTGGGATATTTAAAACAACATTCGAATATCGTCCAGCTAGAAAACTAGAGGACACCAATTCATTAAAGCAGCAATTAAGGCTGTTTTACGAATGGGTGTCCTTTTTATTTTGAAAAGGGAGATGGGGTAATGGAGGGGTTAAAAAATCAGTTACATGAATGGAAAAAGAAATCCAAGCAAGAAAAGAAGAAAAAACCAAAAGAGAAATTAAGTACTCGTGAAATTGAGGATTTAATGGGGATGCATAGACCTTGTTATGAACGAAGACGTGGAGCAATAAGACAAAAATAATCTAAAAATAAAAAGGAGCGGTCTTATATGACTAAACAATTATCTTTCTTACCAAAAATTGATAGAACAGCGAAACAAGAGGAATTAGAAGGCGTGTTGGAAAGTGTACGTATACATAGGAAATGTGAAAATTAGAAACAGATTCTTTCTTCTAGTAGAAATTGAAGTGGAAGTTGGAAATGTAGCCATAGAGGAATTTGTTTTTATTCGAATATCTGAGCAAGAAGCTAGAACATTGTTAGTAGGGGGTATTCAACGTTGTACTATTTCTAATTGTATTCCTAGGTCTCATGATGATTTAGAAGTAGAATTCATTTGTGTTTTAATCGTGGGTGGGGAAGCATTTGCGGTTTTTGATGTAGAAGACGATGTTGATGAAGCTGTACTTGTTCCAATTTCATTAAGAGAAGCCGAGCGTTTAATCTGTAGAGGAGCAAGACGATGTAAAGTTATTAATAGATAAGAGTAAGCCTTTTTATGTTGTATATGTTGAAGATCTTTTAAATGAAAATACCCTAAATCACGGATACATAAATCATTTGGTGCTACAGTTGGAATACACAGAGAACCATAGGTTCGATTATGTTGTTTCCCTGGACCTGTATGGATATATAGGAATTGTCCGCTTAATAGGTCATATTCAAGTTGAATTTTCATCCCAGCAGTATGGCTACATCCTCCAGCCCAGGATAAATGGTTGAAAATATATCTGGAAGCTGAAATGCAGTGGAATCTAAAATGCGAATACGCTTGAAAACAGAGGTGTATGGAGAAGAAAGTGGTATAGATGAAGTTAATTTGTTATTTAGAAGGTTAGTCAATATATGTTGCAAAAACTGAACGGCTGATTTATTAAACCTTTGATTCAGTCCTTCCTGACTGATGAGTACTTCTGTGGATGATTCTAAACAGCTAGATAACTGAGCTAAAGAGGTTGTAGCGATATTTTGACTCATCCATATACATAAAGCGACTAAATCTTTTGCTTGGTATTTACTGGTTCGTTGCACGAAACCAACATCTCTAGCAAGATCCCGTAAGGTATTTGGAGATAAAAAACTTTGAATCTCTTGAGCAAATAGTTGTAATTCATCAGATACAGAAATAGACATACAAAAACGCCATCCTTTCCTATGATTCTACAAAAAGAATAGCGTATTTTTTCATTTTAGGGGAGATTTTGTTGAATTAGCTTGATAGCGATTAGTGGTACCCCTTATAGGATAATAGAAGTTTTGCATTTTCAATTTTTTTACACTCTATTAACAAGGCAGTTATAGCATCCTGGTTTAGCGTTAAGAATATGAATATATTCTACTTCTTTATTATCAAAAATTTCATCTATATTTTCTCTTAAATTTACACCTTCTGTAACCCTTGCTTCTACAATCATTGAGTCAGCATTGTAGCCGCGTACAGATAGATACCTATGATGTAACATATGCGGAATTTCATTTACATCTAGCTTAGCAGTAGTTGCTCCCTTTCGTATAAATATAGGACCACTTGCTTTATAAGGCGAATTAACACTATGATATTGGTAATTCAGTAAAATTACCTCTTCTCCTACCTCTGCATCCTTCAAACTTACCCTGCAAGGATATCCAGGATTTTTATTTGCTATTATTTTGACTGCCCCGATATTTTTTAATACTTCTTCATTCATTAGAAATAGGTTATTAAACTCCTTCTCTTGTAACGCAACGATTTGAAAGTTATTTCTCATATTCTATCCCTCCTTAATTAGTTGTTATAAAGCAATTCACTAATGATGCTACCACTAAAGTTCATAAAACTTGTTCAATAATGCTGCCCGTTTGTTGAGGATTGAATTAAAAAGCCTACAATTCTATAACAGAGAAAAAATTGCTTATTATTGTTCAATACAAAGTTGTTTACTTTTAATCAATCAGTAATGATTTATCGAAAAATACGATGAGTACAAAGCACTCTTGTTAATTCATGCTATCTTTTGTTAAAGAACGTGAATTCAGTCAAGTTCTTGGTTTACGGTATTTCCACTATGGAAAGCCCGGAATTGACTCGGTGAAAATCCTGTATTTCTTTTAAATGCATTATAAAAGCTAGATACACTTTGATAGCCTGTTTGATAACCAATCTCTGTACTATTAAAGACCGTTGTCAAGAGCAGTTCCTTTGCTTTCTTAACTCTGATCCTTTCTAGATATATTCGAGGAGTATACCCTGTTCTTTCTTTGAAACTCCGATTTAAATGAAAACGACTAACTCCTACCCTTGATGCAATTTCATTTAAAGACATGTTTTGAACATAATTATTTTTTATCAATCGCATAGTATCTTCTAAAACGCATTCGAACGGGTCGTATATTTTTATATTTAGATCTGATCGGCATCTTTTGCATGGGCGATAGCCTGCCCTTTGAGCTTCTTGCGCATTTGAAAAAAAGGATACATTTTCATAATTAGGAACCTTAGACTTGCAAGAAGGCCGGCAGAAAATTCCAGTTGTCTTGACTGCGTAAAAGAATATCCCGTCATACGCTGAATCACATGATACTGTTGCTTTCCACATGGTATCTCTAGAAAGGTTATTTTGATCTTTCATTAGATTTTAATCCTCCCTTGTAGGCGAAAATCTTATTACTTAAAATCATATAAATCACATATATAGCCACGACAATTAACGGAACAAATATATACAATTGAAAAAATGGAATCACCAGCAAACATAAAATGAAAGAGATTAACGATGCCCACCATGCCAGTGTGTTCTTCCTAAATAATTTAACGCCTGCCGCCATTGAAAGAACATAAACTAGAATCCCAAGAGAAGTCGGTATAAACAAAATATCATCAAACGTTAGTGACAAAGCTTTTGTCACTAACACACCTGCTACCGAAAAACAGATAACAAACAATACCATCTGTCTTGGAATTTGAGTAGTTGCATGCAGCCTTGAGAAAAATTTTGGGAAAGCACCATCTCTGCTTAATGAATATCCTAATTGCGTTAGGCTGGCTACAAAAGCATTCGCTGTCCCTGTACAAATAATTAAAGCTAAAACAGCTGTAACGACTTTGGCACCTCCGCCTACTGTACCTCCCATTATAACACCGATAGGAGACAGGTTGCTTTCTTGACTGCCATACGTGGCCGTTCCAATAGTGACAAGACTTAGCGCTAAAAATAATAATCCAATGACAACTGCACTAATAACTGCTCCTTTGACAATATCTTTTTCTGGCCTTTTAAAGTGCTCAGCCAGATTACAAATCGCCTCCCAACCGAAAAATGCCCAAAAGATAACCGTTATAGCGTTCCCGACAGAAAACCATCCATTTGGAACAAAGGGAGTAAAATTCCCCCATTGTATTCTTGGAAATGCCACAAATACAGCTGACGCTAAAAGAATCAGTAATAAGGAACTTAAAATCACTGCAACTTTACCACTAACATTTACGCCGTAATAATTGGAAACACCTGCAATTACCAAAATAAAGACGGCAATTATAATTGTTTCAAAATGCGAAAATCCAAATGCCTGACTGACGTAAAAAGCACCAGTTAAAGATACAATCGTTTGACCAACTGCTGCTGTTACAAAGTAAAACCACCCAACGATATTGCCAAGATGATATCCAAAAGAATTTCTAACAAAGGTTGCTGCTCCACCAGAATCAGGATATATCCGTGCCAAACTAGCAAAGGAATAAGCAAGCGGAAAACTAATTATAATAACGATAAACCAGGATACAATAGATGCAGGGCCCGCTATTGAGGCCGTTACCCCCGATAAAAAAAGGACACCTGATCCTAGAATAGCTGAAATGTATAACGCAATTCCTTGAAATAATCCAATGGCTTTATTGTTCATGATCTCCCCCCTTTTATAGGATTTAGTGTACTAGTAAAAAGGGGGGGATTCTTCTTGTTTTTTGCGGTTTAATTCGTTTAATAAAACAATCAAAAGCATTTTTATTATATTTCTTCTTCAACAATCGGGCCAGATTGTTGAAGAAAGTAGCCTGTTCCAATAAAGAACTTTATTGTTCAGTAAACAACTTGTCATGAAACCATAAAACGAACCGAAATTTTTCTTAAGGGTAGAAAATTTGGATCGCTTTATGTTGGAATTTGCTTAGCTTATATTTTCGTTAAAATGTGGGCGGGATCCCATGCCCATCAAGCTAACATTTTGAGACATCTCCATTACGAGAAATCTTCAAGAAAACAGACTTTGAAGTAAGGATACTATATACACGTATAGTACTCGCTATCATTGGTGCTTTGGCTTTATGGATGCTTATAGTAATCTATATAAAATAATCTTTTTTTATAAATAAAAGGGCCTGATGTGAGAGAAAAGGCCTTTTCAAAAATTGCATATGAGGAAAATCAATGTCAATAGTTTAATACCAATAAATAAGAATTAATTCCAGGTATTAAGTATTGAGAAATAAAAAATATTTAACGCAACAAATTGGTTAACTTTATGAGCTAACCAATTGTTACACAAAAGAAAATTAGGCCCTCTAATTAATAGATGTGTAACTTAAAGTTACAGTTATAGTGTAAGCGAGATTGAAAATGTTATACGAAAGTAATTCTGTTAAAAAGTTTCATTTTGTCATAAATAAAAGAGCAGTTAGCCCAGCCTAACTGCTCGATACAGAGGTAATAATCTAGCTACATAGATATTATATGCTGAGTTATTGATTTTATTTGTGTAAAAAACAAAAGAGCAGCTAACAAAACCTAGCCGCTCTAAACAGTGATGTGTCTCTAGATGTAGTTGTAGTATAAACAGAATGCTGAGTTTTATTCATGGGGAGATAGAAATGAGCTTGAAAATAGAATATAGTCCGGCTAGAAAACTAGAGGACACCAATTTTTAGAGCCGCGATAAAATTGTTTTAAGAAAGGGTGTTCTCTTTATTTTGAAAGGGGATTCGGGAAATGAAGGTATTAGAATAGAAATGTTTAAAAAACGCATAGATTGATAAAAAGTAAAGGGCGAATTCCTTATGAGAATAAGGAATATTATCATTTTTGTTACCATTTTCTTCTATCCTTATATAATTGATTTGTATTTTATATATAAATTAGGAGGGAATTTATGACTACAAATAAGGACTACATTCGTTATATCCGGGGAAAAGTAGGGCATGATTTAATATTTCTTAATTTTGCTGGAGGTATTGTTTATAACGAACGAAATGAAATTCTTTTACAAAAACGGGGAGATAGAAATGAGTGGGGTCTACCAGGTGGTGCTATGGAACTTGGAGAATCTCTTGAAGAAACCGCTAAACGAGAAATATTTGAGGAGACAGGATTAAATGTTGAGGTTGAACATCTTATAGGTGTCTACTCTAAATATTCTGGTGAGTTTCCGAACGGAGATAAAGCTCAGACTATCACTCATTGTTTTCAATGTAAGCCAATTGGCGGAGAACTTACTGTAGATGGTATTGAGACTTTGGATTTAAAATACTTCCCAATAGACCAAATACCAAAATTATTCACAAAACTACACGAAGATGCCTTAGAAGATTGGCTTTCCAAAAGAAAAGGTGTATTTAGATAAAACACTTTCAAATTAATTATCCATAATCTTTAACTAACGGGCGCTTTAATTGTGTAAGAAAATAAAAACTTTTAACTTCCGCTAAAGATAATTATGTTAATGATTTAGTGATGGCAGTCCTGTTAAGGACAAGAAGAGGAACGTATAAAAATAGAATTGTAGAAATAGAAAGAGTGGATTCCATGTGAGAGAATAGGGATCCACTTTTTTTCTTGCAACTGATAAAGAGACACTATATCTGACTTACATAAATATCCTAGTTGTTCAAATTTGTCCTTGCTAATGGTACCATTAGAGTCATGGAGGGATATTATGTTTACTTTTAGATAATGCTTTAAGTTAAGTCTTTACAATTAAGCCCATTAAACGAAAGCCTTTAAATATAGAGCGTACAACTTTCATGAAGATGCGCCCTAAAAGAAATATTAAGTATGTATTATTTCTTTTCTTTAACTTCGTATTTAGCTTCAATAAAATTTAATAGTTTACCTTTTTGATCATCATTTTCTTATATTTCCTTATCGTGTTGTATAATTGATTACGAGTTACTCTTTCTATTTTGATGTTCCTCTACTTTCTTATCATATACCTTAGAGAAATCATCCTTGTTTTCTTTAGCTAATTGGTAAACTGCTTCTTTCCACTGTTCTCTATCCATGCCTAACAGGTGGGGAGAACTATTCGCAATAACTACACTAACTTCTTTTACATCTTTACCTTTAGCTTCTAATATTGGTTTTGTACCTTTTCTTGCATCCTCTACCCCTTCTAAGATGAGTTTATGCGTGTCTTTATACTTATCAGGTACTTTTACGTTCTCCATTCGATCTAAAGCTTCATCCAAAATACTTGCCGTTTTGAATACCTCTTTATACTTTTCATCACCTTTTAGTGCATAACCTAAACCTATTATTATGTCATCCTTATTAAAGTTAAAATCTAGTAATTGTTCATACATGTAACTTGGATACTGTTCCTCAGATATTGTAGTTTTCAACATTGCTTTACTAGTTTCTTCAGTCTTAGGAGTAGAATCTTTATCTCCTAGCCCACAACCGTAATAGAACTGGCATTGTCAACGCTATGAGTTTCGTTGCTTTCATTATGTATTCCCCTTTTAGAAAGTATTGTAATTAATTAACATATTGTACCATAACGTAAATTATGAATATTAGATATACAAATTCCCTATCTTTACCGTGAAATGCATTTATTGTAATAATGAAGAATATAATACACATGCTTGGAATTGAAAAAATTTATAGCTCGTGAAATAAACATATACAAAGAAAAAGACATATTTATATTGTCCTCACCCTTACCGTCCATTTTGTCTAAAATATGGGTAGTCAAACCCACACATTAATACACAATTGGAAACATAATCAGTATATTAAGAAAAAATGTGTGAATTATTTAAACAAAAAAGTGTTAGCAAGTTTGCAAACGAACTTGCTAACACTTATACAGAATAGACATAACTTATTGCCGATATGTCGCCTTTGAAAATAGCTTCAATCAGTTACATCACACTTTATACGAAATACTCATAAAAACAGTCTTAATATACATGATAACAGTATAAACTCTATATTTCTTTTAATAATTTAAGGTTATATCCTTTCTGCATTCGCCGCGTTTAACCACGAATCATAGAATTCTGTAACTGATGCATACCGTTCTGCCCGATTTTCATTTACAGCACGATACGCTACCTCATATAATTCCTTACTTGCTTCCCATTTTATAAAGGAACGATCTTTTTCACCGCCTAGAAGTGAGAAAGCCATTGCTCCCATATTAAATACATTTGTTCTTTCATCAATTATAGCGTTTAGTTCAAATTCCTCTGGTGACATAAAACGGGAGGAACCCCATAGCCGGCCCATTTTATTTATGTAAGGTTTCTTACTGTATAAATCTATATCACAAATTTTTGTTTCGTTTGTATTAAAATTATATAAAATACTAACGTCATAAAAATCTATCGCTACATAGTTTTTCTTTTCTACATAAGTATGGAAAGAAAAAATGGAATGTAAGGAATGAATTCGTTTTATAGCAGACAAATGTCTAAATTTATAAAATGGAGAGTTTGGATTTTTATATTTCTCAGGAGGTGGGAAACGCCAATGCGAATGAAGACATTCACCATCAAACCAATCGAAAATTAATACATATCCAGATTGAACTGGAAAATGATCGATTAATCTTATAAGCGAGTCATGCTTTAAATCTTCATAGATAGTAACTGAATTTTTTAGCCTTTCAATAGCATCCCTTGTTGTTCCTTCATATGCAATTGTTTGTGCTCCTGCGTATTTAATAAATTTCTTATGACCATCTTTTTCTATACCAAAACTTATATTACCTGAATCTTGCTGGTCAAAAACTGCAAATACGGTCCCTAATTTAATAAGCCAATCAAAATTATGATATTCTTTCAATTGGAATGTTACGTTATTTAACTGAATTTCCACGGAATTATCTTTCATAGATTACCTCACATTTAATATAATTAAGTTGTACATTCCACTATTTCGACATATTTTATGGAAATCCTATGCTAATAATATAAAATTTTATAAATATAATGATAAACACTTATAAAGAGGTGAATATAATGGACCAACAAATTGTTATTAAAGCATATCAAAAAGACTGGGTTGAAGAGTATATAAAAGAAAAAGAGAAATTCTGTTCCTTGTTAGGACAAGAAATAATTGCTGTTGAACATATAGGAAGCACTGCAGTAAAAGGATTAGGAGCTAAACCTCTTATTGATATGATGATTGGCGTAACGGAATTGCAAATTACTGAAAACTGGATAGAAATTCTATCTGAAATTGGATATGAGTTTGTTCCAAAAGAAGCTACGAATTGGCGCTTTTTTAGAAAGGGAAAATGGAGAGCAGGTACTCATCATTTGCATGTTTATATTTATAATAGCGAAGAATGGAGAAACAATATTTTATTTCGGGACTTTCTAATAAGCCATGAATGGGCACGTGAAGAATATAGAGAATTAAAAGAGATGCTTGCTATTACATATACTTTTGATCGTGTGTCGTATACAAAGGCAAAAGCGCCGTTTATTCGAAAAATATTAGAATTAGCTAGAACTTAATAAATTTATAGATTCTTATCTAACTAGTTTTGAAACCTCTTCCTATACTTTTTATAGGGAGGGGATTTTTTGTTTTTTTCATGACAAAATATATAAGTTCTAATGATTGGAGGCAAACTATTTTATTTATTTTGATATTTCGAGTACATTGGAAATATTAAGGGGGAATTAAGCAATGAAAGCTATTGTACATCAATATAAAAAAGGATTAGAGGGATTAGAATATAAATTTTCACCTGAGATAAGTCCTAATGCAGGTGAAGTAAAAGTAAAGTTAAAAGCTGCAGGATTAAATCATAGGGATTTATTTATTATAAATAATAGAAAAGAAATGGATCTATCATTAGTAATAGGGTCAGATGGATCAGGAGTTGTTACAGAAATAGGAGAAGGAGTTTCAAATATTAAACTACATACAGAAGTTATTATTAATCCTAGTATTGGATGGGAACATGCTACTGAAGTACCGGAGTTACCGGAAGTGCTAGGTGGACCGAAAGATGGAACGTTTGCTGAATATGTAATTGTACCAGCTGAAAATGTAGTAGAAAAGCCTTCATATCTTACTTGGGAAGAATCAGGTGTTTTATCTTTATCCGCACTAACTGCATATAGAGCGCTTTTTACAAAAGGTAGACTGAAGTGCGGCGAACACGTTTTAATTCCGGGAATAGGCGGTGGTGTTGCTACATTTGCCATGTTATTCGCGAAAGCAATTGGCGCAAAAGTGAGTGTTACTTCTAGGGTAGAGAATAAAAGGGAACTTGCTGAGAAATATGGTGCAGATATTTCTTTTCATAGTGCTGGAAATTGGGAAGAGAGCTTACAAGGTGAAAAAGTAGATTTAATAATAGATAGTATAGGTCCGGCAACTTTTTTGAAATATTTTGATGTATTAAAACCAAATGGAAGAATCGTGAATTTTGGTGCAAGCTCAGGAGATAAAATTGAATTACCATTACGCGCGCTATTTTACAATCAAATTGATATTATGGGAACATCCATGGGTAGCGGTGAGGAATTTAATGAGATGATAAAATTTATAGAAAAACATCAAATTAAACCAATTATTGATAAAGTTTACTCGTTAGAAGAAGCAATTCGAGCACTAAGCCGTATGGAACATGGAGAACAATTCGGAAATATTGTACTTCAAATGAATTAAAAAATATGATTTTGCAATTAGTATATTTAAATGAATATGTTATGTATCCCAAACATGAAAAAATACGAACCGCCTTATTATAAAGGCTTACCAGCTTTATACATAAATTGCGTATAAAATTTGTTTTATAATTGTCATATGAATAATAGTAAAATGAGAATTAGATGAAAAAAGTTTAAGCCTATTTTCATAATGGTATTGTATACTGTGTAAATCAAGAACACTTGTATGTAAGGAGAGAGTTTAATGAATTACACAGTATTTCAGTGGTTTAATAATTTTGCTGATTCATCCAAACTATTAGATACGTTAATGGTTGCTATTACAAATAGCGCTGCATACGTAGCCATTTTATTTATGCTTATCTTATGGTTTAATAATGGAAAGAAAGATAAGGCAATTAGAAAACAATATACAGTTTTATATACGACGCTTTCGGTTATTTTTGCATTATTAGTAAATGTTCTTATACACGCAGTATATTACCATCCGCGTCCGTTCGTATCACATGATGTACATCAATTAGTACCACATGCAGCAGATTCATCATTCGTTAGCGATCATTCTGTACTTGTATTTTCAATCGTCTTCGTATTTATTCTTAGAGGAGAAAAACTGAAATATATCGCGCTATTATGGGCAGTATTAGTCGGTATATCACGTATGTACGTAGGTGTTCATTATCCTTTAGATATACTTGGTGCAGCATTCTTAACACTTATTATGAGCGCATTAGTAATGCAAAGTGCACGTATGTTTGAACCAATAGCGAAACTTGTATTCAAAATGTATGCATTAGTAGCGAGACGAATTCCTTTCTTAGCGAAATATAACCATATCGCATAATTGTATTATAAAAAAGTTCCCCTTTGGACATCCAGAGGGGAACTTTTTTATAGGAAATACGAAAAGAGTTTAGAGTGCTCTGTAATCAAGTTGTACTAATTAATATTTTGAAATTTCACGCACCGAATTTAAATTATATAAAATAATGACACAAAATAACAACAGTTAGTTTTGCATTGTTTTAAAGGAATTAAAAAGAAAACTTCGAAACATATAGTATCGCAAACAAAAATTACAAATTTAAAAACGTATCTTCGTACGAATCCATTCCAAAAGAGAGGAGATAAGTATGCAAAAACTCCAAACGAATAAAGGCGCTCGATATATGATGATTGCTTTTATTGTTTTGTTTCTTATTATGATTTTGCGTATATTCTATATTCAGGCAGTAGGAGTCGTGCATAATGTGAATGTAAAGGATCTAGCGAATGAACAACATAATAAAAAAGGTGTTTTAGAAGCGAATCGTGGTACTATCTATGACCAAACCGGGAAGGTGTTAGTACAAGATTCTACAACGTATCGAGTTGTTGTGAATTTAAAAGGAAAAGATAAAGTGAAAAATAAAGATGAAACCGCACAACAATTAGCCGATGCGCTTGAAATTGATAAAGAAGAAGTATTGAAAAACTTGCATGAAGGGCGTACACAAGTTGAAATTGGAAAAATTGGTCGGAACTTATCTAGGGAAACGAAGGAAAAAATTAATAATTTAAAAATACCAGGTGTATCTTTTATGACGGAAAAAGCAAGAGTGTATCCGAATGAAGACTTTGCATCCTATATACTTGGTTTTGCTAGACCAGATGATAAAGGGAATACAGAAGGAAAGTTTGGGCTTGAAAAGAGTTTGGATAAATATTTGCGCTCTACAAACGGGAATATAGAATATGTGGGTACACGAAGGGGGATTCCGCTTACGAATGATATAGGTAAAGTAGAACCTGCTAAAAATGGGAATAACGTATATTTAACCCTTGATAAACAAATTAATAGCTTTTTAGAAGAAGCGATGAACAAAGCACAAGAGCATTATGATCCTTCTATGTTAATTGGAATTATTGCTGATCCAAAAACAGGAAAGGTTTTAGCAATGTCTAGTAAACCTAGTTACAATCCTAATGTAGGTGATATCGAATACTTTTTAAATGATCCGATTGCAAATGCATATGAACCAGGTTCAACAATGAAAGTTTTTACGTTAGCAGCTGCCATTAATGAAGGTGTATATAACGGAAAAGAATATTTTCAATCTGGAAAATATTCCGTGGGTTCATCTGATATAAAAGATCATAATGGTGGATTTGGATGGGGATCAATTACGTTTGATGAAGGTTTTGAAAGGTCATCAAACGTAGCTTTCTCTATTTTAGAAGATCAGTTACTGAAACCAAATAAATTTAAGCAATATATGAATAAATTTGGATTCAATCAAAAAACAGGAATAGATTTACCTGGTGAAAGTAAAAATACTTTATTATTAAATACGCAAATTCAACAAGTTACAACTTCTTTCGGCCAAGGTTCTACAGTAACTCCTATTCAATTAATCCAAGCGGCTACTGCAATAGCAAATGACGGGAAAATGATGCAACCATATATCGTTGATAAAATTGTAAATCCAACAAACAAAGAAGTTATTATGGAAAATCAACCGAAAGAAATTGGGAATCCGATAAAAAAAGAAACAGCGGACAAGGTTAGAAGCTTAATGGAGCGTGTTATAACATCTTCAAAAGGAACTGGTACAATGTATAAAGTGGATGGTTATCCAATTGGAGGTAAGACAGGAACAGCACAAATCCCGAATCCTGAAAACGGCCGATATATGGAAGGGAAAGAGAATTACATTTTTTCCTTTTTAGGAATGGCTCCAATTGATGATCCGGAGTTAATCGTATACTTAGCTATTAAGCAGCCAAAGTTAAAAGGAGATGAGTATGGAGCTCAGCCTCTTGCTGAAATATTTAAACCTGTTATAAAAAACAGCCTTGAATATTTAAAAGTGAAACCGTATACAGAAAAACAAATAGCTGATGCAGCGAAACAATCTCAATTAAAAGTGCAAAATTATGTAAATAAATCGATGGATACAATAGAGAAAAGTGTAGAAAAAGAGAAGCTACAGCCGGTAATTTTAGGAGAAGGAAAAATAATAAAACAATACCCACAGTCTGGCGAGGTAATAAGTGAAGGAGATCGTATATTTTTATTAGGAAATAACGCACATATGCCAAATGTAAAAGGTTGGTCCATGCGTGATGTTATGTATTTCTCTAAGCTTTTGAAATTAGATTTGAAAACTTCTGGTACGGGTTATGTAACGAGCCAAAGTATTGAAAAAGGACAAGGTTTACAAGAAGGAGATACACTAGAAATAGAATTAGAACCGCCGTTACAACCGTTAACAGAGGCGAATACGAATTAATTCAGGTATTTGGAAGGAGCTATATGAAAATGGCTCTTTCTTTAGAGTTATAAGTAATTTCACGCACCGTAATTTTTAGAAAAAATAATAAATAAGCGAATTAATAATAATACGTTATTAAATATGATTATTTTTTATTTACAGTTAAAATCATTTGTGATAATATGGAAAAAATCAAATGCAGTGAAGAGAATAGTAAATAAAATGAATTTTTCACAGAGAGCTCCATTTAGCTGAAAAGGAGTAAAAATTCTTTATTGAATCAAGCCTCTGAGCAGTACACCGGAACCTGTTATGAAGGGGGTGGTGTGACGGGAGCTCCCGTTATAGAGCTATGGTATAAGCATGAATGAGAATGCAGTACCTGATAAGGTTAGTATGGTGACATATTAACAAACTAGGGTGGCACCGCGATGATAATCTCGTCCCTAAGATTAAAAGTCTTGGGGGTGGGATTTTTTTATTGTTGTAAAACAATTTGGAAAGCGGGGGCCAAAAATGAAAAACTTACTTAAAGATTGGAAATATCCTTTATTACTATTGTCCGGAGTTGGTATTGCGAATTTAGGGGCATGGATTTACTTAATAGCACTGAATGTACTTGTCTATAATATGGGTGGCTCAGCCTTAGCTGTTGCTACTTTATATGTAATAAAACCATTAGCCACTTTATTTACAAACGCTTGGTCTGGGAGTATGATTGATCGTTTAAATAAACGGAAGTTAATGATTCACCTCGATATATATCGTGCGTTATTTATCGCTATTTTACCTTTACTTCCGTCACTTTGGATTGTTTATGTATTCGTATTCTTTATAAGTATGGCCAGTGCAATTTATGAGTCAACTGCTATGACGTATATGACGAAATTAATTCCAGTAGAGCGAAGACAACGTTTCAACTCACTACGTAGTTTAATAGGATCTGGTGCATCACTAATTGGACCAGCAGTAGCGGGGGGATTATTAATTGCGGGTACACCAGAATTCGCTATATATATGAATGCTATAGCATTTCTCTTATCAGGATTAATTACATTACTTTTACCCAACCTTGATAAGAAAAAAGATTCGGATACAACTAGTAATACATTATCCCTTACAGTATTAAAAAAAGATTGGAGCACTGTTATAAATTTTAGTAGAAAACATGTGTATGTCGTATATGTGTATTTCTTATTTCAAAGTATGTTCGTATTAGCAACTGCTACTGATTCACTTGAACTATCGTTTGCGAAAGAGGTATTACTACTAACAGATAGTGAATACGGTTTTCTAGTTAGTATAGCTGGTGCAGGCTATATATTAGGTGCCATAATAAATACAATTTTGTCAAAGAAATTAGCACCTTCATTTCTAATTGGAATAGGATCATTATTCATCGCAATTGGTTATTTAATTTATGCCTTTTCAAATGTATTTTTAATAGCTGCTATTGGATTCTTTATTTTATCTTTTTCGATGGCATATGCAAATACAGGATTTTATACATTTTACCAAAATAACATCCCTGTTCATATGATGGGACGGATCGGGAGTATATATGGGCTTATTATTGCGTTAGTAACAATTTTTATTACAATATTATCTGGTGTTGCGACTCAGTTCATTTCTATACAACTTGTAGTTATTGTAGGGTCATTAATAATGTTATTTATCACTATCGTATTGTGTGTGTTTACTTTATTCCCATTGCAATCTAAGTTGTATTCTACTGAATCAATAAAGTGAAACTTTAATCAGTGGGGGTTTTGTTCATCCCCCGCTTAACTTCCACTGAATTTTGAGGTGGGGGTCTTACTGTCCGTTAATGCGGGATAAATTCGAAATAAACTTTGTGTTCTCATTAACAATTTATCGTATTCAATAAGAGGGTTCTTTCCCCTTTATATGGAAAAATTAATAAGGGGAAAGAACAATTTGGAAAGATAAGGGTGGTTGTCGTGATAAAAACAAAAGATGAGATTAATAAAATTGTAAAAGAAATACAAAAGGAAATAGATTTCTCTGGAGTAGTTTTAGTAAAAAAAGAAAAAAACCTAGTCTATGAAAAAGCATTGGGTTACGCAAACCAAAGTGAATGTATAAGCAATACGATACAAACAAGATTCGGCATTGCCTCAGGATGTAAAATTTTCACTGCAATTGGCATCTGTCAACTTGTTGAAAAAGGTGTTATTTCTTTTCATACAAAATTAAAAGATTGTCTAGAGATAAAATTTCCAAACTTTGATGAAGATATTACAATACATCAACTACTAACGCATAGCGCTGGTATACCAGATTATTTTGATGAAAGTATTATGGATAACTTCGAAGATCTTTGGAAACAAACACCTATGTATCTATTAAAGAGCTTAAAAGATTTTTTACCATTATTCCAAAACAGTAATATGATGTTTACACCTGGAAGTAAGTTTCACTACAACAATGCAGGTTTTATCATACTCGGATTAATAATAGAAGAACAGACGGGATTTAAATTTACGGAGTATATAGAAAAGAACATATTTAATCCAATTGGTATGAATGATTCTGGCTATTTTTCTTTAGATAGATTACCAAGACATACAGCACTAGGATATATAAAGGATGAAACTAACCAAAATTGGAGAACAAACGCCTACTCTATACCAATAAAAGGAGGAGCTGATGGAGGTGCATATGTTACTGCACCAGACATGCTGAAATTTTGGGCGGCACTATTTAATAATGAAATTTTAGGAAAGGAATATACAAAGTTACTTTTAACTCCCCACATTCAAGTAAATGATAAACAGTCTTACGGCTATGGAATATGGATTGAAACACGAGAAAACAAGGTATTCAAATATCATATAATGGGATATGATCCAGGCGTCAGTTTTCGCTCGTCTATATATCCAGAATTAGGAATCACTTTAGTTATTCCATCGAATAAAGGGGCAGGACCCGAAAAATTAATGACAGAAATAGAAAGAGCTTTTTAATTATATGGATATTAAAGAAGAGATACAAAAATAATTTAAACGGGTTCATGATAGTTTCTATTTTGAAAAATATTTTAGTTAACGAGAAACCCTTTATTTAGTAAATAAAGGGTTTTATAATTTCATAAAAATATATACAATTATATAGATTTTGGAATTCGAAAACATTACTATATAGTTGTAAATTTTAATTATTCATTCATATGAAAGGGCGTGTTAGCAATTTGTATATGATCAACGGTAGTTTGTTTATTATTTTAGGGGTTATTTGTTATTTAATTGTACGTGGAATATTAATTGGTACCAAAAATAAAAAACATGTGATTTGGTGGAAAGAAATAATAAGTTTTTTATTCGTGGTCTACATTTGTATGGTTGTTGCAGTAACTTTATTCCCTTTACCAATTGGTTTTCCTTCTAATGTTGAAAATCTGAATCGCTCGGTCAATATAATACCATTTGCATCAATTATTAAAGACATCAATCAAATTGGTAGTGCTTATGATGGGGATGCCCTGTTTATGATTGGTCTAATTGTAAGAAATGTAGGCGGGAATATTTTATTATTAATGCCTTTAGGATTTTCAGCACCAATCTTATGGGATAAATATACGAAATTCAAAAATAATATTTTATTAGGATTTGCTATATCAGTTAGTATTGAATTGCTACAATTAATTGAGTCTTTATTTAGTGGAGTGGGACGTATTACTGATATTGATGATGTGATCTGTAATGTTATAGGTTCTATTGTTGGATATTGTATTTATAATATCTTTTTAAAAGCTATTAATAAATTTAACATTCGATTGTTGGGTAAAACTAATTCTAAAGGTGTGGAATTAGTTGATAAATAGGAGTTTAAACGAGTTATTAAAAGCGTACGAGTAAAAAGTACGTCTTTTTATTTTTATAAATAATGCTTAAGGCTGATGAGAACTCACATTTTCCATCTTACACTTGAAAGTAGCTATTGTATTTCAATTATGGAATGAAAAGAGGAGAATATAATCTTTAAAGATAAACAAGTTTATAGGAGGATTCTAAATGGATATTTTACTTGTTGTTCTTATTATTGTTTTGATGCAAAGTAAAGAACGAAAAGTGAAAATAAACCGTATTTGGCTCATTCCGGCTTTGTTGTGCTTTGTAACAGTTCAGTCCATTATTCGTATGGGACAAATAACTTTGCTGCAAGGACTACTGTTTTTTGTAATGCTTGGAATTGGCTTAGGTATTGGAATTATACGGGGGAAAGCTTTAACATTTCGATTAGATAGTGAAACGGGTCATGTACTACGGAAAGGAAATTGGGTAAGTACAATAATTCTTCTTGTTATTTTAGGAGCAAAAATTATTATTAAACAAAGTATGTTTTCTGGTAGCACGCACCAGACACTAATGGTTGTAACAAATGCCTTTTTATGTATTACATTAGGCACCGTAATTAGTAGACGTTATTATATTTGGAAAAAATATAATGAATTAACACAAAAAGCGTAAATACATGCATCCCTTGTTTAACATTGTTGCGAACGGTAATACTAAATAACATTGAACTTTTACAACAAGGGATGATAATATGATATACATTTACACAGACTTCGGCGGTACACATACAACATCACTAGCTGCAGCATATCATTTAAATAAATTACCAACGGATCGTAAGTTAACAAAAGAAGAAATTTTGAATGTAGATTACTTTAATAAATTGAAAACAGAAGATATGGGAAAAATTATTTTTCATGGAATAGACGAAAACGGTCATCCTGTATATACGATTGGATGTGGCGCATCAAAAGTTGTTGTACCAGCGATGAAGCATTTAGGAGAAATCTTGCAAAAACATTATCAAAGTCATGAAAAAATTATTTTTTCTAATACATCACCAACCGTACCTTTACCAATGACTTTTGGTGGTCTGTTTTCTAGAAGGTTCCATATCGATTTTATTGGCGTACCGTTACTCGTATGGGGAGCAAAAATTTGCTGTGATAATATACAAAGGCTTGTTAGTTATACAAAAGAGGCAGGAAGATTAACGAATGATTATGTTGTAATTTTAGATAATGAAACTTTTAAATAGTATATGAATAAGAAGAAAATCGAGCAAATTCCTTGATTTTCTTTTTATTTGTGGAATAGACAAGAAATAGTCACATTTAATATACATCTACTATAGCCAAAATAATAAAGTCCTGTTACTATTACAGGGATATTCTCTTTTTATAACATAAATATATAGAAAAATTAGAAAAGAGGAATTGAATTAAGGGAGGAACAACATGAAGCGTGTTGCTTGGATTACTGATAGTACAACTGCGAATTTTAAAACAGAAGGAGATAACTTTGTTATCCCAATCGAAGTTATTATTGATGGAATTTCGTACAAAGATTGTGAAGAAGGTGTACGTGAACGGGTTTATAATGCGTTAAACGAAGGTAAAACAGTCACTACTTCACAACCTAATATTGGGGAAATGGTAGAGTTGTTTACAAAATGCAAAGAAGAATATGAAGAAGGATTTGCAGTTGCTATTAGCGGAAAAGTAAGTGGAACCTATCAAAATATGAAGTTAGCTGCAGAAATGGCAGGTTTTCCATTAACTGTATTAGACAGTGAAACAACAAGTTATCCAATGGATGAATTAATTAGAAAAGCGAAATCGTTATACAATGATGGTATGACTTTACAAGATATACACAAAACATTAGTAGATGAAAAAAGAAGACCTTTTCATGTATTCCCAAAGAGTTTAAAAGGTTTATATGCGAGTGGTCGTGTAAAGGGTATTCAATTTTTACTTGGAAGTTTATTAAGTGTGAACTTAATACTAGAAGTAAAAGGTGGAGAGCTTTTACTTGAAAAGAAAGTTCGTAAAATCCAAAAATGTCGAGAATATATTAAAAATGAACTTGAAAAAGAATTACCAAAAGTACTTCATATGTTCCATGCTAACGATAAAGCTGGAGCGGAAGAATGGATTGCAGATATTAAACAAGCATTCCCCGAAATAGATTTCAAATTATATCCATTACCAATTTCATTTGCGGTTCATGCAGGTGAGGGAACAATAGCAATTAGTTATTAAAGTAAAACCCGTGAATCATTCACGGTTTTTTTCAGAGTGTTGGGAAAGACCTTATATACTATAAGGTCTTTTGTACCTCTTAAAATGACTTGAATAGCGTTTATTTGAGGTCATTAGGTAGTTAGAGTAGTTAGAGATTGATGACTATCTTTAACGAAAAAAGTTGAAGTCATATTTTTAAATGCTAATAAATCAGAATATTCTACCTTTTATTTCTGCAGTTACAATCTATTTACATATAAGATTATTAGGATTATATTGACAATGAAAGAGAAAACAATAGATGGAAGGGGATGTTTTTTATGTTTAAAAAAGCAGCACTAGGGATTTCATCGTTAGCAATCACAGCGTTCGTCGGATTAGGGATGGCAACAGAAGCTTCAGCTGGACCAGCAGCACCACTTACTTCACTAAACGTCGTACAAGTAGAGTCTGAGCTGGGCGGAGTAGAAACAATTAACCAAAACAGCTTTAGCACAACACGTAACCACGGGGGAAAATACTTATATATTACAACGAAAGAGATGGGATACGGTCAAAATCCGTTTACTAAAATGAATGGTTCTAATGTAAAAAGTATTGGATCCACAATAATCGGCGGAAAACCAATCGTTGGCTGGTATTACAAATGGGATGCGTCTGGACATCAACAAGGAACATTTGAATACCAAAAAACATCTATAAACGCGCCATTTAATACAATGCGTACGTCAATTTATATCCAATAATTTTTGAAAACGTTCGCACATATAGAATAGTTAAAAAGGTACTTCTAGGAGTACCTTTTTTTGATTTGAATCACGTTCATCTATATTTACAATTCCGATTCCATAGCAAGAACACTTCCCATAAAACAAAATCCTTAACGTCTATAAAATTTATATGAACGCGTAGTACAAGTCCTCTCCAGTTAAAGTACATAGGTTACTTAAATCATATTGAGATTAATCTTGTAAATCACTTAACCTATAATATATTATCTCAGCGAAAATAAATTAATACCGCTGATTTCCTAACACACTTTAATGAGTTGTTTAGTAAAATTTCATTTGAAAATTTATTACCTAGTGCAAAAACACTTGCTATATTCCATAGTTCAGAATATGTACCTGAAAATTATGATGTAGAAATTGCGATTCCCCTTGCAGAAGCCACTAATAAAACAAAAGTGTTTAATCCCGGTCTTTGCGCAATGGCTACGCTTATTGGTTCTTACGAAGAATTACCTTTTATTCATACAAAGCTACATGTTTGGATTGAAGAAAATAACTATAAACTGAATGGCGCTCCGTTTGAAGTTTATAAAACGAATCCTTATAGCACACAGGAGGAGAATAACATCATAGAAGTATATTTTCCTATAAAATGAATAAAGGAAGGGGTGTATCACAATGTATGGTATAAACCGGCCAACAATAAAAGAAAAAATATTAATTTTAGTTACTGAGATTATCTATCTAATCATTGCGTTTTACTTGCTTTTCATTACTTATTTCAAACAAGGCATTTCAATAGGGTTGTTTATAGCTTTAATTATCACCACTTTACGATTAACAGCTATGATGTTTATATGGTTGCCTAGAGGGATTTCATGGCAAGAAGCCATTATGAACAGTATTGCTTTTGGAATTTATTATTTAGGTTTTCCAATCTTAATGATTACTAGTAATCAGGATCCTAATTTAATATTACTTACAATAGGTTGGATATTATTTTTAGGAGGAAGTATGTTAAACACAGTTTCAGAGCTACTTAGAAAATCCTTTAAAGATAATCCTGTAAATCAAGGTAAGCTATATACAGGCGGTTTATTTAAATATGCGATTCATATTAATTATCTGGGGGATTGCCTTTGGGTGTTAGGTTTAGCATTTATCTCTAGCAATATTTATAGTTTGTTTATATCTCTAGGCCTGTTCTTTGTATTTATTATATTCCAAAATCTGATGCTTACTTACAGATAAAGTATGGAGAACAATTTACAGTGTATAAACAGAATACAAAAAAACTAATACCGTTTATTTGGTAAATCAGTTTCATAAATTATAAAAAGCGCAGGATCAGCATCCTGCGCTTTTCTATCGTAATTCAGCTGTTTTTCTAATAACAATTTTATCAATATCATCTTCTTCATCACCAATAAATAATCCTCGTTCTTTTAAATACGCTTCAAAATATAAATCAGCTTCAGCGCGTTCATCATATGGCTTTACAGAGAGAACGAAACCTAATTTGTTTTGTTCTTCTAAATGAGAAGTGGAGATGTAAGCCGGTACATTATGGCGTAAAAAGAGTTCTTTAACCGGAATAATCATATCTTTCATTAATTTCGTTAGCATACCCATTTCAAACTCGAAATTAAAGCGATCTATACTAGACAAATCAGCGAATACTACACCGATAAAACCTGTATTAAATACTTCTTGATATTCTACATCTTCGTCATGGTCGCCGTAAAAATTCTTTTCGATTAAATAATTTACAAAATAAGCAACGCCATCACTTTGTTCAAATGGTTTCGTTGAAAGAACAAAACCAATTTTCTTTTGTTTATGTAAATACACACATGACATGTATGCTGAAATGTTATGTTCTTTAAATAAAGCACTTGTTGCTCCAGAGAGACCATCTAATACGTGATGAACAATTTGAAGTTTTTTACGAGCGAAATAATAGGATTTCTTTTGTAACTCCAATGTATCAATAAAGACAGAGCCGATAAAGCCTGTATTTGAAATAATAGGTGCTTGCTTTTTTCTTCCTCTGCGCTTTAATGGAGCCATTGTTAAAATCATCCCTTCATGTACGTTTAAAATAAAAAGAACGTTTGTTCGTATATTTATATTTTACTATTAAAACGCTATAAAGTAAAGGGTTTTTGATGAAAATATAACAAAAAAGACACCTTATAAAAGGTGCCTTAAACGCTGTAAGGAATAGGGTTTACCCTAACTATTTATATTATGATACAGAAACAATCTCTTCTGTATCTTCTACATCTAAATGACAGTCCATAGTACGAACATCTTGATCTTCATGACTTCCGAAATAAATAGTAATTTTCATATGTATCGCTCCTTTATTCTAGGAATACCTAAAATAATTACTAGTAATGTTAATATTTATTATATACCACTTTTTTCATTCCGACAACGTTATATCATTTTTAATTATTTTAAACTATAGAGCACAATTTAAAGAGGTACTTTTTATAGAAAATGGTAAATTTCTAATATGTTATATTTAATATAGAAAAATTCGAGTGTTACTTTTTATGAAAAGGAGAACTATTGATGAATTATAAACAACTATTACTAGATAACTTTGCATTTAAAACTTCATATATTGCACAATTTGTGCCCGGAATGAGTATAAAAAAAACGAAAGATTATATTGCTGTTGATTGTGGATTACCTGCCGATACATTTAATATCATCACTCTACTAAACAATAATTTAACGGAAGGGATCGAGAAATTATATAAAGAGGTAGAATACTATTATCAAAGAAATTTTCCAATGAGTGTTTGGTTATGGGATGAGGAGCAAGAGCGGGATATAAAAAGTGAGTTAATTAAAATCGGTTTAAAAGAAGTGGAACAGAATATTGCGATGGTAGCAGACTTAAAAACAATTTCCCCAACAATAAACATGCCAGTAAGTTTTACTATTCAACAAGCAGCTTCCCCTGGACAAATAAATAAATTTGGAGAAACGTTAGCTCATCTATTCGGCACATCAGAAGAAGGTATACATGTACAAGCATTCTATAATCAAATTTCTAATCTTGATATATGTAACAGTGAGAATCTGAAATTATTTTTAGGGTTATATGAAGGTGAAGTCGTAACTGTTGGTTCATTGATATGTTCAAAAGATAGTATTGGTATTTATGACATAGCAACTAAAGAAGGAATGAGAGGACGAGGGTTCGGATCTACTATGTTCAATTTCCTTCTGCAAGAAGCACAAAAATTTAAAAATACTTATTGTGTATTACAAGCTTCACACGATGGAATCAATATTTATAAAAAATCGGGATTTCAAGCTATCGGTAAAATGACTGTATTGGAAAATCGACATTTAATTGAGTAAATCATTCTAGTTAAATCGTCTTTATATAGGAGCTTATAAATCGTTATGAAAAAGATATATCTTGTTACAATAATTTGTGCCTTTATAGTAATAAGTATCTTTGTTTTTCAGAAAATAAATGAACATAAGTATACTAAAGCTATTAATCAATCAAATCATATAAAAAATATCGCACATAGAGGTGCTTCTGCGTACGCACCTGAACATACAATAGCAGCATATAAATTAGGACAACAAATGAATGGAGATTATATAGAAATTGACCTCCAAATGACAAAAGATGGACATTTAGTGGCTATGCATGACGAAACCTTAAATCGTACAACAAATGGTACTGGGCTAGTGAAAGAGCATACATTAGAAGAAATAAAGCAACTAAATGCAGGTTCTTTTTTTAATGAAAAATATCCGAACTTAGCAAAGAAAGAATTTGAAAATGCTAAAGTCCCAACATTAAAAGAAATTATTGAAACGTTTGGGCATAACGCGAACTATTATATCGAAACAAAATCACCTGATGAATATTTAGGAATGAAAGAAAAATTATTAGAAATTATTAATTACTACGAAATACAGGATAAAGTTATTATTCAATCGTTTAGTGAAGAAAGTCTACAAAAGATTCATAGCTTAAATAGTAATATATCCATAGTACAATTATTACCTTATAAAAAAGCAGTTCAATTAACAAAATTAGAGATAGAAAAGTATAAAATGTACTGCATAGGTCTTGGTATGAATTACAAATATATCGATTCAGATTATGTAAAGAAAATAAAGAAAAGTGGATTAGAAGTTCATCCATTTACAGTAGATAATGAAAATGATATGAAAAAGTTACTTGCATGGGGAGTCGACGGGATGTTTACCAATTATCCAGATCATTTACATTCAATATTGGATTTGAAAAATCATGAATAAGTAGTGTTATTCATAAAGGGAAAATTTACACAACCTGTATACTAGGATTATCAATGCAAGAAGGCATGTATCATATCAAAAGAAAATACCAAAAACCGCAACTGGAAGACCTAGGTTGTGGTTTTTTATTGCTTTGATTTCAGTTTACAAAGTTTGAAGCTAGAAGTGAAAACCTTTTTAGATGAATTGGCTTCTTATGTATTTGTACTTCGTATCGTTCTAGGTATATGTACAACCCATGAGACGAATTTTGCATATGATAATAGAAAAGGAGATGTTGCATATTGAAATACCACAATAGAAATGTAAGTAATCTGAATAAATTAGCGGATAATACGAAAGCTGCCGCTTTTAAGTGGTATCAGTACTGCATTGACAATGGTATTGAAGTGTTAATTTACGAAACAATCCGTACGGTCGAGCAACAACGTGAATATGTTCGTAAAGGAGCATCGCAAACGATGCGCTCATATCACTTAGTAGGACAAGCATTAGATTTTGTTCCAATTCAGTCGAATGGTACAGAAGATTGGAATGGCTATAATAAAGAACCGTGGGCATCAGCAATTCGTTATGCTAAACAAATTGGCTTTGAATGGGGCGGTGACTGGAAAGGATTTGTGGATAGCCCGCATTTGCAATATAACTACAAAGGGTATGGAATGGATACTTTTGGAAAAGGTTTTCAAAACGTAGCGACTCCTCCTCCAACGAATGATGGTGTAGGGGTAGCTTATATTAACGGTAGCAATGTAAATTTACGAAAAGGACCTGGTACTGGATATGGTGTTATTCGCCAATTAGGGAAAGGAGAGTCCTACAAAGTATTTGGGCAATCAAATGGCTGGTTAAATTTAGGTGGCGATCAGTGGATTTATAACGATCCATCATATATTCGTTATACGGGAGGAAATGTACCCGCAACTTCACAATCATCAAACGATGGTGTAGGCGTAGTTACTATAATAGCGGATGTATTGCGTGTTCGTACCGGACCAGGAACAAATTACGGTATTGTGAAAAATGTGTACCAAGGTGCAAAATATCAATCGTTTGGATATAAAGATGGTTGGTATAATGTTGGTGGAAATCAATGGGTTTCTGGTGAATATGTTACATTTGTAAAGTAAAAATAAGAGCCGTCCTGTTGGGCGGCATTTTATTATAGATGTTCATAGGACGAGTGCTCATAATATCATTCGTAATATATAGAGTATAATTTTTCATTCTAATAATCAGAAAGTAATCAAAATGTAATTAATTTTAACTACGCTTTTTATATTTTTTTGATACACTGGCTACGAGGGGGATACCAATTAATGTGGGTAAAAACCAAAACCATATTGGCGGAAGTAAATTTATAATGGGAATATGGATGCCGACATTTACTAAAAGTGCGGTGACTGCACCTATATAAGAACCTAACATACCTCTAATGTGGTGATGGAGCCAATTTTTCCAACGTTTTTTTCGTGCGAGGTATCCATAAATTGCAAATGAATAAGAGAAGATTGCTACATAAAATAAATATGCGATTTTATCCCAGTTGATAATGGATAATATTATTGCCGTAAGGGTAATGACAACATAGGATGCATGATATATCTCGCCCCATTCAGTATGTTTTCCTTTCTTCTTTTGAGCAACCATCGCTACAATACCAGTGATTAAGCATATTGTTCCAAATAGTATGTGTATGGTTAAAAGAATGTTAAAAATGCTCATAATAATTCCTCCTTTTTTATTTTTATAGTATTGCAGTATAGGAGAAAAGTTGAAACATATTGTTTGTTGGCCTTAATATATTGAAATAAAGGTAATCCTAGAACAAATTTAAACGGACAAATTTTTCTTGATTTTAGTGAGCCACGTATTACGTGAAATGAAGGAGAGACTTCCATGTTTACATCTATTACATATTTACAATCAGGGAATGACAAACAACAAAAGGTATATGATGTTTTAAATAAACTAAACATAATGGAGGATTTAGCTTTGTATAGTCCCGTTCTTTGCGGGACAATCCCTATAAGAATTGATACTCTCCAATCTGACTTAGATATAGTAATGGAAGTACATAACTTTGATGTTTTTGAGCAGGAAATGAGGTCTTTATATGGTTCTTATAGAGGGTTCAATATAAAAAAGAAAAAAATGAAAGGTACTGAATCGATAAAGGTAAATTTTGAATTCGAAGGTTTTGAATTTGAATTATTTGCTCAGCCTAAGCCAGTGCGTAACCAAAATGCATATAGACATATGATAGTAGAGCACATGCTATTAATGCAGCATCCACATATAAGGGAAGAAATTCTTCGCTTGAAAGAGAACGGTATAAAAACAGAACCTGCTTTTGCTCAAGTATTAAACATTGAAGGAGATCCTTATGAAGGACTTATTGTGTTGGGGCAGGAAATGCGGTTGTGGTAAATAAGATACATAAAAACTCCTCTATAGAAAAAGAGGAGTATTTATTATGCCATTAGCTTACGGATTAATTCACTCAGCAATTTAACCCCGTGAGTCATTTGTTCTGGAGAAGCATATCCATATGATAAACGAATGTACGGTTCTGATTCTTCTTCATAAATACGTCCTGGATTTAAAAGAATTCCCTTTGATAGTGCCTCTGAAAATAATTTCTTCATCGGAATGCTAGGTACAACCTTAAGCCATATAAAGAATCCGCCGTTAGGAATATCCCAAGTGGCAATATCTGCACAATACTTATTTAAAGCCCGTATCATGATTTGTCTTCGTTCTTTTAGTTGAATTCTTACGTTTGCAACATGTTCTTCATAAAAACCTTTTTTTATCCATTCAGCAGCAACTCTTTGGGATAACGAACTCGATCCATAGTCTGTTTGCATTTTTATATCTGACAATCTTTCAATAACTGGTTCAGGTCCAATAATCCATCCAATTCTAAGTCCTGGGCTAAGTGTTTTAGATAGACTACCAACATATAATACATGTCCATGTTTATCTATTGATTTTAAAGGAGCTGGAGGGGGTTCATCAATCCATAACTCACGATAAATATCATCTTCAATAATAGGTAACTGTTCCTTTTCACATATCTTTATTATTTCTTTTCTTCGTTCTTGAGACATTAATATCCCAGTTGGGTTTTGAAAACTAGGAATAGAATATAAAATGTTTTTCTTTTGACTGTATTTAATGCGTTTTAATAATTCGTTAGGTAAAATACCGTGATGATCCATAGCTATACCAGATAAATTTATATTTGCTGATTGAAATACATGAAGTGAATATAAGTAAGAAGGTTGTTCAAGTAAAACAGTTGATTCTCTATGCAAAAGACCAATTGATATTAATTGCAATGCTTGTAATGCACCAGAGACGATTAATATAGAACCCGGTGATACATGTATTCCGAATGATTTTACGTAGTTACTTATTGCCTCACGTAACGGTAAAAAACCTTTTTGTTCTTCGTATCCGAAATAATCTAATTCGTCACTTACGTTTTTCATAATGGACTGCATCGTTTTTAGCGGGAAAATTTGAGGTGCAAGTTCACCTTTACTAAGATGGATAAGTGTTTTATTTGCTTCTGCTTCATTTATTTCTCGTACCATTAACTTGCTAGGTTTATGAATACCAGCTTTTACATATTCACTCCAATCAGGCGGGGGATTCGTCGCTAATAATGACCATGTATTATTTGTTACAACTGTTCCTGCTCCGATTTTCCCTTGAATTAAGCCATCTGCCATAAGTTCATCGAGCGCAGTTATTACAGTACTTCGATTTACATGAAATAATTTTGCTAACTGCCTTTGACTAGGGATCTTACTTCCGATCGGCCATTCTCCGTTTTCGATTTTTTCTTTCATATAATCTACTATCTGCCGATATTTAGGCAGTTTTTTATTCGTTGTCATAAAAAAACTCCCTCGTTCAATTTAAAAATGCCAAGTGGTTGGTTTTTACGATAAATAACTGGTTGAAGACATTGTATCAACTATTAAATATGATGAAAAGAAATAATTGGTAATTTAAAAATGGTTGGTTTATTAGAAAGGGAGAGAAAACATGCATAATAAAAAATGGGATTTACGCATTATATATGCACACGCGTTTACGATTCTTATATGGGGAACTGCTTTTCCGGCAATTCGTATGGGGCTTGAATCTTATACACCTGAGCATCTTACTTTACTACGCTTATTAATCGCTTCATTTATACTTCTGTTGTTTTCTTTTATCTACAAGTTACGGCTACCGGATTTAAAGGATATCCCAGCAATTTTTATGTTCGGTGCTTTAGGATTCACTTTTTATCACATTGCATTAAACTACGGCGAAAAAACAGTAAATGCTGGTTCTGCAAGTTTAATTGTTTCGGTCACACCTATAGTAACGGCAATTCTTGCTTCTATATTTTTAAACGAAAAAATGAAATTAAATGGTTGGATCGGTGGTGTAATTAGTTTTATAGGAATTGCTCTCATATCATTTAGTCAAGGAGATGCTATTCAATTGAATAGTGGGGGATTATTTATATTATTAGCAGCGATTTCAGAAAGCCTATATTTTGTTTTTCAAACTTCTTACTTAAAAAAGTACGGCTTCTTACCATTTACCATATATACAATTTTATCTAGTACTGTATGTATGCTTATTTTCTTACCGGGAATGTATCAAGAAATACTAGCAGCTCCTCTTGAAGTGAATGTGAGTGTTTTATATTTAGGCTTATTTCCAACAGTACTCCCATATATCGCATTGGCCTATATCATATCTCATGCTGGTGCTGCTGAGGCAACAAGCTCTCTATATTTAACCCCAGTAACTGCATGTTTTATTGCTTGGTTATGGTTAGGAGAAGTGCCAACTTTAGTTTCGATAATTGGCGGAGGGATTACTATACTTGGTATTGTGATTGCTCATATACCAGTATTAAGAAAAGAAAAACATAGGAATTTAGCAAATAATCAATCCGTATAACGTAATTCAATAATAATTTTATGATACTTTTTCATATAGTTTCTTTCTTATGTTGATAAATATAATATTTTGTATTTCAGTTAAATATTGTATGTTACATTTTATGTAGTAAGCATTTTAAAAGGAGATGACAACATAATGAATGGAAAAAGAAATATTTTCACATGTATTTCTATTATAGGAATCGGTCTAGCTAGTTTTTCTAGTTTTAGTTTCGCAGCAAATGTAACGGACAATTCAGTACAAAATTCTATTCCCGTAGTTAATCAACAAGTAGCTGCTGCAAAGGAAATGAAACCATTTCCCCAGCAAGTTAATTATGCAGGTGTTATAAAACCTACTCATGTTACACAGGAAAGTTTAAATGCTTCTGTAAGAAGTTACTACGATAATTGGAAAAAGAAATATTTGAAAAATGATTTATCTTCTTTACCTGGTGGTTATTACGTAAAAGGAGAGATTACGGGTGATGCGGATGGGTTTAAGCCACTTGGAACTTCAGAAGGTCAAGGGTATGGGATGATAATTACAGTATTAATGGCTGGTTACGATTCGAATGCCCAAAAAATCTATGATGGTTTATTTAAAACAGCAAGAACTTTTAAAAGCTCTCAAAATCCTAATTTAATGGGATGGGTTGTCGCAGATAGTAAAAAAGCACAAGGTCATTTTGATTCTGCTACTGATGGGGATTTAGATATTGCGTATTCTCTTCTTCTTGCTCATAAGCAGTGGGGATCAAATGGAACAGTTAATTATTTAAAAGAAGCACAAGACATGATTACAAAAGGTATTAAAGCTAGTAATGTTACAAATAATAGCCGACTAAATTTAGGAGATTGGGATTCTAAAAATTCACTTGATACGAGGCCATCTGATTGGATGATGTCACACCTTAGAGCATTTTATGAATTTACAGGTGATAAAACTTGGCTTACTGTTATTAATAATTTGTACGATGTTTATACGCAATTTAGTAATAAGTACTCTCCAAATACAGGACTTATTTCAGATTTCGTTGTAAAAAACCCACCACAACCCGCACCTAAAGACTTCTTAGAGGAGTCAGAATATACAAATGCATATTATTACAATGCTAGTCGGGTACCATTGAGAATTGTAATGGACTATGCGATGTACGGCGAGAAAAGAAGTAAAGTCATTTCTGATAAAGTCTCTTCATGGATTCAAAATAAAACGAATGGAAATCCTTCTAAAATTGTGGATGGTTATCAATTAAATGGATCTAATATTGGTAGTTATTCAACTGCTGTATTTGTTTCACCGTTTATTGCTGCAAGTATAACGAGTAGCAATAATCAAAAGTGGGTAAATAGCGGTTGGGATTGGATGAAGAATAAGAGAGAAAGCTATTTTAGTGATAGTTATAATTTATTAACTATGTTATTTATTACAGGAAATTGGTGGAAACCTGTACCTGATGATAAAAAAATACAAAATCAAATAAATGATGCAATTTATGAAGGATACGATAATTAATTAAATTTGAGAATGGTTACTTAAGAAAGGAATTAGCATACGCTAGTTCCTTTTTAATATTTTGTAAAACATTATCCATTCTAAAATTCGCATAGATATACTTGCTTTTTTCATATACATAGTTATTGATGACTCTATGTTTTTATGAGGGGAGAGTATTTCTTGGAAAAAGTATTATTTTTCGGAGACCCAGGTATTGATGACTCATTTGCCATTATGTATGGTTTACTGCATCCCGAAATTGAAATTGTAGGTATTGTAACTGGATACGGAAATGTTGAGCATATACATGCTGCACATAATGCAGCGTATATTTTACAGTTAGCAAATAGACAAGACATTCCTGTCATTAGTGGTGCAACAAAACCACTTACAGAAGAAATTACTACGTACTACCCTGAAATTCACGGAGCAGAAGGATTAGGGCCCATCCATGTTCCAGAAAGCGTATTATCTATTCCAATATACAATTTTGGTAGTATCGCTGCGATTCTTGTAAAGTACGGAAAAGATTTAACGATTGTTGATGTAGGAAGATCTACCTCGTTAGCAATTGCTTTTAATTTATGGAATGATTTAATGCTAGATGTAAAAGCAATATATTTCATGGGTGGTGTTTTTTTAGAAGTAGGAAACGTTACGCCGTTAGCAGAGGCAAATGTGTATGGAGATCCTATAGCAAGTAAAATTGTTTTCCATCAAGCAAAGAATTTATTAATATTCCCTTTAAATGTAACAAACAAAGCTGTGTTAACACCAAATGTATTTAGCTATATTCAAGCTAATACAAAGAATCCATTTCATATGATAATGAAACCAATGTATGACTACTATTTATCTGCATACCAAAAACTTAATCCATCTATCGAAGGACCTTTGCTACATGATGTGGTTGCAATAAGTGGATTAGTAAATCCAAGTTTTTTTGAATTTGTGCATCGTACAGTAAATGTAGATACATACGGAGATACGAAAGGACAAACATTTGCTGATTTCCGCCCTAGCTCTATACCTGAAGGGGCCCATATAGCATTAGAAATAGATGAACAAAAATTCATTCAAGATTTTATAAAAATCATGTTATAAGTTGTTGTCGAAAAAGGGAATTATTTCAATGCGTTGAATATAAAAATACATCCCTCTAGATAAAGGAGCTTACAATATTGAATGTCCAGTTAAAGGTTGTTACGAGAGAAAATTGGGAAGAAGCATTAAAGCTACAAGTTAAAGAAAATCAGTTGAAATTTGTTCCATCCGTAGCAGTTTCGCTTGCTAAAGTATATATAAAACCAGATGGTGACAATGTAGAGTACATACCATTCGCTATATACGTTGGTGACCTTATGGTTGGTTTTGTAATGCATGCAGTTGTAAGAAAGACATCAGATATGTATTGGATTAACGGATTTATTATTGATCAAAAGCAGCAAGGTAATGGATATGGAAAAGCAGCATTACAAGAAAGTATTAATATAATAAAAAATACTTTTAAATCGTGTAAAGAAATTAGATTAACCGTACATAAAGATAATATCTCTGCAAAGAAACTATATGAACGATACAGTTTCAAATCATTAGAACAGGAGTATGATGGCGAGCAAGTATATCGTTTATTTGTTTAACTATTAGGAAGTAAAGGCGTGAAATGAAATATGCAATTTACTGAAGTGAAAATTGAAGTGTTCATTCCTGAAGAATATATTGAAACATTAAGGGATGAATTAAATAAAATTGGAGCATGTAAAACGGGCGAATATGACCATTGTCTTTCCTATAGTTCAGTGAAAGGATATTGGAGACCGTTAGACGAGGCATCTCCTTTTAATGGAGAAATTGGTCGAATATGCGAAGGGCAAGAATGTAAAGTTGAAATAAAGTGTAAACGAGAACTTGTAAAAGATGCTCTTGAAGTTATTAATGATATTCATCCGTATGAAACACCTATGATTTATATTATACCAATACTAAATGACTATTTTGAGCAACTATACATTGAATAACTAGGAGGAATATCAATTGAAAAGTAAATTTCATCATATTGTACGAGCAGTCATGATAAAAGATGAAAAATTATTAGTTGCTGAATATATTGGCCATCATTATTTTTTACCTGGTGGCCATGTTGAAATTGGAGAATCAGCAGAGAATGCATTAATAAGAGAGTTAAGAGAAGAACTTGGAGTAAACTGTAGTATACAACAATTTTTAGGAGTCATAGAAAATCAATGGCAAGATAAAGAAGTGCTTCATCATGAAATTAACCACATTTTTGAAGTAGAGTCACAAGATTTACATACGGACTTACCACCGAAATCTAGCGAGTCTCATTTAGCATTTCAATGGATAGATTGTAATAAAGAAGCCTTAAATCATTATGAAATCATGCCAATGCCTTTAGTGAAGGAATTACTAGAAAGAAAGTTAAGTGATGAACTACTAAATTGTTGGATTAGTAATTTTTAAATCACTTTATTTATAGTAAATACGTCCATCGAATGAATATAAAGAAAATAGGCTGAAAAACAAGGTACATCACCTAGTGTAAGTTCATATTTTGTTGATGTACGCATTTAGTCTATAGTCTTGTTTCTACTTTGTTCACAAGAATTTATTAACTTTAATATTTGGGCGGAATTTATATTTATAAATGGAGGGGTTCTTAATGAATCAGTTTCAACATGAACTACAAACATTAAATCTTAATGATTATCAAACTGGTAATGTTGTGTATTGGGATCAACAACAAAGTCAATATCCATACTACTACATTCAAGACGATGCACGTCGTTGCGGAGGTTGTGGTGGACGCTGTGGCGGTTGTGGCGGCGGTAGATGTGGTGGCTGTGGTGGCTGTGGTGGACGTTGCGTAGGTTGCGCTGGTTGTTTTGGTTGCTTTAATTGCTGGAACTGGTGGATTATTTAAATATAGTACATCATTAATATTTTATATGAAAGAAAGGTGTAAATACTGTTTATACTTTTCTTTCATGCTGTAATTTTGTATTAGTGTTAAGGGGGATTTATTTGTATACATACGAAAAGTTGATTTCTTGGGTAGAAAATATAAAAGAAAAAAATCAAAGTTCTGCTGCAGCACTTTGTATTATAAAAGATAATAAAATCGTGCTAGAGCATTATAGTGGTTATCACTCAAATACATCTACAAGCAAGAAAGTAACAGCACCTTCACAATTTAACGTTGCTTCTGCTAGAAAAAGTTATTTAGGATTAATAATAGCGTATGCGCTTTATGAGGGGAAAATAAACTCTATTGATGATGAAGCGATAAAATATTTTAAAGACTTTGATCCTGTATTGCTTGGTAAAACGACGATAAGACATTTAGTAACACATTCGCACGGATTAGAAGAAACGAATGACGGGACAATTTTTCGTGAATTTGAACCGGGACAATCATGGGCGTATAGAGATATTAATGTAAGAATGATGACACTTCTTATTTATCAGCTATATAACAAAAGTTTTCCTGAATTGTTAAAAGAGCGTGTTTTTAAACCTGCTAAATTTCAAGAAACAGGATGGAGAATACAGCAAGATGAAAATTTGGTTGAAATTATTAATAATCCAAATGAAGACCCGATAAGTGGAATTGGTACAGTAAATGATGGTACTGAAAAAAATCTATTTGTCTCAGCTAGAGAATTTGCGCAGTGGGGCAATCTTCATCTAAATCAAGGCATGATACATGATAAACAAATCATTCCAAAAGAAGTTATAAAAATTGCTACGAGTTTGCAGAGTCCAACATTTATAAACAAAGAGCTACCACAAAATGGGGTGTTTTGGTTCATCCAAAATGAGCCTGCACAATTAAGCGAACTTGGTGAACGTATTCCAAAAGGGTCGTATCAAATATTAGGGATTACTGGACCGACTATTTTAGTAATACCTGAATATAATGTAGTTGTTGCAAAAATGTATAATAAAAGATATAACTACGGCGGTGATAATTACTTATATTATTTACGTGAATTTAGTAATTTAGTCGCTGATACATTTAGTAACCGTATTAGGGCATAATTACTCCTATAACAAAAAGGAGTGATTGAAAGTGAAAGATAAAGTGAACAAAAATAAAAAGCAAAATATAAAAGATGTAAATACAGAGCAAAATGCAATTTATAGCGATCCTAAAGATGCAGCTAATATGCAAACTGTACCGCAGCCGAAAGATTTTGGTGAAATCGAATATTAATTTTTCATCCGACTATATGATGAATGAAAAATACGTCTTAAGTCTCATAACATTTAAGAAATTATTTGATAACATATATACATAAGCATTTGAAAATGTCTTATCTTAACAAAGCTTTCTTTAGAAATATCTGATATAACCTGCAAAAGGCACTTCTTTATGAAGTGTCTTTTTGTGTATATGAACTTAATTACCATTTTCCGTACAGTATCTTGTAATTTATGATGGATATACTAACTGTGAAAATTCATGTCAAGATAAAAGAAGGGGACAAGTTAGTATGAAACAAAGTTCTATAAATCCGTTACTAATTGTTCTAGGTACAATCATTGTTCAAATTGGCCTTGGAACAATTTATACATGGAGTTTATTTAATCAACCCCTTGTAAGTAAGTTTGGATGGAATCTTAATTCAGTAGCGATAACTTTCTCCATAACAAGTTTTTCTTTATCATTCTCAACTTTATTTGCAGCAAAGTTGCAGAAAAAATTAGGACTTCGAAAACTTATTGCTACTGCAGGAATTGTTTTAGGACTCGGCTTAATACTTAGTTCACAAGTTTCTTCTTTACCACTATTATATTTATTAGCTGGTGTCGTTGTTGGTTATGCGGATGGAACAGCTTATATTACATCACTATCTAATTTAATTAAATGGTTTCCAAATCGGAAAGGGCTTATTTCAGGTATATCTGTATCAGCGTATGGAATGGGCAGCTTAATCTTTAGATATATAAACGGAAATCTTATCGATAACCTTGGTGTATCACAAGCATTCTTATATTGGGGTATTATCGTGTTACTTTTAGTGTTAATCGGATCGTTCTTCTTACGTGAGGCAATTGTAAGTAATGCTGTAACTGAAACATTACACAATGACTATACTCCGCGTGAAATGATGCGAACGAAACAAGTATATCTCCTATTTTTTATGTTATTCACCTCGTGTATGGGTGGTTTGTATTTAATAAGTATGGTAAAAGATATCGGCGTACAACTCGTTGGACTTAGCGCAGCAACCGCTGCAAACGCCGTTGCTATGATTGCAATCTTTAATACAGTAGGTAGAATTATTCTTGGGACGCTATCAGATAAAATCGGCCGAATGAAAATTGTCTCTGCAACGTTTATTATTATAGGATTGTCAGTCTTTACTTTAAGTTTTATTCCGCTAAATTACGGAATCTATTTTGCTTGTGTAGCAAGTGTCGCCTTTTGCTTCGGTGGTAATATAACTATATTCCCAGCTATTGTCGGAGATTTCTTTGGATTAAAAAACCATAGTACAAATTACGGCATTGTCTACCAAGGTTTCGGATTTGGTGCGCTTGCAGGATCATTTATTGGAGCGATACTCGGGGGATTTCAACCAACTTTCATTATAATCGGTGTTTTAAGTGTTATTTCCTTCATTATTTCAATATTAATCCGTCCACCAACTGCAGAAAAGAAAAAGGAACTAAAACATTTACATCGGAAAGTTGCTTAATTTTAAAAAGAGTCCTCATGTTAGGGCTCTTTTTTATTCCATTAACTTTGCTTCTTTACTAACTCATTAAAGACAGGACAATATCATTATAAAATTGAATAGATAAGTAAAAAGGAGCGTGACACTTAAAATGAAAATAGTACAGCAGTGGGTACAAGAAGATAGTGATTACATAAGAGAGAAAGTAATTGAATATAATCAAAAATATCTCGCAGATGAAGAAAAAACACCTTCAGAAAAGGTTAGTTTCATAGTAAGAAATGAAAAAGAAGAAATCGTAGGTGGGGTAACAGCAATAATTTTTTGGCACCATGTACACGTTGACTTTCTATGGGTTTCTGAAGAATATAGGCATGAAGGTTACGGAAACAAGTTAATAAAGCTTATTGAAGAATTTGCAATTGAAAAAGGGTGTAGGTTAATTAATTTAGATACCTTTAGTTTCCAAGCTCCTGATTTTTATAAGAAACATGGATATAAAGTAATTGGAGTAAGTGAAGATCATCCGAAAGGACATAATCATTATTATTTAGAAAAACGGCTAAAAAGTATATAGAATTTGTTAACATTAGTATTTGGAATACAAATGTAATCAAGGCGAGGTTATTATTAATTTTAGTTTTAATTTAATCAATTTTCATGCTAAAACTTCAAGAACGTTCTTTGGATAATCTTCCTAAGATACGTTCTTTCTTTATATATCAGTGGCCCATTCTTATTAACTCCACCAATAGCGGTAAAGGCAAGACTTAACTAACTTATATATATTAAAAGGAGTTAATGGTAGAATGGATAGAAGACAGAAAATTCCTTTTATTAAAAATAGAGGAGGTACATATGAAAAAAGTTAATGTTACATACGCGATTTTGTACGATAAAACAAACGAAAAGATCTTAATGGTAAAAAACAAAGGAGAAAATGGTTTTTATTATACATTACCAGGTGGCGCAGTTAAATTAGGAGAAACATTGGAAGAAGCAGTAATTCGAGAAGTAAAAGAAGAAACAGGGTTACATATAAACGTAAAAGGGATTTGTTCTATCAGCGAAGCCTTTTTCGAGGAAAGAGATCATCATGCAATTTTCTTTAATTTTCTAGGCGAAATAATCGGCGGGGAGACATATATATCAAGACCAAAAGAAATCGAAGAGATTACTTGGATGGAATTACATATAGCAGCACCGTATTTACGCATACCAGAACATTTACTAGATTTATTACAAAAGAAAGAAACAGTACCTTATTTTTTTAACGGAACAATCGTTCATCAATCTTCATAAAAATATTATCTCATGTAAGGCGGGGAAAACATGGAGTTCATCGTTAATCACAAACAATTTACTCAAGCACTTTCAGAAGTTAACAAAGCGATATCAACAAAATCTTTAATTCCTATATTATCTGGTATAAAAATAACTGCAGATCAATCTGGAATTACTTTAATTGCAAGTAACTCGAATATTTTTATTGAAAAATTCATTCCTGTTTCAATTGAAGACGAAAAAATTGCAACTATTTTAAAGGCAGGAACTATTGTTGTACCTGCAAAGTATTTCATTGAAATAATAAAGAAAATGCCAAGTGATATAGCAATAAAAAGTAAGAATGAGCAAATTATTAAGATACAATCAGAAGAAATCACATTAAGTTTAAATGGATTTCCTGCAGATGAGTTTCCGAATGTACCGCTTATAGACAATCATGCAGAAATCAAGGTAGAGACAGAGCAATTGATTGAAGTATTTAAACAAACAGTCTTTGCGGTAGCGAAAAATGAATCTAGACCTGTTCTTACTGGGGTGCATATAGAGTTATCTAATAATAAGTTTATTTGTGCTGCAACTGACTCACATAGACTAGCGATACGTGAAACGCGACTTTCCTCAGATGTAAAAGCAAATTGTATCGTACCAAGCGCAACCATTAGTGAACTTCTAAAATTAATGAACAGCAATTCGGAATTCGTATATATTTACCTTTCAGAGAGTCATATTATATTTACGCTTGGAACAACTACATTATATTCAAGACTAATTGAAGGGAAATATCCTAATATTTCTAACCTTATTCCAAATGACTTTAAAACGATTATTAACATAGATAGAAAAAAGATATTACAAGGTGTAGATCGATCAAGTTTATTAGCAAGTGAATGGGCCAATAACAATGTTAACTTAGAAATCATAAACGAATCTACAATTAAAATTTCTTCAAACGCTTCTCAAATTGGGCAAATATCCGAAACGCAACAAATAGATGCGATTCAAGGTGAAAAACAATTAAATATATCTTTCGATGGGCGTTTTATGGTTGATGCTTTAAGAGCAATAAAAGAAGAAATGATTACTTTAAGCTTTGGCGGTTCTATGAGACCGATATTGATTGAAGCAGGAGAGCAATCTGCAGCAATCCATCTTATATCTCCAGTAAGAGCTTATTAAAAACGGAGGAAGGAATCACATTATGTACAAGCACACTTTATGTTTTATAAAAAGAAATGAAGAGATACTTATGTTAAATAGAGAATATGATCCGGTAAAAGGATTATGGAATGGGGTAGGAGGAAAGATAGAAAAGGGAGAAACACCTTTAGAAAATGCGATTCGTGAAATAAAGGAAGAGACTAATATAAAAGTTACGTATGACCAAATTCAATTTAAAGGCATTATTAAATGGGAGGATTCTTCATATTCTGGCGGTATTTATGTTTATCTAGTAGAGTTACTTCATGAATTTACATATCACACTCCAAAAAAAGTCTCAGAAGGAATTTTAGATTGGAAAGAGGTTTCTTGGATTCTTAGTGACTATAATTACGGTGTAGGAGAGATGATACCTAAATTTTTAGTTGAAGTGCTCCACAATGAATTAATATTAGAGCATAATTTTATTTTATCTAATCATAAATTAATAGATTATAGGAATAAAGAATTAGCTAAGCAGGACAACTCTATAGATAATATAATTCCATTATAAAAAGTAAGAATCGTAATCTATCATACACAGCAAAATAATTATCACCTAAATATAAAAGCCATAGATTATTCGAAGAGTAGCTAAGGAGAAAATTTATATGAGGATGAGTGTGATGAAGAAAATAATTATTTTACTCATAGGTATCGTTTTAATTACTATTGCTTTTTATCAATACAACAAAAAAGAAGGTTTAGCTAAAAATGATAAGGTGTATGTAGAAGACTTTAAAGGTAAAAATGATTCAAACAAAATACAATCTGCTATTAATAAAGCAGAATCTAGTAAAATTAAAACAGTATTGCTTGATGATAAGAAGTATAAAATTACGTCACCAATCGTAGTGAAACAGGGTGTAAAGTTATTATTTGGTTATGGAACACAATTTGTTGTTGAAGGTAATTTTAGAGTTCTAGAATTAGAAAAAAACGCTTCTATTGAAGGAGCTTATATAGCTATAGATGATCCTAAATTTAATTCTGAAGTTATATATTTAGACGGAAAAAATAAGTATTATAACACTTGGCACAAAACACAAATAAAAGATATAAATATTATCAATTGGACAGAAACGAATAAAGGTACCGGCATTTCTTTGTATTCTGGTGGGAAGGAAAATGAAATTTCATTTATTAATTTTGAAAATATAAAAGTTGTAGGCATGGAAACTGGGGTGAAATTAGTAGCAAAGAAACCACAATCTGGACATGCATGGATAAATGCCAACCGTTTTATGAACTTCTCTCTCGAAGATTGTGTAAATATGATTTTTATGGATAGTAATGTAAAAACGCCAAATGAAATTAGTGGTAACCTATTTACAAACCTTCAAATACAACCTACAAATAAAACGAAAAGTATTGTAAAGGTAAGTGGACAGCATAACGAGTTCCATGGAATGGTGTGGGATTTACAGAAAATCAATCACGAAAACGAACTCATTGAACTAACTGATAAAAGTATGAATACAGTGATTGAAATGTCCAGTGTACCAGCAAATAGAATTTTAGATAGCGGGAAATCAAATATAGTGAAATAAGTTTAAATACAGAAAAAGAGCGAATTCCTTATAAGAGAGTTCGCTCTTTTTCTATTTATAATTAAATTTCTCTCCACCAAGCTGTTGAAGGATAGTTTGTAGATTTTAACGTAATAGATTCGCCAATTTGAGGCGTTGTAATTTTAACTTCTAAACGGTTAGCTTCTTTCGTAACACGCTCTATCGGATCACTCCATTCGTGTAATGCTAATGTAAAAGCACCCCAATGAATCGGAAGAAGTAATTCTCCTTGTACATCAATATGAGCTTGTACAGTTTCTTCAGGCAACATATGAATCGCAGACCACCTCGGATCATATTGTCCGCATTCCATCAATGTAAGATCGAATGGACCATATTTATCACCAATTTCCTTAAAGTGAGGGGCATAACCGCTATCGCCACTAAAGAAAATTTTAGTCTCTTGACCAAGGATAAGCCATGAACACCATAATGAACAATCTCTATCTGTCATACTTCGTCCAGAGAAATGCCTTGCAGGCGCACATACTAACTTAATATTATCAAACGTAATTTCGTCCCACCAATTATGCTCACTAATTTTACTAGGCGAAACACCCCATTTAATAAGATATTGTGCAACTCCAGTTGGAACATAAAAGTGCTTTGCTCGATCTTTTAACTGCATAATACTTTTGTAATTCAAATGATCATAGTGATTATGAGAAATGATAATCGCATCAATTTCTTGAAGGTCATCACGTTCTAAAGAAAAAACACCACTATAGCGTTTACTATTAAACAAAGGAAATGGGGAAGAGGCATCTCCAAACATAGGGTCTAATAACAGTTTTTTACCTTCTATTTTCAAAAGAGAAGCAGAATGGCCAAACCATGTAACACTCTCTAACGGTTCATTATCTTTATTTGATAAAACGATAGGCAAACCCTTTATAGGACGCAGCTTTGATTTTATTTTAAAGTAATCCGTCATTAAACTTATAATATCTTTCGGTTTAAAACTCATATCAGTATGAATTTGATTTGTATATTTCTTATTCATTCGTTCTCCTTTTTACGATTAACAATTTACGTATGTTGTTATTGTAGCTATTTGTAGTTTAAACTATATTATTTTACCTTTCATCTAAAATGCCTTGTATTTCATAAATCCGTCAAATTCATTATTTGTATCTATAAAGTACAAATCGCACAGCAGCAGCTAAGACAAATATTAAGTACATGTAAATTGTTTTTATTTAGTAAATTCCTTCTTATACGCAACAAAGAACATATGTTTCGTTGTATGTTATAGAAGAAAATATGTCTCTAATAAAAGAAAGGAAGGAGAGGATGTAAGTGCACATAGAGCGAAAAAAGAAATCAAAATGTAAACTATCAAAATCTGAAATCATGCATTTGTATACTGAAGGGAAGAGCACCTCAGAAATCGCTGTGCTTGCTAATGTGTCTGCAAGGTATATTCGTATGGTTTTATCAGACAATAACGTACCAAGGCGCGCTATAGGGAGTTGGAAGAGAAAGTATGACATAACAGAAGATTACTTTAAAACGTGGTCAAACAATATGGCTTATATTTTAGGGTTTATAGCAGCAGATGGTGTTATACAGAAAGAAAATCAATGTGTCAGTATATCTCAAAAAGAAAGTTATATTTTAGAAAATATAAAAAAAGAACTAAAAACAAACCAGCCACTTTATCAAAACAAAAAAACAAGCGTATACATGCTAAATATTAATAGCAAAACAATAAAAGACGACCTTATGAACATACACGGAATTATGCCATGTAAATCATTTAACTTGATGGGGATGGTTACGTCAAGTATGAAACTTATACAGTTAATTTCGTAGGTGGATCATATAACTTTATGAATTCTTTACATCAAATTCTTCAAAATCGCAATTTACGAGCCGATTTACTAAATCAAAACAAACATTATCGCGTTATTTTATCTGGAAGAAAATCAATACAACTATTTTCAAATTGGATTTATAAAGACAAAGATATTTATTTGCATAGAAAATATGAAGTGTTTCAGAAAGAAAGTCTGAGTTTAGATCAATTACAAGATCGAAAATTAAAACAAACTCAAACTGCCGTTAAACAAAGAAAACAAAATTCCCTTGAAGAATATATGAAAAATAAATGTAATGCTACAACTTGTTCAAATTTAGAAATAAGCGAATCGGCTTTCAAACGTTGGCTAAAAAATGATAATCAATTTAAAAGAGATTATGAAAAGATTAATTTAACAATGTCCACTAGCGATAACTAAATATAAAATCCTAAAAAACCTTAGAATAGGTATGGAGATAGCTATTCTAAGGTTTTTTATTTTTAAATCATAAAGGATTCTTAATTTTATTGATTGAATATAGTAAATACATAGATTTTACAATTTTCTTGATAAAAAAGGAGAGAGACACCTTGCAAAAGAAATTTATCAATCCAGAAACGATGCCACCAACTTTTGGATATTCACATGTAGTGGAAGTTAGTAACGCTAAACGAACAATTTACATATCTGGACAAGTAGCGATTAACACTGATGGTCAAATAGTTGGCATTGGTGATTTAGCTACACAAACGCGACAAGTTTTCGAAAATATTAAAAGTGCATTAGAAACTTCGGAATTAAGATTTAATGATGTAGTAAAATTAACATTTTTCCTAACAGATATTTCTCAAATGGCCATTGTTAGAGATATACGAGATCAATACGTTGACACTAAGAATCCACCAGCAAGTTCAGCTGTCGAAGTTAGAAAGTTAATTAACGATAACTTATTAATTGAAATTGAAGCAATTGCTATAGCAAACTAATTTTAAGAACTTATCCGTAATCATATCAATGCAATTCGTTTAATGCGTTCAGTTAAAACGAATTGCATTTTTTATTGTCTTAAATATAATTTATATCTGGAGACATTTTCATCAACAACTTATAAAACAAACAACTAAACAATCCATCACACAGAATGATTAAAAAGAACAAGGGGAGGCTAATCACAAAACTGACTTATTTATAACAAGTTTATTATTTAAAGTTAGTTAACATAATATATATTATAGGTAGTTATAGAGACAAAGCGATTACAGGTATCAAAAACCAAGTAAACTATACTTAATGAGACGAAACGGAGATTTTTAGTGAGATTCATATGAAATCTTATCTAAACAAATTTCTTCGGTTTTTATCGTTTTTATTTGTTATAAATTCATCACAGCAAATCTTACTCAATAATCGCTTAAGATTTAACGAATCCAAATCATTTTTGATCGGCAAGAAATTTTTATACAGAAAAATTATTTCTATACAAAATATAAATTAGTAATTTTATTTTATGTTTTACTTAATGAACTTATTGCTATTTGCACACGTTTTACAACTTTACATTATTTGTTGTTATTTCTGTTATTTAGGCTTGACTTTCATTACACTCATTGTTTTTTATTCTAGTTAACATAACGCTTATTTTTAACATAAAAAATCCTCCTCACCTTCAGGAAGATTTTTTGTTTGCTATTAATTTATTTATATCTTCTAGTAACAATCCCAATTGTAAATGACATTGGAAAAATCTAGATTTAACAGCTCTTCCTTACGTATAAAGAAATTAGCAACCCCAGAATCGCCCCACATAATATTTAATGAATCGTCTGTATCGATTTGCAGCAATAATATGTCATGTTGCTGGTATTTTTCTTCCCATTCTCTGGGATCTGTCTGTGTGAAAAATGGATATCCACCAATTTTATGTCCTTGATCTTTACATAAATCATCATACAGTTCGCCTAATTCTATATTATTTTCTTCATCAACAATCTCTTCCCAATCAATGTTATCACTAAAAATCATTTCAAATCGATAATCTCTTGGTGTTACTGGTTGATATGCCAACTCAAACTTTAGTTTTGCTGCTTCGGGTATGATAAAATTCTCTAAATGTAAAGTGTTTAAATAACTAAAATCAGTAATCACCTTAGTTAAATCCGCTGTGATTGTAGAATGATAAACAATTCGAAAGTCTTTTTGGCTTGTGGGATGATCAAAATCTGCTCCAAAAAGATCTTCTTCAGGACTTACGAAAAACTGTAACAATCCCTTTTGAGGCATATATTCAACATGCGGCATTTCTTCAAAGTTTAACTGCGCAAGTAGCATCATAGGTTGTCCATTTGAGTCTTTAGGATGCTCTTGATCTATAGGTAAATACGGATAACCACCAAACTTACTTTCAAAAAGCGTTGTCTCTGCTAATGTTCCAGACACTTTAACATACGGTTTCACACTTTCTTCTAAAATACTACGATACTGTTCTAGTTCTTTCGGAATTTGAAGTTGATACGTATTCTTCACTACATTTGCCTCCCTTTAGTAACGAATTGAAAATGCCTAACTTAATTATATAGTAAGCGATAGCTTAATTGAAAATCGTTAAAAATCCATTTTCACCCTCATTTTTTGCGCGCTTGTCGGACAAAGTAAATTATGCTCTAAAACCTTTTTATTGATAGTTCGAATTAATTCCGCTGCTTCTGCCGTATTTGTATTTTCTTTTAGTCTTTCTTTTAAATCTTCAATTTCTTTTGAAAGCTCAATCCACCTAGGCAAAATATGATTATTTGCTAAAGTTCTATAAAGTTGCTTTTCAGGATTGTAAGAAAGATCTTTATCGAGATTAAGAGGTTTACCTTTACCAGGTAAATTATCAAAAGCTCCTTTCTGTTCTGCTTGTTTAACGATAGAACTAATATGATCCTCATACGTATACGACCAAACTTTTTCATCTTTTACTAAAATCTCTTGTTTCTTTAATTTTTTATCGAGTTCTTCCTGATTCATAGATTTTCTCTCCTTTTTATTTTATAGTGTGGTTTTTATCTATTTCAAAGCTTTCAATCCATCAAATAACTTTTTTCACCCTCACACGCTATCATGACCGTCTTGAAACTCTTCATAAGTGGTTTTTTGTACCCTTTATCTTTTAAAGCTCTATACAAGTGATTATTGGCCGTTAAAAGAGGTTTGTTTTCAAGTTGTCCTGCTACCATATAAAAGTGAAGTTGAGTTGCATTAGAATTTATAGATGAAATTTGATTTTCAATCCGAGGAATATCGTTTTCAAAAGTTAGTTCTTCTAGCTGATTAACATGATCTACAGCAATACATGGCGGTATTCCATTTTCGTAAATTAAATAATTGAGTGTTTTTGCGATTGAAGATTACTTAATGCATGGATTTTTATTAAAGACAATGAAATGTTCTTGAAGATGTGAAGTTTGAGAATAATTATGAGGTAGATCAAGATGTTTTGCCTTTGCTGCAATGTGGCAGTAAGGATATTTAATTTTGATAGAATGATATAAGAGTCTTGCTACACTTTTGTAATAAGACTCTTTAAATAAGTTATTTACTAGAATAATTGTCTATTGCTTGAATAGAAAGTTCAAACGATTTTATTCTTCTTTCTAAAAGCGTTCTTTGAGGACTCCCAAGCTTTGACTTAACGTAAATCTTTTCAATTGATGGAAGCAAACCAATTAGAACATTACGAGCTTCTGCTAAATCTTCCTGAGTATAATGATGAGTTTCTTGCTTCCAAACACTTTCTAACATAGCTAAGCCGATACTAGCTGCTTTGAGTCTTTTTTTCACTAAAGTAGTATTTGATCCTTTTTGAGTCATCTGTGATAAGGCATTTTCAAGTTTACTAATTGTTGACTGTAAAGATTTTATTGATTCTACTTTATCTATATTTGATACGTTTTTCATGTTAATGTTATCCCTTCTATGTTGCTAACTTGTTTTGTTTAATGTTTAATGAAATCCTTAAAAGCTTGATTTCACTCGAAATATTTTAACATAAATAACTAACTGTATTCGAGTTGGACAATAACTTAAAGTAAAACAGCTATTCCTCTCTCCTCCCCTGCATCATTCTATTATATGTACTTCTTTCTTCTCATTAGAATTCCTATATAAACTAGTTGTTAATATTGAATGTTTTATGAACAAAAAAACGTACAAGTAATGTAACCTGTACGTTTTCGCTTTTATTCAGTAAGGTAATAAAGTAATAGCTTCCTGGTCTTCTCATAACTTATGAAATCTCTATACAAAATGGGATAATTCACAATTTCTGTTTCTAGAAAACGATATTGCGGAAACCACTCAAAAAACGATTTTCTTAACCACTTTATTTGTTGAAACGTAATGTTCTGTTCGTTTCCATTTAGTACAGAATTTAAAGTAGCTGCTGTATGCATCCAATGATGATTAAAATCAGCGTTTATACAATTATCTTCGGTAAATCTACTTTCTAAGTTTCGCTGCAATTTTGCTGTAGCGCGATAAGGAAACGGTTTGTACAGCGGACTAGGCATTTTCTGCAATTCATTAAAAATAACCCTTTTTCCTAACTTCAAATTTCTCCTCCTTTATTTCTCTATCCAATTTAATAAGTTTTCATAATGATATTGAGCATCTATATAGCCAAGGTTATATAAATTAACAAGTTTCTCTTTATTTCTTTCTATTCCGCTTATTGGAAGCTGTACGCTAGGCTGAATGACATAAAAGTTGTCTTTTTGTTCTATTTGATTCATATAAGATATCGTCTCATTATAAAAACGATAATGTTCTACTAAAGATTCTGCGATATTCGGATATTTTCTATATAAAATTTTAGCCAGTCTAGAAAATTTATTCCGCTGCTTTTCGTATCCTTCTGGTTTTGTCATGATAACTACATTCTTTTCATAACCATCAGTTTGAGCTTTTAGAACTGGAATAGGATCTATAATTCCTCCATCTAACAACTTACGATTATCGTATTCTACAGCAGGTGCTATAAACGGAACTGAGCTAGATGCACGGATGATTTTTAAAATATCATTTCCATGTTCTATTTTATTATAATAAACAGCTCGTCCTGATTCGCAATCAGTCGTCCCTATAACAAATTGTTCATTACAGTTTAAGAAAGTTTGAAAATCAAACGGGACAATTTTATTAGGTACTTCATCAAATAAAAAGTCCATCCCAAATAATTCACGTTTTCGAATTAAATTTCGATAAGATATATACCTGTAATCTGATACTAGTTCTGTATTTACTTTCTTATTTCTCCCTTTTTGACGTGACAAATAGGTTGCCCCCATACAGGCTCCAGCTGATACGCCGACTACATACGGAAAGAATAAGTTCTTTTCCATGAAATATTCGAGTACACCTGCAGTATATAAACCTTTCATTCCTCCGCCCTCTAATACTAAACCGATATTCTTCATGTTATATCCCTCTGCTTCTTTTTTCTTAATTTCATATTAGCACAAGATTTTAAGATGAGGTTATATAAACTAATTACAACAATAACCAGAAACTACTAAAGTAATGTCATAATATCTTTGTGAGTAACATGTTACAATATAAGTAATTCATTCCACATATATTAAAGGAGGAATTTAATATGGGTTTATTTAGCGGTATTTTAGGAAATGCATCAAATACGAGTTCTGAAAGTGTAGAACGTGATTTAGAGAAGATTATGCTAGACGATGAAAAAGTAGAGCATGCTTATAAATTAATTCGTGATCTAATCGTATTTACAAATCGTCGACTTATTTTAGTAGATAAACAAGGAGTAACCGGCAAAAAAACAGAATACCATTCTATTCCTTATAAAAGTATTACACAATATAGCATCGAAACGGCTGGGCATTTTGATTTAGATGCAGAACTTAAAATTTGGGTGTCTAGTATGGAGGATCCAATTACGAAAGAATTTAAAGGTGACGATAGTATTTTAAGCATTCAAAAAGCGTTAGTGACATATACGACAAAGTAGTGGTTTCTTGTATTTTTATTCATTTCAGAAATTACTAACCCGGGTATTTTGGAAGAAAATACATCATTTTTGTATATTTAATCTAAAATAACATAAAAAGGTAAAGTGTGTTTTATATGCTTTACCTTTCTTTTTTGTAATAAATAAGTGTAGTTTTATCATTTAATTTCTTTATAACTTCTGTTCTTTTATACTCCATCTTTTCATACAAAAAACAATTTTTCTCTTCTTCTAAAATAGTAGCAAGTTCCCAGCTCGTTGCTTCAGGAAACATTTCCTCAATTAATGTAATCACCTTTTGAGCAATTCCTTTTCCTTGATAACCCGGATGAATAAACATTGGACTGATCCAAAATTTAGAGGGTGTTTCTTTTTGTGAAATGCATATCGCTCCAACAAGATTCATATCCACTATTATTTTATAGAAGCCACCGTTTACTTGATTTATTCTACAAATAGTTTTTTCGATAGTTTCATTTGCTGGATTTGTTTCATAGTCTTTATATTTATGTAATAAAGGGCTAAATGAGTCTATTTGCATTTGAAATATAACTTCTGCATCAGTTTCTGTCACCTTCTCTAATATAATATCCATGTTACCAATTTAGACGCTTTCTTAAAGAAGTAATATGAGCGGTATGATGACGACCATGCCATGCGTATAGTCCTATTGCAACAGCAAGTTTTGTTTCACCAGTTTCAGGATGGTTAAATGTCTTTTCTAAATCTTCAATTTCTAGAGAATATAAAAGGTTAACCCATCTTTTATGTAATGAATCTAGCATTACTAGTGAAACATCTACCGGTAATTTTGAATCGGGTAACTCTGCCCACTTCTCTTCTTTATACGGCTTAATAGTTGGATTCTTTTCTGTCAGTGCTAATTTAAAGCGTATGTAGCTATTCATATGGCTATCAACGACGTGATGAACTACTTGGCGTACAGTCCAACCTCCAACGCGATATGGTGTATCTAACTGCTTCTGATCTAAATCTTTAATTGCCTTTGTTAGTTCATGAGGTAAATCTTCAATTTCTTGAATCCATGTATCAATCATTTCTTCCGTTATAGGACGTTTGTATGTAAATTGGCCAATTGGATAACGCAAATCATTCATGAATAAGTCCTCCTTATTATAAGCGCGAAGTATTTCTCCAAATATAATGTACAAACTTCACATGTTCTCCATTTAATTCTACAGATGTTGTATCTGATTCGTTTTGATAAGAAGAAAATCCGCTTTTTTCTAGTACAATTTGTGATGCGAGATTATTAGTCGTTGTTTTAGCATAAATGTCAGTAATTTCATTATTTTTCGCTACATCTAAAATTAATTTTACGGCTGCTGTTGCAACTCCTTTTTTAGTAAATTTTTCTCCGACCCGATACCCTAGTGAACTAATTCGAGTTTCCGTATCTATATCTACTAAATTGATTCGCCCTACAATTTCTTTTTCTTCATTACGAATTAAATAAAAATAAGAATCTCCATCCGCTTGTTCTATTAATAAATCGTCTAGTAGTTTTTGGAAATATTCAAATTCAAAATATTTCGAGCCACGATTTGGTACCATTGTTTCAAAAAAAGATTTATTCGTAAGTTCAAACGTAAATAAATCCTTAACATCTTGTTTCTTTAGTTGCTCTATGTATATTTCCATCTCGTATTCTCCTTCTTGATTTACTAACTGTTATACATTCTTTTTTAATCAATTATATTCCTGCTATTTCTTTCGATTAAGCAATACAGATAGTAGCACTTTCGGATGAAAAAGATGAAATGGACTACGAATTAAATTCATCACTCGTACTAATCGAATATAAACATCAGAATTACTTGCGGATAGTCGATATATTTGTTTCGTATACCATAGCTGAAATTTTTGTTTTGTAGTTAATTCTCTCTTTAGCTGCGGGTGACGTGATATTTCTGTCGTTGTCATATCCCAAGGGGTTTCTATTATATTAGCTGTCTTTTTATAAAATTGTTGTGTAAATGTTTTATCAAGCTGTTTTCTGCCTTGCAGAAGTAATTGCAACTGGTGAGCCTCCATAGCAGCAACTGATACGCCTTGGCCGAAAACGGGATCAAAACGACATTGCGCATCTCCAACAACTAATAAGCCTTCTGGTACATTATTCACTAAATCAAATCGCCGGCGTACTTGATAAGGAATTTTGTATGTCTTTATATCAGTAATTCCCTCAGCCTTGTTTAGGAAGTCTGTAACATTAGAAATTGATAGGTTTTCAGCAAAATCATAAAACTCATCATCTGTTTGTGGTGCTTTCTCATTTGCGTATCCACTGAAAGTAACAAAATAACGATTATCTTCTATCGTTTGAATAAGAACGCCATAAGGGTTATCAGGGAAACTCGGAGACATTAGCATATTACAACAGTCTAACTCCTCATTTTCTTTAAGTTTGAACATTTTCGTTGCGTAAAATAAATCAATACGAACTTTCTCTTCTTTTACTTCAATTTCGTATTCTCGTAGCCATTCTATACTTTTTGAGCCAAATCCACTCGCATCAACTACAAGATCTGCATGAACTTCTTCTTGTGTGTCTGTCTCTAAATATTTAACTTTTACTCCACACACTTTGTTAAGCTTTGCATCTACCAATAACCCTTTAACCAATGTTTCATATTTAATAGTAATATTTGAAATTTGATGTATTCGTTTTTGAATATGCCATTCTAGCAAAGGACGACTTTGTTGAATCATATGTACTTCCCCTATGAACGGTTGTTTCCATAGACCGAATTGATGCCATTTCAAATCACGCGTAAAGTTGTTTATAATACTACCCGCTTCTATTAATTCGTTCGTAATATTAGGAAACAATTCTTCAATTGCGTTTTCTCCACCTTTTAATAACACGTGAGGATGATTACTTTGTGGAACTCTTTTTCTCGAAGACTTTCCATCCCATCTTTCACCAGCTTCTATAATGATTACTTCTTTAAAAGAAGTTGATAATGCTTTTGCTGCAAACTTTCCTGCCATACTTCCACCAATAACGATAGCCGTATTAAACATATTTTCCCCCTTAATAAAAAGAGATCCTGCCTTGTATGAATGAAACAGGATCTTAAACTAATTAACTTCTTTATCATTATACTTAAAATACATCAGTAAATTGCAACATTAAAATTAAAATACCTAATCCCCATACGTAATACGCGAATACTTTTAAGGAGTGACGTTTTAAATATTGAATCATCCATGAAACGGCTATGTATCCAAAAAACGCTGCTGATAACGTTCCGACAATTAAAGATGTACTAGAAATAGATTCTGCTTTCCCTTGAAAAACGTCTACAAATTGCAAAATAATGGCTCCGACAATGGCTGGCGTTGATAATAAAAAAGAAAAGTAAGCAGCAGTTTCACGGTCTAACTGCCTCCATAATGCAGCGACGATTGTCATACCAGAACGAGAAATCGCTGGGAAAATAGCAGCCGCTTGAAATGAACCGATAATTAATGCGTCTTTATATGTGATGTCATCCATTTTTTTACGACCATTCTTTTGTTTATCTGCCATGTAGAGAAAGAATCCGGTCACTAAAAACTCCCAACCGATCGTGATTCCTGTTTTTGAAATATCTTCAAAGAAGTCTTTAAACAATAAACCAATAACAACTGCAGGTATCGTCCCAACAATAAGTAATAACATGAGCTTTGAAAATGGGTTTTTAATTAAATATATAAATTCTTTTTTGTAATAAATAAACACTGCAAGTAAAGTCCCAATATGCAACATCGTATCTAAAAATAAGCCTGCTTTATCTAATTGAAATAAATGCCTTCCTAAATAAAGATGTCCGGTACTACTGATTGGTAAAAATTCTGTTAAACCTTGAATTATACCTAATATGAAAGCTTCTAACCAATTCATGATGGTCTCCTTTCTCTTTTGCTTGTACCAATATATGAGGGTTAAATTTTCGATATGAAAAAAACTATATTTCTCTATGAATTTACTTTTAATTTATGGATATATATGTAAAGAGAATTAAGGAGGGTTATTATGTGGAAGCACACAAAATTCGGTAATGTATTACTTTGGGTAGGCCCTATCCTTGTATTTTTAGGACTATGTATGACAAATGTTATTTCAGATATTCCTTTCTTTGAGGGAAAACATAAAACGCTTGGTATTGTACTTATATTTATAGGGATATTCTGTTTTATTGTGGCTAATCATTTGAAAAAAGGAGAAAGATATGAAGAATAAATCTAAATAAAAAACAATCCTGGCATATTAGCTAGGATTGTTTTTTATTAATGTTCATTATTTGTAGAATACTTTATCAACGTTATATTTCGCTTTATATTCATTAATGATATATGTTTCGTAAATTTCTCTTTCTGTTGGATCTTCTACGATACATGCATCAATGCGGTATACTTCATCACGGTGATTTTTAATTGGTGAAACATTATCTTCAAAATGCTTCTTAATACGTTGTCTAATTTTACGAGCTTTACCTACGAAAAGAAGTTCGTCATTAATATTGTAAAACATAAAAATGCCGCCTTTATCTCTAGGGAACAAGTGAAAATCGATAAATCCATTAATTGGAGTAATGATTGGCTCGTCTCCTTTAATAACTTGTTTACGTTCAGTAATTGTAACATCAACTTCAGGGATACTAATTTTAATCAAGTTCATTCACGTCCTCTTTTATTATAAAGATAAATAATAGCATACATAAGTAAGAAAAGCTATGTTCAGAGGCATATTTCATTTTATAATTCAAATATTATAGGTGTATCATGTAAATTGTTCTTCCAAATCATATGATCACTGGATTCGCCCCAGTAATCTTTCAATACATAGCTAGGTTTTCCAAACTTTTTCGTCCATATACTTTGCGCATTTTTATATCCACTATCTAAACAATATTCTGTTATCCCTCTGCTAAGTAATGTAAGAAACATTGTATGTAGTAATAAACTCCCTATTCCCTTTCTTTGATACTCCGGAAGTATGAATACAGTTCCTATTTCATACAAATTTTTAAGTACACCACCTGTACAACTATTAATCAATGTACTTGCTGGACCAATTTCGATTGTTCCAATGATTTTATCGTTACTTGTATCAATTGCTAATAAAAAGTAACGACTTTCTCCGTTACTATCAAAATCACTTTTCAAATACTGCTTTTTTGAGTTAATTTCATTTTCTATGTCATCCAATAATTGTGACAATCCTTCATTTTTGTATGTATTCGTAATAACTATCCGGAAAAATAAATATAGTTCATCTACATCATTCAAATTTGGTCTTCTAACTGCAACGTTAGTCATGAATGCATTCTCCAATCTTCATTATGCCATTGTCAATACAACACTTTACATAATCTATTCATCATTATTCTGCAAAAACCTGCATAAATCCAGCAGTATAGAAAGCTCAGTATAAATATTGATAAAATAATTTTTATGTCCATAGTTGTATGAACAGTAGGACCAAGTACCGGAAAACGGAAAACATCGAGAACGATCATAATCCCTATAAGTAGACAAGTCGCTGAAAAGGAAACAATCCAAATTCTCCTCTTGAATTTTAAAAAGGCTAGTCCTAAGGCTAGACCTAATAAGCCTGTAGTAAAAGGAAAGACAATTAGTTCACTTGGCTCAATAATAAATAATAGAAAAATAGTAAGAATATAAGAAAGTATTCCCTCACGAATAGAATAGAGAATAGCAAAAAAAATCGGCAATGTCGAAAATGGACTAATGAGCAAACCTATACCAGGAATTAAGTTCCCCGCTGCTTGAAACATGGTGGCCAATGCACTCATCAAAGCTGTAAGTACTAACTTATTCGCAAGGGACAAGTTTCTTTTATGAACAAAGCTTATATCATGCTCTATCATCAGTTGATACCAATAACGTACAAAACGATTCATTAAAATACCCCCTAAAGATACCTCATTCATTACTTTCTATATTATTCGTACACATATGGTTTATGAGTTACTTTCTCCAAGTTAATAGATGCTAATACATTGAAGATTTTTAGGGGGACAAGTTAAGTCTTGCGTTTTGGAAACAGAATAAATTCCTTATGTTTTTAGACTGAGCATTTGTATCGTATCAAGGAATAATTTCAAAAATGGTACCTTTGTTAAAATCAGTTACTTTCATAGAACCGTAAACTCCTAAATATAACCTAGTTTGAGCCGAATTTGTTCCTAAACTCATATAATAAGCTGCTTGCGTACCAAAATCATAATTGGTTTCAATAGCATGAAAGTCAGCATGTTTACCGTCTGTACCGGCTCTAGTATAAGCTAAAACACCCTTAACTGGCGGTCGAGAATCTTCTTTCTTAGCAAGGTCGGTAAAAACAACGCTACCCGTTAAATTTGAAATTGCATTTCCCATATATGGCTGAACTCCTGTAAGTGAAGTTCCTCCAAACTTATCGGTTCTAAAATCTTTATGAAAATAACTAAGTAGAGGCAGAATACGCTTCACTGAAGTTTGTATTGTTTCATCATAATAAACTATTGTTCTCTCATCCAAAGTCTGATTTTCGGAACAATGTCGTATAAAAGAAGTAGGTAAATCCCCTTCCCATCCTCGCCACCCAAAATTGATAAAACCATCTTGATTGGGAGTTAACCTCATAAAATGCATTTGAACAAGTTCTGTAACTGGTATAGGTTTATATTGAACAAATGAAAAAATAGACTCTACAATATCCTGTCCGACATTTCCGGTGTATTTGATATATTGATTATAAAACCTTTGAAATGAAATGCCGGTTATATTACGTACTCCTTTTGCAATTACTGTAAGTGTTTCTTGTATAGATAAAGGAAGGTCATTAAAGCGTGTAACTACAGGAGGGTTATTTATAAATGTATTTTTATTTACATCGATTTCAATTATTTTTCCTGCTATTTCTAAATCATCTTGGCTTAAATTAAATGGATCATAACCTGATCCGCCATCTCCATTTGTAAAAACAAGTTTTCCAGTCTCAGGTGAAAAGTTTAAACTATTGACTCCGTTATGATTAAAAAATGGTCTTCTTACATTCAGTAATGTTCGTCGCTTTTGAGCTTGGCCGTTAGATTGTAAAGTCCATTCTTCCACTGTATCAATGTGATCATATTGCGTATTTCTATTAACCCACTTTAAATTTAACGTTTTAGGGTCACAAGGATTCGGTTTAAATTGTTCAGAAAGTGCACCTGGACCTTGAGTTCCGGCTACTGAATAATGAAGATAAAATAAACCGTTTTGATAAAATTGCGGATGAAATGCAAGTCCTAGTAATCCTCGTTCATCATAACCGCTACTAGAAACACCTTCTTCAGATGTACCTAATTTAATAATTAGGTGACGCATATCTAAAAATTTTTTTATAACTCCGTCCCCTATGTAAAAAATCTCTCCTAATTGAGTTGCGATAAATAGTCTTTCGGTCGATTCACCTGGAAGTATCGTTGTTTTCAATACGGTTGGTAAATTTACGTTATGAACAATGGGTCGTAAATTAACTTTAACTTTTGTCAATTAACTGTACACCCCTTTTTCTTCTTTTTTATAGAAGAATATGATTAGAGTAGTTCTGTTAGTATTAAATAAGTCGCATTCCTTTTTATTACAATTTTGTATATAATATAAGTATCAATATACTGGGGGACTAATTATGACACTCTTATTACAAATCATCGTACCACTTATATGTGCAATATACTTATTTACCCTCTATCATAACGGGACGTATGGATCAGCTTCATTTATTTTAGCAGTCATGATAGGAATTTTCGGTTTAGAGAATATTTTTCAATATGCTAGTCTAACAGATCATACTATTTATCCATATTGGGGAAGTTTGAAGGCTGTTGTTATCGTTTTATCAGTCGTATTTCTATTTAAAAAAGGTGGTTTAACAGGGAAATATTGATTTTTAATGAGGTACATGTTTTCTTGTTAAATTGCTTTTATTTTATAAAAGAAGAAATATTTATGTAAAAACAAGAAGGGATGTGATACATATGTCTATAAATATTATTTCAATAGTCTCTATCATAATATGGATTGTGTTAATTACAGAACTTATAAAACCTTCAAAAGAACAGAATGGACGAAAAATAGTAACTTTAGTAACTGCTGGTTCCGCATCAACACTAATTTTGACGGTTTCATTTATTCAAAATATCCCGTTTTGGAATTGATAGTGATATAACAACCAAAAATATGTATAAATAAAAAGATTAGGATTCACTCCTAATCTTTTTATTTTGGGGTAGCACCACACATCCATCAACTTAAGAATAAACGCCACCAAAACAAAAAAAGCCCCAAAGTTTTCTTGAAAATAAGTTGGGGCTTTTGAACCAGAAAAGTACATTTTCAACTATGAAAACTACGATAAATTTTTCCTTTTTTCCTACTTGCTAAATTCAGCAAGTAAAATATTTTTAAAAGGATTAGGACTGCCAGTTCTACCCAAACTATTCCAATTGACGACCAACGTATGATTGCCTCCAAGTGTACCTCCAACTAGAGTTGTAAACCCTAGAATGCCACCTGAGTGTCCCCATATCGAGACACCGCTTGGCAGCTTAGTTTCATAGATTCCAAGACCATATCCATCGATTCCTTCTTTTCCTGTAGGAACTGTAGTAAGCATTTGTTTTAGTTGCTGTTCTTTCAGTAATTTGCCACCGAGCAAGCAAGAGAAGAATTTGTTTAAGTCGTCAGCAGTAGAAACCATATCTCCAGCAGAGCTAGCTGCACTTGGGTTATAATAAGTAACGTCTTTTAGCTCACTTGCTCCGTCTGGTTGGACATATCCACGGGCATGGTTAGTGCCTGGAATAACACTTGAGTTGCCTGGTAGGAATGTATTCGACAATTCAAGCGGTTCAATAATTCGATTTTCAACCTCTTCCGCATAGCTGTTTCCAGTTACTTTTTCAATAAGGATACCCAGTAATACGTATCCTGTGTTTGAATAAGACCAGCCCTTTCCTGGAGCAAAGTCTGGGGGAAGAGAAATCCCCATCTTCACTAACTCTTCAGCCGTATACGATTTTTTTGTATCCGTAAAATCAGCGTCTTTTGACCTTGAGTATTCAGCGATACCACTTGTATGGTTCAATATGTGCCGGATAGTAATCTTGTTACCATCATATCCATTTCCTTGAATGACACCAGGCAACCAGTCTTCGATGTAGTCGTTTAGCTTCAGGCGATTCTCTCCAGCTAATTGAAGTACAACTGTTGCGGTGAACGTCTTCGTCACACTCCCAATGCGAAAGCGAAAATCTGTTTTCATTGGTTTCTTGGTTCTCAGATCCGCTATTCCAGCGGCATACCCCCACGTTTTTCCACCCTCAGAAGTTTTAGCAAGTATCCCTGGGTATCCAAGTTGCAATGTATCCCGCATTGCTTGCTTGACGGAAGTATGATCTCGTTGCGTATTTGTTTGTAACGAACTAGATACATTTTGAGTGGGCTCTGCTTTTACAATTGAGGTTGGTGTTGTATATAACAGGGAACTTCCAGCTATTAAAAGGGCCAGACTTGCACATGTAATTTGACTACGTATTTTCATAAGGCATTCCTCTCCTCTATTCATATTGTATAAGTGCTTGCTGTTCCTTACTTCCTAACAAGACTTAGGGAAAGGCCCTCACGCATATAGATTAAAGCCCCAGTACAAAGGTATATATCAATACCAACAATTTGAGCCATTTAAATCTCCATCCCTTCTATAACAAAATTATTCAAAGGTATGAAAGCATATTATGTACCCTTAGTTATTGTTAGGATTAACACAACATGAGACATAACCCTAACCCATATTTTACTTTATTTATCCATAATATGTATTGAGAAAGAATGTAAATTCGAATCCTTTCCGTAACCCAACTATTGATTGTTTTTTCACCTATTATAATTAGTTATTTTGAATTCCATAATAAAAAAACTGTAAAAAAATAACGATTCCCTTAACGTACAGGAAGCGGTTGAAAAATATGTCTATACGCACAATTTTCTTGTTTTGATATGGTGAACCCATCGCCATTAAGCTAAGGTTTTGAAGTACCCACTAAATGAAATTTTTCTTTCTCTACAGTTAGTTACTTTGAGAAGTCATCTCATTTTTTTGTTTTTGGGGTGTTTCTTTTTCTTAACTTGATGGATGTGGGGTCTCGCCACATCCATCAAGTTATCTAAATAAAACACCCTCTAAAAATTAAGAATATTAAAAAATGAAAATAGACATTTATTCACTTCGTTCGTTATAATTCAAACAAAATAAAAAATCGTTTACATTTTACGATATCAAATTTACTGGAGGGGATAAAGATGAAAAAAGCACTTTACATCAATATAGGTGGAGAAGGACACTTAAATCCAACATTAGGATTAGTACATGATTTAGTACAACGTGGAGACAACATTGTCTATTATTCATCAAATGATTTTGAAGAAAAAATCAAAAAAGCAGGTGCACAATTCCGTCCCATCAATCAAGAGGCACAAAGAGAGCTTTCGGAAACTATGAATCTTATGACTTCCCATCCTCAAGAGTACTTATTACACTTCCTTCATGCTATGGAAAGAATTACTGATTCCATTTTTGAAGAAACCTCCAAATAGTCATTGTGGAATGAATAGCACAAGTGAATCACTTTATGGCGCAGGATTTATGTTAAATATCCAGCAATTATTGGCTGAGGATTTAAAACATGCCGTTAATGAAGTGTTGCAGCATTCGATTTACAAAGAGAATGCCAAAAAAATTAGTCACTCATTCCGTGAGGCAGGTGGTTATATCAAAGCTGTTGATGAGATTATTACATTTACTCGTTAATTCTGCTATGTATGCCACTCAAGGCCTATTAACTTAAGAATTTTATAACACCCTACAACAAGAATATAGAAGATAGAAGAAATGCTGGCAGTATCCCATACTCATCAAGATAAGAAATTAAATACCCCATTACTATCAATTCTTAAGTTGATAGTAATGGGGTAGCACCATATACCCAGCAAGCTAAGGTCTTGAAGTAGCCCCTAAACAAAAATTTAAATTTTTCTACAGTAATTTATGTGAATTCAACTCGTTTTTGGGAACATATGTGGTCCTTTTATAATTTGAATTTCTTTTTAAGCTTCTTATATTTTCTGTACGAACGTCTAACAATGTTTAACATAAAATACGGTATTTTAACGGGGAAAGGCAATTTATAAATGAAAGGAAAATAAAAGGTGAAATATGCCTTTTCTAGGTCTCTCCACTTACTATCTTCTTTTGTTTTTAAGAAATCAGATACATCGACCACATATCCCCTTCCTTTTTCCATCATCACATTTTTCCCGTGAACATCACAAGGAGTTAACCCTTGTTCCCTCGCATACTCCAAAGCCTCATTGATATCAAGTATTACCTGCTTAGGAATTTTAATCCCCTTATGAATAGCATCATATAAAGTAATTTCTTTTAAACGTTTCAATACTATGAAATTTTCTCCTTTATATATAAGCTTTGAATAAGAAGGATGATTTCCAATTCTTCGGTATGCTTCTGACTCTTTTTCAATTCCTTCTCCTTCTCGCACGTAAACTTTCACTACCCAATCTTTGTATTCTCTGTGCATGAATACTGCGGCATAATTACCTGTCCCTAAACACTTCCAAAGTCTAGGAATATCTTTAACTACTACAGGCTCGAATTCATCCTCACTTCGTATGCTTACCTCTTTTAATAATTCGTCCTTTATTAATCCCACAAAACTATTTATACTCATCATTCCCACTCCGGTTTTGCTAAAAGGGGCCCACCCACATTTTAACGAAAATATACACTAAGCGAATTTTAGCATAAAACGAGTCATCTTTCTTCTTAAAATAAAAAGATGACTCGTTCTATTTGAACTGTTGAATACTTAATATTTATTCCGCTATTCATAGCCAAAAACTGTACAACATAAAAATATTTCTAACTATTTTCATTTTTTCACAGGCAACTGTATAGGGCTTTTCTTAGTGCAAGTTCTCTTAGTTCATTACCCATGCCAAATCTATATTACTCTATTTTATAATCTAAAACACTGTTTAGAAGTGTAGCAAGATTTTTTTAATTGTTCAAATTCTTGTTCCACTAATATCTTTGTTAGCTAAAACTTTTATTGTTTTAATAGTCTTTTGTTTAATTCCCACAATGCTGTTTTGTTGCTATCCCATTTCAAAAACGTTACTGCTTCCTCAAAGCATAACCATTTATAATTGAAGTGTTCTTTAGATAATGATATGTTTTTTGTAGGGACTTTAACTCCAAAAGAAAATTCTTTTATTACATAAACCTCTTCTCCCCAAAGGAATCCTCCAACTACATCTTCTACTGGTAGTGAAGACACAGAATCTAATTGTATATATGGACATTCTCTTGTAATACCAGCCTCTTCAAATGCTTCCCGTTTTGCTGATTCAATAGGAATCTCACCGTCTTCTCCGCCACCAGCTATTCCTTGCCAATAACCATAATCACTTCGGTTAAAAATGGCATATTGAATAGAATCGACAGTTTTTATATAAGGAAATATCAATACTTGATATGGCGCTCTCATTACTTAACCTCCTCTCGAAAATAAGTTTTAAAGCAATATGAATAAAGAGCCGACATCACAATTCTACATTATTAATGCAGGTTTATAATGTCGGCCCTCTATTTTTAAATAATTTTATTTTTCATAAACAGGCTTACTCTTAACAGAGGAAAAACTGTTTATTTCTTGTCGAATTTGTTTAGCATGGTTTTTCCTAAATGTTAGCAGTACCCTATATTATTCAATTGCGCCAGCAACATCATAATCATTTAAATCTAATTCAATCGTTTGTCCGAGCGCTAGTTTAGCAAGTTCCGCTCCTAGATATGGACCAGCTGTTAAACCCGAAGCTCCTAATCCATTCGCAACGAGAATTCCTTCAAAGTTAGGTAGCGGTCCGATAACAGGTAAGAATCCTGGTGTAAATGGTCTGAATCCAACTCTCGTTTCAAGCATTGTAGCATTTTCTAAGCCAGGCGCAACTGTTAATGCCTTATGGAATACTTCATGTAAACCACCTGCTGTTACACGATGATCGAAACCAGTATCATTCTCATGTGTTGCACCAATTACGACATGCCCATTGTCAAACGTTAAAATATATTGATCGTTCGGTGGCATAACAACTGGCATATTTTCTGTTGCTGTATTTTCAATTTGCAGATGAACAATTTGTCCTTTTTGGAATGTAACTAAGAAATTAATTCCTAATGGGTTCAAGATTTCATTCGCCCATGCGCCTGCAGTTACAATAACCTTTTCTGCTAAAATTGTTTCATCGTTTACTGTAACTCCAGTAATATGATTTCCTTCACGGACTAATATGGCATCGCCTTTTATAAAAGTTGCACCATGTTTTTTCGCAGCACTTATTAACGCATTGCGTAATAATCTTCCATTTACTCGTGCAGCACCACTAATATGAACAGAACTATATTCGTCTGATAATGCTGGGAATAATTTTTTTGTTTCTTCAGCTGATAAGCGAGTTATTTCACCAATCTCTGGGGCATCTTCACGTCGTTTATAAGCTCGCTCTTCCATTTGATCTAACTTTTTCTCGTCAGTATGTAAACTAATTGCACCTACACGATTATATCCTGTGTCAGTTTCACCGTCTTCTTCTAATTGCTGAATTAACGAAGAATAGTAACGTGCACCGCCTTTAACGATTTTATACCATGCTTTATTACGACGCTGTGATAGCCATGGACATACAATACCTGCTCCTGCATCAGTTGCTTGCCCTAATTGTTGGCGATCCACGATAGTAACATTCGCACCTGCCTTAGCAAGATGATAAGCAGTAGACGCTCCTAAAATTCCAGATCCAACTACAATATACGATTTCATTTCAAACACCTTTTCTCTTTTGCTAATTATATAAATATAAGAACATTCCTTAGTATAATGGAAGGAATGCTTTTTTCAATGTACTCATCACAATTAATTGTTGCAGCATTGTGACTTTCTTAATCATTATTTTTTCTTCTTACGGAATAATTCAATTGTTTTATAACCTTGTGAAAGGATTTCTATCATTTTCTCTAGACGTTTTTCACGTGTTTTTTCTTGTTTTACAGAAAAAAGATTACGTGCCCAATCTTTCTGATATCCAGGCGTTAAACTTTGATAAAACTTAAGTTCATTCGGGTGATTTGTTAATAATGCTTCAACATCTTTAATTCGATCTGCATAATCGGCAACACATTGACTCATAGCAGATGTTTTCATTGTTTTTTTCTTTTCACGTTTTAAACCTACAACAGTAAAGACTTCATCCATACTTACCATTCGTGCAAATTTAATATTGCTTTCTCCCACATAACCATCTTCTCCAACGTTTAATGCCGGAAACATCTCATCACGGTGAATAAACGTACTATAACGAGCATTACCTTTTTTCGGATATGCGAAGAACACGTAACCTTTTTCAATTAGTAATTCTTCATTACTAATAATAAAATTCGTTTGTTTCACCATTTCATCAAGCGTTTCTACAAATATAAAGATAGCATCGTGTTCTTTTGAGAATACAGTTTCTTTACCTGTAAAAATGTCATAATTACTTGGTTCGTTAATTACGACCATATTTGTATACTTATTAAGTTTCAATTTATCAATAACTGACATAATAATCTTCCTTTACATTCAAAATTCATTGTACATACTTTTTCGTACTGTTCTAGTGTATTATATGTATTAAGAAAATCAAACTTTAAATCATATTATTCTGCTGCAAAAGAACCAGTTTTTCATACATATGAAGAAACTGAGGAAACATTAACTATACCGCAGTTTCCGAAACATATTAGACGAAAACCATTTACACCAAAAAATAATAAAGATAGCCGCCTCTGATTAAGTACCGGCTATCTTTATTATTCATAACTTAATAGCAAATAAAGTATATAAAAGCTCTCTATATTGCTCTTCTGTAACCTCACGCTTAGTTTTTGCTCCATAAATAATTTCAGTTACACTATTATTCGTTAAAGAGACATGCCCAGAGTCCGTCAATTTCACTGCAATTGGTCCCTTATTAAAAATAGATTTCTCATCTTCTATTACTCTTCTTTGAACATCGTTTACTACTATCTCATCAATAATATGTTTATAAAAGGCATGACAAACTTTCCATTCTCCTTCAGCATCTATTCTTTCTAAAACATAATTTCCTTTACTCGTATCTTTTCGTCTCACCCGGTACGACCCATTCTTTGAAGAAACAGACTCATCAGTAAAAGGTACAGGAACAAGAGGTACTAATGAAGCTATACCTACATCAATTAAATACTGTACATTAGCATAAGTTAAAATAATTGTTATATGGCCATCCTCAAGTGCCCATGCATTTATATCATTTTTATAAACCGTACCTAATGCCAGTTGTACATCATAGCCACAGTCTTTTAAGAAATAGTAAAAAAGGGTGTTTAATTCGTAGCAAAGTCCACCACGGGAACTAGTTAAAATTTTCTCTCGTAAGTTTTCCAGAGAGATTTGATTCGTATTTTGTGCTATAACGTCTAAATTCTCAAATGGTATAGTATGTGCAAATGAAAAGAGTATAGTAGGTAATTCTTCAAACGTTACTTCATTACGTTTTTTAAGATTTAATCTTGCGAAAAGCTGATCTTGTAAACTTGTCATATTTAGCACCCCTTAAAATTTTATAAGTTTAAATAATATATGCTGATTGTAAGTTTTAAGGGGTACTGTAACAACGTACATTTTATGTAACTGTACCGGTACAAAAAGTCTAACCGACAAGATCACTAAAGATAAGAAGCTACAAATACAAATTTAATAGTTTGTCTATAGGTAAATTATTACAATCGCTTAAATCAACAAAATACTGAAGTTGCCACATTTGGCTCTTTTTAGCTTGATTGCTAACAGGCTTATCCCATATAGGATAAATCCTCATAGCCATCTTGCCTTTTTGATTTTGTGTTCTCAAGATTTTTTCCTTAAGAAGAATCTCTTTAGGCAAAATGAATTGTCCTAGTTTATGATCATCTATACAAGTAATAACTAATAAATCAGGAGCAGCGTCATAAGAAAATGCTTGATTTTGCATATTGTCATCTTTCTCCCAAAAAGAAACAAATTGACCAATTTTATTAGGAGTAACTTTTGATTTTCTAAAACGAATGGTTTTGTTATTTAAGTGGAATAAACATCCTGCATATTCTGCGTTTTGCTTTTCTTCTTTTAGATTCGTAATCATTAAATTGTTAGGTTGGTAAACTATATTATTTAAATTTCGGATCGTATCATTAAAATTGTTCAAAAAAACTCCCCCTTTATTCATCTCTTAGTTTACCACAAACATCAGTTCTTCTATATCGTATATAATCATGAACTAAGTGAAATGGGGGAATTTAGCAGGATATAATTTTTACTTTAATGTACTTAGTTTTTCAATTGCTTGTTGCTCAGTTGCTAAGTAAAAAATGTCATTCCCTTTATTACATTCATAAATAAAGTCTTTTAAGCTTTTACTAGTGTAAATAGAGAAATCCCCAATGATAGCAATCTTTACCTTGTAGTTTATAAACTTTTGAAGGATATCACCCGCAAGACGTGTTTTTAAATCAAAGAAGCTTTCACTTATTAATGACTTGTGGATAATAATATGCTTCGCATCTACCTCGTATTGAACTGTTGCCATAGTATCTAATGCAGACTGAACATCCGATATTAATACCTTATCGTTTCTAATGACCGCAATATTGATTCCATCGATTACTACTTTCTTTATGTCCATAGTCCCCCCCCTTTATAATGTGCACCGTATGAGTAAAATTGTTTTACAAAACTTCGTATTAATCATAGATTAAATTAGCCGCAGCTATTAAAATCGCCTCTATTCTTTATTACTAATACGGTCAATGAAATTAATGATAGTTTCTCTTTTTTATATTTTTGAATATATATATGAAATTGCTTTTACTTGTTATAAAAATATTGTGGAGTAACATAACTTAACAAACTATCCAAAGTGTTAATCTCGGCATATGGTTGTATTTTGGTAGTATTCTTGATTTTTTGAGGGTTAAACCACACACCTTTTATATTTATATTTTGAGGACCAGCAATATCCTTTTCTAAGTCATCCCCAACAAATAAAGTATTTTCCGGCTGTAAATTTAGCTTATTTAACGCTAGTTCGAATATACGTTTATCAGGTTTACTAAATCCCACTTCTTCAGAAATAATGATTGTTTCAAAATACCTATTTAAATTCGTGTTAAATATTTTAGCTTTTTGCCTCTGAGTTGAGCCATTTGTTATAATTCCAACTTTAAAGTGCTTCTTTATTTGATTTAAGAAATGAATAGTATTTTGGTCTATTGAAAAACATCTAGGGAAATTATTATTCCAAAAATCTTGGATATAATTGCGTGGCAATCTATACTTCGGCGTGAATTCATCAAACAATGATTCTAAAACTGTCGTTTTATTACTTATGCCATATTCTCTTTTATCGTATTCTTTGAATTTCTGTAACATGTTGCTTTTAGCCGCACCATCTACATTTTCATAACACTTTTCTAAAACAATTAAAAATAATGCCGCTACTGCCTTATCCCTATCAAGTAAGGTATCATCTAAATCAAACAGCATACCTTTATAACACTTCAAATCATTTCACAACCTTTCTAACATTATATAAATCTCTCCAAGTTTGTACCTTTAAACTTTTGGTTTAGCCAGAACATTGTTATGTAGTGATTAACGATTAAATAGAAACTAGATGAGAGAAATCCAAAGTTCTTGGCACACACTCTAGTATTACTGTAGCTTCTTCTATATTAAAATTCCTTTCCCTCTTTTGGTAAAGAAGTACAAGTATATTTTCGCAAATTTTAAGAAATTACATACAATTCACATTATTATACATTAGTTTTTCGTAAATATTATTCATACATCAATTCATACGATAAGTTTTTTAATCAATTATTTCTCCATAAAAAAGTAATATAGCTAATAATACTTTTTGGTAGTAAACGTCCTATGAAGTTTACTACTGTATCTCCACATAAACTCCAGATAGTACGGCTATAATGACTACCAGAGGTGATATTATGAAAAACTATCATATTCTCGTGGTAGAGGACGATCAAGAAATTCAGGAATTAATTAAACAATTTTTAATGACACAGCATTATACAGTGGTAGTCGCTTCAGATGGACTAGAGGGTATGACACAATTTAATAAGCAATCCTTTGATTTAATTCTCCTAGATGTCATGATGCCCAATCTTAATGGGTTTGAAGTTTCTAAAATGATTCGAAGTCAGTCAAACGTACCAATTATTATGCTAACTGCGTTGGAAGAAGAGGAAGATCAAATGAAAGGATTCGATCTTGGGATCGATGATTATATAACAAAACCCTTTTCATTTCATGTTTTGATTAGACGAGTCGAAGCTGTACTTAGAAGAAGTTATGATAAAAATGTAAATAATCATTTGATATTTAAAGAAGTTCGTATCGATGTGGATGCATATAGAGTCTATGTAAATGATGTTGAAATTATATTAACGACAAAAGAGTTTGAAATTCTACAACTACTATTTCAAAATGAGAGAAAAGTACTTACAAGAGAAAATATCGTAGAGAAGGTTTGGGGGTACGATTATTTTGGAGAAACACGAATAATTGATACACATATTAAAAACCTACGCAAAAAATTAGCTATCCCTTATATTAAAACAATAAAGGGTATTGGTTATAAAATTGATGAATAGTATTGTGAAACTCATGAAGATGAAGCAAATTACTTATAAACTCTTTATGACTACATCTCTCATTTTGTTATCCTTTGCAGTATTGATTTATTTAACTTTATACTTCTTTCTCCCTACGTTTTATGAGCAATATAAAACAGATCAACTTCAAACAGGGATAAACGAAATCATTGATAAGTCTAAAAATCTTACGTTTCAAGATGCGATACCACTTTTTGATGAATACGCAAAAAAAAATAATGCGATGCTTTACCTTCAAAATAAAGAAGGAGTAATTATTTACTCTCCTTCATTTTCTTTTATTCAAAGTGGTACGCAAAAAACAGTAGTTACTAAAGCAACACGATTCGAGAATGCAAGTACCCTTAGCAATTCATATAACGTTACGAAACCAATTCAATTCCAAGATGGTAGTTTAACACTTATAGTCTTTGCTACATTTCAACCGATTGATGAAGCTTCACAGGTTTTAGTACGATTTCTCCCCTATATTAGTATCATTGTGCTCATTATTGGTATAGGAAGTGCTTATTTTTATTCCAGGTTTATTACAAAGCCACTTATTTATATTAATGAAGGTGCACAAAAGATGGCAAATTTAGATTTCTCCGAAAAAATTGAGGTTCGCTCTACAGATGAGTTAGGAGAATTGTCTAATAGTTTGAATGACATGTCTATTAACTTACAACAAGCTATGTTTGATTTAAAAAAAGCAAATGAACAATTAAAAAATGATATTGAAAAAGAAAGAGAAATAGAAACAAAACGCAGAGAGTTTTTTGCGATTGTAGCACATGAATTAAAGTCCCCTCTTACTGTAATGAAAGGATACTTAGAAGGGATGATATACAATATTGGCCCTTATCAAAATCGCGATCAATATTTAAAGAAAAATCATCAAATTATTGAAAGTATGGAACAATTAGTTCGTGAAATTTTAAGCGTATCGAAATTAGAACAACACACCTTCAAACTAAAAGTAGAGGAAGTTAATCCTTCAAAGTTAATAGGTACAATCACAAAAGATCTCGAATTTTTTGCTTCTCAAAAAAGTATCGAAATAATAAAAGAATTTGATTCTGACCTTTCTATTTATACAGATTGTGCTCTTTTAGAAAAAGCATGCAAAAATATTATCCACAATGCGGTTATGTATTCACCACATAATGAAAAAGTCTATATAAAGTTAAGAGAGAATTCTAAACAAGATCAAATCGAAATGAAAATTATAAATACAGGTATCAATATTAAAGATGAAGATATTCAACAAATTTTCAAACCATTTTATCGAATTGAAAAATCAAGGAATCGAAATACTGGAGGAAGTGGTTTGGGGCTATATATTGTTAAACAAATTCTTGAAACGTTAGATATAAAGTATTCAATAAAAAATATGGAACATAGTGTGCAATTTTGCATGAGTATTCCGCTATCTAAACATAAAAACAAATAAACTCTCCTTTAAATAGGGCGAGTTTATTTGTTTTTGTAGTAAGTATAAACTTATTAACAGGCTTTTCGTTTAATGACGTATGCTACTTTTTAAATGGCGATTGTCATAAGTAGTGACAAACTGTATTCAACTTAAATGTTTACCTATAACAGCAAAAAAAGCGAAATTACGCTTAGCAGCAAATTAGATTCTCTTATTTGAGATACATTTCATCTATGAAACTGAAAAGGAGGATGAAAAATGTTTATTCACCTCCATTTTTCAGATTAATTTGGAATTCTTTTATGATAAGCTATATGTAAAGATTAAACATAAAGGATGATTCGTATGGAAATAAGACCAAAGGTAAGTGAATATAACTCCTATTATGCAACGTATACCAACTTGGTATCAGACGGAAATATCATACATATTCTAGAACAACAAATGAAGGAAACGAATCTTTTATTAAAGGGAATTTCTAATAGTAAGGGACTTTTCCGGTATGCTCCTACTAAATGGAGTATAAAAGAAGTAATCGGTCATATAGCAGATACAGAACGTATTATGGCGTATCGATTGCTATCTATCGCTCGAGGCGAGACAGCAGAACTTCCAGGCTATAATGATGATATGTATGTTCTTAGAGCTGCTTTTGATAAGCAATCTATGCAAGATCTTCTTGAGAATTTAATAGTTGTTCGCCAATCTACCCTGTATTTACTTAGAAGCTTAGATAAAGAAGCCTGGTCACAAAGAGGAAATGCGAATAATTCTGAAGTTACAGTTCGTGCATTAGCATACATCATTGCCGGTCATGAGCTTCATCATCTTCAAATTATAAAAGAACGTTATCTTGGTTCTGATGCATATCCAGCAAGTTAATATTTGAAGAACAAGAGTCCTATTTATGTAGGGCTCTTGTTCAGTATTTATAACGTATTAGCACTTAGAATCATGGCAATTAAATGCATTTATTTATAAAATTCACCACATAATATATATGCTATCCTCTTTTATTCTGTACATAATTTTCTTTAGGTTGATATACTATAAACACAATAGTTCTGGAAAGGTGATGATATTATGTATGAACAACAAAATAATAGAGATAGAGATCAAAAAATGATGTTTTCGATGCAAGGAGTTCCCACAAATAAAATTAACATGAATCAATTACCTAAATGGATTAAAATTTTTGGATATTGCGCGTTTGGTTGGATGATAGTATTTAGTTTAATTATGATTGTAGGTTTAATTCTGCAATAACTATACAGATACATAGATAGGTAAACGGGACGATATTTAGATTATACATCTAGGTAATGTTCCGTTTTTTATGTATGATTATCCCATGATATAGGTAACCAATTATACTAAAAAGAACTTGTAGAATATCCTACAAGTTCTTTTTCAAATATTATTAAAACGGGAACAACAAACTATTTTAACATTCAGTACAGGGAGACCATTTTGATTATGGCTTGATTTTATTATAAAACAAATATAAGCTTTTGAAAGGTCTAGATTTTGAAAATTATGTGAATTGAACAGCTACGATGTTTATATTAGATTTCATTTACAACCAACTTCTTCTTACTTAAATACACTGCACGATCTGATTTTTTAGCAACCTCCTGTGAGTGCGTCACAACAATAATACATTTATTCTCTTTATGTGCAAGTTCTTGAAACAGTTCTATAATATCCATTGCGGTTTGCTCATCAAGGTTTCCTGTTGGCTCATCCGCAATCAATAAATCAACATTACAAGATAGTGCTCGAGCAATTGCTACACGCTGTTGTTGCCCACCGCTTAGTTGCAGGACGTTTCGTTTCGCTTCAGCTTCTGAGAGTCCTACCCTCTCTAATAACTGTAATGCTCTTGCTGTTTTATTTTGCACTTTAACACCTGTAATTTCCATTGCTGTTAAGACATTTTGAAGAGCTGTCATATAGGTTATTAAGTTATAAGATTGGAAAATTACAGATACATTTTGATTACGGTATCGATCCAAACCAATTTTTCTAATATCTTTGCCATTATACAGTACATAACCATTTTTAGGGACATCTAGTCCACAACCTAAGCTTAGAGTTGTGGTTTTACCAGATCCAGATGGTCCTAAAATCGTGTAGAAATGTCCTTTTTGAAAAGAAAAGTTAACATTTTCTAGTATCGCTACATTTTTTCCATTACTTTCATAATAATAATCTAAATTTTTAAACTGTAAAATTGTCTCCATATCGAGCCTCCTCATTCATCTTTTAAAAGAATTTGTTTTGGGTTTAAACGTAGAATAGATAATGCCGGAAGAAGCGTTGCTATTATAGCAATAGCTAGTCCAATTCCACCCATTTTTCCTACATCTTCTCCTGTTACACTTACATCAATTTTATTAATCGGATCTTCTTTTTGATTTTGTAGAGTACCACCAGGTCCAGCCATCATTACAGTACCATGTTGCGAGGTATCTGTTTCTTCGCTTGAAGTAGCAATTTCATTCGAAAGTAAATTATCCCCGATATATTGAGAAACTTTAGCTCCTGTTGTTATGGATAATCCAAATGCTAAAATAGCGACACACACTACTTCTACTACGAATTGCGCCATCAGCTTCCACTTTTTCTCTCCAATGGACAATAGAATTCCCATTTCTTTACGACGCCCTTTAATTGATAGCATTATGATTAATCCTAAAATGATCGCACCTGCAATCGATACAATATAAATAATCATTTGAGAAGTCGAAGAGATATTTTCGATAGGACCAATCATTTGCTTGTACAATGAATCATGCGCATCTAATTTATAATAATTAAAATCAATATTAAATTTTCTTGCTTCTTTTTTAAATGCATCAATATATTGTGGATCATTCAAGAAATACACGACTTGAACACTACTTATACCTTGGTCTACTTCTAATTTTTTCATAGTTGAATGCGGCATATATAGTTTATTAGCTGGATCCATAATAGGAGGAGCCTGTTGACCCATTGCTTGCTCATTTGTTTCGTAAATACCGATAATTTCAACCTCAAGGGTTTCCTTCTTATCCCCTGATTGCACTTTAACTTTGTCTCCTACTTTCAAATTGTTTAATTCCGCTAATCGTTTTTCCATTAAAGCTACATTCTGATCCTTCATTTGCTCTGTTATTGGTTTTCCATCAATGATTTTACTTTTTTCGTTTTTAAAGCTTTCTTGTAATGCAGTCTTGCGAACTCCCTCAATCATAAAAGAAGCGTTCATATCGATTTCTGTACCAGAGCTTGAACCGCCTCGCGCAGCCGCCATTCCCACTTTACCTTTTCCTTCTCCTTCTGAAGCTCCTACTAGTTTAAGCCCATCAGAAATACCGAAAGTGTTAGCTATGTAATTATAATCTTTTACATACTTGGACTTCGCTAATTGATCTGTTTCTTTTGCATCGAGCTGCGGCGGATTTGGCATTTCTCCAGTTTCCTTAGCTTTTTGACCTAATTTGTCGAAATCAAGACCTAAAGTAACATCTGCACCAAGTTTTTTTCTTGCAGCATCCGCTGCTTTTTTTGATGCATTTTGGATTGTGAAACCTGAAAGAACCAAATTTGTAACAATCAGAAAAACTGCCATCAAAATTAATGATGTTCCTATCCTTTTTTTCATACTAAGAATTGCTCGTTTCATAAAATTCATTTTTTCTTACCTCCTTGATAACTTGTATTCTATATAGGTTATCTAGAGTTTATATGGAGCTAATCGGTAGTTTAACTAGAGATATAAGGAGTTTATGTGTAGTTATTCATTTACCTGTTCAAGAAAAGCTAGAACACAAATTCAAAAATACAGTCGTTTTTGAATATTGGTAAGGAGTTATTCCGTTTAATAAATTTATATAAAGGTTAAGATTAATTTAATGTATAGCACAAAAAATATTTACTGTGTAATTTCTATACAATAAATATAGAGAAACCTATTTGTAAATATTTATATGAGAATGTAAGTTCCTAATAGAAATTACATCTTTTAATAAGAAAAGAAACAATTTAATATTCTTTTATATGGATATAAACATTAACTTACTTCTTAAATTTTAGTATATATTTATAGTTTTATTTTATTGCAAGCTTTATAATATGATATACAAATTTATCACCTACTATTAGGAAAAGAGAATATTTTATAATTAATTTACAACATAAATTTTGTCCATGTTTTAAACAATATGTATTTTGGAGGAGGTTAATTTGATTTTTTCAAAACTCATTGATCGGTACGCCTTATATGATTTACATAAAAAAAGAAGTGTAGCATTTCAGTTTACTTCCCTTTCTAACACTTCATTAAATATAAAGAACATAGAATCTTTTTATAAAGTACAACCATCACATTTTCATTTTGACATTAAGCATTCAAAGCAGGAAAATGAATACATGGTTGGGCAATTCAACTATAAAAGTTCGGTTCAATCCGGTGATTCACGCAACGACTCTGTAACTGGGGAATTATTCTTACATAAAAATGAAAATGCACCTCATGTTATCTTTGTTCACGGTTGGAGAATGGATTCTAACGAACGTGTGAAAAAAATATTCCACGATCATATGACCAGCCTGAAGTGGAATATGTATTATTTCACTCTACCCTATCATTTTGAAAGAAAACCCGATCAATCCTTATTCAGTGGAGAGTATATGGTAAGTGCAAATATTGAACGAACAGTACAAGCAACTAGACAAGCGGTAGCTGATTTACGGGCTTTGATTAAATGGATTAAAGCAAATAAAAATGGGCCCCTCATTCTAATAGGAATTAGTTTAGGCGGATTTATTACTAACTTAACCTCTCTTGTTGAAGAAGAAATTGATGTGTTAGCATCCATTTTCTATGCAAATCGACTTTCTTATTCTATTTGGAATACAACTCCAGGTAAATTTATTAGAGAAGACTTGGAACATCATGGTGTTACGTATGATGATTTAATAGATTATTGGAAAATCACTGAACCGAGTCAAGCATTGCCAAAAGTAAAAAAAGAAAATATTTTATTAATTTCAGGTAAGCATGATCTATATGTGCATTCTGAGGATACAGACTACTTGTGGGAATCTTGGGAAAGACCTCCACGATATATTTATAAATGTGGGCATGCCGGGATCGTTCTTAAACGTAAAAAAATTGCAACTGATACTATTGATTTTATTCAAAATCGATTGAACTCCCCGCACTTATCCAATGTCATGCCTTAAATCGCGAGATTACTAAGTACAAAATCTTATACTTATATTGTTATATTTTTTACTAGTCACCTTTGTAAATCTTCGCCCCTAGCCTTACACGATTGAAAATGAAATAAAATAAATAACTAAGGAACTAATTTACCATATGGAAAAACATTGCTCAACATTTTCACTAGTAGTCCCTGTATATGCAATATTACATATAAAAATCTTTATGTATTCCGTTATTAATTTAAAAGGAAATTACTCATCCATTAATCTATACCATCCGTATTTGCAGTTAAGGATACCCTAATTACATATGAAAAAGAGAGAAGAACATTGGTTAGTTCTTCTCTCTTTGTTTATTTTTAAGATAACTATCTATAAAATTTTGCTTTTCATAATTCTTCATGAGTCTAGAAAAGAATCTAATCCTTTTCTAGACTCAAAAAGAAATTTTTTCTAATGTACATAATTACAACGACATTAAACCACTTTGCTCTTAAATCCAATACTTGTATTATTAATTGCATGAAAGTCCTTCTTGAGAAAGGTTTTAATTCCTGAATATTCTGTTGACCGTTATAACATATCCAATTTACAATTTAATTGTGGTGTTCTTTCACAATTAAACTACTTAGAATACACTTCATTTATTTGAAAACAATTACAAATAGAGGTGCTAAAATGAAAACTAGAGTAAATCCAGAATTATTACAAGGGTTAGAGATGTTTCCGGATCTCGATTTACGCCCGGAAAACTTGCAATCAATCAGAGAAGGGATAGCTCAAATGAGACCACCTACCGTTGTTGATGACTCCCTTTCGTTAAAAGATAAAGTCATTGTTGGACCTGATGATAATCCGTTACCATTAAGAATTTATCGTCCAAAATCAAATCATGAATCTTTACCTGTCTTATTATGGATACATGGTGGTGGTTATATCTTAGGTTCTATAGATGATAACGATGATACTTGTATGAGGTTTGCAAAAGAAGCTGGCTGTGTGGTTGTATCTGTAGACTACCGCTTAGCACCTGAACACCCTTACCCAGCACCAATTGAGGATTGTTATTCAGCTTTAAAATGGATTGCTGATAATGCAAAGTCATTAAACATTGATTCAAATCGTATTGGGGTTGCAGGAGTAAGTGCCGGCGGTGGACTAACAGCAGCATTATCATTATTAGCCCGAGATCGAAAATATCCTTCAATTTGTTTACAAATGCCACTATATCCAATGATTGATGACAGAAATGATACACCTTCAGCGAATGAAATTAAAGAGGGATTTGTTTGGAATCAAAAGGCAAATGAAGCTGGCTGGAAAATGTATTTAGGAGAAATGTATGGAACGGATCAAATCCCTGCCTATGCAGCACCTTCTCGAGCTGAGGATTATAGTGACTTACCGTATACTTACACATTTGTTGGTCAATTAGATCCATTCCGCAGCGAAACATTAACCTATGTAAGCAAACTAGCGCAAGCTGGTGTTGATGTGGAGTTTCATTTATATCCAAATGCCTATCACTGGTTTGAAGGGTTAAATCCAAATGCCGATGTATCTATTTATGCTGTGAACGAAATAGTACAAGCAATAAAGACTGGTTTCAAACGAGTATCCAAGGTTGAGGCTTAATCCCATTACAAGATAAATACTTATAAATAGTATATATGTTATCATTTAAACATAATAGCCGATTCTAAATGATAATCGGCTATTAATATGTAAAATCCGCCTAATATATCAAGGTTGAGAAACAGATATAAGATGTTTAGGCGATGTGTTTATTTCCTCTGCCAATGCTTTTATGTTCATCATGATTTGAAGTATTTCTTCTTTTGTTGTCCTTGGGTTGATAGAGCAAAGTCGAATTACTACTTTTTCTTTTAATTTAGTAGTACTTAGCATAGCAAATCCTCTTTGATTAATTTCTTCCACCAATTTTTTGTTTATTTCATGAATTGTATCTGTAGATGTTAGCTCACATGGAATATAACGAAAAGTAACAATTCCTAATTGGGCGGGTGTTACTACTTCCCAATCTTTTTCTTTCCTTAAAAACTCTTCAACTTGTTCAGCTAGCATAATGCCATGATCAATTGCCTCACGAAAAGCTGTAACTCCGAATGCTTTAAAAGAAAGCCATACCTTTAATGCTCTAAATCTACGAGAAAGTTCAATTCCACGCTCCCCAAAATTCACTTTTTCTTCTATATTAGTTTCTGTATCCTTAATATACTCTGGGATCATACGGAATGTTTCACTTAAATATTGGCTATTTCGAATGAGTACACAACCAACATCATAAGGCTGAAAAAGCCATTTGTGCGGGTCTAACGTTAAAGAATCGGCACGATGAATTCCACTTAATAACTCCCTTCCTTTTTCACTGAGAATTGCTGCAGCCCCATAAGCTCCATCCACGTGTAGCCATATATCTTCATCATTACAAAGATCAGCCAATTCGTTGAGGGAATCAACCGCTCCGCAATTCGTTGTCCCTGCATTAGCAATAACACAGAATGGTTTTTTCCCTTTTAGTCGATCTTCTTTTATTTGCTTTCTTAAAGTACTAACTGAAATTTTTAAATCTTCATCTGTCTCAATTCGGCAAATTTGATGCTGTTTAAAACCTAATACTTTAAGTGCTCGATCTACAGAAAAATGAGTTTGGTTAGAAAAATAAACAATCGCATTTTCTATGTCATTATTCAGCTTGACCTGTCTCGCTACAGTAAGTGCAGTCAAATTAGCCATGGAACCGCCACTGACAAATAGGCCCTCAGCTGAATCAGGGAATCCTAGCATTGATTTTAACCAGTTAATTGTCGTTAATTCAATTTGTTCAGCACCTGCACCTACTATCCAAGCTGTAGGAAATACATTAAACCCACTTGCTAAAAAATCTGCTAATACACCAACATAATTGTTAGGACCTGGAACAAAAGCCATAAAATGAGGATGATCCACATGAGTAATTTGATTAAACACATTGTTATTAAGAAAATGAAGTAATTCTTTTGGATTAGATCCGTTTTCCGGAATCGTTTCAATTAGCTTGTCTCTAAAAATATTACTATCAATCGTTTCTGAAACTGGTTTACTTTTTAAATGATTCATATGATCAACAATCAAGTCAACCGCTTGATATCCTAACTGACGCATCTCTTCGGCTGATAGCTGCAAGTTTTTTGTCATTTGATTTACCCCTATTCTATTTAAAAAGGCGAGTCCTTGCTCGCCTTTTCATTTTTTATAATTTGTAATCATCGATTGTCTGTATTGGATTTTGAAGAATCATGTTGATTAAGCAATGGATGTGATTTAATATTTCCTGTATTTTCTTCGCTTCATATAAAGTTTGATCATATCCAAACTTTATTGTAAGTTTTTCTTCAGGGAAGCACATAATTCCATACTTTACATGTGGCTCATCAACAACTTCGTAATCCGTGATGGCAAAATGTCTGTTTTCATTTGAAGAAAAGATTGCTGGATTAGTTGGATAGTTTTCAAAAACCCAAAGATGGTCAGTCAACTCAGTTTTTAATTCACTTTGCTTTTGTATATCAACAAATGAATAGTATGCATACTCATTACATTTTAATGTTTCTAGTTGAACTTTTTGCAGGAAGTCCACAAAAGACTGCGTTTCTGTCCATGCTAATCGGATAGGCAAAACATTTGTGAATAGACCGAACATACTTTCAATTCCTTCTACTTCGGGAGGTCTGACTGATACGAGATTAGGCAATACTACTTCTCTCGTTCCGTTGAATTTGCCAAGTAATATTCCCCATACAGCTAGTAGTGCTGTATTCATAGTTATATTGTTTTTAGTTACAAATGTCTGTAACTGATTAGTCAAATCCTTGTCTAATATTAAATCCATAAAAGTGAAGTTTAACCCTTCACTTTTAGATGGGACTTTCTTTTTAGGAATACTAATTTTCTGATTGTATCCTGATAAATAATCCCTCCAAAAATGACGTGCTTTCTCATGATCTTGTACCAAAGTCCAGTCTATGAATGTTTCAAAAGGTTTTACTATAGGTAACCCCGCCGTAGTTCCCGCATTTGTTGTTTCATAGAGCTGGAATAATTCGTCTATCAAAATGCTGACGCTCCAACCATCACATAATAGATGATGGGAACTCCAAATTACCTTATGCTCGTTATTACCTAGTTGGAATATACAGAGACGTGTCATAAGTTCATCATTTTTAAATCCTCGACTTAAATTTTCATTCATCCACTGTTTTAGGAATTCTTGCTGTTCTTGTTTCGTCATCTCAATCAAGTTTTTTATTTCTGAATTTATTTGAACATCATATAGAACAGCTTGCCAAGGTTTTGCTTGTTCATCTTGCACAATTATTGTTCTTAAAGAATCATGACGATCAACTAATTGTTGGAAACACTGAATAAAGAGTTTAATATCCAACTCCCCCTCAAGTGCCCAAATTGTTTGTTCAAAATATGCATTTGTATCAGGTTCATTCGTAGCATGTTCATAAATAACTTCTTGGAAAGGTGCTAACGGGTAAATACGTTCTATTTTTATATCCGGCATTTTTTCTTGTATTTTGGTAAGTGTTTGTTGATTAAGTTGTTTATCTTTAATATTTAGTAATGTAGCTTTATTATCGTTCATTATGTTTACATTATTTGTTTGTGAACTTGAAAAATGGTCTAGCTTTTTAACAAATTGAACCATGTCCCTTAATATAGGAAATGAAAATAGATTTTTTGGTTCAAGCTCAAATCCTTGTCGATACAATCTGACGGACACTTGAATCGCTTTTATCGAATCTCCACCTAAGGCGAAGAAATGATCATTTACTCCAACTTGATCTATTTTGAGTACTTCTTGCCAAATACTAGTTAATATTTTTTCCATTTCAGTTTTTGGAGCAATAAATACTTCATTTGTTTGTTTCTCGGGAGTAGGGAGCGCTTTTCTATCTAATTTACCGTTTGGAGTCAAGGGTAATTGGTCCAAATAAACAAAATAAGAAGGAATCATGTAATCTGGCAAGTGATCTCGCAAATGCTTTCGTAGTTCTGTTGTACTAATATTTTGCTCAGTTACCACATATGCAACTAAAAATTTTATTCCGTTCTCATCTGTTTGATCAATTACGACAGCATGTTCGACTTGTTTATAAGTTAGAAGACAATGAGCGATTTCTTCTAACTCTACTCGATACCCTTGAATTTTTACTTGGTAATCTTGGCGGCCTAAAAATTCAATATATCCCTCAGAATGCATTTTTCCACAATCTCCTGTTTTGTATATAAGACCAAAATCAGGATGTGACACAAACGCTTCATTTGTTTTCTTTTCATCATTTAAATATCCTTTAGCAAGGCCCACTCCCCCGATATATAAATCTCCAATTACACCAACAGGGCACATTTTCTTTTCATAGTTCAACACATAATACGTTTGGTTTGCCAAGGGCATCCCGTATGGAATACTATTCCAATGTGATTCCACCTGTTTGACCGGATAATAAATTGACCAAATCGATGCTTCTGTTGCCCCTCCTAGTGAAACTACTTCTGCAATCGGAAAATGTCGTTTTATTTTTTCTGGTAAAGAAAGCGGAATCCAATCTCCACTATGTAAAACTAAACGTAAAGAAGAATGTTCAAAATGAGAACCTACTTGATCCAATGCCAAATCCATGATTGCAGGCACTGTATTCCAAATTGTAATCCCTCTACGTTCGACAGTGCGGATTAATTCTTGCATGTCTCTCGGATCACGAATCATTACTAACATTGCACCTGTGCTTAAAGCTCCGAAAATATCGTATACAGATAGGTCAAAACACATGGAAGAGATACTAATAATACGATCATCTTCATTTACCTCATATTTTTGATTTATGTCTTGAATCGTATTTGTAACCGCTTGGTGAGTAATAATTACTCCTTTTGGTTTTCCTGTACTTCCTGAAGTGTATATAATATAGGCAATATCTTCTGGACCAGCAATAGCGGGCATGTCTTCTGTTGTATAAAATGACAAATCATTTTCTTCATAAAGACTAGGTTCTAATAAAAGCTTGCATGAGCTATTTTTTAAAATATATGTTTGGCGATCTAAAGGATGATCGGGATCAATCGGAACATAAGCAGCACCTGCTTTTAAAATACCTAGCATATTAACAATTGTGTCAACTCGTCTTTTGGCTAAAAGACCCACTTTGTCACCAAGACCAATGCCCTGCTCTTTTAAGAAGTGGGCAATTTGATTGGAGCGTTTATGAAGTTCCGAGTATGTTAACCATTTTTGCTCAAATACCACCGCTACTTCATTCGGTGTACGTTTTACTTGGTCTGTAAATAATTGATACAGAGTAGTTGAAGGTATTTTTTCTGTTGTTTCATTATATTGTTCAATTAAAGTTTGATCCGACTCTTTCATCTGCAAAGATGTTATATCGCTTTGTTTCACCAATTGTTCCAATAAGTCAACAAATTGGGAAAACATTGCTTCTATCACATCAATATCAAACAACTCTTCAACATAATTCCAGCTAATTAATAACTCACCATTTTTTTCAATTACTACATTATCCAAATACACTTGTGGAGTCCGAGCATGAATATAGCGAAGAGAACCAAGTTGTTCCCAAGAGAAAGCACCTGCACCTGCTAACATCGAGGTGAAAACGATTGGCATAACTGCTTTTGGTGTCATTTGATGATATCGAGTAAAATCTCGAATAAAGTTAACTCCATCGTAATGACGATGTTCAAGGCCATCTAATAAAGTAGATTGCGTTTCTTTTACTCTAGTAAAGAAAGTTTGCTCTGGTTTTACATCAACATCCAATAAAATAAGCGATGTGAAATCTCCAACAATCTGTTCTACTTCATCATGAACAGGATAACGGTTAAATACAGTCAAGTTAATTGCTAATCGACGTTGATTACTCCAATATGCCAACACATCACCATATATTGTACAAAGTAGAGCGGAAGGAGTTACCTCTTTCTCTTGTGCTAACTTTCTTAGCTTTGTCCATTTTTTATTATCCAGGATTTTTGTAAGTGATTGGAATTTAGGAGTAGCAATCTCTGCTGGATCCTTTTTTAACAGCAAAGAAGGTGCAAACGGAAAGTCAGGAAGCTTACTTGTCCAATAATCTTTTGCTGTTTTATATTCTTCGCTTTGTTCCATTTCATCATAGATAAACATATAATCTTGAAAATCAAAAGATAAAGATTCTAATTTTTGATTTGGTTTATAATAATAATGCAACAAATCCTGTCCAACAATGTTCATGCTTGCTCCGTCCATTAACAAAGCATCGTATCGAAAACATAATAAATACGTGTCTTCTTTTAAAAGAAAAGCTTTCAATTCAAACAAAGGCCATTGCCCCAAAGGGAATACATGGTTAGTCATTCGAGAACGCTCTTCTTGTAAGCGAGCATGTTGATTCCTATCATCTAAATCTATGAGACTCTCTATTTCAATCTCGTAATCAGGAACGCTTTGTAATATTTGCTGTTTTCCCTCTGGTAAAATTACAGCTCGCAACATTGGATGACGATGGATCACCTTTTGAAAACTTTTTGAAAGACGATTGATATCCAATGCTGTTTCATATTCAAAATATGTTTGAGGGGAAATACCACTTAATTCAAACTGTGAATTCCTTCCTAACATATACGCTGTCTGAACTTCTGTTAAGGAGAATGGATTAGACAAATCTTTAACATGAGTTGGTTTACTTTCAAAGTTTTCTTCTTTATGCTCTAACTTTACACAAGAACTCAGTTGAGCGATTGTAGGGTGCTTAAAAAAATCTGTTGTACTTATTTTTAAGCAGTCTTTTCTTAATAAATTAATTACCTGAAGTGCTTTAATGGATTCTCCTTTTAATGCAAAAAAATTATCATGAATACCGATTCCCTCAATCTCCATAACTTTTTCCCACGCACGCACCAATTTTTGTTCAATTTCATTGCGCGGGGCAACGTATGGAATTGATACATAATCCGTTTGGGTTATATCCAATAACCTTTTTCTATCCACTTTTCCATTTGGATTCAATGGAATCTCTTCTACCTGAATCATTTTTTCAGGAATCATAAACTCAGGTAATTTATCACTTAAATATTTTCTGATTTCACCAAAAGACACCTTGTTATCCGATACATAGTAGGCAGCTAATAATTTCCTATTTCCATACACTTGATCAACAACGATAGCCTGGTTTATTTCTGGATATTCCCTTAATTGAGTTTCGATTTCTCTTAATTCAATCCGATACCCTCGAATTTTCACTTGATGATCCATTCGACCTAAATACTCAAGTTCTCCATTAGGCAACCAACGAACGAGATCACCTGTATGATACATCATTTCCCCTGCCGCAAAAGGACTCTGTACAAATTTTTCATCTGTCAGTTTACTTTTACCAAGATACCCTCGTGCTACCGCTACTCCAGCAATGCAGAGTTCACCGGGAATTCCAAATGGTTTTAATTGGCCATACTTATTCAATATATAGGAATGATAATTCGGATTTGGTTTGCCGATCGTAACTTCTTTGGAAGTGCTCAAGTCTTTTACTGTTGCGCAAATGGTTGTTTCTGTGGGACCATAAATATTTAAAATTGTTGCTTCACTGATACAACGAATTTTTTCAACCAAATCAATGGAAAATGCTTCTCCTGCTAATAAAATAGATTTTAAATCTTTTAGAAAATTTGCCCCTTCTGGATCACTCAAAATCACTTCCATTCGCGATGGCGTTGATTCCCATAAATCCACCTTATGTTTTTTGACCAAATGAGCCAATTCTTTTGTTGCAAACTGTTCCTCTGTAGCAATTACTACTTTTGAACCTTGCGTTAAAGGAAGACATATTTCTAACAAGGAAATATCAAAAGATACACTAGCAAGAAACAAGAATGATTGATTAGCTTTTACTTTTTCTCTCATTACATTTAAAAAATGAACTAGCGATTTTTGTTCTATCATTACTCCTTTTGGATTTCCTGTCGATCCTGATGTGTAAATAACATAAGCCAAATCATTAGGATTATGTTCTCGTACTAAATTACTTTCTTCACCTTGGAAAAGATATTCTTTATCAAGATACAGTACTTCACCCGCAAATTGCGGCAATACTTCCTCTGTTCGCTTACTAAGTAAATATTTTGCTTGACTATCTTGTAACATATATTCAATTCGTTCAGTTGGGTAGTTAGGGTCGATTGGTAAATACGCTGCTCCTGCTTTTAAAATCCCCATCATACCAATAATCATTTCTAATGACCGATCTACCATAACGCCAATAATACTTTCTTTTGAAACACCTTTACTTTGAAGAATAGAAGCCAATTGATTCGCTTTCTTATTCAATTCTCTATATGTCAAAGATTGATCATTACAAACAACAGCAATTTGATCTGGAGTTTTTAATACTTGCGCTTCAAACAAATCTTGAAATGATTGAAACAAGTCTATGCCCGTTTGAAAAGTATTCAATCCTTCTAACAACTCTTTTTCTTCTTCTGCAATAATACAAATATCTTTCAATGCCAAATTCGGATTTTGTGAAACTTGCTTTAAAACATAACAATACGAATTGGCAAACTGTTGCAAAGAAGAGAATGAACGGGACTTGCAAGAAATTTGAAATTCAAATTCATTATGTATTTCATTCCATTTTCTTCGTATCCATAGGACTAAATTATTCTCTGCGTATTCTTCTAGTGAATTTTCATTATGTAATCCTTCCATCCCGATTACAATTTGAAAAGGAGTTAAATTGTGTTTAACTAATAATTCAGAGAGCGGATACTCCTGATTTTCATACCCGAATAAAGTCGTTTGTTCAATCTCATTTACTAATTGTTTAAAGGGGTGATGCGGATGGATTTCACTTCCTAAAGGAATCAACTTATTAAGATTCTCACTTTGTTCAAGATTCTTTTCAATTATAGGAATACCAATGGTAATTCTTTCTTGATCTGTATAATGTGCCAAACAAACCCTTAAAGCGGCTTGAAACCAGCTAAATAATAATAAATCTTGAGACTTACTTATTTTTTGTATACTTTTACTAAATTCTACATTCACTCTGACTTGAACGTACTCACAAGGTGTTTCTTTATTTAGTTGGTAATCGCTATTAAATTTAAATACAGAAAAATCGAGAATCTCGGAAGATAATTGCTCCTTCCAAAACGCTTCTACTTCTTTATTTTCATGAATCGAACTTCGATCTTTAATGTGCATTTTTATCTTTATCCCCCTAATATTCATTTCTTCTACTCGTTAATTTTCAAGCCAACTTCAAGCCCATGGAGAAACACTTGATGATTATCCAAACATAAAAATTGCTGAATCTCTTCAAATTTCATATGACCAACTGAACAAACCCCTAAATTTAATGTCTCAGCAACCATATTTAAGGTAGCAGTGATAATGCCTGACTCAATACAAGCAAATAAATATCCATCTGAACCGTATTTCGGGATGGAAGCGTTCGCATTATAAACCAAATAAACTGAGAAGGCAGATTGAGTAAATAAATCCTGATTAATTAACTCATGATCACTTTTGATTACTTGATCAATGTTGTTTACAATCACAAGACTATTTTTTGATGGGTTATAATAATAAAATCCAGCTTTCATATCCTCTATACGTTTTGGTTTTACATAAACAAAGATATCAATGGGATAGAGCCCCCCTGCACTTGCGTAATGATAGTATATTTTTTCTTCCCTAACCTGTTTTAGAGTTGATAAGAATCGGGAAAATTCCGAAAAACTAATATGTTTTACCATATCAAATTGACGACAAGACCTACGTTCCTTGATTATAGTAGGTAGCTCATTTGTTGTTTCAAGTTGAATTTCGGTCGACCGTGCAGCAACGTGCGTGCGATTTAATTGTTCACTCATATACTTATCTAACTTTTCTTTAGAAAAGCGAATCTGGTTGCTATATGGATTTGAAAAAATCTTTTCTTGTGAAGAAAATACTTCTCTTGGGTGTAATATATTACTTACTAACACACGATTTTTTATCATGAGCTCTATGTTTTTTTGTGTCTCTTCTACATTTCCTAACGAAAAGCGCTCTACTAGTTCACTAATTTTCACACCTTTTTGAGCCATAAAATAAAAATCTGGAAACCACTCAGACAGAATACCTGTAAATCTCATTTCCCCTATCAAAACTTCATTATGCAACTTCTCCCAATGCTTAATCGGAGACCAGTAATAAATTTTCTCGCTCATATAACCCTCCATAAACGTTTAACTTATTTTTGAAATGCAATTTTCTAATTTACAAAAATTTTTTCGGATTCTGCTCCTTGTCTCATAGTGATTATAAATACATGCACTTTAACGAAACTTGAAAATAATGAAATAACTTTTTCTTCATTAAAATTTTTTATTTCATCATAAAAAATGATTTCTTTTTGGATACTTCACATCCTTTCCCATAGTAATCCTATAAGGTATAAACCATTTATAACATTGAGAATATTCATGTATTTCCAATGTGAAATTATTGTAATGGATTGGAGAGCGGTTGAATATAGTTATTAAATCAAATAATGTTGAGAAAGTTTTATTTATTATATCGATAAAATTTTATGATGTAATTTATTACAAATAGATTAAGAAAAGAGTTTTAAATTTTTCTTAATCAGTTAGTGTGAAAATATCACATACTATTACATACAATCGAGTTACTTACATTTCATATTCAAAATAGAGAAAAGACACCTTGAATGGTGTCTTTTCTCTATTTTAATTCCATATACTTTTTACGCCTTTGTTATTTTTAAACGATTTGTAGGAATTAATACAACTCGAACATCTAGTTCGTTATATGTTCGAATATATAATAAACATTATCTGAATTACGAATGTATTTCAGGTAATTTTATAAATAAACTCAAAGATATCTTCTTCTCCTACTGCCACAAAAGAAATAATCTATTGCTTATTTCTTTTATTAAATTGTAATATAATTACAGTATGTGAAATTATATTACATTAACTTTAAAAACGAAGTGAGAATAATCTTCACTTCGCTTTTTTTATTTGCAATCCTTGTTAAATTTGCTCAATGCAGTATTTATTTCCACATTCTTCGCTTTTATTTAATCGGTTTCTCTGTTTTTAAGACAAATGAACTTAATGCAGGAACTTTAATTTTATTGTCATGGACAACATAAAGTGGTTTACTTCCCGCCTGCTTGCTGTCTACTAGTACTTTCCAAGGCCCTTTCGATGGAAGTGTTATTTCAACAGCTTCTCTATTTGCATTGTGAGCCACTGTAAAGTATTCATTTTTATTCCCCTCTATTGTATAAGCTACAGTATTTTTCGGAGCATCAATAAATGATACGTGTGTTTTTATTTGCTCTGCAGATGTCATTCGAAAAGCTGAGTACTTTTTGCGTAATTCTATTAAACCCTTCATATAATCTACTTCATTATTAAACGTTGCACGGCGCAGCCAATCCATCTGGTTAATTGAATCTGGAGATTTGTAACTATTATGATCACCGTATTTCGTCCGCATAAACTCTTGCCCTGCATGTAAAAATGGAACTCCTTGTGATGTTAATAAAATTGAAGAAGACAATTTGTGCATTTGTTTTCGCACTTCTTCACTGTCACCTGAATTAGTTAACTCAAGTTTATCCCATAATGTATGATTGTCATGTGCTTCCACATAAGTTAATACCTGTTCCGGATCTTGATAGGTAGACGAATTTGTATCGTAGTCAATACCTGCCGTAATACCTTTTTTAATACGATCTTCCATGTTTTCCTTTCCATTTATAAAACCATTTTCCTTTTCCTCAAATACACTACCTTTCAACCCATCACGTATATTATCGTTAAAATGAGCAATCCCTTTCATTTTCTCTGCATTTTTTTGATTTGCTTTCAGCTCAGCTGCAAGAGGTGTATTTAAATCCCATCCTTCTCCGTGTAGTATAATAGAAGGGTCAATTTGATTAACAGCTTTACGTATTTCATTCATCGTTTCATAATCATGAATACCCATTAAATCAAAACGGAATCCATCTAAATTGTATTCTTTTGCCCAATATGTGACGGAATTTATCATAAATTTCCTCATCATTTTTCTTTCTGAAGCAGTATCATTTCCTACTCCAGTTCCATTTGCAAATGTTCCATCTTCATTGTAACGATAATAATAACCTGGAACTAACTTATGGAAATTAGATTCAGCAGCGTTATACATATGGTTATATACTACATCCATCACTACTCGAAGATTATTATCATGTAGTGTTTGAACCATTTGCTTCAATTCAGTTATTCGCACAGTCGGCTCATAAGGATTTGTAGAATAGGAGCCTTCTGGAACGTTGAAATTTTTAGGATCATATCCCCAGTTATATTGCGGTTCATTTAAAGTCTCTTCATTTACAGAAGCATAATCAAATATCGGTAAAAACTGAACGTGAGTAACACCTAGATCCTTTATATGATCAAGTCCTGTTTTTACACCTTCTGGCCCTTTTGTTCCTTTTTCTGTTACACCTAAATACTTCCCTTTCTGTTTAATACCACTTTCAGGTTGGATGGAAAGATCGCGTACATGTAACTCATAAATAATAGCATCTTCCGGATTTTTAAATTTTGGCTTTTTGTTTGCTTTCCATTTTTTCGGATTTGTTTCTTCTAAATTAACGACTGCACCTTTATCTCCATTTACAGAAGCAGCACGCACATATGGATCAACCGCTTCAGTCCATGTATCACCAATTTTGACCTTATACGTATAAAAGAGCCCTTTTTGATTCCCCTTTAGTTCTGCTGTCCAAGTTCCCTTTTCACCTTTTTGCATGTTTATTTCAGCACCTATTTTATCGTTCCAGTTTTTATATGTAACTAACTTCGCTTCGCTTGCAGTAGGAGCCCATAAACGGAACTTTGTATGTTGCGCGGTATATGTATTCCCTAAATCGTTACCACTATAATAAAATAAATTATCAAATTCCTCGCTACGAATGACTTTACCAATTTCAGTATTCGTATCAGCTAAGTTTTCTATTTTAACTTTGTATGTTTGTTTTAAATCAATTTTCTGTTCCGTAATTATTTTGACCTTATTAGTAATATCTCCACTATTTATATCATAAGGACTAATATTTTTAATTTTAATGCCTTCAATTTCAATTTTCTTTTCCCTAATATGAAACGGGACATTAGTCGTTACGGTAATTTCATGGAAACTATCAATAGTTGCTTTTTGAATTGAGAGATCTGAAGAAGGCTTAGATTTATATACTTTTTCATCGCCCGAAAGAATCCATACTTCAGCACGACCGCCCTTTATATTTTCAATCCAACGATCCCCACCATCTTTTTCCCATTCATTTGTTCGAACTATAAATCCTACACGATTATAGTCACCGTCTATTTTTATCTTAGCGTATTTTCCAAATTCATCTTCACCAGTAAATTCATAAGATGTACCATTTGCATTTTCTCCCCATAACCAAAGATTCCAGTCTTTTGTATTTCCAAGCTTCTCTTTGTAATGAATGATAACTTCAGTTGTTTTCGAATTTGAAACTGCCTTCACACCCTGAAAGGAGAAAACAGATGATAACATAACGATTAAAGTAAGTAATAAAACTGTTTTGTTAATTAATCTTTTTATAATTTGCACCACATACACCCTTTCTTCAAATATTACTAGCGATTTATTATGCTTACACTGAATAACACTGCTTAAATTAATCTAGAAATCTCTTTTGCTTCACCTCCATATTGGCTATTTTTACGTATGTATTTCAATGACCTTTTAATACGAAAGCGTTTGCATAAATACTTAAAAAAATAGATTTGTGTATGCCCTCATATATTTGTAAATGCTAAAAGGTCAGGGAAATCATTTTAAAGCAATCGTTTGTTATCGTTTTCATTTTATAGACTTTCTATCAAGAGGTCAATATATTATTAATTTTCTGTTTTTATATACTTTAAACCTTATTTATTTGTCGCAACTTCTTACAGATAACGCGCCTAATTATTGCTTAGTCAGTTTATTTTCAACAATACATCGCTACGTAAAAAAGCTAATATCCTTAAAATGATATTAGCTTTTTTCATAATGTATTAATATATGAATGAGAACTATAATTCTAAATTACTTAATTTTTGCTGCATCAAATGCCTTTTGAACTGCTTGAACTTCAGCTGTATTCGCCCCATATTTATTAGTTGCCACTCGAATACATGCTGATTTCAATTCTTTGAAATTAGAAGTCATGTTTAACTCATCAGTATTTGCATAATAGAAAATATCAAACATTTTATCTTCACCAATTCCTTTAACAGTTACTCCGTTATGAGTTCCGCCTTTTGCAATGAGATACGCAACTTTATTAATAATACTTGAATTAAAATGAACACCGCCTTGATCCCATCCATTAAAATCGTTAAATTCACTGTAATCATCTGGATAAGGTACTCCGAGTGAAGATGGAACAGAAGCTGGGTTTTCCATATCACGGAAAACAGATCCCGTTTGTTCTCCCATTGTCCAATTAAAGTTTCCATTATTTACGTATTTCTCAATAGATGTTCCCATAATATCAGATAGCGCCTCATTAATCGCACCGGATTCACCGTAATATTCAAGATTAGATTCACTAGAAGTAACAGCATGTGTAAATTCATGTCCAGCTACGTCATATGCTTTAACAATAGGATCCCCATATACAAGCATACTTCCATTATTAGCACTTAATGCATTCTGCCAATTTTTCGGATCATTCGTCTCTTCAGAATCCCAAGCATGTACAACTGAAACTACCTTTTGTCCCTTATTATCAAAGCTATTACGTTTGTATTTATCTTTATAAAAATCAAATACTTTTGTTGCTAAGTAATGAGCACTTACTGCTTTTGGATCGTTAAATGTTGCCGAAGTACTAGTCGCTAATGTACCAGGATAATAGCTTTCTTCTTTAGTAATATCTCTGTAATTCACATCATATGTTTCAATTCCTTGCCCTCTTGTATAATCAGCAAGAGCATATTTGCCATTACTTTGTTTAGAGATACCAAATGAACGAGAAATACCTAAATCATCTTTTCCTGTTCCAGTTAATGATGTAAGACTGCTTTGTTTACTTTTCTTTAAAGCTCCAACTAGTTTGTCACTAGCTTTTAAGTTAGATTCTTGTACCATATTTTTTAACATATCACCATTTTGTGCATTTACTAAATAAGTACCAGAAACATAGTTTGGTGTTGCAGCTTCAAAGGTAACTTGGTATGCATTTTTAGCTTGTCCATTATTTTCATCAACAAAAATAACCTCTTTAACTTCTGGCTCAGTAATAAACTTGATATCGTTCCCGTACTTCGTATAAATAAATTGTTTTGCTTCATCTTTTGACAGATTAATAGGTTTTTTCAATTCTTCTTGTTTTAGATTTTGCGCGCTATCACCTGAAACACTTTTAATAACACCATTATTATCTACGTGTGCAGTTAATTGATGACCATATACTTCTTTTCCTTCGTATGTTTGCTGCATACGTACAAGTGTAGTTCCATCATACGAACCACGTTTTTGAAGGACTTTATAATCTACTCCTGCTTCTCCATTGACTTGTTTTTGGGAGAGAGCTTGCTCTGTTTTCTCCTTAAGTGCATCCTTTACTACATTTTCTGGTGTCTTTTGTGACGGTTGTGTCAGTTCACCCGAACGGAACGATTCTTCCTGAATTTGAACTTGTAGTTGATCTGTTTCCTCTGCATGACCTACCCCATATGGTGCCACAGCTGTTAAAGCTAATCCAGTTGTTAATGCTACCTTAGTTAATGTCTTTTTGTTTTTCATTATTTCACCTCGTATAATTTTTGAAATAGAAAGCTTGTACAAAGTATACTGTCTATTTCTGTCGGAAAAAAGAGAAAATACACAATTTATGTAACATTATGCAAAATTACATAAATTGTGGTCAATATTATAAATAATGAACGGAACACATATGTACATTAATTTGAATAAAAGAGAGTCCTTATAGGCGCTCATCCAATTGGTTAGTTATTAATTATCTATATTCATTGTAATAAAAGTATACTTACCTCTAAATAACAACATAAAAACCCACTCTTTACTATTTTAAGAGTGGGTTTCATACTATTAAAATAACAATTACTATAAGAAACCTTATAATTTATATTTTTTTAGTAATCCTATTAAGTTTTTTATAAAATTCACCTTTTGTCTTTGCATGATTAAACTCATTTGGATTAATATTTGCTTTTTGTGCGAGTGCTACAATCTCTTCTTTTGAAATTGAGTCTTTCGTATTTATAGATGCTATATTTGTGTATTTTCCGTCTTCTGTTTTTGGAATTTCTAAAATCCCTTTATTCACAAGATCAACTACAGCCTTATGCTCTGAAGAATGTAAATCTACACCAGTAATTTTCCAATTACGCATAACTTTTGGCGTGTATACACCGTTCTTTACCTCTTTTAAATATGTAATAGCAAGGTTACGAATGGTTCCACCTGTTTCTCCAAATGCATTCTCTTGTTTAGATGACCAAATTTGTTCAAACTTACGCCCCTCTAAAGCTCCTCCTTTTGCCTGAAGAGCCTCCATTCTGTATGCATTCATTCCCAGCGTCATAACATCGCTCATTTTGATTGGTTTGTTTGTACGAATAGAGCGTAAATTTGTAATTCTACTTCCGTATGGTTTTGTTAAGTCAATTTCGTATTTTACGCCTCCAAAGAAATCGTTCGTACTGTATTTAGATGCACGGCGGGTTTTATCAAAGCTAACGGTTACATCTCCGGCACGAGATGAGTTAAAATATCCTGCTGCCCATTCCATATAGTCTTTTAAATCTTTTCCAGAAATCTTATATACTGTAATCTCTCCCAAGGCATATTGGTAATTATACGCAATATCTTTTTTCTTAATAGGACCTGTATCCAAACGGGCATAATCATTATCAATTTGATGGGCTACTACATCTGCTTTACTGTAGTAGAGCATGACTTCATGAAAGAAATCTGATAAAGGTGTTTCTTGAATCTGAACACTTGGGATACCCTTTATTTCATTTTCAGGAACAAGATTTCTACCCTTTAATTGAGCGACTACAACATTTGCATCTCCTCTCGCATATTCGTGAAAAGGTGTTAGTGTTTCTTCAAGTGTAGGATCAGATAATATCGTTGTTCCATCAGCATTTTTTACAGGTATAGCGGTAGCAGTTTTATCTTTTAAAACCAACTTCTCATCTTGCTTTGTAAAAGTAAGGTCAATACGTGAAATATGTGTTCCATATTTATCTGGTTCTGTAATAATTACGCCATTTACAACTTCTTTTTTTACAAGTTTATGCATATGAGCCGCAAAAATAGCACTTAGTTCCGGACAAGCATTTGCAATATCTTGTACACCAGTACCAGGGATACCGTTCTCATTTTCTAGTCCCATATGCATAACTCCTACCATTACATCTACTTTACCTTCTAATTCCTTAATTGCCTTTTTCGTCTCTTCTACCGGATTTTTCACCACTAAACCATTTAAGTGATCTGTCCCTTTTTCAAAATCACTAATCATTGGTGTATTCATACCAATAATCCCAACTTTAATTCCACCTTTTTCTACAATTGTATATGCAGGAAGAAAGCGCTCTCCATTTTCCTTATAAATATTTCCTGCTAGCGTTTTTCCCTTATATTGCTCACTAACTTTTTTCAATGTATCTAATCCAAAGTTGAATTCATGATTTCCAAATGCCCAGGCGTCATATCCCATTGTATTCATCGCTACCATCATTGGCGATTGTGGCTTATCGTTGAATAATTCTACTGAGTTTCCTTGAATTGTATCCCCGGCATCTACTAATATGGTATTTTGATTTTCTTGACGGACCTTCTTTATAACCGTATAAAGCTGCGTCAAACTTCCACTCATATTTGCTCCATCAAGCGCATAATCCCAAGGCATAAATCTGCCATGAATATCTGCAGTACCTAACAATGTAATATTAACTTCAGATTCCTCAGCCTTAGAGATAGGTGGTTTGACTATTACTGCTGTTCCGAGCAGTAATAGAATTACAAAGTAACATACATAGTTCTTCCATTTCATTTTTTTCATAATAATAATATTTCTCCCCTTTTTGTACTTTCGTAAAGTTGTTTGAACTTTAAAAATGTAACTTATTATTCGGGAAACTTCAACTACAAAAGATAATTTTGAAGGTGGTTCTGTTGCAAAAATAAAGAGAATAAATTGCATACATCCCCTAACAGAATTGTATTTTATCGTTTCCTGACAGAATACCCCTTCCTTAAGGGTGTGAAGTGTACTTTCAAAATAAGGACATATCATTCATTATCATTTCAATTTATTAAAACGTGCATATACAATATGTTATGATGATTAATTTTTTGAATTTCGTTGCTGATTTATTTCCTTCTAAATAAAAACACTTTCAAAAAAAATAACCCCGCTCTTCATTTAAGACGGGGTTACACTTATACAGAAAATCGGATAGTTTTATATTTTCTTAAGCTTATTGGTTACTTTCAACTAATTTCATTCTATTTTTGTTTTCTTCTGAATCAATATGAATCAATCGTTTCCCCTGTTTATAATACGCATCAATAAACAGGGAATGATTTTTACTTTTCAATTTCACAAAGCAATTTTATCTCTTTGATTTGTTCTATATGACGCTGTTCATGCAAATAGATTAATTCTATCCACTGATCAAGAAATAATTCTCCAAGAGCTGGATGCATCACTGATTTTTTTACTAATTTAGATTCATCTTCTATTGTACTCAGAAAACGCATCAATTCTTTTCTAGAGTCGTTTAACAAATCAACCATTTGCAGCACTTCAAATGGTTCTATACTTGGTTCAATCATTTCTGGTGCTATAAACTTTTTCGTTCTATCTAATAAAATAGTGTGAATTTCTTTACGCTCATTTTGGGTACTATCTAACTTTTTTAATCCTGACGAAATAACTGTTATAATTCTCTCATCTAATAAAACTAAATGATGACAAACTTGTGCAATACTCCATTTATCCTTATCTGGTTTCCTATTAAATTGAGCATCACTCAACAAATTAATTTCCTCAACTAATTGATTTCTCGTTTCATAAAACTTGTTATTTACAAATGTATCCATGTGGATTCTCCTTTCATTGCAACCTACATACTTAAATTCCTACGCTAGAAATATTATCTTCGAAAAAAGATTTTCTTTCACTACTATTCCAATTTCATTTTAAAGCCACAAATAAATCAACCTTTAACTTTCCTTCTAAATCTTCAGGAACATTATTTAAGCAAAACTCTAAATTATCTCTATCATAATCTGCATCATACTCACTATTTGGTAGCCACTCTGCATACATGTATTGATACGCTTCACTTAATTTATGAGGTTCACCATAGAACTGGTATAGACCATATGTACCTCCATCTAATCTTTTAAATTGCACATCCTGATACTTTTCTTTATCGAAGTTTTCAGGAATCGTAACACATGCATCATGCCGGCACTTATGACTTGCAACAAGTTCAGGATTATCTAATGATATTCCGATAAATGATTGCTCTGGTGGATAAAGGTTATTTTCAATTGACCAGTTCAGTAACTTTCCCCAGTGATTTTGCGGTTCAAAGTAGCTACCAGTTCGTCTTATATACGCTACTTCTAATGGTGGTAATTTTTTTATAACAACTTTCATTTACATCTTCTCCCCTATAAATACGTACACTGTTTATTTAGCTTTATTTAATATTTATTCCTTCTTAAATAAAAAGAATTTTCTAATCACATAAAGTGAACCTTTAATCAGCGGGGGATAAATTTTAATTGTAATATAATTGATTACTACTACTAAAGTAGTATGTACTTTCATACTTTTATTTGATTTTAAATTCTTTTTAAATCGATATATTAATTGTAAGGAAATAAAAAGGTGGAGGATTTTAATTGATTAAAGGAATATACGAAGCACATTTACCAGTGAGTAATTTACAACAATCTATCGAATTTTATGAAAAACTAGGATTGAAGTTAGCCTGGAGCGATGAGTCAACAGCATTCTTTTGGATTGAGGATGGGAAAAGTTGGCTAGGATTATGGGCGGGCTCTGAATACGAAACAAAATATCATCCTTCTTTACGTCATATTGCATTTAGAGTTTCATATGAGGATTTAAAAGAATCATTACATTGGTTACACTCACTTCAAATTAAAACCGTTCCGTTTGGGAGTAATGAATCTATTGAACCCTTTGTCCGTCCACATCAAGGTAATGCATCTGTTTATTTTATTGATCCAGATGGTAATAGCTTAGAACTTATTTGTCATATTGTTGTACCTAATGCACTAAAACATATAACTAATAAATTATCATTTAAAGATTGGGAGACACTATTAGCTGACACATTTGAATGAATATAAGCTATAAATCATAATGGCTCGCCTTTATTTTTATAACATGTATAACAATCGTGAATAATAATGTCCTATCAATTTATCATTAAATAAATGTAAAAAATGACCCTATTTATTCATTTTTCATGCGTATGTATGTACATTTGTGAATTTATTCGATATATTATGGGTATTGAATGATTACGAAAAGTGTATAGGTCGCTTATATAACACCTTATATTTTTATATCCGTGAAAACTACAAAGTGTATGAAAATCCATTTGTCAAATGAATTTAGTGCGGAAGGAGGTTTGTGGTTACTTCATAGGGTATAATAATCAGTTTTTTACTGATAAAAATATAGGAGGCGACATAATGTTTCGTACGATTTCAAATTTCATGAGAGTAGCTGAGATAAGAAGGAAAATCCTTTTTACACTAGCGATGTTAATCGTTTTTCGAATTGGCACGTTTATTCCAGTTCCTCATACTAACGCAGAGGTATTAAAAGTACAAGATCAAGCTAACGTTCTAGGTATGTTAAACGTATTTGGTGGAGGAGCACTGCAACACTTCTCAATCTTTGCTGTAGGTATTACACCATATATTACAGCTTCTATCATAGTACAATTACTTCAAATGGATGTTATACCTAAATTTTCGGAATGGGCAAAGCAAGGAGAAATGGGCCGTAAGAAATCAGCTCAATTCACTCGATACTTTACAATCATTCTCGCATTCATACAGGCCATCGGAATGTCGTATGGCTTTAATAATATAGCTGGTGGACAATTAATAACAGATCAAAGCTGGACTACATACTTATTTATTGCGACAGTTTTAACTGCAGGTACTGCATTTTTACTTTGGTTAGGCGAACAAATTACCGCTAACGGAGTTGGTAATGGTATTTCGATGATTATCTTCGCAGGTCTCGTTGCCGCGATTCCAAATGTTGCAAATCAAATTTATTTACAACAATTCCAAAATGCTGGCGATCAGCTATTCATGCACATAATAAAAATTGTTTTAATTGGACTCGTAATTTTAGCGATAGTTGTTGGCGTTATTTACATTCAACAAGCTGTACGTAAAATACCGATACAATATGCAAAAGCTGTTTCAGGAAACAATCAATATCAAGGAGCAAAAAACACTCATTTACCTCTTAAAGTAAATAGTGCTGGTGTTATACCAGTTATCTTTGCTTCTGCATTTTTAATGACGCCGCGTACAATTGCGCAGCTCTTCCCTGATTCAAGCATATCAAAATGGTTAGTTGCAAATCTTGATTTCGCACATCCAATTGGAATGACACTTTATGTCGGTCTTATCGTTGCTTTCACATACTTCTACGCATTTATTCAAGTAAATCCTGAACAAATGGCTGAGAATTTGAAAAAGCAAAATGGATATGTTCCTGGTATTCGTCCTGGTAAAGCAACTGAACAATATGTAACTAAAATTTTATACCGTTTAACATTTATCGGTGCAATTTTCTTAGGTGCAATTTCTATATTACCGCTCGTATTCACGAAAATTGCTACGTTACCACCTTCTGCCCAAATTGGTGGTACAAGCTTACTTATCATTGTCGGTGTAGCACTAGAAACTATGAAGACGTTAGAAAGCCAGCTTGTAAAACGTCATTATAAAGGTTTTATTAAAAAAGTGAATTAATTATAAAAAACACAGTTGGTTATTTTTCCAACTGTGTTTTTTATTGTATCAGTCCTGTAATATACAGGGCTGTTGCTTTATTAAACTACATCTCCTTCTCTAATAACCGCCCTTTTTTGAAATAAGTCCGTAGTGTTGAACGATTGGTCAAGAATACACCTATCAATATAAAACAAGCCCCCATTCCCATTGTAGGATTTAAAGGTTCTCCTAAAATGATATATCCCACAATTATTGCAATTAATGGTGATACATTTAACCACGTCGATGGAAATACTGGATTTGTTTTTGATAAGAGCCAGTAATATAATCCGTGTCCACCGATCGATCCGATAAATATGAGATATAAAATAGGCCATTGTACACTCCATGAAGTTAATACAGTTACATTTGGTTGTTCTACAATAATAGATGCGATTAGTAGTAAAATCCCTCCATAAAACATTTGAATACCGTTAATAAGAAATGGTGATACATTTGATAAATCTGAAAGTATTTCTTTCGAACGAATAGAGCCTATTCCGTAAAATAACTCTCCTATAACTAAAACAATACAAGCAATACTCCATATGAAACTTACTTGTTGATGCATTCCTGGTAAAGAAACAAATATAACACCTATTAGTGCGATAACTAAAGCAACGAGTTGCTCCTTTTGTAATTTTGTCTTATTCCTCTTTGCTTGTATTAACAATATCATCATTGGCCCCGTAGCAGAAAGAACAGCAGCTAATCCTGAAGAAATATATTGTTCTGACCAATACAAGCTTGCGAATGTCATGAATGTTAAACAAAATCCAGCATACATAATGCGTTTTGAAAATATATGTGGCATAATTTCTTTTCGCTTTAATTTAAAAATAATCATAAGGATTATGCCTGCTAAAAAGAATCGAATTCCTGCTGAAAACAACGGTGGCGCCCCTGCTTCAATTCCAATTTTTATTGTTAAAAATGTTGTCCCGAAAATAATACATACTAAAATGTAATTAAAAATGACCATTTTTCTTCCTCCTTTTTACTCTTAAAATGAGTATAGAGGGTATGGTGTATAACAGTGTATCAGTACATATAACAGTTACTTCAAGTTGTAGTTGATTCCCTATATATTTTTCGCTTTAATTAAATTAAAAAGAAAAATAGGTGAAACTATGAAGATTGTATTGCGTAAAGAATCAAACATACCGTATTACAAGCAAATATATATGCAAATTGTTGAAAGAGTACAAAGTGGTATGCTTTCACATGGTGAATCCCTTCCTTCTTTACGTTGTATGGCCACAGATTTACAAATCAATGTATTAACTGTTCGTAAAGCGTATAAACAGTTAGAAACGAAAGGGTATATACGCATCGAACATGGAAAAGGTGCTTACATATATAAACGTGTAAAGAAAGATTTCAAACCGATACCGTATAAATGGCAACAATCAAGATCTATTAATGTTATGCGTTCTCAATATGCAATGAATAAGCACCGTAAATATTATGATTTTTCACAAGCAATTCTGTATCCTCGTCTGTTACCAAATCCATTTTTGGCAGACGAAATGCATAAATTGCTAGATAAAAATCCGATGTTGTTAGCAACTTATGGGCCAGTTCAAGGCGATTATGAACTGCGAGTTGAAATAGCAAATTACTTAAATGAACACCAGAAATTAGTGACGGACCCATCTCAATTATTAATTACAAGCGGAGCACAACAAGGAATTGATTTAATTGCTCAAACATTATTAAAACCTGGAGATATCGTATTAGTAGAAAGTCCATGTTACAGTGCTGCGCTTGACGTTTTCATCAATAAAGGTGTTCAAATCATTCCTATTTCTCTTGATAATCATGGAGTTCGCTCCGACTTAATTGATGATATTTGTCAAAGTAAAAATCCTGTTTTATTGTATACAAATCCCACCTTCCAGAACCCGACAGGTACAGTAATGAGTAAAGAACGAAGAATGGAACTTATAGAACTAGCGGAGCTATATCAATTTTTTATCATTGAAGATGATTCTTTCGGAGAAATATATTTTGAAGGTGCTATAGTCCCACCACCAATCAAAAGTTTTGATAAGGATGGCCACGTGATATATATAAAAGGATTTAGTAAAACGTTAGCACCAGGACTCCGTATCGCAGTACTTTTTGCCGATGGTCCTATTTTTGAATGGCTATATGCAGTGAAAGGTTCCATGGATATCGGTAGTCCTTTATTAACACAGAAGGCACTTCTACCTTTCTTACGTGCGGAACGTATGAAAAATCATTTAGAAAAATTACGTACAGCTTTACAAATGAGACGTGATTTAACAATTGATATATTATCGCCATTAAAAGGACTAAACTTTGAGATACCAAATGGCGGTTTTAATTTATGGGTGACACTGCCTGATTGGATAGATCCCTTTACCTTATTACAAAAAGCAAATGAAGTAGATGTCTCTTTTTTACCAGGAACAGCTTGTCTATTAAACTACGAAACAAATGATAACCAATTAAGAATTAGCTATTCAATGTTAAACGAGAAAGATATGGCAATTGGATTAGAGAAATTACATGATACAATACGAAACAGTATTTGTTAGAAGTAATAACACAATAGCCAACAATAAATAATACCCGAAAATGACAATGTGTAGTATGGGCTATTATTTATTGTTGAGCTTTTTCGTTATTCTTAACAACCGATTTTAAAACTTGTCTTTCTTTCAATTCTTCAACACTACCATATTGATCAATAACAATTGCTTTCATTTACTCTCCTCCTTGCTGTTTATTTTAATAACATACAATTATTTCTCAAATTTTTTTGTCTTGAATTACCATATAATTATTTTTGGGGGTAATTATGCAAGAAGCATTATAAAGTGAAACTTTAATCAGCCCTCACCAATTGGGCTCCTACTGCTCGTTAATACTGGATGAATTTCAAAACAAATCTTACACACATCTTAGAATCATCCAAAACTGTTTTATTAATTAAATTCAAAAGAAATGAGGCTAACTATATGAGTGAAAAGATATTTAAAATAAACGGAATTGATATATGTACAGAAAGCTTTGGGAACCCTAAGAACCCTGCTATTTTATTAATTATGGGCGCTACATGTTCCATGGTTTATTGGGACGAAGAGTTTTGTGAGCTGTTGGCTAGTACGGGGAAATTTGTTATTCGCTTTGATAACCGTGATGTTGGACGCTCTGTTGCCTACGAACCTAGAACTTCCAATTATACAGTAACAGATATGGCTGAAGATGCAATTGGAGTACTAGATGCTTATCATATTGATAAAGCTCACCTATTTGGTATGTCATTAGGTGGTATGATTGCTCAAATTGCCGCTATAAAACATCCCGAAAGAATTTTGACGCTAACTTTACTAGCGACTAGTGTAATAGGATCTGATGACAATACTCGCGATTTACCTCCAATGGATGAAAGAATTTTAACACATCATGTAAATGGCACAAGTATAGATTGGACAAATAAAAACGATGTGGCAGAGTATTTAGTTTCAGGATCTCGTCTATTATGTGGATCAGAACGAATATTTGATGAAAATAGAGTTTATACACAAGTAAAACAAGAAATAGAACGCGCAAATAATTTATTAAGTATGTTTAATCATGCTTTACTTCAAGGTGATGATGCATATGAAGGTGTACTTCACTCCATACAAGCACCTACATTGGTTATTCACGGAACAGATGATACAGCACTCCCATTCGAACATGGCCTCGCACTAATTGATGAAATTCCAAACTCAGTACTATTAACTCTTAAAGGGGCAGGCCATGAAAACCATCCAGATGACTGGGAAAGCATAATTACTGCTGTTTCTAAACATACATCTGAAATTTAGACAAACAAATAATTAACAAAAGGGGCACAAATTGTATTGTGCCCCTTCTATTTACAAACAAAAACCCATCACTGTATTCGTATGTATAGTGATGGGACTTCTTATATTTTTCTATGTTTAAAAAAATGGACAATCTAATTGATCAACAGATTCCCATAATTTTTTTTTTGCATTTTCGGTGGATGTATTTGTTTCTAGTGTCATGTTTTTAAAAGGGTTTACTTCAACTTTTAATAAGGATGAAGGCTCCACATATAATGAGAAAACATGGCTGCTTGGTAAAGCTTTAGAAACGTCAATATCTCCTACTTGTTTAAATAGTTGCTGCGCAGCAAAAAAGAAGAAATTAGTTGGATTTGATTGTTTATTCAGCCACGCAAGCATTTCAGGTGATACCGATTTATGAATATTGATTTTTACTCGATCACCACGTTTATATCGCCTAGATCGCATACTTCCACCAACTAACTTATCGTTAAGTTTGTAAATCCTAACTCTTTTTGCTTATGCTCTCTATATTTTGGCGAACAAGTATAGACTAATAATCCTCGTGCATTGGTAAATAACGGATTATCTACAAAGATTACATTTTTGAGTCGTCCTTTTTGCTTTAAAATCATTTTTAAACTGTTTTTAATAATTACTGCACCACCGCCATAAATAAACACGTATGGATCGTCTTTCATATCATCAATTTTATTTATAATATCTGTTGCAACACGAGCTGCTAAACCTAATAGTGCCGGCTGTGATTCCTCAACTAATAAGGTATTTCTCGGATGCTTATCATTTAAATAAATTTGATTGAATTCTGTAATACTATCAATCGTCTTAGTTGGATACTTTCGGTTCCATCTCGTGATAATTTGTAATAACGTCTCTTTTACACCATAAGATAAACCTTTACTTAGTTGCGGACGGAAATTTACCCCTAATGAAACAACTTCTTCTGTCGTCCCTGCACCAATATCAAAAGAGAGTAGAGTCTTATCTACAAAATCAATTTCAGAAACTTGATTCGGCTCACATTCTATTTTATGTTTCACAACATTTCCTTCTTCATCGTATACAATGCCCCACGTCCCAGATGCGCCCTCAGGCAGGCATTTACAAAACTCAATTGAAACATTAATTGTCACATCGCGTCCGTTCGGATAATGGAAAATAACCTTATGATTTCCCATATAACGTTTTGCATTTTCAGCAGCTATTTCTTGTGTAATAAGCTGCATAGGAAGAGCGACAGATAAATCATAACGAATATTAATATGGCTAGAAGTTGGACTTTGTCGCATAGCGCTTACCGCCAAACCTGATAGTATTGTAATAACCATTAACTCATCCGTTGACTTATTCGATTTCTTCTCTACCTCAGTACCTTTTAATTGATCTTGAATGACTTTTTCTCCAACGATGTATCGTACATTATTTAGCATTAACGATGGCGAACTTATAGTCACATCAATGTGGTTTTCTAATTCAGATAATGAAACATCTACCTCATCTAAAAGTCCTGTAGGCTCACCTATATATAAAGAATAAATACTCGGAATAAAAATAGGGTCTTGCCCTTTCACCATTAACTTCAAACCGTTGTTTCCTGCATCTGCACCAGCTTTTAAAAGTATAGACATAACTACCCCCTAAATTAATCTGACATCCCTTCCAAATATATGCGAGCCCATTCTTTTACATTCAAATGTATTGTAATTTTTTATTTATCATAAAACCAAAATATTGCATACTTACATATTTTATGTAAAAAGTATTTGACATGATACTTTTCCAATTTTATACTTATATTTGTAAAGAGTTTTTTACAATCGAGGGGGGCAATTATTTATTGAATACTAAAAAAACTATTTTTATCATCATTGTTTTAGCATTAATTGCAATAATAGTACATGGCACATATAAATACATCACTGAAGGTTCTATTTTGGGTAGTACGATTTTTGCTATTTCGTTAATACTTAGTAATTTAATTAATCACATTACTTGGGGAGATCCCCACGGTGTATCAGAAGAAAGTCAAGATGAAATGGGCCAACAAATTACATATAAAAGCTTTAAAATTGCGTATTTTGTGCTTGTAGTTATAATGTTCCTTTTATTAATCTTCTCCGAAGGATTTTCTATGGGGGCTAATTTAGATGGCGTTAAAAACCTCCCTCTGTTCATCGCAATTTGCTCTTCATTCTTTATTTATCCTATTGTCGAACTCATAGTTGCAAAACAATATAAGTAAAAAGATGAGGTTTTCTACATGTAGAAAACCTCATCTTTTTATATTTACATACTCTCTACAATTGCTTTTAATTTATTCACAGTCCGCCAATTCCTAACTGTAGCTGGTGTATGTAACTTCTGAAACTGGTTCATTAATTTAGAATTTCGAATGCTATTTTTGAAAAACAAATAAGCAACCTTCTCATCTATATAGCAATCTTCAAGTTCACTTTTAAATGTAAGCAATTGACTACTCTCTTCTTCAGAAAGTACATTAGCTAAAAAAGCAACATGAACACTTTCTCCTTCTAACAATGAATGAACTTCATACGGACATTGTTTAATAATATTTATAAATTCATCATGTGTTCTTAGCATGACTGGAACATCGAAATCAAATTCATTTTTCATTTCAGATTGTATTCGGTCCTTTAGAAAGTTTATACCTTCCTCAGATTCGAACACGATATTACCACTTTGTATATATGTTTTCACATGTTTTAATTCTATTGATTCAAACAATCGTTTTAAATCAGCCATTTTGATTACTTTATGTCCACCGACATTGATTCCTCTTAGTAGTGCAACATAAATTGTCATATTATTCCCCCACAATAAAATGAATTTATCAACTGAATTGATTTTCCCACTCATATTTCTCGGATATTTGTTTTAATTCTTCTAACATATCATGAATAGATAATACCTCAAATAAAATAATAGATTCACTTGAGAAATGGTGATGATAATGATCTGGTTTATAATCTTTTAAATCATTTTTATAACTCCAAAATTGCTTGTCTAATTCAGCAATAAGTTTAAAATGTTCCTCATCAATTTCATTACAACGGTTTCTCAATATAGCAATTATAGAATAAGTTGTTTGTTGTAATATTTCCCTTTCACTTTGTGACCAGTCACAGGTCTCAATTGACACTCGAGCTAAATTATCTATATGGTAAATGATTTGCTGTAATAAATGCAATTGCTTTTGTACAAGTAAAAAGCTTCTCATTTCCTTCTTTGTATGGTGATGATATTTCCAATCTTTCTGCTCATATTGAACAAATTGTATCGCCTTATGCAATAATAAAGTCAATTTAGATAGATCCTGAGCTGTCTCCTTTTTCATACCTTTTCCTGCAAGTAATGCAGTAATCCATTCTTCCATAATATTTGCTGTTTTAGCAAATAGATCCTCTGTACATCCAAAAATCGTTTTCGTGTAGTGTGGTGGGAAAATGAAAAAATTCACTAAAGTAGATACTATAATACCAGTAGATGTAGTAGCTAAACGAATTAAAAATGCAGTAAAATAATGATCTGCCGTAATTGGAATCATAGCTACAGCAGTTAAAGTCGCGACTAATGTTCCCGCATGTAACCTTAGTTTTTGACATGTAACAATCGTAAACATCGCAGCTAATGCATAAGAAATTGCTTGATGGCCTAGGAAAAATGTGAAAGTCATGGCATATGCCGATCCAATTGTTGAGGCCGGAAAGCGAATAAGCCCTTTTTTTATTGAGTCTGTTGCAGTTGGTTCAATTGTAACAATTGCTGTTATTACAGCAAAAATAGTTGGGATGTTAAAAAAATTACAAACTAACACTGTAAGAAAAACTGCAATCCCAGTTTTAATCACTCTTCCCCCAACAATATTCCATTGTCTATCTTGATTCATTTTTTATATCCTTCATTTCTGTTTCATTTTATATACATATATTATATATTGTTAAAATAAAAAAACCTACTACATGAATATTCAAGAGTAAGTTTTCTATCTCATTATTTCATTATAGGTAAATGCATTATTATTTGTTGGCCAATTGGTCCCATTCTTCTAAAACCTTTATCTTTGAAGCCGACTTTTGCATATAAATTTTGTGCAGGAATATTTCTTTCATTCACAGCAAGTACAACTTCATTTTTTATTGGAAAATAACGTTTTACAAACTCTTCTAATAATAACAATGACTTTTTAGCGTATCCCTTTCTTTGTCTATTGTGATTAATAGAAAATGATGTTAAAAGTAAAGCATCCTCATTATCCGTAAACTCCTTTACTCTATCTCCCGTTTGCAATGCGAAAAGACCAACCGGTACCCCATTGTAATCTAAAATAACAATCACATTTTTTGTACGATCACTTTTTGCTTTCTCCAGTAATGCGCTTGGATCTGATGTAAACTGAACTTGTTCACTTGGTAAAGTAAATGTTTGTATAACTTCTTTATATTTCTCCTTATACGGAACTAATTGAATTTCCCCTGTGTGTATGTTCATGCTAAACTCTCCCATTTTTTGCTTATTAACTTATACCTTGCTGTACTTTTGAATGCACTCTTCCATCTAAAAAGGTAATTTCAACAAATGAATTTGGATCGTTTCCTTTCCAAGCAAAAATTTGTTTAATTTGTGTAGAATGCTCTACCCCTTCTTCTATAAGTAAATCCCCTTCACAACCAATTAAATCTTTTACTTCTGTATAAGTCATTCCTTCATTTATGTTCGAGAAATGGTTTATATTGATAGACGCTTTCTGTTGCCTTTCCATCACAGTAGAAGAAGTTGCTGTTTGATTTTTCACTTCTTTTCTCTGTTCACACGCTGTCATACTGAAACCTAAGCAAAAACTAAACAATATACATGCGCTTTTTTTCATCATAACAGTTGTCCCTCCCATCATAATTAAACCATATATTCCCTTAAAAATAAACTGAATATTTAATATTATATTCAAAAACCTCGTACAATTAAGTACGAGGCTAATTTCATTTATTCAAATGATTATTTGATTGATCATCCTGTTCTTTTCTTAGCTCTTGTTTTTCATCTTTTGGTAATTGTTTATCATTATCTTTAATTGGATTCGTTTCTCTATTTTCAATCATATCATTTGGAACTTGTGGCATTACTCGGCCCACAATAGCCGCTAATTCATCTAGTATACCTTCACCTGTTTTTCCTTTTTTAATTTGCTTTCCAATTTGTTTGAGGCGTTCATACGTATCAACATCTGCTACAACGACTGCATTAGCACCATCAGGATCATTTTTTAAACTTTCTGCAACAGAGTATTTAATTGATTCAACTCGAGTTCGATCAAGTTTTGCTTTTACGTCTATACCTACAATTGCATATTTGCCGACTACTACGGCTGTCGCATCATTCACACCTGGCACACTTGCAGCTAAAGATGCTAAATGATCTGCTGCTTTTTCATTTGGCTTATTTGATTTATTCGTATAATTAACATTTTTCATTGAGACATTTTTTTGTTCCGGCTTTTCGTTTGGATTGTCTTTTTTTCCAATACTGCATCCAGTTATAACGAAGCAAAGCATCAATATATATATTAGAGTTTTCATTATTTTCACCACTTCACTATTAAGGTTTAATCATAAATTTTTTCAACAGCTTGCATTTTCTTTACCTTTTCTTCGGCCCCACTATTAGCATTAATGAATATTTGGTACGTATCTTTTCCTAAAGTACCTACAAATTCATAGCAAAGTACTTCATTATGCAAATCATTGACTACTACAGCTTTACGTTCTTCCATTACTTTCACATCCGGATTGATTTTCTTTCTTGCTTCTGCTACAGTTAACTTTGCCGATGGAACTGTTCGTTTTTGATGCGACGCTAAATATTCTTTTGCGGAGAACCCTACGATAGAACCGTCATCTAAAGCAATTTTCATTTGGATTGCTTCTGGATAAATTCGTACTCCATTTTCATTTACTACATACGTAAACACACCAACATTATCATATTGAGAGCTATCATAAAGCTCCATATTATTAAACTTATGGTCCTTTAAAAATTTCAAACCTTTACTACCTGCATCGTTTAAACTAACTTTCTGTTCTTTAATTTCGCGGTTATTCATAACCCAAATTGGATATCCGCCTTTTCCCGTAATATCCATATAAAACTCATTGTTCGTTGCTTCATCTTTAATTTTCACACTATAGAAAGATTCTTTCGCACCTTTTCCGCTTTTCTCAACATCTACTTTTTCATTTCCTTTTAAATTCAAAAACGATTTTGCAATTTTCGCCGCTTCATCTTTAGAAATTGCCTTTCCTTGCGCTTCAAATCCGCCTTTTTTATTTTTTTGCGCACTTGTAAAGGTCGGTCCGAAGTTTGTAGAAGAATATGATGTTACGTTTTTCTCTACAGTTTTCAATCCATCAATAATTGTGTTATCTGCTGGATCGCGATTTGATGCAAGTGCCATTTCTACATCCATCCAGCGTAAATTATTTTTCAAAACAAGATGTTGTACTTTTCTTAGTTCATCTTGTATATTTCCTGCATTTGAATATAAAGTTTGCAACGTTTTATATTCTTGCTCATTTAAAGGCTCTTTTTCTAAATCACGAATGGCTGCACGGTAACTAAAATCACCGATATTCGCTAAAAATTCTTCCGTTTTATTAAATGGCATTAATGTTAAAGGAAGTTGCCCTACATCTGAGCGAGCTTCAGATGTTAAACGCCATACATCCGCTAATGCAGGTGATAAAGATGATCGTGAATTCATCGCAAGTGTTGTGCCAATTTTATCGTGTAATAAATCGACTTCGTATGCTAAATCATGGAATGCACGTTGATAGCTATTTTCCGCTCTAATTAAAACCGCATTTTTCTCTTGGTGCTCTTTATAGCCCCAGTATCCTGTTCCTACTACACCGACTGTTAATAATACAATGATAATACCTCGTAACATTGTCCCACCTCCGCTCTATTTACAGAAAATATGTTTACCGATTTTTTTAATTTGTGGACGAGTCCAAATCCATTTACTAGTCGCAGTATCTGGATTGAAATAATATAAAGCATTTCCTGTTGGATCCCATCCATTAATCGCATCTAATACAGCTTTTTTCGCTGTTTCATTTGGCGTTAAATATATTTGCCCATCCGCAACTGCCGTAAAGGCTCTTGGCTCAAATATTACTCCTGAAACGGTATTTGGAAATGATGCACTTGTAACACGATTTAAAATAACAGCAGCTACTGCAACTTGTCCTAAATACGGTTCACCACGTGATTCCCCGTATACTGCGTTTGCCATGAGTTGAATGTCATTTTGCGAATAACCATTCGGAACATTTGTCCCTTTATTTTGAGATGGTTTATTTTTTTGTGCAGTACTACCACTATTTCCTTTATTGGCAGTGGACTTGTCATACTTCGTTGCCTTCACGAGCATTTGCTTCGTTTTAGCTCCAGCTAAACCATCAACGGGTAATCCGAATTTCTCTTGAAAATTCCGAAGTGCCCAATATGTACCCCATCCGAAAACACCATCCACTTTTCCCGTATAAAATCCGTTATATTTCAAACGAGATTGCAGTTCAATGACATCTTCGCCAGATGCTCCTCTTTGAATGACTTGATTAGAAAAAGCTTCTACATTCTTTAGTTGTATACTACTGACCATTAAAGACAGTCCTATGAACGCAAGTAAAACTGCTATTTTAAAAATAGCTTTTTGGCGCATACTTTTCCCTCCTTAATTACAGAAATGATTTCTTGGTTATGTTTTGTAAAAGCCTCGCTTTTATGTAAAGAAGACAAAAAAATCCAAACTAATATCGTTGAAAAAATATGTAAACAATATAAAAAAAGGATAAAAGGAGTTCATCATGAAAAAATCGTTAAAACGTGTCGCACTCGTCATTCTGTTCCTAACAACATGTTCAAATATATATACAGGCTCATCAATTGTTCATGCGCAGCCGCCGTATGCCAAATGGGGTAAACTTGCCGTAGAAAAGACGAAAGAACAATACCCAAAAGCAGAAATTATTGATTATCTACATATAGGTAGAAAACCCAAAACAGTTCAAATAACTGTTGAAAAATTTAAATTGTGGTTACGTGAAGATGGAAAAGAATATGGTGTTTTTGTTGATGTAGAATTTGAAACGAAGACGGAGAAATTTATAAAGTTGTCGTTTCAGAAGACGAGTAGATAAAGTGAACCCCCACTGTTAAAAACAGAAACAGTGGGGGTTCTTGCATTTCTAAAATTCTTTCCTAAAATTTCGATTCCCTAAAAATCTTACCAATATACAAATAGCGCCAATTACAACAGCTATCCCTATACTATATAAAAGGACTCTACCATATCCTCCTATTCTCGGATCTAAAAAAGGATATGGATACCAATTTACGATTGGACCACGTAATAAGCTATATACAACGTAAAAAAACGGGAATAAGAGCCAACTTGCAGCTTTTTTCCAGGTGATTTTCTTATTTGGTGGATTTAAAATCCAATCTAAAAGCATGGTAATTGGCATGATATAATGCAGCACCGTATTTACCCATGGTATTGCAGTTTGAAGTGATTCTTCTAATCCTCTTAATAGTAAAAAATAAATTAGTCCTGTCGTAAGTATATATACCGTTGCCGCACCACGAAGTATACCAAACTGCTCTGATCGACCAAATGTAGCTGTTCCGATACTGCTTAAAAGGAGAATACATGCAACTAAAATGTTACTTTCGATCGTAAAGAAACTAAAAAAGTTAACTGGATTGAACGGTTTCACTTGTGCCCTGATTATGAATTGCGTAATAATGGCGCTACATGCTAGAAGACTTAAACATAATCTAAATAAAGATAAAGTTTTTTCACCCCTCATACATTCCCTCCTTTTCTTATAAATAATTAGAATTTCCCTGTACATGCTCAATAAATAATTTTAATGGAACGAGCCCACGCTTTGGCATATGACTACTTATAATAGCTACTACTTCTAACTGAGGAATGATAACGATGTATTGTCCGCCATATCCCATAGCGAAATATATACAATACGGTATGTGAAATCTTTCGTTATGTAATACCCACCAGTGATATCCATATGCGCCGACATGTTCATATGTTTCAAATTGCGCCCTGCTTGACTCTTCTAACCATTGTGCTGATACAATTTCTTTCCCATTCCAATATCCATTTTGTAAACATAATTTTCCTAATTTTAATAAATCTGTAGATTTCATTTTCATACCGAAGCCGCCAACATATATACCCTGCGGATCTTGTTGCCATTCGTATTCGTTAATTTCTAATGGATCAAATAAATATTTCTTTGCAAACCGCTCTGTCGACATTCCAGTAGCTTCTTGAATAATATAGCTCAGTAAATGAGAAGAACCTGAATTATAATTCATTTTTGTAGCAGGTTTTTCAATTATTGGCTTTTCTAATATGTACTGTACCCAGTTCTCTGATTCTACAAAGTCATTTGGGAATACTACTCCATTCCCAAACTCTTTCCAATCCTCACCAGTAGTCATTGTTAATAAGTGATAAAGCGTCAAATCATGTTTTTCCCCAGGTACATTTTCAATCCACTCTGTAATCGGTGTATGTATATCATTTATATAGCCCTTATCAATTGCAATACCAATTAATAAAGATACGATACTTTTTGTAATCGAATTTATTTTATATAAGTTATTTGCACATTCAGGTGTTTTATAATACTCAGTTGTTAATTCCCCTTTTTGATAAACAAGAAATGTATTCACTTTTTTCTTTTCGAATTTATTTTCTAGTTGCTTGAAATCCAAAAACTTTACCTCCATTTAAATAGTTACTCCATTTATTATATCTTGTTACTTCATTTTAAACATAATTGTGCTCAAATAAAAATAAACCTGTCAGCCATAATGAACTGACAGGTTTATTTTTATAATTTCGTACGAACATTCCAAAGCTCTGGGAAGAATCTTTGATCAAGTACTCGTTTTAAATAAGAAACACCGGAGGATCCACCTGTTCCCATTTTATGTCCAATAATTCTTTCTACTGTTTTCATATGACGGAAACGCCATTGTTGTAGCCAGTCTTCAATATCAATCAATTTTTCAGCAAGCTGATATAAATTCCAATATTTTTTCACATCCACATACACTTCTAACCACGCCGCTTCTACTGTTGCATCTTCTTCATAAGGCTGCGTAATATCACGGTTTAACACATCTTTATGAATAGGGAATCCTTCTTTTACTAATGCTTGAATCGCGACATCATATAGACTTGGTGCATGTAGCGCTTTATGAAGTCGTGCATGTAATTCTGGATCCTTTTCATAAATTTTTAATGCGTGCGGCGTTTTATAGCCAAGTGCATACTCAATCATACGATATTGATACGATTGAAAACCTGAAGCTTGACCGAGTGAATCACGAAACTCAATATATTCTGATGGTGTTAATGTCGCAAGAATATCCCAAGATTGAATAATTTGAGACTGAATTTTCGATACACGTGCTAACATTTTAAAAGCTGGTTGTAATTTATCTTGTTTAATAGATTCAATCGCCGCATTTAGCTCATGTAAAATGAGCTTCATCCAAAGCTCACTTGCTTGGTGGATAACGATAAATAACATTTCATCATGATGGTCCGATAATCTTTTTTGAGAAGATAGTAAACTATCTAATTGTAAATACTCCCCATACGTCATATTCTCTTTAAAATCCGTATGAATCCCTTTTTCCATAATTACTTTTTCATTTTCTTTCATATTAGCCAAACGCCCCTTTTATATAATTCTACTTATATTGGTCTAATAACGGCTCGAACTGGACTTCCATCTGCATCAGTTAATGCAAGTGGTAATGCAATAAGTTCATAATCACCGTCTGCTACATGATCTAATACGACATTTTCTAAAATATGAATTCCATGTTTAAATAATTGATGATGCGCTGCTAATTCTTTATCATCTAACGGATCAACTGATGGTACATCTACTCCGATTAAACGAATACCTTTCTCTGATAGAAAAGGTGCTATGTCTGCACGTAAATGAGGGATCACATCTGGAAATTCTTCATTTTTTCCATGTGAAGATGTACGTAATAATAATCGTTCTACACCTTCTAAATGAAAGTTTTCTAATTCCTTTTTCCCGATGCTTTCAAGATTAGAAACGTCAATAATCCGTGCTGGGCCAACATAAACTTGAACATCTAAATCCAATACTTTCTTTCCATCATTATCAAAATGAAATGGTGCATCAATATGAGTGCCTGTATGAATACTCATCGTTAACTTTCCGACATTTACCGAGCCACTTTCTTCTTTTGACCATGAAACTTCATACGAGAACGGTGTGTCTCCTGGCCACGTTGCAATATTATTATTTAGCGGTTGTGAAATATCAATCCACTCTGATGTTTTCATACTTATGCCACAACCTCTCGCTTATTTTCAAACTGCTTATACTTTTCTTCTTTCATAATTCCCTTTAATATTTGTACAGATTTCCACACTTCTTCGTATGTGTTATATAAAGCGACCGGCGCAAGTCTCACTCCATTTGGCGCTCTAAAATCTGGAATTACTCCATTTGCCTTTAGCGCTTTACATATACGTGCTGCTTCTGCATGCTCTAAATAAATGTGCCCGCCTCGACTTTCATCCTCTAACGGATTTCCAATTGTAAATCCGAAATCTTTTAATTCATGATCAATTAAATTCAGCATGTATCTCGTAATATGTAAAGACTTCTCACGTAAACGTTCAATACCAGCATCTTTGAAAATTTCAAGAGAACCAATTAATGGTGCTATACTTAATACGTGAGGTGTACCAATTTGATAAGCACCTGCATGATCAGCGGCTGTTAATGTATGCTCCATATCAAACTGCTTATCTTTTTTAGAACTAAACCATCCAGACAACCCTGGCAGTCTATTAAAATGTTTATTATTTACATAAAGTCCTGCAACACCACCCGGTCCTGCATTTAAATATTTATAATTGCACCAAACAGCAAAATCAACATCCCAATCTTTGAAATGATGCGGAATAGATCCTATTGAATGACATAAATCAAATCCGATATGAATGTCTCGTTTATGTGCTTCCGTTGTTAAACGTTTCATATCAAGAATTTGACCACTTCTATATAAAACAGAAGGTAATAAAATTAAAGCGATATCATCTTCCATCGCATGAATAATATCTTCTTCAGAAAGTGTTCTACCATCTCGGCTTTTCACTCTTACTAGATGCTCATCTGGGTCTAATCCTTTTAAACGTATTTGACTTTGAAGTGCATAAATATCTGACGGGAAAGTTAATTCATCCGCAAGTATTTTTGTACGTATTCCTTTCGGTTCATAAAACGTCGCAATAACTTGGTGTATATTTGTAGTCGTAGAACCGGTTACAATAGTTTCCTCCGGTAAAGCTCCAATAAGAGGGGCTGTAAGTTTACCTAATTTCTCTGAAAGGAAGAACCACGGGTGCTCACCTTCAGTCCAGCCGTCAATTCCATATTCTTTCCACGAATCTAGCAACGTAAGTAATGATTTCTCTGCTCTTTTTGAAAGTAGCCCTAATGAGTTTCCATCTAAATATATAGTACCTTCTTTTTTATAGAATTCAGTTTGAAAATCTTTCAGTTCATCATGTTTATCACATTCAAGCGCATACTCATAAGTTGGTTGAAATGGTTCTTTATACATGGTGTCACCTTCTCTTAATTTTCTTTTTATTCTAACTAATTGAAATATAGCACCTTAATTGATATAACGTCAATGATATTATGTCAGTTGACTTTATATATGAACTTCTTTTACAATACAGTTATATTTTCAGACATTTCAGTATAAAGAGGTGATTCTTTGAAAAACTCTACTCTTTCATCAAGAAAACACCGCTCCTTAGAAACGAAGAAGAAACTACTACACTCTGGTTACACTATTTTTATACGTAACGGATTTCAAAAAACGACAATTACACAAATTATTAAACATGCAGAAACCGGTTACGGAACAGCATATGTATACTTCAAAAACAAAGACGATCTCCTAATTAGTTTAATGGAAGATGTTATGAATCAATTTCATAATATTGCCAAGCGCTCCTTTTTGCCTCAAACGAAGGAAGAAGCTCATAAAATGATTCGAAATCAAGTTAGAGCATTTCTCCAACTAGCAAAGAAAGAACGAGCTATTTTACAAGTTGTAGAAGAAGCAATCGGATTATCAAAAGAGATACGTAAAAAATGGGACGAGATACGGGAACGCTTCATAAACAATATTACGCAGGATATTACATACTCTCAAGAAAGTGGATTAGCACAGCCTGAATTAAATAAAGAAATTGTAGCACGTGCTTGGTTCGCAATGAATGAGATGTTTCTTTGGGCGATTGTGAAAAATGATAAAAAATTAGAGTTAGAAGAGATAGTACATACATTGACGGAAATGTATACGACGGGGTTATATAAATAGCACACCTGCAATAAATACGGTGTGCTATTTTACATTTATAAAAATATTTTATCTAGGTATGGCAATGCTAAAAGGGGCTTTTCAGATAAAGGGAAATATTTTAGTTTTAACGATTCACCATCTATCGATTTCAACTCGCCACCGCTAACTTCACACTCAAACACAACAATAATATATTCTACTTCATCACCATTCGGATATGTATGGCGGTACTTTTCTCCTCCAAATACTCCTTTTTGTTTTTTTACTTGTACTTTCAATCCTGTTTCTTCCCAAACTTCCCTAACTACTGCTTCTTCTGGAGTTTCCCCAAGTTCAATTGCTCCAGCTGGCAAACTCCAGTATTCCCCACCAGGATATTGAAATAAAGTGAAACTTTAATCAGTGGGGGTTTTATTATCCCCACTGATTATTAGTTGAACCAATCGGGCTTTTACGGGCAGTTGATCCCCCACCTAACTTCTTTGCTTTCGCTGAATTTTGAGATGGGAGTCTTACTGCCCGTTAATGCGGGATAAAATATCCCCCTGTTTATTTTTTATAATAGCAGCTACACTCGGCATGAATATTAGTTCATGCCCTAATTGCTCACGGATTTTTTATAATATAGTGACATTGACATACTATTCTCTCCTAATCTATTAATAACTGTATTTTCTGATATTTATTGCATAATATTCTTAATACAAACTTCTATATAGAAAGGATAAAAACATGTCGCAAGAAAAACTTGCAAACAAATTTCTATCATTTACTGAAAGTGGTACTCAATAGATTGAGTACCACTTTTACTTTACATGCTTTTCATTAGCGTACTTTTTCTTCAGTCACCCTACTCACAATTCCAACAATAAATTTATATTCAATCCTTCTCTTCTTATCTTTCTTAAAACCCTCTTTCGTATCAAAAATAAAACACGTTTTCCGAAACCAAATTCGTACGTATACAGACTCTAAGTAAATAGGTTTTATAATTCCTCGTTCTTCAAATTCAGTCCCATCTTTATTTTCAGTTTCCGTTCGAACGAACCACTTATTCCCGATTCCAATCTCAATATACTTCACATACTAACCTCCATTAGGAAATTTCCCTTCTAACAATTCTATTATTTCCCCGGTAAGCGCAGATTCCGACAGAACATGAGCCCACAGAGAAAAAGTAGATTACAAAAATCTACTTTATAACTTATATTTTTGCATTCGCTTATAAAATGTACTACGGGGTACATCTAATAGTTTTGCAGCTAATGAAACATTTCCGTTTGTCTTTTGTAATACTTCAATCATGCTATCACGCTGTATTTTTTCGCGAAAATTTAGTGGATGTTCTGTTTTATTTTCAACTTGTAACTCAAGTTGTTGTTGATTTCCCATCATTGTTTGTAGCAAAAAAGCGACTTGCTTTTCGCATATTTCCCGTCCTTGCGACAAGATGTAAATGCGTTCTAATACATTTACTAGTTCTCGAATATTTCCGGGCCATGTATGTTGTAAAAATTGATTGCAAATACTCTTTGGAAATACAACATTCCAATTCTTCCGTTCGCAAAAGTGTTGTATAAAATATGAGATATCCTCTTTTCTTTCTATTAACGATGGAACATATAACGGATAAACGTGCAAACGATAATATAAATCTTGACGGAATTTCCCTTCTTCTACTAACCGTAGTAAATCTTTATGTGTGGCAGTAATAATACGAATATTTACTGGTACCTCTTTTGAACTTCCTATTGGAGTTATTGTACGTTCTTGTAAAACACGCAATAATGCTACTTGCATCTCTGGTGGTACTTCACCAATTTCATCTAAAAATAATGTTCCTCCATGCGCTTGTTCAAATTTCCCTTTATACCCTTGACGTCGCGCACCTGTAAACGCACCTTCAACGTAACCGAACAATTCACTTTCCATTAATTCTTTAGGCAGAGAACCGCAGTTAACAGCTATAAAGGGCCCATCTTTTCTTGGGCTATTTTCATGAATCGCTCTCGCAACATATTCCTTTCCTACTCCTGTCTCACCACATACATACACACTAGCATCAGTCGGTGAAACAAGCTTAATTTCTTCTAGTGTGTGTTGAAATGCTTTGCTTGTCCCGGTAACTCCTGAAAAAGTAATTCCTTTTATAAATGCGAAAGCAGAATATGTATTTATTTGTTTGTTTTTCTTTAAATACATACATTTCCCAATCATTCTTTCATTACTATATACTGGTATCTCTAATTTAGTTTCCAATCCATGGTGCATTAACTCTTCAAGCTTCATTCTTGACCAATTATTTATTCGTTCACGAACACTCTTACTCGCAGAAACGATAACATCACGATGATTACAAATAACTACTTGTTCGTCACTATCAATGACATCCAAAAAACGATGAATTAAGTGTAATTCATTTTGATGAACTCTTATGCTACATTCACGTTCTATTGCATGTGCAATTGAAGTTACCATACCGAGCATATATGGATGCGAAAATTCAATTGGACAGGAGAAATCTAGAACACCAATTAATTTCCCGTCATCATTATGGATAGGAGCAGCCGCACAACTCCAGCTATGAGATGCCACGGAATAATGTTCAGTACCACTTATCATAATAGCTTCTTCAATTTCTAGCGCTGTTCCAATTGCATTTGTACCAACAGCTGCTTCTGTCCATTTTACACCTTCAATAAAATTAATATGTTTCGCTCGCTTTAACGTTTGTTTATTTCCACTTAACGATAGAACATAACCATCTGGATCGATTAATAATGCCATCATTTGTAGTTCATCAATGGTTTTTCTCATATTTTGTATTTGAGGTAATGCTATATCAAGAAAAATTTCACTCTTTTTCTTTTGTTCTTGAAAAACATTAGAAGACAAAATTTTCTGACCTTTATTCATATAAGGATTCACATTTGCTTGTCTACATCGATGCCATGACTCTGAAATTCTTTCGTTTATACGGTTCGAATCAAAGACTCCTTCATCAATAAACTTTTTCCATGTATGTAAGTAAAACGGTGAAGCTAACATTGTATCATCTCCCTTTTAATTGTTTTGGAGATTTATAAAACATACTTCTATTATAAAACTGAATAAAAGCGTTTTCAATACAACTAGAAAGATGACACAAATATGTTAATAATTTGAATATATTAATGCGCGTCTTTATTCTTTTTTAGTAGCACCATATTTTGTATAATGGACGCAAAGAAAATACATAATCAAAACCACTTTTGTGGATTACCATTTATAAAGAAAACAATCACGGCTATTGCAAATAAAATAGCGGCTGATAAACTAATATATAATTTCGTTCTGACCTGCATTAGTCTTCGCTCCTATTATTTTACAGTACATACTAACTCTTCATTTTTCATCTCTACTATGTACTTCTGTAAAACATATTCTCTTCCGCCATGTTTTTCATACCAATCATGTATTCTTTTTACATGAATCTCGTCACTTCTAATTTTCGATTCAATTTCTTTATACCGTTCAAAACTATCATATTCCCATATGGCGAATACTTCAGACGTACCATTCTTATTACCTTTCATCCAGCGTCCTATTAGCCTAGAGCCATGCTTTAACTGATTAGGTAAGTTCGTGTTATTGAAATGATCATTAAATACTTCTATGAATTCATTTTTCACTACATAGTACTTCCTTCTGTAAAACATACCTCTTCCCCTCTTTTATGAAAAGTATCAGTAAACCTTCCCATCACTACCGTATTATAATACTTTCCATCCGATAGTCTTTTGTCATTTTTCAAAATGCCTTCTACTTCAAAACCTAATTTTTTATACAGATGAATAGCTTTCTCGTTTGTCTCTAATACTTGTAAAGATATTTTATTTACTGCATTTTCATCAGCCCATTTAATAGATTGTTGCAATAGACTCTTACCCATTCTATATCCCCAAAACTCTTTTAAAATACAAACACCAAACTCCACTTTATGAGATAATCTCTTAAAATTTGACCCTTCACATCTTGAAAATCCAACGATTCGATTGTGCACTTCTACAACTAAAAAGAGATTCTTAGTCTCTTCACTATCTGTTTTTATTATTTTTTGAAATCCTAGATCATCTATAAATCCCTCTCCAGCATCTCTATCCATATTTTCAGTTTCTCCATCAATCTGAACTCTAATTTTCGATAACTGCTCTGCATCTTTCTCAGCTGCAGAACGAATTGTATAAGTTAATCCATTTATATGAAACTCTTGCTCTTTTACAATCATGTCAAACTCCTTTCAAATGAATATAATGGCGCTATTACAACTTGTTTACCTTGTTTCTCAAAGTCCTGAACAGTTTCTTTACTAGCCTCTTCGTCAGTTATAATAATGTCAATTTTTTTTAGAGACTCTCCTCTTATAAAACAATCTATTCCAAGTTTATTATGCGGAACTAAACAAATATTTCTTCTAGCAATTTCACTTACTCTTTTACTAAAATAAGCAACTTCAGGTGTTGCGGTACTAATACCTTGTAATGAAATGCCTCCACCTGTAGAGAAATACAGATCAATAGAAAATCTACTTATCAATTCAGAGGCAAGTGTATCAGTAATATTCCCTGAAGGTTTTACTTTTCCGCCAATTAAATACGTATCAATATTCTTATATTCTCGTAGATAACCAGCTATTTCTATAGAATTCGTAATAACCGTAAATGATACTTCCGGTAAATATTTCAGCATCGCATTATGAACGGAAGCCCCACCAATAAAAATTGAATCACCTTCTTGTATATAAGATACCGCAACTCTTGCAATTGTGTCCTCATATATTGAGCTATCACTATAACGTTTAGTTGGTTCCGCAGCTAAGTTTCTCACTCGCGTAAGTTCAATTGCACCTCCGTGCGTTCTTTTTAATAAACCATCCTTTTCCATAATAGACAAATCTCTTCTTATAGAATCAATAGACATATCAAATCTTTCCGCAAGATCCTTTGCTATTACTCTTCCATCTGTATTAAGTAGTTCTAAAATTTTCTCTCGACGTTCTTCAGTAAACATGTTATCACCACCGTTATTGAAGGTTCAGAAATTTGAACTTTATATTAATTATATGCACGTTTCTTCCGTTTCACAATATTTTCAATCCTTTTTCTTCCGTCTTTATGCAGTGTTTTCCTCTTTTTCTATTTTGTTAACTTCACATAAAATAAATGCAGATTTGCATATTCCACTAAAAGACTTCTATTTATTTCCTTATTCATGTAAAATTATTCCTATGTTTTACTTTTTAATACAGAAAGGGATTACTATGAAATCACTAATCAAAACGACATGTACAGCATTATTATTTACAGGAATATTAACAGGGTGCAATAGCAATACTACACCAAAACAAGAAAAGAGCGCTCTCGAAAAGAATGCAATGCACTATGGAGAAATAGTTAAAAATGAATACTATAGAGCGACAGTTGAGAATGCAAAGTTTGAAAAAATAGACGAAGAGCGGCGCCTTACTACTCGTGTTATGATTAATAATGTTCGAGACGATGGACAAACTATTGATCTTTCGGAAATAAAATATTTCATACAAGATGAAAAAACTGGTCAGAAATATGAAGGTGAAGCTCATCCGATAGGTGACGAGCACTATAAAAATGTTCCACACGAATTCTCTTTAACTACTGACGTTGTATTTGAACTGAAAACTTCATCAAAAGATTTAAATAATATGTATTTATACATAGATAGCAAAGCTGCGCCGTTAACAAATACATATTGGAAGCTTGATAATTTAGTATCTAAATAGAAAGACCAGTCTTATACGACTGGTCTTTTTACATTCATACATTTAACTTTCATTAACACTTATATTAATTTTCTAATAACAACTTGAATAACATCAGCTAAACCAGTGTGCCCTTTCCCTTCAACTCGCTCTTGTTCTCCATTAAAGAAATGAATTACCTTATGTTCTTCACACCAAGTAAGGATATCAATTGGATCATACAGCATATCAACATCTTTTGGTCCACCAGTACTATAGTTTATTTGTTTTTTTGAGTAAACTTCAAACATAATTAATCCACCAGGCTTTATCGTTTGTATCATTTTATCTAATATCATTTTTTTATAATCATCATGAAAATGTCCAAATACCATAATTGCCGCATCATATTCATTTTCTGGCAAACTATCAGCTAATAAATCTACTTTTTTTGTATGCACGTTTACGTTATGCTTCTCTGCCAATTTTTTTGTCTTTTCTAATCCATCTTTCGAATAATCAATAGCTGTTACTTCGTTCCCTTGTCTTGCTAGAAATACAGCATTTCTACCTTCTCCCTCCGCAAATGCTATTACTTTATTGTGATTTGCTAAACGAAATGCTTGTTCTTTAATAAATGTATTAGGTTCTTCCCCGTAAAAATATTCATCTGATTTATATCGATCATTCCAAAAATTATTCATCATCTTCTCTCCTTCTTCATATCATTTTCTAACTACAATTAAAGATATTAAAGAGCCTTTTTATCCTTAATTAATTTAAAAATAAAAGCAGATTAAAAATCCACTTTTATTTTTTTCGCAAGATCTACGATTTTTTGATTTCTTAACTCTTCTTCCATTTTCTCTTCTGCTGCGAGCATTGCCTCATTAATTAAACATCCAGGTTTGTCATGTAAACAACAGTCAAACAATGATGTTTTGCCTTCAATTGCATGTATAATATCTAAAAATGAAATATCTTCCCAATTCTTACTAAGCGAGTAACCGCCCTTTGGACCAGATGATGAGTGTATCATCCCTTCCTTCGTCAACTTAGTTAGTATTTTAGACAAGTACGTTGGTGAAACATTTTGCATTTCTGCTAATTGGTAAACACTAACTAACTTATTTGGTGTGGCCTTTGCCAGAAAAAGCATTGTATGAAGAGCATAATTTGTAGCTTTAGAATATTTCATAGTACAGCTCCTATTGTAGACTCCATGTATCTACAATAACTTTATTTTTTTATTATGTCAAACGTTTGTAATACTCCATACAACATTATTTCTTCACAAGTAATACATCTGCTGCGCAAATCGTCACTTCTCTAAATGGAGAGTCAAATAAAACACCTAGTTCAAAACCATCTTCAGTAAGAGCTATTTCATGATATAGCCACCAAGCACTGTCAAAGTTTTCCTGCATAGAACACTTTGTTACTCCTATAAAGGTTACTTCAAGTTTATCAAATTCACTAAAAGTACCACTGCAATCTAATACGATAGACAAAGTATCTTCTGATTCTCTCTTTATTACTTTAATTACACTATCGTGTAGTGATGTCTTGTGTAACTGAGCGACATTTGACGGAAGTTTTTTCTCAATGGAATTAAAATATTCTACGTATGATTGATCTAATTGTGCCATTCTTTTCTCATAATCTGTTGTCCACTCTTGCATAAGTTTTTTCAGTTCACCTGAGGGGTATTCTGAATTAATTGTTATGTTTTGTATAATTGAGTATATCGATTCAGGAAGGAATTTTAATAAATCTATTTTCCTTTCCTCTATTTCTTCCTTTAAACTTTGTATATCCATTTCCGACCATTCTTTTATAGACTCTATAAAACTTACAAATTCTAAAACTTGCATTTTTTTATACCATTCTCTTGTAAAATATTTCAATGACACCTCTCCTAAAATATCTTTACATCCAGTAAAAGCAATACATCCACTTATTATATCATTCCAATAACCATTTTTTCTAAAGAAATAATGTAAAAATGTAAATATTCCGCCTATTATTTCTAAAACTTCAGAATATTTACAAAAGTATAAAATTAGAATACATTTTAGCTGTACAAGATTCACCTGTACAAAAATTCAAACAAAAAGGGATGGTTATATGTTGAAGAAATTAGTAGCAGGGACATTAGTAGCGGGTTTTGCATTAACTGGAGGACTAGGTGCAGTAAGCGCTGAGGAAAAAAGTAACACAATTAAGTCATTTGATTATTTAAAAGTGGATGAACAAAGTGTTAATTCATTTGCAAAATTAAGTGATCAGGATAAGAAAGATATCCAAATTACTATGGTATTACCTAAGCAAAATGAAAATGGAGATTGGCTAGCTTATGGTTTTACTAGCCGCGAAACATTGGATGCGTATATTGCAAAGGATAAAAAAGCAATTAAAAATAATATTAATCCTTTAGGTAGTGGTGCTGGTAGTACTGATTTTTATGAACATAAAGATAAAGGTGGCCAATATATTTACTGGAGCAGTGGCTTTAAAAACTTACCATCTAGCTGGAATGACAGAATTTCTTCTGTAAGTACAGCGTCGCCTTCTGCAAGTTATTCAACAACACTTTGGGAACACACTTCAACACAAGGATATGGAAAAGGCGTTTTATTTAAACACGCTGATTGGTACGGTAAAACTGCTAATTTAGCTCCTGAATGGAACGATAAAACTTCAGCTATTGACATTAAAAAGTAATAGAGGATTTAATTTCTTCTATAAAAATTCAAACCACTATTCTCTCATTCATTTAGAGAATAGTGGTTTATTATAATTCGATTTAAGCATGTACAGCCTGTCCTACAGCTTGCAATAATGCTTCATGAATCGCTTCAGATAAGGTTGGATGCGCTGCAATATAATCTCTCATTATATCAGCGGTAACTTCTGTATGAATCATTACGGTCCCTTGACCAATAAGTTCAGTTGCATGAGGACCGATAATAGAAATCCCTACAATTTCTTGGTATTTAGGTTCCACAATGACTTTTACTTTACCCGTTTGTTCTCCTAAAATAAGAGCTTTTCCGTTCGCTGTAAAATGGAATTCTCCAATGAGAATATCACCATATTGTTCTCTTGCACCTTTTTCACTTAACCCGACACTAGCTATTTCTGGAGCTGTGTATATACAACGGGGAACAGCGTGATAATTTACTTTCACGTCTTCTCCGCTTGCGTGTAATGCTGCTGTCGTTCCTTCATGGAAGGCAACGTGAGCAAGCTGAATTCCACCGATCACATCACCAACTGCGTAAATATGTGATACGTTCGTTTGCATATGTTCATTCACAGCAATCCCTTTATTTGAAAACTGAACTCCTGCCTTTTCTAATCCTAATTGTTGTACTCGTGGTTTTCTTCCTACAGAAACAAGAACAAATTCTGGAGTTACTTCGTGAGTAATTCCCTCGTATTCAAATGAAGCTTGCTTCTTATAGTTATTTAATCCTTTTAAAACTGCTCCCGTAAAAATTTCCACACCATCTTTTTCTAATTTCTCTCTTAAAATATTCGCGATATCTTCATCTTCACCAGGTAGTAATTGCGGTGCCATCTCAACTATCGATACTTTTGTGCCGAGTCTACTATAAATACTTGCAAACTCACATCCTATTACACCACCGCCAACGATTAACAATGAAGATGGTACACTCTCAAGAGACATTGCATGGCTACTATTTAAAATCCATTTTCCATCGAACGGAGCGAATGGTAATTCTGTAGGTTCGGAACCAGCTGCAATAATAAAGCTCCCTCCATCAATTACTTCTTCTTTATTTCCTTGTACAACTCGCACACGATGATCCGTTTCGAATTTCGCTTTTCCTTTTACAACTTTAATTTTATTTTTCTTCATTAAATATTGTATTCCTTGGACGAGTTGCTTTACGATTTGTGATTTCCTCGCCTGTATTTGACCCCAATCAATTGAGATATTTTCTGTATTAATCGTAACTCCATAATCATTCGCTTTTCTCACAATGTCATGTACTTCAGCACTTTCTAACAGTGATTTCGTAGGCATACACCCAACATTTAAACATGTTCCGCCAAGGTCAGCTTCATCAATAAGAGTGACATCTTTGCCATTTTGAGCCGCGGTAATTGCTGCTACATAGCCAGCAGGTCCGCCCCCAATAACAACTAATTTACTCATTCTCTCACCTTCTCTTTATAAAAGAATTGTTATAGGTTCTTCTAAATAATGTTTAATTGTGCGTAAAAATGCAGCTGCTGGTGCACCGTCTAATACACGATGATCGAATGTTAAACTTAAAGGTAACATACTTCCTTTTCTTAATTTTTTCCCTTTAAATACAGGAACATGTTCAATTGCACCTACACCTAAAATACCAGTTTCAGGTGTATTTAATACCGGTGTGAAATATTCAATACCAAAGCTACCTAAATTACTAATTGTAAATGTCGTTCCGTGCATATCATCACTACTTAAGCTACCTGCTCGTGCCTTTTGTGCCACATTCTTAATCTCTTTAGACAACTCTACTAAAGATAAATTATTTGCAAAGCGAATAGCTGGAACGACTAACCCTTTTTCTAATGCGACTGCCATGCCTAAATGCACATGTTCAAATTGATGAATTGCATCATCTATATAAGCGCTGTTCATTTCTTTATGCTCTCCAAGTGCTAATACAACAGCATGCGAGACGAAATCCGTAATAGTTAATTTATTATCATATCTTTTTTGTACAACTTCCGCTATTTCTTTATGTAAAGCAACTAAATCTGTTACATCTACTTTCATCGTTAACGTTAATTGTGCGCTATTTTGTAAGCTTGCGTGCATACGATTTGCGATTGCTTTACGCATACCAGTAACAGGAATCGCTTTACTTTCTTCTCGTTCAGATATTTCCGGAACGTTTACTCTTACCTCAAGTACTTTTAATACATCTGCCTTTGTAATCCTTCCGCCAGGACCTGTACCAACTAATGCCTTGATATCCAGATTTTCAGACTTTGCAATTTTCTTCGCTACAGGTGAAATTTTAATTCTTTGCTTCGATACTTCTTTCCCATTTGCTTCTTGATTTTGTACATTTTGTACTTCTATATTAGATGTTTTTTCTTCTACAACATGTGTGCTTTCCTGCATTTCTACCTTTTCATTCGGTTTACCGATGTAGCAAATTACAGTACCAGGCGGCACTCCTTCATCTTCACTTACAGCTATATCAAGTACCGTACCATCAGCTGGCGCTTCAATTTCCGTTTCAATTTTTTCTGAATTAATACTAGCAATTAGTTCTCCTTTTGCTACATTATCGCCTGCTTTAATATTCCAGTTCGTAATAATACCTTCTTTCATCGCCATACCTAACTTCGGCATTACAACTTCTACAGCCATGTGTCTCTCTCCCTTCTCATCGTTTTATTACACATGTAATAAAGATTGGTCTCCAATCATTTCTGATACAGTTTCAATTACTTTTTCTGGCGTTGGCAAATACAACTTTTCAAGTGGTGGTGAGAACGGAACAGGTGTATGTGGTGCTGTAATTCGTTTAATAGGTGCATCTAACAAATCAAAACCTTTATCCGCTACAATTGCCGCAATATCTGTTGCAATACTACATCTAGGATTCGCTTCGTCAATGACGATAAGACGATTTGTTTTTTCAACAGATGATAAAATAGTATCTTCATCAAGTGGTGATAAAGATCGTGGATCAATTACTTCTACTTCAAGCCCCTTTTTCGATAATTGCTTTGCAGCTGCAAGCGCTGTATGAACTTGCTTTCCGATTGCGACAATTGTTACATCAGAACCTTCCCGTTTAATATCTGCTTTTCCTAATGGAATTGTATAGTATCCTTCTGGCACTTCACCTTTCATATTGTAAAGTGTTTTATCCTCAAAGAAGATTACTGGATCATCATCTTCAATTGCCGCTAATAATAAGCCTTTTGCATCATACGGTGTGGAAGGAACAACAACTTTAATACCTGGTATGCTCGTAAATAATGCGTACAAACTTTGTGAATGTTGAGCTGCTGCACTAAAACCAGCGCCATGCATCGTACGTACTGTAACGGGTACTTTTGCTTTACCTCCAAACATATAACGGAATTTCGCACCTTGGTTTAATACTTGGTCAAGACAACTACCGATAAAATCATTAAACATTAACTCAGCTATCGGACGTAACCCAGTTGCAGCAGCTGCCATCGCAGCTCCCATATAACCCGCTTCAGAAATTGGTGTATCCAATATACGATTTCGACCAAACTCTTGTACAAGTCCTTTCGTAACACCAAGAACACCACCCCAAGCTTCATCATCTTGCAGGTGATCAACTTGTGCACCGCCTGCAACATCTTCACCTATTAAAATTACATTTTCATCACGACGCATTGAGATTTTCATCGCTTCATTAATTGCAGTTGACATACTTACTGTTCTAGTCATAATTTTTCACCCTCCTCTTATTTGTAAGAAACGTATACATCTTTTAATAATTCTTCATCGTCTGGGTATGGACTATTTTCACTAAATTCAATGGATCTTTGTACTGCATCATCTACTGCTTTTTCCATATCAACAAGTTCAGATTCTGTTAATAAACCTTCATGAATTAAATGCTTACGGAAATTCACAATTGCATCTTTTTCATTTAAATGTTCTTCTTTTTCTTCTGTTGTTTTATATGTTTGCGCTTCACCTTCGAAATGACCATAATTACGATATGTCATACATTCAATAATTGTTGGACCATCACCATTACGCGCACGTTCCACTGCTTCTGCAGCAGCTTTATATACAGCGAGAAGATCTTTTCCATCTACTTGAACACCTGGAATATTATAAGCTTTTGCACGATTGGCAATAGAATCACAACTTGAAGCATATTCAAATGTAGTTGCTTCACCATAACCATTATTTTCTGCGATAAAAATAACCGGTAACTTCCAAATCGCTGCTAAATTAACCCCTTCATGAAATGTCCCTTCATTATTTGCTCCGTCACCGAAGAAGCAAACACTTACATCCTTTGTTCCTTTATATTTAGCTGTTAATGCTGAACCGCAAGCAAGTGGGAAACCGCCACCTACAATGCCATTTGCACCAAGCATTCCTTTATCTAAATCGGCAATATGCATGGAACCACCTTTGCCTTTACATAACCCTGTCGCTTTCCCGAAAAGCTCAGCCATCATACCATTTAAATCACAACCTTTTGCGATACAATGTCCATGACCTCTATGTGTACTTGTAATACTGTCACTATCCGTTAAGTGGGCACATACACCAACTGCTACCGCTTCTTCACCTGCGTATAAATGAACGAAACCTGGCAAAACGCCTTGCGCGAACAATTCATGCACCTTATCTTCAAATTTACGAATCTCTAACATTTTTTTATACATCCAACGAGCTTGTTCTTTCGTAATTTCATTCCCTTTACTTTCAGTTGTTTTTAACATGTCCAGCCCTCCTATTTTCTTGTTCGTCTGTTATATTGCAAGTACTATGCCAAATTCTAATCCTTGATTTCATGGGTTTTCTCATTTCTTTCATAATAAAAAAGTGGACAAAATGAGACAGATGTCTCGTTTTGTCCACTTTTGTTCACCTAATTTGAGAACTATTATCTTATTCATTCTCAAAGCTCTGCTGTAATTTTCGGATGTAAATAATTTGCCCAATATGATATGCATTATGAGTTGTTACATTCGCTAACACTTCCCACCACTTTGCAGAAACAGGAAATCCCACTACATCACTTTCAACCTTTTCTTCATTAATGAGATTTTGCCATTGTAACAGTTTTTCTAGTAGTTTTTCCCGTAATTCATCGAAAGTTTGATTATCTGAAAGCATAAAACTTTTGTTATTATCTCCTATAGCGGGTACTGCATTCACATTTGATTCTTTATACCTAGTTTGCCACGTAGAGTTCCAATACAGTAAATGTTGTACGATTTCAGCTATACTATTACTCTCTTCATTCGGTTTCCAGCAAGCTTCCCTCTCAGATAAATCCTTAACTGCATCGGAAAATGGCATATACCAACTAGGATCATTTGCATTCGCTAATAGCTGATCTGCTAATACATCTTTCACATGGACCATTTTTTTCCCTCATTTCATTATCATATTAATATACACTACTCTATATACGCTCATTCCCTATAATCCCCTTTTTTACATACAAATTGATTTCATACTAAATGTAAGAATAATAGATTTTCTTATCATAACTCGTTATGATAAAAGAAAAAGAAAGCTGGCGGAAAATGAATAAAAAAATCGCAATAATTACAGGAGCCTCAAGTGGATTTGGACTATTAACTACACTCGAACTCGCAAAAAAAGATTATTTAGTTATCGCTACAATGCGAAACCTTGAAAAACAAGTAAACTTAATATCTCAAGTTACTCAACTTAACTTACAGCACAATATAAAAGTTCAACAATTAGATGTAACCGATCAAAATTCTATACATAACTTCCAATTATTTTTAAAAGAAATACAAAAAGTAGACCTTCTTGTTAATAATGCAGGATATGCAAATGGCGGCTTTGTAGAAGAAATTCCAGTAGAGGAATACCGTAAACAATTTGAAACGAACCTATTTGGAGCTATATCAATTACCCAGCTTGTTTTACCATATATGAGAGAACAAAAAAGCGGAAAAATCATTAATATAAGCAGCATTAGCGGCCAAGTTGGATTTCCTGGTTTATCTCCTTATGTATCTTCAAAATATGCATTAGAAGGCTGGAGTGAATCGCTTCGCTTAGAATTAAAACCTTTCGGAATAGACGTCGCTTTAATTGAACCTGGTTCTTACAACACAAATATATGGGAGGTTGGTAAACAACTAGCTGAAAACCAATCTGATACAACATCTCCTTACAAAGAATATATGGATAAAATACAAAAACATATTAATAGCGGTAGTGATACATTTGGTCATCCGATAGAGGTTGCTAATAAAATTGTAGAAATTGCTGAATCTAAGCGTACAAATTTACGATATCCAATCGGTAAAGGTGTGAAATTTATGATCTTCGCGAAGAAAATTCTTCCTTGGAGATTGTGGGAGTTTCTTGTGTTGAGGAGTTTTAAGAAGATGTAAATATAAAGAGTAACTATCAAGATAAATAATGGTAGCTACTCTTTTTAAATATTCATCATGAAAAACCAAAATGACATTAGTATGTAGAAAGAGGATCAAAATAAAGTAACATTGAAACCATAAAAACAAATGCAAAGAATCCAATTATAGAAAGAATATATTCCTTTGTCTCTCTGTTATACTTCCATTCCATCCATACGCGTAATAAGGAAATTGCTCCAAAATAAGCAAATACAGCAATTCCTATATTAGCATTTTCTACTTTGAACAGATAAATAAAACTTACTATAAAATATACGATAAAAAGACCTATTTCTAATTTTACATGTAAACTATTTACATGCTTATATATCCAAGCATTGCCCTTTGGCATATTTAGTTTTTTTCTTAAAAACTTTTCTAAAAAATACCCTCCAATTATCATACTAATAACTATAATCCAAATAGTAGAGTTGCCCACTGCATTCCCTCCTATTAAATTAATTATGTTTTCGTAACAAAGTGGATTATTTTTTAAAATATTTAGATAATATATTCATTTTCTTTATCTTCTTTAGTAGTAGTTTTATCAAGACATGTTTTATGTATTGTACAACAACAATCTATTTCCCATCCCTTTTGTTCCGGGATGTTTATCCTTTTTCTTTCTATTTTTTCAAAAACGAATATAGATAGTACCGATAAAATTAATAGAGGTATTTTTATAATTGACTGAAAACCCTATCCTTTTATTTTCTTACTTTCATTTTCTCCGGCTGATCACTAGGATACGTGGCATTCTCTTTATTTTCAACGTCCCAACTAATTATAGTCGCACTATCACGTCCCAACTGATGATGCACGTGTTCTAAAACATTGTGAATATTTTCTTTAAGTGTTTTATCATTTCTATTCATAGCATTATACAAATTTACAGGTGTTTCATATCGGTGTTCCCCGCATTCTAATACTCCATCTGTCACTATTACAATTCGGTTCTTTCCAGTACGTAATTCACGAATACCTGATGAATAGCAAGGAACAGGTAAATCAAATGTGTTTACATTTCCAATCCATTCGTAAAAATGACGTTGATTTAATGCATATTGCCCTAACTTATGTAACTCTTCATGAAATACATACACTAAACAATCACCAATAGAAAGCCACCATATATAATTTTCTTTTCTTACACATAGTAAGCAAGCTGTTTCACCTTTAATTCTTTGGCATTTTTCTTTAAATGAAGAGGATTGAAAAATTGAAAGTATATGATTTTCAACAGATTGAAATACTGTATCAATCGATTCATTCATTATTACTTTTATATTTTCATATTCTTTTTCGATTGTATTTACTACTAAATCAACACTTTCCGCACTATTATGTCCATCTAAAATAGCTGTAAACTCCCAATCACCATTCGACCAAACTAATGCACCATCTTCATTCTTTTTTGCTCCAGCGTTTATATTACCGCCATATATTCCGAGTACGATATCACCATATTGTTTTACTGAAACTTCGTCTAAACACATCTTCTTATTTCCAACCCATGAATATTTTCTATTATTTGTTGTATGCATACTCATTTACCATATACTTACGTATTCTTTCGCATAGTTTTTTTATTTTCTCTTCATCACCATATGGTGCACCAGTCCATTTCGCTACTTCGGTTGGTGACCAAAATTCTTTTGGTGTATTCGGATAACGTGGAATAATGTGCACCTGCATATGTGGTACACCATTTCCTGAAACAAAAGTGTAAATATACTCTGCACCTTCGCTTTCTTTTAGCGCTTTACTTACTCTACTTGTTATAAGTCCGAACGCTTTCGCTTCTTCATCTGTTAGTTCAGCGAGGCCAGGTACATGTCTTTTTATATCTATCATTACATAACCTAGGTATGATTCTTCACTATCCCAGTAGACATGTCCAACGTAAACGAGTTCATCTTCGTAAATAGCTCCACCTGGAACTATAATATTTCCTTTATGTTTTTCGCAAATGAAGCAGTTTTGTTCTACTTGATTGTTTGTTGACATATCCATCACCATCCTTTTCATATATAATATCACAAAAAAAGGAAAAACAGGTTTAACATTCCGAATATTCATTCTTTTGATACTGCAACTTTGAAATGAATTTACACCTCATTATTTCTTCAAAAACGCAATCCCAATTATAATCCCAATCACAATTCCGATTACTAAATTATTTGTAAAGTGCCCTTGAAATACACCGATTACAACCCCTATACCGACACCTATTGCCAAAGCATCATTTCTTTTTTTATTTTTAGCCAAAATTGCATCTCCTCCCATCATTTCTCCCTAAACAACATGCACTCACTTAAATGTATTAATATACGCACTATCTCGCTTGAATCTTTTCAAAAAAAGCACTTTAACTTCATATATAATATTTTCCATTTTCTGTACATACTCCTTTTATAATGAAAAAATTTCAAGTAACCATTAAATATATATAGGCATTTACTATAAGAAAGATCCGTAATTTATTGAAGGAGGAACGATTCAAATGCATCCTCATTGGAATCCAAATATAAATCAACAGTATGTTTATTCCCCCCATCCTGTAAGGAATACATTGCATCATGATTCACAATATATGATGCCGCGCATCGCTAGCCTTGAAAGTCAGTTAGCTAAATTAATCTCATTAATCGAAGAAAATAATCAATTAATTAAATCCATGGAACAACAGCAAAACCAAGTTTGTGCACCAGCTGGAGGTTCTGTTATCGTTCGTATGTAAACTGGATGCAATAAAAAACACACTTTGTAGTATAAAAGTGTGTTTTTTGGTCATTATTTTCTTTTCGTATGGAACCCTTGTGTAATTCGGTCTAATATAATTGCGATTACTACGATAGCTAATCCAGCTTCAAATCCCATTCCGATATTAACTTGTGTTACCGAGCGATATACATCAACTCCAAGCCCAGGAGCTCCTACAAGTGACGCTGTTACAACCATTGATAACGAAAGCATAATGCTTTGGTTCACACCAGCCATAATCGTTCCGGTTGCAAGTGGTAATTGTACTTTAAATAGTTTTTGTGATGCTGTGGATCCAAATGCATTCGCTGCTTCAATTAAATCTTCTGGAACTTGTCTAATTCCTAAGTCAGTAAAACGAATTGTAGGTGGCATTGCAAAGATTACCGATGCAATAATTCCAGGTACTACACCAACTCCGAAAAATGTAATCGCTGGAATGAGGTATACGAATGCCGGCATTGTTTGCATAAAATCTAATGTTGGTTTTAAAAATTTTGAAAAACGTTCATTTTGAGATGCTAATATTCCAATTGGAATTCCGACAATAATTGAAATAATAACAGACGTAAGTACGAGTGCTAATGTTTGCATCGTTTGTGCCCAGTAGTTAATATTTAAAATAAACAATAAGCCGATTAGTGTAAAAATAATTAATGATACTTTTCTCGTTGTGTACCAAATGAGGAAACAAAGGATAATAATCATCAATATGGCCGGTATTATTGTTAAAAAATTAGTGAGTAAATCAACGAATCCGCCGATAATATAAGAGAACCCTCGGAATATGCCTTCAAGGTGCTCATATAAACTTGCAACAAATGAGTCGACCCATTCTCCTAAAGGAATACGTGGTATATTATTCATCGTCTTTCACCTCTTCCTCAATGTTTCCTGCAAGAGCTTGAATGACACTTTCACGTTTAATAATTCCTCTTAGCCTTTTCTTCTCATCGATTACTGGTAACGGATATTTCATCTCCGCCATTTTTGCATATGTCTCTTCCAGTAAAGTATCTAAATACACATGCGGAATATCATTAAGTAATAAATCAGCAATCGGCCATTGTTTTTGAACTGCTTTACTCGCATCATCCGCGGTTAATATACCTAAAAACTCATACTTTTTATTGACAACATATACAGTTGAAACACCTGCATTCCTCATAATTTGAAGGGCTACACGTGGTCCACGATCAATTAATAAAGTTTCTGGTCGTTTTAATATAGATTCCGCTGTAATTACTTTTCCTAAATTCACATCCGCAACAAACTTTTCTACGAATTCATTAGCGGGGCTCATCATAATTTCTTCTGGCGTTCCAATTTGGACAATTTCTCCATCTTTCATTAATGCGATACGATCCCCAATTCGAAGCGCTTCATCTAAATCATGTGTAATAAATATAATCGTTTTTTCCATTTTATCTTGTAACTCTAACAATTCATCTTGCATTTCTTTTCGAATAAGTGGATCTAATGCACTGAATGACTCGTCCATTAGTAATACATCTGGATTATTCGTTAGTGCTCTTGCGATTCCAACGCGCTGCTGCATACCACCACTAAGTTGACTTGGATAATTATCTTTATGATGATCGAGTCCTACTAACTGTAGCGATTCTAACGCTTTTTTCTCTCGCTCTTCTACCGAAACCCCTTGTATTTCTAAACCATATGCAACATTTTGTATAACCGTACGATGCGGAAATAGAGCGAACTTCTGAAATACCATACTCATTTTCGTTCTTCTTACTCTCCGTAACTCTTCTTTTCCCATCGTTGCGATGTCTTCACCATCTATGTATATATGACCTGCAGTTGGTTTAATCAATTGATTTAACATACGAACTAGCGTAGATTTCCCGCTACCAGACAAACCCATAATAACGAAAATTTCTCCAGAGTATACCTCAAACGTTGCTTTTTTTACACCAACGTTCATTCCTGTCTCTTTTAAAATTTCCGATTTGCTTTTCCCCTCTTTTAATAAAGAAAGGGCTCTTTGCGGATGTTTCCCGAATACTTTTGTTACGTTTTCAACACGCACCTTTGTATTATCCATGTCACTACTCCTTTTCTACCCATCTATTCACATAGTGTTGCGATTTTGCAAAGAAATATTACATAAAAATGACATTCATAAGATTTCTTTAAAATTCTCGTTTCCGTTCATAATAAGAATGCTTACTTATACATTTATTTTATAAGGCAAACACTACTTAGGAGGTTTTCGATGCGAAAGAAAATTTGGTTTATATGCCTTGCATTATTTATTACTATGATTTTCACTTCATGTAATGCAACAAATGCAAATTCGAAAGGAAAAATTAAACTTGGTGTAACAAGTTGGAAAGAAAATATTGCAACTGCAAACATGTGGAAAGTTTTATTAGAAGAAAAAGGCTACAAAGTTGAGCTCATGTATTTAGAAAAAGCCGCAATTTGGACTGGTGTCGCTCGTGGTGATGTTGATGCGAATTTAGAAGTATGGCTACCCGTTACGGATAAGCCGCTAAACGATCGTTATAAAGATGATATTGTCTTAAAATCAAAATGGTACGAAGGTACTGGACTTGGTCTAGTCGTACCTTCCTATGTGAAAAATATTAACAGTATTGAAGACTTAAATGCTCATAAAGATGAATTAGATAATAAAATTGTCGGTATCGAACCTGGTAGTAGTCTTATGAATTTAACGAATAAAGCAATGAAAGAATATGATATAAAACTAAAACTTGTCCAATCCTCAGAAGCTGCGATGATGAGTGAATTAAAGAAAGCATATACGAAAAAGAAACCAATCGCTGTTACGCTTTGGAATCCGCATTGGGGTTTTTCAGAATTTGACTTAAAATATTTAAAAGACCCTAAGAAAGTATATGGTGAAAAAGATGACATTTATTACTCCGTTCGTAAAGGTTTCGAAAAAGATCACCCAGATGTTATAAAATACTTTGATAAATGGAAAATGACCGATGAACAACTTGGTACGTTAATGGTCATGTTAAATAAAACAAAAGATCCTGAAGAAGCTGCGCGAAAATGGATTAAAAAAAATCAAGCATTAGTTGATGAATGGGTAAAAGATTAATAAAAAGGCTAGAGAATTAACATATCCTCTAGCCTTTTTCATCTTATTTTTTCGTAACAACATCATCTACAATTCCATATTCCTTAGCTTCTTCTGCGGTCATAAAATAATCTCTTTCTGTATCATGCGCTACTCTTTCAATCGGTTGGCCTGTTTTTTCTGCAATCATTTTATTAATATCATGCTTTAACTTTAATATCCTTTTTGCTGTTATTTCAATTTCTGTTGCTTGCCCCTGTGCACCACCAAGCGGCTGATGAATCATAATTTCACTGTTAGGGAGCGCAAACCGTTTTCCTTTTGCTCCTGATAATAATAACAATGCACCAAATGATGCCGCAAAGCCCATGCATAGCGTTTGTACATCTGGTTTAATTAAATTCATCGTATCTAATATTGCAAAACCTGCTGTCGTTGAACCTCCTGGGCTATTGATATATAAATATATATCTTTTTCTGCATCTTCTGCTTCTAAAAATAATAGTTGAGCTACGACACTACTCGCTACTTGATCATTAATTTCTGAACCGATAATAATAATGCGGTCTTTTAATAGCCTTGAATATATATCATAGGAACGTTCTCCTAATTTTGTTTGTTCTACTACATATGGAATTGCATTCATTTTAAATCCCCCCAATACTTGTTATGCAACGCAAAGCATACAACTGTAGGAAGAAGGTTCTTTTACACTAAATAATAAGACTGGCTGTTTAGATGGTAACTTAGTAAAATCTATTGTCGGAAGAAGTTTCGTTAACAATTCCGGTCTTTCCTCACGAATAGACGTTACAACAACTTCAATATCCTCTGTGAATTCGACTATCTCGATCCCTTCTTCACTTACAGTTTTCAGCCTATTTCTACTCCGAAATAAAGAAGCTTTCACTGCACCTTCTGATACAGAACACAATTTAGCAATATCAGCGATACTATATTGAAAAACATCTTTTAATAATAAAATTGCGGATTGCTGTACATTTAATGAAGACAATACTTTCCCTACCATTTCATGCAAATCTGCAATGTTCTCATGTGGTTCTTCAACAGTGATTTGTTCTCTTATTTTTTCATGAACAGACTTAGACTTCATCTGATCTAACCAACGATTTCTAGCTATTTTATAGACGAGTGTCATACAAATATCTTTATTTCTATATTTTTGAAGCACTTTACACACCGTTTCTTGGGCGAGATCTTCCCCATCCCATTTGTTTTTCGTTAAAAAAGTACAGTATCTTTTTAGCTCTCCATATTGTTCAATTAAAAAATTTATATTTGAATGATTCATATCGATATGATTCTTTAAAACATGAGTTACTTTTGTGCACAAAATAACCACTCCTTTTCAGCGCTTACTTAATAAACGATTCTACATTTAAAAAAGTTACGGGGGTATAAAAAAATAATGTTTATGTTCAAGAATTCGCGGTCATAAATATGTTATGTACAATTTTACGTGAGGAGGAACAAATTTGCCAAAATTAACAATTGAAGGTGCGGGAACTTTTGATGTGAAAGAAGGAACAAAGTTAGTATTAGCAATTGAAGATAGCGGTGTCAACATTCTCCATCGTTGCGGCGGGAATGCACGTTGCACGACTTGTAGAGTAGAAATACTAGCAGGTGATTTCTGTGAAGCGAGTGCGAATGAGAAACATGCAATGACGGAAAAAGGGATTGAAGATCATTTACGATTATCTTGTCAAATGCGTGTACATAAAGATATAGTCGTTCGTCCGGTACTTACAGTTGAAAATTCAAGTCTTGATGCTGGGCCACGTCCGGCGGAGTAAAGCGATGAATTTAAAACAACTCGCTGGCGAATATGCTGCTAACTTTGTAAATGATGGCATGAAGATTGGGCTTGGTACAGGTTCTACTGTATATTGGACAATACAAAAATTAGGTGAGTATGTAAAAGAAGGATTATCATTTCAAGCTGTACCGACATCAAAGGAAACTGAAGCATTAGCACAGCAACTAAATATCCCCCTAATTTCGTTAAACGACGTACAAAGTCTTGATCTTACAATTGATGGAGCGGATGAAATTGATTCAAATTTACAACTTATAAAAGGCGGTGGTGGTGCATTACTTCGTGAAAAAATCGTTGCCTCTTCCTCTAAAGAACTAATTATCATTGCTGATGAATCGAAACTTGTAACACATTTAGGTAATTTTCCATTACCTGTTGAAATCATCCCTTTTTCATGGAAACAAACCGAAAATAAAATTCAGTCTTTAGGGTGTCAAACAACATTACGTTTGAAAAATAATGAAACCTATATAACCGATAACAATAACATGATTATCGATTGTATATTCTCTAATCATATTTCTAATCCTGCCCATTTACAAACCCAATTAAAAATGATTACTGGTGTAGTTGAAACAGGATTGTTTATAAGTATGACGAGTAAAGCAATTATCGGCACTAAAAATGGGATAAAGGAATTGTAATAAAAGCTGACTTTTTAAAGTTGGCTTTTTAGTATGTTCATCTTCTCTTAATAGCACTTTATTATGATATACTATGAAAACACAAGCTGATTACACTAGAAAGGACTGAACATTTTGCAATCCAAACTTATAACAGAACTTACTGATTTAGAAACTGCCTTTCACATTCGAAAAGAAGTATTTGTAAAAGAACAAGGTGTCCCTCTTGCAGATGAATTCGATATATTCGATGAAATCGGAGAGCAATGTAAACATATTTTAGTTTATTATCATGAGTTTCCTGTAGGCACAGGGCGTATACGATTTGTTGATGGTGTCGGAAAATTAGAACGTATTTGTATTTTAAAAGATTATCGTACATACGGATTAGGTAAAGTTATCATTCAAACGTTAGAAGAAATTGCTCGTAACGAACAAGTTACAAAAGTGAAGCTACACGGTCAAACACAAGCTGAAGGATTTTATAAAAAATTAGGCTATCAAACTTCTTCTGATATATTCATGGAAGATAGCATTCCACATATACTTATGACGAAAATGTTATCATAATAGAAAGGTGACTATATTGTTTATTCATATAGTCACCTCTCTGTATCTTATTCACTTGAAAGTCTCTTTAGTGAATATTCCAATGAAAGAACTTTTAACTTGAAAGCAAAGAACCTAGCATACATAGTCTTAAAACACCCTTAATGAAATTGGCATTCTCTAGTTTTCTATTCGCACTATATTCTGTTTGCTTTCACTTTAAAAAGAATATTTTATTAAACTCACTATGAATTGTTGTCTAAAATCTCTTGTCTTTCTTCTCTTATTTGACCGATTAATGAAACTACTGAACCAACCGCTTGAATCCAGCTCCCCGTAATCACTATAATCTGTCCATCCTCCTCATTTCCTTCCGAAATTTCTTCCACTTTATCCCGACTAGCTTTCAATTCATCTATTCCACCTATTGCCTGTAATGAATTTCCAGTCGCTTGTAACACATTCCCAACAATGTTATACGATTCATCTATGTCGGAACTATCCTCTAATTCACCACCTATTGATGTAATACCACCTAATGCTTGAACCCAATTCCCTGCAATCACTACTTTTTTTTGTGTATTATCTTCAAATTCTATAATGAGTCCTGTTAAAACCGTTACATTACCAATTGATTGGATTTCATTACCGATTTTTTCAAGAGATATTTCCCCTTGTCCATCAGCTTCTAGGCCGTTCCCTGTTGCCTGTAATACATTCCCCCATACGTTTAAATCTCTTCTTAATTCGTCATTCAATTTTTTAAAAGGTGTACTACCAACCGCAGCAATAATTGTCCCTACTGCAACAAACCAAGCACCAACTATCTCCTTAATCGGATCATCCATTTTCAATCTATCCCGTCATTAATTTACTACTTACAGGATATGAATTTATGCATCTCCATGTTAATAGCCTACTTCTCTCCATTTGAATAAAAATCAATATTTCTTTAATATTATAAATACATCTAGTATGACATCCCTGTTTGCCGTTAGCTTTTGCTAACGGCTCATTTATTTTTTTCTTGCTTCTCGGAGAATTCTCTAAATACGTTTCCCAATACGTACACATTCTTTATTCCTCCTCGAATACAATACATAACTCAATATAATATCTATATATCGATTAGTTAAACTTGGCTAACTGCTCCTTTATTTATAGTAAAATTAAATTTCTATAATTTTTTTAAAAATCCATCTCGACATCCATAATTCCAAACATTTAAAATCAAAAATATAATTTTATCATCACAGGAAAATTTTCTGAATAACTTTCTTGTTAAAAAGTTTTCACCTTAAAATTTGACAAGCATATGCTATTGAATGGAGATTCTCCATTCATAAGATTCTTACCTTTCTTATCTAGAGCACACTTTAATCTGTGCTTATTTTTAGTTAGAAACTACAACATTCTCAAATAGTATGCATATCAAATTGTTTTTTCAATTATTTTCAAGAGCGGATATTATTCTTTAGTACAAGCACTCTTTCCTTTTAATTAATACTATATATTGATATTCCAAAGAAAGGAGAGCAAAATAATTATGGCTAATTATTTTTATAAAGATGGTAAAAAATATTATAAAAACCAATCGTATTCGAACGATCAAAAAAATAACTGTTTTATTGAAACTCATACGATAACTGGTTCTGAAGAAAATGCAAATGGAAATATACCTTTATCTGTTTTCCTTGAAACCACCGCTCCACAAACTGTATTTGAGGATTTCACAAACAATCATAATAAAACATTAATTCAGTTATTCGTTGTCGGGATGAGTGCACCCGTTCAAGTAACTATTCTAACAAGAAAATCTAGCCGCCCAATTACTACAACATTACAACCTGTTCAAACAAAAATATTTCAAGTTGAAGATTTTCAAAGTCTTACTTTTACGAAACAGGAAGGCCCTACTAGTATAGTTAGTTTATTTGTGCAAAAAACATTTTGTATTTGCTGTAACGATAATAAAGATTCGTGTGATGAATATCATCAAGATTGTAATTAATAGATTAACGCACCAAAAGAACCCGTTTTACAAAGGGTTCTTTTTATTTCACTCCATACATTTTCAAAAACATTTTAGAATCATACACAACGATTTTTCTATAAATCTCTCCTTTTCCCGCTATTTTATTAAAATAACACTTTAGTTTAATTAATTACGGGACTTATCATCATTGAATGAAGGGAAGTAAAATTTAGAAAAAAAGACGACGCTGAATACGTCGTCTTTTTTATAAATAGAAAAGCGAATTCTCAAGATTCCCTTTTGCATCAAAGCCCATCATCTCTTAGTTCATGCCTAGGTAAAGCTTACACTGTTTTCCATAATGATAATGCATAAATCCAGTTTGGATCACCATTTCCTTGATAACTCTGGACTGCTTCATATACTTTTCCTTCGTGTAGAACTCTATCTCCCTTTTTATATGCTTTTTTTGCATCCCACGCTTCATATGAAGCGCTTTCATCTTTTGTAGTAATTGTGAATATATCACTCTGTACGGATTCATTTCCAGCTACATCAACAGCTTTCACTACATATTTATAAGTAGTATTAGCAAGCAGATTTTTATCCATATAAGAAGTTGTATTGGATGTTGCAATCTTTTTCATTAATCCTTCTATTTCTCTATAAATATCATAATGGTCTACACCAATGTTATCGTCAGATGGACTCCACATTAAATCCACACTTGATGCTGTCGTTCCCATACTATGTAATCCTTTTGGTTGTGTTGGTACTTCTGTATCAGGAGTCGCAACTGTTGTTTTTACTGTAAGCGCTGTACTTTCTTTCGATACATTTCCAGCTGCGTCAATTGCTTTTACAGTATAAGAGTATTCTGTGCTTGGTTGTAATTTCTTATCAATAAAATGAGTGCCTAGTATTGTATCGATCATCTCTCCGTTACGGAAGATTTGATATCCTTTTACCCCTACATTATCCGTAGAAGAGTTCCATGTTAGTTCTACACTATTCGCTGTTACTTTTTTCGTCTGAAGTCCATTTGGAATACTTGGCGCTTCTATGTCTGGTTTCACATCATTAATAAGATTAACATCAATTACATTATAGAATGCATTTGCTGTATCAGCTACATCCCATACTGCTAAAATCACATGATATCCACTACGATCAGTAGGTACATTAATTTTATGAGTTAAATTATTTGAAGCTGCAGAACCATCGTGTTGCACAGTTCCAATTGGTTCAAAATCTGCTCTTGTTAGCGCTTTATTTGGATTCCATCCTTTTTTAGTAATATAGTAATGCCACTTACTCGTTAAGTGAGGCGCAGTATACTTCCAAGTAAATGTATTTTCCCCACCAGTGATTGTATTTTTAAACCAACGATTTGCTGTTTGTTGATCTAAAATACCACCAAATTTTCCGCCTGCTGAAGCAATTTGTCCATCTACTGGACCACCTTGTGGGAACCCTTTTGGAGCTTCTAAACTTTGTGGTTCATACATAACACTTCCGCAGTTTACATTTAGCGCACCATAAGTTGGACTACATAAAGCGGATCGGCTACCGGGCTTTTCAACAAAACCGTGCGCATAAGCATTTTGAGGAATAAGTGTCGTACTAATAATTCCAGCTGTTAATGCTACAGCTCCTAAACTTTTTTTGTTCATTTTCATGTTTTGTAGTTGTTTTAAAAATCGATTATTCATGTTCATGTCTCCTTCTTGTTATACTTTGTAGTGGAATGTGGGCTTTGATGTAAAAGAATAACAAGAGACAAACTTGTACCGATGTATGTATTAATTATGCATACACCGCAGTGAAAATATATTTTTTCCTTGTGAAATATTTCACTTTATGAATATATCATGACATAGAACTCGCCTAAGCATGTGCAGAAGTTGTGCAGAAACAGTGAAATTATTACTAACATATAAAACCACATCCTGAAATCATAAAGTAAAACTTTAATTAGTTGGGGTTTTACGGTCGGTTAATACGGGATAAAATAAAAGTGTGCAGCAGAAATTGTAGACTTAGTTCTCAAAATTCACATTTAGTATTTTCATTTTTTCCATTTAAACAATTCTTCTCTTCTTACAACAGAAAAGTGTCTATATCATTTAATATAGACACTTTTTTCATGTATAACTTTATATTTATTACTGACCTACAAATGTAAAAAATTTCATCAACAGCTTCCTTATATCCACCCGATGTTCGGAATGATTCCTTCAAATTCAAAGCAGCCTCTTTATATGAAGGGTTATTTAAAATTAACTCCACACTTTCACGCAATTTCTCCACGTTTAATTCATTCATATGTAATTGAACTCCTGCTCCAAGACTCTCCACTTGCTTTGCGATTGCTGGCTGATCTGCACTTTGCGGTATTACAACGAGCAGAACCCCGTTATATAGTCCTTCATGCGTACTGTTCATCCCGCCGTGTGTAATAAATAGTTTCGTATAAGTAAGCAGTTCGGTTTGAGGCACATAGTGTTTCACAATGAAGTTTTTAGGAATTTCGCCTAGATCACTTATTTTCGTTTTATTACCAATAGACATATCAATTGTATGCTCACTATTCTCAAAGGCCTTCATACACAGTTTATAAAAGTCAATCGCTTCATTAAAAACAGTACCTAATGAAATATAAATCGGACTTTTTTCTTCAATTGAAGTAAAATCAACGTCTCTGTTTTTCACGTGTGCAGGGATAGATGGTCCTACAAATTTATATGTTTCATCAAACGTATCACCAAAAGGCTGGAACTCCTTAATTGTATTACACAATAGTAAGGGGTGCAGGATTACAGAAAACTTCATACTGTGATTTTATTTCAACACCATATTTTTCAGTAATTCCCTTCGTTAAGTTTTGAAAATCATTCTGTATTTTATCATGAATTTCTACTGGAATATTTTTTGACAGATGACCTAACATTTGTTCAAAAGATTTTTCATCCTGCGCAAAAGATGTACATGAATTTATGGATGGCAGTTTAAGAATTTGAGCAATTAAGTGCCCACAGCCAAACATAGAATCATGAATTATGTAATCAAAATGTTCACCTTCAATTTGTTCTAGAACACTAGGTATAACAATATCCGCTGTATGTAGAAGACCGTTTATTCTTTCCTGTAAATAATTTCTGCCTCCAGATAGAAACGCTTTTATAAATTTTTGATCATCAATCGTTCGTACAGTAGCACCTGTCTTTTCAATCCGCTCCCTGAAAGCTTCTATTGAGAAATAAACGACCTCTTCACCGCGAGAAATCAATTCTTCTACAACCGGTAAAGTTGGATTTATATGTCCTTCTGATCCAGCGTTAATACATAAAACACGCGCCATTATAAACACTCCTTACGTTAAATCATTTCTATGTTAGCAAGAGTATGGATTCTCTCCATACTCTTTTCTTTGTTGTTCGTATCATATTCCTGCTAAATTGACCTAGCAAGTCTAAAACCGAGATCTTCTATATGAAATGTGGGATGGCTTCGGCGACGACAAGTAGCGCCGCAACCTCTCGCTGCCTCCGCCCAACTACCTCCACGAAAAATGCGGTATGATCCGTATACTTTTTCATCATACAAATCATAGCACCATTCCCAAACGTTCCCTAGCATATCATAAAGTCCCCATGCATTCGGTTCCTTTTGGCCAACGTCATGAATTTGTCCATTTGAATTTTCATTATACCACGCTATATCAAGAAGTTTCCCGTATGTATATCCGGTTGTACTTGCTTTACATGCATATTGCCACTCTGCCTCAGATGGTAATCGGTAGCCATTCGAATCTAAATTACATTTCACAATTTGACCAACATCACTAATAGAATAATATTCTTTTAATCCCGCTATTTTTGAAAGTACATTACAAAACGCAATGGCATCGTTCCATGAAATATTTACAACTGGTTTATGATTTTTTTCAAAATTATTTAATGTACTATTTGTAATAGCATCATATAGTTCCATTGTTACAGCATACTTTGCAAGAAGAAATGGTTGAATTTGTACTAGCCATTCTTTTTTTATTCGATCATCTCTTAATACTACCTCTCCAGCTGGAATATTGACCATTAATGAATCGATTAGTTGAATTAAATCGTTAGTCATTTTCTATTCCTCCAAACGTTCATTTTATATGAACTTATAGTCATATACTCATTACAAAATACAATTTTCAAAAAGCGTTAAATTTTTCATAATAAAAAACGATTAGTTTTATTAAACTAATCGGTAAGATCCACAAAGAATTTTTGTGTTACATTCTATTATTATATGTGCTCTAAAAATTTCCGAACCTCATTTGGAGATTTTAAAACAATAACCTTTTTCTCTTCGGGCAATTGCTCTAACTCTTTTAAAATTGTAGGTCGTTTAGCATTAGGATATTCCCATATCCATTTAAAAAATTGCAAATCAAATCTTTCTTCACATCCCGCGCCCATATCTGGTCTTGTTTTATTTCGGTATTTTACAATTCTTTTAAAAGCACGATAAATACAAATTGTTCTATGAATATCAAGGAAAATAATTGTATCAGCTGCATTCAGTCTGATACCCATCGTCCCGCCATAATTCCCATCAATAATCCACTTCTCATCTTTAATTAAGTTATTTTGAACTGTTATTTGTTCTTCTCTCGGAGCACCTTCCCAATTCGGTTTCCAAAATAATACATCAAGATGATGCACCTTAATATTTAATTTATTTCCTAACTGTCTTGCTAGTGTAGATTTTCCTGAACCACCAGAACCAATTAATATTATTTTTTTCATACCTTTACGATACCTTCTATAACTTCTTCAATATCTTCCTTATTAGCAAAGATCCAGAAGAACATTTCTTCATTTAACTTTAATAAATCTGGTAACTGGACAAAATAAGCAATAAAGATAATTTGAATTGAAAGCATAACATACCAAATAGCTTTTAGTTCTTCTTTCTTTAAATCATTTTGTTTATAATAACCTTCAAAGACTTTGCTAACGATATGTAACCATTTTCCTCTTAATCTTTCATCACTAAATAGCTCGCTTAATACACTTGTACAGCAATAACATACATCAAATATTTTTACATTATTTCCTAAAATCTCGAAATCTATAAACCCTTCCAGTTTATCATCTTTAAAGATTACATTTGATAGATGCATATCACGATGAATAATTTGTCTCGGTAATGGATGGACCGTTTCCTTGAAATCTGTGTGCATTCGCTCCATCTTTTGAATTACCTCTCGATGAACATACTCATTCTTTTCTAAAATTGGTATAGCCCATTCAAATACCGTCTTATATAAATTTCTTTTTATTAACTCATGATCACTATTCACCGAATGTAATGCTTTGTGCAGATTAGCTATTTCTTCTCCAATTGTACTTGCTAGCCTTTCCAGCTTATCCGTATCTTTTATTTCTAAAACACTTCCGGCAACATACTCATATAAGCAATAATATTTTTCTTTATATAATACATATTGTTCATCATTTTCTGTCTTTACTACTCTCTGTACTTTAATTCCCTTTTCATACAGTTGATCCAAAACATCGAATTCAATTAGAAGTTGGTCTATTGATCCCGTTCTCTTTAAAATATACTCTTTATTCTTGCATATAACCTTCGCTACTTTTGGTTGCATTACAGTAGCTGTGACATGTTCATTTTGAAACCAAAACTTTGCAATTTCCAGTGCTTGTTCCATTTACAAATACTCCTTTTACAATTCTTATTTCTTCCGAAAAATAACCTCACACAGTATTCCCACTCCAACACCAATTGTATAAGCCACTAAATCACTCCACAAAAAACCGTATCCCAACACGAGTCCACCCAAAGTCGTTGCACGCATGCTATCTATCCATTCAGCATGATACAATTGGCTCACTTCAATCCCGTAGCAAAACATTAAACTAATAAAAGACAACTTCTTCGTCTCTGTTTTAAGAAACAAAAATCCAAAGCCAGTGAAAATCATTAATGCCCATAAAGCATCGCCTAAGTAATCATTTAATAGATGTGGTAGTGCAAAAGAAAACTTCCTTGAGCTAAGACCTAAAATAATAACAACTATAGTAAATAGTGCATATAATACTCTATTTCGTTTCGTATTCATTTTAAAGTCTCCTAATATATAATGTATAACTGTAAATAGCTAGTAAAATAAAGTTATTTTACTAGCTATTTATTAGTTGCTTTTATGATAAGAAAATGTGGATTCATATTTAGATAATAATATGATTTTTCGTCTACTTCTTTCATCTTTTCAACTGCCTTCGGTTCCACTATCTCTTCTAATACAAAATAATTTGTAGTTTCATTTATTATGTCTTGTAGTGACCTTCTGAAAAACTTGACTTCAATAGTAATATTCGGTTTAACCCAAGTATCTATTAATAACTGTTTTTCAAAATAATTTTCACATGGAAACTTTGTGAAATCCATAAAAGGATGATGAATAGAATAAATAAGTTCTCCACCTGGCTTCAGTACACGACGAAATTCTTGAAATACTTGATTCCAATTTTCTAAGTAATGAAGAGTTAACGAACTTACAATCACATCATACGTACTATCTTCAAATGGCAATGTTTCTTGCAGATCATGACAAAGGAACGTTGCTTCTTCTCCTATATTTTCTTTTGCTGCTTTTACCATTTCAGGACTTATATCAATTGCTGTAACATTTGCTCTTCTTCCTATGAATTGAGAAGTATACCATCCAGCTGCACATCCAGCATCTAGTATCTTTTTTCCTTCTAGTTCCTTTGGAATAAGCTCCATCATCGCCGGTCTTTCATAATAACTGTTATATGGATTTGCGAAATCTAGATTTTCTTTATATGTACTCGCTAATTTATCATACGTATCTTTAATCGAATCTTTCATTACACACACTCCTAATACATATTAATTCATTAACTCCTGCTGCTTTTTCTTTGAAAATGATTGTAGTACTAAATCATACGACCAATCAATCATTTTATTTATTTGCTCCTGTTCTATACCCTTACGAATATAAACGGTATTCCAATGTTTTTTATTCATATGATACCCTGGAATAATTGTCTCTGGATAATCTTCTCTTATTCTTAATGAGACTTCTGGATCACACTTCAATGTAATCGCAGCTTTTTCACCTTCTTCATGATTTACTATCGCAAATATTTTATTATTAAGCCTCATACATGTTGCACTCCAACCATCTGGAGAATCTTCTGTCGCCTTTCTTTTCGATAAACAGTACGCTCTTGTTGCATTCATTTTAATTGGCACCTCTTATTCTTTCCCTATTTGATTACGGTGCATCACAATTTGCTTTGTTGCTTGAAATTGCTGCTCACCGTAAAACTTTATTAGCTTCTCTCCGCAAAATAGACTAACAATATCAATATGAGATATTTCCCGAAGTAACATTGTAAGCATCTTCTCTCCAATACCTTTATTTCTTACACTCTCATGTATGACAACACCTTCAATGTATGCTCGAAAAACACCATCAGAAACGACTCTAGCAAATCCAACTAATTCATTTTCTTCCCATACTCCAATGGCTATACTATTCTTTAACATTTTTTCAATATCGACTTCTTTTCTTTCTGGCCATCAACCGATAGAATCATAAAGCTTCTTTATTTTTTCTGCACAGATTAGTTGTTCTTGTTGCAATTTATACGTGTACAGATTATTTCTCCTATAATTCAGTATACATAATATTATTATAATCTCTTTTCAAAAAAGTGCTGACTATGACCTTTCGGGTGATCTTCAACGACACCATACTCCCTGTAACCGTGCTTTTTATAAAATTCTGGTGCTTGGAAACTAAATGAATCTAGCAATATTAATCTACACCCTTTTTCCTTTGCAATACCTTCAATTTCATGTAAAAGTTGGCTACCATAACCGTCATGACGAACTGATTCATCAACCCATAAAAAGTCGATATGAAGGTGATAAAAATACATCGTACCTGTTACGCCACCAAAAATTTTTCCTTCTTCATTTTTTACTACGAGGCTTACTTCTTCCATCGTCTGTCTTGCCTCATCTGTTAAGATGGACATATTATATTGAATAACTTTATTTTTAATATATTCTCCTTCAGTGCGTGTACCGTTCTTTATATGTTTCATATATATTGCTTCCTTTCAGCTCAGTAAGCTACATTTTATTTTTTCTCTTTAAAAATACTAATACATACGAATCCACCATATGTAACAAAGCATGAAAAGCCAATTATCCCTGGTACAGAGACATAGCCTATCCTTATGTAACTTATAACTGCGAAACAAGTGATAGACAATAAAATAGATGGCCAAAATATAAGAGCTGTTTTTCTTCGCCCTCGTTTCGATTTACTTTCTTTCTCTTCAGAAACACGTGTACCAAAAAGCAATACAATACAAATAAGGATTGCTGCAAAGTAAATTGTATCTAATGACAAATTGTGATTATATAGTGCGATTCCAACTTCAAGAGCAATAATCGTTAAAATTAAAATAATGATTGTTGAAGTCTTTAAGTTTCTTTTCAACCGCTCACTCCTAGCATGTTTTCACTATATTCTTTGTATATGTACTTTAAAACTACTGCAAAAGCTTCATCTACCTCTTTATTTTCACGTCGATTCGGTAAATCTTTTCCCCCAATCACATAAAGAAGCGGAAATTCGTTAAACATTCCTATTATACCAATATTTATTGTAGCTGTGAGCAATCCACCTGTCATATGAGCTAAATGATAATATGGGATTTCTTCATACTCTCCTTGTTGTCTTACCATGCCACTAATAATTGGTTCCCATAATTCTGGTTCTGATTTATAACCTTGAAAGGTTTGTATCAAAAGGGCAAGAACTTCATTTAAGTCTCCAATATTTTTCTCATCTCTAGCATTCTCTTGTATATGAATTTTTGAAAAGTACGTTTGTACATACATTTTCACAGCATCCCATCCACCACAGTGCATTACAACTGACTGTGCAACGTAACTATCATGACAAGCTATCATTACCTCGACCGCTTGACTAAGTGTTAAAGAAGTTCTTCCTTGTAAATGCGGATATAACTGCGTACTATCTTCATGCGGATTAAATTTAATGTGATGAAGTATATCATTCCAATTATGTTTATTTTCCTTCACCATTTGTGCTACTACAAATCCAATAACTAATTTTGCTGCTGATGCTAACGGAATATTTAATTCACTATTATATGAAGCAACTATACGATTGTTTTTTGTAGAATAAATTTCCATTCCCACATAATTAGATTGTACCTCTTTTATTTTATTTATGACAGTTTCCATTTCCATCCCTCTTTTTATATCGTTATATTAACTTCTAATAATTCAATATTGAATATAAAAAACCTTTTCATCAGCTATTAAAATAAGAAAAAGGTAGCATGAATTTTTTCTTGCTACCGAAAAATATTTATTCTTCTATAGGATTTTCAGGACCGTTAAGCTCCAGCTGATAAAAAGCTAAATCTAGCCATTTATTAAACTTATAACCAGCTTTTTTTATTGTCCCTGCATGAACAAATCCATAGTTTTGATGCAAGGCAATACTTTTCTCATTCTCTGCATCAATTCCAGCAATTAAGGTCATATACTCTCGTTCCTTCGCAATTTTAATTAATTCTTTCATGAATAAAGACCCAATGCCATTTTTTCTATATGTCTTATCTACATACACAGAATGTTCAACTGAATATTTATAAGCAGGCCACGCTCTAAATGGGCCGAATGTCGCAAATCCTACTACTTTATTATCTAATTCGTATATGAAAATTGGATACCCTTCGGCCTTTTTTTGTTCATACCAATCTATTCTATTTTCAAGGGTTACAGGTTTATACGCATATACAGCTGTTGTATAAAGTATCGCATCGTTATAAATATCTAAAATGTATGCTAAATCTCTTTTCGTTGCTTCCCTTATCATTGTTTTCTTCCTTTCATCATGTTCATCTTATTTCACTATCTTTTTAATAGTTTTATTTTACCGAAATTTCCGATTTTTATCTACGTACGAATACTAGCTTTTCGGAAACCATCAAATATATTTATTGCAGCAGATAACGTATAGAAGAAAATTCCTCCCCCAATGAGCCACGTTTTAAACTCCTCTGTGGAAATAGTAAATGCATTTGCCAAATACGTAATAAATCCTGTGTTAAATAAATGTGGATTTACTACAATTACAATGAATACTATCGTCCCAGCTACTTGAAGAATAGCATTTCCAATCGCCAATCTTTGCGTCCATTGTCCCTGTACTAACTTATAAAGAGATATACCTATTTCAAAAACAATCACAATAGCAACGATTGGCCAATACTGAAGTAATACATCTTGATTAAACGTCGGCGCAACAAACTTCAATCCATTTTCCGTACCATTGTATACGCCAACGAGATGATTCGCATAGAAGTAAAGTGTAGCCCATATTGCCGTCCACATTAGACCTCCAAACACTTCAAACTTTGAGATCGCCTTTTTCTTCGGGATATACGCAATATTTTTCAAATCATCTGGCGTCCATTTTTTTAAACTTGTTGTTAATGGTTGTGGGTCCTTTTCTTTATCCGTTCTTTCTATAACAGCAAACACAACTGTCAGCCAGAAAAATACTTGGAAACCTACTTCAAACGTTCTTCCAATGCCTTCACCTATCAATTTTAAAATAACATTTAATACAGCCTGATCACCACTATAACTAATAAAATTTTCTGCAACCATTGAAATAAGCGCAATTACAACTGCGATTGGTAAGATCATTTTTAATAATGTCATATATACATCAAAATAACGTGGTCCAATTAAATGCATTGGTCTATCCAAGTACCCATTAGCTAATGCAACTGGACTTCCCAATTTTTCAAGAACTCTTTTTTCATCATCTTCATTATAATCATCCGGTAACATATCCTCGATTGTTGACCGTAGTTCAAGAATAATATCTTCACGATTTTTTTCAGGTAATCTCTTCGCTACTTCCTCGACATAAATATCAATTAAATTCATTCTTGTCCTCCTCCTTTAATAAGTTATAAAGTTCCTTCGAATCCTTTATCCATTCCTTTTTTAACTGCAAAAATATCTCTAATCCGTATTCACTTAAAACGTAATACTTACGCGGTCTACTCTCCGTTTTATCCCAACTACTCGTCACTAGCTCTTGCTTTTCTAATCGGCGAAGTAGTGGATATAAAGTACTTTGATCGATTGTGATCCCTGATTTCTCCAATAATTGGACAAGTGAATACCCATACTGCGGTGTTCTTAACTGGCTTAAAACCGCTAATGTTAATGTTCCTCTTCTTAGTTCAGTAATTAACGAATTTAATAAAGCATCCATTCACTCACCTCTTTTCCATTACTATATGTCATACAGTATATGTTTTATACTATGTATCATACAGTATTAGTGTGATAAAAACAATATTTTTTACCAAAAAACGGATAATAAAACAAACTAACTATATGATTTGCGCTTTTCTCACTAACATATATAACATACTTATCTTTTTTAATCAGTGGGGGTTTGGTTCATTCCCCACTGATTATCAGCCCTCACCAATCGAGCTGTCTGTTAATGCGGGATAAACTCTCCGTTTTCTTTATGCAATGGAACAACCTCTACAATCGCCTCAACATTAATTACTCCGTAAACATGCGGATATTCTTGACCGTTAGAAGTAAGTTCATATTTTACTTCTGCTTTTAATAGGGCTGGATCAATTGTAAGTAATAAAACATCTTCTTCATGCTTGAAATATTTTTCTGCAACTTTTAAAGCTTGATCTACTAATGAACAATGAATAAATCCCTCTTCTATAAGTGAATCTTCATTAATTTCTCCAATTATTTTTGCGATTTCCCAATTACTTTTCGTAATTACTTTTGTAATCATAGTAACTCTCCCTTTTTAATTTATGTAATGATATAATAACACTAAATTTTCAACACGTTCTTAATAGATTGGGGGACTTATAATACATAAACCTCACACTGCATTACAAACCATTATTATAAATATGAATACAAATGAACATTGGCATGATTTTATTTGTTACTGTCAGCATCGCGAAGCGGGACTTCGAAAATTAGCTTATAAACATTTAGAGACATTTATTTCAAATGCAAAGAAATGGGAATCAAAAGATCAAGAAGAGTTTGCCATTTCGCTGTTTACTATTTTAGATGCATTAAACGAAAAAGATGAGGTCATAACTTTCTCACTAAATAGTTTTCTAATTGATATTCTATATAGATGGACAGAAAACAATCCGATTGATTCAAGACCTTTTAGATGGATAGGAATTTATATGGACTCTAGCAATAAAGAAGACGATTTAGAAAAATCCCTTCGAAAAGCGATTGAATTAGGTGGTTATACCGAACAAAAAGCCATGATATACCTAGTTTCTAATTACATCAATACTTTAGAATTTGGTACAAATGAATTCCCTTCAGGTTATTGCGGAGATTTAAGCGAATGTATAGAAAAACTTCCCTATATGCTGCAATTAATTAATAGAATTCAGAATAAGAACATAAAGAAGCTACACATTGGTCAAATACAAGTACAACTACACCTTATTCTAGATTGGTTAAAACATACACAAATTCCAGTAGATGCCGTTCGTATACGGGAAAAAGGACAAACTAAGGAATTAGAAAAGGTCATTGTATATTATTTATACAACAGCTCAAGTCGTTAATTCATCTTGTACAGAGATAATGAATTTGTTTAAAAAACGCCAGTCATGTTATTCAAAAATCGGGTTATATAACGGAATAAATTCTTGTAAAAATTAGAAACATTTGAAATAATCGTTATTAAGTTGAAGCAGAGCGAATGCAGAAAAAGGTGATACGACTTTTTCTTACTTAAGAATCGCGAAACAGTTAAAAATTTTAATTAATTATATTCCGAAAGGGTGTGTGTAGTATCTTATCAACTAATGTTTTTACTTATAAATCTAAGGATGGAAAAACAGTAATAATTAGAGAAGCTAAAGAACAGGATGCAGAAAGAATACTAGATTCTGCTTCAAAAGCTTTAATAAACGCTCCATACATGCTAAGTACGGTTGAGGATGTAAAAAAGGTGCGTATCGATGCTATTCAAAAAACGTTAAAAGCTTATCATGAAAATCCAAATTATGTACAGTTTATTGCTGAAGTTGATGGTAAGTTAGTCGGTGCAATAGATTTTAAGAACGGAAACAAAGAAAAAATTAGTCATCAAGGGGCTTTTGCGATGACCATACTACCTGAATATCGAAATTATGGTATTGGAAGAGCTCTTCTAGAAACGTTAATCAATTGGGCTAAAAATAACAGTAAAATTGAAAAAGTTTGTCTTGAGGTAATGGAAGATAATCTAGGTGCAATCCAGTTATATAAGAATCTAGGCTTCTTTGAAGAGGGTAGAAAAGCAAAGGGTGTAAAATTGGATGATAGCTATCAAAATTTAATATTAATGGCTTTATTCGTTTAAAATTGAACATTATTCAACAATGGGCGGTATTGTTGAATAAAACTTAGATTTTCAAACGACTTTATTGTTATATTTTTAAGTACAGTGAAGTATCTTATATCGCAAATTAAATAACTATGTTTTAACCCCGTCCTAAATTTAGAGCGGGGTTATACTTGTTTTAGGTTTTAAAATTAAATAACTTTATTGTCATTTTACACATCTACCATTTCAATATAAAAAAGAGGATTTTCATACAGTACTAGAAAATCCTCTTTTTATATTTATCCCACATTAGCTTGCAGTAAAACTCCCCACTGATTATAGTTTCACTTTATTTTAATCCTTTAATTAAAGGTGACGCTTCCCCACTATGGAAAATCCATAAGTCATGAAGTGATCTCGTACATCCGACATATAGTAACTTTGCATCATGTTTTGTGTTTTTGTAATGTTCTTCATCCACATCAATTAAAAGCACCGCATCAAATTCTAAACCTTTCGCTAAATAGACAGGTACTACTGAAATACCACCTTCATATTTACTTTGATCTGCTTCAATAACGTTTACAGCCAATCCTGCTTTTGTTAATTTCTCATATATATCGCGGCATTCATCGTCTGTTCTTCCTATTACCGCAATGGTTTTCACATCTTCGTTTTGTAGATGTTTTAACGTCTTCATAATCTCATTAAATTGATCTTCTGCATGGATTACCTTAACATCTTCACCACTGCGAAAAACTGGTGTTGCGAGCCCAACTGGAATCTCTGCATTTTTAATTATTTCGTTAGCAAATTCTATAATTTCTTTTGTAGAACGATAACTTCTCGTCAGTTCATAATAACCTGTTTCTTGGAATACTTCTTTAAAAGCACTCCAATCTTCAATTCCTTGATAATCATAAATTGCTTGAGATAAATCACCTAATATAGTAAAAGAATTACCTAGTGTAATTTCTTTTAATACATAAACTTGGAATGGTGGAAAATCTTGCGCTTCATCAATAACGACGTGATGGAATTTCTGTCCGATTTCAATACCTGTTATGCGGTGATGTATGTAAATTAAAGCTGGTAAATCTTCTACATACACTTCTTTTTTACGACAACTCTTTTCAGTTTCTTTCACAAGTTCTTCAGGCAATACTTCGAGTATTTCTTTACTTTTCAATATTGAACTATATAGTGAAAGTGGGCTCATTTTCGGCCAAAACTTCATATAAGTGTTCAATCTCTTTGTCGCTTCTTTTTTTAATAATTTCTTCTCGTTTGTTTCTCCATACTTTTTCAGTTCAATTTCAATCCAGCGCTTCATTCGGCCGACTAATCTTTCTCTTCTTTTCTTTAATGGATAATGTTTATATTCAACTTGCATCCATTTTTTTATGTCTTCTACTGGAATAATAGCTTTGTCCCATGCCTCAAAATCACTTGTTGGTATTAATTCATTTTCAAATTGAATCATTCTCTCTTCAATAAAGAACTTAAATTCCAGTGTACCTTTCAATTTACCGAGCATAACCTTTTCTTCATCACGATTAATTGAAAATGCTTCTTTCAATTTTTCTTCTGTCTGCTTTAGTTTCACTGAATCATCTAACGTACGTAATGCCCAATCCGGAAACGTTGTTTGACTAATATTCCCTACACCTAATTCAGGAAGTACACTCGAAATATAGTCTAAAAACAGACTATTCGGCGCAAATACGATCATTCTCTCAGCTTCTAGCTGCTCACGATATTCATAAATCAAAAAAGCAAGGCGATGTAAAGCAATTGTTGTCTTTCCGCTCCCTGCAACCCCTTGAATTAATAATGGCAAGTTTCTTTCCGCACGAATAATATCATTTTGTTCCGATTGAATCGTTGAAACAATATCCTTTAGTTTATTATCTTTATTCTCACCTAATCGATATAGAAGAAAATCATCGGCATGTGATACATCTTCATTTCCTTTTACATATGTATCAACAACACGTTCAAGTTCTCTTTTTCGAATAGAAATGTTTCGTTTTAAATACACATCACCTTCTACTAACCCATCTGGTGATTGATAAAATGCTAATTCTTCTCCACCGGTAAATGAATAAAACATACTTGCGACAGGTGCCCGCCAATCAATAATGATTGGCTTCATCGTGTCCATATCCGAAACCCCTACTTTTCCGATATAAATCGGCATAACTTCTTCTTTTCCATCTTCCTGAAAATCTAACCTTCCAAAGTACGGCTCTTGCACACCAATACGTAAATTTTGTCTATTAGACTCTCTCATACTTTCAAGAATTTGCTCCTTAAAATCTTCTCCATAATAAACTGGGATTTTTTCAAGCTTATCCAATTGCTCATCCATCGTATGCAAAGTATCCTTCATTTTTTGTAACTCATCTTCAAATATGTTGCTCATTTCGACGATTCCCTCCTGTCCGTTCTAATTTTTCAGTCGAAGTATCATTGTATTAAAAATCCAATCATAAAGTCAATAGTTTCTATTTAAATTTTCCGAAAAAACTTACTTTTCATCTTTCTAATTTAAAAAGAATATGCAACATTTAAATCACACAAATACACATATAGTATAGTGATGCATACAAAAGATACTACTTTCTATTTGTCTCCTATTTAATTTATCTATTAACAAATATTGTAAAAATTAAAGACTTTAATCAATGGGCGTTTTACTGCCCACAAATAGTAGGATAAATAAAAGTAAAGGAGGCTCTTCAAATGAATATTTTGAATCTATCTCAAGATTAAATATGCTTCTATCTGGCTGTATCCTTATGGTTTGTTGGTCAATTATGTATGTTGAAATATATAGACTTACAAAATCCGTCCGGCCATGTGTTATCATGCATGCAATCGAGGATGCTGTTCCTACTGTTTTAGTTACAATAACAGGGATTATTACTCTTACAAACAGTAGTGATTTTTGGTTAAATCCTACTAGCGGGGTCGCTGCTACTGTTTTATTTCTCGGAATTGGAATCGTACTAAGAACTATAAGAATAAAAAGAGAACGACAATTATTCACACAATAAAAAGCAGATAATGAATTCGTCATTATCTGCTTTCCAATTTTTAAAACTACCTTATTATATTTTTTGATACATAAGCCAGTCACCAGAGTCTATCACTTTTTTTAACATCTTTTTATTCTGAGCGATATACACATATGCCTCAATTTCCCTATCAGCAACATATACTGTTTGCGTGATTCGATCATATAAATCAGTCTCCGCATTACCTGTATATTCTTCTAGTTCATCTAACTTACACAATATCTCATCATTTACTACATAAACTTCTCCATACACCTTTTCTTCAATCGAATAAGTCATAGCCGGATATCCTTCATTCGTATCAAATAATTTTCCATATGTCCAAGCTCTGTCTGCAATGCATGTTGCACCTTGCATATAATGAGCATTCGTTTGTCCTCTTCTTAATGTGCCATAAACGAACACATGATACATAAATTCTTATCCCCTTTATATGTCTCTACTTTCTTATTTGTAAATAAGCACGAATCATAAAGTAACTCACTTCATTCGGAAGCTGTTCTTTAATAGATTTCAGCCCACCCTCTGCATTTTGAACGGCAGTTTCAATAAGAGATTCATACTCTGCTGGAACAAAGCTTTGCCAATCTACTTCCATTCCATCCTCATAGCAGCGAATTAAATGGTTTTCAATTGTTTGTCTTGATAAGTTACGTTCTTTTGCAATCTCATTCAAATCAATACCTTGTTTATACATTTCATACGTTTCTAAATGAGAATTTGCGGACGCTTTTCCTGACTTTTTACGCTCTGCAACTACTTCTGTCTTAATCGTTTCAGCGTAATTTGGATTTTCCTCAATAAAATGCTGAACTGCTTGTAAGAAGTGCGAGCCATATTTCACAAGTTTGTGTTCTCCGATACCTTTTACCGTCAACAATTCGGAATCACTTTGCGGCATTTTCACGCACATATCTTTTAATGTTTGGTCAGAGAAAATAACGAACGGAGGTACACCTTCTCCTTGTGCAATTTCTTTACGTACTTCACGAAGCACTTCAAATAAAGGATGGTCTTGTACAATTTGTCTTGTCTCTACTCGTTCTTTTCGTAAAACATTCTCTTTACCAAGTAATACTTCTTTCCCTTTTTCTGTTACTTTTAACGTCGGATAAGTGCCATGTTCAACTGCAATTAACTCATCTGAAATTAAAAACTCAATAAACTCACTGACCTCTTTTACACTACGGTTCGATAAAAGCCCATACGTTGGTAAAGTATGAAAATTAAATTCAATAACTTTCTTATTTTTCGACCCCGTTAATACTTGCGCTATCATTTGCTTCCCAAAGCGTTGGTTCGTTCTAATCATGCATGATAAAACCATTTGTGATTCCCTTGTCACATCAATGCTCTCGCGATCGTCTGTACAATTACCACAGCGTCCACAATCTTCTTTCGGTTCTTCTCCAAAGTATTGCAAAATGAATGATTGTAAGCATTGTTCTGTATGACAGTAATCGGTCATATTTTGCAATTTTTCAAGTTCATTTGAAAAACGTGATTCTCCAGTTGATTGATCAATTAAAAAACGCTGTACTTGTACATCTTGAGAAGAATATAACAATATACATGTACTATCTAATCCGTCACGACCAGCACGTCCTGCTTCTTGATAGTAACTTTCCATATTTTTTGGAAGCTGATAATGAATTACGTAACGAATATTCGATTTATCAATACCCATCCCGAATGCAGATGTTGCTACCATTACACTTACTTCATCTCGTAAAAAGAGTTCTTGTTGCTCATTTCGATCACTATCACTCATACCAGCATGATATTTTGATACAGAAACTCCAGCCTTCATTAAATCTTCATATAACTGATCGACTACTTTTCTAGTAGCTGCATATATAATCCCAGATTCCTTTTGATTTTGACGAATATAATCCGCCAAATATGCATTTCGATCTTGCCCTTTAATGACAGAAAACGATAAGTTCTCACGCTCAAACGTTGTCATAATTGTATTTTCTTGATTAATTTCAAGTGTGTTACAAATGTCCTCACGTACTTGCGGTGTTGCTGTTGCTGTTAATGCTAATACGAGCGGTTTTTCTGGAAGATAATCTAATATGCGATGTATATGTAAATAACTTGGACGGAAATCATGTCCCCACTGTGAAATACAGTGTGCTTCATCAATCGCAATCATAGGGATTTTCATATCGATAAGTTGGTCAACAAACTCCATCGAATCAAGACGCTCAGGCGCGACATAAAGTAATTTGTAATGTCCTTGTTTCGCTAATTGAATTCGCTGATTTGCTTCGGCAATAGAAATAGAACTATTAATATATGTAGCTGAAATGCCATTCTGTACCAATGTATCTACTTGATCCTTCATAAGTGATATTAAAGGCGATATAACCAACGTCGTTCCTTCAAATACTAATGCCGGAATTTGATAACAAATCGACTTACCGCCACCCGTTGGCATAATACATACTGTATCTTTCCCATCTAGTATATTTTTAATTGTTTCATCTTGTCCTCTTCGAAACGAAGAATAACCAAAGTAGGACGCTAAAAGTTCTTGTGCTTTAGTAAACAAAAAAGAGTCACCTGCTTTTCTTTATCTTTCATCTACTTCTATTATATCAATCACTTATGCGACTTGAAAGAGATGAATAGATGCTTATTATTTTTTCATTATTCTATGTTTCTCCACCTATTTAATATGAATTAACATCCATGTTTTATATGTTTTACAACATTTATAACGTAAATCCAGTAAACATGAAGAAAGAGTTTCAATTTAAATATTCATTTTATTTCCCTTTCTTGAATACTACTAATCGTATACATATAAATTCAGGAGGTTTCTATATGAAACATCATAATATGAGTTCCATCACGGCAAAAAATATATCATTCGCAGAATTTTTCTCAATATTAAATGTATAGACTTACTACAATTCAGTTGTTACCATATATAATAATCTGTTGGATAAACCCCTTAAGTTGACCTGCTTATATTAGCAGGTCTTTTTCATGATTACTTACTTCTACACCTCAATCTCACTTCCAAGTCTTTTTTCCATTTTATAACCATATTTAAATCCCAACAATTAATGATAATCATAAATTGTTGGGATTTTAATTGTTCACATATAATTATGCAATTCTTCTTTCTCAATACACAAAACACATTTTACTTGTTACTATGAAAGTACTCCAGATGAGTTTTTGCTCATCGACATTATCTAGTTAATGGGGCCTGCCGCGGGAAGCAGGTCTCTTTGACTTTATTAAGGTCCCAATTTCATTTGGACACATTTACCAGGTTTTTTCAAAAGAATTTTATGATAACATTACGTAGTCGAGTCCGACATCTCGGCAATACCCTTTTGAGGGTCTGTAACTTCCCTTGCAGACCCTCTTTTACTTTATATTCAATTTATTCATATATACCACAAGATCATTCACCTAATTTCTCCAATTCAAATTCCCTAAAAATAATCTAGGACACGTAACTAAACATAAATCTATATCATACTTTGAGTTATACATGTTCAAAGGAGTGTTACTATTTATGTATTCTTATTGGCAATCGTATTACTCCCCCTACCATAACCCTTATGTAAACTATGATTTATCCGTACGTAACTACCGAATTAGTAAAAACGAGAATTTTTTAAAAGGGTATATGCGTTCTTTATGGGAACAACACGTCGCTTGGACGAGATTGGCTATTATAAGTATTGTATTTAATTTACCCGATGTTAACGTTACTGTTGGACGACTTCTACAAAACGCAACACATATGGGACTATCACTTGAACCATTTTACGGTGAAGATGCAGTAAAAAAATATAGTGCATTAATTAAGGATCACTTAGTCATTGCAGCAGATCTTGTTAAAGCCGCAAAAACTGGTGATCAAAATGCAGCTGCCGCTATAGAGAAAAAATGGTACGCTAATGGTGATGAAATCGTTGAGTTTCTTAATAACATCAACCCATATATAGGAAAAGAAGAATTTCGAAAAATGTTTTATGAACATTTAGCACTAACGAAAGCAGAAGCACTTGCCTTCCTAAATAAAGATTATGAAGCAGGAGTAAAACTTTACGATAAAATTGAAAAAGAAGCATTAGAAATGGCTGACATGATAACAAACGCAATCGTAAAACAATTCCCGCAAGTATTTCAATAAAGTGAAACTTTAATCAGTGAGGGGTTTGTTCATCCCCCACTGATTATCAGCTCTCACCAATCGGCTTATTTAGTTTTCTCTCCATGATATTTCACCTCTCCTCTTTACATTTAGCTTATATCGATATATTTTATTAATATCCGTTTTTTATAGGAGGAAATAGTTTGATTAACGCGATTGGTCTCGTTTTTATACTTACAAATAAACACGAGAAAAAAAAGAAAGTTTACTTAAATGAAAAATTTGCACTAATAGATATTATTGATTCTAAAGAAGTATTTGATGATGAAGGGAATCCTTTAGTAGAACTAACATGTAAATACAGTATATATTTAGATGAAAAATATTACTGTAAATCTCTCGATGATTATACCGGACAAGTCTTTCCTTTCTTAAGTGCAAAAATAGGAAAAGGTCTTCTAAGAAACTTAAACTACTACTTTTCTTACGTTGATGCCTATGATAAGAAACCACCAGTTAAAGAAATAAGACCACTTATGAAACAAGTAACTAACAGATAGCCAAAAATACCAAAAAAAGAAAGCATCTAACCCTGGATGTTTTCTTTTTTATTAAAAACTCATTAACTTTCATCCTCTTCTAAAAGTATGTATCCAAGCATATTTTAAATTAAAAACATTGGAGGATTAGAGTGAATGAAATACTCAGAAACAATTATAAGCAAACGACTTCGAATACTTAAAATGACGGGTATGTTTTTCATGCTAGTGTTAATAGCATGGATTGGCTATACAAAATTACTTTATGAAAACGGCTTTCTTCAAGAAAAAAGAATTCAGTAGAAGTAATGAACACTAGCATTACAGGAGAAATAGAGCAGCTTTTTCATATAAACTTGCAAGGTTATCGAAAAACAACCCTTGATGCTGTTATAGAAGCCAGTAAAACCGATCCAAGTGAACTATCCTTAATTGAACTAGTCAACAAATCCTGCTCGCGAGATTGCATAGGTGAACCAGTTACATATGTAAACTCAAACAATGGATATATCTTTTATAAGGAATCTAATGGAACTAATGTAGCTATAACGGTTAAAAAGAAAGACACATGGGTAATTGTAAAGAAATTTGTTCAAGATGGAATATAATCACCCCAAAAAAGAGTACGCATGAACTGCACCCCAATTGTTAGACACAGTCTAACAATTGGAGGTGCAGTTTTTCTATGGCTAAATTTACAGCTGATGAAAAAATACAAATCGTTCTACGTTATTTGAACGGAAATGAAAGTTATCGAGAAATGGGTAGATCGCTCGGTATAAGTGACACAATCATTTTGAATTGGGTAAACCAATATAAACAGAATGGTCTGGAAGCTTTTCTAAAACGATGTACAAATTACACACAACAATTTAAACTAGACGTACTAAACTTTATGATTGAAAACGGTATGTCCTTATTTGAGACGGCAGCTATCTTTAATATTCCTGCCCCTTCAACGATTTCTGTTTGGAAAAAACAGCTCGAAACACAAGGAATTGATGCCCTTCAATCTAAGAAAAAGGGGCGTCCATCCATGAAAAAAGATTCAAATAAACAATTAAAACAACATTTAGCTGAAGGGTCAGTCGAAGCACTTGAAGCACGCATTAAACAGCTTGAGATGGAAAATGAGTACTTAAAAAAGTTAAATGCCTTAGTTCAAAACAAGGAAAAATCACAAAACAAGACAAAGCGCAAGTAGTCTATGAATTAAGGCATAAATATTCGGTGAAGGCACTCGTGGAGCTAGCTACTATTCCTCGAAGCACGTATTATGATTTAGTAAAGAAAATGAATCGTCCAGATGTAGATGCCGATTTGAAAGCTGAGATTAAAGCGATTTATGAGGAAAATGAAGGTCGTTATGGTTACCGTCGCATTCGTGATGAATTAACGAATCGTGGCCAGAAAGTGAACCACAAGAAGGTTCAGCGCATTATGAAAGAGCTTGGGTTAAAGTGTGTTGTGCGTATGAAGAAATATAAATCCTATAAAGGAAAAGTCGGTAGAATTGCACCTAATATTTTAGAGCGTAATTTTCATACAGATGCACCGAATCAAAAGTGGGTAACAGACATCACAGAGCTTAAATTGTTTGGAGAAAAACTGTATGTATCACCTGTATTAGATTTGTATAATGGTGAAATTATTACCTATACAATTGGTTCTAGACCGACGTATTCGCTTGTTTCAGACATGTTAGAAAAAGCATTGGAACGTTTACCTGAAACGCACCAGCTACTGATGCATTCGGATCAAGGATGGCATTATCAAATGAGACAATACGTCCGTACACTTGAATCAAGAGCTATCGTCCAGAGTATGTCTCGAAAAGGCAACTGTTACGACAACGCAGTAATAGAAAATTTCTTTGGGATTATGAAATCGGAGTTCCTCTACATAAAAGAATTTGAAAATGTAGAGCACTTTAAAATAGAATTAGAAAAATATATAGATTATTATAATACGAAACGGATTAAGGCAAAATTAAAAATGAGCCCGGTACAATACCGGACTCACTTTTATCAAGCTGCCTAATCAAATAACCGTGTCTAACTTTTAGGGGTCACTTCAGCATCGTACTCTTTTTTATTATTAATACCCTTCCTCTTCATGCCTACAATGGCATTTCGCTTTTGTTTTACAATGACATTTTTCACACTCACACTTCGGTCTCTCTTTGCAACAACACTCGTGAAAATCATTGCGCTTACATCTACATCTCCCAAACATTAAATCATCCCAAAATTTATTACAATCTTGAAAATGTCCACAATGACAAGTATTTCTCATAAATATGCTTCCTCCTTAATAGAATTCATCATATTCTATGTTTGAAAGTATACAAAGGCTTATTTATTAGTCTATTTTCTCCATATTATAAGTAGAGTTAAAAGATTAAATAAAAATAAAAACCGTCACATGACGGCTCTTTATTTAGCACACTACTCTTTTGTATAAAAATATTTAATTCCTTTCGTATCTAACCAAACAGTTGCTTTGTCCAGTTCGTTCCCTTGACGATAATCTGTTTCGAAATACACAAGCCCTTGGTTATCTCCACGAGATATTATTTTAGAAGTATATCCAAGCTTATCCATCATTTGAATCATGTCAGAAATTAAATTTACACCAAATTCATAAGTAACTACTTTGTTATATTTATTCACTATAATTCCAACCCCTTCTTGTTTTTTTATCGGCTCAACAATTTGATTTGTAAACCAAGCTAACGGCTTATTTCCAATCAGCTTATTTAAATCACATTTGCCGATACCAGCCACATTGCCTGTCTCTGTGTATTGCCAAATATCACATGGATACGCCGGTTTGTTACCACCATAACGAGGAATCCATACAAAATCACAATTGACATTTGCCATTCCAAATGGAGCATACATATGATGAGCAATATATAAACCGACTTTCTTAGCTCCTAATCTGCGTAATTCATCAATAAAAGCTTGTGCACCCGCTCTCATATCTTTCATTGTTCTTACTTCTACGTCAGCTACCCAAACTGTTGCATTTTTATCACCACGGTTCCAAAAGTCTCTCGCTTCTATCCGTGCATCCTCTACTGAAACGAAACGACAGAACGCATAATTACCAAACGGAATATTCCTTGCTTTCATTGCTTGTACATAATTTTTATATAAAGGATCTACATAGTTTGAACCATCTTGCACACGTGCAATTACGAAATCTAATTGTGGTGCTGCGATATCCCAGTTAATGTCGCCATTCCATTTAGAAATATCTATAATATAACCCATTATTTAACATCTCCTTTTTCATTATTATATTCAAAGCTTGTTTTTTTGTTATTATCAACTAATAAATAGTATGAGAGGTATTATATTATTGGGTAATAATTTAAAATTCGGCTTATGTATTGAGAAAACAAAATATTATTACGGGTTTAATAAGTAAAGATTTACAAAACTCTAAACTATATAAAGTGAAACGATAATTAGTAGGAGGCTACGAGCAGTGTAATTCCCACCTAATTTCTTAGCTTCATTCGAATTTTGAGGTGAGAATTTTACTTCCCGCAAATAGCTTGATAAATAAAACCACCTTTCTGACAGGTGGTTTTGTGTACTAATTTACATATAAATTGTCCATATTTTTATAGTTACTTAATATACTTGTTAACTAAAAATAAGACAATTTTTAGTTTTTAATCAAACCAATTTTCGTTTTATCTCACGTACTCATAGTACCATTTACGCGCATCTAACCAAGCTGTAAATTTATCGATATTTCCAGCTGGATAGCCATTCGTTATAGCATAACCAATGCCATCTTTCTGAACAACAATTTGTCCATCAATACCCGCATCAACCATCGCTTGAGCCAAAGCTTGTAAATTACTAAATGCTACACCGCCAGTTTTTACTTTGAGCAAATCCACTGTACCTCCTCCAGTTTGTCCTGTAAGAGCAAACACAATAGAATTAGCAATTTTATCAACATTCCATTTTGCCATGTCAGATTCATTATCAATAAATCCTAATTCTATAAGAATAGCAGGTGCTTTCGTCCCATTTAATACCGCTAAATCTGTACGCTGTTTTGCACCTCGATCACGCCATCCAATATCTTTTGCTAGTTGAGCTGAGATTTTAGCCGCCAAGTCTTTCTGATCATAATACAGAACCTCAACACCCTGTCCATTTCCATCGCTTGCATTAAGATGAAAAGAAATAACTAAATCCACAGCATGGGAATTGCTTTTACGAATGATATTATTTAAATTTTGTGATTGAGTTGTCCCTACCTCGTCCGTATCGTCATAAACCGTGTGTCCTAAGGCTCTTAACTTAGCCGCCACGGCATCTTTAACTTGCCTATCCAGAACGTGTTCTTTCCGATTCCCGAAATTAGCACCTTGAACAATACTATTATGTCCTCCGTGCAAACTATATCTAGCCATTATTCATCAACATCTCCTTTCTTAATATTCTATTCAAAACTTGTCTTATTGCTATTCCCACTTACAATCTTAACTGTACCCATACACCCTACATTTTCTAAAATTGACGGTACGAACAAAAAAGCATCACCCTTTCGGCGATGCCTAAGCTCCCTAAATAAATAGAGTTTAAAATCACTGAAACTTCACCTATATTTCCTCCCCTTCCTTCACAGCTTCTATTAACCTCTGCAACATATACCCAATCCCTTTACACCCCTCTAGCGGATATGTAATCATTTCTTCTGGATATAACTTTGTCACTACTTTTTTATGCTTTTTTCCTGCTAGTAAGACGATTTCGTCAAACTGTAATAAACTTTTATCTACCATCTGTTTTTGTAATTGCTCTATACTTATTACCTCATCGCTTTTTGAATCAAATGCAAGATCATAGTTTTCTAATACAATATCATTTGGTCTTAAAAATCCATGTTTCGCTGATAATATAACCCAGTTTTCGAAAAACATAGTTGCGTACGCCTGACATGCTTTTCCGAACGGACTAATATATACATCTTTTGCTTCCATCGGTCCGTAGTTTGAATGCTTATCCCAAATTTTCTTTTTTCCACAAGGAATTATACATAGCCTTTTCATATATATTTCTACTCCCTTTACTTCTGTAAATAAAATTCGTTATTTTGTACATTTTTCTCTCGAAATACTATATAATAATTCCGAAAGCTAAAATTACACATTTTACCATATACGTACTATGGATCACTCTCATTGCAAATATTATAATACCATAAAAATTTTTGCTTTTTTTCTTCAAAATATTAAATATAAATTTTAACATAAGGATGTATAGATATAATTAAAAAGGAGGTTCATAAAAATGAAAAATATTATCCCTGCACTATTAGTCTATTTTATCGTTTGCGTTATTTCCGTTATCATCCCAGCATCTGAAGGCTATAATTATGTCGGCTGGAAGTTATTTGTTGGGCAAGTGTATGCGATACCTATTTTCTTCATTACTGCGATAATCACATTTTATATAAACAAGAAAAAATCTTACGAATAAACGATTATAAGGATAGCTAACGCTATCCTTATTTTAATTCGTTAATCAAAACTTTATATCCTTTCTTCTAAAAAGTTAAACGCAACATCTGTATTTCAGCGTTTAAACGCAGTTCCTCCGAAATCCAGCTCTCTAATTTTGAAACAGATGCAATATTTTTTCAAAAAGCCCCTGTAATTTACTTTTCAATACTTCCATATCATTAAGCATACACAATGCGACTGTTTAAAAGTTAAAAATTTCTGCTTATTATAAATAAAAAAGGACAAGTAGCCAATCTGACTACTTGTCCTTACTGTTCATCTGTACGCAATACGATTAAGCTTGGAATGCTTCTGTTAATACTGGTACGATTTGTTTTTTACGAGATACAACACCTTTTAAAGTAGCTGTATTGTTTTCTAGTGATACGTTGTATGCTTTCTCAACAACGTTTGCTGCTTTACCGATCGCAAGACCGACAGAATCGTTAGTTAAGATATCAGTTACAACGAATAAGAATAGATCTAAACCTTTTTCTTCTACTACTGCAGAAATTACTTTTTCAAGTTCCGCTTGGTGTACAAGAACGTCGTTTGTATCAACAGCGTTTACTTGTGCGATTTCAACTTTCGCATTACCCATTTGGAATTCTTTAGCGTCAAGAGAGATTAATTGCTCCATTGTTTTTCCGCTTAAGTCAGCACCAGCTTTTAACATTTCTAAGCCGTAGCTATCAGCATCTACACCAGCGATTTCCGCTAATTCACGAGCAGCTGCTACGTCTTGTTCTGTGCAAGTTGGAGATTTGAATAGTAAAGAATCTGAAATAATTGCAGATAACATTAAACCTGCAACTTCTTTACGAATTGTAACGCCATTTTCTTTGTACATTTTGTTTAAGATTGTAGCTGTACATCCAACTGGCTCACAACGATAGTATATAGGATCGCTTGTTTCAAAGTTAGCAATACGGTGATGGTCAATAACTTCTAACACACGAACTGATTCGATATCGTTAGCACTTTGTTGACGCTCGTTATGGTCAACTAAAATAACGTTGTCCACTTCGCTTGCTACTGTCTCAACAAAACGCGGTCCTTCTACTTTAAAATAGTCTAACGCAAATTGAGTTTCACCGCTGATTTCGCCTAAACGTACAGGCTCAGCATTCATTCCTAATTCTTTTTTCAATTCTGCATAAGCAATTGCAGAACAAATTGCATCTGTATCTGGGTTTTTATGCCCGAAAACTAGTACTTTTTCCATGTTTTCCACCTCTTCATGAAAAGGATATCTTAAAGAAGCAAATATGACAATATTTAAAGCATATTTTTTTATAAATAATTGCACTTTCTTCTATATTTTTCATCATTTTCATAAAAAAAATCATCTAAAATGAATTAGATGATCGAAATATATGTTTCAATTAAAATAGTGTAGGAGCTTGCACTACGTTGTTAAAAGCGAAATTTGAAGCTAAGCCATTATTCACAAGGTTTACATCTATAACTTGATAAAACGCATTTCCAGTGTCTGCAATTTCCCAAACAGCTAAAATAAGATGGTATCCACTACGATCAGTTGGTACATTTGCTTCATGCGTTACTGTTGTCCCTGGTCTAGCCCCACCGTCATTTTTCACATAGAATGGCACTAAATCTAAATCTGATCGCGTTAAAGGTTTATTTGGATTCCAGCCTTTTTTCGTAATATAATATTTCCACTCTTTTGTACTATGAGGAGCAGTTAGTTTCCACTTGAATGTATTCGTCCCGCCATTTAACGTAACTTTCTTCCACCTATCCACAGTTTGAACATCTAAAGCAGGAAAATGACCAGCCCCTGCAATTTGTCCATCAGAAGGTCCTAGTTGCGGAAATCCCCCTATCCCTTCTACACTTTGTGGTTCATATTGAATCGGTCCACAATTTACATTTACCCCTTGCTTACATAAATAAGATCGGCTCGCTGGTGATTCTACATAACCATGAGCTGAAGCCTTTTCTGAAAATCCAAATGTTAATAATCCCGTAAGTAATACGCCACCACTTAAAATAACTTTCTTCATCTTTTGTAAACTATTCTTTTTCATTCTTTCATCCCCTTCCGATAATAAAGCGAAAATAACTATAGTTGGCTAGTCATCTTCTCTACATTTATTATAAGACGAGAATCATTACTAAAAGAACCCTCTAAAAACTTTCTCAAATTCATTTAGTGCGTTAAATGGATTATATCAATAAATTTATTTAACACCGCCAGAAAAATATAGACGGTGTTAAAATAGTTTCTTATTATTCAGTATGATAACCTTTTAATCACAATTTATATGCATTTATAATAAAGAACCGTAGCATCTAACTTTCCATTCGGAGAAATTGCATACCCTGGTATTGTTCCAACTTCTTGGTAGTCTAGTGATTTGTACAATTTATTGGAAGGATCTCCTTCTCTAGTATCTAATACTAAAAGAGACCTGTTTTCTTGCTTCGCTCGTTCCTCTGCTTTTTGCATAAGCAATCGTCCAATACCGTTACGTCTAAAGTTTGGATGAGTCATTAATTTGCAAATCTCGGCTCTATGAATTCCGTTAGGCTTTGTAACTAATTGTAATTGAATACTCCCTGCTACTTCGTTGTTTATTTTAGCCACATACAATATCACTTCTGGCGCTAATACTGTTTGCCAATACTTTGTTGCGTCTTTTTGTTCCAGTGGAGGCAAAAAACCAATTGATGCCCCATCATTTACAACCGTTTTCAAAAGTTTCGAAAGTTCTTCCATATCATTTTCTAGTTGCTTAATTTCTTCAATTACTAAATTTCGCATTACTTTTCCCCCTTTTGTTTCATTGTAACAATTTTTAAAGAAGGAATAATGAAATAATAAGATGAATTTATTTAGGATATGATTTTTTTAGTGAAAGGATAACTATATGAAATATATATTAGATAGAACATATGCAAAAGAATTACTCGAATGGGCATATGAACAAAACCCGGGCCCTTGGTTTGAACATTCACTACATGTTGCTCATGCAACTGAAAACATAATTATAGAGCTTATCAAAAAAGGGTATGACCTAGACGCTGACATAGCATATAACGCTGCCCTTTTGCATGATATCGGAAGATACAAAGGTTTTACCAAATCGGTCATTCATTCCTATGATGGTTATATGTATATGAATGATTTAGGATATACAGGAAACGCCATTATTTGTGTGACACACTCATTTCCCTGTAAAAATGAACATATAGATATCGCAGCGGAATGGAATCTCGTTCCTGACCATATGAAAAGCCGCTTAGTTGCAATATTGAATGAACATAGTAACTACGATTTATACAATAAAGTAATTACTCTTTGTGACGCTCTTGCTGACGCGGATGGCTTTACTACGCTGGAAAGAAGATTAATTTCCGTTGGTTTGCGTCATGGTACAACATCTCATACATCTTTACATTGGAAAGGATTTTATGCAATTAAGAAAGAATTAGAAGCTTTAATCGGTAAGAGTATATACACAGTTCTTCCTGATGTAGAGAATTCGATTTATGAAGATATAGAATACTAAAGTGAATACAAATTTAATTTCACATAAAAAAACGTTTTAAACATAAAGTTTAAAACGTTTTTTTATTCAATGCTTTTGATTTTTCAGTTCTGTTAAACACTCTTGCACTAAAGTTACCGCTTGACTCATCGCAGCTCCGCCAGCAAATGCTGCTGAAACACCACATGCTTCCAGAATCTCTTTATCCGAACATCCTTGATCAAGACAACCTTTTGTATGATAAATTGTACAATACTCATCTTGCGTTGCTAAACTAATTCCTAATGCAATAAGTTGTTTTTCTCTTTTTGTTAAAGCACCCTCTTGAAAACAAGCTTGCGTAAACGCATTATATGTCTCAGCGATTTCAGGAATTTGATTTGTAAAACTACCTATACCTTCTTTATAATGATGTAGAATATCATTTATCGAACTATGTTGCTCATGTTCCATCTTATTCCCTCCAGTCATATTATCCATACCTATTGTAGTATGCGATGAAATGGAGGCAATATACCTTCTTTTAAATCAAGAATTTTCAGTTAATTTACGTTATAATTTTAAATTATCATCTACTATAACTTTTTCTCTAGAACTTTTCCTTTCAACCTCTTTACTTCTTTCTTCCCAAAATGTTAATCCTTCAATCCCTACATTTTTAGGATCAAATACTGGATCTTTCCCTTCTTTTTTCTGCGTTTCATAGTCTTTTAACACTTTTAATGCGATTTTACTTAATAATAGAATCGCGATTAAGTTTAACCATGCCATACTACCGATTCCTAAATCTCCGAGATTCCATAAAAGCGACGCTGATTCAACACTACCGATGTAAACCATAATTAAAAATCCAAATTTTAAAACTGGTTTTAACCAGCCATACTTCAATTGACGATCTAAATAAGTAAGTGTCGTTTCAGCGATATAGTAATAAGCGAGTAACGTTGTAAATGCAAAAAAGAAAATTGCAATTGAAATAAATATTGGACCAAACCCTGTCATCACAGTTTCAACTGCTTGTTGCGTATAAATTGGACCTGCTTCCACATTTCCTATGTTTTTTACAATAGCGCGTTTCCCTTCAGGTATAACATTATACATACCTGTAATTAATATCATAAGAGCTGTCGCTGTACATACGACAATTGTATCGATATATACGGAAAACGCTTGAACTAATCCTTGTTTTGCAGGATGCGATACTTCAGCAGCAGCCGAACTATACGTCGCTTCTCCGACACCAGCAACGTTTGAAAATACAGCGCGTTTTACGCCCCATGCAATAGCTGCACCAACAATTCCACCAAACATTTCATTTACACCAAATGCGCTAGAGAAAATTAAAGCAAACATACTTGGAATCTCCGTTACATTCGCAATTAATATGATACATGTAACAATTACATAACCAATTGCCATAAATGGAACAAGCATTTGAGAAACGCCAGCTATTCTCTTTACACCACCAAAAATAATTGCTGCTAGTAACACGACTAAAAATATACCAGTTATATATTTGTTAATACCATTAGAGTTTTCAAATCCAACTGCGATACTACTAGATTGAATACCTGGTAATAACACGCCATATGAAAGTGTTACAACTACCGCTACAATGACTGCAAACCATTTCATTTTTAAACCTTTCTCAATGAAATATGGAGTACCGCCGCGATATTCATTCCCTACTTTACTTTTGTATACTTGAGATAATGTTGATTCAACAAACGCGCTCGCTGCCCCTAACAAAGCCATTACCCACATCCAAAATACAGCTCCAGGCCCGCCGAAAGCGATTGCTGTCGCTACCCCTGCGATATTACCAATTCCAACTCTTCCTGATAAGGCTAAACAAAATGCCTGAAAAGATGATATTCCCGTCTCTGAACTCTTTCCTTCAAATAATAGTTTAATCATCTCTTTAAAATAACGAATTTGCAAAAAGCGTGTTGCAATCGTGAAATATACGCCTGCCCCTAATGCAAAAACAACTAAACCGATACTCCACACTTGCCCTACTAACCATTCTACTAAATTCTCCATCCAAATCCCCCTTATCATTCTTTTGAAAAACAATTTTGTATATAAGAAAACGGACAACTATTATCAAACTTTCTAGTTGTCCGCATCTTTCATTATTTCATCCCTCAATTTTTGTCAGTAAAACGCCCTATTACTTTATATTTACCCAAACACTTTTCACTTCTGTATAATTATCAAGCGCATATGAACCTAATTCGCGGCCAATACCAGATTGTTTGTATCCACCAAATGGTGCAGCTGCATTTTCTAAGTTATAATCATTAATCCACACTGTTCCTGCTTTTAATTTATTTGCCACTTGATGACCCGTTTTGATATTTTGCGTCCATACACCCGCAGCAAGGCCATAAGATGAGTTGTTCGCTCGTTCAATTACTTCTTCTGTCGAATCAAATGGAAGTACAACAACAACTGGTCCAAATATTTCTTCCTTAACGATTGTCATATCGTCTGTAACGTCTGTGAATACAGTTGGCTTAACGAAATAACCTTTTTCAAGCGCACGTTCACCACCAGCCGCAACTGTAGCACCTTCTTTCTTCCCTTGCTCAATGTAATTTAACACACGCTCTTGTTGTTTCTTAGATACGAGTGGACCCATCTCCGTTCCTTTCTCCATACCTGCTCCAAGTTTTACGTTGTTCGCCATTTTCACAAGTGCATCTACTACAGTTTCATAATGTTTACGATGAACAAATACACGTGATCCTGCGCTACAATTTTGACCGTGATTATACATAATACCTTGGAATGCACCACTAATTGCTTCTTCCAAGTCCGCATCTTCTAAAATGATATTTGGTGATTTGCCGCCAAGCTCTAACGTTACATGCTTAATCATTTCTGCAGACTGACGCATAATATACTTTCCTGTAACAGTAGATCCTGTAAAAGCAACTTTATCAATGTCATGATGATTTACAATTGCCGCTCCTGCTTCAGGACCAAAGCCTGGTACAAAGTTTACAACACCGTTTGGAAATCCAGCCTCTTTAAAGAGTTTTGCTGTATATAGTAAGGATAAAGGTGTTTGCTCTGCTGGTTTTAATACGATCGTACAACCTGTCGCCAGTGCAGCTCCCATTTTCCAAGAAGACATAACGAGCGGAAAGTTCCACGGAATAATCTGACCTACAACACCTACAGGTTCATGTCTCGTATAGTTTAAGTAATCTTTTGAAATCGGGATTGTTTGCCCAATAATTTTTGTAGCCCATCCTGCGTAATAACGATAATTTTCTACAGTCGCTGAAATATCATCCTCAAGTGCTACTTGATACGGCTTCCCATTATCTAAAGCTTCTAATTGCGCTAACTCTTCTCTATGTTCTTCAATTAAATCTGCTAATTTATAAATAAGATGCGCTCTTTCAGCAGTAGTCATTTCTGCCCACGGACCAGATTTAAATGCAGATCTTGCTGCTTTTACTGCAGCATCAATATCCTCTTCTTGCGCTTCACATACGACTGCTAAAACATCTTCTGTTGCTGGATTGTACGTTTCAAACGTCTTTCCGCCAATAGCAGAAACAAATTCGCCATTAATAAACATTTTAATTTCTTCATTTAAAAACGCTTCCACTTTTGGTTTCAGCTCAATATTTGTCTTTAACATTATGTTCTCCTCCTTATTTAAACAGCTGCATGAGCTGCAATATTTGATAAAATCGTTTGAAGCTTTTGATCTTCGTTAACAGTTAATCCTAGTCTTGGATAGCGAGAAGGTCCTCCCGCTTGCCCATGTAATTCCATGGAACGTTTAACGATTTGAACATATTTCCCTGACCCTTCAAGAAACTCGCAAAGTGGTAAAATAGCATCGTTTATTTCCCATGCTTTTTCTAATTCACCATTTTGAAAATGCTCATACATTTTTGTAACGAGACCAGGAACGATATTTCCTGCTACTGAAACCCATCCCGAGGCACCAACTAAATATGATTCCATAACTAAATCTTCAGAACCACAGAAGACTTGGAAAGCCCCTTCACTTTGTCTTACTAAATCTCTTGCTTTTCGAATATCTCCGCTAGATTCTTTAATATGTGTAACATTTTCACACTCTTTTCCAATACGGAGCATTAGCTCTGTACTCATATCAACACCAGAAGTAAATGGATTATTGTATAACATAATTGGTATATTTACAGAGTTTGAGATTTCTTTAAAATGAAAATAGATCTCCTCTTCCTTCGGTTTACAATAGTAAGAGTTTATAATTAATGCACAATCCGCTCCGTGCGCTTCTGCATGTTTCGTATATTCAATTGTTTCTTTCGTCGTTTCCGCAGCAGTTCCAACAATGACTGGAATACGGCCATCAATTTCTTTCAAAACGGTTTCTACCATTTTAAATCGCTCTTCTTTTGATAAACTTACAAACTCTCCTGTACTTCCATTAATGATGATGCCTGCAACCTTTTGTTCGATAAAGTAATTTACATTTTGTTTTACCCCATCCCAATTAATTTCCTGAAATTCATCCATCGGTGTTATTAATACTGGAAATGCCCCTTTAATTTTTTGCATATTTATCTCTCCTTATCACATTTTATTTTAATAAGAACCCTGCCGGAAATGGATCCGTAGGGTCTAATAGAAACGTCTGCATTCCTGTAATAAATCCTCTACTTTCAAAACGGAAAATGTATCCTAGCTCCTCCTTCTTCACTTTTTCCACAGTTATAAAACTATTAAATATACTTTCATTTTTAAAAGGTTTATCCGCCATATAATCATTTTTAAATAACGCATGAACATAGGAAACGATAGTAGAAACAAAACCTGGCGAACGTACGATAAAGTTATCTTCATGAAATGTAATCGACTTTATATGGTTCTTTTCTTTTTGCGAAGGATCTACTAAAATAAGCCTTTTTATTAGCGACTGTTTTTGTATAACCTGCAGTGTAGCTTCTCCCCATCTTTTCAATTCTGGAATGTTTTCAACACGAATTTCTGGCGAATACGCACCTTTTTCTACAACTGCATATACTTTATCTGCTTGTATGAGAGAATAACTTACATTACCAACCTGTAAATTTTCCTCAATCAAATAGCAAAGTTTGCTTTCAAACGAAACAGATACAACTTCATCATTCTCTACATACGCATGAACTAAAAATATTCCAGATAACGTTTCAATTTTGTATTGATTGGACTCTCTCTTTTTTAAATACCCACTTTCGAGTAACATCGTTATTACCGCAACAATGCCCCCATAATGAAGCGGAATCGAACCTTCATGATTAAAAAATAATACAGCTGCATCTACTTCATTATGGATAGATGGAACGACAATACACCCATTCAAACCAATAAAACCACGTGGTTCATTTAATAAAAGCTTCATCTCTTCTGCTAATTCACCTGAAAATTGTTCATTTAATTGCTCCAAACTGTAATAGTATTTGCATGGTACGTCCTTCATTACACGAAATGCCTCGCCATTTACATGTACGTCTACTGCTGTATACATTTTTTGAATGTTCATTTTATATCCTCCGTTTCATGTTCCATCGGCGGAATTAGCAAAAATCCTTCTTTGAGTGGATCCATTTCATTGTAAAAAAATTTATGCATACCCATAAGCCAAGCTGATCCCGTAATTTTCGTTATGACAGCTTCAATATTTTCAACATGTGTCGTATTCACGACATATCCTTTAAATAAAGAACCAACGATACTCTCATGAATGAACTCTTCACCAATTTTGATTTCTTTCTGAGCGTATAATACAGCTAGCTTCGCAGATGTTCCTGTACCGCATGGGGATCGATCTATTCCGCCTGGTGGTACAACAACTGTATTTTTCACATGCGCACATTCATGAGTAGCATCTGTATAAAATTCAACATGTGTTAATCCTCTAATAAACGAATACTCTGGATGAATGATTTCAAACTTCTCATTAATTGTGTTTCTTATATGAATCGCCTTATCGATGATTGTAGATGCATTTTCTGGTACTAATTCTAGGCCTACTGACTTCGCATCAATAATGGCATAAAAATTCCCTCCATACGCAATATCAGCCTCTACAGTTCCAATGTCTTTGACGTGTACAGTAATATTTTTCAATAAAAAAGCTGGTATGTTACAGAAAGATACCTCTTTTGCTTTTCCATCTTGAACAGCAATATCTACTTCCACTAAGCCAGCCGGGGTATCTAGTTTTAAAGAAGTAATCGGTTCAACTACTGGAATTAAACCTGATTCAACTAACGCTGTACATACACCGATTGTATCGTGACCGCACATTGGTAAGTATCCACCTGTCTCTATGTATATAACACCTATATCAGCCTCAGGATGACACGGGTCTGTTAATAATGCCCCTGACATTACATCATGACCACGCGGTTCATTCATTAACAATTTTCGAATCCAATCATATTCCTTTTTCATATGTAACATCTTCTCTGCCATCGTCTCTCCAATCAACTTTGGAAGTCCGCTAATTAATGTCCTCGTTGGATTCCCGCCCGTATGTGTATCAATAGTCGTAAAGACTCTTTGTGACCTCATCCGTTTAACACCCTTTCTGTAAAACGACTCAAACGAAGTGGTTCAATAGGAATAATTGTCTCTTTTTCATTTAATAACTCTTCAATTACTTTCCCAGTAACTGCTGCAAGACTAATCCCATCCCCTTCATGTCCAGCGGCAATGAAATAATTCGGAATATGTTCCACTCGTGAAATAATCGGCAAATGATCTTCTGTCCACGGACGTAAACCAGCGTAAGAACGAATTACCATCATATCTGCCATTTTCGGATAAAAGCGAATCGCTCTATTTGCGATACATTTAATGACTTCATTGTTTATTCTCGTATGAAACCCTACAAATTCACGACTACTTCCAATTAAGAAATTTTGACTTTCAGTAGGCTCAAATACGAGCGCAACCCCGTATTTTTCAGTTAAAGCATCTACTTTTCTTTTTCCGCCAAATTTAGAAATTAAATAACCGAATTCCATTACTTTACGGCATCCTACATGTTGTTGCCTTGATGCTACTATAATATGCCCTTTTCTCGGTTCAATTGGTATATTTACATTTAACATCTGACCAATCTTAGGAGCCCACACACCGGCTGCATTTACAACTTGTTTTGCTGTAAAAGTACCATTCGTAGTTTCTACAACAAATGAACCATTCGTCTCTATTTTCATACTCTTTACTTCGGTCTGCTTAAAGGCTTTTGCGCCAAACTTTTGTGCCTCTGACAGAAGCGAGAAAGCAAGGAGATATGGATTCACAGTTGAATCCGTCGCACATTCTAAACCGCCTAATAAATCATCAGCAAAAAAAGGCGACTCTTCTCTTATATCTTGCCTATCAAGCATTCGAAACGGTAATCCAGCTTCTTTTTGCCGATCTACCCATTGCTGCGCAGCTTCCATCTCTTCGTCTGACTCACATACGAGAATACTTCCTGGTGCCCTATATTCAAATGAATGCTCTAATTTTTCACTTAAATCAGTTACTAATTTTTGACTTACTAAAGACATTTGACTATCAAACCCTGGGTCTTTATCAATGGCCAAAATATTCCCATCACACCGTGAAGACGTCCCGCTGACAAATTCTCCTTTTTCAATGATTGTTACGTCTCTTCCGTATTTTGAAGTGTAATAAGCGATAGAACACCCTATTATTCCACCACCTATAATTAAAACGTCGCAGTGCCTCACAATATACTCCTCCTTTCCCTAAACCTCTCACTTTCTTTTATGCAATTGACGTGCCAATTCTGCACATATACAATTTCCATAAACAATATTTTTATTTGTAAAAATAATTCAAATTTATAGTAAATAGGTGTATTATTTTTTTATCACTGTCAAATTTTTTATACATAACGGGAGGATATTATGGCATTTTCATTTCCGACTATACAAGAGTTTTTGGAAAGTATTTTAATCGATCATACATGTAGCCTTAATCACATTAAGCAAGTAAACGGAAGGTTTTATTATCTCCCTTCTACTACAGAAGAATATAATTGCGCCATTATTTATGTAGATGACTCATTCACTGCATTAATTGACGCTTTTTCTTATGAATTAGCTGTTATCATCCTTAACGAAAACGATGAGCCGATATTCTGTATAACCTCTCAGCAAATGATTCCATTTCTTTATAAGTCCTACAATGAACTACAGTCATTTTATAACACCGTAATACAAACAACTGACTCTTCTGTTACAGTCATTGATAGTAAAGAATGCGTTCGAACTTGGACAGATGGTGCTGAAAAAATATTTTCAGTCAACCATAATGAGATTATTGGGCAACCGATTACTCGTTTTTTTGATTATAAAGACTTGGAAATTTTACAATCTTTACATGATGGAAAAAATATAGTCGCTCAGTTCCATCAGCCTCGTCCCGATTTATTCGTATTAATTAATTCAAATCCAGTTTATTGTAATGATGAAATTATAGGAGCAGTCGTTTCAGAAACAGATGTTACAAATCAAGTCGCTTTAAATGAAAAACTATTTAATATGTCACATGAAATGCACCGTTTAGAACAAGAAGTGGCAAAGTATAAAGATGAATCCGATCCATTCCTTGCGATGAATGGGAAAAGTCCTGTTATACAAAGAACGATACAATTAGCTAGAAAAGTTTGTTCGGTGAAATCAACTGTTTTAATACTTGGGGAAAGCGGAGTTGGAAAAGAAGTATTTGCGAAAGCAATTCATGAAGCAAGTGAAGCAGCGAAGGCGCCTTTCATTTCGATTAACTGCGGGGCAATTCCAGAAGCTTTATTTGAAAGTGAATTATTCGGTTACGAGCGTGGGGCCTTTTCTGGAGCGAATAGTAAAGGGAAAAAAGGTAAAATCGAACTCGCACAAGGCGGTACTTTATTCCTCGATGAGATTGGCGAAATGCCGCTCGATATGCAAGTAAAACTGTTACGTGTACTACAAGAACGAAAGTATTACCGAGTTGGCGGAGAAAAAGAAATTAATATTGATTTCCGCATTATCGCTGCTACAAATCGGGATTTACAAGAAGAAATGAGAAAAGGAACTTTCCGAGAAGATTTATATTATCGTTTAAATGTAGTTAGCCTGCATATTCCACCGCTGCGTGAAAGACGAGAGGATATTATCGAACTCACATACTCATTCTTAAACGATTTTTCGATCAACTATAACCGACCAATTCGTGACCTACCTTCAAGCATTATGCATGAACTGCTTCATTACAATTGGCCAGGTAATATTCGCGAACTTCGAAACGTTGTTGAACGGCTTGTGGTATTCGCAACAGACGGAATTATAAAACAAGAATATTTACCATTTCATACGACTGAAACTTTAGACAACCATACAGCTCATTCCCTATTACTCAGCAACAATAATACAATCCTTTCTTTACAAGAAGAGATGGATGAGCATGAGAAAAAAGTTATTGAAAGGGCTTTACGAATTTTAAATGGGAATAAATTAGAATGCGCAAAACAACTTGGCGTAACAAGGGCTACTTTATATAACCGTTTAAAGAAACTCGGACTTCAATAAAGAATCAGTATGCACCAATCAGGCGTTTATAGGTAGCCCTCTCCCCTCTATATTGGCATGATTTTTGCATATATAATTTGTGCAAACCGAACTAGAGGAGGAATACATATGACAAATAAAAACAACTTAATCGTTTGTCGTTGTGAAGAGGTTACATATGGACAACTTCAATCGACAATTGCTGAATATAACTGCTCGGCAAGAGAATTAAAACTAAGAACACGTGCTGGCATGGGATTTTGCGGTGGTCGCACATGCAGAATAATGATAGATCGAATGATAGAAAATGCGAATCCTGACGTAACTCTTAATGAACTACCGTTAAAATATCAACCACCAATACGTGCAGTTACTTTTGGATCGGTAGGTGAAAGTAAATGAATAGAATTACACATCACCCTATTTTAGGTACTTTACAAAGTAGTGAGCGTATTACTTTTCAATTTAACGGTCATCAATACGAAGCATATGAACATGAAACGATAGCTGCTGCCCTGTTAGCAAATGAAATACGGACATTAAGAGTTCATGAAGATAGCGGGACACCGCGAGGTATTTATTGTAATATCGGGCACTGTTCCGAATGCCGCGTGACAGTAAATAATCAAACAAATGTACGCGCATGCTTAACTGTTGTAGAAGAAAACATGGTTGTTGAAAGCGGGAAACAGCATCCGAATATCGTGAGAGAGATGGTGAAAAAACGATGAGTGATGTAATTATCATTGGTGCAGGACCAGCGGGATTATCTGCTTCTATCTCTTGTGCTCGTTTCGGACTAAAAGTGCTCGTTATTGATGAATTTATGAAGCCGGGCGGGAGATTGTTAGGACAGTTGCATCAAGAGCCTACTGGAGAATGGTGGAACGGAATAGAAGAATCGAAGCGACTTCATGAAGAAGCAGAATCACTTTCAGTACATATCAGGTGCGGTGTTTCGGTCTATAATTTAGATAAAGATGAAAACAATTGGTTTGTACATACTAATATCGGTACGTTAGAAGCACCGTTCGTACTACTTGCTACTGGTGCTGCGGAATATTCTATTCCCCTTCCAGGCTGGACACTTCCAGGAGTGATGTCAATTGGAGCAGCTCAAGTTATGACAAATGTTCATCGCGTGCAAGTTGGAAAAAAAGGAATCATTATTGGTGCTAACATTTTGTCTTTCGCCATTTTAAGTGAATTGCAATTAGCGGGAATTAAAGTAGATCATATTGTACTCCCTGAAAAAAGCGAGTTAAGTCAAAAAGCTGGTGAACCTGAAGAAGTTTTAAACTCTCTTTTAAATGCAGCACATCTCGCTCCTTCTGCTATTTTACGAATAGGTAGCCACTTTATGAAATATGATTGGATTCGAAAAGCTGGATTAACATTCTATCCAAACAGCGGAATGAAAATAAACGGAACGCCACTTCACCTTCGGAAAGCAGCTCTTGAAATTATCGGAACAGATCAAGTTGAAGGTGTACGTATTGCTAATATTGACTCTAAAGGAAATGTTATTAATGGATCAGAGAAAATATATGAAGCAGATTTTGTTTGTATTGCCGGGGGATTATACCCACTTGCCGAACTTGCAGCTGTAGCTGGTTGTCCCTTCCATTACATTTCAGAATTAGGCGGACACGTTCCTCTCCATTCCGAAACAATGGAAACCCCTCTTCCAGGTTTATTTGTAGCTGGCAATATTACAGGCATTGAAAGCGGAAAAATTGCGATGGCGCAAGGAACTGTTGCAGGTCTATCAATTGCTAAATATGCAAGTAAAAAACGTGATATAGTCGACCAACAATTATATCACGCCATTCAAAACGTTCACTCTGTTCGTCAGAAAGCTGCAATTCAGTTTAATCCGATGGTAGATATCGGTAGACGAAAGATGAATGAAATTTGGCGTGATTATTCTTCTACATATGCACATACTAAAAAGAGCTGCTGAGATTATTCTCAACAGCTCTTTTCTCTACTCATCCGAGTTATTAAATTTCGCTAATGCGTAAATACCTTCTTCATCATCTAATTCAAGCTGTAATCTCGCTGCGAATGAATTGACATTATATTCTCTGTCAAGCAATAAGCGTAATGCTTCGATTAAGTTTGCTTGAATTAAAATTTGCTGGCGACCATTTACCTCTACTTCCGCAGAGAAACCGTAGTCATCGTCATACATGAGTTCAACTAACACTTCTTCTGGACCCACTTGTCTTTTTTCAGCTATATATACGCAAAGCGCATTTATTAATTCTTGTTCAGAAATTTTTATTGTTTCCATGCTACTTCATCTGCCTTCTTTTTACGTTGGTCTTTGAAGTATTTAAATGCACGAACTGCTAACATTACGATACCAGCCATTACTAACATATTTACCATAAACGCTAATACAGAACCAAGAGCTCCCATATTTGCAAATAAGCTACCCATTAGTAAACCACCAAGACCACCTAGTAATAAACCTTTCATAAAGCTTCCTTTATTACTTTTTGGTGCTGTGTTTGTTGCTTTCGTTTTTGAATCTGGAGTCGTTTTTTGAGAATTTACATTTGAGTCTTTTTTGTTTAAATCAACTTTTGACTTTTGCCCTGAACTTGGTGTAAATGATTTTTTACCAGATTTGTAACTTTTCGCTGCCGCATGATCTACGAACATAAAGCTGCTAGCCCTAAAGATAACCATAAATGCTGTCATTACTGCTACAAGTTTTTTCAACATATTATATCCATTCTCCTTTTATATAGATATATGTGAAATCTATCTTTCTAGTAAATTCAGAATGATAGATTTGTTTTTAAGAACATTTTAAAGGTTCTTATGAACTTATTATATGAACTTTTGTCGAAATATGCAAGTATTATTTACTTCCGACAGTTTGGTGACAAAGGAAAAATTAAGCAAAACAGAATTGACTTTAAATGAAACAAAACATATTATAAGTTCATAAGAACTTTTTATTATTTTGGAGGTGAAAAGATGGAAACATTTCATCTCACACGAAACGAAATGGCTACCCTTCTTCTATCACTAAGAGGATGGAATACGAAAAAGCCTCTCGGTATTTTACAAGAAGCTTGGGCAAAGTCACATAAAAAAGATATTGAAAGCGGACAAAGCGTTACAGCTTTTATTACTACCGCACTTTCACCTATTTTTGAAAAGCTGATTAAAATTGACGATACTGATGTCGGTTTTTCTTTAAATGAAATAGTTGCGCTTGGCAATCAGATTGAAAACACAAGTTTCTCTGTAACTGCTATGCAAAACTGGGTGAAACGAGATATAAAAGAAATGATTGGCTCTCCTCAAAAAGGGAAAAAATATTCGATTGAACAAGCAGCCTTACTGTTCATTGTCGAAGATTTAAAAACAGCACTTGATTTTGAATCAATTCGTAAGCTATTACGCCTTATCGTTAATGACCCAGCCGATCGAAGTGATGATTTAATCAATCCTGTTCATTTATATGTAGCATACTCTTCTCTATTTGAAGAACTCAATCAAGGGAATTGCTTACAACTAAATGCAACAGATACAGTTCATACAATTGAAAACATCGTAAAAGAAAAAGCTGATAAAATCGCAAGCAAGTTCGATCAAATTAATAACGAACAACGCGAAGCAATTCGTAACGCTATTATTATTGCGACCCTTTCTGTACATACCGCTTATGTACAAATGTTAGCAAAACGTTACGTAACAGCAACGTTATTTTTACAGAACTTAGATGTGAAGCCTTAAAAAATAGGAGCAGAAATGCTTCTATTTTTTTATAAGAAATTTTTAATAATCTTTTCATTAACCCTTCATGAAAACGTGGCTTATATCCTTTACTATAATACTTATGGGAGACATAAAAGAATTGAAATAGCAATCCCCTATATGAATAAGGTATAATATACATATAGTGAACCTTTTATATTATTAAGTAAAGGGGCATATATTCAAAAATCCATAAATTAGAAGGTGCAACAATGTTAAGTAGTTTTATTCATTCAGTATTAACGTTTTTTGAAGGATTAGGTTATTGGGGCATTATGCTTGGACTTATGATTGAGATTATCCCAAGTGAAATTGTCCTTGCTTATGCAGGATACTTAGTATTCAATGGTAGTATCTCATTTATAGGCGCAGTTGTATTCGGTACAATTGGCGGTGTTATTGCCCAAATCTTTATTTATTGGCTTGGACGATACGGCGGACGCCCTATATTAGAACGTTATGGAAAATATATTTTCATACATAAAAAACAAATAGATGCTGCAGAAGATTGGTTTAATCGTTACGGAACTGGCGTCATTTTTACAGCACGCTTCATTCCAGTAGTGCGTCATGCGATTTCAATTCCTGCTGGTATTACAAAAATGCCTTTACTACGTTTCACTACATTAACAGCACTTGCGATTATCCCTTGGTCTATTATTTTCATTTATTTAGGTGAAAAACTAGGTGAAAATTGGGAGAATATAAACGATATTGCTGGTCCGTATGTGAAATCATTTGCAATTGGTGGCGTCGTACTTATACTTTTATACTTCGTTATAAAAAAATGGACAAAAAAGCGCAAAAATCTTGCTTAAGAATATAATAAAAACCGCTATAAATTCATTCGAAGTTATAGCGGTTTTTTATTTATATATGAATTAATCTTCAGGAATTATATAACACCTTTCCATCTACATTTACATGGATAAGCAACCATTCGATCATTCTTTTCGTATATTATCTCAAAAAGGAGTGATTCCCCTATGCATTGGCAGCAAAAAATACCATACTTAATCGGACACCCTATCGGTATTTCCTTCATAAATGGGCAAGGAACTTCCGGCGTATTATGTTCAGCGCATGATGGTCAATTATATGTGTATGAATACCTTTATCAAGCTCAGTTCGCAATGAAACATTATGATTATAGACAGGTTCAAGATATACATGCATTCCCAAATTGTCCTCACCAAAATCCTCTATACTAAAAAAATCGGAACGGCTCATAGCCATTCCGATTTCTATACTTTATTTCTCAGAATAAAATTTCTGCACTGCTTCATCAAAATAAATCCAACCTTTCCAGCCCAAATGAATCGTATCTTTTAAGAAATACTTATCATATTCATGGCCAGAGAAATCAACTACTGGATATCCTGCTTTCTCAACCTGTTCTCGAACTTTTTTATAATACACTTCACGGCGTTCTTTCGGGAATCCAGTATAATCATACCAAGGCCCATTTACAGGTACAGAAATAAAGAGCGGTTTGACATTTTTCTCTTTAAATAAATCTAAAATAATTTGTAAATCATTATATTCTGGTGATTCATCATATGTTTCATTTGCTCTAAAGTTTTTTAAACCTTTAAGTTTTTTCTTCAGATTATTCTTATGATAATACGGATTTTCAATTCCAAATGTATTTGTAGTAGACTCAGCTTTCCCTTCTTGTTCTGCGTGTTTACGTGCGTCTTCCCAAGAAATTGAACGAAGTCCGCTATTTGTTTTCTCTTTCATCGGTTCGATTTTAAATAAAGAGTTAAATAAATCTCTATGATCTAAAATATTTCGATGCATATAAGCAAGTGGTTTAACTAAACCTGCTTTTATGTTATGTTTCGTATCATTATATACAATACCTTCTAATGAATTTTTTAATATATCATCTTCTTGAACAACTTTATAATCTAATAGCCGTTTCGCGATTTGCTTCTTCATTTCTGGATTTATCTCATCATTAAAAATAAAATGATATGCTTGTTGTTTGGAGAAATTATTAGTGAAATCCCCTTGTGATACACCAGTCTTTGTAAACCATTGTGGTGAAAGAACAAAGACTACTTTTTTACCTTCTAATTCATCCATAGTAGATGTCATATTTAAAATATGAGCTAAACTTTGTGTACCGCCAGTTCCAATTAAAAACGGTGTAAAACCAGCTGGATTTACTTTGAAATAATTAGACGGATGATATGCATCCATTCGTAAAAATTCTGATGAACCGTACATCGGTAAATACTGTGAATTATCTAACATTTTTTGCTGTAAGAAAACACTTTGTAATTTCTCTTTTTGTAAAGAAGTAGCCGCATCTTCTACCTTCTTATCACTAATAAGCGATACTAAACTTTTCGATGGGATTAGAATGATAATGAAAAAAAGCACACACGCTAAAATTATAGGACCAAAAGCATGCTTCATTTTCATCTTCTGTCCCTCTTTCTATCGTTATTAACTTGTAACCCTTGTCTTTGACACGCCATCTTTTCTCTCCTTTTTCTCTATACATGATGTTCCATTCTATTTGTCTATTATATACATGTATGTATTTCCTTCCTTGTTCTATTAAATCCTATAGAAATAGCGCAAGAAAATGTTTCCATAGAAACACGTTAATTATACAAGATTCTACATAAATTTCACACTGGAATTTTAGTAATAATTTTATTTTTAAGTCGTAAAAAAACATATGAAATGTCTATATTTCATTCGGAACTGTACAAAAAAACAGACTATCACATACGTGAAGTCTGTTTCCCCATTCTTTTATTTTTGTACATCTGCCCATTTTAAACTTGTAGCTGGACCAAATTGATGTACATATAAATCTTTCACATATGGTTTTTGTAAGTAAGATAATCCGCGCTGGAATACCGGTGCAATTACTGCATCATCAAGTAGCATTTTTTCAGCATCCTGCATTGCTTTCCAGCGAGCCTTTTCATCATTACCTAATTCTGTTTTAATCTTCTTAATTAACGCATCATATTCTGGGTTTGCATATTCTGTATTATTAACACTACTTCCAGAAAGGAATACTTCTAAGTAAGTCATTGGATCTGGATAATCCGGTAACCAGCGTGATAACGACATTTCATATTCTTTCTTCTTCTCTAGTGCTAATTTTTGCGTATGTGGTTGCAATTTCACATTCACTTTTAAACCTGGTAAATTTTTCTCAAGCTGCTCTTTAATGTACTCTCCAACTTTTTTAAAGTTTTCTAAGTCATAATTTAATAGTTCTAACGTCACTTCATCTGTACCTGTTTCTTGCTTTGCCTTTTCCAAATATTCTTTCGCTTTTTTTACATCAGTTTTATTAAACTCACCTGCCGTACTTCTAAAATCTTTTTTATCTGGTCCCTTTAAAAATCCTTTTGGTACGTAATAGTTTGCAGCAACCGAACCATCATTTAAAAATGAATCCGCAAGTCCTTTCTTATCAAAAACTGTACTTAGCGCAAGACGTGCATTTTTATTTTTAAGAATCGGTACATTTTCATTAAATCGGAAGAAGTACATAACTGGATCTGTATATTGTTTTAGCTCTTTATTATTTTTATATTTATCCACGAATTCTGTAGAAATAACAGCTCTATCAACTTTATCTGTTTCATATAAATTTACCGCAGTTGAAATTTCTTTTACAATTTGATAGTTTACTTCATCTAACTTCACTTCTTTTTTATCCCAATACTTATCGTTTTTCTTCATTGTAAAGCTAGCTTCATGCTTCCACTCTGATAATGTAAATGGTCCATTATATACCGCTTTATTTGCTTCTAATCCGTATTTATCACCTTGCTCTTTCGCATATTTTTCGTTAATTGGATAGAAGGATGGTAAAATTAATAATTTCGTAAAATACGGTACAGGATGTTCTAGCTCTACGACGAACGTTTTATCATCCTTCGCTTTTACTCCTAATTCATCTAGACCTAGTTGTTTTTTATTTATCTTCTCAGCGTTTTTCACATCGTACGCAATGTATGCATATTGAGAAGCGGTATCTGGATTAATCAATTGCTTCCAAGCGTATACGTAATCATGAGCGGTTACTGGATCTCCGTTTGACCATTTCGCATCACGCAAATGAAATGTATATGTCTTTCCATCTTTACTCACTTCATATTTTTGTGCGCCTGCCTCAATTACTTCATCATTTTTCGATAGACGGAATAGTCCTTCCATTACGTTATTCAAAACGTTAAACGAGATTGCATCTGTGACTTTCACTGAGTTTAACGACGGAATTTCACCCGTTTCTAGTAACTGTAATACTTTCTTTTCATCTTTCGGCTTTGTTGTAGTTTTTTCTTTTGCGCAGCCAACTAAAAATGAAGAAACTAATAGAGTACTAACTAATGAGTAACGAACAACTTTTTTCATTTAAAAACCCCCTCTATTTTTAAGGTAAGTAACGACGAGCACCAGCGTATTCTTCTATATATCCTGGTGTATTTAGTGGTATAATCTCTACCGACCTTTCAGCTCTTGGTGAGTGAATCATATTGCCATCACCAATATACATTGCAACGTGATGGACACTACCTTTCCCTTGATCATGTGCAAAGAAAATTAAATCTCCCTTTTGTAAGTTTTCTTTATCAACTGCAACCCCTGCTCTTGATTGCGGTCCAGAATCTCGCGGAATTGTAATGCCGTGCGATTTATAGATCGTATGCGTGAAGCCAGAGCAATCAAATCCAAAACCACTTGTACCAGCCCATATATACGGTAAACCTAAAAACATTTTCCCTGTGTTAATTAAATCATCAGCGGTCGGTTTTGGAATATCAGTTTGAGAGCGGTAAACTGTTCCAGCATTTTTTCGTAGCCATGCTTTCTGACCATTTGGCAACAATACACGGTATGAAATTGTGTCTTCACTTAATAGCGGCAGTCTTGTATTATAACTGACTTCAAGTGATTTATGTTTTTCAGAAGGATTTATATATAAAATTGCTGTTGGCTTTGTTATTAACACAAAAGGTTCATTTGTTTTATCTGCAAATTCTTGATTATATGTTAATTGCTTTTCAGGCATCCAGCCCGGATAACCTTCTTCATTTCGTGGCGTTGGCTGTCCATGCACTAATACCTTCACCCACTCGCCTTTCTTATCAATAACAGTTACTTCTTGACCGAGTAACGCTTGTGTTTCTAATTTATTTGCATTTGTTAACCATAGTTTCTCGTCAAGTGTCATTGATTTCGTCCATTTCCATAGATCCACTGGATTTGTTGCACTCGGTGTATCGATTGGCCTTAATGCATCAGGTGCTGTCCATAACGTTGCAGCAGATACATCTATAAATGCTTTATTATCCTTCTTTTCTTCAGCATTTACCGATGTAAACGATGAAAATATAAATAAAGTTGTTAAAAATGCAGTTCCTACTTTTTTCATATATATCCCCCTTAAAAAAATAGTTTACTAGTCTCTTCTCCTAAGACTTACTATTCACTGTCGATTGAAGGTTTACCTTTGATCCAGAATAAGTCATTCCTTCCGGCTCTTCCATTAACCAAAGCGGTGCATCAAGATCAAAATAATGAATATTAGGATGCGCTGCCGCTAAATGCGCAACAGCACTAACGGAAAGTGAAGATTCCATCATGCTTCCCACCATACACTTCACACCAGCTGTTTCTGCGATATCTGCAATACGCCATGCTTCACGTATGCCACCACATTTCATTAATTTAATATTAATTAAGTCTGCATATCTTCCTTGAACGAGCTTTAATGCATCACTTGCTGAAAATATACTTTCATCGGCCATAATTGGCGTTTGCACACGATCTTTGACGTACTTTAACCCATCCCAATCTTTCGCGTGTACTGGTTGTTCAATAAATTCTATATTTAAATTACGATTTTCCATCCCTTGAATGATAGAGACCGCTTCTTTTGGACTCCAACCTTGATTCGCATCTAAACGTAATGTCGTATTTCTTGGTACCACATTTCGAATTGCCTCAATACGTTCCAAATCTAAATGCGCCTCTTTACCCACTTTAATCTTTAATGTTTGAAATCCTTTTTCTATATGTTTCTTCGCTTCTTTTGCCATTAATACAGGCTCATCCACACTCACTGTAATATCCGTATAAATTTCTTCCTTCCCGCCTAACAATGCATATAACGGCACCTTTTGATATTGGCAATATACATCATATAAAGCGATATCTACCGCTGCTTTCGCACTTGAATTTCTAATACAACTCATTTGAATGCGCTGTAGTAACTGCTGAAACTGAATGATATCTTGACCAATTAAACATGAACGCATCGGTCCTAAAATCGCTTCTTCTATTCCACTGGTGAAATCACCCGTAATAACTGGCGTTGCGGCTGCAGCTCCCTTACCAATCACTCCTTCATCTGTATGAATATAAACATCTATACTTTCAATTTCTGTTACAGTACGAAGCGCGGTTTTAAACGGTGTATGAAGTTTTACACGTCTACGATTTACTTTTACATCTGTAATTTTCATTTTGTTCATCCTTTCGTTCTCCAATGAAGTGAAATTTTAATCCACCGGAGATTTATACCCACAGATTATTAAGTAAACCTATTGGGCATTTACTCTCCTATCTCTCTACTTTGTTTCCGTTTACTTTTGATGTAGGATGATAATGTGAAATAAAAAAATCCAGCCATAAGAATGATTCTTACGGCTGGATTTTGTCTATGATTGAGTAGACAAAGCAGCAATCTGATTATATTTTTTCTGTGCATCTTTTAGCGCTACAAGTAACGCTTTTTGAGAAGAGCCGAAATATCGGTTCTTTACTTCCATTACTAACGCCGGGTCATTTATATTTTTATGTAGAAATAAATATTTAACAAATTGAGATGTTAATGCAATTGTCGCTGAGCAGTCTGCATCTACAATTTCCCCTGTATCCTTAACAAGTACAAATGCTACGAAATAGCTTTTAAACTTTTCAGTAATGGGATTATTTTGAGGTGCTTTCGCATCCCCTACGATATAAATTGTATTTGAAGCGTACACAGCTATCTTCCTTTCGTATACGAGGATAACGGGTTTCTTAATAGTCGTATGAGCGAGGAACTCAACGTTGATTAAAAAATGTATCCGCTTACCTTGTATTATAATATAATTGACAGAATTTTAACAACATTTATTTTAGTGCATATTCCATATCTATGAAAATAGCTTAAACTCTTCATTTTTACAATATGTGATTATTCCTTGTACCATTACATTCATACATAAAAAAACAGTTAGCGACGGCTAACTATTTTTTTCATTACTTGGGCATCACAAATATAGTTTCATTTGACTTAGAAAATTGATACTCTTTTCTCGCAAACTTCAAAATTTCTTCCTCATCGTCTGTTAAATTTTCTATGTTAGTCTTTAAAGAATCTTTATCTTTCTTTAAAGATACTAATTGTTCCTTTTGATCCGTAATCGTACCTTTCTTCTTATCAATTACTTCTTGTTGTTTCGTTAAAATATATTGAACGTACAGAGTAGTTGCTGCAATAAAAAGGACCATTAAAATAAGTCGCCTTAACTTCTTTTTATTTATCCTACGCTTGTCACTAGGTTGTGATAACTGCTCTGGTATATTAGGAACATTTACTCGTTTGAGTTTCCTCATTCAAATCCCCCTAACCCATATTTTTCACTACCATCGGCACGTTTTCTTACTAAACTAAATTCTATTCTTATAAAATAAACTCCTTCACAAAAATATCCCATAAATTAACCAATTAAAGATAGCATTCGACGACATTTCCATATTTACACCGATTTTTTTTATACATGCTGCTATAAAATAGTAGTTTCTGTAATTCTTTTTCTACTATTGTAGAAGAGTTTTTTCACACACAAAATTCCTTCCCTACATATCCATGTTATAACATGCTTACAAGGAGGGAAAATATGCATTACCGCACATTAGGTAACACTGGAATAACTGTTTCTGAAATAGGTTTTGGGGCATGGGCAATCGGTGGTGATGAATGGGGACCTGTTAACGATAAACAATCTATAACTGCTATAAAAAAAGCCATTGAGTGTGGTGTGAATTTTATTGATACTGCGGATGTGTATGGTTTAGGACATAGTGAAAAGTTGGTGGCTACCGCGATTAAAGGACATCGTAATGATATTATACTATCAACGAAAGGTGGTTTAATCGGACATCACTACGACCCTAATGGCGTTCCTGTATATGATACTCCTGAAAAAATCATCGCCGTATTTGAAACAAGTTTACAACGTCTTCAAACAGATTATATTGATCTTTATTTTTGTCATATTTGGTGGCATAATCGTAGAGAAACAGAAGCATTTCTACGTGCATTTGACATATTAAAACGTGATGGCAAAGTAAGAGCAGTCGGTGTTTCGACTCATGATTTACAATACATTCATCATTTCAATAACAACAACGAAATTGATATCGTACAACTTGATTACAATATATTAAATCGAAAACCAGAAAAAGATATATTACCATTCTTACAAGAGAAAAATCTAGGGGCTGTTATTCGTGGTCCATTAAAAATGGGCATTTTAACTGGAAAATTTACAAATAAAACAATTTTTCCAGATGGAGATTTACGCAAAGATTGGCCAAATGAAACTTGGTTTCAAGAAGACTTACAAACCGTAGAGAAACTTCGGTTGCTCTCAAAAAAAAATCAGACCCTAGGGCAACTTGCACTTCGCTATGTACTCTCTCATCCGGCAGTAAGTGTTGTAATTCCTGGTGCGAAGTCAGGAACGCAAGCACAAGAAAATGCAAATGCATCTGTTCGCCCTATTTTGAGTGATGAAGAGCTTAACTATATTCATTCAATATAAAAAGCCCAATCCGGGCTTTTTAATTTGGCAAACTAATATCATACTCCATTCGCTTCGCTGTGTCCTCCGCAACATGCACACCTAACAAGTTTTTCACAATATGAAATGCCATATTAATTCCAGCTGAAATTCCGGCAGATGTTATAATATGTCCTTCATCTACAAACTTTACATTTTCTATAACTTCAACATTTTGAAACTCATTTTTAAACTTTTCAATACTAGCCCAATGTGTTGTTGCTTTTAACCCTTCCAGTAAACCTGCTTTCGCCAGTAATAACGCTCCTGTACAAACTGAAGTCATCAGCTTTACTTCTTTCATTTGTTGGCGAATCCATTTTATTACTATTTCATTTTTTATTTCATATTTTCTAGCACCTAGCCCACCCGGAATTATTAAAATATCCACTGGTGGTAAATTTTCAATACTATAATCTGGCTGTACCTTCAATCCATTCCTTGCTGTAATCATTTCTCCATTCTCGCTAACTGTATAAACAGTAAATGGTTTTTCTTCATTCACCTCAGTTACAGAAAAAACTTCAAATGGTCCTGCAAAATCTAACACTTCTACTTCATTAAATAAAAATATACCAACACTCCATTTATTCATCATAAGTTCACTTCCTGTTTCAAATGATGTAAAAGGTGATCATATCCTTTTTCTAATGCAATATCATACGCTGTTTTCCCATCATTTTTCTTTATCATCTTATTAGCTCCATTTTTAAGGAGTAACATAATTATTTCTTCATTTCCTAATAATGCCGCTTCGTGAAGTCCTGTCCAGCCACCACTTTGCATAATATTTACATCTGATCCTTTTTCAATTAAGAAAGCAACAAGTTCACTTTGCTTGTTCGCGATTGCTGCTTGCAAAGGCGTATTTTCATTTTCGTTTTTCGCTCTACTATGTATATCTGCACCGCTTTCTAAAAGAAAACTCGCTATTTCTTTTTGTCCAAAATAAGCTGCTAAATGAAGTGGTGTCCAGCCATCTTCACTACATTCGTTAACAATACTTGGACTCGCCTTTATAAACTTCACTACTTTTTCCTTATGACCACTTATAACAGCTTGTGCTATTGATTGTAAATGCTCCATAATAATCTCCCATCCTTCAAACTATTTAAGCATCTCCTTCTACATGTTCTATTAATTATTACATTTTCCTTTTAAAACCTTAAGTTTACATAACAATATTATATATCCCTTTTTGTGCTTAATGCTGAATAGCAATAATGTTAAAAATACTGCCTTTAAACAATGAAGACCATGATTTCATTAGAGTTACTGAAAAAGCAAGCAAAAAACTATACACATAGTTTTCATCATATTTGTTCAGTTGCATGAAATAAAACAGGTAATGTTTATTCTGCTATTCATGCTTTCAACATATCAAATAATATTATTCCAATAAAAAAAAACAATCCATTTTAAAAATGGATTGTTTTTTTATTTCTGTTTTATGCGGTTTATTTTATTTTTGTATTTTCAATGACGAAATAATTACGTTTACAAAAATGAAACGCCACTATCTTCGTCCCTCTTATCTCTTATAGTGAGTTTTTCGTTTGAAAACAAAAAACTTTTTTCACCTTACGTTTGAAAAAAACATATGTAAAATTCTCTAAAACAGCTGCCTTATCATACTAATCTATAGCAATTCTGTCTTCTTCCCTTACCTGTTTCCTTTAACACATACGATTTTAAAACAAGCGCCGTTAATGAATCTGTTAATGTTTTATATGATAAATTTGATAATGCCAATAGATCGTTCGTATATAACATTCTATGCTTCTCTAATAATAATAGCACTAATCGTTCAGACGGTTTTAATGCCTCATCACTTTCTAGTATAAAGTCTATATTTTTCATTTCTCTAATTATTACTCCTTATATAAAAAAATACTTTAGGTGCTAATTTAATATAAAAATAATACACAACAAAATTTGAAATATATTAAAATAACATTGCTTTAGGACACTATTATACTATAACATATAAAAAGCATTTGCCGAAATAGGAAATGCTTTTTATATTGCTTATATAATTCTTCAAAAACCACATTTAAAAACGGTTAGTCATTCTCTAAATATGAATGACTAACCGTTTTCCAGCTTCTTCTCAATTAACATGTTTTACCTTAAATATTTATTGCAATATGCGGCTTACTGTAATGACTTGTTCCACCGCCACCTACTACTACTTTACCGCCTTTTTCAAAAATTAATAATTTACTTGAACCATCTGCAAGAAGCACTATTACTTCAGCATTATTACTTGTTGCTACATAAATTACATAACCACTCTTTGATATACAAGTTTCCCAATTCGAATCAAATTCTGATCTTACTACACGATTTGAATACACTTGATTTTCAATTCTATCTTGTTCTACGTTTTCCAAATTTATTCTCCCCTCTTCCCTGTATAGTTATATATATTAAAATAGCGACCGATTTTAACATAAATAGTATATGTAATTAGTAGGAGAATGCTTAGACAATGGAAACGAAATAGACTTCGAAAATTTTACAATTGAAACTTCTCTTTAATCATTTCCGCTTCTCCTTTTGCACTCAAATACGTGTTATTAATTTTTATATACTCTTCTTTTTCAATTTCACCATGAAGAGAGTTTAATCTATGCTTTTTCATCGTCTCTTTCAAATTATTTTGAGACCACTCAATATCTCTTTTTTTCGGTTTATGTTCTAATCTATTCGGACTTTTATTCCGTTCTAATCTTTCATCTAATTCCGCTTCCAGCTCTATAAAATACACTGTCCCACCTTTTGATTCAAAAATACTTTCTACATAATGTATATAATCCCAATCCGATTGGAGGTCAAATGCCCATATATACGTAAAAATCATTCCAGATAAATCACTTTTAGATACTTCTTCAAATATTTCATTACGAAATAAACTTACTAGCCTTTTTGCTTCTGTCGTACTGTAATCAAAAATTGGACTTACTAAATCAATTGTCATGTGGTTATGAAAAAGTTTTAAACCGGTTAATGTTGCTAATTCTTGACCCACTGTCATTTTCCCAACTGCTTGTGGGCCAAATATTAATATAAGTTTCATTTATTTCCCTCCGATCTTTCTCTATAAACAATTACATAAAATTAAAAATAAGGCAGCCGATTTTTAATCGATTGCCTTATTTTTTTATTCATAGTATTAGTTCTATTCTTTTCGCACAGCTTCAAAAGTAAACATTTGATTTGCATTTGACGGTTCGTTTTTATAAGCATATTCAGCAGAGCAAGTAATATTAGAGAAACCTATACTTTCTAACAGAAGTTTAAACTCTTCTATTCCATACCAACGTACCGCAAAGCGTTGTAGTTCTGTTTGTACTAACTGTCCTTTACTCCACTTTTCATATTTCAAATATGATACAGTAACTTGGTTCAGCCAATCTATTTCAATTGATTTATTTTCTAATGTGATTCCGTCTCCGCTCGGCAAAGAAAAAGTCGATGTATGAATTTCCCCAGTCTTCCAGTCATACGGAAGCATAATATCTACGATTAATCGTCCGCCTGGATTAAGATGTTCATAAAAATATTTCAATGCGTTTATAGAATCGACACGATTTTCAATTAAACAAAAAGATCCAGTAGGAATGATAATTGCCTCATATTTATGCGGAAGTGATAATTGTTGCAAGCTTCCTTCATATAAATTAGGATGTAAGCCTCTCTCTTTACAGCGCTTACGGCAAGAATCTAGCATTTCAGGTGAATAATCTATCCCATCTACTGTAAAACCAGCCTCTAGAAGTGGAATGATGACACGCCCTGAACCTACTGCAGCTTCGAGGATTCTTCCTCTACAATCTTTTAAACGTTCTTTGTAATACTCAATATCACCATTTAAAGAATAACCGACTGGTTTTGTGTAATCATACAGTTCCGTACAAAGTGTACTATAAAAACTAAACATTTATTTTCTCCTCCGTTTTTACGTACGGAAGATTTCAATTCAACTAATCTTCCTGTACCTCGAATTTTAATGAGATTTTGAAAGAGCTGACTGTCATAATATATCACTCACTTTCCATAGAATATAATGATATTGTATTACATAACCTTCCAATTTGAAATATAAAAATTAAAAATTCAGACTGTAAATTAAAGAGCTTACTTTAGTAAGCTCTTTAGAAAAAATATTTATTTCACAATCGGCAATGTCACTTCACTTAATTTCACTGTAAGTTTCGTTCCAGCTTTCGGTCTAATTGTATAATCATAATCACTTGCAATTAAAACAACTCCGATTTGATGCCCCACTTTAAATACATAATCATCTGGCTGCATGTCCCATGTAAATGCATAATCTTTGCCCGGTTGAATCGCTGTTGAATTTTCTATACTCTTTAAGTTTTGTGGATCCATCCAGCCTCTCGTTACGATTTCCGGCTTCGCTCCTCCATAGTCAACAAGTAATGCTGTTAAATTTAATACAGATCGATCAATATTTCCTGTAATTGAAATCTTTGGTATACCACTTATACGCGTATCTTTTTGCAGTACAGGCATTGTATATACTAATCGATTGGCTACTTCTAATTCTGGGTTTGCTACTAATTGATTTGATTTTATTTGTGCATCATCTACGAATGAGAAAACTTTATTAACCGATCCCATACTTAGTCGCAAATTGACTGATTTATTACTTAAATACATACGGATTTTTGAAGGTACAGCCGCTGGATCTGGCCAATTTTTTATCTTTTGCCACGATTTATTTTCTCTTTGCACATCAACCATTGGTTCATCCATAATTCCATTTTCAATTCCGTACAACCAATAATCTAACCATTTATTTTGTGTTTGCTGCCAGTTATTACTTGATGTCCCACCATGAACACCTTGGTGTAGCCACATTTTACGAGGTACATCATTTTCTCCAAGAGCATCCCACCATTGTGCGAACTGTTTCGTCTTAACATTCCAATCGTTTAAACCATGAACAACAAATACACTCGCTTTTACATTTTTAGCATCTTTTACATAATTTCTTTTATCCCAAAAATCGTTATAATTACCCGTTTTCCGATCTTGTCCAGCAGTAAGTTCTGTCATTATCGGACCACAAACTTCTGAATTCTTTCTTGTCAGTACTGCTTCTGCCATATTATCTGTATCTTCTCCTTGATATCCGCCTGGAGCAATGACTGCACCATTTGCACGATAATAATCATACCAACTACTAATTGCTGCGATTGGAATAATTGTTTTAAACCTTCAACTCCAGTAGTCGCAACAGCATTTGGTAATGTACCATTATAAGAAACGCCAGTCATACCTACATTTCCTGTAGACCAATTTGCCTGAACTTCCTCACCCTGTTCTGTAAATGCTTTCGCGCGACCGTTTACCCAATCAATAACAGACTTTGTACCGAGTATTTCTTGTTCATCTCCAGTTGTAGGGCATCCATCTGATTTTCCAGTACCGATACTTTCGCCTAGAATAACTGCATAACCTCTTGGCACGTAATAGTTCCCATACGAACCAAGATTAACTGCTCCATACGGTTTTCCTTCATACGCATACAATTCTTCATCTACATTATATACAGGAACATCTTTTAATCCAGATCGATATGGACTCATTTCATAAATAACAGGAACCTTCACATTCGGATCTGTCTTTGGACGCATAACTTTTATCGATACTCTGTCTTTCTTACCGTCGCGATCACTATCAACTTCTGTCTCTACATATAAATTTTCGATAATAGCTTCATCGAGAGAATAAATCGGCTTTGTCATCCCATTTTCTAATTCAATTTTCGTATTTTTAGTCTCTTCCTTATTCTCTGCATGCACATCCATAGTAAAGCTAGGTATAATTGTTGCAGATAGCATTGCTGACAGTGTAATTGCCATTTTCTTTTTACTCAAAATGTTCCCTCCCCTTATTCGTTCTCTTTTACTATATAAAAAATAACTGAAAATTCAGTTTTATTTTTATATAAAAGTTGAGAAACTCAAAGATTTCTTATTAAGTAAAATTTAATGCAGGTGTGAAAGTATTTTCCCACTCCCCCCTTCTTTATAAAGTGAAACTGTAATCAGCACTCACCAATCGGGCATTTACGAGCAGCAGGGCCCCCGCCTAACTTCTTTGCTTCCGCTAAATTTTGAGGTGGGGGTCTTACTGCCCGGCAAATAGCGGGATAAATAGAGGAAAAGACAACCGATATTTCTATCGATTGTCTTACATTCCATTTATTATTTTTCTAACTCTTTAAAGGTATCTTTCAAGTCTTTATCAGATACCTTTATATCTGCATTTTTAAGCAGATCTCTAGTAACTTGTTGATGGAATTGAGGATCTTGTATACGTTGCTGTTCTAATTCTTTACGAATATTCTCTTTCTCTTCCTCATACGGTTTAAGCTCTTTTTTATCCGTTAACTTAATAATATGATATCCGAAGGAAGATTTAACAGGTTCACTCAATTGACCAACTTCTAACTTATATGCAGCATCCTCAAATTCTTTCACCATCATACCTGGTCCAAATTCAGATAGTTCTCCACCTTTCTCTTTAGAACCTGGATCCTCTGAATATTGTTTAGCCAATGCCGCGAAATCTTCGCCACTATTTAATTTTTCTTTAATTTCTTTTGCTGTCTTTTCATCTTTCACTAAAATATGGCTAACTTGAAGCTTTGGCTTATAGTGATCTTTAAAATCTTTTTCCGTTACGGTTGCTTTAATAGCTTTTTCAAAAGCGAAAGTAAGCTTTAATTTCTCTTTCAACTGATCTTCATTTTTCACACCATTAGATTCCATATATGTATTAAAATTATCGCCCATCTTGTCTTTTAATTCTTTTAGTTGTTTCGTTACCTCTTCATCCGTAACTTTATATTTATCATCTAATACTTTCTCTACTACCATTTCAGATAAATTCTGTTTACCGTAGTTTTCTTTTAATTTTTTGTTAAAATCACTTTCTGAAATGCTTCCTGATTTTGTAGTTACAATATTATCTGATGAACCACATGCGGATAAAGATAACGTCATCCCCATTAAAATGCTACCTATTACTAATTTCTTTCTTTTCAAATCCGAATACCTCACTTCATTAAATTCAAATGTAACTATGTAAATGTAACGTTTCCCTGTGAACTTCACGTGAATTTAATGAAAGTAGAACATTTGCTAATTCTCCATTTAATACATCAATTTTGAAAATTATGGTGATTCATCCTGTATCGCTAACCTCTAAAGCTGCAAAAAGGACTAATATTTTCATTAATCCTTTTTCACATTTATATAAAATTGAATTTCTCCATCTATAGAGGAAACTCCATATTCAAAACCATGTCTTTCTAAAATACTTTTCACTATCGCTAGTCCTAATCCTGTACCTGATTTTTCTTTACTACGAGAAAATTCTAGTACGTAAAAAGGCTCCCAAATTTTATCGATATCTTTAATTTTTTCCGTATGAATGCCATTTTTTATTTGAAAATATATACTTTTATTTCTATCTTCTAAAGTAATTATTATGTTTTGATTTGCTGAATATTTTATTGCATTAGAAATTAAATTTTGAAACACCATTCTCATTTTATTTAAATCTGCATAAACGATTGTATCGCTCGTATTACAGTTTACTTGCAAGTTAATTTCTTTCGAATCCAGTTCAATCTGATGCTTATCTAATATACTCTGGACCAGTGGTTCAATAGGGAATTCTTCTTTTTGTAAAATATCTCTTTCTAGTTTAGAAAATCGTAATAGTTCTTCAATTAAGTTTGATATTTGATCTGTTTGTTTAATAATTGTATCTACGTAAGTCCCATCATCTAGTCCATCTTTAATCCCCATAGAGTATGCTTTTACTAATGCGATCGGTGTCTTTAATTCATGCGTCACATCACCCATAAATCGTTTTAAATGTTCATTACGATCAGTTAAATCTTGATGTGCTTCATGTAGTTTTTCGCTCATGATATTAATACTATTGGCCAACTCTCCTATTTCATCATTCGTTTTCACTTTCGTTCTTTTAAACTGCAAATGTGAAATATCCTGAGCTACATCACTCAGCTCTTTCAGTGGCGTCGTTATTATTTTTGAAAGTATCCACACAAGTAAAATAATAAGAAGCAGCGAGAAACATACGATGTATAAGTAAAATGTATTTAACGTACTTATAATTTCATTTGAATTCGCAATAGAAGTCCCAATTAAAATTATCGTATCATCTTTCGCAATATATTTAGCAAAAAAACTCGCTTTTACCTTTCCTTGATCGTACAGTTTATTCGATTGCCCTTCCGTCTTCACTTTCATGACTTCGTCTTTCGTAATCCAAAGCTTATTTAACGTCACTTTCTTTTTCGTAAGTTGCATGCGTAATGCTTCGTTCATAGCATCTTCTGACTGATTAATTGGCGTATACGCAATTGTAACGTTGTTTTCACTTTCAATTGTATGAATAACATCCTCTATATTTTCCACTGTTGTATTTTGTATTTGTGTTGTAAATTTATTTAAGTTTTCACGTGTTTTATAAATATTATAGTTCGGTAAGAGATTGTTAATGAATAATAACGAAATCATAAAGATGAGAATAACAGTTGCAGAAATACTGAAAAATAACTTTTTTCCAAGTTTATTCACTTTGTTCCTCCAAACTATAGCCCAGCCCGCGATGCGTCTTAATAATATTTTCTCCAATTTTTTTACGCAGCCTTCTTACATGTGTATCAACAGTTCTCTCTTCTCCGAAATAGTCAAATCCCCATACAATATCTAGCAATTTTTTACGAGTTAAAATCGTTCCTTTATGATTTAAAAAGCATTTTATTAATTCGAGCTCTGTTTTTGTAATTTCTAACTCTATATCATTTTTATATACTTTATTTTTGGCGAAATTTATCTTTACATCTTGTACTTGAATAATATCATCATGCTGAATAAGCTTTTTCGCTCGTGTAATTAGTACTCCTGGATGAAATGGTTTTTTTACGTACTCATCTGCCCCACTTTGAAGCGCTGCTAATTCATCTTCGCTTTCACTTTTCGCCGTAAGCATTAACACTTTTACGCTTGAATTCTTTTTTATTTCCTGACAGACAGTAATACCACTATGTTTCGGCATCATCCAATCCAAAATTGCTAAATCAATTTTTTCATCATAAAACATTTGAAGTGCTTCCTCTCCGTCTTTCGCTAATAAAACTTCGAAGCCTTCTTTTTCAAAATAAGCTTTTAAAATTCTTAACATATCTTGTTCGTCATCTGCAATTAAAACTTTCATATTTTTTCCTCCATTGCTTTTAAACAAAAACCAATTGTATCATACAACATCTTTGTTACATGAATGTGACAGAAAAATATTTAAAGCTTTTGAGGGGATAGTAATGGTGAGGTGTTGTATTATGATAAAAAAAATCGGGGTCATTTCTCTTCTTTTATTTCTATTATCAACAAATGCGTTCGCAAAAACCAATCAACAAATTGAAGTATTTGATTGTCAAAAAGAAATGGTCATTCAAAAACAATCTTTAGATCCAGTAATCCAAAAAGAAGCAGTTCAATACGCTAAAGCAATAACCGGTCCATTTAAAAACTTAAATGTCGTTCCAAAAGATGGCTATATGATAAAAATCCCATTATCTAAGCCGGTTTCTATTACTAATCAATGGTTACACACTACAATAGACGAAGTACTTATACTGCTCCCACTAAATGAAAAGCCTTATATTATGCTTTATGATGATGAAAATAATCCGCATTTTTATTATGTAAAAGGTAAACCAGGATTATTATTGAAACAAATGAACGTTAAAACGTAATTGACTGAAAAGGAGTCACCTTATAAGCTAAATTTTAAAAGCTAAGGTGCTCTTTTTTATAATAACAATTTAGTAAATGAAATTATAAAAGTTGTTTTTTAATATAAGGCTCGCAACTTCATATATATCAGCGATTTTTAAGATATATCGATTTACCAACAAAAACCCTGTCCGTAGCTATTCTTTGGATAGCAATCTCTATAATAGTTTGTAGTGACTCGATCCCTTATATAATCCCCCTTTTACAAATCCATTTGCAGTATAAAACACATCCCCTTGCTTCGTGTCAGCATGTAAAACAATCACTTCAAAATACTTTTCCGCATGACATAATAGTTGGTTTAATAATAAGTTCCCTAACCCTATACGCCGATAATCCCTTGAAATATAAAATCTCCTTAACCGCACAATCTTATTGTCTTTTGTGTACGGATCCTCATTTAAACCTCCAACTCCAATTAACATATCACCTTGGAAAACACCATATAAACATTCTCCAGTTTTATTGAATACATTTATTTTGTTTTTATATTCATTTATTAGTCTTATAAGGAAATTAAAACCTTCTTCTTCACTGTCTTGAACGAGATGACTGAATTCATACTCCATTAAATTTTCTATTTTTTGAATATGTATATCTTTCAAGTCCATTCCCCCTAAGTATGAAAACACATAAAAATGCTCGAGAATCATTTATTCTGAGCATTTTTATGGTTGTTACTTTATGTAATTCATAGCGTGCGTATTCTTCACTTCAGATAATATCCCCTTCAACTCCATTAAATCATCTATTACTATATCAGCCTGAGCAAGTTCATCTTCTTGCGCAAAATCAAAATTACATCCAATCGCAAGTAAACCGTTGTCTTTCGCTGCATTTATATCAGATAGCCTGTCACCAACTACCGCTGCCTCTTTTATATCATATTTGTTCATAATACTTTTAACTAAGTCACCTTTATTTAGCGATTGTATTTGTTCAATACTAAACGTTTCAGTCACCCACTTGTCTAAAGCATAATAAGTTACGATTGCTCGTAAATATTCAGTTAAACCATTACTAGCAATGTAAATTGAACAATTATTTTCTTTTATATATGTAAATATTTCTTTTACATTTGAATATAAAGCGCCTTTTCCGCTTTTTATGTTTTCAATTAGTCTATCTAAAAAATATGCATCTGTTTGTTCTCTTACTTCAATAGAATGGTCCGGTAATAAAGCTTCCCAAACTTGCGGTAACGGCACACCCATAATTTCTCTATATTTATTAATTGGTGTTACTGTATCCCATAGTTGTAGTGATCTTAAGTGATTGAAAGTATCATCTAACGATAATTCTAAAATTTTATCTGTTTGAAATAACGTTCCGTCCATATCAAAAATTAACGCTTGTAACATGTCATTCTCCCCTTTTGAACTATAAGTATTACTCGATATATTTTTCAGCATCTCAACGATAATTTCTGAACAATAATTTGCGGCAGTTTTCGCGAAATCATCATAAGAAACTTGAGCTTCATCATCTGCACTGTCAGAAATACATCTTATAACAAGAAACGGTATATCATTTATGTAGGCGACATGTCCAATTGCTGCTCCTTCCATTTCTGTACAATGAGGTGCGTATTCGTCTATTAATTTCGCCTTTAACTTTGAATCTTCAACAAAACATTCACCGCTGACGATTCTTCCTTCATGAACCCTAGTACGTAAACTACTACTATTACATGCTTTACGTGCTAACTCTACCAATTCCTTACTTGCGATAAATTCTTCCTTGAACGGAAATAAGTTTTTCATTTGATTTTTACTTACATCATGATGGGTTACGTTAGTTGAAATAACTAAATCGCCGACTTTTACATCTGGATGTAACCCACCAGCAACGCCTGTATTAATGATAGAGTCTACATCAAATTTATGAATTAATGTTTGCGCGCATGCAACTGCATTTACTTTCCCTACACCAGAACGTGTAATAATTACTTCTATTCCCATGAATTCTCCAATATAAAAAGGCATTCCCGCTATTGTCTGTTCCTCTTGTATAACTAGTTTTTCTAAAAGTAAATCTATTTCAATTTGCATTGCTCCAATAATGCCGATTCTGTTCATGTATGTAGTCTCCTTTATTAATTAATCCCTTTAATCCTCTCAGACATAACCGACAATAAAAATTTCGGAAGTACAAGTTGTCTCTTTAACCTTTTCGGCTGTGAGAGTAACCTATACAGCCATTCAGTTCCGGTATCCCTCATCATTTTCGGTGCTCTTTTTACAGTACCAGATATTATATCAATCATGCCTCCGATACCAATAGATAGCGGAACGTTTAATGTTTGTATGTTTTCATAGATGAACTCTTCTTGTTTTGGTGAACCTAGTCCTACTAGTAGTAAATGCGGCTTGAATTGCTTAATTTTCATTTTTATTTCTTCTATTTCTTCACCATTTACAAATCCATGCTGTCCTTTAAACTGCGCTCCTGGGAACTGCTCATTTAATTTTTCTAATGCCTTTTTATTACTTTCTGGAGCGGCTCCAAAAAGAAAGACACGATATTCATTGTCGTTACAATATTTTATTAAATCGTGAGTTAAATCCGCTCCAGTAACACGTTCTTTCAAAGTTCCTTTTAATATTTTCGAGCCAATTATGACACCAATCCCATCCGCTGTTATTAAATCCGCAGATAGTAACATCTTTTTAAACTGCTTTGATTTTTCCGTATTTTCCTTTGCAGACATAACAATTTCAGGATTTGCAGTTACTACAAACCTTGGTTTCTCTTGTTGTTCATGTAGCCAACCTTTTAATAAACTTATAGCTTTTGCATATTCTAAAGTTGAAAAAGGTATACCTTTTATAAACTGCTGATCCACTATACTCTCCCCTTACATAAGCTGCAAATATTCATCAATATCTTTAGAAATTTGAATAAAAGCCTTATTCCAAAATTCATAATTTCTTATATCTATTTCAAAATGTTTTTTCATAAGCTTCTCTACTGGAGCCTTTCCTGTTTCTCGTAAAAACTCTTTATATTTCGAATGAAAAGTACTTTTACCTTCTTGAGCGATTTCTAATAAGCTAAAACTTACTAAATATCCAAATGTGTATGGATAATTGTAAAAAGGAACATCTGCTATATAAAATTGAATATATTTCATCCATACAAACGGTTGGTATTCACTTAAAGCATTTCCATATGCTTCTTTTTGTGCCATTATAGATAATTTCTCAATTTCATCAGCACTTAATGGACCCTCTTTACATTTTTCATAAAATGTTTTTTCAAACTGATACGATGCTCGTATTGCCATTACATAATTAAAACTATTTCTTATTTTCCAGCTAAGCAATGCCTTTTTCATATCTTTACTATCCGTTGTTTCAATTAGATAATTTAAGAGTACCGTTTCAAAGAAAATAGATGCTGATTCAGCCGTACTCATCGGCAAATAATCATCTAAAAAAGATGTAGATTGTTCAAAACTCATATTATAAAAATGCCAAGCATGTCCTAATTCATGAGCGAGCACTCTTACACTATCTATACTCCCATCATAACGCATGGAGATTCTCGATTCTTTCTCACTGAAAAATGGAGCACAAAACCCACCTGGTGGTTTATTCTCTCTCGGTTCAGCATCTATCCATCCACTTTCTATCGCATTACGTGCAAATTCTGCTAATTCTTCATCAATATTCTTACATGCATCATAAACGTTTTGTACTGCTACTGAAAAAGGAATTATAACCTCATTACTTTCCTTTACTGTCATAAGTTCATGCCATGTAATTGACTCTTTTCCCTTCTTATACACGTTTAAAGCACTTACTAATTTATCAAGGTTTTCTTCTGTCGCATTCCACATTTGGAATAATACAGCTTCTGAAATGCCATTCGCATGAAAAGATTGTGTTAAAATCTCTCTATCTTCTATTTCATTACTCTTTGCATTACGCAATCTCCCTATTTGATTTAATACAGTAGCAAAGATTTCTTTTTCCTTATGTAAAGTACTTGTAAGTAACTCGAATACTTCTAATCTTTCCTTTTCATTTTCACTATTCATTGCAATATTATTTGCTTGTCCAAAGGATAATTGTTTATTATTGTGCTCTATTTCTATCCTATCCCGTAATTGTATGTACATATCTTCCCACGCACTAAGTTCATTTTTTATAAACTTAATATTAATATTATCGGAAGTTTCTACTTCACTATGTTTTATTATTTGCTGTACTTCACTTTTTAGTTCCTTCACTTTCACATTCAATTTAGTAAGGTCAGATGAAACACTTTCTTCAACCCATTGACAATACAAATAGTATTCTGCTTTTTCAATAGCTTGTATAAGCTTTGAAAGAACCTCTACATCTTTTGTTACAAAATATTGCTCTTTCAACTCTAAAATCGGAAATAGAATATCCTCATTCAAATACAATCGATTTAAATCCCATCTAGCAATTTCTTGCATTTTTATAGCCGCCTCCTATTTTTACAAATAGTTACAGATATTTCTTCCTACACAATTATATATGAAATAAAAAAATTTCGATATCCTTAAATATTCAGATTCCTATAAATGCATTCTTATTTATATCTTTTCTTCTACCATAAAGTATCATTTCACATATAAAAAATAATCCCTCTACAGGATTGCATTTGATATAGGCTAACTTCAAAGGTTTCATCTTCATCCATACCATATCGACCGATTATCACAGATTAAAAAATAAAAAAGGATTGATCAAAAGATCAATCCTTTACTCTACTTCATTTAAGAAAAATAACGTTATAACGCCAGGACCTGTATGTGCACCGATTGCTGCACCAATTGTATTTACGATAAATACTTCACAGCCAAATCTTTCCGTAATTAATGCTTTTAATGCTTCAGCTGTTTCTAAATCGTCACCGTGAGTCATACCGATTGTTTGACCTTTAAGGTCTTTACCACGCTCTTCCATAATATCAACAATACGGCTTAATACTTTCTTTTTCCCTCGTACCTTTTCAAGTGGGACAAGTTTTCCTTCTTCCACGTTCAAAATCGGCTTAATGTTTAATAAACCACCGATAAATCCTGCTACTTTACTTAAGCGCCCGCCTCTAACAAGGTACTGTAAGTCAGCTACAGTGAAGATATGTTCCATATGGTTCATTAGAAAAGCGACACGGTTTAATATGTCTTCTTTTGATGCGCCGTTTTTTGCCATTTTAGCAGCTTCTAATACGACAAGCCCTTGACCAAGCGAAGCACATTTCGTATCAATAATTTCTAAATCTAAATCTGCATATGTTTCTTTTACTTCCTCTTTAATGACAACTGATGATTGATATGTACCAGACAGTTCAGATGAAAAAGCTAAATATATACAAGGATTACCTTCTTTTGCATAAGAAACAAATTTTTCTTGGAAAGTTTCAAGTGAAGGCAATGACGTTTTATAAACAGCGCCTTCTCTCATTTTTTGCAGTAATGTAACTGACTCTAATGTTACTCCATCTAAATACTCTGTTTCTACTTCATCATATACACGGAGTGGAATTAAATCAATATCATATGCTTGCAGCAATTCTACTGGTAAATCCGCCGCACTATCCGTAATGATTTTAACACCCATTTTTAAACCTCTATTCTGTTATAAATATAAAATAATAAAATAAAAATAGTACTTTTAAATTATATACGTAAAACTTAAATGAAGAAAGGAAAACACTTTATATTGTATGCACTATTCTTCAAAACTTGAACTATTAATGAAAATGGTTCTATTTTAAACACCTTTTTCTTATCATTTTTCAATAACACGAATAATTTTATAAGTATTTTGTATCATCATATTTTAATTCTTTATCTTAATATAATCTTTTCAAATTTATACTGTTTAAAATTTAAAAGCCACATCCAATAAAGGAAATGGCTTTTAAATTTCCATAAAACAACCAAACTTTATTTCCCATCACATTGTTCTCATTATTATTTTGGCGATGTTAATGATTAATATTTATAGCCTGTACTATATTCACCTGTAAGAATCACTATATAAAAAAACAGGTTAAACATTTTATAAAATATTTAATTTTACTAGTAAAGCTAATAAAATTTGGAGAAGAATTTGAACATTTACTGCTATGTCTGTATCCGTAGTCGTAACTGTAACATTTCTAGAATTTCTAATAACAGTTTCTTGTTTATTAATTTGTTTAATAGATGATTTTTGAAACAATTCTTGTGCTACACGGTCAGCTTTTTCACTATCTGCTATAGAAATACTTATTATAACCACGATAGCTGCTTGTAATGCTGCTTGAATAGATAAAGCAGCTTTTGTATCTGTAGTAGTAACTTCTACATCTGCTGAATCTACAATTGTAATAGATTCTTCAGAAATTTGATACGTTTTACTTTCTTGCGCAGCTGCTTCTGAAACGCTAGCATTTTTAAAAGATGGATGAGGATTTGAGGAATCTAATGCACTCCACTTTTTATTTTCATCTGAATGACATGTTTTGTCCATGCGTTCACCCCCTTTCAATCTAAATAATTATTAACTTGTGATTGTATTTCAGAAACAATACTTTTAATTTGCTGCTTTTTTTCTGGTGATAAATTTTTTAGTTTTTCTTCATTTATCCCATGCCTATTAAAAATATCTGAGAGTAAAAGGTCTATAATTATATTCTTTTGATCCTTATCAAACTTAAAGGAAGAAAATTTATTTAAATCATCCATTTACAATGTTCACTCCTATCAGTTTTCTATAAAAATTTCAAATAACTACCAGCATTATATGTATTTAAATAAAAATTGCTTGGACAAGTAACTTAATCTTTTATTTTTACTTTTTTTTACTAATAAAATCAAAAAGCTGTCTTCTAATACGAAGACAGCCCTCCTTTACTTCACATATATAAGTTTTATTCACTGTTAAATAATAAGTTCACCTTTGTTATTGTGTAGTTTTCCACACTTAATTTCCCATCAATCTTGAATATTAATTCGGTCATAATGAGAAGTCCAAGCTTGTACCACATATTACAACAAAAAATATTTACTTAGAGTGAACCCTTGTGGCTAAATATAAATGGGATAGACACTTTATAAAATGTTTAGTTTAACTAGTAACGCTAATAAAATTTGAAGGAGAATTTGAATATTCACTGCAATATCTGTATCAGTAGTTGTTACGGTTACGTTTCTGGAATTTTTAATAAATGTTTTTTGTCTATTAATTTGTTTAATAGATGATTTTTGAAATAATTCTTGTGTTATTTTATCTGCCTTTTCACTATCTGCTATAGAAATACTTACTACAACTACGATAGCTGCTTGTAATGCCGCTTGGATAGATAGCGCAGCTTTTGTATCTGTAGTAGTAACTTGTACATCTGCTGAATCTACTATTTCAATATATTCCTCAGAAACTTGATCGATTTCATCTGTTTGTATAGCTTCTTCTAAAAAATTTGCATTTTTACTATATGAATAAGAATTTACTGATTCGGAATCCTGATTTATTGGCTCAGAAACCTGTTTTTTTGGTTCACAATCCTTTTTTATTGGCTCAGAATCCACTTTTTTTCGTTCAGAATCCCGATTTAATGGATCCCGGTTTTTCTTTCGTCTACAAACTTCACAATCACACATAAAATCACCCCTTTTAAACTAAAAAATTAGCAATATTAAAATATTGGCTAACTACTAGCATTTTATGTATTTTTTAATAATTTGTTTGGACAAGTAACTTGAATTTATATTTTACTTCTAATTTTTTTTTGTAATAACAAAAAATAGCCTTCTAACAAGAAGACAACCATCTTTTATTTCACATTTATATAAAAGACCCATACTTAAATACACTTAACTTCATATGATATTTTTAGAATGAGTAGTCGTTACTGAAGGGCACTTTTCGAAGTGCTCTTATATTTAATCCCCCCTTTTTCAGGAGGATTTTTTTACTAAACTCTAATACAATTTGCATCAACTAGGCTGGCGATTATCACATTTCCTTAAGAGATTCAATTAATACAGTAACTACTAATTAAAATAACGCTATGATCCCTATACACTTAAACAATATTGCGTTACCGAACGTATGAACTAATTTTTATTTTGACTATGTAACACTAAATTCACAACATTATTATCCTATATTTGGTGAAGCCTACATTTCAATGCCAGCAACCCCACACTTTTAATTAATAACTTAAACAAATGTGCTATCTCAAGGTTCCTTTGATATAGTATCTTATGTTCTATATAATGAAGAGAGCGCTAGTATTCGGAAGGAGGATGTATATGAGTATTCAACTAGCTACATCTAACGATTTAAAATGGATTAATAGTCAATATGAATCAATAGGATTTGTACGAAGTGATTTAAAGAGAGATAAAGTTGCAATTATTACATATAACAACGAGTATGCAGGTGTTGGACGATTAGTCCAAATAGATGCAGATACTATAGAAATGGGCGGGATTTTTATTCTCCCTAAATTTAGAGGGCTACAATTAGCTGGTGAGCTTGTTTCATTTTTAGTAGAAACTGTAAAAAAATCACAAATACAAGATGTATATTGTCTTCCTTTTGAGGAATTAGAAAACTTTTATAAGAAATATGGCTATACTGAAGTCGATACTACGAAAGAAGCAGTCCATCCAATTATTCTAAAAAAATATAATTGGTGTTTGGAGAACTACGATAAACACGTTCTACTATTTAAATTGTAAATATAATAAAAAGTATATTCTCAATCGTTTTTCTATCAGTACTCCTAATCGGAGCCTAAGGATTAATCAAAGATATTTTATCTCTCCTTTTATAAATGGCTGATTAAAACTCAATGTTCCGTCAATACTATAGGTAACATGATTGTATTTCTCCATTCTCCCTTGGAGAGGAGCAGTTAGCTTTTGCTAGCTGCTCTTTTATTTTTTCAAAAAGTCACATAAATATCTTTAATTCCAAACATTCAAAAGATAAAATGTGATAAGATTGTTATGAAGATATTTACCAACTAATAAATGCGCCCTAGACTTACGTACTAGGGCGTATTTATTTTTTAGTATGTAATTCCTTCACTCATCTATTATCCACAAAATAAGTATCATACGCTTTATCAAAAACATATCCTAACTTTTCTGCTAGGTTAGCAGATGTAGTATTCGCTGCGTCCCAGTTTGGATACTTTCCATTTTCTAAGCAATCCAATATAAGAGCTGCACTAACTACAGTTGCCAAACCTTTTCTTCTATGATTGTGATCAGTCGCAACTTCAATTTCAATTCCATCATTATAAATACTATACGAGGATGCACCACATACAACTTCTCCGTTATATAAAATGCTATAACCTATACCACGGTTTATATAATCTTCTACCGACTGAAATTGACTTATAAAATCTTCAGAGATTTTATGTAATGTAGGGCTATTTGCGATATGCTCATCTATTCTTTTTAACTCATATCCTTTTGGAAGTATTGATATAAAAGACTGTAATTTTGAACGATTAAAACCTTCTGAATTTCGTTTGAACTTATAGCGTAAAAACTTATCTATTTTTCTTTCATGGAATGTTTCTAAGCGTTGTTTCCACTCTTCACTATTTACGATAACTAAAATTCTTTCAGGAATATTACGTAATAACTCTTCTGTTTCTTGCACATTTGGGTCTCCAGCGTAAAATGTGAAAATTCCTACCGTAACTTGTGCTACTGTTGGATTTTCAAGATCATTTACCCAAGCAGTCCCCATATGCCCTTGTAAATAAGAAAGTAAAATAACGTTATTGAAATCATCAAACATAGAAACTAGTTTTTTTCTTGTATGTATATTCGCTTCATGTATCATTTACATTCCCGCCTTCTATAAAATCAATCTTATTCTAAATCTTTTAGAATAAACTTATATAATTTTTCAATCAACCATTTACCATATAAGAAAACACCTATTAAACTAAATTTTTATATAATTATAAATCATTCACAAATATAAAATTATTATAACATCTAATAAAAAAAGAGTATCTCACTTTTTAAACTTTAGAATATACATCGTGTATGTATAAACCCTCAACATAATGTATGAGGATTTATCAAAAAATGCGTTATAACTCCTTCTTAGAAATAAAAGATTCCATTTCACCATTTTTATATACTTTAGTCAATTTAACAACTGACTTGTACGTGTTAACGTCATCCTTTATCATTTTTTTCAGCTCTTCTATTTCGATATTACTAGTTCCACTCTCTACCTTTAAACAATTTGAAATGTTTAAGTATCCACTAGATGCGAAAAGAATAACGAATGTAATATCAGGAAAATTAATGAACAGCATTCCAAACTTCAAAGGGTTCGCAGCAGTATCCGATAAAACTAATCGAAAATCTAACAGTTCAGGTACTTGAACAAAATCCTTAGAAACAATCGCTTCACCTACAATTGCAACTTGCTTTACTACATTCCCAAGTTCATCTGTAAATTCAGTACATATAGGTGCATCAATTGTTTTCGCTTGTAAACATAAATTTAATTCTGGATTATGAAAATCAAAAAAGATTGTACTCCCCTCTGTTAAACATTGCGGGCACACATTTCCTAGCAAGCTAAAGTCCTCTTCAATATATTTAACTTTCGATTTGCAACTACAAACTTTTCCTATTCGGATTGCATCAATTTTTGAGCAATCTACAAAAATAACCTCACTGTCTTCTTGTACGAATGATACAATCCCTTTCATCGCATTAAATGAAAGAAAATAAGATACAACGATTTCGTTTCCTACTATTACAATACTTTCAACTTTAGTATACGGTTCTAGACTTTGTAAAAATTCACATATACTATTTTGGCAACATCCACAATCACGTTTCGGCTCACAATCCACTTACACTCCATCCCTTCTCTATATAGAATAGCTAATACATATATATGAAAGGAAAACAAAAAAGCTTGGACAATATAACTTTAACGTAGGAATATCGTTACCTATTCATAATATTAGTACGGGAATTACACCAATAATGAGTAATAACACATAATTTTTACTATAAATACATATAACAATTTCATCTTTCATGAAAAAAACGTTATAATGAAGTGTAGCCTCTACGATTACGTTATAAAGGAGATTAAAACAATGGCTAAAATTAAAGTATACCAAGTAAAAGAAGAAAATATGGAAGCAGTAAAAAACATCATTGATGTTGAGGAACAAAACCCAACTGCTGAAAACTTACAAAATCTATATGCATGTGTATTAGAAACTGAAGATATGGCATTGCCTGAATCATACATTGAAGAAGATATCTTAATCGATTCTATGGAAGTTATGGTTAACGCTTCTCAAAGCAAAGTAAGAGACTTAGGTGCATACGATGTAATTGAAGTTCAAAACAAAGGTAAGAAAACACAAATTTTATTACTTGCAGACGAAGAATACGAAATTATTGAAGGCTAATCTAACACCATACATACGAAAAAGCTCCTTTCCAATTGGAAAGGAGCTTTTTCATTACGCTTTTGATGTTTCACTTTTTTTATTTGTTTGTTCTTTCTTAATTACCATGCGCTCATTTCCCATAAAGAAAATGAATATGAATGCTAATCCAGCTGGTACCAATGCCCACATGAATGTTTGAACAATTGAACTAGAAAGAGCATCAATAATCTTATCTAATATTTGCGGAGGGATTTGAGATCTTGCCGATTCTGATAAAATGGCTCTTGAATCCCCTAATGTGTTTGTATTCATTCCCCCGCTCATGCCTTTAAATGCTTCTTCTAATTGATCTTGGAAACCTGTTCTTTGGATCATTCCGAAGATTGTAATACCAAGTGTCATACCTAATGAACGAATGAAATTACTCGTCGAAGTCGCAGATCCGCGCTGTTCCATACCGAAGTTGTGAATAGCTGCCATACTTAGTACAGAGAATGAGAAGCCGACTCCAAATCCGATAATAATCATATACACTGTTAATAATACACGACTTGTTTCTGGCGTTAATGTGCTTAATAAAAATAGTCCAATTAGCATAATAACCGCAGAAATGATCATAATGTTTCGGTAGCTAAGCTTTGTCGTTAAAAACCCACCTAACTGCGCTGTTACGACTGAGCCTAACATCATTGGTAAAAGTAATAATCCCGAGTTTGTTGCAGTGCCACCGTATACACCTTGAATGAATAATGGAATGTATACAGTTGCTGACATAAACGCAGCTCCGTAACATAAAGCAATAATTGTACTCATTCCGAACAAACGTTGTTTAAACATCTCAAATGAAATGATCGGTTCTTCTACTTTACGTTCAATAAAAATGAATGCAATAATTAAAATAGCGAATCCACCAAATAAACTTAAAATAAAGTTAGAATCCCAATCATACTTTTGTCCGCCAAGTTCAAGCGCAAACATTAAAGAAACTACTGCTCCAACTAAAGTAATTGCGCCAAACCAATCAATTTTTTGCTTTCTATGAACTCTTGACTCTTTATAAAAGAATGTAATAAAAATAAGTGCTAAAACGCCAAGCGGTAAGTTAATATAAAATACCCAGTGCCAGCTTATGTAATCTGTAATATACGCACCAAGCAACGGACCAAAAATACTTGATAAACCAAATACTGCTCCGAATAAACCACCCATTTTCCCACGCTTTTCAGGAGGGAAAATATCAAAAACGATAGTAAACGCGATCGGCACTAATGCCCCGCCGCCAATACCTTGAATGGCACGATAAATCCCTAACTGTGTAATATTTTCAGCAGTACCACAAAGTGCCGAACCAATCATAAAGACGATTAAACCGAAAATAAAGAACCTCTTTCTACCATACATATCTGATAGTTTTCCGAATATCGGCATACCTGCCATTTCTGCGACCATATAGGCAGAAACGACCCATACAAAGTTTTCAAGGCCTCCTAAATCACCAACGATTGTTCCCATCGCTGTAACGACAATGGTATTATCCATTGATGCCATTAAAATACCTAGCAATAAGCCCGCTACAACAAAGCCGAGCTTATTATTCTTCTCAACCATAACCTTGCTCTCCCTCATACTACTTATATTTGTTTATGTTCTTTTACGACTGCATTACTTTTTTGGTTAAAACTAGTATGATATTCTACAATACTAATTTCACATCCAGGACCAATTGTAACGTTGTTTCCTCTTACAACTTCAGCAATCGTATGTTCTAAATAGATATCATCTCCTTCAATGATAGATGTTTGGAGGCTTCCAGCATGATTGGTAAATGGAATAAATCTCACTTTTTTACGAACGGTAATCTTCTGACCACCAATTTCTCTTACTTTGCTACCTTCATAACGAAGTGAAATTTCAATATTTTCAGCATTAAGTAATCCATCACTTTCAAGGCCACCAGTTAGTGATAGTTCTTCAACTTCAATATCTCCTTTTACATTTAAAGCGCCTTTCACATCTACGAAATCACCAGTTAATTTCCCCTTAACTTCTATCATACCTCTTACTTTTATTTTTTCAATATGAGCATCACTATGCATTTGTGTATTTCCGTATACTTTTACAGATTCCGCATCTACATTTCCTTGTACTTCACTATCTCCATACACGACATAACTTTTCACTTTCATATTACCGCACACTTCACTCGTGCCGTACGTTTTAAATTCATTACAGCTCATATCATTAGAAATCGTTCCTTCACCGCGAATCTTTACTTTATTATAATCTCCGCCCGCTGAACTACCAGAACCATTAACAGTAAGACTGTGTTGATGTTCCATATCATTTTCTCCCTTCCATTAAATCTGCTTAATTTCTTTTACATTTGCGCTTTTATCAACAGTAAGAACACCCGTATATTCGATTAGTTCAATCTCACAGTTCGGTCCTACCGTAACATTATTTCCTCTTACCGTTCTTATGTGAGCATAATCAATATCGATATTGTCACCTTCTAATAGTTCAGCCTCTAATTGCATACCAAATACTGATTTAAACAGCCTACTAAAAGTACTTAGTCTATGCTTTACTTTAATCGTTTGACCACCAATTTCTTTCGCTCGACATGTACCGTGAATATTAATATTTATTTCATCAGCGCTTAATAATCCGCCAATTGTAAATTGTCCTTCTGAAGAAAAAGTATCCACTTCACAATTACCGTCAATTGTAGCTTGACCATTGACCTTAAATTCTTCACCAGTGACATTTCCACCTATCGTACCTTTTCCTGCAATTTTCAAACTGTTTGCCTTTACATCTTGCGTAATTGTTGCTTTCCCATCAATTCGCATCGTTTCAGCATGAACTGTGCCATCGACTTTACCAGATCCGCTAATTCGTGCACTGCTACTTTTCAAATCGCCAGTAACTGCACCGTAACCGTTACATTCAAATTGCTCACATTCAACATTTCCATTCACAGTTCCTTTTCCGTTTAATTGTACTTTATGAAACTCGCCGCCATTGGATGAACCGTAACCATTTATAATCAAATTATCTGTACGCATACTTTCTCCTCCACTACAACAATTTAGTTTTTAATGCTTCGGTATATTTCATAATCGCTTCGCGTAAAACGATTTTAGTGCCTTTTTCAAAAATTAAATCGTCCACGTTTGAAACTAATAAACATGTAGAAATCCCTAATTTTCGGACAACGATTAAATCACAAGTTTTATGTTTAATTGCTTCATAATTTTCACGTAAAACTTGCAAGACCATTTTTCCTTCTTCTAAACTAATCTCTCCCGATTGTAGTAATTCTTCTAACATGTACACATAAAGAATATCTACAAATTGAAACTCTGCTGTTTTATTCGTTTGTTCTATGAAAAATTGTAAAACTGGTTCTGATGCAATCTCCTTACGTAAAATGTCTTCCTTTGTTAAAAGAATTTCTCTCACACTCGGTGAAAACATATTCGCTAGTTCATCAAGTGATAAATCCTCTTTCATCGTTTGGATCTTATCGATGCGCTCTAATATCTTTTCTTTCGGAAAAAATGTCTCTTGACCCGTGAATGTTGACTTTCGTATAAACCAATCTTCCGGTATTAAATTTTTTCTCTTCCACCTATATAACTGTCCGTATGAAATACCAGTTAGTTCTAATAAATCTTTTTTTGAAATTAAATCTGTACTCAACTGTATAACACCCCTTCCTGATAAAAATGTAACATAACACTGTTACGCTGTAAATAGACTTTTATCACAAGTAGGGTAACAATGTGTAAAACAAACCTATTCCCACATACAAAAAAGGCTCTTACACATCTTATGAAAATGCGCAAAAGCCCTTATATATCAAGATTTAAACCAAATATTATAAAAATCAATCCAACCTTGTGAATTAATCATTATATTTTGGACTTTTTCATGTGTACTTACCTCTTGTTTATTACGATATAAAGGAATAATATGAATTTGACGTAACAAAGTATCCTCAATATCGCGTAACAGTGTAACTCTTTTCTCTAATTCTTCTTGTTTAAAATAAGGAGACAACTTTTCATGAAAGTCCATGCTGCTTTGTCCATGAATAAAACTATTTTTTGTAAGAAACATATATAATAGACTATCTTCTATTCGTTCACTTATTGTGGCACTATCATGCATCATATCGGCCTTTTGTATCGTACTTACTTCCAATAGCTCTTCTATGTCAAGAAAATTATTTTCTACACGAATCCCGTACTTCACACACTCTTTTTGTATCCATTGTGCATCTTCAACATGATCTCGTCCTGTAAATGTGTAGAGTTGTAGCACTTCATTATGATAAGTACTCCTTTTAATTAAACTTTCTACATCTTCCTCAATCTCTACAATGCTTTCACCTGCTAATATTAGTTTCTGTGCCACTTCTCCACGTTCTCCGCCGAGTTCTTGAACGATTGTATAACCATGAATGATTTTATATAATGCTTTCCGAAATAACTCATCTTGCATTGGTCCTTCTTTCGTATGATTACATGTTATATATGTCACGTTCGACTCAAGCCGAGACAATTCTTTATTATGTTTTTCTTTATCTTTATACTGCGCCTTTACTAAAACATCGTATGTACTTACATCTTGTTCTACATTCCACAACTCAACACGATCTAAAAAAGGTCTTTCACGAAAATATAAAGGATGACCTTCTAAAATGAACAAATTTTCATTACTTTTATATAATTGAAAAGGCCCTGTTCCAATTAGCTCTCCTGCTTCATCTTTATTCACGATAGAACACTGTTCTGCACTTAGCATATGTAAAAACATTCGATTTTCCGTATGTAATTGAATTTCGACAACGTAGTCATCCACTGAACGAATACTTTCAACGTGTTGTAACATCCATGCGTGTGCATTATTTTCCAGCTTCATAAATCGATTCAATGAGTATATAACATCATGTGCAGTAAGTTGTTTTCCATTATGAAAGTGAACTCCTTTTCGTAAATAAAACGTCCATATTTTTTCAGCATCATTATATTCCCAGTGAAATGCAAGTCTTGGCTCTATAATGTTTGTATTACCGTCTACATACACGAGTGTATCGAATATATGTTTTACCATATGGCATTCTGAACGCATTGTAGCGTATACAGGATCTAATGTGATATCTAAATTCATTTGTACTTGCAACCGGAGTACATCTCTTCTCCCTTCAGATGTCATTTCAATCTTATGACCAAATATTGAATCCACCCAGGAGTGATATTCTTCCTTTACTAATGGAAAATGTGAGCTATAGCGTTCCACAAATATGCTCCCGCTTTTCACATCCCCTTTTTTCGTTATTTCTTTTCCTCTATCTAAAATTAAAGATATCGGGTCCTTTTGAAATATTAACTTAGAACGATTTCCTCTGCCGCGACCTGGAAACCACTTGATCCAATTTAACTCATCTAATTTTTTTATAATTAATTTACTATTACGCTCTGTACAAAATAATGTTTCAGATATATTTTGCACTGTTACTTCCAATTGTTCTCCCTCTTTTTCCCCTTTTCCATAAGCACTCCATAGTTCAATGTATTGATCTAAAATAAACATCATAATCCCCCTAAAAGGTGAAAAATACTCCCTATTGTTTCTACACTTTTTCCAATTCTTCTTTCATCTTATCATTTCAATATAGAAAGGAGGAATTAATATTGAATTATCTCTTACTTCGTTACAATAAACCTATTTTTATTAGACTGTGTGGTGAATTATTAACCAGAACGACTGAATCTATGTTAGCTATCATTATGATTATTTACGTCAATAAAATGTTAAACGGCAATGTAATAATAACTATGCTGATTTTCGGATTACAGCCACTTTCAGACATTTTATTTACACTTATTGCTGGAGGAATTACTGATAAATATGGCCGGAAAAAGATTATGTTACTCGGCTTATTGCTACAAAGTGTTGCAATCGGTAGTTTCGTTTTCGCTCAATCCGTTTTTATATTTGCACTGTTATATGTCATTAATGGCATTGGCCGTTCCTTATATATTCCGGCTCAACGTGCACAAATTGCTGATTTAACAAAAAAAGAGCAGCAAGCAGAAATTTTTGCTCTCCTACAAACGATGGGAGCAATTGGATCCGTAGTCGGCCCTTTAATCGGTGCAAGTTTTTATAATACTCACCCAGAATATTTATTTATCGTGCAAAGTGTAACCCTTACGATATATGCCGTTGTTGTTTGGACCCAGCTCCCAGAAACCGTTCCACCAATAAGTATGTCAAAACAAACAGTTGAGGCAAGTTCACCAAAGCAATTTATTTTTAAACATTACGCCATATTCGGTCTTATGGTTTCTACACTTCCTATTAGCTTTTTTTATGCACAAACTGAGACGAATTATCGTATTTTCGCAGAACATGTATTTCTTAATCTCGTATTCATACTCGCATTTATTTCAACATGTAAAGCCATTTTGGAAATCATTCTACAAATCTTCCTCGTAAAATGGTCTGAACGATTTTCTATGGCGAAAATCATCCTTATTTCTTACGCCTGCTATACAATAGCTGCAGTTGGCTTTAGTTATTCAACGACGATATTGTCGTTATTCTTCACCTTACTCTTTTTAGTCATTGGAGAAAGTATTGCTCTAAACCATTTATTACGATTCGTTTCAGAAATTGCACCTCATGATAAACGTGGTTTATATTTTTCAATTTACGGTATACACTGGGATATATCTCGAACGTGTGGACCAGTTATTGGTGCAGTTTTATTAAGTAAGTTAAATGGAAGTATGCTGTTTTATATTTGCGCTAGTTTCTTATTAGTTGGAGGTATTGTACAAGCGTTATTTGTTCAAAATTTGGAACGAAAAAAAATCGCAAACCAGCCTACACATAATTTATAAGTTACTACTTTTTCAGTAGATCAACATTTCTTATTGGATGCATGCTAAAAAACAAAAGTGAAGTATTTCGCATATGAAATGAGACGTTCCTTGTTTACAACTAAAACACCTCACTTAAAGAGCGAGGTGTTTTTGAAATCACTTAATTTCTTATCCTGCCATTTTATTAATACTATCCTCTGGTGAAAACACGGAAATATGATCTACATTACCAGTCGATTTTGGAATGACAAATTTTAACTCATACTGGTTATTTACTTTGTATACATATATTTTGTCTCCACCATTCCCTTTAACTGAAGATGGTTTTCCTAACGCTTTTTCAATTTCTTGTAATGTAATCGATTTTAGTTCTGCATGATATGAGCGTACATCAAAAACTTGTGACCCTTTATTAAATCCAAAAACAACATTTTTATTTGTAAAAGTTGCGTACATTCCGTTCCCTGCTTGTTCGGTTTTATTCGCTTTCCCCCATGCTTTTTCTATTTCTTCAATATCCCCTGTATGGGCTCCAAATGGTACATTAGGTACTTTTCCTTCTTTTGCTAATTCAAACAAATCTTTAATGTGGTTAATTGATTTTTGATTAAATGTTCTATTTTTCGAATCTGGCTCAGTTGATGGTTTTGTTGTTTTTTCATTACTTGGTTTTGTTTCAAGATTTTTCTGTTCTTCTGAAGAATTACTTTGTTTATTTTTATTATTTTCCAAGGTTGGATTTGTTTCGTTTTTTTCGTCTGTCTCTTTACATGCGGCTAGCGCAAACATACATGTAAACACCAAAAATAACATAACTATTTTTAAATATATTTTCATCATTTTTACCCCCTATTGCATCTTATTTATTTCGTTAACCAACCCATTACACTACTTTTCAAATTATGTTTGTTCAAAAAAGTCAGTACTTCACTCTCTCAAAAAGCTTGTACAAAATATATTACAAAAGCTGTTTCTAAAAAGTAACCAAGTCTGTTATATCCGAAGTAACTACCTCCTGATAAACGAAACCATTTTCATCTCCTTATTTAACCCTTCTCTTCTCAATGACAATATCCTCTATCTATCACTTAAAACATGTTGTCACAACAGCTCCTTCAAACAGAAAAAAAACCAGTAGGAAGTGATTACTCTTTTCCTACTGGTTGAAATGAAATTAAATGGTAAATCTTAGCTTCTTAAAAAGTGTAGCGATAGTGTTTTTTACAGTTTCAAAATTATAAACAAACGTGTTATCTCCACTTAATGATGAAATACATGTTAAACCTGCAGCTTTAATAAAAGCTTTTACATCTACAAGCATAGAATTAGCCTCCATGAATTTAATTACAATCATTATAACAGGTGTTTTACGATGCTAACATGAAAGTAATAAATAAATTTCTATTATGAATTTATCCTGCTATTTGCCGGGCAGTAAAATCTCCACCTCAAAATTCAGCGGAAACAAAGAAGTTAGATGGGCAGGGCTGCCCGTAAAAGCCTTATTGGTTCAACTAATAATACACCAATTCAATGTCATATAAAAAAGCTGCCCCAAAAGGACAGCTTCAAATATGTATATTATACTTCGATTGATTTACCATCTTCAACAATATGATAAAGTAAGTGCGCTAAATGATGAATTGGACCGTATTCTTCCTCTTCCTCATCTGTTTCGCCTTGGAATTCAAGATCGTTTAAGTATAGCGCTAAAAATTGATAATATAGTTTTAAATCAAATCCGTAGCACGCAGTTGGTTCTTCATGATCCCCTTCATATTGTAACATTAAGTATTGATCATTTCCTTCTGCATCTTCTGCATCAAAGAATACGAAGAAGCCAACGTTTGTATCTAAATCAAATAAATGACGAGTACCTTTTTCAGTTGCTTTATTGAAGTCCTCTTCACTTAATTTATGTACTGTTGTCGCTTTTGCATTATCTTCTTGATGGAAATTTACTGTAAATGATTTCAATGCTGACACCTCCTGATTGTATAATACTAGCATAACATATAAAAAGGACTGCTTACAAATGTAAACAGTCCTGCTACATTCATTTCCGCATTGCTCGTAGTAAAAAACTCACAATGAAAATCAAAATAACCGCACCAATTAAAGCAGGAATGATTGCAAATCCGCCTATTACAGGACCGAAACTACCAAGTAATTTCGTACCAATCCAAGAACCGATAATACCAGCAATAATATTACCAATTACACCACCTGGTACATCCCTTCCAGTAATTAAGCTTGCAAACCATCCTAATAAACCACCAACGATTAAAGACCAAATCATATAATAACCTCCTTTATATTTAACCAATCAAAATATAATTAGAAACAATTGCTTACCATTAGTTATGTGACATTTTTCATAAGTTATTCATGCTGCTCAACTATAAGACTTTTGAGAATAATACAGACTGATAAACCATTTTTCGGACTAACGATTTATCCGACTTATTATTAACACATTAAGGACAATCTGGCTTCAATATTGTTCGCATAAACTCTTCTTTAAAAGCAGGATAGTTAAAACCAACAGCAATTCTTTGAATCGGCCGACCATCAAACCTTGTTGGTTCAGCTATTTTTCTAAAGTCAGCTACACTTTGGCCCCTAGTCACATCATTTGTCGTACTAATCCACACTGCCGATTTTTTATATTCAAAAATACTATCATTTATAAACGAGACAAACGGTAGTAAATCGTGTATAGGGCTTCCACCAATACCCGGATATTCTTTTTTATAGAAGTTCTCATAATAAAAATCAATCATTGGTTTAATGAGTTTCGCCTGTCCAGTTCCTTGTTTATCTATTATATTGGCCATTTCAGGCGTAATAAGCGCGCCCTGTGTTACATTTAACGGGTATATACTAGCGTTTTTCGCATATTTCATAACAATATTTGCTGCAATTGGATCACCATAAAAATTCGCTTCAGATACTGGTGTAACATTACCTGGAAATAGGAAAGCACCGCCCATTATATAATACGAACAAATACGATCCATTATATTGGGATACAATAAAAATAACGTAGCAAGCGTCGTTAGTCTTCCTGTCGCCACAATTATAATATCTTCTGGACAAGGTTCGATTAATTTGATTAATTCACAAAAATTTTCTCGTTTACAAATTCTCATCTCAGGTGGATTAATAGGACCTAAACCGTGATCCCCATGGATTTCAGGGAAAAACAAAGGTTCTTCAGCTGTCATCGGCCTACTCGCACCTTCAATAATTTTTACATGTGTAGCATAGTACCTTTCTAAAAAATATACATTTTCCGTAACGATTTCTCGTGATACATTCCCGTACTCTGCAACAATACCTAGAATATCTAATTTACATGTTTTATTTGCATAAATTAACGCTACGGCGTCATCAATACCAAAGTCTCCAAAAAAGATGATTTTCTTATTAACTATTCTCACCCCTCTTCAGCATAATCTACTATTATTATTATGTGAAAAAGACAAGGCGGTGAAACAGCGCAAACTAAAAAAGCCGCCTATTTATTGGCGACTTCAATCTTTTTATAAGACAAATATGCTAGTACATTTTTACTCGAATCGTATTTCGGGTTATTTCCTTTTCTCGGCTCTCTCATATGTGTCTTTTCAAATCCAGGAATGTCCGGCATTTTCCCCATAAATTCAAGCATTTCTTCCTCAGTACCTTCAATGCGTACACGAATCATTATAACTATTCCTCAATTCTCAGTTTCTCTGTACTAAGTATATCGTACTTCAGAAAGACTGCAACACATTTATCTTTTTAATGTTGTACTTTTTTTACATATAAACATAGCCATTTCAGTATAGAATGAATCTACTTTATTATTTTTAAATTGAATATTAAAATATCCCTTCATTTCGTTTGGCGCTTTCATCATACATTCTGTTAATTTTTCACGCTTTTGTACAGGGACATTCATCATATTACACCACCAGTCAAAATCAAACTTCTTATCAAAAGTAAGACATGACTGCATTTGCAAACCGTTTTTTTCTAATAAAGTAAGCCATTCTGTCTTTTTTAGAGCTCGTTCATGACTTGGGTCCCGCTTTTTTCTATAAAATTATAAAATGTATCATATTCATTATTTTCTGGCGAAACATTATCTATTAAGATGAATAATCCATTATTCTCCAACGTACGATTTACTTCAAAAATAAATTGAGCCGGATTCGTAAAATGATGGGCTGCAATCCGGCATGTAATTGTATCAAAAAAATGGTCTGCAAATGGTAAATCCTCTGCGTTTCCTACTACAAAAGACACATTTCCATGACCATTCTGCTTTATAAAACCTTTTGCTTCTTCTAACATCTGTTCTGTTAAATCAAGTGCAACTACTTCTTCAAACATAGGTGCTAACATATTCGCAACATGTCCGCCACCAGTAGCAACATCAAGAAGACGATTATTATGGCGAGACGCAACTTGTTGAACTACATATTGTAAGTCCTGTCCTTTAGCATGTATTTTACTATTCACATACTTATCTGCATTACTGCCAAACTGTTTTTTCACAAGCTCTTCCTTACTCATTTTATCATCTTCTTTCTATTGTTATTTACATATACGATTCATATAATTATTACAATTCTCTTCATGTATTTTCAAATCCTCTTTTCATCTCACTTCTTATCAAGTTTACCTATAATCAAAATAATATAATTTTACGTTTTACCATTAAACAAAAAAGGCTACGGGAACTTGTCCCCTAACCTGACTAAATATTTACTACATTTTTATTTCTTCGTATATATCTATATAATATAAATCCTCTTTCAACTTCATAATAACATCTACTTCGTTATAAGTAGCCTCACGAGCATGTAAACCAAATTGATCCATACCAATCCATATCCACCCAGGTGTATGATATAAAACATCTAAGTTAAAATAATCTAATTTAGTAAGCTCCGATGTAATAAATTTATCTTTATTAGCGATTTGTTTATCTAGTAAACCATATTCTTTACCATTTTCAAATAGCGATATAACTTTCCCTACAATCGGATGTTCACGAACAATAAAATGATATTCCTTTTCCTCTACATTTGCCACAATCAAACGAGAAACAGATAAATCAGCCCCCGAATTCGACATATTTGTTTATTCACCTCCTTATATAGGTTTCTTCAATATAATAACAAATGAATATTCAAATTAAGTTAATATAATGTAAAAAATAAAAAGCTGACTTCCCTTTAGAAATCAACCTTTACAATTTGATCAACTTTATACTTTTACAAATTATTATAATGTTTCTTTTTCCTCATCATTTCCGGAAACTAAACTTCCTATAGCATCCGCTGTTACTTCTACTACAAATTCACAAATACCTGCTACAACTTCTCCAATTACTTCATCCATCTTTTTACCCCCTTATTTTATGCAACTTATTTGTAGTATAGAAGAAATTGGTGAATGTAAACTATCGAAAAAGGTGACATAAACCTTACAAAATTGTAAGCTCTTTCATCCCTTTACTTACTTCCTTTGAAACTCCAAGTATTTTTAGCAGACATATAGGCCATCATAATATGAAGAAAGTAATAATCTAGTGTCAGGAGGCGTTTAATATATATTATGTAAAATTAATTAAAGGTCAATCTTTCTACGCTTTTGACCATCGTTTCTTAGTGTCTGAAGAAGAAGAGGTTTCTGAGAGAATTTATAATTACTTACGACGTAATGAATTTTTTGAAGTACGTAAAGAAGAATATTCTGCTTAATTACAAAAAGCATTAAGAAAAATATCATCTTATTATGATATATTCTTGATGCTTTTATGTAAATTGCTTCTTTTCAACAATTGTTGTGGACTCTATTATAATATTCTAGTATTTGTCCAAGATAATTCATCCCTATTTCCGTATTTCAGTATATGAAGAGGTTGTGAATATGACTCATATCATTGATTATTAAGCTACTCAACCTATAAGTAAAACTGATGCAACAACTTTTGCAATCCCCTCTTCTCCAAACAAAGTAATTCTAGCAAATTTGAAATTGAGAATTTCAAGTAGAGATTCACGTAATAATCGAGTAGAATTAATAGCTACAGTTGGTGTAGAAGGTATAACTGAGATTTCACAAGTTTTATTCCGAATTTTCCTTGATAACATTGAAATTTTCAATACACAAGTAGGTATTGAATCAACAAATTCTGAACAATTTTACGTACAAACATTCCAAGCTACAGACCAAAACATTAGCAGTGGAACACACGAATATTCATTAACTGTAGAAAACCTTATTAGTAGTGCAAGTGCAGAAGTTGCTGGTCCTCTATCTTTTAGCGCTTTAGCTATTGGACAAGAGCGTAAATATTGCTAATTGAAATTAATGTTTAATTTTGTACTTTGGAAAAGCAAGACGTAGTTATACGTTCTTGCTTTTTTATATTTATCCTTACTTTCTATTAGCTTTAATCATGAATTTTTTACGTTTTGCTTCATTTATTTCATCAATTAATACATCAAATTTTTTACAAATCAAAAAGATTGAAATCCAATTATGAAACACGTAATATAGACTCTGACTCTAAAAAAGTTCGTATAAAAATACTACATAAATAAGGAGGTTTTATATACGAGTTTTTTCATTTTAAAAGACGGAGAGGTTTTATGTTATGTGGCGTAATAAAAATGTTTGGATTGTTTTAATTGGGGAGTTTATTGCAGGTCTAGGATTATGGCTTGGTATTCTTGGCAACCTTGAGTTTATGCAAAAATATGTCCCTTCTGATTTCATGAAATCAGTTATATTATTTATCGGACTATTAGCCGGTGTTCTAGTTGGCCCTATGGCCGGTCGTGTCATCGATCAGTATGAAAAGAAAAAAGTTCTTCTTTACGCTGGATTTGGTCGAGTTTTAAGTGTTATTTTCATGTTTTTCGCTATTCAATTTGAAAGTATCGCATTTATGATTGCATTTATGGTTGCTCTTCAAATTTCAGCAGCATTTTATTTCCCTGCATTACAATCTGTAATTCCACTCATCGTACGTGAGAATGAGTTATTACAAATGAACGGTGTACATATGAATGTTGGTACAATCGCTCGTATTGCAGGTACTTCACTAGGTGGAATTCTTTTAGTTGTAATGAGTTTACAGTATATGTACGCCTTTTCAATGGCAGCATACGCCTTATTATTCCTCTCGACGTTCTTCCTACAATTCGAAGACAAGAAATCAACAACACCAAGTAAACAAGCTGCAAAAGACAATAGCTTTATGGAAGTATTTCGTATTTTAAAAGGAATTCCTATTGCTTTTACAGCACTTATATTAAGTATCATCCCTCTATTATTTATAGCAGGGTTTAATTTAATGGTTATTAACATTAGCGAAATGCAACATGATCCTACGATTAAAGGGTTCATATATACAATTGAAGGTGTCGCATTTATGTTAGGTGCCTTCGTAATTAAACGTCTATCTGATCATTTCAAACCCGAAAAATTACTATATTTCTTCGCAATTTGTACTGCTTTTGCACACCTGTCATTGTTCTTTAGCGATATAAAATGGATGGCTCTTACATCATTTGGTTTGTTTGGGTTTAGTGTTGGCTGCTTCTTCCCTATTATGTCGACAATTTTCCAAACGAAAGTGGAAAAAAGTTATCACGGTCGCCTCTTCTCATTCCGTAATATGTTTGAGAGGGTTATGTTCCAAATCGTCTTACTTGGCACAGGGTTCTTCTTAGATACAATTGGGTTACAATATATGGTTCTCATCTTCGGAGTCGTTTCATTATTGATTATTTCTATTTCCCTTTCTAAGCAGAAACATTATGAAAAACAGCATTCACAATCTGCGAATTTATAAAATAAACAAAGAAGTATGGATATAATATTGAATCCATACTTCTTTGTTCTATAATACGCCTATTTATTACGTTTATTGAAATTACCTAAAGGAGTATCCCCCTTTTATTTCGAATAGATTATAAAGAGTACTCTTTATAAAAGGAGTGGTAAAATGTCTGATGGCATTGAAGTATTTATTGTCCTGCTCTTTGCAATTGCTCTGTTTAGCATCCTAAACTTTTTAGCCATTTCCTTATCTGGACATAGTTTTAAAAAAAGAATCGTGGCAGGTTTCATATTTTTACTACTGACTCCCATTGTCTTTTTGACTATCGCAACATTTGCTTCTATATTCGATAAAGCAGGATTTGGCGCAGGTACGTTAGCCTTTATGATCGCAAGCGTATATATATTAAATGGAATAGTGCTTCTGCTTCCCTCTTTATTTATCCTCAAAAAAGATATAACATAGGCTATGGTACTAGCATGAATCTGACTTTACACTAGATTCATGCTTATTTAATTTCTCCTAAATTTTTATATGAAATTAAATAATTCTTTAAAAAAATTTAAACTTTATTTATTATAATATCCCTATCGTATTCGCACGTTTATTCAAATTTAAAAGAAAGGAGCACAAAATGAAAAAGGTTCTACTTACAATTCCTATACTAATCATCCTACTTAGTGGATGCAGCAATAACGATATATACGGTTCTTGGGAAGTCGTTGACAATAAAAATGGTGAATGCCCTGTATATTATAAATTTGAAACAGTTGTCAAAAAAGAAAATAAAGAGGAAATTGTGCAAAATTTAGTAGAAATGCAAACCAAAAAGAATAAAGACGATTTATATAAAGGCTCATTTGTCAAAAATTCTAATGTATATCACATTGATTATGGTAATTCATTTACATCAGAGCAAACTTTAAAAGTTGCCGACGGTACATTAAATGTATACTTTTTGACAGCTGAAAAATTATGCACGTATAAAAAGAAATGATTATATTTCAGAGGAAACGCAGAAAATATTTTCTGCGTTATTTCACTTTAGAAATCTTCCACAAATACTTAATAAAAACTATAAAATAACTTAAGTTATATAAAATGAATCCTATAATAGACATTTCAATTAACACGTCTACGCTATTTACATCGATACTTTTCAAAATAGGCTAATACTTCCTCTAAATTTGTCAATCGTTTTAATTTTCATAAAAAAATGATAAAATATAAACATGTGTTTTCAGAATAATTAAAAACGCAGAATGAAAGCACTGTTTTAGGAGGGGTTTTGATGACTTACACGTTAGCAACTAGAATGAAAGCATTCCAATCTTCTATATTTAGTGAATTAGGAGCCTATAAAAAAGAAAAAATTGCAGCAGGTCATAACATGATTGATTTGAGCATCGGAAATCCTGATATGCCGCCCGCTGATTTTGTAAGAGAAACAATGGTACATACAGCGAGTGAGAAAGAGAGCTACGGGTATACATTATCAGGTATTCAAGAATTTCACGAAGCTGTAACTGAATATTACAACAACACTCATAACGTTTTATTAAATGCAGATAAAGAAGTTTTATTATTAATGGGTTCACAAGACGGGCTCGTTCATTTACCTATGGTTTATGCAAATCCAGGTGATATTATATTAGTTCCTGATCCAGGATATACAGCTTATGAAACAGGTATTCAAATGGCTGGTGCAACATCTTACTACATGCCTTTAAAGAAAGAGAATGATTTCTTACCAGACTTAGAAGTCATCCCTGAAGAAATTGCCGATCAAGCGAAGATGATGATTTTAAACTTCCCAGGGAATCCCGTTCCAGCAATGGCCCATGAAGATTTCTTTAAAGAAGTAATCGCATTCGCGAAAAAGCATAATATTATCGTTGTCCATGATTTTGCTTATGCTGAATTTTATTTCGATGGTAATAAGCCAATTAGCTTCCTCTCTGTACATGGTGCTAAAGAAGTTGGCGTAGAAATCAATTCTTTGTCAAAAAGTTATAGTTTAGCAGGTAGCCGTATTGGATATATGATTGGAAACGAAGAAATTGTTCGTGCACTTACTCAATTTAAATCTAATACCGACTACGGTGTATTTTTACCAATTCAAAAAGCGGCATCTGCAGCACTAAGAAATGGCGCTGTATTTTGTGAGAAAAACCGCGATATTTATCAAGAACGGAGAGATACTTTAGTCGATGGATTCCGAACATTTGGCTGGAATGTCGATAAGCCAGCTGGTAGTATGTTTGTCTGGGCTGAAATTCCACAAGGATGGACTTCTCTAGACTTCGCTTATGCATTAATGGATCGTGCGAATGTCGTTGTTACACCTGGTCATGCATTTGGACCTCACGGAGAAGGCTTCGTACGTATTGCACTCGTTCAAGATAAAGAAGTGTTGCAACAAGTTGTTGAAAACATTAGAAATAGCGGCATTTTCACTCTTGAAAAAGTAAATGAATTAGTTAAAAATTAGTTCCCACTCCCCTGCTTAAATTTAGCAGGGGTATTATTAATTGGAGGTACTTTCATATGCATATTAAAGACACTCTTCCCCATCGTTATCCATTTTTAATGACTGATAAAGTAACAAATGTAAAACAAGGTGAATCCGTTACAGGATATAAACTCATTACAAATAACGAATGGTTTATAAATGATAATCAAAAACATATGCCTCATATGTTAATTGTAGAAGCACTTGCTCAGCTTAGTGCATTTGTACATACAAGTGATTCTGAAGGACTAGGATTCCTCTCCTCTTTAGATGGAGTTGAATTCCAAGGAAAAGCATATCCCGGTGATAAACTTGATTTACATTATGAACTAACGCGCAATCGCCGAGGTTTTGTTCTTGGTAAAGGTATTGCAACTGTAAACGACCAGCCTATTGTAACTATAGAAAAACTATTAATATATCAAGCAGATTAAAGTGTTCCTTATATCAGTTGGAAATATCTATTCTCAACCAATTAAATAAATAAGAAAATATATTACGTAGTTAGGAGCAGGGAAATGGAACGTACTATCGGTATCGATGCTGGAGGCACATTAACGAAAATAGCTTATTTTAACGAAAAAAAGCTATTAACTTTTGAAAAATTTTATTCGCATGAACAACATAAAATAATAGATTGGATTAAAAACAACAATGGCATAAAACAAATATGTATTACGGGTGGTAAATCGAAACTATTACAGCATCTGCTTACAGGTTCATATAAAATAATAGAGCTAAACGAATTTGAAGCTACTCTTGCAGGTGTCCAATACATATTAAAAGAAGAAAAACATGCTATACGCAATTTTATTTTAACCAATATCGGTACAGGTACTTCTATCCATTACGTTTATAATGAACAATATATTCGCGCTGGTGGAACCGGAGTTGGCGGTGGTACTATTATGGGACTTTCAAAATTGTTAACAAATATAGATCATTTTGAAGATGTAATCCCTCTAACAAAAGTAGGCTCTAGAAAAGAACTAGATATTACGGTTGGAGATATTTATGGTGGTATTCTTTCCCCTATCGATAATAACTTAACTGCTAGTAACTTCGGAAAAGCAGCCATTACAGAATCAAATAATAGTAGCTCCGATATACTAGCTACTGTACAAGGACTTGTCGGTGAAGTCGTTACTGCATTAAGCCTTCAATTCGCTGAAACAAAAAACATTGAACATATTATTTATATTGGTTCGACTTTATGTAATAACGTACAACTTCAACATATTATTAGTAGCTACACCGAATATCAAAATAAAACACCAATCTTTTTACAAGATGGTGGTAATAGCGGTGCAATTGGTGCATTACTTCATGCTACGAAATAAAAAGCTGACTTTTGTCAGCTTTTTAGAAATGGTACTTCAAATTCAATAATTGATTCCCCGTTCTCTCCAATTCGCTCCACGCTTATTCTATCAATTACACAATTTAACTTCCCATGAAAACTAGGAATCTCCTTCACTACTTCAGCAGCTAATTCGACACTTTCTTTTCTTCCGACTGTTACATGCGGGATGTACGGAATGTCTTCTTTCAAAAATTGTAATAAAGGTCCTGTATATAGAATATTATGTAGTTCCTCTATTTGTTCTTTCCCCTTTTCAACTCGTAAAAACAAATATTCTCTTTCACTTGTAATTTGATTCTTAAATTCAATTTCTATATTCTGTATCAGTTTTGATACATTTATAATATGTAATTTCAGCTCATCATTTGAAATCGAACTTTCAAATGGGAATACAATTGTAATATGCGGTGGAATTAATCCAAATAAAGGATCATGTTTTTGCCTAATGTCCTCGATTTCGCTAATGAACATGTTGTTTAGAAAAAGTAAAATTGTACGCATTTTTATCCCCTCAACTTTTCCTCATTATAATATGTATCATATTCTATGACAGCCTGCCCTTTAACAACTTGTTTTGCTTACCTGTAAAAATAAAAAAACTTCTCAAATGAGAGGTTTTCATATAGCATGATTATTATTTTCCAGCCAAACTTTCCTAAACTTTATATAACAGGCAATTCTCCAAGGAAAAATATACGATACTGCAACAACATAAAATAATAAACCTATTGTTTGCTGATCTAAGTCAACAATATATTTTCTTGAACCGTATCTCAAAACGACAAGTGCAATAAAAGTAATTAAAAAAGCTGCACTTTTTTTCGTATAAATATTCCCATCATCTCTTCGTTCATAATTTGTTAATACTATAAGCGGCACAGCAAAAAGTACACCAATGAATACCGCTATAATTACTTGCAATATAGCTGGATGTACGGGACCTAAAAACCATACAATACCTGGTGTTAAAAATAGTAATGGCCATAAAATACGTTTTCCCGATCCCTTTATTGGCTTATGCATGGAGCGATAACGACGCCAAAATATTAGTAGTGCAATGCATAAAAAGACCTTTATTAATGAAGAAGTATCTCCCATTTACTCTTCCTTCTCCCCTAAAATAATTGTATTTAAATTGTATCTTCAAACGAAACCTTACGAATAAATAGAGCGCTAATTACAATATATATGCAAATAAGAACTATCGAAACTAATATGAAATTAGGTATTTCTAGTAACATTTTACTATTAATAAACACCAACTCTTTTATACCTATCCCTGCATACATTGTACTCGCCAATCCGAATAAAACTATTATACTAAAGGCGAATCCGAACCAATTAAATCTTTTCTGAACAATAGTTGTTGATTGGAATAAACAAGCTAATGTACTATAAAATATGAATTGTACAAAGAATTGTTCAATTGCAGATGCTCCTAAATTTACATGTTCTGTTTTATAAAATGTATCCTGTAAAAACAAAGCTTGAAGACATGAAAACAATGCTGATTGCAATAAATTAAAACATATTGAACCAATCAAAAATTGCAACCTAGTGACACCAAACGAGACGACTGTAGGAAAAATATCAAGTTGAATAAGAAACACGCTTATCACAATAAACATTACGATTACAATTGATGAATTATTAAAGGTATCGTGTAAAAATGCTACCTTTATTCCCTTTAAATCAGTTGCAGTCATTGTCCCTTTTATAAGTAATGCCACAGTCCAAAAGATAAGAATGGCTTTATACTGATATTTTATATGTAACTTCAACTGCTTCATTAACATCGTCATTTTATTTCACCACCAGTTATATAAATAAATAGTTTTTGTAATGTAATTCTATCAATTGATAATCCTTCTTTTTCAAGAGAGTAATAATCTTCATTAGAAAGTTCTTCCCATATAACAGAAATCCCCTTATTTCCATAAACTTCTCGATTTATAACTTTTTTATTAATTGAAAACTCACCTACTTTATCTTTTTTCCCTGAAATAATATGACCTTGTCGTAATAAATCTTCCACTGATGATTGGACAACAAGTGCACCTTCTTTTATGATAATTACATCTTCGATAACATGGGTTACTTCTTCTACTAAATGAGTTGATAATATAATTGTTCTTGGATGCTCACCATAATCTTCTAATAGTAAACTATAAAACAACTCTCGATGTGCTGCGTCTAAACCGGTAGTCGGTTCATCAAAAATTGTAATCGGCGCCCTACTTGCTAATCCTTGAATAATTCCTACTACAGTTTGCATTCCATGTGATAATTTATGGTATTTGTCTTTCAAATTAAGTTGAAATCTCCTAGCAAGTTCTTCAGCAAACTCTTGATCCCAGTTTTTATAAAACATGTTACATAAATTAAAAATATCTTTTACTTTATCATTTAAATATGCAGCTTCTTTAACTCTAACAAAACAAATATTTTGCATTGCTTTACTATTTTCAAATACATTTTCACCAAATATTGATACACTTCCACTACTTGAAGTAATTTGACCTGCAAGTAAATTTAATAAAGTCGTTTTCCCTGCTCCGTTCCTTCCAAGCAAACCATATATTTTATTCTCTTCCAATGAAATCGTTACTTCATTTACAGCTATTTTCTTTTTATACTTTTTCGTTACATCTTTCGTTTCAAGTGCAATCATCCCTCTTTCCCCTCCTTCGTAATCTTTTGAATCATATCCATCAATTCATCTTTTGATATTTCTAGTACTTTCGCCTCTTCCCACACTTTAGGTAAATATTCAGTCATAAAAGTATTTTGTCTTTTTTTTAGTACAACTTCTTTTGCTCCTTTTGCAACAAACATCCCGATCCCTCTCTTTTTATATAAAATCCCCTCATCCACTAATACATTCACCCCTTTAGCTGCCGTAGCCGGATTTATTTGTAACATCTTCGCAAATTGATTTGTCGATGGAACTTGTTCTTCTTCAAGCAATATGTCTTTTAAAATATCAGATTCAATCGTTTCTGCAATTTGTATGTATATTAATTTATTTTGTTCTAGAGTCGGCTTCACATTTTCACCACCTTAGGTTCATAGGTTCATTACTTATGTAATTAACCATATCACATAGAATTATTTTTTTCCATTAATTTCTTTTACAAAAATAGAGAGTCATTCAATTAAGAATGACTCTCTTTCTAAAAATTCGAAGTTTAAACTCTTGTTCTCAAATTTTTTCATTTATACCATTTTGACAAAAATTAAACTGTTGTCCCTCAATACATTTTGTACGATCTACTACTTGCCCTAAATGATAGCTTGTATGCTCAACTAAATGTAATAGACTTTGAAGATCAATATGCCTTTTTTCTTCCCAGACCTGTATATATGCTTTTCCCCACTCATCAAATATTTCTTCAACAGTTTTTAACAAAGCTTCAGAGCTTATTTGTTTCACTGGAAAATATTCTTCAATTCCATTTTCAAAAACTATATTTGGATCCTTATAACGCCTTGTATTTCTCTGTAAATGTTCACAAATATGTAGTACGATTCCACCAATTGAATTAACAGAGGTCTCTTGTTTCCACAAATCTTCTTCACTAACGAGCCTAATTGCCTGTACTAATTTAGGTAAATAATGATCCTGCATTCTATGATAAGAAATTTTGTATACTAACTCCATCTTCTCCCCTCCATTATTTCAACTGGCTTACTGGATATTTAGCAAATAAAGATTTCCGAAAATCTTTATCTTCCACAAGCATTTTAATTTTTTCTTCATTGCCGTTAAAGAACTTTATAACTTTATTTTTATCCCATATATCTTTTTCTTTTGGAAAATCATCGAATTCCCTATGCAAAATTGATAACATTTCTTCCCTCGTTATCTTAAAGTTTTTATTTTCTATTTGAAACTCATAAGCTTTTGCGTTTGGTACTAAAATTACTAGATAGGTAGCATTAAAGAGAAAATTCTTCTTCATCGTATCTTTCTCATCAAACCAATACGTCTCAATCATTTCTTCTGTAAGAGCTCCACTCTCTTTTGCACCATAGTTCACTTTTATATTTTCATTTTCTAAACTTATACTTTGAACTGTTCCACCACCGGATAAATGATTAATAATTGCAACCACATCTGAATTATTACCAACGTATGTCCCAGTATATTTCTTAAAATCATCTGACCTAACATCATATATATCTTTTATTCTTTCTCCGTTAGAACAAGCCGTAATGAATAAAAAAATTGTTAGCATAACGATCATGTTATGATGCATATATTTCATTTAGCATCCCCCATTTTTATCGATATTTCGTTAATTACAATATTTACTTTCAAATCCCTTTTTAAATATACGCATTTTAATCAAAATTAAAAATTTTCATTTTTTATGTTTACAATTATCCATTAATTGTATATACTTACTAACGTAAGAAAAAAATTCTAAAAGGAGGTCGAAGGAAATGATGAAATTACAATTACATGCATTAACTTTAGCGTTAACTGCACCTGTGTTTTCTGGACAATTAAATATGAATTCGACCACCCTAATGGAGAATTGAAAATCGTACTTTATTTCATTTAATTCATAAATTCGCCACAGGAGGTCGTATACTTTCCTGTGGCTTTTTCACGCCCCGCCATAGGAGAACTGTATCTTCCTGTGGTTTTTTTGCGCGGTTTTTTTAGTCTCTTACATTATTTTTCTAAGAAAGGAGCAACATTCAATGACTATTAGCGTATTGTTTTTAAGTATTACGATTCAAAGAAATACAATTTCCAAAGATGAAATTCTTCATAATGAGCAAATTGAAAAAGCTATGAATGATGTTAAGGAGCGCCAAGCACTTTACTGTGATCACCTGTAATTCCTTTTCGAAAGGAGGAATTCATTTATGACTTTTCATATTTTCTTTTTTACGACTGTGCTTCAAAAAAATACTTTATCTGAAACTGAAATCATTCGTAAACAACAGTTAAAACAACTGACTGATAAAATAACTGACATTAAAAGTTCATACTACACTCAAATGTATTAAAAATATATTTTAAAGGGGTAATATATTCATGAAATTTAAAGCATTCTTTTTAACAATCACCATTCAAAAACGTAAGCTTTCACAGAAAGAGATTTTACGTGAGCAACACATCCAAAACATTATGGACGAAGTAAAAGAGCGCCAATCTTCTTATTACACTCGTCTTTTCTAAATCACTTATAAAGGGATAATTATCCAATGAAATTTAAAGTATTCTTTTTAACCATTACCATTCAAAAAAATAAATTTTCTGAGTCTGAAATGCTTCATGAACGACAAATTAATCAGGCTATGGATTCTGTAAAAGAAAGACAAAGTCATTACTGTAGTCATCTGTAATTCCAATTCGAAAGGAGGAATTCACATATGAAGTTTCACCTTTTCTTTTTAACGATTACGATTCAAAAAGAAACAATATCTCAAAATGAATTAAAACAAGAAAGACAATATAAACAAGTTATTAATGAAATTCGAGATCGTAGAAGCAAATACTACACTCACCTTTAATCGTTTAACTATATAGAATTGAAAGGAGTCGATTTTGATGTTGATAGCGCGCTGTAAGGAAATGATTTGGATAGTTCAGAGGGATTCCACATAGTTTTATAGAGCCTTATATCACACAAGTTCATCACTGAATTTGATGTATAAAAAATATATAATAAAATCAAATCAACCCACTTTTAATTATTTTTTATAAACAAAAGATACACCACTTAAAAAGCGGTGTATCTTTCTCAGGTTTTACTATTTCCGATTACTTCTCTTCGTCTTAAACAATCTCACTAAGTTCGAAACAACTGTTTTTGTTACTGCATAAACTGGTACTGCTAAAATCATTCCGATGATTCCAGCAAAGTTACCTACCCCTAAAATTAGGATAATAATTGTTAATGGGTGGATGTTTAATTTCGAGCTCATAATACGTGGTGAAATAATATTACTTTCAAACTGTTGTACAATTGTTACGATAATAATTACGTATAAGGCTTGCATCGGAGATACGAACAGTCCTACAATAACAGCTGGCGCTGCCCCAATAAATGGACCTAAGTTAGGAATGATGTTTGTAAATGCTGCAATAATTCCTAAAACGAAAGCGTACGGTAAATCGATAATTAAATAACCGATAAAAGTAAACGCACCTACAAATATACAAACGAGCGCTTGCCCTTGAATATATGCAGATAATGTTTCGTTCGTTTCCTTAATGATACGAAGCCCCTCTTCACGGTAAGACTCTGGTAATAAACTTACCGCTTTTCCTGGAAAGGCATGTCCATCTTTAAACATGTAAAATAAAATGAACGGTACAGTAAATACAACTAATGCAACGTTCGTGATAATACCAAATAAAGCCGTTGCACTCGACGTAATTGTATTTGGTATATCTTTTAAGTATTCAATCGCATTTTTTTCAATTGTTTCAATGGAAACGTAGTTTTGTGTAGATAACCATTCAAACAACCTATGATGTGATAATTCTTGTATGTATACTTTTCCCTCTTTTATGTAGCCTGGCATATTTTTCACTAAGTCCATTAGCTGTTGTGAAATCGTAGGAACAACTATTCCAACGCCAACCGCAGTTAATGTTATGATAAAAAGATATAACAGTAATATCGCTAAATTTCTAGGTACTTTTTTATTCTCCAAAAAGATTAATACAGGATTAAATATGAAGTATAAAAAAAGCGCGATTAAGATTGGGAAAAATAATGTTGATATGAAGATACCAATCGGTTGAAATAAAAATGATATTTTTGTGCAAATAAATATGATTCCTACAACCATTAGCACTTCTAATGTCCAAAAGTGCACTTTTGATTTCAAAAAAACGGCCTCCTTTAAACTAGCACTTCTCTTCATTGTACCAAAATAAGTATGAATTTCACATAATATTTTCCTTTACAATATTCCAAAATACCGATAAATACACTACAATGAGATTACATACAAATTTGCAGGTAAAGGTGATAAAAATGACACAATGCATCATTTGCAGAAAAGATACGAAAGAACTTAGTGAACAATATGTCATTCCAGAAATATTATGTGGATATTATTTCACAAACTCAATTTGTGATACTTGTCATGAACAAATGACAACAAATATTGATCGTCCTTTAATTAGGCATAAATTGAGTCAATTTAAGATTGAACAAATGAAAAGACAAATTGATTCCCCACTCTATACGAATGAGCACGGTGAGGAACTTGCGGCTGCTGAGACTGATGTTGTCGAAGTAAGCGACGAGATTCTTTATTCTAATGCATTAATTATGAAACTATGTAAAAAGCACGATATTTCCTTACATAATGAAATTTGGAAAGAGGAACGTGTAACGAAAGTAGCGAGTTCTATTCAACGTGAATTACTATTAGATAACCGTAAATATAAAATGAGTGTATTAAAAATGGCTTATACATTCGCTGTACAAGCAATTGACGGCTACTTTGAAGATCAAGATGCAATTGATATTTCTACCATTCTCTCCAATGCAGATTTCGTGGAACTAAAAGAAAAAAGCATTGTACGTGATTTAAGCAAAAGTTCTTTATGGAATACGCTAAATACAAGTAGTGAAAATCATTACTTTATTTTACTTAGCGATAAAGACGGCCTGTTTTGCTTCATTCGTTTGTTTGACATCTTTGATGTTGTCGTTCATTTATCAGAAAAAAGATTTGACCTTCCATCGCCGATTGTCGGTGTAAATAATGTGAATACGCAGAAATTTTATGTCCAAAGTTTAAAACAGTATATGGATGGGCTGTTTAAAGAAAAAGCACCTACTATATAACAGAAACCAGAACATACGGTCTCCTTTCTTGATGAAAAGACACTGTGTTATAATGAGTATGAAAAGAACAATACAATCACATAAACCAATTATAAATTGTATATAAATAAAAAAGACTAGTGTGCGGCTACACACTAGTCCACGTAACTTAGCAGATTGGATTGTTCATTTATCCTATTTGTTTCTTACAAACAAAACAACCCACATTCTATAAGCATAGGTGGGTTGTTATTTTTTGAGCTTGTCTATTAAAACGACGACGAACGTTAACAATGCAACGAGAAACAGTCCACCTTGCAGTAGCAACGCTATTTCACTCACGTATTATCACCCCCCTCCTACTCGGAGAAGTGATAATTGAACAACCAACCGCACCTTAAGTTACCCTTTAATTTTACCATATTTTCTAATAATTTACGATGAAAACCCGCAAGCGAATAACTTGCGGGTTTTTTATCCCGTATTAACAGGCAGTAAACAAAATAAAGCAATAAATAGGTGAAACTTTATTTCTCACTATTTTTTTAATGCATATGCATCAGCAATCATTTCACCAACCATTTTATTTTCTTCTTTCTTCTCGTTTTTCAATAATGGGAATAACAATTCTGCCACTTCATACGCTTCTTCTAAATGCGGATATCCTGATAAAACAAACGTATCAATTCCTAACGATTCATATTCTTTTATCCTTTCTGCTACTGTATGTGGATTGCCTACAAGTGCAGTACCTGCCCCACCTCTTACAAGTCCGATTCCAGCCCATAAATTAGGGCTTATCTCTAACGACTCTCTCGTACCTTTATTTAAATGTGTCATCCTCTTTTGACCAACCGAATCATATCTTGCAAATGTCTTTTGAGCAAGCTCAATTGTTTCATTATCCACATATTGAATTAAACGTTCTGCCTCTTCCCACGCTTCTTCTTCTGTTTCTCTTACAATTACGTGTAATCTAATGCCAAATCGTACTGTACGCCCCTTCTCTTCTGCAAGTTTTCTTACTTCTTCTATTTTCTCTTTCACTTGCTCTGGTGGCTCTCCCCACGTTAAATATACATCACTATGTTCAGCTGCTACTTCTTTTCCAGCAGCTGATGATCCTCCGAAATATATAGGAGGATATGGTGTTTGAACTGGCGGGAATACAACTTTACTATCTGTAACTTGAATATGTTTTCCTTCTAAAGAGATCGTTTCACCTTGCAATGTCGATTTCCAAACTTTTAAAAATTCATCCGCTGCTTCATATCTTTCATCATGCTCAAGATATAATCCATCTCCTTGTAGTTCAACTGGATCTCCTCCAGCTACTACGTTAATAAGTAGTCTCCCATCTGAAATTCTATCAAATGTAGATGCCATCCTAGCTGCAACTGTAGGTGACATTAGTCCTGGTCTCACTGCTACTAAAAATTTTAGTTTTTCTGTTTCAGCAGCAAGAGCTGAAGCTAACACCCAAGGGTCTTCACACCCTTGACCAGTTGGAAGTAAAACACCCGTATATCCTAAATAATCAGCTGCCGTAGCAACTTGCTTATAATAACCATATTCAGCTGCTCTTCCTCGTTTTGTCGTTCCTAAATATCGACCATCTCCATAAGCTGGAATAAACCATAATAATTCCATACCTTTACACACCCCTTATTTATTTTGAAATGTATACTAACACATCCTATATAAATTACCCCTAATAATTTATATGTTAATTCCCAGTCTCACCTTTAAAATTATCTCGCCATCTTAAAAACTTCACTTCTAGTAAACGTACTAGAGAGTCAGAAAACTTCCCAACAAATGCAAAGATAATTATTCCGACAAATACGATATCTGTATTTGAAAATTGCCTTGCATCCATAATCATATAACCAATACCTTCTGTAGATCCCATAAGTTCTGCTACTACTAAACTCACCCATGCAACACCTAACGATAACCTTGCTCCTAGTAAAAGGTTAGGCAATGCAGATGGTAAAATTAGTTTCGTAATTAGTTTTCTTTTGCTAAACTCTAACACTCTCGCAACATCAAATAACTTTGAATCCACACCTCTAATACCTAAAAATGCGTTTACGTATAAAGGAAAAAATGCACCATCTGCAATTAATAGCACTTTCGATGTTTCACCAAAACCGAACCATAATACGAAAAGCGGCGCAACAGCTAAATGAGGTACAGTTCTTAACATTTGCACAGATGGGTCTAAATATTGCTCACTTCTCGTTGAAAATCCAACAATCGTTCCTAAAATGATTCCTAAGCCCCCACCAATAAAGAAACCAGCCGCAGCCCTGAATACACTAATACTTAAATGGCCGAATAACTCTCCTGTTTTAATAAGCTCTTGGAAAGCTAGAAAAATATCTAATGGTGTTGGTAAAACTGTTTTAGAAACAAGACCGAATACGCCAGCCAACTGCCAAATTATTAATATAATAACCGGTATAGTAATCGCCCTTACTAAAACTTTTACATTTAACTTTCGTACCTTCTTTATGCCATTTTTCTTAATCGTTATACTCGCTGGTTTCATAACAGCTTTCGTATTTTCCACTTTACAAAACCTCTTTTCACTTCGCTTTCAATGCTTTTTCTACGAAAGAATTATCTACAACTTTTTCCGTCTTAATTTCTTTCTTTATAGAACCGAGCTTATATTGAAAATCCGCTGTCTTTTGTTGTTCTGCTATTATTTCCTTCGTTACCGGAACTAAAATTGGTTTGTCGTGATTAAACACTTCTTTTACAATCTCTGCATCTATCTTTTTTACAGAAGTGTATACTTTTATTGCTTCATCTAAGTTAGCATCTTGCCATACACGTGCTTTCTCATAAACTTTGAGGAATTTCTCAACTAATTCTGGATGTTCTTTCGCAAATTTTGTCCTCGTAATTAAAAATTCTGGTGAAGAGACATTTAATGTTTCACCGTCTGCAATCACCTTCGCACCTTTATTTAACGTATGTAATGATATGAAAGGGTCCCAAATCGCCCATGCATCTACTGATCCTGATTCGAATGCAGGCTGCGCTTCATCTGGTTGTAATTGAATGACATTTACATCTTTTGCATCAATACCTTCTTTATCAAGTGCTCGATACAATAAATTAAAGGCACTACTTCCTTTTGCTACTGCAATTTTTTTACCTTTTAAATCCTTTACACTCGCAATCTTGCTATCTTTTTGAACGAGAATTCCAGTTCCTTTTCTCGCATAACTTGTATTGGCGATTTCGGTAAATCCAATACCTGCTGCTTGCGCTGAAATGACTGGAGAATTCCCTACTTCACCAAAGTCTAACCGGTTTGATGCGATTGCTTCAAAATAAGGAGGTCCACTTTGGAACTCTGTCCATTTCACTTTAACTCCTTCTTTTTTAAACTCCTCTTCAAACCATCCCTTTTTCTTTGCTAGTAATAGCGGGCTTAATCCTTGCTGTATACCAATTTGTATTGTTACATCTTCTTTCTTACTACTTGCTGTACTTTTTTCGCATCCTAATAAAAACATTGATATAGCTAAAGCAAAAGAAAGAACTTTAAATTTTTTATACATATAAAATCACCCTTTTCCTATATACTTGTTTGAATCAATCCTCCATATTCAAACTGCTGTAATACTTTCGTTCGAAGTTGTTGGAACGATTGAGAAGTTTTATTTCGCGGATAAGGCAAATTATTTTCAATCACTTTATGTATTTTCCCTGGTCTTGCATTCATAATGATGATTCGGTTTGAAAGATATATCGCTTCGTCTATATCATGTGTAACGAATATCATTGTTGTTTTTTTCTGCTCCCAAATATTTAGCAATACTTCTTGCAAATGACTTCGAGTAAAAGCATCCAGCGCTCCAAAAGGTTCATCAAGTAATAATACATTCGGATCTCTTAATAACGCTCTCGCTATCGCAACACGTTGTGACATCCCGCCTGAAATTTCTTTCGGATACGATTTTTCAAAGCCATCTAACCGAACGATTTCAACCCATTCTCTCACCTTATCTTTCACATACTTATCTTTTAACGACAAATCTGCCGCTATATTTTCTTCAACTGTTAACCATGGAAAAAGCCTATGTTCTTGAAAAATAAAACCTTGTTTCTTACTCGGTTTTAAGATAGACTCCCCATCAATAACAACTTCACCTTCAAAATCATTATCTAGACCTGCAACAATTTTTAGTAATGTACTTTTTCCACACCCACTCGGACCAATTACTGTAACGAAATCCCCTTTCTCTAATTGAAAATTAATATTCTCTAATACTTGAACAGTACCAGTTTGTTTCAAAAATTTTTTTGATACCCCATCAATTGAAACAGTCATTTCTTCCCCCTCCTTAAAATGATTCATATAAATGAACAGATTAAGTATTTGTGCAATAAAAAAACCAAAGGCATTTTATCAACAGATAAAATGCCTTTGGTTTCTCCAATCAGCAATACGTTATGGAATTAAGTACATATTATACAAATATTTCCGATAAGTCAACTGGGTTTTAGCGAACATTATTTATTTTTAAAGATATCAGCAGTCCCTTTTATTATTTTTGGAAGGAACGTTTTAATTGTATCCGTTAATATATGAAGAGCTTCCTTCACATAACCACCTTCGAAATTTCCTAATGGTTCTGGTAATTCATCCTCATCTAATATGAAGTATTCTCCATTTGGAAGTACCATAATATCGATGATTAAATCTTCGAAGGAAACCACTTCGTCTTTTATTTGTGTGTTTTTTACGATATTAAAATAGGAACCTAAATAATTTCCTTTTATATCTCTCCAAACGTATAAATTGTACGAACGATCTTTCCAGTAATATGCGATTGTATAACTCCCTTTTGGGATTGTTAACTTAGTATCATTTGCAGTCATTGTAAATGAATGCTGCACCTCGTGAAATAAAACAATACTTTGTGATTGCTTTTCAAGTAATAAACACTTGTGATCTACTATTGTTGAGTTATACCGGATTTTTCTTTCTATAATTTCAATTTTCGATGTAAGTAACTTATTCATTATTTTGTTTCCCCTTACACTAGTTCTATCCTCAATTATATCCATTTATATAGTGATAAAGAAGTATATAGTTTTTTATATAATGATTTATACAAGAAAAACTCCTTCTTATTTAGAAAGAGTTTTTCACTTCTAACGGAAGTTTATTTGTTTTTATGTAACTAACAGCACTATTACTCATGTTTTAACTTTTCCTTAACCGCATCATAAAATTTTCGTTCTTCATCAACATTTAAGTGAACACGACTTACTGTTTTAGAAAAGCCATATAACAACTGTGCTTTCACTGGCTCTTTTAATGTTATTTCAAAAGTAGCAGGTTCTTTTATGAACTCCATAACAGTTGCATCCAATATCTGTTTCCCTTCTTTTGCCGATAGCAATTCACCCTTGTAGAACGCAATATTATCAATTTGTGTAAATGGTATAACAATTTTCTTTCCTAATCCAATTTGAATGATTACTTGTTCTTCTGTTACGACAAGTGGATTTTTACGCATTGCTTGTATTTCAGCTAAAAAATAAAACATTGCATATACATTTAAAATAAGTAACACCCATGCTACAACCGGATTCCATTGATGAAACAAATAATGAAAACCGATACTTTCTATTAAGGTCGCATGGATGATCATGATATATACACCTATTGCACCAGTCTTTTTGTGATATGAGTATACGGATTCACCTTCTGGTACTTTTTCACGCCACGATAAAAATGCATAATAGATTAACTTACACTCCGTTACAATGATATCTATTAATTTATTTCTTTTCATAGTAGCTTCAAATGCTGCATCAATCGCATAAGAAAAGGAATAATTTTCTCTTCTATGTTTTTTATATTTTTTTATTATTTTAGGAAGCACTCTAACAATTTTATAGAGAAGGAATAATTCTAGACCTACAAATGCAATTTCAGCCGCAACAATAATATAAGAGATGAATGAAAAAGCTTGTAAATAGTAACTTGGAATAATAAATCTTGCAAAAATATATCCAGCTATTACAACAGGAAATATATACGTTAACGAGTATCTTTTTCGAATAATGAAGAAATACGTGATGGTTGGAATGACAAACATGCAATCTAATAATGACCCAAGCACAACTTCTTTCGGCGCAGCTGGTACTATTGGAAGGGCATACAATAAGTAGTTTGATAGTATTATTAAAGAGACGAGTCCAATCCAAATACCTTTTCGCCTTCGCGATAGTGTAACATTCATACGTTCACTCCTTTATTTAAAAACCTCATTTAAATGGTCTTTATAAAATGAAATGGCACGCTCAAATTCTTTTACTTCCTCTACTTTCACGACAGTTTCAAGTAATAATTTCATAGCTGATTCGTGATCGTTTACATTATATTTTGCTAATGATAAAAATACTTTCATTGGATCGTTCTCTGGGAATTTTTTCACCCCAGCTTCTAATACTGTAATTGCCTTTTCATATTCCCCTATACAACGATATGTACTTCCTAAACCAATATAAGCACCGCAAAGTGATTCGCCATCAAGTCCATTTGCGATTGCTTGCTCATAATACGGAATTGCTTCTGTTTCTAGCCCCATTACATCATGTATCCACGCACACTGATACAGTACTTCTGCATCCTTTGTAAAGTTTGTTAATCCTATAAGCATCTCTTTAGACTGCGCATATTTCTTTTCGTTTCTAAGTTTAATAGCTTGCTTTAATAAATGTTCCATAGAATCCACTCCTCACCAATTATTCTGTGTATAGCTCTTGATTGGTATACGCTTCACATTCGTGTAAAAGTAAAATTCCCACCAATTAAAGTTTCGCTTACTTATTACTATGCGGATTCATTCTTATCTAAAAACTTAATTTTAAAAAGCAGTAACACGATTACATAATATCTCTAAGCTTTTGACAATTTCTTTCGCTGTTTCATCTTTCCCATTACACAACTTCCCTTTACCATCCTGTCCAATTACATAATGTACAGCTCCGCGCGAATATAAAGAATGTGGTGAATTCGCAATCATTACATTCGCCCTTGCTTCTTTCATTCTATTTTTCGCTCTTTCAAATAGTTCTTCTTCATTTAAATCACTTTCAAGTTTAAAACCAACAAGTACTGTTTCTGGATCCCATTCTTTTATTTGTTTTAATACTTTTGGAGCCTTTTGAAAGTGAATAATCGGTGCTATATCACTTGAAATTTTTCCGTTCATATTAAGAACATTACCATCTTGATCACAAATCTTCTCCACAATCCAATCTGATCCAGCCGCGGCCATAATGACCGCATCAACCTTTTCATGTGTGATGATACTTTTCATTTTATCTTGCAAATCAACAATTCCTTCAAATGGATGTAATTCTAACCCTCTATGTACATCGCTCGGTTTCTCCGCAAAATAACCGTGTAAATATATAACATGTGCCCCTTTAGCTAGAAGTTCTTCTGCCATTATCCTTCCGATTGTACCTTTAGCCATATTCGTATGCCCGCGTACTTGATCCCATTTTTCTAGACAACCACCGCTCGTAATTAATACCTTTTTCCCCTTCATTGTAACCATCCCTTACTAATTTTTCTTACGAAACCATTCGGTTCCAAAGTCAACTATATCACGCTGTTTCATTAGACGACACGTTGCATTCCCTATCTTCCCGTTTTTTACAGTTCCTTTTCGCTCAAACTCCACACCAATTTCAACAAACTTCTCAGATTCGTAATTCATTTCAACAAACTCTTTCCACACTCTCTCACCGTTTTCTATAATAGGTGCTCCTACTTGTATTAACTCACATGCACCAGTACGCACCTCGGATAAATGAACAGACGTATTGGAATCATATCCAACACCAATTAATAATACGTACCCGTCTAAATCATATATTTTTCTTAATGGAGATTCTTCTCCAAAGCTCATTGATAACGAATGGTTCATTGTTATTTCTACTGCATGTTTTCCCCATGCAGCAAAACTTCCTAACGGATGATTACTACGTACTACATTCGGATATGTACGAAAACATTCAACTATTTCACCCATTCCCCTTGTTGGGGTTATACGTGAATCAAATGCCGGGACGTTATCTCGGATAATTTGCCACCAGTCTTCCGGTACAGGTGGTCTTGACCAATGTTTCGGATCGGATAAATCCGAAGATTGCGTTGGCATTATTATCGTTCCTTCTTCCGTAACAACTTTCATTAATGCTTCTACTACGGCAACCGCACCACCAGATATCCACCCGATAGAACTTAGTGATGAATGAACGATAATTGTCATTCCTTTTTCGATTCCTAATGCTTTTAAATCTTTTGTTATTGTTTCGATTGTATTTGGAAATTTTGTACTTGCTACTATATCATTCATTTTCATATTGGTTCCCCCACTAGCCATGTAAATTTAAACTTTTATATAAATATATTATCATATTTTTCTTAATTTTTAACTTAATCATATTCATTACTACAAAAATATGTATATTATTATACTGAAGACTCAAAACTCTATTAAAATCGTAGATAATGATGAACGAGAGTTTTTTGAAATGAAGAAAAATGTAGATCTTATTTTTTCAGACTATACTCCATATGCATATTTTTATACTATTTTTCCAAATAACAATGAAATCTTTCGATTCCCTTATATTTTTCTCCTAAACTTTTAACTCGAAAACCAATTCTTTTATAAAATTCTACCGCCCCATCGTCTGTCTCTACTTCTATATAAGTCAATTGATATATTCTTACAACCTCTTTAATCATTTGCAGTGCAATTCCTTTTTGACGATAATCTGGATCCACTGCTATATGACATACTCGTGCTTTAGTTGCTCCGATTACTTCTATACCTATACAAGCTTTTTCTTCATATTTGTACAAAGTCCCTTTATTATTTTGATAAAGTAATACTGCTTTCTTTAAGCTTATTTCATTTGGACCGACGGCATATTGTAGCACATTTAATATTGAATCTTTTTCAAGTTGTTCAACACGTTGTAAATTCATACTTTCATCCCTTTCTACGAAAAAATACTAGCTCTTAATAAAAAGAGCTAGTCTCATTACGCCGTTATTTTTTCTTCTTGTTTTACAACGACAGCTACATAACTATGAAGTATCATCCCAATAATAACGAGACTCATACCAATCCAAGATAATGATGACGGAATTGGTGCAGATAACCAGATCAGCTCTCCTACTAGCGCAAATAAAACTTCACCAGACTGCGTCGCTTCCACTGTTGCTAGTTTTTGTGGATCATCTTTCACAAGATCTGTTGCAAAGAAAAATAATACTGTCGCGATTAACCCCGAACTAACTGCTACAATAAAACATTGAAAAACTTGGCTACTTGACGGTAATCCGCCAGTTGATACTTCGTAACCAGATAATAAAAACCAAAATGGTAAACTTGCTAATGTCATACCGAGTACTCGCTGAAATACATCTAATTCCCCTTTACAAACTTGCATCATTTTTCGATTTCCAAGAGGATACGCAAATGCTGCAATAAGTACAGGAACTACACATAAAACGGTTTCACGAATACCTAATGAAGAAGCATGTTCTACTTGCATGAGAACAACACCAAATAAAATAATACCCGACATAACTAATTCCTTCATCGGAAGTTTTTTATGTAGTGGATCCACCGCAAAAAATGGTGTTAACAAAATCCCTGCAACGATTGTAATTTGCCATGTTGATGCAACAAGCCAACCTGGTCCGAACGCTCCAGCAAAACTAAGCGGTGCATAAAAGAGACCAAATCCAACGATACTCCATGCTAACCATTCTTTCGGATTGTTTTTCATATATTGAAAGAGTTGCTTTAAGTTCCCTCTATACATAACAATAAGTAATAGCATTGGAACCATAAAATAATACCGTAATGATGCACTCCAAATCCAGCTTCCACCTTCTAAGTCCATTGCCCGGTTTAAAACAAAGGTAAAGGCAAAGAAAAATGATGCCAGTATCCCTATAACAATTGCTTTCATTGTAAAACCCCTTGTTTAGTTTCTCCCTAATACTATACAACAAAATAAATATAATTAAAATTCACAATCTTTAACTTGTATGTAATCTAGCTCTATATAATTTCCTCAATCGACTTATATGTGCTTGATGATATCGATTATGATCTGCTATATGCCAAATTCCCCATCTTATAGTCGCAGTTTCCCCTTTTTCATACAAAACTTCCCGCGTTAAATCAGTTTCTGTTAGTTTCATACATTCTTCATGAAACAATTTTTGCACTGCTTCATAATCTTGCATTAACTCTTGCAACGTGTATTTTCTTAAACTCGGCATTTCTCCTACTTCATTCAACATAGGACCATATTTATTTTCAAATGTTGTTGGAACATCTTCTCCCTTGAAACGATACACCCAATGTAAATCGACAACTGCTAAATGCTGAAGTAACTGCCCAATACTATTTTCATTATTTTCAGACCCTTTATAGGATAGTTCGTTCTCTTCAGTACCTTCTACTAACCTTTGCAATCTATTAAACGTATCAGCAACCGTCGCATACAAAATCGCTACTTGAAGGTCCATATTTCTTTCTAAATGGAGATCTTTCATGCTAAACTTCCTCTCTTAAAAGAACAACACCATATGTTCATCATCACTATACACACCATTCATTTTTATAGCCCTTTTTTCAATTCCGTACGTTTTAAATCCCATTGATTCATATAATCGTTTGGCTGGTTCGTTCGTTGACACAACCCCTAAGTTCAATTGCTCTAGCTTCATCTCTTTTGCCCTTTCAATTGCTTTACGTATTAAATCACGTGCAAGACCACTTCTTCGATTTTCAGTATCTACATACATTGCAACGATATGCCCTTTATGCTTATATGCATCCTTTTCTTCTGTTAATAAAGTAACAACCCCAACTAAACGATTTTCATTATTAAAAGCACCAAATGTAAAACTACTGTTAGATGAAAGATTACTAGCAACGCGTTCAAGAGGGTTTTCTTGACGTACTGCTTCTTCATAAGTCGTTACAAATGCTTCTGGGTTTACTTGTAGTGCTTGTAAACGTAACTCCCAATATTGTTTTGCATCCGCTTTTGTAAGTAATCGAATCATTTTATCTTCCCCTTTTTCATTTACATAATATTTTTATAGGTTATTATTTTTTAATTCATACTCTTCTTTTAATATACTGTAACGATAGCGATGAATGAACTTCCCCTGTCTCAATCGATCATTTCTCATTAACCCTTCACATACAAATCCGGCATGTTCATAACTCTTTTTAGCTTGTGTATTATCTTCATCTACACGTAACCAAATTTTCTCCAATTCAAACTGGGAAAAACCTATATGTAACATGCTGTTTAGAGCTGCCATTCCAAATCCTTTACCCCAATAGTCTTTATTTCCAATCGCAATTCCTAGTTCTGCATTTTTATTTGTTTTATCAAAATTTTTAAGGTCTACCCATCCAATATGTATACCTTTCTCAGTAACAATTGCCCTTTGTTCATAACCATTTTTTCGGCTTATACAAGCTTCAATCCAGTTTCTCGTATCTTCACGAGTGAACGGAGGATATTGATCTGGTACGACTAAATGCTTTGTTACATCTCTATCTAATGACCATTGATAGCGATCTTCTACATCATCTAATGTCAATTCTCTTAATTGAACATATGGTACATTCATTTTTCTCTCCCCTTTTTATTTACCAATAGAAAATCCTTCGAACACTCTTCCACCATACTGTTCTAACGTCTTTTCTATAAAATGAATTAATTCATTTTTCTCTCCCGTTTTATAAAAATGATCAAAAGCGGCTACAAATTTGTTTGCATATTGCTCATCATACCTTCTTAGCACTCTAATGAACCATTTTGAACTCCCAAGCCACCTACCATTTACTCTTAATACATATTCATGTACTAAATCCGCTAATAGATTAGCGATAAACAATTCTTCTTCTCTTTTCGTTGCACCAATAAAGTCATCTAAAGTATCCGTAATAAAATATCGCTTCTGCTTAATCGTTTCTTCCGTCCATTTATCTGGTCCTTTATGTAGTAAACCATTCGCTTCTTTTTTTAATTTCTCAACAATTTCCTTTTCCCCTTTTAATGCAATCCCTTCTGAAACTAATTGTGGTAACGACGGTCTCCCTCGATCACAATCCATTTTGAAAAAGGTTTTATATGTTTCAAAATTATGAACAAACACCTCAACAGGCCATCCATTACTATAGAAAGATTCTCTATAACAAGAAGTTAAACTTTGATCGACTATTACAATATCAAGGTCAGATGTTTTCGTCGCTTCTCCTCGTGCAACGCTTCCGCCGAGTAAAGCTACATCACAATTCGGAAATTGTGATGTAATTATGTTTTGTGCTGCTTCAATTGGTTTCATAACCGTTCCTCTTTTCTTATTTCACTTTCTTTTTTTCAGCTCTTTCTCTCGCTTTTTTTATATAGCTTTCTGCATCTGGTGTTTTACATGATGTCGCACCGTGATCAACCTCTACTTTTCCAATTTCACGCGCAATTTCAATCGTTTGTCGCTCTAAGTCTTCATTACGAATTCCTATTGCGATTAAAGCACTATTCATCGCTTCTTTTTTTCTATTTTTTTCATTATGTATATTTTCTTTAATCTCTTCTAAGTACGGAGAGAAGAAATCATCATGTAACGCTTTATTTTTAATCGCTATATTTGCTAATAAAGACCAGCCAGCTCTTCCAATCCATTCATCATTAAACTTTGTCCACTCTTCCATTCTTTCTATTGCAATTGGCGAAGTACATATAGATGTCATAAGAACATCCATTAAACAGTAATAATCAACATCCTGAACCCAACTATTAAGCTGTTCTGTCGTTATTTTCTTCGGATCTAAAATATAAGTTGCTAATGTCATTGCGTCCATATTTTTTGTTTCCCACAATTCAACTGCTAAATCATGATCTTTTTTTAGCTTCTTTTTTAACAATTTTAAATTCGCAAAACTAACTCCGAATAGTGGCTCTTTCGCTCCGTGGTTTTTATACGTTTTACGATTTTGTTCTGTTCCATATTTCTCTAGTTGCTGCATTACTTCCTCAAGAAACATATACCCACCTCTTTATCTTTTATGTTGACTTTATACATGTATGCACGATATATTCTACATTACTTTTTGGTTTTCCTATATTTATTTTTAAAATACGGTATGTGAAATTTCTAAACATTACACAGCCACACCATCAAAAAACTGTACCAGTTAAACATACAGTTTTTTGATGGTCCTCTCTATCATTTGGTCTATCCCCTATTTTTCAACTAATTTTTTTACATCTGACCACTCTTCTATTGACCCTGCGTCCGGAAAAACTGTAACTACATTAAAATTCGCACCTTTTTCTTTCCCAATTTGTTTAGCAGCTAATAAATTCGCTGCCGCAGAAGTTCCTATTTTTATACCAGTATCTTTGTAAAAACGTGCCATTTCATACAGGGTATCTTCATATGAATAAGTCCATTGTTTTTCTATCAAATTTTCTTCCTGTTCTATGAAATGTTGTTTCCTTCCTAAGCCGAACCCACCTGATCCAGCATATTTCTTTAAATCATTTGGTGGTTGTTCCGAAGCATAAGGCAATTCAGCAGGCATTACTAAATGTAGTTCAACATTTTTTGTATAATTCTTTATTGCTGTATAGCCTCCCATTAGAGTTCCACCAGTACCAGCAGATGCTACCCATGCATGTATTGGTTTTCCAATCATTTGTGCAATAATTTCTCGCCCTGTACCTTCAATATGACTTACTATATTTGCATTATTATAATGTTGGAATAAAAAGTATAATTCTGGATTTTGTTTGCTAATCTCTATTGCCTTCTCAATTACTGCGTAAAACCCCTTACATTTATCAACTAAGATTACGTTAGCACCATAATATTTGAGTTTATTTAATAGAGATTGACCAGTTGCAGAACTTAACACTAACGTGCATTCAATCCCTAAACAATTACAAATACACCCAATTGACCTCGCTAAGCTTCCACCACTATACTCTAAAATATTTTGTTTTTTGTCCGCTTCTTGTAAATATTTATTAATCATTCCAAGTGCGGCCCTATCCTTAATTGATCCTGTAGGATTATGCCATTCACATTTAGCATAGATAGAAAGGTTCTTCGTTTCTTCGCATTCTAATTTCATGAGAGGTGTATTTCCAACATGTTTAGAAAACTCTTTAAAATGTTTTACTATCATACTTTTATACCTCCTTCATAAATTATGTTTATTACATTTGCTCTTAGCCAAAATCTTTCTACATTTTAATAACTCTCTCAATAAGATTTTCTTATATAAAAATCCCTACAAACACTGTAGGGATTTATGTCTAAATCATTTTGTTACACTCTATTTCATATAATAATAGTTTCTTTATTCAGATGCATTCATAAGCACAATTCTCCAACCATCTGGATCCTCTATTGTGGTTCCTTTCTCTATCCAATACGGGTTTTCTGGTTCCACCTCATGATAGCCCATATTACTTAATCGATTCACTATCTTTTCAATTTCACCTTTATTAGGCATATAAAAAACTAGTAAATTATCTTTTGTCGGTGCCGGACATGGACTTCCATTAACATGTGTAGTAAACTCCAAATGATATTCTTCATCTGGTAAACCAAACATAACCCCGTCATATCCTTCATGATTGTGAAATTCCCCTATACGTTTTAATCCTAATCCTGTTTCATAAAAACTTATCACTTCTTCAAATTTATCTGTTGGTCTTGCAATTCTAAATTGAACCCAATTCTTCATGCAAATCTCCTCCTTTTCATTTTCCAAAGCTTTATAGTAATTAGTATAGGTTACATATATTCCCTTTAACATCCCTCATTAGTGTGAGCTTCCTAAGTTGAAAGACCTATAAGTTAATAAACAATAGGACTTTCGTATAAAATTCATATAAAATTAGTTATATAAATGTAGAGATGAAATACAAGCTATTACGTATGAAATAGTTCTCCTTGCAGGGCCTTTATATACCGATCAGCAGATCTTTGTACAGCTTTATTTGCATCTTCCACCACACCATGAAATGCATTATATAGTCGACTAAATTGGATATCTTTTACTTTCTCTGCCATATCTCTAACTTTATTCGCTGGTAATGGAATAAGATTGGGATAACTATACATAAAACTTACCCATTTTTGATCCGAAACTACTTGTATAATATCACCTGATAACAAAATACCTTTCCCTTCATTACCGTCTTTCCAATGTATAACAGTCCCGCCCTTAAAATGGCCTCCTAAGCGATGTAATATAAGTTCTTCCGATAACAAAAGATGCTCCCCAGACCAAAATTTAATTTGCTTACTCGGACGAACCACCCACTCTTTATCATCTTCATGAATATAAATAGGTACATTGAATGTTTCTGCCCATTTAACTTGTGTAGAATAATAATGTGGATGAGAAAGTGCTATTGCTTGAATACCACCTAAATCATATATACGTTGTATCGTTTTATCATCTAAATAACTAATGCAATCCCACATAACATTTAGAGTTTTACTTTGTATTAAAAATGCTGTTTGTCCAATCGCAAATTTAGGTTTAGTAGTAATGCTATACAAACCGCTTTCTTCTTTTATTATTTCGTTTTTGTATAAATTGCTATTTTGCATTGTTTCTAATGTTGTCCATGACTGCCCAATTGGATTAACATATTGTCTTTCCTCATTACAAATTTTACAACGAGAAGGTGCTTCTTCATTTTCGGGATACTGTACTCCACATGTAGTACAAATATAATTATTCATATTCCCACTCCTTTTTTTTATGTAATTATTTCTTTACCAATATTTTAATAAAAAACAAAAATATTCGAATCAATAATTGGAACGAAAATGAAGTGATACGAAAGTATGATTCGTCTCCTTTCGTTTTAAGACTTTAGTCTAATTCCTATAAATTTTTTATTTCCTACTTCCAAGAAAATAGAGTTTTAATTTTATTAAAACTTTCTAATATATTTAATCCTTTAATCGTTAAAAGAAGGAGCAAATCTTCATAAAATAAACGAATAAATTAATAGTTTTTGTCAAAATTTTAACACAACAATACTTACTAACACACATCAGGGGGATATTAGGCTTAAATTAAGGAAAGATTTTAATAAAAAGCATTATAATGCTTTATGAAGGAATTACTGCATTAGGTGCTATTATGTTGTACGAGGTATTTAATATAGAAGTTTGTTGATAGAAATATCGAATCAATTAAATTTGATGATTGAAGAGTTTGTAACGAGAGATGAATATTGATTTCAAGCTTCATTTTAGGGGAAATAAACATCACAAACTACATGAATTAAAAAGTAGCCTTAAAGCAAAAGTCATATCCATGAAATGTTTAAATTCATATACAATTTTATACAACCACTTTTTTATAAAGCAAGAAAAGTGGTTGTATGTTTTAAAAAGTATTTTTTGTTACAAAATCATGCTACACATTTCATTAAACTACAACTACTCATTTTCTTTTTTCTTCTTTTGTTCCTCAGATGGCTCTTCTGTTGGATCTGGTTCTTGCTCATCCTTTTTGTTTAATTCATTATTTTTTTCCTCCTGTCTTTGTTCAGAAGGTTCCTCCGTTGGATCTGGCTCCTTTTCATCTTTTGGAGCTGGATTACAGCCAATTAATAATCCTACTGTAAATATGCTTGTCATTAATATTGAAAGCATTTTTTTATAATTCAATTAAAGCACCTCCTAAAATTAATATCCCTTGTATTGTTTCCAATTCACCATTCAATTTATCCAATCATTTGTGATGTTTCTTCCAAAATGACATTCCTTTAAAATCTTGCATACTTTTTGCCAAACTTTTTTACACTTGTAAAAAATTTTTTTTGCATTTCCCTACCTATAATTGCTAATATAGTAGAGTAGAACTTTTATAGAGAGAAGGAAAATTATGCACAATGGAATTCGAATGACAACTTTGGTAAAAAGGGCTATGTTGGTTTGTGCGGGGGTATTATTTACATACGAAGCCGCTTTAGGATCAGTACATACTGCTTTAGCTAGTACAGAGGATGAAGCAAAATCTGTTCAACTTGTAAGTGAGATTCAAACATCTCTTGCTCCGAAAGAGGCTCCAAAGCATTATAACGGACAAGTTAGAAAAGTCGCTTACTTAACATTTGATGACGGTCCCGGAAAATACACAGCTGAGCTTTTAGATATGTTAAAGAAAGAAAATGCAAAAGCAACATTCTTCCTAATTGGTTCAAACGTAAAAGCTTTCCCTGATCTTGTAAAACGCGAAGATGCTGAAGGCCACTACGTTGGGATGCACAGTATGACTCATAACTACAAGAAACTTTACACTGAAGGTCATTATGTAGATGAAATGAAGGAAGATCAAGGCTTAATCGCTGGTGTTTTAGGTAAATCACCAGTATTAACTCGCCCATCTTACGGATCAATGCCAGGATTAAACGAAGCTCTTCGCAACAAAGTTGTAGAAAATGGCTTAAAGGTTTGGGATTGGACAATTGATTCTTTAGACTGGAAATATAACAAAATGCAAGTTGATGCTGCATCTGCTAAAATTGTAGAGAACGTACTACATGGTGCTACAAATCCAACAGAAGTTATCCTTATGCATGATATTCATCCACAATCGGTAAAAGCAGTACCTGGAATTATTAAAGGACTGAAAGAAAAAGGATATGAATTAGAAGCATATAATGAGAACGAACACTTCCCATTAAACTTCTGGCATGATAATCGTATGTAATGAAAAGACTTGATTCCCTCTAGTAGGTTATCAAGTCTTTTTTATCGTTTTGGGAAATTTCTTTGTTGCTCTTCAATAAAAAGAATAATCTTTTCTCTGTCCTCTTGTGTAATACTTATAGAAAATTCGTACTCCTCTTCCTTACACCATGAAGGGGTAAGTTCCTGAGATAATCGGACTACAATTTGAAACTCATCTTCATTTTCCCCCATTAATTCAAACGCTATATTAGGCTCTATGAAATCTAGTTCGGTATATGTAGGATTCGGTAATGATTGAAACCATTTTTTCATACGCTGTAAGTCGAACGTTTGTAGAAAAGGATCCATCGTTTCAAAAACTTTATTTCCTTCTGACAGTTTCGCTTTTACTATTAGCCAATTTCTATCACACTCCTCTTTTGCATCTTTAAATTGGTATTTCACCACCTCTAAATGTAATGCTATTTTTTTATTTTGAAAATTCATAAATTTCTCCTCTTCTTGCTATAAAACTTTTACTTTATAAATTTGAAATTTATACGCCTTTCTTAACTTGTAAGACACTTTCTATCTCCCATTAATTTCAACTCTTAGATATAATGATTTTTATTTACTAATACATATGACTGATTTTAACATATCATCCTTTATACATTAAATAAATTTGATTTGCAATATAATCTGAACTAAAGTGAAGTCCATTCCTTATCCACCACATGATAATCCCTACCAAAGAGGCTGTTTTAATATCAACTGCAACGTAATCATCAGGTAAATTCTTTTTCGTATTCTCTCTTCTCGTTTCTATTAATTGCTTTAAAAATAAAAACAATTGCTCCTCAAATTGATTCATTTTAAATAATATAAATAAAAAATTTCGGTGAATATATAAATAATCTAGCAATTGTGTTAGCTTTTGTTTTTCTGATAAATCTTTTGCATGTATTAAATCAACAATTTTATTTGAATGCTCATTTAAAATTTCGCTAGTGATTTGGTCTAGTAAATCTTGAATATCTTGATAATGCAAATAAAATGTTGTTCGATTTAACCCTGCTTTTGTTGCGATTTTCTGAACCGTTAAGCTTGAAATAGTAGGATTCGCCAATTAGCAGGTGCTATTGGAACAGCAGTTATTATCACGGTGTATACAATTCAATCCACTTCACACATTTCACAGTTATCTAGTGAGAATGGAAATATATCAGCTATGCAAGTAACAAACTTATCTTCTATCTATAGCTCAAGTGATGCGTACGTATTTATGTTAGTCTTATCTATTGTGGCTTTAATTATTGCATGTTTCACGCCTAAAAAAGTAATAATCAAAGATACGAAAGTAAATCTTCAAACAAAAAATGATAATTAAAAATTAAGCACTTAAAAGATGGTTCCAGAATTGTACCGTATCCATCTTTTTAAGTGTTTATGCACCATAATTATAATCCTTAATTACTATTTGAAGAGATTGTATTTTAATAAATAATCCTTAGAATTCTTAATACGGAATAGCTTATAAGTACATATTAATTATAAGGAGTGATATATTTATGGATTTTCTTTCACCTGAATATTTGTCTGCCTTATTAGCAATTATCGTAATCGATTTAGTGTTAGCCGGAGATAACGCCATTGTAATTGGATTAGCAGCAAGACGATTACCGAAAGATCAACAAAAGAAAGTTATCATTTGGGGAACCGTTGGAGCAATTGCTATAAGAGCTCTTGCTACTTTAGTTGTCGTTTGGTTATTAAAAATACCAGGATTACTTTTAATTGGTGGTGTACTTCTTATATGGATTGCTTACAAATTAATTGCTGAAGGCAAAGACCATGATATTAAGGCAGAAGAAGGATTTTGGTCTGCTATTAAAACCATTATCATTGCTGATGCGTTAATGGGTATTGATAATGTACTCGCTGTTGCAGGAGCTGCGCATGGTAACTTTTCTTTAGTAATCATCGGGCTATTAGTTTCTATTCCTGTAGTCGTATGGGGCAGTACATTGATTTTAAAATGGGTAGATCGTTTTCCTGTCATCATTACGATTGGAGCAGCGGTTTTAGCTTATACTGCTGCAAAAATGATTGTAGATGAGAAATGGTTCGCTGGATTTTTCGAAAGTAACCCTTTCATTAAATGGGCATTTATCATTATGATCATTGTTGGTGTAGTGTTCTTCGGAAAAGCAAAACAAAAAGCAACAGCTAGTTCTGTCTAATAATGATGGTATATTTACAAATAAAAAGCGCTATTCATATGAATAGCGCCTTTTATTATTTAGCTTCCCCTTCCGGAGTCGTTTTTACCTTCGTTTTGTTTTTATCACGATTGTTATAGTTATACTTCGAACGATCTACTGGAGTGAATCCTTCCGGTGTGTAGAATCGTAATAAGTCACCATTTACGACTTGGTCAGAGTATTTTAGTGAGTTTTGAACCATTTGTTCATTTTTCTTTATTTCATCTGTAAATTCTACAGGTTTTCCAGTTGTTGTATCATAGTATTTGCCGTTTAGTGCAGTAACAGTTGGGCTTACGTAGTTACCGTTACGGAACGCAACGACTTGTTTATGCTCTGGTGATAATAAATCTGAACCGAATTGAACATAGTTTTTCGTATCTGTACCTAGTAAGTGTAATAACGTAGGAAGAACGTCAATTTCACCGCCGTATTGATGTTGTACGCCACCTTTCACTCCTGGTACACGAACGATTAAAGGCACACGTTGTAACTGTGCATTTTCAAATGAGTTCATTTCTTTACCCATTACTTTTGACATTGCTGCGTTATGATTATCTGAAATACCGTAATGGTCTCCGTACATAACGATAATTGAGTTATCATATAAACCAGATTGTTTCAAGTAATCGATGAAGCCTTTTACAGATTCATCTAAATAGCGTGCTGTTTGGAAGTACGTATCTACTGATGAATCACCTGTTGTTGCTGGTTCAATCGTTGCTTCTGCCTTATCAATTGGATAAGGGAAATGGTTCGATAACGTAATAAACTTCGTATAGAACGGTTGTTTCAACGTTTGTAATAACGGAATAGATTCATTAAAGAACGGTTTATCTTTTAATCCGTAATTTACTACGTCTTTTTCATTCATATCGTAGTATGACGCATCAAAGAATTTATTAAAACCAAATGATTTATAAATATCGTCACGGTTCCAGAATGTTTTGTAGTTACCGTGGAATACTGCTGATGTGTATCCTTGTTGTCCTAAAATAGCTGGTGCTGATTGATACGTATTATGAGATTTCGTTGTAAAGACAGAACCTTGCGGTAAACCAAACATTGAATTCTCTAACATAAACTCCGCATCAGATGTTTTCCCTTGTCCTGTTTGATGGAAGAAGTTATCAAAGTATAGCGTATTCGCATCTTTTGTAAATGAGTTTAAGAACGGTGTAACTTCTTGACCATTTAATTTGTAATCAATTAAGAAGTTTTGGAATGACTCTAAATGAATATAAATTACGTTCATTCCCTTTCCTTTACCGAAATACTCAGGATTTGGACTTGCATAAGTTGATGTTAAATAATTTCGTACTTCTGTCATATTATCGCCATCAGCTAATGCTCGTTCTGTCGATGCTTTCGCACTTTGAATTCCATCATAAATTGTGTAGTTGTATGCCCCTAAATATTTCACAATATAATTACGGTCAAACGTTCTTGTTAATAATTCAGGACGGTCAGACTCTGCAAGACCTAAATTAACACTGAATAATAAAATACCTGCTACAAATACTAGAGATACTTTATGCTTCGCAACACGAATTGGTTTTGGATTTGCAAATTTTGTTGCAACTAACACAATTAATATAATCGTGTCTAAGAAGTATAGTGGATCATAAAGATGTAGCAACGCAAGAATACTACCACCTAAATCTCCAAAGTTATTCGTTTGTGTTAATGTTGGGAACGTAATAAAGTCACTGAAAAAGCGATAGTAAACTACGTTTGCATATAAAAGAATCGACAATAACAAGTTGATAACAATTAACCAAATATAAGATCGCTTCCCTTTTGCAAATAATGCAAGTCCTAAAAATAGAACTGCTGAACTAAGCGGGTTAAAAAACAGCAAGAATTTTTGGATTGTGTTTGAAATTCCTAAATTAAATTCCGTTACATAGGCTGCATACGTTTTGAGCCACAATAAAATAACGGCAAACAGAAAGAATCCAAAATGATTGCTTAACACACTTTTGCTCTTTAATAAGAACTGTTTCATTTCTCCACCTCTTTTGATCATCCAAGGCTTATTTTTTATAAGTCTGTCTCTCTATTCGATTTTTCTTCTTCAAATAGATTTTTTTATTTAACTATATGAAGAATATTAGTAATTATAATTTGAAGCTTGTATTTATTCAACTATTTCTTTTTAAACATTTTGACCTTGGTTTCTATTTAATAAAATAAATTTGTAACATTTCCTGTTTTCTCCCAAGATTCATCCACTAATTATGACATCCCATACTATATACCTTTATAAACTCATTCGCAAACTATTCTATCTCCAATTTTGGTACATATTTCACATGACAAAATAATGTTATTTAATTATATTGCTCACCTTACATTCCCCTGCTTCAACTAAATCTTAAAGTCATTACATCTCTTCCATACATGAAAAATCCTCATGTTCACTAATATTATATTTGAATAATTATTCATTTGCCCCCACCAATGGTGTTATGTTTTCTCGACAAAAAAACTCGCTCTAAAAAGAGCGAGTTTTTTCATTATATATTATTGACCTTTGTACATTGCATCTACTTGTTTTTGAAGTTCTTCATTTTCTAAGTACTCATCGTAAGTTGCTTCTTTATCGATTACACCGTTTGGCGTTACTTCGATAATGCGGTTTGCAATTGTTTGTACGAACTGATGGTCATGAGATGTGAATAACATTGTACCTTTGAAAGCAATTAAACCATTGTTTAATGCAGTGATAGACTCAAGGTCTAAGTGGTTCGTTGGATCGTCAAGTGTGATTACGTTCGCACCACTTAACATCATTTTAGATAACATACAACGAACTTTTTCGCCTCCAGATAATACAGAAACGTTCTTCTTAACTTCTTCACCTGAGAATAACATACGGCCTAAGAAACCACGTAAGAAGCTTTCTGACTCATCTTGTGGAGAGAATTGGCGTAACCAATCAACTAAGTTGTAGTCATTGTTCTCAAAGTACTTAGAGTTATCTCTTGGGAAGTAAGATTGAGATGTTGTAACACCCCATTTGAATGAACCGCTATCTGGCTCCATTTCACCCATAAGGATTTTAAATAATGTTGTCATCGCAATATCGTTACGACCGATAAATGCAACTTTATCACCTTTATTTAAAGTGAAGTACACATTATCTAACACTTTTTCGCCATCAATTGTTTTAGAAAGACCTTCAACAGTTAATAAGTCATTTCCTATTTCACGCTCAGGTGTGAAGCCAACGAATGGGTAACGACGTGATGATGGTCTAATATCATCTAATGTAATTTTATCTAATAATTTTTTACGAGAAGTTGCTTGTTTCGCTTTAGATGCGTTTGAGCTAAAGCGTGCAATGAAGTTTTGTAACTCTTTTACTTTCTCTTCTTTTTTCTTATTAGCATCTTGTGTTAATTTTAAAGCTAACTGGCTTGACTCATACCAGAAGTCATAGTTACCAACATAAAGTTGAATTTTACCGAAATCAAGATCAGCCATGTGCGTACATACTTTATTTAAGAAGTGACGGTCATGGGATACAACGATTACTGTATTTTCAAAGTTCATTAAGAAGTTTTCTAACCATTGAATCGCTTTTAAGTCCAAGTGGTTGGTAGGCTCATCTAGTAATAGAATGTCAGGTTTACCGAATAATGCTTGAGCAAGTAATACTTTCACTTTCTCTGCACCAGTCAATTCTGATAATTTTTTGTCGTGAAGATCTTCACCAATACCAAGACCTTTTAGAAGGATTGCAGCTTCTGACTCAGCTTCCCAACCGTTAAGCTCAGCGAACTCACCTTCAAGTTCTGCAGCACGCATTCCATCTTCATCACTAAAGTCTTCTTTCATGTAAATAGCATTTTTCTCTTGCATTACTTTGTAAAGTTGCGTGTGACCCATAATTACTGTTTCTAATACTGGGAACTCTTCATATTCGAAGTGGTTCTGTTTTAATACTGCTAGACGCTCACCTGGCGTAATATGTATGTCACCTGTTGATGGTTCAATTTCTCCAGATAAAATCTTTAGAAATGTTGATTTACCAGCACCGTTTGCTCCGATTAAACCGTAGCAGTTACCTGGCGTGAATTTTATGTTAACATCTTCAAATAATTTGCGATCCGCGAAACGCAAACTAACGTTACTTACTGTAATCATTTGTGTCCTCCTACTAATACCGCTTATTTCAGCGTTTTCTCACCGATTGTCTTAAAAAATCGCATATTACGACTCAATTATTGTAGACTATAGCTATTATATAGTAGAAGCTGGATGAATAGCAACGGTTGATTACCTTTCTACAATGAAATCGGATAGTTTTTATCCATTCCCTTAGCTATGGTATGTATATCATCGACCTCTTTCTCATGTTACCATTCACTTCTCGTTGTGTAATACATTGGATTCATTTTCCATTTAAGATTTTATATATAGAAAAACTGTAGAGAAATCATCCCCTACAGTCTTCACTTATTTCGTATTTATTATTTTTTCTTTATAACTCTTCAATTTACTCGTTAACCCCATTAAAGCAGGTAACAATATCGGCATCACGATTAAAGCTAATAGTAATAGTGCAACGCCAACAACTGATGCAACTTGTATAAGTGTTAACACACCTGATGGAATTAATGCTGCAAACGTCCCTACTAAAATTAGCGCCGCCGATAATACAACTCCTCCTATATGACGAGATGCAGTTACAATTTTTGTTACCGAATCCCCTTCGATCTCGTTATAGCGCATCATTACGAAAATACTATAATCCACTCCTAAAGCGACAATCATAATGAAGCTAAAGAATGGAACATTCCAGCTTAATGTATCTACATGTAATACATGTGCACTAATTTGTTCGCTTATACCAAGTGATGCGAAGTACGCTAATAGTAATGAGCCAATAATAAATATTGTGTTTAGTAGTGAGCGTGTAATTACGATTAATACAATGGCAATTCCAATTAACATAATTGTAGCTGTACGTAAAAAATCTTGCCCTGTTACTTCTTTTAAATCAACGTTTCTAGATGTTGTTCCGCCGATCGCTGTTTTCGCATCATGTAATTCCGTTCCCTTTACAGTGCCATCGATTGTTTTATTAATTTCTTGAATAATTGGCATCGCTTCTTTGGAATACGGAATTACATCTAAAATGATGGTCATTTTAGCAATTTTTCTATCCTGTGACATGTACGTGTTCAATGCTTTTTGGAAATCTTCTCCCTCTAGCACTTCTTTTGGAATATAAAACTTCTCAGAGCTTTTCGACTCATTGAGCTCCCCTAAATATTTCTGTGCGTCATGCAGGCCATTACTTACTTTTCCAAGCCCTTCTGTACTTTTAGATAAACCGGATTGTAATTGCCCCATCTTTTCTTGCAGGTCTTTAAGGCCCGTTAAAAGTTGTCCTTGTCCATCGTTTATTTTCGTTAATCCAGATTGTAACTCAACTGATTTATTTGCAATTTGTTTTGAACCTGCAGTACCTTCATTTAATCCATTTTTAAGATCCGCTGCTCCCTTTTGTAACTTATTAACTCCAATGCCCATTTCTTTTAAGCCGTTATCCACTTTCCATAACGATTGATTCGCTTCTTTAAATGAACTCATCGCCGTTTTGTGCTGGGTTGCTAATTGATTTAATTCATTTGAAAGTACGCTTAAATTTTTTTGTGCCTCTTTAGCAATCCCTATCGTTTGTTGTATGTTTGGATCATTCGCTAATTCTGGTTTCGTTTGAACGAAATTGGTCATTAACATTTCAATTTGTTCATATCCTTTTTTCGCACCGTCAATCGCTTGATCAATACTTCCGAAGTATTGATCGTAAGAACTTAAACCTTTTTCTAACTGTGCATAACCAGTATGAAGCTGTGACGTTGCATTGGATAGGACATTTATATTTTTATTTACTGAAGTTAACCCACTCTCAATTTGCTGCGCTCCTTGTGCACCTCCGTTTATGCCGCTGGATAATTGATGTAAAGCTGTTCCTAATGCTGATACCCCATTTTTCGCCTCGTTCGTTCCATCAATTAATTTTTGAACATTCGCAAGACTATTTGAATCATTACTTCCCATTTTATTTTTCGCATCCGTTAATCCATCATTAATTTCCTTTATGCCACCATCGGCATCTCCTAATCCTGTATTCAATTCTCCCGCTTGCTTATTTAAATATAATTCTTTTATCTTCTCACCAGTTGGACGTGTTGGTGCATATACTTCTGACACACCTTTAACTTTCGAAATTTTATCAGTTAATTCATCTAAAATTTGTAGAGAAGTTCCTTCATCCAGCTTTTTATCAGATTGAATGACTAATGTACTCGGTGAAGAGAAACCAGGCGGAAAATGATCTTCTATTACGTTAATACCCATCTTTGATTCATACTTATTATCCACTTCAAATAAATCATTGTAATTCAGTGTAGTAGAGTATTTTAATACGAAAGGAATCGATATTACGAATACGATGATTAAAGCGATAAATGGCCTTGCTACTGAATTTTTCGCAAAGAATCCCCATAAGCGACTATCCTCATGACCTTTAAATGTTTTAACTGGATAAAACATTCCTTTTCCTAAAAGCACCATAAAAAACGGATTTAAAGTCGTTAATACGAGTAGTAATACTAAAACACCAATTGCTACCGCTGAAGTAGATTGATATAATTTAAAACTCGCTAACGCAAGTGATGCAAAACCAATTAGCACCGCTATACCGCTATATAATACGGTTTTACCTGCCGATTTAAATGTTTCTTTCGTGGCCAAAAATGCATTTTCTTGTTTACTTAATTCTTCTTTAAACCTCGTATATAATAAAATGTTATAATCTGTTCCTACTCCAAAGAGGACGACGACTACGAACACTTGTGTAAAGTTTGAAAATGGGAAATTAAATTGATCCACAAGCTGAGCAATAATCCCCATTGAAACTAAATACGACACACCGACTGTAAGAAGAGAAACAATCGGAACAACTGGTGAACGGAATACGAGGATTAATACTACAAGAATGAAAATGATTGAAATAACTTCTGTCTTTTTCACTCCCTCTTGAGAGGATTTAAGAAAATCACCCGCTATTAAGTCACTTCCTGTTAAATACGTTTTTACCCCTTTCGTTTGCACTTTTTCATGAAGATTATTTGAAACCTTTGATATTTCACCATGTTTTTTATCTATCGATATTTGCGTTAAAATAGTCGTATTATCTTTAGAAACTAATTGTTTTTCCAAGTCTTTATTATCTAAATATGAAACAACTTCCTTAATTCCTAATTGCTCTTTTTCATTTTGCAGGGCGTTGATTGTTTTTGTTATTTCCTTCTTTTGTTCATCTGTTAAAGCTGCCTTATTGCCACTATTAAAAACGGCTATAATTTCATACTTTTCAACCCCTTCTTTATCCATCTCTTTCATCATCTTGTCAGCAATACTGCTTTGTTCTGTATTAGGGATTGTAATTTTCCCTTTTTCCTTCACTAATTTATCCATATTAGGCATCGTTACGACCATTGTAATAGTAATAACTATCCATAATAGAAAAGATAAACTTCTCCAACTTTTTAACTTGCTCATTTGAATCATCTCCCATTATAAAATTCACATGTGGAATGAATATTCATTCCTAATCTTTTGAAAACACTTTCCGGAATGAACGTTCATTCCTATCATTCTATTAATTTATTCATTTATTCATTTATTCATTTATTCATTAACTTTATTAAACTAGGTAATACGGAATGAATATTCATTCCTTTAGTTGTAAAGATTTATCATCTCCTGTTATTCTTTTTCATACCTTTCTCGGAATGAATGTTCATTCCTGTCCTTATAACGCTATAGAATCAAATGATTCTAATAGCATTCCAACAACTTTCTTCCAATTCCTTTACCAAATCATCTGTATATTCTAACTGCCCTGTTTCCATTACTTTAATTAATTTTTCAATTGGTTGATATACAATAATAATTAAAGCAATTGGTGGTAATGGACGAAGCAAACCTTTTTCGATTCCATCTTCAATCAAGTTCATGAAGAAACCCATGAAGTCCTCGAATATTTCATTGCTATGTTCATCTAGAAAATAACTATCACAGTGAGAATTTGTAAAAAGAAAAGCATCTGCATTTTGTCTCGCAAATTCAAATAAACGGTTGTATGTATGGCTAAACTGTTCACGAATATTTGCATCGACCGGGAAATCATTTTTTATTAATTCTGATAGTTGTAAAACACTTTTCGTAAATAAAGAATTAACAAGCGCTTCTTTATTTTCAAAATAACGGTAGATCGTACCTGCGCCTACTTTTGCTTTTTCAGCAATCATCGGAATTGTTGTACCATCATAACCTCGTTCTGCAAAAAGTTGTATTGCAGCATCAAAAATATCCTCTTGTTTGTTTTTAGCCATTTTTCCACCTCAATTTCCAGGAATGAAAATTCATTCCGTTTTTAATTATAAATTACATGAATTAAAAGTCAAGTGCGTGACAAAGTATAGCTGTGATTTTTTATCCCTTATTTGTGAATGTAATTATACGAGCGACTTTCTGGATATATTGGCGCAACTCTAATTATATCAGCGATTTTCATGATATATTGACTTACCGACAAAAATTCACAATATAAGAGGAAGCTATCCCGAAATTCCACTTAGGATAGCCCACCTTCATACATACAAATTAAAAGAAATCATAAATAAATGGCTTACGCACTGGTACTAGATTCTCAATTGACCGTATTGCCTCGTCACTTCCACTAATTAATTCAAGTTCATTTAGTTCTAATGGGCGTTTATAACCAAACATTATTGCCGATAGTGCATTAATATCCAGTTTTATTCCTTTTTCCGTTGTTTCTTCTACAATTGTTATTTCATGATTTGCAAGTCTCACTGTTACGTTATTCCACGGAGCAAATGCGTCTGTAATGTGTAGGATCACTTCTTGCTGTACATTGTTCCAATTCAACTCATATTGTTTTAAGAACTGCTCTACATCTACAATTCTTCCCATAAAATATGGTTTTATTTCTGTCTTCACGCGTGGCTCTTGCAATGAATATAACAACGGTTCGTTTTCACTTACTGTCATTTCAAGTTCTTTAATCATAGAATCATGCTGGCAAATAAAGTTCCACAGACCATTTCGTGCTTCATTACGTAGTGGTACAAATTCTTCTACTGTCATTTTATAGTTTTCTATTTTGTATAACATGTAACCTGCTGCCCTTTTATTTTCATCATAGTAAATCGCTAATGTTAAATCATCATAAACCGCTTGTAACCACCAGTTCTTCTCTCGAACTAGCATACCTGAAAAACGTTCTGCAAATACTTCATAGAGCTTTTCGACCTCTTCTGGATGCTTTTCTTTATTGAAACGTTTCACAGTACCATTCACTTGTTTTTTCATCACTAAATCGCTCTTAGTCATATGACATGTGACTAAATTCGCACAAAGTTCCCAGCCGTATTTACGGTAAAATGAAACCGCAAATGGATGTAACATAGAGACTGTATATCCATCTTTTTTCATTATTTGAAGTGAATGTTGAAGTAGCTCTTTTACATACCCACTTCTTCTGTACTCTGGATACGTCGCTACTCCTGCAACGCCACCCATTTTAAATTTTTCTTTACCTATGTAAATATGAAACGGAATAAGATGTAGTTTTGCTGCTAAGTCTTCCCCTTCCATAATGCCGTATATTTCATGACTTTCCTTCATCTTTGTAAGTTGCTGCTGTAATCGTTCCTCATCTACTTTATATTGAAAAACGTATTCTGATAAACGTAATGCTTCTCTGAACTTATCTTCTTTTAATTGCATGACATTCATATAATTCTCCTCCATTCTCTGTTTGAATTGTATCACAATTCTCACTATTATAGTTCGGTAAGTGAAATTACAAGGACGTTTTAACAAAAAAAGCAGATACATCACGTATCTGCTTTCCATCTTTATTATTTAGCTAACTTTTGAAGTTCATCAAAGAATGTAGGATATGATACACCTACTGCTTCTGCATCTTCAATAATTATTTTCCCTTCTGCCAGGCAGCCAGCAATCGCAAGCATCATTCCGATGCGGTGATCACCGTAACTATTTACTGTATTGCCTTTTAAAGCTGATTTTCCGTAAATGATCATGCCGTCATCAGTTGCTTCTATGCGAGCTCCTAGTTTCGTTAACTCCGCAACGACTGTATCAATACGATTTGTTTCTTTTACTTTTAATTCGTGTGCATCTCTAATAACTGTAATACCTTCTGCTTGTGTTGCCGCTAAAGCGATAACTGGAATTTCATCGATTAGTCTTGGAATAATATCCCCACCAATTTCAATTCCTTTTAATGAAGATGTTTCAATCGTAATGTTTGCAGCTGGTTCTGATGCGCCTTCGTTAATCGGCTCTATAGTAAATGTAGCACCCATTTTCTCTAAAACATCAATAATACCTGTACGAGTTGGATTCATTCCTACATTTTGTAATATTAGTTTACTATTTGGGATGATTGCACCTGCTACTAAGAAAAATGCTGCTGATGATACGTCACCTGGCACTTGAATGTCTGTTGCTGTTAATTTTTGTCCACCTGACAGCTTCACTGTCTTTCCTTCTCGAGTTACTTTAACACCAAATGCTTCAAGCATTCTTTCCGTATGATCGCGGGAAATATGTGGTTCTGTAACAGCTGTTACACCTTCTGCGCGAAGCCCTGCAAGTAAAATAGCTGACTTTACTTGTGCACTTGCAACAGGAGAAATATATTCAATTGCTTTTAAATCTCCACCACGTATTGTTAGCGGTGTAAATGTTCCTTCTTCTCTGCCGTCAATGTTTGCACCCATTTGTTTTAATGGGTTTGTTACACGCTTCATCGGTCTTTTTGCGATAGATTCATCACCTTGTACGCAAGAGAAAAATGGTGTGTTAGCTAATATACCTGACATTAATCGAATTGTTGTACCAGAATTACCAACATCTAATACAGCTTTCGGTTCTTGTAAACCTTCTAATCCTTTACCAACTACAGTAACTTCATCACCGTTTTGCGTAATTTCTACTCCCATTTCTTTAAAACATGAAATAGTACTTAAACAGTCTGCACCGGACAAGAAACCTTTAATTGTTGTTTTCCCTTCTGCAATCGAACCGAACATAACAGCACGGTGTGAAATGGATTTATCACCTGGGATTGTAATATTGCCATTCAATCCGTTATTAACAGGTTGTATTGTTCTTTCTTTCACGTTTTTCACCTTCTCATTTAAATTGTTTCATAAGTTTGGTATTCTTCTTCTCCAAGCGCTAGCTTTGCTTTCATACGATCTTCTTCCCTTTGGAAGCTAATACGTAATACCCCAAGCAGTCCTTCACGCGCTTCTAATATTTGCAAGTTCGTAATACTAATTTCCTCGCGCGCTAAAATACTCGTAATATGAGCCAATGCCCCCACCTTATCTAATACATCAACGTATAAGTCGTGATAAGCAGGAATTGCACCACTCTTTCTTACTGGTAAAGAATCACGGTATTCTTTCGCATCTGCAAAATAGTTTTGAATCTCGCCTGCATCTCCAGTAGAAACTGTCTTATATAAACCTTCCATTTCAGAGATCCACTCTTTTAATAATACCATTAAATGCTCTCGATTTTGCTTTACAATATCACTCCACATTTTCGGACTACTAGATGCGATACGTGTAATATCTTTGAAACCTCCAGCAGCTAGCTGATGAATGAGCGGATTATCTCCTGCATGCTTCTCAACTTGCTTTACTAAACCTGCTGCGATAAGATGCGGGAAATGACTAACGATCCCTGTTACATAATCATGTTCTTCTGTATTTAAAACAAGAAAATGTGATCCTGTTCCTTTTAACCATACTTTAAGGTCTTCCACTTGTTCATTTGGTACATGATTCATCGGTGTTAAAATGTAAAATGCATTTTCAAATAAATGCGCCTTTGCGCTTTCAACTCCCGTTTTATGAGAACCCGCCATCGGATGTCCCCCAATGAAAGAAACTTCCTTTGAAAATAAAGCTTCCGCTTCGTTCATAATAGACCCTTTTGTACTACCAACATCAGTCACTATAACATCTTCTCGTAAACGGAATGACGCAAGTTTGTGTAATAACTTCTTCGTTTCTTCAACTGGAGAAGCAAAAACAATTAAATGTGCCTCTTCACATGCATGTTGTAAATCAACTGCTATTTCATCTACTACGTGTAATTCTTTTGCACGCTCTACTTGCTCTTTAAATATATCATAACCTGTTATCATTACATCGTGCTCTTTCTTAATTGCTAATGCGAGAGAGCCTCCTATTAAACCTGTTCCAATTAATACTACCTTTTTACGCATTTGCCTCATCTCGAGACTTACTTTTTTTATTTTCAAAGTGTTGTTTTAACACTGAAATCACTCCTTCATTTTGCTCCCTTGTTCCAACTGTAATACGGACACCATTTGGGAATGGACGAATAATAAACCCTGCATGTGCGCAAGCTTCATAAATCTCTCCAGCATTATCTACCGGTAAGAAGATGAAATTAGTTTGTGACGAATAAAATGGTATACCGTTTTCCTTACAGAAACTCTCGTATTGCTGTAATCCTTCTGTATTCACGCGAACTATTTCTTTAATAAACTCGTCATCACTAAAAGCAATTGTAGCTGCTTTTTGCGCTAATGAAGATACGTTAAATGGTAAACGTACAACATTTAATTTCTCAATTAGCTCTTCCTGTCCGATCGCATATCCAACGCGGAAAGAAGCTAATCCGTATGCTTTAGAAAACGTTCTAAGTACAAGAATGTTTTTATGTTTTTCTAAAAGCGATAATATCTCAGGGAAGTCTTTTGCTGTTACGTATTCATAGTACGCTTCATCAATGACAATTAACGTATTTTCACTAATGCCTTCAATAAATTGAGTTAATTTTTGCTCATTCACATATGTGCCCGTCGGGTTGTTCGGATTACAAATCCATACGATTTTCGTATTATTATTTACCGCTGACGAAATTTCGTCTAAATCGTATACACCTTTATTTAAAGGAATTTCTTTCACTTCACAGCCTTCAATAATCGCATGATGACGGTACTGCGGGAATGTTGCACCTGCTGTTACAATGTTATCTCCCGCTCGTAATACGGCGCGGCTTATTATTTGAATGATTTCATCTAAACCACTACCACAAAGTACTTGTTCCATTTGCACATGCAACTTATCTGCGATTGTTTGACGGAGCGTTGTAGCACCTCCGTCAGGATATAAAGAATGTTCCAACCAAGATTTTTGCAACTCTTCTAAAACTCTCGGTGAACAACCGAATGGATTTTCATTCGATGCTAATTTCACAAACGAATGATCTCCGTACACTTCTTTCATTTGTTCTGGTGATTTACCTGGTTTATATGGTTGTAATGATGATAGTTGATCCTTTACTTGCACGTTAAACCCACCTTTTTATTAAAATTCTTTTGCGTAGTTATTGTGTTGCATAATGTTTTGTTTTAATAATTCCATACGATCTTTTCCGAATTGTTCGACTAGTGCATCTGCAAGTTCCCATGCCACAACAGATTCAGCTACTACACCCGCTGCTGGTACTGCGCAACTATCAGATCTTTCAATACTCGCTTGGAATTCTTCTTTCGTATCAATATCAACGCTTGCTAACGGTTTGTATAAAGTAGGAATTGGCTTCATAACGCCTCTTACGACAATTGGCATACCTGTTGTCATACCGCCTTCTAAACCGCCGGAATTATTCGTTTTTCTCGTGTATCCTTTTTCTTTATCCCACAGAATTTCATCATGCACTTTGCTTCCAGGTTGTCGTGCCGCTTCAAAACCTACGCCAATTTCAGCACCTTTAAATGCATTTATACTCATAATTGCACCAGCAAGTTTTGCATCTAATTTACGATCGTAATGAACGTAACTACCAACGCCAATTGGCATACCTTCTGCAATGACTTCCACGATGCCACCGATTGAATCTCCACTACTTTTTGCGTTGTCAATCGCATTCATCATTTCTTGCTCTACTTCTTTATCTAAACATCGAACTGGTGAGTTTTCAGTAATTGTTTGAATTTCTTCAATTGATAAGTTTGAAATATGTTTTGCTTTTACTCCACCAATTTCAAGAACATGTCCTGCAATTTCCACGCCTAATTCGCTTAAAATTTGTTTTGCAACTGCACCAGCAGCTACACGAACTGTCGTTTCTCTTGCAGATGAGCGCTCTAATACGTTTCTTATATCACGATGACCATATTTAATTGCTCCATTTAAATCCGCATGTCCGGGACGTGGTTTTGTAATTGTACGTTTCATGTCTTTACTTTCTTTTTCCGAAATTGGCTCGGCACCCATTACTTTCGTCCAATGTTTGAAATCATCATTTTTTACGATTAACGTAATCGGTGATCCAAGTGTCATCCCGTGACGAACACCACTTACAATTTCAACTGTATCTGTTTCAATTTGCATGCGTCTTCCGCGTCCATGACCTTTTTGTCTTCTTAATAATTCTTTATTAATATGTTCCGCCGTAAGTGTCAAACCTGCTGGTACACCTTCTAAAATAACTGTTAACTGCGGTCCATGTGATTCTCCAGCTGTAATGTATCTCATTTCTCTTGCCCCTTTACTATTTTTTTGTACAAAAAAGTCCCTACTGAGCGCTCAGTAGGGACGATGTTTATCGCGGTACCACCCTAGTTGTAGACAACTGTCGTCTACCTCTCTTCTTCTTTAACGATCGTTTGACCGTCTTCCCCTCCATAAGTTGTCGGGAAAGATGCTCCAAGGCTGTAATTCATGCTTACCTTTGTACTGATTCACACCGACCATCAGCTCTCTTTAACAGTGAGATAAGCACTACTGTTTCCTCTTCAATGCATATATGATATGGAATTAAGATAATTTATTTTTGAAACCTTTTAACTCATCCATGAATCTATGGAATTCTGGAATGTCCATTTGTTGTGCAGAATCTGATAATGCAACTGCTGGATCTGGATGCACTTCAGCCATTACTGCATCTGCGCCAATTGCAAGTGCCGCTTTCGCTGTTGGTAATAATAAATCTCTGCGTCCAGTTGAATGTGTTACATCAACGATAACTGGTAAATGTGTTTCTTTCTTTAAAATTGGTACTGCAGAAATGTCTAATGTGTTACGTGTTGCTCTTTCGTATGTGCGGATACCACGCTCACAAAGAATAATTTGATCGTTGCCTTGCGCAATGATGTATTCCGCTGCGTTAATGAACTCATCAATTGTTGCTGCTAATCCACGTTTTAATAATACTGGTTTGTTAACTTTACCTACAGCACGTAATAAATCGAAGTTTTGCATGTTACGTGCACCAACTTGAATTACATCAACGTAGTCTAATGCCATTTCAACATCGTTCGGATTTAAAATTTCACTAATAATTGCTAAGTCGAACTCGTCTGCTACTTGACGTAAAATTTGAAGTCCTTCTACTCCTAAACCTTGGAAATCGTATGGAGATGTTCTCGGTTTGAATGCACCGCCGCGCATTAATTTTAAGCCTTGATCTTTCATCGCTTGCCCTACTTGACGAACTTGCTCTAAGCTTTCTACTGCACAAGGTCCCATGATGAACGTTTGTGCTCCGTTTCCAATCAATTCACCTTTTACATCAACGATTGTATTTTCTTGTTTCTTTTTACGTGATACTAGTAACGCTTTGCGGTTATCATCTTCTTGTAACTCTAAGCTTGCTTTGAAAATCGTTTTGAAAATATGTTGAACAGTTGATGTTTCGAATGGTCCTTCGTTATGCTCTGCGATCATATCAAGTACTTCACGCTCACGTACTGGATCAAAGCGTTTCGTACCTTGTACTTGCTTTTGCTCTCCAATTTTTTGAACAATTTCACCACGTTTGTTTAAAAGGTGTAATAGTTGTAAGTTAATTTCATCTACCTGTTTACGTAATTGATCTAATTCATGATTTGCCATTTGGAAATCCTCCTCTAATGTTTTAAAAGTATAGTAAGAGAATAAAAGATTCTCTATTTTCTGAACTGGTTAATTATACAAATTTATAGTGGAATCGATACCTCTTCTTATTTTAAACTAATAATTCGTACAAAGACATGAACTACTAGTTAAAAACCCACTTTTTTGTACAAAAAAGCCCTACTGATGCAATCAGTAGGGACGATATTTATCGCGGTACCACCCTAGTTGTAGACTTCTTTCGTCTACCTCTCTTCATTGTTAACGATCATCTGACCGTCTTTCCCTTCATAAAGACAAATACTATCTTTACTACGAAAAAGATGCTCCAGGACTGTAATTCGCTCTTGTTTTTGTACTGGTTCGCACCAACCACCAGCTCTCTGTTACAGGGAAACAACAACTACTGCTTTTCCTTTCAATGCATGACTATTTTATTTTCAAGTTGGACCACTAAAATACAAAAAGTCCCTACTGAATAAATCAGTAGGGACGATATTTATCGCGGTACCACCCTAGTTGTAGACTAACTTTCCGTCTACCTCTCTTCACTGTTAACGATCAATTGACCGCTTTTTCCTCATAAAGACAAACTATCTTTATTACGAAAAAGATGCTCCAAGACTGTAATTCATGATTATCCCTGTACTGGTTCACACCAACCACCAGCTCTCTGTTACAGTAAGACTAACCACTACTGTGATCTCTTCATTGCACTTTGTTTATTCAAATGTTTTTGAAATTGAATAAGTATGATTCGTATTATAGAACGCTTTTTAAAACACTGTCAACAACTTTTTATATATTTTTTTAAAATTCCACTTTCATCCTATAATTCTTTTTGTAAATCACCCATTACAATTCCTATGCGAATTATTTCATTTTCTAGTAAATGTAAAACATATTCCTCTACTTCATACTGAACTAATAATTCTTTTATTTGTATGATTTCTTTTTCAAATAAAACGGCTTCGTGACATGTTTGTAGTAAAATAAAAAACACATTTGCAAACATTTCTTTATGCGCTTTCATACTTTCTTTTTTATGAAGCATTTCAATCAATAACTGCTTCATTTCCTCACCTGTACATTTACCATGTACACTTGAAAATGCACGAGACATAATACATAATCCTTTTTCTAATATTTCATCCATGTATAAGATAATACGTAAAAGCATTACATATTCTCTCGCAGTTATCTCACCCATTTTTGGTCGTTCTCGTAAAAATACACTGAGCCAAGCTGTCCAAAATTTTTGTTGTTCTTTTACGCTTAATGTTTTGACGTAATAGCATAAAAACTGCATAAATTTAATTTTATTTTCTTCATTTTCTAGTATGAGTAAAGGGTATAACCACTCTGTTTTTTGCTCCCAATATAGTACACATTTAATAAATACAAAGCTAAGCCACTTCAAGAAAGCTTCCCTCGTATGCGGATGTAATACTTCCAAATGTTCTATCGCATACTTAATAAAACGCTTCATTTCTGTAAATAAAGGTAAATTTATTTGCGTGTAACATAAACCAGCCCATGCATATTCCGTAATTTCATTTTGTTTTTTTAAATCTAAGTATGGTAACAAATATTTTCGGCACCATTGCTTTTCAATATGATATAGAAATGTAATATCTGCTATTAAACGAGCAAACATAAAGTTTGTTCGTTCCAAATTAACTCTTACTTGTTCTTCAAATAAAAATAAATATTCATATACATTACGATCGTATAAATGATCATATGATAACAACTTTAATAATACAGCCGTCATTTTCCCAACAGGATGCTGAATTGATTCATTGTAAAAATCTTGTTTTCCAAGCTTAAAATCCGTATCACTCTTCATAACTTGAGGAAACACTGAAAAAGCAAAGCGTTTTACAACACGTATACTATTCTCTTCTAACTCTTCTAGTCGATTACTAATTTCATATAGAAAACTACTAATTAACCAATGATAAGCAGTATTTCTAACAAATTTCTGCAATAGCGGAATAATTTTTTGGATTTGATCATTTGTCAATCCTCGGTTATTTCGCCATTCTCTAATACAAACAAACCATACTTCATTACTTATTTCTTGCACTCCTACTAATTGATATGCGAATGAAATACTCCACTCTGTATTCAATTTACATGCTTTTGATAACATCTCTAAAAAATGGCGTTGTTCAAAAACACCATCTTGCGAAAATTGCCGAACTTGCTTCATAATTTCAACATCTTTCAGCTGCAATAATCCGTCAGCTGTTACATTACAAGTAATGCTTTGCGCTGTATCCTCTTTCTTTTGTACACTGTATCGTTCAGAATGAAAATGAGGATGCTTTTGCTTCATTAACTCATACCCATTTGCCGTAGATGGACTATTTGAATCACACTTGAATAATAAGTCTAATACGAGACATGCATCAAATACCCTCTCTTCTGTAAGATGCTTTATTACAGTTCGAGTGACTTCTTCTTTTGTTTCTTCTAAACAATGTGCATAATGCCTTTTTAAAAGTTGAAAAACTTCGTGTTTATAAGTGAAATCTAAAAGAAGTCCTTCATGTAACAACCATTTCATTTTGTCATCTACACGAACAAAAATATTTTTATTCATCGCGTCAATTGCAATTCGCTTTTGAAGTACACTATTTGCTTCTATCATTTCTGTAATATAATAATCCGCTTTTTTCTCATTGTTTTCACATAAATAAGTTAGACACTCTTTTACAATTTGTATTAAAAATGCAAGATCATTTTGATGAAAATCTTTTTCTACATCTTCCTTATTTCTTTTTTTCAGTGCCGTTTGTCTTAACGACAACATTCTCAATTTTTCTAATCCGATCATCATAATTGGAACAGCATAATGGGTGATATATGGCCTCATCTTTTCGTTCCAAATTTGCTCCACATGAGAAAATGTAGATACTGGTAAGCGACTCGATTCCTCGAGTTCTATTGATTCTTGCGTATCATTTCCCCATTTTCTTACACGTTTCAACTTCAGTTTTCCATCTAAAATAAAAGTTAGTAACAATAAGGCAATTTCCTTATGCTCAGGAAAAGAACATTTTTGCAGTAACTTAGAAATCTTTTCTATAGAGCTACTATCTTTTTCAGCTGTTTCTAATAAAAAGAGTGTCCATCTTGCAAACAACAACGGATCCATCTTACTCTTCGTTTCGTTTAAGTAGTTACAAATCGTTCTCCATAATAACGGTGATATTTTAGAATAGTTTTTATAAATTAATTGAAATAATTCTTTCTGATGACTAAAAAGAAATTGTTCCACTAACCATTCTGCAAGTAATTCATCTACTTCATTATAGTTTGGCGTAAGCATAAACAAATTTTGTAATTTACCTTCTGCTTCTAACCATTCGACCCATTCATAATCATGAGCAAATTCCACAAAGTAACGAACTGTTTCAATTTTTTTAATTGATTGCTTTATGTATGATAATTGTTCCTGTTCTACTGACGGGGGAACCGTTACAATATCCCGAATACGCATTCTTTTCGTAATATAATTATCGCCCATTAATTCCGCCCATCGCTTCACTGCTTTAACAAGAGATTGATGATTATTACCTTTATTCGGATATACAATCGGCCGTATTCCTAAATGCTCCCAGTGGTACGTATTTTCCCCTTGTGCAACAAATGCATAACGCCTTGTACTTGGTGGTAAACCAGTCGCTAAATATTTCATTACTGGGTCATTATGGCTATATCCAACGAATAAAACGGTGTAATTCGAGAATAGATCGACTAAAAATCTTCTCGCCCACCCTTCGGTTAAGTAAGCCCTTCCAAAATCACCGTCTGTTAAAATTAAAGCCTCTTTCTCCTGTTCTACATTACCATGTATATAAGCAAGACCTTTAAATGCTCTCCCAGTCGGTAAAGCTGGAGCATAATAAACATTGATATCTCTATTTATTTCCTTAATTGCAGTTGTAAAATGTTGATCAAAATTTGTTGTTACAATGCGGATATCTGTATCTAAAGGAAATAACCTTGGAATTGCAAAATGCAATGGATTCGGTTTTGATTTCTCTATATGAACAAGATCTCTTGCAACTTGATGTACATCTTTTGTTTTTGCAATTTTACCAAGATAATAATCATGTGGTTCTGTTATTTCACGTTTTTCGACATATAACGTTTTTGCAATTGCATCAACTAAATCATCAAAATTCGGTAAGTTTGATTTCCCTTTCATAGAAACTCCCGCTCCAACAAATAACACTAACTTTCCTTGTTCAAGATGATCAATTAACTCATCTGGAATTTCTACTTCTGAAGTAATCCACACCCTGGATTCCCCCTTACCTAAAAATGTCATACACTCTCATTTTACTATAACATTTTTCCATTGTTTTTATAATATTTAGACGAAATTCCGAACATGAAAAAGTTTTACGTAAATAAATCCGTTACAATGTATGAACTCCAGAATTTATTGAAAAACTATGTATAAATCGGAGGTGTGAATTTTGAATGATTTCACAGTAGTGCTTATCAAGTTTATATCGTGCATTATCGCATTTAGCATTGGGCTTGCTTTATTTTTCCCTGCAACGTTTGTTCAAATTATTTCATTCAGTCTCTTTGTTACAATCGTATCCTACATGTTCGTTGATAAAATCATTTTAAATCGAATTGGCAATACTGGTGCCATTATGTCGGATTTCTTATTAACATATTTAAGCGTATGGATTTTCGGTAATATTTTATTAGACAACTATATGCAAATTGCATGGGGCAGTATCCTTTCTGCCATCGTCTTCACTTTATCTGAAGTAATCGTTCATCGCTTCTCTAACTCTCATACAAGGCACAACAATGATAACATTCGTATTAATCGCCGCTTTGCATATGGTACGGAATTTGCTGAAGAACAAAATATATTGGATAAAGACAAGAAGAAGTAACATTTTAATGCAGGAGCACCCTTTTTAATTATGTGGTGCTCCTTTTTTGTATATTTTCATTATGGTACGTGAAATTATATAAACGATTATTTCAAAATATCGACTTACCGACAATATTTGACGCTTTTTTCTAATAAAAAAACTACCTCTTATTTAGAGGCAGCCACTTTCAAGTCTTTTAATGCAACAACATCCGCAAACGCTCCCAATACTGCGTTATGATGTTGCACAATATCTTCAGCACGTAACACTTCTGTATTAAATGTACTATGCGCATCACTCACTAACGTTACTTTATATCCTTCACTACATGCTCTGCGCGTTGTCGTATCTACACAATACTCTGATTGCATTCCCGAAAGAATAACGTGTTCAATTCCTTTCTCTTGTAACACTTCGCTTAAGTTTGTCTTATGGAATGAATCTGGCGTCGTCTTTTCAACAATATTATCTCCTTCTTGCGGAGCGATGGCCGCATGGATTCGCCATCCATCCGTACCTTTTTCTAACGGATGGTCTTTAGGACCGTTATGTTGGATATAAATAACTGGAATATCATTTGAACGACATTCCATAATAAGCTCTTGCAGTGTTTGTAAAAACTTTCCCCCATTATGTACTGGCATTCCAGCTGTATACATACCCGCTTGCACATCAATTACGATTAACGCTTTTTTCATTTCGCACAGCTCCCTTCGTTTATATAAGCCATTGCATATTCATTATAATTGTTTGTATTCCATCATCCAACAATCTTCTAATTTCCCCTCATGCAGCTCATGTTCCTTTAAAATCTTTACTTTTTTAAATCCGCATTTTTCATAACACTTTATCGCTCGTTCATTATTTACTTTCGGATCCATTGCAATTGCTTCTGCTCTCATTTCACCCATAATATATGTAATTGCTGCCTGAACGAGTTTTTGTCCAATTCCTTTTCCCCAATAGGCTGGTTCACCGATAAATTGGTCCATTCCCCATACATTTTGTGATTCTTTATAGCCATATAACGCTTTCCACTCTGAATCAACTGGGTACATTTGTATGTAACCAATCGGAACGGTATCAAATTCTATTAAACATCTTTTTTCATTATTGTTTGGATTATGTATAAAATGATCAAGCACCTTTTCTACAGACTGCGGATTATCTCGTCCTTCGTAATACCGCAGGACTGCTGGGTCCGTTAACCATTTAGAAACGATAGATGCATCATCTTCCATTACGTATCTAATCAATAAACCTTCTTTTTGAAAAAGCATATTATACCTCTATTATTCCTTTATATTTTTTCTTGATGTTATATCTTTCATTGCACCTACTAATGCATATGGTAGTAATGTAATCGCAAAAAATGCTGTAAATACGTTAAATTGCGGGATTGTATAGAGTGTGAACCATTCAGTGAAAAATTGAGAATTTAATATTCTATTAAAAAACTCTCCGCCTGGCCTAAAGTTTGGTGCCCACGCAGTTATTTCACACAAAATAAAGTGAAACTTTAATCAGTGGGGGTTTTGTTCATCCCCCACTGATTATTAGTTGAACCATTCGGGCTTTTACGGGCAGTTGATCCCCCACCTAACTTCTTCGCTTTCGCTGAATTTTGAGGTGGGGGTCTTACTGCCCGTTAATGCGGGATAAACAGTAACTGAACAATAAAAAATGCCCCTAGATAACGAAACCAAGTCCGTTTCCATATAGGTCGTGCATTTTTTAATATATCCCCCATCTAACCCCCTCCTTAAATATCCGTCATATTAATTATACACTTTCCTCACTTTATTTGTTAAAATTTTCTATATAATTAATACTGTTGGGGGGAATACATTATGTCTAATCCTATATTTACATCCACTTTAATCATTCTTAGAGGAAACTCCGCAAGTGGTAAAACAACGATTGCAAAGCAACTACAAGAACATTTCGGACAAGGTACACTTTTAGTATCACAGGATGTTGTGCGTAGAGATATGCTTAGAGTACACGACACAATGGGGAATTTATCACATGATTTACTATTTGAAATTACAAAGTACGGAAAAGGAAAATGTGAATTTGTTATTTTAGAAGGTATATTGAACAGTCGTAGGTATGGTGAGATGTTAAAAGAATTAATTCGTTATTTTGATAAAAATGCATTTACATATTACTTTGATTTATCATTAGAGGAAACTATTAGACGACATAACACAAGGGACAAACGACATGAATTTGGTGAAGATTCCCTACAAAAATGGTATAATCCGCACGATACAATTGAGGTTGCGAGAGAAACTATTTTTACAGATAACTTTACGCAAAAAGAAATATTTGATGTGATTTTTAATGATATTAAGATATACAAATAAGACTGACATAATCAATCAGTCTTATTTACATTATGTACCTTGTATCTCGGTCTTCATTACAGAACAATCTTGACATAAATAAAAATAGATATTCATTTCCCCAAACTGGAAATCAACTACTGAAATAAGTCCGCGTTCCTCGATATCTTGTGTAATTGTAGCAACATACTATTCTTCTCTACTTCTCAATAACCTTCTGTTCTACTTCCTTACCTCATTCTTAATAGTTTTTCTAAACATGAGACAATTTTTATGTTTTATTACAGGTTTATTAGTAAGCCATTTAAAAATCCTATTATACTTCTACTAAAAAAATAAAAGCCAGCCTCAATAAAGAGAACTGACTTCTATTTGGATCATTATAGTTACTATAAAATTTTCACTTTAACAGTTTGTCTTCCCCAATTCATAGCTTTACTTTTTGAACCCATTAATACATCAATACGATTACCTTTAATTGCGCTTCCAGTATCACCAGCGATAGCTTCTCCATAACCTTCCACCCATACTTTAGATCCTAATGGGATTACTTTCGGGTCAACTGCGATAATTCTCATATTCGGATTTGCCGTTAAATCATGCCCCATCGCAGTTAAAACGCGTCCACCATATGTACCATTTTCACTTGGATCAGCAGTATACGCTGTCGCTACTACCGTTAATTCACGTTTAGCAGACTCTATGTTGTTTTTTGATACTTCTTTCGCTCTCTCTTCTTCTTTAGCTTTTGCTATTTCTCTTGCTTTCTCTTCTTCTTTAGCTTTTGCTATTTCTCTTGCTTTTTCTTCTTCTTTAGCTTTTGCTATTTCTCTTGCTTTTTCTTCTTCTTTAGCTTTTGCTATTTCTCTTGCTTTCTCTTCTTCTTTAGCTTTTGCTATTTCTCTTGCTTTTTCTTCTTCTTTAGCTTTTGCTATTTCTTGCACTTTTTCTTCTTCTTTAACTTTTACTTCTTCTTTGACTTTTGCCTCTTCTTTATGCTTTACTATTTCTTGCGCTTTCATTCTTCTTCTTTAACTTTTACTTCTTCTTTGACTTTTGCCTCTTCTTTATGCTTTACTATTTCTTGCGCTTTCAGTTCTTCTTTAACTTTTACTTCTTCTTTGACTTTTGCCTCTTCTTTATGCTTTACTATTTCTTGCGCTTTCGGTTCTTCTTTAACTTTTACTTCTTCTTTGACTTTTGCCTCTTCTTTATGCTTTACTATTTCTTGCGCTTTCGGTTCTTCTTTAACTTTTACTTCTTCTTTGACTTTTGCCTCTTCTTTAGGCTTTACTATTTCTTGCACTTTCGGTTCTTCCTTAACTTTTACTTTCTCTGATACTTTCGCCTCTTCTTTAGGCTTTACTATTTCTTGTGCTTTCGTTGTTTCTTTCGCTTTTGCTACTTTCTGCGTCTTTACTTCTTTCTTTTCTTTAACTGATTTTTGTACTTTCGCTACTTGCTTCATTTTCTCTTCAGTTTTCTTTTCAGTTGGTGCTGTACTTGATAGGAAAGAAACGTTTGCATAAGCTGTTTTTCCTTTATACTCAAATTGCAGCCATCCGTCTTTTACTTGATGCGTTGATTCAATTACATCATCTTTTTTCAGTCTGCCAAGAATTTCTGATTCTGTGTTTGCTTCGGTACGTACATTTAACAAATTCGCCGTTACATGATACACATCTTTTGTAAACTCCGAACTTACAAACACTTCTTTACCGTTCAATTCAATTTTTGACCAACCATCTTCGGTATTGATGACTTTTAACTCTTGCCCATTCTTTACTTTTTCGACCACTTTTGATTCTGTAGTCGGTTTTTCACGTACGTTAAGTACATCTGCTGTTACGATTGTTTCTGCGGTAGCAGTTGTGGTAAATGCCCCCAATCCAAAAATAGTTGCTGTTGCTGCGCCAATTACTTTTTTCATATTAGCCTCCATTATATTTTTTGAATTTTATCAAATGCCTCTGTAAAATTGTATAATTTTACATAATATCAAAACATTTGCAACAGTATATTAATATTGTTTAATATACTGTTATTAAAACTCCTTACTCCAATACTATCAAATTCTTATTTCTAATTCTATATATTATAAATATCCTTATCTTTTATAAAAGCTTCATGCCCTTCTTCACACTAAATAGTTGTTGCAATTCCCGCCAAAAATAAACTTACGATTGCTAAAATTTTAGTAGCGACTATAGCACCTCTTAAATGAAACTTATAATCTTTATATCCCTTCATTCCTTCTGTACTAGGAATCACAACAAACCTTGGAGTAATCCAGCAAAAAATTAGCCAATCAATTATAAGTAAATCTACTAAATTGAAAATCATTAAAATACCAAAAGTGTGTAAATAAGCATCAATATATAATAATTTTTCATGCTTATGTAATATATATGTAGAAACGAAAGGACAACTGAAAAGAATAGCATTATATACAATATTAAAGTAAATGGTTTGCTTTTTTTCATGAATCGATTTTGGAAAAACTACTTTTTGAATATCTTTCGGATAATCAGTTAATGAAAGTCGAGGATTATAATATAAGGACCCTAAAATCATAACGGATAGTACAATAGACATGATGACACCAACGTACATCATTTGCTCAAATTGATTCATATGCTTCATTCACCCTTTTCTGTAATTACTATGTTGATCATTCACTTAATTACATATTGTATGTACGTACATAATCAAAAATTAACAACTAGCTTTAACACCAAAGCAAAATTGTTGCAATGCAAATGCAAACTTAATACAGTGGAAGCCTAATTGCTACAGATAGGATGGATGAAACCTATGAAAATTGAACATATCGCAATTTGGGTAAATGACTTAGAATGAATGCGTGATTTTTATATGAAATACTTTAACAGTAAAGTAAACTCTATAGCCATTCTTTCAATTTTACTTCATCCAACATTACAACCCCTTCTCATGATCTTTCACAATATATTCGCTCGTTTTTCACAAAAGGTTCATTTCACATGAAAATTTATTTATTACAATAAAAAGATAAAGTATATTTTTAAGAAAAGGAGGATTTCAAGAATGAATAAAGAGGATAAAATTCACGCTGAAAAAGTGTTGAAAAATCTATTCATCGGATCACAAGTTGATGGATTACAATTTGGTATTTCTCCAGGCGCTATAAAGATTCATTTCACAAACTTTCACAACTCAGTTGATTATGACGGACAATTATATATCAATATCGAATCAAAATGGTGTTTATTTAATAAACCTCAAAAAAGATACCCATTAAATGAAGATGAATTTGAAGTTTATTCTGGGGAAGAAGAATATGAAAGAATATTTAAGATAAGAAGACAAAAAGTTACCGATATACAACTTGGCTTAGAAAGCCCTCATTTAATTATTACATTAGATAGTGGACAAATTATTTTTGTAAATGGTTTTCATGATTATTATGAATGTTGGCAAGCTGGTGTCCTATGTGAGCAATGGCTTGTAGTAGCTGCACCTGGGAATGAAATCGCCACTTGGGCTCCTGATGAGTTTATTAATAATTAAACTGTTTTTACGAAGAAGAACCGAAGATATTTTATGAACTACATAACTATTTCTATTACACTTAAACGAATGACCATTTTACTTTAATAGAACTCACTTTATTAAAATTGAAAGGATGATAATGATGGCATGTGTCCATGATTTTGGAATAATTGACGATTTTACTTCTCAAAAAAATTACGAAGATTATACACCAGAGAAATATCATTGTATTTCTGTTGATGATGATATTATCAGTAGCTTAAATCGAAATTTATCAATTATGAAAACCTACTTTCATACAGTCAAAAATCAGGAATACGGTTTAGCTTATTACGGTATTACAATTATCCCGCCTGAATCATTAGCAATATTCTATGAAACAGTTACATCTTCAAAGTTCTTCAAAAATTCTGATGAGCTGATTGAGTTAGCTTCAAAAATTGAACAAGCTACAGCAGAACAGAAGTACATGATCCATTATGGGGTTTAAATGTAATACAAAAAATGCTTAGGATTTCTCCGAAGCATTTTTTGTATGTTACTAATAAATTTATTCCTTAACCATTTAGTCCATGATTGAGCCTATGGCCCCACCTTTTACAAGTGAGGGCACCCCTATTAATCTAAATAGGCGTCTCATTTCCAATCTTCCAGCTAAACCATTTCCCATGCCCTTCTGTTTCTCCAACCGTTTCACGATATTCGTTTCCGTTAATATAATAATCAATATGAAGGTCACGATCCCACATGTTGTTATAAAGGTGGAATACATCACGTTTTGCGCCAATTTCTTGTATTTGTTTTTCTAACTTATGTTTTACTTGTTCTGGTATTTGATTTGCAACGTGTGTATGGAAAATACAAATAACAGCTTCTTCACTTATTTGTTCAATAATAGATGATAATAGCTCTACACCGTCTCCTTCTATGAATTGGACAGATTCATTTTTCACTAAAGATGCAGCTTGATCAAACATCTCAAGCCTTTCTTTATGTTCTGGCCAAATTAAAGCACGTAACCATAAATAATCTTCCTCATTATGTAAATCATTCACATGTAAGTCCAGTCCGATTCTTTCTACGACAGATGGGCTTTCTTTTAGAAAATGCGGTACATTCTCCCCTCTTATTTCAGAAGTTACATGCACATTTGAATTTATATTTCCGTACATTTCATCCGTCCCGTACGAATAACTATATTGGTCCCAGAACAGTTGCAACCCAGAACTTGTCCCAATTTCAATTAACGCTAACGGCTTCTTCACTTTGTTAAATATGTAGCAGAAACTTGGGTATAAGTATGCGCACCGTCTTACTTCATTTGTTTGAACGAGTTTCGTTTGTAACAAAGTAATGATTTCTTCTCGGTACTCTTTACAGAAATCTTTAAAATGATTAAAAGCTTTATCTAAATTTGTATCAGCATTTTCAACTAAACTACTATAATACGTTTTTAAATGATGTTCTTTCCCTGCTAGCAATAAATAATGTACTGCACCTAATAGTAAGTTTGGGACTGGTTGACCTACCTGAGCATAGGACGATAGTGTAAGTACTTCCTCATCTTCAGCAATTTTCATTGATAAATATTCATATAAATCACTTGACCCTTTACATTCCTTTATTGAAAAGTTTCGAAATAAGTTTGAAATTTGTTCTTTTGTACACATTAGAGTCCCTCCTTTTTATTTTTCAGAATAATCTTACCATTACAGAAAGAATAATCCCATAAAAAGGTACTCGATTTAGTCACTTAAGGATACGTAAGCTTTTTCGAGATAATTTCAAACTGTAATTTTTTTCTATTTACCACCTTAAAAGAGCTTGTTAAATAAGATTTTTAGCGAATAAAACGTTAAATAGTTTAAAATTATCAGATAACACTAGATATTTTAGTCTATTAATTATTATAATAGAGTATGAGATGGTTATATAATTGAGACAAAAAAGGTATACACCTAGGTGGGGCCTAGGCGGTGTTTCTCTTTTACGGCTTAGACATAGAAAACACCTACACTTTTTTGCCAATATAGGGGATGGAGAGATTATCATGAGCAACATGCAGCAAAAAACAGACGTTATCTTAATTGGTGCAGGAATTATGAGTGCAACGTTAGGCTCATTACTAAAAGAATTAGCACCTGAATGGGAAATTAAAGTTTTTGAAAAACTCGCAAGTGCCGGGGAAGAAAGCTCTAACGAATGGAATAATGCAGGTACAGGGCATTCTGCGCTATGCGAACTGAACTATACTTCCGAAAAATCTGACGGATCTATAGATATTGGTAAGGCTGTAAAAGTGAATGAGCAATTCCAGCTTTCAAGACAATTTTGGGCATATCTTGTAAAAAGCAAATTAATTCGTAATCCACAAGATTTTATTATGCCACTACCTCATATGAGTTTAGTACAAGGGGAAAAAAATGTTGAGTTCCTAAAAAACCGTTTTGAAGCGCTTTCAAAAAATCCACTGTTTCAAGGAATGGAATTTTCCGACGCTCCTGAAACATTAAAAAAATGGCTTCCACTCATTATGGAAGGCCGTACATCTAATGAACCGATGGCGGCAACGAAGATTGACTCTGGAACAGATGTTAACTTCGGTGCATTAACACGTATGTTGTTTGATTACTTAAAAACGAAAAATGTCGAGCTAAACTACAAGCATAGTGTTGAAAATATTAAGCGCACGAAAAATGGTTTGTGGGAAGTGAAAGTACACGATATGAATAGTGGTAAAATTGAGCATCATACTGCTAAATTCGTCTTTATTGGCGGTGGTGGCGGTAGTCTACCTCTACTTCAAAAGACTGGTATCCCTGAATCAAAGCATATCGGTGGATTCCCAGTAAGTGGACTATTTATGGTATGTAAAAACCAAAAAGTTGTAGAGCAACATCATGCGAAAGTATACGGTAAAGCTAAAGTTGGCGCTCCGCCAATGTCTGTACCTCACCTTGATACGAGATATATAGATAATAAAAAAGCTTTATTATTCGGACCATTCGCAGGGTTCTCACCTAAATTCTTAAAAACTGGCTCAAATCTTGACTTAATCGGTTCTGTAAAACCGAATAACGTCTTAACGATGTTAGCTGCTGGTGTAAAAGAAATGGGACTTACAAAATACTTAATTCAGCAAGTTATGTTATCGCACGAAAAACGCATGGAAGAATTACGCGAATTCATTCCGAACGCGAAAAGTGAAGATTGGGATATTGTAGTTGCTGGACAACGTGTACAAGTAATTAAAGATACTGATGCTGGCGGTAAAGGAACACTTCAATTTGGTACAGAAGTAGTAAGTGCAGCTGACGGCTCAATCGCCGCATTACTAGGCGCATCACCAGGTGCTTCTACTGCTGTTCACGTCATGCTTGAAGTATTAGAAAAATGTTTCCCAAGCCGCATGGTAGAATGGGAAGAAAAAATAAAAGAAATGATTCCTTCATATGGCATTTCACTAACTGAAAATCCAAGGTTGTTCCAAGACCTACACACCTCTACAGGTCGTACGCTTGGATTAAATGAAAAAGAAACAGTTCATAACTAATGAAGAAATAAAAAACGTCCGATATATTCGGACGTTTTTTCGTTACTAGAAATTATATTTATCAATATTCTCTTTCGTAAATACAACCCGCTCTGGCAATACAATAATTCCATTTCCTTCTGCCTCATAATCATAACCTTGGATGGAGTTTGGCTCTACTTTCACTTTTCCGATTCCTTTTACTTCAAAACTATCCCCTACTTTTAACTTCTTCCCTTTTACTACTATTTCATTTGCTACATACGTTGCGAGTGCACCTTGTTGTTTTACATCCCATAATCCAAATTGTTGTACTGTTCCTCGTTTTACGTAATCACGCATAACGTTTGGTGTAGAGAAGCCAGTTACAACAACTTTTTTATCCATTTTCAAGTTTTCAGCTGCTTGTGCCATCGCTGGTAGTGCCGTTGCATCCGGGCAAATGACTGCATTAATATCTGGATACGTTTTTAATATGTTCTCCCCTACTGATAACGATTTTTGCGCATTATTTTCACCGTACTGCGTCGTTACAATTTCCCAGTTCGGATATTTCTTTTTAATAATTTCTTTCGCTTTCGTTACCCATTGGTTTTGATCCGTTACTGTTGGACTAGAATAAAAGAAAGCTACTTTTCCTTTATCTCCAATTTGCTTGGAAGTCATTTCAATTAATAAGTTAGCAAGTTGGTCTGGTGTCCCTTGACTTATATAAAAAGAACGGTCTTTCGGATTCACATCAGAATCCCACGTTAAGACAGTCATTCCTTTTTTCTTAGCACGCTGCAGTGATTGCGATAAACCATCAACTGATGTAGAGGAAACCATAAGTGCATCATAGTTTTGATTAATGAAATTATTTATATACTTTACTTGCCCTGATACACTCGCTTCAGACGGCCCATCATATTTCACTTGTACGCCTAGCTTATCTCCCATCTCCTTTGCTCCTTCACCGCCCGATGTAAAGAAGCCAACTCCAGTTAATTTCGGGATAAATGCAAATTTCACATCATCTGCTTTTTTCTTATCTGCCGTTTGACTGGAACAAGCGATTAAACCAATTAAACAAATACATACGATCAATACAATCCCTAGTTTTCTCTTCATGACATTTCCCCCTTATGCAAATTCCGTCTTTTCCCTGCTAAGAATTGATGTAATTTGAAATGTCTCATAATAACTGAAAGAATAAGGATAATACCTATTACTACATTTGATTGTTCATTTGTTAAACCTGTCATTTGTAGGCCATATTGCATAAGGCCTATAAAAATACTTGCCAGTACTGTACCGAAAATACTACCTTTTCCCCCTGTAATAAGTGTCCCACCTAATACGACTGCTGTAATGATCGGTAATATTGTTTCACTTCCCATATCAGCACGTGCGGAACCGAAATATGCAGTTAAGAAAGCACCCCCTAATCCACCTCCTAACCCAGAAAGTATGTAAGCAATGATTACTACTTTCTTCGTCTGAATCCCGGTGTATTTTGCTGTATTTTCGTTCGCTCCTGTTAATTGTACGTGGCGTCCATATATCGTTCGGTGAAACAAAATCGTGCATACAATTGTTAATGCGATAAGAAGCCATAATAAGTTAGGTATTCCTATAAAACTACCATTTGCTAGTTGTACATAAGCATCAGGTAAACCACTTATCCCTTCATATCCAGAAGCACCCGCCCCTCCTGAAATGACGAGTGCAATTCCTCCATATAAAAACATCGTTCCGAGTGTAACAACTAGTGGTTCTACATCTGTCATTTTTATAATGAATCCATTTAAAGCTCCTGCTAAGCAACTGACTATAAGTGCCATTATTACTGCTAATAAAATATGAATCCCATTCATCCAAAGTACACCAATTAAAATCGAAGTTAGCCCCATAATAGATCCTACAGATACGTCAATTCCTCCTGTTACAATAACGAAAGTCATTGGAATCGCTGCGATTGCTATAAACAGAAAATCATTTGTACTAAAAAGGAGATTACTAATATTTAAAAAATCACGATTTATAAAACTAAAGAGAATGAATTCTATAAGAAGTAATACGATTAGAACACCTTCCCATCTGTAAAAATACTTCATAGATTCATCCTCCTCTCTACTTTCCACTTCTTCATGACACTATCTAGTATGATAATAAGTAATAGTAAAAAACCCGAAATAGCATTATTCCAAAATGCTGGTATTTTTAAAAAGACGAGTGAACTGCTTATCGCTTCTAAAAATAATGCTCCTAATGCGGCTCCAAATATAGAACCGGTTCCTCCTTTTAGATGAATTCCTCCTAGCACAGCAGCTGCGATCACCTGTAGTTCTATTCCTGTACCAGTTTGATTTGGAACGAACCCGATATTCATAACAAATATGCAACCAGCGATTGCCGCACTTATGCCCGATATAATAAACGCATTTATCTTTACTTTATTAACAGGTATCCCAATGAGCCTCGCACCATCTTCATTGTCACCTACCGCATAGAAGTATCTTCCGTATGGTACCTTCCTTAAAAAGAAGTATAGTAGTAATAAAATAATAAGAACACCCCATACAATTATCGGCAGACCAAGTATGACGATAGATGAAAGTTTCTTAAAATTATTTGGAGTATCTTCAATCCACTTCCCGCCTGTGAAGATTAACATTGCACCTCTAACAATTCCTAACATCCCTAATGTCATAATAATGGCTGGTACCCGAAACTTTGCAACTCCAATCCCGTTTATGAAACCGATAATAGCACCAAGCATTATAGCAGCAAGTATCGACAAGACTGCACTATATCCGTTCGTTAATAACATCCCGCAAACTGCCGCGCTTAATCCCATAATTGAGCCAACTGATACGTCTATATTTTTCGTAAATAAAACGAACGATTGGCCAATTGCTAGAACGACTAAAATAACGCTTGATTTCATCATTAACGATAACGAGTTAAACTGAACAAAACTAGGATTTATTATCCCGACCATGGCTATATAAATTAGTAGTAACAGTATGATAGACGTTTCGTGCATTTTATACATGCGTTTCATTCCGTTACACCTCCGTATGCAAGACGTGTAACTTCTTCTACATTTATTTTTTCTTTCTCCAAATGAGAAACAAATTGACCATTTCGCATGACGTATACACGGTTAGCTAATTGGACGATTTCCTCAACATCTGAAGAAATGAATAATATGGCGAGTCCTTCTCTTTTCATTTTTTCTATCGTTTCATACACTTCAAGCCTTGCTTTTGCATCAATTCCGCGAGTTGGTTCATCAAGAATAATGATTTTGGGATTACATGCAAGATATTTCGCAAGCACGACTTTTTGCTGATTACCTCCCGATAAAGATGTAAGTTCTTCATTCATACTTGGTACAACAATTCGGAACTTTTCTATAAACGACTTTACTAAAGCGCTTTCTTTTTCTCGGTTAATAAAAAAGCGATTATTTTGCAGTAAACATGCTGCAGTAATATTTTCTTTGACAGATACAATGGAGAAAATTCCATTCCTCGCCCTATCTTCCGGCACATAAACGAGCCCTTCGCTTAATCTTTTATGCAAAGGACATGTATCAATTAGTTTTCCTTCTAATAAAATAGAGCCTGATTTTATAGCTTCCAATCCAAATATTGCTTCCGCTAATTCCGTTCTACCTGATCCAACAATGCCAGCAATCCCCACAATCTCTCCAGCATGTACAGTGAATGATATATTCTCGAATGTGTGACTAGTCACATTCGCTACTTCTAATACTTTTTTCGTTCTTTCTGTCTCTTGAACTATTTCTCTTTTTTCTTCCTGTTTATATCCTTTTGGCAATAACCCCTCCATCAGCGTGTCATATGTATAGTCACATATATCCCCTTGACTCGCGATTGTTCCATCACGTAATATCGCTACTTTATTGGAGATTTCAAAGATTTCCGGAAAACGATGTGTAATGTATATCATTCCAATTCCTTTTTCTTGCAAACTTTTCATCAGCACAAAAAGACTCTTGATTTCATGAGTTGTTAACGTCGATGTTGGCTCATCTAAAATAAGAATCTCAGCGTCTCGTATTAATCCTCTAATGATTTCTACTAACTGTTGCTGCGCAATGGATAATGATGCTCCTAACTCATAAAGGTCAATATCCCACCCTAGACTGTTAATCAATTGCTGAATCTGTACTCTTAGTTTCTTTTTCTTTTCTTTTAACCCGATACATATATTTTCTTCAATAGTCATATGCGGAAAAATGAGTGGTTCTTGCGGTATTAAATAAATACCTTTTCTATGTGCTTCTGACGGATTTGAAAACTGTTGCTTCATTCCTTTTACATACATCTCTCCATCATCATACGAATATAACCCCGTTAATATTTTCATTAATGTTGATTTCCCGGCGCCATTTCCCCCCACTAAAGCGTATATATCTCCACGCTCTACTTGTAAGTTCACTTCTTTTAATACAAGTTGATTTAAAAACGCCTTACTCATTTTCTTTATTTGTAATAAAGGTACGTTCTCCACATGATGTCACCTGCCTTTATCCAGAACATTTTTTGAGAAAATGATTATTTGTTCTACTTGTTTTGTAGCATTGTATATTCCTTTTTTTATATCTAGAACACTTTTTTCTACGTACAATTAATCGTTTCAACTGGAATAAACAAAATATGTGGCACATATGTTTAAGGAGTGGTCAATTGTTGAAAGGGATGAAGAGTATGACACAGCTGAACTTTGAAGAGAATTTATTAACTAAAGTAGCTTGGTACTATTATAAAGACCAATTAACACAACAGGAAATTGCTTCACTTCTTCACATTTCAAGAAATAAAGTTGTCCGGTTATTAGATAAGGCACGCAGTGAAGGTATCGTTACATTTCACGTAAAAGGAACTGGTTTACACTGTTTAAGTATTGAGCGTGACCTAATGAAAAAATTCCACTTAAAAGATGCTTTCATTATCCCTACTCCAATAGACAATTATCACGCTTCTCTCGGAAAAGCCGCTGCACAATATTTAGAGACTCATCTCCAACAAGGTGATTTACTCGGCATCGGCTGGGGTGAAACAATAAGTAAAATGCTAGAAAACATTCATTTTGAAAGTTCTATTAATCTTTCATTCGTAACGCTAACAGGCGGAGTAAACCACTATCTCCCAAGAAAACAAAACTATTTACACTACATGCAAGGTGATCTTCATATTATTCCTACTCCTTTTCTAGCATCTTCTACTGAAATGGCACAAAGTATTTTATCAGAACCAAGCGTGAAAGATATGCTTCATGTCGCTTCACTTGCACATACGGCAGTTGTCGGTATTGGCGGGTTATCTCAAGACGCTACGATTGTAAAAGAAGAAAAATTAACGCTACGTGAAATGACATATATTCGAAGTCAAAACGGCGCGGGCGATATTTTAGGACAGTTTTATAATACGAATGGTGATTTATTAGAGCTCTCGCATCATAATCGTCTAATTGGCACACCACTTACGATTCTTCGCAGTATGAAGCATGTCATTGGTGTGGCTGGAGGTACTCAAAAGATAGATGCCATTTATGGGGCTTTAAAAGGGAAATTTATTCATACATTAATTACTGATGAAGAAACTGCGCTCTCCTTATTAAGAAAGGAAGGTGATTCTTAATGTCTACTTTATTAGCTTTCGATGCTGGTACAGGAAGCATTCGAGCTGTTCTTTTTGATTTACAAGGCAATCAAATTGCAGTAAGCCAAAAAGAATGGGTTCATAAAACTGATCCTCGTTACCCCGGTTCTATGAATTTTGATGTAAAAGCAAACTGGCAACTCGTACAACAGTGTACGAAAGAAGTTCTACAAAAAAGTAATATACTTCCTTCTTCTATTCAAGCTATTAGCGCTACAAGTATGCGAGAAGGTTTTGTTTTATATGATAAAAATGGGCAAGAAATATGGGCATGTGCAAATGTCGATGGCCGTGCATCCGCTGAAGTTAGTGAGCTAAAAGAAATCCGCTCACATCTTGAAGAAGATTTATACAGAAAATCTGGGCAAACTTTTTCATTAGGTGCTTTACCACGTCTACTTTGGATTAAAAAACATGAACCAGAAATCTATTGTAATATCCACTCCTTTACGATGTTAAACGATTGGATTTTGTATAAATTAAGCGATGTACTGCAAATCGACCCTTCCAACGGTTGTACGTCTGGAATCTTTGATTTACAAAATAGAAATTGGGATAACGATGTCGCTAAAGAGTGTGGTATAACTTTGCCATTTTCACCAAAAGTAAATGAGGCTGGTACGGTAATCGGAAACGTTACAAAAGAGTGTGCAGCATTAACTGGATTACTGGCAGGAATTCCTGTCGTCGCTGGCGGCGGAGATGCTCAAATGGCATCACTCGGAACTGGAGTCGTGAAACCAAATCAAACATTAATATGCGGAGGCAGCTTTTGGCAACAAGAAGTAAATATTACAGAACCAATTACAGATCCATATGCTGCGATTCGTGTAAATTGCCATGTCATTTCGAATCTATGGCAATATGAAACAATCGCTTTTTTCCCTGGTCTTGTTATGCGCTGGTTTCGAGACGCTTTTTGCCAAGAAGAAAAAAAGCTCGCTGAAAAACTCGGTGTAGACGCTTATGAATTATTAGAAGAACAAGCGAAAGACGTACCTGTCGGTTCATATGGTATTATCCCTACTTTTTCAAACGTTATGAACTACATTTCTTGGCGTCATGCCGCACCTTCATTCTTAAATTTAAGTTTAGACGCTGACAAATGCGGAAAAAAGGAACTGTTCCGTGCTATTGAAGAAAATGCGGCCTTCGTTACACTTGGAAACTTAAAACTAATTGAAAATCTTACTGATACATTCCCTTCTGAAGTTGTTTTTGCTGGCGGTGCCGCTAAAGGGAAACTATGGCCACAAATTCTATCAGACGTACTCGGCATTCCTGTAAAAGTACCAGTTGTGAAAGAAGCAGCTGCTTTAGGAACTGCGATTGCTGCTGGAGTTGGCGCTGGAATATATACATCTATGGAAGAGGCTGCCGAACAATTTTTACAGTGGGAAAATACATTTGAACCAATCACGGAAAATCACGAGCTATACAAGGAATTCTATGAAACATGGAAAACCGTGTATAACAGTCAGCTCACTTTAGCTGATAAAGGACTTACAACACATATGTGGATTGCGCCAGGTGCACTGTAACTCATTTACATAAAGGAGTGAACTGTATGTTAAAAGCGAATGAAAATGATTTCTCCTATCGCTTCGGTGATAACGGGCCCAAATATTTAATACAAGGCCCCAATATTGATCTAGGTCTTGTTGTCATTCAGCCTGGGCAAGAGTTTCAAAATCATTACCATACAACGTGTGAAGAAGTTTTTTATGCGTTAGAAGGCGAAATAGACTTCTATGTAAATAACGAAAGAGTTCCGATTAAACAAGGTGATGTCCTGCAAGTTCGCCCTCATGAATCTCACTATTTAATTAACCATTCTGACAAACCTTTTAAAGCTGTTTTTATAAAGTCACCACATTTACCAAATAAAGATACTGTACAAACGGAAAATCCAACATTAACGAAGGAGTGATTTCAAATGACTTGGGGATTTAAAAATCGATTAAATACAATTTTACCTGATGGTAGAGCGGTTATGTTAGCCATAGATCACGGTTATTTCTTAGGACCAATTCACGGGCTAGAACAACCACTTGAAACAGTAAAAAACTTACTTCCTTATACAGACTCCCTCTTTTTAACGCGCGGTGTACTTAGCTCCTGTATTCCTGAAAACTGCAGTACACCGATGGTTATGCGTGTATCTGGCGGAGCTACTGTCGTCGGTAAAGATTTAGCGAATGAAACAATTGTTACACCTGTAAAAGAAGCAGTGAAGCAAAACGCAATTGGCGTTGGCGTCTCTGTTTTTGTCGGATCAGACTATGAAACACAAACTGTTTCGAATCTCGCAAACGTAGTCTCTGAAGCTCACGATTACGGCCTGCCAGTACTCGGTATTACCGCAGTCGCAAAGGAATTACAAAAACGTGAAGCTCGCTTTCTAGCACTCGCTTCCCGCGTATGTGTTGAAATGGGTGCTGATATTATTAAAACGTATTACTGCGAAGGATTCGAAAAAATAACGAGCACATGCCCTGCCCCAGTCGTCATCGCGGGCGGCCCAAAACTAGATTCAATTGAAGACGCATTAAACATTACGTACAATGCACTGCAAGAAGGCGCCATTGGAGTAGACATGGGACGTAACATATGGCAATCCGAGCACCCAGCTGCGATGATTCAAGCAATACATGGTATTGTGAAGAATAGATTAAATGTGAAAGAGGCGCTTGAACTTTATGATGATGTGAAGAATTAATGTAAAAAGACAGACTATTTATTAGTCTGTCTTTTTTGTTAAAATAAAGTAAAGGAGGAATGATTATGCGAAGAATGACTTTCGAACGCCCTACCGATCATTACGATGAACGTTTATACTCTATTGATGAAAAAATTTGCGCCCTATTAAAAGAACGAAAAGAACTTTCAAGTGGTGACCCAGGTTTTCCACATGATGAAGCGATTTATAAATGGGCAAAGCAATACGAATTTTATCCAGACTATCTAAACTCATTATTCTCTTCCATGATGGATGAAGAAGAATTTAAACCTCGCGTTGAACCAACTGACTTCAAAAAACATGTACCTGTTTTTAAAACTTATGAACATAATGGAGTCATGTATACTGTAACTTTTATTCGGCAATATGCAAATGCTAGTGTAGTTTATTTATATAGCGATTGGGATTCCACGGATGAAGCTTTTATTGAAAATAAGCCTCATAGTTTCTTCCAATTATCAATAGATGATACATACGATTGCTGGTCAGAAGGTGGTGGCGGCACTGATGGACATATGAATCATCAATTCGTTGTATCTCCTGTCCTTCCTGATAATTTGTCTGGAATAAGCTTTCGATTTAAAGAACTCAGTATCCCGTTTAGGAAAGATCAAGCTGTGCTTGAATTTGAAATTCAGATAGACAAATAAGGTGAGACTTTAATCAATCCACAAATAGTAAGATAAATAAGGTAATAAAATAAGCAAGCCCCTTTCCAAACTGGATAAGGGGCTATATATACACCTTCAAACGATTATTCTTGATGATTACTATTAAGCTTTGAAACTTTCTTACCTTCTCTATAATCAAGACAAGACACTTCAATTAATAAGTCATTAAATACTGTAAAATAAAAACCATAACTACTCCCTCGCATCGAATAAGGTTCCTTGTCTATTTCAATACCGCCGGCTACTAAGCGATTATATGCTTGATCCACTTCACTTGATGTATCCACTAAAAAACCAATATGAAAAGCTTCCGGATACGTAACTTCCCTATTCCCCTTAAATGCTTTTGGATCACTTAGTACAAGTATAAATCCACTCTCATCACTCATCACTACAAGCGCTTTCCCTTTTTGCTCCAAAAATTGAAAATCAAAAAATGTTTCAAAGATAAGTCTAAATCCGAATCAGGATATGCATCACCTCTTGAGACAGATCCGATCAGCATACATCCATTTACCGTATCTATAGATAAGATTTCAGCTACTATTGTTTGCACTAATTTTTTATGTTGTTCATATGTAATGAATGCAAGTTTTTCTATCATTCCCATCCCCCAGTAATAAAAAAGAGGATACATGTTTGCTTTTACAACATGTATCCTCTGCTTGTATATTACGACTGTTGATAAGCCGATTTAGATGATTTCACATAATAAACCGCATGATCCACATTAATAATATGATCTGGTTTTGGTTTACCACGGCCCGCTCTATGTCCAGCTAAGTGTTCTTCACTTGTTTCCCAGTTTTTCCATGCTTCTTCAGATTCCCAGCGAATCATTACGACAACTTCTTCGTCGCCGCGTCTTACTTTTTTCACGAGAACACTTAAATCGATGAAGCCTTCAAATTTTTCAATAATACCTTCTCCAGTGAAACGTTCTACAACTATATTTGATGTACCTTCTTTTACTGTAAATGTTTTCGTTTCGATAAACATATATCCCACTCCCTCTTTGTAATACGAATACTAGTATACTTCTATTATAATTGATTATGATAATTATTTTCAATTGTAAAGTTTTAATTTTTTGAATTATGCTGATTTCTTTTCTATCGCCTCATCTAAAAATTTGAAATACGGAAGTAACATTCCTATTAAAGAGGTGACACATATAATTGCACCGATGATTACATATAGCGCTCTTACTCCCCACATTTCACTCAATATCCCCCCTACTAACACACCTAACGGCATAGCGGATCGTATGAAAAATAAACGCACTGAAAATATTTGTCCTATCATATTATTAGGCACAGTTTGTTGGCATATTGTTGTGTTATGAACATTAAAAAATGCAATACAAATCCCTGCTATTACTTCAATTATTATTGCAATGATAATACTATGATTGAACCCTAATGAAATGTATGTGAGCCCCCCTATAAACAATCCTCCAAGCATAAGTATACGCCGGCTTTTATATGTTACTTTTCCGACTAATACTGAGCCAATTACGTAGCCAAGTGGAAAACCTGCCATGAAATAGCCGTACTCTGCATATCCCGCTGACAGCTCGTCTTTTATATAAGGAAGATTTGTAACCATCGTTACCCCTACTCCAAACTGCACGAAAGTAAGAAATATACCGAGCCAAACGATGATTGGTTTTGTAAAAAAATATGTAAAACCTTGAAGAAATTGTTCTAGCCACGTTTTTCTTATATCTGTTGTAGTTCTCTTTTCTTTTATATAAAGTAAGAAAGCACCACTAACAAATAGACAAATACATACAAAAGATAATGTAAATTCTGTTCCAATGTAATGAATTACTACTCCACCTAATACTGGCGCAAGAAACATCATAAGGCGAGTCATTCCATCAATGTACGCATTTGCGTCTTGAAGTTGTTCTTGACTTACAATGCTCGGTGTAATCGCCTGACTCGCAGGTGTATAAAGAGGTGTAATAAGTCCCACTACAATTTGAACAACATAAATGTGCCAAACTTCTATACTACCCGAAACTAGCATCATCAAAGGTAATAAGAATACGGACGCTCGTATCCATTGTGAAAAAATCATAATCCACTTCCGGCTCCATTTATCAATAAATGGGCCACTTATTAATTGCAGTATGAGTGATGGGATGAAATATAATAGCCACATACTACTTAAAGCCATTTCCGATCCTGTTAACTCATATACTAGAATTGAATTACATAACGTTCCGAAAGCCCCTCCTAATTCTGAGATTGCACTCCCAATCCACATAAAAAAGAACGAACGATTTTTCAATATATTTTTCAATTTCACACACCAACTTTTCTTTTATATTCCTCCCTTTATGTACATTCTCGTTGCATATTATCTATTTAAAAATGCTTCTAATTCTTTTGCTAACGACTGTACTGCTTTCTTCCTTAATACATACTTTCCGTCATGTATATCAACTAACTTCGCTGCACGTAACAATTTCAAATGATGGTGTACTGTCGATTTACCAAGCTGCAATCTTTCCGTTATTTCCTGTAAAGTACGTTCTTTTTCAAACAACATTTTTACAATTCGCAATCTCGCTTCATCCCCAAGAGCCTTATGTTTTTGAACTAAAAAATAATTCGGTTCATACGAATCTTCAGGATGAATGCTTTCATTCGCAACTGGATAATGAAATACTTTCGTATCTTCAATATCTGCTTCAATATTCCACGGTCTGTACGTCATTTGCGGAATAAGAAGTACGTGATGAACACTTGGCTCTGGCATATAGTTCACTCCGCCAGTCGCCCATTCGACAAACTCTTCCGGCTTCATCTTTTTATTCATTTCATTTTTTGCTTCATAATCTCGTTTTAATATAGAAAGTATTTCTTCTTCCTCTTTCTTAATTACACTCTCATACCAACCTGTCATAACAGCAATTAAATGAGATTTCAGCACTTGGACATCAACATCACATATAAAACGAATATACGTAGAGAAAAACTGATGTTCTTGTGTCAGTTCCATTAGTTCATGTATTGCAGTTACGTTTCCACTTGCCGCTAAAGTTCTTTTTTCTTGGTACTTCTCTCCTAAAAACGGTAAACATATATACTTCAAACCTTCTTCTGAAAGTAAATCAATTTTAAAATTAAACTGCGATAAATCTTGAAAATCCTCTTCATACAATAACTGAAGCAATGCTTTCCACGTATTATGTTCTTCTACAAACTGTAAGTGTTCTCTCATCTCATCTGTTAATGATTGTCTAATTCCTTTCCATCCACTTTCAGTCTTTTCAAGAGTATCAATTAACCTTTTATGAGTAATTGCTGCAATGCCAAGTGCACATTCGAAAAGTATCGAATATTTCACCTGAACGTTGTATGTTTCCCTCTTTTTACTCTTTATGTGATAGACCTCCATTTTTATCCCCTCCTTGTTTGCTATGTATTAAATTCTATTTTTATCGAATTTTACCTTCTATTTTTTTAGAATTTACAAAAATATAAATTAAACCACATTCATTCTAAATTAAGAAGAATAAGAGCTTTTTTATATACAAATAATAAAGCTCAAGGAGTGGTTGACATGCATTTCATATTAAATATGTTAGGGATTTTCGTTGTCATATTAATCGTTTTCTTATGTTCGCCTAATAAAAAACATATAAAATGGAGACCAATTGTAATCCTCATCATATTGGAGCTTTTTATTACGTGGTTTATGTTGGGCACAAAGCTAGGCAGTATTATCATTAATAAAATTGCGTCATTTTTCAGTTGGCTACTGGCATGTGCGAATGAAGGAATTCGATTTGCATTTCCTTCCGCTATGGACAGTCCACACATTGATTTCTTCTTTAGCGCGTTACTTCCTATCATTTTTGTTATCACGTTCTTTGATATTCTTTCTTATTTCGGAATCTTAACTTGGATTATTGATAAAGTAGGTGCGGTTATTTCAAAGATTTCTCGTTTACCAAAGTTAGAAAGTTTCTTTTCCATTCAAATGATGTTTTTAGGAAACACTGAAGCACTTGCAGTTGTTCGTGATCAATTATCTGTTTTAAAAGAAAATCGTTTGTTGACTTTTGGAATTATGAGTATGAGTAGCGTTAGCGGATCCATTCTTGGCGCTTATTTATCAATGGTACCAGCTACATATATTTTCAGTGCAATCCCTTTAAACTGTATTAATGCATTAATTTTAGCCAATGTATTAAATCCTGTGGAAGTTACGAAAGAAGATGATGTCGTATATACACCTTCAAAGCATGAAAAAAAGGATTTCTTTTCTACTATTTCAAACAGTATGTTAGTTGGAATGAATATGGTTATCGTTATTTTAGCCATGGTAATTGGGTATGTAGCTTTAACAGCATGTTTAAATGGGATTTTAGGCTTTTTTGTAACGGGGTTAACAATTCAAAAAATCTTCTCCATTATCTTTAGTCCTTTTGCATTTTTACTCGGTTTATCCGGCAAAGATGCTATGTATGTAGCTGAATTAATGGGAATAAAAATTACGACGAATGAATTTGTTGCTATGATGGATTTAAAATCAAACTTAAAGTCGCTACAACCGCATACGGTTGCGGTTGCAACAACATTTCTAGCTTCTTTTGCTAACTTTAGTACAGTAGGTATGATTTACGGAACTTACAATTCATTATTTGGCGGGGAAAAATCATCAGTCATCGGTAAAAATGTTTGGAAGCTTCTTGTTAGCGGGATGGCTGTTTCTTTATTAAGCGCTATGCTTGTAGGGCTTTTTGTATGGTAAATGGATATTATACTAACAAAAGACATCTCAATTAAATTGGATGTCTTTTGTTATTCTTAGCTCCGAATTTGTCCATTTCCACGAATTACATATTTTGTGGAAGTTAATGCTGGAAGCCCCATTGGTCCTCTTACGTGTAATTTTTGCGTACTGATACCAATTTCCGCTCCGAATCCAAATTCGGATCCATCTGTAAAACGAGTCGATGCATTATGATAAAGTGCCGCGGCATCTACAGAAGTAAAAAACTTGCTGACGTTTTCCTCGTTTTCAGTAATAATCGCTTCAGAATGCATAGATCCATACGTATTTATATGATGAATCGCTTCTTCAACAGTGGAAACCACTTTCACTGCTAGTGTGAGAGATAAAAACTCTGTTTCCCAGTCTTCTTCTGTCGCAAGTAAGATAGAAGTATCAATCGCCACTGCTTTATTATCACCGCGTAGCTCTACTCCTCTTTCCTTCAAAGAAGAAAACAACTCGCTACCATATTGCTCTGCCCACTTCTCATGAAGAACAATCGTTTCAATCGCATTACATACAGATGGACGCTGTGTTTTTGCATTTATAATAATATTAAATGCCATTTGTTTATCCGCTGTTTCATCAATGAATATATGACAATTTCCCGCACCTGTTTCAAGTACTGGAACAGACGCTTCTCTCACAACAGTATCGATTAATTGTTTGCCACCTCTTGGAATAAGAACATCCAAGTACTCATTCAATGTAAACAGCTGTTTTGCACTATCTCTCGTTGTATCTTCTATGAGCTGTACACTTTCTGAAGGCAAGCTAGTTTGCTTAAGCGCCCGGTGAATAACGCTAACGATGGCTTTGTTAGAATGGATAGCAGAAGAACTACCACGTAGTATTACTGCGTTTCCTGTTTTTAAACAAATTGTAGCAGCATCAACAGTTACATTCGGTCTTGCCTCATAAATCATTCCGACAACACCAAGTGGTACGCGCATCTCCTGAATAGATAGTCCATTTGGTCGTTCCCATGCACTTACACATTCTCCAATAGGATCACGTAATTCAATTAACTGCTTAATACCCTCTGTCATATCAACAATTCGCTGTTCATTCAGCAAAAGGCGATCAAGGAGTGAATCAGAAAATCCTTTCTCCTTACCTTCTTCAATATCCCGTTTGTTTTCTTCTAAAATATAAGCTGTTTCTACTATCAACTGATTAGCAATTGCAGCAAGTGCTTCGTTTTTTTGATTTGTAGATTTTAGTACAAGTTCCCTAACAACCTCTTTTGCTTTTATCCCCTTTGCCAACACTTCATTCATTTTTATTTCCTCCTTTTTAAAGTGAAACCCAATAATCCCTATGGATGACTTCATAACTATGTCTCTCGCCTCTTACTTGAATATCTTGGCTTTGCATACCTTTTACATCTCTTAGTTCCTCTGCACTATATGTGCATTGTCCTTTTCCTATTACGCGCCCTTGTTGCGTTACAACCTCTACAACTTCACCCACTTGGAAAAATCCTGATACATTCGTAACACCAGCTGGAAGTAAACTCTTACCATGCTGAATGATGGCAGTAGCTGCCCCAGCATCTACTTCAATTTGTCCGCTAACAAGCGAATGCAAGGCAATCCATTGCTTGTTCATCTTCATTTCTTTTTGAGGAGCATTACCGACATACGTTCCATCACCCTTACCCTTCAAAACATCTACAAACTTTTCCTGTCCACGTCCCGTTCCGATAAATACACTCACACCAAGAGAGAGTGCTGTCTTTGCAGCATCGATTTTTGATTTCATACCGCCAGTCCCAAGTTTTGAGCCAGCATCTCCTGCAAGAGAAGAAATTTCTTCCGTAACTTCAGGAAGAAAATAATATTTTTTTGCATCCGCATTTTTCTGAGGATTTTTGTCATATAACCCGTTCACATCTGTAAAGATCATAAGCATATCCGCCGAAACAAGCCCGCTTACTAAAGCTGACAGCATATCATTATCACCGAACGTCAGCTCCTCTAAAGAGATGGAATCATTTTCATTAATAATTGGAAGAGCGGAACGGTTTAATAATTCTCCTAACGTAGCGTAAGCATTACTATACTGTTCTTTTCTAGAAAAATCACTTCTCGTCAACAAAAGTTGCGCAGTAACGATGCCATATTTACGGAATTCCTCCGTGTACGCCTGCATTAACAAACTTTGTCCGACAGCTGCTGCAGCCTGTTTCCCTTTAATCGTTACAGGTCTGCTAGGATATCCTAGCGCTGAAAAACCTGCAGCGACGGCTCCAGATGTAATTAACACAACCTCGTGCCCATCAGCTTTCAACCGAGCCAATGCGGCAACGTGATCTGAAAGCTGTTCTGTAGAGATGCCTCCATGACTATCTGCCAAGGAACTACTTCCAATCTTTACAACAATTCGTTGTTTTTTCACTTTTTTATCCCCCAAGTCTAAAATCAAAGTTTTTATAATTTACACTTCATTCACTTTGCAACTATATCTATTCTCATCAATGCTGCACTGAATTATTTAAGAGCAAAATAAAAATGACCGCTTCGCCCTTAATAAAATAAAAAGGACGAAACGGTCATTGTTCCGCGGTACCACCTTAATTGATATACATAGATATCCACTTGGTGCCTATAACGCAGGCGAACGCCTAAACTTTCATTTAAGACTCAGGGATAGGTTCGATACATTCTATACGAGGAATCTTTCAGCCGGTGAATTCCACTCTCTTTCGCAAGAAGACATATGTACTAATTCCCTTCAACGATTTTCGATCTAATTTTTTTATATTATGCGATATAGTTCGATTCGGTGTCAAGAGGTATCTTAAAAAATAAATAGAGCCACAAGTTACTTGTATGAAATTATCTCCCTACTGAATGAAAATACAAAATGATATAAGTTTAACTCATATTCATAAACATAAAACCTTACATTATAGTGTATATATTTACATAATGTCGAATATAATTAATTTTTATCTTTTAGTGTTGCAAAAAGGAATATATTCTCTTAGAATGTTTCTTTATATTGCACAGGGATGTTATTCTTATTCTAAGATAATAATATCAAACCGATATAATTGATTATAAAAGGAGCAAGATTGAGTTATTATGGATAAACAAATTGGATTCATCGGTTGCGGAAATATGGGAATGGCTATGATTGGCGGAATGATAAACAAAAAGATAGTGTCTTCAAATCATATTATTTGTTCAGATTTAAACACTGCTAATTTAAAAAATGCTAGTGAAAAATATGGGCTAACTACAACTACCGACAACAATAAAGTAGCTAAAAATGCTGATATTTTAATTTTATCAATCAAACCAGACCTATACGCATCAATAATTAATGAAATAAAAGAAGTAATCAAAAACGATGCTATCATCATTACGATTGCTGCTGGGAAAAGTATTGAAAGTACTGAAAATGCCTTTAATAAAAAATTAAAGGTTGTAAGAGTAATGCCTAATACTCCTGCTCTTGTTGGAGAAGGAATGTCTGCATTATGCCCTAATGAAATGGTGACAGAAAAAGATTTAGAAGATGTACTAAACATTTTCAATAGTTTTGGTCAAACAGAGATCGTAAGTGAAAAATTAATGGATGTTGTCACATCCGTAAGTGGTTCTTCACCAGCTTATGTATATATGATTATAGAAGCGATGGCAGATGCTGCTGTACTAGATGGTATGCCAAGAAATCAAGCATATAAATTCGCTGCTCAAGCTGTGTTAGGCTCTGCAAAAATGGTACTAGAAACAGGAATACATCCAGGTGAATTGAAAGATATGGTTTGTTCTCCTGGTGGAACGACAATAGAAGCTGTAGCAACATTAGAGGAAAAAGGATTACGAACAGCGATTATTTCAGCTATGCAACGTTGTACGCAAAAGTCTGTTGAACTATCTGGTCAAACTAAAAAATAAAACTATAAAAGAGATTACGTTAGCTATGAATTCACATAATTTTAATTAAAAATCCACTACATGATAAACGGCCAAACTCATATAAAATTGAGCTTGGCCGTTCCGCTTTTTAATTATATTAAAATAATTTAATTCGAATCTTCTTTAAAGGTTCTGTTTTATCCCTTACCTATTCCCTACTGTGATTGTGTAATTTTATTAGAAACTAATAATTTTTCAATGCATTTCGGTAACATATCTAATAGTGTTTCAAATGCGTAGTTTACATCTAGACGTTCTGTCCATTGATGTGCATCTTTTCCTACCGGCCCCATATTTAATACTGGAACATCAAACTCTTCTAATTCCTGAAGCGGAATTGAATAACCTTTATCCCATAATGGCATATTGTCTACAAGCGAACTCATTGAATCCAGTGGATACTGCAAGCCTACATAGCTTAAATCTGAAATCCCCCCAAAATAATTTTGGTTTTCAAATGTAATCTTATGATTGTAGTGTGCATACTTTTCCATTTCTACAACCACCTCTTTTATTAAAGGATTGTTGCGTGAACTCACAGCTGGATAGTACGGCGGAGCGAAGAAAAGTACAATCATCGGTGCCTTTTCTTTACATAAAATCGCTAATTTATCTACTAAATCAATCGTTACCGCACGATCATCTTTATCTTCTCTATTTTTTATAATATTAGATTGAATATGATTTATTTTTTCTTGTCCATGTTGCTCAATTGCATATGTGATAAGCTCTTCATACGTTAATACATTTACTTTGAGATTAGGTGGTATAAATGGATTATATTTAGAAAAACGATATGCATGTTTTTCATACGACTCTTCTATTTTCTCTGCTACTTTCGTTACTTTTTGACGTAACAATGAAACTACATCTGTCATTGATTTTTCTAATAAAAACAAATTAAATAATGTAACTGCACGATGCGGAATTTGTACAGAATAATCCTCCTTTAAGTCCCTTTGAAGTAAGTTAGTTGGCGGAGGACTCGCTTCCCCTTCTACAATATCACAAAGGTCTGTGTTTAACTCTAATTCTGCTGTTATTAATGAAGCCATATAACTCCCATTTAAGCCTGCAAAAGGTTCACCTACATGTGTCTCTTTTCCATAGCAAAGAAAACCAGGTAACACTTTACCAATAGAGCCAGTGTAAATATACTTATTTTGGTCACCAGGATGTCTTGAAAACATAGGCTCTGAGTTTAAGACCGTTTTATAATCTAAGTTATGCTCTCTAGCTAAATCTAACAGTCCCGGAACAGCGGCCCTCATCCCTACAGAATTCACTTCTTCATCTGGTACAGCCAATAAAAGAACATTCCCATCGAATCTTCCTTCACATGCTTGTTCAATCATTGCCATTTGTAATGCTAGACCGCATTTCATATCCATTGTTCCTCTACCAAACAGCCATTCCCCATGTTCTATATCTTCACGCACATGGTCTGGAAGTTCATCTTTATGAGAATAAAACATAGATGTTAACTTTTTAGGATTAAATGCATCTTCTTTCCACACTCCGTAATCTTGTACATCTACAACATCAAAGTGACTTACTAGAATTACAGTATTTTTTGTACTATCTTTTTTCTTTACTAGTGCTGTAACAAAATATCGTCCGTCCCCTGTCGGATTTTTTTGTAAATGATGCGGGTTTTCTTTGAAATACTGTAATTCAGATAATTGTTCCACAACAAAGTCTGGCAATATTACTTCAGCTTCTGAACCGGTAATACTAGGAATTTCAACAAGACTGCTTAATAATTGAATCAATTGTTCTTTTGATTGCCACTTTGACATATAAATCCCCCTATTTTTCCGCATTATGAAAACGAATTCCAGTATATGAATAAAAAATGACGACAGCTATCAAAATTATAGTTCTGATGTACTGCCGATTTTTATTGATATTTCATGAGCTGCTTGTTTTACCTTGCTAATAAGAAAAGATAGTCGATCATCATTAATACGATGACTAATTAACCCAACACTTAATGCTCCTACTACTTTATGATTAAATCCGATAATAGGTGCAGCTACTGAAGCTGTCCCTTCTGTTTTTTCACCATAACTGACAGCATATCCTTCATTTTTTATTTGCTTTATTTGATTAAGAAGAATTTGCTTTTGTTCTGGTAATGAAGAAAGTAAATGTTCTACAATATGTTCCATTTCATTCGTTTTCATATTGGCAAGCATCGTTTTATTTGCGGCACCAATTGAAAGTGGAATTTGTTCCCCTAGATTATCGATAACTCGAATTTTTAAAGGACTATCCATTCTTTCAATGATAATAGAATGTGTTCCGTTTGGAATATTTAAATAGACACTTTCCTCCACTTCAGCAGCTAAACGTTTCATCACTTCTCTTGCAACAGATCTGTAGTCTACCTTCTCCAATTGACGTAACCCTATTTCCATCCACATTGGTCCAATTTTGTACTGTTTTGTCTCTGAAATTTGTGTAACTAACCCATGCTCCATTAAAGAGTTAAGTAATCTATGTACTGTACTAACCGGGAGATGTGTTCCATCAGCTATATCAGAAATAGCCCAATACTCTTTTTCATTTGTAGAATTCAATAATTTAATAATACTTATCGCTCGATCAATGGACTGTACCATAACTCGCCTCAACTTTACTCGTAATATGTTAGTATGCTTAATTAACTATCAATTTAGCAAACATTCGAAATGAAATCAATCTATTTATTTAATTTTCTAACAATAAAAATATATCACTAATAACAAATTGAAAACGCAAACAAAAAAATATTGACTTTTCTTTTTAATTATCTGAAAATTATAACAAGATTTCACATCACGGAATACATTCCATAATACGGAAAAACATCAAACTTTATTCTATCAACTACGAAAGTGAGGAAAACAATGGCCCAAGTAAGTAATACAAACAATGAATTAAAACGAACGATGAAAAGTAGACACTTATTCATGATTGCACTCGGTGGTGTGATTGGAACGGGGTTATTTAACGGATCTGGCTTTATAATAAGTCAAGCTGGACCTGGTGGATCCGTACTTGCCTTTATGGCCGGTGGATTATTAATGTATTTCGTTATGCTATGTCTTGGTGAACTTGCTGTAGCCATGCCTGTTTCAGGTTCTTTCCAGGAATATGCCACTAAGTTCATCAATCCTGCAACTGGCTTTACAATCGGATGGTTGTATTGGTTAAGCTGGGCGAATACGACCGGTCTTGAATTTACAACTGCCGGCATTACAATGCAGCGCTGGTTTCCTGATATTCCTGTTTGGGTTTGGTGTTTAATATTTGGCGTTACAATCTTCACTATTAACGCATTATCTGCTCGTAGTTATGCAGAAACAGAATTTTGGTTTTCAAGTATAAAAGTATCTGCCATTATAGCTTTTATTATTCTTGGCGGCGCCGCTATGTTCGGTTTTATTGATTTAAAAGGCGACGAACCAGCTCCGCTATTATCAAATTTCGTAAATCATGGTGGTTTATTCCCAAATGGACTTGCCGCTATTCTTTTAACAATGGTTACAGTCAACTATTCCTTCCAAGGTACAGAACTTGTTGGAATCGCAGCAGGTGAAAGTGAAGATCCAGCAAAAACTTTACCTCGTTCTATTAGAAATATTATATGGCGCACGATGTTTTTCTTCGTCTTAGCAATCTTTGTTCTTGTTGCTTTAATTCCTTGGGAAGAAGCTGGATTAACAAAGAGCCCATTCGTTGCTGTTTTTGATAATATCGGTATTCCATATGCAGCTGATATTATGAACTTTGTTATTCTTACTGCTGTTCTTTCTGTTGCAAACTCAGGACTATACGCTGCTACTCGAATGCTTTGGTCTTTATCAAAAAACGAAATGGCTCCAGCCTTTTTAAAGAAATTATCATCACGTGGGATTCCTCTCAACGCTTTAATCATGACGATAGCTATTTCTGCTTTTTCTCTTTTGACAAGCGTAGTAGCTGCTGAAACGGTTTACTTATGGCTCATTTCAATTTCCGGAGTCATTACCATTATTGTTTGGATGTCAATTTGTGTTTCTCAATTCTTTTTCCGCAAACATTATTTAGCAGACGGTGGAAAATTAGAAGACTTAAAATTTAAAACACCACTTTATCCACTCGTACCAATTCTTGGTTTTGGATTGTATGGCATTATATTAATCAGTCTTATTTTTATCCCAGAACAACGACTTGGAATCTATTGCACTGTACCATTTATCATCTTTTGCTATACCTACTATCACTTTAAAGTTAAGAAAAGAATATCTACTAACACTCATAGTGAAAGTAAAATTAGCGAGACTATGTAATATTTGACGATACATAAAAGACCACACGTGGCGCTTCACTTCATGTATGGTCTTTTATCGTTCCTTCTTTCATTTCTCCCTACTATTGAAAGGATTATTTATAACACTTTAAGTTCTGAATTTCTCAGATGAACTATGGGTTGAAAAGTGAGCATTTCAATACCTTCCCCCCAGATTTCAAGTTTTGCCAATGATGATGTTGAAAGTGTTAATGTAGTAAATGCTACAATACTAGCAATTATGATTTTTACTGTTCATAAGTTGATGATTCAGCTTACTATTACTGTTTTGTTTTGATATATTTAATATATATTTAAAGACAGACAGGAGTTAGATACGATGATAAAAGGTTTCGGAGGAATATTTTGGAGAACTAAGAATCTTGATGTTATAAAAAAATGGTACAGTGAAGTGTTGAAACTTGATATAGAAGATTGGAATGGGACTGTGATTAAACCCCAGTTAGGAAATGAGACCATCTTTTCTTTCTTTACTGAGAATGACAATTATTTTCCAACAGAACAACAAGTAATGTTAAATTTCCAAGTATATAATCTAAACAAGACTATAAAGCATCTTGAGAATATTGGTGTACCTCTTGAAAAGAAAGAAGAAATGAGTGAATTTGGAAAGTTTATTTGGATTAAGGATCCTGAAGGTCGATTGATTGAACTTTGGGAGAAATAGGTGATTATACTTATCTACTATTAAGTTAACAGCCGCGTTAATACAACAAGGTAAATAAAAAGTCGATTCCTTTAACTCCACAGGAAATCGATTTTTTTGTGGAGTTAAAATTCTTAGCTTTGTAATTTCGCATTTTTCAAATTCTGCCCTATGGCCATCAACTTAAGAACATTAAAAAAGATGCTATTCTTACGAAAAGAATAGTGTTTTTCATTATTTTAATATGATTTCATCTGAATTTAATGAATATATCCCCTCTCCTACAAAAGTAGTAGAATATTCATTTAAACTTGCTACCTCAGTTGGATTTATCACATTTCAATTTCAATATAATAGTAAGTAGGTATATCGGATATAGATGTACATTACTAGGCTTATACATATTTCAACTTTAGAATTACATTCACTATTCAATTGGTAGTTACCAATAAAGAAAGGAATGATCATAATAATACAGAACATATACGAAACTCATTTACATGTAAAAAATTTAGAAAAAGCGATAAATTTCTATCAAAACAAGCTAGGATTAACGTTAGCAAGAAAACTCTCCAAAAGAAGAGTGGCTTTCTTTTGGGTCGGAGAAAATAAAAAACAAATGCTTGGACTATGGGAAGTAAATAATATCGAAGACTTTGAGCCGAGACATTTTGCTTTTGGTGTAAATTTAGAATCTTTAATGACTTCTAAATCTTGGTTAGAGGAACGTGGAATAGAAGTGATAGGAAGTCAAGGAAAAGGAAATCAAGAGCCAATTGTCCAAAGGTGGATGCCCGCTGCAAGTGTATACTTTCTAGATTGTGATGGAAATAAATTAGAATTCATTTCTATGTTACATGAGAATCCAGATGAATTAGAATATGCATCTTATTTAAGTGTATGGAATGCGGAACACCAAGAAAAATGAATGAAATTTCCATTCAAGTCTTTTCTTATTTTTAGATATAATGTTGTACTATCCCCCTTTTGCTATTAATTTTCGTCGGATTTATGAACAGTTATCATAATGGAGAATTCATGACAACTCCACTTATTAACATAATGTATTTACTGTCACCTTATATTTGTACTTACGTACGAGCAATTCCTAATCTGCTTCAATTATAATTTGAATCATTTAATTTTTCTTCTTATCTGGCATCTACTCTTTAAACAAAAACTCCCCTTAAATCGAAAATGATTAAGGGGAGTTTTATATACGATGCAATTATAGTTCAGATTTCACCCGAACAGAAACATTATTTTTAATTATATTTTTGACATCTTTAAAGCTAACAAAATTGTTACTTTTCTCATCCCAAAGACGGAAACGTAGTGATTGTAAGCTTGTAGCAAGCGTAATCGTTGGTACATTTTTTAAAGGAAGCGTATTATTGTGTGCCTCTTCTAGTTTATAGTTAGGTACTCTTGGGCTTAAATGGTGAACATGATGGAATCCAATATTACCCGTTAGAAATTGCAAAATTTTGGGAAGCTTATAAAAAGAACTTCCTTCCACTGCCGCTTTCACATATTCCCAATCTTTATCCTCTTCAAAATAAGAATCCTCAAATGTGTGCTGTACGTAAAACAGCCAAATCCCTACTGAACCTGCTATTAAGAATATAGTACCATGTACTAACAGAAACGATTGCCACCCAATCGCCCAGCAAAGTATAGCTACTACAGCAACGATTAAAATATTTGTTAAATAAGTGTTCATACGTTCTTTTTTTCTAGCACCTTTTCGGTTAAATCTATTTTTAAGCAGGAAAACATAAATTGGGCCTAACCCAAACATAACGAATGGATTGCGATATAAACGATATGCTAAACGGAGTCTAAATGGTGCTGCTACATATTCATCTACTGTAAGCGTCCAAATATCCCCTGTACCCCTCTTATCCAAATTACCACTCGTAGCGTGGTGAATAGAATGCTCATGCCCCCACTGATCAAATGGGAATAATGTTAAAACACCCATACACGTTCCAACTATTCTATTTGCACGTCGACTTTTAAAGAATGAATAATGGGTACAATCATGAAAAATAATGAAAATCCTTGTCATAAATCCAGCGGCTAACAGTGCTGGAACTAATGTTAACCAATAAGAAACTGACAAACTTTTATAAGCAAGGTACCATAAAATAATAAATGGCACGATTGTGTTGATCAGTTGCCAAACACTTTTTTTAATCGTTGATTTTTCAAAAGGAGCAACTTGTTTTTTTAAATTTTTAGTATTTTCTAAGGTCATTGTTCTAATTCCTTTCCTTTTTGTTGCTAATTCATATTATAGCACACTATTAGTATCAGGTGTTAAAAGTAGCTATAATAAATATTTTATACTATGAAAATCTCTTTTTTCTTACTCATTACTTACAAATTTCTTACGTCCAAAATAGCTTCTATAATTGGACAGACGGAGCATTTTATGTATCAAAAAAACTTCATATTTTTCCAATAAGTACATAAAAAACAGCGAGTTTTTTCACAAGAAGAAAAAAGCTGCAATCAGTCAGTTTCACCGACTTATCGCAGCTTCTCTTCTTTTTACCTTATTTTATCGATGAAGCCAAACTGCACCTGCAGACTTGTCTTCAGCTTGGCCTACTACTTCAAACTTCAGTCCTAGCTTCGGTAACTTACGTCCTGCATCAGGAATAACGCTGTTGATGTATTGCTTAGAATCATCAAATTTTGCCACTCCTGGTAATCCTTTATAATCAAAGATACCGCGTGTTGGTGAATTTACTTTCCATGCTGGTGTTTGATCAAATGAGAATGCCGCATCGGCAATTTGATAACGCGTACTGCTCTTCACAGTAGGTTGTCCGTTTAATGTCCCTACAATTGCCTCTGGATGAGAATCTACTACTCCTAAGAACCCTTCACCTGGATGAACGCCTACCCAGTTATCTGTAAAGCTTTGATCCGCATACCATACAACCATTCCTGTATTAAATACTGGGCCACGTGCATGTTGTAACGCAGTGTCAGAACCAGCGTAATTTCTCCACTCTACATAGTAATTATGTTTTTTCTGTTCAAATCCGTTAGACACAGTAAAGCCTTTTAACGTCATTGCTGGCTGACCTTCTGCATCATCAGAGAAAACAACTTTTCCATCTACAGTTAAGGCTGCATTATCTAACGCAAATCCTTTATAAGCTACTGCAATATCTGTTAAGTACTCAAATTGCAGTTTTACTTTTTTCCCTTTGAATTGGCTTAAATCGTATGATTTATCAACCCATTTACCATCAGTTGTATCCGCGCCGCCTTTTACATCTTTTTCGCCCATTCTATCAATGCGTGTCTTCGTTCCATCTTCTGCAATCGCATATACGTCAAGGAAATCATACTTCGCTTCAAGTTCGTAAAATGCCTTATAATCGAACTTAGCATCCTTTGCATTTGTTAAGTCAAATACTGGTGTCTCAAGTGTTGTATGAATGTCATTTCCTTTTGTACTGTAATAGAACTTCTTACCAAACGCCGATTCGATATTTTTTATATCTTTGTCCGGCAAGTTAACACGAACAATTCCAGGTCGTTTAGATTTTGTAGTACTTTGATCTACATATGTTGCAACACCGATTCCTTTGCTAAGTTTGTCATAATCTACTTCAAGAATATTCGCCCAGTTCCCCTTCATATTCTTTTGGAAAAACTCTTTATTTTGTGGCGAGAAACTCGTTGGCTCTGTTCCTGCAATTTTTCCAGCCCAGCTACCACCACTCATAATAGACCATGACTCAACAGGTTCACCTTGTCCTGAGTACTTTGTATCATATTCATCTGGTAAGCCTAAATCATGGCCATACTCATGTGCAAACACACCAACTGCTCCGTCTTCAGGCTCGATTGTATAATCATATGCAGCCATCTTTCCGCCCCAGTTCGAAACAGAAGATTTCGTGCCATCAATTGCATATGGTTTTGAACCTAGTTTTGAACGATGTGACCAAATCGCATCATCTTTCAATTTACCGCCGCCAGCTTCTTGACCAACGCCAGCATGTACAACCATTAAATGATCAATAATGCCATCTGGCTCATTTTTATTTCCATCACCATCTTGATCGTATTGATCAAATTGGTCATAGTCTGCTAAATTGATTCCTTTTGCTACCGCTGCTTTTAATGCTTCTTTCACAAAATCTTTTGGTCCTAAAGGCCCCTTGTTATCATGCCCAGTACCCGCATCAGCACCATAATCTGATGCTTTTCCTGGAACAGTAAGCCACTCTGTTACAGTCCCATCAACTGTATAGCTACCACCAGATTGTTCTTCATAATATTGCTTAAATGTGTTAATCTTCGATCCATCAAATAAAGTGAATGGTTCATCACCAAATAACATTTTTTGATAATGTTCACGATTAAAGTCCTTAGAATACATGTATCCTGGCTCTTGATCAATATTGTTATGCTTAAAATCGCTAAATTCTACAAGTAAAACAAGTACTTTATCTTTTCGAACAGCTCCATTGTATTCTTCTTGCTTCGCTGATGTAGTAGGTACTTTTCCATTTAATTTCCCTGGATTCAATGCTGCACCTTGTCCAGCTACTGGGCCTACTTCAGGCTGCTGTGCCTGTTCATTTTCCTTCATTTTTGTATCTTTTACTTTTTTCATAAAATCAGAAGCTTCTTGTGTAAGACTATCTCCTGTTAAGATTTCTTTCCCAGGGTTTTCCCCTTTCTTTTTCTCAACATATTTTTCGACAGCCTTTGACGTCTCAGCTTGTGATGCAGATTGATCAATTACCCCCCGTTGTTTTAGCGCTTCTGCCAAACGCTCCTCCGGTATTAAGTGCTCATCTATTGGTAGAGATGATGTTGGTGTCTCAGCATAAGCTGCGTGACCTCCAAAAGCAAACGTACTACTTAGTACTGCTGCTGTTGTTAATACCGCTAATGGTTTTAATTTCTTTTTCTTTTTCAATGTATTTCCTCCCCAGTGTCTGCAAATTATCGTTTTTTGCCGATAACAACATAATATTCGTTATAATACGAATATTCAATCTTTTTCAACAAATAAAATGTTGAGAAATATTTTTTTATGCAGGGTGAAATACATAAGATATAAAAACAAACAGACTCTCCTATAAATAACAGTGAACTTTTATATGTTCTTAGTTACAATTAAAATCCAGTAAATCTGGGATTCATACTTTTTTAATAAAAATAAGAATTAAATATTTTCTATACTATTTAATCTATGGATTACCATATTACTCACTATTCTCATTATTACAAGCTAATAGTGGTTCGTACATCATTATAGCGTGATTCTCTGTTACATATTGATCTTCTATTAACTGTTTCTGTTGATTATATACTTTACGTTGAATCACATTATGTCGTATATAACCGCCCCAGTATGCAGGTTGAATTGAATGTTCTTTCTCATACACTTCATATTGATAAAGTTGCGGATAGACTGTTCTCCATTCACCAACTAAATATTCATCTGTCATATAAAGATGAAGTTGATACGGTTGGTCCGTTTCATTTTTAATTTGTAAATCCAAATAGTTATAGGAACAAGTTGCTCCACTCCCAAACGGTTGAGTTCGCCTAGAATCAGGAAAGACATCAAAGCTATGACGATATCGTTCTGTTACTGTCAGTGGTGTATGTAAAGTCATCCAATATATTAAATTCGAAAGCTGACAAAGACCTCCTCCAATACCTGTTTGAAAAGATCCGTAATGTAATACCATACCTTCTACATACCCTTTTTTCCTCGTAGGCTTACCTATTAAACGCCAGTAAGAAAATGTTTCTCCTGGTCTAATGACGATACCATTTAGTTTTTTAACAGCAATTTTCAAATTAACAACCTTATTCTGTTGATACCACATATCTACATCTTTGAGCTTACGGAGTAATATCGTTCGGTGCTGAATTGCTGTACAAGGTAGCTTTTCTTGTTGGAACCTTTTTGCATATGTTTTTCCGTCTGATAACCACTGAATATACCTCTTTGTAGAGTAATACCACGTCCCTAGCATAATTCGATACTTAGAACGCTGTTTAGGACGTAAGTGCACTATATTCATTTTATTCCCTCTCTCTTTCTTCAAATAAATTCTAATATATCTCTAATTCAATAAACTACAGTTTTCTTAGCGGCATAATAATTTTTGTAAATAAAAAACGCAAAAAAATAATAAATTTACTCTAGTGGAGATTTTATTTTGAGGATTGCTTTCTAATTATATGAAACTGCGCTACAATACGATAAATTGAAATAAACACATTATAAATATAACGGATAACCTTAAATAAAAAATAATGAAAATTAAAGAAATTCTAAAGTATTAATATATTTTTCGTAAATATTAATTGATAATACATTAGACTTTACTATATGTATAAATTCTCTATTCTACAAAACGAAATTTTTTAATGTAAGAAAAGAATATAATTCCCCTTTAACATTTATACAAGTCTCCTCTGAAAAACTTTACAAAACAATCCGAGCCCTTATATTTAGAATGAACACAAAAAATTGCCACCAGTTAGCTTAACTGGTTGGCAATTTTTTAACGAGAATGCTTTACAAATAGTTGAATTGCTTCTTGTGGTACATAGCACTTTCCATTACTCTCTACAATAATACTTCCTAATTCATACCCTTTACCATTGATACGAATTATATTTTTGTTACCAAATAGTTGTGCTTCTACTTTATTATGTTTTACCACAAGTAACGGGTTTACTCCTTCGGTTTTGTCGGCTGTTACAGTTGCACCGATTTTCTTAAAGGCTTGCTCACTCTCTAAAAATATTTTATTCGTTACTTCTTCTAAGTTAAAGCCCATCGCTTTGGCCATCGTCTTCGCAATGTCTGTATTCTGGATTAAGCCTTCTGGTTTTTGAGGTCCATAAGAATATAAGAATACATCCTCACCTGTATGTCCTCCTGTCGTAAAGCCGATATTTGCACGATTAGCCAATAATGTAGTAAGGATTCGTCCTACATCCATTTTCTTTTTTTCCGCTTTTAATTTTTCTTTTTCATCATGAGTTAGATTATCCAAACCGTATAGTTTAGCTACATCTTCTACATTTGATAAATCAGATTTCAGTTTATTTATAGTTCCTTCAAGTGTCATTTTCGCCTTTTTCAATGGATCAATGTATGCAGAAACCGGTGTAGTATTGTATCCTTTTGTCGTATTCCTATTCCCTATAGAGATGCCGCTGTTACCATGATCAGTTAAAGCGATAAGCATCGTATCCCCATCTTTCTTCGCAAATTGTAACGCCTTTGCTACCGCTTCATCAAATGCCAATACATCGCTAATAATCCCAATCGGATCATTAGCATGAGCTGCCCAATCTGGCTTACTACCTTCTACGAATAAAAAAAAGCCATCTTTATCTTTTGATAATGTTTGAATTGCTTTTTCTGTCATTTGAGAAAGTGTCGGTTGTTCTGGATTTGTTGCTATACGATCCATATCAAACGCAAGAGCATGATGTGAGAAAGAGCCCCAAATTTTATTAGATTTGGAGTTCAATAACGCATCTTTCGTTTCAACAAAATCGTATCCTTTGTCTTGAATCACCTTTACTAAATTTTCACCATCTTTTCGGATTCCATTACTTTTTATAGGTAGAAGCGCCGCTTTTCCCCCGCCTAATACGACATCTATATTTTGATATACTTGCTGCTTCGCAATTACGTTAAATTGCTTGCGATTGACATGGTGAGCTGAGAATCCCGCCGGAGTAGCATGCTGAATTTCAGATGTAGCAACAATTCCCGTTGCACGACCAGTACGTTTTGCACCTTCTAATACGTTTGCGACCGGCCGTAACTTGTCCTCTTCTTTTATTGGCTTTAAGCTAGGTGAATTTACAATAGAAGGTAGTACACCTACATATCCTGAATTCGATTTATTTCCAGTTGCTAATGCTGTTGCTGCTGGCGCTGAGTCTGTAATAGCTGATTCCGCCGAAAACGTACGAACACCTCCTGCTACAATTTGATCTAACGTAAGCGGTGCCCCTTTATACCAGCGAGCCAATGTTGTCGCCGTTGAACTAGTCCCGTCCATAACCATCATAATTATATTTTTAGGCTGATGTTCTACTTTTTTCACCTTAGCTTTGGCCGCATGATAATTCATCATACTTTCCGTACTTAATACGCTTACTATTATAGCTGCCACTAATAGCAACTTTTTTATCTTCACACCATAATTCAACATGATTGTTCCTCCATAAACTTTGCATTCATTTAAATACACCTTATTTCCTTTTCCATTCCAAAACCTACATATGTTTTATTAGTTCCCAATTCTCATAAAGCTAACAATAGTTACCTTCTCTTTCTTTAATTAAATATCGGTATGTTTCATCTATCTTATAAAAAAGATTTAGCATTCTTTTCATTAATTACTTGTTTAACAATAAATCCTCGATTAAAAGAAATAAAAATTTATTGTTAAACAATAAATTTCATGTTAAATTAATAAGATATTAAATAAATGAGGTGCTTTTTATGAAACAAGGATCCACACTCTTTTTAAAGACCGTTGTGATTCTGATCGGAATCCCTGTTCTTGCTATGTGCATTTTTTTAGTCCCTAAAATAGGAAATTTCGCCGCAGAATTATATCCAGATATTGCATATATTAAATATCTTGTATTTATCAACTTATACGCAACAGCACTACCTTATTACTTCGCACTGTACCAAACATTTAAGCTTTTAAACTATATTGATAAAAACAACGCATTTTCAGAGTTATCTGTTAAAGCTTTAAAAAATATTAAGTACAGCGCATTGGCAATTAGTGTATTATATGTATTAGGTATGCCACTTTTCTATCTTGTGGCAGAGAGAGATGACGCCCCTGGCATTATTATTATCGGAATGATTATGATTTTTGCTTCAATGGTAATCGCGGTCTTTGCTGCCGTTCTCCAAAGACTATTAAAAGATGCTATAGATATAAAATCAGAAAATGATTTAACGGTCTGAGGTGAATAATATGGCAATTATCATTAATATTGATGTAATGTTAGCGAAAAGAAAAATGAGTGTAACAGAGCTTTCGGAGAAGGTTGGAATTACAATGGCTAACCTTTCTATTTTGAAAAACGGAAAAGCAAAAGCAGTTCGGTTTTCAACTTTAGAAGCAATATGTAAAGCATTAGAATGCCAACCGGGTGATATTTTAGAATATCAACCTGAAGAAACCGAATAAAAAGAGTCCTTCATACGAGAAGGACTCTTTTTATTACACATTACGGCGCAAAACTAATTTGACCAGTAAACAATAGGATAATTGCTATGATCCAAAATATAAAAAATGATGAGGACAGTATTAATGAAAGAATAGCAATTCCCTTCTTCTCTGTTCTTTTCGTCATTGTGATTATTGAAAGCATGATACCTACACCTGTCAGGGCAATTGTAATATAATCTCCAACTATATTACCTGCATTCGCTATCCTTGTTGGCGTTATAAACACGAATAGAAAACACAAAATACCGATGAGTAAAGATATATAGCTTATTATACTGTACTTCTTTTTAGGAACTATTTCTGTTTTCATACTAACCCCACCCCTTCTATATAGCTATGAGTTCATATTAACACGAATAACCATAATTTGGTTAAAACATAAAAAAGATAAAGTGGACGCTATCACTTTATCCTTCAGTTTATTTCTATCTAACAATTAACCTGGCTACTTCTTTAATAAAGATGGACGGACATTCTTTAACTCCTAGCAATTTTTATATACAGAAAATAAAATGAAATAGTTCTAAAAAATAAAGACTGTACCTTTAAAATGAAATATACAGTCTTAAATACTAACTTATTTTATAAAGAAAACTCTCTATTTATCACTACCTTAAAAAACTCCGAGTAATGTGATAAAGAATAATCCGCTACATCACAATTACCTTGAAACATACATGTTGAAATACCTAATTCTTTTGCAGGTAATAAATCTAATTCTCTATCTCCAATAGCTAAATCAATATTGTATTTTTTATGCAGATGATTATAAGCCAAAGAGTTCGGCTTTCGAGGAAAGCCATCGTCAATTGTAACCATATCTACGAAGTATTTTTCCCAGCCGTAATATTTTAAAATGGCCATAACCCCTTTCCTATGTTTATGGGTCATAATCACATTTTTATTTGCAAATTTCAAAACCTCTTCGACACCCGCAAAAGGTTCCATATCTTTTGGAGTAAATTTCCCCTTCAAAACTTTAATTTTTTCTTCCTGCTCGCATGAAATATTATAATATTGAATTGCATGAGAGTATGATATTTTTAAGTTTTTGTATATTTCTTGTTTTTCTACTGAATCACCTAATATTTCAGAAAGCATCATTGTATATGCAGGATACGTATCAAATAACGTCCCATCAAAATCCCATAAAATATTCATTCTATTCACCTTCTATTTTCAAATCATTCAATGACTAAATCCGCCCTATCCTTCGGCAATTCCATTTCTAAGTAATAATCCTCTGCTTTCCAATACCTATTTTCAAACTTTGAAAGGTTTTTCTGCGTTTTTTCACTCTCACGTAGAAACCTTGTCTCTCTTGGACAGTCCAAATAGACCATATAATGAAAGAAATCTCTCCATTCTTTTCGCTGTAGAAAGACTCCTTCAATAACAATTACGCCTACAATAGGAATCTGTACTTTTTTCATTTCACATGAGTCTGTTTCCTCTTGATAAAAAGGCAAAGTCAGTTTTGTCTCATGTTGTAACTTCTGAAAAAACTTCTGCCTCAAGTATGGAATATCCCACTGTAAACAATAATACTCATACCATTCTTCATATCCTGTATGATAGCGTTTATTACGCTCCACTATGTGATCATCAATATGAAAAATATGAAACGGAATGCCTTCTTGTTTCATATTTTCTTTTAAATTTGCTACGAATGTTGTTTTTCCAGATCGACTTAAACCATCTATACCTAAAATGAATCTATTTTCCCTATGCTTCTTCATAATCTTTATAAGTTCGTTTGTGCTCATTACTTCTTCCACTCTTCTTTTAATAAAGAATATAAAATAGTATCATGAGCAACTCCATTTTGAATCATATGTTTTCGAAGTAATCCTTCTTCTTGAAACCCTGCTTTACTTAATAATTTTTGAGAAGCTTTATTTTCTACATATACAACAGCAGCAATTCTTATAAGTTGCAATGTTTCAAACCCGTAAGCTAAAATCGCCTGTAACGCTTCCGTTGCGTACCCTTGTCCCCAATATGTATCATCTAATTCATAACCAATTTCAGCTCGTCTATGATGATTGTTAATTAAATGAAATCCACACGTCCCAATTAATTGGCCCGTCCCTTTTTTCTCGATTCCCCAGCGAAATACACTTCCTTCTTCATAACGATTTTTAAACGTTTGAATCGTTGTTTTCGCTTGCTCAATATTTTGGAAAGAATCCATTCCGAAATAACGTATAACAGATTCTTTCGAAAAATAACGGAACATCGTTTCCGCATCTAATAGTGTAAGTTCTCTTAAGAATAAACGTTCTGTTTCTAGTTTCGGAAATCCCATCTCTCTTTCTCCCTCTATTCTAATGAACTACAAATTTCAATATAATTTCCATCTGGATCAGCAATGTAAGAAATTGTTTGTCCCCACGGTTTTACAATAGGTTCAACTAAAATCTTAATACCTTGTTCTCTAAATTGCTCAATCGTTTCTTGTACATTCTCAACAACGAATCCTAATTCGAAATGAGAAGACTGTAATTCACCTTCTGTAAGCGGTAGTCCTGTTAATTCTTTCACATCTTGCCGCGTATTCATCGCTAAAATGGTAGTTCCAGTATTAAATTCAATATATGTACCGTGCTCTGCTTTTATAGGTAACTGTAAAATATCTTTATAGAATTTTAAACATTCCTCAAACTTTTCTACATATAAAATGATGTACTTCATTTTCAAATCCATTTTACATCCCCCTTTATATCTACCCCTAAAATTTCGACAAAAGTCTCATAAAAACCTTGTTCTTTGTAGTAATGAGCAAAAAAAATGAGGCCGATTTCTCGGCCCCCCAGCTTATTGGCATAAAACAGGAGATTTGGTTTGGACATAACCAGTTCGTACTTTTATTATATTTTATTTTTTCTGAATTTTAAATACATTAAACACCTATTTATATTGAGAAAGTTTTTTGCTTGCATAAAATTAAAGAGTTTAAGAAATGATACAAATGGAGGTGTATACATATGGAACCAATGCTATGTCCAAGTTGTAAAACGAACCGTACTCGCTTTAATATTCTTGAGCAACAAGTAAAACCAGTCAAATTAAATCCACAAACTGGTCAAGTAGAAGAAGAATATACAAATGACACGATGAATGCTTTTCATATGGCCTATCAAGGACCTACTTATCGCGTCCAATGCGCTGTATGTGGGCTTGTTGAAAACCCAGAACAATTTATTAAACCTGCTCAAAATCAGTCTTTCTAATAAAAACATTATTATCCCTTATAGAAATAGATTTTTCTATAAGGGATTTTTCCGTTTAATAACTTAATTAAAAATGTGTTTCTTCCTTATTATATGTTAAACTTCGCACTCTTTTAGAAATGTTTACATAGGAGAGGTAAAACAAACAATAAAAAGATAACGCTTCCATCAATATTTCTACTATTAACTTGTCATATAGTCATCTTTTACTTTTGGATCTTCGATTGGGAGAAAATAACGACTCCTTACGATCTAACAATATGGATTGTTTCTACTATTTGTAGTCTTTTACTTTACTACCATTTTTAAAATCAAAAATCTAATAAATTAATATTAATTGCTAGTTCGTTATTGTTGATTATTTCTTCTTCATTTATGATTTTTTTAGGTGTTGTTACTGAATTATCTTTGTAACTGTTAGTTCTATGAATTAAAAAGTTGGTCTTTTATTATATAAAAAAGAATGAACAAAAAAAATATATATAGAAATTAGAGAAGTTGATTCCCATCAATATATATCTTCTCTAAGAATATCACTCTTTGTTAAAATATTTCCTTTTTTAACTTTTTAATCTTCCTAAATAAATTAATAAACGCATATAAATATATACAAACTAAAAACCCTACCATACCTTTATATAATCCTGATTCTGATACTCCAAGAAAACATAAGTAAAGCACTGGAATTAACATTACAAACATAATTGCAACGAACTGTATCAATTCAACAAGTTTTTGTATCTTCGTTTCTTTGTCTGAATAAATATCAGGTAACTCATTTTCCTCTTCTACTTCTTTACAAAAGTAATTCCACTTCGCAAAACTCGTTACATGTTTCCAACCACACATTTCATATATTTCGATATATTCTTTTTGTTTTTCTGTCGAATCTTTATACTCTAATCTAAAGTCTGCTTTATATACTACATCTTTCGGCTCAGTTTTCTTAAACCTATACATTACGTTATACTTTTGTAACGCCCAGCCTTGTTGATGCATTTTACGTAAATACGCTTCTTCTTTTTCTAAGCTCCATACTGCGAAAGGTTTGAATATCTTCTTTGTCTCCATCTTCCATTCACTCCCCTAATATACTGTTTCCATTCTTTACAGACCGCTGTAATCTGTTGTACTCCAGTTCCAGCACTTCTCTCCCAAACGGCGTTAACTCATAGCACTTCTTTCTATCTGTAGAGGCAACTTCAACAATTAACTTCTCTTTTAGTAACTTCGTCGTATTCCCGTATAAAGTACCAGGACCAAGCTTTACTTCCCCATTTGTCATCTCTTCTACCATTTGCATAATTCCATATCCGTGCATTGGTTTCACTAGTGATAACAGTATGTAATATGTCGCCTCAGTTAACGGAATATATTTTTGCGCCTTCGCATTCATTATAACTACCTCCGATGCATCGCCTTATGATATATCGACTTGCGATACATCACATATCGATATGTGTATAATCATATTCCAAAATATGCAAGAGTAATTTAATAATTAAATATCCATTTCTTTGAATTAAAAAACCATACAAATTTTCTGAATAATTTGTTAAAATATAGAAATATTAGCTCTTTTATAATGAAAGGAATGGTACATATGATACATAAATTGAAAGAAAACATCGGATCTGTGTTTGTTGGGAAAGAAAATGTTATTGATCTACTGCTCGTTTCACTTCTTGCTGATGGACATGCACTACTCGAAGACGTGCCTGGTACTGGGAAAACGTTACTGGCGAAAACCATTTCCAAAAGTATTGGTGGTAGTTTTTCTCGCGTTCAATTCACCCCTGATGTACTTCCAAGTGATGTAACAGGTATTGAATACTTCAACCCAAAAACAAGCGAATTCGAATTAAGAATTGGACCGGTTATGACAAACATTTTGCTAGCAGATGAAATTAACCGTGCAATGCCGAGAACGCAGTCGAGTTTGTTAGAAGCGATGGAAGAACGACAAGTGACGCTCGAAAAAAAATCTACGCCTCTGCCGAAACCGTTCTTTGTTATTGCGACGCAAAACCCAATCGAATCACAAGGGACTTTCCCTCTTCCAGATGCACAGCTTGATCGCTTTTTAATGACGATTTCAATTGGTTATCCAACTCCTAAAGATGAGTTACAAATGATGCGACGTTTTCGGAACGATTTACCATTAGAAAGTGTCACATCTGTCATCTCATTAGAAGATATTTTAGAAGCTCAAAAACGAGTAAAAGAAATATTTGTTTCGGAACCGTTAGAACATTACATTATTAAACTTGCTCATGCTACAAGAAATCATGATTATATCGCTAACGGTGTAAGCCCACGTGCCACATTAGCTTTAGTACGTGCTGTTCAAGCTTTAGCCTTTTTACATGGGAGAGAATATTGCACACCAGAAGATATACAATTGTTAGTTCCTTCTGTTTGGAATCACCGTATCGTCTTATCAATGGAAGGTGCATTACGTACGACAAAAAATGATATTATGCAAAGTATTTTAAAAGAAGTTGATGTACCCGTGGAGATTGAGCAAGCATGAATGGACAGCGCGTTGTAACTGTACCTTTATTTTTTCAACTTCATATTATTCAACTAACCGTTCCAATCGCGTTACTTTTCACATTCTTTTTCCCGCAACGAATGCTTATGTTTCTCTTTTTCTTCTATTATATATTTGCGATTTTTATTTATAAATATGTCGCTTTCATAGAGAAGAAGTTTCAAATCATAAATGAGAAACAAACTACACGGCTTTTTCCTGAGGAATCTGGACAGTTTTTTATTCATTTAAAAAATGGAGCCAGCATACCGCTCGTTAATGGTGTTTGTTACTTTCATTTAAATTCGTCCCTTATACCGCATAAAGAGCAAGGCATTGAACAAATATCAAAAACGTTATTCTCTTTCCCATTTTCACAACCTGCACATTCGGCACAAAAATGGGATTTAACATTAACCGCTACGAAGCGTGGGGTGTTTCAAATTGAACAGTTTGAATGTGTATTAAAAGATCCATTTCATCTATTAACTGTACATTTACCTGTTTTTGATAAATTAAGGACTGAAATTATTGTGTATCCTTCTCCTAAAGAAGTAGCAGGTTTGCAAGAACTTCAGCAACTTTTAATCGGATCCTATCAAACGAATTTTTCTTTTTACAATGACGAAACATCTATTATAGGTGTAAAACGCTATGAACGTGAATCATTCCGTTCTATTCATTGGAAGGCATCTGCTAAAATGCAGGAATTACAAGCGAAGCAATATGAACCTGTAAAAAATTATAGTTGGACGATTTGTCTTTCTTTAGCTGCCGATCGTGGATTTGGTTGGAAAGATAATGTTGAAGATTTAATTTCATTCGCAACATACATTTGCCAATATGCAACGAAGCATCAAATACCGTTTGAATTATTTATTAGTGTATTAGCAGAAGGTGGTGCATTACATTTATCGTTACATGAAGGGCAAACGCAATATGCAAAAGCTTTAGAAGAATTAGCCCGTATTTCAGATGATAGTACGTTACTTCCGAAACAAGGATTCCTTCATTATGTAACGAGAAAGAGAGAACGATCGTCTACAATGATATACATTGGTTTACAAAGAAATGAACTCCCTCTTCTCTCGCAGCCAACGTTTCTCATTACTAGTGAAGGGATGGTGGAATCGGTTGAAAACTTGGCTATATCACATTCATGATTTCATTCTGCTCCTCCTGCTTTCATTATTAACAGAAAGAGATGAACTAATTAGTATTGCAATATTTTTAACAACAGGCTATATTGGAGTATTTCTTATTCATAAATTTATGCAGAAAAAAACAACAGGATTTGTAATACTTTTAGTTCTTCAAATCGTTCTTTTCTCTTTATTTTTACCTTTTTCTCTTTTTGGCACAATCATATTACCACTATTTTTCTTTATCGTACATGTGGTCGGACCTGGATATCCAGTTCAAAAATCTTTAGGTGGTATTGTATGGTTTGTCGTTTCAGTTATATTTTATGCACCCTTTCCACCGTTGTGGAAACTATTAATGTTAGCCTTGCATCTTATGATTACATTTTGGTTAACCGGGGCAAATCGCAAACAACAACTATTACGTTTTGCTTCTATCATTACGATTGGCTTAATGAGTATATTAATTGTTCAAATATTTCCTTTCATTCGACTTATTTTTGGTTTTATAACGGAAGTAGTCGCATTAGGCGTCGGCTATGCTTTAATGCCATTAATTAAAGCAGCGGAATTAAAAGATACTGAAGATGTTTGGGCAAATAAAGGACATCTCTTAAAACCAAAAATTGAAGACGGAAAAAAAATTCCTGATTTTGATCCAATACTCATAAATAGCGCTACAATAATAGTCTGTACAGCTATCGCTATTTACGTCGTTTGGAAAATAGTAAAAAAACGAAAACATTTAAGTTTACCAAATATGCACGTCTTCGAATCTACTATCATTACTGATAAAGAAGGAATGAGCCAAAATCGTTTTAAACGAAATAAACCGCCACATAACGAAATTCGGAAGGAAATTTTCAAGCTAGAGAGTAAGTTAACCCCTCCTTTAAATAGAAAACGGGGAGAAACTGTTGAGGCTTGGCTAGAAAGAATACATGATGAAGAAGATGTAAATATTCAAAGTGATATTATTATAGATGCTTATAATACGGTGCGTTATTCAAATGGTAAAAGCATTGTACTTCTGCATGAATTTAAGGAAGAGATTCATAAGCTTTATGCATATCAAAAACATTTGAAGAAAAGAAAGAAATAAGACAACAAAAGACTCCTATTTTTTCATTCATGTGCTCAGTTTAGGGAGAGAAAAATGCTAATAACCATTAGAAATAACACAATAATTTGTATGTATTTCGCATTATAAATAGCAAACTAAAACGCTCAGAAAATATTCTGAGCGTTTTCATTTCCTTCTTCAACTAAAGTACCAGTTAGTGCAAAAAGCTATTTCACCATTTGTATTGTTAACTTATCTTTTAACATTGAGCTATATGAGTCAATTTCATATTTTGTATTATTGATTTTTTCTTTTTTCATTTTTAACATATCGAATATTTCTAATTCTAAATTCCTTCTAGCTTCAAGAACTTTTATCGCTCCTTCTACACCTGAATGGTTATGTTCTTTCCCATAGCCTTGGTTAGTGTAATAGTCGACGATTCCTGTGGACCATTCTGGAGTTCTTTCTTTTAGTGCCTTCCTAAATGAAAATTCAAGATTATCTTGTTCTACATACAATAACATTGGATTTAAATTCTCTATAATTTTTGCAACTTTCATTACATAATTTATTATTTTTTCTTTTTGTTCACCATATTTAATCATCCCAATAGTTAATGAGTTTTGTATGAAACAACATTCAAAGATATAAACCTTATTGTCTTCTAGAGCACTTTCAGTAAAGTCATTCCATTTGTCAGCAATTAATTCAACATTTTTATCGAATGACAATTCATATATATCGTTTTTTGAAATATCGTTAAATAATTCGTCCGAAAACTGATCACCAAACTCATTTTTTATCTTTCTGTATGGTAATAAATAATTGCTTCCTTTTTTTAGAACTCTTTTAAGAAGCACTTCTTTAAAATCTCCACTGTTAGATAATAATCTATCAAATTCAAATTTATTAAAACAAGATACACCATCATAGTCGGCTGGATGGTTCAAATTTCCCTCTAAAAATAGTTCAACTTCAATTTTATTTTGGCTTAGAATTTCATTTATTAGCTTTGCAGTGGTTGATTTTCCAAATCCAGGTAAACCTTCTACTATTATTAGTTTTGTGTTCATAATTATAAATCCCTTTCTTCAAAGTATTTAACCAAGATAAAAAAATCACTTACTTCACTGCAATCACCCCTTCAAAATATGATATTCACCATTTCCTTTGAAAAATCCTGCTTAAAGTAACCTGACCGTTAGTTTAAGAACATTTTTTCACAATCTCTATAATTATTTTAACGTAATTTTCCATTTACCTTTTAAAAAATATAGTCCACCATTATTTGAGTGAACTATCTAAATTAAATTATATCTTTTAAATCAAACTGTTTTCCAGTAATACCCAATCGTTATACTGGTGTTTTTACTGTTTTCTTTTTCCCTTCGTTTGTGGTAAATGGTATACAAAAGTTATAATGGGTTCGAATTATCGTTAGAGCCATTTGTGCGTATTTTGGATTAAAATTAGAATGGATATAACTTTTACCATCTCCACGAGCTATCATTAAAGGTCTTTCTAGACAACCAATTTAGCAATGGTTTTAGTATATAAAATAGCAAGAGTACATAAAAGTGCTTAAACATTTTAATAACAATATAAAAAGGGATGCTAAATCATATGTGATTTACATCCCTTTTTTGTTTGTTATTTTATATTTTCTCTCCCGTAACTGAACCCGTTATTTATTCATAGGAGTCTTTTTATACTTCTACGTTGCTTTTTAAATGGAAGCATTCTTCCCTGCTTCAATTTCTAATGACTCTTCATGCCACCAAAGTGTTTCTTCAGGGTCTTCTTTAGCGATTAGGTGTGCTTCTTTTTTCGTTTCTACTGTAGGATATGAACCTTTTAGCGCACGCCCTGAAGTCGTAACAAATAGTACACTAAATACAACTAATCCAATAATACTTACACCTGCTAAATAAAATGCCGGTGCGAGCGGGTTACCAGTTGCATGAACTAAGTATGAACATACGAGCGGTGTTGTTCCACCGAATATCGATACAGAAATATTAAATGAGATCGAAAGTGCTCGATAACGTACATCGGTGAAAAAGAGTGATGGTAATAATGAAGGTAATGTTCCTTCATATACACTTAAGAAGAAACCTAGTACGAAAATACCTGCAAATATAGCTGCAATATGTCCGTTACCTATTAGTAAAAATGCTGGAATTGCAAATACAGTTAAACCAAGTAAACCAATTTGCACAACGCGTTTATTACCAATTTTATCACTTAACTTACCAAAATATAGTGCTAGTGGAATCATAAGTGCCATCGTAATAGAAATAATTAATAAGCCTGTTGTTTCTTCGACTTTAAGTACTTGAGTTAGATAAGAAGGAATATACGAAAGAATCATATAATTTGTAATATTAAAGAAGGCGACAATTACTGTGCTTAATAAGAAGTCTTTTTTGTGATATTTAATAATATCCATAAATGAAAATTGTTCATTGTCTTCAGATTCCTCTTGTGCTTTTTCCATCTCTTCAAAGATTGGAGATTCATCTAGATGACGGCGTAAGTATAAACCGACCAAACCAATTGGTGCAGCTACTAAGAACGGAATACGCCATCCCCAGCTGAGCATTTGCTCATCTGTTAACAATAACGTCAAAATGGTAACAATTACCGATGCAGCAATGTAACCTGAGAGTGTTCCAATTTCAAGACCACTACCGAGTATACCACGCTTTTTATCTGGAGAAGATTCTGCGATATAAACCATTGCACCTGAATATTCGCCGCCTGTAGAGAAGCCTTGAATCATTCGGGCAACTAAAAGTAGTATTGGTGCCCATACACCAATTTGTTCATAGGTTGGTAGTAATGCGATGAATAATGTAGAAAGTGCCATTAAAATAATAGTAGTACTTAACACGATTTTTCGGCCGTACTTATCTCCTATTCTACCAAAGAATACACCTCCGATTGGTCGAACGAGAAAGGCTGCTGCAAATGTACCGAATGTAAGTACGAGCTGCAATCCACTATTATCAACACCTGAGAAGAATAATTGACTTAAAATAACCGCTAAATACGCGTATAATCCGAAGTCAAACCACTCCATTGCGTTTCCTATACCAGTAGCAATTACTGCTTTCCTGGCTTGTTTAGGATTGACAATATTAACGTCTTGAGGTTCAAAATTTAAATCATTATTTTGTTGCATATAATAAAACAGCTCCTTATTTAATTTAACTTCTTTAAGCACACCTTCTCTTATTGAATAAAATTAATTCGAAGCACTTAAGGAAAATTAACGTCTCCTTATCTGTTATTATTGTTTCACATAATTAATTATTTGTCCAATGAGATGCTCTCTATGTTCAGTAATTTACTATTTTAAAAAGCTAAAGAAGCCGCTAAAATAGCGGCTTCTTTAGCTTTTTATATTTTTTTATATTTTTTTAAATACTTGCTGTAGCAGCTATGTTATGAACACAGGAAATAAACTCATAAGTGAATGCGTCAATTTCCTCTTTCGTAATAATATACGGCGGAAGTAATCGAATAATATTCCCTTGTGTTACATCGACCAACATCCCTTTATTCATTAACTCAATCTGTAATTTCTTCACATTTTCATTCGTGTCATTCACACTTATCCCAAACATCATCCCCGCATGACGCACTTCCTGAATATAATAAGAATTTTCTTTCTGAATGTCTTGCAGTTTGTCATTTAAATATAGTGACGTTTCATAAGCTTCTTGCATTAACCCATCATCAAGTAATGTATTTAATACAGTTAAACCTAATGCTGTTCCCATTGATGAGTGAGCAAACGTTGTCCCGTGATCTCCTGGTGAAAATACATCACATAACTTTTCACCTACAATAATTCCCCCTAGCGGTATCCCGCCTCCTGCTCCTTTACCGATTTGAATAATGTCCGGTGTAATATTAAAATTTTGATAAGCAAATAGTTTTCCCGTTCGACCCATTCCACTTTGAACTTCATCAACGACAAGAAGTACATTATATTTTTTACATAAATTTTGAACACCATGTAAATATTCACTTGATAAAGGATAAATCCCCCCGCTACCTAAAACAGGCTCTAGCATAATCGCAATTGGATTTTCTTTAATAATGGTTTCTTCTAATTGGTCTATATTCTCGCGCTCTACTTCATATACAGGAATAGATGTTTTAGGAAAATTTTGATATACCTTTTCTTGTCTCGTAAAATGTAGTGCCCCTAACGTCCTCCCGTGAAAACTATCTTTTAACACAACTACTCCATCACGCTCTTCATTCGCAATAGATCTATATTTATCAATTAATTTTAATGTCGTTTCTGTCGCTTCCGTACCAGAGTTTGTAAAAAAGACTTTTCCGCTTTTTAAAGTACAACCTACTAATTTCTTTGCATACTCAATTGCAACTGGGTTTAAAAAATGAAACGGTAAATGCAACGATTTCGCAACTTGCTCCATTGTCGTTTGTACAATTTTAGGATGATTATATCCTAATACATTTACTCCTACGCCAGAAAATAAATCTAAATACTCTTTACCATCTACATCATACAGTTTACACCCTTCTCCCCTTTCCATTGCAACCTCTGTACGACAATATGTAGACATCATATATTCTTTATCTAATTGAAACCAATCCGACATGCTAAATTCCTCCTAGTTATTTTCCCTTTTTTAACGTTCATTCTCTATATAATCGTTTATAAATTAAGTTTTAAGATTGAAATTTTAATAGTGGTTTTCTTCCACATTTTTAGTAAAACGTGTGCTTTCTCTTCCCGATATTCATTTTTCCATAATTTCTTCTATTTCAACAGGTCCACTACATATGTGTTTTTTTCATCTAGCGGTATGTTACTGCTTTGAACTGTGCGTGTCATACATAATTAAGGCTATAGAATCATATTTAGTAACAATGGACAAAAAAGATTTGGAGGCTATATCGATGGATGAAAACTATGATAAACAGGGGCAATCTATACTAGGGAAAGACTTTAATGAAAATGACGAACGTAATGAACAAGCTAAACTTCACTCTCAAACAGTTGGTTCACGTGGACCCGTACTAGAGCAAGATAGTGTACTGCATGAGTCATTACAAGAATTTATTCATGAAAAAATTTTAGAAAGACCTGTTCATGTAAAAGGATTTGGTGCGTTCGGTTATTTTCAAACGATATATTCGATGTCTGAACATACTAAATTAAGTTTTTTACAAAATTCTAATGAGAAAGTTCCTGTAATGGTGCGATTTTCGTTAGCTGTTAGTACGAAAGGAACACCGGATACTTCTAGAAATGTACGCGGTTTTTCCACAAAATTTTATACGAAAGAAGGCATTTTTGACCTTTTATGCAATCACATCCCTGTTTTTTCTGTTCGTGATCCGATGCGTTTCCCTGAAACGATTCAAGCATTATTGCCTTCACCTAAAAATAACTTAATAGACCCTAATAGATTTTGGAGTTTTGTCGCTAAAGCACCTGAATCTATTCATTTTGTTGTCCGTTTATACTCTAATAATGGTACGGCCAAAAGTCTTCGCCACATTCCAGGACATAGTGTAAATACATACATTTGGAGAAATGCGGAAGGTAATCGAAAGTATGTAAAGTATCATTGGTACCCATTTGAAGGTGTACAGTACATTACTAGTAAAGAAGCAATTAAACTAGCTGCCGAAAATCCTGATTATAGCGGGAAAGATTTATATGATGCAATTGAAAATGGTAAACCAGTGGAGTATGGCTTATACGTCCAGCTCATGGATCCGAAAGATGAAGCGCACCTATCTTATGATCCTTTAGATGACACAAAAGTATGGGATGAACAGACGTATCCTCTCATACCAGTCGGGAAAATGGTATTAAATAAAAATCCTGAAAATTTTATGGAACAAGTAGAAAAAGTCGCATTTTCCCCTTCTAATTTACTGGATGGTGCAGAACTATCAGATGATAAAATGCTGCAAGGGCGCGCTAATATTTACAGTGATTCACAACGAAGAAGAATTGGTCCCGAATTTCGCAAATTAACGATTAACCAGCAGCAAGATTGGACACCGACTAAGCAAATAACGAGCGGTGACGGAAGATACGTTGAAGGTAAACTTGAAAGAACTTCTATAACAAAACAAAATGACTTTACGCAGGCTGGTGAATTTTATAAGAAGTTACAGCCGATAGAAAAAGAACATCTCGCTGAAAACTTAGCTAGTGATTTGAAAGTTATATCCGATGATATTCGAAAGGTAGTTTTGGGGTATTTTCATAAAGTGTCAGCTGATTTGGTGAATAAAATTGAGAGTGCAATACAAAAGCTTTGAGAATAAAAAAAACGTCATTTTTAATCTATAAAATGACGTTTTTTTTATGGCGAAATTACTAGGAATTTCTACCGCCTCATTTACAAGTATTAACGAAATTTTTCTCCTTCAAAATTTCCGTTATTTCATTTGGGATTATGATACTCATATCTCTTTTTCAAATAATCTTTTTCACATTGCAACGGTTTGTATTCCACTATTTTCCCTTGCTTCTTTTGCGTTTCAGTAACAACCCATTCCCCTTTTTCAAGTTCAAGGTGTTTTATCACATTTGTATCGTCTATTTCTTTATAGAGTAAAAATGCTTCAAGCGGCTTTACAAACAATCTTGGCTCTCCTCTATATCCACCACTTTCAAAAACTTTAGTTAACGAATTATAATACGTATCATCAATCCGACCACCATACATTAAATGTGCAGCTTCTAAATCTCTTTTATTAACTTCCCAAAAGCCACCTTCATCAAAATTCAAATGAAATACGGATTTAATGTCCTTCATAATATTTTCCACATACTTTTCATCCCGAATTTTACTTTCTTCGAGACAATCTGAAGTTAACTTTGGTGCATCTGTTTGAGAATGTACAACGTGTTGTATCGATACACACAAAATAAATATGCTTAAGATGTACAATATTTTTTTCATAATTACATATCACCTCAAATGATTTAGATACTATATTATTTGAGGCTTACAATATTCTTATGCTAGAAATGAGAAAGGTCCTATAAAATAAATTTTTTATAGGACCTTTCCTTTTAATATTGCTTTATCAAATTCACGGGCGGGGCAACTACCTTACTACTTTTCACATCATATAATCCTATAGGTGTTACTCGTATAAAAGGCAAGTGCGTCGCAGAAAAGAATAAAATCGTAAATGCTGGATCGTTATAAGCATATCCTCGCGCTTGCAGTAAGTTCACCATCTTTTTCTCTTCTTGTATTAATTCACTCATCTTTACATCCGACATAATCCCGAGCAATGGTAATGCAATTTCGTGCAATACTTCATTCTTTTCAGCAATTACAATCCCTCCGCCAAGCTCTTTTACTCTATGAAAAGCTGTAAGCATATCTTCTTTACTCTTTCCAATAAGAATGATATCGCCTGTACCTGAATAAGAACTAGCAAGGCCACCTAATTCATTCGCAAAACCTTTCACAACTGTATTCACTCGCCAACTGCCATCACGGGCAATCATCATGAGGAAACATTCATCATGAACAATAGACAGTTCATTAAGGCCTAAGTCGATTTCGCTAACGTATGGTTTTGTTATAACGTTATTCAATAAGTGTATACCTGCTTTATTAGAAAAAACCATATCCTCTTTTTCTATGGTCCAGTCTAACAGTAGTGGAGTTACTTTGAAGTTACTCCATTCTATAAGTAACGATTCATTTTTGTTTACTCTATCACGCTTTACCCATTGTCCTTTTGCGATTACACTCGTTGGCACCGGATTTTCTTTACTTTCTAAAATATTGACATTGGCGATTCTACCTGTCGCAATTGAACCATGCACATGCTCCATATTATAATAGCGAGCAATATTATAACTTGCCATATGGTATGCATCTATTACTGGCACTCCTTGTTTTATCGCGGTAGAAATCATAACGTTTGTCATTCCATTTGCATAAAACGAAGGATGTGAGCCGTCTGTAGTAAGAATAAATCTATCAAACTGCTTTACGCCTAGTTCCAACAATTCTTTCAGTAAAACTTCTAAATCTGGACGGATTGAAGAATTTCTTAGGGAAACAGTGTAACCTTGCATAAGACGAGCGAAAGCTTCCTGCCCTGTCATCGCCTCATGATCACAATCTGTACCTAACAGTTTTAACTTCGCTAAAGTCGTTTCAGATGCACCTGGAAAATGTCCTTCTACTTTTTTATGTAATCGTTTCGTTTCCTGCACCCAATGTAACATTTCATCATCACCATGTAATAATTTGGGCCATGCTGTTAGCTCGCCGCCTTGAATCACCGCTTCATGCTGTAGCCACTCTACTATTTCTTCACTATTAAACAAAGATTCCCCGTTTTGTAATTCAGTCTGTCCATCAAAACGGCACCACCAATACATACTTGCTGGAATCTTATTGAATTCATCTAATAAACGAAATGCTTCTTCACGCTTTAATGTAAAAAATAAAGTTAAATTATCATTAATAAAAGTTGTTGTCCCAAACTGCATCGCATGATTCGCTAGCGTCTCTGGGTTATACAACTGATATGGATGTGCATGGGGTTCTATGTAACCGGGTACGACATACTTTCCTTCACAATCAACAACTTCACACTCCGTTAATTGCTTTGGCAGCTGCTCCCCTACATATACAATTCGATCATTATATATCCAAATGTGCGCTGTCATCCACTCGCGCATATAGGAATTTAAATATGTTGCATTCTTTAATAATATGTGTGGACTTCTTGTGCCGTCTAGTACTTCAACATGTTCTCGTAATTGCTTATTACTCCATTTAAAATGATTTTGTCCCATTGTATTCAACTCCACTGTTATATTAGTTAATATTAGAAATAATTAACAAACTAAAGTATCATCTATTCATAACTCCCCTTTATACCCCCTATTACTTTCATTATATGAAAAGATTATAAAAATAACAATTTTCAGAAATAAATACATTTCTTTTCTTCAAAATAAAAAGAATGCCATGCAACTGACATTCTTTTTATTTTTATCGTAAGCATTAAGTTTGATTTTCACTTTGAAATACACTTGATGCCATATCATAAATGCAACTATAACAAAATTCTATTCATTTTCTTTTCATCTATTTATTAAATTCAATTTGCATCATTTTATTTAACTGCGGAACAATATCGACTCCACCTATAGAGTTGAGACTGATAGCCAATGTATGTTTGCCTCCAATTACTCCCCCAGCAAAAGTTGTAAATCCAGGAATTCCTCCTCCATGCCCCCAAACTGAAACACCGTTTGGAAGTTTAGTCTCATAGATTCCAAGACCGTATGCGTCACCAACCCCTTTTCCTTCTATTGGAACTGTAGTAAGCATTTCTTTTAGCTCGCGTTCCTTTAGTAACTTACCACCGAGTAAAGCTGAAAAGAACTTATTTAAATCATCCGCATTAGAAATCATATCTCCAGCTGCATTAGCTAAACTCGGATTATAATACGTAATATCTTTCAACTCGCCTGTTCCCTCTATTTTCACATATCCACGAGCATGATTCTTTCCTGGGATGACGGGTGAATTTCCTGGTAAAAACGTATTTGATAGGTCCAAAGGTTCAATAATTCGCTTTTCGATTTCTTCCGCATAACTATTTCCAGTTATTTTTTCAATAAGCATTCCTAGTATTACGTATCCTGTGTTTGAATACAACCAGTCTTTACCCGGCGAGAAATCTGGAGGCAGCGAAAGGCCTATTTTCACTATTTCTTCTGCTGTATACGTTTTTTTCGAATTCATTATGTCCGCGTCTTTTGACTTTAAGTATTCAGCGATACCACTCGTATGATTCAAAAGTTGTCGTATCGTAATTTGGTTGCCATCATACCCATTTCCTTGAATAAGACCCGGAAGCCACTTTTCAATTGGATCGTCAAGTTGTAAGCGCTTTTCTCCTACTAATTGAAGAACAGTCGTCGCAGTAAACGTCTTCGTCACACTACCAATCCGAAAGCGATAATCCGGTTTCAACGGTTTCTTTGTACTTAAGTCCGCCACGCCAGCAGTAAAACTACTAGTTTTTCCGTTGTTAGACGCCTTAGCTAATATCCCTACAGCACCAAGCTGTACTGTTTCCTGCATTACTTGTTTCCAGCCATTACGATTCTTTTGATCATGTACTTGTGACGAACTAGAAATATTTTGAGTTGACTCTGCAGTCACAGTAAAACCAGGTGTGAATAGGGTAGTACCCGCTAATAAAGCTGCTAAACTTGCCAACTTAATTGAATTACATTTTTTCATAAGGCTTTGTCTCCTCCATTAATATCGCATTAATTCAAGCTATACTTTCATCCTATATGATAAATCTCTCTTTTTTCTTATCCATTCCTTACGAAATACTTACGTTTAAATACAGTAAACTGAGGAAGAGTTATGCATGCAAATAAAAAGAGAACATGTTTTCATTTTTTATGTAAACATGTTCTCATAAACATTTAAAATTCTATATTAACTTTTCATCCTATTCTTTACACAACTAATCTAAATTCCTTTTTACCAGCCCGCACTAGCATTCATACCATTTCCAATAATAGAAAGTAATAGCGGCCATAATACTGGTCCCAATGTAAGAAATACATTTAGAAGTATGAGCATTCTATATCCAACAGTGAAATTATGATTTTTACGATTAACAAATACTAAACTGATTAATGATATTATAGTCGTTAAAAATAATACTAACATTAGCAACCAATACCACACCATTAAACTAAGACTCCATGGTGTTAATAGCTCATGTATGATACAAAATGAGATTCCTAATACAGCAAAACTAAAACTAGTTACCGATGTTTTTATAAGCCATTTATTTATTTTTTTATCGTATGTATTTTTACAATATAAATCTATTAAAGTATATAAAGATAAATATGCCATTAATACACCTATCCAAGACAATAACCAGTCTCCGTCCCCTTTGAATAATACGTACAGTAACCAACACATGCCTACTGCAGAAAAAACAAAGGAAATAAGTATGCTTTTTAATACCGATTTCATTACATTTTCACACCCTAAAAAATTAATTATAATTTATAAAAATTAAGTATAGGTTAACATGCAATGAAATATAAGTAAATAAAGTTTATTTCATTTTCTTATTTGAAGACGGTTTCATATAAGAAAATAATTCATGTTAATCAAATTTCCGTATAAAAAAAGAAAAGGTGGATATTTATGTATCCACCTTCCCATCTTCCTCTACCCACTTCATTATTTCTTCCACATCTAAATCCGTATACGTCTTTTCACCATAACGAACAGACTCATATAACGGAATAATATCTCTCGTTCTACAAATTCTCTTTTGCCATTGTTACATCGTTTCAGAGAATCTTCTCTGTTCATGGTCTCATCTCACCTAAACTCGTACTTCTTTTTCTATTCTATAATTGCACATAGTACTCCATAATGGTTCAACCATCATAGAATACGTATTTTCAAACACCCTGTCACTTTCCTATCTCACTTAAAGATTCTCTTTTCACTCTTGATCATCATAAGCATCACCCAGTGATTCAAATTCACTCTTTAGCCAATAACAATATTGTCCATTATTCTTAATAAGTTTTTCAAGTAAGTCAGTGAATGAAGTGGCAATAATTTGCGACTCCCCAACTATTCCATGCCGATCAAAGAAACTATCATAACATCTACCTAGTCTTTCTTCACTAAGATCTATTGTTAAATATTCATCCTTGCCATCATTGCATATAATATACCAAGTTGATGAAATATCTTCTTCACATAACTCTCCTACAATTACGGGATTAGCCAAAATAAACCCCTTTGGGGTAACAATATGAATAGGATATTCCTCATTTTCACATAAAGTTAGACCACCACAAAGACTATAAAATTCTTTTAAATCACCTGGTAGCATATGCTTATTCTTATCAATTAACGGTAATTCTGTAGGCTCCTGAACTCGACAATTAGGTAATGATTTTACTTTTTTAATCAACTGATTAATATTTTCCATCTGAATTACTCCCTAAAATTATATTGATTAAAAGCCCTATAATACTCTTGCTTAGCTAAACGTGGTACATTCGCAGCATCAAACATTTTTTCCGTCAATTCTTGTATTTCCTTTGTTGAAACAGATTTCCACTCTACTTTACCTCCAACCTTTTTCCCTGTTTTATCAAAGAGCCATTGTCTATAAACAGCTTTAGTATCATTTTGTTGCTCTTTAGTTAAAGCTATATTTGGAGTATTCGCCCCTCTACTAACATAATCAGGGACATTATGTTCAGCCCATACATCCATAACGCCATGATGATTTTCTAATGGTGAATTGCTTGGTCTATACGGTACTACATCGTATGGTTCTGTAGTCTTACCCTTACCGCCATCTTTAGACTTCGCAAACTTATAATAAGCTTCTATTAATTCGCCTTGAGGTATATTTTGGTTACAATAGTTCCACCAACACTAGAGAATGCATAAGAAGCATCTCTCTTAAATGATTGTAACATTTCAAGGGTAGGCTTCAATTCTTTTGCTAGTGTTACTGCATTAGCAAATGTACTTACTCCACTTGATGCCTTTGCTCCTTTTGTGATATGGCCTATTGAAGATTTAATTAAATCATTCAATTAATTTCTATATACAGATATAAATAGAAGGTGATAACAATATGTTTATGAATTTACTAACATTCAATTAGATATTATGGATATTTAGATAAAAAAATCCAGTGATAATTCATAATTCGTCTGCGTTTCAACATCTCGTACATATTTCCTAATTAGCTCTTACATCTAGCTCACTGGATCCATTACCAACATTACCCTTATACCTACTTTAATACAAACTAAAAAATCCACAGTGTTAAAATTTATCACTGTGGATTCCAACATTTATTTTTCTTGGCAATGCACCATATCATAAGGGTAATATGAACTATCTTCCAAGGTTGAATCATCTAATTTTAAAATTTTAGCGATTGCTCCACTTTCAAAACTCCAGTAACCACTATAAATGTCATGTTTATTTTCATGTGCATCGTACCATGCTTCTTCTAAATGTCCCTTATACCAATACTCCTTTATATATTTCTCTAAATTTTTTATAGAATTCTCTTGTGAAATTTTATTACTCTCAATTACTTCTTTTAATTTGAAATATGGATATTTTACATAAAACTCACTTTGCTCATAAAAATCTGATGGCTCACTATTTCTAAAAGCAATAAAATAATTAATCAGATAATCATTTAATCCTTCTTTCCTTACCATTGCTATTAGTCTATTAAATTCTTTATCTTCAACATTTAGCATTACTGCTATAGATATCATCCATAACATACGTATATATCCACTTTCTTTATTCCACACTTTTTCCATTATATTTATTACTTCAGGTAAAAAATCACGAATAGTTTGGATAGAACAACCCGCAGAGTACATTGCCCTTAATTTATTAAAATGATACCCTTGTAACGCTATATATCCATTCTTTACACCTTTATCATCTTTGCCTCTTTCCTCAATAACCTTTTCAACCAATAATAAAAACTTTTCTATTCTCTTTTCCTCATAATTGATAAATTTGTTAAAATATATATCATTTTTGATTTTATCCCTTAGCATAATTTCTTTTCCACCTTTTATACTTCAAGAATTTTCTTCACAATCGTTCCGTCAGCATAACTTGAATAACAATTCTTTGAACATTTTCTGGATTCAGCAACATCTCTTCCACAATTTCATCTGCTTTTTCTTTTGACAAAGTACTATCTAACCTTCCACTTCCAAGAATCCAATCTTCACTCATTTGCTTACCATCATTTGTTTTTCCTAATTTGGATGTGTTATACTTAGCCTCCGCTATCACATACTTAGGTGGCGGAGATGAATTTTCATATACAGCATCTATTCCCTTAACAATTTTTTGATCTAATGTTAATACACGATCATCACTAATTCTAGTATATGTTTGACTTTCAAAAAAGTCATCCATCTTCATTTCACCATAATTTCCTTTACGCTTCGTTGTTTTTAAAGCTACTTCGCCACTTTCTACTGATTCTATTACCGTACGTTGTTGTGCTCTAGCTGCTTCTAATGTTTGGGCTACTTTTCTAGATTCCTTAGCTATTTCACCAGTTTTACCCTTACTACCATCTTTAGACTTCGCAAACTTATAATAAGCTTCTATTAATTCGCCTTGAGGTATTTTGGTTACGATAGTTCCACCAATACTAGAGAATGCATAGGAAGCCTCTCTCTTAAATGATTGTAACATTTCAAGCGTAGGCTTCAATTCTTTTGCTAGTTTTACTGCGTTAGCAAATGTACTTACTCCACTTGATGCTTTTGCTCCTTTTGTGATATGGCCTACTTTATTTAGTGCCCTATCGCCTAATATTGTGGTAGCTATTTGTGTTAATCCATAGGTAGTCAATTCTGTACGACTCTCTGCATCTCCCTCTATCATATCTCGTTTTATTTTATTTGAAAATGCATGCCACATATTTTTTGCAGTTTCATCCAAATGGAAAAGTGCATAGGTTACATTAATAAAAGTTCCTATGTCCATATTACTTAAAGCTATTGCGGACTCGATTTCATCACCAACAGCTTTCCCCGATCCTCTTTGAATAGCTTCCCACATCTTTTTCGCTGTTTCAAACGTGCTAACTATACCGTCTGCCGCATCGTCCCAAGCATTTCTAACCGGAGATTTCTTCTCAATTATGTTATTTGTTTCTATATCTTTAATTGACTGATCATTTTTTCGAGCTGTTTCTTCTATAATCCCCTGAATCGAACTCACCCAATCCATATTCAACCCTTGTGTACTAAACGTACCACTCACAGGACTAAATCCTTTCCCACTTTGCACTTCAGCGAGTCCGGCTGTGATGCTAGCTGCTAATTGGAGAGCGGTGCTGTAGTTGTTGCTGGATGAATGATTGAATTCATTAAACACGCTACTTACTTTACAGAACCATTCGCAAACACAAAAATAGTGCTAGTTGGATTCTCCAAACTACCACTATTTTTAAATTCTTCATTCATTAAATTACGTATAAATTAGTTTTTTAACGTTACTCATGATGCGTATATTTCGATTTGTTCATTATAGAACTTCCTCTACATCGACACTCTCTATCTTCACTTCATACATATTTGGGATGCTTGCTTCTTTTGGTACCCATGCATAATAATTTTGATCATTCTCTAACATAAATTGAACTAACTTTGTTTCTGAAACATTCCAGAAATTTTTAAGATTATCGATGTAGTCCTCTAAATCTTCTTTATAGTCCAATTGTAATATATAATCTCTTACCGTCAGGGCAAACACAATTAAACTTCCTAATAGATTTTTTTGTTCATTTTCTTCTTCATACTCTTGTGGTAAGAACCACACTTGACCTATTCCTATCGTTTTTTTGTATTTTTCATAAAAACTACTATCATCCATATTCTTATAATCATGTATTAATTCATTGACCAATGAATGCCATTTTGGCGGAATAATGTTTTCCAATGCAGGATTATGTTCAATTCCTTCTACTATTTCCTCAATTTCTTCTGTCTCATCTTCATAGTGATATTCACTTAGGTCTATATGCTTGAATTTCATTTCATTTTTATAATGTGCCAAATCATATGGATAATGGTTATTATCTTTTAAACTTGTATCATCCAGTTCCAAAATTTTTGCAAGCGCTGCCGTTTCAAAGCTCCAATATCCTACATATCCAGGTTCTTTATGCGCATTTTTCCACTCATAATCATAATGACCTTTAAACCATTCTTTCTCCATGTACGTTTGTAATCTTTTAGATGCTTCTTTTTTATCTATTTGTGCAAGTTCTATAATCTCTCTCGTTTTTGCATATGGATTTTCTTTATAATATCTGTTCGTCATGTTTGTGTATCCAATATCACTAGCGCATAAGAGGAAATCAATTACTGCGTCATTCATATTTTTTGTATCAACTATCTTTTTTAATCTTTCTATATTCTTTTTATCCGTTTCTAACAAAATTCCTAAAGAAATTATCCAAAGCATATATATATAACCCACTTTGCTAGCTCCTGTATGCTCTAAATCATCCATTGCATTATAAAAATATACTTCCATTGTGCTAATGTCTTCTCCTAAAGAATACATTGCTCTAATGTCGTTCATCTCATGTATAAAATTCCTTAAATATCTTCCTTCTATAATACTTATATTATCTTTAGGCTTTCTTTGTATACCATTCTTTTCATCTTCTTCTAAACTTCTAATCTCCTCTCTATTATCTTCAATAAACTTTTTATGGAGTTCTATTCCTTTTTTACATTTTTCTTCTATGCACAATTGATCTCTCATTCTATTTAATTCCTCCTAGCTTCTAAATTATGGCCATTCTCCAATATTGTTTCCTTCTTCATCTAACCTATATGTTTTTACGTTTCCACTACTATCGACTTTTGATAATACTCTTTCAACTTCACTATCTTCCAATGCATTCGCAATCTTTTCTGCTAATACTTCATCTCCATCAACAGCTTTCAATATTCTACTTTTTCCAGTTTCAGAACCGTTCAACCAATCATTTGACATTTGTCGTCCATCTTTAGTTTTCCCCAATTGTGAACTACCAAACTTAGCTTCATCAATAACATATTTAATATTTGAATTTGGATTTGCATTTTCGTATAATCCATCAATTCCTTTTACTATTTTATCATTTATACCTGTTGGTGCACTTTTTCCGACTGGCTTTAAATCAAATCCAGCTTCTTTTAAACTTTGATTATTCAATAAATTGTCACTAGATTTTATTTCACCATAATTACCTTTTTGCTTATTTGTAGCTGTTTTTGCATCAAAATTGTCTACATTTGTATTTTTGTTACTGCTAGGTTTACCCTTACCACCATCTTTAGACTTCGCAAACTTATAATAAGCTTCTATCAATTCACCTTGTGGTATTTTGGTTATGATAGTTCCACCAACACTAGAGAATGCATAGGAAGCCCCTCTCTTAAATGATTGTAACATTTCAAGCGTAGGCTGCAATTCTTTTGCTAGTTTTACTGCGTTAGCAAATGTACTTACTCCACTTGATGCTTTTGCTCCTTTTGTGATATGGCCTACTTTATTTAGTGCCCTATCGCCTAATATTGTGGTAGCTATTTGTGTTAATCCATAGGTAGTCAATTCTGTACGACTCTCTGCATCTCCCTCTATCATATCTCGTTTTATTTTATTTGAAAATGCATGCCACATATTTTTTGCAGTTTCATCCAAATGGAAAAGTGCATAGGTTACATTAATAAAAGTTCCTATGTCCATATTACTTAAAGCTATTGCGGACTCGATTTCATCACCAACAGCTTTCCCCGATCCTCTTTGAATAGCTTCCCACATCTTTTTCGCTGTTTCAAACGTGCTAACTATACCGTCTGCCGCATCGTCCCAAGCATTTCTAACCGGAGATTTCTTCTCAATTATGTTATTTGTTTCTATATCTTTAATTGACTGATCATTTTTTCGAGCTGTTTCTTCTATAATCCCCTGAATCGAACTCACCCAATCCATATTCAACCCTTGTGTACTAAACGTACCACTCACAGGACTAAATCCTTTCCCACTTTGCACTTCAGCGAGTCCGGCTGTGATGCTAGCTGCTAATTGGAGAGCGGTGCTGTAGTTGTTGCTGGATGAATGATTGAATTCATATAAATGCTCTAGTTTTTCTTCCAGTTTTTTTCTCATTGCACCTAATACCGTTACAATTGCACCTACTCCGGGCATTGGTGTAAGTACTTCTATTGCTTCTATACTTGTAATCGATTGATTAATTCCCCTTATTTGTTCTCTTATTTCTTGTTCAATCACATCTGTCGAAGCAACTTTCGCTTGGAACTCATTTGGAAATGCTTCATTTTGGCGAATTAATTCTTCACATAAGCATATGATTCCTTGCGCTAATGGCCGAAACGTTTGGACAAGGTAGGCTTTTGCACTACTGTATGTTTGTCCTTGTAATACTGTGTCTATCGCAAATGCATCAATAGATTGAATGGCTTGTTCCATACTTTGAATCGTAGCATTACATATAGCGTTCATACTTTGAGTTTGACTTTGTACTTCTCCCAAATACATGTTTAAACTCATGTATTGGCCTCCCTTTGTAGTTGCTGCTGTTCATAGGAAAGGTTGTTTTCTTTCTCGCTGAGATGCCGTTTTTCTTTAAGCAACGTCTCTTTTTCGTTTTCTAATTCGAATGTAAGTTTTCTTTCATACTGCCCGATCTCTTGCCGCATATTCGTAAAAAAGTGAAATGCTTCTTTGTCACCATACCAAGTTTCTAGTATTCGGTTAAATAAACGATTACTTCTATTTTTCCATTCATGAAAACTAGCCTCAGCTCGTTCTTGATTTTGCAGCGCGATTCGGTTTTCATTTTGTTCTTCAAATATAATTCGTAATTTTTGATTACATTGATTGATTCTCGTTTCAATTCCTTGACTCATCTTTTCTCCCTACCTTTTCCCCTTTACGTAGGTTGTTACATTATTGAAAAGTCTTTTGAAGTCCTGTATCCATTTTCTCAAATTCATTTGCTACGGAATGGATATTATCAATTGTTTGTTGAAAAGCAGTACAAAATTGTTTCGTGATCTGTAAATTTTGTTGATTTGCTTCTTGTGCTTTGAAGTTCACAGATAGTGTCGTACGCGTTGCCTTATTTATAGAGCGACTAGTAGCACTTTGCATTCTATCTGAAGCAGTTCTCATTTTCGTTGCAAGTTGCGTTGCCGTATGCAAATTACTTTGAAATTCTCCCATTACTTACTCCCCTCTACCTTTTATTTACAAGAAAATTATACCACGGAAAAATATCCCAATAAACCGAATGTTCGAATTTAACATACAATTCAGCGCTGTTACTGAGGATGCGAGCAACGCTTATCTATCAACATAACTGAGTCCAAGATGGATTCTACTTATACAAAAAAGATGACTTCAGCCATATGCTAAAGTCATCTTTTTCTACCTTCTTATTTTACTAATTCTCCATTATAAGCTTTTATATTAAGCGGAGCAGTTAAAAATTGTGCTGCTTTACTAACGAAAGATGTGAAGTGTTCACTCGTATTATGGCTCGCAACTGCTGCTTCATCTTTCCATACTTCTACCATCGTATAAACACTTTCTTTTTCTGTATCTTTATATAAGTCATAAGATACATTTCCACTTTCTTCTCTTGAACCATGAATAAGCGGACGAATTTCTTCTAAAAATGCTTGTTGTTTCGCTGGATCTACTTGAAATATTGCGTGAATAATAATCATGGTGCTTCCCCTCTCATCTTTCACTTATTGAAGTTCTTTTATAAAATTATTTCCACTCTGCAACTTTTTCAATTGGAAGACGTACTGATTGGTAACCACTGTCTGCAGCTTTCCCGATTGAAATTAACATAACTGGTACGTAGCGTTCTTTATCTAGTCCAAATGCTTCTGCAATTTGGTCTTTTTCAAATCCACCAATTGGACAAGTATCATAACCGTGTGCACGAGCTGCTAGCATAAATTGCATCGCTACAAGACCACCGTCAATTAATACTGTATCTTTCATTACTTCTGGTGTAACCATAGAGAAGTAAGCTGAAAGTTTTTTCATTTGATCTTCTTTTACTTCTGCTGGCATAAGTCCACGCTCTACTGCTGTACCGTAAATTTCTTCTGCGTTATCAAAGTTGTTTAAATCACCAAATAAAGCAATCATTGCTGAAGATGTTTCTACTTGAGATTGATTGAATTTCGCAAGTGGCGCAAGTGTTGCTTTCGCTTCGTCACTTTCAATCACTACGAATCTCCATGGTTGCATGTTTACTGAAGATGGTGCAAGTGTTGCTTCTGTAAGAATTTCTGTCATTTCTTCTTTGCTAATTTTCACTGAAGGGTCGTACTTACGAATTGAACGACGTCCTGTTAAAATTTCGTTAAAATCATTTGTTTTTACTGAGTTAGTCATAGTTGTATTCTCCCTTTTTTATAATTCTTTTATATTTTCTTGAATGTGATTTAACATATTTAAAAGATTATCGCGTTCTTCCTCACTTAATCCTTTAAATGCAGATGCTGCAAAACGTTCTTTTTCCTCTTGAAACGCTTGAATTTTATTTCGTCCCTCTTCAGTAAGAGAAACTAACGTAATTCTGTTATCTTCTGGATTTTTACGTCTTACAATCATTTCATTGGCCTCAAGCTGCTTTAAATGCCTTGTTATCGCAGCATTATCAATATTCACTTCTTGCTGAAGTGCTTTTTGACTAATTTCACCTACTTCAAATAATTGAAGTATAAGCTCTAATCGAGACTGGCTCATACCCGTACACCCTTCAAATTTCGAACTTACTTCTTTATTTAGAAAGTGTAATTTATATAAAATAATCGCTTCTTTTGAGCATGAACTTGTCAAATTACCCCTCCTTTACAATCAAAATAAAAACATTTGATGTATCAATAGTTGATATGTCAATTAATATAATCTATATCGATTTAGAATGCAAGCATTTTGTTTTTATTTTATTTTTTCCAAATTAAGGCGCTTTGTAGCGTTACAAATAATGTTAATTGCACTATAATAATACTAATTTAAAGAACTGGAGAGTGATTGTAATGCGGCAATACACAAATAGAAATGAGGAAATGAAAATGGAAAATGAAATGAGGATATTTAAATATGACAACAATAAATATAGGGATTGTCGCGCACGTAGACGCTGGCAAGACGAGTTTGACTGAGCGTATTCTTTATGAAACAAATGTAATTAAAGAAATTGGCCGAGTTGATAGTGGTAATACACAAACTGACTCAATGGAATTAGAAAGACAGCGCGGAATTACGATTAAAGCATCTGTCGTTTCTTTCTATATAAATGACTTAAAAGTAAATGTAATTGATACACCTGGACACGCTGATTTTATCGCTGAAGTGGAGCGATCCTTCCGCGTTTTAGACGGTGCGATTTTAGTTATTTCTGCCGTTGAAGGTGTGCAAGCACAAACGAAGATTTTAATGCGAACATTACAGAAACTAAACATACCAACAATATTATTCGTAAATAAAATTGATCGTAATGGCGCAAATACTGAAAAAGTTATGAAACAAATAAAAGAGATTCTTTCAAATGAAGCATTCCCCTTCTACTCTGTTCTAAACGTAGGAACGAAAGGAGCCCGGATTATTGCATACAAATCATATGACGATTGTACGGAACTGTTAGCGCCATATAATGAATCGTTACTTGCGTCATATGTAAATGATGAAATCGTACCGGACGTATTATTAAGAGAAGAACTCGAAAAACAAATACAGCAAGCAAGTGTGTACCCAATCTTTTTCGGTTCAGCCATGACAGGTATAGGTGTAACTGAACTGCTCGAAAATATTTCAACCTTATTTCCAGCTAATAAGTCGGCAGAAAACGAAACATTATCCGGTGTTGTGTTTAAAATTGAACGTGAACCTTCTGGAGAAAAGATTGCTTATGTAAGAGTTTTTTCTGGTCGTTTACACGTAAGAAAATATGTTGATATACAGCGCGGAGACGTTCTGGGGCATAAAGAAAAGGTTAAGAAAATATGTCTATTTCATAACGGGAATGTTGTTCAAGCTTCTATCGTTCCTAGCGGAGAATTTTGCAAAGTGTGGGGACTGAATGATATTAAAATTGGTGATATTATCGGTGAACGGACTCGTTATATAAAAGATATTCACTTTGCCGAACCACAAATGGAAGCGGCCATTGATGCAGTATCAAAAGAAAGAATTCATGATTTATACGCTGCACTTATGGAACTCTGTGAAGAAGATCCACTCATTAAAGTGTGGAAAGATGATGTTCATAAGGAACTATACATTCGCCTTTTCGGTGAAGTGCAAAAAGAAGTAATTGAAACCACACTTTTTGAGAAGTATAATTTGCAGGTTACTTTCTCAAATACACGAGTTGTATGTATTGAGAAACCAATTGGCATAGGGAATAGCGTTGAAGTAATGGGCGAAAAAGCGAATCCATTTTACGCAACAATTGGCTTCGAAGTGGAGCGTGGTGAACTTAATTCTGGCATAACGTATAACTTAGGTGTTGAGCTTGGATCACTTCCATTAGCATTCCATAAAGCGATTGAAGATACGGTATTTCAAACGTTAAAACAAGGATTATATGGATGGGAAGTTACAGATATTATCGTCACGTTAACACATACTGGTTATGCTAGTCCTGTTACAACAGCGAGTGACTTTAGAAATTTAACACCGATCGTATTAATGGATGCTTTAAAGCAAGCTGAAACACATGTATATGAACCAATAAACGAGTTTGAATTAACTGTACCGGAGCACGCAATTAGTACCGCGATGTATAAGCTCGCTGCCGTTCCAGCAACTTTTAGAGAGCCTATATTGAATAATAACTCTTACCAGTTAACAGGATCATTACCTGTTGCAAAAACAGAGAATTTTAAACGAATGCTACATTCATTTACAGAAGGAGACGGCATATTTACAACGAAGCCAGCTGGTTTCACAAAGCTTATGGCTCCCTTCCCTACTCGAAAACGTGTTGATTATAATCCGCTGAACCGTAAGGATTATTTACTTCATGTTTTGAAGGCTTATTAAAGTAAAAGAGGTGCAATTCGCACCTCTTTTGCATGTATTAATAGGTTAGTTTGTCCTAACAACTTCTTTAAGTTCTCCTATTATTTTCGCTATAGCCTCAATTGAATTTTCCGTTTCATATCCCCCAACATTTACAGAATGATTTGCATTTTTGACAACTTCAATCTGTAAATTCGTTTTATATAACTGATCAATTTGATCTGCATTGTATTGGTAATCTTTATCCCCAATAACTAAAAACCCTTCGTGTCGACTATGTAAGATAGAATCAAAAATTGTATCAAACGTCAGTAAAGGTGTAAGTAGTATCATTTTTGACTGCGCGAATTCGTCTCTCTTCATTAAATCATTTGCAATCGGAATTGTTCCGAGTGATTTCCCTAAAAACATAGTATCGTTATATTGCTTACCTTTTAATACGCCCTTCATTATAGGATTAATATCATCCATCATTACTTTCGTTATTTCTTCCATTGTTTTATTCATTACTTGTTCGTCATAAGAATAATGAATATGTACTACATCTATTTTATTTTCGAGCATAAGCATCGTCGCATAATAAAATAACGGTTTATCGTAATTGTATCCTGAACCGGAGAACATAAAGCAAATCCTACTAGAACCTTTTTCGATATGTGTGTAATAAATTACTTTGTCATTTATATGTACCTCTTTTTTAGTCCCCTTCACCATTTTCCCCTCCGAATACATTTAATCTTTTAAAACGATATGTTCTATATGAACTGCTATATCATTTACTTTTTCTTTTATAAACGCAGGCTGTAAATTATATGCCTCTAACTCTTCTACTGGCACCCACCTAAACAAATACGTTCTATCCTCTTCTTCCAAAATATATTGATCCACTCCATTTGCAGGTAACTCATGTAGCTCTACTTCATAATAAAAACTAATTTCATGAAACTTTCGCTCAGAAAGTGTAAAGAAATTTTCTACTGACCATATTAATCTTTTCCCTTTCATAGGAACACCTAATTCTTCTGCAAGCTCTCGTTTTAACGCATCCTCACTATTCTCTAACATTTTCACTCTTCCGCCTGGTACGTACCAAAAATCTTCACCGTCACATTGCTGAATAAGTAGTTTATTACCTTGTTTACAAATTGCTCCGACTCGGTAATTAAAACATGTTTCCTCTACTTTAAACGTAAGATCCATCCGTAATGCCCCCTCATATAAATATCGAATTATTACAAAACAATTATGTAATTACTGTACAAATAAGGTTACTAAATTTATCCACTTCATTCAATCGTTTTCGAATTTTCCGAACTCTTATTTTTCATCATTACAAGTGTATATACATATGTTACAATCACATTGCACACTAGAAAACATTATGGGGGTACGGATGGAAACGTTATTAATCCAGCAAACTGAGAAATCAAATAAGTTTTGGAAAATCGTTGTGAAAGAAAAAGACTATGTTGTGTTTTACGGAAAAATCGGCACAGCTGGCAGTGTGAAAGCGAAAGAGTTTGAAACAGAAGAAGAATGTATGAAAGAAGCTAATAAACTAGTTGCTTCCAAACGTAAAAAAGGATATATAAACCCTATTCAAGGGGAAGATTACATAAAAGAAAAGACAATAACCGAAGAAGAATTTTGGGAACTACTTAATCGTGCAAAAACGAAAGGTGAGGAACAAGTAGAACAAATAGAATGGCTTACTTCCCACCTTGCTAAACATACAGTACATGAAATTGTTGCTTTCGATACGCATATGCATCGTATTTTGAAAGATTCCTATACCTCCCGTTTATGGGCAGCAGCCTATATTATTATGGGTGGCTGTTCAGATGATACTTTCGATTACTTCCGTGGATGGTTATTATATCAAGGAAAAGAGACATACGAAGCTTGTATTGAAGATCCAGAACGATTAATTCCTGTATTAGAAAACTTGAGTGAGTATGACGTCCCAGAGATTGAAGAACTTTCTTTATATTTCGGTTTCACTGTATATGCAGAAAAAACTGGTGACGAAGATGATACTTACTTTACACTTTACCATGTCTTATCTAATGAAGAATTCGACGATGTAGATTTTGAATTTGACTGGAATGAAGACGATGAAGAAGGTTTAAAAAAGATGTTTCCTAAGCTATGGGAGATGTATGGGGAAGAACCGATTGAGTAGTAGATTAATTATTCGTGAAAAAGCGCCTTGTTTCTTTAGTAACAAGGCGCTTTTTTTGATACTATATTTAAATTATTATCTTCCCACTCTCCCACCACTCCATAAAAGTCTTTAAAGAAGGAGCAACCCACGTTCTACTATCATTTTCATGATTCCATACATATATATCATCTCTTTGCACTTTTCCATTCAAAATGGAATAGCCAAACAAATCACCATTTCCGCCATCAGCAAAAAATAATAAACAGTCAAAAGGCATGTATAAATCCTTAAAATCAACTATATTTCTCATACTCATATTTTCAGTTTTAATTTTTGAAGCAGACCATATAAAGTCACCGTATTCACCTTCTATACCATTTGTTTCCTGTAATAATTGATATAAATCATTCGGTAACTCCACATGTATACATTGTTGTATATCAGTAAGTTCCTCCTTCGTAGCCGAATTTTTTAAGCTTAAGTTTGATGAGATACTGTGAATGGTGTCTTTCCACATCACCTTTTCTCCTCCTTATGTGCAATCAAGTATATTCAAAGGACACCGCTAAATTTATTGATACCATCTTTCTAACAATTCCTTCTCCCTCTCCCCTGAAATACCTGCTTTTAATTCCCATTCGTCCACACTCTTCATCCACTCATACACATCTGTAACTGTATGTCCTAACCTTCTAAAAGTAAGTCCTTCTTTAACAGCACTTTCAATACTAATTGAAAATCCACCTTTCCACGGCTTCGTTTCACCTTCTAATGAAAAAGTTTCTGGAAGCCATAAAGGCATCTCTGTCCAAGGCTGCACTTTATGTTCATTCATAAACGATTCATCTATCCAAACGAATTCAGCATCACTATTCGTAACTTTTTTACACGTATTTAATAGCTCTTCCATCGTCAAATCATCATTCGGACCTGTTACATTGAATGTACCTGCATTTTTGTTTTCTGCCATGTTTAGTCCCCAGTTTGCGACGTCTTTTATATCAACTATCTGTACTGGACGGTCTTTTCTTCCTGGAACTAACACTTTACCTCCTTTTGCTACACGCCCGATCCAGTATGGAAGTCGATCTGTATAATCGAACATTCCTGAAAGAAGTCCTGCTCTTACGTGTAAAACACGCCCCGGCCAATACTTCTCTGCTTCTTTTTCGCATAATACTTTCAGCGCACCATAATGCTCATAAGGAGATATTTCACCATTCTCTACAGCCTTTATTTGCTCTTCCGTCGGTTCAGGTTGTAATATATAGTCTTCTTTTATGTCATGCAGAATCCAATCTTTATATACGGAAAGGCTTGAGATGAATATATAGTGTTCAATATTATCTTTAAGCACTTCTCCAACATTCCTAATATGATGCGGAGAGAATCCACATGTGTCTATGACAACATCCCACGTTCGATTTTTTAAACTTGATACATCGTTATTTCTGTCACCGGTTAACTGCTCCACATTAGAAAAAATTTCTTTGTTTGTTCCTCGGTTAAATAACGTAATTTCATGCCCTCTCTGTAAAGCCTCATCTACAAATGCTCTTCCTAAAAATCGTGTACCGCCTAGAATTAGAATTTTCATGGTTCTCCCCCATTCGTGATTAATAACCCTTCCTAATGTTTAACGATTTTTTATTGAGGAAAGTTACGGGGAGCGTTTAAATTTTTCTACAAGTTCACCATTACTCTTTTAAAAGTATATACTCTTTGATTAATCTCCATCTATCCTTTGTTTCTGGCACAACCTCAGAAGCAATCACCACCACCAATTCCTTCTCTGGAATACAACAAACCATATTCCCACCATCACCCATTGCACAGTATGAAAAGATTCCATTTTCTTCTCGTAACCACCATAAGTAACCATATTGATTTTGGTTCATTTCTGTCGATTCTTTTATCCATGATTTTGATAGTATTTGTTTTCCATTATGAATACCTTCATTCAAACACAACTGTCCAAACTTAGCCATATCCCTAACCGTTAACGTTAGTCCCCATCCGCCTGTCGAAATACCATTTGGATCGTGAACCCATCCCTTTACATCTTTTCCGAATAAGTCATCAAATCCAAATGCTTTCATAGTGTAGTTTGAAATTTCGCTCATGCCGAGTGGTTGAAATAAGTATTCATTCGCAAACTCACGGGCACTTTTTCCTGTTACACTCGTAATAATCGCTGATAGTACATGTGCTCCTGCAGATGAATATTTAAAAGATCCAATTTCTCCGCCTTGTCCTATCCTATTTAACGTATACTGTACCCAATCTCGTTGCATACATAGTTCTTCTAACGGTTCCTGCCAGTCTACGAAAGGATGTGGAGCTGTCATTGTCAACAGATGTCGTACTGTTATTTCAGATGAATTAACGTTATATTCCGGGAAAAATTCTATTACTCTTTGATCAACGCTTTTTATATAGCCTTTATCTACACATAGTCCAATTAACGCAGAAATAATCGTTTTTGTGACTGACGCTATATGAAATGCATCATCTGGACCGTGACCGTTATAATATTTTTCAAAAATAACATCACCTTTTTGTACTACTAACATCCCATTAATATTTTTATACTCTTCTTTTATAATCAAATCTAACTTTTCAGCAGTTTTCATTTTTATTCCCCTTTAACCCATAATTAAAAAGGTTCGATCGGTACATATATATCAACTATATGTTTATTTTCCGGGTGCCGTCTTGGGTCATTTTTATACATTTCAAAAGGATACGAATCTCTCGGTTTATATCCGCTATTAGGAAGCCACTCACCGTATAAGAAATCCCATGCTCCTTTATATTCATCCTGGAATATTTCAAAATGACCTACCGCATACTTTCCAGAAGGTATTACCATTATTCCAATGTCGCTCGTTTCTACTGGGGACCCCTCTGGAATTTTTATACATAAACTTGTTCTTAAATGATTTTCTTCAGTAAATTCATGATGATCGTGGTAAATGGTTAATACTTTCGTATCCTCAAATACATGACAGTTTTCCTTCGCTGCGTAATGAAATAATTTCTCTATCATTTTTGGAAAAGCTATCGTTAACTCTTCATATATACCGATATGCCTTATGTATGCGACGTGTATATCGTCCGCTGTTACAATTTCAACATTTCCTCGAACCTTCTTACACTTATTGTATTGAGAAGCTCTCCTTACGTCTTTGCAATTCTTGCTATTATCGTTTCGATATTGAGATGGACTTATTCCGTAATGACTTTTAAATGTGCGGGAGAAAACTGCTGAATCTGTAAACCCGAAGTGATACGCAATATGTGTAATCGTCATATCTGTGCGATATGTAAGTAGATTTGTTGCCCTTTCTAACTTCAATCGGTTTACATACCGTGATAATGGCTCGTCTACTATCCCCTTGAAAATCCGATGAAAATGAAACTTTGAAAATCCTGCTATATCCGCTAGCTCTTCAATGGATAGTGAATCATTTATGTGTGATTCTATATAATCTTGCACTTTATAAATGCGTCGTAAGTATTCATTTCTACTTTGTTTACTCTCCATATTTTTATCTCCTCACAACAAAAAGGCTACCGTTAAGCTAGCCTACTTTTACACATTTTTCAAAAACAAAACTCTACTACCGCCGTTCCCATCATAATTTGTATGTACCGATACACCCTCTACCTCATCATCCCCGGCCTCAATTCGAAAACCGATTTCTTGATGAAACTGTATCGACTTTTTGTTAATTGGTGACGTAATTGCTTTTACAACTTTACGATTATTTGCACGAGCGATATCAAAGAAATAAGAATACAATGTCGATGCGATTCCTCTTCTTCTATACTTCGGATTGACACCGATAAAATGAACATATGCTTCATCTTTATATGTTTGTGAAAAGAATCCACATAAGAAACCTAACGTTTCGCCATCTTCTTCAATGATAAAACTCGTTTCTTGAAAATGAACGAAGAACAGTTTTGGCAACATAGCAGCCATATCTCTACCGCCCCACCAATCATTTAAAACAGAATGAATCTTTACATAATCTTCCCCTTGGATGTTTCTTACTTGCATATGTTTCTCCCTTTCACTCACTTCATTTTTTCATAAATTTTAATAACCGTTTCTACTAAAAGGATGAATACCCATATTCCACAAAATACAAGAACAGACTGAAATATCGATCCAATTATCATAACACCAACTGCACCTGTTATTGAAAAAGATATTCCACCAAGCCCTGGATCCTGTATAAATGCTCCAGCAGAAAAAGCGGTTATAATTGATCCTATTAAATAAATCACACTCATTATTTTTAATATTTTTATAGAAAGATACGAAGTTTGTTCTTTCTCCACTTGTGATAATTCGATTTCCCCGCTCGCAATTCCTTTTTGCAAACAGTCCTCACATAAAAATTCTTCCTTAATTTTTTTACCCCCATGTATTGTACCCGTTATCTCTTTACACCTTGAACATTTTCGATTTATCATGTTGTTACCACTCCAATCTATTAAGATTATACTTATATCATTCTGCATTTACCTTAATATCCCTTTTATGTATTTTATAGAGAAAGGTCGTGTTTTATGATTTCAAAACTTACGTTTGGCTCGAAAAAGCGTACCGTTCATTATGTATTAAGACCTAGTTGTTATGCAGTTATTTTCCATTCATCTTCTTCAATGATTGCTGTTATCCAAAAAGGTGACCGTTACTTTTTACCTGGTGGCGGTATGGAAGGTAATGAAACAAAAGAAGAATGCTTGCACCGTGAACTACTAGAGGAATTAGGATGGGCAATTAAAATTGATCAGTATATCGGTAATGCGGCTCGATATTTTTATGCAGAAAAGGAAGATACATATTATTTGAATGATGGATTCTTTTATATTGCGAACATGGTGCAGAAACAAACTGAAAACTGTGGGGAGGATCATGTTTTACGATGGATGTCTCCATTACTTGCTGTTAAGCTTCTCATTCACGATCATCAAAAATGGGCGGTTGAACAAGCACTTTTATTACGAAAACAAAAATGATCTCCTTCTATATGAAAGAGATCATTTTTACTATTAACTGACTTTTTTCAAATTGAAAGCAGGCTTTTTGATTCCGCCTTTTTTTACAACATATAAGCCGATGAAGATAATAAGTCCGCCAACGAGTTGCATCATATTAATTTGCTCTCCAATTGTAACTGCCGCAAAGATAACTGCGAACAATGGTACGAGATACATATAAACCATTACTTTCGTTGAGCCTATTTGACTAATACCGACATACCACATTGCTAGTCCGAAGATGGTCGCAAAGATGATTGAATATGCTAGTGAACCCCAGCTTGGCGTATCTACTGGCCATGTTAAAGAGTTTACGTTGAATAAACAGTATATAACAAGTGGTACAATTCCAATTAAAGTAGACCATGATGTAACTCTCATTGCGGAGTATTTTGTAATAAGAGGTTGCGCTAATATTGGATACCATCCCCACGCAATTGCTGCGACTAATCCAATTATATTCCCGAGCCACGCATATTCATAAGTAGCTCCTCCTGTATGTCCTGTTAATAACACGAATGCTGCACCAATAAACGCTACTACTGAACCAATTTGTACTTTCATCGAAAAACGTTCTTGTTTGTGCAATACTGCTAATATCCCTGTAAAAATAGGTGACATTGCAATTAATAATGAGGCGTTCGTTGCGGAAGTATATTTTACAGATAGCATAAACATCGTTTGATACATTGTCGTTCCAACGATACCGACTGCTACTAATCGTAACCAATCTTTTCTTTCAATACATAATGAGCGTTCCATCATAAATGTAATAAGTAATAATACCGGAGATGCTACTAAAAATCGTAAACTATTAAATTGAATGGATGACATATATGCCACTCCATACTTTCCTATTGTATAATTTGCTCCCCATACTAATGCTACTGATACTAGGAGCCATTCCATTTGCCATCGTTTCATCCGAATCTCCCCTTCCATATTTAGCATAGTAAAATTGGCTGGATATAACACCGTCCAATTGGCTGTTTTTTTCCCCAGCCAATTTGTTATACTTAATTGTATATAAGAGATGCGGAGGTGTTTGTATGGAATGGAAGCTAGATAACGACAGTAAAATTCCTATTTATCAGCAAGTTGTTGACTTTATTGAGAAGCGTATTACATACGGAGAACTTCCTCCAGGTAGCTTCCTCCCTTCCGAACGGAAATTAGCTACGCAGTTAAACGTAAACCGAAGTACAGTAACGACTGCTTATAATGAACTACGTGCTATGGGAATTGTAGAAAGTACGACTGGTAAAGGGACACGTGTAAGTACACATATGTGGGGCGTTTCTCCAACATTAACGCCGAACTGGAGAAATTTCGTAGAAGGTGGTACTTTTTTACCAAACTTACCACTACTTCGCCATATTCGGGCAGAAGTACAACAAAATGAAAATATTATAGATTTCGCTAATGGAGAACTCGGTTGTAATCTTTATCCTCACGATCAACTACAAACGATTTTACGTGAACAACCGTTAACGCATTCATTAAGTTACGATCATCCGCAAGGCTATCTCCCGCTAAGACAAGCGGTCGTAAAATATATGAAGGAATATTTAAAAGTTGAGGCGACTGAACAATCCATTATGATTACATCCGGCGCTCAACAAGCACTGCACCTTATCGTGCAATGTTTATTAAATCCAGGTGATGCTGTTGCTTTCGAAAGTCCTTCACACTGTTATTCCCTGCCGTTATTCCAATCAGCAGGTATTCGTATTTTCCCATTACCTGTCGATGAACACGGCATTAATCCAGACGATGTACAAGAGCTATACAGAAAGCACCGCATTAAAATGATTTTTTTAAATCCAAATTTCCAAAACCCTACGGGGACGATGCTTCATCCAAACCGTAGAAAAAAACTATTATCACTTTGCGCAGATTTACGAATTGCAATCGTTGAAGATGATCCATCTAGTTTGCTGACGCTAGAAAAGAAACAACCTTGTCCTACTTTGAAATCAATAGATGAAAATGGAACTGTCATTTATGTACATTCTTTATCAAAAATGATTGCGCCAGGATTACGAGTCGGTTGGCTTGTCGCCCCGCAGTCTGTCGTAGAGCGATTATCAGATGCACGGCACCAAATGGAATTAGGAATGAGTATTTTCCCGCAGTGGCTTATGCAACAATTTTTTGAAACTGTACCATTTCAGTCTCATATCGTACCGTTACGAAAACAACTAGCAGAAAAAAGAGACGTTATCGTTCGTGCCCTAAACGAGCAACTTCATGATAAAATCTCTTTTTCAAACCCTACTGGTGGTATATACATTTGGGGGAAATTAAAAGAACCTATAAACGAAAAACAAATCATTATGCAAAGTTTAAAACAAGAAATTGCTTTTATGCCAGGTAGTATTTTCGGTGCGAAAGATGGTTATATACGTTTATCTTATGGAAAAGTGGATATTGATCAAATTGAGGAAGGTATTTCTCGTTTACGCGAGGCTATTTTGGTATGTGAAAATAACTTTAAATAAAGCTTTCTCGTTTGACAAAACCTAAATCTACCATTATTATCAACTCGAACCTATTTATAGGAGTGATAAAATGAAGATTTACGTTGATGCAGATGCTTGTCCTGTAAAAGATGTAATTATTTTTGAGGCTACGAATGTGGAAATTCCTGTTACCCTCGTTACTAGCTTTTCACATTATTCTAATGCAGAGCAGCCAAAAGGTGTCGAAACAATTTATGTTGATTCTGGAGCAGATGCTGCGGATTACCGGATTATGCAGTTAGCAAAAAAAGAAGATTTAATCGTAACGCAAGATTACGGTCTTGCTTCACTCGCTTTAGCAAAAGGCTGTATCGTACTACACCATAAAGGCTATAAGTATACGAATGACAACATTGAACAATTGTTACAAACACGGTATTTAAGTGCAATGGTTCGAAAAAGCGGTAAGCGTACAAAGGGACCGAAACCATTTACAGCAGAAGATAAAGAGAAATTTAGAGCGCTCTTTAAAAGTATGATCGCTCATTAAAGATGAACCTTCTTTTCGCAAGGAAAACTTCGCAACACAAAGAAGAGAATATCCAAATGAACATTCTCTTCTTGAGGTTTACCCGTTTAAAATGAAGGTAAATTATCTAAGTTATTTTCCTTTATTCCATCAGGTTCACTACGTATAATATCTCTGCCATACTTATGAAATACGTCTACATGAGCTAACTTCCCTGATTTTGCTTCTTCAAGGGCAGTCATATAATCTAACTCTCTCCCGCTACTTGTTTTAAACGCAATTAAATCACCATCATCATTTTTACGAACAGCAACAATTTGTTCTGCTCCTGAATTAACTTCATGGTCTACTTCAAATTGAGCTTGTTCTTCTCCTTGATGTAAGTAATCATTATAAACTTTTTCAAAGTCTTTATTGTCCATAACATTCACCTCCAACACATTTTTTAGTATGGTTGGGAGGTAGTGGTTTTATGTACTTTTCTCTTAGAAAAACGTATTTTTAATACCTACGCAACCCTTTCAAAGTCTCCAATATATCCTCTGTAAAGGCTGTACTACCTTCTGTCTCTAAAACTCTGAAATAAAAACTTCTTAAGAAAGTTCTAATATTTTGTACTAAAATAGCATGCTGCGGATGTCGGATATCTTCAACCGTTGCTATACTATGTAGCCAATTGCTCCACTCTTCTTCAGTTAAAAGATTTTGGTTACGTAAAGACATAATCGGCTTTACTAACCTCTCATCTTCAAAGTGCACATACACGTAATCACTTAATCGAACCTTCTGACGAACAGCTGCAAGAATCGCATATGAAAACTCACGATTTTGGATTGTACGTGCTAAAGCATCGAGTGCATCAGCCGCATGCGCCGTAGAGTGTGCCCAGCCTTTTCCTTCTACGTATCCTCTTACATCTTCTTCTAAATATACATATTCTAGTACTTGTTCTGCCACACTATACAGCTGTTCTTCAGATAACAGTGGTTCTCTTTCATGAACAGATAAAATAAGCGGCGGAATTAATACAGAGAACGCACGTTTAAAGACAGAATCTGTTCCCTTTTCACCAATTTTATAAAATAAATAATCAGGGCTAATTGCTTGCAGCATTAATCCTCGTAATTCTTTTTGTCTAAACACATCATTTGTAATCCATTTGTAAAGCGTACTATAAATTAAATCATCGCGTAATTCAGCATCAGTTGACCCGATATAATCTAACATCCACTGTGCATATGGATAAGCATCTACGTCTTCTGGTACAGCATAATTATTATTTTTAATTTGTAGTAGTTCTTCTTTTAGTTCTAGTACTTCATTCATTATATTTCTTGTCCCCTTTTTGCGTTTTTTATTGTCTTATCCCCTTTTATTTGCTTCATAAAATTAATTTAATTATAACAATAAACAAAAGGCTATACATATATTTCTGATTATGTAATACGCTCATTCATGAAATATAACTTCTGGATTTCCTAAATCACTATTCTGAAATACAACATCCGCACACTCTTTCGGATTATGCTCATCTATATACATCTTACAGGCCGCATGATATCTGTTTAAAAACATTTTCTCAGCTTCTTCATAACTTCCAAAAGCCTCAGTCTCGCGCTTTGCACCACGTTTTCTCGCAATCTCAAAATCTGTATCTACGAAAATTTTATAGTCAAATAAATGCTCTACGTCTTTTTTCAATAGAAACGTCCCATCTACTATTAGTACCATATTAGGTTGAGCCAATAGCTGCCCATTATGGACAGGTATATCCGTTATTAAGTTATGAGAAATCGTATCATATTGTAAATTCCCGTTAGGCCCTAAAGGCTTTAATAATCTTTCTTTGAAAGCTGTATAATCGTGTGCATCTTCATAATACCCTCTTGCAGATTCTTTTCCTTGCGCGTATCGAATTGCTCTCGGATTATGAAAATCATCAATGCTGGCGCGTGTTACTGGTAATCCTCGTTTTTTTATTCCTTCCGCTAGTTCGTTTGCAAATGTTGTTTTTCCCGACGCTGTAATACCACTTACTCCAACTCTTGTTGGATGGGTTAAGTTTAGCTTTAAAATATGATCTGCAATTTTTTTGATTTGTTGTTTTCGGTTCATGATATTGCCTCCACACAATCGGTTTACATAATATAATTATGAGTTATAACTTATGTCGCTATTTGTCGGAAAGTCAATATTCTTTTTCGAATCGTCGATATATCGAAAAAAATCGTTGATATATTATGATTGGCTTACTTTCCCTTAAACCCTCGATATAAAGCAGTCCGTAATTCTTGTTTGTATTCTTCAATTTCTGGCATATCGAGTTCTTCTGCTAGTCTGATGGCTAGTTCAATATCATACGGTACTCGTACGAGTTGAATAGAAAAGCTCGCTGCTTCTTTTTCATTGTAAGTTCCTTCAAATATTAAATAGGAAGCTTGTGTTATTTCAAGTGGGTTTCCTACGCTACCGGCATTACATAACGTTTTCCCTCTGAAATTTTGAACGAACGCTTGGTGAACGTCACCGTAACAAACGACATCTGGTTTTCTTTCCCCTTCTATATTCTCTGTGAGCTCACTATTTTCGAACATACTAATACGCTCTTCTCTTGAGGCATGTGGTTGAATTCTTTCATATAAACTTCTCGGTGAAGCGTGGAACATACGGATCAGTTTGCCGCTCATAAAAAATTCGATTGAAAATGGTAAGCTTCTTAAATAGTCATTTTGTTCTTCCGATAATTGTTTTTGATGCCATTTTAACGTTTCAAATTCAGTCGGTTTTGTAATGAAATCATCCCAGTTCCCCATTACAACTCCTTCACATTCTTTACGAATGATTTCAATCACTTCGCTAGAATGAGGACCTTTTCCGACTAAATCTCCAAGACACACGACGCGCTCGATTCCTCTTAATTTAATATCTTGCAGTACAGATTCTAATGCTGGAATATTACCATGTATATCTGAAATTACCGCTATTTTATCCAAATGAATCCCTCCATTACTTATAGTTTATTATATCCTCATGTAGTGATTGATACCATTTTGGAATATAGGATGAAAAATGATTATGATCTTCTAAAATTCCGTTCAATCTTTCCTTCATATCATTTACTAAATGTGGCGTGCTTCGGTTTGTCCATACGATATCAGCTGGGAATGTCATTGCTGCATATAATGAGTACAGTTTCCAAAAATGAAGCGACGGTTCGCCTCCGCAATATCCGTGAACTTGTCCAACCGCAAATGGTTTACTTATTCTTGTAGTAAAAATCGCTACGTTATAAAAATCATGTATTGGATCACCAAAATCATATCCACCAAAATCGATAACGATAAACTCCTTATTATGAATCATACTATTTGCTGGATGGAAGTCATCGTGTAAAAAGGTAATAGGGCGATTTTTCAATAATTGTTTATGCTCCCCTACAAATCTTAATACTGGCTTCAAATCAAGGAAGTCTATTTCATAATTTGCTAACGCTTCTACGTATCTTTCGTATTTATTCCATCGAACCGTTTCCCATTTATTACTTGCACTTTCTCTTCCAATTGAGTGAATCCTCTTTAGTACTTCTCCTGCTTTTCTTCCTGCATGGTACTGTTCTTCCACGGCTAGCTTCCCTAAACCTTCTTCACCATTTATACCTTGGATCCATTCAAATACTTGAACACATTTATTTATTTGTTCAAGTTTTATAAAATGAATTAACTTAGGCGTTAGAATATGTAATGACTCTAATTTTTTCATATACATATATTCTTCTTGTTTACGTTCAAAATGAACAGCATCACATACTTTTACAAAATATGTTACTCTGTTTTCTAACTCTATTTTATATTTCTCTTCATGTGAAAAACCTTTTGATATAGCTGTACACTTTACAATATGAGGCCATTCTAGTTTTCTCTCTATCTCTCTAAGCGTTTCCTTCACAACGTTCACCTCTATCAATATATGTACAAACTACCTAGCACTTCATGCTCTCGTTTATTTTCACCTTTAAACTCCACTGCAAAAGGATTTTCGCCATTCTTATTCAGATGTTCTAGCACTAGCCCTTCTCCAATCGGCTCACAAAACTGCACATGAATATCTCCAAATACTACACTTTGACACTCGGCATTCCATTTTTCACTTTTCACAACTGAGCTTGTAGATAGCCCCATTACTTCTTTCCATTTCCGCACCGTTTCTCGAACGTTTTTCACTGCATAATGGATCGTTTCAATTTGTTGTACTTTATTTTTATGTTCCGTGATTGTTCCAATGTTACGTAAATCATTTCTTCTTTCTTCGTCCGTTTCATTCCATTGTATAAAGAAAGGTAATTTCGGTCCGTTCTCTTCTTGCTTTACAAATAACATTTTCCATTCTAAAAGGCGGCCATCTTTTCTCATACGTTTCCCTTCAAATGGTCCTATCGTATGTAAACCGTGCTTACTAAACTTTACTGCTAGGTCTTCAATTGCATCTGTTCGAATTGCGATTTGCAGCATTCCTTCTCCGTCTTGTAATTTCACTACTGTTTCTTGTACTAATGGATTGTCTGCTTCTTTCGCTTTTTCTTCATGCTGCACTGCTAAAAATTCGATATATGATAAATCAAAATAACATAAACTATTCCAAGTACCCCAAGTAATATGCTCTCCACCTATTGCAGTATAAAATCCGTGCGCCTGCATTTGTTTTGCCGCTTCTTCCGGTGTACAATGTACGGCGTGTACTAGATGATCAAATCGCAACATGTCCTTCTCCCCTTTCTCTCCATCCTTTTATTGTATATTTTATTTTTCTTTCATTCAATTCAAAAAACTTTAAAACCCAGTTGATTTATACGATTAATATGTATTATAATGAAACAAATTTAATTATTGCTGATTGGAAAAACCAAAGGCACTTTTCTCATACGGGAAAAGTGCCTTTTTCATTTATTATTACAGGGGGATTATTTATGCAGAAATTAATTGTCTTTGCTATTATCGGATTTTTCGCTCAATTGATTGATGGGGCACTTGGAATGGCGTATGGGGTAACATCTACCTCACTATTATTAATGTTTGGTATCGCACCGGCTGTAGCTTCCGCTTCTGTTCATTTAGCTGAAGTCGTTACAACCGCCGCTTCCGGTGCATCTCATATCAAATTTGGAAACGTTGATAAATATACAGTTTCCAGACTTACATTACCTGGAGCAATTGGTGCATTTGTTGGGGCATGTTTTTTAAGTAATTTACCTGGCGATGTAATTAAACCGTACATTTCCGTTTTTTTATTTACTTTAGGGGTTTATATTTTATTACGATTCGTCCTTCAAAAACAAATTGTTGCTTCAAATAAGCGTATGTCTGCAAAACAACTTGTGCCGCTTGGTTTATTCGCTGGATTCGTTGATTCAACTGGTGGCGGTGGCTGGGGGCCGATTACGACACCCGTTCTTCTAGCAAGAGGAAATGAAGCTAGAAAAGTTATTGGATCTGTAGATACGAGTGAATTTCCTGTTTCACTCGCTGCAACAATTGGTTTCTTCATCTCACTTGGCTGGGAACAAGTAAGCTGGGTTTGGGTATTTGCCTTAATGCTTGGCGGTATTGTCGCAGCTCCAATTGCTGCATGGTTAGTTCGTATCGTTCCAGCACATTTACTTGGGGTATTAGTTGGTGGTCTTATTATCTTTACGAATATACGTACACTGCTGACTACATTTAAAGTGGATCCAACTATTATTTCACTTTCTTACGTGGCAGTTGGTCTTGTCGTTATTATTTCTATTTTCATTGCTGTTCGCAATCATTCCAAGCGTTCTAACGCATCGACAGCCGGATATCCGAATGATCAAAAACAAATGCTACCATAACGATAAAAATACCGCCCGATATACTTCGAGCGGTATTTTTTATTTTTCTATTTTCCAATTAATCATCGTTTCTGTAGCATTTACTCTCTTCATATGTAACTTTTCTAAAACACGAATCGAACTATAGTTATCTAGGAGTGTCTCTGCAATTATTGTTTCTACCTCTCCTATTTTGAAAGCCCAATCGATTAGTTCTCTTACAGATTCTGTTGCATAGCCCTGATTCCAATATTTCTCAATAAATCCATAGCCAATTTCTACTGTTTGCTTCTCGTTTGGTTTCCCTTTAAACCCAATATCACCTAAAAAGCTATCATCTTCTTTCCGAAGAACATACCACGCACCCCATGGTAATATAGCTGCATCTTGTTTTACATTCTTTACATGCCCTACAATATGCGGACCGCTATTGTATCCTTGCTCGTTAGCAATTTAAATCCTCTCTTCTGTACACGGCACTATATAGAGCCTTTCTGTTTCTAATTTCATATTGATTTCCCCTTTTCAATTAAACAATACCTCAATTTTACTAAAAATAAAAAGAATATTCATTCTATCCGTTAAATTTATACTTATTCTTTGAAACGAATTTAAGGAATAATCCTCTTTTGATAGTTATGTCGAATTATATTTTTCTGAATTTTCTTTTAATTTAGAGGGTTTTTCAATATTTTTTGCGAAACATTTGTATAACAATTTTTTCTTTGCTTATTGCTACATAATAGTAGGTTCGGGTGGAGTTTTGCAAGCGTTTCCTATACAATAACCGATATTTTTTGACTTTTCCTAACAAAATATCTTGCAATATATTCAGAAAGTCATTACAATTGCCATATATTAAAAATCTTAGCAATATATCAAATCCTCATCAATCCGATGAGGTAGAGGTTGCGACTTTTATGAGTAAAACGGACGAGACACAGAGAATGTCACCAACTCCGTTTGAAAGGAAAGGTTGCCGAAGTTTATATTTCTTCTCTGGAAATATGAGCTGGGGCTGTCTCCGAAAGGAACAGAACTGTCACGTTTACAAATTACCGTGTAAACGTGGGGTGCTATCTTAACGGAAGGGTATGATGGGGTGGTTATTTGTGAAACGTTCCGCCAAATTCCTTTGGCGGTTTTTTGTATTTTTCTCCCCCGCTCCTTCCTAACCTACAAGAAAAGGAGTGTTGAACATGAATAGCGCAACAAATCAATCTACCTCTAAAACGCAAACTACACAAGGACAAGGTGAATTAAAACGCGGATTAAAATCTCGTCACCTTACGATGATTTCTCTCGGTGGTACAATTGGTACCGGACTATTTCTTGCCAGCGGTGGTGTCATCCATACAGCTGGACCTGGTGGCGCATTAATTGCATACGCCGCAATTGGAATTATGGTTTATTTTTTAATGACAAGCTTAGCTGAACTTGCAGCTTACATGCCTGTTACTGGATCTTTTAGTACGTATGCAACAAAATTTGTTGATCCATCACTTGGCTTTGCACTTGGATGGAACTATTGGTATAACTGGGCAATTACGATTGCTGCTGAACTTGCAGCTGTAACATTAATTATGAAATTTTGGTTCCCAGATACGCCTTCTCTTATTTGGAGTGGATTATGTTTAGCTATTATTTTCCTTTTAAACTATTTATCTGTTAAAGGGTTTGGTGAATCTGAATATTGGTTCGCACTTATTAAAGTAGTTACTATTATTATCTTTTTAATTGTTGGTTTCATGATGATTTTCGGAATTATGGGCGGCGAAACTGTTGGATTTAAAAACTTCACAGTTGCAGATGCACCATTTAACGGCGGTATCATGGCAATTATCGGTGTATTTATGGCAGCTGGTTTCTCCTTCCAAGGAACTGAATTATTAGGAGTAGCTGCTGGTGAAACATCTGATCCAGAACGTAATATCCCAAAAGCAATTCGTTCAATCTTTTGGCGTATTCTTTTATTCTATATCCTTGCGATTCTCGTTATCGGTTTATTAATTCCTTATACAACTGAAAGCCTTGCTGCAAGTGATGTAACAGTAAGTCCGTTTACACTTATTTTTGAAAAAGCGGGCGTTGCCTTTGCTGCTTCTGTTATGAACGCTGTTATTTTAACTGCTGTACTATCTGCTGGTAACTCTGGTATGTATGCATCAACTCGTATGCTTTGGGATTTAGCTCGCCAAGGAAAAGCACCAAAGTTTCTTGGTAAATTAGATAGCCGCGGTGTACCTGTTAACGCATTAATCGTAACGTCAATTGTTGGTAGTATTGCTTTCATTGCTTCTTTATTCGGTGACGGTGTTGTATACATTTGGTTATTAAACGCATCTGGAATGTCTGGTTTTATCGCATGGGTCGGAATTGCAATTAGTCATTACCGTTTCCGTAAAGCATATATCGCACAAGGAAAAGATTTAAAAGACTTACCATATAGAGCAAAATGGTTCCCATTCGGTCCAATCTTCGCATTTACACTTTGTATCATCGTAATTTTAGGACAAAACTACGGCGCATTTATGGGTGAAGCAATTGATTGGAACGGTGTACTCGTTTCTTACATCGGTTTACCACTCTTCTTAGTACTATGGTTAGGTTATAAATTTACGAAAAAAACAAAAGTAATTCCACTTGATAAATGTGAACTAAAATAAAGTGAAACGAGCAAACAAATTTGTTTGCTCGTTTTTTGTTGCAAACCTCTTTCCTTTATTATTGCTCCTGTTTTTGCAATAATAAAGGAAATATAAATAAAGGTTGGGATACAATGAACATTCGTATTACTGATGAAGCAAAAGCAGCTATACGTAGATTAGAACGTGAAGATAAAAAGATCGTTCGCATTAGAGGAACAATGACGAACTCTTGTAGTATTTTCGTTGATGTCGATTTAATTTGGGATACATATAACGCAGATGATGTTGTATATGAAGATGTAGAGCTTATCGTACAAATGGATTCATTCACGAAAGAATACACTGGTGATACAGTGAAACTTGATTATAAGACGACAGGTTTTAGTATTACGACTCCGAGTGAGACTTTAGTTTATGGATTATCGATTAAAAAATAAAAATTGTTTTCATTTGACCACCGAGGTGAAAAAATGGGTAAATATGTTCCGTTAAAATTTTTATTTAATGAAGAATTAGCAGAGAAAATAGCTGATTCTATTTGTAAACACGATCCTAATTTTTCTAAAAGAATCTTTGTAGATTCTGTAACATATAAAGTTGAAAATTTAGAATTAAAACAACGTATTGAAGTAATAGCAGATGAATTACACAATGCTTTACAAAAAGATTTTAATGTAGCAATACATATATTACTGAAAACATTAGGACCAGAAAATACAACAGAAGTAGGCACATTCACAAACGGATATATGTACATGCCTATCGCAAAATACGTTGAAAAATATGGTCTGAACGATTTTGAAACCTCATTCAACACCATGTATGAAATAACGAAAAGGAATAACGCTGAATATGCCATTCGGCCTTTTCTTGAAACATACCATGAAGACACACTAGACATATTACAACAGTGAGTTCATGACCAAAACAGTTATCTCTATCAGTGTTTCAGTAGTTTGGAACAAAAGGCTGCTGGTACTAGAATGAGTTTGCTTAATTTCCCAGGCTTTCTAACGAAAGGAATGGGGATTGCGATTGTAGGTGGATTATTATCGATACATTTGCTAAACCGAAAATTACTACCTATGAATGCTAATTCTTTCACTCATTTGTATAGTAATTTACTATTACTTTTTGCAGGAATCATATTGATTAGCTGGTTGGTTACTATGAAAATGTATAAATGCTCCAGAAGAAATATATATCAAGTGAAAAGATTCATTTTTCAATAACTTTTTTGTTATATTTTTCAATCTAGTGACGTTTCTTACATCAAGATTAAACAACTATATTTTTAACCCCGATCTAAATTTAGATCGGGTTATACTTATTTGGACTTTTGAAATTAAATAACTTTATTATCATTTTACATATAAAAAATCAAAATTTAACAATTTACCCTATATGCATTATAAAAGGCTTGTCTAAAATAATGTATATGTCAAGAAAACTTGTCTGTAAGTTGAAATGTTGTAGAATCTAGAGTCCGAATATGCTTACGGTAGATCCTCCTAATCATACTCGCCTGCGTCGGATGGTCTCTAAACCCTTTATACCACGTATGATTGAGGACCTTTGTTCCCGTATTCAGCAACTTGCCGACGAATTGTTAGTTGCTGTACAAGAACAAGGAAAGATGGAAATTATTGCAGATTTTGCTTAACCACTACCCATTATTTTCATTTCAGAGGTGCTTGGGGTTCCCGCCACTGATCGAAACCAGTTCCGCAAATAGACAAAAAACTCATGGACACCTCTGTGGAACCTATTCAGGGAACTGAAGTTAAAACAACACTTAAAAGTTTATTCATTACATTGAGACATTACTTAACGAAAAGCGTCTAAATCCTGATTCTGATTTGATAAACGATCTCATTCAAACAAGAGAGCAAGAAAACAAGTTGAATAAGAACGAGCTTCTTTCGACAATTTGGCTATTCATCATCGCTGGACATGAAACGACAGTTAATTACATAGAGAAGTCAACGTCTTTTTTATTTTAGGGGAACTTGTTTTGTTAATTTGATATTTACAGTTAAGTGAAGTAAAGTGACATTTGATTCTCATAATCCGTATTATCTGAAGTTAATAAAGTCTATTACACTCTCTTCTTTAGGAACGTTTCCATAATATCTTTCTTAAATTTTTCATAATCAAACTGAAAAGCTACATTATGCGTTTTATAGCCTGGATTAGTAACAAAACGAAAATCTGCAATGCTTTGACCAAATCCTTCTCCTTGATCAGGGATTACTTTAATAGGTACTCTTGAAAGACTAACAGCGTCTTGATTTAGCAAATACCAAACTGTTACAAAATCATGCATAGGACTTCCACTTATACCAGGATTAGACTTGGAGTAGAAATTATAATAATAATCTAACATAGGTTTGATGATGAGTCCTGCAAGATCCTGTGTACTCCGATGAAATGCATCAATTTGCTGGACCATTTCGGGTGTAACAATCGCGTGTTGAGTCACATTTAAAGGAATAATCGTCAAGTTCTTTGCATGCTGCAGAATTAAGTTTGCTGCATAAGGGTCTGCGTAAAAATTAGCTTCAGCCACAGCAGTTACGTTACCTGGATAGAAAAAAGCTCCCCCCATGCAAATGCATTCTCTTACATTTCGCATTGTTTCTAAATTTAATACAAAAGTCGTAGCTAGCGAAGAAAGTCTTCCTAAATTGATAATTGTAAGATCTTCTAAATTTGATTCTATAATTTGATAAATATCATTTAAAGGATAAACTGGATATGAAATTTCAGGTGGAATAATAGGTCCTAATCCAACTTTTCCATGTACCTCAGGGAAATACTGAATCACTATACCTGTCAACGGTACAGAAGCACCAAGGAATACAGGTATTTCTTCTCTTCCCGCAATGTACTTTAAATAGTTAATATTTCTTATTACATCTTCTCTTGATACATTTCCATAATCGGCCACAATTCCTACAAGTTGAATGTCTTTACGAAAAAAGGTGTACAGTATAGCAAACGCATCATCAATCCCTAAATCTGTAAACAGGAGAACCTTTTTTTGCATATCTCTTCCTCCAAAATTTATAGAATTCTACTTTCACCAATGATGCAGTGATTAGAATACGCTTGTATATATATTTTTTATGTATTCTTAAAGAGTGGATTCTATTCACTTGAAATAGTTTTGCTTATCTAAATCTGATATTATATTCAAGCACAAAATACATAAGGGTATTAGAGATATGGAAAAATCTGTTGTTATTGAGGAATTTACATCGGATTGGGCACTACAATTAGGGCTCACCATATCAAAAAAGAAAATTGTACGTTTAGACACAAAATTAACATATTTTGATTAGCTCCCTGTACGTTAAGGAATTAGTTTCTATATTTGAGGAGATGTATGTGACAGGTGTATATTTAGGGGAATCTAATATTCACCATTCAAATATGATAGAATAGAAGTATATCCAAAACGGAGGAATAACAAATGAACTCAAACACAAAACAGTTTATTTATGATATCCAGCAAAGAAAGAACAATTATATAGAAAATGCTCTAATAGCAATACAACACCCTAAAAAAGAGCAATCTGAACAGGTCATTCAAAATATAGTAGAGAAGATGGATATGATGATTAGTCTAGTTACTACGTACATGAGGATTGAATCTGGATCTACGGAAGAATTAAAAGAACTTCAGAAAGAAATTATCCATGCTCAAGCATATATCCAAAAACGAAAATTTGAAGAAACACAGAGATAAAACCCTGTGTTTTTATTTGATTTATAATGCTAATCTATTATAAATCAAATTACATGTGATTATTGTTTTGGCATAATCCATACAATTTGTTGAATGCGTACAATATATGGCACCGTATCTTCAATGAGCAAATGATCTAGTTTCACATCCTTTAATTTACCTCTTATATTGCCTCTTACAGTTTCAATAACCACATGTTTACCAATTACTGATTGTAATGTCTGATATACATAGGGATTAGGCACACTTACCATATTTTGTTTACTAAAGTCATTTCCCTCCAAATAACTCATTCTATAAAACTCCTTTCTAACTTGCATTCTTTCTACTAATATATGATATAAATCTTATAAATATGCTAGAAGGATAATTCATTATATGGACGGAAATAACATTTTAATAGGGTACGGTTTCTATTTCTACATTGCTAAAAAAATGATTTATATAAAGTTACTTTTACTAGTTAATAGGAGATGATAAAGGGATATTTTGAATATACATCTAGGTTGTTCCTTTCTGGTTATGTATCATTTTAAATACGCCCTTTATTAGAATAGTGCTCATACTTTTTTTGAGATTCTTTCGTAATACGTGCGTTAAGTAAAATTGCTAACAATAAAAACACTCCATATTTTCCGCCTGTAGCTCCTATGATAATCACACTACTACAAACAAGTACAATTAATAGGATAAACGAAACTAAATAAATACGATCATAATTCTTTGACATCTTCTCGTATTTTATGCGTTCTTTCCTTGCATCCATTTTAATTCCTCCTTTAGATGATCCATTTCACTCTCAGATAAATCTCGCCCTTAAAAAGGAAACAATCTATCGTTTTAAATAATTAGTTTGTTTTTTTATCAACTAATTTATATAACGTAAAAAGAAATCCTACCAATATTAAGCTTTCCACCATGATAATCTCCATCCTCTTCTTCCTTTTAACCCCAACACATCAGATAAAAGTTATGTATATCCCATATTAGCTGCAGCAAGCAAAAAGGATCCCCCTTTTCTTAAAGGCTGATCCTTTTCTCCTTGCATGCAACTATTTTTACCTATTCTTGATTAATTAGAATAATAGCTGGTCCATCTACACGAATTCCACCAACTTCGATTTTTTCATAAGGCTCAACTGTAATAGAAATAATCCCTTCTCGCTTCTTTAATTCATTACTTAATTCTTTTGTTAACATTTTTTTCATGTGCGGACTCCTTCTTACTGCTTAATTTACTATTGTTATGTAAATAAAATAAAAAATGGTTTCTTGGTCTGGAAACCATTTTTTGTAGTTTACCATATGGTGTTACCAGTTCGTTTATCAATTTTACGTAAAGAAGATAAACAATTACTATTCACTGTCTCAGTAGATGTAAGGAACTCTTAAAGCTGGCGGTGAGATTGATTGTTTTTTCTTCTAGAAATAATGACTTAGATAGTATATTACCTAAAACAATGAAAGCCCTACCTCTCTTTCATCCTTACGGCTCCTTGTCCGTGCCAGTGTGAATCAGGATTGCAAAAATCAAGTGACTATTTAATCGAGTTATTTAATGAAACTTCGAATGTTCGTAAAATAAATTTAAAAATAAAAATGGATTAGATTGAAGTAATAACAAAAGAGGTTCCTACTCTAAAAGTGAGTTGAAGAAATTGAATGTCTTTGAAATGATTTACTTTTAATACTCATCATATTCTCGAAAAATTCAGGATGTTTTCGGGAGATATAATACATTATCTATAATAAACCTTAACAGAAACTTTTTATTTGATTTTCAGTGATTCCTTTAATTAATTCTAGTTCACTGACCAAAAACTTATATGCATCATCCAACAATTTTTTTTCACTTGTATTCAGTGTTTTTTCTTTCTTCATACGCATTAAATCGCGTACAACTTCAGCACCTTCTTGTATTTCACCCGTTTTTATTTTGTCCGTGTTCACTTTATGCCTTTGTTTCCACGGCAGTAATTTACATGATTCTTCATGCTGAAAAATGTGTATAATGTGTTTTAATGCAAGTATATCAGTAACTGGGCGTATATTCGAATTCAATATTTTACCCGTAGGAATCATGACTTGCATATTACTGATTGACATTTTGATGACATAATACTGTTGTTTTTCCCCTGAGAATTCTTTTTCTTCTATGGCTTCAATTATACCTGCTCCGTGCATTGGATAAACAATGTTATCGCCAATTTGAAACATATAATCCACCTCCATATGTGGTAACCTTTTCAAGCTTAACACATATGTTATTTTTTATCAAATATTTAATAATATCACAAGTTTATTTTATGTGTCAATTACTTTTTTCTTCAAAAGTTAAATCAAGTAAAACAGCCGTAAAATACCAAAGAGCGTTCGAGATTTCCAATAAAAGAAAAGGGAATCCATACGCGTATATCCTGAAATCTCCACCCATTAACGTAGATCAATTTCCCCTTGAAAACGGCCAAATCGATCCCGTATTTTTTTCAATCTTATATGATACTCCAAAATCTCAATTCTTGCTTTTTCTGCTAGAGGGGCAATTGGTCGTAAATCTTTTAACCCCCAATACTCAACCACTACATCAAGTACTTGATCAAAATATTGTAGTGGGCCATAGTTTGCTTCTTTTGCAATCACAGCCATTCTATTTTCAAAATCAGGCATGACGGCACCTGGCATTTTAAAATTCCTAATCACATTGGCAATATGGTAGCAATAATTTGGTTCCAATTCTAAATGTGTTCGAATAACGTCTCGATAAAACGCATAATGAAGTGTTTCATCTTTTGCAAGACGGCGTAATAATGTAGCAAGATCTGGATCATGCTTACTTGCCACCTTAGCTACATTATTGTAAAACACCATTGTTGCAAGTTCTTGTAGCGTCGTATATGTCATGGCTTCGATTGGTGTATGAAAATCAGGCTCAAATCCACACTCAACGACTGATTTTCTTAATTCATGTATACGTTTAGGGTTTACACTTCGAGTGAGTAGTAAATATGTCTCTAATAAATTCGAATGTTGATCCTCTTCTGAGGTCCAAGTATGAATAAAGTCTGTAATAACAGAAAGGGAACCTTTAAAAGTCGCAGATAAATACGTTGTAAACCATGGTAAATTCACTTCTGTTAATAAAGCTGTTTCAATGGCCGTAATTACACCAGAAGGGAGAGTAACTTGACTTTCATCCCAAGGAACTCTTTTAAAGTCCATTCCCTTATCCCATGGTAAAAACTCATGATAAGCCCAGTCTATCTTCTGCGCTCTTATTTTATGTTGTTCATACAGTTCTTTTAAACGTGGTTCTAATCGAAAATCTAAATCATTTGTTAACATTTAAGTGCCCCCTTTTTCTTACCATGGATATTCATCCTATTTTTATCCTTAAAAATTTTCTACAAATAAATATTACTTTCCTTTTTTAAAGTCAAACAAAACAAATTTGTAACAAAATTTTTTAAGAGCACTATATTTTTATAGGATTTTTTTATTAAAAGGAGGACCGTTACATCTATTTTCTTTTTTATAAAATAGATACTGAAACATACAATATGTTAGTTAGCCTAAATAATAGCTTTGACAAGTGCCAACCCAATTCCATTCGAGCCAAGCTTTTTAGAACTACTTGATTTATAGAATCGTTCAAAAATATGAGGTAATTCTTCAGCTAAAATTCCCTCTCCAAAATCTTGGATCACTAGTTCGATATAGATTGGAGAATTTTTGACCTAAATCATTATGTTACCACCTGGTTTAGAATGTTCTATTGCATTCTTCAACAGGTTTAACAAAGCTTCCTCCATCTATATTTTTTCGTGAATAACGATTATTTCTCTCGGTGCATTCCAATTAATATATTTTTATCACTTATCATGCTTTCCAAGCGATTTAGAACTTCCTTAGTCATATCTACTAAATTCCCTAGCTCTTGATCAAAGGATTTCCACTTATTTATCCCGAATATATAAATAACCATTCTCACAAGGAGCGAATTTATATGAATCTATTCGAACATGAAACATAAAACTGCTTCATTTTAATAAGAGGTCCTCCCTTTTTCTTTTCTCATCATATTATCCATTAAAAAATAGGAGGACAAATTTATGAAACGTGATCCATTATTTTTAACTTTATTAGAAAGTGCAAATACAAACTTTAGTGGCTGGGATTTTTCTTTCATTTCAGAAACGGGTCGAATGAAGAGCGAGCCATTATCGTGGTCGTACGGCAGTACTGCTTTTCAGCTTATGCAACGTGCAGAATCAATGCTCGATATGGGTACTGGTGGCGGAGAGTTTTTATCTATGTTACAACCGTTCCCGTCAACTACATTCGCTACTGAGGGCTACGCTCCAAACGTGCCAATTGCTCAGAAGAAATTAGAACCTTTAGGGGTTACAGTTGTGGCAGTAAGTGATGATACTGCTTTACCATTTCAAAATGAACAGTTTGATTTCATTCTGAATCAACATGAATCCTATTCTGCTTCTGAGGTAAATAGAATACTTTCTCCTAATGGAACATTTCTTACACAACAAGTTGGCGGTCTTGATTGCGTTGAACTTAATGAACAATTGGGTACGCCTCTAAATAGTGAGTTTGCAAATTGGTCTCTCGAAACTGCATGCAGTGAGTTAAACCAAAATGGATTTACTATTTTAGAAGCAAAAGAAGAATTCCCTTTCCAACGTTTTTATGATATTGGCGCTATCATCTATTATTTAAAAGCAATTCCGTGGCAAATTCCTGATTTTACTGTCGAAAAGTACTTTGAGGAGTTATATCGTATACATGAGATTATTTTGCAAAAAGGATATTTAGATGTGAATCAACATCGATTTATAATTAAGGCGATTCGTAGCTAACAAAAAGAGGTGGCAAAGCCACCTCCTTTTTGTTCCGTTTACGTATATTCTCTACTCTTTCACCATAAGAAAAGTTATATCATATATATTACAATTCTGACCAATGAATTGTATTTCTGAAACATATAATCACCTCGCATATATAATGAGAGCAAAAACGTGATTTTTCACTATCCTCTTCTATTGAGAAATGAGTTGTTTTTCATATCGCTTATTCGCATCATCTTCTGTCAAACATGCAGTTGTGTAATGAATAATATTCCGGTTATCATACGTGAATATATGTTTTAACTTATTTTCTTCTGTTAATACTGTCGGTAAGTATTTTGGTAAATTGCTAACAACACCTCTATTATCACCATCTAATATCCAATCAATTTCTTTCCATTCTAATAATCCTTCAGCCGTACGAAATGGTGTATTCATTTGCATTCCATCTGGCAAATCAGCAACGAACACATACATTCCTTCACTAGCCTGGGGCTCATCTTTACCTTTAAAACCAACAGTCCCTTTATACATTACACTTGAAAGTTCTATACCCGTTTCCTCAAACGTTTCTCTAATTATTCCTTCGTATGGCGTTTCATTATCTTCTATTTTTCCTCCAACACCATTCCACATCCCCATATTCGGCTTTTTATTTCTATTTAATAGCAGTATTTTATCGCTTTTTCTAATAAAACAAATTGTGTATTTGTACATACAATCATTTCCTTTCATTTTCCACATGAGTTATTTGGCTTATTTTCAAGTAAAAACACTCGCCTTACAATTCCTTACTACATAATATATAGTACAACTTTCATGCGTAAACACTTTACGTCAAACGAGAGAATCCTTTTTAGAAAGGAGAATTTAAAATCGATAATATAAGCAATGAATTTCTAAACCAATATTACAACAGCCTCGTGTGGTTAAACGATACACACTGGTTCGGAGTTCCAATCTGTAAACTTCCCTCTGACCTCTTTTTGTATCAAGAAATTATTTATGAATTAAAGCCCGATTTAATTATTGAATGCGGGACTTTTCACGGTGGTAGTGCACTGTATTTAGCTTCTATGTTAGATTTAATTGGAAAAGGTCACGTACTTACTATCGATATAACTCCGCAGCCAAATCGGCCATCACATAATCGGATTACGTATTTAACAGCCTCTTCTGTTTCTGTGCAGGCCGTCCAAACAATAGTAAGCATGCGCAAACCTGATGATGTGGTTTTAGTTATTTTAGATTCTGATCATAGTAAAGAGCATGTATCCAAAGAACTATTACTATATAAATCTATCGTCACTACTGGCAGTTATATGATTGTAGAAGATACCTCCATTAATGGAAATCCGCTTCTTCCCGATTGGGGTCCTGGTCCGATGGAGGCTGTGGATGAGTTTTTAACTAAAAATAATAACTTCATAATCGACGAGTCTAAACATAAATTTTTCATATCATTTAATCCAAAAGGTTTTTTAAAGAAAATAAAGTGAAACTTTAATAAGTGGGGTTTTGCTTCTCCCCCACTTATTCTATCATTTTCATTTTTGAAAAAGGATAATATACGAATTCCACCTTGCCAATTATGTTATCTTCTTCAATATATCCTAAGCCATTTCGACTATCTCTACTTACTTCGCGGTTATCTCCCATTACAAATAACTTATTTGGCGGAATTTTTGTCTTTTGAAAGTTATAAAACACTTGTGTGTTGTTAAATAAATCTTTGTTCGTATATGGTTCTTCTTGCTTTTTATCGTTCACATATACCTTTCCGTTCGTTATGTTAATTACATCACCCGGAAGCCCTATTACACGTTTCACATAATATTTCGATTCATCCGCTTCCTTTATAATAACAATTTCTCCGCGTTGTAAATTAGAAAGACGTACTACTGCTTTATTTACAAATACGTAATCTGCTTCATATAAAGTCGGCTGCATCGATTCCCCTTCCACTTTACATAAAGTAAAAGAATGGTAGCCTATTACCATCACCAATATAAATAGTATGTACTTTCCCCAGCCTCTCTTAATTTCCTTTTTCATATCCATTCCCACCTTATAAAGCGCTTTTTAACTCAAAAAATATATCACTGCACAATATGTTTCCATGCAGTGATACTATTTTTACTGTGCCTTGTTCGGTTGTTCTACTGGAATTGAATTTGTATTTGATCTATTTGTTTTTAATTCAAAATACGCATCCAAAATCTCTTTACCAATCGCAGAATTAATTCCTGATTTATCATCATTCACCCATGGTACAACAACTGAAAAAGCTACTTCCGGATCAGCATCATATGGTGCATAACCGGCAAGAGTTAAATTATAACATTTTTTTCGGTTGTTATTCTCATCTCTTCCAATATCACTTTCTCCACCATATACTGTCTCAGCTGTTCCTGTTTTTCCCGCTGGTTTATATGGTAAACCTTTAAACGTTCCGGTACCTGTTCCGTCAGCTTCTTGAAAAACTCTTCTAAACCCTTCTTTTACATGATTAATGTACGAAGTGTCCATATCCACTCGATTTAATACAACTGGTTCAATCGACCGAACGACTTTTCCTACATCCTCTGGTCTATTCGGTTGCTCTCTAACTTCTTGTACAATTTGTGGTTTCATTCGGTAACCGCCATTTGCAATTGTGGAAATATATTGAGCAAGCTGAAGCGGCGTGTATGTATCATACTGTCCAATCGCGTAATCAAGTAAAAATCCGGGTATGTTATCAGTTCTACCTACTTGACCGATTGCTTCATTTGGCAGATCAATACCAGTCGACACACCTAGGCCAAATTGTCTAAAATAGTAGCGCATTTTATTAAATGTTTCTTGTTTAATATCTAATGGATTATTTGGGACATAATTAATGCCTGCCATTTTTAAAGCTGTATTAAACATATAAACGTTTGATGAAACTTGTAAAGCTCTTAAATCATCAATATCCCCAAATTCTTTCCACGATTTCTTCGGCTTAGAACTTCCTTTAAAATACATTGGTGCATCAAAGAAATGTGTATATGGCTTAATCGCTTCTGTTTGATATCCAGCTAATAAAGTAGCACCTTTTACAGTTGATCCTAACTCATAAGAACTTGTCATCGTTCCTAATGCATAATCTTCTATTTGCATACCGCCATCTTTATTTACAATTTTCTTTCCTGCCATTGATAAAATTTGACCGTTTTTCGGATTCATCATTACTACGAACGCACGATCCATCATCGGCTCTGCAGCATGAAAAGCTCGTAAATTCTTTTCAAGGCTTCCCTCTACTTTTTTCTGTAAATCCATATCGACTGTTAACATTAAGTTATTTCCACTTTTTCCTTCGGTCACTTTTTCTGTTCGAACAATTTTCCCTGCTTTATCCATAATATTTTTAGACTGTTCTTTCGTTCCATGTAGTGCATCTTCGTATTGTTTTTCAATGTAACTTTTACCAATACGATCGTTTCGATTATAATCACGAACTAAATAATAATCTAATTGTTCTCTTGGCAACCCTTCATTTTCATTAGAAACGCTACCTAGTATAGAGCGCAGTATTTTATCATTTGGGTATTCTCGTTCCCAATCTACTGTCGTATCTACCCCCGGTAAACTTGCCAATCTTTCACTAACGACAGCATATTCATTTTGACTTACATCTTTTTTAACGATTTGCGGTGTCATTTTATATCCCGCATTCATTTTGCTTTTAATTACTAATACTTCTATATCTTCCTTTGAAAGCTCATTTAATTCTTCTTGTGTAATTCTTTCCCGGCGCAGTTCTTCTACTTTTTTATCTAATTCTTTTCCTTCTATTTCTTGCTTTCTAAATTTACTCTCATCTTCTTTCGTTACTTTCGCTGCTGCCCGCTTTTCATTTAACTGCATCCAAAAATCTTTCTTATCTGTCTCTGTTAACTTATCCATGTCCTCTTGCGACATTTCAATCAGCTTGGCTAAATCTCTTGCTACTTGTAAAACTTCTTTCGAGTCTACTCCTCTCATTTTCGTATATGTAACGGTTCGCAATGGTTTATTATTTACAATAACGTGACCTTGCCGATCAAACATTTTCCCTCTAGGAACGGGAGTGCTTACCGTTACATCTTCCTTTTTGTTTACTTCATTTCTATACGTTTCTCCATCAATGATTTGTACTTTACCTAATTGAATTATAATAGCTGAAAATAAAAGAAAGACAATAAAAAATAGTACATTTAACCGAAAAGGAATATGAGTCTTTTTCTTTTTCGATTGTTTCTTCTGCTCCTTTTTCTGTCTCATTTCGCTCCCTCGCTTCATTCTATTAACATTTCTACGCAAAATCATTATGTATCAAATTTATTTATATGATATATATAGAATTTTATATTAATTACAAAAGAAATAAAAGATTTAATTTTCAGTTTTTTAATTAATTATCCTATTTATTACCATTCCCTTAATGCACAATAACATGAATATTATTCTAAAAGAAAAATGGGGCAAATTGATTTTTATAAATTATAGAGATGTGGTTACTACATTATCAAAATGTTTTCATATGGCTTAAAACAGTGATTACTCAAATAAAAAACTGAGGCGGATACCTCAGTTTTTTCGATAACTTATTTCATTGAAGATAATCCTTCAACAAATTCACCAATTTTATTTTGAAAAACATAATCAAAGTTATATTCCTGTTCTGTTAACTCTTCATTTACTAAAATAGTTGTTGCTCCTACTTCCCTCTTTGCGATTTCCGGGAATGAAGCGACAGGTTGTACTTTTAATGACGTTCCCATAACGAGAAGTACATCTGTTTCATATAAACGTTTCATCGCATTTTGATATTGCGGCAGTGTATCTCCGTATAAAACAACGTCTGGATTTAAAATGAAATTACACTTCTGACAGCGCGGTACTTCATGATCAATCATATAATGTAAATCATAGCCTGATTTACATTTTGGACAATGTGCTGTTTGAAGTGTTCCATGTAAATCAATGACGTGCTTACTGCCACCTAATTGATGTAAACCGTCAATATTTTGCGTTAAAATCGTAATATCTTTCCCTTGTTCTTCTAGCTCAGCTAAAAAGCGATGGCCACGATTTGGTTTATATTGATGGAACGTATTAATTTGAAAGATTTCTTTATAATGCTTCCAAAATTCTTTCGGACTTCGGTTATAGTACCCTCTTGATAAGTACATCTCCACATTCGCATCAGCATACAATCCATTTGCTGAACGAAAATCTGGAATACCACTTTCCGTACTTGCACCAGCGCCTGTTAATACTGTAATTTTCTTCGCTTTTTCTAAAATTGAACGTACTTCTTCAAATTGTTGCACAAAAATCACCTCTATGTATATTCCTATACTTATTATACCAGTTGTTTACAGAAGGTGTTGTACAATTCGTTTTATTTAATGCGTCGCACCCCCAACCTCTACAATATCTACTTCAACTGTTGTCGTTACCTCAACTGCCAATTCGATCCCTTTACGAATAGTAGAAAGTGACATACTCGGTTGCCCTGGATATTTACTCGCTTGTTCTGGTAAGAACGGAATATGAATAAATCCGCCTTTTATTTTCTTATCACGCTTCTCTAGTTCATGCATGAGACCGTAGAATAAATGATTACAAACGAATGTACCTGCTGTTTGTGAAACGGAAGCTGGTATACCTTCTTCTTGCAGTCTTTTTACGATTGCTTTCATCGGAAGTGTAGACCAATAAGCAGCTGGTCCTTCTTCTGCAACTGGCACATCTATGGGCTGATTCCCTTCATTGTCAGCAATTCTTGCATCATCAACGTTAATTGCGACACGCTCTATCGTAATATCTGGTCTGCCCCCAGCTTGTCCGATACATATAATCATTTCAGGGTTTAGTTCTTCTATATATTCTTTTAATACTTTTATTGATTTATGAAATACCGTTGGGACTTGTTTGCTAATAATCGTGTACTCTCCAATTGTTTTTTCATGCAAACTTTTTGCTACTTCCCAAGCTGGGTTGATGCTTTCTCCGCCAAACGGATCAAATCCTGTTAATAATACTGTTTTCATAGTTTTCCCTCCTAATTAGAAACGATATACAAGGCCGTACATAATAAACATATTGATAATAAAGATTGAAAGAGCAATTGGTACTTGTGCTTTAATAACTGCATTTTTATCCTTTAGTTCTAACAGCATCGCCGGAACGATATTAAAGTTTGCTGCCATTGGCGTAAGTAGCGTTCCGCAATATCCAGCAAACATACCGAGTGCTGCCATAATTGCTGGATTCCCACCGTGCATTTGAACAATTAAAGGTAAACCAATTCCGCCAGTAATAACGGCAAACGCTGCGAATGCATTTCCCATTACGACTGTGAAAAGCATCATTCCTAAACAATACGCCATAACAGCAACGAACGGATACTCTGTCGGTAACACTTGTCCGACTAAATCTGAAACAACTTGTCCAACGCCAGACTTCGCGAATATACCGCCAAGTGCTGCTAACATTTGTGGTAAAATTACAGCCCAGCCGACAGCTTGCAATAGTCTGCTTCCTTCTTGTACAGGCGTTGTTATTTTTGATTTTGTAATACGCATCGCCGCAACGAATGCGAGTAATGCACCAAGCGCTAATGCAACTAATGTTACTTTATCTGGATCAACAAGAGAGACATTTCCCCATTTAATTTTCCCTAAGGTCAACGTACCGATAATTGTAAAAATAGGAATTAATAGTGCAGGCATAAAAATTTTATTTTTTAATTTCTCAGCATGTTTTACACGCTCTTGTACTGGAACTTCTTTTTCCTCTGATTTTGTTACTTTATTTAGCGAGGCTAAAACGACCATAGCGAGCACGATACAGCCAACGTAAAACGAAGGAATTACATTTCCGAATAAAAATGTAACTGCAAACAATGCCCAAAATAAACTAGAACCGAATCTGTTGGGATGTTCACAATCGAATGCGATACGAACAGCGATAAAAGCAACGATTATCCCTAATACATAATAGATTGTATCCATTGTGATGATGTTCATATTAGATTGCCTCCTTCTCTTCTTTTCCTTCTGCCTTCATTGTTTTCTCTATATATTTATCAAACCTTCTAAATCTAATCCAGCTTACAATAAGTGCAGATATTGCAGTTGGAATGCCCCAAAGTGCCATATCCCATACACCCACATGCATACCTACTGAATCGAAGAACCCTTTCATTAATAAAATAGCACCAGTTGCGATGAAAATATCTTCTCCGAAAAACCAAGCTGTATTTTCCGCAGCAGCTGCGTTTGCTTTAATCTTTTCTCTTAATTTTTCAGGAAGTTTACCGTATTTACCTTGCGCGGCCCCTTCTGCCATCGGTGCAACGAGCGGTCTTACCGTTTGTGCATGCCCACCAATATTAAGCCCTAGTGCTGCTGACGATTCTCTTATCGTAAAATATGACATTAATACTCTTCCAGTTGTTGCTCCTTTTGATTTCGTTATAAGTGCTTCTGCTCTTTCTTTTAAACCGTAACGCTCTAAAATTCCGATTACCGGTAAAGTTAATATAATTGGCATAGACATATATCTATTTTCTATGAAAAATTTACCGAACATGCTGATCACATCATAAAAACTTAATCCTGAAACCATCCCCGTAACAATACCTGCAACCATAACTACTAAAAGTGTATTTAATCTAAATAAAAAGCCCACTGCAACAAGTAGTATTCCGATTAATTTAATCATCCCAGCACTTCCCCCTATTTTTTATTTCGGTGCACAAATAGAAATACCATTACGTTCGAATATTCTGTATATTTTTCCCGCAAATTGTACTGCTTTTTCTCCATCACCGTGTAAACAAATCGTCTGCGCCTGAACTGCTACTTCCTCTCCATTGACCGAATTTACATAGCCTTCTTTCACCATTTGAAGCACTTGCTTTATCGCTTCGTCTTCATTTTTTATAAGTGCATTTTCTTCTGTACGGCTCGTTAACGTTCCATCTTGCTTATATGTACGATCCGCAAACGCTTCTTGTACGAGAGTTACATTGTATTTTTCTGCAGCCTGTATAAACGCCTCGCTATTTGCTAATCCGTAAAGCGATAGACTCGGATTCATATGATAAATTGCCTTAGCGATTGCATCTGCAATTTTCGAATCCGTTGCCGCCATATTATATAAGGCACCATGCGGCTTTACATGCTGCATTTTCCCGCCTGCCGCTTTTACAAATGCGTCTAATGCGCCGATTTGATATAAAACATAATCGTATACTTCACTTGCTGAAACATTCATGTTTCTTCTACCGAATCCAATTAAATCAGGAAATCCAGGATGCGCTCCTATCGCTACGTTATGCTCCAAAGCTTTTTCAACAGTTTGACGCATAACAGACGGATCACCCGCATGAAAACCGCAAGCAACGTTTATAGAGGAAACGAACGGAAGAATTTCATCATCATTCCCCATTTTATAAGCTCCAAAACTTTCTCCTAAATCACAGTTTAAATCGATTGTAGTCACAATGTATTCCTCCTAATTCCAGCTTCGTAAAGCGATGAATTTCTTTAATAGATTCATATTTACTTCCTGTTCTATGTACAATTGTTCCGCTTCTTCAAGCGTAATTTTCTCAAAAGAAACATAGTCCCCCGGCTTTAGCTGGGCAAGAAGAGGGAAATCTACTGAAATGATATTTCCCATTCTCGGATAGCCACCTGTCGTTTGCCTATCTGCCATTAATATAATCGGCTGTCCACCATTAGGAACTTGAATGGTTCCAAATGTAACAGGACTCGATAAAATCTCTTTTTCTTCAATCCTATTTAAAACTTCTCCCTCAACCCTATAGCCCATACGGTCAGCATAATTAGATACTTTATACTCTTTCGTAAAAAATGTCTTTCTACTTTCTTCTGTAAATTGATCGTATTCAAAGTCAGTTATGACACGAAGCTTAGGATGTTTCTTATATTTTGGTAGTACGCTGTTGCTAATTGCCCATTTCGTTTTTATTCGCTCATTTTTTTGTAAGTCTTGAATGAAACGATTCGCCATTTCTGGTTGTGCACCAATTTGGAAGTAGTCACCCTTGTTGAGCATTCTTCCTTCTATACCGCCAATCGCAGCACGTATGTACGTACTTTTACTTCCCATAGTGTGATCAATATGGATGCCACCCGCAAAAGTCACATACGCTCTGCAACCACTTTTCACTTTTCCAAAACAAAGCATACTACCTTCTTCCGCTAAAATGGGACGCCATAACGGGATACGTTCTCCATTCAGTAACGGTTCCATATCTGCTCCACCAATCGCAAGTAAAGTCGTTTTCTTTATTAACAATTTAGGTCCCATAATCGTCATTTCGAGTGCCGCTTCATTCTCTTCATTACCAACTAACATATTGATCATCCGAATTGCACTTTGATCCATAGCCCCGCCAACAGGTACACCATATTGTTGATAATAAGATCGCCCTAAATCTTGGACTGTTGTAAACATCCCTGCATGCAAAACCTCTACATCCATTTTTTAGCCCCCTCAAGCGATACGTACTCTTCCTTCGTTATTGGGATAAATCGTAAATACATACCACTTTGAATATATGTTGGTATTTCTTCGTTCGGATTAAATAGAGTAATAGGTGTTCGGCCGATAATATTCCATCCACCTGGTGTTTCAAGCGGATAAATACCTGTTTGATTTCCGCCAATACCTACTGAACCAGGAGAGATTTGTAATCGTGGCGTTTCTTTTCTAGGTGTTTCTAATTCTTTTGATAGTCCTCCTAAATACGGAAACCCTGGTGTAAAACCAAGCATATATACAAAATATGTAGTTTCACTATGTATTCGAATCACATCTTCTACTTGTAAACCTTTATAATGTGCAACCTCTTCTAAATCAGGTCCATATTCTCCCCCGTAGCACACTGGTATAGAAATATGTTTCACATCCTGTTTTACTTCTTCTTTATAAGAATCACACAGCTCCTTTATATACTGACGAACGTAATCATATGACCTTTCACTTCTCTCATTTCTCTTCCATACTTCATATGCATTGTAGTAAACAGCTAATGAAGTAAACGACGGAACGCACTCAATCATTCCTGCAAACGGCTGTTGCTGCAGTGCTTGAAATAACCACTGTACTTTCTCATATATATCCATCTTAATTTCTTCACCAAATGTAACAATAATTGCTTGATCCCCTAACGCAGAAAATTTCATCCTACTCCCTCTTTCTATGCCAAAAAGCCGAGTTCTTTCGAAATGCGATGCGCTGTTTCTTTCACCTTCGCAATAAAATATGAAATGTTACTTTCGCTGTACTCAATTGCTAATCCTGAAATACTAATGCCTGCTACAACCGTTCCATCGCTCGCAAAAATGGGTGCTGCTATCGCGGCTGTATGATTTTCCAACTCAGAATAACTAATTGTGTAGCCTTCCTTTTTTGCCATTTGCAACACTTCTAACAATTGTTTCTTATCCACGATTGTTCCATCTGCAAACTGTTTTAAATCCACTTCCTCTATGTATCTCCGTTTCTCTTCCTCAGAGAAATATGATAGTAAAATTCTTGGACATGCGCCAGCATAAAGTGGTGCTCTTCTTCCAACCGCCGTATACACGCGTACCGGCTGAACACCTTCCATCTTTTCAACATAAATTGCATCATTACCATCTTGAATTATTAAATTAACTGCCTGTCCTAAACTATCTCTAAGTTCTTTCATATAAGGAATTGCTATATTTCTTACTGATAACCGGTGTGAAACAAGTTGACCGAACCGTAAAAATACGACCCCTAAACGATATTTCCCCTTTTCGTTTTTTTGTAAAAACTCCATCTCTTCTAACGAGCCAATTAAACGATAAACAGATGTTTTCGGCATATTTGTAAGCTGAACCATCTCAGTTAAACTTAGCTCTTCATGCTCATAAAACAACTCTAAAATATCCATTGTCTTAACTGCCGTTTTATTTATACTCATTCTATCTCCCTTTCGTTCCGAATTACGGAACTTAAATTCCATTTTTCGAAACAAACATATAATTTAAAATTATAAAATATTCTTTCAATTCAATCAATAGATTTTAAGCAAATAAAAAAGTATGGAAGAATATCTCTCCCATACTTCACCACACTTTATAACGCTCTTACTTGTTTTAACGGCCAGAAAACAGCTTGTCCTTTTCCGACAATTTCATCTTCTGAAATAAAGCCAAACATGCGACCATCCTTAGAAACTTCACGATTATCCCCTAAAACAAATACTTGGCCTTCTGGCACTTTCGTTTTCCCTGTGATTTGTTCTAACGTAAAGTCTGGAGTTAATACACGGCCTACTGCTTTTTCTTTAAACTGTTTTAAATATGGTTCTTCCATCGCTTTGCCGTTTACATATAAAACATCATTTTTATACTCAACTGTATCGCCTGGCAAACCAATTACTCGTTTTACTAAATCGTACCCTTCTTTTCCGTGGAAGACGATAATATCAAAGCGATCTAATCCACTTATACTATAACCAATCTTATTCACGAGAACTCGTTCGTTATTTTCTAAAGTGGGCATCATCGATTCACCTTGTACTAAAGAAGGTGTAAATAAAACGCCGCGAATAATAGCAATTAATACAAGGGTAAACCCTATCGTTTTAGCCCAAGAGAATAATTCTTTCTTCGTATTTTCCTTCATCGTTTCTCCTCTTTCTTAAGCACTTATTTTATTATTTCAACTAGTTCTTGTACTACATTAGGATCTATTTCAGAAAAACATGATTTTGCTTCTCTTACCGCTGTACCGACATGTGCTTGCGAAATTCCAGTTTCATCTAGCAATCGCTTTATATTTTCTTTCGTCACGCCAGCTCCAGCTACAAGCTGAATTTGACCATCACTTACTTTTTGCATTTCTGTAAGCACCGGAATATTGTCTACAATATCTCCTTGTCCACCTGAAGTTAAAACGTGAGTTACTTTATGAAACTTCTTTAAAGTTCTCATCGCTTCTACTGGATTTTCTATATCATCTATCGCACGGTGGTACGTTACATTCATTCCATCTACAACAGATAGTAAATCCGCTAATTTCTCTTCATCTACTTCATTTTGTTCGTTTAATACGCCTAATACTACACCAGCTGCTCCTAACTTCTGCGCAACTATAATATCTTCTTTCATCATTTCAATTTCTTCTTCCGTATATGTAAAAGACTTCGCATGCGGACGAATCATAACATGAATTGGTATACTCACCGCTTCTACCGCTTTTTTTATAAAAGCATAACTTGGTGTTAAACCACCTTCTGTATAAGATGAAATTAATTCAATCCGCTTCCCGCCAGCACTTTCAATTCTTTTTACATCTTCTAAACATGTTGCAATAACCTCTAGCATGAGATGACCTCTTTTCGTGCTTTTTTCTTATTATAACATTAGTAAAAATAAGAAGCCTAGCTTTCTCCTTTAAAACTTAAAAAAGAAGAATGAAAAGAAAGATTTTTTATTGGCAACGATTATTGGTAACATCCTATTATTCATGTACACTCCTACCATAATGAAAAAGCCCGTCATTTTGACGGACTTTTCTAATTTCAAGCTTTTCTTTCCTCAGTTTTCATATCAATGCCTAATTGATCTTCCAATAACTTTACACCTTTCTTTGTAAGATGGACAGCTCGGTTCTTATCCGTTTTCGTAATCCATCCTTGTTCAAAAAGCAGTTTTGCAATTGCAGACCCTAGCCAACCAGAAATATGGTAACGCCGTTCACTCCAATCAAGGCAAGGTTTTGCAAATACCCTCCTTTTTGTATCTTCCTCATCAACATTTATTCCAAAATTCAGAAACCATTGTTTACCTTGTTCTGTTACAATGTATTCTCCATCCTCTAAAATTATAAATTTCCTATCTAGTAATTTTCCAGTTATCTCTACACCGAGTTTGCCTGCAAGATGATCATAACAAGTTCGAGCATAACGAATTTGTTTTAGTTGACCTGATTGTTTTAAAGAGCGAACTTGAACTGTTGGTGCGATTGTCTCTAACTTTTCAAGCACTTCTGCAACTTCTTGATTAGCAAGTCGATAGTAACGATGTCTACCATGTTGTTCAACTGTAAGTAGATTCCCCTCTACTAATTTAGAAAGATGAGAACTAATTGTTGGATGTGACACTTTTGCCATATAAGCCAATTCGCTAGCAGGTAGTGCCTGATTATTCATTAGACAATCTAAGATGATTGCTCTTGTAGGTTCAGCAATTAGTTTAGCTATATATGAGATATTCGGATATACATTCATATTTCGATGATACCCTAACTGTTAAATTGATACAATTATTTTAAGTTTAATAGTAAAGAAGAATTTATTATGAATGCAATTGATCTTAGTATATTAAATTTGAAAGAGACGAGAAGGCGCTCAGAAAAATTATGGAATTCTCTTCCCGATAATTTTCTTAATTGGAGGCCTGATAATGAGGCTATTTCTTTTGGTGAGATGATTCGTCACGTATGGAGCTCAATTTTTTACTATCATATGATTTTAAAAAACAACGGCTCAATAAATGATATACATTTCCCGTATGATGAAGAGCCAATTACTTGTGTAAAAAAGGAAATTGAATTGGCACAATCATACTTTACTGACTTCATAGAGTATGTTCAATCCATAAACATAGCAGAGCTAGATTCAACCCTTATCGATCGAAGCGATGTTGGCTATCAAAGATATTTAGGAGACATGCTATTACGAATTGCCTATCATGATGCGGTCCATGCAGGTCAATTTTTACAATATTTACGAATGATAAACTTAGAAAGACCATTAATTTGGGATTAAATACGAAAAATGTTTATACAGCCTTCAAACTGGCATTACAACAAGAATTTTTCAACAAGAAACAATCACAAAACCATGATAATCATTTATATTAAAAACCTACATCTCACCCAAGTACTTCATACACATAAAAAGCACGGATTTGATCACTAATCAAACCCGTGCTTTCAAAACAACTATTTTATCCATAAACAATAAAATATAAGCTTTAAAAACTACGACCGAAACGCCGCATCCGCCAGCATAGACAATGTTGCATCATCCATCGGCGGATTGTGTAATCCTGCTCTGACGTTTAAATAGTAACGATGGAGCGGATTTTTTTCTGATAAACTTTTTGCTCCTACGATGCGCATTGATTTATCCACTATGGATATCGCCGCATTTGTTACGGCGTATTTCACGGCTGCTAATTCTGCTTGCAGTGACAGTTTATCTTCTGCCTCATCGTATTTTTTCGCAATTTGATATAAAAAGACGCGAGCTTGCATAAGCTCGAGTTCTAATTCTCCAACTAATCTTCTAACATTCGGTAATAAACTAATAGAATGGTTTAAACTATTTGGTTTGTATGATCCCGCAAACTGAACTGCATAATTTCTTGCTGATTGTGCAATTCCTAAATAACATGCTGGTATATGTAGCAACCAGCCAATACCCTTTTGTTTCACTTTCCCGCCTTTTACATCCGTAAAAAAGCGGTTGTCTATCTCTACATTTTGTAAGACAAGGTCGTGGCTAGCAGTCCCTCGCATTGCAACGCTATCCCACGTTTCTTCAATGGATACACCGAGCGTATTTCTTGGAATGACAAACTCACCAACTTCTTCTTGGCCTTCCATACTTGCTGAAATAATAAAATAATCAAGTACTGGCGCCATTGTTGTAAAAGTTTTTCTTCCATTTATAATCCACTTCTCGCCTTGTTGAATCGCTATTGTTTCTGGCTTACCACCACGCGTCGGACTCCCTGTTTTTGGCTCTGTTGCTGCCCTGTTAAAGAGCGCACCATTGCTTACTTCTTCGCAAAACCATTTGAACACATCATCATCCCAAGAGCGATTTTCCGCTAATTCTTTCACAATGCCAAGATGCCAGCCAATCGATAATGCAGTAGCTCCGCAGCCTTCCGCGATTTTTTCTTGAAATAAAACGAAGTCATATAAAGAAATCGCACTACCACCAAATTCCTTCGGTAACGTTAATTTCGTATATCCGATATCTTTCAAATCATTTATATTTTCATACGGAAATGATCCTAATTCACTTAGTTGATGCTCCCTTTCCATGAACTTCGGAATCAATTTATTTATTTTCTCAATAATTAAAGACTGTTCTTCTGTTTCAACAAATGAGAGTGCCATACTATAATCTCCTTTATCCCGCATTAACGGGCAGTAAAACTCCCACCTAAAAATTCAGGTGAAGCAAAGGAAGTTAGGCGGGAGATCAACTGCCCGTAAACGCCCGATTGGTTCAACTAATAATCAGTGGGAAACCCACCCACTGATTAAAGTTTCACTTTATGCTCGATTCATAAACCGTTCATTTTGTCATTATGATTATATGAAGCTACCTCTCTATTGTTTCACTATTCCGATAAAAATACAATGTTTTTGACTAATAAGAAAAGTTCCTATTTAAGGATAGATCCTTTTCTTATATTAGTCCCCCTTCAATGCTTTTAACGGCAAAGAGGTTACATATCCAATATACGAGAATAATTCTTTAAAGAAGAATGGTATTTCTGTATCTAACGTTTTATATGCTGATGTCGGCGTTGGTGAAGCATATGCTTCAATATTAATATGTTTTGCGATTCTCATTGCGCGTTTCATATGAAGTGGATCACTTACAATCGTGTATGTGTGTATTCCGTTCTCTATTCCAACTTGCTTCGCATTCTTTAAATTTTCTTCAGTGAAAAGGGATTTTGTTTCAATTAAAATATCTTCCTCTTTTACACCTTGTTTCATTGCATATACTCTTGCAGTACGTGCTTCCTCAAGTTCTGCCTCGAACTTTGTACCACCTGTAAAAATAATCTTTTTAATATTTCCGTTCCTATATAAAGAAATCGCATGATTAATTCTTTCTTTAAATACAGGAGATGGTTTTCCGTTCCATGAAGCTGCGCCTAGTACGATACCAGCATCCGTTTTCACGTCATCATTTGCTTTAAAACGATAACTCCAAATATCGTAAGCTGCATAACTTACATATAAAATAGCAGAACAAATCATTAGTAAAAATACTTGAAAGATTCGTCTTTTCTTACTCTTCTTATTTTCTTTCATTTGTAATTGCCTCCGTACATCATCCATACTTCTATAAAAAACATTTATATCAAATCGTTTTGTTTGAGTTTATTTAAAAGAAGGAACTTTACTTGTTATTTATATATAAAAGGGTTTTCATTTAAAATTGAGGATTATCAATTCATTTTCATTTGCGGTTTTCATTACATTTTTTTAAATTCATAAGTTTATTACCATACAACTACATTGTAACGAATTTTTTCTCAGAAGGGAACGATGAAACAAAAGGAATTAAAATAAAGTAGCATTTTGTAAGAAAAAAGGTATATTTTTCATACCTCACGAACAATATACCTTTCAAAACACGAATTATACCTTTTCTTTATATAACTCTAATTTTTCTAACAATTGTTCTTTTACGCCTGGCCATTCACTCGAGATAATACTGTACACCACCGCATCTCTCACATAACCATTCGGTAATTTTCTTTCATTTCTAAGCACACCCTCTTTTACTGCGCCTAACCTTTCAATTGCTCGTTGTGCTTTTTCATTTCTTGCATCCGTCTTAATTTGTACCCTAAGCATATGCAGTTTTTCAAAAGCATACTGGAGAAGCATATACTTACACTCTGTATTTATACTCGTACGTTGCACACTCGGATGATACCACGTTTGCCCTAACTCAACTGTCTTATCTTCTACTGAAATATTATATAAACGTGTACTTCCTACAATCTTATTCGTCTGTTGATCTACGACTACCAAAGGTATTTGAGTACCTCTTCCGTAACCCTTTATCGCTTTTTGAACGTATTGTTGCATATCTTGCACACTATCCATTTTAGAGATTAAATACGCCCAAATATCCCGATTTCCTTCTACAATCGAAAACAAAGTTTCGACATCAGTATTATCCATTAACCGCAACTTTGCTCTTTCGTGAATAATTTCCATTTGTAAGCCCCCTTTGTTGTTACTATAACATACCATCAATATCGTTTTATTAATATATAAAAATATTTTTTTGTAAACGTGTAGTACATCTAAAAATAAAAAATGCGATGCCTTTATTCAAGCATCGCACTTATAATTTCGCACTACCTACGATTTTACAATAAATATTCATTTACACAAGTTAGTAAACGTCATATATTTAGAACTTACATTCTAGTTCAAAGCAACAAATAAGCAATCGGCGTAATGATAAGCAACGTTAAAATCGTTCTCTGCACATACAGAATAATAAGTTCAGATACTTTTAACGGAATATCTGTTGATAATATACAAGGAATGGAAGCGGAGAAAAACAGTATAGATGATACGGAAACAACTGCAATGACAAACTTTGTCACAAGTGGCGCACTTACAACTAATAATGACGGTAAAAACATTTCTGCAATACCAACTGATGCGGCTTTAGCGGCTAAGTCTGCTTCTGGTAATTGTAATAGCCATGTAAACGGATAGAAAATATAACTGATCCAATCAAATATTGGCGTAAACTTCGCTAAGACGATACCAATTAATCCTACTGACATAATGGATGGTAAAATTCCCATCGTCATAATAAATCCGTCTTTTAAATTCACTGCAATATTTTTCATAATGCTCGGTGCAGACTTTGATACTTCTAACGCATCTTCCCAAGCACATTCTAACATTTTCTCTTTATAAACAGGCTCTGGGAACCCTTCTTCTGTTACATATGTATCTGGTTTTCTACTGAGGGGCGGGATTCTTACGGTGATAGCAGTCACGATGAATGTTACAACAAGCGTAGTCCAAAAATAAACATTCCATAAATGCATAATATCTAATGTTTTTGCGATGATGATCATAAATGTAGCGGATACTGTAGAAAATCCTGTAGCGATAATCGCCGCTTCTTTTGTGGTATACTTTCCTTCTTTATACACGCGATTCGTAATAAGGAGAGCAAGCGAATAACTTCCAACGAAGGACGCAACTGCATCGATTGCCGATCTCCCCGGCGTATTCCATAATGGCCTCATAATCGGACGACAAAATGTACCGATAAATTCAAGCAATCCATATCCGACTAATAACGCTAAAAACGCCGAGCCAATTGGAACGAGCAAACTTACTGATATGACTAGCTTCTCATACAAAAACGGTCCAACATCTGGCGCAAAGAACCAAGCTGGTCCTACTTTTAAACAATATAATATGCCAAAAACAACGCCAACTACTTTTAAAATAGAAAAACAAATGTCTACGATAGATGCATTCCATTTCTTCGTATAAAATGGATAAATCGCACCAATTGCCATAACAAATAATGCATAATAAGGTACTACGTCAGGAACCGAAGCCCTAATCCACGATACGATATGATCAATCATAATAGACGATGCACCGTTTATCGTAACAGGAACGAAAAACATAAACACTCCAACGAGACTAGCAAGTATAAACCGGAGAATAATCCCCTTCTCTCGCCCTGCCTTAATTATATTGCTCTTTAATTCAATTTCACTCAAAATTCGACACCTCCTATTATCTAAATATTCTGCATAATTATGTTATATTCCTTCTTTCCGTTTCTACTATTTAATCATATGAAAAAACCTATTTTGAAATAGGCTTTTCTATTCCCCTTTATAATCATCCACAATCACTTGAATGATACGATAAGATTCTTCTGCCACCCTCTCATTACTATCCTTATTTGCGTCATATGTAATTAACGCCTTCCAAAGTGCCCATCCTCTCGCTCTATTCCATGTTTCTTCGTCCATACGTAACACTTCTTTAAATACGTTTCTACTATTTTCATCAAAAAATGTCCAAGCCATCGCCGCATCACATGCAGGATCTCCTACTCCTAAAATACCAAAATCAATTACAGCACAAAGCTTTCCATCTTTAACGAGTAAATTCCCTGGCGCTACATCTCCATGAACCCAAACTGGCTTACGGTCCCATGTTGAACTAAGTGCTACATTCCAAAGGTGCTTTAATAATGCCTCGTCAAAAACATCCTTATTATTTTCAATAGCAACTCTCGCCTCTTCATCATATACCGATATAAGTCCGCCCCGGTAAAAATTATGTGTTCCAGCTAAAGGTCCGTTACTCGCATCAATAGATTGCAATTCTACTAAAAAAGATCCTAAATCCGCTGCAAATTCATTTAAATCACGAACGTTTTGTTTCGTAACTGTTTCCCCCTCTATCCACTTATTAATAGACCAAGGCAATGGATACGCTTCAGACGGATTTCCTTTCGCAAGTGGGGTAGAAATCGGTAAAGAAAGCCTCTTACTTAATAGTGGTAACCACTTATTTTCTTTCTCTACTTGCGGTGCATATGCCACATCACTTGGCAATCTTACACTCATCTCATCCCCTAAGTGAAACGTCCTATTATCATGCCCACTAAACTTTACAGGTTTCACTTCTAAATGGGCCCATTCGGGAAACTGTTCCTGTATTAACTTTTCAACTAAACTTACATTAATTAGATGCATTCACATTCTCCTTTTCTTTTGAAACTTACTAAGCCCATCCGTACTTCCAACATATTCAAAACCATTTTTCTTATAAAAATCATTCAACGTACGATTATGCCCCACACAATCTAACTTCAAATACTCTTTATCACATTGCACATTCTCTTCTACCCACTGTAAAATCCATTCGCCTATTCCATTTCCCTTATACTTCCGTTTCACCGCAAATCTATGAATATATAATGAATTAGAAACTTCCTCTTTACCAAAAATATGTTCATCCCATTCATTTTGTTTAGGAGAAACTGTAACCGTACCAACTATTTCATCTTCTTTCAGAACAACATATGTATATTTTTCTCTTATACATTCTAGTATTTCAGCCGTAGCTTCCTCTCCTAAAAGATACTGCCACTGATCCACTTCTTTATATTGTAGCCATTGCGCTACTTCTTTTAATAAAAGGAGAATACTATCACTTTCAATTTCAGTAGCAATTCGAATTTCATGTTCTTTACTTATATTTCTCTCCATATTGCCGTTCCCCTTTCAAATTGCTACCATACTGACAAATGCGTCCTTCCATCATTTTCATCTGTAATATATTCTACATAAAATCCTTGATTCACTGCGTTTTCATACATCATTTCAATCTCTTCTTGGTTTTTCGCATAAATTTGTATATACTCACCATCCGCTACTAATACGACTACTTCACACTTACTCTCCTTAAATTCTTCAAATGTTGCAATTTCTCCTAGTACCTCTCCTTTTGGACATGCTTTTAAATCTAAAAATAAAAGATAATATATGTTATCTTTTATTAGCTTTTTTAATTCTGATCCTTCCATGATCTCGTTATCTTCTGAAAATAATTCTGAACCTAATTCATTCCCTATTATTATATAAGCTTCCTCCCTTCCCATGACTTGCCAATCAAATACAGTAATATCAATTGGCTTTAATACTTTCCAAAGTAAATTATCATATCCATCTAGAATATCTACTGTAATCCCTCTTTTCATATACTTGCTCCTAACTTATTCATTTTCATTTCATACATTATATATCAAATGTAATTACTATATTTTGTCGATACATATGTACATCATAAAAAAACCGCTCCACTACTAGCGAAACGGTTTCCTTCTGCTTACATTTAAATATTTCATTCAATTGTTGCACTACGTTTTAAAATATTTTTTAATATATGCACCACATCAGTCGTTCATTCTTAATGCTCACTTCGACTTCACGAAGTAATATAAAAACCATACTGCATGATTTTGTTCATCCGCAGCTATTCTCCGCAACAACTCTTTCAGATGTGCATCCGATGTCTCATCTGAAATTTCCAAATAAAAATCTACTGTTTTTTGTTCATCTTGTATAGCGAACTCTAATCCTTGTAAATACGTATTTGGGCAGTCTTCAGTAATTTGTGGTTTTGGCTGCCTACCAGTTAAACTCGTATAAATTTGTACAAAGTTGTGAAAATGCTTTATTTCATCATTACGAATTTCAAGAATTTGTTTTTGTTCTACTTGATTTGGAGCCATATTCGCTAATTTTGCATAGCAGCTTATAGCGCTATACTCTCCGTTTATAGCTTTTTCAATATCACTAATCAACTTATCATTTTGTCTATACCAATCATAATAATTCGAATTATACATCGTATCCCTCCATACTTTCGCTTAACATTTTATGCATTTAGAAATAGTAGGAGCCTGTGTATATAACGGGACGACTTTAGATTGAAAGTAAAGTTTGAGAAAAGGGTCTATTTTGCAAAGGAATTGCTTATTCATAAAGTGAAACTATAATCAATGGGGATTTTACTACACGGCAAATAGCGGATAAAATATCACTATTTTTTTGTACGCTGTTGCTATAAATTCGCGAATGAATCAGGTTTCCAACCAGATGTGGTGTTGAGATGCGAAGCTATTATGAATCCAGTCATATAACTAGGAGGTACCACTATGCCATCTTTATTTAAACCTATGGCCTTCCAGCTGAAAACCGAAAGACTTGAGCTTAGTATGTGGGAGGAATCCGATTCCGTTTGGCTGAGCAAATTAATTGGCGAACGTGGTGTGGACATTCCAGCCGTTGATTCCGTTCGTAACCGGCTCATTGAGATGCGCAAGAAGGCAGAGGAAAATGGCATTTCCCTTCTCACTATTCGAAGGCGCAATGAAGGCGATTTCATCGGATACTGCGGCTTAATTATCGGTCGTTCCACACTTGAAGAGCCGGAGATTGCATACGAGTTGTTCCGCAGCGCCCATGGTAAAGGTTATGCAACTGAGGCGGCATCCGTTGTACTGGACGCTGCGATTGCTACTGGGCGCCATAGACTTTGGTCGACTGTAGGCGCTTGGAATATCGCTTCACTCCGGGTACTAGAAAAGATAGGATTTAAGCGTCATCACAGTACGTGGGATGATGAACGTGGTGAGATTGTTTGGAACGTACGCGATTTTTAGAGATTCCGACTTAATTCTAAGGCGACAACAGCAGATACTCATTCTTCAGCTTTTAGATTTCATCACAAAAAAGCCGTTTCACTAATTTAGTGAAACGGCTTTTTTTAAGCGTTCAATTCTGTTTTATGCCCTTTTACTACACTACGTTTGAATGTAGTTGCTAATATAGTAACCATACTTACTATACCAATCCAAACGAGTACAGTAACAGGTGTATTCCAGCTTAATCCTTTTCCGAAGAAGAAGATTTCTCTTAGGCCTTCAATCATAAATTTCATTGGTAACCATGAGTAAACCCAGTCTTGATAAAACGGAGACAACATCTCAGGTGCTAACGATAATAACGGCGCTCCGAAGAATAGTAATAAAGCGAATAAACCGATTCCTTTTAGTCCAACTAATGAAAGTACCGCAGATATCATTAAGAAGAAACTAAAAGAAGTAATAGATAAGAATAGAGCTGTATCCGTGAAGTTCGAAATATTTAACCCTACCATCCCATCTGCAATCCATGTAAGACCAAACCCAATTACAAGTGTCGCAATAGCTCCTGTTACGATTTGTTTTACTTTTAACAGAAAGTTTTCTTTTCTTGAGCTTACTGGCATTTTACTAATCGCAATAAAAATAATCGCTGCACTAGCTAAACTTGCAATCCATAACGGTTGGAACAATGATATTGGTGAGTTACCGTTCGCACTATTTTTGCCGACCTCATTCACATTTTTCACGTTCTTTACAATAGGTGTTACTAATTTCTCAGCTTGGTCTGTTGTTACAGTAGCTCCTTTTGTTTTCAACCCTTCTAATATTTGTGTACGGACATTATTGTTCATATTATCAACGATCGCCTGTAATATTTGCCCTACCATAGTTGATGCAGCCGTATTCATTCCTTGATTAATATATATTTCTATCTCAGGTGAAGATGGCTGTGGTGTTCGTAACGATGCTTGTTTTGCACTAAATTCTTTCGGAATGACTAACGCTGCATAATACTCTTTATTATTTAGCCCTTTTTGAACTGCTTCCTTATTCTTCACTTCTACCCACTTTACCGCAGGTTCTTCATCTGATTTCGATGATTTTTTCACCGTATCAACAATTGTTTGCCCCATATTCATTTTCGGTTGATTTGGAATTTCTACACCTTGATCCTCATTTACAATTGCAATTGGCAAGTTTTTCGGCTGCGGTTGAACAGTTGGAAATAACGTTAATGAAAAAATAAAAACAACAAGCAGTGCAATAACTGGTGATAAAAATAAAAGTTTATTTTTAAACATTTTCTTTTTTCCTCCTTTAATTTGATTTATAATAATCAACAACGTGTTGTTTATTTATATTTTGAATTATATGTTCGAGTTGAACCATATACAATAATCAAAAATCGGGAATGTGTCGGTTATAAGACACATTTTCTAAATGTGTTGAGTAAAATTAAGGAGGGACATGCGTTGCGCGATAGCAATTTAGATTTGCGTGTTGTTCGTACGAAAACCGCCATACGAAATGCATTGGTGGAGCTAATTGAAGAAAAAGGTTTTGACGCCATTACAGTGAAAGATATTACAACGAAAGCAAACATTAATCGCGGTACTTTCTATGCGCACTATCAAGATAAATTTGATTTAATGACAAAATGCCAAGAAGACATTATGTACGAGTTTTCTAAAATTGCCAAACAGAAATTCCCGGAAGTTATTGCTGATCTTGGAACAAATCCTTCTCCAACAATGCCATTTATACTTATCACTTCTATTCTTGAATTTCTAAATGAAAATAGTGATTTTATGAGAGCTGTGCTTAGCCCAAATGGAGATTTATCTTTCCAAACAAAACTGAAAGATTTTATGTGGAAAACATTATTTGAAGATACGAATGGTCCTCTCATTAATAAGGAAAATTTACTTGTTCCAAGCGAATACTTAACTTCTTATATGGCATCTGCACATATAGGTGTCATACAGCAATGGTTAAATAATGGACAAAAAGAAACACCTGAGGAGATTGCTCGCTTTTTATCAACTATTGCAGTTCATGGACCTTTTTATGCGGCTGGTTTAAAGAAATAAGTCAGCTATATAATAAAAGGGCATCCACTATAATAGTGGATGCTCTTTTACTTACAACACTTCAATATACCCTTCTGTTCCATGTATCCGAATTCGTTGACCGTCTTTTATTCGTTTCGTAGCATTCTCTACTCCGACGACTGCTGGTAATCCATACTCACGTGCAATTACTGCTCCGTGCGTCATAAGCCCACCGACTTCTGTTACTAACCCTTTTATAGAAACAAACAAAGGTGTCCAGCCAGGATCGGTAAATGCCGTAACTAATATATCTCCCTCTTCCAAATTCGCGTCTTCCATATTTAAAATAACGCGTGCTCTCCCCTCAATCACTCCAGAAGAAACAGGCAAACCTACTATTGCTTCAGCTGGGAGATTTTCTCGTTTATATTTACCTGTAATGATTTCTCCATCAGACGTCATAACTCGCGGCGGCGTTAGTTTTTCATATAATTTGTACTCATTTTTTTGCTTATGAATAAGCTCGTAATCTAGTTTATTTGTGCGGACGACTTCGTGAAGTTCTTCAAAAGTTAAGTAGTATATATCATCGACTTCATGAATGACCCCGCTCTGCACAAGTTGCTTAGCTTCTTTCAATAACGCCTGCTTATATATAAAATAACGATTAATCATGCCGTATTTTGGATATTCACGATAACCGATACAATTACGGATGTTGCGAATCATTCGCTTCGTTTCTTCTACTTTTTGTTTTCCATCCGGCAAGTCTTGTAATCGATCTACTAACTCTTCTTCTTTTTTCAAAGCTTCCTGTAGTCCTTCTTCAAACTTTCGCTTACTAGCGCCAGCTTCAAAGTCTCTTATATTATTTAAAATCATCGGGATAATGATTGTTGGCTTTTCACTCCAGCGCGTTTTCGTAATGTCGATTTCTCCGCTGCATCTCATTCCATATTTGCTTAGAAACGCCTCGATTGCATCCCGAACTTTTTCCCCGCCTTTAAACTGAACTAATTCATCTAAAAAGCTGTCATCTTCTACATGCTGTAAATACGCAATGACTTCTGGATACGGCCGAATCACATCTGCAACATCTAATAATGCTAAACCCATTTCTGAAGTAATATTATTTTGTACGGATTGAGAAAGTGTATCTGCTGCATTTTTTTCACCTAGCCATTGCTCCATCTTTTCATTCATCCATGTTGAAGCATTCATACCAGCCATAATAACAGCTATACTTTGCGGGTTAAATAATACTTTCTTTAATTGCTGGATGTCTTGCAAAATAAAATCAAATACATCCACACCTGATTTCGTTTGCATGTTTCGTTTTAACTCTTCGATCGATTCTTGACTATTCTGTATTAAATTCGTAACGATTGCCGTATTATTTTCGATTTCTGTTTGCGAACTTGCAGGTTGCTTACTTTTACTAGCACTCTTTCCTTTTTCATCATCCGGTAACAATTGAATAAAATCATCTCGCTCGATTATAGTCGTTAATGCATCTCTTACGAGTGGATCCGATTTTCCTAAAGTGTTTATTAAGTAATCTCTGCTAGCAGGTAAAGCTAATTGTTGCGTAGCATCAACAAATAACCTGCCTCCCGCTTTACGCATAGGAGCACTAGTCGTTAACAAGAAAAAAGATAACCCAAGTGGTTTCATCGCATCGGTCATCATTTGTTGGTGACCAACCGATATATACACATGATTTTCCCCATCATTTACTCCTGGAATTGGATATAAAGTCGTAATCGGCCTGCTTTGGACTATATGAAATGTATCATCAACTAAACACCATTCAATATCTTGCGGACAACCAAAATAAACTTCGATTTGTCTTCCGATGCGTGCTAGTTGTAAAATTTGTTGTTCAGTAAGTGTTTGAACTTTTTGCTGATTAGGAGCAATTTTCTTTGTCTCTGTTCCGCCTTCTTTTCTTCCATAGATGGCTAATTTTTTCGTTGCGATGACCTTTCCGACGATTTCATCTTCTTTTACCTTATAATTATCGGCAGAAACCAATCCAGATACTAGCGCCTCGCCAAGTCCAAAGCTGGCATCGATTGACAACACCTTCCTATTCGAAGTAATCGGATCGGCAGTAAATAAAATCCCTGAAGCCACAGGGAAAACCATTTTTTGAACGACAACACATATAGAAACTTGATTATGATCAAAACCGTTTTGCATTCGGTATATAACCGCTCGATCTGTAAATAAAGAAGCCCAGCATTTTTTAATATGCTGCAAAATGCTTTCTTTTCCAATAATATTTAAATACGTATCTTGTTGACCAGCAAACGAGGCATACGGTAAATCTTCAGCAGTAGCACTCGAACGCACTGCATACGCATGTTCATCGCCAAAGCGAGAGAGATGATGAGCTACTGATTCCACTACATCAACTGGAATTTCCACCGCCATAATGACTTCTCTAATCTTCTTACTAATTTCACAAATTTGACCTCGTTCCTCAATTTTTAGCATCGTTAGCTGCTGCAACAAAATTTGAAGCCCTTCATTTTGCTCGATGGCCTTTTCATACCCTATCGTTGTAACACAAAATCCTTCTGGCACTTGTATCCCTTGAATGTTGGATAACTCCCCTAAATTCAAACCTTTTCCACCGACAAGTGAAAGGTACGTGTTTTCTATTTCCTGAAAATCGAGAACGAAAGAACTCATGTAACATCTCTCCTTACTTTACTTGTGTTCTTGATTGTATCAGTAGTAAATGAGAAGAAACAGTCTATTTCGAACTTGATTTACATGATATAATTAAGTTAGGAAGAGATAATCTTTTTTATTTATCCCCTCGAATTCACTTCAATTATATCTCCAAACTTAAACATTCTTTGATTATGAAAAGCATCGATACAAGTAATCGTCTTATTTAATGGATTTATATCAGCTACTGTTATGTAATTTTTGTATAAACTTACATTATAATATCCAGATGAATCTTTTATTAACTCGTAATCCCTCCTCAAAAAATAGTAGAAACTACAATTGTAAAATCAATATTTCCTGTTTGCACTTTATATAAATTGATATGAATCTCTCTTAATTCTAGGACTAAATTATTGTTTTTTAATCCCACATTAATTCTTTTCTCAAATTCGCCAAAATGAATTTTCAAGATTAGGGAACTATAATGTCGTATTAAAATATATTAAGGGGGAGAAAAATTGGACAATGAAATGAATTATGGAAGTGATTACAAGTTTATTCCAGCAACTTCAATTGAAAGTGGTCATGGCATTGAAGTATTGCCTGATTTATTTTGTTACACGATTCAAATCGTCAATATATGCTTTGCTGGAAATCCTGAGACCAATGATTTTGTTTTAGTTGATGCTGGAATGCCTAAATGTGCAAATAAAATTATCTCTATCGCTGAGGATCGATTTGGTACCAATAGTCGCCCAAAAGCCATTATTTTAACTCACGGCCATTTTGATCATGTTGGGGGAATAATTGAACTCATCAAGTATTGGGATGTTCCCGTCTATGCACATCAGATGGAGATACCGTTCCTGACCGGACAACAAAGCTATCCAGAACCAGACCCTACAGTTGAAGGTGGTATGGTAGCAAAAATGTCTCCTCTGTTCCCAAACGAACCAATTGACTTAGGAAATAACGTAAAAGCGCTACCTACCGATGGAACTGTTCCCCATATGCCAGAGTTTAGATGGATTCATACACCAGGACATACTCCAGGGCATATTTCATTATTCCGAGAAAAAGAACGAACTTTAATTGCTGGGGACGCTTTTGTTACAGTGAAACAGGAGTATCTGTATAAAGTAATAACTCAAGAACAGGAAATAAGCGGTCCGCCTCGTTATTTAACAACAGACTGGAAAGCCGCTAAAGAGTCAGTTATTAAGCTAGAGAAGTTAAAGCCTCTAACCGCTGTTACTGGACATGGGATACCGATGTCGGGTGAATTGCTATCAACAAGCCTCAAAACACTCGTTCAAGAATTTGATAAAATCGCTTTACCCGATTATGGAAAATATGTAGACTAAAAGATACATTAAGCATGAAAATAATTTTTATTCTTATATTTAAGAAACAAAATCAAAACGGAAAAAATTATTAAGTTTAATAAAAAACACTGTACTTAGGCAACATCTCTATTATTAGAATAGAACTACGCCTTGTGAATAAAACTCGATATTCCTCAAATACTATCTGTAGTATAAGCCCGCTTCTTACCCAGGTTGTACTTCTTACCATAAAAAAGAGCAGTCATAATAATGAAGTGACCCCTAAAAGTTAGACACGGTTATTTCATTAGGCAGCTTGATAAAAGTGAGTCCGGTATTGTACCGGACTCATTTTTAATTTTGCCTTAATCCGTTTCGTATTATAATAATCTATATATTTTTCTAATTCTATTTTAAAGTGCTCTACATTTTCAAATTCTTTTATGTAGAGGAACTCCGACTTCATAATCCCAAAGAAATTTTCTATTACTGCGTTGTCGTAACAGTTGCCTTTTCGAGACATACTCTGGACGATAGCTCTTGATTCAAGAGTACGGACGTACTGTCTCATTTGATAATGCCATCCTTGATCCGAATGCATCAGTAGCTGGTGCGTTTCAGGTAAACGTTCCAATGCTTTCTCTAACATGTCTGAAACAAGCGAATACGTCGGTCTAGAACCAATTGTATAGGTAATAATTTCACCATTATACAAATCTAATACAGGTGATACATACAGTTTTTCTCCAAACAATTTAAACTCTGTGATGTCTGTTACCCACTTTTGATTCGGTGCATCTGTATGAAAATTACGCTCTAAAATATTAGGTGCAATTCTACCGACTTTTCCTTTATAGGATTTATATTTCTTCATACGCACAACACACTTTAACCCAAGCTCTTTCATAATGCGCTGAACCTTCTTGTGGTTCACTTTCTGGCCACGATTCGTTAATTCATCACAAATGCGACGGTAACCATAACGACCTTCATTTTCCTCATAAATCGCTTTAATCTCAGCTTTCAAATCGGCATCTACATCTGGACGATTCATTTTCTTTACTAAATCATAATACGTGCTTCGAGGAATAGTAGCTAGCTCCACGAGTGCCTTCACCGAATATTTATGCCTTAATTCATAGACTACTTGCGCTTTGTCTTGTTTTGTGACTTTTCCTTGTTTCGAACTAAGGCATTTAACTTTTTTAAGTACTCATTTTCCATCTCAAGCTGTTTAATGCGTGCTTCAAGTGCTTCGACTGACCCTTCAGCTAAAGGTTGTTTTAATTGTTTATTTGAATCTTTTTTCATGGATGGACGCCCCTTTTTCTTAGATTGAAGGGCATCAATTCCTTGTGTTTCGAGCTGTTTTTTCCAAACAGAAATCGTTGAAGGGGCAGGAATATTAAAGATAGCTGCCGTCTCAAATAAGGACATACCGTTTTCAATCATAAAGTTTAGTACGTCTAGTTTAAATTGTTGTGTGTAATTTGTACATCGTTTTAGAAAAGCTTCCAGACCATTCTGTTTATATTGGTTTACCCAATTCAAAATGATTGTGTCACTTATACCGAGCGATTTACCCATTTCTCGATAACTTTCATTTCCGTTCAAATAACGTAGAACGATTTGTATTTTTTCATCAGCTGTAAATTTAGCCATAGAAAAACTGCTCTTTTTACTTTTAACATACTTTTTTTAATTTTGTTCATACCATACTTAATCCATAATACAGTTTAACTAAATTTCATTTCAAAGTTTTTAGTTTCAAAAAATCCGATACATCCCATGACCTTACTACATTATTAACTTTTGTTCGCTGTCTGCTACCCCTAGACCATTGCAAACAAAGTATAAAAATAAGAACAATATCAACGAAATCGCCGCCATAATACATCAGCACGCCCCCAATTTCTGCTTGTTCAGTAACTACACCAGCAGGCGGATGAGCATATATGTATTTTGATAATATCCCATGACCAGCTGATGCAATTATTAAAATAATTGATCGGTACATATAGCTATACCTATGGGATATTAAATCAACATAAATCATTGATGTGGTAAACAGATATCCTGCAATAAAAACGTGGAAATGTATGAACAAATGAAGAAGTATACTTTCGTGCATCATCGAGTATAAGCTAGTCGTATAGAGAATCCATAGTCCTCCTAAATTAAGCAAGGTTGCGATAATTGGATGAGTAAGAAGTTGTAGAGGCCTACTCTTTAGTATCCTTGAAAGACGTCGCGCTGTTCTCACATTGAACGTTCGTAAAAAAAGAGTCATTGGAGCGGCTAATGCTATAAAAATTGGAGCAAGCATCCCAAGGAGTAAATGCACAAGCATATGCACTGTGAAATCATTATGAGCACGATGAGCTAAGGGCCCAACAACTGCTATTGCCACACAAATAAGTCCTAAAATCCAGAAGACACTTCGATATAACGACCATCGTTTGTAATGGCGATTTGATAAAATCGTGGCTACTATATAAATTATTAACATAATTAAAATGAATACGAATACTAAAATATCCAGTACATTCCATATTTCATGATGAAGATGGTTATTATTCATTTAAGCTTTTACCTCTCAATAATCTTTCATCAGTTCTTGTCTGAAAAACTAGCAGAATGCCAATTAAGAGCATTACAGTCGCAATTATATTCCATATTACGTCGTAGATAAGAACATTATCTACGTATCGAATCTGATGTATTTTCATTAGTTTGTGTTGAATTATACCGTCATATAATTGAAATCCACCACTACCAAGCATTAATCCGCTCCACCATCTTTTCAACCAAAATGCATTTCTACGGCGAAGATCAGCAACCATAAACAAGGAACCAATCGTTGCAAACCAACTAAAAGCATGAAAAAGACCATCTGAAATGAGTCCAATATCTGTTGTAGATTTATCATAGAAATGGTGCCAATGTAGCAGTTGATGAAAAATAGTTTCATCTATAAAAGCTACTAACCCTAGCCCAAACAAGATACCTGACCATAGATTACGGGTCAAATAAACAGAAGAGGTTAAATAGCTTGTATTATCGGTTTTGGTAACCATTAAATCCTATCCTTTCCACTAATGTATATTCTTATTTTTCCCAAAAGAAAAACGTGCTAAACATACTTAGTACCAAAGGAAAATAACATTCAATTAGATGTATCATATAAATACTTATTCTCAAGCGTATTTAATATTTTATTAAAACTCACTAAAAAAGCTTTAAGTGGTTCACCATTCTAAAATAGAGCTAGTATAATTTCTTTAACATTTTAGAATCAATCTATCTTTTTAGCATTTAATCAATTTATTAACAATGGAAATTACCATATAGTCTTAACTATTTGATCCTCTATAAATAAACTATAGTTTTTCTCTAATGATAATTTCCAAATCTTCATTTTAATATTGCATTTGTATTGCCTTTTGCACATTTTGAACATCATTTTTTAATAGTTGCTTTAAATCATAAGCTGGATAGTAACCACGCTCATACATAAAGTTAAAAACCTGTGCATGTAATTGTATAGCATCATTTATTTGACGGGTTAAAACTTCTCTAAGTCGCGGCGTTGCAGTTTCGGTAATCGCTATTGCATAGTTTCGAACAGATGTCTTTGCTAATCCAAGTAAATCTCCAGCGTAAAATCCAGTGTCATCACGATGCTGCGATTGAAATCCAGGAGCATAAGGATAAAATTGTACTAACTCTTGTAGATTGTTTTGGATGGCATTTATAGCTTTAATATATAACGATTGAAGTGCTTGATTAGGTACATTCCTAACTGATTTTTTTAATTTGATTAAACCGTTTGCTTGAAATGCTACTAATTCATGTAACTCCAATGTTTCATGCCAAGCTAGCTGATTAGGATAAGACATAGACGTTCCCCCTTAATATTCATTCATGCTACACTATGCAAAAAAATTCAAAAAGGGCCTATACTACATGAATTCATTTCAATCTAATTCATGATTGCTTATTATCCTTCTATGTTAATCACAATAAAGTATCCTTAATTCCTCTTCCCTACTTTTTTATATCCTTAATTTTGATTTTCAAAATGACTTCTTCGCCTTTACAATCTATAAATTTAATTTTTTCTTCCTTAAAAATCCCCATCATAATACATCCCTTCTTGTTTCGTTATAAACCATATTAGTTAGAAAATATAAATTTGAACATTGTACCTACATATTCCTTATATATTTTTCAAATTTTATAGCTACTTAAATTTATACGTTATTAAAGATCAACTATTAAAGTAACTACATTGAAGGGGATTCTTCATTAAATCATTTTATTTTTATAGATTAAAAAACAATTATTCTAGTCGTGTTAGTCACCTATTCTTAAATAATTAATAGGTTATATATTATGACTTAGGAGGGATAAAAAGATGACTATGCTTTATAATAAAGACTCTTTACAAAAAAATATTATTACCCTTCCACATTGGCAACGAGAAGCTTTCCGTTCTTTTAAATTAAAAATGACAGATAAAGATAAACCTTTCCCTTGTATACCAGCTCAACACGGCTTTACAGCAAATCACCTCAGGTACGGATTTATTGGTGATCCTAGAGATACGAATACTAGCGAGGATTTTGCTGCATTACTTAAAGAATATACTGAATGTTCTAGAGACACAGGTCAATACGCCTCACTCATTGTTTTTATTCATACACCAACAGATTTAAAGCAAGAAACTACCGTTGAGGATTTTGAACATATTTATTGGTCTCTACTTAATACAACTAGCCGTTTGGACGAGATGGAATGGCCTATGCACATTCCAAATGATCCTATGGAAAACACTTGGGAATTTTGCTTTCATAATGAATCATATTTTGTTTACTGCGCTACACCTGCCCATGTCAATAGACAAAGTAGACATTTTTCATGTATGATGCTTGCTTTAACTCCTAGGTGGGTTTTACAGGGAATTATGAATTCTGAGAAACGCAGTAGAAAACTAAAAAACTTAATACGTCAACGTCTAGCCGCTTATGACAAAGCTCCTATTCACCCTTCTCTTAAAGATTATGGTGAAAAAGATAATTATGAATGGCAACAATATTTTTTACGTGATGATGAAACAATTCCATCCAAGTGTCCCTTTTCTCGAATAATAAAATACTTGCATAAAAATAAGTAACCCACTCCACTTTTTATTATTTAGTTGTACAAACTTTAACCACTGAATAGATTTAATATAGATCAAATTTAGTGGGAGGAGCATATCATACGTGGGCATATTTTTAAGCTATGTTTTCTTAGGTTTATCATTATCTGCTCCAATGGGGCCTATTAATGCTGCACAGTTAGAAAAAGGTATTAGGAGTGGTTTTTTTCACGCTTGGATTCTTGGCATAGGAGCCTTACTTGCAGATGTCATCTACATGGTACTTATTTATTTAGGTGTCATTCATTTCCTCGAAAAAGATATTATAAAACTTTTCTTATGGTCTTTCGGCGCTTTTGTTTTAATCTATACAGGTATCGAAAGTTTAAAAAATGCAAATCAAATTAGCATTAGTAATACGAGAAATGATGATTCAGTTATTAAAAGCTTTTTTTCTGGTTTTTTTATGTCCTTATCTAATCCATTAACAATTCTATTTTGGCTTGGAATTTTCGGCTCTATATTAGCAAAAGCCGCTTCTTCCTATAATAAAGAGCAGCTTTTGTTATATAGTTTCGGGATTATTTTAGGCATTTTTATTTGGGATATTACGATGGCAAGTACATCTAGTATATTTCGTAAAATTTTGAATGCACGTATATTGTCTCTTATAACAGTAGTATCTGGAATATCACTTATTATTTATGGATTATATTTTGGTTTTCAAACTTACCAAATCATTTTTCAATAACTTCTATTATTTAGTTCTGACATACTATTCATGGTGTGAAAAGAAAGATACTTCATATAGCTGGATTCCTTTTTCGTGAGACAAAATGAACAATTATAGTAACAATAATAACTATTCCTAAAAACAACAAGCTCACTAAGAAACCAAAACGCGTTGTTTTTTGTAATAGTGTTCCACTAACAGCTAGTGCAATCATAATAAGACCAATAATACTTTTTATCTGCATCCACCCTTTTGGATTCATTAGTCTCCAAAAGGAAAGAAGGATTAAACTCCATGTATATAACAACATTAATCCAGCTGCAGTTGTTACATATTCATATATATTTTTTGGTAGTAATAAAGCACTAAGGATAGAAGCACCAAGCCCCATTATAATAAGAATTAAAGCTGGAAACGAGATATTTTTCTTGTTTTTTTTCGCAAACATCGCAGGTGCATCACCTTCTTCAGCTAAGTTCATTAATACACTTGTCACTGCAAATAATGAACCAACTAACGTTGAAAAACCCGCTAAAATTAATACTACATTTAAAATAAATGGCACATACGGCAAATTATAGTCTTGTAATGCTATTACAAAAGGACTTTCTTTCGTATTAAACTGATTTAACGGAACCATCATAATTGCCAACCCTAAAGAGACTACGTAAATAATCGTTAAAATCATTAACATTACTCTCCCTGATTTTTGTGCATCTTTAGGGTCTTTCAGTCTTATTGTCATTAACCCCATAATTTCGATTCCTCCAAATGCATAAAATGCATAAATCAGAGAGGACCAAGTGCCTTTTAATCCATTTGGGAACCAATCTTTAAAATTCCGTGGAATTTGCGCCTTATATAAACCACCCTTTATAAATCCTAAAATAACCAAAATAGCAATCACAATGAACCCTATAATAGCCGCGATTTTTATAATAGCCATCCATTTTTCTAAACGTTCGAATATTTTTACCCCTATAAAAATAATTAATATAGCCGCTACTCCATATACAGCAGCAAATATCCATAGTGGTATTTTAGGGAACCAGTAACGTGAAAAGATTCCTAACGCACTTAACTGGCTGCCCATAATAAGCAACTCCGAACACCAATATGTCCATCCGTGACTAAAACCCGCCCAATTTCCAAAAGCTTTTCTTGAATAAATGCGAAACGATCCTTTTTGCGGATCTTCCACAGCCATTTTTGCCAATGCTTCAAATACAATATATGTAGTGAATCCAGTTAAAATCAAAATAAGAATAATTGAAGATCCACCTATTTTAATCCCTATACTGGATCCTAAAAAAAAGCCCGTTCCTATCGTACAACCAATTCCAATAAGTGAGAGTTGCCACCATTTTAAATCTTTTTTTTCTTTCGTTTCGTTCTTAACATCATGACAGGTCATATTACGATTCTCCTTTATTCATTTTGAGAATGTCCCTCATGATTACTTAAGTACTTTTCAGCAAGCTTTTCAACAACATCAACGACATCATGTGCCTTTATTTTATGGTTTGCTACTCTCTCACTTCCTACAGAAATCTCAACTGTAAATAACGCTTCATATTTCATTTTTTCTGCCCCTTTCGCATTAAATATAACCTCTTATCTTTTATCCTTTTATTTCACAAAAATTCATTATGTATTTAAAACCTCGAGAGTCTAAAAGTTAAACAAATAAAAATGTATGAGAAAGGAGAGACGGCATGCCTCTCCTTTATATCCATTTCATATATAAAATTAACGAGTAACGCCACCGCCAAGTTGTTGCTCAGCTAGTGATACAAGACGTTTCGTAATTTCACCACCAACAGATCCGTTTGCACGAGCTGTTGCATCTGCTCCAAGTTGTACGCCAAATTCTTGAGCAATTTCATATTTCATTTGATCAAGAGCTTGTTCAGCGCCACGTACTAATAATTGATTGCTACTTCCACTGTTATTGTTTGACATGTTCATTCACCTCCTTCTTTCTTTAATATGTTAAATTACATGCTAAAATATATAGCTAATTAATTGGTAATTACGACCGTGAATTCAAAGGTATAATTGATGCCCTTTAAGCCCAACATAATAGTGTATAGGAGAACGAAATACAATATACGTGCCATGGGATATTATAAATAGGCCTCCATCAGAAAATGAAACGGGTTACGCTATATAAAAGCATAACCCGTTTCTAATGAAATATTTTATTCCATATACGTTTAAACAATGGAGGAAAATGATGAAACATATTATTGCTTTATTAATTAAATACACAGCGATAACTGCAGTATTACTTATCGTACTCAGTATCTTTCAAGGCATTTCCATTCCTAGAGTATTACTCATTTCTCTTTTCTTAACAGGAGCTGCCTATTTAATCGGCGATCTCTTCATTTTACCTAAATACGGAAATACGATTGCTACAATGGCAGATTTCGGCTTAAGCTTCTTCGGAATTTGGCTTTTAACATACTTGTTTACTAATTTAGATGCTACTCGTAATATTGGACTTTCTTCATTCTTAGCCGCTTTAATTATTGGCGGAATAGAGGTTTTCTTCCACATTTATATGAAGAGGTTAGTACTGCGTAACGACGATGAATTAAGAAATCACAATCATATTCATCATGATAAATATGCTATGGAAATGTCAGATGAATATATGGATTCTTCTACAATAAATAAATCTAAAGTTGAGGATACATCTAAAAAATAAAAAAGTGGCCAATGCCACTTTTTTATTTTTGTTTATTAAGCTTGATCAGAGTTTTTCACATGTAATGGAGGTGGAACTACCCACCCTTTTTTCTTACTTAAACGCAGTAACGTTACACCTGCTTGCGCTTTTTTCATATGAAATTGTCCAAATAGCATTCCGACATCTTCTCGAAGACATTTTCCCATCACTTGACTACATGTCACAAGTCCAGCTGCTAATCCTGTAGAAACCGCTGCTGCAATTTCTGCATCATTAATACGTGCTCCAGGAGGAATGTCTTCAATAGATGCAACTGGTCGTTCTGGCGGAGCTGGCGGTAAAGCTACGCCATTAACTTTTAAAAGAGTTTTTAACTCTTCTATTTCTGAATTCATATCATTTTCAATTAAGCTTTCTAAAAACTTCTTCAAATCTTCGTCACCTGTATGATTCATAAATACTTGATGGCTTGCGATTCCACCTTGTGCGGCTAGAAGATAACTCCAAATATCAAATACTTCTCCGTAATGTAACGGTTCATTTTGAGGGTTTCCACTTAAAATACCCATTTTTAAATTCCTCCCTTTCGAAAATATCATAATCAATATTGATTTCAATATTGAAATCAAATTTTTAAGTATGCTTTTTCCTGCAAAAGCTTTTCTACTATGCATGGAAAACACCTTTCCAACACTGCGTGTTTATTGTTTAGGAAAGTCGTTTACAAATTAAATACCCAAAGATTATGAAAGAAGATTATCAATAATCTTTGAGTGAGAATCCATTTACTATAAGGGTTTTTATTTTTATACATATACAAAAGAAATTGATTTACATATTCGCTATATTTTATACGAATTCTCTTAGCGGTTAGCTCTACCACCAAGTTGTTGTTCAGCCATTGCAACTAAACGTTTTGTAATTTCACCACCAACAGATCCGTTTGAACGAGCTGTTGTATCTGCACCAAGTTGTACACCAAACTCTTGTGCAATTTCATATTTCATTTGATCAAGAGCCTGTTCAGCACCTCGAACTAATAATTCATTACGATTTCCACTATTATTGTTTGCCATATTATTTCACCTCCGATGTTTTTAATATGCGACAAATTATGAAATAATAATTATCCTTTTTATGGAAATTAGATTATGAATAATTATTGAGTTTCTTCTTAAAATAGGGCAAAAGATATAAGAAAGAAGAGTTGCTATAACATACTTTCATAACAACACTATGTACAGGTTTCTCTTTACTAAAAATTTATATTTTATCAAGAGATACATATAAAGTGAAATTTTAATCAGTGGGGTTTTGTTCATCCCCGGGTGATTATCAGCCCTCATCAATCGGGCTTTTACGGGCAGCCGGCAAATAGCGAGATAAATTATGAAAAATGATTCCTAAGGAGATATGAGATGAAAGCTGTAACCTATCAAGGACCAAACCAAGTACAAGTTAAACAGGTTGATGATGCAAAGTTAGAGAAAAAAGATGATATTATTGTAAAAATTACTTCAACTGCTATTTGCGGTTCTGATTTACATTTATATCAGGGCAACATGCCTTTACCTCCAGGTTACATTATTGGTCATGAGCCAATGGGCATTGTTGAAGAAGTTGGTCCAGATGTTACTAAAGTGAAAAAAGGAGATCGTGTTGTCATCCCCTTCAACGTTTCTTGTGGACATTGTTTTTATTGCCAACATGAAATGGAAAGCCAATGTGATAACTCCAATCCTCATTATGATTCTGGTGGATACTTTGGTTATACAGAGAAATTTGGTAACCATCCAGGTGGACAAGCAGAATATTTAAAAGTTCCTTTTGGAAATTTCACTCCATTTGTTATACCAGAATCATGCGAACTTGAAGATGAATCTTTACTGTTTTTATCCGATGTTTTGCCAACAGCCTATTGGAGTGTAATAAACGCTGGTGTTAAGCCAGGTGATACTGTTATCGTCCTTGGTTGCGGGCCTGTTGGATTAATGACACAAAAATTTGCTTGGATGCAAGGTGCTAAGCGTGTAATCGCAGTCGATTACTTAGATTATCGTATAAATTATGCAAAAAAGATTAACAATGTTGAGGTATTTGAGTTTACAAAATTCCCCGATATGGGAGAACATTTAAAGGAAATCACACATGGCGGTGCCGATGTAGTCATTGATTGCGTGGGCATGGATGGAAAAAAATCGCCACTAGAATTTCTAGAACAAAAATTAAAATTACAAGGCGGAACTCTCGGCCCTATTCAAATCGCTACGAAAGCCGTAAGAAAATATGGAACGGTTCAAATGACTGGCGTTTATGGTGGCAATTATAATGCATTTCCACTCGGAGCATTTTGGGTTAGAAATATTAACCTTAAAATGGGACAAGCACCTGTTATTCATTTTATGCCGGAACTATTTGAAAAAATAATAAACAAAGAATTCGATCCAAAAGAGATTATTACACACAAAATCCCCCTTGAAGAAGCGAGCTATGGTTATCAAATTTTTAATAATCGTGAAGATGATTGTATAAAAGTCATTTTAAAACCTTGAAGATACAATTTATTATTCTTAATAAAAAGATAAGATTACACTCCGTAATCTTATCTTTTTTATTAAATTGTAAGTAGCTATTCCCCCATTTTCATCTCATATCGAAAATAGTTATTTCCAAAAGAATTTGCATTTTGAGATCATGATTTATTGGTAAAAAAATGAATTTGAGTATTAAGTAACCAATTAGCGGACACGATAACAATGTTAACTAACTTAAAAGAGGTGTACTTCATGTTTTATTATAAAGAAGAACTGATTAATATTATCAAGCCGGACAAGCCAGATCCAGCTGCCGCAAAAGTTTTACAAGAAATATTAGGTGGGCATTATGGCGAAATGCGTACAATGATGCAATACTTCTTCCAAAGCTCAAATTTTAGAGGTAAAGAGAAGCAATATCGCGATTTACTTCGAGGTGTTTTTTTAGAGGAAATAAGCCATGTAGAACTTGTACAACATACAATTAATCAGCTACTAACTGGATCTGGTGAACCTACGCCAGGAAATGCTGGTATTGACAACGCACCGCTTGATGAAGCGGTTAAACATGCAAACCCTCACCACTTTATTGTAGGTGCTCAAAGTTCATTACCTGTTGATGCAGCTGGAAATCCGTGGAATGGATCTTGGGTATATAGTCATGGAAACTTAATTAGCGATTTACTAGATAATGTCGTACTTGAATCTACAGGCGTACTTCAAAAGACTAGAATTTATGAAATGAGTTCTAATCAAACATTTAGAGAAACTCTTGCATTTTTAATTGTACGTGATAATGCACATCAAAATGCTTTCGCAAAAGCTTTAGAGACATTGGGTGTTGAATGGGGAAAACTCTTCCCTGTGCCGAACTATGATATTAATAAATACCCAGAGTGCAGAAAGTATGTAGACATGGGATTCCATAACGCACAATTTAATTTTAGCTTAGATCCAACAAGAATGGGAGAAATATTCCAAGGTGAATCACCAAGTAGAAACAAAGGAACATTAGCAGTAACTGACCCGCCAAAAGGTTTTCCTGTACCAGAACTTCCTGAAATGCCAAATGAGCATAGTCCTGGATTAAAAGATATGGGTCTTTAAGATCATTATGGCCAACTATTGATTCATGGTTGGTCATAGTTATTTATAAAGATTCATGTAAACTTGTTGTTAACATGATAGGATGTTTTAATAAATCCTCTTTATTTAAAAGTGATGTTGATTATATTGCTGCTCCTCTTAATTTTGTTTCTATGAACCATTAAACGCCACTGTATACTTACTTATAATCTCCCTACCTCTATTCACGTATAACATCCTTATATTGTAAACAAAGAGGAGGGACTTCTCCCCCTCTTCTTTTAATTTTTCTTTAAAAGAGTTGCTCCTGCAATCCCTGGGTGTGTCATTTCGAATGGATCTAGAATTAATTCTAAGTCTTCTTGTGACAGTACACCATTTTTCACACAAAGTTCTCGAACGGATTGCCCTGTCGCGATTGCTTCTTTCGCAACGCGAGCTGCTGCTTCATAACCGATATGAGGGTTCACGGCTGTAATAATTCCTACACTTTTCTCAACATACTCTTTTAAGCGATCTTCATTCGCTTCAATTCCTTTTAAGCAATTATCTGTAAAGGCACGGAAACCGTTATTCATAATGCTAATAGATTGAAGTAAGTTGAAAACAAGTACTGGTTCCATAACGTTTAATTCTAACTGTCCTGCTTCTGAAGCAAGGCAAATTGTATGGTCATTACCAATTACTTGGAACGCAATTTGATTAATTACTTCTGGCATAACAGGGTTTACTTTCCCTGGCATAATAGAAGAACCTGGTTGGCGAGCTGGTAACATAATTTCAGCTAAACCAACACGAGGACCTGATGCCATTAAGCGAAGGTCATTCGCAATTTTAGACATATTCATCATACATACTTTCAGTGCTGCAGATACTTCAGTATACGCATCCGTATTTTGCGTCGCATCTACTAAATCTTCTGCACCGACAAGCGGGAGTTCACTAATTGCAGCTAAATGTTTTACAACTGCTTCAATATATTCTGGATCTGCATTTAAGCCTGTACCAACTGCAGTTGCCCCCATATTTACTTCATATAAGTGTTGACGCGATTGTTGAATACGTTTCATATCACGTTCAAGTACGCGAGAATATGCTTTAAATTCTTGTCCAAGACGAATTGGCACAGCGTCTTGTAAATGTGTACGACCCATTTTAATCACATGGTCGAACTGCTCTGCTTTTAATTCAAATATATCGTGCATATAACCCATCGTTTGTAATAAGCCTTCTAATGCATTTAATGTTGCAATATGAATCGCCGTTGGGAATGCATCATTTGTTGATTGCGCCATGTTTACATGACTATTTGGACTAATATAATGATAGTCTCCCTTTTCCATCCCTAATAATTCAAGGGCACGATTGGCAATGACTTCATTTGCATTCATGTTCATTGAAGTACCCGCTCCGCCTTGGATTGGATCTACGATGAAATGATCATGCCATTTTCCATCAAGAATTTCTTGAGCAGCTTCTGCGATGGCACCGCCCTTGTTTAATTCCAATCTTCCTACATCTGTATTGGCAAGCGCTGCAGCTTTTTTTACAACTGCGAACGCTTTAATTAAACTTTCATGAATTTTATACCCTGTAATCGGGAAATTTTCAACAGCGCGTAAAGTTTGAATTCCGTAATATGCCTCAATAGGTAATTCCTTTCCTCCCAAAAAATCATTCTCCACTCGCACGTTCTTGTTTGTCATTTCCATTTTAATTTCTCCCCCATATTAAATGTAAAACCTAAATAAATCATATGAAGTCATTACCAATCCTTATCAGATTTTATTGTTAAATCGTAGGCTAAAGGCTCTTCAATAATTTTTTTAATCTCTTCTAATTTATTAGTTTTCCCAAGCGCCCACATCAATTTTGCTATGATGGCTTCCGTATTCATATCTCCAGATAATATTACTTGATGTTGTGCCACTTTCCGTCCTACTTCATAGAGAAGTATGTCTTCTCCTTCTTCCAGGCATTGAGTAGTAATCACTACAGCAATCCCCATTTCAGTCAACTCTTGAATTTTCGAAAGCAAGTTCCTTCCTTCAAAAGGTAATCCACCGTTACCAAAACTTTCAATAATAATCCCTTTGTACAAATCTTTTAAACAATCAAATATCTCTGGTTTTGTACCTGGATACAATTTCATAAGAAAAACATCCGTACATAAATTAGTATTTATTGAAAGTTCATTATGGGAGGACTTTGGCTTCCAATGATATTTCAGTTCATCTTCATTTACCTCAGCAACATATGGATAATTCACACTTTCAAATGCATCATAACTTTTTGTTCGCATTTTAACTGCTCTCGTCCCAATAATCACCCTACTATCAAAAACAATAAACACACCGCCAACATCCTCACAGGCAAATCTAAGAGCATCAGCTACATTTTTCTTTGCGTCTGTCTTTTTAAAACTAATAGGTACTTGTGAACCTGTTAAAACAACTGGTTTTCTTAAACCTTGAAGCATATAAGATAACGCGGAAGATGTATAAGCTAACGTATCCGTTCCATGTGTAATCACAAACCCGTCATAGTCATCATAGTGATTAAAAACAGCATTAGCTATTTCTTTCCAGTGCTCAGGTTGCATATTGGTACTATCAATATTCATTAAGATTTTGCAATCTATTTCTAAGTTTCGAGAAGACTTCGAAAAATAATTCAATAATTCCTCAGCGGACAATCCTGGAACAAGCCCCTCATTCCCCTCCACAGATGCAATTGTCCCACCAGTTGCAAGTAATAAAATTTTCTTCATACACAACCCCTCCATAAAATAAACAACGATATATCGTTCGCGTAATGCGTATTTATATTTATCATTATAGAACTTAATTTGAATTAATCAAGATTTTGTATTCAATACGCGTACTTTTTTTCTATTCTTGATTCTTTTTCTATGTTATAATTAATTTAATAAAATTAGATGGGGTATGAGACGAATGCTGGAACGTTTATCTAAATTAAGAAAAAATCAAAAATGGTCCTTACAAGAGACAGCAGATCGACTTGGGATTGCGAAAAGCACCTATGCCGGGTATGAAAATGGTTATAGATTACCTTCATTACAATCTTTATCAAAAATAGCCGATTTATTTGATACATCTGTAGATTATATATTAGGTCGAATTGAACATTCACATCAAAACAAAGATGTAATTGATATTACAAGACTCCTAAACGATCCAGATCCAACACTTTTAATAGATGGAGAAGCACTGTCAACAGAAGAGATAATAGATTTTATTGCTTTTGTGAGAAGTAAACGAGAACTAAGTTCCAAGAGAATAGAAAATATTGAACCAACATGTAAAAGTTGATTCAATAAAAAACGAAGACACTGTACTCTTTAAACTTAGAAATACTTAGACAATTAATTTGCAAACGGTTTATATAATGAATTCTTAGCAGCTGGCCTCATTCGGGGACTTATACTTGGAAATAATCCCATTGGTTATATGATTCAATTATTTTTCATCATTTGTGTAGTGGTAGCGGCTATTTTCGGAGGTTTCACATCCAATAAATCAATTATCATGAAACAAGGATTTCTCGCTATTTTAGCGTTGCTTGCCCTTTTATCTGTCATATAGAACTAAAGCTTTTCAATAAAGGAACTCACTTTTGAAGAATACGCCATTCTTTCTGTAGATTTATAAGAAAGAATGGCGTTTTTGTATGTCTATTTCTGTATCGAAAGAATTTGAAAGTATAACAGAATTCAAACAAGAATTAGCAAAGTAGATAAAGTACTATAATCATGAAAGAATCAAGGAAAAATAAAAGGAAATGAATCCAGTATTGTACTAGGCTCATTCCCTAGAGACTACTTAATAAACCGACCTTTCTAACTTTCGGGGGCACAGTCTAGTTGAAGTGCTACAACTACTTTAAAGTTAAGTGTTTAACTTTGAAGTACTTAATTCTTTTTTCCAGACAAAGCATACATTATATCTTGATGCTTTATTGTCCTCTTATAATTATGTGGTATCGGGAATTTGTTTCGGTGTTCTTTTATTATAATTATGATTACTATAAGTGATAAAGCTACAGGTATAAAAACGATTAACAAAGCATCTTAATGTTTATGAAATTCTTTGTTAATCGTTTCTCTTCTCCCTAATCTCCTGCGAGACTATATTTTTTCATTAAAATTCCCCATATCTTATTTGATTTATTCTGTAACACCAGATTGGGTTACTTTTACATCAGCTGTTACACGAAAACGTAATTGTTTATAGGATTCTTCCCATTCTTGACTGTTCCATTTTCTTACGTGAGTTCTACCAAGCTTTCTAAGTCCTATAGGATCTGTGTCTTTTTTAATAAATCTCTTTATCAATGTAGTTGCTTTTTTCTCTATTTCTTTTTCCATAATTTTTTCTAATTTTTTTATTTCTTTAGGATTATCTAGATTTTTTGTTTTTGTAAATTCTTGAATTTCAGCTTTAACTTGAATATGAGCATTTACGAATGGATGCTTACTATTCCCCTCCATCTTATATTTTGTTCTAGCTTTTATATTCTCTATCGTGGCGTAAGTATTTGGGGAACCAGGTAGTTTGAATTGGTATGTACCTTGTTTAAAATTATCTGTCAACAATTTAAATACAAATAAATCTTTAGGGTTTACTTTATCAACCATTTTACATCTTTTAAAAAGTGCTATTCCATCTAACTCCAACACATTACCTTTTTTAGATATTATCGGTAAATATGAATCTCTCGCATCATCATTAAGTTGGTTTAAAAACATAAAAAAATTTGTTTTTGGCTGCGTTCCATTATCTATATTTTGCTCCAGTAAAGAGGATAGATAGGAAGCAATTTCTTTTTCTTCAGAATAGTTCCCCTTTAATAGTGATTCCCCTTTTACATTTGTAATTGCTAAATAAATTGCATTTCCTACACTAGGATTTCGATTCAAAGTCTCTAAAATTTCCTGCATTCCCTTTTCAATTATTTTTTCATTAAATATAATAACACGCAATTGCCCCAACTCTAGAGGTCCAGAAGATTTTTCGGATGCTCTTGCAAGAACTTCTCTACCAGTCTGGCCTGATGCTGAATAGATTTTCGTTTCACCTTCCCCGCCTCCTTTATAAGCTGAAATCGCAAAGGTTCCTTTTAGCTTACCTTTTGCTTCGGTATCATATGCCGCAACTTGAACTAAGTCAATGTCATCCACAATTTTCGTTTTAGCACAACCTATTAAGAAGACACTTACTATAAGGAAAAGTATCCATCGCTTCATGTTTATCTCCTTAACTTTATTTTGGCGGTTTGAATTAGCCATAGTACAGGTAGGTATACATATATATATATAAAGCCCATTTGACCTGTCCAAGTATTTAATAAGTTAATTTTATTACGGTTATTCAAGAAAAATGATAAAACAAAGATGAATAGGATGATAACTGGCAAAACATATTTTTGCTTTATTCCCAGTGCCTCTTTTATACCACGACTTACTCCCCATAATGTAAAGGAAACATTGGGTAATATAAAAAAAGCCCAAACAGAAACAATAATGTATTCAAACCGCTCTATAAAGGGAAATTGTATAATTTTAATCATGCTTAAATATGCCCATATCGCACTCGCTAGTTGTTTTTCACTAAAAAACGCAAGAGTTAAAATCATAAGGTATGTGTAGACAATAGTCGTTACTAAATTTGCATAGTGCGCATATTTTTGAGACGTTTTTGCCTTTTTAATAAATGGGTAGTACAGCAATAACATTTCAAATCCAAAAAAACTAAACATATTTCCTTTCATTCCTTTCATAATTTCTAGGAATGAATGCTGTGCAATTGGAAATAAATTTCGGAAATCTGCATACTGCAAAGGATAAAAAAATGTGAAGATTAGAATGCTTGGGATAACGATTCCAAAGAAACCGATTCCGGCAACTACACGAAATCCTCCAGTAACAATGTAATAGCATAAACCCAAAAAAGCCCCAGCTATAACCCAAGATGAAATAGAAGGAAACATCCAAACATGTACTACTTCGATATAAGTATGTAGTGTTGTTGCACCTAACAATACAATATAGGATAAAAAAATGAAGTTGAATATTCCACCAATCCATTTTCCAAGTACGTTTTGATTGATTGCAATGATGTCTCCATTACCCTGATTTAAAATCTGATATATGATCCAAATCATAAGATTGACAGATATTCCAAAAAGTAGCGTGCTAATCCACGCATCATTTCCAACTAATTTTGCACTAATCCTTTCAAAACCAAGCATACCAACCCCCATCTGTATAGTAATAATTAAAAAAAATACCATATATGGAGAGACTTGATACTCAATTGGGATCTGTTTCATAATGCTCCTCCCTGTTAAATTCAATCATCAAAATCATTTCTTGATAGTATTTTATTTTTCTCTACCTCTTCTGGATTAAAGCGAAAACGCTGTTTAGACCTTGAAAAAATAGGACGTCGAAACATCGCTGAAATCGGCATACGTACAATACTGTCTTTCCAATCTGTAAGGCGTGTAGGATAAAAAGGAAACAAATAAGGACGTCTTAATGATTCTGTACGTAATAAACGTGCTAAAAGCAAAGAGCTTGTTAAAACAATTCCTAATAAACCCAACAGGTGTGCGGCGATTATAAAAGGAAAACGAATTACTCGAATTGTATTACCAATTCGATATATTGGTGCTGTAAATGAGCTAAGGGCTGAAAGTGCAACAATGATAATAAGTACATTACTTGTAAGACTTGCCTCTACCGATGCCTGTCCAATTACAATACCACCTACTATACCGACAGTTAGACCCACTTTAGTTGGTAAACGTGCCCCCGCTTCTCTCAGTAATTCAATCGTTATTTCTAAAAAAAGTGCTTCAATAACTGGAGGAAAAGGTACTTTACTTCTCGATATGATTAACGTTTCAAGAAGTTCTCTCGGAATTAGCTCGTAATGATATGTTAAAATTGCAACATATAATGGAGTTGTTAAGACAGAAAAAATAAAAGCAAAAAGCCTTAGCAGTCGAAAAAAGGAGGAAATAATCCAAGGCATGGTGTAATCTTCTGTCGTAGAAAAAAAGTCAATTAATGTTGTTGGAAGAGTGATAGCATAAGGCGAGCCATCTACAAAAAGTGCAATTTTCCCTTCTGCTAATACAGCTGCCACACGGTCCGGACGTTCTGTATTCAAAAATTGAGGGAATATAGAATTCGGGTTGTCTGCAATTAACTGCATCAAATAAGTACTATCCAAAACATGGTCTGTTTTTATTTGACTTACCCTTTTTATAATTTCTTGTAGATTTTGATCATTTACAATTCCCTCAATAAATACAATCGCAACAGTTGTGTTAGAGAGAGATCCTACTTTCAATTCTTTCATTTGTAAATAAGGTGTTGGAAGCTTTCTACGTACTAAATTTAAATTTACATCTAAATCTTCGACAAATGCGATTTGCGGACCCACAATATTGTATTCAATTTCGGCTTTTGTAATATCCCTTTTTTCTTTCTTTGACACATTTACTAACAAACAATTTAATTTATCTGTATCGAACTGAATCAGTATATAGCCATTTAAAATACTATCCTGAATATCTTCCATTTGATTTGTTATTTTTGAATTCTCAAAAGGTAAGACAGAGTGAATATCTTGTAACGAATCGAAGCTCTTCTCTTTTATATAAGTCAAAACCTCTTCATGAAATATATTTACATCGATTAATGTTCTAAAATATGAAATGACTATAGAGGAATTATTAGAAGCAATTTCCAACGTTATAAAATCTTTAGATTTTTTTAGTAATTTCATTAAATCCTGCAAAGATTCTATAGAGTAAACAGATATTCTTTCATGTGGTTTCAATTGATAATACCCTTCCTTTCAGAAAGAAACTATATATAGTTTTCAGGAAATTGCTATTTTTAAAATTAGGGATGGTGATATGTAAATATACTTATTGAATTAATAATAACGCCTTTGAAAATAACTTAACCAAAATTAGTTAAAAAATGTATTAAAAGTAAAAATAAGAAATGTTTTCGAGCATAATTACAATATTAAAAACATCCTTTCTTTTAGTTCTAAAGAAAGGATGTTTTTATAACAAGCTTTTTCAATTGTCTATTCTATAGGGTAAATTTACCAGTGTTCTTCTCTTTATTATTTCATTAAGTAACATTAGCATTACATTCTGTATGGTTTCTTTAAAAATTTCAGTAAAAGAATATATTAATTTTGAAGTGTACAAATAGGGAGAGTGACTTCAACTGTAGTCCCCTTATTCACTTCACTCTCAATAAATACCTTTCCCTGATGTGTTTCAATGATTTTATAACAGATCATTAACCCTAAGCCAATCCCCTCTTCTTTAATACTATAAAAAGGTTCTCCAAGGTATGGTATACGTTCTTTTGGAATCCCACACCCTTGATCGATAAAACGAATTCTTACTTGATTATTATCAAGTATATTTATTTGAATCAGAATTTCCCCTCCCATCGGCATAGATTCAATTGCATTTTTTAATATATTAACAAATACTTGTTTTAATTGATTTCCTTCACATGAAATCAATGGAATACCAGGGTTAAGATCGATTCTAAATTTTATATTATGCATCATTGCTTGAGGTTGTAGTAGCATTAAAACTTGATCCATTAGCAAACTAATATCATTAGGTTGTATTTTTACCACCTGTGGTTTGGCTACCGCCATAAATTCAGTTGTTATGCTCTCTATACGCTCAATCTCTGATGATACTATATTAATATAACCCTGATTATTCTCATTTTCTGTTGATTTTAGTAATTGCATGAACCCTTTCATTGCAGTTAATGGATTATTAATCTCATGAGCCATTGCAGTCGCTAATTGTCCTACAACAGCAAGTTTTTCAGATTTTCGTAATAATTCTTCTGTTTTTAGCCGTTCAGTGATATCACGAGAAATACTTAGGAAAACCTTTTTACCATTTAAGTTAAAAACACGAACACTAAACTCAGCTGTTATTACTTTTCCTGTTGGAAAAACATATTCATCTTGCAAAGTGAAGGAAGTTTGTCCCTTTTTAATTTTTTCTAATAGCCTTACGATCATTTGAGAATCTTGTGGTACTATATTTGAAAATGATAATGAGAGCAACTCTTCTCTACTATATCCAAATCTTCTACACCCAACAGGGTTTACCTCAATAAATCGACTTGGAGCATTATCTTCATTCAGCTCTACTACATATACCGCATCAGTTGCTTGTTCAATTAGTGCACGGTACTTCATTTCACTATCTCTTAATTGCTGGTGTAATCGATGTCGTTCTCTTTCTGCTTGTTTTCTTTCAGAGATGTCTCTACATATTGCTGATAAAGCTATCACATTTCCTCTTACATCTAGTATAGGAGAAACTGTCAGACTGACATCAAGAAGACTCCCATCGCTCCTTTGTCTAACAGTTTCTAATCTAGTAACCACAGATTCGCCTGTTAGAATTTTCTGAATATTTTTAAGCGATTCTTCCATTAAAAAATCTGGTACACAAGGTAATCTCTTACCTATGATTTCTTGTGATGACCACCCAAATATCTTTTCATAAGCTTTATTCGCTTGTAAAATATGCCCTTCTCGATCAGAAATGGTAATAGCATCTAGATTGTGCTTTATAAATGATTCCAATAATTCTTTGGTAGCGCTTAATTCTGATTCTACCTTTTTCCTTTCGGTTATATCAACTGTAGAACCAACAACTTCAATAACTTGTCCATTTCGTTTAATCGGCCTAAGCGCAATAAGAATAATAGTTTTATCATTTGGCCAAGGTAATTCAAATATAATTTCTTTTCCTTCCCATGCCTGAAGATAGTACTTCATCAATTGTGGAACTAAATGTGGAGGAACAATAGAAGCATCAATAGTACGTAAGCTTTTTCCTACCACCTGTTCAGAATAAAATCCGTTTTGATAATAAAACTGTCCATCACATAAAGTGTGTATAAAGTGCTTACCCACTTTTTTAAATTTAAAAATTCCTCCTTGAAGCTCATGTACGGTATCTGCAAGTTCTTGCTTCGATTTTTTTAATTCTCGATTCATTTTAGATAAGTCCTGTGTTAAATAATACAATCTCTGGTAGGCTTCCATAAGAAATAGCCCAATTAAAAGTCCTAACGCTATATATAATAAGCCTCCTGTGTAAAGTAATGTAGTATTAAATAATACGCCAACTAACCACTTTATTCCAATAAAAACAGAAAAATATAACGATGCACTTTTAAAAGGATGTAGTTTTTTAAAATAAGTTTTAAAGGTAGAAAATAGAATCCCCATACCTAAATAAGCAATCACAGGAGGTTCCCAGTACCCTCCTGTGTAAAAGATACGCATTACAATTATGCTAATTAACGTAATCCAACCAGCAATACGACCAAAGTAAATAAAAGATAGAATAAGAGGAACAACTCGAAGATCGTAAGAAAATCCCATGTATGGAAAAGAAAAGAACATTAACGTAACTGCAATAATCCCTCCATAGAGCTTTTCGAAATATCGACTAGAATTAATTGTAAACACTTGAATAAATATTGCTGCGCTAACTAATAAAGAAAAAATAGAAAGGTTGATGAAATAATCTTTAATAATCATGTAATGTCCCTCCTTGCATTAAGTGTATTCGACAAAAAAGCTAAAAATCCTACAAATTGTATAAACAGTTCAAATGCATAAATTTTAAACTAGGATAAAATCTGGAAAAGTAAATAAGGAGCACAGCAGATGAGATATTTTAATGAAAAATAGTTCAAAAAAGATAATAGTAACCGTTGACTACTATTATCTTTTTTCTTTAAGTTATCGTAATACGTATGAAACTCTAAGGGACGTGGTATGTCATTTCATCAAACAATGATTATATGCTGAGTCATGAATATAGAAACTTCAACAGTAATTTTTGAAAAATAACATAAAAAAACAAAACTATCTTTGAAAATGGAAAAAATCTATATAAATGTCAACTAATCTATGTACAAAAACGTTCACTTAATTTTGCATAAAGTCACTCCACTTAGGAAGCTAAGTAGTTCTTCAAGGTCGATAAGAACACCTGTAGATGCTTCAGGATAACTACATAATTGTATGAGTAATGTACTTGAAACCTTTCGGTAAAACCATACACATAATACAACTAACTCCTTGGTTCAATATTTACTTTTTCGCTGAACAAATTCTTTTTCTTGAGCAAAATATTCTAGGATATAAGGAGATTTTTCAATTAACTTGGTGTCTAGTTTATTCTCCAGCTCCAATTACTTCGTTACTTTCAGATTCAGTTCATTATATTTTGTACTTTGTCTTTATACACAACATATTCTTTACCATCCACTACTGCTACTACCGCAAATTCATCATTTGGATTGAATGAAAGCCAATCAGCCCACATGTTAGTATTAGCCCCTCCACTCCACATATTATGAACAGTGTTTTTAGTTAAATTCATAACTTTATAAGACGCATTTGGCGCATTTGTTCCAGTCTTTATTTCAAAAGTGTATGCGTTATGAATTTTTTTATAAAAGTAGAAAACGTTTGATGGACGAAGCTGATTCAAAAAATCCTGTTCTTTTTTCTCTGCAATTTTTATCCCTTCTTGCAAAGTGACAACATCTGTTTTTAATGTTTTCCAACTGTTTTTCGCTGCATTCAAGCTAGGGGTTAAGAATTTATATTTATTTTGATCAGCTTTTTGATCAGCTTTATCAATATGTCCCAGTACACCCGAATATTGAGAATCTAAATCCTCCCATTGCGTAGACATATAAGTAAGAGCAGTGATAGCACTATCAAGCGTACTATGCATATCACTAATATTATGAAATGCAACTCCAACTACACGATTCAATGTTATTTTATAATCTACAGTCTGACGCAATTTTGCTAATTCAGGTTCTAGCCAACCTAACTTACCTCTTGCATCACCTATCATTATGCCACCAGCAATCAAGGTTGGAATAAAGGGGATTTTTACCATGTCTAACCCCTTAGATTCTATGTCTTTCTGATATTTTACTTGTCCTAAAAGGTCCTCTAGACGCTTTTGGTCAGCCTCCACATCAGCACCTTGGTTTTTTAAAATCGATTGCAATGTCTCTTTATGACTTCCAAATGTTCTAACATCTTCTCCAATAGCATTTTTTAATTGAATTAATTCTTCTATTAATGCTTTTGCAGACTTTTGATTTTGTTGAATTCCTCCCTGTAAATCTGTAATCCCTTTTTTTAAAGTATCTCCATTTCCATTATTGATCGCCTCTACTAATGTTTCATAATAATTTTCAAATTTTGTATCGTATTCTATAATGCCTGTCAATGTATCAAAAAGCTGTTTTTTCACTTGTGTATTCCATGTAACAGCATGTGCTCTTGCATTCTTTTGATCTTGTACAATTTTACTAGGTAAATCTGCATTTCCATTAATAGTTATTCCTTCAAAACTCACATCTGGATTATTAATTAGCAAATAAGAATATTCATTCATAGCTTTTGCAAATAAACCAGCATCTTGCAAAGCTTTTTTCATCTGTTCTTCATTTGCTGAAAGAGATATATTTTCATTGTTCGTTTGTTCAATTTCAATCGCAAAAGTTTCTAGTGGTATGACTGCATAAGTAGTTGTTATAGTTAAAAACGCTGATACAGCGAGTAGTTTATTAGGGATTTTTTTCATCATTTCGTATTCCTCCTATATAAGGTATGGTTTCAAGTTCTAATCTTATTAAAAAGCGATGTCTTTCAAAATGAGTTCTACATCTTTTATCAGTATCGTTTGAACTTTCTTTAGCAGCCTTCAAATCATTAAGTATTAAAGAAAATGTATATAATCTGCTTCAAATTAACCGATTCTGTTGCAAATTTTAAAAAAGCAATTAAACTACAAGGTTATTTTTTATTCGAATCATACTTATATATAATTGAAAGGCGAAGTCTTTAATGAGACTCCGCCTTTCTGTTATATAAGGATTTATTAATTATTACTTTTCTGTTTAACAGTGTAATCATAGACTTTCTATGTTTTAGTTCACTTTACGCAGAATTAATATTTCCCTATTTTTGTGGAGTAACAGTTTCCACTTTTAATTCCTTTATTCCTTCTTTTAATGTAACAGCATCTGTTCGTAATGTTTTCCAACTGTCTTTCGCTGCATTTAAATTAGGTTTTAAGAATTTAAATTTATTTTGATCGGCTTTTTGAGCTGCATTCTCAATATGCCCTAGAACGCCCGAATATTGAGAATCTAAATCATGCCACTGCGTGGACATATAAGTAAGAGCGTTAATAGCATCATCAAGCGCCTTGTGCATTTCATTAATATTACTGTAAGCAACTCCAACTACACGATTTAAGGTTACTTTATAATCCACAGTCTGACGTAATTCTGCTAATAAAGGCTCTAACTTACCTAAATTATCCCTTGCTACTCCCACTATAATACCGCCAATTATTGGTAGACCCAAAATAGCACCCTTCATTACATTAAACCCATCAGATTCTAATTGTTTATAATAGTTTACTGATCCTAATACTTCTTCTAGACGCTTTTGATCGGCATCAACATCTGCACCTTGATTTTTTAAAATTGACTGCAAGAGCTCTTTATTACTTCCAAAAGCTCTAACATCATGTCCAATAGAGTCTCTTAATTTAGTTAATTCTTCTATTAGTTGTTGTGCATACTTTTGATTTTGTTGAATTTCACCTCGCAAATCTGTAATCCCTTCTTTTAAAGTTTCTCCATCCCCTGTATTAATCGCTTCTACCATTGTTTCATAATAATTGTCAAATGTTGTATCGTATTCAACAATACCATTCAATGTATCTAAAAGCTGTTTTTTTACTTTCGTATCCCAAGTAACAGCATGTGCCCTTGCATTCTTTTGATCTTGTACGATTCTACCAGGTAAATCTACATATCCATTAATGGTAATTCCCTCAAAATTCACATCAGGATTCTTAATTAACATATAAGAATAGGCATTCATAGATTTTGCAAATAATCCAGCCTTTTGCAAGGTCTCTTTCATTCTCGCTTCATTTGCAGAAAGAGCCGTATCTCCATTGTTCGTTTGTTCAATTTCACTTGCAAAAGTTGTTACTGGTGAAACTACATTAGCAGTTGTAATAGTTAATAGCGTCGATACAGCGAGTAATTTATAAGGGATTTTTTTTATCATTTCATTTTCCTCCAATTTAGGTTTTAAATTTCAGTTCTACTCCTGTTTAAAAGCAATATCTTTTGAAATGAATTCTGCATCTTTATGAATATCATTCCAACTTTCTTTAGCGGCTTTTAAATCATCTGGTATTAAAGAGAATTTGTGGTCTTGCATAGAATCGATATTATCCAGTAAATCTGTATAATTTGCGCCCATTGTATTCCATTGCTTTTGAATATTTGTTAGAGACAATATCGCTTGATCTACAGTCTGATATAAATATGCCAATGTTTCTTTCGCGTTAGTAAGCGAAAGAACTGCTTGATTAGCACGATCTGCTTTCATACTTAATTCTCCGATTTTGTTAGAAATTTCATTATAGGAGTCCATATGCTTAGATGCTGTGACACCAGCCGCAGTTCCTAGACCGATACCAGCTGCACCAAGAGCCGAGAGTCCACCAACAACAGCCGGTGTTGCTGTACCGCCAGTTACAACAATAACTACCGCTCCTCCAATAGCTGCAATAACTAAAATAGCTGCTCCCAATCCACCACCAATTGACCATGCTAATACATCATCAAAATGTTTTTTCTGAGTAGAACGAAGTTGCTCAATTTCAGCTTGAAGTTGTGGAATCGTTGCCTGTTGACCTGCTAATATTGCAGTTAATCCACCTTTCCCATCTGGACCACCAACATTATTTTTAAAATCTGTAGAATTTTGATATAGTTTCCCTTTGAAGTCTTGTAGCATCTTAATCACATCTGTAACTTCTTTTGAATTTGTATTGATTGTAGTAATTAAATCATTTATACCCTCTTTTAGACCTGCCTTATCTTTCTTTTGTACAGTTTCTACTAATGTGTCGTAATAATTTTGAAATTGTTCATCGTAATTTACAATATTACGAGCAGTTTTTTGAATCTGTGGCTTCGCTGTATCTAACCAGTAATTCGCATTGATTCGTGACAGCTCTTGATTAAGGTGAATATTTTTGAGCAACTCTCCCCCCTCTGAGCCTAAATCGATATTAGATAAATTTACATTTGGTTGCTTAATCATTGTTTTTGCGTATAAATCCATTACTAGAATATGAGACCCTGTTTCAGCTAATGCTTTCTTCAGTCCTTCGGGGCCTAATGCATAATTGCCTACTTTTTGTTCTTGAGCGGTCGTTTCTTGTGCAAATGCATGAATAGTGTTACCGGTAGTAGCAGTTATAACAGTTGCTAATGTAGCTAAAGTTAGTACTTTGAATGGAAATTTTTTCATGACTATTCTCCTTCTTTCGCTAAATGCTTATAATCTGTATGAATTCCCTAAAAACGCAATATTAAAATTTATATACTTGTTCTTCAAGGTAACTTATTACATTTTTTAATTGTCTTAATGTATCTTTTTGAGACTGCTCGTTAGTTGTATCAACATTAGTAGATAATTTTGTAATGCTATTTTTTATTAGATTTAAATCTTCTTTATAGCGCTTTAGTAGATCCAGTTCTACATCTACTTGATTTGCAAACGTATGCAAATCATTTTGTGTAAGAAGAAGCATTGATTTTTGTAAATCAGCTATTGATAGTTTCGTTGTTAAATCATATATTTTTTGATTTTGTTTCTCTAAATCATCTAAATATGCTCGCTGTTCTGCTGTTAATTTATTTACTTCAGCAAAAACGCCAAATGTTTTCTTAATCTTTTCGGTATCAATGACCTTCATCAGGTCATACTCTTGTGTTTTTGCTGCGGCTGCGGCTGCTATTTCACCTTGTTTGCTTTTCTCAATTGCTTCACGAGCTGCTTTTTTTGCTGATTCAATCTCTAGAGCAGTTTTACCTTGTTCTGTCGCTTCTTGCGCCGCTTTTTTCTCCGCTTCTAGAATAGAGTTGTTAATTTCTTTTCCTTTGTTATATGCTGCCACCCCTGCTTGAGCAGCTGGTTCAATAATTTCTTTTGAAAGACTATAAACTTCTTTGAATATAGCAAATCCCTGCTCATTTAAAGCTCCTGGTATTAATGCAATTTGCTGTAAATCATTTTGAATTGCTTTTTTGGTATTTAATATTTCATTTTTTAACTGATCTATTTTTCCTGTTCCATCTGTACTTAGTATGCCTTGCGCAGTTGCCACATTAGTATCAAAATCTTTTAATTTTTTATCAAGCTGTAATTTAAGATCTGTTAATTCATTGATTTGTCGTTGCGCATTTTCTTGATTCGTCATAGCCATTTCTTGAAGTACTTCAAGTCTATCCGAAAACCCTTCTCTATCTTCTTTATTGTCTACAAACGATTTTAATGTCGGGTAATAACTATTAAATTTTGTTACAAATCCTTTACTTTTTGAATTTAATAGAATTAACTGTGGATAGAGTTCCGATGACCATTCCTTCATATCTTGTTTGATTAGGAATTGATTGGTATTTAAAGCTGGGACTTCCTCTAGCTGTACATTAGGACTCATTAAAGATTGATCAATATACGTTTGGATTAATTTAGATTGCGCACCTAATTTTCGTAATGAAGAGGAAATATCCATGCCTTCCTGTTGAGTTTCCGCTTGAACGATTGGTGTTGCGAGAGTATTGATAGGAATAGTTGCTCCAGTTACAATGGATGTGACTAATAATCCTGTCATTATTTTAGTTTTCATTCCGTACACTCCTTTACCATTGTTTTTATAACTTAATTCATATAACTTGTACGACCGCTCTCTTTGTAAACTGGATAAGAAGGAGAAATCTTTCAGATACGTTAATATCGTTGTTTTTTACTTCTAATAGGATGTAAGGATTTTATTTATCTCTCATTTCGATACTCTATTTTTTTAAATATAAATAACAAAAATTTATTAACTATATTTGAATCAGGCACCTTATGAGTAGTAAATTATTAATTCTTTCCTAAAGTTGCGGTTTAACTTACAGAATCGTGAGGATCAATAAACCAATGCTTACAGTTAATCTTGTCATAACATTGTTTAATTTCAATTTGATAATATCCCTCTTAGTTTTGTCAGCAAACTCCTTAGTAGACAACAAAAGGTGAAATTATACTGTACATTGCTTATACTTTTATTGCGGAATAACTTCACTTTTGTTATGCAGAAACTTAGAACACGTTTATTACCAATTTGATTCTTGACCTCCCGTAAATAAATTGACTATTTAGAAAATTATTAAAGACATAATGTTACTTATAACTTCACTATAATTCCTATTAGCGTAACCTTCTCCTTTCTGTCTGGTCATACCAGTTATGTTGTTCATTAAAACATTAAATTTTTAATGCGTAAATAGAAAAATTTTGTCGATTATGCTCGATAATTTACTGTTAAATAAAAATATGAACCGAAAAAAATTATATAAATATAGTTATTCGTAAATTTCATTTCTGTAATTGTAATGATTACAAATTAATGTGTATACGGTTAAAAATAACTATTTTAGCTCAACCAAGAAATTTTATTTTAGAAAAAATACTTATAGAATAATATAATAGGTTTTTTTATACTTTTTTACCTTTATTTAGTTATGTATAATTGCATAAAATGTAGATATATTTAGTAATATATGTTATATTATTGATTTTTTCACGAAATATCCTAATATCATTATTAATGAATATCTAATATAAAGATATTAGTCTATAAACTTATCATCGTTATAAACATAGGTTTTAAATTACAAAAAAGCTGCAAAGCTTCCTTGGAACACTTTGCAGCCTTCTATCTTTTTGTTTCCTTTAGCAAAATAATGGTTAGTGAATTTTCATTTTTTGGGATACTTACACCCATGTTTAAGTCTTTACATTGGAGACAGTAGATAACAAACTTATATTATTGTATATTTTTCACGGTACTGCCTAGGGGTCATGCTAGTGATTTTTTTGAAAACTCTTATAAAATAACTTTGGTCATTAAAGTTAAGCCAAGCACAGATATCTGATAACGAATAAGTAGTGAGTGTTAATAATTTCTTTGCTTCTTCCACTCGTTCCCTTTGAATATATTCGCTTAAAGTAATTCCCATTTCTTTTTTAAATAGTTTAGACAGATAAGTAGGCGTAATTTCTAAATGATTAGCAAGTTCATTCAGAGATATTCCATCGTAAACATTTTTATTAATATGTTTTATACATGTAGTAACCGCGTAAGAATACTTTTTTGCATTGTATTCTTTCACACGATCTGCAAAAGTACGTAAAGCATCCCCTGACAATCGCTTTACAGATTCTACATTATCTAATTGTTCCAGGGTTTGTATATATAAAATACTATGAGCAAAAGCAATATCTGGTGGCAGGTTTCCTTCTATTGCATATCGAGTGGCTAAGGTAATCGCAATAATTCCAAGGTTTTTTTGATTCCTGAGCGGATCCTCTATTAGCATAAGTTCAACATCTTCTTGCGAAACCGCATACATATACTGTATTAACTTTTTTTTATTCCCTTCTTTAATAGTCGAAAAGAAATCATTTACTAATGACATATTATGCGTTTTAGGTTTGTTTTGTCGACGTTTTAAAATATATAAATCAGGTTTCACATTTTTATTAGGAATTTCCTCTAGTACTTTATTTTTTTCCAAGACAATATCTACATCTAACTTTTCATTGAAAATCATGTAATGTAATAGAATTCCCATATCAATTAATGTAGTTTTTTTAATCTCAGATAAACACTGATAATAGGCAAGTCTTTCTTGAATGTTATCATTTGATTTAAATTCTTTCTGAAATTTTATGATCATATCATCTGAATCTTTTGGATGTATAGTAGGACCGATTATAATAGTCCCTTTAATATCATCATGATTTTCTATATGAATTAGAACAAAATTTTCAAGATAGTTGTTACTTCGGAAAAGTGGCAAGTTAAAGGGATCGTTTTCTTGATAAATATCACTAAGATGTTCTTCTTTTGAAGAATAAAAAGGACTACAAACATTATCAGATGTAGAATGATATAAAATTTTTCTGTCTGCAGATAAAATATGTACAGGGGCATTAAATGCTTTATGTGCAAGATCACACAAGTGTTGTATATCGATAGAAGTATTCATTACATTCTCCTTTATAGATCCATAAAATATATTCTGTTAGATATAATTCACGACAAATAATACTATAAAATATCAAATTAGTACAATTCACAACAAAATATTACTATATCTTTTTTATAAAAATCATATATTATTTAATTGTAGTTAGCATCTAAATATCAGAGTAGATAAGTAAACGAAATAAGCTAAGTTCTTTTCTTAATTCTACAAGATATAATTATTGAACTTGAGAAAACAGTGAAGCACTACAAAATACAGTGGTAGTCAATGCGAGGACCAAGATAGAAAAATATTACAAATAAAACGGAAGTAACAGGAGATACTGTACCACCGCAAGAAATAACAGTCAAAGTTCCAATTCAATCATTTATACAAATTGAATTCAAAAAATAAATACTGCTAATTTAAATATGAAACTGAAAAACTATTTTGCTCCAAATTTTAGAAAAAGATAATAAAGAAGTCGTGAAATCGGAAAAAGAGGAAAGCGATACGGCTATTTTTGAAACACTATGTTTTGAAAAGTACAAGGTGGAGGAAATTCAAGTGCTCAATTAAACATTTAATTGAGAGAAAGGTCTTTTCATCAACTAAAAATAAAAATAAAAAACGAATGGAATATTCAAAAAATGACACTATATTACTGGTCGTAACATTAGTTTTACTTTCCACAAAAGAGGGAAAAATATATAGACTTTACAAATACTAAGAATAGCAAAATAGCTAGTTTTATTACCGCATCACATAAAGTGAAACTTTAATCAGTGGGGGTTTTGTTCATCCCCCACTGATTATTAGCCCACACAAATCGGGCTTTTACAGACAGTTGATCCCCCACCTAACTTCTTTGCTTCCGCTGAATTTTGAGGTGGGGGTCTTACTGCCCGGCAAATAGCGGGATAAACTTATTATTAATTTCCAAACACAATAGTTGTTAATCAACAAAAAACTTCAATAATTAAGGTACACAGTAAATTGATCTCAAAACAGTAATTACTACAGTATCAGTTTTTACTTATTCTATAAAAAAAGAAATATCACTTAATGATTATTACTTTATATCAATTTAGACATAAAACATTTTATTATATCGGCTTAAGTATTATGGAATTAAAATTATAAATAACACAAAAACCCTTTTAAGGGATCATACATCGTTCGTATCGAATTTACCACCTTTCGATACCTATGTCATTAACACAACTAAAAAAGATTATTACAAAGGAATCTGAGAGGTTTTTTCAATTTCGAAATTTATTTTTTTGTAAATTAAAGGAAAAATAATCCGTATATATACGGATTATTTTCTTAGTGTAATCTGTATTGACCTGTTAACTGTTTTTCAGCCATTCAAACTAAGCGTTTTGTAAACTCTCCACCGATCCGAACCATTTGCAGATGATGTGATGTATCAGGTCCCAGTGTGACTCTTAGTTCAAAAGCAATTTCATACTTCATTTGCTCAATAGTACTTGTAGTAGCAGAAATAAGAATTTCCTTTGTATTACTTTCGTATCTTTGAATATTTATAATTGCACTTCCAATATATTTATAAATAACATGTGCCTACTTATGCTATTTATGCATAAGCGACCTAATTTCTTCCAGTGTTTTTATAGGAACCCTTTCCCTCCCCTTATTCCACCAATTAAATTTGAAACACAAATGTACATTACATTTCAATATAACAATAAAAGCTACAAAAGCAACGAATTTACTATTTTAAAGTTAAGTGTTTAACCTTGAAGTACTTAAATTCTTTTTTCCAGATAAAGCATACATTATATCTTGATGTTTTATTGTCCTCTTATAATTATGTGGTATCGGGAATTTATTTCGGTGTTCTTTCATTATAATTAAAGTTTGAAGTTCTATGCTCAATACTTTTGCGAGAACATGATAGTTATATCCATTGTTTAACAGAGAAATTATGTCATAAAACATAGTTTTTCCACCCACTAATTTTACTAATTTATTCTTTAACTCCTCCCCTTTTTCTTTAGCTTCATCAATTTCTAACAACATAGATTTTTTATTTGTCTGCTTAATGTATTGAGTATACAACTCTGGGAATTCTTTTTGTACTTCTTTGTTTAATACTGGTTTATATTTAATCATATAAGTAACTTGTAACAATGAGCGTTTTAACAAACTATCTTCAATGAGATACGCTACTTTATTAAATAAATGTACATATTCCTCAATATTGGAATAACTATTAAAATGAGCTAATACTCTACTTTTTATACTAAAAGCCTTGCCTACATAAATAATATTGTCATTATAATCTTTAATGAAATAAATACCACTGTCAGATTTTTTCAATTTATTATCCAATTCTTCTATACTCATAAAATGCAATTCACTCATACTTCTCTCTCCTTAGCAGTTTTAAATCGTAAAAAACAAGCAAGGTTTCTAAAAAAGTACTTAGCTGCCCTAGCATCTCTTATTTTATCTCTTGCTAAATGTCAAAAAACTGTTTCTATGTTACTCAACTATCAATATGATTATTAATAAAATTTTCTATCGTTATTATCTCGCAATTTTATCATGTAATTTCGAGATCGTTTCCTCATTTAAATTACTGTGTTTTATCGAATAAAAGAAATATATGACTGCCCCAATAGTAATCCAAATACTAAAGTACATCCATGTCCTTAACGGTAAATTTAGCATTAAAAACAAACAACATACAATTGAAACGCTTGGTAATACAGGTACAAAAGGTACCATAAATCCACGTTTTAAATTTGGGTGTGATTTACGTAGAATAATAACTGATAGACAAACTAACGCAAACGTCACCAAACTACCGATATTAACTAAATTAACCAATTCTTTTAAATCAATAAACCCAGCTATTATAGAGCTCCCTATTCCTGCCAATCCAGTTATAAAAGTGGGTGCTCCAGTTTTCTTATTAACTTTCGCAAATGATTTCGGTAACAATCCATCACGACTCATTGCAAAGAATACTCGTGTTGCCGCATACATATTGGAAAAAATAACAGCCATAAGGCCAATTACAGCACCTGCAGCAATTGCACCAGCGACTTTTCCTTGTCCTACCACTTCCATTACATAAGCCATTGCCTCAGGGACATTTAATTCTTTATAGGAAACCATTCCTGTTATAACAAGGCATACGATAACATAAATAATTGTACATATGATTAATGATGCAATAATACCGATGGGAAGATTACGCTTCGGATCTTTTACTTCTTCTGCTGAAGTTGCTAATATATCAAAACCTGTGAAAGCGAATAAAATAGCTGCTCCCCCCGTAAAAACCCCACTTAAACCGTATGGTGCAATTGGTATCCAGTTCATTGGTTTTACATAGAATATACCAACTGTAATAAACAACAAAATCATACCAATTTTAATCAATACCATTATATTATTGATTCGTTTACTTTCCCTTGTACCACGGGATAACATCCATGCTAATATCAATGTAATGATTACTGCTGGTAGATTCACAATACCACCATGCGAAGGAATCGTTACTAGAGCTTTAGGTATCTCTAATCCAAATCCCTTTATTAAATTGTGGAAATAGCCTGTCCATCCAGCAGCGACAGCCGCTGTTGCCACGATATATATTAACAGCAATGACCAACCTACTAGATGAGCAACAAACTCACCAATTGTTGCATATGAGTACGTATATACACTACCAGACGCCGGGAGTGTAGAAGCAATTTCCGCGTAACATAATGCTATAAATCCACATATAATTGCTGCAAGTATAAATGAAAAAACAACTGCTGGACCAGCATTTCTTGCTGCTACTAATCCAGTTAACACAAGAACACCTGTTCCAACTATCGAGCCTACCCCTAACATAATTAAATCAAATGCTCCTAATGTTTTCGTTAAAGTCTTGCTTTGATTATGCTCTAACAATTGTGTAACGGATTTCTTTTTTAGTAAATTACTCATATTTTCTGTATCCCCTTTAAAATAAGGTTTATTCTTCTCGTTAGTGTTGTATATAAATTTACTTAGTTATTAACTAGCCTCATAATATTTCTTTTACATTAAATAGATTTGAAATATTATATAAATTCGCTTCTCACTTACTAGTTAAACTAGACATTTCCATAGATTTTTGCGTACAACGTTTCATAGCTGAAATGATAGCTGTTCTTAAACCTTTTTCTTCTAGCGTTACTACAGCTTCTATCGTCGTTCCACCTGGAGAACAAACCATATCCTTCAATTCACCTGGATGTATTCCTGTTTCCAATACCATTTTTGCAGAACCTAATACAGCCTGAGCCGCAAATTTATAAGCTTGTTTTCTCGGCATACCGCCAAGTACAGCAGCATCTGCCATGGCTTCTATAAACATATACACATATGCTGGAGAAGAACCACTAATAGATGTAACAACATCCATTAGTTTTTCATTTATGACCTCCGTCTGGCCGAAAATATTAAATATGTTCAGTACCTCTTTTATATCTTTTTCTGTAACCATTTCATTAAAACATAACGCAGACATTCCTTCTCCAACAAGTGCCGGTGTATTAGGCATTACTCTAACAACTTTCAACTTTCTACCAAATTCATTCTCAGTGCTCTTAATACTTTTTCCTGCAGCAATAGTTACAACGATTACATCATTTTTTATTTGATCTTTTATTTGGTTAATTACCGATGAGTATAAATCTGGTTTGATTGATAAAATTAAAATGTCAGCGCTGTTAGCGACTTCATTGTTGTTAGTAGTTATAGTTATGCCATATTCATTACTAGCATTTTTTAAATTAATGACATTTAAATCTGAACAAATTATTTGATCTGGAGAAACTATATTTTTTTTAATCATCCCACCTATCATAGCAATACCCATGTTTCCACATCCGATAAAACCTATTTGTTTATTCATAATAATTTGCTCTTGCTCCTTCTACTCTAAATTTTATTGATTTTGAAATTATTATTCTAAATAAGGGCTATTACAATTACTTGATTTATCAATAGAATTTCAAAATTCTCCTTCCTATATAGAGCTTACATATACCTCTAATAACTTCTTTGCTTTCGCTGAATTTTGAGGTGTGAGTCTTACTGCCCGGCAAATAGCGGGATAAAATCATTTCTTTAATCTATAATAAGAAGGACATAAAAAAACAAAAAGTTACAAAAATTTTCAAATTAAAACTTTTATAACTTTTTGTTTTGATTCAAATATAATTTCAATTAAGGTATCTCATCGTTTTAAACTTGACGCTCCATAATCTTGTATAGTTACATTTATATGATATTTAATCGGTACTTTACTAAATGTTTGATCCCAATCTTTTTTGACTTTCTCCCATGTTCTCGGGTGTTTAATTCTTAATTGGTTGCCAAAACCCGCAATATCGACTTGATATTCTTTTTGTATTTTTTTTGTAACATGATGTACTAAGTGCTTTACTTCTTTTTCAATAGCTTTTTCTTCCTTTTTTAAAAATTCATTTTCAAAATCTTTTCCTGATTGCATCCAATTTTCAGACAAACGCCCTTCTGATTCAATGTTTACATCAAAGGAAATATTATTTCCGTTAACATGTGGTATGATTTTGCTTTTTATTGACTTTATTTCGTATATAATGAGTTTCTTTGATTCTTTATCAAAAGTTTTTACCACACCACCATTCCTTTTTCCGTTTATCCATACTACTCCTTCCAATTCCTGTTCATTTAAAAAGCCCATCAACTTTTTTGTCTTCCCTTTAATTACAGCAGCTCCTGCAAATTTTGTTTCCCCTTTTATCGAGATTACATTTTGCAAAAGAAAACTGGACCCTGACCGCATCTTTCCTTCCAATTTAGCGAGCGATACAGGAGGTAAAATCCTTGTTGTTCTATTTCTATTATCTGCAATTCCAGACAAACGAAATGCTGGAATTTCTCCTTTTTTGTTTGATTCCAGTACCTCCTTCGCTAGCCCCTTGCTAATTAAGAGCATACAGCTAAGCCGAACTTCATTGTCACGGAGATACTGTTCAAGTAATTGTTCTAAACTGTATGTACGTACAAGACTATCACTAATAACAATGTTTTTTAAATGTGGGCTGAACATTGTGCTCTCTCTTTTCAATGAAAACTCACGAACAATTTGATGAATGGAATCACCTGTCTCAGAAACATTAATATAACGTTTTTGTTGTCCATTTCCTTTACTTTGTGCTTGCGAACTAACAATTTGATAAGTAGCTGTTATAAGATTTCTTTTAGGATAACCTCCTTCCTCATCTTCTTTCTCAATTGTTGAATTCTTCCCTTTATCTAGTGCTATACCTGCAGTTAAACTCAACTCTTCTACTTCTTTACTGCTCCAACATCCTGTTAAAAATAGAAGCAAAAGCGTCCATAACAAAGCAAAATAGAACCGCATATAATTAAATTTATTTTTCACACTACTCCTCCTTTTAATCGCGTAATAATAAGAAGAAGCAGTGGCAGTAAACCAAATAAAAATAAAGCAGCATTACCGAGCATATCCCCCAATTTAAGCAAGTCATTTATATTTTTCGAAGTCATAGCAATGATGTAAATGATTGGAATCAAAGCAAAAATAAACGGATGAATACTCTTTTTAAAGAGTTGCGCTAATCCTAATGCAGCTGCATAATAACTAATCGTATAGGTAGCAAATATTTGCATAATCCATATTACAAGCAGTAAAGATTCAAAACGTTCAAATATCAATCCAGAAATTTCAAAACTGCGCATAAGGTCAATTGTCGGCCATGTTCTTGTTACAACCCCATCAATTGATAATGCACCAATGACCATTACAACAGTTATTACATAAAAGATTAACGGAATAGAAATTCCAACTAAAATAGCTTTTACTGCTTTATTTCGTTGTTCCATAAATACCAAAAGAATTAACATAATTTCAGGACCTGTATATGCGAGAGACGTTGTTTTTATCCCATCTAATACTGGTTTAATTCCCAAACCTAATACGGGACGGAGATTATCTATCTCGAATATTCCGATGCTCATAAAGGAAATGATTAAAAAAATAAAAACAGTAATAGGAAATATTATTTCAAACATCCGTGCAATTGAATTAATACCACTCATAATCAAATAGAGACCTATCCACATAAAAGGCATAACAATAGCCCATGTGGGGGTTCCTTCGAGCAAAAAAAAGCTTATTACTTCTGCCATTGAACGAATTTGAAATGCTGAAGTTGTAAGAAAATACCCTATAATAAGAAAACTAAGCAACCTGCCTATCCATTTCCCTACAATATCTTGACTGTATTGGTAAAATGTTTTTTCTGGAAACTGCTGACTTAATTTGACCATAATTACTCCTGAAACCATTGCCAGTATTCCACCTAATATCACACTTATCCATACATCTGGTGTTTTCACTTTTTCCACAGATGCTCTAGGCAGAGTGAGAATTCCTGTCCCAAGTATGTAATTTACAATAATAACAACTGCCTGTGAAGTTGTTATTCGGTCTTTAAGTTTAGTAATCACTGAAGGCCACTTCCTTTCGTCATCAGCTACCTTTTGCGGATATTTTTTTTGGTATGCATTATTTTTGGTCGACGTCTCATTATTTTTAATGGCATGCGAACCATAAAATCTTTCCAGTCACTGAATCGATATGGAACAGCAGGACTGGTATAAGGAACGCCAAAACTTTTCAGTTTCACTAAATGACTGCAAAGTAAAAGAAAGAAGAGAATAACTCCATACAAACCAAATATCGCAGCACAAAACATAGCTACAAAACGAAGAATGCGTAACGTAATTCCTACACTATATTGTGGAATAGTAAAAGAAGAAATAGCTGTTACCGCAACAACGATAACCATTATTGGACTAACAATTCCTGCTTCTACAGCAGCTTGACCAATTATTAAACCGCCCACAATTCCCATTGCAGGTCCAATCGGTTTAGGCAGACGTAAACCTGCTTCTCGCAAAACTTCGATAGCTACTTCCATAATTAACGCTTCTATTAAAGCGGGAAAAGGAACTCCTTCTCGCGATCCGATAATAGAAATAGCGAGCTTAGTGGGAATTAATCCTGGATGAAATGAAATAAAAGAAATATACAGTGCTGGAGCAAATAATGAAACAAAAGCTGTCATGAAGCGTAATAAGCGGAGAAGCGTACCAGGAAGCCACCTTTCATAATAATCTTCTGGTGATTGCAGCAGCATACTAAATGTAACTGGAGCAATTAAAACAAATGGTGTTCCATCTAACAAAATAGCTACTCGACCTTCCATTAAAGCACTAATAACACGATCAGGTCGTTCTGTATTTTGAATCTGTGGAAAAGGACTTAGATAATTATCTTCAATGAGTTGCTCTATATAACCAGATTCGAGTACACTGTCTATGTCAATTTTCTGAATTCTGTTTTTTACTTCATCCACCAATTCTGTACTAGCAAGATCTCTAATAAATGCGACAACTAACTCTTTCTTTGCACGTTCTCCTACTGGTAGCTTTACTAATGATAAGCTCTCATCCGCACAATATCGTCGCAAAAGTGAGGTATTATCACTTAATACTTCAGTAAAACCGACCCGTGGCCCTCTGACTAATGCCTCCGATACTGGTTCTTCAATGTTTCGTTTATTTGCTTTTGTTGTACCAAGAATAAACACATCTGCTAAACCATCAATTAAAAGAGCTGTTGAACCTATCAATACTTTGGGTATTAAATCTTTTATGTAATGGACTTCTGCTACTTCACTAATTGTAAGAACTTTATTTTTAATATATTCTTTTGAAACAGTCCCCTCCACATAAGAAGTTTCATTTTTATATTCATCAGAAAAATCATCCATTAGTAATTTCATAATATGTTTGTCAATTATCTCTTTATCTGATAGGCCATCAACAAAAACGATCCCAGCCTGAATATCTGTGCGTCCAATATTAAACTTCCGAAAGCGAACATCAGAATTATGTCCGATTTGTTGCTTTATGAGTTCTAAGTTAGAGGCAAAATCATTTGTGAAATGAACGATTGCATTTTGAGAAGGTTTATGCTCTTGTTTCGTTTTACTTTGAATATTATTTTTTTTCACTTGTTTGTCTCTTGACTTCCACCAACTCATTCTTCCCACTCTTTCTCTGACATACGAACCCAATGAAAAACTCTTGAGATAGTATACGGAATTAAAAACAAGATAAAAGCTTGTACAAAGACTTTCCAATCTGGAAGATAAGAAGTAATTATGTTCCACATTTTTATCACCCAATTTATATACTCTGCTAGGATTGAGATTTCTAAAAAACGATATGTACTTAATAAAAAATAACGATAAGATTAAAGAGCAGAAAAGCGAGACATTATGCTTATTTAGTACCAATAACCTAATTAGTATAAAAACATTTCTGACCTAAATACCATTTCCAATTATAATTTGTTAAATATTATCTCCTTTTCCGTTATTTATATGCCCGCATTTGAATTTCAAATAATATAAGGATCAATGATATTTCCTCTTAAAGAAAAAAAGATGCTAGAAGATAGCATCTTTTTTTAAATTCAACTTACTATGTATTTATATTTTATTGTGAAAATACTCGTTTTTTTTAATGAATATTAATGTTTAAAAAAATAAAAAATACATATTCTTTTGTTCTAAGTTCATACACTTCTACCAAATCGATACGGAATTTTCTGATTTTAAAATCAATATGAAATAAAGGAAAATACTCTCTTAGAAAAACTATATAAAACAAATAACATGAAAACAATTATCAATCTAGCAATTGAAAATAATAATTAGCAAGAGTTTATCATCTTAACTCCAGGTGTATTCGTTTTGCTTCAAAATAAAGAACTTGAATAAATTTTTTCGTATCAATACGAGCAGGTAATGTTGGTTCATTATTCAATTCTGTCATCTTTCTCCTTACGGTAGTAAAATCAAAAAATCTAGAAGCATAATTTTCGAACTTCGGGTTTAAAAAATCAGTAAGTCCAAGGGATGCTAAATGGTTTAATGATTGATAAATAGCTCTCCGAATCCGTTGTTTGGAAGCTTCTATGAACCTTTTTAATTCGGCATCTTCAGCTGAATCCCCAAGTTTTTTTTGAGCCAAATTCATAAAAATCTCTTTTAGTGAGGGAAAGCCTTGTTCCAACGTGTTATCTTGTTCATATTTATATAAATAATCTAGCATATCCATTAAATCTTTACTTCCACTTTCACTGGCTATTCCTAATTCAGACAAAAGAAAATGAATGGAATTTTGAAAATGATTGAAAGTATTTAAATGTTTTTCATTACGGTATTTTTCTTGCACACTTGAATTACTATCCAATTTTAGTACCATATTAAGCGATTCTTGAATGTTTTTTATTGATTTTTCCAAACGAATTCGTTCAATGACTTTCCGAACAACTGTTAATACTTCAATCCGGTTAATTGGCTTAATAATATAGTATTCAACACCAAGCGAATAAGCTTCAGCAATTAATTCTTTTGATTCTACTTGAGAGACCATGATGATTTTCCCTTTAAACGAAGGCTTTATTTGACGAATTGTTTTTATTCCATCTTGATTCGGCATTAACAAATCGATAAATAAAATGTCTATATTTTTAAGGATTACCATTTGTTGCTCTAAAGATAAACCATCCTCAGCTTCTCCTATAACCTCCCCAAGATCTTCATCCTCGATAATTTGAGCCAACATTGAGCGAACCGCTTTTTCATCATCTACTATATAAAAATACATAGAATCACCCTTTCGAAATTATATGATCAATCCCTAATCTAATTATAAAAATTGATCCTTTTCCTTCGGTTCTGTCCCCAAGCGTAACATCACCTTCAAGTTGTGCGACCATTTCTTTAACATACGATAATCCGATACCTGTCGATGGATTGCCTAAATCATCATATTTAGAAGTAAACCCAGGCTCAAAAATTGAATCTTTATATTTTGAAGAAATACCAGGACCATTATCGCCTATTTGAAATTCAACAAAATGGTGGTCTTTATTAATGTCAATTGTGATGGTTCCCATACCTTGGATAGCTTCTACAGCGTTTGTAACGATATTATTTATAATAGATAAGATTGTATAAATATGATAATGAGGATGCACACCATCAATTTTATACACAAATTGGATATCTTTCTCTAACAACTGTGCATATTTCGTATTTGCCCGTATAATGATATTTACTAGTTCATGTACAGACATATAATCTGTAAAACTTTCATCAGAAATTAGTTTTGAAAGTCCCGCAAAAATACGTTGGTTATCCTTTTTAACGTCATGGACCTCACCAGCAATTTGTAATGCCTGTTGCCTTAAATCCTCAAACTGAAAATCCATCTGTTTATGCTCAAAAGAGTCTAAAATTTTATATAAATCATAGGATTTTTTTGTTATATTCTCAGCATCTTGTAATGTTTTTTTTAAATGAACAGCATCTTCATATAAATTAGAGATGAGCATGAGCATATGTTCATTTTGTTTCTTTATATGTCGCTCCCTTGATTGTGCTTCATACAATTTCATCATATTGAAAAAGCTTAGAACTATAAAACTATGGGAACATGCGATAACAATGATCTCATTTATTGCCTCGGATGTGATCGATGTTTTTAATACGAAATATTGAATCATTAATTCCACACAGTCTGACAGTATTTCAATCATGCAACCAATAAAACCAATCATTAGTGGTTGATGATAAAAACGTTTGATTTTTGCTAAATGAAAGAGATACGAATAAGTAAAATAAAAGAAAAAACTAGGATAGTGAGTATGAAAAGCGGCTAGCCAATCCATATTTTCCTTTATAATGACATCCATTGAGATACGAAATACTACCACGACTATCGCTGTTAAAAAACCCGGTAAAAATGCTGGAACTCGTCGAAACAATAACAAAAAAAAGAAAAATGTTGGTGCACCAAAGCTCATTCTAAATGTTTCATTTAAGGGAAATGACTTTATTTCACCTACTAAGGGTACTGTAAGTATCATTAAAACGAGAATATAGATGTCTTTTTTTACTAAATTACTAAGATTCAAAATAATCACTTCTCACTTTCGCCTAACAGTCAGTATACAAACCTATTTGCATTAATACAATACTTACTCTATTTTTTTCAAAAACTGATAAATAAGTTATAAACGAAAGCATTATAGATTGTGAGTATTCATTACACTCTTCTACTTTAGAAAGATACTTTATAACTCAAAAATGTTCAGACACAATATAAGGTCTGAACACTTTTGGACTCGCTCTAACACCAAAATATCTGTGCTCCTTTTTAAAATATACTTAAATCCCATTCTTTTGCAATATGTTCTAACAACATAATTCCTGGTAAACTATTCCCATACTCATCAATGGCTGGTCCGTAAATACCAATACCACATCCATCTTGAAACGATAAATCCTTCCTAGATTTTGAGGGAACAAGTGTCATAATTCCGCCGGATACCCCACTCTTAGCTGGTAATCCAATGAAAGCAGCAAATTTTCCAGAAGCGTTGTACATTCCACAAGTAAGCATTAAAGCTTTTGTTAACCTAGCTACTTCTTTAGGGAGCACTTGTTCTTTGCGAATAGGATGATATCCATCATGTGCTAGTATAAGCCCTATTAAGGCAATATCTTCTGTATTTATTTCAATCGAACATTGTTTTAAGTAAACCTCTAGTGTCTCCTCCACATCTGATTCTAGAAAACCATTCTCCTTTAAATAGTATGCTAATGCTCTATTACGATGAGCCGTTTCCCATTCTGATTGAAATACTATTTCATTAATAGCGGGACGCTTCTCTATCATTTTTTCAATTAATACGTATAGAGATTCTAATTTTTCTTGCACCGATGTCCCTGGCAAAAGTGAAGCTATCGTAATCGCTCCAGCATTGATCATAGGATTAAAAGGTTTTCCTGGTTTATGTATCTCTAAACGAATAATTGAATTAAAGGCATCTCCAGTTGGCTCTACGTCAACTCGTTCTAATACATAAGAAATACCGCGACTTAAACAAGCGGCTATAAAACCGATTACTTTTGATATACTTTGTAATGTGAAAGGTATCTCCCAATCTCCTGATTTTATCATTGTTCCATCTGGCTTTACTATACAAATACCTAACTGCGATACATTTATTTCCCCCAGAGCGGGAATATAACTGGCGCTTCGTCCCTTAGCTGCATACGCTCGATAATGAGCTACCCATTGATCTAAGCAAACTTTTTCTTGCCCCTCAACTTGAACGCTAGAATCCTTTATCATTTAATAATATTCCCCCGTACTATTAACTTTATATAGAATGATTTTTTCTTTACTATAATCAATAATATTTGCACTAGAACCAAGAAAAATATTCAGACATATTGCAGTCTGAATATCCTTCTTATTACACACTTTTCTTTTTTGAAGTTTTCTCATAACTATCCCAACATTCAATATTTTCAAGTCCTTTAATGTTTTCTTTATAAAAAATAGGATCTTTACCAGCTTTTTTCTGGTTTATATAATCTTGTAACGCCGCAAATGCTACTTTTGAAAGTAAGGTAATAGCAATTAAATTAATAATAACCATAAAGCCCATAAATAAGTCCGCTAAATCCCATACAATTTGAATCTTTGCAACAGAACCAAATACAATCATAGCCAACACACTTATTCTGTATATCATTAACCACACTTTACTTGTATGTAAGAAGCGAATGTTTGTTTCACCATAATAATAGTTGCCAATTAACGCACCAAATCCAAATAAAAAAACAAAGATAGCAAGACAACCCGATGCCCAAGGGCCTATGTGTTCACTTAATGCTGCTTGTGTAAGTGCAATACCATTTAACCCCGGTTGTTTATATGCATCAGACAGCAAAATAATAAAGGCGGTGCTAGTACAAATGATTAGTGTATCCGTTAATACACCAAATGCTTGAATCAGTCCTTGTTTCACCGGATGACTTGTTGTTGCTGTTGCAGCAACGTTTGGTGCACTTCCCATACCAGCTTCATTTGAGAATAAACCGCGTTTAACTCCATTCATAAGTGCTGCACCAATTGAACCGCCTGCTATTTGTTTAAAACCAAATGCGTTTTGAACAATAAGAGAAAGAACTTCCGGCATTTTTGATATGTTGGTAACTACAACAAATAATGCAACTCCAATGTATAATACCGCTAAAAATACCACCTTGTATTCAGCCATTTTTGCAATACGTTGTACACCACCAAAAATAATCGCAGCGAAAGCAATGGCCATGATTATCCCAACTGTTAGACGATCTGTACCAAATGAGTTTTGAAAAGCAATTGTAACTGTATTTGATTGTACTGAATTGAATACAAGTCCAAAAGTAATTGTGATTAAAATAGAGAATAATACTCCCATCCAACGTTTATTCAACCCTTTTTCCATATAATAGGATGGACCACCGCGGAAACCAGTTTTATCTTTTACTTTATATATCTGTGCTAATGTGCTTTCGACAAAACTAGATGCCGAGCTAATAATAGAAATAATCCACATCCAAAATACAGCTCCAGGACCACCTAATGCAATTGCAATCGCAATTCCTGTAATATTCCCTGTCCCAACGCGGGCTGCCATACCAATACAAAACGCTTGAAAAGGAGAGATTTGATCTTTAGAACCACTTTTCCCCTCCATTAATACACGGACCATCTCTTTTAACATTCGAAACTGTACAAAATTCAATTTAAATGTAAAATAAATTCCGCAAATAACAAGCATAATAATTAACAATTTAGACCATAAAAAATCATTTGTTGATCCGACTAACTCTACAAAAAACCTTTCCATATCATCACTCCACGCCAAAATTTATATATTATAATTTATATAAAATCACCTATATTTCCTGGTATAAATACCTCTTTCATATTCAAATACAACAAGGATAAAAATTTTCTATATTAATCGGATTGGCCTGTTTAAGCAAACAGCACAACATGTAACCGTAAAACTGAAATTTTGAAGTACTTAACGCTTATACAAACGGATGCTCTACCCCTTTCTGCAAACTAATATTTTTATCCACTAACATTGTTGTACTATTATGTTTGTTTCGTTTACCGGTGATTTAAATCATAAAATCAATAGTGATTAACTGGTTATTTGTTAATTTTCTCAAGAACATGGAAATATCTCCTTTCTCACTACTAATCTCAAAAATAGGCTAGATAAAAAATTTATAGAAAAACTATGAAGCGCTTTCAATCTTCAACTAAGAGAAGCTTGCCTTTAATTTATAATTAAAAGTACAGAATGTTACGAAAAAGTACAGATTTTTATAAAAACAAAAAAATATTTTAAGATTTTTCATCTAAAAAAACAGTGAGATTTTGTGAATTTTATACAGTATCCAAACGTCGCGGATGCTGTTCTACCTAACCTCTGACAAGCCTCTATTTTCTTCATAAAAACATGCATATTTTTTCTCTTTTAGAAGTTCACATAAAGTATTTGAAATCAAGAATCAATGGAATATTATAAGAATATTAAAAAAATAAAACATTTAATTTATTTATGTTATCATACAAAAAACATTTGTTTTCTCAATTAATCCCCCTAGTTGGATTCGTCTATATTGCACATATTTACAACATGAAAGACACTAAGAAAAAAAGATTTTGTTGAAGGGATGAAACATTACAAAACTCTTATTTAGGACCTTATGACATCCTCTTTTCTAGCAATATCGAGTTATCCCAAAAAACGTATATTTACTAACATAGATTACAGGTGGTGTATTGTGAAAGAAATAGTATTCGTTCAAAATAAAAAAAGACTCCTTATGAAATTCGAATTTTTAAAAAAGGATTTAGTGCTTACCATTTCACTGATACTAGCAATTGTAAGCTGCTTAATACATTCGCCAAAGATCGAATATATTAACTTTGAAGTGTTAATTAGCTTATTTAATCTGATGGTAGCCATTAAGGCCTTGGAACAGCTAAAGATATTAGACAAACTTGCCGTTGCGATTTTAAATAAATGCAATAACAGCAGGTCAATATCTATTATTCTAATTTTGTTATGCTTTATTTGCTCCATGTTTGTAACAAATGATGTTGCTCTCCTCACTTTTGTACCAATAACACTTGTCATTAGTAAAAAAACACAAATGAACATGATGGATACAATCATCCTGCAGACAATTGCAGCAAACATCGGTAGTAGCTTGATGCCTATGGGAAACCCACAAAATTTATACCTATATTCTTACTATGGAATTAAGCTCATCCCATTTTTAGGTTCAATTCTGCTTTTAGCTGTACTTGGAATTAGTTTATTATTTATATTTACTCAAAAACTTCAAAAAACAGATTTGAAAATAGAACTACCTGTTATTACCGTGAAAAATCGAAAAAAAGCTACCGTCTGGATTTTGATACTTATTACTATCATTGCATCTATTTTTGGTGTTATTAATTATTACATCGCGCTAATAGTCACACTGATAGCAGCATTTACGTTAGATAGAAACTTACTATTTAAGATCGATTACTTTCTTCTAATAACCTTTGTCTGTTTTTTTATTTTTATCGGAAACATTTCCCATTCCGATGCACTGGGGACATTTGCTCGCGCTAATTTAAGAGGAGATACTTCAGTCTTCTTTAGTTCCATATTTTTGAGTCAATTGATTAGCAATTTTCCTACTTCAATTCTTCTATCAAACTTTACTTCTGATTGGAAAGCTTTATTACTAGGAGTAAATATTGGAGGGCTTGGAACAATTATCGCATCTTTAGCCAGTGTAATCTCCTATAAACTATTCATTCAGGCCAATGTTAAAGAGAGTAAGGCATATTTAATTAAATTTAGCATTTACAACTTTTCATTTTTAATCATACTTACATGTATACAATACTTTATCTTTAAATTTCTAAAAATTTTTTAAAAAATTGATTCCTATATTAAAACCCAAATTTCTCAGCATTAAATTGAGAAATTTGGGTTTTAATATAGGTATGTTTAAAGAGCTACAACAAAGTTACCATCAATTTAATATTTTGAGATGTTCCCAAAGCGAAAACCTTTTAGCTTTTACGTTATTTAATAGAGTTCGGTTCATTTTTTATGCACTCAGTTATATAATAAATGACTGAATTTATAGGGTAATAACTTTCAATTAATAATAGAAATATAACTTATTACAATGTTATTTCATTTTTGAAGTCCTCTTCACAAAATCTTTAATGTCCCTCAATTTTTTTCCGCTAATATTATCTTTGATCGTTGAATCTATTTCAATTTCTAATTTTGCAAATGCTGCTCCTACACAATTATAGATACTTGATCCAAAAGCAAGATGTCTTGCAGTACCACTAAATGCCTTTTTAATATCAATGTCAGGACGATAAACGGTGAATTTATCAAACCTTTCAAATACGTTAGAGTCACAATTTGTTGCACCAATCATACAGTAGTATCCACATAACTAGTTACATTCTCCTTTTTCTATTGTTAATAGCTTCGTAATAAAAGCTGTTAAACAGCAAAAGTGCGAAGTCTTAAATTAGACTTCGCACCTTATACAAATTTACAATCCGTGACGATACCAACACAAATGCAATACTATATACATAATCACTCATTATATGTGTTGCTCTTTTAATTGGCCAATGTATAAACAAATCCTTTTACTTAGCCATCCTTCATGATTGGCTTGATTGTTTCTAGATACTTAATCCCTCTATACTCATTTCAAGCGGTAATCCATTCCGATGGAAATTACAAATGACAAAATTTATCCGTTTTTCCTACTTGCTAAATTCAGCAAGTAAAATGTTTTTAAAAAATTCCGGGTTATTAATGTTTAAACTGTTCGAATTGATAGCGAGTATATGTTTACCTCCAAGTGTTCCACCAACAAAAGTGGAAAACCCTGGAACGGCCCCCCTGTGTCCCCATACCGAGACACCGTTCGGAAGCTTAATTTCAAGGATTCCAAGACCATATCCGGTTCCCTCTCTATTTGTAGGAACTGTAGTAAGCATTTGTTTTAACTGCTGTTCCTTCAGTAATTTGCCACCTAGTAAGTAAGAGAAGAATTTGCTTAAGTCGTCAGCAGTAGAAATCATATCTCCATCCGAGCTACCTGGGTTAATATAAGTAACGTCTTTTAGCTCACTCGCTCCGTCTAGTTGCAAATAGCCACGGGCATGCTTAGTCCCTGGAATCACGCTTGAATTGCCAGGTAGGAATGTATTTGACAAATCAAGCGGTTCAATAATCCGATTTTCAACCTCTTCGGCATAACTGTTGCCAGTTACTTTTTCAATAAGGATCCCCAGTAATACGTATCCTGTGTTTGAATAAGACCAACCCTTTCCTGGGGCAAAGTCTGGGGGAAGTGAAATCCCCATCTTTACAAATTCTTCAGCCGTATACGATTTTTTTATATCCGTAATATCAAAGTCTTTTGAATTTATATAGTCAGCAATACCACTTGTATGATTCAATATTTGCCGGATAGTAATCTGGTTACCATCATATCCGTTTCCTTGAATCACACCAGGTAACCATTTTTCAATTGAGTCGTCTAGATTCAAACGGTTCTCTCCAGATAATTGAAGTAGAACTGTTGCAATGAACGTTTTCGTCACACTGCCAATGCGAAAGCGAAAATCTGCTTTCATTGGTTTCTTAGTTCTCAAATCCGCTATCCCAGCACTATAACTCCAAGTTTTACCCCCCTTAGAAATTTGAGCGAGTATTCCCGGGTATCCAAGTTGCAGTTCATCTCGCATTGCTTTCTTAACGGAAGTACGATCGCTTTTCGTACTTGTTTGTAACGAACTAGATACATTTTGCGTAGGTTCTGCTTTTACAATTGATGTTGGTGTTATGTATAACAGGGAACTTCCAGCTATTAAAAGTGCTAGACTTGCACATGTAATTTTACTGCGTGTTTTCATAAAGAATTCCTCTCTTCTATTAAAATTGTATAGATAGTTGATAGCAGTGTCATATACGAACCACACAGCTATCCATTCTCCCAATGATGAAAAGGCAACAATGCATTTGCAATCATTGTACTCATTATTTTCACAAAACACTCTTGTTACTGATTGTTATATATAGGCCGTACTTATCCCCCCTTCACGACTCCTTATATTTTTATCCTACACAATGAAAATCTCTTTTTTCTTACCTATTCCTTACAAATTCCTTACATACAAAATCACTTGTACACTAGGGTTGAAGTAGCATCTGTGCCCGAAAGCGCAAAAAACACCGATGCTTTTCGCTTCAGTGTTTTTGCGCTTTACATATTGAAGATTCGTTTTACTCTTAACAGGTTAAACTGCTAATTTTTTCTAATGCGATTATTCTTCTTGCTATATAAAACAAATTTCATTGTGTTATATGAAACACTATGAAATTTGTCATTAAGGCATATTATTCTAAATTTATTGATGTACTTGAGATGGACTCACTTTTTGAATTTGAACAAGTATATCAAACGCTTTACCTAATGATATATCAACAGTTTTTGGTATATCAGGCCCTTCGGTAGTTATTCCAGCGAAAATTGGATGTTGTTCGTGTAACCAAGTTTTTGTCACGCCGTTCGCCTTACGTAAATCAATAAAAAATTGATCTTTTTTGACCTGTCCAAAAATGTAGTTATAACTGTTTGGATCATCCAATTTTAATGTTCCATAGGGGCCAAATTCACCGTCACTATTAATTGGCCACAGTAAGACTTTATTTCAAACCCACAAAAAATAGATTACCTGTACAATAAAAAGTATAGGTAATCTATTTTTTTTTGAGATTAATAAAAACCTAATTTATTTTTTGAATTCTTCCATCAATAATAGACTGAATTGGTTCTTTTGATTTTTTTATATAATCTACTAATGCTTCAAAATCAGTTGGTCCTGTTTCAGCATCTTTACCGTTTTTAAAAGATACAAATCCATCTCCACCTGAAGCTAAAAATGCGTTCGCAACGACGCTGTAAGTTTTCGAAGGAATAATTTCTTCTCCATTTGTTAAGCGAATACTTGTTACTTTTTCTCCATTAGGCTTGTTCGCATCCCAAGTGTATTGGATCCCTGAAATTTGAAGCATTCTTGTTATGTCTTTTTGCCATTGTTGATTTAAAATATCACGAATGTCTTGGCCTGTTAAATTTACTTTTATTAATTGATTTCCGAATGGTTGAATACCATATATCTCGCCCCATGTAATATCACCAGCATCTAAGTCATTACGAATACCACCAGGATTCATAAGTGCAATTTGGGATTGCATTGTTGTACGCTGGGCATCAGCAACTAAATTTCCAAGAGTAGATTCACCAGCCGTATTGAGTTTGCGATCTAGTGGAGCAATAGACTTACCTACAACTTCATTAACAAGAGGTGCGATTTTTGCTTGATATTTCTCCATCTTCTTCTTTATTTTTTTATCAGGCTCCATGCCTTCATGGTAAGTTGTAACAATTTCTGCTTTTTTCTCAACAATATCTTGTGTCTTACGGTCAATCTTTACATCAACATCAGCAAAAGCCATACCATAAGAATTTGCTTGTACGACAAGTTTATTATTAACAGTTCCATTTACATACGTGTGGCTATGCCCACCAAAAATAACATCGACTTCTGGATCAGTCTCATTTGCTAATCGGACGATATCACCATTCGTTACGCCGTTCCCATCTGTTGTACCTCCGTTATGTGCAAGAACAACGATAGATTTAACGCCTAGTTTTTTTAATTGCTTTACGGATTTGTTAATAGCTTCAACTTCATCTGTAATTTCCACATTCTTTAGCATAGTAGGCATAACAAGGTTAGGAACATCCGTTGTTACAACTCCGATAAATCCAACAGGAACTCCTTGTACCTTTTTTATAGTGAATGGTGGTAAAAATAAACGACCGGTGGATTTATTATAGAAATTTGCAGCAACATATGGGAATTTTGCTCCTTTAAAATTCCCTGTTTTCTCATGATATCCACCATAAATAAGGCGGTTCATTTCCGCAACACCTTCATCAAATTCATGATTTCCTATAGTTCCAACATCGAATTTCAAATCATTTAGAAATTCAATCGTAGGTTCGTCTTGTAATAATGCTGAAACAGGAGTACTTGCTCCAACAACATCGCCAGCATGTACCTTTAATGTATTCGGATTTTGTTTTTCACGATCACGTAAATAAGCCCCTAAGTACTCAATTCCCCCTGCATCTTTATTGTTAATTTTTTTTACAGTGTCTAGTTGCCCATGAAAATCGTTAATACCGAGCATTTGCACATCTATGTAGCGGTTTGGTTCTGTACTCGCTTGGATTGAAGGCGCAGCAAATACACTAGTAAAAGTAACTGTACTTAATGCTAAAGCAACTGGAATGATTTTTTTCAACATAAAATTTCTCTCCCCTAATTAAAATCTGACATAATACGATGTTATTTTAATATATTAAGAGAATTATTTCCATAAAAATTCTACCAATTATAAAAATTAATAAGATTTTATTGTTTTCTGACAAGATATTTTTTCCTCAAAAAAATGTATATTTCTTTGTTTTGAGGAAGAAATATTATCTTGATAGTAATATAACAATACTTCTAAGAAATCTAAAAAACTCTAATCAATACATTTTAGCTGTTAAGAAGAATATTCAATCCAAAACTAATGGCGATTTATTAACCTAACATCTCAATATCAATATTTAAAAAGATGCTCCTGGATTTATCCAAGAGCATCTTTTATAAAGCTTTATTTTAACTTATTTATAATGTCTCAATTAACAATTATATAGTTGTAATCAGTCCTTTAAAAATGATAGGAGTGCTTCATTAAATTCTTTAGCATGCGTTGCATTGAGCCCATGTGGACCACCCTTTATTAATGCTACTTTAGAATTAGGAATTGCTTCATGTGTTAATTTCCCACTATATTCATATGGTACAGTTGCATCTGAATCACCATGAATGACAAGGGTAGGTATATTAATCTTGGCTAAATCGCTTCTGAAGTCTGTTTTGCTGAAAGCAGCGATACAATCTAATGTTCCTTTAGGTGATGCACCCGCAGCGATATCCCTATTGTAAAGTCGAAATGGTTCACTAACTAAGTCAGTTCGATCTCCAGCAGCAAAAAAACCTTTCGTAAACTCATCAAGGAATGCTATGCGATCACTTTTCACTCCATTTTCAAATCCTTGAATTGCTACATCATCTAATACACCCTCAGGATGATCTGCTGACTTGTAAAGGAATGGTGGTACAGCTCCGGCAAATACAGCCTTCTCTATTCTATGGGTTCCATATTTCCCAATATACCGGGCTACTTCGCCTCCCCCCATAGAAAAACCAACAAGTGTGACATTTTGAAGCTCTAAATGTTCTAATAGTTGATGTAAATCAGAAGTAAAGGTATCATATTCATACCCTTCCCACGGCTGAGATGATTTTCCAAAGCCTCGACGATCATATGTTATAACTCTGTATCCAGCCTCAACAAGAGCGGGAACTTGATATTCCCAAGATCGACCACTTAACGGCCAACCATGAATGAGTACAACTGGTTTTCCTATACCATGATCCTCATAATATATCTCAATTGGTGCTTGATTTTCGGTTCCTACAGTAATTTTTGCCATTCTCCTACCTCCTTTAATATGTATCCTTTTCTTCAATAATTCGGATGAATCTCATAAGCTATTCATGCACGTTTATGTTGTGAACTCTAAGTATGAAACTCTATTGTTCCAATGCATTTTTTCTCCGTTTGGAACAATCCCCCCTCTAATACCTTTTTCATCATAAAATAATTACTGAACATTACTCATATTCAATTGTAATAACAAAAATAGGTGACTATCAATATTGTTCTATCTATAGGATGTATAGGTAAAACCAATCTATTTTATAGTGAAAACAACTATAGTTACGACCTATACAAATTATAGATAATTTAGAATTGATTAATGAATCAGTTTTCAAATACTATAAATTTGTATAGCACTTCATGTTCTGTGAATGCTGCTATAACCAATATTATTGGTCAGCTTAGTTATAAACGAAGAAACTTATGATAGTATTCGACTATTTAAACTTTCTTCGATTACTTAATTTTTAGGAGGAATACATAATGACTGATCTCTATTCTCGTATTAACAAAGATGATGCTGTCGTGCTTTTAGTAGATCATCAAACTGGTCTTATGTCCGGACTAGTACGTGACTATGGTGTTGATGAATTCAAGAACAATGTTTTAGCTCTTGCTCATACTGCTAAGTTTTTTGATTTACCAGTTATTTTAACAACAAGTTTTGAAAACGGACCTAACGGACCTTTAATGCAAGAATTGGTTGATCTCTTTCCTCATGCACCAAAAATAGCTCGACCTGGACAAATTAACGCATGGGATAATGATGATTTTGTAAAAGCAATCGAAGAAACTGGAAAAAAGCAAATTATCATCGCCGGCGTAGTTACGGACGTTTGTGTTGCTTTCCCTGCACTTTCCGCTATAAAAGCTGGATATGAAGTATTTGCTGTTACTGATGCTTCAGGTACTTTCAATAAACAAGTTGCAGATGCTGCAAATACTCGTATGGCACATAGTGGTGTGCAACTTATGAACTGGTTTAGCGTAGCTTGCGAATTACAACGCGATTGGCGCAACGATGTCGAAGGTTTTGGCAATTTGCTTGCTAGCAATCTTCCAGGCTATCAAAATATAATTGGAAGCTATATGGGCGCACAGCGAGATCTTAGTAAACAAAATGCATAAATGTATTTCAAGGAAATAGCTTTAAATCACTTTTTAAAAAATGGATAGTATACATTTAGTGCTGATTAAATCAGCACTCTCTTTTTAATTAACAGAAAAAACATTATTTTCAATAATATTGATTTTAAACAATTAAAAAAGGAGCGTTTTATTATGAGTAATTTAGAATTGTTAAATCCGGAGAACAGTGCCTTAATTTTGATTGATTTTCAGCCTCAAATGACTTTTGGAGTTGCAAGTATTGATAGACAAACATTGATTAATAACGTTATGCTGCTTGCTAAATCAGCAAAAACTTTTAACGTACCTACTATTCTTACTACAGTTGAAACACGCAGCTTTTCTGGTTATTTTTGGCCGCAAATTCTTGACATATTCCCAAACCATGAAATTATAGAACGCAGTTCAATGAATTCTTGGGAAGATCCAAAATTTGTTGAAGCAGTTAAAGCAACAGGTAGAAAGAAATTAATATTTGCAGCACTTTGGACTGAAGTTTGCCTTGCATTCCCTGTGCTTGAAGCAATTAAAGCTGGCTATGAGGTGTATGCAGTTGATGATGCTTCAGGTGGTACTAGTTTGACAGCACATAACGCTGCTATGCGTCGTGTAGAACAAGCTGGTGCAATTCCAGTGACAGCAATTCAAGTTTTACTTGAATACCAACGTGATTGGGCACACAAAGACACTTATGATGCTGTAATGGAGATTGTAAAAGAACACACTGGCGCTTATGGTCAAGGTGTAGAATACGCATATACTATGGTTCACGGCGCGCTTCCAAGCAGAAAAATATGAAACTAGAAGGAGTAGCTGTCGAAGAGACTCATACAGAGAACACAATGGATGCTGCTAATCCAGTAACAACGATTGTTACATGGGAAATTCAACAGGGTAAAGAAAAACAGTTTGAAACATGGAGACATGAAATTGAGGCTGCGGCTACTAAATTCCCAGGACATTTAGGTGTAAATCTAATAGTCCCAAGTAACGAATCCAGAGAGTATACTGTTATTTTTCGCTTTGATACGTATGAGCATCTACGTGCTTGGCAAGAATCAGATGTTCGCCGGGATTTGTTAAAAACGGCCGAGCAATTTCAAGCCACTAATCCAACTTACAAAACTGAAAGCAGTTTGGCTTATTGGTTTGTTACTCCGAAAACGCCAGTTCCACCGCCAAAATGGAAAATGTCTATCGTTACCCTTTTGGGTGTATGGCCTCTTAGCATGTTAGTTCCTAAATTGATAGGACCTATTATAAAACATATGAATCCTATTATGTCAGCTTTTTTTGTTTCTGTATGTATAGTGTCCTTGCTATCATGGGTAGTCATGCCGATTTTCGGTAAATTATTTCATCCATGGTTACAAAATAATAGAAAGTAGACGAGGTGTGAACATGACTTTACCGGATATGATCTTATATAACGGAAAAATTACTACCCTTGACCCTTCTCAACCTGAGGTATCTGCTATCGCCATAACTGATGGTTTAGTCACTGCAGTAGGTGGAGATGAGCTTCTTAATAGTGCCACGGAAAAAACAAAGAAAATAGACCTTAAAAGAAAGAGAGCTATTCCAGGCCTGAATGACTCTCATATACACGTTATTCGTGGTGGTCTACATTATAATATGGAATTACGTTGGGAAGGCGTGCCATCACTTTTTATTGCTCTAGAAATGCTCAAAGAACAGGCAAGGCGTACACCTGCTCCTCAGTGGGTAAGAGTAGTTGGAGGTTGGTCTGAATTTCAATTTAAAGAGAGACGGTTGCCAACTTTGGAAGAAATTAATGCCGTTTCTGAACACACTCCTGTCTTTGTGCTACATCTTTACGATAGAGCACTTGTAAATCGTGCAGGGCTGCATGCACTGGGATATACGAAAGATACACCAGACCCTCCAGGCTGCTTAATTGAGCGGGATAAACGAGGTAATCCAACAGGCCTTTTAATTGCGAATCCTAACGCTTCTATTCTTTATTCAAGTTTGGGTAAAGCACCAGTACTTAATTTTGACGACCAGATTAACTCAACTCGCCATTTTATGCGCGAATTAAATAGATTAGGTATTACAAGTGCTATTGACGCAGGTGGTGGATTCCAAAATTATCCGGATGATTACAAAGTTGTTGAACATTTAGCCGAGAAGGAACAATTAACTTTGCGTATTGCTTATAATCTATTTACGCAAAATCCAAATCATGAATATGAAGACTTTGCTTCATGGGCAAAAATTGTTTCTCCAGGTCAAGGAAGTGATAAGTATAAAATGAATGGTGCCGGAGAGATGTTAGTATTCTCAGCAGCCGATTTTGAAAAATTTCAAATGCCACGGCCTGAACTAGCTACGATGATGGAAGCTGACTTAAAGAAAGTAATTTCTCTATTGGTGGAAAACCGTTGGCCCTTCCGTTTACATGCAACTTATGATGAGTCAATCACACGTTTCTTAAATGTATTTGAGGAAGTTAACAGTGAAATTCCTTTTAATGGTCTACGATGGTGGTTTGACCATGCAGAAACAATCTCAGATCGTAGTATGGAACGTGTTAAGGCTTTAAATGGCGGTATTGCCATCCAAGACCGCATGGCTTTTCAAGGTGAATACTTTGTTGATTTATACGGAAAGGAAGCTGCAAAGCGTACTCCTCCGATTTATCGTATGTTAGACCTTGGTATACCTGTTGGCGCCGGTAGTGATGCAACTAGGGTTTCCAGCTATAACCCTTGGGTTGCCCTTTACTGGATGGTTGCCGGAAAAACCATTGGTGGGCTTTCCATATACGATGAAAAAAATACACTTGATAGAAAAGTAGCCCTGGAATTATATTCAAAAGGAAGTGCGTGGTTCTCTGATGATGAAGGTAAAAAGGGAACCCTGGCAGTAGGTCAGTTTGCTGATCTTGCTGTATTGTCTGCTGACTACTTTACTGTGCCAGAAGAAGAAATCAAAAACCTTGAATCATTACTCACCATTATGGGTGGGCAGGTTGTTTATGGAAATGATGAATTTAAAAATTTATCACCTGAATTGCCGCCAGCATCACCTGATTGGTCACCGACGGGCGTTTATGGTTATGGTGGTGCTAACCTAGCCAACACTATACTTTCCCACGATTCCCATGATAACAAGTTACATAGTTGCAGTAACCCTCTCCATCAACACACTCATACCGTAATAGGAAAAGATGGAACTACATGGGGTATCGGTTGTACTTGCTTTGCTTTCTAAGTCAAAACCACCGGTATAATGCCGGTGGTTTTCTTTCTGCAATAAGGGTATGTAGATTCGAAATAGCATTGTATATCCCTACATGGAATGTGTTACTATGCGATAAGACCGAAGAATTGATTGATTAACTTAACTTGTTTTTGATAGCCTTCTCTCCTTGCAAAGTCTGTCCTTTTTTCCTTAATTAAAAGTCAATGGTATCCCCCTCTTGATCGACTACACCACACATATAAATCCACTGCCCTTTGACTTTAATATAGATCTTAATTTTTCAATTGTTACACTAGAATCATTATTATTTCTATTACACTGATACTTTTTGCGAATCATTTAACTTCTGCATAAAGATACGTGCTGCAAAACTTAAAAATTTATCATCAAAGTGAATAAGATTAATATCTTGGCTTGGTGTTGGATCAGTAATACGAACTATGCTCAAAGTATCATTATTAACAAAGTTAACCAGTGAAAGAGGTATTATGGCAACCCCATGTCCATTGTATACAAGGCTCAATAGAGAAATAGAAGATTTTGTTTCTATATTTGCTTCAGATAAAGATAACCCTAAACTCTCACAATATATCTTAATAGATTCACGACAACTACATGAAACCATTATTCTACTCAGCCCTACTAATTCTCGAAAAGAAACAAATGATTTTTCATTCAAAGGATGATTTTTTGGAATTACAAGGACGAGCTCTTCACTATACAAAAGGGTGCTTGTTAATATGTCTGGAATTTGAGCACTACGTGTAATCCCGAAATCAATATTTTTGTCAACGATTTGATTTACAGCAACTTCGGATTCTATAATCTTTACTACAATGTTGGGATAATGTTGTTGAAACTTCATAATATAAGGTGTTAAATAAGTGAGATCCTCTAATAAACCTCCTATAGTAATCACACCTCTTTTTACACCCTTTAATTCAAAAATTTCATTATACACGTCATCAAATTGTTGCATGATAAATTTTCCTTTATCAAATAGCAGCTTACCCGCTTCTGTCATTTTGATACCTCTTCCAACTCGATGAAACAAGGGTGTATCAAGTTCCCCTTCTAAAACACGGATTTGTTGACTTAAAGTCGGCTGTGAAATACCTAGAACTTCCGCAGCTTTAGTGAAACTATTATTATTACAAACTTGAATAAAATACTCTAAATGACGTAATTCCATTCTTGATACCCACTCTCCGCTTTATGAAAGATTTATAATTTAAAGGACGATATGTATACGTTAACATAACAACTTTATTTCATGCTATACCAATTGAAATTACATGGTTTATTCATTTTGTATTATAATAAATTTACTACCATTTATTAATTTTTCCTCCTATTTATTTAAATTAGATTTAATTAGGACATTACTAATTCGAGATATATTTCTAAAAATTTATAGTTCGAGTGCATAATACCCTAATTTTTTCAACTTTTCGATTATCATTTTTTTCTCAATATAGTCCAAACCACCAAATATATGCCGAATCGCCTCTTTATGCTGAGGAAAAATACTATCCATTAACTGAATACCATCTGAAGTAATTGACGCATACGTGACACGGCGGTCTTTTGGACATGGTTTTCGTATTAAGAACCTCTTCTTTTCCAACTTATCCACTACATACGTGATACTACTACTTGCAAGTAATATTTTCCCTCCAATTTTTTGTATAGGCTGATCGCCTTTACTATATAGTAGCTCAAGCACTGCAAATTCAGTTGGATTAAGTCCATAACTTTTTATATCCTCTTCAATACGCTTAGTAATTGCCTGTGCTGCCCTTGATAATGTAACAAATAACTTTAAAGATAAGCTCTCATCATTAATCACACTCATAATTACCAATCCTTTACAAGTTATCTTGAATTCGAGATTTATTATATTATCGTCGAAATATTATGTCAATAATTCATTTTAGTTTTATTAAGCCCCTTATCATTTATTTCTCAACATAAGAAATATGGAATTAGAAGAAAAAATTGTTAATATATAAGTATCTCAATTACGTTATTTCTTTTAAAGAGAGCTTGTATTCTAACGCAAGTTCTCCTTTTTTATATTCTAAATTGAATCCGGACAAAGTTCACATATTGAGTCTGCCCATGTATATGCTATAGTTTTTAAACAAAGATTAGAGCCCTCCTACAAGAAGGAGAGCTCTAATCTTTCATATAAATATTCACAATTTTTATCATTGCGGGGAAATCAAAACTTTAACTTGATAGGGATATGGCACTACCCCATCGCTATCAAGCTAAGACCATAAAACGTTAATTATAATAGAGGTTGTTTCTTTTTTTTAAAAGCTACGTGTAGGGAATTTAAAGATTTGCATACGAAATAAACCCTAATGGGTTTCAATTTTTTGATTTAAGCCGCTTGATTATCAAACATGGTACAATTGTAAATGACACCTAATATATTAAAGACTGTTTTCTTCTCATATCGATGAGATTTTCTCCCGTTTTGCTGTAGGAGGTTGAACAGGCGAATTAAAATCTTTGATAGCTCTTGGGTGTCTTTCTGTATAGCTTGGAAAATAAGAAGAAAGTAATCTTTAATCATATATATGGCCTTATATTCACTCAGTTCTCGTTTCTTTTTCATAAGAAGCAATTGTCGCATTTGAAACATGGTAGAAGAACAAAGTAAAATGGCAATCAGTTGCCCATACAAATGGCATTCTAATCGTTCTCGTTTTATCTTTTTACAATGATGAATATGAAAGAATGATTTCCACGTTTTAAATAAAAGCTCGATTTGCCAACGTAAAGAATACCAATCATGTACTTGTCCCATCGGGACAATATCTATAGAGGTATTTGTCATATATACATTGATACCGCTAAGTCGTTTACTACGAGCAGAATACTTCATTCCTTTCTTTTTTTCTCTTACAGTTTGATCGTGTAATCGTTTTTGTTGTTGTTCTTTTGTTAGTCGATGAACAATCACACGAGTCGGCACTTTATCAGTCATTCCTACATAAGCGTCAGCTATTTCACATGTTTGTCCTGGTTGAAGAGAGCTCATTAAACCCTCCATATCTATTTGAATATACTCTGTACCTTTCTTAATTCTTCCATCTTGAAAATAATCAGGATTGGGATTTTTTTGATAAATACGTGTATTCGACTTGATACGAGAGATATAGTAAGCCTTTTGGTCTTGTATATGTTTAAGATCTTTCAAATGAAAATACCCTAAATCTCGGATACATAAATCATTCGCTGTCACAGTTGGAACACGCAGGGAACCGTAGGTTCGATCATGTTGTTTACCTGGACCTGTATGGATATGCAGGAACTGGCCACTTAATAGATCATACTCTAGCTGAATCTTCACCCCCGCTGTATGGCTGCATCCTCCTGCACCTGGATAAACAAATGAAAAGGGATCTGGAAGTTGAAATGCAGTTGAATCTAAAATACGAATACGTTTGAAAACAGAAGTATATGGAGAAGGAATAGGTATAGATGAGGCCAATTTTTGGTTTAGTAGTTTAGATAATATGTGTTGTAAAAATTGGACAGCCGCTTTATTAAATCGTTGATTCAGTCCCTCAGGACTGATGAGCACTTCTGTCGATGCTTCTAAACAGCTAGATAACTGGGTTAAAGAAGTTGTAGCGACATTTTGACTCATCCATACACATAAAGCGACTAAATCTTTTGCTTGGTATTTACTAGTTCTTTGTACAAAACCAACATCTCTAGCAAGATCTCGTAAGATATTTGGAGATAAGAATTTTTGAATTTCTTGAGCTAATAGTTGTAATTCATCAGATACAGAAATAGACATACAAAAACGCCATCCTTTCCTATGATTCTACAGAAAGAATAGCGTATTTTTTCATTTTATGGGGTATTTTGTTTTGGTATCTTGATAGCGATGGAGTGGACTCCCTTTTTAACATAAGGGTAATTTATGTCGTGTTTAGCAATTATTCATTACATAATGCAAATGATTATTTACATTTTGTTAGTAATCATTTACAATTACAGTAATTGTAAATGAGGAAAGGGGAATTATGATACTAGAAAACAGAGTTAGAGAATTACGAGCACGATTTAGATGGACTCAGCAAGACTTGGCCGATGCAATTGGGGTCACAAGGCAGACAATTGGATTAATAGAAAAAGGTGATTATTCTCCATCTGTCACTATGGCGTTAAAATTAGCTGCTGTATTTCAAGTTACCGTAGAAGAGGTTTTTTATTTAAAGGGAGAGGAACGATTATGATAAAACAGGTTTTAAGATCTCCACTTATAGGGGCCAGTATATTTGTGTTGATTATTGCATTTTTACTATTTTCTCTTATGAATACACAAGTCATTTTAGCTAAGTTATGTTTCGGGATTTTAGTGACGGTTACTTTTTTATGGCTCATTCTCACAAGGATTTATAACCGAAAGAATCCTCATGATAAGATTAGGCTATTTGGTTTTATACCATCCGAATTTCGTGAAATAGATGAAGGGCAGCAGTGGGTAACCTATAAGGCTTGCCGAAATGTGTATATTTACTATAGTATTGCGCTTCCAGTAACGGCAGGGATTTGCTTTCTCTTTTCTCAACATAATTTTGTTCCATTATTGTGCATTGGTTTACTAGGTGCAGGTCAATATATTGTCTATTGGTTAACCACTATTTTTATTTTAAATCGTATTTAACAAAGGGGATGAAACAATATGGTGGAGTGGGCTCAAAATGCGGGGGCATTATGGCAATATGTAGTGTTATTTCTTTTAGCATTTGCCCCATGGATGGATGTATCAATTGTTGTACCACTTGGTATCGCATGGGGATTACAACCATTCGCAGTAGGAGTAACAGCATTTGCAGGAAATCTTATCTTGGTTCTATTACTCGGTTTTTTCTTTAAACAGTATGCAAAATGGCAAGCAGCAAGAAAACAAAAAAAAGGTATAACAACACCTTCTAAAAAAGAAACCCGATCAAGAAAAATATGGGATCGATATGGTATTCCAGGTTTGGCTCTTCTAGCTCCAATTCTCGTAGGAACTGATATTGCAGCCGTATTAGCTTTAACATTTGGATCTAACCGGACACACGTCATAAGTTGGATGACGGTCAGTCTAGCAGTATGGACAGTCATTTTTACAGTTGCTGCGATGTATGGACTTAGCTTTTTAAATATTATTTAGGATATCATAGTGATTTTAGGTAATCTAAAATCGTTCACTACCTAAAAATTATGGAGTGATGAAGTGAGTTCATATGATATTAGGAGAAAAGCTTTGACCAAAAACATTTGAACACTCAACTAGCTGTACGATATGGTCATAGTACCGTAATTCACGAACCTATATGGATAGAGACACATTGCTATCAAACTAATATTTTGAAGCATCCCCAAAACAAAAAAATTGTACATTTTCATCTGGAAATGTCAATTTTCTCGTTTTGGGGTATTTGCTTTCCTTAGGTTGATGGGCATGTGGCACTACCCCAATTAATAAATATTATTAACTATATATCTATCATATTTTTTATAAACAGGACTAATTAGATTTAAAAAAAGATTTCTTTTTCTTTACTCGTAATAAATCACCTGTCCACCCTTTGAATCGCATATACATATACATACCTACCGTTGTGAAAATAATAAATAAGAGAGCGATTAAATAGCTATATTTCCATTCTAGTTCAGGCATGTATTTAAAATTCATTCCCCATAATGCTCCTAAAGCTGTCAAAGGCGTACTCACAGCAGTTAATACAGTAAGAGCTTTCATAATTTCATTCCCACGATGAGAAGAAACAACTTCTTGTAAATGAATCATCGTGTCTAATTCTTCTTGGTACTCTTTAACAAGTTGTAATCCACGCTCTAATTTTACGTGTGTTTGTTTATAACAAAGGGTGTTTGTTAAGTTTTCTAACCAAGCTTCCTCCAAGCCTTGTAACACTTCCTGTATTAAGCGAAACACATGTGTGTTCATAAATAATTCATGACGAATATGATAAATCCTTTCTAAAACTGCTATGTTATTATGATGATAAAAATCCCATAATACATTTCTGAAATTGTTTTCAAAGTAGTCAACCTTTCGCAAATAATGAGATATAAACATTGATAAGATAGCACATAATCCTTCAGCAGAACTATTACAATTTTTTGTACCCATAGGGAAATTATGTATTAATTCTTGAAAATCCTCTTCCTCTTTTTCTTGGACCGTTATCAGTATTCCATGAGCTACAAAATAATGAAGAAATTTTTGAATTTTGGCGTCCTTTTTATCTTGATCATATAAAAACGAACCATATACACAAGTTTGGCTTGGTGATAACGTATAAACATATAATCCATTTTCACAGGGAGAATTTATTTTCTTTACAAATTGAGAGAAATAAGATGTTACATCACGGGGGATTATAGAAGAAAGTTTTTCAAGCTTACTAGTTTTCACATGATACCAACTCCATTTCGTCATTTTTATGCATTCCATATTATTCTTCCTTTCTAAATAGTTTTATGTTTGATCGAATCATATCCGTAATACGAAATTTGTATGTAGGTATTCATGTCTTGAAGGAAAAGTTTTTAGATCATCTAAATTACAAAATAAATGACATAGGAGGTCTTATTCTTTTAAAAGGAAGACCCCCTATATATTAGTTATTTTTATTTTCAATTTTAAACATTTCCTCTATACAAGCACTTTTTATCTTTTCTTATAAAGAATTTATTATATGTGGAAAAGAAGCTACATAATTTGGCACGTCTATTCAATGAACTCCATTTCAGTCGTTATTATAATTTGGATTCATATGCAGATTGATTGGTGATGTCGTCAAATACTTGACTCCCAATAATGTAGTATCCATGAAGTGCAGCCTCTTTCGAAGCGTCTACCATACGGAAAGAAGCAATTTCACTTTGCATTTTTTCAATTCGTTTTTTGTGGAGATCTACTATTCCTCCTGTCCAAATGATAGTATCATACTGTTCTAACGTAAATTGTTCTTGTAATACACGTATGACGTCTTGGAAGTGTGCATCCAACTCTTTTTGAATCAAAGTATGAACCTGACTTGTCTCATAATTTTCGTCTCGATCTCCATATCCTTTTTCTAATATTTTTGGCATGTCGTTAATATGCAATTGATTACTTTCACCCGCATGATTCTGCAGGATATTCTTAATATTTTTCAAAGGCTTGCTACATCCTAGTTCCGTCTCATAATGATTTAAAATGAGATTCTGTTTCATATCTGCCATTTCTAATGTACGAAATCCACCATCAATAATTAAGATGCGATCTTGTTCCTGAATAATTCCCTCTTTTAAGAAATAGGCATGTAAAGCGACTGGTTGCTGAAGAATCAAAGCATTTTCCACCGTAATATTAATAAATTTCCCATCAATTTGCACGGAAGTTTCTTTTTTTAGTGCATGTTGTAATTGCTCGTGCTGACTACCAAAACAAGTGACTGGAAGCCCGGTAACAACTAAAGGTAACACGACATTTTCTTTATAATCCTTTGCAATGCAACCAAATATTTGTTGTTTAAAACGTTCGCTTTCATAATAATTTTCTATTTCTTCATTAAATGGAGGAAGCAATGAAGCGTCAGATTGATGTGCTTCATTTCCCATGTAGTATGCAAAGTCTAAGTCTATAAAACTCACCTTTGTTAAATCTTCACTGTCAGTATGATTAGGTACAGGGGCTAGTGTGGAAGCTTCACTCTTAATCGTCATCTCAGAATCTACATCCTGTCGATATGCCCGCTTGGTAAAGCCAATTCCTACATCAATTGCATACAGAGATTTCATACTTTTTTCCTCACTTTCTCTTTTAAGAATTAAATCTAGGCACTCTCTTCTTTCCCTTCTTTCACATATTTCTTTTCATTTTTCGTTTTTTCTCCGTCTAGGTTCCTACTATTTTCATTTATTTCGTAATCCTTTTCATCTTTTTTCTTTTTGTTACTTTCGTTTTCTGTTAAGTCTTTAATGGTAGAAATGACAACTGGTGTGGCTGTAAGCAATTGTGGTAATGTTTGTTTTGCAACATTAGCTGCAGTTGCAGAGAATTGTTTACTTGTCTCAGTTACCTTCTCCAATGTTTCCTTTATGTTTCCTTCTTGTAGTTTTTCTTTTACGCTTTTTCCTTTTGTTTGTATAGCTTTCCGATTTTCTTTTTTTAATAGGGAGACGATGACTCCGGTCGTAATCCCAATCACAGCATATTTAAATATTGTATGTTTCATTTTTCTCACCCTTCTCTACTTTTATTTTCTTCAATGCTACAACTTAAAATAATTACCTTACCTATTGCAATCTATTAGAGAGAATGATAGGTTTGCGACTTCCTATCACTCGCCATTGGTGTTTCAGCTGTTACTAGGAGTAAAATCCTCCCTTGATCTAGTTTTTCTTCATATAAGTTAGCTTCCTCCTTCGACAATCCCATTTCTTCCATTTGATTTCGAAGTTCGTCCCCTTTTTTGGAGAAAAAGTTGATAATACTTGTTCCCAATCCTTGTTCTTTTACTCCAATCGTATTTGTGTTTGTATCATCCGCAATCTTTTTTGTTAGATGTTTTTCATGTGTTAAGACATACATGTCATCTTGGTGAATCCCTTGCAATTCTAGCTCTTTTACTTTCATAACTACTTCCTGTTCATTTTCATATTCATGAACCACCGGTTTTCTTTCATTCTTGTGCATTGTATTTTTCCTCCTTTAGATTTTTTATTTTTTTATTTAGTTGTTATGTAATATGTAATACACCTATTTTAAAGATGTTAAACCTAAATTTTCGAAAAATTTTACACAATAGGTTATTCATGTTTTTAATATCAAAGAAATGTCACAAGAACTTTGCTTTGATAAAAGCGCTCCAAATAACGATTTGTTTGGAAGGTAAGCACATTGTTTTATAGAAATCATAGAAAAATAAAAAAGCACTCCTTTTCAAAGAGTGCTAAAAAAAAACATATAACCTAATAAAAATATTTCTATTTTGATTACAGAAAGAAAGTCTTTATTAAAACATATAGTTGCTAATTTAATTGCGATCTTCCTTGCACCCAAGCAGCAATGTCATTTATAACATACTCAGGGATATTAGCAGGACTATAATATTCATCCGGTTTACTTATTTCTCCATCACCTTCTGTAAAGAAATGATTTAACTTCGGATATAGTCGATAATCGACGTTATCTCGTTCTTTTAATTGTTCTTTCCAAAGAGGAATTTCGATTTTTGATTGAACTTGATAGTCTCTTTCCCCTTGAATAATAAGAAGCGGTGTCTTTTGTTCTTTTGACATTTCGGCTGCTTTAATTTTTCGGATAGAATCCCAAAATATTGCTGATCCTAAGTAAAAATCTTTTGGGGGATTCTGACTAGAGAAATTTGGATCATTTAATAATTCAAATTGTGCTTTGTAGAATTTATATTCATCTAGATTCATTGCTCCAATAGAAAAAAGGTACTCAAATTGATCTAAAACAACGTCTTGGATCGTACGAGCTGGCCCACCCATTACAATTGCCCCAGCAATATTATTATTTTGGTCTTTTTCAATCATTTTCGGAAGCATCATTCCACCTTGACTATGACCCAAAATATAAATTTGATTTTTATTTATTAGAGGCTCATTTTTAAGAAATTGAGTTACAAGAAGAGCATCATCTGTTGTCTCTTTATCAACTGTATAAAAGGGACTAAATTGTGTTTTCAACCCATGTTCATAAGTTCTTTTATTATAGCGAAGGACAGCAATTCCCTTCGATGCAAGACCTTCAGCTAAATCGCGAAACGGTTTTAAAGCAAACGCTGTTTCATCCTGATCAGTTGCTCCTGATCCTTGAACAAGAATAACCGCTGGAAAAGGACCATTTCCTTTTGGAACCGACAATGTTCCTGGTAATGGAAATGCACCACTTCCAACTACTACTTCTTTATCAACAAATGATTCAGGCTTACTATATGACGGACGCTCAGCAACAGGACTAAACGACATGCTGAGTTGAAAATCGTCTATTTTTCCAGATGGATCTAGTTTAATTAGTAAAGGTACAGTCATTTTTTCAAAAACTAATTGAATCTCCACATTTGTATGAACAGGATTTGTCTCTTTTTGTGTAACCTCTCCAATTTCTATAAAAGAACCTGCTTGTAATTGAACTGGGAGTCCCTCCCAATAGCTCTTCAGCCATTCTTCGGATATTATTTTCTGTAATGACCTTGAGGTTAAATCAAATGCAGATTTATAATCTTCACTATTCATATGGCGAATAAATGAAAGAGTAGTAGATATAATAGGATTTTCATCATCACTATTTTCTACTTTTTTTATAGTTGTGTTTGCTTCCTTTAATTTCGAAATAAATTGATGGTTAAACGGATAATTATATGTATCAGGATATAAGCCTGTTTTCAATACTTCCGTATTCCGTCCCTCATACAAACTTGAAGAACTCGTAAAATTTTCAGGTAAAATTACTTCCTCCGCATATGAGACTGAGGGAATTGTTATTGAAAAAATCGCACTAACAAGTAATAACTTATTACTTGTTCTTCTTTTCTTACCCATACTTATTGATTCTCCTTTCAAAATTTAAAATTTCTAATACAGTATGCCAACTATAAGGAAAATAAAAATTATCAAAGAGATTAATAATCTATTTTACGATCCCCCCTAACTAATTAAAAATCTATCATTAACAAACTTCAATAAAAAATGCCCTCCCCCTCTTTTTTTATTGTTGGATTTTCCAAGGACTTAGAAGCACAGCACTAATTTACATGTAAATGACCCATGAGATTCTCTGTTTCAAAAGAAAAAAGCACCCCACTAGATGCTTTCTTTAATTGTTCTCACTCTCATTTATTTAGTTAATTCTCTTATTACTGTAAAATAAATTTATTCTATTTCCTAAATCTCACTTATTTCTTAATTCACTCATACCAATATAAAACCTAATAACCTATCCTCAAAAAATAAAGAAAACAGGTTATTTGGCTATTCATTCCGTAAGCTTACTGCTCAAGTTAGTCTTTTTTCACACGGTTAAACTTTATTAAGAAAACCTTAAGGAATTTCCCTCTATATTTATAAGAATTTTTTTCTATACTGAATCATGTAAATGAACAAGAGGAGAAACGATCATGAAGAAATTTGTAATTTGCATACTAGGAATAGGCCTCCCTATATACTTACTACCTTTCATATTACGCGGAGATTTAGACAGATTTAATCCGATTGCTGAAGAAAAGAATGTATATGCCGTTGCGAAAGGATATGGTGTTCCAGATTATCATCATAAAGGAAGAGCTATGTACTCACTAAAAGGTGTTGATGAATTAAGCAATGAAAAAGAATATAAAGTTGGAACGAACACGCCTAATGATTTTACAAGAAAAATTTACTTAAAAATTCATGTGAAAGGTAAGTATGTCTATTCCTACGATATTATTTCTGAAAAGGACATTCCAGAGAAAATAAGGGGACAATTGGAGATAGCAAAGAAATAAAAGAGCCAATTCGTACGAGTTGGCTCTTTATTATCGCTCCCATCTACCGTTTGGAGAATTCTTTCGATCGATTTATTAAGTTCGTTATCATTGTTTTAACAACCATTCTTCAATTACTTTAACTGTTTCATCCCGTTGTGCTTTTGACGTAATTAAGCTTGCATTATCACCTTTTTGCTCACCATACATGCCAAAATGAGCATGGTTTCCGCCTTTTATCATGTGCATAGTTGTATTCTTTGACATTAACTTTTTATTGTTCTCTATTTTTTCTACAGTTGCTAAAGCATCTACTTCTCCATAAATAGATAACATTGGAATCGATTTTGTAGAGAAATCATCTGCAGGATAAGAGCCTAAGAAAATGATCCCATCTACCTTGTCTTCATTCTGAAAGGCATACTTAGAAATCATAGCTCCGCCCATTGAATGTCCAGCAACGTACCATTTTTGAACTTCAGGGTACTGTTCAATTACACTATCTACCGCATTGATTCCAAGTATCGCTAAGTTTAATGGTAACTTAGGCATTACTACAAAATGCCCATCTTTTGCAAGAGCTTCTCCTAAGTAACTATAAGCTTCAGCTTCTACTTTAGCACCTTGATAAAAAATAACCCCTATTTTAGCATCTTTCTGTCCAAAAACTATATTATCTTCATCTTTTTTATCATCCACTAACGACAAAGCCTCTTTCGTTGGTTTGTAAGTAAACTGGGACCAAGTAAAAAAAGTAATACTCCCTATAAGTAAAATACCAAGTAAAGAGTACAGAACAATTTTCATCCATTTCTTCATATGTATGACCTCCCTAAGATGTATATATTCTATACTTTAGATTATCATTAATAAACATAAAAACTCGAGCATTTTTATTGTGCTCAAATTTTTAGTTCCGTCTTTAATTTATACTATAAATTGTCCAAGATAAATATGTAGCAAATGCAGACCATAAAAAATAAGGGATTAGCAACCATGCCGATACTTTAGATAAATTGGAAGAAAACATAATGAGAAGTAACGTAGTAATAGCGACTAGTAAACAATCTACTGTTGCTAAAAACAAATTCTTTTGGCTAAATTGAAAATAGCTGAATGCTTGATTGAATATATAATTTAAAAGGAATACAAACCAAAATGTTTTTGGCTTAAATCCATAGTTGTTGTAAATAATTGCAACTGATAATGCAATAAGTCCAAATAATACAGCCCATATCATTCCGATTGTCATACCAGGAGGTGTCCAAGACGGCTTTTCTAACGCATCATACCAAGTACGATTAATAGGGAATAAAACACTAGAAACATAAAACAAACCATATGTTAGTAAAAATACTATAATACTAGATTTTTTCATAAATATTCTCCTTTTTCAATAGAAGGTTTTAGAAACTTTATATGATTAGTATGTCCTTGTAATGGATAAATTTCTAATATTTAAATTTCAAATACATATCGTTTAATCTATTTTATACGAACTCTTTCATACTTTTATATGCACACAGTGCTCTCTCTCTTGCTGCCTTATGATCAACGACTGGCAAAGGATATGTATTACCAAGCTTTATATTGGCCTTTTGTAAAATATGCTCAGGTGCTTCCCAAGGTTTATGTATATACTTATTCGGTATATCTCTTAATTCTGGTACCCATTTTCTTATATACTCTCCATTTTTATCAAACTTTTCTCCTTGTGTGATAGGATTAAAAATACGAAAGTACGGTGATGCATCTGCTCCACTTCCAGCAACCCATTGCCATCCCATTGTATTATTTGCAATATCAGCATCTAGTAGTGTATCCATAAACCATTTTGCTCCTTCTTGCCACGGAATTAACAAATGCTTTACAAGAAAAGAGGCTACAGCCATTCTTGTCCGATTATGCATAAAACCTGTTTGCCAAAGCTCCCGCATTCCCGCGTCAATAAACGGATAACCAGTTTCACCTTTTTGCCATACTCTTAATAACTCCTCTTCCTTATTCCACGGAAAATGTTCAAAGTTTTTATTAAGAGGTTTATATACTGTAAACGGATAGTGATATAGCAAATAATAAGAAAACTCTCGCCAAATTAATTGGCGTATAAAACTATTCACTTGTTTTTCAAAAAGACTACATTGTCTTTCGGTACTTTTATTTATTAAGTAATGATACATTAACTTCACTGATATTTGGCCAAATGAAAGATATGGCGCCAACATCGAATGAGCATTTTGATTTGGAAAATCTCTTCCTTCACTATAAGAGGCTAATTTGCTAGAGAAAAATTTCTTGAATGTTTTGTATGCCCCTTCCTCTGTAGGCTCCCATATTGATTCAATATGAGATGTCCACGGTATAGTTGGCAGCAAGTGTAATTCTGAAACAGATAAGCTTGCTGGTAAAGAGCTTCCCCATTTTATACTCTGCACTTTGCTAATAGGTTTAGGTATTACCTGCTTTTGAAATGCATTGTAAAAAGGCGTAAACACCTTATATTCAGTGTTATCCTTCTTTTTTATAATCCACGGTTCTAATAATAAATGCGAATTAAATTCCTTACAAATAATACCTTTATCCTCTAACATCATTTTCATTTTTTGATTAGATTGTAATCTGTCCGGATCATAACAAATATTCCAATATACAGCCGTTATATCTAATTGTTCTATGAGAGAAAGTATTTCTTCCTCCGTACGTCCTTTACGAATTATTAAAGTAGAGCCCAATGCCTCAAGTTGCTTCTTTACATCTATTACAGCATGGTGCAACCACCACTTTGACGCCTCCCCCATTAAAAAATCTTCATCTTGTACATATACCGGAAGAACCTCACCGGACTGAACAGCCTCAAATAGCGCTGGGTTATCATATAAACGAAAATCTTTTTGAAACATAACGATAATTTTATTTTGCATGGCTACCTCTTCTGATTCTTAAAACATAATAAAATTTATTATACAACAGCAATTTATACATAAGAATTTATTTGTCTTTAATAAATTAGTTAACTTTTTCAACTATTTTATTAGTAGGAATTTTAACAACCGTTTCTTTTTCCCCTATTCTATCAATCTTGAAACCATGAACTTTAACATCAGACGGTACTAGTGGATGATGACAAATCATATCTATACTCTTCTCAATATTTTCACTAACATTTTCTTTTCCACTTAGCCATTCATCGAGGCTACCACTTGAAAATTCAGGCATGCAATTTTCAAAGAGATAGTCTAGTTCCCTGTTATTTTTTATGAAATCACGTTGAATTTGTAGATTAACTGGAGAAGTTTCTTTATCCTCTATTCCTACAACAAAAATTTCTTCAACATTTTCTTGATAAATAGCAATAATAATAGATCTCATTATATCTCCATAAGGATGTACAATTACAGAATCATAGCTGTGTATAGTCAACATGTTTTCTTGTTGAATGTTAGTTACTTGTTGGATGCTAGGCTCTATTCCGTGTTCAATGTCTGTTAATAATAAAACTTTTTTATTCTTTGAATTCATATGGAGCACTCCTTCTTCATTATTGTATTTATGAAACTTTTAAGCTAGTAACAATAATAATTGTTACCAGTTTTTCCAGCGTCCCTCTGGATCAACACTTGCAAGTCTAACCCATCCATTTTGAACTTTTTCTTGAAATGTGAAATCATTATTTAACAAACGTTCTATATATTCAATAGGTGCTTGAATGACAATTAGTAAACGAAGTGGTGAATGATACGTCTCACTATCTGACTGCATAACCGATTGCCAAGGTAAGCCTGGCAACAGATCACTAGCATTCCCTTGCATAACACCGAGACCCGCCGTTACGGTTTGGGTTGTTTTATTTCCACTACCATAATAATGAGGAGCTACAGTTGATGCGTAATATTGTAGATTTATCCACTGCGCAACTGTTCCTGGTCCTGCAATAATGTTAGCTAATATATCCCCACTTTCATCCTGTTTCCAATCATAATTATGAAGGAAAGCCCTACCTTCTAAGTCACAATCTTGAGTTAATTCACGCTGTCCGATAATAAAAGATGCATTACGGGCTAATCCCCATTCTGGACGTATTTCACTCCAATCTTCTGCAAATCGATGTGCCTCTTTACTCGGATTTTTTATTTTCGTTTTAAAATTAGGTAATTGCGTTAAACGTTCTCTATTTGCATGTTGGCTCACATTTGGCATAATCGTCTCAATACAATCAAACGCTTCTTGCGCAGTTTTCGAAAGTTTTGGGACGTAAATCCATTCCAATTCGTCCACTGTTGTTTTATGTTCAGCTGCTGCAAAAATGGTATCCTCAGGAATTTTAATACCTTCAGCAAACAACGCCTCTCTCACTTCTGGAAGATTACATAAAGTCGCAAAAACTCTTGCATTGAATCCTCCTGCTGCTCCGCCACAAGCACCACACTCAAGTGCTGCCGCATAAGGATTGTTCGTACTTTGACTACTATGTCCGCACATTACAACTAAAGGAGCAAATTTTTCTGTCAGTCCCACCATTTTTAAAGCTTGACGCACATAATTCACTTTTTCTTCTTTCGTAAAACCAATAGGTATCTCACCTTTTGTGTCATGAACATGATTAAGGGAGAATGTTGTATCAGGTTTTTGTAACATAGTTTTACGAAGGTTACGAATGAAACCACCAACTCCTCTTGGGACAAAGCTTCTTGTCACCATTTGTAGACCAAATAAAGGACCACTTAACTCAGGTAGCGCCATACTCGTCAGTACGTTCTGTTTCATCGTTTTAAATGTATAACGTACCGAACTGCCTACCCTCTTACGTTGCTCATAAGATTTAAGTTCATTTTCATTTGTGAGCTCTTTTATTTGATGTTTCGGTTTGAGTATAACTGGCAAAGAAGGATGGTTGTTATTACTACCTAGTTCACTAGTTGCAATTGGTAATCCAAAGAAACCAGCTATTCCAAATGTTTCAAACGGACCTAATTTTTCAAGGTGGCGACGAAACGGTTCTGAACGTACATCAATACAGAATGCTAATTGAGCTAATACATGCTTTTTATCATTAGTTGCACGTTGTTTAGAAGCAATCTTCTTCCTTAATTGCTCTGCATGCGTCTGTTCCCAAGCTTCCAGCCAAAGTTTCCTACGAATATTTTCATCAAAACGATAAGCGAATACTAATAATTCACTTTGTTCAGCAGCAGGCATTTGTAACCATTCCCGTGTTGAAATATTCCCCCAATAGATCCAAGAAGCTATAAGCGGGACAATTGCAACTTTTTTCTCAACCTTTTGATTTTTTAAAGGTAAATAAGGCTTTGTAATAGCCAGCTCCATAGAAATTCGAACTGCTAAATATTCTATTAGGAGTTCCTGTTCCTGAATTGATTGTTGTGAGCGCCATCGTATCATTCCTGCCCACCCAGGCAAAGAAAGTAAGTGCCCTTCAAGGTAAGCTTGTATGTTAGATTCAGAAATTCCTAGTTCAGATAATGCTCTCGCTAAAGCTACTTGGGCATCTTGTGGCCAATCTTTTAAAACTTTACGCTCATTTTTACTGAGCGCTGGATCAAATTTAATAAGGTGTTGCCATGCACGATAAAAACCTTTCTCTCGATTTGGCATCGTCCAACTTGATCCGGAGTCATCAAGATATAATTTACACCATTTAATGATATGATAATTAAGAATATCAGATAGGTTTTCACCCTTTTGGTTCTCTATAAGTGAACTTACAGGTTGCAAAGAAGAGTCTTTCATACTCTCTGTATTTATATAACTCATTTCTTCTGCCAGTTTATTTACTTCTGGCAATGATAATAGACTAGAAGGTAATTCCTCTAATTTTAAAGCTACTTGGCAAAACTGCTCCACTTTCTTTCGCGGGATATGAAAAGATTGTGAATCAAGCCAACGAGACAAGCCACTTTGTAAAAATGATTCCTCAATCTCCCCTTTTGCCTTTGCCGAATGAATCATAGCAGCACTCGGATATATATCCACATTACGAATTTCTTTTAACCAATCTGCAACTTGTTCAAATGATTGTTTTTCAAGTCCCATCCAAGGGTGGTGAGCTGCAAACGTAGAGATAGGCCAAAGTGGTGCAATCACTCGGCTAGCAGATGCAACTAAATCATTTATATTATTTTCTTGCATATCAATATTTGTATCTTTCTTTAATATTGACAATATGCTCATCACGAATTACCTCCCTTTGATACATAATGTTTCAGATAGCCTGGGTGACTTTCTACTGACTTTCTTCTCGCCTCACCTACTCGAACTAACCAAAGATAAAGTACAGCGAATAAAGTAGAAGATTGATTACGAGTAACGAAAGTACTAATAGCACTACTAAATAGTAAAATACATATAACAAAGATAACAGCTGGAGCTGAAGGTTGAACACTTTGATACATGTCAGTATGCAACCATTTGTAAAGAGAATTATGAACGGTAAAATAAATGAGAGAAAAACCAGCTAAAATAAATACGCCAACAATTCGTCCCATTCTTCCCTCTCCAAAAACAACAAGCTGTTTCCATGAAAAGTATAATGACCACCCTAAGATGAACGCACTAACTAATTCATACCCTTCTCCAGAAGTCGTAAACCAAAAAGCAATCGCTATAAATAATCCGAAAACACGTCCGACCATAATCCATAAATCAGATATCTTTTCATTAGACTGCTTCACTGCCCCAAAACGTTGCACGGAAGAACCAGCTTGTAAAAACAGTGTAGCTTTAAACAAACCATGTAAAATCAAATGAATAACAGCCGCTAAATAGGCTCCTAATGCGCATTGAATAAGCATAAACCCCATTTGTGCAATAGTTGATCCCACTAGCTGACGTTTATAATCAACTTGAACTAGGCTAATTCCTGTTCCGATTAAGATAGAAATACTTGAGAAAATTAGTAAAATGATTTGTGCAATATCATCATGAAAAAGAGGTGAAAATCTAGTTAACATGATACCGCCAGCATTTACTAAACCAGCATGCATAATAGCAGACACAGGAGTTGGAGCTACAGCTGACTCAATTAACCATCTTTGAAAAGGCCATTGTGCTGCTGGAATCATCACCGCTAATATAATTAATAAGTTAATTCCTGTTCTCTCCAATGTTCCATGTAGCGCTACATTTTCATTCGTTAAAATTGATGTTAACTGCCACTGTCCAGTGCCTTGAAAAAGCCAAATGATAGCTGATAGCAAGGCGATCCAGCTTATTGTAAATAAATAGCCAGAGATTTTAGTTGCTTCACTAACTACTTTCCAACCTTTATTTAGCCCTATGAGTAGAACCAATCCTATAAGCGTTGCTCCCCAACAAATGAGCATTAAGCGAAGATCGTCACTTAACCATGCAACCGAAGATACACCTGTAGTAAATGTAAAAAGTGCAAAGTATTTTCGATATGAGTGATCCCCCATTAAGTAACGTACAGAAAAGCGCTGAATAATTAAGCCAATTGTAAGAACAAAGAAAGCCATGAACCAAGCTAAAGTATCTAGATGCCAAGGTCCCACAACTCTATCTCCATTGTTATTAACAAGTGCGAGTAAAGAAACCAATGAAGGCAATGCAGCGATACCAATATGGATATGAACAAAACGTAAAGGTATCCTTGCATGTAAAAACAATAATCCACTTAGCCAAGAAGCGCTAAGCGCCATAAAAAATAATGTTAACAGTGTTGATGAACTCAGCGAAATTAACATGTACAATACTCCCTTCCAAACGAAAATAACCTATAAAAATTCCTTTTAAGTAAGATAGTTCTTTAATTTCAAGTTTCATTCACTCTTTTTAGTACATCGTTTTTTCCCATAAAAAAAACCGACAACTTCCATAATTCAATGATTTTATATCATCATTGAATTATGGAGATTGTCGGTTTCCCTTCAACTAACTTCAATAAAGTTTTTTGAAGAGCTCCCATTTTATAGAGGATAATAATGTATGTATTACTCCTGTTAAAAAGAAATGTATATTTCTGATCTCCTAGACTATGCAATCAATATATCAATTTATGTTATAAGCTATCTTTTAATTAAGAAACTTTTTCATTTAGTCAATATTACATATTAAAAAAATGCTAAAGCCTTAATTATAGCAAACTGTTAAAATGAGCATCTATCAATTTTTTAAAACAATTATAAGATAAACCATATTAAGCAGTTTGTCAATTTCTTTATCCGTTTTTTAAGAGTTATTAGAATTAAGATTTATTATACCTAAATAACTTCAAGTTTTTAATTATTAGCCTGTTAATAAAGTGCAAAACTTGTAGGTTTCTTAATCCTTCCACTAACCTTAAGGTATTTTTAAAATTTCTCCTCAAGATTATGAAGCAATTTAAAAATCATTACTCGTTCGCCTGTACGGGAGCTTATATCCGTATGAAAGCTTTTCACTTTTTCTCCAGTTAATTCTAGTATAATCTCTTTCAGATCATCAATTCCAGATTCAACTAGCTCCGAACGATTTTTCTTTATCGTTAGCATACCGTCTTTTGTTTCACAAACCGTATATTCAGCCGGCGTTAAAACACCTTGTAAATTTACGATAATCATATCCCGTAATATATCTGTCTTAACGGATATAGACCCGCGTCCTAGGTAGTCCTTTTCCCAGTGAGTAATTGCTTTGCTTATCTCTGATTCAATAGAGCCTTTTGAGTTTTTCATCTTTGTATCCTCCTTCAATAAAATGTAATTACAATAACAATATAATAATCTGGATTGATTTTATTTTCAATTATTGAGAAGAATTTATAGGAATCGTTGTCATGTATCCTTTAGTATTAAAGTGAATTTTTATATTGCAATATACGTTTTTTTGATTATCTCCAACATAATACTCTTACTATAAAGACTCTGTTGCATACATTTCTAAAAAGGACATTCCGGAGAAAATAAGAAAACTCTTGTAACGTAATATACAAACGAAAAATCCTACACTTATAAGTAGGATTTTTCTCTTTTTATATTAGTCAAAAAACTAAAAGTATACCTGTCCTCCAAATATATTACCGATTGGGCTTATGCATATTTCCTTCGAATTTTGCCAACCACCAATAACAGTAAAGGAATCCCTAGCTCATAAACGGGAAATGCAATTGGAATTACGAAAAATATGTAGTAATAATGGGTAAATGTTTGGATATTTTTAACTGACACAGCTATGATGAACGAAATAGGAGCAAGAACTAACGCTACTTTTCGCCAATCCTTCAAATGAAATATTTGTGCTGTTCCATAACAAGCGATAAACATGTATAACGCCAATTTCACAAAAATACTAAAAAACCAAATAATAACTATCAAAATATCCACATTTTGAATGAACTCCATGACAGATATGTATCGGCTCAAATCGTAAACCGGATACAAAAAACTTGAAGATAAATTCGGACCGAATGTTAAAATGACCGCTAATGTTCCGATTGTTACCATGAAAACGGCTAATCCTACCCCCAACATCGCCCTTGATGGCGCTTGCTCTGGTTTATCCATAAAGAAAACGAACATCATCATCATAACAGCCTCTCCAAAAAATGCGGCTACAGGGGTATAGGAACCTTTAAGGATGGGAAGCCAGCCAGAATCGTGATAAATAGGCCGCATATAATCCCAATTCATATTGCCAACATTCAAAATGATTATAAACGTTATCATTAAAAGTACAATTGGCCCTATGATTTCACTTAAACGTCCAATACCTTCCACCCCTCCTTGGTAAATGATAAAAATGAGCAATAACATCGCAGTAAAGACAATGACCCACAAAGGTGTATTATGAAACAAAGCGATAATAATGAATTCACCAAATTCACGGACGGTTATCCAAATTATCATGTACCACCCAAAGAAGTAAGGAATCATCAGTAGCTTTCCTAGCCATTTACCAAGAATAGTTTGACTAAATTCAATGAGAGTTTGTTTCGGATAAAGCGAACCAAGTGTAGTTGCCAAAAAAGTAAGAGCAACCCCTATCACTCCTGCAATCAAAATCGAGATCCACGCATCTTGTTTGACAGTACGAATCGTCGCTGGAATAACTAGAAGGAGTGATTGTCCCACTTCAAATGTGAACATCATCCAAAAGATTTGCCTGCCAGAGATTTTCATCGAATTTCTCACACTCTATATTCCTCCTTATTTTTTCATTTCATTTTTCTTCAACTGCAACGGTGGTCCAGTCAGTCCTACTCGCCGAATAGTAAGCTTTGTATGAACAGAAACCTCCACTTTTCGAAATTGTTTACTCCAATTCTTTTTTAACCCTTTCCATTCGGATGGATATTTTTGATGAATGGCTTCTCCAAATCCAAAGATATCGGTTCCGTATTGTTTTTGAACCTTTTTAATAGTTTGGAGAGCTTCCTTTTCGGACTGTTTTTCCAATACATGTTCTAAAAGAGTAAGATTTTTTGGCTGCGAAAGATCTAAATTCGTATTGTTCTCCTGAATTGTTCCTTCACCAGAAAAAACAATGTCACACTTAATTGTGTCCCCTTGTATAGTAGGTATGATTTTTCTATTGATCTTTGTCATATATAAACTTGCACTACCATTTCCTTTAGAGGCCGTTGCTGTAACTGTCTGTTTACTTAAACGATTCACTATCCAAAGAGTAGTTAACCATTCCTGCATGTTCAAGTATCCTACCAATTTGAAATCGTTGTTAAATATAGCACCGCCTACAATTTGAAATCCTTTGACCACGGTTTTACCTTTTTCATGAGACACATTTAGTTTAATAACGGGCAAAATCGGGGTGATTCCATCACTCGTACCAGCAATAAGAAAATTTAATAAAGACATATCTCCCGCTGCCTCTATTTGCATATGCTCTTTAAGTGCCCCAAGTGCCGGGATAGACTCTAAAGGGATGGACGCTTTCAGAAAATCTTTTGCAGTATTCCCTTTTATGACGAACACACCTACTCGTAATCGAATATCAGGATCGCGGCTATATGCATCTAAAACTGGAGCAAGACCACTTTTAGCCATTTTTTCTCCAATCAATATTACACGCTGGTGCCCTCGAAAAATTTCTCTCGACATTTTTGTTTGCATCATTTGTATAGCTTCATGTGTATCCTTTCCCGTTCCCGATTCTGTAAAAAACGCTTTTCCTGCATTACTTCTTCCGCTCTGTCCCATTCCCATTTTTGATGGAATAATAAACTGAGCACTAATTTCAATCTTATTATTCTTCGCTTGATCAAGTCCCCATCCTAATTCTATTGCCAAATCATTTAATTCTGTCCGATCCCAACATCCCGTCAAGAAGCATAAAGAAATGACCAGTATCATACAGAGTGCCTTGTGCAGGCTCATTCTGTTTCCCCTCCCCGTTTCTCATCTGGCTTTTGTCCACCTGGAAAACGGACTTTCTCTTCACCAGATACCATTATTGGGCGGTGGGTCATATTCCAACGAGGTGTTCGGAGAAAAACATCCTTTAAATCACGAGGAGTCTGAGGTGCAACTGGACTTAAATACGGAATGCCAAAAGAACGAATGTTAGTTAAATGAATCAAAATCGCAAGGGTACTTATTGCAACACCGTATAGCCCGAGCATTCCTGCCAATAACAGCATAGGAAAGCGTAACATCCGGTAAGCTGTTCCTAAGTTGTAGCGCGGGAATGCAAATGACGCAATACCGGTCGTCGCCACAACAATGACCAAAGGTGCCGAAATAATACCTGCTTGCACAGCAGCTTGCCCGATAACAAGTGCTCCGACAATACTAACTGCGGATCCAACAGGTTTTGGTAACCGAACCCCCGCTTCCCTCAAACCTTCAAATAAAAACTCCATCATTAGCGCTTCTATGACAGCCGGGAAAGGAATGCCTTCTCGCGCAGCTGCAATACTAATAAGCAAATTTGTCGGAATTAATTTAGGATGAAAGGTTGTAATAGCAACATAGAGAGAAGGAAGAAATAATGAAATATTAATTAATATTAAACGAATCCATCGAACAAAAGTTGTGTAGATGGAGCGTTCATAATAATCCTCCGCTGCTTGCAGACCTGTCCAAAATGTCATAGGAACGATCAAAACGAAAGGTGTGTTATCTACTAAAATGGCGACTTTCCCCTCTAATAAACTTGCACAAACCGCATCTGGCCGCTCAGTATTTTGAATTTGTGGAAAGGGAGAAAAGGGTTGGTCCTCAATAAACTCTTCAATGAAAGCTGACTCCAACACTCCATCAATTTGAATTCGCTTTACCCTTTGGCGAACTTCATCCAAAACCGAATCAGGTGCAATTCCCTCAATATAGGCAATTACCACATCTGTCTGTGACAATTCCCCAATCGAATAAGGTTCCATTTTTAGTTTTTGGCTTCGAATTCTTCGGCGAATCAGGCTCGTATTGACCCTTATTGTTTCCGTAAACCCGTCCCGAGGGCCACGAACAGAGATCTCGGCAGCCGGCTCTTCAATACCTCGTTTTTCAAAACCTTTTAAATCAGCGACTAGAGCTTGACTCTCTCCTTCTGTTAAAATGACGATATTCGCTTTCAATACTGCTTCTATAACCTCACGAACTTTAGAGATTGTCTTTACTTGAGAAACCGCAATTAGCTGATTTTGTATAATTTCTCCTACCGAATCCACACTCTTTACTCCACTAGGCAGACCTTCGAACATCATTGGTTTCAAAACAACTTGTTCCACAACTTTAGTGTCGATTAATCCATCTATATAAATAAAAAGAATTTCATTTTGACTATCTATGATTATTGGACGAAAAACAATATCGGAACAATTTTCAAAAACTTGTCTCAAAACTTCTTCATTCGCAGATACATTCTGCTTGAGTTCACACTCTTGATTATTATGGAGCAGCATACTTGCACTCTCAAGTTCCTGAATATCTTTTCTCAAACGCTTTCTACTAAGTTTTTTCATCATACTACCCCATTTATCGAGTGGTTTATGTTTTTATACTTGAACTTTAGTGTTAGGATTTCTTGACAGACAAGCTTTAGAAACCGTTCCACTATAATGTTTTGGGTAAGTAATCATTTATCTAGAAAACAAAAGGAAAATATCCCCTCTATATCCTTCTTAAAATCTCCTTACACATGAAAATTATTCAATTTTTTCTATAAGTTAGTTATTCTAAAATGAGGTATCCATAAAGTAACTTGTAACTGATGCTTTGTTAAATTGGTACTAATGAGCTTATAGAAACAAGCAAAAAAAGCATGTCCTGAAGAAAGATGAATCAGAACATGCTCTTAATTTATTTATTTGATACTATAGACGTTGATCTTTCTGGAAGTTTAGTTGAAAATGATCCGCTTCATTGTATACCCCGAATTCATATCCTTTTTCCTTATAAAATTTAATAATTTCAGGAAGCGCTTGTAATGTTTGTGGTTTTTCATGCATTAGAACTACTTCCACATCTTCTGTTGTTGTACGCTTTACATTCTCTATAATTTGCTGTGGATTACCTTTTAATTTCCAATCATTTGAATCTATCGTCCAATCCCAAACTTTTATTCCTGCTTCTACAATTTGGTTACGAATTTCCTCGCCCTTTAATCCTGGTGCAGATCCATATGGCGGACGAACTAGTTTAGGAGTTGTACCCGTAATATTATGGATAAGAGCTAACGTTTCTTTCATCTCCGGTACAAATTGTCCTTTTTTGTATAACTTATCACTATTATGTGTCATACTATGAGCACCAATATAATGTCCTTCTTTTACTGCTCGCTTTACGTTTTCCTGAAAAGCGGTATTCTGTAAATTGCTACCTTGCATAAAAAATGTCGAAGCAACATGTTGCTCTTTTAGTACATCTAAAAATTTCCCAGTTAATTCGCTAGGACCGTCATCGAATGTTAAATAAACAACCTTTCCTACCGGTTTTCCATCAGGTCTTTTCTGTTTTGCTGGTGGTGTTTCCTTTTTCTTTTCTTGTTGTTGCGTATTAACTTGATTACTACTTTCATTAGCTACTCCCTTCGCTGGGATAGAGTTCCATTTCCCAATTAAAAAGAATGTGAAAAAGGTCGTTGCTAAAACAACCCCTAGAGATAGTATTGCCTTAGTTCCTACATTTGTTTTTTTCTTATTTTGTGATTCTTTCATTATGTTTCGATCCTTTCCCTACTAATTTTCATATTCATTATTTATACAGCTAAGCATTAACTCCAGTTGATATTTACAATAAATAGATTAATAGAGGAAGGTGAAGATAAAATGCAGATAATGTCGAAATTAGTTAAAGAATAGCGTACTGCATCCACTCTTTAGAAAAATATTGTTTTCTCTAATACAGTTAAATTTGAAAACTGGATATACATCCAAAATAAAAAATACTACTCTTTCTAAACAAAATTTTTATATCAAGATAATAGTATACTGTTATAAAGATAAAATACTGAGTTAGCCATACTATTGAAATTCTATTATAATTTTGTAATTGGAATTAATTTGAATCAAATAAAGAACTAGAAGAAATATTATTATGTGGAGGTGCTCCGATGAACCTTTTAATTAGAGAGTTAGAAAAAAATGATTTAGACAATTTCCCGAAGATCGATGACAGTTTTATAGTGAATGCTCGGTTAATTCTTTCTCTTTCCAAAGTAAATAGACGCATAGAATATACAGTAGAAGACGTTCCAAGTTATGAAAAAAGTTATTTACAAAATCAAGATGATAATGAAGAACTGGCTTACAATGAATATATAAATAAACCTAATCAAGTCATTTACATAGCACTGTTACATAACCAAATCATTGGATTAATGGTATTGAAAAAGAATTGGAATCACTATGCTTACATAGAAGATATAACGGTGGATAAAAAATATCGTACACTCGGAGTTGGTAAAAGATTGGTTGATCAGGCAAAGCGATGGGCAAAAGAAGGCAACATGCCCGGGATCATGCTTGAAACGCAAAATAATAATGTCGCAGCATGTAAATTTTATGAAAAATGTGGATTTGTAATTGGTGGGTTTGATTTTCTTGTTTATAAAGGTTTAGATATTGAAAATGATGAAGTTGCAATTTATTGGTATTTATATTTCAAATGAAACTGTTTTTAGCATTAAACAAAGTCAAAATAAAAACCCCAATTTCTCCATATTAAAATTGAGAAATTGGGGTTAAGTTATTTAACAAGATTTTTTATCTAAAACAGATAACTAATTAATAATCCTGCCGATAATAAGAAGCCAAAAATCGTATTTGTCATTGCTGTTGATTTCATTGCGATGCGCATATACCCAGGGTCCTTTGCTCCTTTTTGGAAACTTTGAATAGCAGAGATTGGCTTTCTCAAACCTAGGAACATAACTAATGCCCAAGGGCTTATATAACCCATCAATACAATCACCGCAATCCATAAATAAGCAATGAAAAAGGCTACAGCTAGTGTTACTATTGCTTTTTCTCTCCCAAGGAGGATTACCAACGTCTTTCTTCCACCTTTAATATCTTCTTCGATATCTCGGATGTTATTCGACATGTTGATTGCACCTACTAAAATCCCAATTGGAATGGAAATCAATACACTTTCAATCGTTATCGTATTTGTTTGAATAAAGAAAGCAATAAGTACAAAACATGTCCCCATTAACAATCCAGAAACTAATTCTCCAAACGGAGTGTACGCAATTGGTAATGGACCACCTGTATATAAATAGCCAACCGCCATTCCAATTAAACCAATAACCACTAACCACCAACTACTATTCATACAAATATAAATGCCAATAAAAGCTGCTACGACATATAATAAAAGCGCAACTGTTAACACATTTTTTGGCTTCAATCCATGACGGACAATTCCGCCACCGATGCCAACGGATTCAGCAGTGTCTAATCCACGTTTGAAATCATAGTACTCATTAAATAAATTCGTTGCGATTTGCAATGCTAAACATGCAAGCATCATCGCAATAAATAAAAGCCAATCAATTTTGGCAACATAAAGTGATGCCACTGTTCCTAAAATTACAGGAGAAAACGTCGCCGTTAATGTATGTGGGCGCGTCATCTTCCATATTAATTTAGCGGAACTAATTTCTTTTTCATTCCCCATAACTCTGTTCAATCTCCCTACATTTTAAGTATAAATTACTAGCAGTATCTTTCTATCTATTTCCTGCCACGCATCCATTCATTATATCAATAAATGATTATCCTTTCTAACAAATCTACTTTTAATAAAGTAAAAATTATAAAATGAAACTTTAATTAGTAGAAGTTTTGTCACCCCCACTGATTATTAGTACATATTCAGTGGGATTTTACGGGCAGCCCTCCCTCCCATTCGCTGAATTTTTAAGGAGGAAATCTTATCCGCCCGCAAATATTGGGATAAATAAAAGAGCCAACTCATATGAGCTAGCTCTTTCATCTCTTATTTTATAAAAATTCAATAGTTACGCTACATTGAAAAACAGATAAATCCTACTTTTGTAGCCCATTAATAATGGTATCTATATTCCATTTCATCATTTTTAAGTAAGTATCTCCATCCTCACCTGATTTACCTAGTGAGTCTGTAAAAATTGTCCCTGCAATTGGCACGTTTGTTTCTTTTGAAACAGTTTCCATACTACGTCGATCTACACTTGTTTCAACAAATAAAGCTGGCACTTTGTTTGTTTGAATTAAACTTACAACATCTCTAATTTGATCTGGCGTACCTTGATTCTCTGAGTTAATTTCCCAAATGTATCCCGTCTTAATGTCATATGCTTTTCCAAAGTATTTAAAAGCACCTTCGCTAGAGATTAAGAAACGTTTTTCTTCAGGAATTTGATGAATTCTGTTTACTGTCTCATCGTGTAACTTTTGAAGTTCTGCTACATACTCATCAGCATTTTTAGTATAGAACTCTTTATTTTTAGGATCTTCTTTAATTAATGCCTGCTTCACATTTTCAGCGTATAAAATACCATTTTTAATATTCATCCAAGCATGTGGGTCTGGTTCTTTTTCTAATCCTTTTGTTTCTAAGTAAATAGCTTCTACACCTTCACTTACTTTATAAACCGGTGCATCTTTCGCTGATTTATTTGCCGTTTTTAATAGCTTTTTAAACCACGCTCCACCTTCTTCTAGGTTTAGCCCATTGTAAAATACCATATCTGCATCTGTCATTTTCATAACATCTTTTGGTAGTGGATCATATTCATGCGGGTTAGCTCCGATTGGAACAAGACTATGAATCTCAACTTTATCTCCACCAATTTGCTTCACCATATCATATATAATGGAGTATGTAGTTACAACTTTTAATTTTCCATTACCCTCTTCTTTTCCATTTGTGTTACTCGAACACGCTGTTAATGCAAATACAAAAATACAAATTACCGATAATACAACATTTTTAAATTTCATCATTATCCTCCAATCAATTATGACAACTCTGCTCTATTTTTTCTAATTTTGATAGCTCTCCAAAACAAACCTTGTGACGGTGAGAAAAAGAATGCCAATCCGAACAAGAATGTTGCGACAAGAACAATTGTTGCACCTGAAGCAAGATTATAAGAGAAACTAAAATATAACCCTACTACAGATGAAAGCGCACCAATGCCTGCTGCTAAATAAATCATGACCCATAAACGGTTTGTTAATAAATACGCTGTAGCCGCTGGTGTAATAAGCATCGCAACGACTAGAATAATTCCAACAGTTTGAAGTGAAGCTACTGTAACCATTGTAAGGAGAATCATTAAGCCATAATGAATCCATTTATTCGGTAATCCATAGCTTTGCGCCATCGTTGGATCAAACGTGGATACGAGTAATTCTTTGTAAAACAACATTACAAGACCAATAATGACCACTCCAATAATCAGTGTCATCCACATATCAGAAGAACGAACCGATAAGACATTCCCGAATAAAATATGATACAAATCAGAACTACTCTTCATAAAGGTAATTAAAATAATCCCTACAGCGAAAACAGATGTAAACATAATTCCTATCGCCATATCATGTTTAATACGACTATTTTGACTTACAAATCCGATTCCTACTGCAGTAATAACACCTGTTAAAACCGCTCCTATAAAATAGTTCATTCCAATCATATAAGAAAGCGCTACTCCTGGAAGAACAGCATGTGAAATGGCATCACCCATTAATGCCATACCTCGTAAAATAATAAAACATCCAATGACACCACAGATAATTCCTACCATAACGGAAGTTAATAACGCCTTCTGCAGAAAACTATACTGCGTTAATGCATCTATAAATTCTACAATCTTCATGATGAATGTACCTCCGCTGCATTATTAAACAATATTCCTTGATTCACATACGCTTTTGACATAACAGTTGGTTCTAATACTTGGCGTACTTCTCCGTAATGAATTAAGCTTTTATTCATTAATAGTAATTTATCAAAATACGATTCTGCTTTACTTAAATCATGATGGACAACGACAATCGTTTTTCCTTCTTTACGTAGTTCCCTAAGAATTTTAATGATTGTCTCTTCACTTGTTACATCAATTCCGACAAACGGCTCATCTAAGAAGAATATTTCCGCCTTTTGCGCTAAAGCTCTCGCCAAAAAGACACGTTGTTGTTGTCCACCTGACAACTCACCGATTTGGCGATTTTTAAACTCTTCCATTCCGACTTTTTTTAAGCAATCAAACGCCCAATCCCGATGCTCTTTCTTCGGTCTTTTCATCATACCTAAAGATGGATACGTTCCAATTAGCACGACATCTAAAACTGTAATCGGAAAGTCCCAATCTATATCACTTCTTTGCGGTACATATGCAACACTCTTTCTAACGCTTCGAATATCCTCTCCAAGAATTTGGACATATCCCTTATCATTTGGGATTAAATCTAATACAGCTTTCATTAAAGTAGATTTCCCCGCTCCATTTGGACCAATAATTCCAACGAGCTTCCCTTTTTCAATATCGAAGGAGACATTTTGAACTACTTGATTCCCTTGATACGATACAAACAAATCTTTAACAATTATAGCCTCACCCATTTTTTTATGCATTCCCCTTTCTTTTTTTCGTGTATATAATTATTTTGCACAAAGGCAACTTTTAAGCAAAAAAATATAAAGCGAATGTAAACCCGCGCTTAAGTTTCCTTAAGGAAACTTTTTTATATGAGTCAAATTATATACGCTATATGAAAATTTGTAAACTAAATTTTACTAATTTATAAATATATAATGAAAATAATTATCAATGTGGAACAAAATATATTATCTATTTTATGATTTTTTGAAAAAGATATTACTGTGAAAAAATAAGCAATATAGTATATAAATGAAAGAACCTACTCGTATGAGTTGGCTCTTTCTCTTTTACAATATTTGATACGCTCTGCAGCAAAAAATATAATTAAATTACTTCCAAACAACACCTCGCCTCTCATATTCCATTCTATATTCAACAGCAGCTGCAATTTTAGAACTTGCGAACTTTTCCGTAATCCAAAGAGCTAAATCAGTTCCTGAAGTAACTCCTCTTGCAGTGATAATATCGCCTTGATCTACAATTCGGTAATAAAGAAGTTCTGCCCCATATTTACTCATTTCACCCTGTGCCAAATGGTGCATCGTCGCCTTTTTACCATTCAATATACCTGAGGCTGCTAGTAGCATACCTCCTGTACAAACTCCAGCAACGATCGTTCCTGCTTTGTGCATCTCTTTAATCATTTCGGTCAAAGTACCAAGCTCTGCTTGTTTTCGTGCCCCATGCTTTGCTTTATGATTCCAGCCACCACCAGGTACAATTAACAAATCTGGGCGATTATCCATTCGTAAAAAATCATGTAGTGTAACCGTAACTCCAAACGAGGTAGTAACTTCTTGTTTTCGTTCACTTGATACGAGTTCAACTGTAAACGGAGCCCCTTCTTCTATTGCTCTTTTCAGTACTTCAAACGGCGCGAAAGAGACAAGTTCTCCGAAGCCATCAAACAATACAATTTGTATTTTCATTTTCGGACACCCCATATAGTTTCTTTTTTGAATCGTAAATTAGGACAATAAATGTTATCTACAAATTAACAATGAAGATAGTCTTTCTCCTCTCACTCTATAAACTTCAAAATGTTCCTCTAGCTGCCCCGCATCTTCTAATACATTTAGCGTTTTCTTCACAAAATTCCAATTCAAACTACCAGATAACCATAATAATGAAGACAGTCTTTTATAATTGTTTGAGGTTAAAATATTATTAGCCTTATATCCTTCTAAAAATGAACTAGCAACACTTGAACATACTTCATGCGAATGTATTCCTTCTGTTCGAGAATACCACTTTATTAAAAAGGCTAACCCTTCAACGCGGTCAACATAACTAATAGATTCAAAATCCACAATTCCTTTTACCTTTTGACTTAATCCCCATAAAACATTCAAAGGATTTAAATCGGTTTGTACAATAAACTCCAAATCATTCGTATATACACATTCTATATGACACTTAGCGAGCTCTATATACCCCCGCAATTCCTTACATGTACCACCTTTATTTTCTAATAGCTTTATAAACTCACCATATCCATCTAAATGCGATTTCTTTTGAAAAGTCGAGCTTTGAAATGTACTAGAAATATCATGTATATTTCTTGCTTCCTTTCCAAAAATCTCTGCCATTGTTTCTGTACAATGAGTAACATGCTCCCCTTCAATCCAAGTAGACAATACAAACCGGTACTGTTCATCATTCCAAGTAACAAATGTAAATGACCCTCCCGCCTGATTCTCCTTAATCTGCATAAATGGGATTCCATGCTCTCGTAAATAATACGTAAATCGTACTTGCTCTTTCAATTGTTCATTTGATAACGGCCCAAAAGCTGGATTGATTGTTCGATCGCTATTGATAAACCGTGCGGAATACCGATCTCCATTTACGATAATTTTATAGTGTAGATCGGTATGCCAACTGTTCTTATGTAATTCTTCTTCCACTATTAGTGAATGAATTTCTTTAAAATAATTTATTACTACATTTCTTATTATACGTTTCACCCTATTCCCCTTTCATGCAAAAATTCATTCTTGTACTTCCGAATAAAAACCTTTTAAAGTGAGGATTTTTAAGATACACCTAATGTATTCAAATAAAGAATTCTATCCTACTGTGGAGTAATAATAAAGTTATGTAATTTTGTCGCCAAAATTACAATAGCCTTCTATCTATGTAGATGAAAGAAGGCTACTAAATCTTTTTAAAAATCTAGTTATTTCATAGTGAATGTATTATTGATTAAATAATACATTTGTTTAATACAAGTACTAAATAAGAAAAAATAACCGTTATAATGCAATTAACAAATTGAGGATTTTCATTTAAACTTTATAAAACTCAAATGTATTTTTTTCTATACATATTGTTTCATCAGAGGTTTTGATAATGATATCAAAACGCTGACTATACGAATGCATAAATACTTCATATTGAATCCGGCGTTCTTCATGAGACTGCCTTAAATAATTTATATCGGCTCCCCTTTCAGCTATATCCCGGCTTGATCTTCTTATTAGTTCCGTTTCGCCATCTGTATAAAAATAAATTTTCAAATCAAATAAATCAGGATTAATAAATGCGGCGCTCATTCCTTCCACAATCGTTACTTTATTTTCCGAAGAAATCAACTTACTTTTCATATAATGCGTATCTATCGTATAAAAATCTATCCCAGCTCTAACCATATGAATATCTCTTTCTAAAGCTGCCAAATGGTGCGCAGCTGGATGACAAGCTGTCATTTTATAACGATGATTTTCATTTTGATATGTATAGTGAATCACTGCATGCTTACGGATATCCGAACTAACAATGTAAGGATCTGTATTAATATAATTTACTTCATTTTGATTTAGTAGGTTTACGAGTCTATTAGTAAACGTTGTTTTTCCAGCTGCACCATGTCCTGAAATACCGATAACAATTTGTTCATCTCTCATCTTTAACCAATTTATGATTTCTTGTAACAACTTATCCATCATTATCCCCCTTGCGCTAATATACTACCCTTTATTTCAATATCCAAAAATCCCTTTATTTAATTATACATAAAAAGGGAAAGATAGTGTGATTATTCATCATACCACCTCTAATTCTAAGCAACTTTATTATCTTTTATATGACTTTATTATTTATGAACACCTACATGATTAAATACATTTCTAACTTTATAAACCCAACAGAATATCCTCTGCTTTTCGGTAATTTATGCGAACCAATGCAGTCATAACTATGTACAATAAAAAAAGAGCCAATCATACAATAGAAGATTGACTCTTTCCTTTATTTACTCCCCTGTTTCAGAAAATCTCTTTATACGTTTTCCAATTTCATCGCGAACACGTTGAAATTCAGACCACCCTTTTCCTGCCGGGTCATCAAATCCCCAGTGAACACGATTTACGTGCGGAGGTGTCGAAGGACAAACCGAATCCGCATGACTACAAAGGGTAACAACTAAATCAGCGTTATTTAAAATATTTACATCAATTATATCTGATGTTTGATTCGTTATGTCAATATTAACTTCTTTCATCGCTTTAATAGCATTTGGATTTACTCCATGTGCTTCAATACCTGCAGAATATACATTCCACTTATCCCCTACATATTGTTTGCCCCATGCTTCTGCCATTTGGCTTCGGCATGAATTTCCTGTGCATAAGAAATAAATTGTCTTTTTATTTTCCATGTTGTTTTCCGCCTTTGTTTTTAATTATACTGGTTGATTATTAAAATATTTACGCTTAAACCAAAAAGCGACGTTTACAAGTGCAATCATTACAGGTACTTCCACTAACGGTCCGATAACAGCTGCAAATGCTGCGCCTGAATGAATACCAAACACCCCAACTGCTACAGCAATTGCTAACTCAAAGTTATTACTACCTGCTGTAAATGCTAACGTTGTAGTTACCGGATAGTTGGCACCAATTTTCCTTCCCATAAAGAAAGATACAAAAAACATTACAATAAAATAAATGAGTAACGGAATCGCTATTCTTACCACATCTAGTGGCACGCTAACAATCATCTCCCCTTTTAAGGAGAACATGATGATGATTGTAAATAGTAATGCAAGTAATGTAAGTGGACTAATTTTCGGTATAAACACCTTTTCATACCACTGTCTTCCTTTTAACTTAACGAGTACAAAGCGTGTCAACATACCTGCTATAAAAGGAATTCCCAAATAGATAAATACGGATTTCGCTACTTCTATCATTGTAATATCGACAATAGCACCTTCAATTCCTAACCATTCTGGAATGACTGTTACAAACACGTATGCATAAACGGAGAAGAATAACATTTGGAATACTGAGTTAAAAGCCACTAAACCTGCCGCATACTCTTTATCCCCATCAGCAAGGTCGTTCCAAACAATTACCATTGCAATACAACGTGCTAAACCAATCATAATGAGCCCGACCATGTATTCTGGCTTATCAGGAAGAAAAATAATTGCTAAAACAAACATAAGTACAGGTCCAATAATCCAGTTTTGTACTAAAGATAAAACCAATACTTTTACATCTTTAAATACGCGGCCCATTTCCTCGTAACGAACCTTTGCTAATGGTGGATACATCATGACAATTAAACCAGCAGCAAGCGGAATAGACGTCGTTCCAACTTGTAATGTATTCAGTCCATCTACTACACTAGGAAACACAAACCCTAAACCAATTCCAACTGCCATAGCTAGAAAAATCCATAGTGTTAAATATCGATCTAGAAAAGATAAACGTTTCATTTTATCCCCCTTCTTCTATGAAAAACCAAAATATATTTCATAGATAATTTCTCTCTTTTATATGTAATTAATCAATTTTTTTTGATTAATAGAATAAAATTTTAACAGCAGCTACCTTTGCCTGTTTTTCTAAAGATACAGCATAATTCTTCTGATAATAAATTATTTACTTCCGCATCATTTAAATCATAATAACTCCACGTACCTTTTGTTTCTTTTACAATTAAACCTGCATCTAATAAGATTTTTAAATGATAGGACAACTTGGATTGCGTCATTTCAAAAACTTCAGTTAAATCACATACACACGTCTGACCTCGCTGACAAAGCTCATACATAATTTCTAAACGTTTCTGATCCGCCAACGCTTTAAATTTTTTCTCATAGAGCTGAAAATCTTGTGCCATTTTAGTTCACTCTCCCTTCATCAATTTTTTTTGATATTTATAGTATATATGTAGTTTAGCTCTTTATGCAACTAATTAATCAATTTTTTTTGATTAATATATTCTTCTCTTCTTTCCCTTAACAGAACTTTTAAGTTATTAAATTACAAAATGCCCTGCATAACAGGGCTATTTTGTAGAATTATGCATGTTTGTATTTGAAATCATACGAAATACTTTCACATAGAAAACTGCACTAACAAGGGTACAAAGCAATATAATTCCGAACACAACAATTGGAGATAGCCATGTAGAAAATACAATCATTATTGGTGCAATAAAACGCCCAATGGTAAATTGTAAATTAGATGCTGCCATATACTGTCCTCTAGAATTTTCAGGTGCATATTTACTGACAAAACTATGTACAACTGGCGAACGAATCAATTCCCCAATAGTTAATATTGCCATAAAGCCAAATAGTAGCCATATATTCGTTGTTAACCCTATTAGAAACATACCCATTCCAAATAATATATTAGAGACAATTAAAACGTTTCGGTCGCTCCAATTCTCAAAATATTTTGCAACAGGTAAAGAACATAAAACAAACAAAATGCCATTTAACCCCATCATCCATCCGAAAATTTCAGTATTACTCAAAGAGAATGAACCAATATTCCATGAGAAAAGAGATTGAGTTGGTACAAATTCCTTTACATATAATGCAAGATAAAGATCTAGCTGCATGAAAGCTATCATAATCAAAACTCCCGCAAATATGTAAAGAGAGAAAATTTTATCACTAAAAATTTTCATATAATTATTCCATTGTTCTTTAAAGATTTTTGATATTGGATTGTTATCTCCATCATTTTTAGAAGCTTCGGGCAGCGTTTCTCTAATTATGAAATAGATTGCTATAAAATAAATAAATGTAACAATTGTACAAGTCCATAACAATTCACTTCGATAATGAAAGAAGAAAAATGAACCTAACACTGGTCCAAATACAGCACCAATATTATTTGCTGTAACAAAAGTGGCAAAGACCACCCTTCTATCCTTTTCTGGCACTATATCAGCTATCATTGCAGAACTTGCTGGACTGTATATTGCCCCGCTAATTCCAATACCGATATAGGCTAAATAATTAATCCAATGTGAATGAGATAAAGCAAAAACTGCAAACATTGCTACTTGTATGATTGTGCCTAATAGCATGACAGGTCGACGCCCTAATCGATCAGCTAAATATCCACCTAACAAATTACCTATTATGCCTACAAGAGGTATAATTGCCATTAAAATTCCGCCAATTGCTTTACCAAAAGCATCGCTATAGTATATTGCCATAAACGGAAAATACATCCAAAACAATGTATTGAACATAGTTTCGCCAATCAATCTAGTTTTTAAATTTCTGTCCCAAGATAACCATTTCAACGTAATACATCTCCTATTTTAACTTTTCAAATATTCACTATACATTTTATAAACTGTCAGTCCAAGGGAAATATAATAACATAAAGTGAATTTATTTTACAAATTAATATAGAAATATAAATTTTAATTACAACACATTCTCTAGTTATTATCCTTTAATGCAATTCGAACTCACAGATCACCGTTACTATTAAACTAGACTAGACTAGATCCAAGATATCACTAAAGAAATTCATCCTCAAAATTAATGAAGAAACAAATGATTCATAAATAGAAAAGAACATTGATTTTTTTCAATGTTCTTTTCTATTATTTCTGCATATGAATTAGATTTATATTCGAAAAAGTGCCTTACCCCTGATTCCTCTGTGCCTCTCTAAACTCCTCCTTCACCTTCTCTAACAACCCTTCTTCCGTAATTAATCGATACGCCGTATTTGCTAATGCTTTTGCCGATGTAATTAATGCTTTATCTCCAAGTTCTGAACGTGCTGCTTCTCTAAATTCATTCGTATGTGCAATTAAGTCATCTGGTCCGATTTTAATGTACGGATGAATTGTCGGTACGACTTGACTTACGTTTCCTGCGTCGGTTGAACCGATCCCTACTCTTTCTTTACGATTTACCTCTTCACCTAATAGTTCTAATTCTTCCGCTACGATATCGTTATATGTTTTTGTTACGAGTAATTCATCGATTTCATTTTGGAATTGATGAATTTTTACTTTTGCACCTGTTGCTAACGCTGCTCCCTCAGCAATGTTTCTTACTTTTTCTGTTACTTCTGCACATCTTTTTCGCGTTGCTGCGCGGATGAAGAACCTTGCCGCGGCGTAGTCAGGAATAATGTTAGGTGCTTTTCCGCCTTCTGTAATAACGCCATGAATTTTCACGTCTGACGGAAGTTGTTGGCGAAGTGCGTTAATACTGTTATAAAGCTGAATAACCGCATCTAATGCATTAATCCCTTCTTCTGGTGAGGCTGCAGCGTGAGCTGTTTTTCCGTAAAAATGAAAATCAAGTGGATCGACTGCTAATGAAGGACTCGTTGTCGCTGTCTTTGCGCTCGGATGAATCATAAGCGCCGCATCAATGTCTTTAAATAAACCTGCCTTTACATAACTTGATTTCGCGCTACCATTTGGCCCGCCTTCTTCTGCTGGTGTACCAAACACGACAACTTCCCCGCCAATTTCTTCAAGCGTTTCTGATAATGCGATTGCTGCTGCAACGCTAATTGTGCCAATTAAATTGTGACCACACGCATGACCTAGTCCTGGTAAAGCGTCATACTCCGCTAAAAATGCAATGACTGGTCCTTGTTTTCCTGAACTTTTTCGCGCGATAAAACCTGTTTCATGTCCAGCTATATTGTGTTGCAGCTGAAATCCTGCACTACCTAGTAATAAGCTTAACGTTCTGGATGCGTAAAACTCTTGGTTTCCAATCTCCGGATTCGCATGAATATCATGACTTGTTTCTATGTACTTTTCCTTATTTCTTTCGATACTCTCTTCAATTGTTTTTCTTTGTGACGTTACTCCTGTCGCTCCCATTGTTCTTCCTCCTTTTATTTTCACGTAAAAAAGCCTCTTTCTAAAAGATAGAAAGAGGCTTCTGTATATACAATCAAAATGAGCTTCTTTCTTATCTTTCAAGTTACCTTGCTGGAATTGGCACAGTATTCATAACGAATCCGCTGCCGAGGTATCATAGGGCCAGTCCCTCCACCTCTCGTGATAAGAATTTTCATAAAATTATATTAAATTACATTCATTCTAAGTTCATTCCAAATAAAAGTCAAGGAATTCCTATCCGAATTTACCGAATATCTAAAAATCCTTTTAATACACCAATTGTTTCTGGCGCTTGCAGTCTGGCACATACGTACGGAAATTCTGTACTACCTTCAAACATCATTTGAGATGTAAGCGGTGCGCCTGCCCAGAAGATTTCATCATCAATTACGATAAACGGGAATGCTTTATTTTGTCTTTGTAACTTTACATTTTTCAGTGGAACTGGTCCATCACTATAAACTGTTATCTGTGCATTTGTAAGCATTAACGCTTGCCATACTCGCTTATCCACTTGTTTTGTACTTGGAAGTGAAATAATAATTTTTCGTTTTGCGGCTAAAATATCTTTTAATAACCCTTTCGGCTCTTCAAGATTCATTTCCATAAACCAGCGTAAACGTTTCGAAATTTTCCGTTCCCACAATTGTCTTGATGTCGTGCGATCATACACATCTCCATGACGTTCTATATGAGCTGTTAATTGTGATAACGCTTGTTTTCTCGAAAGGTTTTTACGCATATAATGGCAATCTGATAATTGAATGAACTTCCCTCTCGCTCTTGTCACTGCTACATTGACGAGGCGATGGTTTTTGTGATCAAAGAATAATACGCCAGGTCGTTCTTGCGGATAACTGTCAACCGTATCAAAGATCATCATATCTCTTTCAGAACCTTGGAACTTATGAACTGTCGCCGCTAAAACTGGTATGTTTTGATATTTCGTTCTCTGCAACATTTCTCTAATACACGTTGATAAAAAGCGTGACTGCGCCCTGTAAGGTGTCACAACACCAATCGACTGAACACCGTCTAACAATCCGATTAACATCATTTGCATCGCTACTAAACCAGACATAATGTTAAAACGTGAACCAGAAGCCGCATCTTTTAACGAAAAAGCTCCCATTTGGCTCGTATCAAATAAAACACTCGCTTCATTTGCGAACGGCTGCAATTGCGCAAGTTCTTTACGCTCTGAAACAGAAGGATGATCGTATACTCTATTTTTATAAATAAACGAATTCGTAAACTTCGATATATTCGCATGCATACGTCTTTGTTCCTGCAACATAAATAGGTTCGGATGTGCTTCTGATTTATTAACAGACTCAACAATCCCAGCATGGTAAAACATATCTTCCCCAAGCCATTTGCGAACAAGTTCATGGTTCGCCATCGCAATTGGAGGTAATTGTAAAAAGTCGCCACAAACAACGATACGTTTTCCAAGTGAAGCAGCTAATGCGATTTGCGGAACGAACGCCATACTCACTTCATCTACGACAACTAAATCAAATGTACGCTCATAAATTAGCGCATCAATTGCACATTTTGATAGAGTTGCACCAATTACTTTCGCATTTTCAATATATTCTTTTTCTACTTCTTTAATTTTCGCTTTTTGCTTTCGAAGATCACTTTCAATCTCTTGTATACGCTTCTTATCAGCAGAAGTCGCTTTATATGATAAAATCTTTTCACGAAGATCTTGTCGTGTTTCTTCTAAATAGAGTCTTTCTTCTCCCCAAGATCCGTTCGTCGTTTCAACTAGCTTCGACGTAAGTAATGTTTCATGATTTCGTATATGTTCATGTTGACTATAACCGTAACGAACAATTTCGCCAGGTGTCCATTTCTTTTTCTTCTCAATTTGTTTCGTTACTTCGCTCATTAATACGTCCACTGCCGCATTACTATGAGCTAACACAAGTACCGATTTTCCTTTTTGGTAATGAGCCGAAATAATACGTGATAAATTGTACGACTTCCCTGTTCCAGGCGGTCCCCATACGTACGTTGTCGGATTGTAAAACGAACGATATGCTAGTTCATTTTTCGGATTTTTCATCTTCTCAATATGCTTCGGACTGCTCGTCCCATCAACGAGACGCTTTATACGATTACGTTTTAGCTTATCTTTACGTGCTTCTTTCAATCGCTCTTGCAGTTGCTCTAAAAGTTGCCACGGTTCACTGTATAAAACCGCTTCTCTTATTTCACCTTGTATATAATCATTTAATTTCAATTCTATTTCTAATCCATGTACAGATAATACTTCTCCTGTCGCTTCCTCACCATCGAACTCAATTCGAATTGGTGAACCTTCAGGTAAACTTACTTCCGAAATAAGCTGAAATACATACACTGTATTCTCATAATCTGTATATAAAAAACGACCGTTCATGATAGAAATTTTACTACCACCTATCGTTTTCCAATGTTTAATTTCATATGCTAATGCATAATGCCACTCTTTCATCGTTTCCGATAATGAAGGAGTTTGAGTAGGTATATTCATCGTATAATCTCCTTCCTTCTCCCCAAACATACTTTCTCACTATACCATACAACACGCTTAAATTTGTAAGGTTTTTATCTTGCTTATTTTCTTAATTTTCAATAATATATTGTATATAATTTTCAGAAAGAAGGAATCTACATGCCAGTTAGAAGAATTGAACACGTAGGACTTATGGTTGCAAACTTAGAAACATCTATTACTTTTTATGAAAAAGTAGTTGGCTTACAGCTCATTAAGCGAATGGGACACCCAAACCCAGACTTAAAACTCGCTTTTTTAGGTGTAGAAGAATCGAAGGAAACGATACTTGAATTAATTGAAGGCTACAATTCTTCTCTTCCGGCAGAAGGAAAAGTACATCACATTTGCTTTAAGGTAGATTCATTAGAAGAAGAAATCACAAGACTAAAGAAACACACAGTAACCTTTTTACTAGGAGAAGAAGTCGAAACATTACCAGATGGAACACGTTACATATTCTTCGCTGGTCCTGATGGAGAGTGGATTGAGTTTTTTGAGACGGAGAGATAAAGCAAACCTTTATTTTGCGGGATAGAAAAGGAGCCGGAATTACGGTCCTTGTTTTTAACCAGTAACAATGAAACATACCTCCAACCTAAGAATTTACCAAGATTAAAAATACAATCATTTTGTTAGGAGGAGAGAATGGGAAATACAGTCTTTATTATTGTTTTTTGGATACTGATACTATTTCCAATCCTTTATGTAATCAAGATAAAGGATTGGAATATAAAAACAGCTGCCTTATTTGTTGGAAGGATTCTATTAAGTATTGTCTATTTTATAAATGGAATGGTATTAGGTCTGCAACGAAATTGGGTAGAACCTCCCTATGAAACAGAATGGGATTTCTTTGTAAAGTCTTTACTAAACGGAAAAACTGATGCACTTATACACTTGTTACTTCTAATTATTATCATTACTTTGGATCTATTCATTACATTTTATTATATCAATAAAAAGAAATAGGATATTCTCTCCTATTTCTTTTTTATGAGTAGCGCCATATCGTTATCAAACTAAGGTTTTATGTTGCCCCTAAACAATAATTTTTTACATTTTTACTCTGGAGATGTCAATTTTACTATATTTTGGGTATTTATTTTTACTAGCTTGATGGACATGGGGGTGATTTATTTTCTTAGGCTGATAGGCATGTGGTGCTATCCCATTGCTATTAAGCTAAGAATTTAATTGTAATATCATTTAAGGTAATACTTAAGATACAAATAAAATATCTTTTCCATGTCGCACTGTTTTATTGAAGTCTATCCCGAGTTGTAGCTAGTTCAATGCGACTGTAAATTCGGAGTTCGGTGCGCCAGCAAATACAACCGTTCCGTTCTCTGGTAGTTTCACTTTGTTATTATCACTAACGACGGTAAAATTGACGCATACTCCATTCTCATCATACACCGCGAATGAACTTCCTGATGGCAACTCCACATTCATCGTTTTCCCTGCTGCCTCTTGCGGGACCGTAAACCATTTCGCATGCCCATTTTTTTGCAATGTAACTTTCGATAATTGACCTGTATCAAGGGGTTTTACGTTAGATTCACTGACGTATAAAAAGCTGGACATCTCCATATATTCAGTACCATCCTCTGTATAGAAATGGGCTTCCTTTGTATCCCGCCCATTCATCACAGGAATTTGAATTTGATGCGTCGCCGTATTCGGACCTGTAATTTTTTTGCCGTCCCAATATCCATCCTTGATCGTAATTTGTGTGTTAAGAGGCATTAGTTGTCCTAGATAGTTCATAGAATTAAATTTTTCGTTAACGAGATAGAACTTGCCACCCTCGCGCTTCGCCCATGCAGCAGCTGTTTTCTTCGGTAACACATTGTTTTCTAATTTCTGGGCTAAATAGTGAGTCAGCACATTTTGCCCCAATCCCGGTGATAATTCATATGTGCTCTCTCTCAAATAAACTTTTCCATTCTTCTCTGTGACGAAGTTAAGCTTGGAAGTACCCTTCTCATTTATAAAGCTTCCATCCGCCGTATATACATATTTTTCTTCCGGTTTAGTTGGTAAAACCAGTTCTCCCTTCTTCGTAATTTCTATTTTGAAATGGCTATAGCTATTTCCATAAAATCCTGCTTTTTTTACCACGTCTTGAGGTACTTTAGCCTTGACGGGCTTTCCGAAGGATTTATCTGGCTTTATATCCTTAATTGTCCCTTTCTCTTTAAGCCTAGCTAGCAGTAATTTATTTGCCAACAGTTGATTTGTCATGCTGCTGCCGCCGGAGGACAATACAGCTGCTGCCATCTTCTGTTCTGGAAGCACGACCAATGTAGCATGTTGCAGTATCGTATCCCCACCCTTAGTCAACGCTTTTATCCCATATTCACTGAATGGGTATAGTTTTACACTATCCCAGCCAAGTCCATAGTTGAACACATTTCCGCTATCTCCCGGCCACATTCCTTTTTTATATTCTTCTTGTTCCATCGCCTTGACTGCTTTATTAGAGAGAATTTCTTTTCCCTGTCCCATAAATATTTGTGAGAATCGCACCACATCTTCTGCAGTAGAAGAGATTCCTCCCGTACCAATTAGATTCACCATTTCACTTGGTAGCTGTCCCTGGTATGTCGGAGAATACAGTCCAGCCCGCTTTTCGTCTTCCCATTTGTCTTGCGATGTTATCGTATGATTCAGTTTTAATGGCTCTGTAAACTTTTGATGTAGAAATTCAGTAAAACTCATACCGCTGACTCTTTCTACCAAGATCTCAGCCAGTGTAAAACCGTCATTACAGTATACTGAGAACGCACCAGGGTCTGCCTTCAAGTTTTGGTTGGACAATTGTTGCAATAATATATCATGGGCATAAGCATCATTATCTTTAAATAAAAATACATTATTGAACGTCGAACCTTGCAAACCCGAGGAGTGATTCAACAGCATACGCGGTGTAATACGCTTATATCGTTTATCTTTCATTTTAAAATCAGGAATATAGCGGGCAACAGGAGCATCCAAATCAACTTTTCCTTCGTCTACCAGTTTCATAACAGCCGCAGCTGTATATACTTTACTGGTTGAACCAATTCCGTATAGAGTATCTTTGGTTAGTGGCTCTTTCCCTTCTATGTCGTTCTTACCTGTCTGCCCCGACAAAATAAGTTTACCATTATCAATCAGCGCATACTGTACACTAGTCGTCTCATAGGACTTCGTGAGCAGTGCAGCGTTCTCTGCAGCAATCTTCTCTAAATCTTTGCTAGCAACTTCTTGGCTAGATACAACCGGAGTCTTACTGCTAGAAGACGCTATCGCTCCTGTTGGTAGACTCATCGTTAGAGCTAAGGTAGCGGCTAACACTCCAGATAATTTATTTTCCATAAGAAAAATTCCTCCTTAGATAAATGATCGATTTCATCTTTTATTTGTTCAATTACAAACATCACATAAACTACTATTCTGGCTTTATCCCTACTGTCTATATTCAACAATTAAAATACTTTTAAAAAGACCAGTATTCTCGGCTCTACCCATACTGTTCAAATTGCCGTCAACATATGCCCCTCCAGCAAAAGTATCAAATCCTAGAATAACATCTGTATGTTCCCATATCGGGACACCGTTAGGAAATATAATTTCATAGATTCCTAGACCATATCCATTGATTCTTCCCTTTCCTGTAGGAACTGTAGTGAGTATTCTGTTCTTTCAGTAATTGCCACCAATAGAATGCTCTTATTACTAGTTTGTTTTTCGTATAAATGTATCCTATTTACCCTCCCTCTTTTACGCTTCTCTATATTTGTATCCTACACAATAAAAATTTCTTTTTTCTTATCCATTTCTTACAATTTCCTTACGTTCAAATCACTTCTATAATTAGATAGGTTTTATTTTAAAATCTCCAGGATAATAAGTGCATATATAATCCCACGATTTTATAGAAGATGGATTAATAACCTTTCATGCACATCTCTAATATTCCCTTAGATTCCACCCTCAACCTTTACCACAGTTCCAACTGGCATCAACACTTCTTCACATTCTTATAAGTGGAAGTCATTATTTCATATTCATCATTGTAAAAAGATAAAACGAGAACTGAAACACCCCCTAATATAATTGACGTTGTATGAGCTTTGATTGATAGCGACGGGGTACCGCCAGTATTTCGGAAAAAACCACACTAAGGGTATACAAGGTTTTATACAGTTTTTCAGTTAATCCAATAACAGACAAGAACCCTAAAACCGCACCAGGATAGGAAAGTATAAAAAAAGCATAGATCCATAGAACAAAAAAAAGACGATTCCCTTGTAAAATTAGGGAACCGTCTTTTTCTTCGCTATCGATAACAAAAATCAAGTACGTAATATTTTATTTGTCGATATTTTTTCAATCTTCATTATCGATTTCTATTGTACCCGTTCTAGCACTAACCTTTAAAATATTTAACAGATTATCAGGTGTCTTAATTTCCACTTCATATTCAAATTTTGATTGTGCTAAGTTGTCATCTTCTAATTCGAATTCTTTTTTCACATTAATAATTTCTCCATTTGTATGAGTTAAAGAAATTTCACGAACTTGTTTCTCTGTGTAGTTTTCATTCTTTTTTGCATAATTGTAACCCATACCATAATATCCACCAACAATAGCAATACCACTTACTAAAATAGTAATTACACTTATAATTATTTTCTTTTTATGTTTTAACATTTCCATCTACTCCTTAATGATTAATCCTCTATTCCAAATCTTGCTTCAAGTGCATTTTCTGCTTGCTCTAATTGATCTTCCAGTATATCGTGTTCTTTTTCTAGCGTTTGATATTGTTCAACAGTTATCGTTCCAGCGTGATAATCTGCTTCTAGCTGATTATCAGATAGATCTATCTTGTCATCCAATTGGTCAATTTCTTTTTTTGCTGCTAAGTACGTATTTAAGTTTTCTTCTTTTGCTCCAACTGGTTTCGTGTTATTTGCTTTTTCTACAATAGATGTGACTTCGTTTTTGAAATCTTGTGTTTGCTTCGTACCATTCGTAGCAGGCCCTATTTTGTTTGGTTCTTGTTGTAGTTGAGCAACTTCTTTCTGTAATTTATCATTTTCCACTTTCAGTTGTTGTACTTCTGTATTGTTATCAGCTTGAGTAGAACAAGCTGTTAAGAATAAACAAGACATTGCTCCAATCAGCATCCATTTTCCCATTCTGTTTTCCTCCCTTTACATGTGCACCTTATCCTTGCCTTTATATTACTGAACAAACATTAAAGGAAGATTAATGTATAAAAAAATAAAGTGAAGACTTTTACGGGTAGCCCGACTTCCCCTAACTCCCTCGCATTCGCCGAATTTTGAAGGAGGAGTCTTACTGCCCGTTAATGCTGGATAAAATGATATAATTAAATCGTTTCTAATCTTGCTTTAATGTTTTTGAATTATAGTGATACATATTAATAAGAAGAAAAGGAGAATGTTAATGCGAGTTCTTATTGTCGAAGATGAACAAGACTTACAAAATATATTGGTAAAACGATTAAATGCAGAACATTATAGTGTCGATGCATGTGGGAATGGAGAAGATGCCTTGGATTATATAAACATGGCTACCTACGATTTGATTGTCCTTGACATTATGATTCCCGGAATAGATGGTTTACACGTCTTACAAAGATTACGCGGGGACAATAATGAGACTCCTGTCTTGCTTCTTACAGCTAAAGATACAATTGATGATCGTGTAACAGGACTCGACTTAGGTGCGGATGATTATTTAGTAAAGCCGTTTGCTTTTGACGAACTGTTAGCAAGAATTCGAGTGTTAATGCGAAGAAAAACAGGAAATACATCTAATGTGTTTGAAATCGCTGACCTAGTGGTAGATTGCAATATGCATAAAGTAATACGAGGAGACCAAGTTATCACTCTTTCCAGTAAGGAATTTGCTATTTTAGAATATATGATTCGTAATAAAGAAGTTGTGTTGACACGAGATAAAATTGAGCAACATGTGTGGAATTACGATTATGAAGGTGGCTCGAATATTATTGATGTTTACGTCCGCTATCTTCGTAAAAAAATTGATAGCCAGTTTGAAACGAAGTTAATTCATACAGTGCGAGGAACTGGTTACGTATTGCGAGTAGAATCATGAAAAGACTATCAATAAAAATGAGAGTAACCCTGTGGTATACGGGGCTAATTGTAATTATTATGGCACTCGTGTTAGCTTTTATTTTAACTTCTTCAGATAAAGTTTTGCTTTTTAATATGAAAGATAAATTGAAGAGCACAGTAAAAGAAAGCATGGAAGATATCGAATATAAGCATGGACAATTAAAGATGGACGATGATTTTGAAGCCTTAGAAGATGGCGTAAATATAAGTATTTATAATAAACAAGGTGAGCTGCTAGCAGGAAATAGTCCTACAAGCTTTAATAAAAATATATCGCTTAAATCTGATGAAATACAAACCATTAAAGATGGTAATAAAGAATGGATAGTATATGATTTTCTCCATAATGCAGGCGGCGATGAGCAAATCTGGGTTCGTGGAATAATGACTATGAACCAATTATCATCAACGATGAATACGCTTATCGTGGTAACAATCATCTCATTCCCATTACTTATTCTCATTGCGGCAGTCGGAGGATATTTTATTACGCAAAGAGCGTTTCGACCTGTGCAACAAATGAGTGATTCAGCTAGTAAAATTGGTGATGGTAAAGACCTTTCGAAAAGAATTAATTTACAAGGTTCACCAAAAGATGAAATGTATCATTTAGCACAAACCTTTGACAAAATGTTCGAGCGATTGGAGACATCATTTGAAAGTGAAAAACAATTTACATCTGACGCATCTCATGAATTAAGAACACCAACATCTGTTATTATTTCGCAATGCGAATACGCTTTATCACAGAGGAATAATCCGAAAGAAACGGAAGAATCGTTAGAAGTAATTTTAAGGCAATCACGTAAAATGTCCACTCTAATCTCACAACTCTTATTATTGGCAAGAGCTGACCAAGGGAAACATAATACTTTCCAATTTGAATGTATCAATATGAGTGAATTAACGGAAATCGTCGTAGAAGAGCTCTCATTAATGGTGCAAGAGGCTTCGATTGATATAACAACTAATATAGAGGAAGACCTCTTTATTAAAGCAGATCAAACATTGATGATGCGTTTATTAATGAATTTACTAACGAATGCAATTGCATATAGCAAAGCGAGTGGAACTGTGAATATGCAACTATTCCGTGATGAAACCAACATAATAGGTAAAGTCTCTGATAATGGTATAGGCATCAGCGAGCAACATATTACTAAAATATGGGACCGCTTCTATCGAGTTGACGCAGCACGAACATCTTCAAACATCGGAAACACAGGTTTAGGATTGTCTATGGTAAAATGGATTGTCGAACTACACGGAGGAGAAATTACAGTTGAAAGTGCATTAGGAGAAGGCAGTACTTTTACATTTAAACTACCAATTGAAAAAAGAGCATAATTTATGCGCGTCTGTCGCTTCAAAATAAAGATTGATATTTAAAGGCTCTCTACAATCCTTATGTAAAAATAACTGACGCATTTTAAACATCATCGATTTTATCATTTTGGACAACCTATTCTGTTAAATTGATATACATGCGAAAAAACTATCGAAATAAAACCCCAGAAATCCAACGGTCTCTGGGGCTCCATTATATATTTAGCTCTTTTTGCTTTTTGTTTTGTTTATGTCTATACAGCAATTTTCGACTTATTAGAGAAATCACTAATAAGGTCAGAATTAATAAGATAAGTTGCATAAATGATAAATCAAAATATTTAGCACCTGTAACGATTAAAAGTGTAGAAATTGTGCCTTTTACAACGAAAAAAATAATAACCCATAATCCGCCTTTTTTCCAGTTCATTTTATATTACCCTTTCCTACGTTTAAATTCTTAAAAGATTTAATGATAGTTCTTACATGTGACAACTTAATAGAAATCTATTATATTAACAAAAAATTCATGTCTAATTAAATACGACGATTCTATATTAAGTGAAAATGATATTCATTGTCAATTTTATTGACTATTTGAATACTTATTCTTAATCTCTTCCTACTTTGTTTCTTATAAGCAATACACTCTTGTATTCAAACAAAAACACCTCCATTGCATTTGCACACTTAGTATGCGAATGCAAGAGGTGTTTTTTTCATATACCATCAGGTAAGATTTCCTGCTTTGTTTATTTCTTGATACGTAGCTATTTTTTAGTACACGATAACTGGATCATAAGTGTTCAAACTATCATATACAGTTTTTGCAACATTAGGAAGAAGGTTCACACACCCACCTGATCCTCCTGTTAAATAAGCATTATTTGCCCAGTCTTTTCGCCAACCGGCATCGTGGAACCCTTGACCGCTATTTGTGAATGGGACCCAGTAATCTACTTTAACTGCATAATCAGCTTTACCTACTGCGCTGCCTCTGAGCGTGTATGGTGTTCGTTTATATAGGACGTACCAAACACCTGGTGATGTATCTTCACCCGTGCTATGTTTACCAGTTACTACATTTGTTGTAACAACTAATTTTCCATCTTTATAAATCCAAATTTGTTGCTCTGCAATTGAAACTTCTGCATATGTGTCTCCGATGCCATTATTCGATGTTGTTTTATAACCGATACCTTCCTTCTCCCAACCATTTCCATGAATATTAGAAGCAGAAAGCGATTTTTCGCCTTTCTCAAAGGCTTGTTGAACTTGTTTAGTTTCTTTTTCAACATCTAGTGCCCAGCCGTAGCCTTGCCCTTTTACTGATATGATTGAACCGGAATGCGTTTTAAATGAGAAATCTTTATTTAATGTTGATTTGGCATTATTAATTTCAATAATTTTCTTCTTAATGTCGCTCGCGTCAATTGTAACTTTCATATCCTTTGACATAGAGGCATTTTGAATTAAATCTTTCGCTTTTAAAGGATAAACTTCATTCTGCACTTTATACTCAACAGACTGCCCAAGAAGATTCTGTAGTGCTTTCTCCTCTTTTTTGACAATTGGATCGTCTTCTTTAATAGGTTTTATGTATGCAGACTTCAGGTGAATTTCGCTTTTATATTTTTGCTTATCGTAATCTTTTAGTAGACTAGTAACGTCATACTGTTTTCCTTCAACACTTTTCGAAATAACTATTTTTCCTTGTTCTAGCTTCGCCATAGCATCTTGAGGCGCTTTTAATTTTGCATTCATAGAGATGAGCTTTTCTTCTACAAGTTTTTTCATCGTTTCACTACGATACTGATCTGCCTTCTCTGGTAGCAATGAATAATTTTCTCCCTTTGAGGTAGGGAAAAATGTCCACTGACTTTTTAATAGTTTCTTAACTTGAGGCAAATCTTTTTCCGTAAGTTCCGTTTTTGTATCTTTTTCATCTAAAATTTGTTGTTGATCAACATAGACTTTGTTTGCTAGTCCAGATGTCTTTAATTTCTGTATTGCCTGATCAGCGCTCAGACCACCAACTTTTGTGTCATTAATTGTAACATTCGAATTGAAGTGAGTTGCCTGATAATAACTCATTCCCCCAATAAGAAGTGCAATTACACCAATACCCACTGCGATAAACTTCCAATTTGTATAACGTTTTTTTGATCTTACTCGTTTTTGATCAATTTCTTCAACTGATTCATTTGTTGTATTGTTGTTCATCAATCTTTCCCCCGTATGCATTAACGTCAAACGATTTTCAACTAAAATCATAGACTAGTGTACCTTATTTTTCCTAAAATTTCATTATTTCCGACCACATTTTATCGCAATTCATCGATTAAATTTAGATTTTTTAATGGTACGATGCATTGAACAGCCCTTTACAAGTCATAAAGTGAAATTTCAATCAATCGTTATACATCAAGAAAATTAGCTAAATCTTATTCGGAAAATTTTTCCTCTTTACGTAAAATACGAATTATATTCTCCATTTTATGAACATCACCCCCTAATTTTGTCAAAAAAATAAACGATAGTCCTTCTACATCTTAGATAGAAAGAATACCGTTTTTTCAGTTAGAGTATTTGTATAATCGCTTAACTTTTTACTTCCTGAAGGTCAAACGTGATGAAGATGATGAAATTTCATCTCATAGCCTTAAAATGAAAACATTATGTTTTTTATGGCAACCAACTTTATTTTCTTAGCTTGATGACGATGGGGTATCACCACATGTCCAACAGCCTAAGATTAAGTAAGAGTCCGTTCAACTAGATTTTTTCTAATATTTTTAGGAGCATCTTATTTCTCCTTGGCATATTGCACCAATTTTATTTAAAACACATCCGTATGCTATTTAGTAAAATTTACGATTCGAGACATAATTATTGCAGTAGCCAAGATAATAATAGCGGTTATCAAGCCAGATTCTCCAATCCAAATCTCAGTTTGATATCCTGTACTTGCACGTGCAAAAGGTCCTTGAATAATGGCATTCCAAGTAGTATGGATGATAACCGAAGGCCAAACGCTACCTGTGATAAGTCGTAAATAATCTGTAATGTAACTGAATGGCACAATACAAAAATAGATGCCAAGTACTGAAAGAAAGACAGATGTTCCCTCTACATATAGACCAGCGATAACAATTGGAACATGCCACGTTGCCCAAATCAATCCACTAATAAGGATAGGCCGTGAAAACTCTGCATCGATTAGCCTTGTGAGCATATAACCTCGCCAGCCCATTTCTTCTCCTAAAACTGGGATTAAGTTAAGCAAGCTTCCTAAAACGCCGCTCAATACTACTAGATAAATGAAACTGATTGGTTCCGGTAGATACTGAAGTCCAAGTATATTGTAGATCGGTTCTAACATACCACCTTCGGGATGCTGAAACCCCGCAATTCCGCTCAACCAGGAGATAGAATAAGTAATTCCACAAATAATCATAGGTATTAGCAGAGCAAACCCAATCCCCTTCCATATCTTTAAGTTACCGAGACTAAAAGATACATCTTTAAACCCTTCTTTCAGTATTATGCGAGTCAAAATAGAAGAAAATGCTGGGGTAAACATATATACCACAATAAGCGGCATACTTTTAGTAATTATTACTACTACATTTAAGATAATAGAAGTAATGATTAAGATACTCAGAAAGAGTTGAAGTCCTATTTTAGCACGTTGGATTTTATCTTTATTGTGAAACGATTTTGCGTGTAATATCATTGTAATCCGCCCTTCCCCTTTCATTCACTTGTTTATCGAATTTAATTCTTCTCATTTCCACAGACACAACTTAGCATAAAAATATTTTGGCATACAGATTCATTCATCTTTAAAATCCCTCCCAAATTTATAATCTAGTCTTACTTGCGACTCATCAATGTAATTATTATTTATAAGTTGTCATAGCCGATAGTACAAAAGTGTAATGATTAGTCTATGACCTGTGTCAATTAACCTTATGACAATATGTAACTAGAAAATATGATATGGGATAGATAACAATTGAATTAAGGCAATTGATACGTGCAAGTACATGAATCAATCTTGCTTTTAAAAATAATTCAATTGGGGTGAAAAAAATGAATAAGAAAAGAATAATTACAATGGTTAGTACAGCTTTATTAGTCACAGGATGTGGGGAAGTAGGAAACGCTCAAACGGTAGCAGTCGAAAATTCAGGTCAATCAATCCAAAAAAATATAGTTAAATCAATACAATCACAGGCTAACCCATTAAAAACGATAGATCCGTCAAAACCATTTGAGGATTTAAAACCACTTAAGAAAATGATTGGGAGCGCGCAATATGTGGGGTTAGGAGAGAATACTCATGGAAGCTCTGAAATTTTCACTATGAAATTTCGCCTTGTGAAATATTTGGTTACTGAGATGGGTTTTACAAATTTCGCAATGGAAGAAGATTGGGGAAACGGCTTAAAGCTAAATGAATATATCCAAACAGGAAAAGGAAACCCTAGGGAGTTTTTAAACTTGTTATATCCTACTGATGAAATTATAGCCATGATTGAGTGGATGAAAGATTATAATGCCGATCCATCCAATAAAAAAAAGATCCAATTTATTGGGCTCGACTTAAAGGAATTGGACCAAGGTTGCTTTAATAAAGTAATTGATTATGTAAGGCTGCATCGACCAAATTTGCTGGCAGAAGTAGAAGAAAATTATAAAGAATTGTCGGCTTTTAATGGAAGTACACAGGAATATATGGACCTTGCTCCTGAAATAAAAGAAAAGTTCAAAGCAAACGCTGAGAGAGTAGCTCGATTACTAAAAGATGAGAATAAACAAGCCAACACAGAAATAGTTTCACCCGAGTACATCTGGGCGAAAGCAACGGCAAGTGCAATAGAGAAATTTACCACAATGCTAATTCCTAACGACTATCCAAGTATGTTAAAGCTACATGAGCAATACTTGGCCGATCATGCAATGTGGGCACAAGAAACATTTGGTGGTAAAACGATGGTATGGGGACACAATATTCATATTGCTAAAGGAATTATCGATGAGAAATTATACCCTTATGTTGCGGGGCAATTTTTGAAGGAACGTTTAGACAATAATTATGTCACAATTGGTAGTACAACTACGAAGGGGAATTTCACCTTATACAGCGAATATGATCCTTCTACTGGAGGTAAGATTACAACGCGTGCGATTCCACAAAATGTAAATAGTTTTAACTATACCCTCGGAAAAGTACCATATAACATGTTTTTATTGGATAACCGTCACCTTAAAGGACAAGCAGAGAAATGGGTTAAAGCCAAAAGACCATTACTAAGTATAGGGGGACAAATATTCCCAAACGAATCGACATACTTTGATAAATCATTGCTTGAGCAATTTGATATTATTTTTCACATTCGAAAAACAAGTCCATCTCATATTAAATAAAAGTACAAAACAATCCCGTTCTTGCAAATGCAAAAACGGGATTGTTTTGTGGAGGATTAATAAAGTGAAACTTTATTCAGTAGGGGTTTTGTTCATCCCCACTGATTATCAACCCTCACCAATCGGGCTTTTACGGACAGCCCGACCCCCACCTAACTTCTTTGCTTCCACCTGAATTTTGAGGTGGGGGTCTTACTGCCCGGCAAATAGCGGGATATAAGCATCTTTTTAACCAGCAGTAGGCTGCTCTCCCCTTTTTAGCATCATTTAGAAATGTCATATGACACTTTTACACTAGTGAGAATGACAAAAAAAGCAGTATGATTCGGTTATTACATAGATAGGAGCGATGAACTTTATGAAATCAAAATTCATCCAGAATGGTTATTTTTTATTGCTAACTTTCGTTACAGGATTGTTTTATTTTTGTTTTTATCTAATAGCTCTGCTATTTAGTTTCACCCTTTCATTTACTGTTGTTGGGATTCCATTAATTATGCGCGTACTACAGACTACCACACACTTTATCCAATTCGAGCGCATACAGACGAAAATTTATACAGATATTTCAACAGACTCTTACGATAGAAATATAACAATGGATACATCGAACTGGGCTCAGGTGAAATTAGTACTTACAGATCGTCGCACTTGGTCTGCTGTCTATTGGTTAATGCAGAAATTTGTGATTGGCATTTTCAGTCTTATTAGTGCAATCATTTTTTATGTAATGCCACTTATGTTCCTGTTGGCACCACTACTGTATCGATACATCGATATGAATATTATATTCATACAGATAGATACGTTTGCCAAGTCACTCTTTGTAATGTTTATGGGTATAGTATTTACCGCCATAAGTATTAGAATAGTAGAAGGTTTGACACAGAAAATTGGGGGCTATACACGTAGTATGATTCAGCAACTAAATCAATAGAAGTTTGCAATCTGTGAGTAGTATCGCAGTTTTAAATTTAAAAGTATAATAGGCATGAAGGATTAAATTATAATATATGAAGTAAAAAGGTAGGCTACTTAGGGGGTAAATGACTTGTTAGATATGGTTAAGTATTGGTTTTGGTACGATTGGATTATGTTAGGAGTCCGTATACTTGTTAGTGTCTCTATCGCCATAACCACATTCGATTTTCAGGATAGTTTAACATTGCCACTTTGGATTGTTATTTTTTGGGAGGTTGTTGCCTTCTCGATTCCATGGGTAGCCTTACTGTTCAATTACAAATATTACTTGTTCACAGAAATACTGCTATATGGTGGACTGTGTATATATTTAACCTCTTTATTTCCGGAAGCTAACGTTACATTTCTGATATCGGCTTTTCTAATTGCTGCGAATAGTAAGCATTTGTCCTATTATTGGACAGCTCCAACAACAGTTTTTATAACAACTGGAATTCTCTATGCGGTTGCGCCAAGTAATAGCTATTGGATTTTAGTTACCTACTATGGACTTGCTTATGTAATGGGCTTCGCTTTCCATTTATTAATCGTCAATCATAAGCAAAATGAAGCGATTCGTAAACAAAACGCGGTACTTGAGCAATATATGTCTCAGATTGAACGCATTACACTGGCGGAAGAACGAAACAGACTGTCGAGTGAGCTTCATGATACAGTTGGTCACGCTTATACTTCTATTATTATGGGGATGGAAACGTTGCGTACCGAAATTGCTACTGAAATGGGTATACAGAGGCTAGATTCTCTGCTTGAAATGGGACGTAAAAGCATCGAAGATGTGAGAGGTTACTTACATCAAATGGAGTCTCCGTGTCAATCGCCTTCCTTGATTCAATCTCTACAAAATCTTGGGGTCGAATTTCAGGAGCACGCTCAGGTAAATGTAAGTTTTAGGACATTCGGAGAGGAATATCCACTGTCTCGGCAAGCGAAGATCGCATTCATTCGTTGTTTACAAGAGTCCCTTACGAATGCAGTACGTCATGGTCAGGGAACTGAAATTATAGTTTCATTGCAGTTTGAACAACAATATACGAGATTAGAAGTTCAAGATAATGGAAAAGGAAATGTAGAATGGCAGGAAGGCTTCGGTCTGAATGCGATGAAAGAACGAGCAATGAATTTACAAGGGCAATTGTCTGTATATACAAAGCCAGAGGAAGGAATGCTTGTTACATGTACCATACCGCGACAAACTGAAATAAAAGATGGACTTATTCGTTTGTTAATTGTAGACGATCAACCATTTGTTCGGGAAAGTTTGAGGACACTACTCGATAGATATGAAGATTTAAATGTAGTCGGTTTAGCTGAGGATGGCAATCAAGCCATCGATTTGTGTGGGCGCCTTCAACCCCATGTTATACTTATGGATTTAGATATGCAGCACATGGATGGAGTTGAAGCAACCAAAAAGATTAAGCAACAATGGCCACATATCCGCGTATTGATTTTCACAACTTTTCAGGATACCGAACAGGCGTTGGAATCACTTCGCAACGGTGCGGATGGTTTTTTACTCAAATCTATTGAAACATTGGAGCTAGCTAATACGATCCGACTTATTCACAAAGGTGGGACACTGATTGATCAGGGAATGTCTCACAAAATATTTGAGAAGTTTGATGAGCAAAAAGAGACACCACAATCAAAAGCAACCGCTTATGAGCTAACAGCTAGGGAGATAGAAATATTGCAGCTAGTGGCAAAGGGACTTCGATACACTACCATAGCATCAAGGTTATATTTATCGAATGGTACGGTCAGAAATTATGCTTCCACAGCTTATACAAAGCTAGGAGTCCGCAACAAAGAAGAAGCTGTTCAAAAGGTTCTAGAAATTGGAATTATTGAATAAGAAAAATGTTTTTTGTTTCTCTACAGCAAGGTAAAATGTAGTTACAAGATACAGTAAAGGATAAAGTGAAACTTTAATCAGTGGGAGTTTTGTTCATCCCCCACTGATTATCAGCCCTCACCAATCGGGCTTTTACGGGCAGCCCGCCCCACCTCACTTCTTTGCTCTCGCTGAATTTTGAGGTGGGGGTCTCACTGTCCGTTAATGCGGGATAAACTTATGAATTTAATTGAATATTATTTTTGATAGGTAATTTTTTTGAAAAATTTAACCCTGTTTTAAAAAATTTAAATAGCGTTACTACATATTGAATGTAGCAACGCTATTGTTTTCTATATTAGAAATTAAACATCTTTATTATCGCTATACGGAAGACAGTTTCAGGTCTTTTCATGTGGGGATTCCTCTAAACCAGTCCCCCCTAATTCACTTGTTGTCTCTGAAAATAGTCATTTAAAAATATAGTTGCTAATTTCATTTCACTCTTCCTTGCACCCAAGTGGCAATATCATTTATAACATACTCTGGGATATTAGCAGGACTATACTATTCATCCGATTGACTTAATTCTCCTTCTCCTTCTGTAAAGAAGTGATTTAACTTTTGATACAGTCAATAATCAATGTTATCTCTCTCTTTTAATTGTTATTTCCAAAAAGGATTATCTATCATTCTTTATAAATTGCAAAATTTAAGGTCGGCAAAGGATTTCTATTTTTTATAAACAGGTGGAATGCTTTGTGGAAAATTGAAAATATCTTCTGGATCGTATTTAGCTTTCACTTGAGTCAATCGTTTAAAGTTTTCACCATAATATAAATCCGACCAATCTTTCATTGAGAGGTCAGGTGTGTTAACATAGACACCTTTCGTAAAAGGAATTAACGCGTGACGAAAAGCTTCTACCCAACGAATCCCTTGTGCAGCTCCCTCAGGTTTGTCCCAAGTGGAAAATAACACCATATTCATTAGAGCTTTTCGATAAAAATAAGCAGTTGCTTCCTCGGGTACTGCAGAAACAGTCCCCCCTAAGCCCTGAAAAAATATAGAAACAGTAGAATTAGGTGGAGATTGACTCATAAAATGTTGAATCGTAGCAATACCTTCTTCAGGTAATAAAGAATCCATAAAAGGTGCTACGCTTTTAAATGGAAAAGGAGTTGTAGGCTGATGATTGGATATTAACGTTATAGCTTCTAAATAAGAGAGTTCTTTTATGTCTACCTTTATAGGTGATCCAATTTTGAGAAGTGGTTGTATCAATTTCTGTAAGTCTGTAACTGATCCATGAAAAATCCCATGCATCAACACAGGAGCTGTCTTTTCTGAAGACAATAATAATGTAGGAGTAAAGCGTTTATCAGAAGTAGGTAGAGTATACTTTTGCCATTCCTGTATAACGGCTTTTAAATCTTGATGCCTCCAACTAACTTCAACAAAACCAACAGTCTTAATTTCCTGAGTACGAAAGCGAAAAGATGTACAAATACCGAAACTTCCGCCTCCACCACGTAAAGCCCAAAATAGATCATGATGCTCCTGATCATTAACCTGCAATACACAGCCGTTAGCATCAACCATTTCTATTTCTACGACATGATCAAGTAGTAGTCCTAATGGTCGAGAAAGAATACCTTGCCCACCACCTAGCGCTATTCCTGCGATAGCTGGTTTAGGACAGACCCCATTAGGAATAGCTAATCCCTCTTTCCCAAGAAGCTCAGCTAGATGGAGATTTTTACAACCAGCTCCTACTGTAACAGTTTTTGATGTTGGATCTATTTTTATTTGATTTATCTCACTGACATCAATTACAATACCACCATCTAAAACTGACAAGCCTTCATAATTGTGCCCTCCTGAACGTACTCGGATAGGTACGTTATTATGTAACGACCATCGTACTGCATTCACAACGTCTTGAGTATTTTGTGCAAAGACAATAACAAAAGGGAATCTATTAAAAAATGTGTTGAACGCTTGACGTGCTGAATCATATTGCGCTTCACCAGGCGATACAATACGTCCTGTTAAACTTATATTTTCATCATAGAGCATATAGAAACCTCTCTCTCCGTACAAAAATTTTTAATGCTATCATGCTAATAATATGTATGTAAAAAAAAGTAAGAACCGCCAATTATATTGGTGATTCTTACTTTTTTTCATAAAATTAAACAAATCCGTGCAGCTTTTAAATCGACAAAAGCCGTTTTTGAGCCTTTATTTTTACTATATGGCGTAGTGACGCATACCTATCAACCTTGCTTGATGGTGATAGGACACGGCAACAATCCTTTCTCTTTCGGGCTACTCATTATAAATAATAGATTTTCAGGGTGAAACTTTAACTTATGAGATTATAGCATTACAAGCTTTAAAGAAAACTCATACAAATTAATCCTATTAAATAAAACTTGCCAATGGCCCCTAAAAGTAGTAATCGTTGCCGCGCCCCTTCTTAGATAAAAGATAAATTTTTAATTTAAAATCTAAAATAAATAGTTTATGGACCGTAGTGCTAGTCCACCTATTATTTCTAAATTTCTTGTACCCATTCAAAATAATCAATAAAACGAGGTCCGATTATGTCTATACTTCGTATAAATAACATCATTACATTAATCTTTTTTCGGGAGTACAATCCCTTTATATAATTGAACTGTAATCAAGTAATAAATCGAGTAAATTACTACAAAAATAACAAGTGGTAACCAAATACGAAAGTACGGATCGATTAAAAGCGATCCAAACATGTTCATACCAACTAATATGTGAGTAATCCCCACAATTGCTGGGAATAAGAATATGAAGAATAACTCTTTATAGATTGATTTTGTTAATAATTCTCGGCGAACACCAATTTTACGAAGCATTTGATAACGTGCTACATCTTTTGATGCTCCCGACAGAACTTTAAACATTAAGCAACTTGCCATCATTGCTAAAAATGCAACTCCAACGAAAAAGCCCATAAACATTAGTCCGCTGGAAAAATCATGACTCATAATATATTTTTGATACTTACTATCCAATTCTTCCGCTTTCACATTTTTATATTTTGCTATCTGTAATTCATCAAGTTTTTTCCATTCTTTTATGTATGATCCAAAATCATCTGTTTTCCCTATAAATACAGTACTTTCTTTACCCTTCAACCCATCGTATATGTTTTGTTCTACAATTTTGATTTCATAATCAGGATACATATAATTTGGCTGGATCGTTCTGAAAGCCTGAATCCATTGTTTTGTGTCGATCTCTCCTTTAACCCATTTTATTGAAAATGCACCAATTGGTATTTCCTCTGAAACTTTCTCTATTTTCATACCTTGCAAGAAAGGACGATTTTTTTCTACATCTTCTTTAAGATAATAAACATACCTATCATCAACTTTGTAATGGTATTCAAATTTTTCTTGAAATAAGATACCACCCAAAATTGTCTTTTCTTCCGCAGTTGGATTATGAATGACTGAATCGTAAATTCGCATTTGATCTGTCATGTTTATAATGTTGTTTTTAAATGCCATACCACAAGCAATTCCACCAGCACCAAGAGCCACTAAAATTGCTACTGTTGCAAGCACATTTGTTAGACTATTAATGCGGAAATTTAATTGTGCAAAAGTAAAAGCATTGAGGCCTTTTTCACTACGTTTTTTATTACTCTTTAGCTTGTTAATCATAACTGGAAGAAGGGATCCAAATATAAGGTAAGTACCAACGGTTGCTGAGATTAATCCAACGGCCATTAATCCCAAAGCAATTAGCGGATTTGCATATGACATATAGATCAGTGATGCATAACCAATACCTAATAAAAGAATACCAAGGAATGCAATTACAACTGTCATTTTTCCTTTTATGGCAACACGTTCTGTTTGTGCATCTGCATGTACAAGTTGCAGTACAGAAATACGCGATAATTTAATACTATTCATAATTGCAGATAATACAAATAGTGCAAAGAAGAAGACGCAAGTAATAGCTATTGATGGCAGATAAAATGCTTTATAACCTTCACCAGCAAACTCGAGTTGTTTCATTAATAACTGACCGATTCCTTCTGCAAGTCCTACACCAACTGTAATACCAATCGCAAGAGACGCAGCGCCTAATACGATTGTTTCGATAAACATAAGTAATGTAACTTTATGCTTTTTTGCTCCTAACATCATATACATACCAAATTCTTTTTGACGAAGAGCTGATAAGAAAGAGTTTGCATATAAAATATAAAAAAATGTGATAACCGCTAACAAAAAGGAACCAATTTTAAAGACAGCCACAATATCCCTAATAGAAGAGTTAGATTCAAGGAACGTTTTATTGGATGCTAGCGTTTGAAACATATAAAAAGTTGAAATAGAGACAATAAGACCAACAAGTAAAACAATGTAATCTTGCAACTTACTTTTTAGGCCTGACATAGAAAGCTTAAATAACATGATTGAACTTCCTTCCTTACGCTTTTTGTGTGCCTAAGTTTGCAAGCACGTCTAAAATTTCTTTATAGAATTCTTCACGGGTACCACCGCGATGAATTTCTTTATATAACTCACCATCTTGAATGAATAAAATACGCTGACAGTAACTTGCGCTATAAGGATCATGCGTAACCATCATAATGGATACACCTTGCTCTTTATTTAAGCTTGTCATGGCATTAAGTAAACTCGTTGCATTTTTAGAATCTAGAGCTCCAGTCGGTTCGTCTCCCAAAATAATTGCTGGTTCATGAACTAACGCACGTGCTCCTGCAGAACGTTGCTTTTGTCCACCAGATACTTCAGAAGGATATTTTTGAAGTATAGCTGTAATACCTAACATATCAGCTACTTTTTCTACTTTCTTTCCAATATTACGAGATGAAACACCTTGAAGTGAAAGTGGGAGTGCGATATTTTCATAGATAGATAAATTTTCTAATAAGTTAAAGTCTTGGAAAATGAACCCTAACTTTTGTGAACGAAAATCAGAAAGTTCACCTTGCTTCATTCTCGTAATATCCGTTCCTGCAATTTCAACAATGCCGCCTGTCGCTTTATCTAACGTTGAAATTACATTTAATAATGTTGTTTTACCAGAACCAGAAGGCCCCATAATACCGACAAACTCCCCCTCTTGAATTGAGAATGATACACCTTTTAATGCATGTGATTGATTCTCACCTTTTTTACCGTACAATTTTTGAATGTTTTTTACATCTACAACTGGCTTTATCATTTATATCCTCCTACATTTTTTATTTCATTACAATAAGCTACTACGTTTGTTTACTACTAATAAAATAGTCATATTGCATTCACCCTAAAGCTACAATGAAGTCTTTCCTTTTTTCTTCTTTGCTCACCTCATCACTTTGAATACACCCATGATAAACTATGAAAATTAGGAAACACCCTGTAAAATCCTTAAGAATTCTTAAGTTTTATAAAAAAAGCTTATGGAACCTGTAATTCCATAAGCCGGTCTATTTGATTGGATGTTCAACAATAAAGGACATCCAGCCATCTTCATATTCTGCATGTATATTACCATCATGAAGTTCAACAATTCTTTTTGAGATAGCAAGTCCCAGTCCATTTCCTTGATCATTTTTTCTTGCCTTATCACCCCTGAAAAACCTTTCAAACAATTTATTTGGATCGCTAACAGGCGGTCTCTCGACTTTATTTGATACTTTTAAAATTGCTTTGTTATCCATTAATTCAAGACATATGAATAATTGGGATGGTTTCATGCTGTACTTTATCGCATTCATAAACAGATTTTCATATACACGTACCATTTTTTCTGCATCTATGAAGATAGGTATTATTTCTTGTGTAATTGATTTTTGAACGATTAAACTTTCCTTTTCAAATATAGGAATGTATTCTCCAACTATTTGCTCCAACAGACCTGATAAATCAACTTCATTAAGATTTAACTTAGCATCTATGCCTGATAAACGAGTATATTCAAACAGCTCATCAATTAAATATTTCAGTCTCTGTGACTTTGAATAAGTGGTTTCAAGGTATTCCTGTAATTGTGTGTTATTGTTGTATTGCCCTCTTTTTAATAAATCTAAATAACCAATAATAGATGTCAACGGTGTGCGTAAGTCATGAGATACGTTAGTTATGAGTTCATTTTTTGTACGTTCTAATCGTCTTTCTTGTTCAAATGTATTTTCCAATTCCTTAGACATATAGTTGATATTTTTAGCAAGTTGGGTCAATTCGTCCTTCCCCTTAATCCCAATTATTAGACCTAGTTTTCCATTGGCAATATCATTCACGTTATCAGAAATAAGCTTCAAATATACTATTTTCTTTCGAACCAATATCAAAAAAAGTATAATAAAGGTAAAGATTGCGAACGCGAATAAGAACAACATTGCGACATTGAATTCAAACATACCAAATTCTTCGTGTTTTATAAATAATGGATCTATGACGTATGCCAAAATGAGGATTGTTAAACCAAATGAAATAAAAAAACTAATTGCAACAGCACCAAGAAGTTTTATAATGATCTTATTTCTGAAACTAACATTCTTCATATTTTATACCCAATTCCCCAAACAGTTTTAATGTAAATGGGATGTTTAGAATCCTCTTCAATTTTGTCTCTTATTTTTGTAATATGCACCATGACGGTATTGTCTGATTTATAAAAAACCTCTTTCCAAACTGCTTCATATATTTTTGCTACACTCAGGACAATCCCTTTGTTGCGGGCAAGTAGTTCGAGAATAGCAAACTCTTTTGGAGTTAACCTTGTTTCTTTTCCTCTTACCCATACTTGACGTGTATCTGTATTTACGGTTAAGTCACCAATTTCTAGAATGCTTTTATTATGTTCTACGGACGTATTGTATTTTTTAAATCTTCTTAATTGGGATTTCACTCTAGCGATTAATTCTAATGGGTTAAACGGTTTTGATAAATAATCGTCTGCACCAGAGGCTAGGCCCTGAATTTTGTCTATATCCTCAGATTTTGCAGATAGCATAATGATAGGCATATTGCGATCTTCCCTAATTTTCATACATGCTTCAATGCCATCCATATTCGGCATCATAATATCTAAAATAACCAAATCAAATTCCTTTTCTTCTAACAGTTGTAAAGCTTGTATAGCATCTTCTGCCTTTTGAGTTTTTAGGCCTTCATTTTCTAGATATACAGAGATAAGATTTCTAATCTCTTTATCATCATCAACAATAAGAATTTTTGACTCCATATTATTCCTCCACATTAAATGCAATAAGTATACAATAAAGCATATATTTGTTGTTACTTAATTAATAAACTTACTAGAGATAGTTTCTATCTTTTTTTCTTTAATTAAGACGATTCTTTGTAAAATACACAAAAAGACCGTCACAGTATTGTGACGGAAAAACAGGAAAATTTCAATAACTAATACTATTATTATTTATTTTTAGCTTTTAAGACACCCAGCGCTATTTTGGTTGCTTCTGCAATAAGCTTATCATCGTATTTAGCATCCTCTTTATCATGATTAGAAAGTATCGCAAGAACAATTGGCTTTTTATTTGGTGGCCAAATAATTGCGATATCATTTCTGGTTCCATAAGATCCCGAGCCCGTCTTATCAGCTACTTCCCATCCTCCTGGAACTCCAGCACGAATTAAGTTGTCTCCGGTAGTATTCCTTTTCATCCAATCTATTAATAAATCCCGTTTCTCAGTTGAAAGTACATCTCCTAACGCAAAAGCCTGAAGACTAGTAGCTAATGCCTTTGGGGTACTAGTATCATGTACGTCTCCTGGATGCACTTCGTTTAACTCTGGTTCAAAACGTTCAGGATTTGTAACGGTATCTCCTATTTCTCTCAGTGATTTTTTGAATTCGCTAGGTCCACCTAATTGTTTAAGAATAAGATTTTGTGCAGTATTATCACTATATCGAAGGGAAGCATCTGCAAGCTCTTTCAGAGTCATCCCCCTATCAACATACTTTTCTGTAATTGGATTGTAATTAACAAGATCTTCACGAGTATACAAAACTCTTTGATTTAGATCTTCTATTGATTTCTTTTGTAAAAGTACTCCCACAGCTAAAGCTTTGTGGGTAGATGCGTATGCAAACCGTTTATCTGATTGATACGTAACGGTTTGATTCGTATCAGTGTCCAATGCATAAATACCAAGTTTAGCATCAAATTCTTTTTCAAGTTTAGCAAAAGAATCATTACCAGTAGTTTCTTGTTTGATTTGATTTGTTTGTTTCGTTTGTTTAAGTGATTCAGATTGAGTATTACCATCGGAACAGCCTATAAGCGTTGCACATGAAAGAAATACTACAGGTACCATCTTTTTGTAATGTAAAATGTTAAAAAACTTGTTTAAGACTATCATACATTTTCAACCTCTTTCAAGAATATATAGTTTTTCTAGGTGTTATACATACCGACACAATGAAAAAGTCTATCGGATATCACTCTTCTTGCATCTCACTTTTCATAAAGTGAAATGCAAGAAGCCCTCACCAATCGGGCTTTTACGGGTAAATAGCGGGATAAAATGAGCGAATTATCATGAACACCTGTTTTATACGTATACTTAATAGACAACTTAAGTAACAAGTTTGTTCCATTTTTATCAGTAGTCGTATCTAGAAACCTAAAAAAGTCCATTTAGAAGATCTAAATGGACTTTTTCACTCATATAATCCTATCTATAGTTAAACGAATAAGATTAAATAAATTTAAATTTTCTTGCTTTATCTACTAAACTGTTTAGGCATTTCTTTAACGTGCTTATCATCATCACGCCAATCATAGGTTTCTTTCTGTGAAATATCTAAAGTTTGATCTCCAATTCTAACAATATTCTTATTTACCCATTCAATATATGGATCGGTATCTGGATAATTCCAATATATATTTTTCTCTGAATCTGTATCAAGGTTAACTAATTCACCCCTAACAGCATCCGCACTTAATGATCCTGCATTATGAAAATAAGTCTTGATGAGATATTTTCCATCTGGAGATTTCACTGTTCGAATTAATTCCCCTTTTGGAACACCTTGCAAACTAAAAAATTTCCAATATCCAAACCCAATTATAATTACTAACATAGTAATTATAGTTAGTAATACTTTTCTTTTTGTTTTTTTAATTTCACCTTTTGTATTTATAATACTCATTCAACTCCATTCCATAGAACCAATACCATATTATACCATTAAATAAATAGTATAATATATCAAAAATAAAAATCCTCCCGTAATAGTATTATAAAAAGGGCATGTGATGGTCTCCCTATTTATAAAGTGAAACTTTAATCCCACTCACCAATCGGGCTACCCGTTAATGCGGGATAAACATGAAAATTCCCCTTTAAGAAAAATATAAAAAATCAGACAGTATACTTGAATTGCTCTTCGCAAGAGAATATACTAATAAAGCAGGCTATGACGTTCCTTCCTTCTAACTTCTTTGGCGAAATAGGGATGTTACTTTCCTGCTAAACACATAGGCTATGACAATTCTTCCTTCTTTTCCAGAAATTTCAAATTGTTTTAGAGTTGTCAATTTCCTATGAAAATAATTAGACTATAAAACCTCTTTCTTCTTTGGGATTGAATAAACTTTAGTTTATCAACCATTGATGTAGAGGTTTTCTTTTCTTAATTAACAAATTACCACTTAACAACTAAATGTTATACCCCTAATTTTCCACTAAAAAATAGCTATGTACCCTCAGTGCATTTCTCTATAATTAGTGTGTTTATGCATGTAAAAATAAAAATCTACCACTGAAAGGAGGACAGTCAGACTATTCCCCTCTTTTATAAGGAGTGAATAGCTGGCGTTCTCATGAAAAATTCTATTTACATAAGAAGAAGTTTGAAAGTAATTATAAAAAGAGAAGAAAATAAACTACCGAACATTTATTTAGCCACTGTTTTAAAAAACTTGGAAAGTTTAGGATTTACTTTTTCCGAGCCTTTAATAGAAGAGTTGCAAACACTTTCGGTTGATACATTCACATCGTTTTACAAAGAGTTGGTAAAACATTTAAAAGAAATGGTTGGTGCACATATTCAGTTTGCTCCTATGTATCCAAACTTTCCGCAACAAATGATGGATTTAAGTGACGCTGATTTATACATTAATGCTATTATTCATTATGTGACGTTGCGCCTACCTGTATCAAAAGTAGAAGAACGACTTCCTCTTTTAGATAGCGTTGATTTGAAAGTTATTAACTTAGGAAGTGAAGAAGATTTCAATCAAATGATTTCTCAATTGATTAGTGCAAACAGCTCTATTTCCTCAACTGATAAGACAGATGTAGAATGGGCTATTACACACACTGAAGATGTTTCCTGTTTTCTACCTAATGTAATTCCTCATAAGGAAAATATGTCTTTTATAATTGGAGTTTTATTAATAAATAGAAAAATATCAGCCGATGCTGCTGCAAAGTATTTTAAAACAGCAACTGATGTTCTTCGCCTTGCAGTTGCTTTATCTGAAGGCGATGTGAGTTTAGCATCTTCCGTTCGATTCAAGAAGTTTAACCGAGCAGAAAGACGCTTCCTTTTAGGATTGTTAGAGCAATGCGGAAACATTACCGAAGATATGCTTCGATACAAAAAACGTTGGATTCGTCTAGGTGAAATTCTTCATCCAGCAGAATATCATACTCGTTTCCCAAAAACCCACCGAGCATTTGAGATTCTTCGCAACAACATTAAAGTTGAAACATTTAATGGAAAAATAGAAGCAGCTTTGTTGAATCGTGATATCATGACAGCGAAAAATCTTTTAAAAACTCGCCCTGGGGAATTTGCCAGACGCTTGGATCATTTAATCCGTTTATGTAGTGATAAGTCAACAGATGTTTTCCATATTCTCGAAGAGTTTCTAAGTATAATAGGAGACGTTTCTACTCCTGTATTACTTCAACTCACAGCTCATTTTAAGCATCGAAATGATAAAAATGAATTTCGTACCTTTTTTCCAAAGGGAAATGTAGCAAAAGCTATAGGTATTGAAAATACACTTCCATTTATCTCAGAGGATATTTGTTTAATGATTGTAAAAATGTGTGAAGATACTTTAAAAAATCGCTTCGCAAAACTTCCAAGTCTCGGAAAAGTATTTTTGGATGAACAGTTAAAAAATCACTTAGTCCCCTTCTCTCAACGTTCAGCCAGCAAAGCGCTTCGCACATTATCTCGAGGAAGTAAAGTAGATTTGCCAGAAGGAGATACGATTCGTTTTTTCCTATGGTGGAAAGAAGGCTATGTGAATGGACAACATACAGGACGCGTTGACATTGATTTGTCTGCTGCAATGTACGACGAAGATTGGCAATACAAAGAACATGTATCCTTCACGAACTTACGTTCAAAAAATTTCAAAGCCTACCATAGCGGAGACATTACTTCTGCACCAAAGGGGGCATCTGAATTCATTGATTTCGATATTCCGTCTGTGCTGAAATATGGTGGACGCTATGTAGTCATGACTTTGCTTTCTTACACAGACCAACCATATAAAGATTTACCAGAATGCTTTACTGGTTGGATGGTTCGTCAATATCCTGGTTCAGGTGAAATATTTGAACCTTCTACTGTTCAAGATAAAGTGGATATTACTGCCGACACCCAAATCTCTATTCCAGTTATCTTAGACTTAAAGGAACGAAAATTGATTTGGACAGATTTATCTCTTACAAGAGATCTAACTTATGATAATACCATCGAGGCTAATCAAAAAGGTATGATACTAGTTGGAAAGGCTTTAACTAATTTAGTTAAACCGAATTTATATGACTTGTTCCGATTACATATTGAAGCTAGAGGTGAACTCGTTCAAGACATCGAAGAAGCAGAAACTATTTTCACTTTGGATAAAGGGATTACTCCTTTCGATATTGAAAAAATAATATCTGATTTTATAGCTGACCCACAAGGCTAACTACATTACAAACATTGATAATGTGTGGAAAATATCCATGTATAATGTCTATGTGAAACAGGACCTGATAGATGCATATCAGGTCCTGTTTTTTATTTAGTAGATACTAAATAGTCCGGTTAATCATTATTCAGCTAAATACACGATACTAATAAAGTGAAATTTATTCGAAAGAAGTTCATTAGTTACTACGTATCTAATTAAGAAACATTCATATACCAGCCCAAACATCTTTTCCATATCGCCCTTCATCTTGCACACGATCCAACCAATTCCTTGCTTCTTGTTCACTGACTTCATGAATTTCTTGATATGCTTGACAAAGGGTATCTTCTACATCCGGAGCCATTTTACTGCCATCACCACATATATAAAGATGAGCTCCATTATCTAATAACGAAATTAAATTGATACTATCTTGTTTTATTAAATGCTGTACATATGTTTTGGGATGTCCCTCTAGACGAGAAAAAGCTGTGTGTAAAGAGATTAATCCATCTCTTTCATCATTTTCTAGTTCTGTACGATAGAGATAATCTTTTTCAGGATGACGACAACCAAAATATAGATGCGCTTGTCCTAAATTAATACCTTTTTGCTTTTGAACACGACGCGCTTGCAAGAATCCACGGAATGGTGCAATTCCAGTACCTGGCCCAACCATAATAATTGGTGTTTCTGGATCTTTAGGTAATTCAAAGTTTGATTGTGGCGTTCGAATGAAACAAATAATCTCATCTTTATTATGACGCTGAGCTAAATAATTAGAAGCGACTCCTTCATATGTCCCTTCTCCACTCCATGCAGGCGCATTAACAACACCGACCGTAATGCTCAGACGATTCTGTGCAACAAGTGGAGAGCTTGAAATAGAATAGTAACGCGGTTTGAGCGCAGGAAGCAGTTCTAAAAAGCGTTCAAATCGGATTTCACAAGCCTCATACTTTTCAAGAAGATCCAACATTGAAATACGTTTCTTTAGTATTTGTTCATGATAGACCCCTTCTTCTAATAATGCTTCCAATTCTTTTTTATGAGGAGGGCATGCTGTGAATGTTACCATTTCTCGTATTTGTGCACGAGTGGCTGCTTCTTGAACTTCGACACTATAACTAAGAAGGTCCAATAAACTAACAGGACTGTCTAAAGGTATGTGATTTATACTTCGTCCACTTGCACTCAGTATGACTTGATCCTTTCCGTTTAATCCAAAGCGTTTTAAAATTCGATTAACATTCTTCTCGCTATTAATTGGCAGCACTCCAAGGTGGTCTCCTTCTTGATATGTAGCGCCTTCTGGCAAGGATACCTCGATATGTCGTGTACTTCTATCGCTGCTGGATGATTGGAGTTCACGATTTTCTAGTATAGTTGCATAAACTGCTTCATATGTTCGTGCAAGAGGAGATCCTCCAAGACGACTGACAAATTGCAGACTCAAAGTACTACGCTCTTTCTCCATATTTTTGTTAAATTCCAATCCAAATGCCTTCATCGCATCAGACCACATGCCTTGTTTCCATTGCTCGAGCTGTTCCTCAAAATCACCACTTGCATCTGCTTCTCCGCGTTTAGAAAACCTTGTTGCTCCTTTTTGAGCCATCTGCTCATCAATGTATCTTGGAATCCGTTGATAGGTACTAGCCCAATTATGATCTCCACAACCAAAAACTGCGTATTGAACACCTTTTAGCTCATCTGGTTTTAGTTCCTCCAACCATTGCACAAACTGTCCTGCATTACTTGGCGGTTTTCCATTATAAGAAGAAGTTACAATAAGAACCGCTCCTTCTTTCGGTAGACTTCCAATTCGATCGTTAAGAGCTACCACTTCCGTTTGAACCCCTTCTAAACTAGCTGTATCTGCTAATTCTCTTGCAATACCTTCTGCTACACCTGTATCCGAGCCGTACAGAACAAGAAGTGAAAGATTATCAGCCCCAATAATAGAAGGTGTCTTCTGAACGTGCTGCTTAATTTCATGGTTTTTCAGCTTGTCCTCTGTAGGTGCAAGAACAGTAGGATGACTAATAGTTTGTTTTCGGGGTAGAATCCTAATCTTAAAATCACCGGGCTTTAGCGTTAATGTTTGTTTTACGTCCAGCTGATAGTTTTGATAATCGATTAATTCAAAATGTTGAAGAAGCATTCCCATTACAAGAGTGGCTTCATGAAGTGCAAATTGCATACCGATACATGCTCTCTGGCCATTTCCAAATGGCTTATAAGCATGATGAGGAACCTTATCCAGCTCTTCAAATCGTTCAGGTTGGAATTCTTCCACATTGTCTCCCCATGCATCTTTATCCCTATGCAGCTGTGGAATAAGAACAGAAATACGATCTTCTCCTTTCTTAATTGGGTATTTCCCGCCAATCACTGTATCTTCTTTTGCATAGAGACTGAATGCTGGAGCGGTAGGCCATAGACGTAGCGATTCATTTAAAATCATCCGTATATACTTCAGTTTCATAACTTGTTGGTATGTTGGAGTAGGATCTGTCAAAATACGGTCTACTTCTTCATAGGCTTTTTTTAACTTATCCGGATTCTTTAATAAAAAGTAAATTGCAAAAGATAACAATCCACTTGTTGTCTCATGCCCAGCTATTAAAAAAGTGATAATTTGGAAACGAATGTTTTCATCATCTAATTTTTCACCAGTTTCCGGATCCTGTACATTTAACATACGGGAAAGTAAATCATTTTCTTCCTGATCTCCACTACTTTTACGTTCAGCAATAATATTATCTACTAAAGAAAACATAGATTGGATATCATGCTGAAATTGACGTTTCGTTCTCCACATGAGTTTGTCTTCTATATCCAGCCGCTGCAATTGGTGCATTGCCTCATCTAGAGCACGGCTCATGCTAGTGATAAAAGGATGAGGGGTCTCACGATAAAAGCTATTAAATCGGTAATTAAAACCACATAGACCAATTGTATCTAACGTAAGGCGAGTCATATCCTCCGGAACATCTACGTCTTCATTCGGATTAAGCCGTGCCCATTTTTGAACGAGTTGTACAGCAAGATCGACCATCATGGCATGGTAATCTTTCATTGCCCGTTGGCTAAATGTAGGCATCAAAATATTATGAGCTTTTTTCCAGTTAGGCTCGTGAGTCTCGCTAGTAAATAATCCGTCTCCAGCAAAGGCACGAACCTTTGCCAAAGCACCCTCTATGCTTTTATCGAACCGCGTTTCGTCACAAACTTCTGCTACCAGTTCATGTCCAGAAACGACAATTATGGCATCACTTAAAGTTTGAATTCGAAAAATGGGACCATACTCTTCCGCCAGCTTAATAAACGATAGAGTCGGTTTATCTTTATCGATTAATGGGAGATTACCCAGCGGTCCATATGTTTTCGGCTGGGGAATGGCAGATACTTTTTTTTCCATTTAAAACACCCTTTCAAAAAGCATGAAATAAAGTGAAACTTTAATCAGTGGGGGTTTTGTTCATCCCCCACTGATTATTAGTTGAACCAATCGGGCTTTTACGGGCAGTTGGTCCCCCACCTAACTTCTTTGCTTCCGCTAAATTTTGAGGTGGGGGTCTTACTGCCCGTTAATGCGGGATAAAATATCCCATTTAATAAAGAGGAAATAGCAACTAATTGCCTGGGATACAGATATGTAATTGATTACCTTATTTTATCTTTTCCCTAACTATTCATGATTATGATATTGCGTATAAGCTTGGCAATTAGATTTATAAATTGTAGAAAAATACTAAATTAAAATGAAGCGAATAAATATAATTGGATCCTTTTAATATTGGTGTTAAAAGATAAGCTAAAATTATAATGTTTATGAGAATTTGCAAACGGATCTCATCTCTTGCATTTGTTTATAAAACGATCATTTTGATTTATTTTCTTCTAAAACACCCCAAAATAGAGAAGTTGACGAGCTTAAGATTGTAGTATTCGAAAAATCAGTAGTTTAGTTAAACCAATACGATAAGCAAGTATACCGTGTTACTAATGAAAGAGGACCTGATATGAACGTCAGGTCCTCTTTCACTATATATAATTATTTCACTGCTTCTTTCAGCTCTTTTCCAGCTTTAAATATCGGCGCCTTAGCAGCAAAAAAACTTGTAGGAATCATTATCTAGCGTTTTATTCTTCTCTACCGATTTAACTTCTCGACAGCTTCCGCACTTGTATCTACACGTTTAACGAAAAAAACTAATAGTAGTGCAACAACATTCATGCCAAGCGCTACATAGAATGAATATTGAATTCCGGATAATAAAGCCTTCTGAGTTACTATTGCCTTCGTAGCCTCTGTGAAGGTTGTTGGATCTATATCAGACATTAAACTTTCAGCTTTTGTTTTTGTTACAGAGTTCATAATCGTAACAAGAATAGCAGTACCAATCGAACCGGACACTTGTTGAGCTGTATTATTAACAGCTGTACCGTGCGGATTTAAGCGCGTTGGCAATTGATTGAGGCCATTTGTCATAAGTGGCATCATCACCATCGCCATCCCAAACATCCGCAATGTGTAAATAAGAATAATATGTGTGTGACTAGAGTCGATTTGCAGGTTTGCCAGCATATAAGTTGAAACAGCTGTAATGGAAAGCCCTACTATGCCAAGAATCCGAGGGCCATATTTATCAAATAATTTACCTGTAATTGGTGACATAATCCCCATTATTACCGCACCTGGAAGCATCATCAGCCCAGAGCTCAGCGGTGAAATACCGCGGACGTTTTGTACATAAGCTGGTGTTAAAATCATCCCCGAAAACATGGCCACTGCGTTGACAATTGCAATTACAGACGCAAGTGCAAACATTGGGTACTTGTAAACACGTAAATCCAATAACGGCTCATCCATTTTTAATTGGCGGATAATAAAAGCAATTAGGGCAATAGCGCCTATGATTAAGGTTGTTAAGACAACTTTATTTGTCCAACCATCGGAGCTTGCAGAACTGAATCCATATAACAAACCGCCAAAACCGACAGAAGATAATAGTAATGAGAGATAATCAAGTTTTGCATTTTTGTTTTGTTTCATGACATTCTCAGATTTCCAAATCCCTAACAGTAAGCTAATGATTGCTAACGGTAAAATCATTTCAAAAAGCAAACGCCAGTCATAATACTCTACAATATAACCTGATAGTGTCGGTCCAATTGCTGGAGCTGTAATCATAACTAGTCCAAAAATCCCCATTGCTGTTCCCCTTTTTTCTCTTGGAAAGCTTACTAGCATAATATTCATTAACAAAGGCCCCATAACTGAAGAGCCTGCCGCTTGAACCATCCGACCAGTAAGTAATAAACCAAAATTCGGCGCTACAGCTGCTAAGGCAGTACCAAGAATAAAAATCACCATAGATGTAATGAATAGGCTTCTATTCGAGAAACGCGTTATTAAAAATGCTGATGCCGGAATTAATATACCACTTACAAGCATATACCCTGTAGAAAGCCACTGGATCGTTGAATAATCTTGAATGTCTAAATCTTTCATTATTGATGGCAAGGCTACATTTAAAAGCGAGTTATTTAGAAATGAAACAAATGCCCCAATAAAAAGGATTACAAGCATTAAATATGGTGGTTTTCTTTTATGTAATGTTTCACTCATATATTTAATTGCCCCTTCATTATAAATTTCATTGATTCGTTTAAATCGTTTACATATTTGCACAAGAAAACATTACCCTTGCAGTATTTTGCCAAACTCTTCGAATGGATATTCTCTTTTTAGCAATTCCACTTGCCCAACATAACATTTTAAAATCTTTTTTTTGATTAAACCTTTATAAAAACGTTTGTTAACGGAATTTAAATTAGGCTGAAATATATAAAAGAAGCGACTGAAAATACCCTTCTAAAATAAAGTGAAACTTTAAATCAACAAGGCCACACACCCATTCCTTTAAATACAGGCTTGTAGATCTAGTTATGTAACCATCCATAAAAAGGAATATTACATAGGCTAAGTCTAACATTACATTTTTAAAGTGAGGAGAATAAGCGTATGCACCAATATTGGTATTTGAATTCAAAGGGAAACGGGGAACAATATACTAACCAAATTTCATTATATTCACAGCCCGAAATAACTAAATCTGAGGTAATGAATGATTTGAAGATTCCTGAGAATTGGAGTTACCGAGTCTATCCAGTTAGTTGGGATTCATCAGCCAATTATACGGGATTCACTCCCCAACCCCCTCCCTTCTCTTGGGGGGAACCAATCAATTATGCAGGGATAATGCCACAAGGTCACCCTACTAATTGGCCTCCATTACCAGGTCATGCAGGTTTTAATTTTCAAAAACCTCCCTTCCCCTGGGCCCAACCATTCAATCATACAGGGATGTTCGCACAAGGTCATCTTGCCGCTTTATTATCGCCGCCAGCTAAGCCTTTTCATATCAATACCAATAACTCGGGTGTTTTTGGAAACCCTCCAGGATGGGGTAGTCCGTGGGCCCCAATGGGATGGGGAAATAACGGAGGTAACGGTCAGCTAGGAATGCTTGGAAACTTATTTACAGCAGGAAAAGGCACCATGAGTGGAATAGGAATGATTAGTAGTCTAATCGGGATGGGGAAGTTCTTCTTTTAGTTAATTAAAGTGATAGAATTGATCCGCAACTCAAATATTCCAGTATATAACAAAAAAAGCATTGGATACCCAATGCTTTTACACTTACGCAAATAAAGACGTATTCGCATATAAAGCTGGTGAACCACCTGAATGTACGAATAAAATGTTGTCTTCTTTATTAAATGTCCCTTTTTTAATTAAGTCGATTAATCCCGCTACCGCTTTACCTGTATACACTGGATCAAGTAAAATACCTTCTGTTTTCGCAAGTAACTGAACTGCCTCTACCATTTCCTGCGTTGGTAACGCATAGCCTGGTCCTACATATTGATCAAAGCACGTAACAGCGTCGCGCGAGATAAAGTTTGGAATACCAACGTGTGCTGAAGTTTCATCTACAAGTTTTGCTACTTTCTCTTCTTGCTCAGCTTTTCCTCTACTTACGTTGATTCCAATTACAGGAATGTGGCTTTGTGTTCCAGCAAAACCAGTAATTAAACCAGCATGCATACCGCCGCTACCACTTACACAAACAACTGAACTGAAATCAATTCCTTGCTCAAATGATTGCGCCATAATTTCTTGCGCACAAGCAACGTATCCCATTGCGCCCGTAGGATTTGATCCACCAACTGGAATTACATATGGTGTATTACCTTTTTCACTAACTTCTTTCGCTACTTTATGCATCTCTTCCATAAGATCTGCCCCGTTTGGTACAACAATTACATTTTCAGCACCTAGTAAATGATATAAGAAATAGTTTCCGTTAAAGTCTGGCTTCTCTTCTGGTTCAAGCCCTTCTTCTAATACAAGGATACATTTCATTTTTTCTTTTACCGCAGCTGCCAGTGTTAGACGGCAATGGTTTGACTGAATACCACCAGCTGTAATTAACGTATCTGCACCTTTTGCCTGTGCATCCGCAACTAGAAACTCTAACTTTCTCGTCTTATTACCACCAGCTGTTAAACCAAGTAAATCATCTCGTTTAAAATAAATAGTCGGCCCACCAAGTACTTCAGAAAAATTGTTTAATTTTTCAATTGGTGTATATGACTCTGTATATTTTTTTCTCGGGAATTTAGCTAAATTCATTGTAACGCTCCTTTTGTACTTCTTTCACAATATATGTAACGTTACTATTATTACACGTAAAAATGGTGAAGTCATCTTTCTGGGTTAAAAATGTATTAGAATTTCGTTTTGATAAGTAAAACCGTATTAATGATTTTAACTTAATTACGGTACATGAAATTTATATCAACGATTTTTTAAATATATCGTTCATTACTTACAATATATCAACGATTTTTTAAATATATCGTTCATTACTTACAATATATCAACGATTTTTCAAATATATCGATCTAACGACAAAAAACGACAGACAGGCAACCCCTTTCTCATCAACAAAAAAAGAGCCCACACATTCAAATGCAGACTCCCTCCAATCACTTATTTATCGAAAAACGAAGTAACTGTGTTAATCCCGGCTCTAAATTCATTTCGCCTTTATGACGTACGTGTACAATTTTGTCCCCATCAAATTTTGGTGGGTTTCCTGGATTATACGTATTCCACTCACTCGTTCCTTCTACAGAGTACTCCATATATTCCGTTGCACCGACAATTACATTTTTACTATCGTCAGCTGTTATATTTGGTGCCATTTGTGCGACTTTCGCATCACTAATTAATAGCTTCTTTATATCCTTATCACGTTTATAGTCGTAAGCTGTTACAATTACATCGTTACCATATGCTTTCACTTGTAGCCCTTGTTTAAATGAATAACCATCAGGAGCAGTTTTCTCTCCGCCATTTGGTCCAGCCGACATCCATCCTGTTTCAATTCCGCCTGTATTTACAACAGTAAATCCTTTTTTATCTCCGCCTGCAATTTTCTTTTTACTAGCCCAGTCTGGCAAGTTTAAATCCCAATGCGTATGACTCGTGAAGAAAACAACTTGCGGATAGTCTTTTAATATATCATACAACTTATCGACGTTTAAATAATCTTGTAAGTACGGTGATTGTCTTGATCCAGATACTGTATCAGGTAAAACGTGATGAGAGAAAATGAAAATTGGCTTATTTTTATCTTTTTGACTATATTCTTCTAAATTTTGTTTTAACCAACCTAATTGCTCATCACTCATAAATACTTCATCCCACATTTTTGAATCGTGGTATTTCATATATTTTTCAGTTCCTAAAAATAAAAGCGGATAACCGTCTAATTCTTTTTTATGATACACCTTTTCTTGTCCGCTAAATTGTAAGTAACGGTTGAATAGCGTTTCTTCCGTTACACCATTTGGCCATGTACTTTGAGAGAGCTTCCCATCAACTGTCCATTTACCAGCATAAAACTCATGATTGCCAACAGTTGACCATACATTCTCTGGATGCTTATTTTTGTTTAGCACACGCTTTACATCATCATATTGTGACTGCTGTCCAGTTGGCGTTATATCCCCATTCATAATAAGCGCTCTAGAAAGTGGTGTCACTTTGTTCATATCTTTTAAAACATGATCAAAGTCTCCTAAATCCCCTTGAATATCACTAATAACATTAAAAGTTGTAGCTGATTTTCGAACTTGCTCTTTCCCTTCCGCATGTGCTGAAAACGTCGGCAATAATGCCGCCATAACTGCTAACGAAGCAACTGTCTTTTTCATACAAATTCTCCCCTTAATAAATAATTGTACAAACTGACATGTTCTGATTTCTCTTAGGTGCTTGTCCAATTCACATTATAGGGGGCGATTGTAAATGTAAATGGGTTAAAAAATTAAGTGTTTTTTAAGAGATTTTGTCTTTTCGTTGCACTCCACAATTCGAGATTCGCGCCAATCTAGCTTTCTAGCCTTTAACATTACATAAATGTAAATTTTGATGTTAAATCTTTTCGTTTCATACGTTGTTTTTTATTACTTCTAATTTTCGGGAAAAATCCACTAATTAATAATGTTATAATCCATACCATTATTAGAATAAAATTTATTGTATTACCGGAATTCAAGCTGAAAACTCTCCACAAATAGGCAGCACAAAAAACGAAGATAGCAGTAATAATAAGTAAAAATGTCCTAACTACTAATCCGATGTAGGATTTCTTCTCTTGCTTAAAAATGAAAGTTCTTCTACCTTTGTACAATCTAATTACAAATAGCAGCAAATATACACTAAGTATGGCTCCAATAACAATTGATGTAATGGAATTACTTTTTCTCTGCTCAGCTAGAGAGAAGTAACTTTCAGGTAATTTTCCAGTTTCATGTTCAATCCATGCATGGTAAATATCCTGTCGTAAGTCTATGCCACCTTCACCATTTGTAAGGATTACCAATCCATCCTTTGTATTAGGAATGAAACCATAAAAAGAATGCCAGCCTCGATTGTCACCAGAATGATAAAGTAATTTCCATTGATTAGATAGTTTTTTTTCAAATATACCTAAACCATTCTCCCCTAATACTGGCTTTTGCATTTCTTCAACACGTTCACTTTTAATGACACTATTCCCTTTATTATTTGCATCCATGCTTGCAAGTATCAATGTCATCATATCCGTAACATTTGTCTTGAGACCTGCAGCAGCCTGTTCGGTAAATTGGTAACTAGGGAGCTCTTCTCCAAAATATCCATAAGCTTTCGAAAGGTTATAGTTTTCAGGACGTTGTAAGAATGAACTAGATTTCATTCCTAAAGGTTTCATAATTTGTTCTTCCATATAACGATCAAACGGTATTCCGGTAACCTCTTCCATTACAAGTTGTAAAATTGTATATCCGCCACCAGAGTAAATTGTTTCTGAACCTGGTTTATTGGTAACCTCCACTCGTTCATTAAGCCATCCTTTTCCAGACAGAGATTCCTCAATAGAGTCAAGATGTTTCCCTGGTGCAACCCCAAGATATCCTTTATGTGCAGACAGCCCTGCTGTATGACTTAACAATCTTCTTATTGTGACTTCATTATTATGAAACTCTGAATTAGGTAATTTCCATTTGGTCAGATATTTTCCAACGGGATCATCTAGTGATAAACGACCTTCATCTACAAGATGCAAGATTCCCCACGCTGTAAGGCTTTTAGATATGGAACCAGCTTGAAATAAAGTATCATCACTCACCACTTTTTTTGTCTTTTTATCTACATAACCGTAGTTAAGTGTATAAGCAATACGCCCCTCATGTACAATCCCTATTGCAACCCCTGGTACCTCATAATTCTCTTGCCATTTTGGTACCTGTTCATCCAGCTTTTTTTTGAAATCCTCTATACTCCTATCAGTCAACGTGCCCGATTCTGCCCTCACCACATTTGTAAACCATGCTTCATTCGTAATAAATATACAAATGATGAAACATAAAATACTTTTGCATATTATCGATGCTTTTTGTCTATTCTTCATTTGCTCTACCCCTTTTTTCAGAATATTCTACCCGTCAATCAGAGTACCCCATTCTAATATCCCATTCTATCGATTTTTATTACTTAAACTTACAAAATTGTAATAAAAATCAAAGATCTACTATTGTCCTTTATCTGAGGGCAATGAAATTCATTAACAAGATTGATATGAAGTTATATTTATTGTTTCAGTTAAGGCCCCTAAAATACTAGTTTGGTTAATCAAATAGATATATTCCAAACTACAAAAATTTATAATAGAAAAGGTGGATTTTAGTTTTAATTAGAATTTGACCAAAGTATTGCTGCAAATATTTATTCTATAAAAAGAAGAACCCCACACATTTTGATTAAAATGTGTGGGGTTCTTCTGGCTTCCTTAAATTTTCATGAAAAAGATTGATTATTTTATGTAGCTTACTTAAATAAACGTAGTTTTTATCTTTTCAAATTTTCTTCATTTAATCCGAACAACTCTTGTAAAATAAACCGTCCATCTTTCTTATCAGTACATCATCAAACCAAATTTCACCGCCGCCATACTCTGGCCTTTGAATGTTTACTAAATCCCAATGTATCGGTATTCCCGTTGTCTGCATCATATAATGAATCTCGCATATTATTCATGGATGTAGTATATAAGGATTAAAAACTAGAGCAAACTCTACAGCAAGATAGATTTATTAAATGAAATAATTTTCCTACAGAGCGAAAAAATATTTTTACACTGAATTTTCTGTTTATTTACCCCTTTAAGTTCTATAATTAGGTAGTAATATACTTCACAAAAAAAGGATGGTGCTATGTATATGCAAAAGGAAGAATGGGTTCAAAGATTAAAAGAGGGTCGATATTATGTAACTTCTTATGAAAATATCATGAAAAAGATACACAAACGTCCTAGCCGTATACCTGGGATATTAATTGCATTCGTATTATTGATGATCTTACCAGGAGGATTATTTAGTTATAATGATACAAGTAGTATGTTTATTATGTGGGTCTTTTTAATTGTATTTGTTGCTGCGTGGCCATCTATAATACACGTGTTTAGAAAATTTACTGCTTCTAAATATGACCCTCAGATTCAAGAATATGATCAAAAATTTCAAAGTAGTATACCAATCCCAATTAAGTATTTTTCAGTCAAAAAAATTGATGCATGTATAGTAGCGCTAGAAAGCGGAGCAGCAGATGATTTAAAAGAAGCTTTAGCAATCTGGCAAGTTACTGAAACAAGTACAGTGCAGTATACTTTGTTAGAAGAACAAAATACTCTTTTGAAACAGCAAATACGTACAACAAAACAGGCTGCAAATGCGGCAAGGGATGCAGCAGATGCTGTAGATCAACTCCGCCGTTAGTAATAGAAAACATAAAAGAGATTCCTTCTGACAGTAGCACTCTACCATACTTTCTAATTCAGGACTTTTAACCAACGTGAAAAGTCCTGAATCCGGTTATATCATTAGAAAAAAGACACAGAGATTTCTCCCCATGCCTACTAATCCTCTACTTCTTCACCGCATGCACGTAATGCACCGTCTCAAAAGCTTTTAAATAATCGTTTCGTCCTTCAAAGTATAATATATGAATATCCTCAGGTGATAAATGCTCATAAATGAGTAAGCCCGCCTTCTCTAACAGTGCTTCCATTTCGGTATAAGAAAAACATGATTTCATCGGTTCTCCACCTACTGTAGCCATTTTCACCATATTTTCCACTCGATTGGACAATCCTTTTTCCGTAAATAAGTTTTCATCCGGATAATCGAATACGATAGAGCTTCCCTCTGGAACCATCGCAAATAGACATTCTATTAAACTAGAAAGTTCTTCTTTCGTTAAATAGTACGTAACACCTAATAGACTAAAGAAAGTCTTTTTATTTTCAAATCCTTCATTCCGTAACTGTTCGTAAGAAAATCCTTTCGTAAAATCCATTGAAACAAAATGAAGGTTGTTTGGAATTTCAAGTTCTGCTTCTTTTATTCTCTCCTTCTTAAATCTTTGCGTAGAAGGATGATCCACTTCAAATATTTTTATTTGATTTTCTAATTCTCGATGTCTAAAACTAAATGTGTCTAAGCCTGCACCGAGTATGACGTATTGTGTCGCGCCTAATGCAATTTCATGCAGCAATACTCTTTCACAATACGCCGCGCGTGCCAAAGGTGTTGGGGATAATTGAACTTGTGTAATCCATTTTAATATTTCTTGTGGATTGTCTTGAAACTGCTGTGCAATGTCTGTATCGAAAAAATGTATTCCTTGAACCATATTCGTTTCAATATTGTTACGTTCTTTTTGTGAAATGAAATCTTTCGCTACATAATCATCAAAGATTTTAGGACGATCAAATTCACTATGATACGCTCTTCCGAAAGCTGATACTAGCGACGTTACACTTGCTTCACCTTTTTTCACGCACATACACTCCTTCATTTTGACAAAAAAATAGGGTTCCCCTGGCCAGGAGAACCCTATTATACACTTTATTTTTATATTGGTAAATTATAGCATAAATAAGTTTTTTTGTCAAGTTTCTAGCCTACTACCACTCCGACACTTTGTATATTCTCTGGCAGGAAAACCGTAATTATTTACACAAGTTTTCGAATTATTTATCCAATCTTTTTTGAGCAGTATTAGTATCTTGAGATACTGGTATATGTTCGGTAGCTCTAGATAAACCTGTTTTTGGCATATTAACATAGATTGCTTCAGAAGCGCCTTTTTCTATTTGATACGTTTCGTGAAAAACACCGACACTCCCATTATCTTTAATCTTATTATTATATGATTTCCAAGCATTTGAATGATTTTTTCCGTGAGCATAGTTTACTAATTCATCGAATCCCTTCCAGTATTGAATTAAGACCACCTTTCTCCAACTAAAGAAGAATTCTGTATGTAAGAAACCCCATTGTGGGTTTTGATACAATTCTTTAATCATAGGTCCCATAGCATTAAAAACTGGTATCCACTTCCAAAATTTTAATAGGTTATTAATACGCATACCAATAATAAAAACAACAAATTCTTGATCCTTACTATTAGCTATATGCCTGCCGTTAAAAATTTTAGCTCCCACTTTAATCCCCCTTTTTTTACTGAACATAAATCATGCGCAGCTTCCAAATAAACCATAACACTTTCCCATTAATTTTCCAATCACTTCAACATAGATTTTATGAAAGGCTGTATTTAATAATAAAGGGTATATGTTTTTACCTTTTTATTATTAATATTTGTTTTAAATCTCCTTTTCATCAAGAACATTTTCATAATATATTTCAGTAACGATAGCATTACTGCCTCCTTTCTAAACAGAATATTTTTTTGTAAAACTTTCAGCCCATTGCTACTCAGCCACTTTGCATATCCTCCAGCAGGAAAATTGTCGATTCATACCGAATACCCAAATTATAACAATACAAATGGAGGGCGTCATGAAAAGATTAGTCATCATTACAGTTGGAAAAACACACAGTGGAAAAACTACATTTGCAAAAGCTTTAGAAAAAGAGTTACCCCACTCTTTCGTTATGGATCAAGATAACCAAGCTGAATTTATTAACACGCATTATGAAAAATTACAGCCGGCTGAAGGTGCTAATACATTTAAGCACGGTCTTTCAAAATTCATTGTTGATTATGCGAAAGAACATACAAATTTACACCTTATTATTTGTAATTCCAATCGCAGTAAAAGCGGAAGATTCTATTTACTAAACGAATTATTTCCACAGAATGAATATGTACGCATATTAGTTCATTTTGACATTCCAGATGATGTACTTTACGAAAGAGTGGCTCGAAGCACGCGAAGTACGAATATTTTTAGAGGTGGATATTCTAGTTTCAAAGAAGTACTTGATCGACAACAAACTGAATCACTTCACGATGATGTGGTAGATCCTGTAGAAAACGAGGCTGATTATTTGTTTGTTATTCGCAATAATAAAGATGTAAGCTTTACTATAGAAGAAATTGTTCATCTAGCTAAAGGTTTATCCCCTACCCCCAAATAAGAGATTATAAAAATTACATAATCATAGATTATTATGCAAATCCTTCCTCTAAGCGCCTAACATAGTATATAATAATAAGATAATCTACTTCTATATGCTCATTTTTACACAAAACAGTTCATGCATATGAAAGAAAAGAGGTACAAAAATATGAAAACAAAACAAACAATCGCTGCGTCTACACTAGCTTTAGCAATGATTGCTGGCGCGAACCCTGCTCATGCGGAAGTAAATGATGCTACTCCTCAGCAAAGTACGGGAGATCGATTAGCTGAAATTAAGCAACATAAACAAGAGTTAGATGCGAAATTGCAGCAACACAAAGAAAACGTGGATCAAACATTGAATGAACTTAACAAGGTTAAGGAAAATGTTGATACGAAGGTGAATGAACTACATGAACGTAAACAAGTTGCTGATGAAAAAATTAACGAGATTAAACAACATAAACAAGAGTTAGATGCAAAACTTCAGCAAGACAAACAAATCGCCGAAGATAAAATCGCTGAAATTAAAGAGCATAAAAAACAAGTAGAAGATAAAGTTGCTGAAGTAAAAGAGCATAAGCAAAATATCGATAACAAAGTGAATGAGATTAAAGAACATAAACAAACTGTTGATGAAAAAGTGAATGAAATGAAGCAACATAAAGAGAACATCGATCAAAAGGTTAATGAACTTAAGGAAGTAAAAAAACAAGTAGATGAAAAATTAGCTGAGTTAAAGAAAGCGAAACAAACTGCTGAGGACAAACTTGCTGAGTTAAAAGAAAACAAGCCGAATACTGGTAACACGTTAGAGGAACTTAAGAAAATTAAAGGCAATTTAGACAGTCTTTCCGCTAACTTAGAACTAGCTAAACAAGATGTGAAAAACAAACTAGCTGCATTACAAGAAGCTAGACAAGATTTAATCAATAAAATTAACGAAATTAAACAATCAAAACAAACTGTTTCAGACGATTTATCAAAGAAAAAACAAGACTTAGATATTAAAATCAACGACTTTAAACACACTGAGAAAAAAATTGATGACAAATTAGCTGAGATACATACAACGAAGCAAAATGTTGATAATAAGATTAATGAAGTATCACAGGCTAAACAAACTAATGGTACTAAAAACAATAACGCTAAAGAACTTCCTAACGCTGGTAGCGAGCAATCAAACAATATGGCTCTAGGAATGCTATCTGTATTAGGCGGTGTTTTATTACTTACTCGTAATAAAATTAAAACGTTATTCTCTAAATAAATCCATTAAAAAAAAGGAAACCCGCACATACATGTACGGGTTTCCTTTTTTTATATTAACTGTCCATCTCGAAGCATCAATATACGATCACATACATCAAGCATTCTTTCATCATGTGTAATCATAATTGCTGCTTTTTGGCTCTCTTTCACTTCACGTTTCATCATTTCTACAACTTCACGTGCACGTTTTGAGTCTAAGCTTGCCGTTGGCTCATCCGCTAATATTAAATCTGGGTTGTTCATGAACGCACGAGCGATTGCTACCCTTTGTTTTTCCCCGCCAGATAGTTGATTTGGATAATGATTCTTTCTTTCTCCTAATCCAAATGCCGCTAATAAATGATCTGCACGCTTTTCCGATTCTTGTTTACTTTCTTTTTTCAGATTTGCAATGTAAAGCAATTGTTCTTTCACATTTAAATATGGAACAAGATTTGCAAACTGGAAAATGAAGCCGATTTTTTTCAAACGAATGTCTGTCATTTCCTTCTCTGATAACTGTGTAATATTTTGCTCACGAATGTAAATATCCCCTTTTGATGGTGATAATAATGCACCCGCGATTGATAATAACGTACTTTTCCCTGATCCAGAAGGACCGACGATTCCGATAAATTCTCCGGCTTTCACATCAAGCGATATCGGATGAAGGGCTGTTACTTCCGTATTCCCTTCTCCGTACACTTTACTTACTTTGTCTAATTTTAATAATGAAGTCATTACATCCCGCCTCCAATTGCCTCTAGCGCATCAACTTTTAATACTTGGTATAACGAAATAAGTGTTCCTAAAATACTAATTACGATAAAGATTGCTGCATATTGTGCAATCATCGGTGTTGTTAATAAGAACGGCATACCTGCTGGTAAAATTTGTTCTAACCCTTGTACAAGAACGATACTGATTACCATCGCAACGACTGATAAGAATAACGCCTGCACGACTAAGCTATTTGCTAAATACGAGTTCTTTGTACCGATTGCTTTTAATACACCTAATTGCTGTGTTTTTTGCAGTGTAATGACGTAGAAGAATACACCAATTAGTAATGCAGCGATAACAAGTAAGAATGCAATGATCATTGTTAATGTTCCTTGCTCTTCTTTAAACCCTGGAATACTTTGCAGCACTTCTTTTTTGTCAATTACGTGTGCATTTTTTACTTCTTTATCTGTATTAAGTGCGATTGCACTATAATCTTTTTGGTTTGGTTGTGAAATAGCGCCCCATACGTCTTCATTTACATAAACGACTGGTGTATGGCTAAACATTTGATCTTTCGTAAATCCGACGATTGTAAATTCTTTCTTTGAAACAGGATCGATAATTGTATCCCCAATATCGATTCCTTTTTCTTTAATTGATTCATCAGCAACCATTTCATTATTTGCTGTACCTAATTTCTCACCTTTTACAATGTTCGGTTCTAAAAATGAATCACGTTCACTTGAAAAAATAGCGATATCAACCTTTTTCGAACTATCTTTCTTTTCATACGTTGAAACTTTCACCCGAAATGGAACTGCCTCTTTCTCGTCCACTTGATTTACTACGTTATCTACATCGTCTTTCTTAATTTGTGAACGAAGTAATTTATTTTCCGCATCATCTGCTAAAACGAACTTATTTGCCTCCATATTTTGAATCGATGAAGCATTATCATATGATAATCCATTTGCTAATCCTGAAATAACAAGAACTAAAAATGATAATAAAACCATGATAAGTCCGATTAATCCGTATCTTAATTTTGATTGTTTCAATTCACGCAGAGCTAAAAACATTATGCTCGCTCCTTCCTCTTTCTTTCTATGCACTTATCATAAAAAAGAAATATGAACGGAATATGAACAGAAGATTACAGAGTAAAAAATAAATTTTCTGAAAGTATTGAAAATAAATAGAATCCTTGATACAATTCAGTCAAATAATATTGACCGAGTAATTTTATTAAAGGAGTTGATCATGTTGAAGCCCGTATTAACACTAACCACTTATAGCCAACTAAAAGCATTAAGCGATCCACTACGTGCCGAAATGATGATACGTCTATGCGAACGTCCTTATACTGGACAATTACTATCTGAGAAATTCGGCATTTCAAGGGCGAAAATTCATTATCATTTAAAAGAATTAGAAAAGAATGGTCTTATAGAGATTGTTTATACAGAAGAAAAGAATGGCATTGTTCAAAAGTTTTATCAATCTGTCGCTAAAGGCTTCACCCCTGCCGCAGATCTATTACCTCATTTAGAAATATTAAGTAAATCAGGTCGCCAAATCTTTTTACAAATGATAGAAAGAACGAAAAGCCAAATTCTTGCTGCACCAGAAGAAGCTTTTACATTACAAAATGCAAGTGAAGATCCAGCTAAGTGGAATTACGTTTCATCCTGCTGGGAATTTGATGCTACGCCAGAACAATTTCAAGTGTGGGTGAAAAAGTTTTATGAATTAATGGCTGAATTAAACGAAATCACAAAAGGTGCAGATAAAGATCCGAATAGCAAACCTTATTATATTTCTACTACTGCACTTCAAATCGCTGAGAGAACAATGCAGCAATTTATTAAAGAAGAAGAAAAATCGTAATACGATTTTTTTTACTGAGACGGTCAAATTTATTTTACCGAATAAATTTATTATAAAGGAGTAGATAAAGTGGACATATTAAAAAACCGGAATTTCCTCTTATTATTTTTAGGGAGAATTTTTACAAACATAGGAGATAGTTTGTATTATGTAGCCGCGATGTGGCTCGTATATAAGCTAAGTGGTAATCCTTTTTATTCTGGATTAGCTGGTTTTCTTACATTATTACCTTCTGCACTTCAATTTCTTACTGGTCCATTCGTTGATAGATGGTCCATTAAAAACACCCTCGTCATCACACAAGTTCTGCAATGCATTCTTATTTTAATCATTCCTATTACACACTACTTCGATCTATTAACAGTCCAACTACTACTCATCATTATGCCAATCGTAGCCTTTATCGAACAATTCGCCTATCCCGCACAATCGAAAGCTTTACCACTTCTACTGCATAAAACACAATTATTAAAAGGAAACTCACTCTTCTCATTTGCGTATCAAGGCATTGACTTAATTTGTACGACTCTTTCTGGCATATTAGTAGCACTACTTGGTGCCATTACTTTATATGTGGTCGACTCCTTAACATTTGCGATTACTGCCCTTTTGTTCTTTTCATTGAAAATGCCAAAGCAAACCGAAACGGGCACATCACTTTCAACAAAACAATATTTCTCAGATTTAAAAGAAGGTTTTTCAATTGTCTTCCGTTCCTTAATGGGCGTATTCTTAATCGGTTCCGTTGTCGCTAATTTTTCAATCGGTATGACGATGGCAATACTCCCTTCTTTCGCTGATTCTTTAGGCGGTGTGAAATTATATGGTTTCTTTTTAGCCGCTATATCCGCCGGTTGTTTAATTGGAGCACTATTCAGTTCATCGGTTGGTAAATATAATGTTGGCCGTGTCTCCATTATTAGCTTTGCCACTGGTGCTTTCTTTTGGTTTCTCTCTACGGTTGTACCGTTTCAATGGTTATCTATTTTTTTATTCGGCTTAGCTTGGATACCAATTGGTGCGACCAACATATTATTTGCGACTATTGGTCAAATTGTAATTCCAAACCAATATCTTGGGCGTATCAATTCAGTCACACGGAGTATGGGCACAATTGCTATGCCGTTCGGTTCTTTAATTGGCGGATACACTGCGAATGTATATAGTAGCCAAATCATTTTTGCGCTCGCTAGCATCGGGATTTTATTCATCTCCCTCGTATGGCTGCTTCATCCAAAATTACGGGCTTTGCCGAAAGCTGATGAAATTACGGCGGATACTTTTGAGCTTCGGTTTAAGGAAGAACAGGTGAAAGGTACTGCTTTGTAACAGAAAGAAAATATTTTCTTTCTGTTACAAAGCTCAAACAAGCATAACCCTATTCGAAATTTCGAACGAAGTTATGCTTGTTTACTTTTTGATGCAAAATAGCACCCTTTAATGGAATAACTAATACGTTCCGTTAACGCTTTGCTGGCCATGCCCCCTGCATTTTCCTTAATTGAATAATTTGGCCTGTATGATAAGCATCATGAAGCATGATGTCCAGTAATTTCTCTTCAAGTGAATTTTGTTCAAGCTCTTTTTCAGAAATCACGCTCAATACCTGTCTTAAATTACGCTGAGCATTTTCAGAACGTTCAACGACTTCCTTCCATTCCGTGTCATCATTAGATTGCTTAGTAAGATAAAAAGTGTCATTACCGTCAAGGTTATGTGCCCATCCATGACCTTCCAAGTTTGCAGCAAGCCTCTCTTTGTAATAAATGAGATGATTAACGTTCTCCCAAATGGTATTCGTTTCCTCACCAGATGGTTTCCACATAGCCTGTTCGGCTGTAAGTCCTTCTATAGCATGTTTAAACGGTGCATACCAACTCTCTTTATCGAATGTTGAATCTAGTGCGTTTAATAACAAGTCAGTTCGTTTCAAATTAATTTCCTCCCTACACGGTTCAAGTTTTAATACAATCCTTATAACTCTGTAGAGATTCTACATTTTTAAATAAACTTCCTGCTAATCTTATGCCACAAATCGGTCCAATTATGTAATTAAAATGACTCCCATTCTTTCACTTTACACGTATACTAGCGCCCAAAAAAAGAAGAGGCCGTTTCCAAACAGCCTCTTCCATCTATTTCGGAAGCTCCACCCGAACAGTAGTCCCTTCCCCTTTCGTGCTATACACTGAAACGTCTCCGTTATGCAGTTCCACAATCTTCTGCACAATCGATAATCCTAAACCACTACCTTCTACGTTTCTCGCTCTTGCCGTATCTACTTTGTAAAAACGATCAAATATACGGTCCATCTCTTCTTTTTCCATACCAATTCCGTTATCAGATATAGAGATAATGACACTAGACTCTAACTCTTCGACGAAAAACTCAATCGTCCCACCATCGTTTGAAAACTTAATGCTATTCGTGAAAATGTTACTCCATACTTGATGAAGTAAGTTTTCATCACCTTTTATAGTGATATCTGGCACATCAAATTCAACGGCGATATCTTTTTCCCGCCATTTCCACTCAAGCATAAAAATGACGTCTTTAATTTGCTTCTGTAGATTGAATCCTCTTATTTGTAGAACCTTTTCCTCTTTATCTAATGAAGCGAGCGTAAGTAACTGTTTACATAAACTAGACATTCGCTTACTTTCACCCTCAATAATTTGTAAGTAATGATTTCTTTCTTCCTCACTCATCTTTTCTGTTTGCAACGTCTTTGAAAAACCTTGTATGGAAGAAAGTGGCGACTGAAATTCATGTGAAACGTTCGAAACGAATTCTTGTCTCATTTCATCTAGTTCTTTAATACTCTTCGTCATCTTTTGGAAGCTTGTAGATAACGTTCCTATTTCATCTTTTCGTTTTACGTCTAATTCAATTTCATATTCCCCACTCGCAATTTTTTGCGTAGCCTTCGTAAATTTACGAATGGGACGAACGATGTAACCTGCTGCAATCGCTATAAAAATAATACTTAGTAAAACGATAAACCCAAGTAATACCGCTAAGAAAATTCGCATCTCGCCAAATTGTTGCTGAATGTCAGGGCGAATGAATAAAGCGTACTGTTTATCACCGTGTTTTACCGGGACACCGACGCTATTAATTAATTCATTATCGAAAAATCCTGTAATGAAAAGGCGCGTTGGATAAGTAGAAACACCATTAAATGTCTCCCCCTGCAATACTTTATGAACGGTATCATCACTTATTGTCGTCTTACGAAATGCATTTCCGATACGCTTTCCATTCTTTTGATCATCGACAATATAAATTTCATATCCTAGCTTCGCAATAGACCGTAAGTATGCCTCTTGATTTTCTTCACTTTGCTTTTCATATAACGATTTTACTTCTTCAGCATACTTTAAAATCTTTTCACTATTATACGGTTTTAACTTCACTTGATAATATACGTTCGTTAATAAAAAGCCTATAATACTACTAAGTAGCATAATGCCGACCGTCATAAATACAAATCTAGAATATAGTGATTTCATCTTATTTCAGCTCCAACTTATACCCGAGGCCGCGCACCGTTGTAATTTGAAAATCATCCGTTCGTTTTGAAAAACGATCTCTTAATCGCTTTACATGAACGTCAACCGTTCGTTCATCCCCTTCAAAATCCATTCCCCATACTAATTCAATTAATTCTTCCCTTGAAAATGTTCTTCCAGGATAACTAGCCAGTTGCGATAACAATTCAAATTCCTTCAGTGGAAGCAAAATCGTTTGTCCGTTACACTTCACTTCAAAGCCTTTTCGGTCAATTATTGTACCGTGCAACGTAATAATATCAGCACTCAGCATTTGATAACGACGAAGTAATGCTTTCATACGGAAAATGACTTCAGCTGGCTCAAATGGTTTTACGATATAATCGTCTGTACCAGAAATGAATCCTTTTTCTTTATCCACTAACTGGTCTTTCGCAGTTAATAAAATAACAGGAATATCATGATACTTACGAATTTCTTCACATAACGTATAACCATCAACAAACGGCATCATAATGTCTACAATCGCAAGATGAATATTTTCCTTCTCTAATACTTCTTGCGCTATCTTTCCATCTTCAGCCTCAAAAACTTTAAACCCCTCTTTTTGTAAATGATAATGCAATAACTCTCTAATATGTTTATCATCATCAGCTAATAAAATATGTATCATCTTCATTAAACCCTCTCTCGTTCATCCTTCTACATCCTTACCTTAAGAAACAATTGGATTTTTTGCAAGAAAAAGAAAAAGAATCTATTTTGAAAAAAGATTATTCAAAATAGATTCTTACGTTTTAGTATTAAGATTATTTTAATCAAAAATAATTTCTAAGCCTTCGAAATATCAACAAATCCTTCTCCGAACACATCACGAACATCGTGTATAGCGATGAACGCCGCCGGATCCGTAGTTTGAACAATCCGCTTTAGCTTCACTACTTCTTGCTTATTAATAACAACATAAAGAATTTCCTTTGGAGTTTTCGTGTAATAGCCATGACCTGAGTACACAGTAACCCCTCTGCCCATTAAGGTAGTTACCTTCCCAGCTATTTCATTCGGGTTATCAGAAATAATCGTAATGGCTTTCTTCGGATTTAAACCTTCAATTACAAACTCCATCACTTTCGTTGCTACATATAGCATAATAATTGTTATCATCAGTTTTTCTGCACCAATGATGAAATAAGATGAAAACGCAACAATTAAATCGAAGAACAGTAGACCGTAGCTAATGCTCCAGCCTAAATATTTATGCGTCATCCTTGCTAAGATGGTAGTACCTGCTGTTGTTCCACCAACGCGAATAATAAGACCAATCCCGCACCCAATAAATATTCCTCCGAAAATGGCATTTACAAGCATTTCATCCGAAGCAATCGTCCAGCCTTCTGTCAAATGAAGAAATAGCGAGTTCGTAACTACAGCGATAATCGTATAAATTGTTGTAATCTTATTTAAAAACTTATAACCGGCTATTAACAAAATCGCATTTAAAATTAAGTTAACTAAGCCCGGTGACCATTCAAATAAATAGTACGTAATAATCGTGATACCTGTTACCCCACCCTCACCAAACTCGTTCGGGATAACAAACAAATTAACACCTAACGCAAAAAGAAATGCACCGATAATAATAAAAATAATGTCTGTCGTTCTTTTTTTCATACAGTACCTCACTTCTTATGTAAATATTTATTCTGCCATAAACTCTCACTATTATATCGTGGAATATTCAAATCGAACAGTGGTTTGTTTTTATTTTAATATAAGATAAAAAATCAACATTATTTATTATGTACTGCAAATAAAGTTTTGATTTCAACCGTAATTTACTCTTAAAAAGAAATGCTAAACATTGACTTGCACAAATTTCAAATAAAAAAGTACCCATCTAATTGTCATACGCCATGAGAATTAGATGGGTACTGCATGATACATTTAGTTTTTACATGTATTGTTTGGAGAAAATTGCAAATAACGACCTATACTCGCCTTATTAAGACCAAATCCATACATCATCATTATTTTCAGCGTTCGTCTTTGCTTCATGAACTTTTTCAATATGATCAACTGTGTTCCAGTTAATAGAAATACCACCCCAGCCCACATACTCCATATCAATTTTCACTTTCTCACCCACATTAAATACTTGTCCCTTTGTTAAGAAAACATCAATAATATCTTTCTTCCCATTTAGCGATGGATACTCAACTACAACATATTTAGTAGCACCGTCTCCCTCATCTTCCATCGTTCCTACTTTTGATACTTCTCCAATTACATAATTAGGTGAGCCATCTTCTTTCATGTGCATACCTAACTTGTTTGTTGTATTTTCAACTGCAGTTGCAACCATATATTCTGTAAAATTACGCATCATAGATCCAGTAGCTTTTACTTCATCTCCTACTTTCACATTTGAAAATGAATCAATATACACACTAACAGGTTCTTCGTATTGCTTAGATTTTACGACAATTACACCGTTATCTACTTCTACTACTCGTCCTTCTAACGTCGAGAAGTTCGATTCAATAGAAGCTGCACTCGCTTTTGTTACTTCTAGTCCTGGTAAATTTGTTCCTGATAATGCTGCGATCCCTAAAGCACCTGCTAAAATTATTTTTTTCATACCCATTATGAAACATCTCCATTCATGATGATTGTATTTGTTTGATTGGTATCGACCAACCTGTAATCATTATAGTTACAGGTTGTGAAAATAACAACCGTTTTCCTCATGCAATGTTGCATACTGTAATTTTTAAATATACAACAATGAGTCTAGATTCTCGAGTTACAGCAGGTGAAATTGTTGATGATGAAGAAGCTAATGTTATGCATCATATTTTTCAGCGCTACGATTTGTATAGCCGTAGTTCATTACATTATGTAGGAGCGGGATTCATATGTTAATAAAACCAAAGAGATTACAGCCAGAAGATATCGTGGCGACAGTAAGTCCTTCATGGGGAGGAGCAGGTGATTCTGAAATAAGATGGCGATATGAGCAAGGAGTAAAAAGATTAGAAGAGGTTTTTCGTCTTACCGTTATCCCAATGCCAAATAGTTTAAAAGGTAGCGAATACCTTTATAACAATCCAGAGGCTCGTGCGGAAGATATAATGACTGCATTTAAAGATACACGCGTGAAAGCAATTATCGCGAATATTGGCGGTGAAGATAGCATCCGGTTACTCCCCTATATAGATTTTAATGTGATACGCGAAAACCCGAAAATTTTTATGGGGTACTCTGACGTTACTATTTCACATTTATTTTGTCATAAAGCAGGCCTTTCCTCTTTATACGGTCCAGCAATTTTGACTGATTTTGCTGAAAATGTAGAGATGGATCCATATACAGTTGAAATGGTAAATCGAACTCTCTTTTCAAATGAAACGATTGACGAAATTCAACCAGCTCATGAATGGACGAGTGAGCGTTTAGAATGGATAGAGAGTAATAAGGATACAAGACGTACGATGCAGCAAAACAAAGGATATGAGCTACTTCAAGGCTCTACTACTGTACAAGGGCGTTTAATTGGTGGTTGTATAGAAGTACTGGAATTTGCAAAAGGAACGGAACTTTGGCCTGAGAAAAAACATTGGGAGAATAGTATTCTTTTCTTTGAAACCTCTGAAGATCATCCGGAACCAAGTTATATAAAATATTGGTTACGAAATTATGCAGCGCAAGGTATTCTGCAAAAAGCAAAAGGTATCATCTTCGGTAAACCGAAAGATGAACAATATTATGAAGAATATAAACATGAAATACTGCTGGTTATGAAGGAACATCATTTAGAAGATTTACCGATTCTTTATAATTTAAATTTTGGCCATACCGAGCCAAAGTTTATTTTACCTTACGGCGCGTTGGCAGAAATTGATTGTGAAAATGTATCTTTTTCTATTTTAGAGAGTGGCGTGGAATGAATAAAAACACTCCTATGAGATATGTCTGTGAATTGGTACTTTTTAAAAGTATATAATTGGAGGGAGATTACGTGTATGGAAGTAACATTTACAGTAAGTAAATGGGATGAAAAACCAATCGATGATACTAGAAAAGATTTCCCTATTAATATTGCACATGTCGAATATGATATTGATGGTGAATTAAAAGGAAAAGCTTTTGTTGAATACTTCTTATATTATTTAGACTCAAATATAAATGATGGTCACTTAGCTACTGCTAAAATTTCTGGATTTTTACACTTTGAAGGAATTTATAAGGGGCAACAAGGGACATTTACAGCTATAGAGCAAGGAATATTTGATAAAGGAAATTTAGATTCCCCAGGAACAATTATTAAAGCTACTGGTAACTTAGAAAATCTGAGAGGGTCCTATAATTATCAGTTTACAGGTCAAACCAGTAAACTAATTTTAGAGTTGGAATTTTAGCAAAATATCCTATAATTTAGTGGAAAAGACATTTCTTGTAATACTAGGAATGTCCTTTTTGTTGACGAGCTAGTACGTTATAGTCACCACCAATTTTTATAGGCAGCGTTGATGTTAATAGTCCTTGTACAACGAATCTCCCTTGCTCATCTGGCGTAACATGATGAACACCTTCATCTTTCGATACTTCCGTAAATAGCGCAACATCTTCTTTTGTAAACGTTCGTTCAAAGGTGATTTTTTCGCCTACTTGTAATTTCATCCCATGCGCCTCCTCAAAAACTCTTTTAAAATAAGAAAAACCGAAACTATAATCATTTCGGTTTTTCAATCTAAAGAAGTCTATTTATTTTAATGAATGTACAAACAACCCGCTGCGCAGTTTCGGTTCAAACCACGTTGATTTTGGCGGCATAACTTCTCCAGCGTCTGCGATTGCTAATAAAGCTTCCATTGATGTCGGATATAATGCGAATGCTGCTTTATATTCACCGCTCTTTACAAGGTGTTCTAGTTCTTCTAATCCGCGGATTCCTCCGACAAAATCGATGCGTGAATCAGAACGCGGATCATGTATTTCAAGTACTTGACTTAATAAATGATCTTGCAGGATAGATACATCTAAACCTCTAACAAGATCATTCGCATCAAATGTTTCTTCTTTCACAGTAAGCTTATACCACTTCTCATTTACATACATACCAAATGTTTTTGGCTCATTTGGTTTATACGGAGAAACAGGTGCTTCTTCTACATAAAAGTACTGCGTAATTTGATTTAAAAACTGTTCCTCTGATAAGCCATTTAAATCTTTCACAACTCGGTTATAGTCCCAAATCGATAATTCATCCTGAGGGAATAATACAGATAGGAAGAAATTAAACTCTTCTTCTCCTGTGTAATTCGGATATTGTTCTCTTCGCATGATCCCTACTTTTGCAGCTGATGCAGAGCGGTGATGTCCATCTGCAATGTACAGGTTAGGAATATCTTCAAATAAGTTTACTAAACTTGCAATTACTTCTTCATCAGCTATTTTCCAAGCAACGTGCCTAACGCCGTCTTCTGCTGTAAATGTATAGATTGGCGCATGTTCTTCTTTCCAGCTGGCAATGAAATGCTTTATCTCTTCTTTTGTACGATACGTTAAAAAGATAGGACCCGTATTTGCATCACACACATCTACGTGACGAATACGATCTAGCTCTTTTTCATGACGCGTTCTCTCATGTTTTTTAATTGTATCATCTTCATACTCATCAATAGATGTACAAACGACAAGGCCTGACTGCGTTCTTCCCTGCATCGTCAGTTCATAAATGTATAACGCTGGCTCTTCGTCTTGAATGAACACTTCTTCTCGTATAAATCGATTTAAATTTTCACCCGCTTTTTCATATACACGATCATCGTACGGTGAAAGTGCCGGGTCTAAATCAATTTCTGCTTTATCAACATGCAAGAAAGAATATGGATTCCCTTTTACAACTTCCCTTGCCTCTTCACTATTTAATACGTCATACGGTAAAGCTGCCACTTGTGCCGCTTTTTCCTCTACTGGACGAATGGCCCGAAACGGTCGTATTTTTGCCACATTCCTCTCTCCTTTACACAATCATTCGAACGGCTACAACACCTGTAATTTTGCTTATATTTTCTACAATATTCTCTTTTATTATATCATCAATTCCGTTATCGATATCAATCATTGTGTATGCCCAAGAATGTTTACTACGATTAATCATATCGGCAATATTAATATGATGTTCCGCTAAGCATCCTGTAATTTGCCCTACCATATTCGGGACGTTTTGATGCATAATTGTAATTCGTTTCTTTCCGATATACGGCAATTCTACGTTTGGATAGTTTACTGAATTACGAATATTTCCTGTCTCTAAATATTCACGTAATTGGCGCGCTGCCATGAATGCACAGTTTTCTTCTGATTCGGACGTAGATGCACCAAGGTGAGGCGTCGCTGTTACATTTTTCATCTTTATCACATTTTCATTCGGGAAGTCTGTTACGTAATGCGTAATAACATCTTCTTCTAACGCTTTTTGAAGAACATTTTCATCTACAAGTTCTCCTCTTGAGAAATTGAATAAACGCATACCTTTTTTCATCTTCTCTATAGCGTGTTCCCCAATAATTCCCTTCGTTTGATTTGTAAGAGGAATATGAAGGGTAATATAATCACACGTTGCAAAAATTTCATCAAGGCTAAATGCTCTTTGCACATGTGTAGAAAGACGCCAAGCTGTTTCAACTGAAATATAAGGATCATATCCAATAACGTCCATCCCTAACGCTAACGCATCGTTCGCAACTAAAGCACCGATTGCGCCAAGACCAATTACACCTAGACGTTTTCCTGCAATTTCTGATCCAACGAATTGTTTTTTTCCTGATTCAACAAGCTGCGGTACTTCTTCACCCTCTAAATTTTTCGTCCAGCTTACACCGTTAATAATGTTACGTGAAGACATAATAAGGCTGGCGATAATAAGTTCCTTTACTGCATTGGCATTCGCTCCTGGTGTATTAAATACTACAATTCCTTTTTCTGTACATCGCTCGACAGGAATATTATTTACACCAGCGCCAGCTCTTGCAATCGCCTTTAAGTCTTTTGAAAACTCTTCTTGGTGTAAAGAATAGCTGCGAAGTAAAATACCATCTGGGTGGTCCATTCTATCCCCTACTTCATAACGCTCTCCGTCAAGAACTTGCAAACCCTTTTCTGCAATTTGATTTAACGTTTGAACACGAAACATATCCCCATCTCCCTATCTATTCTCAAGCTCAAATTCCTTCATATAATCTACTAATTGTTTTACACCTTCCACTGGCATCGCATTGTAAATACTTGCACGCATACCACCGACTGAGCGATGTCCTTTTAACGTAACAAGGCCGCGTTCTTTCGTTTTTTGTAAAAACTCATTGTTCAGCTCTTCTGACGGTGTTGTAAATGGAATATTCATAAGTGATCGATACGCAGGGTCAACTGGTGAAGTAAACAATTTAGATTCATCTAAAAAATGATAAATAAGTGAAGATTTCATTTTATTTTGTTCTTCAATCGCAGATACTCCGCCTTGCTCTTTCAACCACTCTAGTACAAGTTTTGTTACGTAAATACTAAAGGATGGCGGTGTATTATATAAGGAGTTATTTTTACTGTAAGTTTCATAATTTAACATTGTCGGACAAGAGCGATCTGCTCCCCCAATTAAATCTCTTTTTATAATAGCAATCGTTAAGCCCGCAGGTCCTAAATTCTTTTGCGCCCCCGCATATATAAGACCAAACTTCGAAACATCATATCGCTCTGATAAAATATTTGAGGACATATCCGCAACGAGCGGCACTCTTTCTACATGTGGAATGTCCACATATTTTGTCCCCTCAATTGTATTATTCGTTGTAATATGTACATAATCTAGTTTTTCATCACTTAATAAACCGTCCAGTTTAGGAATCGTAGTAAACTTCTCTTGCTCGGAAGAAGCAATCACTTGTACTTCCCCAACTTTTTCGGCTTCTTGTAGTGCCTTTTTAGACCATGAGCCAGTTAGTACGTATCCAGCTTTTTTATACGTATTCATTAAGTTGAACGGTATCATAGAGAATTGTAATGACGCACCGCCTTGTAAAAATAAAATATCATACTCATCAGGGATGCTCATTAATTCACGAAGTAAGTTACTCGCTTCCTCTATAATACTTTGAAAATAAGAAGATCGATGACTCATTTCTATAATAGACATGCCTGTCCCGTTATAATTTACAAGCTCCTTTTGCACTTTCTCTAAAACTGGCAAAGGGAGTATTGATGGTCCTGCTGAAAAATTATAGACTCTCTCCATTACCCTCATAACCTCCCTATTTCTCATTTGATTATTTTTTAAACTTTCTGAATTATAACCTAAAATATAATATGTGGTCAATTTGTTTTCTATTATTACGACGCAAGACGCGATGGAATCGCTTGCAAGTGCAGACTTTTTATATATACATAAAAAAGTGTTAAGTACATAATCGCACTTAACACTCTAATAATAGAATAATAATAGCTAGTCGTTCGTAAAGAACCGATCAAAAATTTGATAAATAGCAGAAAGACCAATGAGCCAATAAATAGTGTCCACAAGCGCCGGCATAGAACCAAACCATTTCTCAACTACATTGTAATCTAACGCTACAAATAACCAATTCAAACCGCCGAGAATCACCAAAATTACTGTAAGGTAAGACAAAAATTTCATTATGATTGCCCCCTAGGTGATAAGATGGTGAAAGGCCTTTCACTAGAAATATATGTAGTAAACTTTAAAACTTACCTATTTTATAAAATTTATTTTCGGTACCACCCGTTAATAACTGCCTCTGCTTCTTTACTATGTATTTGATACGCATGTGTACTATCATTAGAGCCAATAAACCAAATTGAAAAACCTTTAAAATATGGTTTCGGTTCTAATACATCGCGGTAAGCACGCCATCCATTTAATTGTACATCTTTCGAAAACACATTTGAAACATCTGGATTCCATGGATTTTGTAATCCAAGTTCACGCGCCGGAACGTTAAACCCACCAAAGTAAACTGGTTTTCCTGTTGCATTATGTAATTGTTCCAATTGCTGAACAACATTTTGCCCACGATTATACACTGTCGTCGCAAATAAACTTTTCTTTACTTCTTCATATGTTGGATTTCTTTTTCCTGAAACTTCAAACCAACTATCAATACTTACAATATCCACCTTTTTTAAATACGGACGATTGATTTTCTCTTTAAACTTCGCTTCATAAGAAGGGTCCCAGCTTGCTGTTAACCACCAGTTCATTTGATACAAAACATTTCCTTTATACTGATTACGAACAAAATCAATTGTATCGCTCCAGTATCCTTCTGCATACTCCATATTCACGAAATTAGAAGCAATCTTTAGTCCATATACATTGTATTTACTTGTAATGGAATTAAAAATATCTTGCAGAATAACCGTCTTCCAATTCCAGAAGAAATCATTAATGTTACTTGGGTTCCATTCTGTCTCTCCAACATTCCCCTGCTGAATATACGGGAACGGTTCCACTATAACTTGAATATTACGCTTTAATAATTCTTGAATTAAAATAATAGCTTGTTGCTTTTGCGCTTGATTAATTACCATGTTAGTAGAAGTCACATTTGGGATATCTACCTGAATCGGTACATTTACTGTATTTAAATTTAAGCGCTCCACATCCGCTAATACTTTCGCTACATTTCCAACTTCCCATACTGTTACGTTTCCTGATTTGATTTTTCCAGATTGAACAGTATTTACATCTGCCTGTACATTTCCTTGAAAACAAAAAGAAAACAACATAATAAACACTCCTAAAAAACTTATTAAACTCTTATTTTTCTTCACAACTTTCCCCCTATAATTTTTGGCTTTCTTGATTATTTTATACAACGTTTCATATATATTCCACAAAAAATCCAATAAATTTTTATTGATAAAAATGCTATTCATCCTTTATTCACATCTTACTCATACTAAGCCCCTAAAAATAGTAAGATAAATAAAAAAGGAACGGATTTCCGCTCCTTTTTTATCTTTTTACGATTATCAATCCATTTCCCTTTTAGGCTCTACCAACATGATGTGGGATTCCTTTTCAGTGAAAGGTTTATGCTCAACGCCTCTCGGGACAATAAACATCTCGCCCTTAGAAATTTTCACCTGTCCATCACGGAAATCGATGAACATCTCCCCTTCAAGCACAATAAATAGCTTATCCGTATCAGGATGCTCATGCCATATAAAATCTCCATTAGCTTTAAAAAGCTGAATTTGATCATCATTCATTTCACCAATCACTCGTGGATACCAATAATCGTTAATTTTAGATAACTCGTCATTTAGTTTAATAGGTTGGTAATGGATAATAATCCCTCCTCATTTTTAACTTCCACTATATTACAATAATCTAAGTAAAAAAGTCGTCATTACGCTTAAAAAGAAAATGCTCCGGCCAGAACTTTTCATTCAGATAGTACAAAGGAGTGATTTCAATGAAAGTTCTTTCAATCCAATGTTTCCTTTAACTCTCCATAAGTATAGAACAGTGATTTTCAAATAAGAATGGACCCCTGTTGACATTAGTATGGATTATTGATGAACTTCTCGCGATATTTAGTAGGCGAAATGCCAACTCGCTTCTTGAAAACTCTACTAAAATAAAAAGGGTCTGCAATTCCAACAGCCTGCGAAATTTGTTGTACAGGCACACCACTTGTACATAACATTTTTTGAGCCATCTTTATACGATAGTTCAATAAATATTCTGCTGGCCCCATACCTGCATGCTTTCTAAACACGTAAGAAAGACGATTTCGATTAACATTATTTTGTTCTGTAAGCGTATGTATTGTAATATCTTTATAATAGTATTGGCGAACGTAACTAGATATTCGTTCGAATAAAGTATGCGACTCATAGTTGTTTTCTCTATTGACAACACTTAATAAAGCTTCATTCAACGCTTCGCGAAACAGCATTTCGGTCTGAAGCATCGAAATGCCTCCACGCTGATTATACAGATCCCAAAGACGCATAAGTAATTCGACAAGACGAGGAGATTGTCCTGTTAATAATTCAAAATGCTGATGAGTAAAGCCAGAGTCTTCTCGTTCTGGATTGCTTATCTGATATAAAACAAGAATATATTCCCAGTTTATTTCACCAAGCATTTTATGGGCTAATGTCATTTTTGCACCCCCATGTATAACTTTTCCTGGGGAAAGGATATACGGCGTACCATTAAATTGAAATTGCGTCTTCCCTGTAAGTGGAAATACAAATCCTGGGAAAGAATCTGTAGACTCAGCACAAGGCACACCTGGATTTTTAGCATAACGATATACTCCTTCTACTCGGAAAGGATTATTGGCAAGATACTCTGCTAACTCATTCACGTCCAACTTCACAATGCACGCCTCATTTCAATAATAATTTTCTTGTAATTCGCGAGATTAATTGGTGTACATTCTGGGCAACGCTAAACTAAAAATAGTACATACGACTTAACAAGATCTGGTTATTAACCTATAAATATATTGTTTTTCATTTATTGACAAAAGTATCCTCCCTATATTATTGATAATGATTTTCATTGTAGTTTGATAAAAAAACATTTGTCAAGTTGGATGGCGTAGAAAAATGACGAAACAAGGGGTACAGAGGGACCGTTCTGTTGCAAATAATACCTGGTCTTTGTTAACTAATTCCCCTCAAAACTGGAATAATCATGTTAATAGTTGTAATGGCTTTATTTGTTACAGCACTTGCAGCATGTGGAAATAATCGTAATCCTGAAGAAGTTGCTACAGCGTATTTCGAAGATGGAAACAGCCTACTATCAAATTAAATGATAGTAGGCTGGCTGTTAAAATTATTTAAGAACTGGGTTATGTTCTAAATGATAAGCTTTCATTATCAAAAAGATTATTACTAGTCCCTCCACAAACAAAAACCCCCTATCACTTCGGTTCTAAATTTAGCACCTTCCCCTCTATTCCCTCCGTATTCAATGTAGTCGTATGATACGTTCCACTTACCCAATCATCTATTTGATCATGATACCAATCACTTCTAAAATGTCCCGATTGTCCTGGTCCCACTATATGATAACCGTTTGACATATCTTTCGTATCAATAATGAATCTCCAAGACGCTCCGTGATTTACAATGCCGTTATCGCCGTAACTCGCTGCTTGCACGGTAACTTGACTTCCGCCAATCGGGACTGGTTTCTCACGATTAAAAGCGAGTAGTGCTAACATACTAGATGATTTTGAAATTGGATGTGTAAAAGCGAGTTGATGGTAATCGCCCCACTTCCACTCTCCAACATCCGGTCCATATTCCTTCTGCAATTTCTTCATTACATTCTCGTACGATGTATGCACAACTTTTGTGAAACCTCCGTACTTCGTAAACCACGCGCTATTTTCTCCCGCTACTTCTTTTCGAATCAATTCATCAACAACTTGTGACTTCCCTTCAAATAACTTCATTACATCTTTCGGTATTTCTTTTGAAAATAACGTATTTGAAATCTCTTTCATTAATAAATAGAATATTAATGGTGCCGGTTCATCTTTACTATCGTAAAAATTCCACTTTGTTAATTGGTTTACGCCTTCTTTCTCTACCTCATTTAAAGATGCTTTATTTAACTCTTTTAAAAATATAGGAGTAAACTCTTTCCCGTATAAATTCTTTTGATCCATCTGTAACTCTTCTAAATCTTTCACCGTATACTTTTCCTTCTCTTGCAAAAATTCTTGAATACGCATTTGCCTATATGGCTGTGCCCACGTATTGCTAATATGGTACGGATAATCATCATCAACAATTTTATTATTCGCAGTTGAAATAAAACCTTCTTTCGGATTTATAACTTTCGGCAGCTGATCAAATGGAATATACCCTTCCCATTCATATTCATCTGTCCATCCTGGAACAGGCAAGCTACCATCGCCTTTTTTACGCACTGGTATATTTCCATTCGCTTTATAAGCAATCGTGCCATCGTTTGATGCAAACACAAAGTTTTGGGTTGGTGTATGGAAATCTTGAAGAGCGGTTTCAAACTCCGTCCAGTCTTTTGCTTTGTTCATATTTAATACAGCTTTTAACTCAGCTGACGGTTCTAAAGCAGTCCACTTTAAAGCAAATACTGTTTTCGTTTTCTCCTTCCCCTTATCCGCAAACTCTGAAATTACTGGCCCATGCCTCGTAATCGTAACGTTATAAGGAATTGTCTTCCCGCCTTTTACTTTAATCGATTCATCAACTACCGTAGCTTTCTCCCATTTATCGTTATACAGAAATTCATTTTCATTATTAGGATTTCTCTTCTCAATATATAAATCTTGCACATCAGGCCCCGTATTCGTAACGCCCCACGCTATTTTGTCATTGTGGCCTAATATAACACCTGGTACTCCAGCGAAAATAACGCCACTCACATTTAAATCTTTCATTTCAAGTCTCGTTTGATACCATATAGAAGGTGTCGCAAGGGATAAATGAGGGTCATCTGCTAAAATCGGCTTACCTGACGCACTCTTCTCACCGCTCACAACCCAGTTATTACTACCGTTAAACTCCGGGGGAATTATCGTTTTTGAAAAACTTTGCGCTACGTCCACATTTGTATTTTTCAGTTCAGCTAGCAATCTAGGAGCATCTTTCGGATATTTAGGAAATAGCTCATTTGCTTGCTCTTTCGAAAGGTTTTTCAGCGCCCAATATCGAAACGCCTGTCCATGCCAATGTCCTCCTAAGTCAAACGCCATATACTTTCCAATTGTTAAAGAATCCACGATTGACCATTCAGAAGGCTCATAACCTAATATAGTAAACTCAACCGGCAATTTCTTTTCCACTTTTGCCTCACGTATAAAAGCGTTCACCCCATCAGCAAATGACTGCAGGGCATATTTTGCTTCTCCATCATATTGACTAACTGAAGCTTCTGCCGCTCGCCGTAAACCGAGTGTTCGAAACAATTTATCTCGGTCAACAGCTGCTTCCCCAACAACTTCACTTAACATACCAGAAGCTTGTCTTCTACTTAAATCCATTTGGAACAACCGATCTTGCGCTTGTACATATCCTTGTGAAAAATATAAATCATGTGCATTTTCCGATTTAATATGCGGGACACCTTTACTATCCCGCTTCACCGTAACAGCGTGTTGTAAATCCTCTAGCTTTATCGTTCCATCTATCTTTGGCATAGATTTCAGCGTATATATATTCAAAAAAATCGCAGCGGAAATAACTAACAAGAGAACGATACTACTAGCCCAAATAAAAATTCTTCTTCCCCTTTTTCGTTTCTTCTTTATAACTACCTCCATATAACCACCCCTTTCTCACACTATTCGCTTCTTTTTGAGAAAGAACCTTTTAAAAACATTGAAAAACCCCCTTCATTTTCCTACCAATGAAGGGGGTCTTTCTTATCGTTTGCTACGCCAACTTTCATTATGCCCAAGATTTGCACCTGTCGCTACTTGCACATCATATAACATTTCACTAAAGAAGCGTTTATCTACTTCTTTTGGTACAATGCGTCTTTCATCATCAATTTCATCGTATTCATATGAACCATTATTCACTGTACCTGCTTTATAAAATTGAATGTCAAATACACATACATCTTCTTCATCTTCATAACCAATCGGCGCTCCGCTAAATGAAAGCCCTGCCCCTAATCCAGTACGAGTATCTTCTTTATAAAACGTATAATACACACCGCCATCTTGAACAGATCCACGGATCCATCCAAGCTTCGTCATCTTACCGAATAACAAACGACCATTTAGTAAAATACCACCAAATCTCTCAATAGCACTCTCATCATTCTCTTCTACTACAAACACTGGACGCTCAATTTGTAGGAACGGCTGAACAATTCCCGCACTTTCTAATTGCTCTTTCCATAATTCCTTCTCCGCCCCAGACAATTCTAACGGATGAACGAAACCAATAACAGTGCCAGATGAAAGTTCATAACTCTTCCCGTCAATTGTACAGAACACGCCACCTTCTGCATAACGGAATGCCTTCAGCAACTTCCCTTCCTTATACTCACCCCAAATGAGTGAAATAGAAAATTGCTTCATAATTGGATTATCCATAAATACAGACTTCCATGCATTATGTGACCAATAACGCTTTAATGAAAGTGCCGTTTCCAATCGTTGTTTTTGCATGGAAAGAGTATTTCGGAGTTCCTTCTTTAAAGAGGCTAATTCTTTTTTAGCCTCTTCAGCCTTTTCTACATCATCTTTTGCATTCGGCTTTGGAAGTGACTTCATACGTTTTCCTTCTTCTGTCTCTAATTCAATTTTTGACTCTGTAGTTAAAATGGCAGTAAAACTTCGATTCCCGAAATCAATTATTTTTTCACCATGTATAGTAAAGCCGAGGTCCGGCACCAATTGATCTTCCAGCTCTTCCTCTGTTATACCACGTGTTTTCGCAGCAAGACTTAGCGCTTCTTTTGCTGCATTACGTACTTGCTTATGTTTATATTTAAATGCTATTGCATGAATAGACATAAGTGCAAGCTTAGATGAAGACAAACCTAAAGCACGAACGGCATCCGCTGCTATCTTTCCTCTCATTTGAAGCACCCATTCATCAATTTGCTTTATAAGTATGTCGACCATTTTGTCGTCACTATACATTCCGTATAACGAAAGAATTCCACGTTTCTTCACATCTGCGTCTTGAGAAATCCATATTTGATATATTGTTTGCACATATTCTTTTAAGTCCTCTTCATTTAAAGCTCTACCAATTACTTCTGCTGTTTCTTTCTTCTCAATAACAACATCTGAAATATACTGTTGTAGATAGGCTAACGGAATTGCAGCATCAGCAATTTCATCAGAGTCACGTAAACGGATTTGTGGCTCATCCCCAATCAATTGCAGAAGTGAATTTCTTGTTTGTTCAGTTAAAATACGTGCACATAGTTCTTCTATCTTTTCTTCCTCCGTTTGAAATAAAAACGAGAATTTCCCTGCGAAAGATTCATTTTTACTTTCTTGCAAAGCTTCCTGTACAAGTTTCGTATATTTTTCAAGCTTATACTCTATAAGTATTTTCATCACATTTTCACGAACAATTTTCTTTTTATTATGAAGTTCAACTGCTACATCTGCTGCAGCTTCTACATCTTTTGAAAGCAGTTTAACTACAGACTCACGCATTTTTTTAGATGAATCTCCTAAGCTTTTAATTAAAATTGGACGCATTTTAATCATGTTATCCTTTGCTAACTCTTCTAAAATATATGCTTTGGCCACAGCAGAATACTCATCAAATCGTTCAATGATGTACGCTTGTTCTTTTACAATTACACAAACAAGCGCTTCCTTCGCCTTATTTCTCTCTTCACTGTAGCATGCAGCTTCTTCAACTGCATAAGCGATAAGTTTTTCCTTACTTAACCCATACGAAAGCAGATCTTCTAATACTTGTTTCGGCTCTACTCCTCTGACAGAACATTCGTAAAGAAGTTCGTATAAATTAACACTATCATCATCTCCAAACTGTAGTGTAAGTACAGCTTCCCTTTTCGCTACATCATCTATATCCCAAAGAAGCGCAACCTCTAACACCGGCATACCCCAATACATACTTCTATATTTCGGATTTTTAAGTATTTGCTTTATATCCTCAAGTGACAACTTCCCTAGTAAATAATCACAATATGTATCCCGCAATGTAGACAATTTAATTTGCAAAGCAGCAACAAAAAATTCTTCTCGCATTTTCCCTCTATTTAGCTCATATCCTTTTTCGGCTAGCGTTCGTGCGATGATGAGATAATTCATTTTACTTACATATTGCAAAGTTTGTTGAATAAATTCAGGATTTCCCTCCAACATAAAGCATAGCAATTCATATTCATACGTCTTACAAAAATCCTCACTATTCAAATCATGTTGCCTTAGACGATGCGCAAAAAATCTTTCCTTAGAAATCCAAAACTGTGTACAAAAACTTTGAATTTCTTCATATGTTTCTCTATTTACACTACCAGTTTTTTTGTAGTTTTGAGACTGACCAAGAGTGTGACACATATAACGTGTTGCATAGTTTATAAAACCCCAAACATTTTTCTTCGCCAATATCTCAATATATCGCCTCGCAACATTCGAATGTTTATGAACACAAAATAATAGCCGCCAAATATGTTCCGGTAAATTCCCACCTATAAATACTTCACTATCATCTTCACCTTTTAAATACCGTTTAACTGCTTCAACCTTTTCCTTTTCCCCTAGCAGTTTCAATATAAATTCTGTATGTTCTTCTAACCTCTTATTCAATAAAGAACTATATGTACGAAACTTTTCATACTCTACATCAAACATTACGAGAAGTAATGTTACTTGCTGTTTAGTTGGTAAAGTATGTAATTGTTCCTCTATATAGTTCGGTTTCTCTTTTGTTAACTCTCTAAGAAAAACATCTGCTTCATTGACGTAACTTGAAATACTAGATAAATACCTACATGCAATTGCTACAAGTTTGTCCAAAGGTAGTGCACTTTTTTCTAAATAAACCTTCATTTTAGAAAAACTGACATGCGCAAAACGGACTACAAGAACATTTAATAATTGCTCCTCGAGTATATGATAAAATAACCGAAAGAAACCCGGATCTTGTTTATGTACTTTCCTAAAATCGTTTATAAATCGCTCCGCAAAATCGCTTCTTTTTTGATCACGAATCGTCGTTAGTTCAATATCTTTTAAAATCTCTTCTTCTTTTGTCTGTATATATCGTAGTGCTAATTGTTCCTGTTCTTCTGTCATATTAATATATTGAAACAACTCAGATGTACTAGTAGTCAAACTTTGTACCCCCCGCATCTTTTTATCTATTATAAAAATACCCTTATTTAATGGTAGTATAGCATAAAACCCACAAAAAACGAACGTACATTCTACATTAAATTAATGTAAATTAAAATACACTACTCAACATACATTTCCTTCTCTCTAAACTTCCCATTACACACTTCTCCCCACTAAAATCCTTTAACTTTTTGCTACACCAATTCCTCAAAATCCCCTTCACATAAGCTAACGTTTTCTTATTATTTTCAAACGCAATTTTAAGTGCCTCTAACACTTTCTCTCCAGAAAATTTTTGTATCCAATTCTTCAATTCTTTCACAATATATGGGGATAAACTACTAATATTTTGTTCATAAAACTTATAAACTTCACTATTTGGAACGTCCTCTTCTATACTTTCTACCTCTTCCGCTTCTTCTTTCTCTTCAATAACTACTTGTGAACTACTATTATCCTCTTCTTTTGGCATACCAAAATGCTGCAATAATAATGGAATCGTGTATTCTTCTTCAAGGCATTTACGTAAAAACATATGTATGAACTCATTACTTTTTACAGTCTTTAACTCACGTAATACGCACTTTTCTACATTCGTATTTGAAATAGGGTTATAGTGTAACCAGTTTATTATGAATACCTCTTTCGTTTCCGTATCATATAAAATCTTTCCATACTCAACAAACCTGTTTAGCAACTTCTCAACAGTCTCCATACTATAACCTGTTTCAAGCTCTGCCACACGCTTCGGTAATATGTAAATACCACATTGCTTCGTTTTCGTACCAGTTAACAAATATATGTAAAAATAACGCTCCTCTGGCGTTAAATCTAATATGAATTCATCTTGCCAAAAGTTCACCTGCACATTACGGTATACCGCCATATGTTTCCCTCCACTCTTTGCTAGTAAATAGGAAGATTTTAATCCTTCATTATAAAAATAGGAATGCGGGAATGGTTTTGGCATTCGAATTACAATTTTTTTACTACTACAACACCGGTTTCATTTTTTCGCGCTTGTTTTGTTCTTGTAGTTGTTATTGTTTTTGTTTTTTCTTAGTGATTTATTACTTGGTAGGGGCTTATGAGGGGCTTGGAAGGGCATTCTACATTACAATCTATCAAATACAATTGTTCTTCCTACTAAATAGGAGCTATTCCAAATTATTATTTTGGATAGCTCCTTTCAAATTCTTCTTATTTTTTTACTTCTACCAATGTCAGCTTCTACATACAATTTCTTCTGCTATTTGTGGGCAGTAACACTCTCATTTCAAAATTTGGTGAATAAACTGCTTGATTGCAATGCGAGTGGCCCTCACTGATTAAAGTTTCATTTTATTTTTGCATTGAATCTAACATCTTCACAATAAAGGCAGCCGCCTGACCACGAGTTGCTGTGCCTCGAGGATCAAACTCATTATTTCCAATACCATTAACTACCTTTAGACTGTATAATCGTTGAACCGATTCTTTGTATGTTATTAAATGCTTATCTGTAAATGGTAATGCTACTAACTCACCTGTAATTCCTTTGTATCGTAATGCTTTGTCAATCATAATAGATACTTCTTCACGAGTAATTGGTGAGTTAGGATCAAAAATCCCTTCACCACGACCATTAATAATTCCTGCACTTGCACAACGTTTAATACCGTCATGAAGTGATGGATGTGCCTCATTAATATCTACAAATGACTTATTTCCCTCTGGTAGTTTAAGAGCATTCGAGATTAATTTCGCAAACTCCGCTCTCGTTACATTTCGATATGGAGCAAATACACCATTGCCTTCGCCTTGCATAATACCTAGACTGTTTAATTTACGAATATGCCCTTCAAACCATCCACCTGTAATATCATCTTTTGGTTTTTGTACTTCTTCCTTAGGCTTTTGTACTTCTTCCTTTGGTACATTGTAGTTAATTTTAATCCAACTTGGGTCATAGAAAATCCATTCTCCATTACCTACTTTATACCAACCATTTTTAACCGCTAATACTTTGTAACGATCTCCGTTTGAAGCTTTACGTACAACACGATGTTCAATACCCGCATCACTACGCACATTGATGCCGCTACCATTTACCACTAGTTCCATGCTAGGTTCAGCTGGATTATTTTCATTTGGATCAAATGATTCATTTTTATCTTGTAAAGGCGTATCAATCTGCGCATTTATATTTGCATACCATTGAATTCCTTGTACGAAACCAGCCCAATTACCACGTGAAATTAAAATATCAGGACATTTTTTCCCGCTCCATTGTTGATGCTTGTAAATATGATCTGCACCAATTCCTTCTTTGTTCATTAAATAACCTGCAAGTCGTTTTGCATTTTCTAACGCTTTATTGTAATCACCGTCTTGGTTAACCGCGATCTCAATACCGATAGACTCCCTGTTTCCAGATCCATCTCCATCTCCTGCATGCCAACCATTTTCGTTTGTTGGTAAGTGTTGATAAATTTGTTTATCGTCTACAGTAAAATGCCATGAAGCTGTTCGGAAAGTGCCTTCCGTTGCTTGCTTATATAAATATTTCGCATGATTTTCAGCATTAGCACCAGCGGCCGTATTTGCCGTCTCATGGATTGTAATGTAACGTGCTTTCATCGGATTTGCAGGACGAATATCAGAGTTTCCTGCTGGAACAATCCACTCTACAAATGGAACTCCTGCAAGTGTTCCATATTTCTTCGTACTCGGTGCACTATATTGAATACCTCTTGGCTTTACAACAGGTTTCATTTGACGATCAGATCCATCATTTCGACCATCTACAGATTCAAATGCCTTTTCAATGTTTGAAATAGCTTCCTTTTCTGCTACTTGCCCCTTCTTAGCATCTTGCATTTTGTTTAATTCTTCTGTTTCATCATGTTTATGCTTATATTCTTCTAAAAGAATTTTTTCATTTTCAGATACTTCTGCTTCGTTAACTTGTACATGATCAGGAACTTCCAACTTGAAATTAGAATAATTTAATCCGCTCGTTCCATTTTCTCCCTGGGCAATATTAAGTTGATCAGTTTGAGATTTGTTCAACTCTTTTGCTGATGCTGATAAAGGTACGCTCCCTAAAATCACTAGACTTGTTGATAGTGCGATTACTTGTTGTTTGATTGTCTTATTCATTATTATAATAGATACATACACATTCCCGCCGTGTATGTATCTCAACCTCCCTTTATTGTCACATTAATTTTTTAAAATATGAATCTACTATGTACTTCTAATACATTTTCTTTTTATTTATATATTTAAATTACTATATTTTATACCCATTAAGAAAATATTTATATGTCATCCCTACAGATGAATTTCATCTAACATACTTTTTATAAAATTCGTCAACAAACATTATTTTACAACTAATTACAAATGCCGTCAAAATAATCAATTTAAACTTAAACAAATGACTGGCACACAAATTTATATAAATTGGGATGGCGTGTTAGTAGACGACATGTTAAATGATGAGGGCAACCAATTCGCAATGTACTACTTTAACAATAAGGATGAGTGGAAGTATATAGATGATTACTCAGGTATTTTTACAGACGATGGAGAAACTCTCTACCACGTGCAAGTTACTTGAGAAAATTATTTCAAATTAAAAGAAGTTATTGATAATAGCTATAATTTTTGGAAAGACAACTTACAAAATATATAATTATAACAAGTCGATTTCTTATTTTAATAAGGAATCGACTTTCTTAATATTTAATTTGCTGATTAACATCTCACTCAAAAATTATTTTACTAACGATACTATTATAGATACCGAATTATCTATAACGGAACGTTCTGGGCGTGATTTCATTAACACTGTTAATCCAATTAAGGACGTGACTAATGTTTGCGCTAATGCTTTAGCGTTCAAATCACTTTGTAGTTCTCCTGATCGAATTCCTTTCATGATTAATTCTTGAAAAATAACTGCAAGATACATTTGGTGTTCTCTAGTCAGTACTTCAAACTTTTCATTATGAGGAGCAAGCTCAACCATTGTGTTAATACAAAAACAGCCTTTACTGAACTCTTTTTTATATTCCTCTTCCACCATATTTTCAAAAAACATCTGAATTGCTTCTTTTACAGATTGTTCGTTTTGAAGTTTTGTTCGTATACGAGCCGCATGTAAATTTGTGTATCTCCTTAATGCCGCTTCAAATAAGCCCTCTTTATCACCAAAAGCTGAATATAAACTCGGTTTTTGTATTTCCATTCTTGCAGTTAGATCACTTAATGAAGTAGCAGCGTATCCTTTCTCCCAAAAAAGTTGCATAGCAGCATCCAAAGCTTTTTCTTCATCAAATTCGCGTAGTCGAGCCATTTAAAAATATCCCCTTCCTCTACATTTTCAAATTATAAACTAACACTTTATGTACCAATCAGTATATTATATATCGTATTAAATTATAAACGATGTGTCAAAGAAAATGGAATTAAATCAAAAGAAACTTGACATATATATTTACTCAAGATTATATTTTACTTACAAAATAACATACCGTTCGGTACGTTATTTACAACAATACAAAATGGAGCTGATTTTATGAATAGCAAGGAAAAGATGATGACCACTCTTAAACATAATGATCCCCAGTTACATTCACCTATTAGCACAAACATGTCCCGCTACATGACTCTATTATTCGCAATAGCTTGCGGGATGGCGGTGGCAAATATATATTTCGCTCATCCGCTACTTGATTCTTTATCAAATGAATTTAAGATTAGTCATTCAACTATCGGTATTGTGATTACTATTACTCAAGTTTGTTATGCAATCGGATTACTTTTATTAGTTCCACTTGGTGACTTATTAAACCAAAAAAGACTCATTATTGTTCAAATGGTTTTATCCGTTATCGCTTTAATTGTAATTGGGACCGCTCCCTCGGCCATCGTACTTTTTATAGGTATGGCCTTAGTAGGAATTCTTGCAACAGTTACGCAAACGCTCGTCGCATACGCATCAATTTTAGCAAATCCAGCAGAACGTGGACGCATAGTAGGTTTCGTTACAAGCGGCGTTGTAATAGGCATTCTCCTTGCGCGTACATTTGCAGGCGCATTAACAGACTTAGCTGGATGGCGGTCCGTTTATCTCACTTCCGCTACCCTTATACTATTCGTAACTGTTTTGTTATATCGTAATTTACCTACTCTTGGACAGAGCAAAATGACAACTATGCCTTACCGGAAGTTAATACGTTCTGTACTCTTATTATTTATAGAAGAACGACTCTTACGCATTCGCGGAATATTAGCATTGCTCATTTTCACTTCATTCAGTATTTTATGGACTTCTTTAGTATTACCTCTAAGTGCTACACCACATAATTTTTCACATACAGCTATTGGTGCATTCGGCCTTGCTGGAGTTGCAGGTGCATTAGCTGCTACTAAAGCTGGACAATTAGCTGATAAAGGATTAGGTCAAAGAACAACTGGCATAGCTTTATCTTTATTAGTACTTTCATGGCTCCTAATTAAATCTATTAATCACTCTCTATTATTACTAATTTTAGGCATTATCCTCTTAGATTTAGCGGTGCAAGCTGTACATGTCACCAATCAAAGTATGCTGTTCACAGTGCGTCCCGAAGCAAGAAGTCGACTTACTGCCAGTTACATGGTTTTTTATTCTATCGGTAGTGCAACAGGTGCAATTCTTTCAACAAATACGTATGCAAAATATGGTTGGGATGGCGTATGCATATTAGGTGTATCTATTAGTGCTTGTGCTCTTTTATTTTGGATAATAACCTTGCGGCGATCATCACAGCTGAACGAAGAATAATTCATTTATGATTAATACGTGTTTTTCTACAAGACTATAGAATAGCATTTATTTTTTAACACAAATCAACGGCATTTTCATATAAAAAATGCCGTTGATTCACAATTTCATAATAAGAGATCCTATACTATCGAAATACATCTATTACAAATTCCCTTTAACGTTTTCAACAATTTCGTTTATCGTATTTCGATCAAACTTATCACTAATTTCGTATGGCTCACGATCTCCTACGAATTGCACGCCTACGATATCATTGCGATCCTTACCGTATTGCACTTCAATAATAAATCCACGCTCTATTTGTTTCCAAATGAGGCCTGCTTCATCTTTATTATCTAAAATAATGCAGTCTTCAATATTTTCGTCAATCCCAATTAACTTATTATCATCCATATATCCAATCTCGTATTGTTGCCGTTCTTTCGCTTTGCCACTTACTAATATACCTTTGCTACCATATGAATAATCCATATAGTCCTTTTTCTCCGTTTGTACCGCTTTCGGCTTTTGTGCTTCAGTTTTTTCAGTAGCCCCACAACCTGTAATAAGACTGATTGGCATAACCACTATTAATACTAATCTAGTGAATTTCTTTATCATTTGTAACCAACCTCATATATTTAATGTAAAACTCCATTTATTACTCTATTAACGAATAACATGATACTAAGTAAACAGAACGAAAGATAACATATTATTTACATACCCACACTTTAATGAAGGACCAGACCATTTAAACCTAGTCCTACATAACTTTAGCTTTGCTTCACATACTTAATTGTATGAAATGACGTCTCATTAAATAATCGCAAGTTTTCCCCATCATAATCTTGAACTTTATATGCTATTTTCTTTTTTTGAATTGTATCTTCTACACCGTCTACTAAACGTTTATTGAGATGTAAATAGATTGTAAAAGCTTCCTTATCATATTCCCAAGTGCCTTCAATATAATTCTTTTTATTTGGATACTCACCTTTACCATACGTTTCAAATGTCTTATCACCTTTTAAAATAAGTGACATAATGAAACCGTCTGTTCCTTTGAATCCCCAATTACCAATTAATTCCGTACCATCCTTCACATTCTTCATAACGTTATCCGTATTAATTCCAGCTTTCTTATCTAACTCTTTCAAATCTTTCACAGATACTGTACCGTCACCGATTTTAATATCCCCTTCAAGGTCTTTGAATGCCTTAAGCCAGTAAATATCTCCTTCTTTCACTAACTTTTCGGATTTCTCCATTAACTCTTTATCAGTCTTATCGCCTTTTTCTCTTTTTTCTTTTCGGGTGAATACTTCATTGATTAAAGAAAAAGACTCTCTAAAATAACTAATTGCTTTTTCAAAATCCTTTTGTTGATTTACATACTCTGCAGGGGGATCTATCGACTCGAATTTATCTAACGTTTTATTTAATTCTTTCACACTATCTACTATATCTGATTTCTTTTTCTTACCGTCAAAAACCTCTCTTGTAATATTGTTATGCTCCGCAAACAACTTATCAAACTCTATCCCTAATTTATACACTTTATTAGGATAGTCTTCCTTTGAAACTTTTTCTTTCTTACTATTAGACTTCGATTCTTTTACTTTAGACTCTTCTGTTTTCTCCTGTTTAGAAGTGTTCGTTTTCTCAGAAACTCCACAACCAAATAACAACATGACCGGAACTGCTACCCCTAGTAGTTTCTTTGTATTCATGACTGATTTCTCCTTTTACTTGAATAGATTACTCTTGCTATACCCATCCTCTTTTTTTATCTTGTAATTAAAGTTACAATCGCAATAACTCCTAGAATCGGTCCCCAATATTCCATTTTTATAAAAAATAATGAGTGCTTTTTGTTAAACATAACTTTTTCACCAGTTTCGGCATCTATATAAACTTTCCCATCTGGCTTATTAATATATTTACCTAAATACCAAGACATAACCCCTGATATAATAAACATTACCGCCATTGGCCAACTATGGTCTTGAAAATATGTAGCGTCCCCCGTTATAGATCCAAAGATAGCCTTACCCAAAAGAGTATTAATAATTACAATAATTGCGACTAAAAAACCCCAACCAGACCAAATAATCATCTATTTCTCCTCCTAAAGCGTACAACTTTGTACTTTATGTTAATTTGAACTGCAAACGAAAATGTTTAAAAAACCGAATATTCAGACGTTAATAATTATATTTAGCTTACATTCGATTCTAACTTTAATGTCCTAAATGCAAATGAACCAGATATAATTTGTAAAATTGTCGGAATAAGTAAAAAGAATAATGACATAAATAACATAACTATAGGAATCACAATCATACAAACTCCATAAACTTTATTATTAACCTTGTTTACTAAACACGATAAAATGAACAATCCTATTTGAACCGTTAAAATAATAGAGTAATAAGCTAAAAGTTCGTAATCAACACCTTCCATAATATTAAACGCTACAACTATTAATATTATGGAAATAATAATTCCCAAAATGCCACCAATTAAACCTAATACGAATTCAGGTGTTCTTTTCAATTCAATCCCCCTTTTATGAACCACTAACAACTTGTATATTTTTCCCATTCACCATCATACCAAATATTCGCTGGAAAAACTATACATACTTTTCATTCTTCCTTACCTTACAGTGACCTTCTTACCATTATAGATAGCTTGTAGCAGTCACAAAATCAAAACCTTCAAAATTACTAACCGGTTTCGATACTTTTAGAAAGTAGACATACCTCTTGAATACAATTAGTATTAACATATGAAATATGAAAAGCTTAAAAAGGCTTTTACATGATGAAAGGAAGTTGCACAACTATGGATTTTAAAACAGTTATGCAAGAACTTGAAGCTCTAGGTAAGGAACGAACGAAAAAAATATACATATCTAACGGTGCGCATGAGCCAGTATTCGGAGTAGCTACAGGTGCTATGAAACCAATCGCTAAAAAAATAAAATTAAATCAAGAGTTAGCTGAAGAGCTTTATGCCACAGGTAACTACGACGCTATGTACTTTGCAGGCATTATTGCCGATCCAAAAGCTATGAGTGAGTCTGATTTTGATCGCTGGATAGACGGGGCATATTTTTATATGCTATCTGATTATGTAGTGGCAGTAACTTTATCGGAGTCAAATATCGCACAAGATGTTGCTGATAAATGGATTGCAAGTGGGGACGAGCTTAAAATGTCTGCCGGCTGGAGTTGCTACTGTTGGCTTTTAGGAAATCGCAAAGACAATGAGTTTTCCGAAAGTAAAATTTCCGATATGCTTGAAATGGTGAAAGATACAATTCATCATTCTCCAGAACGAACAAAATCCGCTATGAATAATTTCCTAAACACCGCGGCAATTTCATATGTACCACTACATGAAAAAGCAGTCGAGATTGCAAAAGAAGTTGGTGTAGTTGAAGTCAAACGTGATAATAAAAAAAGCAGTTTGTTAAATGCTTCTGAAAGTATTCAGAAAGAACTTGATAGAGGAAGACTTGGTTTTAAGCGTAAGTATGTAAGGTGTTAAAAGTATGAAGGTGTCAATGTAGGAGAGATTGACACCTTTTTTGTGGACATTACTAGACTAACGGAGCTGCAAGTTAAAGGGAACCAATCATTCATCTCCCACTATACATCTCAAACTTCTTCTTTCAATTTATATACCCTATCTCTTTTCTCATCATCTTTGATAAAAATAAGTTTTCCTTCTGTAACAAAACCTTCTAATAGTAAACATACTTGTCCATATGCTTTAGGCTTATTCGTAGTGAATCTTTCATCGGGTATTTTACCAGATCGTATTAATCGTTCACATAGCTCAAGCGCACTTATTTCTTCAGAATCAATTAATTCTAAAATATCTTTTTGTAATGGTGATAAAGAGGCTGGTACCTTACATACCTCAGCTACCTCCACCTTTTCTTTTTCTTCTTCAAATAAATCTTCAAATGAAATTTGATTCATTACACCTGTTCCTTTCTAACAATTGATTTATATAACATGAATTGAATTCTATAGGTACGAAAACTTTAAATATTAGTCATTGTTATGTAGCGCTTACCTCGTTACATGAATTTCAAACTCATGTACATCATTTCATATAGTATATTTTGATTATACCAAATATACGTTCTGTCTTCTATTGTAGAATTTTTATAACGGAAATGAAAGTAATAGTGAACATTTTTCTTCTCTTTAGTTGTATAGAAAACTATGTAAAAGTTTACATAATAAAATTATAGTGATCTGTTAAATTTCTACGCAAAAAAGCACTTGTTGCCTCAAGTAGACAATCAAGTGCTTTAACTTCATATGTTCTATAAGTAACATTAATCCGTCACTATTCTTTTTTCAATAGTCCAACTAAAGCTAGTTAATTTGGATATTTTACATATTTACTCGCTAATAATACATTCCTTAATTTAACAAAAAAATATTTTAAGATTTATTTTGCTCTTCATATTCTTTCATCTCTTCGAATTTTCTTCGCTCATTTTCATTACTAGGTTTCTTCCCTAAATATTTATATTCAAAATAATCCACTCGGTCATTCGATCCAAAAGTAGATTGATACCATTTAGTATACCCATAATAAATTTTTACTTTCCCCTCAGATGTCACAATCATATCAAAAGAATACCAAGGTTCCTGATTATTTTTTATAAATATTTCCTGTAACTCTACACTTAAATGAAATAATTCATCATATGTCTTATCATATTCTTTTTCACTCACATTAAATACATCTGGTATATCATGGGAATATATATATTCATCCGATCTATCTGGGGTATTGAAAAAGAATAATACCCCACCCTCTTGGTTATAAATCTCTGCATTAAAATAAAAGATATCCCATTCTACGGGAATTGTATCATTTATTTTTTGCGCTATATTTTGATAGATTTTATTTAATTCTAATTCGAACACTTTTACATCAACCTCCTGTTTTATTAAGTATTTCACGTATTACCTTACGTTGGCCTTCAATTTGGTATTTATTTTAAATGAGTTTGGTCTTAGTGATGAACCTAAGTATACTGGTTCAATTTTTACTGATACTTTTTTAGGAGGCTTCCCACCTAATGCATTAACCCATTCTTTCTCCATATTATACCATTCTCCACCCGAACGATTAATTTGTTTATTTTGAGCGATTAAATTATCAATATCACCGGATCCATGGAATTGCTTCCCTATCAAGTGCCCACCATCATCAGGCAATCTATCTTCTCTTCCTGCAGCCACTTGCATTCCTGTGTTTCGTTTTCCTTTTTGAAGTATTAATCCTTCCGCCTCAACATCTACTATTCTACCAAGTTCATCTGTTGTATATTTATAACCATCCTCAGTGATATAGCGTACGTTTGGCGCAAGTTCTTTCCTTCCATTTTTTCCTTTAACAATGTGCTTCCCAAGATCTTTCTCTTTTATTTCAGTTATCTTAGGAGTTTCACCCGTACCCTTAACCCCACCACTCTCCAAATTCGAGATCCTATTCTGAATACTCGCCTTTGAGGCATCATGGGCTTCTTGGAATTTCCCGCTATAGTTCGTTCCAGTTCTAACGACACTTCCATCTGGCAGTATTTCTACACCTTTAAAGATTGGGGATATGGAGTCCGCACCTTTTGCTAATGTATTTTCAATTATATAATACTAGGAATTTATGTTAGCCTTAATTCATAAAAAATTACTTTTTATAAATTTAACCCAAGTTTCTCGTTACCACATTTCTATATTATAACATTAACTCAATCGTATCTTTTAAAGCTTCATTTACATTAATAGCCTTTTAAATAAAAAAACTGAAAGAGGATTAATCCACCTTCCAGTTTCTTCTTTCATTATTCTATCGGCCCCATAAATTGAGTAATTAAATAAACATGCTCGATAAGTTTGACTTTTTGTAAGTTTTCTACTTTTTCTGGTCCACCTAGTGCAAGTAAAGGTGTGTAACCAAAACATTCATCTATTTCAAGCTTTCCGTATTTATTTAATGCCTGCTGATAATGCTTCCAATCCAATCCTTTCTCTAAAAAATAATCATCTTTCGTATTTTTAAAGAAAAACTTGAATTTTCCAGCTACTACATCTACCGTACCTTTTCGATACTTAAGTAATAATAAATAGTTATTTTCCCACACAAGAATATCTCCCATACCTGTTGTAAAAATTGGGATAGCTTCTTCATAACGGATATAACTTTCCTTTAATATATCTAAATATTTTTCTGGGTTTATTGCTCTTAAGTATCCATTTAACATACTCCCAAACCCATAGCATTTCCATAAATCTATTATTTGATCTGGAACTTTCCCTGTATACTTTTCAATAACCTCTGTTGATGGTTTTTCGAAAGATATAAAATCATTTATATTTTCCATAGTATCCCCCTACTCCGATTTCAATCTAACATTAAGATATGTCAAATTTTTTTCTTCCTCTGATAAGGTGTCAGCAACTAGTCTAATTTCCTTATCCACATTACCAATCCTGCTTTTCCACTGCGAACCTATTGATGAATTAATTCTAGAATCACCCATGCCAGTTATTTTTAATGGATTTCCACCCGCAATTTGATCTGGGTCATGTAATGTAGCTTTATCCTTTATCCACTTTAAAGCTTGCTCTTCTGCTTCCCTAAATGAAAAACCTTCTTCCATAAATTCATCAATTTTATCTTGCACAGCTTGTTTTCGTGTTAATCTTTGAGCTGAATTTGCTTGTTTTGATCTCCCCTATTTTAAAAATTAGTTCCGATTCTAAATAAACTCATAAACTGTCAATTTTCCCAGTCCATCTTCTTGGTTTTTTAATTGTCATATAAACTCATCTTCATTATGTTTCCGATTACGTTTAAATTTGATTCCAATTTCGTCAGTACGCGAGCTATTATTACCCACTCCGCTAGTTTTATTACTTCCTTCTAATTTACTATGCCCATGAGCAAGTTGATAAGCATCATCCTTAGCTGCCGTACTTGCCTTTGAAAACTTTCCAGCTACTTCTCCAACAGTTGAAGATTCTATATAAGGAAGCTTCATTCCTATTCCAGTATCCACCGTCCTAACTGCTACTGGAATAGGAGTATTTTTCATAGCATCTAGTGCATTTTTTAAAGTCTTATTTTCCTTAAGCGATTGTACCACATTATTTCTACGCTAAAACGCAAAAAAGCACTCGTTGCCTTTAATTGACAATCAAGTGCTTTAAGTTCATATGTTTTTAAGTAGCATAAATTTGTAAGTTTTGTAGTAACAGTATGACACCTTTTATATGTGGTAACAACTACTACGTTAAAACTTACGAGTTTGTACAAGTTCGTTAGTTTAATATATATTCCATGTGTTTATATTCAGCACCCAGTAAAATGTCATCTCGCCAAAGCTCGTACTTCTTTTTCTTTTCTATCATTGTACATAGTACTCCATGATGGTACAACCATCATGGAGTTTACTCTTCAAAATAGCCATTTCTTTTTCTACCCACTTCTCATATATGCTTATGCATGTTTACGTTAAACCACTATAAACTTTTATCATATATGGTATTGCACTCAATTTTTTGTATCTTCAAGATTTTTAAGATGCTTTTCTAAGTATTTTTTCCCTGAATTACTTTTAGGCATAAGACCAAGATGTTCATATTCCCAAATAATCATTCTCTCGTGGGAATTTTCATCTGAAAGGTCATCATAATTAAAGTCAATATTAAACTTTCCTGTATTATCAAAAATCATAGTGAAATTTGTCCAAGCTTCTTGATCATTATCAATAAACTCTTTCTTCATTCTCTTAATACAATCTAACAAACGATGCCACTTCTTAAAATATTCTTCTTCTGGGACATTAAAGAGTTCAAAAATACTATGACTGTAAATAGGAGTACTATTCTCTTCAGGGTAGTAATAAAAATATGATTCTTGAGCACCTTCCCCAACCTCACCATACAGGTAAACCTTAAACCACTTCTCTGGAATTGTATCAATTACAACCTCTGCTATTTCATTGTATAACTTGCTTAATTTTTCATCATTCATCTAATTTTCCTCCTGGTACATTATCAAAATTCTTTAATCTCCATCTATCTTCATCACCAATTTTATATCTAATAACAAAACTGTCTGGACGTTTTGAATTCCCGCTATAATTCGGCGTTATTTTCACCCTAACTTTATCACCATCATTAAGAGCATTAGCCCATTCATTCTCTAGTTTTTTCCATTCTCCTCTGTTTAAGTTACTATTCATTGGAACTAAATTATCCATATTACCAGAGCCTTTAAATATAGTTGCAATTAAATGTCCGCCGTCATCATCATCCAAACGGTCATTCCCACCTACCACTCTCTGAGCGTAGTTATTCCGCTTGCCATCACCTAATTGAAGGCTACCCTCGCAACTTGCAACACGCCCTTGACTATCTGTTGTATATGTATATCCTTCTTTACTTGTATACTCAACATTTGGCTTTAATATCTTTTTACGTTTTTCCCTAGCATATTGTTCTCCATAGTTTACTTTTACAGGTCCTTCACCCGTACCCTTAACCCCACCACTCTCCAAATTCGAGATCCTACTCTGAATACTCGCCTTTGAGGCATCATGGGCTTCTTGGAATTTCCCGCTATAGTTCGTTCCAGTTCTAGCGACACTTCCATCTGGCAGTATTTCTACACCTTTAACGAATAGGGATACGGAGTTCATGTGCAGTGATAATCAAGTTGTTTAATTTTGTGTCTAGAAATGCAATAACCTTCTGCCTGTTAATTTGGTACGAGGTTATTAAAGTTGTTTAAAAATAAGTTTTATTTGTTGCACTTTTTCATTTAAGTGAATAATAAAAGTGTTTAATTTCTGGATAGCTAATAATTAATAATCACCCCTTTAATATTCAATCCCAAACATTAAAAATTACTTCACCGATATTTTCTGGTCGCCAATATTTAGCATCTTTTAATTCTTCTGTTAAGTTGTGTTCCCTAGGTATAAAAGGCTTTTCTAAATAAGCTTTCGACAAAACTTGATAGTACGCTTCAAATTCACTTTCTAATATGGGCATATCAATAAAACTAAAAATAATTTTTCCTTCTACATTTTTATCCGCAAAAGCTAAGAAAGGATAAAACTCATGCAATAAAATAATAAATTCCTTATCGTCTATTATCACTATCACTTCAAAAAAATTTTTGGGATAGTGTGGTTGTATCCATTCTACTATTTTGAATTTACATGTCCTCAATACATCATAAAATATTCTCTTTGTTTCATTTTCATTATGGGAATTTAAATGTATTGCTTTCAAACCTGTAATATGTGGCGGTATTTTCACTCCCAAAACCTCATTCCCTTTTATTAACTAACCACAGATATCGAAACATTATTCCTTTTATTATACGAGAAACTCAAAAGATGGTATTAAATTTCAATTCTGTACGATTTTTTAAACAACTTTATTATTCGTGGTCAGTCCACACCTTTGGCTACTAGACCTTTAATGAAGTAGTCCGCATCATTAATCTTATCTACGGTTTTCCAGCCTTGTATTTTTAAATTTTTTAATAGATTATTTTCCTTAAGCGATTGTACCACATTATTTCTACGCTAAAACGCAAAAAGCACTTGTTGCCTCAAATAGACAATCAAGTGCTTTAAGTTTCATCTGTTTTTAAGCAGCATAAATTTGTAAGTTTTGTAGTAACAGTATGACACCTTTTATATGTGGTAACAACTACTACGTTAAAACTTACGAGTTTGTACGAGTTCGCTAGTTTCATGCACATTGTACACCATGGTGATACAATCATCATGGTGTACGTATTTTCAAACACACTATTATTTTTCCTGTCTACTTCACATATACTTTGTTTTTTATTCATGTATGTGGTTATAATACTTACAAAATCACTATGTTTTTTATATTAAGACCGCTCTTCTTCATACTTTTTCATTCTTGCCATCAGTTCTTTGTCTATTTCATCTGTTAGTTCTCTATTTAAATATTTATACTCAAAATATTCAATTCTATCTGAAGGTCCAAATTCTGAATCATTCCAGTTAACATAACTAAACCGAACTGTTAATTTCCCTTCACCATTCACAATCATTGTAACTGAAAACCATGCCTCTTGTTGATTATCAATAAATACTTGTTGTAATTGAACTGTCAAATCAAATAATTCGTGCAGAAATTGATTATAAATTTTTCTATCAACATTATACATTCTAGGTATATAGTGTGAATATTTATATTCTTGTTTTTCATCTAAGGTTGTATAGAAAAAATAAACTCCTCCTTCCCCATCTTTCACCTCACCATTGAAGTAAAACTCTTCCCATTCAACAGGTATCATATCGTTTATCTTTTCAGCAATTTTACGATAAAGTTTATTTAATTCATTTTCAAATGACATATTATTTACCTCCTGCTTTATTTAAAATTTCACGTATAACCGGTTTCTTCCCTTGAATTTGATATTCTACCATGAACGAATTTGGTCTCATTGATTGCCCACTATATACTGGTTCAATCTTTACTGTCACTTTTTTAGGAGGCTTTCCACCTAATGCATTAGCCCATTCTTTCTCCATGTTATACCATTCTCCACCTGACCGATTAATCTGTTTATTTTGAGCGACTAAATTATCAATGTCACCGGATCCATGGAATTGCGTCCCTATCAAGTGCCCACCATCATCATCAGGCAATCTATCTTCTCTTCCTGCAGCCACTTGCATTCCTGTGTTTCGTTTTCCTTTTTGAAGTATTAATCCTTCCGCCCCAACATCTACTATTCTACCAAGCTCATCTGTTGTATATTTATAACCATCCTCAGTGATATAACGTACGTTTGGCGCAAGTTCTTTCCTTCCATTTTTTCCTTTAACAATGTGCTTCCCAAGATCTTTCTCTTTTATTTCAGTTATCTTAGGAGTCTCACCCGTACCCTATGTTGTAATCTTAAACCCTCACAATAAAAAAGCAAACCATGTAAAACCTTATTAAACTACTTCTTTTTCTTCCACTACCGGCAATTCATAAGCTGTTTTATATTTCATCATGCCATATACAATGTTTACAAGCCTTCTCATAATACATACCAATGCTTGTCCTTTTGTTTTTCCTTCTTTAAGCTTCTTTTGATAGTACGCATGAAACACTGGATTTCGTGGCATCTTACTCCCTTTTGCTACTTGCACTTGCTGTACTGCTAAATTATAAAATAAAGCGTGTAGCGCCCTGTTTCCTTGTTTGCTTTTGTGTGTCTTACCTTTCCCACCAGAACCAAAGTAAACAGGTGCAATCCCCGCAAATCGTGCTAATTTATTGGCATTTGAAAATCGCCTTACATCCCCAATTTCTGCAATTAATGCCGATGCCGTCACAAGTTCTATTCCCGGCATCGTCTCTAATTGATAATCTAGTAGATTTACTAGCTGTTTTAATTCTCTTTCGATGTATTTCATTTCTGTCTTTTTAAACTCAATGTCCCGTACAATACTTCTTACTAAAAAGTCTCGTGTTTCTTGATATTCCTTCATTGTATGTCCATCTTCTTTTACAAGTTTTAATATGTCGCTTGCTTTCTTTACTGAACATGTATTGTTGCTAACATCTAATAAAAAAGCTGTTAATTGTTTTATATTTGCCCCCTCTAAACAAGAGGGTGACGGATATTGCTGCCAAAATGCTAATGCTGTTTTTCCATCTAACTCTGAGAAAAACTTTTTATAACTTGGATAATGGTGGTTTAATTGAATATGTAATTGGTTCTTTAACGCACTTTGTGCTTTTACTAATGCATTCCTTCTTGACACTAGTTGTTGTATCGACCAAAATAAATCGTTTGGCTTTGCATCTGGTAATTGATTTAACTTATTTATTAGTATACGGGCTACGCATTCCGCATCCCAACTATCATTTTTTTGTATCATCACTTGGCTCTTTCGTTCTAAAAATGATAAAGCTGGATTTACTTCTTTCACTACTTGTTCATGATCTACTAAATATTTCGCTAATGCTCTTCCATAACCGCCAACATCCTCTAAACCAAATACAACTGATAAACCATCACTCACATATGTCTCTACTTCTAATAAAAACTTCGAAAATGCAGATGGTTTATTCTCAAATTGTATTTCTCCTAATTTCTCTTGCCAACAATTAATAATAACAGCCGTATGATACTCCTTATGTAAATCTACTCCTACATACAAATAGTTCTGTCTATTATGCATAACTCATCCCTCTATTCAATGATTTAGTCATATACAAAAATGTCGGCAACCTTAGTTCGAGCGTTCATCTTTCGATGCGCATAGGTACGCAAGCCTATCCATTTTTCATCTCTTTAGTAGTATGTATAGTAAAATGAGCTAATTTTTTAAGTGAGTTTATAAAATAATTGCTGCATGTTGTCCTTTTGTTTGTATTTTCCCGTATTTATACATGCCACGATAAAAATTCTCTCTATCTAACATGCGTTTCACTTGTACTTTCGTAAATTGTTTACCTTTCGCTGTGCAGTAGCCTTCTACATTCAATTGTTCTGCCAATTGGGTAAGTGACCAATGTTTAAAAATGTGTCTTAACTCAAATAGTCTACGTACAACTACTGCTTTCCCAGCATCTACTTCTAACACCTTTTGTCCTTTTTTGGCCTTGTAGCCAAAAAGTACGCCACCACCTGCATATCCACCTCGTTCAGCCTTCTTCTTTCTACCTCTACTTAACTTCAATGCAATTTCAAGTCTTTGATATTGGTCTAATAGTTCTAACATGCCATTCACCAAAAAGTCATTTGGATCATGTGTGTAAATACTATAGCTTGATTGTTCAATTGCCTTCACATCTACTTCATGTTTCTTTAGTTCTCGTTGTATCAATACTTTCGCCATATCAGAGCGCCACAATCGTGATGTATTCAACACAACAACATAGCTTACTTGTTTATACGCCATATCGGACAATAGCTCTTGTAGTCCATCACGTTCAACTGTTAATCCCTCTTCATCAACAGTCGCTCCGCTTAATCCTCTATCTTCATACACACGAAGTAGTTCTAAATTATTTTCGTTACAGTAACGTTCAATCTCTTCTATTTGATACGCTAAACTATACCCATCACGTACTTGTCCTTCCGTTGAAACTCGTATGTAACCAACTACTTTCTTTCCCATCATAAATCCCCTCCCGTTACAGTAATTTGAGTCCCTGTAACGTTTATCCGTTTTTTTGCGGATAACGTGTTCGTAACGTAAATCCGTTAAAACGTACTTTACGATGACTTCAAAACATAATACAACCCTTTATTTTTACAATAGTTTTTTCTCTAGTAGTGTCGTACACTGTACAAAGCCACTACAGTTTATAAAATTTAACACTTAATACATTTATAAAATTATACGTTTACCAACTTATTTCTACTCTAAAATGCAAAAAAGCACTTGTTGCCATAATTGACAATCAAGCGCTTTAAGTTCATCTGTTTTTAAGTAGCTTTAATTTATAAGTTTTATAATAATAGTATGACACCTTATATATATCGTGACAAATATTAATTTAAAACTAACGAGCTTGTACGAGTTCGTTAATTTTATGTCTCTTCCATGCGTTTATATTCATCTTTCGGTAAAATGTCATCTCACCTAAGCTCGCACCTCGTTTTCTGTTCTATCATTGTACGTAATACTCCATGATGGTACAACCATCATGGGTCTCTACTTTTAAACCACTTATTGTTTTTCTTTCCACTACAAATATACTTTATTTTTTATCTGGTGAATATACAATTATTCTCCCTTGTGGATATTCACCTTCCCATCCACAAGGCCATCCCCCAAGCTTATAAACCTCAAAGATTCTTTCATAAAAATTATCAACTTTTCCATTTACTAAACGATTTAGTGCACACATATGTAAATCTCCAATTATTTCTTCAAAAATATCAATATATTGTAATACAAAATCACCTGGATAGTTCTCAGATAATTGAATAATCTCCCTTATAGGACGCTCCATAGAGTTTAAATCATGCTCATATAATTGTCCTATTATTTCCCCACCTTCTGAGGATTTAATATCTTCCCAAACGTTTTCAACCTCATCCAAATCTTGAGACCATGCCAATTCTTGTGCTCTTTCATACTCATTAACCATAACAACATCACGATTTAGAAGGTTTTCATTATGAAAAAGTTGTAAATTTGTAATAAAATTAATAACCTCTTCGACTAATTGAGTGTTTTTTCCGTACTTCATTTATTTATCCACCTTTCCCAAAGTTCTTCAGTAGCACCGCCACCTCTTTGCCAAATCTTTATTTCTTCATTTAATTTTGTTTTGTAAAACTTCTCAATACCAATTTCTAATACCTTTGATTTGTATAATGGCAAGCCACTTTCTGTACCTTTTTTTAATTTTTGTTGCAATTCAAATACTTGTTGTTCCAACTCCTTAATACTTTGATTGATATTTAATTTATCTAACTGATCTTTAACCACATTATTATATACACTATGAAATCCTCTATGCCTAGACAAAGCACTTGGATCTTTTGCTGGTATCGGTAAAAATATCCCGTTATCAGCATGATCCATATCCATTCCAATTTTCTTTAATACCGGATGATTTCTTAAATTTTTAGGTATTATATGTTGCGCCTGATATCCTTTCCGTGATGCAGAACGTGGAAGCCCCATGGATTCCAATAAATTTTGCCCTAATTTTGTAGAACTACCTCCTGTAACCTTTCCAGGGGTACCTGGAATAAGTCTAGTAGCTTCACCCGTACCCTTAACCCCTCCACTACCCTTAGCAAGTTGATAAGCATCATCCTTAGCTGCCGTACTTGCCTTTGAAAACTTTCCGGCTACTTCTCCAACAGTTGAAGATTCTATATAAGGAAACTTCATTCCTATTCCAGTATCCACCGTCCTAACTGCTACTGGAATAGGAGTATTTTTCATAGCATCTAGTGCATTTTTTAAAGTCTTATTTTCCTTAAGCGATTGTACCACATTTTTACCCAAATTTGGATTAAAACCAGGCATTCCTTCTTTGAATTTTAATAATTTGGCTAAATCAGCTAATTCACTCGTCCCTTTGAATGCTTTTACTCCTTTTCCTACTGCTCCAACAACTGGGATTGCGTCTAATCCACCAAAAATGATGTTTCCTACCCGCTCTTCTTGGCTCAATTTCCGGTGTGTTCCCCAGTCTTCTCCGTCGATACCGCTTTTTATTTGTACACCTCCGTATACTACTGCGGCAGCGGCCCCGAGTGGTGGGCAAAGGATTGTTGTGATGATGATTCCTACGCCTATTCCTATGTCTCGCACCATTTCTAGTTTTTTCTGTTCATCTTCTATCGATTTGTATTCAAATCCTCGTGTGGATGGGACTACTTTCTTATATTCTTCATAATTTAGTTTTGCATCTGGATTTCGTTTTTTTAGTTCTTTGTATTCCTCTCTCAGTACATTATCAAATGCAGGTGAATCTTTAAAAATATCTTCTACTGTTATTTTATCTTTCTTCTTCTGTATTGTTTGTGGTACACTTCCGTAGCCCGCATGCGCACCTGGTAATACTGTCGTTGTTGTGGAGCCAATTCGGTTATTTGTTTCAAAACTGAGAATAGATGTATCTCTCACTTTTTGAGCGAATTTATCCATTTCTACTAAAAAAGGTTTATCTATATGTTCAGAGACTAATCGCCCTGCTTCTCCGCAATATTTTTGTAATGTCGTATAACTATCAAGTAATTCCCCGATTTTTTGCGATTGATCTTTAGGATTAAAATGTATACTACCATCCGAGTCTAAATCTCGTATTCTTCCATCAATTCTTTTTAATGATTCATTTGCTTCCCGTAATTTCATGAGTGCATCTTTTGTAATTCGATTCATACCATCTCCCATGTTTTGCCATGGTTCAGGTCTATATTTCACATCCATCTCGTTTTCATCCCCCCAGCCGTATGGTGATTTCTACAACTTACTTAATATTTCACGTAATTGTTCGTCCTTTTCAAGCATTTCTACACATACATTCCCTACAACTGTCGCTGACCTAGAATAGTGTTCAGCCAATTCTAGTGTTTTGTGTAATATATCAGGATATTTTTCAATTACTCTCATCGCTTCACCTTTTTGATAAAAATCACAGCTTAATAAACTCTCAATATTCGTTCCAATGACGTCTACATGGATTTTATATATATTTTCTAACTTCATTACTATATCTAGTAGTTCTTGAAAATTAACTAATACTTCTTCTCCACCACCAGAACCACTATCTCCCATTGATACTTGCATTATTGAATACCTCCTAACGAGAATTGTCTCGGGTCAATTAACTTTTTATATGGCATTTTTAACACGTCATACAATTTCTTATTAACCGCATAGAGGCTCACCCAGTCATATCGATTACGATCTACATCTATTTGAACGAAATCTTCTCCTTCAGTGAAATATAAGAAACATTCCCATTTTCCTCCTCTATTACTTCGAGGCCTCGTATACGTTTCTATCGCTATAACGTCTTTATTTGATAAATCTTTTTCCTCAAATGTTTGTTGTTCTGCCTCTGTCATTCTCTTTGAGAAAAATGTATCTTCTATTTCTCTCGGTTCTCTCAATAAGAAGGGTATGCGTGTTAATAATGAAAAATATACGTCCGGTTTTGGTATGTAGTCGATCTCGTATTTTTTATTTGGTTCTATTTCTGTTAATACAGCCACTCGGTCTTTATCCTCTTTTAAAAAGCCAATTAATACATTATTCATTCTCGTGTATTCATGACAATTTTCATATTCCTTTAATAGTTCAATTATTTGAAAAGCTGCAGGGGTAATTCCATTTTCACTTGTAAGTAGGCCTTTTTCTTTTAAACTCGTAGTTGCTTTCGTGACACATTCTGCATCAAGTAAAATAATTGCGTCACGGTTTGGCAATCCAAATATATCGGTAACCCCAGCTGCACCTGCGAGAACATATAATTCAGCAGGTGCAAAACTCATTTCTTTCCCCATTCTTTTATCCCCCGTTTCTCCATCACAATTGTTTTATCGCCCTTACTTCCGATCTATCTCCGTACGTTTGAATGCTTTTATCTAACTCTTTCAAAGCTTTCGTATGCCCTTCAAATGCCTCTACCATTTCTGAATTATATTGAATGATCAAATCAAGGTAACTTAAAAAAGCATCTCGCGTTTTTCCATTCCATTTCGCACCTGTGACATATGCTTTTAAGTCTTTCGCTTGGTTTAAAGAATCCTTCATACCATTTTCAATGTTTTGTGCGTAAGAAATGGCACTTGCAGTGTTACTTCCTATAATTTCAACCTCTTTACCACTCATGTTGGTTCCCTCCATTCTTTGTATGCTTAATGGATAAAGTTTTCAAATTCCTTTTTCTTTTCTTCAAAAGACTTGGTCGCTGCAGCGTATGCTGACGCTTTCTCCGATTCTGCTTTCGCTTTATATTCCAAATACTTTGCATAAGCTGTACTTTTTGCAGATCCAATATCGCTTAATGCACTTTTAAAATAGGATAATACTGTATTTAAGTCTTCATCCTTTTCATGACGTTTTTGTTCAAATTCAACTGCCGGAATTTTATTAGCTTCTAAGCCATTACTTTTACTCTCATACTCTCTCTTCGCTGATTCAGCCTCTTGAATGAATTGCTTTAACTCTCTTTCTTTATCTTTTAAATAATCATGTAAATCATCATACCGATCTCGTTTCCTCGCACTTTCTGTAAAACCAGACGCATTTAAAAAAGCATTGTACAATTCATCTAACATCTTTCTCCCCCTTTAGCACAATAACTATGTAGTTAAATTCGTATATTTAAACATGAATATTCATTACATTAAGAATTAACAAATAATTATTTTTACATATTGCTATTTTATCAAAGGGATTTTAACATTTCCATATTTTATGAATGGCTTTCGCATTTTTCTTCAATAAAGTGAAACTTTAATCAATATGACTATGTATTTATTATTTCCTTTTATCCAATTCATTCATATTAAATCCTTGCTTGAGAGTAAGACCAATTCTTTCTTATTTCATCAACAACTATTTCTCGATAATCCCAATGAAGCGTACGAGTAGACTCCCTGATTCGTTATACTATTCCTTGGGCTGTTTTATTTCTATATTCATTCCAATATTTTGGCTCAGTCGCTCTTAAAAGAACGATAGAAAAAGGATCTGATATGAATATCAGATCCTTAACTTTAATTTCTTAATACATACATCTTTTTACACGATAACTGGTTCGTACGTGCTCAAATTATCATACTCAGTTTTTACAATACTAGGCGGAAAGTTAACACATCCTTAGATTCACCTTTTCTTGTAGCAGTGCATAATATTTAATAAAATTAAAGCATATTTTTACTTACCAGACTTAATTTTTTCGTTATATTCTTCTAAAGTTAACCCTTTTTCTTTTAGATAGACAGCAACTTCTTTTCCTACATAACGATAGTGCCATGGCTCATACTTAATGCCAGTAATATTCTCTTTCTCTTTTGGATAGCGGAGAGTAAATCCATATTCTGCAGCATTCTTATCTAACCATTTGAATGCATCGGTAGTTTCAAATTTTGCATTTAAATCTTCTACAGTATTCTGCCATTCAACTGAAATAATGTCTAACGCTAATCCAGTATGATGTTCACTTGCACCAGGATACTGAAGATATTCCAATGCCTTAGCACTAGCCTCTTTATCCGACAAACCTTGAGATTTATAGCTTTTAACTGAAGCATCATAATAAGTTTGTTGTAATTTTATAGCTCGATAACCTGATCTTAAATAAAGATTGATTCCCTCTTTTTTTGCAGCTGCTACCATATCCTGATAGGAAGTTGCAATTCTACTATCTATTTTCATATTTGGCTTCGCATTTTGGGTGATACTTGTTAATTCAATTCCTAGTTCCTTTGATAACATATGCTCTCTATTTACAAGGATAATTCTCCAATCATTAACATCAGAGATAGGTAAAACATCTTTTTTCTTCGCATGTATTTCATTTTTATTTTTATCGTTATTATTAGTAGTTGCCTGAGATGTTTGCTTTCCACTACAAGCAGCAAGACTCCATCCCATTGCTAATACCAATGCTAAAATTATAAATTTTTTAATTGTATCTCATTCCCTTTTTGTTTATTAGTCTTTATACCAATTTCCCAACACGTCTCTAGGAATCTCCTTGAAATCCTTCAAAGAAACCGGGCCGACAAATTTTTTAATTCCATGTTTTTTAGAATTTTCATCCGAATAATCTTTTAAAAATTGAATTTTAAATTGTTTCTTACCATCAGCATAGTCGGTTACTGTCGGTACGATTGCCGCTTGTCGTATACCAAAAGTTTTATCTTCATACTTAACAAATTGTACATAAGATAATCCTCCAACTAATGTTTCTAATTTTTCTTGCGCAGAAATAAGATTTCCAAGAGAATAATAGATTAGCGTTTCATGTCCATCTTTATTTTGTTTCCACTCAATTGGTTGAATTACATGTGGATGATTTCCAATTACTACATCTACACCTAAATCTGTTAAATATTGAGCAACTTCTTTTTGTTGCTTTGAAGGTGTTGAGGTATATTCTACTCCCCAATGCACCATAACAATCACCATATCAGAGCTACTCTTTGCCTTTTCCACATCATTTTGTATCGCTTTTTTATCAATTAAATTTAAAGCCCAAGACTTATCAGCTGGAATTTTAATTCCATTCGTACCATATGTATAATTTAGTAACGCAAAACGAATACCATTTTTTGTAATCGTTTTTATTTCATTACGCTCGTTTTTACTCTCATTAATACCTACTGGGATAACATCCGGATATTTTTTCCAGTATTCTCTTGTATTCGCAACACCTTTAATACCCATATCCATAGCGTGATTTGTCGCTTGCGTCACTATATTGAATCCAGTGTCCACTAAAGATTGTCCTACTTCTTCAGGTGTATTGAAAGTCGGATATCCCTGTACTTTTAAATTATTTCCGGCAATCGGAGTCTCCTGGTTCACTATAGCAAGATCACTTGATTTAACAGCTTTTTTGATATTTTCATAAATATAATTATAATCATATGAACCGTCTTTTTGTTTGCCATCTTTAATTACTGCGTCATGATATAAATTATCACCCGTTGCTATTAAATTCACAACCGATTGTACTTTTTTATCTTCCGTAAAATTAGGAGACTGTTGGATAGGACTTTTCTCTACCCAATTTGGTGCTTTTAATGATGTATCTATATTGGATTCAGCCGGTGGTAATGAAGCTTTAGATGTCTTAACATCTGTATTACCACAAGCGGTTAAAAGCACTAAAAAAATAAGACATACTAAAAAAAACTTTTTACTTCTCTGTAAAGTATCTAACATGTGATCCTCTTTTCTGTTTTATTCCTTATAACCAGTTCTAACAAATCATTCTTTAAAACAACGTATTTTGGTTTTACCCTTAATTATGGAAGGACACTCTGTTACACCTGCTTCGGAATATACTAATAATTGTTTTCCGCTTTCTAGCAATCTATCGATTCCATCAGAAGTGATAGGTTACTAGAAAAAGATGATCCATCAGGATGTCGACTAGTTTGATATACCTATTCCAATTGCAGTAACTCGTTTAATATTTAAACAAGATAGGAGAATCGTTCATATAGCCTCTTCTCTCGCTTTATGTTTAAAGTGCCTCCAAAAAAGGGATCGTTGCTGTACCCCTTTGCATAGTGCAAAATTTTTGCAACTAATTTCTTTCATTCAAGCGACAAACATTATACCGATAACAATAAGTAAGACCCAAGAACTTATTTTACCAATATACGAAAAAAGTAGCAATCTTTTGTCCCATATAAAGAAGCCCATTAGGAGAAATGAACGAGAGATTCATTCTATTCAATTCCTTCATTGATTAATAAAAAAACAAGCCACCCAACTATTGGATGGCTCTATACTATAAAGAGAATTTGTTATTGGATTACTTCAATTTCCCTTCAAAAACAATCTTCCTACCGCACGGCTCAACTACTGTTTTGCCGTCTTTCTTTACTTCATGAAAGATTGGCTCTTCCATACGACGAGACGGAGCGTAGCCTTCTTGTTCCATACGTGCTAAGCAGTCTGTAATTGTTTCATTTTCAAGTACTTCAAATTTCTTTTTATTAGGTTGTTTTGTCATGCCCTAACCTACTTTCTATTTTTCTTGATGCAAATTGATTTTTCATGTAGACCATATATAACATTGCGAGAATTCCCATTATAATCATAACCGCAATAAAAAAGCTTGTATACTGTATTTTTTCTATAAATACGCCGCCTAATACAGGTCCCATAATACTTCCTAAACTAAAAGCGATTCCGGATAATATATTACCTGCCGGTAGTAAATGTCTCGGTAATAAATCAGTCATAAATCCAAGCCCTAAAGAGAAGCACGATCCAATAACCATACCCGCTAAAAGCATGCAGGCAAAGACGATCCAGTAATATTGATCAAATACGGCGGCAAGTAGAAAAATGCCCGTACTTATGCTAAACGTCCACGTTAATATACGGTCCCTTCCGTATTTATCACTCAATATACCGAGCGGAATTTGTGTAATAATACCCCCAACTGCAAATGCTGGTAATAAGAAGGATACATCTGAAACAGACCACCCTTTACGAAGTGCGTATACTGGTAAGTTACTGTTTAGCATTGCTTCAAGTACGCCATATGCAAGTGGTCCTAGCAGTGCAATCCATCCTAATCCAACAACTTGTTTATAACGAGAAAATGATGATTCACTCTTCACTTCTCTTTCATCTTGCGCTGGGAATGCATTTTTTGTTGGAAGTAGTAAAAGCCAACCTATTAGACAAAGTATAGTAGATATAATAAATGGCGTTGCAAGACCGTACTGCACAGTGCTTGCTAAATACGGACCAACAGCAAAACCAATTCCGAAGAATACACCGTATATCGATACTTGTCTCCCTATTTTACTTGGGTCTGATGTTGTCGTGATCCACGTTTGTGTTCCGACATGAAGCATATGATCTCCGACTCCAACTAGAAATCTAAGGATAAACCATACCCAAAACGAAAATGTTTGTGTAAAAAAGAATAATGAAATAATAACGAGAAACCCACCTATAACAATAATCGGCTTCATTCCAAACCTTTGCATCGGTTTTTCAAGAAACGGCGAAATAACTAATATCCCAATGTACAATGCCGTCGCATGAATACCATTAATACTTGAACTAATCCCTTCTTGTTCAAAAATCATTGCAATGGCAGGTAAGAGCATTCCTTGTGATAAACCCGAGATTGCTACAATCCCAACCATAATCCAAAAAGTAAAACGCATCGACATCCTCTGTCCCTCTCCTTCTCACGCTTTCCACTTTTCATTATAAACTGTTTCTGCAAATGCGTGTACGAATATTCGCAATAAAAAACAAGCTAAAAGAATGAACCTTTTAGCTTGTTATCTTATCCTTCCCAAACTTGTGCTTTCACATTGTAATGAAAATGTTTAAAATATGGATTTTCATAAAATGATGGTCCATATAAGTAATGTTGCATATGAGCTGTTAGTGGCTGCTGCAATTGTAAAGGAACTACAGCTGGTGAAACTTGCATATACATCGGATCTATCATTATTTTTGTATAGATATGATGATTATATGGCGAATAAGCGATTAAGGATGGTTTATGCATTGATAATCTCCCCTTATACATACAAATGTTATAGTATATGCAACACTTCTCATTTCGGGGATTATTTCTGTTCTAACCAATTCTCTACATGTTTTATAAATACATCTAAACAATCAATAAACGGTGAGTGTCCGCAATCTTCTAATACATTCAACTCTGCATTTGGCAAATGTTTCGCTAATTCCTCACCGACTACTTGCGGTACGACATAATCTCTATCACCTTGTATGACGAGTGTTGGCGCTTTAATACGATGAATTTGCTTACTTCCCTCTACAACCCCATTATGTTCATCTGAAATATTAAATGTAATGAGCGCATAATTCACATCTACGAAATTACGTTGCGTTAACATATCATCTAAATACTTTTCATAACGGTCCGGTTCAGGTTGATTATGCGTATATATTAATAGATTCCATACTGTACGGTAATATAGTTTGTTCATATTTTTTATCGCATCTAATACTGGAGCGATTTGTACTGGATCTTGCGCAATTTCTTCTTTCGTCTTTACTAAATTTGATACAATCGGCTGCCCATTCGTATCTTTTTTAAAGATTGGGTATCCTTTCATTCCTACTGATTCTACTAAAATTAACTTTTCTACAAAATTTGGGTGATTCGCTGTAAATTGCATCGCAACGCCACCGCCCATTGACCAGCCCATTAATGAGAATTTCTCTAGCTTTAACTCGTCGATAAATAATTTTACATCTTCTGCAAAGTCTTGTAATGAATCTATGGACTGATTATACGTTGATTGTCCAAACCCTCTTAAATCAAGAGCGTAAATATGGTATTGATCTTGCAACTTTTCAATAACTAAATCCCAATGTTGTGACGATGTCATGTTCCCGTGAATGAGTAAAAGAATATCTGTATTTCGCCTTCCAACTTCCTGATATGCAATCGTTTCTCCGTTCGATAGTGAAACAAACTCCATTGTTGCAGGCTTAATCATCACAAGTTCCCCCATTCTATTTAATAGAAAGAAAATTCTTTACTTAATTAAAGAATAGCACGTAGAATGTACGTTCGCAACATAAAACCTATAAGAATTTTTTACATAAATCAACATGTCTATTACTAGACAATTATTATAAAAAAGTATATAGTTAGCTAGGTAACTAATTTGAAAGGATCAAAATACATGGACGAAAAACAACATTTTTTTCACATCGTCAGCCAGACTTCTCGAAAGTTTACGAAGAAATTTAATGAACGTGTATCTCCAACAGGGTTATTTAGTGCGCAATGGGCTGTTATTTTCCGCATTAATCAAACTGGTTCTTGTACGCAAACAGAATTGTGCCAGTATTTAAATGTTGAATCACCAACGATGACTCGTACGTTAACACGTATGGAAACGATGGGATGGATTATTCGTACAGAAGGTAAAGATCGCCGCGAGAAGCTTATTTCTTTATCCGAAACAGCGATAAAGATGATTCCAGTATGGCAAGAAGAAGTTGATACTTTCGAAGAAAAAACGCTAGAAGGTATTAACGAAGATGATTTACATCAAGCATTTCAAATGTTACAACAAATTATTAAAAATTTAGATTAAATTGGAGGGATGACGATGCAAAGTGAGAAACTTTGGACGAAGGATTTCCTCGGAACTTGTTTTAGTAGTCTATTTCTCTTCTTAACATTTTACATGCTTATGACTACTCTGCCTGTCTATGTAATAGACGGCCTAAAAGGAAAACCTGAGGAAATTGGTTTAGTTGCAACTGTGTTTCTTATTTCTTCTGTTTTATGTAGACCATTCACAGGAAAATGGCTCGATGATTTAGGAAGAAAGAAAATATTATTTATTTCACTTTCATTATTTTTAGCCGCTACTGTTATGTATTTCGGTGCGCAAAGTTTATTCTTATTACTTGCCCTTCGCTTCTTACACGGTATTGGGTTCGGGATGGCAACGACAGCTACTGGTACGATCGTAACTGATGTTGCGCCAGCTCATCGACGAGGCGAAGCACTTGCATATTTCGGCGTATTTATGAGTCTACCGATGGTAATTGGTCCTTTTTTAGGTTTAACAATTATTTCTCATTTTTCGTTTACTGTGTTATTTATCGTTTGTTCCGTATTTTCATTACTTGCATTTTTATTAGGACTACTTGTCGATATTCCTCACGAAGCACCTGTTAGCAAACAAAAACGTGAAAAAATGAAATGGAAAGACTTAATCGAACCATCTTCTATTCCAATTGCACTTACAGGATTTGTTTTAGCCTTTTCTTATAGTGGTATTTTATCCTTTATTCCTATTTATGCGAAAGAACTCGGTTTAAGTGAAATTGCAAGTTACTTCTTTATTTTATACGCACTTGTTGTTGTCATTTCTCGTCCATTTACAGGAAAGATTTTTGATCGCTTCGGTGAAAATGTACTCGTTTACCCTGCTATCATTATTTTCACAATCGGAATGTTCATATTAAGCCAAGCACAAACTTCATTTTGGTTCCTTGGCGCAGGTATGCTAATCGGTTTAGGTTACGGAACATTAATTCCGAGTTTCCAAACGATTGCGATTTCTGCCGCTCCAAACCATAGACGTGGTTCTGCGACAGCTACGTATTTCTCATTCTTTGATAGTGGTATTGGTTTTGGTTCTTTCATTTTAGGTATTGTCGCAGCGAAATCCAGTTATCATAATATGTATTTTATCGCAGCTATTATCGTTGCGTTCACTTTACTTTTATATTATGGATTACACGGACGAAAACAAAAATTCAAGAAACAACCTACAGACGGAAAAATTTCCGCTTAACGTTAATAAGGAAAGTAAACTTCCCCGTTTACTTTCCTTATTTTGTATTTCTTTCAAGACGAGCGTATACTTATAGTAGAAATAAAAAGGAGGGCCATATATGAAACTAAAAAGATCTCCCCTACTCTTACTTATACTAACATTCATATTTGTAATTACAGGGCTTGGGTTTACTTACTTCAAACAAAATAAAACGACCCCATCAAAACATAATGTGACAAAAGAAAACTGGTTAAATGACCCTTACTTACGTTGGTCATATACCCATATGAAAGAATTCACTTTAGTTAATAACGTAAAAAACAATCCTGACCAAATTGCTCACTTCCCTTCCGCATTGCAAAACTTAGATGATTTTGCTGTGGAGCGTAGATTCGGAAATACAACTCCTCTAAAAAAACTTTTAGACGATAACAAAACAGATGCTTTTGTCGTTGTACATAATGGACAACTTGTTTATGAACGATATTTCAATGAGTATAAACAGAATGAACCTCATGGTATGGCATCATTAGCAAAAGTCTTTACCGGGGCAATTATACAATCTCTCGCTGAAGAAAAACGTATTGACTTAGAAAAAACAGCTGACACTTACATAAAAGAATTAAAAAACACACCGTTCGGTAATGCCACACTTCAGCAATTAATGGACATGCAAGTTTCAGCTGAATATCCTACTCATGGATATGAGCAACCTGGGCTAGAAAATCAAGATGCACAATTATATTTAGCTAGCAATATTTTACCCCGCGGCAAAAATTACGACGGTCCGATGAAAATTTATGATATGTTACGGGAAGCCGAAGAAACTGCACCGCCTGGTTCTTCCTTTTCTTACAATAACGGATCAACAGAAACGCTTGCTTGGATTATTAGAACTATTACTGGTAAATCACTAGCTGAAAATGTAAGCGAACGAATTTGGTCTCAAATTGGTATGGAAGAAAACGCGTATTACGTTACAGATGAAATGAAAATAGAACAAGCAAGCGCTGGCTTAAATGCAACTGCTAGAGATATGGCGAGATTCGGGCAATTACTATTAAACAACGGGGAATATAACGGAAAACAAATTCTCCCTTCTTCTATTACAGAAAGTGTAAAAAATGTACAAGAAGGTGAACTTGAAATTAGTATTGGCGCTTCTATTTCTTATCATAATCAATGGTGGATTCCCCACAATGAACAAGGTGCTTTCGAAGTGTTAGGTAGTTACGGACAAACACTTTACATCGATCCGAAAGCAAATATGGTAATCGTTCATTTCTCTTCTAACGCAACGCCAAGTAATGAAATACATTCGGTTTATTCAAATATGTATATTGATATTGCACATCATTTAGAAAAGCTTCCACAGTAGTGGAAGCAGGAGTTTAAACCTTGCACAGTTATGACTATTCAATTGAACACTCGATCTGTTGTGCTAAAACGTCAATATAGTAAAAAAGGATCTCTCTTGATATAGAGAGATCCTTTTTTTTATTTCTTCTTCTTTTCTGTCGGTTGGCTTTGTTTAGCGAAATTAGATGAATCATCGAAATTTGGTTGCTTTTTACCTGCATTATTACTTCTACCTTTTCCCATATGTAATGCACCTCCCCTCATCCTTACTATTCCCAATAAAAAACTCCTCTTGCGTTCAGGAAAAAATTTTTATTGTCGCTTATTAATAATGTCCAACAGTTCTCGTAGTACTTCCAACACTCTCGGTTCTGCCATACCATATTGTATACTTTCAACCATAATGTTAATGGTGATCATCATGCTGAGCTTGATAAAGAACAGCTTGTGGATAAAAAACCGTACATTCCATACATGTGAAAGAAGTTTTAGTGGTATTTTGACTCATCCAAGCATATAAAGTAACTAAATACTTGCTTGGTACCTATCTGTTTGTTGCACAAAACCAACATCCCTAGTAATCTCTCGTAAGATATTTGGAGATAACAATCTTTAAAATTCTTAAGCAAATAATTGTAATTCATCAGATACAAGAATAGACATAAAAAAACGCTATCCTTTCCTATATATTTATAGAAAGAATAGGTTTTTTCATTTTAATAGTATTACTTGATAGTATTGGCATTCCTATTAAAGCTAATATACAAATAACATCAATAAACTTGTAACTATGCCAACCCAAATGCAAAGAATGAAACAATAACCCATAATGTCTTTAATTTTCAATCCCAGCACACCTAAAAGAGGTAATGCCCAGAACGGCTGAATCAAATTTGTCCATGCGTCCCCCCAACCTACCGCCATAGCGATAGTAGCCGGATCTACACCTAACTTCAATCCTGCCGGGACCTGCAGTGGTCCTTGTAAAGCCCATTGCCCCCCGCCAGATGGCGCCAATAAGTTTACCAGCCCCGCTGACCAATATGTAAATATATCAAATGTATCCTTTGACGCAATGGATGCCATCCATTCAATGATTGAGCTTCCCAAACCTGAACTACCTAAAACAGCAATAATCCCTGCATAAAATGGAAACTGTAAGATAATTGGAGAAATGGATTGCGCAGATTCTTTAAATCCTTGTGCAAAGTTACCAAGAGAACCATGTAGGAGCAAACCAAGTGACAAGAAAAACAAATTAATGATATTTAAATCTAAACTATGACCGTTCATGAATTCATAAACACAATACAACGTGCCGATTGCGCCTAATATTATTCCTAAAACTGGTGTCCATTCCAGTTTTTCCGCAGGAGTTAAACTTTTTTGAGGAGGTTTTACAAAAGAATTTGTATCAGTTTCGATTGCTTTATAGCTGATAATCCCACTTTTGGGAGCCATAAGTACAATAATAATTGGCATCGTGATGAATAGAGTGAAAAAAATAATTAAAGTAGAGTAACTAAAGATTGTTTGTGAGGTAGGAATAATTCCAATCATATCTACAAGAAAATGATCCTTTGTGGCAATTGTCAGGCCAATAGAACTGGAGAGACCTGCGCTATATAAGGCTGTCGGAGCATAAGCAGCTGCTACAAGTAATGGAAAATGTGCATTCGCATTCTTTTTTGCTACTTCCTTTGCAATGATAGCTCCCACAACTACGGCTAGCCCCCAATTGATATAGTATGCAATTGCACTGATCAAAAATGTCATCGTATAGGCCTTTTGAGGTGTATCGGCTAACTTTGCAACAGACTGCAAGGCTCTATTAATAAACGGGACAGAAGCTAACGTCATCCCTGTAACCATTAGCAATACCATTTGCATTGTAAACGTTAAATAAGTCCAAAACCCATCCCCCCAAGATTTTACGATTTTGTACGGATTTGAGGGATTCATCAACAAAGCTATAATGAAAGTAAATAAAGTGAGCAGCACTGCAATAACAAAGGCATCCGGGACATATTTCTGAGACCATCTCGAAAATATATTTGCACATCGTGTAAGCAACGATTCTTTCTTTTCTGGTTCTGAATTTGTCTCCATTAAGGAATGTTTCATAAATATTCTCCTTTCTAAATTTTAATAAGGTAAATATAAATAACATTCCACAAAAGAAAATAAAATCCTTTTGCACTTGCTGCATATTAATCAACTAGATCAATATTCAAATACCGTTCCTTTCAACCTTTCTGGGCATTACCAGCATTAGCGATAGCTGGTTTAGGTGCTCGTGACATTATGGGATTTTGTGTTGTGAACTTACTATATGCGGGTTTTATCATTTAGTCTATACTTCTTATTTATTTAAACGAAAAGCTAGTTTTATACTAGTTTTTTTACATAATAAATCATTTATTTCCCATGCAATTTATAACTGTATTCCACTCTACGTCCTTAAGATGTAATGCCTCAAACGCAAAAAAATCTTCACACACTTTTTCAATTAGATATGGATTTTCCCTCAAAAAATTCCACTGTAATACTTTAGGAAGAAAATGCATTTCATATTCTTTACTTCCCCGTACTACCTCATCAACTTCTCTTTCACAAATTCCTCTTATCAAGTAGTCATTTCTTAACTCAATTTGAATTTGTTGAAATGTATCGCTGCATTTTTTCAATTGAAGTAAACGCGTAACATACTTCCGAAAAAGTTCGCCATCATACTGAACACAGTTTATAATACGGTCGACTTCATTCATAATGTACGAGCCTTTTCTTCTATTTGTAATAACCATTTTTCACGCTTTGATACTTTACTCGTTTTCACAGATTGAAACACTGACCGTTTTATATCGCGAATGCCACAAAAACGTAAAACACCTCTCTTCATCATAATCCAATCTGCTGATCGATATAACAATGCGACGTACCATAGAGGCGAGTCTAACGTATTAATAACCCATGCTTTTTTCCCTTGCAATAATCCTTTCGGCAGAGCCCCTTCATATTTATAAGCAAATCCAGCTACGAAAATACGATCGATAAATCCTTTTAAAATTGCTGGCATCCCCCACCACCATATTGGATAGATGAATAGAAGTGTATCTGCTTCTTCTACTAACGTTCTGTACCGAGCTGTTTCCTCTTCATTTACTAAATCACGTCTTTTCTTCTCTTCATGAAACACGAGGACTGGATCAAATTGTTCTTTGTATAAATCAAGTACGGTAACTGAATGATTTGTTTCCTGTAGTCCTTTTTGCACATGATTTAAAATCGCCGCGTTAAAACTTGAAGGATTAGGATGAGCGTATACAATTAGTACATTCACTACATAACAACTCCCTCTATAAGTTAAAGTTTCCCCTTCTTTAACAACTTCTCTACAATTTGCACGTTTTTCGAACTTTGTAATAAACGGTTTAATACAGTAAGTAACTCTTCCTTTTCTAAATCTTTCAGTTTCTCTTTAACTGCACTCTCACCAGTGCCTTGAATATCATAAACAACTGCCGCCATATGTTTACAATAATTTTCATAGGGACACTCACAGTTACTTTCTGAAAAATCTTTGAGGTCGATAACGACTTCATAATTTCCTGCATTACCATTCACAAAAGCAAATACTTTATTATCATGTACTTCAACATCTTCTACATGTCCATCTTCATAATATTCATATCCTCTATCAATAATATATTTCGGAATATGCCTATATAGTTCTTTTATTAAATAAGCATACATAACAACACCTCTTCCTTTAATTCCCTTTTGACTTCCACAACCCCTGCATGTTATTCTAATAACTGTCAAATAGCAAGTCTATATGACAAAATGACTGACACCTATTCGGCGAAGGTGTCTCTTTTCATTTGCAGCCGATATGAATTGCCTCTTTCAGGCACATTCAATTTTTGACACTACACACTCAACACCATTCCCTGTATCAGGCTGCTTTAGCAGTCTTTTACTCTACATACTCCGTTATTTTAAGAAAAAAAGAGAGCTTAGCTCCCTTTTCTCGCCTTATACAATACCCCTTTTTCAGCATAGAGATATTCATCAGCTAATGTAATTTTCCCATCCAGTTTTAGTTCGTCTAATAATCTTGATAAATAAAATTGATGCAACATCTTTTTCGTGAATTTTCCTTCATGATGCGAAACGATATGTTCTTGAATATCTAATAATGATATCGGCTTATCTTGCTCTATCATATATTCATAAACTGTACTACGCAGTTTTACGTATTTTTCGAGTGTCACAGTAATGCGCAACCCCTTTCTTCTTAATATAAATTTTCGTAATCGGTTTTTTTGCAATAAAAAAACCTCTCCGATAAGAAGAAGTTACGTATATATCTTCGTCTTATCTCCCAGAACAAATATGTTCTGCTGGAATTAGCACCTGCATCGCGGTTGCTGGGTTTCATCGGGCCAGTCCCTCCACCTCTCTGGATAAGAAAATATTCACTTAATTCTTACTATACGTAATTCCACTTTAATTGTCAAACAAATATAATAAATATAACAAATTATATTTTCTTCCTTACTGTTCATACTACCCATATACGAACATGCAAGGAGGATTATGAAATGCATCAAAATGCTCGCGGATATGTACAAGATTCTTTTCAATCATTACAAGAAGCTAAAAATTGTTTAGAAGAAGCGCTCGAAACAGTTGAAAAAGATTTTAATCGCGCTCGTATTGAACAATCACTTTATGCTGTTGAACAAGCTATTCAACGTTGCGAGTACACCGTTCACATTTTAGAAAAAGATTAAAAACTTCCCATCTATTGATGGGAAGTTTTTTCAAATGGCATACTTCATAATTATTGCCGTTATGATTAAAAAATATACAGAATTAGCAATTTCTAAAATTCCTACTTTTATAATAGAAATTTTTTTGCCATACAACACAATTGCTCGAATGACACTTGGTATAAAAATAAGAGAACACCACGGATTAATCGCAAATACAATTATCGTTAATAAGATATGATATCCCCAAGATATAAGACGATACTTCGGGTTATTTTTTTCACGAATCATCGTTTTCACATAGAACGTACTACCTAAAAAGTATAAAAATGAAATAAGTGCAATGAATAAAGCTGTATGATCGATTTGCTTCATTGAAAAGTAATAACTAATTAACCCACTGATACAAAACACAATGATTGCACAAATATCATTTAATAGTGCTCTTTCATTTTTTTGACGGGCGTAATACATATTCACTATAAATAATGGAATCATTACTATTAAGAATAAAAGAATTCGCCACTCATATAATAAAGAAATCATCCCAAATAGGAACGCAATGCTGAAATAAACAATGGCAGCTTGTAAAAACTCTTTTTTTCGTCTTTGCTTTATGTACGTAAGAAATGGATACGTGGCTAAATAGATAAAAAACCACGCTAAAAACAATGGAATATGATAAATAGTAGGTTTCCCAAGTATGACACTTAATAAAAAAGGAATAACAAGCATGGCCCATGCACCATGTTGCTTCGGAATAACTAACTTCATTAACTATACACCTCACTTTTGAAAAAAGTTCTCACCTACCATTATACAAATAATTTTATATAATAACGGATGCATATTAAATCAATTTTTTGACAAAAAAATGCTCCTTACAATATGTAAGAAGCATGAAAGAGGCAAACGAATATGTAAGTCGCGACCCTACCTTATATGAGTATGCTTTTCTATGTCACGTTATGCTCATCTAATATACCGTATTTCTTTTTAAATCTTGTAAGAATCGTAATCCATGAAGTACTAAATAGTAATAAGAAAATAACATTCGAAATCGCATGGCTCAAATCAAAGTAAAAACTTGCGATATAATACGAAATGACAGTTTCCCACGTTGCTTCTCGTATAAAACCGAGAAGGCCCCAGAAATTCATAATCCAGCCAAATAAAAAGCCAACAATTACTCCGTAAAGAAGTCTTCCCCATAGCTTTTTCATAAAAAATGTATTACGAAGTAGACCTGCTATAAAACCAATCATGCCCCATGAAAACATTTGCCACGGTGTCCATGGACCTTGTCCTAAAAAAATATTGGATACGATTGCTGCTGTAGCACCAATCATAAAACCAGTTTCACTTCCAAATACAATTGCAGAAACGATAATGACAAAAGAAGTTGGTTGTACACTTGGTAAAATAGAAAATGGCACCCGGCTTACTGCTGCAATTGCCGCTAATACAGCAACGAGAACAATTTCACGTGAAACAAACGCCTTTCTTTCAAAACGGATATAGAAAGGTAACATAATAACTGCTAATATAAACAAACTACTTAACATGTAATAACCGTCCATGACAAGTGTCGTAAGAAGTAATGTGCCGATTATTACTGCAAAGATACATATTATGAATGCAACATATCGTTTGGACACGCTTCGTACACATCCTCCCACGTTAATGCATATGGCAATTCTTTTCGAATGAATCGATTAATAGATGTTGTATAAAAGAAGTTGCCGCTAAAAAATTCTTTCGGTGCATCATTCATAATGACTGTTCCATCAAATAACATCATACATTGATCAACGTATTTCGCTGCAAATTCAATGTCATGCGTCGCCATTACAATTGTTGTTCCTTCTTTTTGCAGCTTCCTAAATAGTTCTCCTACTCTTTCTTTCTTCCATGGATCTAACCCCTTTGTCGGTTCATCAAGTAATAATAAAGTCGGCTTTGATAATAACGTCGTACATAACGCAAGTAATTGTTGCTCTCCTCCGCTACAATCGTGCGGATGGCGTTCTTTAAGCGAATACAACCAAAACTGTTTTAGCGTATCTTCTGCTATTTCTTTTCCTTGTTCTCCGTATAATTCACGTGCACGTTCATACACTTCTTCCCACACTGTATCAAATGTAAAATGATAATATGGATGCTGCGATACATACCCAATACTTTTAAATCGTTCTTTCGAATCAATTTTATGTATCACTTTCCCATTCCACTTTACTTTCCCTCTTCTCGCTTTTTGCAATCCCGCTAAAATCGTTAACAGTGTAGACTTACCTGTACCGTTCTTCCCAACGAGCGCTACCCATTTTCCTTTTTCAATCGAAACTGATAAATCACGTAAAATAAGCGGACTATTTTTTTCATATTGGAACGAAATATGCTCTGCGCTTAAAATTACCTCTTGCTTTTCACTTTGTGCTATTGGCTCATTTACATATGATATCGCTGTAAAATCATTCATTTTCATTTGCGCCTCTCGCACTGTAAACGGAATATCTCTCACATTCCACTCTAAAAATAGCCTTGGAATTTGCGGAATAAATGGACGGAATGTTTCTACTCCCCACATATCCGTAATAACCATTTTAGGACTACCATCATACATAATACGGCCATTATCCATACAAACAACGCGTGTTGCAAGCGGGATAACTTCATCTAAACGATGTTCACTTAAAATAATCGTAATTCCAAGTTCTTCATTAATCCGTTTTAATAATCCTAAAAACTCTTTTGCAGCGATTGGATCTAACTGCGCTGTCGGTTCATCTAATAATAGCAATTTCGGCTGCATAACTAATACCGCAGCTAAATTGACAAGCTGCTTCTGCCCACCAGATAACGTATGAACAGATTGATGCAATAAATCTTGAAATCCTAAAAAGCTAATAAGCTCTGCTATTCTTTTTTGAATAATATGTGATGGTAATCCGATATTTTCTAAAGAAAATGCTAATTCTTGAATCACTGTATCCATAACAATCTGGTTTTCTGGGTTTTGAAATACCATCCCAATTTCTTGGGCAGATAACAAATCAGCTACTTCCTCTATTAAAACACCCTCATAAAATATCTCTCCAGAACGCGTACCAATTGGAAGTAACTCCTTTTTAAAATGTTTTAATAACGTCGTCTTCCCAGATCCCGATTCTCCAGCAAGTGCAATAAACTCACCTTTTTGAACAGAAAGAGAAATATGCTGTAACGCTTTTTCATTTTCATCAGCATATACAAATGATAAATTGTTTATTTCTGCATGCGCCACCATAACCATTCCCTTCCTTCCATTATAATTGGTAAACTAATAAACATCGTAAATACGATAAACATCATCCCATCGTATTGCTGAAATAAAATAGATTCGACTTTCGGATAAATGATTAACTTTCCTCCGCCATACGTACTACATATGATAGCAATTATAAATAGAATACTTAAATAACTGAGCGTATACCAATCTCGTTTTTCCATTCTATAGCGAATATATGTCGTACGTTTCGTTACACCAAATCCACGAGCTTGCATAGAATCTGCCGTTTGCAGTGCATCTTCCAATGAACAAATTAATAATACTTGCAGCAATTGCATACCATTTTTGACGCGTTCAATTATCGAACCTGAATCTACCTGCACACCTTTCGTCTTTTGAATGAGTGTGATTTTCTTTAATCGCCTTATAAACAAAGGAACAAATCTCACTGTAATCATCGTTAACAATGCAACTTTCGGTGAAATTCTTGAAAACAGATATAAAAATTTATGACTGGAAATAATATCATTGTATGACGCAAACGTAAACATAACTGCAACTAGTAATAACCCCATTACTATTCCAAACATAATCGCCTCAAGCTTAATACGGCTATCACCTAACCAAAATAATGTCGTTCGGCCTCTATGCGTTAATAACGAATTAAATAAAATGACCATAAAAAAGAAAATAATTGTGCTTGGTAACATCTTTCTTATCTTTTCGCTATTCCCTTGCATCACATTTAAAATAACAATTAATAGTATTGCTCCAATTAAAAAAAGAGGATGAAGACACATCATACATAGTATCATCACCCCGATATAATAGAAAAAATTCACAAAAGGATGTAAAGAAGAAAAACTTATTTTCATAGCCCTTTACCGAATGCCTTTCTTATTGTAATACGTATACCCACTCAATTGTATCTCCTGGTTTTACCGTAGCTACACCAGCACTATGGTTTGGAAAAGCACCGTTCACACGATATTTCCATCCACTAGTATCCGCAATATCTTTTTCATATAAATCATTAATACCTTTTACATAAATACTATCTCTAGATCCGCTTGCATCAACATCTAATCCTGTACGTTGTAATACTTTATACACTGTATCGCCTTCTTGTACATCCATCTTTTTCGCACCCATTATATATCCGTTATTTCCTTTTACCGAGATTGTTACTTGTTTTGCTTTAGGTACTGGTGGTACTGGTGGTGGCACTGGGTTTGGTGGTGGTACCGGTGTTGGTGGAGCTGGTACACTATTGTTCTCTTCTGACTTTTTCTTTTGCTCCTGCTTCGGTGTTTCTTTCGGCTGATTCACAACCTTTGCTTCTTCTTTTACTTCTGGTGCTTTCGGTTGTTGTTTCTCTTCTTGTGCTTGTTGCTGCTCTGGTTGCTTATTTACAGCCGGCTGTTCTTTCGGTTGTTCCTGTTGTTTCTCTTCTTTCTTTACCTCTGGTTGTGCCTGCGGCTTTTCCTCTTTCGGCTTCTCTTCTACTTTTTGTTCTTGTTTCTCTTTCTGCTCTTCTTGCTGCTTTTGCTCTGATTCAGCTTGCTTTTCTTCTGTTTTTTCTTCCGGCTTCGCTTCATCTTTTTGTTCTTCTTGTTTCGCTACCTCTTCTTGCTTCGGTTCTACCTTCTTCTCAGGCTTTACAGCTGCCTCTTCACATCCGGCAAGTAGCCCGAGCGAAAGCAGTAAAGAAATGAACCATTTCACCTTACTCATCCTATCTCTCACCTTTCATACGAAAATTAGGAGCAAATAATTGCTCCTAATTTTTTGTTAAGCTGCTTTACGTCTCCATAATACATATGCAGAAGCAATACATAATACACCCATACCTACTTCTGTTGCTGCACTATGAGAAGATGCTCCTGTTTTTGGTAGACTGTTACCGTTTCCGATTTTTTTATTCTTAACCGGTTCGTTATCTACAACTACTTTTAGATTTTCATCTTTTGTTTCTTGTTGTACTTGGTTTTGTTCTTTCGGTTCTTCAGTAACTTCTTTTTCTACTACATTATTTTCTGGTTCAACGACCTTTTCTGGCTCTTCAATCGGTTTTGGCTTAATTACATCACCAGCGTCTACATTAGACCAATCATAAATAGATTTTCCCATTTCCTTAAATTGAAGTAATGCTAAAAGAGCCTGTTCTGTAGCCATTCCGTTACCATTTTGATCACTTGGTAACCATTTAAATTCACCATTTGAAAGTTGATATGATAATAGGTTTTGCATTGCCTTATGAAGACGATTTTGATCTACATCTTTAACAAGTGATAATCCAATAATTGCTTGCGCAGTACTATTTGAATTTTCTTGTCCATCAGCTGAAAAACCGCCATTTTGCAGCTGTTCGTTATATAAATACGCAACAGCTTTTTGTATAGCTGGTTTCACATCTGATCGCTCTTGATAAGGAGCTAATGCTGATAAAACCATACCTGTTACATCAACGCTACTAGCACTATCTTTACTACCTGAACTATTATAAGTCCATCCACCGTCTGTATGCTGATTATTTAACAGTGCTTCCACTAGAGCAACTCTGTTCCATTTTGATTCAACTGGAATCTCATACTTCTTCGTATCAAATGCAAGTAAAGCAAATGCATAACCTGTAACAGAATTCACTTTATCTGACTCATACAATTTTTGAACTAAATTATGTCCACCTACATTTTTAGGGTCTGCATTCATTGCATTCATCATAATAATTGTTCTAGCTAAATCTGTCGCTGAAAAACGGTTAATACGCTTTTCTACTTTTTCAGTTACTGACTTAACATAATTTAATTTTGCCTCAATTGGCACATTCTTTCCAGAACGAGAAAGCGCTACAGCTACCCAGTCACTTTCAATTCCATCTTGTAACATCTTATCTGATGTTTTAGAAATGGCTTCGTTTAATTGTGCACTTGGATCTTGAATGTTCTCTTGCTGTGGTTGTTCTGTTTTTTTCCCATCTGACGTTTTACCGTCTTGATCACCTTGGTTTTTCTCATCTGGCGTTTTACCGTCTTGGTCACCTTGGTTTTTTCCATCTGGTTTTTCACCGTCTTGGTCACCTTGATTTTTCCCATCTGGCGTTTTACCGTCTTGGTCGCCTTGGTTTTTCCCATCTGGCGTTTTATCATCTTGACCTTCTGATTTTGGTTCTTCTGTTTTGCCACCGTTAGGTTCTTCTGTTTTACAAGTCCCGAACTTATCTAACGTTTCTTTCAATGTTTCCTGGCTCATATTGCTCCAGTCTGAAACAAAACGGAATACAACAACATCACCAGACTCTAATTTATAACTATCTGCCCCAACTTGTGCAGATGTATCATTTACATCGTATGTCCAACCACTTATAGCCCCGGCCATTAAGCCATCGATGCCTTTTACATATGTTCCAAACGACATCGTTTCAGATTCTACCTTGTCCCCCATGACCTTTTGCAGCAAACTTAAAGCTGTTTCCCCATCTTTAATTTGCTCTTCTTTCGGACATAACATAATGCCTTTTTGTGATTCCCCAATAATTGCAAGTTTTGCTGTATTTTCTTCAGCAAACGTAATATGTACTGTATTCGCAAAAGAAACAAATACAAGTGTCACTGCCATTAACGACGTAAGCAGCCACTTTTTCAACATTGCCATCCCAAAATTTCCTCCCTTACTACCATTTACACAAAAAAAGGCCCTTCAAGGGCGTGCGATTGACACTCTCTTTTTGTAAGTGTCGAACAAAAATGTACAACACCTCCTACCCGCATTATTCGCGGCTATATTTGTATAGGAAAAATAATTTTGTTTATGAACGTATCATTGTGATAACATTCACTTTTCTTGGCACAACTTACTTCCATTTAAGTTATCGTAAAACGATAAACCTATACATTCTGTAAATTTTAAATTTCTGTATTATTTTACTATTGACAAAGAATTTTGTCCATGCTTTATCGGATTTATTTTCTAAGAATAATAACTTATTAACTCTTAACTATGTAAACTCTTTTCACTAATAATGACGCCATCTTCATCCGCATAAACATATTCATTTGGATTCCAATCCACTTTTCCAAAGTGCAATGAAATATTTCGTTCTCCTTTTCCTTCTTTCACACTTCTATTTGGCATCGTTCCTAACGCTAAAATACCAATATTAATATTCTTTAGTTCACTAGAATCACGAACATACCCATTCACAATAATTCCTGCTAACTTTCTTTCTTCCGCAATAGCTGCCAAATTATCACCGAGTAACGCACAATTAGTAGACGCTCCGCCATCAACAACTAATACTGTTCCTTCTGGTAATGTTTGCAATCCTTCCTGCACTAGTACATTATCATCTTTCACTTTTACAGTTGCAATTTTCCCGTGGAATTGTTCTTTCTTCCCAAAAGATCGAAAAGACTGACGACATATTTGTAATTCCTTTTCAAATTCATCACATAGATCCGTAGTTTTCCACATCTTATTCCCTCTTTTCCTTTTTCTTTCTACATAACATATTCTTGGCTTATTTTCGTTTCCCTGTCTAACATTGCAATAATTTGTATGTACGGGAAAGGATACAAAAACTATTGCCTTAAGAAGCCACCTTTATTATAATCTATTTCACAGATTAAATTCAGAATATTAAAAATTAACCAAGTGAAGAAGGAGGGGATTTTATGCAAATACAAACTGAGGCAAAAAAACAACCTAGTAAACAAAAGTTTAAAATGCCTGATGCTTACGTACTACTATTTTTTATTGCCTTACTTTGCGCCATTGCTACGTATTTCGTTCCTGCTGGAGAATTTAAAAGGGTTACAAACGGGACCGTTACAACAACAATACCAGGTAGCTACCATTCTGTTCCCCAATCACCCGTAGGATTTGTTGCTTTTTTTACCGCTATTGAAAAAGGAATGACACTTGCTGCTCCTATTATCTTTCTAATTTTATTTACAGGTGGAGCCATTGCAATTCTTGAAAAAACAGGTGCCCTTGACGGTTTAATCTATCATGTTATTAACAAATTTCGTAATCAGCAATTACTTTTCATTTGTATCGTTGCTGCACTTTTTTCTATTCTTGGAACGACTGGCATTATCGTTAATTCAGTTATCGGTTTTATCCCCATCGGCATCATCGTTGCACGCACATTAAAATGGGACGCTATCGTCGGTGTAGCAATTATTTATTTAGGTACTTATGCTGGCTTTAATGCTACTATTTTATCTCCCTCACCTTTAGGCATTTCACAAAAGATTGCAGAACTTCCGATGTTTTCCGGAATTGGTTTACGCACCGCAATCTATATATCTTTTTTACTTGCCACTATCCTTTATATAAATTGGTATGTAAAGCGCTTGAAAAAATCGAATAAAGGAAGCATTCTTGGCGATAACTGGTTTCCAAGTAACGCTCTTTCAAGCGAAAAAGAAACAGAGAAAAAAGAAGTTCCTTGGACTATACGTCATAAATTAATTTTACTCGTTTCAGCTTTATCATTAATTGCATTTTTAATAGGCGCTTTTCGTCTACATTGGACGGACGCAGAAATGACTGCTACTTTTATTTTCATAGCAATTACAGCGGGAATAATAGGTGGTATGAAAGCAAACGATATCGCTTCTACTTTTCTAGCAGGTTGCCAAAATCTCATATACGGTGCTTTAATCGTTGGAATGGCTCGCTGTATTTCAGTCATTTTAGAACAAGGAAAATTGCTTGATACGATTGTTAACCAACTCGCACAAACTCTCGAAGGACAAAGCCCTGTATTTGGTGTTATCGGTATGTACGTAAGTAGTGCCGCATTACATTTCCTTATTTCATCCGGGACAGGAGAATCGGTTATTTTTATTCCGATATTAGCTCCATTAGCTGATTTCATGCACATTACACGCCAAGTTACAGTACAGGCTGTTATGCTTGGAGAAGGTGTAGTCAACTGCTTAAATCCAACTTCCGGTGTTTTAATGGGCGTTCTCGCAGCAAGCGGCATTTCTTACGGCAAATGGATTCGATTCATGGCTCCACTTGCATTCATTTGGTTTATCATTGGACTTGTTTTTCTTATTATTGGGGTGAATATTGAGTGGGGACCGTACTAAAATACCCATATATACTTAACTTGATAAAATATCTATCCTATTCTCCTCTTCACTCCTATAAAAATCATTTATTCTAGTAAACATATAAGAAGGGATTGATCATAATGATCAATCCCTTTTATCAAAATATAATACCTTTAAAAATCTTAGTTCCAAATTTTATTTACCCATTCAGGATGATCAATAAAAGGATTGCGGTTATGTTGATATTTTGTAAAAATCACTTCATTACGCTTTCGCTCTAAATCATCGACCGGGTCTTGTTCATTCCATTTTAATAAAACAGATAGTTTCCCCATGTATGCATCTTTATTGTTATTCACTTTTTCATTTAGTTCTAAATCTATTTCGCCGTTGTCCCCCTCGTAACGAACAGCCATATAAAACAGCATTCTAGCAATATCTCCTTTTACACTATCACGAGGTTCCCAAGAATCACTATCATATTTACATTCTGTCGCTTCAGAGTGATTTACACCACCGTTATCAAAATCCAGATTTCCACGTGAACTATTTACAGATACATCCGTCGCTCTTAAATGATGTAGATCTGTTCCAGGTCCTGCAGTCGTTCCAAAGTCACCGTGAGATTTTGCCCAAACATGCTCTCGGTTCCAGTTATTTACTCCTGATCCATTCGTAAGCTTCCCTTGCGAACGACCAGTATATAAGAGTAACACATTATTTTTATTATTTGGATCTTCATCAGTATCTCTTAGTGCTTCCCAAACCGCACTGTATGATAACTTTGTATGATTATCAATAATATTATGCAGTTCCTTCTTTAATTCTAACCCCGTTTTTCCTATTGCGTTATTATAATATGTATCGTCATAACTTTTTACAATAATCTCTTGTGCTGATGCAGGAGCTACTTCACCGTGTATAGTATCTGTGAATGATAGCGATGCAGAACCTAAAATAAAAAATGAAGATAGTGTAATCATAGCAATCTTTGTATTTCGAAACTTCATATACCCATTCCCCTTTAAAATATAATTTGAAGCTATTCACTAAAAAGTGCTTTCTAACCCCCGAAACCTTTTAGAAATCCATACCCCTTTTCTGTTTATTTAATACACGACTCTATCCAGTCTGTATCACTTCTAAACTTTTTGTTTATTCACATTCCAAACAATTTCACTTTTTACATGGAATATCCTTCTCTTATAAAGATTATTAAAATATTCTTTACAATTAAAAAGTAGTTTAATATTAACTTATAAATTTAAATTTATTTATGCAATAATGCATATTTGATAAATACTTTAAAAAACAGTTTGAATAAAAAGCATTCAAAGAAAACCATGCCACAAAACAGATACAATCTAAGACAGAAATAATAAAAATCAAGATGATAGCTCGACTTTTCCCTTTTCTATAACTGTCTTTATTTTTGTGTAAAACCTTTCTTTCTCTGAATAATACGTACAAAAATAGATTGGATACCATGTAGGCACCAATCTATTTTAATTAAAGAAACTGTGTCAATTCTGAGTTCACAACACGTTGTGCAGTAATGATAACACTGTCAGCTGTTAGTCCATAAACACTATATAGTCCACCAGGTTGATTAGGAACAATTTGAACTTCATATTCAAATGCTTGTCCAAAAGCAGGATGAACTAAACTTAGAGTTGCAAAAGTAGAAGCATTAGAATTCACATTGAAGTTTACCTGTTCAATTAATACTAATGAACCGTCAAGTCTAAAAACTCTAGCTACTCCAGTAAGTGGGCCCGCAGTACGGTTAAGGATCTTTACCCTAACTCTATTTGCATTAGCAGGTTGATTTCCTACGTTTTCAATTGGTCCTGTAGTAAGTGCCATATAACATCACCCCCATTATATTATTATGATATTCAACGGTATATATTGACGTTATAGTTTAATTACCCAATTTATTTTAAATAAAAAAGCTTGTTTCTTATATTTTCTATAAGAAACAAGCTTTTTTTTTCAACTACCATTCCTAAGACAAGTTTATCCGTCTCAAAAACATTTACAGTTACTTGACGTTTATGCTGGAGCAGAACTACTACTATTTACTTTGCATTGAATCTATATATTTTTTAACTACTTCATATACATATTCTTGATTTGCGGCTGCTGTATTTGGGTTATATTTCCCGCCGTTTGTTTTATTATTAGATAATACTCGAATCCCTAAAAATGGGACATCATAAGCTTTCGCGATTTGAGCTGCAGCAGCTCCTTCCATTTCTTCTACAGATGTACCGTATTTTGTATGGAACCACTTAATTCTATCTACTTCATTATTCCAAAGGTCTGCTGAGCCTATAGTACCTTCAACCACTTTACCTTTTGTATATTTATCTTTTACCGCATTAGCTGCTGCAAGTAAATCCTTATCTCCTTCGTAGTATCGGATTTTCTCAGCATTTGGATCTTCTCCTGCACTTCCTTCAGAAGCCATTAAGTCCATAGATATCCATTTTGTCGGCTCAATTCCTTGATTCTCATCCATATTTGTTGTTTTTAATGAACCTATATTTGCAACTTGTTTTCCTAATACAATATCAAATACATTTAAATTTGGATCATGTCCACCTGATGTTCCTTGGTTAATAATTGCTGTAGGTTTATATTTTTCAATAGCCACCGCTGTAGCAGCTGCTGTATTCTCCATTCCTTTACCTGTTTTCGCAACGATTACAGGATAATTGTCGACAGTTCCTTTATAAAATACAAAAGTTCCAGACTTTTCTTCTTTCACATTTTTTAGCCTTTTCGCAAACTTTTCTGCTTCTATCGGCATTGGCCCTTGAATTAAGATAGGTTTTTGATTGCTTTTTTCCTCAACTTGTTTCGGACTCGCATTACATCCCGCAAGTATCGAGAATGACAATGCAACAGTAGTTACTAGGGCAGCACATTTTTTCAACGTATTCTTCTTCATAAATAATCTCTCCTCTTTCTCTTGTTGTGTTTTCTATACTCGATGCTTTTGGTCCAAACAAAAAAGTTCTAGAAATTGTAGAAGAATCTCTACTTTCTAGAACTACGGTAGTCAAAGTTAATTGAGCAAAAGATAAAACAAATGCCAAATTATAGATCGGTAGCGCTCATTAGAATAGAACGGCCGAATACTTTAACCCGTAGTCCAGTTCTTTCATTGGGAACTAGGTAGAAACGCTCGGACCATATTACCGAGTATATACGAGTGATGTTATTCAAAATTATTATATGGATAATATAACAAACTATTAGTGTGCGCGCAATTAAAACATGAACATTTTTCGTTAAGTTTTTAAAAATGTTCGTTTTTAAAGATAAATCCGATAAAAAAATAACCTTCCCAAATAACTTACATCGTAAAAAAATTATATACTAAACTAGTTTATCCTACAGCAATCGTTAATGAAAATCTTCCTAAAATAAAAAGAAGTCCCATAAAACTAGAACTTCTTTTTATATGTATATTTACTTCGTTACCTCTCCAAACTGCGCTCTCGTCACTTTCGCCAAGTCATCCACTTTCAGCTCAATTTGTATACCAATCTTCCCGCCACTTACGATCATCGTTTCAAGTGATTGGGCGCTTTCATCGATACATGTAGAAAATAACTTCTTCATTCCGACTGGTGAACAACCACCGCGAATGTATCCTGACACTTTCGTAATATCTTTTACAGGAATCATTTCAATCTTCTTTTCACTTACTGCTTTTGCGGCAGCTTTTAAATTTAATTCCTCATCTACTGGGATGATAAAAACATGATAATTTTTACTATTCCCTTGAGCGATTAACGTTTTATATACTTCTCTCACTTCTCGTCCAATTTTCTCGGCTACTGATACGCCATCAATTTTCCCATCGTCTGGATCATATGACATCATCGAATATTCGATCTTTTCTTTATCTAATATTCGCATCGCATTTGTTTTATCTTTTTTCATAACGTTCTCCTTAAAAGGTTATTTCATATTATTAAGTTTTATTATACACCCTTTTCCATTTCTCCTACATAACTTCACGTATATTTCAAAACTAAAAATATTGATAATTCAAAAATCATCTGATATAATTTGGAAAAACTTACGTTAAGGAGAGATTTGCAATGCGAAATTTTAATACTTCTTTCCAACTTCATCATCATACGTAACGCCGTGTATCCGAAGAAAAATTTTTCTTCGTGGGTACAGGGCTTTTCCTGTTGACCCACGAAGCGTTCATAAAGCTATGTGGGTATTTTTATACCTGCATAGCTTTTTTTAATTAAAAAAGGAGTGATTACAATGGAAATGAAAAATGTAAAAGGAACGAAAGACTATTTACCAGAGGAGCAAGTGCTGCGAAATAAAATTAAAAGAACTTGCGAAGATACATTTGAACGATACGGATGCAAACCGTTAGAGACACCAATGTTAAATATGTATGAGCTTATGTCTTACAAGTACGGCGGTGGCGATGAAATATTAAAAGAAATATATACACTTCAGGATCAAGGAAAACGTGACCTTGCCTTACGATACGATTTAACTATTCCATTCGCAAAAGTCGTGGCAATGAATCCGAACATCCGCCTTCCGTTTAAACGTTATGAAATTGGGAAAGTATTTCGAGATGGGCCAATTAAACAAGGAAGATTTCGTGAATTTATACAATGCGACGTTGATATAGTCGGTGTAGAATCAGTCATGGCTGAAGCGGAACTCATGAGCATGGCGTTTGAGCTGTTCCGAACATTAAACTTAGAGATAACGATCCAATATAATAACCGAAAACTGTTAAATGGTATTCTTCAGGCCATTAACATCCCTACTGAATTAACAAGTGACGTCATTTTATCATTAGACAAAATCGAAAAGATTGGGATTGATGGTGTACGAAAAGATGTATTAGAGCGCGGAATTTCTGAAGAAATGGCTGATACAATATGTAATACTGTATTATCTTGTCTAAAGCTTTCAATTGATGACTTTAAAGACGCTTTCAATACTCCAATCGTTGCCGATGGAGTAAACGAATTGCAACAATTACAGCAATATTTAATCGCTCTTGGAATAAATGAAAATGCTATATTCAATCCGTTTTTAGCGCGAGGACTTACAATGTACACAGGCACCGTATATGAAATCTTTTTAAAAGATGGATCGATTACATCTAGCATCGGTAGCGGCGGTCGATACGATAATATTATTGGGGCATTCCGTGGCGATAATATTAGCTATCCAACAGTCGGTATTTCATTCGGTTTAGACGTTATTTATACAGCACTCTCACAGAAAGAAACGATATCATCTACAGCGGATGTATTTATCATCCCACTCGGGACAGAATTACAATGCTTACAAATTGCCCAGCAATTACGTTCTACCACTTCCTTAAAAGTCGAACTCGAACTAGCAGGACGCAAATTAAAACGTGCTCTTAATTATGCCAATAAAGAGAATATCCCTTACGTGCTTATTATTGGTGAAGAAGAACTTAGTACAGAAACCGTTATGCTGCGGAATATGAAGGAAGGTAGTGAGGTGAAGGTTCCCCTTTCTTCTTTAAGTAGTTATTTATAATACGAACCACCCTCGTTTGGGTGGTTTTTCTATTTTATAGATAAGGAAACAATTAGTTAACATAAAATAATTATATTATACTAAAAACCACAAGTGTTTAATATCCAATCACCTATCTTTTTTTGGTAATATATAGATATTAATTATTTTAGGAGGATTTACTTTGAAAACTTACATACAAGCACTAAAGTGGCCTACAGGGATCTATCATCTTTTATTACTTCCTTGCTATTATATATTTCCAAGTCTTGTTAACCTAGATGGGATACCTTTACTACTATTGATTGCTTTACATATCACTACTATTTTATTAGCTAAAAAAGCAGGCATGAATACGTACGCTCATTATATAGGTATTATCGTTACTCTAGTTGCCTTCTTTCCTTATATAGAAATCCTTCTACATATGATAGCAGCCATTTTTCTTTTATTAGATGCTGTTTCTATGAATGCAAAAGAAGTTTATGATTCATAGATGGATAAAATGAAACTTTAATCCATAGAGTTTTGAGATAGGTTGGCAAAAAGGATTTACTTTTTAAGTAAACCTTTTTTTCATTTTTAATTACTTTCCTTACTCAAGACTAATAAAAGAATATTCTGTTTATTTTTTATAAATTTCTAAATATTTATAATACATTCAAATTAACATACATTTTAGTTATGTAAAAAATCTAAGTTTTAAGGAGATGAATCCATGCTGAAAAAGTTGGTAGCAGGTGCATTATTAACTGTTTTGTCGTTAACTGGAGGACTGGGATCAGTATCAGCTAGTACCGAAAAGGATTATTCGATTAGCTCTTTTGAATATGTAACTGTAGATGAAAAGACTGTAGATTCGTTTAACAAATTGAGTGCTCCATCTAAGGAAGACGTAAAAATAACTGTAGTTCTACCGAAACAAAATCAAAATGGAGACTGGTTATCTTATGGATTTTCGAACAAAGAAAGTTTAGATTCTTTTATTGAAAAAGACAAACAAAGGTTGAATAATACAATCAATCCCCTTGGTGTTGGAGGGAGCGGACCTAATAGTACAGATTTCTATGAACATGCAAATAAAGGTGGCGAGTATTTTTCTCTTAGTAGCGGTTTTAAAAATTTGCCTCCTAATTGGCAAAATAGAATTTCTTCTGTAAGTACAGCATCCCCTACTGCTAGCTATTCGACAACGCTATGGGATCGTACTTCAACTGAAGGATATGGTAAAGGTATCGTCTTCAAACACTCTGATTGGTATGGTAAAACTGTAAACTTGAATGACTTTGCAATTTCAGCAGTTGAAGTTAAAAAGTAAAAAACATAGAAATAAAGTGAAACTTTAATCAGTGGGGGTTTTGTTCATCCCCCACCTAACTTCTTTGCTTCCACTGAATTTTGAGGTGGGGATCTTACTGCCCGTTAATGCGGGATAAAAGGTGTCTTTACGTATGGAAAACACCTTTTATTTCTACAACTCTTAACTATTATTTTTCGTATTCCTACTTTCCAAAACTTTCTCCATATTATGAGTCGCCCATTCCATCATTAATAGAATCATTGGACGTAGTGATTCACCAAGCTCAGTTAACGAATATTCTACTTTAGGTGGAACTTCACGGTATACTTCACGATGGATGATGCCGTCTGCTTCAAGTTCTCTCAGCTGCAGTGTTAACATTCTTTGTGTGATATTAGGTTTTAATCTTTTTAATTCATTAAACCGCTTTGTACCATCTAATAAATGATACAAAATAACCCCTTTCCATTTTCCACCAATAACCTCAACCATAGCTTCAACTGGACAAGAATATTTATTTAGAAATGGGTAATTTATATTATTTTCATTCGAACAATCCATCATAACTCCTTTCCCTTACCAATAGTATCTTTTTTGATACTATAACACAAAAATGTGCGTACTTGTGTCTATGTTACTTTAAAAATATAATTTACTTACAAAATAAATTAACGAAAAGAGGCACTTTTATGACAAATACAAAAGAAATTACAAAAGAGAAAATTATGGAGGCTTTTCATTTCAGACATGCATGTAAAGAGTTCGATCCTATACACAAAATTTCAGAAGAGGATTTTAAATTCATTTTAGAAACAGGCAGATTATCTCCTTCTTCTTTTGGATATGAGCCTTGGAAATTTATTGTCGTACAAAATAAAGAATTAAGAGAAAAACTACAACCGTATTCATGGGGCGCTGGTGGGCAACTTGCAACAGCAAGCCACTTCGTCATTGTTCTTTCAAGAAACATTAAAGATATGCACTATGATGCAGAGTATATTAAATATATGATGAACGATATTATTGGATTGCCTGAAGACACTCAAAAAATTAGATATGAATTCTTCAAAAAGTTCCAGGAAACAGATTTTAACTTATTACAATCCGATCGTGCTGTATTTGATTGGGCATCTAAACAAACTTATATTGCTTTAGGTAATATGATGACGAGCGCAGCTCAAATCGGTATTGATTCTTGTCCAATAGAAGGATTTGATAAAGAGGAAGTAGATTCTTTACTTCGTCAAGAAGGCATTATACAAGGCGATAACTTTGAAGCATCAGTTATGGTTGCCTTTGGTTACCGTAAAGAAGAGCCAAAGCGTGATAAAACAAGACAGACTATGGATACAATTGTTGAATGGATTAAGTAATATAGCACAGACAAATAATGCTCCTAATAGCTGTATACTCATACTAAAGAAGAATCAGTTGTTTTCTTACGTATGAATTTGGTTTTTCATGGAAAGATATGTTAGTATGTATACAGTTTGAGTGCTCTATTTTTAGAGTCGAACAGGAGGAGAATGAATATGTCTGATATTGAAGTTGGCGAAGTGTTTACTCTTAGTGATGAGAATAACGAAGAGCAAGAAGTAGAAGTACTTGGAGCGATGGATGTCGAAGGCGCAGAATATATTGCAGTTGCCTTTGTTGAAGATATCCAAACAGAAACTGAGGAAGACATTGATATTTTCTTTTTAAAAGTAGAAGAAGATAATGAGTTTTCATACATTGAAAATGATGAAGAGTTTGATAAAGTATCTGCTGCGTTTGAAAAGATTTTGGATGAGCAAGAATAGTATGAATGAAAAACATGAGGGCGGATGCATATCCGCCCTCTTTTTATTTATTACTCATCCAGAGACTCACGCAGTAATTGCAGTACATCTTTCATCGCAAAAGGTCCATCTTTTTTAACATGCTCCGCAAATTCTGAAACGAGACGTAATGTTCTCACACTTTCGATTGGATGTTCTCCTGATGCACTTTCAGCTGAAAGCATAACTGCATTCGTCCCGTCCAGTACAGCTTGAAACACATCAGTCACCTCTGCTCTTGTTGGAATAGAATGATCTACCATAGATTGAAGCATTTGTGTTGCTGTAATGACATATGTATTCGTTCGATTACATTCCTGAATCATCATTTTCTGTAAAAGCGGAATGCATTGATACGGTAACTCTACTCCTAAATCGCCCCTTGCAATCATAATTCCATCTGCTTCTTTACATATATCTTGAAAATTCTCGATTGCTTCCATCGTTTCTATTTTTGCAATTACATTAGGTGACGTTTCTTTATACTGTTGTATAAAATCCTTTATTTCTTTTATATGACTAGGTTTTCTTACGAAAGAACACGCGATAAAATCAACATTCTCTTCTAAAAGAAACTGAATATCTTTTTTATCTTTCTCTGTAATAGCTGGTAAACGAACAGCCGCATCTGGTAAATTAACTCCTTTATGAGATGAGATATTGCCACCTGTTTTTACCTTCGTTTCTATTTTGTCCGTACTTATCTTTTCAACAATTAATTCAACTTCTCCATCATTAATCAAAATTCTACTGTCTACTTTCACATCATTCGCAATTCCTTCATAATCAACGCTTGCTTCTGTATTACTCCCTGTAACTGGTTGTGTATATAAAATAAAAGAATCTCCTGCCTGAAGTGTAATTTGCTCTCCCTTCACTTCACCTAATCTTATTTTAGGACCTTGTACATCACCCAAAAATTTAATAGAGTCATCTAATGATTTCACTAAACGAATGATGTCTTTATGACTTTCATGCGTGCCATGCGATAAATTTAGTCGAACAATTTTCATACCATTCTTTATTAACTGTGCTAACGTTTCTTTATTATTACTTGCGGGTCCAATTGTACAAATTCGATCAATTGTCATTTTTGTCACCATCCTTTTTTAAATAAGTTTCCCATATGAATTTAAAAATAACAGACATAATGACATGAATAGATTAAAATTTACACAAATTTCATAAGGTTAAACCTATATTCCTTGCTGGCTAAGCATTAGAAGATATATTCGCTTTTTTGCAAATGAAGATATATTGAATTGAAAGTAAAAGAAAAGTTAAGTATGGGATAAACCATTGAGAATTTAGAATTTTTCATATATTGTATGAATTGAGTTCGAACTCAAAAATTTAAAAAGGTGGGAAAATTAGTGAATATGAAAAAATCTTTATCGGTGACAACTTTAGGGTTAGCGGTTTTAGGTTTTGGTTTTACTAATAACGCAAGTGCTTCAGAGGTCGACACTGTAGACAAGCAGCCCGTTTTAGTTGACTTTGATACAATTCAATCAACAAAAACATCTATTGTTCCTAGTTTGACTGTTGCAGCTGCACCTAAGAATGACTCTAACATTAGCGTATATACTCCCTTTTTTGGTAACCCATATGCAGTTGCGAAATCGAAATCAACTACGACCGAAGACTATGTTTATGCAAAAGCAAGAACTTTCAATGGCGATGGCTCATTAGTAAATACGAAAAGTAATAGTGCAAAAAAATCATCCTTTGTAAATGCTACAGCGACCAACACAAGCGTTTATTATGGAGATGATTACGCTATCGGTAATCATACCTATAAATTAAGTGGTTATAATGATGTAAATCACGAAACAAAAGCCTTCTGGTAAGAAAGAGAAAAAAGATATGCATCTTGCATATCTTTTTTCTCTAATACTTTACATATATTGAGGTGCTATTTATGAAACAAATATATATTATTAGCGGTGTTTTACTTATTTCATTACTTACAATTTATATTTTGTTCAATACTTCAATCATACAACCTCATCCTCTTTCCATAGAAAATAAACGAGAGCAACAAACCAATACTATTTCTTACGGATTGAAGGATAATCAAGGCCAACATATCAACAATGGCAGTACAATTACTAGTGAGGATAATAAAATTAATGTAACATTATCATTCGTACATACTATTAATGAAAACCGAAAATATGGATTAATTGTTCTAGAAGATTACGAACAAAAACCTTTTAAAATAGAAGATACTACTAATGAAATATCACACTATTTTTTTGATATGAAACCAAACAGTTCAATTACTACGAAAATCTCTTTACACACCTCTCCTAATGCAAATGAATTAACCTTTTTAATAATTAAAAAACCTGAATACAAATTAAAAGATAATAACTTAAATAAAGCAGCTATTTTAGAAGATATTCTAAGTATGCGATATTCAATGCATCCTCTTCAGAAAGAAAACGAAAAAATAAAACTCTCCCTTATAGATCCAGATGCTATTTTAAAAGATGGTCTTTACGAACCATTATTTGTTACGAACCGTGAAGAGAACTTACAAACTGTCTTCTTTGAAAAGGAAGGCAAGCAATTAACCCTATCAAACGGTAATGAAACGAATGATGAAATGACTTACGCAATCGTGGCTTTTAAAGATTGGAAACAAGTTGAAATATTTAACAATAGAAAAGTCGTTTATACTAAGGTTGCACCTGAAACAAGACAAATCTTTAATTTCACATTGCCTTCAGTGGATCAGGAAAGTAATTTTCAACTCGTCGCTTTTCCATTTCCTTTTAAAGTTAGCGAAGAAGATTATATCAGTCAACAAGCATTCAGTTCCTTTCGCATCGTAATTGAAAATGATAATAAATAAGTTATACTGTGCACATTACAACAACCTAAAAAAGGCCTACTCACACGAGTAGGCTTTTGAAACTATGAAAGTTTCGTCAATAACTGATTTAAATCTTTTTTCGTTTTCGTCGTTAATGATTTCATTTTATTAATATCGATTTTTTCTTTCTCCGCTCCTACAATTAACGGATACATACTTTGACCGATTGTTTTAGAATCCGTCGGATGTGATGCTTCTAGCTCTTTTTCAATCACGTCCCACTTTTCATTAATTTGTTTGCCAAGCTTATTCACTGTTTCCAATTTTGGATTAGCAGCTAACTGCTTGTCCAAGCTATCAATTAATGCTACAACTTCTTTAACGTTCGTTTTCACAGCAACACTTTTCTTCGGATCTTTCGTTGTCTTTTCGTTATTGTTTGTGTTTGAGCTTGTACTTGTGCTTTGATCTGCTGTTTTCCCGCTAGTCGTTTGGTCATTCGTTTTTCCTGTCGTTTCTTTTTCTTTTGTTTTCACATTCTCATTTTGAGTTGACGTTTTGCCGTTACTTTCTGTTCCTGATGATTCTTTCGTATTTTTTGCATCTTTATCTGTTTTTTCATTTGAAGAAGTATTTGTTTCTTTTTCAGTATCTTTCGTTGTTTTGGACGCTTCATCTGCACTTGTCGTTTTTGCTTCTCCTTCATTTTGCGCTGTTACTTGCTCTTTCTTTTCTGCCTCTTTATCTGCTGATGGACTACAAGCTGCCATAGTAAGCATTGTACCAATTGTTATCGATGCGATAGCGACCTTTTTCATTTTCATATAAATCCCCCTATGTTTACTTTATTTATCCTCCCCTTTACGATTCGATTTCCCCTTAAAAAATCCCTTTTCATACGAATTACCATCTTTCCGACAGTAATCTTCATAATAATACGGACAAAAACTGATAAACTCATTTTAATATTCGAGTTTCTTCTACTTCATTTTTCTGCTCGTAAGTAAAAGAAAAAGAGTATATTGTCACATTAAGAATTACTATCTTTATATGACGATATACTCTTCTATCAAATTTTTATCTTTCTTGACATTTTATTTATACAAAAAAATAAAATTTTCTTTCGTTTTTTGTTTCTCAACATTTGTTAACATAATATTTTTATGAATAACCACCATTCGAGTGAATAACTTGCCCAGTAACCCATTTCGCTTCTTCACTTACTAAAAAAGAAATTAAGCGCGCAGCATCCATTGTTTCTCCAACTCTACCTTGCGGGAATTTCCATACTAAATAATGTTTTAATTCCTCTGTAATCCACCCTGTATTTGTTGGTCCTGGATCAACGGCATTAACAGTAATCCCCTTCTCCATCGCTACTGGTGCTACTGACTTTGTAAATGCTTCAATTGCCCCTTTCGTTGCTGCATATGCTAGTTCATCTGGCATTGGACCTACTGACTGTCCTGAAGTAAGATTAATAATACTCCCGCCCGTTTTAAGTGAATAATGTTTTATAAACAATGAACTTAATAGCATAGTAGCCCGAATATTAACTGTATAATGTTTATCCAACTGCTCTACATCTAATTCCTCAATTCTCGTATGAGTAGAATATACTGCATTATTAACTAGAATAGATGGATCACCTAACCGTTCTGATACCATATAAAACAAACGATTTGGCGAATAAGACTGCGATAAATTGATTTCTGCCATTTCACATCGAACATCGTAACTTTCAATTTCCTTTTTCAGCAAAAAGGGTTCTTGATCACTCATTCCCCATGGCATCGCTTTATCATACTTTGGCCAGTACGTGAAAAAAATGTCTATCCCCTTTTGAGCAAGCACCTTGCATACAGCTGCACCAATTCCATTCAGACGAGTTGCCCCTGTTACAATTGCTATTTTCTTCACCTTTTTCTCCTCCATCTATACACAGATCCCCTGCATGAATACAGAGGATCTATCTTCTTATTGAATATTTGACAGTATACGTTCAGCACCTAATTTTAACATTTTAATAAAGATATAATTTACAATCGTAAACATTACAAATAAAACGATAAACATAACCCACAGTCCGACATGAAGGAAGAAGTATAATACACTTACTCCCCCCACAATAATTAAAGCTATTAAAATATTAGCTAAAAAATTCCACAAAGTGGTATATCGGCTCTTAAATAATTTCTGCTCTGTATCCCAATGAATATCTGCAGTTTGCGCGTCCCAGCGTGTTCCGATTAAATTAATTAATAACAACCCGTTCGCACTTAGTAAAAACCACAGTATCATAAAGACTGGAGAAATCCCAGCTACAACTGCCATCGTAATACCGAATACTGCTAAAATGATCACATTAATTAACCAAGCAGTGATTGCTTTCGCAAAAAAGATATCCGAAGCCTTTACTGGTAAATAACGATTCACAAACCAAGAGCTTCCATCTCGCGAAAATGACGTTGTTGCAATGACGTTACTACCCATTAAAAATAACGATGCACAAAGACCAACACCAATTGCAAATCCTGTTGTCTTTGGATTGTTAATATACTCTGTAATAAACTTTAAATTTCCATCTTGCACAAATAAAATAAAGAACAACATAATTGGCATAACGAAAGTTTGTACAATGCAATTTAAGAAAAATTGTGGTGTACGGAATAACGTTTTAAATTCTTTTTTCACATACGCTTTTAAATGCGAACTTTGTACTGTTGATTTCTGTAAACCTTCCGCCGAAATAACTTGTTTCTTTGCTGTACTCGTTGAAAGTCCAATAACCCCTTTTAAATATGTACGCTCTGCTATGTAATAAAACAACACAAAGAAGACAAATGAAATAACTGCAAAGATTATTACATATAAAGGTCCCTTCCAATTTGCATTTTCTACTAATGCCACTGCTCCAAAATATGTAGTTGGAAAATAATTTGTCATTTGTACTAAAAGAGAAGATTGATTATTTACAAGGTATTCCGCAGCCCCATCTCCAGAAAACGCACTTTTATTTCTCCACTGCATAAATACGTTAATTCCTACAATAAATAATATACTTACGATTCCAATAAATATATTTCCTCGATCTTTATTTTTCGCTATATTTGTATACCTCATAATAATTGTCATCAGTAACGAAGCTAATACTAACGGCACGATTGGGAAGAGTAAGTAAATAAAAATCATATATATGTAATATGTAATAAATGCGCCACTTTTTAAACCGTACGTAATGAAGATTGGTAATAAAATGAATGAACTCATTACGTATTGTGTAATTAATACCGTTAAAAATTTTGCCGAAATAATTTGCGCTGGTTTTAATGGTAACGGCAGTAACATTTCAATATCATTGCTGTAGTAAAATACAGTTAAAATGTTCGTTATACTCATTAAAAATACCCATATACTCGCAATCGCAAGTCCCATTGCAATAATCATTCCCGGCCCTTGCCCTAATTGTTTCAGACCTTCATACATTCCGTGCGTCATCGAACCAAATATTAAAAATCCAACAAATAAAATAGCTGCAAATGAAAATAAATACGCCCATCGCTTCTTCTTATCTGCTATAAAATCTGCGTAATTTAACTTTAATAGTACCTTCGTTAACGTCCAAATTTTACTCATTGCCCGTCATCTCCAAGAACATTTTTTCAAGTGATTCATTGGATTTAAAATGATCTCTCATTTCATCTAAATTTCCTTTAAACTGCAAATTCCCCTTATTAATAATAGCAACCCGGTCACATATTTTTTCCGCTACTTCTAATACGTGTGTAGAGAAAAATACAATCTTTCCTTTATCCGCATGTTCTCTCATCATTTCTTTTAAAATATATGCAGATTTCGGATCAAGCCCTGTTAACGGTTCATCTAAAATCCATACATCTGGTTCATGCACGAGCACACCAATAATAACGATTTTTTGTCTCATACCGTGCGAATAACTTTGAATTTGATCAGATAATGCATTATAAAGATCAAACTTCTTCGCTAAAGACTCTATTCGTTCTTGTCTTACTTCTTTCGGCACTTCATACATATCAGCCATAAAGTTTAAATATTCAATTCCTTTTAAACGTAAAAACATATCTGGGCTATCCGGCACATAACCAAACGTCTTCTTCGCTTCCATCGGCTCTTCCATAATATTTTTTCCGTTAATCGTAATAGTCCCTTTGTCCACCCCGTGAATGCCAGTAATCATCTTAATTGTCGTGGATTTACCCGCACCATTCGGTCCTAAAAATCCAAAGATTTCGCCGCTAGGTACAGATAAACTTAAATCTTTTACTGCATAAGTAGACCCATTATAACTTTTTGACACATTCGTAATTTCAATCATTCCATCCAATCCTTTCCTTAATTACCAAATAACTATATTGATATTATAGCATACTTCTATTTTAAGATTTTTACATTTTTCAGTTTATTTAACCTTTAAAATAAATATACACCCCTAATCCAACAACTAAAACGACAGCTAGTATAATATAAATCATTGTTAATCGTTTAATATTCCCCTTTGTCGCTTTGCTATAATTTGCATCACCATTCCGCCCAATTAACACCGTCGCAATGACAGTAATCACTACAAGTAATACAACGATCATGATCCAAGTTAGCATTTCTTCCTCCCCCTCCTTACAACCATTTTACAATATTATCCTCTTTATTTCGCAGCATATTTCCTCTTTTTACTATTATTATGAAGCAAACTGGAAAACTATTATTACCATTCCTATCCAATTGTGATATATTTGTAACATAACGTGACTTATTTCTAACAACGTAAGGAGGACCTATCATGAAAACAACTTGGATAAAATATTTAGGATTTCTCGGTTTCTTCGGTTTCCTCGGATTTTTTTATGAAAAAGGATTGTTTACTATGTTCTGTTTCTTCTCCTTTTTCACATCGTATAGAACAGTTCAACACGATGAACTGTTTGAACAAATTGTCAATAAATCGTGTCGCAATGCATTTATCGTTACATTACTAACTACCGCTATCATTATATTTATTGAAATGTTATTTCCAAACCCGGCGCTACAAGAAATTGATATCGCTCTTATTTTCGGCACACTCATTATTACGTTCGGTTTTTCTATGTTCTTTTATGATAAACCTGTTGATGAAATGGAAGATGCACCATGGCGTTCGTAACGAAGATAAAAGAATACCGCGCAAAATTGAACATGACACAAGAAGATTTAGCGAAGCAAGTTGGTGTACGCCGTGAAACAATTAGTCATCTCGAAAAAGGTAAATACAATCCTTCATTGCAACTCGCTCACGATATAGCGAAGGCACTTCATAGTACGATTGATGAGATTTTTATTTTTGAGGATAAATAAAAAATACCGTCATTCTTTCCAAGAAGAATGACGGTATTTCTCATCGATTATCCATATAAAACCGCATGAAATACGCCTAATAGTAAGTATTGATCCTCCATGTAATCTCCATCATATGCATTCATCTCGATGTAATACATATCTTCCTCAAGACGAATATTCCAATCTGCGATTAAATAGCCTTTTCGTAATAATTTTCCCATTCCAAATGAAGTTTTATGAACAACATATTCTTCTGCCTTATATGTAAAGGTAAATATAAAATTTGCATCCAATAACTTTCCGTCACATACAAGTATTTCATGCTCTGCATCATTATTATCGATGTACGTTACTAAAATCTTTCTTTGGCGCTGCCTACTTACATCCTTTGCAATGACGCGAATATTGTCCTTACTATCCTTTATTTCATAAATGATATTACTACCAATTTTCGGAATAAAATCCAGCACTCTCATCAGCGTATTTTTATAATAGCCCCTTACTACGCCTACTTGCTCGCTTCCATTATAAACCTCTACCGGCGTCGTATCTGCTTTGCTATCACACGGTCGTTTGTAAGAGAGCTGCATCATTCGCTCTCCTCTTAAGTACTGATCAAACGTCACAGGATATTCTATCATGCGTAGTTCTTTATTTAGCTCATACAAATAGTGTTGAACACTCTCTATTAATGTTGTAGTAGATATAAGCTCTTGAAGTTCAAATTCTTGCCAGCTGGAAGAAACATTCCATTGATTATGATCCTCTTTATAGAAGAAGCCAAGAATTACCTCTTCACGGTCAGCCGTTTCATATTTCATAGGCACGTTTTGCCCGTGTTGAACTTGTTCCATCCACTGACCTAAATAAATGCCCAGCTCTGCAACCTTCATACGTGACTTTTGAAAAAATACTCTGTCATCCATACAGATTGTTAAATCCCCTTCGATAAAACCATTTGTATAAGCAACATACCGTGGCTCATTCGTCTGCGGAATAACCTTGTCTAACTCAAATAAAAACGTTAACATCCTTCATTCACCTCTAGTTGTTACACTAATCATACATGACATCGCATCACTCTGAGAAACTATTTATATACGTATATTTAATTCACGCATTATAACACGTGAATGACCTTGTATAGTAGCGTTATTTTTTGTTCTATATCTTAGTATATGAACTTATATGAGCGATTTTTCAAATATATCTATCGCAACTTACAATATATCAACGATTTTTTCAATATATCTATCACAACTTACAATATATCAACGATTTTTCAAATATATCGATTTTTCGACAAATATCAGCACAATTAAAATGAAGCTACCTTTTCTTCAGCCACTTCTACAATTTCTAAAATTTGTAGTAGACTCTCCACTTCATAAGTCGGATTAACACTCGTCTTATTCTCTTTCAAACTCGGATTATACCAACACGTATCAATGCCGAAGTCTTCTCCGCCTTTCATATCAGAAGTTAGCGAATCTCCGACCATTAGTACACTTGATTTATCCGTAATTCCAAATTTCTCAAATGCATAATCAAAAATCTCACGCGCTGGTTTTTGATGACCAACTTCTTCAGAAATAATAATGTGATCAAAGAAATTACATAAAGGTGAATTTCCGATTCTTGATTGTTGCACCTTCGTATATCCATTCGTAATAATACCTAACTTGCAATCTTGTAGATTTTCACATAATTGTACTGCGCCTTCTATAAGGTGTACTTCTTTCCCTAAGTTTTCAAGATATACATCACTAAATTGCTGCGCATCTACGTTTATATTATGAAGTGCAAATAATTGTCTAAATCGATCTACTGCTAATTCACTTAGCGTAATCATTTTATTTTCTAAATCTCTCCATAATCCATTACTAATCTCTTTATAACTTGCAAGATAATCATTATACCCTGTAGGCATACCAAACTGTACAAACGCATTATGTAATGCGTGTCTTTCCGTTTCAGGGAAATCTAATAATGTATCATCTACGTCGAATAATATAACTTTGTATTTCATGATGTTCTCCTCAATTCCTATTTTAAAAGCTTCGTTCTCATTGTTTAAAATTTATTTAATTCTTTTAACTAAAGCACACTTTAATTCAATTTTTATATAACTAAAACTACACCTCTGCGTTTAATAACTTATAATCATTATCAAAATAGGCATGTATCATGTGTCCACCAAATAAATCTCCATCATGATATTCACAGTATATATCATTTTCTCTAATTTCAATTTCATAGAGCGTAATTGCTTTTGCAAATTTTTCTTTCGTTATATCATATTCTCCTGCATCTACAGCATCCCAATTTAAATGTTCATCATTCTCATCATACTCAGGCCAAAAATCATTTTTGTAATTTATCAATTTTTCTGCTATGGCTACTTTAGCCTTTTTATCAAATTCTTCTATACATAAAAAAAGCTTCTCTGCCCTTTTAATCATCTCATTAACATCTACATATTCATTTCTAATATCCAATTGCCAATGTATTTCCTCATTTTTTTGCTGATATACTTTACATGTCTCATTAAAGGTAAACAATCCTATTAATTCACTTTTTATTGATTTCCCCATCTCCTAATTTCCTTTCTATTATGATAACCCTCCATCAAATACATAGACATTTTCTTGCTTTTTCCCTATAGTTCATTATAGAAATCATTATAAATCACACGACTTTACCGTCACTTAACATAATAACACGATAGTAATATAAGTTTATATATTTCATTATGAGGCGCTTAACCTGCTCTTTATTGAATACACCATTATCTTCTATTTTCAACTACGCTATAAGTAAAAGGAGGCTAATCCGCTCAGCCTCCTTCTCATTATTAATCTTCTAGTAATAACTCTTTCATTTCCTCTAACGACTCTTTCGTAAAGCCAAGAGCCCTTTCAGCGTATGCTTCAACTGATCCGTATTGCTTTTGAATTTCACCAATCGCAGCTTGCAAGTATTCAGCACGTGCTTCAAACATTGCACCTAATATCGCTCTGCTCTCATCGTTTTGTAATTTCGCACCTAAAAAGGCCATCATTTTTTCATTTAGCTTTTCACGAAATCCGTTACTTAGTAAGTAGTCTTCCATTACTGTTTTTTCTGGTACACCTAGTAAAAGTAGTAATAATGCTGAACCAAATCCAGTACGATCTTTTCCAGCTGTACAGTGGTTTACTAACGGTAAGTTTTCCGGGTTTTGCGCTAAGTTTAAGAAGCTCACGAATGCCTCGTTACCACTTACGAAACCTTGATTCATTTTCACAAGATATTCACCTGGTTTTCCTAACATAGAAAGGTCACCAACTTGGAAAAACTCATTTATATTTAAGTCTTTCGCTAAGTCTTGCATAACTGGTAAGCACACTTGACGAGCACCCGTAATCTCTGGATTCGGCTTATGCTTCACTTCAAAGTCTGTACGGTAATCGCAAATTAACTTTAAGCCAGACTTTTGTAAATAGGCAATATCCCATTCAGTTAGCCCTGCTAATTCTTCAGAGCGGTATAATTTGCCCCATTTTACTTTACGGCCTTCAGTCGTTTCATATCCTCCCATATCACGGAAGTTAAACGCACCTTGTAATGGCAATCTACGCTCGGCTACTGTTACTGCTTGTCCATTACTTCCTACTAATCTAAAATATGGACGTTCATTTTCACTCGGGTTTTCAATTGTATATGATAATTCTCCATTTACCGTTGCAAGTAGTTCTCCATTTTCTTCAATATGATCTGGTGAAGTACTCCAATAAATACGAACTTCTTCTATATTATTTTCCCACTTTATTTGTAACGTATTATCTTCAATTCTTTCTACAGTTGCTTGTAGCCAATTTCTTTGCTGCTCCATTCTTTCACCAACGCTTTCTCATATAATCGAATCTTTCTTTATTGTATTATAGGAATATCTATTTTGTCGTTCTCATTTTTCTTTTTATCTTACAAAGAGGCAAAAAGTTCTTTTACTTGTTCATAAGTTGTACACGGATTCCCTCGAAAGACATATGCAATTTGTTCATCACCTAAATCTTTATATACAACTGTCCCGCGATCAGGGTGCGAATAAATAGTCCCCTCCCGCTATACGAGTTCGAGAATATAGACCATTCATCCTCCTAAAACACCCTCACATACCGCTCAGTACAACTCAGCAACTGACATCCATTCTTTTCAAAAACATCCTTCATCCATTCATTTTGTACATTTGTCTCACCAATATAATAAGATGCACCTATTTCCTTTAAGACAAACATCGCACCTGCAAATAATGCCGCTTCATATCCCTTATTACGCATATTTGGAGTAACTGCGAAGTACATAAGTTTCCCTTCTTCTAACGTACCTCTTTCAATATGCGGGATTACAATTCCTATCGGCTCTTCATCGACACTCGCTGTTAAGCAATGTTCTTTCCATTGCTCACCAATTTCTTGTAGCATCATATGCACAAATTGATCATGAGCGACTGGTTCTCCCGTCGCTTCATTCCACAGTGAATAAAAAGCCTCTTCTCCAACTTCTTCAATAAGCTTAAAATCCATTTCACTTTCTACATCTTCTACTTCATATATATCTTTAAATACAATCATGTTTTCCGTAACATATTCAAATGAATACGTTTCAAAACATTTTTTATACACATCATAATTTGGACTTTTTGAAGAGATTTCAAAATGTAGTTTTTCTAATTCACCTTTTTTAGCTTCAGCAACGCAATATTGCATCATTTCCTCTAATTGCTCTTCTGTAAAAATCTCTGCATTATTTTCTTTTATCATAATAGAAGAAGCACTTCTTCTTATTTTAAAATGTTTTTCTAACTGTTCTATCGTCGTCATATTCTTCCCTCATCTATATCATACTCGAATTTCTAATCGTTCTCCTTGCATGAGCAGGATTGTCCTTGAATATATAGAATACTAGAAAAGATCGCATCTTTAAAGTGCGGAGGAGGTTCTCCAGTGGATATTACAGCATTGCAACAACAGTTAGAGCTTATACAACAAAATGACTATACGCAACTACAGCATATAGACGTAAATGAGTTAACTTTGAACATGCTTCAGTATATCGGAACGACTGATAGCTACGTTCGTTACCAACTTATATATAAATGTTTTGCGCATTTCATTCATCATGAATTCCTTATGGACGATCAGCTGAAATTACTTCTGCAAACTTGTTTAAGTGATGAGTATTTATATTGTGACATTTACTCCCCACATACAGATGGGGTTTTCACACGTTCTTACACTGTTTCGTTAATTGCGTTAATACTCCAATTCGCTAATTCGCACTACTTTTGTACAGAGGAGGATATCGAAGAAATAAAAAATAAACTCATTACATATACAAACTTAGAAACGGATTTTCGAGGCTATATTGAAAACAAAGGATGGGCTCATTGTCTTGCTCACGTATCTGATGCTTTCACCGAAATTGTTCATAATACGTATACGACCTTTGAATGGTACGAAGAATTAATTCATTGTTTATTAAATAAAATTTTTATTCCATCTGACCTTTTTCATAATAATGAAGATGAACGCATTGTTACTCCATTACTAGCAATGCTGTATCATGATTTTCCTCAAAACGAGTTAATTTCTATTATTCATAAAAAAATAAAAAGGCTTCCTCAAATTAGAAAACGCCTTTCACTTAATGAGTATTGTATTTTATGCGCCAACATTAAAACCTTTTTACGCACATTATTTTTCAGAACGAAAGATGACCATAACTTAGCTTTTACAGCGCGTAAAACAGAAAGAATGTTAAAAGAACTCCCTAACTATTATTAAATACAAGGAGCAAAAATATGGGCTACATTGAAGACATGAGAAATCTAGTAGGAAATCATCCACTTATTTTAATAGGATCACATGCCATTATATTAAATGAAAAAGATGAAGTATTACTGCAGCTTCGGACAGATTTTAACCGATGGGGCATTATTGGGGGTGCCTTAGAATATAACGAAACGTTAGAAGGTGCTTTAAAACGAGAAGTATTTGAAGAAACTGGACTTATTATTAAAAATCCAGAACTATTCCGTACATACTCAGGGCCAGATTTCTTTCAAATCTATCCAAACGGCGATCAAGTACATGGTGTACTCGTTGTTTATATTTGCCGCGAATTTCACGGGGAGCTTATATGTGATAAAACTGAGTCAAAAGAATTACGTTTCTTTCCGTTTGATGAGTTACCTAGTACTCTTCATCCAGTCATTGAGGGGATTCTTCGCGATTTTCATCACTCTAATTAAAAATATAAATAAAACAACCTCATTTCCCGTCATTACAACGTGAAATGAGGTTGTTATCGTTCACCGTAAATCCCTATTTCCCCAAAATGATATTAACGCTCTCTTTCTACAACTTTATATCCCTTTATAAAAAGGATAGTTATATAAGAAACAATAAATGAAAGAATAGTATACATGCCAACCCAAAAGAAAAATGCTGGATCGTGCACTGTAACACTTAACATAAGAAAAATAAGAAATGTTACAATTGGCATCGCGTAAAATGTACCTACTTTATATGTCACAGCTATTGAAAAAATACAAATAAGCAATGGATATATACAGAAAATAAAAATGATTTCACTCAATGTTATGTCCCCCTTTCTGCAGAAATAATAGGTTTCTCGTAAACATTTGGGGGAACAACAAAATTTTATTTTTTATTAGTAAATATAATGTTAGATTGTTATCTCAATCTGATTCCCTTCAGGATCACTTACTACACTTTCATAGTAACCATCCCCTGTAGTTCGTGGGCCGTTTAACACAGGGTACCCTGCTTCTCTTAATGTATGAGTTAATTCGTTCACCTTTTCTTTATTACCTACAGAAAAAGCAATATGCGCATATCCTACTGTTTGTGTTTTTATTTTATCGTCTATCCCTACTTGTCTCATAAGTTCTAGACGCGCACCACCTTCAAAAGTTATGAAATAAGATTCAAACTGCTTTTTCGGATTGTGATATAAGCTATTTTCTTCACCACCGAAGTACTGTTTATAGAAATCACACATTCCTTCTAAATCATTCACCCAAATTGCTACATGTTCAATTTTCATAATCGACACCTTTTCTTTTATGTTATTCAACTGGCAATTGGATGCTTCATTGCCAGTACATTTAATTTTCTTTATTTGTTCTCGTAATTATAAGATCAAGTCCAAGGCTTTTTAACCCATATAAATAATCTTCTTTCCAGTTGCTCACTGTTATTTTCGGAATATGTTCTGCCGGAATGTACTGCGGACAACTTTTTACAATTTGATCTATTACAAATTGATTCACTTCATCATCACAGAAGATAAACGTATGAGGGTTAATAATAGCTATACATGTAGCTATTAAACGAGTAATAGCATCTATATTATATTCCTCTGAATTATGCGAATCCCCACTTCTCAAAGCTTGTAAGAAATTTTTATTATCATACTGCGGAACGAAAGATATCTCTCCTGAGAAAAATGTACTTCCGCGTACGACATCTCCATTTACCATAATCCCCGCACCTGGGCCATTTTGACCTGAATACAAATATACAAGAGAGGAATTGTCATTATTCCTCGTGTTTTTATGATACCCGAGCACTGCAGCATTCATATCGTTTTCTATTACTACTGGTATAGAAAACAGTTCCTCAAAGTGACTTTTCAAATTAAAATTTTGAAACTTTTCATATCCAGGAATATAGAAAATACGCCCATTATCGACCGCACCAGGGACACCAATTGATATAGAACTTATTTTTGGAAACATAGCTATAAGACTTTCTATATGTTCTGTTAATACGCTTAGTCCCGCATCAATTAATGCACTTGAAGTACTCCCTTGTTCTTTTACTTCCCCTAAACAGTTAAAAATTGTATAATTCGTCTCATTTTTTTCTAAAAATATCGCTAATCCTAACATATATTCTGGATTATACGCATATCGTTTCGCTCTTCTTCCGCCACTTGAATCATCTAAACCGACTAAAGTGACTTCACCATCTTGTTTCATATTTTCTATAAATTTACTTATCGTTGGAAAACTAATTTCTAATGTATTACTAAGTTCAACTTTCGTCGCACTTCCTTGCTCTAGAAGAGCCGTACGAATGCCGCGAAGGATCGTCTCTTTAATTGATTTTTGAGTAACAAATTGTTCACTCAAATCGCTCACCACCTTAATCAACATACTTATTAAACACTTTTAATAAGTTGCGTTGACAATATATCATACATCATTTTCTAAAGCAATAGAGATGATATATTTCCGCTGCATGCAACCCTTATTTAGCTCGGTGTATTCTCTCTTGTAATAGACGATACAATTCCAGACAAAAGAACAAATAATAAAACAGCTAGCAAGGCATTACGTATTCCGAATGCTTCCCCAAGTATCCCTAAAAATGGTGGTCCGACTAAAAAGGCTGTATAACCAATGATAGAAACTGCAGCAACATTAGAAGTCGCATTTTCACGGTCATCTCCAGCAGCTGACAGACCAATTGGGAACCCTAGCGCTGCACCAATCCCCCACAGTACTACGCCAAATGCTAGAAAATACGAATTACTCCCAAATATTACGATTGAAATTCCTAGAATCGCCATCATAATAGTGGCACGTACGACAGCGACACGACCGAATCGATCAAGGAAATAGCTGCTACACATACGAGTTAACGTCATTGCTAATACAAAAATTGCGTACATAATAGAACCTGCCACTATACTTTGCTCATGTCCATCTACCATCACGATAGGTAGCCAATCATTTGCACTACCTTCTGCAAATGCCATTCCAAGCACAAAAAGACCAATTAAAAGCACCTTTTTTTCCATACGTAAGGAAGTACGCTTCTCTCTCCTTTTGTTCCGCGATTTCTCCTTCTTTCCTGTTCCATGCGGAAGAAAACGATACACCATACATACAAGTAATAGAAACATGACCGAAATCACAAGAAACTGATACAGAATCGGGATGTGAAGCGACGCTGCGACAGAACCACTGAGCGCGCCTACTAAAGTTCCTACACTAAAAAAGCCATGAAATTTCGGAAGAAGAGTTGTTCCTAATTTCTGCTCAATGGAAGAACCTTCTACATTCAATGCGACTTCCGCCAATCCGTAGCCTACTCCAAATACTAGTAAGCTACTAAAAGCCCCCATACTAGAAACAAAATAAATATTTATACCTAAACAAATCAATCCAACAATCATAAAAAACATGCTGCCTATAATAACGTCTCTAGCTCCCTTACAGTCAATGAAGCGGCTTGCACTCAGTAAACCAATTATTGAACCAACAGATAGTCCGAACAAAATCCAGCCCATTTCTGCATTTGACACTGCTAACATATCTCGAGTAGCTGCTGTTCTTGAAATCCATGTAGCAAACGCGACACCTGGCAAAGCAAATAAGAGAAAAAGAGCGTTTCGAGAGGCAAGTAATGTCTTTGTATGATTGTTCGCACTATATTTCTCCATATGAAACACCTTCCCCATTGTCTATACGATAAGACACCAGTTTATTCATATACCCGTAAAAAAAACGATTTCTATAAGTCTATCGTTTTAATAACTTTAGCTGGATTACCACCAACAACTACATTATGAGGTACATCTTTTGTCACAACTGCCCCTGAGGCAATTACAGCGTTGTCTCCAATTGAAATACCAGGGTTAATTATAGCTCCCCCGCCAACCCAAACGTTGTTACCAATCTTTACAGGCTTTCCATATTCTTTACCGGAATTCCGCTCTACCGGATGTAGCGGATGCGTAGCAGTATAAATGTGAACTCCAGGTGCAAACATACAATTATCACCGATTCGTACTTCACAAACGTCCAAAATCACACAATTGAAATTTGCGAAAAAGCTCTTTCCAACATGGATGTTGTAGCCATAATCACAACGAAAATCAGGATTGATTTGGGCTTTCCCGTCAGCTGAAGAACCTAAAAGCTGATTTAATAACGTAAAACGTTTTTCATCTCCTATCTCCATCGCCTCATTATAAAGGCGTGTTAAACGTTTTGCTTCAGTTCTATCAGCTACTAACTCTTCATCATCTGGCATATACATTTCTCCTGCCACCATCTTTTCTTTCTCCGTTTTCATACATTCATCTCCTTTTTTATTGAATGAGATCCACTTATTAAACTTCTTTAATAAGTGACTTAAATTATACTTATTAAACACATTTAATAAGTAACCCTATATTAGCATACTTTTTAACATATGCAACTAATAAGTTTTGAAAAGAAGTGCGAATTCCTTGCTCTACATATCAATATGAAGAATATTATATAGATAAACAAGGGAACGCTCAGCGCCCCCTCTCAAATCCAATCCGTTTTTTAATTTCAGCTAAATTTACCTTCGCGATTTCTCTTGCCCGCTCAGCACCTTTTTCTAACGCTTCGTATAATAAATTTGGCTCATTCATATACCTAGCGTATTTCTCACGAGGTCCAGCTAACTCACGATCTACAACGCGAAACAACTCTTTTTTCACATCACCCCATCCGATTCCAGTCTCATATTTTTCACGGATCGACTGTATTTCAGCCTCTGTCGCAAATTCTTTATAAATTATAAATAACGTTTCTAGTTCTTTCGGTTCATTCGGAAGTGAAGAATCTGTTTTGATTTTAAATATTAACTTTCGTAGTTTTTCTTTCTCTGCAAATAATGGGATTACATTCCCGTAACTTTTACTCATCTTTCTTCCATCAAGTCCTAGTAATATTGCTCCTTCTTCTTGTATGACATACTCCGGAAGTGTAAATGTCGTGCCGAATGTATGATTAAAATACGTCGCAATATCACGTGCAATTTCAATATGCTGAATTTGATCTTTCCCAACTGGTACATGAGTAGCTTGAAATAGTAATATATCCGCCGCCATTAAGATCGGATACGTATATAATCCCATATTCACTCCTGCATCTATCTCTAAACCCGCTTCTTTATTTTGCTCCACCTTCGCTTTATACGCATGAGCACGGTTCATAAGTCCTTTCGGAGTTAAGCAAGCTAATATCCAAGCTAATTCTAGAATCTCCGGCACTTCTGTTTGTCGATAAAAAATAACATCTTCCCCAAGTCCAAGCGATAACCAAGTAGCTGCTACCTCTTTCGTATAACTGCTGAACTTTTCTGAATCATGCACAGCATTTAACGCATGATAATCAGCTATAAAGTACAATGCTTTTCCTTCATTATTCTTTGACATTTGTAATGCAGGTTTAATCGCGCCAATATAATTTCCTAAATGCGGATAACCTGTCGGCTTAATTCCTGTTAACATTATTTTTTCACTCACACTAACTCCTCCTTTCTCAAAATAAAAAGAGCCTCTCATCCTTAAAAAGGACGAGAAACTCCCGCGGTACCACCTTAATTAGCTATCATTATAGCTCACTTCAACTTCTTAACGTGAAGTAACCGTCTTTACCTACTCATTTCAGTTAGAAGCTCCAGAGCCCATTCCATATTCATCCCTTACTGATTCTCACCACATATCAGCTCTCTGAAAAGTTTCGAATATGTACTCTTCTCTTTCATTGCTTTTTCGTTATTTTTTTACAGTTTATCACATTTCACTTCCAAACAAACCCGAATTTTCTATTTTATATAGCAGGAATTTCCACTTCAATTGTCTAATCTTATATAGGTTTGCAGAAATATTCAAAACAACTTTGGAGGTTTTTTCATGGTAAAATATATATCCATTTTAGGTTCCACAGGATCCATCGGCACATCTGCATTAGATGTTATTTCAGCTCATCCTGAACATTTCAAAATCGTCGGTTTAACCGCAAATTATAACATTGATCTTCTTGAGCAACAAATCAAAACGTTTCAACCTCGTATTGTAAGCGTTGCGACAAAAGACTTAGCAGACACGCTTCGTACGCGTATTTCAGCAAATACAAAAATCACACACGGGACTGATGGCTTAATTGCAGTAGCTACTCACCCTGATTCAAATCTTGTATTAAGTTCTGTTGTCGGTGTTTCAGGATTACTCCCAACAATTGAAGCATTAAAAGCAAAGAAAGATATCGCTATTGCTAATAAAGAAACTTTAGTTGCAGCTGGACATATCGTAACTGAACTAGCGAAACAAAACGGATGTCGCTTAATTCCAGTAGATAGTGAGCATTCAGCTATTTTCCAATGTTTAAACGGAGAAAATAATAAAGAGATTGAGAAGTTAATTGTAACAGCTTCCGGTGGTGCTTTTCGTGATAAAACACGTGAAGAAATGCAAACGTTACAAGCTAAGGACGCTTTAAAACATCCAAACTGGTTAATGGGCGCAAAACTAACGATTGATTCTGCCACATTAATGAATAAAGGATTCGAAGTAATGGAAGCGAGATGGCTATTTGATATTCCGTATGAAAAAATTGATGTAATGATTCATAAAGAAAGCATCATTCATTCTTTAGTAGAATTTATTGATGGATCAGTTATGGCACAGCTCGGTGCTCCTGATATGAGAATGCCTATTCAATATGCGTTTCACTATCCTACTCGGCTACCTTCTTCCTATAAAAAATTAAATTTATTAGAAATCAGTAGTTTACATTTTGAAAAACCAGATTTAGAGAAGTTCCCTTGTCTACAATACGCATATGAATGTGGCAAAATCGGTGGTACTACTCCCGCTGTATTAAATGCAGCAAATGAAATTGCGAATGCACGATTCTTAAAAAATGAAATTGTCTTTTTCGATATTGAAAAAACAATTTACAAAACAGTTGAAGCTCATCATAACGTAAAAGACCTTTCACTAGATGCTATATTAGAAGCGGATCAATGGGCGCGCCAATATGCAAATGAATTGTTAATAAAAAAGAGCTAAAACAGTTCCCACTGTTTTAGCTCTTTTTTCACGTATTCAACTTAACAAATCTATAACCGTGCGTAACTAACACTTTTAATATCGCGTATCCTGGAATGGCTAAAATAATGCCCATAATCCCGAATAAGTTTCCGGCAGTTAAAATGATAAATATGATTGTAATTGGGTGAATATCTAGCTTTTTCCCCATTACTTGAGGAGAAATAAATTTACCTTCTGCTAATTGTACAACCATCATAACAATGATTACTTTTAACACCATTGCTGGCGAGTCAATAAATGCGATAATTAACGCTGGTGTAATAGCAATAATTGGTCCTACGTACGGAACGATATTTACAATCATCGCTAAAATCGCAAGTAGTACCGCATATTTAATACCGATAATAAGGTAACCGATTAATAGCATAATACCGATAAACAAGCTCACGATAATTTGCCCTCTAATATACGAGCTAATCGCATAGTGCATATCATCTAGTATTCTCATTGCTGCTGGTTGTCTTTGTTCTGAAATGAATTTTAAGAAGTGATTCGGCAATTGTTCGCCATCTTTTAAAAGATAGAACAATATAAATGGAACCATTACAAATGTTAAAACAACCTCTGTAACAGTACTCAAGAATCCAGTTACATTCCCAGTTACTGATGATAATGACTTTGTAAAATCAACTGTATAGTCTTTTACCATATTCGCAACATTAATATTTAAATTCTCCTGAATTTTACCAAGTAAATTACTTTCCCCGAATCTACGCGCTGCTTGTTCAATCTCATGGCCAAAGTACGGTAAGTTATCAATTAATGCATCAATTTGATCTTTAATAATAGGGATAACAGTTACAACTAAAAACACAAATAATCCGATTACTATTAAGTATATTGAGGCTATCGATACGATTCTTGAAACACCTTTCTTTTCTAAAAGTGAAACGAATGGATGCAAAATATAGAATAGCACGCCTGCCAATAGTACTGGGAAGAAAATTGTTTTTAAAAATACGATAAACGGTGTAAAAACAAATGATATTTTTGTTAGTAATAAAATATTAATAAACAATAACGCAAATCCAAGCAATACCGCCAAATAATTTTGTTCTCTAAAAAACTTTCTTAACTTATCTCTTTTTCTTATATTTATTTTCTCCAATGAAACCACCTCTTCGAATGATGAAAAGCCCTTATTCAGGGCTCTTCATCATAATCTATATCTCTATTTCCTTGCAGCTTTCACTACAAATGATACAATAAGAATTAACACGATTGCACCTAATAATGCCGGCACGACATGAATCCCACCAAATGATGGCCCAAAGGATCCAAATAATCTACCACCTAACGAAGCACCTAATAAACCTGCGATAATATTTCCGAACATACCACCTGGGAAATTTTTACCCGTTATAGAACTAGCAATTGCACCTATAATAGCACCAACTATTAATGTGATAATCCATCCCATTTTTAGTCCTCCATTTCTATTATAGTTTGTATGATTCAATACAAACATATGTATTTATCATTGCTAATCATATTTCACTATAGAAATATATTTACTACTATTTTACATATGGAGATACATATATTATATGCAAAAAAGAAAAATATTGTCAAACTCACCCATAAAGCAATTATATTAATATACCATATTCAAAGGAGGCTTCATTATCTATGATTCTTAAGTTAAATTCCACTTCTTTTGAAGTAGCAACATCCATTTTACAAGTTCAAATTCCAGCCTATAAAGTTGAAGGGGACTACTTAAATAGTACTGCCATACCCCGTTTATATGATACTGTAAACGATATTCAAAGTTGCGTTGAAACATTCTATGGATATTTTTCTGAAAATAAACTTGTCGGCTTTATTTCTTTTGTACAAGAAGAAAAACTAATTGATATCCACAGGTTAGTTGTATCGCCCGATTTTTTTCAAAAAGGAATTGCGACGAAACTCCTAATTTATATATTTAACATGTTCCCTTCTTCTATGACATACATTGTACAAACAGGTAAAGCAAATACCCCTGCTATCGCATTATATAAAAAACACGGCTTCCTTGAAGTAACATACACCGAACTACCTGATGGAATAGTACTTACACAACTGAAAAAACAGAAAAAATAAAATAATTTGACTAATCGTTTTATTTATGTTACCTTTTACCTTATAATACCTTTTGCTGAGTCCAAATTTTGGAGCGGGGGAACCAATTTTGTAGCTATGCTACTTGGGGCGAATCTTTTTTTAAGTAGGGAAACTCTCACTTCCCGAGTCCGACAGCTAACCTCGTAAGCGTAATGGGAGAGGAAGGTGCTTTTTGCCTATGTTACACATTTTGCCTCCTTAATTATAAATATGGGATCGATATCAAATAGTCACCTATATTTATAGAAAAGGAGATATGTATTATGTTACGTTTATCTGATCACGCAATAAAAATGATGGAGCAAAGACTTCGACTCGAACAACATCGCACATATCAAGCAAATAAAATTGTAGATAACTTACATCACAAATACTTCTTTCAACATATTTTTCAGCCAAAAAGATAAAGCAAAACTTTAATCAGTGGGGGCATCCCCACTGATTATTAGTTAAACCAATCGGGCTTTTACGGTCCGTTGATCTATCACCTAACTTCTTTACTCTAGCTGAATTTTGTAGTGGGTGTCTTACTGCCCGTTAATGCAGGATAAAAAATTGTTCATTTAACATCAAAAACACAAGGTGTGTCTAAAAAGACATTCCTTGTGTTTTTATATTTCTTATAATATTCTCACTACATTTAAACTTGCCGTAATCGTACCTGCTATTGTAGTCACATGCCCAACACCGAGCGGGCCATTTTGTAATATAAACGTTGAATTTGCACTAGCTACATTTACAAGAAGCGTATTTGAAATAGATGGTTCCAATACTACAGTTGATGTCGTTACATTTTGTATAAAACTCCCTGTTACTTGTGTTCCATTTAATAGTAATCTTACAGATACTACTTCATTCCCACCAGTCGCGTCCCCTTGGAAATAGTAGCTTACTAAATATATTCCTGGCGTCGATACTGTGACAGTTGTAGCACTAGTTAAAGATACACCAGTTCCATATACAGTGGATCCCGAGTTAATTGGAATATTGGCACTTGCTGCAATTGTGCTTGTTGATGTAGAAAAGAAATAGCCACCACCTGTCGATATAGCAGATGATCCTGTTGCTCCAGTTAAGCCGGTTGGACCAGTGGCGCCGGTTGGGCCTGTTACTCCCGTTCCCCCTGTTGCTCCAGTTATTCCTTGTATGCCTTGTATTCCAGTCGGGCCAGTGGCACCAGTCACTCCCGTCTGGCCGGTTGCTCCCGTCGAACCTGTTATCCCTTGGAGACCTTGGATTCCTTGAAGACCTTGGGGACCCGTTTCTCCAGTCGGGCCGGTTGCTCCCGTTGGACCCGTTATCCCTTGGGGACCTTGGATTCCTTGAAGACCTTGGGGACCCGTTTCTCCAGTCGGGCCGGTTGCTCCCGTTGGACCCATTTCTCCTTGTGATCCTTGAATTCCTTGAGGACCTTGGGGACCCGTTTCTCCAGTCGGACCGGTTGCTCCTGTTGGACCGGTTGGGCCCGCCTGGCCGGTTATTCCTTGTAGACCTTGAGGGCCGGTTGGACCAGTTGGGCCGATTGGACCTTGCACTCCTTGTATCCCCTGAATTCCTTGGGGACCAGTTGGACCAATCGGACCTTGGATTCCCTGAATTCCTTGAGGACCCGTTGCCCCTGTCGGACCTGTTGGACCTTGGGGACCTTGCACTCCTTGTATTCCTTGAGGACCGGTTGGGCCTATACTTCCTTGCGGTCCCTGGATACCTTGTATTCCTTGAGGACCGGTTGGGCCTGTTATGCCACTCGGACCTTGTACGCCTTGCACTCCTTGTGGGCCAGTTGGGCCACTCGGACCTTGTACGCCTTGTAGACCTTGTAAACCAGTTGGACCTGTCGCTCCCCTTACTCCTTGCTCACCTTGTATACCTTGAACCCCTTGTGGGCCGGTTGGACCGATTGGACCCTGTGCCCCTTGCACTCCTTGGGGACCTGTCGGACCGGTTGGGCCGATTGAGCCTTGTAATCCTTGTAGACCTTGCGGACCTGTCGGGCCGATTACTCCTTGTATCCCTTGTGGACCTTGAATGCCTTGGTCACCCGTTGGACCTGTTGCCCCCATCGGCCCCTGTACCCCTTGCAAACCTGTTAAACCGGTTGCTCCTGTTGGACCCTGTATTCCTTGCACTCCTTGGATTCCTGTTGCTCCTGTTGCTCCTGTCGCCCCTGTTGCCCCTGTTGCTCCTGTCGGACCGGTTGGACCCCCTGGTGATCCTGCTGGACCGGTTGGACCGGTTGGGCCTCCCGGAGGACCGGTTGGACCTGTTGCTCCTGTTGGACCCGTTGCAGAACCAGTCGGACCGGTTATCCCAGTTGATCCGGTTGATCCAGTTGGACCTGGATCCCCTTGTAAACCAGTTGCCCCTGTCGGACCGATTACACCTTGCACTCCTTGGATTCCTTGAGAACCGGTTGGACCTACCTGCCCCATTTCTCCCTGGGGACCTTGTAAACCTTGAACACCAGTTTCCCCTTGTGGCCCCATTGGCCCCTGTTCCCCTTGGATTCCTTGAGAACCTGTTGGGCCTGTTGGACCAATTAGACCCTGTATTCCTTGTATTCCTGTTATACCTTGTAAACCACTACTTCCTAAATTACCTTGAACACCTTGTATACCAGTATTTCCAGTCGGACCTGTTGGACCATTGTCCCCTTGCACTCCTTGTATACCTTGTATTCCTGTTGGACCTGTCGGACCGACTTCCCCTTGCATTCCTTGTATGCCTTGTATTCCTGTTGAACCTGTTGGACCGATTGGACCAGGAATTCCTTGTATCCCCTGAATACCAGTTGGACCTGTCGGACCTCTTTCGCCTTGAATTCCTTGAACACCTTGTATTCCCTGTGGGCCTTGTTCTCCCATAGGTCCTTGACTACCTTGAGAGCCTTGTGGTCCAGTTAAACCTGTTGGACCTGTTGGACCATTTTCTCCCTGTACCCCTTGCACCCCTTGTATTCCTGTCGGACCTGTTGGACCGATTGGACCTTGTACGCCTTGTATTCCCTGCGGTCCAGTTGGTCCACCTAAAGCACCTGTTGGACCGGTTGGTCCAGTGGGCCCCGTAATACCTGGCGGCGGAAAAGGAATAGGTGCTTGAAACTTACTACACTTATCTTGATTCTTCACAAGCATCTCCTCCCGTTTGTAACGCATCAAACTATTTGTAATATGTTTAAGCTAGCTGTTATTACTCCCGCTAATGTCGTTACATGCCCAATAGCTAATGGACCATTTTGTAATGACAAAGTGGAATTTGGAGAAGTAACTTCAATTACCATCGTATTTGAAATCGCTGGTTCTAATATAAAATTACCTTTTGTAACATAAAGAATAAAACTCCCTGCGACTTGCGTTCCGTTTAAAACAAGCCTTACCGAAATCGTTTCATTCCCCAAAATTGCATCCCCTTGAAAATAATAACTTATTAAATATATCCCTGGCGTACTTAACGTTATAGTTGTCGCATTTGTTAAACTAACTCCTGCTCCAAAAATTGTAGAACCAGAATTAATTGGTATTAGCGCATTCGCTGCAATTGTACTCGTTGCAGTGGAAAAGAAATAACCGCCCCCACTAGGTAAACCAGTCGCTCCAGTCGCTCCTGCTATCCCCGAGAAACCTATTGATCCTACATTACCAGTTGCGCCTGTTGGTCCAACCGCTCCGTTTTGCCCCTGACTACCTTGCGCTCCAACTGGGCCTATACTACCACTAGCACCTGTCACCCCACTTGCTCCAATTGGGCCTTGCAAACCTTGAATTCCTTGTATACCTTGTATTCCTTGCGGACCCGTTGCACCTATATCGCCTGTCATTCCTGTTATTCCTTGTATTCCCGTAATCCCTTGAACACCTTGCACACCTTGTGGTCCAGTTGACCCGGTTGCTCCAGTAGCTCCAGTTTCACCCGTTGCACCAGTAATTCCAATATTCCCTTGTGGGCCTTGGGGTCCTTGACTACCTTGTGCCCCTTGGACTCCTTGAGAGCCAGTTATACCGACCTCCCCTGTATTTCCTTGGGGACCTCTAATTCCTTGTGCTCCTGTTGGACCGATTATTCCTTGCACTCCTTGTATTCCTTGCACTCCTTGAACTCCTGTTGGACCCGTTATTCCTTGTAATCCTTGAGGACCTTGCAAACCAATAGCTCCAGTCGGACCGATTATTCCTTGCACTCCTTGAAGACCTTGTGCACCTTGTGCACCTGTCAATCCCGTAGTCCCTTGTATCCCTTGAACTCCTTGAGGACCTTGTGCTCCAGCTGCTCCTGTTTCCCCTTGAATTCCTTGTACTCCTTGTATACCTTGCGCTCCAGCTGGACCAGTTGCTCCTCGGATTCCTTGTTCACCTTGAACTCCTTCCGCTCCTGTAACACCAGCTGGACCGGCTATCCCTTGTATTCCCACCATTCCTTGTGCACCTGTTGGGCCTATTACACCTTGAATACCTTGAATACCTTTAGGGCCTTCTGCACCTGTCGGACCAGTTACTCCACGCGTACCTTGTATTCCTTGAGAACCTTCTGCACCCGTTGGACCCGTTATACCTGGGTTACCTTGAGGACCTTGTGCCCCTTGGACTCCAACTGCTCCAACTACACCTTGGGAACCTTGGACTCCCCTTACACCTTGAGGACCTGTTGGACCTGTTATACCTTGCACTCCTTGCGCTCCAATTGGTCCTATCCCTCCGCTTACACCTGTTGAACCAGTCGCACCCGTTGGACCTGTTGGACCTCCTGGCGGGCCGGGTGGACCTGATGGACCAGTCACTCCACTAGATGGACCAATTGGACCGGTTGTTCCCGTCGGACCACCCGGTGGTCCTTCTGAGCCTTGTGTACCAGTAGGACCAGTTGCTCCTGTTATCCCTCGTACTCCTTTTGCTCCTTGAAAACCTGTGGATCCACTTACTCCTTGTATTCCTTGAACTCCTTGTGGACCTTGAGGGCCTGTTACACCGGTTATTCCCTTTATTCCGCTTATACCTTGAGGACCTTGTATTCCAGTAGAACCAGTTGGTCCTACTACACCTTGTGCCCCTTGATCACCTTGGTGTCCTTGTTCTCCAGTAATTCCTTGTATTCCTTGAGCGCCGTCTTCTCCTTGTATACCAGTAGCCCCTTGCTCTCCTTGTATCCCTTGAACACCTTGAGGACCTTGGGAACCAGTTACCCCTGGAACTCCAGTTACCCCTCTCTCTCCTTGTATTCCTTGTGCCCCTGTTTGTCCTCGCTCACCTACTTCCCCTTGTATTCCTTGTATGCCCTGTATTCCTTGACTACCAGCAGGACCCGTAGCTCCCTGTGTTCCTTCTAATCCTTGTACCCCAATATCACCAATTGGACCTTGGTTTCCGATTAATCCTTGAGCACCTTGGAGGCCAGTTGGACCAGTTATACCTTGCTCTCCGGTATCACCAACAGCTCCTTGTATTCCCTGCGCTCCTGTTGTCCCTCGCGAACCTTGTATTCCCCTGATACCTTGAGGTCCTTGGGGACCAGTTGCTCCCGTCGGTCCAGTCATCCCTGTTGGACCAACAGGACCTTCATGCCCTCCAGTTGGACCTACAGGGCCACTATTACCTGTTGGACCAGTTGCACCTATAAGCGGAAGAGGCAGTGCCACTCCGAATTTTTTGCAATTTTTATGATGACGCACAACAATCCCCCTTCCCTAAAATCATTACACCTTTTATATGAAATGCATTTTTTTAAAAAAAGTACACCTCTGACCTTATTTTTTAAAAATAAAGAAGCCTATCATTTCAACTATTTGAAACGATAGGCTTCTTTTTATAAAACAATTTGTTTCCTCGCCTTAATAATAAAAGTAGTTGGTACCATCCTAGCTTTATATAAAGAATAATATTTCGTAGACGGCTCAGCTAGTTCTCCATCAAACGAGCTCGATGGTTCAGGCTCTTCTATTCTCTCAATTATAAAGCCTGCTCTATTTAACTCATTTATATATGTACTTATTTTTCTCTTATATAATATCGCTTGTACATTTTCTCCTTTAAATGTTTCAAACGTAATGGACGTTTCCTCATGATAAGAAGACTTTATAGCAACTTCTTCTGTACCATATTGTAAGTTTGAATATACTGGGTGCTCCCAACTAAAAATAAAACTTTCTCCTGGCTTTAAATAGGAATATATAAACTCTACTGTTTTTCCTAAATTTGAAGTCCAACCTAATGCATAAATGGAATATATAATATCAAAATACCCTTTCTGAATATCTCCTTCTTCTTCCATTGCTCCGCATATTAACTTTGGATTCCAACGCTTTTACGTTTTATTCGCTGTTTTAATTTGTTCACTTGAAAGATCAAGACCCCATACTTCCTCTGCCCTATGCTCTGCCATATATTGCAACGAATGTCCACTTCCACACCCAATATCAAGAACTTTTTTATTTCTAATTGAATCGAACAAATGAATCTCATCTTCAGACGCCGTATACGGACCATATTTCGGTAAACAATCCACTTGAAAGAAATATGGTGCAACTGTATCCCAACACTTTTTGTTTAAAGCTAACATTTGTGTGCCTTCCATATCATTCCCCCCATCCATTTTTCTTTCTCTAATATTACTTACATATCATAACCAGATCGCCCTTTTCTCTTCGCCCGGTAGTTTTTCACTTTTGCAATCGTCCCGCATGCTCTTCCTCCTTCTTCTCCAGCATACATACCGCACCATCTTTTACTTCCATTTCGCGAATGATCATAAAATACCCAGCGACAATCTGGACATGCTTTTAACCTTCCCCACACATTTTCTTGAATTGACATTAACACAATGCTTAGCACTTTTGTATACACATTCTCTTCATATACTGGTTCATATGTAATACCTTTCATATCTTCCTTTATATGTACATGAAATGGGTATTTCTCTAACCATTTTTGCAATGATTCTTCGCCTTCAATTGTCATCCGAATATCTTCTCGAAAATTTCTTAATTCCTCTATCGTATGAAATGGAAACTCTTCATCAAAATATTCTTTCATAAAGAGCTTTATATCTTCTTTTGTTTGCAGCAAATCAATTGGCTCTCTCGTATCGTTTGGTATTCTCCATGTATTTAAAAATTCCCGAATATATTCTAGTTCATTTGGAGCGTTTTGATTCAATTCGATCCACCTTCTTCTTAAAATTTACTTTTTTCTGACTTTATGTATAATTATAGTATAAAATAGTTAACCATCAAATAATTTTACTGGTTACATAATTAGGGGGATTTCTATGAAAAGTTTCTCAACACCGATACGTTTCATGCTTATTTCTTCATTTTTTATGTCTTTTGGGTATTTTGCAGTATACGCATTTTTAGCTATTTATCTATTAACCTTTCTTCATTTTTCTGCTGTCCAAGTAGGAACAGTGTTGACGGTTATGACAATTACATCACGAGTTATCCCATTATTCTCAGGGTTAATTGCTGACAAAATAGGCTATATCATTATGATGATAGCTGGTTTATTTTTGAGAGGAATCGGATTTATCGCTTTAGGAATATGCTCTGATTTCTATACAATTTCTATTTCTTCTGCACTTATTGGCTTCGGAACTGCATTTTACGAACCTGCCGCTCGCGCTATATTTGGCTCACAGCCAGCTCATTTGAGAAAAAATTTATTTACATATTTAAACCTTAGCTTTAATTGCGGTGCAATAATCGGACCAATTGCAGGAGGGTTCTTACTCTTACTCGATCCACTCTACGCTTTCTCTCTAACAGGATCTCTTATGCTGTTATTTGCTTTTATCTTTTACTTACTTAAAAATCACTTCCATGTCACTACTGAAAACACGTCTATTACATTAGGAATACAGGCCATCTTACAAAACAAGTCTTTCCTTCTGTTTTCCTTTATCATGATTTTCTTCTATATTATGTTTACTCAGCTTACTGTCGCACTTCCACTTCATATGAAAAACATTAGTAATAGCAATCAACTTGCTACACTCGTTATTACGATAAATGCGATAACAGGCGTCATATTTATGGTATTATTCCGAAAATTATTCCACAAATACAACACACTTTCGATTATTAAATACGGTGTTTTATTAATGAGTATTTCCTTTTTACTCATTCCTTTATTTCAACACCCATATTGGCTCTTTATTTGTGTAATTTTATTTACAATCGGTGAAACACTCGTATTACCTAACGCTGATATCGCTATTGCAAATTACAGTAATGAATCATATACAGCCACTTTCTTCGGATTTTATCAACTATCACTCGCATTTGGTTTTATCATCGGTAACTATACCGGGACATCGTTTACATCCAATTTAAACGGAATGTATACACCATGGCTTATTTTCGGCGGAATAGGAGTTATTGGTTTTATTTCACTCCATATTTTAAATATTAAAAAAGGGAGCTCTAAAGAGGATATATACCTATGTAATGAGACGAAACCTCTTTAACACATTACAATTGAGATGGTACCTTTAGACAAGCAACCTATAATAAAAAAATTCGACCATCATACTTGACAGTCGAATCTTTTTATTTTTCATATTCAAGATGATTATGTCTTTTACAACCAAATAAATAGCACCCCCCTAAATGATAAGTTTCAAATTCTAACCCTGGAACATATCCAGATTTGATACGTTCTATCATTGTTTTATAACAATTATTCTCTTCTGTATATTCCTCAATTAACTCTTTCTTATCTTTTTCTGTCCAGTTTTCTTCTACTTCTTCATTCTGAACATCTTCTATTTCTGATGTTTTCGCTTCGATAGATTCCTGTATAACTTCATTTATACGGGAGAAATTATTAGCTTTATATAGAGCATATACAAACCTACCAATCCAGTTAGGACTTTTCCAAACTTCTTTGTATCCCTTTTCGAACCATTCAATTGCTTCGTTATAGCAATTCAACTCAACATATAAATCTGCTACATGAATTTCTCCTAAAAAATTATCAGATTTCCTGTTAAAAGCATCTAACTTCTCTTTCGCTTCTGTCGTTCGCCCTAAATCAATTAAGCATTTTACATAGCTATACATTATATAGTCCGAATCCCCTGCAACTCGCAAAAAAAATTCCGAAGCTTTTTCTAACTCTCCAAGGTCATAATGCGCTACAGCTACATTGTGAAATGCTTCATCCGATGGTTGCATCGAAATAGATTTTTGCAATACTTCTTTCGCTTCTTCCCATTTTTCTTGTTTCGTGTAAATTTCCCCTAAGATGTTATAAGGAAAGTATGAAGAAGGATTCAACTTAACAACTTCTCTTATTAATTCAAGAGCTTTATCATCATTCTCTTCCTCATAAAAGTACATCCAAGCCAGATTATTGAGAGATTGTACGTCTCTAGATTCATGTACTGCTTGTTGAAACAGTTCCATTGCTTCCTCATATTTATTTTGTTCAAACATTTCAATTGCCTTCTCATTAATGTTCAAATAACTACCTCCGAAGTAAATGAATTCATCTATTCCCTATCATTATTGTAAAATGTAAAAATTATAATTTCTATAAAAAAATTTCTTTCTCTCGTCTACATTTCGATTGAAATAGAAGCTAAAACACACGAATTTACAACAATCAGTAAATTTTTTAATCTCCCTTAAATTGGATATACATCCTGTTTTAATTTACATATTATGGTGCAATTAAAAGGGTACTAACTAAACATTTACGCTCCACACTAGTAATCTAGCAATACCAAAATCAAAATTCACATGGAATTGAGGGATGTTATGAAACAGAAATTAGCTGTTCTTCTATTCACCGGAATCATATTATCCGGATGTTCAGCTATTGCAGGAAATTCTTTAGAAACTGGAAACGGCAGTATGGAATTATTAACACCAACCATTACAACAAAAGATAATGAATTAGAAATTAAGACCGAGGGCATTGATGAAAATAAAGTGACCTTTATTTATGTTGCTAATAAAAAAGTATTGGAACAAAAAATTAATAATGGTGAATCCTACAAGCTTAACATTAAAGATATCGAACACGCTCATAGGACGGACTACAAGCCAAAAGTTCAACTTTTGCAAACAAAAGATGATGATAAAGATGGAGAAATGGTAACCTTTAAACAAGTTAGGTATACAGTTAAGAAAAACTAATTTTATAGTTATTTCATTATAAAGTGAAACTTTAATCGGTAGGGGTTTTGTGCATCATCCCCCACTAATTATTAACCCTCACCAATCGAGCTTTTACGGACTGCCCGGCAAATAGCGGGATCAATGTAACGAACGAAAATATACTTTTAACAGAGTGTAAATGTAAGGAATTCTAACATGAAAAAACGATGGGTTTCTTGGTGGATTGGCAACATGTTTTGGATTATCATTTTTGGAATATGGGCCGCTATTATTTGGCTACGAGATGTTGATGGTGCTGGTGTTACTCAAACATCCGAAATTAAATCAATATCACTTATCGTTTTATTAATCGCGTTTATTATACCAGTATTTATTCAAGTTGTATGGCTAATCATTAATTTGAGGATGAATAGAAAAAATAATTATACGATTCAATTTTTCCAATTAACAGATAAATCCCTTCATAAAAAAGAGAGGAATCAAATTTGAAATAGATTCCTCTCTTTTACATATGGGGGTTATGCCGTGCTTTTAAAGCTGCACTACTCCCTTTTCTTTACGATGCATGTTCATCTTTCTTCTTCATTAACGCTCTCTTCTTCATCGCCTTCGTTAAATATCCGCCTTTAAATGAACGGATTTCATAAGAAGACATAAACGCTTTCGGTGCAATTTTATTAATGATTTCTAACAGTTCTTTCTCTCTAGAGCGCTTTGCAACGATATCTAAGCGATAACGTATAGAATTAATTCCTTCGCCTTCAAATACCGTAACACCAAATCCAGAGTGACGTAGTTCATCTACTAATTCATTACAACGGTCTAGTAAACTAACTTGATACGTAATATAACCAATTGCTAATTTATTCTCTATATAACCGCCTAATAAAAGTCCTGTACTAAAGCCAATGACATAGGCAACGATGTTCATCCAATTTGATAAATCTTGAAACACAATACCTAAACTGACAATGTAAATAGCTCCTTCTAACAATCCAACACCAGCAGCGGATCTTGTTTGATTCTTTACAAGCAAAATCGTACGGATTGTTAAAATTGGAACATAAATAATTTGAAGCACAAAAATAAGTAACGCTTGTAACATTGGTATCCACCTCTTTCAAAAAGTCTTTTGTCATAATAACATACATAACCTTTAGAAATCGATGGGTTTTTAAATTTTTTTACATTATTTTTCATACTATTGAAAAACGAAAAAAAGAAGCGTATTATATTTGTCGTAAAATTGATTCCTTTCATTAGCTCACTTAAACACAAAAAAGGAACCCCATTAGGCCCCTTTCATCATAGCTCTATGTTTTTCGAAGCATGTTCCCTTTGCTTCTCTTCCTCTTTCACTAACTGCATATTCGCATAAGCTAAATTTGCAATCATTAAAAAGTGACCACCTAAAATGCCTGTACCAAATGCCCACATTTCCATTTCATGCTCAATTTCATACATGATGATTGCTCCTAAAATGGCAGCTGCAAATCGGTTTAGAACTCCTAACCCAGGAGCCTTTTCCTTCATTACGATACTTTTTCCGAGTTTCTCCACCCTGCGAGCTAATAACCAAAGACAATAGGCGCTTACTGCTAATCCAATACCAAACCCTGTCACTTGTTTTCCAAACGGAGTAATCGTCCACATAAGTAGTAAACCACTAAAGATCACATACAATTGTAATCGATATACACGTAAGGCTTCTTGAATCAAAATATCCGCTCCTAAGTTCTCATTTTTTGTACTTTAGAAGAAAAGCAGCAACTTACACAGTTGCTGCTTTCTCTTCTTCTTGTTCTTGTTCCATCTTACGAATTTCAACACGTTTAATTTGGTAAGCGTCTTTTTCTAACACTTTAAATTCATAACCTTCCGCCTCAACGTGTTGTCCTTCTTCGATTTCATGATTTTGCATCATAATCCATCCACCGATTGTATCCACATCATCTTCTTCGATGTGTAATCCAAATAAATCTTTCACTTCTGAGATAAGCACTTTTCCATCAACAATGATATGTTGCTCGTTCACATGTTGAATTGGTGGTGCTTCATCTTCATCATATTCGTCACGGATTTCGCCGACGATTTCCTCCAAGATATCTTCAAGCGTTACAATTCCGGCTGTTCCTCCGTACTCATCATATAAAACAGCCATCGGAATTCGCTTTTTCTGCATTTGAAGTAATAAATCGTGAATTGGAGTCGTTTCCATCACTTCAATAATCGGACGCATATACGAGCGAATAGATGATAAATCTTTTTGATCCTCGGTCATATATCGAATAAAGAAATCTTTTACGTTGACCATACCGATAATATCATCTTTATCTTCTCCAAAAATCGGATAACGTGTGTATCGCTCATTTTGGATTACTTTCATGTGTTCTTCTACTGAATCTTCCAGGTAGAAACCAATGATTTCTGTTCGCGGTACCATAATCTCTTTCGCAATACGATTATCAAATTCAAAAATGTTATTTACATACTTGTATTCAGCTTGATTAATTTCGCCGCTTTCATAGCTATCTGAAAGGATAAGACGTAATTCTTCTTCTGTATGAGCTACTTCATGTTCTGAAGCTGGCTTTAAACCGAATAAACCAGTTATCACACGAGCTGAACCGTTCAATACCCAAATAAATGGATACATTACTTTATAGAACATCATTAATGGACCTGCCAATAATAACGTTACCCTTTCAGCCTTTTGAATTGCCATCGTTTTCGGAGCCAATTCCCCTACTACAACGTGTAAATACGTCATTAACATAAAAGCAAGACCAAATGTTAATACTGATGAAATAGAAGGATTTAAGTTCCATTTCTCAAATAATGGGTGTAATAACTTTTCAATTGTCGGTTCACCTAACCAACCTAATCCCATAGCTGTCACTGTAATACCTAATTGACAAGCAGATAAATATTCATCTAAATTTGTTGTTACCTTTTTCGCTGCTAAAGCACCGCGTTTTCCTTCTGCAACAAGCTGATCAATACGACTTGAACGTACTTTTACAATCGCAAACTCAGCTGCTACGAAAAATCCAGTAAATGCGATTAAAATCGCAACCATGACTAAATTAAATATTTCCAATGAATCCCCTTAGTTAAAAAACTAAGGTGTCCACCTCCTGTATACTATAATGTTTTCTTATTTGTTTCTTAGAAAACATAGCCCTATACAAAAATTAAAGAGGTCAGATTTCACTTTTTCTATAATAATAGAGCAAGTGTCTGTATTAAAGCTGTCGTTTGACCAGATAAAGATTTCGATATTTTTTCACGTTGTGAATCAGTCAATCCATCTAAAAGCGGCTTTAACTCTGTTAACTCTGCTTCTAATCGATGAATATGGTCTGTCACTTCATTCACTTGTTTCGAAACGTGTTCATTGATACCGAGCAGCTTCTTCTTCTCCTCGATTTTCTCTTTAATCTCACAAAGCGGCATATGCATTTCTTTGCACTTCTCAATAAATTGTAATGTCTCAAATGCTGTTTCGTCGTAATAGCGATAATTAGATTGAGATCGCTCCGCTTTTAAGATACCTAGATTCGTATAATAATCAATCGTTCGTTTCGACACGTGAGCCATGAGAGCCAACTGTCCGATTCGATACACCTTCCCAACGATCTTCCCCCCTTGTTTATATTACTTACATGATACAATACATAAACTGTACAGTCAAACGTGACGGTTTATTATTCACAATTTATACCAAATTCCAAGCTCCACCCTACTATTATCCAATACAAATCACTCATACAATAAAATTACTAAACTATTACCTAATCACTACATTGTCTGTACCTTTTAACCTTTCTTATTTAAAAGCATATTCTACTAATAATGATTGCTTGTATAGGAGGGAATTAACATGAAAAAGACAATCATTTCTCATTTTTATAATGAAGAATACCTACTTCCATGGTGGCTTATGCATCACACGAAAATATTCGATCACGGCATTTTAATTAATAGAGGGTCTACAGATCGTTCCGTAGAGATTTGTAAACTATTAGCACCCCACTGGGAAGTACGAAATTCCAGATTTCTTGAGTTTGATCCAACTAATACTGATATTGAAGTGATGGAAATTGAAAGAGAAGTTTTAGGTTGGAAAATCGTTTTAAATACTACTGAATTCTTTTGTTGTAATAATACTGAAGATTTTTTTTCATCTCTTCATACACTAGGCCAAAACATGTATGCGATTAGAATGATTTTAATGATAGATAATCACAATTATAATTATTCAAAGCCTAGATATTCTATCCCCTTAGTAGAACAGCGATACCACGGTGTCTTCCCTTACAACCCACAACTCGGATGTGCTTGGAGATTTATTCACAATCATCTAGATGGTGCATATTTACCTGGTAGACATCATTCGCGGCACGGATATATAATTTATGACTATCCTTCATTTATTTTAAAATTTTATTTTAGCCCTTGGAATGAACAGTCAAAGGCAAGAAAATTACAAATTACACCTACCCTTTCAAAAAGGGGTGTTCAAATGGGGCTTCAAACACATTACGGTCAATCTCCTGAAGTACTGGACATACGTTTTTTAGAGCTTAGTAACCTAACACAAGACCTCCGTCATAACCCTGAATACCAAGAATTATTCCCAAAATTCAAACCGTAATATTTTCTGCATCGTCATCGCCTCAAACATTTTCATTCGCTTAATCAAAAACAATCTCATTTGCATAAAACATGAATACTGTATAAATAATAAATTTTTATTTTAGGAGGAAAAAATGAAAGCTGTTATTCTTGCTGGTGGGTACGGTACAAGAATTGGGGAAGAAACACATTTAAAACCGAAACCTATGATTGAAATTGGAACAAAACCCATTCTATGGCACATTATGAGTTTGTATAGTCATTACGGGATTACTGAGTTTATTATTTGCTTAGGCTATAAAGGATATGCAATTAAAGAGTTCTTTCTAAATTACAACTTACACATGTCTGATTTCACAATACAGTTAAACGATAATACAATTACTAGCCATTCTCATCGTGTAGAACCGTGGAAAGTTACACTAATCGATACTGGTGTAAATACCGAAACGGGTGGCCGAGTGAAAAAGATTCAAAATTATGTCGGAGACGAACCTTTCTGCCTCACTTATGGTGATGGATTAAGTAATGTAAATATAAAAGAACTTATTACATTCCATAAAAAACATGGAAAAATGGCTACTGTTACTGCCGTACAACCCCCTGGTAGATTTGGTTCTCTCATATTAGATAAACAGTCTGTAACATCTTTTCAAGAAAAGCCATTAGGTGATGGCGGATGGGTTAACGGTGGATTTTTCGTTTTAAATCCTGAAGTTTTCAATTACATTAGTGGAGATAAGTCTGTTTTTGAAACAGACACTTTAGTTCAGTTAGTAAACAAAAACGAATTGGCCGCATATCAACATTCTGGTTTTTGGCATCCAATGGATACATTGCGTGATAAAAATAAATTAGTCGAGCTATGGGAAAGTAATAACGCTCCATGGAAGGTTTGGTAATATGGCTTCATCATCTTTTTGGAATAAGAAAAAAGTATTTATTACGGGACATACTGGATTTAAAGGCTCCTGGCTCACCCTTTTCTTAAGTTCTTTAGGGGCAGAAATAGTGGGCTTTTCTTCTCATCCCCCATCCATTCCTAATCTTTTTGAACAAGGTAACGTAGCAAAAGAGTGTATGACAATTCATGGCGATATTACTGATTACGACTCTTTATTCCACGCCCTAAAACAACATAATCCCGACATAATATTTCATTTAGCAGCTCAGCCAATCGTCACCACTTCATACAAAAATCCTATCGATACATTCAAAACGAATGTTTTAGGTACTGTCCACGTGCTAGAAGCAGCAAAGTCCGTCGAAAGCGTACGTGCCATTATTAATGTGACAAGCGATAAATGTTATGAGAATGACGGTAGTGGCGACCGAGCGTTCGTGGAAAATGACCGACTAGGAGGTTTCGACCCTTATAGCGCTAGCAAAGCTTGCGCTGAAATAGTGGCAACATCCTATCAAAAATCATTCTTCCGCACTAATACCCAGAAACTCGCCTCAGTCAGAGCTGGTAACGTCATCGGCGGTGGTGATTGGGCAGAAGATCGATTATTCCCTGATATCATTCGGGCATATTTGCACAATCATACTTTGTGTATTCGAAACAAATATGCCGTCCGTCCGTGGCAACATGTTTTAGATCCTCTACATGGCTATATCCTTCTAGCTGAGAAACTTTGGAATGATGCTAAATATGCAGAAGCATGGAATTTCGGACCGATTAATGAACCTAGCAGAACCGTAAATGATGTCATTCAATCCGTAACGAAATTATGGAATAAACGACTCACCATCCATTCTCCCTCTACGAAAACTCCTTATGAATCACCAATTTTAACACTCAACAGTACAAAAGCAGTAAACAAACTCGGCTGGACCCCTAAGTTATCAACAGATGATTCTATTGCTTGGACTGTTGATTGGTACAAAAAATATGCATCCGGTGAAAATATAGAATCTTTCACGCGACAACAAATCGATGCATTCAAAAATTTATAAGGGGGCTATAAAATGGAACAGAAAAAATGCCGTTTTTGTCACTCATTACTAACCAACACTTTTTTAGATTTGGGCGTTTCTCCTCTTGCTAATTCATTTGTAGCTTCTGAAAATTCATATAAAATGGAACCATTTTATCCGCTGCACACATTTGTTTGTCACTCTTGTTTACTCGTGCAGCTAGATGAATTTGAATCTCCGCACAATATTTTTCATGACTACTTATACTTCAGCTCTTACTCCTCAAGCTGGCTGCTACACGCTAAACAATATGTAGAAATGGCGATTAAGCGTTTCAACTTAACGAAACATTCAAAAGTGATTGAAATCGCAAGTAACGATGGGTACTTATTACAATACTTTAAAAAAGAAAATATCGAGATATTGGGAATTGAACCCGCGAAAAACGTAGCAGAAATTGCTATCAAAAAAGGAATTCCTACTCATGTGAATTTTTTCAGTAATGACTTAGCAAAAAAATTGCCACAAGCTGATTTAATCGTCGCAAATAACGTATTAGCACACGTTCCGAACTTGCATGATTTTGTCGCTGGTTTAAAAACACTATTAAAACGTGATGGCACGATAACAATTGAATTCCCACACTTATTAAACCTCATATCCTTTAAACAGTTCGATACTATCTACCATGAGCACTTTTCCTACTTCTCACTTATAAGCCTTCAAAAAGTTTTAAGTTATCATCATTTACAAATTGTTGATGTAGAAGAACTTTCAACGCATGGTGGTTCCTTACGGATTTTTGTAAACCATCTAAGTGCCCAATCAACTATCCATTCCAATGTTACAAAATTAATTCAAAAAGAAGTCGACCACGGGTTAGATACTTTAGATTGCTATCTCCTTTTTTCTAAACGCATCGAACAATTGAAAATAAATATTTTAAAGTTTTTTATTGAAGCGAAAGCTTTAAACAAACAAATTATCGGTTACGGTGCTCCAGCTAAAGGAAACACCCTTTTGAATTATTGCGGGATAGGTAAAGAATTTCTAGCTTATACAGTAGATAAAAATCCTCACAAACAAAATCTCCTTTTACCAGGAACTCGTATTCCAATAAAATCTCCAGCAGAAATTAAACGTACAAAACCAGATTACATTCTTATACTTCCTTGGAATTTGAAAGACGAAATTATGAAAGAATGCTCTTTCATTCGTGAATGGGGCGGTAAATTTTTAGTGACGGTTCCAGAAATTGAGGTGATCGAGCCATGAAGAAAGTTGTTGTAACAGGTGGTAGTGGCTGGATAGGTAAATATGTTGTACATTCACTTATACAAAAGGGATACGAAGTGCACGCCACGTATAATAAAAATAACCCCTCTCACCTCCCTTGCCATTGGCATAAAGTAAACTTGCTTCGCGATGACGAAGTAAAACAATTCATTTACGACGTTCAGCCTAGCCATCTCATTCACCTTGCTTGGGAAGCAGTGCCACCAGCATGCTATGTATCTATTAATAATTACTATTGGCTAAAGTCTAGTATTTCATTGATTCAACACTTTACAACATGCGGTGGAAAGCGTGTTGTCGTTGCAGGTACTGGCGCAGAGTACGAATGGTTTAACGGCGTATTATTTGAAGATTCACCGCTCCTTTCCTATAAAACCCCGTATTCTTTATGTAAAAATGCACTGCACTCCTGGCTAGAAACGTATGCACAACAAACAGGCCTCAGCATGTGTTGGGGCCGCATTTTTCATATGTATGGACCTCACGAACAAGGTAATCGGCTCGTTTCTAACATTATCACTTCCTTATTAAAAAACGAGGAAGCACTATGTACACATGGAAAACAATCGAGAGATTTCCTCCATGTGAGTGACGTCGCTGACGCTCTCGTAACAATATTAGAACACAGCGTTACAGGCACCATCAATATCGCTTCTGGTCAATCTGTACAAATTAAAGAGTTAGCTTCTATCATTGCTAAAAAGATAGGAAAAGAACATTTAATTAAACTAGGTGCAATCCCTTTCTCTAAAGATGAACCTTTATTTGTCGGGGTTAATGTAGAACGTTTAAAAACTGAAGTAAACTGGAAACCAACATACGATCTAAATACAGGAATTGAAGAAACAATTTTATGGTGGAAATCATTTATACAAAAACATAACGATATGCATCATTAAAACGTAAATCCTTCGTTCCTCTCGCTAATTCCTTATACCATCCTTCTAATCTTTCCGGCGTAACAATATGATGCGTCCCCATTCCCCCATGCTTACTAGCTTCAGAAAGAGTCGGACCAATTTGTAACTTTCTCTTTCTCATCGCATCGTTCCACGGACTAAACCCAAACCATAATATACAGGCAAGAGGTGGATAAATCATCGATTCATGCGCAGATAAATGTCTTCCAACCGTATAACTTCCATGCTCATGATTATGAATAAATCTACCTCTTCTCCATAACGGCCAATCTTCTGGTAAATAACCATGAAACCGCTGTTTCATTAAAGGTATTCCAAAGTTAAGGTCCGGATAGTTGTAGTTAGGATCATCAACCATAATAAGCCCGTCCAGCCAATACATCCTCCCCCCCAATTCATTTAGCGATTTCCAAAACTGATTTTTATCTTGCACGCAAAGAAACTCAGTCGTATTTAAAATCATTTTCCATCCTTGTACTTCTTGTTCTATCCTCATCACTTCATGATCTGTCGCATATGCATCAAACTCTGGATTTACAGAATCTCGCACCTCCCAATGCGGTGCGAATTTTTTACAAATCTCAACCGAACGATCCTTAGAACCTTTATTAATTAAAATGCCATGATCAAACAGTTTCGTATGATGTATAAGCCACCACGGCAATAAATACTCTTCGTTATAAAAATGAGAAATAACAGTTGTAGTTATAACAATCTCCTCCTCTTTCTCTATTAATCTACTTTTTCCTCCTACTCTTAATATACTTATCTGCTATGTCATTGGTTTCTCTTATTTTAAAAATATGTTTTTCTACCATATACTACACTTTCTTAGACAGCCACTATTTCCTAAAGAAACATCCCAATAAACTGAAAATTAAGTTATAATATCATTATAAAATATGAAGGAGGAATGCACTCATGTACTACAACACTTCATTCGAAAACGATCAACCTGTAGGCCGTCTATAAACTAAGACGGGCATTCATTTAGCACATACACTACGCCTCGTCTTAGGGAACTCATATTACCCTAAAAATAGACGGAGGTACTTTACATGAAACAAACAATTTTAGGAGCTATATGCTTATCACTAGCAGCAAGTATATGGGGTGGTATGTATGTTGTTAGCAAATACATACTCGATTTTATCCCACCACTGACACTCGTTTGGTTACGCTTTATTATCGCTTTTGTTGTTTTGTATTTCATTTTGAAAATAGCTGAGAAAAAGCAAAAGAAAAAAGCAACCATTCGCAAAAAAGATTGGCTATTATTCGCTTGGATTGGATTTATCGGCTATTTCATTTCAATCACATGCCAATTTATCGGAACAAAATTATCCGACGCTCATACAGGCTCGTTAGTTACATCAGCTACACCTGCATTTATGGTTATATTTGCAGCGCTCATTTTGAAAGAAAAACTAACTGCTCGTAGACTTTTATCTACTATAATAGCGACAATCGGTGTCATTATCGTAATCGGATGGGATATTGAAATCGGCTCCTATTTTATCGGAACAATCATTTTAGTTGGAGCCGCTATTACGTGGGGTTTACTATCTATTTATGTAAAAATCGCTTCAATCCAATTTTCATCCTTAGTTATTACAACGTACGCAATTTTCTTTTCACTCTTTTTTATTACACCTTTTATAATATGGGAGCTACAAGCGGCCTCTATCGGAACAGTAAATACGTACGTAATATTAGGCGTATTATACTTAGGAATCGTCTCAACAGCAGGTGCCTTTTTCCTTTGGAATAAAGGATTAGAATTACTGGATGCAAGCATCGGTTCCTTATTTTTCTTCTTCCAACCTATCGTTGGATCGTTACTTGGTTGGTTGCTCTTAAATGAAACATTAAATAGTAACTTTTTCATTGGTGGTATTCTCATTATATGTAGCGTTTTAATTACTACTTTTGAAAAGAAATAAAAAGCAGGCAGAGATTCTTAGTCTCTGCCTGTTCGTATAATTGGATCTTGGTCGTGAAAACCAATACAAATCGGTATATTACTTTGCACTTCACTACGTACACTTATAAAACTACATAGCGTTTTAGCAATTAAATATAAAGTTATACCGATTGCTTTTTCACTTGTGTCAAAGCCATTTTCATTATACATATCCGCTAATTCTACAGACCCCGGCCCCTCAATATTATATGTCCATTCAGAAGCCCAATTATCGTCCTCTTCTTCCATTGAAACATATTCCTCACAAATATAAAGTGAAACTTTAATCAGTGGGGGCGTTCTTCATCCCCACTGATTATTAGTTGAACCAATCGGGCTTTTACGGGCAGTTGACCTCCCACGTAACTTCTTTGCTTTCGCTGAATTTTGAGGTGGGGGTCTTACTGCCCGTTAATGCGGGATAAAACTGACTATTCCACTCGTTATCAAGATCATACTCAAAATAAATCGTCTTTGCTTCTTCATTAGTAGCCATTTCTACAGCTGCATCCAAACCTACTCGAATACTTTCCTTATATGACTCTAAATCAATTGCTTTAATTCGTTCTGCATATTCTGTAGACGCCAACATGCAACAAATATCATAATACTTCGCTTCTATTTGCTCTACTGCTAACGAAAAGACATCCTCTTGCATCTCTTCTAAATACTGAAATATATCCACACTAAATACTCCTCACTCTTTACGCACTCCAATGCGATGGACGAGACAATAATTTCGGTAATTTCGTATGTTTGTCCCCTCTAGCCGCATTAACTTGAACTTGCGTCAGGAAAATACTATTTGTAAAATCAGTCCCGCGAATATCTGCATCTCGTAAATCTGCTCCGATGAGATCTGCCCCTCGTAAGTCTGCTCCATTTAAGTTTGCCGCAATTAAATATGCTCCTCTTAAATTTGCACCTTGTAAATCTTTCTTTTTCAGATTTGCTCCCATAAGGTCTGCACCGCGGTGTATGATTCGTTTCTTACGCGCAGTATTCATTTCCTTCCATACTAATTCGCTCGTTTCTAAAAGAAGAATGTTTACCTCTGCCCTATGCACTGGAACATTTATTTTCATTAACTCATCTGGATTTAAATTCGAAAGTCGCTCTGTCTCCTCAATTGCGGTCTTCAGCTCTTTATGAATTGGCTGTGTTGCCTTTAAAAGAATCGCTTCATTCAAATACCAAAGCATTTCATGAAGTTGATGCATAACTGGAAAAGCATCATACATTTTTCTCGCATGCTTAGCATCTTTCCGCCAATCAACCCCGTTAAATGTAACTTGAGAAATCTTCTGCCCAGCGCCGAAACATTCAAATACTGTACAACCTTTATAACCTTTTCCTCTAAGATTTTTATGTATACTACATCTAAAATCTGATTGTAAGTTGGAACATGGTTTACCACCATCTTTATTCACTGCAAAATCTACCGATGCTGCGAACGGTAATGCAACGCAACATAGACCGAAGCATTTTTCGCAGTTTGCTTTTAAATGATTATTATGATTAGTCAAAATCTATACCCCCTGTTGTCTTTTGACTATTTCATAATATTCCAACTGTAATAAATAATCAATTTTAAAATAAACCGGCATCTTTCGTTTCAATTCATAACTTTATCATTCGATTTCCTTTCAATTGAAAAGGACTATTTTTATTTAATGAATTATAATTAAATTATAAATTTTCTAACTAAAAGGAGACTTATTATGGCACTACAAATGAAAACAAACTGTCAAATTTGCGATCAATCGCTCGAACAAGATTCTGAAGCATACATTTGTGTATATGAATGTACATTTTGCGCACCATGTACAGAAGAAAGACACAACGTTTGTCCAAACTGCGGCGGCGAATTAGTACGTAGACCGAAAAAGAAACAATAAAAAGCAAAGCGATATCGCTTTGCTTTTTATTGTTTTCTGAGTATATGAAATTATATCGAACACAACTTAAACATTTAAAAACTTCACACAAACAGGCTCTGGCACAGCAACATCAGATTGTAAAAGTGTTAACTTTCCTGTAGATTCATCTCTTGAAAATAGCACAAGATTATGTGACTTTTCATTTGTAGCAACAAGAAACTTTTCAGTGGGATCTAATACAAAGTCCCTCGGCCAATTTCCTTCTGTAGATGTATGTTCAACAAATGTAAGCTGACCTGAATTTTGATCTACGCTATAAATAGCGATACTATTATGACCACGATTACCTGCATATACAAAACGGCCGTCAGAAGAAATATGGATAGCACTTCCTTGACTATTTTCATCAAAGTGTTCTGGAAGAGTAGAAATATACTGTACTTCTGTAAAGGATCCTTCTTCCGAGTTATATGTTAGCGCAATAACCTCTGAACTAAGCTCCGTCATTACATAAGCGTATTTTCCATTTGGATGAAAAGTAATGTGTCTTGGACCACTCCCTGGATTTACAGATAAACTATTCACCTCTGTTAATGTACTATCTTTTATTTCATACGTAATTAACTTATCAATTCCTAAATCAACACCTATCACATATTTTTCATCAGGAGTATATCCCGCGTAATGTGCATGTGGTTTTTCTTGTCTTTCTTTATTTGGACCTGAACCTTCATGCGCCATAATAGATGAAGCAGGATTTACAGTTCCATTTTCTTCATTTATTTCAAAAGACTCAATCGTTCCTTTATGGTAATTTGCTGTAACTACCGTATGATTCCCACTATCAACGCTCACATGACAAGGAGAAGCCCCTTCTACTACTTGTCTGTTTTCTGCCTTTAACTCTCCAGTTTTACTATCAATTGAATAGGCAGCTACACCACCAGATTCTCCTTCCTTAACAACGGAATAGAGATACTCATTATTTCGGTTAATCGTTACATATGTAGGGTTATCCAGCTTAGCGGCAAGTGTTACATTACTAATTTTTTTTGCTTCTGTGTCTAAAGTAATCTTATATATTCCTTCACTATTTTCTTTTGTGTAAGTTCCAACATATCCAATAAACTCTTTGTTATCCTTCATTTTTATAACCCTCTCTCCCTATATTTTTCGTTCATCATACTTCTTAAAATATTTTATGTTGAAAGAGTATCCTAAAAAATCGGAGTACCTCTTTATACGTTACCATATTTTCTTGATAAATAGCTTTTAAACCCACTTTTTTTGGTACGCTGCTATACTTTCATATTCTTCTTCCAATTGACGAGACAGACGAATATAGATTGGTGTTAAATCTTTATATTTTTCCACACTTTCCATGTTTGGCCCATGATGAAAATCTGCCCCTACCATTTCAGAAACTACGCATAATGTATCTATTTCACCTAAACTATATAAACCGAGGATTGCAGCACCTAAGCAAGAGCTTTCGAAACTTTCAGGAACATATACGTCTTGATGGAAAATATCTGCCATCATCTGTCTCCAAAGTTCCGATCTTGCAAAACCGCCTGTCGCTTGAATTTTTTTTGGTTCGCCAATTAGCTCTTTTAAAGCGAGAAGAACGGTATATAAATTATAAATTACTCCTTCTAAAACAGCACGGATAAGATGTTCTTTCTTATGATGCAATCCGAGTCCAAAGAAAGATCCCCGTGCATTTGCATTCCATAAAGGAGCTCTTTCCCCTGCTAAATACGGATGAAACAATAAACCGTCAGATCCAGGATTCACATTTGCTGCTATTTCAGTAAGTACTTCATATGGATCTTTTCCTAAACGCTTCGCAAGTTCAATCTCTGAAGTGCCCAATTGGTCACGAGCCCATCTGAAAATCATACCACCGTTATTAACTGGACCACCAATTACCCAATGGTCTTCAGTTAACGCATAACAAAAAATTCTACCTTTTGGATCTGTTACAGGACGATTTGTTACAGCACGTATCGCACCGCTTGTACCAATTGTAACAGCCACAACGCCAGGGTCTATTGCATTTACACCTAAATTAGATAGTACTCCATCACTCGCTCCTACTACAAAAGGCGTAGAAACAAGTACATTCATCTCTTTGGCAAGCTCTTCATCTAATCCTGTTAAACTGTGCGTTGTTGGAACAAGTTTAGAAAGCTTGTCATCTGTAATTCCCGCAACATGTAAAGCCTCTTCATCCCATTTTAAAGATTTCAAATTAAACATCCCTGTCGCTGATGCTATAGAATAATCAATTACATATTCTTTATATAACTTGTAGAAAACATATTCTTTAATAGAAATGAATTTATAACTTCTTGCGAACAATTCTACCCGCTCATTCTGTAACCAAACTAATTTCGAAAGTGGTGACATCGGATGAATAGGTGTCCCAGTACGTAAATAAATTTCATGACCATTCATATCATTCTTTATTTTCTCCGCCCAGCTTGCACTTCTATTATCTGCCCACGTGATACATTTCGTTAACGGATTTCCATCTTCGTCTACAGCGATAACGCTATGCATTGCCGAACTGAAAGAAACACAGAGAATATCAACCGCTTGTATATTACTTGATTGCACAACTTCTTTAATCGTATGTATCACCGCTTGAAAGATTTCTTCTGGATCTTGTTCTGCTATTTCAGGCGTAGGAGAATATAAAGGATATTCAATTCCATGACTTGCAATAACAGATCCATCAATTGAAAACAAAACCGATTTTGTACTAGTTGTCCCAATATCTACACCGATCATATATTTCGATCTCACTATGTAACCCCTTTCAGAATATCCCATTAAAAAAGAACACTCTCAATTCTTTACTAATTATGCATACATACTTGGGAGCACCATGGTTTATACGAAAAAAGACTCTCCCTTATGAGAATTACGTGCTAACTAACTTTACTCTCATAAGGGGGCCTTTTCATATCTATTGTACTAATTTGAAAATGAATCGTTTCTATATGATATTGCTGTTTTCACGTAATAAGATGTCAAAATCAAGATTAAGTTTATAGGATGAAGTCACATAGAGATTGACCCTCTCGTAAAAAAGCAATTAGTGAACATTTCACTTCATTATAATTTAGGCGCTTTCGCCCAATCAGCAGCAAATTTCTCAATACCTTGGTCTGTTAATGGGTGCATAGCAAGTTGTTCAATTACTTTATAAGGAATTGTTGCAATGTGAGCACCTGCCATCGCTACACGAGTTACATGATCTGGATGTCTAACAGAAGCCGCAATAATTTGTGTATCTAGTTGATGAACATCGAATAATTCAGCAATTTTAGCAACTAATAATACGCCATCTTCAGAAATATCATCTAAGCGTCCTAAAAATGGAGAAACGTACGTTGCACCTGCTCGAGCAGCTAAAAGTGCTTGGTTCACCGTGAAAATAAGTGTAACATTCGTTTTCACACCTTTTTCAGTAAGGTAGCGACAAGCTTCTAATCCAGCTAACGTCATCGGAAGTTTAATTGTAACTTTTTCATCGCCACCGTTAATTTTAATCAGTTCTTCTGCTTGGGCGATCATCTCTTCAGCTGTAACAGCATCTGGCGTTACTTCTGCCGAAACAGATTCAACTTTAGGAACTGCCTGACAAATTTCTGCAATACGGTCTTCAAATTTAATGCCCTCTTTTGCTACTAAAGAAGGATTCGTTGTAACACCAGCTAAAACTCCAAGTTTATATGCTTTTTTTATATCCTCAAGATTTGCAGTATCAATAAAAAATTTCATGATTAATTCCCTCCAGTTTTTAAACGTTGATGAGTTACATGTTTAATATGCTTATCCCGTAAAAGCCCGATTGGTGTGGAATGAAGCCCCTACTTATTAAAGTTTCACTTTATTTCTTTTCTACTGCATGTCCGCCAAATTCATTGCGCAGAGCTGCTACAACTTTTCCTGTAAATGTATCATTGTCTAATGAGCGGTAGCGCATTAATAGAGACATTGCGATAACAGGAGTTGCTGTTTGAAGGTCTAATGCTGTTTCTACTGTCCATTTTCCTTCACCAGAAGAATGCATAACACCCTTAATCTCATCCAGTTTTGCATCTTTAGAAAATGCATTTTCTGTTAATTCCATTAACCAAGAACGAATGACTGAACCGTTGTTCCATACTCTTGATACTTTTTCATAATCGTAGTCAAATTCACTTTTCTCTAGAATCTCAAATCCTTCACCAATAGCAGCCATCATACCGTATTCAATTCCGTTATGAACCATTTTTAAGAAGTGACCACTACCAGCTTTTCCAGCATATAAGAATCCATTTTCTACAGCAGTATCGCGGAAGATAGGTTCAACGATGTCCCAAGCTTCTTGATCTCCTCCGATCATGTAACAAGCACCATTACGAGCGCCTTCCATTCCGCCAGAAGTTCCTGCATCCATAAAGTGAATGCCATCTTTCTTTAATTGCTCATATCGGCGGATAGACTCTTTATAATGTGAATTACCAGCTTCAATTAAAATATCTCCTTTTGATAAAAGTGGTGTAACCTCATCAATAACAGAATCAACAACAGCGTGTGGTACCATTACCCAAAGAATTCTTGGTGATTGTAATGACTGAACAAGTTCACTTAAACTAGATGTACCCGTTGCCCCGTACTCTTTCATTTCTTCTACTGCGCTCGTATTTAAATCAAATGCTACTACTTCATGTTTATGATCCATTAAATTTTTCCCTAAATTTAATCCCATTTTACCTAACCCAATTAATCCTACTTGCATAATATAATTCCTCCTCAAATCATCTTTTATTAAAAATCCATATCACTACAATCTGGAATACCTTTCAGCACTGAAATGTTAATATGTACAGAAAGGTTTTCACAGTCATAGCTTAAGAATTCAACACATTTTTTGTAATTTGAACAACATTTTCTGTCGTAAATCCAAATAGATTCATGACTTCAGCTCCAGTTCCTGAAGCTCCAAATGTTTCAATTGATAGTACTTTTCCTTCTTGTCCTACATAACGTTCCCAACCTAGAGATACACCCATCTCAAGAGATACTCGTTTCGTTACAGAAGACGGAAGAACGGATTCTTTATATTCGTTCGATTGGCGATCGAATAACTCCCAGCTCGGCATTGCAACGATGCGAACAGAAACTTGTTCTTCTTCTAATTTTGCTTTCGCACTAGCAGCTAAGGATACTTCAGAACCTGTCGCAATTAAAATTACATCCGGATTTTCATTTGTTTGTGTTAATACGTAAGCTCCTTTAGAGAGATTCTCTATGTTCGCTTTCGTTTCATTAAACACCGGTAAATTTTGACGGCTCAGTACTAAAACGACTGGACCATCCGTTTGCTGTAAAGCATACGCCCAAGCACTTGCTGTTTCATTTGCATCTGACGGACGGATAACTATTAGACCAGGAATTGCTCGAAGCGCTGCCAATTGTTCAATTGGTTCATGCGTTGGACCATCTTCTCCTACAGCAATCGAATCATGTGTAAATACGTAAGTAACAGGTAACTTTTGCAGTGCAGCCAGTCGAATCGATGGACGAAGGTAATCATTAAATACAAAGAATGTACTTACGAAAGGTTTTACTCCTCCATGGAGAGCCAGTCCATTCGCTGCCGCGCCCATTGCATGTTCACGTACACCGAAGTATATATTTCGTCCAGCATATGATTCTACTGCATATACTGCTTCACCTTTTATATCTGTCATCGTAGAATGAGAAAGATCCGCACTTCCACCGAAAATAGAAGGAATCGATTTCACATAATGATTAATAGCTTCCCCACTTGCAACACGAGTGGAAATTGTTTTTTCAGTATCAAAAGATAGAATGTCTTTCGCTTCAATTAAAACCTCACCTGTAATCGCTTTTTCTAATTCATCTGCTAGTGCAGGGTTTGACTCTCTGTATACGTTAAATTGCTCATTCCATTCGTTCTCTTTTTCAATACCTTTTTGTTTCAGTTCATTAAAATGAGCTGTTACTTCTTCAGGCACAAAGAAGTCTTCCTCATAGTGCCAACCATACACTTGTTTTGTCGCTGTCGCTTCTTCTACTCCAAGCGGATTACCATGTGCTTTATTCGTTCCAGCAACTTTTGGACTTCCATAACCTATAATGGTTCTAATTTCTATAAGAGTAGGTTGATCCGTATTTTCTTTCGCTAATGTAATGGCTTTTGTAATAGCATCGACATCGGTTCCATCTTCAACTCTTACATATTGCCAATGTACAGATTCTGCCCTTTTCTGAATATCTTCAGAGAAAGCAATGCCTAATTCACCATCAAGTGAAATTTCATTTGAATCATACAGTACAATTAACTTGCCAAGTTTCATATGTCCTGCCATTGACATCGCTTCATAAGCGACACCCTCCATTAAGTCACCATCTCCGACTAAAGCATACGTATTGTGATCTATAATAGAGTGACCATCCTTATTAAACTTCGCTGCTAAATGAGCTTCTGCCATTGCCATTCCGACAGCATTAGCAATCCCTTGTCCTAACGGGCCTGTAGTCGCTTCAACTCCAGGAGTATGACCAAACTCAGGATGTCCTGGTGTTTTACTATTTAACTTTCTGAAGTTTTTCAAGTCATCAATTGAAACGTCATATCCAGCTAAATGAAGTAGGCTATATAACAGACTAGATCCATGTCCTGCCGATAAAACGAAACGATCACGGTTAAACCATTCTGGGTGATTAGGATTGTAATTTAAATGATTCGCCCATAATGCATAAGCCATTGGTGCTGCTCCCATCGGAAGACCTGGATGACCTGAGTTTGCCGCATTAATAGCATCAATCGATAACGTACGAAGTGTATTCACTGCTAATTGATTTATGTTTTGTGCCATAGTAATCGTCCCCCTAAATGCTTTCATGAAAGAAAGTACTTATTTTTCCGTCTCTTGATCTAACCACCATTTAAATCCACTTTCTTGCAACAGTTCATTAGACGCTTCTGGACCATATGAACCAGACTCATATTCATGAAGCGGTAATAAGTTTTCCTCGAACGCTTCAAGAATTGGTTGTACCCATTCCCATGACAATTCAACTTCTCTCCAATGTGCAAAGAATGTAGCGTCTCCACTCACCGCATCATGAATGAGTCTTTCATACGCTTCAGGTACTCCCACATCCACTTGCTCGCAAGTAAAGTTAATACGCATCGGTTCAATCTCTCCATTTTTCAATGGATTTTTACTATTTAACTGTAATGAAACATTCTCACCTGGGCTAATTTCAATTATTAATAAGTTAGGTGCTGCATTTGGATTATTATCTTGATATTGCTGTTTTAACGTATTTTTAAACTCGATTACAATACGAGTGGACTTTTCTTTCATTCGTTTTCCTGTTCGTATATAAAATGGAACGCCAGTCCAAAATGGATTATCGATCCACAAACGAGCAGCAACAAATGTGTCTATGTTAGAAGAAGGATTTACTCCTGGCTCCTCTTTATACGCTACAACTTGCCCGCCTTTTATCTCTCCTGAAGAGTATTGACCGCGAATGATATGGCTTTGAACGTCTTCTTTTTTCACTTTACGAAGCGTCTCCATTACTTTTCGTTTTTCCTCTCGAATTTCACACGCATTAACCTTTTCCGGCAGATTCATAGCAGTCATCATTAATATTTGTAACATATGATTTTGAACCATATCTCGAATGGCTCCTGCATGATCATAATATCCGGCTCTTTCTTCAACCCCAACTGTTTCACTAGCTGTAATTTGTACATTTGCTATATGTTCTTTGTTCCAAATCGATTGGAGAACAGGATTTGCAAATTCTAGTGCTTCAAGGTTTTGAATCATCGGTTTACCTAAATAGTGATCAATACGGTATATCTCGTCTTCTTCAAACGTGCGACTAAGCTTATCATTAAGCTCACGAGCAGATGTAAGGTCGTGCCCAAACGGTTTCTCAATCATCAGGCGTTTCCATCCATCTGTTTTATCAAGTCCGCTTTCCTTAATATTTAAAGCAATGGTCTCGAAAAATTCAGGAGCAACTGAAAGATAGAACATTCTATTACCTTTTATATGTAGTTCCTCTTCCCTTTCACGAACGACTTGTAATAACCTCTCATAGTCTTCCGGTTTACTCACATCTAATGGACAATAGCGAAAATTATCTAAAAAACCTTCGAGTTCCGGAGTACCTTCTTCCCTCTGACGAGAAAACGTCTCTATTGATTCTTTTATTCTTTTTTGAAAATCTATATGAGACACTTCACGTCTTCCAAGCCCGATAACAGATATTTGCTTTGGAAGCTTTTGATCTCTATATAAGTTATATAGCGCGGGGTAAATTTTGCGTTTTGCTAAGTCCCCTGTCGCTCCAAATAAAACAAAGGTCATTGATTCCAAGTTCAGTCCCCCTCGTGATGTATAGTCATTGTCACTATAGTAAAAATGCATTGTACAGAAGCTACTATCATTGTTGATTCACTCTTGCTTCTTAACTTCAAATTTTTTATATTTGTCGCTTTCTCATTGTCCCCAATATTAATAGTGGCAATTCAAAGCATTTTTACCACATACTACTTAATTACTATAACTTATATAAAATAATTTAATTATTAAAAGTAATTAAGTTATTTTATATCTATCATATTAACTACATAAATTATCATCGTCAAGAAAAGTGTCTCGGATTAAAGATTCTTCATTCCCTAATATCTTTTAGTACTCATGTATTTATTAGAAAAAGATTAGATCTATGTTCATTACATGAAATGAATAATAAAAAGGCCAAAATGAACATATTCTTGTTCGTTTTGGCCTTTTTATTATTGCTTCAGATGATTCTTAACTGCTCTTATAACCAATTCGTGATCTTCTTCTGGTGGTAATCCCGAAACTGTTATCATTCCAATAACCCCTACGTCTTTTATTCTGATAGGAAAGCAGCCACCAAACGCAGCATATTCCGAAGTATCTAAAAGATATTTTTCATTATATGAGATTCCAGTTATTTCACTTTGTATCTGCATATAATACGAGCTATGATCATGCAGAGAAACGACTCGTTTTTTACGCTCAATCCATTTCGTATTTTCCTCATTTGTCCCTGTCATTTTGAAATGAAACAATTGCACACCGTTTTTCGTTATATCAACAGCAATCAATTTCCCCTCTTTCTTCGCTGTTTCAACGATAAATAAACCTAGTTGCAGTGCATCTTCATTTGTAAAAGAGGAAAATTGAAGTGTTTCCTCCTCTATTAAAATTCGTTTACTTATTTCATTCAAATTTGAAGTACTCATATCTTTAACCTCCATAATTGTTTTATGCCACACCGACATTTTTCCGAAATTATTAGGCCATATAGTACAACCTTTCAATCAATCTGATTCTAAATAAACTACTGTAACATCTTTGGTGACTAGTACCGTAAAGCTTGTTTTCTTCTTACTGGTGCTATTATGAATGATATTCAAAGTTATAAAAAGTACTATTCTAGTTACCCTTATCTTACAGAGACTATTATGAAATATATTTAACATCTTAAAAATGTATGTACTAAAGAATAATATTTTTAATCACTAGCTTTTTTGATCAATCATTATAATCCAATTTCATCAAAATTTTTATCAATTATTACACTATCCAACAATAGGAGGAAACAAAGATGGATGAAAATATATCCAAAAGCTGAAAAGCAGTTGAATCCCTTGAAGGAATAGTTGTAATTCACTACATATAGAAATAGACATACAAAAACGCTATCCTTTCCTATAATTCTAAAGAAAGAATAGCGTATTTTTTCAAAAATGAGTTCTTTTATTGAGAAACTTTGATTCTATATCATACATAAAAGAGCAACTAGTGCTAAAACAGCTGGAAGTCCTTGTTTCACAATAATTGATTTATTAGATGTGAAACCTCCGAAAATAGCTGCTATCACCACACAAATCACGAAAAATAATTGGACCATATAACCAATTGGATTGAGCCCAAGTACAAGTCCCCAAATGAGACCAGCCGCTAAAAATCCATTATATAAACCTTGGTTTGCAAACATAATGGCTACGTTTCGATCTCCTTCTAAATGCTTCGGTAATTTGAAAGCACGTTTCGCTACTTTTGAATCAATAAAAAACATTTCAAGGATCATGATAAACAAATGTTCTAATGCTACGATCCCGACTAAAATAGCTGCGATTATTTCCACACTATTCTGCCCCCTACACTCTCTATTCTTTAATATTCTCTACATTTTTTTGTATCTGTAATAGAACATGAATAAGTATTTTGCGTTCTTCTCCACTGATATTTACGAACATTTCCTTCATAAAATGTTCCTTTTCTTTCTTGTCAAAATATTAATTGATGTATCAATTATTGATACATCAATTAATATACATCTCTCTTTTTATTTTTGCAAGTTTTTTTGCTCAATTGGTTTTATTTTGTTCCAGCAACTTTAAACCAATTCAAAACATCAGTTCGTATTTCTAGAAATCATAATTACTTTAAGTTCATTCTGACAATCATATTTAACTAAATATATAAAAGAATTGAGTTATATCTCCATCAATTTATAAAAATTAATTTTTTCTAAAAACAGATACTTTACGTTTTTTATAGTAATAAAAATCATTTTTTGTTTCAGAGGCAATCCATTTTGTTAGCTTGATGGGCATAGGATAGCACCATATGACGAACCAATTATCTTTCAAGAAGACGGCTAGAAATCTGGATTTGGTACAGGAGTTGCCTACTTCCCCGATCCAGATGGTACTAATTTAGAGCTAATTGCTCCAAAAGGGCCATTCAGACATGAATAGTTAAAATAAATTAATACCGAAACAAGCCACCTTCTGCCTGGAAGGTGGCTTGTTTGTCGGCAAGTTGATAGAATGACTAAAAAAGGACAAACTCTCCAATGTGAGAAGTTTGTCCAAAAAGTTTTTCATGTTAACTATTTTTACACTAATACCAATAATAGTGAATTAGAATAATGACTTAATACTTGCTAAGACAGTAAGTACACCTACAATAATAACAAATACGTTGCTCATTTTCCCTTTGTATTTAGCTAGTACTGGCACTTTTTGAATCGCATACATCGGTAATAGACATAAGATAGCAGCAACTAAAGGACCGCTTAGAGAATCAATAAGTCCAAGAATACTTGGATTTGTATAAGCAACAAACCAACATGATAATACAACAAAAGTAAGGACGATTGTCTTAATTGTTTTTTCTTCAATATCTTTTCCACGTGATTTACCGAACTTAATAATCATGTCACGCATTACTTCAAATGCTCCGATATAATGGCCAAGGAAAGACTTTGTAATAGCCACAAAAGCAATAATTGGAGCTGCAATCGTGATTACAGGTGAATTAAGTTCATTCGCAAGATATGAAAGGATTGATAAGTTTTGCTCTTTTGCCATTTTTAAATCCTCTGGAGTTAAGCTCAGTGCACTACTCCAAACGAAGAACATAACTACAACGAATGTCATGATATAACAAACCTTTTGTATTTGCGCACATTTAGCATCAGTGGCTTCGATTCCATACGTAGCTCTCTGTTTCACAACAAATGATGAAATCATAGGTGAATGATTAAATGAGAATACGATGATTGGTAGAATCAACAGTATCGTTCCCAAATATCCTGTTCCTGTTGAAGCAGTAGAAACAGCTGAAAAGCTAAGCATTGACGTATTCCACTGTGGAATTAAAGATATTGCGATAAACAGTAGAGAAGCTATGAAAGGATACACTAGCATACTCATGATCTTTACAGTGATATCTTGACCAAAATTCAGTATAGCGATAAGACCAAGAACTAATACAAGTGATAAAATAGCCCTTGGAGGCTCTGGCATGTGCAATTGATGCACGATAAAACTACTTGCAGTATTTGTAAGCGCAACCGAATACATTAGTACGATTGTATAAATTGAACTGAAATATACGATGTTAAAAATGATACTCGCTTTATTTCCGAAATACTCTCTAATTGTACCTGTGATCCCCTCATCAGCAGAATTAGAAGCGTATATCATTTTAGCAAGCGCCCTATGTGAGTAGTACATAACTGGATATGCAAGTAATGTAATTAGTAGTAAAGATAATAAACCACCTGAACCTGCATTAATCGGTAAAAAGAGCACCCCTGCTCCAATTGCAGTTCCAAATAGACTGAGTGCCCATGTAGTATCCTGCTTATGCCACTTTTTCGGATCTGCATATTGCTCATTTTTTAGTGCGGTATTTTCAGCTTGAACTTCTATTTTCTTTGCAGTATTCCCGTTCATATAATAACTCCCCCTTGTATCTATTCCTACATCTCTCTTTACACCTAACAAATATTCCCTTTTCGGAAAATGAATTCCTTACAAGTTGCCCCACTTTGTATGTCCTTCATCATAATGAATCCAAATTGAAACATTCGCTAGTTAGCGTCCTAATATAATTGTTAGCGTTCACAAAAAAGTTTACTCGTAATATCCGCTCTTTATATAAAGACCTCTTAAGAGAACAATATAGAATAGACTTCATAAATACGTTGCAACATTTCTAATAACAGTGTATTACTTTAATGGTTTCTCTTTTTTTACTTTTAACAGTAATTTTAGCTAAACCGGCCTCTCTTCATTTGCGAGGCATTTCTTTCTCAATTCTATACATTACCTTCATAACTTCGGTAGCACTGATGATATTGCTTACACAAGCCACTGAAGCACATTACATACATTTCGCCTCTAATCACACACCTTTCTTACTAATAATCGCATTTTTTATATTTTCTCCAGAGATAATAAAATTTCTCTCGACGCCCTCATTATAACGTGTATATTTATAAAATTAATATTTTTATATTTTCAGAAATATTAAAGCGGAATAATTTTACATGGATAATATTTTACAGTTAGCATGTAGCCATTGTTTTTATCGCTTAAAGCTGAATTAGTTAGTAAAAAATACAATAATACATTGTTTTTCTAGGTGACTTATTATAAAGATACTTATATCTCCTTTTATCAAAAAATTTTATTTTAAACATAAAAGATATTCTAATAAATAATTAATGTAGGTAAAAAGAAAAAAATCCCAAAATACAAAAAAACAAATTTTAGGATATATATTATTAATATTGAATTCATATACAATTTAAAAAGCTACACTGAGCAAAAAACAAAAAAGCTGCCCCATATGGACAGCTCATTTACATAATTATCGTTATCAGGAATACACAAACAAATCACTTCAATATCATCTTAATTGTAGTTTGTTCGGCTCTTCTTCAGGGATATCTCTATGTTTGTAATGAATCGTTTTTACATCATTTCCTTTGATGCGAAAAGTAATTATGTCCTCTCCATAAGGCGGATTGTGTGCATCCTCAAAAGTTTAAATTTTAAAATCCCTCATTAACTAGCTCTTTTATCGAGTTTAATTTTGAAGAAAGCTCGATAAACCATTCTTCATCCCCTGTTAATAATGCAAGATCTATAAGATAAAGGATTTGTTCCTTATTTATTACCTTTGATTCAGGAAGTTTGTTAACGTGTTTACTAAAGAGTAAAATCGCTTCGTTTATTGTGTACTTGCCGTCACGTTTCACAATACTAACTGTAACTATATCCTCTACATCATCAAGTGATACAATATAACCAACTATTAATTCACCTTCATTTGATATTCCACGAACCCAATCTCCTACTTTTAAAACATGATTATTATTTGACATCATACCGTTTCACCTTCTTATAAATATTTTTTGTGACGATAAAAAAGATATAAAAACAAATTATACTGTAATATTTTTCATTACATTTAAGTATTAAGAACTCACGGCTATATAATAATTAAGCCGCTTAACGCTCTTGATTGATAAGTTCAACAACTTCTTTCATTGTATAATTCTTTAAGTATTCACCTAGATGCTCTTCAGCACCTAAGAAAATAGCGAAAAGAACTTTTCGCATGTTCGAACCTACAACACACTGATTGTTTGATTCTGGACACTTCGGCTGCAAAGCACCTTCAGAGGTTATCTGATAAATATGCCAAAGATTAATTTCATCTAAATCGCGAGCGAAAATAAAACCGCCACCAGTCCCCTCTTTCGATTGTATAAACTTATGTTTTTTTAACAAACTTAGTACTTTGCGAATGCGTACTGGGTGAACACCTGCACTTTCTGAAATAGCATTACTTGTTGACATCCGGTCTGGCTGTAAAGCTAAATAAGTTAAACTGTGTATGGCCAAGGTAAAGTCGCTGTTCATTGTTTTCCTCCTACAATCAAAAATATTGTTTCTCATATATTAACATACTGTAGCCGTCAACTACCCCTACTGAGATAAAGCCTTTCAGTGGGGCTTGAGTTTGAATGCTAGGTCTTTTCTGTCTATTACTAGACAGTTGACGCTCTAGCGTTCATGCCACCTTATGGTAACACCCCAAGTATGTTTTTGGTTGGTACTGACAACGAATGATTGTTTTCCCACTTCCACCACCCTTTCGAAAAAGAGCAGTTCTCCCTTATAGAAGAAGCCACCACTCAGATGAATCCGGCGTGTGCTACAAGCCCCGACAAGTCGAGTACACATGGATGGTTGACACACCCACTAAGCTATGCGCGAAGCAACAGCCTTACGTTTTTGCACTTCTAATAGAATCGGCGTTTTTACCTTGAGATTGCCATCTAATTCTACAACTTTTGATTTTTTCAATGTATTCAGCGCACCATTAATATCAGCATGGATACATGTTCCTGCTTTACTTTGGTACAGACCACGCGTGATTCGTTTGCCACTAAAGCAATAATGAGTTTTACCATCCTTAGACCAAACTGGAACCGGATCTTTATCCAGAAAACTAGCTTTTGAAGTATAGCTTTCTTCTTGTTTTACAAATCGGATGCCTTCTTTTATACATTTATTCTCAATTGCTGCCATCAGTTTGTGAAATGGGATTTGAACAAATGTTTGATTATTCTTTTTCCCCATATCAGATTTTTGTTTCCAACCAGCGTTATACCCTACGACAATTGTATCTACGTTACATGCTCTCACTTTTTTGAACAACAGGCCTACAGTTTGTGAAATGTAACCATTTATTTGTCGTTCTCGTTTGTGCCAAAGTACAGCCATTTGATTCGTTACAATACGTTTTGAAATTCCATTGTCCATATTTTTCCGCCCTAGATTACGTATCATTTTGTTGAAGTACTGGTTAATGGATTTTAATTTTTTCCCATCAATTAAAAATGCATCACCTGTATTTGTCACACAACTTACTAATCTATCTACACCTAAATCGCAACTCAAAGCGTTACTCGTGGTCGTGGGTGGTTTCTTCATTTGAGAAACGTGCATCTCATATGTGTAATGCACCTCAAAGAACCGACCTTTTTGCTTCGGTATAATCTCAATGTAGGAGATTTTTTTATTTCTCAAGTTTTTAGGCATACGTATTTTAATGGAACCGAATTTTTTCCTGAATGCCACATTCATCGGAATGATCCAATATCCGTTCTCATCCACTTTTGGCACTTGATAGATTTCAATAATTCGTTTGTCCGTGGAACGAGAATAATTTGGAAACTTCGGACGACCTGTGAACTTCTCAGGATGTTTCTTCCACTGTTCCAACGCTTTAAAAAAGCTTTTTACTTCTGTAAATACGGCTCTACGAATCGCTTGAACAGAGTTTGATTGAACGCCCGAGTAGTTCGTATCGGCTTGCATAGCAGTGTCCACTTCTTTTACAGTAGCCATCCTGTTATTGTTCAAGTAACTTTGTTTCATCGTGTATAGCCCAACATTTCGCAACGCTTTTGAACTATGCGACATGCGCTGCAGTAAACGAAATTCTTTAGCTGTGAGGCAAGCTCGTCCGATATTCTGTTTCTGCGTGAATCGTTGCATGGTTTCTCTTTTCTTTTGTTTCCGTAATACTTTCACTGCTTTCTTTCTAGCCATTGTTTTCACCACCTTTCTCAGAGAGTTTATTACAATTATTTCTTTCCTAAAATCGTGTTTTTTCTTAGGAAAGAAATATTTTTGTAACTGTTAATTACTTTTGACAAATCAATATTTAGAACGGAACAAAATGTGAACATGGTCTTCATCGTAATTCCTTTTGGTCCAAGTATCCAAATGATTATGATTATCCTTATCTAATTTAGTTGTCCTACGATATATCCCCTCCTTACCTAGGGCAGATTATATCGTAAGACAAAAGAAACAAAAGCGTTCAGCCTATCTTCTGACGGCAATTCATCTCCACCTGAATTGTTGGGTTTCAACCGTAACCCAAATCAGATGGGGTCTTCTTGCCGGAAAGGATAAATATTACAGATAGGTTAGCCAGACGTTAAAATATAATAAGAACCACTCTTAGCATAAAGAAATAGATTCCATAACTCACTTTAGCTTTTTAAGTTAAAAATACATTAAAGACTCCATTGTTTCTTCACTTGTTCTTCTGCCAATTGTTTAATTTTTGTCCATATCGTATCTTTACTTACAATAACATTTGTTTGATAATTTCTATCGTTATAATTGACTGTAACACATACTTCTATCATTTTCTGCTTCCTCCTTTTATACCACTTCCCCTAAAAAATATTACTTATTAATTAGCCAGCTTTTGCAGTTCAATGTTTAAAAATGTTCGGACGCTACGTGGTAAAAATTTACGAATTTCTTCTTCGTTAAAACCAATTTGCAATCTTTTTTCGTCCAGCATAATCGGGCGACGCAACATTAATGGATGCTCAATTATTAATGTATAAAATTCATTTAGCGAGAGCTCATCAATATTTGTATTTAAGTCCTGAAAAGTTTTCGATCTAGTTGAAATAATTTCAGTAGCCCCCTCTTCAGTTAAACGAAGAATCGATTTAAGCTCATCAACTGTCATAGAATTTGATACGATGTTTTTTTCAATATAATCAATTTGATGCTCTTCAAGCCATGCTTTCGCTTTTCGGCATGAAGCACAGCTTGCTGTTGTATATAGAATTACCATATTTAACTCTCTCCTTTAATATTATTAAACGTACATTTTAAATATCGCTTATTGAAATGTATTAAAAAAAATTACAGTTTAGAATCAAATTCACATAATGTTAATTATTCAGCAATGTTTCATTTATCGCTATTATTCATGCTACATTTTACAGACGTTAACAACTCACTTTTAAAAATCTTACTGTAATTTTAAACTTTACAGTTCAATTAATCAACTGTTAAGTCTTGGATTAATTTTAATAACACAACAAATTATTCTCATGTAAAATTCCCCATAGCATGATGGCTCCTTCAAAGCACATTTCACGCATTTCTTGCTTACAAGTGCTATTATGGATTATATTCATCCTAATAAAAAGTACGTACTTTAAAGTGTTATAGGTACTAAAAAGTAACATATGCATTTTCAAGTGCCATTCTGCTTATTTCTCTCTTACATCGGTTATTATGACCGATATTTAGCACAATAAATAGTACGCACTTTAAAGTGTTATAGGTACTAAAAAGAAATAATTTTAGTATTGCAACGGATGTAGGCTCACAACTGTAATCTAAATTCATCAAAGGAGTTTTTTTATGAAGACATACAATATTCCTGTAGAAGCGACTTTAGAAGTTATTGGTGGAAAGTGGAAGGTTGTTATCCTTTGTCATTTAAAAAAAGGAACAAAAAGAACGAGTGAATTAAAACGTTTAATGCCTGGTATTACGCAAAAAATGTTAACCCAACAATTACGGGAACTAGAAGAAGATGGTGTAATTCAAAGGAAAGTATATGACCAAGTACCACCAAAAGTAGAGTACTCTTTAACGGATTACGGTTCGTCTTTAGGAGCTATACTTGATTCCCTCTGTTCCTGGGGAGAAGTTCATCTTGAAAAAACCGGGAACACATCCATGCTGATTACAGCAGATGAATAATAACTGTAGAAGACATAAAAATAGGTTGAGACAATACTTGCCTCAACCGGTTTTTATGTCTCTTTATAATTTTTTGCAGTAATGACTGTTTCAAACTCAAAGGTTTCGGGTAGATGATCTGCATAAGAATATTCAAAAGTTCGTCCATCCGTTAAATAAGCTACTTGTTCAACTCGCATTAGGAAATCCTGATTTGTTAAGTTCATAAACTGCTTTTCCCTATCATCTGGGCGAATTCCTTTAACCCTGACAACAGATGTCCCTACTTCAAGACCAAGTTTATTTTGAATATGTGAGTATATCGACTCCTCTAAAACAGAAGCCTCAACACCTGGGATAACCGAAATTGGCATCCATGTATGCTCCATAATCGTCGGAATGCTGTGAATGATGCGGAGGCGAATGATTTTATAGACGAAATCACCGATTGAAACTCCCAATTTCTCAGCAACTACTTCATCAGCCCCAACAATCGCAAACTCGATAATTTGACTTTCTACCTCACTGCCGTATACAGCTTTCGTACCCGTTAAAGTTTGAATCATTCGTGCCTTTTCCTGTTGACGCCAATCTTGCACCACTGTTCCACTTCCGCGCCGGCGGATAATGTAGCCGTCTCTAACTAATAGATCCAGCGCTTTCTTAATAGTAAGGGCTGAAACACCAAATTCTTCAGCAAGGACGGGGCTACTCGGAATTTTTTCGTTGATTTTATATTCACCGTCTAAAATTTGCTGTTTAATCTTTTGATAAATGCCGAGGTATTTTACTTGTGTTGATCCGCTTGCCATTTCCATACCTCCTTTATACTGCAAACTCTCTTCTATTCATTCAAATGTAAAGCCTCAAGTTTGTAAACTGAAGGTGATGGGGAAGCAAATCCATTTTCTAAGATTTCAATATTCGTTACCGCTTCTTCGTCTTTCACAAGTTTTGGTGCACCATTTATAATTGTTTCATACGCGGCATCATAGAAACGACCGTAATCACCAAGTGGCGTTTTAATTTGTTTTTCAATCCAGTCACCATTTGCATTACGATACTTAGCAACTCCATAGTACATCGGTGAATCTTCACCAAACCCTACACTCTCAGGCATAACACCCGCTTTCAAATCATTTTCCTGCTGATCTTCACCATATTTAATAAATGATCCATTTGTTCCATGAACGATAAAGCGTGGATAATCTTTTGCTACGACATGGTTCGTTTTCAGCTTAATCTTCAACTGATTTCCGTAATGTAAACCAACATCGAAATAGTTATCAACCGCACCTTCCATTTCATTATTACGAATATCGTATGTCACCGTATCTGGACGGCCGAATAGTGAAATCATACGGTCCATCGTATGAATACCTAAACTGTAAAATGAACCTTCTTCTTTTGGAGCTTCATGAGTGATTGAACCAGGACGGAAATAATCAATATGTGATTCAATCTCAATAATATCACCAAGGAACCCTTGTTCAATTACTTGCTTCACAGCTAAAAAATCACCATCAAAACGGCGGTTTTGATAAGGCATAACTACTACACCTTTTTCTCGTCCTAAAGCTAATAATTCTTTCGCATGTTCCACTGTATCGCAAAATGGTTTTTCAACGATAACTGATTTTCCAGCTAGTATAACTTTTTTTGCTAATTCATAATGCGTATGTGCTGGCGTACAGATCGTCACGACTTGAATTTCCTTGTCATTCAACAATTCGTCCAAATCAGTAGTGAAGTAAACACCTTTTTCCTTATATGGAGCCGCTAATTTTTCATTTATTTGACGTACAAAAATCGTTTTTATTTTTATATTATTACGTGTGTTTACATAAGGTAAGTGATAGCGGTTAGCTGACTTTCCAAATCCAATAAAGCCCATTGTTAATGTCATATTTTTCAACTTCCTTGCTCATAAATTTTCGTTTCTACATTTATTATATAGTTTACTTTTTGAAAGTATATAGTTTTAGTTCTTAATTTGTATATAAAATGAAAAAGTAGGGATAGAAACCATTTCGATTTTCATCCCTACTTCTTTACTATATTTGTGTAATACCAGACATTAATTGTTTTAACTCGCACGTTCTCTTTTTGTCTTTCTTTAAATGACAAAGGATAACTACTTTCTACTTTCCACCGATAACCTCTAAAGTTGCCTCTACAGGAATATTGTATGTTTTCATATAAAAATCTCCTTTAATAATTTTATAAGACAAATAAGCTAAAATATTTAAATATTACTTTTAAGTATCTATAGCACCTTAAAGTACGTACTTTTTATTGTGTTAAACATGTTTCATAATAGCATACGTAAACAGCAGATGAGTAGTACGGCACCAAAAAGTACCTGTATTACTTTTTAGTATCTATATCACTTTAAAGTACGTACTTTTCATTATGTAAAATACATTTCATAATAGCATTTGTAAGAGTTGAGTAAGTCATGAAGTATTAGAAATTACCTGTACTTTAAAGTGAGTATTTTTATCATACATTTTGTCAGACGATGAAATGACATGTTTTCATTTTCACATCCATTCACAATGAATAAATAATTTTCAAATATATTTTAGGAGGATATCTATAATGAGTAAATTACTAAAAGAAAAAATCGGGTTTGGTACAGCACCACTAGGAAATATGTACCGTAATATCCCAGAGGAAGAAGCAATCGCTACAGTGGATGCTGCTTGGGAGAATGGCGTTCGTTACTTTGATACAGCTCCACTTTATGGATCTGGATTAGCGGAAATCCGTCTTGGTGAAGCACTGTCAAAAAGAAATCGTGATGATTACTTTTTAAGCACCAAAGTAGGTCGAACGATTTCAGATGAACTAGAAGATCCATCTGCACGTGATTTAGGTGAAAAAGGCGGACTTTTCGAATTTGGTCGCAAAAATAAAATGATCAATGACTATAGCGCAGATGCAACACTTCGTTCTATCGAGCAAAGTTTGAAACGTTTAAAAACAGATCGTCTAGACTTTGTTTTCATTCATGATTTAGCACAAGACTTTTATGGTGATGAGTGGATTTCACAATTTGAAACAGCTCGAACAGGAGCATTCCGTGCGCTAACACGTTTACGTGAAGAAGGAGTTATTAAGGGCTGGGGGCTTGGAGTAAACAAAGTAGAATCAATTGAACTTATGCTTGATTTAGAAGAAGCGAAACCAAATATATCCTTACTAGCTGGTCGCTATTCATTATTAGACCACGAACGTGCATTGCAACGAGTAATGCCTGCAGCTGTAAAGCATAATATGGATATTGTTGTTGGTGGCCCATATAGCTCAGGTATTCTTGCTGGAGGCGCTCACTTCGAATATCAAAAAGCATCGCCAGAAATTATTGCAAAGGTTGAGAAAATCAAAGCTCTTGCAGATCGTCACGACATCAGCATCAAAGCTGCTGCATTACAATTTTCACTAGCAAATCCAGCAGTTGCTGCCGTTGTTCCTGGTGCAAGTAAACCGGAACGAATTGTAGAAGACCAAAACGCCTTAAATACAGTAATTCCAGCAGCATTCTGGGAAGAAATGCGCGAACAAAAACTAGTAGCACCTAATGCACCACTACCAATCAACGTAAAATAATAATGAAACTTTAATCAGTGGGAGCATCCCCCACTGATTATTTACCCGTAAATACCGGGATGAAAAGGAGCGTAATGAATATGGCACATACTACTACATCTATGGAAATTTTTTCTTCACCGGAACAAGTATGGCAATTAATCGGAGGTTTCAACTCCCTTCCAGACTGGTTACCTTATATACCTAGCAGTAAATTAACTGAAGGCGGTCGTGTACGTCATCTAGCTAATCCAGATGGCGATACAATTATAGAACGATTAGAAGTATTCAATGATAAAGAGCGCTACTACACGTATTCAATCATGAATGCACCGTTCCCAGTCACTAATTATTTATCTACAATCCAGGTTAAAGAAGGTACTGAAAGTAACACATCGTTAGTAGAGTGGTCTGGTACGTTCACTCCTGTTGAAGTTAGTGATGAAGAGGCAATTAATCTGTTTCATGGCATTTACAGTGATGGACTGAAAGCATTGCAGCAAGCATTTCTAGATTAATTCATATAATTGATTGAGACGAAAAAGTAAATTAACAGTCAAATATTCGATTTTGTGGTTAAGTTCATTATGAAAGATAAACAAATACAAATTTCATGCCTGCTTGTTATTGACAAGAAATAAAAAATACTACCTCCAAATGGAAGGTAGTATTTTTTTATTAATCAGGAAAAACAATTAATCCCTCTTCTTTTTCCTCCTGTTTTAAATCTTCTTCTGGGAAGGTTACAGTTGAATTTTTATCACCTGTTCTTTTTGTTTCTTCACCTGGAAATACGAAAGTTGAATTTTCTTTTCCTTCATTTTTTTCTACGTTATCTGGAAATACCATAGGATCATTGGTAGTCAAATCACTATGAAATCCAAGGTTAGACAAAATCGCTTTTAAATCTGGTAAAACCCCTATTTTATCAGATGATGGGTTATTAGACTTTGTGCCTGTATTAGGATTACTTAAAATTGCTCTCAATTCTTTTGGTGTATATGCCTTACCTAAATGTTCTTTAGCAATCCCTTGAATCGATACAGCAGCCCCAGCAATTATAGGCGAAGCGCTAGAAGTACCACGGAAATTAGAAGTATAACGATTAATTATGTTCTGATCTGTAACTTTTTGTCCTTTACTATTTTGATTTTGATATGTATCTAATGTATCAACATATTCTCCCCAACCATATACATCAATTCTACTACCATAGTTAGAGAAAGCTAAACGTTTATGAGGAACTCTTGCAGTAGATGCTCCAACTATAATAGATCCTGAATCTTTAAAGTCTGGACTATTTCGATTTAAAATCTGTTTACCATTACGGTCTTTAAATTCATCTAAATCAATCCCACCATTACCAGCTGCTTCTACAATAATAATGCCTTTATCTGTACCTTTGCGAATTGCGTTAAATATACTAGGATACACTTCGACTGGTAAAGGGTCATCTCCATATCCATCATATTTAAAGGATTCTTCAATTAATAAAACATCTCCAGCCTGTAAAGAATCTACGGCACTTAAAATAGCATCTCTTACATCGATTCTCCCATTATCTCGGATCACTGAAATTACTTTTGCCTTTGCTTTTGGTGCAATCCCAATGTTCCCAATTCCATTATCAGCTGCAGAAACAACACCTAGAACTGAAGTACCGTGAGAAAGATCATTACTCATTTTTCCAGACATAAATTCAATATTTTGACCGACTAAATCTTCATGATTTAATAACCAGCCTTCTTCCAAATCTACAAAAGTTGCTCCCTGACCATTTCCTCCTTTAATTCCCCAAGCATAAGGAGCATTAATTCCTAAAGGTGCCTCTTCAAGATATCCCTGTCTCGAAAATCTAGGTTCATCATAAGGATTGACTGATAATACAGGCCCTCTCGAGCCAGTTGTTGTGTTTATACTCTTATTAGAACGAACTTGTATTTTACTAGAATCGTTATTAGCAGCATGTACTGTATTTGTTACAAATGTCGTACCTACCCCAGCAAAAGATGTAATTGCAAGTGATGATATCAACATACCCTTAAAATTTTTCATTTTTCCACCTCTAGTTTTCTATTAGAAATAACATATTTAATAATTTGTACGAACAAAAAAACATTTTATCTCATTATAAAAATTAATAGATTTTTATAACTTTTTGATTTACATAAAAACTCCCTTCATTCTTGTAATTCAATGTGTACATTTCAAAACAACGAACTTACTGTAACTATTATAGTTACACCTTTGTTGATTTTCAACTACGAAATATAAATTTTAAAAAATAAATTTATATTACTTTAAAACAGTACTAGCCTTTTACGCACATACAAATGCAAAACGTTTGTCCAAATTACAGCAATCAATAAGTTTATGGACTGCGAAAGAAATAAGAAAAAGCAAAACACTAAGTGCTTTGCTCCTTATAAAATCCCTTTTAACTTTTCACCAATTAACTTCGCTACATACTCATAACCTTCTGGTCCAAAGTGTAATCCATCTTTTTCATCATTTTCTACAAATCTTTTATAATCCCGTTCTTGAATCATTTCAGCGAATACGTTTAGAAAATAACTTCCTGTTTCCCTCGCCACTTCCTCCACCACGTCTGCATACTGACCAAGTACTCTATTTGTTCTGTTATGCTGTCTTTCTTCATCAACTGGTGCAGGACTAATCAGTAGTACTTTATTTGATGAAATTTGGTTCACAATCTTCTCTAAGTTTTCTTTATATGCTTGTAATGACACTTGAGAAAAAGGGACTGCATCATTCGTACCAAGAAAAACTGTTACGAAATCTGGTTTATATGATATTACATCTTCTTCAATTCTATTTAACGCATCAAATGTATTATCACCTGGAATACCTGCATTCACTATTTTCCAGTTCGGAAACACCTCTTGCAAACGTGGTGTTAATCTCGGCATTCCATTAAAAAATGTTTCATCAGCTGTAATACTATCTCCAAAGCATACTAACGTTTTCATTAAGCTATTCTCCTTTTACGTATGAAACAACTTTCCTTCTATTGCTTTTATATATCTTTCAGCAGAACGTTCAACTGCCTCATTTGCATTTTCTTTTACTACTCGATGAAAAGCGTTGTATAAACGATTAAACTGTAACGGCTTCACTCGATTCACCATTTCTTCCACTTTTCTCGCTGGTAGTGGAATTAAGTTTGGATAGCTGTACATGAAGCTTACCCACCTTTCATCCGCTACAACTTGAATAATATCACCTGTTAACAAAATCCCTTTTCCATCATTACCTTCTTCCCAATGTAAGACAGATCCACCTTTAAAATGTCCCCCTAAACGATGAATGACTAATCCATCAGCTAATTGTAATGACTCTCCAGACCAGTAAATAATACGACTACTCGGGCGCATTACCCACTCTTTATCATCTTCATGTATATAAATTGGTACATCAAATGTCTCCGCCCATTCTACCTGCGTTGAATAATAATGCGGATGAGACAATGCAATTGCATCTAATCCACCAAGCTCTTTTATCTTCTCAATTGTCGTTTCATCTAAATACGTAATACAGTCCCATAGTAAACGATATGACTCTGTTTTCACTATAAATGCAGTTTGACCGATCGCAAATCCTGGTTTTGTCGTAATACTATAAAGTCCATTTTCCTCTTCGATTATTTCATTTTTATATGTATCACCTGTTTGTAAGCTTTCTAGTGTCGTCCAAGATTGTCCTTTTTGGTTAACATATTGCCTCTCTTCATCACAAATATGACAACTCACCGGTTCTTCTACACTCGCTGCATACTGCACACCACACGTTGTACAAACGAAATTTTCCATAATAATTCCCCCTATCCCTATTTCTTTATTAAGCTGACTTTTGTTGATAATGATCTGCTTTTTTATTTTCAATTAACAAACTTATAAAAGTAAGTAAATAGACAACTGTAACCGATAATGGAATTACAATAAATCCTTTTTCTGCAAAAAGAATCCCACAAACTGACGTTACAAATACAGTCCCTACTGACAATAAACCATAACTTTTACTTTCATAAATCCATACGTACGGAATAAACTGAACACCTATTAACATCGCTACTACAAAAGGTAACCATTCTGGAAATTGAAAATAGGCAAGTAATACAAGTGGAATATTCAATACATTTATCCCACCAATTAAGCCTGCCAAAACCCCTAACGGATTTCCTTTCGCAAACATATCAATTTTCAATATAGCAGCTATCATTAAGCCAAAAGGAAACACACAGCCCATACCGATTAAATATACCCACACCACTTGTTTTTCAGAAAGAACAAATCCCGTTATACTCATAACTATCCAAAATAAAACGCCGGCTAATATAATCGGTAAGCCTCTCTTCGTTTTTATTGCTAAATCCTTTTTCGCTTCTGCAACATTCATTTCACTATCTCCCCCAAAAATATTTGTGCTATAAAGCCGGCTTAATTTCACCCATCCAATAACGCCAAGCTATTAAATAATCTTCTAAATCTTTCGGGTGGTGTCTTAAACATGTGTCTATACGTAAATATAATCCTATGACTATTTCTTCATATAAATCACAGTCTTTTTTATGAAATACACACTGTTTCATCGCATAATTAATTGTTTCTTTTGTTAAATTTTCCGGAGTTGAACAAAACGCGTAAATTAAATCGTATATAGGATCTCCTAACACTGGTAAAGGATCAATTACACCGTGCAGTTTATTCTCTTTAAATATAAAGTTATGAAATCCAAGATCACCATGCAATAAAAATGGCTGATTTATTCCAGCATCCCTATTTGCTAAATTAAGAACCGTTCTATACTCTTCTTCACTTATGTAACGTCTTACATTTTCATGAGCTTCTATCACATTTGTTGTTAAAAATTCACTCCAAGATTGAAGCAGATTTTCTTTCCATCCCCAGCCATCAACCTCTGTAGCCACTTCATACTTATTGATAACTTCCTTTACAAGTTTACAAAGAACACTCCGTTTATGGCCTAGTTTGCAAGACGTTGTGCCCTCAAGGAATGAGTAAACAATATAGCGATTTAAAGGTTCCTTATATAAAAGCTTTGGAAATAATTCGTCCTTTTTATAAAACTGAAGAAAATAAGCTGCTTCACGTATGACATCCGATTCATTCAACTTTACAACGTATTGTTCATCCAACAAATATACAGTACTTGTCGTTCCCCCGTTTAATGCTTTTACGCTATTTGGATAATGTGAAATAACTTTTTCCTTAATTAGTTGTGCAGTGATTATTGAAATTTCCATTCTCTCACCCTTTAATTCGGAAGATTCCCTTAATTTAAAAGACAACTTTACTATTATTTGACAAACGTGAGGGGAATCCTGCCAACCATCCTAATATAGCAAACAACAATTTTATTTTATTACAATGGCTTTCTTCAATATTCCATCATATATTTCATTCCATTTATGGTAATGTGATGTGATTTCATCACTCTAAATGCTCTTCATATACTCTAATAATTTCTATTGCCGGGTCTCTGTCTTGTAATTTATGAGCCAAACTTTCTACACCAAACACTTCTGTAAAAGTATGACTGCCTACAATTAAATTAATCCCTTTAAATTTCGCATGTTGCACTGTATATAATGTTTTTTCACCTGTTATGTACGTGTCACATCCTTTTTCTAATGCACGTTCAATTAAATTTGTATTGTTTCCTGCACCGGTTAAAATCGCAATCCGTTTTACTGGTTTATCATGATTTCTCCAGCTCTTCACTTTCTCTTCCATTTTTTCTTCCAGTTTTCCAACTAAGTTTGAAAAAGGAATCGCTTCTTTATATTCTCCTATTCCCGGTAGTTCTTCTTCCTCATACGTGGAATATTCTAGTATTGTATCTATCCCAATTCCGTTAAATAACGACGTACACGTGCCAAACTTTACAAAATCTAACGGCAAATGAATCCAAAAATGATTCATTTCATATTGCTTCAATTTCTCAATACAAGCCTTTTCCATACCAAATAAAAAACTCCACGGCGCATGATGTGTAACTATCATATCGACTCCATTTTTATACGCTTCTTCAATCGTCTCTAATGTCAGATTTGTTGTGTAACCGATTTTGTGAAATTCATCTTTACTTATATGAGTAAAACCATATTCATCATCGCCATATTTGTGAAGATGCTCTTCAAATAATGATGTTATCTGTTCGTTAAACTGCGTTATATTCATTTTATTTCTCCTTTCATTTACTTTTATATTTCAAAAATAAGGAAATACTAAATAACAACGTTACATACATATAGGAGGACACCATGAAACCTGAATTTTTAAAAGCTGTACATGATGCTATCGGAAATGTCGAACACATTCATATAGAAGAAAGCGGTGCTGACAGCTTACTTATCCATCATGATGATGCACAGCAGTTACAACAAGTTGCTGTGGCGTTAGAAAATAATAATTTCCGCTCCGCTTTAAGAACAACCGGAAATGCTTCGTACATTGAAGTATTGAACAGATAATGAAAGTCCGGATGTATTCCGGGCTTTCTTTTTTATCTTGCTATTCACCGGGCAGTAAAACCCCCACTGATTAAAGTTTCACTTTATATTGAAACTTCAAACTCTTTCACATACACCGCTGTTCCAGCAATATCTATTTGTAACTTCTCGTTTTCTATCTCTTTCGTTACATAAACAGTTACACGACCATCTTTATTTATTTCCTGTCCTTACTCAACGATTAAATCCAATTCATGTTCAAAATCTTTCTCTAAATACTCCGCATAATACGCTCCCATTACACCTGAAGCTGTTCCTGTCACTGGATCTTCAATCGTCCCAGCGTAAGCTGATGAAAAATGACGGCCGTGCATTTGTGCTAGTTCATCATAAGTTTCTAGACAAATTGGGTGAATAGAAGCATTAGGTATTTCTTTTAATACTGATGGAAATGCAGCATTATTAGGTTTCATTCTCTCGCATGCATTAAGATTTTTAATCGGTACAATTACAGTCCAATTACCAGTACTTCCATATACAATCGGTAAACTTACATCTAAATCATTTATTTCTAAACCAATACTATGAGCTAATTTTTCTTTTGAACCTGTAAATTCTTTAAACTGAGGTGCTGCCTGTCTCATTTTAATAAAGGTTTCTCCATTTTTATTTACACCTATTTGTATCGGTAAAATCCGAGCCTTCGTTTCAATCGTAAGGTTACTTTTCTCTTCTAATAAACCTTTTTCGCGCAAGGCATATATCGTCCCTACTGTCCCATGACCACATAAATCCATTTCAAAACCAGGTGTAAAATAACGCATTCTTATATCTCCTACTTCTGAAGAAAGAACAAAAGTTGTTTCGTTATATCCAACTTTTTCAGCAATAATTTGCATTTTCTCTTCCGTTAATCCATCTGCTTCTAATACAATACCTGCTGGATTTCCCTTATTTGGTTTATTCGTAAATGCGTCGTAATGAAATACGTTTATAGTCTTCATTTTCTTTTCTCCTTATTTGTTCATTTCTTTATTTTTATAATAAATAAGAAAATCCATCCACTTACCATTCTCTAAAGAAAACGCCTCTCTCTCGCATTCAAAAGAAAAACCTGATCGTTCCGCAAGACGAACGGATGGCTCATTATCAACATGTATATGTAATTCAATTCTATGAAAATGAAGACTATTATAAAATAACGATAACGCAGCTTTCACGCTTTCTATGCCATATCCATTTTTCCAGTATTGATTATGTATGGAATACCCCATCATCGCCCATTGGTAATCCATTCGTAAAATTTTTATCAGCTCTAGCTTTCCAATATTAGCTCCGTCTTCTTTACGAAAAATGCCTAATACATACATCTCATCTCTATGTGCTACTTCATCAAAACCTCTTATCCATTCCGTGAACCATGCTTTTGTTGATGATACCAGAACTTGATAGCCATCGTCATATTTATACTGCGATGGCAGTCTCTTATTAAATCCATCTAACCAACTTTCGTAATCATCTTTTTGAAATGGACGGATAATGAGTCTATCCGTCTCTACTTCTAATAACGGTAGCTTCATTTAATTTCATCCCTCGAATTATTAATTGAATATTCTTTATTTTCTTACACAAAATACAAAATCTAGTAAATTATTATGTTTTTGATACATAAAAACCCAGTCATGCTTTATACATAACTGGGTTCTCCATCGTTTCATAATTTTCTATTTCATAAGAACTACATCTCGTAATTCCCTCTTCAACACTTTTCCTAAAGCATTTTTCGGTAATTCTTCTATGAATACCACTTCTGGTATTTTGTAACTGGCTAATTTCTCCTTACAATACTGAGTAATACTTTCTTCTGTTAATGTTGTTTCGCCATCCTTCACAATGTAAGCTCTTGGAACTTCTCCCCAAAAGTCATCTGGAACTCCAACTACTGCAACTTCTAAAACACCATGTAGTTCATGAATAACATCTTCTACTTGATCTGGATATACATTGTCACCACCGCGTATGATAACATCTTTATATCTTCCCATAATATGTAGGAATCCGTCGTCATCTATCATGCCAGCATCACCCATGTTAAACCAATTATCTTTCACTACCTTCTTTGTCGCCTTTTCATTATTCCAATATCCTTTAAACATGTATGGACTTCTTACATGAATCTCTCCGACTTCATTTGTTGTTAGTTCATCACCTGTTTCTGGATGAACAATTTTCACCTCTACATGTTTCAGTGTTTTTCCTACAGAAGACATCTTTTCTTTTCCCATCATTGGATGCCATGAGGTTACAACCCAACCTTCTGTACTGCCATAGCCTTGCACCATATATATTCCTTTTTCCATATATTTTTGAATGAGTGTTTCTGGCACTTTTGTACCACCGCTTTGTGCTACTTTAAAGGTTGAAATGTTACGTTCTTTTTTATTTAGCTCATCAAGCATGTAACTATAAACAGCTGGGAACGCAAGCATCGTAGTAATTTTCTCTTCTTCAATCTTATCCCAAATAATAGCAGGATTCGAATCAGCTAAGAAAATCATCGTAACGCCATGATAAATACAATTTAAAATAGAAAGCACGCCACTCATATGGAACAATGGATGCACGGATAAAAAACGTTCACCTGCTGGGATTTCTCTTTGGCCCGCAATTTCAGCAAAATAATGATGCAAGTTTTTATGTCCAATTACACATGCTTTCGCCTGTCCAGTCGTTCCTGAAGTAAATAAGTAAATGGCATCGTCTTCTTCATGAACTTCTACGTTCGTTTCTGACGTTGGCTGTTTTTGCAACTCTAATTCAAATGAACCAAAGCCTTCTTTTGTCGTTTGAATTACATAAGGGATTTCTTTAACAGCATCAATCTTTAATAATACTTCACTAAATTCTTCATCAATAACTAATACTTTTAATTTCGCTTCTTTTACAATCGTTTCTAATTCATAAGCAGTAAGCTGATGATTTAGCGGAATACATACCGCTCCAATTTTTAAACTTGCCATCATAACGCTTGGAAACGGGTGATTATTTTTGCATAGTATTCCTATACGGTCTCCTCTTTGCACACCATTATGTAACAAATAATGTGCAAGCTGATTTACTCGTTCATTATACTGCTGAAACGAATACCTTTTCTCTCCGCCTACAAGCGCTTCCAAATTTGGTGATTGCATTGCTCTTTTTTGTAATAATTTTTGCATCGTTCTCAAGTAAAACTCCCCTTTATATATGTTAGGTTTTTTATTTTACCAGATTAACTATTAATTTACTAAAGATTACACTTAGTGAATATAAGAAGAATATAAAATAGCCATTTACTTCACAAGTAAATGGCTATTTTTCATTATATATTAGAATACTTCTTGTTCATCACATATTGCACATATTCAGGTGCACTTTTATCAATCTCTTCATCACTTAGTTTATATTCTGCACCATATAAATAAAAGGAAGGTATAAATTCCATACCTGTATATAAGCATGTAGCTTGGAATGGTTTCGTCAACTCATCCATTGTAATCCCACTATTTTCATAGTCTTTTTCTAATCCACCTATAGAAATAGCTACACCAAATTCTTTTCCCTTCACTTTATCTCCTTGTGATCCGTATGCAAACCCATATGTTAATACATCATCGAACCATTTTTTCAATAAAGGTGGTGAGCTGTACCAGTAGAGAGGAAATTGAAATATATATCGGTCATGTTCTACTAACAGCTTTTGTTCCTCTTCCACATTAAACTCCCAATTCGGTGCCACTTTATACAATTCATGCACCGTAATTTCATCCGAATATTTCTCAAGTTCTTCAATCCATCTTTTATTAATTTTTGATTTTTCAATATCAGGATGTGCTACAATTACAAGTGTTTTCATCATTTTTCATCCCCTTTATAAATTATTCAACCCTTTACGTATTAGTATGAGTGAGTCACATATAATTGAAAAGTACGTACTTTAAAGTGCTATAGGAACCTTAAAGTACCTGTGGAGGTGTTATATGAATCAAAATGAAGACTGCCCAATTGCAACGACACTCGATGTAATCGGCGGAAAATGGAAAGTTCATATTTTATGTGTGTTGATGGATGGAAAAATGCGAACAAACGAAATCCGACGAGAAATCCCAAACATTACGCAAAAAGTTCTAACTCAACAACTTCGCCAACTTGAAGCTGATAGGATTATCCATCGTACTGTATATCAAGAAGTACCACCAAAGGTTGAGTACACAATAAGCGAATACGGGAAATCTTTAATGCAAATTATGGATGAACTATGTGAATGGGGAAAAGATCATCAAATGAAAAGATTACATGACTAAAAGAACATTACCGTCTTTATTAAATCTTCTACATTCATATTAGTAGTTCAATATTTCTACTGAAATTTTATATTAGAGGTACTCCAACAACTCGTAATTTAGAAGCCCAAATCTTTCAAAAGTAAAAAACAATAACATTCATCTACAAATACTCTTTATAACAAAAGTATCCTATACTTTTTACCTTATATTTTATTCGGACACTTTTTATTCATTGAACCGCATCCTAGTTGTTAGACATATAGTCAACAATTTGAGATGTGGTTTTATTATTCGGATAACAGCTCTCATCAACTTTAATAATCATGACTGCAGACAAAATACTTTGCAAAGAGTTCCTGTACAAGGTGATTTTTCACATAGACTTACCAAATAGAATTTTTATAAAAAACTTCTCACATTTAAATTGGACAAGCATATTTTATTGTATGGGGACTCCCTACTCATAGAAAACTACCTTTCTATTCTAAGAGCACGCATATTTGTGTGCTCTTAAACTATTTACAATAAAATAAAGAGTTTATTAATTTGCTTAATTCACTATTGGAAAAGTACCCATAATAATATCTTTATATTTATCTATTGTTTTTTGATTTTTATAAAACTATATTATTTTGTAGTTGGTTAATACGTTACAAAAAACTGACCGTGTAATCATTATGGTCCCTCCATTTTCACAAGTGTTTGTTACATTTTACTCCTCATCAGGAGAACTCCTTTCATCACAAGTCTTATCTAATACCTCTCCACATCCTGTATCAATGTATGCACTTAATGAAATTGAAAGCGAATTATTTGAAGTCGAGTTACAACCACTACTACTTCATTAAAACTACGAATAGCAGAAAGACCTTTACAACTCCCATATGGAACTACAGTAGTAGCATTTTTAGCAAAAATAGTACAAGCAGAAGAAGCTGCAGACACGCTATATAGCTTTAACTACACACTTACTAAGTAAACTTCTCCTAGGAACTTCATTTTAGTTTCCCCGGAAACCAAAATGAAGTATAATTATATATGTACAATAGATAACATTTATAAATCTATTTACAATTTTTCACATTAGCTCTTAAACAATTAAATAAATGGAGGGCATGATATGGACAATTATTATGATGTAGCGGTAGTTGGTGGTGGTCCAGTTGGACTTATGGCAGCATGTGAATTAGCTATCCAAGACGTAAAAGTTGTTGTTTTAGAGAGAAGATTAGACCGGGTACGAAATTCTAGAGCACTCACACTACACCCCCGCTCCTTAGAATTGATGGCTATGAGAGGTATTGCAGATCGATTTTTAGCTAGAGGAAAGAAATTAAATACAAGTCATTTTGCTGCCTTAGATACAAGATTAAACTTTAAAAATTTAAATACTGATTTTCCGTATACACTTTTTATTCCCCAATCTATTACAGAAGGAATATTAGAAGAACGTGCATTAGAATTAGGTGTAGTCATTAAACGCGGGCATACTGTGAAAGACTTAAAACAATATGAAACATTTGTACAACTAGAAATAGAACAAAGAGAAACAATATATAAAATAGAAGTTCCATATGTAATAGGAGCTGATGGAGCAAGAAGTATAGTTCGTGAGTTATCAAATATACCGTTTAATGGAACAAACACAACAACTACTGCTATATTAGGTGATGTTATTTTAGAAGATATACCAGATACTCCATTTTTATCTACTTCTAATATAAATGGGATATTAATGATGGTACCTATTACAACTGATGTATTTCGTTTTGCAATTGTTGATCCTAAGAATCAGACAATACCTGTTCATGTTGCTGTTACAGAAAAAGAGTTTATAGATAGTATTTATAGTATTACAGGTGAACATCTTCAAATTAAGAGCACAATATGGCTTTCTCGTTTTGGCAATGCAACCAAACTAGCAAATACTTATCAACATAAGCGTGTATTCTTAGCAGGGGATGCAGCACATATTCATTTCCCTGCTGGAGGACAAGGTTTGAATGTAGGTCTACAAGATGCTTTTAATATAGGCTGGAAATTAGGACTCGCAATAAAACAAAAAAAATATGAAAGCCTATTAGAAAGTTATCATATTGAAAGACATGCTGTGGGAAAACAATTTTTCAAGGAAGTACAAGCGCAAGAACAATTAATGATAAACTTTTCAAACGCAGGAATGGAATTGAGGGATTTATTTTCGTACCTACTTACATACCCCGAGATAAATCAAGATTTATCTGAAAGAGTAAGTGGCTTAGGGATAATGTATTCGTCGATGCACGATACAGAAAGGCATCCATTGATAGGAAAAAGATGTACAAACCTCACTATTTCTTCTCTAAATAAGAAAAGTTATAAACTCTTTGAATTAATGCAGGATGGTAAATTTATTTTATTAATACACCCTACTTATATAGATAAGATAAATAAAATAAATATTGATTCACACATAAAGGTGATAATAGGAGAAATACAAGATTCCAAGTTAAAAAATATAGATACCGTTTTGATTCGACCGGATGGTCACATAGCCACCATTGAGTATACCAAGATAGATAACTGCGAATAGTCCGGAAAAATAATCATCCATTGTATTAGTGATACAAAATAAGTTCACTTTTATAAAACGAAAAGAATCCTATTTATTTAGGACTCTTTTCGTTTTGCCCATCTCACTATTTATAAAAACATATCTACAAGGGAAGAAACACTATATTTACAGTTAACTATAAAATCTCGTTCCAAAGGACTACCCAAAACTCCTCACCTATATACTCCCATGATCAAAAATATTTGTCTCTATTTCATATAAAGTATGAAAAGCATCCATAAAGATAAAGCACCAAGGATAGCAAGCACTATACGAGTAGATAGTACTCTTACTTCAAAATCGGTTTTCTTGGATGGTTCAGGATATGCAATTACATAAATCCCTTTTAATAGTGCGAGCCATGCAATAAGTGTAATGAGTCCCTGCCAATTAAGTGTCCAAACATTATGTAAGATAACAGTACCTAACCCGAGGAAAATTGATAGAAAGCCATACATAATTCCAAATCCTCTGTCTTCTACCACTAATTTTTCTTCTCTAATTTTAATTTATTAACAATGTAAGATACCAATGTATTCAATGGAGTAATAATAGTCTTAGATGTTTTATACTCAACTTGCTTAGATGCATCAACCATAGATAATTGAGCAACAGAGATAAATTTCTTTTCATCTTTAATGATTTGATTTAAGAACTTTGTAACTTCTTGGTTGTATTCTTTTTTTAGTCCTTTCATTATCAATTCAAAAACACTATTTATGACAACAACCTCTAAATCTAAAGATTTTTGAAGGCTATTAGCATGATGTTTAAGACGTTCTACTGTGCCTTCAACAGTTGCAGGATTTGTAAAAACAATTGTCTGAGGTTGCTGTATATTGCATATGTAATCAAAGAAAGGTACATCAATTTTAATAATTGGCACTGATATTGAGTCTTGGTCTTCATGTAAAATTGCAATATAATTTGTACAAGTAATAAGGATAGCATCAACATTACATTGAGCAATCCATTCTATTTGCTCTTTAACTTTAAATTGAGCATCTGATTCTTGAAATTTTTCATTGGATGTAACCTGATACATTAATGCCGGGTCAACAAAATGGATTAATTCAATGTTAAATGAGGTAAGTGCCTTTTCTATATATTCTATATTTGAATAATGGGCATGTAAGCATCCTAACCTTTTTCTCAAATCCATTCCACCTTTATTATATTTTCGCTTATTCTATCAGTATGCGAATCCACGTGTCTACTGAAATTGAGACCTTTCCTTACATTCTATAAAATGCACCTTTAACTGAACAATTTATTTTCACTAAATAGTTCCTTAATTGATTTTTTTAATAAATAAGGTAACAAGTAATTTTGCAAAATCTAGGATGCAGAGGATTTAAGTTATATTTTTTTGCATATTGAGCATGTTGATCTTTCCACTTAGGAATTAAGCCTGTGTGGACTTACTTTGACTCCAGACCTATTGCTAGTTTGTCAAACGTTTAAGGTAATCAAAATTTATAAAGATAGCGTATAAATTGAAACCAAAACATTCTTCCTTTATTACAGATATTAAAAAATATGGTATAAAAATTCCATTTTATACCATATTTTCAAACAACTATTTTATTTATTAAGGAACTTTACTTCAGATCTTCACTTGTGTAAAAACCTTAAAAACTCTCTCCATAGAATTGCTTTCCTATCCTCTTCTTAATTTTGACGTCTAGAAGTCAGCATTTAAACTAAGCATGCTAATATTGATTTTGTGCGATTGTCAGTTACCTCATAATAAATTTCTAATCCTTTCCGAGTACCTGTAACCATTTTAGCAGCTTTTAGTTTAGATAAATGTTGACTAATTGTACTTTGAGGCATTTCCAAATCCCCATACATTGTTGTTACATTAGTAGGACCTTTTGCAAGCATTATTTTTACTAAAGATAGACGAACTGGATGCGCCAATACCTTTAACACCTCAGCGATTTCTTGAAACATTTCTTTTTTTTCTTTCATCTTATTTCTCCCCTTTTTATATACATATTTATGTTATCCATATATATAATTCGAAGGTATATGCGTTTTTGTGTCCGTCATTTTAAAAAAATATAAAAAAACTTTAATCCAAAACTAAAAGATTAGCTTAACATAATGTCTCACTATTAATGATGAATAGGAATCTCGTTATAGAAGCAGCAGTTTTTATGCTACAACTCTACATTCAACTAACTAAAATCAATGAAAAAAAGAGCAGATAGTCTGCTCTCTTATGATGCCTCCTTATGTTCCGTGGAATGTTTAACACTCCCCATTCTCTTTAGTTTATTCCATCCTACCGCTACGCCTCGAATAGATGAGAATATAGATTTAATGACAACATAAGTCATAAATTGACGATAAATAAAGCGTTGTAAAATTAACCACACTAACGGTTTAGGGTCCTCTTTCTCTAATTTAAATGCAAACAGAGATGCAAAAAGGTCTAATAAAAAGAATACAAGATAAAACCCTAACACTTTTAGCGGATTGCTACCAAACAGCCCCATAATCATTAAAATATCTGCAAAAGGAGCAATGAATTGCAGAACATATTGGAATAACCACATGTTAGGCAATGCAATAAATCCTAACGTTTTATGTTTTGTATGAAACACTGCTTTTCGATGTTTCCAAAGACATTGGAGTGTACCATATGACCAACGATATCGCTGTTTAATGAGACTTTTCACATCTTCAGGTGATTCCGTAAAAGCATAGGCCTTTTCTTCATATACAATTTTATATCCTTGACGTAAAAATGTAATAGTAAGATCCGTATCTTCTGCTAATGTATCTTCGCTTAAATATCCAGATTCAACTACATTCTTCTTGCGCCACGCCCCAATAGCTCCTGGAACAACTGTAATACAATTTAACTCATCAAAAGCTCTACGTTCTAAATTAAACCCTGTAATATACTCAACATGTTGCCAAGTAGTTAACAAATTTCGTCTATTCCCCACTTTAACATTACCTGAAACTGCTGCTACATTCTGATCTTCAAAGTGTCTAATCATTAGAGAAATGGCGTCTTGCGCAATAATAGTATCCGCATCTAAAGTGACAATAATCTCTCCTCGAGATTGTTGAAACCCTAGGTTCATTGCCGATGATTTCCCGCCGTTTTCTTTCTGAATGAAACGAACTTTAGGGTGTTTATAAAATGTTTCTTGCATTACTTTTGACGTACCATCTGTCGATCCGTCATCCACAACAATAACTTCAAATTCTCCATACTTACTATCCAAAATTGAGCGAATTGTCTTAGCTATCACCTTTTCTTCATTATATGCTGCTATGACAACACTAACAAAAGGTTGGTAGGACGAATTAATAGAGCGAGATAACGTTTTTCTTTTTTGCTTCCATGCAAAATAAATTAAGAATAAGAATCGAAAAATCCCTAATCCAATAGCAATATAAAAAATAGTTGTTAATATATGTTTAAAGTATCCCGCCCCTGAAAAGACAGCTTTATTGTAAAGTAAATATTGCTCACCCTCAGAAGAAACTGGGGGCATAATTTCATCTCGTTCTTTATTCATTAAATCTGAAATTGTTACAAAACTATATCCATGCTTTTTAAGCTCTTTAATAATGATCGGCAACGCCTCTACCGTATGGGTACGATTCCCTCCCGCATCATGGAGAAGAATAATATTTCCCTCTCCCTTATAAACGGGATTAAGAGCACGCTTTACTAATTCATTAGTTGATGGTGTTGCCCAGTCCTCAGGATCCACTTTTTCTGCTACCATTGTATAGTTCATATTTTGTGCCCGTAAAATAGGCACTATTTCATTTGAGGAATCCGGGTTAGCATCCGCTTCGTATGGTGGCCTAAACAAAACTGTAGAATGCCCAGTTATTTCCTGGATCAGACGTTGCGTCGTATTAAGTTCTACTTTTGTTCGTAGTAAAGACGTATCAGCTACGTTAGGATGCTTGAAAGTATGATTGCCAATTTCATGCCCTTCATCGTATATTCTTTTTACAATACTAGGATTTAGTTGTGCGTTTTCACCAAGGACAAAAAAAGCAGCTTTTATTTTATTCTCTTTTAATATATTTAAAATTTCTGGCGTATATTTCGGGTCTGGTCCATCATCAAATGTTAATACTACTTGTTTCCCTTTCGGTTTTCCATATCGTTGCACTTCGTATGCAGATGGTAAAGATTGATATACTTCATCTGTAAGATAACCATCTTTACCTACTTTAAAATCTCTCAATCCATTTTGCTTTTCATTCTCAATCTGTAAAATTTCACCTTGTCCAGAATAATTCACTTCATCTAAACTAGTGATTTTATGTAATACATTAGGATTTTTTTGTGCCTCAATCGGATTTTTTAAAACTTTCCATATTGTAGGATCTTCTGCTCCTAATCTCCATAACGCAAACCCCTTTGCATTGTTGTCCATTGCGATTTTCACTTGATTATAGAGAGTAACACTGTCTAAGAACCAAGCAGTATGTTCTTTCTCTCCTGTTTTATATCTAAAATAAGGATTTCCACTCATGTTATCCCATTGAATTTTCATATTGGAATCATTCGCCATTGTCATAACTTCTGAAAAAGTTAAAGACTTCGCAGGTTTTTTACTATTTATTTCCCAATCATATCCGTAGTTACCGAAAGCAACTATAAGTTTATTAGACGGAATATTCAGTTCATTCAATGTATGTTGGAACCACTTATTTGAAGCAATTGGTCCTGGTTCCCCCGCTCCATAGTGCTCATCGTACATCATTACAATCATACGATCTATTATTTTTGCTAACGCACCATAATCAAAAGCCTTATCATTAGCTGGAACATCTTGTGTAACGAGCAAATCATGTTTATGAAAGACCGTAGTAATTTCTTTCATGAAATTTGTTAAGTTTTCTCTATCACTTTCAGGTACGGCCTCAAAGTCAATATTAATACCTGAAAACTGATTCTTTTTAACTTGGCTTACTAAATCATTAATAAATTTCGTCTTCACATCATTCGGCGAATTCAGTAACTTATGGATAAGCTCACTATCAGGGCCAGAAGCTTTTTCTGTATAGTTAGTAAGTAACGGCATAATTTTCACATGATTTTTCTTTGCTAGTTTTACTATCTCAGGTTTTATCTCACTTCTAATCGTTAAATCTTCTTTTAAATGATACCATTCTGGTACTAACGTGGTTAATGAATCGATATTTTCTTTTAAAGAAGCGGTACTATTTTCATCCCAGTTTACATAAAAACCATACACTTCTTTAGGTTGTTTACTATCGTTTGTCGAATTCACCAAATTTTTATTATCCTTCATTTCGGTATTTGGCTTGAATTCTTCGTTCTTTAACTGCTCCTCACTAAGTTTTTGATTAATTGGTACAAGTTTCGTATCTTGTTTTACAGTAGGATTCATGTTTGGAATTTCTGGTGTTGAAAAAATACTTTGAAAGAAAAAATAAAATACAACACCTACACTAACTATTGAGATACATAGAAACCAAATAAAGGCTATGTTTCTCCTTCCTTTCGGATCATAAAAAACAGGTTTTTCTTTATCTTTCTCTTGTTGAATGTTTTTCTCCATTATATTTTTCACATACTCCTTCTTAATAGAACTATAGAATAATAAAGTGCAACTTTAATCAGCCCTCATTTACAAGCAGCCCAACTCCCACCTAACTTCTTTGCCCAAGCCAAATTTTGAGATGGGAGTTTTACTGCCCACAATAGCGAGAGAAATCCTTTTAGCTTTGAAATGAATCTCTCACTTCCATATTCTATTGATTCTTCTTTTCATTCCCTTGCTGGTGGCCTCTATTTTCTTGTTGAGACCCCCTACCATTGTTCCCTTGCTCGTTTCCACCATTTTCTTTCTGGGGTCCTCTTCCATTGTTTCCTTGCTGATTCCCATTATTTCCTTGTTGAGATCCTCTTCCGTTGTTCCCTTGCTGATTTCCATTATCCCCTTGTTGAGATCCTCTTCCGTTGTTCCCTTGCTGATTCCCATTATTTCCTTGTTGGGATCCTCTTCCGTTGTTCCCTTGCTGATTCCCATTATTTCCTTGTTGAGATCCTCTTCCGTTGTTCCCTTGCTGATTCCCATTATTTCCTTGTTGAGATCCTCTTCCATTGTTCCCTTGTCGGTCCCCATTATTTCCCTGTTGAGATTCTCTACTGTTATTCTCCTGTTGATTCCCTCTATTTTCTTGCTGGGATCCTCTTCCATTGTTTTCTTTTATTTGCTTCGATGGCTGTTCTTCTGTTTTCTTTTGTTCTTTATGCTCTGGCTTCTCATATTTTTTTTCTTGTACGGGAGACAAATCCGGTGATGCATCAGGAGATGACTCCGGCTGCAATTGTATCTCTTCTTCGTTTTCCACCGGATTAGACGGCGTGGCAGGAGGCGTAAGCGATTTGTTCTTCTCACTCTCTTGCTTTATATAGACACCTGTGCCAATTCCAGCTTTTCTAGCATTCTCTCGTACTTGCATTGTGCTACTTTGATATTCAACTGTAATATGTTTTAGCTCATATTCTTTCTTTAATTCTTTCATCGCCTTTTCCAACTGTGGTTCTAGTGCCTTGTCCTTTGCAACAGCTGTTAGCATAACTTGCTTATCATTCGTTAAATACTTATCCTCTTGACTTTGCTTTATAATCCTACGTATTACTTCTTGCAATTGTTTATTTTCCCATTGCTTCAATTCTTTTAAAATACGCCTTCCATCATCATTACAAGCCTGCAAATCTATAACACGAAAATCCTTTGTTACGCTCACCTCTAAACTTGGATTTATATCAACTGAGACGTAAGCAAATACTTTTTCTTCTGGTTGGTTGTAGAAAAACAGCACTGCAAATAGAAAACAAGCAACAAGTATTGATGCAGGTTTTAAAAAGGAAGGGATCGAAAAATGCGATACTTTTTGTTCTTGCTCATCAAATAAGATTTCCTCCCCGATTATGCAAGAATCCCCTTTTCTTTTACACGTAATAAACTCTCCATTTGGTGTTAAAACAACTACGCTATGCTTTTTTATATCCATCACAATTCCTTTATTCATCATGCTTTTCCCCTCTTATGTAATCCAGAATATATGTATAGTTGTTTGCAAAAATAATACACATTGCAATAATGTATTTTCTATGTCGTTCCAACGTTTTACGACTTACCCTAACACGTGGTTCTATATGTTTAAGCGGTAACTTTTTCTTTCGGAACAGCTCTTCCATCATTTCCTCTTCTTTTATAATAATTTTTACAATTTCTATTAAGTGCTCACGTGTATCACGATGCTTAGGAGATTCTTTAGCAAGCTCTGAGAATGTGATTTTAAACTCAGCTAGCACACTTTGAAAATGAAGAATTTCCTCCTTACGGTTACTATTTTCCATCTCTTTCATATACTCCGTAAGCGATACTTGCATTTCTAACATTTCCTCTTGCTCATCTTCTTTTAAAAAGACAAAGTTATGTTTAGACTCCTTACGTATATAGTCAATTACATCTCTTTTTATAAGAAGATCAGCAAACGCTAAAAAGGATTTTCCTTTTGTATATGAATACTGTTCAATTGCTTCGTTAAACGCAAACAATCCAATGCTATATTCATCATCCTGTTCTGTAATATATCGGCGGCAGACAGATGAGATTGATTTTCTAATAAAAGGCTGATACTGTACGATAAACGCTTCTTTGTCTTCTTCGTTGTTTTGTATGTTACATACGATATCTTCTATTTTCGGTTTTCTTAAGATCTTCATTACTAAACTCAACACTTGTAATCTCCCAGCCTCCTTCAAATAGCAAAATGGCCACTACACAAGTGACCATTTAACCAGATTTTCTTGGTACTTTTCTTCGGTCTTGTCTTCTTGCTGTTAGTTATATTTTTCGATTCTAACTTTTCCTAACGTTTTCTTAATGATTTTCCTTTTCTCTCGGCACAAAAGTTAAGTTTTAATTTTTATCTACTTTCTTATTTTCTACCGTTCGTTTTGCTTATTCTTTTTCTATTTTATCTGCAATCCTTGAATAACTCTTCTCTATATCATTGGTAATTTCATCCTTTTATTTCGGATGCCCACTTAATCTAGTAAATTTATTAATGCTTCTATATTCTTTCATAGTCATTTTTCTTCTATTTATTTTCTTCACTATACATATTCGGAGGAATACATAGTTTTATGGGGGTCAAAAAATATTTTTTTAAAAAATACATATTTATTTCAAAAATAAAAACCATCAATTTGAAAAAGGATAATCAAATTGATGGTTTTCTTATAATATCTATTAAATTGGATTCTCATTTTTTACATTTTATCATGATTGAGGAGAGAAAAGATTAATATAAACCGATGCAGCTAAGTCATATTATCGAATCGAATGTAGTGTAATCACATATTTCTCATTCTCTTAAGTAAGGACTAAAAATAACCTATCCATAGAGCTACTAAAACCACTACGAATAAAGCAAAGCAACATGTAATATTTCGAATCCACTTTTGTATATCATCAAAATACTTTTCTATAAATACGCTGTAAATAGAAAGCATAAGAAGGAGCACAATGAAAGTAAATGATCCCAATTTATCGTTAAATCTTTCATTAGTAAATGTACTTACATGAAGGAATAGAAACACAAACGCTACTATGAATAGCTCAAAAAGCCTTTTTTTATTCACCTCACCACCACCTTACAATAATTACCTTTTATTCCATTTTATCAGAACATACTGTGTAGTCGTATATGAATATTATATTCAAATCAAAAAGGCCAACAATTCAATATTGTTAGCCTCTACTTTCCATATTCGTACCTTTTATCACTTTACTTCCTAACAACCGGAATCCACATTTCACCAAATACTAAGCCGTTTCTTTGTCCCATCTCAACTGTTGTATTTGGCCCGCCAACATAGGCAAAATCTTTTGCATCTGGTAAAGCTTGACCGAAGGCAATACCAGTCAGCTTATTACTTAGCTCTTCAGCCGTCTTATCTTCCCCTTTCACTACTAAGTATTCTCCCTTCGGAAATTGGATTACTCTAGATGCTTCTTCTATTTGTGCCTCTGTCATAACACCAGCATAATACATCATCTTGTTATTCACCGCTTCACTCACAGAAAAAATGTATTCGTTTGTAGCTAAAGCTTTTAAAGTATCCAGCCTTCCATCTTCTTTAACAGCCGACCAAAAGTCTTCCTTTTCTTTATTTATCCCAGCAAAGTCTGTATAGTCACTCTTAATTTCAGTTCCAATACCTAACACAATAAAGCTATCTTTTTCTTCAATCGTATAATTTTTCATATTCAAAACCTTCCTTCTTTTAAAATGATTCAAATGATTTATCTTTTCATCTGATACGTTTATAATAACTTTAAATCATGTCAAAAAATGATACTGTTTAGGAGACTCTAATGAAAAAAGTTGAACGGATTAATACAATTATGCGGTATATCAACAATCGCTCCCACTTTACAATTTCTGAAATCATACGAGAATTTAACATATCGCGATCGACAGCTATTAGAGACATAAGAGAAATTGAAGCTATGGGCATGCCACTTGTCGCTGAAGTTGGAAGAACTGGTGGATATTTTGTTATGCATAACTCTATCCTGCCCGTTGTTCGCTTTACTGATAATGAAGTGAAAGCTCTTTTTATTGCCTTTATGGCTACGAGGAATCAACAACTTCCCTACCTAAAGAGTCGTCAATCTTTAGCCGAAAAACTACTAGGACTCATCTCAGAAACCCAGCAAGATGATCTCGTTCTTTTAAATCAACTCTTGCTTTTCCAAGGGACTAATCCTTATAATCCCGATCTACTTGAGCTTTCTGATCTCCCCCATCCTATGTTAGAAAAACTCATTCAAATCCTTCTTTTAGATAACCATTTATTGATTACTATGAAAGAAGATGAAGAAATCAAGTCTTATCCAATTTATCTATTGCACCTTTATCAAGAAAAAAGCCATTGGATCATTGAAGGGTTTGACTTAAAAGAAGAAAAGAAGATGATGTTTCCTGTCGATGATCTCATTAATATCGAACCATACACGACGAACAAAAGGCTAAATAAGAAAAAGATTTTAGAAAAACTAAGTAAGAAGGACGAAGCAATTAACCTTGTATTTGAACTTGGTCCGACAGCAATTGCCCAGTTCAAAAAATACCATCCTTTAAAAATTTCAATATCTTATACTAATCCTTACCAATCCACAGCCATTTTAAAAACTTTTATCAATGTTAACAATCCCGATGAAGTGATGGAAATAATAAATTGGCTGCTTTTTCTAGGGAAGGATATTAAAATCAAAGAAATACCCGATGAAGTATTAGCAGATTTACAAAAACGAGTGTGCTTATACATTCCATAAGCAGTGAGCCTCAAATATTAAGCTTTATCACTGGATAATTATCCTATTTTTAAATACCATTTCATTTACTACAATGAGAGCATGATAAATAATAAAAGCACGGAAAATCTCCCGTGCTTTTCTAAATATATAAGGTTTCGTTTATCTCGTTTCTTACCCTAACTGACGTTTAAATGCTTTACTGGCGAAAAAGTAAGAGATGACCATTATACCTACGCACCAAGCGAGTGCAATCCAAATATCGTTACCCACAGTTCCTTCATATAAAAGAGCACGAATCGCATTCACGATTGAAGTTACAGGCTGATTCTCTGCAAACGCACGAACAATTTTAGGCATCGTTTCAGTAGGTACGAAGGCCGAACTAATAAATGGAAGAAAAATTAGCGGGTACGAGTAAGCTGTCGCCCCTTCCATAGACTTCGCTTTCAGCCCTGGAATGATAGCTAGCCATGTGAGCGCTAACGTAAACATCCCCAGTATTCCCGCTACCGCAAGCCAATCTAGCATATTTGCACTAGAACGAAAGCCCATTAAGAGCGCAACAAGAATAACCACCACGATAGTAAGTACATTAGCAACAAGAGAAGTTAAAACGTGAGCCCACAATATTGATGAGCGCTTAATAGGCATCGTAATGAAACGTGCCATCAGCCCACTCTTTACATCCGTAAATAATCGTACAGAAGTATAAGCTACACCGGATGCGATAGCCATTAACAAAATTCCCGGCAATAAATAATTAACGTAGTTATCCGTTCCTGTCTTTATAGCCCCGCCAAATACGTAAACAAATAATAGCATCATCATAATCGGTGTAATTGCTACCGTAATAATTGTATCCGGACTGCGCATAATGTTACGCATTAAACGACCTAGTAATACACCTGTTTTACTTTTCATTTACATCTCCTCCTTTTTGCCAATAATCGCAAGGAATATTTCTTCCAATGTCGGTTGCTTTTCGATATACTCCACTTTTGCCGGTGGGAACATCTCTTTCAGTTCAGCAAGAGTACCTGTCGTAATAATTTTTCCGCCATGCAAAATAGCGATACGGTCTGCCAGTTGTTCTGCTTCCTCCAAGTACTGAGTCGTAAGCAAAATAGTTGTACCGCTACCGGCAAGTTCCTTTACTGTATCCCACACTTCGATCCGCGCTTCTGGATCAAGTCCGGTCGTTGGTTCGTCGAGAAAAATAACTGCTGGCGCCCCAATCAAACTCATTGCGATATCAATCCGGCGCTTCATCCCTCCTGAATACTGATCTGCCCTCTGGTTGGCCGCATCAGTCAGGCTAAATCTTGCAAGTAGATTATCAGTAACTTGTGCGGGATTGGAAACACCACGTAACTTAGCGATCATTATCAAGTTTTCCCTTCCAGTAAGCATGCCGTCTAAAGCTGCGAACTGTCCTGTCAAACTGATGCTTTGACGAACATAATCTGGTTGTCGCTGGACGTCAAAACCGCAAATACTCACTTCGCCATCATCTTGCTTCATTAGCGTCGAAAGGATATTGACCGTTGTCGTCTTTCCCGCTCCATTTGAGCCTAGCAGCGCGAAAATTTCTCCACGCTGCACCTCAAAATCTACCCCTTTTAAAACTCCCTTGTCTTTAAAGGATTTTTTCAAGCTTTTTACAGAAATCGCTGCATTACTCATACTTTTTCCTCCCTATAAAATGTTTTGCGAAGATAATTTATTTACCTCTACCTATTTAGTATCACTGATATTCTGTATTACTTAGTACCGAGTTAAAAATATAACTGAATAGCTATGATGCAATTCATATGTGTAACCAGCTAATCAGTCGTTATTACTTATTCCATTTATTTTTTTCTCAATTTCTTCATAATACTTTCATTCAAATCTTCACGATACTTGGAGACGTAAGTTTTAGCGTTTGCCACTAGTTCGTCAGCAAAGGAAGCCACGTCATCCCCAGTAATGTCAAGCACTTGTCTTCCTTCCGCTGCACCCGCTTCGAACAAATCGATTAATTCATACTGTATGTGTAACATATCCATCCCGTTACCCGCTGAGAAATTCCACATGTAGTTTTGAATTTTCTTAAATACAAATTGGTAGTCCTCTGGCAGAGCCTCAACTCGTGCCATCATCATTTTGTACTCTTTTTTATCACCAATTAACTTTTTGAACATTTCTAACATCTTATTTTCCTCCTTTTTTATAAAGCCGAACAAGAAATTCTCAAAGTATCGGCCAGAACATTTTATCTTATGAACCTATTTTGACTTCAAGACGTTAATTTTTGACGATACAAAATCCCATTTTTCCCAAAACAATTCAAGCTCCTGGCGGCCTTCTTCATTTAATGAATAAAACTTACGAGGAGGCCCCATATCTGATGGTTTCTTTTCAATATTCACAAGCTTTTTCTTCTCTAATCGTACGAGGATAGTATACACCGTACCTTCTACAACTTCGGTAAACCCAAGATCATTCAGGTGGCGGGTAATCTCATAGCCATACGTTTCACGGCGACTAATGATTTCCAGTACACACCCTTCCAGTGAACCTTTCAGCATTTCAGTTAAATTTTCCATGTCCTGATCCTCCTTTACCCCCTATTCTGTCTGACTTATATTCAGTACTACAGAGTACTAAGGCGAATTTTTACTGAATAGCTTTTGAGTAAAACTACACTATTTAGTATTACTTATTACAACTACATTGTATGACTAAGTAGTTGTGGATGTCAACTTTATTTTCAAAAAAATTAAAAATCCGCTTTACCCTAACCGGATACAGTCTCCTTTTTTGGTTGTAAGGGTCATCAAACTAGTAAAACAGAGCTGATTCAAAGTGTAATTTAAATCAGCTCTGCTTTATTGTTTTCATACCGATATATCATGTTTTTTCACGATACAAATTGTTTCTCACTACCATTCCCATTGCATATAAAGCATAAAGGCAAGTGCGGTCAGAGAAAATTCCCAGAGATTATCCGTACATGATACGAGCCCCTAAAATACAATTCTGTTAGAAATTTGTTCTCTATATTCTCTTTTATTTTATTTCTGATAGTTGATTAACAACACTATCTAAAAATTTTTCTACCTTTTCTTTTGATGTATCCGGCGCATGATAACCAATCGTAAATGTAAGTCTTCCATTATAAGAGCTTACTCCCATTGAAAAGAATGGTGCATACATAATAGGTGATGCCATATACCCGTCCTCAGCTTGAATTTGACCAAACTGAATAGGTTCCTCAGCGATCACTCCCAAATTTGTCAGTAATGGCAACGCCATCCCCATCTGTACAGCCTCTTCATATTGCTGATTATACATTTCCTTCACTGTAGATAGCTTCATTTCTGCCAGTAGCTCCATTCCTGCTGCTGAAGAAAGACCTGGATTTTGAGACTTTATTTTATCCATTGATTGTTTAACTCGAACAAGAGTCTGCTTAAATGTTTCATCGTCTTCCATTTTAATCACTGGCATTTCCATACCGGATAAGTTGCAAATAGCACCAGTTGTATTATTAGGCAGATATCGACGTAAATCAATTGTCAAGCCAATCATTTTTTCTGCAGTGCGAGGTTCTGCATACACAGTGAAATGTGATAAAGCTCGGAAGTATGCAGTCATGATTACATCATTCAAGGTAGCCTGTTGTGCTTTTGTCCATTGGGTTAAACGTAGAGTTTGCTCATGGCTCAATCGCCGTACGGACATTTGGGGAAATTTATTTTTGTTAGGTTGAGATGGAAAAGACCATAACGATGCCTGTTGTTCTTGGTTAGGACGATACGCACTTTTTATGTCCGATATTCCAGCGTATTTGAATACATGTGATTGATCTCGACAACTCTCATTTCCCTCATCAAATTCCTTTATAATTTGCTTCTTAGACCGTCCCAATGAAAGGTGCGTATATATTGTTCCAAGCAATTTAATATATTCCTTGACTCCTGCACCATCTGAACATAGATGAGATAATTTCACAACTAACATATCTGTTGTAGTGCCCCGTAATAATTTCGTTTGAACCATAGGCCCCTGTATACGATCACCAGGTTCTTTAATAAAATCTATTGCCATTATTTCAAGTTCTTGATTATTTCCTTCTGCAAAAAAGCAAATAGATGAGTTAGTGTCAGATGAATGTTCCTCCCAGTAAGGAATATCATTTTCTACAAACCGGCTGTTCAAAACTGGTTGCAATTGCAACGTTATCCTTACTGATTCTTCAAGTATTTCCTTGGATATACCTACAGGAAAATAAAGAACTGCATTAATTTGTTGATCTGCAGAATAAAGACCTAATACATAATTCATTCGATCTTGTGGTGTTACTGAATACTTTCTTTTCTCCATAATTCCGTCCCCCTTTAGGACTTTTTGTATAACCCTATTTTCCATATGCTTGTAATTTTTCTAGTCATTTTTCTTCAAGAGCTAATAACGCTTATTTTTTAAATTTTTAACGAAATCATCTTCTCCGTATTGGTTTCATTCTTTTTGCAGGTGATATATCCATTATTTTATTGTTATTAACACTGCCTAACCTCCCAATGAAACCAAACAAAAATAAATTAAGTTTAAATATACATAAACATTTTATTATAACGTCTATAAATTATCAATACAGCAAATAAATCATTTTTATGTCTGTCAATAAAAAACAATATATTCAAGGGCTACTTCATAATAAAAGATTGATGTGCATGTATATGTACCCATATCACTATCAAAATAAGAATGAGAATTTTTTCAACAAAAATAAGCTGCAGATATTGATTTTACAGTAAAAAAAGCCCCTCCATTTTGAAAATGAGTAGGGCTATTTCCAATTTGAATTTTATAAAAGAATGATTATCATAAATAATATTTTACTTTTTAGTCTACCTTATTATTTTTAATCCATTTTCCTAATAAATGAATGGATTTTATTCATATAATTTGAGGTGGTATCGTTGGTTTTTAAAAATAGAAAGCTTATTTTCAAATCAAATGAAAAAGAGGTGAAATTATAGATATTCATGTAAAAATTTCGTTTTGGGGATACTTAAAATCTTAAGGTGATGGGCATGTGGTGTTACACTTTAAAAGCTTTATAAAATTATAAAATTTATAGATATAGCAAATTTTCTTTATTAATAATCATTTGTATGTATGTTCGTTTACTCACACACATACAAATGATTTATAAAGCCACAATTAAGTGAAAACATCTTTTCCGTTACGATAACATCATAGCCATATCTTCTGCTGCATTTGTAATTAGTTTTAAACCAAATGTTTCTTGTAATACATCAAGCACGCCAGCTGAAATAAATTCAGGAGCCTTTGGACCGATGCGAATATCTTGAATCCCAAGACTAAATAGCCCTAGTAAAATGGCAACCGCTTTTTGTTCAAACCATGATAGGACAATACTTACTGGCAATTCATTCACTTCACATTGAAAAGCATCAGCTAAAGCAGCCGCTATTTTCACTGTAGAAATTGAATTATTGCACTGTCCTAAATCAATGTAACGCGGAATTTCCGTACCAGGTACAACACCGTAATCCACATCATTAAAGCGGAATTTCCCGCAAGAAGTTGTTAAAATAACCGTTTCTGGCGGAAGTGACGTTGCTAATTCACGATAATATTCTCCGCCTTTTCCCGGTGCATCACAACCGGCGATAACAAAGAAACGCTTTATTTTCCCTTTTTTTACTGCGTCAATAATTTCTGGAGCTAATGATAATACTGTATTATGATGAAACCCTGTCACTAACTGTTCATCCGACTCCATATGTACTTCTGGAAGTTCTAGCGTTTTTTGAATTAACGTTGTAAAATCATCATTTTCAATTTTTTGTACACCTTCTAAACCTGCAATGTCATATGAAAAGAATCGATCAGAGTACGAGCCTTTAATTGGCATAACACAGTTCGTTGTAGCTAATATGGCACCAGTAAATTTTTCAAAAAGGCGTCTTTGATCATACCATGCCTTACCGATGTTTCCTTTTAAATGTTTATATTTTTTCAGCTGCGGGTATCCGTGTGCTGGTAGCATTTCAGAATGCGTATAAATATTAATGTCTTTTCCTTCTGTTTGCTTTAATAGTTCTTCTAATGCAAATAAATTATGGCCCGTAACTACAATTGCTTTACCTTCTACACGATTTTGTGTAATTTGTACAGGTTCTGGCACACCAAAATGATTCGTATGTGCCTCATCCAATAACTCCATCACCCGTAAAGCTGATTTCCCAACTTTCATAGCCATATCAATATGCTCTTGTTCGTTAAAATTAGAATTTGTTAATGTCATATATAAAGCTTCTTGTGTTGTAGCATCTACAAATGCATCCGTATACCCTAGCTGAGCAGCATGTGTGCGATAAGCTGCAATTCCTTTTAGCCCAAACACAATCGTATCTTGTAAACTCGCAATCGTTTCATTCTTACCACAAACACCCATCACTTTACATCCGCCTGTTGGCGTTTGTTCACATTGATAACAAAACATATCATCCCACCCTCTCCCAATCATTCATTACACCTTAAGCATAATACCCATTGAAAAAAAGTGATGTGATATCAATCACAATAATATATAAAGATTTGTGACAGTTCATATTGTTGACATAATATTTTTATTGACACTAAAAAATGTACATTAGTGTGCACACATCTTTCGATACTTTTAAATAGCTAAATAATTAATTTGGAGAAATATATACAACGAAAATTTTTTGAATCCTTATACAAATAGTTGCAATTCATCACATATGAAAATAGACATACAAAAACGCCATCCTTTTCTATCCTTCAATAGAAAGAATAGCGTATTTTTTATTTTAAGGAACTATCATTTTTTATTAAAGCCTTTATTGTAAAGCTTTTTATTTACAATACATTTACACTATCTTAATATTACTTACATTATTTATATGATATATTTATATAGAAACTACTTAAGAAATTTCATATACATTTTATCTTTATGATCTCTTATCTAATCAATAAAAAGATCATGTTATATTTTTATAACAGGGGTGAATTAGAATGACTGAAACTTTAAAAACACTTATAATGCTTGATGCTACTTACGTTGTTATAGCAATTATGACAGTTCTAGTATTTGTATACTTGGAATTAAAATCTCAGTAATACATGCTGGCGTAATCGACAGATTCAGCATTTAAATATAGTTAGAAGAAAGAGAGGAGAAAATTATTTCTCCTCTCTTTTGTATTTCTACAATTTCTTATTTTAATAAATCCAATGTATGTAAAAGTAATCCTCTGTCTCCTACTTCTCCATGACCAGGTACTACCGAATTTATATTTCCATATCGCTTCAGCACATTCTCAATCGATGTAGACCATTCATTTACGTATGCATCCGCAACATTTCCTAAATCTTTTGCTTCCGCAGATTTCACTAAACAGCCTCCAGCTAAAATTTTATATTGTGGCAACCAAACAACAATATTATCTTCTGTACGTCCTTTCCCTGGATGGAACGTTTCTACTTTTGTATTGCCAAACTTCAAACTCGTAATTGTTTGTAAATCTCCAAGCGGCTCTTCATATCCATTTTTCTTTGCTAATTCTGCAGTTAATGCTGTACTATGCGCTTTAATACCTCTTTCTTTCAACGTTTTTATTCCGCCAATTCGATCAGCGTGCGCATGTGTAATAATGAAATCCGTTACGCGCTTCTGAAATTTCTTTTCTACCATTTCTATTAGTTCCTTCGTTAATTTTTCATCCCAATCTGAAACTCCACAATATTCATACTTAATCTCCCCTCATTACAAATACTCCATTTTTCTATTACATTTAAAATCAAAATTGTATTTTGTTAAATTATAACATTCAGACTATAATTTATTTATAGCCCATTAACGGAGGTGTTTGCAATGACTCTCTTCGCTTCACCATCATTATTCATAGTAGCAATCATTTCATTTGCACTAGCTTATTTCATCGGAGTAAAACAATACACTTGCCTCTTATCAGGATTCAACGAACGCCGCGTGCTTGATAAAGTGACACTATCAAAAATAGTAGGTCTTTATAATTTAATTGCTGGTGTCATTGCGACAATCGGTAGTGTCTTCACTACTCCTAATGCCAAAATCTTATTTCCTATCATTATAATTGGACACGTTATAATCGCGGCTTATGTAAATACACGCATGGTGCAGTGAAAAAGATCACCCAAATGGGTGATCTTTTTTATAATTTATCAACATATTGCTTCGCTTCTAGTAAGGAAAAACCAAAAGCTTCTCTTACTCTCTTAACTGCTGTAATTTTTTTGCCTTCTTCTACAAGCTGGCGTAGTTCTTTATTAATTTCAGGTTCTCTTTCTACAATTCCCAATTCTTTCGTAATTAATTGTAATCTATCTTCAATTCTCTTTAAACGCGCATCATTTTTCTTTTCAATTGTAGTTAATTTTTCAGCGATATAAATGAAACCAAAGGCTACTATCGGTATAACCATCCAGAATTCCATGAATGTTCCCCCTTACTAACTTTCATTTGTTTTATTTCACTAACTTATGTAAATTTTACCACAAGAAACATTTACTGTATAATACCACTATATCAAACTGTTAATAAAACCTATTATTTTAGGGGGACACTTTATGAAAAGATTTTTAAATACGTTACTTCAATTTGTAGTTCTTTCAATCATGCTACATTTATTATTTGATATAGTGGGTTGGCTTGTTTTCAATGCACCAATTAAAAACAAACAAATCATCATTTCTTTAATAACAACCTCATGGATTATGTACATGTACCGCGATAAATTTTTTAAAACATTCACTTCAAATTAACTAAAAAACTTCATCTTTGATCGATGAAGTTTTTTCTTTTTCTCTCACACTCTCTATTCACTATAGTATAATAGAACTAACATTCTGTCTTTTTTGAAGAAAGGAGTCACTATGAACTTAAAAAGTAACAATATATACGAGAAAATGAACCAATATTCCGTTGCAGGTTTAAGTCTTGCCGTTATACGTGACGGCAAACTAGACGAAGCGATTACTTTCGGAACACTTGAATCTGGAACAACTAGAACTGTCACTACGAATTCTATATTTAATTCTTGTTCTATTAGTAAGTTTATCACTACAATGCTCGTACTAACGTTATCAGATCAAGAAATCATACATTTAGATGGAGACGTAAATGATAGACTTACATCTTGGAACATACCTACCAATCTATTTACCTCACAGAAAAAAGTCACCCTGCGAAATTTATTAAGTCACCAATCTGGAATTATTGATTCTCCTAATAGTTTTGAACATTTTACATTTGCACAAGGGCGACCAAACTTATCTGAACTCCTTGCTGGTAAAACATCATATTGTTCAGTACCAATAGAAATAACTTATAAACCAGAAAGTGAATTTCACTACTCTGATGCAAACTTTTGTATTATCGAACTACTACTTGAAGATATAACTGGAAAACCATTTAACCTTTTACTTGAAGAATATATCTTTCAGCCACTACAAATGAAAAATAGTACACTCTTCTCTCCAAAAGACATAGATAAAACCGATGTTTTTGCTTGCGGCCATAATAAAGATAGAACTGTAACAAATGAGAGATTTCCATTTTATCCATTCGCAGCTGCTTCAGGCATTTGGACAACACCAACTGACTTATCAGCTTTAGTCATTGAAATCATTCATTCCTTACAAGGAAAGGGCAAACTAAAACTTTCTCAAAAATTAGTACTAGACATGATTTCTCCTCAAGGTTGCTCAAAATGGACTGGATTAGGTGTTTTTCTAGATGATTCTAATGAAGAATTACAGATTTATTCACTCGGATGGGGCGTCGGATTTCAATGTATGATGGTTTGTTATCCATACTGCGGGAATGGCGCTGTTATTATGACCAATTCCGATTTAGGTGTTCATCAAATGGAAGGGATCATTGGTGAGGTTGTAAAAACGTTATCCTTATAATGAAAATAAAGAAGCTGTTCCTTCCAGCTTCTTTATCTATATAACATTTTTCGCAACAATTTTTATATGTTCTGGTGCGATAATTTCCGTTATACTTTCCTGAAAATCTTCATGTAACATTTCTTCCAAATGTTCTAACTGCACTTCAACATGAGTGCATTCTAAATTATGTATATTTAATAGTGCATAATGATCTTTTTTCTTAATTACTAAATATTGATTTTCCTCTGTCACAAGTACAGAACCTAATCGGACTCCTAGTAAGCGTTGATCATCAAACTTCATAATTACTTCTCCTTCCCTTATATAAACGAAACTACAATGAAAATAATTACATTTATGGGAAAACACACTTATTTAGACTATATCATAATTTACTAAAATATAAATATCATTTTTCCTTTTAATAAAGTGAAACTTTAATCAGTGGAGGCCTTACTGTCCGTTAATGTGGGATGAAAATCCCTATTTTTTCATATATTTCGATACAAAAAACTTTCTCAACATGAAATTTGAATTTTCAGTTTTTAATTCTATGAAAATCTATTATAATAAAGTTAATAAATGTTTGACCTCTCCTAATTCATGTACATATGGATGATCAGTAGTTATTGCTACTGATCTATTTTTTTGATTTCAGAAAGCAAATATACTGCATCCTTTCCTACACCACAAATAAGCGCAGAGCCTCTTTGAGATTGCCACGGCAATCCGATATAATACAATCCTCTTACTGGACTAACTCCCTTTATATGATTAGGAAACCCTTTCTCATTCACTGCCTGTTCAATTTCAATCCAATTATAATTTTGAACAAAACCAGTTGACCATATAACGCTTTCTGCACTATAAATATCACCATTCTGAAACATAATGTTATTTCCTGATGCACTTACTACTTTTTCTTGTAGTTTGATTGCTCCATTACGAATAAGTTTCTTACCTTCAAAACCGAAAATAGGGTCCTTTCTCTTCTGAAACCATCTTCCCCTCTTTGTATTTATTTCAGCGTACAATAAACCCACTTTTTCTAGCAGATTAAAAATACTTTTTCCAAAAAGTTGTAACGGTAAAAACGTTAAGGGATGACTAATAGACACCGTAACTTCATGCGTTTTTGCAAGTTCTACTGCGATTTGCATTCCTGAATTTCCGCCACCTACTACAAGTACCTTCCCCTGTGGAATTTGCGATGATGATCTATATTGTGATGAATGTATTTGAAAAATATGTGGTGAAAGATTTTCTGAAAACGAGGGAATAAATGGATGCTGAAAACCACCTGATGCGATAATAACTTTTTTCGTTTGTAAAATTTCTGTAGGAGTATGTAATTCAAATATTTCTTTTTCTTTCTTTATTTTTAGAACTTCCGTTTGTAATTGTACCGGTAATTGAAAATGTCTTGCATATTCTTCTAAATAAGTTGCAATTTCATCTTTATGTGGAAATTCATTCCTTGCTCCTTTTAATATCCTACCTGGTAAACTACTATATTCACTCGGTGTAAAGAGCCGCAAAGAATCATATCTATTTCTCCATGAATCACCAATTCGGTTTCCTGCCTCGAGTAATAAAAAATTATATCCTGCCTGCTTCAAGTAGTATCCTATTGTCAATCCCGCTTGACCAGCTCCAACAATGATTGCATCTAACATCTTTTCCCTCCTCCTTACAACAAATGAATATATGCTCATTTGTTCATGTATTTTATCATACGATTTATTTTTCAATAATTCAATCTGTTTAACAACATGAAAAAGAGCAGTTCACTACTTTATGAACTACTCTTCATTACATTTACCACGTAACTACACTACTTAACCCATGAATATTTGTATATGAATCCTTTCTACTCCGACAATTTTTCCTCATAAAATATAATTCTATTTAAAAACGGATCAATCACAGTTAATTCAATTGTACCCCAAGGTGTTTTTTCTATATTCGGCTTCGAATAAGCATATTCTTTACTTAATAATACAGAATGATAATCCTTTACATCATCTATTTTGATCCGAATCGCACCACCTGGTGAGGCATCACCATGATGTTCTGATAAATGTATCACAGTATCATCTAACGAAATTTGTATATATAATGGCATATTTTCCTCATACCGATGTTCCCAATCCAGTTTAAATCTTAAAAAACCTATGTAAAATAGTTTTGCTTTTTCAATATCAAAAATTCTAAATATAGGTGTAATCATTTATAACTTCATCTCCTATTTATAAACATCCGCAGCCAATTCCCTCAAAACATCCACATTCACTACTTCAAAGCAACCATTGTTTTTCTTTATAATCTCTTTATCACAAAAAATATTTAATGTACGTAATAGGTGCCGATAACTCGTTCCTAACAATTCAGCTGTTTCCGTTAAATTCCCACTAAACACAATTCGATTTCCGTGCTGCACCGCTCGTTCCCCTGCTGCTAACATGTAACTTGCAAGTCTATTTTCAAGTGGATATAGTAAATTAATTGTACTATTTTTTGAAAGTCGATTTAACTTATGTGCTAACGATCCACAAATACATCTTAAAAATTTCGCATCATGAAATAGCTGATTTCTCACTTTTCCTAAAGGTAAAGCAACACAATATGAATCTGCCATTACTTGTACGTTTGAAGCAGTCTTTTGAGAATGAATTAACTCAACATCTCCTAACAGCTGCAAACTATCATAGAAACATAGCAATACAGATTTCCCGTTACTTAATGTATTAAACGCTTTCGCTTTTCCTTCAACGAAGAAAAATAAATACTCTATTTCTTCATTCTCTCTACAAATAAACTCATTCTTTTTAAAAAATATAAGTTCCATATATGGCTTCATATCATGACTAAAAAATGAATCAATATTATTTTTCTTCATATACTCTGCTAGTTTAATAGAATTACATACTTTCTTCATAGTTCCCCACCTTTACAACTCATCCCCATTGTAATTAAAATTTTCTTCTTCCACTATGACATATGTCATAACAATACACAATTTCAGCATGATACAGTCATTACAAATATGAAATATAAAGGGGATATTACATTGTATAACTTTCTTTCTGTCTTTATTGGTGTGCTCATCGCCGTTATGCTCCCATTGAATGGAATTTTATCCGAGTTAATTGGGAAGTATACAGCAAGCGTTGTCATTCACCTCGTCGGTTTAATTGCAGTTATCTTCATTTTAATCTTAAACAAACATAAAATTCATTTCGATAAAGGTATTCCGATTTTTTTATATAGCGCTGGAGCGATTGGAGTATTCACTGTTCTTTTTAATAATATAAGTTTCTCCGTCCTCGGTGCCTCTATTACGATCGCATTAAGTTTACTCGGTCAATCTATTGCTTCCATCGTTATTGATCATTTCGGCTTATTAGGAATGAAAGTTGCAAAGTTTGAAAAGAAAAAACTAGTTGGATTAGCATTCATCTCTTCTGGGATTATTATCATGACAATTTATTAATGGGGGCAAAAATATGTTATATATTACGATCGCTATTTTAGCTGGTGTTTCTATCGTCGTTGCTAGAATTATTAACGCGAATTTAGCAAAGGAAATTGGAAACTGGGAAGGCACGTTTTTCAATTATATTACTGGATTATTTTTCTCTATGTTATTTTTAATTTTCAGTTCAGATTCATTGTATATCCCTATTCATACGTTGCAATCTATTCCTATCGCCGTGTACTTAGGCGGATTAGTAGGCGTTATCGTTATTTCATTATCCAACTATATTACTCCTAAAATATCAGCCTTTTATTTAACATTACTCATCTTTATCGGACAATTATTTGCGGGGACTATTATTGATTTCTTCCTGACAAATGAACTCTCTATCGGTAAAGTTATCGGTGGCATTTTCGTATTAATTGGGCTCACTTACAATTTACTCATAGATCGCCCGATAAAAACTGTGAAGCATAACCAAGTTCAACTATAATACTTTACGCTTACCTATCATATATTAATAGAAAAGCTCTTCACACAAAGTAATAGAGAGGAGAAAATCCTATTAAAAAAATTATTTTATTGTTAGGTAGCGTATTAATTATTTCTGGAATTGTATGGTTTGTAAACTCGGGAAAATCTATTCAAGATCTGTATACTGCAAATAAGCCGAAAAAGAAAGCTACTATTATTTCAAGCTCCCGAGATCCAAATGAGCCTCCTGTTTTTTTAGGAAAACAGGAAATAAAAGATATACATGTCGAATCAATTAAAACAAAAAAGGATATCTTTCTCACAAAAACAGATGAGTTAAAAACGTTTATTAACAGTATGAATACCGCAAAAAAAGGCAAATTAACATTGGATGAGGAAGGATCAGATTTAATAGATTGTGATATGTGGATTACTTTCGAAGATGGAACTTATAAAAAATATTTCATATGGGTAGTTGATCATCACAACAGCGAAGTGATGATTGCTCAGCAAGATACTCCTGATGATGTAAACCTTACGTACTATCAGTTAAACGAAGATAGTTCAAAAAAAGTTTATAATTTATTTAAAAAAATTATTTAAACGAAAAAGTCATGAGCACGCGAGCTCATGACTTTTTGCACTATATATACTCCGGGAACACTTTACATCCCTTTTCCTGCTCTATATCATGACCAAAGAAAATAATTGGTTTCTCTTTCGCCACAACTTCTTTTAAACGTTTAATTGAAGATAAAGCTAATTCTGAATCAAATCCTGCAAACGGCACTTCATCTTCAAAATTCTCTTTCGTATAAGATGCATCAATCGTTAATAATATCGGACCGGATTTTTCTGTCTCAATTAACAGTGACTGATGCCCTGGCGAATGTCCTGGTGTATACAATAACCGAACACCAGGTACCACTTCATAATCCCCTTCAATAATTTTGTAGTTCAAATGCGGCAATATACACTCTTTCAAATATTCTTCTCTATATTGCGCCGCCTCATATTCAGCACGCTGTATAATGATTGGCGTATTCGAAAAAGCACCATTTCCTCCCGCATGATCAAAATGCAAATGTGAACTAATAATATATAGGAGATCATCTGGCTCATACCCTGCACGCTTTAAAATAGTTATGATTCTATCTTCTTCAGTCATTTTCGGTAAAATCTGTCCTTCAACAAATGTACCGTTAAAAAGACCTTCATTATTAACCGCAATTTCTGGCATACCTGTATCTACTAAAATAGGCCCTTCTTCCGTCTCCAAAAGATAACACCATACAGGTAAGTTCAATAAATTTCCCGGTGTGAGCGTACTATTAACAGAAGAATGGTCTAACATACAACGACCTGCTGGGATGAAATAAAGCTTTTTTACTGTCATTATGTATCCACCTTTACATTTAATTTAAGATAAAGTAACACAATAAAAAATTCTGCTTTTTAGAAATAAACTCCTTCCACACTTTCATACCAGCATAAATAAAAAAGAGTGTACTTTTTTTACATAATGGCATTTCACCATCTATAATAAAAGAGTAAATGACTCTTACTTTAATGGAGGGAATAGAAATGAAAGCAATTGGTTTACATGAATACTTACCTATTGAAGAAGAAAACAGTTTAATTAATATTGAAGTTGAAAGACCTGTTGCTACAGGAAGAGATATACTCGTTAAAATTAACGCAATTTCCGTTAATCCAGTTGATACAAAAGTTCGCTCTCCGAAAGATAAAAAAGAAGATATAGCAAAAATACTCGGCTGGGATGCGAGTGGTATTGTCGTACAAACGGGCGAAGGTTGTACGTTATTTAAAGAAGGCGACGAAGTGTTTTACGCTGGAAGCATTACGAGACAAGGTACATATAGTGAATATCATTTAGTTGATGAAAGAATCGTTGGTAAGAAACCAAAAACGTTAAATGATGCTGAATCTGCCGCAATTCCTTTAACAGCGATTACAGCTTGGGAAGGTTTATTTGAACGTTTAGGCATTGATCATACTAAAAAAGATACGAACTCATTTAAAAACATTTTAATTATCGGCGGAGCTGGTGGTGTCGGTTCAATTGCAATTCAACTGGCGAAATGGGCTGGACTAAATGTAATTGCAACTGCTTCCCGCGGCGAAACGATAGACTGGGTTAAAAAGCTTGGAGCTGACCATACAATTGACCATCATGCCCCTTTAAAAGAGCAATTACAAAGCCTTGGATTCAGCGATGTAGATTATATTTTCTGCTTAAACAATACAGATCAACATTGGCAAGCAATATGTGACCTTATTAAACCACAAGGCAAAATTTGCTCTATCGTAGAAAATGAACACCCTCTTGAAATGGGTATTTTAAAAAGTAAAAGTGCTACACTCGTTTGGGAGTTTATGTTTACAAAAGCAATGTATGAAACTGGCGATATGATTACGCAGCACGAACTATTAAATAAAGTAAGCGAACTACTAGATGAAGGCATTTTAAAGACTACCTTAAATGAAACATTAACACCGATTAACGCTGAAAACTTAAAGAAGGCACATGCACTACTTGAAAGTGGACGTACCATCGGGAAAATCGTATTAGAGAAATTTTAATCATGATAGTGACAGATAGTATGTGAAATTATATTAACGATTTTTCGAACATATCTATCATAACGTACAATATATCAACGATTTTTCAAATATATCTATCATAACGTACAATATATCAACGATTTTTCAAATATATCTATCATAACGTACAATATATCAACGATTTTTCAAATATATCTATCACAAATCAAATTATATCAACAATAAGAAAAGGCTGTTCCAGATGAACAGCCTTTTCTTTATTTACTTGAAATCTCTTTATTGTTTTGAACGTCTAACGGAGCTCGCTTCCCTATTCCAAAAGCATAGAAACTAATTGTAACGATAGCTAAGAAAATAATACCTACAACTAGTGAAATACGAGTATCATCGTTAAACCACATTCCGATTAATACCATAATTAAAAAGGCAATCGTTAAATAGTTTGTTACAGGAGCAAATGGCATTTTGAACGGATGATCTTTCATCTCTGCTCCCTTTTCTTTTCTAAAACGAATTTGACTAATTAAAATGACGAACCATGGTACCATACCAGGAAGTACGCTCGCACTATATACATATACGAATAAGTTTTTCGGTGCAATATAGCTTAATACAACACCAACCGCTAAACCGATAATTACGCCAACTGTACCAAATAAAGGTACACCATTTCCAGAAAGTTTTGTGAAATATTTTGGTGCTTGTCCATTTATCCCTAACGTATAAAGCATACGTCCAGCACTATAAATACCACTATTACAACCAGACATTGCCGCTGTAATTACAACGAAGTTAATAAGTCCAGCTGCTGCCGTAATACCAACTTTCGCAAAAGTCGCTACGAACGGGCTACCAATTGTACTTAATTGATCCCACGGATACACAGTTACAATAACGAAAATAGCACCAATATAGAATATTAAAATACGCCAAATTGTACTTTGAATTGCTCTTGTAAGTGTCTTCTTCGGATTTTTCGCTTCACCAGCAGTAATCCCGATTAATTCCACACCTTGATATGCTCCAACTACAAGTGATAATGCAAAGAAGAATCCTGAAAAACCACCTGTAAAGAAACCGCCATTTGACCAAAGATTAGATATACCAATCGCTTCTCCACCGTTACCAATTCCGAAGAAAATAAGACCAAATCCCGCAATAATCATTAATAGAATCGTAACAATTTTAATCATCGCGAACCAAAATTCAAATTCACCAAATGACTTAACAGAAATTAAGTTAGCTGCACCAAGAATGACCATGGCAATTATACCTGGTATCCAAGCTGGTAAATCCGGGAACCAATATTGCATATACGCTCCAACCGCGATAATTTCTGACATCCCAACGATAACCCACTGGAACCAGTTACTCCACGCTGTCATATAACCAGCTAGCGGATGAATATACTTATGACCGAATGTCGCAAATGAGCCTGTACTTGGCTCCATATACAACATTTCTCCCATGGCACGCATAATGAAGAAGATAAAAATACCTGCAATTGCATAAGCAAGCATTACTGACGGACCTGTCCATTTAATTGTACTGGCTGACCCCATAAATAAACCAACACCAATTGTTCCGCCTAAAGCAATCATTTGAATATGACGTGCTTCTAAACCTCTTTTCAATTCTTTGTTTGCCACTTCACTTCCCCCTCTTAGATGATTCATAGCCGCATTTTAAAACAAGATGCTTTCCCCTAATTCCTTTCGGCCCTGAAAATGATGAAGCAAACGTCATTTTACACTAGCTTTAAAGCTATCCTAAAATCGTTTTGTGCTCCTAATAAAATTCTCAAAACCTTCATCTTCCAATATTCTATAAATCTTAAAATTACTTACCTTATATTAATTCATTAATCTGAAAAATTCAATTATTTTTTCAATAAATTATTATACATAAGCCTGCTTAATTTTTAACTAAATTAACAATAAAATACATCTATTCAATATGATTCCGGTATGAATATTATTACAATATAAATAACCAAGGATGGCATTTCTTCCTCGGTTTCACATCTCATGTACTTCAATCTTCATAGTTGATAACGTGATTTCCCAAACGTTAGATTCATATACCAATCAGAAATTTAATATATTAATAAATTACTAACTTCTTTAGTCCAGTCCAATTTTGAGGCATAAAATATAAAAGAGTCTCATTTTTAATGAGACCCTTTTACCATTTCATATTTAAATTGCTTTTGAAGTTTGTTTACCTAAAATAAACACTTTAGTAAACACCATCATAATAACTACAATAACCAGAAAATAAAGTGGCATCACCAGTAACGAGCCTGTATGCAGCTGACTCATTCCCAAAATTGTCACCGTTACAATTATATAGTACCCTAAGCTAAACAATGCACCAGCTGTACCAATAACATCTTGAAAATCTACTAATGCTAAACTTAAACAATTAGGTAACGCTACTCCAATTCCTAATAGCAATATAAACATCGCTACTAAAAATCCAATCATATATATTATATTTGGATTTGATCCAACTGAAGTAATAATAGATAAAACGACTGCTCCACCTGTCATTACAAGACAACCGATATATATAATTTTCTCTGGCTTATAAGTAACCAGTAAACGTTTTGAAACTTTCGCTCCAACAATAGAAGCAGACGCAACAACAATTCCTAAAAATCCATACGTACTGGGTGATAACTGAAAGTATTCGATAAAGATAAACGGTGCTTCTGCATAATAGCTAAATAAAACACCATTTGCTCCTCCAATTAATAGCCCATATGTTACTACTTTCGGATTTGTAATTAATCTTTTCAATACTGAAAAGACATTTATTTTATTTGTCACTGAGTCTGTTTTTGTTTCTGGAAGAGAAACAAACGTATACAGAAAAATCCCGACACTCATAACAACTAAACTTAAAAATACTATTTTAAATCCAAACATTTGATCAAGAAAGCCCCCAACTAGCGGGCCTATCGCTGGTGTAAAAGCAATGACTGCCGAAATTTGAGCAAACATAACATGGCGTTTATGCCCATCTACACTTTCCCGAAGAATCGTTTGTGTAACCACGGATCCTGCACTTGCTCCAAACGCTTGAATAAAACGACTTAGCAATAAAACTTCAATGGAATTTGCAATAAAGCACAAGAAACTCCCAACGCCATATACGACAATTCCAAGTAACATCGCCCGGCGACGACCAATTATATCTGATAACCAACCAATAAAAAATACACCTAACGCAAATCCAGCAAAATACACACTAAGTGTTAACTGCACCTCATTATTACTTACCTGTAATGCCTTTGAAATGTCTGGTAAAGATGGTGTGTAAATCGTTTCACTAATTTGCGGAAATGCGACAAGAACAATCATTAACAAAAGTGATGGTACCGAGACTTTTTTCATTTTTCATACCCTCCTATAACTTTGAAAATCTCAGAAGTAAAAAGACTTTCCTAAGCTATGGAACAGGAGGGGCCATTATAGAAATCCGGTCATAAAACAACAAAGAAAACACCTCAATTACGTATGTTAATACTTATAGGAGGGTAATATTAACATTGATTTTAAAACATACTTTTTCAATTATATTACATATTACTTTTATTTTTCTAGTATTAACGTTCAAATGTTCTTTTTATATTAGTGAACAACTAATACACCCCATAGAAGATAACAACTTGATATAACCACCTTATTATGGAATAATTAGAAATAGTTTGAATTTATAAACCTAATTATAAAATGATAGACCGATATATTCCTAATATCATAACGCTGAACAAGTAGGAGGACTTTCGTAATGATTGAAATTTTAAGGACAGTAGTAAACTTTCTAATTTCTCTATTCTCAGGAGAATTACCATTTGTATATTATGTATGGATTATTACCCTATTCCTAATTCAAATAATCCAATCCACTCTGAACTACAAACTCTTTAACAAGAAAGAGAATTTCAGCACTTATATATCAGAAGGATTACTTGCTTTTATTATTTTATTGTTTGGAGGAATATTAGTATCTAAGTTACTTGCTTACATAATAGAAGACCCTACTATTAGTATGACGAATTTAACACATTATTTTGTTTCTCTTATCATATTAACTATATTTGTCGTAATAACCTGTGTTAAAAACTTTATAGAGACATCTATAAAGAATAAAAATATATCTCTTTTTAGCTTTTTAGTAATTTCCTTAATAACAAGTATACTTTCATTCAAGTTTTTATCACCTTTCATTGAAGGTTCTTTTTCTCTTTCTAAATCTTTTATAACTACTTTAATCATTCTAGTAACTGTATCCATTCCTCTATTAATTTCTTTAGAGGAAAAATATGCAGATGAAAAGGAAACGGAAAATTTATAGCTTCTCATTTATATAAAAGAAAGAGGGAGCTCCCCTCTTTCTTTTATATTGTTCTATTTCACAAGACTAAATCATTCCTTTTAATATCAATCCTAAAACTGACATTATTATCGTACTAATAATAATTCGCAAAATCCAAGTTGTGTTTGTACTTATTTTTTCTAATTGCTTATTGATTGTTGCTATGTCTTTCTCATTAATAGTGGTACGCGTTTCTAAATTTCGAATGTCTCGCATAATTTCTTTTTGCTCCGCCTTGAGACTGTCAATTTTAGCGTAAACATCTTCCATATATTCACACCCTCTGTTCATCTTAATAGAAAAATCTATATATATTATGAGACAACCCTCTTACCTGTGAATACATTCCGTATATCCGCGTACCAAATTATTTGTACAATTTAATTGAATTACTCACATGTTTCCATTCTTCTATTTATAAATTAGCGTTAAGATACGTTCAAATTAGAAAAAGTATCCCTTGTTTATTTAACAACAAACAATGTGCAATCCAACATTCGGGAGCACCTACGATAATTTCTATTATTTTCATATTTACAACTCAATATAATCAGTATGATTTTCTGAAGAATCCACTTTTTGAACTGCTTAAAGTATACTAATATGAATACGAAATAGCTGTATTGATAAACTCTCTAGAACAATAAATATACTGGCTGAAACGGATCTAAATCCGATATTTTTCCCAGTAACATTAATGGTTATTTCTGACAAATGCATTTGTATATCATTGTTTTCAAAAATTTCATCCTCAACCTTTACAATATCTGCTTCACAATCTACTTCTTTAAAAGTTTTCAATAATTTTGTTTCCAATAAACTACAATCAAAGTTCTCATCTTTTATTACGGCAAATTTAACCTTCATATCCATTTCCCCATTTTTAAAAAACTAAAATCACTAAATCAATATAAATATATATTATTCTATTAAATAATTCAAAATATACGCTTCTTATATACATTATTAAAAATCAGTTCTAAAGAATTAAATAGTAGGCGTTCCACTAACCTTTCATATAATTCGTCTCTTAATTATTTTGCTCATTGCGCTTTTTTATTTTCCTCACTATTTCAACTAAACTTTCTGTAATAATACATATTTCAAATACATTATTTCCTTTCACTCATACTTTTATCATTGAGTTTTTATTCACAAATTCGTAACACATACATATGAGTTATCATGCTAAAATTAGTTTATTCACAAGAAGAAGTTCTTCTTAATAAATCAATCATTTTTAATACCCTGTTTAAAGCCTTGCCCCCCTGCAAGGTTTTTTCCTATTTAAATAGAGTAGTAGTTTTCGTTATGCTTCTCTCCCCCTTGTTCCTTACCCTACAAATAATACTTCATATTTATTTTAATTTTTCAACATCCGTACTCGCTCTGTTCGAGAGCTCTTTACCAAATATTCAATCTAATGATAAGATTGACCAAATTAATATTTTCGTCCATAACTGTATCAAAAAGTACACTAAAGAAAAAATAGCACTCTTACAATTAAGTAAACGCGAGCTTTTTCTTCTATCTACTTACTATTTAAGGTTAATAGTGATATAACCAGATTTTAAAATTCGACTTAAATTCATTGATGAATGGAGAGGTTTATATGAAATTGAAAGACAAAGTAGCAATCATAACTGGTGGAGCAAGTGGAATTGGCGAATCTACTGTTCGTCTTTTTATCGAAGAAGGTGCAAAAGTAGTTATTGCTGACTTTTCTGAACGTGGAAAAGAACTATCAGATGAATTGAATGCACATGGATATAATACGTTATTTATTAAAACTGATGTAACAAAAGAGGCAGATATTAAACAGCTAATTCATGAGACAGTAAGTACATACGGTAAATTAGATATTATGTATGCCAATGCCGGCGTTGCTGATGATGCACCGGCAAATGAATTATCCTATGAAAAATGGAAAAGAACTATTGATATTAATTTGTCTGGGGTATTCCTTTCTAATAAATATTCGATTGAACAATTCCTTAAACAAGGTACAGGTGGTGTCATCGTTAACGCTGGTTCGATTCATAGTTTTGTTTCATTACCTACCCCAACAGCATACTCCTCTGCAAAAGGTGGTGTGAAACTATTAACTCAAAATTTATGTACTGCCTACGCTAAATATGGAATACGTATTAATGCGGTGTGCCCCGGTTATATTGACACCCCTTTACTTGGTAGTGTTAATCCTGAACAGAAAGAATATTTAGCTTCACTTCATCCACAAGGCAGACTTGGAACACCAGAAGAAGTCGCTAAAGCTGTCTTATTTTTAGCAAGTGATGATGCTAGTTTTGTTAACGGTACAACACTTCTTGTTGATGGAGGCTATACTGCACGTTAATTTTAAAATTTTGAAGCCCCCTAAGAAATATATAGTCTTCAACAAGAAAAAGCGCCATCACAAGTGACGGCGCTTTTCTATATAAGAGCAACTAGAAGGTATCCTTCTAGCCTACTCCCATTTATAAGTCCAAAACTGTTCAAGTTGCAGCCATTTTAATGTTGCTGCATCTTTGTTTTTTATTTTTGCATGCGTGTCTTCAAGCATTGCTTCTGTTTGTGAACGGTGCGCACCTAATGCAGTTAATTTATGATCAAATACTTCACTAATGTTATTTACAACATCCGGTTCTCCTAATACTGCTTCACGATTTTTCGTAATCGCAACAGCATGAATAACTGGGCGCTCTTCTTTTGGCATACGTGATACAGCGCGAACGACAGCGCGGCCAAATGCATTATGATCTGGATGTACACCGTGCTCTGGGTAAAATGTAATAATTCGAGATGGATTTACTTCTTGAATGATTGCTTCAATTTTGTCAGCAACAAAATCAACATCTTCAAACTCTAACGTTTTATCATGGAAGCCAAGCATTCTTAAATCTTTAATGCCCATCGCTTCACAAGCATCTTTCAATTCTTTCTCACGGATATTTGGAATCGTTTCACGGTTAGCGAATACATTCTTACCCATGTTACGTCCCATTTGTCCTAGAGTACCACATGCATATGTTACAGGTACTCCTTGATCTGTTAATAAGCGAATTGTTCCTCCCGCAGCATATGCTTCATCATCTGGATGCGGAAATACAACAAGTACATGTCTCTCCATAAGTTTCCCTCCTTCTTACTTAAATGGTGTTAAGCTTAACTCAAGTGCAACTGCTAGACGACCTAAATTATCATGTCCAGCTAATAATAAACGCTCTTGATCGTCTACTTCCCAGTGCGTAATACCTTCAGCATATACCCAACCGTGATCCATTTTCAGACCAACTCGGTATGGATTTGTTCCAGTTATCTTCCCGCGTTCAAAACGGATAATCGCATTTCGAATGAAAGCACCAACTGTCATCATCTTTTCATTTATGTGTGATGCATACGCTCCGTTTGTCGTTTCTAAATGAATATATACATCTTTATTTACAAAACGTTCAATTTCATTTTGAATAAGAGAACTATCTTTTACTATTTCCATCGGAATTCACCTCTTTAAACCATTTTACGCAAAAATAATGTAAATTGCTATCTCTATATTAGAGGACAACGCTCACTTTTCCTAATAATTTGCACTGCGTTTTTTATATTTTTTATATGATATGTAAAAAATACATTTTTTCCTTCACTTCGTTAAATAGTTTTCTTTCTTTTTTGAATTTGCTACAATATATTTTATCCCGCATTATTGCAGCGAGATACATTTCGACAATTGAATACATACTTTAAAGAAGGTGACATGATTGGAACAATCAGCACATGAAGTAGCAAATTGGCAATATTATTTTGCAATTGCCGTATTTTTAATTACGTACGGATTTATTATTTCTGAAAAATTGAATCGTGCTGTAATCGCACTATTCGGTGCTGCTATTATGATTATTTTTGGAGTTGTAGATTTACATACCGCTTTCACATCACATATTCAATGGGAAACGATCACCCTTTTAATCGGGATGATGATTCTCGTACATATTACGAGTCAATCAGGCGTATTTGAATTTGTGGCCATTAAAGCGGCAAAAGCAGCTGGTGGAAAACCGATTCGCATTTTATTATTACTATCCCTATTAACCGCTGTCGGATCAGCATTTTTGGACAATGTAACAACCGTTTTATTAATCGTTCCTGTTACATTATCCATTACACGTATTTTAAAAGTAAATCCTGTGCCTTATTTGATTTCAGAAGTGCTATTTTCAAATATAGGTGGAACAGCAACATTAATCGGTGATCCACCTAATATTATGATTGGATCAGCAAACAAACATTTAGACTTTAACGCCTTTTTACTTAACTTAGCTCCAATTGTAATTATTATTTCTATTGTGACACTTGGCATTATTTACTTCATGTATCGTAACAAACTAAAAACAACATCTGAACAAATCGAAAAACTAATGGCATTAAACGAAAAAGATTACATTAAAGATCAAAGCCTCCTTTTAAAATCCATTTCGATTTTAGGACTAACTATTTTAGGCTTCGTACTTCATTCGATTATTCATGTAGACGCTGCTGTTATCGCGATGACAGGCGCTACACTTCTTATGTTAACCGGCGTGAAAGAACATGATATTGAAGATGTATTTGCCCACGTTGAATGGGTAACCATTTTCTTCTTCGCCGGACTATTCGTTCTCGTTGGCGGGTTAATTGATATCGGACTTATCTCTTCACTTGCAAAAGAAGTACTCGACGTAACAAACGGTGACATCGGATTCGCAGCTATACTTATTTTATGGGTATCTGGCATCGCATCTGCGACAATCGACAACATCCCATTTGTCGCAACGATGATCCCGCTTATTCAAGACTTAGCTACAGGACTCGGACTATCTGTCGACTCTCCGCAAATCGAAGTACTATGGTGGGCGTTATCACTTGGAGCTTGCTTAGGAGGAAATGGAACGCTAATCGGAGCATCTGCAAACGTAGTCGTTGCTGGTATTGCAAAACGTGAAGGACATGGCTTCTCTTATATGGACTTCTTAAAAATTGGTTTACCATTAACTATTGTTGCACTCTTGTTATCACATGCTTATATATATTTACGTTATTTAATGTAAAAGTTGTATTGCATGAAATTATATCGTCAAATACAAAAGGTTTGCAGCATCCGTGCTGCAAACCTTTTTTCATCACCAAAATATACCGATAATTGCTAAACCACCTAAAATCATACCACCAATTTGTCCGACAATTGTTGGTGATAATTGAACACCTTTTCTCACTTCAACAACTGGTCTTTCGTGCCTTAGTTGCTGCACTTCACTTTGAAGTTGGTGCACACTTCCGTGTAACTCTTTAATAAGTTCTTTTAATTCGGCGACCTCTTCATTTACTGGTTTTGCCTTTTCTAAATTCATTTTGCATGACTCCTTATAAATTCAATCAACACACTGTAAATTTTCGCCAATTACCATTATATCTCCTGCATACTACATATATAATTTCGAATGTACTTTCTAACCTTGCAGCTCTATCCATTCATCCCGCAATATCCCCATAATCAGACGGTCAAAACACTTCCCATCTCTTTGAACCGCTTCTCTCATACAGCCTTCCATTTGAAAACCCATCTTTTTATACAATGCAATGGCAGGTTTATTATACGAAATAACATCGAGACCGATGCGGTGTAAATTCAATTCATAGAAAGCATACTTTAGAATAAGATGTATTGCTTCTTTCCCATATCCTTTTCCTCTATCATTCGCATCTCCTATACCAATGGCTAATAAACCTGTTCTGTTATTCCACTCTATACCATGAATCGCCACAAAACCAATTAAGCGATCTTCTTGAACTGTCCTTACCATGAAAGAAACACTATTCGATCTCCGTCCTTTTAATAACTCATCACTTGCTATTTCATTTAAAGATTGCGGGAATGCTACATCTGTATCAACATGTCTTAAATACTCACTATCTTCTTGCCACATAGCCATTACTTCAGCATCTATTTCTCTCATAGCTGATAATTTAATCGTTTTATTTCGAAAAAGATTCATTGTCATTTCAAACTCCCCCTTTTAAATAACGGGGATACTTATTTTAGACTATTTATCCCCTTATTCCATAAACTGTTTCATAAATGGGATACTTACAATAAGCACTGACATTGGCACATCTCCTCCATATTGAATTAACTTCATTGTATAATTTTTTATTTATTCTAACAATAATAGAAAGGCCCTCCAAATTTAGAGGGCCTTTCCTAATAGCAAAACTATATTATTTCGTAAACATTTTCTCCGCTTCATCCATTGCCATTTTGTTTCCTAAAGCAGAATAGTCCAGCCATGGTTGATCATTGATAATGTATACGTGCTTGCCTTTAACTGCTTTTAAGTCTTTCCAAATTGGCGTTTCTTGAAGTTGTTTAAATGCTGCTTTTGCTTTATCATCTCTATTTACAACAACGAAAATCGCATCTGCATCAAAGTCAGGTAATACTTCTTGTGAAATGACTTCGAAAGGGCGGTTTCCATCAATTTTCTCTACACCATTTGCAGGCTGTAACCCTAAGTCTTGGAATAAAATTGGTCCCATCGGTCTTTTCGTACTAAATACACGCAATTCTTTTGCAGTAACGCGAATTGCCATTACTTTTTCGTTATTACCTAGCTCTTTATCTATTAAACCTTTTACTCGTTTTGATTGCTCTTCGTAATCTTGAATATATTTATCTGCTTCTTTCTCACGGTTTACAAGTTTACCAACTTGTTTTAAATGATCTCTCCACGTACCTTCATCTAAATTGAAAGAATGTGTTTTTGCAATTTTTTCGTATTTCGCTACATCTTTACCAGCATATTTTTCATCAACATAAATGTCAGTTGGCTTTAATTGAAGTAACGCTTCCATATTCGGATCTGTTACAACACCAAGCTTCTTCGTATCTTTCAACTTCTCTTTAGCGTGCGGTAAGAAATCTTTTAAATCTCCCCCAATAACAGAACCTACTGGTGTAATTCCTAATGCAAGTAAATCATTTGTTAAATGAATAGACATTGAAGCAATTTTTGGGTCATTACTTTTTTCCGTTTTTTTCGTTGCCTCTTCATTAGCTTTCGTTTGACCACATGCTGCTAATACTAAAATACACATCATGCTAAATAAAATAGTAAGTTTCTTTTTCATATGTTCTCCTCTTTGAAGTATTTATTTTGTTTTTGTAAGTAAATAAAGAAAATACGGTGCTCCTAAAGCTGCCACTACTACACCAGCTGGAATAGAGTTTGGCTCAAATATAGAACGACCTATCGTATCTGCTAGCACTAAAATAATCATTCCGATAATGCCAGCTAAAGGAAGAAAATGTTGATACGTAGTACCTACTAACTTTCTTGCAATATGCGGAGCAACTAAACCGATAAAACCAATTCCTCCTGCCATCGATACACTCGCGCAAGATAATCCAACCGCTGTAGCTAAAAGTAGTAACCGTTCTTTTTGAACAGAAACACCAAGTCCTGCTGCCACACTATCACCTAGTGACAATGCATTTAACGTTTTAGATTTTAGCCATGCATACGGGGTTAGTATGAAAATCCAAGGTAATAATGCAAGGACATGAATCCAATCCCTTCCCCACACGTTACCAACTAACCATCTGGAAGCGAATGTATATGTCTCATCATTTAACTTGAGAGAGAAAAATAACGAAATCGCACTAAATCCAGCTGAAACAGCAATACCAACGAGAATAAGTCTAATAGGAAGTAAACCTTTTGATCGATCACTCGCAAGTATAATAATTAAAAATGCAGCTAGTATTCCCCCACCAAATGTAAATAACGGTATTAAAATCGATGCATTCTCATTAATAGAATGAAAGAAAGTAACAAATATAATTAGCCCGAAAGATGCACCTGAATGCAATCCTAAAATACCAGGGTCTGCAAGTGCGTTACGTGATAATCCTTGTAAAATCGCACCGGAAATCCCAAGGCCAATACCAGCTAACATTGTGATTATAATTCTTGGCATACGATAATCGTATAGCACGGTTGCACTTTCAAAATCACCATAACCGAAAAGCGTTTGAATTACTTTGAGCGGTGCAATACTAAGTGTCCCTGTATTTAAGCTAAGTAAAATGACAGCGATACCAATACAACCGAATATTGTAGTTACAGTAATGGCTCTTTTTTTATCTGTGTTAATAAGACCCTTCACTTATAGCTCCCTCCCAACTTTACGTGCTATATAGAGGAAGAACGGAACTCCAACAAGAGCTACCATAATTCCTATCGCAAGTTCTTTAGGAGGGTTTACTGCTCTTGCTCCTAGGTCAGCTAAAACTAATAACATAGCACCTAATAATGCTGACATAGGAATAATGAGTCGATAATTAACACCAACTAATTTTCTAGCAATATGCGGAATAACGAGTCCTACAAATCCGATAGAACCAACAGCTGAAACAGATACACCTGCAAGAATGACTACTATAATCATCCCTAATATTCTCGTTCGGTTCGTTTTCACTCCTAAATTTGTAGCAACATCATCTCCCATTGATATGAGTGAAATAGATCTCCCTAGCATTGTCGCAAAAATAATCGTTATAAGAATAATAGGGACTAAAAATTTCAAGTGTTCCCACTTAACCCCTGCAACACCACCAGCATACCAAAACGCTAAATCTTGGCTTAAATCATAATAAATCGCAACACCTGAACTTAATGAATGTAAAAGCGCTGCCATAACCGCTCCAGCAATCGTTAACCTCATTGGTGTTAATCCGCCTGATGTGGCCGATCCGATAATAAAAATGAGTACTGTACTTAAAACCGCTCCAATAAAAGAGACAATCATTAAATAGGAATATGGCATATGCGGAAAAAAGGCAAAACTAAGTGCTACTACAAACATCGCACCTGCATTTATGCCAAGCACACCTGCATCAGCTAAAGGATTTCGTGTTACTCCTTGCATAACAGCCCCAGCGACCGCAAAAGCTGCTCCTACAACTGCTGCTCCAATTACCCTTGGGAGCCTTAATTCATATATAATTTGGTGCTGCGTTAATTTCGGATTATAATCAAAAACCGCTGTCCATACGGTTTGCAAATGGATATCCTTTGCACCGAATGCAATAGCTAAAAATATAGATCCGATTAAACATAAAATTGATAAGCACATGAAACATATGAACTTAATATGTTTCATGTGCTTATTGCCAGCATATACAGCAGACTTATGTAACATGTTTCATTTCATCCTTTATATTCAGTTGTTTTTTTATAATTATTTTTATTTTATAATATTTATTGATAATAATTATCATTTTTATTTAGAAATTATATCCTCACTTTTTTAAAATAGCAAACTATTTTTTTAATTTGTTAAATATTAAAATACTTATTACAATTCCTTTCTAAAACTTACAAATACATGCAAAATAGACTGCTGGTTTATTTTTTAAATTGTAGTATACTTAGTCATTATTTTGATTTTTCTAACAAAAAGGAGATACAATGTTCTATATAAAACAACTATTACATTTCACTTACGAGCAAGCATTATCCTGTTTATTCCCAGTCGTTATTTTCTTAACACTAGCCCTATCAAAAATCATTTCCATCCCAGGGTTATACCGCTATGATTTCATACTCATCGTATGTCTTCTTATGCAGTGGATTATGTATAAGACTGGACTTGAGACGAAAGATGAACTAAAAGTAATTACTGTTTTTCACCTTATCGGGCTTTTACTAGAAATATATAAAGTACATTTCGGTTCATGGAGTTATCCAGAAGAGGCATATTCAAAAGTTTTTGGAGTTCCACTTTACAGTGGCTTTATGTATGCAAGTGTTGCCAGTTACATATGCCAAGCGTGGAGAAGATTACATTTACAAATGTACCATTGGCCGAGGGCTATTTTTGCTATACCGCTAGGCGCTATGATTTACTTTAATTTTTTCACACATCATTTTCTATATGACTTTAGATGGGTATTAACTGTACTTTTATTCATCGTTTTCTTTCGGACATTTGTAGAATTTTCATTACGAGGCGTTACATATAAAATGCCACTCGTTCTCTCCTTTTTCCTTATTGGGTTCTTTATTTGGATTGCAGAGAACATCGCAACATTTTTCGGAGCATGGCAATATCCAAATCAACGGGAAGCGTGGAATCTCGTTCACTTAAGCAAAATTAGTTCATGGTTTTTACTCGTTGTTATTAGCATTATGATTGTTACACAACTCAAACATTTGAAAGAGTCGAAAAAATAATGCTGATTATGTAAAAATATTTAGCCCATCACTCATTAGAAAGTGATGGGCTTTTTTACCTTCCTTATTAAAGTAGTTACATATTATGAGCTACTACTAGCAGAAGATGTTGCTGCAGATGAAGCGGCAATCGTTGCCATCATAGCTGCTTGTTGTGCTTGTATGAGGACTTCTATCATAGTTTGTAAACCTGTGTTGGTAGCTTTACTTTCCTCACCTTTCTGACTTACGAACAGTTGAATAGCAATAAGAATATTCGCATCTGCATGCCAACGGAATAATTTCTCCCCCTGCAGTTTTTCAATCAACGCTTTAATAGCATAAATCTCTTTTTCTCCATCTTCAAGTAACGCTAGTAGCCCGATTGCTGGATAATGCATCTGTTTCACTTTTACCTTTTCTTGTTTTAACAAATTCCATATGTTTGTACATGTTGCAACTAACATTTCTTCACGGACATCCTTCTTTAGTGAAAGAATATGACTTAAAAACTGAAGATCATTCCCTTTACGCAAACCAGCTTTCGCTAGTTTCTGATACAGACGTTCTACACGATCCATAAGTGTTTCTACATTCTCTGATTGTCCTGCTAATAAAACCGCGAGCGGATAATCATTTGTACTTGTAAGAAAGAGGTGATCCTTTTTCATGCGTTTATATACTTGCATCGAACGCTGAATGTGCGCGCCATGCTGTTCATTTTCTTCTGTTAAAAGCACAGCTGCTGCGAGATAAGTAAATATACTCCGGCTAAAGCCACTAGTGACCAATTGTTCATATAAATCTAAAAACGTCCGAAAAGCTTTCTTGTAATCTGTAAAGTGAATATCTAATGTTGCGGCCACTACAAAACGATGATAAGACTTTAAGTATGAAAACATCCCTACCTGATTCTTAATATAACTACTAATTTCTAAAAAACGTTCGAGATTAAACAATTTATCACTACCTGCATACATAGCAGCAATCATCATTCCTGTTCGAGAATCACTCGTTTTCCATTTTAGTTCTCCCTTTAACTGTACATATGTATGTTTATATTGCTCTAACTTTTGCTCTAATGTAATCATAGTATTCACCCCTATTTCTAGTTCTTCTCTATCATTATACTTATATTCCATATTTAGGAATACTACAATTAATAATCACAACCTAAAAAATTATAAAATTCTCTAATCCTTCTTCATCAGCACCACGATGATAATCCCTAATCCTTCAAGAAGTTATACAAAAAAGGTAGATAATAATTTATCTACCTTTTTTGTATATATTATTTAACATTACAACTGTATTGCTTGTTATATGCAATTAAGACTAAAGAGCTTTAATAATACGTTCCATCGCTTTCATTTGCCCAATATGATCAGCTTCATGATAAAGCATCATACCGTAAAGCTCCCCTACTGTTTCCAATCCTAGGAATGGCTCTGGCAGTTTATTTTCAAATGCTTCTGCTGGAATTTCGTTAATACGTTTTGCTTGTTCTTTTAATTGAGCCGTTAATACTTCTAACGATGGTCCTTCTGTTTTCCATTTAGATGGTCGTGATCCATACCCAAACATACCTGGATATTCAGTTGGTAATTGTTTGAATTCTTTTCCAAACATGAAAACCTCTGCTGCCGTTAACACATGACCGATATGCCAGCGAATTGTATTGTTAAAACCCTCTGGCTGCGTATCTGCAGTTTTATCATCTAACGTTTCCATAAATTTAAGTAATGCCCCGCGCGTTATTTCAAATTGTTTTAAGCCAACTAGTCTATTCATTTGATCGTTTCCCTTCTTCATGTACAATTTATTATGAACTAAGAATGTTCAACTTATTAACGTTTCACCTTGTTTAATCTATCAGAAACAAATAAGAAATACATCTAATATGCTTATTAAAAATAATAAAAAGGTTCACTCCTCGTAAATATAGAATTACTTACTATGTAAATAAAAGAGGAGTGTACTTGCATGTTACATATTTTAAAACAACAATATAATCTTATTAGCTCTACAAGAGAAACTCTATTTTCGTTTTTGGAAGAAATCCCCGTAGAAACATTACATAGCACAGTTCCTAATTTCGGAAGCGGTAGCATTATAAAGACTCATATTCATGTAGCCGATTGCTACCGATACTGGCTTGGATCATTCGCATTCAAGCAAAAAAGAGCAGATTTTTCATTTGCTAGCGATTACGAAATTGAGCATGCAGATGTGGAAAAAGTCCGTGCTAGATTTAAGTTAGTAGATGAGACTGTACAACGTTTTTTAGATGAATACAATGACCGTTGGCTCGAAAATATAGCAAATGAAGTAAAGGGGCAAAAAGAACCTTGGAGCACAACTCCGCTATGGCTTTTAACTCATACGGAGACTCATGAGTTTCATCATAAAGGACAAATTGTATCGATGGCTAGGTACCTTGGATATACTCCTCCTGATACTGACCTTAGTTAATTCAATGGTTTATGATTACCAAAAAAATTAGAATGAATACAAATCGAGCATGTTTTGAAATCCAATCTAAACATGCTCTTAAAATACTCTACCTTACAATCTCCATATCCTCATCAATACCAAATAGTCTCCGCATAATTATAAGCATCGCTATTCGGAATGGCATGTTTCCCCTGTGCTTGCGCTTTTCTTGGATCCAAGTCATATACCATTGGCGTATAGCATGATGTTTGTCCTTTATTTACAACACCATTTCCTCCAGCACTTCCGCAAGTATATGCCTTTCCATCTGTTTTTCTAACAACCCTTGCATCAGCTTCGTTATTATAAACTGCTGGACGAGTTACAGTAACTTTCGCCCAAGCCGTCTTACACGTCGTGCTAAATTTTAATTCTACATAAGAATTTGAATCTATCCATTTCTTCTCTTTCGTTACTGCGGATTGATCACAACTATTATAATAAGGACTTTTCCCATCATATGAATGATCTTCTGCATATGCTTTATCGCTATTAATCGTGCTAAACATACTAGTTACAACGAGTAAAGATAGCAATAAACATGCACTCGTCTTTTTTAAAAGTTTCATATAATTTCACTCCTTTATTAGTAACGTGCTGTTTTCCCGTAACCGTTATTAAACGTAACTGCTTCAGCATCTGCTGTGTATCCGAAATCAGCAGTTAAATCAAATACCATTCCTGTATAAGTGCTCGTTTGACCTGTTTTTATTGTGCCGTTCCCCTGATTAGAAGTAACTGATTTTTGGAATACATCATTTTTGTATTTATTTACAACAGCGTACGCGTACACTCCTCCCGAAACAGCTGGTGCTGGTTGATCTAACACAAACTTAGCCCATGCTGCATGACATTTATTACTGTAACGTAAATACACTGTCCCCACTTTTTTACTACCTTCATAAACTGCTGTAGACTTTGCATTAAATCCATCTGCATCACATGTTGTACTTCCCCCGTATACTTTCGTTGTTGCTGGATTTTTCCCGTCATAATAACTACTTAAATCAGTAGCTGCAAATGTACTTCCTTGAAAACTAAATAATACACCTATACTTGCCGCACTTAACACACATACTTTCATTAACTTTTTAAACATTTTAAATTCCCCCTCACAATAAGTACGTATACTAAAGACAAGCTATACTGCTATGTAAGCCCTCCTTTCACTCTTCCTAGAGGCATCTTACAGAAACGAATAAACGTTGTAAATTCCCTGATGATTATTGGAATATACGAAGAATTTTACTTATCCTTGTAAGAAAAAAGTTGAGAAATACACATTTTATAGCATTCTATATTTAAAACATAAAAGAACCGATACTTGTTATATTCAAGCATCGGTTCTTTATACAAAATTGCCATTTTTTCTTTTATATAAAATAAATATTTCTCCACTTAATCCGTTGTAAAAAACTCCCTTGTTACATCAATAAATTGCTGCAGTGGTGCTGTCATCCATTTATCTTTATGCCAAGCAATTTGTGTATAAATCGATGAAATTGCATTTTCTAAATGTAACTCTTTTATTGTCCCTTCTCTTATATCTTTTTCTACTACTATCGCTGGTAGAACAGCTATACCTAAATCTGCAATAACACATTGTTTAATTGCCTCGACACTAACGAACTCAATTTTATTTGCTGGATACACATCTTCTATACGAAATAGTTCTTCAAATAAAGTCCGATACGAGCAGCCTAATTCTGTTAGTAGAAGTGTTTCACTCTCTAAATCTTTTATAGAAACTGAAGGTTGTTCAAGTAAACGATGCGTAGGAGCAGCTACTACTTTTAATTCTTCTTTCATAAGTGGTTCCACATGTAAAACATCTTCTGTTTTACATTCGTCCAAAATAAATGCAAGATCTACTTTCCCCTCCATCAATTGTTCCTTTGCATCTTTATTGGAATGTGCTGGTTTAAATATAAGTTTTATTTGAGGAAATTGTGCTTTAAACCTCTTTAATATAGAAGGCAGTCTGTATGTACATTGACTTTCTTGTGCACCAATTATTAACGTACCTGCTATTTCCTCATCATCTTTCACGGCCGTCTTTGCTTCTTTACTAAGTGCGATTATCTTGTCCGCATATAGTTGAAACTTTCTTCCTGCTTCAGTTAAGAAAAGGCGTTTTCCTAATCTTTCAAATAACGGTGTACCAAGCTCAGCTTCTAACGTTTTAATTTGTGCCGTTACGCTTGATTGGGCAAAATTTAATTTCTTTGCAGTTTGTGTAAAATTCAAAGTGTCTGCTGCTACTTTAAATGTAATTAATTGTTTTATCTCCATTTATCATCCCTCTTTTCAATCGATATTTCCGATTGATTTCATCAAAATAATCCTCTTTGCCTATTGATATTTGTATTGTATGATAAAGAGCATCGACAAACAATACAAATGGAGGGATTCCATATGAAAGCACTTTGTTTCGAACAGTTTGGAAATCCAGATGTACTACAATATAAAGAAATACATGATCCAATCATAAATCCAAATGAAATTCTAGTCCGCACGAAAGCAATCGGATTAAACTTCGCTGATATTTATAGACGCCGCGGCGATTATCATCTTGCTGGCAATCCGCCTTATGTATTAGGTTATGAAGGAGCTGGAATTGTTGAAAAAGTAGGAGCTGACGTTACTACTATCAACCCAGGAGACCGTATTGCATTTGCGGACGTCCCATTTGCAAATGCAGAACTAGTTGCCGTTCCATCTGAAAAAGTAATCCCACTACCAGATTCTATTTCTTTTGAAACAGCCGCTTCTGTCTTATTACAAGGATTAACTGCACATTATTTAACGCAAGATAGCTATCAACTAAAACAAAGTGATATAGCTTTAGTACACGCTGCAGCTGGTGGCGTCGGTCAACTTCTTGTTCAAATGATTAAACTATATGGCGGAAAAGTAATTGGTTTAACGTCATCAAAAGAGAAAGCAAAGATAGCTACATTAGCTGGTGCCGATCACGTATTTTTATATAACGAAGAATGGCATACGAAAGTACTTGAAATGACTAATGGAACTGGAGTAAATGTTGTATATGAATCAGTAGGTTCTACATTAGAGGACAGTTTTAACGCTACTAAAATTGGCGGTACTGTCGTATTTTACGGAATGGCTGGTGGTAATCCTGCGCCAGTTGATCCACGTATGCTTATGGATACTTCAAAAACTTTAACTGGCGGAGACCTTTGGAACGTTCTTACCACTTATGAAGAACGTAAAAAACGATCTACTCAATTATTCGATTGGATCGCAACTGGCAAATTAAACATTGAGTGCCCTACTACATTCTCCTTACAAGATGGTGCTCTTGCACATAAATTATTAGAGAGCAGAAAAAGTACAGGGAAGATTTTATTAATTCCATAATCGTTCCAATAAGAAAAGGAAGCTAGATTTCTCTACCTTCCTTTTCTTATATCTCTTGGAGATTTAATTATATTTCCACACTTTCTTTCCCTTTTGCAACATAACTCATATCTCCAACCGACTCGACTGTATATGTTCCATCTTGGTATACAATCTTCGTCACACTAGCATTTTCCACCCCAAGTTTTGTTTTGCTACTGTCTAACATTTCTATTAAGGTAGTAATCAAAAGCCCATGAACGACAACTAAAACGTTACCGCCACCATTTCCAGCAGCTTCTTCACTAATTTTATCTATCTCAGCTTTTATACGAGTAGAAAATAATTCCCAATCTTCCGCCTGTTTTGTAGGATCTGCTACTCTAATAAGATTAATCACTTCTTGAATAGAAAACTTCATAAGTTCTTCTGGTGATGGAACGCCTGCAGCTTTTCCAACCACATCCCACATATTCTCAAGTTTTTCACCTTCAAAAATACCGAAATTTAATTCTCGCAAATCTTTTCTTTGCTCAAGTTTTAATTTTGATTGCTCACTATATTTTAATACTAAATTAGCAGTTTCAATCGCTCGGCCACTATCACTACTATACGCATTCATAAAATGAATATCTTTTAATCCTGTTCCTAAATTTGTGGCAACTTCAACACCTTTTTCTACTAATGGAGAATCAGCCCAACCTTGCGCGCGATGATTCGTATTTAATATTGTTTTACCGTGTCTTGTAACATATAACGTAACTGCATTCTCATTGCTATCTGTTTCTCGCTTATTCATTCTATTCTCTCCCTTTACGTTTCTATCTCAATTTTACCACCTCAATTATTCATTGAGCAAAATATACGTCAGTAGATCCGCTTAATAAAAAAAGCTATCTTTCTGTATATCCATACAAAAAGATAGCATCTTTTATGATTACATTTCTTAACCGTTACTCCTACTCAGCAAAAGCACTCGAATACTGAACAACTCCTTCTACACCTTGGAGAGCGTTCTCTCTTAGCTCCATCGCCATAAACACTTCTTCAGGCACTTCAAACGATGCTTTTACATTCCACTCACTTGCTTTCTTAAAACCAAATTTCGGGTAGTACTCTGGATGTCCTAATACTACAACTGATCCGTATCCAAGTTCTTTCGCTTTTTCTAAAGCAGCCGTGATCAGTTTTCCGCCAATTCCTTTCTTCTGATGGCCCCTAGCAACTGAAACTGGCGCAAGTGCTAACGATTCTACAGAAGTTCCATCTTGTTCTATTGTAATTTTCGATAACATAATGTGACCAACTATATCTTCATCTACCGCAACAATTGATAACTCCGGAACAAACGCGTCACATTCTCTAATACGTTTTACAAGTTCATGTTCTGTTTTATCACTAAATTCTTCAAGTAAAAATGCTTCTTTTACGACTTCTTCTGTTTTTCTATAATCATTTTTTTGTTCTTGTCTAATCGTTACCATTTTAACTTATCCTCTATTCTTTCTTATTTCTTTTTGAATTTTACGCAGTGCTTTTTTCGATCCGCGCTCAATATCGTGTTGCATTTTTCTTTCTTTATAATCAACAAATAGTGTATTTAAATCGTATCCTTCTGGATATAACTCCTTCGCTGCTACTTCTAAAGTAATACGTTTTACATTTACTTCAACGAATTCACCGTTATAATATACAACAACGTTATAAAAATTATCTTTTTCCTTATAGATGATACCAAAATCATCATAATCCAATAAATTCACACGATCGCCGATTTTGTACTCATAATGAGATTCTCTTTTTTCTTGTACAAATTTCGGTTTTCTAATTTTACTTTCATTCACTTTTTCTAAAGCGTACTCTTTATTTCCCATGTACTCTTTCGCTCTTTTCAGTACATGTTCTTTTACGCTCATTTTATTCGCAATCCAAAGTGCATTACTTTCCCCTGATTTTCCGATAACTAATTTATAAAGCGGCTCTAACGTTTCACTATTAAATTGCATCGCTGCATTCATAAAGTCATCGTGCATTTCTGAGAATCGTTTAATTTCTCCGTAATGCGTACTCGCAACGGTAATACATCCCGCAAGGTACAATTCTTCTAAAATAGAAATTGCAAGTGCTGCACCTTCATTCGGTTCTGTACCGCTCCCAATTTCATCAAATAATAGCAACGTATTATTATTTGACATCCTCATAATCTCAGAAAGATTTTTCATATGAGACGAAAATGTACTTAATGCATTTTCAATACTTTGATTATCACCAATATCTACGAATACATTTTCGAAAATAGCGATTTCTGTACCTCTATCTCCTGCAATATGAAGGCCTGACATTGTAGCTAATGTTAACAATCCAATCGTTTTTAACACAATTGTCTTTCCGCCCGCATTCGGCCCTGTAATAATTAAACTACGATACTCTTGACCAATTTTAAAATGTAACGGTACAACTTGCCCTGTTAAAAGCGGATGCTTACAATTCACTAAATGAATGTAGCCATGATCATTTAACTTCGGCTCTATTCCATCAATCGATTTACTAAACTTTGCCTTCGCAAATACCATATCATACTGACTAATTAGCTCCATGTTAATCTTTATACTATAAATGTTTTCTAACACCATTCCTGATAACGTCGCTAAAATCTGATACTCTTCAACCGCTTCTTCTGCTTTCAAACCTGCTAATTCTGCATTCAATTTCGTAACCGTATGCGGTTCTATAAATACAGTAGAGCCTTTTGCCGAGGCTTCAATAATACTTCCAGCAACTTGATTTTTATAGGAAGATTTAATTGGAATCGTATAACGGTCATCCTTTTTACTAATAAAGAATTCCTGAATGAATTTCTTATTTGCACTACTATTTAAAAATTTCATTAAACGTTCTTTTATTTTCCCATCTACAGAATCAATATTATTTCGAATTCGCTTTAACTCTTTACTTGCAGCTACATCAATACTATTTCCTTTAATTGAAAAGTTAATTTCCTCTTCAATACTTTTATATTCAGTCATTGAATTTGCATAAGAAGCTAATACTGGTGCAAAAAATTCTTTATCTAACATAAACTTTTTAATCTTTCTACATCCACGTAAAAAGTCTGAAACACTTACTAATTCTTCTGGATCTAAAATCATCCCTTTTTCTAATTTTTGAATTGTACTAGCAATATTAGAAATGCCGAAGAAAGGAACATGCCCCTCTGCATCTAATATAGCTCGTGCTTCTGTCGTTTCATTCAAGCGATTTCTCACTACTTTTAGACTCGTACTCGGCTCTAATTTGTTTAATAATTCCTTACCTAATCCACTTACACAATAAGATTTCACTATATCCTTTAATTCGTTATATTGTAACTTTTCAAAAGTCATCGTATTCATTTTGTTTCTCCTCACTATGATTGATTTTTATCATAAATGAAGATACCTACTCATTAGATTCCAATGAGTTCTACATTATTAAATTACCATTTTTATACATTAAAAATATATACAAAAAAGCTGCGGGGATACCGCAGCTTTTACATTTACAAGGCATGTGTAATAACATATGAGGAAATAAGCCATAAAAAAATAGATGGCAGTCCCTTATTACACGCTTTATAAAGTATTGTAGGTATCTTCATAGGTATCGAAATAAATCCATGACAAAGTTAGGGGTATGGTATACATAAAAATCCCCTGTTCTTATCTGACTTATTTCATTAAATTTTTCCTATTTAGTACCTACCGCACTCACAAAAAGCACCTCTCATTAATTTATATTATAGTCATTGAAATCTAATTTATTGAAATCATCATACTATATGTTACGTGAGAAGTAAAGGTGTCATACTTAAGTAGTACGTAACTGTACGCTTCAATATCACTTAAACTAGACCTATATTTGCTGAGGAAAAATTATAGAAGCGGCTCCGCTATTGCGAATGTCATTTACTTCCTCTAATACATTTAATAATTATGACAAGCAATGATAGGAGGTTTACTATATGAATGAAGAATATAATACTTTACATGGACCTGCTCTGGAACCAAATTTAATCGGTCCCACACTACCATCAATTCCACCATTTACTTTCCCTACTGGACCTACTGGAATCACAGGCCCTACCGGTGCGACAGGTTTTACTGGAATCGGAATAACTGGTCCCACCGGGGTTACAGGTCCTACCGGAATCGGAATAACTGGCCCCACTGGGGTTACAGGTCCTGCCGGTATCGGAATAACTGGTCCCACTGGGGTTACAGGCCCTACCGGAATTGGAATAACTGGTCCCACTGGCGCAACTGGTTTAGGGATTCTTCCCGTATTTGGAACAATAACTTCTGAAGTAGGAATCGGTTTTTCAGCAGTAGTTAATACAAATGTCAACTTTACCATTCCAGGACCTGTTAGTGGAACTACTCTAAATCCAGTAGACAACTCCATTACAATTGATACCACTGGTGTATACTCTGTATCCTTTTCAATCGTATTTGTAATACAAGCTATTTCGTCTAGCATATTAAATCTTACAATAAACGATTCCATTCAATTCGCAATTGAAACACGAGTTGGTGGTGCTTCTGGGGTAAGAGCCACATCCGCCAGAACTGATCTATTACCTTTAAACCAAGGAGATGTTCTTCGATTACGAATAAGAGAAGCCACGGGTGACATTATTTATTCCAATGCATCTCTTGTTGTTATAAAGGTCGACTAGTTCTTTTATTACAATAAAGATTCAGGAAAAATAAATATGCACCATATAAAAAGGAGAGGAAAACTTATATTTCAGTCTACCTCTCCTTTTTCATCACAAAATTACTGCTGAACATATATGGAAACTGATCCTCCACTTACTTGGAACTGCCCCCACCCGTCCTTATTAATTGTTACAGTATTTGTTTGATTACCCGTAATATCGTACCATACTTCCCCTATGTTATTCTTTCCAACATCCATCCACTTTGCCCCTCCTGGTCCATCAGAGATTATCGTTGCTAAACCAGAATTAGCATGCACACTATCACCTTCTCTTGTCCAGCCAATCACATCTGGATGATCAAAATAATCACGCTGCGTACCATATGCAAAGTTTTTTCGTGCCGTCAAAATCGGATCAATTTTGTCCTTTAACGCTGGAATTTCATAGTTACTATTTCCTTTTGTACCATAGTAATCACCATAGAAAACAGAAGGATATCCCTCTGCACGCGTTAAAATAAATGCATATGCCAACGGTTTGAACCAAGGGCTCACTACAGATTCCAATGACTGACCAGGCTGTGAATCATGATTTTCAACTAGAGTAACCGCAAGTGTAGGATGATTCGCAACTACCGTTCCTTTTAAAATATTTCTCATATCATAATTTCCATTTCCTGTTGAAGCATAATGAAAATTATAATGAAGTGGCGCATCGAACACAGATTGATTATAATTGCCCTTCGCTAAATAATTATTTAAAGTCTGGATATCATTTTGCCAATATTCAGCTACTGTAAACATGTCTTTCCCCGTTTGCTGTCTAACATGATTTACCCAATCGCGCAAATATTCATGATCAATATGTTTAACAGCATCTAAACGAAAGCCATCTAAATTTAATTCCTTCGCATACCACGTTCCCCATTTTTTCATTTCATTCGCAACATCTGGATGATCAAAATCAAGATCCGCGTACATCAAATAATCATAATTCCCATTCTCGCTAGACACTTCCCAGTCCCACGCTTTACCTATGCCCCTAAATTTATAAATTCGGTTTAATTTCTTTCCTTCATCCCAATCTGTTCCGTCAAAATGATACCATTTCCATTTGAAATTAGAATAAGAATCTCCACGCCCTGGAAAGTTAAAGCCTGTCCAAGCACTAATTTCATAATCACCTGATACTTCAACATTTCGATTGCTCGGGTCTACCTCAACTGCTGTGATAGTTTCCGTATAATCAGCCCCACCTTTATGATTCATAACTACATCACCGTATACATCGATGTTTTTCTTATGTAAAGCGTCAATGGCAGATTTCAATTGTGCTTTCGTCCCATATTTCGTCCGCACTGTTCCCTTTTGATTGAATTCCCCCAAATCATATAAATCATATGCTCCATATCCTACGTCATTTTGCGTAGTTCCTTTATATGCAGGTGGTATCCAAACAGATGTAATTCCTTTTTCCGCTAAATTTTCAGCATCAGCACGCAAACGATTCCAATGATTCCCATCATTCGGAGCGTACCACTCAAAATACTGCATTAACGTTCCATTGTTAACTGTATCTGCATATGCTTTACTCTCCCCATATATACTAGGTAATAACATAACAACTGACAATCCGACTATTGTTATTCTTTTAAACATCTGTATTCCATCCCTTCTTAAGAAAGCGTTTGCATAGTTTATCAGAATTATTATAATATTCGTTCCATCGTTAGTAAAGTAGCAATCTCTCACTCTCCCACATTATTTTTAGTCTCACTTCAAATATTCAACGTAATTTTAATTTCACATTCTATTCAAGATTGTTTACAATTTACCTATAAAAGCATAGCGGAGGGATTTCTATGACAGACTTTCAAAAACAATTTTTCGCACGATTACATATAGAAGAAAAAGACACGGTTTCATTTGAAGATTTATCTAACATTATGTACGCAATGGCACAAACTGTTCCTTTTGAAAACTTAAATATTCTCGAAAAGAATTTTAAAGAAATATCAAAAGAAAATTTGAAAGAGAAAATTTTAGTAAATAACCGTGGCGGTCTTTGTTATGAACTCAATCCTACTATGTATTACTTCCTTAAAGACGCTGGATTTGATGTTCATCTCGTTTCAGGAACAGTTTATAACGCTGCAAACTCCATATGGGCTGTTGATTCTGGCCATATCGCAACCGTTTTAACACATCATAATGAACTTTATTTAATTGAAGTAGGATTCGGATCATACTTACCTCTTGCACCTGTCCCTTTCTCAGGTGAAGTCATTCACTCTGTTACAGGAGATTATCGTATTCGTAAAGAAATGACCGAAAAGGGAAACTACATTTTAGAGATGCGTAAAAACAATGAGTTTTTGGATCAATCTTCTGCTGATGATTGGACGTTAGGCTATGCATTTTATATAGAAGAAGTGGATAAAAAAAAAGCAAATACAGCACAAAAAATTATCGTTGAACATGAAGGATCACCCTTTAATAAAGTACCTCTTATTGTAAAACTAACTGAAGATGGGCATGCCTCTTTAACGAAAGATAGCCTTACAGTAGCGAAAAATGGTAAAAAAACGAAAGAAACCGTTACAGACATGCAATATACAAACCTTTTACATTCAAAATTCGGAATTACACTATAAGTATGTAAACCTTGTTATTTTAGCAAGGCTTTTCAATTTTCAGCAGGGATTTTTTGCAATTTGTTGTATTTCATAGTTATATAGAAATATAACTACATGTTTAGAAAGGAAATGATTATGACAGAACTTAAAGATCGATTACAAGTAGCTGATATAGAAAAATGGGATTTAACAGACATTTACCATACAATTGAAGATTGGGAAAGTGATTTTCATAAAATTGAAGTATTAACGAAGGAATTACACGAGTTTAATGGCAATATTCACGATGGTAATAGTTTATTAGCTTATTTAACGAAGAGTGAAGAAATTTCTAGCATAATATCTTTAATGTTCGCTTATGCACGATTACAATCTGACCTTGATACACGCGATACTGACGCGCAATCTCTTGTCGATAAAGTATCACAATTACACGTGAAAGTAAGTGCAACTAAATCTTTCTTTTCCCCCTTCTTACTTAGCATAGACGAAAGCACATTACATTCTTACATAGAAGAAACAGAAGGCTTACAATATTATAAAGAAGACTTGTTTGAATTATACCGTTATAAAAAACACGTATTGAATAAGGACCAAGAAGAAATTTTATCACAGATGGGTGAAGCTCTTTCTTCTCCACAGCACACATTTGGTATGTTAAACAATGCAGATATATTATTTGGTGAAGTGACGACTGACGATGGAGAGAAAGTGAACTTAACACGCGGAATGTATGCAAAATTAATAGAAGATACGAATCGTGAAAAGCGTAAAGAAGCTTATAAAGCATATTACAAACCATATGTTCAGTTAAAGAATTCCATCGCATCTACTTTATCCGCTGCTATTAAAAATAATGTTACTGTTTCGAAGCTAAGACACTATCCATCGGCGTTAGAGAAATCATTATTTGGCGATATGGTTCCGAAAGAAGTATATGAAAACCTAATTGATACAACGAAAAAAAATATTCAAACATTACATACATACAATGAAATTCGAAAAGAAAAATTAAACGTAGATGAACTAAGACAATACGACCTAGGCGTCGATTTAGTAGAGGGTGCAAAACAAGACATTCCATATAGTGAAGCATTTGACATTATGATTGCATCACTAGCTCCTTTAGGAGAAGAATATATTGAGACATTAAAAAGTTTTAAAGATAAACGATATATAGACGTAAGAGAAACACCAGGAAAACGTTCTGGTGCTTATAACTTTGGTGTATACGGTGTTCATCCTTTCATTCTTTTAAATCATCACGATGATTTAAACAGCCTGTTCACTCTTACTCATGAATGCGGGCACGGTATGCATACGCACTATTCACATGGATACCAACCAAGAATTTCTGCACATTATTCTATCTTTGTCGCAGAAGTCGCTTCTACAGTAAATGAAGTGTTATTAATTCACTATTTATTAAAAGAAGCAAAAGAAACGAACGTGCGTAACCATTTAGTTAACCATTTTATTGAGAAATTTAAAGGTACTTTCTTTACACAAATCATGTTTGCAGAATTTGAAAAAATCACACATGAAATGGCTGAGCAAGGTAAACCATTAAATGCCCAAGTCTTCAGTGAAATTTATGAAAAGCTATTTAAAGAATATAACGGTGATTCACTTGTATTTGATGAAGAAGTAAAATACGGATGGGCTAGAATCCCTCATTTCTATCGCCCGTTTTACGTATACAAATATGCAACTGGATTCGCATCTGCCATTCAAATCGCTGATAAACTATTAAGCGGCGATCCAAATGCTCAAAAACATTATATTGAATTCCTTAAAGGCGGAAGTTCTGACTATCCACTAAACTTATTGAAAAAAGCTGGTGTTGATTTAACTACGCCAGAACCGATTGAAAGTGCATTGAAACAATTCACTCAACTTGTTGAGGAGTTTTCAGCTCTATAAAAAAGAGCCTCTCGCTAGAGGCTCTTTTTTATATTCCCTTTCCTTCTATTAAATCATTCGCCATTTTCCTAAATTCTTGATTAAATGCATCATTCATACCATTTTGGACGTTAGAAAATAATATGACAAACGTTCGTTTATCCCAGTTAAAATTATTAAAAGTGTTCCAGCCAGCTAATACACCGTGGTTATGATAATAATCTGGGTAAATATAGAAACTAAATCCATATTTTCTTGCAGGTGATGCAGAAAACATATCTGATACACTTTGTTTAGAAAGTAGTTTACCATCCATAATAGCTTCATCTAACTTTTTCATATCTTCAACAGTCGTATACATTTCACCACAACCATACAGCCAGTTCATTTTTAAGCGAGGCGTGGCTATTAACTTATTATCTTTTTTCGTATACCCTTCTGCTAAGAAAATATCCTCTGGAAGTGTTGCGCCCATTCCAGATTCATGCATTTCAACAGGAGTCAAAATATTTTCTTTCACATATTCAGCAAGTGGTTTATTCGATATTTTTTCTACAATATATGCAAGCACCATATAATTATAATCTGTATATTTCCATCCTGTCCCTGCTGGAAATTGTAACGTTTGTGCCCCAATCCACGTTACTAATTTTAACCGTGATGCTGCGTCAACACTACCTTGTCCCTGTTCTGGTAATCCAGACGTATGTGTTAACAAATTTCGTAACGTAATGTTTTTATCTGCCGGAAACGATGGGATATATTTATTTACATTGTCTTCAATGTTCAACTTCCCTTTTTCTTTTAGTTGCATAATAGATATTGCAACAACTGTTTTCGTAATAGACCCAATGCGATATTTCGTTCTTGGAGTTGTTAATACTTGATCTTTCACATTCGCATAACCGTACCCTTTTCGTAAAATGACATGATCTTTACTTGCTACAAGAACACTCCCATTAAATCCTTTATCTTTTAAGTACTGATCTAGTTTTCCAGCTGCAATTTCATAACGCTTTTTCGCATTCGCATCAACTTCCTGCTTAACATCTTTTTGCTTACTATTTACATTTGAAAATGCCTTTACATCATATTTTTTTCCTTTATTTGCATGTATTAGTGTAACAACACTTCCACAAAAAACAGCAAAAATAAAGAAAACGATTAACCATTTCTTTAACATACTAGGAACCCTCTTTTATCTAGTTTCACTTAACGTACATCCATTCTATTTTATATCTTTTAATTATCAAGTATATTATAATATTATTTAATATTCACTATGTTAAAACTAGATTCCTTTTTCTCATTTTCAATTTTGACTACTCTCTATTGTATTTCTTTCTAGCAAAATTTCCAACATACAATCGGATGCATTACACTATAATTTCAAATTCTTTTGTAACATTTGTTACATACTAAAAAGAATGGAGATGTAATATGAAAAACACCGATAAACGCAACCGTTTAGATGATAAGATGTTTCATTATCGGATAATAAAAAACAACATGATATTAATTGAATATTACGGAAAACAAATTATGATATTAAAAGGAAATGATGCTGAAAAATTTTTAAATAAAATAAATCATGCAAATAACGATAAAGAAAAACAGCTAATTATGGCTAAAATTACAGGTAATTTCAAAAGAGGTAATGAACGAAATTGAAAACGAATCTCATTTACATTTTGATTATACAACAAATAAAAAAAGAAATGTCGCTCATTCAACATTTCTTTAGACTTTCTTCACAAAAAATTTACATTGCTAACATTCCTTTATTTTCTATAATTCCTATATAAGCTAACCGCTGAAATAGTTAGTAATACAACTATGCATAACCACGCATACGTATATCCCTTCTTATCTACAATATAACCAAATAAAGCAGGTGCAACAATAATGGAAATTTGATTTAATGTAAGTGCAAAACTCACTGTCATCCCTACCGATTCTTCACTTGCTGATTCTGCAACTTCAGTTATAAAAAGACTAAACCATCCAATCGAAAAGAACCCTAACAATGCACTTACACCATACAATACATTCGTTATTGTATGTATGCTCATTACTAATATTAGAATGAAGAGAATAGAAATACAAACAGTTATAAATAAAGGGGTGCGCCGATTTCCCTTATAAAACAAATCACTAGTAGCTGCTAATATAATCCTACCAACCATTCCAGAAAAGAACATAACGGAAAATACTTTTCCAGCTAAAATTGGCGTGATTGATTGTTCCAATACTAAAAATTTTATAAAGTGTGCAACTAACACCATTTGCAATGAAATCATACAAATGCCAGTTATATAAATTGCATACAACTCTTTTTTACACATCACTTCTTTTAACTGCATCCAAAAAGAAAGTTTAATACGTTCTTGTTTAACTTTCTCTTGAATATATGGTTCCTTATAAAATATAAAAAATAAAAACCCTCCAATTATACAAATGCATGTAATACTATTTACCGCATAAGCCATATTATATTTTATTGTAAGAAACGGGATCAATACTCCCGCTAACGTGCCACCAATCGGTATACCAGCTTGTCTAATCCCCATTGCTAACCCGCGATTTTCTTTTGGGAACCACTTTATTATCACCTTACTTCCTCCTGGCTGCGAAACACTATAAAACGTTCCTACTAATAAAAGTACAAAGAGTAACCCATTAAATTCATTGACCATATTAGTCAGTAAAAATGAACCTCCTAGTAAAAATGAGCTTATCGAAATTAACAACTTTTCATTGTATTGATCAAGTAGCCGCCCGACAAAAAGCATACAAAATAGCGGTCCTATATTTACAACACTTACTAGCAATCCACTCTCCGTATTCGTAAGTGCATATTCTTCTTTCCAAAATAAAGCAAACGCTCCAACACCATACGTTATAAGTGTCGCTGTTGTTTGAGCAACTGTCGCAAAAATTAACATAACCCACTTATAAGTACTATTCACCCTTTCTTCCATTAACACAATAATCCCTCCATCCCCCTTTCATTGTATGAAAGTTCTGATATCATATAAAATAAAGATTTATCATGTAATCCATCAAAAAAAATGATACCTTTTATGGAGGGATGATACTTGGATATAAAAGATTTAACTGTATTTTACGAAGTTGCGAAAGAAAAAAACATATCTCACGCAGCGAAAAATTTAAACTATGTACAGTCTGGCGTAACAATGCGTATGAAACAACTAGAAAACGAATTAGGTGTGCCTTTATTTTACCGAAACGGAAAAGGTGTAACTTTAACTTCTAACGGTGAGATTTTATTAACATACGCCAAACAAATTATCCACTTAATAGATCAATCTGTTAAAGCAGTTCAAAGTAATGGGATCGAACCAAGAGGCACTTTAAAAATTGGATGTACAGAATCTACAACCGCTGTAAGACTTCCATCTATATTAACAGCCTATTATGAGAAATACCCAAAAGTCGAATTGATTTTAGAATCAAATACGACGGAACAATTGATTAGGCTTGTATTAGAACGAAAACTGGACGGAGCGTTTATAGCTGGCTCTACTCAGCATACTGAACTTCATACAAATATATTTCGTGAAGAAGAATTAGTTCTCATTAGCAAAAATCCTTTATCTTCCTTTAAAGACATCGGAGACATGAATTTACTTGCATTTAGTCGCGGGTGCTATTATAGAAATTTATTAGAAGATTGGCTTCAAGAAGAAGGAATTTCACCTAAGCGAGTATTAGAGTTCGGAACAATTGAGGCGATACTCGCATGTATAAAATCAGGTATGGGCATAGCAATTATGATGAAGTCTATTTTAAATGATCATAAACATGACATATCATTCAACCCTTTACCAAATAGCTTCAAAAAAGTTCCTACTACTTTTATTACTAGAAAAGATATATATCACTCTGCTGCATTACAAAAATTTATGGAGATGACTCACAATGCGTGAAAAGAAAATACGTGGTATGAAACGAAAAACAAACACTTTAATAAAGCGAATTGAGGAACATACAAAAACGTTCCCTTCTATTTTCTATAACGATGAATATTGGAATATGCTATTGCCAGTTTCGCAAACTTTTATCGACTCTCGTAAAACACCTAGAAAAGTAAAGCGATTATGTATTCAAACCTTATTAAATCAAGCAAATCATTTAATAAATATGAAACCGAGCGATACACATACATATCGAGTTGTTGTTTTAATTTCTATAAATAATTTGTGGGGTTCGCAAATCATTATATTTAAAAATGAGGACTACTTTCATAATTTTTTTAATAGAAATAGTGAATTTCAAAAATGGATTCTTCTTTCAAATGAAATTGATTTTTGGGAGAAATTAGAAATTTCAGTTTGTCATTCCTTCGAAACGCTTCGCTTTCAAGAAATTATTTATGATGAAGATGAATGCTACGAAAAAGAGATTCTGTTTATCGGGGAGTTAAATTAAAAAGGGTGTACCTAAAACACTGGTATACCCTTTTTCACTTATTTCCCCTTCAATACACTATGTAATCGATCCGGATAATTTGTAAACATTCCTGTAGCACCCCATTTGATTAACAGTCTCATATCTGGTTTCTCATTAATTGTATAAGGATGAATTAACAGTCCATTTTTCCTAGCTATTTTCATATATGATTCATCAATAATTAGTTCTCCGTTATCATTACGTAAGTTTGGTCCAATACCAGCTGCATACTTTTTAATTTCTTGAAAATCATCATTCGTTACACTTTTCGGTTCATGTGTAATGCCAGACCATTCAACAATTTCATTGTTTTCATTTGGATAATACCAAAGCAATTGAACTAACGGAATATTTTCATTCATACTATGAATCTTTTTCAAACTATCTTTACTAAATGATTGAATCATAACACGGCTAGATGACATGTTTTGACCTACTAAATTATATTTATTTAACAATGCTAACAATTTCTCTTCCATTCCTGGATACACATCTGGTGATTTTGTTTCAATGTAATACTTCATGCTTCTTCCATACTTTTGGAAGATTTCTTCAAGAGTCGGAACTTTTTGCCCAACATACTCTTGCTTAGCCTTTTCTGGATACGCTTTATTAAACCACGTTCCTGCATCTAAACTCTTTATTTCGCTTAACGTTTTATCACGTACTTCGCCTGTTCCATTTGTAGTGCGATCAACTGCTGTATCATGCATTGCAATTAATTGGCCATCCTTTGTTAATTGAATATCTAACTCTAAATAATCCGCTTTCATTTTTTTCACTAAATCATAAGAAGCAAAAGTATGCTCAGGTGCATGTCCACTTGCTCCGCGATGTGCAATATTTAAAAACTTATTCGTATTCCATTCATGCTTCCCTTCTGCTTTCGCATGAACAGCTCCCCCAGCAAAGATACTTCCCGTCATAAAGAAAATAACTAAAACGCTAATAATCTTTCTCATCCTTCTAACCCTTCCTACGTTGCAAATTTCAACAAGCTAATGAGATTTACACGAAATAGAAGACACACTTTCATTATTTTTATAAACCTATATTAAAATTCCAATCTTACAAATATACTTTATCTATATTATTAATATAGAAAACTAGTATTATCCTATTTAATTCCTATAGTCCTCCTTTTCACATGTAACTCTCTATTTTGTACAATTCATTCAATAAAAAAAGCCATAAATTATTTAGAATACACTCCTGTATCCCTAAATAAATTTATGGCTTTTCTCAAATATCTCCGGCCTCTATTAACTTGTCGAATTTAATCATATCAAACCTATTGAAATTTGTGAATATTTTTTTCAGTACAGTGAAGCACATAAAACAATATTTCTGTAGTTACTTAAAAATCACATAATAAATTTCTCATTACCTCTTCCAATACTATATCTGGATTTACTACCGTTTTTTCCGAACGCCATCCGATAAAGCCATCTGGTCTAATTAATACAGCACCTCCATTCTCTATACCATATAATTTGCTAAAAATATCTTCTGGAACAACAAAGTCTCCACTTAAGCCAACACGATACCCTTTTATATTTATTCCTAATTTAGCTGAAACAGCATGTGCTGCCTCAGCCCAAGAACTATTTTCTACTCCTATAAGTAATACAAAACTGTTACCGAATAAGTCTAATGTAGAAACTTTCTTTCCTTCATACGTTCCCCATAAATGCGGCGCTCGCGTTCCAGGTCTCCCGTTCAACTCTATGCTATCCATTCTATGTGGAGTGACTGAATTATCTATAATCGCCTCTGAACAATACTGATATCCAACTGTAACAGCTAAAACATCCATATTATTCAAACTGCCTTCCTCTCTATTCGCAGCACGAAACAGTAAACTACTTGCATAAGCTGTCGTTAATTTTGCAACAGAGTGTCTCTCTTCATGATATGTTTCTAACAATTTTGGTTTTGCCTTCCCTTTTATAACAGCCGCTAATTTCCAAGCTAAGTTATGCGCATCTTGTATTCCTGTATTTGAACCAAATCCTCCTGTTGGCGGCATAATATGTGCTGAATCTCCAACTAAAAAGGTTCGATTTCCTTGAAATTTCACCGCTGTACTTTCGGCCGCTTCCCACGGTAAAACACTTAATATTTTTGATTCAACATTTGTACTTCCAATTGCTATTTGAATAATTTGTTTACAACGTTCTATAGTGAAGTCCTCTAGCCCCTCTCCTTTTAATGGATCGTAGGCTACATGATAAATCCATTTTTTTACGTTATCAACTGGGATAAGTGCACCAAGAACCTCCGGATGAAGTACCATCGAAAAACCGAATGCGTCTCCTTGTATAAACTCTCTTAAATCAGCTTCAAAATAAATATTCATATAATAGCCACCAATGGTTCCACGCCCCTCAGTTTTAATCCCTAACTGCTCACGTATTTTACTTTTCGCTCCATCCGCTGCAATTACATAGTCACAATGTATGACACTTTCTTTTTCTGTTTCACGATTTCGAATCTTTGCTTTTGCCCCGTTTTCATTTTGTTCAAATGAAACTAATTCATGATAAAAAGATAGTTGCCCGCCTAGCGTTTTTGCTTCTTGTAACATCATCTCTTCTAAAATAATTTGATAACATGCAGTTTGTTTTGATGGACTAATCTTTTCTATTTTTTGAAGTAACTCTTCATCGTTTCTGTATTGCGTCGCTCTCATTTGTTCCAATTCTTCTTTATTCGCCTCAGCTATTGTATGAACCGCTATTCTTCCTCGGCAGTTCTCTAATGCTTTACCTGCCAATTTAATTCTTTGTTCCAAGCCTAATTCTCGAAATAACTCCATTGTACGTAAAGTAAGACCGCCTGCTTTCGGATGAATGGCAGTAGACGGATGCCTTTCAATAAGTAAGTACTCAATGTTATGTTTTGCAAGAAATAACGCAGACGCTAACCCAGATAATCCCCCTCCAACAATTAAAACTGGTACATAATTCGATTTCATATATTTACCCTCCACATCATTGTTCTGAGCTCATTGACATAAATATAATCAAAAAAAACATTAAAATATAGACTTATATTTCATTTTGAATTATCATATAGATAGATTACGCCCCAAAATCCCTTTTACCTTTTCATACATCTATAATCCACCTGAATTGTGTCTGTATGAAAGTGTAAAACAAAAGAACGTACTTTACGTTGAACTATGTTCTATCGTAAAAATCAAAAATAATACAAACATTATAAACGGTCGTAACCTTATGGATTATACAAGGTTACGACCGCTTATTTTATTGTTACATCATTTTTTGTTTTTAAAACTTCATCTATTGTGTTATGTAGTCCTTCCAATCCCTTTTCTATCTCCCTATAATTTTCAAAAATAAAAAATTCATTCGTCTCGATTTTCTTTCCCAATATTGCACCTCATACAACAATCATGTAGCATTACCGTATCGAAGTAATGGTTCGTTATCTTAAACCTTTCGACTAATTAGCAGGAGGCAAAGTGATTGAAATGAATAAACAAGAACAATTAAATATTATAAAAAAAGATTTTATTGATTCTCAAAAAGTATTATTGGCAATTGGTGATGAAACACGTCAAGCTATTTTATTAGTGCTAATGGAAACGGAATGTCAAACAGGATTACGTGTAGGAGAAATCACGAAGCAAACACACCTTTCCCGTCCAGCAGTATCACATCACCTTAAGATTTTACGAGAAGCTGGCATTATTTTAATGAGAAAAGAAGGTACAAAGAATTTTTATTATATTGATATACGTACAAAATTAGGTTTATTAAAAAATCTTGTATTAGATATTGAGAAGCTATTGCAAAACTTTTATTAAAACTTGGAGGTATAAGAAATGAAAGCAATGATAATTGATAGATATGGAAAAGTCCCAATGCGTATGGCAGAGGTACCTACTCCTGAAATAAAAGAGTATGAGGTGCTCGCAGAAATTCATGCAGCTAGTATTAACCCAATTGATTTTAAAATACGCGACGGAAAAGTAAAAATGTTACTGAAATATGAAATGCCCCTAATCCTTGGTAATGACTTTGCCGGTGTCATCACGAAGGTTGGATCAAAAGTAACTCGTTTTAAAGTTGGTGATGAAATATATGCTCGTCCAAGAAAAAATAAGATTGGTACTTTCGCGGAGTATATAGCCATTCATGAAGATGATATAGCTTTAAAGCCGAAAAATTTAAGTTTTGAGGAAGCTACTTCGATTCCACTTGTTGGCTTAACATCATATCAAGCATTACATGACATCATGCAATTACAAAAAGGACAAAAGATTTTAATTCACGCTGGATCCGGTGGTGTTGGTACTTTCGCAATTCAGTTAGCAAAAATAATGGGTGCTACTGTTACAACGACTGCTAGTGAAGCTGGTGCAAATTTAGTAACGTCTCTTGGCGCAGATGAAATTATTAATTACAAAACAGAAAAATTTGAAGATATACTAAAAAATTATGATGCGGTATTTGATACAATCGGCGGTGCAACACTTGAAAAATCATTCAATATTATAAAAAGCAGAGGAAACATTGTTTCCGTTTCAGGTATGCCGAATGCTCGCTTCGGTAAAGAATTTGGTTCAGGATTCTTTAAAACTCTCTTATTTTCATTAGCCAGCAAAAAACTTACTGCACTTGAAAAAAAGCATAATGCTCAATATTCATTTTTATTTATGAAGCCAAGCGGGGATCAATTACGTACTATTGCAAACTATATTGAAGCCGGAAAAATCAAACCGGTAATCGATCGAGTCTTCCCTTTTGAAGATGCGCAAAAAGCAATGGAATATTCAGAGTCTGGAAGAGCAAAAGGAAAAATAATTGTAAAAATTAAATAATAATAAAACCTCCATTTTCTTAAAATGGAGGTTTTAAATTTGCTGTTAAATAGACATAGTGCAATGAAGTCCTTACAATAGATTGCAAGGGGAAATATTATATTATACTTTTAGTTAACTTTACAAAGAATACATACGTACAAATACATAACTTAAAATACAAAAAGGAGGAGATACAATGACTAAAAATAATGAAACAGGTTGGAATTTAGATAATAGTTATACGACTTTACCACAATCATTTTATACAGAAATCCCCCCTACTCCCGTAAGTTCACCGGAGTTAGTTAAACTAAACCATTCATTAGCGATATCTCTTGGCTTGACCCCTGAAGAACTGAAAAAGGAAGCTGAAATTGCTATTTTCGCTGGTAATGCACTCCCAGAAGGAGCTCATCCATTAGCTCAAGCATATGCTGGCCATCAATTCGGACATTTTAATATGTTAGGCGATGGTCGTGCTCTTTTAATTGGCGAACAAATTACTCCTTCAGGTGAGCGTTTCGATATTCAACTGAAAGGTTCTGGCCCTACTCCCTATTCACGCCGAGGAGATGGCCGTGCTGCACTCGGTCCGATGCTACGTGAATATATCATTAGTGAGGCAATGTATGCACTTGATATTCCGACTACTCGCAGTTTAGCAGTTGTCACAACTGGTGAAGCAACATATCGTGAAACAAAGTTACCTGGAGCAATTTTAACTAGAGTAGCTAGTAGCCATATACGCGTCGGTACATTTCAATATGCTGCAGCTCGTGGTTCAATAGAGGACCTGAAATCACTAGCTGACTATACGATAAAAAGGCATTACCCAGAAATTGAAGCTCATGAAAACCGATATACTGCATTACTACAAGAAGTCATTAAAAGACAAGCCAGTCTTATCGCAAAATGGCAACTTGTTGGATTTATCCACGGTGTAATGAACACTGACAATATAACGATTAGTGGCGAAACAATTGATTACGGTCCTTGTGCATTTATGGACAATTACAATCAAGGAACCGTATTTAGCTCTATTGACACACAAGGTCGTTATGCATATGGAAATCAACCATATATGGCCGCATGGGACCTCGCTCGATTAGCAGAATCTTTAATACCAATTCTGCACGAAGATGAAGAAGAAGCATTAAAGATCGCCCAAGACGAAATTTCGAAATTTAGCGTACAGTATGAAAACCATTGGTTCCTTGGAATGAAAAAGAAATTAGGACTATTTAGTACCGAAGAACAAGATCAACCACTTATTGAGCAACTTTTAAAAATGATGGAGAAATATAAAGCAGATTATACAAATACATTCCGTTCATTAACTCTTGATGCTATTGAAAATACAGCTCTATTTGAAAGTCCTGAATATAAAGATTGGTACAAACTGTGGCAATCTCGATTAAAAAGACAAGAACAATCGAAAGAAAACGCCTACGAAATGATGAAAAATAATAACCCATCAATCATCCCAAGGAACCACCGTGTAGAAGAAGCACTAGAAGCAGCTGTTACAAATGACGACTATAGCGTAATGGAGAAACTTCTTGAAGCTTTATCAAACCCTTATGCGTATTCTACAGATCAAGAAGAATACTGCATTCCGCCTGCACCGACGAATCGCCCTTATCGTACTTTTTGTGGGACTTGATTAAAAATTTGTTTTTATTTTAACCCAAAATTTATTAAGTTAACTATTAATCACAAACTTAAAAGTTGCTTTCAATATTGAAAGCAACACATTTAGTATCCAACCTTAAACAAGTCACAAATTATAATTTGTGACTTGTTTAATTACCCACGTTCAATAGAAGATTTGTTTTGCAGGCATCGTTGTATCTTCAGAGACAGCATATGGATTTTCATTAGGTTTTATAATTATAAACGTTCTACCATATCCACTGTGAGCTAATTTATTGCAAAGACCTTCTACCATAAAACCCCATAACTCCAGCCGCTATTCCCATTATAGATAATCCAAGTTTTTTCTTTATTTTAATGCTTCTTTTTCAAATATTCTCTTTTTTATTTCATAACTCATAAAAAAATACTTTTCTGCTTTTTCTATATTACCTACTTTATGAAACTCTAATGCCAGACTTTCAGTATATTCGTGAATATACTCCGATAAATTTTTTCTTTCAAAGTAAGAAAAACCTTCAAGAATAATTTTTTCTATTTTTTCTACCTCTAAATGCTGACAAAATCCCTTTAGAATTAAAAAGTGATATCTATATTCATCATTTTTTAATTCCTCACAAACCTTCAATCCACTTTCAATTAATTCCTTCGCTTTTTCTATTTCACCTAATTTATAATATTCTCTTGCCTCTAAAAAGATTGCCTTATAATGAGTAGGCATTTTTTTAGAAACCTCAGATAAGTGTCTAATTGCTAAAACTGAAAGATTTTGACTCGCATACAATAAACCTAAATTATGTCTGATTCTTAATACTAACATTTCAGCATCATTTTTTTGTAAAATGTTTATTGCTGACGCAATATATTCCTCACCTTTATCATGCTGCTTTAATTCCGAAAAAGATAATCCTAATATATTTTCGCACAGCGCTATGTTCACTTCATACCCTGCTTGTTTAACAAAGATATCTCTTGCCTTTGAAGCGTATTCAATAGCTGAATATGCGTAATGCAAGTGGTATTTTAATATAGCAACTCTATAATTAAACTCTGCATATTCAATTTCATCTGAAATATGCTCTAATAACCCTTCAGCTTTTTCAAAATAGTTGCTAGCTTCACTATAATTAGTAAGAATTGTATAATGAATGGCTTTGAATAAATAATAATAATAATTAGAATATTCATCATTCGGTTTAGGCAATGCATCTATTTTATCAAAAGCTTTTTTCAAATTACCTAAACCATCTATTAGCACTTTATATCGAAATTCTAACAGATAATAGTGAAATGAAACCTTTACATCTGATTCGATAATATAAAGCTTTTTATCGATCTCTTCTTTTAATTTTTTTGCTTCACTTATACGTTGAGCTCTAATATCTCGATACCAATCATTCAGCATCTTATTAATTAATTCATTGCCAGTGATTTGTATATTCATCAAATCCACTCTCCTTCTTTTAATTATCATAAAAATAACATAATTCGATTATTTGTATCTATCTATATATATATTTCTCAACAATTGAACAAAATTCATTCACTGAATTTTGTTCAATATTTTAATAGACCCGCTGTAAATATGAATACTTTTTCTTATAACCTCTGAATATGAGTATCCTTAAAATCCGTCTCATATTTCAATCCATATCCAAACATTCGATCCATTCCAATATGTGCTGTCCATATTAAGCCAATCATTATAACGGTATCTATCTTAAAATAGACACCTATTAGAACAATTAATATGGATATGATATATGTGTGACATACATTATATATTTTCGCACCAACGTGATTATTAATCCCATATGCTAACATTGATAGATCCGGCGCTAAAAGGAATACAAAAAATATAATCCAACTAAACTCATATATCGAATACATATAAATCGCGGCTAAAAATACAACCATTCCTTCAAAATGTACAATACGTTTTTGCATTATTTATCATTCCTATTTTTCTATATTTATTAATACATTTTCATCGCTAAAAGTATTCTTTTCATTTTTTGCATTTTTTGACCAGATGGTTGCTAATATTGGCCCTGCAATGTTATGCCATACTGCCGCTAATACACTTGGGAGTGCAGCAGCCGGTCCAAAATGCGCTGTCGCCAGTGCAACACCTAAACCTGAATTTTGCATTCCTACTTCTATTGAAATAGCCCTTCTTGTCCCTTCGTCTAGTCCAAGTACGAACGCAGTTATATATCCGAGCAAAAAACCGAAAGCATTATGGAGCATCACCGCAATAAAGATAAGAAGTCCTGAAGAAGTAATGCTACTTACATTTGCTGAAACAACTGCAGAAACAATTATGATAATTGCTACAACTGATATTAAAGGAATAACAGTCATTCCTTTATTAACGATATGAGGGAAAAACTTTTTCACTACTAGTCCTAAAATAATAGGCACAATAATGACTTGTACGATAGAAAGAAACATGGACATAGCATTTACTGGCATCCATTGCCCTGCAAGTAATAGTAGAATGAGCGGTGTAGCAATTGGTGCTAGTAACGTTGATACTGAAGTCATTGCAATAGACAACGCTAAGTTCCCTTTTGCTAAATAAACCATAACATTTGATGCAGTGCCACCCGGTACTGAACCGAGCAACACTAACCCAGCTGCTAATTCCGCTGGCAGATTCATAACGTAGGCTAGTACGTATGCGACAAGTGGCATAATAATAAACTGAGCACATACACCGATAATAACTGGTAATGGTTTTGTAGCTATGATTTTGAAATCAACAGCCTTCAATGTTAATCCCATCCCAAACATGACAATCCCAAGTAAAATCGTTATGTAACTAGTTAACCCGAGAAATGGCGCGGGAATGAAATATGCAATAGCTGAAATACAAATAACCCAAAATGCAAAATACTTTCCAGCTATATTACTTATCGCTTCTAGTACTTTCACCCGATCAGCCCCTATCTTTTAATTGAAACACCTTATTCGGATTCAAAATATTTTGCGGATCAAGAGCTTTCTTTATTTTCTCCATTACACATAATGCCGCCCCATGTTCTTCTTCTTGATACTTTCGTTTTCCGATTCCAACGCCATGTTCTCCTGTACATGTTCCTCCTCGTTTAAGAGCATACAGAACGATACTTTCGTTTATTTCGTCTGCCTTCTTTACTTCCTCTTTATCATTTGTATCAATCATTAAGAGTACATGGAAATTCCCATCTCCAACATGACCTAGAATACCGCCAGTAAGCCCTACTTTATCTAATACCTCTTTCGCATGTTGAATCGCGCCAGCTAATTCCGAAATTGGCACACATACGTCTGTACTCATTAGCTTTTTACCAGGATAACTATGCACGTAAGAGTACGCTAAGTTATGCCTTGCATCCCACAGTTTATTTCTTGCTGCTGTTTCCGTCTCAAACGCAATTTCTTTACATTTATGATCAAGAACGATTTCTTTCGTAAATTCAATATCTTGCTTTAACCCTGCTTCATTGCCGTGAAACTCTAAAAACAGTGTCGGTTCTTCTCTGTAACTTGTTTCATTGTAATGATTTACTTGTTTCATAGATAATTCATCAACGAGTTCAATTCTCGCGATTGGAATACCTGCTTGTAATATGTTAATTACAGCTTCTACTGCATCATTTATAGTTGGAAACGATGCCCTCGCAGCCATAACATGTTCTGGTATACCGTATACTTTTAAAGTTAACTCCGTGAAACATCCAAGTGTTCCTTCTGATCCTACGAAAATACCATTTAAATGATAACCTGATGATGACTTCGCCGCTAAATTCCCGGTATGTATTACTCCTCCATCAGCAAGAACGACTTCTAAATCTCGAACTTGATCACGCATTACCCCATACTTTACCGCTGTCGTTCCGCTCGCATTTGTAGCAGCCATTCCTCCTAACGTTGCATCAGCTCCTGGGTCTACACTAAAAAATAATCCATACTTTTTCAATTCTTTATTAAGCTGAGAGCGCGTCACCCCTGGCTGTACTCTCACAAGAAAATCCTTTTCTCTTATTTCAAGTATTTTGTTCATAAGAGAAAAGTCCATTGTAATTCCTTTTTCGTAAGGAATTACATGTCCCTCTAAACTGGACCCTACTCCAAATGGAACGACAGCTGTTCCGTGCTGAATCGCTATTTTCATTATCGCGCTAACTTCTTCGGTCGTTTTTGGAAAAACAACTACATCAGGTAAACTACTAGTATGATAAGATTCATCTTTACTATGTAACTCTCGTACTGTCATATTTATTACTACTCGATCTTCAGGAAGTATGCCTTTTAATTCATTTACTACATGTTCAATTGTTATTTCCATAATCAACTCTCCTTTTTAATTTTAAAACAAGTATACCATCTTTATACAAAATAATTAGAAAAATAAGATTATTAAACCTGAACATACAAAAAAGAACCTGCAGCACACGCTACAAGTTCTTTTTCACTACATTTTAAACGATTTCTTTATTAACAACATAAACCAAATTAAAGTAACTGCCATCAACGAATGAGAAAATCCTACAATATAAGTTAACCCTTTAAAGTCAGCTCCATTTAACTGAAGAAGCCCTCTCGCTGCTAGCGAACCTAACATTAATGTTAATGCAATGTTATGTAAAACAAACCACTTATTAAACCCTTGCACTTCATGAAACGCGAATACTTTTGCTAATCCTAAAGCAATTAAAAAGAAGAAAAAGCCAAGTACAAGTGTATGTGTATGCAAAAGATTTAACAAAGTAGATCCTAAAATCCCTTTATACTTACCATACTCCCTAGCGAAAATCCCTGATAATAAACCGATAATCAAATACGTAAACGATGCATTATATAATTTCTTCATTATGTACCTCCTTGAGTAGAATGTGTAGTGTGTCATATTTAGTAATAATGATAGTTATATAGTAAAAACTCCTAGTTACCTAGGAGTCATTGTATAAGCACCTCACTCTTTACAATCAATCCTAATTATAAAATATCTCTCTATACAAAACAAACGAACTTTATGTGAACAAACAAAGCCCCATTAAAATATGTTGCACTTTTGTTTTACACAATCCATACTAATTGTTATAACTTTTTAAAGGTGGTGTAATCATTGATAGTTCTTGAAACCGAACGTCTTAACCTTCGTTGGTTTGATATAAAAGATGCTTCTTTTATTCTTGAGTTAGTAAACGATCCTGCATGGATTCAGTTTATCGGTGACAAAGGAGTTAGAAAGTTAGAAGACGCAAAAAATTATATTGTAAACGGTCCCATCGATATGTATAACAAACTCGGATTTGGCCTTTACTTAGTAGAACGAAAAGAAGATCTCACTCCACTTGGTATGTGTGGCCTTATTAAAAGAGATTCATTAGAAGACGTTGATATCGGATTTGCCTTTTTAGAAACATTCCGTTCAAAAGGATATGGCTACGAGTCAGCTTCTGCAATAATCGAATACGGTGTACAAAAGCTCGGCATGAATCGAATTGTAGCAATTACTTCTATAGATAACATCGCCTCAGGAAAGCTTTTAGAAAAAGTAGGATTACGATTTGAGAAGATTATTTCAGGGTCTGGAGAAGATTTAAAATTATTTGGGTATAACGCATAGTAAAGAAGGTCGCCGTGAATGGCGACCTTCTTTACTATTTTACTGATCTCGTAATAATATTTTCCTACACATTGAGATTGCTTGTTGTATAAGGAAGCCTTTCTTTTTTCCATGCAAGAAATCCTCCCTTTAAATTCACTACTTCCTTTATACCAGCTCTTTGTAAAATACTAGCTGCTATAGCGGAACGTAATCCGGTTCGACATTGCAAAACTATTGGACAATCTTTCGGTATATAATCTAGTTGTTCAAATAGATTACCTAAAGTGATATGTATTGCATCATGAAGGCGTCCTTCCTCCCACTCTTTTTTACTACGCACATCGATAACCTTAACGCTTCCACCTTTTATATGCGGATATAATTCAATCGATGTTTTTTCTTTGTAACTTTCAAATCTATCAAGTCTTTGTATTACTTTTAAGGGTGCAAAAGCAATAATATTATCTAACCCAATAGATTCAAATTCTCTAATAATTGCCTCCACTTTAACCTTTTCCTCATCTAGAATTATTAACGTTTCTGTTTTATAATCTAATAACCATCCACACCAAGTTGTGAAAGAATTGTTATAAGGTATGTTAATTGACTTCTCGATATGACCTGCAGCAAAACTCTCTACATCCCTTATATCAACTATTTGATGAACGCTCTTCAAAATTTCTTGAAGTTCTTCTACTGTATTAATAGCATTACTTTTCTCTTCTTACGAATTGGCGGTCCATACTTATTTAAATTCTTCATTAATGAAAAATACTTTGGAGGCTCTGGCTGTCCCGTCAATAAAGTTGATATAAAATCACTTTCTTCATTACACTGAAATGCCCAATTGAACATCTTTTCATAACCTAATGTAGAAGTTGGAATTGCTCCTAATGCTTTTCCACATGCGCTTCCCGCACCATGTGATGGCCATATTTGCAAATAATCAGGAAGTATTTTTATTTTTTGTATAGAATCAAATAATTGTTTCGCTCCTATTTTTGCAGTATCTTTCATACCGAATGCAGTTTCTAATAAATCCGGTCTTCCTATATCTCCTACAAATATAAAATCACCTGTGAATATTCCTATCGGTTTATCATTCGTATAATTATTTTGACTTGTATCAGTCACTAAAAAAGAAATACTTTCAGGCGTATGCCCTGAGGTGTGAATTACATTAAATTTTATATGACCTACTTTAAACTCTGTGCCCTCTCTAACCAATTTGTATCGACCTTCATTAAGATATTGATATTTCCAATCACAATCTCCTTCATCAGATACATATAAATTTGCATGATAAAGATTGGAAAGTTCTCTAGACCCAGAAAGAAAATCAGCATGAATATGAGTCTCAGCCGCAGCAATTACTTCCATTCCCTCTTTCTTAGCAAATTCTATATATTGTTCTATATAGCGACCTGGATCAATTACAATTGCTACGCCTTCCTTCTGACAACCGACTAAATAGGAAGCATGTGCTAATTTTTCATCATAAAAATATTTTAAAAGCATAGCTATTCCCTCCAAATAGGTATTTCAAATTGCTTTTCAATTTTTATAACCACTTTCTATCTTCCCCTATAGGATCCCTTTCAACATAAAATTCCAATACATATATGGCAACATAAATCTTTTAAGTAAAAACATACTATACCTTTCTTTCGCTTGATTAAACGGAAACGTTTCTTGAGGCTCATGTTTATAGTTAAATTCAGCGAGTATAAGACTTTTATATCCTGTAATAATTGGACAAGATGTATACCCATCATATTTAGCCTGCAAATCTCTTCCACTAAGTACGTCCATAATATTTTGTTTTAAGACAGGTATTTGTTTTCGAATTGCCGCTCCAGTTTTAGAAGTAGGTAAATTAGTACAATCTCCAAGTCCGAAAATATTTTTATACTTTACATGCTGCAAAGTATAAGGGTTTATATCTACCCATCCCTGATAATCACTTATTTCACTCTCTTTAATAAAATTTGGTGGCCCCATTGGTGGAACAACATGTATCATACTATATGGTATGGTTTCTCTTTTCAGCGTTTGCGTATCTTCAAAAATTGCTTCTCTCTTTTCGGCGATAATTTCTACTAAGTTTTTATTATAATTCGTTATAATTTGCTTTCTTTCTAGTACTTGTTCTAAAGTATTTGCATATCGTGGAACCTGAAATATGTCAGTGTTTGCAGAATAAAACATTACTTCACTTCTGTTTCTTACACCACTATTACAAAAATACTCCTCTGCTAAATACATAATTTTTTGTGGAGCACCACCGCATTTAATAGGAGTATTAGGGTGGGTAAAAAGCGCATTTCCTCCTTTAAATTTTTCGATTTCTCTCCAAGTAGAGTCAACATATGTATAAGAATAATTGCTACATACCCCATTAGTCCCAATAGATTCTTTTAAGCCCTTAATACCTTCCCAATTTATTTGTATACCAGCTGCTACAATAAGAATTTCATACTCAAGCAGCAGTCCGTCATCTAACAGTATCTTATTTTCATCCGGAAATAACTTAACAACACTTTTAGGGATCCACGTTGCCCCTTTTGGAATAAGCGATTCTTGATCACGCATTGTACTTTCCTTTGAAACAATTCCTCCCCCCACTAAACTCCATAGTGGCTGAAAATAATGTTTTTTTGACGGATCAATAATCGCTATACTTTCTTTCAATAGGGGGATATTTCTTAATAAATGTGCAGTAGAAGATAGTCCTGCAGTCCCAGCACCAACGACAATAATTTTATAACTATCTCTGGTCTTCATTATCCTCTTCCTATCTAAATTTAATTTTTAAATTAACTAATTTGTGGCCGTATTTTCATCGTAGTAAAATTATTATACGTTAAAAACATCACATTTTTATCTTATTAAAATGAAAATTCTATTAATTTTACCATCAACATTACTTTATGCGTAAATTCCTTATGTTACTTCTTTAATTTGTTTCAAACACTACAAACTTTATATTTTTCAATATTATACTGTATTCTAGCTACATTTAATTACATCACATGCCAATAGACATTGGATTATAAGTCACTTGAAACAAACTACATAGAAACATCCAGTGTCCACATATACAATAATAGGATGGTTTTATATTAATTAATCACCTATATAATTTTTCCTTACAGTTTATCCTTGTCTCAATACTCTCTCAAAGTATCCTTTGTCACTTATAAGAACCGGAATATTCAATTTAGCAACGCGAAAAGTTTGTTTTCAAATATTTTTGTTTATATAAATTTACAAATGAAATTATGGTTATTTAGTTTATATGTATGCAAATCCATCCTGTTGAGCTATTACTCTTTTAAAAACCTCATATGTATTATTTTTATTTAATTTTGTTTACACCCTTAAAAAAAACGAGCATATGATAGTATATACTAATCCGAAAGCCCTATAGTCTACTTTCTAAGAGCACTGATTTGTGTTCTTTTTTTTAATGAAGATTATGTTCAATTTTTGTTACATTATTAAAACTTCCATTTGTTACTCTGAAAAATTCCTCACTTTATAATTCCTATTCACAGTATTTTGACCTTGGAATAGCTAATTACTATATCATAGAATATCTTTTTCATTAAACCTTCTGACCATATTGTATTTATTAAACCTTTGTATTGTAGGATTTAATAGTTATCTCATTGATCATAAAGAGATAAAACCAGAAAGTGATTTCTATTAGTCCAAGCACTTCATGTTACTCCCACATACACTATAAAATGTTTGGACTTTATTACTTCAATTAAAATTTAAAGTTAGGAGGATTTATTATGGCAGATTGTACAGGTTTAGCTTGTTTTCTATTCTCTTCGTGGCCAACGGGAACAGTTGTTACAATTACTACTAGATCAGGTCAAATTATTGGACCTGCTACTTTTTCACTGTTCTTTCCGAATATATGTGCAGTAGTATTGGAAGAAGAAGATGTGATAACCCCTTCATCTACCAATACTACATTCATAAGTTGTGAAGATATAGAAAGTGTTACTTTAACCACTCTTTAAAATGATTCATATTTTTCTAGCTTAATCCATATTTAAGACATTCTAATGAATGTCTTTTTTCATGAAAAATCTAATCAGTATCCCCTGAGATGTAACATTCTATTGACCTATTATTTCAATAAATTGCTTTAATTTAAATTTTTTCTCTTCTAAAGGTTACTTGTCTACACATCGTTCTACAAAACTTCATATGATATAGTATATTGTTTAAAGGAGGAATAAATTTGTTCTTATGCAATTTATTTGGTTGTTCAGGTGGAGTATGTAGTATTTTTAAAAATTTACAGCCAGGCGAAGTCGTTACTGTGACTGGTAAATCTGGGAATATTATTGGACCTGCTATTTTTACAAATTTTAACCCTAATACTTGTATCGTCACATTAGAAGAGGAAAATTCAGTTACTCCTCCTACTACAAGTATTACTAAAATTAGTTGTAAAGAAATAGAAAGTGTTACGTTTATCTCATAATATATTTTAAACCTAAAGCAGGGGTTGAAATATGAAACTCTTATACATTACTTCTGGTTACTCAAAAATTTATCAATATCTAGATCAAAGCATACAAGGAACACTTATAGATCAAAATTTCGAATGGTTAGCGATACAACCGAGTGAATTAATACAACAATTGGATTTCATTACAACAACTTTTCATCCCGATATTGTATTCACCTTATTAGGTAATCATCTACCACAAAAAGCAATTCAATATTTTAAAAAATGGAACATTAAATTAGCTGTCTGGTTAACTGAGGATCCATTTTATATAGATACTTCTCTTCTTCTATTAAATAACTTTGATTTTATATTTACTATTGATAGCGAAGCACTTAAATATTACACAGCTTTAGGATATACCAATGTATATCACTTACCATTAGCAACTAATATAGACGTATTTAAACCTAGTCTAAAAAATATAAAATATAAAAGTGAAGTATTATTCATTGGCTATCCTTATCCAAACCGAGTAAAATTAATACATTTCCTTTTAGAAAATACCCCCTATCACTATACTATTATTGGCCGACATTGGAGAAATAAGTTATTAAAAAAATGGAAAAATCACCGAAGAATTAAAATTATAGAAGAATGGATTCCACCTCAAGAAGTTGCGCTCTATTATAACAACGCTAGTCTTATTTTAAATCCTCATCGTAGTCATCTATTTCCACAAAATAAAAATAAAAATAAAGTAAAAAATAATACTATTAATAATCGTACGTTTGATATTGCCGCTTGCCAAGGCTTTCAAATTATTGAAGAAAAGTCTGATCTTTTATCGTTCTTCAATAAAGATGAAATTATATCCTATAACAGCTTTGAAGACTGTTTAAATAAAGTATCTCTTTATTTAGATGACACGATTTCAAAAAGATTAATGGTTGAAAAAATTCATACAAAAGTGATAACACAGCATACTTTTCATAAGAGAATCCACTTTATAACAACTATTTTACAGTCACAGCTTTATTAAAATAGAAATCCCCTTGTGCATATAGATGCACAAGGGGATTTCTTCAAATTAATCTATAACATATTCTTAACTTTTATTTCACTTGAAACATGTATTTTTTATAATTTTTATGCACCGATAAGATAAGCCCGATCATTATCATATTTGAAAACAGTGAACTTCCTCCATATGATAAAAAAGGAAGTGCAATTCCTTTTACTGGCATTATACCAATATTTTCGAAGATTCGAAGTGTTAGAACACTAATTGCCCCGCACATAGTAATGTACCAAACAGATTCTCTGCTGAATAAGCAATTATAGTTACTCGATATATAAGAAGTAACAAGACCAATACAACGAGAGCCGCTATTATAAATCCACCTTCTTCAGCGATGGTAGCAAAAATAAAATCAGTATGCTTTTCAGGAATATATACACTTCCTTGACCAAATCCTTTTCCATGTAATTCGCCACTTCCAACAGCTAAAAGAGATTGTTGCGTTTGATACCCTTGATCTGTATTTTCAGCTGGATTCAGCCAACCTATAATGCGTGATTGTTGGTGAGGTTTTAACCTAGTAACTAATTCTTTAAAGAAAAAATCTGGATATCTTACGTATGTAAATATTAATGTAGATAGTAGAGTTACCGGAATGAATGTACAAAATGCAATTAATTTCTTTTGAATCCCTGATATGAATAAATACAATAGATGCTGCGTATAAGAACACCATCCCTGTATCTGGCTGGCTATATACCAGAGCAATAGGAGGAATTGAGACTAACATAATTTTTCCAACCAACAGGAAATCAGTTTTATATGTCCGAATCATATATTTAGCGTTATGATTCATTACTAAATTTGCGACAAATATAATTAGTGCAATTTTGAAAAACTCCGATGGTTGAATTTGACCAATAACAGGAAATTGAAACCATCTTTTTGCTCCCAATTTAACGGGAGTAAATGTTGATTCTGGTAGTATTTTTAATATAACAATTGATGCAAATCCAATAATATACATTGGACAAGATAAATTTTTCCATTGATCCCAATCAATACTTGCAACTAATATTAACAGTACAAAACCAATTAAATAGTTCCTACCTTGCTGAAATGCAAAGTTTGTGCTTCCATACTGGCCAGTTTGTTAACTACTATTTTATGTTTCATCGTCACATTATGATGAAATAGTCATATATTTTCTTGAATTTTAAAAACCTAATTCACTTTTCAATATCTCATTTCTTCCTTAAAGAGGTCTTTTTATAGATGCTCTTCTTAAGTTTTTCAGCATAAAACTAAACATTCCGTCAATACTAAAGATAGGCGAAAGCCAGAACTCATTTAAACGTCCCTGTAGTTCTTCTCTTTTCTTTATTAAGCAGCTAGCTTTCACTAGCTGCTCTTTTATTTACATATATCATAAGGATTTGAATATATTATGTTTGAAAGTACGCTGTTTTATCAAAAGGTGATCCGGTGACAATTTCTTTTTTATTTCTACAAAATAAATTTTTTACTAGATACCTTTTCGTATAATATATGCAAGCTTGTTAACACTATAAATGTAACTTTAGGTTACATATCTATTACTTTCAGGGCCTAATTTTCTTTTGTGCAACAAGTGTTTAGCTAGCTTCGCTGGCCACTTTGTTGTACCGAATGAACTTTTTATTTCTCAACACCTAACATATGGTATCGATATTCCAATAATGGTAATATGAAGGTACCTTCAGTTGTTAAATATTATGCCCTTTTTAAAGGCCCTGTTTTTAAACAGGGCCTTTAAAATTTATTCTCTACTTAAATAGTATTTTTGTTATAAATCTTTCTATAAACACTCTCATTTCCTCGATATCAAATTAAATCCCATGAAACAGGCGTCCCTTTTTCGATATCCTTATTCGCTTTTTTCCCAATAATTTTGGATATGTGTTTTGGTAATAAGCCATTCCCTGGTCTAATAGCTTTAACATTTTCATTTGTAAAGAATTCTCCCGCTTTTATGTTTTCTACTACATATAATGATCTTCTAAATTTTAAAGAATCTTTTTCTATATCAGTCGGTCCATAATATACATTCCCCAAAGATTCCCATGCTTTTTCAGTTTCGCTTACTAATAATTTAAATTCAGCTGGTTCCATTGAAAATTTAGCGTCAACTCCTCCATCCAACCTCGAGAGCGTTAAATGTTTCTCAATTACTGTGGCCCCAAAGGCAACACTCGCTACAGATACTCCTACACCCAGTGTATGATCAGATAAACCCACCTGACATTTAAATAACTCTTTCATATGAGGTATGGTAACTATATTTGTAGATTTTGGAGACGCAGGATACGTACTCGTACATTTTAATAGAATTAGTTCTTTACACCCTTCTTCTCTCGCAGCCCTTACTGTTTCATCTAGTTCGGCAATTGAAGCCATACCTGTCGAAATAATTATTGGTTTTCCTGTTGCGGCTACTTTACGTATGAGGGGGATATCAGTATTTTCAAAAGATGCAATTTTATAACATGAAACATTTAATGTCTCTAGAAAGTCTACAGCTGTTTCATCAAAAGGCGTACTAAATGGTATCATCCCTAACTCTATACAGCGATCAAAAATTGGTTTATGCCACTCCCATGGTGTATATGCTTCTTTGTATAAATGATAAAGTGATTTGCCTTTCCATAAACTTTTCGTATCGTGAATTGAAAAATCATCATTTTCTATATTTAAAGTCATTGTATCTGGTGTATATGTTTGAATTTTAAATCCTTGTGCCCCGGCCTCCGCAGCTGCCTCTACAATTTTCAACGCTCTATCTAATGATTGATTATGATTTCCTGACATTTCTGCAATAATAAATGGTGGCAAACTATTGCCAATCTCTCTACCTCCGATATATACATTACTCATTTTTTTCACCTTCAAGTTCTATTTTTATAGCTTCTTTTCTTTCCTCCCATTGTTCACGGGACAAGGTCATTGTAATGACATCTATATAATCATTGTCCCTATAAATATAATCTTCATATCTTCCATCTTCTTGGAAACCAAGTTTCTGATGAAAATTTAAACTAATACAGTTTGATTCTATTATTTCTGCATATACTTTGTGTATGTCTTTAATTTCAAAAATAAAATTTAATGCTAATAAACCTAATACAGTTCCGGCACGTCTTACACTTTGTTTTTCACCTATATAAAATCCCCAATAACAAGTTCGATTCATTTCATCTATTTTTGTAAAATTAACAAATCCAATTGGTTTTTCTTTATATATTAATATTCTTGCAACCTTTGTTTCATCCATTACGAGTTTTTCATACCACTTTAAATGTTCGTCTATTGTTATTTGATGATCTTCATACATAACTGAACGTATTTCTTTTGCATTCCGCCAATTTAAAATAAGTTCTAAATCTTTCTTTTCTAACCTTTCCAATTGAAAATCCTCAATATCTAACATACTATCCTCCTAAAATATTTTTTGCTATTTCATTTGAATTACTGGCACACTGTATAGAAAGAGCTTTATTAGACATTTCTTTCACTATTTTAGAATTTGATAAAAGTTTGTTTAGACATTCCATAATTGCTTTATCCGAAACACTTTCAGCTGTACCAATATTCCATGTAGCTCCAACCTTTGCTACAGCCTTGGTTACTTCAATTTGATTTTGGGCAGTTGTAATTGTAATAGAAGGTAATCCAAGAAAGCAGCGTTCCCATGTGGTTGTTCCACCAGCTCCTATCCCTAAATCCGCTCGTACGAGAAGCTCTTCCATATTTTCTATTTGACAATAATATGAAGCGTTAGAAACACTCTTACAATAAGTTTGAATCTCCTCTTTATGCGGATTTTGGCTTCCTACCACAACGTCTATTTTTAAGTTATCTTGATTTATATTTTGTAAGGCTCTTAATGTTTTTAATGTTTCATTTGTTACATCATGCCCACCAAAAAAAATAAAAATCCTCTCAATTTCTCCTGTTCTTTTTCGTGAAAATTTCTTAGCAGCATGAAACTCTGGCCGTAATATAGCATATTTAGGCCCCAATTTTACTAATGAGTGCTCTGGTATTAAATCTTTATAGCGATCATTAGGGTTATCGTATAAATTTTGGTCTAGTAACAAATCACAGTCGTGCATTCGATTTGCAAGATCATCGATTACCATGATTTTCCTTACAGTTTTTCTTAAAGCAGACTCCCACCTATTATCTAATCCATAATGATCAACGATTAACCAATCACACTTGGGAAGTTGCGACAAAATATCATTGGTCTGCTGTGCATCAACAAACCAATGATATTTGAGCCAATTTAAATAACTCCCGTGTTCTGAACTTAAGAAATTTGTATTTTCACCATCTCCATCTAATACAAACACACAAAATCCCTTATTTAAAATATATTGATGTAAATCACCTTCTAGCTTACGACAAATGAAATATACTTGAGCACCTTTATTCCGTAACTCGTGGGCCAGTGTTAAACAACGCATAATATGACCGGTACCTATTTCAATAGATGCGTCGGCGCGAAAGGCAATTTTTTTCTCAAGCAAGATACTCCCTCCTCACTAAAAGCACTACAATTTATTAATTTATAATATCGTTTCTCTATTTAACTCATCTACTAATGATTGTTGATTTGCCCATTTCAATTTTACATGACTATTAATTTCAATAAGTTCAGGGTTTCGAAGGATGTAATCTTTTATTTGATGAAAGAATAAAGGTTTAGATTTTACATTCAGACCTCTATAAAGTTCATTGAACATATCTAAATCTGGTTGTTCATCTAATGTTAACCTCCAAGTAGGATAACAAACTGCTGGAGGAAGTTTCACTACATTGATACGAAATAAATGTGGATTATTAATAAAATAAAACGGAAGGTATTCTGCATAAGTTAAAGGTTTTGGGGTTTGTAGTAATCGTTCGATTGCCTCTAATGTAAAAATATCACCTGCTGTTCCAACAGGTAACGTACTTAACTCTGCCTGTGTATAGTCTGCACCACTTTTCAAATGTTCATCTAGTAAAAAAGTATTTATTTCAGGTGACACAGCTGGGCAATCCCCTGTAATCCGTATGACAATATTTGCATTTTCTTGTTTTGCAGCTTGGAACATGCGATCAGCGGTATTTTCTGGATCACCTCTAAAAATCTTAACTTTCCCGTCTAAATTAAATTTTTCCAAAGGGTCATCTTGTGCAATATCTGAAGTAGCAAGTATGACCTGGTGTTTTCCTGGAATAGCTAATGTATTTATAAGACATCGTTCAATGGAAGGAACTCCGTGTATTGGCAATATTGCCTTTAAAGGTAACCTAGTAGATTTTAAGCGGCAAAGTACAATTATTACTACCTTTGGAGGTTCAATAACCTCTTTTGTTATTGGGGTACCTGCAGACAAATTATATACAGCTACCTGAGGTAATAATTCCTCTGCTTCAAGCTCGGTCAGCGCATTTTCTACAACATTTAATTCCATTGTTACTTTATTAGCTGTAATAATCTCTCCTTTTTTAATGTCACCTTTTGTAACTGCTCTTAACAATTTTTGGTTTTGCAATTTTAATAACACCCCTTTCATTTAATTTTTAGCAACTCTATAAAACGAAAGAACTTTTCTCACAGCTTGTATTACATCCCACACATCAGCTTCTGTCATTTTAGGAAATAGAGGCAGCGTAATAATTTCCTCATATACATTTTCTGCTTGCGGACAAATACCTTTTCCATAACCTAATTTTTGATAAAACGGTTGCAAATGTACGGGTATATAGTGCACATTCACACCGATATTTTCTCTTTGTAATGCCTCGTAAACTTCTTTTCGATTACATTTTAATAATTTAGTATTTAAACGAATAATATAAAGGTGCCAGCTTGAATCGGTTTGAGGCAATTGCTTTGGTATGATGATTTCAGATAAACAACTAAATTCTTTATTATAAATGTCTACATATTTCTTTCGAATTTTAATAAAAGAGTCTAATTTATTTAACTGTGATAAGCCAAGAGCAGCTTGTATATCCGTTATTCTATAGTTGTAACCTAAGAATTGCATTTCATAATACCAAGGCCCATGATTTTCAAGAAGATTTCGAGGATTCTTTTCAATTCCGTGCGTACGGAATTGAAAAAGTTTTTCGTAAAACAGAGGATTATTTGTGGTAATTACCCCCCCCTCTCCGGTAGTAATATGTTTCACCGGATGAAAGCTAAACATTGTCATATCACCAATTGAACCAATCTTTTTATTTTTATATGTGGCTCCTAATGCGTGGGCTGCATCTTCAATGATAATCAAATTGTTTTCTTTTGCTATTTTTTGTATTTCTTCTAACTCTACAGGCTGCCCAGTAAAGTGTACGGGAATAATAGCCTTTGTTTTGTTTGTAATCTTTTCCTCTATAGATTTAGGACTAATGTTATATGTTCCATTGTCAATATCAGCGAATACCGGCTTTCCCCCTTGGTATAAAATACAATTTGCACTTGCTACAAATGTCATCGGAGTTGTAATTACTTCATCTCCCTCAGTTATGCCTGCTGCATAGCAGGCAGCATGCAATGCAGCTGTACCATTTGAAAAGGAAACAGCGTATTTTGCTCCCACATATTTCGCTATAGCCTCTTCAAACTGTTGAACCATTGGTCCTGTTGTTAAAAAATCCCCTTTTAATACATCTACAACAGCCTGAATATCATATTCATCAATTTGTTGCTGACCATATGGTAAATAAGTTTCTCTAACAGGCTTTCCTCCATGCATACCGAGGATTCCCCTTACCATTACTCTTTCTCCTTAGGACTAATTTTTAAAGATTTAATCCACTCTTCTGTTTTAATAACTCCATCTTCTAAAGAAACTTTTGGTTCCCAGTTTAATATTGTTTTTGCTTTTTCATAGTTACATAATAATTTTTGAATTTCACTTTGCGGATGGATATGAGTTACATGTTGAATGCTTACTTTATTTCCCGAAATCAATTCTGCTAATTTATTAATGGATATATCTTGCCCTGTTCCAGCGTTGATAATATGACCATTTGCTTTTGCAGAGTATCCTGCTGCCACAACAAAATCTGCACAATCTTCAACGTATAAAAGGTCTCTCGTTTGTTTTCCATCCCCATATATATTCAGTGGTACATTATCTAATTTATTATTTATAAAAATGGCAACAACCCCACCTTCCCCACCTGTTTTCTGGAATGGACCATACGTATTAAATGGGCGAATAACCACTACTGGTAGCTTATAAGCATAATAGTAAGATAAAACCATGTTTTCAGCAGCAATTTTTGATCCCGCATATGGAGAGGCTGGTTTAATTGGGTCTAATTCTGATATCCCTTGTATATTAGTAGCTTTATCATATACCATACAAGTACTCATAAAGACCATTTTGACATCATAATTAAGACATTGTTCTAGCAAATTAAAAGTACCTATTGTATCATTTTCAAAAGTTGCTCTAGCATCATCTATACTATCTTGAACATTGATACTCGCTGCTAAATGATAACAAAGGTCAAATGAATTATTTTCAAATAATTGAGCAACTAATTTTTTATCTTTAATATCTCCTTGAATGCATTGTTTTAAATTTAGATCGTGTGCAAACTCGGTAATATTTGCAGTAGTTGAATTTGCTAAGTTGTCTAATATCCATACTTCATGCTTATCCTGCAATAATCTCTTTACAACCCACCTACCAATAAAACCTGCACCACCAGTTACTAATATTTTCATATTTTCTCCCCTCCTGTTAATAGCTGCTGGTTTAATATTAAATTTCTAAGCTCTTCTTTTGAAATAGCATTTTGATTATCAGAACGGTAAAAGCCTGCCTTCGCCCTTTTTGCATTTTCATATTGAGTACCCTTTTTTAATGGGCTAGGAATGATAAACATATCTGGTAATTCAAAAGCCTGTAAAGATTCATCATGTGTCATAAGTTCTTCATACATTTTTTCACCCGGTTTTAAACCAATTTCTTCAATTTTAATATTCTCCTTGGACAATCCATATAACTTTGTAACTTCTTCTATCATCACTTCACTTAAATCGTTTAATGAAATAACTGGCATTTTTAATATAAAAGTTTCACCACCCTTTGCTATTTTCATTGCTTCAATTGTTAACATAGTTGCTTGGTTCAGTGTCATCATAAATCTACTCATACTAAGATCCGTTACAGTTATTTTTTGGTTTTCTTTAATTTGATTTTCAAATAAAGGAATGACAGAGCCTCTTGATCCCATCACATTTCCGAAGCGAACACTTGTAAATGTCGTTTCACTTGAACCTTTTGAATATTCCGCTGACGTAATCAATCTTTCAGCAGTCAATTTTGTTGCACCGTAATTATTTGTTGGTGAAATCGCTTTATCAGAACTTGTAAAAACTACCTTTTTTACTTTCTGAGCAATTGCCGCTTTTATTACATTTTGTGTTCCAAAAATATTGGTCAAAACTGCTTCAAACGGATTATATTCACAAAACGAAACATGCTTCATCGCGGCCACATGAAATACATAATCAATATTTTCCATCGCACTAAATACTCGATCATAATTACGAATATCCCCAATTAAATAACGAATATTTCGATTTTTATCCCTAAATTCTTCTTGTAATAAAAATTGATTGTATTCACTTCTACTAAAAACTCTTACCACTTTTGGCTTTTCCTGTAGAACATTAGAAAGAATGCTTTTTCCAATTGTTCCTGTTCCACCAATAATTAAAACATTTTTATCTTTAAAAAACATGAAAATATATACCTCCTCATATTAAAAAATAATTTTAGCAAAAAACCTCTCTTCAACTTGTTTGTAATTCCATAGGCAATCCATTTGTTGAGAGATAAACTAGTTTGCCGGATATAGAAACATACGTTTCTATTGCAAGTTTAAAATACATATTAATCATTGAAAACTGAGGATATAATCTTTTACTTCAAATATTTATAAATGGTGACGATTTTAATCTTTTTCAATTTGAATTAAATTTATTAATCTTTTTGTGCATGCTTCTTGCGGATAGTTTTCATTAATAAATTTTCTTCTTAATTCTTTTGCTAAATTTGATTGTAAAGGATTATTTAGAACCTTTTTAATCGTGCTAGTCATATCCTCCATAGAATGATTTACAAGCCAATCTAATGTATCGTAATATTTATAATCCCTTTCCTCTAATAAAGATTTATAAACAACTACAGGTATATCTAATAACATTGCCTCTAATCCCACTGTTGAATTTGAGATAACCACAAGATTTGCATGTAAAATAACATCATATATGTTTACTTCATTTGTTATATATTTAACATTAGGATATAAGTTACTTAACTTAATATATTCTCCCACTAAATTACGCCCTTTTTCCCAAGGATGTGGCTTTATAATAACCGTAATATTTTTGTCTTCCACTAACTTTTCTGTCAATTCAGTATAAAATGAAGTTTTAAATGGCTGGGTTGCAATAAAAACCACTTTTGTAGAGGGGTCTATTTTTAATTTATTAAAAAAATTCTTTTTATCCATATATACTCTATCAAAGATCTCATCATATCTGGGGTGCCCTAGTATTTCGATTTGAGATTCACTGACCCCTTTTTGAAGGTACCAATCTTCTTCATATTTCCCATATACGACCTGTTTTGTTGCGAAAACCGGAAAGTATGCTTCTTCCCCCATTACTGCACCATGCTGCAGACAATAACTCGGTATACCCTCACTACTAGAAAGAAAAGTAAGAGCTCTACTTGTTATATCTTCCGTAGTACCGACAATCACACCAGAAATATCTTGTTCTTTAAAAATAAAATGAGCCATATTAAGTTTCTCAATCATGATAGGAAGGTCGCTTAGTAATTTTTTTTGAAAAAAGAGGTTTGAAAATAGTGGGTGCTTATTAAACTTTAAAAAGATTTCTTTAGCTTTTTCTATAAAAACATGTGCGGTATTAGCAGATTTATTTATATAATCTGGTGCACAAACTGTAGGAAGACCATAGAGTTCGGTCTTTTTTGATCTAGTTAATATCTTTGTTTGATTTGGATTAAAGTGGGTAAAGTTACTTACTGAAAAACGGAGATAATCTGAATTTAGGAGGATTGCTCCATTTTGGTTTTTTCTTTTTATGTTTGATTGAAATACAGACATTATTTTTTCAAACTCTAACTGTAACTGTGTTTCTGCTATTGGCTCAATTGACAATTGCTTGTAAAAATTATTATCTTTCATTTTATTTTTTATATCTTCATCTAAATATTGATAAAAATTACTCAGTAATGGTAAAGGAATATTATAATGCTTTAACCTTGAAAAAATATTTATATACTCTAAATTTAATAGCCAGTAATTTTTCAAATAAATGTCACTCAATTTTTCACCCTCTTTTTCTTCTTAAGTCTTCCCTTAATTCTTTGCATGTTCTTTGTGGTGGTAATAATTGCACAAATTCATTTTTTTCTTCTGCAAATAACTGCGCATGTATTGAATGGGGAGTAATATAATTGATATCTAAAATTTCATCTAAGGGATAAAAATCCCAATAGTGATTTAATCTCCAAAAGAAGCGTGCATCTCCTATCCGGTAAAACTGAGGATCTTCATCCCAATAAGAATTCCACCTTTTTTCAAGAATTGGTAAAACAGATGCTCTATGCATAATAGAACAATGATCAATTGTACATGGAGCATTATTCGTAATTTTTTTTGCAGGTCTCTCAACCGTTTTAATAGGCATCTCTGTTTCATCTATATGAATCGTTTTTGATGCAGAATAAATAATTTGAACATCTTTATTCTCATCAAGATAACTAGACATCTTTTTAAGACGTTCTTCTTCATATTGATTATCATCTGTAATATAAGTTATATATTCTCCTTTAGCATGCTTAAGTGCCTCATTAATTAAAGCGGCATATCTTACTTTTTTTGTCCTTTCAGAAATATGAGCTACATTACTTTTATAAAAATGTACATTTTCATTATTTATGAATGGTTGAATCACCTTCTGGGTCATTTCATCTGAATCATCATCCATTATAAAAAGCTCGAAATCTTGAAAGGTTTGGTTTAATACACTTAATATAGACTTTTCAACAAACGCAGGCTTATTGTAACTTGTCATTATAACTGAAATTTTAGGCAAATCTCTCTCTCCTCCTTATCAATAAATACAAAAACAGTTACGTTATTATATAAATAGAAAGGACAAACCGTTCCGATAATTTTAAAAAAGGTTTCTTTATCTATAAAAAATTAATAGCAGTATTTATATTCACCCATGTCTCTTTTTTCTCCACTATAGTCCATACCATATCTATGAAAAAGTCATAAATTATTTAAGTATAAAAAAGAAAGTGTCGATAAAGCTTTAATTATTAGATTTCACTAGAAAAACACATTCAATATTCTCAATAGAGGTGAAGACTTTGCAACCCCAAATATCAATTATCCTTACTAGTTATAATAAGCCATCATTAATTAATAAAGTTATTGAAAGTGTTCTAATGCAAACTTATAAAGAATGGGAACTTTTTATTATGGATGATAACTCCTGTCCAGAAACTATAAATGTCATAAAAAATTATCTAGAGGATCCTCGAATTACTTATACGAATAGTTTTATACAAGATGATGAACGATATAAAACTACAAGATATGCAACACTTATCAATGAGGCACTACCATTAACTTGTGGGGATTATATTTGCTATTTAACAGATGATACTATATACCTTCCAAACAGATTAGCTGAAATGTTGTCTTTCTTAGAAAAACATCCTGAAATTGATGTAGTCTACTCTTCCCAATACGTAAAATATGTTGATTATAACCTACAACCTACAAATGAATTTGTGAGAGAAGCTTCGGAAATTTTATATACAGCTGCTAATGTTGTAGATCATTGTTCAATTATGCATACTAGAAGAATATTATTAAAAGTCTATGAAAAGTACTGTGGATATTGGGATACAAATCCTTTATATTGGTTTGCTGGAGATGCAATGTTTTGGAAACGCCTAAATACATTTCAACCTTTTTATCCCATTAACAAAGTGCTCGATATTACTTTTAAAACACCATTCTCTTTCCAAAACCTATATGCTAACCTCCCTTCAAAAGATTTAAATGGTATTTTATTTAGTAATTCACAAGGTAAAGTATTTTTAATTGATAACTTTAAACGCAGGCTTATTTCGAAAGATATGCTTTCTTACTTCAAATATAATCAAAATGAAATTGTCTTAATTCCCGATCCATTTATCTACAAATATACAGAAGGGCCCCCCATAACCCTTACAGAGTCAATTCCAAATCTACGGGTTGTGCAAAGTGAAAAAGGAGAGTTATTTTATATAGAAAATAATCAAAAACGTCCATTTATTGACACCATTGCATTTCGCAAATTTAAATTTTCAGTTCAAGAAATTATTAAAGTTTCACAACGTAGTTTAAATCAATTTTCAGATGGACCACCTATTTATCCAAATTTATCTCGTCACGCGGTTTTACCAGAAGGAAAAGTATTTATCTACCATCACAATTATTTCATCATGACAGATTATATGCTTCATCCCATAGATAAAGATATATTGCAAAAACTATATTTATTAAAGAACTGTATACCGATTTCAAAGACCAATTTATCCTACTTTAAGATGGGCCCTCCTATTTCATCATACCCCTCTTACCTAGCTGAAAAATACTTAGAATAGTACCAAGAAAGAGTATTATCAATAAAACAATAGAAGAAGGTTCTGAACTAAGTACTATGCTTGCCTATAGTATTGAATTAAACGAACTGTTAGAAAATGAACTAAATAAAAGTCCATATTGTTCTACTAGCATCTCCTAATAGGGTGATAGAATTTATTTAGATGATCAAAGATTCTTCTTAACTTGTAAAATAAATTATCATAAAAAGAGGACGCAAATAAAAATGCGTCCTCTTTTTATATCAAATCAAACTAATCCATTAAAATCCTTTTCATGAATCCGAATAAGTAATGTTTTTAAGAAAAACAAGATCTAACATCTTAGCTGTTACACTAAATAGATTTACATAATTCACAACTATGACAAGTATTACATATCGCTTAAGTTTCGTTACCTTTTTCTGTATATAATGATAAAAAAATTGTGAACTTTTATCGCATTATGCAAGACATTTAATATCAAATATATTACTTTTACTATGAATTAAATGTGTTTATAGGACTTTTCTAGATAAACAAGGTGCTAAATTAATTCTTAAGAAGTCATTACTATTTCATTTATCTAAAAATTGAAAAAATATGTGTAGATAGATATCATCTTAAATACATATATAATTAACTTTAATTTTCTGACAAGATTTCACATAATTCTTAAACTAATTTTTTACGTGCATTATGAAAAAAATTGCACCGTGTCAGTCTTTAAAAGATTATATATCATAACTTTAAGAGAGGAAGAAAAACTATGAAGATGAAAAGAAAAATCATTATGACAACAGCACTTGCCGCTACGTTAGCTACAGGTGCACTACCTACTACCTCGGTGTTTGCTGCAGAAAAAGAGGCTCCTATTCAACACAAAGAGGCACAATCGAGTATTCAACCTTTGGCACAAAATAATTTGGAAACAGCCGTTCAAGCTGCCTTAAATGGTCCAGAAGTCAAAAAAATTAAAGTATTTGAACATGAATTTAATGTAAAAGAAATAGAAGTAGTAAACCTAGGTGCAGGAAAAAAATATGTTAAGGGGCAAATTTCTCATCATTTAAGTTTTCGTCCAGATGATCAATTTTATTATGAGTTTACAGTACAAGATGGAAAGGTACTAGATAAACCTGTATTTAATATTGATAGAGGTGGTTGGACACCATTTGCCGCTCCACTTTTATCAATTCTTGCTGCGTATAATGGAATTCCAGTTAATCCAAATGATTTAAATACACTTGGTCAGCAAATTGGTAAAGTTATAGATGGAAGCTGGGAACATGCAGCCCAATCAATTGCAACTGTAGTTAGTCTAAGTTTTAATGAGTAGAATTTTTCAATTTTTATTAGCAGTGTAGAGATCCGCTTTTTGTAATCAGCCTTGTTATAAGAGATTCTAAAACAGCTATTAATAAATTTTTACCACTCAATCACATTATCTTGATTTGTTTACCACCTTATTATTCATTATATGTCACAAAATGGAAGTCTTTTTTAGGACTTCTGTTTTGTTTGTATTCAATGCAATAAACAGTTGTTTTTTTGGGAGGCTATACTTCGATTTTTCAATAATCCATTTGGCTATTAGAGACAATTTATAATAACAAATTATTAAAGTCTCAAATAACTTACTCCCCCTATTGTTAATTATTTTCAAATACAAAAATTTATTATCTTAGGAATGAAAAACAATAAATATAGTAAAAAATCATCTAACAATTGTTTAAAGGTCAGGAGAGAAAAAATGAACAAAATAAAAATGAGAAATTTCTTTAAAATTAGTATCCTTACTTGTATTACACTAGCAAGTTTAAGTACACCATCTACTATTTTAGCTAATAGTCATCCAGGTTACTCCTATGAATCCAATATAGGGTATCAAAATCCATCGTGGATGGCGAAAATAGAAGATTCAACAAAAATAAGTGAAATATCTATTCCAGGGACTCACGGTACAATGGCTTTACATGGAGCAAGTTTTATTGATGAAAATTTGACAAGAAATCAAACTATGAGTTTATCCCAACAATTAAATTCCGGAATTCGATATGTAGATATGCGTGTTAAACGTGTAAAAGATTCTTTTGCAATGTATCATGGTGTTGTAAATCAAAAAGCTGTGTTTGAAGATGTATTGAAAGAGACCATTCAATTTTTAAAAGCTCATCCAACAGAAACAATATTAATGCGCTTAAAAGAAGAAACTACTCCTGAAAATGGATCTCTATCATTTGAGGAGATATTTTTAAAATACAAAAACGTTAATGCTTCATATTTTTGGGATCCTAATTCCGTACAAACTTCAGATAGAAATAATCCTACTTTAGGAGATACCCGCGGGAAAATTGTAATCTTACAAAACTTTACATCCACTCAATTGTACGGGATTGATTACGAAGGTTTGAATATACAAGATAAATTTGAAATTGGAAGCGGACCAAACGAAATATATACAAAATGGATTGCGATAAAAAACCATCTACAAAATACAAATACTAACTTTAATAATGGAAAAATTTATCTCAACCATTTTAGTGGTACGGGGGGCGCAGCCGCATTTTTAAATAATGTATATCCTTGGTTTGTTGCAAGCGGAAAAGAAGGCAGAAATACTGACAGTAGTCCTAAATTGATTCAAACGAATTCCACTAATGCGTGGAGTGATTTCCCTCGCGATAGAAACGGACAAGTATACTATGGGGGGATGAATATACTTGGGACCGAATTCTTACAACAAGGCGCAATTAAACATTCTGGTATCATCGCAGCTGATTTTCCTGGTCCAGGTTTAATTGATAGTATCATTAAATTAAATGGTATACATTCAAATGAAAAAGAAATATTAATTTCGCAAATAGCATCTGAATCTAGTCCTTTATCAGGGCAACAAAATCGATCCAGCCAAAACTTTAAAATTGATAGTTTACCTGTAGGTACAAAAGAATTAAAATGGGTTATTGAGCCTTCAGAAAAAGATTATCCTTCTACTATTTCTTTCAATGTAATGATTGATGTTTCCCTGGGAATAGATTCCACTCGTTGGAAAAATATTTCACATGAATCTAAGACTGAAGCTTACACAAACACTAAATATTATATTGCAAGTCCAATTGGTGCCACTAGCAAATTCACAGTGAAAATTTACGCTATTACAAATTAGAAAAAAAGAATCCCAATGGAATTCCATTGGGATTCTTTTTTTAATTTCATTTCGTAAACATTAGGATAGCGATTAAATTTTATCCCGCGTTAACGGGCGCCCGTAAAAGCCCGATTGGTGAGGGCTGATAATCAGTGGGGGATGAACAAAACCTCCACTGATTACAGTTTCACTTTATTAACATATCATTTAATCCATTAGATAATTATATTTGGAACAGCCCTTAATTTTTAAAGAGCAATCCAAAATTGTAAACTATCTTTTTCAGCTTATCATTTATTCAAAACTGGCTTCCAAAGCGATAAAGCAAAAATCCAATTTGAGTCGCCATTTCCTTGATGATTTTGAACGGCTTCGTACACTTTCCCCTCATGTACTACTCTATCACCTTTAGTATATGCTTTTCTTGCATCCCATTTTTCATATGCGGAATTCTCTGACTTTGTTGTTACATTCAAAACATCACTTCTACTAGATTCATTTCCAGCTAAATCAACCGCCGTCACTACATATTTATACGATGTATTAGCCTTCAAATCTTTATCCATAAAGGATGTATTAGCCGCTGTTCCAATTTTATTCATAACCCCAGCGCTTTCTCTATATACAATATAATGGTCAACACCTACATTATCTTCTGACGGACTCCACATTAAATCAACAGTTGTCGATGTTGTACCCATACTATGTAATCCTTTTGGTTGAGTTGGAGCCTCTATATCGGGGATTGTATGTGTTGTCTTAACCTTCAGTTTTTCACTTTCTTTTGATATGTTTCCAGCAGAGTCTAATGCCTTTATTGTATAAGTATATTCCGTATCTGCTTTTAATTTTTTATCAATAAAAGTTGTACCTGGTACCGTATCAATTACTTCTCCATTACGTAACACTTGATATTCTTTTACACCTATATTATCAGTGGAAGCCTTCCATGTTATTTCAACACTATTGGCAGAAACTTTAGAGGCATTTAATTCAGTTGGTTGACTTGGAGCTACTGTATCAGGAGTTTCATTATTTACTAAATTTACATCAACTACATTATAAAAAGCATTTGACGTATCTGCTACATCCCATACAGCTAAAATAACATGATAACCATTACGATCAGTTGGTACATTAATTGTATGTGTTAAATTATTTGATGCAGCCGAACCGTCATGTTTCACAGTTCCGATTGGTTCTAATTCAGCACGTGTTAATGGTTTGTTAGGATCCCATCCCTTTTTTGTAATGTAATAATGCCATTTACTTGTAGAATGTGGCGCTGTATATTTCCATGTAAATGTATTTACTCCACCTTTAATTGTGTTTTTGAACCAACGATTTGATGTTTGTTGGTCAAGAATACCTCCAAACAACCCTCCTGCCGAAGCGATTTTCCCATCAATCGGTCCACTATCTGGAAATCCTTTAGGTGCTTCTAGACTTTGAGGTTCGTACATTACATTTCCACAATTTAAATTTAATACCCCATAATTCTGACTACATAAAGCAGCACGACTACTCGGCTTTTCAACAAACCCATGTGCATACGCACTTTGAGGAGCCATTGTGATTGCCGTCATGCCTGCAGCCAAAACACAAGCACCAATCCCCTTTTTACTTGTTCTTAATCTTTCCAATTTAGATGTTAATTTCAATTTCATTTTTGTCCCCCCAATATATTGCTTTCGCTAATATAATAGCAATATAAGGATAAACGAACAAATCATCAATTAATATATTAATATCTCTCATAAATTGGTACATTTATTATTATTTTTAATCTCCTATAAAAATAAAGTAAATACAATTACGCAATTTTGTAACATTATGTATTAAAAGAAGAATAAAAACTCCGTTTAATTTCACAAAAAATTCAAATATTAAAACAAAAAAATTCCTCATATAGGAAAAATAAATTTTTTATATTACAAAAAGCAAAAAAGTCTGGAAGAAACCGATTATATCCGTTTCTTCCAGACTTTTTTGCTTTTATACCACTCACAAATCCTTTAACCTTAAACATATACACTTGAGGTTAAAACACATATAATACCCCTACTAATTCAAACTAACGCTTAATTACTCATAAAATAGCTTAAGGTATCTAGCTTAACTGTATTTTCTTTATTAATAGCTATTTTCTATCCTGTATTTCCTTACTTTAAACAGATTATCAAGAGATTGTTAACGTTTAAGAAAAGATAAAAGATTTAAAATCCCATTTTTAATTATCACATTTTAACAATTTATTATGTTATTTTTAGCTAATAAGGCACAGAAACAAAGGATGAACTTCAGTGTGCTTGAGAACGATTTTAGGGTGAAACGTTTAAAGGGTATTTTAGTACTGAGTTTTTATTAAATGTTCCTGTATCTAATATTTAAATTAACGTATGTCAAAATATTTTACAATACGAGTATTAAACGTTACATATTTTTATATAAAATGATACATTTCATCAACACACCTCTTCTGATCTTTATGATAAATATAGAAAATTCAGCTCTTTAGGATTTAATTTTAGAATTCTCATAAAAGTATATAATAGATTAGACACATAATTGTCACAAATTAATAGTTTATCTACTTTATGATTACCTATGAAAACTTTATTACCACTTCAATATTTACTGCTAAACTAAAGCACTCTATACCTACAATTTCTTAAAACCCTTTTAAATAATCTTTCAAAAGAGTCGATAGTTTTATATTTTTTATTTTTTTATTGTACATTTGTACATTTGATGTTAGGATTATGCCTATTAAAATTGAATCCTAACGATTCTTCTTTATAATCTCCATGTTTTAATTGTTAAATAAAAATATAGATTCTGATATATATTTAAAATCAGAACGAAAATGTCGTTATTTTACAATGATGTCGTGGAATACCTTTAGAATGGAAAGATATATGCAACAACGTGTTAAGGGGTTACAGGGGGAACAAAAATGAGAGACTTTTTTGATGATAAGTATAAAAATATTGAATTGAAAAGGAGGTTAATAAATTTAATAAGTGAAATTAGCGAATTCAAAGGAAAATTAGCTGCTTATCAGGAACAAAACAAGGACATATTTAATAGCTTAGAAAAAACTATACCACTACATTACATAAAAAATTTCACAACTATTTACGAGGATATAAAAGTTCCTAATAAAAGATTAAAAGAACTTATTTTAGATGATATCGTACCTCAAAATATTTCGGAAGATGCTATTTTTTGCTATTATCAAACACTTTCTTTTGTACATAAAAACTCCTGTACTTTATTAATCAATCCAGCAACTATACAGGAATTACATTTTCAACTAATACATTACATTACCTCTGACAGTGCCAAATGGCGTGAAAAACCTTTTATTATTCCAGGAATTCCAGAACATGGAATGCACTTGAATAGTTACCGCATTCTTCCACATGAACTTATTCCACAGTTTATGGAGCAATTATGTGATCAATACAACTCATTAAATACTAGTAAGGGGCTTCATTCACTTTTATTAATAGCTCGTTTTATATTAAATTTTTATTGCATAGTCCCTTTCAATCAAGGTAATAACAGGTTGGCATTTATGTTAATGCAATTGCTGTTAATTAAGAGTGGACATACATTTGTAAAATATGTATGTTTGGATAAATATATTAAGAAACATGAATCTGATTATTACAATTCGATTTATAAATCTTCGGTGAATTGGTACTGCGAGGAACATAATAATAGCTTTTGGTTAAAAACGTTTTTAACCATTATATTAGAGGCTTACAAAGATCTTCATAACACAGTTCTAGATTCTATATGTAAACATACTAAAGTTGAGAGAATTCAGGATTTTATACTTAAACAAAAACAACCCTTTACTAAAGAAAGTATTCGTAACACTTATCCAGACATTGCAGAGAGTACAATCAGTAAGGCTTTAAATTCCTTGCAACTGTTTGGCCATATTAAGCTAGTTACAAAAGGAAGAAATGCAAAGTGGATTAAAATTTGACCATACTTTCAAGACACCTGAGGTTCAAAAATTCAATAATAACTTTATCATTGAATTTCATTTTAATTTTAAGCTATTATTACTTTTTTAGTTATTTCTAATTCCAACAAAACAGTTTATAGGAAAAGGTCCGCTTCCCTCCGCCTTTTCCTATAATAAAATTAAATATAAACATAGAATAATTGTCGAAAAAAGTCGCATTTTAATATTTTTTCTTTATTTTCTGGTTGTAAACGTTTCACTTTCATGTTACCATCTTAATCAAACAATAGATGGTAACATGAAAGTATTTCTTTCCCTTAGAAACATATAAACGTACGGTAATATCAAGAAAATAAGGCCAAAGAAATATTTGATACCTACCAAAATAATTAATAGGAATTTTGTTGCGCTATTTTTTCTGATAATTAAGAAAATGCATTTTGTCCCTAAACAAAATTTGTTAGTGCGCAAAATTCAAATACACTAGAACACCCAAATAAATGAAAAATGAATTCTTCCTACAAAATTTAGTTGATTAACATAAAGACATCTAAATTACTACCTTTATCGCCATCTATTGTTGACAACATATTTACCAACTAAAAAAGAACCTATCAAGGGTTCTTTTTATTATAATCATTCAAATTTCAATTCTATCTTAATACTTAAATTTCCACACAAATTACATCTGCTTTTTGCTCTCAATTATTGAATTAATAATATAGCACATCAAATTTATTAATTCTTATCTCCAATTAGTTTAAATTAGTGAATAAAATTCAATCATATAAAAATAATAAATACAACTAATCGTTATATATTAAAGAGGTGTCAATTTTGTCCTTAAATGAAGAGACCTTAGAAACTACGACAGATAAAACCATTGAAAAGATCCAAACAAGTAACTTAAAACAACTTAAAAATACACTAGATAATATCTTTGATATTAGTGCAGATTTAATTGAACATCCTTTGCAATTAAAAACAAACACGAATATTTTACTATATTATTTTGAAGGCCTTACAGATGGTGTTGCATTAAAAACCAATGTTGTTACACCATTATTACAAGAAGTAAATGAAGACAGTCAAATATTTAATTCTAATATTATTGCTACTCATACCAAAATAGTATATACATGGAATGAAATTAAAGAAGGATTACTTGAGGGGCAATGTGTACTGTTTATGGAGGGAGAAAAGCGGTCACTTCTAATAAACACAAAAGGCTGGGCAGAAAGAGCGATTCAAGAGCCAATTTCAGAAGTTACTATTAAAGGATCCCATGATGGATTTATTGAAAATGCCACAAAAAATATAGGTCTTATTCGTCGATATATTCCTTCTACAGAGTTAAAGATCAAAAAGCTGACGATTGGAGAACGAGCCACTTCTATAGTCTATTTAATTTACTTAGGTGATGTAGCAAACGCAGATGTAGTCCAAGAAATAGAAACTAGAATCTGTAAAATCAAAACAGATGCGGTATTAAGTATTGGAGAGCTATCTAATTATACAAAAGATCAAAATTGGACTCCTTTTCCACAGGCTTATTTAAGCGAACGCCCAGACGCCATTTCAAATCATATACTTGATGGGAAAGTAGCAGTGTTAATGGATAGATCACCTGGTGCAATGGTTGTTCCTATGAATTTGATTGGATTTTTTCAAACCCCAGATGACTATAATATTCATTGGCTCATCGCATCATTTTTTCGCTTATTACGATTTGCAGGATTTATTATAGCTATTTTTTTACCCGCATTTTATATTGCTATAGTCTCTTTTCACTTTGAAATTATTCCTATAGACTTATACACTTCTATTGCAACATCAAGAGTCAAAGTCCCTTTCTCCCCCTTATTGGAAGCTTTTATAATGGAAATTACACTAGAAATGCTACGTGAAGCTGGCATTCGCTTACCACAACCAATTGGACAAACTATTGGAATCGTTGGAGGGATTGTAATTGGACAGGCGGCTGTTCAAGCTGGTCTTGTTAGTAACGTTATGGTTATTATCGTATCTATTACAGCCATTGCTTCATTTATTGTTTCTAATTATGATTTATCAAGTTCTATACGCCTTATCCGTTTTCCAATGATGTTATTGGCTTACTTTTATGGGATTGTAGGTATTGTTAGTGGATTAATGCTTTTATTTGCTCATTTTGTTTCACTAACTTCCTATGGTTCACCATATGGAATGCCAATCGCACCATTTCGTCTCCAAGAGTTAAAAGATTCTTTTGTAAGATTTCCTATTTCGATGATTACCACCCGCTCGAGTACAGGACAGCCGAAACAAAGAAAGAAAAAAGAAGGTGGTTAACATGGGAAATCTTAAGTTCCAAAAAGTAACTTTATTCGAATTTATTATTTTCATTCATTCGCTTCAACTTGCATCTGGTATGTTAATTATGCCAAGCCCCCTTGCTACTAATGCTGGCACAGATGGCTGGATTTCGATCATTCTCGGATGGATAGTTACTTCTATAATCGGGGTATTTATTATATTAATGTTACAAAAAAATCCTAACAAAAATTTCTCACAAATCTTAAAAACATACTTTGGTAAATGGATAGGGACAATTCTTTTTCTTGCATATGCCTTTTATCTATTTTTTGCTGGATTTAATACTTTATTAAAGGCAACCGATATTGTAAAAGTGTGGATATTCCCTTCCACTCCTGCTTATCAAATCACCATATTATTACTATTACCTTTTATTATTTTAACCCTGAGTGGGTTAAGGGCTCTTACTAGTTATTCTATGCTTGTTTTCTTCTTCACTACTTGGATGCCACTATTTCTTCTTTTTTCACTAAAGACTAACTACAATCCTTTACACCTACTACCTATATTTAAAGAAGGATTATACCCTATTGTAAAGGCAACAAAAGAAACCATTACTCCTTATGCTGGCCTAGAAATTGCATATTATATATATCCATTCTTACAAAAAAAACAAAAAGCCATAAAAGGACTACTAATAGCGAATACTGGAACCATGTTTTTCTATCTATATGTTACTATTCTTTCTTATATATACTTTAGTCCAGAGGGGATAAAAGACGTAATCTGGCCAGTATTTCATCTGTTAAAAGGGGTTCGTTTTTCTTTCATGGAACGATTAGAAATTATATATATCGCTTACTATTTAATTGTATTTTCCACTACGATATATCCGTATTTATTTTTCAGTTTTGAATCTGTGGCCATTTCACTTCAAAAAAACGCCCGCAATTGGGCGCTGCTTGCTTTTATGTTATTTATAGTTGGCCTATTTATTTTCCTAAATCCCGATGTGGATCAATATTTGTTTATATATTCTCTTATGGATATCTTAAATGTCGTTTTCTTTATTCTATTACCAATCTTATTTTTCGCTTACAGTATTCTTTTTACTTGGATTACTAGGAGGAAACAACTTTGATTCGAAAATGGATATGGATTGTAATTTGTTGTGTATATATAATTGGTTGTAGTCAGAGAATTCCTCTTGAGAAGGTTTCATTAATCCTGTTAATTGGCTTGGATAGAACCCCTAATGGAGACATAAAAGTTGGAACAAGCATACCACTCTTTCATCATAAACAGCAAAAAAGTACTATAGAACATTGGACACAAGCATCAACTGTATATACTGGATTCAGTAAGATAGATACGAAGTTAACGGGCTTTATGACAGCTTCCAAAGCTGAAATCATTTTAATTGGAAAAAAATTAGCGCAAGAAGCAAATTGGTTGCAGGAGCTTGATTCTTCTTACCGTGACCCTTACGCTACCATTAATGCTAAAGTAGTACTTGTAGATGGACCTGCAGAACAAATTTTTACAATTCATAAGCCTAGTAAACCATCACTTTCATCTTATATAAATGGTGTAATCGAATCGTCAATTCAAAATAACCAATCCGTCTCTTCTACAATTCAACAATTAATGAGAGAACAAAATGAAGAAGGAATGACGCAAACTGTTCCAATTATCAAAAAAACAAAGAATGAAATCGATACAGTAGGAATTGCATTTTTAAATCGAAAAGGGAAATATTTAACTCATATCCCTAAAAAAGATGTTAAATTTTTCAATCTTATAAATAAGCAAAAAAGTAGCGGGCGAATGATACTACACCTTGCGCTTCCTCCTAAAAAGTCCAACAAAAAAACAAACACTTCTATATTCGTACAGAACGCGACAAGGAAGGTAGTTGTTAATTTTCAAAACGGAAAGTTTGTATTTAATCTCGATATTTACGCTAATGTAGCTTTAATAGAAAAAACCAATCCGAATTCAATTAAAGGGCACTATGATAATAAAAAAAATATAAATAATTTAAAAAGTGCTATTCAAAAAGAAATTAATAATAATTTACAAAATATGTTATATGAAATACAGCAGAATAAAATTGATCCAATCGGATTATCCCAATATGCTAGAGCATTTCAATATAAAGAGTGGAAAAAAGTAAAAGGAAATTGGTTGCAAGCGTTAGCAGAGGCTAAAATAAATGTAAAGACACACGTCAAAATAAAAGATACTGGAACCATTAGAAATTAGACTAGTCTATTCTTCTGCTTAAAATTATTTCTAAGTGGAATTTTCCATCTTCTATAATTATTATGTAAAAGATAATAACTCAAAGAAAAATCTACTGGTTAAATGCTAACCAATAGATTTTTCTTTTTTATCTAAGGATTCTTTTAAAGGCACAACAATTTTACTGTAGTAATCAAGAACTGGTTTCTAATTTAAGTTACTGGAGAGTATAATCCCTACCAACTTTCATCCCAATAGCAACTCAATGATATAACATTAAAGATATAACCCCTTAACTTAGGGATTTTGACTTTTCAAATTTATACCAATGTCTTAGCTCTATGTACTTTGATATATATGTCCACATCAATATGTTATTGCATCATATACTGAATAGATAATTTAAATTACTTTTAAAAAGGATGATGAGGATGAACCTAGATGATATACAAAAATCCTATGGCGTAATTGTAAGTTTAGGAGGATTGTGTCAAGTCACTAACCAAATCAAAAGGCACCATTTAAGAACATTTTCTGGACCTTTAGATTGGTTTTATTATCCATCACTTTCAGATGTAAACAGATTACTTCAAAATCGATTTGAAAAATTTATGAAGTTGGAAAATATGGTCATAGAAGGTTCAGAAAGTTACGGTCTTATTGAATCAGAATTTGATAATCAAACTAAATGGGCAGAACGAATTACCTATTGTATAAAGGACACTTATTATAATTGTTTTTCAATGCATGACTTTCCTATTGACTCAGAAAAGGATTGGAAATCAACCTATCCTTCTTTTAAAGCTAAATTAGACACTAGAATTAATCGATTCCTTGAAAAAATAAATAGTAGTGAATCAATTTTATTCATTAGGATTTGGGGAAATCGAGATGAAGCGGTTGAATTAAAAAACGTATTATCCGAAATTACAAATAAAGATTTTAATATTCTTATTGTCAATTTTAAGGAGGATATATCTAATATCGTTGAACAAAATTGGGGAATATCGAGGATTTGTTCAATTGAACTCCCACGTTATCAGGATAGATGGGAAGGTGATGATTCCGATTGGAATTATATTTTAAATAAAATAACATTAACTTAATACTTTTCTTCTTACTTTTAACATGATTTTTCCAGTAAATTAAAATAGGTGTAGAGAAATAAAATTCCCATCTAATTGATACACACTTAATTAATAAACCGTTCATATAATAACTCATAAGTCCTTCTTTATTGAATAAATGGTTCTTTACAAAATTGATTCCATCACTAGAGCACCTTTATACGGTGCTCTTTTTTAAATTTGTAAAATCTACAATGTAATATTTGTTCACTCTTCCTTTAAATAGTTAATTTCCTTCTTAGATTTTTCATTATAAGCTTCTTTAATTCCCTTGATTCCCCTCCCCTTCTTTTATCTTACAAACAAGTAATTTCTTTCATTAGTATTAAATAAAATAAAGCATTGATTTTAGAATAACCTAATTTACATAAGATTGAGAATAAACTACAGTGCGTATTCTTCACGTTTAATCAGCATTTGAATTATAAATCTAACATATATTTTTTAGTTGATTGTCATTATGGTACAACCGTGTATACATTTATCAAACAAACTACATAGTTTAAATTAGTAAAATATATAGAGAGGAAGGAAAGAAATTTATGAAAGTCATAATTTTGTGTGGCGGAAAAGGGCTTCGGATGCAAGGAATTTTAGAGGACATTCCCAAACCATTAGTTCGAGTTCAAGGAAAGCCTCTCCTCTTGCATATAATGAATTGGTATAGAAAATATGGACATTCTGATTTCATTTTGCCCCTAGGATATAAAGGTGAGAAAATTAAAGAATATTTTATGGACTTTAGCTGGAAAGAGAATGACTTTAGTTTGAATTTTAAAACCAATCAATATACGCTACTTCAGGAATTAGAAAATTGGAATATACACTTTATAAATACAGGAATTGATACAATGACCGGGGCAAGGCTAAAAAAACTTGAACCCTTTGTACAGGATGAAACCTTTTTATTAACTTATGGCGATGGATTAGCAAATATAGATATTGATCAACTAATAGCATTCCATAAAGAAAAAGGAAAAATTGCTACATTAACTGGAATTAAAAAAAATAGTCAATATGGCCTATTGACGGTCGAAAATGGAATTGCTATTGATTTTAAAGAAAAACCATTACTTGATGAAGTAATTAATGGCGGTTTTTTTGTATTTAACAAAGAAATATTCGATTATTTAGGTGATAGTGATGATTGTGTTCTAGAAGAAGATCCTCTTCGCAATTTAATAAAAGACAATGAGCTCGCAGTCTATGAACACAATGACTTTTGGGCTAGTGTCGATACACCTAAAGATTTAAAAACTGTAGATGAAAGTTGGAATCCTAATAAATTTTAGTGGAGAGGACTGAATAAACATTGAACTCTAATGATAAAAAAATAAGTTTACCTCGATTGTATATCCCCTCTAATGAGAAAATAGTTAACCCGCTTTCAACAGGAATTAAAGCTTCAAATCTCTCCAAAAAAAATACTCAAAAAAGAATGAATCCCCAATTCTATAATCAACAACATGATCTAAATAATCATTTCTGTGTCATTGTAGGTAATGAATATGTCTTGAAAATCATTGCTTTACAGCAATCATTAATGCAGTACTCAGAAAAATTCACATTGTGGATTTGTTGTATAGACCCTTTTGCATATTCACTATTAAAAGAAATGAATTTAATTAATGTAAACCTTTTACAAGTTGAAGAATTAGAAGATAGTGAACTAAAAGCAATTAAAAGAAAAAGAAAAGTAAATGAATATTGTTGGACTTTAAAATCTGTCTTGATAGAATATTTATTGGTCAATTATGATTTACCATCTATTCTATATTGTGATGGTGATTTATGCTTTTTCTCTGATCCTAATATTATTTTTGAGGAATGGGGTGAATACTCTATTTTCCTTACCCCCCAAAGAGATCGTGATTGGGTAGAAAAAATGTATGGAAAATATCAGGCTGGGCTAATTGGATTTAAGAATGATCTCTATGGACTAAAAAGTGTAAGATGGTGGAAAAATAAATGTCTAGATTGGTGCAGTGCCGAGGCTGAGGAGGGGAAATTTGGAGACCAAAAGTATTTAGATTATATCCCTATATATTTTCCAAAAGTAAAAATTTCAAATAACTTAGGTATAAATGCTGCGCCTTGGAACTGTATATATAATAACGATTATAAAATTGACAAGACTAAAAACGATGTATTTATTGAAAACGACAAACTAGTTGTTTACCATTTTGCATGTATTACTATCTTTAATGAAAATGATTTTGATCTTTGGTCTTTAGGAGCAATTTCAATACCCAATAATATATTAAACCATATTTACACTCCGTATTTAGAGAGAATTCAATTTGTTTTAAATCAATTAAAAAATAAATTCAATAAAGATACTAAACAATTTTTAAGTAAAAAAGATATAAATAAAGCTCAAACCTTATATAAAGATTCACAATTAAGAAGAAAAATGAATCAATCCAATCATTTTATGAACTTTTCCATGATTATAAGTAAAGAACGATTAATTCAAGGATTGACCTCTTATTATTCCTTAGAAAATTTCAACGCTAAATTTACTGTATGGATTTGTTGTATGGATGATTTAACTTATCAAATATTAGAGACATTAAAATTAAAGCACGCCATACTAATTCCAGTAAAAGATATTGAAAATCATGAACTCCTCAATATAAAAAATGATAGAAGTTTACAAGAATATTGTTGGACATTAAAAGCGCCCCTATGTCTACATGTCCTTAGTCTTTATCCGGAAGTTGATCACATTATATATTGTGATGCTGATATGTATTTCTTTACAGCACCTAATATCATTCTTGATGAATGGTGGAAATACTCTGTATTCCTTTGCCCTCAAAGAAGCTCTACTGAAATTGAAAACATACACGGTATATATCAAGCTGGTTTAGTAGGCTTCAAAAACGATCAAAATAGCAAAGAAATTTTAACATGGTGGAAAGATAAATGCCTAGAATATTGCAATAATCATTATGATGTTGAAATGAATAGATGGGGTGACCAAAAATATTTAAATCACATTCCTAACATCTTTTCTAATATAAAAATCATGACTCATAAAGGTATTGATGCAGCACCTTGGAATGTCATTTTAAATAGCAGTTCTATATCAAAAACAGATAAAAAAGTTTTTATTGATCAAGATGAATTAATAGCTTTTCATTTTGGAAGTATGCAAATTATTAATCCAAATGAGTTCGATTTATGGAAACAAGAAACTTTAGAATTACCTCCAGAAGTTTTAGATTATATATACATTCCTTATATTGAACAATTGAACAAGACATGTCATACCCTTCATAATACTTTTCAAAAATCCCCCTCCTCTTTATTTGCTGACCAAATTGATACAACGACAATAAAAAATTATTTTAAATACTCCTCCCCTCATTACAATTAAGACTGATACTCTCCTTATTTAAAAATAAATCTTAATAAAGGATAGATTTTCACTATGATTACTTCATTTAAAAATAAAACTTTCCTTATTACTGGTGGATACGGTTTTATTGGTTCTCACTTGGCACGAAGACTTTTAAATTTACAAGCACGAATTGTTCTTTTCATAAGAACACCATCAAATTTTTGGAGACTAAAGGATATTATAAAAAATATTGAAACCTATGAAATAGATATACGAGATAGAAAACAAGTACAGGATGCAATAAAGAAAGTTAATCCGGATTATATCTTTCACCTGGCAGCCTATGGTGTAAATTCTGCCCATACAGATTACATGCATGCTATAGAAACAAATATTATAGGGACATGTAACATTATTCAAGCAGCAAAATTGGTGAATTGTAAAAAAATTATCAATTTTGGGAGTAGTTCTGAATACGGTAACAAGATGGAACCTATTCATGAAAATATGTTACTAACTCCTGTGGATATCTACGGAAGTACCAAAGCTGCTGCTACTATACTCGCCCATCAAATTGCTAGCGAAAACAGCATTAATCTTATAACATTAAGACCTTTTGGCATATTCGGAGAAAGCGAGGAGCCACATAAAATTTTTAGCTATATAATCTTGCAAGTATTACAAAACAAAGATGTAAATTTAACTTTCTGTAATCAATTAAGAGATTATTGTTATATAGAAAATATAATAGATGCCTGTATCCTAGCAGTAGAGAATACTACTGTACAAAATGAAATCTTTAATATTGGGAGTGGCACTATTTACCCCTTGAAACATTATGTAGAATTATTATTCAAACATTTGAAAACCAATTCCAGACCAAATTACGGTGCAATTCCATCTAGAACGAATGAAAGATGGGTTCCTGAAGCAGATGTGCAAAAAATAAAAAACTCTCTTTCCTGGGAACCTAGAATTAATATTGAAGAAGGAATTATAAAAACTGTTAATTGGTATAAAAATAATAAACATTTATACCTAATCCCCTAAAAATAGGGTACTAAAGGAGGTGGACTAATTGTTAAATCAAAACTTTAATAATGCTTTTTACGGAAAGACAATTTTAATTACTGGACATACTGGTTTTAAAGGTTCTTGGTTATCCCTATGGTTGAATGAATTAGGTGCTACTGTAATCGGATATTCATTGGATCCTAAAAATAAAAATGATAACTTTAACATTACTAACCTTCAAAACAATATAATTGATATTCGTGGAGACATTAGGGATTTTAATAAATTAAATAAGGTTTTTACAGATTATAAACCTGAAATTGTATTCCATTTAGCTGCCCAACCTCTAGTTAAGTATTCATATGAATATCCTAGAGAAACATACGAGGTAAACGTTGTAGGAACTATGAATGTACTAGAGGCAATTCGATTACATGAATCAGCTAAAATAGGAATTATGGTGACAAGTGACAAGTGCTATGAAAATAAAGAATGGCCTTGGGGTTATCGTGAAATTGATCCTATGGGTGGCCATGACATATATAGCTCAAGCAAAGGATGCTGCGAACTTTTAATTTCTTCCTATCGAAATTCTTACTTTTCAGAAGAAAACTTTTCTCACCACAAGAAAATAATTGCAAGCGTTCGAGCTGGTAATGTAATTGGTGGTGGTGATTGGTCAATAGATAGAATTATTCCTGATTGTATACGAGCATTAGAATCAAACAAAAAGATTATTATTAGAAACCCTACTGCTATTAGACCCTGGCAACATGTACTAGAACCCTTAAGCGGGTATTTACTCCTTACAGAAAAAATTATAAATAATGGTATCCTTTATTCAGGAGCATGGAACTTCGGGCCATCCTTAAGCAATATTGTTCCAGTAGAAAAATTAGTGACAAGTTTACTAGATATTTGGGGCTGTGGGGATTGGACTGCAGAAAATATAGGCGCAATAAATTTTCATGAAGCAAATTTACTAAATCTTGACATTAGCAAAGCAAAATTCAATCTTGATTGGCAACCAAAATGGTCCCTACAACAGACTTTAGAAAATACAATAGAATGGTATAAACATTATAATTCTTACACCAGTTCTGAGATGATAAATCTATGTATTAGCCAAATCAAACAATATTGCATGCTTTGAACTACTCCCACTTACTCATACTTGCTGTGAGTTCCTTATGGAGGGAGTCTTCTTGGTTAAAATAATAAAAGACACATTAATTTTATAGTCTAAATTATAAACCTACTATACCTAAAATGATGTGATTGTCCATTAACAAAGATTTTATTTCTTCGATTATTTCAAATCAACTATTGACATTATACTGAAGAATAAAGGAATCACATATTTTTCTAGTGATTCCCTTGTTATGAGAAAATACTGTCTTGCTTTAACGACAATACAGTATATGCGATTATTAATTTATTTGTTCTAGTTATGAAAAAATCTATTCCTGTCAAAAGAGCTTTCTTCAAAGAAAAACTTCCTATTTTCTTCTACTTACCCTACCCGAAAAGTAACTAAGTTGAAAATTCCAATAATTATATCTACTATTATAGAATTATACTGAGCTTTAACAATTTTATAATTATCCCCTTCTTGTAGCTATTCCACTAAAGTTCATGCTTATGATTCTCTTATTTATTATCACCAATGTCGATGAATTCATGCATTGCTTATTCTATACACAAATTGCTTTTTGAATTATCTTTTCAGAATAAGTAAAGAAGGCTTTCTCTTTTATGCACTTCTCCCCTACCAGTCTTTAATTTTCCTTTAATCAACATTTAGAACAAATCTTCAAATATAATAGTACATCTTCTATAAAACAAAACCATAAGTAAGATAATTTCACTATTACAAATAATGAGATAGTCTGTTTCACCTTTTTACATTATCCAAAAAAGAACTTGTAGAAATTCTTACAAGTTCTTCTTTTGTTTTCTTTATTCTTTTCTTATTTACATACGCAAGATTTATACATTTGGTGGTGATACATACTATATGTATCCGATAAAATAATTTAAAAATTAATACGTAATTGATCCGTTTTAAGAAAAGAAAATTTCATAAATCTTCAATCACAGTTTCTAAGTTCACCTGATAGAACGTATAAAGACTCATATTATCTTTTGATAATTTTCGGATGTTTTATTATGAGTATATTCGACATAAATTGATTATTTTTTCTGAATTTTCTTGAAAAATATTGTAATATCACTCCATTTTTTCTTCTATTTTGTTATGATGTTTATAATTAAATTGGATTAGGATTTTTTTAGAAAATGGGGGCGTATATTATGAGTGTTTCAGTAAAGGGAAATGAGCAATTAACCTCTCTATTGAACGACTGGTATCGAGCAATGCTATCTCAACAAGTTATAAAAGCTACTAATCTAAAAAAGAAAATTGATGAAAAAATTAATAAGTTAAGCATTGAACCGGATCAAGAACATCAGGATCAAAATTTGTTACTATACTATTCACTACTCGAATTTCGTTACAAGGTCTTAACAGATAGCCTTGGTATTCAACAAAATAGTTTTGATACTATTAGCGATTATGATATGCCTACAGATCAATTTCTACGATTCTATTATCACTTTTTCAAATCCATTCATTCCACTTTTATATCAAATTATACTGAGGCAGAGGAACATTATAAACTAGCAGAAAAAATATTGGTAGCTATACCAGATGAAATTGAACATGCTGAATTTTACTATAGAATTGCTACTTTCTATCACCATACCTATAACAATCTCGCTTCTATCGAATACGCAAATAAATCGAGAGCAATCTTTTCAAAGTATGAAGGTTATGAAGTAAAAACAGCCTTTTGTAATAGTTTGCTAGGTGGTTGCTGCATCTATTTAAAACAGTACGAACAAGCAGAAGAATATCTACATTGTGCAATTGATTTACTACAAAAAAATAGGGAAGAAGATTCCTTGTTATATGTAAAAAATACTATGGGGTGGCTGTATTCTGATCAAAGTATGTCTACTTTAGCTATTCGTCACCTTTCAGAAGTAACAGAGAAAATCCCTACACACTTCAAGGCCATCTTCCTACAAGCTAAGGAACATTATAAATTAGGAGAACAATCAACGGCCAGCCAACTCATTGATAAGGGATTACAGATTTGCAGAAAAATTCATAACGAAGAATACACACACCACTTCTCTATTTTAAAAAGATTAAACGAAAATATTCCATTGGAAGAATTAGAAAAAATCATTCAAGAAGGAATCTTATACTTTAAGGAAGAAGAATTATGGGAATATGTTGTCGAATACGCTGAATTATTTGCCACAAAATGTAGACAATTAGAGAACCACCAAAAGGTAAGTGACTATTTCCATATTTGTTATCAAGCAAGACAAAAATCAATTGCAAAAGGAGTGTTAAAATAATGAAAAAAATTAGCTTATTATTATCAGGCATTGCTTTTATTGGGGTATTAACGGTGGGAAATTTTCAGTTTTCTAAAACAGATCAGCTTGCTACTCATGGGCATTATCCTGCTCCTTCATATAGTGTTGGCGATTATGGTGGTGCACCACCACAAATTTAATGTAAATGTATTTAAAAACCCTCCAAATGGAGGGTTTTTAAATGGCTTTTCTGCCTGTTCAATACGCATAGAGAGTATATATTATACTTATTTACTTTGCATTTCCACTCTGTAACAAGATTCTAGCATTCTCTCCTAGAATCTCAACTTAAATCTTAAATCCACCAATTAACTCTTGAAGTTCTTCTGCCATCTGTGCTAATTGTATTGCTGAAGAATTTATCTCTTCCATAGAAGCATGTTGTTCCTCAGATGAACCAGCAATCGTTTGCATACTTGAAGAATTCTCTTTTACAGCCATAGCTATTTGATCAATCGATGTATCGACTTTCATTGCATCAGTAGTCATTGTATTAGATAGTTCCACCATACCATGCACTTTTGACACAATATCATTTGCAGATTTTGAAATCTCATAAAAACTTTGCTTTGTATCGTTCGCAACTTTAATTCCCGACTGTACCTCTACTCCCACTTCATTCATAGCTTTTACAGTCTCATGTACGTCTGCTTGTATTTCCTTAATTAAGCTTCCAATTTCCATCGAAGATTCGGATGATTGCTCTGCTAGCTTCCTAACTTCATCCGCAACAATTGCAAACCCTCGACCCTGTTCTCCTGCTCTAGCTGCTTCAATTGCTGCATTCAATGCTAATAAATTTGTTTGTTCCGCAATATTTTGAATCGCTTCTAATATACTTCCAATTTGTTGCGATTTCTTATCTAATAATTTTATTACATTATCGGATTGAGAAACAGAGTGATGGATAGACTGCATTTGTGCTACAGTTTGTTCTACTAATTGTTCACCTTCATTGGCTTTTTGTTTTGTGTATATGGATGAAGCCGATACTTCAGATGCATTCTCAGCTACATATTGAATATTTCGTGTTACCTCACCAATTAATTCAGCTCCAGACTCAACTTCATTATTTTGAACTTCTGCACTGTTCGAGATTTCTTCCATCTCTTTTGTAATTTGTTCTGTCGCAACACTTGCTTGCTCTACACTAGCAGTTAGTTCCTCAGAAGACGCAGCTACATGTCCTGCAGATGTGTTAATTTGAGAAATAATATTACGTAACGACTCTGCCATTGTATTGAAACTACCACCTAATTGACCAAGTTCATCCTTTGAACGAATATCTATTTTCTCGGTTAAATCTCCTTGACTAATTCTTTGAGCTGAAATGACTAATTGTCTTAGTGGAGTAATTATAGATCTGAGTATGAATAGAATTACAATTCCACCTAACAATAATGAAGCCCCTATTATAGTGAACGTTTTATAAAAAATAGGATTAGTAGCTTCTTCAATTTCTTTCGTAGGCATTACGCCAGCTATTTTCCAACCTGTTTTTTTATTTGTCTTAAAGCTTATGTTTCGATCTTCGCCATTGAGGCTATAAGTAATTACTCCATCTTCTGTCTTGTACAATTCATCCGCTAAAGTTTTCTCTAATTTCTCTCCAGGCTTTAGTGATGGATGAACAACTATAGTTTTATCTTGACTAACTATAGATACAAATCCTTGCTTTCCAATTTTTATCATTTTGGATGTTTTTACGATATCTGTAATATTCAAATCTACGCCAATGACACCACTTTTATCTGCATTTTGCTTTGCAATTGCAATTACCATATTTCCTGTAGACTTTGATTTATAGGGAGATGAAACAATAATCTCTCCATTTGCTTTTACTGCATCCTTATACCAACTACTTTCTAACGGATTAAACCCTTCTGGTATTTTGCCAACAGGTGCATGAATAAATTGATTGTTACTGGATGCCGTATAAATCGTTTCTATCTCTGGATGTAACTGTATATATTGATCAAATTTACTCTGTACATTTTGCGATTGTTCAGGATTATAATCCCCTTGTGTGAGTACCTTTGCAAAATGAGTGACATCTGTATGCTTATTTTCTAATTCATCATCAACAATCTTGTCTAAAATACTTATATTATCTTTTGCTGATTGTAGAATTGTTTCATTAAGATCTGTTTTTGCTTTATTATAAGATGATACTCCTACGATAAGGCTTGGTATAATTAATATTGCTATAAATGCCATAGACAACTTCGTTTTAAGCTTTATTTGTCCCAATCTTTCTTTTATATTAAACACTAGATACTTCTCCTTTTCATTTTTACTACTTATATAGTTCATTTAAATTTTATCCTATATTTTTCCATATTCATTTATGGTACCATTCGAAATGAAATCACAATTACATCCTATCATCCGCACTTTACCATTTAGCGATTTAAATTTCACAGGCAGAGTTTTATCTGTCCTCCTTTCGAATATGTTTTTTTCTAGATTCAGCAATTATTAGACTACGAATTATTCCAAATAAATTGGATACAACATATACTTCATTTTAAAAATAATTATTGGATTTGTTTGGATAAAAATCTAGTTTAGCGCTAATCCAATCAGATGAAATCCTTACCATAATAAATTAACTAAAACAGAAATTCTAAATAGCTGAATAAAATAAATTAGAGAATTACATTGTAACACGTATATACAAGTTTGTAATATTAAAATTTAAAACTTTACTATATTTCATATGCAATATTACATGTGAAAAGCCCTATTTTTTTTGTTATACTATGCATGTGGATTTTTCATTCAAAAATCTACCCAAACGCATATTTATGTATATGCCACCCTAATTGATGAAAGTGAGAAGAATGTTTATCATTTTTCTCACTTTTTTATATTTTAACTGTTTGGTTGTACAAAAATCTTTAGACATTTTATATTTAAATCTTAATAATCTACACCTGTGAATAGTATTATAAAAATAAACTTACAAAGAGAATTAAACTTCTAAATTTAATCTTTGGAATCATTTATTTTCTAAAAAACAATCCCACATCTTTATCAACTCATTTTAGAATATTCAAACAATAATTTTATATACATTACCTGCATAAATTATTCTTTTTCTTTTATATAAGACTTACTTTTTTACTTCTGATAAATTATTAAACATTGGATTATTATACACGTCCCCAAAAACATGAGGTATTTTGTAGAATTTTGTCTATCAATATGTATGTACACCCTTTTGTAGTGGATATAGACTGTGAGGTGTAAGGAGATACCTTACAAAATAATAAAAAGGAGATTATAGAATGAGTAGATTAACAAAATTCTCAAAGTTAGTATTTGCAACTTTAATCGCGGGAAGTAGTTTAAGCACAATTGTTTCGTCACACAGTGTACAAGCTGACACCTTAGATCCTAATTACCAAGACACTGTAAAATTTATATCACCTTCTAGTGCTAGGCCAACATTGGAACAAAAAAACACTATTGTTCCAGATGCAAAAGTTGTTAAAAACCATTATGTAAAGTACTCTAAAGCACATTTCCAAACTAAAGAAAGTATACCAAAAGAGATTTATTATTCTTCAGAAGGCTTTAAGGGCTATATACAGGCAAGTACCGTTTGGGATATGGGAGATCATTTCGCAACACTATATTCCGGAACCGTTATTCGATGTTAGACTTTTAATCCATTCTCTCCTAATGCTTAAAATGATCACTAGCTCACTGCCAATACTGTAATATCTATTGTTCAAAAAATAAACCACAAAATCCTTCGATTTCATGGTTTATCAAATATAAAGATAATGCTAAACGAATACTCTAACATTACCTTCCCCAAAGTTAATTATAGAGTATTTTCAAAAAAAAGACACTCTTGTAGTGTCTTTTTTTTATTATTTAAAAAATTACACCTACTAACATCTTATTGTTGAGACTATTCATTTATTTCAATATGATACTTTTTCATCTCGTATATGCAATAGACAATGATAGCTAAACTCCAACTGACACCATAATAATCATGTGTGTAGAAGTCATATCCCGCCTTAATACCTTTCTCTATTACAACAAATGTAAATCCTAAAGCCACCCATTTGTTAATTTTCATCTTAATAAACGTTAAAGAGATAATTATTAAAAATAAAATATTTGTAAGGTGATTTATCATTAGCTCATATTTTTGAATGTATACTGCCATCATACAAGCAACGATATTAGTCGCAATGCCAAAGGCAATCATCGCCCCCCAAACCCTGTCCGAAAGTCCCATTCCTGAGTCAGTCCCTTCCTAAACAAAAATCCTTTTATTTAATTCGTTCCTTCACCCTATTCAAGGTATGCTAAATTATCCTTGTCTGATGAATATCTATTTATCTTTTCATATAGAGCAAACAAAATCTTTACTCATAATTTTTTCTTTATTAGGAAAACTATGTATAAGCCGTTTGAACTAGCGGCTTCACTCTTCTGGTAATGGGGTAGCAATTTATTGAATTGACTAACTCATTCAACCCACTAGCACCGGCAGGCAACAAAATAGTTGTCTGCCATTTTCATGTATACTTTTTCTAACTTTATTACAAACCAAGTGTGTGTTGTACTAATTTCAAAAAGGACAGAATGTCATTTTTGAAATTGTAAAAAATAAGGTCCTGTCTACTTTTGGTATAGGACTTTTTCTTTTCACATATACTATTTTTGAACCTGTTTACCAATACGTGTCCTATTGGTATCTTGAATTCCTCCTAAAAAGGGCTGCAGATACGAATGCATGCCCTTTTATTTACATTGCTACTCTATATTCGATAAAATAATTAAAACTCAAATATAATATTACATATTTTTCTATTTAGAATTATATTAAGATTTACTTCATAGTCGAATTATGGTTTCGTGTATAATTCAGCAATATGTAAACTGTTTACCTAAAGAAAAGGCACCCAAAAGTGCCTTTTCTTCTTTTAATCTAAACCTCATATTTAATCACGGTACTCAAGAGTTTCCATCTATTTCAATATGCCTTATAGTTTAATTTCAAATCAAATTTCCAGCAATATATTTGCTTTCTTACAGATTTCTGTCTTTTTCTTAATTCTGTCAAAATCCTCATGTAGCTATACAAAGAATATATGCTATTATGATTTTGAGAAACTATGCGTTCCCTTAACCCTGTATTTGACCCTGTATTCATTACAGGGTCTTTGTTTATTTTATTTACTTTTAGTTAATACACACCCAATTTCAGTTAAAATTGTTTAAATGTTAATTAATTTTTAAAATAATATATCTATAAGCTCTTTTAGTAAATAAAATATAATATTAGACATATATAACCAACTTGTGGCCATTATTAGTTTTCTAAATATGCACTTCATTAACACTATACAAATAGTGCTAACTATCTTAATTGAATATTAGTAATAGTAAGTATAAACATTATCAATTTACTATATATTACATTTATGTAAAAATAGATGTATGTTAAGCTTATTCAAAATCTTTCCCCTAATAAAGATTTGAAGTAGCATTTTATGATTCTCCTTACTGTTAATATGTCTTGAAAAAGAACCCTATAGGGTTCTTTTTCTTTTCATTATAACCTCAGTAAGTGCTTATTTAACATGCAAAAAGGACCGCTAATTATTTGCAGCCCTTTTACACGTTAATATACACTTGTATTACATACTTAACAATTTATTGTATTAGGTATTTATACAAACTAAACATGCTATTATCATTTAGATATATAACACTTCAAAGTTTAGAAGTATACAATAACAAATCTTTCCCAGCTTCCAGCTACATAACTAGTAGCTGTTAATTCTCTACCACCATTTGCTGATATATATCTACCATTACTTAGTGCTTGTAATACATATATCCTATTGTCTCCACCATTATATAAGATAAACTTTTCCCATGCACCAATTGATGTACGATCTGCTACTACTCTACCATTTGGCTCAAACGAAACATACTTCCCATTACTTTTAGCTTTTAAAGCGTACGTATATAATTCCCCAGTCGAAATTAATTCAAATTTCTCCCATTCATTAACTGCATTACGATTTGCTATTATATTTCCCGAAGGCTCAGCCGAAACATATTGTAAATTTGCTGCCTGTATAGCAACTGTCCAACTTCCATTAAATAAATTCACGCCTTTTAGTGAACCTGCTTTTGATAGATTGGCTGCCGATACATCATTCGATGGTGTAATCATCACTATCATTAAAACCATCGACAACACCATTAAAACTAACCTTTTTGAGATTGTATTACCACTTGCACGTGTTATGAACCTTTTCATTCCCATTCCTCCCTTAATATACATAGAACTCATATATATCATACCAAATATGTAAAATATTGTAACACTTGAGAGGATTTATCAACAAATACCTTACTATTCTGTTTCTTTTTTCTCAAATCTATAGCAATTAAACATGTATCAATTCTCAAGCACATTTTTTAAATTATTTTCCCCCTGATAAAAAACGTAGAAATTTTTGGAAACGAAAGTATATACAAAAGAGAGAGTATTTTCATTTCACCTTTCTTTAAATAAAAGCCAAATAGCCGTTCATAATGAACGACTATTTGCATCCAACTAATACTTAGAATGTTTTTCATGTTAATCTATTTTGTTTAATCCCGTTGAAGTAACTTGATAGGTTCTTTTTTTGCCCATATATTCTTGTTTATTATTCTCAAGATTAATAAGTGTAGCGCGTGTTTTTTCCTTTACTGCTTCCCCTTCTATATGGGTAAACTCAATGTAATCTCCCACTTTTACGGGCACGGTTTGGCTTTCAGCAGTTTGTTGTCTATTCCCTACTATTTCCTTATTGTACACAACACCACCATTTGAATTCTTTACTGTAATACTTGCATACGTATTATTAAAGTAAGAATGTGGTACGCCTGCTTCTAAATTCACCTGCATTTTCTCTGTTGTCCTATTATAATCTACTTTTGCGATTTCTCTATCACTATATCCTTTTAAAGACCACCCAAAATGATTTCCATCTAAAACCGTTGTTTCTGGCATTTTTTCTACTTTCTTCAAGCCTTCTTTTGTAACTTCGTACATGCCTTTTTTTCCAAAACTTTCTTGTTTACTGTTACCTACATTTATTAAAGTAGCTCTATGCACACCTTCTAGATGTGTCAGCTCAACATAATCCCCTATTTTAACTGGAACTTTTTGCGATTCAGCATTTTGTTGTTTGTTCCCATAAATATCTTTATTGTATACTACTTTTCCTGATGCATTTTGTACTTTAATACTCGCATATGTTTCATTAAAATAATGATGTGGTACGCCTGCTTTTAAATCAATTTGCATCTCTTCTGTCGACTTATTAAAATTGACTTTTGCAAACTCGAAATCACTAATTCCTTTTAGTGACCATGCAAACTGGTTTCCTTCTAAAATATTATTTTCATTAGGCATATCTGGTTTAATTGGATTAGAATCCGTACTCTTCCAAATCTCTGCTGTTAAAATTGGATATCCTAATGCAGCTACTTTTTGAATAGTATCGTTATTTGGACGTAATCCCCACTTCTCAAAGAAAGGAATCAAATTTTGTTTGGCTACTTTTGATGCTGAAATCATAAATAATTGTTTTTTATTTTCATCAGTTTGTGGAAGTTCACTTGAAGGCATGTCTCTATACAATTGATGCAATTTAGGATAGAAATCCTCTCCATATGCTAGCTGTAGTTGCCAAAGCATAACAAGCTTAACAAAAACATCACTAACTTCGTCATAATTTTTATTAGGTTGTTCTAAGTATTGAAATGCCTTAGTATAAGCACCCTCTTGTTGCAATCTAAAAGGTTGATTAGATGTAAATGCTTTTTCTACAGAAAGGCTGTATATATTATTTTGTACTTCTGTCATATTATAAAATTTCCAAGGTGATTGCTGTCTCAAATGCCCTGCCTCATGCCATGGACCCCAACCATCTTTTATAAATTTATTAATATCTAATACATATTGAATTGCATCTCCTACATATGCAGTTCGATAAGAAGTCGCATACATATAATAATCGGGAGAATGATTTTCTTCTACGTAATGAACATAATGTTTATCTACTTGTTCTTCAGATAATCCAGCTACTTTGTCTTGAATTCGAGTAGCTTCATCCATCTTTTTTAAGAGTTGTACAGGATCTGTATTAGAACCCAACAAATATTTCTTAATACGTGCAGGACTAGCCGTAATTAATACACGTTCTCCTTTTAACTCCACTGCATGTGCATTTGGATATTGGTCCAGCATGTTAATTAAATCTTGTTTCGTATGCTTTCCTAGTTCAAAGAAGGGCGTAGTCGTTCCGCCTGTTGTAATTGTTGTTCGAATGGTACCACCTTGTTGTTTATTATAAAAATAAATCATCCCCCCATTTGGAGATTGGATTGTGTTTATACCTGGTTTTAATGTAAATGATTTTATCTTAGAATCTTCTCTCCAAGAAGCATCATATGAATACGTTCCAATATATACCTGAATATCTTGATTACCTTCTACATTAATCGTTATTTGTTCATTTGGTTTTGCATATAAACCAGTTGGTTCATATGGACTAAATGCCATACTTTTTCTTTCCTGTTGTTTTATTAGCTCAACATCCCCTTTTCCTGGGACTGTAAATGTTCTATTTTCTGATTTAACTGATTTTTCACTTTGCAGTGATGTCGATAAATTTTTTTGCTGCTCCTTTTGCTCCGCAAAGACATCTGATGAAGAAATCATTCCAGTCGCAAGCATAGTTACTGTAGCAGTAGCTGCAAGTATTTTTCTAGTTTTATATTTTGAATTATTCCCCATATTATCTCCTTCATTTTTCCTTAGTACTCTTAAGGATTTTTTGTTTTCTTCTTCATGTTTTTACAATCTAAACTATTCATACTATTTAAGTTGTATCTATTACTCTATATTTTTTCATAAACATCTCCTTTTCTTTATTTATTATTGTATATAAATGTTATTTGATGACACATTAAATAACAACTTTACGATAAACTCATCGATAACAGCTTATTATGTTTTGATTCTGTATTCTAAACTTCCATCCGATTGGAGAAATATATCCAATTGGAGAAATCAGTAAATAATTTTCAACATTTAAGGGTTGGAATCTCACAAAAAATTCATAAATTTTTTTCACTTTAAAGGTCAATTCAATTGCAACTATATTTGTTTAAGCTTCCACCTTTTTTGAAAAAAAGCATCTAATTCTACTTGAATTAGATGCTTACATTTAGTCCTTAGGACAAATATTCTAAACTATTTATGTGGTTGTAAATCTTTTTTTATTACTTCCCAGAGTGAATTATCTTGAGGCACCGGTTTACCCTCTTCATCCCATTTTATTTTTCCTGTTCCCAATTCATAATTCATCCCTGTCCATGTGTCTTCACGGAATGCATAGAATGATTTATGCCAACCTTTTTGGTTGAAGATAGAAATAAGATCTTGCATGTATTGGGTAGCTCCCGGAACAGTACGGTTAATTCCAAACTCCTCTGCAATAATTCGATTAGATGATACATGATTTTTCTTAGACCATTGTTGGATTGGCTTCAAAAATTTCTCTAATCCCTGCTTATTCCACATTACAGGTTTCTCTAAGTCTCCTACTTTTACTAATCCTGGATATTGATATTCTTTATTTTTCTTTTCACCTTGACTCGTTAATTCATATGGTTCATACATATGAAATGCGTAAAGCGTTTTTTTATCCTTTACTGGTTTTAAATATTTAAAAGCCCATGGAGTAGCATATAAACCTGAATCTAAAATAATTGGTGTTTCTTGGTCTACTTCACGAATGGAATTGATTACTTTTTGATACAATCTGTTTAAATCCGCTGTCGTTCCCTTCACTTTTGCATACCATTTCTCGTAATCTTCTGTCCAAAAATCATTATATCTATTATTTTTAGCTGTTTCTGGATGTGGTTCATTTATAATATTATAACCCACCACCGCAGGATAATCTTTTAATTCCAGAGCAAGGTCCTTCCAAAATTGACTTGCTTGTTCTTGATACCTCTCTTCTTCCCATATTCTGTCGTCATTCTTGTTATTATTAAATTGGCGCCATCGATCACCAGGTAAAGATAACATTGTAAGAACAACTTTCATTCCTTGTGATTGTGCGGCATCTAAATCCGCCTTTAATTTTTCTAAATCCTCCTTTACTAATCCCTGATAGTTATCTGCATTACCTATCAGAAAATCCTTTCCAGAAGTATCTGGTTTATCCTCAAATAGAAAATCTTTATCTTTTGCCCATTTATCAGGTGCTAAACGTACATATTCAATATTAGCTTCTTTTGCACTTTTATAGTTTTCAGGTAATGACGTACTATTCATGAAATTAGTACCCTTTCTTTTCGAATCCCAAAAACTAATTTTCGAATCGCCCTTGTGGTATGTATCAGCTCTTACATTCATTTCCTGTACTCCAAAACTCATCATGCCTAATAACGCAACAATTGGCAAAATTTTTTTCACAACTTTTCCTTCTTTCTCTTTATATTTAACACACATAACATACCTTTGTTTTGTTACAGGAATATGGCAAATTTCCATAAAAGCCTTTTTAGTTTATAAGATCGCAGCGTATTCATAAAAATGAATGAGATAATTAGAACATTGCTTCATTTTCAAAGAAACAAAAAAGGAATCCTTTACGGATTCCTTTTTGCAATTCACTCTTTTTCAAATGGTACATTTTGCACCTACTTTTAGTATACCTTATAATTCCCATAAAATAAATAAGATTAACTGAAATTCACTTCAAATTGTGATAGAAAACATAATTAAGAAGCGCAGATAACTAAATATTATCCCTTTTATTAAATAAAAAAGATTAAATAATTCCCCCTCCAAACTAGGACCCCTTTACACTTTTTACAAATATTGCTATAATTAGATAAACCAAAGCATTACCCCATTAACAAAGGGACTCCATAATTGGAGTCCCTTTGTTAATTAGCTATTAAAAATGATAGCATGTGATTATTGTATAATTTCTTCCTTTTTTAGATCTGCATATTCTTCTACGAAATCCCATAAACCTTGCTTTTCGAAGTAAGAAATACTTTTTTCACTTCTTCTAAGAGTTTAATTGCTTCATCTTCATTAAGAGAACGTAAAATATTGAAATGATATACATACTCTTCATTTCCTAATTCCATACAAACTGCTAATCCTTTTTCAAATTGCTTTAAGAATATACAAGCTGGCTCTAATTCTTTTTCACAAGAAGCAACTTTCACCTCATATCCCATTAACCCAAAATACAAGGAATATAGATACTTATTTTACTTTCAAAGGCTGAAACCTTGCTGCATAACTCCTGAAAATAAAGTGAAAAGAGGTTCAAATCCATATGGATAGAACCTCTTTTCACTTTATTTCATACATATACTGATTTTTCATTTATTCATTTTGTATTGTACTTAAAAAAACAATAAATTCATCATCATTTACAGGTTTACTGTAGTAATAGCCCTGAATTAGATAACATGCATTACGTTGTAACACTGTTAATTGTTCTTTCGTTTCTACCCCTTCTGCTATGACTTTCATGTTTAAAGTATGAGCAAGTGAAATAATGGTCTGTATAATTTCACCTCCATCAGTAGAAGTTCCAATCCTATTAACAAATTCTCTTGGAATTTTCAAAGTATCAATTGGATAAAGAGGTAAATACGCTAATGAAGAATAACCTGTACCAAAATCATCAATTGATAAATGTACACCAAATGATTTTAATGCTTTTAACTTTGATAAAGTTTCTTTTTCATCTACCATGGCGATTCGCTCTGTTAATTCCAAATTAATCGAATTAGCAGGTACTCCTATCTCTTCTATGGTATATATAATGGTTTGAACAAAATCTTTCTGTTCAAACTCTATAGCTGATAAATTTATCCCCATCTTTAGATTTGAAAAGCCCGCAGAATGCCATTCTTTCAGTTGTCGACACGCTTTCTGTAACGTCCACTTTCCAATTGAAATAATCTGCGCCGTTTCTTCTGCGATAGGTATAAACTCAAACGGAGAAATCAGCCCAAGTTCTGGATGTTGCCAACGTATTAAAGCCTCTGCACCAATAACCTTACCTTCCTTACTGTCAATTTGTGGTTGATACAATAAAAACAACTCATTATTTTCAATTGCATTTGGTAAATCCTGTTCTAATCGTAATCGACGGGTTACTTTTTGAGATAATGTCTCGTCATACATACAAACAGCATTGTTACCTTTTTCCTTTGCGCTATACATAGCGATATCAGCGTGTTGTAAAAGTGTAGTAGTATTTATTCCTCCAAATGGGTACACTGCTATTCCTATACTAAGAGATAAGTAAAAACTATGCTGATTTACTACGAATGGTTCTTCAGTTATAAGAAATAGAGTTTTACACAAATTCAATAGCTGTTGCTCTGTTTGGTTATGGACAATGATTGCAAACTCATCACCACCTATTCTTGCTAGAGGAATTGTCGGTGAAAGACATGTCCTAAAACGTTTGGCAACTTCTTTTAAAACCCTGTCACCAATGGAATGGCCCAGTGTATCATTAATAGTCTTAAAGCGGTTTAAATCAATATACAGGAGCCCAAATTTATCCTGTGTTTTTTGCACACGCTTAATGGATCTATCTAATTCTTGTTGGAAGAATATACGATTTCCAATCTCCGTCACCGTATCATGGAATGCAAGGTAGTTTATCTCATCCTGTTGTTGTTTCATCCTCGTTATGTCTTTTACCATTACATAACTCCCAAAAGTTTGACCTTCTATCATAATAGGAACTATAGTGACATACCAAAACAGCATGTCCTTCTCATTGTTATTTTTCACACGCAACTGTAGTGAAGATGAACTACATCGTCTCCCTTTCTTTATAGCCGCTTCCAATTCAGATTTATCTTCATCTAAAAAAATAGAGAAGCACTCTTTCCCTATTAATACAGCACTGTCTTTTCCTAATAACATACTTCCAGCCTGGTTTATATTTAATACGATACCAGTTGAATCAATCGTTAAAATAGGATCCGGATGATACTCATATAATGACTTAAATCTTTCTTGATTTTTTACCAAATCATTAGATTTGTTTATTAAATCCCTTGTTCTTTGAGATACTGTTTGTTCTAATTGATTATTAAACACTTTTAATGTTTCAGTTAAATCTTTGTTTTGCATTCGTACGATTGTATGACGAATCAGTACAAATACAAAAGCAATACAATTTCCCGTAATCAATGTAGCTGAAGACGTTTGCTCTTTCAAAGTAAAGCCAATTAAGACTGCAACTGCAAGATAAGGGAATATGCCAAGAAGTTTCTCTCCAAATGTCGGATTAATAATAAAATAATTTCTTTTAGAAGAAGCATCCTTTGGAATTGTAGCAGCAATAGCAATAAATAATAGGAAAACTCTATACAAACACCTTAAAAATATAACTGAACGCTCTGACAAATCACCTTGTAAGTAAAAATACAAATAGTCCGTAATAGCTAATCCAGTTAATACTAGGATAAAAATATACAATTTGCTTTTTGCATTGAAAATAGCAGGTCGAAAGATTAGTGTAACTCCAAGTAATAGAAGTAATAAATCTATAATCGGAAAAATAAATGAGAGAAAAACATCTCCAATTGATAAGAATAAGATATTTGCAGAAGGTTTATTAAATAAATACCACTCTAATGTAAAAATAGCAGTAACAACAATGCATAAATCACAAAGCAAATATGCTTTCTCCCATTTATTACATTCCATCATGATTTTATAAAAGAACGCAAAGAGAAAGAAGAATAAGAAAAGCAACAAAAATACATCAGAGATATTAAAATTTTTTATTGGTAATTCTACATTAAGTACTTGAAAAGCAGATATAAAATTCCCTATCAAGAAACAACCTATCGCAATAATAATGCACACCCAGAATACTCCTAACTTAATTTTTCTGGATAATATAGAATACAGTAGTGAGATAAATACAGTAGTTTCAACAACTAAAGATGATAGTCGGATATTAAAATCTGATACGAAATAAAGACTTGGAAAAACAAATATAAATATAAAGCAAAAGCTTATATAAGCTATTAAAGCCAATATCAATACATAAAATTGCACATATGCATGTTTACGCAATGGACTCACCTTCTTGAGTTTTTTCTATACTTTTATTAAAAAAATTTCTTGATAGTGGCACAACTCCTACTAAATTTAAATGTGTGTTACCTATTATCCATATTATGACCTTTTTAAAAGATTTCTTTCTACATACAACAGTCTTGCTAACTTTTTGTAGATGTTTACAATTATCAATACTGAGGATTCCAAAAAGGATAAGCTGAAAAATGTAGTTTTTTAAGTATTTGCGCATCGTAAATTTGGCGGGTACAACTTATCTACCCTTTAAATATGAGATAGAATCTAATCCTCTATTGGATTATAGTTAGTTGCTACCTGTCACACTTAAAAAGGAATGAAAATATACTATCATTAACATAGCAATTCGAATTAGTTTACGGAACATACTGTAACTATTATAGTTACAACAAAGGTTGATGTCAATTTCATATCCTCCCTTTTTAACGGACAAAAGACATGACCTATTGAACAAAAATTTGATGTTTATAAAAAGAGAGGTAAAATTTTATCTCCTTACTCAAAGAATTATAAATGATCTAGGATTAGATGAAATTGAAGCTAATATTGCATCTCCCTAAAAAGAATGTTACTCTAAAAATAGAATTATGAAAGGAATGATGGATGAATAATGATTAACTAATTTATATTTTAAGTTGAATTTTATAACTTCAAACTACAAAATATAGGGTTAGTCTATCCATTTTTAAAATTCAGTTCATACTTTATTTGTCATGATTCAAATGATTAATAAGTACTTATTAAGTATAGACGAAAGACTAATCCTTCCGATTACAAATTGGGGGATTTTTTTATTCCCGTTTAGCTTAGTTGAAACTTACTAATTGTTAAATGTACTTCACAAATAAAGGAGCGAGAAAAATGAGTACTTCAGACACTATTGTTACACATGTAATGCTCTATATAAGTCGTTAATATCCATCAAACTTATATAGAGGAATTAAAAAATGGATGGATGTTCCGACTTTATATGAAACGTTTCGATATATAAAGGAGGAATTATTATGTCAATGATAAAGGTCCAAGACTTAACTTTTTCATACCCAGGTAGCTTTGATAATATTTTTGAAAGTGTAAACTTCCAAATAGATACGGATTGGAAGCTAGGGTTTATTGGTAGAAACGGACGAGGTAAAACGACATTCTTTAATTTATTGTTAGGGAATTATGAGTATAGCGGGAAAATCCTTGCTTCGGTAGAATTCAATTACTTCCCCTACTCTGTTTCAGATAGGAACAAATTCACTCATGAAATCCTTGAAGAAATTTGTCCCCAAGCCGCAGATTGGGAATTTCTACGTGAGATATCCTATTTAAATGTTGATGCTGAGGTCATGTACAGACCATTTAAAACATTATCAAATGGGGAACAAACAAAGGTGTTGCTTGCTGCACTGTTTTTAAATGCGGGTCAATTCCTATTAATTGATGAACCAACAAATCACTTAGATACAGATGCACGAAAGATAGTCTCTAATTATCTAAGAAAGAAAAAAGGATTTATTTTAATTTCACATGACAGAATCTTTTTAGATGGGTGCGTTGACCATATCCTATCTATTAATAGAGCAAATATTGAAATTCAAAGTGGTAACTATTCTTCTTGGAAGTTAAATTTTGATAGACAGCAAGAGCACGAGAAGGCTACAAATGAGCGTCTACAAAAAGACATAGGGAGATTAAAACAGTCTTCCAAACGATCAGCAAGTTGGTCTCATGACGTGGAAGCTTCAAAAAATGGAACGAGGAATTCAGGCTCTAAGTTGGATAAGGGGTTTGTAGGACATAAAGCAGCCAAGATGATGAAAAGAGCAAAAAACCTTGAATCAAGGCAACAAAAAGCTATTGAGGAAAAGTCAAAATTACTAAAAAATGTGGAAAAAACTGAGTCATTAAAATTGGAACAATTGCAATTTAAATCAAATGAATTGGTTACTTTGGTTGACGTGTCCGTTAAGTACAATGACCAAATTGTGAATGAGCCGATTAGCTTCATAGTTGAACAAGGTGACCGAATTGTACTTGATGGAACGAATGGGAGCGGAAAAAGTAGTATCCTAAAACTACTTCTAGGACATCCGATACAGCATACAGGCTTAGTTACTTTAGGTACAGGACTCATCATTTCCTATGTCCAACAAGATACTTCTCATTTGAAGGGGTCGCTATCAGACTTCATTGAAGAGCACAAGATTGATGAAACCTTATTTAAATCCATCCTAAGTAAGATGGACTTTGATCGAATTCAATTCGAGAAAGATATATCTCATTATTCTGGTGGACAAAAGAAAAAACTGCTTATCGCTAAAAGTTTATGTGAAAAAGCCCATATATATATATGGGACGAACCACTAAATTTTATAGATATCTATTCCCGTATGCAGATTGAAGAACTTATTCAACAATTTAATCCCACAATGGTTATTGTTGAGCATGATAAAGCATTTCAACAAACAGTTGCAACAAAAACTATATCTATGTAGCTCAAAACGAATACTTGAAAATATAATCATTAACTTGAGTCCTTGAACTATAAAAACCTTAATGACGTGTTGAAAAAAGCCTAATTTCTCTACAATACATTGAGAAATTAGGCTTTAAATAGTAATAACAGAATTCATAAATACTGAATAATTTACACGTTAGGTTTATCTGTTAATGCAGTAACAATCCTGTCCACTAAGTCTTCTGGCATCCATTCATGATTTGTATCGTTCGTTTCATTTGGCCCTAAAGAATCAATAAACTTTTTAAACTTTGGAAATAAAACAATAGAAGTGATCCAATGTATCGTATGATTTATGGAGAAGAAATGAAAAACTCCTTGCTTTTCACCCTCCTGTAATATTTCTTTTAACTGTTCAAAATTACCTATGAAATACGGTTTAATCTTTTCTAATCGTGCACTTTCCTTAATAATCTCCTCATATGCCAATGATCCAATTTCAGGGTTCTCTTTTATATGTTTAGTAAAAACCGTTAAATATTCTCTAAGGGCATCGATAGGTTTAAATTGATTCTTCTCAAGAAAATTGGGTAGCTCATTAGCAAGACCATATTTCTTAAACACCTCATAATATAGGTTTTCTTTCCCATTAAAATAGTAAGAGGCCATAGCAACATTCACTTTCGCTTCTTTTGCGATTTCTTGTATGCTCGTACCTTCGTAGCCACGCTCTCCAAATTTTTTCTTAGCAGCCTTTAAGATATTTTCCATCGTCTGCTCTCGAGATTTCCCCATTTCACACACCTCAAATAGTATATATTTCACTTCAAAAACCCAATAAGGACTTTGAATAGAGTATCTTTTTAATGAAATTTAATTATATATTTAAAGTGGTAACTTAACAACCGATGAAGTTCTGATTACTTTAAACAATATCCCCTTGCGTAGCATCAATAGTTTTCAAATACTTTACGCTCTTTTCTAATTGAGTAAAAGAATAGACAAAAAACATCTAATTTTATCTTAATTTCGTGTGCGAATAAAAACATAATAAGGACCAAAGTTTATCCATTTTATAGATAAACTTTGGTCCTTTCGTTACATTATACAGATTTAAAATAAAATGAAACTTTAATCAGCCCTCACCAATCAGGCTTTTAGGTGCAGCAGGGCCCCCACCTAACTTCTTTGCTTCCGCTGAATTTTGAGGTGAGGGGTCTTACTGCCCACAAATAGCGGGATAAACTAGTATACTCGTAGCTTGATGAGAGAATTATCCATCAATCGTCCATCATTTTCTGACTAGATCTGTTTAATCTCGATATAAGGTCCTTTAATGTTTAATTTGTTAATATCATTAGATATATTGCCTACAGTTGATTTTTCATTAAAAGTATAGACCTTTTCACCATTTACAAAGATACCCCAATTCTTATCTTCATAACTGATACCATAACCAGCATTGCTAGACGTAGCTTTGAGTTGATTTCCATTCATTGAAAGAGATAACTTCCCTTTTCCTTTGTTAAGTTTATCATTCACGCTGTTGATACTATTCATTTGTTCTTCAAGGAATTTTTGGTTATCAAGAGTAACTTGATGGTTTTTCCAGTCTAATTTATAGTGGTTCGTAAAGAATTCATTATATGTATCTTTATTATTTGTTCCCCACCATTTTGAACTTACCCACTCAATATTGTACTGATCTGAAATTCTACGATTTGTTATTTTTAAATCTGATGTAGTTTCTGTTTTATCAGCAGTAATAACCGCTACTACGTTTGGAGAAAAACCATATCCTGTTAAAGCTGGTACTGTATCTTTTGAAACAAAATTATTCGTCCCTTCATTATAACTACGTGATTTCATAAATAGTTGATTACCATAGAAAGTATTGAATGAATCACGATTATAAATTCCCCACTCTGGGAAATTAAATGATTGGAATCCTACTTTCCAATTTAATTTCTTATCTGTGTGAGTCTCTAATACCGTTTTATAATCTACTTGATCATAAGATACACTTTCTTTCCAAGCAAAGCTACCTGTGATACTTGCATCGGCATTTGGCCCTTTATCATTTACTCCTACTTTAACACTTCCACCAAGTGTATACCCTACCTCAGAAGTGACCTTTGCTGAAGTCATTGTATTAACTGGGGCAGCTTTATGGAACTGAGCACTATCACCACTTGTTATTTCTGCTTCAGTATGATAAGCTGATGGCCATTTTAAGCCTGCGTTATAGTATCCACTATTAACTGTATATTTAGCATCAATATTACTACCATCAGTGGTCACAATTGCAATCTTTTTATCTGCGTAAGGATCCTCAATAAAAGAAACCTTTATCGAATTTTTGATATTCTGCTTCATGTCATAAGTAGTTTTAAAACTATTATAGACCTTCCCACCATTTTGAAGATTTTCTACAGTTCCTTTAGAATCTGCAAATGCAGATGTTGCTTGTAAACTAAATGATCCAGACATAATAACGGACGCTACCGCAACACATTTAGCTATTTCTTTTGCTTTTTTCATACAGACAGCCACTCCTTCTTAAACATTTAAAAGATATAAATATATTATTTCTAGTTCGCAAAAATAGAGATAGATTCATAGCCATACAATATACAAATTCATTAACTTTTATGACACTAACTAAAAACACATGTTTCACTAATCTTCCTCTCACTATTATTGATAACTATTATCAATAATATTAAAACATAAAATAAAAATTTAAACAATAATTTTAAATACAAATTTAAAATTATTGTTTAAAAAAAAACAAAAAAATTATAGAATTCTTCATTTCGAGAATTACTATATTTTCAATTACTTATTACAGCCTATATTCAGATACATTATTTCCTTTCCATTCATAATAATCTAAAATTCCTTCATAAATGGCTTCTGCTGCAATTTGTCTGCCATCTTCCGTAGATAATTTACTGTAATCAATACCATTATCTATAAACGCCAGTTCCGTCAACACAGCTGGCATGTCATTTTCCCTTATTACATGAAGGTCTCCATGTTTAACTCCTCTGTCTCGTGTTTGAAGTGCCTCTACTAAACGTGTTTGAATTTTTTCTGCTAAAACACGACTTTCTTCCACATGAGGATTTGTTTTTTCGGATTTAGAAGATTTATAGTAATATGTTTCTGTCCCTTTTGCATTACCATTAAAAGCATTTGCATGTACGCTTATAAAGATATCACCCTGATTTTTCTTAGCAAATTTAACACGTTCCTGTAAAGAACTTTTTTGATCATGCCCCGGTCTATTATCAGATTGACGAGTTAATAAAACTGTAAATGGTGTATGCTTTTCAAGTAATTGTTGTAGACGTAAAGAAGTGTCTAGTACAATCTTACTTTCAGGTAATCCCTTTGTGGATTTCCCAGGATCTTCGCCACCATGTCCAGGATCAATAATGATTGTTTTGCTTTCTAATGGGTTTTGGGGACGATGTTGCATCATATCTGTTTTTGCAGTAAGTTGAGCAGCTTCAGCACGTGTTATAAATCTATTTGGTTGCCAACCGTTCTCAGTACCATTGGAAATTTTCAAACCGATTAAAATATTGGCATATTTTTCTCCCCAATGCCCTTTTAAATCTTCAAATTTAACCTGCTCATTATGATTTGCTGCGCTTTGTAGTTTATATGCATTTACTAGCATCGTAGCCATAGCAGCACGAGTTACTTTTCCGGATGGATTGAAGATTCCATTTCCCTCACCTTTAACAATACCAGCTTTTTCAGCAGCAGCAATATACGGAGTAGCCCAGTGGTTTTGTGAATCTGTAAATGATGGTTTTGCATTAGAGTCAATTTGTATACCTAAAACTTTTGTCATAATTTTTGTAGCCGAAGCTCTGTCTAATGAGTCATTTGAACCGAACGTTCCGTCTGGATAGCCATTCAATACCTGTTTATCAACTAAATAATTAACGGATTTGTCCGCCCATGCAGGAACATCTGGGAACTTATGAGTATTTGCAAATGTATTAGATGAGTAGGTTAATAGACTTCCAGCAAGAATTCCTGTAGCAATTAATTTGTATTTCAAAATGTAACACCTCTATCAAATTATTACAATTTGGTAAATATATCATTTATAATTAATCTTTAAATAATACGACCTTGAATAAAGAATAGATTAAGTTGTTTATATTAATATATATCAGATAATAAATTTAAAATCGAATTATTGCTCCAAAAATAATCCTCGGACATACACTTATAGATAAAGATTATTAAATATACTCACCAACATTGTGTAACTAGTATAGTTACTTATACATACGAGTGTCAATTAAAATAACCTTACAATTTTGTAAGATAATCACCTTAATAGTAAATCAAGTAATTATTAAATAATATAAATAGTTACTAGATATAATAAAATAACACTCTTAAATTTTGAACAAAAACTAATTGTTTTGATAGGAAAATAACTTATAACACCCACATTGTTAACAATGCTTTTGAATCCTACTTTACTCTATAATTCTCTGTTATATCCCAACGTGAATGCTCCTATAATATAGTCAATTGCTGCAATGAATATATTCCCTCAAAAAACATCTCCAGAAGCCATCGAAAGTAGCCTTTATTAATACACCTACACAATCCATCTTTTCACTCCCCTAAGACATCCTCAAATTTTACAAGGAATGAAAAAAGAAGAGGGATACCTTCCCTCTTCACTAAAAAAATTAAAAAACACCTTAATTTATATCCCCTGCCTTTTACAATCTCACGTCTATTGATAGCCCGTTTAATTCTTCAATTCTATTTTCATAGATTCATGTATTCTTCTAAAGTCTGCTTTTGTTCATATATATTTTCAGCAATATCTCCTACATAGCGAATATGCCAAGGTTCATATGCATAACCTGTAATACTTTCCTTCCCCTTAGGATAACGAATGATAAACCCTGCACGATGCGCGTTTTCTTTCAGCCATTTTCCTTCCTTCGTATTAGCAAAAGATAGCTCTAATTCATTGTTCGCACTTTTAGAAGAAACATCCATTGTTAACCCTGTTTGATGTTCGCTATGTCCTGGTTTTGCCGAGAAGCGATCCGTATGCTCTTGTCCTTTTCTTTTCACATTGTTCGCATACAGTCGTTGTTGATAGTCATAGGAACGAAATCCCGAAACAGCATTTAACTGAATCCCCTCCTGCTTTGCTAAATCAAATAACTTTTCCAGTGCTTCTGCCGCCTCTTTACGGAGGTGGCTCTTTTCTACCGTTCCACTAAATGAGAATGGTACATTTGGTACAACTAAATCCTCTGGTTTATAATCTTCGGGTAATCCATATTCCTTATTAACTACAGCCTGTATACTAGCAAAAGAACTTTCATTGTATTTTGATTGCCCTTTTCCTCTACTATCTTTCTCTTTATTTATGGAGTTTTCACGAGATTCATAGTTCGTCTTATCTGGTTCTTTACCAATAGATTGATTGGTGTAAATTATAAAAATACCTAACATCATAATTACACAACTGAAAATCCCTACTAATTTAAGTCTCATTATTCATTTCCTTCCTGCAACTCTTACTGTTTCTCGTTCATAATATCTCAACCATATCAAATTCATATTAATTTGAAGTGAACTTTTGTTCTTAACATATTTCTTAATAGAAAGACTGTATATCCTTCTATTTGTTTGACATCATTAAGATGCTCACAAATATAAATAAATTCTATGGCTACATATAGATAAAAAATCTAAAAATTTATATAACGAGATTAGAAGTGTAGCATATTATTGTTGAAGGGTCTTGGTATAATGCTAGGCATTAATGTAAAAAAAACAAATGAAGAGTTAATTATTTCATGGCAATTGGCGGAGATTACAATTCCATTACGTGATGTGATTGAGGTTACCGAAGATGCTACCTATGCTGGTGTTGAAGACGTAGATGTAATACGTATTGGAGCAGCTTATGGGACAACAGACCGTATTTTAATTAAAACAGTAAAACAAAATTATATATTATTTACTACAAATAAAGTTGCTATTTTAAATGCCATTCAGACTTAAATATAGGAGTTTTCTTGGCTAAAATGATAAAAATAAGCACATCTTGTTATAAAAACAGATGTGCTTATTTTTAATTTCTATGCATTTTTACGTTTTAAGAAAATCACTCCACCAACAATTAACAGTAATGCTCCTGCAGCCATAGAGATCCAACTTGTAAGATTAGTACCTGTTTGTGGTAACCATCCAATTTTAGATTGGATTTCTTTCTTAGGTTGTGGTTGTTCTTTTACTTGCTCGTTAGGTTGCTCTGGTGTTGGAGTATTTTCATCCGAATTCGGCTGTTCTGGTTTAGGTTGTTCCGGCTTTACCTCTTTAAATTTCACTGTTTGTCCCTTATCTTCAATTTCAGCGTGAATAGCTATTAATATATTATCTTGATACAGTTCTTCAAATACTACTACTTCTTTACCTTGTAATGCAGAAGCATTACATGTGAAATCTAGTATGATAGAACCATTCTTCTCTTTAGCAGTAAACTTAGATTCTACTGTTACCTCTTTACCATCAACTAATAATGGCTTGTTTGTTGCTTTATCCATTAGTTTACCTTTTACAACGTACTCTTTACCCACGATTAAGTCTTTGTATTCCACTTTATCTTGGATTGTTACAGATTTAGAAGCGTCTAACTCTTTAGAACCATCAGCTTTATTTGTAGCTGTCGTTTTAATAGAAGGTTCTACAAACCGAACTGTTTGACCTACATCATTAATGTCAGCATGAGTTGCAATTACTTGACCTTCATGTAATAAGTCTTCAAACACGACTACTTCTCTTCCTTGCTGTTCAGCACCAACAAAAGTAAAGTCTAATGTTACAAAACCGTTCTTTTCTTTTGCAGTAAACTTCGTTTCAGCTGTTACTTCTTTTCCATCAATTAATAATGGTTTGTTAATAGCTTTGTTCATAAGTTTACCTTTTACAGTGTACTCTTTACCTACAACTAAGTTAGTATACTCCACTTTGTCTTGAATAGTGATAGAATCCTTTGAATGAATCTCTTTTCCACCATCAGCTTTGTTTGTAGCTGTCGTTTTTACTGATGGCTTAACGAACTTAACTGTTTGACCTTTATCATTGATATCAGCATGTGTCGTAACAACTTTTCCGTCTTTCAGTAACTCTTCGAATACTACTACTTCTTTTTCTTCTAAACCAGTTGCATCAAAAGTAAAATCTAGTGTAATAAAACCATTTGCTTCTGTTGGTGTAAACTTCGTTTCAGCAGTTACTTCTTTACCATTTACAACTAATGGTTTATTAGTCTCTTTATTCATTAATTTACCTTTTACAGTGTACTCTTTACCTACTTGTAGATCTTTGTATTCCACTTTATCTTGGATTGTTACAGACTTAGACGTGTGCATTTCTTTTGTACCATCTGTTTTATCAGTAGCTGTTGTTTTTATTGAAGGAATCTTTTCATCTTTGACAATGTGTTTAATGATTTGACCATTCTCTTTAATTTCAAAAGAGAACGTTTCTTCATTTAATACATAACCTTTTGGTGCAACAGTTTCTTTATATGTGTATTTTCCAAATGGTAACTTTTCAAATTTAGCGATTCCTTTATCGTCTGTTTTTCCTTTTACTACTTCTTTTCCTGCTTCGTTATAAATCGTAAATTCTGCATTTGGAAGCTTGTTATTTCCATCAGCTACATCTACCTTTGTAATTTCTAGATCACCTTTGATAAGATGATTAACTGCCAATAACTCAATAATCTTTCCATGTTCCTTTATTTCGAACATAATTGGTTCTTTAACAAGAACATAACCATTTGGAGAAGCCTTTTCTACAAATGAATATTTACCATACGCTAAATCTTTGACGTTAATCTCACCATTTTTATCTGTTTTATATTCACCAATTACTTTTCCACTTGCATCTTTTAGCTCGAATTCTGCACCTTCTAATTTTTTACTAACATCTTCATTATCCACTTTAAGTAATTTTACACTACCTTTTACTTCTGTATTTTCCACTGTAAAAGTAAGTGTTTTATTGTGCTCTTTAATTTCAAAAGGATACTTTGTTTTATTTCCAATATATCCATTAGGTGTTTGTGTCTCTAAGAAATAATATTTACCATACGTAAGACCTTCAACGTTTGCAATTCCATTTTCTTTTGTTACTACTTTTTTCACTTCTTTACCATCTTCAGTGAAGACTGTGAATTCAACATTTGGTAAAACCTTTCCTGAATCACTAAGCTTTTTAATTTCGATGTTACCTTTTACTTTGTTATTTACTATTTGGACAGCTCCTGTTTCTCCTGTCTTAACTTCAATAGTTTGTGGTTTATCATCTGAAACATAGCCTGTTGGTGCTTTAATTTCTTTTAATGTGTAAGTACCAATTGGTAAGTTGTTTAATTCTGCTATACCATCAGCACCAGTCGTGCTTTTTCCAACTGATTCATTATTTGCATTAAAGACCTCAAATACTGCATCAGCTAAAACTTCTCCATTTTCTCCAACCTTTTTAATTTTTAAAGAACCAGCTGCTTCCCAATTTACTGCAAGATCACTACTAAGCTTTTCTTCATTTCTTTCTAATAGTACTGTAGCATTCTGAACAGTATCCGTACCACGGTAAGCAATTGCTTGAACTTTTGTTAAGTTTGCAGCAACACTTAGATTAAATTCACCTGTTTTAGTATTTTTAGGAATTTGGATACGGAATTTCTCTCCAACTGAAAGTTGATCTTTCACTTCACCATTTTCACTAACAATTTTTACTCCATTAGGTGCATTTTTTGCTACTACTTTATAAGAACCACCCTTAGCATTTGTTTGTACTGTATATAGATTTGTTTCGAAGAACTCACCTTTTAATTCTGCTTTTTGTTTTTCAACTGGGATAACATTCATATAAATATCTTGTGTATCGCCGCTATTGTTAGCAGCATTGATAATTGCCTTAGCTGCTTTTTCAACATTTTTATTCTCATGTTTCAGTTCATTTACATCAAGTTGACCTAATGCATTCCAAACTGCAAGCTGAGTTGCGTAGTGTGCCTCATTCTGATTAGCTACTCCCAACTGCTGAACACTTTTTTGCGGGAAACCGTTTAATAGGACCCTATATACTACATTATCTGTTTTCCCCATTTCAGGAAGATCTTCACCATTTGGTGATTTTAGTCCAAGAGTTAAGCAATAAGCAATTTGACCACTTGAATTTTTAATCATTTCAGTTCGAATGTGCTTTCCTAAACTATTACTATAACTCCAGTTCATTGAATATTTCTCGTGCGTCATAACCTCTGCACTAGCCCTAGGTAAAAATACATTAAGGAATAATGCCAGTACTGATAATAATGTAAAAACTCTTATAATGACTCTCTTACCCAATTTTGTAACCTCCCTAGAATAAATTAATCCGAGTATATATCGCAATATCTAAAACATTCACGATCGACCCGATTATCATTATAAAACAATAAATTACAAATATTAAATAATTTTAATGAAATAGTCAAAAAATTTACACATTTTATTATTTATCAAGTTTTTTAACGAATTTACTATATACAAATTCTAAAACACGCCTACAATTTAAAAGACAAATATGTATGTTAAATATATAAATAGCAATTCCTTTGCTCCAGTTATTAATCTTCTATTAACCTTCCCCTTATTAAAAATAGCCTTTTCATTTTCTTGTTAATCCGAGTAATTTATACACCTCTTTTAATCTATTAATTCTCTATTACGCTCCTTCATTGAGATATAAGGGTGACTCTTCATTCAAAGAATAAAGTAAAACTTTATTCAGCCCGATCCCCATCTAACTTCTCTGCTTTGAGCCTTACTGCCCACAAATAGCAGGATACATTATGCAACATTGCATTTGATAATCATTTTCAATGTAACTATACTGATTACAGGATTGCTATTAGTCCAATATTCTACATGGAGGTTTTATTATGTTTAAAAAAATTATTGTATCTTCTATGGCGCTTACTATGTTCGGTGGAGCTGCAACTATGCTAGAGGCACCTACTGCTCAAGCAGCTTCTTATAACTCAACATCATCCTCTTACTTTGATGTCACTCCTGAAGAGGCCGTGGCTTTCTATCAATCTCAAGACTATAAAAAATTAAAAGTATTTTTGGATGACTTTGAAGCTAGAAACCCTTATGCCCCAGGTGGAGGCTACGCTCAAGGTAGTGTACGTATGCAAAAATTCAACGATGCTCTTAGAGATGCCAAATTAACAAATGTCTACCAAGAATTTATTAGAATCTCTTACTACAATCATTATCCAGAACCAAAATAATCACAACGGATAAAGTGAAACTTTAATCAGTGGGGGTTTTGTTCATCCCCCACTGATTATTAGTTGAACCAATCGGGCGTTTACTGGCAGCCCGACCCCCACCTAACTTCTTTGCTTCCGCTGAATTTTGAGGTGGGAGTCTTACTGCCAGTTAATGCGGGATTAAATGTTTATTATTTCTATAACTTAGCCTAATTTTAAATGTATAACCTAAAAATAATTACTAAAAACCACTCATATAAGAGTGGTTTTTCTATTTCCCCATATAATTTAGCTGAATGTTACATCATCTTTATTTTAATATCTTTTATAGTAGACATTCTCTCGTTGACACAAACTAGTAGATTAGCAATGAAAATATCAAAATATATTTATAGGTGGTTGGAAGTAATTGTTTTCTGTTTAATAGCAAAAAAGAACACCCTCTCACAATTAGATAAGGTGCTCGTTTTCATTTTTATCGGTAATTCTCAATTCAATTTAGCTTCTTTCCAATAAGTAAAGATTAAATTAACTTAAAAACAAAGCGTTTTAAATTTAATTCATAGATCTTACTGAAACTTGGAATTGCCCCTTAGAACCATCATCATTTGAAACGTAAATTTTATATGTTCCATTCGGTAATGGAGATAAAGCATTCCGTACATTTGTAACATTAATTTGTTGTTCTCCAGGTTTTATATAACCACCAACAATTAGCTCTGTATTTGGACCTTTTACACTATATCCCATTGTATTTTGACCATTATTTTTCATAGAGAAGCTTAAGTCAGTACTCCCATCATATACGAAAGAAGTTTCAGCCTCGCCACTATAATCCATTGTTTGGGTTAATAATAAGTCTGCAGAAACATGTTCAACTACATGAATTGGATCATTCGTTTTGTGTACTTCTTCAGCATAAGTATTATTCCCTAACACACCAAGTGTTAATGCTGAAACTACTCCACAACTAAGCACTAGTTTATTTAACTTCATTTTAAGTTCCCCCTTGATGTTTGTATTCTATTACCATCATACATCCTTTTCCAAGTGCGTTTTTATGTAATAATTCATATCTATAAAACTACATATCTTAACTTTTTGTATTAACAGTTATTGAGAACCCCACATAGATAAAGCTACAATATTACGCTTCATAAAAAACATGTAAATTTTAAAGTCTTTTTCTAACAAAGTTTTATACGAGTAAGTACCAAAATACTCACATAAATAGCATTTCTATTTCAGATAAAATGTACTAATAAAATTTTTCTAAAATTTCACTTTGTAATTTGATATATTCCATGTTAATATAACGGAGGCTACAAAACAGAAGTCACCACGCATATCATTTTCACAGAATATTCATACTTAAAAAACCTTATTTTATCAGTAACTAAATCCCGATTTTACCCATACAAAAGTTAGTTGATAATTTCATATGTACATAAATTTAAATAGATTTTTTCTATTTTCCTTATCAATTTTAATACGAGTAATATAACAGCATGTTTTTCAAGTACCCTTCCTTTTTTAGATAAAAAGTCTACTAATACTAAACATCTATGTCCAACTCATACATAATTCTACTTACAAACTATCGGAGATGCAAAACTATGGGAATTTCTACTCTTTTATTAAATACCTTTATTATAATAATTTGTATCCTTAGCTATCACGTATTTTGGCTAGAGTTTAAAGAAAAAACAACATGTAATAATATGTTATTTTCTATCCTTTCCTCCATTGCTATTATTTTTTGTATGACTTTTCCTTTTCATTTACATGTGGGATTTATTTATGATTTACGTTTTATTCCTATTATATTAGTTTTTCTATATGGAAATACAAAAAACATTATTTTTATAGGAATTTTATATCTTTCTTATCGGTTTTACTTAGGCGGAAATGGCGTTCTTCCATCATTTATTATCTTCACTATTATTTTTGGTATAACAATGCTCTTTCGTTACCTATTACCTATGTATATTAAAGAAAAAAAGTATTATTAAGCTTACTCCTTATTTTAGTATGTACAACTTCACTTTCTATTTGCGGTATTGTAACTCAAATAAATACAGGAGGGAAAATAGACTCTACTCTCATAGAATTTTTATTAAATTATATAGTCATTAATATTTTCACAGTATTATTATCAGTTTATTTAATAGAGGGAATGATTGAGAAATATAAAATGGAAGAAAAACTGCAACGGGCTGAAAAATTTTATATAGCTAGCGAACTAGCGGCGTCAATTGCACACGAAATCCACAATCCACTAACCACGGTACATGGATTCACTCAATTATTAAATGAAAAACATGCCTCTAAGCTATCTCAGGATCAATACTTAGAAATCATGTTAATTGAAATGCAGCAAATACAATCTACTATTAATAACTATTTATCTTTAACCAAACCACAGAACACCCTAAAAGAGAAAATAGATATTAATCACATTTTAAATCAGGTGAAAGATACTATTTCACCACTCGCTCTATCATACAAAGTTGAAATCAAACAAAATAGTACAGATTCCTTTTATATAAATGGGGACCCCGAAAAATTCAAACTCTGTCTAAACAACATCATCCAAAACGGAATTGAGGCTATGAAAAATGGTGGATTATTACAAATAAATATACAAAAAGTAAAAGGAAATATCATAATTGATATTATTGATTCAGGAATTGGGATGTCATCTCAACAAATAAAACGAATTGCTTTGCCATTCTATTCAACAACAGAAAAAGGAACTGGGCTTGGTACTATGATTGCTTATAGTATTATTAGAGAATTAAACGGAGATATAGAGATAGAGAGTGAATTAGGTAAAGGGACACGCTTTTCTATTAGTATCCCTTGCTAATGTGATAAAAATTTTCTGTTTAGTTAATTATATAAATGAATTTTAAGAATCCCGCTAGCTAGCTTACTTATTAATTATCTTAAATTTATAAAATAATAAGGGTCAGAGCTTATCTATTGTTACAGATACACTCTGATCCTTTAGTTTAATTACAGTAAACGCACTTAATATTTATAACTTTTCTTACATCTGGATGAAATAATAGTTTATCTCTTTTACTAATTAGATTTGTTTAATGTAAATATAGCATCTCTCGACACTTAATTTGTTATTATCGTTAGGGACATTTCCTACAGTTGTTTTTTCATTAAAGTACAGACCTTGTGCCGTTCATTGAAAAAGACAACTCCCCTTTTACTACTTCACTTCCACCGTATAATTCCCTGTTCCACCACCATACTGATACACATGTAAATAATACTTCCCTGGATACGTGTAGTAACTACCTACTAGTTTATTCCCTTGTTGCTGAGCATACGTAACATAATTATTTAAATCTGCTTCAGAATAAAGTACCCAGTTCATTCCGATATTATTTTCATTCGTTACGTTAATTTGAAGATTTTTAGCAGTCTCCACATTAATTTCAAAGAAATCACTTGTATCTCCATTTCCTAAACTAGCACGTAAAACTTGATTTAACTGCAGTTTGTTTGCTGTTTGGAATGAGTTATTCGGTTCTTTTTCTAAACTGTTATCTTCTTTCTTTTGAACAGTTACAGTCGCTGTAGCAGTATTAGTTGCTCCTTTATCGTCTGTTACTGTTAATTTCGCTGTATACGCTCCTTCTTTTGTATATACGTGAGTTGGATTTTGCTCATTACTTACAGTACCGTCTCCAAACTCCCATTTATATGAAGTAATTTTCCCGTCTTCATCTTTTGATGCGTCGCTTTTAAATGAAATTGCTTCATTCACATTTCCACTATACGGACCGTTTATAACCGCAACTGGCGCTTTATTCTCTGCACCTTCTTCTGTATTAATACCGTGGAACACAACATCATATTCAAATTGTCCTGATGCATTCACGCGATAATTTACGAAGTATGCTGTTACCGTTTTATAGCCTGTCCATTCTTTTGCGCTTAAACGTTTTAACGTATCATTAACGTTTCGTGTAATTATTTTCCAATCTTCATATTCTCCTTTTGCTGCAGTTCCTGTATATGTTCCTTGTAGTGTGAATGTATTAAAGAACTGTGATTTATTTTTCTTCACTGATACATTTTTCAATTTTGCTTCCGCCGTTATTTCTGCCGCAATATCTGAAACTGGTTTCGGTGCATGATTTGCTAAATAATCGTCTGATACTAATGGTACGTTATATTTCTCACGATTATCAACTAGCATTTGCATATAATCTTGATATTCTTTATTTAAATTCGCATCTTTACTTAATGTAGAGCGATATGCATCATATGCTGTTACATCATTTTTCCTAATAAGATCATGTATTTTATCAAACATATCATATCTCTTATTGTACATATACGATTGTAAAGCAAAGGAATAATTATAGAAATCCCATGTTCCATACTTTGCATTTAACGTTCGCTCTGCCGTATAACGCTCTGCTGGGTTTGAAGATAATCCTCCTATAATACTCTTTCTCGGTACAACATTATCCGTTCTCGTTGCCCCTGCAAAAAATTCAGCATTCCCTTCTTCAAACCAAGATAATCTTTCATTTTCATATATTTTCCCTTGACCCCATAACCCTGGTACTTCATATCTACCTTGTAAATAATGCGTGAACTCATGTCGGAATAATTCTTCTAAACTATAAATACTTTCTTCTGGCGTACGCTCATAAGTAAAGAACGTACCTGTTCCTTCTATATAAAGACCACCGTTATTCGTTTCATATCCGTACAATTGACGATTAAACTGATATTCTGCTGGGCTATTATAAATAACCATCGTTAATACATCATCAGGATTTCCTTTTTCTAAAGGTTGATCACTTTCAACCGTACGATGGAATTGTGCCTTCACTTCTTTTGCCGCCCAATATAAACGTTTTACTTTTTCTTCTGTCACTTTATCTCCAGCTTTTAAAACAATTGCCCCATCATCAAACGTATACGTTTTTGGCAAATATTTTTTCTTTCCATCTTCTCTTATTTGATCTAAATTCACCACTTTACCATTTGCATCTTTTCCGTCATAATTCGTCGCGATTTGCTCAGCAGCTACGAAATATTGCTCCCCTAAATACGGATAAATTTTCATCGCATCTGTTACAACTTGTAATCCTTTCGTTCCTGTACTATGGAACGAACCGAGCCTACCTGTATAATAAATGCCATTATTAATAAGCCAACCGTTTTTTGCGGTAATCGTTCCCATTAATGCAGAACGACTTAGTTCATTAATATAACTATCTATTTTCTGATACCATACTGTATCTTTCGGTGCTTTCCTCGTATCGTACAAATACGATTGAATGTCGTAATCAACACCTTGCATAATATCGTAAATAGCATTTCCAGCTGAAAGATTATCTACTAATGTAGAGAAATTATCATTATATTGTTTAAAAATCTTTGCAGCCGATGTTATCGTTTCCACATCACTCGAAGCGTTTCCTATTAACTTTCCGTATGATGATACCACTCTATTTTGCTCTAATGTACCCAGCTTGAAATTTGAATTGTTAGCTATCGCTTTTAATGCAGGTAAGCATTTATCATGATAACTCCGTTCATTTAATTTACTAAGTTCCGAATTATAAAATCCTAAATAAAACCCTGAACGTAATACCTCTACTAATGTCTCAATCCCTTTTGAATCATCCTTCGTATAGGCTTGTCCTTGCTGCTTCAATTTATCAATAATCGCCTGCATTCTACTATCATTTTGATAGAATGCTAGACTGTCTGTATTAAACTGAAATAGCCCCGTAATTTGCTCCCAATCAATGGTTATAAGTAAATCTACTAACTGCTGATTGCTTAATTGATTTAATTCAGCAATTGTATAAGTTTTCGCTACAGCTAATTGCTTACTTTCCTTTTTTACCTCAGGCGGTCTTTGTGATAAATCAGCAAATTGTATCCTTTGCTCAAAAGACTTGCTTTCGAGCAATTTCGATGAATGAGCTAATTCTTGTACTGGTAGTTGTACACCGACTGGCTCCATTTTGAGTACATTTCGATAAGAAACTTGCTCTCCCTTAGTATCTTCTGCCAAACTTACCCCTTGAAAACTCCCTAACATTAAACTAGCAAAACTTACCCCTACTAACATTTTTTTTGAATAGCCTTTCATACTCTCCCCTACCTTACATTTTTAGTGTCCCGCTCCATTATTTTACTATTTTTACTTTTTGTCCTGTATTGAGAAAAAATAAGGGAACGTTCACATATGTATCCTTGCTGCGCAAAATTAGCACTTGACTTTATGTGCGTTTTATATCAAAAAAAGATAGATAATAGCAAAATTCCTGCTACATCTATCCTCGTTTTCAACACTATGATTTTAACTTTATAAACGTAACTTCCGGTAATGTTTGCATATACTGAATAAACTCATTCTTTTCTTCTGACGATATATTTTTCAGTTGCATCCCTACCTTATAAACAGTTTCTGTACCTTGCTGTGAAGCCTCCACCTCATATGAAACTATTGGAATGCCTTTCACTTGTAGCGTTTCTACTATTTGTTGTACCGCTTCATGTTTATTTATACACATTTGCACCGTTATATTTTGTGGAAATAAAAATTGCACCTTAAAAATACGACTCACAATTTCTAAACCAATTAAAACGAGAATCGTCGCTCCAATCCCTACTACATACATTCCCGCTCCAATTGCTAATCCTATGCCGGCAGTAGCCCATAAACCAGCCGCGGTCGTTAATCCTTTCACCGCCTGCTTTTGAATAATAATTGTGCCTGCACCTAAAAAACCAACTCCACTAACGACTTGTGCTGCAATCCGACTTGGGTCTAGAGACGTATGCTCTTCATACACAATATCTGAAAAGGCATATTTCGAAACAACCATTATTAACGCACTTCCTACCGCTACGAGAAAATGAGTCTTTAATCCAGCTTCTTTCGATCGAATTTCTCTTTCAATACCAATCATTGCTCCTAACAAGCCAGCAACACCGATTCGTATAATAAAATCAAAATCTACACTCACGGGCACTTCCCCCTTTCATTCATTATAGATAGATAAAACAAAAATTATCACAAACATCCATTTATCAACATGAAGGAATACCAATAAAATACACTTAATACTCCGACCGTTTTATGTTAATATTTAAAATATTAACATAAAATAAATAACTTCTAATTTTAAATCTTCACTAATTTTCTAAAAAATCAAAGGTGAATTACATGAAATTAGGTTGAGAAACTTAAGAAAACGCTTTCATTTTGTGTCATAATTTTTTATAAATACTACATAAACAAAGGAGCTTACTAACAATGAACGTCTCGTTACTTACACCTACTACTGATTTACAAGAAGAATACTTAGATTTCTATAACGAATGGAAAGATAGCGGTGAAACAATGATCCCGTGGGTTATCTCAAAAAATCCTGCTAACTTCCCAGCTATGGTTCAAGAACTTCTCGATGCGCATAACGGAATAAATATCCCTGAAACTTGGGTACCAGATTCTACATATTGGCTCGTTACAAATAATAATAGAATTGTCGGAGCTGTTAATATACGTCATAGTTTAACTGAACATCTATTTAACGCTGGCGGTCATATCGGTTATGGCATTCGCCCTTCTGAAAGAAGAAAAGGTTATGCTACGAAATTACTAGCATTATCATTAGAAAAAACGAAGGAATTAGACATCACGAAAGTACTTGTCGTTTGCGACGCAGTGAATACCGCTTCTGAAAAAACGATTTTACATAACGGCGGGCTTCGTGATGATGATTTCACTGAGGAAGATGGGAATGTAGTAAGAAGATATTGGATTGAGCTATGAATGATCACAAATAAGCGAGAAAGTGATTATACACTTTCTCGCTTATTTTACACTGCTTCTATTTCAAACTGCACTGTAATACCACTTGGATCTACTACCGTAAACCCATTTGTAGTTTCATTTATTTCATGTTGTTTTTCTATTAATCTTTCTTTCACTGCATCTAACGCTTCTTTATGCGGTAGTACAATTGTATATACCTTTAGTCCAGTTGCATGTACTGGTGGGTGTGGATTATTTACTCCGTTCCACGTATTTGCACCGATATGGTGATGATATCCTCCTGCAGAAATGAATAAGCAGTCATCTTCACGTTGTTGCACTTCAAACCCTACTGTCTCTACATAAAACTCGTGTGATTTTTCTACATCAGCTATTCGTAAATGTACGTGCCCAACGACAGTATTAGCAGGTAATCCATCAGCCTCATAATCAACGAGTGTTGCCAGCTCTTTTAAATCTAGTGGCGTACTTCCTCCTGGTCCTTCTCCCCATTGATCACGCGGACGGTCTGCATAAATTTCAATACCATTCCCCTCTAGATCTTGCAAATAAAACGCTTCGCTATATGTATGATCACTTGCACTGTTAAACCTTGAGATTGGTAAAATTTCATTTGAATATGTATAACGCCCTTCTTGTTCAGCTGGGCTGTCAATTACATTCTTATTACGAAGAACTCCAAATAGCGCAGAAGCAAAAGCTTCACGAGTCGGAACTAAAAAGGCTACATGATATATACCAGTCGTACGCGGTTCTTGCAGTACCCCGTCCTCTATCTTTTCAAGAACAAGTAATGTATTCTTACTACCTTTTCCTGCTAAATATGCTTTATTCCCCTCTTGCTTAATTACCTCTAATCCTACAACATTCTTATAAAAAGCAATTTGACGCTCTAAATCTTTCACTTTAAATTCAACATGACCAATACGTGTTTTCGGATGAATTCGTACCATGAATAACTTCATCTCCTTATCCCTATATTTTACCATTACATATAACCGTTACTATGAAGGATACAACTAAAATCATCCTATGTAAATAAGAAAAGTCAGAATTTACATACATTTTTATTTTCATAATAAAAAAAGCCTCCTTTTCTAACTTTCAGAAAAGGGGGCTTTTTAACGCTTATCTCATTTTATGTACTTCAGCAACTAGCTTTCCACCCTGAATGCCCATATAAAGCTTCACAGGTGCATCATTCGTATTTTCAAATACTAAATCTAAATATGGATATGCAATTGTAGCATCTCTTCCTTGAGGAACATAACCTACCGTTTTAGAATGTGTAGTTCTCTCCACCATTTTCAGGCCAGCTTGATCTGCTGCATTGTATAAAGTTGAAGATGTTTGGCAAACACCACCACCGTATCCATCTACTAATTTACCATCAACTATTTCTTTCCCTAATTGATATCCTTTGTCTGGTGTTGTATCACCGATTAATGAATTAAAAGAGAAACGGTCTCCTTTTGCTAACACAACTCCATTTATGCTCGCTGCTGACAAACGAATATTCTCAATACGGCCACCTGTTGAACCGCCTAAGTTCGTTTCATATCTACCAATTACCGTACCATTTCCTTGCGCATCACTTAATGTTGCGACTGGTTTTTTCTCCACGATCGGCAACTGATACGTAGCATCCCACATACCCACATTTAACAATTTATCTACTAATTCTTTTTCCATTAATTCATAAGAAGGTTTTCCTTCTTGCCAACTTCCATCAGGTGCTATACGTGAAGGAACCATTTTTTTGTCGACGCTTTTTCCAACCTCACCAACAACCTTTGTTACAGACTTTTTAAATTTCGCTTCATCTTCAAAATAGCCTAAACCAGATAAATCTAATTTTTTCACTTCAGTACCAGTTCGACCATCAACTAAACTAATAGTATCCTGCACTTCTGCTTTAGCCTCTACAGTGTGCCCACCAATATCACTTACCAATGCAACATCACTTACTTTTGTACCACAGCCACTCACTACAGCTACACATAACACCCCAACTAATATACCCTTTACTTTACGGAACAATATACTCTCTCCCTTTCCCCAACATCACTATTATGTATTTATTTCATTTTTATGTATGTTTTGTTACAATCATTTTACAATATGTTTATAAAATGTTACAAGTTATTTTTCACTCTATATAAATTACTCTTTTCTTTTACAAATGTCTATACATATTTACATAAAAGTTTGAGTTTGATAGAATTGTAACTTTTATGTAAACTCTCCCTTTTATCCAGTATATACCATTAAGCAAAAGAAATACAAATCAAAAACCCTCAAGCTATTTTTTATAAAGAAAAATCCCTCAACATAAATAGGTATTTGCCGTGCCACCGCTCCGCTTTTGCACATACATTATGGTGAATTCAACCTATTTTAAAGAAATGGAGGATGTTATTATGTATCCCTACAATCCATATGATCCATATAATCAATATGCGTACCAACAACCACAGTATGACTTACAAGCACAATACCAATCTTATATAGATCACGCAGAGCAAACGAATCCATATGACCAAAATAGACAATTCCAACTTCCAATCTCTTTTCCTGGCACTGGAAATCGTCAATTAGAAAGACGCGTAAATGAGCTTGAACAAAGAGTACGTCAACTAGAAAATACAGTTGAGCGCCATACACGTAGACTAAACCGCTTAAACCAACGTTTACGCACAGTAGAAAACAGACTAAACATTCCATTCGCAGCATTAGAAGACGGATTTTAATCGAGAAAATAAAGTGAAACTTTAATCAGCCTTCACCAATCGGGCTTTTACGGGCAGCCCGCCCGGCAAATAGCGGGATAAAAATTATATAAAGGAAGGGGCTCCCCCTTCCTTTATATAAATTGACGAAAGTTTTTTCCATCTCTATACTGATAAGAGTTAATGAAATGAAACAAGGTGATAAATATGGATTTTGAAATAAATTATCTTTCCTTTTATGTTGTACAAGTAGAAGGAAAAGGTGAAGCAGTTGATAAACGCTACAAACATTTTCAAACTTTAGACGCTGAAGAGTATGAAGATAGCTCCTTAAAAGAATTTTTGAATGGTGAGTTATTAAAAATATCGAAGCGAAAAGTAGAACGTCATGCAAAAACCGAACAAGCCCCAACAAAAATTGGTCGCTTTATTGTAGAAGAAGGGCACGAACTTGATTCAAACCCTCATTACAACCTTTTTAATCGTATTCGCTTTGCAGAAACAAAGGAAAACTTTAAAGATATGAGCGAACCTCTCGTTTATACATATCTTGACACAAGCGCTGTACGCGGTGGTGTATTTTTAATTGCTCAGGCAAAACTACGCAAATACTTTGATGATCCATTCGTATTTGTAATGAAATGCGACTTCGAACCAAAGGTGGCTTCTATTTCTGATGAATCAACACTGATTCGTAACGTTGAAATGGCCATCACAACAAAGAATATGAAATCTATCCAATATCCGTACATGCCTGAAGAAGGTATGGTCGAAGTGGGCGAATTAAAAATTCACCAAGCATCACACGCCCGCTACTTTGAAGACTTCTTAAAATTCGTCGAATATGAACGCTCTATGCCTGAAATTATGAAAACACAAGTAATGGACATGGTATACGACCAAATTGAAGATGTATTTGAAGAAGGTACAGAAGAACGCGAACAATTCGACCAAGCGATGGAAGTATGGGCTGCCAGTCCGAAACGCGAAATTATGGAACAATTTTCAACCGAAGAAGTAATGGAAGCTACCGCTCAAATCGTTGAGCATGCTCCTGAAGTGGAATTAAAGCTAAAAGCAGACCATATCTCTGTGAAGGCGTTACTTGCTGATTTCGGGGATCAAATACATATTGCGAAGGTAAATGACCGATATGTACTTATGATTGAAGCAGACACACTTACATTTGAAAAGGGCTTCTCTCCTATTGAGTTTCTGAAGCCAGATGAGCTGCAAGATGTGATTGAGCGGATTGAGAATAAGCAACAGTATTCGTATGATCCGAACGGGATTGAATAAATCCTTCCATATATCTGTTTTTATTGGGCGCTTTTAATAAGCGCTCTTTTATTTTGAGCTTAGTTGATGTTTATATTAAAAAACGATTCTTAATAGAATCGTTTTTCCTGATTTATAACAAAAATATGCTTATTTTTAAAAATTATTATTGATTCAAGATATCAATTGTCGCAGAATCAAGTAAATTCCTTCCTTGTTGTGCAAGCGTATTTCCATTAGAGTAGTCACTATGTATGTTGGTAAAATGAAAACTTCACTTCACTACCTCAAATTTATTATACTCGTAAAAAGATAATTGAAAACGATATTCCGGATGCTCTCTCACCCAATCGTAGGCTTCTTCTAAAATTTCCATTTTGTTTTGCAAGTCATTAAGTTCACTACATTTGTCCTTTTTCTGTTTGCACAGAGGGCAGAATCCATTTACTATGTCGGCACTTGTCGCCCTAATAGTTTTACTTTTTAAGTCAACTACTAAACGAAGAAGAAGAGAATGCTCAGCTTTTGTAGTCACCGTCATTTCAGCAACCCCATCCTCATTCCAAAAGACACCGTTTAATTCCATCTGTACGGTGACGTCTTTAATATCCAAGTCTATCACTATCACACCTCCCTTGTATAAAACTCATATTTTACTCTTCGATTTTAATCTTTAATACACCACGCTTTAAAGATATATTAAGCTTTTTCCAATTCTTCTTCTTTGCTATGAAAGGAAGTATAATTACTGCTGATAGCGTGGTAAATATTATCCCCAAAACTACAACTGTTACAATGTTGAAGATTGCTTCCATTTAACTGTATCCTCTTTCATTTCTATGGGCTCTAATTTTATGAATGTATTTAAAAATTCTTACCGCCCCTTAATTTTCAAAGCAATTATAATGGCCCAATCACAACAAATCAATTCCTATTTAATATGAATACTTTATTCATCCATCAATATAATGATGTTAAATTTATGTAGCTAGAAATAAAGGAGAATGTCATTTAACCTCTACATTCTCCTCCATCTCAGCCAAATACCTAATCTGCCGTTCTGCTTTTCGCACTGCCGTACGAAAATGTTTTTTCAGCAGTTCTACTGTATTTTCACTTATATAATATCTTTCCGTAATACTTTCCCACGTGTCACTACTTTCAAATGTACTCCATTCAAAAGAGCGTTCTGTATTTTTCTTTAGTTCTTTAAACACCCATTTTCGCATCTTTTTTTTCGCTTTTTCCGTTAGTTTCCCGTCCTTTACAAGTTCCAGTTCGCCATGTCTTTTGTACCGTTTATGAATATCTCTCTCGCTATATACTTTAAGAAGTATATTTGCTGTATTCTCAGCATCTGCTAGAGCTCGGTGCTGTTTCCCTTCCCATGTTAAACCGAGCTGTTCTACTGCAAATTGTAAACTTGGCGTATGTTCAAATAATTCTTCATACGCTTGGAAAACAAATTTTTGCAAATCAATTCTATTTTCTTTTTCTATACTTGGGCATTCAACACCATGTAATGCACAATCATGAGATAGAAAGCGATAATCTTCTTTTCCCCATGAAACAAATATACAATCTTCGCCGATGAACTGAATAAATTTCTCTACAATTTGAGGGAATTTTTCTACACCAATTAAATCTTCCTTTGTAATTCCAGTCAATTTTGTCGTATGACGAGTTAATCGTGCACTTGGTTTTACTAACTCCGAAAACTCTTCAATTATCTTCATTGTACCTATTTTTATTTTTACAGCTCCGATATCAACTATTTCTGACGGATCTTCTGATTTATACGGTCTGAAATTCCTCTCAATATCAAACACAATGAAATGTGTAGCGTTTTTCAATTTATTTACCTCTTTCTAAATTCCTTTTCACACAAACACTCTATTTTCAGTATTTATTTATTCATGTACTTTATACAAAAATACTCCGAATAAATAAATGAAAATTCAGTCTCGTTATGATATGTAAGTAGGAGGACATCTATAAAAATGCAAAAAAAAGAAGGGCGAGCCCTTCTTTTTTCAAAAATTACTTCTTGTTTACGTTAGTAGCTTGAGGTCCACGGTTACCTTGTTCTACTTCGAAAGTAACTTCTTGACCTTCTTCTAAAGTTTTGAAGCCTTCGCCTTGGATAGCTGAGAAATGAACGAATACGTCTTCTCCGCCTTCAACTTCGATGAAACCGAAACCTTTTTCTGAGTTAAACCATTTTACTTTACCGTTTTGCATGAAAAAAATCCTCCTACAATGTACCTATATGTACATATTCATTTTCAACCACCTTACAATAATAAGCCAGATATTAAAAAACTGCAACCCCTGAGGAGATTTAACATTGCTATCCTCCTCGGAAGTTACAGCTCATTTAAATCTCTATATTATTAAAAGTAAAATGGTTTAAATACACTATATCATATCAATATAATAAAAGTAAAGTTTTTTTCTTAAATTATTTTTTGTTCCCACTGCATTGCTTTTAATTCGCCTGATCCGGCTACTACATAACCATCTTTTTGATTAACAATGCGCCATCCGTGCCCTTTAACTGAATCACATACTGTAACAATACCTTCGTCAAGAAGCACACGGCACACACTACTAATACCCGCCTTATTTTGTGTTGAAGTTGTATATAAAACATGTTGATCTACACTTAAGTCTAAATAACTACTTGCTTTCTGCTCACTTTGACATGTATGCCAATATATTTTTTCACTCGCAATACTTTCATCTATTTTACAATAAGAAATATTCCCGCTAACTCCCTTGCACGATCCACTTGCCGCTACTAAATAAGAATTGTGTAAAGTCAACGCGGAGATCATTTGATTCATCGCAATTTTAATCCTCTTTAATTTACGTGTCTTCAAATCAAAGAGCCAAACACCACCATATTTAGCATGTATTTTCGTACCAATAAATAAGTAATGCTTATATAAAAATAACGATCGAATAGACGGTGCCGCACTGCCATACTCAAGAAACGGATGAATAGTCTCCCATGTCGAACCGAAATTATTAGAAAGATACAGCGTTTTTTCTCCATGAGCAATGACAGTTCCTTGTACATTGCTACATACATTCCAACTCGTTGCTTTTGTTGGAAAACGCTGAATTGTCCAGTTCTCTCCACCATTCATACTACGAATAAAAATCCCTTCGTCACCTACACCATAAACTACATTATCTTCGCTATGTAAATCCCTAATTCGTTTTTGAAAACCATTTAAAATTCGTTTCCATTCTCCGTCTTGTTCAATAAATAAGCCATTATATGTAGTAGCTAACAACAGTTTTCCATCTCTTAACTTTGCAATAGCAGTTGCACTTAACATTGTCTCCACGTTGACACTCCCATTCTTAGAACTTCTCAGCAAATGCAATTGCAAAATTACTGCATTTTTCAACATCCTCTTCATCTTCTGGAGCTAATTCAATTTTCAGCCCTTCTTGTACAAGCTCTGCACCGCGTTCTACAAGACGTTCTTCAAATATCGTTACCGCTTCACAAAATAGTTCATACGCCGTATCACCTGATCCGAATACCGCTACCTTTTTCCCAGCTAAATCTATATTTTCTAAGTCCTCATGAAAATCTTCCGCTTCAAATGGTAATTCACCATCGCCCCACGTATAAGATCCTAAAATGATTCCATCATAAGCTAATAATTCTTCAGCATCCATGCCTTCCATTTCTTGCAATACTACTTCATGATCAAAAGCATCTAAACTAACTTTAATTAAATCAGCAATACTCTCTGTATTTCCTGACATACTTGCATAAGCTATTAAAATTTTTGCCACTTTGGCATCCCCCTCTAACAATAAATGATTCTCATTCTCATTATATTAATAATGAGAATCAATTTCAATTGATTTTTTCTACTTTTATTTACATTACTTATTTCAAATAAAGTGAAACTTTAATGAGTGGGAGTTTTGTTCATCCCCCACTCATTATTAGTTGAACCAATCGGACTTTTACGGGCAGCAGGGCCCTCACCTAACTTCTTTGCTTCCACTGAATTTTGAGGTGGGGGGTCTTACTGCCCGGCAAATAGCGGGATAAATAAAAAAGCACAGATGACTATACAATCATCTGTGCTTTTTTATTACTTTTTAAAAATACCAAAAGGCTTTCCTACTGGTAAAACAACTTTTCCAAAGTGTGTATTTAACACTGCTGCTGCTGAACCGTAGAAAGATAATAATGAAATAAGAAGTTCAGAATATGCTGCTAAATTATGCATTGCGTGCGGCATAACACCTAAAGTACTTAATGAAAGACCAATAAATAAGAAATCAATAAGGACAAAGATCATAAATAATACTTTATGTGTTTCCATTGCACCAATCGTCATAAAGATTGTGAAAATCAAATATCCGATAAAGGCTACACCAAGCTGTTTTGAATCTGCAGCTTGTGCTAATTTTTCGCCAAATACTCCAAGTTGAATTAACCAAGTCATTCCAACACCTAACCAAAATAGGCCGTACGCACCAAATGCTGTCGTACCGAATGTATTGTTATGCTTTGCATCGTGAATGCAAGCAAAGATTTGTGCAAATCCTCCTAAAAAGATTGCCCATGGTAATACAAGTGAAACGCCATCTGTTAAGCCTAACTTTTGAGATGATGCTACAAGTGTTACCATTGCTAATCCAAATAGACCAATTCCAGATGGATCCGCTGTTGTCATTTTCACATGATGTGTAGTAGTTTGATTGCTCATATAAACCTCCTGATTATAAACATACTCGAATACAATACTTAAATCAGAAGCCTATGTCAATGGTTTTTTTTGTATGTTGTCAGACGTTATATTTTATAATGATTAAATATATTTCCGACCACTTCATAAGGTTTTATATTCACTTTTTCCAACTCGTTTATCGGTAGCCATAACGGAATATAACTTCCTCTACCTTCCCGCTGAAATTCCTCAGCTGTTCCACTTCCGAACACTCCGCCTGTAATATAGGCACCATAATAATATTCATTTCCTTTATATTTTACCTTTGCAATAAGGTGCTCCACTTTTATATGTAGCCCTAATTCTTCATATACCTCTCTTTTCGTTGCCTCTTCAGGCGTTTCACCTTCCTCAACCCCTCCGCCAGGAAAAACATAATATGTTTCCTCTTCTCGAATACGTTTTATAAGAGCAATTTTCCCTTCCTGTACAATGATAGCCGCCCCGCGATTTCTTATCATTTTATTTCCTCAATACGAATCGCGACTGTTCCCCACTCTTTTTCTTGTTCTTTCGTATATATTTTGTATGTACTTTCTAACATTTCCTCTAAACTATCATTCTCACAATCCAATAATTTTTTATCAATTTGTTCATACATAGATTTAAAGCTCTCGTATCGCTTTATTTCCGTTACTTTTACCGTCATCATTTCTGTCGTCGTAAGATTCGTAAATACGATTTCATCGCCTTTGTTTATTAGTTGACGTTTTTTATCGTATAGGCGTACTTCATATACTTTTTTTCCTGATTGAATTGACTGAAACGGTTTATTATATAAACCCATTTCGTATCGCATACATCCCACTCCCTTTTTTTCATTTCACCTATTAATACAGTTCACATTTAATACAGTTCACATTACTACATCTTGCATATAATATTCCATACGTATCGCTTAATTGAGAAAGGAGGCTGAAGAAGCATGTTATATTTAAATCAAAAACCTGAATATAATAAATATGATATTGGTGATTATACTTATAGTAAAGTAGGGCCAACCATTTTTTCTTGGAACGATGAAACAAAATTAAAAATAGGTAAGTTTTGTTCATTAGCAGAAGAAGTCGTTTTCATACTCGGCGGTGAACATCGCGCAGACTGGATAACAACTTATCCATTTAATGCACTTTTTGATGAAGGAGCACATATTACTGGTCACCCTTCTTCAAAAGGTGATATCGTAGTCGGCAATGATGTATGGATTGGTTATCAATCCTGCATTTTATCTGGTGTTACAATTGGTAACGGGGCCATTATCGGCGCCAGAAGCGTTGTTACAAAAGACGTACCCCCGTATGCAATTGTAGCTGGTAATCCTGCAAAATTTGTTCGATATCGTTTCCCACAAGAAACGATTGACAAACTAGAGAATCTCGCATGGTGGGACTGGGACATTTCTGTTATAAAAGGAGCCATTCCATTACTACTCTCCGACAAAACCGACGAATTTTTCACCTCACCCGAAAATGAATCTATATGATTAAAACAGAAAGAGCATCCAATTATTTTTCAGGATGCTCTTTCTGTTTTTATTTTTTATGTCCATGCAAATGATTACACGGAGAACATTGAAATGGAATTTTATCTAAGCAATTAAAGTTTGTTTCACAAATTTGTTCAATCGTTGGAACAAATGGAATGACAACTATGTTACTTTCTACTATTTGTGTAACAGGTGGCAATACTGTGCCTACTTGATGTTCAAAACGAATACTCGCTTGATTTATATAATTTCCTGAGCCATTTGGCGCGCTCTGTACTGCTACTTGGAACGAAACTGTCCTTGCTTCACCAGGATTTAAAATTCCGATAAGAAACCCTACTGCCGGGCTTACATTCGGCACTGGCCTATTATCAACCGTTACACTTCCAGGAACAAATCGAACACTACTATCTAACATATCTTGAAAACGAATATTTTGCATTACAGTATCACCCGTATTTGTGATGACTGTCGTAAACGTAATGACATCTCCAATTGTTGCTGCCTGTAAATCTGCCGTTTTTACGACTGTCGTTGAGACATTTTGAGGAATAAACGGGATAACAACTGTATTACTATCACCTTCAACTACTACTGGCGGCTCATTCGGATTTACAGTTGCGAGCCCATTCGCTGTAGCGGTATTTGTAACTAAATTATTTACTTGCCCTCCTGTTATTACAACTTGGAAATTAATAATTGCTGCATCATTTGGCTGAAAATCACCTAACGGAATACCAGTATTCGGATTAGCAAATGGAAGAGGTACATCATTTACCGTTACCGTACCATTTATAAATAGCGTATTCGGATCAATGATATCTGTTAACACAATATTGGTCACAGGAACTGTACTATCATTTATAACAGCGATTCCGTAAGTGACAACATCCCCTATCATTGCTACTTCAAAGTTTGCTCCTTTTGCAACAAATAAGATTGCAGTATTTACCGTTACAATAACTGTATTGCTCGTGTCCATCACTGTAACTGGCGGCTCTCCTGGTACTAAAATATATTCTGCTAACGCTCCAGCAACGTTTACTACTGTTCCACCATCCGGAAAACTTGTAATCGTAGCTTCATATGTTACAAGTGCCGTCTCACCAACTGGTATATCAGGTATCGTAAATCCAATCTGCGGATTTAACCCCGGTTGCGGAACCCCATTTATCGTTACACTATTTGGAATGAAATCAGCTTCCTGAGATAGCACATCGATAAATTGAACATTCATTGCATCAGCAGTACCAGTATTTAATATACGAACAGTATACGTTACCGTTTCTCCTACACCAACAACTGAATGGTCTACTTCTTTTAGCATATCTAAGCTGCCTCTATTTACCGGCGTAACCGTCGTATTACTTGAATTTGTAATTGTAGACGGAGGTTCTCCTGGAATCAATTCGAAATCTCCCGTTACTCTTGCTGTATTCATAATGCTACTAGAAGGCGGAACTGCGATTACATTTACTTCAAATGTAATTAATACACTATCCCCTACTGCAAGATCAGGCAATGCAAAGCCTACAAATGGATCTAAACCTACTTGCGGAACCCCATTTATTTGTACACTTCCAGGAACGAATTCTAAACTAGGTGATGGAACATCGATAAACTGAACATTCGTTGCTGTTACCGTTCCCGTATTTGTAACTTGCACACTATACGTTAACGTATCTCCTAATCGTGTCGCTTCTTTATTTATAGATTTTATAACGCTGAATCGTCCTCTATTCACTCTAGTTATCGTCGTATTACTCGGCTCTGTTACTACAACTGGTAGTTCTCCTGGCACTAAAGTAAAGCTTCCTGTTATATTTGCAACGTTCGTAATTGTTCCTGATGACGGGATGTTTGTAACTGTCGCTTGAAACGTCACTATAACTGTTTCACCTACCGGTATATCTCCAACTCCAAATCCAGTAATTGGATTTAAGTTTGGTTGCGAGGCTCCATTTATCGTTACACTATTTGGTACAAATGACGCCCCTGCTGAAATGGTATCAACAAACTGAACAGCATTAGCTGTTACTGTTCCTGTATTCGTTATTTGAACCGTATACGTTAATATATCTCCAACGAGAGTAGCAACCCTATTTACTTGTTTAATAACATTAAATTGCCCTCTATTTACAGTTGTAAGTGTTGTATTGCTCGGCTCTGTTACTATAACTGGTGGTTCTCCTGGTACTAATACAAAACTTCCAGTTACATTTGCCGTATTGGCAATTGTTCCGTTTGATGGCGCACTAACAACGGTTACTTGGAAGGTGACTTCTACACTTTCACCTGGATTTATATCTGGAAGCGGGAATCCGTTATTCGGATTGAATCCAGGTTGTAACACACCATCTATCGTTACACTGTTCGGCACGAATGCTATAGAGGAAGGTAATACATCACTATATTGAACATTCGTTGCTGGCACTGTTCCTGTATTTTGAACTACTGTTGTATATGTGATTGTATCGCCTACTGCAACAACCGGCTGACTCACTGATTTTAAAACATTCAAACCAGGCTCATTGATTTCTGTTAATGTCGTATTACTTGTCGTTGTTTCCGTAATAGGCGGTTCTGTTTCACTTACAGCAAATGTAGCTGTAACGTCTACAAAATTAACAATCGTTCCACCTTCTGGTATGCTTGTAACCACTTCCTGATATGTGACAAGTACAAAATCATCGACAGGTATATCTGGAACTGTAAAACCAATGAAAGGATCTAATCCTGGTGCTGTTACCCCGTTTATGCTCACACTTCCTGGTACAAATGCTACACCCGCGGAAGTAGTATCGATAAATTGAACATTCGTCGCTGGCACTGTTCCGAAATTAAAAATCAATACATCATACGTTAATATTTCTCCTACCGTCGCTACTTCTTTATCTACTAGTTTCAATGGAAAAATAAACGCTATATTAATTGTCGTAACGACTAAATTTGTTAATATCGTTTCCGTAATCGGTGGTTCCTGCGGATTTGGTTGTGAAGTAAATGTAACATCTGCATCATTTAATATGACTTCATTATCTGGAATTTCTGTAATCGTCACTTGGAATGTGACCTCAATACTTCCACCAGCGATTAATAATGGAGTAACTGTAAATCCTATTTCTGGATTTAAACCAAGTTGCTGCACTCCACCTATCGTTACACTATTGTCAACAAACGTCGTTCCTTCTGGTATGACATCTTGGAAGAACACATCTGTAACAGGGATAATTCCTACGTTTGAAATGAGCACAGTATACGTTAATACATCCCCAACGGCCCCAGTTGCAACATCAACTGTTTTTGTTGCTGTTACTTCACCAGGAGGAGGTAACGGTATTGTAACTACCGTTGTATTACTTGAATTCGTGGTTGTTACAGGTGGTTGTAAAGGATTTAATAAGAAAGTGGCTGTAGCAGATGCTGTATTTAATACTGCTCCACGTGTAGACGGTGCAACTACCGTAACTTGGAACGTTACTGTCAATGATGTTCCAGCAGCAATATTAGGAAGCGGGAAACCAACATTTGGGTCAAATCCAGGTTGTAGCGTTCCATTTATCGTTACACTGTTTGCTACAAATGTTGTTTCTAAAGCAATTGGATCAAGGAAAGAGACATTCGTTGCTGTTACTGTACCGTTATTCCGAATGACAACAGAATACGTGTAAGTTTCTCCAAGTGCTGCTTGTTGTACAGATGAAGATTTTTGTATATTTAACTGTGCTGTGTTTACTTGCGTCACAACAAAATTACTATTTGTAACAGTCGTTATTGGAGGGTTTGCTGGATTTATAAGAAAACTTGCAGTAACGTTCGATTGGTTTCTTATATTTCCACCGCTCGGAACACTCGTCACTGTAACTTGAAACGTAATCGTAGCCGTTTGCCCGACCGGAATATTTGGTACCGGGAAACCTAGCATAGGATCCGCACCTTGCTGAACAACTCCATTTATCGTCACACTATTTGTTACAAACGCAGTACCAGACGGAATTGGATCTTGAAAAACAATATTTGTTGCAGGAACAGTTCCTGTATTTTGAATAAGAATCGTATACGTTAACGTATCTCCTACACCGGCTTGTGGTGTATTTACACTCTTCATTACATTAAGTGATCCTACATTCACTCGCGTCACAACAATATTACTAATCGTTACAATTGTAATTGGTGGCTGGAGAGGACTTACTTGGAAATCAGCAGTTACATTCGCATTATTCGGAAGAACTCTATTTGGTGGTACACTCGTGATTGCCACTTGAAAAGTGACCGTCACCATACCTCCTACTGGAATATTAGCAAGTGGAAATCCAATTGTCGGGTTTAAACCTGGTTGAGGTGTCCCGTTTATTGTTACACTATTCGCTACAAAAGTGGTTCCAACTGGAATCGGATCAAGGAATGATACATTTGTCGCTGTCACCGTTCCACTATTTTGTATACGAACTGTATACGTTAACGTATCTCCTACACCGGCTTCAGTAGCACTTACACTTTTCATTACATTTAACCCTGAAGAATTCACAATCGTCATAACAGTATTACTTGGTACTGTTACAGTAATCGGTGGCTCTGTTGGATTTACAAGGAAATCTCCAGTTACATTCGCATTATTTACGACATTATTCCCTTGGGGAATTTCATCAATTAATACTTCAAACGTAACAATAACACTCGCGCCAGTAGGCAAATCATTTAATTGGAATCCAAGTTCTGGATCTGCCCCTTCTTGTAAAACACCATTCACAACTACACTATTTTCAATAAATAATGTCCCTTGTGGAATTGAATCTTGGAAAAATACATTTGTAGCTGGTACACTACCTGCATTTATAACTTCGATTGTATATACTAAAATATCCCCTACAGTTGCAACAGCCGTATTCACTGATTTCACAACTTCAAAGTTCCCTGTTTGTACTGTCGTATTCACAACATTACTCGGAACATTGATGGTTACTGGTGGTTCACTCGGATTCACTTGAAAACTTGCTGTTACATTTGCTTGATTTAAAATATCTTCATTTTCTGGATCCTGTACAATTAATACGTCAAATGTGACTACAACTGTTTGAGCCGCAGGAATATTCGGAAGAGAAAATCCTGTATTCGGATTCAATCCACTTTGCGATACTCCATTAATTGTTACAGAATTTGCAACAAATGAAACAGCAGAAGAAATAGGGTCTTGGAAAAATACATTTGTTAACGGAACGTTTCCTGTATTTTGGACGGCAATTGTGTATGTTAAAGTATCCCCTACCGCCGCTTGCGTTGTATTCACTTCTTTTATTACATTTAAACCGCCTGTATTAACTTGTGTCACAACTGTATTCGTTTGTCTATTAATTGTTATCGGTGGCTGATTCGGAATAACGACGAAATTAGCAGACACATTTCCGCGATTCGCAATCGTACCTCCCGATGGTGTAGATGTAACTCGTACTCGAAATGTAACAGTCCTACTTCCGCCAGGAGATATATTAGCTACTGTAAACCCAGTTGCTGGATTTGCCCCAGGTTGTGAAACCCCGTCCACAGTCACACTATTTGCGATAAATGTCGTTCCAATTGGGATCGGATCTTGAAAAATAACGTTCGTCGCAAGTACATTTCCTGTATTTTCAATTGTAACAGTGTACGTAAGAACATCATTTACCGTCGCAAAAGCTCTATCCACTGTTTTTCTCGTTCTTATATCAGCTATGTTAACGGTCGTAACTACAGTGTTACTTGTCGCTTGCCCTGAAACTGGTTGTTGACCAGGCACTGGAGTAAAGGTAAATGTAGCACTTGCACGATTGGGAATTGGATTGACAAGAGGATTAGATGTTACTCGAACTTGAAAGCGCACTATAGTCGTTTGCGAAGCATTAATACTTCCAAGATTTATACTACTTGCTGGATTCGCTCCTGGGCGTGCTACTCCATTCACTGTAACGCTATTTGGAACAAATGTTGTTCCAGCAGGTATACTATCAACAAAAATAACATTGTTTGCAGTAACGTTCCCATTATTTGTGACATTAACTGTGTACGTTAATACATCATTAAGCGTTGCCGTCTGTAAATCTACAGATTTTTGCATACTTATAGTCGCTTGATTCACTGTCGTTTGTACTGTGTTTGAAGAAGACGTACTTGTAATAGGAGGACTACTAACGAAAGGACGGAATTGATATGACACCATTGCACGATTTGGAATAGGATTTGGGTTCGGAAACGATGTTATTCGTACTTGAAATGTAACAATTCTTTGCGTGTTATTTGGGATTGTGCCTAAATTAATTCCATTAGCAGGGTTCGCATTCGGCTGTGTTACTCCACCTACTGTTACACTACCTGTAACAAACGTCGTTCCGTTCGGAATACTGTCTTGTAATATAACATTTTCTGCACTTCCTGTACCTGTATTAGGAACTGTAATTGTGTAGGTAAGAATATCTCCAACTCCTGCAACTGTTCTATTGACCGATTTAACAGGATTAATAATTGGCCCCGTTGCATCAATTTGAACCCCAAAACCAGCTGCAGCGTATCCATCTCCATTAGTAACGAATCGAACCGTTGCTGATGTTTGATTGTTTACTAAAGATGAGGAGGCATCTACATTTGTAATATCCCACCCCTGTCTTCGGACGGCCAAAGCTATCCCTAACGGCTGATTCAAATCTCCAAACGTGCCACTCGTATCTAAATTTCCACTGTCATTACAAATTTGTGACTGAAAAAAATTATTCGCAGGATTTCTCGGTCCGAATAATGCAACTGTAGCATTTGCATTCGGTCCAAAGCGAAGTTGATCTCCAACAATGTTAGAATCACCTTCTTGAGCAGTTACGAGCACTCGTCCTGTTACAGCTCCTGTAGCTGGAGTAGCAAATCCTGAAATAGTGGCATCAACTGGTGGTGATGAAGCATCAATAATTTCTTGACCTGCATATACTGACAAATTTCGAAGTGGTAAATTGGCATTTTGATACACAACCTCAAGCGTCCATCCAGCTGAACGACTGATTGTTGGGTCGGCTGAAGTTCTTGCAGCTGGCACAGCACCCGTTGTATATGTTCCTGCTCCACCTGCACTAACAAGATTCGTTACATTGGCAGAGCGAGCATAATAAAACTGGTTTCCTACTGAACCTTGCTGCGCGGTAACAGGATCTGGCGTAACAGAAAACGTCCCTGCTGGCGTTGTAAATGTAATGTTATCATTTAAAAATGGTAACACATCTTCCGTATCAGTCCGGAACGTACCAGCCCAAACTAATTCTGCATATAACACACTGCTCCCCGCTGGAAGATTTAAAATTGCACTTGAAGAATTCAATTCCCATTCATCTGTTGTCCCTGCTGGGAATCCTGGTACTTGCAATGCTGTATTTACTGTCGTAAACACAGCAAGTGTACCAAAAATATTACCTGGTGCAGGTGATGTAGGACTAAGTCCCAGTGTATTCCCAGTGAACGTGACGGCACCAGGTACTGTTGTCGTAAAACGATTTATAAAAGGCACACAATCATCTCATTTCATTTATAGTAAAAAGTGCTCTATACTATAAAATGTAGACAACCTATGGGATGTACGTTGTCCAACAAAATTCCGCACATATGAGAGGAGTTTATAAAACTATGCGCTATGTTATTATAACAGGAACTTCACAAGGTTTAGGGGAAGCTATTGCCACGCAATTATTAGAAAAAAATACAACTGTCATCTCTATTTCTAGAAGAGAAAATAAAGAGCTTACTAAACTTGCAGAACAATATAACAGCAATTGCATTTTTCATTCCCTAGATCTTCAAGATGTACATAACTTAGAAACTAACTTTAAAGAGATCATTTCATCTATTAGAAAAGAAAATGTATCCTCTATTCATTTAATTAATAATGCGGGTACAGTTGCACCTATGAAGCCAATCGAAAAAGCTGAAAGCGAACAATTCATTACGAACGTTCACATTAATTTACTTGCACCTATGATTCTTACATCTACGTTTATGAAGCATACGAAAGGCTGGAAAGTAGATAAACGCGTTATTAACATTTCATCTGGTGCAGGAAAAAATCCTTACTTTGGCTGGGGCGCTTATTGCACAACGAAAGCTGGTGTAAATATGTTTACACAGTGCGTAGCAACTGAAGAAGTAGAAAAAGAATATCCAGTAAAAATCGTCGCTTTTGCACCTGGTGTTGTTGATACAAATATGCAATCACAAATTCGTGAAACAAATAAAGAAGATTTTATAAATTTGGACCGCTTCATTGCATTAAAAGAAGAAGGAAAACTATTATCACCTGAATATGTTGCGAAAGCTATTCGTAACTTACTAGAAACTGAGGACTTCCCTCAAGGCGAGGTTATTAGGATTGATGAATAATAAAAAGGCGTGCTATTTTAGCACACCTTTTTGTTCTACTTCTCTAAAAATATAAGCACAGACTCCGCAATTTGCTCATAACCGATTTCTTGATAAATTTTATTAGATGTCGGATTCGCTAGATCAGTATATAACGTAGTCGTCTTGTACCCTTCATCTAACATACATTGACTAAGTGCCGCTACACAATTAGATGCGTATCCCTTTTTCCTTGCTTCTTTCGGCGTATATACAAAATTAACTGTTATATTATTTTTAGTTGGTCTCGTTTTTGCAGCTACAGAAACGAGTTTCCTATCCACTTCCAAACCAAACAGTCGATTTGTAGTTATTAATGTATGCGCAGTTTGTTTTGCTTCTTCTTTCGTAGTAGGAAGCTTTACATCTTCACAAAATTGATATATCCACTGTTCTATTAATGGTAATTCATCATTATTTACTGCCCGGAAAAGTCCGTTCGCATTACACCTCTTCTTTACTTTGTTCAGCTCATACACACCTTGCTCCATTGCAACATTCGTTTTCTTATTTTCTAATACCGCAATCTCTTCCGCTAATTTCTGTACAATTTTCTTATTACCGATCAATCCAGGAATATCCGGGTATACTTTCGTTAACTCTTTTGCAAGTTCCTCAATAGCTACTCCTGCAATTTCAGAAGTTGCAACAATGATTTGTTTCTTCTCTTCTGTTTGCAGAAATACAACGGCAATTTCTTCTCCTTGTTTCGCTATCCCCATAAATATCGGTTCTTGGACCATTTGTAATACACCTAATATGAGATTGTTTTCCTGCTCATTCTTTTCTAGAAATGTTGTAACGTCTTCTTTAAAATGAAAAATCTCTTCATATACATATAATTGAATCATCGACAATCTCTTCTCTCTATTTATAGTTTCATAAAGTATTGGCGATTAATTCACTAAATTCCTCTTTTACGATTCAACAATATTCAAAGTTAATGAATTCAAATTCGTTTCAGCTTGTAAAATTCTTTGTTTTTCCCTTTCAAATACCTCTTCTTCATTTTGAAATGACTCTTTTCGATTTTTAATCATGCGCTCCATTTCTTTTTTACTCGGTCCACCGTATACATTTCTTTTTTGAATAAAAGCTTCTGGCGATATAATTTCTTTCCACTCTTTTTCTAATAAATTTATTTTAAAATGTTCTTGCAAATACATATTTACATCTTTGAAGTGTAATTCATGTAGTTCTTTTTTCTGCTCCAATGACATATTTGCAATAGCACTTGCTGCATGATGAGCATGCCGAAATGGAATGTCATAATTTTTTGTTAAAACATCTGCGAAATCAGTTATCGTAATTGCATGTTTATAGGAACGACTTTTCAACGTTTCTTCTTCTACTTTCATCGTTCGAACAACTGCATTCATCATACAAAAAACACGAATGGTCTTTTCAATTCCTTTATATAAATACGGCTGCAAGTCATCTTCCGTATCGACAATATCACCAAATGGCGTATTATGGATCATTTGAAATACTGTAAATGCTTCTCCTAAAGCACCACTCGTAATTGCACGAGCGTGTTCAATTGAAACTGGATTTCGTTTTTGCGGCATTATACTACTGATTTGTACATATGGCTTTGCAACAGTAATACCGTCATATTCTTTCGTTGCTAACAACAAAAAGTCATGAATCCATCTACTCGTGTTCGTCATCATTACCATAAGTAGCGAGCTAACTTCCAATAAATAATCCGCCCCGGCAACAGCATCATATGAGTTCTCAATTACATTTGTAAATCCAAGTAGATGAGCAACTCGTTCTCGTTTAATCGGGAAACTTGTTGTAGAGAGTGCAGCCGCCCCCATTGGAGACTGATTTAAAAGTTGGTACGTTTTTTTCATTCGTTCTAAATCTCTTTGCATCGTATCATAAATTGCTAAAGTATAATGACCAAATGTTGTTGGCTGTGCTGGTTGTGTATGTGTATAAGCTGGCATAATCGTTTCCTTGTGATCATCGGCAAGTTGTAATATACTTTCTTGCAATAACAAATGATGCTCCATTAACCGTATTACATATCGCCTTAAACTCATGCGATACATCGTTACACCCATATCATTTCTACTCCTACCAATATGCATATTACTTACAAAATCGCATTTCGCTTCTTGAGAAATTAAATGTTCGACTAAAAAAAAGAGGTCTTCATGCTGCTCTGTATATACCAATTTATCTTTTGGTATTCGCTCTACTTTTCTAAGTGCGTTTAATATAACTTTAGCTTCTTCTATTTTCATTAAACTTTCTTCAGTCAACATCGTAATATGTGCTTTATGCACTTGAAACATATCTTTCAATAAGTAATTTCGTTGAAAATCAAATACATGTTGTAATACACAATCCACATATGTTTTTCCAGGGAAATCAGCGCCTTCACTCTTTATAAACTCTTCCTTACTCTGTTTCATCACCTTTTCCCCTCTCACCTAAGTATTACTACCCATCATACCCAGAGATAGAAAAAAAGTGCTTGTACATAAAAATAAACTCGGTGCTCTCTGCACCGAGTTTATTTAATAAAAGTCGCATCATACTTATCACTTTGCAACACTTGGAAATGTAAGTTTGCTAAATGTTTCCGTATTTCTGCACTATCGTCTTCATTTAAATTATTCGCTAAAAACACAATTTCTGTACAGTTTCCACGTTTATCCATAGCGTAAACTGCTTTTGTCACCGTCCATGGTGTGTAACCATTCTTTTGCCCAGCATGTCTAAATGTTTTACGGTATTTCTTGGCACTCATGTCTGTTTCAACGATATTTGCCCATACTTTTTCTTCAGCCTCTGTCAAGCCGCCTTTATGGTTTGCTTTTTGAAGTAATACCATATAATCATTTGCGGAAGCTGCTGGTAATCTATCTGACCAAATTTTGTCGTAACGTTCCTCTAAATAAAGCGGAATTTCCTTCTGTAATAATGGTCCCTTCTTCTTTAAGCGTTCATGAATATTCATCGCATATTCACGATATTGCTCTTGAGACATTTCTTTTAACTTTTTTTCTATTTTATATTTTGGAACATGCAATTCTTTATGCAAATATCCCGGGATATATAAAGATGAAACGATTGGAAATAGTGGTTGATGTGCAGGAAGTGATAAACTTTGTAAATTCCGATTAATGTTATCTAATCCTAACAATTCCATTAAGTATTCAGCATTCGCATTCGAACTAAACTTAACCATTCCTTTTGCCACTTCTTCTAAAGAAACCGCTCCTTCAGTTATCTTGCCTGTCTTCTCCAAATACTTTTGCCATCTATCTTGTGCACCCCCATCTGTATTCGGAACATAATAACGATTCACATCATTAATCGAAACGAAACTAGACGAATCAATTTTCCCTTCAGTAACTTGTTTCGTATATTCAAGCGCCACAATTAATTTCATCGTACTAGCGACTGGCAATACAACATTGGGATTTACAGAATAAACAACTTTATCATTTCTCTTTACTAGAAGTGCACTATTTTTTTCATCTTTATGTTCTTCAATAAAAGATGCAATATACTGTGCATCATCATTATTTGAACTCCATACTTTTTTCACTAAAAAGTTACCCGATATTAGCAAAACGAAAATACCCACAATTACTGCGCATACCATAGTTTTTTTCAAGTAAAATTCCTCTCCTATTGTATAACTCTTCTCTATTTATCATTAAAAAACAAAATAATGGAGATGGTCATTTGAATAACCATCTCCATTATTTTAACTTGTATACTCCTATTATGTCTACGTCATGATTTTCACAAAATCCTCAAGAAATTTTTTATAATGTAATGACCAACCAATTCGCACCCAATTTTTCAAGGCTTTTGCATCAGGTTGAGGACGGAAATCTGCAATACTTTCTCCTTTTGCAATTCCAGCTGTATCTACATCGACACGACGATATACATAATCTAAAAGGGATGGATTTGCCGCAACCATCATTGTAACGACGTCATGCACTGGACTTCCTTTTATTTTCGGATTTAACTTTCTATAAGCTTTATAATAATACGTAAATATCGGCTCGATTAACTTATTAAAACTCGTTTTAGAGTGTTTCGTAATATATTTTACCATTTCCGGTGTAATAATTGCTTCCGATGTAACGTTAAGTGGTACTAATGTCACATTTTTGGCATTTTGCATGACTAATTGTGACGCAATGGGATCACCATGAAAATTCGCCTCTGCGACTGGTGTTACATTGCCAGGCATTAAAAAAGCACCGCCCATTATATAATATTCTTTCACATACTTCATCATCGGCTTTTCTAAAATAAATGCTGTCGCTAACGTTGTTGATCTACCAGCATCGACTATTATTAATTCTCCTTTATATTTTTCAAGAAGATCAAAAAATGTACAAAAAGACTTTATATTTGGTGAAAAAGTTTTTGGAGGTTTAATTGGTCCTAAACCGTCTGCCCCATGAATTTCTGGATAATACGTCGTAACATCTCCGGATAAAGGGATTTTTGCACCATTAATAACAGGTATATCTTCCCGTCCTGCCATTTGCAGCAAATATGCGGCATTACTTGTCGCCTTTTCTTGTGTTACATTTCCATATCCCGTTACTACACCAACAATATCAATATCAGGATGCAACAATCCATACATAATTGCTAAAGAGTCATCAATTCCTGGGTCTCCTAAAAATAATACTTTTTTCATCGACCTCAACTCCATCCCCTCAATTGTTATTAATTTATGAATAACAATTGGTATACAGAATAAAAAAGAACAATTTCATACGAAAAAACGCAGTCCTATAAGGACTACGTTCTTCAGCTAACCTATACTGTTTTTTTTACAGCACTCATACTTCCAATAACATAAGCGATAAACGCAAAACAAATTGGGAAGACAACTGTATGTATACCGAACGGATTTGGATAGAAAAGATGAATACACATATATGAACCTACTCCAACGAAAATGGAAGCAAGCGCTCCTGTAGCATTTCCTTTCCTCCAATATAACCCTAATACGATTGGCCAAATGAATGCTGCTTCTAATCCACCGAAAGAAAATAAATTTAGCCATATTAAAAAATCTGGTGGTTTAATCGCCGCTGCATAAACGAGTAGTCCTACAATACCAGTAATCCACAAACTTCCTTTTTTTATCGTACTGTCTGCTGCATCTTTCTTTATGTAATTTACGTATATATCTTTAATAATTGACGAGCTTACAAGTAATAATAAAGAGTTTACTGTAGACATAATCGCTGCCATTGGTGCGGCTAAGAAAACTCCAGCTAACCACGGTGGCAACACTTCCATCGCAAGTAGCGGCATTACTTTATCTGGTACCGTTATACCTGGAAGTACTACTCTTGCAAATACACCTGTTAAATGCATACCGATCATAATTGTACCAACGACAACTGTTCCAATTATTAAAGCTTGGTGCATAGCTTTTGAATTTTTATAAGACATGGCACGCACGCTAATTTGCGGTAAACCTACAACGCCAATTCCAATTAAAATCCAAAATGATGTAACATATGATTTCGTTAAACTGCCATCTGCTCCGAATGGTGTAATTAAATTTGGATTAATTTGAACAAGTTCCTGCATAATCTTTTCAATTCCACCACCAGCAATGACAGTAGCAATTAAAATGATTGTCGTTCCAACTAACATAATGATTCCTAATAATGTATCTGATAGCGCGACTGCACGAAATCCACCAATTAATACGTACACAAGTACAGAAAAAGTAAATAAAAATAGTGCTGTTGTATACGATAGACCCGTTAGTGACTCAATTAATCGTCCACCGCCGACCCACTGGGCTACTGTCGCCGAAAATAAAAAGATAATAATACATAACGCAGAGAGTATAACAACTGCTTTATTATTGTATCTCCCTTTTAAATAATCGATAAGAGTAATTGCTTCCATCTTCCTAGCGATAATTGCAAACTTTTTACCGATAACCGTTAAAACGATATACCCTGTTACAACTTGAATCGCAGATAACAGTACCCATCCAAGCCCCATATTGTAAGCAATACCAGGGCCACCAATAAAGCTACTTGCACTACCGTACGTAGCAATCATTGTCATCGCTAATAATAAACCGCCTAGCTCACGCCCACCTAGAAAATATTCTTGTAAAAATTTATTATGAGCAGTTGCTTGCACGCGTCTTGAAGCATATACACCAATTAAAAATACAACGATAAACGAAATTATCATTGGAATGATTACATACCAATTCATCTATTATTCCTCACTTTTTTCTTCCTCATCGAGTGAAATATCTTGAAATACAAAACGAACAACTAAACTAAGTAAAATAACCATAACGATAAATCCAACGATACAGCTATAAAAAAACCATGCGGGAAAACCGAATACATATGTATATTCACTCGGATTTTTACTACCAAGCCCATAAGCGAATCCGTACCATATTATAAAATTAATAATAGCAAGTCCAAGACCAATTAACGCTTCTCTATGGGCTATTCGAAAGCGTGGATCATCATGATAATCTTTCATTTTTCCCCCTCCTCTCACGATGTATTATTGTACCATTGTTCTTCTAGTTTTTCCTACTAGAAAGCAAAAACAAGCAGGATTTTTTACAATCATATAGAAGGTTCTGTTACATTACATATTTTTTACAATTGTAACACAAATGAAATTTGAATTTTCAGTATTTATTAATTATGATTTTAATTAGAGGCTTTCCATCTAGTTTCCACATCCTTGATTTCGGAATAAGCGCCGTCTCGTACTGCGTTTACATTATATTTTCAAGGGGGTTATACAATGAGTCAACTAGCTGTAAATCTTCATGAAAAGGTAGAAAATTTTCTTCAAGGTACAAAAAAGTTATATGTGAATGGATCTTTCATTGAAAGCGCTTCCGGAAAAACATTTAAAACACCTAACCCAGCAACTGGTGAAACACTTGCCGTCGTTTCTGAAGCTGGTCGTGAAGATATTCATAAAGCTGTAGTCGCAGCTCGTATGGCTTTTGACGAAGGTCCTTGGTCTCGTATGAGCACTGCTGAGCGAAGCCGTCTCATGTACAAGTTAGCTGATTTAATGGAAGAACATAAAGAAGAGCTTGCACAGCTCGAAACATTAGATAACGGAAAGCCAATCCGTGAAACAATGGCAGCAGACATACCACTTGCAATTGAGCATATGCGCTATTACGCTGGCTGGGCTACGAAAATCGTTGGTCAAACAATTCCTGTTTCCGGTGATTACTTTAACTATACACGCCATGAAGCTGTTGGTGTCGTTGGTCAAATTATCCCTTGGAACTTCCCGCTTCTTATGGCAATGTGGAAAATGGGAGCAGCGCTTGCTACAGGATGTACAATCGTTTTAAAACCTGCAGAACAAACTCCACTATCTGCTCTATACTTAGCTGAATTAATTGAAGAAGCTGGATTCCCGAAAGGTGTTATTAATATCGTACCTGGATTCGGTGAATCAGCTGGACAAGCTCTCGTTAATCATCCACTCGTTGATAAAATTGCATTTACCGGTTCTACTCCTGTCGGTAAACAAATTATGCGACAAGCATCCGAATCATTAAAACGCGTTACACTTGAGTTAGGCGGTAAATCACCAAATATCATCTTGCCAGATGCTGATTTATCTCGCGCGATTCCTGGTGCACTTTCTGGTGTTATGTTTAACCAAGGACAAGTATGCTCTGCTGGATCACGCTTATTTGTTCCGAAGAAAATGTATGATAATGTCATGGCTGATCTCGTCCTTTATTCTAAAAAATTAAATCAAGGCGCTGGTCTAAGTCCAGAAACTACAATCGGTCCTCTCGTTTCCGAAGAACAACAAAAACGTGTAATGGGCTTCATTGAAAAAGGGATTGAAGAAGGCGCTGAAGTACTTTGCGGAGGAAATAATCCATTCGATCAAGGCTACTTCGTTTCTCCTACAGTATTCGCTGACGTAAATGACGAAATGACGATCGCAAAAGAAGAAATTTTCGGTCCAGTTATTTCTGCAATACCGTTTAACGATATTGATGAAGTAATTGAACGTGCGAATAAATCTCAATTTGGCTTAGCTGCTGGTGTATGGACAGAAAATGTTAAAACTGCACACTATGTTGCAAGTAAAGTACGTGCAGGTACAGTATGGGTAAACTGTTATAACGTCTTTGATGCAGCATCTCCATTTGGAGGATTTAAACAATCTGGTCTCGGCCGTGAAATGGGATCTTACGCATTAAATAACTATACAGAAGTGAAGAGCGTTTGGCTTAACTTAAATTAATGAGAAAGAACCTGACTTACCTGGTCAGGTTCTTTTCATTATGTATTCCTTTAAACTTGCAGTCCTCCGCTCACATTTAATACTTCACCTGTAATATAAGATGCGTATTCTGATGCTAAAAAGGCTGCTGCGTTCGCAATATCTTCTGGCGTTCCAATTCTACCAACTGGAATAGCGCCCACCATCTTTTCTTTCACTTTATCTGGTATCGTTTTTGTCATATCTGTATCCATAAACCCCGGACAAATCGCATTACAAGTAATACCGAAACTTCCAACTTCTTTCGCTGCTGTTTTTGTTAATCCTACAACTCCTGCCTTTGTAGCCGCATAATTTGCTTGACCTATGTTTCCTTCTCTACTAATTGAAGATATGTTAATAATGCGTCCATCCCCTTGTTGTCTCATGTAAAGAAGCGCTGGTTGCATACAATAAAAAACTCCAGTTAAGTTCACTTGTAATACTTGTTCCCAAGCAGACTTCTCCATTTTATGTAACATTGCGTCTCTTGTAATTCCAGCATTATTCACCAAAATATGTAATGTACCAAATTTTTGAACCGCATATTCAATTAACGACTTTGCTTCATTTTGATTACTCACATCACATCGATATGAGCACACTTCATATCCTTCATCTGATAACTCACGTGTCGTCTTTTGTAGATTCTCTTCATTTACATCGCTAATTAATACTTTCGCCCCTAGTTTTGCATAAACCCTTGCAATCTCTTTTCCAATTCCCTGTGCAGCTCCTGTTACAACAGCTGTTTTCCCATTTAAAAACTCCATTCCTATCCCCCATTTCTATTACTTATACTGTATATTTCGGCTTTTTGCTTTCCAATTCCTCTTTGTATAAAAAAGTCTATTTGTGTCAAACTAACTTTGCAACGTCGCATAAACGCAAGGAGATTGTGTCGAATGAACAAAAAGAATTTCAAACAAAGCAAAGCAACTGATGGCATTGATGTTGAGTTCTCTCGCGAACTCGCTGACCACAATGACTTAGAAGCAAACGCACGTGCAAATGCCGCTGATGCACGTCAAAAACGCCAGTCAACCGAAAAATAAGGTACATCACAACCTTATTCTTTTCAAAAGGGACCTACTACCCAACAAAATAAACCGAGAGACATCTCTCGGTTTATTTTCTATATTTTTTTGTATAATGAGCCAAAGTAAGCAACGGATATATATGAGCATAACTATGATAACGAATATAAAACCCACCTGGTAAACCTGTTCCAGTAGGATATTTTTCATTTACATAAGGGTTGGAGAGCAAATATGAAATACCTTTTCGAATGATTGGTGTTTCTTTTTCATAGTAAGAAATGAGAGCATCTAACGCCCATGCCGTTTGTGATGGTGTACTAAACGGCAAAGTAACAAATCTTTTTTCCACACTACTTTGGCAAGATTCTCCCCAGCCACCATCTTCATGCTGTATATGTTCAAGCCATAAAGCTGCTCGTTTTAATGATGGATCGCTAGATGGTATTCCTAGTGACCGTAAACCAGTCAACACTGCCCATGTACCATATATATAACAAATTCCCCATTTCCCATACCATGATCCATTTTCCTCTTGTACATTCATTAACCAATTTATCGCACTTTGTTTTTGTTTCTCGGGCAATTCATTTTGCGCATATGTCCCAAAAAACTCTAGCACTCTTCCTGTAATATCTGGTGTAGAAGGATCTGTAATCATATCACTTGCATTTTCGATTGGTAAATTTGCTAATATACGGCTCGTTACCCCTTTTTCAAAAGCTCCCCAACCACCATCATTATTTTGCAATCCTTTAACCCAATTAACCGCTCTCTTCCAAGCATTATCTACATTTTCGTCCCCTCTACTTCGCGCCAGTGCTCTTAACACAGCAGTTGTATCATCAATATCTGGAATCATCGTATTCACATCCGAAAAGCCCCAACCACCTGGGAATAGATTCGGTGCATGTACACTCCAATCTACTTTCTTCGTTTGCTGTTTTCTTAGTAAATACGCTGATGCATTTTGAATCACTTTACTTGCTTTCGGAACTTGAGCTTCTTGCAAAGCATAACTGAGTAAAGCTGTATCCCATACAGTTGACGGAGAGTTTTGCAAATGGCTCCCTCTCTCCATCTTCCATATATAAGATGCGATTCCCGTTATAGCCTTCTGAATAATTGGCGATTGAATAGAATGCCCTAATGCAAGTAAAGCATAAATCATATAAAACGAGGCAGTTGCGTAACTATATAATGTTCCATTTTCATCAATACGCTCTTTCATAAAACGTTCTACTTCCTCATATCCTTTATGATGCAAAGAAAGTGGATACGTTATAATTTTCTTCACCTCACTTAATAACGTTTGAAAAACTGGAGACCGATCCTCCCGAAACCATTCTCCGCCCCCGCCTGCAATGTGATTTAAATTTGGCAATAACTTTTTCCCTACTCGAAATCTTTTATTTAAACACAACATCATCGGAATTAAATGGATACGTGCTGAGCTACTCAATTCAAATATACTGAGGGGGGAATCGTTCTGCAGAAACATTATTGGTGTTGGCAAATGAAAGAGAGAAGGATATTCATATTCTCCATGAATCGCTAATAAAAACTTCGTCATAAAATGAGCACGCGCCACCCCCCCGCGCTCATTTATAAACATTTCCGCTCGCTTCATATTCGCATCTTCTTTTGTATATTTTTCCGATGCAAGTAAGGCAGCATAAGATTGAATTGTAGCAGATAAATTACCACCCACTTCATCTTCATACAATTTCCATGTTCCTTCATTTGTTTGGAGTGATGCTAATCTTTTTACAAACGGTTCTATCTCTTTATCTCTACCTAATAATTTTAATAAAAAAATCATATGACAATCTGTTAGTGGCGCTCCTTCAAAACAAAACCGCCACGTACCATCTTGCCGTTGCATCGTTTGAAGTGCAGTTGTTCTTCTCGCTATTTCTTCATGCACTTTTTCATATAATAACAAGTTACTCACCCACCCTTTCGAAATCCGTATAACGATATTCAAAAAGGTAGCTGAATATGTATGAAAACAAAGAAAAGCAGAACATATAAAATGTTCTGCTCATAAACAATATCCTACTCCGACAATAATCCCTAATAAAGCACCGACTACTACTTCATACGGTGTATGCCCAACAAGTTCATTTAACTTCTTATATTCTGTTTCTCTACCGTGAAAAAAGTCATTCAATATTTTTGCTTGTTTACTTACTGCAAGCCTTACTCCTGAAGCATCATACATAACAATAATGGCAAAAATAGCAGCAACCGCAAACATCGAGCTTTCCACACCTTCCACAACTCCAACTCCTGTAGCAAGCGCTGTAACTGTTGAAGCATGAGAACTTGGCATCCCACCTGAAGCAAAAAACTTTGCAAAATCAAATTCACCCGTTTTAACTAATTTAAAGACTACTTTCGTTAATTGTGCTAAAAACCATGAAATTACAGCTGCCATAAGCGGATCATTATGTAAAATTGTTTCCATGTTCTCAGCTCCTTACTGACTATAATGGAAATTCTATATAATATAAGTATAAAGAAAAATGCGTAGAAAATACTACGCATTATGATACTTTTGCTGATTTATTTTTTATAAATTTCGGTTGTTTCTGCACTAAAAACTTTGTTTTCGCTACCGAGAATACAAATAAAGCAACCCATATACAGAAAAATGCAATCATATGTGTAGATGTGAAATGTTCACCAAATACAAATACACCTAAAATTAAGCTAATTGTTGGCGCAATATATTGTAAAAATCCCACCATATAAAGCGGAATAAGTTGTGCTCCTTTTGCAAAATAAAATAGTGGTAATGCTGTTACAATACCTGCTCCTATTAAAAGTAACGTTGATAACATTGAAATAGATCCAAATGAGCCGAAACCATGTGCTCCTGTCATAACAAGATAAATGATCGCAAACGGCGTCACTAACATGGTTTCCATCGTAAGTCCAATTGTAGCATCATAGTTTAATAGTTTTTTCGTTAATCCGTATAATCCAAATGAAAAGGCAAGTGAAAGAGAAACCCACGGAATAGATCCGAAACGTACTGTTAAAATGACAACCCCTACTCCTGCTAAACCAACTGCAACATATTGCCAAAAGTTTAACTTTTCCTTTAAAACGACTGTACCAAGTAAAATACTAATAAGCGGATTAATATAATAGCCAAGACTCGCTTCAATAACATGATTATGATTAACGGCCCATATGTAAACAAACCAGTTTCCGCTAATCAAGACTGAAGCTATTGTTAATGACATTAATAATTTAGGTCGTTTAAAAAGATTCACAAATTCCCCAATAAACTGGCGAAACCTCTTCGTAACACCTAATACAAGTAACATAAAAACAAATGCCCAAACGATGCGGTGCACTAATATTTCATCTGCTGGAACTTCCTCAACCCATTTCCAATAAATCGGTAGAATTCCCCACATCGTGTAAGCACCAGCCGCATATAGTATCCCTTTTTTTTGCTCTGCTGATTGACTCCCCATCTTCCTTTTTCTCCTCTTCTCATTTTTTCTCCATTATACGGTCTCACATGCTCACTTTACCAATAATCAATCTGCATTTCTTTCGACATTTCTCATACAACGAATAATAAACATACCGTTATTACAACAAGTAACGGTATGCCGAAAACAAATTTCTTTTTATGAGTTTTATGATGAAACATATACATGCCGATCCAAGCTCCAACTGCTCCTCCAGCTGCCGCCGATAAAAACAACGTACTTTCTGGCGTTCTCCACTGTTTCTTCTTTGCTTTTCGTTTATCAAGCCCCATAAGGCTAAAAGCTATAACGTTAATAATAAGAAAATAAATCCATTTCATCGCTTTCTCTCCTTATGAAAAATTCGATTAATAGTAACACGAAAAAACGACGGAAACAACTGAAGAACTCTTTTTATCCAACTAGTTTCATTCCTTTTTCTTAATTAATTGCCTTCATATTTATATAACCAACTAAAATCGCAATTAAAGCATTTAAATAGAAAAACGTTATGAGCAGAATCTTATATTTCATTACATTCACCCACTACCATATCATCAAAAAAATTGCTCTCAATCACTTTCTCATCAAAATGAAGAACTACAATTAGCCCTACATATAAAGAAACAAAATTTAGAAACCATTCCCCATTCTCATCTTTCTTAGCTAAGCATTTAAATATCTCTTGAAATTGCATACGCTCGTCTGCAGCAACAACCGGACGCACACCAAAATATTTCAATACGAGATTCAGCTTCAGCTGCACGGATAATGATAAAATATATTTTAATAACTCCGTATCCTCTGCACAATCTTTTTGACTATACAACTTCACAAGCTTTTGATGTAAAGTAGAAATCGATAATTCTTCGTCAGTCACTTTAGTTGCTTCTACCATTTCAATCATCTTTTTCATATTCATTACATTCACCCCTTCTGAAAAAATTCTAAAGCCAAAGAGTACTTAATTCAAAATGTACAATAATTGTGCGTTTCTCGTCTCTCGTTCTTCCTCACTGACTAAATCATACTTTTTTAGGAGGTGAAAAACATCATTTAATAATTTCTGTGAATGAATACCTTGCAAAAAACTCTTTAACTCTTTAAAGATCCCTTCAGGTAAAAAACTCTTTTGACTTTCAAGCTTATTCATCACATCTTCAATAGAATGATCAATGTTACATGCCATATTAAACTTCCCCCTCTATCCTCTATAAATAATATCCTCAGCTAACGATGTAAACACTTCTCCTACAAGAGAGTCTTCATCATATACAGATGAACCGTTATTTTCTTCTCGTTTTGCAAAAGGTATTTTCGCGATCACTTCTGTTTGCAATTGTTCTGCAAGCATTTCGCCGCCACCTTTTCCGAAGAGATAGTTTTTCGATCCATCTTGCTCTTCATAATAAGCCATATTTTCTACAATCCCTAAAATCTCGTGTTTCGTATGCTTTGCCATAACTCCTACTCTAGATGCTACGAACGAAGCTACATTGTGTGGTGTTGTAACGATAATTTCTTGCGCCTGCGGGATCATTGCTGCAACATCAATAGCAACATCTCCTGTACCAGGTGGTAAATCAAGAAGTAAATAATCTAATTCTCCCCAGTGCGTATTCGCAAGGAAATTTTGAATCCATTTATTTAACATCGGTCCGCGCCACATAACCGGGTTATTTCCTTCCGTAAAAAATCCCATCGACATAATTTTAACACCGTGACTAACGACCGGAATTGCTGTTTGATCAATCATCGTTGGTTTCTTATTCGTTTCCATCATAGCTGGAATACTAAAACCATATATGTCTGCATCTAATATCCCCACTTTTTTGCCCATACGAGCTAGTGCAGTTGCAAGATTAATTGTCACCGTTGATTTTCCAACTCCACCTTTTCCACTCGTTACAGTAATAAACCGTACTCCTGAATCAAGGCGAAGCATGCTCGGCATACCAGTTTCTGTTCTACTATTTTTCTTTAACTTCTCTGTTAAAGCTGCACGTTCTTCTTGTGTCATAGAACCAAATGTTACATCCACTTTAGAGGCACCAATTGCGTGAAGTGATTCTTCAATATCTTGTTGAATTTTTGCTTTTAACGGACAACCTTGTATTGTTAGTACTACTTCAAGTTTAACCTCTGTTCCGTTCATTTGTATATTTCTAACCATATTTAATTCTACAACACTTTTGTGTAACTCTGGATCCTCTACATGTTTTAATGCATTTATTATTTGTTCTTGAGTAAGCATAGAACTCATCCCTTCTCTTATTCTAATTTATATACAACATCTTCTTGGCGCTTCATCTGTTGAAAAAGCTTATTACCCTCCGCTAACGGGCGGGATTAATGCGACTATATCTCCTACTTTTATCATCTCTTCATTCGTTACAAACTCTTCATTAATTGCAACCATTACTGTATCCAAGGATTGCAAATGATAACTATCTTTCAACCATTCTTTTAATTGCCCAACAGTCATTTCTTGTTTTTCTGAAATTATTAATTGATCCAATCCGACTTCCTCACGCAAATTTGCAAACAATAAAATTGTAATCATTTTCTCATTCTTCCTTCTTTGGTTTTCCTTCTGGATATGGTGTGTTTTCAAGTTGATCTCCAACCCACATCGTTCCATCTTCCCGAAATTCTTTTTTCCAAATTGGAACGATTCGTTTTATACGTTCAATCGCGTACTCATTCGCTTCATAAGCTACTTTACGATGCGGTGATGAAACTGCAATGACTACCGCAATATCCATGATTTCTAGCCGCCCTACACGGTGCGTAATTGCTACTTTTGCATCCGGCCATCTTTCACTAATTTCTTCACCAATTCTCATAAGTTGTTTTACTGCCATCGGTTTATATGCTTCATACTCTAAATGTAGCGTTCGTTTTCCTTTTGTAAGTTCTCTCACGGTACCAATAAATGTTGTAATCGCACCCGCTTCCCTTCTTGCGACTTTATTCGTTACTTCTTCAACTAAAATCGGATTATCTACAATCTCAAATAACACTTGTCCCATTAGAACCACCTCTCACTTTATGAAATGTCCAAGGCCATTCACTACCTTCGTTATCTTCTAATAAAAGAACATCGACAAACATATCTTTTTTATATCCTCTTGTCCCGCCCGGCAATACGATAAACACGTTTGATTCTGCCAATGAGGAAACTGAGCTAGATTTATCAAAACCTGATGGATAAGCTATTAATTTCCCCTCATCATATTGCAATTTCGCTCGTACAAATCTTGTAAATGGATTCGGTTTTAGAAAATCTTCTCCTAATAACGCTTTTTCTCTTTTTAAATGTACTTTTTCACTAAACATATACGCCCGAATACACGGTCTTACGAATAATTCAAACCCTACATAACAAGCTGATGGATTTCCTGATAAACCAAATAATAACTTGCCATTTAATTGTGCTACAGTCGTAACACTCCCTGGCCGCATTGCAACTTTATTGAAAAGAACAGAGGCACCTAACTTTTCGTAAATAGCTGGTAAATAATCGTAATCTCCTACTGATACACCGCCCGTTGTAATTAACATATCCACTTGCCCAAGCGCTTCTTTCACAGCTGTAAAACATGTATTAAAATCATCACTAAACTTCCCCAAATATTTTACTCTGCCGCGTGCTCTTCGAATTTGAGACAATATCATATACGTATTACTATTTCGGATTTTCCCTGGCTGTAATGAATCATCGACATCAAGCAATTCACTCCCAGTCGCTAACAGTCCAATTACAGGCTTTCTCGCAACTGGCACTTCACTATAACCGAATGTAGCAAGAAGAGCTGAAATACCTGGATTAATGTACGATCCTTTCTTTGCAAGAACCGTTCCTTTACGAGCATCTTCACCTTGAAAAGAAATATTGTCGCCCTTTTTGAATGATCGCTTCACTTCCATATAATTGTTGCCATTCTTCTCATATTGACGAGTCAGCTCTAACATAACAACCGCATCACACCCATTCGGAATTTGTGCTCCCGTCATAATTCGAACTGCTTGAAACGGACCTACTTTCTCATGGAATAGCGATCCTGCACCAATTTCACCCACTACTTCAAATACAATTGGCGTTTCATAACTTGCTAAATTAGTATCTTCTGCTCGAATAGCAAATCCGTCATACGGCGAACGATTAAATGACGGTACATCATGGTCAGCTATTAAATCCTCTGCTAATATACGTCCATAAGCTAATTCAATTGGTAATAGCTCCTTTAAGCCTTTATCAGCAAATCCCATCACTTTACGAACAGCTTCTTCAACCGTAATTGGCACTCTTCTTTCCATTGTTGACACCCTCTCTATTAACCGAATACGCGATAATATAGTTGTTTCGCTTTCGAAATATCATTTGTACCATGAATAAAAACACGACCATCTCGAAAAACAACCACGCGGTAATCATCGAATTGGCAAGATAGTAAATACGGATTCCGATCTACTTTCCCCAGTTTTTGTAATACTTTTTCTATATCATCAAAATTGTATTTCCTATTTTCTACTGTTCTAATTTGAACTGTATTTCTTCCGCATAAAACAGCTGCTTTCGTTTGATTTTCGTATGATAAATAAGGATAAGTTCGATTCAAACCGCATGAGAGACAAGCGTCTGTTTTTATTTTCCCTAATTTTATAAAATGATTTTGATTACTCCATATATCAAACATGAAAAATGTTTTTCTAATTGCTGAGAAATCTTCCACTAAAATTTTGAGTGCTTCTGCCAATTGATATGCTGCGACGATTTGAACAGTCGGGCTAATAATTCCAGCGGTATCACATGTCACACCTGTAACAGGAATATTTTTCAGCATACAATGTAAACACGGTGTCTCTTGCGGAATAATTGTATAACTCATACCATACGATCCAACGCAAGAACCATATACCCAAGGAATATTATGTTTTTGTGATAAATCATTTATTACAAATCGAATATCAAAATTATCTGTTGCATCAATGATTACATCTACATTTTTTAATAGACCTTCCATATTTTCTGAAGTTGCATCCATTACGAAAGCATGTATTTGTACTTCCGAATTAATTTGTTCTAACCGATTTTTTGCAGCAATTGCTTTCGGCATTTTCTCTCTCGCATCTTGTTCAGAGTACAATTGTTGCCTTTGTAAATTACTCCATTCAACGTAGTCACGATCAATAATCGTCAACTTGCCAACACCTGCACGTACGAAACTTTCGGCACTTGCACTTCCTAATGCGCCTGCCCCTACAATTAACACATGTTTATTTCGAATTTTTTCTTGTCCTTTACTCCCAATTGGTTTGAACAACTGTTGTCGTGAATACCGATCAGCCATTACATACCCTTCCTCTCAAGAACTCTATTTCATATTAGAATGTTGTTTCTGATAACAAGCAAAGTAAGCAAAACCAACAAACCCAGCTCCTCCAATTACATTTCCGATAAAAACAGGAACAAAATTTTTAGCCAAATCCATCCACGTTAGATGACCAGCAAAAATAACAGCGGAAATGACAAACATATTTGCTACTACTTGCTGAAATCCAATCACTACAAATGCCATAATTGGAATCCAAATTCCGATGATTTTTCCGACAAAATCACTCGTCCCGTAAGCGAGCCAAAGAGCAAGACAAACGAGCCAATTACAACCAATTGCTAAAATTAAAGTTCTTCCAAATGATTCATGTAACTTCCCTTCCGCTATCGCTACTGTTTTATTTAAATACTCTCCCTCTGTTAATCCGCCAAGATGTCCAAAGCAATACGCAACGAAAATTGCCCCAATAAAATTCATGAGAGTAATCCAAACCCAGTTATTCAGTACACTTATCAATGTAATTTTCTTTGCATAAAGCGCCATAGACAGTGACATCATATTTCCCGTAATTAATTCTCCTCCTGCTAATACTACGAGCATAAGTCCAACAGGAAATACCGCTCCTCCTAAAACATTCACTAGACTCCCCCAGCGCTCAGGTAAATTCCCTAAAACTCGAATGTTAAGTAAAAAACCTATCGCAATAAACGCTCCTCCTAAAAAACCGAGAATAAGCATCGCTGGCAATGTCTGTCTTACTTTTTGAACACCGGCCTCAATGACAAGCTCAGCAATTTGTTCCGGCTTATGAAATGCCATTACCCATTCCTCCATTTTCTCCAAATAAAAAAGCAGCTTCAAAAAACCTCCTCAAAATAAAGGTTTTTGAATGCTGCTTAATTTCTCTGCACATCTTTTACAGAGATATCAATCATCACTTTTACTATAAAATAGAAAATCCACAACTCTTGTAAATTCCCCATTTTTCACTATGACGCTAGCTTTATATATTAACCACCGATATGTGACATTTCAATTTTAGGTATTGTATTCTTATTTTTATGATTTAAGCGTTCATCTGAATAACGATCTTCCCTATTATTCCATATATCGCGTACTACATCTGTAATGTCCTCATCTGTATGTTCAGAACGAAGCAATTCTCTTAAATCATTTCCTTTAGAAGCAAATAAGCAAGTATATAATTTTCCTTCTGCAGAAATACGAGCTCTCGTACATGATGAGCAAAAAGAATCTGTTACCGATGAAATAATACCTATTTCCTCGTCGCTTCCTATATAACGATACCTAGTAGCCACTTCACCAGAATAATTTGCTTCTATCCGTTCTAACGGCATAACTTGATGAATCGTATCTACTATTTCTTGTTTAGAGACGACCTCTTTTAAATCCCAACCATTATAATTTCCAACGTCCATATACTCAATAAAACGAAGAATATGCTTGTTTTCCTTAAAGTATTGCGCCATCTGCAAAATGTCCTGTTCGTTTTTTCCCTTTTGAACGACCATGTTTATTTTAATTTTCATTCCAACTTCAGCTGCAGCCTGTATTCCTTCCAGAACCCTTTGCACTTTGCTCCTATTACCATTTAAATAGAAAAACCGCTCTTCTTCTAAGGAATCTAAGCTAACTGTTACACGTGATAGTCCCGCCTTATATAAATCAGGAGCAAATTTTTTAAGTAACGATCCATTGGTTGTTAAACCGATATCTTCTACACCATCTATTTTATGAAGCCGCTCAATAAGCTTTGGAAGCCCTCTTCTAAGTAACGGTTCTCCGCCTGTAATCCGTAATTTTCTCACACCTAAAGAAACGAAAATACGTGTTATCCTTTCAATTTCATCAAAAGATAAAATTTTGTCATTAGACAAAAACGAGTAATCAGGACCAAATATTTCTTCTGGCATACAATATCGACAGCGAAAATTACAGCGATCAGTAACTGAAATACGTAAATCCTTTAACGGACGTTGCAACTTGTCTAATGTAACTGATTTCATCTTCATTGCCTCACTTTTATTTTATATTTAAAACACGCTCTGGATGGGTATACACATTTAAGGAGTGATTACGAATAAATCCTATTGTCGTAATACCTAAATCTTCCGCTAGTTGCAAAGCTAACTCAGTTGGAGCTGATTTTGATAGTATAATTTCACAACCGATTTTTGCAACTTTCAATAATATTTCCGAAGAAATACGACCACTAAAAACAATGATTTTATCTTTTATAGAAATATCGTTTTTTAAACAATAACCGTAAATTTTGTCTAGTGCATTATGCCTACCAATATCCATTCGGCTTAAAATAATACCATTCACATCACATAAAGCTGCATTATGAACCCCGCCAGTATGATGAAACGTATCCGCAGATTGCTGCATTTCTTTCATTAACCGAAAACAATCATCGGCAGCAACCTGTACATGGACACCCTTCATCTTTTTTGCACTTAGTGCATCATTTGCAAAAACAAATCCTTGCCTACTCATACCACAACAAGACGTAATATATCGTTTATTTTGCATTTGTTCATAATACGGATTTACTTTTGTCGTTGTTACATGTACAAATCCTTCTTTCTCCTGCACCCATACACTATCAATATCTTCATACTTTCGAATGATTCCTTCAGATGCTAAGAAGCCTATTACCATATCTTCTATATATTCTGGAGTACTAACCATTGTAACAAACTCCTGTCCGTTCATTTTAATGGTGACAGGAAACTCTGTTACAATGCTGTCCTCTATATGCTTAAATACCTCTTGTTCATAACGAAAGATTTCTCTTTCTACCTGTATCGGTTTCACGATCAGTATCCTTCTCTCACGTTATATTTTTATCAAAAACAAATACCGAAACTGCAATATCTTCTTCTACTTTCATATCTGAAAACAAATTCACTAATTTCGCGCCAACAAGTTCCTCCAAATGTTCACGGGAATTCGCAGCATACACTTCTTGAATCATTTTTGTTCTAGCCAGATGAACCATTTCCGCACCGTCCATCGTACTTGAAATAAATTTTTCAGTAGGTGTTAAGTTTCCATAAAGAGTCGCTATAGCCATATTTTCTGCAAAAACAGTATGAATTCGTTCCGGTCCTTTTCCGAAAAGTTCCTTTCGAAGTTTTCGGATCATATCATTAAATTCATGTACTTTTTTTGACATACAATTATACCTCCCAAAAGCCTCATTTTACTTTATTATATATTTTACCAAAATGAGCCTTCCGCCCAAACTATTTCGTACAAATATTTGGGCGAAAAGGTTCACTTCATGAAGTTTATTCGTCTTTTAACCCTTTCCCCATACCTTTTAAGAAATGAAGCCCAAACCCGATCGCACGGTTAATATCTGGGTCTTTCAATACTTTCATAAGATCGAATACCCCTACTTTTTTATTACTTTCTAGATGTTCATTACCTTCTTCTAGCCCGACTAATAAACTACCTATAAGCTTTTTCGTAAGTTCTGGGTCAAGTTCAGTTAACGCACCTGCAGCGCCCATCATATTATTAATTAAATTTGTAACAGGCTCACGAGTTACTTGACCTAGAACAATCTTCGCAATTGGTTCTTTCGCTTTTAGCATAGAATTTGCAGCTTCTAGCATTCCAATGTCATTTAATTCCCCTACTATATTAAACATCTGATTTAGAGCTTCTTCATTATTAGTTAGAAGCTCTTTTAAATCATCTAACTTTTGCTGTTTTATTTCTTCCTCAGTTAATTCTTGTTTTTGAATCATTTTTATAGGTGCAGCCATAGTTTTCTCCTCCTACTTATCCGTTAAATGCACATACCCTGTACGTGCCCACTTACGATGTACCTCAATTCCAGCTTGAGGGTGACGTTTTTTATTGCGTGGGTTCGCTTTTGGCATCGGATTTTCGCCATCAACTTCTAACACTTCCATACGTACTTTCGTTTGTTTATACGCAGGTGTATTCGTACGTACATCCACAGCAGGACCTGTTAAGAAATTAATTGCCGTTTCGTTATCTGTAGAGTTCATCGGTAAATATAACTCATTCGCTTTTACACGATCTGTAACGAGTGCACGTAATTTTAATGCTCCAAAAGGAGAGACAAGACGAACTAACGAACCTGTTTTTACGCCACGTTCTTTTGCAAGGTCTGGAGAGATTTCAACGAAAACACCAGGTACTTTCGTTTGAATACCTGGTGATTTATTTGTCATATTCCCTTCATGGAAATGCTCAAGCATACGACCGTTGTTAATGTGAAGGTCAAACTCGGCTGGAAATTCAGCTGGACGTACCCAGTCAGCAATCGCAAAACGAGCTTTTTTATCTGGGAAGTTAAATCCATCTTGGAACAGAAGTGGTGTATTCGTTCCATCAAAACTTCCCCAATGGAAACTGTTCCATCCTTCAAGCACTTCATAGTTCGCTTGCGAGAACAATGGTGATAAACTTGCCATTTCAGCAAAGATTTCACTTGGGTGGCTATAATTCCAGTTTGCACCTAGTTTATTCGCAACTTCCTGGACGATCCACCAGTCTGGTTTCGCATCTCCTAGCGTAGGAAGAACTTGATATAATCTTTGGACACGGCGCTCTGTATTTGTGAAAGTACCTTCTTTCTCAAGAGATGGCGCTGCTGGTAATACAACATCTGCATATTGAGCAGTTTTAGAAAGGAAAACATCTTGCACAACGAAGAAATCAAGGCTCGTTAACACTTCATGTACATGATTTGCATTAGAATCTACAAGAGCCATATCTTCTCCGACAAGATACATTGCTTTCATTTTTCCTTCGTCAATTGCGTGAAGCATTTCAATATTATTAAGACCTGGTTCACTATCAATTTTCACTCCGTAAGCAGTTTCAAATTTCGCACGTTCCATTTCGTTAGTAACGTGCTGATATCCTGGAAGCCATCCTGGTAAAGTACCCATATCACAAGCACCTTGTACGTTATTGTGACCTCGAAGTGGGTATGCACCTGCTCCTGGACGACGATAGTTCCCTGTTGCAAGAAGTAAGTTTGAAATCGCAGCGGAAGTATCAGAGCCACCTGTATTTTGCGTTACTCCCATCCCCCAAAGGATACATGTACCATCTGCATCACGAATCATTTCAGCCATTTGAATAAGTGTTTCTTTTGAAATACCAGTCATTTCTTCTCCATATTCAAGTGTATATTCTTTCAGGCTCTCTTTGAAATCTTCAAAGAAGTTTACATTCTCATTAATAAATTCTTGATCATGCCAACCTTGATCAATCATATATTTCGTAACAGCCATTAACCATACTTGATCTGTTCCTTGTTTTGGACTAATAAAGACATCTGATCGCTCTGCCATTTCTGTTTTACGAAGATCAGCTACAATTAACTTTTGTCCGTGTAATTTATGTGCACGTTTAATACGTGTAGCTAAAACAGGATGACCTTCTGTCGGATTACATCCTACAATAATAACAAGACCAGATTGCGCAATATCTTTAATCGTTCCTGCATCACCACCCATACCAATTGTACGGAACAAACCATCCGTTGCTGGTGATTGGCAATAACGTGAGCAGTTATCAATATTATTCGTTTCAAATACTTGTCGGGCTAGTTTTTGAATAACGTAATTGTCTTCATTCGTAATTTTAGATGAAGAAATAAATCCGATAGAACCTTTACCGTACTCTTCTTTAATAGTACCTAATTTATTTGCAACTACATTCAGTGCTTCTTCCCATGTAGATTCAACAAACGTTCCATTTTTACGAATTAAAGGTTTTGTAATTCGTTCTTTAGAATTTACGAAATCCCAACCAAATTTCCCTTTTACACAAGTGGAAATTGCGTTAACTGGTGCATCTGAAGATGGCTGTACTTTAAGGATTTTACGCCCCTTCGTCCACACTTCAAACGAACAACCTACACCACAAAATGTACATACTGTTTTCGTTTTCTTCGTACGAGTATCACGCATGGCCGCTTCCACTTCTGATACCGCAAAAATACCGCTATATCCAGGCTCAACTTCTTTAATTAAATCTACCATCGGTTCAAGAATATCTGGTTTTAATCCCGTCATAAATCCAGCTTCACCGAGCATCGTTTTCTCCATTAAAGCGTTACAAGGGCAAATCGTTACACATTGACCACAGCTAACGCATGAAGAATCATTAATATTTACTCCTTCATCCCAAATAACTCGTGGGCGTTCCGCTTCCCAGTCTATCGATAACGTTTCATTTACTTGTAAGTTTTGACACACCTCAACGCATTGACCGCATGCAATACATTGATTAGGGTCATAGCGATAAAACGGATGCGTCATATCAACTTCACTTACATCTACTTTCGGTTCATAAGGATATTTTTGATGTTCAATTTCCATTAATTCTGCTGTATTATGCAGTTTACAGTTCCCATTGTTGTTGTCACATACTGTACAGTATAATAAATGATTTTCTAGTAACCGATCCATCGCCTCTGTTTGTGCTTCTTTTGCGCGAACAGAAGCACGCTCAACGTTCATACCTTCCGTTGCTATCGTCGAACAAGAACGCATTAACTTTCCGTCAACTTCTACAATACAAGTGTCACATGTTTGAATAGGATCTACTTCCGGCACGTAACAAATTTGCGGATGTTCAATCCCGTTCTCATTAATAACACCCAATATCGTTGAACCAGGCTCCGCTGTATACTTTTTTCCGTCAATTGTAATATGAACCATGTTGTCATTCATGGTCTTTCCCCCTTTTTGAGAATAAAAAAAACTCCACCACGAAAATATACGCACCACATTTTGGGCACGCTATCATCATGGTGGAGTAGTTTATTAGCACATCTTGCTAAAATACCAATCCATTTATTCATAAATAAAAAGATAGATTCATAACAGGTCATATCACGATTCCATCTTTAACACTATAATTATAGCGTTAAATGTACAAATATACAATATAAATTTTAAACTGCGCATATGTCTGTATGTAACTATCCATAATAACCCATATAAAGTTCAACGAGGAATAAGGTGAATATATGGGATCTTTTCGAAAATGGATAAGGGGCGAAAAATCTTTCTCTACACATGAGCAATCTGAAACTGTATTAAATAAAGAAATTTCTTCCTCCATGCCGCTTAATCTTAAACACTTATCCAAATTATTTAGTGGTATTCCAGAATTAATTACACGCACTTTCCCGTTAAAAAACGGAAAAGAAGCTGCTCTTATATATATGGAAGGACTTGTAGATAAAACTGTTATTAATGTAGATATTCTTCGTCCTCTCTTATTTAAAGAATGGAATGAAGATGATTTTTGGGAATCTTCTGTTTCTATAGGGAATATTAAAAAAGTTCAGAAGTGGATAGACATTGAGCAATCTCTCTTACATGGCAAAAGTATTTTATTTATAAACGGGCAATTATCAGCTTTAGAACTAGATACACAAGCGGCGCCAAAAAGGAGTATTGAAGAACCTACAACAGAGACTTCCATAAAAAGCTCACACGAAGGATTTAATGAAGTGGCAAGTGATAGTATCGCACTTATTCGTCGCTATATTCCAAATCGCGAATTAAAAGTGAAGGAATTCACTGTTGGCGAACGAGCAACCTCTAAAGTTTTTTTACTTTATCTTGCAGATGTTGCAAACGAAGATGTTGTACAAGATATGGCATGCCGCATTGAATCAATCAAAGTAGATGCTATTCTTACTACCGGTGAATTAGAAGGATTTGTTGAAGATAATTCCTATACTCTCTTCCCACAATTGTCTATCACTGAACGTCCTGACACAACGGCACATCATATTTTGAATGGGCGAATTGCTGTTGTTGTAGATCGCTCACCAGGCGTATTAATAGGACCGATGACCTTTTCATCCTTTTTTCAGACGATAGATGATTACAGCTTCAGACCTATGATTCCATCTTTTATACGACTCCTTCGTTTCACTGGGCTATTTATTGCAATATTTGCTCCTGCTCTTTATATTGCTATGATTTCCTTCCATTATGAAGTAATTCCGCTCAAATTGTTGTTAACGATTGGAGAATCTCGAGCCAAAATTCCTTTCCCCCCCATATTAGAAGCTTTATTAATGGAATTAGTTCTCGAAATGCTCCGAGAAGCAGCGATTCGGCTTCCTGGGCCTGTTGGACAAACAATCGGCGTCGTAGGAGGAATTGTAATTGGACAAGCTGCGGTTCAAGCTGGGATTGTTAGTAACGTTATGGTTATCGTCGTATCAATTACTGCGGTTGCCTCTTTCATTATTCCTAACTTAGAAATGTCAGCAGGAATTCGGCTTCTTCGATTCCCAATGATGATAGCAGCCTCTTTATTTGGCGTCATTGGAATTATGGTTGGAATGGCAATCATTATCATCCATATTCTTTCTATGGAATCACTTGGTGTGCCATATGGTAGTCCTTTTTCTCCGTCATATGCTTCGGACTTAAAAGATACCCTTGTACGTTTCCCATGGAAAATCATGAAGAAACGGCCACTATCTCTACAATTAAAACAAAATAACCGGCAAAGCGATGTTGAGGAAAAGGAGGAGAATAAGTGACAAAACGTGCAAAGAGGGAAATCACTTTATTTCAATACATTTTAACTATTAGTGGTGTTCAAGTGGGATTTGGCGTACTTACACTCCCGCGTGAAGTTGCACAAGGGGCGAATACAGATGGCTGGATGTCTATTATTATCGGATGTGTCATTACTACTTTAGTCAGTCTATGTATTGTAAAAATTATGGAAAAACATCCAGGATATACTTTACTTGATGTGCTGATACGCTATCTTGGAAAATGGCTAGGAAGAGTAGTAATGATTTTTTGGATTTTATATGCTGTACTCGCAGCTGTTTCCTTAATTTTTCCCCTCTTATACGTTATTCATATTTGGATTTTACCTAGATCTCCTATGTCTTTAATTATGATTTTGCTATCTATTCCAATGCTTATGCTTGCATGTAAAGGAGCACTTATTATTAGTCGTTTTGCTGTTTTCACTGTCATCTTTACACTTTGGATGCCATTATTATTATTTATTCCTCTTAAAGATGGGCATTTTATATATCTTCTTCCTCTTATCAAGGAAGGATGGCTACCAATTATAAACACCGTGAAATCAACTATCATTGCGTTTCTCGGATTCGAGTTTTCGTTTGTCCTTTATCCTTATTTAACTAACAAAGCATCTGCAAAAAAAGGAATCGTTATTGCGAATTTGATTACGTTATTTATTTATCTTCAAATCACGTTTGTTTCTTTTATTTATTTTAGTCCAGATGGTATAACAAAGTTTTTATGGCCGACACTTTCTCTTGTTACACCGTTTCACTTCTCATTTCTTGAGCGATTTGAAATTATCTTTTTGTCATTTTATCTCTTTATTATTTTTGATTCCTGTATTCCTTATATTTTCACTGCTTCAGATGGAATTAATCAATTACTTAACAAAAAAGGCAGTTCATTACCTATTTATTTTTTATTATTCGGATGTATTTTCATCTTATTCTTTTATATCCCTTCTTCTTATCAGATAAGTGCGTTGCGGGAATTTTGGGAAACTGCTAGTTATTTTATCGTTTTTCTATTCCCAGTGGTATTTCTCTTATACATGACACTTTATCAGCATTGGAAAAGGAGAAAAATTTAAATGAGACGTTGTATTCATTTTATTATATTTTGTTTTCTCATAATTTTTTTAGTAGGCTGTGAAGATCGGCTTGATTTAGAAAAACAATCCATCTCATTAATTTACGGTTTTGACGCAAAACCAAAAGGAAAATTAATTGTGTATCACGTAAACCCTATTTTTAATGAAGATGTAGAGAAAAAGTACGAAATTCATGAAGCGAAAGTACATACACCCCGAGAAGCAAAAGATACGTTTAACAGTTCAAGCAGCGGTTTAGTGTCCACAGAAAAGTTACAGCTCATATTGTTTAGCACAAATTTTTTAAAACAAGAAGGAGCTATGCCTTATCTGGATGTTTGGTATCGCGATCCTAAAAATACAGGAAATATGCGCATGGTTGCAGTAGATGGCCCCATTTCTTCTGTTATATATAATAATTTCAAAGATAAGCCTGCTCTTCCTGAATATTTAACAGATTTAATTAATACGAACAAACTATACAATCGGACCGTGTTTACGACATTCCATGAATTTCATAGACAAACTTTTAATAAAGGCGTAACTCCTGCTATTTCAGAAATAAAAAAAGGGAAGAAAGATGTTATTGTTACCGGTTCGGCACTATTAACTTCTCGTGGAACTTATAAGATGTCTTTAAATCGCTATGAAAGTGCCCTTCTTCTTATGGTGCAAAAGAAAGCTAATATACCCGTTTCACTTACAATGAAAATCCCCTGTAATTTAGTTGAAAGTAATAGCCATCTAAAAGATACAAAAGGCGACGATTTCATAACAATAAACGTTCTTAGTATGAATCATGATATCGATACAGACTATAGCGATAACCGCTTCAAATTTAATATTAAAATGGATTTAAAAATTGCCGTATCTGAACTTACATTCAACATGGATATAGATAAAGATAGAAAGAAATTAACTTCTCTTATTACAAAACAACTAAACAAAGATTTAAACGAATTAATCTACAAAATTCAAAAACAGCAACTCGATCCATTCGGATTTGGTGATTATGCGAGAGCATTTCACTATAAAGAATGGAAACAAGTTGAAGATGATTGGCCACGTGCCTTTTCAAAAGCTAATGTGAAAGTAGCACCAACTATTAAAATTTTAGAAAATGGGATTATTAAATAGAAAAAACACGCTACTTGCTCTTATATGAATAAGTAGCGTGTTTTCATTTCCATTACAAGTATTATTTCAATGGACTATACTCTATTTCCATTTCTAACATTACTATGTTTTTTAGCATATACAAAATATATGAAAACGCCTATTATAATCCATGCCACAAAACTAATTAAAGTAAGCTTAGAAAGGTTCAAAGCCAAATATATACAACTTACTATTGAAACAATAGGTAAAAAAGGTACTAGAGGGGCACGGAATGGCCTCTTCATATCAGGATGTGTCTTTCTTAATACAATGACAGCTATAGATACAAACACAAATGCTGTTATCGTTCCCATATTCACTAAATTAGCTAATAAATTCAAATCCACTAATCCCGCTAATAAAGCTGCTAGTATACCTGTAACCCACGTATTAAAAAATGGAGTTTGTAAACGTTTATGGACACTTGAAAGTCTTTTTGGTAACAGTCCATCTCGACTCATCGAATAAGATACACGAACAAATGCAAACATAGCTACTAACAGAACTGTTGTTAGCCCTGCTATCGCTCCCACCGATAACAACCCAGCAATTCTATCTTCTCCTACAGTGCGCAACGCATATGCAACCGGATCAGCAACATTTAATTCCGTAAACGGAACCATTCCAGTTAGCACGAATGAAACACCTACATATAGAACGGTACAAATGAACAAGGAAACAAGTAGCCCAATTGGCACGTTACGTTGTGGACGCTTCACTTCCTCTGCGGCTGTTGCAACTGCATCAAATCCTAAAAAAGCAAAAAATACAGTAGCAGCGCCCCCTACCACACCGTGAAAACCAAACGGTAGAAATGGTTGCCAATTCTCTGGTCTTACATATTGTGTCCCTACAACAATAAATCCTACAATAACAGCCAGTTTAATAATAACCATTATATTATTAATTCGTGCACTTTCTTTTGCACCACGGCTTAATAAAAATGTAACAACTAAAATAATAAGAACTGCTGGTAAATCAATGATTCCACCCTTCTCCATTCCTGGTGCCGAAGCAAAAACCGTAGGAATGTGAATATTAAAACCTAGTAGCAGTGACTGAAAATATGCTGACCAGCCTGCTGCAACCGCAGAAGTCGCTAATAAATACTCCAGCATAACACACCAGCCAACTATAAATGCAAAAATCTCACCTAGTGTCATATATGTATATGAATATACACTTCCCGAAACTGGAACTGTAGATGCAAATTCAGCATAACAGAAAGCTACACATGCACATATAATTGCCGCTAATACAAAAGATAATACAATCGCCGGACCAGCATGTTTCGCTGCTACAATACCAGTTAATACGAAAATACCTGTACCAATAATTGCTCCAATACCTAAAAGAGTTAAATCAATCGCTCCTAAAGTTTGATTCAATACTTTTTTCTTTTCTTCATCCATTGCTTTCTTTATGAAAAGACTCATTCTTTGAAACCTCTTTTTCAAGTTTATCTCTTACTTGTTACATTCTTTATTACTGTTCTATTTTAAAAATAAAAATATACATAGTTCACTTCCCCTATAGACTTAGTAACCCGTCTCAATAAAAACAGAAAAATCAATCTCTTTATACCGTATTGAATTTTCAAAATATTAATCATACCAAAAAACCATTAAGAATGCTGATTGAATTTATCATACAATTAATTATATTGTCAATAATAAATCACTCAAAAATAATCGGTTGATTATGTATCAAATGTTATTTTTATACATAATCATTTTCTCAAAAACATTGTTGTTTCCCACCTTAATATTCATATTCATTTTATTACATTGATTTTCATACAACCTTCATTACATACAATGTAATGAAAATCATAATAACCTCAAATTAATTATTATTCAAAAATAATAATTAATTTGAGGTTATGTCACCATTTTAATACTAACAAAAAAGTGCAGATTTTCATCTGCACTTTTTTTATTCTTCCACTTCAGCTTCTGCACTACTATTTTCAAGATGCTCCTTCTGAGCTTCCTCTTGCAACTCTGCTGAAATCATCCCATAATAAAGTTCCGGATATAACCCAAATATTTGATATACACTTCCTAAAAACGGCATCAGAATCCCTCTTTTCTAAAGTTGTATTGCCACTTTTAAGGATTCCCTTTTCATTCACTATACATTCGTTTTTGGCGTTTCTTCTTCATCTTGAATACTTAATAAATTTTGCCATTTTTTATACGGAGCGCTATTTGGATCTACATATCCTTTCGCATGCGAGTGATCCCACAATTGTTTAATAAACATTTCTTTCTCTTTCTTTGCAACCATATCAGCACCTGTACCGTAATAGTTCTGGAAATACAACTCGATTTCATCAAGGAATAGTCTTAATAATTCATCTGATGTTTCTTCTAACGTCGGATCATACTTCGCTTCACGGTCATACATTAAAATCATGTCTAAAAGATTGTGGACATGTTCTTTTCTAAGCCATCTTACATCTTGGGCTCCTAATACGAACGGATGTGTATATAAATGTCCACCTTGTATCATCGCCTTTTCTTGCTCTTCTTCAAATCGTGACAAGATGTTTTCATAAATAAACGGATTATGAAGCAATGCTCTGTGTAATTTATAACTTTCGCTTGAAATATTTTTCCCCATCGACTGAATTAAAAAGCTACGTCCCACACCGTTATATTGATACACAAACTGTCCATCAACAGCAACTAAACTAATCCAGCGATACATATATGCGTATAGTAATGCACGATTACATTTATCATAATCTAATTTTGTTTGAGTCGCATTCAAATCTGGCATAAAGGCTGGTAAGTGCCAATACTTATCTAAATGCGGCGTTAAACTAGATTTTTTACTATTTAATTTGTTTACACGGCGATAATACGATTGGAAATAGTCCCCTTTATCATTCATAAATCCGTTTGAAATATGTCCTGATGATAATTTAGGAAAATCTTGCAGCGATAAGCCATAATGTGCTCGATAACAGATCACTTCAAATGGCGAAAAGGCTTCGTGTACTGTATCTTTTTCTTTAAACATTTCTTGAATCAATTCCTCTTGTAGCTCTTTCTTTAAAGAAGGATGTATACCCCAATATTGTAATTCCCTATGATGAGCAACTTTCGGAATGAACGGACTTGCTAAATGGAACAGGTCTTCAATTTTTTCACGCACGTATTCATTGCGATCACGTTTCTTATAATCTGCTTCTTTTCGCAATGCTTCAATAATATTCAATTCTAATTTATCACGATAGCGTACTTGCAGTTCGTCATAACAATAGCTCAGTATATGTTCGCGATAGAAATCCTCTACCTTTTTCGACTGAATCTCTTCTGTTTTCGCATCACGACAATATTCCCCATACAAACTCATATAAATTTCCGCTGATATATCTTTCGGTAGTACACCTAAATTTAAATGTTGCTGCATATCTTGCCATATCTTTTCTTGCAGCTGTTCCTCTGCTAATACATATACATTCGTCGGGTTTGTTTTCCCTTCAAATTCCTTACTGCGCTTTTGGATTTCAAACAATAAATTTTCACGTGTTTCATGTAAATTATCAAAAAATCTTTCCCAATATTGAATCATTTTATTAACTGCCTGATATAGCGATTGATACACAAGTTCTAATAGCATTTCTTTTCGATATTCATTTAATTTGTGTACATATTGCGTTACGATGTCTTCAAATTCTCTTTTGAATAAACGTTGCTGATTATTAATCATTTTTCCGAACCAGCCTTGTTGTTGAGCAATTTCTACTCGGCGTACAGCCGTTACCGTGCCATCGATATTACCTACATTAAATTTTTTATCGTAGTTTTGAATTACATTACGCTTTTGTTCATTATTTTCATGTAATCGATTCATTTTTTCTACTAACTGTTTTCGAATTTCATATAACATAAAACGTGCTGCTACTGGGTGAACTGGATCTGTTTTCTTTAAAAACCATGTATTTAATTGATAGGACTGCCCTTCAGAACCACTTGGTGAAAAGCGGTCTGATTCAATCATGTCATATAAAAGTGTCGTTACATGTTCATGTACACGGCTCGGAATCGCATATGCATATAAGCGAACCGCATGATCCACTCTTGCCACTTCACCTTTCATTTGTTCCATCATTTTCAGTTTCGCAGCTGAAATTTTACACTCATGTTGCAGACGATTTAATTCCTCATCTTTTTGCACCGTTCGTTGTACATAACTTTCTACAGCTTCTAAAAACAGTTTTGATTTCGCAACTCCGAGCTTACCACCTTCTGCTCCTTCACGTGTTTCATTGTACATTTGTCTATAGAAAATATGAGCTTGCTCTGGACGGGTAGCAAGATGCTCCAAGTCCTCTAAATAACTTTTACCTCTCTCCGGCTTTTCACGCTGCATCCCACGTTTTACATCTTGGTCGTATCTTTGCTTCTTCTCTTGAAACAGTTGATCTAAATGCAGCCACGATTCATCTAAACCTTGCACCGCCCATTTTAAAGCACAATATTTTAACACATGCTCATATGGATAAATGAGTTTTGCCGTTCCTGCCCCGCAATATCGTCCTTTTCCACTTGATTCTGCTAATTGCTGAATTTGATTGTCTTCCTGTGCAAAATGACTTGTAGACATCGGGCTAAATAACTGTAAATAAATTGTATTTGCCATCTGTTCCATATAGTCTGATAAATTGTGTAAATGGTGTCCATGTAGATTTTCGTAATCGTATAAGAAACAATAATTGTACGGTAAATGATGTTGTTTAATTGTATGATTCGTTCTTCCGTCTTCATCTACTTGATCAGGGCGATACTCTAATTCAATTGTTACGCCACCGCGTTTTGATAATTCTCCAGTAGAACCGAGCGTAATAGCATGTAATTCTTTTAACGATGCATAGCCATTTGCTTGCACCGTTTCAAATTCTTTCGCACTAACCGTTCTCGTCTTTACTAAAACATCCGGCATTAAAAACGCACCGCGTATTAAAATGTTATGATGCTGCAATTTCTTCCGAAGCATTTCACGTAAATATAATGCAATTTGCAGAAACATCCCTGAACCTGTTCCGCCTGCTAGTGATGTTACTATAATGACACGCACACCATATTCCGTTTGATCACTTGTAACCGGAAAAATTTTCTCGATTTCTTGCCAAAAAGACGTCAATTTATCTTCTTTCATCGCAGCACGTAACGCTAAACGTGAAATGACGCGTAACTGTCCTGCTCCTTCTGTTAATGGCTTATCAAGTATAGTCGGATCCATCGGAAACCACTCTGGGATCGTTGGATCTCCCGCAATATACTCCCTAGGCGTTTTACTAGAACTTGTTTGTGTCTTAAACTTTCGAATATGATCAAATTTACTTAATGTATTCACATCTGTATCAAATACGTGCATTGCTACCTTTTTTCGGCGCTCTTCAGGCAGTTTTTCATATATTTGATGCGTCACAGTACTACCGATTCCACCTAAACCAATTAATATTGTTGGAACTTGTAATGTCATGTGAACCACCTTCCTATTCTTGCTTGTTTGAAAAAAGGGAAAGAGAATCAATACTCCATCCCCTTCTTATCCATACCTACTATTCACATTCGTACTTGTAAATCTCCTTACCATATCCTCTATCAATTAGTAAAAGTTCATTTGGATATAGTGTCTTATGTTCTATTCCTACTTCATCCTCTGTTATAAACATCCCATCAATAATCATTCCAACTACTTGTGATTCTTTCGCTACAAAGACAGATTTCGAACCTTTCTTCGCTATAAACGTAACGGATTGCACTGTTTTTCTTTCTGCTCTAAATGGGATACCAAAATAATGGTTCCACCATTTATTTCGAAGTAATTCTGGCTCAGATTGATATAGCCAATCTTTCGCTACCTCTTGATCCCATTCATAATACAGTAGTGCCTTCCGGTGAAATCTCGGCCGAACAATCCATCCTAAAACAATGATTCCTACTACTAGCAGTAATAAAGTGATAGGAATGACAAACTTAAAAATAAGCGCATATTTTTCATAAAACGGAGCATCTTGAATATGGAATGTTATGTTTTTCTTTACTTCTTGTAATTTTGAATCCTGCATTACGATGGTAGCTTCTACGGTGCCGGTATCTGTAAAATTAAATGTGTCGGAGTAATAGGGACGAGGATAAACATAGATCTGATTTCCATGTTGCTTTATTTCATAATTGATTGATTGTTTAGATGTGACACCAGTAGATTTTAATAGTTTTTTTACAGCTTCTTCTGTCATCGGCTTACCATCTAACTGTGGCTGCAAAACAAATGGTTTACTATTCTCTAAATTTGTCACTTTTTCTTCATAATCTTTTGTAACAGTTTGAAGTGATAATTTTGGTTTCTCAGCTGTTTCAATTTTAAATTCTTTCGTCTGTCTATAAAACCCCTTTATATTCATATGAACTTTCCCGCGTACTAACCCTTTACCAAGCTTAGTTTCGTAATAAAACACATGCCTTTTATCGTCCCACTTCATCGGATATTGTTTTCCGTCTATTTCTACTTCTGCCTGAAAGTAAGAAGACTGAACTGGCAACTCCGTAGGCTTCGCTTCAATAACAGCAGTAACCCCTTCGTGCATTTCCTCTACATTTTTTTGACTACTATCATCTTTGTCATAAGTAGAAACCGTATAATTAAGCGCTGGTTCAACTAGTACTTGTAGTCCTTCTTTCTCAATGTCCTGGTCCACTTCTATCGTATAAGTTCCTGGTTTAATAACTTCCTGATTTTCCGTACTTATATGAACTATATTTCCGAACAATTTTGCTTCTCCTGGTGCATGTATGGAAAAAGAAGATTGTAATTGTAATGGTTTAGAAATTTGTGTGACCTGATAATCGGGCAGAGAAGGCGATTGTCGTACAAGCGTCATACGCTTTAATGGAAACGGTGTTGTAATCTCTACTCTTTTCCCCACTACTTTCGTTTTTACAATCGATTCAACAGAGGAGAATGGATCACGATTTGCAACTAATGCTGCCACTTGATTTACACTTTTTACAATGCCATCTTCTCCGCTTGACGGCATAGTAACACCATTTATCTCTTTCTTCCATATTTCTTTGAACGTGTTTAATTGTTCTTTTTCTTGTTGTCCTAAATCTTCTTCCATCGTAATTAAGACTGGGTGTAACGATATCTTTTTTGCATCCATTTCTTTCTTAAACTGGGCTAATTTCTGCAAAATTTGTTCTTTTCCGCCAACCTTATCTTTCTCTAAATCATTAAATGCCCCGTCAGTTAATACAATAAGCCAAAATTCACGTTTTCCATCTATATCTGCTTCCTTTTTTATAGATTGCATCGCCGTTTCTACCGCGCTAAATGGAGTATTTAAATACGTTTTCCACGCTCCAATTCCCTCAATTTCTGTTTGCCTTTTATCCTTCGTTAACGAAATGTTTAATGGATCATTCGGCTTACTCATTGGAACGTAAGAAAATTTATCTTTTTCATCTAATAGCGCAACTAAACTTTGCAAAGCATAATTGGCATATTTCCAGCGATCGTTATTTCTCATGCTGCCCGAATCGTCATATACAAGTGAAACGACCCTTTCCTTTGCCTCCTCTCCTTTTGCAAAAGCTGATAAAGGTAAACATATAAATAGAAACAACATGAACGTGGCACAAATTCGGATTTTCATGATGAGGCTTCGCCACCTTTGTAGACAAATTCCTATGTTTAAATTTATGAGAGGAAACAAGATATATGACTTGTATTTTAGGACAACTAACCCACCATAACTTTATTATGTAAACAGATTATACACTTGGTAATATTCCTTCTAGCATTCTCTATCCAATTATATAAGTAAAAAAGCCTGTTTAAGCTCCACGCTTAAAACAGACTTTTCCTACTTTTTATTTTAAAAACACATAACAAAAAGTTTGATTTTTAACTTAACACATCACTTCTATTTTAAATCCACCGGGTGCTTCAACGTAAAACGTATACGCATGGGCTTGCTTAGGAGGCTCGACCAAAAATCCATCTTCCTTCAATCTTTGATTTATCTTATCTACTTGTTCTTCACTTTCTTGTGGAAATCCTACATGAAATGTTTTTGGATACTGAACTTCTTTTCCTTTCATTAAAGTTAGTATAAATCCATCATTATCACGCATAACTGCAAAGGCATTCCCCCTTGTTCCACTACAAATTAAACCAAAATACCTCTCTAAAAACTCTCTAGATGCTGTTACATCTGTAACTGTTAAATTAAGATGTTTAATTCCCAATCCCCCACCTCATTTCTCAATTTTCTAACATTTTATCATACAAATAAAAAACACGCTTTTCACAGCGTGTTTCATTGCTTTACATACACTTCAACAATCGGATTCTCTTTATTATCCGCATGCAAGCGTATATTCGCTTCACTTGTATTATAAATACTAGCTAATAACATTATCGTTAACACATTAGGTATCTTCGCATCACTTCCATATTTTCTCTCAAGCCCTTCCTTATATTCAAAATCTAAATCCCCCTGCACATATGTATACACTTCAAAACCATCTTCTAAATTGCAAACTACTGTATCAATAATATCTGCTCCTACTTGCTTCTTCATTTCCTCTCGCAACGCTTCAATAAATTCTTCCCACGGTACTTCGTATGTCTGAAACTGATCTGTAGATTTCATGCCTTTTCCTCCTTATATATCCTCTTCTTATATTTCCCCTTTCCTATAACAATTATGATAGATAGGACATTCGTACAAGCCGCACTTGTCCCCCTTACATATCGTATTACTGTAATGCGGAAGGAGGAAAGAACATGCATAGACAAAAATGTTATGATACATGCCGACGTTACTTCGGAAAAGTTGTTCGGATTGAAGACCGTGATGGCCGTATACATTTAGGTAAAATAATCGATGTGACACAAAGCTCTGTATGGATCGAACCGGTGCAACAGCGCTCATCTTTTGATTCAGGATTCGGATACTACGACGCTTATGCATACGGTGGTTGTGACCTTTGCGGCGGCCTTAGCAGATGTGATAGTTGCGGATTTGGATGCGGTGGCGGTGGTGGATTCAGCAGCTGCGGCTGTGGTGGGCGTGGTTGTAGTAGTTGTGGTTGCGGCGGCTGGGGTGGCGGCGGTTGTGGCTGGGGTGTTGAACTCGGATTTGGTTTCATCTTCGGAATTGCATTAGCTGCATTATTTTTCATTTAACATAGTAAAGAGTTGACTACCTTTAGCCAACTCTTTTTCTTTATTTTTCACATATAAAAATACGATGCCCTAAAATATGTTGGTACATAAGCCGTACATTTTCATGCTGTACCCATGCCTCATATAACTCATTTGGAATATGTGAGGATACATTCCATTCCGGCTCTTCTACATAGCTAGAGATCGTTTCTGCAATTGTACCACCGCCAGCAATTGTAATTCTTTTAAAATTTGCTTTCTGAAATAATTGTACCCATTCATTCTCAGTTAATAGTTCTTTCATGCCATATAATTGAGCTATTTTTTCTTCCTCCCCCTTATCAATGTGCCTATCAATAATCATTTCAATAACAACAAGCTTACCGTCCTGCTGTAATACACGGTAACACTCCGAGATAGCTCTTTCTTTCTCTGTAAAAGCGATGATTGATTCTCCAAGTACGAAATCAAATGAGTTATTCAAACAAGGTAATTGCTCTACATTTCCTTCAATTAATTGTATATCTAATCCTTCAAACAACCATCTATCTTTTGCCTTTTGAATCATAATTTTATTCTTTTCAACCGTTGTTACTTTATAACCAAGTTCCCTTGTCATATACGCCGCTGTTTTCCCTGTTCCACAACCTATCTCAAGAACATTCGATCCATGTCTAAAAGGCAGTTGTGCTAGCAATTGTTTTGTTAACGTAAACCCGCCAGGATGAGCACTTCCTATTCCGTAATAAGCTAGGAAATCGATGTATGTGTTTCGTTTCATGGGATTCTCCCTTTTTTATTTTATATATTCGAGGACGGAAGAAAAGTGCATAGAAAAAGGGGCGTATTGTACGCCCCTCATCTTACTTATCCTCTGTAATATATGCCCATTTATAGCTATAGTCTCCACCAACTGGATGATGAACGATACCTTTTACTTTAGGTCTTTGAACGATAGCATCACCACGTTGATATAATGGTGCAATTGCTGCATCTTCCAGTAACATTTTCTCCGCTTTCAGTAAGCTATCCCAACGATCTTTCGTTTTCGTTAATAGCTCGCCTTTACCTTTTTGCACAATTTCATCATATTTAGGATTTGAATATCCTGTTTGGTTATGAGGACCATTTGTAACGAACATATCAATGAATGTCATTGGATCTAAGTAGTCAGGGCCCCAACCAGCGTAAGATAAATCATAATCTAGATCTGATTCTAATTTTAACTTTTGTTTAAATGGCTGGTTTTTCAAATTCACTGTTAAGCCTGGTAAGTTTTTCTCAAGTTCTCCTTTTAAGAATTCTCCTACTTTTTTCGCACCATCACCATCATAGTTTAATAGTTCTACTGTAATTGCATCTTTTCCAAGTTCTTTTTTCGCTTTTTCCCAATGCTCTTTTGCCTTTTTCACATCTGTTTTTAAAATATCTCCATTTTCTTTACGGAAGTCTTTTCCATCTGGGCTCTTAGCAAATTCTTTTGGTACTAAGTAATCTGCAGGTGTAGAACCATCATTTAAAATTACATTCGTTAAGCCTTTTTTATCATACGCTTTTGCAATCGCTAAACGTAAATCTTTGCTCTTTAGCACTGTATCTTGCCCACCACGTTTTTGGTTTAAGCGTAAGAAGTACGTTGACGGTGTTTTTTGTGTAAAGAAATCGGGGCTTGATTTATATTTGTCAACAAATTCAGATGTAAGTCCTGAGCGATCAATTTGTCCACTTTCATATAAATTGACACGTGTACCGCTATCTTTTACCACATTAAAGTTAATTTCTTCCAACTTAACTGTTTTATTATCCCAGTATTGTGCATTTTTCTTTAACTTCCAACCTTCTTCATGTTTCCAGTCTGTTAATGTAAATGGTCCGTTGTATAACGTTGTATCTGCTTCTAAACCGTACTTTTCTCCTTTTTCTTTTACAAACTTCTCGTTTAATGGATAAAATGTTCCAAATGAAGTTAATTCTACAAAGTAAGGAACTGGATTTTCTAATTCTACTTCTAACGTATAGTCATCTACAGCTTTTACTCCTAACGTATCTAGTTCAGCTTTTCCTTCATTAATCGCTTGTGCATTTTTTAAATCAAACATAATGTATGCATATTCTGCTGCTGTATTTTTATCTATCGCACGTTTCCAAGCAAACACGAAATCTTTTGCTGTTACAGACTCTCCATTTGACCATTTTGCATTTTTATTTAATGTAAATGTATATTTTTTACCGTCATCACTCTTTTTATATGATTCAGCAACCCCTGGTGTTGCTTTATTATCTTTATCAAGTCTATACAAACCTTCCATTACGTTGTTTAAAGCGAGAAACGATACTTGGTCTGTCGCTTTAGCAGAGTCCATAGATGGAATCTCTTGAGACTCTGTTAAATTAAGCACTTGCTTCGCCGCTAGCTTTCCGCCTTCTTTTTCACCGCTTTTTGGTGTTGTGCTTGCTTTATCTTTTTCCCCAGATCCAGAGCAAGCTGTTAATGCCATACTCATTACTAGAACTGGTGCTACTACCGCTGTTAATTTTTTCATCTTTTTTCTCTTCATTTTTGTACCCTCCCCAATTATATGTACGCTATTAACATTTAGAGATTCCCTACTAACTTTCGTTATCAGAAAATTCTTATTAATTAATATTCTACTGTTTTTTCTAGTTTTGTAAAGTATTTTTGTAAATTTCTAAAAATTTATTTTTTTATGATAGTAACTTGTTGTTTTAACTACTATATGAATTATCCCCCGTCTACTATATGTAAACATCCATTCCCTTATTCCACTCTATTACTACGTTCTATATTTTTCTTATTAGCATGAGGTCTCTTACTATCATTCATCTTTCTTACTACTTACTGACCTCTCTAATTTCCTCGGATAGAACCTTCTTTATTACCTATCCGATTCTCAATAGGCTAACGAGATTTATTCCCTTATACATACTAAAAAGCATTTCACTTTATTTTTTCCGCCATCCTCAGTTACATACGCCCACTTAAAGCTATATTCTGAACTGATGTTATGTTTCACAATTCCTTTTACATTCGGTTTCATTACGTACGATCTTCCTGTTTGATATAAAGGAACTAACCCTGCATCTTCTTCAAGGAATAATTTCTCAGCTTTCCCTAACGTTTCCCAGCGTTTTTTCGCATCACTCATTAATTCATTACCTGCTTTTCCTACCATTTCATCGTATTTTGGATTTGAATAACTCATTTGGTTGTACGGGCTCTTCGATTCAAACATATCAATAAATGTCATTGGATCCGCATAGTCTGGACTCCAACCTGCATAAGGAATTTCATAATCTTGCGCAGTTTCTAATTTTAATTTTTGTTTGAACGGCTGAATTTTCGTATTAATTGTTGCACCTTTTAAATTTTTCTCAATTTGATCTTTTACATAGTCAGCAATCTTTTTCGCAGTTCCATCATCATAGCTTAGCAATTCAATTGTAACTTGATCTTTTCCAAGTTCTTTTTTCGCTGCTTCCCAAGCTGCTGCACCTTTTTTCGGATCATATTTTAGACCATTTTTAAATGCATCTTGGTAATTTTCACCATAAGGCCCTGTCGCAAGCCCTTTTGGTACTAATTGATCTGTTGCTTTTGAACCGTTATTTAAAATAACGTTCGCTAAGCCTTTTTTATCAACTGATAATGCAATTGCTTCACGAAGTTTTTTGCTCTTTAAAGGCGTATCTTTTCCGTTACGTTTTTGATTTAAACGTAAGAAGAATGTACTTGATTCCGCATACTCACCATATTCTTCTTTGTTCGATTTATATTTATCTACAAACTCTCCTGATAGTAATGTAAAATCAATTGATCCTGTATCATATAAGTTTACTTTCGTTGCAACCTCTTTTACTACACTATAGTTAATTTCTTCTAATTTCACAGTCTTTTTATCCCAGTACTTATCATTTTTCTTTAGCTGCCAACCTTGTTCATGTTTCCATGAAGACATAACGAACGGTCCGTTATACAACGTTGTATCTGCTTCTAAACCGAACTTATCTCCTTTTTCTTTTACGAACTTTTCATTTAAAGGATAGTACGATGGGAATGCCATTAAATTCAAGAAATACGGTACTGGCTTTTCTAATTCTACTTCTAGTGTATAATCATCTACCGCTTTTGCTCCTAAATCTGTTAGAGGTTTTTCACCTTTATTAATTGCTTCTGCATTTTTAATATAGAAAGCGATAAACGCATATTCTGCCGCTGTATTTTTATCAAGTAAGCGTTGCTATCCATATACGAAATCTTTCGCTGTTACAGGATCACCGTTTGACCATTTTGCATCTTTACGTAGTTTAAATGTATATTTTTTGCCATCCTCGCTTTTCGTACTAGACTCTGCCGCTGCTGGAATTGGCTTATTATCTTTATCAAGGCGATATAGGCCTTCCATCGTGTTCCCTAAAATTTGCGCACCTAATGTATCAGTAGATTTAGAAGTATCCATCGTCGGAATTTCTTGGTTTTCCGTACGATTTAATACTTGTTTCGCTGCATATTTAATATCAGATTTTTTTCTTCCCCACTATTTGATGTAGTAGTCGTTTTCTTTTCCCCACCTGATCCAGAACATGCTGTCAATGCAACACTCATCGCTAAAACTGGTATTACAACTGCCGTTAACTTTTTCATTTTTTTCTCTTCATTTTTGTACCCTCCCTAATTATATGTACATTACCAACCCTTGAGAGACCCCTTACTAAAGACTTTTTTTAGAAGATTACAACTAATGTCATTCTACTCTTTTTTCCCTAATTGCAAATATTTTTATTTTAAATATTCTGATTTTTTTAGTAGGATTTATCTCCCATCTACTATATGTACATACTATACACCTTATTCTCCTCTATTTAACCATACTAAAAATTAGTATTTTAAGCTCACAAAAAAAGCATTTAAAAGTAGCTAAGCCACTTTTAAATGCTTTTTCAACTCTATTATTTTTCAGTTACATATGCCCACTTAAAGCTGAATTCTGGACTGATATTGTGTTTTACTACACCTTTTACATTTGGTTGTAAAACATAAGAATCTCCACGTTGGTATAAAGGTACAATCGCTACATCTTCTTCAAGTAATGTTTTTTCAGCTTTTCCTAACTCTTCCCAACGTTTTTTCGCATCACTCATTAATTCCGTCCCAGCTTTTTTCACCATGCCGTCATATTTAGGGTCAGAGAAGCTCATTTGGTTATGTGAATGTCCAGTCTCAAACATATCTAAGAACGTCATTGGATCTGCATAATCCGGATTCCATCCGCCATACGAAATATCATATTGTTGTTCAGTTTCTAATTTTAGTTTTTGCTTAAATGGTTGAAGTTTAATATTAACTGTTACACCTTTTAAGTTTTTCTCAATCTGATCTTTAATATATTCGCCAACTTTTTTCGCATTACCAGTATCGTAGTTTAAGAATTCGATTGTAACTTGATCTTTTCCAAGTTCTTTTTTCGCTTCTTCCCAAGCTGCAGCAGCTTTTTTAGGATTTGGTTTCAAACCGTTTTTAAATGTTTCTTGGAAATCTTTACCGTCTGGTCCCGTTGCTAATCCTTTTGGTACTAAGAAGTCAGCTTCTTTTGATCCATCATTTAAAATTACATTTGCTAAATTCTTTTTATCAATTGATAGCGCAATTGCTTCACGTAATTTTTTGCTCTTTAATGGCGTGTCTTGTCCATCACGTTTTTGGTTCATACGAATGAAATACGTACTCACTTGTGAATATGTGCCAAATTCATCTTTCTTGCTTCTATATTTATCAACGAACTCTCCATTTAATAAAGCAAAGTCAACTTGACCGCTATCATATAGATTGACTAAAGTTGCAGCCTCTTTAACAACACTAAAGTTAACTTCTTCAAGTTTTACAGTCTTTTTATCCCAATATTGATCATTTTTCTTTAATTGCCATCCTTGTTCATGCTTCCAATCTTTAAGAACGAACGGTCCGTTATAGACAGTTGTATCAGCCTCTAAACCGAACTTCTCGCCCTTTTCTTTAACGAACTTTTCGTTTAATGGATAATATGATGGGAATGCTACTAAATTTAAGAAGTACGGTACCGCTTGCTCTAACTCAACTTCAAGTGTAAGATCATCTACCGCCTTCACACCTAATTCAGTTACAGGTTTTTCTCCTTTATTTACTACTTCTGCATTTTTAATCGGGAATGCAATAAATGCATACTCAGCAGCCGTTTTTGGATCTAACAGACGTTGCCAAGCATATACGAAATCCTTTGCAGTTACTGGATCTCCATTTGACCATTTTGCATCTTTACGTAGTTTGAACGTATATTTTTTACCATCTTCACTTTTCGTACTAGATTCTGCCGCTGCTGGAATTGGCTTATTGTCTTTATCAAGACGATATAAACCCTCCATCGTATTACCAAGCATTTGTGAAGATACTGTATCAGTTGATTTAGAAGAATCCATAGTTGGAATTTCTTGTGTTACTGTTCGATTCAGCACTTGTTTCGTTGCTAATTTTTCCCCTGACTTACTATCTCCACCAGAGCTAGAATTTGTGCTTGTCTTCTTATCTCCACCTGATGTAGAACATGCTGTTAACGCCATGCTCATTGCTAAAACCGGTGCTACAACTGCTGTTAGTTTTTTCATTTGTTTCTTTTTCATTTTCTGTACCCTCCCTAATTCTAAACGATAGCTATTCAACAATTTTCTGATAATTCTGTTTTTCTCTATATATTTATCAGACGATTCTTACTACTTCTTATTCTACTAATTTTTTAAAATTTGTAAAGTATTATTATTGAAAATTTTTAAAAAATTATTTTCTTACAGTAATATTCATAAAAATTCCATATGATCTTCAAATTCTATTTCTCTTTCATATAAATGTACCACTTTAATGGTATTTATCATATTTACACATTAAATATCTATGAGCTCTTGTTAATAAATAATGTATATTTTTAGAAACTCCTTTCCTACAAAAATAAAAAAAGTCAGCAAAACTGACTTTTTACCCGGCTATTTTTTCTCTTTTCATTTCCTCTATTACTTTCGTATACTTCTCATCATCAAATTCATTTTCACTTTTTGCAACAACTACAGTTGCAATACCGTTACCAATTAAATTAACGATAGCACGTGCTTCTGACATGAAACGATCTACACCAAGTAATAGCGCTAAACCTTCTAATGGGATAACATTCATTGCAGATAAAGTAGATGCTAGCACAATAAAACCTCCACCAGTTACTGCTGCTGCACCTTTAGATGTAACTAATAAAATAGCTATTATAGTTAATTGTTGACCTAGTGAAAGATCGACATGAAAGACTTGAGCTAAAAATATAGTAGCCATCGATAAATAAATTGTCGTTCCATCTAAATTAAATGAGTATCCTGTCGGAATGACTAAACCTACTACTGGCTTCGAACACCCCAAGTCTTCCATCTTTGTCATCATTCGCGGCAGTACTGATTCTGATGACGATGTCCCGAGAACAATGAGTAATTCTTCTTTAATGTGAGCTAAATATTTCCACAAACTAAATTTGTACAGTTTACAAATAAAATTTAAAACAATAAAAACAAATAATGCCATTGTCGCATATACACAAATCATTAATTTGCCAAGTGGTATGAGCGTGCTTAAACCATACTTCCCAATTGTAAATGCCATCCCACCGAATGCTCCAACCGGTGCTAATTTCATTACAATTGATAAAATGTTAAAAAATACTTTCGATAATCTTTCAAAAAAGTCAATAACCGGTTGTCCATTTTTCCCTAACATCGTTAACCCTGCGCCGAATAAAATGGAGAAGAACAGAACTTGTAAAATATCACCTTTGGCGAATGCTTCAAACATGTTAGACGGCACGATATGTAAAAAGAAATCCATCCATTTCATTTCTTGTCCGCTTTGTACATATTGCGAAACATCTCCGCCCTTTAGTTTTGAGGGATCTAATCCGTCTCCGGGACGCACAACATTCGCTACGATGATACCAATAATTAAAGCCGCTGTTGTAACAATTTCAAAATATAATAGTGCCTTCCCACCAACACGGCCTACCTTTTTCATACTTCCCATACTTGCAATACCGAGCACAATTGTTAAAAAGATAATCGGTGCAATAACCATTTTAATCATATTGATGAATGTTTCACCAATTGGCTTCATTTGTTGTCCAACACTCGGCCAAATTGCCCCTACTGCAATACCACAAATAATGGCCACAATAACTTGGAATGTTAAATTCTTTGCAATTCTCATTTTTGCTACTCCCCTGTATTTTCATTTCTCCCAAACTATTTTAAGCAATAACATTTATTCTATGTGATAGCCCCCTTGCTATTTAACTTAAACCACAATTTTATGTTACACTATTATCTTTAATTTGAAAATAGTATATAACATTTAAAAATAAATGACATACTATTATACACAATAAAAAGCAGACATTACGTCTGCTTTAATTCTCCTCAATTTGCTTTTCACTTAACCCTAGATGTGTTCTAAGAGTATTACTCAAACTCTGCAAATCTTTTTTATTAGGATTATAATAATATACACGTTGCCCATTTGGACCATTAGGTAAATATAAATCATCACCAGCTAGTTGTATTTTTTCAACTGAACCGTTTAAACCGTATTTATAAAAAGATAAAATATCATCCATTACTAAGTTTGTTTTAAAATCGTCGTCAACTGCCTCAACTATTTTTTCTAGCTTCGTAATCGATCCTACACTTTTTAATTTACTTAAAATCGATTCAATAACAAGTTGTTGCCTCTGCCCTCTCATCGCATCACTATCAATATGGCGCGTTCTTGCTAGTGCAAGTGCTTCTTCCCCATTTAATTTTTGCAATCCTTTTTTCAAATGAATCGCATCAGGTTCATCTTTACTATTTTGCTCCGTAAATTCAACTGGGACATCTACTTCAATACCATCTAACCCATCAACAATTTTAGTAAAGGAACCAAAATTAAATTTCACAAAATAATCAACGGGCACCTGTAACAATTTTTCTACCGCTTCCACAGAAGCTTGCGGTCCTCCATCTTTACCATTTTTAACGAAACCACTTCCATATGCATGGGTTATTTTATCTTTTTTCTTTTCAACTGGAACGTATGTATATGTATCACGCGGTATGCTCGTTAATTTCACTGTTTTATCGTCTTTATTAAAAGTCGCTAACAATAATGCATCTGTATGAAATGCACCATTATACTCCTTTTGTCGTTCTTGATTTTCATCAATTCCCATAATTAAAAGTGAAACATGATTTGCAATTGGCTTTACAGATTTCTCACGTAAATTGGATTTTTCACCTCGTGCTAAATTCAAATTAGATTTTTGTACGAGACTAGAAGTTTTCATATATACATAGGCTCCATAGCCAATTCCACCAAATAGCAATACCGCTAGTAGTAAACTTATTATCGTTTTCTTTTTATATTTTTGCTTATTTTTCTCTTCTCTTAAAGATGAATGATTCCCCATTTACTCTCCTCCTGTTTCTATTCATCCAATATGTTTTTCATATTTAGCGCTATCCTTTTGAAACATACTTTCTTTCAATCCCTTATCTATTTGTATCCATTCTGTCGTAAGTGAATATTGAATCAAGCCTTCTTGAAAACTAAGAAATTTCAACATAATCCCTGTATTTTTCTCCACAACCATTTCGAATTTCCCTCTTAAATCTTCAGAGGTGCTAACAGGCATCTCTATATTGATGACTCCTTCAATTTTGTAACAATCTAATCCAAGATATTTCGTTTCTTTATAATTCCAATCTTTATATCGAATTAACAAATCTGCGAATTCTGATTGAATACTATATTTCGCTAGTCCTACATATTCATCATCATATCGCTTTTTTTCACCTGATTTTCTCAATAACCTTTCCGTAGGATTTAACTTTAATAATTCATTGTTTCTTTCTTTCGGGTTCCATTTTGTCTCTTTATAGGTATACTTCTCATCATCAAACTCTTTTTTCTTGCCCTCGTTATATATAATTGTTCGTTTTTTCGCTAGTTTATCTTCTTTCGAAGAGATACCTCTTTGTTTTTCCGTATCAATTGCATACTTATATGTTGTAGCAATTCTTGATGAGCTAGAATATTCCTCAAATTGTCCTGAACTATTTTTAAAATAATCAATAGAATCTAGCATCTTTTGATGAATCTTTTCTTTATCTGGATAATGTACATTTGATTTTATTTCTTCTTCATTTTCATAATCAGAAAACGCTTTTTTCTTTACATATTCAAACACTCCACCGTTTTGCGCGAAACTTTGTATAGAAAACTCAGACATAGATACCACTGAAAGTATACAAACCGCTGCACTAATTATCATCATATGGATTTTGTAACTCTTCTTTTTTACCTGAAGATTATGTAGTGTACCATTAATCTTCTCATTTAACTCTGGAGGTACTATAACATTTTCATTTTTTATTCTCTTTTTTAATTTCTCATCAAATAATTTTTCACTATCCACCCTTTACACCCCCTATTCCATCTTTAATCGTTTTTGTAGTTGTTCCCTCGCACGCGATAATCTTGATTTCACTGTTCCTTTCGGTATTTCTAACAGCTTCGCAATACTATCTTGATTCATATCTTCATAGTAATAAAGCACCGTAACAGCTCTTAATTCTTCATGTAACGATTGAATCGCATTATACAAATCTATATCTTCATACTGATCACACGCACTCATATTGTAATCATTCTCTTCTGTCACAATTACATTTTTATACGCTCTAATAATATTGTTACACTCATTCATTAAAATTCGAATTAACCAAGTTTGAAAAAACTCTTCTTTTTTTAGTTTTTTTATATTTTCATAAGCTTTTAAAATTGTTGTCTGTATCGCGTCCTCTATATTTGTCTCATCACGTAACATCGCCTTTGCTATTCGATACATCTTCACTTTTTCTGTATGTATAAGCGTTATAAAGGCTTCATGATCGCCTTTTTTCGCTAAAGAAACATCGGTTTCTTCTTTTATAATCATTTTATATAAAGGGATTACTTTCACAATTGCTCCTCCTGTTTCATCCTCACTTCAAATTTAACTTTACATGTATTAGACGTAGGAACCTAGGAAAAGGTTCATTTTTTTGAATATTTTTGTAAATAAAAAGACAAATATCCTTTATAAGTGTTATGTAATAAACATACTAGATTTAATTTACAAATAAAAAAAGCCCACTTTCTCAGTGGACTTTCTACTTTACAACGGTAAATCCCTCTTCTTAAAAACTACAATTGCTACTATGAAAATACAAAGTGCTCCAGCAGTTAAACCTATACTTACCGGCCATATATTATACGTTCCTTCAGCAATTTCTTTCGGATGAAACAGCGTGAATAATGATAGACTTCTCATCCACTCTAACTTATCACTTAATTTACCTACCATATCCAATACGAAAAATAAGATAGTTAAACTCGCTGAATAACTTAGTGCCTTTCTTTCGTCATTACATATACAAGAAAAGAAAAATGAATACGCACTAACGACTAAAAATATGAGCCCTCCGACTACATTTATCTTCAAAAATAATTCTTTATTTAAGTTATTATCTTGTAAAAACCATTCTGCACCTACTAACCCAGCTACATACGTAACAGATACAATAATCAGAAGTCCCAATATGAGAACAGCAGCTTGTGTAATAGCAATTTCCACTCTAGATACAGGTGTTGCTAACAAGTATGCCATTGCTCCTTTATCTACATGACGAGCAATTAAATGTGTTGCAACTGTTACACAAAAAATTGTTAAAATGATAATAAACAATAGACTATAGTATTCACCAGCTAAAAAATCCATTACGTTTTGAATCGGACTTTCCATACCAACGATTTTTTTCACACTATCAGGCATGGCAGCTATTAGTTCATTTAGCCCTTTCGCTGATACCATTGACGGGAATATCCAAATTAATAACCACAAATATAAAGCCGCACCAAACGCATAACTCAAAATATTTTTTTGTGTTTCTTTCAAACTAGCTAAAAATAATTGCTTATTCATGCGTTACCCCTTCTTTCTTATCGTAATAATGCATAAATAAATGTTCTAAATCCATCGCTCTCGTTTGAAGTGCCGTTACATTATAGTTTGAAATTGTTTGTAAAACAGTTTGATAGTTTCCTTGTACAATGATAGATGCCTCTCTACCTTTTACCACTTCAAATTGCAAATTACACTTTGTAAGAGATTCAATCTCTTCTTGCGATGATACGGTTACATCTATTACCTGTCGTCTCATACTTTGTAAATCGTGAATATTTTCAACCGTTACGAGTCGACCATCTTTAATAATCGCTACTCGATCACACGTACGCTCAATTTCAGTGAAAATATGTGATGACATTAGGATTGTTTTTCCTCTTTGCTTTTCCTCTAATATTAATTCTATAAATACTTGCTGCATAAGTGGATCAAGTCCAGATGTTGGTTCATCTAAAATTAACACCTCTGGATCGTGCATAAATGCAGCAACTATCCCCACTTTTTGCTTCATTCCTTTAGACATTTTGCGAATCGGTGTTTTCACATCAAATTGCAGACGATCTATCAGTTCATCTCGTCTTTTCGTATCCTTTAATCCACGCATTCCTTGCATTAATTTTAAAAACTCTAATCCGTTCATTCCTTCAATAAAAGAAATTTCACCCGGTAGATAACCAACTTCCCTTTGAATTTTCGCTGCTTCATTCCAACAATCTAATCCAAAAATTGTCGCTTTACCAGCTGTCGGTTTTATAAATCCCATTAAATTACGAATCGTCGTTGATTTCCCGGCACCATTCGGTCCTAAATAACCAAATACTTCTCCCTCTTTTACATCAAATGTAATATGAAACAAACCTTTTCCATTCGAAAACTGTTTTGTGACATCCTGAACTGAAATCATAATTCCACCTCATTTTTTGAAATATTTAATATGTGATATTTCAAAATCATTGTACTCCTCATCTTTCATATTCGCAACAACTTTTTGAAATATTTATTAGTCCATATTTCAAAATTATTGTTTTCCATTATTTTTTCTTGTATATTTTAAGTGAGGTGATTGCATTGAACGGATTTGAAAGAGTAAAAGAAAAGAAAAAACGTGCCATTAAAGAAGCAGCATTCGTATTATTTTCAGAACGTGGATTTAATGAAGTGAAAATAGAACATATTGCAAAAGAAGCGAACGTTTCTCAAGTTACAATTTATAATCATTTCGGAAGTAAAGATGCGTTATTTAGGGAGCTTATACAAGAATTTATCATATCTGAATTTCAATATTATAAAGAGCTTGCAGAAGAAAAATTACCTTTTCATGATATGATGCAAAAAATGATTGTAAGAAAAATGAATACTGGCGGGCTATTTCAACCTGATATGTTACTACAAATGATGCAAAGGGACGAAGAACTCCGGAAGTTTATTTATAGTTATCAAAATGAAAAAATCCTGCCCTGGTATTTAGAAATATTAGAACGAGCGCAGCGCAAAAACGAAATTAATCCTCACCTTACTAAAGAAATGATGTTACTTTACATTCAAATGTTTACAAAATTAGGTGATGAATTTGGAGCACAACTTCTTGAAGGAGATCGTGAAAAACATATACAAGATATCGTTACGATGTTCTTTTATGGACTCTCCGTCCCAGAAAAATAATTTTTCTAAAGAACAAATAGAATTACCAAAAAGCCCTTTGGATATTTAAATCGCAAGGGCTTTTTCATATCAAAAAATGTCTAAAACTAACTTTATCTTAAAGAAGTTAAATGCTTCTTTATAGATAACACCTTATTATAGATTAACTCTTTTAGCATAACAGGCTGAATTGAAATAATCGTTTCACCGAAATTCAGAAAATAATTTGAAATAAAATCAAATTCTTGCTTGTTAAAATAGCCTGTTATAATGTAATTTTCATTTTCCTTTTGCATCCTCATGGAAGGGTAATTCTCTTTATCAAAAATGTCTTTTCCTTTTTGATTAACAATGACGCTAAAATTAATTGCATCCGGCTTTCTGTGAAAAGTAGTAAGATAACTTAATAATTCTTCAAGATTTTTTGGATTAATATTGCTCGTTTCCACAATAGAAAGAATTTTATCACATCTAATTATTTGAACATTATTCGTCTCAAAATTAAAGATTTTAGCATACCACTGGCCAAATTTAGATTCTATTCGAATAAATTGGGCAACCAATGCTTTCTCCTCACCTTTTTTTAAATATGTTAAATGATAAACTCGCTCAGCAAAAATCCCCTGTAAAATTTCTTTTAAGAACGGACTAAAATTACTATGATTTGTTACTTCAAAGGAAAGCGTTCGTTCCATAATTGAAATATTTTTACTCACATTATCAGGTAATACATGTTTAAATTTATTTTCAAGCGCAATACTTTCTACATTAAATGGTTTTGTCTTGTATCCATTTAGCGTAAGAATTGAAAAATATAAGGCATACATTTCATCCACACTAAAATAAATTGGCGATAAAACACTATTTTCTATAATTTTATAACTTCCATTTCTACCCAATTCAGAATATATGGGTACACCTATTTCTTCCAATGATTGAATATCTCGCAAAGCGGTACTTTTAGAAATATCATATCTAACCATTAAATCTTTTAAATTAAAATATCTTTTATTATTTAAGAAAATAAGCATATCATTTATTCGTTCCGTTTTTTTCATATTTCCCTCCCAAAAAGGTGTCATGTATTGAAACCCTTTTAATCTATATTATAATTATCAACTAATAAAGGAGTTATATATTTATGACATTAGAAATAGCTATTTTTCTTTCAATGAATGGGCAAGCAAAGGAGGCGATTAACTTTTATACACGTCATTTAGAAGCCAAAAAGTTAATGGTTGTTACGTATGAAGAACTGGCGAAAAGAGATAGTTCTTTTAAAATTAAAAGTGAAAATAAAGATCATATTGCTCACTCTGTTTTACAAATTGGGAATACAAAGCTAATGATAGCAGAAGATACAATGAAGCCTAATGAACGTTATAACGTTGGAAATAACATGTCACTTTGCATTCAAAGCGCTAATTTAGAAGAAATACAAAGGTTTTATAATAATTTAATTTCCGATAAACATGTGAAAATAATCTCTCCCCTAGAAAAAAATATATTTAGTGAAGCATATGGTATTATTGAAGATCCTTATGGCATACAAATCCAATTAATGTATGATAAACGACTAAACTAAATAATTAATCATATTCACATATTCCTAATATAAAAGACACGAATTTCGTGTCTTTTTTATTTTATAGAAATGACTCTACCCTTTTCACTGCTTTCAATCGCTAATTGAATCAGTTTAATAACATCTAAGCCTTCTTTTGCTGTTACAGGTAGTTTCTCACCATTTAATATACTATCTCGTACACCTTTATAATAATTGTCATAACAACCGACTTCTGTTGGAATGCGCTCTAAGCTTTCTTCTGTTTCTAAAGTAGCAAAATTCTCTTCATCGTCTACTCCATAACCATTATCACCTGGCTTCATTCCATTTTTTAATTGCTCTTCCTGCGAATCCATACCGTACTTCACGATAGAACCTTTCTCTCCATGCACTATAAAATGCGGTCCAGCTTTTTTCACATAACTGCTACTACGTAAAATGACACGTTTAGCTCCGTAATGCAGTACTATGTGGAAATAATCATCCACCTCTGCACCTGGTCGTTGTTTTATTACATCTGCACTTATCGCATCTGGTTTCCCAAATATTGATAACGCTTGGTCAATTAAATGCGATCCTAAATCGTATAATATACCGGAACCTGGTAGATTTTTTTCTCTCCATCGATCACGCACATGTGGACGGAAACGATCAAAATTTGATTCATATGCGTATACATTCCCTACTCTGTTTTCTCCTAACAATTTCTTAATTGTTAAGAAATCATTATCAAAACGACGATTATGATATACGCTTAACATTACATTATGCTGCTCTGCTAATGAAATAAGCTCTTCCCCTTCTTCAATTGAAACAACAAATGGTTTTTCTACAACAACATGCTTACCGTTTAAAATTGCTTCTTTTACATATGGAAAATGAGTTGTATTAGGTGATGTAATAACAACTAAGTCAACATCAGCTCGCTTCACCAATTCATCAATTGTACTAACAACATTAGCGTTTGGTAATGTTTCTTTTACTACCTCTTCTTTTGAGGATAATACAGCACGAATATCATATTCTTCTATTGTTTGTAATAGTGGGATATGAAATGTCGTACTAGAAAAACCAAATCCTACAATCCCTACACCTATTTTTTTCATGTTGCCCCTCCATTTGTCCCGATTTAACGGGCAGTAAGATTCCTAACTCAAAATCCAGCGAAAGCTAAGAAATTAGGTGAGGAGTCAACTGCTCGTTAAAGCCCGATTGGTTCAACTAATAATCAGTGGGGATAAAGAAAATCCCCATTGATTAAAGTTTCACTTTATGAGAACGATTTCATTCAGTTATTATAACAAGATTATTATTATTTACATAATAAATTGCCTAGAAAAAAGCATCTTGCTACTATTCATAGCAAGATGCTTTTTTTAACCCGCTTTAACGGGCAGTAAGGCTCCCGACCGCGAAGGAGTTAGATGGGAGACCAACTGCCCGTTAAAGTCCGATTGGTTCAACTAATAATCAGTGGGGATGAACAAAATCCCCACTGATTATAGTTTCACTTTACTCCGGTCGTTTTTTCGTCCACGTTTCTACTACTTCACCAGTATCATTAACATCTAGCACTAGGCTACCATTACTATACCGGTCTTTATTTCGATACGCTTTCGGATCAATCTCTTCTACAATATTTTTTTCTGTCTTCATATAAACTAATTCATCGTCCCGAACAATTTCAATACCGACAATGCGGTATGGATTACGTTTTAACTCTTTGAAAATAACAAGACCTCGTTTCGCCCTCGTTGATTTCTCAATTTCTGATGCTTTTAGACGTTTTACAGCACCGCGCTGCGTTACGAGAATAAGTTGATCTTTGTCACCATTTAACGGTTTACCAGAAGCGACATAGTCATCTTCTTTTAAATTAATTGCTTTCACACCAGCAGCTCTTACACCGACTGGACTTACTTCATCTTCATGGAAAATAAGTGCATATGCACCATGTGTAGCAAGAACGATATCACTCGTTCCATCTGTCGCAAATATATCGACAACTTCATCACCTTTTTTCAAGTTTACAGCAACGAATGCCCTTGAATAACGCTGAACTTTATATTGATTTAATTCTGTTTTCTTTATCATACCATTTCGTGTTACAAATACGATAAATCGTTTTTCTTCCTCAAAGTTCGGTACAACCGTTACCCAAATGATCGTTTCATCTCGGTCGAGTGAAACGATATTTGCAACGTGCTGACCTAAATCTTTCCAACGAATATCTGGCATTTCGTATACTGGAAGATATATATAGTTCCCTTTACTTGTGAATAAAAGAACTGTTTCAGTCGTATTCGTATCGAATCGTTCAAGTAAGATGTCACCCTCTTTCATACCGAAGTCTTTGCCGTTTGATGCATTATGTGAGCGCCATCCAGTACGTTTCACATATCCTTCTTTCGTTACAGTAACGATGACATCTTCTTGTGGAATCATCACTTCTACGTCTATTTTAATTTCTTCAATTTGTTCTTCAATAATAGCACGGCGATCATCACTATATGTTTTCTTAACTCTCTTCAAATCAGTTTTAATGACTTGAAGTAATCTTTTTTCACTTTGTAAAATTGACTGTAGCTCTAGAATTTTCTTATTAAGCTCATCTGCTTCTTCTTGTAACGCCGTAATGTCTGTATTCGTTAAGCGATATAATTGCAAGGATACAATTGCTTCTGCTTGTGCTTCTGTAAAGCCAAATTTTGCACTTAAATTATCTTTCGCATTACGTTTATCTTTTGAAGCTCGAATTGTCTCGATTACTTGGTCTAAAATCGATAATGCCTTCTTTAAACCTTCTACAATATGTTGACGATTTTCTGCTTTTCTTAATTCATATTGTGAACGTCTCGTAATAACCTCTTTTTGATGTCCAATATAAGCATCCAAAATTTTCGGTAATGTCATAAGTGTTGGACGGCGATTATTGATCGCTACCATATTAAAGTTATATGGAATTTGTAAATCTGTATTTTTATATAAATAATTTAAAATACCTTCGGCGTTTACTTCTTTCTTTAATTCAACAACGATTCGTAAACCAGTACGATCCGTCTCATCACGTACTTCAGCAATGCCATCTAACTTTTTATCTAGACGTAATTCATCCATTTTCTTTACAAGGTTTGCCTTATTCACTTCGTAAGGAATTTCAGTGATTACAATTTGTTGTTTCCCACCGCGCACTGTTTCAATTTCTGCTTTTCCGCGAATAATAATTTTACCTTTTCCTGTTTCATACGCCTTTTTAATACCATCAATCCCTTGAATAATACCGCCTGTTGGGAAATCTGGTCCTTTCATAACTGTTAATAAATCATCAACAGTACTATTTGGCTTATCAATACGCATCATTGTAGCGTCAATAACTTCTCCAAGATGATGCGGAGGAATTTCTGTTGCATAACCAGCGGAAATTCCTGTAGATCCGTTTACTAATAAATTCGGGAACGCTGCTGGTAATACAACCGGTTCTTCACTCGTATCATCAAAGTTTGACACGAATTCAACTGTTTCTTTATCAAGATCACGTAATAATTCAGATGCGATTGGTGATAAACGAGCTTCCGTATAACGCATCGCTGCCGCTGGGTCCCCATCAACACTACCGTTATTACCATGCATTTCAACTAAAACATTACGTACTTTCCAAGTTTGGCTTAAGCGAACCATTGCTTCATATACAGAGGAATCTCCATGTGGATGATAATTACCAATAACATTACCTACTGTTTTAGCTGATTTACGAAACGCTTTATCATGTACATTACCTTCTACATACATAGAATATAAAATACGTCTTTGTACTGGCTTTAAGCCATCACGTGCATCTGGAAGTGCACGATCTTGAATAATATATTTACTATAACGTGCAAAGCGGTCACCTAACACGTCTTCAAGCGGGAGGTCATGAAACTTCTCTGCTTGCATGTTATTCCACCTCCGTCTCCATAATCATTTCATTTTCTAAAATATTTCCTTCTTCTTGCATACCAAACTGTACATTACGTTCAATCCATTTACGGCGCGGTTCTACTTTATCGCCCATTAATGTTGTAACGCGACGCTCTGCTCTTGCTGCATCATCAATTTTCACGCGAATTAATGTACGCGTTTCAGGATTCATTGTTGTTTCCCATAATTGATCCGCATTCATTTCACCAAGTCCTTTATAACGTTGTAACATATAGCCTTTGCCAACTTTTTTCGTTACACCGTCTAATTCCTCATCTGACCAAGCGTATTCAATTACCTCACTCTTACCTTTCCCTTTACTTACCTTGTATAAAGGAGGAAGTGCGATAAACACTTTACCGGCTTCGATAAGTGGCTTCATATATCTGTAGAAGAACGTTAATAACAATACTTGAATATGAGCTCCATCCGTATCTGCATCGGTCATAATAACAACTTTATCGTAGTTAATATCTTCAACAGCGAATTCATTTCCTACACCGCCGCCAATTGCATAAATAATTGTATTAATCTCTTCATTCTTAAAAATATCAGCAAGCTTTGCTTTCTCCGTATTAATTACTTTACCACGCAATGGTAGTACCGCCTGAAAACGACGATCTCGCCCTTGCTTTGCTGAACCGCCAGCCGAGTCACCCTCTACTAAATACAATTCGTTTTTCTGAGGGTTACGTGATTGTGCAGGTGTTAACTTCCCGCTTAAAGTACCTTCTGATTTTTTCTTTTTCTTACCACTACGTGCTTCTTCTCTCGCTTTACGAGCAGCCTCACGTGCTTGCGCTGCTTTAACTGCCTTTCTCACAAGAAGTGTAGCTACATCCGGGTTTTCCTCTAAAAAGTAAGCTAGATGCTCTGATACAATGGCATCAATAGAAGAACGAGCTTCACTTGTACCAAGTTTCCCTTTCGTTTGTCCTTCAAACTGCAGTACTTCTTCTGGTACACGTACAGAAACGATAGCCGCTACACCTTCACGAATATCTGTACCTTCTAAATTTTTATCTTTTTCTTTTAATAATGAAACTTTACGAGCATACTCATTGAACACACGCGTCATTGCTGTTTTAAATCCAGCTTCGTGTGTTCCACCATCTTTTGTACGTACGTTATTTACAAACGAAAGAATATTTTCTGAGTAACCATCATTAAACTGGAATGCTAGTTCTGCTTCAATCCCGTTTTGTTCACCAGTGAAATATACAACCGGGTGAATTGAATCTTTTTCTTCGTTTAAATATGAAACGAAAGCTTCAATTCCTGTTTCATAATGAAATATATCTTCTAAATCATTACGTTCGTCTTTTATTGAGATTTTCATTCCTTTTAATAAGAATGCAGATTCACGTAATCTCTCACATAATGTTTCATAATTGTAATTTGTCGTACTAAAAATCGTTGTATCTGGTTTGAAATGCATTGTTGTACCAGACTCTTTTGTTTTCCCGATTTTCTCTAACGTTGTTGCAGGAACGCCACCATTTTCAAAGCGTTGTTCATAAATGTTACCATCACGTTTAATTGTTACTACTAACCATTCTGACAAGGCGTTTACAACTGATGCCCCAACACCGTGTAAACCACCACTCGTTTTATAGCCACCTTGACCAAACTTACCACCTGCATGAAGTACAGTTAAAATAACTTCAGGTGTAGGTTTCCCAAGTTTATGCATTCCCGTAGGCATTCCTCGCCCTTTATCTATAACGCTAATACTATTATCTTTATGTATTACGACAGAAATTTCGTCGCCAAATCCCGCTAACGCCTCGTCAACGGAGTTATCTACTATTTCATATACTAAATGATGCAATCCACGGCTATCCGTACTCCCGATATACATACCCGGGCGTTTTCGAACGGCTTCAAGTCCTTCTAACACTTGAATCGCATCTTCATTATATTGGAACTGATGCTTCGCCAAACTCCTTGCCCCTTTCCTAATCCAAAATCAGAACATATGTTTCTATTATAGAATAACGCCTCGACTATAGTTTTGGCAAGTTATCTTATCTCTTTTATATACCATTTTCAATAGAAAAATCCTTGTTTTCTCACAAGGATTCCTCTAGGCTACTATTTCAGAAAAATAATCGTTTGTCAACGAGAAATGGATATGTATTCCAAGATTACACATTCCAAACCTTTATTATGATCCAAATGATCAAAATCCAAAATGGGATTACAAATAACAATCCCCAAAAACAGCCTTTAAAAAATCTCATGATGAACACCTCGTTCATCGGCCCTACTTATCTATAATGAGGGCTGAATCAATCTTTCTAACTTTAAGTCTATACTATTTTGTCATCGCATGTTCTACTTTAATACAACGATCCATTATTACAGTATAGTCTTTTTCTTTTAAAAGTTTATATGTATCTTCATCTTGTACTCCTAATTGTGCCCAAAAAACATCTGCATCAATCTCGACAAATTCTTTTGCAACATCCATTAAAAACTCTGAGCGACGAAATACATTTACAATGTCAACGTGTTCCTTAATATCCTTTAGTGAAGAAACTGCCTTTTCTCCAAGCACCTCATTTACTGTTGGATTAACTGGAATAATGCGGTATCCAGCATCTTGCATTGCTTTTGAAACCATATACGATGTACGTTCTGGCTTATCTGATAATCCAACAACCGCAATTGTTTTGCTTTTCTTTAACACTTCACCAATTTCCGTACGAGTTGGGTTTTCAATTGTCATAATTAATCCCTCCTATTCCTTTAGTATAGCCGATAAAGAAAGTCTCTTTCAATATGAAAGAGACTTTCTTTTATTTCGATTATTGATTCTTTGTAGCTGAATTATCTGCTAAAGTAGCTGTTTTCGTCATTTTTTGACCGTTACGGTAGAATGTGACTTCTACTTTCTCGCCTACTTTTTTCTTTTCATATAAATATTTACGGAATTGAAGTGAATTTTCTACTTTTTGATCATCTAATGCTACGACAATATCATATTGCTCTAAACCAGCTTTTTCTGCCGGTGATATTGGGTAAATTTTACCTAATACAACACCATTAGTTACTTCTTTCGGTACTTTCAATTGATTGACTGCATAAGCTTGCACATCTTCTAACGAAACGACACCTACTCCAAGAGCTGGACGTTTTACTACTCCGTCTTTTTCAAGTGATTCAATAACTGGCTTTGCGATATTAATTGGAATAGCAAATCCAATTCCTTCAACTTCTTGTTGTGCAATTTTACTTGAATTAATCCCAATTATTTCACCGTTTTGGTTAAATAATGCACCACCACTGTTACCAGGATTAATCGCTGCATCTGTTTGAATAACTTGTGCTTGCCAATCTGGGCGTTTATCCCCATCAATATCAACTGGGATTTCGCGTTCTTTACTACTGATTATACCTTCCGTTACACTTCCGTCAAATCCAAGTGGGTTACCGATTGCAATCGCTTTTTCACCCGCACGAAGTTTACTTGAGTCACCTAAAGTTGCAACTTTATTTACATTAGCCCCATCAATTTCAACAACAGCTAAGTCTAACCAAGGATCTTTCCCTACTAACTTTGCATCTACCTTTTTACCATCACTTAGCTTTACAGCAAGTTTATTCGCTCCATCTACTACGTGGTTGTTTGTTACAATATATGCTTTATTTCCTGCTTTTTTATAAATAACACCTGATCCTGAACCAGCTTGTTGTTCTTGACCTGTCGGTTGCATTGCAAATGGATCAACGCTTTGTTGCATATTAATAACGCCTACAACAACATCTTTCGCTCCTTCAATCATACCAGGTAAATCAGTTTCATTTTTCGCTTTATTTACAACAGGAACTACAGTACCTTCTACTTTTGAATCCGAACTAAATGATGATACTGGTGCTCCATTATTTTGAGCCCATGGCATATATGGTGCTGCAAAACTAATCGAAACCGCTCCGACTACAGCTCCCACTAAACCTGTGAAGAAATAGCCTTTTTTACTACCTGATTTTCTCACTTCTCTCGTTTCACTATGCTCTTCATTTAAATTTGGTCCGTCGTAATATCCCATGTTTTATTTCCCCTCTCTGGTGAATTCGTATTTTCAGTATAGTCACGTTTTGTGTCCTTCTTGTGAACTCATCGTGAAATCCAATTAAAAAAATACTCCTATCTAACATTGTAGACAAGAAAAGTATTTTTTGTACATTCTACCTTCAAAAGAGAGTATAAAATTGCCATTTTCCTAGGCTAAATTACACAAATTGTTCTAGATTATTCTTCAAATTTATAACCAACTCGAATAACAGTACCGATATGCTTCGCTTTATCTCCTAACTTATTTCGAAGTTTTTTAATATGGGTATCAACCGTTCGGTCATCACCGTAATAGTCATATCCCCATAACTGGTCTAATAAATGTTGACGTGATAATACGATTCCTTTGTTCTCCATTAAATAAACGAGAAGTTCAAATTCTTTATGTGTCAATATAATTTCTTCTCCATCTACTAAAACAGTTCTAGATAGACGATTCACTTCAATTCCAGCTAAAGACATAGCATTTTCTTCCGCTACTCCTACCGCGCCATCCGCACGTTTCAATAACGTCTTTGCACGAGCTACTAACACTTTCGGACTAAATGGTTTCGTTACATACTCGTCTGCACCTAATTCGAAACCTAGCAATGTATCATCCTCATCCGAACGTGCTGTCAACATAATAATTGGTACTGCTGATTCTTTTCTAATTCGTCTACAAACAGACCATCCATCTATTTCCGGTAACATAATATCTAACATAATTAAATCAATTTCATGCTCTGCAAATAACTCTAACGCTTTCTTTCCATCTTCTGCTTCGATTACTTCAAAGCCTTCATTACGAAAATAATCACTAACAATTTCACGTAATCTTCTTTCGTCTTCAACAAGCAATACTGTTTTATTCATATAATCTATCCCGCCTTTTTACTCTTTCAATCGAATAATACGTTGATTGGAGCTTCCGCGAAATGGAAGTGTTAAATCTTTTTTCTCAATTTCAAACCTTCCATCGACTAAAACATCCCCATAATGTAACAACTCTATCATATCATTATTTTGGGAACTCTGTATCTCTTCTAACGTATAACCTGTATACATCCATAGGTTTTTTTTCAAATCTTTCACGATTTTTGCTACCTTTTTCACTTCAGCAGCTTGAAAAAATGGATCTCCACCTGAAAATGTTACATCAGTTAATGGATTACTTGCAATCTCTTTCACAATTTCTTCTACTGTCATTTCCGTTCCGTTGCAAATATTCCACGATTTCGGATTATGGCAACCGACACAACGATGCGGACAGCCCGCAAAAAACACGACTGTCCGCAATCCTTCTCCATCTACTACACTATCATGAATAATATTCATCACTTTCATTTATGTTTCACCCGATCTATCTCTTCACTACGTTTCGCACTATTCCACTTCGACATATCTCCTACAAGATAGCCTGTTATACGGCGAATTCTTTCTATATTAGCCTCATCTTCATTCCCGCAACTTGGACATTCATTTCCAATAACCCCGTGATAACTACAGCACTTACAACGGTCAACAGGATGATTAATTGAACCGTATCCAACGCCATGTTCTGCCATGGCTTGTATAATTTGTTTTAATGCCTTTTTGTTATGCATCGCTGCTCCGTCCAGTTCAATATACGTAATGTGTCCTCCATTACAGAGAGCATGGAACGGGCCTTCTAAACGGATTTTATTTATCGCTTGAATGTTATAATAAACTGGAATATGGAATGAATTCGTATAGTAATTATGGTTCGTTATACCGCTAATCACGCCAAATTCTTCTCTATCTTTTTTCACAAACTTTCCTGATAATCCTTCTGCTGGAGTTGCAATTATCGAGAAATTTAGTTGATGTTCTTCTGTCGCTTTATCCATTCTATCTCTCATAAAGGAAATAATTTCGTACCCAAGTTTCCATGATTCTTCATCTTCCCCATGATGCTTTCCTGTTAAAGCTACTAAACATTCCGCAAGACCGATAAAACCAACACTTAACGTCCCTTGTTTTAAAATCGAAGCTACGGAGTCTTCAGGCTGCAATGCTTCTCCACCACGCCATACACCTTGTGAATATAAAAACTGAAAATCTCTTGCTCGCTTCGTACATTGATACGCAAATCTTTCTAATAACTGCTTAATTCCTAAATCTAAATAGTAGTTTAGCGCTTCAAAAAATGCTTCTTTTGAACCACTAATTAACGCTAATTTCACTAAGTTGATAGACGTAAATGATAAATTCCCTCTACCAATCGCGGTTTCTTCTCCATGTATATTAGACATAACACGGGTACGACATCCCATGTAACATACTTCACTTTCTGGTCTTCCATCATAATGCACTGCATTAAACGGAGCATCTAAAAATGAAAAGTTAGGGAATAATCGCTCTGCAGTTGTCTCTAATGCTAATTCAAATAAATCGTAATTCGGATCACTTTCTTCAAAATTCACACCTTTTTTCATCTTGAAAATTTGAATCGGAAAAATTGGTGTCTCTCCTTTACCAAGTCCAGCTTGTGTTGCTTTTAATAGTTGTTTAATTAACATTCTTCCTTCTTTTGATGTATCTGTTCCGTAATTAATAGAAATAAACGGTACTTGTCCTCCGCCCCTACTATGCATACTATTCGAATTATGAACGAAAGCCTCACACGCTTGATACGTATCATTTTCCGTTTCTTTCCATGCAAATTCTTCTATTTGTTCTTTCGTAAGCGGATATGATTGTAATCGTTTTTTATGTCTCTCAATTGTTTTTCGTACATAAGGTGCTAAATCAATATCAAAGAGTGCAAACGATTGACCGCCATGCTGCATATTTTGATTCGCTTGAAAAATAATAGACGAAAGAGCCAATGCACTTTTAATGTCTTGTGGTTGTCTCATATGTCCATGTCCAGTATGAAAACCGTTAGCAAGCATTTGCGCTAACGGAATTTGCGAACAAGTCGTCGTTCCTGTCGCATAAAAATCTAAATCATGTGGATATAATATATTTTCATTTATCGCTTTTTTCACTTGATCTGACAATAAATTCTCAACAGCATAATATTTTGCACTCTCAGATGCGAATGTTCCCATTACACCCATTGGAGAGCGGCCGTCTACGTTTGCATTTTCTTGCATTAAATCTTGTTCATTGCCGTGGACTATCGTCTCGAACACTTTCATTAATTCTTCTCCACGTGTATTATTTTGTAACATTTATAACCCTCCACCAATATGTTGTTGTCTTTTGATTAAAATGTTACTACATATAGTCTTGCTGTTTCTGTGAGAAATGTAACATTACTGTGAAATTTTTTTCACGAAATAATGAATTTTTCATTTACAAAAAAGAAATGTGCTCTTTACAAATGTATGGTACAATATACGGGAAAAACTCTTTTTACCCTTTATCAACACATTTGAATAAAGGAGACTGAACTTATGGTTACTACATATCTTTTATTTATCGTTGCCTACTTGCTTGGCTCGATTCCATTTGCACTAGTTGTTGGAAAAATTGGCTACGGAATCGATATTCGTGAGCACGGGAGCGGTAATCTAGGCGGAACAAACACATTCCGTACATTAGGGAAAAAAGCAGGTTTTACCGTTACAATTGCTGACATTTTAAAAGGGACATTAGCAACAAGTCTACCAATGATTTTCGGATTAGATATTCACCCACTATGGTTCGGGTTAGCGGCTGTTCTTGGACATGTCTACCCGATCTTCGCGAAATTCCGTGGTGGTAAAGCAGTTGCAACTTCTGCTGGGGTGCTATTATGCTATTCACCAGTTGTTTTTGCAATATTGGCTGTTGTATTTTTCACCCTTTTATTTACAACAAGATACGTATCACTTTCTTCTATGGTAACAGCAGTTGTTGCTGTTATTGCATCCATTGTTAGCGGGGATAAAATCTTCATTATTGCGATGTGTTTATTAGCAGGTATGGTTATTTATAAACACCGTGCAAATATCGGACGAATTATAAATAAAACTGAACCAAAAGCAAACTTTTCAAAAAAGCAAAAATAAGATCGTAACCCACATAACGCAAAAAGAAAACGTGAAGCATATTAATAGCGTCTTTTTGCGTTATTTTTTATACTAAAGAAAAAGCAACATAACTTGGAGGAACTATACATGAATCTTTCCGTAACAAAAGAAGCAGCACAATGGTATAAAAATGAATTAAACTTACAATCAAATGAAACACTACGCTTTTTCGTACAATACGGTGGTTGCAGTACTGTGCAAAAAGGACTTTCTTTAGGTATTCGTAAAGATGATCCTGCACACCCTGCTGTTCAAATTCAAGAAGAAGGTATTAACTTCTTTATTGAAGGCGATGATGAATGGTTCTTCGATGGACATAATTTATCTGTTACACTTCATGAAGGTGACGACTTCCCACAATTTAATTATGAAAAATAAAAAAGCGCGGCTTCTGCCACGCTTTTTTATTTTTTCTTAATTTCCTCATATTTCGCATACCACTCAGGATATAACTTTTTAAATGATACAGGGCGGAACCCTTCTTTTTTCGCACAAATATTCGTCGTACTTGCAGTAATACAAAGATCACCATCACCATTATATATTTCATATCCATATACAACGCGAAGCGGGCTCACAGTATCGACCCATGTTTTTACGATTGCCTTTTCTCCATAACGCATCGCTTTACGATATGAAATTTGTAAATCTAACACAGGAGAAATAATTCCTTCTTTCTCCATTTCAACATATGAAAAACCTAAATCTTGTATAAGTTTCGTGCGACCTAACTCAAGCCACACTAAGTAGTTTGAATGGTAAACAACACCCATTTGATCTGTTTCCGCATAACGGATTTCAACTTCATGTTCTGCTACAAACATATGTATTCGCCTTCTTTCACTTCTGCTACCTTGCATACATTTAATCATAATACAGTAACATCAAAAATAAAATAAAAACAGTGAATCTTTTACTGAAAGGAGCCAGCATATGATTCAAATTGTAACTGTTCGTAGTGGTGATAGCGTATATAGCTTGGCATCAAAATATGGATCAACACCTGACGAAATAGTAAAAGACAATGGACTAAATCCAGCTGAAACGCTCGTTGTTGGTCAGGCACTTATCGTTAATACGAAAGGAAATAATTATTATGTACAGCCTGGTGACAGCCTATATCGAATTTCTCAAACATATAATGTCCCCCTCGCTAGTTTAGCTAAAGTTAATAATTTATCTTTAAAATCTATTCTCCATGTCGGACAACAATTATATGTACCAAAAGGCACAAAACGAGCTGTAGAATCCATCGCTTATTTACAACCTTCAACTATACCGATTAAAGAGAGTTTAGTTAATGCGACACGCGCCATCAATCCATTTTTAACATACTTAGCCTATTTTAGTTTTGAGGCAAAAAGAGATGGCACATTAAAAGAACCTACTGAAACAGCTAAAATTGCTAATATTGCAACGCAAGGTAAAACAATCCCTATGCTCGTTATTACAAATATTGAAAATGGTAATTTCAGTGCCGATCTAACATCAGTTATTTTACGCGACGCAACGATTCAAAACAAATTTATTACTAACATTTTGCAAACAGCTGAAAAATATGGCATGCGAGACATTCATTTCGATTTCGAAAGTGTAGCACCTGAAGACCGCGAGGCGTATAATCGCTTTTTACGAAATGTAAAAACACGCTTACCTAGTGGGTACACATTGAGCACAACTCTCGTACCGAAAACAAGTTCCAATCAAAAGGGCAAATTTTTCGAAGCTCATGATTATAAAGCGCAAGGGCAAATTGTTGATTTCGTCGTCATTATGACATATGACTGGGGATGGCAGGGCGGGCCACCGATGGCGATTTCTCCTATCGGTCCAGTGAAAGAAGTACTTCAATATGCAAAATCTCAAATGCCTCCACAAAAAATTATGATGGGGCAAAATTTATACGGGTTTGATTGGAAACTTCCATTTAAACAAGGAAATCCACCTGCAAAAGCAATTAGCTCCGTCGCAGCTGTTGCACTAGCTCGTAAATATAATGTTCCTATTCGTTATGATTTCACAGCCCAAGCTCCTCATTTTAATTATTTTGATGAAAACGGCGTGCAACACGAAGTTTGGTTTGAAGATTCACGGTCTGTTCAAAGTAAATTCAATTTAATGAAAGAACAAGGTATAGGTGGTATTAGTTACTGGAAAATCGGTTTACCATTCCCGCAAAATTGGCGTTTACTCGTTGAAAATTTCACGATTACGAAAAAGGGCTGACAAAAGTCAGCCCTTTTTTTCATATTACTGCTAAAAACTCATCTTTCATTTCCTCACAAAAAAGAAGAATGATAACATTCTCCTTTTTAACCGTTATCAACAATCGGTTGTTTACCTGTTTGATCTTGCATTTGCTTTCCTTTATTTCCACCAGCTTTTTTCGATTGTGTTCCAATATGATTTGGTGCAAAGTCTTTTGAATTTTTTTTCGGATTACCCATTACTATCGCCTCCTTAACACTAGTATCGTACTAGTGTTAAGAATTATTCAGCTTGCTTAAAAAGTTTCATTTCATAACGTTTTTCGATGCGCTCTTCAATGCGATCAATTGCATCACGATCGCTTAATAATTGTTGTTTATTTTCATTTACAAGTTCTTCAAACGATTTACGGCGACTTCTTCTCATGTTGTTCACCCTCTCTCCTTCGCTTTCTTATTACATAGTATGAGCAAACGAAAAACTCTTTAATCAGATTTGTAAGAAAATTTTATGTTTTAGTACTCCTAAAAAAACTCCGTGTACAATATATTGCACACGGAGTTTTTCATACCATAATATTTAAATACTCTTTCAACTTTTCATCTGCATTTATTTCATTTTCTTTATAATCATGAAGCGCCTGTAACACAAAATCATACTGTTCTAAAATATAACTTTCTAATTTCATAACATCCTCTAAGCTATTAAGCATAATTCTCGTATTACCAACTTCACTTTTTAACGCTGGTTCACATTTTAAGCTTGTACATATTTCTTTCACATCATCTTCTAATATTTCTGTTAATACATATTTCTTTCGCCCTTTTACCTTTACTCTCATAACTGGATAAAAAGCTTTTATATCTAAATAACTTCCTACATTCATACAACGTAGCCATTCTACATTACGTTTATTACATACAAGCATTTCTTTCACCGCTTCGTATACCGCAGTTTCATCAAGCACAGCCTTATTTACTTTTCGGTTCCCTTCTTCTTCAATAGCTGCACACTTTTGATAAACAGCGGCACACGTAATACAATCGTCAAATGCATTATGAGAACTTAAACGAATGCCAAGCATTCGCTTTAACGTTTCAAGTTTATGATTAGGCGCATGCTTCATGTATTTCTTCGCTAAAAATACAGTATCAATTACTTTATTTTTAGGTTCAGGTAGCCCTAGCATATTTACATTACTTTTCAAAAAGCGCATATCAAAAGAAGCATTATGGGCCACAATAACATTTGTATGTAAAAATGCTAAAAATAAAGGTAACACTTCTTCAATCGTCGGTGCATCTGAAACGCGATAATTAGTAATACCTGTTAAACTCGTTATTCGGTCCGGAATTGGCCGCTCTGGATTCACGTATGAAACAAATTGATCTACTAATTCATGATTACGATATTTCACTGCTGCAACTTGAATAATTTTATCATTATAAGGGTTAAATCCTGTTGTTTCAAAATCAATTACAACATAATCTAACGGTAAGGATACATTCCCCACTCCATACACTCCTTTATCTCTAAACGTTTATATTTCTTACATCATATCATGAAGTTATTACTACTTGAAAAAGAAAAGGCAGAAATGGGAACTCTCCACCTCTACCTTTTCACCATTATTTTAATTTAGCAACTCTTTTCTCCATCTCTTTTTGCGTCATCGGCCCAATAAACTTATCTTGAATGACACCTTTTGTATCTATAAAATACGAAGTTGGAATCGTAATTACTTTATACGCTGTTGTCACATCAATGTTCTTGTCCAATAAAATAGGAAAAGTAATTCCTTTTTCTTTAACAAAATTGCTTACCTTTTCTACTCCCCCACCTTTTTCTGAAGGCGTATAATTTATTGCTAAAATTTCTACGTTCTCTTTATGTTCTTTATAGAAAGCTTCCATATCCGGCATTTCTTGCTGACATGGTCCACACCACGTTGCCCAAAAGTTTAAAATCACTTTCTTTCCTTTTAAATCCGATAACTTTACATTCGTTCCATCTAACTTCGTTAATTCAAAGTTTGGCGCACTCTTCCCTATTTCGATACCATTACTTGCAATCATCTCTTTCATAGCAGCTTCACTTTTTTCTTGCTCCCCTTGTACCGCCTGATCTTTTTTACCAAATTGTTCATAAGCTGCATATCCCGCTAAACAAAGTAACACTACAATAATCGTAAGCTTCCGCCACATTTTATATCACCCTAACGTATTTATCTTCTTATTAACCTAATTACCCAAATACTATATACCTTATTTTAGCTTATACGGACGAGCTTGGAAATATTCACAGTCGAAATAATTAGAATATTCTTATTTAAAGTGAAATTTTTTCCTTTTTATCATATAATTAGAAAAATAAATGAAGTGTTGCTTATCTTCTTATGGACCCATTCACCTTTTTACTCTCGTAGTTATAAACCTACAACAAAAGGGGGATTTTTTATGAATTCATTCGAAAAAACAACATTATATATTCTTAGTTTTCTTTTATACCCAGTCGGTATTATTACATGAATCATTTCACTCTTTAGTAAAGACCTTAAAAAAAAGAAAGTAGGGCGTATTTGTCTCTACGTCTCTCTAGTCTCATTCGTCCTTTTCTTAATTCTTGGAATTGCCACTTTCCTTACGACCGCTACCTTTAACGTTGATCTGAATCATTCAGAATCTATCGAGTATCAAATAAATGATGCTGAATAAAGATAAGAGCAGTACTCTTATCTTTATTCACATCACTTGCAAAACGAATGACTATTTATTAATTTTTTAGGACTTCCACATGCAACAATACGTCCTTCTTTCATTATGACAACACGATCTGCTAGTATCGCTTTCTCTACATCATGTGTTGCCACAATTCTCGTGACCTCTCTTCCTAATCCTTCTATCATATTCCAAATAGTTTCTTGGTTGCTCGGATCTAATCCCGCAGTTGGTTCATCTAAAATAATAAGATTCGGATTTGAAACAATGGCACGTAATAATGCAAGACGTTTTCTTTCCCCCCCCGAAAACTCTTCACCGCTTTTATGTAGTACAGTTTGAAGCCCTTCCGATAAACCTCTAATTATCGGCTTCACATTTACAAGCTCAATATTTTTTTCTAACTGGTTTTCTAAACACTTTTCCTCGAAATACATATTCTCTTTTACTGTCGTCCGAAAGAAACGAGGTTCTTGCCACACTGTAGTCATACGAGCCTCATCACCATAATAAACAATGTTACCATTAGATGGTTTATACAACCCTGTCATTAATTTTAAAAGCGTTGTTTTTCCTGCGCCACTTTCTCCTACAATAATAACGAGTTCACCTGGATTAATTTGCAAATCAATATTATGAATTCTGCATTTCTCTTCATCATTCTCCTGAAATGAAACATTTGTTACTGTCATCCCCATCGCTCTTTCTACCTTACTATCTGCCACTCGTTTATCTAAAAAGGAAAAAATTCTATTTGCCGAAGCGACTGCAACTTGTGTCATCATTAATAAATCGCCAACGTAACGGACTGGAAAAAAGAGCATTTCAATTGTGGCTAACACGGCAACAATTGAGCCAACTTCCATTTCTCCCTTCATTATTTTTTGCGCGCCTATAATGAGAACAACGATATATGCCCCTGTTTCAATCACTGTTCCAACTACTCCAATGCAGTGTTGCATCATCGTCTTCTTTACTTCCGATTTATAAGATTGTGCCGTTACTCCTTTAAATAAGCGAATAGCCCATTTTTCTTTTTGTAAACTACGTAAATCTTGTATACCCTTTACAAACTGTGACACCATCTCTACAACACTCGATTGATTTTTTTGAGCAACGCTTGCAATATCTCTTACCTTTTTTCCCATCAGTATTGGAACAATTGTACTTAAAAATAAAAACGGAGTTACCCACAATATAAACTGTATATCTATATGTTGTAGTGCTATGAAAGCTCCAATAAATTGGGCAATAGCGTGTATATACTCTATTAATATAAAGCCATATAATCTGATCCAGTTCGGAATATCAGATACGACCCAAGTTTCTAACTCCCCTTGCTTGATCTTCTCACTCTCTTCAAACGGTAATGAGAAATAGTGACGCAATAATTCTATACGTTTCGTTTGTAATATACGTTGACTCGCTTTTGAACTTATATAATCAAATAGAAGATTGTTCGTCCACATCAAAAAGCGACTACCCGCAAACAAAGCTATATATAAATAGGCACTTCTTAACTCCCTTTGAATAAGATTGTCTACAATTACCCCCATGAAGATTGGACGCGATAAGTTTAAAATAGCAGCTATAATTCCACTACAAATGGCTGCTATAACTAATATTTTCTCCTGTCGTAATGGTAACAATATTCTTTTATATTCTTTCATGACGTTTCCCCCATTTTTTATATTAAAAAGAAAGGGATGAAACCATATGGTTTCATCCCTTTCCATAAAATAAGGAAGCTAACTATTGTTAGCTTCCTTATTGTTCATTTCAATTATTTAGTTCGACACTTTTGACTCTTCGATTTTCTCACGAAGAACCATTTGCAGAATACCACCGTGACGGTAGTAGTCAATTTCTACTTCACTATCGAAACGAGCTACTACTTCAAATTGTTTTTCGTTGCCATCTAAATCAGTTGCAACTACTTTTACAAGATCGCGTGGTCTAACTGATTTGTCGATTTGAATTTCAAATGACTCGTTACCAACAAGGCCTAATGTTTCAGCACTTTCGCCCTCTTTAAATTGAAGTGGTAATACACCCATTAATACTAAGTTACTGCGGTGAATACGTTCGAAGCTTTCTGCGATTACTGCTTTAATACCTAATAAGTTAGTACCTTTCGCAGCCCAGTCACGAGAACTTCCCATACCGTAATCTTTACCAGCAACAACTAGAAGACCTGTTCCATCTTCTTTATATTTCATAGCAGCATCATAGATAGATGTTACTTCACCAGTTGGCCAATATGTTGTATATCCGCCTTCTGTTCCTGGTGCGATTTGGTTTTTAATACGGATGTTTGCAAATGTACCACGCATCATAACTTCATGGTTACCACGACGAGAACCGTAAGAGTTAAAGTCAACTGGTTGTACGCCGTTTTCTAATAAGTAGCGTCCAGCTGGTGTGTGCTTACCAATTGAACCTGCTGGTGAAATATGGTCTGTTGTTACAGAATCACCAAATTTACCAACTATGCGTAAACCTGATAACGTTTCAACTTCACCTGGCTCTTTAGATAAACCTTCAAAGAATGGTGGGTTTTGAATGTATGTTGAATCATTATCCCAAGTATATAAAGCTTCGTTTGAAGTTTGGATTTCATTCCAACGCTCATTGCTGTTAAATACTTGTGCATATTCTTTCTTGAACAATTCAGATGTAACAACGCTTTGAACTACATCTTCAATTTCTTTAGCTGATGGCCAAATATCATTGAAGTAAACAGCATTGCCATTTGCATCTTTACCGATTTCATCATTTTTCAGGTCAATATCAACAGTACCTGCAAGTGCATATGCCACAACAAGTGGTGGTGATGCTAAGTAGTTTGCTTTTACAAGAGGATGAATACGACCTTCAAAGTTACGGTTACCAGATAAAACAGATGTTACTAGTAAGTCGTTTGCTGCGATTGATTCTTCTAATTCTGGCGCTAATGGACCAGAGTTACCGATACAAGTCGTACAACCGTAACCAACTGTTTGGAAACCTAATTGATCTAAATATGTTGTTAAACCGGATTTATCTAAGTACTCAGTAACAACTTTAGATCCTGGTGCTAATGATGTTTTTACGTACTCAGGTACTACAAGTCCTTTTTCAATTGCTTTCTTCGCAACTAGACCTGCTCCAATTAATACGTATGGGTTTGATGTATTTGTACAGCTTGTAATTGCAGCGATTGCAATTGCACCTGTTTTCATCGTTACTTCTTTATCTTCTAATGTAACCTTCACTTCTTTATCGAACTCTTGCTCATTAAATCCAAGTCCTTGTGTTCCAACTGGTGCTAAAACAGCTTTGTGGAACGCATCTTTCATATCTGAAAGTGGAATTAAATCTTGTGGGCGTTTCGGTCCAGAAAGGTTAGATTCGATTGTATTTAAATCAATTTCAACAAGATCAGTGTAGATTGGATCTTTACTATCTGCTGTATAGAATAAACCGTTCGCTTTACAGTATTCTTCAACAATACGAATTTGCTCTTCATCTCTACCTGTTAAACGTAAGTATTCTAATGAAATATCATCGATTGGGAAGAATCCACAAGTTGCGCCGTATTCTGGTGCCATATTTGAAATTGTTGCACGGTCAGCTAAAGGCATACTCTTTAGTCCATTACCGAAGAACTCAACAAATTTACCAACTACACCTTTTTGACGTAATACTTGTGTTACTTTTAATGCAACGTCTGTTGCCGTAGTACCACTTGGAAGTGTGCCAGTTAATTTCACACCGATTACTTCAGGTACTGGGAAGTATGAAGGCTGTCCAAGCATTCCTGCTTCTGCTTCAATACCACCAACGCCCCATCCAAGAACGCCGATACCGTTAATCATTGTTGTATGTGAGTCTGTTCCAACTAATGAATCTGGGTATGCAACTAAGTCACCTTCAGCATTTTTCACAGCATGAACAACTGGTGCTAAATATTCAAGGTTTACTTGGTGTACAATGCCTGTAGCTGGTGGAACTGCACGGTAGTTATCAAATGATTTTTGTGCCCAGCTTAAAAATTTATAACGTTCTTCATTACGTTTAAACTCTAAGTCCATGTTGAATGCAAGCGCGTCTGCCGTACCCGCTCTATCAACCTGTACAGAGTGGTCAATTACAAGGTCTACAGTAATTTCAGGATTAATTTTGTCAGGATTCCCACCCATGTCTGCCATTGCTTTACGAAGCGAAGCCAAATCAACAACAGCTGGAACACCAGTGAAATCTTGTAAAATTACACGAGATGGTTTAAATGGAACATCGATATCTTGCACATCTTTCGTTCCCCATTTCGCTAAATTTGTAACATGCTCTTCTGTGATTACACGTCCGTCTACTTGACGAAGTACTGATTCAAGTAAAACTTTCACGGAATATGGTAATTGAGATACGTTGCCAACCCCTGCATTTTCAAGCGCTTTCAAATCATAATAATGATACGTTTTTCCATCTACTTCAAAAGTTGCACGTGATTGAAATGGATTATGTTTGACCATTATGTTTCCCCCCTGTTAAACGTGACTAAGTTGTCTGAATATAAAATGTAGACAAACTTTTCAATACCTTACGATAATATCTTATTACAACTTTCTAAATAAGTAAATAATAAGAAACTTATAGATTATCATAAGTTTTCTTTATGTTTCTAAATTTGAATAGCTTTCATGCTCCTTATGAATACTATTATCATAAAGTAAAGTGCTCTATCAGCGATTTACTTACAGTTCATACATACTATGAACTGCTCATCATTCAACATACAAAAAATGTTATAGAGGTGAAATAAAATGGGTAAAAGAAAAGCAAATCATACTATTTCAGGAATGAATGTTGCATCTGCACAAGGACAAGGAACTGGTTACAATGAAGAATTTGCAAACGAGCCTTTAACTCCAGCAGAGCGACAAAATAATAAGAAACGTAAAAAGAACCAGTAAAGAAAAATCCCAAAAGGTCTATTTTCCTTTTGGGATTTTTTCTAATGTTTATAACGTAGTAATTCCGAAACCGTTACAAATCGATAGCCCTGCTTTTTCAACTCAGGTAAAATTTTTGCTAGCGCTGCTACCGTTTGACTACGATCATTTCCTCCATCATGTAACAATACAATATCGCCACTTTTAGCATTTTTCACTACATGATTTACAATGGATTCGACCCCTGGATCTGCCCAATCACGTGGATCTTGATGCCATGACCATAGAACAGTTTGATAACCAGCTTCTTTCGCTGTTTTAAATACAGCATCGTTAATATATCCACCAGGAGGACGGAATAGCAAAGGTTCTTTCACCCATTTTTCAAAAAATTTCTTTCCATCTAAAATATCATTTTCTAATTTTTCATCTGACGAATTACTCGCATACAAATGATTCATCGTATGATTTCCAATTTCATGTCCCTCTTTTAACACTTGTTTCACTAAATATGGATTGCGCTGAACTCGAAATCCAATCATAAAAAATGTCGCTTCAGCCTTATATTGACGTAATAAATCTAAAACTTGCGGTGTATATGTTGGATCTGGCCCATCATCAAATGTAATTGCAATAATTTTTTCATTATTAGGTACTTCCCATGTTACATAACCAGTTGGTTCTAACTCTTTTCTGAGCAACATTTTCGCTTCCACTTTTTCCACTTGAAATATATGTACTGCGCATAATAAAGAAAAAACTATTAAAAGAATTTTCTGTTTTAACATAACGTTCACTAAAGCAGCAAGGTTGTCGAATAGACAACAACCTCATTTACTTTTCTAATTGATCTACATTTCGCATTATATTTTGGAGATTATTTTCATATTGCTCAAGTTGTGGACGTTGTGTTTCTGAAGCTACCTCTAGTGCATTTTGAATTTGTTCATATGCTTCCTGAACCTCTTGGCGTAACTCTTTTAAATCATGACCATAGTTAGGGTCATTCTTCACAATATTATTAAATGCATTTTCTGCTTGTGTAACTCCTTGCTGTGCCGCTTGAAAGGCTTGTTGCTTATCTTTATGATATGGCATTATATAATCCCCTTTCTATAATAGTTAGTCCCCTTTATCTTTACCTTTTTTTCTAAAAACATTCTTGTATAAAATCGTCAACTTCTCTCATTCTAAAAAGAAAGAGGAGGTGTCACATATAATGAGTAAAAACAATCGTGAATCTAAAGAAAAAAAAGGACAACCTGAGCCATTAAGCGGATCTCATAAAGTAAAAAACCGTAACCATTCACGCCAAAAAAAACATGCACATCATGATATGTAATAAAAAATATTCACATACCGTGCACATTCAACATAAAATGTTTGTATTTCATCATTTATTCTTCACCTCTGTTTCATTCATGCATAACATGATATGAATTGATATTTTACGGAGGGTGTCTTACATGGGCAAGAAAAAGAAGAATTGTCTTTTTCATGTTGATGGTTTCGAAGAATGGATGGATCAATTTTGTTCCGATTCTTATAGTAACTTTAGCTTTCCAAATCAAATTCACATCGACCTTTGCGAAACCGAAGAAGAATATATTTTGGAAACAGATGTACAAAATGTCACTGAACAAAATGTACTCATTAAAAAGTTAGAGACAGGCCTAGCTATATGCATACTTCATAAAAACATTTCCTTACAACGAACAATCCCTTTACCTACTACTATCATTTATAAAAAGATGCTAGCCTGCTTAGAAAACGGATTTTTAGCCATTCATATTTCCAAAAATGAAGTTGCTGATAAGCATGAAAAAAAAGTTCTTTTTTCAAATTAAGAGTTAATATAATATAAACTAAGCCCCAGTTGGTTACTGGGGCTTATGTTATTTCGCATGCATTTCTATATTAGAATTTGCATCATATCTTTTTTTCGATAAACCTTTTGTAACTAAAAGCACAGGAAATGCCACAGTTGAAAATATAGCTAGTGCTGAAAATACTACAAACCCATTTTGGTAGCCGTAGTAATCGAGAAGTACTCCTCCAAACCACGGACCTATTACTGCTCCAATTCCCGAAAAGCCCATCGCACCGAAGTATGTTCCTTTTAGATGCGCAATAGCAATATCATCAATAAATACATCCGTCATCGAAAACATTAAGACTTCTCCAATTGTAAAAATAATTGTACAAACGGCAGCACTTAGCATAGATTCTACTATTCCAAAGCCAAATAATCCTCCGCTTACAAATAAAGTCCCCACCATAATTGATGTTAACGGTGTATACTTTTTGCACATTTGAATAACAGGGTATTGGATAATCACTACAACAATCGCATTTAAAGCTAACATATATGAAAATAATTTCACTCCATCCTGAAATATATGTGCATTTGCAAAATATTGAGATACTGTTGTCGTTAAGTGAGAAAAACCACAATTACTCAAAATAATACCGACTAAAGCAACTAAAAATACGACATCCTTTCGCAAAATGCGAATTGCATTTAACATTGTGACAGGTTTTTCTGTATTTATTTTCTTTTTTTCAATTGGATACTTCTTAAATTGGAATGCTAATATAGCTGTATATAGAATGTACACTCCAGCTGCTACTAAAAAAGGAATTGTAGATTTTGCGCTTCCAATCTGTAATCCGACAAGAGGGCCAATCGCCACTCCAACATTGATTGCACCGTAACGCAAATTATATACGAGTAAACGATACTCTGGTTTCGTTAAATCTGATAATAATGCTCTTGATGTTGGCTCAAAAAACGACCTACATAATCCATTTAAAGCGTTTAATAAAAAGAAACTTAAAACATGATCCGCAAGTGAAAAACCTATAAACACAAAAATCCAAACGATCATGGACCAGAGCATAATCGTTTTCCGGCCAAATCGATCTGATAAATTCCCTCCGATAAAACTAGCAAAAACACCAACAAGTGCACTCGTTCCGATAATAGCACCTGTCATTCCAGCTGATACACCTTTAACAGTCGTTAAATAAATTGCTAAAAAAGGAATGCTCATTGACGTGGCGAACCTCGCAAATAAAGTCCCTATTATAATTGTCATTCCTAACGGATGAATATTTTGTAACTTCCCCTTCATCACTAAACCTACTCTCCCCGTTCTTACATAAAAAAAAGAAAGCAAAGGATCTGCTTTCTTTTCCTTTTTCTATACTTGAGCTGTTGATACCCGAGTTGTTCTCGTTATGTCCATATCAATTCCATATGTGAACTGTAATTCTTTACACACATCTTTAATTAAGATTGCGACATTATACTTTTCATTAAATTGTAAAACTATGTTTTCTACTTCTTCATATGTATACTTATATTCCCCTGTAATGACACTTTTTAAATCAAAGCATTCATTTATACAAAGTTGCACAAGTAGCTGGTCATATTTCTCTATTACATCTTCTTTCTTCCACAGTAACTCTTTTACATATAACCGATCAAACTTCACACTTTCTCGATTACAATCCGTTAAAATCCGGGTCATTTCATTTAATTCTCGATACAATTCAGAAATATTTTTACTTAAACTAAGAAGTTTATCTACGCCGTTTTCATATAACATATTCATTCCACCCCCGCATTTTCTTTTTCTTATTATAGCAAGAAAATTCTAAAAATAGTTTCTTTCTTCTGAAATATTAGGAAACTAATTTCAATTGCTTTACAATGAAACTAGTGAACGCGAAAGGGGAAAGAAAATTGGAGCAAAAATTATATTACACTGACGCTTATAAGCAAGACTTTACTACAAAAATTATAAAGCAAGATTATGATAAAGACGGTAACTTATACGTCGTTTTAAACGAGACCGCATTTTATCCGACAGGTGGCGGACAACCGCATGATACTGGCACATTAAATGATATCGATGTAATCAATGTAGAAGAGATACATGGGGAAATTCGTCACTTCATTGTAGAAAAATTACATACAGAAGAAGTAGAAGGTAAAATCAATTGGGAGCGCCGTTTTGATCATATGCAGCAACATGCGGCTCAGCACATTTTATCTGCTGCTTTTTGGGATCATTTTAACATACCTACGATTGGATTCCACCTTGGTAAAGAAACGGTAACAATTGATTTAGAAATAGAAAATCTTCATACAGAAACGGTTGAAAAAGCAATAAACATTGCCAACAAAATTGTTTTCGAAAACCATCAAATCCATATCGAATGGATGAACTTAGAAAAAGCGAAAACATTCCCCCTTCGTAAAGAACCGACTATAACAGAAAATATACGTGTTGTTATAATTGAGAACTTCGACTACAACGGCTGTGGCGGAACGCATCCGAAACGTACAGGTGAAGTAGGTCCTATTCAAGTACTAGGGTGGGAGCGCAATAAAGGTGGCATACGATTAACATTTATCGCTGGTTGGCGCACACTAAATTTAATGGGCAAACAACAACAAATTATGAAAGATGTTTCTAAACAATTAAACAGTAGCGAGAGTGATATCCCAGCAAAAGTAGCACAACTTCTTACTTCTCAAAAAGAAAATGAAAAAGCAATACAAACAATGAATGAAAAATTATTATTTGCAGAGGCAAATGAACTACTTCTACAGCCCATAAAAATTCATGCTGACATACTTATTTCTAAAGTATTTACAAATCGTTCTATGCAAGAAATCGCAAAGCTTTCCGCTATTATTACAGAACAACAAGAGCATGCAATTACGTATTTCGTCATCGAAAATGATGACAAACTACAATGTATTCTCGCTTGCGGAAAATCAGTATCACTCGATATGAATGCTCTTTTAAAAGACGCTCTTCCTACAATCGAAGGAAAAGGTGGCGGAAATAAGAAGAGTGCTCGCGGTGGCGGGAGAGCAATTATGAGCGGAGATGAATTTTTAAATCAGCTTGTTTCTTCTTTACAGTCGGCGGTGTAAAGCATTTTTAGTAAGGATAGCTAACAGCTATCCTTACTCTATACTTACAAACCAATATTTTGTTTCAATCCTTGGTAACTCCCTGCACTTGCAAAACCTTCACTTATAAGAGTGATAAAAGTTTCCGAAAAACCATATTGACTTAAATCTTTAATCGGTACCATTTGCACATCATGAATCGGATTATGATCAAACTCGTTAGAAGGTAGCGTAATTTCACCTTCAATCTTTTCAAGCAGAAACGTAATATGCAATAAAGATGGGCTAGCATCCGGTTTATCACAAACATAGAGTAGCTTCTTAATTTTAACTTCTAACCCTGTTTCTTCTCTCATCTCTCGACTCATCGCTTCTTCTAACGTTTCACCATTCTCTACCCTTCCCCCAGGTAAAGACCAATTGCGACTAGCAACTTTTTGCTTTACTAGCAATACTTTTTCACCTTCAATTAAAATTCCCGTAACACGAACTTGCATTACATTTTCCATATGTAATCCCCTCTTCCCATTATATTTACAAATTAATCCTTCCACAAAAAGAACGTATGTTTTATAATTAAAGAAAATTATGGAAGAAAGAAGTTGTTACATCTATGCGTCCACCCTTAACAAAACCTATATCACTTGAAGTTTTCCAAAACTATTATTGGTTAAAAGCAGAACTCCAAACATTTTGCCGTGAGCATGGTTTGCCAGCTAGTGGCTCTAAGATTGAAATAACTGAGCGTATCTCACATTATTTAACTACTGGTAAAATATTAAAAAACAGCTCTGGTCAAAAGGTGAGTAAAGCTTCTCTCTCTTATAAAGAACTTTCTCTTCAAACGATTATTACTAACAATCACCGCTGTAGCGAAGATGTTCGTGCTTTTTTCAAAGAAAAAATCGGAGCAAACTTCCGCTTTACAGTAGCTCTCCAAAAATTTTTTAAAGAGAATGTCGGAAAAACATATGAAGACGCGGTAGCTTTTTGGCATGAAGAAAACGAACGAAAAAAAGACCCTACATACAAAACAACTATCGGTGCACAATTTGAATACAATCGCTTTACTCGTGACTTTTTCGAAGATCCAAATAATAAAGGGAAAGCAAAAGCTGATGCGATTGCTGCTTGGAACGAAATGAAAGCGAAGCCTGGTAGCAATATTTATGTTCCTCAAAAAGTAGAAAACTAGTTACCTCGCTAGTCTTCTACTTTCTCAAATAATAGCGCAATCCCTATCCCGCCTCCAATCCCTAATGTAGCAATTCCATATTTCATAGACTCTCTTTGTGCCTGATAAAACAAACGTGTTACAAGCATAGCACCAGATGCACCGTACGGATGACCGAGCGCAATTGCTCCACCATTTACATTTACTTTTTCGTACGGAATTTGTAACTCTTTTGCGCAAGCAACAACTTTTGAAGCGAACGCTTCATTTATTTCAAAATAATCGATGTCCTCTACTTTTACATTCATTTCGTTTAATAATTTGTTTACCGCAAATATCGGACCAGTCCCTGGAAGCTTGGGATCCACTCCCACTACAGCACTACGAACGAAACGAAGGACAGGTTTATAACCTAACTTTCGGGCTTGTCCCTCTTCCATTACAAGAACAGCACATGCCCCATCATTTACACCACATGAATTACCTGCCGTCACTGTTCCATTTTGTAAAAATGCGGGCTTTGTTCTTTTAATGATTCGTTCATAATTCATTTCTAGCTTTATAGATTCATCTAATAATCCATTAAAAGAAAATATTTCATCATGTATATATCCTTTTTCTAACGCTTGCAGTGTCCGCTTATAACTAAGACAAGCATACTCGTCTTGCATTTCTCTCGTTATGTTATAACGCTCCGCAACATATTCAGCCGCTACTCCCATGTCAGGATCACCAATTGTTTCAGGTGAAAATCGTGCTCTTTTTTGAAAAGGTGACGTACTTGTACTCTCTACTCCCCCGGCGATATAACACTTACCTGCCCCGCCTTGAATGAGATGACACGCAGTTCGAATTGCTTCTAAACCAGCACCACATTGCCGGTCAATCGTTACACCAGGAATATGATAGCCAAGTCCCGCCTCTAAAGCAGATAGTCTCGCAATATTCCCTCCTGGCCCAACAACATTACCTAGTATGACATCATCTATTTCCCTCTCAATCCCTTTACTTAAAAACGTAAGAAGCGGCGTTGCTAATTGCTGAACTTCATACTCTTTTAACATCCCATTCTTCTTACCGATAGGTGTTCTTTTCGCCTCTACAATAACTGCTCTATTCATATATTTTCTCCCGGTTTTCAATCATACTTTTTGCTTCCATACGAGCGATTTTCCCACTATTTGTATAAGGTATTCCATCTACAAAATGCCATTCTTTCGGTATTTTAAAAGAGGATAATCTCTGTAAGCAAAAACTCTTTAATTGTTGTTTCGTAGCACTTCCTTTTACGATCGCGAGGGGCTTTTCACCCCAGTAACTATCTTTCACACCAATTACAACTATTTCATCAACAGCTGGGTGTTCATGTAATACACTTTCTATTTCTTCTGGATAAATATTGATTCCTCCAAATAAAATCATATTCTTCTCTCTACCAACAATATATATAAAGCCTTCTTCATCTTCATAGCCTACATCTCGCACTGTCATCCAGCCTTCTGCATTCAACTCCCGTGTTAAAACCCCATCTATTATGTATCCCATAAAAAACTGATCACTTTTCACATAAACAGTTCCTATTTCACCTTTTTGTACTTCTTCGCCTGCTTCATTACATATTCGAACTTGCACATTGTGACAAGGTTTTCCTACTGAATTTGGCCTTCTTTCGCTTTCTGCATCGACTAGTGCTGTTACAAAACTTAACTCTGATGCACCATAAAATTCATATCTTTTCGCATAAGGAAATATATTCTTTATTTTTTCTTTCGCTTCAGCTTCCCATTTCGCTCCTGACGAAATAATTTTCACTTTATTTTCTATTACTCTATTTTCTTTATATAAAGATTCAAGCATTGTCGGAACTGTATACATAACTGATATATTTTCAGTTTCTAACTTATCTAGTACTTGATTTGGAATGAACTTTCTCATAATGTACACCGTTTGTCCTACATATAATGCACTTATTGCCCCGTATAAGAAAAGAGAATGAACGAGCGTCCCAGCTATTAAAATCGAATCCTCCCTTTTCATATGAAAGTCATGTACATTACAATCAAAACTATGAACCCACGATTGTTGTGCACGTAAAAATGCTTTTGCTGTTCCTGTTGATCCTGATGTAAATCCCATATAAAAAGGAGCATTTTGTAAACTTTCTACAGGATTATATGTAGGAAGATAGTTCTCTATCATTCTTTTCCACTCATCAATTTCAATTACTCTTCCTTCTTCATCCGGTAGATCATTTACCTTATATCGCTCTGTCACAATCACATCCGGATTACTAATTGCAATTCTTTCTTTGAGCTCATCCTCTTTCCACTTTATATCTAACGGCACACAAACCCATCCAGACATCGCAGCCCCAGCAAATAGTTGTAAAAACTCCATACTATTTTCTAATACAATTGCTATCGTTTTATTCTTCGATTCTTTTTCATTCAACCAGTTTGCTACTTTACATACTGACTCAAACCACTCTTTATATGTTAATACTCGATCATTTTCCTTTATTGCTATTTTACTTGATAGTAAAGAGGCATACTTTTTATATTCTTTTGTAATCCCCATTTGAGACGTCCTTTCTTTACAAAATAATAAAAAGAAACACGCAATGAACGTGTTTCTTCTCTTTCTTATCCCGCATTTGTATATTTCCCACTCTTTAGAGCAGGCGTAATAATATGTTTCAATGAACGATGTAATTTCGTTACAAGAATTGCTGCTATAATCGCTTTTATGCAATCACCTGGTAAAAATACGACACTCACTTTCATCGTCTGCCATATAGAAATATCCATTACGAATGCTTGTACAATGATACCAAATACATAAACTACGAAAATACCACCAATTATATTAATGCATAATACTTTTATAATAGAAACTTCACGTAAACGCTCAATTAAATAACCAATAACAAATGCTCCTACAATATAACCAAGTAAATATCCTGCGCTTGGCCCAACAAATATACCTGGACCACCTCGTCCACCTGCAAGTAATGGTGCCCCAACTCCAACAATAAGTAAGAAAATAAGCTGACTTAACGCACCAAGACGTGATCCTAACAATCCACCAGCAAGCATAACACCGAGTGATTGTAATGTAATCGGAACTGGTGTAATAGCAAGAGCAATTGGAGGTATTAACCCTAACACTCCCATAATAGAACTAAATAAAGCGACGAAAACTAAGTTTTTTGTATTCATATTTGCTTCTCCTATTTGTAAACTTAAAACGATTTTTAGATAACATATTATAGGAGTTATATTATCTTTCTATTTAGTATTTGTCAACTTATTTTAAATATAGGTTTACAATTATTTTTTCAATTATTTCTCCTTATGCAAATGCTCAAGTTCTTTCCGAAGCGCCTGTTTTAAAAACTTCCCAACAGATGTTTTCGGAATTTCCTGCATAAATACAATATCGTCTGGTAACCACCACTTTGCAAACTGTGGTTTTAAAAATTCATATAGTTCTTCTTTTGTAACAGTGCTATTTGCCTTTTGTACAACGCAGGCAACTGGACGCTCTTGCCACTGCGGGTGTGGAACTGCAACAACGGCCGCTTCAAATATAGCATCATGTGCCATTAAAGCATTTTCAAGGTCAACTGAGGAAATCCATTCTCCCCCGCTTTTAATAACATCTTTCGTACGATCAACAATTTTCACGCAGCCTTCCTCGTCAACTGTAACAACATCACCAGTATATAACCAACCGTCTCGGAATCCTTCGACAGTACGATCATCGTTATAATAGCTTTCAGCAATCCAAGGTGCTCGTAAACATAACTCTCCCATCTCAGTACCATCCCACTTCACTTCACCGTTTGTACCGACTACTTTCATCTCTACACCAGGGACAAGATATCCTTGTTTTGAGCGGATTTCTAATTGCTCTTCATATGATAATTCTGTTTCATAACTTTTTAAACGTGCAAGTGTTACGAGTGGGCTTGTTTCAGTCATACCATATGCATGTACGAAAGGAACATTATATTTTTGTTCAAATGCTTTAATAACGCTTTTCGGTGCAGCAGCACCACCGCATAATATTCTCGTTATACTAGATAAATCGTAACTATTATTTTCTAATTCTTGTAATACACCGAGCCAGATTGTCGGCACACCTGCTGCTATCGTTACTTTTTCAGCTTGGATCATCTCTAATAAAATTTTTGGAGTAAACATTGGTCCTGGCAGAACTTGTTTAGTTCCAAACCAAGTAGCTGCAAAAGGAAGTCCCCAAGCGTTCACATGGAACATCGGTACAATTGCCATCGCCGCATCACTTTCCGATAAAGCAGCTGTATCCGCTAAACCGAGTGCCATACAATGCAGTACAGTACTACGATGCGTATATACAACACCTTTTGGATTCCCTGTAGTCGCTGACGTATAACACATACCAGCAGGTGTATTTTCATCAATATCTTTTACAAATTGGAAATTTGGATCGCCTTCTTCTAATAGTTTTTCATAATGATATACAGGTTCTAGCGTAGTATTTGGAAGTTCATCTTTATCAGTCATAATAATGTAGGCTTGTACAGTTGATAATTGTGATTGAATATTTTCAACGAGTGGTACGAGATCTTCATCTATAAGTAGAATGTGATCTTCTGCGTGCTGAATAATGTATGAAATATGTTGAGGAGATAAACGAATATTAATTGTGTGCAAAACAGAAGCAATACCAGGAATAGCAAAATAAGCTTCCACATGTCGATGATGATTCCACGCTAACGTTCCTATACGCTCGCCTTCTTTAATTCCTAATTTTTTTAACGCACTAGAAAGCCTTCTCGTCCTTTCACCTAACTGCTTATACGTTAACGTCGTAACTGTATCATGTGTCCGTGAAACAATTTCTTTCTTTGAAAACAGTTTTTCTGCTCTTTCCATCATAGAACTAATTGTTAGCGGTACATTCATCATCATATTGGTTATATCCCCCTTTAAAGCGTTTTTATTTTTCGTTCATTATAACAGACTTCTATAAATGATTACGACATTTTTCTGTATTTTCTGAATTATTTCTTTGGAAATAATTCAGAACGATAAAAAACATGTTTTGAATACATTGATTCGAAACATGTTTTTTATTTTTTATAAACTATCTACCTTTTTCCTTACTTTCTTTTTCAATTTAAAAATAAAACGATTACTGTATTCCTTATTTTCTACTAAAATCCGATACGTCTCTAACACTCCTAACACACGTACAAAAAGATAAACTCCGATAGCAATAAGTACAACACAATAAGGGTAATACTGCACTAATTCTCCTGAAGTTATATGCTTTTTCTCAAACAAAAACGGAATCGCTCCTGCTGCAATAAAACAAAATCCAACGATCACTACTGACGCATACTTCTTCTTAATAGTCGCATATCTTTTTGTCAATTCTTTTAGAAAGTTTTGATCAAATAGTAGTTCTTCCTTTTTCAATACATTGTATCGACTCTCTTCTATCGTTACAGGTGCCATCATTGCTCCGATCCCAAGCACTGCAATGATAATGACAAGAAACGTAGACATTGTTGCATTTTCTTTAAATAATAAGTACGGTATTGTAGATAAAATAAGCAAGCTAAATCCTAATGCAATATATTTAGAAATTTTTTGTCCATACACTACATACCCTTCTGCCATTTCCTTACTTACATAATAACCATTTTCCTTTTCGTTACTTTGCTCAGCAGTTTCTTTTAATAAATAGTCAAGTGATACTTCAAATACATTTCCAATCATTATTAACTTTTCAGTTTCAGGAAAACCTTGACCGTTTTCCCATTTACTAACCGCTTGCCTTGTTGTGTTTAATTTTTCAGCTAATGCTTCTTGAGAAAGGCCCTTTTCCTTTCTTAATTTAAAAAGCTTTTCACCAAATCCCATATGTGTGTCCCCCTTTGTTTTCTTACCTAAATTGTATGTAAACATTGCCTTTATCTCTATCTTCCCGCGGTTGCACTTTGTCAACTTACGGTTGCGAATGTGTTATATAGTGGTTTTGTATACGATTTAGCTATTATTCTTCTATGATTATGGCGTTAATAAACCACCTCTCTCAATAACCAATTATAATAATTAAAGGTAATTATTGTTATAAAAAAACAAAAAACTCCTTTATTCATTTAAAGGAGTTTTAAATATGAAATATTCCAAGAGGAGCTGTTTTTTCTTCCTCCTACTGCCTCACAATTTCTTCTATATATTTTTATGTGTCATATAACGAACCATGTACAGTATATGTTTTCATCTCTTTATCTGAGGCATACTCATATATATGTAAAATATTACTCTTATTAACTTTTCTAATAAAGTCACTTCCCAATAATCATAACGGCTTCTGCTTAAACTTTTCATAATGTCGTACTTTTAATAGAAGGATATTCCCGCAATCTGTACAAATATAAGCATCCACCGGTGAAGATGTGAACATCGTTTCCTTTTTCCGTATTTGTGCATATCCGACAAACTCACCTTCTCCTATGTTTTGAGAACCACAATTAGAGCATGCCTGCACGGCTTTTTTTTTCATGAGAGCACCACCTTTAATCTGTTTCCACTCCCTTCGACAGCTCACTTCCATTTCCCTTCCAAAAAACCTCTTATTCTCTCACATTTCAACAGGAATCTCAAAACAAAAATCGTATATATACCATGAAATATATTTATTAATGGAGGAATTTTATGACTACTGTTATAACACTCGATATAGCCACAGAAATTGAAAACGCAGAAATACATATGCTCTCTTCTAGACTAAAAGCATTACAAGCATTAGCTGAAAATCCAATGCAAGTACAAATGAAAAAGTTCGGGAGTGCCACTGCCTTTTCATCAAAAATAATTGCTGGTCCAGCTTTTAATACGGTAAAAGGTATTACATTTACAAATACAGATGAGATAGATGAAATCGTCTCTTATTATCAATCGCTACAAATCCCTTGTCGTTTTGAAATTACACCCGCTCAAGGTACAGCCAAATTATTTCAATACTTATCTCAAAGAGGATTTTACCAATCCAGCTTCCATACCGCTTTATATAGTATACCGAGAGAAGACCCTTCCCTTCTTCCTTCTAACATTTCAGTACGCGAACTAAAAGAAAATGAATTTCATATTTTTGCAGACATATACGTACGCGGATTTAACATGCCATCCTTTACAAAAGATGGCGTCCATCAAAATAACGAAATTCTCTACAATAAACCTGGCTGGCATTTTTTCATAGCCGAAGTTCAAAACACTCCTGCGGGTATTGGTGTCCTGTATATAAATAATGGGATTGCATCATTAGCTGCTTCTGCTACTTTGCCAGAATTTCAGCGTAAAGGCTGTCATACTGCATTAATTCAAAAACGAATAGAGACGGCTATTGAATCCAACTGTAACTTAGTAGTTGGACAAGCAAAGTTCGGTAGCAGCAGTCAAAATAATATGGAACGTGCCCATATGAAAATTGCTTATACGAAATCAATATGGACTGCAAAAGACATGTAATTTACATTCTTTCTCTTCTCATTACAATTTTATACATTTTATGACACTTTCTTTTCTATCCCATTAATCATTTGAATATTCAAACTATATTTGTTACGCTATTACTAGATACATCATTCAACTTGCACTATGAAAAGAGAATTCTAATCAAACTACAAGGAGGAGAAATGTATGACTAAACATGATCATGGTTTAAAAGAAAAAGTAGAAGGTGCTATTGATAAGGTAAAGGGTGAAGTAAAAGAAGTTGTTGGGAAAGTAACTGACAATAAGAAATTACAAGCTGAAGGAAAATGGGATAAGGTGAAAGGCACTGCTAAAGATACAGTTGGTAATGTGAAAGAAAAAGTACATGAATATAAAGAACATAAGAAAGAAAAATAAAAAAGAGCCCATCGGCTCTTTTTTATTTTCCTTCATTCTTCTCTAACACGTATAAATCTTCTTCAATATTCGTTAATTTCTCACTTACAAGCTTTCTTGCATCTCCAATTGCTTGATTGTATGCAAATGGTCCAACTAATTTAATCATCTCTTCTATTAAACGCTCTGCTTGGAAACGTCCAATTTCATCTAAATCTTCTTCCATGAAAAATTGCTGAATTTGTGCTACAAGCTCTTCTTTTTTATCATTTGGTATTTTTATATTCATCATCGTTGTTACTCCTCTATATTTAAGATAATATCTTCCTTAACTCTACCATAGAAAAACGATTACCAGGACAGCTTTTTGTAACTCCTTCTAACTCCCTATGACCGAGTATATTCTCTTTCTTTATAGCAAATTTCTTCATAAATATTTTACATAAAGAATATAATGCATTCACTTGTGCAGGAGTTGGATCGTATTTATCAAAATTTCCCGTCATACATATTCCAATTGTATGGCGGTTATGATCTTTCGCATGCGCTCCAATATGTAAACCTCGTCCTTCCACTACAGTTCCGTCCTCTTCGATAAAATAGTTGTAACCAATCCCACTCCACCCTTTTACAGTTTGATGAAATTCATGCGTTTTATACACGTCCCATCCATCTTCAGCTGTATGGTGAATAATCAGTTTGTTTACTTTTTCTAAAGGAACTAATTCATCTTGAAATGTTAGATTGACACGTTTAATTTCCATTTGAACTGCCTCCTCTTAAAAATCAATCATAATAATCGTTTTATCATCTGGTCTGATTCTCTTTTCCCCTTCCAGCTCTTCAATGATTGCTACATATTCGTTTATACTATTCTTTCTTATATATGCAACTGTTTGTTCGAGTGGCCAATCTGGGTGAAATAACCCGTCTGAACAAATAAAAATTCCACTCACTTCATCTATATGTAATTCACCATGTTGTAAATAATGTATCGCTTCTTTCATTCCATTTGCAACTGAATAACCATTTGGCATATTTGCAAGATAACGATTGTACTTTAACTGTTCTCGAACATCTTGAAAAACATGTTCCTCCGGGACAGATAAACCTTTCTTACGATCTTCTTCCCTCTTCCTTTTTGCTCGGTTACTAATTCCTTTAACTGTGTCTTTCGTTAATACTTGCATCGTTCCATTTTGAAAAGTTGCGACAATCATACAGTCCCCAAGCTGCGCATATTCAATTTTCTCACCATCTATTTGAACTGCCGCAATACATGTACACCACAAATGATCTTTCTTTCTCGTATCTACTTTATATTCCAACATTTTGCTTTGCAATGCTTCATTTGCTTTTGCAACTGCAAATCGTAACCTATGATTCTCTCGTAATGAAGTAAAATAACTTGCAAATAAATGCGAAGCGATGTATGCTCCATTATGTCCATTTTCATCACCAAACGGGACAAGTGGTGTTGCACCGTCACATACACCATAAATCTTTTTTTCTTTATTACAAAAATAAGAATCCTCACATTCTTGCTTCAACGGGCTTTTCTGTTGATATGTTTTTATCTTCACAACTGTATCCCCTTTCAAATAATAAAATACTCAAATTCTTTTGATTAATCTAATTTACCGAAATAAACTGTTTTTACCCAAAACTTTCAATATCATATATAATCTTGAAATAATATGAATTTTTCAGTGAAGGACGGGAAAGAAATGGTCAGATTCCTTGGTGTTATTATCGGTTCTATTATTATTGCGGTTGCCTTTAATCTTTTCCTTATCCCCCACAAAATTTTAAGTAGTGGAATTGGCGGAATTGCTATTATTTTAGGAATTGTAACCCCTGTAAACACAGGCATTATTAACTTTGTATTAAACTTACCTATCCTTATTTTAGGGTACATAGGTCTTGGAAAAAAAGTAATTTTTAACACAGTTGTCTCTGTAGTTGTATTATCTGTTGCATTATACTACGTTCCAGTAAAAGTCGTAGCAACAGATCCATTGTTATCTTCTATCTTCGGAGGTGTCATCGCCGGAGCTGGTATTGGTCTTGTTTTTAACTGTAATGGATCCACTGGTGGATTTGATATTATCGGTATGCTTTTATCCCGCAAGCGAGACATTAAACTTGGCGGATTCCTTATTATTTTAAATGCAGTCGTTGTAATAATCGCAGGATTCTTCTTCACCTGGGATGTTGCACTTACAAGCTTACTTTCAATTTATGTAACTGGTAAAGTAATTGATGCTGTTCATACAAAACATCGTAAAGTTACACTTATGATTGTAACAAATGAAGCAGAAAAAATGAAAAAACAACTTCTTTCAACTGTTGTACGTGGAATAACGTTACTTGATGGCGAAGGTGCTTATTCAAGCGAGAAAAAGCGTGTACTTATGACCGTCGTTTCTCGTGAAGAATTAGCAAGTATGAAACTAACAATTTCTGAAATCGACCCGAATGCATTCGTTAATATTACAGAAACTGTAGAAGTATTAGGACTTTTCAGAAGAAGTTAAAGACTAGGTGGGAATCCATCTAGTCTTTATTTTGCATAAATTCAATTCGGTTTCCAAATGGATCTGACACGTAAAATCGAATTACATCTGGCCGTGCATAATCATCAATCACTTTAACACCTTGCTCTATAAGTGTTTGCTTAAATTCATTAATTTCATTCACATAAAAAGCTGGATGAGCCTTTTTAGCTGGTGTAAAGTTCCGCTCCACACCAATATGGATTTCTTGATTTCCGCATTTAAACCAACATCCACCTCGTTTTTTCAACTTTTCTGGCTTTGGAATTTCTTCCATACCAATCGTATTCCCATAAAAATCACGCGCCTCTTCTTCACACCCTACAGGTGCAGCTACTTGCACGTGATTAATCCCTTGAATATAATTTTTCATTTTCTCTCCCCCTCCTCTACCCTAATGTTATACGGAAAACAGCCGTCTGTAACTTACAAGAGGTTTATAAAACAATATAAGCTCCCCTTATTAACATCCTGCATTCACCTTGCAAAAAATAAAAAAAACAAAATTTATTCTATAACTTCCATTTTTTATAGAAATACACATTACATCTATATTATAGTTATGAATAGACAAATCTTTTTAGATGCTATTTGTACGGAGGAACTATTATGAGTCGTAAAAAATATTCACCAACTCAAAAAAAACGTCATCCGAACATTTCTAGACGTTTGCGAAACCATATACAAGATCGTTCATTAACAGAAATGTACGCATCTCTGTTCGAACACAATCCTGATAGTATTATTTCATTAAATTTAGAAGGAGTTATTCTACATATAAATCCTTCTGCCGAAAGAATATTAGGTTACACTTCTTTAGAATTAGAACAGAAAAATATTACCTCTATTTTAGAAGCCCATATTTCTGAGCAAGTATTACAAAATATAAAGAATACTGAAGCGGATAATCAACAAGAGTATATCTTATCTATTTATCATAAAAATGGATTCTTATTAGATGTTGTGACAAAACTAGTTCCTATTTTTGTTCAAAATCGTCTTACTGGCGTATATGCTATTATGAAGCCGCTTGAAAAATCAGAAAGAATTGAGAATATGCTAAAAGAAAGTGAGAAGAGATTACGTACATTAGTAAACTCCATGCCTGCCTTTGTTATATTTAAAGATCATGAAGGGCGCTGGCTTGAGGCAAATGACTACGCACTTTCTTGCTTCAATTTCCATCATGTACCTTACCATGGGAAAAAAGATAGCGAACTCATTCAATATAATGAAGCATACCGAGAAGCTTTTTTACATTGTGAAGAAATTGATGAACTAGCATGGCAACAAAGACAAATTCTTCATGGCGAGGAATTTATTATACATAGAGATGATTTCGATCTAATCTTAAGTATATCAAAAGTCCCGCTTTATCATCATGACGGTTCTCGCAAAGGTCTTATCGTGATGGGGAGAGATGTTACTGAGCTAAAAGAAACTGAAAAGTTATTACGAAAATCTGAGAAGCTCGCAGTAGTCGGACAACTGACAGCTGGAATTGCCCATGAAATTCGAAATCCACTCACTTCTCTAAAAGGTTTTCTAACGTTGCTCCTCCCTGAAATAAATGAGGAGCAAAAATGGTATATCGATGTTATGTTAAGTGAGATTTCACAAATGGAATCCATCACGAGTCAATTTATGGCGATGTCTAAGCCACAAGTATTATCTATCCAAACTTGTAACATACAAACTTTAATTGAAGAGGTAGTTACATTTATTTTACCGACTGCAATTATGCATAGCGTTCATATCATCATGGATCATTTTGATTACGTATATGATATTCAATGTGACGGTAACCAATTAAAACAAGTTTTTATAAACATATTAAAAAATGCGATAGAAGCGATGCCAAATGGCGGAAATATTTTCATTCAAACAAAACCATTAGAGGATAATTTCATCTTAATACGAATTATCGATGAAGGTTGTGGCATTCCAGAAGATCGTATCTCCCGTCTAGGCGAACCTTTTTATAGTTTAAAAGAAAAAGGCACAGGACTAGGATTAATGATGTGTTACAAAATAATTGAAGAACATCATGGTAAATTACACATTTCAAGCGAATTAAATAAAGGTACGATTGTTGATATTGAGCTACCACTTTCTTCATCTCATCTTGCAATCCAGTCTTAAATAAAAAAGAAGCATCTGCTAATCGTTAGCAGATGCTTCTTTTTTAAAATGCTTTGTCATACCACTCTTTTGCTTTTTCTACTTCACCCATCGTTAATTGATGCCCTCGATTTTCCCAATGTATTGTTACATTCGCGTTTGCATTTTCTAATAGTACCTTCAATTCCTCGGACTCTGCTGATGAACAAATTGGGTCATTTGTCCCAGCAGCAATAAACACAGATTTCCCTGCTAAATTTGCTAATTGCATTCCTCTTCTTGGTACCATTGGGTGATGAAGCACAGCACCTTTCAATGCATTTTCGTAATGGAATAATAAGCTTGCTGCGATATTTGCCCCATTCGAATAACCGATAGCTACAATGTTATTTCTATCGAATTTATATTCTTTAGCCGCTTCATCTAAAAATTCATTTAATTCCTTCGTACGGAAAATTAAATCCTCTTCATCAAAAATGCCTTCTGCTAATCGGCGGAAGAAACGCGGCATCCCATTCTCTAACACATTTCCCCTAACGCTTAATACCGACGCTTCCGGATCAACTATTTCTGCAAGTGATAGTAAATCTAATTCATTACCACCTGTGCCATGAAGTAATAACAACACTGGTTTTGACGTATCTTTTCCTTTTTGAAAAACATGTTTCATCATAATCCTTTTCCCCCTTCAATCACTTTAATCTAAATTTCTCACTTCAAATGGTAAAAGCGTTTGTTCAATCTGTTTTCTATGTTGTTCATATTGTTCCGGTAACTTTAATTCCTCACCCATCGTCTCTAACGATTCATCATGAGCGAAACCAGGAGGATCTGTTGCAATTTCAAATAAGATTTCACCATGTTCTCTAAAATAAATCGCGTTAAAATAATTTCGGTCTTGTACAGGAGTTACGTGATATCCAAAACGAGTCATATGCTCTTTCCAGTCTAGCTGATCTGCATCGTCACTCGCTCTCCAAGCAATATGATGAACTGTGCCAACGCCCATTTGGCCACGACCGATTGTTGATAATTTCAAATCAATAATATTTCCAATGTCAGCAGAAGAACGGAATCGAACAAATTCACCCTCTTCTCCAATTTTCTCAAGACCCATAATATGTTCTAACAATTCAGCTGTTTTTTGAGGCTGTGCAGATAAAAGAACAGCACCTCCAAACCCTTTAATTGCTACTTCTGGTGTAACTTCTCCAAAACTCCAATTATTTAATTCGCCTTCTTCTCTTTCAACTAATTCTATATGCAAACCATGCGGATCATCAAATTCTAAATACTGTTCTCCAAAACGAGTCATTTTTGTATACGAAACATCGAATTTTTCTAATCTATTTTCCCAAAACTCCATTGTACCTTTTGGTACAACGTAAGACGTAATTCCTACTTGACCATCTCCAATAATACCTTGACGAGCACCTGCCCATGGGAAAAACGTAATAATTGTTCCAGGCTTTCCTCCTTCATTTCCAAAATAAAGATGGTACGTACCTGGATCATCAAAATTCACTGTTTGTTTCACTAAACGTAACCCCAATACACCAGCATAAAAATCTACATTTTCTTGTGGATGTCCTACGATTGCTGTAATGTGGTGAATTCCCATCGTTTTCTTTGTCATTTTCTCCGCCCCTTTTTATTTCATTTTAAAAACTTTTATTCATTAAAATTCATTATTCATTTTGTCCATACTGAAAAGTAAAATCCGTCATTATAATCTTATCTCGAATTCGAGATATTAATTATAATATCACACTTGAATGTCTACTTTATCAAAATAATCTCAAATTCGAGATAATTCTCAAAAAATATTTACTCTATTTAAAATCTGTATTCGTAACATAAATTATCTTGAACTCAAATTTATTATAAGTTACTTACTTTTAGTTGTCAACGAATTCCGTATTTTCATTTTAAATAAAAAGAGAGTAAACGCCAGTTTCGTCTACTCTCTTCGCTAATTATTTCGTTTCCTCTTCCAGCACTGCTTCCATCTCATTAAATTCACGATGAACTGCCTTAACGGGTTCTTTCGTTAATAAACTTACAACGATAACAGTTAATAAACTACAGAAGAATCCAGGTACCATTTCATACATAGTCGCTTTTAAACTTGGAATTTGTACCCATGCTATAACAACTACTGCACCAACAATCATACCTGCAAGAACGCCCCACTTATTCGTCCTTTTCCAATATAAACTTAATAAAATAGCTGGTCCGAATGCTGAACCAAATCCAGCCCAGGCATAACCTACAAGTGTTAAAATTGTATCACTTGGATGATACGCTAAAACAACTGCGATCATAGCTACTACTAATACTGATAATCTACCGATAAATACAAGTTCTCTGTCACTTGCGTTACGACGGAAAAATGTTTTATAAAAGTCTTCCGTTACTGCACTTGAAATAACAAGTAATTGTGAGGAAATACTACTCATAATCGAAGCCAAAATAGCTGATAATAAAAATCCTGTAATGTATGGATGGAATAAAATATTTGAGAATGTTACAAAGACCATTTCTGGGTCTTGTAATGTCGCATTATTTTTAGCATAATAAGCGATACCAATTAGACCAGTAAGCATTGCACCTATAATTGAAATCGTCATCCAACCGATACCGATTCTACGAGAAGTTTTTAAATCTTTAATAGAGGTAATTGCCATAAAGCGGACAATAATATGTGGTTGACCAAAATACCCAAGACCCCATGCTAAAAATGAAATAATACCAAGTATTGTAGTCCCTTTAAACATATCTAAATGTGATGCATCAACTTGCTTAATCGTATTGAATGTTTCTGTTACACCACCGACATCCGTAAAAGCAACAATTGGCACTAGTACAAGCGCAATAAACATAATACACCCTTGCACAAAGTCCGTCCAACTTACGGCTAGAAAACCACCAAATAGCGTATACGCAACAACGACACCCACTGTTACAAATAAACCAATTTTATAATCCAGGTTAAAAGAATTTTCAAACAAACGTCCACCTGAAACTAAACCAGCCGACGCGTAAAATGTGAAAAATACTAAAATGACGATAGCGGAGACAAAACGAAGTATTTTCGTACGATCTTTAAACCGATTTTCTAAAAAGTCTGGAATCGTAATTGAATCATTTGCCACTTCTGTATACGTTCGTAAACGCGGGGCAATGATTAAATAGTTTGCATAAGCACCTATTAATAAACCTATCGCAATCCATACACTTGATAATCCTGTTGCATACATCGCACCAGGTAATCCCATTAGCATCCAACCACTCATGTCAGAAGCACCAGCTGATAAAGCTGTAACTGCTGGACCGAGTCCTCTTCCGCCTAACATATAATCTGATAAATCGGATGTCTTCTTATAAGACCAATATCCGATATACAACATACCTGCCATATAAATAGCAAGCGAAACCATAATTTCAATCTTCACCAAATCTCTCCCTTAGCCCATAAGCCATTCAAAATTTCGAAAAATGACTTTTTCTATTTTCTTGTATTCGCTTATGGTTCCCTACCTTAACAAACATTTTTTGTTCTTTCAAGTGAACGAGCACTTTTCATTACATGTGAAAACCTTTATAAACGCCTTTATCCCAGTGGATTACAATGATTTTTCAAGAAATTTAAGTAAAAATATTCAGAAAATTAAACAATGTTTTTTTCACACCTTATTTTCATTCGTTTACCCGATAAATTTTAAAAGAAAAAGCCATACAAATGTATGACTTTTAGCTTATTGACATCTCAATTTTCTCTTTCTCTACATATACTTTACGAAATTTCATATAGCATCCAATACGCCAGGGTACTATATAACAAACCGCAAGAGTGTAGAAAAGAATGCCAATTGACTTTGGATCTAAACCTTGTAAATGTCTTCTAAAATAAGCACGTAAAAGAACGATAACTAAAAATGTAGCAATAAAAGCGATACTTTTTTTCGCATAAATTTGGCCATCTTCTCTAACTTCATACCCACTTAAAATAATAAGTGGAATTGACAATAACAGACCGATCCCAGCAGCTATACCAATTTGCCAACCAACAAGTTGTATCGGTGCAGCATATAAAGAAAAACCTGGTAATAAGAAGAATAATGGCAATAGTAATCGTCTTCCTTTATTTTTAATTGGTCGATTCATAGAACGCATGCGTCTAAATATAACGAGCCCTATGACGAGTAAAAAAATTGTAATACTGTACGAACCTTGCTGCAAGTGAATCTCTCCCTAAAAATAGTCATTTTTAAAAACACTTCCCTATTATACTCCTAATTTTTCCAAACAATATGATTATTCCTCTGAAAAATCTTACATATCAAATATACTTTTAGATTTGATTTACTATAGGAAACAATTCCGAAAGAGGAACTACTCTCCCCATCTCGTCTTTAAACACAATATGCTCTCTAGTTAAATGGCGCGGGCTCTTCACTCCCGCTGCCGCTGCTAATGAAAATAAACTATATCTCATACTAATAATATAATTCATGACTCGCCACTTCTTCTCATACGGATCTAACGCTTTTTGATAATGCGGATTCGTCGTGGCTACACCAGATGGACATTGGCCAGAATTACATTGAAGGGCCATAATACAGCCGCTTGCCATCATAAATCCGCGGGCTGAACTTACAGCATCCGCTCCAATCGCTAAAGCAATCGCCACTTTATCTGGTGTGATTAATTTCCCCGATGCAAACACTTTGAATTTGTCCCGAACACCATAATGATTCGCTGTATCAATACATGTCAGTAACGCTGGAATAAGCGGCATTCCCATACTATCTGCCATCGATTTATACGTCGCTCCTGATCCACCTTCTGAACCATCAATTGTAATGAAATCTGGATAGATATTTAACTCTTTCATCGTTTTAAATAAATCTTCCAAAGGCTCCTGCTGACCAATTACAATTTTCATTCCAACTGGTTTACCGCCGCTTTCTTGCAACTGTTGAATAAAACAAAGTGTATCCGTTGCATTCTTTAAAAATGAAAATCGATTCGGTGAATTAATCGTCTCTCCCTTTCTGACGTTGCGAACAGAAGCAATTTTCTCATTTACTTTTTGTCCCTCTAGATGACCACCACGTATTTTAGCACCTTGCCCAAATTTCAATTCGAATGCTCTAATATTACTTTCTTTTGCTTTCTCCCTGAATTTTCCCATTGAAAAATTACCGTCCTCATCGCGGTATCCAAATAACCCTGGACCAATTTGCGCAAGGATATTTGCTGCTGTATGTAAATGTTCTGGAATAACGCCACCTTCACCAGTATTAATCCACGATCCGCCTGCCATTTTTGCTCCAAAACCACTCGCTAAAATATAATTTTCTCCAATCGCGCCGTAAGAAGTCGCAGATGCACCAAACATACCATGTAGCTTCCACGGATATTTACGGTTCTCACCGACTATAATTGCATCATCTTCTTCGTACAGCCAAAGATTCGTTGTATCCGCTGTCAATTTTTCTCTTCTTGAAAATAACCCTTCTTTATGAATCACGTACTTTTTACCTTCTCGCTCTTGCGTGAGATTCACACTTAATTCCTCAGTCAATATCGGAAATAATGTATTAGCAATATAATAGCCAGAAGCTTCAAAATCTCGTTTTGATCCAAAACCAAGTATTTCAGAGCGATATTTCGCTAAAAACATAACACTTTGAAAATCATAACGTGAGAAAGGCTTTCCATCCGTATCATGATCAAACCAATATTGTCGAAATTCAGGCCCTATCTTTTCCAGTAAGTAGCGCATTCTTCCTAAGTATGGATGTAACTTTAAAATAGAATGATGTGTTCGTTTTTTTATAAAAAATGTAATGATAAAAAAGACGATTAAAAGCAACATTAAAAATAGTAATATACTAATAATAACGAGTAGCGTTTCACTCATCCCGCTTCCCCCTATAAAATCCCATAATAAAAGGAGAACACTCGATGTGTTCTCCTTTTATCTTTATTCATACTAACGTAACAAGATGCTCTTTCGCGTCATATTCAACTAAACTTTCAGCATGTTTAATTCGATGAACAAAGTCTGGATTAGCAATTAACGGTCTGCCGAATGCCACTACATCAATCGTTCCTTCTTGCAACGCTTCTTCGGCCTCTTTCGGATTTAAATTACCAACCCCAACAATTGTACCATCCCAATATTTTCTTACTAGTTGATGAAAATTCTTTCCGTCAGCAATTCCTTGCGTATAATTCATCGTTGAAGGATGGATCATCGTTAATCCAACTTCTTTGAACATATTTACGAACGTTTCAATTGCAAGCTCAGGATTTTCCCACATATAAGTAGGATTATCACCTTTGAAAGCAGAGAAGCGAAGAAGTGTTTTATTAGCTCCAACAGCTTCTATTACAGCAGCCGTTACTTCTTTCATAAACGTTAACCTTTGTTTTAAATTACCGCCATATTTATCTGTTCGCTTATTCGCAGACTCATACGTAAATTGATCAATTAAATATCCGTGTGCACCGTGAATTTCTACTCCATCAAATCCAGCTTCGATTGCATTTTTCGCAGCTTGTGCGTATTGACCAATCACTTCTTGTATTTCTTCTAACGTCATTGCTTCTGGCGTATCAAACGGTTTACGAAAACGTGGAACATTTCCCTCTGCAGCGATAGCAGATGGTGCTTGCGGCATTTGTCCACCAATTATTTCATGATGACTCATACGCCCAACATGCCATATTTGAGCAATAATCGTCCCGCCTTCTTTATGTACTGCCTCTGTAACAGGTTTCCAAGAATCGATTTGTTCTTGTGTATAAATTCCTGGTACTCCTGGATTCCCTTTCGCTCTTGGACTAATGACAATTCCTTCTGTAATAATTAATCCAACTCCGTCAGCAGCACGCTTTCTATAGTATTCCACTACATCAGCACCCACTGCTCCAGTCTCATTATCTGCAAAGCATCTTGTCATTGGTGCCATTGCTATACGATTACGAAGAGACCAAGCTCCAATTTGAATTGGATCAAACAACTTTGTTTCTTCAACGTTTTCAAAAGATCCCCCAGCGTTTACATTTGTTCCTTCATAAATACTCGCTGCTTTATTACTTGAACTTGTCATCTTTCTTCCCCCTAAAAAATCTTACTATAATCGCATCATACTTACTTTTAGATAGTAACGTCAATTTTTACGACTTTACAATAAAAAATTCGAATATAAAAAAAATAAAATGCTATAAATAATATTAAAAAGGTTTCCTTAGAAGGAAACCTTTTTTGTTGAACATATATGGTTGTCAATTCATTTATCTCTTTAATATAAAAAATACCTTATCAATAGAAGTGAATATGGTTCAGTATTCTTCTAAAAATAATAACTTATATACCTAAAACAATGAAAGCCCTACCTCTCTTTCATCCTTACGGCTCCTCGTCCGTGCCAGTGTGAATCAGGATTGCAAAAATCAAGTAACTATTTTATCGAAGTATTCAATTAAACTTCGAACATTCATAAATGAAATTAAAAAATAAAAATGGATTTGATTGTAGTAATAACAATAGAGGTAATGCTCTAAAAGTGGTGTGAAAGAGTTGAATGTCTTTGAAATGATAAATTTTCTATAATTATGTTCCCAAAAAATTCAAGATCTTTTTTGGGATATAATACATTATTTGTAATGAACCTTAACAAAAGCTTTTTATCTGATTTTCTGTGATACCTTCAATTAATCCCAGCTCACTAATCAAAAATTCATATGCGTTATCTAACATCTTCTTTTCGCTTGCATTAAGTGCTTTTTCTTTCTGTATACGCATTAAATCACGCACAACTTCAGCACCTTCTTGCATTTTACCCGTCTTTATTTTATCAGTGTTCAATTTATACCTTTGTTTCCACGTAAGTAATCTATCTGACTCCCCATGTTGAAAAATATCCATTATGTGTACTAATGCGGTTATATCCGTAACTGGTCGTATATTCGAATTCGATATTCTCCCTGCTGGAATCATTAGTTCCATATTACTAGCCGACATTTTTATAACATAATACTGTTGTTTTTCTCCTGAGATTTCCTTCTCTTCTATGGCTTTAATTATACCTGCTCCCTGCATTGGATAAACAATGTTATCGCCAATTTGAAACAAATAATCCACCTCCATATATGGTAACCTTCTCAAGCTTAACATACTTTTAGTTTTTTAGCAAAATTTTATTTTATCATAAAATTATTTTACAAGTCAACACTTCAGAAGCAAGAAATTAAATTTACACAATACACTATAACAACCCGCAATTTTATTAACGGTTCCATACACATTCATTCTCTTTTAACATAAAAACACATCACTACTTTTGAGTAGTAATGTGTTTTTGATAATGCATAGATAAAGATCTACTTTTCCGTCTATATACTAACCCGCTTACTAATTGTTTCCCTCGCTAAAAGAAAACTCATAATTACTTGCGCAGCTACTCGGCTCGTCATATCCCTAAAATCAAGAGTTGGATCAATCTCTACTATATCCATTCCTTGAACGAGCGGTTCTTTACCAAGGAATTCAATCGCATCTAGTAAAGTCGTACTATCCATTCCACCAGGCCCAATTGCTGGACAACCTGGTGCAAACGCTTGGTCTAGTACATCCATATCAAGAGAAATATAAATAGAAGTCACACCTTGTTTTCTTAATACTTCAATACTTTCCGTGATAATATCTTTTATTTCTCGCTCTCGTACGTCTTTCATTGTATACACTGTTACGCCATGCTCTATTGCATATTCATGGTACGCACGTGCGTTAGAAAAATTACGAATTCCAATTTGAACAAGTTGTTTCCCTGTAATGACATCATTTTCTAATAAACTACGGAATGGTGTACCATTTGACGGGCCTCCATCATCTAAATTACGTAAATCATGATGAGCATCAAATTGAATAATCCCGACCTTTCCTTTACTGTTTGTAAAGCCTGTTATACTCGGAAAACTAATCGAGTGGTCACCACCAAGAACGATTGGTACCATGTTCGGATTTACTTTCGTTACATGACCAACTGTTTTCGCAATTCGGTTATGACTTTCTTTTATATCCGTCACATGCATCGTGATATCGCCGCAATCATATAAGACACTTTCTTTCATATCGTGTTCTTCTGTAATTGCGTACGTACTATATGCATCTAACATCGCACGAATTGTTTTTGGAGCAAAACTTGCTCCTGAATGACTAATAGATGGCTTAGAAAGGGGTGCTCCAATTAAGGCAGCACCGAATATTTCTACGCCTTCCTCCCAATCTTTAATCATCTCACTCCATTTTGTCACTTCACGATCAATAAACTTTGCATTCTTCTTTAAATAGTGGCCGTGCTCCACGATTGTTCACCTCTTGTATATGCAATATTACCATTCTTCCATACTGTATTCACATGACTTACGCCGTAATGATACGGTACGTAAGCATAATTATAAGCATCCCATAAAACTAAATCTGCCTTACGACCAACTCTAATTTTCCCAGCTACATCACCACGGTTAATGGCATATGATGAGTTAACCGTTACGGCATTCCACACTTCTTCTGGTGTCATTTTCAGTTTTAGCATCGCAATGCTCATAATAAGCTGAATATTTTCAGTTGGACAGCTACCTGGGTTAAAGTCTGTAGCTAACGCAACTGCAACACCTTCATCAATCATTTTACGACCACGAGCAAAGCTTTCTTTATTTAAATAGAAAGTTGTTCCTGGTAATAATGTTGCTACTGTATTCGAGTTTGCAAGCATTTCAATCCCTTTATCAGAAGCGCCAACTAAATGGTCCGCTGATGCTGCACCAATTTCTGCCGCTGCTTCCGCACCACCAAGAGGGTCTATTTCATCCGCATGAATTTTCACATCAAAGCCAAGCTCTTTCGCTTTTAATAAAAACTCTTTTGATTCTTCGACAGAGAACACACCTGTTTCACAGAAAATATCAACGAACTCCGCTAATTGCTTCTCTTTCATTTCTGGCAATAAGTCTAACATCCATTGTAAAAATTCTTTCGATCTACCTTTATATTCTTTCGGAACTGCATGAGCACCTAAAAATGTGGAAACTAAATCGATCGGATGCTCTTTTTGTAATTGTGCTGTTGCCTCTAATTGTTTCCATTCCGTCTCATCATCTAATCCGTAACCGCTCTTCGCTTCTACAGTAGTAACTCCGAAAGATAGCATACGGTCTAAATGGAATTTCGCTTTTTGAACAAGTTCTTCCTTCGACGCCTGTTTCGTTGCATTTACAGTTGAAAGAATACCTCCGCCTTGTTCTAAAATTTCTAAGTACGGAACTCCTTGTAATTTTAGTGCGATTTCATTTTCGCGAGATCCACCAAATACAAGATGAGTATGCGGATCAACAAGACCAGGAGAAACCATTTTCCCGCCGCAATCAATAACTTCTTTCGCCTGAAGTCCTTTCGCTTCTTCCGCTGTTCCAACGAAAGTGATTACATCATTTTCAATTCCAACCACACCGTTTTCGATAACAGGAAGCGTGTTCATCGCTTCCCGCCTTAACAAGCCATCTTCTTGATCCATTGTTAGTAATTGACCGATATTTATTAGTAAAGTGTCCAGCATGTTTTCTCCCCCTTATTTCATCATTGGAATGTTAACGCCTTTTTCTTTCGCAGTTTCCACTGCTAAGTCATATCCTGCATCAACGTGACGAACAACACCCATACCAGGGTCAGAAGTTAATACGCGCTCAATACGTTTTGCTGCTGCTTCTGTTCCATCTGCAACAATAACCATTCCAGCGTGAAGTGAATAACCCATACCAACGCCGCCACCGTGGTGAACAGATACCCAACTCGCACCGTTTACACTATTAATTAATGCATTTAAAATTGGCCAGTCTGCTACTGCATCACTACCGTCTTTCATCGCTTCTGTTTCACGGTTGGGAGATGCTACTGAACCGCAATCTAAATGGTCACGACCAATAACGATCGGTGCTGATAATTCACCATTTGCCACCATTTCATTAATGATGCGGCCAAACTTCGCACGCTCACCGTAACCTAGCCAACAAATACGTGATGGAAGCCCTTGGAACTCCACTTGTTGACGCGCCATACGAATCCAGTTACATAAATGCTCATTGTCAGCGAATTCTCGTAAAATTACTTCATCTGTTTTATAAATATCTTCTGGATCACCAGAAAGAGCTACCCAGCGGAATGGTCCTTTTCCTTCACAGAATAATGGACGAATAAATGCTGGAACAAATCCTGGGAAATCGAAAGCATTTTTCAAACCTTCATCGAAAGCAACTTGGCGAATGTTATTTCCATAATCAAATGTAATTGCGCCTTTTTCTTGCATCGCAAGCATTGCTTCTACGTGCTTTGTCATACTTTCTTTTGATAATTGTACGTAACGTTCTGGGTCTTCTTCACGAAGTTTCGCTGCCTCTTCTAACGTATAACCTACTGGAATATAACCGTTTAATGGATCATGAGCAGATGTTTGGTCCGTAACTAAGTCAGGGATAATATTACGATTTACTAACTCAGGTAAAATTTCTGTTGCATTACCTAATAATCCAATTGAAATAGGCTCTTTCTTCTCTTTATACTCGTTTGCAATAGCCAATGCTTCTTCTAATGATTCTGTATACTTATCACAATATCTCTTTTCAATACGACGATCGATGCTGCGCTTATCTACATCAATAGCAATGACAACACCGCCATTCATCGTTACAGCAAGAGGTTGTGCACCACCCATACCACCTAAACCAGCAGTAAGTGTTAATGTACCTTTTAATGAACCATCGAAATGTTGACGAGCTGCCTCACCAAATGTTTCATATGTTCCTTGTAGAATCCCTTGTGTTCCAATGTAAATCCAGCTACCAGCTGTCATTTGTCCGTACATCATAAGTCCTTTTTTCTCTAGTTCTCGGAAGTGATCCCAATTCGCCCATTTTGGTACTAAGTTTGAGTTCGCTAACAGAACGCGCGGTGCATCTTCATGTGATTTAAAAATGGCAACTGGTTTTCCTGATTGAACAAGTAACGTTTCATCGCTTTCTAACGTTTTTAATGAATCTACAATTGCATTGTAGCTTTCCCAGTTACGAGCTGCACGGCCAATTCCGCCATATACAACTAATTCTTCTGGTTTTTCAGCAACTTCAGGATCTAAATTGTTCATTAACATACGAAGTGCAGCTTCTTGCACCCACCCTTTCGTTTGTAACTCTGTACCTCTTGGCGCGCGAATTGTTTGTTGTACTTTTTCCATTTCAATCTCTCCCTTTTCTCATTTTATAGTGCTGCGTTTACATCTAATCTTTCTTTTATCGAATAATTCGTTTTTAACCAATGCGCAATATTTTCAATATCCGTTGAGAATATACGGTCATTTGTAATAGAAGGTACTTGCTGACGACCTTGATGGTAGAAGCTCTTCGTCACTGTACTCATGTTTTCAATACCACGATATTCTGCTGCTTGCATTGCACAAATCATCTCAATTGAAAGAACACGTCTTGCATTTTGAATAATTTGATGTGCATGGCGTGAAGCAATTGTTCCCATACTTACATGATCTTCTTGGTTAGCTGACGACGGGATTGAATCTACACTCGCTGGATGTGCTAACGTTTTATTCTCAGAAACAAGTGATGCTGCTGCATACTGCATAATCATTGCACCAGACTGAAGTCCTGGTTCTGGACTTAAAAATGGAGGTAAATCATTTAATTGCGGATTTACTAAACGCTCAATACGACGCTCCGAAATATTTGCAAGTTCCGCCATTCCTACTTTTAAGAAGTCCATCGCAAACGCAATCGGTTGACCATGGAAATTCCCGCCCGAAATTACTTTTTCTCCGCCATCAAAGATTAGCGGATTATCCGTTGCTGCATTCATTTCAATTTCTAATTTTTCTTTCACATAATTCAAAACTTGCCAAGAAGCACCGTGTACTTGCGGGATACAGCGAAGTGAATAGGCATCCTGTACACGTAGTTCTCCTTGTTTTGTTGTTAACTTACTATCATGAAGAATGTCACGAATTCTGCTTGCTACATCTACTTGCTCTTTATAACCACGTGCTTTATGAACATTTTCATCAAATGCATCAATAATGCCTTGTAACCCTTCAATTGTCATCGAAGCAATTAGTTCAGCTTGATACGCCGTTGCTTCTGCCTCTATATAAGAAAGAACTCCTTGTGCTGTCATCGCCTGCGTACCATTAATTAACGCAAGACCTTCTTTCGCTTCAAGTTCAATTGGCTCAAGCCCTTCTTCTGTAAGAGCAACCATTGCATGAACGCGTTTCCCTTTATAGAACACTTCACCTTCGCCTAATAATACGAGAGCGAGATGAGATAAAGGTGCTAAATCTCCACTTGCACCAAGTGAACCTTGTTGCGGGACAACTGGGTGAATTTTACGATTTACAAACTCAAGAAGCATATTTACAACAAGCGGTCTAACACCAGATACTCCTTTAAGCATCGTGTTCGCTCGTAAAATTAACATACCGCGTGATACTTCTTCAGGGAATGGATCGCCTATACCGCATGCATGTGACTGAATTAAATTGTGTTGAAGTGCCTTTACATCATCTTTTTGAATAAGCACATCACTGAACTTTCCAAATCCAGTTGTAATACCATAAACGACTTTTCCGTCCTCGACAATTTTCTCAACAACTTCGCGGCACTCCGCCACCTTTTGCATACTAGTTGGACAGGCTGTTACACCTTCCCCTTCAAGTAACAATCTCTTCATTTCTTCAATTGTCAATGTGTGTCCTGTTAACGTAATCATTCTTTTTTTCCTCCTTAAAAAGGCAAAAGGGGACCTTATCTTTTTAAGACAGACTTCTGTCCTAAAAAAGTAAGGCCCCCTTCTAACTAATAGACTATGGGCAAATCATATGTGATTAATTCCTAAACCAATCGCCTCATGCTCAGATCCTTTTACAGGTGCACCAATCGTTCCATATAGCGCAACAGCAACCCATTCGCCTTCTTTTTTTCCGTCGTATGGTCTACCGCGCACAATCGCAAATCGAAGTCCTACTGTACGAAGAACGTCTGCTAACTGAATTTGACCTCTCGTCACTCCGTACAATGCTTCCATAATTGCATGATAAAGTGCATGTGTTTCTCTGTAAACATCTGTTTCAATAACTTGGTTGCTCTTAGCCGCTGTTTCCATTGCTGCTACAACTTTTTGCGAATTCATCGAACCCACTTTCCCCGTACAATACTTCCAACCTTTTGGAATAGATAATACAGGGCTTTCATTCTCATCCGCAAGTGCCAACAACATGGCCATACGACCAATTCGATGTGTTCCTTGGAGAAGCATGTGACTCTCTCATTTCTTTTAATTATTTGAATATTTCTTAATTTAAGAATATATGAAAACGGTTAAATCGTCAATAGTTTAAACTCACATTCAAACATTTTTTTCATCTCCTCCATTTGTGTACACAAATGATTTACACAAATTTTTCAGACGTGCTATAGTCTCACTAACAGATGCAAAGGGGCGATATTTCAATGACGAAGCGAAAAGATATTCATTTTCGAATTGAAGAAAAATTACTTGAAAGGTTTGAATCTGCACTTCAATATGAAGGTTTAAAGAAAACCGACGTATTAACACATGCGATTCAGCAATTTTGCACGAAGGTGGAATGTGAAAAAATGAATGATGTAAAACGGCAATATAGCGTCAGTAACAATTTACAAACACGTATCGATACGCATAAACATTACGAAGAAAAACAAGTGAATTTAGATGAAATCGTTATTGAACATTTACAACTTCAAGGGGAAGAAAGCATATTAGAGGTTGGGTGCGCTAGTGGAAAATTCCTTTCCCTTTTACAAACAAATGGTCATAAAGGCCCATTAACCGGGTTGGATCAATCCGAAGCTATGCTTGCTCAAGCTGCTAAGACGAATAACTTAATAGAATGGAAACGAGGGGATGCTAATAAACTTCCTTTTGAAACAAATTGTTATGACCTAATAATTGCAAGACATATGTTATACCATGTGAAAGACGTTGAAACAACAATTCAAGGATTACATAAAGTAATTCGTCCCGGCGGCTCACTTTTAGCTACAACAAATTCTAACGATACACTACCTCGTATAATTGAAATGTGTAACCGCATGTTAGACGCATTTGATTTACCGAAAACAACATCATCAGTCACTCCATTTTGTTTAGAAAACGGTAAAGAGATATTACAATCCGTTTTTCCAACTGTTGAAGAAACAGTTATTCATAATGCGCTCGTTTTTCATCATGCTACCCCAATAGTAAACTATATTTCTAGCATGTTTCCATCGCTAAATATACCCGATAATATGTATCTTCAAGCCGAGATGAAAGAATGGCTAACAGAAGAAATCAACAAGGAATTATCTCTCCATAACGGTATATGGCGCGATCCAAAAACGTTAGTAATTTATCGGTGTAAAAAAGAAAAAAGCTAGCATTTGCTAGCTTTTACACGTTTTCTCGTAAAAGTTTCTCCATTACTACATTGCCTTTACCACAATAAAAATTTGTATTATGTTCGTCTGCCACTCCAAAATAAGAGGCAATCACTATTCCAAATGCTACAAATGCATGCCCCTGTGCTGTAATAATATTTGAATGTTTCACAACTTCTTCATACACAAAATTTTTTACTGGAAAACAATCGAATTTTTGATAATCTATAGTCGCAGTATAAGAAATCCCCTTAAATAAGCCTGCTTTTGCTAGCGCATACGGTCCAGCGCAAATTGCCGCCACTAATTTTTCTTGTTCATGAAATTGCCGAATGATTGAAAAAAGAGTTTTTGCATCTTTTAACTGTACTTCTTCTCCACCTGGAATAAGTATCCCCTCATACTCATCTACACGTACTTCACTTACTTCTATATGCGGCTGCACTTGCAACCCAGTTTCACTTATAACCAATTCCTTAGTTAAACCTACTGTAATGATGTCATATTTCTTTTTCAGCAATGCTGTAGCTACCGTTATTTCAAACTCCGCAAATGTTGGATATACGAATAAAAGTATTTTTTTCATAACGCTTTCTCCTTCAACCATCTCATAAAATATGCCTCTAATTCGTCCACTGTTAATCTATTCGTGTCCAAATAAGTTACAGGAAATTGTCTATACCAATCTTTTTCCGTTTCTACTAATTTAAATTGCTCATCAAATGTACTTCGTTTTCTTGTCCTATCGTTATTTTTTCTATCATATACATTCTTTTTTGTCACATCTAAATAAAAAATAGCATCTGAACGACATTCTCTTAATTTATATAATTCATCTTTCAATCCAGTTTCTATATCCCACTCTTTCCCTATAATCATTGGATAAAAAAGTGTATAAAATTCAATATCTTCAGGTCCACGATCAAAAATAACAACTGAATCTTTCACATTTTGAAACTCCTTTATTTTTACTTCGATAAACATTTTTTGATTTATGATAAACCCTTCTTTTGAATTCACATCCAAATTTAATTGCTTTCGCTTTTCTACAATTGGATAAGGATTTTCATATATAACCGAATATCCTCTCTCTTCTAATCTTTTAGCCAATGTTGTTTTTCCGCTTGCCATCGGCCCTTGCAGTGAAATTACGTATGCCATGCCTCTCATTCCCTTACACTTTAGTACACCTATAATATACAGAAATTTGAAAACTCTCAACATTATATATATCATCTTGTTTCTTATTCTTATCTAACTTATAATGAAAAATAGAGATTATGACGGACGCATCAATAATGTAAGCTTGGAAATCCAAGCTTACATTATTTTTTGCTTTCCCTTTTCTAATAAAAAGAGTATACTAGATTGGAACGTATGTTCTTAATAATTACATACAGTAAGGAGATAGAACAATGGTATACGACACAAAAGCAATTTCTTGGAATGAATCTTTAAAACAACTTCAACGCCGCTATACAAACAAACAAGTTGACCGAAAAGAATTTGAGGATATTGAACTGATGGAATTCTTCCGCGATAACGACTACATTTCTTTACCTACACATATAAGCGGCCTATCAAAAACACGTTTTACTTCTTACTCTATTTTCACAACTGAAGATAAAGATCGTAAAGTTGGCACACTTATTATTGAGTATGTTGAAGACGATAATAATAATTTATGTGTTGAACAACTATACTTCGTTTAAACTATAACGCTTGGTCATTTTGACCAAGCGTTCTTGCTTTCTATTAATCTCACTGTATATAATATGAATAAAAGAAAACCGTAATCATTAAGGGGGGATATGCTTGCTCGAAGGATGGTTCAGTTGGTTCATTGTATTATGGACGGTTATTTTATTAGGACTTATGTCTATCGGTGGATACTTTATGTTCAGAAAATTTTTAAAACGATTACCAAAAGAAGACGGCATGTCCATTTTGGATTGGGAAGAACACTACATAAATAAAACGAGACATTTATGGGCTGACGAACAAAAACAATTGTTAGAAGAGCTTGTAAGTCCTGTTCCAGAACTATTTCGCGATGTTGCAAAATCAAAAATCGCTGGCAAAATTGGGGAACTTGCATTACAAGAAAATGCCTCTCAAATTACACAAGACTTAATTATTAAAGGATATATCATTGCCACACCAAAGCGTGATCATAAATTTTTAATTAAAAAACTACAAGAAAAAAAGATTGATTATTCTAACTATCAATCTTTACTCGCAAAGTAACTTCATATTATTTTCGATAAAAAAGACAGCGCCTTTGACGCTGTCTTTTTATTTGGTACATATACAGTTTTTAAGTTAGCTTCATATCTTTTTCATTATAAAAACCATCTTCTTTTTCCATTTCCTTCTGTAATTTCGTAAAGGAACGATACATTGCAATTCTCCATGACACAATCATCGCAAACGCAAGTAAGAAGAACATGCCACTAAGTTGTCCTAAATCAAGAGATTGGCTTAAGTATGTTTTAAATACAATCCGCACTACAAGTAATCCAATTAATATAAAAACAAAGGCTTTTGAACGCTTCAAATAAATCTCTTGTCCTCTAATTTCAAATTTAGATGTTTTAATAAGAAAAATAGAGAAAATCAAACCGACACCAATTGCTTCTAACATTTCTGCTGGAGTTAATCGAAATTCAGGAAAAACATACATCAATGCGCCCGTACTCATAAAAAATGGTGGAAGTATAATTTTTTTCAATGTTGCAGGTTTCTTAGCTGCTTTTAAACGAATAAACATCGCACCGACAGCCATACAAACAGCAACGATACTGGATAAAACAACTATGTTCATATTTTCTCATCCTTTTTTGTGGCTATATGCAAAATATACTTTCATTATATGCTTTTCCGTTAGTATTTCCAACATTTTCGCAGAATAATACTAAAAACCGGTAAAACCACCAAATAAACTTGAGAAATATACGATAATTTTCGTCATCCAGTTAAAGTATAAGAAGACACCCATAACAATCATAATATATCCTCCGATTTTCATGAAGGCCATACTATTTCTTTTAATCCAAGACATTTTCGTAATAAAGAATGACAGTACGAAAAACGGGATAGCAAATCCAAGTATGTAAGCAATCATGTAAATCATTGCAGATTCTGGGTTTGTTGCTGCTAATCCAATTACGGACACTAGAATTGGTCCGGTACATGGCGTCCATCCTGCTGCAAAGGCTAATCCAATTAGTACTGATCCAAAATAGCCACTTGGACGATTTTTAAATGTAAATTTACGGTCTTGCATTAAAAATTTCGGCTTAAACACCCCGACAATAATTAAGCCGAACACGATGATAAAGATACCACCTAACTGTCTGATTAAATCTTTATAGTCAGTAAAGATTCCTCCAATAAAACTTGTACCAAATCCAATTGCAATAAATATAATTGAAAATCCAAGTAAGAAAAACGCTGTATGTATCATACTTCTTTTGCGAAGCATTGCATTTTCTTCTTTCAATTCAGAAACCGACATACCTGTTATGTACGATAAAAATGCCGGATAAAGCGGTAAGCAACATGGGGAAATAAATGATAAGAACCCGGCGCCAAACGCTAAAAAAATACTAATATCTTGCATCATTCCACTCCTCTCCCTAAATATTGTAACAAAAACACATAAAAATACTATGAACAATTCGTGAAATCACTTTTACAACGTGGCAATAAGAAAAACCACACTTCCCCACAGTTTCTAATAAAACGTTTTCATTTCCTTCTATTATATAGAAAAAACTCAAATGGATTATAAAACTCCTTTAATTGTTATTAACATAACAAAGGTAACATAGTTTCTCAAATAATTAGCACGCTACTAGTACGCCTATTTACATATTGGTTTAAAAAATATTTTTTTCAAATGCTGTCTCTATACAATGCAAAGTTGATTTTATAATACTTCTACTATTAATAATTTCAAGATTATGCATAAATATCATACTTTTATTATTATTCTATAAAATGTCATACTTTTCTTTCATTTGACCCTTTATTTCTAATTTTGTATACTTCCCTCTAGTTATATATTTTCGATACGGAACAACTTCATATAGATGGGAGGAATTTTTCATGCTTCGTTATTCTCTTTTAGTTTTATTAGGAGCGTGTAGTTATGGAATTTTAGCTATTTTTGTTAAGCTTGCATATGCAGAAGGATTTTCACTTGGAGAAGTAATTGGCAGCCAATATTTGTTCGGTTGGATTATTTTGCTTGCTATTACACTTCTATTTTCTAGACATCGCGTTCCTTTAAAGCAAGCATTACTTTTATTCGTTGCAGGAACATCTGCAAGTTTTACCGGAATTTTTTATTATGCTTCATTAAAAACTGTACCAGCTTCTATTGCAATTATTCTTTTATTCCAATTCGTTTGGGTCGGAATTATCATTGAAGCAGTCGCAACAAAAACATTACCTTCAAGAGAAAAAGTTATTTCTGTTATTTTCTTACTTGTAGGGACATTTTTATCCAGTGGTTTACTAGAACAATCAGCAGGTGCTTTCGATACGACTGGAATCATTTTAGGTTTATTATCTGCTGTTACATTCGCAACATACATTTTCGTGAGCGGAAAAGTTGCTGTTGAAGTACCTTCATTACCGCGCGGTGTTCTCTTAATGACTGGTGCTTTAACTTTAGTCATGATTGTATTTCCACCAACATTTATTTTTAATGGTGCCATTTCTCAAGGTCTTTGGAAATACGGTTTAGGATTAGGAACATTTAGTATCGTAATTCCATCTATTGCCTTTACAATCGGAATTCCAAAAATCGGTTCTGGCTTAGCGACTATTCTTGGTGCAGCGGAACTACCGGTTACAACAATTATGTCAGTATTCGTTTTAAAAGAGGCTGTACTATCTTCACAATGGTTCGGTGTATCACTTATTTTAATCGGGATTGCAATCCCGCAAATTGCATACGCAATGCGTGGACGCGGACGTTATCGTAAACATCATACGCATAAAAAAATAGCAGCATGAACGAGAGAGGATTTTCATTTGAAAATCCTCTCTTTTATTGTTGTATACTTATAGTAAAGATTTTGCTGAAGAAAGAAGGCATACTACATGGTATCTATTTCAAATCAACTAAAAGAAAAACTTATTTCCATCCGTCGACATTTACATGAGTATCCAGAACTATCATATGAAGAGTTCGAAACAACAAAAGCAATAAAAAATTGGTTAGAAGAAAAAAACATTACTATCATTGATTCCAATTTAGAAACAGGAATTATCGCTGAAGTGTCTGGTAATAAAAACGGACCAATTGTAGCAGTTCGTGCTGATATTGATGCCCTTCCTATTCAAGAAGAAACACATTTGTCCTATGCATCTAAAGTACCAGGGAAAATGCATGCTTGTGGACACGATTTTCATACAGCTGCTATTTTAGGTACTGCTTTCTTATTAAAAGAAAGAGAATCTTCCCTAAATGGAACGGTTCGCTTCATATTCCAACCAGCTGAAGAAAGTAGTAATGGCGCTTGCAAAGTTATTAATGCTGGACATTTACGTAATGTGCAAGCGATTTTCGGCATGCATAATAAACCTGATTTATCAGTAGGTACAATTGGCATTAAAGATGGTCCACTGATGGCCGGAGTTGATCGATTTGAAATTGAAATTCACGGAGTTGGTACACACGCGGCTGTACCAGATGCTGGCGTAGATCCTATTGTCGCATCCTCTCAAATTGTGATGGCACTGCAAACAATTGTAAGCCGAAATATAAGTTCATCTCATAATGCAGTTGTTAGTGTTACAAATATTCATGCGGGAAATACGTGGAACGTGATTCCTGCAAAAGCTACGTTAGAAGGAACTATTCGCACGTTCCAAGCTGAAACACGTGAAAAGATCCCAGCACTCATGGAGCGTATTATTAAAGGTGTATCTGATGCATTAGGTGTAAAAACGGAATTTCGTTTTTATTCAGGTCCTCCTGCTGTTCACAACGATAAAGCTCTTACAGACTTATCTACTCACGTTGCCACAAAGATGAATCTTAATATCATCTCGCCTAGTCCGTCAATGGCTGGAGAAGATTTTTCATTTTACCAACAGGAAATACCAGGTTCATTCGTCTTTATGGGAACGAGCGGTACACATGAATGGCATCATCCTGCTTTTACAATTAATGAAGAGGCACTGCCTATAAGTGCCGAATACTTTGCTTTACTAGCCGAAAGAGCACTTAAACAATTCTCATAAAAAAAGCCGTTCAAAGTGCATCTCAGCACCCTGAACGGCTTTTCTTATTAAGTTAAATCACGTTTTAAAAACACAGTATATGAAATACATAAAAATACGAACAAATAAAGTAGTAACATACATGATGCAAACGGGAATGTTACTCCATCAATAAAACTTCCATTCTTTGAAATACTATATAAATCTGTGTTTGCTGGCAATAAATATTTCGCCCAGTTATATCTAGTGGCTGCTAATAACGCAATATTGCCTGATAAAGCAAGGAATAGTGAAATACCAATTGCACCTCCACTAGATCTCGTTAACACAGAAATCATAAATGCAAACGATGCATACACAACCGTTGGTAACCACGATAAAACATAATATTTACTTGCTTCCACAAAAATATTTTGTTTTATTATATTTCCATCTTGGAAAATAAACTCACTCCATGCAGGCTGTTGGAATTTATAAATAACAAGTCCACATAAAGCGGAGAAAATCATATTAAATATAAACAATAAAGCTGCAAATATAACGATTGCTAAAAACTTTGCTGTTAAAATTTTAAATCGACTCGCCGGACGGATTGTTAAAAATTTATATGTTCCCCAGCTATATTCATTCGCAAAAATTGTACTTGCATACACGAGGATAAATGGGAGCAAAATTGGAAATACGATAAAACCTGTATCTCTCATGAAAGAAAGTGGAGAACTGCTTGCCGGTGCTGTATCCGTATCTAAATGCTTCATCTTAAGCTGGTATTCTTTTACAAGCTCATCCCCTGATTTTTCTGCTAAAATAGCTTCTTTTTTCATGCCAAGCTTTTTCTCAATTTCTACAGTACGTTCTGTATAATCTACTTTCCATCCTTTTGTTTCCGGTTCAAAATACTTTACCGTAACCCACCCTAATCCGATTATTAATACTGCAATAACCGCAAATGGAATAATCGTTCGCTTCCGCTTAAATATTTTATACAGTTCGTTATATACTAAATTAAACAATATCTTTTCCCCCTGTTAATTCTAAAAATTGCTCTTCTAACGTTTTTCTTTCTTCATATACACGATACACTTGAATGTTTTTCTCAAGCAATGTACGAATAACATTTGGGATTTCTTCATCTTTTACGTTAATAATTAATTCATTATCTTTTACTAAAACATCATGCCCTAACATTTCCGCTGCTTTATTCGCATCATCTACACGTATACGGATCGTCTCCATCTCTTCACTTTGACTATGCTGAATGTTTTGCGTAGCCACATATTCCCCGTGCTGAATAATGATAACTCTGTCACACATTAATTCAACTTCTGAAAGTAAGTGACTCGATACAAGTACAGCTTTTCCTTGTTCATGTGCAATTTTTTTTATGTACATTCTCATTTCATGTATTCCACTAGGGTCTAATCCATTCGTCGGTTCATCTAGTACCAACACATCCGGATCGTGAATAAGCGCCTGAGCGATTCCTAAACGTTGTCTCATGCCAAGTGAATATGCTTTTACTTTACGATTAATTACTTGTCCCATTCCTAACAATTTCACTACTTCATCGATACGTTCTTCGGTCACATTACCATTCATTCGTCCGAAATATGTTAAATTTTCATACCCGCTCAAAAAAGGATAAAATTCGGGTGTCTCAATTACCGCCCCAATTTTCGCAGCGGTTTTTTCAAATTGCTGTTTCACAGATTGACCATCAATCCATACTTCACCTTCTGTCATACGGATCATACCAACCATCATTCTCATTAAAGTCGTTTTTCCAGCACCGTTTGGTCCGAGTAAACCGACAACCTCGCCTTTTTTCACTTCAAAACTAATATTTTGTACAAGTGTCTTTGAGCCAATTCGCTTCGTTAACCGATCGACTTTTACAATTGATTGTTCATTTGTCATTCTATACAACCTTTCCTTCCCATTCTTTGTCAGGTCTTTTCACTGTAACATGATTATTTTTATGTGTAAAATGAACACTCCCCCACTTAGCAAAGCTTGAAGTGGTGGTTTCTAACGTTTCGACCTAACGGACGATTAACGTCAGAGGAGTTAACACATTAGCGAGCTGTTTCACGCCTAACCCCTCTATCCCATTTGTCCATGCATTTGGGATTACTTTTCGTAAAATGTTAGCCGCAGCATTTACATCAGCATTAATTAAAGTTTTATTTGCTGAACGATATATGCCGCGCTCTATTCGTTTTCCTGAAAAAGTTGTATTTTGGTCATTTTCTCCATACGTTGGAATGAAGTCGTTATCCAGAAAACTTGCTTTCGATGTATATGATTCTTCAGTTACAACAACTTGAATGCCTACAGCATTTGCTTTGTATGTAATCATTTGAATCAGTAAATTGTGCGGGATATGACAAAACGATTGGTTATTTCTTTTTCCCATATTCGTTTCTTGTTTCCAACTTTTGTTTTGACCAATAACGATTTTACAAACTTCTTCTTCTTGAGCTAGTTTTACGATATGGTGACTAACTTTATGGAAGACGTCTTTTATTTTCAAGTAACGTTTTTGATGAAGTTTTTCTATCCTTTTAGAAGTAAAAGGTCCTTCATTCGTTTGTTTTCCATTTCTAAGAATGCTTGTAAAATGACTCTTCATTTTGTTGTAATATTGATTTATGCTTTTGACATGTTTGCCCTTAACAAGGACAGGTTTCATACCTGTGTTTGTTACGATGGTTGCAAGGTTATCAATCCCTAAATCAATACTCATATAACGAGCATTCTCTTCAATCATTTGTTGTTCAGAAGGAACATCAATTACCAATTCCACTACATATTCATTGTATTTTGGAATCACACGAACTTGTTTCAGTTTACCTTCAGTGAAACCTAGTTTCCCAATATTTAATTGTAATTTCGTCTTTGGAAACTTTAAAAATCTACCGTTTTTAATGATACAATCTTGGTTTGTATACAGAATCTCTTTTTCAGAAGAACGAATATACTTTGGAATCCTAGGCGTTCCAGCATATTTGTTTGGATTCTTTTTATAGTCTTTTAAACTAGCAAAAAAAGATTTCCAATTTTGGAACAAACCCTTCATGATTGACTGGCTACATTGCGTAGGCAAAGCTCGATAATCATTTTGAATCATAGCCTTAAATAGTGCATCTAGAAAGTTGTAATCTACATAAGGTTTTTCAAAATTAGGTTCTGAAAACAAATTACATGTAATCTCTTTCTGTTCTTCTTTAGGCTTTAATTTCTCTTTTTCCAATTTCTTCCGATAGGCAAGAAGTTGTGTGTCATTCATCTTATCAATATTTTTATGAATATTATCCAGAACTTCTTTTTGCAAAGGCTGCAACTCTTTTTCTTGTGTTAATCCAGTGTACACCTGGCGTATATAAAAGTTTGTGGTGTTATACATATTCTTAGCGTTATGACAACATTCTTGAAAATAAGAATACATACGATGCCCTTTTTTAATCCAAATTTGAAGAGTTTTATAGTTTGATGGATTTTCCTTTGTCATTTTATTCACCTCCTTGTTAAGGATATTATAGCAAAAAAGAACGTACGTTTCTGTTTTTCTTGAAAATAAAATATTTCTTTCGATTCACCTCACCACCTTCATTTACGTTTAGAGGTGGGAGTCCTCTCAAAAGGCATTTCAAGAAAAAGGCATGATTTCTCATGCCTTTTTCTTGAAATGCAACGAATTTTTATCTTGTAAACTTTGAACAAATCGAAAACATTGCACCATCGATAATAGAAGGATAACAATCATAATTATACTCACTACTACTATTGCATATATTGTAATTGGCGCACTATTTACTCCTTGTATCCCTGCGATTTTCATAAAGATAACCGTAAATAATTTTAAAAATAGCATCCCATTAATTAATCCGAAAACAAATGCTGCTCCATAAATGAATAATTGCTCCTGAAATAATAAACATAGCACTTCTTTTCTTTTCATATTTTCTGCTACATAAGATGTAAACTCCTCTCTCCTCACATGCAAAAGGGAGTACATCATTTGATATGTAGTAAAAATACATATGAAAATTAGTACAATAAACAGCGTGTAAAAATACATTTGAAATACAAATGTATCCCCTACTTTCCAAATGGCTCCTTCATTAAATTGTAACGATATCATAAAAAACAAAATCATAGTACTCATAGCAATCCAAATAAATTGCTTCATCCTTTTGGTAGCAAATGTTCTAATATTTTTTCTCGCTAGCCGACATAAAGACATAAAATTCTTCCCCTACCTTATTACATACGCATTCTATACTACTAGTGTATAAAAATATGACATTTTAAACATCGCACTACAATCGGAATTTCTTCTAAGTCTTTAGTCCTAGAAAACGAAATGATAAAAAAATCACATTTAGAATATAATTGTAAAAAGGAGGAGATTGCATGCGTATAAAATTACTATCAATCTTGTCTTTATTATTACTCACAAGTTGTAGCCCACTAAAAAACAATGAAGTTGCCATTGTTGAGCCATACAAATTAACAAAAGAGCAAGCTTCTATTTTACAAATGACTCCTTTTCAAGAAGGAAATAGCATGTTTTATAACATTACGCTTAAAAATGATAAAGATGAAATAAATGCTACAATTGATTATTATAACAATGGTAAAAAAACAAAAGAAATTGCTTACATTGCTACCTCACATTTTCTAGAAAAGAAAATAAAACTCTCTTTCATATCGCCATACCCCTACTTTAATGAAGATGTACCAGAAAAAGGGCAATGGTATATTAATATTAATGGTGGTGCAACACTTGTTCCTGAAGAAGCGCCACCAATCGTAAATAGCTCTGCAACTACTACAATCCAATCTATAAAAAATTTAAAATACAATCAAAAAACGATTTTAGCTGCTGTAATCCAAACCAGTAAAGAAACTGTAATCGTTCCTATCATTGATGAAGAAACAGGCATTGATCTACTCTTAAAAGAAAATGAACACGTTTATCTATTTAGTATCGAGCTAAAAAAAGAACAATAAAGCGGAAATGCAACTTAAGTTGCATTTCCGCTTTATTGTTTAATAAGGTGTACTTTTATGAATCTGAATTAAATCCATTTTCTGTTACTACTATTACTCATCTTCTACTTCTATTCTTTTCTTCTCTCTTGCAATTTTTAAAAACTCTAGTAGCTCTGGATTACTATTCATTTTTTTGTAAGCCACTGACATTTCTGCAACAAAATTAGAATCATATAACTCTTTATATACAACTTCTGTTTTATATAACTTATTTGCCGACACGGGTATTACTGTAATTCCAATTCCTGCTGCTACAAGCCCCATAACTGTTTGATACTCTGTTGCTTCTTGTACAATACGCGGACTAAATCCAACTTCTCTGCAAAGAGATAAAATTGTATCATATAAAGCTGGCCATACTGGTCTCGTAATAAATACAAACGGCTCATCTCGTAAATCTTCTATATGTATTTCATCTTTCTCTGCAAGCGGATGTGCCTTTGGTAAACATAAGGTGCAAGATAACCTTTGAATTGGCTCTAATTCTAATAATTGTGTTGGAATTGGCGGACGTAAAAAGCCAATATCAATACGGTTATCATGAAGTGCATGAACTTGATCTGGTGTTGACAATTCATGTAATGCAACAGACACTCTCGGAAATTTCTTTCTATATTCCCTAACAATTGATGGTAAAATATCGTATATCGCTGCACCTACAAAACCAATTGAAAGTGATCCCACTTCTCCCCTTTGCGCACTTTGTGCAACTTCTACTGCTTTTTCAATTTGTTCAAACGCTTTTTTTACTTCTTTTAAAAACATTTCTCCTGCTTCTGTTAGTTCAACCTTTCTTTTCGTTCTTGAAAATAATGTAACTCCCATTTCTTTTTCTAATTGCTGTATTTGTTGACTAAGTGGTGGCTGTGTCATTTGTAAACGAGCAGCCGCCCGTCCAAAGTGTAACTCTTCTGCCACAACAACAAAATATTGCAAATGCCGTAATTCCATTTTTGGACACCCTTTTCACTTTCGATTAATATGTCTAATATATTAATAACATATAATTTATATATTAGACAAATATTTTGAATGAACGTATAGTAGAAATTGTTAATTCTTTTTTACAATTTTTATGTAAAAAAAGAAAGAGGTGGTTACTGTATGAAATGGTGGAAGTTAAGCGGACAAATTTTGTTACTATTTTGTTTCGCTTGGACAGGTGAATGGATTGCAAAACAGGCACACCTCCCAGTTCCAGGAAGTATAATCGGTATTTTTTTATTATTAATTTCATTAAAATTTAACCTAGTTAAAAAAGAATGGATACAGGACGGAGCAGATTTTTTATTAAAAGAACTTATTTTATTTTTCATCCCTTCTGCAGTCGCTGTCATACGTTACAGAGATACACTAACACAATATGGAATCGATCTCATTTTAATTATTATGATTAGCACTCTTTGCGTTACCTTAGTTACAGGACTTTTAACAGAATTGCTACTAAAGCGGAAAGGATCAACGCAATGATCGGATTTCTTTGTTTACTATTAACACTATTCACATATTGGATATCAAAAAAAATGTATCAACGCTGGAATTGGAGTCTACTTTCTCCTCTTCTCGTCTGTCCCATTATTTTAATTGCTTTATTGCTCGGATTAGATACACCTTATGAAACATATGAATCTGGTGGTCACTGGTTAACTGAATTATTAAAACCCGCAACAGTTGCTTTTGCATGGCCAATCTATAAATACTTTGATTTATTAAAGAAACATGGAATGGCTATCTTACTTAATGTCATTGTCGGTTCGTTTTTATCAGTCATTACTTCAGCACTACTAGCAAATTATTTTCAAATTGATTCATCACTAGAACATAGTTTAGCGCCACATATCGTAACAACACCAATCGCAATGGCTATTTCAGAAATGATTGGTGGTATGTCACAATTAACTGCTGTATTTGTCGTTTTAACTGCCTTAACAGGAGCATTGCTCGGTCCTTCTCTCATACGTATTTGCCGTATTAAAACAGCAATCGCAAAAGGTATTATGTTAGGAACGAGCGCAAATGGAACCGGTACATCAAAAGCATTCGAAATCGGTCCTGTGGAAGGAACAATTGCAAGTTTATCCATGCTTTTAACAGCAGGCGCTAGTTTGGTTATCGTTCCGCTTTTCTTGTCTTGGATACATTAAAGAAGCAAGTATTTACATACTTGCTTCTTTATTTATATATTGGCACAGCAATTCATAATCCTCTGGAAAAGCTAAACACAATTGTTCAACTTCATGTATCCCTTTCCAAGCAATTTCATGTATTAACTCATCAGGATCTTGGATTTTCATATTACCGCCTATTTGTTTAACAAAATAATAATGGACATACACTGGAATTCCGTATGTAATACCCTCTTTTTCATATATTTTATTTACAACTTCCACATTGTAACCCGTTTCTTCCCAAACTTCCCTGATACAACATTCTTCTAGTGTCTCTCCCTTTTCAAGTCCTCCACTTGGGACAGACCACCTTTTTTCTTCTCCCTCTTTGCCCTGCAATACCATTAAAACTTCATTTTTTTCATTTACACATACCGCTGCACTACCTATCCATCTCTCCATAAACATCCCTCCCCTACTAAAATTCGCCTTCTTTATTATTTTCCCCTTGAAAAAAAGAGGAAAATAATAAAACAACGACGAAAAGTTACATCAACTTCATAGACAATCCCTTCTTAGAAATTAAAACTGGAAGGATGAAAATATGATTTCTAATTATGTTGTGGAATGTGTCTTTTGTGAAGAAAATCGAAAACCTCGCCAAGCTATTGTCACAGTTCCCGCCACTACTCAGCTACTAGCCCTTGAAAAAGTGCACGCGGAATGCAAACGTCGCTTCGGAAAAACTGTATTATTGCAAACAGAAATTAAAGAAGAAATAATTTTCGAACAAAAAGAAAGCTGACCATAAATTGGTCAGCTTTCATATCCGATCATATTTTCACATGAAGATTAGGGGCATCCTCTTTAAGGATCGGGATTTTCCCATTATGTACGTTCCATAATGGTCATCGAACAATATATTTCTATGCAATTAACTATTGAATAGAATAGGGCAAAACTTGTTCGCATTTTTAGAAAAGGGATAGGGATATAATTCAAGTAGTACTTCGAATACTCGAACTTTACACTCATAATATTAAAACAAATCCTTTTATATGGGAAATATGAATTACCTATATAATTCATTCGTAAAATATATTAATAGTTTGCTATATTAATTTTATCCCGCTATTTGTAGGCAGTAACCCCCTGCTGATTATAATTTCACTTTATTCCATCAATAGCATACATCCAGCTAAAACCGGTGTCATAATCATCGAAAACCTCAAAAGCGTTCGCGGTGCATAATTTGTAAACTTCGCACCAATGTATGCCCCTAACATGGTCCCAATCAATACTTGCAATAACAATATATAATCTAAATATCCTTCCGAACTATATCCTAGCCCGCCTCCAATTGCAATCGGTAATATAACAAGCATTGTTGTCCCTACAGATTGCTGAATCGTAAGTCCCAATAGAACCATTAATCCAAGTTGAATAAACGGTGCAGAACCAATCCCAAATGAACCAGCCATCATTCCAGTAACTAATCCAAGGCATACACATTTCAACAAGTATTTCACGGAAAACTCTTTATGTTTATATAAAGACGACTGTTCTTTTTTTTGGAACATAATTAATTTAATAAACATAAAAATTGCCGATAAAAATAACATCCCAGCTGTAAACCAATGAAGAAGATGTGCTGGTATAAGTGAACCAAATTTAGAACCAATATAAGAGCCAATTGCGCCAAATCCCCCAACAATCCCACCTATAATAAGTGCAACATTGCCTTCACGGTAATGACTTACAACACCTGATAATGTCGTAAATGCCATTGCAGTTAAAGATGTTGCAAGAGCAACATGAATAGGAATTTGGAATACCAAAGTGAGTATCGCGATAATAAATCCAGCTCCTCCAGCTCCAACAAATCCTAATAAAATACCCATTACTAACATTGTTATAATAATTGCCACAGACTTTCCCTCCAGTAACACAATTATCCATCATATTTATCCTTACATACAAATAAAAAGCATCCTAGACGGATGCTTTTTATTTCAATGATATGTACTTAATCTTGATTAATCAAAATAACTGCTGGACCAGCGACCACCACTCCAGCTACTTCTATCTTTTCAAATTCCTTTACTGTAATAGAGATAACTCCTTCTCTTTCCATCAATTCTTTACTCAGGACATCAGTCGGGATTGCTTTCACCGTCTTACCTCCTTTTCATTTATACAATATGATAAAATGAAACTTTAATCAGTGGGGGTTTTTTCCGTACTTATTAATTATTACCCCTCACCAATCGGACTAATAATCACCCAATGCATCTATATATATGCATCACCTCCGCTTTCATTCCTTATTCCACTCAAAAACCTTCTCCCCCTTCCGTGACATATTGAAAAATAAAAAAGAAGCTATAACATATAGCTTCCCTCTACATTTCTTTAATCTTTATGCACCGTATATTCCATGACTTTTCCATCTCTATCAAATTGGAAAACAAGCTGTTCGCTATCTATTGGAATAAAGCCACGTTCAGTCCCAAGATAATACAAAGTGATAACTCCTTCTTCCCCACTTCTCGTGTCCGTTGAAGCGCCTAACAATTGTGTAATTTCTTCATTTGATTTCCCTATTAATTTATATTTTTGTAATAGATCATCTACCATATGTATCCGTTTCTCTGCATGATTTAACCATCTATTTTGATTAAACTTTGACGTATATTCATTTACACTTAGTTGTACAGTGCATACTATTAATGGTATGAGTGCTACTATTAAAACCCCAGACATTTGCTTCTTTTCTTCATTACGATTTTTAGAAGCATATAAAATAACCCTTTGAACCATGACTAATAAAACAAATGGTATGAATACTACAAAAATGCTCCTTACACTTAAGGGCATATGGATCATATCGATGACGAATATAAATAGAATGTACATTACTATATACAAACAAAAATAGACATACAAAATGCCACATAGCATAGCGCTCAGAAAGATCCCCCCTTTTAACTCACTATATAATTCATCCTGCTAATCATTTCTCGAATCTGTTCTAATTCTTGCACTGTATATACTATTTTCCCTGCTAAGATTTCATTTCTGAAGAACGTTACAATTTGCTCCCGATCTTTTAATCTAGGTGTTTCCTCACTAGAAAGATCTATTATTTCTTTTCCATTTTCATTATAAAAATATACAACTGGTTTTACCTTTGCTTTTATACTATTAGTCTGCATTTCTTTCAAACAATTGTATAAAATTTGAGATAGTTTCTTCGCCTTATATACTGGATTCCCTTCATTTTTCACTTGTATAGTTGACGAATCTTTACCTACTATATATTCAAATGTCTCTTCTTTTTCAACTTCTTGTTGATACTTACCCATTTCATCAATCATAAATGAATATATACCAGCATTTTCTTTCGTTAAACCATGAACTAATTTCTCTTCCCATTCTTTCGTCTCAAGTAGATAAATACCAGTTTTGCACAAGATGAGATGATGGATCCGATTATCGTTTATTTCACTATTATTTTTAATAAAAACATTCGGCATGATTTGAATTTCAGCATCTAATATGATGCCTTGCTCTATGAATCCTCGCTTCATATAATGTAATGTTTCGTACGTATTCATTTCAGCGCCGTTTTTAGTATATTCTCGTAAATTTGCAATTAATTTTTGAAACATATGTATTTCATTATTATGTTTATTTTGTATTTCACTACGTTCTTTACTATGCTGCACAGCTAATTGATTTTTCATCATACGCATATTTTCAATTTCTCTATTTGCACTTACTTGTAAATCATTGTATTTTTTCTGTTCCATATTTTTCAAATTATTTTGTTGTTCTGTATGCTCTATCACCGTAGCTGCAATTTCATTTTTATACGTTTCAATCGCTTGTTTCTTTTCAAATTCTACTTGCTGACTCTCTGATTCTAACTGTTTATTTTTATAAAACAGCACAAATACTACAGCTAATAATATTAAAACCGCACCTATTAGCACATAATTCATATTTTTACCCCTTTATTTCATTTTCGATTATTTTTTATAAATATATCTACTATAGTATACTATGGTTTCGATACAGACTTTGTAAAAGTTGTATATTTTTAATAAAGTGAAACTTTAATCAGTGGGGTTTTGTTCCTTCCCCACTGATTATTAGTTGAACCAATCGGGCGTTTACTGGCAATTGATCCCCCCTAACTTCTTTGCTTCCGCTGAATTTTGAGGTGGGAGTCTTACCGCCAGTTAATGCGGGATAAAAGGCACCTCTGACGGGGCACCTTTTATTTTCACTCTATTGTACACCATACTGAATATAACTTGGATCGTAGTATATCCATTGATTTGTCCCTAAGCAAAGCCATCCATCTTGCTTACTCCATACTCGATACGATTCACCAAGATGTAACTGTCTTATAACATTTCCTTTTAATGATGGAGCGTCACGTAAATTTACATTATCACCAGTAATAGTCGCCACATAATGTTTATACTGAATATAACTCGGATCATTATATACCCACTGATTTGTCCCTAAACAAAGCCATCCATCTTGTTCTCCCCAAACTTCATATGTTTCGCCACGATTCAATTGGCGAATTACACTAGACTGCAAAGATGGTCCACTTCTCAAATTCACATTATCTCCATTAATTATAGCAACCCCGTACACTGGAGTTGCATTATTAGGCGGAGAAACATTCCCTCCACCACTTGCTCCATTCCCTTGTAAAGCTTCTAGTGAAACTGCAGCTGATACATCACAATTTCCTACACCTGAAATTTGTCCAGAATCTGTGTACTGCCATGCTGTCCACGCTGTCCATCCACCAGCATCAGCAGGCGGTGTACTCGAGTATTTAGCAATCCAAAGTGGAATATCACTTAATCCGCTAATTCCGAACTCATTAATATACCAAACTCCTGTATATAACATTACATCTTTTCCAGTAGCCTGTTTCACATAATTTATGAAGCTTCTTGCCCAATTCGATATAGCGCTACCAGTTAAATTACTATTACTCGGATCTTTTGGTGATTCTAAATCCAGAACTGGCATTAAGTCTGTCTGGTTACTTTGTAATATACTCACAAAATATTTCGCCTCTGAAATTGCATCATTTTGTTCTGGACGTGCAAAATGGTATGCACCAATTAATACATTCGCACTTCGGGCTGCTTGTACATTTTTAGTAAAAGTAGGATCAATGTAATTTACACCTTCTGTCGCTTTTGCATACGCTGCTGGAATTCCAGATGCCTTCACTGCATTCCAATCAATATTCCCTTCCCAATGAGACACATCAATTAACGTAACATTTGAACTCGATCTGTTTTGCATATAAAATCTCCTATTAATTTTTTTACTTCGTATACATACAATATGTACAAATTTCATAAGAGGACACGACATTTATGCTATAGAAACAAAGAGTAAATATATTTTGTATACAAAATAAAAAAGACCTTGTATTTACAAGGCCTTTTGCAAACTCCCTTTATTTTGTAACAAGTACATATTATAATACAAACCTTGCTCACTTAGTAATTCTTGATGTGTTCCTCTTTCTACTATCTCTCCATCATGCATCACAAAAATTTGATCTGCATCTTGAATTGTAGATAACCTATGCGCAATGGCTATCGTCGTTCTACCTTTTCGCATTTGTTGCAACGCTGTTTGAATAGCCTCTTCTGTTTCTGTATCGATATTAGCTGTTGCTTCATCTAATACTAATACTTTCGGATTCGTTGCTATCGTTCTAGCAAAAGCAATTAATTGTCGTTGACCGCTTGAAAATGCTGCACCTCTTTCTACTACTTCTGTTTCATACTGCTCTGGTAACTTTTCAATAAACGTATTCGCTTGCACAAATCGAGCAGCTTCTTTTACTTCTTCATCCGTAATTTCTTCATTATACATACGAATATTTTGCTTTACATTTCCAGCAAATAAAAATGCATCTTGCAATACGAGTCCTATTTTCTTTCTAATTTCTCGTTCTTCAAATTTTTCTAAATCTACACAGTCTATTACAATATTTCCCGACTTAATATTATAAAATCGCATTAACAAATTCATAATCGTACTTTTTCCGCTACCAGTATGCCCAACAAAAGCAACCGTTTGCCCTTGTTTCACGTGAAATGATACATTTTTTAAAACGTCACGCTTTCCATCATATGAAAAAGTAACATTTTTAAATTCAATATCTCCATCGACAACTTGAGGATTCTCATTGCCTTTTTGAACCGGTGCTAAATCTTTCTCGTCCATTAAATGAAATACACGTGATGACGAAACAAGTGCCTGTTGGAAAAAGGACAATTTCATCATCATCTCATTTACAGGTTGGAAGAAACGATGTATATAGTTAACAAAAGCATATAAAACTCCTACTTCAACAGGGCTCTTTAAAGCATCAATCCCAAATAAACCTAGTACTAACGCAATAGCTACAATATGTACTAAATCCGTAGCTGGTCGTAAAAGTAATGCGTCTAACTTCAAAGTACGTCGCCCTGCACTATAATGTTTATTATTCACTTCTTCAAACTCTTTTCTCATACGTTTTTCTTGTCTGAACACTTGAACAATATTCATTCCTTGTATGGACTCGTTCAATTTTGCATTTAACACGCTTAGTTGATTACGTACTTCTAAATAAAAAGCTGCACTTTTCCGGCGATATAATACCATAATCGCGAACATTATCGGAATTAATATGAGAGAAAATAACGCTAATTTTACATCTAATAAAAACATCGCTATTAAAATACCTACTAAAAAGACTACATTTTTCACAAATGTTGATAATACACTGACATAAAAATCTTTAATCGCTTCCGTATCATTCGTTATACGAGATACGAGCGTACCAATTGGCGTACGATCAAAGAAACTTAATGACAGCTTTTGAACATGTTCATATACTTCAACTCGCATATCTTGAACAATCTTAAAAGCAATGTTCTGAAAGTACAATAGATTTAAATACGTAAATAATACCTTTAATAAATGAGCAACTATGTAAATTACAAATAAAGTAACGAGTGCTGATCGTTCAAAATCCCGCGGTACTAGGTGTTCATCAAGGAATTGTTTAATTAAAAAAGGCCCCATCATTTCCGTTACTGTCGCACCAACTAAAAAGATAAATGCTAAAGATAGCAACCCTTTATATGGCTTCATATAAGAAAGCAATCTACTTAAATCACTTCGCTTCTTCTCTACCATCATACGCCTCCTTTCTCGACTAAAGCTTCTAATTGCTGGCTTTCATACATTTCCTTATACCAGCCGTTTTCCTTCATTAATTCCTCATGTGTACCTCTTTGTACAATTCTACCTTCATCAACAACAAGAATAAGATTAGCATGCTGAATTGCACTTAATCGGTGTGCAGTAATAATCGTCGTTTTCCCTGCTCTTTCCCTCTTTAAGGCACTTAAAATTGTCTCTTCTGTTTTTGCATCTACCGCTGATAAACAATCATCCAAAATTAAAATTTCAGCATTTGTTAATAAAGCACGAGCAATAGAGATTCGCTGTTTTTGACCACCAGATAACGAAACGCCTCTTTCCCCTACTACTGTTTCATATCCTTCTGAAAATTGGAGGATATCATTATGAATACAAGCAATCTCTGCAGCTTGGGTAATTTCATTATATGTAGCATCCGCCTTTCCAAAGGCAATATTCTCACCAATACTTGCTGAAAATAAAAAATGATCTTGCGGCACATATGAAATGGCAGAACGGACACCATGAAGTGTTAAATCTCGAATATCTCGCTCCCCAACTTTTAATTCACCATTAAAATGATCATACTCACGGATTAAACATTTTAATAAAGTCGTTTTCCCTGCACCTGTACGTCCTACAACTCCTAGCGTTTCGCCCTTCTTCAAATCAAAGTGAATATCGTTTAAATGTAACAGTTCATTTTTCTTATACGAAAATGAATCAATGGCAAATGAAACATTACCGCTCGCTATCGTATGTACAGCATTTTCTCTATTTACTACATCTGATTTTTGTGAAAGAATTTTTTCTACACGGTCATATGAAGCACGCCCACGCTCCATAATATTGAACAACCATCCAAACGCTAACATTGGCCAAACGAGGGTACCTAAATATGTCGTAAATGTAACGAGATCACCTACTGTTAATTCACCTCTTACAACTAATACCGATCCGTAACATACTGCAATTAAAAAAGAAAATCCAACGATAAGAGCGATTGTCGGATCAAATAACGAATCAATACGTGCAACTAACACATTTTTATGCACAACATCTTCTGATTTTTTTCGAAACGCCTGCAAATCTTCTTTCTCTTGTCCAAGCGATCGAATCACTTTCATTCCACTCATACTCTCTTGCACTTTATCATTAATTTCCGAAAACGATTGCTGTGCTTTATGAAACCTTTTATGTAATAACGTTCCATAATAATTTGTCGAAATGGCTACAATCGGCATCGGAATTAAACTTAACAATGTTAACTTCCAACTAATTGTAAAACCCATCGCTACGAGTACACATCCCCCAACAGCTAATGAATCAACAAGCGTTAAAACACCCGCTCCAGCAGTTTGCTGGATTGCTTGAATATCATTAGTCGCATGTGCCATTAAATCACCTGTTCGATTTGACTGATAGAAAGATGGACTCATCTTTGTAAAATGTTCATATAAATTTTTTCGTAATTGGCGAGCTAATTTTAACGAAGACCCGAAAATCATAATACGCCATATGTAACGCAATATGTACATCGTAATACCTACAATTACTAATAGTACAACCCATTTTAGTAACTTATCGGTCGTCAATGTTTCATCATTAATTTCATCTACAACGATTCCAATTACTTTTGGTGCTACGAGCTCTAAAAGTGCAACGCCAAATAATAAAATAATTCCGGTTATGTACGCTCGTTTTTCTTGTTTAAAAAACCACGCTAAATTCATAAACACTTTCATTTTTTTCCTCCTCCCTTAAAATGAGCGATGTTTTCAGTTTACCAAAAATACAGAATTTTTAAAAGTTTTAAAAACTGTAACTAACAAAAAGAAAGACACTCTTAGTGAGTGTCTTTTAGCGCTTATTTCATTTGTTGCTTGTTCATCGCGCTCATCATTTGATTGATTTTCTTTTGGGAAGGTTTTTGTCCCATTTGCATCATCATCATTTTTAACATTTGTTCGTTAATTGGTGGATTTTTTTGTAAGTAATTCATCATGTATTTGCGGGCAATGAAAAATCCTAACGCCACGCCTGCTACTAGTGCTACTACGCCCACTAGAATACCTAACCAAATTGGCATATATTTTCCTCCTTCATGTTGTCTACCTTACAGTGTACTAAAACCTTTTCAATAAGACAAGATACAATTCGACATTTTTTACACATATGTTCGTACTTGTTTTAGAGGATTCAGCCATCCGTACTTTGTATTTTCATAATCCATAGCTAAAAATGTTAATTCACACTTTCTTAACACCTCAAAGAAAGTCGTTTCCATAGAGACATTTCCAGAGGTATTCATACGAATATAGTGTGGTTTCACCATTATTTCACCGTACTCCGCTCCCGTATAAAGTGTATGTGTATGATGTGTTCTATCATATTTACCAAGAACGCGCAAAGCTTGTTCTAATTTATGATGAATTTTCATTACTTGCAATGGTTTCGTTATATACATCATTTGTTTATATAACACTTTTTTCTCCGAAAGGGACCCAGATTCTGAAAATCGAGCAAATAAATCAAAAAACAAATATTCACGACCAAAATAAGATTTCGCAATATCCTCTTGAATTAAATACAATTCATACGTTTTCATTTTTCCCCTCCCAATCTGGACAACCTTTTCCCTTCATTATATATAAGAAAATTTGCAATGATTGTCTGACTGCGGAGAGATAAAAAACTTTTTCTGTCGAAAAAACTCATTTACATAGAAAAATCTCTCCATGCCGGAGAGATTTTTCTGAAATCATTAAAGCATTTCTTTTACTTTACGAACAACGTTCTCTACAGTAAATCCATACTCTTCCATAATCTTCTCACCAGGAGCAGAAGCACCGAATGTATCGATACCTAACACATCTCCTTCAAGACCTACGTAACGGTGCCATCCGAATGTAGCACCCATTTCGATTGCGAAACGTTTTGTTACTGCTTTTGGTAATACAGATTCTTTGTACTCTGCAGGTTGAGCTTCAAAACGATCCATAGATGGCATGCTGACAACAGCTGCGTCAACGCCGTCCGCTGCTAATGCTTTTTGAGCTTCAACAGCTAGGCTTACTTCAGACCCAGTTGCAAGTAAGATAACATCAGCCGTTTCTTTCTTGCTTGCAGAAACTACATATGCACCTTTTGCTACTTTTTCATACGTATCATCTTTTGCACCTTCTAATGTTGGAAGGTCTTGACGAGTTAATACTAAAGCAGTTGGTTTGTTTGTAGATTCTAAAGCCAGTCTCCAAGCTGCAACAGATTCGTTACCATCAGCTGGACGGATAACAGAAACGTTCGGCATTGCACGAAGCGCTGCTAATTGTTCGACTGGTTCATGTGTTGGACCATCTTCACCAACAGCGATACTGTCATGTGTGAATACATACGTTACTGGCAATTGCATTAATGCTGCAAGGCGAATTGCTGGACGTAAGTAATCAGAGAATACGAAGAACGTACCACCGTAAGTTTTTAAACCGCCATGTAATGCAATACCGTTCATTGCTGCACCCATTGCGAACTCACGTACACCGTACCAAATGTTTTTACCGCTGTAATCGTCTCTTGTAAAGTCTTTTTCGTTATTCATGTATGTTTTGTTAGAACCAGCAAGGTCAGCAGATCCACCGAAGAATGATGGTACAGACTCTGCAATTGCATTAATTACAGCACCAGAAGAATTACGAGTTGCTGCTTTTGATCCTAATTCATAAGTTGGTAAGTTTTGCTCCCAACCTTCTGGAAGTTGACCGTTCATTGCTGCTTGGAATTCGTTTGCTAATTCTGGGTATGCTTGCGCATATTCACCTAGCATAGTGTTCCACTCTGCTTGCGTAGTTTCACCAACATCTTGTACTGTTTTACGGAAGTTGTCGTATACCTCTTCTGCTACGTGGAAGTCTTGTTCAGCAGTCCAAGCATATGCTTCTTTCGTTAATTTTGTTTCTTCTACACCAAGTGGAGAACCATGTGAAGCTGATTTTCCTGATTTGTTTGGAGAACCGAAACCAATTGTCGTTCTTACTTCAATTAGCGTTGGGCGTTTTTCGTCAGCTTTCGCTTCTTCAATTGCTTTCGCGATTGCTTCAATATCGTTTCCATCCTCAACACGGATCACTTGCCATCCGTATGCTTTGTAACGATCTTCTACACTTTCAGAGAATGAACGATTTAAATCGCCATCTAATGAAATATCGTTTGAATCATAAAGCACAACAAGACGACCTAATTGTAAATGAGCAGCTAATGAAGATGCTTCAGCAGAAACGCCCTCCATTAAATCTCCATCACCACAAATAGCGTATGTATAATGATCTACTACATTATACGCATCACGGTTATATTTAGCAGCTAAATGTCTTTCAGCCATTGCCATACCTACAGCAGTTGCAATACCTTGTCCAAGTGGACCAGTCGTTGCATCTACACCAGCTGTATGACCGTACTCAGGATGTCCTGGAGTTTTGCTTCCCCATTGACGGAAGTTCTTTAAGTCATCCATTGTTACATCATAACCAGATAGATGAAGTAGGCTGTATAATAACATTGAACCATGACCTGCAGATAATACGAAACGATCACGGTTAAACCACGTTGGGTTATTTGGATTGTGTTTCATAAATTGAGTCCATAATGTATAAGCCATTGGTGCTGCACCCATTGGCATTCCTGGGTGACCAGAGTTTGCTTTTTCAATCGCATCGATGGATAATGTGCGAATCGTGTTGATAGAAAGTTGTTCGATTGAATGTGACATGCTATTCTTCCCTTCGCTTATATTAGTAAACGTTTTATACATTTATATGATAGCTTCCCACGCAAGATTATACAACATGTATCGACAAATATGTTGATATTTTTTTGATTTTTTATAAAAAAATCAATGTTTCCGGGAATGTATGGGCATTCAATATGACATACTTTTTCATTATTTTTATTTTAAAAAGAAAGAGAATTATCTGTATATTTATACAAATTTCTTCTATACTTACGTTTTTAAATACGTTTTTAAAAATATAAAAAGCATCTAACTTCGATGCTTTTCAAATAAGTTAAACAATCCGTTTGCGAATCGAACTTGAAATCAAATCAATTATAATTACCATTAAAATAATACCTAATAAAATAATCCCAACACGAGACCAATTCCGTGAACTCAGCGCAAAAATTAAAGGTGTACCAATCCCTCCTGCTCCGATAACCCCTAAAATCGCAGCGGATCGTACATTAATTTCAAATCTGTATAACGTATACGATAGAAAGTCTGGTAACACTTGTGGTAACACTGCATACCAAAGTATTTGAAAACGGTTTGCTCCTGTTGCTAGTAACGCTTCCGTCGGTCCTTTATCTATGTTTTCAATTCCTTCTGAATATAGTTTTCCTAACATTCCAATAGAATGTAATCCTAAGGCTAATACTCCTGCAAAAGAGCCTGGACCAACAGCTTTTATAAATAAAAGAGCCATAACTAATTCAGGAAACGTACGAACAAAACTAAGTACAAATTTTCCAGATCCTGAAGTTAATTTTCCACTACTCATATTCGTTGCCGCCCAAAAGGCAAACGGAACAGATAAAAATGCAGAAATAAATGTACCTAATATCGCAATTGCCAACGTATCAATTAATCCATGCAATAAATCTTCACCATCTGGCAAAGATACATACGACCAGTCTGGATTCAATACCCCTGTCATAATTGCTTTCGTGATTTCACCTGCTGTGTCCTTTATCCCTTCTAATGGTACTCCTGAAAAGGCCCAAACATAAACAAATGTAATTGCTATAAAAATAACCCAGCGATATACACTCAGTTTCTTCGGTTTTGGCACAATCATCGTCGTTCTATTCATTATAGTTTCTCCCGCAACAATGTACTAATGTAGTCAATTAACAAAACAACAATAAGGGTATAAATAATTATAGAAGCAGTTTGTTGATATTGTAAAAATCCAAGTGTACGATCATAATATAGTCCAATACCACCTGCTCCTACTAAACCTAGGACAGCCGCTGCACGTACATTCACCTCAAATGTATATAGTACATAGGAAACAAAGTGTGCTTTTACTTGTGGAATGACTCCATAAACAATCCATTGCACCTTAGTAGCCCCTACAGCTGTCATCGCTTCTAGTGGGCCAGGGTCAATTGATTCAATTGATTCATACAACAATTTCGCTACAAGTCCAATTGAAAAAAAAGTAAGAGCCAAAATACCTGGAAGTGGCCCAATTCCAAAAATCGCTACGAAAATAGCCGCCAATAATAAATCTGGTATCGTTCGTATAAAATTTAAAATCATTCGAGCTGGACTATATAAAAATGTGTTAGTAAACACATTACTTGCTGCAAACAATGCAAGTGGAATAGCTAAAATCGCTCCTAAGGTCGTCCCAATAATCGCCATACGTATTGTATCTAACATCGCTGTTGTAATAACTTGAAAATAACTCCAATCAGGTGGCACCATTTCTTTCAATAGATCTACCATATTTGGAAAACCGTCTACCAGTTTTGAAAATGATGCATCTACTTGTACACTACTACTCCACAGCATTAAAATAACTAAAATAAACGTTAACATATGTTTCAATTTACTCGGCGGCTTCGGTATTTCATTTGAATATATCGTCATGTCATTCATTTTACTGCCACCTCTAATAATTCGCTTTTCTGAGCAACGTCCCCATAAATTTCAGCAAATTTTTCATCCGTTGCTTCTTCTACTAAACCGTCAAAAACAATTTCTCCTGCATGTAATCCGATAATGCGTGTCGCATATTGTCTAGCCAAATCAATAGAATGTAAATTTACAATTGTCGTGATTCCAAAATCTTCATTAATTTTTTTCAAATCATCTAGCACTTGCTTTGTCGTAAGTGGATCTAACGATGCAACAGGCTCATCTGCCAATATGATTTTTGCTTCTTGCGCCAATGCTCTAGCTATCGATACACGTTGCTGTTGTCCTCCTGATAATTCATCAGCACGTGCATATGCTTTTTCTAAAATATTCACTCTTTTTAATGCTTGAAATGCGAGCTCCACATCTTCTTTCGGAAACAAACCTAACGTTGTACGTAGTGTGGAATGATATCCAACACGACCAGCTAATACATTTTTTAATACTGTTGATCGCTTTACAAGGTTAAAACTTTGGAAGATCATACCGATATCCCGGCGCATACGCCTTAATCCTTTTCCTTTCGCAGAAGTAATAGACTCACCTTCAATAATAATTTCTCCTTCGGTAATCTCATGAAGACGATTTACGGATCTGAGAAGTGTAGATTTTCCGGCTCCGGATAATCCGACCATTACAATAAACTCACCTTTTTGAATCTTTAAATTTATATTATTCAATCCCTTTGTGCCATTCGGATACATTTTGGAAACATTTCGAAACTCTATCACACATCTTACCTACTTTCAATGTATTATCAATAACTAAAAAACGGCAAACTAACTGAAATCTCACACCTTCCAGCTAGCCGCCATTTCACTATGTATTATTGCGTCTTCACTGTCTTTCCATATTCACGAACAATATCAAATTTACTATCATCAGATTTAATATATCCTTCATGGGAATATACTTCTTTAATGATTTTACGGCCTTCCTCATTTTTTCCAATTTCAATGAAAGCATCTTGTAATTTCTTACTCCACTCTGCATCTAAATCCGAGCGTACAGAAATTGTATCGTTCGGAATTTTCTCAGTAAATTTCACTATTTTCGTTTGATCAAATATATTCGGATAATCTTTTTTTACAATATTACGAGCATCTTGGAATACAACAGCTGCATCTACATCACCATTTAAAAGTGCAATAAGTGACTGATCATGGCCTTTTAATGTAACAGGTTTCACATCCTTTAGCGGATCAATTCCCTCTTTTAATAGAACAGCTGCAGGCCATACATATCCTGCTGATGATGTTACATCTTGATAACCAATTTTTTTACCTTTTAAATCTTTTACACTATTTATATTAGAGTCTTTTTTAACAACAAACTCAGATTTATAATAGTCTACTAAATCTTTTGTAGGAGCTCCTGTTTCATCCTCTACTCCAAAACGTTGTGCTTGCAAAATTACATTAGCAGCCTTCTTTTCATGTGCTAACACGTACGCTGTTGGCGGTAAAAACCCTACATCTACTTGTTTAGATGCCATCGCTTCTACAATTGTATTGTAGTTAGTTGAAATACTAACTTTTACCGGAATATTTAATTTATCGCTTAATAGCTTTTCCAATGGTTTTGCCTTCGCCTCTAGCGTATCCGCATTTTGAGAAGGAACAAATTGAACATTTAAGGTCTTTGGTACATAACCTTTTTTCGTATCTTCATTTTTACTTGCACTTGATTCTTTCGCTCCGCAGCCACTTAATAATCCCGCCGCTAGTACAACTGTTGTACTCATTGCAAAAACTTTTTTCAACATATTAATGCCTCCATTTTTCTTGTTATGAAATAAGCTTCCGTAAACATGAAGAAATATATCACATATTTTGATGCACAATTTGTTATTTACAGAATCTTTACACATTCTATACATTCACATCAAAATTCACTTCACATATTTGATATGATGAATTGGAAGATAACAATAGAAAAGGTGAGTCATATTGGAACAAAATCAAACTGTAACTTTAAACATCTTATTAACAAGCGATATACATGGCACTGTTTATCCCATTTACTACCAAGATAACTCCCCGGCAGAACTTGGTTTAGCTAAAATTTCTACTCTTATAAAAAAAGAACGTTCCCAAAATACAAACGTTCTTTTAATTGATAATGGTGACTTCATTCAAGGAACACCATTTACTTATCATTATGTTACATACGAAAAAAACAAAAAAAACCCAATGTCCTTATTAGCGAATTACCTACAGTATGATGCTGCAGTTATCGGCAATCATGAATTTAATTACGGGATGGACATATTAAATAATGCTGTGACTACTGCGAACTTCCCGTACCTATCAGCAAACATTTTAGATAAAAACATAAAGAAACCCTATTTCGGAAAACCTTATATAATCAAACAGATTGAATCAAATATAAAAATTGCTATTTTAGGGGTAACAACACATTACATCCCAAATTGGGAACAGGCCCATCATATTAAAGATTTACTATTTGAAGATGCATTAGAGACTACAAAAAAATGGGTTTCTTATATTCACGAACACGAGAAACCAGATTTATTAGTCGTAGCCTATCACGGTGGATTTGAAAGTGATTTACAAACCGGGGAACCGACTGAAGTGTTAACAGGTGAAAACCAAGGATATGCAATGTGCCAGGAAATTGAAGGCATAGATCTTTTACTAACAGGTCATCAACACCGAGACATTTCTCACACAATGGCTAACGGTGTAACAATTTTACAGACCGGATGCAATGGACACTCAGTTGGAAAAGTAAAAGTAACATTCGAAAAAATGAAACATAAATGGGTGAAAAAAGAGAGTTCTTCTGAATTATTATCTGTACAAGGGGTTGAAGCGGACCAAGATGTACTTTCATTGGTAGCCGATTACGAAGAGAAAACACAAAAGTGGCTTGATCAACCTATTGGAATTATTGAGGGGGACATGAAAATTTCAGATGCTATGCAAACTCGTTTGCATGATCATCCTTTTATCGAGTTCATAAATAAAATACAGATGGATATAGCTAATGTATCAATTTCTTGTACAAGTTTGTTCCATAATACATCTCCAGGCTTCCCAGAACATGTAACAATGCGTGACATCGTTTCTAATTATATTTATCCAAACACATTAAAAGTAATTAGAATAACTGGAGCAGATATAAAAGATGCTCTTGAACTCTCTGCTTCTTATTTCACATTAAAAACAGATGGATCCATCATCGTAAGCCCTACCTACATAGAACCAAAACCACAACATTATAATTATGATATGTGGGAAGGGATTTCATATGTATTAAACATTTCAAAACCAATTGGTGAAAGAGTAGAATCTTTACAGCATAAAAGTGCTCCTCTTAATATGAATGACGAATATGACGTTGTAATGAATAATTATCGTGCAAGTGGCGGGGGAAATTTCTTTATGTTTCAAAACAAACCGATAGTAAAAGATATACCCACTGATATGTCTGAACTTATCGCTAATTATATATTGGAACATAGAACGATAGAAGCAACCGTTAATAACAACTGGAAAGTTATTAAATAAGGATTTTTACAAATAAAAAAGATGGGCTTCGCCCATCTTTTAATTTAATTTTGCATTATCTTGCTTTTTTAAAGCTTTTAATTTCGTCGGTGTAACATCTGTACCTTCTTCGTTAACAACTTTAATACCTTTAAGTTCGTTTAACATATTTTGACGAAATCCTTTTAAATATTGTTCACGTAGCGATTGACGCTCACGTTGCTCTTCTTCAGTTAAACCTTCAGCTTTTGCTTTTTTCGCTAAGAAGTTAATGCGTTCAACGAGTTCGTGATTAATCATCTCGAATCCCCCTTCTAATCAAAACTGATTATTATCATACAATAGTTACTCTTCTTTATCAAGCAATTGCTTCGTATACTCTACATATCTACGATGTACAGTCGCCTTTGAAACATTATGACCAAATCCACGTAGTGTTGCTGCAATTTCTTCAAACGTGAGTTCACTTTTTCGCAAACGTACAATTTCCTCAATTGGCACTTCTTTTTTCTCTCTTCCTACACTTAAATGACGATTTTTTAAATTATTTTCTGGACGATAACCTTTTTCTACTGCACGTTGCATACCTCGTTTAATTTTCAAGTTATGAATCTTCCTTTGATATTCTTCAACAATACCAATAATATCTAATACCATCGAATCAGAATCCGACAATTGTAATTCACCATTATGTGTATGTGTATATACTTTTATGCCTTCTTTATGTAAACAATGCATTAATGCAATCTTCGCATTCCCTCTACCAAGGCGCGTTTCATCTTGTATAAGTAACACATCAATTTGTTCGTCCCGAATTGTATCTAACACCTCTAATATACCGTCACGTTCAATTGTATACCCACTAGCCTGCTCTTCAATCACCTTCGTAACATTCATTTGATAGCGCTCAGCTAAATGCAATAATTCATCTTTTTGACGTAATAATGATGTTTCTTGCGCTTCTTTCGTTGTACTCACACGTGCATAAATAATTGCATTCATTTTGAACCCCTCTTTCTCCCTATCATTTCCCTATAGTGTAACATAAATCTGCCATTTGTTCGAACTTATGTTTGTAGAATGTTTTTTCACATGTTATACTTATTAATAAGAAAAATGAAAGAAAACGAGGTGTTAGAAAACATGGAAAAGTTAACGAAACGCCAGCAAGACATTCTCGACTTTATTAAGCTAAAAGTACAAGAAAAAGGATATCCACCTTCCGTACGTGAAATTGGTCAAGCAGTCGGCCTCGCTTCTAGTTCTACAGTGCACGGACATTTATCACGATTAGAAGAAAAAGGATACATTCGACGCGATCCAACAAAACCACGTGCCATTGAAATTTTAGGCGAAGACCGAATGGATACGGAAACACAATCTGTTATTCAAGTTCCAATTGTCGGAAAAGTTACTGCTGGTTTACCAATTACAGCGGTCGAAAGCGTAGAGGAACATTTCCCACTTCCAGCTAGCATTGTTTCCGGAGCAGACCAAGTGTTCATGTTACGTATTTCTGGAGATAGTATGATTGAAGCTGGTATTTTCGATGGAGATTTAGTTGTTGTTCGCCAACAACAGTCTGCATATAATGGTGAAATTGTAGTCGCTTTAACAGAAGATAACGAAGCAACTGTTAAACGTTTCTATAAAGAAAAAGACCATTTCCGTCTACAACCAGAAAACTCTTCATTAGAACCTATCATTTTAAAACAAGTGTCAGTTATCGGGAAAGTAATTGGCGTATATCGTGATTTACATTAAAAATAATAAAAAGAAGATAATTACCTTATTTATATACGGTAATTATCTTCTTTTTGTATTTTGATAGATTTCCATGCACTCTATTTCTTATTAACGAGTTTCAATCGTGACATCTCCAGCAGCCGTTTTACCGCTAATCTTTTTACTACCATTTCCAATTGTTACGTTATTATTTTCTTCATTAAAAATTGTTACATCTCCGGCAGCACTTTGCCCAGTAATTACCGCATCTTGTGGTTTTTCCGATAAAGTAATATCTATATCTCCCGCAGTTGAACTTGCTTCTAGATTATACTTAGAATCATGATCTTGAATATTTATTTCCCCACTTGTTGTTTTTGCGGTCACTTTCCCTATTACTTTTTTAAAGTTCACCTCACCAGCTTTTGTAGATCCCTCCACATTCTTAGACGTTACTTGTTTCAGCTCTACTTCTCCAGCAAGTGTTCTAACACTTACACTATCACTTTTCACATCACTCATTTCGATTTGTCCAGCAGATGAATTTACTTTTACATCTTGATAAGAGCGTTCGGGCACAAGGAGAGTCAATTTAGACGTTTGGAACCTAAAATCGTAAAAAGAAAAATCAAATGAAGCACCTTTTTCTCTTTCCCCAATAATTTTTAATGTGTCACCATCTTCTGCAATACGAATCTCTTGTTTACGTACATCTCCTGATTGCTTTACATAAAAAGAAGAGTCAGGAGATTTTTGGATAACAATATCTCCGGCATCTAACTTAACTTCTATATTTTTTAATGTTTCGTTTTTAATTACATCTTCTTTATCGCCTTTTTCAGCAGTTTGTACTGCTTTTTCATATGTTTGGGAAATTCCTATTACTCCAATAATGATACAAGCGATAGCGATTAAAAATAGTTTTTTCATCATTTACTCTCCTTTTATCATTTTGAAGTTCCATATTACGTATCGTACACACAATCTCTTAAACCACTTTGTACTATAAAAAGCGATAATACATAACAACAAACCTACTCCAACAAACGTTATACTAACGAAAAGATCCAACCATATAAAAGTACCCATAAATACTTTTCCAATAACGAAAAATGGTGTTACTACACTAGCAATGCCACCAATCCAAAAAGAAAATATAAAAGCAACAATTGCGACTAACGGGCCTAACACAATAATAAAATTAAACAAACTAAGTCCAATCGCTGCCATAACAGCTCTTGTCACATTTGAAGTCGATGGATTTTTTTTCATTTCATCGAAGCGATACATCGCAAGTAACTCTTTTGCGATTACTTTCGGAGAACCAAGGCCCTGAATTATTTCTGATTCAGTTTTCCCCTCTTCTAGTCCAAACTGAAAGTGCTCTTCATAATCCAATAAAATATCTTGCCTCTCTTCCTCTGGTAACTTTCTAAGATAACTTGATAATTCTTTAAGAAACCCTTCTTTACTCATCCCATTCCACCCCTTCAATAATTTCTTGTACCCCTTTCGCAAAATCACGCCATTCTGTTACTAACAAATGAAATTGCGTCTCCCCTTGCTCTGTTAATTGATAATATTTACGAGGTGGCCCTTCCGTAGATTCCTTTAAATACGTTTGAAAATACCCTTCTTTCGTCAAACGACGTAACAAAGGATATACTGACCCTTCCGATATTAAAAATTTATTAGAAATTTGCTGAACAAGTTCATAACCGTAACTATCTTTACGTTTTACAAGTGCTAATACACAAAGTTCAAGCACACCTTTTTTAAACTGAACGTTCAAGTGTCATCCTCCTTTCCTATCTTAGTACTGTTCAATACACGGTACCTGATTTATCCATAATATACCACTTAGTATTATTTATTGCAAGGTACTAAGCTATATTTATTCCCTAAATTTAGAAAGCGAACTAACGAATCCCTGAATAAGACTGTGTTATAACTAAGCATCCTTCAAGGTTTCATTTCATTTACATTAAATATTAGACTTCATTCACTCTTTCCTCTTGAAGAATCCACCACAACCTTATTCACTATAGCTAATGAGAAAAAGCCCCAATACTTATCGGTATTAGGGCTTTTTCTCATTATTATATATTAATTGAATTTCTATTTGAGAACCTACATACGCGACAAATAATTTAATATCATATTTTATTTCTCATCCCCGTTTCCCAATATTTTTTGCTTAACATCTGATAAATCCTTTGACAACGAACTAAATGCTTTTGCTTGTTCTTCAATGACCTGTTGATTTTTTTCAATAACTTTTTGATATTGTTCTTCGCGCTGTTCATTCTTTTTTTGCGTAGTAAACAGCATCCACACAAATAAAGCTGCGAATGCTCCTTGTTGAATCATTGAATTGAAGATTTGTTCTTCCATCGTTCTCATCTCCTTTTCAAAAATTAAAAAGAATCACACGAGTGACCCTACTCTAATATCCTTATCTCACATTAAAATGTTCTTCTTTTACCCATGTATTTTGTCCAATATCGATATAACCATCTTTTCTTGCAAAAATCCCATATGGATAAGATCCATCTACATTTCCTTTATAATTTCCATTTGGACCATCATATGTGTTAATACCATAACCTGCTGGATATTTTGAATAAGCATGGAACCACTCTACTTCAAAGTGTTCTTCTTTTGCCCATGCTTCCCAACCTAGGCACAACATATTTTCATTCCCACCATACCAAGCAGCATCTATAATTAAATATGGCATTTTTGTATTAATGACATGACCTGTGAACCAGGCATCTTTTCCAGGGCCACTATATAAATTGATACCCGATCCTTCTGGGTATTTAGACGTTGCGATACCTAGCCCTTTTGGTTGTAGTGGTTTATTAGAAGGATCTGTTGTACCACCACCGTCTCCTTTTCCTAAGTAATCTAATGGATTCACAGCATTACTCTTATTAACGTTCCAAGACCCTTTATGCAATTCAAAATGTAGATGTTGACCAGTAACTTCTCCCGTGCTACCCATAACTCCAATAGTTTGTCCTTGCGTAACATAATCACCTTCTTTCACCGTTCGAGAACCGCTACGCATATGAGCATATACTGTTTCCCATGTAACCCCATCAATAGTGTGCACAATCATAATACATTCACCATAACTAGATGAAACATAAGAACGACTAACTCGTCCGCTAGCCGCTGCATAAATCGGATGATAACCCGATTCAGCCAGATCTATCCCATGATGATCTGGTCTACTCCCCCTAAAACCACTTGTTACTCTCGTTGTATCGGTTGGATAAATAAATTTCGCCATAATAATCTTCCTTCCTATTTATAAGTGATATAAAAAGGCACTTAAAAAAGCACCCTTTCATAACATTTTTTCTTTATATTTAAATTTAATATTTATAATCGCAGAATAAGAAACCCTTTGTTATTACCTTACATTAAAATGTTCTTCTTTTACCCATGTATTTTGTCCAATATCGATATAGCCATCTTTTCTCGCAAAAACGCCATATGGATAAGATCCATCTACATTTCCTTTATAATTTCCATTTGGGCCATCATATGTGTTAATACCATAACCTGCTGGATATTTTGAATAAGCATGGAACCACTCTACTTCAAAGTGTTCTTCTTTCGCCCATGCTTCCCAACCTAGGCACAACATATTTTCATTCCCACCATACCAAGCAGCATCTATAATTAAATATGGCATTTTTGTATTAATGACATGACCTGTGAACCAAGCATCTTTTCCAGGGCCACTATATAAATTGATACCCGATCCTTCTGGGTATTTAGACGTTGCGATTCCTAGTCCTTTTGGTTGTAACGGTTTATTGTCACCACCATCAGTTCCTCCGTTAAAATCAACATATTGCTTAACAATTTCAGAGTAGAAGAAATTCCCCCCATTTTTATATCGATAACCACCATTGTAGGCAACAGCGATAGGGTGACTATATTTCACCATAGCACCAGTTGTATTTCCGAGTGATGGAGCAACAACTGTTTTAGAATACAAATCTGCTACCGGTAATGAATGCTGTTTATTGTTAGAAGCTAACCAGCGAAGGTAAGCTCGTCCAAAATTATACGATTGAACAATGGCACTTAAATCTGTAATACCATTTTTCTTTGCATCATCAAAAGCTCCCTTTAAATGCTTTACTCCGTAATAAATTGAATCCTTAGGATTTTTAATTGTATTCATTGGCCAACCTTGTGATTCACTGGACTGCATAATATCGGGGGTTGTTTCAGAGTTCCCTCCACTTTCCACCATAATAATTCCAAGTACGTAAGGAACTAACTCAGGTACTCCTTGTGCGGAACATTCACTTTCTACCATTGATTGCCAACGTAACACTTGTTGTGGCAAATTCTTTGTTTTGACTGAAGCAGCTAATAAATTCATCATTAAACATCTCCTTATTTGCTATTATTTTCGCCTGTAAACCTACTACTTTACTAAATATAACCGGAAGCCAAATGCCCATTTATCTATAAAATCACTTCATGTTACTCACCTTCTTTCACAATAAAAAGAGCAACCATAAAAATAGTTGCCCTTTCGTCGAAATCTTATATTACTACCATAAATCACTTTTTCAATACTTTCTGTACACTGCATGTATCCTACAAAAAGGTAACATTAAAACCCATCTAAAAACTTGACAATCTTTCTTATTTCAGCATGTTTTCGGCGGATATAGCCTGTACTATAATGTAATTCAAACGCTATTTGTTCTAAAGTCATTCCATCAACATATTTCATTTTAAGTATTTGATGATCCAGTCCTGTAAACTTATTAATTAAAAGCTTTAAATCATACTCTTCATTCATCTTATAAGCTAATTCATATTCAATTACTTCAATTCGTCCTTCTACCTTAGCCCCTTCCGATTCAGCGTTTAATCGTACATTTTGCAAATCACCACTAATCCAACGCTTCAATTCGGCTTTTGATTTATCTAAGTTGTATTCTAAATAAGTAATTTCTTCTTCTAACTTCTTATAATCTTTGAGCCATTCGAACACTTACCGATTCACCCACTTCCGTTCTTTTTACAAAGTCTCTTAATACTAATTTAATAGAATGAATATGCTTATTAACTTTTTCAATCTTTATTACTTGTAAATTATCTTTCATTTTATAAACACAACCCTTTCCTAACATTTTTTTACCCTCTATTGATAAGTTCCTTACATCTTTAGAATTCAGATATTGTAATTAATTCCTGAATCCTTTTGAAAAAACTTCTAACAGTTCCCATAGAACTTTAAGAAATAAACTGAAATTACAAATGGTTCATACTTGATCCAAACATTCACTAATATCTTTATAATACTGTTCACTATGCATCGGGAATCTTTAAAGAATATAAATGTATTATTTTTTATTAAGGTAATATATTTCAAAATAACAAAATCATCTAACGTTTTTTCTTATGACTTATATTTATTTAACACTTCTTGTAATCTCTCACGCTCTTCATCAGTAGATTGCACGATTTTTCTTTCCTCTTCTTGATTTGTTGATTCATCATCTTTGTATAACCAATCAGGTACAATCTCTTTTCTATTTGAATACTTCCTACCTATCCCATTATATTTCTTTTTCTTGCTCATTTCGAAACGTCTATCTAGTATGGCCACATCAACTAATGTTTTAACTTCTTGCTCCTTCCAATTCCTCAATATAGCCTTAATGTAGTTCCATCTTGGTGCATTCTCATCAACGGCTTTATTAATTGCATGCTGAATTAATTCATCACTAAACAAATTACAAAAATCCCCCAACTCTGCAATTGCAATTTCACTTAACGGAATGCCCGTCCCCTTAATAAAGTTGCAACTTACTTTAACCTTCTCATTGCTGGATACACAAGAATCTAATTTATCAATATCATCATAATGATTAGTATTTTGTATATTAGTATTTCGTTTATTAGTAGTTATTCTATTAGTATTTAGTAGTGCTTGATTTTCCTCATATGGCTTTACCACATCTTGGTTTTCCACTTGTGGCATGTTCCTTTGTGGCGTTTCGTAAATTTCCGTATCCCACCTTGTAATTTTTTTGGTATTCCCATCACGAACAGGATAACGTTTTACATAACCTAATTCTTTTAATTCCTTAAAACCTGTACGGAGCGAATCTTCTCCATCCTTAGCATGTCGAGCTAATTCGCTAATATGAAAAGTCCAATCGTCTGGTAATGTAAGCGCATAGGCTAAGATTCCTTTCGCTTTCCAAGACAACCTTTCATCTTTTAAACCAGTATTATTTATAACGGAATAATTACTATCTTTTTTCACTCGAATAATTCCCATATTAGCCACCTCATAAATTCTCAAAAACGGTATTCAATGGTATACTTATCTAGAGATATTTTTTCTTATAGAATCCGCTGCAACGGATTCTTTTCTTATACATTCATTCAAAACAATTATGCTATCCATATCAATTTTCTCCTAAACCTCTCTTATTCCTCAAATTCAACATCCACTTGAATTTCGATATTCATAGGAATTTCTTGTGTTATACGAATCACATTTTGACTCACTCCTTTTTGAATAAGCTTTCTAACCTGCTCTTTTGCATCTTCTTTTGTTTTAAATTCACTGACAGTTGGTAGTCCTGCTAAACTGCTAGTAATGACTAAAATCTTTCTTTGCATGTTCTTTCCTCCTACTGAATTTCTGCCATATTTATTTGTGAGTTTTTAACTGTAATTTCTTCATTTAAAACAGTTGGAATTGAATATTCTTCATTAATAATTTGTATCGCTCTATCCAAATGATAACGTTTAATAGCTTTATAACTATTCACACCAAATTCCCGATGTAACTGACTATAAATATCTCTATATCACTTTCTTCTAAGGCCGATATCCTGATAAGAATTTGAATTTTTACCTCCCAATAACATAACACCTAACCTCTTTACAGCCCTTATTATCTCTTCACACTCAATAGCATAAAGCGGCGTATTTTCTCGCAATTCCTTCACCTCAGACTTAATCTCTTGTATCTCCTGAGTATGCCCTTCTAACGCAGCAAATGTTAACTTTAAAACCCCCATTGGATCCTTTGGCACATTTTGTTGATTTTGTATATACTGCTTCATTCGTTTGAACTCTTTCATAAATTTAATTTTCATTCCAACCGCTTCTCTAGTGGTATATCCCATAACAAGTAACGTGAATGCTTCTTCTGTTAAATCATATTTAGGGATCCGCCTGTTCTTTGAATTAACATAAGTGGACTCGTGAAAATTTTCTCCTCCAAACTCTTCATCTACATATACAATTTGTTTTCGAACTTCCTTCAAAACGTCGAAGTGATCTTTTTTGAATATCTTTGCAATTACCAAACTATCCGTTACTACTTTGCCATTAACTTCAAATACTAATGAACTATGTACTGATGAGTCAGTTAATTGCCCCATCCTCACCTCCTCCTCACTACTAATTTTGAACTATCTTTATTGTATTGAGATAATTTCGCACTACGCATAATTCGTTGCTTTCTTTTTACAGATTAACTAATTATCGAAATTTAATATAAATACTATAATATGAACCCTTTTATTAAGTCATTATTCAATAATTCGGTTATCCATTTTAAGCAATTCTCCTCCGATTTCAATTCGCTTCGTTTTCTTCAAATTCAAAAAGATATTCCAAATTATGTTCTGGAAAAAAAGTTTTCTTAATTTCAAAAGCTTCATCATAATAAAAACGAAATTTACCATTTATTTTGTCGCTCACTGTTGCGTGGCGAAGTTTCAGATGCGAAGAAATTTGTGTAATCATAATTCTTTTTCTCGCCATCTCTGCACGCAAATTCGGATACATCGACTCACCACCTATTTTATGTACGATATTGCGTTCATTTCCATTTAAATATAAACTCAATTTCGTATTTAGTCAACAAAAAAAACGTATTTAAATACTCAATTTCGTATACATTTCTATTTACTAACAAATTCAGTTAGGTTATGATATATACAGAAATACGCAATATCGTATACATTTTAATACGAAAGATGGTGAAAGTAATGAAAAAAGCAGAGGTTGTAACACGCTTAATAAAAGAAGCTGGCTATAGCAAAAGAGCCTTCGCCGAAAAAATAGGTCTCCCCCCCACAACACTGCAATCCATGTTATCAAGAGGGATTGGTAAAGCATCTGTTGATAATGTAATAAAAGTTTGTAAGGGATTAGGAATCACTACTGATGATTTAGAAAAACTCGCAACCCAAGAGGACAATACTGTTAAAGAAGAAGTTTCTATTTATGAAACCATCCAAAACGATCAATCAAATATTATTCATATTCCTATCATTGGTTCTGTAGCAGCTGGTACACCTATATTCGCTGAAGAAAATATCGAAGGCTATTTACCAATGCTAAGTACATTTTTAAACAAGCGTAAAAAGTATTTTTACCTTACTGTAAAAGGCACTAGCATGAATCTCGAATTCCCTGATGGTTCTTATGTTTTAGTAGAGGAAACTCCTTATGTTGAAAACGGACAAATTGCTGTTGTAAAAGTCAATGGTTATGATGCTACCGTGAAAAAGATTTCAAAATCTGGAAGCATCATTACTTTAATACCATTGAGTAATGACCCTATCCACGAACCAAAAACTTACGATCTTTCAGCTGAAGATGTAAAAATCATTGGTCGCGTTGTACAGGCAGTAAAGAATTATTAAGTCATAGCACAAGTGATTTTTAAAAAAGATAAGATCGATTCTTTTGAAAAGATTTTCTTAGTAACATGATTCAAAATAACCAAAAACAATCCATTATCTAGTAGTTAACATATCCAATAACTTCACTAAAAAAGCCCTGATACCGTAGTATCAAGGCTTTTTCATTTCACAAATTATATAAAACTTACATTTATCTGATAATGTTTTTCTATGATATCACTACTTGTTATTAATTGTTGGCTTTTATGTGGCTGTTTTTCATTTTGCAACCATATAAAATTGTAATAATAGGGAATTAAAAAACCCTTGATACGAGTTGTATCAAGGGTTCAAGCCTCTTAGTATAGAGACATATATTGATCGCGTTCCCATTGGTGAACTTGTGTTCTAAAGATATCCCACTCAATCTCTTTCGCTTCGATGAAGTGCTCAAGTAAGTGTTCTCCTAGTGCACCGCATACTACTTCATTAGATTGTAATGTAACTAACGCTTGCGCTAATGTTGCTGGTAAGTCAACGATACCTGCTTCTTCGCGCTCTTCTTTTGTCATTACATAGATGTTACGGTCTACTGCAGCTGGTGGAGTTAATTTGTTTTTAATTCCATCAAGACCTGCAGCTAATAATGTAGCCATTACTAAATATGGGTTTGCAGCTGGGTCAACACTACGTACTTCTACGCGTGTACTAATACCACGAGATGCAGGGATACGTACTAACGGGCTACGGTTTTGTGCAGACCACGCTACGTAACAAGGCGCTTCATATCCAGGTACTAGACGTTTGTATGAGTTTACAGTTGGGTTTGCTATCGCTGTAAATGCTGGTGCATGTTTTAAAATACCTGCGATGAAGTGACGAGCATCATCACTTAATTGTAAGTCACCGTTTGCATTAAAGAATACGTTCTCACCATTTTTAAATAATGATAAGTTACAGTGCATACCTGAACCGTTCACACCGTATAGTGGTTTTGGCATAAACGTTGCGTGTAAACCATGTTTACGAGCAATTGTTTTTACAACAAGTTTGAATGTTTGAATGTCATCACATGAGCGAATTGCATTTGCATATTTAAAGTCAATTTCGTGCTGTCCTGGAGCAACCTCATGGTGAGATGCTTCAATTTCAAATCCCATTTCTTCAAGTTCAAGAACGATATCACGACGACAGTTTTCCCCTAGATCCATCGGCGCAAGGTCGAAGTATCCACCGTTATCGTTTAATTCTAATGTTGGATTTCCTTTTTCATCAACCTTAAATAGGAAGAATTCTGGCTCTGGTCCAAGATTGAAGTCTGAAAATCCTAAAGCTTCCATTTCTTTTAACACACGTTTTAAGTTGTTACGTGGGTCTCCATCAAATGGAGTGCCATCTGCATTGTAAATATCACAGATTAGTCGAGCTACTTTACCTTTTTCAGCTGTCCAAGGGAAAATTACCCAAGTGTCTAAATCAGGATATAAATACATATCAGATTCTTCAATACGTACGAAACCTTCAATCGAAGATCCATCAAACATCATTTTGTTATCAAGAGCTTTCGTTAATTGTCTCACTGGAATCTCTACGTTTTTAATTACCCCTAAAAGGTCCGTAAATTGTAAACGGATATACTTTACATTCTCTTCTTTCGCCAAACGGAAAATATCTTCTTTTGTGTATCTAGACATTATAAATTCCTCCTTAGTCCCTCTAATCGCCTTCAGAATCAGTTATCTTTAGTGAAAAAATCTTGAAATGTCACCTTGTCGCAATGAAGTTCGATTGAATCTACCTGTATGTTGTAGTTCATCTCGAAGTATTTTGCGAAGCTCAGTTTTTGAAATTTCTTTTGTTTCTTCTTTTACTTTCACTGCTTCTGTTTGATTTTCTTTCATTAGTAACACTTGCTTAATACCAGCCATATTCAAGCCTTGATCTAACAAATCTTTAATCTCTAACAACTTATCTACATCGTTAAATGAAAATAATCTACGATTCCCCTTTGTACGGGTTGGAGAAACAAGATTATGCTCTTCATAGTAGCGAATTTGACGTGCAGACAATTGTGTTAAATCCATAACAATACCAATTGGAAACAGCGGGGCAGAACGTCTATCTTCTTTCATTTTTCAGTTCCTCCTTCGCCTTAACTGCTTCTCATTTTATAACATGTTATGTTTAGTGTCAATAGATGTTAGCTTTTCTTACATGATTTTTTTATAAATTTTTTCATTCTTTTTTCTAATCGCATAAATCGTTACTTTTATACGAAAAAAGCTGCCGATATCGACAGCTCCCCTTTAAGAAATTGTTAATAAATTCTTTTCAATCAATTCATCAATCGCAGAACAAATCGCAATTTTAACATGCGAATACGTTAATCCACCTTGCACATATGCAACATACGGTGGTCTAATCGGACCATCAGCAGACAATTCAATACTTGCACCTTGAATAAACGTTCCCGCCGCCATAATTACATCATCTTCATAACCTGGCATATAGTTTGCATACGGAGTAAAATGCGAATTAATTGGAGATGCATATTGAATCGCTTGGCAGAAGGCAATCATACGGTCTTTATCATCAAATTGAACAGATTGAATTAAGTCTGTTCTTGGTGCATTCCACGCTGGTGACGTGTTCATTCCTAACTTTTCTAAAAACGCAGCTGTAAAAATTGCACCTTTCAGCGCTTGCCCTGCAACATGTGGCGCTAAGAAGAACCCTTGATACATTTCTTGCAGACTGTATAAAGACGCTCCAGCTTCCGCACCAATTCCCGGAGATGTTAAACGATATGCACACGCTTCAACATACTGTTCTTTACCGACAATGTAACCACCAGTTTTTACAATTCCCCCGCCTGGGTTTTTAATAAGCGAACCCGCCATTAAATCTGCACCAACATGACACGGCTCTTGCTCTTCAATAAACTCACCATAACAGTTATCTACAAACACAACAACATCAGGTTTAATTTCTTTAACAAACGCGATCATCTCTTTAATTTGAGAAATAGTAAACGATGGACGAGTAGCATAACCTTTCGAACGCTGAATACCGATCATTTTCGTATTACTATGAATAGCTGCTGCAACAGCTTCAAAATCAACAAGCCCACCTTCAGTTAGCGGAACTGCATTGTAACCAATATTATATTCTTTAAATGAACCTACACCTTTCCCACGCACGCCAACGATTTCCTCTAACGTATCATACGGTTTTCCAGTGATGTACAATAACTCATCTCCTGGACGTAAAATACCGAATAACGCTGTAGAAATAGCGTGAGTACCTGAAATAATTTGCGGACGAACAAGTCCAGCTTCCGCTCCAAACACATCAGCATACACTTTTTCTAACGAATCACGGCCAATATCATCATAACCATAACCTGTCGTCGGGATAAAATGCGAGTCACTAATTTTATGTTTACGAAAACTTTCTAATACACGAAACTGATTACTTTCAATTACTTCATCCGCACGTTTATGTACTTCTGTAATCTGACTCTCTACTTCTTTTACGATTGGAGCAATTTTTTCTCCATTTTTCAAACGATCAAACATTTTTATTTTCTCCTTCTTCCACTAAAAATCTCTTTAATTGCACATTAAGCGATGAATGAGTAAAAATATACCCTGCACAATCATATACAAATTTATCTTCCAGAAACTCCATCTTTGCTAATAGCGTTTCCGTCTTTAAAAGCGTTAATAACTTACCTTCACTCGGAGGGATTTCTACTCGATAACGATCCATTTCTTTCTTCATTTTCATTTCTATCGCTTCTTTTATACGCAATAAATCACTTTCTTCAAAAGCACTAGTCATTAAGAAATCACTTTTCGGAAACGGAATAAAGTTTTGATGTAATTCATCTTTTTTATTATATAACGTAATAATAGGAATATGATTAATTTCAAGTTCTGATAATAATCGTTTTACTGTTCTTTCATGCCCTATGTAGTTAGGATCCGCAGAATCAACTACATGTAAAATAACATCTGCTTCCCCCGCTTCTTCCAGTGTTGAACGAAAAGCAGCAATTAATGAAGTGGGTAAATCTTGTATAAAACCAACAGTATCAGTTAGTAATACTGTATAACCAGAAGGTAACGGCATCTTCCTCGTCGTTGGGTCTAGTGTTGCAAACAGAAGGTTTTCTTCAAACGTATTAGCTTCCGTTAATCTATTAAACAGTGTCGATTTCCCTGCATTTGTATAGCCTATTAATGAAACTTGAAATACTTTATTGTCTTTTCTTCTCTCACGATATCTTTTTCGGTGTTCCACAACAACTGCAAGTTGTTTCTTTATTTCATCAATACGCGATCGAATATGACGACGATCCGTCTCAAGTTTCGTCTCACCCGGTCCTCTCGTTCCAATACCACCACCAAGACGTGATAAGGACAACCCTTGACCCATAAGACGTGGCATTGTATATTGCAACTGAGCTAATTCTACTTGAAGCTTACCTTCCCTCGACTTCGCACGTTGCGCAAAAATATCTAGTATTAGTTGCGTTCGATCAATTACTCTCGCATCTAATACTGAGGATAAATTCCGAATTTGACTCGGCGTTAATTCATTATTAAATACAATAACATCCGGCTCTAATTCTTCAGTTAGCATTGTAAGCTCTTCTAATTTCCCTTTACCTATGTAAGTTGCCGGATGAAACTTTGGTCGTTTTTGCGTTGTTGAAACTAACACTTCCGCTCTCGCAGTCTTAGCTAGTGATGCAAGCTCTTTCATGGAATGCATAAATTTTTCATCATCATCTTGCGGCAATTGACAGCCTACTAATATGACTTTTTCTTTTTCTTCCATCAAATATGTTCACTCATCCTTTTCGAAATTTAAACCTTCTAATATAATAGCAGAGGAAGCACATTTCATCTAGTTAGCGGGGGAGAAAATTCATGGCATGGGAGATTTTTAGCATCATAGGCACAATCGCTTTCGCACTAAGCGGAGCCATTGTTGCAATGGAAGAGGATTATGATATTTTCGGGGTGTATATTTTAGGAATGGCAACCGCATTTGGGGGAGGTGCCCTTCGTAATTTATTAATCGGTTATCCGATTGTCGCGTTTTGGCAACAAGACATGTTATTCCAAATCGCACTTTTATCAATGACTATTATTTTTCTTTTTCCAAATAAGTTAATTAGACATTGGAAAAAGTGGGAAAATATCACTGACGCTATCGGCTTATCAGCATTTGCTGTACAAGGAGCATTATATGCTCAAAAATTAAATTTACCAATTAGCGCCACAATCGTGGCAGCTGTTTTAACTGGTATCGGCGGCGGTATCATTCGCGACCTTTTAGCCCGCAGAAAACCTCTCGTTCTTCGAGCTGAAGTATATGCCTTTTGGACAATTTTAGCAGGTTTCTTAATTGGCGCTCAAATTATTGTTAGCGATTGGGCTCTTTACATTTTATTCATTTTAATTGTTTGCTTCCGCATGGTTTCTATTCATTACAAATGGCATTTACCGCACAGACGTATCGAAACGAAAGAACGTTCAATGCATAAATAGCAATCTAACCTCTTTACATATCGTAAAGAGGTTTTTCTTTTCTAACGATTTTTTCTTTATATAATGTTTATACTAATTTTTAAAGTGAGGTGAATACAAATGACAAACCACGTTAATAAAGGAGCTCAAAAAAGTTCAGTAAACCAATTTGGACACGACCCTAATTCAGCACACGAAAAGAGCGCTAAAATGGAACGCTTCCATAAAGCGCACCAAGAAAAAGCAAAAAAAGAGTAAACGAACTTATACACAAAAATAGACGCACAGTTTATGTACTGTGCGTCTCCTCTTCGAGCATCAAATCCATACTCGATATTCCAATTAAATCATTTTTATCATACGTATCTTCTTGCAACAACCGCATCGCCTGTGTACGAATTGATTTTTCAACAATATTCCGTACATACCGCCCATTACTAAACGATGTAATTTGCGACGAATACTTCACCGCATGTAAATGATCCCTAAATTTCCATTCAGCTTCTTTCGATAACTGATATTCACGATCTTCATACATTCTCTTTCCAATTTCCAATAGCTGATTTACCGAGTAATCCGCAAATTCAATAATAAATGGAAAACGAGATTGCAGCCCTGGATTTAATGAAAGAAAGTGATTCATCTCTCTTGAATATCCAGCTAAAATCAATACAAAACCATGTTGTTTATCTTCCATATGTTTTACAAGCGTATCAATTGCTTCTTTTCCAAAGTCCTTCTCTCCTCCTCGAGCTAAAGAATAAGCCTCATCAATAAACAAAATACCTCCCATTGCTTTTTTTATTAAGTCTCTTGTTTTTTGAGCTGTATGGCCGATATACTCTCCTACAAGATCAGCACGTTCAGCTTCAACCAAGTGGCCTTTCGATAGAATATTCATCTCAAACAGCAATTTCCCTATCATTCTAGCAACAGTTGTCTTCCCTGTACCCGGATTCCCTTTAAACAACATATGAAGTACTTGCTTCTCAGACTTCAATCCCTTCTCTTGTCTTTTTTTATTCACATAAATCCAAGCATATATTTCTTTTATTATCTTTTTTATATCATCCATCCCAACAAGCTTCCCCATCTCTTCTTCAATTCTCTGCAGCATTTCATGTTTAATTGTAGTTTCATTTGAAATTACCGTTTTATTTTCTGTGGCTGGCAAAGAAATTTTCTTTCGATGGTTTAACACAATATTAATTTGATTGTTGTTTTTCTTTCGCATCGATTGTTCCATACAATCACCTCATTTTATCCCGCTATTTGCGGGCAGTAAGACTCCCACCTCGACATTCAGCAAACGCTTGGTATTTAAGCCCGTAAATGCCCGATTGGTTCAACTAATAATCGCAGAGGATGAACAAAATCCCCACTGATTATAGTTTCACTTTATCCACTCACCAAATATTATTATTCCTGTCCCCCTTGTAAATGCCTATTTTCAGAAAAGTTTGCTATAATATAAGAAATAATTAAGGTGGTGGGACTATGGATACAACGGAATTCCATGATACAATACAAGCCTTTTCTATTTTTTTATTGAATAAAGGCCGAAAACCTTCAACTATTAAACGTTATGTTTATGACGTTGAAGACTTCGGACATTGGTTAGAAAAAAACAAAAAGCTCCCTTCCAGTAATATATGGGCTACACTTTGTACAAAAGACTACGAAGATTACTTTTCCGATTTAAAAACGAATCGACATTACTCAGAAAAAACGATGCATCGTGTATTTACTGTACTAAATAGAATGCATCACTTTCTAAACATTCCCAATCCATTGAAGAATATGGAAATATCTATTCAACCAGACCGTACACTTCGTAACGAAGATTTCATTTCACCTGATGAAGAAAAAAGATTAAAGTATATAGTCACTTCATTAGAAGGACTTTCAGAAAAACAACTTCCTGTGCGCCCTTTATTAATGGATCGCAATATCGCCATTTTAAATTTATTGATCGACTACGGTTTATCCTTACAGGAACTTACAGCATTAACAATGCATCACGTTCACTTTGAAACTAACACATTGTCAATCCCAGCAACCGCAGGTGTAGAAAGAACAATTACATTAGCAAAAGAAGACAAAAAACAACTATATAATTATTACAAAAGTATCCCAGAACCAGTTCGTCCTAAGTATCATAGTGATGATTCATTGTTTGTCGCATTTGATTTTAACCGCGGAACATACAGGTGGGTATATGAAAATGATGCACCAAAGGCATTAACGGAAATTGCTATACAAAAAATGATTCGCCTCGAAGTGGCTAGAGCCAATTTACGTAAAGGAATTTCAGGACAACATTTTCGTAACACCTATATTTTAAACTTAATAAAAAAAGAAACTCCTGAATCAGAAATTATAAAACTCGCTGGATTCAAATCAAAAATTTCATTAAAGCGATATTATCAATACGCAGAAAATAGAAAAAACGCCTTATTGTAAGGCGTTTTTTCTATTTTTTCTTTAAACAAACGATTTTACTATGACCATTTAACTAATTTCTGCATCTACTATGATGAGTTTCGTTCACATTTTCATGAGAAAGGAGAGATTTAATGTCTCGTTATAACGACAGTCAAAACAAATTCTCCAAACCATGCTTTCCAAGTAGCGCCGGACGAATCCCAAATACTCCATCAATCCCAATTACTAAAGCTCAACTTAGAACATTTCGTGCGATTATTATTGATTTAACAAAAATAATCCCAAAACTTTTCGCAAATCCATCTCCCCAAAACATTGAAGATCTAATCGATACATTGAACCTACTAAGTAAATTTATTTGTTCACTAGACGCTACTTCCTCCCTGAAAGCACAAGGGTTAGCTATTATTAAAAACTTAATAACTATATTAAGAAATCCAACCTTTGTAGCAAGCGCTGTATTTATTGAACTTCAAAATCTCATTAACTATTTACTATACATTACAAAATTATTCCGAATTGACCCTTGCACACTTCAAGAGCTTCTTAAATTAATAGCAGCATTACAAACTGCTCTAGTTAATTCTGCTTCGTTCATTCAAGGACCTACCGGACCTACTGGGCCTACTGGACCAGCAGGCGCTACTGGTGCCACTGGACCTCGAGGTAACACGGGCGCTACTGGACCTCAGGGACCTCAAGGTAACACAGGCGCTACCGGCGCTACTGGACCTCAGGGGCCTCAAGGTAACACAGGGCTACCGGCTAGGCGCTCAAGGACCTGCTGCTACCGGTGCTACCGGACCTCAGGGGCCTCAAGGTAACACAGGCGCTACCGGCAATACAGGCGCTCAAGGACCTGCGGGTGCTACCGGCGCTACAGGTGCTACTGGACCTCAAGGTGTTCAAGGTAACAAGGTAACACACGGGGCTACTGGTGCTGGACCTCAAGGTGCAAGGTACGGGTGCTACTGGCGCTACTGGACCTCAAGGTGTTCAAGGTAACACAGGTGCTACGGGTGCTACTGGACCTCAAGGTCTTCAAGGGTGCCTCAAGGTAACACAGGCGCTACCGGCAATACAGGCGCTCAAGGACCTGCGGGTGCTACCGGTGCTACAGGTGCTACTGGACCTCAAGGTGTTCAAGGTAACACAGGTGCTACTGGTGCTACTGGACCTCAAGGTGTTCAAGGTAACACAGGTGCTACGGGCTGCTACTGGTGCCTCAAGGTAACACTGGACCTCAAGGTGTTAACAAGGCGCTACTGGTGCTACTGGACCTCAAGGTGTTCAAGGTAACAACTGGACCTCAAGGTGTTCAAGGTAACACAGGTGCCACTGGTATAGGGTGCTGGACCTACTGGACCTCAGGGGCCTCAAGGTAACACGGGTGCTACTGGCGCTACTGGACCTCAAGGTGTTCAAGGTAACACAGGTGCTACGGGTGCTACTGGACCTCAAGGTGTTCAAGGTAACACAGGTGCTACGGGTGCTACTGGACCTCAAGGTGTTCAAGGTAACACAGGTGCTACGGGTGCTACTGGACCTCAAGGTGTTCAAGGTAACACAGGTGCTACTGGTGCTACTGGACCTCAAGGTGTTCAAGGTAACACGGGTGCTACCGGTGCTACGGGTGCCTACTGGACCTCAAGGTGTTCAAGGTAACACAGGTGCTACGGGTGCTACTGGACCTCAAGGTGTTCAAGGTAACACAGGTGCTACTGGTGCCACTGGACCTCAAGGTGTTCAAGGTAACACAGGTGCTACGCTACTGGTGCTACTGGACCTCAAGGTGTTCAAGGTAACACAGGTGCTACGGGTGCTACTGGACCTCAAGGTGTTCAAGGTAACACAGGTGCTACTGGTGCCACTGGACCTCAAGGTGTTCAAGGTAACACAGGTGCTACTGGTGCTACTGGACCTCAAGGTGTTCAAGGTAACACAGGTGCTACGGGTGCCACTGGACCTCAAGGTGTTCAAGGTAACACAGGTGCTACGGGTGCTACTGGACCTCAAGGCGTTCAAGGTAACACGGGTGCTACCGGCGCTACTGGACCTCAAGGTGTTCAAGGTAACACGGGTGCTACGGGTGCTACGGGTGCCACTGGACCTCAAGGTGTTCAAGGACCTGCTGGTGCTACCGGCGCTACTGGACCTCAAGGTGTTCAAGGTAACACAGGTGCTACGGGTGCTACGGGTGCCACTGGCGCTACTGGTATAGGAGTTACCGGACCTACCGGACCTTCTGGCGGGCCTCCTGGACCTACTGGACCTCAGGGGCCTCAGGGTAACACGGGTGCTACTGGACCTCAAGGTGTTCAAGGTAACACAGGCGCTACTGGTGCCACTGGACCTCAAGGTGTTCAAGGTAACACAGGCGCTACTGGTGCCACTGGACCTCAAGGTGTTCAAGGTAACACAGGTGCTACTGGTGCCACTGGACCTCAAGGTGTTCAAGGTAACACGGGTGCTACCGGCGCTACCGGACCTCAAGGCATTCAAGGACCAACGGGTGCTACCGGCGCTACTGGTATAGGAGTTACTGGACCTACTGGACCTTCTGGTGGGCCTACCGGACCTACTGGGCCAACTGGACCTAGCTTCCCTGTAGCAACAATTGTTGTAACAAACAATATTCAGCAAACAGTACTGCAATTTAATAACTTTATTTTTAGTACTGCAATTAACGTAAACAATATTATCTTCAACGGCACAGATACAGTTACTGTTATCAACGGTGGTATTTATGTAATTAGCGTATCCATTTCTACAACTGCGCCAGGATGCGCTCCACTCGGAGTAGGAATTTCAATTAATGGAGCAGTCGCAACTGATAATTTCTCTTCAAATTTAATAGGCGACTCACTTTCATTTACTACAATCGAAACATTAGTAGCTGGTGCAAGAATTTCTGTCCAATCTACTCTTAATGAGATTACGATTCCTGCGACAGGAAATACTAACATCCGCCTTACTGTATTTAGAATCGCTTAAATTTCACTATATATTGTTTATGACAAATAAAAAAAGAGCGAGAAACTCGCTCTTTTTTTGTTATGTACAATAATTCATTACTATTCTAATTCAATTGAAACATTTTTTTGTGGTACAAATGTAGAAATTGCATGTTTATAAATAAGCTGTTGCTTACCTTCTGTTTCCAGTAGGACTGTAAAATTATCAAATCCTTTAATTAGTCCACGAAGCTGGAAACCATTTAATAAGTACAGCGTAACAAACGTATTTTCTTTACGGAGTTGATTTAAAAACTGATCTTGAATATTGATTGATTGCTTCATGTCGAATCCTCCTCTTTTTCTCTACTTACTATTATTCGACTTTACTTGTAACTTTCCTTCTATGTATCGTAAAATTTCTGACGTTTTTTCACCGTCTGTAACATCAAACCACGTGACATCCATTTTATTACGGAACCACGTTAATTGACGCTTTGCATAACGACGCGAATTCGTCTTTAATTGTGATACCGCATCTTCTAAAGAGGCTCGATTCTCAAAATAATCATAGATTTCTTTATATCCAATCGCTTGAATAGATTGACAATCTCGTATCCCTCTATTATACAGCCCTTCTACTTCCTCTAATAGGCCTTGTTCCATCATCAAATCCACTCGTAAGTTAATGCGATCGTATAGCATTTCTCGATCCATTGTCAAGCCAATTAATGAAACATCATAGAGTAACTCTTTTTCTTGTTTCTCAATTTGGTCACTCATTTTTTCACCCGTCGTGTGGAAAATTTCTAACGCCCGAATGACACGTCGTACATTATTTGCATGAATACGCTCTGCACTTTCTGGATCTACTTCTTGCAATTTTTTATGTACATATTCCACACCGCGTTCTAAAGCTAACTTTTCCATTTGCTCTCGGTATATCACATCACCAGCATCATCTGTAAACTGATAATCAAATAAAACAGATTGTATATAAAGACCGGTTCCACCAACTATAATTGGTAAGTTACCACGTTCTGTAATTTCTTGAATATGCTTGCGAACACGTTCTTGAAATTCCGCGACAGAAAATGAATCTTCCGGATTTTTTATATCGACCATATAATGTGGAATTCCGTCCATCTCTGCTTTTGTTACCTTTGCAGTTCCAATATCCATCGTTCGATAGATCTGCATGGAATCACCACTAATAATTTCACCGTTCAACGCTTTGGCAAGATCGATACTTAACTTCGTCTTTCCAACAGCAGTTGGTCCAATGATGACAGCAACTTTTTCACGTTGCAATTCTCCCATATCATTCAACTCTCTTTATGTAATATACTCCATCTATTGATTATACCCAATCTTACCAATTTTAACGGCATGATTGCAAGTTCTTTCATTTCGGTACATGAAATTACATATAAAAAAGAACATAGTTTGTCCAATTCTGCATATACATGATAAAAATAGTTTCGAGAGGATGAGTTAACTATGAAACAATCCACCATCAATTTTTCATCTTTGACAAAAGACCTCATTTTAGCTACTTCTACAAAAGAACAAAATTGTTCACAAGAGGAATTATACTTCGCCCTAAATTGTTTACTACGGGCTTTTCATTCTACTCTCCATGAAACAACATTACATGTAGAAAATAAAAATACAGAATATATACAAACGCAATTTTGCAGTGCATATAAAATTATTACAGGTAAAACTATTTATCCATTTCAATAATCCATAAAAAGCGGCTGCTTACATAATTTCAAGCAACCGCTTTTTATATTAATATCGATAACCTATTGTATAACTTTCACTTTTACAGATTTGCGCCCCCAGCTATTAGCACTACCATCTGAACCGACTAATACATCAATACGATTTCCTTTAATCGCACCACCAGTGTCTCCAGCAATCGCTTCTCCATATCCTTCTACCCATACTTTTGAGCCAAGCGGAATTACTTTCGGATCAACAGCAATTACTTTCATATTTGGATTTGCTGTCAAATCATGCCCCATTGCAGTTAATACACGACCACCATACGAACCATTCTCACTCGGATCTGCTGTATATGCCGTCGCTTCTACTGTAATTTCACGACCACCAGTCGGCGCACTTGTTTCAGTAGATTTCGCAACTGGTTTTGCAGCCGGCTTTTCTTTTACCACAGGTTTACTTGATTCTACCTTCTTAATAGAATCGTTACTCTTAACAGACTCTTTATTCTTAACTGCTGTATTATTTTTAACCGGCGTATTTGTTCTAGCCGGCGCTTCTTCTTGAGCTACAACTTCTTTCTTTTCAATTACAGGTGCCGTTCCTGTTAAAAATGGCACGTGAACATATCCGACTTTTCCATTGTAGTCGAATTGTAACCATTCATTTTGAACTTGATTCGTCGTTTCAATCACATCACCTTTATTAAGTTTACCTAAAATTTCAGAATCAGTATTCGCTCCAGCACGAACATTTAATACGCCCGCCGTTACATAATATGTGCTCTTTGTAAACTCAGCACTTACAAACGCTTCCTTACCGTTCAACTTAATTTTTGTCCATCCATTTTCTGTATTTATAACATCTAGTGTATTCCCACTTAACACTTTACCTACAAGCTTTGACTCTACATTTGGGTTTTCTCTAACATTTAATACGTCTGTTGTTACAATTGTTTCCGCTTTAGCAGAACCTGCAAAAATCCCAAGACCAAAAACTGCTGCTGTTGCTATACTTAATAATTTTTTCATGAATAGCCTCCATTTGCTTTGTTTTCGTATTTTCATTATAGCAACAGATTTTTAGAATTTTTAGAAATCACACAATTACAAAGCATTCGTAATATACGATTAATGAGCTGTAACATAAATTTCCATATTAATAAAATGTATTTTTAATACAATCTCCAATGGTTTTCATATATTTTTTACATACGAGCACAAGAACTTTTTCCAGAAAAAATTACAGTGTTACTTTTTTGTTACAAAAAACCCAAAATTCATTACATCTTTTACCAAAAAGCATCAATATTCCATTGTTAACCTATTTTTTTGTAATAAAAAGAAAGCAGCTACTAAAAGCTGCTCTCTTTTCATTTGTTATTGAACTTTCTTTTTCCAAACACCTAGCATAATAGCCGAGACAATCGTTCCAATTAATATAGAGAAAATATATAGTAACGGTTTATTTACTAATGCTATTACAAATAATCCACCATGCGGTGCCGGTAATGTAATTTGGAATAACATAGATAACGCACCTGCAATACTTGAACCAACAACACAACTTACGATTACTCGAACCGGATCTGCAGCTGCAAACGGAATCGCACCTTCTGTAATGAACGATGCTCCCATAATATAATTTGTTAAACCAGATTTACGTTCCGCTTCTGTAAACTTTGATTTAAAGAATGTAGTTGCGAATGCAATCGCAAGTGGCGGTACCATACCACCAGCCATAACTGCTGAGTGCACTCCAAAATTCTGTGCTTCTATTGCAGCAATACCAAACGTAAATGCCGCTTTATTAATTGGACCACCCATATCAATTGCCATCATACCACCTAAAATAAGACCTAGTAATATAGCATTCGTACCATTTAAACCATTTAACCACCCTGTCAACATTTCATTTAATGCTACTACAGGCGGAATTACTACTTTTTGCATTACAACTCCTGTAATCAATAATCCAAAGACTGGATATAACAAAACAGGTTTAATTCCTTCTAATTGTACTGGTAGTCCTGAAAATAATCTTTTTAACCCTAAAACAACATATCCAGCTAAGAAACCAGCAATTAATCCACCTAAAAATCCAGCATTCGCATTCGCCGCTAAAAATCCACCTACAACACCAGGCATAAAACCAGGACGATCAGCAATAGAGCTTGCAATAAATCCAGCTAAAATTGGTACAAGGAATAAAAACGCACCTGTTTTTCCTCCACCAATTGACATGAACAATTCAGCTAAAGGACCTTCCGCCTTTATACCACCAAACGAAAATGCTAGCGCTATTAAAATCCCGCCACCAACAACGAATGGAAGCATATTACTTACACCGCTCATTAAATGCTTATAAATTCCTAATCCTTTTTCTCTCTCAATACTTTCTGTTTTCCCATCCTCTTTTACACCTTTAAAGATTGGTGCATCTTGTTTGACAGCTCGTTTAAGCAGATTTTCCGTTTTTCTAATCCCATCAGCAACTGGCACTTGAATGACATGTTTACCAGCAAAACGATTCATTTCTACTTGTTTATCTGCCGCAACAATAATAGCTGTTGCACGTTCAATATCCTCTTTCGTTAAACCGTTTTTAATACCTGTTGATCCGTTCGTTTCAACTTTAATCGCTATTCCTAACTCTGCCGCTTTTGCTTTTAAGCTATCCGCCGCCATATATGTGTGAGCGATTCCAGTTGGGCAAGCTGTAACAGCAAGTACGTACGGTTCATTTCCTTCTGGTTTTGCAACTTCAATCTCTTCTTCTTTTTCATTCTCTTTTTCATCAAATAGTTGAAGAAGCTCACTTTCATCCTTCGCTTCTAATAGTTGCTTGCGAAACCCTTCATCCATTAATAATGTCGATAAACGAGACAACGTTTCTAAATGAGTATTATTCGCTCCTTCACTTGCAGCAATCATAAAGAATAAGTGTGCCGGTTGTCCATCAAGCGACTCATAATTGATACCGCTTACACTTCTACCAAAACAAATCGATGGTTGTTTAACAGCCTTTGTCTTCGCATGAGGTATTGCAATACCTTCCCCTATTCCAGTCGTACTTTGGGACTCCCGCTTTAAAATAGCTTCTTTAAATTCCGTTTTACTATTTAAACGATTTGCCCCGTTTAATTTCTCAACTAATTCATCTATGACAGCTTCTTTATTTGAAGCTGTCAAATCCATAATGACTGTATCCCTTTTTAATAGTTCTGTAATTTTCATATGTTGCTTCCCCCTATCGCTTAGCTACAATTACTTGCGACAATAATTCTTCTACTTTTTCCTTCTTACATAAATCAGCTGAAAATGCTGTTGCACTCCCTGTTGCAACGCCGTATTGAAATGCCTTTTCAATATCTTTTGTCTGTTCATATTTGCCTACAAACCCTGCAACAAGAGAATCTCCGGCCCCAACTGAATTAATTACAACACCTTTTGGAACAGTCGCTTCATATATACCTTCTGCCGTAAATAATAAAGCTCCCTCTCCAGCCATCGATACGATAACGTGTTTTACACCTTGTTCAATTAATTTTCTTCCATAAGGTAAAATGTCTTCTACTGTTGAAAGCTCCACTCCAAACAACTCACCAAGTTCATGGTGGTTTGGCTTAATTAAAAACGGCTTATTTTTAATTACATGTTGCAGTGCACTTCCACTTGCATCTACTACTACACGAATACCTTTTTCAGCTCCAAACGCAGCGATTGATTCGTAAAAGGTACTTGGAATAGAGACTGGTACACTCCCAGCGAGTACAACACAATCTCCAGGTTGCATACTCTCAATTTTTTTCATTAACTGTTCGAACTGCTCTTTTGTTACAATAGGACCTTGGCCATTTAATTCTGTTTCTTCTTTCCCTTTTATTTTCACATTAATGCGAGTATCTTCATCTACTTGGACGAAGTTTGTTGTTACACCTTCCGTCTGTAATACCTCTTTAATAAATTGACCAGTAAATCCACCAGTAAATCCAAGTGCTATATTTTTAACACCTAAACGCTGAAGAACACGAGAAACATTAATTCCTTTTCCTCCAGGAAACTTCATATCTTTCTCCGCTCGATTTATTGTTCCTAAATCAAAAGAAGGAACTTGCACTACATAATCAATAGATGGGTTTAAAGTAACTGTATAGATCATTGTTTATCAGCCTCAATTACATTGGTTTGTTTTTTATATTTTTCTAAATCAATTTCTAAATGGTTTGTAATAATATTTGCATCTTCAACATTTGCAATTTTCGCAAACGCAACTTCTGAAAACTTACTTTCATCAATTAAGAAATATCCTTCGTTTGCTAATGTTAATGCCATTTGTTTTAGGAGCGCTTCTTCTGGATCTGGCGTTGTAAAGCCAAGCTGTTCATGTACACCATTTGCACCTAAAAAACATTTATCAAAGCGATACTTCTGCATACTTTCCTGTGCCATAGCACCGATTAAAGCTTTCGTCCTACTCTTCATCATTCCGCCTAGTAAATACGCACGAATATTATTTTCAACTAAAGCTTCAATATGCATAAGTCCATTCGTAACGACAGTAACATCTTTATTGATTAAAAATGGAATCATTTCAAATGTTGTACTCCCTGCATCTAAATAAATACAATCACCTTGTTCAACAACGCTAGCCGCATAATTAGCAATTTGTTGTTTTATTTGAATGTTTTTGGATGATTTTTCAACCATCGTTGGTTCTTGCCCTTTTCCTGTTAAAACAGCGGCACCACCATGAACTCTTTTTAATAACCTTTGCTTTTCCAATTGTGCTAAATCACGGCGAATTGTCGACTCAGAGCTTTCTGTTCTTTCAACTAATTGCTGTAATTTTACAACTTTCTGTTCTTTTACAAGTTGCAATATCATTTGATGACGTTCAGGAGTTAACATTTTATTCACCTCTTCTTTGATTACAGTATAATGAAAACGGTCACAAAAATCAACCATAAACAGTCAAAAATAATCACAAACATTCATAAACGCTTATAAACAGCAAAAAAGAAACCTATTCGATCAAACAATCAAATAGGTTTCTTTTCTAAATTCACTTATAAAGAAGCTTTATATATACTTAGAACATCATCTTTATTTAATTTTTTAAAGTTACCAAATTCACCATACACCATCGCTTTATTAGCCATTATATCAATTTCATTTTCTCCAATACCGTAATCAGCTAATGTTGCTGGCGCTTCAATTGAAGTCCAAAATTGACGCAGTGCCTCAATTCCTTCTAACGCCACTTCTTTATCTGTTTTGCCATCTGTTTCTATATCAAATACACGAATAGCGAACTGTTTAAAACGACTTACATTTTCCTCTACAACATGTTTCATCCAGTTCGGGAATAAAATCGCAAGCCCACCTCCATGCGGTATATCATGAACAGCAGAAACTGCATGTTCAATATTATGAGTTGCCCAGTCACCTCTTACTCCCATCGCTAAAATGCCATTTAACGCCATCGTTCCGCAATATAAAATTGTTTCCCTATGCTCATAATTTTCTAAATCACTTAAAAGCTTAGGTGCTGTTTCAATGACTGTTCTTAAAACAGATTCACAATAACGGTCTTGTAGTTCTGTATTCGTTCCATGATGGAAATATTGTTCTAATACATGTGACATAATATCTACCATACCATAAATCGTTTGATCTCTCGGTACAGATGCAGTATGAACTGGATCTAAAATTGAAAACTGCGGGAATGTAACTGGGCTTCCCCATCCATACTTTTCATTCGTTTCCCAATTTGTAATTACCGAGCCTGCATTCATTTCAGAACCTGTCGCAGCAAGAGTAAGTACAGTGCCAAATGGTAATGCCTCACTAGCAGATGCTTTTTTCGTTACAATATCCCATACATCTCCATCATATTTGCTACCAGCAGCAATCGCTTTCGTACAGTCGATTACACTTCCTCCACCAACTGCTAAAATAAATTCAACTCCATTATCTTTACAAATTTGAATCCCTTTCTTTACAGTTGATACACGAGGATTCGGTTCAACACCCGTCAATTCAAATACTTCTGCATTAATATCCTTTAAAATAGAAATTACATTATCATAAATACCGTTTCTTTTAATACTGCCTCCTCCATATACGAGAAGAACCTTCTTACCAAACTGTGGAATTTCAGTTTTTAACTGTTCTAATTGATCTTTACCGAAAATAAGTTTCGTTGGATTACGAAATACAAAATTTTGCATATTTCTTTACCATCCCTTCTATATGAAAAGCAACTATACTTTTGTATACCATATTTTTTTCATTTCACAAAAAGATTTGCTTAACAAAAAAGCCCCAGCCTAAGGGCTGAGACTTTTATTGATAATAAGGTGAGATCATTAAGTAAACAATAACACCAGATAAACTTACATATAACCAAATTGGCATCGTCCAACGTACAATTTTACGGTGACGTGTTAATTGATTTGTAAAACCAAATACAAGTGCAAACAATGCAAGTGGTACAATAATTGCAGCAAGGATAATATGCGTAATTAAAATAATGAAGTACACATATTTAATGAACCCTTCTCCGCCAAAATGTGTTGCTGGCGCCAAGTAATGATACGATAAATAAGAAACACAAAATAGCAACGTCGTTGTAAATGCTGCGAGGATAAAACCACGGTGCATTTTCACATTCTTTTTAATAATAGAGTATAAAGCTGCTAATAAGAATACGAACGTAAAGCTATTAAAAATCGCATTTAACATTGGTAAAATTGTTACATCAAAATGTACTTCTCCTTCATAGCCAACAGGTCCAAAGAACAAAAATAAAATAATCGCATTTACAATTACAGAAAGCGTTATCACAATAGGAGCATAGCTTTTCTGATTTGTTGATTGATTCACCAAAATGGTCACTCCCTCTTCCTTCAAGTATGTATACATAACCTCACTATTTTAACATATTATTCACAGTGTAAATGTGACAATAGTTTGACACAGCAAGACAAGACAAAGAAAAAAATCCTTCTTAATAAAACTTCTTAAGAAGGATTTTATCGCTTTATTATTCAAATAGCAACGCGATTAATTTTTGTTAAAAAATGTATCGCTATATGCTTGAAAAATTTCAGACACTTGATATCCCATTAATGAAATTGCTGTTAATGAAAAGAAACCAATCATAAGAAATCGAAACCACATATAAATCTCCTCCTTGTATTTAGCTTAAAAAACATTAGCTACCTTACAAGTTGCGTGGCACTCTTCATCATCACTTTCCTTCTTCTTTACAATTGCTGTTATAAATCGAATCATAAAGAATAGTACAAAAGGAAATTGTTCGTAATTCACATTGGCATAGTTTAGCAACGGCTCGCGCTGCACATCGAACGGAGATGAGAAGGAATAGAACATACCTTGCTCTTCCATATATACAATTACAATTTTCATGCAAAATACTATTCCTAGAAACGAAACAATATCTTGCCATTCTGTCGTATATAACAAGTTATACAGCTCTAATACGTACTCTTCCAACATCATCCCCCCTTCCTTTTTTACCATTCTGCTCGCCTTCATATAAAAAGTCAAGAAAAAAGTTTATATTCACTATGACAATAGTAATTACTTGTTTCTATGATTCTTTTATAGCAATGATTGGGTGTAACTCTCTTCTAAAACAAGAAATTAGAATCGAACAGATTCCTCATTTTTACTTTCGGAATTCAATACTGTACTATTTTTATTTCTATTAAAAATAAAATAAGAAATTATTATAAGAAGAGTAACAAGCATCGTTAATAGTGCCTGTGAACGTAAAGATTCAATTGCGATCATTGCAACTAAAACTGCTATAATCGCAGCAATTGTAACATATGTTACATATGGAAAAAGCCACATCTTCACTTTCAAATTTTGTTGTTCTGCTTTCCCCATTTTTTTACGTATCTTGAAATGTGAAATTGCTATAACGAGATAAACGAGTAATGCAATACCGCCAGATGCATTCACTAAAAATAAAAATACTTTATCTGGAGATATGTAACTAAAAACAACTCCAATGTAAGCAAAGAAAGTTCCAAATAAAACCGCCCGAACCGGAACACCACTACTATTCAATTTCAAAAATGCCTTTGGTGCATCTCCTCTTTCTGCCATTGAAAAAAGCATTCTTGAGTTCGTATATAAACCCGAATTTAAACAAGAAAGTACAGCTGTTAAAACGATAAAATTCATAATTTGTGCTGCCGCTGGTATCCCTATATGTTCCAATACCGCCACAAATGGGCTTTTTAGTATGTTCGCTGAATTCCACGGAAGGAGTGTAACAACTACAGCGATCGATCCAATGAAAAATACGAGAATACGCCAAATCACACTATTTGTTGCTGTTTTTACTGCTTTTACAGGTTCGGCAGACTCTCCAGCGGCTACAGCAACAATCTCAGATCCCATAAATGAAAATATAACGACGGTGATTCCAAGTAACACCGAACTTATACCATTTGGCATAAACCCTCCTTGCCCTACTAAATTCGAAGTGCCAGGTGCTTCCGTTCCTGGTACAAATCCTAAAATAACAGCAAGACCTAAGCAAAGGAACAAAACAATACTTATTACTTTAATAAATGAAAACCAATATTCAAATTCTCCAAATGATTTCACCGAGAAAACATTCGTCAACGTTAATAAAATCGTTAATATTAAGCTTAATAACCAGAGTGGGATTTCCGGAATCCAGTATTGAATAATACCAGCACCTGCTGTAGCTTCTATTGCAATAACAATTACCCAGAAAAACCAATATAGCCACCCAATTGTATAACCTGCCCATGGACCAATTGCTTCTCTTGCATATGTTGCAAATGAACCACTTGTCGGATTAATAGCTGCCATTTCCCCCAGCATTCTCATAACGAAAATAACTAGAAGCCCTGCTAATGCATATGAAACGATAGAACCAGGTCCTGCCGAATGCACAACCGCACCACTTCCAACAAACAAACCAGCTCCTATTACGCCACCAATTGAGATCATTGTAATGTGGCGTATTTTGAGGTCTTTCTTAAGATTTTTATCCAACTCTTGTACATCCCCTTCCAAACTAAATTTTGAAATTTATGTAAGAGTACTGTGCGAAAGATTTTGTCCTATACTTTAAAATATATCAAAATATTCTGAATTTAACAATTGCAATTCAATCTCCTTCAAAAATTATTTCATTAGGTTTAATACTTTCCCATACACAATTGTTGAGAAAATTATAGTCCTCTTACAAAAGAAAGAATTTTCAGATATCATTAAATAAACAAGATTATACATCTAGACAACTTTTTGTATAGGAGTGTTAATATGTTAAACAAGTTCAAATTTTTTTGTTGTATTTTAGTAATGTTCTTACTACTACCGCTATCCCCTTTCCAAACACAAGCAGCAAACAATTTAGGTTCAAAATTACTCGTTGGATACTGGCATAACTTCGATAACGGTACTGGCATTATTAAATTAAGAGACGTTTCACCAAAATGGGATGTAATCAATGTATCTTTCGGTGAAACTGGTGGTGATCGTTCCACTGTTGAATTTTCCCCTGTATATGGTACAGATGCAGAATTCAAATCAGATATTTCTTATTTAAAAAGTAAAGGAAAGAAAGTAGTTCTTTCAATAGGTGGACAAAATGGGGTCGTTTTACTCCCTGACAATGCCGCTAAGCAACGTTTTATTAATTCCATACAATCTCTGATTGATAAATATGATTTTGATGGAATAGATATTGACCTTGAATCGGGTATTTACTTAAACGGAAATGACACTAATTTCAAAAACCCAACTACTCCTCAAATCGTAAATCTTATATCAGCTATTCGAACAATCTCAGATCATTATGGTCCAGATTTTCTATTAAGCATGGCTCCTGAAACAGCTTATGTTCAAGGCGGTTATAGCGCATACGGAAGCATCTGGGGTGCATATTTACCAATTATTTATGGAGTGAAAGATAAACTAACATACATTCACGTTCAACACTACAATGCTGGTAGCGGGATTGGAATGGACGGTAATAACTACAATCAAGGTACTGCAGACTACGAAGTCGCTATGGCGGATATGCTCTTACATGGTTTTCCTGTAGGTGGTAATGCAAATAACATTTTCCCAGCTCTTCGTTCGGATCAAGTCATGATTGGACTTCCTGCAGCTCCAGCGGCCGCTCCAAGTGGCGGGTACATTTCTCCAACTGAAATGAAAAAAGCTTTAGATTATATCATTAAGGGCATTCCTTTCGGAGGAAAGTATAAACTTTCAAATCAGAGTGGCTATCCTGCATTCCGCGGCCTAATGTCTTGGTCTATTAATTGGGATGCAAAAAACAACTTTGAATTCTCTAATACTTACAGAACATATTTTGATAATCTTTCCTTGCAAAAATAATAAAAAACAACAATAGGTTACATAACCTATTGTTGTTTTTTATTTATGTAAATTACTTTTTCACTTCTACATGATGAAGAGATTCTTTTTCATCTCTTACATAACTATTCACAAGACTTAAAAGTAATTTACCACCAATTAACATTGCTTGTTCATCAAAATCAGCACGTAGCGCTATCGTCTTCCCAGGTCTTCCACCTTCAATTACGCCGATTACTCCTCTGCTCCCGATATTTGTTTTCACATCAATATGAAAACTTTTTAAGATTTCAGCTATTTTTCTCGGCGTTTCTATTTCTTGCAACGATAGCTCTGGATATTGATGAAAATCTCTTCGTCATGAAACTATTTGGTTATATAAACTTTCCAATTCTTTATGCCATGTTTCTATCCTAGAAATTCCCCTTTCTTTATTTAACACTTTAAACAAAACTTACATAATATTCAGTATTTAACCATTAAAAAAAGAGAACTTTCTCTAAAAGTCCTCCTACTATTCTAGTCACTATTTTGCTTCAACACAAAAATTGAAAGTTCAGGTACACTCCAAAATCTAACAGGCATCCTAGTAGTCCCAATGCCACGATTTACATATAAATATAACGGCTTACTCTTCCCCTCTACTTCATACATACCTTCAACATAGTTCTCAGCTAGTTTGGTAGTAATTAACGGACCTACAAAAGGAATTTGGACTTGTCCTCCGTGACTATGTCCTGACAGTTGAAGATCAACTGGGTAACGATTGATTTTGGTTACAACATCCGGCTCATGTACTAATAACATGTTGAAATCATTTTGTTTCAAGTTTTTTAAAGTTGAATCTATTTGCGGCTTCCCTAATAGAAAATCATCCAAACCTGATATTGTAATATATTTGCCGTTTTCCACTTTAATTTTCTGCACTTCATTTACTAATACAGAAAAACCAGCTTCCTCCATATATTTTTTGTAAAATAAACTACCGCCCCCGCCCCTATCATGATTCCCAAACACAGCATATTTCCCTAAGGGAGCGTAAATTTTCTGCAAAATAGCCTTCGCTTCTTCTCTTTCCGCACTATAAGACCCAAATTTATCTATTAAATCTCCAGTAAAAACTACTATATCTGGATGTAATTCATTCATCTTCTCCACTAAATGTTCAAGTTGTTTCAGTGTAAACTCTGGTCCTAAATGTACATCTGAAAACTGTAATATTTTTTTATTATTAAATTCTTTAGGAATTGCAGAAGCTTCTATTTCATTCCACGTAACTGTTACTAATTTTCGTTCTATTTCTGTCGCATAATAATACAAACTTACTGGTATCATTAATATACTTATAAAAATAATAATAAATATCTTTACGATTGATTTTTTTCGTTCTTTTTTTACATGATTCGTATTCATGTTTTCACCTCTAGAAACACTTTAAATCCTTATTGTTACATTAATGTGACAACATGAACAATGTTATCAATATGTCGTTCCCTCTCTATTCACTTTGACAATTTTATACAGAAGTCATAACATATTTTTATAATACGTAGATTTTTGAATTTTTTCTATTCATTCCATCATTTTATTACGGAGGGGTTATTCATGTCTGTATTTACACCAGAAGAAATTACGAAACTTGCTGCGAATTCAGGAAGGAAAAAAGGTCATTTATCATTGCTCCCTATGCTAATTCTTGGTTTTTTTGGTGGTGCTTTTATCTCATTAGGGTATTTACTCGATATTCATGTTATTGGGACAATGCCAAAATATTGGGGATCATTTTCTAGTTTTCTAGGCGCTGCTGTATTCCCTATTGGTCTTATTCTCGTTATTCTTGCAGGCGGTGAACTAGTTACTGGTAACATGATGACAGTTTCTATGGCCTGGTTCCAAAAGAAAATTACTTTATTTTATTTCATACGAAATTTAGTTATTGTTACATTTAGCAATTTCATAGGAGCTGTATTCGTAGCCTATTTTTTCGGTCATATCGTCGGCTTAACTGAAGGAGCTTTTTTAGCGAAAACTATTTCTATCGCTCAAGCGAAACTACAAGATACACCATTGCAAGCATTTATTTCTGCAATCGGATGTAATTGGCTCGTTTGTTTAGCTGTTTGGCTCAGTATGGGAAGTAAAGAATTTATCGGAAAGATTATCGGTATTTGGTTCCCAGTTATGACTTTTGTTGCGATTGGATTTCAACACGTTGTAGCCAATATGTTTGTCATCCCAGCTGCGATTTTTGCCGGTCATTTCACTTGGGCTGAATATTTTCCAAACTTTATTTTTGTTTTCTTTGGAAATTTAGTAGGGGGTATGTTATTTGTAGCACTACCTTACTTCATATCTTATAATAAGAAACTACCTTCTCATCAAGAGAAGACTGAAATGAAGAACAAATCTCTATCCGCTTAAATGGAATGTCTATAAAGTGTCCTAAAAAATATTACAAATTTCATTTTTTTTGCGAATATATGTACGTACACTTGTTCTCGAATGTTTTATACGTTATAATAACAACTTAAATAGCATTATTTACATATGAGGTGAAAAACATGAACAAAACAGAATTAATTAAAAACGTAGCACAAAATGCTGAGATTTCTCAAAAAGAAGCTACTGTAGTTGTACAAACTGTAGTAGAATCAATCACTAACACTTTAGCTGCTGGTGAAAAAGTACAACTTATCGGATTCGGTACATTCGAAGTTCGCGAAAGAGCTGCTCGTACAGGCCGTAACCCACAAACTGGTGAAGAAATGCAAATCGCAGCTTCTAAAGTACCTGCTTTCAAAGCTGGTAAAGAACTAAAAGAAGCTGTAAAATAATGAAAAATATCCTTCTCATTTATGAGAAGGATATTTTTTTCATAACATAATTAATAAAAATCTGACCATTATGCTGTTTCTTTTGTTCTTTTATGCAAATAAAACCTTTACTTTTAAAAAAAGGTTTTGCGGTAATGCTCGCCTCTGTATATATCTCCCTATGCCCCAATTTCACTGCTTCTTTTTCTAACATCTGTAGTATGTATGAAGCGACTCTTTTCCCTTGATAATCTTTATGTGTAAATAAACGATCTACGTAATGATCATCGTTATAATCCCCAAATCCCAATATCACACCGTTATGATCCGCTACATAACTAATATTCTTCTCTAAAGACTTTAACCAGCTTTCTCTATCTAGTCGATTTGGTGCCCACGCCTGTAGCTGTAACTCATTATAATCTTTTGCATTAACCGTATGAACTGTCTCATAGAACAATTGTAATACTTGCTCTAAATCTTCTTTCTGAAATGTTCTAACTATAATATCTTTTAACATATATAAGTCTCCTTACCAAACTACCTCTTAACTTTTCTACTACATACGATTCCATATTTCTTCTTTATTATATCGTTTTAATTTCTATACGAACAAAAAAACAATACTTATTCAAAGTATTGTTTTTTAATTCTATTCAATTACTTTAATGTAGCTTTTTAAGACTTTAATTTAACTCTTTGTAATCTTAATGCATTTAATACAACGGATACAGAACTAAATGCCATCGCTGCTCCAGCAACCCAAGGTGCTAAGAAGCCTAATGCCGCGATTGGAATTCCTAACGCGTTATAAGCTAATGCCCAGAATAAATTTTGTTTAATATTTCTTATCGTCATTTTACTCATAAAGATCGCATCAGCAATACTATTTAAATCCCCACGGATTAACGTAATATCTGCCGCTTCCATCGCTACATCCGTTCCTGTTCCAATTGCCATACCGATATCCGCCGTAGCAAGAGCAGGAGCATCATTTATTCCATCTCCAACCATTGCTACTTTCTTACCTTGTGCTTGGAGTTTTTTCACTTCTTCTGCTTTTCCTTCTGGCAATACTTCTGCAATTACGTGATCAATACCAACTTGCTTTGCAATCGCCTGAGCAGTTTGTGTATTATCTCCTGTAATCATCACAACGTCTAGACCCATTTTTTTCAGTCTTGCGATAGCTGCTTTTGAAGTATCTTTCACAGTATCTGCAACGGCAACTATACCGGCATATTCTTTATCGATTGCAATAAGCATTGCTGTTTTTCCTTCTCGTTCTAGCGCTTCCATTGATTTAGAAACTTCTTCAATATCAATATTGAATTCCTTCATTAATCGACGTGTGCCAATTAATAATTGTTTTCCTTCTACAACTGATTCGATACCGAATCCTGGAATCGCTTCAAACGTTTCTGAACTTGGGATATCAATTTTCTTTTCTTTAATTCCTTCTACAATCGCTTCTGCAAGTGGATGTTCAGAATTTCTTTCTGCTGCCCCTACTAAACGTAGTATTTCTTCTTCACGGAATCCATCTGCTACAATTACATCTGTTAACACCGGCTTCCCGTTTGTCACAGTACCTGTTTTATCTAGAATAACTGTATCTAATCGGTGTGTTGCTTCTAAATGCTCCCCGCCCTTAAATAAAATACCATACTCAGCCGATCTTCCTGATCCTGCCATAATAGATGTAGGCGTTGCAAGCCCTAATGCACACGGACAAGCGATAACAAGTACGGCAATCATTTTCTCAAGTGCTCCGCCAAAATCACCAGGTGTAACAAATAGCATCCACACTGCAAATGTGATAATTGCAATCACAACTACAACTGGTACGAAAATACCTGAAATTTGATCTGCTACCCTTTGAATAGGAGCTTTTGAACCTTGAGCCTCTTCTACTACTTTAATAATTTGAGCTAATGCAGTATCTCTGCCTACCTTAGTGGCTTTCACTTTTAAAAACCCATTTTTATTTATTGTAGAACCGATTACTCCATCTCCAATTGTTTTATCAACCGGAATACTTTCGCCTGTTAACATCGATTCATCTATCGCTGACTTTCCTTCTACAATTTCCCCATCTACTGGGATTTTTTCACCAGGCTTTACATAGACGATATCACCAGCTACTACTTCTTCAATCAAAATTTTTATTTCTGTTCCATCTCGCACAACTGTAGCTGTCTTCGCTTGTAAACCCATCAATTTTTTAATCGCTTCTGATGAGCGCCCTTTTGCTTTCGCTTCAAATAATTTACCTAAAATAATTAATGTAATAAGTACCGCACTCGTTTCAAAATATAAATCTGTCATATGTTCCGAAGAACCAATAGATTGAATACTTAAATATACACTATAGAAATAGGCGGCCGACGTTCCAAGCGCCACGAGAACATCCATATTAGCACTTTTATTGCGTAACGCTTTATAAGCCCCAACATAAAACTGTCCACCAATGATAAATTGAACAGGAGTTGCAAGTGTTAGTTGCACCCAAGGGTTCATTAACATATCTGGTAAATAAATAAACGAAGTAAATGAGAAATGACTAACCATTGCCCACAATAATGGGAAAGATAAAATAAACGAAATAATAAACTTCTTCTTTTGTCGCTCAATTTCTTGTAATCGATGATCAGTTGATGCATCTTGATCATCTGGTTTCACTTCTAATTTATATCCTAGCTTCGTAATCACGCTCTTCATTTCATTTACATTAACTTCATCAGGATTAAAGTCTACTGTGGCTGATTCTAAAGCAAAATTTACTGTCGCCTTGTTCACACCATCTAACTTATTTAAACGCTTTTCAACTCTATTTGCACATGCTGCACATGTCATTCCTGAAACAGTAAATTCAGCTTTATCACTTACAATTCCATATCCTAACGATTCAACTTTTTCTTTAAATTGTTGCGGATTTGTTTTAGTTGGATCGTACATTATTTTTGTTTTTTCAAGCGCAAAATTTACATTTGCCTCATGAACACCTTCTACTTTTTTTAGACCTTTTTCAATTCTATTTGCACATGCCGCACATGTCATTCCTGATATTTGAAGATTGGCCTCTTTTTTTTCATTCATGTCTCTCACCTCTATATACCCTTATGAGGTATAATTATTAGCAAAATAAATCGTACTTCATTTAAAGTACGATTTATCTCCATATCTAAAAATAATTATTGAACATCGTATCCTTGATCTTCGATTACAGCAACGATATCTTTTAATGTTACAGCAGACGAATCGATAGTAACTTCAACAGTTCCTTCTGCTAATTGAACCTTCACTTGTTCAACACCGTTTAGCTCTTTCACACTGCTTTCGATAGCATTTACACAATGTCCACAAGACATACCTTCAACTTGTAATGTTAACTGTTCCATTTAAAATCCTCCTCTTGTTTATTCATTGTTTGTTAATCACAATTACATCTTACCATACCCCCCTAAGGTAATCAATGGTTTTATATCATGATTTTTCAATTATTTTCTAAAAGTTTATTTTACACACACTTTTTCACTACAATACACCAAAATCCAATATAAGGGTAAACAAAAAAACAAGCCAGTTAAATACTAGCTTGTTTTTACGCTTTTGAAAAACGTTCAAATACTGTCATTAATTCTTCAATTGCTTCGTCACCATTTCCATTTTTAATAGCTCCTGAAACACAATGACTCGTATGATTTTTGAGAACGCCCATTCCTACTTTTTTCATCGCTGCATTAATCGCTGAAATTTGCACTAAAATATCCACGCAATAACGATCATTTTCAATCATATTTTGAATACCGCGAACCTGTCCTTCAATTCTCTTTAATCTATTTATAATCTGTTCTTTTTCTTTTTCTGATCTATGTGTTACTGCTTCATTCTCTTTATGATCCATATTATCACCTTCTTAAAGTTTCTCTTCATCCAATAAAACAATTGTTTTTATGAGTATACCAATTATAGCATTAAATATCTACGCATGATACCCCATAAGAGTATATTTACACTTTATGCCTATTCTTAACAACTTATTAGCTTCTCAGCCTCAATTATCATGATACCCTTTCCTTTTTTCAAAAAAATAATAAGAGGGGATTATCCATCCCCTCTTATTATTCATCCATAAATACAAAAGTCTCAATTTATACGTGTATAAATTGAGACTTTTTTCCTTCTATATATAATTATTGCTGATCACATACTTTTTCATCATTCACTACTGAAGTTCCTTCCACGGTTACCGTATGAAAACAGTCATTTACACGAACTGTCACAACATTATCTTGCCGATCAATAACATGATATTCATTAAAATTTTTATTCAGAGCACTGCGAATTTGTTCTCCTTCATAAATTGGAATTCCATGTGATAAAACCCAAATAAGCCCAGCGATAGCAAGAATAGTTTTCATACGATCTACCTCCTTGAAAATATAGTGAACTTTTAATCCATGCTTTTGCAGCTCTACGAATCATGATTGGAATGAACTAAGCTTTTTTGGAAATAAGTTCATTTCGTCTATTTTATGTTTATGCTAATTGTGACCGAATTGTGACAACTTTTTGTCTCTTTAGACGAAAAGTTGAAACAAAACGTTCAAAAAGGACAATTCTACATATCAAAAAAGGTTATGGAACGTTTCATCCATAACCTTTTTAAGTCCAATCCTACAACTCATCCACCGTACTTCATGTGATCTTTGTAGAGTTGTTTTATTTTCATTCATTGACATCAAAGCAAAACTTCGAAAATACTTCCCACACAAGTTCATTTCTGCTACTTACCCCAGTCTTTTCAAAAATGGATTTTAAATGATCTTGTACCGTGTATATAGATATACAAAGTTCTTGGGCTAATTCCTTTGTCGACATACCTGTAAGAATTTTACGTATTACTTGCTTCTCACGTATTGTAAAACTATAAGCTTCCATAATAAGTGGAAAAATCTCTTCCGGTCTTGCTCTTTCGAATAGAACAATATAACCACCTTGAAAACTACTTGTACGTTCTAACTTACTAGCCCGAATGATTAAAAAATGGCCATAGGCTAAAGGTAGACAAACGTTTTCTTCTCTATTCATACACCCTACATTATACTCGTTAGCCTTTACTTTCGAACAAACCGCACGTATTGGCCTTGGTATTTCTTTTATATTTAACTGTTCATGCTTTCTAAGATTTGAAAGCCACTCGCTGCCACCTTGATTCCAATATAATACACTAAAATCCTCACTTACTATAATCGTACCTGTGCCTATCACCTTCTCTTCTGAAAAAGGTATAGAAACTGTCTTCTTTAAAGCCTCTCCAGCGATTGGGACTATCGTTGCTAAGTACTTACAATCATCGATATGAAAAGCGGGACTTATACTTCCTCGAAATAAACTAAGATGGCCATAACATTTCCCCTTACTCATACAAACGCCCCTTAATTCATCTCCAAAACTTGCTGGTTTTAAAATATTTCGGTATCTAGAGCTTTTCTTTTGTTCACCATTTGTCGCCATACTTAGAGAAGCAACATGAGGAGAGTGTTCTGTTAAACATTTAAATTTATTAAAATCATCTTCTAAAAATTCATTCATAAACAATTGTGGATGAATCTTTTCAACACTCTCATCGGTAAATGCCCCAGTAGATAAAAAAGAAATTGGGTCTATAGTTGTAAAACAAGCGGCGTCAAAATCAATAACTTTACGTATCAAGTGGAGAAATGACTCTTGAAATGATCTTATAGAACTTATATGATTCGCTACCATTTTAATTTCTTTCATTGTTTTTTCATGCATCCTCTTCCCCCCCAGATTTACGGGATTGTTCCCCTTCATAATTTCATTTCATAATAAACCTATAAAACACATACTTAGGAGGTTAAAAATGAATTGGAATGATACTACCGTAAATTCATATGAACAAAGAATTCCATGTAAAATCCCAGGCTACTACCACCTATATGAAATGATGAACCATTTTTTATTTACTACACTCCCTATAAAAAACATGAATCCAAATTTACTAGTTATAGGTGCTGGTGGCGGACAAGAAATTCTCTCAATAGGCAAACAAAATAACAATTTATCTTTTACAGGGGTCGATCCATCTGAAAGCATGCTACAGTTAGCTAAAAAAAGAATTAAAAACGAAGGCATACAAAACCATGTTCATCTTGTACATGGAACTATCCATACATTATTACCAAATCAGTTATTTGACGCTGCCACCTGTATGCTTGTCCTGCACTTCATTCCAACTAATAAGGAGAAAAAAGAACTTATTAATGATATTAGTAGTCGCCTAAAGCCTGGTGCGCCATTCTTTCTCTCTTCAATAAATGGTGTACCCCATACAAGTATGTTTTCTACACAATTACATGCTTGGCGCAACCATATGATGCAAAATCAAATTCCATTAGAAGATTGGGACCGATTTGAAAATTCTTTTGAAACAGAAATATTTCCTATTTCCGAAGCTAATTTATTAACCATTATGGAGGAATGTGGCTTTACTCAAATGACTCACTTTTTCACTAGTTTTTTAATTGATGGATACGTTGCCTTTAAACAATAAGGAAAAAAGGTAAGCAATTGCTTACCTTTTTTCCTATACGTAACTAATAAATCTCAATCCTTTACTTAAAGACGTCGGCACAACAGATGCATGATTCTCCCCTTCAGCTTCATAAAACTTAAATTTAAGTTTATCGTGGTTTACTTGGAGAAGGCGCTCTGATAATTCATTTGCACCTACAACCATATGCTCTCGTTCTAGTGACCCAACTGTAAGGAACACTCCTGTTTCAAACTTAGCATTGTTTAATTCATGTATAAGGTTCTCTTCTTTTTCAAGTACAGATTTATTATTCCACCATATAGATGGACTACTAATAAAATAATTTTGAAAAGCATTTAAGTTTGTAAATAGTATATGGAGAGCAAATAGTCCACCTAAAGAATGCCCAAATAACGTTTGCTTACCTTTATCAATCTCAAAATTCTTTTCAATTTGTGGTTTCAGTTCTTCTTCAATAAAAGTAAAGAAATTATGTGCTCCTCCTGTTTTAGGCCACGGTTTACCATCTGATTTTAAAGGAGCATCTTTTGAAATTACGCTAGGCGTAAAATCATAGCATCTTTCTTCCCCTGAAAATGCGCCTTCAATTGGATAACCCACTCCTACTATAACAGCTGGTGAAACACCGGTTTTTTCCGCTCTTACTGATTGTATTTTAACTGCTTCATGAAATGTTTGAAAAAAGGCATTGCCATCTAATACGTAAATGACAGGATATCCTGAATCCGGTGCTGGTTGCCTCGGCTTTGAAATATGAATTTGATATTCTTTACCTTTTAATTTTGAATACATTTTCCACTGCTCTGTATTAGATGTTATAATCTGCTGTTTTTCAACTGTAGTATTCACCCTATCCCCCCCTTTTTAACTTGTTACATATATTTCGATTTTTTCTTCTTGAGATACAACGCTATCATAACCGAAACAAACAGGAGCCCCGTTATACGGATCAATCATGACACGCGCATCAATATGAAATACTTCTTTTAACACTTCATTTGTAATGATTTCTTCTGGGCTACCAGTTATAACAATTTCTCCTTCCTTCATTGCAATAATTTCATCTGAAAACCTTGCTGCATGATTAATATCATGTAATACCATAACAACCGTACAATTATGTTCTTTATTTAACTTCTCCACAATTTGTAATACATCTAATTGATGAGACATATCAAGGTATGTAGTTGGCTCATCTAATAGCAACACTTCTGTCTCTTGTGCTAATGCCATCGCTAGCCATACCTTTTGTCTTTGACCGCCCGATAAATTTGCAATTTTTCTCGTCCGAAATTCAGAAGTTTTCGTTATATCTAATGCCCAATCAATCATTTCTTTATCTTTTGTCGTTAACTTATTTACGTTATTTCGATGTGGATAGCGTCCATAAGAAATTAATTCTTCCACTTTAAGTTCACCTGGTGCAATTGGCGTTTGCGGGAGTAAAGCTAACTGCTTCGCAATTTCTTTCGTTGGAATTGTATGTAAATCTTGCCCTTGCAAATATACTTTTCCGCTTTTTTGTTTTAAAATTCTTCCCATTGTTTTTAACAATGTCGATTTACCGCAACCGTTTGGACCTATAATTGTCGTTACTTTTCCTTCTTGTATTTCCACATTTAAATCGCGAAACACTGTAAGCTTTTCATAACTTGTTTCTAAATTTTTTGCACTTAAAATACTCACTTTTATTCCTCCTCTTACGCTTTCGCCTTATAAAGTAAATATAAGAAATACGGTACACCGACAATAGAAATAACGATTCCAACTGGTAGCTCTACAGGTGTGAAAACTGTTTTCGCAATAAAGTCTGAAGCAATTACAAGAAACATTCCTATTACGCCGCACGTAGGAATTATATACTTATGTTGAATACCGACAAGTCTTTTCGCTATATGCGGTGCCATTAGTCCAATAAAACCAATACTCCCTGAAACAGCAACACATGCGCTCACAAGTCCGATACTACTTAACAGTAAAATCGATTTCTCTCTTTCTACTGAAACACCTAAACTTGTAATACTCGTTTCTTCCAATTGAAATAAATCTAATAAATAAGCTTTCTTTTGTATAAGCGGAATTAAGATAATAAGCCATGGTAACATAGCCACAATATACTTCCAGTTTGCACTATATATACTTCCAGACACCCACACTGCAGCCATCTCGAAATCGGTTGACTTCATTTTGAGTGATAAATACATAGAGAATGCTCCAAACCCTGAACCGATTGCAATCCCTGTTAATAACAGTCGTTGCGAATCTAACTTACCGTTTTTCCAAGAAAACAAATAAATGATTAGCGCTGCACCTAATCCACCTATTAAACCAAACATAGGCATCATCATTATAGAAATCCAATCTGTGCTCTTTAGTTGCCCTTGAAAGAAAAACATAAAAATAACGATGGCTGTTCCTGCTCCGGCGTTTACGCCTAAAATACCTGGGTCTGCCAATCCATTTCTTGTAATCCCTTGAATAACGGCACCCGCAACACCAAGGCCTAATCCTACTAATCCAGCAATTACAATACGCGGAAGGCGAAACTCAAAAATAACTAAATCATGTTCTGGTACTGGATCAATTCTAAAAAGTGTTTTAAATACATCTGTAATCGTAATATCAAACGTACCATTCGTTAAACTAATGTAAATGGCACATAGTATTAAAAATACAATAATCCCCATCGTCATTCCAAAACGTTGACTTGAACTTTTAAGCATGTCTCTCTCCTCCTCTTGTACGAATTAAATAAAGGAAGAAAGGAATTCCAATTAAAGATGTTACGACTCCAATTGGCGTTTCAAATGGATAATTTACAAATCTACTTAAAACATCACATAACGCTAAGAAAACGCCACCAATAACGCCTGCACATGGCAAAATCCACTTATAATCTACCCCAATTATAAAGCGAGTAATGTGCGGAATAATTAAACCTACAAAACCAACTTTCCCCACTAAAGCAACTGCTGTTCCTGTTAAAAAGATAACTGATAAAATTGCCATCGCTTTAACTAGTTTTGTACGCTGCCCTAAATTAATAGAAACCTCTTCGCCTAATGAAAGAATGGTAATAGATTTTGATATTAACAGCGCTAAAATTATTCCAATTATCCCAAACGGTATCGTGATTTTAATGATATTAGGATCTACTTGATCTAATTTTGCATTAAACCAAAAACTAACATTTTGAGAAATTTGAAAATATGAAGCCATTGCAGCCGATACACTGCTTAAAAATGTTCCAATAACTGTCCCTATAATCGCTAACCTAACTGGTGATAAGCCATTTTGAAGGAGCGAACCAAAACCAAACACGATACCGGCTCCTAGTGCAGAACCAATCATTGAACATAAAACCATACCAATTGATGACATTCCCGGAAGAAAGATCATACAAAGTGTAATAACAAAGGCAGCGCCATCCGTCACACCCATAATAGAAGGGGATGCAAGATAGTTTCTTGTCATCCCCTGCATAAGTGCTCCTGATATGGCTAGAAATGCTCCGACTAAAAGAGCTGCAACTACCCTTGGTAAACGTGAAGTAATAATAATATTATGATTTACATCGCTTGAATCAAAATGCAATAATGCGTTCCACACTGTTTCAGCATCAATACTTTTCGCCCCATACAAAATCGAAAGTATAACTGTAAATAAGATGAGTATGGGTGCTATACATAATATGGTTACTGGTACTGCATTTGTTTTCTGCATATCATTCAACGCACCTTACTTATTGTATTATTTAGATAAATTTTTCACTGCTTCTTTTAAGAATGCTGTTTTACTCCAAGCAGTACCACCTTGTGCCATTGGATCTACAACATTTACAAATACTTTCTTTTCCTTCGCAGCATTCATACTTTGCCAAATTGGATTACTTTCAATTTCTTCTAACACTTTCGGGTTTTTATTTTCACTTGCCTCATATTGTAAGAAAATATAATCTGGGTTAAGTTCAGCAAGTTTTTCAAATGAAATTTTCTCTTGTGCTTTTACAGTTTTCAATTGTTCTGGAGCAGTTAGTCCAAGATCTTTATAAATTACAGGGTTGAAGTATACTCCATCTGGATATAAGAATAATTCGTTTGCTCTTAATCTAATGACAAGTACTTTTTTATCTTTTAACTTATCTCCTAGTTTTGCTTTTGCTTTTTCAGCGTCCGAATTGTAGTCTTTAATAATTTTTTCTGCTTTATCTTTTTTACCAGTTAATTCTCCCATTAACTTTAAGTTATCTTCCCAATTTGTTGAAACGTGTGATACCGGGAATGTAGGAGCTACTTTCGTAAACTTTTCAGCTGTTTCTGCTGGGAATTTCGTACTCGATGTAATAACATCTGGTTTTAATTGTAGTAATGTTTCGAAATTTGGTTGCATTTTCTCACCAACAGATTTCGCACCTTCTAACTCTTTTTCAAGGTATTTTGGTAATTTACCACCTACAGTAATGGCACCAACTGGTTTAATTCCAAGTACCGCCGCATCTTCCATTGACTCTAAACTAGCTGTCGCAATTTTATCTACTTTTGCTGGCACTGTATATTCTTTACCTAAATATGTAATTTTTCGTTTTTCATCTTTTTTCGTTTCCGTAGCTTTTGTCTGTTGTTTTTGCTCGCCTGAAGTTTTATCCGCACTATTACATGCCGCTAAACCTACACTTAAAACTGTAACCATCCCTAAAGTAAATAATTTCTTGTTCATCTTTATATGTCTCCTCTCGAATTTTCAAACTATATTCTCAATAAAATTTAACTATATGAACCTTGTCTCAAATATATATTTCATTAGATTAATAATTTTATCCAGAACTCATTCACGTTCACTTCCCCTAGACTATAATTCTTTTACACCTTCATCACTTGATAACCGTTTCTACTGATAATGATTATCGTTACTAAGTATATATTTAATATGAAATTATTTCAAGAATGATTTGAAAAATTTTAACAAACTGAATTAAAAAAAGAAGTATCCGCCTGATTTTAGGGAGATACTTCTTTTTTTAGAAATTTATATGTAATTCAACTGGACAATGGTCTGATCCCATTACTTCACTATTAATTTTCGCTTCTGTTATTTGGTCTTTCATTCTTTCCGAAACAACAAAATAATCTAAACGCCATCCGATATTTTTCGCTCTCGCGCCCATACGATACGACCACCACGAGTATGCACCTTCTTGATCAGAATAAAGGTAACGATACGTATCAATAAATCCTTCTTCTAAAATACATGTAAATTTCTCTCGTTCCTCATCGGAGAATCCAGGGTTTTTACGATTACTTTTTGGATTTTTTAAATCGATTTCTTTATGAGCAACATTTAGGTCTCCACAAAAAATAACTGGTTTTTTCTCATCTAATCGTTTGATATAGGATCTGAAATCATCTTCCCATTTCATTCTGTAATCTAATCGTTCTAATCCACGTTTTGAATTTGGTGTATATAACGTGATCATGTAAAAATCTTCGAATTCTAATGTAATAAGTCGCCCTTCTTGATCATGCTCTTCAATTTCTAAGCCGTATGTAACAGAAAGCGGTTCTTTTTTTGTAAAAATAGCCGTTCCCGAATACCCTTTTTTCACAGCGTAATTCCAGTATGTATAATATCCCTCTAGATTTAAATCAATTTGGCCACTTTGCAATTTAATCTCTTGCAGACAAAATATATCTGCATTAGATTCTTCGAGATATTCTAAAAATCCACCCTTTGCAATAACTGCACGTAAACCATTTACATTCCATGAAATTAACTTCACTTATAGTCCTCCTCTTGATGTTCACTTTCAAAGTTCATGCTATCACAAAATAGAAAAACAATCATATGTTCATCTTTGTAATCTTGCTCTTACATTTGTAAATACGTACATACGCACTTTATTCAGGTTATACTACTTTCAGAGGTGATGTTTTTGCACAATGAAGGGTTAACATTAACGAGTGAGTATTGGCATGCAATTATTCATAATGATTCTTCCTATGATAGCAAATTCTTTTATGCTGTGAAATCAACTGGAATCTTTTGCAGGCCATCATGCAAATCAAGAATACCGAATAGAAACAATGTACGAATTTTTCATCATGCAGAACAAGCATTAAGTGAAAACTTTCGCCCGTGCAAACGTTGTAAGCCAAACGGGATCACTTTACCTAATGAAGAGTGGGTAGAACAAATTAAAGACTATATCGAAAAGCATTATGACGAACCCTTAACTCTCGACATGCTTGCGGAAATGTGTCATGGTAGCCCTTTTCATTTACAGCGTACTTTCAAAAGAATAATAGGGCTAACTCCTATAGAATATATACAACAATTCAGGGTTCTTAAAGCAACCGAATACCTTTTACACACAAATCAATCTATTAAAGAAATTAGTACTGCTGTCGGGATAGAAAACCCAGAGTATTTCGCAACTTTATTTAAAAAGAAAACCGGATTTACTCCTACTGAATATCGAAAAAAGAACGAAATGAAAGAGGGATACGATAATGAATTCCTACAAAAATAATTATATATATTGGACGCTACTTACACATAAAAATTGGCGATTTCATATTGCTGCAACTGAAAATGGACTATGTTTCATTGGATCACAAGACGAAAACTTTGAAGAATTAAATATATGGGCTAGAAAAAAACTGCCCCAACATATATTGATCCATAGTCCAGATTACTTGCAAATATATACGAAAGAAATTATCGAATATTTAGAAAGCAAGCGAGAAACTTTTACATTCCCTATCGATGCTTATGGAACTAATTTTCAATCATCTGTTTGGAATGCGGTACGTGAAATTCCTTATGGAAAGACCTATTCTTATACAGAAATTGCTGAAAGAATTCAAAAACCTAAAGCTGTGCGCGCCGTTGCTTCTGCTATTGCTGCTAACCCTCTTCTTATTACCATTCCTTGTCACCGCGTTATTGGGAAGAATGGGAAACTAACCGGATTTAGGGGTGGATTAGAAATGAAGAAAAAATTGCTTACATTAGAAAAGTTGCAGGTGGAATTCATATGACAGCAGAATATAATAGCGCATTATCTATAGCAGTTCCAAAAGAATTTTGTTTCCAAGAAAATTTACGTTATCTATCACGTTCTAACAATGAATGTATGTTCCATATTGAAGATAACAAAATTTATAAAGTTATCCCTGTTCAAGATGTAAATCCTTTAGTTGAAATTAGTGTGAATACAGATGGCAATATTCAAATACTTTGTTTAGAAGAATCATACACATCTGAAAAATCGATACGTGAAGCTGTAGCTAACTATGTAAAAGAATGGTTTGATTTAACTACTGATTTAGCCCCCTTTTATACATTAGCTAAACATGATTTACTCCTTCAAGGACCAATTGAACAATATTATGGCCTTCGTACTTTAGGTATTCCAGACTTATTTGAGGCACTTTCCTGGGGAATTATCGGTCAACAAATTAACCTATCATATGCTTATACGCTAAAAAGAAGATTAGTTGAGCAATTTGGAAGTTATGTAGAATGGGACGGTAGAAAGCATTGGATATTCCCATCACCTGAAACAATTGCAAATCTACATGTAGAAGATCTCCAACAATTAAAAATGACGACTAGAAAATGTGAATATTTAATCGGTATTGCGAAGCTTATTACAGAGGGAAAACTATCAAAAGAGGATTTACTGCAAACACAAGATGTAAAGGTTGCTGAGAAACAATTAACCGCTATCCATGGTATAGGCCCATGGACTGCCAACTATGTTTTAATGCGTTGTTTAAGATTTCCTTCAGCTTTTCCAATTGATGATGTTGGTCTGCATAATGCAATTAAATTTATAACAGGTTCCGAAAATAAACCGACTAAAAATGAAATAAAAGATTTCGCGGCAAACTGGGCTAATTGGGAGTCTTATGCAACTTTTTATTTATGGCGAGTACTATATTAAAAGAACCAAGTAGCACATTCGTACTACTTGGTTCTTTTTTAAGCTTGCTCCTCAAAACGTCTTGCAATTTCTACAATAACTTGAACGGCTTTTTCCATATTATCTACCGAAACATACTCAAATTTACCGTGATAGTTTTCACCACCAGTGAAAATATTCGGCGTCGGTAATCCCATATATGATAATTGTGATCCATCTGTGCCTCCGCGAATCGGATGAATATTTGGTTCAATGTCTAAACTTTTCATTGCTTCATATGCAATATCAACAATTTCTCTTACCGGTTCAATTTTTTCAAGCATGTTATAGTATTGATCATTCATTTCTAAGACGACTGCATCTTCACCATACTTTTCTTGCATATTCTTCACAATATTTTTAACGTTATTTTTACGTGCCTCAAAATTTTCACGATCAAAGTCTCGAACAATATAATACGCTTTACTTTGCTCAACATCACCATTTAAAGAAAGTAAATGATAGAATCCTTCATAGCCTTCTGTATATTCTGGCGCCTCTTCTACTGGTAAATGCCCATTAAACTCCATAGCCAGTTTAGTTGCATTGCGCATTTTATTTTTCGCTGTTCCAGGATGTGTATTCGTTCCGTTAAACGTTAACTTAGCACCTGCAGCATTAAAACTTTCATACTCTAAACCACCTAATGGACCTCCATCCATCGTATAAGCGAATGATGCACCAAACGCTTCTACATCAAAATGCGCTGGCCCACGACCAATTTCTTCATCCGGTGTAAATGCTACTCTTATTTTCCCGTGCTTAATTTGCGGATTATGTATTAAATGGTTCATTGCAACCATAATTTCTGTAAGACCAGCTTTATCATCTGCTCCTAGAAGTGTTGTACCATCAGTTGTAATAATGGTATGCCCTTTATATGATGGTAATTCCGGGAACTGCTCTGGTGTTAACACAACATTTAGCTCTTCATTTAACGTAATTGCATTACCATCAAAATTTTCATGAATTTGTGGCTTGACGTTTTTCCCTGTAAAGTCTGTTGCCGTATCTAAATGAGCTAAAAATCCGATTACAGGAACATCCTTGTCCGTATTAGCTGGAAGTGTTGCCATTACATAGCCATTATCATCCATCGTTACTTCTGTTAACCCAATTTCTTTTAGCTCTTCCACTAATAACTTACCAAACTCAATTTGTCCTGGTGTTGTTGGTACTGTATGGCTTTCTTCATTTGATTGCGTATCAATTTTTACATATCTCGTAAATCTTTCAATAAGTTCTTGTTTCAAGTTCATTCACTCCCTTTTACGTTTCTCTCTCCATTATAATCCTTAAAACGAAATATTTTAACTTTTTTGACTGTGAAGATACATATTTCATTTACATTGTTAACATTTTTAAACGAATGATAAAAAGACATAATATTTGTACATTAAAACCGTAACAGGTAACATACATAATTATAAAATATGGGAGGTTTTAAAGATGAGGCTAACTCTCTTTCGCTATTTTCTTTTTTTCTTAGGATTAATTTTCTTTGGCCTTGGAAATGCTCTTGCGGTCAAAGTTAAATTTCTAGGCTTGCACCCTTGGGAAGTTTTAAATATGGCTCTCTACCAAAAGTTTGGATGGACCATTGGTACGTGGAGTGTCATATGTGGGTTATGTCTCGTTCTAATATCTTTACTAGTAGATCGAAAATATATAAATGTCGGTACATTTTTGAATGCACTACTTATCGGTCCCATTATGGACTTTTTCTTACAATCAAACATGCTTCCAGACGCTAGTAATTATTTATGGATAAACTTACTCATTTTATTTTCTGGTATTGCCATTACAGGTATCGGGGGAGGGATGTACGTTGCAGCTGGGATTGGCGCTGGCCCCCGTGATGGATTCATGCTTACTATTTCCGACAAAACAGGACTTTCTATTAGCCGTGCTAGAATCATAGTAGAATGTATTGTACTAGTTGTTGGATTTATGCTAGGCGGTCCTGTTTTCATCGTAACTTTTCTGTACACCTTTATTCAAAGTCCAATCTTTCAGCAATCATTTAAGATGTTTCAAACACTTTTACATACTTTACATAACAAAAAGAAAATTAGTGAACATATTTAAAGTACAGCTTAATGCAAATAAATTCACCCTATTTACGACTCCCGCCGCAAATAGGGTGTTTCTGTTTTTATCTCGCAATTTAAGAATATATACTACTCATTCACAATAAAAGTATATACATCATCATAAATACAACCATTTACTTTAATCACATACTTCCCAGGTTTATTAAAACTAATTGTGTATTTATTTAACTGAATTGCTTCTTTATCTCCAGAAAGAATATCAATACTTCTGCCACTTAATACATACAATTCATTTAGATCCATCGTTACATCAATTGTATTGAAATTTTCCACTTTCACTTGCTGTGCTTCCGCAACGCTTACACTTGGTTCTAAAAACAGTAGTCCACTTAATCCAATCGTCCCCGCTAAAGCAACTCCCGCAAACTTTTTAATCTGTTTCATTACAATGACCTCCTTATAGATTTTGCGTAAAGGTGATGTCCCCCTTACACCACAAAGCCTATATGTAATGAAATGAAAAGTAAACGGGGACTGTAAGACAAAATTCTACATCTTTTTCTCCTATTGAATATAAATCCAACGTTTGGAGTTTTGACACATTTAAAATTGTTTCCCTAAACCAATTCTCCCATAATTTATTCAAATACTGAATAATTACTTATTGATTTAACATTCTAAAAATAGTTGATAAAGATGCTTTCTATTCAAAAAAAGACTTTGCTATAAAAGTAACTTTTACAACAAAATCCATGCAACTAATTTTATTCCGCTTTCCATAATCTCTCTACATTCATTAATTGTTCTTCTTTAAACTCCATCTTATATATATCCGGTTTTGACGTATTCATTAAAAATTCAAAACCATATTGTTTATCAAAATAGTTCATCATTAATGTCATGACAAGCCCATGTGTACCAATTACAATTTTGCGTCCTTGAAAATCTATTAAGATTTCTTTTAATACTTTCACTACTCTTCTCTGGCAATCTGCATATGACTCTCCTTCCGTTCGTGAAAAGTCCGGATTAGAGAACATCTTCTGTACAAGTGGATACACCTCTTTGTCTGATATAACCTGACCCTCACTTGAAAACATACACTCTTTAAGATTTTCATATACTACTATTTCTTTTTCATGGAAATTAGCTGACTCCTCTATCGTTAACATAGCCCGATTATAGGGACTGGAAATAAAAGTATCAATTTTCTCCGCTTTTAATATGTCAGTTACTCTACGGGCATCCATACGTCCCTTCTCAGTTAACCCGCGCATTCTTTCATTTCCTTCTAGTTTTGGTGATTCACCATGTCTAACCATATAAATATATGTGCTCATAATTTCTCCTTAAAATTGTTTATTAGTTAATACATCACGTTCATTTATCCCATTTCAACACTTAAGTGTAATACTAAAATACTTTATAAAATGTGCTGATTTGTTCGTCTAATCCATTCTCCTACTAAACTCTCAAATAATTCAGGCTGCTCAATTTGCAAATTATGCCCTGCCATATCTAACACTGCTAATGTTGCCCTGGGATATTCTTCAATAATTTCTATAATATTTTGATAACCTACTGATATATCTTGTCTTCCAGTCAGTAAAAGAACGGGCTTTTCATATTTTTCACGCTGAAAATCCATAGTAAGAGAGTAATTCTTTTGCAACCTTTCAATAAATTCATAATTAGCAACATCTAACCCAGGCTTAATTTCTTCTTTAAATCGCGTATATGTATATTCATTTGCTATTACAGCTAACTCACAAAATTTCTCTCTTTCCGTGGAAGTAAGCGTATTTAAAAATTCCTCATCTTGTACAATTACCTGTTTATCTGGAAGAATCCTTTTTTCTGGCTCCGCTACAACAACAGGACATACTAATAGTAATCCGCTAACTCTCTCAAACATCTTTGTAAGTATACCTTTGGCTAAATAGCCTCCATATGATTCTCCTACCAATAAAAATTTTTCAGTAGAAATGATTTCCTCAATAAATGTGATAAGCACTTCTACTATACGATCTGAACTATTTATCCAATTTGGAGCGTTCGATTTCCCCATACCAGGTAAATCAATATATATTCGCTTATAACCTTCATATTTCTGAAATACTGATTCCATACATTTCATCATTAACCTATGATCAGGGGCGCAGCCATGTATGATAATGACCGGTTTACCCTCTCCCACAATTTCATAGTATATTTCTGCATCTTTAATTCGATATATCATAAAAAAACCTCCCTATTTAGTGGCAATACTATCCACTCTGTAAGAATACACGTTCTTATTTTATATCCTTCCCCTATATTTTCACAAATGTTAATTTTCAGATTTAAAATAAAAATCTCGCCTAAAAAATCCTCATCATTTTATATGCAATTTTGCATCTCCACTTACAAATCACTAAAAAAACTTTACAATTCAAAGGATGACTAAATATACAATTTCTATTTAAAATCTTGATACAGTCTATACTATCAACCACAATGTTTTTTTAACTTTAAGAATACTTACACTATTTAACACTTTCCTTATAAACATGATTTTTATAAGGAAATCTGATACAATTCTTAAATAATATTATTATGTATAGATATAACGAACATAGTACATAATTAAAGAAGGTGATTTCATTGAAATTAAATAAAAATTTACAATTATGTATATTAATTGGGACATTAATATGCTATTCAATCTATTTTATGTTTTTCTATCTGTTCCCTACTCATTTTTCAAATTCAGATGTACGCTTCGCTTCACTTATCGTTGAAGCCATTACATTTGTATCACTGATTTACTCTATATATTCTAAAAAAGTCAGTTCAAATCCGTTTTGGATATGTATTACAATAGCAATTGGTAGTTTTTTATTAGGGAAAATAGTATATACATATCAGGATAGCTTCTTCGAAATTCCAATACATCGTTTTACTGTTTCTGATGTATTTTACATGTTTTTTCTATTTTTCTGTCTTATCGCTTTCTGCTATAAAATTTTAAAGGAATGCAATAAATGGGGAAAAGCGTTCTTTATTTGTGATATATGCATAGTGCTTACTTCCATATTTACATTAGAATGGTATTTATTTAACCAACCAAGTTTAAATATATTCTCTCTTTCACTAGGAGATGTTTTCCTTTCATTTTTATACCCAATTGCAGATTTATTATTTCTGCTGCTAGGTGTTAGTCTCTTTTTCCGTCCAACAATTTTTAAATCCAAACGGAAAATTTATATCTTTATTTTTGTATTAATAAGTTCTGCAACTTTTAACTATATTTATTTTTACTTAAATAACCACTTATCAACTGAAACGATAACATTATTACGTCTTTTATATAGAATACCTATATTACTTATTGCAATAGCTGGCTCTATTCCAGAAGATCATAATAGCCATAAAAATTATTTCATTGTAAACCCTATAATAGGAAAAAAAGCTTTAGTTGTATTTCCCTATCTTGCTGTTGCAATACTAATCGGGTTTACATTAAAAGAACAAACATCATCTTCAACTCTCATTACAGGAAATTGTATTACTTTTATTTTCGTACTCATTCGTCATTCTATCGTACGTATGCAAAACAATTCCTTAACAAAACGTTTGCAGGCATTTAATGCCCAACTAGAAGAAAAAGTTACTTTACGGACGTCTGATTTAGTTCATAAATCAGAGGCTCTTTCTCAAAAACAACAAAAGTTTAAATCATTATATGAATATCATCCTGACCCTATTTTCACCATTGATTTAAATGGAATATTCTTAAATGTAAATAAGGCTGGGAGTGTACTACTTGGTGCACCAACGGATGAGTTACTAGGTGAAACTTGTTTTTCGATTATTTTAGATGAAGATAAGCATAAGCTAGCATTGGCATTAGAGAAAGTGAAACAACAAGAATCGGCATCCTTACAACTTAGTTCTCAATATAAAGATGGCTTTACTTATTTTTTATACGTTACAATCATTCCTATTATAATAGACGGACAAATTTCAGGAAGCTATATTATGGTGAAAGATATTACTGCACTAAAAAAACAGCAAGAAGAAATTAAATATTTAGCATTCCATGACACAGTAACGAAAATTGGGAACCGTGCCTTTTTTCATAAAAAATTAAAGAGAGTTATAAAAAATGCTAAAATAGCAGAAAGCGAGTTTGCATTATTATATTTAGATTTAGATCGCTTTAAAGCAATTAACGATACACTTGGACATTCGTCAGGAGATTACATATTAGAAGAAGTAGCAAAGCGATTCCAATCATGTCTTCCATCACATACTCATCTTTCAAGAATCGGTGGCGATGAATTTACAATCATAATTGAAAACTATACTGACGAAGATTACTTATTCCAATTATGTAACCAATTATTTGAATGCATGAAAAAATCATTTATCATACATGAGCATAAATTAACTTTATCACTGAGTATCGGCATCGCTATTTATCCACATTCCGGAATCGATACCGCTACACTCCTGAAAAACGCCAATGTTGCAATGTATGATGCAAAAGCAAAAGAACTTAACTCTCTCTCTATTTATGACGATGTAATCGCTAAAAAAATTGAAAGACGATTACGATTAGAAAAAGATTTACCAAACGCACTACAAAATGAAGAATTGTTCCTTTTGTATCAACCTCAAGTTGATAGTGAATCTAATAAAATCATCGGTGCAGAAGCTTTAATTAGGTGGAATCATCCTGAATTAGGTATTATTTCTCCATACGAGTTTATTCCGATTGCAGAAGAAACACTACAAATTATTTCAATAGGAAAATGGACATTAGAGCAGGCTTGTAAGCAAATGAAACGTTGGCACGGACTCGGATATTCACATTTAAAAATAGGTGTAAATTTATCTGCTAAAGAATTTGAACAAGAGGATTTTGTAAGGTCTATTTCTTCTACTTTAACAAATACAGGTTTACCAGCAAGCTCTCTTGATCTTGAATTAACAGAGCGAATTGCAATGATGGATGAACGAGAAACATTGATAAAACTGCGTACACTAAAAAGTCTAGGGATTCACATTTCAATCGACGACTTTGGTACAGGTTATTCTTCGCTAGCCTACTTACCTTTATATCCAATTGATACATTAAAAATTCCGAGAGAATTTATTACAATGTCTGAAACATGTGATGATGGAATGGAAATTATTAAAACAATCATCACATTAGCAAATACACTAGGAATGTCTGTCATTGCTGAAGGTGTAGAAACGAAAGAGCACGTAAATTTCCTTCAAAAAAATAAATGTCAGTTTATTCAAGGTTATTATTACAGTAAGCCTATTCATATTGATGCATTTACTGAGCTATTAGAAAACGGCATTCACCCATATTACATAGCTAATTGGAATAACTAACAATAAATTTGAACAAATATAGTAAAAAGGAAAGAAGATACCTTCTTTCCTTTTGTTTTTCCATTTACATTTCTATTACTTCACCACATCATTTATTATATCTACTAATTGATGAATCCCCTCATCATTTGTTTTTTTATATTCATTCATGTTTTGAATATATTTCTCCTGATTTGTATACAACTTATTTACTGCATCTATAAATGTATTCGTATTTACTCTGTCTTGGAGTATTACTTCCGCATATCCTTGCCGTGAAAAATATTCAGCATTTAAACCTTGATCTCCCCTACTGGAACTGTTAGTTAACGGGATAAGCAACATCGGTTTCTTCAAAAATAACAATTCAGAAATAGCAGTAGAACCCGCTCTGGAAACTACAACACTTGCCATATTTAGTATATGCGGCAACTCGTCTCCTATATATTCAAATTGCATATACCCCTCCATGCCAATAGATGGGTCTACCTTCCCTTTACCACATATATGAATAATATTAAAGTTTAATAGTATTGTATCTAAACATTTCCTTACCATATCATTTATCCATTTAGCACCTTGACTCCCACCCATAATTAATAACACTGGTTTATCTTGTTGAAATTCACAATATCTTCTTCCTCGTAATACGTTACCCTTCTCAATTTCTTCCCTTACAATCGGTCCTACATAAACCTTCTTCTCATTACTTACATTTTCTCCTGTCTGAGGAAATGTTGTGCATAGCTTTGTAGCAAAAGGTAATGCTATTTTATTGGCAAGTCCTAATGTGCTATCTGGTTCACGTATAATTATAGGCACACGATTTAACCATGCTCCTATAGCTACAGGAACTGAAACAAATCCTCCTGCTGAAAAGATAACGTCAGGCTTTGTTTTCTTAATTAATTTATAACTTTGTAAACAACCGCTTATAATTTTAAAAGGATCTTTAAAATTCTCCCAATCCCAATATCTCCTAAGCTTGCCCGTTGAAACACTATTGTATTTAACATTTTTCACTAATGATTTTTCAATTCCATTTTTGGATCCAATATACTCGACTCTCCATCCTTGCTCTATAAATTTAGGAATTAATACAATATTAATCATAACGTGTCCGGCTGTACCGCCCCCAGTAAAAAGAATCGTTTTGCTCATAACTTATACCCACCTTTATTATTAAAAATCTAGCTTTATATTTACCTTTTAAATGTAAATAAACTTATTATTTTTTATATAAATCTTTAACTCCACCTCTATATCTTGTAAAAGATCTTTAATGAGTTCATAAAAATCATTTCCATACTCACTACACTCATATTGAGCAAAGATTTGAATCACATACCTAGTTTCGGTCTCTAATGCTGACTTTATTCGATTAACCCTTTTTTCTTCTACATACGCTTGATATTTATGTATTGCCTCATAAAGACGCAATACATGCGCTTCTTCATCTTTCCAGTCCAGCGTATCAACAATTGAAAGAAATAGCGTATTTTGATTATCTATTACTTCATAACCATTCATATATTTCTTACACCCTTTTTTGTTTTTCATTGAATGCAGATGTCACTACACTTCGCATACTCAAGTACATCTTTTAATGATTGATGAAATTCAATTTCTGGGACCCAACCTAACCTTTTTATTTCCTCTATTACTAAACTCTCATTTGAGTCGCTCCCACTTTTCTCTGTTTCCTCTATAAAAAAATTTAGCTGTGTTAATTCTTTATATTGTTCTAGTACATCTAATAAAGATCGTTTTACTCCTGATCCGATGTTATATTGTTTTCCATTTATTCCATCTCGTAATAACACATGATACGCTTTAACCGCATCACGTACATCTAGAAAATCTCTACTATCTTTCAAACTATTTACTTCAATAATAGCTTTACTTCTACCTGATTCTATATCTATCATTTTCTTTGCGAGAATCGAACAAATGCCATTCGATACCCCTGGACCAATTAAATTTGAAGGCTTTGCAATGATAATATTTGAATCCATTAATTCTCCCCAAGCCTCTGCAATAATGACTTGCATCGTTTTACTTAAACTATATGGATTTGAAATTTTCATTTCGTCCATACTATCTGCTTGCAAAGCAGATCCTATAACTAATGTTCTACAATGCGATGCTTCTTGCTTAATTGCTTCTAATAAATATAACGTTCCTATTACGTTAATCTCTATATATTCAAGAGCAGATGTCCAAGATTCTATGACCGAATTCCTTCCTGCTAAATGCAATACGTAGTCTGGCTTTATTTGTTTCATTACCTTTATTACTTCGCTCTTATTAGTTAAATTACAAGTAATACCATTTCTAATTTTTTCTCTATGTGCACGATTTTGAAACATGGGAATTACATGAAAGCCCTGCTCTAAAAAATATTGGCAAGCATGGCGTCCTGTAAAACCATTTGCACCAGTTATTAAAAGGCTCGCATTTTTTTTCATCGCAAAAATCCTCCTTTTAATAGCATTTGTTTCACCTCATGTTTTGCAAGTAAGTCTTGTTGAGAACTAAAACTCTTCACATCCACTAGCGGATAGCTAGAATAATATTCTTGAAGTCCTTCTATAGGAATGGTCGGTAGTACCACAAAATAATTTTGATCAAAACTTATACTTGTTTTACTCTCTACCTCAGATAAAAGCATTTCACTTAATTTTTCACCTGGTCTTATCCCTACCTCTTTTACCTTAACGTTCCTTTTTTCTGAATCTTCAATTAACACTTCTGCTAAATCTGTTATTTTACATGCCGGCATTTTCATAACAAAGATTTCCCCGCCTCTACCTTGATATACGGCTTTAAATAACAATCCAACAGCATCTTCAACTGTTAAGAAAAATCTAGTCATATTCGCATCGGTAATCCCTACTTGTGAAGATTTTTTAATTTGTTGTTTAAAAAGCGGTACTACACTTCCACTCGTCCCTAAAACATTTCCACCACGAACACAAATGAATTTTGTTTTCTTCGTTTGTATATTCGCATGAACCATTAATTTTTCACCAATTGCTTTTGTCATCCCATACGTATTTGATGGATCAGCTGCTTTATCCGTTGAAACATATATAACTTTTTCAACTCGCATCTGTATAGAGGCTTCAATTACATTTTGCGTACCATGTATGTTGGTTTTTATAGCTTCATAAGGATAATACTCACATACTGGAACGTGTTTTAAAGCTGCAAGATGAAATATATAATGTACACCTTGGCAAGCATAGACTAGTTGATCTTTATCACGAATATCTCCAATAATAAATTTTAACCTTTCATCATTTATAAACTGTTGCTGCATTTCAAACTGAACCGTTTCATTTCTTGAAAAAATTCTAATTTCTTTCGGTGATTTTTCTAATAGTTGTTTTATAAGTTCATGCCCCCACGAACCTGTACCACCAGTAATTAAAATTGTTTTATTTAACATTCCTTTTCCTCCTACCAAACATCTCAATTTAAATAGTATTTATTGAATTATTTTCAATTGATTCAAATCATAATCGTCGTTTGTTACATTTAATTGACAAAATAAAAAAACAGAAACTATTAAACAACGTTTCTGTTTTTCATTTCACCTCACAACAGTAAGATTTTTTATACTGTTTGCATGATAAATAAATTCCTTGTAAAAAAACACCGCTCATTTATTTCTTATACTCGTAATAAAATAAAGTGAAACTTTAATCAGTGGGGATATTGTTCATCCCCCACTAATTATCAGCCCTCACCAATCGGGCTTTTACGGGCAGTTGATCCCCCACCGAACATCTTTGCTTCCGCTGAATTTTGAGGTGGGGATCTTACTACCCGGCAAATAGCGGGATAAATAGAATGATTCATAGCCAATAATCATGTTTAAATTTATGAAAAAGGGAGGTAACGGAATGGACCAAAGCAATTCAAATCATACATATAACGGACCTTCCAAAGCACTGCCCCTCTCCCTATTCGATGTAAAAAATGAATTGAAACAAAAAAGCAAGCTTATTCCTTCTGATACCTTGTATAAATTAACGAAAGAAGAGCAACTCATCATCAACAAAATAAAAATACAAACAGAACAGCTAAATAAAAATAATGTTACAAGAACACGCGCATACTACCAATTTTACATTCAATATCCAGAAATACATTGGGCACTGCTTGGACATATGGTATCACGTAACGGCGGTTGGAATATGACTGATTTAAAGGGCGATTTATATACGAGAATCTTATCAGAGAAAGATCAATTCATATTTTTTTCTTTTTTAGAAAGAGGGAATTGGCTTATTTTCCAAGATGTATACCCTCAATTTTTACTTTACGAACAAAGTGTAAAGAAATCACAAAAGTTATTTCACCTTCTCCCTCACCTAAATGTTTCTACATTTATGGAAACGATGTGGAACGATTTTTGGAAAACAGGCAACAAAAAAACATTAGCCATTGCAACTATTATTAATGAACAAAACTACTTAGAAAAAAGAGTGATTCAAAATGTACAATTTAAAAAGACTGTACTAAATAGTATTGGATTTAAACTCTTTGATTTCTTTCAGTTTAATCATATCCTTTTCCCATTCTACGAAAATGATAAGAAACAAAAAGTGTTACTATTTGGTGATACAATGAAACATTTCACTTCCTTACATGAACGAATATTAATTGGAAAAAGATTATATTCATTATTATTTCGAGATACACATGTTTTATCTCAAATAATAAGCTGGGCCCAACACCATCCGCATACGGGATCAAGGAAAGATTACTGGCCCCATTTATTTTCAAGTGTAAATGAATCTTTTTCCCGTGAGTTTTATAAGCGCCGAATAAAAAAATGCCAGTTACGAAATGACGCTTATCGCATATACAGCCCTGCACTCATCTATGCATGGCGAGATATGAAGCATGAGGAAGTTGACAGTGAAGATTGGTTTACCGATTGGCAAGTTGTACATTATTTAGTTGATAAGGAGGAAAATATAAATGGACAAATTACAGAAGACTACTGCAAAACACTCGAAAAAATTGAACTCGCAATTCTCGCAAAGAAAAATGTCCTCCTCCGAGAAGAAGAATGAGTTTCTAGCATTAGTAGTTACAATCTTTCTCTCTGCTATTATTGGAACTTGTTTAGATGCTTTTTTTGTTCATAAACAAATATATTCCTTTCCAGCTAGACCCTTCTCATCCACATTTTCGGTTAATATAGCTTTTACATTATTCGTACTGCCGATTTTAACAGTTATCTTTATACACATTTCAAAAAAATTATCTAAAGTTTCTAGAATTCTATTTATTATTTCAATTGGTATTTGTGCTAGCCTTTTTGAACAGATTGCTGAAAGTTTAGGTTTATTTATACACAGTACGAATTGGAACCATACATATTCTTTATTTGGTTATATGATTTTCCATTCTTTTATTTGGAACATATATAATTGGATAAAAAAATAAAGAGACCATTATAGGTCCCTTCTTAAGCATACTCTTCCATTATTGCTAATGGTGCCAGTGTTTGTAGGCTTTTAGAGCGTAAACGATAGGCAACGACTTTCTTCTTATATTGCTTAATGACATCAATATGTTCCTCATAGCTATATAGAGAAAACCTAATCTCTTTATTCCCTTTCTTCGTATCAATGACTATTGGTGTCCCTTCTCCGTGCGGCGGGAAATAATGTTTATCTAAAAACAAAGCTTCATTAAATTCATGAATAACTTGTAGTTTCATTTCTCCCTCTATATTTTTTCCATCTATTGATATAGAAGTATTTTCCGCCTCAAGTTTTTGATGCAACTCAAATTTACTAATAATTGATTCTACAACAGAAGTGGGCATACTAGAAACTAATACTTTAATAGCTCCAAAAACAAATAATGTAACTATAAACCATGTTGTCATTGTTATCATCTCCATTACATTTAAAAAATAAATTTCGTTCCATACGGTATTAGTATACTAATGAGTATTCCAGTTACAATCATCGTTACCGAACCGATAGTCGCTTCTTTCTCGCCTTCCTTCACTAAACGACTCACACCGATAATATGTGATGCACAGCCCATTCCAACTCCTTTTCCAATCGTACTTGTTATACTGAAAAACTTAAGTACTGTCGGTCCGACAATAGCACCTGTTATCCCTGCAACAACTACAAAACTAGAAGTCATAGATGGAATACCACCAATTTGATCCGCTAATGAAAGGGCAATAGGCATCGTTGCTAACTGTGGTAAAGTAGTTAATATAAGTTCCTTATCTATATTTAAAATTCCGCCAATCACTACATTCATGCTCGTTACAGCCACTATACCTATCACTACTCCGATAAGTATCGATAAAAAATTTTTCATCAGTATCTTTCGCTCTTTAAATAGAGGTATGGCTAATGCTACAATTGCAGGGCTCAATAAGCTTGAAAGAATGTCTCCACCATTTTCCCTATACTCATGATGAGAAATACCAAAAATCAAAAATAAACAAATCATAATTGCCGTAACTGTTAACACCGGTAACGTAAATGCAAACGTAAATTTTTTATATAGATTTGTCGCCAAGAAATAAATTGCTACAGTAATAATAATTAAGACCATTTGAATCGTGCACCTTGTCGATTTTATTTTTTTGATGTTACTAATAATTGACTTATATAACCTGAAACAATTAAAGTTACTATAGTACTTGCAACTACTAAAAGGAATATAATACTCCCCTTACTTAAAAGAAAAGATCCGTATTCCATGAGCCCTGTTGTCGAAGGGATTAAAAATAACGGTAAAAATACGATTAACTTTTCCGCACCTAACTCAAACCACTTTAACGGTAGAACGCGAGTGAAAAGAAACAGGAACAGTATTAACATCCCTATTAAACTTCCCGGTATTGATAGATGAAATATTTCCTGAATCCACATACCCACTAAGCTAAATACATATAGCACGCCTACTTGAAGTAAAAGCGTCACGTACTTCATTTATTTCCCTCATTTCACTATCACACATCCATATTATGAAATCTCATTTAGCGTGTAAGCAAACCGTTTAATTCCAAGTTGAATTTGTTCTATATTCGCTCTACCAAACGTAAATCGTATATATTCATTTTTCGAACCTAAAACACTGCCCGGAACAAATGCGACACCATTCCGTATAGATTCACCTAATAAGTGATATTCATCAAACTTTCCTTTCACTTTACACCATACATGTATTCCACCCTCTGGCACGAAACATTCAACTCGGTCTCCCAATGTTCCTTCAAGCTCTGTAATTAATTCATCTCTTCTTTGCTTTAATTGTCCACGAAGTATCGTAATATGTGTATGAAAATCCTTTGATTCTAAAAATTGATTTGCTACCCACTGCGTAAATACACTATGGCCAAAATCAACTTGTTGCTTTGCATCTGCTAAACGCTCAATTACTCGTATAGGACCAATTATCCATCCAATACGTAATCCTGATGCAACAATTTTTGATAATGAACTTATATAAAGAACATTTCCATTTTGATCCATTGATTTTAATGTCGGATTCACTTCTCCATTAAAAGAAATTAAACTATACGGATCATCTTCTACAATTGGTATACCGAACTCAGAAGACAGTTCTAAAACCTTTTTACGTCTCGCTAATGAAAGTACAGTACCCGTTGGATTCTGATAATCTGGATTCAAAAATACCATCCGAATGCGATGCTTTTTGTGCAAATCGATTAAGTCATCTGGATTCATTCCATGCTCATCAACAGGTAAATGAAATATGTTTAAACCGGCCGATTTAAACATTGGAAGCGAAAAACAATACGAAGGATCTTCAATCGCGATCGCATCGCCAGGTTTTAATAAACATTGAACGATAAGATTAAGCGCCTGTTGTGCTCCAGACGTAATAAGAATAGAGCTTGAATCTGCTTCAATTTGTTTATATTGCTGAACATGTGCTGAAATTGTTTTTCTCAACATCTCATTTCCAAGTGGATGGTCATAACCGAGGTTTTCCATAAATGTTTTCTCCGACAAAATTGTTCGAAATCTATCACTTGGAATTAATTCTGGTGACAGTTCACCACTTGCTAAATTAATTAAATCATCTTTTTGTGTTTCCGTTCGAATTTGTTGAACGAGTGGTACGTTAGGTAAGAATGATCCGTCCTCCACGTACCTACCCCAGTTCGGTATTCGTTTATGTGAGACACCCCATATGTCTGTATTGACCCGTGTTCCGCTTCCCTTTTGCCGTTCTACTACTCCAAGTGATTTTAATTCTTCATACGCAGCTACTATTGTACTCCGGTTCACCTGTAATCCCTTTGCCAATATACGCTCAGAAGGTAACTTACTATCAGAAGGAAATTCACCTGAAGAAATGCCTCTTTCAATATAATCAGCAATTTGTTTATATACAGGTGTCTTATCTGCACGATTTGGTTTCCATTCCATCTAGTTCCCTCCTTTCAAAACGAACTATCCTCATTTTTTACTAACAGTATTCACCGTAAAAATAGTATTAATTAGTCACATTTTCTTATCCGTAAATGGATATATCCAAAATAGTTCTCTTTCTGATTACTCGATAGCTTCTGAAATTCCAACTTCATACTCTCATTTCAGTTCTTTCACAAACTATCAAATCATTACCACATACCATGTTACCCCAACCAGTAGAACAAAAAGAAGAAGAATATAGATTGCAGATAAGTTTTTCACATTTCTTTTTGTAGACTTGCCGTAATTCTCCTCCACGTTTCTTGCAACTAGTACAGTCCCAAATAGCGATACAATTACAATAATAACGACTAGTGAAATTGCAAAACTCATTGTCTTTTCACCTCTCTAAGACCCATCTATTTTAATTAAAGAACTTACATAAAAACCTTCCTCTTTAAAACGCTGATAACATACTACCTTTCTTCTCTTATCATAATAGATGTTTGTAAAAAGCGGACCAACCACTTTCGCGTTTTTTTGCTCATCCACTTTAAAAATAAAAAGCAACTGATCACTTAGGACCAGTTGCTTTTTCGCAAGGTTAATTATATCCATTTTCCACTTGAAATTAACCCGATTTAAAAGTTTGATTTTTTCATAATGAAAAGTATCGTTCACACCATTTACAAAAAAAGAACCTATGAAGGTCCTTTTTCAAATTATACAACACAGCACTATGTTGAGTATCTTAAAGTTTATACTAATGATAAAGTGAAACTTTAATCAGTCTTCACCAATCGGGCTTTTACGGGCAGCAGGCCCCTACCTAACTTCTTTGCTTCCGCTGAATTTTGAGGTAGGGGTCTTACTGCCCGGCAAATAGCGGGATAAATGTTAATAGACTTATTCTTCAATAATGAATTGTGAAATTAGCATTTCTAAATTTTCGACTTTCTTTTTCATTTCATTAGATTTCGTCGTTATTTCTTGGATCAATGTGGCTTGTGCTTGAATTGATTGTACCGTTCGATTCGTTTCTTGTGCGACTTGTGTTGCAGTTTCAGAAACTATTGACAAAGAGGCATTTACTTCTTCTGTCCCAGCAGACATTTCTTCTGTGGCAGCAGACACTTCTTGAATTTGGGTCGTTATTCTATTAATATCTTGCATAATAGATGAAAATGCGAGTTCTGCCTTATGCGCTGCTTCTTTACCACCACTAGCCTGTTGTTGACCTTTTTTCATTACATGAACTGTATCCTCTGTATCTTGATGTATAAAACGTATTAAATTATTTATATCATTTACAGATGTTTTAGATTTCTCAGCTAGACCTCTTACTTCAGCTGCAACTACTGCAAATCCTTTTCCATTTTCTCCAGCACGTGCTGCCTCAATTGCAGCATTTAAAGCAAGTAAATTCGTTTGTTCCGCAATATTAGTAATAACATCTAACGCTTCTTCAATTTGTTGTGTACGCGTAACAAGTCTATCAATGACCTTAGAAGTTTCTTCGACAACTTCATTCACGCTATTCATTTGATGAATAGATTGTTTTATAACTTCACTACCAGAGTTTGCTTGGTCTATTGTTGCAACAGCAACTTCAGCAACCATCGCTGAAGATTCAGCTACTGTTTGAACACCAGTTGCAATTTCTTCCATTGAAGTTGAACTTTCTTGAATACTAGTCACTTGTCCCTCTATTTCTTTATTTATTTCAGAAGTAGTTCGAACAACCTCGTTTGATATATGTGCTGCCGTTTTCGTCTCTTGTAGCATATTTTCAGTTGAAACAATCACTTCTTTCGCCGTAACCTTCACCTGACCGACTAATTGTTGCAAGTTATCTAACATACTATTAAAGGACTGTACAATATGGCCTAATTCGTTCTCGGATTTATAAGAAGTTCGAATTGTTAAATCTCCAGCAGATACTCGTTCCATATCTTTTTGTAATAATACAATTGGTTTTTTTATAGCATTTTTTGTTATAAAACCAATAAAAATGATTATTATGATTCCAACAAATGAAATAATTACAAATGTTATGATTGTATTTTTCACACTATTAACATTCTCTTTTTGTAGCTGTTCAGCAGCATTATTATTATATAAAATAAGTTCACGAATAGACTGAATTGTTTTTTCCATATTAGGGTCAATTTCTTTTAAATAATAGCTATAGGCTTCTTCATTATTAGTCAGTCCCAAATCTTGTGCTTTTTTCATTTGTACTCTTAAATCTTTAAATTGACTTTGAAACGCATTATACAAATCTTTTTCTTTATGAGAACTAATTCTAGTTTCAAATTGTTTTAACAGCTCATCATTTTCTTTTCTAGTCTTATCCATTTCTATTATGAGTTCTTTCATTCTTTTTTCATCTTTCGATATCATAATCTCCATAAAATTCATATTAACATGGTAAAAATTTGATTCTACAATTCCTATCCATTCAATTGGTAATAGTCTTTCTTCATACATACTAGAAGATGCATTTTCACCTTTTTGAAGCCCTAAAAACCCGAGTGAAGATAACATGATACAAGCCAAACTCGATATAATGACTAATACATTTAATTTCGTTCCAATTTTACTATTTTTAATAAAAGACAACAAAATCACTCCATCTATATATTATATTTTACTTGTTTTATATTACAACAACAATCGACATTTATCGACATTTTTTTATTAATCTTATAATTATATTCGAAGAACTTGATTCTTATACTATCAAATACTAAAAAGTCTTATGGGAATTCCACAAGACTTTTAATAGAGTTATATTGTTTCTATGAAATTATGATAAAAATTAAAGCGACTTATTAGTTCTTATAACTTCTTGATAGAGAATCGGTGACCACTTATCACTAATATAATCTTGGATAACCCAACCAACTCTTTTTGGATTCTCTTGTTTAATATATGCCGCGATCTCGGGATTTATATAAGACGCATAATAATATGGACTATTCCATGCTGTACCACCCGAAGACAAGCTTGTAAAATTAATATATAGATGATTTAAATCCTCGCTATTGTTCATCGTTTCATTGATTGTATCTTTAATAGATTTTACTTTCTCATCATAACTCACTTTATATTTATCTTGTACTGTTACATTTACATTTTTGTTTACAGTTGTGGTAAACGTCTCATTATCTGGCCAATAAAAATTATTATATCCTCCAGATTCATTACTGCCACTATATCTTTTTAGTAGTACAATTTTCCCACGAGCATCTCCAAGTTTTATATTTCCTTCTGTTTTTAAAAAGATAGGATCAACAAAATAATTTTTTTCAAACGTACTACTAAATGAATCTTCTGCCCCTTTCATATCCTCATACTCTTTTTTTAAAGACATAATAATTGTTTCACTCGGGTTATCTTTTAAAAATTGTTTCGCTTCATTTATGAATTCATGCAGTGTTACGTAAAGATATAATGGCCCATGATGAAGAACTATCGTATTATCATCTGTTAAACGTCCTCTTATATCAAAAATGCGAGCTCCATGGTCCATTTGATAGCGAAAATCATATTCTTGCGTCATTCCCCACACTTGCTTAATCAGATTTTGCAACTTGAACGTCCCACTATCGTGTGTTCCTGGAATTGAAATTCGTGCTAACGGAATATTATCAGGTATAGGTTGCATCCATTTCGACCAATTTTCAAGCTCATTAACAGAGCTAGCTGCAACTACTCTCTTATCATGTAAAGCAAATACAAATGTGATAAATATTGTACTACATATGAATAATTTCAAAATTAACTTCTTATTTCTCATTATTATCACTCTCTTTTTCTGTTTTTATATCAAACTTATTGAATATAATATAAGCTAGTTCATAAAAAATAAATAACATTCCATCAATATGAAATATTGCATAGAAGTAAAGTTAAAAAATCATTCACATATACTAAATTAGAAAAATTTAAAGGAACTTCATCTGAAGTTCCTTTTGCTTATTTTATGTTCAATACATATGAACCATCTTTATTCTCATATTTATAGACGTATAAATAATATTTTCCTGGCTTTGCATTATAAGTTCCTTTAACTACATTTCCTTCATTTTCACCATATGCTACATAGTTATTTAAATCTGATTCATGATGAAGTACCCATGTCATTCCGATATTTTGTTCATTTAGTAGAGAAATATTAATATTTTCCGGCGAGTCAATTTGGAAAGTAAATACATCTACTCTATCACTATTATGTAGCGTTCCTTTCACCGGTGTATGAAAGTTAACTTTATTTGCCTGTCTAGGCTCATTATTTGGTTCATTTTCTGTTACTTGTAATTCATTCCCACCGTTTGGTTTTCTTTGTTCATAGCCTAAGTTTACTAGTATAGACTTCAAATCTGGTAAAACACCAATTTTATCTGCATATGGATCTTTAGATTTTGTTCCTGTGCTCTGGTTGCTTAATATTGCTCTTAGTTCACTAGGTCTATATGGTTGTCCTAAATTTTCTTTAGCAATGCTTTGTACTAAAGTCGCTGCCCCAGCAATAATTGGCGAAGCACTAGATGTTCCGCTAAAGCTTGAAGTATAAAGATTTACAGCACTTCTACTTTGCTCGGCTGTAGTTGTATCTACATTTTCTCCCCATCCGTACACATCAATACGGCTTCCATAATTCGAAAACCACATACGTTCATGAGGGAAAGATGAAGAGCCAGCTCCTACCATAATTGCACCCGAATCTTTAAAATCTTTACTATTACGATTTAAGACTTGCTTACCCTTTCTATCTTTGAACTGATCTAAATCATTCCACCCATTTGCTCCAGCCTCTATAATTACAATTCCCTTATCTGTACCAGCACGAATTGCATCAAAAATATCTGGTTGTACTTCAACAGGTAAATATTTATCACCATATCCATCAAAGGATGCTTGCGCCTCTAACAATAAAACATCCCCAGCTTCTAACTGATTTACAGCGCTTAATATTGCATCAGCCGTATTATACTGTCCGTTATCTCTTATTTGAGAGATAACCTTTGCTTTCGCTTTTGGCGCAATCCCAATATTCCCGACTTCATTGTCCTCAGAGGATACAATTCCTAGTACAGACGTCCCATGACCGACATGCTGATTTATATTTCTTCCAGACATTAATTCAATATTTTGATGTAATAAATCCTCATGATTTAATAGCCATCCGTATTCCATATCAACAAAAGTGATACCATTTCCATTGCCGCCTTGAACTCCCCAGGCGAAAGGCGCATTAATACCGTATGGGGCTGCTTCAAGATAACCTTGTTTTTTAAATCTAGGATTTTTATTAGGATTAAGAGCTACACTTGATGATTGCAATTCAGGTGGCATTATTTTCTCTTGTTTCTTCATATACGCATCTTCTATTAAAGAAGATGCCTTTAACTTATCTACTATTTCTTCTTCATACCCACTATTTTGATTTTGAAGAATATAGTAGTTTAATAAACTTGTAGATACATGATTAGGTGCTTTCACTTCAAGGTTTTGTATTTGTTCCGGGCTTACAGATGTGAATAAACGAGTAAATGTTACATCTGGATATTCTGTCAAAAGATCTTTTATTACTTTATCATTCGTTTGAGATTGTATTTGTTTTTCAATACCATCTTCATATGGAAAATCCAAATCTGCTTTAAATTTTACAATGATTTGCTTATCTGTTTCTTGTTCTATCCCTAATTTACTCTGCTGTTCTATAGAATCAGCATGTACACTATTGATAGTGCCTCCTGTTCCTAAAAGTGTTGTAATGATTACAGTTGACGCATACATTTTTTGAAATATTTTCATTACATCAATCCTCCTATTAATAATTATTAATCATTATATTAATATATAATGATTTTATTTCTATAACGTATTCCCTTTCTACTAAATAGATTATAGTAATCAGAAATATGAACTTCAATGTATTTTCATATGCAATATTTCATATTCTGACTCTACACTACACGAATATGAAACTTATAGTGATTATTTATTTTATATGTGCTAATATACTTACATTAATATATTACGCATATAAACATTCTGAACTACATTACTTAATAGTTTCACCTTAATTTTTTCTTAGGAGGATTTACAATGAAATTACTAAAAATAAAACATATAATCCCTTTATCCGCGGCTGCAATTACATTCGTATGTAGTCAAAGTACAGCTGAAGCTTCTACCATTCATACAGTAAAAAAGAACGATACACTTTGGGGCATTAGTAAACAATACGGAGTTTCAATACAATCCATTAAACAGGCTAATAATAAAGGAAACGATAAAACCTTTATTGGCGAACAGTTACATATTCCAGGGTCCGTGAAATCAAATGAAATCACTGTTCCTCAAAACGCCAAGTCTGCGAGCATTTCTGGACAAATTATTTATCAAGTACAACCGGGGGATTCATTAGAAACGATAGCAAAGCGTTACAATGTCACCGTCCAATCTATAAAACAAATTAACAATACAGTCGGAAACAAGCTTTATACAGGACAACATTTAAAAATTAACTCAAGCATTTCACAAAAAGAAAAAGACTTAATGGCACGCTTAGTTACTGCTGAAGCAGGTGGCGAATCCTATAAAGGAAAAGTAGCAGTAGCAAAAGTTATACTAAATCGTGTAAATGCAAAAGGTTTTCCAAATACAATAACAGGTGTTATTTATGAACCTATTAAATACGGATATGCATTTACTCCTGTTACAGATGGCAGAATTAATCAGCCTGCAAGTGCAGAAGCAAAAATGGCTGTAGAAGAGGCTATCTCCACAAATGGAGTACATTCTGACTGGATTTATTTCTACAATCCAAAAACATCAACAGACAAGTGGATTACGACACGTCAAACAGTAGCAGTAATTGGTAACCATGTGTTTGCTAAATAAGATTTAAAATCATTAACAGACCTCTTCACTTAAAAGGTCTGTTTTTTTTCTATGTAAGATGTTATTAATCATATGACATAGTGATTTTTCAAACTATTTCTTCTTTCAAATAAAAATTTTTGTATTAACTCCACCACTCGGAGAAGTTAATACAGCATCAAGTTCAAAAACTCCCACTTTATTAATAAAAGCTATTTCTTAACTTCATAAAATTGTTATACACTAGAAAAATAAAAAACAAACTATTCGTTAGCAGGTGAAAGAATATGTATGATGTTACAATTATCGGCGCTGGAGTAAGTAGCATTTTTATGGCTTATTCACTAGCTAAAAGTAACAAAAAAGTTTTAATTCTTGATAAAGGTAAAGCGCTAGAAGATCGCCATTGTCCTTTAGACGAAGGAAAATTGTGTAATTGTACTACATGTGATAAATATTTCGGGTTTGGTGGTTTAGGAAGATCTGAAGGGAAATTTAATTATACAAACGGATTTGGCGGAGAACTTGAGCAAAAAGTCGGTAAAGAGGGCTTTATACAGCTCATGGCTGAAGTAGATGAAATTCTATGTCAGTTTGGTGGAAGTTCTGTCTCAAAATATTGTACTGAAAATTCAAGTCTCACTAAAAGAGCTGAAGCGTGTGGTTTACAAATGCTAACAACAGAAGTAAGACATCTTGGTACTCCCCTTTCCAATAACATTTTTCAGCAGCTCTATGAATTTTTACTGACGAAAATAAAGATCAAATTTCAAATAGATGTACAACATATTCTGAAACAGGAAGATTATTTTACAATAGAGACAAATCAAGGAACAGTTCAAACTAAGCAACTAGTATTTGCAACTGGGCGTTCAGGGGCCGATTGGTTAAAAGAAATATGCAGTTCTCTAAGTATTTCTCAGGAGCAAACACGTGTAGATTTAGGAATTAGAGTAGAAATGAAGGAACATCAATTACGTTCTATATTAAAAGATACTTTTGAAACAAAACTTTCTTATCAAGGTGAGCATTTCACAGCAACTACTTACTGTATGAATCCAAAAGGACGCATCATTCGAAAGTACGAAGAAGGTTTAGTTATGCCTGACGGTCAAAATTTTCGAGAGCAAGGAACTGGCACTTCTAATTTAAACTTCACTTTATTTATTCCTCGCTATTTTCCAACTCTCAAAGAAGCAAATGTATACGCAAGTTCAATTATTAAAGGCATTAACCAAGGACGAGATCGGATTGTTATACAGCGCTTAGAGGACTTATTAAAGAAACAACCTACGGCGGAAAACAGCATGGAACATAATCGTATACAACCTACACTACAGGGGGATTATGGAGATTTGAATCAAGAAGTTCCTCAATTATATATTGAAGGGCTGAAAGAATTTTTATTACGTTTAGAACAATTTATACAAGAGCCTATTGATCAACATACTTTACTATATGGAATTGACGGAAAGTTCTATGCTCCTACGATAAAAATCAATAACTCTTTTGAAACAAGTGTGCATGGACTATTTTTAGTTGGAGATTGTTCCGGCGTCACTCATTCCTTATCTCAAGCTGCTGCAAGTGGTCTGTATGTTGGAAAGTACTTATCTGACATTTAATTTCTATCATTAAGATGTCAGTCAAATATTTTCAATTCCAAAACACTTTTACTTATATATAGTAAAAGTGTTTTAATAATCCCTCCTATCCTTCCCGGCTAATGATTAACTGACAAAGAAACGGAATTTTACAAAATACATATGTAACATAACTGTATATTTAAAACGATTGACATTCAATTCTAATAAATTGAATGTCAACAGTTTTAAAAGTCTCTATCCATTTTCACTTTCATTTGTTCGATATTTTGTAACATCATCATAGTGTTTAATATGGTAGGATGTCTATAAGTCAATTTCACTACAACTATGACTTGTTCTGCCCGTTTCTCAAAAAGAGTTATATTTATGCTACTACGCTTTAAAAATCCCCATTGTATGTATATGAATACTTCAAATTATTCCCTTTAGAAAACATAATCTAAATGGTTCATTAAACTCTAATAGTTATAAAAACATAATATATAACTTCAATTAAATAAATTGTATAAAGAAGGTGTAAAAATGAAGAATAAAATAAATTTACAAATGCAAAATATAAGTTTTGTTATAATAATGGCTTTAGCAGTATGGTTAAAAACATATCTTATTACGCGATTCAGTTTTGATTTAAAAATTGAGTCTTCAACGCAAGAGCTTATTTTGTTTATTAGCCCTCTAGCCGCATCATTAGCATTTGTTGGATTAGCATTATTTGCAACTGGTGAAAAACGAAATTATATAGCGCTATGTATTAATTTCTTATTAACGATCGTGCTTGTTGGAAATGTAATGTTCTATGATTTTTATAATGATTTCGTTACATTACCAGTACTTGGACAAACCTCAAACTTTGGCCAATTAGGCGGCAGTATTATAGAGATATTAAACTACAAAATTATACTCGCATTCGTAGACATTGTTTTCTTCTTTATTTTATTAAAAAAGAAATCATTGGTCTTTAAAACAGAACGTGTAACTCATTCTACACGCTTGTTATACTTTCTTTTAACGATTGGTGTATTCTTTGCGAATCTACAGCTTGCAGAAAAAGAGCGCCCTGAATTATTAACGAGATCATTCGACCGGGTAATGCTTGTCAAAAATTTAGGCTTATATACTCACCAAGTATATGACTTAACACTGCAAGTAAAAGCTGGGTCACAAAAAGCACTTGCTGATAGTAGTAAATTACAAGAAACTGAAAACTACGTAAAAGCAAACCAAAGCGAGCCAAACCCTAATATGTTTGGTGCAGCGAAAGGAAAAAATGTAATTGTCGTCACTCTTGAATCCTTGCAGACCTTCTTAATAGGCGCATCAGTCAATGGGCAAGAAGTTACACCATTCCTAAATGAATTCATAAATGAAAGTTATTACTTTGATAACTTTTTCCATCAAACTGGTCAAGGGAAAACATCCGATTCTGAATTTCTAATCGATACGTCGTTGTATCCATTAAATCGAGGGGCTGTATTCTTCACACACGGTAACAATGATTATACTGCGACTCCAGAAATTTTACGTCAGCAAGGTTATTTCACTTCTGTATTCCATGCGAATAACGCAACATTTTGGAATCGTAATATTATGTACTCCGCTCTTGGTTATGATCGTTACTATAATGAGCTTGATTACAAAATTACGCCAGAAACAAATTTAAATTGGGGATTAAAAGATATCGAATACTTTGATCAATCAGTAGATATATTAAAAACTGTTGATCAACCATTCTATGCTCGTTTCCTTACTTTAACAAACCATTATCCATTCACGTATGATGAAGATACAAAATTCATTGAACCATACAACTCTGGTAATGGCGTATTCGATCGTTACATCGTAACTGCACGTTACTTAGACGAATCAATTAAAAAATTTATTGAGCGTTTAAAGGCCGAGGGAATGTATGATGATTCTATTATTGTGTTATACGGTGATCATTATGGCATTTCCGAAAAACATAATCGTGCAATGGCACAGTTTTTAGACAAAGATCAAATAACAGAATTTGATACTTTAAATTTACAACGTACACCTTTATATATTCATATTCCTGGACAAACAGAAGGTCAAACTATTTCAAAGCCTACGGGACAAATCGATATGAAACCTACTATTCTAAATTTATTAGGTGTTGGTTCTACGAATGATATCCGTTTTGGCCATGATATGTTTTCAGATGAATATACTGGCTTTGTTGTTTTACGCGATGGTAGCTTCGTTACAGATAAGTATGCATACAAAAACAACACTTTCTACGACCGTATAACAGGGGAAATTGTAGATTTACCAAAAAAAGAAGCTCAAGCCCTCATTAAACGTGCACAAAATGAATTACGAATGTCTGACAAAATTATTGAAGGCGATTTATTACGCTTCTCAGAAAGTAATAAAATTAAAACTGGCGAAGTACAAACTAAAATTAAAGAAACAGAAAAATAATCTATATATGAAAAAGGAGCAACTTATTACAATTGCTCCTTTTTACTTTCTTATAACACATCAGATTTTTTATATAAAAAATCTGATGTGTTTACTTTTATTCTACGCTTGTTTCTAAAGCTACATCCGTATAGGTATTATCATCACCTATATTTAAAATTACTTCACATTGACGCAATCTCAATTCAAAGAGCATGATAGAATCATGATAGATTTCAGGATTTGATTTCATCTTATGTAATATCTCTTGTTTTTCTTGTATTTCTAAATGAGTGTTTTCTACAGCTTGCTTTAAGGAGTTAAATGGATTCCTAAAGAATATATTAATATCTCGCTCTTGTGTGTTTTCAAACAGCTCAAATTGCAAGAAAAATTTCTTCATAATAGAAGCCGTTACTTCAGTATAATCTTCATTTTCTACATACTGTTTGTATTTGTTATATAGCATAGATTTATTTTTAGGAAGAACTCCAAATAATTTACCGGCACTTTTCAACAAAAATTGTGCTGGCGTAAATCGACGTAAAATATTTACTTCATCCATTTGTATTCTAGTCGTCATCCTGTCAGTATCTCTGCGCCAGTCATCAAGCACTTTAAAATCACATTCTAACTGTATTCTATTTTCTCCAAATAGTGAATTAAGCCCTTCACTAAGTTCTTCTAAATACGTTTGACTTTGAAGAAGCTCATTATTAGAAGTTGCAATCCAATTTTGCATAGAAAGAGCGAGATTAGGTAATACAGTTTGTTCTAAATATTTATGCACTTTTTCATTCATTGCTTTATTTAGTTCCGTATCCATGTGCCCGAAATCACTTTCTTCACTAATTAAATTAGAACAGCTCTTTAATATCTTCGGAATATTTTCAGTAAGATCATTTGTAATTTCAGTCTTCATTGAACGATATGATTGTGTAATGAAATGAATTTTTTCCCTCTCAAATGCAGTAAGGTTATTAATGCTACCGTTTAGTTTCACTAGCATATCTTCATTCCAATTAATAGCATCTACTAGATTATTTTCTTTCTCAACACGTTTATCCAAAAGATATGTAATTGTTTTTCGAATGAAAAATAATAACTTTTCAGTACGTTCTGCATCGATATTTTTATGATTAAAGTTAAAATGAATAAACTCAGTTAAATCATTTAATTGTTTACTACTTGTATATAACGAGGAATAAGGGAAAATTCTCGCATGCGGGAAATATGTGTTTATTCTCGTTGCCGTATCATGTAATACCCTTTTCACTTCTGCTTCACTGTAAATGTTATCGATTTTATTTAATAAGAAATGAATTTGTAAATTTGGCGTATGTTCTTGAATACTTAATAGAATGTCACGTTCTTTGTCAGTAAAAGGTGAATCCGCATTCAATACGAACAGTAATTCGTCTACAGAATTTAAATATTCGAATATCTCATCTCTAGTGTCGTTATTCCTATTAAAGCCAGGTGTCACTACAAATGTAAGTTTATTTTCATTTAAAAATCTGCATGGTAATTTAAATTCAACACACGCTCTATCTCTATATGTTTGATGGTGCTGAGACATCATATTATGGTAATCAGAGACATCTTCCGTTGTTGTAATTGCTGAGTCTGTTATAGCGTTTATTTCTATATGAGCATCATTTTTTAAAACTACTACATTTGAAATTGATTTTTCTAATATGTTTTCTCCTAATATAGAGTTAATAAATGTAGTTTTTCCATTTCCTGAAGTACCCGTTACTAAAATACGATTTGTTCTTAAATCTGCGAGTTCGTCAACTAACCATTTAAATCGGTGACCTATTTCTATATTGTGCTTTTGTGCCCACTGTGTAATAGATTCAAAAAGGTGTAAGCTGTACTCTAAGCCATTTACATGATTAATAGAATGTGACAGTAAGTTTTCCGCATGCTCTATATTTGCTGAATCTATTTTGGAAGGGAAAATCTCATCCCATGCCAATACAGCTGCAGATGGAAATACAGCATAAGATGGATTAACTACCTTTAACCAATTTGCTAACAGATTGGGTATGATATCGTTTAATTGTCTAAGCGTATATTGACCTTGAATTAATGCAAAGTAAGTTTCTTCGTAAAGAGCAGAAACTTTGTTCCATATATCGGACGAATGTATTTCAATATGTAAGAAAAATTCATTTATTGTATTAAGCCATAATAAATAATTTTGTTCATCTTTATAACTGTTCCAAAGTGATGAAACCATTTGCGTAAACTGTACTTGATCTACATTATTTAATGTAGCTAATGCATTATAAAAATAATCTGGTGAAATATGTTTAGTAAACCCTTTATCAATATATCCTTTTAATACCTCAAACCACGGATACGATTCTATTCGAATTAACTCATTCACAGCAAGCTCTACTGCACTATCAAAATCTTGCTGTTCCTCATAAAAGGAACGGGCAATTTTTGTGACATTCGGATAATCAGGATTTAAAGAAACTGCTTCTTTAATAACACCGAAAGCTGAGTCAAAATTATTTTGCTCAATGTAAAGAGAAAGTAATTGTAGTCTAATTTCGATCATCAATATTTTATTATCAGTAGTAATAGAAGTATAAATATTTTCAGCATATGATAATTGATTAAGTTCGAAATAAGCATCCGCAATATTTTTTTGTGCCCATGGTGCTAATTCATTACTAACCTTCTCCCATTTAAAAATAGCTGCTTCAAAATCTTGATGACGATAATAAAATTCACCTTGTGCAAAACGAATATAAGACCCATCAGAAATCTCATTTTTTTCATCGTTTACATAAGCTTGTCCAAGTACGTCAAGAGTTGGTTTTGTTTCATTCTCCATTAGGAATGTTTCATAATACATCTTTTTTATTAATTTTTTTTCTAATCTCATCTTTTCCCCCACTATATCTTGAAAATACATTTTTAAGATATACCAATACTTTTTGTATGTATGCTTTTTATCTTAACAAAGAATATCTTTTGGAAAATTTCATTTTCCTTTCATTTTTCAAGTTAGATTGAATTTTTATGAGAAAAGTTTCAGTTTTTTTTCAATTCCCTTTCAGTTATGAAACAGCATTAAATGTTCCTAATAACCTAATAATACTATAATATTCCACATTATATTATCAAGAAAATCTCATATAAACCATATTATAAAAACAATCTATATTGAATTTATATGCATTATTCACTGCGCTGTCAAACAAAAAAATAACAATAGGAGCCAACGGCTATTCATACCATTTCTTTCTCAAATTATTTTCCTTTAAAAGGTTTCAGTGGTTATGTAATTAAATTCCATTAACCTATATAAATAACTAGTCCAAAAAAATCTATATGCATATCATGTTATAGTAAAGAATTTAGGAAATCCTAAAAGGAGGCATTTTCATGTTTGAAGATAAATCTAAAATAAATTACCCATATGAATTTACTGAAACCACAACAGTTCCTCTAAAGAACCCCATTGATAAAAAATTCAAGAACGGCACAGGTACACATAACTTTCCAATTAAGAAACACTACAAAGAGCAAGTTCTATACACTGAAAAAATTAATAATAATAAAAATAAATAATCGTATAGATCCTTATGACAATTAACCAAATAAGAATCAATATTAGGCCATGCATAGTTATGTCTTTAATAATGTAAAAATCTTCATTATACTATTCATGCACCTTTTAAAAAGTGCTGTATACAGCGCTTTTTTATACATAGATAAATATAAGCTAACGCAGCCAAGAAATAAACTGCAAAATTACTTCACCATATTCTCGTTTAACAATTAAATCTACATATTAAAAGGGAGCAACAGTAAATGTTGCCCCCTTTTGAAATATAATTTATTCACTGTGCAAGAGGAAAAATTAGTTAGACTGAAAATTATTGTATCAATTAGATTTTCGTTTCCAGTCTAACTAATTTTTACTTTACATTAATTACCTTTTTATTTTCATATTAAACTAAATTTCTTCTATCCTAATTGGGTCAATACAATTCGAGTTATAAATTATGAATTCTTATACTATATTAAAAACTTAATTAAAGAAGCCTTATTCCCTCTCATTGTTCTATATAACAATTCTCCAGCATTCAACACTCGAAAACATTCAATTTCTAAACTCTATTTGCAAAATCAACTTTTCTATTCATCCTTATATTTTCGAATAAGAACAACTCCCAAAATACCTAACAATGTTATTATTAAACAATAAATATTTTCGAAAAATAAAAGTGGAGTAGATAAAACTGCTACTATGCCAAAATAAATTCTAGTTTTTGTATCATCCTGTTTGCTGAACAAAGAGTTGATAAAAATGGAGAGAAAAGATATAAAAAATATAAATGAGTACATGCGCATAGCTCCCCAAAAAGGAGTCTTACCTGAAGCATAAAATGTTAATAGGACACAAGAACAAAAAATAACAATACTTGCAGCTATAATCGGTAACACAATGTCCTTCATTCTTCTAGAAAACCTTTCAACATCTTGAGCCATACTATATTCTTTTATTATATATATATTCGTCTGATTCATTATTGTATCTAATAAATTTGTTACAAAATCATCTAATTTATCTACAAAATCAACTTTATCTATATCCTCTAAAATATTTTTTAGTTCTTTATATTTATTACGATTTAAATATGCATTAATTTTAAAGATAGACTCTAATAAATCTTTCATCTCTATTTCTTGTCTTCTATATAACTTTATAGATAATTTCACGCTTGATAATTTTTCTTTCATTTCTATTTGTTTTAATGATAAAGTTTCTCTTTCTTTACTGTAAATATCTTTAAACTCTTTAATTAACCAAGCTGCAATAAAAAACACAATAAACAAAATAAACGCTTCTAACGATTATTTTCTAAACCTAAAAAATTAGAAATTTGTTTTAATATTTCATTCAATTTATTCACCTAACTTTTTATTTTTATTATATATCTATATATAATAAAAATAAAATATTTTAGCGTTAATTCTATTTTCATTTCATTAATCGCTCTCTCCTCATGTCTAATAATTGCTTCAGTAATAGGTATAATTAATGTTTGACGTCAATTTACGAAAAGTAATAATCCTTTTTACAAAATTGAATGTACCCAATAAAAAGAATCCTTAATTAATAAAATTCTCTATATTTACATTTTAAATAAAGCAAGAAATATATATTATTTCTTGCTAAAAAACTGGAATTATCCGTCCTATATGATCAAACTATTAACAAGAGTATTTAATAATTTAATATACAATCGAAGAATTAGCAGATAATTTGTATTACCATACAGCAAAACCACACTTCTAACAAATTTAATTTGAGTTTTTTACTATACATTACGTATTTATTACATAATTTTTATAAAACATATTTTCAATACAAAAATTAAACTAATCTCTATAAAATTTCCTTCGTGTCTAGTTTAATAACTCCTTAAAATTGTTTTTTAGTAATTCATATACTTTCTCTACATCATAATTTTTAATATGGGATAGCTCTTGTACAATTTCATCTATAAATTGTACTTTATAATCTTTATTTATTCCCCTAGTAAAAGGTCCGTCACTTTCAATTAATATTCGCTCCTCTGGTAACCGGCTAATTATTTCTCTACCATTTTTACTTCTCACCATCTCTTGATTAATTGAAAAATAGTAACCGTATTGAATAGCTCTTTGTAATTGTTTCAAACCACCAGTAAACCAATGCAAAATAATTTTCCCGTTAAAATTCACTCCTATTATATCTATAATCGTCTCGGCAGCGTTTCTAGAGTGAATCGTTAATATCTTCCCACCTATTTTATTACAAATCTTAACCGTCTCTGTAAACACTTGAATTTGTAATTCTTTTGAATTTAGATTGTTCTTACTGAAATCTAATCCTATCTCCCCTATGTATCTACTTTTTTTTATTGTTTCATAAAAAAGCGGAATTTGCTCTGAAAATTGTTGAATTAGCTCTGGATGAAACCCTACTGCAAAGCGTATATACTTACTTTTGGGAAATGTTTTCATCGCTCTTTCATATAAAATAGGTAGGTTAGTAACTGCAATCGTGTATGATTTAAAGTTATTTATATACTCTATAATTTCATAAGTATTTTTATATAAATCTAAATGCAAATGTGTATCATGATAAAACTTCTTCATTATACTCCTCCAATAAAGAGCTAAGTTCTTCCATACCTCTATTATAAACACCTATAAATTGTTCTATATTTGTTTCAATAGGTCCTGAATTTTGTATTTTCAAGAATACATACTTTTTATTGTGTTTTTTAATGCCTATATTGTAAGAATTAAGATTAGTTTTTGCCGTAGGACCACTGGTAAAGTCTCTATCTCTATATCTGCTCCCATCCTCAATTTCTGCCTTTAATATTGATGCTCTCCATATAACACAAGGTAAACAATATCCACAATGATTTCCACGTTTTAAATAAAATCTCGATTTGCCAACGTAAAGAATACCAATCATGCACTTGTCCCATAGGTACAATATCTGTAGGCGTATTTGTCATATATACATTGATACCGCTAAGTCGTTTACTACGAGCAGAATACTTCATTCCTTTCTTTTTTCTCTTACAGTTTGATCGTGTAACCTTTTTTGTTATTGTTCTTTTGTTAGTCGATGAACAATCACACGAGTTGGGACTTTATCAGTCATTCCTACATAAGCGTTGGATATTTCGCATGTTTGTCCTAGCTGAAGTGAGTTCATTAAAACCTCCATATCTATCTGGATATACTCTGTACCTTTCTTAATTCTGCCATCTTGAAAATAATTAGGTTTAGGATTTTTTTGATAAATACGTGTATTCGATTTGATACGTGAGATATAGTAAGCCTTTTTATCTTGTATATGTTGAAGATCTTTCAAATGAAAATAGCCTAAATCTCGGATACATAAATCATTCGTTGTTACAGTTGGGACACACAGGGAACCGTAGGTTCGATCATGTTGTTTACCTGGACCTGTATGAATATGAAGGAATTGTCCACTTAATAAATCATACTCAAGCTGAATCTTTACTCCTGCTGTATGGCTGCATCCTCCTGCGCCCGGATAAACGAATGAAAAGGGATCTAGGAGTTGAAATGCAGTTGAATCTAAAATACGGATACGCTTGAAAACAGAAGTATATGGAGACGAAATCTGTATAGATGAGGTCAATTTTCGGCTTAGTAGTTCAGCTAGTATGTGTTGTAAAAATTGAACGGCTGCTTTATTAAATCGTTGGTTCAGTCCCTCGGGACTGATGAGTACTTCTGTCGAGGCTTCTAAACAGCTAGATAACTGAGTTAAAGACGTCGTAGCGATATTTTGGTTCATCCATACACATAAAGCGACTAAATCTTTTGCTTGGTACTTACTGGTTCGTTGTACGAAACCAACATCTCTAGCAAGATTCCGTAAGGTATTTGGAGATAAAAAACGTTGAATCTCTTGAGCAAATAGTTGTAATTCATCAGACACAGAAACAGACATAAAAAACGCCATCCTTTCCTATGATTCTACAGAAAGAATATCGTATTTTTTCTTTTTATGGATACATTTTTTAGCTCGATGGCGATGTAGTGTTACCTTAAATATAATTATTTTATTTGAAGGTCTCTTTTAAATTTTTATCAAATCTTTTCATAGGTTGATATACAAGGACGTGCAGTGATAAACCTATCACTGCAGTAATGTTTAAAATAATACTTATAATCATTAAAGACCCTTCTATAACTGGAGAAAAGTATCCGTTCGTGCTTAATGTAGAAGAACTTATACCTAGTATTAAAATCACTATTAGTAAAGGTAAGTTTTTAACCAATTTGAATCCCCCTTTAAATATAGTATCTTTATATTATAATATCACACTTAATTATGTAATTAATATAAGATAATTATCTATGAGAATTTAACATATTTTCTCTTTTTGGGGGTGACCTACTTCTTTAGCTTGATAGCGATGGGGTAGCACCAACAAAACGCGAATTTCGTACGCTAAGCAATTTTTTACGTAGAAAAAGCTGCTTTCCTGTAAGCTAAGGGGGAAAAAGTTTTTTACTATTAATTTGTGTGTAATGGTCGAAAGAAGATTATAGAAAAGAGCGGCTGAAAGGTTATAGGTATGAGTTGAAGTTGTTGTAAAGCATCTTCATACATTCTCCACTGACTAACGTGACCTAATTGATACTACGAAATACAAAAACATCCTGCATGTTTGAACCATGCAGGATGTTTTCTAGTCTTTGTTTTTCATAATGTAAGAAACCAGACGAAGGATCTCTAGGTATAACCATACTAATGTCATCATAAGTCCTACTGCGCTGTACCATTCCATATACTTTGGTGCTCCACTATGAGTACCATGTTCAATTGAATCAAAATCTAGTAATAAATCGAATGCAGCAACAACAATTACAATTGCACTTATGATAATACTAATTGTCCCACCTTGATGAATATATGGAACAGTCACCCCTAAGATGCTCAATAAGAAAACAATAAAATACATAATAAAAATTCCAAGTGTTGCAACCGTTACAACCGCACGAAACTTTTTAGTTACTTTTACTATTCGAGTTGCGTATAACACTAACATGGAAAATAAAATCGAAATTGTTAGTAATACGGCAGTTAAAGCGATAGAATCACCAAAGCGCATTGTATAATATGCTGAAATACTTCCTAATAAAACCCCTTGTAATATTACGTAAATCGGTGCGCAAATTGGGGATATGCACGGAATGAATATAACCACAAAAGCGACAATTAGAGTAACTATTATAATTCCAATTAACACGGGTATTTTCATTGTCCCTTGTGTCATCTGTACGTAGGAATAGACAGACGCTCCAAGAAGTAAGATAAGCAAAATGAATGTTTTTCCTATCGTTCCACCTATTGTCATCGTAGAAGCACTTGTCTTCTCTTCATGGAATTTGTCTTTTTTTAACATTGGATTAGATGTTCTCATGCTTTCCTCCCAAAATATCTTTTACTTATAAAGTGATTTTTTATATCTCTAATTTCTTATTGATAATGCGACCTGTAATCGCTACGAGTACAATTATTAACAAGCAAGTAAAACATAGACCCAAAATAGTGAAATCTTCAATAGGGTAAAATGATGTATCAAAAAAATCATTCTTATCCATGAACCCAGAACTTTTAATAGTAACTGCATATTTCTCTAATTTACTTAACACATTCATTACTATTGTTTGTATTGTTGAAAAGATAGCAACGAAAATGATGAATAAAATTATTTTACTCATCCATGACTTCACTGGAAACAGCCTTATAATGGCTATGATAAAATAACAAGAAATAAGGATACTCATGAAATCGATTCCCCATAAAAGAAAAGCAAATATGTGGTGGAAGATTCCGTAACTATACAACTTGTGATATTCTTGTCGAAATTCTCCGGTTACTTCCCCACCATAAAGACTCGGATTATAATCAATTACTTTTCCATCATAAAGACTTTGTGAAAAATAATATGAAAAAATTAAGCCTATACCTAATAAAATAATAAACATTAATGTAAAAAATAATAAATTCGTATATATATATTTTCGGGTTGGGAAGGCTGTATAACGAATCATAGAATTTTTTAATATTTTATTGAAAGAAGGCAGCGCTATTAGAAGAAGTAAAAATGCAGCTATACCAATTATTATTAGGTATATGAGTAATACTAAATCCTTTATAAACGGAGGTAGTACCCTTGAGAGTCCTATCGTACTAAATAAAAGGAGTAAAGAAATGATAATAAAACCAGAATAAAAGACTGCTATTTTTTTTCTATTGCACTTATATAAATAGAGAAAAAGTGGGTTCATTGCTCAAATACCTCCCTAAATAACTCATGTACTGCTTTCCCGTGATGAAAACGAATTTCCTCTACGTTTTCATGTAATATAATAGTTCCGTCTTTTAAAAAGATTACTTCATCAAATATATTTTCGATTTCTTCTATTAAATGAGTTGAAATGAGAATGGTACAATCTTCTCGGTAAAATTTAAGAATTAAATCTAGTACATGTTTTCTAGAAACAAGATCAATTCCACCCAATGGCTCATCTAATATATATAACTTTGCCTTCCTGGAGAAAGTTAAGATAAGTTGTAATTTTTCCACTTCACCTTTTGATAAAGCAACTATATGCTCTTCTAATGGCATTTTAAACTCAGCTATTAAGTCCATTGCTTGATGAAAATCAAAATCACTATAAAAATCCCGATAGAAAACTACAGCATCTTTTATCGTCATCCACTCGTCAAAAACAGGACTATCAGGCATAAATGAAACAGTTTTCTTTGTTTCTATTCCTACCTTCTGACCTTCAATTGTGACAGTTCCTTTAGAAGGATAACGCAAACCAGCAATCATTTTTAATAATGTCGTTTTTCCGCTACCATTATCACCAACAAGACCAATAATTTTCCCTTCAGAAATTGTTACACTTAAACCTTGAAGCACTGTTTTTAAGTTATATCTTTTCCACAGATTTTCAACTTTTAATAACTCTGTCATTCGTTTTCCTTCCTTTTCTTTTCTAATGAAGAATGGAGGATTGGAAGAATTTCTTCTTTCGTAAATCCTAAATTGTCCATTCCATTTATAAAATTATCAAGCAACTCTGTTGCCATTTCTTTGCGTAGTTCAGTAATCTTTTCTCCTTCACTCGTTACAAATCTCCCTGTTCCTCTTCGTGTCACAGCAATACCTTCTCGTTCTAGCTCTTGAAATGTGCGTTGAATCGTATTGGGATTCACTTGTAATTCACTGGCTAGTTCACGTACAGCTGGGATTTTATCACCCGGTGCTAAACGACCTGTTACAATTTCCTCTTTTATGTATTCCATTACCTGAATATAAATCGGGATATTAGGAGAAAAATCAATTTCCATTTCTTCCCTCCTCAGTATTAGTGTACTAGATGAATAATACACTAATACTGATTGTGTGTAAATGGTAATTTTTCCAAACTATATATAATAAATAAAGGATGATATCTGAAAGAAATACGGCCAAAAACCAGTTCTTAAACTCATTACTAAAAACAAAATCCCATAACAAACATTAAATGTCGTTTATGGAAATTTGTTAACGTACGGTAAAACCCAGGTTTTTAACTTAGAAATTCCTTAGCATACGAAGTTCGCGTTTAGTTGGCGCGACCTCATTATTAACTCGTCTATTAATTTAAATGTAGCTCTGTTAATCTCGAAATACACTTTCAACTTACCAACTCTGAATTTTATTTTCATCTGCCTCACTCTCTTTTTTGATTTGATAAATCATTTTAGTTAATCGGACACGTGAATATAATTCTTAAGCTGTTCGACTGGTTTTTATGTAAAAGTAGCAATTGTTCATAATAACCAAAATAACAGTGTTTTGAATGTATCCTTTTTTGGATATTTATTCGAAATATGAAGAAATGTTATAAACACAGTGATTGAAAGAAAGTAAACTTTTGGGTAAAAGTTTACTTTCTTTTTATTGTATTATTATTGGCTAAGTAGTTTAGAGTTTCTTGTCCTATGTTCAAAAAGTTTAGACTTTCATGTCCCGTTATTGAGACATGAAAGTACCTAAAAAATTTATGATAATGGTTATTTATCAACGATTGTTCATGAGATTGTAGTTTAGATTTTCATGTCTTTCTACAGTTGTAGAAAGACATGAAAATGGATATTTTTTAGACACGAAAGTAGATACTTCTTGAATATCTTTCGTTACTAATATAAATTCCAAATGAATTTTCACTTCACATTTAATTAGGTTTTGCTGAAATGCAAAAAAAGAGAGCAAAACTCTCTTTTCATTTAATCAATATTATTTTTAAAAATTTAAATAATAAAAAATAGCCAGTTAAAAGAGCGTGTTGTTATATATTTAGCTAAACACACTCTTACCAATATTTAAACCCTATATTAATTTCTTATTCCATTCATTTAACTTATTCATCCTTTTTTATATTCGGTTATAAGCTTCAAATTCATAACCTCTTTATTTTAATCCTTTTATAATTTGTGAGTTGCTACCATCCTGCACTTGCATTCATAGCAGATCCCATAAAATTAATAAATAATGGCCATAATAACGGCCATAACGTAAGAAGTATATTTAGAATTATAAGTATACTATATACCCCAGGGAAATTATGATTTTTACTATTTACCAATACTAAAATCGATAATAATATTATGGGTATTAAATATAAAAATATCATTATAAACCAATACCATGTCATTAAAGTAAGACTCAATGGTCCTAATATCTCGTGCACAACTCCGAATGATATTCCTAATGCTCCAAAACTAAAGGTTGTAATTATTGTTTTTAGAAGCACTTTAGTCAATTTTGAGTCGTACGTTTTTCTGCTATATAGACCTATCACAATATACAACGATAGATATGCCATTAATACACCTATCCAAATCAATAGCCAGTCTGCATCTAACATAAAGATGTCAAACAGCGCCCAACACACCCCTACTATTGAAAAAACAAGGGAAATAATTATATATTTTAAAACTGGTTTCATGTTCATTTCACGTCCTTTAAAAACTTAAGAATACATTATTAGCTTGTATTCTTCTTTTTCTATCGCTTTACTATAGTCTGTTGTATATTCAATAACAGTAATCCCTTTACTTCTAAGTAGATTTTTTTCCACGTTTTCGCATCAGTTGACAGTTTGAAAATTAATCTTAATTTATTTTAATTAAATATATATTAACATTATATTAAGTATAAGTAAATAAAATTAATTTTAATTTAATATACTCCACTCATTTAATGGAGATTATTTATATGAACAATATTAATGTTGTTCAAAAAATTATGGCATTTCGAAAAGGTGCAGGATTAACTAGTAAACATTTAGCTGAAATAGCTGATACAACGCCTTCCATGTTAAGTAAGATTGAGCAATGGATCACTGGAATTGGCTTTAATCAATCTGCTACCTCAAACCGCTTCATCTATGGAGCCTGTGGCACATAAAGGTGAAGAAATAGCATTTATTATAAAAGGGCACGTAAAACTATATCTAAATGATGAGGTTTTACTTCTCAATCCAGGTGATAGTGTTAAAATACATCACCATTTGCTAGTATTCTTCCATTACTTCTTTTTGAACCATACTCCCTCCTGTTCTCCATACAATATACCTACCTAGATTCAATTTATGTTTTAAATTGTTATTTTTTATCCACCTCAATCAAGCTAGCAAAACTAAATATCATTTTACTTTTTTATTATATAGACTATACTAATTTCTCTTCCCACTTATAAGTTTCGTTTAAGCTAAAAAATATAGCCTCAAGAACGGGATCCTGAGACTCTATTTTTATTTTAGAAAGGACAGCATAACTTTCTCTGTTTCTTCTTTACTTAAATCACCTGCAAGAATTATGACTTGATAAGCGCTATTCTTTCCTTTTGCAGGAACAATCATTTGCATGAATTTATAGTGTTCCTCTGTATCGAGACTTTCTTTTAAGCTTATTTTTGCACCTTCTAATTCATAATTTGTTACCTTTTCATTATACTCCGTTACTTTGTTCGACAAATTTTCTCCCTGATCAGTATCTGCAGTTTGGTACACAAAATACACATTATCTTCATTTTGATATTGAGAAACAATAGTGGGATTCATTTTTTCAGTAGTCATCGGTGTTTGAACATCTTGTCCAGTTAATTTATACCCTTTTACCACATAACTTGGGGTCTTAATTGGAAAATCAAGATATTTCTGTGCTTCCTTTTTAGTTAATCTAAAATGCGAATAAATTTTATCTCTAAATGGTCCAATTTCTTCACTGTTTTTCTCATATTTTTTTTCCTCTTCTGGGTCTAACTTTTCTTTTCTACCTAAAGTAGATGCCACTGTTTCTAAATCAATAAATCGTTCAAATTCTTCTTTCGTAAACAGATTTCGTGCCACCCCAAGTTCTGTAAGTAAAGTATTATAATCTCCCTCTGAAATAAAAAATTCTGCATTTGCCTGTTCTTTTGTACCAATCATTTTTTCTACAATTTGCTGTATAGGAATATCGGTTTGTGTTTTTAATTCTTTCATATTATTTTTCACTTCTAATTGTTGTTTCTCAGGGTTAGTCGGCTGATCAGCACGGGCGTTTAATAAGGATACAGATGATACTGCAATCACTGCCACAGCCCCTATCGCAGACCAACGATATGATTTTTTTTGGAATTTTTTAATCATTAGAATTCTCCTTTTTAACGCTCTCTTGTTTTTACTAAAATTTGCTATACTTGGTACTTGATAATAACTTGAGTAGTGTTCCAATAGACTAATAATAGTATGTCCATACGCAATTTGTTCCTCTGAATCTATACATGTAAGAGCTAATGCATCGCATGCTAGTTCTTGATCTTCCCGCATACATGAGTAGGCATACCATAGAATGGGATTAAACCAATTTAAAATGAGTAAGCCATGCATAAGCCAGTTCACACCAACATCTCTTCGCTTGATGTGAGCTAATTCATGATAAAAAATATATCGTAACTGTTGTTCATCTAATATCTCCATATGTACAGTTGACAATAACAACTTGGGACGAATAAATCGGAACACTGTTGGACTGGAAACCTTTCCAGATACAAATAGAGGGATATTCCGTTGAATAGACATAGATTGCTTACACTTTTCAAAAATCTGGACAATCTTCTCGTCTGTAATAATAGGTTGTTTTTTTATGTAAAGTAATAAACGCCTGTTCATTATAAAAGTAGCAACGCTTAGAAGGATAACGCCAGTAAGCCAAATGTACATAAAGATTGTATAGAATGAAATCGTCTTATCATCCTGCTTTTCATTCATGCCTGTTTGTGTCTTGTTTGCCTGAGCAGTTTTTGTTGAACTTGAGGTATAAGTATCTTCTTTTGTGAGGACCTTTGTATCGTCTATATCTTTTAATTCTTGCATACGTTCTTTTGTAAGAAAATTAGCTACAGGGTTTTGGCTAGAAATAAATGCATCATTATTCTTGTAAGTAAGTACAGAGTAGATACTATAAGAACTATCTGGCGACCAAGGTAATACAAGTCTTAGAATTAATATGATCCATAGCATATATTGCCAACGTGGAGTTAACTTATTTCTAAACAAGACCTTGATACACAAGATTAGACCCACTAATATACTAGCCATAATGGAAGTCTCAATCATCCAATCAAAAAAAGCAGGTAGATAGATATTTATAAATTTTTCTATCACTATAATCTATCCTTCCTCTGATTTTCCTCAGTTTTCTCATCCAGAATACGTTTAAGTTCGTTAATATCTTCTGAAGACAGCTTTTCTTCTTTTAAGAAATTTACAAGTAAAGGTTTAAATGCTGCACCATAGAAACGTTTAAGTAAAGATTTCGTTTCTACTTGTAAATAACTATCTTGCGATACCAAAGGATAATAAGAGTACAAACGCCCTTTATCTTGATGATAAGCCACTGCTTCTTTGTGAACTAATCGATTAATCAGTGTTCGAATCGTTTTCGGTTTCCAATCCATTTTTACCTCCAACGCTTCAATGACTTCATTTGCCGTTTGTGGAGAGTTTGACCACAATACTTTCATTATTTCTAATTCAGCTTCCGAAATTTTAGGTAATTCTTTCATTAGTTTAAATTACACCCTCCTTTGATTACGTTTGTAATCCACAATTGAATATTACACTTGTAATCTCTTGTTGTCAAGCTTGTTTGGTGTTTGTGGAATCCTTTCCTATACCTATCAAGATAAGAATGGGAAAAATTAAAAGAAGTTTAAACTCTCATGTCCTGCTAATGAGATAAGAAAGTAAATCCTTCATGAATATTTTTGTTACTAATATAGAACTGGATTTCAACTTCACATCTATTTAGTATTTGCTATTTTTACAAAGTACCCACTTTGGTGTCTCTTTTTAAAGAAGTACCCATTTTCTTGTCTCCATATGCAGACAAGAAAATGGGTACTACATGAGATGTATCTGTAGATAATTCAGCATTATACACTATAAAATCAGTTCCTGCTTTCATGTCTTTGTACAATAAGGACATGAAACTCTAAACTATTTAGACAAGAAAGTCTAAACTTTCATTTTTGGTACTTGATTGGGCCAAGAAAATCCAAACTAAAATTTTACAGATTTACAGAACTAAATACATTTAATCTTGTGTGAACGTATAGGTTTAAATACTACGTTACTTTTATTTATAAAGAAAAGGCATCATAAGATGCCTATCTATTCTGTAACAAATTTAATTAATATTTTTATTCCATAAGAAAAAATTATCTATTATTAAAGTGGCCCACCTTCAAAACCAATAGGCCATCCATCGTCTTTAAATTTTACTTTATATTGAAACTCAAAGTGACCATCATAAATAAAAGCTAAACTAAACCCAGAAAATATATAATCGTCAAAATTAACCATCTTTCCAAAACATATTGTGGATAGATAGTAGTTCTTCATTTCTTGATTAGGGAAGAATTTCTGTAAATATTTTAATGCACAGCTTATATGTAGATGGAGTTCATTCAATGTTTTTTCCGCCATTTCGATGATCTCCACATCGGGATTTTCATTATTCCCTTGAATATTAATATCCACATCTTCCCATTCCCCGATATTAATACTATAAAACCACCGTTTTTGCATGAGATACTTCTCATTTTCGTATACAGGGGGATTCACTAGGTTTAATTTTTTTACTTCATCTTTAGTTAACGGTTTATCAAGAATAAGCTTTTTATGCAAAATTTCTTTGATATTAGAGACAATATATTTAGATTTGTTTAATTCTAAAGAGTCCATTTTCCACCTCATAAATTATAAAATAAAGTACATTCCCCCTTAAGTATATCATCATCCTTATTCAACTATCCTGCACCGTTAGTTCAATAAGAATTAAACAACTATATTATTTTTCAAAGGACTTTATTAGAAATACATCTACTGTTCTATTAACAATTAAATTAAAACAAAAATTAATGTGATTTTTGTATTTAATGATCTGAAGAATTTTTAGAACATCTATTCAATAAAAAAACCATTGTACTTTATAAAAGTGAAGTGAACCCGAATAGTGGTACATGAAAAAAACACCTCCTGAATTCGCATACTAAGTATGCAAATTCATTGGAGGTGTTTTTCGTTTGAAGACAAGAGTTCATTACCCAGAAGAAACAAAGTGGAAAGTCATTAAAATGAAGAAAGACGGTTATTCAAATCGTGCGATTATGGAGAAACTCGGAATTAAAAATGTTTCCCAAATTAAGACATGGATGAAATGGTATCGTACAGATCAAACGTATCGCTTTCAACAACCTGTAGGAAAACAATATTCTTATGGAAAAGGACCAAAAGAGCTCAGTGAATTAGAACAGCTACGTTTAGAAAATAAACATCTAAAAACAAAATTACTTGTATGGGGAAAGTATCTGGAAATCGAAAGGGGCTGAAACCAGAAACTGTAGTTACTTTATGGAGAAATGTACAAACAAAAATAACGGTAAAAGACTTGTGTAACGTATTAGAATTACCCCGTTCTACATTTTATCGTTGGTTACAACGCACGGAAGATCTGAAAGATGATATAGAAAAAAAAGTAAAGGACGTCTGTCTTAGGCATAAATTCCGGTATGGATATCGAAGAGTGACCGCTACTCTTCGAAAAATGGGACTGTGTGTCAATTATAAAAAAGTATTACGAATCATGAGACAAAATCATATTCTTTCAAAAGTGCGTCGAAAGAAAAAGAAATATATCAATGGTGCGGAACCAATGGTAGCCCCTCATCGATTGGAGCGCCAATTCGATGCATCCAAACCAAATGAAAAGTGGTTTACGGATGTGACGTATCTCTTATTTGGAGAGCGTACCTTGTATTTATCAACGATCATGGATGCCTTTAATCGTGAAATTATTAGTTGTGTCATCAGCGAATCACAAACACTGACATTAGCGATGAAAACATTGAAACAAGCAATGAGAGGGCGAAAAGTAAAAGATGTCCTTCTTCACTCGGATCAAGGAAGCATTTATACAGCAAAAAAATTTCAAGCGTATGCCAAAGAAAACGGCATGATCACCAGCATGTCCCGGAGAGGAAATTGCCATGATAATGCCGTCATGGAAAGCTTCTTTGGTCATTTAAAAAGTGAAGCTTTCTATTCACAAAAGATAACAAAAGTATCCAACACAACTGTGCGAAAGATTGTGCTAGAATACATTCATTACTACAATTGTGTGCGAATTCAAGAAAAATTAAACCACCTATCCCCTAAAGAATTTAGGGAACAAGTGGTTTAGGTTTTTTGATTGGTGTCCCGTTTTCGGGGTTCACTTCAAAGTTACGATGGTCTTTTTTATTGTTCTTACATTATATTTGATTGCTCTTTGTCTTGCTTCTCGATAGTAAATTTTGAAACTAATGCTGACAATGCTTCTACTTTTTCTTTTATTTTGTTAGATTGATTCGATATCTCCTCGATTGATGCTGCTTGTGATTGGATAGACTGTACAGTTTGAGTTGTTTCCTTAGCTACTTGCGTAGCAGTTTCAGAAACACTCGACATAGAGGCATTGACTTCTTCTGTACCCGCAGACATTTCTTCTGTCGCTGCAGATACTTCTTGAATTTGACTAGTGATTTTATTAATAGCCAACATAATAGATGAGAATGCTTGATCTGCTTTATTAGCTGTTTCTTTTCCTTCTGAAGCTTTTTGTTGGCCTTTTTGCATTGCAGCAACTGTATCTTTTGTATCTTTTTGAATGGCTTGTATTAAATGATTGATTTCATATGCAGATGTTTTAGACTGCTCAGCTAAATTTCCAACTTCCGCTGCCACTACTGCAAATCCTTTTCCGTTTTCTCCAGCACGTGCAGCTTCAATTGATGCGTTTAAGGCAAGTAGGTTTGTTTGTTCAGCAATATTAGTGATTGCATCCAGAGCTTTATCTATTTGTTGCGTACGTGTAACAAGCCTCTCAATTACTTTAGAAGTTTCTTCAACAACCTCATGAATACTATTCATTTGAAGTATAGATTGTTTTATCACTTCACTACCAGAATTGACTTGTTCTGTTGTTGTGACAGCCACTTCTGTAACCGTTGCTGAAGATTCAGCTACTGTTTGAACTCCAGTCGCAATTTCTTCCATTGATGAAGAGCTTTCTTGAATACTAGTAACTTGTCCTTCTATTTTTTTATCAACCTCGAATATAGTTTGAACTACCTCTCTTGATATATGAGATGCTCGTGTAGTATCTTGCAACATTCCATTGGTAGAAGAAATGACCTCTTGCGTTGTGATTTTTACTTCTCCAATTAATTGTTGTAAGTTATCCAGCATACTATTAAAAGACTTCACAATGCTTCCCAATTCATTATTTGATTTATAGGTAGTACGTATCGTTAAGTCACCTTCAGATACTCGCTCCATATCTCTTTCTAATAGTACAATTGGTTGTTTAATCGCACTTTTAATGATATAGCCAATAAAAATAACAATTGCAATTGCTATAATAGAGATACTAACAAATAGCATCATGGTATTTGTTGCACTGTCAGTATTATTTTTTTGTAATTGATCTGCATTATTATTATTAAATTGGATAAGTTCACGAATAGCCTGAATTGACTTTTTCATATTAGGGTCAACCTCTTTTAGGTAATAAGCATATGCTTCATCATTATTAGATTGTCCCAAATCTTGCACGTTTTTCAGTTGTGTTCTTAATTCTTTAAATATTGTATAAAATGTGTTATACAATTCCCTTTCTCTACTAGAACTAACTCTAGTCTCAAACTTCTTTAATAACTGATCAGTTTCTGTACGAGCTACATCTATTTCATTTAAAAGCTCCTTTATTCGTTTTTCATCTTTTGATAGGATCGTTTCTTTTACATTCATATTGATCAGATAAAAATTAGACTCTATAGCTCCTATCCACTGGATTGGTAATAAACTATCTTCATACATAGTAGTAGAAGCATGCTCCCCTTTTTTAAGGCCCCAAAATCCTAGTATAGATAATATGATACAAGAGACACTTGCTATAACTACCATTGCGTTTAGTGTTGTGCCAATTTTACTGTTTTTTAAAAATGACAATTAAATTCACTCCATTGTTATATAATGATTAAATAATTATGTGCGTAAAAATAAAAGACTTTTAATTATTTATATCCATTAAAAGAATCAGATAAAGTTTTCTAACATAAGAAAGTCTATACTTAAATCTAAAATAAAAAATAGTTGGGTAAAAAGAGCGTGTTTTCATCTATTTATCTAAACACGCTCTTACAAATATTTAAACCCTATATGAATTGCTTATTCTATTCTGATTTTCTTTTAACTAATACATATCTTTTTATATACGATTATCATGCCAGAAGTTTATTGGGAAATGATTGTTCTCATCATAAGCTTCAAATTCATACCCTTTTTCTTTTAATCCTTTTATAATTGCTGGAACAGCCGCAACAGATTGTGGATGAATATCGTGCATTAAAACAATTTCCTTTGAAGACGTCGCACCTGCTAAGACATTTTGAACAATTTTTGCGGCCGCTACATCCACAGGTAGTTTATTATATTTCCAATCTAGAGAGTCAATTGTCCAATCCCATACTTTTAAATTATTTCCGACCACTTCATTTCGAAGTGATTCATTTAATCCAGGCATTGATCCATATGGTGGGCGTGTTAATTTCGGGGAGTTTCCAATAACATTTCTAATTAAAGATTGATCCTCTTTCATTTCCTTAACATATTCCTGATTGGTGTATAACTTTTTAAAATTATGTGTCATACTATGCATACCCACATAATGGTTCTCTACATGCTCTCGTTTCACTAAATCTGGGAACCTTTTCACATTATCGCCAATTAAAAAGAATGTTGCTTTCACATCATTTTTCTTTAATACATCTAATAGATTAGCTGTATATTTTCCTGGTCCATCATCAAAAGTTAAATATGCAACTTTTCTTTCTTTACCATCAAAACGATTAGGTATCGATTTTTTCAATTCATTTTTAGGTAGACTGCTCACTTGTTGAACACTATTTGCCTCTTTCGCATTTACCAGCTTAGGATTCGTAATAGATTGAAACATGTAATACCCTATTGCTACTAATGTAATAGCCAACAATACACTTATAATTCTTTTTTTCTTAAGCTTAATTTTCATATTATAATCTTCTTTCTATCCTATTATTTCACTTTATGTTGTTTAGTTATATTATCCTATTAGCTTATAAAGTTCTTTAACTTAACCAATGTCAATTTTGGATTACTTATTTTAATAATCTATATAGGTAAAAATTAGTGTCCTGCACTAGCATTCATGCCATTTCCTATGATAGTTAGAACCAAAGGATATAATACTGGTCCTAGGGTAAGGAAAATGTTTAAAATTACAATAAATGTATATAACAGGCTGTAATTTTGACTATTTTGATGTACAAATACTAGGATAACTAATGTTATTATAGTAATGAAATGTAGTAATAACATTATCAACCAATAATACATCATTATAGTAAGATTCGCCTTTCCTAATAGTTGGCATGTTATCCCTATTATTATTCCTAATACTGTAGCATTAAAGGAAATAAACAAAATTCTTTTTAATATTCTAGGTACTGTTTTGTGATCCACAGTTTTATTATATAAGCCTATTAAAATGCCCAAAGATAGATATGCCAGTAATAACCCTACCCAATCCCAGATCCAATCTTGACCTCCCATTAAATTAAACAAAAGCGAAATGACCCCTCCTACTGCAAGAATCAAGGAGATTATAATGTTAGTTAAAGCTGATTTCATAATGTTTTCACTTCCTAAAAAATTTTATAATAAAGCATTGGTGTTTACTCATATGTTGTCATTTATTTATTTATTTATTTATTTATTAGAACTTCTTTTTAATTAACTGAGAATCTGTTTGCTTGTATTTTCTTCCATTACTTTTTTTGGAATCACACTTCCTCCTGCTCTCTATACAATTTGTGTACCTTGATTCAATTTATGTTTTAAATCATTATTTTGTAAAGAGCCTCTCCCCCCACTTTATGCAATTTAATAGGTCTAATCATTCCTGCTAATATTGTTGGTTCTAGCTAAATAACCTCTTTACCCACTATTTTTTTTAATAGTTTATATAAATGATTATCACCAACTGTATATGCCCCACATAAAAATGGTTCCATTGCTTCCCCTACAAACCCAGATGCTATTCCAAGTGCCAGTCCATCCGCTATTGCATTATTGTCAATCCCAAAATCTTATACAGAAATTCAATCATATAATCAGGTCATCATACTTAATAGTTCACATGGAAAAATAAGTATCAATCATTTCTCGTCTTATTTACTATTCTCACAACTATGCAGGTGCTTGAAAATTAATCATACTTTATTATAATTAAGTATATTAACAACATGTTTAGTATAAGTGAATAACATTAATTTTAATTTTATTTACTTATTTAAAGGGGATTACGCATATGAACAATATTAATATCGGTGAAAAAATTATGGTATTTAGAAAAGGTGCTGGATTAACTAGTAAACGGTTAGCTGAATTAGCTGATATAACACCTTCCATGTTAAGTCAGATTGAGAAAGGAATCACGAATCCATCCTTACAAACACTAAAACTAATTTCTGCAGCATTAAATATTGCTTTATTTAATTTTTTCTTAGAAGATACCATTACAGAAGAATTAGTTGTAAGAGCTAATCAAAGAAAAAAAATAACTTTCCCTGAAAGCGGCAATGTTTCGTATGAGTTATTATCACCTAATTTAGATGGATCACTGGAATTAGCTTTAATGAATCTGTTACCTCAAACCGCTTCTTCTATGGAGCCTATGGCACATAAAGGTGAAGAAATAGCATTTGTTATGGAAGGACAAGTAAAACTATATCTAAATGATGAGGTTTTACTTCTTAACCCAGGTGATAGTGTTAAAATCCCACCATACGTAAAACATAAATGGGAAAACACTTCTTTACACAAAGTCACTGTTATATTTGGAGTAACCCCACCATCTTTTTAATTTCAAGTACTAGCGCATAAAAGTTAGAGAAAATAATTCTCTAACTTTTTTGTGTACATAACTATATTTAAAAAAGTAAAAAACTTGTCTCATAATTATATGTCATTTAAATCTAAACGATTATGAGTAGTGAAAGAGACCTTTCTAATTACATACTTAATTTACTTTTTAATGTCCAGTATTTTTCTCCAGTAGTGTCAAAAGAGAATTCCACCCATCCATTTGGATCTTCACGATAAATAAAGATGTTTGTTCCACGAGTTACTGTACCAACTTTATTTTCCTCGACTGCTACATCTGATTTACTTTTAATTTTTAAGCTAAATGGATACGGTACATGGTAATAAGCAGCTGTTGATACAACATTTGCTGTTGTCCCATCTTCATACATGTTATATAGAATGTTATTAGATAACGCTTCAACATCTAATGTTTCAGGATTTTTTGGTAATTTTTTTGCAGATGTATAGTCTTCCCCACGGAAAGGTTTAATACGTTCCATAATATTTGCAATTTTTCCAGCCCAGCCTTTGTCTGATGCATATTTTACGTTCATACCAGCTAATGTTGGTCCATTATAATGCATGCCATCTTCTTCTAAATATCTTTCTCGTACATAATTGGCATTATAAGCAATACTGTCACCGTAGGTTGGTAAATATTTTGCATATTTAAACGGATCCTTATCATACGCGCGTAACCCAAATAAATTGTGTTTTCGATATGCGATTTCTGATTTTCCATATCCAGACTCTAAAATTGCATGTGCTGCTAAATACTGTGCATTGACACCGTATTGATTTTGCGCATTAATAAAGTCTTGCCCATGTCCAACTAACGGACTATCTGAATGGTATTTTGCAATAAAACTATCAATCTCTTGGGCTGTAATTTTCGAAGCCACTGTTAAATTTAAATCCTCATACGAAGTAGCAGTAATGATTTCTTTGTCTTTTAAACCATTATTTTGATTTTGTTGTAACATATCTGTTTTAGCAGTAAGTTGAGCGGCCTCGGCGCGTGTTATAGACCTATTTGGTTGCCAACCATTATCAGTACCATTGGAAATATTTAAGTCAATTAAAATATTGGCATACTTTTCTCCCCAATGCCCTTTTAAATCCTCAAATTTACCTTGGTCATTATTATTTGCTGTACCTTGTAATTTATAAGCATTTACTAGCATCGTCGCCATGGCAGCGCGAGTTACTTTACCGGATGGATTGAAAAGGCCATTCCCTTCGCCTTTAACAATGCCAGCTTTTTCAGCTGCAGCGATATAAGGGGTAGCCCAATGGCTTTGTGCATCTGTAAAGGATGGTTTTGCATCAAAGTCAATTTGTATACCTAATACTTTTGTCATAATTTTCGTAGCGGAAGCTCTGTCTAATGAATCATGTGAACCAAAAGTTCCATCTGGATAACCAATTATGACTTGTTTATCCACTAAATAGTTTACAGATTGCTCTGCCCACTTGGGAACATCAGGAAATTTGTGAGTATCTGCAAATATATTAGATGAGTAGGATAGTAGACTTCCTGCAATAATTCCTGTAGCAATTAACTTGGATTTCATAAAATATTCTCCTTCTAAATCTTAATTTCTATCCATTTTCATGCATTTAATTTACATTATTCCTTTATTAAGAATTAGTAATAAAAAATTGCAATAAATGTTGGTGAGCTTATTTAATAATAAACTATATTGTTAATGGACAATATATATAAGGAGTTGCATAAATAAAGGTTCTTTCCCCAACAGAGTATATAGAGAAAAGATTTTCTATCATTTTCTATCAATATGTATCGTTTAAAAATTTTTAAGCATAACATACATTTGGTTCAACGATTTTAGCCGCCTGTATATAAGTGTCAATGAACAAATATAAGTTTATATTCAATTTTTTTAATTAAATTCAAGTTAGTTTTTGTATACTTGTTAAACTAGTATACAAACTTGAAAATCAATCTCAATTAATCACGATTAATTATAGTTAAGTATACATTAATACGTCAACACCTTATTAATTTTCAGTAAATAAAATTAATTTATACTGATTTTTCATGTTAATATTAAACATTTTTGTAAAAGTTATTCATTGACACTCATGCATATAAGTAACTATAATCGTTACACCAAATTGAATAGATGTCAGCATCATCACAAACATATAAATATAAAAATAAAAAATCTCAATTTGGTAATACAATAGATTGGTAGAGGTGTGTATTTTTATGAAGCGCAAATTAATTACAACAGGTATCCTTGCAGGAGCTATATTATCTTATTCTTCTAATATTTTAGCGGATACTCACAAATTTCCTGATGTTCCCAAGTGGGCAGAGCAATCTGTAAACTATTTAGTGGATAAACAAGTCATAATTGGTTATCCAGATGGAACTTTTGGCTCAAACGTTACGTTAGATCGAGCTTCCGCTGCAACAATTATAACAAAAGCTTTAGGAATAGAAATCGATCCAAAAGCCAAACCTTCTTTTACAGACTCTCAAGACCACTGGGGCGCTCCCTATATTGCTGCAGCTGAAAAAGCTGGCATTGTTAAAGGAGAAGGGAATGGCCTTTTCAATCCATCCGGTAAAGTAACTCGCGCTGCCATGGCAACGATGCTAGTAAATGCTTATAAACTACAAAGTACAGCAAGTAATAATGACCAAGGTAAATTTGAGGATTTAAAAGGACATTGGGGAGAAAAGTATGCCAATATTTTAATTGACTTAAATATTTCCAATGGTACGGATAATGGCTGGCAACCAAATAGGTCTATAACACGCGCTGAAGCCGCTCAACTTACTGCTAAAACTGATATGCTGTCAAGAGATATGAATAGTGAATTAAAAGAAAAAGACTATACAAGTACTAATACTCTTCTAAATCAGCACCAAAAACTTTCAGGCAAAGTAATTGAAAAAACGAATGACGGATTGGTTGTTTCTGGTAAAAATTCAAGTGTATACGCTATCGTTTCTTCCCCTGAGGTACTTAAAGATATTCAGATTGGGGATACCGTTACCGTTTATGCTCCTATGTTTATAGGCTCAATACCAGGTGATCCAGCTACAGCTAAATATGCAATTGTTCAAAAAGAAAATGAAGAAAACGTTCTAAAAAAACAATATAAAATGCACACTGGAAGTGTAATCAATAAAAAGAAGGACACAATCCAAATTTCTAATGAAGGCCTGACTGTTACTGCTGCTGTTTCTTCTGAAGTGCTTGAGGATATTCAAGTTGGGGATACCGTTACTATTTATGGGGCATCCTTTATGAGTAATATGGCAAGTGGTGATTTATCTGCTAAAGCTCCAATCATTGAAAAGTTGGCAAGTAAGACAGTGATTGCTAATACAAGTGTAGATAAATCGAAATCTATATCAGAAGTCGATAAAAAAGAACAAAATGCTCTGAATCAACATCAAAAACTTTCTGGTAAAGTAATTGAAAAAACAGAAGACGGATTAGTGGTTTCTGGTAAAAACTCAAGCGTATACGCTATCGTTTCTTCCCCTGAGGTACTTAAAGATATTCAGATTGGGGATACTGTTACCATTTATGCTCCTATGTTTATAGGCTCAATACCAGGTGATCCAGCTACAGCTAAATATGCAATTGTTCAAAAAGAAAATGAAGAAAACGTTCTAAAAAAGCAATATAAAATGCACACTGGAAGTGTAATCAATAAAACAAAGGACACTATTGAAATTTCTAGTGAAGGTTCGACGGTTAGAGCTACCGTCTCTTCTGAAGTCTTACAAGATATAAATATTGGAGATACCATTACTATTTATGGGGCATCCTTTATGAGTAATATGGCAAGCGGTGATTTATCTGCTAAAGCTCCAATCATCGAAAAGTTGGCAAGTAAGACAGTGACTGCTAATACAAGTGTAGATAAATCGAGGTCTGCATCAGAAGTCGATAAAAAAGAACAACATGTTCTAGATCAACACCAAAAACGTTCAGGTAAAGTAACTGAAAAAACAGAAGACGGATTGGTGGTTTCTGGTGAAAAGTCAAGTGTATACGCTATCGTTTCTTCCCCTGAGGTACTAAAAAATATTCAAATTGGGGATACCGTTACCGTTTATGCTCCTGTTTTTATAGGCTCAATACCAGGTGATCCAGCTACAGCTAAATATGTAATTGTTCAAAAAGAAAATGAAGAAAACGTTCTAGAAAAACAATATAAAATGCACACTGGAAGTGTAATCAATAAAACAAAGGAAACAATCCAAATTTCTAGTGAGGGCCTGTCTGTTACTGCTGTTGTTTCTTCTAAAGTACTTGAGGATATTCAAGTTGGGGATACCGTTACTATTTATGGTGCGGATTTTATGAGTAATATGGCAAGTGGTGATTTATCTGCTAAAGCTCCAATCATTGAAAAGCTGGCAAGATAAGCAAAAGGAATCCAATGGGAAAATCCCAATACTACTAAGTAGATAGATGCTATTGCTCTAACATCTATAATTGTGTTAATTATTTAAAACTGATATAAATTTGCTTTGTCTAAAGTTAAAAACAAGAAGCTCCTTAATTATAAGAAGTTTCTTGTTTTTTGTATAAGTGAATGTGATATAATTATTAAAATAGAATATGTTATTTCTCATGAATCTATTAATTAAGAATAATTTGATGGATATTTTATTCTAAACTAAATTTTTGCAGATTTATAGTACTAAATACATGTAATCTTGCGTGAACGTATAGGTTTAAATACTACGTTACCCCTCCCTTCAAAAATATTATGTATGAAATAAGAGAATCTTTCCCGATTTTTGCTGTTCGAAAGATGTCGGGTGCTTTTTATTAAAACCAATAAATGATAAAAATATAAAGGATAAGCTATGGTATAACTCATCCTTTATTCTTCATCATCAAATTCATATAGACTATCAAGCAATTCTGTAAATGCTGGACAAACAGGATATATTGCTTCCTCTATGTCTTCTTCCTCATGATCCCAGAATACGATTGATGGTGAATCACTGGTATCTCGATAATCGAAGCATAAAAGATTACCAAATGGATCTCAAGCAAAAGGATAAATTTTATCAGGTAATCTATCTTTCGTATTATTATATGTTTCTAGAATGGAGTATTTTTTATTAGAATCTAAGGTTAAAAGATTATTAAGTGAATTTTCATCTTGGAATAAAACTTAGATTTTCAAACAACATTATTGTTATATTTTTTATTATAGTGAATTATCCTAAATCAAAATTAAACAATTATATTTTCATTTTACACGTTGAGAAGAATACCTATTTCATTTTAATATTTGTCACTTACAAATATTCTTAGAATTTTAATTAACATCTATAACTTCCCATCCAGCTTCAATAGCCATTCCCCTTTTTTCATCTACTGAATCTCCTAAATTCATCTTATTTATAGCCACCACAGCTAAATGTGTCGGCCTACTTAACGCTACATAAGCTGTTTTTAGTGCATCCCTAATTACCTCAGGTAAATATCCAGATTCAGTTTCATAATTACGATAATTTCCAATTAAAAAGTCAAAAATCTCCGTAAAATCATAGAATATGTCTGGATTATTAAAATCCCCTTTCCTTATCTTTGATTCTAAAAGAAGTGTTGCTTTATGAGTCTCACCTTTAACGGAATGAACTGTTCCAAAGCAAATATCTTGTTCTACCAATTCTATATCTAACATCTGGTCATTTTGGATGAGCTGTTGTCCTCGCTTATAACTAATATAATTCCTCTCAATTCTATTACATACACGTTCTGTACAATGATTTAATAAATCTTCATTATTAAGTATCATCTCTTCTAATTCAATAATTCTTTTATATATTTTAACGATTTCTTCCTTAATATCCTCGTTTACAACTCCCTCAGCACCATAAATTTCTTTTATACACACCGCTATCTTAGACTTTATATCTATAAACTTTTCTTGTCTCAATAAATTATTAAAGTAATTAAGAGAATATGCTGATTTTCCCTTCGGTAACCGATCATTTGTATGCTTCACATACATTAGTAACCCTTTCATTACTATCTCATAAAAATTTTTAATTATCGTTTCTGTTTTTGGCTTTACATCACTGTTTCTTTTATACCTAGTATAATAATTTTTCACTTCATCATGCATTAAACCTACTGCTCCTATTTTTTTGGTACTCCACTTAAACTCTGTATTAGTATCTGATAAACTCTTTACTAAATTTAAGTACTCATTTATAACATTATTTTTAGAGTTATATAATAATAGGTACGGTTTAAATGATTTTTTATTAGGATTTCCTCTTAGTACTTCATATTTTTCAATACAAGTAGTCCTTAAAACTTTTGCGATGCTCTCACCAAAACGTGTACTATATGATAATTCAAGTTGCGGTATCGTTTCTCTAGATGGTACCCAAGCATCTTCCCCTTTTCCAAACATTGTATACAGCGCTTGATATGGATCTCCAAATTTTTGTAGTATTGTTAATCCATTATTAAATATTCTCATTAATAAATCATATTGTATCTCACTTGTATCTTGTGTTTCATCAATAAATGCCCACAAAAACCGTTTTCCAAATGCGTTCTTAATACGATGTTCGTACTTTTTTATATACCAATTTGAAAATGATATAGTATCATTATGCCTAAATATCCCCATTTCTAACAAATCCCTAAAGGTATTAACCACCTCTTCTCGACACCACTCATTGCACTCGCCTATTAACTCTAGGCTACCATCATTTAAAAATTCTAAATATGTTTCTTTTATTCGAGTCGTAGGGGCAAAAGAGGAACTATATTCACTGAAAATTTCAGCGAATTTTTCTTTATACATCTCCTCTTCATCTAATAACGCTTTTTTATTTGGATATAATTCTTGATACGCCTTAGAAGTAAAAAAGTGATTTAAAAAATCATGTATAGTTCCTATAAAGTTGGGATATCCAAAATTAACTATTTTCACATTTACTTATGAGAATTCAGCTTTTTTCGTTTCGAGGTATTTCCTTTTCTTTCCTTGACGACAATACCTACTTACATTAGAACCTAAAAAATTAATAAAAACGAAGCGACTTATTTCAATCGCTTCGTTTTCTCAGCTCATAACTTTTCCAAAATAATAACAAAAATAAATTATTTCTTTTTGATTTTTCTCTAGTCTAATTAATTTTTCCCTAGTCTAATTAATTTTTCCTTTTTGACATTCACTCTACATAACCCTCTTAAACATCTTCTCCAACTCATAAGTAGAATGATGCACAAGAATCGGTCTTCCGTGCGGGCATGTATACGGGTTTGTTGTTGTACGTAGTTCTTCCAGCAAAGCAAATATTTGATCGTTCGTTAAATATTGATTTGCTTTAATAGATGCTTTACAGCTCATCATGATGGCTGCTTCTTCACGTAATTTCTTAATATCAACTTTTTTTAGTTTAACAACTTGCTCCATCATTTCATCGATAATTTCTGTTTCTTGTCCTTTCGGGAACCACGTTGGGTGCGAGCGGACGATAAAGGATTGATGGCCAAATTGCTCCAAGAATAGACCGACTTTTTTCAGTTCTTCTAGTTGCTCTTCAACACGTAAAAATTCAGTAAGAGATAAATCGATACGGTACGGTACAAGCAGTTCTTGTACTTCTTGCGCTACCCTTCCTACTTTATCACGGAAATATTCATAGTTGATACGTTCCTGCGCAGCATGTTGATCAATCATATATAAGCCTTTATCATTTTGAGCGAAAATATATGTTCCATGCATTTGTCCAATTGGATAAAGTGGCGGTAAGTCATTACCGTTCATTTCAATCTCTTTGATTTCCTGAACTTCTTCTTCCAATTCCTCTAATTCAAAGTCCTCTTCATTACTGTCCCACGATTTTTCTTCTCGAATTGGTTCTTCCATTATCGGTCTAGTAGATGGCTGCCAACTTTGTTCTTCTCTTACGAGCGACTGTGGTGGTTGCCATTCTTGTTTCGGCGGTTGCCACAGTTGTGCTGGCTGTTTCACAGGCAGCGGTTCTTCTTGTTTTTCATCCATGCCAGTTGGTAAAACAATGTCCGGCATGGATGGTTCTTTCGGCTTCGCATGCTCAAACTGGAACTGTTCTTGCACACTCTCGTCTTTTTCTTTTTTCTTCGTTGTTACGCCTGCATCTGGAATGAGCTGTATTTTTTTAAATGCAGCTTGCAATGTTTCTTCGATAAGCTTTAGCAATTCTTGTTCTTTACTAAAACGAACTTCTAATTTTGCAGGATGTACGTTAACGTCAACAAGCATTGGATCCATTTCAATCGATAAAAATCCGATTGGATATCGTCCGACTGGCAGTAATGTATGATATCCTTGCTGAATTGCTTTCATTAATACAAAGTTTCGAACGTAACGGCCATTTACGATTGTTGACATATAATTTCGAGATGCTCTCGTTACTTCTGGTAATGTTACATAGCCTGTAATTGTGAAATCTAAAGATTCAGCTTCAATCGGAACAAGTTTCTTCGCAACTTGAATGCTGTAAATCGATGCAAGTACTTGTCTTACATCACCATTACCTGACGTATGAAGCAATTTCTTTTCATTATGAAACAGCTTTAACGATACTTCTGGATGTGACATTGCAATACGATACACAATATCTGTAATATTACCAAGCTCTGTATGAATGGTTTTCATATATTTAAGACGCGCTGGTGTATTAAAGAATAAGTTTTGTACTGTAATATCTGTTCCTTTTCGGCTCGCGGTTTTCTCTTGCTTTATAATGTCTCCACCTTTAATAATAAGGTGTGTACCAGGTGCATCACCTGTGCTAGTGATTAATTCTAATTCACTAACTGAGGCGATACTCGGCAATGCCTCACCACGGAAACCGAGTGTTCTGATGCGAAACAGATCGTTTTCATCTTTAATTTTACTTGTCGCATGTCGTTCAAAAGCTACGATGCAATCTTCTTCTGCAATGCCATCTCCATTATCAATGATGCGAATTTTCGATAAACCAGCTTCTTCTAAGTGGATTTCAATAGATGTACTATTCGCATCGATAGAATTTTCCACAAGTTCTTTTACGACTGAAGCAGGACGCTCTACTACTTCTCCTGCCGCAATTAAGTTAGAGAGTTGGTCATCGAGTTTGCGAATTTTCCCCATCTACTTACTCATCCTTTCTTTAACTTTTTCTGTAAGCGATACAGTTCGTTCATCGCTTCTAAAGGCGTCATATCAAGTAAATCAATTTTTTTAATTTGCGCCAGTACTGCTGTTTCTTTTTGATCTAACGCAAGCTTGTCTTGTTTCTTCGAAGACTGTTCTCCTCCAAAGAAAGATAGTTGTGATTCTTCCTCAGTCTCTACTTTCGCCTCTAGTACTTCTACTGGCTCTTCTTTTACAACTACAGGTTCTGGAATAACTTCTTGCTCCTGCACTTTCACTTCTACACGCTTTGGAATAATAATTTCTTCTTGTCCTTCTAGTTGTGCTAACACTTCTTTCGCGCGGGCAATTAAGCTATCTGGAAGCTCTGCAAGTTGCGCAACGTGGATTCCGTAACTTTTATCTGCTGCTCCATCTTGAATTTTATGAAGGAATACTACTTTACCATTCTCTTCAATTGCTGAAACGTGTACATTTTTCAGTTGATCTAAACTCTCTTCTAACACAGTCAATTCATGATAATGTGTAGAAAATAACGTTTTTGCCCCAATTTGGTCATGAATATGTTCAATGATTGCCTGTGCAAGTGCCATGCCATCATACGTAGATGTACCTCGTCCAATTTCATCAAATAAAATTAAACTTCTTTCTGATGCGTTTGCAATTGCATTTTTCGCTTCTAACATTTCGACCATAAATGTACTTTGACCTGAAATCAAATCATCTGCTGCACCAATTCTCGTAAAGATTTGGTCAAATACAGGTAATACTGCTTCTGTCGCTGGTACGAAACAACCAATTTGTGACATAACCGTTACAAGTGCTAACTGTCTCATATACGTACTTTTACCAGACATGTTCGGTCCTGTAATTAAAAAGACATCCATCTTCTCTGGCATAATACAATCATTCGGTACATACAATTTTCCGTTCAATACTTTTTCAACGACAGGATGACGACCATCTTTAATAAAGATTTCACGCTTCGTTGTTAGTACAGGTTTTACAAACTGTTCTTCTTCACTAACTGTCGCGAAACTTTGCAGTACGTCTAATTCACTAATTACTTTTGCTAAATGTTGTAATTTCGGAATAAATACTTTTACTTCTTCACGAAGTGCTGTAAATAAATCGTATTCTAGCTGTACAATTTTTTCTTCTGCTTCTAAAATTAACGTTTCTTTTTCTTTCAGTTCATCTGTAATGAAACGTTCAGCATTAGCAAGCGTTTGTTTTCGTTCGTAGCGGCCTTCTGGAAGTGCTGCAAGATTCGCCTTCGTCACTTCAATGTAGTAGCCGAAAATACGGTTGTACCCGATTTTTAACGATTTAACTCCTGTAATATCACGCTCTCGTTTTTCAAGCTCAGCGATCCACGTTTTTCCGTTTTTACTAACGTAACGATATTGATCAAGCTTGTCATTATAACCGTCTTTAATAATATCTCCATCTTTAATAGAAAGCGGTGGGTTTTCTTGAATACTTCTTCCTAGTAATTCAGTTAAGCTCTCACATGGATCCGCTCCTTGAATTAACCTTGCTGCATAAGCATTATCTAACAAACTAATCGCTTCTAAAATAGCTGGTACTTGAAGTAAAGATCGTCTTAACTGTAATAAGTCCCTTGCATTGACATTACCAAATGCAACTTTTCCTGCTAAACGTTCTAAATCATATACTTCTTTTAGTTTTTCTTTTAAATCTTCACGTAAGAAGTAATCATTTACAAATGTTTCAACCATTTCTAAACGCTCTTCAACTTTTTCTTTCTGAATAAGTGGACGTTCCATCCACTGTTTTAACATACGACCACCCATAGCTGTTTTTGTTTTATCCAATAGCCATAATAATGATCCTGTTTTTTCTTTCGTTCGAAGTGTTTCTGTCAGCTCTAAATTTCGCTTTGAATGCACATCAATTTTCATAAATTGATTCGTATAATAAATTTCTACAGGCTGTAAATGATCTAATGAACGTTTTTGCGTTCTTATCAAATAGTTAAATAAGCGTCCAATTGCTTTAATTAACTTTGCTTGCGAAACATTTTTCACAAGATGTTCTAATCCTTCAGGAATTGCCGTTGCATCTTCATATGAAATTGTCATTTTTAACGTTTCAGTTAATTTATTTAATTCATCTTTAGAAAATGAAGAATCTACAACAATTTCTTTTGAACCAGTTGCATACACTTCCAATAAAATATCTTCTACTGAACCAGTTAACAACGTTACTGTATTTTGTCCAGTCGTTAAATCATTACAAGCTAAAGCATATGATCCATCTTCAAAATGTGTTAATGCGGCTAAGAAGTTGTTTTCTTTCTCATCAATTGTACGCCCTTCCATCATCGTTCCTGGCGTAATTAGTTGTACTACTTCACGGCGCACTACACCTTTAGCTGTTTTTGGATCTTCCACTTGCTCACAAACAGCAACTTTATATCCTTTTTCAACAAGTTGTTCAATATAGTTTTTAGCTGCATGATGCGGTACACCGCACATCGGTATACGATCACTACTGCCACCATCTCGGCTCGTTAATGTAATCTCAAGTTCATGAGCTGCTTTAACGGCATCTTCAAAGAACATTTCATAAAAATCGCCTAATCGGAAAAATAAAAAGGCATCTTGATAGTCTGCCTTAACCTTTAAATATTGCTGTATCATAGGGGTATATTGCGTCATACTTTTCCTCCATAATTCTTACATAGTAATCAATTTTCATATATGTCACATTTCACGGACATCCATATCTCCTATTTCAGGAGTCTATCTTCATTATAACATATTTCATAAAGAATCATGTTCATTCAGCGCCACTTATGTAAAGTAAAAAGCTAGGAAGAACTTCTCCCTAGCTTTCTATTACTCTTCTTCTGCATCAACGATAAAGTTCGGATCTAATTCTTCAAATTCATCATCAGCAATTTGGAAATCATCATCTGATTCTACGCAGCCTTCAGGATTTACACTTACACAAATTTTCGTTTCTCCAACTACTTCTGTTACAAATTCACGTTCTACAGTTACAACAATTTTATTACCGTTTGGTGATACAAGCGCTTCTAAACAATTTGGTGGCTGAATAACACGAGCAATAATTTCTAAATCGTCACCAGAAAAGTTTTTATCACGATAACCAATGCTTACTTCGTCCGTGTAGTTCACGCGTTCTGTTACAACTTCAGTCTTTGTATTTCCATCAAATGAATACCAAGTGTTCACATCATAGAAACCTTCAATTTCCACATGCTTCCCATTCTTTCTTGCTTCGTACGAGTGGTTAATTACCCAGCACCCTAAAATACTTGTTGGTTCATTATTCGATTCACATGTATGCGTTGACTTTGTATACTTACGTCCTTTTCCAACCACTGCTTTTGTAATAATCTCTCTAAATTCGGACATTCGTAACCCTCCTCAATCACTATTCACTTAATCATATGCGTGACAATAGCGGAATGTGTCATTCTTTTTTTGAGAAGAACTTACGTTTAATCAACTAAAAAAAAGAGATGTCAATATGACATCTCTTTAACAACCACAATTTCCTTTTTTACTTTCTACCGCTGCGCCAGTTTCACCCTTAAGTACATCGCCACCAGTTGAAATTAATATTTCATCTGTTACGTTGTTAGAAATTGTACTAGCAACTAACTGTAATAAGTCATTTACATATGTTTGTGAAGATTTAAATTCTTGTACGACTGGAATACTGTCTAACTTATCTTGCAATGCATCAATTTCAGCTTCTACCTTTTTTAAAGCTTCCCACTTCCCGTAATGCTGCAAGTTTACTGCTTGTTTTTGCAGTGCTTTAATTTCATCGATTGCGCGCTTTACATTTTCATTTTTATGAATTTGCGCCTCTGCTTTCTTAAAAAAATCAACTTCTTCTGTTTCAGAAATCATTTTTGCTAATTCTTTTGCTTGTTCAACAATGTCATCTTTCGAATATACTTTCATCTATTATTTCACCTCAATCGGCTCTTCAACTAATTCCCCGTTAAGAGACCAAGTTTTTGCTTCCGTTACTTTTACTTTCACAAGCTGACCAATTAAAGATTTTGAAGCGACGAAGTTTACAAGTTTATTCGTGCGAGTATAACCTGCAAGTACTTCCGGATTATTTTTACTTTCCCCATCAACTAACACTTCTACAATTTGACCTTTGTAACGACTATTCTTTTCAATTGCCAACGTATTTACTAGTGTATTTAAGCGTTGAAGACGTTCTTTCTTCACTTCCATAGGTACATTATCTTTCATTTTTGCAGCTGGTGTACCTTCGCGAGGAGAATAAATAAATGTAAAGGCAGTATCAAATCCTACTTCACGATATAACGACATCGTTTCTTCAAATTGCTCATCTGTTTCATTTGGGAAACCAACGATAATATCTGTTGTTAATACTGCATCTGGAATTGCTTCTTTAATTTTTCTTACAAGTTCTAAATAATGCTCACGTGAATATTTACGCGCCATAATTTTCAGCATATCTGTACTTCCAGATTGAACTGGTAAATGGATATGTTCTACTAAGTTGCCACCTTTGCCAAGCACTTCAATTAAGTGATCATCGAAATCACGTGGATGGCTCGTTGTAAAACGAATACGGGCAATATCAACTTTACGAAGTTCGTCCATTAAATCACCAAGACCGTATTCTACATCTTCAAAGTCTTTACCATATGCATTTACGTTCTGTCCAAGTAATGTAATTTCTTTATAACCATTCGCAGCTAAATGACGAATCTCTTGGATAATATCTTCTGGACGTCTGCTCCGCTCTTTTCCGCGCGTATACGGTACAATACAATACGTACAGAACTTATCACAGCCATACATAATATTTACCCAAGCTTTAATATCACCACGACGTACTTTCGGAAGGTTTTCAATTACGTCGCCTTCCTTTGACCATACTTCAACTACCGTCTCTTTCGAGAACATCGCATCTTTTAGAATGTACGGTAATCTATGAATATTATGCGTTCCAAATACCATATCTACATGCTGATTTTTTTGCATAATTTTATTTACAACAGATTCTTCTTGAGACATACAACCACATACACCAATTAAAAGGTCCGGATTTCTTCGCTTTAGTGACTTTAAATGGCCTAGTTCACCAAACACTTTATTTTCAGCATTTTCACGAATTGCACAAGTATTTAATAAAACTACATCTGCATCCTCAGTCGAAAAAGTTGGTTCATATCCAAGCGTTGTGAAAATACCTGCCATTACTTCCGTATCATGCTCATTCATTTGACAACCATATGTACGAATATAGAACTTTCTTCCTGTACCAAAATTGCGAAACTCTTCAGGTAAGCCAAAATCCCGTTCAATTTTAACTTCTTCTTTCCCTCGCTTTTTCGCATCCTTTAAGGAAGGTGGTTGATATACACTTTCAAAGTATTTACTATAATCTTTCTCTTCTTTTTTCGTAGAGGAATTTGCTTGTTGACTTGCTAATCGTTGTTGCTCGTTCATCGGTAATCTCCTTTCACCCTTAACTATACACACTCTATAGTCCATTTTAATGCGCCTAGACTCACCTCAAAAATGGTTAGATAGCTTGAGAGATAACTTGTCCTTTGAAACTTGAGTAATCAATCTAATCATTCATAAGAATGAAGTCTTCCCCACGCAAATAGACATTCCCTTTTTATTATTTCTTGTTGTCCTACCCAAAAGCATATTGCTTTATCCCTATAAACATTACCATAGTATGACCTGTTTCGCCAATTTTAACAATACAGAGGCCCTTTATTATCTTACATTTCATAAGCAATGAACTTGCCATTTTCATACAACGATTTATATATTATTTTACCATTCTGAATTTTCTAAGTAAATAAGACTACCCTATATTTTTCTAATAAAAAAAGGTTGCCACATGGCAACCTCCTCTTCTTATATTACATAAATTCAGCAACAAGCTCATCAAACATTTTCTGATCCATATTTAAATCAGATTTCACTAAAGGCTCTTCACTATAGCCTTTAACAAGTTCTTGATATGATGGTTGCTTAGTATTTTGATAAATTAAACCTGTTACTAAACCGTTATTTTCCATTAAAGTTTGCATAGCCATCATGCGATTAGATGGATCATATCCCTCTACTGTGCTTAGTTTCGTTAAATTCTCTTTAAACCAATCGTAGGTATTTACTTTATTGTAAGTAACACATGGGCTAAATACGTTAATTAATGAAAATCCTTTATGGTTAATACCAGCTTCAATAATTTGTGTTAATTCTTTTAAATCACTCGAAAAGCTTTGCGCCACAAATGTCGCACCAGCTGTTAAAGCCATTTCCATTACATTTAGTGATGGTTCAATTGAACCTTGCGGTGTGCTTTTCGTTTTAAATCCAGCTTCACTACGTGGTGAAGTTTGCCCTTTTGTTAATCCGTAAATTTGGTTATCCATTACGATGTACGTAATATCGATATTACGACGAATAGAATGGATTGTATGTCCCATACCAATCGCAAATCCATCACCATCACCACCTGAAGCGATGACTGTTAAATCACGATTTGCCATTTTTACACCTTGTGCAATCGGAAGGGCACGACCATGAATACTATGCACACCATATGAATTAATATAACCTGAAATACGGCCTGAACAGCCAATACCAGAAATAACAGCAAGTTCATCTGGATTTAAACCAACGTTAGCTGCCGCACGTTGAATTGCAGCTTGCACTGAGAAGTCTCCGCAACCTGGGCACCAGTTTGGCTTTACACTGTTACGAAAGTCCTTAAATGTTGCCATTTAATACAACCCCTTTTTTGCATTCGTTGTAAATCTCTTTCGGCAAGAATGGGTTTCCATCATATTTTAAAAGACTAGAAATTTTCTCACCATTACCAAGATTCATTTTCATAATGTTAGCAAGCTGACCTGTTGCATTGTTTTCTACTACTACAACACGCTTCGCCTTTTTCACAAGTGGATCGATTTCAGCTGTTGGGAACGGGTGAATTAAACGTACATGAGCATGGTTTACTTTCATACCCTCTTGTTCTAAACGCGTCATTGCCTCTTCGATCGCACCACGAGTTGAGTTAAATCCAACAAGCAATACGTCTGCTTCTTCATGCTTAACATTTTTATAAACAGGGGTATTAAACTTCAAGTTCTCCATTTTACGGAAACGTTTGTCCATTTGATCTTTACGGTTTATTGCTGATTCCGATGGTTTTCCAGTTTCATCATGTTCTACACCTGTAACATGGTGAACACCATTTTTCATACCAGGTAAAACACGCGGTGAAACGCCGTCTTCAGTTACTTCATAACGCTTGAAGTATGCTTTATTTTCACGTTCTGGTAATTCCGCTTCTAAATCAAGCTTACCACGACGAATTTCCACTTTATCTAATTTAAGTGGTTCTACTGTTTGTTTTCCTAACGAAAGCTGTAAATCTGTTAAGAAAATAACAGGAACTTGATATTCTTCAGATAAGTTAAATGCTTCTACAATGTCATAGAAAGCTTCTTCAACTGTACTTGGCGCCATTACGATTTTTGGAATTTCACCATGCGTACCGTAAATCATCGCCATTAAGTCAGACTGTTCTTGTTTCGTTGGTAATCCCGTACTTGGACCACCACGTTGTGTATCAACAATTACTAATGGAGTTTCTGTAATACCTGCTAAACCGATTGCTTCCATCATTAATGAAAGACCAGGACCAGCAGATGCAGTTAATGTACGAACACCAGCATAGTTTGCACCGATTGCCATTGTACAAGCTGCGATTTCATCCTCAGTTTGGATTACTGTTCCGCCGACTTTCGGTAATTTTTTAATTAAGTATTCCATAATTTCTGATGCAGGTGTGATTGGGTATGCTGACATAAAACGAGCACCACCAGCTACCGCACCAAATGCGATTGCGTCGTTTCCAATCATAAACATGCGTTTTTTACCATCAGCTTTTTCAAGCTGCATCATGTTTACTTTCTCACCTAGTAATTCTTTCATATATTGAGAGCCGCGTTTAATTGCGTTCATATTCTTTTGAACGACTTGCTCTCCTTTACGACCAAAGATTTCTTCAACAACATCTAAATAAGCTGTTTCGTCTAATCCTAATACTGCACTTGATGCTCCAACAGCAACCATGTTTTTCATTAATGATGTGCCTAATTCTGAAGCAATATCTGTAAACGGTATCACATATAGATTTACATCTGTATTATCAGGTATTGTTGGATTAAATTTCGCATCCGCAACTACAATTCCACCTGGACGTAGTTCGTGGAAGTTAAAATCAATTGTTTCTTGGTCAAAAGCAATTAAAATATCTAAATCATCTGAGATCGCTCGTACTTCTGTTGTACTTACACGAATTTTATTATTTGTATGGCCGCCTTTTATACGTGATGAGAAGTGGCGGTAACCGTATAGGTAATATCCTAATCGGTTTAATGCAATACAGAAGATTTCTCCTGTACTTTCAATTCCTTCACCTTGTTGGCCTCCAACTTTCCATGAAAGTTGACTAATCATCTCCTACACCCCTTTTGGCTGCATTCATTGTAGTGTATTTTTTTACAGTAATAGTTTAGCATTTTTTATGCAAATAAACTACAACGGACGCAAATTATGCCTCTTCTGATTTCCCTGAATCTTTAGTATAAAGCTATTTTGTTTTTCATTCTAGTATTAGGTCTTAAAAAAAGCAATAAAATCAAATGAGTTAATTTTAATTATTCTGAATTTTAAACCAAAAACTTAAAAACTCATATGTTCAACAAAATTATCATATAAAAATCTTTCTACAGTAGATGCAGCATAGTATTTATAAAGCTCATTCATGACATTTTCATAATCTCCGTAGGCAGATACATTGACAACCGTATCTACAATCCCATCAAAATCTGAACCAAACCCTATATTGTTTTCTCCACCTAGCGAGCAAATATATTCGATATGTTTTACTATATCTGTTATATTTGCTTGTCTTTCACTTGTTAGAAACTGCGGTACAAAAGTAACACCGATTATGCTATTTCTCTGTATAAGCGCTTTAATTTGTTCGTCATTTAAATTGCGTGGATGCTCACACAGTTTATAACAATTTGAGTGGGATGCAATTGGGTTATTTGCAATTTCTATCACATCCCAAAAACTTCTCTCATTTAAATGTGATAGATCCGTCCATAATTGCAAAGTATTCAACTCTTGTACAACTTGTCTACCAACAGTAGTTAAACCTGCTCCACGCGTCTCTAGCGCCCCATCAGCTAACAAATTCGCATAGTTCCATGTTAATCCGAAAGAACGTACACCTAACCGATAAAACAAACGTAATTTCATCGCTTCTTTGCCAATTGCTTCGCACCCTTCTAACGTTAATAGCGCGCCAACCTCGTCTTGTTTTAATCTATTTATATCCTCTTTCGTTCGGATAAATCTCACACCTGGTAGCGATAGAATTTCATTATAAAAAATATCTATCATTTGTAATGCCGCTTCAAATCGTTTTTCATACGTCACTGTTTCTGGCACATATATTGCAAAACATTGTATACTTCCTTGTCTTTCCTTTAACTGTTGAAATGTAATATGTAATTGCGGATCGTTTTTAAAATTCTTTTTTCCCTTTGCACTCCATAACTGAAAGAGCACATCACAATGAGCATCAAAAATTTTCATTTTCATTCCTCCATTATAAAAACAACCTGTTTGCATACTGCAAACAGGTTGTTTAAACTTAACGAGGTTCTACAATTAATTTTATTGCTGTACGCTCTTCGCCATCAATCATAATATCTGTAAACGCTGGGATACAAATTAGGTCCAAACCACTAGGCGCTACAAACCCTCTTGCAATTGCTACTGCCTTTACCGCTTGGTTTAATGCACCTGCACCAATAGCTTGAATTTCTGCTGTTCCGCGTTCGCGAATAACACCTGCAAGTGCACCAGCTACAGAATTAGGGACCGACGTTGCTTTAACTTTTAATATTTCCATTCCGCGTTTCCTCCTCGTTTCTTTAAAAAGTATTAGCAATTATTTCACTTTAACTTATATTCACGAGGAATGGCGCGTATTCCTGCTAAATTTTCGTAATTTTTCTAAAAAATTAAAATATAATAACTTATCTAAAATTTAACGGAAATTTACTCAAAAAATGGTTGATCGTCATTAATTAAAATGCGCTCAATTTTCTTTGCTTTTCCTGTATTTGGATCCACATCAATTAACACTGCACTTAATTGCGTTCTACCACTTGTTACTTCAAATCGTACCGGTAAGTTCGTTAAAAACTTCTTCAATACTGCTTCTCGGTCCATACCTAAAATTCCATCATATGGCCCTGTCATCCCAACATCTGTAATATATGCCGTTCCGCTTGGTAAAATACGGTTATCCGCTGTAGGGACATGCGTATGCGTACCTACTACTGCTGTAGCACGTCCATCTACATACCAACCTAGCGCTTGTTTTTCACTTGTAGTCTCCGCATGGAAATCAATAAAGATAATATTCGTACGTTTTTTCGCAATATTAATTAATTCATCCACTTTACGGAATGGACAATCAATCGGAGGAAGGAAAGTACGCCCCTGTAAGTTAATAACTGCAACTTCTGTTCCATTACAGTTCACAAAGATAAGTCCTTTTCCTGGAGTTCCTTCTGGGAAGTTAGCTGGTCTTGCAAGATATTTTGCATCATCGATGAATTCAAATACTTCACGATTATCCCAAGCATGGTTTCCAAGTGTAACTGCTTGTGCCCCACACTCTAAAAAGTTTCGATATATTTTTTCTGTAATCCCACGGCCACCTGCTGCGTTTTCTCCATTAATGATTGTTACTGTAGGTGTATATTTTTTCTTTAATGCCGGTACGTACTGTTGAATCATACCTCTACCAGGAGATCCTACTACATCCCCAACAAATAATATTCTCATATGTCTTACCCTTTCTATGTACTGCATTTTTTATTGCTATAGCATCAAGTAAATTCCTTATAATATGTTTATTATAAGTTTGTTTCACTTTTATGCTAAATAACTGTCTTTATTTTATCCAATTCCAACACAAAAAAATAAAGTGGTGTTTCACCACTTTATTTTGCGTATTCCACTGCACGTGTTTCACGAATAACAGTTACTTTAATATGTCCTGGGTAATCCAGTTCATTTTCAATACGTTTTCGGATATCACGAGCTAAACGATGAGCTTCTAAGTCATCGATTGTATCTGGTTTTACCAAAATACGAACTTCACGTCCTGCTTGAATTGCAAATGATTTTTCAACGCCTTCATAAGACTCTGAAATCTCTTCTAACTTTTCAAGACGACGAATGTAGTTTTCAAGCGTTTCACTACGAGCTCCCGGTCTTGCAGCTGATAAAGCATCTGCTGCTGCAACTAAAACTGCAATGATAGAAGTTGGTTCTGTGTCACCATGGTGAGATGCGATACTGTTTATAACTACAGGATGCTCTTTATATTTCGTTGCGAGTTCAACACCAATTTCAACGTGGCTACCTTCTACTTCATGGTCAATCGCTTTTCCGATATCATGTAATAGACCAGCACGTCTTGCTAGTTTTTCATCCTCACCAAGCTCTGCTGCCATAAGTCCAGTTAAATATGCAACTTCCATAGAGTGTTTTAAGACGTTTTGTCCATAACTTGTACGGTATTTTAAACGACCTAAAATTTTAATTAAATCTGGGTGTAATCCGTGAACACCCACTTCAAACGTTGTTTGCTCTCCGACTTCGCGAATATACTCGTCCACTTCACGTCTTGATTTTTCGACCATCTCTTCAATACGCGCTGGGTGAATACGTCCGTCCTGTACTAGTTTATCAAGAGCGATACGAGCTGTTTCACGACGAATTGGATCGAATCCAGAAAGAATTACCGCCTCTGGTGTATCATCGATAATTAAGTCAATACCCGTTAACGTTTCTAACGTACGAATATTACGACCTTCACGCCCGATAATACGTCCCTTCATTTCGTCATTTGGAAGATTTACAACCGAAACGGTTGTTTCAGCAACATGATCAGCTGCACATCTTTGCATTGCAAGAGATAAAATCTCTTTTGCTTTCTTATCCGCTTCTTCTTTCGCGCGAACTTCACTTTCTTTTACCATAACAGCGATTTCATGAGAAACTTCATTTTCTACTTTACCAAGAATAATTGCTTTCGCTTGTTCGCGTGTCAGATTGGAAATGCGCTCTAATTCTGTTTGTTGCTTTTGAACTAACTCTCCCACTTTGCTTTCCAACTCTTCAATCTGTTGTTGTCTCGCTACAAGAGATTCCTCTTTCTTCTCTAACTGCTGCTCGCGTTTATCGAGCGTTTCGTCTTTACGATCAAGGTTCTCTTCTTTTTGCATTAAACGATTTTCTTGTTTTTGTAATTCGCTTCTACGGTCACGAATTTCTAATTCAGCTTCTGTACGAAGTGTATGAATTTCATCCTTTGCTTCTAAAAGCGCTTCTTTCTTAAGTGCTTCAGCCTCACGATTCGCTTCGTCTAAAATACGTTTCGCTTCATTAGCCGCACCATTAATCTTCGCTTCAGCAATAGACTTTCGAACAAAAAAGCCAACAACTGCACCGACTGTTGTTGCAAGCAAAATGGAGATGAGTATCCAAACTGTACTACTCATGATTTCACCTCCCCTTGCTATGAATGAAAAAAGACTGTCGGCATGTACATTAAATTACAATATACAGCAAAGACCGTCGTCCCGCTTTTTTAAGGGACTTTCTTCATTTCACAATTAAAATGTCATATTATTATTTCGGTAAGATTTAAACCTTACTCCGAATATTACTTCTCTTCTTGAGAAGAGTATATCGTATATAAGAAAAAATATACATTCTCATTGTATCTATCGTAATTTTCATTGTCAAGCGTTGTCTACTTTTACTTTCTTTACCTTCAGTCCTTAATGTTATCTGAATTTGAAAAATTGATAGCATACTATCCTGGAAAACCTTAGTAAATACCATTTTATTCCCTTAAAACGTATGAATATTCCTCTTTACACATCCCATTTGAGTCAAAAAAATATTTTAACCACTACGATAGATACCCCTTTAATAGAAGGTAAAAAAATAAAAGACACGGGACCCGTGTCTTTTATTTTTTAATCTTGAAGAGTTGCATCTTCCGTGTCTTCCACACCAGAATCTTCACCAATTCCGTGATGATCACGAACAAAGAAGGCAATTTCCTCTCTTAAGTCCGTATTCTCTTTTAAGAATTGCTTCGAATTTTCACGACCTTGTCCTAAACGTTCTTCATTATAAGAATACCAAGCACCGCTCTTTTGAACGATATCAAGCTCAGAAGCCATATCCAAGATTTCACCCTCTCTTGAAATACCTTCTCCGTACATAATATCAACTTCAGCAACACGGAATGGTGGCGCTACTTTATTTTTCACTACTTTTACTTTTGTTTTATTACCAACGATGTCGTTACCTTGCTTTAATTGCTCCGCACGACGCACTTCAAGACGGACAGTTGAATAGAATTTCAACGCACGACCACCTGGAGTTGTTTCTGGGTTTCCGAACATAACCCCAACTTTTTCACGAATTTGGTTAATAAAGATTGCAATTGTTTTTGATTTGTTGATTGCTCCTGAAAGCTTACGAAGTGCTTGTGACATTAAACGTGCTTGTAAACCTACGTGTGAGTCACCCATGTCGCCTTCAATCTCTGCTTTCGGTACAAGAGCTGCTACAGAGTCAATTACGATAATGTCAACCGCACCACTTCGTACAAGAGCTTCCGCGATTTCTAATCCTTGCTCCCCTGTATCAGGCTGTGATAATAGTAATTCATCTATGTTAACGCCTAATTTTTGTGCATATACAGGATCCATTGCGTGCTCCGCATCGATGAATGCTGCTTGTCCACCTTGACGTTGTACTTCTGCAATTGCATGTAATGAAACTGTCGTTTTACCTGAACTTTCAGGTCCGTAAATTTCGATAATACGGCCACGTGGGTATCCGCCTACCCCTAATGCCACATCAAGTGCTAAAGAACCACTTGAAATTGTAGAAATTCTACGTTCCGCTTGTTCTCCTAATTTCATAATTGAACCTTTACCAAATTGCTTCTCTATTTGTTTTAACGCCATATCTAATGCCGCTTGACGATCACTCATTCAAAATTCCTCCTTAACTGAATTGCTAATCTTATTATACCTATTTTCAATTCAATTTGCCAACAAAAATCGAACATTTATTCGTTTTTTTATTTTCCATTACATAAATACGTAATTTAACTATAAAAAAAGCTAGAAGAAACTTATATCTCTTCTAGCTTTTTATATAAATGATAAAATCCATATTTTGTCGAGCGTTCTCTAATTTGTTGACGACTTCCACTTAAATTAAGAGGAAAAACTGCAGTTTGTTCACCTTTAATCGCCAATCCAACAAATACTGTTCCTGGCTCTTTCTGTTCTGAAGCATCTGGCCCTGCTACCCCAGTGAAACTAATTCCGATATCCGCTTTTAATAAATCCTTAACATTTTCAGCAAGATAACGAGCACATTCTTTACTAACTGCACCATCAGTATGCAACACTTCTTCAGGCACACGCAATACATGTTGCTTCACATCATTATGATAACAAATGACACCGCCTTTAAATACAGAAGAAACACCAGCATTTTCAGTTACTTGATTTCCAAAAAGACCACCTGTTAAACTTTCTGCACATGCTAAAGTTAACCCTTTTCTCTTCAATAACTCGATTGCCTTATAATGCAAAAATTCTTGGTCATATCCGTAGAAAAATTCTCCTACCCTTTCTAAAATCAAATCTTCCACATGTTGAATTAGTTTCTCCGCTTCGCTAACATTTTGATGCTTAGCGGTTAAACGTAATGTCACTTCTCCATCATTTGCTAGCGGGGCGATTGTTGGGTTTGTTTGTCCATCAATTAAATCTTGAACTTTCACCTCTAATTGGGACTCCCCGATACCGAAGAAACGAAGCACACGGGAATAAATGTTTTCTCCTGTTGTAAAATTACGTAAAAAAGGCTCCACGTAACTTACATACATTGGTTTCATTTCTTTTGGCGGCCCTGGTAATAAAATATAAACTTTTCCGTTCTTATTTACCCCCATACCAGGCGCCATACCGTGGTCATTTGCAAATACTGTTGCTCCATTTAAGACTAGCGCTTGCTTTTTATTATTCTCCGTAAATTCACGGCCTGTACGCTTAAAGTAATTACTTATTAAGGCTAATGCCTTTTCATCATACACAAGCGCTTCATCTAAACTAGCCGCTATCGTTTCTTTCGTTAAATCATCTTTTGTCGGTCCTAATCCACCTGTAAAAATAAGTATATCAGCACGTTCTTCCGCAGCTTCAATCGCCTTTTGCAGTCGCTTATTATTATCACCAACAACAGTATGATAGTACACGTTAATTCCAATTGAAGCTAACTTTTCAGATAAAAACTGGGCATTTGTATTTGCAATTTGTCCAAGTAATAATTCAGTTCCAACCGCAATAATCTCAGCATTCATCCTAATTCCCCCATAAACTTCTATTTTGAGTTTACAAAAGCAGCTCTATTTTTCCAGAAATAATCCCATCCTGAAATAACAGTAAAGATTAATGCAATCCATATGAAGATATCAGCAACTGGAATATGGATTAAATTTAAAGGTACATCGTGTAATAAATATGCTGCAATCGCAATAATTTGTGTCCATGTCTTAATTTTCCCTAGCTGATTTGCCGCAACTACTTCCCCTGTTCCAGCAAGTACAAGACGTAAACCTGTTACAGCAAACTCACGACTGATAATTACAATAACAATCCAAGCCGGTACATATTGCATCTCTACCAATGTAATAAGTGCTGCTGAAACAAGTAATTTATCAGCTAATGGGTCAAGAAACTTTCCTAAATTCGTTACAAGATTATACTTTCTTGCGTAATGTCCATCAATCCAATCTGTAGCTGAAGCAATGATAAAGATAAGTGCCCCTACTAAATGTTGAATTGGCAAATCAACATCACCAATTTTGTATGAACCCCAATCAAAGGGCGCTAACATAATTACCATAAAAATTGGAATTAAGAAGATTCTAGATATTGTAATTTTATTTGGTAAATTCACAGCTATTCCTCCATCATATCAAAAACATTTGTTCATCGAAAAAAAAGTCATCGAAGCGATGACTGTTATTGTGCAGGTTGCTCTATCCCTTGGTTTTTAATCACCAATCTTTGGTGATATTCTTTTTGTGGATCTAACGGGAAAGCAAGCACTTGGCCATTCAGTTTAATTTCAACATTCGGTGCACTTCCAATATTAAGTCGTACTTCTTTTAATGTTGATACATCGCGTTTCTCTGTTTGACCGCTTTGTACTGTAGTGTTTAGAATTTCGTTACCCGCATCATCCTTAACATCTACATAACTTGCACCCTTCGCTGAAATTTCCAATTCTAACGTTTTATTATTATGAATTTCCAAAGTAGATACCTTACCAGTTGTTCCAACTACTTTCACTTCTTGCTGTCCAGTTGGTGGTGCTGGCTGCTCCTCTTTCTTTGGTTCTTCTTTCTTTGGCTCTTCTTTCTTTGGCTCTTCTTTCTTTGGCTCTTCCGCTTTCTTCGTATCTAACGGAGAATCTTTCGCTTTTTGAACTTCAATTTTCTCACTTTGAGCACTCGGAACTTTTTCATCATCTTTTCCAGTTAACGCTTGAAACACAAACCAGATTACGACTCCAACCGCGATTACTAACAGCGCAACTAAGATTTTCGGCATGTGATCTGCAACTGGCCATGATGAAGATTTTTGCATTGTTTCTTGTGTTTTTTGTCCCGTTGATACTTGTGGAACTTCACGCCTTTCAGATTGTGGTATCGTACTCTGATGTTCTACAAGCAGTTCCTCTCCATTTAATCCAACAGCATCTGCGTATTGTTTAATGAATGCACGCGCATAAAAAGCTCCTGGCAATACATCATAATTGCCTTCTTCAATTGCCACTAGATGGCGTTTTTGAATTTTTGTAATTTCATGCAGCTGATCAATAGACAAGCCTTTCGCTTCTCTTGCTTCTTTCAGCTTTTGTCCCAATTCCGTCACTACTAACACCTCAATATTTCTTTAAAAGTCAAACATAGAGAAATTATTTTGCGTACCTTGCTCAATTTCATCTACTAAATTATATTGAATTTCTTCATCATAATCGTTACGCAACTCGATAATATAATCAAAATCATCCAATGTGTATTCTGACTGACTCACAAATACATCAGGATGTTCCACAACTTTCGTTGCAGGCAATCTCATAATTTCACGAACGAGCTGCCAATGTCTTTCGTTGGCACGCTTCGTTGACACAATTCCATCTAGGATGAAAATATTGTCATCGCTATACTCATCTTCAATTAATTGACTACGAACAGTTTGCTTAATAAGAGTAGATGATACAAATAACCACCTTTTATTTGCACAAACACTTGCAGCAACAATGGATTCTGTTTTTCCGACACGAGGCATTCCGCGTATCCCAATTAGTTTATGGCCTTCTTTTTTCATAATTTCTGCCATAAAGTCTACAAGTAAGCCTAATTCATCACGCACAAATCGAAATGTTTTCTTATCATCTGCATCTCGTTGTATGTACCTACCATGCCTAACCGCTAGCTTATCTCTTAGCTTGGGCGGACGATATTTCGTTACCGTTATGTTATCCATCGTATTTAAAATTGATTCAAGTCTAGAGATTTGCTCTTGATTATCACACATAAGAAGTAACCCACGTCGTGCATTATCTACACCATTAATTGTGACAATATTAATGCCGAGCATACCGATTAACGAAGAAACGTCACCAAGCAAGCCAGGTCGGTTTTTATGTATTTCATATTCAAAATACCATTCAATCATCCAAGATCACTCCCCTTGCTTACTTTACACCTACGTACTATATTATATGATTTCACCTTAATAGGGAAGCTAAATGTATAATCTATCCTGTGTAATTATTATACAAAAAAAGTAGAGAGGAGAATCTCCTCTCTACTTTTACTTATGTTGTACAAACTTAACCATTAAGTTTGCAATTGTATGTTGCTCCTGTTCATCAGCAACTTTCCAAAGCTCAGCTAATAATTTCTCTTGGTCATTGCGCCCTTCTACTTCATTAGCAAGGTAGTCGCCAACACGAAATGCCATATCTGATACCGCACCGCCGTCTAAACCTTTTCCTTGCGCTTGCTCTAAACGATCTCCTAAAAAGCTCTTCCACTGATCAAAATTATCTAATACTGACATAATTAAGCACCTCACTATTGAGTAATAAAATCATCCTTAATTTGTGCAACTGTTCATTTTTTATGTAAGAAATTTTTAGCAGTGCCAACCGCCATTCACTCCGATGATTTGTCCAGTTATGTATGATGCTCCTGGTGATACGAGGAATGAAACTGTTTTTGCTACTTCTTCTGGTAATCCTATTCTACCTAATGGTATATCTTCAGCAATTCCCATTTTATCTTCTTCAGAAAAAACACTTAACATTTCCGTTTCAATTGCTCCTGGTGCTACTGCATTCACACGTAATCCACTTAAAGAAACTTCTTTCGCTAAAGCTTTCACATATGAATTTTGCGCCCCTTTTACCATTGAATACAGCACTTCACAAGAAGCCCCTATTTGTCCCCATATAGATGAAATAATTACAATATTACCACTTCTCCTCCCGATCATAGGCGGAAGTGCCATTGAAAGTAATTTATATACGTTCTTCACTTGAAGTTCTACCATATAACCCAATTCTTCGTTTGTTACATCTGTTACTAGTCCAAAAATACTCTTCCCAGCTGCGTATACAATAACATCAATAGGGTGTTCAATTTGTCCCCACAATTGCTCTGCTCCATCACTAGAAGCCAAATTCGCTTGAACAGGGATAACTTCTCCCCATGCTTTCTGCAATTCCAATACCTTTCCTTCACTGTTATTGTAATGAACATAAACTGTATATCCATCTTGAATTAATTGTTTCGAAATAGCAGAGCCAATCCCTCCGCTCCCTCCAGTTACTAACGCATACTTTTTCATAAATTCCCTCTCTTATCTCTACAAGTTCAATTTTCACACAACTAAATAATACCCTCATCTTACAATTTTTCAATGATAAGATGAGGGTATCTTTAAAATGTTATTTTTTCGGTAACACCTGACAAACACTCATTTTTTCTTCTGATAACAATAATTTTGCTACTTCTTGTAAGTCTTGAACGGTTAGCCCTTCTAATACAGTCAATGCATCAAATAGACTAGATTCATTAAACGCATATCGTGTAAATTGATTTGCAATATATTCTGGTGAATTCAACGAGCGTAAAAAACCACCAATTTTCTTTTTCTTCACTCGTTCTAATGCCGCCGCATCTAATTGATCATAATCTGTTTTTAATAAAATATCTTTTAAACGATCTGCCAATTCATCAGGTTGTTTCGTATCACCACCAACCATTGCAAAACCGAAGTTATTTTCTTCTGTATAGTCATACGAGAATGAATCATCAATAAGTCCTTCATTATATAAAGCTTCGTAATGAACAGAACTTTTTCCAAATAAATAATCTAAGAGTAACGTAAGCGCAATTTCTTGTTTTAAAAGCGCTTGCCCCTTTTCTTTTAAATTAGTCGCTTTAATACCAACTAAACATTTCGGTGTTTGCACAGGCATTGAAATAATTTTTTTCTTTTCATTTACCTCATTTGGTTCCTCTTCAAATGAACGCACAATTTCTGGCTGGTTTTTATAATCTTTTTCCGCTTGATTTTCACGTACTAAATCCATTGTTTTCTCTGGATCAATTGCACCCACAACAAATAATAACATATTGCTCGGATGATAAAATGTTTCATAACATTCATATAATAAATCTTTCGTAATTTTACTAATAGATTCGATTGTCCCTGCAATATCAATTTTAATTGGGTGTTTTACAAACAAGCTATCAATTAACCCAAAGTACAAACGCCAATCTGGGTTATCTTGATACATTTGAATTTCTTGCCCAATAATCCCCTTCTCTTTTTCAACTGTTTTTTCAGAGAAATAAGGCTCTTGCACGAAGTTTAGCAATGTATTTAAATTTTGTTCTACGTTTGAAGTACATGAAAAAAGGTAAGCTGTTCGTGTGAAGGATGTAAAAGCATTTGCCGATGCTCCTTGTTTACTAAACAATTGGAAAGCATCGTGATCTTCTTTTTCAAATAATTTATGCTCAAGAAAATGTGCAATCCCATCAGGCACACGAATCATTTCTTCTTTCCCCAATGGTACAAATGTATTATCTACTGAACCATATTTCGTCGTAAACGTCGCAAATGTTTTATTAAATCCTTGTTTCGGTAAAACATATACATCTAATCCATTAGGAAGTTTTTCATAATAGAGTGTTTCTTTTAATTGCTCATAAACAATTTTTTCCATTTACTCTCCCTCCGTTCCTTGTAAAAAGTAAATTGTATCTAGTTCAATATTTTTAGCTACTTTTACAATTTCTTCTTTTGTTACACTTTCTATACCTGTAAGCCATTCTTCAACTGGACGTGTACGATCTGAAATAATACCATGATATAGCATTTCTACAAATCCACGCGGTGTATCAATCGCCTCTAATATTTGATTTTGGATGACACTTTTTGTTTGATGTATTTCTTCTTCAGAAAACTCTCCGTTTTGCATCGCAAGCATTTGTTCTTTAATAATCTCAACTGCTTTTTCATAATTTTCCGCTTCGATTCCTGACATAACAAATAATAAACCTTTATGACTTTCAAAGCGCGATGCTGCATAGTACGCTAAACTATTTTTTTCACGCACATTTACGAATAACTTCGAATGAGAAAAACCACCAAACAATCCATTGAACAATTGCAATGCAAAATAATCTTCATCTTTATATGTGACAAATGTACGATAACCGATGTGTAATTTACTTTGTTTTAATTCTTGTTTTTCAACAACTTCTTTTTCTTCATTATTTCGTCTATGAAGGAGTACATTTCTTTCTCTCACTGGACGAGCTGAAATAGAAAAATACTTACTTACAAGATCAACGGCGTTTGTTGAAATATCACCAATAATATATAGATCCATTTCATCTTCTGCTAACACCTTTTGATAATATTGATACAGACTTTCATTTGTAATAGACGTAACACTCTCTTTTTTTCCATTTGCACTTAAACGATACGGTTCTACTTTGCACATTTCTTCAATTAAACGCTCGTTTGCATAACGCATTTTATCATCATAAGTAGCTTCAATTCTCTGTAACAGTGCTCTTTTTTCACTTTCTACGATAGAAGATAGGAAACCGTTCCCCTCGGTTGCTGGATGTAACACAATATCAGACAACATAGAAAGCGCTTTTTCAAATAACGGTGGTGCATCATGTAAATAAACTTCATTTGCAATGTCTACATAAATGGAGATAATATGGTCTTCCCCTTTTTTACTTACATCTACCGCTAAAGAAGACCCGTATAATTCTTCTAAATATTGACGAAGACGAATTACAGAAGGTAATTTTTCTGTGGCACTTTGCAATACGTATGGCAATAGGGCACGCTCTGTCACCGTCTCCTCATTTAAAGGCGCTTTAAAACGAAATACAAAGGTATTCGTTTTATATTTATCAGTCGGAATAATATGTACGCGCAAACCACCTAACTCATGTAGTTGTTGTTCCATTAGTTTCATTTATAGCCCTCCTTTACGTATATAGGAATATTCCTCTTCAATATACAGTTTTTAGAAATAAAAAATCAACTTTTCTCCCTTATTATGCTTACATATGATTCTTTCTAAAAACTTTAATATGTAAGGAACATAGTAAAATTCCGTATTAAATATATTCTATGTAAAAAAGCCCACACTAATGTGCGAGCTTTTTTATACTTATAAAATACTTATCGTTTTCCTTTTTCATAAGGAGTTCCTAATGCTTTCGGAGCTTCAGAACGACCTACAAAACCAACAAGCGCTAATATTGTGAATACATATGGTAATATCGTTAATAAAACACTTGGAATTTGATCTAATACAGGAATTGTTCCGCCCGTTACACTAAGAGATTGCGCAAAACCAAAGAATAGAGCTGCACCTAGTGCGCCTAGTGGATTCCACTTTCCAAAAATCATAGCAGCTAAAGCTAAGAAACCTTGTCCTGTAATAGTTGCCCCTGAGAAGTTATTAGAAATTGACATTGCAAAAATCGCTCCACCAATTCCAGCAAACACTCCTGAAATACAGACTCCAATATAGCGCATTTTATATACGTTAATCCCCATCGTATCCGCTGCCATTGGGTGTTCACCAACAGCACGTAGACGAAGACCGAACGGTGTTTTATAAATAACATACCAAACAACGAATGCTAAAATAATGGCAATATACGACGTTATTGGTACATTCGAGAAAAATATTTTCCCTAAAACCGGAATATCCGAAAGGCCTGGAATATCAATCTTTTCAATACGATACTGAATAAAGTCAGTCTGCCCTTTATCAAAAATCTTCTTAATTGCAAATACCGTTAAACCAAGGGATAAGAAGTTAATTGCTACACCACTTACAACTTGATCTGCTCGGAATGTAATAGAAGCTACCGCATGAAGTAATGCAAATAATCCACTACCAATTGCCGCAAATAATAACGCAATCCACGGGGTCATCGTTCCCCAAGTATCACCCATTAATAAGTTTGTAACAACTCCAATAAATGCACCAAATAGCATTAGTCCTTCTAATCCGATATTTACAACACCCGATCGTTCACTAAATACTCCACCTAGTGCTGTGAAAATGATAGGTGCCGATGTATATAACGTACCCGTCACAAGAATGGCTAATATATCTAAAAAGCTCATTTATTTCCCCTCCTTGCTCATGCGTGTAAGCGCCCATCTTAACACATAACTACATGCAACAAAGAAGATGATACATGCAATAATTACATTAATAAGCTCTGATGGTACATCTGCCTCAAAGTTCATTTGAGGGGAAGCACTTTTCAAACCACCAAATAATAAAGCTGAAAGGATTATACCAAACGGATTATTCCCTCCAAGTAATGCTACGGCAATCCCATCAAATCCTACTCCTGTAAACGAAGACATCGCGGTCATACTCTGGAATGTTCCTAATCCTTCCATCGCTCCACCAATCCCCGCAAATGCACCAGCAATTGTCATGGAGAATACTACATTACGAGAAACTTTCATACCTGCATATTGAGAAGCATGCTGATTAAATCCTACCGACTTTAATTCGTAGCCTAAAGTTGTTCGATCTAATAAGAACCACATTAAAATAGCGATTAATATTGCTACAATAATTCCCCAGTGAAGACGCGAACCATCAGTAATGCTAGCAAGCCAGTCTGAAGATAGTGATGCACTCTCTTTAATGTCATACGTTTTATCATTACCTTCATGTAAAAAGCGCTTAATGATGTCATATGTTACATATAATGCGATATAGTTCATCATAATTGTTACAATAACCTCATTAACTTGAAACTTTCCTTTTAAATATCCAGGAATGAAGCCCCAAATTCCTCCTACCAATGCTGCGAATAAAATAGATAATGGAATATGAAGGAAAGCTGGTAGTGAAACTGCATAACCGAACCAAACCGCTGCAAGCCAACCAACTAGCAATTGACCCTCTACCCCGATATTAAATAAACCTGTACGAAATGCAAACGCCACTGATAAACCAGCAAGAATAAGCGGTATCATTGTACGAAGCGTTTCACCAATCGCACTTGCGCTACCGAACATCCCTGTCCAAAGTGCACTATAACCTACAATTGGATCATAACCACTAACTAACATTACAATCGCTCCGACAAGTAAGCCAAAAATAACGGATAGTACTGGGACTAAAATATTTATCGTTCGTTCTGTTAAAAGTTTTTTAGCCATTTGTACCCACCTGCTCCTTCTTTGTTCCTCCAGCCATTAACAATCCAAGCTGTTGTTCATTCGTTTCTTTCGCATCAACTATTGCTACAATTTTCCCTTCATAAATAACAGCAATTCGATCGCTAACATTTAAGATTTCATCTAACTCTAGTGATAAAAGTAATACACCTTTCCCTTTATCCCTTTGCTCTATTAATCTCTTATGAATAAATTCAATTGCTCCTACATCTAAACCACGTGTTGGCTGTGCTGCGATTAATAAATCTGGATCACGGTCTACTTCACGTGCAATAATTGCTTTTTGTTGATTTCCCCCAGATAGAGCGCGTGCTAAAGTTTGCTCACTGGGTGTACGTACATCAAACTGTTCAATAAGAGCCTTTGCTTTTTCTGTAATTTTGCTGAAATTTAAAATCCCTTTCTTTGAAAACGGATTCTTATAGTACGTTTGCAGAACTATATTATCTCTAACAGAAAAATCAAGGACGAGTCCGTGTTTATGACGATCTTCTGGAATATGACCAATTCCTTCTTCTGTTATTCTTCTAACAGGCCAATTTGTTATTTCTTTCCCTTTAATTGCAATAGAACCTGACTCAACTTTTCGTAAACCAGTAATTGCTTCTATTAATTCACTTTGTCCATTTCCATCAATCCCTGCAATCCCAACAATTTCCCCCGCACGAACAGTTAAGTCAAGGCCTTTTACAGCAGGTAGTTGACGTGCATCGTGAACAACAAGATTTGCAATTGAAAGTACCTCTTCTTTTGGTTTCGCGTCTTTTTTTTCTGTTTTAAAATTCACTTGACGTCCGACCATTAATTCTGCAAGTTTATTTTCATCCGTATTTGCAACGTCAACCGTTCCAATTCCTTTTCCTTTACGAATAATCGTACAACGATCGCAAACTTCCATAATTTCTTTCAACTTATGTGTAATAAGAACAATAGATTTTCCTTCTTGCACAAGCTTTTTCATAATTTGAATTAGCTCATGAATTTCTTGTGGTGTTAACACAGCTGTCGGTTCATCAAATATTAAAATTTCTGCACCGCGGTAAAGAGTTTTCAAAATCTCAACACGCTGTTGCATACCCACTGAAATATCCTGTATTTTCGCATATGGATCTACAGCTAAACCGTATTGTTCAGACAGTTTTTGAATTTCTTTAGCAGCTTCCTCAACAGCAATTTTCCCTTTTTTCCTCGGTTCATTTCCGAGAATAATATTCTCTGTAACTGTAAAATTATGAACAAGCATAAAGTGCTGATGAACCATTCCAATACCAAGGTCATTTGCCACATTCGGATTGGTAATATTTACAGACTTTCCTTTAATTTTAATTTCACCTTGTTCTGGTTGGTACAAACCAAATAGTACATTCATCAATGTGGATTTCCCTGCACCATTTTCTCCAAGTAAAGCATGTATCTCACCCTGCTTTACTTGCAGCGTAATATCATCATTCGCTACAATGCCTGGGAATACTTTCGTAATGTTATTCATCTCAATTACGTATTCCATTGTGTTCCTCCTTTTAACAGGGAACATTCCCTATTACACTATTAACTTATTAAGCAATTCGGAAGTTTTATACATACAAAGGTTAGTTCTATGAACTAACCTTTGCTATTTCTCTATTTATTTTTTTAGAGAAGCTTCATATTCTTTATACTCTTTATCTGTAGCCGGTACTTTAATTTCACCGTCTGTAATTTTCTTTTCAAATTCTTCTACTTTTGTTAAAATTTCAGGGTTAACTTTTTTCACGTTATCAGTTGTTTTTGAAATACCAATACCGTCATCTTTTAAACCAAACGCTTCTACTTTACCGCCTTTTAACTTACCGTCTTTCGCTTCTTGCGCTACTTTTTCAACAGCGATATCTACACGTTTTACCATTGAAGTTAATGTTACGTTTTCAGGCATACCTTCTTGGTTTTGATCACGGTCAACACCGATTACCCAAACATTTTCACCTTTTTTCTTACGGTTTTTCGCTTCAGTGAATACACCGTTACCTGTACCACCAGCAGCATGATAAATTACGTCTACGCCTTGACCATACATTGCTGATGCAAGAACTGTACCTTTTTCAGGTTTATCGAATGCTTCTGCATATTCAGATACGATTTCAATGTTTGGATTTACTGCTTTTGCACCCGCTTTAAATCCATTTTCGAATTTACTAATTAAATCACTCTTCATCCCACCAACAAATCCTACTTTATTCGATTTTGTTGACATAGCTGCTACCGCACCTACAAGGAATGATCCTTCATGATCTTTAAATGTAATGCTCGTTACGTTTGGTGCATCTACTACAGTATCAACGATTGCAAATTGTTGTTTTGGAGATTCTTTTGCTACTTCTTTAATTGCACCTTCTAATTTATAACCAATTCCGAAAGATAAATCATACTTATCTTTTGAAAATTTCTTTAAGTTTGGAATATAATCCGCTTCTTTTTCAGACTGTAGGTAACGATAATTTGTCTTTTCCTTTAATCCGTTATCTTTACCAAACTTTTTTAGTCCTTCCCAAGACGATTGGTTGAACGATTTGTCATCAACGCCCCCAACATCCGTTACCATACCGACCTTGAAGTCTTTCGTGTCTTTCTTGTCACTGCTTGCCTTATCCGAGTTACCACATGCACCTAAAACTGTACTTGCTGCTAATGTTAATGATAATAAAAGACCTGCTTTTTTCTTCATACTAGAAACCCCTCCAAAAATGATATATATTTTTTTATTCTTTCGCTGCTGTTCCTTACTTCTTGCTGTCACCTCCCTAAAAAGGAACTTACCTACATACGCTTTCTTAATACGTGGAAGCTAAACTTATCAGCTCTAAAGTAATTGATAGAATATAAGATTGGCTCATCATTTTGATCATAGTGCATTTGTTTTAATACAAGCAGTGCTGTTTCAGGCTCACATTCTAAAATCGGTGAGATTTTAGGGTGATAGCCAATTGGCTCAATATGAGCAACCGCATATGTTATGCGCTTATGCGTGTTATTATGTATCACCGTTAATAATGACTCCTCATTGTAACCCGATAAATCTGGCAATATTTCTTTTGCAAGTTTATCGATACAATATACAACAGGTTCCCCATCTGCTGTACGCACGCGTTCAATCATCACTGCATTGAAACCATCTTCACTATTAAACTTCTCTTTTTCCTCTTCTGTTAAAGTTGTAGTAGATGATGATAAAAAGATCGTTCCTGGTGTTTTCCCCACACTAGAAATCATATCTGTAATACTAGAAAGTTGTTCTATTCCAGAAGAAAATAATGGCTTTGCATTTACAAATGTCCCTACACCATGTCTACGAATGACAACATTTTCTTCTTCTAAAATACGTAACGCTTCCCTTAAAGTCGCTCTACTTACGCCAAGTTCTTTCGCTAAATCAAACTCTGATGGTAACTTTTGTCGTTCTTTATAAGCCCCATCTTTAATTTTTTCTTTGATGTGATCAATCACCCGTAAATATAGGTGACGACTATCGGATTTTACTGACATAAGACTCCCCCGCATTTCAATTATTCGACCTCTGATGTAAGACTTCTTTTCTCTTTTTTCAACTTACAACATAGTACAAATGACTAACCACTAAAAATAAGCGCAATTGTCGAATAAATAATAATAATTTTTTAAAATGAAATTTTCACTCTTTACTGTATAAAAAAAACTTTGCACCATAAACATTCCTCATTTCGAGAAAAAGTTCGGCACAAAGATCCTTTACATCCTTTGTTACACACTTTTCCCCTCATAGTCTAGCAATTCATGGTTGCCAGGTAGAAACTTATGGACCTTATCTCCAAGATTATATGAGGCAGTGATTCTTTTCGAAGTAATCTTACCACTTGCTCTCATACGTGTCAACAAAATCCAACATTTTTCTACATTAAATATCGAACATTTACATAAAACATACTCAAAGTATTCGTATTCTAAAGATACCCTCTAAATGTAAGCCCTTTCTTTATTGCTGAGTATAGTATATAACAAAAACACTATATAAAAAAGCCTAATTGTAAAAACAATTAGGCTTTTTTTAAGAACTTTTTTCTTGTACATCATTAATGAGTACTTCTCTCGGTTTACTACCTTCATATGGACCTACTACACCATTCATTTCCATTGCATCAATTAGACGAGCAGCTCGCGTATAACCTACTCTAAACCTACGTTGTAGCATAGAAACAGATGCTGTTTGCATTTCCACTACAAGTTGAACCGCTTCATCATATAATTCATCTTCTACTTCCTGCTTCGTATCAGGAACATCTTGCGGAATCATATCTTCTTGATATTGTGCTTTTTGCTGTCCAATAACATATTCTACAACTCTCTCAACTTCATCATCTGATAAAAATGCACCTTGTACACGTACAGGTTTCGATGCACCAATTGGTATAAACAGCATGTCGCCACGACCTAGTAGCTTCTCTGCACCACCACCGTCAAGAATTGTACGAGAATCTGTTTGAGAAGATACAGCGAATGCAATACGTGATGGAATATTCGCTTTAATAACACCCGTAATAACGTCAACTGACGGACGTTGCGTTGCAATAATTAAATGAATACCAGCAGCACGAGCCATTTGCGCTAGACGCATAATCGCATCCTCTACATCAGACGAAGCAACCATCATTAAATCTGCTAACTCGTCCACAATTACTACAATATACGGTAATTCGGGTTGTTTCGCTTCTGATTGACTATTATGCTCTTTTATATAATCGTTGTATCCTTCAATGTTACGTGTACCACTATGAGCAAACAATTCATAACGACGTTCCATCTCACTCACAACTTTTTTCAATGCTTGCGATGCTTTTTTCGGATCAGTTACAACTGGTGTTAACAAATGAGGCACACCGTTATATACATTTAACTCTACCATTTTCGGGTCAATCATCATTAATTTTACTTCATGTGGTTTTGCACGCATTAAAATACTAACAATAATACCGTTAATACATACACTTTTCCCGCTCCCTGTCGCACCAGCTACGAGTAAATGGGGCATTTTATTTAAACGGGCTAATACAGCTTCACCTGTAATATCTCGGCCAAGACCAATTAACAACTTCTCTTCCGGATGATTGTTAGCCTTAGAATCAAGAACTTCCCTCAGCGTTACCATCGAAACTTCTGAGTTCGGAACTTCGATCCCTACAGCTGATTTCCCGGGAATTGGCGCCTCAATACGAATGTCCTTTGCAGCTAATGCAAGGGCTAAATCATCACTTAAACTGACAATTTTGCTTACCTTTACCCCCATATCAGGATACACTTCATATTTTGTAACTGCAGGACCTCTATGCACTTTTGTTACTTTCGCTTTCACTCCGAAACTTTGGAATGTACGTTCTAATTTACGAGCATTCTCATAAATTTCCGCATTTTCATTTGTAACTTGCTTATTCTTTGGAAATTTTAATATATCAAGTGAAGGAAGCTTGTAATCTTTATTTTCTACATTTGAAAATTGCATAGGAGGTGCTTGCGCTTCACTCTCTAACGATTCAACGATTTTTTCTCCACGCTTTTTCTTTGATTCTTCAATTGGTGGAGTCTCTTCAATAAACGGTGAAGTGATCAAATCTTCTTGCTCTACTTCGATTCGTTTATCCTCTTCTTCATTTGCAGGATAATTCTCAGTGAAATTTGAAATAATTGGCGGATCAATTTGGATTTCTTCCATCGGCTCAATCACTTCTTCTTGTTCTGCAGCACGTTTGCTTCTTGTACTTCTTGTTGTTTTTTTCTTTTCTGTTTGTTCAGCCGTTCTTTTGGATCTCCAATCTTTATAATCCCCTTGCATCACTTGAAATTGACTTCTAAGAATTCTACCAACTGGAGCTAACACTTCTCCAATATGTTTATTTGTTATACAGAGTACCCCGAGAATAACTAAAATAATCCCAATGATATAGGCTCCTACTTCGTCGAATAGGAAGTAACATGTCGCGAACATAAGCGCACCAAACATACCACCGCCTAAATGAACGCTATCTGGCCCTTTTTTCATTTCAAGAAAGAAGTTATCTTTCGTACTCACAATAACAGAAGTATTTTGCACTGCTCCATCTTTTGTAAGAAGGTTAAATAATGTAATATGACTAAACATTAATATTGCCAATACAATTAAATAAAATCCAATTAACCGTTTATTTAAAAGGTTCGGCCATCTGCGTTTTATAACAAAGGAAACCGATAAAGCTATTACACCTAACACACCAATTATGTACCACTCACCAAAGAAGAAGCGAAAAAATAACACAAACGATTTCCCTACAACGCCTAGCTGTAAAATCGTAATGATTGAAAGTGCAAAAAGAGTTAAACCGACGATTTCATAATACAAAGTTGGCTTTATCGTACGTCTTGCCTTTGCCTTCGTCCCTCTTTGCTTTTGTTTTGCCATTTCTTCACCTCGTGTTCTACATATAAGTAAAGCTCCCCTAAAAATGCTCTATTTATATGTCTGTTTTCTCTATTTTTCAGGTCTTTATATCTTCTATTTTTACACTTCTTGTAAAATGCTAAATAAACAGAAGAAAGCAGCCTACTCATGGCTGCTCAACCGTCTTGTTTTTTATATTATACCATAGCTTCTAAACAAAATCCTTCTTTTTGCTAAAAGGTTATTTTCTGACCGGGCTCAAACTCTAAATAGTGAAGTGGGTCCGTACTTAGCACACGTACAATAGAATAACACCCATTTTCCTCTTCAGAAACCATTAATTCCACACCATTTATATTTACAACTTTTTGACTTTCACATTGTGAATAATCGGCCGGATACACAAGTTGCTCTGGCATAATTGTATATAAAATCATTGTAACATTGTCCCTTCTGCACTACCTTCCGCGCGAACATCTATTAATTCGTTTAATTTTCGAATCGCATTTCCAATACCACCAACATCATCTATAAGACCGTACTTTACTGCATCTCCACCAATTACATTCGTCCCAATATCTCGCGTTAAATTTCCTTTCGCAAACATAAGCTCTTTAAAACGATCCTCTGTTACTTTCGAGTGCTTCGTCACAAAACGAATAACTCTTTCTTGCATCTTATCCAAATACTCAAATGTTTGCGGCACACCTATGACAAGACCTGTTAAACGAATTGGATGAATTGTCATCGTCGCAGTTTCCGCAATAAACGAATAGTCAGTAGAAACAGCAATCGGTACACCGATGGAATGTCCCCCACCTAAAACTAGAGATACTGTTGGTTTTGAAAGTGAAGCTACCATTTCTGAAATTGCTAGTCCAGCTTCAACGTCACCTCCAACCGTATTTAATATTAAAAGCAAACCTTCAATTTTCGGATTTTGTTCAATCGCAACAATTTGCGGAATGATATGCTCGTATTTTGTTGTTTTATTTTGCGGCGGTAATTGAACATGACCTTCCACTTGTCCGATAATCGTTAAACAATGAATACGTGATTCATTCATCTGTGGTACATTTGTCTGTCCAAGCTGTTGAATTTTTTCTACTATTGAAGCCTCTTTTCCAGCTTCTTTTGGCTCAGTTTCTTTTTCTTCATTTGTATATCGATCACGTTCTGTCATTTCGCATCCCCTTTCACTCGTATATAACTATTATTTCTTAAGTTATAAATTTCATTCGATAGGGTTAAAAAGAAAAAAAAGATCACCCATAAGGGTGATCTTTTTTATACTTCCATAATAATCGGTAAAATCATAGGTTTTCTCTTTGTCTCTTCGTACAAGAACTGTCCTAATAATTCACGAATATTTTGTTTTAACATTGACCATTCAATCGAATATTCTTTAATTGACTGCTCAACAATCATACGTACAATCTCTGTAGATCGTTCAATTAACGCTTCTGACTCACGAACATATACGAAACCACGTGAAATGATTTCTGGACCAGAGATAATTTTCTTTTCATCTTTACCAAGCGTTACAACTACTACTAATATTCCATCTTGAGATAACATCTTTCTATCTCGAAGAACGATATTACCAACGTCACCTACACCTAATCCATCAATTAAAACATTACCAGCTTGTACTTTACCGACTAAGTTCGCTTCATCGTCACCAAAAGCAATTACGTCGCCTTTTTCTACGATAAAGATATTTTCTCTTGTAATACCTACATCTTCAGCTAAATACGCATGTGCTTTTTGCATACGGAACTCACCATGTACGGGTACAAAGTACTTCGGTTTCATTAAATTTAACATTAATTTTAATTCTTCTTGGCTACCGTGACCTGAAACATGAACTTTTCTTTCGCCGTAATAAACAACTTCAGCTCCAGCTCTAAATAACAAATCAATAATTTTTGATACAGATATTTCATTACCCGGAATTGGCGAAGCAGCAATGATAACAGTATCACCTTTACGAATTGAAATTTGTTTATGTGCTTGTTTTGCCATTCTAGATAGAGCAGCCATCGGTTCACCTTGACTACCTGTCGTTAAAATAGCTACCTTTTTCTCTGGGAAGTTGTCTACTTCTTGTAATGAAATAACCATACCTTCTGGAACATCTAAATAACCAAGACGTCTTGCAATGTCTACTACTTTCACCATACTACGTCCTACTACCGCTACTTTTCGCCCTGTTTCGGCAGCTGCATCAAATACTTGTTGAATACGATGTACATTCGATGCAAATGAAGCAACGATAATACGACCTTCTGCGCCGTAGAACACTTTAGAAATTTCTACACCAACTTCTTTTTCAGAACCTGTATAACCTGGGCGCTCTGCGTTTGTACTATCAGATAATAAGCAAAGTACGCCTTCATTTCCGATTTGAGCCATTTTCCCAAGGTCTGCTCCACTATTTCCAATTGGAGTTTGATCGAATTTAAAGTCTCCTGTATATACAATTGCACCTTTTGATGTATGGAAACAAACACCAACAGAATCTGGAATACTATGTGTCGTTCCAAAGAATGACACCGTTGTAGTATTAAACTCTACTGTTGAATTTGAATCGATTGTTTTTAAGTCTACACGACCTAACATACCCGCTTCGCCAAGTTTTTCTTGTATAAGTCCTACTGTTAATTTCGTTGCATACACTGGAATAGATAATTTACGAAGTACGTAAACAATACCACCAATATGATCTTCATGACCGTGAGTAATAAATAAACCCTTTACTCGCTCTTGGTTTTCCACTAAATATGTAATATCAGGAATAACGATATCAATTCCAAACATTTCATCTCCCGGGAACATTAACCCTGCATCCACAATAAAGATTTCAGAATCAATTTCAACACAGTACATGTTTTTCCCGATTTCACCTACTCCACCAAGAGCAAATACTTTAACAGACTCATTCTCTTTTCTCTTCATGTTGTTGCCTGGTTTAAAAATCTTGCAAACACTGATTTCACTAAAATTGCAGAGACACCAGGGGAAACTCTACAACCACCATATATTCACCGTCCAAGACGAATGTCCTTACCGTTATGCGATATCATGTCCTTGTTTATTTTTTAAACCAGGTTTCACCTCTCTTTCATTATATAAATCAAATATCTTATTCGATATGATATGAAAATTTAATTAAATTATAATTTTTCCCAATTTTGCTAAGCATACCCGTACTAAGCTACTTAGCCATATTATACCTGATAGAAGAAATAGAACACAAGTTAAATCGTGCGAAAGAAAAAGTAAAAGAAAGGAACAGTACTAAAAGTATATGGCTTATTTCCGCTGCTTTTATACTCCATGTTATTTGAAAAAAAACCCTAAACACTTTAAATTACTTTCATTTGATGGATTTCCTAGATTTTTTTCTTGAATTGCAAAAAAACACTTATAAAATGAAACTTTTTTATAGATTACGTCATATTTGAGGCAATTCCTCTAAAAACATAACCGAAAGTATTTCCTGTACTAGCAACTACTTTTCAACAAAATTAAAAGTGTAAGATCCTTTTCTTATAAACATTGTATTACATGACAAAAAGCTATGAATTACAAAATCTAATAGAAATTTAATAAGATTAAATTTTTAGGGGGATTTGACAGTCACTATCGAGGACAAGAGGTTGGAACCAAATTAATGAAAGAACAATATCATACTTTATCAAGTAGAGCACGCGTAGCGTAATGTACTCGTTTTCAATATTATAGGTTCGTATACAGATGAGAAAGGCAAGCTTAAAATCATTTTATAAAAGATTTACTTTAAAACAGATTCAAACATTTTCATATCAATAAAAAAATGACCTAGTGTGAAACTAGGTCATTTTTATTAACGAGGAATAGATTGCATTACAGATTGTAACGTTACTCTTTCTTCTTCTGTTAATGGAAGAAGTGGTAAACGTACAGAACCTACATCTAATCCAACCATTTGTAACGCTGTTTTTACTGGAGTTGGACTTGGCGCCATAAATAATGAATCAGTTACTCTTACAAGTAATTGATGTAATTTTTGTGCCTTCTTAAACTCTCCTGCAAGAAATGCTGTAATCATTTCTTGCATTTCGTTTCCGATAACATGAGATGCTACCGAAACGATACCTTTCGCTCCAACTGCCATAGCCGGTAACGTTAAACCGTCATCACCGCTGTATACCGCAAAGTCGTCCGCTGTTTTTTCAATGATTTCTGTCATTGTTAACACATCGCCGCCTGCATCTTTAATAGCAACAATGTTTTCTATTTCTGATAAACGAACAACTGTATCAACGGAGATTTGTACAATAGATCGTCCTGGAACGTTATATAGCATAACCGGAAGTGGCGTACTTTCAGCAATTGCTTTAAAATGCTGATACATTCCTTCTTGACTCGGTTTGTTATAATACGGTGCTACTAGCATTACTGCATCCACACCAACTTCTGTTGCCTTTTTAGTTAAATCAATAGAAGCATGCGTATTATTGCTACCTGTTCCAGCGATTACGGGCACTCTTTTATCGACAACAGATACGACATGGCGATATAACGCTACCTTCTCTTCTGAAGTTAATGTAGGAGATTCTCCTGTCGTTCCTCCTACCACGATTGCTGTTGTACCGTTATCAATTAAATAATTTACCAATTTCGTTGTCTTTGCAAAATCGATATTCCCGTTTATATCAAACGGTGTTACCATCGCGGTTGCAATTGTCCCAAAATCTATCATGGTCTCACTCCTTATTGTTCCAGTTGCTTTTCTTTTGAAAGCTCAAACGCACTATGTAATGCATTTACAGCCTCCACTAAATCAGTTTCTTTTACAAGAACCCAAATTGTTGTATGACTATCTGCCGATTGCAGAATTTGAATACCTTTTTCCGCTAAAGCTGTAACGATTTTCGCAGTAACCCCTGGGTATCCTGCCATTCCAGCTCCAACGATAGATACTTTCGCACAATGTTCTGTCACAATTGGCTCATATCCAAGGTTCTTTAATAATTTAACTGCATGACTTGATACATTATCACTCACCGTATATGCTACGCCAGTAGGTGAAATATTAATTAAATCAACACTTATTCCTTCGTTCGCCATCTCTTTAAACACATGTTGTTGCAAATCATATGCCGTTTCTTTTGCAAGCACTTTAATTTGCGTTACGTTTGATACGTGGGCGATACCTGTAACAGGACGTTCTTCTACATCACGACCTCTTGTAGCACCGTCATATGCTGAAATAAGCGTACCTTCACTATCAGAATACGTAGAACGTACACGAAGTGGCACTTTTGCATGCATCGCAATTTCAACTGCACGTGGATGAACGACTTTCGCACCTTGATAAGCCATGTTACAAATTTCGTTATACGTTACAGTTTGAAGATGACGTGCATCTTTTACAATACGAGGATCCGCAGTCATAACACCTTCTACATCAGTGAATATATCGATGTATTCAGCATGAAGTGCAACACCTAATGCTGAAGCTGAAGTATCACTACCTCCGCGTCCAAGTGTTGTCGTATCACCTTTTTTCGTTTGCCCTTGGAATCCTGTAACGACGATTACATCTACATTTTCTAACTCTTCATGTATACGATCGCAATTCATTTCAATAATCTTTGCATTCGTAAAGTCATCATTCGTTACAAAACCAGCTTGTGCACCATTTAATGCTGCTGCTTTTATACTATTCTCATTCAACATATTAGAGAAAACAATTGCAGAGATTAACTCTCCGCACGATAATAATAAATCTTGCTCACGTTTAGAAATAGTAGATTCCTCTTGATTTACAAGACTTAATAACGTATCCGTTGCATATGGTTCACCTTTACGGCCCATAGCAGATACGACAGTAACTACTTTATAACCAGCAGCTAATGATTTTTTTATATGATGAAGCGCATGCTTACGTCCATTGTCATCACGTACTGATGTGCCACCAAATTTTTGAACAATTATTTTCATATTTTGCACCTTCTCTTAGCCGTTTACACTAATTGTAATTTTACTAAGCGCTCTGCAATTTGAACAGAATTCCATGCAGCGCCTTTTAATAAGTTATCAGATACGACCCAAAGATGGAATCCTTTATCGTTATTTAAATCTTTACGGATTCTTCCAACGAATACTTCGTTTTTACCTACTGCAGTAGCTGGCATTGGATATAACTGCTCTTCTGGATTATCTTGCAGAACAATACCTTCCGCATTTGCAAGTAAGCTCTTTAATTCTTCTACTGTTACGCCTTCTTTTTCTACTTCGATGTAAACAGACTCAGAGTGTCCTGATACAACTGGTAAACGTACACACGTTGCCGCTACTTCTAATTCAGGCATATGCATAATTTTTTTCGTTTCGTTAATCATTTTCATTTCTTCAAATGTAAATCCATTATCTTGGAACTTATCAATCTGTGGAATCGCATTAAAAGCAATTGGGAAATGCTTCTTATCACCTGATACAGGAAGAACATTTGCCTTAACTTCTTCGCCATTTAAGATTGCTTGTGATTGTTCATGAAGTTCTTCAATAGCTGCCGCACCAGCACCTGATACAGCTTGATATGTGGAAACGATTACTCGTTTTAAACCATATTGCTGACGAACTGGCTCAAGAGCTACTACCATTTGAATTGTAGAACAGTTTGGATTTGCAATAATGCCATTATGTTCTTTTAAGTCATTTTCATTTACTTCAGGTACAACAAGTGGCACGTTTTCTGTCATACGGAATGCACTTGTATTATCAACAACAATCGCACCGCGTTTTGCTGCTTCTGGCGCTAATTGTTTCGATACAGATCCACCAGCACTAAATAGTGCGATATCTACTCCTTCAAAGCTTTCAGGAGTTGCCTCTTGAACTGTAAATTCTTCGCCTTTAAATACAAGTTTCTTACCTGCAGATCGTTTAGATGAAAGTAACGTTAACTTCCCAATCGGAAATTCTCGTTTCTCTAAAGTATTTAACATTTGTTCACCAACTGCGCCGGTTGCTCCAACTACAGCGACATGAAAAGTTTTTTGCTTTTCCATCACTATGCCCCTTTCTAGATACCAATCCTTCTATAACTTAGAATCAGAAGGAGTATACAATACCCCTTCTAATCTTAATAACGTTAATTTTATCATATTCTACAGTAAGAATGATGGTTTCATCAAAAATTGTCCGTTTTTTTTCGTTTTTTAATTCATATATCTGAATTTTTCTACGACCACCGGTTGCAATTGCTTTCCTTGCAGTGCTTCTAATACTGTGTCTTCCAGCAGCTCCATGCGAGCTACCATTGAGTTCGGTTTTTTCTCTGGTGCATCTTGACCGAATGGAACGAAGTAGATGTTTTTTGTTGCCATTAGGCGCATGAGATTTACCCCATTTAATCCTAATGCATCATTCGTCGAAACCGCCAATACGACAGGCTTGCCATTTCTTAACGTCGCTTTTGCTGCCATTAGTACTGGAGAGTCTGTCATTGCATTTGCAAATTTACTCATAGAATTTCCTGTTAAAGGAGCGATTACCATGCAGTCTAATGGAATTTTAGGTCCAAGTGGCTCTGCTCCAACAATTGAATTAATTGCTTTAAAACCTGTTATTTCTTCAATCTTCTTAATCCATTCTGCTCCTTCTCCAAATCTAGTATTTGTTGATTGAACAGTGTATGAAACAACGGGACGTACTTCTGCCCCTTCAGCAATTAATTTTTCTAAGTGCGGCATAACTTCCTCATACGTACAATGTGAACCCGTAAATCCGAAACCAATTCGTTTCCCCTTCAAACTCATTTCTTTTCCTCCTCCTTTGCAATTGCATCTGCTGCTAATAACTGAGAAAGAACATTTGCTAAAATTTGCCCAGCCGTTTTTGGAGCAACAATACCTGGTAATCCAGGTGCTAGCAACGCTTTGACTCCTCTTTTTTCGGCATATCTAAAGTCAGTACCGCCTGGTTTAGAAGCTAAATCAATCACTAACGTATGAGCTGGCATTTTTGCAATAACATTCGCTGTTACAACGAGGTACGGAATTGTATTGATTACAATATCGATATTTCCTACTTCTTTCTCTATGTCTTGCATATGAAAAGGAGAAAACATCATTTCTGTAATACGTGCAATATGTTCAGATCGTCTTGCTCCAACTTTGACATGGGCTCCTAATGATTGAAATGCTCTCGCAACACTCATTCCTGTTCTACCAAATCCTAGAACCATTACATTGGACCCATGAATTGTATAGTCGGTATGTTGAATTACCATCATTAATGTACCTTCTACAGTTGGAATAGAATTGTATATTGCTACATCATCACGATCAAATAATTTAACAAGTTTTCGGTTCGTAGTAGATACGAGATTTTCCAAGTAAGGTGTACCAATACCTGAATATATAGTAAAGTGTTCTGGTGTATTTTCAATTTGTTCTTTCGTTATTGAAACTTTTTCATTTGAAAAAATAGTATCTACTTCTCCTTTGGCATTTGTACCTGCAACCGGCAAAATAATTGCGTCTACAGAAGTGAAATCTAAATTTTGTATACTTTCTTTTGCTGCCCCTGTGAAACCATGATCTAACTGATCAAACCCTATCAAAGAAAGTTTTGCATCCAATTCAACTAGCTTACGAATTACTTCTAGCTGCCTTGCATCTCCTCCTATGACAGCAATATGCATCTCAGTCAACATTCCCTAATTCACCTTCTTTTTCTGTCATTTATAAGAAAAGTGCCTACTTTTTCTTTTTCCTCCACATCATATGTAATGTACGAGTTTATGGTGATTGAAAATCCAAATGCATATATGTTTTATCAGGTTTCTATGTAGATACAAAAAAAGATGACCAAAGTGGCCATCCTTCACTCCGAATTTGAACGATCCATACTATCACAAAGAAGCATATCATGTCCGACTTTCTTTATTTGACTCCATGCCACCCTTACTTCTTGTGGTTCCTTTTTAAAACCTCCCCACTTCCCTACAGGTATTATAAGTGTTTGTATTTGTCCGTCTTTCTCATTAATCTCTAAATCCATATAACCTAAGACTCCCATTTTTTCCGCTTTTTCTATATCTACAACCTCTTTACCACTTAATTCACTTAATCGCATACATACTCCACTCCCCCTACTGAATTTTTCATTTGCATTGTCTATAATTAGTACCTATTCTATATGGATAAAAAAAATAACCTTCTCTCATTTAAAAAGAGAGAAGGTTATTATCAGATACATTATAAAAATCGATTATAGTTTTATTCCTTTTGGAAGTTTTCCGTCTGGACTAATAAGTGCCGCAGAGAATTCATCAGTAAACATATTGCGAATTAATCCGTCCACATTTTCTTTTGTTACAGTGTTTACACTTTCAATAATCTCATCAAGTGAACGATGCTTACGAAGAAGCAATTCATTTTTACCGTTACGGCTCATACGGCTATTTGTACTTTCTAAACTTAACATTAAGTTTCCTTTTAATTGCTCTTTACTATTCATAAGCTCTTTTTCTGTAATACCTGTATTTTTCAATGTCTCTAATGTTTCTTGCATTGTTTCATACAATGTATCTAATTGTTGGCTACCAGTTCCACCGTAAAGTGTTAACATGCCTGTATCTTCATAAGAAGAGTGGTAAGAAAATACTGAGTAAGCTAATCCACGTTGCTCACGTACTTCTTGGAATAAACGGCTACTCATACTACCGCCTAAAACGTTATTTAATACAATTAAGTTATAAATATCTTCGTGTCCCATTTGTAAGCCTTTATATCCTAGACATAAATGAGCTTGTTCCGTTTCCTTTTTGCGGGCTACCTTATTGAAATGGAAAATTGGGCTATGTACTTGTTCACGGTTTGTTGTTCCTTCATAACTACCGAAATATTGCTCCACTGTTTGTAAAAATGCTTCATCAATATTTCCTGCAATTGATACAACTACATTTTCAGGTGTGTAATGATCTTTTATATATTGACGTAACGTATCACCTGTAAACGTATTAAGCGTTTCTTCTGTTCCTAAAATAGGATATCCGAGTGGATGCGTTTCATATGTTGCTTTCGTTAACATATCATGCACAATATCATCTGGAGCATCTTCGTACATTTTAATTTCTTCACATACGACATTCTTCTCTTTTTTCAGTTCTTCCTCATCAAATGTTGAATTAAAGAACATATCTGCTAAAACATCTAAAGCATATTTAGCATGCTCATCTAATACTTTTGCATAGTAACAAGTATATTCTTTTGAAGTAAATGCATTCACTTGACCACCAATGCTATCAAATGATTCTGCAATCTCTCGTGCACTACGTGTCTCTGTCCCTTTAAAGAACATATGCTCTAAAAAGTGAGAAATCCCATTATTTTTTTCATTTTCATTTCTTGATCCCGCATGGATCCAAATACCAATTGCAACCGATCTTACAGTTGGTATATTCTCCATAACTATTCTTACACCATTTTTACAAGTATATTTTTTAATCAAAAACTTTCCTCCTACTGCCAGTTTCTCTAAATAAAACGCTATTATTTAATGATAACAAGTTTAAGGATGAATGTCATGCAAATGTATTTAATCCACACGTTTTTCATCCAGTAATTCAGTTATATTCCCCACTTTATATCCTTGTTCCTTCAATTTTGTAATCATTATATCTAAAGCCTCTGCTGTAGACGAAGTAGGATGCATTAATATGATAGCACCTGGATGTATTTTTCTCATTACTCTCTGCAATAGTACATCTGGCTCAGGTCGCTGCCAATCAATCGTATCTACAGTCCACATAATCGTTCCCATTTGAAAATCATCTGCAATCTTTACGACTTCATCTCGAAAGCTTCCACTCGGCGGGGCAAACCATCTTACTTTTTGATTCGTTGCTACTTCTATCATTCGATTTGTTTTTTGTAACTGATCTCGTATTTCATCTGAGGATAACGTTTTCATATTAGGGTGTGTGTATGAGTGATTTCCAACTTCTTGTTTTGCATCGACAATCATTTTTGCAAACCGCAAATTTTCTTTCACCCAACGTCCTTCTAAAAAGAAAGTGGCCTTCACATCATGCTTTTTCAATATCTCTAATATACGTGGCAAATACTCATTTCCCCATGCCACATTTATTGTTAATCCTACCATCTTTTTATTTGGATGCCCTCTATAAATTGGAGCTGGTGATAAATCTTCCAAATGAACACTCGGTGAGACTTCTTTGAATTCAAGATATTTTTGATCAAATTCCTTTAGCTTCTTCATATTATTATACGATGCTTCAATATCCACTTGTCTTCCATTATATCCAGGTGTTGCCTTCCATATTTTATCAATCATCGCATTTTGAGGTGCAATCTCATACTGTTTTGCATACTTTTGAATTTCTTCATGCAAGTTATCTTGTGCAAAAACAGAATAAGAGCCTAAACTGACATATAAAGAAAATATACATATGTATGCCAATATACGAACTTTCATATAAACCCTCCCAAATTAACTATATAAAAACATTTTCTTCTTATCTTTGTTAATTTGAGCGTTATAATGAAAACTATACCTATACCGACATAAAAATATATGAACATCATGTTTTTTACATAACAAAAAAAGCCAGTTTAACTGGCTTTTACTTATTGCTGCTCTTGTTTGTCTTCTTCTTTAGCAGCTTCTTTTTCTTGCTCTTCTTTTAGCAATACTTTTCTAGATAGATTTACGCGACCTTGCTTGTCAATCTCGATAACTTTAACTGTAATTACATCACCGATTTTCACAACGTCTTCTACTTTACCTACACGCTCAAGTGCAAGTTCAGAAATATGAACTAATCCATCTTTACCGCTGAATAATTCAACGAAAGCACCAAATTTCTCAACACGTTTCACTTTTCCTTCGTAGATCTCACCTACTTGTACTTCGCGAACGATATCTTCGATAATCTTCTTAGCTTTGTCGTTCATTTCTTGATTTATTGATGAAATGAATACTGTACCATCTTGCTCGATGTCAATTTTAACGCCAGTTTCTTCAATAATTTTATTGATTTGTTTACCGCTTGGTCCAATAACGTCACGGATTTTATCTGGGTTAATTGTCATTGTAATAATCTTTGGAGCGTAAGCTGATAATTCAGTACGTGGCTCTGCAATAACAGATAACATATGATTTAGAATGTGCACACGACCAATTTTCGCTTGTTGTAATGCCTCTTCTAAAATCTCACGTGATAAACCATCGATTTTAATGTCCATTTGCAGTGCAGTTACACCCTGTGCTGTACCTGCTACTTTAAAGTCCATATCACCTAAATGATCTTCCATACCTTGAATATCAGATAAAATTGTGTAATGCTCACCAGATTTAACCAGACCCATTGCAATACCTGCAACTGGAGCTTTAAGTGGAACACCCGCATCCATCATTGCTAAAGTACTACCACAAATACTTGCTTGTGAAGTAGAACCATTTGATTCTAATACTTCAGATACAAGGCGTACTGTGTATGGGAAATCTTTTTCAGATGGAATTACAGGCTCAAGTGCGCGCTCTCCTAGTGCACCGTGACCAATTTCACGACGACCTGGTCCACGCATCGGTCTTGTTTCACCAACACTAAATGATGGGAAATTGTAATGGTGCATAAAGCGTTTTGATTCTTCTACACCAAGACCATCTAAAATTTGCACATCGCCTAATGCACCTAATGTACAAATACTTAATGCTTGTGTTTGTCCACGTGTGAATAAACCAGAACCGTGTGTACGAGATAAAATACCAATCTCTGATGCTAAAGGACGGATTTCGTCACCTTTACGGCCATCTGGGCGAATTTTTTCAACTGTAATAAGACGACGTACTTCTTCTTTTACAATTTTATATAAAATCTCATTTACTTGTCCTAATGTATCAGCGTCAGCTTCCTCAGCTTCGTAATGCTCAATTACACGCTTTTTCACTTCGTTAATTGCATCTTCACGTGCATGTTTCTCATGTACTTGAATTGCAGAATGCATATCCTTCTCAGCCATTTCACGTACAGCTTGATTAAGATCAGCGTCAACTTCATAAAGTTTCACTTCTGATTTCTCTTTACCTACAGCTTGTACAATCTCTTCTTGGAATGCAATTAAACGTTTAATTTCGTCATGACCAAACATAATTGCTTCTAACATTGTTTCTTCAGGCACTTGATCTGCTCCTGCTTCAACCATGTTAATCGCATCTTTCGTACCAGCTACAACTAAGTGGATATCACTTTGTTCTTGCTGTTCTACTGTTGGATTAATAACGAATTCGCCATTAATACGACCAACTGTCGCACCAGCGATTGGACCTTCAAATGGAATATCTGAAATCGATAACGCTAATGAAGAACCAAGCATAGCTGCCATTTCAGAAGAACAATCTTGATCAACACTCATTACAATGCTGACAACTTGCACTTCGTTACGGAAACCATCTGCGAATAGCGGACGAATTGGACGGTCGATTAAACGACTTGCCAAAATTGCTTTTTCACTTGGACGACCTTCACGCTTAATAAAACCGCCAGGAATTTTTCCGACTGCATATAAACGCTCTTCATAGTTTACTGTAAGTGGGAAAAAATCTACATTTTTAGCTTCTTTTGATGCAGTTGCTGTAGATAGAACCGCTGTATCGCCATATCTTACTAATACTGCTCCGTTCGCTTGTTTGGCAAGCTGACCAGTTTCAACTGTTAGCTGGCGACCAGCTAAATCTATCGAGAAGACTTGCTTTTCTTGACTCATTTAAGTACCCCTCTCAATTTAAAGTATTCAATTCTTCTATGTAAATGGATAGTATATCACAATATTCTACCTCTAGTATTGCCTAAAATTAAGTAAGCTATAAAGCGTAGAAGATATATTTTTACCTAACAAAAAAGCGGGAATATTCCCGCTTCTTTGACTATCGACGTAAGCCAAGCTTTGTGATTAATTCACGGTAACGTGTGATATCGCTATTACGAAGGTAAGTTAGTAAGTTACGACGTTTACCAACCATCTTTAATAGACCACGACGTGAATGATGATCTTTCTTGTGAGTACGTAAGTGCTCGTTTAGAGTGTTAATTTGCTCCGTTAGGACAGCAATTTGAACCTCTGGAGAACCAGTATCAGTCTCATGAGTTCTAAATTGTGCAATGATTTCGTTTTTACGCTCTTGTGTTAAAGCCATCCTATTTCACCTCCTATTAATTAAACCCCCAATTACCTAGCAAGCGTCGGTGAGTCGCAATGCCAAGCAATGGTTGTCATAAAGTACATAACATAGAATACTACTTTTCATTTGAAAAAGCAAGTATATTCTTTTCGCTCGCAAAATATTCTTGTGCTGTTTTCTTATCTTTTGCGATTTGTTCAACTAACTCATCAATGCCATTGAATTTCTTCTCTTCTCTTATACGCATATGCCACTCTACTGTAACATTTTGGTCGTATATATCTTTGTTAAATTCAAATAAGTGCACTTCAATTGATAATTGACGCTCATCTTCTTTAAAAGTCGGTTTATATCCAATATTACATACACCATCGTACCATTCATCGTGAACTTTTAATCTCACTGCATAAACACCTACAGGTGGCAATAAATACTCATCACTTAAACCTACATTAGCTGTTGGAAAACCAATTTGACGCCCACGTTTGTCGCCGTGTATAACTGTTCCCGCTACAGTATAGGCTCTACCTAAAATAGATGGAATTTGTTCCATTTCGCCATTTCGAATTAACTTTCGTAATGCTGTAGAACTTACTTTCTCTTCTTGAAATTCAACTTTTTCAATCACAGTCTGTGTAAACTCCCCTCTTGCATGAAATGGTAAAGTCTCCATCTTTCCTTTTCCTAAACGTCCATATGAATAATCAAACCCTGCTACTACATGCTTTACATTTAAACCAATAATATAATCATCTACAAATTGTTGCGGTAATAACCCTGCAAATGATTCATCAAATTTAATTACATATAATATATCGATTCCTAAGCTTTCGACTATTTTTTCTTTATCACGCATTGGTGTAATATACTCCACATGCGCATCCTTTTTCCCTAAAACAACAGATGGGTGAGGATGAAATGTCATAACTGCACTTTTATATCCTCTGTCGTCCGCTATTTTTTTCGCAGTTCGAATTACACATTGATGTCCTAAATGAATGCCATCAAAAAATCCTAATGCCATTACAGTAGGTGGTAATTCTAATTTATTTTGTTCATGTGGATGAGTTAAATGAATAAGTTTCACGCTTGAATTCACCTTTTTCTGTAATAATCCTTCCAATAATTCATTATAGCTTTAGTTCTTGATTATTCACAAGTACTTTCATCGGCTTTAACATGCCAGGATGTTTCGGATGATGTTCATAAATTGCTAAGCACCGATCATTTTTATCAAACACTGTAATAAATGGTGCCGTTATTTCTAATTCATTCTTTAAGAACATACCATTCTTAATTTTCTCTGCTTGCTTTTCATCTACAACCATTTTTGGAAACTTACTTAATGCTTCATCAATTGAAATGAAGATAGACTCTACTGTTCCATTTTGCACGTTTTCTTCAATTTCTTCAAATGATATGCAATCTTCTAATAAAAATTCACCAGATGCCGTTCTTACAAGGTGAGACATATGTGATGGGAAACCAAGTTTCTCCCCGATCATTACCGCTAACGTTCTTACATATGTTCCTTTACTACACGTTACACGGAAACGGAATGAAATATTTTCTCCTTCAAAAACTTCACGATCATCAAGTAATACGAACTCATGAATCGTAATTGTACGAACTGGACGTTCCACATCTTGTCCTGCTCTTGCATATTCGTATAATTTTTTCCCGTTTACTTTTACAGCCGAGAACATTGGTGGCATTTGTTCAATCGTGCCTGTTAATTCAGCAAGAACTTTTTCTATTTCCTTACGAGTAATAGCACGATCGACATTTTTCGTTTCAACAACCTCACCAGAAGCATCTTCAGTTGTCGTTGAAAATCCTAATGTTACTTCACCTTCATATGTTTTCGTTTCACTTGTTAAAAATTGTGCAATTTTTGTTGCTCTTCCGACGCAAATTGGTAATACTCCTGTTACATCTGGGTCTAATGTTCCCGTATGACCAATTCTCTTTTCTCTCAATACCTTTCTTAATTTAAATACACAATCATGTGATGTCATGCCTTTTGGCTTATGTAATAATACTACACCTTCCATATATGTTCACCTCATCATAATTCTTTCGTAGTAAATATCCAAAACTTATTTTGCATTGAAAAAATGGATAGACAAATGTCTATCCATTATTCTTCACGTTTACCGTCTTTATTAATTTCATGTAAAAGTGTATCAATTCGATGACCATATCCGATAGACTCATCAAACTCAAAGGTAATTTCCGGTGTTTTACGAAGACGAATACGTTGGCCAATTTCTGAACGAATAAAGCCTTTTGCCTTCGCTAAACCTTTTAACGTATTTTCTTTCTGTTCTTCGTCACCTAAAACAGAAATATATACTTTGGCAATTTGTAAATCACCACTCACTTGTACATCTGTTACTGTAACAAATCCGATACGTGGGTCTTTAATTTTACGACTAATGATGTCGCCTAATTCTTTTTTCATTTGCTCGCCTACACGGTTTGCACGTAATTTCATAACTCTTCACCTCATTCAATACCATTCCAATTGTGTTATCGTACGTTCAATTTCAGGAAATGAATCGATGTACTCCAGTACACGATTCATTTCTTTTTCACAGATAACACGATTTGAGGATACGGAAACAATCGCAATTTCTGTACGTTGCCATACATCTTGATGCCCAACTTCAGAAACAGCTACATTATAGCGCTGTTTCACACGAGTTAGCACTCGTTGCAAAATTGCCCGTTTCTCTTTTAAAGAATGTACATCGTAAATCATACACTCGAATGAGAGTGAAGCGACAATCATCGCTTCACTTCTTCCATAACGTATGCTTCAATGATGTCCCCTTCTTTAAGGTCATTATATCTCTCAATTGTAATACCACACTCATAGTTTTGTGCAACTTCTTTTACGTCGTCTTTGAAACGTTTTAACGTATCAAGTTGTCCTTCGAAAATTACTATACCATCGCGGATAATACGAACGCCACTATCGCGTGTAATTTTACCGTCAATTACGTAACAACCTGCAATTGTTCCAACTTTTGTTACCTTGAATGTTTGACGAACTTCCGCTTGACCGATTACTTTTTCTTCGAATTCTGGATCAAGCATACCTTGCATTGCTAATTCAATTTCTTCGATTACTTTGTAGATAATGCGGTGTAAGCGAACATCAACGTTCTCTAATTCAGCTGTACGCTTCGCGTTCACATCCGGACGTACGTTAAATCCAATTACAATTGCATTAGATGCAGAAGCTAAAATAATATCAGATTCTGTAATCGCACCTACACCAGTGTGAATGATTTTAACTTTTACGCCTTCAACATCAATTTTACGAAGTGATGCTGCCATCGCTTCAACAGAACCTTGTACGTCTGCTTTTACGATTAAGTTGATTTCTTTTACATCGCTCTCTTGGATTTGTTGGAATAAATCTTCAAGGCTTAATTTAGATTTCTCACCACGTTGTGCAACTAACGCTTCTTGTGCACGTGATTCACCGATTTGACGAGCTTTCTTCTCATCAGCGAATGCCATGAAACGATCTCCAGCCTGTGGTACTTCATTTAAACCTGTAATTTCAACAGGAGTTGATGGACCAGCAACTTTTACACGACGACCAATATCACTTACCATTGCACGAACACGTCCGAATGAAGTTCCAACAACAATTGGATCTCCAACTCGAAGCGTACCGTTTTGAACTAATAATGTCGCGATAGTTCCTTTACCTTTATCAAGCTGTGCTTCAATTACAGTACCCGTTGCATAACGATTTGGGTTTGCTTTATATTCTTCTACTTCACTTACAAGAAGGATCATCTCTAGCAAGTTGTCAATGCCTTCGCCTTGAATTGCAGAAATTGGTACGAAAATTGTGTCTCCGCCCCAAGCTTCTGGAACTAATTCATATTCTGTTAATTCTTGCATTACACGATCAGGATTCGCCGCTGGTTTATCCATTTTATTCACAGCAACAATAATTGGTACTCCAGCTGCTTTTGCATGGCTAATCGCTTCAACTGTTTGTGGCATAACACCGTCATCAGCTGCAACAACAAGGATTGTAATATCAGTTACTTGCGCACCACGAGCACGCATTGTTGTAAATGCCGCGTGACCAGGCGTATCTAAGAATGTAATTTTCTTATCATTTACTTCAACTTGGTATGCACCAATATGCTGAGTAATTCCACCAGCTTCGCCAGCAGTTACTTTTGAATTACGAATAGAGTCAAGTAATGTTGTTTTACCATGGTCAACGTGTCCCATAATCGTAACAACAGCTGGACGCTCTTTTAAGTTTTCTTCATCATCTTGCTCATCCATGAATGTTTCAAACTCAGTTTCACTTACCACTATTTCTTCTTCTACTTCAATACCGTAATCAGTAGCGATTAACTCAATTGTATCTTTATCTAAATCTTGGTTAATTGTCGCCATAATTCCTAGCATGAAGAGCTTTTTAATAATTTCAGATGGCTCTTTGCTTAACTTTTTAGCAAGTTCACCTACTGTAAGGCTTCCAGAGAAAGTAATTTTATCTGGTGTTTCTACTATTTGTGTTTGTTGTCTTCCAGCAAAGTTATCTTGACGTTTGTCTTCATTTCCTTTGCCTTTTTTCTTTTTCTTATTGCTGTTCTTTTTACTGCGAACAACTTTCTCTTCTACTTCAAACTCATCTGCAACAGAAGGTTTTTCCGCTCCAGTGTTATATTCATTATCTAATTTATTTACTACTTCGTCTTCTAACATTGTCATATGATTCGAAACCTCGATATTCATCTCTTTAAGTTTTGTCATAAGATCTTTACTTGAGATATTATTTTTTTTTGCATATTCATGTACTCGAATTTTACTCATACCTTCACCCCCGGTAATTTGTATCGAGCATGCTACGTAGCTTTTTCGCAAAGCCTTCATCTAACACAGCTACAACGACTCGCTCGTCTCTCCCAATCGCATGCCCTAATTGTTGTCGATTTTCGACTTTTTTCATTGGTACGTTGTAGTACGTCGTTTTATCAGTGATACGTTTAGTAGTGTTCGCTGACGCATCTTCAGAAAGCAATACGAGCTTTGCTTTACCACTTCGTACTTCTTTTAAAACGAGTTCTTCACCCGAAATGATTTTTCGAGCGCGATTTGCTAGTCCTAAAAACGATTTCCAATCGGACACTTATTTCGACTCCTTCTCAACAAGCTCAAGAAGCTCTTCGTACAGAGAACTGTCGATTTTCGCTTTTAGATGATGTTCCAAAATGTTTTTCTTTTGGGCTTGTATAATGCATTCTTTATCTTTTGACAAATATGCACCTCGTCCTGATTTTTTTCCAGATAAATCAATAGACACTTCGCCCTCTTTGGAACGAACAATGCGAACCAGCTCTCGTTTTGATTTCATCTCTTGCGTCGCAATACATTTTCGTAACGGAACTTTTCGATTGCTCATACTCATCACCTCTATTGGATTTCGTCTTCAACTGAATCGAATCCGAATGCGATTACGCTATCTTCTTCTGTAACAATTCCAAGTTGTTTCGCATCAGACTCACTTTTAATATCAATTTTCCAGCCTGTTAATTTAGCTGCAAGACGTGCATTTTGTCCACGCTTACCGATAGCTAACGATAGCTGGTGGTCTGGAACAACAACAGTTGTTGCTTTTTCATCTTCATCTACAAGTACTTTAACAACTTGTGATGGGCTTAAAGCATTTGCAACATATTCAACTGGGTCATTTGACCAGCGAACGATGTCAATCTTTTCACCTTTTAGTTCATCTACAACACGTTGTACACGTTGTCCTTTCGGTCCTACGCAAGAACCAACTGGATCAACATCAATGTTTTCTGCATGCACAGAGATTTTAGAACGATCTCCTGCTTCGCGCGCTACAGAGCGAATTTCTACAGTTCCATCATAAATTTCTGGAACTTCCATTTCGAATAAACGTTTTAAAAGACCAGGATGTGTACGTGATACGTAAATTTGTGGTCCTTTTGTTGTCTTTTCTACTTTTGTAATAAATACGCGAATACGATCATGTGGCTTATATTGCTCATTTGGCATTTGCTCACTTACAGGTAATAAAGCTTCTACTTTGCCTAAGCTTACGTAGATGAAACGAGCATCTTGGCGTTGTACAATACCAACCATAATGTCTTCTTCACGATCACTAAATTCTGAGTAAATAACACCACGTTCTGCTTCACGAACTCGTTGTGTTACAACTTGTTTTGCAGTTTGCGCTGCAATACGACCAAAATCTTTTGGCGTTACTTCAATTTCTAGTACGTCGCCATCTTGGTAGTTTGGATTAATTTGTCTTGCCTCTTCTACAGAGATTTCAAGACGTGGATCAAACACATTATCAACAACGTCCTTACGTGCTAAAACTTGAATTGTTCCCACTTCTGGGTTAAAGCTCACACGAACGTTTTGTGCTTGGTTAAAATTGCGTTTATAAGCAGAGATTAATGCTGCTTCAATCGCATCAATAATAATATCTTTACTAATACCTTTTTCTGACTCTAATACGAGCAAAGCATCTAACAACTCAGTGCTCATGAAGATCCCCCTTCTTACTAAAACGTAACAGCAAGTCGCGCATTTGCAACTTTATCCATTGGAATTTGGATTTCTTTTTTACGTGTTTTAATTGTTAATAGTAGTGTAATTGTAGTACCGTCGTAGGAAAGTAACTTTCCTTCAAACATCTTTTCGCCATCAATTGGCTCATATGTTTTAATTGCCACTTGTTTTCCTACCGCTTGCTGGAAGTCTTTCTCTTTCTTTAATGGGCGTTCTGCTCCAGGAGATGATACATCCAAAAAGTAAAGGTGAGGAATTGGATCCTCTTTATCTAAAGCTTCGCTTAAACGTTCACTTACCGCACCGCATTCTTCAATGTCGACTCCCTTTTCAGAATCGATGAATACGCGTAAGAACCAGTCTTGTCCTTCTTTCACATACTCTACATCTACAAGTTCAAGATTTAACTCTTCAACGATTGGCTGCGCAAATGCTTCTACAACTTCTGTGACTTTCTTATCCATAAACAGCCTCCTTCCTGCCGCCATGTACCATTTACAAGAAAAGATCCCGTTCACAAAGACGGTCTATCTTATTCTTTCTCGTTAGCTAACAAAAGCCCCTGCCGTTAAGCAGGGAATATCTGTCTTAGTATTACCAAATTTAAGAAGTAAAACTTGTAACAAAATATGTATATACGACAGAAATGTCTTTACTATCTACATGAATAAAATGTAGATAGTAACACGAAAGAGTGGGTTTCCCCACTCTCTTTTTCACAAAATATACATGACATGGTTATCTCGGTTTATAGTATACCATAGCAAATATTGATTTGCAAAGACTTTTCCTACCTATTAGAACAGTGATAATTGGTTTTGATCTGGCAAATCTCCTAAACAACCTTGGCTATCTAAATACTCAATAATTGTTTTCGAAACCTTACTTCGCTGCTGTAAGTCTTCTTTTGATAAGAAGTCTCCATTTTTGCGCGCTTCCACAATACTTAAGGCTGCGTTCGTACCAAGACCAGGCACTGCATTAAATGGAGGAATTAAAGTATCCCCATCAATAATAAACTCAGTTGCATGCGAGCGGTATAAATCGACCTTTTGGAATGAATATCCACGCTCACACATTTCCAGTGTCATTTCTAGTACTGTTAATAAACTCTTCTCTTTCGGCGCTGCATCCAATCCTTTTTGAGCAATTTCATCAATTTTTACACGTATGGATGCTGAACCTTTCGCCATCGCCTCTACATCAAAATCATCTGCACGGACTGTAAAATATGCCGCATAGAATAAAAGTGCAAAATGTACTTTAAAGTATGCGATACGCACAGCCATAAGTACGTAAGCAGCCGCATGGGCTTTAGGGAACATGTATTTAATCTTCTTACATGAATCAATATACCAACCTGGCACATTATTACCTTTCATGTCATCTTCCCATTCTTCTGGTACACCTTTACCTTTACGAACCGACTCCATGATTTTGAAGGCTAATGATGGATCTAAACCTTGATAGATTAAATATACCATGATGTCATCACGACAACCGATAACTTCACTCAGCGTACATGTACCGTTATAAATTAACTCATTTGCATTACCAAGCCATACGTCAGTACCATGTGACAGCCCAGAAATTTGGACCAATTCTGAGAATGTCGTTGGTTTTGTCTCTTCTAACATCTGTCTTACGAACTTCGTACCGAATTCCGGGATACCAAGTGTACCTGTTTTACAGTTAATTTGTTCTTCCGTTACCCCTAACGTTTCTGGACCAGAGAAAATTTTCATTACTTCTGGATCATCCGTTGGGATTGTTTTCGGATCAATACCACTTAGATCTTGTAACATACGAATAACGGTCGGATCATCGTGTCCCAGTATATCAAGTTTCAATAAATTATCATGAATCGAGTGGAAGTCAAAATGCGTTGTTCTCCACTCAGCACCAATTGAATCAGCAGGAAACTGTATTGGTGAGAAATCAAAGATATCCATGTAATCTGGCACAACGATAATACCACCTGGATGCTGTCCAGTTGTACGTTTTACCCCTGTACATCCCGCTACTAAGCGATCAATCTCTGCATTTCGAATTGTTAAATTGTGATCATTTGCATAACCTTTTACATATCCATAAGCGGTTTTTTCCGCAACTGTACCAATCGTTCCAGCACGGTATACATAGTCTTCACCGAACAGTACTTTCGTATAGTTATGGGCACGTGGTTGGTATTCCCCGGAGAAGTTCAAATCGATATCGGGTACCTTATCTCCTTTAAATCCAAGGAACGTTTCGAATGGAATATCATGTCCATCTTTCACATATGCCACATTACATGTCGGACAATCTTTATCTGGTAAGTCGAAACCAGAGCCTACGGAACCATCATTAAAGAATTCAGATTGCTTGCACTTTGGACAGACATAGTGTGGTGGTAATGGGTTTACTTCTGTAATTTCCATCATCGTTGCAACGAACGACGAACCTACCGAACCACGCGAACCTACTAGATATCCGTCGACTAACGATTTTTTCACAAGCTTATGTGAGATTAAATAGATAACGGCAAATCCATGTCCAATAATACTTTTCAATTCTTTTTCTAAACGAGCCTCTACAATTTCTGGTAGTTCTTCACCATATATACTGCGTGCCATTTTATAACTCATATCACGTGTTTCATCATCGGCACCCTCAATTTTCGGTGTATATAGATCATCTTTTACTGGACGAACATCACCAATTAATGACGCAACCTTTTGTGTATTCGTCACAACAACTTCTTTCGCTTTGTCTTCACCTAAAAATGAAAAACACTCTAGCATTTCATCAGTTGTACGGAAATGTACTGGCGGTAATGAATGTCGATTTAACGGATTGGCTCCGCCCTGCGAACTGACTAAAATTTTACGATACATTGCATCTTCTGGATCTAAGTAATGCACGTTCCCTGTAGCAACAACTGGTTTATCTAACGTCTCGCCTAGTTTTACTAAGTTAGAGATAATTGTTTTTAATTGTCCCTCATCTCGAACGAGTTCACGCTCTACTAAATGACGCAACACCTCTGGAGGCATTACTTCAATGTAATCATAAAACTGTGCAATTTCTTCTACCTCTTCAGGAGCTTTTTGCATCATTGCCTCAAACACTTCACCTTTATCACAAGCCGTTCCTACTAAAATTCCTTCACGATATTTTTTTAATAGTGACCTCGGTACTCGTGGTACACGGTAAAAGTAATTAAGGTGAGAATATGAAACAAGTTTATATAAATTTTTCAATCCAACATCTGATGTGGCAAGTAACGTCAGATGGCTTGGACGGCCACGCTTATACGCATCCCCTTGCCCCATGCTATCATTTAATTGATCGTGATATTCAAATCCCTTTTCAATTACGTCTTTCAACATTTTCACAAGTAAATATCCCGTCGCTTCTGTATCATAAATCGCACGGTGATGTTGCGTTAATTCAATATCAAGTTTTTTACACATCGTATTTAATCGGTGATTTTTCATTTCTGGGAATAAGAATCGTGCAAGTTCTAACGTATCAATAACAGGGTTATTCGTTTTTTCTAACCCAGCCTTTTTAAAACCTACGTTAATAAATCCCATATCGAAGCTTGCGTTATGGGCAACAAGTGTATGGTCACCCATCCATTCCTCAAACTTTTTAAACACTTCGTCCACTTCTGGTGCATCAGTTAACATATCATCTGTAATACCTGTTAATTCAATAATCGTCGCTGATAATGGTTGATGTGGGTTTGCAAAAGATTCAAAACGATCAATGATTTCGCCACCCTTTACTTTTACGGCAGCCAACTCAATGACTGTATCGTATACAGCTGATAAACCTGTCGTCTCAACGTCGAAAACAACATACGTTTCCTCCGCAAGTAAACGATGCGCTTCGTTATACGCTATCGGTACACCATCATTAACTAAATTCGCTTCTACACCGTATATAACTTTAACTCCAGCCTTTTTCCCCGCAGAATATGCCTCCGGGAACGACTGAGCCACAGCATGGTCTGTAACCGCAATAGCTTCATGTCCCCATTTACCAGCTTGGGCAACAAGCCTAGAAACAGGAGTAACAGCATCCATTTGGCTCATGGGAGTGTGAAGATGAAGTTCTACACGCTTTTCGCCTTCTGGCGCTTTATCTTTACGAGACGGACCTGTTATTTCATTAATATCATTCGCAATCATTACTAAATCTCGAACAAATGTATCGTTTTGAACTGAACCACGGGCTTTCACCCACATTCCTTTTTTCAAGGATTGCAGCATTGGAATATCTTCTTTGTCACGCGAGAACATTTTGATCATAATAGAATCCGTATAATCCGTTATTTTTAAAGTTAATAACGTACGTCCACTACGAAGCTCTTTTGTCTCTACATGGAAGACATATCCTTGAACCGTTTTTCTTCTTTCTTCATCTTGAATTTCTCGCATCGGTGTAATCTCTTCATCTGGCTTAATAAGATACCCGAGTGTAATCGGTCCTTCATACACAACGCTACTTTCTTCAGCTTGCTTCTTCGCCATTTCTTCCATAGCTTGTATAACACGCTCGCGGTCTTCTTGCTGCGTTTGCTCACGAAACTTTTGCATTTCTTCTGCATTTTGCTGTATATGTGTGTCTAACTGGAAACGTGGAAATCCAAAAGCTTCGTATTGATCCCCTACTGGTTTCGCAACGTTTTTCTTTAAAGCAGTAGACTCCAGCTCATTATTCACATTTATTAGCAACTTCACTCCATTCACCTGCGGAAGCTGTTTCTTTAAGTAAGCAAACATAGGTGAAAATGTAATTCGTTCCGTACAAAGCGGCCAATACGCCCTCACTTCTTCTTCTGTAAATTGTTTATTCTCTGTTTCTAATGCAAATGTTGTTCTTGCAATATGAGAAAATGATTGCTTAAGCTTTGTTTCTAGCAATTCATATAATTCTGTAGGCAAAATACGTGGCACTTGTAAATCAAAATGCCAACTTTTATTCGCTTTATCAATAACGAGCCTTTCAATACCACCGCCTTGTAAATATTGATTTATAAGGTCGTCTGGTATTTGCAACTGCTGGAGCAAAATTTGAAATCGCTCTTGTTGTTCATTTGTTAAAGACATAAGCACTCTCCTTCCATTTGCTATTATAAATTGAAACGTACTACAAAGAAAGATTTCTCACTTCTTCTTTTACAAAATACGTTTACAAAGAAAGAGAAGGTACCCCATTACGAGGTACCTCTTCTTATTTTAAAATATTTGCAATATATGTTTGAAGTTCTTCTACTTTTACTTCTTCAGACTCACCTGTAGCACGTACTTTCACTTCTACAATACCTTCGTCTGCTTTTTTACCAACTGTAACGCGAACTGGAAGGCCGAATAAATCTGCATCTGCAAATTTAACACCTGCACGTTCTGCACGATCGTCTAATAACACTTCATAGCCTTTTTCTTGTAATGAGTTGTAGATGTTTTCACCCATTTCACGTTGTGCATCAGATTTCATATTTACTGGAATTACATGCACATGGAACGGTGCTACAGCTTTCGGCCAAACTAAGCCGTTCTCATCATTAAACTGCTCTGCAATTGCTGCCACTGTACGAGATACACCGATACCGTAACAACCCATAATAAGTGGTTGTGTTTTCCCATTTTCATCTAGGAATGTTGCGTTCATTGCTTCACTATAACGAGTTCCTAATTTGAATACATGACCAACTTCAATTCCACGTGCAAAAAGAATTGTTCCGTTTCCGTCTGGAGATTGGTCTCCTTCTTGAATAAAGCGTAAATCTGTATACTGACTTACTTTAAAGTCACGTTCTGGATTTACATTTACATAATGGAATCCTTCTTCGTTCGCTCCTGAACATCCGTTGACAATTGATGCTACAGCATGGTCAGCGATAATTTCGATATCACCTGTTACACCAATCGGTCCTAATGAACCAACTTCACAATTTAATAATTCTTTTACTTCCTCATGAGAAGCAAGCTCAACAACTGAAGCGCCGTATACATTTTTCACTTTTACATCGTTTACTTCGTGATCACCACGAACAAGTACAACTACTAATTTCTCATCTACTTTAAATACCATAGACTTAATACACTTGTCAGCTTCAATGTTTAAGAATGCAGATACTTCTTCAATCGCTTTTTGATCTGGCGTTGCAACCTTTTCAAGTGCCATTTCCGCTTCGTCACTCTTCGTATACGTAGCTACAACAGGAGCCATTTCAATGTTCGCTGCATAATCAGATGTATCAGAGTATGCAATTGTATCTTCACCAACATCAGATAATACCATGAATTCATGTGTATCTTTTCCGCCCATTGCTCCAGAATCAGCAATAACTGCACGGAAGTTCAAACCACAACGAGCAAAAATGTTAGAATATGCTTTGTATAAGCGATCGTATACTTCATCTAAGCTCTCTTGTGTAGCATGGAAAGAGTATGCATCTTTCATTAGAAACTCTCTTCCACGTAATAAACCGAAACGAGGTCTTTGTTCATCGCGGAATTTCGTTTGAATTTGATATAATGTTAACGGTAATTTTTTATATGATTTTATTTCATCACGTACAAGATCAGTAATTACTTCTTCATGCGTCGCTCCTAAAGCAAACTCACGAGCGTTACGATCTTTCATACGCATTAATTCAGATCCGTAAGAATACCAACGACCTGATTCTTGCCATAATTCTGCAGCTTGCATAGCTGGCATCAATAATTCCACAGCTCCTGCGCGCTCCATTTCTTCTCGAACGATACGTTCTACTTTGTGTAATACTTTTAACCCAAATGGTAGAAAACTATAAATACCAGAAGCATTTTGACGCATAAAACCTGCGCGAAGTAATAATTGATGACTCTTAATTTCAGCATCAGCTGGAACTTCACGTAATGTAGGACTGAATACCATACTTTGTTTCATTTATTTGCACCTCTTCATTTTACTCTTACACGCAGTAAAACCCCTCACCTCGAATTAGGTGAGGGATTTTATTCTACGGGCTCTATTTCATTATAAGTTTCATTCTATTTTACAAGAAAAACTTACGAATGTCATTCCATGTTACAACTAACATTAATAACATTAATAATGCAAAACCAATAAAGTGAACCATTCCTTCTTTTTGACGGTCAATTGGTTTTCCTCGTAACGCCTCAATTAAGAAGAAGAATAAACGGCCACCGTCTAAAGCAGGAACTGGTAATAAATTGAATAAACCAAGATTAATACTTAAAACTGCCGCTAAACTTAGTACACGCGTAAATCCATAATCTACAACTTGATCTGTTAGATTATAAATTCCTACTGGACCTGACAACTCATTAATAGAAAATTGACCAGTTACTAATTTCACAAGAGATTCAAAAATTAGTTTCGTCCATTGGTATGTTTGTTCAAATCCTGATTTAATAGAACCCATTACTGTTTTCTCTACAGGGGAATAAACACCAATTCTACCAACTTCGTCTTTTCCTTCTTTATCGAGTGTTGGCGTTACTTTCACATTAAACTGTTCATTATCACGCTTTACTTGTAACGTAATTTCTTTATCCGGATTTTCACGTACAATGTCAACAACATCTTTCCATGTACTTGTGTTTTTTCCATCAATCGCTTGAATTGTATCATTCTCTTTCAATCCAGCTTGCTGTGCTGCACTATTATCCATCACTTTTCCGACCATTGGTTTGTCAATAGGAACCCCTTGTACAAATCCAAGAATCACAAAAATAACAAATGCTAAAATGAAGTTCATTGCAGGACCCGCAAAGATTGTTAAAGCGCGTTGCCCTAATTTTTTTGAACCAAATTGTCTATTATACGGAGCAATTTGAATTTCTTCCCCCGCAGTAATAATACGAGCTTTTTCATTCACTCGGAACGTTTGAAGCTCTTCCTCGTACTCCTCATAGCCCGAAATTGTTAGATTGTGCTCCAAATCAGCTTGTTCGACTTCAATGACACGAACATTTGGATACTTTTCATATCCATCAAAAACTAATTTCACAACTTCGTCTTTTTCATTTAATACAAGGCCAACCTTTTTCCCAGGCTTTAACTCAACTGTGTCCGCATCCTCGCCAGCCATTCTTACATAGCCACCAAGGGGCAGTAATCGAATCGTATACACCGTTTCATTCTTTTCAAATGAGAATATTTTCGGACCAAAACCAATCGCAAACTCGCGGCATAAAATACCTGCTCTTTTTGCGAAATATAGATGTCCTAGCTCATGGAAAAATACGAGTGCACCGAAAATTAATATAAAGGCAATCGCTGTATTCAATTCCATAACCACCTTTGCTAAATTTGTTCCATCACAAACCGTCTTGTGGCTGCATCAATTTCCAGAATTTCCTCTAAGCTCGGACGTGCAATGACATTGTGATGGTTCATTGCTTTTTCAATGAGGTCTTCTACTGTTAAGAAACCAATTCTCTTTTGTAAAAAGGCTTCAACAGCTACTTCATTCGCTGCGTTCATTACAGCTGGCATACTTCCACCTGCTTTTCCAGCTTCATACGCAAAACGTAGACAACGGAATCTTTCTTGGTCCATTTTCTCAAAATGCAACGTCCCTATTTCCCATAAGTTTAACTGTTTTGTGTCTGAAAGAGGCAATCTATCAGGATATGTAAGTGCGTATTGAATTGGTACTCGCATATCAGGTGAACCAAGCTGCGCCATTACACTACGATCTTCAAATTCAACCATAGAATGGATAATACTTTCTTTATGTAAAACAACATCGATTTGCTCGTAAGGGATACCAAAAAGCCAATGTGCTTCAATTACTTCTAGTCCCTTATTCATCATTGTAGCAGAATCAATTGTAATTTTCGAACCCATTGACCAGTTTGGATGTCGAAGCGCATCTTCTACGGTCACATGATGCAATTCATCCCTCGTTTTATCACGGAAACTTCCACCAGAAGCCGTTATAATAAGACGAGAAATTCTTTTCTCATTTTCACCATTCAAGCATTGAAAAATAGCTGAATGTTCACTATCTACTGGAAGTAACGAAACATTATGTTTTCGTGCTGCTTCCATTACAAGATGTCCTGCAGTTACTAACGTTTCTTTATTTGCAATTCCAATTGTTTTTTTCGCCTCAATTGCACGAAGTGTTGGTAACAACCCTACGCTACCTACAACAGCATTTACTACAATCTCCGCATCTGGATGTAATGCTACTTCTAAAAGCCCTTCACTACCATATACAATTTTTGTATTACCAGAAACAGCTTGTAATTTTAAAACATCTTCCTCTCTTTGCACAGAGACGATTTGCGGAGAAAATTCTTGAATTACCTTTACTGCGTAGTCAATATTTTTCCCTACAGAAAAAGCAACGAGACGGAATTGGTCTGGGTGCGAGCGTAATACATCTAAAGTTTGTGTACCAATTGATCCGCTCGCACCTAATAAACTAATGTTTTTCATGACTCCAACCCCTCGTTCATTTATTAATTGTATTGTAATAAGAAGTAGAGAATTGGTAAAACGAATAACCAACTATCTGTTCGATCTAATATACCACCATGTCCAGGTAAAATTGTACCTGAATCCTTTACGCCATAATGACGTTTAAAAGCAGATTGTACTAAATCACCAATTTGTCCAAAAATAGAAATGATAATTGTCAGCACAATTAAAATTACTACATTCGATTCAACTGGGAAGAACGCGTTGTAAACAAGTGCCACGATAATTCCGCAAACGATGCCGCCTAATGAACCTTCAATCGTTTTATTTGGACTAATTTCTGGCCACAATTTTCTCTTGCCTAATGCTTTTCCTACGAAATATGCGCCTGAATCAGTAGCCCATATAATAAATAATGCGCAAAACACATATTTAATTCCTAATATTCTCGTTTCATTTAAATATAAGAATCCCATTGCCACATATGTCGTTGCCATCAGTAAAAATGAAGCATTATCAAAAGTAAATGTATTCTTAGAAAGGACTGTATATGATAAAAGTAATAAAACAATCACAAATGTGATTTCCAATTTACCTAATCCAATCCATGTAAACAGTTCTGATGCACTACTTGGAATTAAAAGAATCCACAATAATACTGCAGCTAAAACTGTCGGTACTGAAATAAGCGTAAGCTTATTCATACGAATTAATTCATATAAACCTATAGAAGCAAGTGCATACACTAAAACCGTAAAAGGCACGCCACCGTATATTACGATGGGAATGAATAGCGCGGCAGCAACCACTCCAGTAATAATTCTCTGTTTCACTACCAAACCCTCTCTTTCTACACGCCTCCGAATCTGCGCCCTCTATGTTGAAAGTCAGTAATTGCATTTAGCAAATGTTCTTCTTTGAAGTCTGGCCAATACACGTCTGTAAACCAAAACTCCGAATACGCAATTTGCCATAACATGAAATTACTAATACGTAGCTCTCCGCTTGTTCGGATTAACAACTCTGGATCAGGTAAAGAACTCGTCATTAAGTAGGAAGAAAGCATTTCTTCACTTACCTCTTCAGAACGAATTTTTCCTTCCTCGTTATCTTTCATCATATGTTGCACAGCAGAAACGATTTCATCTCGACTTCCATAGTTTAACGCGAAATTAAGAATTAATCCCGTATTCTCTTTCGTATCTTCCATGGCTTTCTCCATCGCTCTGCGTGTATGCGTAGGAAGACGATCTTTTTGCCCTATTACTCGGACTTGTACGTTTTCTTCAATCAATTCTGGTAAAAATGTACCTAGAAATTCTTCTGGAAGCTTCATTAAATAATCAACTTCCTTTTTCGGTCTTTTCCAGTTCTCAGTTGAAAAAGCATAGAGAGTTAACACTTTCACATTAAGTTTACTTGCAAATTTTGTAATTTTCTTTACAACTTGCATACCTTCATGATGTCCCGCAATACGAGGCATTGCTCTCCTCTTTGCCCATCTTCCATTCCCATCCATAATGATGGCAATATGTTCTGGGATATATCCTTTTTTCACTTCTTCAACGAGATGATCAAACGATGTGTCCTTTTTACCTTTAAAAAAAGGAAAGTTTTTAAACATCATTCATACCCTCCAACAAGCAGACGTATGCCTAAAAGTGTAAAAAGACCCCCTTAAGAAGAGGGTCATATTTGCGAAGTTATCGCTATTACACTTCCATGATTTCTTTTTCTTTGTTTTTTGCGATTTCGTCAACTTTTGCAATATATTTATCTGTTTCTTTTTGGATATCTTCAGTATATCCTCTTAAATCATCTTCTGTAATCTCGCCAGCTTTTTCAAGCTTCTTAAGATCATCATTTCCGTCACGACGTACGTTACGAACAGCAACTTTTGCTTCTTCAGCATATTTTTTCACAACTTTAACAAGATCACGACGACGCTCTTCTGTTAATGCAGGGAATGCAATACGAATTACAGTTCCATCATTAGAAGGGTTTAAGCCTAAATCTGCTTTTAAAATTGCTTTTTCGATATCACCGATAGAAGTTTTATCATAAGGTTGAATTACAAGTAAACGTGCTTCTGGAACTGTAATGTTCGCTAATTGCACAACTGGTGTTGGTGCACCATAGTAATCAACTTGTACCTTATCTAATACAGACGAGCTTGCACGACCAGCGCGAACTGTTGCTAATTCACGAGAATAAGCAGCAACTGCTTTTTCCATTTTTTCATTTGAAGACTTCAATACTTGTTGTCCCATATTTATTTCCCCCTTACAACTGTTCCAATATTTTCGCCTAAAACGGCACGTTTAATATTACCTTTTTCCATAACTGAGAATACAATTAATGGAATATCATTATCCATACATAGAGAAGAAGCTGTAGAATCCATTACACCTAAACCTTCTTTTAATACATCTAAGTAAGTAAGCGTTTCGTATTTCGTAGCCGTTGGGTCAATAGATGGATCTGCGCTATATACGCCATCCACATTATTTTTCGCCATTAAAATAACGTCTGCTTCGATTTCCGCTGCACGTAATGCTGCTGTTGTATCTGTAGAGAAGTATGGATTACCTGTACCTGCTGCAAAGATAACAACACGTTTTTTCTCTAAGTGACGAACTGCTTTACGGCGAATGTAAGGCTCTGCCACTTGACGCATCTCAATTGAAGTTTGTACACGAGTTTGGATTCCAATATTCTCCAAGCTATCTTGAAGAGCTAATGAATTCATAACTGTAGCTAACATGCCCATGTAATCTGCTCCTGCACGATCCATGCCCATTTCACTTCCAATTTTCCCACGCCAAATGTTACCGCCACCAACAACAACAGCAACCTCTACATCAAGTTCTGCAATTTCTTTTACTTGTTCTGCAACTGACTTAATAACAGTTGGATTAATTCCAAATCCTTGCTCTCCAGCTAAAGCTTCTCCACTTAACTTTAAAACGACACGATTATATTTCGGTTTACTCATAATGAACCTCCAATTGCTTACATCTTTATTTTAAAAAAGGGAACACAATGTGTTCCCTAATCTGTATTAGTTACTACCTTTTACTTGGTTCATTACTTCTTCAGCAAAGTTGTCTTCACGTTTTTCGATACCTTCGCCAACAGCGTAGCGAACGAATCCTTTTAATGTTCCGCCTTTAGACTCAACGAACTGACGAACTTTCATATCAGGGTTTTTAACGAATGCTTGGTCAAGTAAGCAAATCTCTTCGAAGAATTTGCCTAGACGGCCTTCAACCATTTTTGCAACGATTTTTTCAGGCTTGCCTTCGTTTAATGCTTGTTGTGTTAATACTTGACGCTCATGCTCAACTTCTTCAGCTGTTACAGCATCGCGGTCGATGTATTTAGGGTTAACTGCTGCAATGTGCATTGCTACATCTTTAGCAGCTGCTTCATCAGTAGAACCTTCAAGAACTGTTAATACACCAATACGTCCACCCATGTGTAGGTAAGCGCCGAATGCATCTGCATCAGTTTTTGATACGATTTCGAAACGACGAAGTGTAAGTTTTTCACCAATTTTAGCGATTGCTTCGTTGATGTGCTCTTCTACTGTTTTGCCGCCTTCAATTGTTTGAGTCATAGCTTCTTCAACGTTAGCAGGTTTGTTAGCTAATAAGTGAGCAGCTAGTTCTTTAATTAATGCTTGGAAACCTTCGTTTTTCGCAACGAAATCAGTTTCAGAGTTTAATTCTAAGATTAAAGCGTCGTTACCGTTTGTTTCGATGAAAGTTAAACCTTCAGCAGCAATGCGGTCTGCTTTTTTAGCAGCTTTCGCAATACCTTTTTCACGTAAGAAGTCAATTGCCTTCTCCATGTCGCCGTTAGTTTCTGTTAAAGCTTTTTTGCAGTCCATCATACCTGCGCCAGTTTTTTCACGTAATTCTTTTACCATTTGAGCAGTGATTGCCATACTTTTCATCCTCCTAAAATATGTATTTATACTTTTTATAAAGGTGTTTATACCTTAAAAAAGGTGATAAAAGGCCGAACCCCTTATCACCTTTCCAACTTTGTTACGCAGTAACAGTTTCTTCACCTTGTTTTGCTTCAAGGATCGCGTCTGCCATTTTAGATGTAAGAAGTTTTACAGCACGAATTGCATCATCGTTTGCTGGGATAACGTGATCGATTTCGTCTGGATCACAGTTTGTATCAACGATACCGATGATTGGAATGTGTAATTTGCGTGCTTCAGCAACTGCAATACGCTCTTTACGAGGGTCTACTACGAATAATGCACTTGGAAGACCTTTCATATCTTTAATACCGCCTAAGAATTTCTCAAGACGCTCTAACTCTTTTTTAAGTTGAACAACTTCTTTCTTAGGTAGTACTTCGAAAGTACCATCTTCTTGCATTCTTTCGATGTCTTTAAGACGCTTGATACGCTTTTGGATTGTTTGGAAGTTTGTTAAAGTTCCACCTAACCAACGTTGGTTAACGAAGTACATACCCGCACGAGTTGCTTCTTCTTTAATAGCTTCTTGTGCTTGTTTTTTAGTACCTACGAATAAAATGTCTCCACCTTCAGCAGCGATGTCACGCATCGTTCTGTAAGCTTCCTCAACTTTTTTCACAGTTTTTTGTAAGTCGATGATGTAGATACCGTTACGCTCTGTGAAAATGTAACGCTTCATTTTTGGGTTCCAACGACGAGTTTGATGTCCGAAATGAACACCAGCTTCAAGCAATTGCTTCATAGAAATTACTGACATAATATAGTTCCTCCTAAATGGTTTTTGATATCCTCCGTTTACTTCATCTCTAAGCGAAACTACAAACGTAGCACCAACACTTAAATCAGTAAACGTGTGTACTTTGTACTGACACCACTGCTTACTATATCATACTGAAATATTACAATCAAGTCGAAAATGCGAACAATGTAAAACTTTCTTTGTTCATACTCGAATTCTAGTATTACCAACCTTCATTTCTTTTAAGCAAAAAAGCAAAATACAATTAATAGTTTTCCCAGAAAACACGCTTATGCCACTTTTCACAAGCACCATCAATCCATTGCGCAAAAAAACTCTCCTCAATCGAGGAGAGTTTTTTATAAATTAGTTTGTTTTTAATTTAGCAAGTTCCTGTAGAAACTTGTCGTTTAGCACTTTAATGTATGTTCCTTTCATACCTAAAGAGCGAGACTCAATAACACCAGCACTTTCTAATTTACGTAGTGCATTTACGATTACAGAGCGAGTAATTCCTACGCGATCAGCAATTTTACTTGCAACAAGTAAACCTTCTGTTCCATTTAATTCTTCGAAGATGTGCTCAATTGCTTCTAACTCACTGTAAGATAATGAGCTGATCGCCATTTGAACAACAGCTTTACTACGTGCTTCCTCTTCGATTTCTTCTGCTTTTTCACGTAAGATTTCCATACCTACAACAGTTGAGCTGTACTCAGCAAGGATTAAATCGTCATCTAAGAACTCTTGACCTAGACGAGCTAATACTAATGTACCTAGACGCTCACCACCACCAACGATTGGTACGATTGTAGTTAAACCTTGACCAAATAATTCTCTGTTTTCTACTGGGAATGCTGTGTAAGCACTGTTCACATCCAAGTTTGAAGATGTTTCTGTAATGTTGAATAAGCTTTGTGTATATTCTTCTGGGAATTGACGTTCTGCAAGCATTTGCTTCATGCGTTCGTTTTCGATTTGTTGGTGAATTGCATAACCTAGTAATTTACCACGACGGCTAACTACGAATACGTTTGCTTCGATTACTTCACACATTGTGTCAGACATTTCTCTAAAGTTTACAGGCTTCCCTGCTGCGCTCTGTAATAACGCATTTAATTTTCTCGTTTTTGCTAATAATTCCATTTCAAAAGTTCCTCCTACATGTTACTCACATATTTTTTCATCACTTGGAAACTAGGGCGAGTCACCTGATGACACTATTACAAAATAAACTGGCTCACATCTTTATTTTTAGCAATTGTTGCTAATTTCTCCTCAACGTATTGAGGGGTTATCGTTATTTTCTCTAACGTAATTTCAGATGCTTCAAACGATAAATCTTCAAGGAGCTTCTCCATAATCGTATGAAGTCTTCTTGCTCCAATATTATCTGTATCCTGATTAACTTGATAAGCAATCTCAGCAATCTTACGAATAGCTTCGTCTGAAAATTCAATTTCTATACCTTCAGTCGCTAATAATGCCATATATTGTTTAATTAACGCATTGTCAGGCTCGATTAATATTTTAACAAAATCGTCTGTCGATAATTTCGTTAATTCTACTCGAATCGGAAATCTCCCTTGCAATTCCGGAATTAAATCCGACGGTTTAGACATATGGAACGCTCCAGCTGCAACGAATAAAATATAATCCGTTTTTACTGATCCGTATTTTGTCGCAACATTCGACCCTTCTACAATTGGCAAAATGTCACGTTGCACACCTTCACGTGATACATCTACGCTATTCGACTGCTTACCAGCAATTTTGTCAATTTCATCGATAAAAATAATCCCGAGCTGTTCAGCACGATAAACAGCCTCTTGTGTAACTTCATCCATATCAATTAAGCGCTGTGCCTCTTCATTTGTCAAGAGTTTTCTTGCTTCTTTTACAGAAAGTTTACGTTTTTTTGTTTTTTTCGGCATAAAACTCCCTAACGCATCTTGGAAATTCATTCCCATTTGCTCCATGCCAGTTCCTTGTAACATATCAAACATTGACGACTGTTGCTCAGTCACTTCAATCGATACAATTTCGTCTTCAAGAAGCCCTGCAGCAAGCTTTCTCTCCACATCTTGACGTTTCTTTTCAATTTCACCATCTTCTTGTGTATCAGACGTTTGACTCGAATTTTGAGCGCCCCCAAAAAGCATCTCTAATGGATTTTTAAATCCAGATTGCTTCTCCGGACTCGGCACTAAAATTTCAACAAGACGTTGATTCGCTTGCTCTTCTGCTTTATCTTGAACTTTCACTACCATTTCTTCTTTTACAATACGAACCGATGTTTCCACAAGGTCACGTACCATCGACTCTACATCTCTACCCACATATCCAACTTCTGTAAATTTTGTAGCCTCAACCTTAATAAAAGGTGCTCCAACGAGTTTCGCCATTCGTCGTGCTACCTCTGTTTTCCCAACACCTGTCGGTCCAATCATCAAAATGTTTTTAGGTGCTATTTCATCACGTAAATTTTCAGCTAATTTACTGCGACGGTATCGATTTCTCAACGCTACAGCAACCGCTTTCTTTGCGTCTTTTTGACCGATGATGTATTGATCTAATTTTTCCACAATTTGGCGCGGAGTAAAATGTAAATGCATATAAAATGCCTCCCTTACGATTCTACAATTCTTCAACAATTATGTTGTGATTCGTATAAACACAAATATCGCCAGCAATCTCTAAACTCGCTTTCGCAATTTGTTTCGCTGTTAAGTGTTCACTTGCATATTGCTTTAAAGCACGACCTGCAGAAAGTGCATAATTCCCACCAGATCCAATTGCTAAAATACCATCATCCGGTTCAATCACTTCTCCTGTACCTGAAACAAGGAGCATAGTTGTTTTATCCATGACAATGAGCATCGCTTCTAGTTGACGTAACATTTTATCGCCACGCCATTGTTTTGCCATTTCAACAGCTGCACGCTGCAAGTTGCCATTATACTCTTCTAATTTTCCTTCAAACATTTCAAAAAGAGTAAATGCATCAGCAACTGAACCTGCAAAACCAGCTAAAACTTTACCTTGGAAAAGTCTGCGAACTTTACGAGCTGTATGTTTCATTACAACAGCATTTCCCATTGTCACCTGACCATCTCCAGCCATTGCACATTCTCCATTATGATGAACTGCAAATATCGTTGTAGCGTGGAAATTCCCCATAGAAAAAACTCCTTTATTTGTTTTTATAGCTTTTAAAGCAATTTATGCCCGCGGGTGATGCTTCATGTAAACAGAACGCAATCTTTCTTTAGAGACATGCGTATAAATTTGTGTGGTCGACAAATTCTCATGACCTAATAGCTCCTGTACAGTACGTAAATCCGCCCCTTCATCTAACATATGTGTAGCAAATGTATGCCTTAACATATGGGGACTTATTCGCATTGTCAGTGAAGCCTTTTTAATGAGTTCATTTAAAACATAACGCACTCCACGACTTGTTAGCGGTGTACCTTTCGCATTTAAAAACACCATACGAGAGTCTTCGTCAGTCTTATTAACTAACTGTTTTCTCCCATTCTCTATATAAGTAATTAAAGAATCTTGCGCATAGCTTCCGAACGGAATATACCTTTGTTTTTTTCCTTTTCCCATTACTAAAATTGTTCCCACCGCAAAGTCAATATCGGTAAGTTGTAAATTGACACATTCACTCACACGGATTCCAGTCGCATACATCAACTCTAATAAAGCTTGATTCCTTTGACCTAATGGCGTTTCCGTGTCAGAAACTTCAAATAATTCCTCTAACTCTTCAGCATATAAAAACTTTGGGATTGACAATTCTTTTTTGGGGAGTGACGCAAGTGCAAACGGATTATCTTTCCGATAACCTTCACGCATCAAAAAACGATATAAACTTCGTAAGCTTGATACTTTTCTTGCGACAGATTTACGGGCTAACTTTTCATCGTGCAACGTCGTTAAGTACAAACGAACATCCGCGTATGTAACGTCTAAAAAAGAGGATATGCCTTCTCGCTCCATAAATTGCACAAAATGTTCTAAATCATTTTGATAACTTGCAATTGTATATTTTGAATAATTTCTTTCAATTTGTAAATATCCAACGAATAATTGTAACAATTTCTTCACATTCACACAACTCACCTCAATAAAGGCTACTAAATCGTATCACAACTTAGTAGCCTTTGCAAGAAATTTAACTAAATATTTACAAAATTTTGAATTGTTTCTAAAGCGCGTGTTGCGTATGCTTCATTTCGTTCCGCTTTCTTTTTGATCTTCTTCTCTAACGGTGCAAATAGACCGAAGTTCGCATTCATCGGTTGGAAGTTTTTAGCGTTCGTTGCCGTAATGTAATTTGCCATGCTGCCCATCGCAGTTACTGACGGTAATACAACTGGCTCTTCACCTTGCACAAGACGTGCAGCATTAATTCCTGCTAATAATCCTGATGCTGCTGATTCAACATATCCCTCTACTCCAGTCATTTGACCAGCGAAGAATAAATCATCACGTTGTTTATATTGATATGTTGGACGAAGCAAATTAGGTGAATTAATAAACGTATTACGATGCATTACACCATAACGTACAATCTCTGCATTTTCCAGTCCCGGTATTAACTGTAGCACTTCTTTTTGTGGTCCCCACTTTAAATGCGTTTGGAAACCTACGATATTGTATAAAGTTCCTGCTGCATCATCTTGACGTAACTGAACAACAGCATATGGCGTTTTCCCTGTTTTTGGATCTTCCAATCCAACAGGTTTCATAGGTCCAAATACTAGCGTCTGTCTCCCTCTACTTGCCATAACTTCTACTGGCATACAACCTTCAAAGAAAATTTCTTTTTCAAACTCTTTTAAAGGCACTGTCTCAGCAGCAATTAAAGCCTCATAAAAACGGTCAAACTCTTCTTCTGTCATTGGGCAATTTAAATATGCAGCTTCCCCTTTGTCATAACGCGATTTTAAATATACTTTATTCATGTCAATACTGTCTTTTTCTACGATTGGTGCTGCCGCATCGTAGAAATAGAAATAATCTTCACCTGTTAGTTCTTTTAATTGTGCAGCAAGATCAGGAGATGTAAGTGGACCTGTTGCAATAATTGTTGGTCCTTCTGGAATTTCAGTAAGCTCTTCGTTCACTACCGTTACATTCGGATGGTTTTTTACGTATTCTGTTACTTTAGCTGCGAACTCATGACGGTCTACAGCTAACGCACCTCCAGCTGGTACAGAGCACTCATCTGCCGCACGAATAATTACAGAATCCATTAAACGCATTTCCTCTTTAATAACTCCAACTGCATTTGTTAAAGTGTTTGCACGAAGTGAGTTACTACATACTAATTCAGCAAATTTATCTGTGTGATGAGCTGGCGTTTGCCTTACCGGCCTCATTTCATATAATCTAACTTGGACACCACGTTTTGCAATTTGGTAAGCCGCTTCACTTCCTGCAAGACCTGCGCCAATGACGTTTACTACTTGTGTTGTCATATATATCACCTTTCCTTTTCTTCCCGAAAAAAATGTGAGCAGTTACGCTCACATTTGTTGTTCTTCTTCATAATCGCACGAAATACATTGTACTTGCACGCCTTTTTTCAACTTCTTCTCTACAAGCATGCCTTCACACTTCGGACATTTACGACCAATCGGCTTATCCCAAGATACAAAGTCACATTCTGGATACGTACCGCATCCATAGAAAAGGCGTTTCTTTTTGTTACTACGACGCTCAATAATTTGTCCTTCTTCACATTTCGGACAAGTTACACCGATTTCTTTCACAATCGGTTTTGTATTACGACAATCAGGGAAATTCGAACAAGCCATAAACTTCCCGTATTTACCCATTTTAAAGACCATTGGATGTCCGCATAATTCACAGTCTTCCCCAGCTGGCTCATCTTTAATTTCCACTTCACGCATTTCTTTTTCCGCTTTTTCTAAGCGCGGTTCAAATCCTACGTAGAAATCATCAACAATTTTCACCCAATTGGCATTTCCTTCTTCCACTTCATCAAGGCTTTGCTCCATATTGGCAGTAAATTCAATGTTAATAATTTCCGGGAAAAATTCTAAAATAAGTTCAATTACTATTTCACCAAGTTCAGTCGGAACGAAGCGTTTATTATCCAAGCCTACATATCCACGTTTTTGAATCGTTTCAAGTGTAGGTACATAAGTCGACGGTCTTCCAATTCCAAGTTCTTCAAGTGTTCTTACTAGACGAGCCTCTGTATAGCGCGGAGGAGGTTGTGTAAAATGTTGCTTCGGTTCTAAATCCTTCGAAAATACAGTTTCCCCTACTTCTAAAGGCGGCAACATCTTATCCTTTTCTTCAGCACCATCATCTTTCGACTCTACATACACTTTCATAAATCCTGGGAACTTTACAACCGATCCACTTGCACGGAACTGAACATTGTTATTAATGAGTCTCGCTGTCACAGTATCCATTATAGCAGACGCCATTTGACTTGCAACAAATCGCTCCCAAATCAATTTATATAATCGAAGTTGATCACGACTTAAGAAACTTTTTAGTTCCTCTGGCTTTCTCATTACCGAAGTAGGACGAATTGCCTCATGTGCATCTTGTGCATTTGACTTTTTCGTTTCTTTCTTCTTTTCTGTTCCTATGTATTCCGTACCATACGCTTCAGTGATGTAAGTACGAGCCTCTGTTTGAGCTGTTTCTGAGATACGTGTTGAATCAGTTCTCATATACGTAATAAGACCTACAGTTCCTTGTTTTCCAAGATCTATCCCTTCATACAATTGCTGTGCAAGCATCATCGTTTTCTTTGCTCGCATGTTTAACTTACGTGCTGCTTCTTGTTGCAAGGAAGATGTTGTAAACGGTAATGCAGGATTACGTTTTCGCTCTTTGCGCGTTACATTTTCAACTGAAAACGCATTGTCTTTCATCTGTTCAATTATTTCATTCACTTGCGTTTCATTCGTTAATTGAACCTTTTCCCCATCTACACCGTAAAAACTTGCTTCAAATGTGTCTTTTCCTTTTACAAATTCTGTTTTAATTGTCCAGAATTCTTCAGGTTCAAAGCTTTGAATTTCCTTTTCACGTTCGATGATTAAACGAACTGCTACAGATTGTACACGCCCTGCACTTAATCCTTTTTTTACTTTCTTCCATAATAAAGGACTAATATTGTAACCAACAAGACGATCAAGTATACGTCTTGCTTGTTGTGCATCTACTAAATCCATATTAATTGCACGAGGATGTTTAAATGATTCTTTGATTGCATCTTTCGTAATCTCATTAAACACAACCCGACAATCTGATTCAACGTCCACATTTAACGTATTCGCTAAATGCCAAGCAATTGCTTCCCCTTCGCGGTCTGGATCGGCCGCGAGATAGACTTTCTTTGCTTTTTTCGCCGCTGATTTTAAATCTTTTAAGACGGGACCTTTACCACGAATGGTAATATACTTCGGGGTGAAGTTGTTCTTTACTTCTATCCCCATTTGACTTTTTGGCAAATCGCGAACATGTCCCATAGACGCGACAACTTTGTATTTTTTCCCTAAATATTTCTCAATGGTCTTCGCCTTAGAAGGCGACTCCACGATCACGAGGTAATCTGACATGCTAGTGCCTCCTTAAGAGGTGGATTCAAGTCTTCATTAATCTTATTGATTTCTCTTGTTTTTGTCAATCAAGAATGAATATACCATACAGTGCCAATCTACCATTTGTCAATAATTGTTTAATAAAAATTTAAAAATATAAGGTTAATTTAAAATCTCTTCCAAGATATCTTCTGCATTTCTTACTAATTTTGCTCCTTGTTGAATAAGATGATTCGTTCCCGATGCCCCCTCTATAAATATAGGTCCAGGAAGCGCAAACACCTCTCTATTTTGCTCTAACGCAAGGTCTGCAGTAATAAGTGTCCCACTTCTCGATTTCGCTTCTACAACTAAAACACCTTTACTTATACCACTAATAATCCGGTTCCTTTTTGGAAAATACCATTTTTTCGGTGCATAGTGCGGAGGATACTCTGTCAATAACAATATATATTCCTTCCACATTTCATATAAATGTCTATTTTCTTTCGGATACATAAACGACAATCCGTGCCCTAATATCCCAATAGTGGGACAATGATGCCTTACTGTAATCTCATGAGACATTGTATCTATCCCTTTTGCAAACCCACTGACAATAAGCCACTCTCTTTCTAATAAAGGGTGTAAAATAAATTTCAAGCTCTCATGACCATATAATGATGGTTCTCTCGTTCCAACAACTGCTAATTTATTTACTTTATTTAGAAAATCTTTCTCTCCTTTTCCATATAAAACGAAGGGAGGGTCTTGTATTTCACGTAATAATTGTGGATAATTTTCATCCCATATCGTTATATAAAAGATACGGTTTTTCTCTAAATAAGATATATATTGCGGAAGATTTGAACTTTGAAGAAATTTCACTAGTTCTGAAGATTTTTTCGAGGATATTCCAGTGTAGTGCTCCATTTGTTTTTCGTTAAAATTATATATGTTCTTTAATTCTGGATCGACATATAGTAGCCTCTCCATCGCTTTCCAATAATCTGCTAGCAAGTAATGAAGATGTAATAACCGCTCTCTTTTCATCTTGATTCTCCTTACCCATAATTTTTATTATGTAAACAGAAAAAAGTGTAAAAAGACACCCTCAAGTAAGAAGGTGTCTTTCAACAGATTAATAGTTTTTGCAAGTCTCAAATAGACCTTTTTCTTTTAAAACAGAGATTAGCGTTTCTCCCATAACTGCTGGAGTTTCAGCTACTTTAATGCCACAAGCTTCCATTGTTTTAATCTTTTCAGCAGCAGTTCCTTTACCACCAGAAATGATTGCACCAGCATGGCCCATACGTTTGCCAGCAGGCGCTGTTTGACCACCAATGAAGCCTACAACAGGTTTTGTCATATTAGCTTTTACCCATTCAGCTGCCTCTTCTTCTGCTGTACCGCCGATTTCACCAATCATAATTACAGCATGTGTTTCTTCATCTTCATTAAATGCTTTTAACGCATCAATAAAGTCTGTACCGTTAACAGGGTCTCCACCGATACCTACAGCAGTAGATTGGCCAATACCTTCTTGTGTTAATTGATGTACAGCTTCATACGTTAATGTACCAGAGCGAGATACGATACCAACATGACCTTTTTTATGAATATATCCTGGCATAATACCAATCTTACATTCATCTGGTGTGATTACACCTGGGCAGTTTGGTCCAAGTAAACGTGTATGTTTACCAGCCATATATCTCTTTACGTTTACCATATCTAATACAGGAATTCCTTCAGTAATACATACTACTAAATCAATTTCTGCATCAACTGCTTCCATAATTGCATCTGCCGCAAAAGCGGGTGGAACGTATACAACTGAAGCGTTTGCGCCTGTTGCTTTCACTGCATCTTCTACTGTATCAAATACTGGTACACCTTCAATATCAGTGCCGCCTTTACCTGGTGTTACACCACCGACAATTTTCGTACCGTATTCAATCATTTGTTTTGTATGGAATAAACCTTGAGAACCTGTAATACCTTGAACAATAACTTTTGTATCTTTATTAACTAATACGCTCATTTTTCTCCCCCGCTTTCTATTAGCCCACTAGTGAAACAATTTTTTGTGCACCGTCTGCCATAGATTCTGCTGCAACAATATTTAAGCCAGACTCATTTAAAATTTTCTTACCTAGTTCTACGTTTGTACCTTCAAGACGTACAACTAAAGGTAACTCAAGACCTACTTGTTTCGTTGCTTCAATAACACCTTCTGCAATAACATCACACTTCATAATACCACCAAAAATGTTAACGAAGATACCTTTTACATTTTTGTCAGAAAGGATAATTTTGAATGCTTCTGTAACTTTTTCAGCAGTTGCACCGCCACCAACATCTAAGAAGTTAGCTGGGTCACCGTGGTAATGTTTAATGATATCCATTGTAGCCATCGCTAAACCTGCACCATTAACCATACAACCGATATTTCCATCTAAAGGAATGTAGTTTAAATCGTATTTTGAAGCTTCAATTTCTTTTGAATCCTCTTCATCAAGATCACGAAGCTCTAAAATGTCTTTATGGCGATATAACGCATTAGAATCAAAGTTTAATTTTGCATCTAATGCCATAACTTTACCTTCACCTGTTGTAACAAGTGGGTTAATCTCAGCGATAGAGCAATCTTTTTCGATAAACGCACGGTATAAGCCCATCATAAACTTCACAGCTTGTCCTACAAGCTCTTTTGGAATATTGATGTTAAATGCAATTCGGCGTGCTTGGAAACCTTGTAAGCCTACTGCTGGATCAATATATTCTTTAAAGATTTTTTCAGGTGTTTTTTCTGCTACTTCTTCAATTTCTGTTCCGCCTTCTTCAGACGCCATTAAAACAACTTGAGAAGTTGCACGATCTAAAACTAGACCTACATAATATTCTTTTTTAATATCGCAACCTTCTTCGATAAGTAAGCGTTTTACTTCCTTACCTTCAGGACCTGTTTGATGTGTCACAAGTGTAGTTCCTAAAATGCTTTCTGCATATGTACGAACTTCATCTAAATTTTTTGCAACTTTTACTCCGCCAGCTTTGCCGCGTCCACCAGCGTGAATTTGTGCTTTCACTACACATACATCTGTTCCTAGTTCTTTCGCTGCTTCTACAGCTTCTTCTACTGTAAATGCAACCTTCCCGTTCGGAACGCTAACCCCATAGCTTCTAAGGACTGCCTTACCTTGGTACTCATGGATATTCATGGTCCCATCCTCCCCTGTTTTCCTGTTTTACTCGAAAAGTTTTTTAATGTTTAAAAAACATTACATTGCCATTGTATAAGATGATTGGCACGCTGTCTACAATAAAGTGTCAGAAAACTGAAATCGCTTTATTCTTTTTCGAAAATAGTAATGTTTATATGCCAAAATAAAAAATAAGCTGTATATTTACAGCTTATTTTTGAATCATATCTTTAATTGGCGCGAATGACTTTCGGTGTTCATCTAATACTCCATGCACTTCAATTGCCTCTAAATGTTGCTTTGTGCCATATCCCATATGTTGCTCAAATCCGTATTCAGGATACTTTTCTCCCAGTTCTTTCATCATACGATCTCTCGTTACTTTCGCAATAATAGATGCAGCTGAAATAGAAATACTTTTCTCATCACCTTTAATAATTGAGGTTTGCGGAATTGGTGTAGGAAGCTTCATCGCATCAATTAATAAATGTTGGGGTGTACAAGATAAATTTGCAACTGCATCTAACATTGCTTGTTTCGTTGCTTGGTAAATATTAATGTCATCAATAACTTGCGGTGATACAATTCCTACTCCAATTGCAATTGCTTGTACTTTTATTTCATCATAAAAACGCTCACGTTTCGCTTCACTCAGCTTTTTTGAGTCATTTAACCCTGGAATATAAAAATCCTCTGGAAGGACGACAGCTGCCGTCACAACAGGCCCAGCCAACGGGCCACGCCCTACTTCATCAATACCCGCGATATATGTGACCCCTTTTTCACGCAAAGCATTTTCATACTTGGACATTTCAAAAAAATTCTCTTTTTCTTTCTGTTCTAACTCTTTTTGTTTATACCACTTCAAAACGAGCTTTTGAACGCCTTTTCGCTCATCTTTCATTAACAGTTGAAAGCGATCATCTTCTTCATTCATAATTTCTTTCAATACATTTTCCGCTTCTTTTATCGTCATTTTTTGCATTTATACAAACTCCTTTTTAAACGTATCCAAAAAGAAAAGACGCACAAACGCACGTCTTATACTTCTTCTATTTTTTCCACATCTTCTACTTGCTCTGCAAACTCTTCCGGTGTTTCAAACGTCATTTTTCCAAGTTTGCCACCACGAAGCTCACGAAGTACAAGCTCAGATGTCTTATCATAATCAATCATTCCGCCGCCCATTAAGCAGCCTCTATTTTTTCCAATTGCATCGAATAATTCCACAATATCTTCTGGAATCTCATTTAAATTATAGCGTTCTTTCAAGCGTTCTGGATAATGTTTCTCCATAAAACGTAATGCGTAAACAGCTACATCTTGTAAATTTAAAATTGAATCTTTAATTGCACCCGTCGTCGCTAAGCGAAGACCCACTAATTGATCTTCAAATTTAGGCCACAGAATACCTGGCGTATCTAACAATTCCATTTCCTTCCCAACTTTAATCCATTGTTGAGCTGTTGTCACACCTGGACGATCTCCTGTTTTAGCAATATTTTTCTTTGCCAATTTATTAATTAATGTAGATTTACCAACATTTGGTATACCTACAATTAATGCACGAATCGCTCTCGGTCTAATACCTTTTGCAACCATTTTATCAAATTTTTCTTTAACAAGCACTTTACAAGCTGCTGCAATTTCTTTCATACCTTGTCCAGCTTGCGCGTTAATCGAAATTGCCATATGACCTTTTTCTTTAAAATATGCGATCCATTGTTTTGTTAAACGGTCATCTGCCATATCCGCTTTATTTAAAACAACAAGCCTTGGCTTATGTGTAATGATTTCATCAATCATTGGGTTTCGAGATGATAATGGTAATCGAGCATCTACAAGTTCAATTACAACATCAATTAATTTTAATTTCTCCGTTACTTGGCGTCTAGCCTTCGCCATATGCCCTGGAAACCATTGAATTACCATGTTGCCACCTTCTTTTTCATTTATTTCACAATACGTGCGTCTTCTAACGGCCAATATAACATATTAGCTTTACCAATTACTTGATCCATTGAAATCGTACCGATTGAACGGCTATCTTTACTAAAACGACGATTATCACCTAAAACAAATAATTGATCTTTTGGAACGGTTTTCTTGCCTGTCATTTCTTCAAGATTAAAATCATATGTAAGCGGTCCGTCAGCAATTTGCTTTTTCTGCTTGTCTAAATACGGCTCCTCATAAGCCTTTCCGTTAACATACAGCTTATCATTACGATACTCTATTTCATCGCCCGGTAGGCCTATAATGCGCTTAATGTAATCTTTATCTTCTGTTGCTCGAAATACGATAATATCAAAGCGTTTTGGATCTCCAATGTGATAACCAATTTTATTTACAATCATTCGATCACGATCATGTAAAGTAGGTGCCATCGATACCCCGTCTACGAGAATTGGCGCAAAGAAAAACTGTCTAATAACACCAGCTAATACAACAGCAATCAAAATTGCTTTAATCCATTCCCAAAGTGAACTCTTCTCTTTTTTCATGCATTTCCCCTCCACGGTTATGTAAGCTGTTCGTATTATACCAAAATTTCATATAGATTGGAAAAAGGGAGCTTGTGCATTTACAAGCTCCCATACATGTCTTATCGAATTTCCTTAATACGTGCTTTTTTACCGCGAAGGTTACGTAAGTAGTATAACTTAGCACGACGTACTTTACCACGGCGAAGTACTTCGATTTTCGCGATTCTTGGCGTGTGAACTGGGAATGTACGCTCAACACCTACACCGTAAGAAATCTTACGAACTGTGAATGTTTCACTAATTCCGCCACCACGACGTTTAATTACAACACCTTCGAAAAGCTGAATTCTTTCACGAGTTCCCTCAACAACTTTTACGTGTACACGTAAAGTGTCACCAGGACGGAATGAAGGAAGGTCAGTTTTTAATTGGCCTTTTGTAATTTCTGCGATTAATTGTTGCATATTAAATTCTCTCCTTTAAACAGATGCTCTTATAAAGTCTTAATAAATTACAGCGGAACATCGTTAATACGGCTACTGATTTCAGTAGCACAAATGTTATAATAGCATATTACTAGGCCTGTTGCAATAGCAAATATATGAAGTTATTACTGCTCTCGCTTTATTTCCTCAAGCCATTTTTTCTCTTGTTTAGATAGATCTCTATCATCTAACAAATCAGGTCTACGCGTATACGTACGGCGCAAAGATTCCTTATGTCGCCATTCGTCAATATTTTTATGATTCCCTGACATTAATACATCCGGTACCTTCATACCACGAAAATCAGCCGGACGTGTATAATGAGGATGCTCTAATAAACCTGTACTAAACGAATCCTCTACTTGGGAAGCATGATTTCCTAGCACGCCTGGCAAGAGACGTACAACACTATCAGTAATAACCATAGAAGCTAATTCTCCGCCCGTTAATACATAGTCACCAATAGAAATCTCATCCGTTACGAGATGCTCACGAATTCGTTCGTCATACCCTTCATAATGCCCACATACAAAGATCAAATGTTCTTCCCCTGCAAGCTCTTCCGCTTTCTTCTGCGTAAATCTTTCGCCCTGCGGACACATTAAGACAACTCTCGGCTTACGCTCTGTCTCTTTCGTCAAATCTTCTACAGCGTCAAAAATAGGCTGAGGAGTAAGCACCATACCAGCTCCTCCGCCGTAAGGATAATCGTCTACGCTATTATGCTTACTTGTTGTATAATCACGAAAGTTAACAACACGAAGGTTTACCGCTTCCTTTTCTTGTGCCTTCTTTAATATAGAAGATCCAAATACACCGGTAAACATGTCTGGGAACAACGTTAAAATATCAATTTTCATTATAGCAATCCTTCCATTACATGAATGGTTACTAATTTATTTTCAATATTAACTTGAAGTACAACGTCATCAATATAAGGAATTAAGAGATCTTGACCCTTCGGACGTTTAATCACCCAAACATCATTTGCACCAGGAGAGAGAATCTCTTTGATTGTCCCTAGCGCTTCTCCTTCTTCCGTTACAACGCTGCAACCAATAATTTCGTGATAGTAGTATTCACCTTCAGCAAGTTCACCTAACTGCTCTTCCGGTACTTTTATTAAAGAACCTTTTAACTTCTCTACTTCATCTACATTGTTATATCCTTCAAATGTTAATAAATCGAATGTCTTATGTTGGCGATGAGAAGTTACCTTCACTGGAAGATAGTCTGTGTCTTTCTCATTCGATATGTATAGCGTGTTTCCTACTTTATATCGCTCTTCTGGAAAATCAGTACGAGAAATCACACGGATTTCTCCTCTTACTCCATGAGTATTTACAATTTTCCCTACGTTAAACCACTTTGTCATAAATAGTATGTCACCCCTGGTTTCTATATAAATTAAGCATCTCCATTTCATAGATGGAACATGCAATCTCTATTTAAATGTTAAAAAAGGGAGAGGAATAACTCCTCGCCCTTTTTACGTTTATTGAATTTCCAGTGTTACTTTTTCATCATTATGATGTCCCACTGAATACAAGAGCATTCGAATCGCTTTCGCAACTCTCCCTTGCTTTCCAATGACTTTTCCAACATCCTCAGGATGTACAGTTAATCGATACTTTATCTCTCCGTTGCAAAGTTCCTGTGTAACTTTTACATCTTCAGGATGATCGACAAGAGGCTTGACAATCGTCTCGACTAACTTCTTCATAGTCATTGCCTCAATTACTTACCTTGTTTAGATAAGTGGAATTTCTCCATGATACCTTGGTTAGAGAATAAGTTACGAACTGTATCAGATGGTTTAGCACCATTTCCTAACCATTTTAATGCTGCTTCTTCGTCGATCTTAACTTCAGCTGGTTGAGCAACTGGATTGTAAGTTCCGATTTCCTCAATGAAACGTCCGTCACGAGGAGAACGAGAATCTGCAACAACTACACGATAGAAAGGAGTTTTTTTAGCTCCCATACGTTTTAAACGAATTTTAACTGCCATTTATAAAGCACCTCCGAATTTATTTCACACAGATAATTATATTAGCAAAAAGACTATTGCTTTGTAAAGTATTTTTTCTTAACAGAGCCATCTTTTTTTCCTTACATGAATGGAAACTTCAATCCACCTAGTCCTTTTTTCTTGCCTTTTTGCATTCCCGTCATCGTCTTCATCATTTTTTTCATGTCATCGAATTGCTTAATTAGACGATTGATTTCTTGTACAGTTGTACCGCTACCTTTGGCAATGCGCTTTTTGCGACTAGCATTGATTATTTCCGGTTGTTCTCGTTCTAATTTAGTCATAGAACGAATAATTGCCTCAATATGCCCAATTTGTTTTTCATCAACTTGCGCATTTTTCAGCCCTTTAATTTTATTTGCACCAGGAAGCATTCCTAACAATTCATCAAGCGGTCCAAGTTGACGCACTTGTCCAAGTTGTTCTAGAAAATCGTCAAGCGTAAACGAAAGCGTACGCATTTTTTGCTCAAGTTCTTTTGCTTTCTCTTCATCAACTGTAGCTTGCGCTTTTTCAATCAATGTTAAGACATCGCCCATCCCTAAAATACGGGATGCCATACGCTCTGGATGGAACGCTTCAATTGCATCTAGTTTTTCACCCATACCAGCAAATTTAATCGGTGTGTTTGTTACAGCCTTAATAGATAATGCAGCACCACCGCGGGTATCACCATCTAATTTCGTTAATACAACACCTGTTAAACCTAACTGTTCATGGAAACTTTGTGCAACATTTACCGCGTCTTGTCCCGTCATCGCATCGACAACAAGGAAAATTTCATCCGGTTTCGCAACTTCTTTAACTTTCGCTAATTCATCCATTAGTTCTTCATCAATATGCAGGCGACCCGCTGTATCGATTAAAACATAATCATGATGATCTTCTTTTGCTTTTGCAATCGCTTGTTTCGCAATTTCAACAGGACTTACTTGATCTCCTAAAGAAAATACAGGCATGTCCAATTGCTTCCCTAATGTTTCAAGCTGTTTAATCGCTGCTGGACGGTAAATATCCGCTGCAACAAGCATCGGTTTACGATTATGCTTTTTACGAAGCAAATTCGCAAGCTTACCTGTCGTCGTTGTTTTACCCGCACCTTGCAGACCAACCATCATAATAACAGTCGGTGGCTTATTAGCAACAGCAATTTTGCTTTGCTCTCCGCCCATAAGTTCTGTAAGTTCTTCCTGTACAACTTTAATTACTTGTTGTCCAGGTGTCAAACTTTTCATTACATCTTGTCCGACAGCACGTTCAGACACACGCTTCACAAAATCTTTTACTACTTTAAAGTTAACATCTGCTTCTAAAAGAGCTAGACGAACTTCTCTCATCATTTCTTTCACATCGGCTTCAGAAACTTTTCCTTTGCCGCGGATTTTTTGCATTGTCTGTTGAAGTCGGTCGGCTAATCCTTCAAATGCCATATTGCCGCCCTCCTAATCTAATTTTTCGATAGCTTCAACAACTTGTTTCATTTCTTCATTCACATGCTCTTCTTCGCTGATTAGCTGTTTTAGCTTTGCAACAAGTCGCTGTCGCTCTTGAAACTTTTGAAGTAATACTAATTTTTCTTCATATTCTTCAAGCATCGCTTCAGTCCGTTTAATGTTATCATACACGGCTTGGCGACTTACATCAAATTCTTCCGCAATTTCACCAAGAGATAAATCATCTAGATAATAAAGCGACATATAACTTCTTTGTTTTTGCGTTAACAACGATTGATAAAAATCAAATAAATAGTTCATTCTCGTTGTTTTTTCGAGCATGTTGGATCATCCTTTGTTAAGTGATTTCCCTTTACATAAGTTAGTTTACATGGAGTCCAAAAGAGTGTCAAGTTTTTTTCTTAACATCATATATTTTTATAGAAAAAGAAGCGGAAATACCGCTTCTTTCGCTTACGCTTCTTCTGTTTCTACTAAGTTCGCAAATAAACCATACACATATTGTTCTGGATCAAACTGCTGCAAGTCATCCATTTGCTCTCCTAATCCAACAAACTTCACCGGTACATCAATTTCGTTACGAATCGCTAATACAATACCACCTTTAGCAGTTCCATCTAACTTCGTTAAAACAATACCTGTTACATTCGTTGCTTCACGGAATGTTTTCGCTTGGCTTAAACCGTTTTGTCCTGTTGTTGCATCAATAACAAGCAATACTTCATGAGGAGCACCTGGTACTTCACGCTCAATTACACGCTTCACCTTCTCTAACTCTTTCATTAAGTTTACTTTATTTTGCAAGCGTCCTGCTGTGTCACATAGTAATACATCTACCTTACGTGCTTTTGCAGCTTGTACAGCGTCATACATAACCGCCGCTGGATCAGATCCAGATCCTTGTTTAATCACTTCTACACCAACGCGATCGCCCCATACTTCTAATTGTTCAATCGCCCCAGCACGGAATGTGTCTCCTGCCGCCAATAAGACTGACTTACCTTCTGATTTAAACTTATGCGCCAGTTTACCAATTGTCGTCGTTTTTCCTACACCGTTAACACCAACAAATAAAACAACCGTTAATTGGTCTTCTTGCATATTAATTTCGTTACTAAAATCGCTGTCACCTTTGTAAATTCCTACTAGTTTTTCTGAAATAACAGCTTGTACTTCTTTTGGATCTTGAATGTTACGACGTTGTACTTCTTCTTTCAATTGATCAATTAATTCCATTACCGTTGCGACGCCAACGTCTGCACCGATTAAGATTTCTTCTAACTCTTCGAAGAAATCTTCGTCCACTTTACGGTAACGATACACTAAATCATTCACTTTATCCGCAAATGAATTTCTAGTTTTTTCTAATCCGTGTTTAAATTTCTCTGTAACTGTATCCGTTTGTTTTGAAATTTTTTCTTTTAGTTTTTTAAAAAAACTCATACTTTCCCATCCTTCCTATTCACTTGCAATAAGTTCTTCTCCGGCATCTAAACGAACCGAAACAAGTTTAGATACCCCTGATTCTTGCATTGTTACACCGTACAACACATCAGACTCTTCCATTGTACCTTTTCTATGTGTAATTACAATAAACTGCGTCTCATCACTAAATTTCTTTAAATACTGTGCAAAACGAGCTACATTCGCTTCATCAAGGGCGGCCTCTACCTCATCTAGTACACAGAACGGTACTGGGCGCACTTTTAAAATACCAAATAAAAGCGCAATTGCCGTTAAAGCACGCTCTCCACCTGAAAGTAAACCTAAGTTCTGCAATTTCTTCCCTGGCGGTTGTGCTACAATATCAATACCCGTATTTAGTAAATCCTCTGGATTAGTCATTACTAAATCCGCTCTTCCGCCTCCAAATAACTCAGAGAATACCGATTGAAACTCCATTCTAATGCCTTCAAACGTAGTAAAAAAGCGTTTTTTCATTTCTTCATCCATTTCGGTAATAAGCTGGTGCAATGTCGTTTTCGCTTCTTCTAGGTCGTCTCTCTGCTCTAGTAAAAATGTATGACGCTCCGCTACGCGTTCATATTCATCAATTGCCCCTAGGTTCACTGTACCTAACTCTTCTATGGATAATTTGATTAGTTTTACTTTCTTACGCGCATCTTCTGCAGGCATTGTCATTGTATATTTTAGTTTTGCCGCTTCAAATGAAATCGTATATGTTTCACGTAAATGTTGTAATCTATTTTCCAACTCTACATCAAGTCGGTTTATTTTCACTTCTTGATCTTTCAACATTTCAATAATATATTTATGTTTACCTGTCGTTTCTTTCAAATTACGCTCTAAATGTTCTACTCTCTCTTGCAACGAGACACGTTGTTCGCGACGAGAGCGAATTAATTCTGAAGTTTGATTACGATCATACGCTTTCTTCTCAATCATATTCGTAATTTGCTCTTCACCACTTGAATTAGATGTCATTTCTTGTTTTAAGAAAGCTAAATCCTCTTTCGTTTTTACAAGTGTCGCATCCGTTTCTTCTTTTCCCTTCGTAAATCGTTCAACTTTTTCTTTTTGATTAGATAAGCGTTGTTGCTTTTCAGCTACCAGCACTTTTAACTCAGTCATTTCTTTTTGAACTTTTTCTTTTGAAGAATGTTGCTCACTTTTTTGTTTTGTTAAAGCTACAATTTTACTATCTAACTCTGTGATATCAGCTTGAAGATTCGTTAAGATCCCTTCTAACGCCTCTTTACGCCCTTGTGTTTTTACTCGATCTTGTAAAAAACCTTCAATCTCTAAATCATAAATAGACAAGCGGTCATTAATACGATGTTCTTCTAATTCTAAACGATTAATCTCTTCTCTTAATTTCTGCTCATCTACACGCTCTGCTTCTACAGTTTGCCTTAGTTCGCGTATTTTCACTTCTTTTTCTTGAATCTCTTGTTTTACTGCTTTAACAAAGTTTTCTAACTTCGTTGTTTTTTCTTCCATATCAGTTAACTTGCGAGTCCACTCTTCCAGTTCACGTTGGCGTCCTAATAAAGAAGATTTCGCTTGTTTTACCGCTCCACCAGTCATAGAACCGCCAGGATTCACTACGTCACCTTCGATTGTTACAATGCGATAACGGTATTGCAGTTGTTTCGCCAACTCATTTGCTCCGCGTAAATCTTTCGCAACAATAACAGTACCTAATAAATTTGAAACTACATTTTCATATTTATTATTGTACTGCACAAGTTCTGCCGCCACACCTACAAACGATGGGTGTTGATTTACAATGCGTAATTGCTCAAATGATAACGACCTGCTTTTAATAACAGCTTGCGGTAAAAACGTTGCACGCCCATGTTTATTTTGCTTTAAAAATGCAATTGCATTACGAGCATGTTCCTCTGTTTGTACAACAATGTGCTGCATCGCTGCACCTAGAGCGATTTCCATTGCAACTTCGTATTCTTTAGGTACCGTTAACAGTTCCGCAACAGCACCCTCGATACCTTGCAACCTATTTTCTCTAGCTTTCAATACTTCACGTACACCTTGATAGAAGCCAGAATAATCTTCTTGCATCTCTTCAAGCATTTCTTTTCGAGAACGTGCCTGTTGCACAAATTGATATGCTTGATACAGTTTTGTTTCATTTTCACTATACTGCGTCTTACATTTCCCGAGCGCCGCCTCTGTCTTCTGTATGTTTGAGAGGATGCCAGCTACTTTTTCTTTCACTTGTTCGTAATTTTCTACAAGTTTCGTCTTTTTCGCTGTAATTTCCATACGCATTTCTACATATTTCGCATTCTCTTCATCCAGCCGCTCGTTTTTAGACGTTTGCTGTTTAGATTGTTCTTCAATCATAGATAATTCATTGCGATGACTAGCTTGTTGATTTAAAAGTTCAATATAGTCACCTTTTAAATTCTCAATCTGTTCCTCTAAATTGTCAGCAAAAGTAGCAAGCAGTTGCTCATTATCATGCAATTTTTGCTCTAACTCTTTTACTTCATTCACAAATTGCATTAAAGCTTCTGTACTTGACGCAATTTCACCATCGTAACTTTTAGCTTTCTCTGTTAATTCAACAATTAACTGCTCAAGTTGCGCACAATGCGTCGTAGCATTTTGCTTTCTCTCTTTTAACAACTCGCGCTGTCCTTCTAGTTTTTCTAGCTCTTTACTAGAAAGAAGAAGTACTTCTTGCAACGAATCTACAGACTCATCTACCGCTTGTAATTGTCCTCGTAATTCCTCAAGCTCTTCTTCACTTTTTTGTAAATCCGTTGACATTTTAGCTTCTTCGTCTTTATTATGCCCAAACTGATTTCGAAGCGCTTCCCATTTCTCATGCAATTCTTCAATTTCATGTACAATAAGCGCAGCTTCTACTTTCTCTAATTCTTCTTTATTCTCAAGATAATCTTTCGCAATAGAAGCTTGTCTTTCTAAAGGTTCTACTTGACTACTTAATTCATGAATTATATCTTGTACACGATTTAAGTTTTCTTGTGTTTCTGCTAACTTCCCTTCAGCTTTCTTTTTGCGAAGTTTGTATTTCAGTACGCCTGCCGCTTCTTCAAATACACCTCGACGCTCTTCTGACTTACTACTTAAAATCTCTTCCACTTTCCCCTGGCTAATAATTGAAAAAGCTTCTCTTCCCATACCAGAGTCCATAAATAAATCGATAATATCTTTCAATCTACATGATTGTTTATTAATATAAAAATCACTATCACCTGAACGAGATACACGACGTGTTACACACACCTCATTGTATTCAATTGGTAAACGTTGATCTTCATTATTTAAAGTTATTGTTACTTCAGCAACATTAACCGCTCTCCTCGTATCACTGCCTGCAAAAATAATATCCTCCATCTTTGCACCACGTAATGATTTTGCAGATTGTTCACCAAGTACCCAGCGAATCGCATCAGTAATATTACTTTTCCCGCTTCCATTAGGGCCTACTACAGAAGTTACACCTGGGACAAAATCAACAGATACACGCTCAGCAAAAGACTTAAATCCTGCTATTTCTAATCTTTTTAAAAACACGAAAGGCCTTCCTCCTATTCTCCGTTGCTATAACTGTTATCTATACAAAAACGAGCTATCATACGGATTTCCCTTCCTTTTATTCACAAACAAAAAGAAAGTTTCATTCTATGCATAAGGAATCCCCCTCATTCAAAGGGGGATTCCTTATAGTTGTTCTTTTAATTTTTTTAATGCTTCTGCAGCAGCTTGTTGCTCTGCTTCTTTTTTCGACTTACCACTACCAAGACCTAAAGCTACGTTATTTAACGTAACACGTGACACAAATTCTCGATTGTGAGCTGGTCCTTTTTCTTGCAAAATTTGATACTCAACATTGCCACTACCATCACGCTGAATCAATTCTTGTAACTGACTCTTATAATCCATCACATGAGAAAAAGCACCCTCATTAATTTTCGGATATACAATTTCTTTTAAGAATTCCCAAACTGTTTCTAACCCTTGATCAAGATAAAGGGCACCAATAAACGCTTCAAAGACATCCGCTAATAAAGCTGGTCGTTCACGTCCACCTGTCATTTCTTCACCTTTTCCTAATAAAACAAGGCTACCAAATGACAATTCGTTCGCAAAACGAACAAGAGATGGCTCACATACAATAGCTGCACGTAGTTTTGTTAACTCTCCTTCGCTCATTGTCGGATATTTTTGAAACAGATACTGCGATACAGTAAGTTCCAATACTGCATCTCCAAGAAATTCAAGACGCTCGTTATCTTCATGCGGTTTTTTTCGATGCTCATTCACATACGATGAATGCGTAAATGCTTGAATCAATAATTTTTCATCTGTAAACGTAATACCTATCTTTTCTTGAAACACTTTAAATGCTTCACGATATTTTGTTTCGTATTTTTTTTCTCTATATTTTCGGTACGGCATAGGTCCCTCCAGATATAAGCCAGAAAGCCCCGCTAAAAAACGGGACTTCACTTAAGCATTATAGATGACTCTCTATGTAAGTCACAGCATCGCCAACAGTAGCAATCTTTTCAGCATCTTCATCAGAAATTTCCATTTCGAATTCATCTTCTAATTGCATTACAAGTTCTACTACATCTAGGGAGTCTGCTCCTAAATCTTCCTTGAAGCTTGCAGCTGGTACTACCTCAGTCTCTTCTACTCCTAAACGATCAACGATGATTTTTGTTACGCGCTCTAAAACATCTGCCATTCCATTCACCTCCCCTCAAATATTATATTAAATATTGACCAAAAAAACTAGGTGAAATCGATTCTTTTATTACATTACCATACCGCCATCAACATTTAACGTTTGACCTGTAACATATTTGCTTTGATCAGAAGCAAAAAACGTTACAGCATTCGCGATATCTTGCGCTTCACCAAATTGAGCAGCTGGAATAACTTTTAACATTTCTGCTTTAATATTCTCATCTAGTACATCTGTCATATCAGTCGCAATAAAGCCCGGCGCAATTGCATTCACTGTAATATTTCGACTTGCTAACTCTTTTGCAGATGTTTTTGTTAATCCAATAACACCCGCTTTAGCAGCAACATAATTAGCTTGCCCTGGGTTTCCTATAACACCAACAACCGAAGCGATATTTATAATTCTACCGTGACGTTGACGCATCATATAGCGAGATACTGCTTTTGTACATAAGAATACACCTTTTAAGTTTGTATTAATAACTGTATCCCATTCTTCTTCTTTCATACGCATTAATAAATTATCTTTTGTTACACCAGCATTATTTACAAGAATATCAACTTGTCCAAATGTATCTACTGTTTGTTTCACCATATTTGTAACATCATCAGCATTTGCAACATCTGCTCTTACCGCAATTGCATCAGAACCTAATTTCTTAATTTCATCTACTACTTCATTTGCTTTTTGTTCATTACCTGCATAATTCACTACTACATTTGCCCCTTGTTTCGCTAAATCGATCGCAATCGCGCGACCAATTCCACGTGAAGCGCCAGTTACTAATGCTACCTTCCCTTTTAACATCAGTTTTCTCCTCTCAAATTTGAAATGGTATCTTTTAATGTCTCTTCATCATATATCGCATATGCTTTCACTGATGAATCAATCGACTTCATAAGTCCAGCAAGTACTTTCCCAGGTCCAATTTCAATAAATGTATCTACTCCCTGCTGCACCATACATTCAATAGACGGGTACCATAATACAGGCGAATAAAGCTGTTCGATTAACTTTTCTTGAATGTCTGCACCACGTGTAATAACATCCGCCGTAACATTTGCAATAACAGGAATATTCGTGTCATGAATTGTAATTTCATTTAAAACACTTTGGAACTTCTCAGCTGCCGGCTTCATAAGTGAAGAATGGAAAGGCCCACTTACTTTTAGTGGAATTGCTCTCTTTGCACCATTTTCTTTCGCTCTTTGAGAAGCAACCTCTACACCTTGCTTCGTTCCAGAAATCACAATTTGCTTCGTACTATTCATATTAGCGATTTGCACTGCATATCCTTCACTTGTTACTTCTTCTGTAACTTGTTTCAGCATATCTAGGTCAGCACCTAATATAGCTGCCATCGCACCTTCCCCGTCTGGAACAGCTTCTTCCATATATTCGCCACGTTTCCTTACAGCATATACAGCATCTTCAAAAGTTAATGCACCAGCTGCTACAAGAGCGCTATATTCACCTAAACTATGACCAGCGACAAAGTTAGGTGTAATGTCATACTCTTTCAAAGCTGTCAAAATAGCAAAACTCGTTGTTAATAATGCAGGCTGAGCATTTGTTGTTAATGTAAGCTTTTCCTGCGGTCCTTCAAAAATCACTTCTGAAAGTGAATCTTGTAACACCTCATCTGCTTTTGCAAACACTTTTGCAACCTCTTTATTATTCTCTGCTAATTGTTTACCCATTCCAACTGCCTGTGAACCTTGGCCCGGAAAAAGAAATGCTATTTTTCCCATTTCAAATCCTCCTCTTATTGGAGTGACTCTTTCTCCATTACGCTTGAAATTGTAGGAATTACTTCTTTCGCTACCATTTCTCTCGTTTGACGAATCGCACTAAATATCGACTGGTCATTAGAAGAACCGTGAGCCTTAATGACAGGTGCTTTCAATCCAAATAATGCAGCTCCCCCATACTCCGAATAATCCATTTTATCTTTTAATACCATAAGTTTTGGCTTTAATACCGCCGCTGCTAATTTGCTCGTAAACGAACTCATTAGTTGTTCTTTCAACATAGAGAATAGCGCAAGTGCTGTTCCTTCTAATGATTTCAACGCTACATTCCCTGTAAAACCATCACATACAACAACATCTGCTACACCTTGCAATAAATCTCTCGATTCAACGTTCCCAACGAAATTAATTGGCGCATCCTTAAGCATTGCAAATACTTGCTTTGAAAGCTCGTTTCCTTTTCCATCCTCTGTTCCAACGTTTAATAGTCCAACACGAGGATTTTCAATTCCTCTTACCTTCTCAGCATAAACAGATCCCATTACTGCATATTGATATAAATGAATTGGTTTTGCATCAACATTTGCTCCAACATCTAACATAACAAAACCTTTTCCATCTACAGTTGGCATTGTAGGCGATAAAGCTGGTCGCTCAATTCCTTCCATACGACCGACAACAAATAATCCAGCTGCCATTAAAGCTCCTGTACTACCTGCGGATATACAAGCGTCTGCTTCTCCATCCTTTACTTGCTGTGCCGCAAGTACCATTGAAGCTTGTTTTTTTCGACGAACCGCTCTTACTGGTTCTTCCGTCGATTCTATTTTTTCGTCTGTATGAAGAATAGTAATTCGTTCATCACTCGTTAAGTATTGACGAATTTCCTCTTCTTTCCCTACTAACGTAATATGTAGATCAGAATATTCCTTAATAGCTTTCATTGCCCCTAATACTACAGCCTTTGGAGCGTGATCTCCGCCCATTGCATCTATTGCGATTTTCATAAGTTGTTACCTTCCTCACTATAATTACTAGATCGATACATTTCAAAAGTGCCTGTAAAAACAAGTTCTTCTCCAACGAAGCTACGCACTTTGACAACCGTCCGTCCCTTATCATTCTCTACGTCTTCAACACGCGCTTTTGCAACAACACGCTCTCCTAATTTTACAGGGCGAATATATCGAATGGTAGACTTTGCAGTTAAAGCTAATTCTTCATCAATAACCGCAACAGCTAGTGAGTTTGCTTGCGCAAACAGATGATGCCCACGGGCAATTTGATTTCTTTTAAATACATGTTCTACCTTTACTTCAAAGATAGAGATTGCATGTCTATCTAATTCAATATCAATAATTTCTCCGACAACCTCTTCTAACGGTAAAGATTTCACATCTTCTTCATGTTGCTTTGTAGCTACATGTTTAATTCTCTCTCTTAATTCAGGAATAGACAATTCCATACGATCCAGTCGTACTGTTTGTATACTCACTTGAAATTTTTCCGCTAAATCTTCATCCGTAATAAAAGGATTTGATTCGATTGTTTGTTGTAATAATTCTTGTCTTTCTTTTTTACTTCTTCTTTTCTTCATACCGCACCATCCATTTTTATGACTAGGTACTAACAGTAGTATATAATCATTGAAAGTAGAATGCAACAATTTTTTTGTTGACTCCCTTTAATCGAGCTTCTCTCCTTGGAACACACCTGTCCCATCAAGATACGTACGCAAGGCAGCGTATTGATCATTGTGCCAAAATGCTTCTGACTCTACTAGTATCGCCGCATCTTGCCTTGCTGTTTCTAACGCTCGATAATCGTGTACCATGTCAGCAACCTTAAATTCCGGTAAGCCACTTTGCTTACTCCCAAAGAAATCTCCAGGACCTCGTAATTCTAAATCTTTTTCTGACAATACAAATCCATCATTTGTTTCAGTCATTATGCGCATTCTTTCTTTTCCTGTTTCTGATTTAGGGTCTGCTATTAATAAACAATATGATTGTTCACTACCACGCCCGACACGCCCTCTAAGCTGATGAAGCTGCGATAAACCGAAACGTTCTGCATCATAAATAACCATCACAGTCGCATTCGGTACGTTCACACCAACCTCAACAACTGTTGTCGATACAAGAATTTGCACTTTATTTTCACTAAACTGTCCCATTATCTCTTCTTTTTCCTGAGACGATAATCTCCCATGCATCAATCCAACTTGGCATTTCCCTTGGTAATGATGCGTCAGCATACTATGTAAGTCGATAGCATTTTGCACATCAAGTTTCTCAGATTCTTCAATTAGAGGACAAATAACGTATGCCTGTCTTCCTTTTTTTATCTCCTTCTCAACAAAACCGAGGACGCGATCTAACATATCATGTTTTGCCCAGTATGTTTCAATCACCTTTCTCCCTGCTGGCATCTCATCGATTATTGAAACATCCATCTCTCCAAATGCAGTAATTGCAAGCGTACGCGGAATTGGTGTCGCTGTCATAAATAATACATCTGGACTTTCACCTTTCTCCCGTAAAACTCGGCGCTGCGCTACACCAAATCGATGCTGTTCATCCGTAATAACGAGACCCAACCTATGAAATATAACTTCCTCTTGAATTAAAGCGTGCGTTCCAACAAGAATATCTATTTCTCCTTGTTCTAACTTCGCTAAAATGTCTCGTCGTCTCGCACCTTTAACAGAACTTGTTAGCAGTTCCACCTTCATACCAAAATGCGAAAACGTTTCAACAAGCGACTGATAATGTTGCTCAGCTAAAATTTCTGTAGGAACCATTAAAGCACCTTGATAATGAGCTAATTTCGATGCATAAAGGCCAATCGCAGCAACAACTGTTTTCCCAGAACCAACGTCACCTTGTAATAGTCGGTTCATCCGATAAGGAGATGTCATATCTTTTAAAATTTCATCTACAACTCGGCGCTGCGCACCCGTTAACGGAAACGGCAGTGCATCGATAAATTCTTGTAATTCTACTGACGGAATCTCTTTCTTCGTCCCTTTTGAATTTTCCCTCTCCATTTTCCTCAGCGTTTGCATTTTCAGCTGAAATAAGAAAAATTCCTCATATACAAAACGGCGACGCGCTTGCTTTAAATCCTCCTGTCCTACCGGAAAATGCAAAGCCTTAAGTGCTTCATATCTTGGTAATAATTTATACCGGCCTAACAAACCATCCGGTAACACTTCGACTATAGAATCTCCATATTCCTTTAACGCTTGAGCAATAAAACGACGCATCTGTTTTACTGTAAGTTTCCCCTTTACTGAGTAAACTGGCTCCACTTCTTGTTGACGTACAACTGGCCCAAAATGAAGTTCTGATACAGCAATTGTTTGACGATGTTGATCCCATTTACCAGTAATCGTTACCGTTTCATCTAACGTTAATTTTTGCTTATAGTAAGGCCTATTAAAACATACCGCCGTAATTAAATAACGACCGACGAGAACACGAACTGTTAGACGCGATTTCTTCTTACCATAATATTGCAGCAAAGGAGCACTATGAACCTTCCCTTCAACCGTTACACGTTCATCATGCTTTACTTCAGCAAGATCTTTCATCGCATAATCTTCATAACGGTACGGAAAATGTTCTAATAGATGAGAAACTGTATAAATCCCCATCTCATGTAGTAACTCAGATGTTTCTCCTCCGATCCCCTTTACATCCGTAACAGGAACTTGTACAACATCATTCAAGATTCTCACACCCCGTCACATTATTTTCTTTATTGCATTTTATTTGAGTACCAATTAGCATCTGTAATCGCTCTCTTTCACCTTATTTATTCTATCATAGGCATTCTAAGAGAAACTACTCAAATCCCTTATATAAAACAAGTAAAAAAGAGCCTCACTATTAGCAGCAAGGCTCTTTTCTCTCTTCAATATGCTAGCCTTTTGAATAAAAACTAGTAATAAACTTCATATTACTACTTCTTATCCATTAGCAAGTAAGTAATCCATTTATTCTCAAAACGAATCTTATCTTATTCTACAGAGAAGATGAAAGAATACACTGGTTGGTTTCCAGCATGCACTTCTACTTCTGCATCTTCAAATTTCTCTTCTACAAATTCAACTAACTCCGCTACTTCTTCGTCAGTTGCATCTTCACCTTGTAGAATCGTTACGATTTCAGAATCTTCATCAATAAGCGCTTCTAGTAATTGCTTCGCAGCTCCTACTTTTTCAGCATTTGTAGATACAATTTTTCCATCTGCAATACACATGAAGTCATCTTTTTGAATTGCTACACCATCAATTTCCGTATCACGTACAGCATACGTAATTTGACCTGTTTTCACATGAGATAAAGCTTCTTGCATGTTTTCTTCATTCTCTTCTAACGTTCCAACTGGGTTAAATGCTAACATTGCTGCCATACCTTGAGGAACTGTTTTCGAACGAACAACAATAACTTCTTGATTTACAACTGATGCCGCTTGTTCCGCTGCCATTACAATATTTCCGTTATTCGGTAAAATAATGATTTTTTCAGCATTTGCTTCTTCAATTGCCTTCACGATATCCTCCGTACTTGGATTCATCGTTTGACCACCTTCGATAACTTTCGTTGCGCCGATGCTCTCAAATAAAGTTTTAATACCAGACCCCATTGCCACAGTTACGATACCATATGGTTGTTTTTCTTTCGATTGAGCTGGTTGTTCAGGAACCATAGCAGGTTCATCTAATAAAGCAGTATGCTGTTCACGCATATTTTCTACTTTAATTTTAATTAAACTACCGTATTTTTGCCCGTAGTTCATAGCGTCTCCAGGATGCTCTGCGTGGATATGAACTTTTACAATTTCATCATCAGACACAACTAGTAGAGAATCACCATATACACTAATATCTTCACGGAATTTTTGTTCAGAGAAATTATGCTCTTTCACCTTTTCAGCCTCTAATTTCACCATGAACTCCGTACAATATCCATACTTAATATCTTCTGTACTCAATTGGCTTTGTACACTACGGTGATGTTCTGCGCGTACCATCTCATTCATAGATGTTTGCGTCGGTGCATCAGAAGAAATCGTTTCTCCTTTTAAGTCAGCTAAAAATCCTTCGTATACCACTACAAGACCTTTACCACCGCTATCTACAACGCCAACTTGTTTTAATACAGGTAATAAATCTGGCGTACGATTTAACGATGCGTTTGCTTCTTTCACAACGTCTTCCATAAACAAAACAAAGTCGCGCTGTTTTTTCGCAACTGTTACTGCATATTTACCCGTTTCTCTTGCAACCGTTAAAATCGTTCCTTCAATCGGTTTCATAACCGCTTTATAAGCCGCCTCTACTCCAGCTTCTAGTGCTGCAGCAAAATCAACTGTTGTTAATTCTTCTTTTTGTTCAATGGATTTAGAGAAACCACGGAACAACTGAGATAGAATAACTCCAGAGTTACCACGAGCTCCCATTAATAATCCTTTGGCTAAACTTACGCCGACTTTACCAGCATGCTGTGAAGGATTTGCTTTCACTTCACGCGCACCTGAAGTCATAGATAAGTTCATGTTTGTACCGGTATCGCCATCTGGAACTGGAAATACGTTTAATGCATCAACAAGCTGAACATTATTTGTTAAATTATTCGCTCCTTGCATGATCATTTGTGATAAACGTTTTCCATCAATTTTTTGAATTGACACAGATTTTCCTCCTTAATGCACATTACAAGTTTATTACTTTAACTCCTTGTACGTAGATGTTTACAGAATCTACTGCTAGTCCTACAGTTTGATCTAATGTATATTTCACTTTCGTCTGCACATTATGTGCCACTTCTGAAATTTTCGTACCATAGCTCACAATAATATACATATCAATATGTACTTCATCTTCATCTTTACGAACAATAACACCTCTAGTGAAGTTTTCTTTTCGTAAAATGTCTGTTAATCCATCTTTTAACTGATTTTTTGATGCCATACCTACGATACCGTAGCAATCTACCGCGGCACCTCCAGCAATTGTTGCAATTACATCTGTACTAATATCAATTTGACCGTACTTCGTTTTAATTTCAATTGACATCTCGTTTCCCCCTTCATAAATGGTGAAAGTGAGCTAGACTACTTTAGTTACTATCATATAATCTTTTTAAAGAAAATTCCATCGTTCTTTCTTTTCACTCTCATATTTTATGTTTTAAATTACACTTTTTTATGATGAGCAAAATAGTCCATTGTTATTATACAACATGTACCACTATAATATGTCAAGCAATTTTTATGGATTTTAACTTTTCTTCATTGACATATAGTGTCAAGTAAATTTTCTTGATTTCTTTTTTCTACGGTGTTGCATTCTCTTTTTAGTTGTGTTAAATTATAGTAGTGTTTTTAGCATCGCATAAAAGACTAACATTGAAAAATTACGTATGGTAAGGTATCAAGGGAGGGAAATATAAATGGCTCGTGTTTGTGCTATTACTGGAAGAAAAGCTCGTTCTGGTAACTCTCGTTCTCACGCAATGAACGCTACAAAACGTAAGTGGGGCGCTAACCTTCAAAAAGTTCGCGTACGCATCGACGGAAAAGTTCAACGTGTTTACGTTTCTGCTAGAGCATTAAAATCTGGCAAAATCGAACGTGTTTAATAATAAAAAAAAGAGCCGATAGGCTCTTTTTTTACTATAACAATGGAAAAAGCACCGGTGATAGGTGCTTTTTTAATCTTTTTTGAAGGTATTTAACATTGCACGAACAATTCCACCAAGAAATTTAGGTAACTTAATTGTATAAAATCTCATGGTTTCCCTCCTAATCCCCATTACTCCACTTGGTCACTATATGATGTAAGGAGCAAAATTGTTTCTTCAATCAGTGCTTCTTATCAACATTAATATGCCAGAAGTAAATGAAAAAGTACCTTTTTCCTCAACGAGTTCGTTACTAATACAAAGTGTTGATCCCCACTCTATTGTTTTATTAGTAAGAGGGTACTTAAAACCAAACAATGTAATCCCTTCCACTATTTCAGTAACTGGTACAAAAGATACATAAGGAAAATTTTTATTTTCTTCAATTATATGTGTACCCACTTTTTTAACTGTTATTTCATTTTTATTGTCCACAATACACATTTCTATCTCTACTTCTAACCCTTTTAAAAGCATTTGTATATTTGCCAAACCGTGATCAAGTCTTCCACCGGTAGCACCAAAAATACGAATTAGTGCCGGCTTCTGTCCTAATGCCCAGTTGATTGCAATTTCTAAATCCGTTTGATCTTTTTCCCGCGGAACAATATGTAATTCGTTCGTTTGCTGTCCCATCCATACTAATTCTTCTTCAGTAACTGAATCGTAATCTCCAAACGCAACAGCCGGGGTAATCCCTTTCTTTAATAGACGGTATACTCCCCTATCAACCGCAGCCCACACTACTTCCTCATTCTCATATCGAGCAAAATCTGCGCAATATTCCGAAGGTCCTCCTGCCAAAATATGAATAATCATTTTTTCTTCCCCTTCCATTGTAAAAAGGCAATCTGCCATTCGGTAGATTGCCTTTTTACATATTTTTACCCTATCCTATGAATACCTTACTAGGATAAAAGTTCATCACTACCCACGAATTACGCGAATTGCTTCACCGCGGTCTTTTTGATTGTATACTGCTGATCCAGCTACAAGTACATTTGCTCCTGCTTCCACACAAAGTCTTGCTGTTTCAGCATTTACACCACCATCAACTTCAATTTCTACTTCTAGATTGCGCTCTTTCACCATGTCTGCAACTTGTTTAATTTTCGGTAATACAGAATGGATAAACTTCTGTCCACCAAATCCAGGGTTTACTGTCATAAGTAATACCATATCTATATCTTCTAATACATGCTCAATCACTGAAACTGGCGTATGTGGATTTAATACAACGCCCGCTTTAATACCGTGAGATTTAATTAACTGAATTGTACGATGCAGATGTGGACACGCCTCTGCGTGAACAGTAATAATATCCGCTCCCGCTTGTGCGAAAGTCGGGATATAGTTATCAGGATTTTCAATCATTAAATGTACATCTAATGGTAATGATGTAATTGGACGGATAGCTTCTACAATTAATGGTCCAATCGTAATATTTGGTACGAAATGTCCATCCATTACGTCAACGTGAATGTAATCCGCTCCGCCCTTTTCTACATCTTTAATCTCTTCCCCTAATTTTGAAAAATCTGCTGATAAAATCGATGGTGCAATTTTAATCATAACTAATACCTCGGCTTTCTCTCTCTAATTTCTTCTACGAATTGTTTATAGTTCTTATAGCGATATTCTGTAATCTTCCCTTCTTCAACCGCAGCTTTCACAGCACATTTCGGTTCAGAAAGATGTGTACACCCTCTAAATTTACAGTATTGGCTCGCTTCTTTCAACTCTGGAAAACAATATGTAAGATCTTCTACTTCTATATCAATGAAATCTAGTGAACTAAAACCCGGTGTATCTGCTACTAGTCCACTCCCAATTGCAATTAATTCTACGTGTCTTGTCGTATGCTTCCCGCGTCCTAAATGGGAGGAAATATCATTTGTTTTCAGCTCTAATTCTGGACGTAGCACATTAAGCATTGAAGATTTCCCAACACCAGATTGACCCGCAACAACAGAAACACAATTTTCTAAGTATGGTTTTAATATATCAATACTTTCTGACGTATTAATAGAAGTAAATAAAACATCATAACCCATCTCACGATAATCATTCGCATAAGCTTCAACAGTTGCTTTCATCTTTTCATCTACTAAATCCATCTTGCTAATACAAATAATTGGCTTAATGTTATGATATTCAATCAGCACTAAAAATCGATCTAACAGTCCAGGATTAAAATCTGGTTCTACTGCAGAGAACACAAGGATCGCTTGATCGACATTAGCAATAGGAGGTCTAACAAGTTCATTTTTTCGATCAAACACTTCAAGCACATAACCTTCAGTTGGATTATCTGCCTGAAAAACAACTTGGTCTCCTACAAGTGGTGTAATTTTATTTTTTCTAAATACACCTCGCCCACGACATTGCGTAACCCCTTCTTCATGCTGCACGTAATAAAACCCACTTAAAGCTTTTATAATTTTTCCTTCTGGCATAGAATTCTCCTTTTTTTGTATAAGGTGATGCTGAATTTAAAAATGAATGGATTTAAATTTTCCAAATAACGATTTCAAAACCTACCATATATACTTTCGCTAATATACATTAAATCTTCCATTAAATGCAAAAAAATATTTACAGCTGCATCACTTTACTAGCTTTTTGAATCATATATTTTTGCCTGCTATACCGTCCACTTTGTAGACAGCATAACAGGCAATAATAATAAGTAGACTTTCACTATTATTGAGTTGGATATGGTACTTCTTTATCAATAATCGTTACTCCATCTCGTACAATTTTATAGTGTCCCTTTGAACCTTCTTGAATTACAAATTCTAAAGAAATAGTCGCTGATTCAGTAATTGTTCTCGTTTCAACCGGTCTATCCATTTTTTGCTGCATGTCTTCTTTATAAATTTCTATTGTTTGCGGCTTTTTTTCACCTGTTACAGCAGGCTCATATGGGATAGAGATATTGTCCACTTTTACCGTTTTAGTCACTTTAGGCTTTTGACCATCAGAGATAATAATAGTTACTTTATCTCCCTCTTTTAATGGTGTACCTGGTTTTGGAAATTGCGAAATTACAAGTCCTTTTTCGACTGAATCTGAGTACTCTCGTTTTATATCTGACGTTAGTTTTCTCTCATTCAAATAACCAGTTACACTATTTTCAGTCCACCCCGAAAAGTCACCTGGTCTAATTTGATAAGGACCTTTACTTACCCAGATTTTCAGTTCTTGCTCCGCTTCTATAACCATTTGATCAGGCGTCGGAATTTGCTCTACAATTTCACCTTTCGGCTTATCATTTTCAATATAATTTACTGTAACTTGTTTATATTTTTCTTCTAACTCAGCTTTTACACTCTCAAAGTTTTGCCCTGTGAAATTCGCCATCTTACTTTTCTTTTTTCCACCTGATTGATAGATAGTAATTTTAGCGTTTTCTTTTACGACTCTTCCTGCTACAGGTTCCGTTTTTATTACATCCCCAACTTCAACATCATCTGTATATACAATATTAGGCTCCGTCACCTCAAAGCCCTTTTCTACTAACGTATTTACAGCTGTCGTGTATTTCATACCAGCCACATCAGGCACTTTCACATCTTTCGGAATAAATAATCCTGGAATAACCGTAAGCGCTAATGTTATTCCTATTGCTAAAAATAAAAATGTTGAAATTAAAACTTTAAGCCACTTGTTACTCCGTTTTTTCTTCTTATCTAACTCTGCTTCTTCTGCTCTTATCGGTTCTTCCACCTTACTCCCTTTTAAAACAATCGTTTCATCACTTACATTTTCAAATAATTGTTCTTGTTGAATAATCGGAATCGCTTTCGTCGCTTCCATATCTTCTGGTATGTAAAATGGTTGCTCATTTATCCTCTCTGGATATAGCGCAGTTTCAATATCTCGCTTCATCGCATTGGCAGATTGATATCGATGGAAAGGATCTTTTGCAGTTGCCTTTAATATAATATTTTCAACACTTTGCGGAATATTTTCATTCCATCTTTTTGGTGATGGGATTTCACTTTGTAAATGTTTTAAAGCTATAGCAACAGCAGATTCGCCAGAAAACGGTTGTCTTCCTGTTAACAATTCAAACATAACTATTCCAAGAGAATAAATATCCGATTGTTTATTTGCTATCCCGCCACGTGCCTGTTCTGGTGATAAATAATGGACTGAACCCAGTACTGAATTTGTATGTGTAATTGTTGTTGCACTTGTAGCTGTCGCAATTCCAAAATCTGTTACTTTTATTATTCCATCAGCTCGAATTAAAATATTGTGCGGCTTTATATCACGATGCACAATTTCAAAATGATGGGCGTGTGCCATGGCGGATGTTAACTGCTCCATAATATCAAGAGCTTCTCCTATAGGTAACATACCTCGCTCAATTATGTATTGCTTCAATGTTTGCCCGGGTACATATTCCATGACAAGATAATATATACCATCTTCTTCTCCGACATCATACATATTCACAATATTTGGATGCGACAACGTTGTAACAGACTGCGCTTCTCGATGGAAACGTTTAATAAACTCTTCGTTATTTGAGTAGTCGAGTCTTAATATTTTTACCGCTACATCTCGGCCAAGTATATCATCATGAGCTAAATATACATTGGCCATTCCGCCACCACCAATCATTTTCAGCAGCTTATAACGGTCATTTAAGCGTTTTCCAATCAGCACGTTGCACTTCACCTACTTTCGTTTGTCGAACCCGCATAATCAATAAGAACAAGTGTGATATTATCTTCTCCACCGCGATCATTCGCCAATTGAATGAGACGCTGCCCTTTACCTTCAAGCTGTTCATTTAACTGTAAAATTTGTTGCATATCATCAATAGAAACTTTGTTTGATAACCCATCAGAGCAAAGAAGTAATTGATCATCTTCCTCAAGCACCAACGTTTTAACATCTAATCCAACTTTTTCTTCTGTTCCTAGCGCTCTTAATAACACATTCTTTTTCGGATGATACTCTGCATCTTCCTTTGAAATTTCACCATGTCTCACAAGCTCATTTACAAGCGAATGATCTTCCGTTACAAGCGTCATTTCTCCTTCTGATACCATATAGCAACGACTATCTCCTATATGCCCTATCGTCACAAAACTTGGTGTACAAACAGCTATTATAAGCGTTGTTCCCATACCATTACATTCTACATTTTGCTGAGCGTATTCATATATGCGCTCATTAATAATCCCAACACTAGTATGTAACCATTGTTCTACTTTTTTCGGTTCATTCATATTATGCGTTTGCTTCCAATAATCATGGAATAATTGAATGGCCATCGAGCTAGCTACATCACCAGCTCGATGACCTCCCATTCCATCTGCTACTACCGCTAAAACATTTCCATCTAAATTGTGAAAAACTCCTGCACTATCTTCATTATGTTGACGAACTTTTCCTTTATCCGATAGAAATACGGCTTTCATCTCGTCACCTCGTCTCTTCTTTGCGCTCCTTCGCACGCAACTGACCGCAGGCTGCGTCAATATCATGACCTTGTTCACGGCGAATCGTTACATTCACTCCACGATCTTTTAACGTTTTCTCGAACAAGAAAATTTGCTCACGTGGTGTACGTACATAATCACGTTCAGGTACGTAGTTTACCGGGATTAAGTTTACATGACATTTTACACCTTTTAAGAGCGCAGCAAGCTCTTCAGCGTGCTCAACTTGGTCATTTTCTCCTCCAAATAATCCATATTCAAAAGTAATACGGCGCCCTGTTCTATTTACATAGTATTTAATAGCTTCCATTAAATCCGGTAATTTATAAGCACGGTTAATCGGCATTAATTTTGAACGTAATTCTGAGTTTGGAGCATGCAATGAAATCGCAAAATTAATTTGTAGTTCTTCTTCAGCAAACTTATAAATTTTCGGGATAATTCCACTCGTCGAAACAGTCATATGTCTAGCACCAATATGAAGTCCTTTTTCATGGTTAGTGATGCGTAAGAATCCCATTAAATTATCGTAATTATCAAATGGTTCTCCAATTCCCATAACAACAAGAGAGCTTACACGTTCTTCTGTTTCATCAAGCGCACGCTGAACTTCTACTACTTGCGCTACGATTTCTCCAGCTTCTAGGTTTCGTTTTAGTCCACCAAGCGTCGAAGCACAGAACGTACATCCAATACGACAACCAACTTGCGTTGTTACACAAATGGAATTTCCATATTCATGTCGCATTAATACCGTTTCAATAGAATACCCGTCATATAATTGGAATAAGAATTTAATCGTTCCATCCGAAGACGTTTGTTTTACTAACGTGTTTAAAGTAGTAATATCAAAGGAATTCGACAATTTATCACGCAATCCTTTAGAAAGGTTTGACATATCCTCATAATTTTTTACACGTTTTTTATATAGCCAGTCAAAAATTTGTCCAGCGCGGAACTTCGGTTCTCCTTGTTCCTTTAACCAATCTTGCATTTCATGAATTTGTAAAGAGTAAATTGATGGTTTCTTCGTTTCTACATTTTTCTTTTGTTTTCTTACAGTCGTTTCCATGATGCTACACCTTCTTCCTTAAACAAGCAATGTAAAAGCCATCCGTTGCAAAATAATGCGGTAAAATTTGTACTTGACCTTCATTAATATACGGACTTAATTTTTCTGGCATACGTTCTTTTATCGTAGTATCCCATTCAAATTCAGGATGTTCTTTTAAAAATTTATCTATTACTTGTTCATTTTCTATTTTCTCAATTGTGCACGTACTATAAACAAGACGACCGCCTTGTTTTAATAACGGTGCTATTTTTTCTAGTATCGCAAGTTGAATCGTCGATAATCTTTCACTATCGCCTTTATCTTTTCCTAACTTAATATCAGGCTTACGTCTAATTACACCAAATCCAGAACACGGTGCATCTACCAATATTTTATCAAACGTTTCATTTGAAAAGTGCTCTTGCACTTTTCTAGCATCTAGCGCTTTTGTTTCGACATTTTCTAACCCAAGTCGCTCTGCTTGCTGTTTAATTAAACGTACTTTGTGTGCATGTAAATCAAGAGACATTACTTTACCAGTTCCCTTTAAACGCTCAGCTATATGCGTAGTTTTACCACCAGGAGCCGCACAACTATCAAGAACTGTCTCTCCCTCATTTGGTTCTAAAGCGCGTGCTACAAGCATAGAACTTTCATCTTGAATAGAAAGAAATCCTTTTTTAAACGCTTCTGTATGCGCTACATTTCCTCTTTCAATCTGAATTGCATCATCTGACAAGTCACCACGTTTTGCTTCTATACCTTCACTTGCCAACAACTCAATCGCTTCTTCTACCGTTACCTTATCAACATTCACACGCGCTGTAGGTACAGGAGGTAACATATTTACTTCGCACATTTTCTCTGCAGTTTCTAAGCCATATGCAGAAGTCCACTCTTGTACAAGCCAAACTGGATGACTCATCGCAATTGCAAGCCGTTCTACTGGATCCTTGATTTCATCTACAGAAGGTACACCTTCTCTCTGAATCGAACGTAATACACCGTTCACCATACCAGCAATTCCTTTATGCCCGCGACGCTTTGCAATCTCAACCGCTTCATGAATAGCCGCTCTTTCTGGCACTCGGTCTAAATAAATCATTTGATATAAAGATAAGCGAAGCAATACTCTTACCCACGCCTCAACCTTCTTTTTTAAAAAAGGCTGTAAATAATAATCTAATGTGTCACGACGTTGAATCGTTCCATATACAATTTCAGTTAATAAACCAATATCTTTTCTATCAATTGCACTTTTTTCAATTAAATTATTTAAAAGTAAGTTGCTATATGCACCACTTTTTTCCACTTGAATTAAACCATCAAGAGCTAATTCACGAACATTTTGTCTCATGCATTTTCTCCTAACTTCGTTCCAATTTCAGGTTTTGTTCCACGTAAAAATTGTGAACAACTCATACGCTTTTTACCAGAAGGTTGCAATTCAGTAATTTTAACACCTGTTTCATTACTAGTTGCTACTACAAAACCATCTTCTTCGATCGCAACAATCGTACCTGCTTCAGCCGGTTCAGTTACAGGCACTTTTTCTCCCCACCATACTTTAACAACTTGTCCTGCTAAAGTTGTATAAGCAACTGGCCATGGATTCAATCCGCGAATGTGATTGTATACTTCTTCACCTGTTTTTGTCCAATCAATTTTCTCTTGCTCACGTTTTATATTGTACGCAAACGTTACTTCTTCTTCGTTTTGTTTAATCGGTTCTAACTTACCTTGAATTAATAAAGGTACTGTTTTAGATAGAAGATGTGCTCCTGCTTCACTTAATTTATCAAATAATGAGCCTGTCGTTTCACGCTCTTCAATTTCCACTTCCACTTGCGTTAAGATATCACCAGCATCCAATTTTTCTACCATATACATAATTGTAATACCTGTTTTTTCTTTACCTTCCATAATTGCATAATGAATTGGTGCACCACCACGAAGTTCAGGAAGTAAAGAAGCGTGGACATTAATACATCCATACTTCGGTGCTTCTAAAATTTCATTTGGTACAATCTGACCAAATGCAGCTGTTACAATTAAATCTGGCTCTAATGCCAATACTTTTTCATATTCATCTTTTTCACGAATTTTTAACGGCTGTAACACAGGGATACCATGTTTTTCCGCTTCAACTTTAACAGGTGTAGGTGTTAATACTTTTTTTCTACCTACTGGACGATCAGGTTGCGTCACAACACCTACTACCTCATAGCCATCTTCAATAAGACGACGAAGCACCGGCACTGAAAAGTCCGGTGTTCCCATAAACACTACTTTTATCATTTAAAAACCGCTCCTTTTAACACCTATTCTAGTTCGTTTTCTTCATAATATCTTGTCACTTTCGATGTAAATAAAACACCGTGTAAATGATCGATTTCATGTTGAATTGCACGCGCTAAAAATCCTTCCGCTTCTAATAAAAATACTTTCCCACGGCGATTTTGTGCTCTTACTTTAATATAATCCGCACGTTCTACTTCACCATAAAGTCCCGGGAAGCTTAAACATCCTTCGGGACCTACTTGTTCACCACGTTTTTCTAATATTGATGGATTGATTAACTCGATTTTCCCAGTATCATCATCGACATCAACAACCGCTACTTGCAAGCTTACACCTACTTGAGGCGCAGCTAAACCGACTCCGTCCGCAATTAACATTGTTTCATGCATATCTTTCAACAATTTCACTAACTTTTTATCAAAGTTAATTACTCTTTCGCATGGTGTTTCTAACACTTCATTTGGATGCTTTACTATTTCTAAAACTGCCATATTTCCCTCCGCTACATTAACATTGTTGGATTAAAATCAATTGAGATTTGTAGCTCTTTTTGCATTTCTGCTTGATAATGTTCATTTACCATTTTGAGCACGTTCTTTAAGTTTGGTTCCCGTTTGTATTTTATCATGCATTGATAACGATATCTATCTTTTATCCTTGGAATTGCTGAAGCAACTGGTCCTAACACCATTGTTTGCTGCGAGCAATGCGTTCGTAAATACGAGGCAATTTTTTCCGTCACTTGTACCGCTTTTAATAATTCAGGATGAGATACGGTTACGAGTACAACATAGTAATATGGAGGATATTGTCTTGTTCGTCTCATTTGCATTTCTTGGTCAAAAAACACATCATATTGTTGGTTCTTCGCTAACTCTATACTGTAATGTTCTGGCGTATACGTTTGAATCACAACTTCCCCTGGCAATTCATGTCTACCCGCTCGTCCACTTACTTGCGTCAATAACTGATATGTCTTTTCACTTGCACGAAAATCAGGTAAGTGAAGCATCGTATCTGCAGTTAAAACCCCAACAAGCGTTACTTTTGGAAAATCTAATCCTTTAGCAATCATTTGTGTTCCAAGTAATATATCTGCTTTTTCTTCCCCAAACGCCTTTAATAATTTTTCATGCATTCCTTTTCGACTTGTCGTATCTACATCCATTCGAATGACTCGCGCCTCTGGAAATAGTTTTGTAATTTCTTCTTCTACCTTTTGTGTACCTGTACCAAAGAAACGAATGTATGTACTTTGACAAGCTGGACACTCAGTTGGCATATTTTCTTCGTAACTACAATAATGACATTTTAAACGATGATTCATTTTATGATATGTCAATGAAATATCACAATGCGGACATTGTACAACATATCCACAATCACGGCACATAACAAATGTAGAATGACCTCTTCTATTTAAGAAGAGTACCATCTGTTCTTTCTTTTCTAATCGATCTGCTATTTTTTCATGCAGCGCCTTAGAAAACATTGATCGATTCCCGTCACGAAGTTCTTCTCGCATGTCAACAATCTCTACCGTTGGTAAAGCTTGTTCATTCATACGTTTTTCCATTGTTAGTAGTTCATAAACACCTTTTTTCGCCCTTGCAAACGATTCAAGTGTTGGTGTCGCACTACCAAGAACGATAGGACATTTATGGTATTGCCCTCTCCAGACAGCCACATCTCTTGCATGATACCTTGGATTATCTTCTTGTTTGTAACTTGATTCATGCTCTTCATCAATAATAATAATCCCTAAATTCTCAAAAGGCGCAAAAACGGCTGAACGCGCACCAACTACAACTTTCACTTCTTTTCTTAAAATCTTACGCCACTCGTCATACTTTTCTCCAACAGACAACGCACTATGAAGAACTGCAACTTGCGAGCCAAACCTACCTTTAAAACGATCCACCATTTGGGGTGTTAGTGCAATTTCAGGAACAAGAACGATAGCTTCTTTTCCTTTCTCGAGCACTGCTGCTATAGATTGTAAATATACTTCTGTCTTTCCACTTCCTGTAACACCATATAGTAAAAATGGATTATAAGTTTCATTTGTAATTGATGATAAAATCGGTGTAATAACTTGTTTTTGTTCCTCCGTAAGTGGCAATGGTTTCGTTTGTTCAAAACCATCATCGTCATACGGATTTCGGTATACTTCCACATACTTTTCTGAAATGAATCCCTTTTTAACAAGTGCTTTTATTGGAGCATCTGTTATTTGTAACTCTTCTGTAATTACTTTCAACGGTACACTTTTATAATTTTCCACAAAATAATAGAGTACATCTTGTTGTTTTTTACTTTTCAGTTCAAATGCCGCTAATTCTAATTTATCTTCTGGCAACTCCGGCTGAACAACTCTTTGCTTCTTCTTTTGTACTTTATCTTTCACTTGATAAACGACTTCAACCGTACCATTTTTAATTTCTTGTTGAATAGTCCGGTATAAATGTGGCTGTTGCTCGATTACTTCAAAATCAATTGCTTCTTTATCCTGAAATAAATATAGTATTTCAGGTGCTATTTCTTCCTGTTTACAAAGTTGTAGACGTTTTTTATACGTTGCTTTTATCGCAGTTGGAAGCATCACTTGAAAAGCTGAAATCATGTAGCATAACGTTTCACTTGTAAGCCAATATCCAAGTTTTAATAATTCATCATTTAAAACCGGTGTTACATCTAATATTTCATGGATCGTCTTTAACTTCTTACTTTCTACATCCACCGAATCTTTAATCCCAATAATAAAACCTTGCAATTTTCTTGGCCCAAACGGAACTACTACCCGCATTCCTGTCTGTACAATATCTTCCCATTTTTTAGGGATAATGTAATCAAATGGTCGATCTGTCTGACGGGCAGGTACATCAACAATTACACTTGCAAATTTCATAAACGATCATCTTCTAACATCATTTCAATTTGCTTTAATATTTCACGAGCTACCTCTTTTTTCATTAAAAGTGGCAACTCAATAACTTTTCCATCTTTTCTATACATCGTTACAATATTCGTATCCGTGCCAAATCCAGCTCCTTGCGCTTTTACATCATTCGCGACAATCATATCTGCATTTTTCTCACGTAGTTTTTTCGTTGCATATTCCTCTACATTTGTCGTTTCAGCAGCAAAACCGATAAGTAACTGTTTATCCTTTTTCTGACCTAACGTTTTTAAAATATCCACCGTTCTTTCGAGTTCAATGACAGCATCACCATTTTGCTTTTTCATTTTATTATCATGAACATATTTCGGACGATAATCTGCAACTGCTGCTGTTTTAATGACAACGTCTACGTTTTGATAATGTTGAAGAACTGCTTCTAACATATCTTGTGCAGATTCCACTTGCACTGTCGTTACATGTAACGGTGGATTTAATGCTGTCGGTCCTGAAACGAGTATAACATCAGCGCCTAAATTCGCCGCCACTTCTGCAATCGCATACCCCATTTTTCCAGAAGAAAAATTCGTCATAAAACGAACTGGATCAACCTTTTCACGTGTTGGGCCAGCAGTTATTAATATTCTTTTTCCCTGCAATGGTTTGTGTTCTGAGAAAGCTTCCTCTAACCGTGCGATAATCGCTTCAGGTTCTTCTAGTCGTCCCTTTGCTACATATCCACATGCTAAAAAGCCTTCCCCAGGCTCAATAAACGTATATCCTAGCGTTTTCAATGTCATCATATTTTTTTGAACAATTTTATTTTCATACATATGCACATTCATAGCAGGCGCAATCCATACCGGAGCTGCAGTAGCTAACAAAGTAGTTGTAATCATATCATCTGCAATACCACCAGCTAACTTTCCAATACAATTGGCAGTAGCAGGTGCGACAAGTACAACATCCGCCCAATCTGCTAAATCAATATGAGCAATAACAGCCGAGTCTTTCTCATCAAATGTATCCGTATATACATCATGGCGAGAAAGTGCTTGGAATGTAAGAGGCGTAACAAACTTCATTGCCGACTCACTCATCATTACTTTTACAATCGCGCCAGATTGTGTCAATTTACTCGTTAACGCAGCTGCTTTAAAAACCGCAATGCCTCCTGTTACACATAGAAGTATCTTTTTCCCTTTTAGCATATGACTCGTCCTCTTTCTTTTTCAAACTTATAATACTGAAATAGAATTCCCAGCTCGTCAGTACCAATATTTCATTCCTTTCGTAAAAAAATAACAACCTACTTGTAAATAGGTTGTTACCGTTACATAGAAAATTATAAAGTCTATGTTTTATTTTGTCGAAGGCAAAGGCTTATTCAGCAACTTTATCTTCACTTGGTACGTAGCTTAATACTTCCGCATCGATTTCTTCTAATGCTTTACCTACACACTTATGAGAAACCGGTTGCTCTACAACACAGTTATTAGCAAGTTGCATTTCACGTGCACGCTTTGCAGCCACTGTTACTAGTGTGTATTTAGAATCGATTTTTTGTAGTAATGAGTCAATTGATGGATTTAACATAATTATAGACCCTCCGTCATTTCTTTATAATATTTTGCTACCCTTTCGCGGCGGCAATGTTCGCCAACCACAATTGCTTTAATTCTATCACAAGCTAATTCAACTTGATCGTTTTCTACTACATAGTCGTAAGCGTCCATCATCTCGATTTCTTCTTTCGCTACAGTTAAACGATTTTCAATAACATCTTCAGTCTCTGTACCACGGCCGACAATACGGCTCTTTAGTTCAGATAAACTTGGAGGTGCTAAGAAAATAAATACACCTTCTGGGAAAGCTTTCTTAACTTGAATTGCTCCTTGCACTTCAATTTCTAAGAATACATCTTTTCCTTCTTGTAATGTTTTTTCAACATAGTCAATCGGTGTTCCGTAATAATTACCTACGAACTCAGCCCACTCAAGTAATCTTTCATTACGAATCATTTCCTCGAATTCTTCTCTTTCTTTAAAGAAATAATCCACACCATCTACTTCACCTTCACGCGGCTTACGTGTCGTTACTGAAATAGAGTACTGAAAACGTGTATCCTCATGGCTAAACAGCTCTTTACGAACCGTTCCTTTTCCAACCCCAGAAGGCCCTGAAAGAACGATGAGCAATCCTCTTCTACTTCTCATAAATATGTAAAACCTACCCTTCCTCACTTAAATCTTCTTTATTATTCAAACGATGTGCAATCGTCTCTGGTTGAATTGGACTTAATACAACATGCCCATCATCCATAACAATAACCGCCCTTGTTTTTCTCCCATACGTAGCATCAAGCAAAGCATTATGTTCGCGTGCTTCCTGTACTGTTCGTTTAATAGGAGCTGACTCCGGACTTACAATAGCAATAATTCGATGAGCAGATACAATATTTCCGTATCCAATATTTAAAAACCGCATGGCCATAGTTTGCGCCTCCTAGTAAGTCTATCCGATTTCTCCACCACGTATAACTTTATATATTTTTTGAAAGCTACTCAATATTTTGTACTTGTTCACGAATTTTTTCAAGGTTATTTTTCATTTCTACAACATATTTTGAAATTGTTAAGTCATTTGCCTTAGAACCAATCGTATTAATTTCTCTATGCATCTCTTGCACGATGAAATCCATTTTTCTTCCAACAGGCTCTTCAATCTGCAATGTTTCATGAAATTGCTCTAAATGACTTTGCAAACGAACTAACTCTTCATGAATATCACAACGCTCTGCAAAGATTGCGACTTCTGTTAGCAATCTTTGTTCATCTAACTCTTGATTATGTAATTCTTTTAAGCGATTTTCTAATCGTTCACGATATTTTTGTGTAACAATTGGTGCATGTGGAATAATTGCATTTACACAATTGCTAATCTCTTGTAAACGATACGCTATATCTTTATGTAATCGTTCTCCTTCGCCATCTCTCATCGTTTTCAACATATGAGCAGCTTGACGAACAGCCTCATATAAACTGTTCTCAAAATGTTCATTTACATTTTCTATTTCTTCAATTGCTGTTACTTCTGGCATTGCCATTAATTGCTCGAGTGTAATAGAATCTTGTAATTGAAACTTTCCTTTTATATCTTCCATCATCGATTGGTACTGCTCAAGAAGTGACCAATTCACACTTAATTTTCTTTCAACAAGTCCTTCACCTGCTATACTAATAGACACCTCAATGCGTCCACGTCGAACTTGCTGTGCAATTATTTTACGAATTTTGTCCTCAAATACCATCATTTGCTTAGGAAGTCGAATACTCATCTCTAAAAAACGGTGGTTCACCGATTTCATTTCTACTGTAATTTGAAAAGTATCACTTTCTACTTTCGATCTTCCAAACCCTGTCATACTAGAAATCATTTTTATCACATCCAAGCCATAAAATAACTCAATGAAAAAGGTAATAGAGACAAGGCTCTACTACCTTCTGTAAATTATATCACATTTTCATAACATTGACTATTTCAAGTTTAATCCCTTCTTATATAACATTGGCTTTTTCTTTTTCGCCTTTTTCCCTGTTAATAAAGAACCTACTAGTAAGAAAGTCGGAATTGATGACAAACCTCCAATTAATAACCAATCTCTTGCTTGTATCGGCATTGTGCTAAAGATCGGTTGTAACGGTGGATAATATATAACCACTAGCATGAGTAGTAACGAAATGATAACCGCCCCTACTAAATACACGTTCCCAAATGGATTGCGGTGAAAGACAGAATGCTCACTACGACAATCAAATACATGAATAAGCTGAGCAAGTACCAACGTCGCGAACGCTACAGTTTGTGCATATTTCAGTTCATTTGGATGTTGGTTATACGCAATAATAAACGCTACTAACGTCACTGCCCCAATTAAAAACCCTCGACTTATTATTTTCCACGCAAGCCCTCTAGCGAATACCCCTTCTTTCGGGTGGCGCGGCGTTCTCTTCATCACATCTCCTTCAGCCTTATCCAAACCTAATGCCATCGCTGGTAAACCATCAGTAACTAAGTTCACCCATAAAATTTGAATAGGAACCATCGGCAGTGGTAATGCAAGTAACATCGCAAATAACATGACTAAAATTTCTCCAACGTTTGACGCCAATAAGTAGCGAATAAACTTACGTATGTTCTCGTATATATTTCTTCCTTCTTTAATTGCTGATTTAATTGTAGCAAAATTATCGTCTAGTAAAACAAGTGAAGAGGCCTCTTTCGCAACATCTGTCCCTGTAATTCCCATCGCTATCCCAATATCCGCTGTTTTTATAGCTGGAGCATCGTTCACTCCATCGCCTGTCATGGCTACTATATGTCCTTGATTTTGCAGTGCCTTAACAATTTTTAATTTATGCTCAGGTGATACACGAGCGAATACATACGTATCTTCTACAACATTTTCTAATTCCTCCACATCCATATTCGCGAGTTCTACGCCTTCAACAACGCGTCCATCTGGTGGCAAAACTCCTAATTGTTCAGCAATCGCCATTGCTGTCACTTTATGATCACCTGTAATCATTACCGTTCGAATACCAGCTTCTTTACACTCTTTTACCGCCTGCGCCACTTCTGGCCTTGGCGGGTCAATCATACCTTGTATCCCAACCAACATAAAATCTTTTTCAACGTCTCTTTCATGTTCAATAGAATCCGTGACTTTTAAAGGTTTAAACGCAACTGCAATTGTTCGAAGCGCTTGACTACCTAAGCTATGAATAGCCGCCTGTACTTCTCTTCTATATAACTCACTTAACGGCTGCTGCTTATCCCCCCATAAAATCGTTTGACTCATTTGCAAAAGAACGTCCGGTGCTCCCTTCGTAACAATAAACTTCTTCCCCTCTCGATCTCGTACAATAACACTCATCATTTTTCGAGTTGAATCAAATGGAAATTCACGAATAATTTCAAATTTCCCTTTCAATGCCTCACGTGTAATCCCAGCTTTCATTGCTGCAGCTACAAGCGCTCCCTCTGTTGGATCTCCATCTAATACGTACGCCTTTTTCTTTTGAATAATATTTGCATTGTTACATAGTGAACCAAATGTAAGTAGCTGATAAAGTGCTTTTGTCTTAGCTGGATTCACTTCTATTTCACCTTTCATAAAAGAGCCATTAGGTTCATATCCTTGCCCTGTCACTTTCCACAATTCTCCGCCTGACCACATATGTGTTACCATCATTTTGTTTTGCGTCATTGTCCCCGTTTTATCAGAACATATAACGGAAGCACAACCTAACGTTTCTACGGCTGGTAACTTTCGTACAATTGCTCTCTTTTTTATCATACGCTGTACACCAAGTGATAAAGCTACTGTAACAATTGCTGGCAACCCTTCTGGAATAGCCGCAACAGCTAGCGATACGCCAGCTAAAAACATATGATATACTTCATTCCCTTGATACACACCAGCCAATACAACGAGCGCTGTCAAAATAAGAGCTACAATAATTAATATTTTTCCGAGCTGTTCTAACCTTCTTTGCAGTGGTGTTTCCATTTGCTCTGCATTTTGTAACATATTTGCAATTTGACCCATCGCTGTATTCATACCAGTTGCTACAACGACACCTGTTCCAGATCCTCGCGTAATCATTGTCCCCATAAAAGCCATATTTTTTTGATCACCAATTGCAACCTCTTGCCCTTGCAATGCTTCTACCTTCTTTTGCACAGGTACGGACTCCCCTGTCAAAGCAGACTCTTCAATATATAAACTTGATGCCTCAACAAGACGCACATCAGCCCCAATACGATCACCACTGGAAAACTTAATAATATCACCTAAAACAAGTGCTTTAGATGGTGCTTTTACCCACTTTCCATTCCGCATTACAGTAACTTGTGGAGCAGCTAGTTCCTTTAAAGCTTCCAATGATTTTTCAGCTTTTCTTTCTTGAAAAAAGCCGAGAATACCATTGATAATAACAATGGCAACAATAGCAATAGAATCAATGTATTCACCTAAAAACGCAGAAACAATTGTTGCTCCAAACAAAACGAGTACCATGAAATCTTTAAATTGCGCTAAAAATACCATTAGTGCAGAAGGCCTTTTTGCTTCTTCTAATTCATTTGTACCAAATTTCTTAATTCGCCCTTCTGCTTCTTTCTCCGTAAGTCCAACCTTTACATTCGTATTCGTTCTTTCTTCCACTTCATGTGCTCGCATTCCATACCAGTTCATCCTGCCATCGACCTCCTGATTCCAGACATACTCTATTGAAAGCTTATTCAGCCTCGTCCAAAAAAATGCTATAATTAACTTTTAGTTAGAAAGGAGTGTTCATTAATGGCATTCGATGGATTATTTACAAGAGCGATTACACATGAAATTGAAAATTCTCTTTACACGGGAAGGATTTCCAAAATATACCAACCTTCAAAATACGAGATTTTATTACATATTCGAGCGAATGGAAAGAACCAAAAACTAATTCTTTCATCTCATCCTACATATGCGCGTATGCACTTAACGAATCAAAACTACGATTCGCCAGCAATACCGCCGATGTTTTGTATGCTTCTTCGTAAACATTTAGAAGGTGGATTTATTGAAAAAATTGAACAAATCGACTTAGAACGGATTATCCAAATTACAGTTCGCAGTCGTAATGAAATCGGAGACGAATCATTAAAAACATTAGTAATTGAAATAATGGGAAGACATAGCAACATTATCTTATTAGATACGAAAACAAACGTGATTTTAGATAGCTTAAAACACGTTTCATTAGCCGTAAACCGTCACCGAACTGTATATGCTGGTGCTGAGTACGTCGCGCCACCAGCCCAACATAAAATCAATCCTCTGCAAATTGAAACCGCAGATGATTTTATTAGACCGCTAGACTTTCTATCTGGAAATATGGATAAACAACTCGTCGGGGCTTTCATGGGAATATCCCCATTATTTGCAAAAGAAGTAGTAAAGAAAGCCGGTATGGTAAACGAGAAAGCATTATCAGAAGCATTTTTCTCTATACAAACACCATTACTATCTCATGCATATACACCAGCAATGATTACTGCAAATGGAAAAGAATTCTTTTATCTTTTCCCTCTTACACACTTGCAAGGAGAAGAAAAAACATTCTCATCAGTGAGCGAATTGTTAGATCGTTTCTTCTTTGGCAAAGCAGAACGTGATCGTGTAAAACAACAAGCTCATGATTTAGAACGCTTTATGCAAAACGAAAAAAATAAAAACGAGAAAAAACTCATTAAACTCGAAAAAACACTGCAAGATGCCGGAAAGGCAGATAAATATCAACTATTTGGAGAACTACTTACAGCCAATATGTACGCTTTGAAAAAAGGGGATAAAGATATTGAAGTCGTTAACTATTACGACGAAAATAGCGGAACTGTAAAAATTACATTAGATCCTTTAAAAACACCATCTGACAATGCGCAACGCTATTTCCAAAAGTACCAAAAAGCGAAAAATTCAGTTGTTATTGTAGAAGAACAAATCGAAAAAACAAATGAAGAAATTCTTTATTTTGATAGCTTACTTCAACAAATGGAAGCTGCTTCTTCAAAAGATATTGAAGAAATTCGTGAGGAATTAGCTGAAGAAGGTTATGTGCGCAATCGCAAAACGAAAAACACAAAGAAAAAACCTACTAAACCAGTATTAGATAAATATTTAGCAAGTGATGGTACAGAGATTTTCGTTGGTAAAAACAATAAACAAAATGATTATTTAACAACGAAGTTTGCCCGCCGTGATGAAATTTGGTTACATACGAAAGACATACCTGGCTCTCACGTTGTCATTCGTTCTTTAGAGCCTGCTGAAGAAACTTTACTAGAAGCTGCCAAAATTGCTGCGTATTACAGTAAAGCGAAAGAGTCTAGCTCTGTACCTGTTGATTTCACCAAAATACGCCATGTCAAAAAACCGAGTGGTGCAAAACTTGGTTTTGTTACGTACGACAATCAGCAAACCGTATATGTAACACCGGACGCTGATACTGTAATGAAATTAAAAGCGTAAATACAAAAATGCGTTGCTAATAAGTAACGCATTTTTTATTTATTTTCAATTTAGTTGCTATATCCATTCCATATTGTCAAAAAAATTGACAGTATCATTTCACATTTGTATAAATTTTTTTACAGCATGTAAATAACGTACAAGTGCAATTTCAATCAATATTTCTTCATCCCCCTGCTATTTATTGAAGCAATCTGGATTTTATGAATAAACCGTCTCCCGCAAATGGCGGGCTATTTTTTTATCTCCTCTAAAATATATGTTTTCCCTACTATCCTTTCTTCAAATATACATTTTGGCACGCTATTTGCTTTATTCAATACTGTGAATAGGGGGAATTAACATGACTTTAAAAATTAATAAAATCCAAAATCAACTACAAAACTATGAAATTGACGGATTACTGATTACAAAAAAGAAAACCGTCAATACGCAACAAACTTTACAGGTAGCGCAGGCGTTGTCTTAATTGCTGCGCATAAAGCTATTTTCATTACTGATTTCCGTTACGTAGATCAAGCAAAAACGGAAATAAAAGCAGCAGAAATTATTATGCATAAAGGAAATTTAGAAGAAGAAGTTGCAAATCAAGTATCAAAATTAAACATTCAAAAACTTGGTATAGAAGACAATAATATGACTTTGCAACAATTTAAGAAACTACAAAAATATATACATACAGAAATGGTTCCAGTGTGTGAGATCATTGAAGATATTCGACTTATTAAAGACACATCTGAAATAGAAACAATGAAAATCGCAGCTACAATCGCTGACGAAGTATTTCACCATATTGTTACATTTCTAAAGCCTGGAATAAGCGAGACTGACGTTCGAGATGAGTTAGAATTTTTCATGCGAAAAAAAGGGGCTACATCTTCTTCATTCCAAATCATTGTAGCCTCAGGCGTTCGTTCTTCACTTCCCCGTGGAGTTGCATCAAATAAAATAATCGAACGAGGCGATATCGTTACATTAGACTTCGGTGCACTTTACGACGGATATTGTTCCGATATAACACGTACCGTAGCAATCGGAGAACCATCAGAAGAATTCCAAAAAATATACAATGTTGTACGAGAAGCGTTAAAGCGTGGGACTGAAGCAATTAAGCCTGGAGAAACTGCGAAAAGTATCGATGATATAACGAGGAATTACATTACAGAACATGGATACGGTCAATACTTTGGACACTCTACCGGGCACGGTCTTGGGTTAGAAATACATGAACCACTTCGCCTATCCTAAGAAAGCAAGACAACTTTACAAGAAGGTATGGTTGTTACAGTTGAGCCGGGCATTTACATACCGAACTGGGGCGGTTGTAGAATTGAAGATGATATTGTCATCACCAAAGGTGGTTATGACGTTATTACAAAATCAAATAGAGAACTAATTGTAATCCCTTGTTAATATTATGAAGGTTTAAACAAAACTTTTTTTTGCACATAGAATTCCTTCTCTGGAGTATTCATTTAAAGAGGGGGAATTTTAATTGAATTTTGTAATTGATAAATTGGAGGGTTTACATGTAGAATTTTCAAAGCTTGTTTCCATGATGAATTACGCTCGCTATACAACAATGCAAGCAGTGGAAAGTTTAACAATTGAAGAACTTGATTATTTATATGATAAGGAAGCAAATTCAATTGGCATGTTATTGTATCATATGGCTGCTATTGAATTTTACTACCAGATTCATACTTTTGAAGACCGTGAACCAACGGAGGCTGAATTAGAACGCTGGTTACCTGGCATTGAATTAGGCGATCTTGGACGTGAGAAAATAAAAGGAAACGCTATAGAATTTTACATAAATACATTACAAGAATTACGTTCCAAGACAATCGAGACTTTTCAATCGTTACCTGATGAATGGTTATTTAAAACGACAGACTTTTGGTATGACAAACCAGCAAATAACTATTTTAAGTGGTTTCACGTTTTTGAAGATGAAATCAATCATCGTGGACAAATTCGTTTAATTAAAAAGATGCAAAAAGCTCATGCAGTAAAATGAGGAAATGCCACCGAATAAGGTGGCATTTTCTTTTATTCATTAACGAATAGCTTTTCGTTTATTATTTTAGTGACTACCACTACCAACATTAAAATGCATATTAAATATAGCATTTTCGCAATAAACTACCACCCTTGAAACATTACAATTCCATCTATTATCTCATTTCCTTTCCATAACAAAAACGGAATTGTGCTGATTATAATGACAAATTCGATGCTGAAAACTATTTTCTTTTTTCGACTATATGCTTTCCATTCATTCCAGCGATACATAGGTGCAAAAATCAATACTCCTATACATAATATAACTGGTACCCATTCACTTTTTAAAAATTGCCCTGAAATAACTGATAATAGTAAACAAACGAGCATACCATAATATCCTATTTTTCCTCTCATTCTTACTACCTCCATTCTATCCTCTCTTTAATATGTAACTCCATATTCTTATCGTGAACCTAAGAAAAATAACAACTACAATTACAATATAAAGACCTTTTGCAGAAGACATCCATTCTTGAAAAATAGACATTTTCTCCATCTGTTTCTGTCCTTCTATTAAAATAAACCCTATGAAAAATGAGCAAACAACAATGATACCTATCATAATTCCAATGCTTTTCTTACTATGTTGTTTCATGTCATCCCATCGGTATAACAGTATAAAAACAAACCCAAAAAGAGGGTTGATACTTATCCATTCATTGTTTGTAAATAGATTTAAAATGATTAATAGACTACAAGAAATAATAAATCCCCAAAAACCAATTTTTTTGCACATACGCCCTCCTCTAATTCCATTTTTAGGATTAATTGTATTGCATCATCCATTTTTTATTCTTACCATTACAGTACATGAAATTTCACTTTTTTTCTTTTCCTATACTCACATACTTTCACTGCTTTCATACAATAAACTACACGAATGCCTAAGGATGTGAATGTTATGGGAGTTGAATTAACGCTATTACACGCTCTCTATGTTATTTGCTTACTCACTATTATTACCTTTTTTATTCTCCGGAAAGATACGACGATTATTTGTATCGTTTTTATCTTTTTATTAGCATTAACCGCTACAAGTTCTATCCCTCTTGCCGTTAGCGGTATTTTTCAAAGTTTCATTTACGCTATTACTGAACTTTTACCAACTATATTAATCATCTCTATTATCGTATCAATGAGCAATCTACTCGTTCATACTGGCATAAATGATACGATGATTTCACCATTTACAAAGATGATTCGTACCCCTACCCTCGCCTACTGGATTATCGGCCTTTTAATGATGACAATTTCTTTCTTTTTTTGGCCTTCTCCAGCTGTCGCCTTAATGGGAGCTATTTTATTCCCCGTCGCTGTACGCGTCGGTCTTCCTCCAATTGGGGTTGCCATTGCTATGAACTTATTCGGACACGGCATCGCCTTATCTGGCGACTTCGTTATTCAAGGTGCACCGAAATTAACTGCAGACGCGGCTGGTCTTCCTGTTTCCAGCGTCGTTTCTGCCAGTGTTCCCCTCGTTATCGTGATGGGCGTTGTTACAACTTCTGTCGCTTTTTTCTTCTTACGAAAAGAATTTGATACAGGATTATCGTTGCAAGACTCCCCTGCATCAACGGAACCATCTAAAACTACTATTTTATTATCTCCTCGCATAAAGAAATGGCTCGCTATATGTATCCCTATCGTATATATCATCGATATCCTTTGCATGATTCAATTTAAACTACAAGGAAGCGATGCAACAGCACTTATCGGCGGAACGACTGTTATTATGATTATCATCATTTCCCTCATCGCCTACAAAGGTAATGGACTAAATAAAACAACCGATTATTTTATAGAAGGGCTCCAATTTGGATTTAAAATCTTTGGTCCAGTTATTCCAATTGCTGCACTCTTTTATTTAGGAGATAGCGGTTTTGTGAAAATTATCGGAGACTATTTACCGAAAGGTTCACATGGAATCATTAACGACTTAGGGATTGCCTTATCTCAAACTGTTCCTTTAAATCAATACGTATCGGCGGGAACATTAACTATCGTTGGTGTCATAACAGGATTAGATGGATCTGGCTTTTCTGGTATATCACTTGCTGGTTCAATTGCCAATCTTTTCGGAACAGCACTTGGGCATGGAACAGCTACATTAACAGCACTCGGGCAAATTGCTGCCATATGGACCGGAGGCGGGACTTTAATTCCTTGGGCGCTTATTCCTGCCGCTGCCATTTGTAAAGTGGATCCATTTGAACTCGCACGCCGAAACTTTTTACCAGTTTTGATTGGCTTAATTGTCACCACGATCGTTGCGATGTTTATTCTATAGCGTAAGCAAGTTTTCTCTTGCTTACGCTTTTTATTATGAAATCCAGTGACTTTCTAAAGGGATTATCTACATGTTAGCGAAGTTATATTAAGAGAATATTTATTTAAAAAACGTTTACGAGGAACAGATTACTTCCATTAGAAAAGGGGACATAACTATGAATGAATTGATTTTCGTCTTATTAATTTGTCCATTACTTATCTTTATCGTTTCTGTTATTGGAACACGCAAGACGAAAACGTATTACGTAATGCCGATTGTAACGTTTGCTAGTTTTTTAATAATAGGTGTTATCGCCTTCACTCCAAAATTCTTCTTTTGGGTTGGCATGTACAGCATCTTCTCATTTATTGTTTCTTATATGACTCTATTGTTTGTAAGAGGATATGAGCTTGCAGAAAGCGCTAAGTAGTTTTTAGTAGAAAGATTATAATATGAATTTTCTTTGATATCGATAGGACTTTACTTGAATTTTTAACAATGATAAAAAAGACGACTGCGTTCCCCCGCAGTCGTCTTTTTTTATGTTACGCTGTGATCCAAGCTTCGTCAGCTGGATTTTTACGCCACTCTTGTAATTTTTTCGTTTCAGCTTGTCCGATCATACCTTTTTCTGCTGCAACTTCAGTTAATGCACTGTAATCACTTAAAGAATATGATGCTACGTTAGCTGCTTCTAATTTTTCTTTTCCTGACTCTAGCTCGTATGTGAAGATTGATACGATTCCTAATACTTCACAGCCAGCTTCGCGAAGTGCTTCTACACACGTAATTGCACTACCACCAGTTGAAATTAAGTCTTCTACTACTACTACTTTTTGACCTTTTTCAGCTTTTCCTTCAATTTGGTTCCCTTTACCGTGACCTTTTGCTTTACTACGTACGTAGCACATTGGTAAATCCATACGATCGCTTACCCATGCAGCGTGCGCAATACCAGCAGTTGCTGTTCCTGCAATAACTTCTACAGTTGGGAAGTGCTCTTTAATTAACTCTTCTAATCCAGCTGCAATCGCTTGACGTACTTTTGGATAAGATAAAGTTAAACGGTTATCACAATAAATTGGTGATTTCATACCTGAAGACCAAGTGAATGGATTATTCGGTTGTAAAAATACTGCTCCAATTTCTAATAAATGCGATGCGATTTCTTTTTTCATACTGTTACACCTTCCCACTGTTGTTTTACTGTTTTATACGCTTCAAGCGGATTTTCTGCTTTCGTAATACTGCGTCCAACTACGATGTAGCTTGAGCCAAGTTCCCTCGCACGTTTCGGTGTTGCTACGCGCACTTGGTCATTAACATCATCACTTGCAAGACGAATCCCCGGTGTTACTGTTACAAATTCATTTCCGCATACTTCACGTAATTTTGGAACTTCAAGTGTTGAACAAACAACGCCATCAAGTCCACTGTCTTTCGTTAATTTTGCATAATGAGCAACCGCTTCTTCTAACGTTTTCTCAATGCCAATCTCTTTTTTCATCATAGCTTCCGAAGTGCTTGTTAGTTGTGTAACTGCAATACAAATCGGTCTCTCTTTTCCTTCTTGCTTACCTTCCTCTAATCCCTCAATCGCAGCTTTCATCATGCTACTTCCCCCAGCAGCATGAACATTTACCATATCAACATCTAGACTAGCTAGGCTACGCATAGCGCTTTTTACTGTATTCGGAATATCATGAAGTTTTAAATCTAGGAAAATCTTATGTCCTTTTTCTTTTAAGTACGTAATAATTGCAGGGCCTTCTTTGTAAAATAACTCCATACCTACTTTGACAAATAACTCTTCCCCTTCAAAGTGGTGTAAGAATTGTTCTACTTCTTGTTTCCCTGGAAAATCTAGTGCAACGATTAACGACTGTGACATGTTTGCTTCCAGCTCCTTCCTTGACATTCCGAAATATGATCAAATCCTAATTCATCTAGTAATGCTGGTAACTCTTCAATAATTGTCGGACATACGAACGGATCGATAAAGTTCGCTGTACCTACTGCAACTGCGCTTGCGCCAGCGTAGAAGAATTCAATTACATCTTCCGCTGTTTCAATACCGCCCATTCCGATAATTGGAATGTTAACCGCTTGGCTTACTTCATGTACCATGCGAATTGCTACTGGCTTAATCGCAGGACCTGATAATCCGCCTGTACGGTTTGCTAAAATTGGTTTAGCTGTTTTTAAATCTAGACGCATACCAAGCAATGTATTAATCATCGTTAAACCATCTGCACCTGCATTTTCAATCGCTTTTGCAATTTCCACTATGTTTGCCACGTTCGGTGACAATTTCACGTATACAGGTACTTCAGAAACCTCTTTTACTCGCTTCGTTAAATCAGCAGCAATTTCAGGATTTGTACCAAAGGCGATACCACCTGTTTTTACGTTTGGACAAGAAATATTTAATTCTAGTGCATGGACATTAGGCGCTTTAGAAATTTCCTTCGCAACCGCTACGTAATCCTCAGCCTGTGAGCCTGCAACGTTCGCAATAATTGGAAGGTCAAATTGTTCTAACCATGGTAATTCCGAATTCATTACTTTGTCTAATCCCGGGTTTTGAAGTCCGATTGCATTTAACATGCCGCCTGGTGTTTCAGCAACACGAGGCGTTGGATTTCCATAACGTGGTTGTTCTGTCGTCGCTTTAATCATGATTGATCCTAGTACACTTAAATCGTAAAACTGTGCATATTCACGACCAAATCCAAAGCATCCAGATGCCGGTATAATTGGATTTTTTAATGATAATCCTGGTAATTCAACTTGCAATCTGTTCATAGTACAACCTCCCCGATTGGAAATACTGGTCCGTCGCTACACACCTTCTTGTAAGAATGTCCACTTGGATCTTCTTGTAAGTGGCATACACATGCGAAACAAGCTCCAATACCACAGCCCATACGCTCTTCTAATGAAATATATGCTTTTTTCTCTTTGTAACGTCCTTCTAATGCACGAAGCATCGCTAACGGGCCACATGAATAAAGAATGTCAAAGTCGATTCCGTAATTATCAATTACATCTGTGACAAATCCTGTTGTACCGTGTGTACCGTCTACTGTCGCAACGTACGTATCACCAAGTTCTGCAAATTTTTCTTCATAGAAAACAACATCTTTCGTTTGAAAACCTAAGATGTGAATCACACGTACACCCTTTGCAACGAGGCGCTGTGATAATTCATAAAGTGGTGGTACACCAATTCCCCCGCCTACTAGTAAAGCTGTTTGACCAGCTTCTGCCTCTTCTACAGGAAAACCGTGTCCTAATGGTCCTAGTACATCTATCATTTCACCTTGTTTTCTAGTTGCTAATGTTTTTGTCCCTTGTCCTTCGGCACGATATAGCATTGTAAATTCGTTCTTCTCTTGATCTACATTACAAATACTAATTGGGCGGCGCAGAAGGGGCGCAATGCCCTCTGCTACCTTAATGTGTACAAACTGCCCTGGTTCGTTCATTTGCTGTACTAACGTTCCTTGAAGCACTAATTCGTAAATGTTTTTTGCGATTTCTTTTTGGTTAACGACAATCATATTTTGCTTTTGCATCATGCATGTACCACCTCGTGACGCTTTGTTTGCGTAATTTCTTTCATTGAATGAGCTGAGAATGTCATAGATTCCAATACTCGTAAGATTGCTCTCGTTGTATCAAGTGATGTTAAGCAAGCCACACCATTTTCTACTGATTCACGGCGAATGCGGAAACCATCACGCGCTGGTTGTTTGCCTTTTGTTAATGTATTGATTACAAACTGTGCTTTTCCTTGACGGATAATATCAAGTAAGTTATAGTCTTCAGAATCAATTTTGTTTACCACTTGCACTGGAATATTTTGCTCTGCTAACGATTGTGCTGTTCCAGCTGTTGCTAATAAGTTATAACCGATTTCGTGGAAACGTTTTGCAATTTCCATTGCCTCTTCTTTATCTTTATCCGCTACTGTGATGATTACTGATCCGTGCGTTGGGATGTTAATTCCAGAAGCAACTAATCCTTTGTATAATGCTTTTTCAAGCGTTAAGTCTTTACCCATTACTTCCCCTGTTGACTTCATTTCAGGTCCTAATGTTGTATCAACTGAGCGTAGTTTCGCAAACGAGAATACCGGCGCTTTTACATATACTTCTTTCTCTTCTGGGTGATAACCAGTTCCGTATCCTTGCTCTACTAAGTCTTGACCTAAAATAACTTTCGTTGCAACATTCGCCATCGGTACGCCCGTAATTTTACTTAAGAACGGTACTGTACGACTCGCACGTGGGTTTACTTCAATTACGTACACTTGATCTTTGAATACTACGAACTGGATATTTAGTAATCCAACAATGTTTAAACCTTTTCCAAGTGCAATTGTATGTTCAATGATTTGTTCTTTTAGTTTTTCAGATAAGCTTTGTGGTGGGTATACTCCAATTGAGTCACCAGAGTGAACTCCAGCGCGTTCAATATGTTCCATAATACCTGGAATGAATACATTCTCACCGTCTGAAATTGCATCTACTTCAATTTCTTTACCAACCATGTAACGGTCAATTAATACCGGATGCTCTGCATGAACTTTAACTGCATTTTTCATGTAGTGCAGTAATTCTTCTTGACGATATACGATTTCCATCGCACGTCCACCTAGTACGTAAGACGGTCTTACTAATACTGGATAACCAATTTCTTCAGCGATTGCTACCGCTTGTTCTACAGTTGTTGCTGTTTTACCAACTGGTTGCGGGATACCAAGCTGTGTTAGAGCTGCTTCAAACTTATCACGATCTTCTGCGCGGTCTAAATCTTCAAGTGATGTTCCTAAAATTTTCACACCGTGTTCTTCTAATTTCGCCGCTAAGTTAATTGCCGTTTGTCCACCGAACTGAACGATAACACCTTCTGGCTTTTCTAAATCGATAATGTGCATTACATCTTCAATTGTTAATGGTTCAAAGTATAATTTATCAGAAATACTGAAGTCTGTTGAAACTGTTTCTGGATTGTTATTAACAATGATTGCCTCATATCCAGCTTCTTTAATTGCCCATACAGAGTGAACAGTTGCGTAGTCAAACTCAACACCTTGACCGATACGGATTGGACCAGATCCTAGAACTACTACACTCTTACGATCTGTTCTAACCGATTCATTCTCGTCACCATATGTGCTGTAGTAGTATGGTGTTGCAGATTCAAACTCTGCCGCACAAGTATCTACCATTTTATAAACAGGAGTTATATTGCTTTCTTTACGCATATCGTAAATTTCACGCTCTGTTTTATTCCAAGCTGCTGCAACGTAGTGATCGCTGAAGCCCATTTCTTTCGCAGTTTGTAGTACTTCCATATTTCCTACATTCGCTTTTACTTCACGTTCCATATTTACGATGTTTTCAACTTTTTGTAAGAAGAAGAAGTCCATTTCACACCATTCGTTGATTTCTTCTTTCGTTACACCTTGACGAATTGCTTCTGCTACAATAAACAGTCGCTCATCATCAGCTTTTATAATGCGTTTTTTCATTGTTTCTTTATCAAGTTCTTTTAAATGCTCTAACTCTAAGTGATAAACGCCAAGTTCTAAAGAACGAACCGCTTTTAATAATGATTGCTCTAAGTTACGTCCGATTGACATAACTTCACCAGTTGCCTTCATTTGTGTACCCAGTGTTCTGTTTGCTGATTCAAACTTATCAAATGGCCAGCGCGGAATTTTTGAAACAACATAGTCTAATGCTGGTTCGAAACAAGCGTATGTTTTTTGTGTTACTGGATTTATAATTTCATCTAATGTTAGACCGACTGCAATTTTTGCCGCTAGCTTCGCAATTGGATATCCAGTTGCTTTAGATGCTAGTGCAGATGAACGACTTACACGCGGGTTTACTTCGATTACATAGTATTGGAAGCTATGTGGATCAAGTGCAAGCTGAACGTTACATCCACCTTCAATTCCTAATGCACGAATAATTCGTAATGAAGTGTTTCGTAACATTTGATATTCACGGTCACTTAATGTTTGGCTCGGTGCTACTACGATAGAATCACCTGTGTGAACTCCAACTGGATCGATATTTTCCATATTACATACTACAATCGCGTTATCATTTGAATCACGCATTACTTCATATTCAATTTCCTTACAACCAGCAATGCTCTTTTCTAATAAACATTGTGTTACTGGACTATGTTTTAATCCACCTGATACGATTTCAATTAGTTCTTCTTCATTACTACAGATTCCGCCACCTGTTCCCCCCATTGTAAATGCTGGGCGAACAATAACTGGATATCCAATTTCTTTTACAAATTCATGTGCTTCTTCTAGCGTATGAATGATGGTACTAGATGGAATTGGTTCATTTAATTCCTGCATTAATGTACGGAATAAATCACGATCCTCCGCTTGCTCAATTGCTGATAATTTCGTTCCTAAAATTTCAACTCCACACTCTTCAAGTATGCCTGATTTCGCAAGTTCAACAGCCATGTTTAAACCTGTTTGACCACCTAATGTTGGTAAGATTGCATCTGGACGTTCTTTACGAATGATACGGCTTACGAATTCTAGTGTTAATGGTTCTATATATACTTTATCTGCTGTTGCAGTATCTGTCATAATTGTTGCTGGGTTAGAGTTAACAAGGATTACTTTGTAACCTTCTTCTCTAAGAGATTGACAAGCTTGTGTACCAGAGTAGTCAAACTCTGCTGCTTGCCCAATTACAATTGGTCCTGATCCGATTACTAAAATTGTGTTAATGTCTAGGCGTTTTGGCATAACTCTTCCCCTTCTTTCTTGAAGTTTTCAATCATTTCTAAGAAATCTTCGAATAAATCATTTGCATCTTCTGGTCCTGCTGAAGCTTCTGGATGGTATTGCACTGTAAATGCTGGGAACTTCGTATGACGAAGACCTTCTACTGTTCCATCATTTAAAGCGACATGTGTAATTTCAAGTTCTGTATTTTTAACTGATTCTTCTTCTACTGCGTAACCATGATTTTGAGATGTAATTGCTACTTTTCCAGTTGCAAGATGTTTTACTGGATGGTTTAAACCACGGTGACCGAATTTTAACTTACTTGTATTCGCACCAGATGCTAGAGCGAATAGTTGATGTCCTAAGCAAATTCCGAATAAAGGAACTTTACCGATAATGTCTTTTAACATTTCAATTGCTTCTGGTACATCTTTCGGATCTCCAGGTCCGTTACTTAACATAATTCCATCTGGGCTAAGGCGTAAAATTTCTTCTGCTGTTGTATTGTAAGGTACTACAATTACATCACAGTCACGTTTGTTTAATTCTCGTAAAATACCATGTTTCATTCCGAAGTCTACAAGTACAACTCGGTGTCCACGGCCTGGGCTTGGGTATGGATCTTTCGTTGATACGCGTTTCACGTGATCTGTAAATACTGTCGCTTTTAATTGGCTCACGATGTATTCTACATCTGCATCCATGTTACATAGACGTCCACGTAATGTACCGTATTGACGAATTTTTCTCGTTAATTTTCTTGTATCAATTCCTGCTAACCCTGGGATATTTCTTTCTTTTAAGTAATCATTTAACGAAATTTCATTACGGAAGTTTGATGGGTGATCACAAATTTCGTTTACGATTAAGCCATTTACAGATGGGTGAATCGATTCAAAATCGTCACGGTTAATGCCGTAGTTTCCGATTAATGGGTACGTGAATGTTACGATTTGACCGCAATATGATGGATCAGATAATGTTTCTTGATATCCAGTCATTCCTGTTGTAAATACAACCTCACCTGACTTTTCAATTTCGCCTCCGAAACCTTTTCCAATTAATACTGTTCCATCTTCTAAGATAAGTTGTCTTTTCATACTAATGCACTCTCCTTTTGCCATGCGATCTTACCACCAACGATTGTCATTACCGGCCATCCTTGGCATTTCCAACCTGCGAATGGTGTATTTTTTCCTTTTGATAAGAATGTTGTTGGGTCAATCTCTTCTTCTTGTTCTAAATCAATGATTGTAACATCAGCTGCTCTACCTTCTTTCAGGCGACCTGCTTCTAAGCCGAATGTATCAGCTGGCTTTTCTGTTAAGAATTGAATTAACTGCTCTAATGTAATAATTCCTTTTTTCACAAGGTTTGTGTATAGAAGTGGGAATGCTGTTTCAAAACCAGTAATTCCGAATGGCGCTCTTTCAATTCCTTGTGCTTTCTCTTCCGCTGTATGCGGTGCATGGTCAGTTGCGATCATATCGATCGTTCCATCTAGTAATCCTTCAATTAATGCTGCATGGTCTTCTTTTCCACGAAGCGGTGGGTTCATTTTAAAGTTAGGATCAACTGATGGGATATCATCTTCACATAACACTAGGTGATGTGGTGTTACTTCTGCTGTTACTTTAATTCCAGCTCGTTTCGCATCACGGATTACACGTACAGAACCTTTTGTACTTACGTGACATACGTGATAGTGACAATCTGCTGCTTCAGCAAGCAGTATATCCCTTGCAATATGTACAGATTCACATACTGATGGGATACCGTTTAATCCGTGTTTCTCAGAAAACTTCCCTTCATGTACACAACCTTTATTAATAAGCGTATTCTCTTCACAGTGCGCAACTACTGCCATATTTAATTTCGCTGCACGTTTCATAGCCGCTAACATCATGCTAGCATCTTGTACGCCTACGCCGTCATCTGTGAAAGCAAATGCTCCAAGTTCTTTTAATGTTTCGAAATCTGTCATTTCAGAACCAGCTTGACGTACTGTAATTGCTCCGTATGGTAGTACGTTGACATGCGCTTTTTCTTTAATACGTTTTTGCAGGTCTTCCATATGTTCTCTGCAATCTGGTACTGGGCGTGTATTTGGCATTGAGCAAATTGTAGTGAATCCACCTTTTGCCGCTGCTAGTGTACCTGTTTCAATTGTTTCTTTATGTTCACCACCTGGTTCACGAAGATGTACGTGTACATCTACTAATCCAGGTGCGATTAAATTTCCGTTCACTTCGATTACTTCAGCATTATCTGCCGTAATATTTTCTGCTACCTTAGCGATTTTACCGTCTTGTACGAGAAGATCTGTTGCTACGATTTTTCCTTCTTCATTCATATAACGACCATTTTTAAACAAGTAATTCATGTTTCATTCCTCCTAATACATTTGGTAAGGCGCGTTTTAGTACAGCCATTCTTACGTAAACTCCATTTTCCATTTGTTTAAATATGCGTGAACGCTCACACTCAACAAGTTCACTTGCAACTTCAACATCACGGTTTACAGGAGCTGGATGCATAATAATGCTTCCTTCTTTCATACGCTTTTCTCTTTCCACTGTTAATCCGTGTCTCTCATGATACTCTTTCATAATGTCTGTTTCATAATGATCATGACGCTCATGTTGTACACGAAGTAACATCATTACATCCACTTCTGGAACAAGTTCATCCAATGGTTTGTATGTTCCAAATGTGCTGTCTTCATCTTTCCACTCTTCTGGACTTGCAAAGTAAATTGTTGCACCCAGTTTCGTTAATGCTTCTGCATTAGAACGTGCTACTCGGCTATGACGAACATCTCCTACTATCGCAATCTTTAATCCTTCAAATCTCCCAAACTCTTGTTTAATTGTAAGAAGATCGAGTAGGCACTGCGTTGGGTGGTTTCCACATCCATCTCCAGCGTTTAAGATTGGGATATTTACCTGATCTTTTAGTTCATCGAAGTAGCGATCTTGCTCATGGCGGACGATCACCGCTTTTGTTCCGATTGATTCTAGTGTTCTTATCGTATCGTATAGAGTTTCTCCTTTTTGTACGCTAGATGCATCCGCTGAAAAGTTTAAAACATCTAGTCCTAATCTCTTCTCAGCAACTTCAAAGCTAAATCTCGTTCTCGTACTATTCTCAAAGAACAAGTTCGCAACAAAAGTTTGCTCTGTCGTTTTGCTCTCTTTTCCATTCGCGAAATCTTCTGCGTCTTTTAGGATTTCTGAAATTTCTACTTCCGATAATTCACTCATCGTTAACAAATGGCTCATCGTCATCCCTCATCTTTCTGATTTTTATGTTACCACTTTTGTATTTTTATAACAACATTTGTATAAAAATACCCTAGTCATGTAAGACTAGGGTGCAAGGAAGAAGCCACCCTTTTCTGTCTCACAGGACTGAATTAAAAGGTTATTATTATGAAGCAATCTGCTTAGGTTGTTTTATTTGTTTCGTTTCCGGTAGTAGTAGATTTAACAGTACACCTACAATTGCTGCTAGTGCCATTCCTTCTACTTGGAACGATTCTCCTACGTGAAGTACCGCTCCACCAATACCGATTACTAGTATTACTGATGCAATCATTAAGTTTCGTTTGTCACTTAAATCTGTTTTATCATCTACCATCATGCGTAATCCGCTTGATGCAATTACACCGAATAGTAAGATTGATACCCCACCCATAACTGGTGTTGGGATCGAATGAATCAGCGCAGAAATCTTACCGATAAATCCGAACATGATTGCGAATACTGCTGAACCGATGAATAAGTATACACTGTATGCTCTCGTAATTGCTAGCACACCGATGTTTTCACCATACGTTGTATTCGGTGGCCCGCCGATTAGTGATGCGATTAATGTTGCTACTCCGTCACCGAAGATCGAACGGTGTAAACCTGGTTTTTCAATTAAATCTCTTTTAATAACATTTCCAAGTACAATTTGATGTCCGATATGTTCTGATATTGTTACTAGTGCAACTGGTACCATCAAGAGTACAATCTTCCATGAAAACTCTGGTGTGTATGTGACAAATGGTACTGTGAAATCTGGTACAACAAACCATTTTGCCTCAGCTACCGGCTTTAAGTCTACTAGCCCTTGGAAGTAAGCGAAGATATATCCGCCGATAATGCCAAGTAACACTGGTATGATACTGAAAAATCCTCTTCCGAATATCGAGCATATAATTGTAATTGCTAATGTTACTAATGCTACTGAAAAGTGTATAAAGCTATATTTGCCATCCGCACCGTTCATCGCCATATTAACTGCTGTATGTGCTAACGCTAAACCGATTACCATTACTACCGGTCCAACTACGATTGGCGGAAGTAATTTCATAATCCACTCTGATCCTGATTTCTTAATTCCGAGTGAGATTAAGATGTACACAAGCCCTGCTAGCAAACCACCAAGCATTGCTGCTCCCGGTCCACCTGCCGTTTTCGCTGTTATAATCGGTGCGATAAAGGCGAATGATGATCCTAGATAGGCAGGTACTTGACCTTTCGTTATAAGAAGAAACGCTAACGTTCCTAATCCACTTGATATTAATGCTACTGATGGATTCAATCCTGTTAAAAACGGAACAAGCACTGTTGATCCAAACATCGCGAACAAATGTTGTATACTCAAAAATAACCATTTTCCCGGTTTCGGTACTTCATTAACGTCTAACACTGGCTTTTGTTCCATTGTTACATCCTCCTTCAGTTTAAATCTTTGCAATAAAAAAACTCTTTGTGCCTGTGCACAAAGAGTCCTACACTTTCGTATGCCAAATTTGACATATGAAAGCCAAGACCCTTTGGCAGCCTCACAGGACTACATTTAAAAGGGCTTTACTTATCGTATATGCTTACTCGATCTTGTTGATCTGTCTCTTGCAAATCAACTTCGATACGCTCTTCACTTGATGTTGGGATGTTCTTTCCTACATAATCAGCGCGAATTGGTAGTTCACGATGACCTCTATCAACAAGAACCGCCAGTTGGATTTGAGATGGTCTACCTAAATCCATAAGAGCATCCATTGCTGCTCGAACTGTTCTTCCTGTATATAACACGTCATCCACAAGGATAACTTTTTTCTTCGTAATATCTACAGGGATATCAGAACCTTTTACAAGTGGTTCTTTATTTTTGGATTGCAGTGTTAAATCATCACGATATAACGTAATGTCTAACTCTCCAACTTCCATTTCTTTTCCTTCAATTTGACCAATTCGTTCTGCCAAACGTTGTGCAATAAAAATTCCACGAGTTTTAATTCCGACAAGAACACAATTATCGACACCTTTATTTCGTTCCACGATTTCATGACTAATTCGTGTTAAAGCACGGCGAATCATTTGGTCATCTAAAACGACAGCTTTCTCTTGCATGCTCTACACCTCCAAGCTTTTTTTCTTGCGTGAGAGTAATGGTATAAAAAAAGTCCTCTCAGCGTGTGCGAGAGGACTTTTGAAAAAAGGGTACAGCATACCCTAAGTATTTCAAACCGTTACCTTCTCAACCTCACGGGGCTGTGTTAAAGGATCATTATTTAACTGTTGTCAGTATCTCAGTTTTCTTGTGATTTGTCAATACTATTTCCGTAAAATATTTAATGCTTCTTCAAATACTTCTGGAATCGGTGCCTCAAACTGAATATATTCACCAGTACGAGGATGATCAAAGCCTAAAATACCTGCATGAAGTGCTTGTCCATTCATATCTAACGTTTTCTTGGGACCATACTTCGGATCTCCTGCAAGTGGATAGCCAATATATTTCATATGAACACGAATTTGGTGCGTACGTCCCGTTTCTAAGCGACATTCTACAAGTGTAAAGTCTTTAAAGCGTTCTAACACTTGGAAGTGAGTAACAGCGTTTTTACCATTTTCATCAACTGTCATACTTTGACGCTCTTTCTTATCACGACCAATTGGTGCATCGATAGTCCCCTTATCATGCGGGATAACACCGTGCACAATTGCTTTGTAACGTCTTGTTACTGTTTTTGCTACAAGTTGATTTACAAGTGATTCATGCGCCATATCATTCTTAGCAACCATTAATAATCCAGATGTATCTTTATCAATACGATGCACAATACCTGGACGCATTACACCGTTGATACCTGATAAATCTGTACAATGGTGCATAAGGCCGTTTACAAGCGTACCACTTGTATGTCCTGGCGCTGGATGTACAACCATACCACGTGGTTTATTTACAACAAGCACATCTGCATCTTCATAATAAATTTCTAAATTCATATCTTCTGGTTGAATATCTAACGCTTCTGGATCAGGAATCGTTACTGTAATTTCATCTTCTTCTTTTACTTTATAATTCACTTTTACTGCTTTCCCGTTTACTGTCACAACATCATCTTTAATCCATTGCTGTACTTGTGAACGTGACCATTCGTTATTTATTCCTGCAACGAATTTATCAATTCGCTCATTTTTTTGCTCTTCTACAACTGTTACTTGTACTACTTCACTCATTCAATTACTCCTTCGCTTTCTTGCCTTCTAATAATGTTTGAATAATAATTAATACAACACCAATACATAACGCTGAATCAGCTATATTGAATACTGGATAGTTGTACGAGAAAATATACACGTGAATGAAATCCACTACTTCTTGTCTAAATACACGATCAATAAAGTTACCAATTGCCCCGCCTAAAATTAGGCCTAACGAAATACCTAGAAGCTTGTCTGTTTTCGCATACTTTTTCATATAAAATACGATAAACACTACAAAAACAACTGTAATAATGTAGAAGAACCACATTTTATTTTCTAAAATACCCCAGGCAGCGCCTCTATTTCGATGTGATGTTATGTATAATACATTGTCGATAATTGGAATACTCGTACCCAATTCCATGTTCTTTACAATTAACCACTTCGATATTTGATCGATAGCAATGACAAATAACGCTATTACATAATATATCATTTTCATTTCCCCCACAAAGACAGTGTACCTCAAAATTTTAGCATAGCTGCTACCTTTTCACAATGAACCTTTATAGAAGAATAAAATAAATTAAAAAAAGGTAATATAATATCGTTGTGCGTATTCATACATTTACCTTTTCATAGAAAAATTCATGAATTGTTCGGGCAGTCGGCATTGTTTTCATTTGCTTTGTCGAAATTAATCTCCCGGTCTCTTCACAAATACCGTACATGTCTATTTCCATTTTAAATAATGCACGTTCTACATCCTTTAAATCCTCTTTTATATCATGTAATAGCAATTTTTTCTTTATCTCTTCCTTAATTTCATATCCAAGCTCTTGGCTGAACTCGACATCATATTTGTGCATTACTTCTTTAGCTAGTCTCTCTTGCAACTCTTTTCTCATCAATTGCAATTCTTCTTTTATTTCCATGTAGATTTCATTCACGTGTACATTCCTCCTAGCTGTAATGTACAGTTAGTGTGTCCGAAATTTATTTGCTTACCTCACACACATTTTTCCTTCACAGGAAAGAGCCTGAAAGTTATTTTGATATATCATCAAAATAAAAAACTGACTGCATAAATAGCAGTCAGTTTTTTATTATTTTACATAGTTTTCTTTCACAACTGTTGCACAACGCTCACATAATGTTTCATGTTCAGCATCTTTACCAATTGTTTCTGAAACTACCCAACAACGTTCACATGTTTCACCAGTTGCTTGAGCAACAACAACCGCTGTATGTTCATACTTCGGTGCATCTGCTGGCGCTTCTTCCATCATACCACCAAGTTTATACTCAGAAACGATGAATAATTGCTTTAAGTCTTCGCTAATAGACTCTAACATAGCTTTCATTTCTGCAGTTGGATATAGCGTAATGCTTGCATTTAATGACTTACCGATTACTTTTTCATTACGAGCTACTTCTAGTGCTTTTAACACGTCATCACGTAATGTCATAAATGCATCCCATTTTGTTTTTAATGCTTCCGCGTCATCTAATTGTACAGCTTCTGGCATATCAGTTAATTGTACACTTTCTTCTGTTACGCCTGGAATGTATGGCCATACTTCATCAGCTGTATGCGGTAAGATTGGTGTTACAAGTTTCGTTAACGCAACAAGAACATCATATAATACAGTTTGAATTGCACGACGATCTTCTTGGTTTGCACCTTCAATGTATAAAATATCTTTTGCAAAATCTAAGTAGAATGAACTTAAATCAATTGTACAGAAGTTATGAATTGCATGATACACAGCAGCGAAATCGTATGTCTCATATGCTTCTTTAACTTTTGTAATTAAGTCATTTAATTTCACTAACATGTAACGATCTACTTCACGAAGCTCAGCTACAGCTACTGCATTTTCACTTGGCTTAAAGTCGTCTAAGTTTCCTAATAAGAAACGGAATGTGTTACGGATTTTACGATACACTTCTGCTACTTGTTTTAAAATATCATCTGAAATACGTACGTCAGATTGATAGTCAACAGAAGATACCCATAAGCGTAAGATGTCTCCGCCTAATTGATCCGTGATTTTCTTCGGTACGACGATGTTTCCAATCGACTTACTCATTTTACGTCCTTCACCATCTAGTACGAAACCGTGGCTTAGTACGCCTTTATATGGAGCTTTACCTGTTACAGCAACTGCTGTTGATAATGAAGAGTTAAACCAACCACGATACTGGTCAGATCCTTCTAAATATAAATCAGCTGGACGCTGTAAATCTTCGCGCTCTTCTAATACAGCTTGGTGAGAAGAACCTGAATCGAACCATACATCCATGATGTCTGTTTCTTTACGGAATTCGCCATTTGGGCTACCTGGATGTGTAAATCCTTCTGGTAATAGATCTTTCGCTTCACGCTCAAACCATACGTTAGAACCGTGTTCACGGAATAAATCTGCTACATGGTTAATTGTTTCATCTGTAATAATTGGATCGCCATTCTCAGCATAGAATACCGGAATTGGCACACCCCATGCACGCTGACGAGAAATACACCAGTCACCACGGTCACGAACCATATTATGAAGACGAGTTTCTCCCCATGCTGGTACCCATTTTGTTTCCGCTACAGCTTCTATTAATTCTTTACGGAATGCTTCAATAGATGCAAACCACTGTGCTGTCGCACGGAAAATAATTGGTTTTTTCGTTCTCCAATCATGTGGGTATGAATGCGTAATGAATGTTAGTTTCAGTAACGCGCCTACTTCTTCTAATTTTTCTGTAATTGGCTTGTTAGCTTTATCATAGAATAAGCCTTCAAATCCAGGTGCTTCATTTGTTAATACACCTTTATCATCAACTGGGCAAAGTACTTCTAATCCATACTTTTTACCAACAACGAAGTCATCTTCCCCGTGTCCTGGTGCTGTATGAACACAACCTGTACCTGCATCTGTTGTTACGTGATCTCCTAGCATTACTAATGAATCACGATCGTAGAATGGATGTTTTGCAACTGTGTACTCCAGTTCGCTACCTTTTACTGTTTTCACAACTTCAGCATTTTCCCACTCTAACGTTTTTGCAACTGTCTCAAACAGCTCAGAAGCAATGATATATTTCTCATCATTTACTTTTACAATGCTATATTCAAGCTCTGGGTGAACAGAAATACCTAAGTTTGCAGGTAATGTCCAAGGTGTTGTTGTCCAAATGATGTACTTTTCATCACCTTCTAATACGTTCTTTCCATCTTTTACAGGGAATGCTACGTAAATAGATGCTGATTTTTTATCTTGATATTCAATTTCAGCTTCTGCTAAAGCAGATTCACTCGTTGGAGACCAGTAAACTGGTTTTTGACCTTTATAGATATAACCTTTTTTCGCCATGTCACCAAACACTTTAATTTGTTGTGCTTCATAAGCGGGCTCTAAAGTAATATATGGATTATCCCAATCTGCACGTACACCTAGACGCTTAAATTGTTCACGTTGACGTTCTACTTGTTCATATGCATACTCTGCACATAACTTACGGAACTCAGCAACTGTCATTTCTTTACGCTTTACACCTTTATTTGTTAAAGCTTGTTCAATTGGTAAACCGTGCGTATCCCATCCTGGAACATATGGCGCACTAAAACCAGTCATTGATTTATAACGAACAATAAAGTCTTTTAATACTTTATTTAATGCATGTCCCATATGAATGTCACCATTCGCATATGGAGGTCCATCATGCAATACAAATAAAGGACGACCTTTTGTATGTTCTTGTACTTTTTCGTAAATATTCATTTCAGCCCATTTTTCTTGCATTGCAGGCTCACGTTTTGGTAAGTTCCCACGCATTGGGAACTCTGTTTTCGGCATCAGTAATGTATTTTTGTACTCCATGCTCAATTCCTCCTTACATGTATATAAGAAATACTTAAAAAACGGAATAAAAAAGAGACTTTCTCATCCCAAAAAGGGACGAGAAAGTCTCCCGCGGTACCACCCTAGTAGATCATATACATATGTATAGAATCCTCTTATATTCTTAACGCGAATACACGCCTACGCTTACTCTATTTGTTCAGCGCGGAACTCCAGGGTGATATTCCCACTATCTCCTTATCCTGAGCTTACACCGTCCTCAGTTCGCTATATAAGGTTTGAAAAGGTACTTATCCCTATCTTCGTTTTTCTTAATAAATATGTTGTTTAAAATTATATGTAATAATGAGAAAAACGTCAAGCTTACACTGTTTCTTCTTTTTTCAACAGTTCATCTACTTCGTCTTCTAACTCAATTAGTTTATCCCAATCATCGTTGTTTAACATTTCAAGCTGTGTTTCTAATAACATACGGAAACGAGTTCGGAATACTTTCGCTTGTTTCTTTAACTCTTCAATATCAAAAGCAACTTTTCTTGATTTTACTAATGCTTCGTTAATAATACGATCAGCATTCTTTTCAGCTTCACGCACAATTAATTTCGCTTCTTTTTGCGCATTACGTTTTACTTCTTCCGCTGCTTCTTGCGCAACAACGATAGATTTGTTTAACGTATCTTCAATATTAGAGAAATGATCTAACTTCCCTTCTAACTGCGCAACTTTTTCTTCTAAAGCTTTTTTCTCACGAATGACCAATTCATAATCTTTGATAATTTGATCAAGAAACTCATTTACTTGATCTTCATCATAGCCACGGAATCCGCGACCAAATTCTTTGTTATGAATATCTAATGGTGTTAACGGCACAACGCCACCTCCAAGTAGTTATCTAAATTTCCTCTTTCAATTATATCTTTTCTTCGACAAAATAGGAGGATTTCCTTCTAAAAAACCAATCATTTTAGTATACCATACAAAATTCTCCATTTGTCGCGTTTTGTTCTACCTTCTACAGAAAATAATTTACTTCGACCATATCCTCTAACAGAGAAAACGTCTCCTGGATAACATTCATAAGAAGTTTGTTCCACTATTTTCCAATTAACTTTTACTAAACCATTTTTAATGAAAGGTTGTACTTTCTGTCTAGATAAATGTAACATTTCAGCTAACATAACATCTAAACGAAGTGAAGAAACCGTTCCAGATTTCTCCTCCCACGTTTCATGTATCTGTAGAATTTGTTCTCCTTGTACTGCTGATAAGGAGACTTTTACTTTTCCTATTGCTTGTAAGTTCATCTCAATGTACGATACGATTTCTTTCGCAACTACAATTTGGGCACGATTTTCTTGCAGCAAAATATCACCACATTTTTCTCTCGTTAAACCAAGAGACATAAATGTACCTAATATTTGCCTATGTTCTAGCGTATAAAACTTGGAAGGATAGTCAATTTCTAATACTTCTACTTGAAATTCTTCTTCATTTAATTCTAGATAGTCTGGATAAATGAGTGCTCTTTTACGCTCTGCATTAGGCGTTGCACCACCAAATTGCACAGCAACATCTCCTTGTCCAATTACCATAGAAACAATTTGTTGCTGTCTTGGATCAAGGAAATCTGTTAATTTCACTTGATGGTACTCCGCCGTTCGCTTCCACTCTAGCACTTTATCTACAAAGACCTCTTCATCAGGCCTAAAATGTTCGTAAATGCTCATGTATTTAACCTCTTACTATAAGAAATAGCCGAACAAGCTGAACAAACCACTTTTAGCAAGTTTTAACGCAAAAATCGCAACGAGTGGAGAAATATCAATCATACCCAGCGGCGGAATAAATCTGCGGAATGGTTCTAAATACGGTTCACAAATTCGCGCCAAGAACTCTCCAAAAGATGATTCCTTTGCACCAGGAAACCATGATAGGAGAATGTAAATAATCAGTGCCCACGAGTAAATCTCGATAGCAGAACTTAACACCATTAAAACTGTTGTCATGGCGTATTACCACCTCTTTATATTTGTTTCTTCTTCTTCACCGAATAACTCTGAAATTGCACCAACAATATCAACATTTTCAGGTGTACACATAAATGTTTTCGGTCCTATTTTTTGAATGTCCCCGCCTATAGCGTATACAGTACCACTTAAAAAGTCAACGATACGTACCGCTTGATCAGTAGACATTCTCTGCAAATTAATTACAACAGCTCGTCTACCTTTTAGGTGGTCCGCAATCCCTTGCGCTTCCGAATATGTGCGTGGTTCTAATAAAACAACTTTTGAAGATTGTTTTGCTGTTTCAATACTCACAACATTTTGCTTCGGTTGCGCTTTCGGAAACGTAACATCTTGTTGTTCTGGTGGATCTTGCTGCTTTTTCATGTCTGTTTGCTCCTTTTCATAACCATATTGAGCTGCTTCTTTTTCTTCCGGTGTATCAAAAAAGAAGTATTTTACTTTTGACCAACTCATAATAAGATTCTCCTTCCTTTTACGCTTTTCCTACTAAAATCGTTCCCAAACGAATATATGTAGCCCCTTCTTCAATTGCAATCGTGTAATCGTTGGACATTCCCATTGATAATTCTTTACATGGCGCATGTAATAACTCTAGCTCCTGCACCTCTGTTTGTAGCATACGTAATTCCTTAAAACAGCGTCTGATTTCTTCCTCTTCTTCTGTAAATGGAGCCATCGTCATTAGTCCGACCACTTCAATTTTATCGAATTCTTGCAAACTTTGAATAAAAGAAACAACCTCTTCTATTGCCAATCCTTGCTTCGATTCTTCAGATGAGGTTTTCACTTGAATAAAGCATTTCACTTTCTTATCAGCACGTTTCTGAATTTCTTTCGCCAGGGAAAGACGATCTAACGAATGTAAATAATCAATTTCATTAATGATTTCTTTTACTTTTCTCGTTTGTAATGAGCCAATAAAGTGCCAATTAACTTTTGAACCGAAATGCTCGTATTTCTGTAAGAAACCTTCATTTCTATTTTCACCTAAATCGATAATTCCAGCTTCAATTACTTCGTTTGTTTTTTCAATCCCTACAGTTTTTGTCACTGCAACAAGTTTAATATCTTGCAACGAACGTCCAGCTCGAGCGCAAGATTCTTTAATAGCTTCGTTTACAATCACTAAATTTTCTTGTACTGTCACTTGCTTCCTTCCTCCTTAAAACCTATGAAACTCAACATTCTTCCTGTCTTACCTTGATCACGACGATGAGAGAAAAATAGTTGCTCTTCACAGCTTGTACAAAGAGATGACATTACAATATGCTCTTCTTTTATGCCTGCTTGTACACATAATATACGATTAATTTCTTTTAAATTAATTGCGTACTGCCCGTCAGAAATTTTTTGATGAGGAACAGCACCGCTAACTACTTCCTGTGCTGCTGTTAATACACGATCATCCACAACATAACAACAAGATCCGATCGACGGCCCAATTGCAACATGAATTTCATCACTTGAAATACCTTCTGCATTCCACTTTTGAATCATTTCCTTTGCAATCTCTTGTACAGTGCCTTTCCATCCAGCATGCGCAAGTCCTATCATACCATGTGATGGTGCATAAAAATAGAGCGGAACACAATCCGCGTAACAAGACGTTAACAGAACATCTTCATTACTCGTATAAATGCCATCTGTTTTTGAAATGCCGTCCTCATATGAATAGACGCCACTTCCTTTTTCCTGTTGCCCTACTTTTTCAACATGATGAGCATGAACTTGTTCAGAGCAAATCCAGTTTTCTAATGGTTTTTGTAACTTATTTGCTAAAATGCGTCTGTTTTCATGAACGTTCTCCACGATATCATTCACATGTAATCCTAAATTCATCGCATGAAAGGAGCCCGTACTTATCCCACCATCTTTTGTCGTAAATCCAGCAGTAATGTTTCCAAGTTCTTTCCACGCTTGTAAATACAGTATACCGTCCACATATTTAAATGGTTCTCTCATAATAAAGCGGCTCCTTTTAATTAAAATAACAGAAAAAAGCATGGTACTTCCTGTCTATTTTACCATACTTTTATTTTTTCATAATCCTAACAGAAAAAAAAGAGGAATTTGTAATATTCTTTATGAAATTGTCGGTGTTTGTATTGATTCTGTTACAGAATTAACAGGATTTACTCTTACAAGTATGACATCTTCCCCAATTTTCACAATTTCCTTCCAAGGAATTACAATCTCAACATCTTTTCCAAAAATACCTAGCATACGTGTCTGTTTGGAAATAATAACAGAACAAATTTTCCCTGTGTTCATATCAATTTCAATATCTCCAATATTCCCAATCCTTTTTCCATCTGAAATATTTATAACATCCTTCATCTTTAACTCTGAAATTCGTATCACCATTTTTATCCTCTCCCTTATATGACGAATTGGAAACTGTTTCTCATATTTACAGGAAGCCACCTATACGAAACACCATGCTAGTTTCATTATATGAACACTAATCCCCTACTATGAGCACAAACCATATTACATATAAAAAGGTCTCACCATAATTGGTGAGACCTTATCCTTGAATCGTTTTATTCATTTGTTTAATGGCTGACTTCTCTAAACGTGATACTTGCGCTTGGGAAATCCCAATTTCTTCTGCAACTTCCATCTGTGTCTTTCCTTGGAAGAAACGTTTTCTAATAATCATTTTCTCTCGATCATTTAAACGCTTCATTCCTTCTTTTAATGCTAATTCTTCAACCCACTGCTCGTCCTTTTGTTTTTCATCACTTAACTGATCCATAACAAAGATAGGATCTCCTCCATCATTATAAATCGGTTCAAATAATGAAACCGGGTCTTGAATCGCATCTAAAGCAAATACTATCTCTTCATGAGTTACTTCTAGCACTTTTGCAATATCCATTGCTGTTGGTTCTTTTGAATTTTCTGCAATCAACTTTTCTCTTACTTGCAAAGCTTTATACGCAATATCTCGCAATGAGCGCGATACGCGAATTGGATTATTATCACGCAAATATCTGCGTATTTCCCCAATAATCATCGGCACAGCATACGTTGAAAATTTTACATTTTGGCCTAAATCAAAATTATCAATTGATTTCATAAGTCCAATGCAACCAACTTGAAATAAATCGTCAACATATTCTCCTCTGTTATTAAATCTTTGGATGACGCTCAGTACAAGACGTAAGTTTCCATTCACTAATTTTTCTCTTGCGCTTATCTCTCCACTTTGCATTTCACGAAATAATTTACGCATCTCTTCATTTTTTAATACTGGAAGTTTAGCTGTATCAACACCGCAAATTTCTACTTTGTTTCTCGTCAAAGTGTTCCCTCCTATCGGGAGTTGCTGTACAGTGTAAAGTATTTCCTTTGAAGGGGATTTTATGCATATGGTTTTTTCACGATTTTTTATTTAAATTATCTTTCCTAATACAACTAAATAGAATAAGACCAGCCTACATAACGGCTGGTCTTATTCTTCACACCATTTTATTAAATTCTTTTCGTAATCTTTTTATAATTCTTTTTTCTAAACGCGAAATGTATGACTGTGAAATCCCAAGCATATCCGCCACATCTTTTTGCGTCTTTTCCTCTCCTCCAGCAAGACCAAACCGAAGTTCCATAATTTGTTTTTCACGATCATTTAATTGGTGTAATGCTTTCATTAAAAGGTGACGATCTACAGTAGCTTCTAAATCTTTTGTAATAATATCATCATCTGTACCTAACACGTCAGACAACAACAGTTCATTCCCATCCCAATCAATGTTTAGCGGTTCATCAAAAGAAACTTCTGAACGATTTTTGTTATTTCGACGTAAATGCATTAAAATTTCATTTTCTATACAACGCGATGCATATGTTGCTAATTTTATTTTCTTTTCTGGATTAAATGTATTTACCGCTTTAATAAGGCCGATTGTTCCTATACTAATCAAATCTTCAATATTTATCCCTGTATTTTCAAACTTTCTTGCTATATATACAACGAGCCTTAAGTTACGTTCAATAAGTAATGACCTTGCTGCCTGATCTCCCTTTGGCAATTTATTCAAAAGAACTTCCTCTTCTTCTTTCGTTAACGGTGGTGGCAACGCTTCACTTCCACCAATATAATAAATTTCATCGGTCTTAATTCCTAATTTCAGCAATACTTTATACCAAAGGTATACTAAATAAAATTTTAATTTCATCATATTATCCCGCCTCTCATTATTAAGCGATCACCATTTTTTGTGAAATCAACATTTTTGGATGCACAATACATTGATACTCCCCATTTGTAGACAGTTGTTGTGTATTTAATCCAATTAATACTTTGTTTACAACAATAGAACTACCTTCATGATCAACTTGCACACTGTCAGGCTTAATTGCCCACAAAAATTGACTTTCTACTCCTACTGCACGGAAAGGAATTAAACGTAATTTTGTCGCCCAACCAGAATCATTTTCTGGTATTTGAGGAATTTCTGTTTTGGAATAAATTTGTTCTGTTAACCAAGATGGTAAGCAATGTTCTAATGATGAAACATGCATAATCATAACGGGTGTTTTTGTTAATGGATCGTAAAGTTGGTTCCCACTGTCAATAAGACCTGCCAGTTCTAGTTCTTCTTCGGCCAATTGAATTTTTACTTTCACAATTTGGTCATAGTGTATTTTCGTGACCTCTACGCTTTCAATACGCTTTTTAGAAAAATAATAAATTACCGGAAAACCAAAAATAACAAATAACCAACTAATTGGATCGCCGTAAGAAATTGACTGAGATTGAACCAATCCATTTACCATTTCATTCGTTTGCAAAAAGAAATGAGTTCCAATTAATCCTCCGCCAACCATAAAGGTTACAAAGTAAAAAGTAAAAACAGTCTGTGCATAATTTCTAAATGTTGTAAACCCAAATGCTGTATACACAATAAGTAACGAGTACAGTAGTTTCATAATTGGATGTGTCATCATAGAAGCAAAAGGAGTAAAGGCAAAAATAACAATAGTTGAACCTATAAATGCCCCTAACACAAGCCTCCATCTTTTGATTTTCTTTTTTAACACGGTAGCTGTTAATAAAAGCAAAAGAAAATCAATGCAGGCGTTTAACAACCAAACAACGTCGGCGTAAACAACCAAACAATTCACCTCTTTTTTCAAGTTGAGACTAGTATAATGCATATCCAATAGGAAAGTGTGTCAATTTGCGGAGGTGTTTTTTTGTTATTTTGTGATTTCTAGACATAATCTGTCGGTAAAGAATAAAAGTACAAATTCATAGAATGATATACTCTTATTTTCACCAACAAAATATATTGAAATATACGAAATAAAAAAAGACCTGCTTAGCAGGTCTTTTCCATTTAAAAAACAAAAAAGGAGCATGAAAGCTCCTTTTTTTATCGTCTACGACGGTTACGTAAAAATGCTGGAATATCGATATCATCTGAATCTGAATGACGTTCATGTACAACTGGCTCTTCACGCTTCATTTCACGTTTTACTTCACGTTGTTTTGAAGGTTGAGCTACTGGTTGTTGCTGTTGTTGCGTGTGGTTCGCATTCGGACGAATAATTGGTTTTGGTGGTTGAGTTGCAATGCTATCATCAAAACCAGTTGCAATTACAGTTACAACGATATCATCTTTTAATCCTTCGTTAATAACAGAACCGAAGATCATATTTACTTCTGGATCTGAAGCTGAGGCTACGATATCTGCCGCTTCTTGTACTTCATATAAACTTAAGTTAGCGCCACCCGTAATATTCATGATAACACCTTGAGCTCCATCAATAGATGTTTCTAGTAATGGACTAGAAATCGCTTTTTTCGCAGCTTCTGCAGCACGATTTTCCCCGTTACCAGAACCAATACCCATTAAAGCAGAACCTCTATTAGACATAATTGTCTTTACGTCTGCAAAGTCTAAATTAATTAAACCTGGCGTTGCAATTAAATCCGAAATACCTTGAACACCTTGACGTAATACGTTATCAGCTTCACGGAATGCTTCTAACATTGGCGTATTTTTATCAACGATCTCTAATAAGCGATCGTTTGGAATTACAATAAGAGTATCTACATTTTCTTTAAATGCTGCAATACCAGATGCTGCTTGCGTTGCACGTTTACGTCCTTCAAAAGTAAATGGACGTGTTACAACACCAACTGTTAAAGCACCTAATTCTTTTGCAACTTGAGCAACAACTGGAGCTGCACCAGTTCCAGTTCCACCGCCCATACCAGCAGTTACGAAGACCATATCCGCACCACGAAGTGCTTCTTGGATCTGTTCTTTACTTTCTTCTGCAGCTTTTTTCCCTACTTCAGGGTTTGCGCCTGCACCAAGTCCACGCGTTAATTTTCCACCAATTTGCATTTTTGTTTCAGCTTTTGATAGATTTAATGCTTGTGCATCAGTGTTCACAGCGATAAAGTCTACACCTTGTACACCGTGTTCAATCATACGGTTTACAGCATTGTTTCCGCCACCGCCGACACCGATAACTTTTATATTCGCTAATTGATCTTGAGTAGTATCAAACTCTAACATGTCGAAATCCCCCTAGAACCTCATTTTTCGTGTCCAATTTTAATCCCATAAATAACGGAATACACGTTTTACTTTTGACATCATACGGTCATCATTTTGATTATTATTGTTTTGATTACGAGTTTTTTGTTTCGCAGGTTGCTGTTGTACCGGCGTTGGTGCTGGTGCTGGTACTGTTTCAAAATGCTCTTGCTTTTCCTGCACATTTTTCCCACGTAATTTAGCTTTTTGATAAGAATGTTTAATTAATCCAACTCCGCTTGTATATTGGGGCTCACGCACACCAATATAATCAGGAGTTGCTACACGAACATTTTCATGTAAAATATCATATGCAAGATCAAGAACACCTGGCATAGAAGCAATTCCGCCAGTTAGTACATAACCAGAAGCCACTTGCTTTACTCCTAACTTACGCACTTCATCTTGAACAAACATTAAAATTTCCTCTACACGAGCCTCTATTATATCCGATAATTCCAACTGAGAATATTGTTCTGTTTGATCACTTCCCATAATAGGAACCGTAAACATCTCTTCTTCAGATGCTGTATCATAAAAAGCATGTCCATATTTCAACTTAATTTGATCTGCATTTTCTGTTGAAGTTTTCAACCCAATTGCAATATCCTTCGTTATATGGTCTCCACCTAATGGTAATACGCTCGTCGCTTGTAACTCTCCGTCTTTAAAAATAGATAAAGTTGTAGATCCTCCCCCCATATCAACAAGGGCTACTCCTCTATTTTTTTCATCTGAAGATATAGCAACTGTTGCAGCCGCTAAAGGTTGAAGACAAATATCAACAATTTCAAGACCTGCTTTTTCTACACAACGAAGTAGGTTATGTAGTAAAGTTCTCGAGCCTGTAATAAGTGTGCCTTCCATTTCTAATCTTACACCGATCATCCCGCGTGGATCGTTAATCTCGTCAAGACCGTCTACGATGAACTGTCGAGGTACCACATCAATAAACTCACGTTCTGGAGCAATTGACACAACTTGTGCTGCATCTAGAACGCGTAAGACATCTTCATTCCCGATTTCACGATCTTCATTTGAAACAGCGACTACTCCGTGACAAGGAAGTAGCTGTACCTGGTTTGCATTGACACCTACTACAACTTGCTCAATGTGGATTCCCACCATACGCTCAGCTTGTTCAATTGCTTTTTTAATTGATCGAACAGTCTCGTCTATATCAACTATCGATCCCTTCTTTAAACCATTTGATTTTACATTTCCAACACCAATAATGTTTAAGCTGTCATTAACCATTTCACCAATGATGACTTTAACATTGGATGTACCGATGTCAAGACTAACATATATTTCATTGCTGTTCATTCTTTGGCACCTCCTTCTTTATTTATACCATACAACTCAATATATGGAACAACAATCGCAACTTTACTATTTATAAGAAAAATATTCAACGTCTTTATACGTTTCCCTTTTTTAACCCTATATTTTTCTTATTTTTATTTAGCATTCAATTAAGAATATCGCAGTAAACTATGAATAACTGCTTATCTTGAAATAATTCTATTTCGAGTGTAAAGTTTACCGCCAAGTATAAGTCTACACTAAGATGTACTCATAGAAAAGTGAAACTTGTACCAATACTAGTATGAATCTAAGAATTTTTACATATTTTTCATCAAATGAACCATTCTTCTAAATTCGTATGCATATAATAGAACGTTTGTTTTGTTTTTTCTGCTATAAGCAACGAAAACTACCATTCTATTCTTTTTTTTCTCCCGCACCTAATTCTTTCGTATATGCACCTACTTCTAAATCAATTAATACCTTCTTACCTGGTTCAATTGTTTTTAAAATAAGCGGATAGGCTTCCATACGTTTTGCGAAATTTTGAATCGTAGTGCTCACTTCATAACCTTCATTCATATATAAAGTAAGATGATCTTCATTCGCATTCGTTGGAGAATAGCGAATCTCCGAAATAGATTTTAAAATAGCTGGTGTTAATTTTTCTAGTTCAGCGATTAACTCCTTCATTTTCTCTTCTTTAAAAGGTTCGAAAATCGGTGCTGCAACAGGAAGTTTTCCATTAGGTAGTACATCAAGTGTTTTTCCATTCTCTAATAACGGTTGTAATTTTCCCTCTTTATTTATATAACCAATCGTTAAATATTCTTCAATATGAACATCAATCTTGTTTGGAAAACGTTTTTTTACCTTTACTGCTTTAATTTCTTTTCGCTTCGTTAAGTTTTCTTCAGCTTTATGTGCTGTCACTCGGAAATAACTTGTATCATATGTCACGCCTGAATCCTTCATTACTTGCTCATCCGTCATATAATGATTTCCAAACACACTAATCTTTTTTATATTACTAAGCGGAGACCGAAAATAAATTAAAAAGAGCACTAATAAAAATAAAATTGATATGTATAAAATCAATCGATGATTAACATTTTTTTTGTTTTTTTTCTTTTGATTTTTCAATTTTGGTACACGATCTTGTAGTTTAATCACTTTACTATTATTCATGTACGATCCCCCTATGTAACATAAAGAACGGCATGTTCCTCATGCCGTTCTTATCTTCTTATTATAACATAAATGATAATGAGCGGAACGAATAACCGTTATCTTCCAATGATTTCTACTTCTGTGTGCATATCTACATCAAATTTATCCTTAATTGTATGTTTTATTAATTCAATTAAGGACAATACATCTTGCGCTGAAGCTCCCCCGGTATTAACAATAAAATTGCCATGCATTTGAGAAATTTGAGCTCCACCAATCCTATAACCACGAAGCCCTGCTTTTTCTACTAAATCGCCTGCAAAATGTGGGATTGGATTCCGAAATATACTTCCTGCACACGGGTGATTCCATGGTTGCGTTTCACGGCGGTAATCTTTATTATTTTGCATGCTACGTACAATTTCTTCACGTTTTCCCGCCTGTAATTGAAACTCCGCCTCTAAAACAATACCAGGCCGTTTCGTTTGCAATACAGATGCCCGATAAGAAAACTCCAGTTCTTTATTCGTTAACCAGTCAATTGTACCGTCTTCAAACAGAATGAGAGCCTTCGATAATACACTCGATATATCCGATTTATGTGCACCTGCATTCATATATACTGCACCACCGACACTTCCTGGAATACCGCTTGCAAACTCCAATCCAGCTAACCCTTGACGACTAAGTAAAGTTGACAATTTAATAAGAGAATATCCACTACCAACTCTTACCTTATGTTTTTCGACCTCTAAGTGATCTAATCCTTCTCCTAAACGAATAACAACACCTTCTATGCCTTGATCAGATACAAGAAGGTTTGAACCGCGCCCAATTACAGTCCACTTCGTTTTGTATTGCTTTACTAACTGTAATGTTTTTTCAATACCGGCTACATGCTTAGGCACAATTAAAATATCCGCTGGTCCACCTATTTTCATAGTTGTATAACGCGCTAACGACTCGTTAACTAAAACACGACCAACGTCTGCTTCTATAAGCTCATTTACTAATTGTTCCATAGACAATCTCCCCCATATTAAGTCTCCTTATGACAATAATATGCAGGGCGTTCACCTAACGTTATCCCTCTATTTACGGGCAGTACAGCTCCTAAATCAAAATTCGGCGGTAACAAAGAAGTTAGGCGGTATCGGGATGCCAGTAAACATCCGATTAGTGAAAGGTAATAATCAACGAGAGAGAATCACTCCCCACTGATTAAAGCCTCACTTTATTTTTTTACAAGCTTATTCATTACTTCATACAGCTTATTTGCTGCATCTGGAATACCTAGTTTCTTAGCAGCTAGCTTCATATTTTGTAATGTTTGTGCATCCAATAAAATCTCATCAATATCACGAATAAGTGTTTCAGCTGTTAAATCTTTTTCAAGTAACATTTTTGCCGCTCCTTTATCAACAACTGAACGTGCATTCTTTTCCTGATGATTATTTGTTACGTACGGACTCGGTATTAACACACTTGGTTTTCCTAACGCTGTTAATTCTGCAAGTGTTGTTGCCCCAGCCCTTGAAACAACAAGGTCTACACCAGTTAGTACCTCTGGCATATTATGAATGAACGGCTTAATAATAACATTGTTCGGGTTCCCTTTTTGCTTCACGGCTTCCATCACTTTGTCATAATGTACTTCACCTGTTACATATAGTATTTCGTAGCTTTTGTTCCCAAACTGTTCAATTGCTTCAACGAAGGCATCGTTAATCGGTCTAGCCCCACGACTTCCACCAAATATAAGTACAGACTTTTTAGGAAGAGAAAGCCCAACTGAACGTTTCCCTTTCATTCCATTTTGATCCATTACCTCTGATGCTCGCGGATTACCTGTCATTACCACTTTTGACTCTGGAAAATGCTCTGTAGCTGCTTCAAAACAAACAGCAACTTTATCAACATAACGACTTAAAAATTTGTTCGTTACACCTGGTACACTATTTTGTTCATGTACAATAGTCGGAATACCTAATTTGGCTGCAGCGTATACAACTGGTCCACATACATATCCACCCGTTCCAATTACGATATCCGGATTAAAACGACGAATATATCGTTTACTATCCTGTACACCTTTTAGAAAACGCATTACTGTTTTCACATTATCTAATGATATTTTTCGTTTAAATCCACTTATAACAATAGATTGAAATGGTATACCTGCTTTTGGAACGATTGTACTCTCTAGTCCATTTTCCGTACCAATATATAAAAATCTTGCTTCTGGATTTAACTTTTTTATTTCTCTAATTAAAGCAAGAGCTGGATAAATATGACCACCAGTACCCCCACCACTCACTAATACACGCACTACTAACTCCTCCGCTTCTCTTTTCTTATTTCCATTATATTTATTTCTATATACATATTGCATTTTTACACACATACGAAAAACCCTGTCTTATAAACAGGGTTTAGTAGCGAGAATGGCGACTTATATTTAATAATACACCTACTGCCATTAACATTAATGTCAAACTTGATCCACCATAACTTAAAAACGGCAAGGTAATACCCGTAACAGGCATCAGTCCTGTTACAACACCAACATTAATCATTACTTGAATCGCAATCATCGCCACAATACCTACTGCTAAAAACGTACCATATAAATCTGGCGCTCCTAATGCGATACGAATCCCGCGCCATAATAATAGACTAAATAATAATAACACAAATGACCCACCAATAAAACCTAATTCCTCGGATAAGATTGCAAATATAAAGTCAGTTTGTGGTTCAGGTAAATAAAGAAATTTTTGTCTACTTTGTCCAAGCCCAAGTCCAAATAATCCACCGGGTCCAATTGCGAGTAATGATTGGATAATTTGAAATCCACTTCCAAGCGGATCTGCCCACGGGTCTAAATATGATGTAATGCGCTTCATTCGATACGGTGCTGATGCGATTAACCCTACAAACCCTGCTACACCAAGCAAACCAAACATCGCAAAGTGAAAGACCCTCGCTCCCGAAATAAATATCATAATGATACATGTCCCAACCATTACCGTTCCTGTCCCAAGGTCTGGCTGTAACATAATCATCCCAAAAGCAAGAAACACAAAACTAAGAGCCGGTAATAAACCACGTTTAAAAGATGTAATCAATTTTTGCCGTTCCGCTAAAAACTTTGCCAAGAAAATAATCATCGCAAACTTCATAAATTCTGACGGTTGAATCGAAAATGCTCCGATCCCAATCCAACTTCGTGCTCCTCCTCGAACAAGACCTACTCCAGGAATAAGAACGAGAATAAGAAGAATGAAGCAAACTAGCAAAATTACTTTTGAATACGTACGCCACACCCAATAATCAATTTTCATAATAAAAAACATAGCTACTACACCAAGACCCGCAAACAGTAATTGTCTTTTGGCAAAAAAGAATGAGTCCCCCATTTTATAAGAGGCCCAAACTGCACTCGCACTATAAACCATAATCATTCCGATTGTCAACAATGAAAGTGTTACGATGATGAGAATAAAATCAGGCGTTTTCTTCATTACCCACAAACACCACCTCTTTAGGCAGAACCTTTTGCCCTATGTAACAAAACATCAGTAGGTGTTAGCCTACTGATGTTTTGATTTACTTTATATAAGTTTATGCACAGCTTGTATAAAAATGTCTCCTCTTTCTTCAAATGTTTTAAATTGATCCCAGCTTGCACACGCTGGAGAAAGAAGAACAACATCATCTTCTTTAGAATGAGCATAAGCTTTCACCACTGCTTCATCTAAAGTATCGACACTTTCAATTATATCTAATCCCGCTTTTTCTGCCGCTCTTACTAGTTTGGGAGCTGTTTGTCCAAATGTTACAATCGCTTTTACATTTTTGAAATACGGAATTAAATCATCGAATTCATTTCCGCGATCAAGCCCACCTGCTAGTAACACAATCGGTTGTGTAAACGCAGATAGTGCTTTCTCAGTCGCTAACATATTCGTTGCTTTTGAATCATTATAAAACTTACGGTTGTTAATCGTTGTTACATATTCTAAACGATGTTTTACACCAGTAAAACGTTTTAACACGACCGTAATTGCTTCATTAGAAGTACCTAATAATTTCGCAATACTCATCGCAGCTAAAATATTTTCTAGATTATGTTGACCAGGTAAAACGATATCACTTACTTCAACAACTTTTTCACCTTTGAAATAAAGAGCGTTATCTTTTATACACGCGCCATCTTCAATTTCTTTCGTTGTCGAAAACAGGATTTTTTGACCTTTAGTATCCGCAGATAACTCCATCACATCTGCATCATCCGCATTTATTACACTATAATCGTTTTCTGTTTGGTTTTTAAAAACATTTGCTTTTGCTAAACCATATTCCTTCTTCGTCCCATGATAATCTAAGTGGGCTTCAAATAAGTTTAAGAACGCTGCAATTTTAGGTTGGAACGATTCTACTCCCATCAATTGGAACGATGAAAGCTCTGTAACTACAACTTCATTTTCTTTTGCATCCTGTGCTACTTCACAAGCTACAGTTCCTATATTCCCTGCAATAACAGGATGCTTTTGTCCTTCTTTTAACATTTCAAATGTCAGCATTGTTGTCGTCGTTTTACCATTAGACCCTGTAATTCCAACAAATGGTGCTTTTGAAATACGATATGCTAATTCAACTTCCGTAACAATTGGAATTTCTTTTTCTTTCGCAGCAACTAATATTGGATTAGAATACGGGATTCCTGGATTTTTAACGACAAGAGAAATATTTCTCTCTAATAATTCTAAAGGATGGCCACCGCATACAACGTCCATTCCTTTTGCTTGTAATTCTGCAGCAAGTACATTGTCTGCTAAAGGCTTTCCGTCATTTACAATGACATTCGCCCCTAATTTTTGCAACAAAGTAGCTGCTGCATAACCACTCTTTGCAATGCCTAATACAAGAATATTTTTATTTTGAAATTCAGTTACAGTTTTCAATTACATCCACACCCCGATATAAATTCCTAACACAGCTAATAAAAATCCTACAGACCAAAACGTTACAACAACGCGCCATTCTGACCAACCACATAATTCATAATGGTGGTGTAATGGACTCATTTTAAAGACACGTTTTCCTGTTGTTTTAAACGAAATAACTTGAATAATAACAGATAAAGTTTCCATTACGAATACTCCACCAATAATTACAAGTAGTAATTCTTGTTTTAATAAAATTGCTACAGCTGCGATAGCTCCACCTAAAGCTAAGGAACCTGTATCCCCCATAAATACTTTTGCTGGATTCGCGTTGAATACTAAAAATCCCAGTACTGCTCCGACAACTGCCATACAGAATATCGCAACTCCAAATTGTTCTTGTGCTACTGCAATAATACTAAATGCTCCAAATGCAATAGCCGCTGTTCCTGATAATAAACCATCTAAACCATCAGTTAAGTTAACCGCATTCGAGCCACCGATTAGCATAAATAGTACAAGTACAAAATACGCCCAACCTAATTCAAACTTAACATCCGTACCTGGAATCATGATATATGTGTGAAATGCTTGCCCTTTTCCAATTAAAAAGAACGCAATAGCAATAACAAGCTGACCTACTAATTTTTGTTTTGATGTTAAACCAAGATTTCTCTTCTTAACTACCTTTATGTAGTCATCTAAAAATCCAATCAATCCATAACCAAATGTCACTAATAATAATAACGAAACCTCTGCACCTAAATGATTAAACTTAATCGCCATAATAAGTGAAGTGACCATCATAGATACATATATGACAATACCGCCCATTGTCGGTGTCCCTGATTTTTTTTGATGTGACTTTGGTCCCTCATCACGAATACTCTGTCCGAACTTTAATTTTCTTAAAAATGGAATAAACAATGGCGAAAGGGCAACAGAAATTAAGAATGCTACCCCAGCCGTTACTAATAAACCTTGCTCAAGCACATGTAGTCCTCCTCTCACGTTGTTACTCTTCGTTGTTTAAACGCCCTGTAATTGCTTCTTTCGCAACTTCACGATCATCAAAATGATGAACTTCTTTACCAATAATTTGATACGTTTCATGACCCTTACCAGCAATAATAATGATATCATCTGCTTTCACATTAGCGATCGCATGGTGTATCGCTTCTTTTCTATCAATAATCACTTCATAATTATTCCCACTTGCACCCTGTACCATATCATCTAAAATAGCCGCTGGATCTTCACTTCTTGGATTATCTGATGTATAAATTGCATGAGTTGCATATTTTGTTGCAACACTTGCCATTATCGGTCTCTTTGTTCGATCCCTATCGCCGCCACAACCAACGATACAATACACATCACCTTTTGCAAATTGTTTTGCAGTTTTTAATACATTTTCTAAACTATCCGGCGTATGCGCGTAATCAACAATAACTGTATAATTTTGTCCGCCATCAACAACTTCAAAACGTCCTGGAACCCCAGCTAGTTCTTTTATAACAGCAATGATTGTTTGTAATTTCACACCCGAAACAAGTCCTGCTGCTGTTGCTGCAAGTACGTTATATACATTGAATTTACCTATTAATTTCATCGTAACATTTACACTTTCATACGGTGTGACAAGCGTAAATGTAGTCCCACCACTCGTCATAACGATATTTTTTGCCATAATGTCACTTGTTGTATCAATACCATATGTTACAACTGTTGCTGCAGTACTTCTCATATACTCTTCTGTTACATTATCATCGCTATTCAGCACAGCGTACTTTTCACGATTATGATTATAACTATTGCCAAGCTGTGCAAATAGTAACCCTTTTGCATGTTTATATTCTTCCATCGTTTTATGATAATCTAAATGATCTTGTGTTAAATTCGTAAACACCGCTACATCGTAATCACATCCGTGTACACGACCAAGATCTAACGCATGTGACGAAACTTCCATTACCGTGCTGTCCACACCTTGTTCAACCATTTTTGAAAACGTCTGTTGAAGTGTTAGTGCATCTGGTGTTGTATTTTTCACCTCAAATGTTTCATCACCGATTTTCATATTAATCGTCCCAATTAGCCCTGTTTTATGACCATGTGCTCGCATAATCTCATCCATAATATGCGATGTTGTTGTCTTTCCATTTGTACCTGTAATTCCGATTAAATGTAACTTGTGTGTCGGTTGACCATAAAAATAATCAGCTAAAACCGCTAACGAACGAAAAGTATTTTTCACAAGTACAACTGGAACGTCAACATCAATTGGTCTTTCCGCAACAATAGCAGCCGCTCCTTGTGCCGCTGCTTGCTTAGCAAAATCATGGCTATCAACCGTATATCCTTTCATACATACAAATAAGCTTCCTTCTTTCACTTTACGTGAATCAGCTTCTATAGATGTGATTTCTGGATTTTCTTTTGGAACAACTGGAAAATCATGCAAACATGATAAAAGTGTATGCAACTTCATTTCACTAAACCCTCTCTACATTGTTTATTTATCTTTTTTTCAGTAAGCAACACATTACCTCCTATATAAGGAGGTAAGTGCTACTGGCCTATTTATGAATGAGACACTTATTGTCTCACATTAAGTAACTGTTCTATAAAGAACTCACTTCCACCAATTGTACCATAAAACGTACTATGTTACCTTTAATTCCCGAAGTAAATTCTAATTTTTGAGCCTTCTTTTACTTTAGCTCCCGCTTCTGGTGATTGCTTAATTACTTTCTCTCCATCTCCACTTATATCAAGCTGCAAATCGACGAGTTGTGTTTGTAAGTCTTTCTTTTTCATTCCAATTAAATTCGGAACTTCCACAGTTGGTGTATCGCCCCATTTATATTCTTTCTCAACTTGTTCTTTTCTCGGTTTCACTCCCATAACAGGAAGAGCATCTCGAAGGATATTCCCGACAATTGGAGCTGCTACCACTCCACCAAACTGTGTAACCCCTTTTGGATTATCCACAGCAACATACACAACAATCTCTGGATCATCCGCTGGAGCAAATCCGATAAAAGATACAATATAATTATTCTCTAAATATTTACCATCTTTCACCTTTTGAGCAGTACCCGTTTTTCCACCTACACGATATCCATCAATATAAGCTCCTTTACCAGAACCTTTCGCTACAACATTCTCTAATGCATAACGAACTTTTTCTGAAGTTTCCTTGGAAATAACTTTTCTTTTCTCAACAGGTGTCTTTTTACTAACAACTTGATTATTTTTTGGATCAATAAACTCCTTAGCTATATACGGCTGATACAATGTTCCACCATTTACAGCCGCCGCTACAGCTGCTACTTGTTGAATTGGTGTAACAGAAACCCCTTGGCCGAATGAAGTTGTTGCTTGCTCTACTGGACCAACTTTATCTAAATTAAATAAAATCCCACTGCCTTCACCTTGCAAGTCAATTCCAGTCTTCTGCCCAAAACCAAAATTACGAATGTATTTAAATAATCGGTCTTTACCAAGGCGATCACCAAGTTCAATAAATCCCGGGTTACATGAGTTTTGAACGACTTCTAAAAACGTTTGACTGCCATGACCTCCTGCTTTCCAGCATTTCAATCTAGCTCCACCGACTTCAGCTGCTCCATCATCATAAAACGTATCCTTCTCTAAGTCTACTAAATTTTCATTCAATGCTGCAGCTAATGTAATGATCTTAAATGTTGAACCAGGCTCATACGTACTCCACACAGGTAGATTTCTGTTATACACTTCTGGAGAGACACTTTGAAAATCCGCTGGATCAAAACTCGGCCGACTAGACATACCTAAAATTTCACCATTTTTAGGATTCATTGCAATCGCAATCATACCGTCTGGATTATAAGTTGACTCCGCAATATTCATTTCTCTTTCCATAATCCTTGTAATACGCGCATCGATTGTTAATCCTAAATTTAAACCAGCTTCTGGTTTTTTGAAATCATCACCAACATTAGGCATCCTTTGTCCTTTCGCATCTGCAAAAAAACGCACATGACCTTTGTCCCCATTTAGCTCCTTATCATAATATTTTTCTAGTCCCATAAGACCTTGGTTATCGCTACCTGCAAAACCTAATACATGTGATAAAAAATTCCCAAATGGGTAGTACCGGATAGAATCCTCTGCGATATACACGCCCTTCAAACTTAAGCCTCGTACCTCTTTCGCTTTGTCATGTGATATTTTCCTTCCGCCTTTATCTAACCTTACAATCGATTCTTTTTTTGTAATCCTCTTATAAATCTCATCTTTTTCCACACCTAATACTGCAGCTAACTTCTCTGCAGTCTCTGCTGGTTTTTCAATTTGCCTCGGTACAACAAAGACAGTTGGAGCACTTTTATTCGTGGCAAGTTCCACACCATTTCGGTCTAAAATTTTCCCACGTTCGGGTTCAAAAGTAATATTACGACTCCATGAATCTTTCGCACGATCCGTTAACATATTCCCAAGAAAAAATTGCACATATCCAAGACGAATATCGATAATAGTGAAGATAAGTATACCTGATATAAGTATAAAAATAAGTCGTTTTCTAACTGTTACATTTGATACACGCATATCGGAACAAGCCTCCCTTACGCCTAGCTTGTTCCAATATATGCTTGTACTTATTTAATTAGAACTTCTTCTCTTTTACCATTACGGCTTTTCTGCTTCTTGTTGTGGTTCAAGTGGCGGTACGAGTGTGACACCTAATTCTGTACCAGGTTGTAATAATGTTCCTTCCGCCACACTTTGTTCTGTTACGTATCCTGTACCAGAAGGCTTCAAGTTAAGCTGTAATGTCTTCGCTAAATTCATAACATCACGCAGTGCCCATCCTTGTATATTTGGCATTGTAGGCTTATCTCCTACCAAGAAGACTCGGTCGCCTTTCAATGTTTGTTCAGTCGCTTTTGGTACTTGTTGCTGTACTTTCCCTTCACCTAATACGATTGGACGAAGTTTTGCTTTATCAATTGCTTTCCCCGCTTCAGCCATCGTTTTACCAGTTACATCTGGAACAGTAGTTTGTTGCTCTTTCAGATGTTTTTTCGGATCTTTCACTTCATTTGGCTTAATCTTTAAATACTCTAAACTATTTTTTGTTACATATTTAAAAATATCAGCTAAAGGCTGTGCACCGTTCTCATCATCTTTTAATTTCGGCTGTTTTACAGCTACATAAACAACAAGTTGTGGGTCGTCCATTGGTGCCATACCTAAGAATGAGAATATATAATTCTGTCTCCCTGTCATATAGCCGCCTTTTCCATCCGGAATTTGCGCTGTACCTGTTTTACCACCAACTGAATATCCATCAATTTTATAAGCTGTCCCTGTACCTTTCGGAGATGTAACAACACGTTCTAATAACTGTCTTACTTGCGCTGCTGTTTCCTTTGTAACAGGTTTTCCTACTTCTTCTGGCTTATGTTCTAATTTTACTTTCCCTGTTATCGGATCTACAATTTTATCAATTGCATAAGGTTTCATCATTTTCCCATCATTTGCAATAGCTGTTGCAGCTTGTACAAGCTGAATTGGTGTTACAGTGGAACCTTGTCCAAAAGCTGTTGTCACTTGTTGTATTTGCTGATCAAATAAAATTGTATTCGATCCTTCACCTGATAAATCAATGTTCGTTTTTTCATCTAATCCAAAACTATGAATATATTTTCGGAAACATTCTGGACCAAGTTTTTGATCTCCTAAAATTGCAAACGCTACGTTTGAAGAACGTTCTACCCCTTCATCAAACGTGATAGAGCCCCAACCAGCACCGCCGTTATGATCTTTTATTTTCCTATTTCCGACTTGATATGTCCCGGACTGATAATAATCTTGCCCTTTGTACACACCTTCATTAATAGCTGCCGCTAACGTGAAAATTTTCATTGTTGATCCAGGTTCAAATGCATTGGCAATTGCGTCATTGAAGAAATATTTAATTTGACGATCATTAGGGTCATAACTAGGTTTAGTAGACGTCGCTAATATTTTTCCAGTTTTCGGATCTGCAACAATCCCTATTAAACTTTCTGGTTCATATTGCTTACTTGCTGCTTTCATCGCGTCTTCTAAATAACTTTGGACACGGTGATCAATTGTTAAATACGCGTTATCTCCATTTTTAGGTGCCTTTACATTAACTTTTCCACCATCAAGAGACACACCTTTACGGTCACCTGTATATGCTACTTCTCCGTTAGAAGCACTTAAATATTTATCCAAGCTTTTCTCTATGCCAAATTGACCTACCGAGGTTCCATTCTCATTTGGTTTTGCATGACCTATAACGTAAGATGCGAAATCACCGTTTGGATACACCCTTGCATTTTCTGTAATAAAAGATATTCCCGGCAACTTCAACGCTTCTATTTGTTCCTTCTTTTCTTTCGTCAAATCCTTACCTAACGTTCCAAATTCGACTTGACTTCTACCTTCCTTATTTAAAGAAGCTAAAATATCCTCTTCGCCTTTTCCAAGTACTCCTGCAATTTTCTTTGCAGTATCTTCTTTATTCTCAACAGAGTTAGCACCTTTTAGGGCGGCTACTATTTTATAAGAGTTTGCGTCTTGCGCTAACACATGACCGTTTTGATCATAAATGGTTCCTCTGTTCGCTTCAAGAACTCCTGTTTTACTATGCTTTTGTTTAGCAAGTGCATCTAAATCTTGATTATGAACTGTTCCTGTTGATTGTATGTAAAAAAATCGGGCTAATAACAGCAAAAAGAGCAGGAGGAAAAATATCATAAAATAACCTGCTCCCTTATTGGTATGAAATTTAGTCATATTCTTCTTCATCGTTCCTTCACACCTATTGCCTTATTTGAGGCCTTTCACATTATTCGCATTAATTTCTAGCCCGTGTTTTTTTGCAACTTCAGCGATTCGTTCATAGCGACTTAACTTCTCTACTTCAGCTTGTAATTCTTGATTTTCTTTTTGCTGCTGTACAATTTTTTCTTCTATCGTCGCTGCTTCTACATTAACTTGATAAAGGCCTGCTTTATTTCCAATAAACGCGACACAGGCATACAATAAAAAGCCAATAAACGCTACATACAACAGTTTTTCGATTCTTGTAATTTTCGCTTTAACTTTCGGCTTAACCATCTGCTGTGGGGGCGTTTGAATTTGCACCTCTTCTTGCGCTTGTTGTTTGTACTTTACAGCTAAATTAGTCATACCTCTCTCTCCCTTTTATCGTTTTTCAGCGATTCTCAACTTCGCAGAACGCGCACGATTATTTTCTTCTAGCTCTATATCAGAAGGTAAAATCGGTTTTCTTGTAATAAGCTTTAATTTTGGCTTAAATTCATCAGGAATAATCGGTAATCCTGGCGGCAATTGTGGCGTTGTACTATTTCGCTTAAACGTTGTTTTACAAATACGATCTTCTAATGAATGGAATGTTATAACACTAACTCTTCCACCTGGCTTAACCATCTCAATAGCAGATTCCAATGCTTCTTCAAATACTTTTAATTCATCATTTACAGCTATACGAATTGCCTGAAACACTCGCTTAGCAGGATGCCCACCAGTTCTACGAGCAGGAGCCGGAATACCTTCTTTAATTAGCTCTACTAATTCTCCTGTCGTTTCAATAGCTTTATTCTCACGATAAGCTTCAATTTTTCTTGCAATTTGTTTTGAAAATTTCTCTTCACCGTATTGGAAGAAAATCCTTACAAGTTGTTCATATGACCAACTATTTACAACATCATATGCTGTTAATGGGGCATCTTGATCCATCCGCATATCTAACGGTGCATCATGATGATAACTAAAGCCTCGCTCTGGTGTATCTAATTGTGGGGATGAAACACCTAAATCAAATAAAATACCGTCTACTTCTGTTATACCTATTTCCTGCAGTTTTTCAGCTAAATAGCGGAAGTTACTCTTTACTGTTATAAACTGTTCACCGTATGAAGAGAACTTTTCTTTCGCGTTTTGAATCGCTATCTCATCTTGATCAAACGCTATTAATTTTCCACCTTCAGTTAATTGGGATAATAAATAAGAACTATGTCCTCCTCCCCCCAGTGTACAATCTACATATGTACCATCTGGCTTTATATCTAAGCCGTCTACTGTTTCCTTTAAAAGCACTGTTACGTGTTTAAACATTGTTGCACCTACTCTTTTTCCAATTAATTATGTTGAATGTATCCCTTCCTCTAAACACATCTTTCACGCTTAGAGAATGAAATAATACGAAAGAACGACTCATTTAACTTACCAATAAAGGCAACATACTATACAAATCGCTATTTTCTTTTATTATATACTAAATTTTATCATCTTTTGCGGGAATTTAAATAAAAAACTGTCGAAAAAGCGAATAATACGTTTACATTTTGTGCTATTTTGTCATATATTTAAGTATCCAACACAATTATCACATCTATTTTTTTGATTGATAATTCAGAAAAAAATCACTTCACAGTAAATTCAACGGAATAAAAATAAAATCCTGCTCCAAGGAGCAAGATTTTATAGTTTTATAACATGATGTTTTCCGTCCCAAGAAAAAGGGTTTTCCATTACACGATCAACGAAATCCAAACCAAACTGATTTAAATAATAACATACATTCCACACACGTTCTTGCGGCGCACCTAATGGACGAAGTGCGAATTGTATACGGCGAAATTTATTTAGCTGAACCTCATACTTTTTCTCAACATTTCTTTTCAACATTCTTTCCAGCAGTTCAATTTGTTCATTAATTTTCAATTCGTTTTTCCCTGCAAACGCACTTAACCCCGGCTCTATTTTCTTTACAAATTGCTGTAAAGATGTATGAATATCGGCAATTTCTTTTTTCGCCTTTTCAAAATGATTATCAATCGGTTCCTCTATTTGATTAGACAACCAGTTTTCACGCAGTTTATCGACATCATTTAAAAACGGATCACTTTCTCTCAATTGCAGATCGAATAAATCTGTCGCTATACATCTCTCCACATAAGTAATTGTAAGACGAGGAACGACAGGTGGCATTTGAAAACCGACAGTATGGAATACTTGTTGTAATTCACTCCAATAAGCTAATTCCCCTGGACCTCCAATAAATGCGAGCGTAGGAAATACATACTCTTGCATAAGAGGACGTGTTACAACATTATTACTAAAACGTGCCGGATTTCTCTCCATCTCTTCAATCAACTCTTCGTATGAAAATGAATGCGCCCCATCCTTTCCAACAAACTTACCTTGATGCTCTTCAAGCAATACTCGTTCATTATCTATTTCCATAAATATATGCACTGCATGAGACTTCGTTTCAATAATCGGTTTGTATCCTAGTTCTTTAATTACTTCCTGCTGATTACGAAGGCCCTCTTGTACCTCTTTATACTTACTTATAATTCGCTTAAAAAATGGAATTTCTAACTTTCTTAATTCAGGATGATGTGAATCAACAAGGATTAAACCAGAATTAGCAAAGATTTTCGTAATAAGATGAGCAAAGAAATCTACATACGTATTCGATTTTTCCAAAGCATCATCAACAAATTTTAATACATCCTTTGTAAAATTTGTTTCTGGATATGTTTTAAAAATCTCTTCAATCCAATTTCTACAATCTTCAACAGAAAGTTCAGACTCAGAAGCACTCGCCTTTTTCGGATTACGATCATAAAAAATAGTTTTTTTCATCTTTTTATTTTTCGCTAAAAAAGTATGGTTAATCTCATCCATATCATGGTCTTCACCCGCAATCCAGAAGACAGGGACAACTTTCACCCCTAAACTTTCTTCTTTTTCCTTTGCAAGCTTTAAAATTGAAATAACTTTATGAATTGTATAAAGCGGTCCAGTTAATAACCCCGCTTGTTGTCCAGCTATTACAACATATGTATTTTCATCTCCAAGCGCTTTTACATTTTGAAGTGTAGATTCTCCCGCTTGTAATTTTGTATTATATTCTAATAAATGCGCTACTACATCTTGGCGGAAAAACTCCCTTTCACGCAAATCATGTAAACGCTGTTTAAAAGCATCTTCTGTTAACATATAATCAAAACATGACTGTATCTCTTTTTTACCGTTCATATAGTCCGCTACAACACCTTGTTGCGGAACAGAGATTTCTTTTATCTCCATATAATTCTTCCTTTCGTATCCAGTTCTCTCACCAATCCACATTGTAGTCAATGTTTCACGTAAAAGCAAAGAATAACACTTATACTCTTGTTTCTAACCCTTTTATTGCATCGAACAAAAATTGAAGTGTCGGAACTGGTCGTTGCTGTTTCTTAGCCTCTTCTAATACATATCCAACAATCGCATTAATTTCCGTCTGTCTATTCGCTCTTACATCGGCTAGCATAGAGGATGTATTACGAGACGTTCCTTCACACACATTGCGTACCATTTGCCATACCATCTCTTTTTCTCCTCTAATAAGAAAGGCGACCTCCTGAAACACTTGCTCCATCATTTGATAAAAAAAACGATTCTTGGTTAATTCACCATTCTTAACTCCCAATAACGCCGTCAACGGATTGATACATACATTTACCACTAATTTTTTATGCATAATCTCTTTCCAATCCGTTTCTATTTGAACTGGAAAATAAGACACGGGAAAAGAATGGAATACACTTTCGAAATGTATAGATTGACCACAAACCACTCCAAATTTCGTTACCCCAACTCCAGTATGATGAACGATATGCCCTCCCTCTTTTTTCGCACCATGTTCTACAATACCAACAGCTATATTTTCACACCCTATGTTCAGCATCTTTTGAAGATGTGACATTCCGTTTTGCAAAAAGATTAATGATGCTGCCCCTTCCACAAACGGTAGTATGTCATCTATATGATATTGCTTCACAGCAATAAATATATAATCTAAATTTTGCGCTACCATACTTTCTATCGGTAAAACAGATGGATATACTGTTTCACATGTTCTATCTCTAATACAAGTTACACCTGTTTCATTTAACTCTTCAGCCTGCTTAGCTGTTCTTGTAAACAACGTAACATTTTGGTTACTTTTTTGTAAATAAAATGTATACAATAGACCAATAGCACCTGGTCCGACAATTCCAATTTTCATTTTCACACAAGGGATTCACATTAAGCGCCCTTGCCGCCCCCCCTTTTTTTATATCTTTTTAAAGTACATGAGCACGCCCTATAATTTCGTTGTCCTCTGCCAAACAAATACACTCTCATTTTTCACTACGTATATACTGCCTATTAATACACTTATACTCTTAGTTTAGCAAATCCTCAAAAAAATAATAAAAGAAATATACTATCTTCTTCATAAAAATAAAAAAATGAGTTATACTATTATTGTAAATATTTTTACTTTTCTGCATTCAACGAGATAAGAAAAGGATGTGATGTAATGGGATTCCCAAAAGTTGAGCGCTTGCTCATCAATTATAAAACGTTAGATGAATTTAAAAAATTTAAAGGGTGCGGAGCCCAAGAACTATCTATGCTGGAAGAATTGCAAGCAAACATTATTGAAAACGACAGTGAATCTCCATTTTACGGTATTTATTATGGCGGATCACTAATTGCACGTATGAGTCTATATATGAAAAGAAACGGCGGAGAACCATTCGAAATTACAGGTCCTTACCTAGAACTTTATAAACTTGAAGTATTACCAACTTTTCAAAAACAAGGATTCGGGCAAATGCTTGTAAATCATGCGAAACAAATGCAATTTCCTATTAAAACGATAGCGCGTATTCATTCATCTGGTTTTTGGGATAAATTAAGTTTCAACCCCGTATCAGTAACTGATGGAGATTTTTATATTTGGCATCCAGAAACAAATTTGAATGCGGTTACAAACGAAGAATCGGCTTAATAAATAAATAAAAAAAACAGCTGTATAACAGCTGTTTTTTATTTCTTAAGCTTCTCTAACTTTTCATTCGAGCGAGCGTTGTTTCTTTCCACTACCATTACACTTCTTTTTTGATCGATATAATCAAGTAATGTTCTATACTCTTCCTCATATACTGATAATCGCTCCAGAAGACGCTCTCTTTCTGTTTGTAATGATTCAACTTGTTGTTGCAACACCGTTAAAGAGTTTTCATCTTTATAATTTTGCAAGAAGTCAATAACATCATTCAACGTAATTGACGTAGGTTCTAACACCTTCGTCTCTTTCACTTCATAATTTTCTACTTTACGAAGTTGCTTTGCTTCCTCAATACGTTCTTTATATTGCTTTCTTACGTAAGAATTCCATCTAAATCCACATGCTGCTGGTGTACGTGATAAATTTTTTCCCACTTCCTTAAAGGCAGAAAGTTGTGTTCCACCTTCTCGAATATGCCGGAGTACTACTTCTGCCAGAAGCAAATCTTCATCATCAGTCCAAGCATCTTGTCTTGTTGTCGCCATCTCTCTAGTCCTCCCTATGCATTTTTTATTAAGCATATGCAGTTACTAGAAAAGATAGAATACAACAACTAAAGATTAAGACAAAAAAAATAAACGCAGAAGATATCTTCTGCGTTTATTTTCCCGCAATTACTTGCTGATTACTTCTTTACCTTTGTAAGTACCGCATGCTTTACATACACGGTGAGCTAATTTCGCTTCACCACAGCTTGGGCACTCTACCATACCAGGTACTGATAATTTGAAATGCGTACGACGCTTTCTTTTTACTGTTTTAGAAGTTCTTCTAAAAGGTACAGCCATTCTTCCCACCTCCTTAAAAGAAATAGTTATTTTCATATGAAGGCCTGAACCAGTCTTCCGATTATTTGTCAAAAAACTTTGCAAGTCCTGCCAATCTTGGATCAACAGTCTTTTCTTTGTCTTCTTCCGAAATCACTTGCCAGTCTTGACCTTGCGTCGGTGCTCCACCAGAAACATCATCACTGAAAATTTGCATTGGAATCTCCAAAAGTATATTTTCCTTGATTACGGGCAGTAAGTCAAGTACTTCTCCTTCTAAAGAATGAATTTCAGCTTCAGTTTCAAATTCTTCTTGTGAAGTTTGGAACACCTCAGTTGTTTTAATGTCAAATGGTAATGTCACATCTACTAAAGAGCGAGAACATGGTAAAACCATGCTTCCAGTTATATGTAGATGAAACGTAAACTTACCGGAGCCAAAATCAACTCTTCCCATTACATGCACAGGATTAATTTCACGAATATCTTTCTCGACCTCTTTTAGCTCACTTACATCTACCATCTCATCCAATGTCAATCCTTTATTTCTCAATTTATTCAATTGATGGATGGACCATTTCATATCATATCACCTCAAGGCAACAAACAAAATTATAGCTAGCCATTTTATATTTGTCAATGTTTTTTCTTTACACTATAATGAAGTCATCATAGTAAATAATATATAGAGTATCACGTTTTTCAAAAAGATGCTACATCGAAAGGAGAGATTACCATAAAAGCTGGTGGTATTGTTGTTGAATATAACCCTTTTCATAACGGTCATCTTTATCATGTGCAACAGACAAAAAAGTTAACACAATCCGATATAATAATTGCCGTTATGAGTGGTCCTTTTTTACAGCGTGGTGAGCCCGCACTCATTTCCAAATGGTATCGCACTAAAACGGCCTTAACAAACGGCGTAGACCTTGTTGTAGAGCTTCCATACGTCTTTGCAACACAAAAGGCTGAAACCTTCGCAAATGGTGCTATTTCCATTTTAAATGCCCTACGTGTTTCTGAAATTTGTTTCGGTAGTGAGGATGGACAAATCAAAAACTTTTATAATACCATCTCCGTACAAAAAAACGAAGAAGAGACTTTTAACTGCCTTGTAAAACAATTCATGGACGCTGGTAATAGTTATGCAAAAGCAACATCAGATGCTTTCTCACACATTTTAACATCCGAAAACAACATTGATATGTCACAACCAAATAATATTTTAGGCTTCCAATATATGAAAGCAATTCTGTCACAGAATAGTTCTATACAAGCTCAAACTATACAAAGATTTGCCTCTCATTATCATGATGAAACATTTAATGACCAATATATTGCAAGCGCGACAAGCATCCGAAAACAACTCTTTAGCGAAGAAGGATCATTTACAACAATTGAACCTTTTCTCCCACAGGCAACCACTTCGCTTTTAGCAAATTACAAACAAAACTACGGGATATTACATAATTGGGAACAATACTTTTCATTTTTTAAATATAAACTCATGACGATGTCTCCAGGGGACTTACGACATATATATGAAATAGAAGAAGGTTTAGAGCATCGTATTTTATCAAAAATACAAAACAGTTCCTCCTTCTATTCATTCATGGAAGCATTAAAAACAAAACGTTATACATGGACTAGATTACAAAGAGCTTGTACACACATTTTAACAAACACAACAAAAGAGGAAATACGTAGCGCAAATATAGAACAACACGCACCATATATCCGCCTGTTAGGCATGTCACAAAAAGGTCAAACTTATCTTTCAAAAAACAAGAAAAAAATCGAACTTCCAATCCTTACTCATACAAAAACATTTGACCATGCCGCTTTAGATATAGAGAAAAAAGCAAACTCTGTATATTTCTCCATCATGCAAGAACCGTTACGCACGCAACTATTAAAACAGGATATAACACACCATCCTATTCGCTATGATGAAACAACTACAAAATTCCTATAAAAAACCTCTCTATTTCAGAGAGGTTTTTCCCTTATCCATCTTTTCTAAATATGTTAACGCATCATCCAGCGTATCCACTGGTATAATTTTCATTTTTGTTTTAATATCCTTTGCAGTCTCAAGTGCATCTTTATAGTTCGATTTCTCCGCACCTTTTTCATTTGGCGCAAAGAACACTTCAGCCCCGGCATCGCTAGCAGCCACCACTTTTTGATTTATACCACCAATTGGGCCCACTTCTCCTTTTTCATTAATTGTACCTGTTCCAGCTATCTCATGTCCTTTTGTTAAGTCTTCTTCCACAAGTTGATTATATATTTCTAATGTAAACATTAAACCTGCGGATGGTCCACCAATTTCATGAGAATTAATTTTCACTTTCGGATCGACCACTAATTCTCTTTCCGTAACGATAGAAACACCTATACCGACACGTCCATTTCCATTAGGAATCGTCTTTACATTTAAATTTTCTTTCAATTGTTTTCCATTTCTCATGTACTCAATACTTACAGCATCGCTTTCTTTTTTCCCAGTCATATATTCAATAAATTGCTCCGTCTTTTCAAATGTTTTTCCGTCAACAGCTATAATAACATCACCAAGCTTAAGCTTCCCTTCTGACGGCATTCCTTTTGCCACACCAGCAACTAATACACCTTTATTTTCAAAAAAAACAGAGCGATTTGCACGTTTATATGCATTATAAATTGCGGCATTTTGTGAATCTTTCATCGCATAATTTTGGCGAAATTGATATTCTTCATCACTCTCACCTTTTTGCAATATTTCTTCCGCTTTCGAAATATGTGTATATTTATTAAACTGTGCCGCTATTAAATTCACCACATTTGCTGGCCCCATTGAAACCGTAACAAGCATAAAATCACCAGATTCTTTCGTTCCACCCTCAACTTGAACGTAAGGCTCTAATTTGGCAGCCATTCCTGGTTTTGTTACATAATACGGTAAACGTACGTAAACAAGTAACATCGCCAATATAACCCCTATTAAGATTGCATATATAAACCGAAAACGCTTAAACATTATGTTTCTCCTTCCACTGCTCAATTAATAAATAAATATTTGAAACATGTTTTTCCGCTTCTACTTCTCCAACTCGAATAATGTCTTCAATGTTCGTAAAAGCACGTGAACTAAATTGCTCTACAGCTGGTCGCATCATTAAATCCGATGCAATTTGCCGATTCATTACAAGCTCATGCTGCATAATTTCAATACTTTGCATGATTACGTCATAAATGGACGTAACATCTCCATTCACCTTAATTGGAGATACATCAACAGCGATAACAATATCGGCCCCTAACTCTTTCACAACCGATACTGGGATGCGATCAATAACTCCACCATCCACTAATAATCGTCCATCTATTTTTTCTGGTACAAACACTCCAGGAACAGATATGCTAGCCCTCACCGCATCTGCAACTGGCCCACTTGTAAAAACCACTTTTTCCCCCTTCAGTATGTCAGTAGCCACAACAGCCGTCGGGATATCTAACTCTTCTAAATTTTTATTATATGTAAACATTTTAATCATATCTTTGACACGTTTTCCAGCAATAAATCCCATTTTTGGTACCGTGAAATCTAAATAATACTTCCGCTTAAAAACAGATGCCAATTTATACAATCTTTCAACGTTACTACTTGCCGCATAAAACGTACCTATTAGCGCCCCCATACTACTTCCTGCAATCATATGAATAGGGATACCCGCTTCCCTTAAAACCTTTATTACACCAATATGAGCAAACCCTTTCGCTCCTCCAGACCCAAGCGCTAAACCAATCTTTGGTTCTTTCATTTTTCTCACCCTTTAATTTTTTTCATTCCTTTTTCATACTTATGGTCTAAATTCACTACGTATCCACGTATACTGAAATGAACGTTTTTTGGGACAAAGGGGGATTTACTTACATGTATGAAAAATGGAAAACCGCTTTCCTTACCATATCAACGCTATTTTTAACCTTTTCTCTTGTACTCCACCCCCAAGCCGCTTTGCAAGCTTCTATTCGCGGGTTAAATATATGGTGGGAAGTTGTATTCCCTTCACTACTACCGTTTTTCATCATTGCAGAACTTCTAATTAGTATCGGTGTTGTAAAATTTATTGGCGTTATATTAGAACCACTCATGCGCCCACTTTTTCGCGTTCCAGGGATAGGTGGATTTGTTTGGGCCATGGGAATGGCTTCTGGTTTCCCTGCAGGCGCCAAATTAAGCGCTAGACTACGAAAAAGCAATCTTTTAACTCAGATTGAAGCGGAGCGCCTCGTTTCTTTCACAAATTCTTCTAATCCACTTTTTATTTTCGGTGCTGTGTCTATCGGTTTTTTTAATAATCCGAAATTAGGAATTATATTAGCGGCTGCCCATTATTTCAGTAACTTTGCCGTCGGATTAATTATGCGTTTTTACGGACATAATATCGCTTACAAAAATAATACACACACTACAAAAAAACGCCGCTTTCAAAACCCTTTTTTAATTCTTCACGAGACGCGCTTACAAGAAAAAAGGCCAATCGGTAAATTACTTGGGGATGCTATCGTTTCTTCTATTCAAACATTACTTATGATTGGCGGATTTATTATTTTATTCTCTGTGTTAAATAAAATGATTACTGTATTCCACATTACAGCAGCTCTTTCTTTTATTATGCAACATATTTTATCATTCTTCCAACTAAGTACGGATTTTAGTATACCTATATTATCAGGTATTTTCGAAATGACACTCGGAAGCCAAATGATTAGTCAAATAAATGAAACACCGCTCTTACAACAAGCTATGGTAACAAGCTTCATTTTAGCATTTAGCGGTCTTTCTATTCAGGCACAAGTTGCTAGCATATTAGCTGAAACAGATATCCGATTTAAACCCTATTTTTTCGCACGAATTATTCAAAGTATTCTTGCCCCTATTTTTACATTTGTATTTTGGACACCATTTTATGAGAAAGTGAGTTCTTTCTCACCTATACCAAAAGATATTCCTGTATTTTTATCCAAGCATCCTTCTATACTACATGAAATTTGGACATCTTTTATACATTACGGACCAATTTTTACATTATTTTGTCTATACTTATATATTATTTTATTATTTTTGCGCACGTATAAAGAAAAACCCCGTTCACTTTAACGGGGTTTGAAACTTTTCTTTTAAAGCACGCTCCACAATAGGAGGTACAAGATCTACTACACTTCCTCCATACCTCGCAACTTCTTTCACAATACTCGAGCTTAAAAATGAATATTGGTTGTTTGTCATAATAAAAAATGTTTCAATATTTTCATCTAATTTTCGATTCATAGAAGTAATTTGCATCTCATATTCAAAATCAGAAACTGCTCGTAAACCACGTAATATTGCATTTGCATTACGCATTTTTGCATACTCTACTAACAGCCCACTATGCGAATCTACTTTTACATTCGGGATATCCTTTGTCGCTTCTCGAATTAGTTCTAATCGCTCTTCAACTGAAAAGAATGGTTTTTTTGATGAATTGTTTAAAACGACTACGTACACCTCATCAAATACTTTTGCTCCCCTTTTAATAATATCCAGATGCCCAAGGGTAATTGGATCAAAACTTCCTGAAGAAATAGCTATACTTGTCATTCTGTCCCCTCACCTTCATACTTATAAATCGATATTGCAGTAATCCCATAATTCTCAGCTCGTACTTTCACAAGCCTGCCTATTGAATTAGGTAAAACCACATCATTACCATGCTCTGCCATAATTAATCCATCACTATGCAGCAATCCATGTTGATCCATTACACTAATTAAAGATACAATTTTTTGCTCTTTATATGGAGGATCTATTAATATAAGATCGAATGACATTTCACGTTTTATTAGCGCCTTTACTGCACGTTCCGCATCATTTCGATATACTTCAGCTTGTTCCTGTATTCTACAACTTTCTAAATTTTGATGAATTACTTTTATCGCTTTACTATCCCTATCAACAAAAATCGCTTTATCGATCCCTCTGCTCAAAGCCTCAATTCCAAGACCACCACTACCACCAAATAAATCAAGGGCAATACCACCATCAAAATAAGGACCTATCATATTAAAAATAGATTCTTTTACTTTATCTGTCGTTGGACGTGTTGTATTACCAGGAACCGCTTTAAGTGGGTGTCCTTTACATTTTCCTGAAACTACTCTCATCTGTTGTCACTACCTTTATTTCAATCTATCGAGCGATTATACAAAGCCATTCCCACTTCGGTAACCGTTAACAAATTACATTCACCTAAATATCGGAAAACTCACCATCAAATAACCGCTCATTATTTTTATGTATTCATCTCATCATTCACTAATATGAATCCAATATGTATATTAGTTCCACTTTATCTTTTTTATCCTATCACAAAATAAAAAAAAGAAAAATAAAAAGCCCAACATAAAATTTAATTTCATTATGTATATCTTCATTTAGATTGGACATAAATAATTATAACAACATCACCTTCGATGTTGTTGCCAACCGCGGAGAAGACTTACGTTTCCCCATAAGTTCTTCCTCCGGTTTCTCCTCTCCCTTTTCCTTCTTACTAGTACATGCTAGTATAAGAAGGGCCCTGCTATGCAGGTTTTTTTTTCTTTGTGTGCTTTTCATTTAAAAAGTGAAATGGTACAGTAAAAGAAAGAGGAGGAAAAAATATGATTCAACGCTTTATAGAACTCGGAGAAGGCTACTCTGATTTATATGAATTACTTGAAATTGCCAAAACAAATCAAGAACGTATAGCACATATGTTACAATTTGAAACGATAAAAAACGATAAAAAAGTGTGTTCGCTTGTTGTAATATTAAAACCAACTACTACTGGTGATTTCCAACCATTATACATATGTCGTGAAGGCATTCCTGTATTTGAAAATAAAAAAAGTAAACGTGTCATTTTATTTGAAGAAACGGCAGAGCAACTCGGAAAAAAAGTGGCTACTTTTACTGTAAAGCCATCTACAACTTTCCCAGAAAAAGAACTATTTTTTAATCATTTAATTGGCATTTTACGAATGAACAATTTCATTCCTCCGATGAAATAACACTTTATTTCAATTAAAAAATCCCCCGCTAAACTTAGCAGGGGATTTTTTCTATTAGCTATAATCGTATTCTTTTGCTCGATCAGGACGGGAATTTTCAAATTCCGTTTTTAAATACGGGCGATACGACTGTTCTATCTTTTTCACAAAAGGAAGTTTGTTCAACTTATGCATCATATGCTCAATTTGTTCCATGTCACAATATACTACAGCATATTTTAATCGTTTTGATATGTAATGTATGTTACCATATTTCCTTAAAATCTTGGCATGTTTCAATGAATGTAAATAAACAATCATACTTTGTCGTTGCCCGAACATAATCTTCTCCATCTTCTCCTTTTAAAAACATATATTTTATATTCTATGAAAACCAATCAGAAATTTATAACATTACAGGACAAACTCTGTATACGTTTTCTTCCAACTTCTAAAAAACGGGGTACATCACCCCGTTTTTTTACAACCACAACCTCCGCCAGTACCACAACCTCCACCACAGCCACCAGCATCAAAGAATGGATTTCCTGTTGGTACTTTAATGGAAGAAGACACTTCCGAACCGATTGCTACACTAACTTCATCTAATAACTTCTGCAAAGCAGTTTCTGCTCTTTTAAAAGCTGCAACCTTATCATGTAAGTCCACAGAACGCTTTAATTCTCTCATTTTCATTGATACGGTAGTGTAGTCAGGATGGTATTTTCCAAAACGCTGTACTTCCTCATACCGTTCTTTCATCGCTGTAAATTGCTGAATTAACGTCTGAAGTTCTATATCTTCATATAATTCTCTATAATACTTACGATAATCTTCTGCTATATCTGAACAGATAATCGCTTTTGCAAGCTGCTCTGCCTTATCTAATATTAATACGCTTTCTAGCGTCGCTACAATCATGAGAGACACCTCCGAGTATCCATCATACCACATTTAGATTAGAACTACTAATTGAAGTGACTTACTCAAAAGAAAGATATAATGAAACTATTTTCACACTATATCCGTACACACTTATACATTAATATGTTCCGCTATATTATATTTAAGAACATCCCATTTCCCACTATTTTGTTTCACATAACTAATACACGCATTTTTTAATGGTGTCTTAAATGTAATTTCATCTGGTTCAATGGCATGTAAAATTGCTTTTATCGCGTGTGAGTGAGCAACAATAATAATACGTTTGCCAAAATGAGTTGTTGCAACATCTTCTAAAGCAGCAAAGCAACGAGCTACAATCTCTTCATCTTGCTCCATACCTTCTACTTTACCCTCAGCAATCAACTCTCTAACAGTCGCAACTGGCTTCCCTGAAGCTTCTCCAAAATTCCGTTCAACAAATCGATCATCTAATAAAATCGATTGTAATCCAGCCGCCTTTGCGATTTCATTAGCCGTTTCTTGCGCTCTAATTAACGGGCTACTTATAATGATATCCCACGTTTCTTCTTGTAAAGCAGCTGCACTTTGACTCGCTTGCTTCTTACCAACTTCATTAAGCGGAATATCTTCTCGCCCCTGAATAATTTCTTGAAAATTCCAATCAGTTTGTCCATGTCGTACTAAACAAATTTCCGTCATGCTGCAACTCCTTTTTAAATAATCAATCTCTATTGTAACAAAAGTTCTGCATGACGGACATATTTTTCACTTGCAATTAGGTTGCATTTTGTTGCTTCATATACTGAAACATATCAATCATGATCGAAGCAACAGCCAATTGATTTTGAAATTTTTCCACTTTATCTGGTATTGTTTTTTTGAAATGTTGCATCGCCGCTAACTCAAAAGCCTCTTTTTCTTCAGGATTTCGTGTTAATTTTCTATACCAGTACGGTTGCTCTCTAATATAGCGAGATAAATCCTCATCAGCCTTTATAAACTCCATAATTTCTGCTCTCATCATCTTTCCCCCCTAATCCTTTTGAAAGAAAAACGGGTTATTTTCTGAAGTACTTTGTTCTTGCTGCGTACGGTTACCTTGAAATTGCTGAATAACTTGTTGCACGCTCCCAATAGCACTCGTCACATTGGCTAAATGGTTCTGCATTTGTTCCACGTCCAACTTTTTAAAAAAAGAAAGCATTTGCCCCATCACATCAGCAGTTTTTTCCTCTTCAGTTCGATTATCTTTTTCTTTTTTATTTTCTTTTACCGAAGAAAACGCAGGCGCTCCATCCGGTCTATAAGTTGCCCATATTGGATCTTCTTCACCAAGTAAGTACCATTCTTCATAAAATTGTTGCCAAGTTTTGTGACCATTTCTAACCTCATGAACCATTTTAGGGTGATGGTTTACAAATTCTTTAAACTGTTGAACCGATGGATGTAACGGCCCTTTTGTTGTTGGCATAATCCTCACCTCTCCATGTATATCTACTATATAGTAAGAAAAAAAAGGCACATGGTTCGCCTATTTTCAGACGATTCATGCACCTTTTTTTCTGCTATTTGCATACGGTCAGATTCCCACCTACAATTCAGTGAATACGAAGTAACTAATTAGGTGATGTAACACCCCACCGCTTACAGTTTCGCTTTATTTTCGAATAAAGTTTTGTGTATAAAATTTATCGTATACACCAACACCTAATCCTGTAAATTGTTCATTTAATAAATTCTTTCTATGCCCCTCACTATTTAACCAACCTTGCACTGCCGCAATTCCATCACTATGTTGCGCCGCTATGTTCTCACCAGCAAGTTGAAATCCTACTTTCCCGCGCTGCAATCGATCTCCTAGCGTACCTAATGTAGGTGAGTCATGAGAAAAATAATTATTGTCTTTCATATCTTTACTGTGACCAACAGCAACATCTGCTGTTTCCTGATCCCATGTTAATAATGATAATTTATGACGACTTCGAATGATATTTGTTAAATCAAAAATTTGTTGCATATTCCCATTTTCTACTTGTTTTATTTTTTCTGGAGTCAATGGTTGTTCTGCTATTAATTCACCTGAATAAACGAGCTGATACGGTCTTTGGCGTAATAATGTTTCATCATCCATATAACGAACACCCACAAGCTCATGTGTAAATTGATCAAAATACAATTGCGCCCATCCATCTTCTACAGGTATTAACGGTTGTTCCATGACTTCGGTATCAGATAGTTCAAATTGATAACTATTTTTCCCTCTTTTTAACGCAATTTCATGCGAAGGCGGACTTTTTTTATATACTTCTTCATATTTTTCATTTATATAATAAGGTGGAACCTTAACTTGTTCACCAGCAGCATACGCCGTTACAACTTTACGTTCAGAAACTCCAAATTGAGCATACTGAGTTAAATCCTGATTGTATACCCACCATTCATATCCGTATGCAGACGGCTCTATTCGAGAGGGTTCTCCCCACTTCGCCAATAAATTTTCAGAGTCTTCACCAATCATATTTAAAACAGTGTCTGAGGAGTCTTCCTTAATTTGCTTTTTCTTTTTCACAATTTTATTTTCTTGCTTTGATTGAGATGGGGTTAATATATATTGTGAAACGAGTAATTTTCCGTATAAATCAACAGCTAAAATTAAAAATGTAATCATTACGATACGCAATAATTTCTTCAAACGATATACCTCCTGAACAAAACATAAAATTGAGATATACACAAATCCTTTTCTTTCTTTTTGTGTGTACCGTACTCTTTTCACTATATCATATTTTCGTGAAAAAAGTCTGGATTATCCCTTTTCTCTCAATATGAATTGCACTTTCTTATTATTCATACTATTATAAAAATAATGGTGTAACATTAAAAAAGGAGGTATTATATGCAATTTACAAATACGAAATTTAATGGAGCCGTCGTTGAATTAACTCTTTTAACTGAAATCATGGAAAACAACCACTTCGTACTTGCTGGACAGTGGGATTATGAACGGGTTACATACGATTATAAATTTGAAATATTAAAGGATATTTATTATTTACGAGTGCAAGGAGTTGCTGTTGAAGGTGACATCGGCAGTAGACACGCTGAAGTAAAACTACTCCCCCCCTTATTAGGAAAACATTATTATCCTCACGGCGTTGAATATGGCGATGATGAGACTTTCCCAACGAATGTACTTCAAAAAAGTGAACAACTCCTACAAAATGTCGAAAAAGAGTTAAAAGAACTTCAAATTATTGATTAACAAAAACAAGCGCATCAATATGATGCGCTTGTTTTATTTCCCTTCCCTAAGAATGAATCGTTTTTTTTACTGGATATCCATAAATAGATCCATCTTTTACTTTAATCTCATCTTCCCAAGGAACCTTATATTTACCTTCAGCTAAATCTTTTATAAACGTATATGGGTTTTCTTTCACCCCACCAGGAGTTGCTACATATCCTCTTGAACCTAGATTATATATATTATTTTCTAATCCCCATCCTAATCTAGCCTGATCTGCTAGTTCTGGATATACTTCAGCAGTAACAATCTCCCAAGGATTTCGATGCCCCTGTACTAAAGTAGTCCCATCAAAATTACATACTTGTCCTTCACCAAAGTAATAAAATACACCATCATAACCCGCTAAGTTTACCGACAATGTATACATTAAATTCTGCCATGCATTTGAACGATTGGTTAGCATCCATTGTTCACTAACTTGTGTGCTATATCCAGAAATACGAATCAAGACATTTGCACCTTTATAGGCCGCTTCACGAGCTACTTCAGGGAACATGCCATCATGACAAATACAAACAGCTAATTTACTTCCTCCAGGTCCAACACAAACAGGTAAGCCTAAATCTCCAGCTTTCCAAGGCTCGACTGGTACCCAAGGATTTAGCTTACGATACTTCAAAATCATTTCACCTTGTGGATCAATAATAACTGCTGTATTATATGGCTCTCCACCACCAGGATTTTTTTCCATTATCGAAAAAACACCATATACTTTAGATTCTTTACATGCCTCAGCAAATAAGTCGGTTTCTGGCCCAGGCACTGTACATAAAAATTCTTCTGTGGTCCATTTTTTTGTATTGAGCCCTTGTGTACTATATTCAGGAAATACTATTAATTCTAATCCAGGATAACCTGATTTGGTCGAATGAATTGTTTTTATGATTTGTTGAATTTGTTTATCAATGTCCGCACGTGACTCTACTACTGGTACTGGATATTGAATTAGTGCTGTCAAAAAACCACTAATCGGCTTTACCATACTTCCACTACTACCCATTAAAATTCCCCCTTAAAATAGTTCGTGTTTATTAAAGATAACAATATATTTTTGTAACTCTCTAAAAAACTTGCACCACATATGGAATTATTACGCATGAAAGCTAGTAGTAAATTTTATATCCACTTTTAGTACACGCCTACACTAACTTAACATAAATAATTAGAAAATTCAATCTTTCGTGAAAAACTAAAACTAAGTAAAAAAAGCGTATGGAATCCCATACACTTTTTTTACTTAGTTTGTAAATACGGCGGCAATTGTTGCAACTGCTCCTTATCCTTTTCACGTTCTCTACGTGCCCATCTAAAGAATACATAGCCTATAATTGTACCGTACACTATTTCCTGGACAATTTTCATTATGATACCACCAGTTTGCTGGTCTTGTACTACTGGCATCCAGTGCAAAAATTCCGGTCCCGTTATATTTAAATCTGATAAAGTGCCCGCTGGTACACATAGTTCCATCGCTTTCATCCAAGCAGCCGGATCCGTATACGTTGCAAATAACGGGGCTGTCGCAAAAATTATTAACGCACAAGCTGGCGTTAATAATATACCATTAGCAAACATGTAACCAAGTTTCTTTATATCACTTAACGTTTGATATTCTGGTAATGGATTTAACATCGGCCACCACATCATGATTGCTGTAAAAAACAATATAGCGAGACAAATAGGATGAGCAATTTGACTTTGTTTTACCGTATCAAAAACAACTGGTAAATGATAAAAAGAAAACAGGCCGTTAAATACAAACAACGCAATAAGTGGTTTAGCAAATACCTTTAATATAATTTGAACGAACTTAAAAGAAGTAATGTAACGATATAACCAAGTTGGTATACCAAGCAACAGTAACGGTGGAACTGCAATATACATGACTGCCATTTCAAACATATGAGCACTAAATATAATATGGCCAATTAAATCAATAGGCCCTCCCTTTACAAAATACAAAAGAACAATACCAGTCGTAAAATAAAAAATTTGCTTCTTACTTACCTTCGTCGCATTTTCAAATCGCATTCTATAAGGTCCAATAATTAAGAAGTACCCAATAAGAATCGAAAGCATAAATAATAAAAAAATTGGACTCCATAAAGCCTGAAAACCAAATATCCACAAGTTACTCATTTTCACACCTACCTTCGTAAGGTTATCCCATAATATGAAGAGGGAGCTGTGACAACACAAGCTCCCTTATATTTCACTTTTCAAATCCACACAATTGTCATAAAAGCTAAAATTGTAATTAACCCTATTAGCAGACCAGAGTAAAGAAAGAAACTTGCTGCTTCATGTCCTTTATGACTCATATGCATAAAATAATACAATTGAAAAATTACTTGTACCACTGCTAATAGTAAAATAAATGGAACAGAGAAAGTCGGACTAAAAGTTTTTGGATACGCCACTGCTACAAATGCAACTAATGTTAAAAAAATCATTAATGCAAACGTAATAACTTGATGCTTCATTTCCTCCGCACTTTTTCTCTTCCGATAAACAAGATCAACTTTAGGATTATTCGTTTGCTTTATCGCCATTGTTTATCCCACCATTCCCATTAAATATACTACAGTGAAAATAAACACCCAAACTACGTCAATAAAGTGCCAATAAATCGATGCAACATAAAACTTTGGTGCATTGTATAAATTTAGACCTCTCTTCGCATTTCTAAAGATTAATGTTAAAATCCAACACAACCCAAACAATACGTGGAGTCCATGTGTACCAACAAGAGCATAAAACGCAGAGCCAAACGCACTACTTCTCATAGTATGCTTAAATTCATGTGTATAATGATAAAACTCATATATCTCAAACCCTAAAAACCCTAAACCTAGCAATACAGTTACTAGTAACCAAAGTTGCATTTTCTTAAAGTTAAAGTTTTTCATGTGATACATCGCATATACACTCGTTAAGCTACTCGTTAATAAAAGCATCGTCATAATGAAAACGAGTGGCATTTGGAACATCTCTTGAGATGTTGGTCCACCATTTGTAGAATTCTTTAACGCTAAATATGTGCCAAATAAGGAAGCGAACAATACTGTTTCGCCTCCAAGAAATAACCAAAAACCGACAAACTTATTTTTCCCTTCAAGGGTTGCTTTTTCAGGCTCTGCTGGAAATGTTTCATTCGTTAATTTTTCATCTACATGCATTATGCCTTGCCCCCCTTATCATCTAAATCTTCTTTATGAATATGATATCCATGATCATCGATTACTGAACGTAGGAACATTGCGCCAAATGTAATGATTAAACCAATAATTGCTACCAATAACCAGAACTTATCTTTTCCACCCTGCATATACATTGCACCAAATGCCGCTATAAACAATCCAAAAGAAATGACAAATGGTGAAAACGAAGGATTTGGCATATGAATATCACCAACTGGTTCCGCTGCTGTCATCTCTTTATTACCTTCACGTTTTTCAATCCAAAACGGATCTAATCCGCGAACAAATGGTAATTGTTTAAAGTTATATTCTGGTGTCGGTGCTGGCATTGTCCATTCTAATGTACGTGCATCCCACGGATCACGACCAGCTTTTTCTTTTGATACTGTCGTTTTAATTACATTGAATAGAAGAACAATAGTCCCAAGAGCCATAAACACCGCTCCAATAGAACTAATCATATTCCCCATTTCCAACCCTTGCCCTTCAAGATATGTGTAGTAACGGCGTGGCATACCAATCAAGCCAAGGAAATGCTGAATAAAGAACGTTAAATGGAAACCAATAAAGAATAGCCAAAACGTTATCTTTCCTAATGTTTCATTTAATACTTTATTAAACATCAGTGGCCAATAATAATGAGCTCCTGCAAGTAAACCAAATACAACACCGCCAACGATTACATAATGAAAATGTGCTACTACGAAATAGTTATCATGAAATTGATAATCAGCTGGTGCAGATGCTAGCATAACCCCTGTAACTCCACCCATTACGAATGATGGAATGAAAGCTACTGCCCACATCATTGGTGTCGTAAAACGAATACTTCCGCCCCACATTGTAAAGAGCCAGTTGAATATTTTGATACCAGTCGGAACCGCAATCGCCATTGTTGCAACTGAGAAAATAGCATTAGCAACTGGACCAAGTCCAACAGTAAACATATGATGGGCCCATACCATAAATCCTAAAAATCCAATTAATACAGTCGCAAACACCATCGATGAATAACCAAACAATCGTTTTTTCGAAAATGTCGCGAAGATTTCTGAGAATATTCCGAAAGCTGGGAGTATAAGAATGTATACTTCTGGATGACCGAAAATCCAGAATAAATGCTCCCATATAATTGTATTCCCACCCAATGCTGGATTAAAGAAACTTGTTCCAAATAAACGATCTAACATTAAAAGTCCTAATCCTACAGTTAACGGTGGAAAAGCGAATAATATAAGCGAAGATGTTACAAATGTCGTCCATGTAAACATCGGCATACGCATATACGTCATTCCTGGCGCACGCATATTAATAATGGTGACAAGGAAGTTAATCCCTCCAATTAATGTACCAATACCTGAGATTTGCAAACCGAGTACATAGAAATCAACACCATGACCTTTAGAAGCTAAAGCTAAAGATGCATAAGATGTCCATCCTGCATCAGGTGCTCCACCTAAAAACCAACTTAAATTTAAAAATACTCCACCAAAGAAAAATAACCAAAATCCGAGTGAATTCAAAAACGGGAACGCTACATCACGTGCACCAATTTGAAGTGGTACAGCGGCGTTCATAAATGCAAACACGAGTGGCATAGCTGCGAGGAAAATCATTGTTGTACCGTGCATCGTCAATACTTGATTATAAGCATCCCCAACAAGAAAAGCGTTGTTAGGAATCGCTAATTGAAGGCGAATAAATAGAGCTTCTATTCCGCCTATTACAAAAAACAATCCACCTGCAATTAAATAGAGAATGGCAATCTTTTTATGGTCTACTGTCGTTAAATAATCCCATATGACAGCACCCATCCCCTGTTTTTTTGCTACAGAACTCACGTTTTCAACCTCCCCTTCACGAATAATCCCTCTTTACTTTTCAACTTTTAACGTTTGTAAGTATGCATTTAATGCATCAATTTGATCATCCGTTAAGTTGCCATATTTGCCAGTCATTTTGTTTCCTGGCTTCATATTTTCAGGATCTTTCAGCCATTTTTTTAAGTTTTCTTCATTGTTTTCGGCAATACCGGCAACCATATCGCGATCCACAAAGTTTGCTAAGTTTGGTGCGATACGAGCGGAAGGTGGTCTACTATCATTAGATCCAACTGCGTGACAACCAATACAGCTTTTATTAAATATTTCTTGGCCCTCTTGTGCCTTTGTTGAAGCTACTTCTTTCTTCCCATCAATCTTCTTCATATCAGCAAGCCAATTTTTGTACTCGCTTTCATCTAAAGCTTTCACTTTAAATTGCATTAAAGAATGTGATGGGCCGCAAAATTCTGTACAAAAACCATTATAAGTGCCCGATTTATCTGCCTTTAACCACATTTTGTTCACATTGTCTGTATTTGTATCCATTTTCCCAGCTAAAGATGGAACCCAAAATGAGTGTTTAATATCGGCACCCTTCAAATTTAAATACACTTTCTTACCTGTGGGGATGACTAAATCTTGTGAAGTTACTATCTTTTCTGATTTGTAAGAAAATTCCCACCAATAAAGATTCGCTGTTACATCAACAACGATAGTATCTTTATCAATATTCTTTTTCTCCATCGCACTTACATCAGCAAGTTTGAATGTATATGTAACCGTTGGAACAGCTAAGATTAGTAAAAGAATAATCGGAATAACTGTCCATATAATTTCTAGCTTGTGATTTCCTTCAACTTGCTCTGGAATATAATCTTCCTGACCTTTCTTTTGTCGGAAACGCACAATTACATACAAGAAAATAATAGTAACTACTAGTACTACTCCTACCATGATTGCACTCGCCAGTAGAAGTAAATCATATTGCATTTTTGCTACTTCTCCTTGCGGAATTAAAGTAGATTGAAAGGCTTTACCGCATCCCCCTAACAGTAAAGCCAGCAGTGAAACGAACGAAAGCAGTCGCCACTGTTTCTTCATACAAACAACCCCCACTTTCCTTGTGAATTAGATTGTACTTTATAGTTAAGTAAAGTAAATCTCAACGTAAAGAAATCCAATTATGTCGTTGTCTTAGAAGAATGTAACTACAATCATTGATACAAATAAGATTGTTAAATAATTTAGGGAATAAACAAACATTTGCACGGACCATTTTATGTCATCTTTCTTACGGAAGCCATAAAATCCTAAAGCGATCCATCCGATGTTAAGCAGTGTTGCAATTACCATAAATGTTATCCCTAGTCCACTCATATAAAATGGTAGTGGTAATAAACATACTGTCCAAATCATAATTTGGCGTTTCGTAATTTCAAATCCATGAACTACAGGAAGCATTGGAATTCCTGCATTTCGATATTCATCAACACGTTTCATCGCTAATGCAAGGAAATGTGGGATTTGCCAAATAAACATAATTAAAAATAACATCCAAGCAATTGGATGACCTAAAGATGGATCGATTGCTGCCCATCCAATTAAAGGTGGAACTGCACCAGATATACTACCTACAACAGTATTTAGTGTATACTTTCTCTTTGTCCATAAACTATATAGAACAACATATGTGAAAGCACCAATAAATCCCATTAAGACTGCCATTGGTGTTGTTAATAATAAAAATACAAAACCAAGAAGTAATATGACTAGTCCAAATGTAAGTGCAAATCCTGGTTTATACTTTCCAGTAACCGTTGGACGGGTCTTTGTTCTTTCCATTAATGGATCGATGTCTCGATCAATGTAGTTGTTTAAACAACATACCCCTGCCATAACTAATCCAGAACCAACGATTGTAAAGAATAACTTATCCAGATTGTCCATTACACTTAATCCATTAAAGTGTAATGCCAACCAAAATCCTGTAAATACAGTAAGTGTATTTGAGTTTACAATCCCCATTTTAACGAGTGCTTTTAAATCTTGTATCCGAGTTGTTTCCGGTACACTTGTAACAGCGGACTCATCATGCAGCTCACTTGTTGCATGGTTCATCACTCTAACCCCCTCTTAAAACTTTCATCTTTCTTTTTGCGCCTATTTCAAATGAAATAATTCGCTTCTATATAGCAATATTATTACAGTAGAAACATTGTTAACCCATTCTACTACTAATCTACGCCCATACTCCAATATATTAAATCATATTTCCCGAACATTTTGTGAAGAAAACATGAACTTTTTGTGTCGAATATAAAAAACTTCATTCTGACTTGTCCTTATCATAACATGATGTTACCTTCTATAATAAACTATTTTATCCTATTTAACACGTATTCTCCCCATTTCTTTTCAAAACAGCCTATTTTTCACCTAAATTTTTCCTTAGGAACCCTGTTTTTACACCTATTTTCTCCCCCTTTCCTTTCCCCTCCATTTCTTTGCTATTTTATTATTTTTTATATATCATAGGAACTAGCGCGTTTTATTCTATACATAATGGAATGAAAATATTTCGCAATAACTTCATAGCAGAAAGATGGTGAAAGAGATTGCAACGCTTTATTAAATGGTTAGCAGTCATTACAAGCCTTGATTTATTAATAGTTTTATTAGGAGGCGCTTTAGTTACAAAAACAGGTTCTGGTCAAGGTTGTGGTAAATCATGGCCACTTTGTAACGGTGAATTTGTTCCATCTAATTTATCAATGGAAACTATTATTGAACTTAGCCACCGATTAACATCAGGATCAGCTGGAATTCTTGTCACTCTCCTTTGTATTTTGTCCTGGAAATATTATAAACATGTGCGTGAAACAAAAACGTTAGCAATTTTATCCTTCGTATTTTTAGTTGCACAAGCATTAATGGGAGCAGCAGCAGTTGTTTGGGGACAAATGCCAGCTGTACTTGCTATCCATTTCGGTATTTCCTTAATTTCATTTGCTTCTGTCATTTTATTAACGTGTCTTATCTTTGAAATTGACCAAAAATTTGATGCACGTTCTCTTATTATGGACAAAAAAATGAAATTTCATATTTATGGTGTAACAATTTACAGTTATATCGTCGTCTACACAGGTGCTTTAGTACGTCACGAACGAGCTAGCTTAGCCTGTCCAGACTTTCCTTTATGTAGCAAAAACAGACCTATGCCAACTCAACTACATGAATGGGTTCAAATGGGCCATAGAGTTGCAGCAATGTTAATTTTCGCTTGGATACTTTACGCGATGATTCTCGCTATTCGTCATTACAAACAGCAACCTGTAGTATATTGGGGATGGATCATTTCATTTATCCTTGTTACACTTCAAGCTGTAGTAGGAATTTTAGTTGTATTTACAAACGCTAGTTTAGCAATGGCATTGTTACATTCTCTATTCATTTCTTGCTTGTTTGCCGTACTATGCTATTTAGTTATGTTAGGAACAAGAAGTAAAATGAATGCAAAAGAAGCCGGATCAACTTCTAAACAAACAAAATAATTTAAAACTAAAATCCCTTGCCAATTCGGCAAGGGATTTTTTGCAATAAAGAAAAGAGCTGTATTTACACAGCTCTTTTTTTATTTTAGTGATCTAATTCAATAAGTAAATCACCCGTTTGAATTGCATCACCATCGTTAACATATACTTTTTTCACTTTACCATTGAACGGCGCTTGAACTGTCGTTTCCATTTTCATCGCTTCTGTAATTGCCATAGAATCGCCTTTTTTCACTTCATCGCCTTCTTTTACAACTACTTTAATTACCGTTCCTGGCATTGTTGCACTAATGTGATTTGGATTTTCACGGTTTCCTTTCACACGTTGTGCAACTGTTGCTTTCACACTCTCGTCTTTCACGACAATTTCACGTGGTTGCCCATTAAATTCCAAGTAAAGGACACGATTTCCATCCGGCTGTGGTTCTCCAATTGATACAAGTTTAACCATCAATGTCTTACCTTGTTCAATTTCCACATCAATTTCTTCACCTAGTCTCATACCATAGAAGAATGTCGGTGTATCAAGTACAGATACATTTCCATAAAGCTCAGCAACTTTTTCATAGTCCATAAATACTTTTGGATATAATGCATATGCAACTACATCAAAAATTGTTACTTCGCGTCCAAGTTTATGGAATAATTCTTCTTTTAACGCGTCGAAATCTACTGGCTCTAGTAGTTCACCTGGTCTTACTGTTAACGGCTCTTTCCCTTTTAAAATAATCTTTTGCAATTCTTTCGGGAAACCACCGTACGGTTGACCTAAATCACCAGAGAACATTTCAACAACAGATCCAGGGAAGTCCAAAGCATGTCCACGCTCTAAAACATCTTGTTCTGTCAGGTGGTTTTGAACCATAAATAACGCCATATCGCCAACAACTTTTGATGATGGTGTTACTTTTACAATATCTCCAAACATGTCATTCACACGACGGTACATTACTTTCACTTCATCAAAGCGATCTCCTAAACCAACCGCCTTCGCTTGTTGCTGAAGATTACTATACTGTCCACCTGGCATTTCATGCATATATACCTCTGTGTGAGGTGCATTCATACCACTTTCAAACGGTGCATAGTATTTGCGTACATCTTCCCAATAATGAGATAGCTTTTCTAAAGAATCGATATTAACATCTGGTTGTCTTTCATTTCCACCTAGTGCATAGAATAATGTGTTCGCACTCGGTTGTGACGTTTGACCAGCCATAGAACTCACTGCTACATCGACAATATCAACACCTGCTTCAATTGCCTTCGTATACGTTAATATACCATTTCCACTCGTATCGTGCGTATGCAGGTGAATCGGAATCGATACCGTCTCTTTTAATGCTGAAACTAAATCATATGCTGCGTTTGGTTTTAGTAAGCCAGCCATATCTTTAATACCTAAAATGTGAGCTCCCGATGCTTCCAACTCTTTTGCTAAGTTTTTATAATAATTCAAATCATATTTACTACGTAATGGATCATGAATATCTCCTGTGTAGCACATTGTTGCTTCTGCAATTTTACCAGTATCTCGTACAGCATCAATTGCAACTCTCATACCTTCTACCCAGTTTAAACTATCAAAAATACGGAACACATCAATGCCTGCTTGAGCAGAACACTCCACAAATTTTTGAATTAAATTATCTGGATAGTTTTTGTAGCCAACTGCGTTTGACGAACGTAGTAACATTTGAAATAAAACGTTCGGCATTTTTTCACGAAGATCTAGTAATCGTTCCCATGGATCTTCTTTTAAGAAACGATACGCGACATCAAACGTTGCACCGCCCCACATTTCAGCTGAGAATAGGTTTGGTAACATTCTCGCTGTTGGCTCTGCAATTTGATGTAAATCTTTTGTACGAATACGAGTTGCAAGTAATGACTGATGTGCATCACGGAATGTTGTATCCGTTAAAAGTACACGGTTTTGATCCTGTACCCATTTTACTAATCTATCTGCTCCACGCTCGTCCAAAATTTGTTTCGTTCCATTTTGGATTGGCTCTGAATGTTTTAAACATGGAATACGAGCATCTGGGAATATTGGCTTTTCTTTTTTCCCTACTCCTGGGAAGCCATTTACTGTTACTGAACCAATATAATTTAACATTTTCGTTCCGCGGTCTTTACGTTTCGGGAACAAGAATAGTTCAGGTGACACATCAATAAACGAAGTATCATATTCTCCTGATAAGAAGTTTTTATGTTTTACTACATTCTCTAGGAATGGAATATTTGTTTTAATACCACGAATACGGAATTCTTTTAAGTTACGTTCCATTTTTGCAGCAGCTTGCTCAAAAGTAAGTGCCCAAGTTGTAACTTTTACAAGTAAAGAATCGTAGTATGGTGTAATAACTGCACCTTGGAAGCTATTTCCTGTATCAAGACGCACACCAAAACCACCGCCTGATCGATACGCCATAATTTTTCCTGTATCCGGCATAAAATTATTTAGTGGGTCTTCAGTTGTTACACGAGATTGGATTGCAAATCCGTGTACAACCACTTCCTCTTGCTTCGGAACACCTACTATTTTACTATGTAATGCATGTCCATCAGCTATTAAAATTTGCGATTGAACGATATCGACTCCTGTGATCATCTCTGTAATCGTATGTTCTACTTGAACACGTGGATTTACTTCAATAAAGTAAAACTCATCATCTTTTACAAGGAATTCTACTGTTCCTGCATTTAAATAGTTTACATTTTTCGTTAACTTCACAGCAGCATCACAAATACGCTGACGCAGATCATCTGAAAGTGATACACTCGGTGCTATTTCTACAACTTTTTGATGACGACGTTGTACAGAACAGTCACGCTCGTATAAATGAACAACATTGCCTTCTTCATCTGCTAAAATTTGTACTTCTATATGTTTAGGTTTTTCAACGAATTTTTCGACGTAAACTTCATCATTACCAAAGGCTGCTTTCGCTTCTGATTTTGCTCGATTATATGATTCTCCTAATTCCTCACTAGTACGCACAATACGCATACCACGACCGCCACCACCAAGGGACGCTTTAATAATAATCGGGTAATCATACTTTTCAGCAAATTTTTCGACTTCTTCTAATGAATCTACTGGACCATCACTACCAGGTATAACTGGAATTTGTGCTAGCTGCGCTTGTGTTCTTGCTTTCACTTTATCTCCAAACATATCTAAATGCTTACTTTTCGGACCGATAAAGATAATTCCTTCTTCTTCGCAACGTTTCGCGAATTGAATATTTTCTGACAAGAAACCATATCCAGGGTGGATTGCATCTACATGATTACTTTTTGCAATCTCAATAATGCCTTCAATATCTAGATAAGCATCAATTGGTTTTTTTCCTTCCCCAACTAAATAGGACTCATCGGCTTTATAGCGATGATAAGAACCACTATCCTCTTTAGAATAGATTGCAACTGTTTTTAATCCAAGTTCCGAACAAGCTCGAAACACACGAATTGCAATCTCTCCACGGTTAGCTACCAATACTTTTTGAATACGTTGCAGCTTTGTCATGATTTTCCCCCTCTACTTTCCTACCACTCTAGAGATAAAATATATACACACCTTAAAAAGCGTGAAGTTCTTCACTTTCCACATTATATTATACTTAGAAAGCTTCACTTTATTTTTATCCATCATACCTTATTTTTTAACAAATGATAAGTTTTCTGTGCAATTTGTTTCACAAAAATAGTATAGCATACCTCTTCCTTTTCTAACAACTTAATTGTATATCACATTTAAACAAATGTGATACATCTTTTAACTGAAAGAGAAATTAATACATCATATTTAAAACTACTTGAAAATAAAAAACACATCCTGCTCTAAAGCACGATGTGTTTTTTATTTTACAACTACAAGATGTGGTCCATTTTGTTCTCTTTCTTTCATTAGACCATTCTGTTGTTTCTCTTGTCGTTTCACGTGACTAGCAATATTGAGTAGTATTCCCATTGCAAGTAGATTAGCTATTAAGGAACTCCCGCCATAACTAATAAACGGTAAAGGTACTCCCGTAAGCGGTATTAATCCAGACATACCACCAACATTAACAAAAGTTTGCACTCCCATTAAACTTGCAATTCCGATTGCAATTAAACTTCCAAACGGATCTTTACATTTTTGAGCAATCCTGAATGAACGAATAATAATAAGTAGCAAGCAAATTAAAATAATAGCTACACCAATAAAACCTAACTCTTCAGATATAATAGCCATAATAAAATCTGTTTGCGGTTCTGGTAAATATCCATATTTTTGCACACTATTTCCTAATCCCCGACCATTTAGCCCTCCTGAAGCAATTCCAATAAAAGAATTTACCAATTGGAATCCATCATTCTGAGGATCATTGAATGGATCAAGGAAAACTGAAAAACGTGCCTTTTGGTAACCACTTAATTTATAATTAGCCAGAAAATATAGCGCCGGAATCCATACTATAGAAGTTAAAACAATTCGTTTAATCCATAAGTTAATCCGTACCCCTGAACAAAGAAACATAATCCCGACTGTTCCTGCAATTAACAAATCGGTACCTAAATCATTTTGCTTTAAAATTAAAAACATTGCCATTCCAACAAAACCAAGTGTAAGTCCCGATCCTTTAAAAACAGGTGTATTTGTCTCTTGTCTTCTTGCAAAAAAGCGAGCTAATATAATAATAATTGATAATTTAACAAATTCAGCCGGCTGTATACCTAATATCCAACCTTTTGCACCATTTATTTCCTTACCAAAAATCAAGGCTGCTGCTAGTAAAGCAATACTTCCTAGCCCCATTGCCGATAAAATTATTCGTTTCCTCCAAAACTTATAAGGTAATGAAGCCACAATTGCTAACAATACCGTTCCAATAGCTAAAGTTATTAATTGTTTTTTAAAAAAGTAATTTGCTGGCCAGTTATGCCTCGAAATCGCAACAATGGAACTCGAACTATATACCATTATAACTCCCAGCACACATAAGATAACAAGAGGAAGTACCAATGAATAATCCATTGATTTCCATACTTTTTTCATTTCATTTCCTCTTTCTGTTTCAATTTAATTATTGTTGTATTCCATATGTACATTGATTCTTCCTGCTTTATTATACAAATAAAAAGCTCAAACTAATTTAGTTTGAGCCCCCTTATTTGAACCCGTTATTGTTGTTTGTTTGTAAACGCTTCATGAAGTGCAGATAACTCACGTTCGAGCTCACCTAACATTGCTTTCCCTTGTTCTTCTGCAATAAGACCAAGGCGAACTGCAAAATCGACCTCGCGGGATAGTCCAAACATTTGTGTGTCTAACACTTCTTCATATAATGGACATTGCGGCATTGTAAGATGGTCCATTTGCACCTTAATAAGTCTTAAAATCTTCTCTGCATCCGCTTGTAGAAGGGCTAGTGCCTTTTCCTGATGATTTGCTACTGTCTCAGACGCCAAATTGATTCCCTCCGTTTCCGTCCTACTCTCCTCTATCCTATCTATTAATATTAGCGATAGTTTTCATAAATTGCAATAGAAACATTTTTTGTGACAACAGTGTCTAATACTATTATACTGAAAAGTGGGAGTATAACACAAATGGGGGAAGAACAATGAGCGAAATTTTATTTATTAACGGAAAAGTACGTTTTCCAATCACTATTGATCCAACTGTTTGGATCTTTGATGATCGAAAAGTAGATTTGACAACTTACTTTGATGAAACTAGAGAAAACACGTCTGAACTAGAAACTTATTTAAAAAACACTTCAGAACATTGGGATCGCGAAATCCGTGATGGTGCCGCTTTTCCTCCAATACAACAAAGTGTGAAGAAATATAAAAAAGAACAGCTGATTACTGGAACATTTGGTATACCATTTCATCCATTCCTTGCTAACGCTGAAATTTTAGAGGGCACTACGCAAGTTGAAATTGAAACGGTAGATCATACAATGACACTTCCATTAGAAACTGTCAAAAATGCTATACTAGGCTTTTCAAAAGAAGGAAAACCATTAAAAGAAGACGGACCTGTTCATCTCTATTTCAATGATGGATCTAATCGACAAAATCCAATCCGGAACATCCGTAAATTTACAATTATTTAAAGAAAAGGAGTGAGCTTAAGCTCACTCCTTTTTACAATAAATCTGCTGCTAGTTGAGCTAAATTAGATCGCTCCCCTTTAACAAACTTCACATGACCACTAATGCGCTGTTCTTTAAACTTCTCTACAACATACGTTAAGCCATTATTATATTCATCTAAGTATGGGTGATCAATTTGCTGAGGATCTCCCATCAATACAATCTTACTCTTTTCCCCTACCCTAGTTAGTATCGTTTTCACTTCATGCTTTGTTAAATTTTGTGCTTCGTCAATGATAATGAACTGATCTGGAATACTTCTCCCGCGTATATAAGTAAGGGCTTCTACTTCAATTGAACCCATTCCAGCTAAAATAGCATCTAACTCTCCTGGCTTTTTCGTATTAAATAAATACTCTAGGTTATCAAAAATTGGCTGCATCCATGGTCTTAACTTTTCTTCTTTTTCTCCTGGTAAATAACCGATATCTTTTCCGACTGGGACAATTGGTCTTGCAACGAGTAATTTTTTATATAACCCTAAGTCTTCTGTTTGCATAAGTCCCGAAGCTAATGCAAGTAACGTTTTTCCTGTGCCGGCTTTCCCTGTTAACGTTACAAGCGGAATATCTTCACGAAGCAACAATTCTAATCCCATGATTTGCTGCACGTTTCGTGGTCGTATCCCCCACACTTGTTCATTGTGAAAAATAAGTTTCTTTACCTTCTTACCTAAGTGATCCACGATGCCAAGCGCAGAACTAGAGCCCCCCAATGCATCTTTCATTACTACAAATTGATTTGGGTAAAAAGGGTGATTCGCAATTTCAGATAGAGGCAATTCACCTTTCTCATAAAAATAATCCAATTGTTCTTTTGATATATATCCTTCTAAAAAACCAGAATATATATTTTCTACTTCAATTACGCGATCACTTAAATAATCTTCAGCCTTCAAACCAATTGCATCAGCTTTTACCCTTACGAGTACATCTTTACTTACTAAAATAACAGACTTCCCGTCCTCTTTTTCCTGTTCTTCTAAAGATAGATTTTTTGCTACAGCTAAAATTCGATTATCATTTGTTTTTTCTACAAAAATATCTTGTAGTTGCACAAATGAACGATGGTTCAATTCAATACGAAATGTTCCGCCGTTTTCTAGCGGGATACTTTCATGCAGCTTTCCTATTTCACGAAATTTATCTATTAACTTAGATACATAACGAGCGTTTCTTCCTACTTCATCCATATAACGTTTTTTCGAATCAACCTCTTCTAATACAACTGCTGGAATCACTACTTCATTGGTTTCAAATGAAAAAATAGATAAAGGATCCTGCAAAAGTACATTCGTATCTAACACATAAATTTTATCCAACCTGTTACCCCCTGACTCCACTTTTAAATTTGTAGAACAAGGGTTTCATCCATAAAATATGGACGAACCATTGTTATAATTATATGTACCGTGTAAACGAGGTAGAATCGAAAATCATAGTCATTAAACCTTTTATTTATTCTTTATTCATTTCTATTCAATATATTACCTTTTATTATAATTATTAACGTTAAATCACAATAACCGATTACAAAAGTGAATAAACGAATTTCTTATTTAGCATCTTTATAATTCTCTTATCCCTACTAGCACTTCGTTATCCAGCTTTTTCGCTGCCCGAAGATCATATGTTTTTTCATATGTTGGTTCAATTGCAAGTTTCGCTCCATAAAACATAACATCACGCACTTCTTGCACATTTACTTCTATTACAGTTAATTTTAAAGAAATGCCTTCCATTCTATCTGTCAAAATTTCACCTGCACCACTTATGGAAAATACGGATTCATTCGCCATTATAGTCAATACCACACCTGTATTATGCCGTATATTTTCCACAATACGTGAACGTTGATCTACTGCAAATCGAATACTAGTTTTACTCACTGCATACACCCAAGAAATAGCACTTACGTTAGGAACTTGTTTTTCGAAATCTGTCGTTGCTATCATAACAATACACTCTTTACGCAACGTTTGTACTAAACCCTCTGTTAAGGTAGGCTCTACTACATTCGCCATATTTTCACCTCCAAACATACTTGGTATATCCTTATCATAACTTATTTTTTGAATTGCGAAAATATTATTTTTTCCCACTATTATTCAAAAACATTATACTTCCATGATATACTTATACTGATAGAATTCGTATTGAGGTGACGAAATGAGAGTCAAATGTATGATTTGTGATAAAAAAGATATGTTAGATGATGAAAATCCTATGGCAAAAAAACTGCGTAATCGCCCTATTCATACATATATGTGCATGGAATGTTCGGAACGAATTGCAGAGCGTACAATGGAACGTCATGCAAGTGGTAATTTCCGATTATATCGTGATAAAAAAATCGAAGACGATTGGTAAAATGTAAATAAGTCCTTACTCATATAGATAAGGACTTATTTATATTTTTCTGGTTCACGATTCATCTGATCCAAAAAACAATCAATGGCTTCTAGCGGAAACCTTGCAGATTTCCTTTCCCCATTCATTTCGTATGTAATTAAATACATCTCCTCGTTCTTTTCGACTTCCACATTTTTTAATTTATGTTCTTCATATATCATATTTTGAAATAACAAATACGTTTCTTTTGCAGCACTATCATCTGGACGTGCTTCAGCAACTGTTTTAATTGTTAACCAATTATATAGTGCATCTTGTACTGAACGCATAAAAACTCCCCCTTCCTCATCCTGCTTTTTGTTGTTTCGCTTGACGCAAACGTAATCTATAAATCCCAAGTACAATTGCTGCTACAACAAGTCCTTCTCCAACGGGTAAAAATACAGCAAAAAAGGTTAATACTGTACATCCAATTGCTAATGATATGTATATCACAATATTTTTAAGTACAGACAACTTTCTAGCAAACCCTAAATTATAGACGAGAGCACTTAATATAATAATCGTCCCATAAAGTAACCACATTCCTAACTCTGGATTTTCATCTACCTTACACAATTTTGCAAAAAAAGACATCCTTTCTAACACACTCTTCCCCCCTAGCAGTAAAATACAATTTTCTTTATACACTTAATACAAGAGTAACTCGCAAAAAAAATACTGTCCACAAAAAAGAGTAAATATTCTAAAAAATAAACAAAATAAAAAACAACGACCTTTTATAAAGGTCGTTGTTTTTTTGTTTTTACGCTTCAACCGATTTCTTTTTCTTAGCAGCTCTTTCGCGCTCACTCTTATCAAGAATCTTTTTACGCAGACGAATTGATTCTGGAGTTACTTCACAGAACTCATCATCGTTTAAGTACTCTAATGATTCTTCTAAAGTCATTAGGCGTGGTTTCTTCATTGTTGAAGTTTGATCTTTCGTCGCAGAACGAATGTTAGTTTGTTGTTTCATTTTCACAACGTTAACTGTTAAGTCGTTCTCACGAGTGTGTTCTCCAACAATCATACCAGCATATACTTCTGTACCTGGTTCAACGAAGATTACACCACGGTCTTCAACTTGCATAATACCGTATTGTGATGCTTTTCCTGTTTCAAGTGAAACTAGAACACCTTGGCGACGTCCACCAACTTGTCCAGCGTGTACTGGTTGGTAGCAATCGAATGTATGGTTTAAAATACCGTAACCACGAGTTAATGTTAAGAATTCTGTTGTGTAACCAATTAAACCACGTGCTGGAACCATGAAAGTAAGGCGCACTTGACCGTTTCCGTTATTCACCATATCTAACATTTCACCTTTACGTGCACCCATAGATTCCATAATAGAACCAGTGTATTCTTCAGGTACATCGATTTGTACGCGCTCTACAGGTTCACATCTTACGCCATCAACTTCTTTAATGATTACCTCTGGCTTAGATACTTGTAATTCATAACCTTCACGACGCATGTTTTCGATTAAGATAGATAAATGTAGTTCCCCACGTCCAGATACGATCCACGCATCAGGAGACTCTGTATTATCTACACGTAAACTTACATCTGTTTCTAATTGTGAACGAAGACGCTCTTCAATTTTACGAGATGTAATGTATTTACCTTCACGACCTGCAAATGGGCTGTTATTTACAAGGAACGTCATTTGTAGTGTTGGCTCATCAATACGTAGTAATGGTAACGCATCTTCATGCTCAACCGGACATACCGTTTCACCAACGTTAATGTCTTCCATACCAGAAACGGCTACTAAGTCCCCAGCTTTTGCTTCTTCGATTTCTTGACGTTTTAATCCAATGTAACCGAATAATTTCGTTACGCGGAATTGTTTTACACTTCCGTCAACTTTCATTAAAGCAACTTGTTGTCCAACCTTCATTGTACCGCGGAATACGCGTCCAACTCCAATACGTCCAACATAGTCGTTGTAATCAAGAAGTGCTACTTGGAATTGAAGTGGCTCTTCACTGTTATCAATCGGTGCTGGAATATGTTCGATAATTGTATCAAATAATGATTTCATATTCTCTTCTTGATTTGCTGGGTTTGAATCTAAGCTTGCTGTTCCGTTCATTGCTGATGCAAATACAACTGGGAACTCTAATTGATCTTCGTTTGCACCAAGCTCAATGAATAAGTCGATTACTTCATCAACTACTTCATCAGGACGAGCGAAGTCACGGTCAATTTTGTTTACAACTACGATTGGAGTTAAGTTTTGCTCAAGAGCTTTCTTTAAAACAAATCGTGTTTGTGGCATACAACCTTCATATGCATCAACAACAAGTAAAACACCATCAACCATTTTCATGATACGTTCTACTTCTCCACCGAAGTCAGCGTGACCTGGTGTATCTAAAATGTTAATTCTTTTATCTTCATAGTGAATCGCTGTATTTTTCGCTAAAATTGTAATACCGCGTTCTCTTTCTAGATCATTTGAATCCATTGCGCGTTCTTCAACGTGTTCGTTCGCACGGAAAGTCCCCGCTTGACGTAATAACTGGTCAACAAGTGTTGTTTTACCATGGTCAACGTGGGCAATAATTGCTATATTACGTAAATCTTGTCGTTTTTTCAACATGTCCAACTCCTAATGTCTTTTTAATCCTTCTCTATTATAAGAGCGAAGGGGATACAATAGCAATTAAAATAAAAGCAAGAATGAAAATATAGTTGTATTCTTACTTTTGTGAAAGTAAAATGAGATTGGAGGGTGAAGAAATGGAACACATTCAATATCGCTTTTTATTAACCGCAATTATCGGTGTTATTTTCTTAATCGGTATCGGCATTATGATTGCTGAAAATAGTCCAATCGGTATTATTATTTGCATTATCGGCACATTTGTTGCAGTTGGGTACGGTTTTGTAACAAAAAGAAAAATGCGCAAATCACAATAACGCTAAAAAGTAAGAAGCTTATACACAGCCTCTTACTTTTTTTGTTGCTCTAATATAAACGATAACACTTCTTCATACACTCCTGGTTTTGCAACTAACACACTGCTCTTCTCTATGATAGAAAGTGGCGCTCCAGAGAATGTCGTCACCTTACCTCCAACTTCTTCTACAATTATCTGCCCTCCGCCAAAATCCCATGGTGATAATCTCGGCGTTACATATGCATCTATTCTTCCTGTTGCAACGTATATCATCTCTAGTGCTGCACAGCCATATGATCTCGTGCCCCTTGCTTTCTTAACAAGTGCCATCATACTTTCCATATTAAGCAATGGATTATCTGTAAGCCATATCGCATTTAAAGCTACAATACCTTGCTCTACAGTTCCTTTTTCCAATGGAGGAATTGATATATCATTACAAAAAGCTCCGGATCCCTTGACTGCATGATATAGTTCATCGTGCACTGGATCATAAATAAGTCCAATCTTTCCGATACCGTTCTCATAAATACCAATTGAAATCGCAAAATTTCTTTTTTGATGAACAAAGTTCATCGTGCCGTCAATTGGATCAATTAACCAAACAACCCCGCCAGAAGACGTTATCTCGTCTCCATAACCCTCTTCTCCTAAAATATTATGATTCGGGAATGTTTCTTTAATTTTCCCAATTAAAAACTGTTCTATCTCTCGGTCCATATTTGTAACTAAGTCAGCTGCATTTGATTTTGTTTCTATAATAAGTGCTTTTTTCATTGATGCCATTAAATGCTCTCCTGCATCCCGAATCCACCGTTTGGCGTGTGCATCGATGTCTTTCCATACTTCTTGCATGTTTAAACACTCCGATCTATACTGTTCACAGAAAAAACGAACCCTTTATAAGGTTCGCACCAACTAATTTTTTATACATATACTATTATTACGCTTCTAAACGAATCATTTCAAGTCTTAACACTTCTAACTTTTGTACACACTCTTCTTTTTTCTGTTTATCATCTTCCATCATCGCATCATATAAAGTTGCTAATTCATAATCTAGCTCCAAACGTAGCACCGGTATTCTCTTTTCGGCATCTGTTCTCTTTAACGCATTAATCACCTGTCTCATATTATTTGCCTCCTCCCAATATTCGTCTGCCCTCGGACTAGAATTAATTCAATTTTCTGATTTTTTGTTTTATACTATACTATGTTGGATAAATCATCTATGCAACAAAATTATATTTTTTATTTTAATTTTTTTGTGCTGTTTTTTTTATGAATAGTACAAGCTATGCTAAAATAAAAGCAAAATAGGAGTTGGAGGAACAATCATGACAATACAAACATTCAAGTCAACTGATTTTGATGTCTTTACAGTTGATGGTCTCGAAGAACGAATGAGTGCAATTAAAACGAACATTCATCCTAAGCTAGAAGCTTTAGGGGAACAATTTGCAGAATACTTATCCAAACACACTGATGAGAACTTTTTTTATCATGTTGCAAAACACGCACGACGGAAAGTCAATCCACCAAACGATACTTGGGTTGCTTTTTCAACAAATAAACGAGGATATAAAATGCTACCGCATTTCCAAATCGGCTTATGGGGTACTCATGCCTTCATATACTTTGGTTTAATCTATGAGTGTCCACAAAAAGTTGAGACGGCTCATGCCTTCTTAGAACATTTAAATGATTTAAAAACAAATATTCCAAATGACTTCGTTTGGTCCATTGACCATACTAAACCAAGTGTGAAATTACATAAAACACTTGAAACCGAAGACTTACAAAAGATGATTGAACGACTAGCTACTGTAAAAAAAGCAGAATTATTAGTTGGTATTCATATATCACCAGAGGAGTTTTCAGCAATGACCAACGAACAATTCCTTGCTAAGATTGAATCTACGATGCAACCACTCCTTCCTTTATATGCACTTTGTAATCGATAGTAGAAAACGGACAATTTATATTGTCCGTTTTTAGTTGTTATCACATTATATCACTTCAGTTTTTATTTTTCAAAATATTTTTATATTTTTACAACCTTTTGTTCTTCAACTTCCTTTGCCCTTTGAATAGCACGATATATAGAGTATCCACTTACTTCTTGAAACTCTTTATCAATTTTCTTTTCTTCTGCTTTCGATGGAACAATCTCTTTAAAACGACGATATAAACCCATTAATTCTTCTCTTATAATTCCTTTTTCATAAGCTTTCTCAATCGCTTCATAAAACTTCACAATTGTAACCATTTCCTCATTTGACCAATCATAATCTAACGGATATTGATATTCCATTTCGCACCTCATTTATCATTTCTTCTTGTTTCATTATGCTATCTTAAAGAGAATATTTTATTATTCATTATAGCCACTCTGCATTATACACTATTTATTCATTTTAATGGAATTGTCTTCCTCTATTCATTAGTTGAGGCTAACTATTAAACATACTCACCTTAAAAACATTTTTTCTATACATCTATAATTATTGGTGATATAATGCTTTTGTTTTATAGAAAATAAAGTGAAGCTACCATCTCAAAAACGATTTTTTGAATGGCAGAAAAACAAGCCTCATTCTAAAAAAAGACTTACCTTTTTTAGAGCAGGATTATATAAAACAAATTATACTAAATATTATGAAGAAGAAGGGGTGTATAGATTGTCCCAATACGAAACACCATTGTTTACCGCTTTAGTTGAGCACAGTAAGCGAAATCCAATTCAATTCCATATTCCTGGTCATAAAAAAGGACAGGGCATGGATCCTACATTTCGCGAATTTATTGGGCATAATGCATTAGCAATTGACTTAATTAATATTGCGCCACTCGATGATTTACATCATCCAAAAGGTATGATTAAAGAAGCACAGGATTTAGCAGCCGCTGCATTCGGTGCAGATCATACTTTCTTTTCTATTCAAGGTACAAGTGGCGCTATTATGACAATGGTGATGAGCGTTTGCGGTCCTGGTGACAAAATCCTAGTACCACGAAACGTGCATAAATCAGTAATGTCAGCTATTATTTTCTCAGGTGCAAAACCGATTTTCATGCATCCTGAAATCGATCCGAAGCTCGGTATTTCTCATGGAATCACAATTCAATCTGTCAAAAAAGCACTTGAAGAGCACTCAGATGCAAAGGGCTTACTTGTTATTAATCCAACGTACTTTGGGTTTGCTGCAGACTTAGAACAGATTGTACAATTAGCACATTCTTATGACATCCCTGTACTAGTCGACGAGGCTCATGGTGTTCATATTCATTTTCACGATAAATTGCCGATGTCGGCGATGCAAGCTGGTGCAGACATGGCAGCAACAAGTGTCCACAAATTAGGAGGCTCTTTAACTCAAAGTTCTATTCTTAATGTGAAAGAAGGCTTGGTGAATGTAAAGCATGTCCAATCTATTATTAGCATGCTTACGACTACATCAACTTCTTACATCTTGTTAGCATCACTTGATGTTGCCAGAAAACGTCTTGCCACAGAAGGAACAGCACTCATAGAACAAACAATACAATTAGCTGAACATGTTCGTGATGCTATAAATTCTATTGAGCATCTTTACTGTCCTGGAAAAGAAATGTTAGGTACAGATGCTACCTTTAACTATGATCCTACAAAGATAATTGTATCTGTAAAAGATTTAGGTATTACCGGCCACCAAGCTGAAGTATGGCTTAGAGAGAAATATAACATTGAAGTAGAACTCTCAGATTTATACAACATACTATGTCTTATCACTTTGGGAGATACAGAAAGTGATACAAATACACTTATTGCAGCATTACAAGATTTAGCAGCAACATTTAGAAATAGGGCAGATAAAGGTGTTCAAGTACAAGTAGAGATTCCAGAAATTCCAGTGCTAGCACTTTCTCCTCGAGATGCTTTTTATTCGGAAACAGAAGTCATTCCATTTGAAAATGCAGCGGGTCGTATTATAGCTGATTTTGTTATGGTTTATCCGCCAGGGATTCCAATCTTTACTCCGGGGGAAATTATTACACAAGAAAACTTAGAGTATATTCGTAAAAACTTAGAAGCAGGTTTACCTGTACAAGGTCCTGAAGATATGACATTACAAACATTACGTGTTATTAAAGAGTACAAGCCTATCAGTTGATAGGCTTTTTTTTCACCTTTTTTCCTATTCTTCATACGATACTAAAGAATGTAACGTATAGGTGGGGATACTATTATGATTGTAATAGGCCGTTCTATTGTACATCCTTATATTACAAATGAATATGAGCCATTTGCAGCAGAGAAACAACAAATTTTATCAATAATGGCAGGAAATCAAGAAGTTTATTCCTTCCGAACAGCTGATGAACTCAGCTTTGATCTCAATTTACGAGTTAATATTATTATCTCTGCACTAGAACTTTTTCAAAGTGGATTTCAGTTTCGCACATTTCAACAATCCTTTTGCAACCCCCAGTATTGGAAAAGAACATCCCTTGGAGGATTCGAGCTTCTTCCAAACATACCACCTTCTATTGCCATACAAGATATTTTCAAAAACGGAAAACTATATGGAACTGAATGTGCAACCGCTATGATCATTATTTTTTATAAAGCTTTATTATCATTGTATGAGGAAGAAACTTTCAATCGTCTATTTGCAAACCTTTTACTTTATACATGGGACTACGATCAAGATCTAAGGCTCATAACAAAAACCGGTGGCGATCTTGTTCCAGGTGACCTCGTTTACTTTAAAAACCCACAAGTGAATCCAGCTACGATTGAGTGGCAAGGAGAAAACACAATCTATTTAGGAAATTTCTTTTTTTACGGACATGGCGTAGGTGTAAAAACAAAAGAAGAAATTATTTATTCATTAAATGAACGACGAGTCCCTTACGCTTTTATTTCAGCTTTCTTGACCGATACTATTACCCGTATCGATAGCCGTATAATGAGCCAATACGCTTCTTCTAGTACACCACAGACATCCATAAGCTTTATTCCAATTAGAGATGATGCAATCGTTGCAACAGTTGGCCATACAACTACAATTTATTAAAAAAGCGCCTACACATGTAGGCGCTTTTTCTTATTATTAAGCTTTTGTATGTTCTTTATGGTCACATTCGCAATGAGATCCACATTTCCCGTATAGTACTGTTGATTTTTCATCTTCAAAATGTCCAATTGTTCCTTCACATACTTGGCATACGATTGTTCCCATTTTCATTTCCCCCTGAGTTTTAATAGTAATCTATTTATTTATCATTAAGCTTTCGCATTATCTTTTCTAGCACAGTCACAATTTGTTCCACATTTTCCGTAAAGTACCGTCGTTTTCTCATCTTCAAAATGTCCGATTGTTCCTTCACATACTTGGCATACGATTGTTCCCATTTTTTATTTCCCCCTAAGTTTATGGTCCTAAAAACTTTTAGCTGTCCATTTCCTATCAATTATTGGGCTTTTGTATGCTCTGTGTGATCACATCCGCAAGATCCACATTTCCCGTAAAGTACCGTTACTTTCTCATCTTCGAAGTGTGCAATTGTACCTTCACAATCTTGACATACGATTGTTCCCATTTTTCATTTCCCCCTAAGTTTATAATCCCAAAAACTTTTTTGTAACCGCTTAACTTTCTGTCTTTATTTTAATATGTTATACTTTTTACGTCAATAGGTTTTTAGTATAACACATTAAATATTTTAAATTTTAATTAGTATGCGATATTCAAATAAAAAACAGCCATATTTATAAGTACGACTGTTTCACATTAATTATTCTTCATATTCCGCATGTAAAGAAGTTGACGGAACTAGAAATTTGAAAAACTGAGCTAACTCCTTCGCTTCCTCTTCTGACCCTAATTTAAAAATCTCCTGTATATATTGAACATTCTCTACATCATCTCTTCCGAGTAAAGTAGACCTTCCTGTTTGCATACAAACAATGAGCGGTTTTCCAAAAAACATATTTGTATAAATAACACCAAAATCATAACGTGTATCATGTGTCATAAACCCTAAAAATCGTACCTTCACACTTTCATGCTCATCATACAATTTTTCAAACATTGGTTTCCACCTTTCTACATCACGTTTCATTACTAGTATATTAAACAAAACATGTAATACTCCTTTTAATTGTCAAAAAATTCAGTAGGATGTAGAATAATAGTATTCTACTAAGTTAGGGGGAACTTATATGCAACATGCCTTTATTACGCTTGTACCTAAATCCAATCAACAATCTGTTTCAATAGATGATATAAAACAACTTTTTCATTATTATAAAACAGTTACTTCTAAAACTGGTGCCCAAATTAATTACCCGTATACAAATACCGCTTTTCCTTATGAAATTTTAGATACATCAGCAACAACATTAAAACTTCAATCCAATCACGACCGGTATGACTCAATTTATATTGGTGTTGGTATAGAAAATGAACAATCTTTCATCCAAGTTTCTTTACCACCTAATGCAACATATGGTGACAAAGGGAAAGCGAATGAATTTTGCCGTTTTTTAGCGAAGAAATTAGAAGGAGAGTTACAATTATTTAATGGAAGAACAATGTATTTTTATAAACGTTAATTTAAAAAATAGATAATATGATTAAAAATAGTATACAATTCGAACATGTAAGAAATAAAGCTTGCTTTCTTACGTGTAATACAAAATATGCTATTACATAGGCTAAATACAGGAATACGAAAAAAAGAATAACTTTATAATGAAACTTATCACCATTCGATAATGTTAATACAGTGGAAAAGCCACTCCATAGTAGTAAATGATAAAATATAACATGTAATATTTTCATGGAACCTTCTCCTTTGACATGCTCTATTTTATTAATATATGGGGTTAAGTTTGAATCAATTACATATTATAGGATGATATATATTACCTTTGAAGTAAGTTACGCCTAAATCATTTGTTAAAGTATTATATATTCATTCGACAAGTACGTTTAAAGACCTTGCAAGTCATTTGATGAAAATAAAAATAGCCCCTCTCTTACAATAAGAGAGGGGCTATTTACATTACTTAAATTATTTTACAATGTGAATTGGCATTCCAAGAGCAACTTCAGCTGCTTCCATTGTGATTTCACCTAATGTTGGGTGAGCATGGATTGTTTGAGCGATATCTTCAGCTGTCATTCCAGCTTCGATAGCTAAACCAATCTCAGAGATAATATCAGAAGCACCTGCACCTGCAACTTGAGCACCTACAAGAAGACCATCTTCTTTACGTGTTACAAGTTGTAGGAAACCGTCAGTGCTGTTTAATGATAATGCACGACCGTTAGCAGCGAATGGGAACTTAGATACAGTTACAGTCATTCCAGCTTCTTCAGCTTGTTTTTTAGTGTAACCAACAGATGCTAATTCTGGATCAGTGAAGCATACTGCAGGAATTCCGATGTAATCGATAGCTGATGCATGGCCACTAATTGCTTCTACAGCTACTTTACCTTCGTAAGAAGCTTTGTGAGCTAATGGTGGTCCAGGAACGATATCACCGATTGCATAGATGTTCGGTACATTTGTACGACATTGCTCATCGATTTCGATGATGCCGCGGTCAGTCATTTTAACTCCAACTTGCTCAAGACCGATTTCTTGAGTGTTTGGACGACGACCTACAGTTACTAATACGTAATCTGCTTCTACAGTTTGGATTTCACCTTTAACTTCAAAGCTAACTTTTACGCCAGTTTCTGTTTCTTCAACGCCTTTAGCCATAGCTTTTGTATGGATATTTACGTTACCTTTTTTCTGTAGAGCACGTTTAACAACAGAGCTCATAGCTTTTTCGAAACCAGCTAAGATTTCGTCGCCAGCTTCTACTACAGTAACTTCTGTACCGAAGTTAGCATATGCAGTACCTAATTCCATACCGATGTAACCGCCGCCGATTACAACAAGTTTTTTAGGAATTTCAGGTAAGCTTAAAGCACCTGTAGAGTTGATAACACGTTTAGAGTATTTGAATCCTGGAATTTCGATTGGTGTAGAACCAGTTGCAAGAACAGCATTTTTAAACGTATAAGTTTGAGCTGCATCTTCAGTCATAACGCGTAATGTGTTAGCATCTACGAAGTAAGCTTCACCGCGAATGATTTCAACTTTGTTACCTTTAAGAAGGCCTTCAACACCGCCAGTTAATTTCTTAACTACGCCGTTTTTCCATTCTTGAACTTTTGTAAAGTCAACTTTTACGTTCTCTGCAGTGATACCCATGTCATCAGAATGCATTGCATTCTCATAACGATGACCTGCATTGATTAACGCTTTTGAAGGAATACATCCAACGTTTAAGCATACGCCACCAAGGTTAGCTTTTTCAATAATTGCTACCTTTTGACCTAATTGTGCTGCACGAATTGCCGCAACGTATCCACCAGGACCTGCACCAACAACGACTGTATCTAATTCAATTGGGAAATCTCCTACTACCATTGTTATTACGCCTCCATTACTAATAATTGTGGGTCATTCAATAGACGTTTAATTTGGTTTAACGCTTTTTGAGCTGTTGCGCCGTCAATTAAACGATGGTCAAAGCTTAGAGATAATGCTAATACTGGAGCTGCAACGATCTCGCCATTTTTCACAACTGGTTTTTCAGCGATACGGCCGATACCAAGGATTGCTACTTCTGGGTGATTGATAACTGGAGTGAACCATTGTCCACCTGCAGAACCAATGTTTGTAATTGTGCAAGAAGCACCTTTCATTTCAGTTGGAGCTAGACGACCTTCACGTGCTTTACCAGCAAGATCGTTGATCTCGTTAGAAATAGTGAAGATAGACTTACGATCTGTATCTTTAACAACTGGTACTAATAGACCTTTGTCTGTATCAGCTGCGATACCGATGTTGAAGTAATGTTTATGAACTACTTCTTGAGATGCATCGTCTAAAGAAGTGTTTAACATTGGGTATTCACGTAATGCAGATGTTAAAGCTTTAACAACGTACGGAAGGTAAGTTAATTTAATACCTTTGTCAGCTGCTACTGCTTTGAACTTCTTACGGTGAGCAACAAGCTCAGTTACATCAACTTCATCCATTAATGTTACGTGAGGAGCTGTATGCTTAGAGTTAACCATTGCTTTCGCAATCGCTTTACGGATACCACTCATTTTCTCACGAGTTTCTGGATATTCTCCAGCTGGAATTGGTTGTGCTTTTGGTGCTTCTTCTTTCGCTGCTGCTGGAGTAGCTTCTACTGCTGCTGGAGCCTCAGTTGCTGCTACAGTTTGTCCACCATTTGCAAATGCATCGATGTCAGCTTTTACGATACGGCCATTCTTACCAGTACCAGCTACTTTATGAATGTCTACACCTTTTTCACGAGCGTATTTACGAACAGATGGCATAGCGATTACGCGCTCATTTACTACTTCTGCAGTTGCTGCTGGAGTAGCTTCCGCTGCTGGAGCTTCTACTGCTGCTTCTTCAGCTTTTGGAGCTTCATCATGATCGTCACCTTTAAATTTAAGGTTTTCGTATCCAGGAGCATCAAATTTAATTAATGTATCTCCTACGATTGCAACTGTTCCTTCTTCTACAAGTACTTCAAGTACTTTACCTTTAACAGGAGAAGGGATTTCTACTACTGCTTTATCATTTTGTACTTCAAGAAGTACATCGTCTTCATTTACTTCATCGCCTGGTTTAATAAACCATTTTACGATTTCACCTTCGTGGATACCTTCACCGATATCTGGTAGTTTAAATTCAAATGCCACGGAATTCAGCCCCCTGATTCATTTCATTATTATGGAATATGTACAAAAGAAACCAGCATGTGCTGATTTCTTTTGCACATGAAAAACTAAAAATTAGAAGTTCATTACTTTGTTTACAGCTTCAACAATATCCTTGTGGTTTGGTAACCATACGCTCTCTGCTTGAGAGAATGGGAATACTGTATCAGCAGCTGCAACACGTACAACTGGAGCTTCTAAGTTTAAGATTGCACGGTCGTTAATTTCCGCTACAACGTTAGCTGCAATACCAGCTTGTTTTTGAGCTTCTTGAACTACAACTACGCGACCTGTTTTTTCAACAGAAGCGATGATTGTTTCGATATCTAATGGTTGAACTGTACGTAAGTCAACAACCTCTAAAGAGATACCTTCTTTTTCAAGTTCTTCAGCAGCTTTTAATGCAGCGTGAACCATAGCACCGTAAGCGATAACAGATACATCTGTACCTTCACGTTTGATATCAGCTTTGCCTAAATCAATTGTGTATTCGCCTTCTGGTACATCTTGGCGGAATGAACGATACAATTTCATATGCTCTAAGTAGATAACTGGATCGTTGTCACGAATCGCAGAGATTAAAAGACCTTTAGCATCGTATGGAGTAGATGGAATAACAACTTTTAGACCAGGTTGTTGAGCCACTAATCCTTCTAAGCTATCAGCATGTAGTTCAGGAGTATGAACACCACCACCGAATGGAGAACGAACTGTTACTGGAGCAGTCCAACGTCCACCAGAACGGTAACGCATACGAGCCAATTGACCAGAAATTGAATCCATTACCTCAAAAACGAAACCGAAGAATTGGATTTCTGGAACTGGACGGAATCCTTCAAGTGCAAGACCAACTGCAAGTCCACCAATACCAGACTCTGCAAGTGGAGTATCCATTACACGATCTTCACCAAATTCAGCTTGTAAACCTTCAGTAGCACGGAATACACCGCCGTTTACACCAACGTCTTCACCAAATACAAGTACGTTAGGATCATTTTTCATTTCAACGCGTAAAGCATCAGTGATTGCTTGAATCATTGTCATTTGAGCCATGGCTTACTTCGACTCCTTTTCTTTGTAGATTTCATATTGTTCAGCTAAGTTGTAAGGCATTTTTTCGTACATGATTTCCATTAAATCAGTTACTTTTTGTTTTGGAGCTTGGTCAGCCTTAGCAATTGCTTGTTTGATATCTTCTTTTGCTTCTTCGATTACTGTCTCTTCAACTTCTTGAGACCATAGGCCTTTAGCTTCTAAGAACTTACGGAAGCGTACGATTGGGTCTTTTTGTTCCCATTCGTTTTCGATATCTTTTGTACGGTAACGAGTTGGGTCATCACCAGCCATTGTATGTGGACCGTAACGGAATGTTAAAGTCTCGATTAAAGTAGGACCTTCGCCATTTACTGCGCGCTCACGAGCGAAAGCAGTTGCTGCGTATACAGCTAATGGATCCATACCGTCTACTTGAATTCCGTAAATACCTGCTGCTACTGCTTTTTGTGCTACAGTTTTAGCTGCAGATTGCTTTTCTACTGGAGTAGAGATTGCATAACGGTTGTTTTGAACAACGAAGATTGCTGGAGCTTTGAATGCACCTGCAAAGTTCATACCTTCGTAGAAGTCACCTTGTGAAGCACCACCGTCACCAGTGTAAGTAATTGCAACAGATTTTTTACCACGTAGTTTCATACCTAACGCAACACCAGCAGTTTGGATGATTTGCGCACCGATAATGATTTGTGGAGCTAATGCATTTACATTCTCAGGCATTTGGTTACCCATGAAGTGTCCACGAGAGAATAAGAATGCTTGATATAATGGAAGTCCGTGCCATACTAATTGTGGTACATCACGGTATCCTGGTAAGATGAAGTCTTCTGCTTCAAGTGCGAAATGACTCGCTAATTGAGAAGCTTCTTGTCCAGCTGTAGGTGCGTAGAAACCTAAACGTCCTTGACGGTTTAAAGAAATAGAACGTTGATCTAATACGCGAGTATACACCATACGACGCATTAATTCTTTTAATTGATCATCAGATAATTCAGGCATAGCTGCTTCATTCACAACTTCACCGTTTTCATTTAAAATTTGTAATGTTTCAAATTGAGCTGCGATAGCTTTCATTTGCTCATCAACATTAAATAGGGTCTTTTTTGTTTTAGTACCCATTCCGTTCACCTCTTCCTCTCTTGAACCATATTCTGAAACGCTTTCACTGGCTATTTTCCAGTTTAAAAAGCGCAACGATGTAAACCAACATGTTTATCTGTCGGTTGAGAATAATTTTGTGTACCTAACAATCTGTACTAATGTTTTTTCAGAAACATATTAATACAATCTTGATCACGTTTTTTAGTTTACAACTATTCTAATTACGATGTCAATTACTTTGAATACGTTTTTTTATAAATAATATGCAGGTTTCTACTACACAAACGTGTTTTTATTTTTTACATCTGTATTAGTAAGCATTGACCTACTGTTATATTATTCCCTTTTTCACTTATTTTTTCTCTTAGAATAATATGTAAACGATTTAATTCTCTTTAGTTTTTCTCTCTTCGTAACAAAAATATACAAACTATCCTTCCTTTTTTAGGTAAATACCTATACATTTCTACCCTCTCTTCCATACATTATAGTAACCGCAGTATTAGCGGGAAATGATAAAGGAGGTCATCTCATGTACGGATACTCATATTGCTATCCAACTTGTTCATATCCTTCCTACGGTTATGGCGGTTCTTGTGGCGGGTCTGGACGCGGCTTCGCCTTAATCGTTGTGTTGTTTATTCTTTTAATTATCGTTGGTGCTGCTTGCATTCGCTAATGTAAAACGAAACAACTATGGAAAGAAAAAGACGGCTTTGCCGTCTTTTTCTGTTTATCACATACATAAACACTCTATAATAGAACGATTTCCAAAATACCTTCCCTTTCTTGCCGATGACTTTTTCCATCTCCTTTGGTAGACTAAAGAGGAAAGGAGAGATTACATATGCTTACAATGAAAGATGTTATTCGCGAAGGAGATCCTATTTTGCGCAACGTTGCAGAAGATGTTTCATTACCGGCAAGCGAAAAAGATACAACTACCCTAAAAGAAATGATTGAATTTGTAATAAATAGCCAAGATCCTGAAATGGCTGAAAAATATAGTTTACGCCCTGGAATCGGATTAGCGGCTCCGCAAATCGGTGTTTCAAAAAAAATGATTGCAGTTCATGTAACCGATGCGGACGGTACATTATATAGCCATGCATTATTCAATCCAAAAATCATTAGCCATTCTGTTGAACGTACATATTTACAGGGCGGTGAAGGCTGTCTATCTGTAGACCGCGAAGTACCTGGTTATGTTCCTCGTTATACAAGAATTACAGTAAAAGCAACTTCTATTAACGGGGAAGAAGTAAAATTACGTTTAAAAGGTTTACCAGCAATCGTATTCCAGCACGAGATTGACCATTTAAATGGCGTTATGTTCTATGACCATATTAATAAAGAAAATCCATTTGCCGCTCCTGATGATTCCAAACCTCTAGAGCGATAATAATAAAGTGAAACTTTAATCAGTGGGGGTTTTGTTCATCCCCCACTGATTATTAGCCCTCACCAATCGGGCAGCAGGCCCCCACCTAACTTCTTTGCTTTTGCTGAATTTTGAGGTGGGGGTCTTACTACCCGGCAAATAGCGTGATAAAAAGGCGGAAGTTAATCTTCCGCCTTTTTATTATGAAATGGGTTCCATATTCACTTACAGCAATCCAGCCCACTTTAGTCCATGATATATACCGTCTTCACTAACGTCCTTTGTCACATGATTTGCAAGTTTTTTCAAGTCTTCATGGCCATTTCCCATCACAATACCTGTGCCAACGGCTTCGATCATTTCTAAATCATTTAAGCCATCTCCAAATGCATATACTTGATCACGATTAAAACCTAACTTTTCAATATATTTCTCAATTCCTTTTGCCTTAGAACCACCATTCGGAATGATATCCATTGAATATGCATGCCAACGAATAAAATGAAAATCTGGATAATGATTAATAAACTTTTCCTCTTCATTTACTTCACAAAAAAGTAGTGTTTGATAAATATTACGTTCCTCATAAAAATTAGGCTCATATGCTGGATGCTCAAAGTTTAAGCTTCCAAAGCCTTCTTTCACATAATCATGATATTCCACTGATGCTCTCATATCTTGATGGTCAAGATATACAAGTGGATATCCTTCTTGTTTTGCAAACTGAGTAAACTTATGTAAAGCATCTGGATGTAACGGATTATTAAATATTACCTCATCTTCAAAGACAACATATTGTCCATTAAAACTAACATAATTATGTATATCAAGTTCCTTGCGAATATCTTCGAACATAAATGGCGCGCGCCCTGTCGCAATTGCTACATGTACACCTTTTTCTTGTAACTGTTTTACTGCATCTCGTGTAGATTGCGGAATTTTTTTATCATGATCTAATAATGTTCCATCAATATCAAAAAAAACAATTTTATCATTCATTTGTCAAAATCCTTTCTGGCACTCTATATTCCTATTTTGAATATCACTTTTCAAATTCTAAAAAAAAGTATAACATATTAAACATCTGTGAAGAAAGCGTTCCCTTTCTGACCTTATTTACAAACTTTGCATATATATATTAGTAAAACATGTGGATACTTGTTCGGATGAATTTTCTTTTCCATTCTTCCTCATACTATACCTATAACTAACGGCTACTAATCGTTACTATAGAATAACTTTCACTGTATGGGAGAGGACAAGACTCACCATTCACTTTTGTCCTATCTCTTATATCAGAGATAGAATTTTCACTATTAATATGCATGTTTAAAATAAGGAAAGGAAGGAGTAATCATGCTGAAGAAGCTGAAGAAAAAGCTCAAGCGTTATTTAAACGGTCTAGTCCGTAAAAAGACAATCGCTTAAATTGTGCCCATTTCGGGCTTTTTCTTCATTCTCATTCGAAAAAACATGAAAATCGGGACTGTTTGCTTTATAATAAGTAACAGATAATGCAAAACATAGACAAGGAGAGGTTTTCCAAATGATTTTTAAAGTATTTTATCAAGAAAAATTAACTGAGGTTCCAGTACGTGAAAATACAAAAGTTTTATATTTAGAGGCTACGTCTGAAAAAGATGTTCGTACAAAATTAAATAAGTTCGCATATAATATCGAGTTTGTTCAGTCTGTTACTGGCGCTCATCTTGAATATGAAAAAGAAAACGCTGATTTAACATTAGCGGAAATCGTATAGCGATATGAAATTTCTAAAAAACGACCAAGTTGCTGTATTTGCTCTCGGTGGGCTTGGTGAAATCGGTAAAAATACATACGCTGTTCAATTTCAAGATGAAATTATTATAATTGATGCTGGAATTAAATTTCCAGAGGACGAACTCCTCGGAATCGATTATGTAATACCAGACTACACTTATTTTGTGCGAAACGAAGATAAAATTAAAGGGTTATTCATTACACATGGTCACGAAGATCATATCGGCGGAATTCCTTATCTATTACGTCAAGTGAACATTCCGATTTACGGCGGAAAATTAGCAATTGCACTCATCAAAAATAAATTAGAAGAACACGGCTTACTTCGTAAAGCAAAACTTTACGAAATTCAAGAAGATGACGTTATTAAATTCAAAAAAACGTCTGTATCCTTCTTCCGTACAACTCACAGTATTCCAGATTCGTACGGCGTTGTTGTGAAAACACCTCAAGGTCAAGTTGTTCATACAGGTGATTTCAAATTTGATTTCACACCAGTTGGTGAACCAGCTGATTTAACAAAAATGGCTGAAATCGGTAAAGATGGCGTGCTATGTCTATTATCTGATAGTACGAACAGTGAAGTTCCAAACTTTACTATGTCTGAGCGTCGCGTTGGTGATAGCATTCAAGACATTTTCCGTAAAGTAGACGGACGGATTATATTCGCAACCTTTGCATCAAATATTCACCGCTTACAACAAGTTATTGAAGCTGCTGTTGAAAACAACCGTAAAGTAGCTGTGTTTGGTCGAAGTATGGAAGCAGCGATTGAAATCGGACAAAACCTTGGTTATATTCGTTGCCCGAAAGATACATTCATAGATGCATCTCAACTAAACCGCTTACCAGCTAATAAAGTTGTTATTTTATGTACAGGTAGTCAAGGTGAACCGATGGCAGCACTTTCACGTATTGCAAACGGTACACACCGCCAAATTCAAATTATTCCTGGAGATACAGTTGTTTTCTCTTCTTCACCAATTCCAGGAAATACAATTAGCGTAAGTCGTACAATTAACATGTTGTACCGCGCTGGCGCTGATGTAATTCACGGGAAACTTTCAAATATCCATACAAGTGGACACGGTGGGCAAGAAGAACAAAAGTTAATGTTACGTCTAATTAAACCGAAGTACTTCATGCCAATTCATGGTGAATATCGTATGCAGCGTATGCACATGAACATAGCAAATGATTGTGGTATCCCTGAAGAAAATTGCTTCATTATGGATAATGGCGATGTTCTTGCTTTACGTTCGGATGAAGCTAGCGTAGCTGGAAAAATCCCATCTGGTTCGGTCTACATTGATGGAAACGGTATTGGAGATATCGGCAATATCGTATTACGAGATCGTCGTATCCTTTCTGAAGAAGGACTTGTAATTGTAGTTGTAAGCATTGATATGAAAGAATTTAAAGTTGCAGCAGGACCTGATATCATCTCACGCGGTTTCGTTTACATGCGTGAAAGCAGTGATTTAATCAATGATGCACAAACATTAATTACAACTCATTTAGAAAAAGTAATGGAGCGTAAAACAACACAATGGTCTGAAATTAAAAATGAAATTACAGACACATTAGCTCCATTCCTATATGAGAAAACGAAACGCCGTCCAATGATTTTACCAATCATTATGGAAATATAAGAAAAAGGACAATGCTATGAAGGCATTGTCCTTTTCTCTTATCTTAAAAAGTGTTTAAATCGATCCACTTCATCGTCATGACCAATGACAATTAATATATCTCCTGCTTGAATATTCTCCGTAGCCCGAGGGGATACGATAACTTCTTTACCTCGTTTAATTGCTACAATATTCAATCCAAACTTCGCACGAATATCTAATTCAATTAAAGAGTGCCCATCAATTTTTTTATTCGCAATAATCTCTACAATACTATGCTCATCTGAAAGCTCAAGGTAATCTAACACATTGCTTGATGCAATATTATTAGCAATCCTTTTTCCCATATCACGTTCTGGATGCACAATATGATCTGCACCTATTTTACTTAACACTTTTTCATGATAATCATTTTGAGCTTTTACAGTAATATTTTTTACACCCAACTCTTTCAAAATCAAAGTCGTTAAAATACTTGAATTTAAATTATCTCCAATAGCAACGACTACGTGATCAAAATTTCGAATACCAAGGCTTTTTAATACCATCTCATCTGTTGAATCTGCAATTACAGCATGCGAAGCTATATTTGCAAATTCATTAATTTTATCCTCATCTGAATCGATTGCCATTACTTCCATACCTAATTGAGCTAGTTCTCGGCAAATACTTCCACCAAAGCGACCAAGTCCAATGACAGCAAACTCTTTTTCTTTCTCACCCACAGGAATTCCTCCAATAACTTCAAGTACTATTTATTTTCAGTGTAACACACTTTATATGCGTCACAAAAACTGTAATTAGCTCTTATTTTTGTTTTTGTATATAAAAATATTGTTGCAAGTAAAAAGCGATACCAACAAGTAACATAGCAAATACAAATATATTTCCAAACGAACTAAATGTTTCAAAAACGAATAATAATGTTTCTTGACCAAAAAAGGCAAATAGCAGCTGTATGAATGCAAATAACAACGCCCATATGTAATGATGTTGATGAAATAAATAATGCGTTGCACCTAAAAAAGCAATAAACGAAAAGATAAAGATCCACCAATTTTCTAAAAATAGTTGCCAATTAGAAAATTGATATCCATTTACTAATATCGCAATAAGCGCGATAACTGCCATCGTCGGCACACTCCAAAATAATGCCCGTCCTCTAAAGAAACGAGTGCCTTTAACATCTCCTTTTTCATGTGCAATATATGTTAGTACTACTGTGCTTATATACAAAACAGAAAGAATTGTTAAAACGATAATGAGCCAAAAATGTAATTGATAATATTCATGTTCTATATTTGTCACGATTGCAGCTAACATACACGGAATTAACATTCCCGTCCAACCATCTACTTTTCTTTCATTCCAAAAGACCGTATTACCAATCCTTATTCCTAACAGCATAAAAATAATGATACCCAATACAAATAACGTAGTTTTATTCCCTACTAAACTCGTTGAGAAAGCAATTAATCCAATAAATAAAAAGAGCACAAACCCATTCATAATTTCTAGTACAGGTGATAAATATCTCTTCACCCATTTGTATGTTTCGTCATATTCATTATTATCTACTAGACGATAGGCATAAAAACTTATCCCAAAATAAACCGCCGCAATAATAACATACGCATATAAGACGAAACATAAAATCGCACTGCTAATTTGCACGTAATTCCCCACCCTTTTTTCTATGTTTCACATTGATTTTACACACTTTTCATACTAAAAGTAAACATATATAAGTTAGTCAAATAATTAATAATGAGCAGTGGCTAAAAACCCCCTGCTCATTATTAAAACAGTCCAATTAACTTTATTCTTTCATTTGTATGTAAACGCCTAAAACCAATCTATACGAACGTTACTTACACCTCAGAACAAAATTTTTTTTGGAAACTTCAAGAAAGCGGAAGTTTTATTTTCTATTCCCTTTCCACTTTACATATTGGCTTAAAAATGTAATTGCCTTTTCAATCACTTCTTCGTCTGGCTTTAATTTCGCATGATGTAAACCATATTCTGAATTTACTCCAAGCCAAAACATAAATCCAGGGATTTCTCGAAGCATATAACCAAAATCTTCACCTGTCATTGCCTCAGTACATGTAATAACATTCATATCTGTTTGTTTATGTACAAATTGCATAAACTCTCTCGTTAACTCTTCATGGTTATATACTTGATGATACATTGCTCCGTAATCTATAATCGCCTCACACTGGAAAGAAGCTTCGATACCTGCAACAATTGCCTCAATTCTGCTTTTCACACGCTTCATTGATTCTACTGATAATGTTCGAATCGTTCCTTCTAAACGAGATTTTTCTGCAATAATATTTTGAACCGTACCACCTGTAATTTTTCCGATTGTAATTACTGCACTATCAAGAGGATTTACATTGCGACTAATAACGGATTGAAGCTGTGTAACAAGATGACTCGCTGCAACAATCATATCATTTGCAGTATGCGGATAGGCAGCATGGCCACCTTTCCCTTTTAAATCGATATATAATTCTGAAGTATTGGCAAATAACAGTCCTTCTTTCGTTGCAATTGTCCCTACAGCGTATTCTGGTGCAATATGAAGACCAAGAATTATATTTGGTTTCCATTCTTTTAACTCTTCACTTTCTAACATAGGAAGAGCACCGCCTGGTCCTTCTTCTGCTGGCTGGAATAGAAATACAAGGTCATCATCTATTCTTTCGCTCACAGCTTTCGTTAGAAGGCCTAAACCGATTGTTGTATGTACATCATGGCCACATGCATGCATCATTCCTTCATGAATAGAAGCAAACTCATATCCAGTTTCCTCTGTAATTGGTAAACCGTCTATATCTGCACGATAACCTATTATTTTTTCTGGATTTTTTCCATTTACTTTAACGATTACACCCGTTTTCCATGTCTTCACTTCCACAAATTCATGAGAAAGCGTTCCTATATAATCTAAAATATACTGTTGTGTTTTCCATTCCTTAAATCCGATTTCTGGAATTCTATGTAGATCTCTACGAATTTGGACAAATTTGCTTACTGTCATTTTTGCACCTCTATCTATAAAAAGCGTAAGAGCCCATTTACGCTCTTACGCTTTTTTTTCTTTTTATTTCTCTGGGTTTAATTGACGAAGCTCTTGTTTAATTTCTGTTTTTGCTTTTGTCTTCTCATCAATTTCTTTAATTACACGTGCTGGAGTACCTGCAACAACTGTGTATGGAGGCACATCTTCTGTTACAACAGCTCCCGCTGCTACAACTGCACCTTTACCTACTGTAACACCCTCTAAAACAACTACGTTTGCACCGATTACTACATCATCTTCAACGATAACTGGTTTTGCAGAAGGTGGCTCAATAACACCTGCAAGTACAGCACCTGCACCTACGTGACAGTTTTTACCGACTGTTGCACGTCCACCAAGTACTGCGTTCATGTCGATCATAGAACCTTCACCAATTACAGCACCAATGTTAATTGTTGCATTCATCATAATTACAGCGTTGTCACCAATTTCAACATGGTCACGAATAATAGCACCGGGCTCGATGCGAGCTTTAATACCTTTTAAATCAAGCATTGGGATTGCAGAATTACGACGATCGTTTTCTACAACGTAGTCAACGATGTGCTTATTATTCTCATCAAGAATTGTCTTAATTTCAGACCATTCTCCGAATAATACACCTGATTTTTTATTCACAAATGCTTGTACTGTTTCAGGGAATGTTACTTCTTTTAAATCCCCTTTTATGTATACCTTTACAGGAGTTTTCTTTTCACTTTTTTGAATAAACGAAATAATTTCGTTAGCGTCCATCATTTTCATTCTTGTTGCCTCCTAAATCCATTTATAATGTTACTCTACCAAACGAAAGAGCGAGTAGCAAGATAATAATCTTATTTTTCCCTTTGAATTTCTTCTATAATTTCTAAAAATGCTTGTACTTGCTTCAACTGCCTTGCTGAGTCACTTGTTAACAACCATGTTTCTCTCGTCAATTGAACAGGTGTTTTATACATATTTTCCTGTACTTCCTTTAAAACAGTAGAAGGTAAAAGGGCATAACCTATACCATTTAAAACAAGTTGTTTGCATGTTTCAATTTGGTCAACTACAATCGTTCGCTTAGGCGGATTAGAAAATAAACCATACCACCAATTTTGTATTTGTCCATAATAAGTCGAGTCACTTTTAAATTGAATGAACGGCCTATTTGTTTCTTTTAGCATCGAAATATCTTTTATTTCTTTATCAACTAAATACAGTTCATCTTCAAATAATTTTTGCTTTTGACCTTTATATTCTTGTGTTCCCCTCAGTATAGCAACATGAACGTCTCCTTCATAAAACTGCTTTTGCACTTCACTACTCCATCCAGTAAACAGCGATATCTTTACAGAAGGATATTTATGCACAAACTTTTTCAAAACAGGAGGAAGCCAATATTGACCAATAACTGATGCAACAGCTATTTTTAACGTTCCATGAGTTTCCGTTCTAAAAACAGCTAGCTCACTTTTTATATCCTCTTCCTTTTGCAACATTTCTTTGGCATAATTTGCAACTTTTTCCCCTTCAGGTGTAATTGTCAATCCTTTTTGTGAGCGAATAAAAAACTTCATTCCCCATTGTTTCTCCATAGATTGTAATCGTTGACTCAGCGCAGGTTGGGAAACAAATAAACGTTCCGCCGCTTTTCTCATATTTGATTCCTGAGCTAACACAACCATCATTTGAAAATCATCAATTTGCAACTTTCTCCCTCTTTCCTTAGCTTCCATACACCTTATTTCAACAAGCTTTCATTCAGAAAATACAATTTTCCAGCGCAAACTTTCCTTATGTTTTATGTCTTTTTAAATATAATACATACACAAGTGATATGCACGAAAAAAAGTGACTTCTTCGTTTCTATGAAGTCACTTTTCTCACGTTATCGATTATGTTGCCTTACTTTCTTATTCAACAATTTTAAAATAGCACGACGTGTTAAAATCCCCTCAAAATAGCCTTCTTCATTAACAGCACAAATAAAAGGATGATCAATTGTCATTTCTAAAGCTTTTGCAAATGAATCTTCTAATTTAAGAAAAGGTATATCTTCCTTCATCACCTGCTCTACTTTCATATCATCAAGTCTTTCAAACTCAATACGCTCTAATCCTAACATACCATCTAATATCATGGCAGTACTAATCAAACCATGTAATTTATACATTGGATCTAAGACAGGTATCGCCGAATATCCAGATTTCACAAGAACGAGTAAAGCATGTTCTAAACCATTTCCAATTTGGACATGAGCTACTTTTTCCGATGAAATCATTAAATCCTTCACAAGAATTTGTTGAAATTCGTCTTTCGGAATACTAATCATATTACATCCCCCATTTTCCCTTTTTCCTGCTTATGTTCATAACTCTATTCACATTTTATGACAGCGTTTTCATATTATTATTTTGTCCTAAATTTATTTCAATAAAAATACAATCACACAGCTATTTTAGCATACAGCACAAAAAAAAGACTACCATTCCGGTAGCGCTTAATACCCTTTATTTTTTAATCTGTAAAATAACCTTGTGATTTTTTTATATTGCATCACATCCGTCTGTTTCAAACCATTCTCAATATCTGTAAGTTCCACAGCTAAAATTTCACTTGCATAATTTTGCTGAAATAAAATATCTAGTAGTAAACTTTCTTCTTCCTTCGTTAAAACAACTTCCCTTTGCATATACCCCTCTCCTTACAATCGCATCGTTACTCTTATTATATAAAAAATTTAACCTATTTAATAGATGTAATATTCAGTTTTTACCAAAAGATATGTAGCAATTGTAAACATACAAAAAGTCATTTCGTATATCGATTTGCATAGCTAAACGCCGCATAAGCATCCGGCTTAATTTTTGCAGTTAATCCCATCGCTCGAATTTTTTCTGTCATATCTAAAATAAATTCCTTTGTTAAACCATCATTCCCAATGTCTAAATGAATTTCCATTATGAATCCAGCCCCATCTTGAGCATAAGGATGCAATAACTCCCATATTGTTTGTATATGAGTAGGTGTAAATAGACATGCGATTTCTTGACTAAACTGCGTTTCTAAATATATTTTCTCACGTAAGGTTGCTGGCTTATCTTTTACTGATCTATGGTGTAAACAACCCCAGGCACCTTTTCCAACACGATGAATATGGATTGCTGTAATAAACCTCGTATCCTTTTGATGTGCTTGCGAGTCTGTCCCAATGGATAATCGATATAAATTTCGTGGATCCTTTTCAATGAAACTACAAATACGGCTAAAGACCATATCAAAATTTAAATGTCTCTCTGAAACATTGTAAAATTTATGTGCACCGTCCACAGAGTCACGTCCTTTCAATTAGACAGACTTTTCGTATTCTCATTGTATGGGACAAAAACTAAAATTATAACTTCCTATCCTTTATTCGTTTCAATATTTCGAATTACAAAGTGACAAACTTGGCACGTATAAATTACATTTTGATTAGATTGAGCCGTTAATACATGAGTAATCTCAGCAGAGCTTTGACAATTAGGACAAATCACAACTGGTAAATGTTCCATACGATAACCTCCTAGTTATATTTCTCCCACTATTTGCAGAACCCAGCAATTGTGAGAAGTTTAGCTTCACATATTCATCCGGTTGGCGGGACTACTTATCCACATGGATAGGCAAACTTACACAGATTAAATTTTCATTTTAATACCATTGTAGGAAAAATAAAAAAATTCTATACATTACGCTGGAAAGTAATAGAACTAAAAAAGGTACTGCCATATGGCAGTACCTTTTTTATATGTATCAAGAAATGATATCGTAAATCTCAATTGCAACCATGTCGATATTATCGAATTGGTACACTTGAGGTTTTTCACCTTGTTGATACACTTCTAACTCATACATTTCACTTTTATCGAAAAATTTCACGCTACATTTGCGCTCACCGTTCACTTCAAAATAGCGTTGTGCTACTTCACCGCTTTCAGCTTGTTCTTGTAGACTAACAAGTCGAGTTAAAATTCCTTGGAGTAGAGACATGAAATCTCTCCTTTCTCTGATCTTCCTACCAATAGGTTTTACAGCTATACTCATTCTATCCGTCATAACAGAAAAAATGTTCCACACTCTAGGATAAAGGTTATTGGCCAGAAACTCAACTAAAAATTTGTCGAAATGCGAAGGAAAAAACAGAAAGAACATATTTCCCCTTCTTTATTGCGGTTTTTATACTGGAAGAATATAATAAAAAACAGAAAAAAGGAGGAATTACAATGAAAAAAATTGAGGTTTATACACAACCTGATTGTCCGCCATGTGTTATTGTTAAAGAATTTTTGAAGCATAATAACGTTGCATATGAAGAATTTGACGTAAAAAAAGACGCTGCTGCTCGCAATCGTCTTTTAAACGACTATGATTCTTATTCAACTCCAACAGTCGTAATTGATGGCGAAGTAGTTGCAGGTTTTCAAATTGAAAAGTTACAAAAACTACTCAATATAGAATAGGAATAGGTAAATACCTATTCCTATTCTTATCCCGCTATTTGTAGGTAGTAAAACCCCAAAAATTTAGCTAAAGCAAAGGAGTTAGATGGGCTAGTAATCCCTCCCACTGATTAAAAGTTTCACTTTATAATTGTTGCAACCTTTTTATTTCAGTTAAGAGTTCCTGACTTTCATGATATCCTGCTAACTTCCATTTATCTTGATCCCTTTTCAATGTTACAATTTGATATTGTCCACTTTTTGTCCGCTCATATACATATAAATTTTTATGTTCTTCATCATACGATATTTTCGTTTCTGAATTAAAAGAAAACGGTGCTTCTTTTGCCGGAAGTAAATATTCACCACTTTGTTTATCACTTCTGCTATTTTCATCTGTAAACACTTGAAGGAAATTATCTGTAAAATACGGTGATAACGTCTCTATCATCTTATTCATCGGCAAATGCTTCCCACGAATTGAAAACTGGGTTTCATAGCCTTTTTGTATCGTTGTAAATACTTCTTTCCGATCAACTTTCACTTCCTCTTTCCCTAAAACAGTCGTAACACTATAACCAACTAGAAAGGCAACACATACAAATAGAACAAGCCATATTCCATATTTCCTCATTTTTTCACCTTCCTTTTAAAAGAACTTGTCTTTGTAGTATTCATTGTAACAATGATTATGCAAAGAAAGGACAGATTTCGTTCGTAAAATCTTTACAACGATAGACAGCATTTTCATCACCATTTTCACTATTACCAATTTATGATAAAAACAAACAAAAAATGCACGAATCTCTTCGTGCATTAAAATAAAACATCTTCTTCATATAAATATTCATAAGATAAATCTATAAATAAAAAGTTGTCATCATCTATTGGGAAAGAAAATGTTCGTACCATTTCGCCCGTTTCGATATCTGCATATAAATCTGAAAGCCTTGCCTTATTCTCAAAACGCATTTTCATGATATTCTCGAGAAAATACGGGCGCCAACTCCAGTTCTTCATATAATAATCCGGCATCACAATCCATTCTCCATCTTTTTTCATAACATTTCCTGATTGTTGGAAACCATCTTCATTACAAATAAATATACGAAAACTACACTGTGATACACTTTGACTAAATTGTAATAACCAATCATTTATATCTTCATTCTTTTTTTGTTTTGATAAAACATCGCCAATGCGATCGCGTAACATCTCTGTCAAATTATAAATTTTTTGTAACTTCTTCTTTTCATGCTGAATAAACTGATGACATTCATTACCAAGTCGCTCTTTCAAAACATTCGTTTCAATAAAATCAGGTAAACATTCTTTCAAATAATTACCTTGATAATATCTTCCGCCGTTCTTCCAAGCATATTGCAGTTGATAAAAAGCATCTATTTCTTCATATAACAAAGTTGCACCAATTCTTCTAGCAAGTAATGATAAAGAATATAAAATATCTTGATAAGATTGTAAAAGTGCTGTTTGCCTTAAATTCGTTAAATCTACTTTTAAAATATCAGGTGCTAACACGCTAATACGCTCTAAATTACTTGTGCCCGTTCCGACTTTATTAATCGAAATTTGAATACCATATGTACGATAATACATAAGCAAATGATTAAATTGCTCTATATCTTCTTTACATTCATGTTCTGTAATCTCTAAAACAATTTGTTTTAAATTTAAACCTTGTTCTTCATACCTCAATAAAAGTTGAAGCAAGCTTTCATCATCATCATTCATTAATACATTAGCATTCCGATGTATAAATAATAATAATTTTTGATCGCTTTCTAAATAACGATTTAAAGCTTTTTCTACTATAATATTATCCGCTTCCAGTTGAAATTCACTTGGAATCGAATCATCGTGAAAGAAAGAAGCTAAACTTTGTATGCCCTCTTCTGTTTGAATACGTCCTACTACTTCATATCCAATTACAGTATGCTCATCAGCACTAAAAATAGCTTGATAATAAGGAAGGACTTTATCCAAGTTACTCATTACATCTAATGCATCTATCAACGTGCTTCCCTCCCTTTACTTTTCAAAAATTATAACATGATATTTACGGAAAAATAATAAAAAATCCCTTCAGTTTTCCTGAAGGGATTAGAGGGGTAAAATGCTAAGGGGAATTAGCAATTCTACTATGAAGAAAAAAGAGGTCTTAAATATAACGTATATATGACCTCTTGTAAACACTTTTCTTTCATATGTCACAATTCCGTCACATTTAACCATAAAAAAATGAATCAAACATTCATTTTTTTATCCCTTTTAAAATGGATATTGATGTAAATGTTGTCCTCCATCCATTGTCATGCAAGTTCCATTTATGTACGCAGCTTCATCTGAGCATAAATAATAAGCTAGACCAGCGATTTCTTCTGGCGTACCCAGCCTTCCAAGCGGAACACTTTGTATCGTACGCTTAGCCATTTCTTCTGAAATCCATAATTTATCAGCACCGCCCGTACGTTCAATTGGTCCTGGCGCGATAGCGTTAACTCGTATTCCATATTTACGTCCCCACTCAACAGCGAGCGTCTTCGTCATCGCTAATACCCCTGCCTTCGCTGCAGCCGAATGAATAACTCCTGGACCTGCATCCCATGCATATGTTGCTACCATGTTAATGATATTCCCTTTTATACCTTTTTCAATCCAATATTTTCCGACAGCATGGCTACAGTAAAATGTACCGTTTAACACAATATTAATGACTGAATTCCAACCATTCACAGATAAATCTTCTGCTGGACAAATAAAGTTTCCAGCTGCATTATTTATTAAAACATCAATTCGACCAAACTTCTCATCAATCTGTTCAATCATTTTCTGAATGTCATCCGTATTTCTTACATCCATTTGTACAGGTAATACTTGCCCCGGAAATTGTTCAATTTCCAACTTTGTTTCCTCTAGTTTTTCCTTTGTACGTCCTGTAATAACAACTCGTGCCCCTTCTTTTGCAAAACGAGTCGCCATTCCTTTTCCCATTCCACTCGATCCACCTGTTATAATAACTACCTTTTCTTTCACATACATCCCCTCCAAAAAATGAATACACATTCATTTTATCACTTTATTTAATAGAAATCTTTATATTTTTAAACTTTTCTGATATTTTAATGTAAAGAATTTTCTTTTCATTCATTTTTTTTCGTAATCTATACTAAATTTTTATTATGTAAAGTATATTTTAAATAAACTGAAAGGAGATTCGAGTAGCCTATAAATGGAATAAAAACATTGAGGTATACTCATATTTTTATGAAGCACATTACAAGAAGAAATTTTCTAAAAATTGGTATGCGCACTTGTCTCTATTCATTTATAACCAGTGGCATTGGATACTACTATGCTAAATATATAGAACCCCATTTCATTTCTTTTACACAGCACACATTAAAATCACAACTCATCCCAAAAAGTTTTCATGGTATGAAAATTCTTCAATTCAGCGATTTGCATCTTGGATACTATTTCTCGCTTCAACATTTATCTCAAGTTGTTTCTAAAATTAATGCTGTAAATCCAGATATTGTCCTTTTTACTGGAGATCTCATTGATAATTACCAAACGTATACTGACACTCCTTTCGTTGCATCCATTTTAAAAAATATACAAGCCCCCTTCGGTAAATTCGCTATTTATGGTAACCATGATCACGGTGGATATGGAACTGAATACTATGAGCACATCATGCGTGAATCTGGATTTGAACTATTGCTAAATAATGAAAAAAGAATTCGTCTAATGGATAATAGTGAGATTTCTATTTTCGGTCTCGATGATATACTACTAGGCAAACCCAAAATAGAGAAAACATTAGAGCATGCACGACAAAATACTTATAACATTGTTCTTGTTCACGAACCAGATATCGCGCCCCAAGTTTCCAGATATCCAATCAACTTGCAACTTTCTGGTCATAGCCACGGCGGACAAGTACAAATTCCTTTTTTAGGAGCTATTATTACACCATCACTCGCCAAAGACTATATTGAAGGCTTCTATACAATTCAAGATTTAACTCTCTATGTTAATCGAGGTCTAGGAAGAACACGTGTTCCATTCCGTTTTATGTCAAAACCTGAAATTACACTTTTTACACTCCAACATTCGTAATAATTCGCCTATTTTCTTGCATATCCTTTCTTGTACGCGCTCATCCACGTTTCATTTACCATATGATGAAAGTGAGTCCAATAAAGGAGGTATGTTCATGTATCCATATTATCAACCAATCCCAGTCCGTTCAGCACCTATTGGTCCAGTAGGCGACTCACGCTTCTTCCCGTTTTTTGGCGTTCCCTTTCTAGCTGGAATTGCTGGTGGATTACTCGGCGGAGCATTAGCTTTCGGCCCTCGACCATTTTACCCACCTTATCCACCACCTTTCCCGCCGCCAGCACCTTATCCTTGTTACGGTGGACCATGTCAACAACCATACTATTACTAAGTTAAAATAACGATTCTTTCAAATGTTATTCTCTCAACGAGCCACCTTATTACACGCTTATAATAAAACTATTGTTTCTACTCATCCTCCCATTTTGGGAGCATATGAGTAGAAAAAAGTAAAAACCTCTTATAGACATAAGAGGTTTTTACTTTTTTCATTATTCAGCATCTGTATTTTGATACGCCATCTTAAACAACTTCACTTGGCTATCAATTTCTTCTGTACTACCATTAATAACATAATAGTAATCACCATCTTTATTTTGTTCCCGTGTTTTCACATTATCAGCTAATGTAAGCTGTAAAATCGCCTTAATTCGTGCCTTCATTTCAATATCTAATATGGGAAAAGATATTTCCACTCGCTTCTCCATATTTCGCGTCATCCAATCAGCTGAAGATAAATATATTTTCTCCTCCCCATTATGATGGAAATAATAAATACGGCTATGTTCTAAATATCTTCCAACAACACTAACTACACGAATATTTTCACTTACATTTAGAATACCAGGTCGTAGGCAACATGTTCCTCGAACAATGAGCTCTACCTTTACTCCAGCTTGTGATGCTTCGTACATTTTTTTAATTAATGGTTTATCTGTTAATGAATTCATCTTAGCGATAATATATCCATTTCCATATTGCCTATGATAACGGATTTCTTCATCTATTAAATCCATAAATTGTTCTCTTATATCAAATGGAGCAACAGATAAATGATGAAAATGTGGCTTTGTTGTATAACCACTTAAATAATTAAAGAAATTGGTTGCATCAACCCCAAAGTCTTTTCTTGATGTAATATATCCAAAATCAGTATATAACTTCGCTGTTGCATCATTATAGTTTCCAGTTCCAAGATGTACGAACCTTTCAATTTTTCCGTTTTTTCTTCTTACAACTAACGTAATTTTACTATGTGTTTTCAAGTGACTTACACCGTAAATAACATGACAGCCTGCCTGTTCCAATTCTTTAGCCCAATGAACATTGTTTTCTTCATCAAATCTTGCCTTTAATTCAACTAATACCGTCACTTGTTTTCCCTTTTCAGCCGCTATCTTTAACGCCTGAATAATTGGTGAATCACCACTTACTCGATATAACGTTTGTTTAATCGCAAGTACATTCGGATCGTCTGCCGCATCACGGACAAAATCAACTACCGGCTGAAATGATTCAAAAGGATGATGTAATAAAATATCATGCTCAATTGCTTTTTCAAATACATCTTCTTCATCACCTAAATCTTGAGGCGGTTGCGGAATAAGAGCCGGATATACAAGATGTTCATATAAAGGAGCTAGTTTTTTATATAAAGAAAACAAACATGTTAAATCTAATGGCCCATCCATTATATATACATCTTCATCTTTTACTTCCAGAACCTCATATAATAACGCTAATACTCTTTCATCAATGTGTTCTTTCCCAACTTCTAAACGTACAGCCCCCCCCCACTTACGTTTTTTTAATTCTTTTTCAATTACCTTTAATAAATCTCTCGCACCTTCTTCATGAATCGTTAAATCTGCATTGCGTGTAATACGGAAACGAGTAACAGATGATACTGTATATCCCGTAAATAATTTATGAGTAAAGCTACTAATTACGTCTTCTAATAAAATAAATTTATGCTTTTGCCCTTCGCTCGGTAAAAATATGAAGCGCTCAAGTAATGAAGGAACTTGTACAATTCCTAGCTTCGTCCGATTCTCTTCCTCCGCTTGCTTCTCATCATATAAAAGAGTAGCTAAATTCAAACTTTTATTTAATAACATTGGAAATGGGCGATATGCATCAATAGCTACAGGGGTTAACACCGGAAAAATTTGCTCATCAAAATACTCTTCTATAAATTCTCGCTGCTCTTTCGTCAAATCATGGAATGTTAAACGTTCAATTCCCTCTAACTCAAGCGCTGGCAATACATAATTTTTAAATGTATCATATTGTACTGTCATTAGTTCATGGGCTTTTATCGCAATTTTATTTAGTTGCTTTTTTGGTGTTAAGCCAGCTTTATTTTCTGGCTGATTAAATCCAGCACTCACTTGATCCTTTAATCCCGCTACACGTACCATAAAGAATTCATCTAAATTCGAACTAAAAATACTAATAAATTTCAATCTTTCCAAAAGTGGATTTTTTCCATCTTGCGCTTCTTGTAGTACACGTTCATTAAATGCTAGCCAGCTTAACTCTCGATTATTGTAATAAGCTGTATCATTTAAATTTACTGCATTCCCCTTCGATAATTCCATTCTCTTCACACTTCCCCTTGAAACTTTTTTACTATAATTTAGTTAATTTTATTTTATCAAATTACAATATTACAAAGTGTAAATTTTTCGTAAAGACATCCGTACGACCTAATGTTTTAGTTCAAATAACAAGTTAATATTCGTTTTTAATACTCTTTCTAACTGTTTTTTTTGTTTTTCAGCTTGCACTTTTTCTGCTAATGCAGACTGTTCACATAAAACTTTAAACGTTAATGCCTCTTTGCTTTCTGTTATAGATATGGTTTCAACAAGCGATCGTTGCCTTGCATTTAAAGCAGCTGAAAATTGTAAAACAGCTCCTAATAGGCGGATTTTTTTTTGTTCACTTTTATCAAACCAACCTTCAAATGGAGATAAATGTTGTTTAAATAGCATTTTTGATTTATAAGATGCAATAAGCGCTAACCTCACTCTATCTTTATGCATCATGCCATCAATTGTCTTATTCGCCAATAAATAAAACGTATGTAAACGGCTCGCTTCTTCGTCTATATATTTGCCTATATTAAATACTTTCGCTGCTTGATGGAATACTTCCCAGTCTTTTACTGACATAGAAATAAGCCCTATTTCCTCAAGTTGTTTGCAAATTAGTCTTCCATGTTTAATAAGTTGAATAACAAATTCCATGTCCATTTCGTATTCATGTGATAGTAAATGCAAACTTTCTTCAACTACGTTCGGATAATATGAAATCCCCAAATTTTTTGTCAACTCTTCATAGAAAACACCTTCTCTTAATCCTTTTCTACTTAATACAAATGCCGGTGCCTCTATAACATTAACAAGTGTATGAAATACTTCAACCGCTGGAATAATCGTATCCGCTCGATCTTTTGCCAATCCTTCCAATTTCTGAAGTTCTATGAACGACAATTTTTCCAACTCATCTTTTACATTTTCAATATCTTCTTCTTTCATCTTGTATAAATGTAATCCTGCTATAGGATAACATATTAAATTTTGATGGATTTTTACTAAGTTCCTCGCACTACCACCAATTGCAATAAGAGGCAATTTCTTATTGATGAACCATGGTAACGTTTGAAATTGAAATTCTAAATACTGTTGCATTCCCTCTAACTCATCTTTAGTAGGAATATCACCTTTAATAAATTGTTGCTTTAAAGAAAGTGCCCCAAAAGGAAAACTATGGTACTCTAAAATCTCTCTATTTCTAAAGTATGTAACTTCCGTACTTCCCCCACCAATATCTACCGTTATTCCTTCTGAAAACGATGTAGAATTCATAACCGCCAAGTATCCGTAACGCGCTTCCTCATATTCTGATAATACTCTAAGAGTAAAGTCCGTTTGTCCTTCAATAAGCTTTTTAATTTCCTCTTGATTCTCAGACTGTCTAATTGTTGCTGTTGCAACACAAAGTACATGATGCAACTGATGGAACCTTGTACTTTCTTGAAATTGAAATAATGTCTGTAATAATACTTCTATTCCCTCTTCATTCAACACACCATCAATTAAGTAATTCCTTAACCTAGCAACCACTTTCGTATTTTCAATCTCTTTATAAAAACCTCCATTTTGCTTTTCATAAATAACTAAACGCATTGTATTAGATCCAATATCTATAATGGCATACTGTTGTTTTAATATTTCTTTCAAACTTCTCACTCTTTCATTATCAAATTTCAAAAACATATTCTATTACTATTATACAAAATAGTTGTTTTTTGTAACAATATTGCTTTAATATTGAAAATATATACAATCACTTTTTGCATATAATAAAAACCTATTTTATTTATGCTATAATAATGAAAAATTGAAAGGAGATTCAATATGAAACCTTCACAACCACAATCTCAATTACAAAACCAACATTCTATTAATCGACTAGCTCAATCTATTTTCGTTGTGAATCGTCATGCTAAAGCAGCTACTAATCCTAAATATTTATACTGGTTAAAAAAGACAGCTTTAGAGCGTTTGATTGCCGAAAAAAAAGCAATTAAAGAAGGATTACACTTTTCTAGAAACCCACGTTTTAGCCAACAACAATCTGATGTCCTTATACGTTTAGGCGATTATTTTTTCCACATCCCTCCTACGAAAGAAGATTTTCGAATTCTACCGCATCTTGGTCATCTTGAATCCTCCTATCGAAATCCGAAAACAACCTTATCTTTAACAGTAGCAAAAAAAACACTTCAAGATTATATTGGGCCTGAAGCATTGAAACAAGAAAAAAAATTAAGTGAACCGGTTCCATGGTATAGTCGTACTTATACAAAAAAATAAAACAGTTTGGCCAAGTGTAGGCCAAACTGTTTTATTTTTTCTCTTCTTTAATTTTAATATTTGCTTGTTTATAAAAAGCTACTTTTTCTGTATTATAAGACTTTGTGAATTCATTAAATTTATCTTTTTCTGACTCAATATCCTTATAAGATTGATTTACTACTTTTACTTTTTCACTAATATCTTTTAATTTAGTACCTTTATCTTGTAACATTGTATATAACTCTTTTTCTTGTTTTAAAGATTTATTATAGCTGTCATACATTTTATTAAATGAATCGTGTCGTTTCTCATACATGCTTTTCACTTTATCAGCTTGATCTTTCAACTTATTATCTTCAATTTTCTTCACATACTTATCAGCTGACTTCACTTCTTCTTGCGCTTTATTTAAGGCCTCTTTTTCTTTTGTAAGTACTTTTTCTCGTTCAGTTGTATTCTTTGCTGCTTGATTCAGTTTTTCTTTAACAGTTTGATTATTATCTTTTCCTTCTTGCACAATCTGGTTATATAATTCTTGTCCTTCTTTCTCTAAAGTCTCAAGTTTTTTTGCATCTTCAAACATTGTTTTTTCTTGTTTAGCAGCGTTTTCAAACGCTACATATAATTCTTCTTCTGGTTTCGGTCCAAAACAACCGGCTAATAAAGTCATTGATAATGCAGTTATAATTGCTAATTTACTATATTTCAACATCTCTTCCTCCTACTTATAAACGACCATCGTGTAATATAAAAAAGTTATAAAATATGTAATTGTTCTATACACTCGCATCTTTTTTACGAAGATCATTAATATTGTTTGTACAAATTATTACTTAATATTACATTATTCTTTTTGAAGTATTTAGCAGTTCCATATCCATCTTTAAGTATAGTACTTCGTGTTCTTTAAAATCTGTTCACACTATGTATTACCTTAATGGCCACAGAATTTCACCTCAGTCTTAATAAGACTATAATAGTTCACCTGATAAAAGGTGATTGTTCCGCTCTCACGTCTATCATTCCCTTTCCAGCTTTCTATCAAATAATCTCTTTGTTCATTTTACACAGTACAATCGATATCTCGCAACAACTTACAAATATTCTTTTCATTTCCTAAAAAGGAAAAGTGTAGAGCTTGCTTTCCTCTACACTTTTAAAATAAAACACATTGTGCAAATTGCATTGACACTACCATCATAATTATATGCTTATTTCATATATTTTTAAAGACTTTTATTACAAACGCAGCGTTTTTTTGTAATAAAAGTCAAAAAAATGTTACAAATAAAACTTCTTCCTATCAAATATCTTCAAATCAAAGCTTCACTCATTTTCTTGCAAATTTCTATACTGGTACAATTGATTTTGCGACTTTCTCAACAGTTCTTCAAACGTTTTTCCTTCTACTGGATAGCTAGCTGCTCCAAATAAAAGAGTGACACTGAGTAAATCACCTTCTATTTCACTTTCAATATTTTTCATTAATCTGTTTGTTATTGTTGATGTTTCATGACCATTATCAATTGCTACAATAACATACTTATTTTCATCCCACTTTGTAACAACATCTCCCTTCCGAATTGACTTTACAATGGTACTCTCTAATTTTTGTACTAACACTCCCAATTTTTTTTCTTGCAACGTGTCTTTTAATCCTTCCCATTCTTTTACAGAAAGAATGTAAACTGTAATATTACGGGAAGCTCTTTCAGATAAAGCGGCTACTTTCCCAAAAAAATCAACAACAAAATCGTTGCTTGCCATTCCTCCTACTTCTTCATTCATACGCTTGTTCGCTCTTTTATCGTACCAATGTCCAAAATAATAACTTAGTATCATTTGCAATATATAAATAATAAAGACGGTATAAAATGATCGTGAATCCAGTTTTGCAATTACATCCTGAAGTGCAATCCATTCTGTAACTGCCACTGTATTTCCAAGTAATAATCCACTAATTTTCCCTTTATGTTTCATACTTCTCCCCCTTTTATACCAATATATGTTTCTATATCAATAATGTTTTTCTACCAAATAAAAAATGTACATATCCAATGTACATTTCTGCTTAAGCTTGTATACCTTTTCTACTCTATTTCATATATATAATATATAACTTTTATAGAAAGGAGTAATCTATATGCTACAAAAAGAGAATCTATCAGATGCTATGCGGTTACTAGCTGGTTTTCTATTATCATTAAAATTATTATTTACCTCTTTCGGCATACACTTTATTACAAACGATCAAATTGACGCTATTGTTAATGTTGTTTCATTTTTATTTATTCTATACTTTGGCTACAAAAATAACTATGTAGGAAAAAAAGGAATGGAGCAAAAGAAAATACTCAAAAAACACAACCTTCACTAAAAAAAGGAACCTTTTGTACAGGTTCCTTTTTATTATTGACGCACAACAACTTCATTTGTTTGCAGTGGACCATATGATATCTCTTTATCTTGAAATGTATATGTAGCCTGAAAGAATGCTTGTTTAAGAGCTTTATCTTTATTAGCTTTTATTTTACAACGTAGTTCCACCTTTTCATTCGGTAACAAATCATCAATTCGCCACCTTACAAGCTGGAATAAAAACTCACTTATCCCCTTATCAACTTTTAAAGAATTAGGAATATAAGCAAAGTAATCTCGAATCATATGACTTACAACAACTCTCGAAATCATTTCTACCCCTTTATTTTCCACTTCAATTCTCATAATAAGTATGTCGTTTACATCGTAGGTCAATTCATACGAAAATTGTTCTGTATACATACTACCAATTTTTAATGTAACGGCTACTTGAGGAAATTCATTTTCCTTTTTCGATCCGTCAATCCACAATACTGGTTGTAGCGGTATTGAATACTTTCCTGTATCCGAAATTCGTCCCCATATTTTCATAATATATATTCACCTCATTTCAGATGTATCATACACACAATGAATTCCCCAAATTACTAAAGCTTACTACAAGCAATGTTTAATATTTCTCTTCCTTTTATCCTATTCGACAATATGAAGAAAAAACCATTTTTCATCTATTAACAGAAGGTGTTCTTAATGAAATTTTTTTACAATTTACTTTATGGCAATATTCAATATGGCTCACTCGTTCTCTACTCATACGAAAGAATATTTTGACGGAAGAAAAAGTTTGCCTTATAGTCAAATTTGACTATAATATTCTTTATGGCATATCAGTGCACTTATGGAAAAGAAATTAAAATCACCTATACATTTAAATTTTTTATCCACTGCACTCAAAACTTAATATAGTTTACTTATTTCTAAAGGAGGGTTATATTTGGAAACTCAACCATTAAAAAAAGACGCCAACAAGACAAAATTTGTTGTTGCTGGTTTACTGCTTGGTATATTAATGGCCGCAATGGACAATACAATCGTTGCAACCGCAATGGCAACAATTGTTGGAGACTTAGGAGGATTTGATAAGTTTGTTTGGGTCACATCAGCTTATATGGTAGCAACAATGGCAGGGATGCCTATCTTCGGGAAACTTTCTGATATGTACGGGCGGAAACGTTTTTATATTGGTGGCCTCATTCTTTTCTTATTCGGTTCTGCGCTCTGCGGAACAGCTTCAAGTATTGAGCAATTAAGTATTTATAGAGCTATTCAAGGTATCGGTGGTGGTGCCCTTATGCCTATCGCCTTCACAATTATGTACGATATCTTCCCACCAGAAAAACGTGGGAAGATGACAGGACTATTCGGTGCTGTTTTCGGGACCTCTAGTGTATTCGGTCCTTTATTAGGCGCTTATATTACAGACTATATAAGTTGGCATTGGGTCTTCTATATCAATATTCCATTAGGACTTATCTCCTTTTTCTTCATTACTAAATACTACAGTGAGTCTCTAGAATTTAGAAAACAAAAAATTGATTGGGCTGGTGCTATTACACTTGTCATAAGTATCGTTTGCTTAATGTTCGCATTAGAACTTGGTGGTAAGGAATATGCCTGGAATTCCACTGTAATTATTGGCTTATTTACAACAGTAGTTATTACGCTTATTATTTTCTTCTTTGTAGAACGAAAAGCAACCGAGCCTATTATTTCGTTCCATCTATTTAAAAAACCTTTATTCGCAGCTAGTCAAGGAGTTGCCTTTTTCTATGGTGCCGCTTTTATTATCTGTACAGTTTATATTCCAATCTTCATTCAAGGCGTTCTTGGAGGTTCCGCCTCTAATGCCGGATTAATTTTAACACCAATGATGGTTGGTTCTGTAATTGGAAGTCAAACAGGAGGACAATTAGCTTCTCGAACAAGCTATCGTAACATTATGATGGTATCTGGCGTCTTCTTCGTTCTTGGTATTTATTTATTAAGTACTTTAACAATGGATACACCTCGTTTACTCGTAACACTATTTATGATTCTCGCTGGGCTTGGTGTTGGCTTCTCATTCTCAGTATTAAGTATGTCTTCTATTCACAAATTAGAAATGCGAGACCGTGGTTCGGCAACATCAACAAACTCATTCTTCCGATCACTCGGTATGACTCTTGGTGTAACGATTTTCGGTACAATTCAAAATCATATTTTTACAGATAAACTAAACTCTGTGTTCCCCCCTGAACTAGCAAAATTAGCTCCAAAAGGTGGAGACACAAGTTTCTTATTATCACCAGGCGCTACCGCAAAAATTCCTGCTGAAATATTAGCGGGTATTAAAGAAGCTCTCGCTACATCTATTGCGAACACATTCTTCTGGGCACTTATTCCGGCTGTACTAAGTATTATTTGTATTTTACTTATGGGAAATGAACGCCTCTTTACAGGCCCTAAAAAGAAAGAAAAACAAAAGCAAGTCAGTTAATATAAAAAAGAAGCGGCATATCCCTTTATGAAAAAGGATATGCCGTTTATAATATGTATAAAGTTAATCTTTAATCAGTGGCGGTTTTGTTCATCCCCCACTGATTATTAATTGAACCAATCGGGCTTTTACGGACAGCCCGCCCCCCACCTAACTTCTTTGGTTCCGCTGAATTTTTGGATGGGTGTCTTACTGCCCGTTAATGCCGGATAAAGTTTTTATATACAGGAGTTGAGACAGCATGAGCATGAAATTAGTCATTCTCGGCTTGCTACTCGAAGGAGATAAACATCCATATGAAGTGCAGCATATTATGAAAGAACGACAAATGGATTGTTACATTAAATATGCTAAAGGATCACTTTATTACGCCTTCGAGCAATTAGAAAAGCAAGGCGCAATTCATATTACAAATGTAATTAGAGACACAAATCGACCTGACAAAACGATTTTTCATATAACAGAAGAAGGCAAAAAACTATTCCACACTTTACTATTAAAACAATTCGAAGCAAAAAACCAAATATATAAACCTATTTATTCAGCCTTATCTTTCGCTCACTTTAGCAATGATCACGAATTAGTTCCTATTTTAGAAAAAAAGAAAAACGATACTCTTCAATATTTATATACTATGCAAACGATATATGATTGTAATAAAGGAAAGGTTCCACGTGCACAACTATATATTTTACAAAGTGTAATTGAGCATATTACAGTTGAACTACAATGGCTAAACACCCTCCTTAAAGATGCTATAGCAGGCCGGCTTTCAGAAGTTGCTATAGATGAAAATTGAGCTATGAAAGAAGACATCCCTACTTCTTTCATAGCTCAATTTCTCTTTTTATAATGTAATATTATTAGTTACTTCAGAATGTAAAAGTCAGAATAATAAGAAATAAAAACTTTGGAATTTTCTTATTTTAAAACAGTAGACAAAATTCCAAAAATTGTGTTAGAATTTGTTTCAATATCATATCGCTTGTTAAATTCCTTTCAAAAGGAAAATAGGTACACGAAAGTTTCGTTTCGTGTTTAAAAGGGAAGCTTGGTGAAACTCCAACACGGTCCCGCCACTGTAAATGCTGAGATTTCTTTTTAGTGCCACTGTGAAAACGGGAAGGTGAACGAAATTATATGAAGCATAAGTCAGGAGACCTGCCTGTTTTAACAACACTGATAGATTCACGGATGATGATGAGGTGTTAAAACAAAAAGGAAGGCTTATTTTCTATGTCTTTGTACTTTTTGTTATAGGTATTTCCTAGTAAACGGAAATGCTTACTTTCAATTAGGGAGGAATTTAAAATGGCAATTCAAACAAGTAACTTAGGTTATCCACGTATCGGACTACAACGAGAGTGGAAAAAAACATTGGAAGCTTTTTGGTCCAATAAAATCGATGAAGAACAATTTTTAACAACAATGAAAGAAATTCGCCTTCAACACGTAAAAGTACAGCAAGAAAAAGGGATTGAACTCATTCCAATTGGCGACTTTACATATTATGATCACGTTTTGGATACTGCTTATATGCTAGGATTTATCCCATCACGTTTTTCTGAGTTTACATCTTACCTTGATGTATATTTCGCAATGGCGCGTGGCTCTAAAGATCACGTAGCTTCTGAAATGACAAAATGGTTTAACACAAACTATCATTATATCGTTCCTGAATATGAAGAGGGATTACAAATCTCTTTAAAAGATAATCGTCCACTTCGCTTATACGAAGAGGCAAAACAAGAATTAGGAGTAGATGGAAAACCTGTTATTTTAGGACCATATACTTTCTTAAAATTAGCTAAAGGTTATACACAAGAACAATTCGCTACGATTTTAAAACAATTAGTTGCACCATACGTACAACTGCTTTCAGAACTACATGCAGCTGGTGCACAAGTCATTCAAGTTGATGAACCGATTTTCGCTTCTTTAACGAAAGAAGAAGTTCAACAAGCAAAAGAAATTTATGAAGCTATTCGTAAAGAAGTTCCAAATGCGAACCTTCTTTTACAAACATATTTTGATAGTGTAGAAGAAAACTATGAAGAAATTATTACATTCCCTGTATCCGGTATTGGATTAGATTTCGTTCATGGTAAAGAAGGTAATCTACATGCTATTTCAAAATATGGATTCCCAGCTGATAAAACTTTAGCTGTCGGTTGTATAGATGGCCGTAACATTTGGAGAGCTGACCTTGATGAAGTTCTTACGTTATTTACAACGCTACAAAAACAAGTCCAAACGAAAGACTTCATTGTTCAGCCTTCTTGTAGCTTATTGCATACACCAATCGATAAAACAGAAGAAACTCACTTATCGACTGAGCTATTTGATGCGTTAGCATTTGCAAATCAAAAATTAGAAGAGTTAGTTCTTATTCATTCTGCTCTCACTAAAGGTACAGAAAGTATTAGTAATGAGCTGGAAACATATCGAAATGTACATCATACAATTCGTTCATCTGCTGTACGTAACCGTGAAGATGTCAAAGCAGCACGAACAGCACTAAAAGAAGAAGATTTTTCACGTCCTCTTCCATTTGAAAAGCGATACGAATTACAACAAGTTGCCCTAGAGTTACCATTGTTACCAACAACAACTATCGGTAGCTTCCCGCAAACAACTGAAGTTCGTCAAACGCGAAAAGAATGGCGTAACGGTGTTATTTCAAATGAACAATATGAAAAATTTATTGAAAAAGAGACAGAAAAATGGATTCGTTACCAAGAAGAAATTGGTCTTGATGTCCTTGTACATGGTGAGTTTGAAAGAACTGACATGGTCGAATATTTCGGTGAGCGTCTTGCTGGTTTCTCATTCACTAAAAACGGTTGGGTACAATCATACGGTTCCCGCTGCGTAAAACCACCTGTTATTTATGGTGATGTAGCCTTTATTAACGGAATGACTATTAAGGAAACTGTTTATGCACAAAGCTTAACAGAGAAAGTTGTAAAAGGAATGTTAACTGGACCTGTTACAATTTTAAATTGGTCCTTCGTTCGAAATGACATTCCAAGAAAAGAAGTTTCGTATCAAATTGCATTAGCTCTTCGTCACGAAATTGAACTACTTGAATCTTCCGGAATTCGAGTAATCCAAGTCGATGAGCCAGCACTTCGTGAAGGAATGCCACTAAAAGAAAAAGATTGGGACGCTTATATTACATGGGCAGTTCAATCCTTCCTTTTAGCAACTTCTTCTGTAGCAAATGAAACACAAATTCATACTCATATGTGTTACAGTAACTTCGAAGATATTGTTGATGCGATTCGCGCATTAGATGCAGATGTGATTTCTATCGAAACATCAAGAAGTCACGGTGAATTTATTGATACATTAAAACATACAACATATGAAAAAGGCATCGGTCTAGGTGTATATGATATTCATAGCCCACGTGTACCGAGTAAAGATGAAATGTATAAAATCGTAGAACAATCTTTAGAAGTATGCGATCCTAAATATTTCTGGATTAATCCTGATTGTGGTTTAAAAACGAGAAGAACAGAAGAAGTTATTCCAGCTTTAGAGCACATGGTGCAAGCAGCAAAAGATGCTCGCTCCCTGCTAAAAACAAACGCATAACGAAAATGGGTTATCCTTATTGAGGATAACCCATTTTTTATTCTTTACTTTCAAAAAAGAATTCGTATTGTATTTTATATAATTCATCATCCGTTGGCTCTTCAAGAGGAATTGCTTGTAAGACCACTGTATACTCACCATTTGGAATAGGTATTTGAAATTTATTTGAAAGAATACTCGTTATAACGATACTTTCATTTTCAACTGTAAAAGGAACCGTAATCGTTCTAATCACTTCTTCTTTTTCAATATGTTTCCCTGGGGTCACTTTCACTTCACAAGTATAATCAGAAAGTGCTTCAAAAATAACAGTTCCCTCTGCCTCAGCATAACCTCTTTCAAAATCTTCATCCGTCCAGTCTACATAAGGCTGCTCACCGTCATAGTTCATCAACATTAATTGCGAATAAGAAATTGTTAACTCCATAGTTCCCGTTCTCCTTCATTATGAAATGTACAACTACTACTTCACTTCAAATTTCACACGCGTACCATCTGGATATTTATCTAACTTATTCCCTACCCAAGAGCCTGCTCCGCGGTTATCCGCCGGACTTATATATTCAATATGTGCTCCTTTTCCGCCTTCCTTGCACATCGCCATTGGCCATTCATCACGATCATACCCTTTTTTTGAAGGATATGGTGCTAACGACAATTTCCTTCTATCTGCAGCACCACCACGATCGATTGTACAAACTTCTGAATGCCCTTCTTTTATAGCATCCGTAATATGTTTTCCTGTCTCTGGATAACGTTCTTTCGGAAATTCTAACACTTGATCATACGTATTCGTTTTCTTTACACTTGTTTCCTCTGGCACAAGTACTTCATAAACTGCTACTAAAATAGACAGAATTGCGATAATTGAAATGATAATACCTTTTAATTGCTTCATGTATACCTCCATGTTTCTACCAGTTTCTTTTTTCCTCCGTTATTATAACAAACTTCTCCTGTATATGTTTTCAGACATTATTTTAGTTATTCCTTGCCATTCCGCCAAAAACTTTCATTTTTTCACTAATGCTGTAGAAAACTAATAGCCTTCCGACATTCTTTTTCAAAGGAAGTCCTCATAAAAGATTGAAATGATATATACGATACTTTTTGGGGAGGAAATATCATGGAAGCTACTTATAAAACGAAAGATGTCACGAATAAAACAGGCATCCCAAAACATATAGTCCGCAAATATAGTCAACTGTTAGAGGAACATGGCTATATGATTTCTAAAACAGCTGATGCTCGTATTTATAAACTTGATGATTTAAAACTATTGAAATCTATACATGAAAGAGCTGCTACATTACAAGAAGATATTTCAGAAACGATACCGATTATTTTAAAAGAAAAAGAGGCCCCACCTGTACCAGTTATACAAGATAAGCAAGAGATACAACCGAAAGAAAAGGAAGATGGACGTAACTTTGAGGAATTCATGTTGAAACTTGAAATGCTAGCTCAATTAAATGAAGCAATTATTCATCAAAATTCTACTCTAATTACACAAAATCGTTTAAAGGATGAGAAACTAGATGAATTGATGCAACAAGTTTATGTAAAAGAAGGCTCTCAAGAAAAAATGCTTCAAGAGTTAGTCGAGCACGCCGCTCAAACAGATGCATTACAAAAAGAAAAGATGGACTTATTAATGAATCATATGTATAAACGAGAATCCAAACAGGAAGAAAAAATGAATAAACTTGTTAGTCAAATTTATAACAAGGACAGTAATCGTGATGCACAGCTTATGCAAGTTATTCGAGAAATTCAAGAAACAAAAAGAATGGTTGCTGCCTCAAAAGAGCAAAGTTTCTTTCAAACATTTAAAAGTTTATTTAGCCGAGCAAAACAAGAAAAAACAAATGAATAAGCAATATAAAATAAAAAGTTACCTTCCATCGGTAACTTTTATTCCTTATTTTGTACAGCTGGTAATATAATAATTGCTTCAGTGCCTTTTCCACTTTCACTCTTATATTCCAATGTACCATTATGCGCTTGTAAAATACTAAATGTTACCATAAGCCCTAATCCTGTCCCTTTTTCTTTTAAAGAATAATATGGTTGCCCCAGCCTTGCTAACTGTTCTTTCGTCATACCAACACCACTATCTTTAACTCTTATTATGATTGTTTCGTCTTTTTGAATAGCTGTTACTTTTAAATATCCTTTATTTCCTTGAATTGCTTCAATACCATTTTTAACAACATTCATAATAGCTTGCTTCAACTTTGTCTTATCACCAATCGTATAAAGACTTTCTGAAATTTCAACTTGTAAATATACACCTTGCATCGCTGCAAATGACGACATGAGAGTGGTCATTTCTATTAATTGGGCTGATAAACAAATGTGTTCTTTTTTCTCAATTTGCGGCCTTGCTAAATTCAAGTAATCTGAAATAATTTGTTCCGCCCGATCCAATTCAGCTAATACGAGACGCATATAATCCTTATTCTTCACATCTTCCGTACTTTCTAACAATTGGATAAATCCACGAACAACAGTAAGTGGATTTCGAACTTCATGTGCCACACTTGCTGCTAACTCACTTACAATATTAAGCTTTTCTGATTTTTGCATCTCTGTACGTAGCAATGCATTTTCGTTTAAATATTCAGTTAAATACACCTGAAATACCATTGTCATGACCATGATAAGCGAGGCAAATATAAATCCGCTATATATTTGCGAAATATACGGTGTAAATCCTGTTTCCAAAAGAACATTAATCATGCCTAATACTAAAGAAACAAGCACATAAAATGATGAAATCATAAATGCTAAAATTAATTTCTTATCCCTTGAAAAAAGAGACCATTTCTTTGATAAAAACAGCGGAACTATCAATAGAAATATTACTTCTAAAACTGGAAGAAAGCTCATTCCCTTTAGTAACCATTCATATGCAACAAAAATAACCGCTGGGATTAAACCAACAATCCCACCATATAAAAAACCACTGACAATTGGAATGGGGTGAAAGTTATACCCACACACATTGCCAAAACAAATAGAGTATGTCATGGAGAGAACGAGCGTAACGCTAGATAAAAACATAATAAAGTAACGATTTGGCTTCGGAGGCATTTCTTGATAGCGATTTAAACGAATCGCTTCATATAAAAATAGTGGCAAAATTATGATGGCAATTTGAATCAATAAATCACGGATAAGCTCCATAACCTCTCATCCCCTATATGTATTTTGATATGATTATATCATTTTATAGGTGTATTTGTTTTAAAATTTTGATTTTTCTTAACATATTTGTTAATTCTTTGTTAACAACTCATCATAATTGTTACAGATTTTCGAAATGATTGTAAACCCTGTACCAAATTTCCTTCGTGCAGTATACAATGAATACGGATTACAAAGAAAATATAAAAATACTTTTTTAGACGGACAACTATAGCAAAATACAGCATATAATCCATACTATCTATGTTTACAAATAAGTGATCATTACTTTAGTAGGAGGAAGATAAATATGGCGGGTACTACGCTTGTTTTAAAAGAAGAAAATTTGGTTGTTCTAGAAAATGTTGAAAAATCAGTATATGAAGAATTACAGCATAAAGCAGGAGATGAAAATTGCACATGTGCTGTGAACGAATCAGTTGTTCACCTTGGCAAGGTATCCTCTGTACTCTGGAATGAAGATGAAATAGATTGGGAATACGGATATTAAAAAGTCGCTTATAGCGGCTTTTTTCTCTTTTCTCTCTCTTTCTAAATTACATATACAAAGCGCGATCATAGAAAATATGATAAAATGAACTTAATTTTCAAACGGAAGAAAGGGAGATACAATGGAACAATTCATTAACCCTAGAGTGAAGGACATCCAAATTTCTGGAATCCGTCAATTCTCTAACATGATTCAAAACTATGATAATTTGATTTCTTTAACAATCGGACAACCCGATTTCCCTACACCTTCTCTCGTAAAAGAAGCTGCAAAACGGGCTATTACAGAAAACTATACAAGCTATACACATAACGCTGGTTTACTAGAATTACGCAAGGCAGCTTGTAACTTCGTAAAAGATAACTACGATTTACACTACTCACCTGAAAACGAAACCATCGTTACAATCGGTGCTAGCGAAGCAATTGATGTTACATTTCGAACGATTTTAGAGCCAGGAACAGAAGTAATTTTACCTGCTCCTATTTATCCAGGTTACGAACCTATTATTCGATTATGCGGTGCAACACCTATTTTTGTAGATGTTCGTAAAACTGGATTCCGTTTAACAGCTGAAGCGCTTAAAAATGCTATTACAGAAAAAACAAGATGTATCGTACTACCGTATCCTTCTAACCCGACCGGTGTAACTTTATCAACAGAAGAACTAAAAGATATTGTAGATGTTTTAAAAGACAAAAATATTTTCGTCCTTTCAGATGAAATTTATAGCGAGCTGGTATATGAACAAAAGCACACATCTATCGCTCATTTCCCAGAAATGCGTGAAAAGACAATTGTCATTAACGGTTTATCTAAATCACATTCTATGACTGGCTGGCGTGTTGGACTTTTATTTGCACCAAGCTATTTAGCTGGACACATATTAAAAGTTCATCAATACAATGTAACGTGTGCTACTTCAATCGCTCAATACGCTGCAATTGAAGCATTAACAGCAGCTAAAGACGCACCCAAAATGATGCGCCACCAATATAAAAAACGCCGTGATTACGTATATAATAGACTCACTCAAATGGGATTAACAGTTGAAAAGCCAACAGGTGCATTTTACTTATTCCCATATGTTGGTCATTTGACATCTTCATCATTTGATTTTGCACTTGATCTTGTCAAAGAAGCTGGACTAGCTGTAGTTCCTGGAACAGCATTCTCTGAATACGGTGAAGGCTACCTTCGCTTGTCCTATGCGTATAGTATTGAAACTTTAAAAGAAGGCTGCGACCGATTAGAAGCCTTTCTAAAGAAAAAAGCTAAGAGTTAAACTCTTAGCTTTTTTATGCATAATGATCACAAGTTTGACGTTTTAGTAATTTATGAGGAATAATGATACACTTTGCAGTGGATTCTGCATTCTCTACTTTATCAACTAAAGCTTTTGCTCCCTCATATCCCAGCTGATAAATATTCACATCAACTGTCGAAAGTGGAGGGCTCGCAATTTCTGATAATAAAGCATTATTAAAGCTTACAATAGAAACATCCTTCGGTACAACGAATCCTTTTTTAGAAAGAGCACTTAACACACCAAGTCCAATTAAGTCATCCGTTGCCATAATTGCCGTCGGCGGTTGCTGCAGTCCCATTAATTCCTCAACCGCTTGTTGACCACTTTCCCTCGAAAAATCAAAATGTAAAATATATTCTTTTGGTAATACAATGTCTGCTAATTTCAAGGCATCACTCATACCAGCTAAACGATCTCTCGTTACAAGTAAATCTGATCCACCACCAATGAACGCGATTTGCTTATGCCCTAATGAAATTAAATATTCTGCCACTTCTCTTGCAGCTGTATAATTGTCATTATCTACATATGTAATTTCATCTTTTCGATCATATGGTTTTCCTATTAAAACAAACGGGAAATTTTGTTCATGTAAATATTGAATAATCCGATCATTCTCTCTTGAATATAAAAGAATAATGCCACCAATTTGGCGTCCCTGTACCATCTTTACGACACCATTAAAAATTTCTTCTTCCGTTTCACCTGTCGACATGTAAAGCGCATAACCTTCTACGTGTGCAAATGAACTAATCCCTCTTATAACTTCTGGGAAAAATGGATTTTGAAAAGCTTTACTTGCAGAACTTGGCATAACAAGGCCAAGTGTTTTCGTCGTTTGGTTCGCAAGATTTCTCGCATTTAAATTAGGATGATACCCTAATTCACTCATTACTTTCCTAACACGGCGCTTTGTCTTTTCACTTATACTTGGATTATCAGCAATTACACGAGAAACTGTTGATGGTGCAACATTCGCTTGCTTCGCCACATCTTTAATTGTAACTGTCATAAAAATCCCCCTCCTCTCATTTCTCTGCCATTTTTCATATATTTTATCTCGCACTCATTGCAAGTCATAAATTTTTATTTCTTATATCTTGCAAAACTAATCCTATTCTCCCTCTTCATGTATTGTAAGGGATATAGCTATTTTTTCCTATACTATAATATACTATTTATTTGACATCTTTTCGCATGTGATGTCAAATCTCTTTTCATCTCCCTATAAAGTTATTTATGGGGAGATGAAAAGAAAAATGGGACGTAATGTCCCATTTTTCATCCTTTCGTACCTCCAGCTGTTAAACCGGAAACAAAATATTTTTGTAGTGATAGGAATAAAATTGAAATCGGGATCGCAATTAACACAGAACCCGCTGCAAACGTTGTAAATTCATTACCGAATTTCTTCGCAACCATTTCATATAATCCAACTGCCAAAGTATAATTTTCTGGTGTTCGCAAAATAATACTCGCTAAAATGAAATCTGTAAATGGACCAATGAAAGTAAATAACGCTACAACCGCTACGATTGGCTTTGCAAGTGGCATAATGATTTGCCAGAAAATACGGAAATGCCCTGCTCCATCCATTCGAGCTGATTCATCCAACTCTTTCGGAATCGTATCAAAATACCCTTTCATAAGCCATGTATTCATCGGAATTGCTCCGCCCACATAAATTAAAATTAATGCAAGATGTGTATCAAGTAATCCTGTTAACTGAGCTAATATATATAGTGCGATTAACGCTGCAAAATTCGGGATCATTTGCAAAATTAAAAATGTTAATAAACCATTCTTTCTTCCAACAAAACGATATCTCGAAAATGCATAAGCAGTAAAACTAATGGCTAGTACAGAGAAAATCATCGTCATTACGCTAACTTTCAAAGTATTTTTATACCAAAGTAAGTAATTACTTGAATCGAGATCAAGTAGCTTGCGATAATGATCTAATGTGGCATTTTTCGGAATAATACTTGACCCAGATAAACTATCCCCTGGATTAAACGATGAGCCAATTATCCATAGTAATGGATAGAAAATAATCGCACACATTATGAAGATAACTAAATAACTTAATGAAAGACGTAGCATCTTTTGTCGTTTAATATTCATTTACATCATATCCTCTTCTTGGAATGATTTTGTTCTCTTAAATTGCCATAACGCAACTGTAATAACAATTAACGATAAAATCATTGTAAGAGCTGCTGCTTTGCCGTACTGAGCCGAAGTCATCGTTAACTTATAGATCCATGAAATTAAAATATCCGTTCCACCTGCATTTTGTCCAGACACAGCAGGTCCTCCGTTATTAAATAGATAAATAATACTAAAATTATTAAAGTTAAACGTATATTGCGTAATTAATATTGGCGCTGTTGCATATAACACAAGTGGCAATGTAATTTTGCGGAACTGTTGCCAAGCAGTTGCTCCATCTACTGTAGCCGCTTCATATAATTCTCCTGGAATCGATTGCAATATACCTGTTGTCATTGCAAAGACGAACGGGAAACCAAGCCATGTTTGAATCATAATTAAAGCAATCTTTGACCAAAACGGGTCTGTCATCCAAGCAATCTTTTCAATCCCGAATAAAGCTAATACTTGGTTATTAATTGCTCCAAATGTTTCATTAAACATACCAGCAAATACAAGAATAGATACGAATGCTGGAACAGCCCACGGTAAAATAAAGATTGTTCGAATAATTGCCTTACCTTTAATACCAGGCTGATTTACGATAATCGCTAAAAAAATACCAAGTGCAACTTGTAATGTTGTTGCAACGAATGTCCAAATGACAGTCCAAGAAAATACACTTAAAAATGTATCTCTCCACATCGGTAATGTGAAAATATCAATAAAGTTTTTAAAACCCACCCAATCTACTAATTTAGCTGGAGGAGAATGATATAAATCATAGTTTGTAAATCCAATTAAAATTACGAAGATGATTGGAAATACGACAACAAAGATAAGTAGTAGAAAACCTGGTGAAACCATTAAATAAGGAAAGCCTTGATCTAACAAATTACGGTATTGCTCTTTTACAGAATTTAACGGTGTTCCTATATCACGTTTCTTTCCATTTTGATATGCATCATATAAGTTAAATGCATATATGCCGAGCCCAAACGCGATAACGATAAGTGCCAAGATCCCTTCTACTAATAGAAAGACAGAATGGTCACGTGGAACTTCTGTACCGAGCGTTACAATGCCCCATAATCCCATATTTAATAAATCAGCAAAGGCTACAATAAATGAACCTGTTAATACTAGAAAAATAAGACCTTTTACAAATTGTTTATTATATATTTGGCCCATGCCCGGAATGATTGATAACACGGTTGCCATTTTCCTATGCTTTGAATGGTTTAACCCCTTTGCAGGTTCCATAGATGTTTGCATGTTCCTTCCCCCTTTTTTCTTCCCACATGGAAGGGAGAGAATTCGTGCCCCTCATATTAGAGGCACGAATTTCACCTTATTTTTTCTTACTATGATTTGCCTCAATATTACCTTTAATTTGTTTCACTGCACTATCAAGTGCGGATTTTGGTGCTTCTTTATCTGATACAACTAATTGAAGCGCATCCCCAGCTGGTTTCCAAACTTCCTGCATTTCTGGAATATTCGGCATTGGAATTCCATTTTCCGATTGCGTCGCAACCGCTTTTGCAGCCTCATTTTCTTTAATGATTGGATCTTCCATTACTGATTTTACTGGTGGAATTTCTTTCGTTTTCTCAAAGCGAATTTTAGCATTTTCTTCATTTGTAACCCACTCAGTAAATTTTGTAGCTAAATCATTTTGTTTAGAGAAGCTTGTTACATGCCATCCTTTTACACCAACGAACGTTTTCATCGGTTGACCATTTGGTAATTTCGGCATTGGAGCAACACCATAATCTATTCCAGCCTTTTCCATCGCTTGGAATGCCCATGGACCATTCATAATAGATGCTGCTTTTCCTTCATTAAACAATCCATCTGCAGCTGAACCACCAGATTCACCGATAATACCTTTCGGGAATAACTTTTCTTTGTACCATTTTTGAATATATTCAGCACCTTGTACCGCACCGCTATTATTTAATCCAATATCATTTGCATTTGGCTTTCCATCTTTTTCACCAAATACATAACCACCCATACCTGCCATAAATGCATTAGCGAAGTAGAAGTTATCTCCTAGTGCTAAAAATCCGTATTTTCCATCTTTCGTAAAGTCTTTTGAGAAGTTAAACAGTTCATCCATCGTTTCGGGTGCTTTTTGCATCATTTTTTTATTATAAATAAAGATTGGTGTTTCAATCGCTTTTGGTAAACCGTATATTTTTCCGTTATATGTTTGTGCTTCTATTGATAAATCTGTAAATTTACTTTTTACTGTATCATCTACTTTCACTTCTGAAAGTAGCCCTTCTGTTACCGCATTACCAATATGATCATGTGGCAATGTTACAACATCTGGCCCTGTGCCAGCTGGACCGTCGAGACGAAGTTTTTCTATTTGTTTCGTCATCTGAACCTCTTCAACTTTTACTTTCACATTATATTTCTTTTCAAAACTTTTCACCGCTGGCTCTAGACCCACACCTTTTTTCTCATCTTCCCAAACAAGAAGGTCATAGTCTTTTTTCGCTTTACTTTCCTCTTTTTTCCCTGAATCTTTCGGTCCACATGCAGATAACATACCAATAGATAATGCTGAAACCGTTAATAATGATAATGCTTTCTTCATCCCAAAAACCTCCCTAAATTGTCTATGTACCTCAGTAACTGAAAACGTTTGCATTTAATAGTTTAATTGAAGCGCAAACAATATCTCAAGTCTATGAAAACGTTTGCGCTATTTGTCTATCATTATACATTCTTTTATTCATTTTGCAAATATTAATTTAAAAATTATGTCATTATACTCTTTATACATTGACTTTATATGAAATGAATACTACTCTTATAAGCAATATTAAAGCTACGAGAAAGGCAATCGTTTGCAATATAGGCTTTATTATTACACTTAAGGGAATACTATGTATAGAGATATTGAAGGGGGATTTTCTATATGTTTAAAGAAGCCATTTATCATAGGCCGAAAGATAATTATGCATACGCTTATGATGAACAAACAATTCACATCCGAGTACGTACTAAGAGAGATGATATTCAAAGCGCCGATCTTATTTACGGTGATCCTTACGAATGGAAAGACGGGAAATGGATATCATCAAGTACACCCATGAAAAAAACGGGTTCTACTGCATTATTTGATTATTGGTCCATTTCAATCGAACCCAAATTTAAGCGCTTACGTTATGGGTTTGAATTAAAATCTGAAACAGACACTCTTATTTATACAGAGCGAGGATTCTTTTCTAACATTCCAAATGATGATGTTGGTAACTTTTTCTGTTTTCCATTTATTCATGCAGATGATGTATTCAAAGCACCATCTTGGATTAAAGACACCATTTGGTATCAGATTTTCCCTGAACGATTTGCTAATGGCGATAGTACGCTGAATCCAGAAAACACTCTTCCCTGGGGAAGTACGAATCCAACTCCAACTAATTTTTTCGGTGGAGATTTTGCTGGTGTTATTCAAAACCTTGATTACCTTGTTAAGCTTGGCATTTCCGGAATATATTTCACACCTATTTTCAAAGCTCATTCAAACCATAAATATGACACAATTGACTATATGGAAATTGATCCACAATTTGGGACGAAAGAAACTTTCAAAGAGCTCGTTGAAGAATGTCATAAGCACGGTATAAAAGTAATGCTCGATGCTGTGTTTAATCATAGTGGATACTTTTTCGAGAAATTTCAAGACGTACTAGAGAACGGTGAGAAGTCCGCATATAAAGAGTGGTTCCACATTCATGAATTCCCAATTATAACCGAGCCACTTCCAAATTATGATACTTTCGCCTTTACACCGTATATGCCTAAATTAAATACAGCTCATCCAGATGTAAAAGAATACTTACTTGAAGTAGGACGTTATTGGGTACGAGAATTTAATATAGATGGCTGGCGCCTTGATGTCGCAAATGAAGTCGATCACAATTTTTGGAGAGAATTCCGAACTGAAATAAAGACATTAAATCCTGAAGTATATATTTTGGGAGAAATTTGGCACGATGCCCTTCCATGGCTACAAGGCGATCAATTTGATGCTGTCATGAGCTACCCTGTTACAAACGCTCTACTTTCTTACTTTGCTAACGATTCCATTAAAGCAAGTGAGTTCATGAAGCAAATTACAGAATCTCTACATTCCTACTCTATGAATGTAAATGAAGCAGCCTTTCATTTATTAGATAGCCATGATACTCCAAGAATTTTAACAACATGCAACGGAGATAAAAATAAGTTGAAATTGCTCTATGTATTCCATCTTTCTTTCATCGGCTCTCCATGCATTTATTACGGAGATGAAATCGGCATGGATGGTGGTATGGACCCCGATTGCCGTAAATGTATGATTTGGGATACTAAAGAACAAGATCATGCATTATTTACACATATACAAACATTGATTTCATTACGAAAACAACATGAAGCTTTTGGAGGACATGGTACTTTTCAATTCATCGAAGCAAATGATGAACATAATTATATTTCTTATACGAAAACATATGAGGATGAAACTATCTTTTTCGTTTTAAACCCTACTAATAGTGAAGTTACAGTTTCACTCCCTCTTCATGTTACTGGTAAGAAAATAATTAACATTTATACAAATGAAGAATTTTCAGCGGAAGCAAGTGTATTACAAGTTACACTTCCTCCATATGGATTCTCCATATTAAAATGGTAATCCAAAAAATCCTTATGCCAAGGTGGCATAAGGATTTTTCTTATTTCAATTTGAATACTATCGCTTCATACGGACGTAATGTAATGTTATCTATCGATCCGATTTCTACATCGTAATTGTGTATAAATAATTCTGATTCACTATAACTAATATCCTCAGGCATTTCAAATACACTTTCATCCGCAGTAAAGTTTGCAATAACAAGTAGTTTTTCGTCTCCATATGTTCTTACATAAGCAAAAACAGAAGGATTATTCTCTAATATTAAATCATATGATCCATATACAACTATTTCATTATTTTTGCGTAGCTCAATTAATTTCTTATAGTAATAAAAAATTGAACCTTCATCTTGGATTGCTTGTTTCACATTAATCTCTTTATAGTTAGGATTTACAGTAATCCAAGGTTCACCTGTTGTAAATCCAGCGTGATTCTGATCATCCCACTGCATCGGAGTTCTAGCATTATCACGACCCTTTATATAAATAGACTCCATTACTTTTTCTATATCTTCACCATGGTCTATCACTTTTTCTTTATACATATTTAACGTTTCAATATCTCGATATTCATCAATTGATTGGAATCGAACGTTCGTCATTCCGATTTCTTCACCTTGATAAATATATGGCGTTCCCTTCATCATATGAAGAACTGTCGCTAACATTTTTGCTGATTCAATGCGATACATTCCATCGTTACCAAAACGAGATACAACGCGAGGCTGATCATGGTTATTCCAATAAAGGCTATTCCATCCGGTATGCTCTAATGCTTTTTGCCACTTTGTCAAATTCTCTTTTAAAGTAAGAAGTGAGCATGGTTTTACATCCCACTTTCCACCTTCTCCTGAATCTAAATCCATATGTTCAAATTGGAATACCATTTGCAACTCTTTTCGTTCTTCTCCAGTATACAATTTGGCTTCTTCTGTCGTTACACCTGGCATCTCACCAACCGTCATAATATCATAATGCGATAATACTTCCTCATTCATTTCATGCAAATATTTATGAATGTTTGGACCGTTCATAAAATGTTTATGACCTGAAACATAGCCATCTTCATCTGTTTCAACAGTTGGTAATCCTTCTTCTTTAGAAATAAAATTGATCACATCCATGCGGAATCCATCAATTCCTTTTTCTAACCAAAACTTCATCATCTCATAAACATCTTGTCTTACCTTTTCATTATCCCAGTTTAAATCCGGCTGTTTTTTAGAAAACAGATGTAAATAATATTCATCCGTCATTTCATCGTACTTCCATGCAGACCCACTAAAAGCAGCTCCCCAGTTGTTCGGTTCTTTCCCTTCTTTTCCAGGACGCCATATATAGTAATCTCTATATTTATTATCTTTTGATTTACGTGATTCAATAAACCACTTATGTTCATCAGATGTATGATTAACAACTAAATCCATCATCAATTTCATATTACGTTCATGCATTTCATGTAATAGCTCATCCCAATCTTCCATTGTTCCGAACTCGTTCATAATCTTACAATAATCGCTTATATCATAACCATTATCATCATTTGGAGATTCATAGACTGGTGATAACCAAATCACATCAATCCCTAACTCTTTTAAATAATCTAGCTTTGAAATAATCCCTTGAAGATCTCCTATACCATCACCGTTACTATCCATAAAGCTACGAGGATAAATTTGATATACTACGCTTTCTTTCCACCATTGTTTTTCCATTATGCTACCCCATTTCATTCATAATTCATTTTTCTCTTTTTTAAGGCGCAAACGTTTTCATTAATGAATGATAACAGATTTTATCTCAATTTAAAATAGCGCTTACAATTTTTATTGTTCTTTTTCTAAGAAAACATACGAAAATTACTAATAACTCTTCAATAAATGAAAACGTTTTATTTTTTTATTTATTTTTTGAATCTATTCGTTTATAATGAACTCAAAGAAAACGTTTGCATAATTATTTCTAGGGGGAAATACCATGGCAGAACTTAAATTAGAAAATATTTATAAGATATATGATAATAACGTAACAGCTGTAACCGATTTTAATTTACACATTCAAGATAAAGAATTTATCGTATTTGTCGGTCCTTCTGGATGCGGAAAATCTACAACATTACGAATGGTAGCTGGACTCGAAGATATTTCAAAAGGCGAGTTTTCAATTGATGGTAAACTAATGAATGATGTTCCTCCAAAAGATCGAGATATCGCAATGGTCTTCCAAAACTACGCTCTTTATCCACATATGAGTGTATATGATAATATGGCATTCGGATTAAAACTTCGAAAAATACCAAAAGATGAAATCGATCGTCGTGTGAAAGATGCAGCAAAAATTTTAGGGCTTGAACAATATTTAGATAGAAAACCGAAAGCATTATCAGGTGGACAACGCCAACGTGTTGCGTTAGGTAGAGCAATCGTTCGAGATGCAAAAGTTTTCTTAATGGATGAACCATTATCAAACTTAGATGCTAAACTCCGTGTTGCAATGCGCTCAGAAATTTCTAAGCTACATCATCGCCTTGGAACAACAACAATTTATGTAACACATGACCAAACAGAAGCAATGACTATGGCTTCGCGTCTTGTCGTTATGAAGGATGGAAAGATTCAACAAATTGGAACTCCAAAAGAAGTATATGAAACACCAGAAAACATTTTCGTGGGTGGATTTATCGGGTCACCAGCGATGAACTTCTTTCGTGGTAAATTGACTGAAACCGATTTCGTTATAGACAATACCATAAAAATCAAAGTATCTGAAGGAAAAATGAAGATGCTACGTGAACAAGGCTATGTAAATAAGGAAATTGTTTTAGGTATTCGCCCGGAGGACATTCATGATGAACTACTATTTTTAGAAGCTTCACAATCTACTACTTTCACAACAAAAATTGAAGTTGCTGAATTGTTAGGTGCTGAATCTATTTTATATATGAAACTTGGAAATCAAGATTTTGCAGCACGTGTTGATGCACGACATATATTCTCACCTGGAGATCAAATTAAATTGGCATTTGATTTAAATAAAGCGCATTTCTTTGACAGCCAAACAGAACAACGTATTCGCTAAAAAAATTTCCTTCTATATAACATACAAAAAAACCGTCCACATATATTGAGGGCGGTTTTCATTATTATACTAGGGCTTCTACTGTATGAAATGATTGTCCTTTCGTGCTAATAATACCGAAAATCGGTAAATCACTAAGCACCACTTCTTCTTGCTGTTTCATAAAAGATGACGTTAATTGTTTTATCTCTATCCAAACGTCATTAATACAAAGTACATTGGAATCGTTCTCTTGTTGGCGAGAAAAAATAGAATCTATTTTATATAAACCACCATTTTGAAAAAGCATATCAATGCGACTGAATGCATTCAAAGTAATGCTAATAACGCGTTGCCAATCTCCTTGCTTTCCCATATCATAGGATACAAAAAGTGCCTCTCCGCCTAGATTCATAATTTCCTCCACTGTTGCTTGTCCACTCTCTTGATCAATGTCCGTCACAATAACTTTTGCGCCTTGTTTAGCCAACAAAAGAGCTGTATTACGTCCAATACCGATGCCACCGCCAGTTACGATAGCAACTTTTCCTGCAAGCTTCATTTTCATTACCCCTTCTATAAGTCTTACCGTCATTCAGTATACTCCTTTATAAGATTAATCTGCAAGCAAGAAAAATTGCTCATTCATTTGTAAGCGATTACTTTTTTACTCCTTCTTTTTTCCTACTATTACGCTGATCGAAAACTAAACCGATGAAAATTAAAATCCCCCAAAAGATTACACTACCTCCAGTCATTTCAATTTCCCCCTTATTATATAAAGATATTATTTTAATCATTATAACATTTTCTTAATTTTCAATCTATTAAAACCCAAAATGATATTATTACATAAATTGTAGTATAACAAAAAAGACCTTCTTATTTTATGTATAAAAAGGTCTTTTTTCATTATACAAGACTTATTACTTTCGTCTTTGTAATTAAGTCCTGAAAACCGCAATTGTCTTTGCGGAACAACATCATATATACGTTACATATTAATGGAATTCCTAATAGCAATACGTTCGGCAATAACAATACAAAAAATCTTATAATTAATGTTTGCAACGTTAGCTTTTCACTCTTCAATGAAATTAATTTTATTCTCGTTACCTTTTTGCCAAGTGTAACACCGTTCCAAATAAAGGGTAACACAATAAAATATATCGCCATTAATATGAAAACTACTGCGAAATCATATCTAAAATCACCTAAACTTATATTAAAGCGCTTAAACATAGCACTATAGTTTCCGGTCATAATAGCTACTACTGCACCATACATAACCGAGATTAAAAACATGTCAATTAGGGAAGCACCTATGCGATTCATTACAAGCGCTGGACGATGCATCTTTAACTTCATTTTATGTCGACTCCTTCATATCCTTCTTTACCCGTCTCATCGTACCACTTCTAAAAAACATTGTAAACTAGCGTTTCTCTTACTTTTCTTGTACAATTTGTTACAATAGCATTATAAAGGAGGTTCCCATATTGAAAAAATGGATAATCCTATTCGTCGCCTTCCTATTAACTGGTTGTACAGGAAACACAAGTCACTTAACTTATACGGTTAACGATGAATACGAGCTCATACGTACTTCTGGAAATGCATTTGAACTTTTCCCCTCGCAAGATGCTGTATATGCCACACAATACATCCCTGCAAAAATTACAGACATTGCTTGGGATGATAAATACATTATTGCAAAACAAACTGAGGAAAAATCAGATCCAAATAACCCTGACGCAGCAATTGCAAATAAAAAAAGTGAACATTATTGGATTATTGACGTAAAGCACAATAAACGTTTCGGTCCCTATAATGAAAAGCAATTTAATAAACAAAAAGATGCGTTTAAAATTAAGGTACCTTTTCAAAATGTAGATTCATACATAAAAGAAATAAAAAAACAGTCAGCATAATCTTTTGAGTGCTGACTGTTTTGTCTTACATTATTTTAAAAACACATTACTCCGAAAGTGAGATATTAAACGTTTGTGGCTCTTTTACAACATCTTGTGTTTCTGAATCTCCTGCAAGTAAATCATCAGTTATAAACTGAATATCCTTTACCTTGTCTTTTCCATCGTCAAGTATTAAACCAATAATCCCATCTCTTGTTTCACCAGGCTTATAGTCTTCTCTTGATACATTTTTTGTACCAACTAACGTATCTTCGTCATATAAAAAGTTTTGAGTCGCTACTTTAAAATGTTGCTTACCATTAATTATAACATCATTCATAGAGAAAAATTGCATATTTTTATTTCCGCTATTCTCCACTTTATATGTAATCTCAACGTAACGAATTGTATTACTAATCTCTGTTCCACTTAGCGATGCATATAATTCTGCATCTTCTTGGCTTACTTTATCCCCTAATCTACGTTTTACTTCTTCAGGAGTTAGTGCCGTGTATACTTTCAATGTATTTTTTGCCTTTTCACTCATCTGTGATAAAGAGATTACTTTCACATCTTGTACGTGAATTTTCATTGGCGCTACTTCAAATGTTTGATTCACAGAATGCATCTGCTCTAACTTGAAAGTACCCCAGCCTGTTTCTTTCACTTTTTGTCCTACTTTTTTCAGCTCACGCCCACCATATTCTTTTGTTTCAGGAATAGATTCTTTCTTCTTCGGTTCAGCTTTCTTTTCTTCTTGATGGAAGCAACCACTTAACATAAGAAGAAAACTACATAAAACAAAAATACTTTTCCATGCTTTCATCATTTCATTTCTCCTAACGCTATCATTCATGAATATAAAATTAGTCCCTTGCTTTGTAAACTATAGAAACAATGAAAAGTCCACAAAATGAACTTGTCAGTCCAGATACTATTATACCTCCAATTTGGAAAATATGAAAATAGGGATCTAGGAACACATACACGATAAATATAATAGTTGCCACAACAATTACTGAAATCCAATACTTTCTTTTTTCCGAAGCTAAAATAAAGTCTTTACCCATTTCATTTCTATGCTTCCATAAAACGTATGCTAATAATAGAAAACCAATACATGTACTTCCATGTTGCATATATTTATAAACAGAGATACCGTACCATTCTCTTTGCAATAATGGTATTTTCATAACAAAATAGCCTGTCTTATGAGTGAATGCATCCCAAACAACATGCGTTAACATACCGAATAATGCTGAATAACAAAATACAAAAAGATCCTTCCATGTATGAAGACCCCACCCCTTGTCTACTGCATATGTATAGTAGCCAGCAAATGGTTTAGGTAAATGTGTTATAAAAGACTTTTTTAAAATGTAATGATATATGTATGCTAATAAGAAGACAAGTGGTAAATTTAAATATAAGAACCCAAGCCACGTATGCCCAATAACACCATACGGTCTAAAGTGTAAAAAATATTCAAAGTCAGGCGCCATACTACCTAATATAAGAGCCGTTACTGACATATATTTAGAATGCTTTTTCGCAAAAGGAAGAACTGCTGCTGGATGTGCAAATGTAAACGGCATACTTTAACTCCTTCTCACATTTTCAGTAGAATACCATATATCATAACGAGAGAATGGATCTTCATGCAATATTTATTTTCACATTGGAATATGATAGTTTAAATGATATAATCCACATAAATATTCAGAAAACAAGAAGGGATTCAGGTGTTATTAACACTTGTATTTGCTGCCTTTTTAGATTCAAAATCCGTTATGAATTGAGGTTTATATATTGATTGACGTACCCTTTTTACAAAATGTCACATTAAAAAAAGAAAATATCCCTAGTTTTTCCGCATATCCTTACTGCTTACCCGCTATTCGAACATTACAATCACTAGCTTTCCATCCAAATGTAACATTCATTATTGGAGAAAACGGAACGGGTAAATCAACATTACTTGAAGGAATTGCAATTGCGTTAGGTTTTAATGCAGAAGGTGGAACGAAGAATTTCCGCTTTAGCACAAACGATTCACATTCATCTTTACATGAATACCTTCGAATTTCAAAAAGTTTCAATACACCAAACGACGGTTTCTTTCTTCGCGCTGAATCATTTTATAACGTTGCTTCTTATATTGATGAAATAGATGCTATAAAATCTTACGGCGGCGTTTCACTACACGAACAATCACACGGTGAATCATTCTTTTCCTTATTTATGAATCGTTTTTCAGGACAAGGTTTATACATTTTAGATGAGCCTGAGGCAGCTCTATCACCGATGAGACAACTTTCCATGCTCATTCGAATGCACGAACTAGCTGAACAAGGTTCACAATTTGTTATTGCGACGCATTCTCCTATTTTAATGGCTTACCCTGAATCTACTATATACTCTTTAACACAAGAGGGGATTCACGAATCCACATTAGAAGAAACCGAGCATTATCAAACGACGAAACTTTTCTTTGAAAATCGCGATCGATTATTCCATCATCTATTTGAGTCATAAAAAAAGAAGCAGCAATAGCTGCTTCTTTTTTATAGTGCTTCTATAAATAAGGCAACCCCGATACCGCCACCAACGCATAAAGAGGCAATTCCTTTTTCTAAACCACGTCTTTTTAATTCGTGAATTAAACTTACTGTAATACGAGCCCCTGTACAACCAATTGGATGCCCAAGTCCTACGCCACTACCGTTTACGTTCACTTTTTCACGGTCTAAACCTAACTCTTTCTCTACAGCTAAATATTGAGCCGCGAAAGCTTCATTAATTTCCAGTAAATCTGCATCTTCTAATGACCAATCTACTTTCTCTAATCCTTTTCGGATTGCTGGTGCTGGTCCAATACCCATAATTTTCGGGTCTACTCCAGCTACTGAATATCCAACAATTCTAGCTAACGGTTGTAAGCCTTTTTCTTTTGCTTTTTCTTCGCTCATTAATACTAGAACTGCACTTCCGTCATTCAGGCCAGATGCATTACCTGCAGTTACAGACCCATCTTTACGGAATGCTGGTTTTAACCCTGCTAATTTTTCCGCTGTAATATCTGCACGTGGATGCTCATCCTTCGAAAATACTACTTCTTTTCTACGTTCTTTTATTGTAATAGGAACAATTTGATCGTCAAAGTGTCCAGACTCGATTGCCTTCAGTGCCAATGTATGACTGCGAAGAGCAACTTCATCTTGTTCCTCTCTTGTAATTTCATATTGTTCAACTAAATTTTCCGCTGTTTCACCCATCATAATATGGTGAATCGGATCTTCTAACACTTCCCACACCGTATCACGAATTTCTCCGTGCTGTAGACGTTGTCCCCAGCGGTGCTGTTTCAATGCATAAGGGCTCGAACTCATCGCTTCTACTCCACCTGCAACAACAACATCACTTACACCTAATTGGATTTGCATTGCAGCTGACATAATTGCTTGCATACCTGAAGAACATTGACGTTGGATTGTATATCCCGTAACTGTGTCAGGAAATCCTGCCGCTAATGCAGCTGTTCTCGCCGTATTTGCTTCATCAGTTCTTTGAATACAATGACCTAAAATTACTTCATCAACTTCATGTGGTTCTACCCCGCCTCGTTTTACAGCTTCCTGAAGTACAGGAACAGCTAATTCTACTGGCGTTACATTTTTTAGCGCTCCTCCAAAAGTTCCAATTGGCGAACGAACTGCAGCTGTAATAACAACATTATGCATTTTGTACTTGCCCCTCTCTTATGTACCCTAGTAAGTTTTTAGGTGAAATTCCATAAGATGTATATCTATAACTATCATACTATAAACATACTAAAAAATCAAAATATTTCATATAATAAAAATAGAAAGAATTAACCTTCTATTCTGTCAGTGCATATAAAAACTTTTGCAAAATTTTCTCTGTCGTTTCATTCAATTTTGGCAACTTATCTACTGGAAAATATTGAAGTTTCAACCCTTCATGATCGAGCTTTAATTCCCCGCTCACATGATGTGCCTGATACAGATGAATGACATTGAAAATTTCATCGCCATTCGGATAACGGAAATATACTTCTTTTCCTGATAGAACACCAAGAAATTGCATTATTTTTGCAGTTAACCCCGTTTCCTCAAATAACTCTCTACGTGCCGTTTCTTCTGTCGTTTCACCCAGTTCCATCGCCCCGCCAGGTACACCCCAATCATATGTATCTGAACGATATTGAAGCAATACTTCTTGTTTATCATTTAATATAATGATTGCTGATCCTACGAGAATAAGCGGTCTTGTACCAACGACTTTTCGTAACTCTTCAATATACCCCATATGTAAATTCCCCTTTCCCTAACCTCCCTTATCATAACAAAATTTCTCTCTTTTTGTTCATGTAATTTTAAAGAAAAAAAGGAAGCTTTCGCCTCCGTTTTTTCATCTTTATTTCTTAAAACTTTCATATTTTACAGCTTCAAAAGCTTCCTCAATTTCATCATTACGATAATGGACATATGTAAAACGACCCAATTCTACTAATCTTGCTATTTCCTGTAACGCTTTATGCTGCTCATATGTTTCTTTCAGCTTAATATGTACATAAAACTTCATTAAAGGATGTTCATATAAAGGTTCTCCCACCTCTACATATACATCTTCAACCCCTCGTACAACTCTTACATAACTCGCAAATTGATAAAGTGCTTCTCTGTCTGAAACGATTTTTAATGTATACATATATTCTCCCCCTTTCCTTTACTATATCAAAAAGACGACCATACCATGTTATAGAACTATGAAATTTTTTCGACTTGTCATCTATATATTCAATAAAGAAGGCGTTTATCCATACATGACATCTTTTCCCCACATATATTATAGGAAGAACTTTTTTCATTTGAGGTGTTCCTTATGGATCCATACGTCAATATATGTATTTGCATTACTCCCGGCGCCGATATTTCTGATGACCGCATCGCAAAAGATTTAGCTGTTGCAGAATCAATTTGGCACCCCATTACATTTCAAATTCAAGAAGTAATTGTATTAAATGAACTTTTCCGTTTTTTTGACCGTGAAATCAGTTATAAAAATTCCATTCAAAGTCAAGAAAAGTTGGCATCCTTTTTCCAAACATGTGTAAATGAAGCTCCTGAATGCGACCTTTATATTTGTTATATTGGCAGTGATTATTTCAAAGAAACAGCAGTAATTGCCTGCGCTTATTCTTTAGCAAAACAACAGCAACTTACTGGCTATATCGTTTTAACAAATTCGGCTGCCCCTATGAAAAATATATATACGCTCGCTCACGAAATCGGTCATATTTTATTTACAAGACGTATTCATGGAAAACTTACTCATGCAGATCCTCATTCTCCAACCGGCTCGGAGCACCACCCTTCTCCAACAAATCTTATGTATCCGATAGTCCCTCGTCCAGAAAACGTTCATATTCATTCCTTATTAACAACAGAACAAAAAGCGCTCTCTTTACAAAGCTCTTTACTACAAAGAAAAAAACAGTAACCCTCATGTTACTGTTTAAAACAACTTGTTCCAATCAACAAACCAAATCCCGGCTGCTAGAAATAAAAATAGACAACTAAATGTAAATGTAATCCCTCTAAAAATCCCTATATAATATTTCTTTGGAAATAATTTTTTGTATATCCAGAGCAGCCGCTTTCCTATTAAACCGAAAAACAGAATATATCCTGATGTGTAATCTAATATATTAATAAAATAGTCAACATATATCCTTTTTATAAAAGAGTTATTGTTAGGTTAACCTTAGAAAACTACTACTCAATTTACCTATAAATAATACTGTCTCTCTTTTTATTCGTATACTTTCCTTTTTCTAATTTTATATGAATTTTCAAAAGCATATGAATAACAATGAAAAGAATTATTTGTTGTACATACATTCCAATAATACTTGATAAATCTATCATTACGAATACATATTCCAATGCAATTGGAACTAGTAAATACGCCAAAGTAAACCAACCACCAAATTTAATATTTACAATAGCTGCAAATAGAACTACTATTCCAACAAGAATGAAGCTTTCTGTCGCAGTAAATTTAATAAATGTTGTACCATAAAAATTATTTAATAATGCAATACTGAAAATTGATAAAAACCATATCGCACCTGTTATATACATAATTAAAAATTCAGTTCTTTTACGCTTAAATGAGGCTGTTCTCATGCCCCATATTAATACACTAATTCCTACAAAAATCATAATCGGATATCCGATTAATTCAATTAAAGAATAAGACAAACGATGGTCGGCTTCACTAAAAAATACACTCTTCATCATCGTGAATGCTAATAAATTTATAATAAAGTAAAGCAATAATTTATAATTCCCTTTTTTATCAACTTCCATCTCTTTGGCAAGTTGATTTGCATACTCTTTTGGAGCATGACCGAATATATCATTTACACTCTTCCCTCTCTTTTCTCCTTCTATTAAATGAACTTCCGCATCTTCTATAAAGGAAATAATATCAGCTTCTCTAATGCCCTTCGTTTGTAAATACCCTTGAGTATCATCTAAAAACTTTTGTCCTTCATTCGATAGCACTTTTATCACTCCCTTATTTAACCGTTTCTCTTCTATTCGTCTTCATCATAATTTCAAGGAAAATTAAAATAAACAAACTTCCGTATAAACATATAATTTGAAATAGCATTGGCATAAGATCTTCAGATGTAAATGTTTTAAACATTAACATAATAGAAAGCGGAATGATTAAATATAAGTTTTTAAACCATCCTTCAAAATATATATTTATAGCTACTGTGATGATAAAAATCCCACCAGCTAATATATAACTTTGGACTTCGGTGAATGTGAGCATTTTTGTAGGATATATCACATCTAATATCGTAACAGCTCCTAATAAAAACAATGGAGCAATCATAACTAAAGACCACATAGAAAACCATGTTTTTGTAAAGCTTGTGACGAAGGTCATTTTGCGAAGTAGAAAATTAGGACCCATAACAACTAAAATCAATGAAAAACTGTAACCGATACACTGAATAAGTGAAATCTGTAACATTCCATTACTCACTATTAAGATAGAAGCAATAATCCAAAAAGATACGATATTCATTACTGTAAAACCAATTTGCTTCCACGTTTCCTGTCTATCTCTTTCCATCACTTTTACAAGTTCATTTGCATATTCTTTCGGTGAGCTTCCGAAAATATCTTCTACACTCTTCCCCTCACTCTCACCTTCTATAAAATGAAGTTCTGCGTCTTCTAAAAAGTTTTCAATATCACTTTCTTTCACACTCTTTGCCGTCAAAAATAATCTCATATCTAACAAAAACTTTTGTGCTTCACTTGATGACATTATTTTCTCCTTCCCTTCCCTTCAAGTAAACGTTCTACACTACTTTGCATCGCTTCCCAGCGATCCATAAATTCATCAAGTGCTTCCTCGCCTTTTTCTGTTAATGTGTAATATTTTCTCTTTGGACCAGATGGAGATTCCTTCATTACGCTTGTTATTAATCCTTCTTTTTGCATTCGTATTAATAACGGATAAATACTTCCCTCACTCGCCATTGTAAAACCATACTTTGCTAGCTTCTCACTCATTTCATAACCGTATATTTCGCCTTCAGAAATAATAGCAAGTAAGCATCCTTCTAAGATCCCTTTCAGCATTTGACTTGTCGACATAATTCAAATCCTCCTACTATCTTGTTTTACAAGATAGATAAGCGTAAGTATCTTGCTTTACAAAATAGTATAGCAAAGACTATTTTGCAAAACAAGATAGCTAGCGATATTTTTTCCAAATGTTTGCAGGAATTTCATTATAACCTCTCTAAATAGTGCACTATGAAAACTTTATTATGAAGGGATGTTTTTCATCATGGTTACAAATCGAGTTGTCTTTTTAACAGGTGCTGCGAGTGGTATTGGATATGAAGTGGGAAGTACTTTTGCAAAAGAAGGTGCAAAAGTTGTGATTACTGATCGTCTTGAAGAACGTGCGAAAGAAGCTGCTGAACAATTACAAAATGAAGGTTTTCAAGCTATCGGTTTAAAATGTGACGTTACATCTGAAGAGGAAATTACAGCAGCAATTTCTCAAACAGTTGATCATTTCGGTTCATTAGATATATTAATTAACAACGCAGGAATGCAACACGTTTCACCCATTGAAGACTTTCCAACTGAAAAGTTCGAGCTGCTAATTCAAATTATGCAAATTGCTCCGTTTATCGCAATTAAGCATGCCTTTCCGATTATGAAACAACAAAAATATGGTCGTATTATTAATGTCGCTTCTATTAACGGCCTGGTCGGGTTTGCTGGAAAAGCTGCCTATAATAGTGCAAAACATGGCGTAATTGGATTAACAAAAGTTGCCGCTTTAGAAGGTGCTACGCATGGTATTACTGTTAATGCCCTTTGCCCTGGTTATGTCGATACCCCTCTTGTACGTAATCAACTACAAGACTTAGCTACTACACGAAATGTACCACTTGAAAATGTTTTAGAAGATGTCATTTATCCACTTGTACCACAGAAGCGTTTGCTACAAGTACAAGAAATCGCTGATTATGCTATGTTTTTAGCGAGTGAAAAAGCGAAAGGTATAACTGGTCAAGCTGTCGTTATCGATGGTGGCTATACTGCTCAATAAAAAATAAAGTTTGCTCAAGAAGAGCAAACTTTATTTTTTATTGCGAGGATCTTCGTACTTTAGTAATTGCCGCGGGAGCTTCTCAATTGCAACAATTACCCCCTCTAATTTACTTTCAATACGGTGGAGTAAATATAATGTTACAACAATTGGAAACCCTACATTACCTATCATCTTGATCCACTCTTCCATCCTCTTCTCCTCCTTTCATTATATAAGTAAGAGAAAACACTGCATTTAGGCATAAAAAAACAAGCTATTATGTATTAGCCTGTTTTTCAAATAATGATGCAATTTCTCGTTTATAATCCCCGCTTATAATACCTTTCTCAGTAATAATTCCTGTAATTAATTCGTTCGGTGTTACGTCAAATGCAGGGTTATAAACATTCGTTCCAATTGGTGCTACTTGTTTTCCAAAGATTTTCGTAACTTCTGTTTCATCTCTTTCTTCAATAATTATTTCGGCTCCAGTTTCTTTCGTAACATCAAATGTTGACAGTGGCGCAGCAACATAAAATGGGATATCAAAGTGCTTTGCTAAAATAGCTAAATTCATTGTCCCTATTTTATTTGCCGTATCTCCATTTGCGACAATTCGATCCGCCCCTACAATAATTGCATTTATTTCTTTCGTTTGAATAGCATGAGCTGCAGTATTATCTGTAATAAGGGTCACATCAATATTTGCTTGCTTCAATTCCCAGGTCGTTAAGCGACCACCTTGTAAAACTGGTCTCGTTTCACACGCATATGCATGTAAACGCACACCTTTCTCTTTTCCAATATAAAAGGGAGCTAATGCAGTTCCATATCTGGCAGTTGCGATACTTCCAGCGTTACAGATTGTTAAAATATTATCGCCATCTTTAAAACATGTTAACGCATATTCCCCAATATTTCGGCACACCTCTTCATCTTCCTGCTGAATGCGAAGCGCTTCTTCTTCTAATGTTTTTTGTGCTTCTTTTATTGTAGTAATCTCTCGAATAGATTCTCTCATACGATCAATTGCCCAAAATAAATTTACTGCTGTCGGGCGTGACGTTCCTAAATAATTACAATCTCTATTAAACTTCTTTTGAAATTCTTCAATATGTACAATGTTATATTTTTTTGATGCAAGCGCTAAGCCAAATGCAGCTACAATTCCAATTGCAGGCGCTCCTCGTACTTCTAACATTATGATGCTTTTCCAAACCTCTTCAATAGTCGTCAATGTTTTGTATTCTGTGCTATGCGGCAATTTCGTTTGATTTAATACCGCAATTGCATCACCTTTCCAGCTTACAGATCTCGGAACAGTAACAATTGTACTCACGCTTTTACGCCCCCTGAAACTGTCTGTTGAAATAATGTTCGAAACAGTTGAATATCAGCACTTTTAGATTCATATTTTATTAGTTCTTTACCTAAGGATAGCGCTTGTTTCTTAGCTTGAATTCTTGTTTCTTTATTTTCTATTTCATCTAAATCTGCTACATGAGCTAAACCAATTGTTCTACGAATCAGTTCACATCCGGCAAATCCAACTGCATCAGTAAAGATATTTTGCAAAATAATTGGTAACCATTGTTTTTCTTTCGTATATGCTTCTACACCTTCTCCAATCCATAACTTTGTAAAAGTTTCTACAAAATAACTCCACGTCTTTTCTATATGGAAAAATAGTACACTTCTTTTCTCTTCTTCTCTAGATAAAGCATTTAATAATAGATTTGCAATAAATTGACCTATGTCAAATCCAAATGGGCCATAGGTCGCAAATTCTGGATCAATCACTTTCGTTTCAGAAGGTGACGAAAAAATACTACCAGTATGTAAATCACCATGAATAAGAGTTTCTTTTCTTGTTAAGAACTTATATTTATATTGTGCTACTTTTAGTTTTAAAGTTTTATCACTCCAAAGTTCATCAACCACGAGCTGTAAATCTGGCTCATAATCATTTGTATCATAATGTCCAAACGGATCTGTAAACACTAAATCCTCTGTAATTTTACAAAGATCCGGATTTACAAAGGTACCTTCTAGTACCCTCTTCTCTTCTGATTGTAAACCAAAATCTGAAGTGTAAAATAAAACATGTGCTAGAAAACGGCCGATATGCTGGGATAAAAGCGGATATTCTTCTCCGCCTATTAATCCTTTTCTTGTAATTGTTAGTCTTGATAAGTCTTCTATTACCGTTATCGCTAACTCTTCATCATGACTGTACACTGCTGGAACATAATCCGGTACATACTGCGCAAAAATTTGTAAGGCCTTACTTTCAATCGTCGCTCTTTTTATAGACAATGGCCAGCTTTCACCAACTACTTTCGCATAGGGCAGTGCTTGTTTTATTATAATTGATTTCTCTCCATCATCTAATTTGAACACGTAATTTAAGTTTCCGTCTCCAATTTCATGACAAACGACATTTGCCTTCGCTTCAAAATAGCCATGATCTTTCGCATATTGTACAGCTGTTATTTCTGTTAATGAATAATATCCCATCGTCTTCTCCCCCTTTTTAAATTCAGAGGTTTTTCTAACATAGAAAAACCTCTTTCCACTAAGAAAGAGGTTTGAAGTTTATCTTCTCCCCTCTTATCTGCCAGAAAGTTTTACTTTCTGCTGGAATTAGCACCGTGCCTTTTGGCGTAATAAACGCCCCATTTCACAATGGTATTACGGTCGGTTGCTGGGCTTCATCGGGCCAAATCCCTCCACCTGCTCTTGATAAGAGTTGTATAATTTTTTGAATTTTTAACTTTATGTTGAAGACTATACCAAGAATAAAAATCACTTGTCAACATTTTATTTGTATAATTCTGGACGACGATCCGCAAAAACTGGAATTCCTTTACGTACTTCTTTAATTTTCTCGAATACAAGCTCTCCAAATAAAATTGATTCTTCTTCATTTGCTTCTACAACAACCTCGCCCCAAGGATCGACAATTAAAGAATGACCGGCAAACTCATTATTCGGATCCTTTCCTGCCCTATTACAGGCAACAACATAACATTGATTTTCAACTGCTCTTGCTTGCAATAGCAAACGCCAATGTGCTAAACGAACTAATGGCCATTCTGCTACAACAAATAAAACTTTTGAACCTTTTGCAGTATGAACGCGCATCCACTCTGGAAAACGAATGTCATAACAAATTGTGCCGGCGCACTCTACATCATCTAACTTAAATTCACCTGTACTATTTCCAGCGATTAAATATTTATGTTCATCCATAAGCTGAAATAAATGCACTTTACTATATTCATTGACTAGTTCTCCTTCCTTGTTTACCACATACATTGTATTTGTAACACCTTGCTCTGTTTGCTTCGCTATGGAACCACCAACAATATGTACACCATATTGTTTCGACCATTCTTTCAACTTTTCTTTCGTTTCCAATCCATCCCTATCTGCAATTTCAGAAAGTCTTGCTAAATCATATCCTGTTGTCCATAATTCTGGTAAGACAATAACATCCGGTCTCTCCTTCATCGCTTCGCTTATTTTATTTTTAGCATTCTCAATATTTTTTTCTACATCCCCAAAAACAATATCCATTTGAATACATGCGACTTTCATTTTTTCAGCCCCATTCTTATTTTTCTCTTTACAAAATACTGGAAAGATTATATCATTTGTCACTAGAATTGTAACAACTTTCAAAAGAGGTGGAAAGTATGAAATTATTTCAACCTTCTGAGATAGTAACATCATTGCCAACACAATTTTTCGCTTCACTTGTTGCAAAAGTTAACAAATTCGTTGCAGCTGGTCACGATGTTATTAATCTAGGTCAAGGTAATCCAGATCAACCAACACCGCAGCATATCGTAAAAGCTTTACAAGATGCTGCAGAAAAGACCATTCATCATAAATATCCGCCATTTCGCGGACATGAAAGTTTAAAAGAAGCCGTGGCAACATTCTATCAACGTGAATATGATGTAATAATAAATCCGAAAACTGAAGTTGCTATATTGTTTGGTGGAAAGGCTGGATTAGTAGAATTACCAGTTTGTTTTACAAACCCTGGTGATTCGATTCTCGTTCCAGATCCAGGCTATCCAGATTATTTATCAGGAGTTGCTTTAGCAAAAGCACAATTTGAAACAATGCCGCTTATTGCAGAAAATAACTTTTTACCAGATTACACAAAAATTAATAACTCTATTGCCGAGCGTGCAAAATTAATGTTTTTAAACTATCCAAATAATCCTACAGGTGCTACTGCATCAAAAGATTTTTTTGATGCAACTATTCATTTTGCTAATAAACATAATATATTAGTGGTTCATGATTTTGCTTACGGTGCGATTGGATTCGATGGTCAAAAACCTGTTAGTTTCTTGCAAGCAGACGGTGCTAAAAATACAGGTATTGAAATTTACACTCTATCGAAAACTTTCAATATGGCTGGCTGGCGTATTGCTTTTGCAGTAGGGAATGAAAGTGTCATTGAAACCATTAACTTATTACAAGATCATATGTATGTTAGTATTTTTGGTGCAGTTCAAGATGCTGCCCGCGAAGCACTATTAAGTTCACAGTCTTGCGTAATAGACCTTGTAAATAGTTACGAATCTCGACGAAACACTCTTATTTCGGCTTGTCAATCAATTGGTTGGAATGTAGACATTCCAACAGGGTCATTCTTTGCATGGCTTCCTGTTCCAAAAGGATATACCTCTGAGCAATTTGCTGATATTTTACTAGAAAAAGCACATGTTGCAGTTGCTCCTGGTGTTGGATTTGGTGAACATGGCGAAGGGTATATCCGTGTTGGTCTCTTGCATACAGAAGATAGATTACGGGAAGCCATTAATCGAATTGATAAATTAAATTTTTTCAAAAAGTAATTGACAACATGAAAAATATCTGACAAAATTCAGTTATCTTAAAAATTTAAACATTTCTAAATACTTCTTATCAAGAGCAGGTGGAGGGACGAGCCCGACGAAACCCGGCAACCGATCTACAATTGTAGACACGGTGCTAATTCTCGCAGCATTACGCTGACAGATAAGGAGCTGGTTGTAAAAAAACCTCTCCTTAGCTGAGAGGTTTTTTTATTTAACTAGGAGGTTATAACAATGAGCGGAATTATAGCGACGTATTTAATCCATGATGATTCACATAACTTAGAAAAAAAGGCTGAGCAAATTGCACTTGGTTTAACAATTGGCTCTTGGACTCATTTGCCACAATTATTGCAAGAACAATTAAAGCAACATAAAGGCAACGTCATTCATATTGTGGAATTAGCTGAACATGAACATACAAATTCGTATTTACGTAAAAAAGTAAAACGCGGAATTATTAAAATCGAATATCCGTTATTAAACTTCAGTCCAGATTTACCAGCAATTTTAACGACTACATTTGGAAAGCTATCCCTTGATGGCGAAGTAAAATTAATTGACTTAACTTTTTCAGACGAGTTAAAAAAACATTTTCCTGGGCCAAAATTCGGGATAGATGGTATTCGAAATCTTTTACAAGTGCATGATCGTCCCCTTTTAATGAGTATTTTTAAAGGAATGATTGGACGAAATATTGGGTATTTAAAAACGCAATTACGCGATCAAGCAATTGGTGGTGTAGATATAGTAAAAGATGATGAAATATTATTTGAAAATGCATTAACACCACTTACGAAACGCATTGTATCTGGAAAAGAAGTTTTACAATCCGTATATGAAACATACGGACATAAAACGTTATATGCCGTAAATTTAACAGGACGAACTTTTGATTTAAAAGAAAATGCGAAACGTGCAGTGCAAGCTGGAGCTGATATTCTATTATTTAACGTATTTGCTTACGGACTAGATGTACTACAATCACTTGCAGAAGATGATGAAATCCCAGTTCCTATTATGGCACACCCTGCTGTAAGTGGTGCTTATTCAGCATCTAGGTTATATGGAATTTCATCTCCATTATTACTCGGAAAGCTACTACGCTATGCTGGGGCTGACTTTTCATTATTCCCATCTCCATACGGAAGTGTTGCGCTAGAAAAAGAGGAAGCTCTTGCTATCTCAAAATATTTAACTGAAGACGATGCATTTTTCAAGAAGAGCTTTTCTGTTCCGTCTGCTGGTATTCACCCTAGTTTCGTTCCCTTTATTGTACGAGATTTCGGTAAAGATGTTGTTATTAATGCTGGCGGCGGGATACATGGACATCCAAATGGAGCGCAAGGCGGTGGTAAAGCTTTCCGTACTGCAATTGATGCTACTTTGCAAAATAAACCACTCCATGAAGTAGATGACACAAATTTGCATAGTGCACTACAAATATGGGGAAATCCCTCTCATGAGGTGAAATTATGAGTATTCAAGTATTTTGTGATTTCGATGGCACGATTACAAATAATGATAACATTATGTCCATTATGGAAAAATTCGCACCACCAGAAGCTGAAGAAGTAAAGAATAGAATTTTATCACAAGAGCTATCTATTCAAGAAGGTGTTTCTCAATTATTTCAATTAATACCTACTCATCTGCACGATGAAATTATTCAATTTTTAATAGAAACTGCTGAAATTCGTAATGGTTTTCATGAATTTATACAATTTATAAATGAAAATAACATTTCTTTTTACGTTATATCAGGTGGAATGGATTTCTTCGTCTATCCACTCTTACAAGGACTCATTCCAAAAGAGCAAATTTACTGTAATGAAACAGATTTTTCAAATGAATACATTACGGTGAATTGGCCTCATCCTTGTGATCATCATTGTCAAAATCATTGCGGATTATGTAAATCATCACTCATCCGTAAATTGAGTGATACGAATGACTTCCATATTGTGATTGGAGATTCAATTACTGATTTACAAGCTGCGAAACAAGCAGATAAAGTATTTGCTCGTGACTTCCTTATTACAAAGTGTGAAGAGAATTATATTGCTTATACACCGTTTGAAACATTCCATGATATTCAAAATGAATTAAAACATTTGTTGGAGGTGAAATTATGAAACAACTTTTTCGTCAATGGTATGACTTAAGCGAGATAAAAAAAGAATTAACAACACGAAATTGGTTTCCGGCAACGAGTGGTAATATTTCTATAAAGGTTAGTCATGAGCCCCTTACTTTTCTTATTACAGCAAGTGGTAAAGATAAAACAAAAACTACTCCAGATGATTTTCTATTAGTAGATCATTTAGGGGGTCCCGTATTAGAGACTGAATTACGCCCGTCAGCAGAAACAGTATTGCATACACATATTTATAACAATACAAATGCCGGGTGCGTACTTCATGTTCATACAACTGATAACAATGTCATCACAAATTTATATAATGATGCAGTCACCCTTCAAAATCAAGAAATTATTAAAGCTCTCGATATTTGGGAAGAAGGTGCAACAATTCACATTCCTATTATCGAAAACCATGCCCATATCCCAACGCTTGGAGAAAACTTCCGAAAGCATATAAAAGGTGATTCAGGAGCAGTATTAATCCGTAACCACGGTATTACCGTATGGGGCCGAGATAGCTTTGATGCAAAGAAAAGATTAGAAGCTTATGAGTTTTTATTCCAATTTCATATAAAACTATTATCAATTCAAGGAGGCGTTTCTAATGGCGCAAATTCGTATTCATGAAGTAAATACTCGCATTGAAAATGAAGTGGAAGTATCTAAATTTCTACAAGAGGAAGGCGTTTTATATGAGAAATGGAACATTTCTAAACTTCCTACTCATTTAAATGAAAATTATTCGTTAACAGATGAAAACAAAGCTGAAATATTAGCTGTTTTTTCAAAAGAAATCGCTGATGTTTCAGCAAGTCGAGGTTATAAAGCACATGATGTAATTTCACTTTCAAATAGCACACCTAACCTTGACGAATTATTAATTAATTTCCAAAAAGAACATCATCATACAGATGACGAAGTTCGCTTTATCGTCAGTGGTCATGGCATTTTCGCTATTGAAGGCAAAGATGGGAAATTCTTTGATGTTGAACTTGAGCCAGGCGATCTCATATCTGTTCCTGAAAATGCAAGACATTATTTTACCTTGCAAGATGATCGTCAAGTTGTAGCTATTCGTATTTTTGTGACAACTGAAGGCTGGGTTCCAATCTATTAAGGTAGTTAGTTGAATAAAAGGACTTGGACCCCCTTTTCCAAACTTTTATTCACTCTACATATATACATCCTCCTATGGAACAGGCTTATTTCATTTTTGAAATAAGCCTGATTTTTTATTTACTCAAAAGTACCACTTCATCACAAATTTAACACCTTGATTTTTCAAGTATATTTTTTGAACATTTTTTGAATATTTATTGAATTTTTTCTGAAAATTCTGTTTTGTATATGATATACTACAATTAATTAAGAAGGAAAATAATATCGCAAACAGAGGGGGATAATCATGAGCTTACTTATCGCACTTATACTTGGGGTTACATGTGGAGCATTTCCAGTTATTTTAGGAGCTATTATGGAAGAGTTAGAAATTGGTGTTTTAGGATTTGTCGCATCTTGTGTAAGCGCTTTATTGTTTGGTTTATTCGGCGCTATTCCTGTTTCAATTCTGTGTGCTTTTTATATAATACGCCATGCTCGTACAAAACAATTGGGTCCTAATCACATCGCACAAATTATCCCATTCCCAGTTGAACGATGTCGCCGAGCTTCTAACTTATAATGACTAAATAAATAAAAGTCCTCAAATGAGGACTTTTATTTATTTTCTTCTAGAAATTGAAACAATTCTTGTAGATGTAGGGCATCTTCACCATAGCTAACAGATACATGAAATATACCGTCAATCTCAGCTTGCATATAAAGATCCACTCCATCACGATCATATTTCAATGCCAAATAAAACTCCATTTCTTCTAACATCTTTTTTGAGGTTCGAATTACATAATGCCCCTTCTCATCTCTTCCATATTCAAATTCTGGTTCAAAATCATACTTTTGTTTAAAAGCTTCTTTTTGTTTTTCATTAATTTTCATACAAGTAGCTCGCTGTACAGTATCAATCATCTCATCAAACTTTTGAAGGTTCACCTCGTTTACCCCCTTATATATTTTTTATATAATACTTGTGTTCCACTATTTTCTTCTCCATCCTTAATTAACTCTTCATACAATTCTTTCGCCATACTTAAGCCCGGGACTGATAATTGTAATTTTTCTGCTTCCTCTAAAGCAATTTTAATATCTTTCATAAAATGCTTTACATAAAATCCCGGCTCAAAGTCTCCTTTTAACATTCGAGGAGCTAAATTACTTAATGACCAGCTACCTGCTGCCCCTGTTGAAATGCTCTCTAAAACTTTATCTGGATTCAGTCCAGCCTTCTTCGCGTAAGCAACAGCCTCACATACTCCAATCATATTGGAAGCAATCGCAATTTGATTGCACATTTTTGTATGTTGTCCACTCCCAGCTGGTCCTTGTAATTGAATGTTTGTTCCTAACTTTTCAAGTAAAGGTAAGCATCTATCATATATTTCTTTCTCTCCACCTACCATAATTGCGAGTTTTGCTTCTTTCGCACCAACATCTCCTCCTGAGACAGGTGCATCTAACGTATATATATTTTTGCTTTTTGCAACTTCATTAATGCGTTTTGCTAAAGTAGGTGTAGATGTCGTAAAGTCAATTGCTATCGTACCTTCTTTTGCATGTTCTATAATTCCTTCTATACCAAAATACACTTCTTCTACATCATGTGGATATCCAACCATTGTCATTACAATATCAACTTGCTTCACTAACTCTTTTGGCGTATCACACCAATGTGCACCATCTTGCACTAAAGAATCTGTTTTTGCTTTCGTTCTATTATATACATATACTTTATGACCATCTTGCATTAAGTGATAAACCATACTTTTTCCCATTACGCCAATACCAATGAAACCTATTGATAAAGTTTTATGTTCCATTTTCTCATCCCCTTTGTTCTAATAAATCATTTACCATCTTTCGGAACTCTTTATTAAAGTCATCATCCATACTATTTTTCACATTTGAAAATAACATAACAAAAGTTCCTTTTTCTTTATTAAAATTATTAAAAGTGTTCCAACCAGATAATACACCATGATTATGAAAATAATCTGCATATATATAAAAACTAAATGCATATTTCCGTTCTGCTGAAGGTGAAAACATTGCTTGTATACTTTGTTCAGAAAGAAGTTTTCCATTTATAATTGCTTCGTCTAACTTCTTCATATCTCCAACTGTCGTATACATCTCACCACAACCATATAGCCAATCCATGCCTAACTTCTGCGCTGGTACAAGCTCTTGATCTTTTTTCACATAACCCTTTGTAAAATTTTTATCGCCAGGTACCATATTTCCCATACCGGATTCATGCATATCTGCTTTTACAAATATGTTTTCTTTTATGTAATCTCCTAAAGGTTTTTTCGATATATGTTCTATTATATAAGCAAGCACCATATAATTATAATCTGTATATCTCCAACCTGTTCCTGCAGGAAATTCTAAATTTTGACGTCCGATCCAATTAATTAACTGTAAACGGGAAGCAGCATTAACATTGCCTTTTGCGTGTTCAGGTAAACCAGAGGTATGTGTTAATAAATGATATAGCGTAATATTTTTATTCTCCGGAAATGAAGGAATATATTTATTTACATTATCTTGAATATTCAATTTCCCTTGTTCTTGCAGCTGTAAAATAGATGTGGCAACAACTGTTTTCGTAATAGAACCGATACGATATTTTGTTTGAGGCGTATTTTCAATTTTATTTTGAACATCAGCATAGCCATATCCTTTATTCAATATAACATGCTCTTTATCTGTTACCAAAACTGTTCCATTAAATTGCTTTCCGACTAAATATTGATCTAATTTTTGAGATATGCTAGCATAATCAATTTGTTGCTCTTCTTTTTCTTCTATATTCCCTTGCACTTCTGGTTCAATAGTAGGGTTCACCTTAGTTGTTAATACTGTGTTTTCCTTTATATTGGGGCTAACAAGAAAATAGTATACTCCGCCGCCAACTATAGCAGACAGTGAAGCCATTATCATTACTTTTTTTATCATGTCGATCCTCCATAATTCCTTCGCTAAAAATTGTCCCCCTATTCTATTATCAAACAATAAAAAAAAATCGCAACAATTTGTTGCGAAAAATTACATTTTTTCTTTTCTGTACACACATACTTGATTCTTTCCATTTTTTTTCGCTTCATATAAAGCAATGTCCGCTCGTTGCATTAATTCTTCTCTTGTAGTTCCTTGTTCATATAACGCAACTCCAAAGCTAGCTGTTAGCTTCGAAATTCCAGTGAATTGCTTTGTTTCAATGAAGAATCGTAATGACTCCGCAACTTGAAATGCTTCCTTTTCTACTGTATTTGTCACTAATATAATGAATTCTTCTCCTCCCCATCTTGCAAATACGTGTTGCTGCTCCACTTTAGATTTCATAAGCTCTGCAAGTTGTATTAATGCCAAATCACCAAAATCATGACCATATGTGTCATTAACTGTTTTAAAATTATCTATATCAAATAAAATGATTGCTATTTTCTCATCACTACGTATTACCTTTTCCCACTCTACCTCTAGTATTTGTTGAAACTTTAAACGATTATAAATCTCTGTCAATGAATCTACCATAGCAAGTCTTTCTTGTTCTTGATAGATTTCATCTAATTCTGTAATTTCCGTGCATTTTACAATAAATCTTGATAAATCTTCTGGCAATGGTGTCGCACGTAATAGAAAAGTAGATACTTCCCCTTCATAATTTGACATCTTAATTCTTCTACCACTTGATAAAGTATCGTCTAGCCATGTTATATCATGCGTCGTCGAGTAGTATCCATTTTCTCTAATAAAATGTTCAGCAAATACTAAATGTTGCTCACGATAGGCAAACAAATTTTCATATCCGAAAAAAGTTAAAAAATTTGTATTACAATCAACAATTTCATCATCTTCTACTATAAATAATAAATCATTTTGAAAATCAAACATCGTTTGAAGCAGTTCCTGTTGCAAACTAACTTGCCTTACTAAAGAAAGTTGATACAAACTCTTATTCACTTCTTCTAATACTGCTTGTGGAGTTACAGGGGCTATTACAATATTACGTATTCCTAATGCAAGTACATCTGTAAATTCTTTTGTTATTTGTTGATCCCAAATGACAATGAATGTACTTTGCGGGGTATACATATTCTTTATATATTTGATTTGAGAATAATCTGTTACATACATAATTATAATGTGCGGTTTCGTTCTTTGAAATAATAGTTCGCCCTCTTCAAAATTATTTGCTATAAACATACATTTTGGATGGATATTTTCTATCGTTTGTTGATGCTTACATCCATTTTCTATATAAAGGACATTTAACTGCAAATCTTGTAACACATTTTGGAAAACCGTATTCTCTAATAAAAAATGTAGTATGTTCATCACTAGTCTTCACTCACTTCATATATCTTGTTCTACTGAATTCCTCACAAACATTTTTAAAAGACTGTTCTCTAATAAACTTTAATTTGCAAGAGATACATATTAACAAGCTAATTGAGAATGTTATCTTCCCTTTTCACTCTATAAATTCCTTTTTTAGTGTATGATTATAGGAATTATATCGTTTGTATGAATGCCCTAGCTTATTTCTTAAAACTTGACAATTAAAATAAAGATATTATATTCTTAAATTCGACAACTTACAAAATGTAAGTAATATACATTGCGTTTTCTTGATAATTTTATATACAATTTGGAGGATATATAATGACAAACGACAACTTTTTTAACGTTTTATATGAACGCACATCTACACGTGCATTCAACCCAAATAAAGAAATCTCATCTACAGAATTGCATGAGATTTTAAAAGCCGCAGCACAAGCACCTTCCGCTTGGAACTTACAACACTGGAAATTCCTTGTTTTTCAAGGTGAAGATGTACAAAAACGATTACACCCAATAGCTTATAACCAACAACAAATTCTTGATGCTTCTGCAGTAGTCGCTATTTTAGGTGATTTAGAAGCTTATAAAAATGTTGAGCCAGTATATGGTCCAATTGTAGAACAAGGATTTATGAAAGAAGAAGCAAAAGAACGCTTAGCTAAAAATATTGAATCTGCATATGCTCGTGAACAATTCCCGAGAGATGCTGCCTTTTCAAATGCATCTTTAGCAGCAATGCAACTTATGCTTGCAGCTAAAGCAACTGGTTGGGATACTTGTGCTATTGGTGGCTTCAATCCACAAGCACTGACAGACGAATTTAACGTTTCATCTCGTTACGTTCCAATTATGCTTATTACAATTGGTGAATCAACTTTAAAAGGTCACCCTGCACCACGTATGAGCGTAGAGCAAGTGAGTGAGTGGGCAAAATAATAAAAAACGAAGGTAACTACATTACCTTCGTTTTTTATTTCCTGTCATACTTTTGTAATATTACTACAAATCATTCGACATTTATACTTATAGAAAAGTATATTCTATTCCTTTATCATAAACAAACGTGACGTTTTGTGTCGAATTTTGTTAAGGTATTGAAATATACCCGTGTGTTTTTATTACAATTGTGATACAATGATAACAAATAGATAACAAGAGAGGGATTTTCATTGAGTTCATACGGAAGCTTGATCGCACTTTTATGTTACATAGTAACTGTACTGCTTCTATATTTTATTGGTGATGCCGCAAACATCTCCATTTTACAATTCCCAAAAGAAGAAGCATTTCAATTAGAATCAGAAAAACATACTGCACGATCCATCGTACCACTACTCCTAGCTCTTCCTGTATATATCATCGTTTTATATAAAAGTAAAAAAGTGTAAAGGCTACCCATTTCGTTTATTTTGGTGGTTTTTACATTTTTTTGTTATATTACCCCTATTTTAAACATCATTCCATACTAAACACCCAGCTAGTCATTTAAAATGAGAAAATCCCCTAGAAAAAATTCCACTCTCTGTCCAGTCACTAACTACCGAACTTACATAGATTATAAGTGTGAAGGGGGTGATGAGGATTATGTTTGGATCATTTGGATGCTGTGATAACTTTAGAGACTGTCATCATCGTGAAAGAGAGTGCGACCATCGTGACCATCGCGAGAAAGAGAGAGAGGTAAAACCACAACAACCAGCTGTATGTAACGTACTTGCTAGCATTTCAGTTGGAACAGAGCTTTCTCTTTTAAGCATTAAAGGTATCGGATCTTTCAACGATGTAATTTTTGAAGGTTTCGCTAACGGTGTTGCTCTTTTCTCCGCTTTAGCTCGTAACAATAATGATAAAGATAATAAAGACGACAACAAAGATGATAAGCACCGTCAACGTAATACTTTTAATGGTATTTTACGTGTATGCCCAACTGATATCGTTGCTATCGCTATCTAGTTCTGTGTCTTATCCTCTATAGTAAGAAAACAAGATTTACTTTTCTCATAGAAAAAACCTGAGACCGATTTCAAATCGACTCAGGTTTTTTTATTAATTATATGCTTTTAACTAGTTCAACAACTTCTTCAGCAGTTGACATCATTAATGCTTTTTCTGCTAATGTTTCCATTTCTGCTTTTGACAACTTGCTTAGTTGTGTTCTTGCAGGAAGAATAGATGTTGCACTCATACTGAACTCATCTAAACCTAATCCTAATAATAATGGGATAGCAAGTGAATCTCCCGCCATCTCACCACACATGCCAGCCCATTTGCCTTCTTTATGAGCAGCATCGATAACCATTTTTACAAGACGTAAAATAGATGGGTTATATGGTTGGTATAAGTATGATACTTGTTCGTTCATACGGTCTGCAGCCATTGTGTATTGGATTAAATCATTCGTTCCAATAGAGAAGAAATCAACTTCTTTCGCGAATTGATCTGCTAATACTGCTGAAGCTGGGATTTCAACCATCATACCAACTTCAATAGAATCAGAAACAGTTGTACCCGCTTCTACAAGTTTCGCTTTCTCTTCTAATAAAATCGCTTTCGCTTGACGGAACTCATCAAGAGTTGCAATCATTGGGAACATAATTTTTAAGTTGCCGTATACGCTAGCACGAAGTAATGCACGAAGTTGTGTACGGAACACATCTTGCTCATCAAGACATAAGCGAATTGCACGGTATCCTAAGAATGGGTTCATTTCTTTTGGTAAATGTAAGTATGGAAGCTCTTTATCTCCACCGATGTCAAGTGTACGAACAACGACTGGTTGACCTTCTTTTACACCTTCAAGAACTGCTTTATACGCTTCGAACTGCTCTTCTTCTGTTGGAAGATTGTCACGGCCCATGTATAAGAATTCTGTACGGTATAAACCAACGCCTTCTCCACCATTATCGATAATACCTTGTACATCATTTGGTGTTCCGATATTTGCAACAAGCTCAACGTGATGTCCATCACTTGTTACAGTAGCTTGGTCTTTTAATTTTGCCCATTCAATTTTTTGCTCTTCAAATTTCGCTTTCTTTTCTTCAAACGAACGAAGAGTTTCTTCTGATGGGTTTACAATTACTTCTCCATCTAAACCGTCAATGATAACGATATCGCCGTTTTGGATTTTCTCCATAACAACTTTTGTACCAACAACAGCTGGAATTTCCATAGAACGAGCCATAATTGCAGAGTGAGATGTACGTCCACCGATATCAGTAGTGAAACCTTTTGCATACTTACGGTTTAACTGAGCTGTATCAGATGGTGTTAAATCTTCAGCAATGATGATTACCTCTTCAGAAATTGTACCAGGATTTGAGAAGTTAATTCCTAGTAAATGTGCAAGAACGCGTTTTGTTACGTCACGAATGTCTGCAGCACGTTCTTTCATATATTCGTTATCCATGTTTTCAAACATAGAAATAAACATTGATGCAACTTCATCCATTGCAAATTCAGCATTTACTTTTTCGCTATTCACTTTATCTTTTACTGGGTTTACTAGTTCTGGATCATTTAACACTAATAAATGTGCTTCAAAGATCGCAGCTTTGTCAGCTCCTAGCTCAGCAAATGCGTGGTCTTTAATAGCTTCTAATTCAGTTTTTGCTTTCTCAAGCGCAGCGTCTAAGCGTGCAATTTCTGCAGCTTCGTTTGTAATTGATTTCTTTTCGATGTTAAACTCAGGATTTTCAAGTCTGAAAGCCTTTGCAATAGCAATCCCACTTGATGCAGCGATCCCTTGAATGTTAAGAGTCATTATTCTCCTAATCCTTCGTTTTTCATAGTTTCTTCGATAGCTGCTAGTGCTTGAGCTGCATCATCACCATTTGCAGTGATTTTAATTTCTGCGTTTTGTTGAATACCTAAAGACATTACGCCCATAATTGATTTTAAGTTAACGTTCTTTCCGTTATACTCTAAGTTAATGTCAGAACCGAATTTGCTTGCAGTGTTTACAAGTAGAGTTGCTGGACGAGCATGAATTCCTGAGTCGCTAGTTACTTTAAAGATTTTTTCCATGATAATTTATCTCCTTTAAATTACAGTATTTTTTAGTTGTATAGACGTGAGTACTACATCATCTATTGTATATAATAGGCGATGTTCGGTCAACCACATCGCCTATTATAATTATAAACATTTTGCGTCAAATTCCTACTGAATGTCAATAATAGCGGTTTCGCCCTTCTTAACATTTCCATCTTTTTTCAATTCGACTTGTTGCCCTTGTTGTAAGTTTGTAAAGACAATTGGTGTAATGATAGATGGTGCATTTTCTTTTACAAATGCAAGATCTACTTTTAATAATGGTTGGCCTTGTTTCACCTTGTCGCCTTGTGCTACAAGCGCTTCAAAACCTTCACCATTTAATTTTACAGTATCAATACCGAAGTGGATCAAAATTTCTTTTCCGCCTTCAGATTGAATACCAATCGCATGTTTTGTAGGGAATACATTAACGATCTCACCGTTAACTGGAGAAACTACTGTTCCTTCAGTTGGCTCAATTGCAAATCCATCTCCCATCATTTTTCCTGAGAATACTTGGTCAGGTACTTCTGTAATTGGTAAGATTTTCCCTTCAATTGGTGATACAATTGTTTCATTTTCATCAACTTTTTGAGGAGTTTCTTCCACTTTTACAGGTTCTTCTTTTTCAGCATGAGGTGTACGACCTGACATAATATCATGAATTTGTGATTTTAACGTGTCAGATTTCGGTCCGAAAATAGCTTGAATGTTATTTCCAACTTCAAGTACACCAGCTGCTCCAAGTTCTTTTAAGCGGTCTTTGTTTACATTCTTTTGTTCGTTAACTTGAACACGTAAACGAGTAATACAAGCATCTAAAGAAGCAATGTTTTCTTTACCACCAAGTGCTACTAATACTTCACGAGGAAGTTCGCCTGCTTCTGCTTTTCCTGCACCGTCATTCGCATTTGCCTCTTCACGACCAGGTGTTTTTAGATTCCATTTACGGATTGCAAAGCGGAATCCGAAGTAGTAAATAACTGCTAGTACAAGACCAACAATAATTACCCACCACCATGCTGTACGGCCTGGTAGTACACCGAATAATAGGAAGTCAATTAAACCACCAGAGAATGTCATACCAATTTTAACACCTAAAATTTGCATTGTCATAAATGATAGACCAGCAAATACAGCATGAATTCCGAATAATACTGGCGCTACGAATAAGAATGAAAATTCAAGTGGCTCTGTAATACCTGTTAAGAAAGATGTTAATGCTGCAGAACCTAAAATACCTGCTGCTAATTTTTTATTTTCTGGACGTGCTTCATGATACATTGCTAAAGCTGCTGCTGGAAGACCGAACATCATGAACGGATACTTACCAGTTGTAAATGTACCTGCCGTTAATTCTACACCGTCTTTTAACTGTGCCATAAAGATTTTTTGGTCACCACGGATTAATTCGCCAGCTGCATTTGTATACTGACCGAATTCGAACCAGAACGGTGAATAAAAAATGTGGTGTAGTCCAAATGGAATTAATGAACGTTCAATTAAACCGAATATAAATGCTGCGATTGTTCTATTCGCATCAATCATTTGATGTGAGAACGTGTTTAAGCCACCTTGAATGTATGGCCAAACGAAGCACATGATAATACCTACTATTAAAGAGAATGTTGCAGTTGCGATCGGTACGAAACGCTTACCTGCAAAGAAACCTAAGTATGATGGTAATTCAATGTTGAAGTATTTATTATAGCAATATGCCGCTACTATACCGACGATAATACCACCAAATACCCCTGTTTGTAGCGTCGGAATACCTAATACGTTTGCATACGCTGGATCTGCAAATCCAATTTTTACTGGGTCTGCTCCAGAACTTGTTACTTTCACTAGCTTATCTACTTCTAAGAACACACTCATCGTTTTGTTCATAATTAAGTAGCCGACGAATGCTGCTAAACCAGCTACTCCGTCTCCACCAGCTAAACCAATTGCTACCCCAACTGCGAATAATAATGCAAGGTTAGCGAAAATAATATCACCAGATTGTTCCATAATTTTTGCAACCATTACGAACCAATCTGCTTTTAAAGCAGGAATAACATTTGTTAACTGTGGATTTTGAAATGCATTACCAAATCCAAGTAAAATACCTGCCGCCGGTAAAATCGCTACTGGAAGCATTAACGCTTTTCCGACTTTTTGAAGAACACCAAAGATCTTCTTAAACATGGAAACCCTTCCTCTCTTATCTATATTGATACCTTCCGACAAACGCCAAAAAGACATGAGGAAAAAAAGATAGAACGATAGCTATACAAAGGGTAGTATATCCCTTTCTCTAGCTTACATTCCTTACTTTTCTCCACTCATGCCTGATCGAATCAGTAACACGTGTCAAAAATAGGTTTACGTATAAGTTCACTATAATTAAGGCAAACGTTTTCGTTACTCTCCTTAATCTGTTTGTCGAAATTTGTATAACTTTGCAATAGTTATTATACATAACTATTGTAAGCGATTCAATCATTTTTTTTAACGTTTTCATTTTAGACAAAAATATATGACTTTTTACACATGCTCTGCCTTTACTAAGCGTTGCAAGTGCATCGTTAAATAAATACTTTCAGCTTCATATACAGGTAGTTGCAACTCTTTTTGCATGACCTTAACTAGCTTCCAAGCCACGTTATAGCAAACTGGATACTCCGCCTTTAATAAATCAGCAAAACTTTGCGATTCCTCTACTTTTTCTCCTTTTTTCACCCTCTCAATAGCATATTGAAGATGACGAATAAGGCGTAAATAATGAATGCTCTCTTGATCTAATGTAATTTGTAAGTTTGTCTCAATTAAAGATACAAGTTGTGCAATGAGACGGGAGTTTTGATTAACTGAAGATAAATCAGAATTTGTAAGCGAACTGTAAATGTGAAGTGCAATAAAACCAATTTCGCCTTCTGGCAATGTAATTTGCAAACGAGAATTTAAAAGTTCTACAACACCTTCAGCAATTTCATATTCCTCTGGATACAGCATTTTTGTTTCAACTAAAAAAGGATTATCAATTGTAAGTCCTTGTTTTAACCTTTTAATTGCAAATGAAATATGATCTGTTAACGCAATATGAATATGTTCATTTAGTGGAGATTTTGCTTTTTCTTGAATGTACAGCATAATATCGTTCATCAATTCAATTAATTTTTCACTAACATGCGGCACTAATAATTTATATTGTTCACGATCACGTTCATTTTTTAAGACAAACATTTTTTCGATTTGTTCTTGCTCCAATACATCTTTCGCTTTTTTCCCAAATCCAATTCCTTTACCAATCACTACTACTTCCTCGTGTTCAGGATGGCTAGCAATGATGACATTATTATTTAAAACTTTTTTAATTTCTAGATAATTATTCATATAACACCACCCTCGTACTTAAATAGCCTACTTTTATGTTACAGAATATTCTTCTTTGTCGTCAATGTAAAACATCTGCCATTTAATAAAAATTCATTTTTTAGACATGTTTATATATGATGCGTATAATGTAAGAGCAACTGTACATAGAAAGGAGATAACAACATGATTAAAATGTTTGTAAGTGATATCGATGGTACAATGATGCAACACGGAGGTCTTATTGATGAGCAAGATGTTGCGGCACTACGCAGCCTCGCCGAGCAAAATGTTATTCTTTGCTTCGCTTCCGGAAGACTTGATAATGAAATTGCAGACTTAATGAAAGCTGTAAATACAAATTTTCATCGTATTAGTGTAAATGGTGTTTTTGTATATACACATGAAAATAAACAACTATTATCTGCAACTTTTGATTCCAGCATACTTCCCGATTTGTTAGCTATGACGAATGAAAATCCTTATTTCCGTTATGTAAGTGATGAGCATAATTATTACATTGAAGAGAAAACACCTTTTATTCAAGAACTTGAACAACAAGTAACAATGACTTCTGTTGAAGAACCAAACTTACTACAGAAGATTGATGATACAATTTTCCCAAATAAAATTTCTGTCGGTGGAACAAAGGAGAGCTTACAACTCCTTCAGAAAAAAATTGATGAAAAATTCCACGGGAAAGTTAGTACTTTCATCTCAGCAGAACAATGTTTAGATGTAATGCCACCGAATGTTAGTAAAGGCTCTGCCATTTCTGTTTTATTAAATGAGTTTCAAATAAAACCTGAGGAAATTGCTTGTATAGGGGATTCTTACAATGATATTCCTATGTTTTCTTTAACTCCTCACAGTTTTGCTATGTCGCAAGCCGATGATGCAGTGAAAAAACACGCTCACTATGTAGTAAATCACGTCAAAGATGCTGTTAACCACGTAATTGCTCATAATAAAAATACGACTCATTCCTTATAAGGATGAGTCGTATTTTTATTTCTTTACATGTTATCCATTTTCATTTCCACTGTACTTCACAAACTGAAATATACTATTTGTTACGTGCAATATTCGTAATAAATTTATAACGATCTCCACGATAAATACATTTCACGTACTCTAGCGGTATCTCACCTTCTGAATATGACCATTGACGCATTACAAGTACAGGCGCCTTTTTAGGAATATGCAGATGTTCAGCTTCATTTTCCGTTGCAACAGAAGCTTCAATTGACTGAGTAGCGCTAACAAGTTTAAAGCCCAGTTTTTTCTCTAAATGTTCATATAAAGATTGTTGCAATATCTCTTCGTTAATATCTTTTACAAGAGCTGGCGACAAATATGTCGTCTCAAAAGCAATCGGTTCATCATCAGCTAAGCGAATACGCCTCACTTCATAAACCGATTCCCCCTCCTGTATTCTCAACCGGTCTGCTATTTTAGCAGTAGCTGGAACTAGGCGGAAACTAAGTAATTGACTACTTGGGTTCATCCCACGAGAAATCATGTCTTCTGTGAATCCCGTCATTCCTTGCAATTTTTGTTCCACTTTCGGAAGTTGGACAAATGTTCCAATTCCACGCTTCCGATATAAATAGCCTTGTTCCACTAAATTATTAATCGCCTGTCTGATTGTCATACGACTCACTTCGAACTTATCACAAAGTTCATTCTCAGATGGGATTTTATCTCCCGGCTTCCATTCGCCGTCCTCAATTAGCTGTTTCACCCACTCTTGAATCTGATAATAGATCGGAAATGGTGAATACTTGTCGATGTTCATCAGCAATCGCCTCACTGCATAAAGATAGAGCTTCTTGATCTGCGATTACGGTTACATTCGGATGACGTTGTAAAACTGTAGCCGGACACTCTTCACTATATTCACCTTGCAATAATTCTTTAACAGCTTCTGCCTTTTTAGCACCCATAGCTACAAGTAGAACTTGTTTCGCTTTCATAATGCTTCCAATTCCCATTGTAATCGCATGAGTTGGCACATCTTCTTCTTTTTCGAAGAAGCGAAGGTTTGCTTGGCGTGTAGATTCTGTTAATTCAACAATGTTCGTTGGAGAATTAAACGGTGTTCCTGGCTCGTTAAATCCGATGTGACCGTTTTCACCGATTCCAAGAATCTGTAGGTCAACTGGGTTAGCAACTAGAACGCCCTCGTAACGTTTGCATTCTTCCTCTAAATCACTTGCCATCCCGTTTGGTACATAAGTTTGTTTAAATGGAAGATGATCAAACAACTGTTCTTGCATGAAATAGTGATAGCTGTTTTTATCTTCATGTGGTAAATTTACGTACTCATCTAAGTTTACAGTGGTTACACGGCTTGTATCAAGTTTATTTTTTCGCATTTCTGCATAAATACCTAATGGAGAGCTTCCTGTAGCCATTCCTAATGTTGGATTTTCTTTTGTTTTTACAACTTCTTCAATTAATTTATAACCTGCTTCTGCTAGTTCTTCTGGAGTTTTTACAACAAGAATATTCATTTAATTACTTCCCTTCCTTCATATGAATTCCTAAACGAACCGTATCATATACATGTAAATCTTCATTCATCACAACAAAGTCTGCATCTTTTCCTACCGCTAATGCACCTTTATTATTTAATCCAAACTCTTCTGCTTGGTTAACTGATGTCATCAGTACTGCATCTTCGATTGAACAACCTGTAAATTCAATTACATTTCGGAAAGCTTGATCCATTTTTAGAATACTACCAGCTAACGTTCCATCTTCTAATCGAGCACTACCATCTTTTACATGTACCGGCTGTCCGCCAAGCTCATATAATCCATCTTCAAGACCTTTTGCGCGCATTGCGTCAGTAATAACACTTACTTTTTTCGGTCCTTTTAACTTATATGCTAATTTCACCATATCAGGGTGAATATGAATACCATCTGTAATTACTTCAACCATTACATCTGGATTTAATAACACATGACCAACAACTCCTGGCTCACGGTGATGTAATCCACGCATTTGATTGTATAAATGTGTCGCATGTGTAATCTTTCTATTTTTTAGTTGCGCATCAATTGCATCTGTATGCCCCATTGTGCCAACTACACCAGTTTCAGTAAGATATTGTTCAAACTCTAACGCTCCCTCTTCTTCTGGTGCATATGTTACTAATTTAATTAAATTCCCACTTGCTTCTTGCCATTGTTTAAATTGCTCAATATTTGCAGGAACGATATGTTCAAGTGGTTGTGCACCTGCACGTTTCTTTGAAACATAAGGTCCTTCTAAGTGAATATATTCGAAATGTGCTCCTTTTTCTTTTGCTTCTTTCGCAGCAGTTAGCGCTGCTTCAATTGCCTCTGGAGCTTGTGTCATTGTTGTTGGGAAGTAAGTTGTAACCCCTTCTTTTAACATTTCTTTACCTAGAGTTACTAACCCATCGCTATTTGCATCCATCGCATCAATATCGTATCCACCATGAATATGAACATCGATCATACCTGGAATTACAATCTTCCCTGTAGCATCAAAAACAGTTTCATTTTCTTGTGGTACATATTGAGCCATCAAACCAATTTCTTTAATGGTTTCTGCGTAACGAATAAATCCGTTTTCCACTATTTCTTGACCTGTGTAAATTTTGGCATTGATGACAATTTGCGTTTTCATTTTCATCGATCCTTTCCCATGAAATACCTACTTGTTATTATTACCTTATTCGCCTAGTTCCATCTTAATATATGCACGAGTAGTTGTCTATACATTCTAATGAAATTTCCTTTTTATTCAACAAAAAAGGAAATTTCTTACGTCCATTATAATTATAATATATAGTATTCATTTTTCCCAAAAGGGACAGTATCCACCCCTAATATAGAAGTCACTTCAACAATGGCATTAACCCACTAGACTCTAACATAACATGTTCACCATCTGTTTCTATTTCTACTGTACGTTTATTCGTTCTATATACCATTATACCGTGCCTTTTTAAGCGTTTTACTACACTTTGATGAGGATGTCCATACGGATTACTACTCCCATAAGACAGAATAGCAAACTGCGGTTCCACTTTTTTTATAAACGTTTCACTTGTTGAAGTATACGAGCCGTGATGCCCCACTTTTAAAACATCTGCATGTACATCAAATTGTTTTAATATTTCATGTTCTGTCCGTACATCCGCGTCACCCATTAATAAAAAATCCGCTTTTCCATATCGTACCTTCAAAACAATTGAGGATTCATTATTTTCATCTTTTGATTTCCCATTGTTTAATACTTGTATAGAAACATGTGGATCCAGCGGTATATATTGCCCTTCCTTTACTGAAACGAAAGGTATCCCTCTTTTTTTAATATTATTCCGATATGTATGATAAGTAAGAGAACTATATGTTTTTCCGCTATCTAATATAAGCGATACCGGCATTTGCTCTACAATTGGAATTAGCCCCCCTATATGATCCATATCGGGATGCGTACTGACAATTACATCTAAATGATTAATCCCTTTCTCAATTAATTTCTGAATAATAACCTCTCCTGCTTCATAAGGTCCTCCATCAATTAACATTGTTTGTCCGTTTGGCATTATGATAAGTGTTGCATCACCTTGTCCCACTTTTAAAAAGCTCACTTTCATTTTACTAAGATGTTGCCGATGCATATGTAAAGGAGACGTAGTATGAATGGACATCATATACCTTTTAGCTGATGCGCTATTTAAAGAAAAACATAATAAAACAGAAACTAATAATAGAATAATCCGCATACCTCTCATAACTCGTCTCCTTTTTTCATTTAGTATGGCACTGTAAATAATTGATATACAAAAAAAGCTTAGCAAAATGCTAAGCTTTTATTTCGATATCTCTTGTAAGGAACCGAAGAATAAATCTGCTTCATTCATTTGTTCATTCTCTTCAGAAAGCGGCGGTAAATCATCTAATGTTTTCAATCCAAATGTGTCCAAAAATTCTTTTGTTGTTCCGTATAAAATAGGACGCCCTGGTCCTTCCGCCCTTCCCATTTCTTTTATAAGTAAATGTGAAACCAACGTTTGTAACGCCTTATCGGTTTTAACTCCTCTAATCTCTTCCATTTCAGTCCTTGTGATTGGTTGACGATATGCAACAATCGCTAACGTTTCAAGGGCAGCTTGTGAGAGCGAAGCAGCTGTTGGTGTATCTATTAGTTTTTGATAATATGAAGCATGTTCTTTCTTTGTAGCAAAACGATATACTTTTGCATACTGTACAATTTGCAAACCACGGTTTGCACCTTCACATTCTTGTTGCATTTCTTCTAAAATATTCATTACTTCATTCATTTCAATTTCAAGAACTTTCGCTATTTGTTCTGGATAAATCCCTTCATCACCAGAAACAAATAAAAGGCCTTCAATAATTGACTTTTGTTCTTTCCTATCCATTTCACGAGCTCCTTCCTTCTATTTTCCCATAAAAATACACATCAAAAAACCGAATCACAATCAATGCGTTCGGTTCAATATTTTTTCTCTTGTTCCAAACGATACATTAAAACATAGCATGAGATAAAGTGTTTTTATCCCAATTTCACATACTTGCCCTATGCAGATTTATTAGAGCTTGATACGAAAATTTCATCAAAATTATGTTCTTGCTCAATTATGATTTGTTGATTTTTCATAAGTTCCAGAACTGCTAAAAATGTTACGACCATTATTTCACGTTCATCATCAACAAATAAATCATAAAAACTTTGGCGACCACCCTTTATTTTTAACTGCTTTAAAATATCAGTCATTCGCTGTTCAATTGGTATTTCTTGACGAGTAATACGTGTTGTTACAGGTTTTTTTGCCTTTTTACGGCGCATTAATTTTTGAAATGCCGCTAGCATATCATATAACGTAACATCAAGAGGCAAGCTTGTCTCTTCTTCTTGTTGCAACGATGTAAAGTCAATTGGTGGACGTGTATATAGCTGTGCTCTTTCTTGTTCTCTTTCTTTTAACTCAGTAGCAACTTGCTTATATTTCTTATATTCAATTAACCTCTCCATCAATTCTTGACGAGGATCATCTATAAAATCATCACCGTTATCAAGTACATCTTCTTCATGTTTCGGCAACAACATTTTACTTTTAATTTGTAATAACGTTGCGGCCATTACTAAATACTCACTTGCAACATCTAATTGAAGTTCTTTCATCGTATGCACATAAGATAAATATTGCTCTGTAATATCTGCTACAGGAATATTATATATATCAATTTCATAACGATGTATTAAATGTAACAATAGATCTAAAGGCCCTTCAAAAGCCTCTACTTTAAAATTATATTGCACAAAGCATCCCACCACATTTTTTCTATAACAACATAAGTATAGAGCATACTCATGTTCTATCCAACCTTTTTAAGAAATTTAATTAAAAATAGACCGATGCCTATGTCATCATGCCCACCACTTCATATGATAACAGTGTAGTAAGAACAATGTAGGAGGTCAAAAAACTATGGGTCACGTTGATTGTGGTTTTAGCGGTGGGTTCGCATTACTTGTTGTACTGTTTATTTTACTAATTATTGTAGGAGCAGCTTGCTTCTGCTAATATGAACAATAACGGCTAGGGGGAAATCTCCTAGTCGTTTATTGTTCATATTTCTATGATACACTTATATGTATAACCGTTAGATAGGGGCGAGAAAACATGTATCCTACCGAATACATACAATTTTTAATTCATTTCCAAGGAGATTACGACTATTTTGAATGCCACGAAATACTAGAAGAGTACTGGAAGACAAAACCACGAGGAAATCGTGATCATTACTTAGTTGGTCTCATTCAAATTGCAGTTTCTTTATACCACCAAAGACGTGATAACTGGAATGGTTCTACAAAAATGATGAAAAGCGCAATCACAATTTTAGAAAAAAGCGGTGTGTCTTTACAACGTTTAGGAATTAATCAAGTACAACTTCTTTCCTTGCTCAATGAAAGATTGCAATCTATCCATAAAAAAGAACGTTTTGTACCTTTATTTTTACCCTTATCAGATCCATCGTTAGAGAAGCAGTGCACAGAGTTATGTCAAAAACAAAACCTCCCTTGGAAAGATTTGAATGCTATCCCAAGTGAATATATTATAAACAAGCATACTATGCGTGATCGCACAGAAGTCATTACTGAACGAAATGAACAATTACAAAAAAGAAAGCAGAGATAATAAACTACTTATCCCTGCTTTCACGAATGTATATTTTGTTCTAGCCCTTTACATTTTTCGCAAAAACTTGCTGTTTGCTCATTTCCGCAAATTGTAAACTCAAGAAATTTACTCTTTAACTCTTGAACCATCTTTGTCCCAATCCCTACATGACGGTGAGATGGGTTGACACTCAAATGCTGAATTTCTAATACTTGATTCTCTTTTTTTACAATCCCCATTATTCCAACAAAATCTTCATTCTCTTTCCACAAATACAATTGCCAATCATCTTTTGCTTCATATTCTTTCATTGTCAATTGTAATGTTTTCACATCTTTTTCAGTTGGCATAAACGAAAGAAGCCCCATTGCAATTTTTTCATAACTTTTTTTAAAACGAATTAACATAACCCTTATCCCTTCTTACAAAAGTTACAAACTAGTAATCCCCTCAATCACTCTTTTCATATCATATTCATTTTACAATATTTTCAACAGAGTGAGAAGAGCCTAAAACAACTTGATAATCATACAAAGCGAAAAGAAGAAAGTCAAATCTATGTTTCAGCACTATTCCTTTAATAAATAGAGTTAAAAAAAGAAAATTTTATATGGAATGGAAAGAAACATATCATTCAATATCACTTCATTAATAGTTACCCTAAAGCAGCACACTTCTAGCAAAATTAATATAACAAAAAATATTTATTGAAACATATAATGTAATGTATTCTATGTAATTTGTTAAAGGTTTGTTCTCACAAGCAATATATTTTAGCAACAATACTACTTGTATGATGAGCTGCAGAAGAAGTACCCCGTCCCATTTAAAAGTAAAAAAAGAGAGCAAAAGCTCTCTTTTCCCTTACCTTATTCTTCCCAAACTTTAACTTCTTTCATTACATCGCCTTGACGCATTTTTAATACTGTTTCAATACCGCTTGTTGCTTTACCAAATACAGTATGAACGCCATCTAAATGTGGCTGTGGCTCATGAACAACAAAGAATTGGCTACCGCCTGTGTTACGGCCAGCATGAGCCATAGAAAGTGATCCGACAAGGTGTCTATGAGGGTTTCCATCAGTTTCACATGGAATAGAGTAACCTGGGCCACCTGCACCTGTACCTGTTGGGTCTCCACCTTGGCTTACGAAGCCAGGAATAACACGGTGGAATGTAACACCATCATAAAATCCTTGCTCTGCTAATTTTTTAAAGTTTTCTACTGTTTTCGGTGCTTCTTCTGGGAAAAATTCCAAGTCGATTTTTTCACCGTTTTCCATTAATATGTATCCTAAAGTTTTCATATGTATATGTCTCCTTTCAACTATCTCAGCACTATATTACCACATTCATGACTAGAAACAAAAAGAATCCGACAATCTAGATACTTCTTTTTTGAAATGTGGAAAAAGCTAGGTGACAAATAAGAAATATATACTATAATAACTTTGTTGCCCGAAAATTTTAGAAAGAGAAAGGGAGCGATTTTTCGTGAGAACGAAATTATTAGCTCTGCTATTAGCTGTAACGGTATTTATGATGCCAACAGCTTCATTTGCAGACATCATCGAGGGAGAATCAATTGTTACACTAGGAGAGAACTTATCCGAACAACAAAAACAAGATCTGTTAAAAGAAATGAAAGCACCGAAAGATGCTACAATTATTACTGTATCTAATGCGGAAGAACATAAATTTCTAGAAGGCATTGTTCCAAAAGCACAAATTGGTACGAGAGCAATTTCTTCTTCTATGATTACATACACTAAACCAGGATCTGGTCTTATTGTACGATCAAAGAACATTAACTGGGTAACAGATGCAATGTACACTAACGCTTTGATTACAGCAGGTGTAAAAGATGCAGAAATTCAAATTAACGCACCTTTTAAAGTTTCAGGAACTGCAGCTTTAACTGGATTAATGAAAGCATATGAAACTGCGTCCAATAAACAAATTCCTGAAGAAGTTAAAAAAGTAGCGAATGAAGAAATGGTACAAACAGCCCAGCTTGGTGATAAAATTGGTGAAGAAAAAGCAGTTCAACTTGTTGCAAAAATTAAAGAAGAAATTGCAAAAGAACAGCCAAAAACAACAGAAGATTTACGTTCATTAATTAAAAAAATTGCTGATCAATTAGGCATTACATTAACAGATGAACAGTTAGATAACTTAGTATCGTTATTTGATAAAATGAAAAATCTTAATATCGATTGGAATCAAGTTGGTAGTCAATTAAACAAAGCAAAAGAACACGTTTCTGCCTTTTTAGGATCTGAAGAAGGACAAAGTTTTCTAGATAAAGTGAAAGATTTCTTCTCAAGTATCATTGATTTTGTTAAATCTTTATTCAAGTAAAAAAGAAGCCCGCCAGTGACGGGCTTCTTTTTTATACAAGTAACGGTAATTTCATAACAGCCTCTTCAACCGAACGCACTATATGATTTGCTTTCTCCTTTACATATGGATGGGCATGATGAAGAGTAAATGAATGCGGGGTTACTTCAAACATAGAAATATCATTGAAAGAATCTCCAATACAAGCAACTTCATTTGCTTCAATTTGCAAATGGTCCATTAGTCGCTTTAGAGCACTACCCTTACTCACGCCTCTTGGCATAATATCAACATAGCGTTTACCTGATATAAAAACTTCCGCTTCGCCTTGAAACGTATCTCGTAGCTCTTGATCTAACGTCACAATTTTCTCTTCTTCTCCAAAAACAAACAATTTTGCAGGGTGCACAGTCTTACCAAACTCTTCTTCTAACGCTTCAATTTCAGCGATATGCACACCCATATACGCTTCAAAATTATGGTGTTGTTCATTTTTCCTTTTTGTATATCGCTGCTCATTTGCACAAACAATATCCGCTAGTCCTTTTTTATGTATATATCGATATATTTCCTGGGCAACCGTATTTTCAAAACTCGATTCATGGAATAAATCCCCATCCGGAAGTAACATTGTCGCTCCATTTAAGCCTGTTGTGTAATATGGGAATGAAAACCTTTTTACAACTTCATCAATTCTATGTGTAAAGCGGCCAGAGGCAAAACAAATATTTGTCCCTTTCTCAGCTAACCAACACAGCGCACGTTCATCTTCTTTTTGCATATGATTCACATCGTAAACGAGCGTGTCATCTAAATCACTTACAAATAATTTAATCATGTCCTCTTCCCCTTCCATACACAATATCTACTCTAAGTGTACACAAAAAATGTGTGATTTTTGTTAAAAAACAATAAATTTTTGCTAAAAAAAATAAACGGGTGTATAATCCCGTTTATTTTTGTCTTTTTACATTTTGAGGTCTTACAATACTTGGTCGTACTTTTAAACTAGACATTGTTGGACGGAGTAAAATTTTTGTTAACGCGCCCCAATCAAATGGTAAAAACGGCCATAAATAAGGTGTTTGTAAACTTTTTATAGACGTTAAAAATAAAATTAATATCGTCATACCAATTACAAATCCCATCTCATGGAAGAGACCTGTTAAAATAATAACAAACAATTTCCCAACCTTATTCCCTAATCCTAATTCATAACTCGGTGTTGCATATGCACCAATCATCGAAACCGCTACATACAAAATTACTTCTGGCACAAACAAACCTACATCAATTGCAATTTGACCAATTAATATAGCGGAAATCAACCCTGCTGCAGACGATAACGGCGTTGGAGTATGAATGGCTGCCATCCTTAAAAACTCAAGTCCGACCTCTGCCATTAACACCTGTAATAAAATTGGTAAATGCGTCATCTTAGTCGGTCCAATAAAAGCAAGATTTGCTGGCAAAAGAGTTGGATCAAATACAAACACTAGCCAAAATGGTAATAAAAATAACGAGAATATAACACCTAAAAAGCGCACCCAGCGTAAAAATGTACCGACAGCTGGATTTTGTCTAAATTCTTCCGCATGCTGTAAATGATGAAAATATGTTGTCGGTGTAATCATAGCACTTGGTGATGTGTCAACGAGCACTAACACATGCCCTTCTAGTAGATGATTTGCTGCTACATCTGGCCTTTCTGTATATCGAATAAGTGGGAATGGGTTATAGCTTTGCTTTACAACAAATTCTTCTACTGTTTTATCCGCCATCGTAATTCCATCTACATCGATGTTATTTAATTCTTGTTTTATAATCTTTACTAAGTCTGGATTTGCAACATCTTGAACGTATGTAATACAAATATCCGTTTGTGATCTATCTCCTACTCGAATAATTTCATTTCGAAGACGTGGATCTCGAATTCTTCTACGAATTAATGCTGTATTTACAACGATATTTTCAACAAACCCATCCCTCGCACCGCGTACTACCTTTTCGGTATCTGGTTCTGTCGGTGTTCGCCCTGGATAACTACGAACATCGATCGCGAACGCTTCCGTTTCACCTTCCACAAATATCACAATGAGTCCTGATAATACTTGGAGCATTACCTCATCCATCGTTTTCACTTTGCTTACTTGTTGATGGATTAAGCGATTCTCTAAAAGCTTCACTGTATCTTCTTCTACATCCCTTATCTCATTTGTATCCACCGCTTCTTCTAAAATAGGGATAATATAATTTGTATCACAAAGTCCGTTTACAAATAACACACCAATTTCTTTATTCAAAATTTGAAATTTACGAATGCCAACATCGTATGTAACGCCTAGTCCAACTGTCTGCTTTAAATAATTTTCATTGTCACTTATGAAAGTTGATATAGGGATATCCACCTTTTTAGGCTTCGTCATAAAAACCACTCCTTTCCAAAATTAATTGAATCGCTTTTCTAGTAATAGGTGACCCTCTCTCCCATTCATCATTCCCGCACATTTTACCAATATCACCAACTCCAACAATGACAGGAACATTTAAATCGTCTAAGCAATATATTGTATCTCCACTAATCCTGCCAATTTCACCATCTGGAAGTCCAAATTTATCAACACCGTATTCGGTTAAATTCCCATTCCGATCTACACTTACATCTACACGTGCCCATTCCCAATGATGCGTATTAGACGCTACTGCTAAAATTCCGAGCACATCAATTTGTTTATGGGTAGCCACATATTTTAAAGCCTTCTCACCAGATCCTTCTCCAATAAATCCACTGTCATCAAACATGACAAATACAGGGTCATATGGCGTTTGCATAATAAGCTCAACAACTTTTTTCCCTGTCAATTTGGTTGGATTACTTTGTGATGCTGAAATACACCTTCCCCCAAATTCCTTTGTTAAAAGCTCAATTGTCCGCTTTGCATATTCATCTCCATCTGTGACCAAAACAACCCTTCGTCTCATTTGATTTATCCTTTCGGTTTACATATAAGTGCTATAAAAAACGAAAACAATATCGCTGCGGAAATGCCCGCAGACGTTAAACTAAACATGCCAATACCAATTCCTAAATATCCATGTTTTTCTGCTGCATGCATTGCTCCGTGCAATAGTGAATATCCAAAACTTGTAATAGGGACTGTTGCTCCAGCACCTGCAAACTTTATTAGTTTATCGTACAATCCAAATCCATCTAAAATTGCTCCGATGACTACAAAAGTTGCCATTAAATGAGCTGGTGTTAACTTTGCGAAATCTAACAATAGTTGCCCAATTACACAAATAGCTCCACCTACAAGAAATGCATATATAAAATCCACAATTCACTCTCCTTTAACTCTTTCAAATACGACACCATGTGCAATTGTTGGAATCGTTTCTTTCTGTTGCATCATCATCGGGCTTAATAATGCGCCAGTGGCAACGACAAAAATTCGTTGTAAATTCCCTTTTTGCATCTCGTGTAATAAATGGCCATATGTGACAACTGCTGAACAAGCGCAACCACTACCACCTGCAAACACTTCTTCTTGACTTGATTCATAAATCATCAATCCGCAATCATTGTATATATGCCCAAGATCGTAACCTTCCTCAAGTAAAAGTTGTTTTGCAATCGGCGTCCCAACAGCTGATAAATCACCCGTAACAATTAAATCATAATCATCGGCACTTCTTCTTAAATCTTCAAAATGCTGTTGAATTGTATGAGCTGCTGCTGGAGCCATCGCTGCCCCCATATCCAAAGGATTTGTGATTCCTAAATCTTGCACTTTTCCGATTGTAGCCGCCGTAATTTTAATCGCACTTTTTTCATTGCTAATTAATATAGATCCTGCACCAGTCACAGTTGAATTTGCTGTCCCTGGCTTTTGCCCACCATACTCTGTTGGATAGCGAAATTGTCTTTCAGCCGTTGCATTATGACTACTTACTGTAGCTAAGACACGATTTGCAAATCCACCGTCTATAAAAGCTGAGCCAACTGCTAAAGTCTCCATAGACGTCGCACAAGCGCTAAACATTCCTAAAAAAGGAATGCCCCACTTACGCGCAACATAATTTGCTGTCACTGTTTGATTTAATAAATCTCCCGCTAAAAAGAAATCAATTTGCGATGTTTTTATATTCCCTTTTTGCACTGCTTGTTGAATTGAGTCTGACATTAATCTTCGTTCGGCGAGCTCCCAATTTTCCTCTCCACAATGCAAGTCATCGTATGAAATATCAAAATCTTTTCCAAGAGGGCCCTCAGCTTCTTTCGGACCGACAGCAGTACCCGTTGCATTCACATATATATCATTTTGAAATACCCACGTTTGTTTTCCGGTCAACCTCATACTAGCCCCTCCTTTAAGACATAAAAACTTTAAAGGTATACCTTATTAACCCAATGATATATGCACCAACAACCCCAAATACAATTACACTTCCTGCCAGTTTAAACATATTTGTAGCAATCCCTAGAACAATCCCTTCACTCTTATGCTCTAAGGCAGCGCTCGCCATAGAATTTGCAAATCCTGTCACCGGCACCGCTGATCCTGCTCCAGCAAATTGACCGATTTTATCATATACACCACATCCTGTTAAAATCGCGGATAATAAAACAAGCGTTGCAACAGTTGGGTTTCCTGCCTCTTGTTCACTGAAGTGAAAATAATGTATATAAAATTTCATCAATACTTCTCCAACTGTACAAATGAGTCCACCTACAAGAAATGCTTTGATACAATTTAGTAAATAGTTTGGCTTTGGATGATACTCCTTCACTTTATTTATGTAATCATCCTTCAATTTCTGACTTGTCATTTATATACTGCCTCCTACTTTACGAAATAAATCCAGTGAAACAACGATCCTATTACTTTCCCAAGTACAATAGCAATGAGTAAAACAACAATCTTCCCCTCTACCCCTACTCGTTTCGCTAAAATAGGTAGAACATTTAACACCTCTGTTAATGCCGCAGCAAGCATTCCAATGAACGTGCCACAAAATATCCCTAATATAACGAGCCAATATTGCGATGTTTGAAATGTAATGTTTTTCAAACTACACCAAGCCCCTGTTAAAGTACCTGCAATGACTGCCCACTCAAAATATTGAATATGCTTTCCACTTCTCGTTAATTGAGCTAAACGGGGGATTATACCAAGTACAGCTAAAAATGCGACATACCCGCTACCTACCGCAATCCCTCCAGCTAAACCAATTAAAATAACAAATCCAGACTCAATCATCGGCAAGTTGTTTCATATTATCCTTGTTTTCATTAACGATTACATATTGATCAAGCGACTGTTGGTATTGAAACATCTCAACTTCTAGCGGACTTGGCTCTTCATTAATTCGCTTTTGAAATACATGATTAAAGAATAAAACCATCCCTAAGCCAAGACCTAAAGAATAAGGAATTTGAAATAAAAGTGGTTGCGCATTAAATTCTCCAGTAATCATGTAATATAACCGTTGATGTACTTGTTGCATACTTACATCTTCATGGAAATAAATGATCGCAAGGGCCGCTCCAATGAAAAGTAACAGCCATACAAGCCCGAAAAAAACTGGATGCGCCTTCTTTTTTTCGTATATAATTTCAACAAGAGTTTGTCCAGAACCGAGTAAATTAATTTGTACATGAGATGCTTTCTGTTGAATAATCTCAATTACTTTCATAACATCAATTACAACATGCGTCTTATCATGCGCTGTTATTTTGTAAACTATCTCATTTTGTAACAACTCAACTACGGAAGAATCTCCGGCAAGTTGAGCAACATCGCCCAGCTTTACTTCATAAGTAGGAGAAACTTTTAAACGATTGCGCATTTTAATATAAATCGTTTGTTCCAACTTTCATTCACCCCTTCACTCTTCCTCGTAGTTGTAGTATGGTTATTGAATTTTTTTCTAATACAATTTTTTCATAAAAAAACATCTGCACCATTTTGGTGCAGATGTTTTTTACTTATGCCTTTTTCTTAAATAAGTTTGCAATACTTAATGCAAGCCCTCCCCAAATGACTACGATTCCAATAACCATCATCATAATCGCTGATCCACTCATTATGAAACACCTCGATCTTTCCATTCTTTTTCAAGTTTGGCAGAGTCCGAATGAATTTGTGCATCCCATTTTTTCAGACCAATGATTATTGCAACTATGAGGAATGCTGCTGCTATCGACCAACCATACGTTACAACAAACTCAGTCGGATAATCTCCATAGTTCTTTTTAATATTTTGGATTGTACCATCAATTAGCATATACCCTAACATAAGCGGAGTAATAACGAGTAAACTCACTCTCCAAAACGTTCCTAATTTAATATCAGATACAAAGTTTGCATGATTTTGATAAACTGGTAAACGACGTAAAATGAGCCCTATCGTAACTACTTCCGCAAGTGCAATTGTAATTAATCCGAAATTATTAGCGAAATAGTCGACAACATCTAAGAACATAAGTCCACCACGTGTTGCAAAAACAAGAGAAACTAACACGAGAAGGGTTCCCATAATTCCAATGGTTTTTTCACGACTTAAACTGAATTTTTCAGATACAGCGGCAAAGCATACTTCCGCAAGTGAAATAAGTGATGTGATTCCAGCAACCGTTAACGATAAGAAAAATAATACACCAAACAACGGTGACATCGGCAACTCATTAATAATTTGCGGAAATACTACGAACGCAAGTCCAACGCCAGCACTTGCTACTTTATCAACCGGTACTCCCATATTATTTGCCATAAATCCAAGAGCTGCAAAGACTCCAATACCTGCTAATAATTCAAATCCTGAGTTTGCGAATCCAGTAATAAAGGCATTATTTGTTGTATCAGAGTTTTTCGGTAAATAACTAGAATACGTAATCATAATTCCAAATGCTAAAGATAAACTAAAGAATATTTGACCATAAGCAGCAAGCCATACTTTCCCATCAAAAATACGACTCCAATCTGGTTTAAAGAATGCATCTAGTCCTTGCATAGCACCTTCCATCGTCACTGCACGAACGACGATAATAAGGAACATAACAACTAATAAAGGAATAAATATACGGTTAACAACTTCGATTCCTTTTTTAACTCCTTTAAATGCAACGCCAAGCACAATAATCCAAACGAGAGCTAACGGAATTAATACTTCCGGTACAAGTCCTCCAAATTGTCCTGGCTTATCTGCAACATGTAAGTACTCTTTAAATAAAAATGATTGCGTGTCTTTTCCCCATGCTCCAGTAATTGCAAAGTATGTATACGATATAGACCAAGCAATAATCACTGCATAATATGTTGAAACGATAAATGTTACGCACATTTGCCACCATCCAATAAATTCGGCACGCGGGCTAATACGGAAAAATGTAAGTGGTGCTGAGCCACGATGACGATGACCAAGAGCAAACTCAAATGCTAACAATGAAATACCCGTCGTTAATAATGCAAATAAGTACGGTAAAAAGAATGCCCCGCCGCCATTTTCATACGCTGTATAAGGAAAACGCCATATGTTTCCTAATCCAACGGCAGATCCGACCGCTGCGAAAATAAATCCAGCTCTCGTTCCCCATTGTTGCCTCGTTTCCATGTTTCCTTCCCCCCTTTATGACAAGTTCATACTTGGATTATATTTTAAATTAACTAAATTATCAATAAATTCTGTTAATTTTTTCGAAAATTAACATCTCTCTCCTATTAACTTCATAAAAAAATCGAATAGACAATTATTCGTCTATTCGATCTTTCATCTGTTTTAATATTTTCTTTTCAAGTCTTGAAACTTGTACTTGCGAAATACCTATGCGCTCTGCTACTTCTGACTGTGTTTGATCTTTATAGTAACGCAAGTATACAATTAAGCGCTCTCGTTCATCTAGTTCTCTAATCGCTTCTTTTAAAGCAATTTTATCGAACCATTTCGTTTCAGATTGATCTGCAATTTGATCTAAAATAGTGATTGGATCACCGTCGTTTTCATATACAGTTTCATGTATAGATGAAGGCGCCCGGCTCGCTTCTTGTGCTAGAACAACTTCCTCTGGCGTTAGTTCTAGCGCCTCTGCCACCTCATTAATCGTTGGAGCCCTTCCGAACTCTTTCGAAAGCTCATCTCTCATCTTTCGAATTTTGTTCCCTGTTTCTTTTAAAGACCTACTAACTTTCACTGATCCATCATCACGTAAAAAACGTTGTATTTCTCCAATAATCATTGGAACTGCATATGTTGAAAATTTCACGTCGAAAGATAAATCAAATTTATCTACCGATTTCAAGAGCCCAATACATCCAATTTGAAATAGATCGTCTGGTTCGTATCCTCGATTAAGAAACCGCTGTACAACCGACCAAACGAGACGCATATTACTTTGAACGATTGTATCTCTCGCCTGTTGATCTCCATCTTGACTTTTTTGAATTAACGCTTTTAGCTCGTGGTCCTTTAACTGAGGTTTCTTCTTCTCATTTTTGACCTCTATGTCCATAGGCTATTCTCCTTAATTGCATAGAGCGTTACTATTTGATAAGTATTTTGTCAAATGGATTGTTGTCCCGAAAGATTCGTTTGAAATAACTTCTACTTCATCCATAAAATTTTCCATGATAGTAAATCCCATTCCGGAACGCTCTAATTCAGGTTTAGTTGTAAAAAGGGGTTGTCTCGCTTCATCTAAGTTAAAGATTCCAATCCCTTCATCTCGAATCGTGAGTTTCACCATTGCTTCTTCCAAAATTACAGAAATATAAACAATACCTTCTGCATTTCCTTCGTATCCATGAATAATTGCATTTGTAACCGCTTCTGACACAACTGTTTTGATCTCCGTTAATTCTTCCATCGTTGGATCTAGTTGTGCAATGAAAGCCGCCACTGTAACGCGAGCGAATGATTCATTTTGACTTAATGCTGAAAATTGAAGGTTCATTTCATTTCTCATCTATGCCACCCCCAACGTCGCGAGCGCGTGCGCTTCACTTTCTTCTAAGCGAACGATTTTGAATAAGCCCGACATTTCAAATAAACGCTTAACAGGCGGTGAAATTGCACAAACAACCATTTCTCCACCTAATCCCTTTACGTGTTTATATCGGCCTAATATAACACCTAGACCAGAACTATCCATAAACGATAAGTTCTCTAGGCTCAAAACAATATGATGAACACCATGTGTCTCAATCATATCTGTTACTTTCGTTCGCAACTCTTCAGCCGTATGATGATCTAATTCACCCTCTAGTCTCACACATAGGACGTCACGTTTTACTTCTAATTGCATGGAAAGACTCACACGATTTCCTCCTTATGCTCAAACTTTACTTATTCACATACATAAAGATTTTCGTGATATAAAATAAGAATCCTTCCTGCTGACAAAAGAAGAACTATTTCGTCATAAAGTGAAACCTTTCAGCATTATTCACTGGCATACGAATAGAAAAGCGGCAAACTATTTGCCGCTATTTTGATGTTGAAAACATCCCAAAACTTCTTTTAAATAACTCCCACCAGCTCGCTGCAGCAACATCTTCTTTTGCTACAATTGTTTGTTTTAATAAAACATCTTTATCTTTTTTAATAACAAGTGTGCCAAGCGCGTCACCTTTTTTAATCGGTGCTTTTACTTTCTTTTCAGCAATTACTTCTTGTTTTACCTTGTCCATACTCTCGCCCTTCTTCATAAGAAGAGAAACATTATCTGACGCAACTAAATCTATTTTTTCTTTTTTCCCTTTTCCTACTTGAACTGTCTTAATTTTTTCGCCGCGCGTATACAATTTCTTTGTCATATATTGTCCAAATGCATAGTCAAGAAGCTTCGTCACTTCGTTGTTCCGTTCTTTTGATGTTGGTGCTCCCATGACAACTGAAATGACACGCATGCCATTTTTTTGAGCCGATGCTGTTAAACAATATTTCGCTTCTGTCGTAAAACCTGTTTTTACTCCATCTACGCCAGGATAAAAACGTACTAGCTTATTCGTATTAACGAGCCAAAACTTTTTATCCGTATCTTCACGTAAATAATCTTCGTACTTACCTGTGTATTTACGAATAAGTGGATACTTCATCAATTCTCTCGCCATTATAGCCATATCATTTGCTGTCGAATAATGGTCTTTGGCCGGAAGACCTGTTGGGTTTTGAAAATGTGTATTTTTCAACCCTAGATCTTTCGCCTTTTTGTTCATCATATTTACAAATCCTTCTTCTGAACCTGCGATATGCTCAGCTACTGCAACAGATGCGTCATTTCCAGATGCAATTGCAATACCCTTTAACATCTCATTTACAGTCATCTCTTCCCCAGGTTCTAAAAAGATTTGCGATCCACCCATTGAAGCTGCATGTTCGCTCGCTCTAACTTTATCGGTCAGTTTTAGTTTTCCTTTTTCAACTTGTTCCATAATTAAAAGCATTGTCATAATCTTTGTCATACTAGCAGGTGGTAATTTTTCATTTGGGTTTTTATCAAATAAAACTTTACCTGTATCTTGCTCAATTACGATTGCTGACGACGCTTGTTCCGCTAACTTCGGCGTTGTTTCTTCTGTTTTCTCCTGCTTCGTTTTCTCAGATTGCGCAAAACTCACTGAAGTTCCAGAAAGCAATAACATGAAACAAACAAGTATTCCAAAAACTCGCTTCATGACTAACCCTCCATTCTATATCAGACCTATTTTTTCCAATTTCTCTTTTTTTAATACCAATTTTTTCTATTATTTTCATTTGACAAATACATTCGTCCCCTATATTGTATTAAGTGTATTACACACAGTAGTACACTTAATGCATATGAGGAAGGAGACATTGCTCTTGCATATTCAACTTGACCCAAGAAGCAACACTCCGATATGGGAACAAATTGTTCAAAATATAAAAGAACTCGTATTGAAAAACATGTTGGCTCCAAGTGATAAACTTCCTTCTGTACGCGAGCTCGCTTCTTTACTCGTTATAAATCCAAATACAGTGAGTAAAGCGTATCAAGAGTTAGAGCGACAAGGAATTATTGAAACGTTACGAGGAAAAGGAACATTTGTATCCCAATCGATTACCCCAACATTAGACGAAAGGAAAATCGCTATGGTTGAAAAGCAATTTCATCAATTACTATTAGAAGCCTCTTATCTTGGTATTACGAAAGATAAAATTCATGATTGGATAGATTCATACTATAAAGAGATTGGAGGAAATACGGATGTTGAAAGTGACAAGCTTGAAGAAAACAATTGATAATCAAACAATTTTAGACGATGTTTCTTTCACATTACAAAAAGGTAGTATCGTCGGATTACTTGGAAGAAATGGTGCGGGGAAAACAACTTTATTACGAACGATAGTCGGTATTTTAGACCCAGATGAGGGAACTGTTACATATGAGGATATCGACATTCATAAAAATCCTGAAACGAAACAAAAAATCGTATATGTTCCGGATTCTACTAACATACTGAACGGTTATACAGTAAAAGAAATCGTGAAGTTTTATAAAGCAGTTTATACAGCATTTGATGAACCATATTTCTACGAACTACTAGAACGTTTCAATTTACCAAACAAACGAATTCGTAGTTATTCAAAAGGAATGAAAGCACTGCTTGCCATCATTTTAGCTGTTGCTGCACAGGCAGAATATATTATTTTAGATGAACCAACAAACGGACTTGATCCTATCGTTAAAAGACAGATTTTACAGTTTCTCGTTGGAGAAGTTGCAGAAAAAGAGATTACCATTTTCATATCTACCCATCATTTAGATGAAGTTGAACAAATTGCAGATACAATCATTATTTTAAAAGGACATACTGTATCTTCTATTACATCACTAGACGATGCAAAATCACAATTTGCTAAAATCCAAGTAGCCTATGAACGCTCATTACCTCAAAAACTAGAAAACTTAAGCAATATTAAAATATTAAACCAAACGGGAAAAGTATATACAATCTTAATTGAGGGAAATGTAGCTACAACACTGGAGAAGTTTTATAAAGAGCAACCTATACTCATTGAAGAACTAACAATGTCACTTGAAGATGTCTTCGTTACGACACTGGAGGAGGATGGGTATGTTTCATAAAGCGTTGTGGATGTGGAATTGGAAGCGCGGGAAATATGCTGCGTTACTGTTTTTCTTTAGTTCGCTTTACTTGTTATCTTTTAGCTACTATAAAAGTGCTCAGAGACAACTTGCTGAGTATTACGAATTACAAGAAAAAGGTAAACAGTATTATTATTTTTATGCCTTTTCGCCAGGCGAAGGTAATAGTTTTTGGTTAACTGTTCTTATCATTGCTTTAGCCTGCTTATTGATAGGATGGGAACGTAGCAACCAATCTAATACACTACTTATGACGATGCCTTTTAAAAGAAAAGATGTCTTCTTATCTAAATGGGCTTTCGGTTCCTTTTGTATTGTGAGCTCGTTACTTATAAATTGGATTCTTATGTATGTTATTTATAGAACAACTATTCATTTTGATTATCAATCATTTAGTCCATTTCATCGATACTTTCTTTATGCGATTGTTTCTTATGCAGCAGTATATACAGCTGCACTATGCATCGGTACTTTTACTGGCAGCGTTGTTTCGCAGGTTGTTTTTTGTATTCCTTGGTTACTAATGGGGCTTACATTTATTCCACTAGTGTACACTTTTACGATAAATCACTTAGAAGCTACCGATACTAAAAATTATAAGTTAGATGAACAACTTTACGAAATTAATCAAAAAACAAATATAGTTGCACCAATATATAATTTCACGATTTATTACCATTATGATCCTGAATCACGTAAAAAAGAAAAGAACTCAACTATTTTAAGAGATCCAGCATCTTATCACTATTATTCAGCTAAATCGATGTTAGTCTCTATTTTTTATACAATAGTTTACTTACTACTTGGAACATATTTATATACACGATCACCAAATGAAAACACTCAAAAGATATTTATTTTCCAAAAACATTTACGAATATGGATATGGGGGACAACCATTTACTTTGCATTACTAGGTGGCTATAAACTAAATCAATTTAATTTCTTACTTAACTACTATATTTGTTTGTTTCTCACTGGAATCATTACTTATGTTATATTATCACGCCTAACAAATTATAAAGTTTTTTAAAGGAGAGATCCTATGTTTCAAAAAGCACTATGGCTAAGAACATATCAACAAAGTAAATATGTTGTATGGTTATTTTGGCTCGTCAGCTTCTATACTTTGTCATATTACTACTATATGACTTCTATTCAACAGCAACAATTTCTAAATGACAATAAAAAGTGGAACTATGTATATCATTACAATTTTGATTTAACACTCATAAATCCCGTCACACTGTTAGGTATTGTGCTTATCTTGCTAGCTTGTACGTTAATTGGATGGGAAAGACAAAATAACGCTAGCGACTTGTTATGGTCTATGCCCTTTAAACGTTCACACCTCTATATAACAAAGTGGTTGTTTGGAATCTGTAATATCGCCGCTGTTGTCATTTTAAACTGGGGACTATTTGCTATTATGAAAAAGTTGACTTTTCATAATAAATATCAAGTATTCTCCCCATTCCATAGTTATTTTATATACATGTTAATTGTATTAATCGCTATTTATACACTTGCCTTATGTATAGGAACAATCGCTGGGAATGTTATATCGCAAGGATTTCTCACTGCAGCTCTATTCATGTTCCCAATGTTAATTCCAGCACTTATTTCAGGAGTCATTGCTGTTCACTCGAATATAGATTTTCATGAAAACAATGGAATTATGCACCGTTTTTTGGAAAACATCCGTATTTCTGGTCCAGTAGAAGATTTTCGTATTAGATTTGATTATAATCCACAAAGTGCCTATACCGATTCTGATGGAGTGCGTCATAACGAACCAAACTTTACAAAAATCCCTTCAGCAAAATTATTGATTGCGCCTATTATACATACCATTATTTTATTACCCTTGGGTATGTATTTATATGTTCGTTCAGTCAATGAGCGAAACGGTAGCTTCTTACTTTATCCGAATTTACAAAAAATAGTTATAGGCCTTGCTGTTTTCTTTATAGGAATCGTTGCTGGTTTAGTCTTAAGGGGAGATAAATCATTACTTAATTTTTACATTGGATTTTTTGGCGCAAGCACAATGAGCTATTTTCTTCTATCCAAACTATTGAAATGGAAGTTCTCTTGGAACGCTAAATAAACTCATCATTATCACAATTTTGTACTGGAGGGATTACATGTTTCATAAAGCTTTATGGCTCCATCATTACAAACAAAGTAAGTACATTCTTTTACTCTTTGCTTGTAGTAGTTTTTGGTTTTTACCTATTAACTATTTTAGGGATTTACAGGTTAAACCAAACGAAGATGGCTATTTCTTTTATAGTTTAAATGGGGATACTCTTATTATCCCCTTCATTCCAATTTTCATATTACTTGCCTGTTCATTAATCAGTTGGGAAAGACATAATCAAACAGACTATCTGTTATTTGCAATGCCATTCACAAGAAAAGAGCTTTTTCTTTCTAAGTGGCTGTTCGGGACAACCGCAATTATATTCATAATAGGTATTAATGCCATCGTATTGTATTTCATCCTAAAAATTAATCTTTTTAGCCAACACCAATCTTTTGGGCCAATGGGTACATTATTATGTTATGTTACCATTACATGGATGGCAATTTTTACAATAGCTATTTTTATCGGAACAATTGCTGGCAATGTCATTTCGCATAGTATATTAAGCTTAATTTTCATTATATTACCATCTGGAATAGGCATGTTACTGTTTCACTTTGCTTGGATTCACACAAATGTATCTACAACTGAATTTTTCCTTAAAAAAACGAATTATGCATCATATATAGAAAATATTGAAGTTTTCGCACCTACTAATAATACTTATATATCTTATACATTTAATCCCAAAGTAAAAGAAGATGGCAATAATAATTCAAAAGAATCCGTTAAGGAACACCATCAATTCATGCCCATCTGGAAGATTTCCACACCGATTCTTTATATTCTCATTCTTTTACCATTAGGAGTATTTTTATATGATCGAACTCCAAATGAAAATAGCGGTAAAATATTATTATTCACTAAACTACATGTTTTATTTATACCATGTGCCACAATATGTTTTGCCTTATTAGGAGGTCGGATAACAGGTGGAAAAAATGATCCTCTATTAAATTATTACACCGGATTCATAATAATAGGATTATTTAGCTATGTAATACTTAACTATTTGGTCAATAAAAAGTTTTTACTTCATACGAAATAACCTCCTCTTAAAGAGGAGGTTATTTCACATTCTCTCTCCTATCCCCATACACCATCTCTTCTTTCATCCCAAATCCATCACCATTTTGCACAATTTGCTCTGTCGGTGCAACTACACTTTCGGCAATTTTCCATTCCCCACGCTCTTTTACAAATACTTGTAGAAAATAGTTCATACCATCTAATTGATATGCATTTTCTTTTTTCACATTATAGTGAATCGCAATGTAGTACACTTGAATGTTTTCTTTCCCTATTTTTGATACGTATTGCGATAGTCTCGGTATATAAAGTGCTGCTTTCTGAAAAGATAGTTGCTTCGCTTTAACAAGCGATGAACTTGTTACATTACGTAATGTGTCCCGATTACGAATATTATCGCTATGGTGAAATAATACTGCGTTTTGCATAGAACGAACCCATAATTTCGAATATAAAACTGTATTATCAGTTTCAATGTACTTCACTTCTTTTCGCACCACTTGGATAGGCGTATCTGCGTACGTGAATGTTTGAAAATAGAAAAAACTACCAAATAAAATGGTAAGTGCAGCAATATATTTCATAATCTTTCCTCCGATCTTTTAATTAAAGTATCGGAGTTTCAAAATATTTTTATTCAAAAGAAAAAGGATAGGAATGCTTTCGCTTCCTATCCTCATTTATTATAATACGCGGCCAAATAGTTCTAAGACCATTTCTATTTCTTGGTCGCTCCAACCTTTAAATCTCTCTTTATAATATTCTTTACGCACAGCTTCAAGTTTTTCAGTTACTTCTCTTCCGTGCTCTGTAATTTCTAAGTACACGATACGACGATCTGAATTAGAACGTTTTCTTTCTACTAATCCTTTTCGTACAAGTCGATCTGTAACAGCTGTAATATGACTGGAGGTTACGTTTACTTCACTCGCAATTTGCGAAGCCATCTGTGGACTGTTTAAAAATAACGCACGTAATACAGAAAATTCATTATATGGCATATGTTCTGCAAAACGTGTATTAATATCATTTTGTAATAAACGTATCATTTTTCGAAATGATGCAGATAAATCTAAAATCAGCGTTTCTCTTTTTTCGTTCAATAGCCTCGTCCCTTTTTTATCATATTTACACATATTATAATCTATAAATACCTATATTGTATATGATTTCTTTCCTCAACATTCTCATTTATGTAACTTTTTTCATATAAATTTCTTTTTTGTTCACACATATACATATAAAAAGGATGGTGATGGAAAATGCAGGGTGGAATAAATCCTTATTTACACAACGTACGCACAGCTAATACTGGTAAAGAAGCTACTATTACTGTACAAGGCGAAGGCGTTGTCAAAGCAAAACCAAACGTTGTTATATTAACGCTTGGCATTCGAACTGATAGTAAAAATGTAAAACAAGCGCAGGAAGAAAATGCAGTACAATCAAAACAATTACTGGATGCACTTAAACAGCTTGGTATTGCCGATAAAGATATAGAAACGATTTCTTATACGATCACTCCTCAATACGAATATGTAAATGATAAAGCATTGCTCCAAGGATACCGTGTGGAGCATTTGTATGAAATTACCGTTTTAAATGTACAAAAAGCTGGGGAAGTATATGATATAGCCGTATCAAATGGCGCAAATGTAGCAAAAGGTTTACGTTTCCGAGTATCTCATCCAAATAAATATTATGAGAAGGCTCTCATTCAAGCTCTGCACCAGGCAGTAGAAAAAGCTCGTGCTATTGCGAGTACATATAATCTAAATATTAATCCTGTTCCCCTCTCATTCGTTGAAGAATCTGCCCAATTACCACGGGAGGTTACGTCTTATGCTACTTTACATGCACAAGCAGCCCCGCCCATTCAATCTGGTGAATTAGAAATCATTTCATCCATACGGGCTATTTTTACGTATTTATAACGAATTCTCTTTACAAGTAAACGTTATCATTTTACTTGTTGTAAAAACATGATGTTCTGATATAATAAAGGACGGTGAGCTCTTACAAAAGAGATATCACGGGTGGGAGAGGGATATGAAAAAGAAGGTTTAACATGAAAGGAATACTTGAAAGAACATTTAAATTAGGTTTACACGAAACATCACCAAAACAAGAAGTTTTAGCTGGAGTTACGTCATTTTTCACAATCGTATATATTATGATTGTAAATGCGTCCATCTTATCAGATGCTGGCATTCCTCTTGAAGCTGGAATTTTAGCAACTGTTTTTAGTTCATTTGTCGGATGTCTACTCATGGCATTTTGGGCAAATGCACCTGCTATTCTTGTCCCTGGTATGGGTGTAAATGCATTCTTCACGTACACAGCTGTGCATACGCTTGGACTAACTTGGCAAGAAGCATTAGCTGCTGTCTTTATCTCTGGTATTATTTTTGCAATTGCCGCTTTTACACCAATCGCTCGCGTGCTATCAGTATCAATTCCAAAGTCATTAAAGGAAGCGATTACTGTCGGCATTGGATTATTTTTAGCGTTTATCGGATTGCAAAAAGGTGGTTTAGTCGTTTCGAACCCAAATACTGCTGTGGCAATGGGGAAATTAAGTAATCCTGTCGTTCTTGCGACATTACTTACTCTTATCATTGCACTTGTATTATTTATTCGTAACGTACGTGGAAACTTTTTATGGACGATTGCAATAGGAACTGGTATCTCATGGTTATTTGGTCTTGTGGATACGAGTCAAATGGGAAATAGTTCATTCTCATTCGCTAATTACGGTGATGTGTTTGGAGCTATGTCATTTGGGAAACTTTCTTCCTTACCATTTTGGATTGCAACATTCTCTTTAAGCATGGTGCTTATTTTTGAGAACATGGGACTTCTGCACGGTTTATTAGAAGATGATCGTAAATTCCCACGTGCTTACCAAGCCAATGCAATTTCAGCAATGACATGTGGTCTATTTGGCACAAGCCCTACCGTTTCAACAGTAGAAAGTGCCGCAGGTATTACTGCAGGTGGTAAGACAGGTCTGACGTCTATCGTTACTGGGTTGCTATTCTTTGCATCACTGTTTGCTCTTCCATTTGTCAAATTAATTCCTGATAGTGCCATTGCACCAATCTTAATTATTATTGGCGGTCTGATGATTACAAGCATTCAACAAATTCCTCTGAACGACTTTTCAGAAGGATTTCCAGCATTCTTAATTATCGTTATGATCCCGCTCACATATAGTATCGCTGATGGCATTGCGTTCGGATTTATTGCTTACCCTATCTTAAAAGTTGCTCTTGGAAAGCGTAAAGAAGTCGCACCATCTATGTATATCATTACATGCTTATTCTTAGCTATGTTTGTATTACATGCTATTGGTTAAGAAAAAACACCGAGGAAATCCTCGGTGTTTTTTACTTAAACCATCCTTTTTTATAAAACCATGCCATCATTCCGCCGCCAATTAATGCCATTAGAAGAAGACAAATAAAATAACTATATTGTCCACCAAGCTCTGGCATATGCGTAAAGTTCATTCCATATACTCCCGCAATAAATGTTAATGGCATGAAAATAGTCGAGAATACAGTTAATGTTTTCATAATGTTATTCATATGATGTGAGTTTAATGAAAAATAACTATCCCGAATATCCGCCGTTAACTCTCGACTTGCCTCAATCATTTCCGTAAGTTTAAGTAAATGATCATGTATATCTTTAAAATAAATCTCATGATCACTTATACCGTAAAAACGAGTGGAATTCAAAATACGATACAATAAATCACGCATTGGAATAATTGTACGTCTTAACTTAGATAAATCTGCCCTAATATCAAATACTTCTTCTAGCACGGCTCCTGCTGTCTCACCTGTTAAATTATCATCAATCGCATTTAAATGATCTTCAATGTAATATACAGGTGCGAAATAATCATCTACAATTTGATCAGTGATTGTATGTGCTACATGTAAAGGTCCTTTCTTAATCCGCCTCTTCTCACCAAGTGTTTTCCATACTCTTTCAATTGCATTATTATGAGAAAAATGGAAAGAAACAATATAGCGATCACTAACAAACAAATCAATTTCATGTGGTTCTAGCCCATCTTCTCCAAACGCGTGAAGAACTAAAAAGTTATATCCATCATAAAAATCAACTTTTGGCCTTTGTACATATTCTAGACAGTCTTCAATTGCAAGGGGATGGAACTTAAAATGGTCTTGCAGAATATATGTATACTCTTCTTTCGTTGGCTTATATAAATCTAGCCAATACCATACAATATGGTCTTTCTTTGTTTCTTCTAGAGAAACATCATATAATACTTCATCTGTTTTTGTTACTGCACAAATTCTAATCATAATTTCACCCATTATTATTATAAACAAAAAATAGTAAAAAAAGCCAAGGAGAAATCTCCTCAGCTTTTTTTTATTACTTCGTTACGATACCGTGTACTAAAGTTGGTGCATCTACGTGTTCTTTAGAGATCTTCATGTTCTCATAAATTTTCGCTTTTACATCTTCAACATTTTCGCGGTTCGCGTAAATTGTAACAAGGGATTCACCTTGCTTCACGCTATCGCCTACTTTTTTGCGCAGCATTAGACCAACTGCTAAATCAATTTCTGACTCTTTCGTTGCACGTCCTGCTCCTAAAAGCATTGCTGCTGTTCCGATTTCGTCTGCAACGATTTCTGATACATATCCGTCTTCTTTCGCTTCCACTTCAATTTTAAATTGTGCTTGTGGCAATTTAGAAGGGTCATCAACAACAGATGCGTCGCCGCCTTGCGCTGATAAGAACGTTTTAAATGATTCTAGCGCTTTTCCGTTGTTCATTACTTCAATTAGCTTTTCACGTGCATCTTCTAAAGATGAAGCTTGTCCAGCAAGGTACACCATTTGGCTTCCAAGTGTTAAACATAGCTCTTCTAAATCTTTTGGCCCTTTACCTTGTAATGTATCAATTGCTTCTTGTACTTCTAGTGCGTTACCGATAGCTTCACCGAGTGGTTGACTCATATCAGAAATAACTGCCATCGTATTACGACCAACGTTATTACCGATGCGTACCATTGCTTCTGCTAAACGTTTTGCATCTTCATCCGTTTTCATAAATGCACCTGCTCCAGTTTTTACATCAAGAACAATTGCATCTGCACCAGCAGCAATTTTTTTACTCATAATCGAACTTGCAATAAGCGGAATTGAGTTTACTGTTGCTGTTACATCACGAAGTGCATATAACTTTTTATCAGCAGGTGTTAAGTTACCACTTTGGCCGATAACAGCGATTTTGTTTTCATTTACAAGTCGCATGAATTCATCGTTTTCAATTTCCACATGGAATCCTGGAACTGCTTCTAATTTATCAATTGTACCACCAGTATGTCCTAAACCGCGTCCAGACATTTTCGCTACTGGTACGTCTAAAGCAGCTACTAATGGACCTAATACAAGTGTCGTTGTATCACCAACACCACCTGTCGAATGCTTATCTACTTTTACACCTTCAATAGCTGATAAGTCAATTGTATCGCCGCTATTTACCATTGCCATCGTTAAATCAGCACGCTCTTGATCGTTCATATCTTGGAAGAAAATTGCCATTGCAAGTGAACTTACTTGATAATCAGGAATATCACCATTTGTATATCCTTCAACAATAAAGTTAATTTCTTCTGTCGTTAATGCATGTCCGTCACGTTTTTTTGCAATTAGGTCCACCATTCTCATTGTGAAGTCACCCCTTCATTTGTTTGACGATTGCTTTTACTAATGCTAAGAAGTTAGCTTTAACACGTTCTGTCGTTTCAATTACTTCATCGTGATGAAGTGGCTGATCTAAAATACCAGCTGCCATATTTGAAATACAAGAAATACCTAATACTTTCATTCCAGCATGACGTGCTACAATTACTTCAGGTACTGTTGACATACCAACTGCATCTCCGCCAAGTGTACGAAGCATACGAATTTCAGCAGGTGTTTCATATACAGGACCTGTCATTCCAACGTATACACCTTCTTGTACTTTAATATTTAAGTCTGCTGCAACTTGTTTCGCCATTTCACGAAGTTCTACTGTATATGATGTAGACATATCAGGGAAACGTACGCCCATTTCAGAATCATTTGGTCCGATTAATGGATTCGTACCCATGAAGTTAATGTGGTCTGAAATTAACATAAGATCGCCTGGCTCGAATGATGTATTTACACCACCAGCTGCGTTTGTTACAACAACCGTTTCTACACCTAGTTCTTTCATAACACGAACTGGGAATGTTACTTTTTGCATGTCGTATCCTTCATAGAAGTGGAAACGTCCTTGCATTGCTACTACTGTTACACCTTGAAGTGTGCCAAATACTAGTTGACCTGCATGGCCTTCTACAGTTGATACTGGGAACTCAGGGATTTCACTGTAAGGTACTGTTACTGCGTTCTCAATTTCGTCTGCTAATACACCAAGTCCTGATCCAAGGATTAGTCCTACTTGTGGTGTCTCTTGAAATTTCTCTTTTAAGTATGAAGCTGATTTTGTAATAAGTTCACGATTCATTTGTTTATCCCCCTATTTCTTTAGCTCGTTTAAGAAGCTTGTTCCGTATTCTGGCATTTTCACACCGAAGTTTTCTGCTACTGTTGCACCAATATCAGCAAATGTTTGACGAAGTGGTAACTCTTGTCCGCCTTCTTTCATACTTGGGCTATATGCTAATAATGGTACATATTCACGTGTATGGTCAGTACCAGGGTGAATTGGATCATTACCGTGGTCTGCTGTAATTAATAATAGATCATCTTCTTGTAGTTTTGCGAATACTTCTGGAAGACGTGCATCATATTCTTGCAGAGCCTCTCCGTATCCTTGTGGATCACGGCGGTGGCCGAATAATGCATCAAAGTCAACTAAGTTTAAGAAGCTAAGACCTGTAAAGTCCATATTTAATGTATCTACAAGCTTATCCATTCCATCCATGTTAGACTTCGTACGAAGTGATTCCGTTACCCCTTCACCATCATAGATGTCAGAGATTTTACCGATAGCAATTACATCGTAGTCACTATCTTTTAATTCATTCATTACTGTACGGCCGAATGGTTTTAATGCATAATCATGACGGTTTGGTGTACGTGTAAAGTTTCCAGGTTCACCAACGAATGGACGAGCAATAACACGACCTACCATGTATTTCTCATCTAATGTTAATTCACGTGCAATTTTACAGATTTTATATAACTCATCAAGTGGCACTACTTCTTCGTGTGCTGCAATTTGCAATACGCTATCAGCAGAAGTATAAACGATTAAAGAGCCGGTTTCCATTTGCTCTTGGCCAAGTTCATCAAGAATTTCAGTTCCAGAAGCTGGCTTATTACCGATAATTTTACGGCCTGTTTTTTCTTCTAATTCATCAAGTAATTCTTTCGGGAATCCTTCCGGGAACACTTGGAATGGTGTATCAATGTAAAGGCCCATGATTTCCCAGTGACCTGTCATTGTATCTTTACCAGTAGATTTCTCTTGCATTTTTGTGTAATATCCAAGTGGTTTCTCTACTTTAGAGATACCTTTCATTTCACGAATGTTACCAAGACCCAATTTCACCATGTTAGGCATTTGTAAACCATTCATATGTTCAGCAATGTGACCAATTGTGTCAGATCCCAAATCACCAAATTGCTCAGCATCTGGTGCTTCACCGATTCCCACAGAGTCCATTACGACTAGGAATATACGTTTATATTTATTCATAACTGCGACCTCCTATAAGTTCAGTTCTACTTCTTGTAGTATGTTCAAAACGCTATAAAGTGAAACTGTTATCCATAAGAATTCTCATTGTCAAACAGTACTTCTTTAAACCATTCTCTAACCTATTTCGTTTTACTTGAAACGACTCAAAAACATTTCTAGTTTTTTCTAAGTCAGATGTCAGACATCTGATACTGATATCATAACATGTTTACGCTTTCTTTTTAATACATTTTCGTAGAATTTCTCATTTTCTTCACACTTCTATTGTAATTCATTCTGCAACGAAGTGCTAATTTTTTTATGATTTATTTCTTCATATTAAAAATAAAAAGTAGCTCTAAAGAGCTACTTTTTATTTTACTTCTATTGTTTCTTCTTTATGTTCATGCAATTCGCCTTTTCTTACATGCACTTTCACTTTGTAAGCACCGTTCTCTTTGAAAGTATGTTTCGTTTCATACTCTCCTTTATTCCCTTCTTTCGCTGGAATAAATTCGTGTTTTTCAACACCATCTTTCCAAATCTCTAGTTGTACTTCAGCACCAGCTAATGCTTCTTCTTTTTGCTTTAAATGAACTTTCATTGTAGATTCAGCATTTGCCTTTATGTCTCCAGCCATAAGATGGATCATTGTGTCACTTTTATGATCTCCATGTCCTGCACTGTGATCACTATTTTCTTTTTTCGCATCTTCTACTTTCGCATTTCCTACAGCAACTTTCACTTCCGGCATAACGTGCATTTCACGTGCATTTGTGTGAGCGATAATATGGTATACTCCATCCGTTTCGAATGTTTTCTCTACTGCATAAACACCTTTTCCTTTATGCTTACCATCTAACATCTCGTGCTTTTCGTCGCCATCTTTCCAAATTTCAAACTTTACATCATCGGCATCCGTTACTTTTTCTTTCCCTTGTGTAACAAGTGCTTGTACTTCTGTTTTTTCACCTGGTTTAATTTCTTTCGGATTTGTTTGGACTGCTACTTTTACAGCTTCAAGTTTCTGTTCTTTTTTCGGTTCTTCTTTGTTTGTATTACAGCCAGCCAACGCTAGCATCGCGATAAATAAAGTTATAATCAGTTTTTTCATCATCATTTCCTCCTTTATACTTTATTTAGTATAGAGGAAATACATTGTAATATTCCAGTCTTCTGCTGAAAACAATATACGAAATGTTTGTGAAGTTTCTGTGAAACGGTCTTCCCTTCTGAATCTATGAAAAAAGAGCATAGTAACTATGCTCTTGGATGAAACTGTTTATATACATCTTTTAATCTAGTTTTTGAAACGTGCGTATAGATTTGCGTCGTTGAAATATCTGCATGACCAAGCATTTCTTGTACAGCACGTAAATCTGCTCCATTTTCTAATAAGTGCGTAGCAAACGAGTGACGCAACGTATGAGGTGTAAGCTCTTTTTCAATATTTGCTTCTTTCGCTAATCGTTTTAATATTTTCCAAAATCCTTGTCTTGATAATCGATTACCATGATGGTTTAAAAAGAGTGCATCTACTACTTTTTTCCCCATTAATTCTCTTCTTCCTTTTTCAATATACTTTTGAATCGCTTCCGTTGCTAAACTTCCTAGTGGAATAATTCTTTCTTTATTCCCTTTCCCTATGCAACGAACAAATCCCATCGTTAAATGTACATCTTCTAAATTGAGTGCAATCAATTCTGAAACACGAAGTCCTGTCGCATACAGTAACTCTAGCATCGCCTTATCACGTATCCCAAAAGCACTTGTCATTTTTGGTGTTTGAAGTAACGCCTCTACTTCATCAACTGATAATACTTTTGGTAATTTCCGTTCCCCTTGCGGCGTTTCAATATGTACGGATGGATCGTGTTCTACCGCTCGTTCACGAAGTAAAAATTGGTGAAACGAACGAATTGATGCAATATGACGCGCCAATGTTTTCGAAGATTTTCCGTTTTCTTTTAAATACTGCAAAAAGTTAACAATGTGTAAACGGGTCACTTCATGAAAAGTTTTCGTCTGTTCCACATTTTGCAAATACTTTACGTAGCTTTTTAAATCCCGTTCATAAGATACTACTGTATTCTTTGCTAATCCTTTTTCGACAACCATATAATGAATAAAATCTTTTAATTGATCTTCCACTCTACACTACTCCCCATTTTCATAGAAAAACATCATTCTATTTACGAAAGCATCCTTTGCCGGTTCTTCATTCCCTGATACTTTTTCTACAGTCTCTTCTTTAGGTTTTTCATAACGATGATAGCTTTCATATTCTTCATTTATCCATAGTATAGCGAAATAAAACAAAATCGTACAACTTGTAAATAATAAAAATACTTTTATTCCATCAAAAGTTAATTTTAAAGCTCGGCGCATTGTAAATTCCTCCAAAATATAAGTTATTACAACATATGCCAAGCTTTCACCAATTTATACCTTATTCAAATAAAAAACCTCTTCCTAGATAAATAGGAAAAGGTTATTTTTCATCCGTTTCATTTTCTTGACAATTTTTACAAATCCCATGGAATGTTAAACGATGATCTTTCACCTTAAAGCTCCAGTCTCGTTCTACTTTCCTTTCCACTTCACCAAGTAAATCTTCTTGTATTTCTTGTACAGCACCACATTGTGTACAAATCAAATGATGGTGAAAACGCTGCGCACCTTCTTGGCGTAAGTCATAGCGTGAAACACCGTCTCCGAAGTTAATCTTATCGACAACTTTTAACTCAGATAATAGTTCTAAAGTTCGATAGACGGTTGCTAATCCGATCTCTGGCGACTTTTCTTTTACAAGGAGGTAAACATCTTCTGCGCTTAAATGATCTTCTTCATTTTCTAGCAGCACACGAACTGTTGCTTCACGTTGCGGTGTTAATTTATAGCTCGCTGCATGTAATTGCTTCTTAATTCGTTCAATTCTTTCTTCCATTCGGTACTACTCCCTCCTCGCCACTCTTACACCATTATATCAGAAGAAGGGCTTCTGTCAAAAGAAAAACAATAAAAACAAATTGATAATTATTCTCAAAAAATATTTATTTTTTATTAATAGCCTCAACAACTTCTTTCATTAAAACTGGTGATGCGTAAGCCTCCACACTACAAGCCATTGCTAATACCGCTCCAATTACAAGAAAGAAACATGTATACCGGATTAATAATGGTAATAGTGGCTCGGTTATTTTTCTAATAAATTGATGCCTAATCATCCGTAAAGAAAAACTTGCAGCAATGGTTGTCATAATGAGAAAGACTGGAATGATAATTAAATTTTGTGGCAAAACAGATACAAATGCTAATAATAGTCCATTCCATCCATGCTGACTTACTAAAAAACCAACTGTAAATCCAACAACAACTCCTTTTACAAATAATAAAATAAAAATAAGTGGTAATCCAATAATTGAAATCCCTAAAATCCAAATAAATCCGATGTATTTTAATTGCGAAAAGTAACTTTCTCGAAACATTTCGCCCGCAATGGCAAATTCTCCTTTAGAGACTTGTCCAAAAAAACGTTGTAAATAAAATGATAAATCTTGTTTTTGATTGATTTGTAAACTATTCACAAGAATGGCTCCAAATATTACTCCCATCAATAATAAAACAGCGTTAAATATATATAATGAAGAGTTTTCCTGTATGTGAGACATTACACGGTCTTGCCAATTTTTTCGCCACATTTTTCTTCCCTCCGTTCACACTCTTATTAAAAATGTATGAAAGAAAGAAAAAAGTATGACGAATTAACATTGAAATTCCGCTCTACTTTGCTAAACTAAAAAGTAGAGAATAGGAGGGATTTCTCTTGAAACCATTATTATTAGATTTTCCAACATTATTTCAAACTGAACGCTTACAAGTTCGTAAACCATTTCCAGGTGATGGTGCAGAAGTATATGAAGCAATCCAAGCTTCTCTAGAAGACTTAGTACCGTGGGTACCAATTAACGCTGAAACAGAAGAGAGTGCTGAAGAAATTGTTCGCGAAGCTCACGGACAGTTTTTACTTCGTGAAACACTTGATTTTCACTTATACGATAAAGTATCTGGTACATTCATCGGAGCAATTACACTAAAACCTGAAAACTGGGATATTCCAAAGTTTTCACTTCACTTCTGGTTGCATAGCGCTTATACAAAACAAGGCTATATGACTGAAGCTGTTAAAGGCGCTATCCAATTCGCCTTTGATAAACTAGGCGCTAGAAGAATTGAAATTCGTACTGATGCAACAAATATAAATGCATGTAGCTTAGCAGAACGTTTAGAATTCATTCTAGAAGGTACAATGGAAAATGATTTCCTAGCACCAGACGGTAGCTTACGTGATGCACGTGTATATGCAAAAATCAATTAAAAAACACTCGCCTTTGGCGAGTGTTTATTTTTGTAGTTGTAAATATTGTACTGCAAACATCGTCTTCGCATCATGAATACGAAGATTTTTCATAAGAGTAATCGCTTCTTCTAACGATACTTCCATTAATTCCACAAACTCATCTTCATCTAACTCAGCTTTATTTTCTTTTTTTGTCAAACCTGTCGCTTTATATACATATAAAATTTCATCTGCGAATCCTGGAGATGTATAGAAAGAAGTAATAAGCTCCATATTTTCACATACATATCCTGTTTCCTCTTCTAATTCACGAACTGCTGTTACCTCTGGTTTTTCACCAGGCTCTAACTTGCCGGCTGGAATTTCTATAATCGCCTTTTCAAGCGCTTTACGATACTGCTCAACAAGCACAATTTTCCCCTCATCTGTAATAGCAATAATCGCAACTGCACCAGGGTGATTTACAATTTCACGTTTACTCATTTCTCCATTTGGTAATACTACATCATCAACACGAACTTTTATAACTCTACCATCAAAAATCGGCTCAGTTTTTACTGTTCTCTCTGTAAGATTACTCATACTACTTCATCTCCCTGTTCTATTTCCTATTCTTTCTTCATACATTTTACCACATTGAAAGGAGCGTGATAGAAATGAAAGTTTATATTTTACCAAATCGCATCACGTTAGTCGGAAAAGCATGGCAAATTCGCCATAAGCTAAAACAATATAGCAAAGAGTATACAACTGTACAAGAGTGGATTACAGCAAATAAAATGAAACATTAATCCGTTAAGCTCACATTAATTAAGCTTTTACGGGCAGTTAATGCAAAGCGAAAAGGAAACGTTTGTCAACCTCTTTTCCCTCTCGTACAATAAAGGTAAGGAGGTTGACCTATGAAAAAACGTCAATTAGGAAACTCAGATTTATTTGTTACAGAAATGGGCCTTGGCTGTATGTCTCTCGGTACATCTGAAACAGAGGCTATGCGTATTGTCGATGAAGCAATCGATTTAGGAATTAATTTTTTTGATACAGCAGATTTATATGATTACGGATTAAATGAAGAATTTGTTGGAAAAGCCTTGAAGGGGAAACGAGACAAAATTGTTCTTACAACGAAGGTTGGAAATCGTTGGACAGAAGAAAAAAACGGCTGGTCTTGGGACCCTTCTAAAGCTTACATAAAGGCTGAAGTAAAAGAAAGTTTACGTAGACTTCAAACTGATTATATTGACCTTTACCAACTTCATGGCGGAACGATTGAAGATCCAATAGATGAAACAATTGAAGCTTTTGAAGAATTGAAAAAAGAAGGTATTATCCGCCATTACGGTATTTCTTCTATACGTCCAAATGTAATCCGTGAATATGCAAAACGCTCAAACATCGTTAGTGTACTAATGGAATATAGCCTTTTAAATCGTCGTCCAGAAGAATGGTTCCCGCTTCTGAATGAACACCAAATTAGCATCATTGCTCGCGGACCACTTGCAAAAGGAATTTTAACTGATAACAATGCAAGAAAAATAGAAAGAGTAAAGGAAAAGGATTACCTCTCTTATTCTTACGATGAATTACATACAACTCTAGCGAGTGTAAAAGAAACGATTGGAGAAAGCTCTTTAACAGGAACAGCTATTCAATATTGCTTACATAATAAGACTGTTGCAGCTGTTATACCTGGCGCAAGCTCTCTTCAACAATTGCAGGAAAATATACGAGCTAGCCAACAGTTACCTTTAACTAAAGAAGAATATGTACAACTTCAAAAAATTGTTAAATATGACACATATGCTTTGCATCGTTAAAAATATCGAATTACCGATAAACAGAAGACTGTCTCCTTTATTAAGAGACAGTCTTTTTTATAACGTATCATATTTATCAGGATTTGTGCCTACATGTAAATCGCGATTCAACGTGTTAATTTGATTTATCTCTTCTTCAGTTAGTGAGAAATCAAAAATAGTAAAGTTTTCTTTAATACGAGATGGTGTAACAGATTTAGGAATTGTAACAATCCCGCTTTGAATATCCCATCTTAATATAACTTGCGCAGGTGTTTTTTCATATTTGTTAGCAATAGCCTGAATGATTGGATGCTGAAATACTTCTCCGCCCCTCATTAACGGACTCCACGCTTCCATTTGGATTTGCTCACCTTGACAATGATTACGCAATTCAAATTGCGTTAACATCGGATGAAGTTCTACTTGGTTCACCATCGGCTTCACTTTGCAATTTGGTAATAACAATTCTAAATGATGTTTATGAAAATTAGAAACACCAATCGCACGCACTTTACCTTCTTCATATAATTTTTCTAACGCTCGGTACGTATCCACATACTTCCCTCTTACTGGCCAATGTATTAAATATAAATCTACATAGTCCATTTGTAATTTCTTTAAGCTTTTTTCAAACGCCTCGAGTGTCTCCTCGTATCCTTGATCGTCATTCCAAACTTTTGTTGTAATAAATAGGTCTTCTCTTGGAATTCCTGATTCACGAATCGCTTCTCCGACACCGCTTTCATTTTCGTACACAGTTGCTGTATCAATCGAACGGTATCCAACTTCTAACGCTGTTTTTACTGCTTGTTTTACTTCGTCGCCTTCTTTTGCTTTATAAACGCCTAGACCAATCATCGGCATTTTCACGCCATTATGAAGTGTAGTTGTTGGAATATACACAGTCGTCTCCCTTTCATTGTTACATTTTTTTATAAGCCACAACTTTATTTCAACAAGATTCATCCCAAAAGTCAAAACATACGTACAGTTTACATAACACTTTTATATAGCTAAAAAATAACGTGAACTCATTTATTCACGTTATTTTCTCTCCATTCTTTCGCTTTTTCATCCACATTGCGCACAAACTCGTTTTTCCCTTCCGTATATAACGTGCCATCATATGTATACTTTTCGGCCAATTCTTTCTTTAAGGTTGCATATGCCTCTGCTTCTTCACAATGAGCCATCATATAATCACGAAATGCTAAATGCCTTACTATCTCTGGATTTCCTTTTTCAAACACGTGTAAATGATACAAACGTTTTTCTTCCGTTCCATGGATAAAAAATCGGCGTCCTGAAATACCATTTTCCCCTTTTACGATGTAACCAAGCTCTATAAATCGTTCATTCCACCTATCTACCCTTTCAATACTTTCTACTTCCATGATCATATCAATAATAGGTTTAGCTGCCAGTCCTGGCACTGACGTACTTCCAATATGATGAATTTTAACCGTTTCTGGCATCGCTGTTTTTAATCTGTCAGCCTCCATTTGAAATTTTTCACTCCAATGATTTTCATGCGGAACAACTACAATTTTCCTCATAATAACTCCCCTTTTCTTACAAGCTCGTCAAAAAATGATCAGTGAATTTCACTGATCATTTTTTTATTATTTAAAGTCTTTCCAAGTAAGGTTACTTTCACTTAGCAGTTCTTCAAATGATTTATTCTTTTCACGTTCTTTTTGTTCTTTGCGCTTTCTTTCCAGTTCAGCTGCCTCTTTTTCCTCTTCTCTCACTTGCAACTCTTTCTTCTTACTCTTTAATTGTTGCATGAGTGAATCATTTAATTGATCGCCTAATGTAAGTGTTTCTTTCTTTGGTGGATTCACTTGCGATTGTCTTTGCATTTGTCTTTGTTTCTTTTTCTTCATGCTACTCACCTTTTACTTTTTTCTCCATTATAGTAGATACACGATGCAATCGACAATAAAAAAGGGTCTTTACTCTATTATCCACTTTTTGTAAATATGTTAATTTTTCGAAAAGACTAAATTTTTATGTAGCTATAATCCTATGAATCTATTAAAATTATGTCGTATGATGTCAGATTATAAAAAAGGAGAAATGAACTATGTGGAAAAAAATTATTCCTGCCGTTGCTGTTTTAAGCACTATTACTTTTTCAAGCGTATTTGCCGCTCCCCCATCTCAGAATCCAGCTGAACAAAACCGCTACATAGACGTACAAATGCTTGGTATTAATGATTTCCATGGACAACTAGATACTGTTAAAAAAATTAATAATAAAGAAGCTGGTGGCGCTGATTACTTAGCTACTTATTTAAAAGAACGTAAAAAACAAAACCCTAATACACTTCTCGTACATGCTGGTGATATCGTCGGAGCTAGTCCACCAGTTTCAGCATTATTACAGGATGAACCGACGATTGAATTTTTAAATGATTTAAAATTTGATGTTGGTACAATCGGAAACCATGAATTTGATGAAGGCATTGATGAAATGAAACGCCTCATTTACGGTGGATATCATGAAAAAACAGGGAATTTCAAAGGGGCTAACTTCCCCTATGTAGCTGCTAACTTCTATAACAAATCAACTGGCCGCTTATTTTTACCACCATTTACTGTAAAAATGGTAGATGGTGTTCCTGTAGGATTCATTGGTGTTGTTACAACTGATACACCAAATGTCGTTATGCCTACGATGCTTAAAAATGTACAAATTACTGATGAAGTAGAAGCAATTAATAAATCAACACAACAATTAAAACGCCTCGGCGTTAAATCTATCGTCGTTCTTGCTCATGTCGGTGGAACAACCGATGAGTCTGGGGTAACAAATGGCGACCTTACTCGAATTGCAAATGAAACAGACCCAGAAGTTGATGTTATTTTCGGTGGACATAGTCATACGTATGTAAATGGTACAGTAAATAATAAGCTAATTGTCCAAGCAAATTCTTACGGCACGGCTTTCTCAGACGTGGATGTAACAATTGATCGTAAAACAAAGGATATTATAAAGAAAAAAGCTGAAGTTGTTACAACGTATCATGAAGGTGTAGAACCTGATAAACAAGTAAAGAAAAAACTAGATCAATATAAAGAAAAAATCGCACCACTTGTAAATGAAGTGGTCGGAAAATCTACAGCATCTATCGACCGTAAACAAAATGATGCTGGTGAGTCCACTCTTGGAAATTTAGTTGCCGATGCTCAGCGTCAAACGATGCAAACTCAAATCGCCCTCATGAATCCTGGTGGCATTCGTAATGACTTAGATGCTGGTGATATTACGTGGGGTGAGTTATACGGCATTCAACCTTTTGGAAATCAATTGATTAAAGTAGATTTAACAGGTCAAGACATTCGCGATATTTTAAATCAGCAATGGCAAAAAGGAACAACAAGAATGCTTCAAATTTCAGGTATTCAATATGCGTGGGATGCAAATAAACCAAACGGTGAAAAAGTTACAAATATACGTTTAACAAACGGAGAAGAATTATCTCCATCTAAAACGTATAGCGTAGTTGCAAATGCTTTCTTAGCTTCTGGCGGTGACGGATTCATATCATTTAAAAATGGTAAAAATGCAGAAACTGGTCCAAACGACTTTGAAGCGTTAGTCGATTACGTAAAACAATTAAAAGAACCAATTCAGCCAGTTATTGATGGAAGAATCCAAAAAGTAAATTAAGTGTTTCTCTAATAAGAAATTTCATTTTTCACGCCATAAAAGATTTGCACTAATCCTGTATTTATACGTAATATGCATCATAAAAAGGATACTCGTTCTTCCAATGAACATAGTATCCTTTTCTTTAGTTATCAAAATGTGATGTTTTGTTAAATTCATATTGCTGTAAAAATTGTTGCAACGCCTCTTCTACAATTTTAGATTTTTGAATTCCTTTCGATTCTGATATAAGGTCCAATCTTGCTAATATTTCTGTATTAATAGAAAAGGTGCGTCTCTTTTTCTCTGTACTTTTACTCATAATTGGTGCAATTACTTCTTCTCTTCTTCTTAATAATTCATAAATACTTTGTAATTGCTCATAAATTAATAATTGATAATCTGTTTTCTCATATTGAAGGGCGGTCGCTTCTTGGAGTTGTAAGTGACGTGGTTCTTCTCCATCTCCTACAAAAATACGTTTCTTCTGCTCTCCATCATATTCGTATCCAATCAATCTTAATTTCTTCGATAATGTATACGGGCTTATTTCAAGACGTTTTGCTATAATAGCGATGGATTCACGCCTATTTAAACCATCTATAATTTCTCCAATCGTCACAATTTCCCTCCTCCCGTGTTGAAATGACACTAGTATGGTATGTTACAATGATTTTCTAACAGTATATGCAAAATGAATAGCCTGTGCGATTCATACGATTTCACAAAAGGAGGTTTTCAATATGCTTTTGCGTAGCTATACCCCTCAGTTCTATACTGAAAACAAACAACTCATTCCTAATAGTATCGCTACGATAGAAAGCGTTATGATTAATAATCGAAAACAAACTCTCCTTATGCGTGGGCAAAACGTAGAGCAGCCTATTTTATTATGCTGCCATGGTGGACCCGGCATGGCACAAATCGGATTTATTCGTCATTTTCAAAAAGAATTAGAGAAGCACTTTATTGTTATTAATTGGGATCAGCGCGGGGCAGGTAAATCTTTTTCAATGAAAGATTTCGGAGCAAATTTTACAATCAAACAATTCGTTTCCGATGCAAAAGAAGTGATTCAATATGCACTTAAAAGGTTCAACAAACAAAAACTATTTCTCGCTGGTCATTCTTGGGGAAGTATTATTGGGCTTAACATAGCACATCAATATCCAAAGTATATCGAGGCTTACATCGGTATTGGGCAAATTGTACATATGAAACAAAATGAAGAATTGCTATATCAACATTTAATTAGTTCTGCAAAAAAACATGATCATAAAAAAGCATTAGCTTCCCTTTTAAAATTAGGAAAACCACCATTTTTAGATATGAGACGTCTTATTATTCAAAGAAAGTGGCTTGGCACATTCGGAGGAGCAATCCAAAACGGATCTTCCTTTTCTTTCATACGAAAAGGTTTCTTTTCTCCTGAATATACGCTATTAGATTGGTTCAAGTTTCTCGCAGGAAATTTAAAATCTGGCGTTTTATGGGAAGAAATGCTGACAATCGATTTCTTTTCTTCTATCTCAAGTTTATCTATTCCAGTTTATTTTTGTTCTGGTCGCTATGATTATCAAACTCCTTATGCACTCGTTCAGGAATATTGCGATATTATTGAAGCGCCTATAAAAAAAATGATTTGGTTCCCAAATTCAGCACATTCTCCTGATCTAGAAGAACCAGAATTATTCGCCAATTCTTTGCAATCAATTAAACAAGAGCTAGCTTTTCAGCATTAGTAACAAAAGGCTCTTTTACATTTCATAGAAAACATTTTATAATAATATGTCGCAAGTATGTATAAACATAGCAAAATGTTTCATATTTACTTGTCTTAACAGAATAAAAATTTAGGGAGATTACATTTATTATGAACGCTGTACTCGTCGCAGTAGCAATTATGCTATTGCTTAGTTTGTTACGTGTCCAGGTCATTGTCGCCATCATTGTTGGAGCTTTAACAGGCGGAATTATCGGCGGACTCGGTATTTCAGAAACGATTAACACTTTTACAACTGGTCTTGGAAACAGTGCTCCAATCGCTTTAAGTTATGCAATGCTTGGTGGTTTCGCTATTTCCCTTTCCAAAACAGGACTTCCAGATGCTATGATTCAAACTGCATTAAAATGGATTGGCAATGAACAAGACACGAAAAAACAAGTTTATTCTAAAATACTTATTTTATTCATTATTTTAACGATGGCTTGTTTCTCACAAAATGTGATTCCTGTTCACATTGCTTTCATCCCCATCTTAATTCCAGCACTTTTAAAAGTATTAAATGAGCTGAAAGTGGATCGAAGACTTGTCACGTGTATTATTACATTTGGATTAATTACTCCTTATATGTGGATCCCTGCAGGGTTCGGAAAAATTTATCATGACGTATTGCAAACCAACGCTGCGCAAAGCGGTCTTACATTTGATGTCACACTTATTCCAAAAGCAATGACTATCCCAGCACTCGGTATGATTATTGGATTATGTGTAGCGGTATTCATTACGTACCGAAAACCTCGTACGTATGAAACAGAACAAATTCATACTACCGAAAATGAGATTGTTCCCTATACAAAACGTAGCATTACTTTCGGGTTATTATCTATCATTGCTACATTAACTGTTCAATTAACAACAGAATCAATGATTTTCGGTGCTTTAGCAGGTATTATCGTCTTATCAGTAAGTGGTAGTCTACCACTTAAAGAAGCAGATGCGATATTAACAAGCGGAATGCGTATGATGTCCTTTATTGGCTTTGTTATGATTGCTGCCGCTGGATTCGGCGCTGTTCTTCGAAAAACAGGACATGTTGAATCTCTGGTGCAAACGAGTGCACATATAATCGGAAATAACAAACCACTCGCTGCATTTCTTATGCTTGTTATTGGACTTCTCGTTACGATGGGAATTGGTTCATCCTTTTCAACCATCCCTATCTTAACAACAATTTTTGTACCTCTGTGCATTCAGCTTGGATTTAGTCCGATGGCTACAATTGCAATTATTGGTACAGCCGGAGCGCTAGGTGACGCAGGATCTCCAGCATCAGATAGTACCCTCGGACCAACATCCGGTTTAAATGCTGATGGTCAGCACCATCATATATGGGATACATGTGTACCCACTTTTCTACATTACAATATACCGTTACTTATATTTGGCTTTATTGCCGCAATTACATTATAAAAAGGTGCGTATAAAACGCACCTTTTACTTTTTTATTTTTCCTTTTAATTGTTGAAAAGCTACTTTTCCGTTATCTTTGACATAGCTTTCAATTGCCGGTAGTGATGAACCTATCCATTCACACTCTATGCTCCCATTCGGTCCAACAATTTTTAATTTATCTGGTACATGTATATTTACAAATCTTGCTGACCGAATTAACTCAATAGCAATCTGATCACTTGAGGTTACAATTCCATCTATATACGGATTGTTTCGCAATAATGTAATAAATTGTTTATTTGTATACCCTTGTACACATTCTTCTCGATAAGAGATTCCTTCATCCCAAACAGTATCTAAAAAACCTGCTATATGATCTTCCATTTCTTCACTTTCTTCTCCCTCACCGAAATATGCAAGAAAGTGACACCCTTTCTCTTTTAATAAAGAAACAGCCCTCTGTCCACTTTCATAATAATTTCCATGTGATTGTTGCTCATCAATCACAACAAACGGAAATGGAATTTCTCCTATACTTTTAAAAACGGATTTTGTTAAAATAACACCTGCAACGTTATTCTCCTTCAACATATATATGTATCTATCTTTATTCTCTATATTACAAACAATGATTTGATATCCTTCTTTATATGCTATTTCCTCAATACAATGTAGCAAAGTGATGTTTGATGGGTCATATAGATTATCTACAAGTAATGCAATTATCGTTGAATTCTCTTTAAATAGTGGCTTCGCTGCACTGTTTGGCCTATAACGTAATTCTTCAATTGCTTCCTTTACTTGTTTTACTGTGTCCTCATGAACATATCCTTTTTCATTAATAACTCGTGAAACGGTTGCGACTGAAACACCTGCCAATTTTGCAACATCACGTATAGTTGCCACATCGTCACCCCTTAATATGGTAATAGATTACAATTTTACGGTAACCTAAATTACACTATCCGTCAAGATTAATAACTCATATTTCTGAAAATTGTTACATCATTTCACTAAACGATACTCCAACTGAATTTCATGTAAAATTGGGATATTATCATATCCAATGCGTGGAATTTCTTTCTTTATTTTTCGTGCCTCCTCTACCGCATTCACATATAAATTAGTCATTACAAAATTACGTTTTTGGTAAAATCGTAACGCATTCATATTATCATTTGTTGTAATAAGACAAACCTGCCTGCACCGTTCTTCTTCTGCAACTTGCAATACACAATCCACAAGCTTCTTCCCTATTCCTTTTCTTTCTTCAATACTATCTAACGATATAATTTCACACATATTTCCAGTCACTTCATACGTTATAATTCCGATTATTCTGTCATTAGAAAACGCAACAAATCCTGGCAACTCTTCTAATTGATGCCCCTTACCACGTGAAACCATCAATGAACTTCCCCAGTTCTCACACATAAACATTCGAATTGTTTCTTTCATCGTTGGCGTAATTTTTTGTATATGCACCATTTCCTATTTCTCCCCTTTTATATCATTGTGATACAATATAAGTGTATCACATGTAACGGTATTTGGAGGATGAGGTAAAGTATGAAACGTTTTTTTGCAGCATTGTTTACTGTACTAGGTGCGATAACAGCCCTTGGGATTTTCTTTACAAATAAAGTGATGTATTTAAAGAAAAAAACAGAGGAAGAAGTACTCGAAAGAGAAACGAAAAAACATTTTCGTATAGAAGATTTTGATGCTCTTCATAAAGAAGAAATTCATATTCCTTCACAATTCGGATATGATCTTCACGGATATTACATTCCTGCTGGTCATTCCAATAAGTTTATGATTTTTTGTCACGGCGTAACTGTAAATAAAATGAACTCTGTAAAATATGCAAGGTTATTTTTAAACAGAGGGTATAATGTCGTTATTTATGATCATCGTCGTCATGGTAAAACTGGCGGAAAAACAACAAGCTATGGATACTATGAAAAACATGATTTAAAATCTGTAGTTGACTGGCTAAAAAGTCGCTTTGGAACAAATATAACACTCGGTATTCATGGTGAATCTATGGGAGCTGCAACACTTCTTCAATACGCAGGACTTGTAGAAGATGGTGCTGATTTCTATATTGCAGATTGTCCTTTCTCTGATTTTCACGGACAATTACAGCACCGTTTAAAGGTTGAATTCCATTTACCAAAATGGCCTTTATTACCTTTAGCAAATGCTTTTTTAAAAGTGCGTGACGGTTATACGATTCGCGAAGTTTCACCAATTGATTGTATAAAAAATATTAACAATCCCGTCCTCTTTATTCATAGTAAAGATGATGATTATATTTTAGCTGATATGACGAAATCACTATATGAAGCAAAAGAAAACAATAAACAACTTTATATTGCAGAACGTGGTGCACACGCTTGCTCTTATAACGAAAATAAAGAAGAGTACGAAGCAGCCATCGATCAATTTTTAAACACATATGTGAAAGAAACAAAAAACAGGCTTGCATAAGCCTGTTTTTTTATTGCGCTAAAACGTCTGTAACTTGTTCCATATTTTCAGAAATCCATTGCATTGCATCATCTAACGTTGGGAATTCTGTCGTTTGAAATGTTACTTCATCTTGAAGTAACCAAACATCCTTTGCCTCTTGCCCTACACCTGCAATGGACCAATGTAACAAACTATATGGATGATTATCATTCAAAAATGATGCCCACGTGCGCTCATTTGCAATGTTTCGTAATGTATGTAATTGTTTATCCATCTCTCGTCACCTTACTCTAGTCAGTTATGAAAACTATTATAACACTCTCTTCTTTCTCAAACAAAGTGCTCTTTTTATATTGTCAAGCACTTCCCTTGATTATATGATGAAATTAAGCGTTTGGGAAGGAGGGATAACGTTGGCAAAAGTACAAATTAAAGTAAATGATAATGGCTCTTTTCGCGTTACAGGGGACGTGGAATTAGTCGACTCACAAGGGAATGTATTCCCAGCAAAACCGGCATTTTCTTTATGCCGTTGTGGTTTATCAAAAAATATGCCTTATTGCGACGCTTCGCATAAAGGTAAATTCGAGTCTGTTGTTAGAGCACCAGAGGCAGAATAATTTTACATGTGACATGCACATTTTTTTGTGCATGTTTTTTCTTTTTAGCAACTCCGTTATATCCCTTCTCCTTACAACATTTCTAATACTTTTATTTCCATTCCAGCCCACATATATTTTCACACAATTCTTCACATTCGAATATTTTTTACTAGCCTTTTATTTTTTTTGTGCTATAATTTGAGCAAACAGCATCCTTCGGGGTCGGGTGAAATTCCCAACCGGCGGTGATGAAGTGAAAACTTCTAAGTCCGTGACCCGTTTTCAACTCGAAAACGGTGGATCTAGTGAAACTCTAGGGCCGACAGTATAGTCTGGATGGGAGAAGGATATGTTTCTAGTTTTTTATATAGTGAATACACTTTTATTTCAGTATGCATATTTTTAAAGATTCATTTTGATTCTTTATATATGTTTAATTTTCTATACTTATTTTTTATACTGAAATAAAAAGAGACAACTAGCGTTTAAAAATTCGATATTTTGCTAGGTTTTTTCCTTATGCAGAAATATCAATTATCGTTAGGTTTCTTTCCTATGCTTTCGTATTCAAACTATATTTCTAGAAATCACGTCTCCCAAACCCCAAGGATATTAAATCCTTGGGGTTTTTTGATTTTTTTAGGAGAGGTGAAGAAAATGACAGATCAAGAATATATGAGGATTGCCCTGCAGTTAGCAGAAGGAACATCAGGACAAACAAGTCCAAATCCTATGGTTGGTGCTGTTGTTGTAAAAGATGGAAACATCGTTGGTATGGGGGCTCATTTACGAGCTGGTGAAGAACACGCAGAAGTTCATGCCCTTCAAATGGCTGGTCAGAACGCCAAAGACGCTACCGTTTATGTAACACTGGAACCGTGTAGCCACTTTGGAAAAACACCACCTTGTTGTGAATTGCTCATCGAAAAAGGAGTTAAGCGTGTGGTAATTGCTACTCTCGATTGTAATCCGCTCGTTTCTGGTAACGGAAAAAGAAGATTAGAGGAAGCTAGAATTGAAGTAACTACCGGTGTTCTTGAAGCAGAAGCAGTTTTATTAAATCGCTACTTTTTTCACTACATGAAAATGAAACGCCCTTTTGTAACAATCAAAACAGCGATGAGCTTAGATGGAAAAACAGCAACTGTAACTGGTGAAAGTAAGTGGATTACAGGTGAAGAAGCACGTGCTGATGTTCACCAATATCGCCATACACATGATGCAATTCTTGTTGGAGTGAATACAGTTATAGCTGATAATCCTCATTTAACAACAAGAATTCCAAATGGTGGGAAACATCCTATTCGCGTTGTTTTAGATACCCATTTACGAACGCCACCATCTTCTCATGTTATAACAGATGGTTTAGCACCGACATGGATTATTGTCGGTAAGGATGTAAAGAAAGAGAAGATATCTTCTTATAATTCTAAAAATATAGCTATATTCCAAATGGAAACGAAGCATATAGAAATCGAGGACCTTCTTTCCTTTCTTGGAGAGAAACAAATTCTTTCTCTATTCGTTGAAGGTGGCCAATCAATTCATGCAAGTTTCTTAAAAACAAACAATTTCAATGAAATTGTAACCTATATAAGCCCGAAATTAATTGGTGGAAAAGATGCTCCTACTTTATTTGGAGGAAATGGTTTTTCAAAATTACAAGATGCGCTTTCCTTGAAAATTCAAGAGATGAAACAAATTGGTGATGATATAAAAATCGTTGCGAATGCCCGAAACGAGGTGACGGAATGTTTACAGGAATTGTAGAAGAATTAGGAACGATAGCAAACATGCAACAAAGCGGAGAAGCGATGAAATTAACGATTGATGCAAAGAAAATTTTATCAGATGTTCACTTAGGTGATAGTATCGCGGTTAACGGTATTTGCTTAACTGTAACAAACTTTACAACTACTTCATTTACAGTTGATGCAATGCCTGAAACGATGCAGTCGACATCGCTTCGCATGCTTAAACCCCACTCTAAAGTAAATTTAGAGCGGGCAATGTCTGCAAATGGAAGATTCGGTGGACATTTCGTTTCAGGACACATTGATGGCATCGGAACGATTTTAACTAAAAAACAACATTACAATGCCGTCTATTATAAAATAGCAATTTCTGATGAATTGCTACACTATTGTTTGCATAAAGGGTCCATTGCTGTTGATGGAACGAGTTTAACGATATTTGATATAGACGAAGCTTCCATAACGATTTCACTCATCCCGCACACAGTAAGCGAATCTGTCATTGGAGAAAAAAATGCCGGAGATATCGTAAATATTGAGTGTGACATGATTGGTAAATATATCGAACGCTTTATTACTAAACCTGCAAAACGAGTAGGTTCAATGACCGAAAGTTTTTTACAAGAAAACGGATTTCTATAAGGGGGAAGCACAATGTTTCATCGTATTGAAGAAGCTCTAGAAGATTTAAAACAAGGTAAAGTCGTTATCGTATGTGATGATGAAAACCGAGAAAATGAAGGCGACTTTATTGCTTTAGCAGAGTACATTACACCGGAAACAATTAATTTTATGATTACACATGGTCGTGGTCTCGTTTGTGTACCGATTACGGAAGGATACGCAGAACGTCTACAATTAGAACCAATGGTATCTCATAATACAGATTCACATCATACTGCGTTTACAGTGAGCATTGACCATGTTTCTACAACAACAGGGATTAGCGCTCACGAACGTGCAACTACGATACAAGAATTGTTAAATCCCGCATCAAAAGGCACTGATTTCAATCGACCTGGACATATCTTTCCATTAATTGCGAAAGAAGGCGGTGTCCTGCGTCGTGCAGGTCATACAGAAGCTGCTGTTGATTTAGCAAAGCTATGCGGTGCCGAACCAGCTGGAGTTATTTGCGAGATTATAAATGAGGACGGCACGATGGCACGTGTACCTGATTTAATAGAATGCGCAAAACAATTTGATATAAAAATGATTACAATAGAAGATTTAATTGCTTACCGCCGCCATCATGAAACACTTGTGACGAGAGAGGTGGAAATTACATTACCTACAGATTTCGGTACTTTCCACGCAATTGGCTATTCTAACTCATTAGATACGAAAGAACATATCGCACTTGTAAAAGGTGATATTTCAATAGGTGAACCGGTACTTGTGCGTGTTCATTCTGAATGCTTAACAGGAGATGTATTCGGTTCACATCGCTGCGATTGCGGACCACAACTCCATGCAGCACTTGCTCAAATTGAGCGTGAAGGAAAAGGTGTTCTTCTTTATATGAGACAAGAAGGAAGAGGCATTGGGCTTCTTAATAAGCTTCGTGCTTATAAATTACAAGAAGAAGGATTTGATACTGTAGAAGCAAATGAAAAACTCGGCTTCCCTGCTGATCTTCGTGATTACGGTATCGGTGCACAAATATTAAAAGATTTAGGTTTACAAAGTTTACGATTATTAACGAATAACCCAAGAAAAATTGCTGGCTTACAAGGTTACGATTTAGAAGTAGTCGAGCGTGTACCGTTGCAAATGCCAGCAAAAGAAGAGAATAAATCGTATTTACAAACGAAAGTAAACAAATTAGGACACTTACTAAACTTATAATTAAAGGAGAGATTTATTATGGTATTCGAAGGTCATTTGGTTGGTACAGGATTAAAAGTTGGAGTTGTTGTTGGACGTTTTAATGAATTTATTACAAGTAAGTTACTTGGCGGCGCTTTAGACGGATTAAAGCGTCACGGTGTAGAAGAAAATGATATTGATGTTGCTTGGGTTCCTGGTGCATTTGAAATTCCTTTAATCGCTAAAAAGATGGCTAGTAGCGGAAAGTATGATGCTGTTATTACATTAGGTACTGTAATCCGAGGTGCTACAACTCACTACGATTACGTTTGTAATGAAGTAGCAAAAGGTGTTGCGTCTTTATCACTACAAATGGACATCCCAGTTATTTTCGGCGTATTAACGACAGAAACAATTGAACAAGCGATTGAACGCGCAGGTACGAAAGCTGGTAATAAAGGATATGAATCAGCTGTTGCTGCAATTGAAATGGCTCACTTATCAAAACAATGGGCATAAAAAAAGAGGCTGCGGCCTCTTTTTATTTTTTCACCTTTTTTTGTACATCTTTTATTAATTCATTCATCGTTTTTCCTTCTGTTTTTATATGAAGAGCTTGTGCTGTTCTCCATACATTCTCTCTTTTTTTCGCTTCTTCTATAATAGTAATTTCTTTTCTAACTTCCTTTAAATCTTTTCCTTCCGTTTTCAATCCAAAATGTTCAGCTTTCGTTCGAAAGTGTTGTTCGATTCTTTGTTGCATCTCTTTTTGTTCAGGATTTTCAGCAGCCTTAACTGGATCAGAACTTATTGCTTTTATTAAAATTAAACAAGTCATAATCGCTAATATGTATTTGTACATGTAAAATCCTCCAACCCAATATAAATTACATATTTACTATGTACAACTAGGGCTTGGAAAATTCGTCCACAAAAATTCTTTTTTTCGCTCAAAAACCAATAATACCAAGCGTTCACAACTATTTATTACATTTTATTTACAAAAAAAGCAAACCCTTTTACAAGTTTGCTTTTTCATCTATCTTATAATGCACATTCTTCAATCTCAAATCCTAAATCTGCAATCATACCCCAGTCCGCAGTCGGCTCTTGTCCAGCTGTCGTTAAGTAGTCCCCGACAAAAATAGAATTTGCTGCAAATAAACCGATTGGCTGTACAGAACGTAAATTGATTTCACGTCCTCCTGAAATACGAATTTCTTTTGTTGGGTTTACAAAACGCATCATTGCCAGTACTTTTAAACATTCTACTGGCGTTAACTCTTTTTGCCCTTCAAGAGGTGTCCCCTTTACAGCAACAAGGAAATTACAAGGGATAGAATCTGCATCTATACGTTGTAATTCAAATGCAATTTCAGCACGCTCTTCAATTGTTTCTCCCATGCCAAAAATCGCTCCAGAGCATGGTGAAATACCAGCTTGTTTCGCTTTTTGAACTGTATCAACACGATCATCATACGTATGCGTTGAACAAATACTATCGTAATTATTTGCATGTGTATTTAAGTTGTGGTTATAACGATGCACGCCTGCTTCCGCTAAACGTCCTGCTTGATCTTCATTTAAGAAACCTAAACAACAACAAATCTTCAAGTCTGTCGTTTCACGAATTTCCTTAACTGCTCCAATTACGTGATTTACCTCTTTATCCGTCGGACGACGACCAGACGCTACAATACAATATGTACCTGCTTTACGGCGTATTGCTTCATGTGCCCCTTCTACAATTTTCTCCTGCGTTAACCATGCATATTTATCAATTGGTGCTTCTGAAATAATAGACTGTGAGCAATATCCACAATCTTCAGGACATAATCCAGATTTCGTATTAATAATCATATTCAATTTTACTTTCTTACCAAAGTGATGATGGCGAATAATGTAAGCTGCATTCATAATTTCTAAAACTTCTGTATCATCAGCTTCTAATATCGCTATTGCATCTTCTTTCGTAATCATCTTTTCTTCCACTACGTCGTATGCAAGTTTTTTCCAATCCCTTTTTGTTTGTACTTGTTTCATTTCATCTCTTCCCCTCTTTTGTTATATGCATAAATAAAGCATGATACGTTGCCATTATCCCTTCATTTCCCGTGAAGTCTCTTTCGTATATGCGCAGCATCGCACGAAAGAGTGAGGGACTTTGACAATATGATCCTTCATTGCTATTAGTTGCTCCTACTTTTCGAATAGAATGCAGAAACTCCTTAACTTCTGTAAAACTCTCTATGTAACATGTTTCAGAAACATGCACATCCCCTGTTTCTATCTTACATATATGGAGCAACTGATCTTTTGAATAAAAACGTTGACCAATCGATGTTTCATTTTTTATATTTCTTTCTTCTTTCGCACGTTGGAACGAAGCATGCAATTCTTGAAATGTTTCATGTCCAAACGTTGAAAAGAGTAATATGCCATCTATAGACAAATGTTGAAATAAATTTCTTAACACTTGTTGTAAATTATTTAACCATTGAAATGTAGCATTTGAAATAATGACATCATATGATTCTTCTAATCGTAATCGCTCAATATCTTCACAGTGAAACGTTACATTTTTTACATTTTGTCTAGTTTGCGCAATCGCAATCATACTTTCAGCAAAATCAACTGCTGTAATATGTGCTTTCGGAAATAACTTTGATAATTGTTCTGTTACATACCCCGTCCCGCATCCCAGTTCTAAAATACGTATTGATGCCGTTTCACTATATCGTTCCTTTAAGATTGAAAGTAATGAATGTGCCATCTTTTTTTGTACATTTGCATATCGATCGTAAGATACGGCTGCCCCATTAAACCGTTTTTGTAGTAACGTTTTGTTGATCATGTCGTATCCCCTCTACAAATTGAATTATCTCATTTGCACAATATTCAAAATTCGTTACACATAATGCATGCCCTGCTTCACTTACTACTTTCAGCTCGCTGCTGCTATTCTCCGTCATACTACGTGCCGCAGACAATGGGCATATTACATCCTGTTCTCCGTGAATAAGTAGTATAGGTACTTTAATTTCTTTTAGTTCTTCTCTCATATCTGTTTCTATTAAATAATCTAAACCTAGTTGTAAAGACTGAATAGAATCACCTTTAAAACGGTCTACAATGTCTTCAAAGTTTTTATTCTCTTTTAGCTCATCTTTCGTAAACATATTTTCATAAAACCGCTTGAGCGTATCTTCTTTCCTTCTCGCCAAATTTCTTTTCAGCCGTTCTACATGCAAAGCATTCCATCCGTTACTGTAATCGCTCGTACTTGTAAATTTAGCAGTACCACCAATTAATACGATGCCTTTTGCCTTAATCTTTTTATAAGCTTCAACTGCTGCTAACGCTCCTAGTGACCATCCAACTAAAATTACGTTGTCATTATGCGCTACATCTATAATTCGTTCCGCAAATTCACTTCGTTCTTTCACATTACGCCAATCTATGCATTGAACAGGATATCCTTTAAAATACGGAATTACTAAATCCCAAATATTCTCTTCCATTCCCCATCCGGGAATAAAAATAATCTTTAGCTCGTTCATACGAAAATCTCCTCTTCTTTCGCAATGTGAATAATTCGATCAATAGCCCATTTTAAATCAGCTATTGTATGTTGCGATGTAACTGCAAAGCGAATTCGAGAACTATGAACCGGCACAGTTGGCGGACGAATTGCAATAGCCGCAATCCCTGCCTCTTGCAACCTTTTACTAAACCGTAAAGCATGTTCATTTGAACCGACTACAATCGGTACAATATGAGTTGAACTATTCCCAATATCAAAACCAGCATCCCTTAATTTAGTTCTGAAGTATTCTCCATTTGCTATAAGGTTCTCTCTTCTTTCGTTATCTTCTTTTACAATTTCAATTGCTTTTTGCACCGCTCCTAACGTGCTTGGTGGTAAAGCTGTAGTAAAAATAAAGCTTCTCATCATATTTTGTAAATACTCTATATAAATTTCATCACCTGTCAAATACGCACCATAACACCCTAAAGCCTTACTAAACGTCCCCATATGTATATCAATTTTTTGAGAAAGATTTTTTTCTATGTGAGATAATCCAGCTCCGCCGATTCCATATATTCCACTCGCATGTGCTTCATCGACTATAATGATTGCTCCGTATTTCTCTTTCAGTTGTACTAAATCTCTCAAATACGCAGTATCACCATCCATACTAAAAACGGTATCTGTTACGATTAATTTCCTCTTTTCAGGCGAAGCCATTTTCAAAAGCTTCTCTAAATGATCCAAATCATTATGACGATACCTTTTATGCTCTGCCCCGCTTAATATGATTCCATCAACAATACTTGCGTGATTTAACTTATCACTAAAAACAATATCGTGCCGAGAGGCTAAAGAAGATATGGCACCTATATTTGCCGTATACCCACTATTTACAATTAAAGCTCTTTCAGTACCTTTCCAGTCACATATGCTTCTCTCAACCTCTTCATATAATGGATGATTTCCTACAACGAGACGAGAGGCAGTCGCTCCAGTTCCATATCTTTTTGTACAGGCAATAGCAGCTTCTTTTAACCTTTCATCTCCAGCTAACCCTAAATAATTATTTGACGCTAAATTTAACATCCTTTTTTTATCTCGAATAAGCCAAGTCTCTTCTGCCTGCTCTGTTACATATAAATTTCGATACTGCCCTTGCTTATGTAATTGTTGTAATTTAGATTGAAGGTGCGCCCGCCACGTTTGATTCATTTTGGATAAACTCCTCTAATTTTGAAATCATAATATATTCTTTTGCAGATTCCAATACTTCTTCTTTCGTAAACTCACCTTCAAAGAATGGTAATAATCCTAAAACTGGTACCCCGCTCAACTCTTCAATCATCTCTTTATTTTCTTGCACTCTTTCCATTTCACATTCTTTGCAACCTGATAAAATGACACCCGCTACGGTTAAGCCATGCGCCTTTGCGTAAGCAATCGTTAACACTGTATGATTTACTGTTCCTAATGTAGGACGAGCTACTACAATAAGAGGCAACTGTAATTCTTTTGCAAAATCAATTACTAAAGCATCTTCTGTATATGGGACAGCAAGCCCACCTGCTCCTTCTACAAATAAGCTATTAAACTCTTTTAATAGTTCATTATAGTAATCAGTAATTTCTTTTAACTTTACTACTCTTCCAGCTCTTTTCATGGCAAGTCTCGGAGCAAGTGGTTCTTCAATAAAATAAGGGCAAATTTCATTTTCTTGTGTCGGTACACCTGATAATACTTTTAACCTTGCCGCATCTCCCTCAGGGTTTGATGCAACATGCCCACTTTGCAACGGTTTATATACCCCTACGTTATATCCTAATTCTCTAAATACACCTGCTATAGCACCTGCAACTACTGTTTTTCCAACTTCAGTATCAGTTGCTGTTATGAAAAAACCACTCATTATTCTCCCTCCGTAACATCCGAGATTGCCTTATATAAGATGCGTAACATATCATCAATCTCTTCAAAAGTAGAAGCAAGTGGCGGCATAAATACAATCGTGTTACCTAGCGGTCGTAAAATCATACCTAGCTCTCTTGAGCGTTTACATACTTGAACACCGACTCTTTCTGTCCAGTCAAAAGCTTCTTTCGTTTCCTTATTCTTCACAAGCTCGATACCAACCATTAATCCGCACTGACGAATATCACCTACATGTTTATACGCAAAGAGCTTTTCTAATTGCGCTGCCACATAATCCGTTTTACGTGCCACTTCTTCTATTAAATTTGTTTTTTCATATAGTTCTAGATTCGCGATTGCTACGGCACACCCTAACGGATTGCCTGTATAGCTATGTCCATGGAAAAATGTTTTTTGTTCTTCATATTCTCCTAAGAAGGCATTATATATTTCATCTGTCGTTACGGTAACTGCAATTGGTAAATATCCACCTGTTAAACCTTTACCAGCAGTTAAAATGTCTGGCGTCACATTTTCATGTTCACACGCAAACATTTTCCCTGTACGCCCAAATCCAGTCGCTACCTCATCTGTAATAAATAATACATTGTACTTTGTACATAAATCGCGCAGTCCTTTTAAATATCCTTTTGGCATTGTAATCATTCCACCAGCACCTTGCATTAATGGCTCTACAATGATGGCAGCTACTTCTTCATGCTTTTCTTTCAACAATTCTTCCATTTCTGCTAAATGGCTTTTTACAATTTCCTCCTTATTATTTCCGTAAGGAGAACGATATGTATATGGATACGGCATTTTAATCGTATCAAATAAGAGCGAACTATACACTTGGTGAAACAAGTCTATTGCCCCTACTGAAACAGCTCCAATTGTATCACCGTGATATGCTTCTTTTAATGTAACGAATCTTTGTTTCTTTGGTTTCCCTTTATGCTGCCAATATTGGAAAGCCATCTTAATTGCAATTTCAACAGCGGTAGAACCTGAATCAGAATAGAATACCTTCTTCAATCCATCTGGTACAACCTCAATAATTTTTTCTGCTAATAAAATAGATGGAACGTTAGCAAGTCCTAACATAGTAGAATGAGCAATTTTATTTAATTGCTCACGAATTGCTTCATCTAATTCCGGTACTTGATGTCCGTGAACATTTAACCATATAGATGAAACACCATCCCAATATTCATTACCATTTACATCGTATAGCTTTCTTCCCTCTCCACGTTCAATAATGACAGGATCTTCTTCTAAATAATCTTTCATTTGTGTAAATGGGTGCCATACGTAAGCTTTATTTTTCTCTGCTAATTCTTCATATGTATAAGATGATTTTTCAATCGTTCTACTATTTATTGTCACAACTGTCACTCCTAATGTTAACTTGTTTATAAATATAGTTAACATTAAATCCGAATGACTGTCAATTATTTTAAAATCAAATAGTTCTTAAAAAAGAACAACTTATCATACGATAAGTTGTTCTACTTTCCATGCTGTATCTTTCCAATTTCTAAAATAATTTCTTCATCTTTTTTTCCCTCTGTATCAATTCCAAGTTGTTTAGCGTGCTCAATTAATAAATCATGACGCTTCTCAAACCTAGCGGTATTTACTTCTTTCGTAACCTCTTCTTTTGTTTTCCCCTCAGTAGAAACTCCTAGTTTCTCTGCTGCTTTTTCCATTGATTTCTTCTCTTCTATTTCTTTTACTTTCTTCACTTCTGACTGTTGTATTTGTTTTTGTTTCAACTGCTCTGATTCAGCCGCAAAAGCTGTGTAAATTCCAGCACTTCCGCCAACGACTAGTAAGGTGGTAAAAAGAATTATTTTTTTCTTCACTCTTTCCTCCCCTTTCAAATTCATTATAACGTACAAAATTAGAGCTTTAAAACAATTCTCCTTTATTTCCCTAAAAAAACATTTAATATTTTTATTGACATTTAAGATGAAAATGTGATAAAAATTTAACTAACATCATATGAATCGGCGATGATAGGATTTAGTAGTATTTCGATTTCTGATTTCAGAGAGCTGGTGGTCGGTGCGAACCAGTACAGAGCGAATTATGAATTACCCCCTGGAGCTTCTTTTACGAAACGTGAGGAGTAGTGAAAGACGGTTATAGACCGTTATGTCTAAAGAGTGGTGAAACGACACTGTTTCACAATTTAGGGTGGTACCGCGAATTTTTCGTCCCTGCATATATTGCAGGGGCGTTTTTTATTTTATAAGCGCATATCATATGACCCTTTATTTTGTGATACATTCATTTCACAAGCTAGGGTGGTACCGCGATTTCTTCGTCCCTGCATAATTATATGCAGGGACGTTTTTTTATCCAATCATTTCCGCATCATATAGAAGAACCAACAATTACCGGTAATTTGTCACAAAATTCTAAAATTTAGAAGGAAATATACAATATTGGCGAATTTTATATAAAAAAGAGCTATTTCACATTACTTAGGAGGGGAAAACAATGGTTTCAAAAATTGAGTCTGTTCTTTTAACAATTTTTATCTTTTTCTGTATTGGTTTTAGTGTTATTCAATTAGAAGTTTCACCACACATCCCAATTTTATTTGGTATCGTTCTTTTATTAGCATTTGGATTCCTGAAGAAAATCTCTTGGTCTACTATGGAGAAAGGGATGATTAGTAGTATTTCAGCTGGTATTCCATCTATATTTATTTTCTTACTTGTAGGCGTATTAATTAGCGTTTGGATCGCAGCTGGAACTATTCCGACTTTAATGGTATACGGCTTCCAACTTGTATCTCCAAAAATTTTCGTTCCAACTGTTTTTGTTGTTTGTGCAATTGTTGGAACGAGTATCGGTAGTGCATTTACAACTGCTGCAACTGTAGGACTTGCCTTTATGGGAATGGGTACTGCCCTTGGATACGATCCAGCTCTTATTGCTGGGGCAATTATTTCTGGGGCATTCTTCGGAGATAAAATGTCTCCTTTATCTGATACAACAAACTTAGCGCCTGCTGTAACGGGTGTAGATTTATTTGAACATATTCGTAACATGCTTTGGACAACAGTGCCAGCTTTCATTATTGCTTTTATCGCATTTTTCATTTTAGGAAGCGGATCTGGTGGAAACGCTGATTTCTCAGCATTTATTAACACATTAGAAAAAAATGCAACGATTTCTATCGTTACACTGATTCCTATTTTATTACTGTTCCTATTCGCATTTAAAAAGGTACCCGCAGTTCCAACATTACTTGCAGGAATTGTGGTAGGGATTATTATTCTCTTTATTTTTAAACCTAGCACTTCTTTAGCTGATTTAATAAAAATTATGCAAGACGGTTACGTTTCTAAAACTGGTATCAAAGATATTGATAGCTTATTATCTCGCGGTGGCCTGCAAAGTATGATGATGTCAATTGCTCTTATTTTCCTAGCTCTTTGTATGGGAGGATTATTACAAGGAATGGGTATTATAGCGCAGCTGATGAATATTATCTCTAGCTTCGTAAAAACTAGTACACGCTTAATTATTTCTACTGCTTCAACTGCAATTGGTGTAAACTTCTTACTCGGTGAGCAGTACTTATCCATCGTTTTAACAGGACAAGCATTTGCTAATAAATACGATGAAGTCGGTTTAGAACGTCGTAATTTATCACGAGTATTAGAAGATGCTGGTACAGTAATTAATCCACTCGTACCATGGGGTGTAAGTGGCGTATTCTTAACAAACGTTCTTAGCGTTCCAACATTCGATTACCTGCCATACGCAATCTTCTGTTTAGCGTGTCCAGTCGTAACCATTATCGTCGGCTTTACTGGATTCGGTCTTTCATGGAAAAAAGAAAAAGCAGTACCAGTTTCATAATATAACAAAAAGGATTACCAAATTGGTAATCCTTTTTATATTTCTCTACTATCTATTCGCTTTCTTTTTTCTAAATAACATAAGTAATCCCGCTCCAACAAACGCAAGACCAGCTCCAATTGTAGAAGCAATACTTGCACCTGTTTTCGGTAAATCACGTTCATCTTTTTCAGCTTCTTTATTTTCACTTACAGTTGTTGTTGTTTCTTTTGTATTTTGATCATCTGTTGTAGTTTGTCCAGATCCGGTATTATTTCCATCTTGTTTTGGTTCATTACCATTATTACCTTCTTCTGTTGGTGGTGTTGGGTTTTCTCCATTACCTGTTGGCGGTGTTGTTGGATTTTCTCCACCACCTGTTGGCGGTGTCGTTGGATTTCCTTCACCAGTTTCTTTATCATCATTTTTCTTCGTTATATCAATTGCATATTTCGCAAATTCATTTTCAGATGGTCCAACATATGAAATCTTTCCATCTTTCTTTATATACTTTTGTGCATTTGGTGAAGAATCAAATGTTGTATTTAATTTATCTGCAACAATCGGTTTAAATGTCCAATTTTGATCAGCTGCTGGATCAATATCTTTTATTTTTTGCATATACTTCACAATGATTTGACGTGTTTCATCTTGTGATTGGTATACAACTTCCCCTTTACTTACACCTGGGAACGTTTGGCTACTTCCACGATAGTTATTTGTAGCGACGATGAACTCTTGCTTGTCAGCTACTAGCTTACCTTCATATGTCATATTTACAATACGATTAGCATTTGCATTTACAACTTTTCCATCTTTATCGTATTTCGCCGGTTGTGTTACATCAATTTCGTATTTTAAGCCATCTAAAATATCGAAGTTATATGTAGGATAGCCTATATTTACTAACGGCTGTTCTTCTGTTTTCTTTGGATCAATTTGATTAAACTGACCTGCAGACATTTCAAGCCATTCTTTCACTTGTGCCCCATTTACTTTTACAGCATATAACGTATTTGGATACACGTATAAATCTGCAACGTTTTTAATTGCTAACGTTCCAGCTGGAATATCAGTATAATATGTCGCACCGTTTCGGCCACCTGCTTTAAATGGTGCTCCTGCAGATAAAACTGGAATATCTTTAATCTTTTCGTATTCTGGTTTTTTAAGTTCTTGTTCTACATACCATTTTTGCGCATTTGTCACAATTTGTACGGAAGGATCATCTTGTACTAATGAAAAATAACTATTAATTGGTGCTTTCGTTTCACCTACATGTGTATTTACATATTCGATTGTCTTTTCATGTTCATCTTTAATTTCATTAACTAATTTTTGATCAGATTCTACTAATGGATTACCTTTACTATCAGCAATCGGACGAAGTTGCGGCTTAGACTGATCTTTTTGCACTTCCCATTTTCCATTTACCTTCTTCAATTGCATATCAATAATACCTAAGTTACTACCAAAAACACCCGGCATTACAACTGGAACACCATTAAATACATCCTTCACTTCAGTATGTGAATGTCCCATTAATACTGCATTTACGCCAGGAACCTCTGTTAAATAATACGACGCGTTTTCCATACCAACGTTGTATCCACTTTTATCAACACCGGAATGAGCTAGTGCAACGATAACATCTGCACCTTCTGCTTTCATTTTTGGTACCATTTTCTTCGCTGTTTCAACTATATCTTTCGCTTTAACTTGTCCTTCTAAATTCGCTTTATCCCAATTCATAATTTGTGGTGGAACAAATCCCATTACACCAATTTTCACTATTTGTTTTTGGCCTGCTTCATCCACTACTTCTTTCTCTAAAATATGATATGGTCTATCAAAGTAATGCTCGTCATTCTCATCATTACCATCATGGTCATCTCTGTAGACATTCGAGTTAATAACCGGAATTTTTGTTTTACTAGTCACTTCCTTTAAATAATCTAAACCGTAGTTAAATTCATGATTCCCAAGAGAGATGACGTCATACTTCATTAAATTCATTACACGATATAATGGATGTGTATAACTAGGATCCACACGATTCTTCGGATCTTTTATTTTATTCGCTACGTAATCCCCAAGCGGTGTCCCTTGTAATGCATCCCCATCATCAAATAGGACAGAGTTTTTCACTTCTTCACGTGCTTTATTAACGAGTGTTGCCGTTTGTACAAGACCTACTTTATTATCTGTTTTCGTTTGATAATAATCGTAATTCATTAAGTTAACGTGAATATCTGATGTTTCTAGAATTCGTAAGTTAACTGTACTCTCCCCAGTGTTCTCATCTGCATGAGCTGTTGCTGGCATTACTTGCGGTGCCATTACACCAATCGCAAGAGTTGCTCCAGCTAGCATTTTTTTTGACTTTTTCACAAAAAATCCCCCTTATACAATTACCAGAAATAATGAAATGAATCCCTATCTGTCTCTAACCACATACCTTTTTTCTTCTATTAGAGACACAATTTTCATTTCACCCTGCGCTAACGAGTAGTCCCCTTAAACGCTCGATTGATGAAGACTAACAATTAATAGGAAATAAAGCTCCCACTAATTAAAATTTCACCTTATCTGACATTATCATATATAAAGTTCTTTCCTATCGTCAATATTTTTTGACAAACTTCAACAAATTTTCTGTAAAGTTATTATAAACTTTTCATAAACATATAATATGCCCTTACATTGCTAATACTGCTGAATATGATACAATTACCAATTACAAGGAGGATGAATTTATGAAAAAAGTCATCTTAACAATTGTTTGTCTCCTCCTTCTGATCATTTCTTATTCTTATTTTGAAAAGAACGACGAGACAAAACAAAATGAACCCGAAGAAAAAACATCTACTCCAAGTTGGATTGATAAGCAAACAAACGATTCCTTTTATCATCTCGTACTAGGTGATTCGCTCGCCAAAGGATATGGATCAACACAAGGTGGATTTGCTGAATTAGCCTCTAAACAAATAGAAGCACAAATTCATAAACCAATTACTGTAGAAAACCTTGGGATAAACGGTCTTACAACAGATCGTCTCGCTAAAAAAGTTCAATCAGAAGATGTAAAGCAAAAAATTAGAGCAGCAAATATCATTACAATTAATATTGGGGGAAATAATTTATTTCGCTTAAATCGTGATGTCGGTGTTATAGACGGTATTAAAATGTTAAATAAAGAAAAAGCTCATTTTGAAGCGGATGTAAAAAATATTGTAAAGACAGTCCGAGATCAAAATCCGGATGCTTTACTCATTCTTTCTGAACTCTATAACCCGTTACAACTCGATGACTCCATCGCAAGTTATGCAGATATGTTTTTAGACGGCTGGAATGAATCCGTTTATTCCATTGCAAAAGTGAATCAACCATCTATCGTTTTGCCAATTCGTAAATTAATATCGAATGATAAAAAAGAATTGCTCTTTGACCAAGTACACCCAAATGATAAAGGCTATACGATTATTGCCGATTCATTTACAAAAAAAGTATTGGCCTACAAATATTAAAATTCCCATGAAACAATTCTATTTTTATAACATGTCTTTTTTGTTACAATGATAGTGGAAGGGGGCCTTTATATGGAATCACGCGAGTGGGAACGTATTGTTGATCATCTTCTTTCGCTAGTGCCTCTTTTTTATCGCAAATTTATGCTTCCTGGAGAATTTTCTTCTCAAAGACATATGCCGCCATCACATACACAAGTATTACTGCTTTTGCATGAAAACGGCACATTAGCAGTTTCCGAAATCGGCAAGCGGCTAGCGATTTCACGGCCTAACATGACACCTCTATTAAACAAACTTATTCAAGAAGAACTAATAGAGCGTCATTATAGCGAAAAAGATCGACGGGTCATTTTAATTTCCCTAACAGCTGAAGGGAAATTATTAGTAAATCAGTATCAGCAATTCATTTTAGACAAACTAAAAGAAAATTTCCAAACATTATCTGAGGAAGAGCGCGAAAAGCTCATTCATTCTCTTCAAACCATTCAAAATTTAATTTTGAAAACAAACGTATAAAGCTGCTTCTAAATAGAAGCAGCTTTATGATTCGTAATAGTTACCATAGTACACATTGGAATATGGCCATGTTGTTAAATATGGTTTTTTTTCCTGTGTAGGCTGTTGTTGTGGTAATTGTGGTATTTGTGATAATTGCTGTAATTGTTGTTGCCGATATAATTCGTATTGTCTACTCGTATCATAAACCGGATAATAATTTACATATGGATATACTTGAGATACGTAATAATAATACATTATCCTCTCCTCCTTTTTCTTAAACATATTCAAAGGAGAAAATGGATGTGACATTGTTTATAATTGTACAAGTGGTTCCCTCACTCGTTTCTTCCTTTTCTTCAAGCGTAACTTACGGTTCTTTTCGTATAAATAATGCACAACGAAATACGAAATGAGACCAAACACAACTCCTAAAATCGTCATTCCAATTAATACATACACTTCACTTTGTAATAAGCTCTTTAATATCGTAAAAATGTGACTTGAAAACAAGTCCGATACCGTAAATGGTTCATGATGAATTTTCTGTACATGGAATGGATAAATCATTTTTCCTAGCGCATACGCAAGCGGAAATAAAAATACTGGGAGAAACGATATTTTCCCAATAATATTGCCAATAACTGCCGCAGGAAAAGATCCCTTTGCTAACCTGACGATTGGATAAAATATTACATATACGAGCGATGCCGTATAAATGACTAACATTTCTAAGCCGAATCCTATAGCAAACCCTAACGATACTTTCTTTGCGCCTTCTGGCGATCGAAGCAACTTATAATATTGAAACTTTAATATTCTCCACATCCGCTGAAAAAACGAATATGTTTTCTTAGTTGTTTTCACCCTCATCATCTCTTTAACTATATTTTTATATGTAGTATGTCCTTACACACTCTGAAAAACAAATTTAGTTTTCTCTTTTATTATAAATGATATCGAAATGGTTAACCAAATATACATCCGACATTTTAATATAAAAAAACCTCCCTTTTAGGAAGGCTCTTCTACATTTTTAAATAAACTCACTAATAACGCTTTTTGAGCATGCAATCGATTACCAGCTTGCTCAAATACGATAGACTGTGGTCCATCTATAATTTCGCCTGTTACTTCTTCTTCACGATGGGCAGGTAAACAGTGTAAGAAACGATATGTTTGTTTCGCATGCTTAACAAGTTCGTTATTGATTTGGTAAGGTTGAAATAAAGAATATTTCTCTTCTTCGCCCTCTTGCCCCATGCTCATCCAAACGTCAGTATAAATGAAATCTGCTTCATTCACCGCTAATTCAGGATCATGCAAAACTTCAATTTCAGCTCCTGTTTCCTTGGCAATCGCTAACGCTTTTTTTACAATCTCCTCATTCGGTTCATACCCTATAGGCGTTGCAACAGTCATATGCATTCCAACTTTTGCACTAGCTAACAACAATGAATGACATACATTATTTCCGTCACCTACGTAAGCTAATTTTATTCCTTTAAATGTATTTGTTTCTTCATATATCGTCATGAGGTCTGCCAATGCTTGACAAGGATGATGGTCATCCGTTAATCCATTAATAACAGGAATACTCGATTCTTTTGCAAGCTCTTCTACATCCGCGTGTGAGAATGTACGTATCATGATCCCGTCAATATACTGCGATAATACTTTCGCAGTATCTGAAACGGTTTCTCCTCTTCCCATTTGCATCTCTTTCCCACTTAAAAACATACCATGTCCCCCGAGTTGTACCATTCCCGCTTCAAAAGATACACGAGTACGAGTTGAATGCTTATCAAAAATAAGCCCTAATATTTTGCCTTGTAATAAAGGCTCTTGCTTATTCTTTTTTAAATATATAGCGAACTCAATTAAAGAAATAACTTCTTCTTTCGTTAATTCTTCTAGTGTTAAAAGATCTTTCGTATTTAATTTCGGTACTTGTAAAGTTGACATGAAACTTCCCCCTTATATGATTGATACGTTTTTTGTACAAACTACTTTTTTTATTATATATACTGCCTGTTCTAACTCTTCATTCGTGACAATGAGTGGCGGTAATAGTCTTATAACATTAGGGCCTGCTTGTAATACGAGAAGTCCTTCGTTTTCTAGTTGTTCTATAAAACTTGCAACTTCATGCTTACACTCAATCCCAATCATAAGCCCCTTACCACGTATATTTTGAATACATTCGACATGCTGTAATTCCTCTTGCAACTTCTCTAATACATACTCGCCTTTTTCTTGTACTTCTTTTAAAAACAATGGTCTTTTACTTACTTGCAATACTTCTTTCGCTGCAGCCATCGCGATGTAATTCCCGCCAAAAGTTGAACCGTGTGATCCTGCAGTAAACGACGTTCCGAGCTCTTTCCGGCCAATCATTGCTCCGACAGGAATCCCATTCCCAAGTGCTTTTGCAACGGTAACGATATCAGGCTCTATTCGCACTTGTTCATAAGCGAATAGTGTTCCAGTTCTTCCTATCCCCGTTTGTACTTCGTCTATAATAAATAAGGAACCGAACTTATTACATAATGTTTCAATCTCTTTCAAAAAAGATAGATCAGCAGGTATTACTCCTCCCTCTCCTTGAACTACTTCTACCATTACCGCCGCAACTTCTTCATTCATTACTTCCTCTAATGCTTTAATATCGTTAAAAGGGATATGTAAAAAAGATGGAAGTAATGGACCAAATCCTTCTTTTACCTTATCTTGGCCTGTTGCACTCATCGTTCCAAATGTTCTACCGTGAAAAGACTGCTGGCATGTTACGACGAGAGATTTTCCAGTATGCTTACGTGCTAACTTTAAAGCCGCTTCATTTGCCTCTGCCCCACTATTACAGAAAAACACATAATCTAATGCTCTATTTTCTGTTAATAATGACGCAACTTCTTCTTGTAAGCTGTTTGTAAACAGGTTAGATATATGCCATATATCATCAAGTTGCTCTTGTACACCTTTGAGAACAGTAGGGTGACAATGTCCTAAATTACATACGCCAATTCCTGATGTAAAATCTAAATATTGCTTACCTTTATTATCAATAACTTTCGTTCCAGTTCCCTTTACAAACTCAATAGTTCTTCTGCCATACGTTTGAAAAAGATGACTCGTCATGCAATACTCACACCTTTCGTTACCGTCGTTCCAATACACTCTCCCGTAACCTCAGTAAAATCTTTTGTACCATTCACAATACTTATCTTTTGCACTCCCATTTTTAATGATGCTAGTGCCGCCTGTACTTTCGGAATCATCCCACCTGTAATAACACCTGTTTCTATAAAAGTTGCAATTTCAGATTCATCCGTTTCCTTTACCAAATTCCCTTCATGTAATATTCCATCTACATCCGTAATAAAAATCAGCTCTTTTGCCCCTAACGCGGCCGCAATCCCAGCTGCAGCATTGTCCGCATTTATGTTATAAATTTCATTACCATTTACCCCGATTGGAGCAATAACAGGAATATACCCCATATTTATTAATCCTTTTAATAAGGCTGTTTCTACATAACTTACTTCTCCCACATATCCTATCTCCTCGCTGACAGGTTGAACTTGAAGTAAATTACCGTCACACCCTGAACAACCTACAGCAAGTAAATTATGCTTTTGTAAATTCATTACGAGTTTTTTATTCGTACTTCCGCATAGCACCATTTGAACAACATCCATAACTTCTTTTGGTGTTACGCGTAATCCATCTCTTTTTTCTACGTTGATGTTACAATCTTTTAATTTGGCATCAATTTCTGGCCCACCACCATGAACAATCACCACTTTATACTTCTGTTGCAATTTCTTTATACAATCAAAAAACACAGCATTTAATTGATTCAACATACTACCGCCGCATTTCACTACAATATAATCGCTCATCTTCTCTCTCCTTATGTACGATAACAAGCATTTATTTTCACATATTCATAGCTTAAGTCACAGCCCCAAGCTGATCCTGTCTCTTCACCTAAGTGTAAGTACACATTAATGACTATTTCATCTTCTTGTAATCTCTCTTTCATTTCTTCTTCAGAAAATATTTGAGGCTCACTATTTTTTAATACCGATATAGATTGAAGAGTAATGTCAATTGTGTTCGGATGAATAGCTACTTCACTTTGTCCAATACTGCTAATAATTCGCCCCCAGTTTGGGTCTTCACCATGTATTGCTGTTTTCACAAGACTCGAACCGACTATTTGCTTTGCAATTTTTTTTGCCTCTTCATTCGTTTGAGCTCCTAGCACATTTACTTCTATTAACTTCGTAGCTCCTTCACCATCTTGCGCAATTTTTTTCGCTAAATCTTCACATACTTGCTGTAAAGCACATACGAAAGTTTCCCAATCTGTATGTTCCATATTTATCGGCCTTGTTTCTGATAATCCACTTGCCATAACGATGACCATATCATTCGTAGAAGTATCTCCATCTACCGTAATTTGATTAAATGTATGATTCGTTATTTGTGATAACGCTGTTTGCAATACGTCATGCTCTATATGAGCATCTGTCGTAATAAAACTAAGCATCGTTGCCATATTCGGATGAATCATCCCTGAACCTTTTGCAACACCCGCAATCGCCACTTTCTTCCCATCAATAATCATTTCATAGCAAGTTTCTTTCGTTATAAGATCCGTCGTTAAAATTGCTTCAGAAAAACAATATGCTTCACTTTCTTCCTTCGTCGGTATAAGAGTTGCAACTCCCTTTCGGATTATATCCATCGGCAGTGGAACACCAATTACACCTGTTGAAGCTACTGCAACGTAATTTTCTTTCATCCCAAAATGTTCCGCCCCTAATGCGCGCATCTCGTATGCGTCTTGTAATCCTTTCATTCCAGTACAAGCATTTGCATTTCCACTATTAACGATAATTGCTTGTAACTTCCCTTCTGCCGTTATACTATCCTTCGTTACTTGCAAAGGAGCTGCTTGTATTTGATTCGTTGTATACACAGCGGCACATGATGCTGGTACATCACAAACGATGGCACCTAAATCCTTTTTCTCCTTTTTTAAACCATTTGCAGTACCAATTGCCGAAAAGCCTTTCGGCGTTACAATTGAACCATTTTCTAATTTTGTAATAGACGCTACTTTAATCACCATGTCCCCCTTATACATAAAGCGGCATATGTTGTAAACCTGTTGTCTCTTCTAGTCCCGCTATTATGTTTGCATTTTGAATCGCTTGCCCAGCCGCGCCTTTCATCATATTGTCTATAACAGAAACGACCGTAACTCTTTCAGCTCTTTCATCGTAAGCTATGCCAATATCACAATAATTTGAGCCTCTCACTTCTTTTGGACTTGGAAATTTCCGTTGCGTACAAATTCGGATGAAAGGCGATTGTTCATACGTTTCTTCATACAATTTTTGAAGTTGCTTTATTTCCATCTTTTGTTTTACTTTTGCATAAAGTGTAATCATGATTCCTCGTGATATCGGTATTAAATGTGTGCTAAATGTAATTGGCTGTGATCCACTATTCCATTCTGTAAGCATTTGCTCAATCTCTGGAACGTGCTGATGCTCATTCACTTTATAAATGTGCAAGTTATCATATAGCTCAGGAAAGTGAGTCATTGTTGTTGGTGTTTTACCTGCTCCTGATACCCCTGATTTCGCATCAATAATAATCGAATCTTCTTCAATCATGCCGCTACGTACTAACGGCGCTATCGCTAGCAATGTGGCTGTAGCAAAACATCCTGGGTTTGCAATTAAATTTGCCTTTTGAATCCCAGTCCTTTTCCATTCACTTAACCCATACACTGCTTTTCTAAGAATTTCTTCTTTCGCTGCTGGCCTTTTATACCACAGTTCATATGACGAAGGATCTATCATACGAAAGTCTCCAGATAGGTCAATTACTTTTAAACCTTCTGCTAATAACTTAGGAGTTAACTCCGCCGATACTCCTGCTGGGGTTGCTAGAAATACGATTTCTGCTTCTTTTCCTATCGTCTCCACATCAATTTCTTGTAACGTATGAAAAAGGACATTTCGAAGATGAGGATATACATTTGTTATACACTCACCAACTTGTGAAAAAGAATGGAGAGATGCTATCGAAAAATATGGATGTTGTTCTAATAAACGAATTAACTCAATGCCCCCATATCCAGTGGCTCCAATAATTGCGACTTTCATAAGTTCCTCCTCATATCGATTCTTTAAATTAAGTATGATTATAATATTGTATATTTATAGAGTCAATTAAATATTTATAAATTTTTAAATCTAAAAAAACTTAATTTTATTAGAAAAATAATATACTCAACCGAATTTTTATACAAAAATAGTGCATAGTAGTTTTTTTATTTCACTTCAAGTACAATAAAACAATACATACGTACATACAGGCGGGGAAAAATATGAACGAAAAATTAATTGAGAAAATGATTATAAAAAGTTTTCAACAATATCAATGCAGTCCAATATCAAAAGAAGATCAGGAAATGCTAGTGAAACATATTCAAACGGTGACTCATTCAAATATTGAAATTGATTTATACGAGGAAATTGAGGATATTGTTTATGATTATGTAACTGGAAAACAATAAAAAATAGGAGATTTCCATATGGAAATCTCCTATTTTTTACTTAATGATTTACCTGCAACACGCTCAAATAAACCTGGGAATAAAGCATAAAGTTTCGGGCCAATTCCCATCCACTTCGGTAAGTTTACTTCACGTTTTTTCGTGTGCATCGACTTTACGATTTGTTCTGCTACGTATGTTGGTTTTAACATGTAACGTCCCATATTCTTTACATATGTACCAGATTGATCCGCTATTTCAAAAAAGTTTGTATCTATCGGACCTGGATTAATTGCTGTAACATAAATATCTGTATTCGCTAATTCCATGCGTAAACTATTCGTAAATCCTAATACGGCATGTTTCGTTGCTGCATAAGCACTCGATTTCGGAGTTGCAATTTTTCCAGCAAGTGAAGCAATATTAATAATATGTCCTTCATTCTTGTTTACCATATAAGGTAGTACCGCTTTCGTACATGCTACTAATCCAAATACATTTACTTGGAACATATCTTTTACTTCACCCATTGACGCATCTTCAAACGTTTTAAAAATACCAAATCCCGCATTGTTTACTAATATATCAATACGTCCCACTTCTTGTAATACCTTTGAAAAAACAGACTGTACTTCCATCTCTTCACTTACATCTAATACATAATAATAGCAAGGCGTATTATAAGTTTCTTTAATTTTGTCTACTAACGCTTGTAGTTTCTCTTCTGTTCGAGCCATTAATACTGGAGTCGCTCCCTGTGCTGCAACTTGCATTGCAACTTGCTCACCAATCCCACTAGAAGCACCTGTAATGACGATTACTTTATTTTGTAAACGTCCTGTCATTGCTGTCACCTACTTTGCATAATAAATCAATTGTTGCGATGACTCATCAATCATCACTTGTTGATTATATGCTAAATAATCCAATTGTCCAACCGTTTCTGAAATAGTAAGTGGTAATTGTTCTTTATATAATACCGGAAATAGTTTTACACATACTTCAAATGCTGTCATTGGTTTTTCCTTTAATAACTCAAGCACTTTAAAAGCACGTGTTTCTTGCTTTTGTAATCTCGTTTCAATAAGTTGTTTCACATTTAGAACATCTTCCCCATGCCCTGATAAAATGCGTGAAATATTCATTTCGCTTAAACGCTGTAATGTTTGATTATATTTTAGTAATGGGCGTGCCCGCTCTGTTTGCCCTTCATATGGTGGTTCTAGTATTGGATTCGAAGAAATATGACTAATGAGAGCATCTCCACCAATTAATATTCCATCAGATTCTCTATATAAAGAAATATGAGTAGAAGCATGGCCTGGTGTTTCAAGCACTGTAAATCCAGGCAAAGAATTAATACGATCTCCTTCTCTCACAGTATGCGTTAACGATCTATTACAAGAATATTTAAGTGTCCTCGTCGTCAATAACGACTCGTCTTTCAAAAATGCTGCTGGCACACCAAACTGTAAGGCCGTCTCTCTAAAAAATTCATGATACCGCTTTAAAAATTCTGGATTTTGTGTGATCCAAGGCTCATTCCAAGGATGTCCAATAATATTCGTCTTCTCAGAAAATATATTTAAAAGTCCACAATGATCTGCATGATGATGCGTAATGACTACTGTTTCAATATCTTCTATCGTATATCCTAATGCACCTAATTGACTTTCTAACGCATTCCTTGCCTCTTCTGTATTCGTCCCTGTATCAATTAATGTTAATGTCTCCCCCTCAACTAAAAACACATTCACAGTTTCCACTGCAAATGGTACAGGAATCTCCATTCGGTGAATCGCCGTCATGCTTAGCCCCCCTGTCTCTTTCCGGTTCAAAAATGAATACTTCTTCAGTTTACAACTTCTATATATATTTGTCATTATTTTCAGATAAAAAGAGGTGTTTCCTATAAGAAAACGAATGTATGTACATTTATAAGAATTTCTAACCAAAATTAAAGGAGGAACATCATGTCTATTCAAAACATTTCCTTTCTCGGTGCAGGCTCTATTGCTGAAGCTATTATTGGTGGCTTGTTACATGCAAATGTTGTTAAAGGTGAACAAATTACTGTAAGTAATCGTTCTAACGAGACGAGATTACAAGAGCTACATAAAAAATACGGTGTCAAAGGTACTCATAATAAAAAAGAATTACTTACTGATGCAAATATTCTTTTTCTAGCAATGAAACCAAAGGATGTTGCAGAGGCGCTTACCCCTTTTAAAGAATACATAAATAATAACGTGCTTATTATTTCATTACTAGCAGGTGTTTCTACTCACTCAATTAGAAAACTACTTCAAAAAGACGTTCCAATTATTCGTGCAATGCCAAATACATCCGCAGCCATTCTAAAATCAGCTACCGCTATCTCCCCTTCAAAACATGCAACAGCGGAACATATTCGCACTGCAACATCTTTATTTGAAACGATCGGTCTCGTCTCTGTTGTAGAGGAAGATGATATGCATGCTGTCACTGCATTATCCGGAAGTGGACCTGCTTATATTTATTACGTAGTGGAAGCTATGGAAGAAGCTGCAAAAAAAATTGGTTTAAAAGAAGATGTTGCAAAATCACTTATTCTTCAAACGATGATTGGTGCTGCTGAAATGCTAAAAGCAAGTGACAAGCACCCTTCTATTTTGCGAAAGGAAATTACTTCTCCTGGTGGAACTACCGAAGCAGGTATTGAAGTATTACAAGAACATGAATTTCAACAAGCACTTATTTCTTGTATTACACAGGCAACGGAACGATCACATAATCTTGGAAAAACATTAGAACAACTAACAAAAGAAAAATAGAAAAAGGAGCTCAAATAAACTTGAGCTCCTTTTTCTATTTTTACACTTAGTTATTGTTCTTCCCAAAAATCTCTTCTTGCAGGCGACGACCAGTCGGCGTTGCTGCAAGTCCACCTTCTGCTGTTTCACGAAGTGCTACTGGCATCGTTTGTCCAATTCTAAACATTGCCTCAATTACTTCATCACATGGAATTGTACTCGTTACACCAGCTAATGCTAAATCTGCTGAAATCATCGCATTCGCAGCTCCTGCTGCATTACGTTTTACACAAGGCACTTCTACAAGTCCTGCAACAGGATCGCACACTAAACCAAGCATGTTCTTTAATGAAATTGCCATCGCTGTAGCTGCTTGATCTTGTGTTCCACCAGCCATCTCAACTGCAGCTGCAGCCGCCATTCCACTTGCTGAACCAACTTCAGCTTGGCATCCTCCTGCCGCACCAGAAATACAAGCATTATTCGCAACAACCATACCGAAAGCTCCTGCTGTAAATAAGAACTCAATCATTTCTTCACGTGTAGGCTGCAATTTTTCTCTTAGTGCAAATAGTACACCTGGCACTGTTCCAGCAGACCCTGCTGTTGGTGTTGCACAAATAATTCCCATCGCTGCGTTTACTTCATTTGTTGCAACAGCTTTGCTTACTGCATCCAAAATCGTATCTCCAGATAAGCCTTTTCCACTCTTCATATACGCTTGAACTTTTACAGCATCTCCACCAGTTAAACCAGTTGGTGATTTCACGCCGCGAATACCACGTTCTACTGCTTGTTCCATCACGACTAAGTTCTTTTCCATACCAGCAATTACTTCTTCACGTGAAATACGTCTTGTTTCCATTTCACATTGAATCATAATTTCTGCGATTTTTACATTTTGTTCTTTAGCTTGCGCCACTAGTTCCGCTGCGTTCCGAAACATGGTGTGTCCCCCCTGCAATTAATCCATAATAGTTACTTGACAAATATTTTGTTGCGCTTTTATTTCTTCAATCACTTCATCTGCTAATAATTCATCTGTTTCAATAACCATAAGCGCTCTTCTTCCTTTTTCTTTACGAGAAACACTCATTGTACTAATGTTAATCTCGTGTGTAGCAAGGATTGAAGCCACCGCTGCAATAGCACCAAAGCGATCGTTATTTACAATAAGTAGTGCTGGACTTGTGCCTGATAATTGAAGATCGAATCCGTTTAATTCTACAACTTCAATTTTACCGCCACCAATTGAGCAAGCAACAACTTCAATTTCTTCTTCACCTTTATACAAACGAATTCTTGCTGTATTTGGGTGAGGTGCATTGGCATCTTCTTCAATGAATTCCACTTCAATTCCGCGCTCTTTTGCTATTTCTAGCGCCTCTGGAATACGTAAGTCATCTGTTTCAAATCCCAATATTCCACCGATTAGTGCTACATCGGTACCATGCCCTCGATACGTCTTTGCAAATGATCCATATAACGAAATGCTTACTCTTTCTGGTTCATGACGAAACAGCTGGCGAGCAACTTGCCCCATTCTTGCCGCGCCTGCTGTATGTGAACTTGATGGTCCAATCATAACTGGACCGATAATATCAAATACTGAGCGATACTTCATCATAACTCCCCCTAAACCTCTATGAAAAAAATTTATTCTACTATTCTATTAAGCTGCTACATCTGTCGCTTTTCCAGTTGTACCACGAATTTGTTCTGCTGTATGAATTGGATAATTTTTGAATAAAAGTAATCCAATATAACCTGAAATAATACCAGTTATCATAATACATAAGAATCTTAGTATTATTTTCATTAAAAAAATGATATAAGATAATCCACAATAAAGTCTGGTAGCAATCCAAAGTTTAACACAGAAGCCATTGCAAGCATAGCATAAACAAGTGATATCTTTCCTATTATAATTCTCATGTTACTCTCTCATGGTTTAGTCAACTTCACTTGTTACGATAATAACTAAAAAGCATGTGACTTATCATAAATTATAATCTGCCCTCATTATAGCTTGTTTTTTATAAAACGCTTACTTTTGTTGAATTTTAAAAGTTCTGAATAAAAGTCCATTCCTGCTATTTGTATCACTTGTATGTCATCTGACTTATATAACAGTTTTTCTAAATAATCATTATTTCGTATTTTTATCGTATATATTCAAACCATTCTAATTTTCTGTATCATCCAAGTATAAGCATAAAATAATAACAGTTTTATTTTTAAATTTTTTTAGACATAAAAAAATGGTAACCCATCGTTACCATTTTTTACAAAATTATCATTTTTCTACTGGGAATGATTTCAAATCTGTCGCTATTTCTGTATTAGAAAACAACTCTCTTGCCTCTTTCAATAATTCCTTATATGTATCTCCTTGATAGCGAGAACTAATGTGAGTTAAGATTAATCGCTTCGCATTTGCCTGAAGTGCAATGCTCGCAGCTTGCTTAGATGTGGAATGAAAATAATCATGCGCTTGTTGCTCATCTTCTGCTGCGAAAGTCGCTTCATGGACAAGTACATCTGCATCTTGCGCAAGCTCCCTACTCGATTCGCAATATCGCGTATCACCTAAGATAGTAATAATTCTTCCTTTTTGAGGTGGGCCGATAAACTCATTTCCATTTAATATCGTGCCATCCTCTAATTCAACTACTTCTCCATCTTTTAAACGTTTAAAGATTGGACCTGGTTTCACACCCATCTCAAGCAATTTATCAACTAAAAGAGCACCTTGTATATCTTTCTCTACAATACGATATCCAAAACATTCTATACCGTGTGACAATCTTTTCGTTTCTACATAAAATTCATTATCTTCAAATACGGTACCTTCTTCTGTTATCTCCACAACTTCAAGTGGATATTTCACATGTGTCGTACTTACCGATAATGCCACTTCAATAAATTGTTTAATTCCTTTCGGTCCATACACCGTTAAAGGCGTAGTTCCTCCTTGAAATGAACGGCTACCTAATAAACCAGGCAATCCAAAAATATGATCGCCATGTAAATGCGTAATAAATATTTTTTCAATGCGGCGCGGACGTACCGATGTATGTAATATTTGATGTTGCGTGGCCTCGCCACAATCAAATAACCAAGTCTGTCCTCGTTCTTCTAACAATTGTAAAGCAATTGCTGAAACGTTCCTTCCTTTTGAAGGAACACCTGCACCAGTTCCTAAAAATACAAATTCCACTTTCTTTCCTCCAGCTCTAAATATACTCTATCTCTCATCTTACGGAATGTTATTTCAAATGGCAAATCGAATTTACATAACCAATCATCTAGACAACTATATAACACGAACGTTATACTTAAAAAATTTACCAATCGTTCGTGTTTTGTGGTAAAATAATTATACTACATTTTAAGGGAGCGTTTTATTATGAAAGAAGTATTTCGTTTACAAACTGATTTTTCATCTTCATTTGATCGCTGGGTAAGTTCTTTCGTGTCTGATCACCCAGCACAATTAGAATGGACAACTTTAAAGGAATTAATCCATGAATATACAACATCACATACAAATGATACGTTACCAGCATATATTTCTTCAGCTTTAACATATTACGCCCAACGCGTTTCAACTACAAACAGTTCAGAGATTGTTATTTTTGAAAACCCTACAATCTCGTAATCTATAATAAAAAAGCACTGGTTACAGTGCTTTTTTATTTATACTTATTTAACAAATGATCATATTCCGTCCAAAAGTCGGTATACATACTTCGCTCAAGCTCATTTAAAATTATCTTTTCACTTGATTTATTAAATAATTCTTTTGCTTGTAGTGCAAAAGAAACAATTTGTTTTCTATATTCATTTTCATTCAATTCTATATGAAGCCCTTCATAGTATATAGCCTTTTGATCAGTAGAAATAACTTTGACAAAATCCTTTAAAACCACATTTTCACCTATATGGTTTATAGTCCAATGAATTGAAATTGGGCATCCTAACATGAGCATAGTGCCACATCCGTGCAAAATAAGCCCCTCTTCATTTTCAATATCACAAATATATTCTTTATCTAAAGTTCGTAACAGAGCTAAAGCTGATTCACTTATTCCCCATTCCTCATCCATACCTGTCCGCGTAATAATCGTTCCATCCACATTTAAATAAATTTCCCCGTGAGAACATAAATCTTCCTGCTCATTAAACAACCACTTTTGATTCTCAATATTTATAATAAAATTTTGTGGTACCATTACAAATTCCCCTTTTATAAAAATATTTATTTTCCACATTATTTATAATTAATATCATGTATTTCATCCCATATATCTATTATAAATCCATTTAATATTTTAAAAACACAGATAAAAAAGATATTGACACTACGATTTTACAGTGCTAACATTCAACATGTAATTGAATATGGTCTCTGTTAGGTGAGGCTCCTGTATAGAGAAACGCTGCTGCCCAAAAATGTCGAGAGACGCCAATGGGTCAACAGGAAAGGTCGGAATGAAGGCCTTTTTTAACGTAGCTGGTTTCAGTACCTATGCTATACAGTGCTAAAACTCAACGAGGGAGAGGTGCATGTATTTTGTCATACACAAAAACTGTTTTTATTTATGTCTACTAGCAGTCTTTGTTGTGGACTCTTTTAACTGCGAATTCAGACCTTTACTCGTTTTGAGTAAAGGTCTTTTTACGTCTATATGCACCTTACTATGAAACAAACATAGCATATTCAGAAACTACTAAATTGTACGGAGGTGAGGAACAGTTGGCAATTGATGATTCGGCCCAGATACCCATACGTTTTACATTCATATTTCATCATGTAGGTAGGAAAGAAACTGTTCCTCACCATTTCAAATAGTTAGTTAGGTAACAGATTGTTTCCTCCTTCATGACAGAGGAGGAACTACCGATGTTTAATTTACAAAGACAAGAAACAAAGCATGCTTATGAGCAAGATAGCATGAAAACAAATAACGAATTATTAGTGGAGGTTGCAACACAAGATGTAATCTCTGCGTTAAAACTTCTAGAAACAACACAAGATGGATTATCTAAACAAGAAGTGGCTCGTAGACTTTCTTTATACGGTCCGAACGAAATAGCTCATAATAAAATGGCGCCGTGGTACATTCAATTTCTGCTGGCATTTAAAAATCCATTTATTTTCGTTTTATTAGCTCTTGGGGCACTCTCCTTTTTCACAGATGACATACAAGGAACAATTGTCGTATCTGCAATGGTACTACTTAGTGCAACGATTCGGTTTTCCCAAGAATTTCGTTCTCAAAAAGCTGCCGATAATTTAAAGGCTATGGTTCGAACAACTGCGAGCGTATTTAGAATAAATGGATTTGTACATGAAACAAAAAATGTAACGAATTTAAATCGAAATTACACAACAGAAATTCCAATTGAAGAGCTTGTACCTGGCGATATTATTTCCCTTTCAGCTGGTGATATCGTTCCAGCTGATGTGCGTGTTGTATCCGCTAAAGATTTATTTGTTAATCAATCTTCTTTGACAGGGGAAGCACTTCCTATAGAAAAATACGAACACTGCTACCATACAGAAAATAAGCATATCTTACCGAAAAACATGAAAAAAAATTACAATCCACTCGATATGGAAAACCTTTGCTTCATGGGAACAAATATTGTAAGTGGTAGCGCAAAAGCTGTTGTCATCTCAACAAGTACCGATACGTATTTCGGCTCTTTAGCAAATAAGGTAATCGGAAAGCGTGTAGAAACAAGCTTTGATAAAGGTGTAAACAAAGTAAGCTGGCTCTTAATTACATTCATGCTTATTATGGCGCCTATCGTCCTTCTCATTAACGGATTCACAAAGGGAGATTGGCAAGAAGCTTTCTTCTTCGCTATTGCCGTTGCTGTTGGTCTTACACCTGAAATGTTACCAATGATTGTAACTGCTAATTTAGCTAAAGGTGCCGTTAACATGTCTAAACAAAAAGTAATTGTAAAACAGCTAAATTCTATTCAAAACTTAGGTGCTATGAACATTCTTTGTACAGATAAAACCGGAACTTTAACAGAAGATAAAGTTGTCCTTGTTCGTCACTTAGATTCTAATGGAAATAAATGCAATCGTGTCTTGCAATTTGCCTATTTAAATAGTTTCTATCAAACTGGATTGAAAAACTTAATAGATAAAGCTGTTATTAAGCATACAGAGGAAAACAATACATTTGACCCATCAGCTTTTCAAAAGCTAGATGAAATTCCATTCGATTTCGCCCGCCGGCGTATGTCAGTCATCGTAAAAGATATTTCAGGTGAACATACAATGGTTTGTAAAGGTGCCGTAGAAGAAATTTTATCAATTTGCAACTACACTGAAGTGGATAAAAAAATCGTTACACTCACTGAGGAAATACGCTCAAATGTCAAAAAACTAAGCGAGACATTGAATAGTGAAGGTATGCGGGTTATTGCTGTGGCTTATAAAAAAGATAGAAACATAAATGATAAAGAGTACGCAGTAAAAGACGAAACTGATATGATTCTCGCTGGATATATCGGCTTTTTAGATCCACCGAAACCATCTGCAGCAGCTGCAATTCAAGCATTACAAAAGCATGGTGTACAAGTAAAAATTTTAACTGGCGATAACGAAATTGTTACACGAAAAGTTTGTAAAGAAGTTGGATTAGATATCGGCGAACCAATCCTCGGTTACGAGATTGATTCTTTACCAGATAAAGCATTAGCAAAACTTGCTGAAGAAACGACTGTATTTGCGAAGCTTAATCCAATGCAAAAATCTCGCATTATACACGCATTACAAGGAAACAGACACACTGTAGGTTACATGGGAGACGGCATTAACGATGCTGTAGCATTACGTGAAGCTGATGTCGGAATATCTGTTGATACTGCTACTGATATTGCGAAAGAAGCTTCTGATATTATTCTACTCGAAAAAAGTTTAACTATATTAGAAGCCGGGATTGTAGAAGGACGTACTACATTCGGAAATATTTTAAAATATATTAAGATGACAGCTAGCTCTAACTTCGGTAATGTGTTTAGCGTGTTAGTAGCAAGTGCTTTCATTCCTTTTTTACCGATGCTTGCCATTCACCTTTTAATTCAAAACTTACTTTATGATATTTCACAACTTTCTATTCCATGGGACAAAATGGATAAAGAGTTTCTAGAAAAACCACGAAAATGGGATACTGCAAACTTACGAAACTTCATTATTTGTATCGGCCCAATTAGTTCCGTATTTGATATTATCACATACGTAGTCATGTGGAATGTATTTGGTGCAAATACACCGAGCGAGCAATCATTATTCCAGTCCGGTTGGTTTGTCGTTGGATTGTTAACACAAACTTTAATTGTTCACATGATAAGAACACAAAAGATTCCATTTATTCAAAGCACTGCATCAACACCAGTCGTTTTATTAACCGCTCTTATTATGGCAATCGGGATTTATATTCCATTCTCACCACTTGGTGCAGCCGTTGGTTTACAAGCATTGCCACTTAACTACTTTCCTTGGTTAGTAGGAATACTATTAGGCTACGCTTTTTTAACACAATTCCTAAAAAAGCTTTATATTAAAAAGTTTCGTAGCTGGTTGTAAAAATAAGAATGAGTGGATATTCCCCGCTCATTCTAAAAGACATAACACATATTTATATATGGAGGTGACCATGATGGTATGGTACGACATTGTATTCAGATTAGTTATAGCAAGTATTGTAGGAGCTTGCATTGGAATGGAAAGACAATGGAGACACAGAATGGCTGGGTTACGGACAAATGCTCTCGTATCACTTGGTGCCTGTATATTTGTTTTATTATCCGTCATGCTTGATCATGATGCTAGCCCATCCCGCATTGCTGCTCAAGTCGTTAGTGGCATTGGCTTTTTAGGGGCTGGCGTTATTATCCGCGATGGTTTTAGTATTAGAGGGCTAAATACGGCAGCTACTTTATGGTGTGCAGCTGCTGTCGGTACTCTTACAGGCGCCGGTTTCCTCGTTGCAGCTATATTAGGTACAGCCGGCGTGTTACTAGCAAATATACTCCTTCGCCCAATTGCTCTTTTTATGAATAAAAAATCAAAAAAAGAATCACCAGAACAAACAAACTACTTACTTTCCCTTACTTGTTCAGAAGAAAATGAAGCACATATTCGTTTTTTACTTATGCATATGGTAAGTACAGAAGGGCTCGGTTTAAAAGAGTTGTATAGCGAAGACGTAGATTCTAATCGAAAGGTGTGTATACAGGCTACATTACATTGCAAGACAAATGCGGCTATCTTAATTGAAAAAATAGTAAGTAGAATGCTATTAGAATCTGGCGTTACTGCAGCTGGTTGGAAAACTTCATTAGATTTAGAAGCAAGTTAAAAATGAAAGGTGTCATGATTTTACTACTTCATGACACCTTCTACATAAACTTATTTTCTAACTTTTGTTGAAACGACTTCTCTTGCTTACGTAGTAGTTGACTACCTCGTTGTAAAATTGGTGTTCCATACTTATCATTAATTTGATCAATGACAGCAAGTAGTGGTTCTTTTTTCGCATCCTCTTCAAATGAAAACAAATCTAATTGTTTCACCGATTCTGTCTTCCACTCTATTTCAGTAGCTGTAACACCTAGTAAACGAACGGAATCACCATCCCAATGTTGCTTCCATAAACGGGATGCTGCTTGAAAAATATCACGTTCTTCCCAAATCGCATTTTTCAATTGCTTACTCCGTGTTACTGTTCGCCTATCATGGTATTTAATCATAATTTGAATATTATAGCTGACAAGGGTTCGCTTTTGTAATCTTTTACTCACTGATTTTGATAACCGTTCTAACATATCAAGTAATTCTTTCTCTTCATCCATATCCTTTGAAAAAGTCATCGAGTTACCGACACTTTTATGTTGGCCCATTTGACTCGGATCCACTTCCCTATCATCCGTACCTTTTGCACGCTTTTGTAAATCAATACCGTGCTTGCCAATTTTAGCGCGAATGATATGCTCGTCTCCCTTCGCTAACTGTTCAATTGTATGTATATGAATTTCATTTAATTTTTCAGCTGTTTTTTCTCCAATCCCATGCATTGCTTCAACTGGAAGTGGCCAAATCATTTCTGGAATATCACGTTTTCGAAGCACGGTAATACCGAGAGGTTTTTTCATATCAGAAGCTGTTTTTGCTAGGAAAAGATTTGGAGCGATTCCGATACTACACGGAAGCTGTAACTCTGTTAATAGTGCTTGTTGCATCATCTTTGCTATTTCAAGAGGCGAACCAAGTGCATAGCAATCTGTAATATCTAAATATCCTTCATCTATTGAGACTGGTTGTATCTTTTCTGTAAAACGGGAAAGGACTTGAAACATTTGAAATGAAGCTTCGCGATATAATGTGAAATTAGGACGCCTTACAACTAATTGCGGGCATAATCTTTTCGCTTCCCAAAGGGGCATCGTCGTACGTATTCCGTATTCTCTCGCCTCATAACTACATGTTATTATAATTCCTTTTCTCTCTTTTTCATTTCCAGCAACCGCTAATGGCTTTCCTTGTAATGATGGATCATGAGCAATTTCAACAGATGCGAAAAAGCAATTCATATCTACATGTAAAATAACACGACCATTTTTCGGATACATTTCTCGCATAGTACTCACCCCCTGATCAGAACGTTCGTTCTTTTATTATATCAAATTTTGCACAATAGTTATAATAATTACTTGTTCTTTTTTATAATCGATATAAAGAGGATATATATGTGAAAGGGGCTGATTATGATGAAATCAACTAATAAAGTGAAACTTTAATCAGTGGGGGGGTTATTCATCCCCCACTGATTATTAGCCCTCACCAATTGGACTTTTACAAGCAGCCCGATCCCCACCTAACTTCTTTGCTTTCGCTGAATTTTGAGGTGGGGGGCTTACTGCCCGGCAAATAGCGGGCCAAACTCAACTATACATTCCTTGTAGTTATATTAATCATTGCAATTAATTATTTACTACTTCCGATTTTCAATATGAATACGTTAGGATTATTCCCTCGTCTAGTACATATAGCAACAACGTATATACTTCCATAGTTTTTCTTATATTGGCTTATACGTCTTGTCAAAGCAATCGAGTCAAAATAAAAAGCGTGTAAATCACAATTGATTTACACGCTTTTTCTATTCCATTACTTCGCTACTTCTTCAATAATTGCAACAACTAATTCTGCTGTTTTTGCTAACTCTTCAACAGGAATTTTCTCGTTTGTTGTATGAATTTCTTCATAACCAACTGCCAAGTTAACTGTTGGAATACCGTGTCCTGCAATTACGTTTGCATCACTTCCGCCACCACTTTGGTGAAGAGAAGGTGTACGACCAATTTTTTCAGCTGCACGTTTTGCAACTTCTACAACGTGATCGCCATCAGCAAATTTAAATCCTGGGTACATAACGTTTACTTCAACGTCTGCATGACCGCCCATTTCTTTTGCAGTTGTTTCAAATGCTTCTTTCATTTTCGCAACTTGTGCTTCCATTTTCTCATTGATTAACGAACGAGCTTCTGCAAAGATTTGTACATGATCGCAAACGATATTCGTTTGTGTACCACCTTCAAAACGTCCAATATTTGCAGTCGTTTCAGAGTCAATGCGACCAAGTGGCATCTTCGCAATTGCTTTCGCTGCGATAGTAATTGCAGATACACCTTTCTCCGGCGCTACACCAGCGTGAGCTGTTTTCCCGCGAATAATTGCGTTCACTTTCGCTTGTGTTGGAGCTGCAACAACGATTTCACCAACTTTTCCATCGCTATCTAATGCGTAGCCATATTTCGCTGTAATACGCTCACGATCTAAAGCTTTTGCACCAACAAGACCTGATTCTTCTCCGACTGTAATAATAAATTCAATTTTACCGTGAGGGATATTTTTCTCTTTTAAAACACGGATTGCTTCGAACATTGATGCTAATCCAGCTTTATCATCCGCACCTAAAATTGTTGTACCATCTGATACGATATATCCATCTTTAATAGAAGGCTTAATTCCATTACCAGGAACTACTGTATCCATATGAGAAGTAAAGTAAATTGTATCAACACCATCTTTTGTTGCTGGTAAAGTACAAATTAAGTTGCCTGCACCATGACCAGTTACAGCCATTGTGTCATCTTCAAATACTTCTACACCTAAATCTGTAAATTTCTTCGTTAATACTTTGCAGATTTCTGCTTCAAATTTCGTTTCAGAATCTACTTGTACTAATTCCATAAATTCATTTACTAAACGTTCTTGATTAATCATAAGACTGCGCCTCCTGCACTACCATTATGTATGTAACACTACTAATTATAACAGAATTTCGCAAAAGTTTCGAAATACAAGACAAAAAACAGATGGTTTACATGTCTAGATAACCATCTGCTTTCTATTACTCATTTAACAATACCCAGCGCATATGATCCTCCCACACGCCATTTACCATTAACATCTTCCTAGACACGCCTTCATATTGAAAACCTATCTTCGTCACCACTTGTATAGATGCTAAATTACGAGGCATAATCGGAGCTTCTATACGATGTAACTGAAATTCCTCAAAAGCAACTTGAATTGCTTTTCTAAGTGCTTCTGTCGTATACCCTTTGTTTAACTCTGCTTTATCTAATTTATAACCGAGTACACAAGATTGATAAATGCCACGAACGATTAAATTAAATGAAATACACCCAATTATTTTTGTATCATCACCCTTTTTAAAAATCCATAGTCTGATGATTTTCCCGTCTTCGAACTCTTTTCTATCCTTTTGCAACTTTTTCTTTTGATAATCTAGCGTAAAAAAATCATCCGGTCTATACTCTTCCCAAGCTTTTAAAAATTCACGATTTCTGTCGTAATATTGAAGAACTGTTTCAGCATACGACTCATCTATTTCCCTTAAGTATAAACGATCTGTTTCGTATATTTTCATCATCGTATCTCCATTCTTCAGCTTGCCCAACTAAAAATTAACAATATATCCTTTAACTATATTCTCTATACACACTCAAATTTCCTGTTATATTTTGCAATCCCCTCCCGAATTTTGTCCTCACTCTCCCCTTGTCCATAATTTCATTTCTCGTTACAATGAAATTGTACTGATTTGCAAGGAGGTATAACGATGCATAAAAAAGCTCAAAAAATTATGGTTTATGTGATGCTAATTTCTATGCTTGTAACAACATTACTTGCTGGCGCGAGTATGTTTTGGTAAAAAGGGCGATGTGTTCGTCCTTTTTTTACTTTTTACACATGAAAAAATAAACCATCTCGACATCGAGATGGTTTATTTTATATAAAACACAATCGCTACAATACTAAAGGAAAATGACATTACAAGTGCTATTACAAAACTTGTATATTGTTTCTGCTGAAATGCTCCAATAACAAAAGTGAGATTAAGTAATGCCATACATACAATCGCTACAAGATAAGAACATATATTAAAAGTTGCCAATATGAATGTAATAACAAATAGAAATCCCATAAAAAACTGCATATACGAAAGTTTTGGATTCAAGTACATATGAGCAACCCCTTTATCTAATTTTATCTTTCTATACTTTCATTAACGCATGGTTATGTACACATGTCAAGACAACTTATTACAATAGAAAAAGCCAACCTTTTCGTTGGCTTTTTCATATGCAACGGCTCCTTTTTCTTTTGCCAATTGCTGAAATGATTTTTTCGATTTCACAATCCATACTTTCGTTCCAATTGGAATACGATCAAACAAATATTCCACATCGTTTTTCTTCATTCTTATACATCCTTGTGAAATATACTTTCCAATTGAACTCGGTTGGTTTGTTCCATGTATTCCATATTTACTTCCATCAGTTCCTCTTGCATTAAATCCAATCCACCTTGATCCAAGTGGATTTTTTGGCGATCCACCTGGAATATCCTTCGCAATGTAATATGGATCCTTCGCTTTCATTACAACATCAAAAGTTCCTTCTGGAGTTAATTCATTCGTTTTCCCTGTCGCTACTGGAAAAACCTTTTGAATCTTTCCATCGTCAATGTAAGCTAATTTATTCGTTGCTTTATTTACAATAATAAAAGGATCTCCGGCACGTGGATTCTCCCCAAGAGGCCAAAGCGGCGATAAAGAAAGACATAATATGATAGAGAGAAGATACGGCATAGATAATTCCTACCTTCTATATAAGTTCTTTTATATTATCCTTTCCCTTAAAGCGACTTTTAATGAGTAAATATTGTTCCATTTCATACACAAGTTGAACAAGTTTCGCACGTATCTCAAATTCTTCGCGTGTAGCTGGCAATGGCATGTCTCTAAATAATTCCCTCATTTCTTGAAGCTGCCTTAAGGAAATAACGCCAGTACTCTCAGGGCTAATAGCATTACCAATGTTTTCAACAACATCTGCAATCATGTCAGCTTGTTCATATGTCCACGATAAAGAAGCTGCTAGTGGTATCATTCGCTCTAAAATTTCGAATTGTTGCATACGCATATTAAAATAACGATAGTAATAATCATCTTCTCGCATAAATGCATTCTCAAGTTTTTTAAACGATAAATCTCTTGCCTCATTTAACATATTCTCGGTTTCAATGAGTTCTGCTCCACTCCAACTACTTTCTCGATTTCGTAAATACACAACCATTTCAAACAAAATCGTTTTAAAATTACTCTCTATTTTATCTTGATACTCTTTTAGCTTATTTTCACTACTCGGCATATACATATTCACTAATAGAGCCACGCTAATCCCTATCGTTAATATAGCAATTTCATTTCCAACTATAAGCCATGTAATTTGCTTCAATGAATACAGGTGCATAACAATAACTGAGCTCGTGACAATACCCTCTTGAATTTTGAGCATAACTGCAGTCGGAATAAATGTAAGTAATAATACACTAATTGCTAGTGGTGTATATCCAATTGTTTCAAAAATGCAAAACGCGAACACCATTGATAATATACAAGCTAAAAAACGATGTATTGATACTTGCAGTGATTTACGTTTCGTATTTTGTACACACAATATAACTAAAATACCCGCTGAACTATAAAATTCTAATCCTAATAACTGAGCAATAAAAACTGCCGCGCCTGTCCCAATTGCCGTTTTTACTGTACGATATCCAATTTTAAACATATCATTACTCCTATATGTATAAACGTATTTACAGTTAGTATAAAAAAAGGATGACACAATGTCATCCTTTTCTACTTATTATTCACATAACCTTTTCATATTACAATATTTTTTGTAAAAATTGTTGCGCACGTTCACTTTTCGGCGCTGCAAAAAATTCTTCTGGCACACTATCTTCTACAAGCTTTCCTCCGTCCAAGAAAAGAACACGATCTGCCACTTCTTTTGCAAAGCCCATTTCATGTGTAACGATAGCCATCGTCATTCCTGTCGTAACTAACGATTTCATAACTTCTAACACTTCTTTCACCATCTCTGGATCTAGCGCCGATGTCGGTTCATCAAATAACATAACTTCCGGTTCCATCGCTAACGCTCTTGCAATTGCTACACGTTGCTTTTGTCCTCCCGAAAGACGATTCGGATACGTATCTTTTTTATCTACTAATCCAACCTTTTCTAAAAGTTTCTCCGCTTTCTTTTCAGCTTCTTGCTTCGTTACCCCTTTTACATTGATAGGAGCATACGTAATATTTTCTAATACAGTCATATGAGGAAATAAGTGAAAATGCTGAAATACCATACCGACATTTTCACGAACATGCATAACATTCGTTTTCGAATTCGTTACTTCTTCCGTTCCAATCCAAATGTGACCATCCGTTGGTGCTTCTAACATATTCATACAACGTAAAAATGTTGATTTTCCTGATCCAGAAGGTCCTATAATTGCAACTACTTCCCCTTTTTCAATCGTTGTTGTAATTCCTTTTAATACTTCGTTTTTACCAAATGATTTATGAAGGTTTTCAATTTTAATCACTTTTCTTCATTCTCCCTTCAATTGCCTTCCCGACTAATGTAAGAATAATGACTAACATATAATAAATGAGTCCAACAAAAAGTAATGGTTCAAGATATTTAAATGTCTCACCGCCTACGATGTAAGCACGACGCATTAAATCAGTCGCGCCTATTACTGTTACTACAGCCGATTCTTTCGTAAGTGTCGCAAATTCGTTCACAAGAGCTGGTAATATATTTTTTAATGCTTGAGGGAAAATAATATTTCTCATCATTTTTCCGTACGGTATCCCTAAAGCCATCGCTGCTTCTGTTTGTCCTTTATCAACTGCTTGAATACCAGCACGAATCACTTCTGACATGTATGCACCTGAATTCAAGCTAAATGCAAGTACAGCTGCTAAGAATGCTGGTATTTCATAACCAATTATTTGCGGGACGCCGAAATAAATAATCATTAATTGCAATACAAGTGGTGTACCACGAAAAATTGATGTATAAAAATCTGCTGCTATATTTAACGCTCGTATTCTAGCAATTTTACAAAGTGCTAATAATGTTCCTAAAATAAATCCTGCTAAAGCTGATACTGCTACAATTTTCAAAGTAACTTCTAAACCTTTTAGTATATATGGTATCGAAGGCGTAATCGCCGAAAAATCTAAGTTCATCCTTTTCATTCCCCTCAAAGAAAAGTGAAAGGCAGCTTATTTTTCGCTGCCAAACCATTTCTTCACTAATTTATCCATTTCTCCATTTTCTTGCATTTTTTTAATTACTTTATTAAATTCAGCTGTTTTATCACTATTTTTCGGAAGGGCAATTGCTGCGCCAACTTCTTCTGGCGCTTCTTTAATTTCAATTCCTTTTAAATCTTTCATTTTCTCTAAATAATTTTTAGCAACTGTGTCTTCTATAATTGCAGCGTCAAAACGACCAGCTTTAATTTCTTGTACGATTTCTGGTATACGGTCACGTCCCTCAACTTGGAAATCTACTTGTTTTTTAAATTCTGCTGCTTTCTCTTCTTGAATAGATCCTGTTTGTACTCCTACTTTTTTCCCTTTTAAATCCTCTACAGATTTAATATTAGAATCCTTTTTAGAAACGACCATATTTTTCGCAACAAAATAAATATCTGTAAAATCAACATTATTTTTACGCTCTGCAGTTGGCGTCATACCTGCCATTACGAAATCAACTTTTCCTGAACTAAGAGATGCTAATAAACCACCAAAGTCCATATCTTTCACTTTCACTTCATACCCAAGTTCTTTTCCGATATATTTAGCAACATCAACATCAAAACCAATAATTTCATCACTTTTTGAAGCTTCCACGTATTCATATGGTTTATAATCTGCTGAAGTCCCCATTACGAGTACTTTCTTATTTCCTTTTGTTTCTTTCGATTCCCCATTACTACAAGCGCTGAATATACTTACAATTAAAATAAGTGCAAACGATATTGATAATAACTTCTTCATCTTTCTTCCCCCTAATAATGTATATTTAAAAGTTTAATAGAATATTTATTCGATGTTTGTATTGTATCAGCACTTTTATTTTTATGCAATATATAAAATAAAAATAAATAAAATAACAATATAAACGCTTTTTGTCGTGTATAAAATAATGCATAAAATAACATAACTATGCATATCTCAGAAATTAAAATAATAAATAAAAAAGGCGGCACATCCACTTGATTGTGGACGTGCCGCCTTTTTTATTATTTTTTATAGTTCTTCACAATTCTCTTCGAAATACGATTGTAGTTTTGCAATAACTTGCATCGGTTCATGACCTTCAATTTCATGACGCTCTACCATCGTTACAATTTTTCCATCTTTTAATAAAGCAAATGATGGAGAAGAAGGTGGGTACCCTTCGAAATATTCACGCGCTCTTGCTGTCGCTTCTTTATCTTGACCTGCAAACACCGTTACAAGGTGGTTAGGACGTTTATCATAATGTACGGAATGCGCAGCAGCAGGACGAGCGATACCACCTGCACAACCACATACAGAGTTTACCATTACAAGTGTTGTTCCATTTCTTTTAAACGCTTCTTCTACCGCTTCCGGCGTCGTCAATTCTGTATATCCAGCAGAGACAATCTCTTCACGCGCTTGGCGGACAACATCATTCATAAAAAAGTTAAAATTAATCACTCTTTTCCCTCCTCTAAAACTACCTATTTGTATCTTACCAGTTAATGTTTATGAAATACAAGTAAGTTTACTTGTATTTAAGTATAGAAAAGGTGTTAGAGCACTTGCTCTAACACCTTTTCTTTAATGACCACGATGTTTTTGCTTTGCTTTTTGTACTTTAATTAAACGTCTTCTTTCTTTTTCAGCTTCTCGCTTCTCCTTAGACTGCACTTTCTTTTCTTGTTTATGCAATTCATAAGATAAACTAATCGCCTCTTGCGCCTTAGTAAAACGTTTAACATTTGTTTCTTTTGCTGTTTGTCGTATGATACGCTTTATATTTTTAGGACGCTGTTTTTCTTTAACTTCTACACCACATTTTGCAAAATGCTGAAAATGCTCTAAAAGTGAACCATTCACAAACATAAGCACTTCTTCATCTGACGGTTCCGCTCCAAAAATATACCTCGCTCCATACAATTTCCCTTGTTCTTTGCATGTAATAATTCCAACAAAAAATTGGCCATCATGATATACTGTCAACTCCATTGACAGCCCCTCCTTTAAAAAATTAGAAATACGGGACATCCCGGAGGGGAAGGTTACTGACATGAAATCATGCGTCTGGACTACCAACCAGAGCTGTGTTTTTGTATTTCTTTCACTTTTATTATATCTTTTTTTCCATAATATTCATATATTCAGCAATCATTTTTTTATGCGATCCCACAATATAGTCAGGTAGTTCTGTTACTGAAAAGAATTTAAGCTGAACTGCTTCTTCTTTATTCATAACAAAATCCCCTTCGTATTCATCCGTATAATAGGCGGTTGTTACAGATTGAAATTCATCACCGTTTGCTAATTTTGTAAAGTAGTTCGCTCCAGAAAATACATTGATTAGTCGCAAGTTCTTCACTTTTATTCCTGTCTCTTCATATACTTCACGATAAGCTGTTTCTTCTGGTGATTCACTAAGCTCCATTAGTCCGCCAGGTAGCCCCCATTTTCCGTACGGCTCTGTCCGCTGCTGCAATAAAACATAACCATTTTCATTTATAACGAGTACAACAGCACCAACTAAAATTAAAGGGCGATGACCAACTATTTTTCGTAATTCTTCTACATATCCCACCGTATCGCCTCCTTTTTCATTGTCCACACTATTGTATCATATGTACAAAACGACAAAATGCGTATATTTTTCATTTTTTTAACAAAATATTTATTTTATGTGATTCATCTACTGTAGCTAACATAATGGATTCAATTTCCGCACTCTTCTCTAAAAACTCTTTTGCCCACTCTTCTGTTTTTCCTATTAAAGCGAGAACGTCCTGTTGAATCCTTCCATTTTTCACTAAAATGAAAGAAACTGGAGACCTTCTCCCCGCCACTTTTAGATCCCGCCGTGAAGCTGCTTCATATTCTGGATACTGAAATATAGAAACAACGCCACTCGCTTCCCATAATGCTAATTTAACCGTTTGAATATCGCTCACATTTCGCATGCGAAGTTCCGAAAATAAATATTCCGCCGTAATTCTCGCCTTTTTCAAATTGCTAAAATCAATGGAACCATTGTGTATAAGAATGATAGGTGCTGGCTCTAAAAAGCGTCTCCATCTATCCCATTTCAGCATTAAAACTGAGCTTATAATATGAAGTACAACGAGTATGAACGTTGTAATCATCGAGCCCAGTAACCCTACTTTTTCATCAGACAATGCGTTAGAAATATTCCCACCAAGCAATAACACTAATACAACATCTAAAAAACGAAGTTGTGCGATAGACCTTTGCCCCATCGCTTTCGCAACTAATATTAAAAATATGTATGCTATAATAGCCCGAATAACCCATTCACTATTAGAAAGATGCCGTGCTCCTTCAAAAATATGCATATGCATCAATTTGCACTCCTTACCCGTCTCAAACTGCTATCCTGTTTTAGTTTGCAACGTTTATGAGCATATATGTAAAAAAGCTGATTCGTTTAAAAACGAACCAGCTTTTTTTACTTAACTGAAAACATATATTTTTTATAAGTTTTCCGTACCGATAGTATGAGCCCCATCATAATCATATTCGAGAATAAGGAACTTCCCCCATACGATAAGAAAGGTAATGCAATACCTTTTACAGGCATTAATCCAACGATCATACCGATGTTTTGGAATATTTGAACTGTTAATATACCAATCGATCCAGCGCATAATAATGTACCAAATAAATTATCAGCGGAATAACCAATAATAATTGTTCGATATAGTAGTAATAGGAACAAGAAGACAACTAACGCTGCTACGATAAACCCACCTTCTTCGGCAATTGTAGCGAAAATAAAGTCAGTATGCTTCTCTGGGATATAGACGCTTCCTCCCCCAAACCCTTTACCTTCCATTCCTCCACTACCTACAGCTAAAATCGATTGTTGCGTTTGGTAACCTTGATCTGCATTTTCAAATGGATTTAACCAACCTACAATACGCGACTGTTGGTGAGGTTTTAGTAAAGTAACTAAATTATTATAGAAAAAATCTTGATACTTAAAGAAAATAAATATTAAAGCAGATAATATGGTCAACGGAATAACTGTACATAATGCTATCAATTTCTTTTGTATACCTGACATAAATAAAATACATGCAATTGCAGCAGCATATAAGAACACCATACCTGTATCCGGTTGACTATATACAACCGCCATAGGCGGAAGTGACACTAGCATAATTTTACCTACTAGCTTTAAATCTGTTTGGAATGTCCTTGCCATATACTGTGCATTATGTTTCACTGCTATACTCGCTACTACAAGAAGCAATGCAATTTTGAAAAACTCGGACGGCTGAATTTGTCCAAATACTGGGAAAACAAACCATCTTTTTGCACCTAATTTTTCAGGTGTAAAACCTGATGGTGGTAATACTTTCAAAAGAATAAGTGAAGCAAACCCAGCAATATAAAGCGGCCAAGACAATTTTTGCAACTGATCTAAGTCAATGCTAGCAATAAGAAGTAACAATATAACCCCAATTATGTAGTTAATCCCCTGCTTCATAGCAAAGTTTGCAGCTCCATACTGTCCCGTTTGCTGACTGCTATATATAGCAGCTATACTCGTCACACATAGTGCACACAAAATTAAAATTAATTTTACATCTAAACTTTTTAGAAACTCGGTACTTCTTTTCATGACATCCTCCTGAAACATTGTTACAGCAAAATAAAAAACCAGGAGTCAACATTCTTCATGTTTTGACGACTGATTACACATTATCTATAAAACACTTATATAGAATAACTCTCTTTTTCATACAATACAATATATTATACTACAGTTTCATCAGTAAGATTTGCCAAAAAAATTATTCTTTTCTTATTTTATATCCATATACCATATATCAGCAATGTATTTTCGTAAATTCCTAATACATAATCGTTTATTGTAAGATTACTGGGAAAGGTATTTATACATATAGTAGGATGTAGATGAAGAAATAAGACGATAAAAAGCTCGCATAAGCGAGCTTTTTATTAATATACAGATGTATTGTTTTCTGACATGTTTTCTAAAATTTCTTTAACACGTCCTAAGAACTTACCACAGATTAAACCATCAAGTACGCGGTGATCAAGTGATAAACATAAGTTAACCATGTCACGAGCACCGAACATACCATTATCCATAATTACTGGGCGTTTTACAATTGATTCAACTTGTAAAATAGCCGCTTGTGGGTAATTAATAATACCCATAGATTGAACAGAACCGAATGATCCTGTGTTATTAATTGTAAATGTTCCACCTTGCATTTCGTCTGCTTTTAGCGATTTCGTGCGTACTTTTCCTGCAAGTTCTGTAATTTCACGAGCGATACCTTTAATTGTTTTCTCGTCCGCTTGCTTAATTACTGGTACAAATAATTCTTCCTCTGTTGCAACAGCGATAGAAAGGTTAATATCTTTCTTCTGAACAATTTTATCGCCAGCCCACATTGAATTAATTTGAGGATACTCTTTTAACGCTTGTGCCACTGCTTTTACGAAGAAAGCAAAGAACGTTAAGTTAAAGCCTTCACGCTTCTTAAAGTCACCTTTAATTGAGTTACGGTATGACACAAGGTTTGTCACATCTACTTCAATCATCATCCAAGCGTGTGGTGCTTCGTGTTTACTGCGTAACATGTTTGCTGCGATTGCTTTACGCACACCTGTTACTGGAATTTCAATATCTCCAGGCATTGTAGGTACAGAAACTGGTTTCGCAGCTTCTACTTTTTGCGCTACTGGTGCTGCTTTTGGTGCTTCTGGGCGAGCTTCTACTACTACCGCTACAGCTTCCTCTTTCTTCGCACCTGCTTGTGGAATATTTCCAGATTCCACTAGCTTTAAAATATCTTTACGAGTGATACGGCCGTTTGCTCCCGTACCCTCTACTAAATCTAAATCAACGTTATGCTCACCCGCAAGTTTTAACACAGCTGGTGAAAAACGTGGTTTTCCATCAGTTGGTTGTTTTACTTTCGGTGCTTTTTCAGGCGTAATTGCTGCTGCCTTTGGTTCTTCTTTCGTTTTTTCCTCAACAGCTGTTGCTGCTACTTCGTCTGCGCCTTCTACTTGAATCACACAAACTACTTCACCTACAGCTAACGTATCACCTTCACCAGCGATTAACTCTTTCACAATACCAGTGAAAGAAGATGGTACTTCAGCATTTACTTTATCAGTCATTACTTCTGCAAGCGGATCATACTTGTTTACGTGATCGCCAACATTAACGAGCCATTTACTAATTGTGCCCTCTGTAACGCTCTCCCCGAGCTGAGGCATTGTAATATTTTCTACAGCCATGTATAGTCCCCCCGATTAAAATTCCGCAAGTTCACGCATTGCTTTTTCAACTTTATCTGGATTTACCATAAAGAATTTTTCCATTGTTGGTGCATATGGCATTGCTGGAACGTCTGGACCTGCAAGACGTGCGATTGGCGCATCTAAATCAAATAGACAGTTTTCAGCAATAATTGCTGCCACTTCACTCATAATGCTTCCTTCTTTATTGTCTTCTGTTACAAGAAGAACTTTACCTGTTTTAGAAGCTGCTTCAATGATTGCTTCTTTATCTAATGGATATACAGTACGTAAATCAAGAATGTGTGCAGAGATGCCATCTTGTGCTAACTTTTCAGCTGCTTGAAGAGCAAAATGAACACATAATCCGTACGTGATAACTGTAATATCATCACCTTCACGTTTTACATCTGCTTTTCCGATTGGTAATACGTAGTCATCCTCCGGCACTTCACCTTTAATTAAACGATATGCACGTTTATGTTCGAAGAATAATACTGGATCTTCATCACGAATGGCTGCTTTTAATAAGCCTTTTGCATCATATGGTGTAGAAGGGATAACGATTTTTAAACCTGGTTGGTTTGCAAACATCGCTTCTACAGATTGTGAATGATACAATGCACCGTGAACCCCCCCGCCAAATGGTGCACGGATTGTAACTGGACAAGTCCAATCATTATTAGAACGATAACGAATTTTTGCTGCCTCAGAAACAATTTGGTTTACTGCTGGCATGATGAAATCAGCAAACTGCATTTCAGCGATTGGACGCATACCATACATTGCTGCACCAATTGCTACCCCAGCAATTGCAGATTCTGCAAGCGGTGCATCAAGCGCACGATCTTCACCAAATTGATCATACAAACCGTGTGTCGCTTTAAACACGCCACCTTTTTTACCAACATCTTCTCCTAAAACGAATACTTTCTCATCGCGTTCCATTTCTTCGCGCATTGCTAATGTAATAGCATCAATATAAGACATTACAGCCATGAAACGTTCCCCCCTATTCTGCGTATACGTGCTTCAATGCATCTTCAGGTGCTGCATACGGAGCATTTTCTGCATATTCTGTTGCTTCATTTACGATATGCATAATTTCGTCTAACATTTGTTTTTCCGATTCCTCAGTTAACACACCAGCTTCTTTTAAATAAGCCGCGAATGTTATAATTGAATCTTTTTTCTTTGCTTCTTCTACTTCTTCTTTATCACGATAAACACGATCATCATCGTCACTAGAATGTGCTGTTAAACGATATGATACTGTTTCAATTAAAGTTGGGCCTTCACCACGACGACCGCGATCTGCTGCTTCTTTTACAGCTTTATATACTGCAAGCGGATCGTTTCCGTCTATTGTATATCCAGGCATACCATAACCAATTGCACGATCTGATACGTTTTTACATGCTAATTGTTTTTCAACCGGAATAGAGATTGCATATTTGTTATTTTCACACATAAAAATAACAGGTAGTTTGTGTACACCAGCAAAGTTTGCCCCTTCATGGAAGTCACCTTGGTTTGAAGAACCTTCTCCAAATGTAACGAACGTTACTAAATCTTTCTTCTCCATTTTTCCAGCTAGTGCAATACCAACTGCATGTGGTACTTGCGTTGTTACTGGAGATGAACCTGTAACAATACGATTTTTCTTTTGACCGAAGTGACCAGGCATTTGACGACCACCAGAGTTTGGATCTCCAGCTTTCGCGAAAGCAGACAACATAAGCTCTTTAGCTGTCATACCAAATGCTAGTACAACCCCCATATCACGATAGTATGGTAATGCATAATCTTTCTCTCTATCAAGAGCGAACGCCGCTCCAACTTGTGCAGCCTCTTGTCCTTGACAAGAAATTACGAATGGAATTTTACCAGCGCGGTTTAATAACCACATACGTTCGTCGATTTTACGTGCAAGTAACATCGTACGGAACATTTCTAATACTTGCTCATCACTTAAGCCAAGCTCTTCATGGCGCTTTTCTTTTACTTCTGCCATTTTTCATAACCTCCTAAATCCACATTTTTATGCGTGTAACGCTCTTCCATCTACAGCAAGTGCTGCTTCACCAATCGCCTCAGATAATGATGGATGCGGATGAATTGTATGTGCTACTTCCCAAGGTGTTGCATCAAGTACTCTTGCAAGACCAGCTTCAGAAATCATATCTGTTACATGTGGTCCAATCATATGAACACCAAGAATGTCATTTGTCTCTTCATCAACTACAAGTTTTACGAAACCATCTGATTCTCCGTATACAAGTGCTTTTCCGATTGCGCGGAATGAGAACTTACCTACTTTTAACTTATAGCCTTTTTCTTTCGCTTCTTGTTCTGTTAAGCCAACAGAAGCAACTTCTGGACTGCTATATACGCATTTTGATACCATAGAGTAATCAATTGGTGTAACTTCTTTCCCTGCAATATGTTCTACTGCAGCAATTCCTTCATGAGAAGCAACGTGAGCAAGTTGCAAACCACCGATTACATCTCCAATTGCGTAAATATGCGATTCTTTCGTTTGATAAAACTCATTTGTTTGAATGTATCCTTTTTCCACAACGATATCTGTGTTCTCTAAGCCAATATTTTGCGTATTCGCTTGTCTTCCAACAGATACAAGCATTTTTTCAGCTTTAAATTCTTTATTCTCACCGTTATGTTCAGCTTGGATTGTTACTCCATTATCTTTTACCAATGTTTCTGGTAATACTTTTGCACCAGTTACCACTTTAATACCTTTTTTCTTGAATAGACGTTGCATTTCTTTTGAAACGTCTTGATCTTCTAGTGGTAATATCGTTTTTGCATACTCTAATACTGTAACTTCTACACCGAAGTCAGCAAGCATAGATGCCCACTCAATACCGATTACACCGCCACCAACGATAATAATCGAACTAGGAAGCGTTTCCATTTTTAGGGCATGATCCGAAGACATTACGTATTCTCCATCTAATTCTAAACCTGGTAATGAATTTGGACGAGAACCTGTTGCAACAAGTACATTTTTTGGAATTAACATTTCATTCTCTTCTCCACTTGCAAGTTCAACTGAAATTGTCCCTGGCATAGGAGAGAAAATAGACGGGCCAAGAATACGACCAATACCTTCAAACACATCAATTTTACCTTGTTTCATTAAATGTTGAACGCCTTTATGAAGCTGCGTTACAATCTTCTCTTTACGCTCTTGTACTTTCGCAAAGTTTAGTTCTACATTGCTTGCAATAACTCCGAACTCTTCGCTTTTTTTAGCAGTTGCATATACTTCCGCACTACGTAAAAGAGCTTTACTAGGAATACATCCTTTGTGTAAACAAGTACCACCAAGATTTTCTTTTTCGACTAGTGCTGTTTTTAATCCTAATTGTGATGCACGAATTGCAGCAACATATCCACCAGTACCGCCGCCAACGATGACTAAATCATATTCTTTTGCCATTATCTCAACCCCTAGCTACCGTTTCTTTTTCACGTACAACGTATTCTTTTGGAGCTTCTTCTTCACGTAACACACGAAGTGCTCCTTCTGCTAACGCTTCTAACTCATCTTCGCCTGGATGTACGATAACATCTGCAATCCAGTCCACTCGCTCTTTTATTTCATCGACAAGAATTTTACTGTATGCCAGTCCACCAGTTAATACGATTGCATCGATTTTCCCGTGAAGTACAGCGCTAGCTCCGCCAATCTCTTTTGCAACTTGATATGCCATTGCCTTATAAATAAGAGTTGCTTCAGGATCACCTTTTTCAACCATTTTCTCTACTTTAATCGCATCATTTGTACCGATTAAACTTACAAGTCCACCTTGTCCGACAAGTTTTTTAATCATTTCATCACGGTAATACTCACCAGAGAAACACATTTCTACTAGTTGCCCTACTGGTACTGTACCAGCGCGCTCTGGACTAAATGGTCCTTCTCCGTTTAAACCGTTATTCACATCGACTACTCTTCCTTTTTTATGAGCACCAACTGTAATGCCACCGCCCATATGTGTAACTAATAAATTTAAATCCTCGTATTTGTGATTTAACTGTTCAGCTACTTTACGAGCAACTGCTTTTTGATTTAATGCATGGAAGATACTTTTGCGTTCCATACCAGCAATGCCACTTATACGAGCAACCGGCTCCATCTCATCTACAACGACAGGATCCACAATGAATGCAGGGATATTTAATCCAGAAGCAATTTCATATGCCAAAATGCCTCCAAGGTTTGAAGCGTGATGACCGCTAAAGCCATTTTTCAAATCTTCTAACATCGCATCGTTTACTGTATAAGTACCGCCTTCGATTGGACGAAGTAATCCACCACGTCCACAAACAGCGTTTAATTTTGAAATGTTAATACCATGAGAATGTAGAACTTCTAAAATCGTTTCTTTTCGAAACTCATATTGGTCGATAATTCGCTTATATTTTCCAATCTGTTCTACGTCATGACGAATCGTTTCTTCTAGAACGGGTCTTTCATTATCAAAAACACCAATTTTTGTGGATGTACTACCTGGGTTAATAACAAGAATTCGATTTACAGACAATGTTGCTACCTCCACTAATAAATTCAAAAGGAAGCGGAAACCTCATAAGAGGTAACCACACCTTTTGTAAAAGTTATATATGAATGATTAGCGACGGCTAATAATATCGTGACCGTTGCGTAAGTAAGTGCTACGAGAATTTTTCAAGCTTGCAATGCGCTCTTCAGCTAGACGATCTGCCGCTACATAAGTTGCTATGCCATCGCGTTTTGAAATTTCGATTACTTTTGCAATCGTGTCATAAATAGACTCAACACGTTTTAGTGCACGTTCTCTATTGTATCCATATAATTCGTCTGCTACGTTAATTACGCCACCTGCATTAATTACATAATCTGGTGCGTATACAATACCCATTTCATGAATGATGTCACCGTGACGATCTTCTTTTAATTGGTTATTTGCAGAACCTGCGATTACTTTTGCTTTAAGTTGTGGAATAGTTTCATCATTAACTGTTGCGCCTAATGCACATGGTGCGTAAATATCGCATTCAACACCGTAAATTTCATTTGGTTCAACTGCTGATGCACCGAATTCTTCTACAGCACGTTGTACAGCTTCTTTATTAATATCTGTAACGATTAATTTTGCTCCTTCAGCGTGTAAATGTTTGCATAGATGATATGCTACGTTACCAACGCCTTGAACAGCAATTACTTTTCCTTCTAAATTGTCAGTACCGAAAGCTTCTTTTGCAGCTGCTTTCATACCACGATAAACACCGTATGCAGTTACTGGAGATGGGTTACCAGAAGAACCGAATGATGGTGAGATACCTGTTACAAAGTCAGTTTCTTCGTGGATAATATCCATATCATCTACTGTTGTACCAACATCTTCAGCTGTAATGTATCGTCCGTTTAGTCCTTGGATATAACGTCCTAGTGCACGGAACATTGCTTCACTCTTATCTTTACGAGGATCACCGATAATTACTGTTTTCGCACCACCTAAGTTTAAACCAGCTGCTGCGTTTTTGTATGTCATCCCTTTTGCAAGACGCAATGCATCTTCAATCGCCGCTTCTTCAGAATCATATGTCCACATTCTTGTTCCACCAAGAGCCGGTCCAAGTGTTGTATCATGAATTGCAATAATTGCTTTTAAACCAGATTCTTTATCTTGACAAAATACCACTTGCTCATAATCATATTTTTCTAAGTATTCGAAGATTTCTAATGTCATTGTCGTTTCCCCCTAATGTTTTACCCTTTTTGGTTTATTTTGAAGCAGTCGCAACTGCCAATGCTAATGAATATACTTTTGTTTCTGCTGAATCAGCACGAGATGTTAAAACAACCGGTGCTTTTGCGCCAGCAATCATTGCTCCTACTTTTGCATCCGCAAAGTATACGAGTGATTTATATAGCACATTTCCAGCTTCAATCGTTGGGACGAGTAAAATATCTGCCTTACCTGCTACATCACTTACTATGCCTTTATGCTCTGCTGCAATTTGTGATACTGCATTATCTAAAGCAAGTGGTCCATCAACGATACAATCTTTAATTTGTCCGCGGCGATTCATTTGTGTTAACATCGCTGCATCAATTGTCGCCTGCATCGCTGGATTCACAACTTCTACTGCTGCAATTGGTGCCACTTTTGGCAAGTCGATTCCTATTGCCTGGGCAACTTCTACAGTATTTTGTATAATAGCAGCTTTTTGTGTTACATCAGGTGCGATGTTCATCGCTGCATCTGTAACGAAAATAAGACGATCATAATTTGGAACTTCAAATGCTGCTACATGTGAAAGTACGCTACCTTTACGTAGGCCCCACTCTTTGTTTAACACAGCCTTCAAAATATTCGCTGTTGGGATGTTCCCCTTCATAAGCACGTCTGCCTCACCATTTCTCACAGCTTTAACAGAAAGTTCTGCAGCCTCTGCATTAGACATTGCTGCAATCACTTCAACATGTTCTGAAGTTTGTAAACCATGTTCTTGTAGCATCCCCATTATTTTTTCTTGATTTCCATATAGACGAAATTGAGCTAGCTGTAATTTAATTGCTTTCGCTACAGCTTCAATTACTTCATGATCTTCAGCTACTGCTACAGCTACAGTTTTTTTAGGCTGTCCCGCTGCTTGATCAATTAAGTATTCTAACTTCATATTTTGTAATCAACCCTTTCCGTCGTCCCTCGTCTATTTATAAAGCAAATACCGTGCCAACTTTTAAAAGTGGTCTTACCAATAATGAAAACGCATTCAAAATGCAGTAAAATCAATACTTTGGAAAATAACAAAAGATTCTGTCTTATTTTGTCGCTTTTTGTATACCATGCAATAAATTGCACAGTACGCAATTTATTGCATGCTATTTTTTGCATGGTCATACTTTTCTAGCTTATAATATAAATTTCGTACGGAAATTCCTAACGCTTTTGCAGTTTGTGTTTTATTCCCATCAAATCTCTCCAAATATTCATGAATAATATTCCCTTCAAACTCTGTCACTAAATGTTCAAGTGGCTTTTCTTCTAATTCAGGTAATAAATGAGATTGCTTTGACTCCACCTGCTCTTCGTTATGTAATGGTGGTAAATGTTGTACATCAATATATATCTCGTTATAATTCATAAAAATAATCGCTCGTCCTAAAATATTTTCAAGTTCTCTCACATTCCCTGGCCATTCGTATGATTGTAAATATAAAATAGCTGAATCAGTGAGCCCTTCTACATTACGACCATAATCTTGATTAATTTTTTGAATCAACCTGTCCGCAATTTTCGGTATATCTCCTTTACGTTGACGAAGAGATGGAATTTGAATTGGAATTTTATTTAATCGATAATATAAATCCTCCCTAAACTTCCCTTCTAGAATAGCCTTTTCTAAATTCACATGTGTCGCTGCAATTACTCGAACATTAATAGGTATCGCTTTCGTTCCACCAACTTTTACAATTTCTTTTTCCTGCAATACACGAAGGAGTTTCGCTTGTGTATTTGCAGATAACTCCCCTATTTCATCTAAAAAAATACTACCGTTATTCGCTTCCTCAAAGAACCCACGTTTCCCGCCTCTTTTCGCTCCAGAAAACGCCCCTTCCTCATAACCAAATAATTCACTTTCTAACAACGTCTCCGAAATGGCCGCACAGTTTACACGGACGAACTTATTGTATTTTCGATTACTTCCATTATGGATTGCATGGGCAAACAATTCTTTACCAGTCCCAGATTCACCGCGTAACAGTACCGTTGCCGGTGTATTCGCTCCTAGCTTCGCCTGTTCGATAGCTGCAGTTGTTTCATCTGAATTTCCGACAATATCATCAAAAGAATATTTCGCTTCTAATGTGCGAATGATTTGCCTCGCTCTATTCAATTCATTTGTTAACTTTTGAATTTCCGACACGTCACGGATAACGCCGACGCTTCCTTTCAATATTCCATCCACAATAACTGGCGCTACGTTTACAATTACATCGCGCTTTTTTTGCCCAATCTTCATATGTATTCCGCGCACCGCACGACGCGTTCGAAGTACTTTCATATGCATACTTTCGCCTTCTACAATATCAGTTGTAGCAGGCTTCCCAATAATATCTTCTTCTGTTAAACCCGTTAATTTCGTATATGCCGGGTTAATGACTAAACCTCTTCCTTTTTCATCCACAACCGAAATCGCTTCTTCAGATGAGTTAATAATCGCCTCTAATAGTGTTTGAATTTCTTTTAAGTCTGTAACTTCTTCCGCTAAATCTACAACTTCTGTTATATCTTTAAAAATTGCAAATGCCCCTTGTACCTCTCCGCCCTCTTTTAATATCGGTATACGCGTTGTAATAATTTTCTTTCCATTCTCTAATGTTAGTTCATAATTTACTTCTATTTGTTTCGTACGTATAATGCGAAGTAATTTACTAGTCGGAATAACTTCTAAAATATATTTTCCTATCGCCTCTTCTTTTTTATATCCGATAATACGCTCTGCACTTTTATTAAAAAGACGAACTTGTCCCTCTTGATCAATTACGATCATGCCGTCATGCGTAGAATTTAAAATTAATTCTCCTTGTTGCGTTTGTTCCTCTAACCGCCCAATTAACCCTTCCTTCTCATGCGCTAATCCTGTAACAATTTTTGCAATATCACCTGGTATAAGAAGAGTGTCTTTTTTCTTTTTTTCCAATAAAACTTTATGTACATCATCTTCACCTGTCATATCAAATATTACATCGATATGCATAGAAAGAAATGGAGTTACACTTTCTCCAATTGCAATTCCATATTCCTTAGCAATTTGTAATCCTTTTGCCAACGGATTTATATCAATAATCCCTATAATTTGAAATATATTCGAACTATATAACAGATTCAGCAGTGCGCTCCCGCCTTCACCTGCACCAACAATTAATACTTTTTGTTTCATATATTACACTTCCTCTCGAAGTAACTCTGCAAATTTTTTCACACCCTTATCTTACTCGTTCAACCCCCTCTTGACAAACCCCCTTTTCATATAACATCATTAAAATAAACAAAATAATCTGAAAAGGAGCGTTTATATGCAGCGTTACCTTGCTCTATCATTAGCACTCATCCCTATTTCATTAGCTGTGTTTGGTATAAAGTTAATGAGAGATACTGTATTCGGGATTCTATTTCCACCAATCTCTATACTGTGGTTACAATTTTTAATCGGCGCTCTCTGCTTCGGGCTCGGGTTTTATATTTTTGGTGGCTTCGTCGTACACCGAGATCGTAAACGAAATAAAGTACAAGCTCGCTTCAGAAGATAGGAATGCCCCACTATTTATAAATAAAAAAATGAGACCGTTACACGCGGTCTCATTTTTTTATCGGCAATAACGTTCTTGCCGTTTCAGGGTAATCAGTAATAATCGCCGATATATTCATATCAAAATATTTACGCATAAGCGTTTCTTCATTAATTGTATAAGGGCGAACCTCTACACCACTTTCCATCGTTAGTTCAGCAATAGCATCTTGAAGGTAACGATAATTCGGATGTACTGCTGTAGCCCCCATTTTTTTCGCGTATGCCCACGGACTATGCAAACCTTCGCGATATAAAATTGCAGTTTGAATATCAGGAGCCATCATATGGCACCGTTTCATACTGTAGTGATTAAACGAAGAAAATACAACGCGATCCTCTAAACTAAATTTCCGTACAAGCGTTATAACTTCTTCCTCTAAACCTCTATATGGAATTTTATTATTTTTAAGTTCAATATTAAGTAGCAAACTCGTTTGTTCAAGCCACTCTAATACCTCTTCTAAAAGTGGTATTTTACAAAAACCTACTTTATCACCAAATTTATAACTTGCATCTAACTTACATAAGTCCTCATATACATAATTCCGAACCGCACCTTTTCCATTTGTAGTCCGGTCCACCGTTTCATCATGAATGACGACAACTTTTCCATCTTTCGTTAATTGAACATCAAGTTCAATTCCATCCGCTCTAAAAGACTCAGCCGCTTCAAATGAAAGCATTGTATTTTCTGGGTACGTTCCAGCCGCACCACGATGCGCAAATATAAGAGTCATCCTCACTCCCCCAATCTTATGCTATACTATACGAAAAAGGAGGTACTTCTATGAGACCATTGCAAATTTCTCCAGATACTGCAGTCCGCTTATCAAAAGCACTAGGTGTTCCACTTGAACAACTCATGCATATGCCGCAACACATTTTAATTCAAAAGCTAGTTGAATTAGAAAAACAAAATAAAGACGAAGAATAATACAGTCCTGTTTTGCAGGGCTTTTTATTATTTTCTATTATATCACGGATGACTTCCCTGCTAAAATCCTTTAACAGATGTGCTACGATGCGATTTAGCCGTTCCTTTATTATTTTTGTTACAAATCATAAAGAAAGCAGACTATTTATTTATAAGCCCCCATTGCGTCCTTAAACACGATCATAAAAAACTAGAAGCCCTTTATATTATTTTTTATTGAACGTGCGGAGCATCCCCTGATTCGTATAGTTCTTTCGCTTTTTCCTCCCCGAATGTAGTTAAAATATAATGTTGCTCTTCTACCGCATCCATCGCTCTAGTTGCTTTACAAACGTTATCTTCTTGAACATCCGAGAAATAATTGTGATCTTCTACAATTTTACTAAAATCTTTTTGTGCCCATCTATTAGCAATTGCTAATAGCTCATTTTTCTTCGAAAAGCTACTCTTATTTATGATTTCTTTTAATTTTTTAGCATTATTTTGAATCATTGGGATAGAGCCCGATTTTCGTTCTGCCACCACTTTTTGATGAGTCATGCGATGCATCGCTGTAATGACTTCTCTTTCAGTAGAATTTTCAGTAACATACACATCAACAAAGACCCCATCTACCTCTCTACCTACTATTGTTTGGTCTTCTTTTTTATCTATTTGAGCGCTCACTTCTTTATCTACTGGATTATCGGCAAGTTCTAACATCCCAAATGTAACTGCAATAGCAAGAACTCCCATAGCTGCTACTATTCCTAGCCAAGTTGAAATTTTATTTTTCATTCCCCTTCCCCCTATCTATATCTATTTAATTGTCTTATAAAAAAACTCACTTACATGTAATATTACTAAAAATAGGTTTTATTTTCCATAATATCAAATAATCTCTTTTTCTAAACAAAATAAAAAAACCAACGAATTATAACATTCATTGGTCTTTCATTAAAAAGTTTATTAGTTTTAAAATTACTGTCGAGTATAGAGTTCCAGCATGCATCGGTTTTACTAAAACAAAAACCCTTTTCTACTTCTACTCTCAGCTAGCTTTATGTTCAAGTCTCAGCTTATCCGCAACCATTGCGATAAACTCAGAATTCGTAGGTTTTGCTTTTGACATGGATACTGTATAACCGAATAAGGACGAAATAGAATCAATATTCCCACGGCTCCACGCTACTTCAATCGCGTGACGAATTGCGCGCTCCACACGGCTTGCTGTTGTATTATATTTCTTTGCGATATCTGGATACAATACTTTCGTAATCGATCCTAATAATTCGATATCGTTGTATACCATGGAGATTGCTTCTCGTAAATACATATATCCTTTAATATGAGCGGGTACACCAATTTCATGAATGATACTCGTAATACTCGCATCTAAGTTTTTCGGTTTTCCATCTACTGTTGTTGCTGATCGGAATGATGGTAGTGGACGTTTAATCATAGCGTTTGCTTTACCACTCACTTGACGAATATGACTCGTTAAATTCTCCATATCAAATGGTTTTAATATGAAATATGAGGCACCTAAGTCAACTGCTTTTTTCGTCACATCTTCTTGCCCGAATGCTGTCAACATAATTACGCTAGGCTGTTTTAACCTTTCAATATGTCGCATTTTTTCCAATACAGCTAAACCATCTAAGTGTGGCATAATAATGTCTAAAACGAGTACATCAGGTTGCTTATCTGCTAATAAGTTTAAACACTCTTGACCATTATAAGCAGTACCGATTACTTCCATATCATCTTGAGCAGCTACATAGCTCTCTAACATTGATACTAGTTCTTTATTATCATCCACAAGACATACTTTAATTTTCTCCACAGCTTTTCCTCCCTTACCGAATCGATTCTCCGACATGTGTATCCTTCTAGGCTACATGAATTGTTCGACAATTGTGTGAAAATTCCCTTTTAAAGTTTCTTACTTTCCGATAAAATCACAAAAAAATATGTTTATCGTTCATTTATTCCCTTTCGCAACACATTCCATCATAGAAATACAACGAAACGTTCAACCCTTTTCTTTTATTTTACAACAAAAAACACCTCTTGCGGAGCTTTTACAAAATTTCAACGAATTTTTCAACAGAAAAAGCGAGCTAATATATATATTAGCTCGCTTTTTTCTCTTGATCATAAATATTAATTCCAGCTTGATGTAACATCCATTCAATATGAACACCATATCCTGATGTTGGATCATTTACAAATACATGCGTAACAGCACCAATTACTTTTCCATTTTGTACAATTGGACTTCCGCTCATCCCTTGTACGATACCGCCCGTTTTCGCTAATAGACGTTTATCTGTTACTTTTATTACCATACCCTTTGTGGCTGGGAATTTTTGTTGCACTGTACTAACAACTTCAATATCAAACGCTTCTACTTTATCTTGATCAATAACTGTTAATATTTTTGCCGGTCCTTCTTTTACTTGATGAGATAATGCGATAGGCATCGCTTTATCCATTATACCGTTTTTCATATTCGTATTTAATTTGCCAAAAATACCATATGGACTATTAATTGTAATATTGCCAATCACTTCACGATCTGGTGAGAATCTTGCTAATTTCTCCCCTGGATTCCCATGACTACCTCTTTCAATTGATGTGACTGTCGAGCGCATAATTTGTCCATCTTCGACTTGAATCGGCTTTTTCGTATCATTATCAGAAATAACATGACCAAGTGCCCCGTATTTCATAGAATCTGGATGAACAAATGTCATCGTTCCAATTCCAGCTGCCGAATCACGGATATACAAGCCAATTCGATAAGACGATTCACCGTTGTCTTTTTGTGGAGTTAGCTTCGTACGAATATATTTTCCATCTCTTAACAATACAAGATTAAGCGGTTCACCTGTTTCTCCACTATTATGAATAAACGGTGCTACATCACTCATTCTTTCAATTGTTTTACCATTAATTTCAGTAATCATATCTCCAATTTGTACACCTGCTGTTTCACCAGGAGATATTTTACCCTTTTCAGTTTGAATTAAATGATGGCCTACAACAAGTACACCTTTTGTATTTAATTTCACACCAATTGATTGTCCACCTGGAATTACTTTAAAATCTTTTAACACTTTCACATTTACTTTTTTCACTGGAAAACCAGCAAGCTGAAATACCATATCAGCTTCACCATTTTGATGAGAATTTACCATAAGTCCTTGTTTTTGTTCATTCGAACTCACTGTAAATACATGACGATTTGTGGATGAAGCTTTGAAAACTGGTAATGATGATATTTCTGATTGTTGTCCTTCAAAAACAACAAGTTGTTTCGGTGATGAAATAAACGTTCGAAGCGGTTTAAAACATCCAATAAAAACTAAAGAAACAAGGAGACAAAGACCTATTATTTTTCGAAATTTTTCTAATTTCAACTTGTTCACTCTCCTCGCTCCTACCCCACATTCAGCCTCTTGGCTTCACTTTTTAATCTCTCCTTGCAGTGCATTATTTATAACCGGAAGAATTAAGAAATCGTCATTTGAGAAAAAAAGCTATCCATTACTGGATAGCCTCTGCTGTCTGTTTAAAATGATGCGCTTGCGTAAGTAATTCTTTCGCATGCTCTGTCGTTAAATCTGTGATTTCTACACCAGAAATCATTCGAGCTATTTCTGTTACTTTATCCTCCATAGTTAAAACAGTAACTGATGTAATTGTCCGATCATTCGCTACTTGTTTTCGAATAAATAAATGTGAATCCGCCATTGAAGCTACTTGAGGTAAGTGCGTAATACAAAGTACTTGCGAGTTTACTGATACTCGATAAATTTTTTCCGCAATAGCCTGTGCGACTCGGCCACTTACACCCGTATCCACTTCATCAAAAATAACAGATGCAACCCCTTGATGCTTAGAAAAAATGCTTTTTAAAGCTAAAATAATACGAGATAACTCTCCGCCAGAAGCAACCTTTGAAAGTGGTTTTAGCGGCTCTCCTGGGTTCGTTGAAATATAAAATTCCACATGATCGTAACCATCCACCGTAAGTCTTACCGGTGCACCTTCCACAAGGGGTTCTTCTGCATTTCCTGCTCTCTTCATAATTCGCACTTCAAATTTCGTTTTTTCCATATATAATTCTTTTAATTCCTGATGAATTGCATTTGTAAGATGTTCTGCAAGCTCATGACGCATATTACTTAACAACGTTGCTTCTTTCAGAATAACACTCTCTAATTCCTTCAACTGTTTCTTCGTCGTTTCAATATGAACGTCTTTATTTTCAATTGTAAAAATTTCCTGTTCAATTTTATCTGCATACGCTAAAATCTCTTCTACAGTATTTCCATATTTTCTCTTTAGCATACGAATTTCATTCAAACGTGTTTCGATTTCATCTAAACGATTTGGATCATATTCCATCATATCGAGCTTTTCTCTCAGTTGATAGGCAACCTCTTCTAATAAGTAATAGCTATTTGCAATTGAATCATAATTCTCTTGATACATTTCATCTAAATGTGTAATACTTTCCATTTGTCCCATTGCACTTCTTACATTATCTAACCCTTGTCCGTCGGCACTTAACGAACGATATGCATCACCTAACGCTTTATAAATCTTTTCAAAATTAGAAATTTGCAATCGTTCCTCAGTTAATTCATTTTCTTCATCCATCTTTAAATCTGCCTTGCGAATTTCTTCATGCTGAAATTGAATTAAATCTAAGCGATGTGCCATTTGTTGTTCATTTTCACTTAACGATTTCAATTGTTTTTTTAATTTTTCATAGTCAGCGTATACATTTTGATATATGTCTAATTGTTTAACGATTCGATCCCCATCAAAGTGATCAAGCATAAACAGATGTCGTTCTTCATTCATTAAATCTTGCGTTTCGTGCTGTCCATGAATATCAACAAGTGATTTCCCAATTTCTTTTAATATGCTAAGTGTAACAAGCTTCCCATTTACACGACATACACTCTTTCCGTTCGCAGCAATATCACGCTTTAAAATAATCATGCCATCTTCTATTTCTATATCTAACTCTTCTGCCTTTTCAATACATGGATGCTTCTCATCTTCAACATAAAATAGCCCTTCAATCTCAGCCTTTTCTGTTCCATATCGAACAAATTCTGCTGATCCACGGCCACCTACAAGTAAACTAATCGCATCAATAATAATCGATTTTCCGGCCCCTGTTTCACCGCTTAAAACCGTTAAACCTTTTTGAAAAGAAATATTTAATGCTTCAATAATAGCAAAGTTTCTAATCGATAATTCCGATAACAATGCCCCATTCACCTCGTTATAAAATAATCCCTTACTAAAGGATTTTCTCAGTTCTTCATTCAAATAATCATGTTATATATTTGTATGTATATACTCTTCTAACCCGCTTCATTGTACCAAACATTTGTTTTACGGGTCAATCCATCTATTTTCTAACTTTATGCAAACAAAATATTATATTACAATTGAAAATTCATATTTTTAACCAATAAAAATATCTTGTTCACTTTCCACTTTACGATGGAAAGCAAACAAGATTTTTTGTTACAACATATTTAAGAAACGATCAGAGACAACACCTGTATCGTCAGGTGTACGGCAAATAATTAAGCAAGTATCATCACCACAGATGGTTCCGATGATCTCATCCCACTCTAAATGATCAATAAGTGCTCCAAGTGAATGAGCGTTACCAGGCAATGTTTTTAGCACAAGCATATGTCCTGCCGTGTCTAATTTTACAAATGAATCCACTAGATTTCGTTTTAATTTTTGTAACGGGTTAAATCGTTGATCTGCTGGCAAGCTATATTTATAGCGCCCATCATGTAATGGCACCTTCACTAAGTGCAGTTCTTTAATATCGCGCGATACTGTTGCTTGCGTTACATTAAATCCCTCATTACGTAAAATATCAACTAATTCATCTTGTGTTTCAATTTCTTTGTTTGCAATAATTTCCCTGATTTTAATATGGCGCTGACCTTTATTCATACATTTGCACCTCACACTATCTCTTACCATAGTTTAAACATTGGTATACTTCACTTATTTATGTTAACTTATAATTCGTTTCTTGTACACAATTGTTTTTACAATCATTATACAATTACAGCAAAAAGAGGAACAACATATGTTATTCCCCTTTCCCTTTTTGTTTTAGAACGTCATGCGCTTCTGTAACAACTTGCTCTATAGAAATCGGAGAATGATTTTCGCCATTCTCACGTTCACCATGCCATTTCAGATGAATTAAAAATTCAATATTACCGTCTCCACCCGTAATTGGTGAAAATGTTAAACCTTCCACATCATAGCCTTCTTTTAAAGCAAACTCGACAATCATTTCTACAACAGCTTCATGTACTTTTCTATCACGAACGATACCTTTTTTCCCAACTTGCTCTCTTCCAGCTTCAAACTGTGGTTTAATTAACGCCGCTACATCTCCGTTAGGCATAAGCATTGTTTTTAAAACTGGCAGTATAAGCTTTAATGATATAAATGAAACATCAATACTTGCAAATTGAGGTAAACCACGTTCTAAGTCTGCTGGTGTCACGTAACGGAAATTTGTTCGTTCCATTACAACAACACGCTCATCTTGACGTAATTTCCACGCTAGTTGATTGTATCCTACATCTAATGCATAAGATAATTTCGCTCCATTTTGAAGCGCACAATCTGTAAAGCCACCAGTTGATGAACCAATATCTATCATAACTTTATCTTGTAAATCAAGATGAAATGTCTCTAATGCCTTTTCAAGTTTATAACCACCACGACTTACATACGGCATAACTTGTCCCTTCACCGTAATCTCAGTATCTTGCGAGATTTTCTCTCCTGGCTTATCAAGTCTCATTTCATTTGCATATACGAGTCCCGCCATAATGGCGCGCTTTGCTTTCTCACGCGTTTCTATAAGTCCTCGCTCTACTAATAGTACATCTACTCTTTCTTTTTTTACGCTCATTTGTTACGCCCTTTTTTGTTTTGATGGAATCATTGTATGAATACGGTCTACGACAGCATCTGTCGTTAAACCAATTTCTTCTAATAATTTTGTTACACTTCCGTGCTCTATGAAGCGGTCTGGAATACCCATTCGTTCAACTAATGCACTATGGTAACCATTTTCAGATGCAAATTCAACTACTCCTGTTCCAAAACCACCAATTAAACAAGCTTCTTCAATCGTTAAAATCGGTATATTCTTTCCTAGAAGATCATGTAAATATGCTTCATCCATTGGTTTAATAAAGCGAGCATTCACTACTTTCACTGAAACTCCAGCTTTTTCAAGACGCTCAGCGGCTTCCATCGCCATTGGTATTGTCGTACCAAACGTTAAAATAGCTGCTTGTGTACCCTCTTTTAACGTCTCCCACGTACCGATCGGAATCGCCTTTAATTCTTCATCCATATGAACGCCAAGTCCATTACCGCGCGCATAACGCAATGCGATTGGTCCATCTTCATATTGCATCGCCGTATAAACTAAATGTTGCCCTTCATTTTCATCTTTCGGCATCATAAGCACCATATTTGGCAAGTGACGTAAGAATGAGATATCAAATACGCCTTGATGCGTTTCACCATCTGCTCCTACTAATCCTGAGCGATCTATTCCAATGAAAACATTTAAATTTTGGCGGCATATATCATGAACAACTTGGTCATATGCTCTTTGTAGAAATGTCGAATAAATTGCTAAGAATGGCTTCATTCCTTGCGTTGCCATACCTGCTGCCATCGTTGTAGCATGCTGTTCTGCAATACCTACATCAATCATACGATTTGGGAATTCTTTTTGGAATTTCTCAAGTTTTGATCCAACAGGCATTGCAGGTGTAATTGCTACGATACGCTCATCCGCTCTCGCTAGCTTAAGTACTGTTTCACTAACAACAGCACTCCATGCTGGTGCAACTTCTTTCGGCTTAACAAAGTCACCTGATTCAATTTTATAAGGTCCTGTTCCATGCCAAGTTCCAATAACGTCACTCTCGGCCGGTTTATAACCTTTTCCTTTTTTCGTAATAACGTGAACAAGCACTGGGCCTTTTGTTTTCTTTGCATATTGCAACGTTTCGAATAGCTTTTCATAATCATGCCCATCGACTGGACCTAAATATGTAAAGCCTAACTCTTCGAAAAAGACACCAGATACTAGTAAATATTTAAGACTATCTTTTATTTTCTCTGCTGTCGCAGCCACTTTCCCGCCAACTGCTGGGATTTTCTTTAATATATACTCTAATTCATCTTTTACCCAGTGATATTTTCCTGCGGTACGTAAACGACCAAGTACATTATGGAGCGCACCAACGTTTGGTGCAATTGACATTTCATTATCATTCAAAATAACAATCATATCTGTCTTTTCATGTCCAATATGGTTCAATGCCTCTAAAGCCATTCCGCCTGTTAAAGCACCATCTCCAATAATTGGTATAACATATTCTTTCGTTTTCTTTAAATCACGTGCCAGAGCCATTCCCATTGCAGCCGATAACGATGTCGAGCTATGACCAGTTTCCCATACGTCGTGCTCACTCTCACAACGTTTCGGAAAACCACATAGGCCTTGATATTGCCTTAATGTACCAAACTCTTTCGCGCGTCCAGTTAAAATTTTATGTACATAGGATTGATGTCCTACATCCCATAAAAATTTATCTTGCGGGCTATCAAATAATTTATGCAGAGCAATTGTGAGTTCTACTACACCTAAATTAGGCGCAATATGTCCACCTGTTTGAGAGAGCTCTTCAATTAAAAACTTACGAATATCCTCACTCAATCCCTCTAGTTCACTGATAGACATATCTTTCAAAAAACTAGGGTTTTGAATTTGCGTTAGATCCACATGGATCACTCACTTTCATTTCATAATCTGTCAACATGTCAAATATTATAAAAAACATTTACACAAAACAAGAAATTCTCTTTTCTATTTTTCGTCTTGTCCCGCTATTAACCAGTCTATTGCGCCCTAATCCTATTATAAACCATATTTCTTTAGGCGATGAAAAAAATAGCCGCTAACACGAAGTGATAACGGCAATGTAATCTACATATATTTTTGCCAATAACAAGAAAAGAAAAACCTTTTCCTACAGTTATATCATAAAATGATAAATGACTCAACAAATGAAAACGCTGTTATATTAGTTATTACGTTTTGCAATTAAATCGCAAATAGATAGTAAATATTCATCTTGTAATTGCAAGGAGCTAATCGCACCTTTTGCTTCTGCAATTGTTTCTTCTAAAATATCCTTTGCTCTATCTACAGTAAACAACGTCGTATATGTACTCTTTTCGTTAGAAAGATCACTACCAATCGGTTTCCCAATCTCTTCTTCGGTTCCTTCGACATCTAAAATATCATCTCGAATTTGGAAAGCTAGACCGATATATTTGGCAAACGTAAGCAACTTTTCTTCTTGCTCTTCTGTCGCATCAGAAAGTATCGCACCCGCAAGCACAGCAAATTCAAGCAGTTTTCCCGTCTTATGTTTATGGATGTACTCCAATTCATCAATCGTAAGGCGTTTCCCTTCAGCTTCCATATCTGCCACTTGTCCGCCAACCATTCCTTCTGGTCCTGCTGCTTTTGCAAGTTCAAGTACAAGTCTTACTTTTTTTTCGGCAGAAATTTCTTTTTGCTCATATGCCATAATTACTTGAAAAGCATACGTCAATAAGCCATCTCCTGCTAAAACTGCCATCGCTTCACCAAATACTTTGTGATTTGTGGGTTTTCCTCTTCTTAAATCATCATCATCCATACAAGGTAAATCATCATGAACTAAAGAATATGTATGAATCATTTCAAGAGCACAAGCTGCACCTACTCCAAGATTTCTTTCTTTCCCAAACGCTTGTAATGTTGCAAACAAAAGTAACGGGCGGAGACGTTTTCCACCCGCTTCCAAAGAATATGCCATCGCTTCACGAAGTACATTTGGACATTGTAATTCATTTGCATAGCTTACAAGTTTCTCTTCTACGAAAGTTTTACTTTCTTTCAAAAAAGTATCAAAAGCAATCGTCACTATGCTTCATCTCCTACAGCAGTAAACGGTTCAAGCTCTCCATCTTCCCCAAGAATAACTGCCATTTGTTCTTGTACATTCTTCAACTTCTCATCACAAAGCTTAGATAATTCCATGCCCTCTTTAAAATAAGAAATCGCTTCTTCTAACGGTACGTCACCTTGTTCTAGCTTAGAAACAAGATGCTCAAGTTGCGAAATTGCCTCTTCAAAGCTTAATTTATTTTCCATTATTCAATTCACGCTCCTCTATGCCTGATACGCTACAATCTAGTATTCCATCTTGTAATTGAACTGAAACAGCATCTCCAAGGCTTACATCTTTCACACTTTTTAACACTTGCTTCTCTTCATCATATACAAGCCCGTACCCTCTCATCATTACTTTAAGCGGACTTAACGCTTCAAGTTTTTGAGCAGCTCTTACAAAGGCAAATTCTTTCGTTTGAAGTAACGTTTGCATTTCACGTTGTAATTGCTTTTGCAACGTTTCAACAGCTACCTTTGTTTGCATAATTTTTTGAGATGGGTGGTGCTTCTCTAAATAAAATGAAAGTTGCTTTAACTGATTCACCTTTTTATCAATATAGCGCTCTTTCGCTAAAACAAGCTGTTCTAGCGCTCTATCTAATTGCTCTTCCTTTTGCTCATATACTTGTCTTGGATAACGGAACGCATACGATTTTTGCAACACTTGTAGTTTTTCTTCTTTTTTATGTACTAACTCTCTCATCGCTCTTTGCAATCTCAGAGTTCTTTGCAATACCTTTTCTTGTAACTCTATAATGTTAGGTGCTGCCAGCTCAGCTGCTGCAGTCGGTGTTGGCGCGCGTAAATCTGCAACAAAATCTGCGATTGTAAAATCCGTTTCATGGCCTACTGCCGAAATAATAGGAATTTCACTCTTAAAGATTGCTCTTGCAACCATTTCCTCATTGAAAGCCCATAATTCCTCAATAGAACCTCCACCACGGCCAACGATTAGTACATCTATCTCTCCCATTTCATTCGCTGTACGAATCGCTTGTACAATCGAGGGAGCCGCTGACTCCCCTTGTACAAGTACCGGAAATACAATAACATTCCCAATTGGATAACGACGTTTAATCGTTGTTATAATATCACGAATCGCTGCTCCTGTTGGCGACGTAATCACACCTATTGTTTTAGCGTAAGGAGGAATTGCTTTTTTATAAACTTGAGAAAAAAGTCCTTCTTCTTCTAAACGAACTTTTAACTGTTCGTACGCTAAATGTAAATTTCCGACTCCGTCAGGCTGCATGTCTTGAATATAAATTTGATAAGAACCACTCGCCTCGTAAACAGAGATTTTCCCTTTCACGAGTACCTTCATCCCATTTTCAGGTTTGAATTTAATATTACGATTATGACCCGCAAACATAACCGCTGCGATTCTTGCATTTTCATCTTTCAATGTAAAATACATGTGGCCACGGCTATGATTTTTAAAGTTGGAAATTTCACCTTTTAACCAAACAGACTGCAAATGCGGATCATATTCTATTTTTGTTTTTATATAGCGTGTTAACGCTGTAACGGTTAAATATTGCTTCTCCATTTCTCTCTCCTCATAGCCGACTCAAATTATTTACAAACGACACCTGCACGTTTGGCAGATTCAACAGTATTATGAAGAAGCATTGTGATTGTCATTGGACCAACACCCTTTGGCACAGGTGTAATGTAACCCGCAACATTTAACACGTTGTCAAAATCAACATCACCACAAAGTTTCCCTGTTTCTAAACGGTTTACACCAACGTCAATTACAACCGCTCCTTCTTTAATATAATCCGCTGTTATCATTTTAGGTCGTCCAACAGCTACGATTAAAATATCCGCTAACTTCGATAACTCTTTCATATTTTGCGTCTTAGAATGACAATATGTGACAGTTGCATTTTCATTTAAGAACAATTGTCCCACTGGTTTACCGACAATATTACTTCTTCCAATTACTACTACATGTTTTCCAGAAATATCAAGATTCGTTTCTTTTACTAATTCTACAATACCGTGCGGTGTACATGGAAGGAATGTATCTTGTCCCGTCATCATACGTCCCACGCTAATTGGGTGAAATCCATCTACATCCTTTTCTGGTGAAATTCTTTCAATGATAGCTTTTTCTTCAATATGTTTCGGTAAAGGTAATTGCACTAATATGCCATTAATACGGTCATCGCCATTTAAGCGATCGATTTCAGCAAGCAAGCGTTCCTCAGTAATTGTTTCAGGAAGTTCAATTAGCTCTGAGTAAATCCCTACTTGTTCACAGCCTTTTTCTTTTCCTTTTACATAAGAACGAGATGCTGGATCTTCTCCAACTAAAATAACTGCTAATCCTGGTACAATCCCTTGCTCTTTCAACTTCACAACTTCTTCTGTTAATTGTGCTCGTTTTTTCTCCGCAACTTCATTTCCTTTGATGATTACTGCTACCATTTTAAGATTCCCCCTTAAAGAATTTACAGTGTATCTTTTATATTAGATAAAACGCCGTTAATAAAACGACGAGATTCCTCATCCCCAAATGTTTTAGCAATTTCAATTGCTTCGTTAATTGTTACGTTGTGTGGAATTTCTTCCATGTATTTCATTTCATACACAGCTACACGTAAAATACTGCGATCAACAATACTAATACGCTCAAGCTTCCACTTTTTTAAGTTTTGACGAATCGCTTCATCGATTGCTTCTTTATTTTCTACAAAACCTACTACAAGTGACTCTAGAAACTCATTTGTTTCTTCGCCTTCATCTAGCGTGTTTTCCACTGCTACTTTCGGTTCTAATTCACCTGTAATATCCATTTGGTATAATGCTTGCATTGCTCTTTCTCTAGCCGTCCTACGTTTCATTGTAACTCTCCTTTATGCTTCAAGTCTTTCCTTATACTTTGTTATATTATTATAATTTATAAGCCGTCAATTCACTTACTCTTACAGTTTTCATTGATTTTCCAACCTTATAATACAATGATAATAACACAATTTATCGTTTCACACACGGGTTACAAGGCTGAAAAATAATAAAAAGATTAACTTCAAGTTCCATATCTTATCACAATGTACGTTTTTTGGAAAAACGACACATTTTCTTTTTTATTTCTTATTTTTTGAAATAGTATAATAATTAGAGGATTGTAATTTGTGAAGAAATGAAACGATAAAAAAGATGCCTATGTTACTAGGCACCTTTTCATTCTTACACTGGTTCGATTTCTGTTTTTTGTGTTTCGAATGTTACGCCAACGATGTGAACATTCACTTCTTTTGGCTCAAGTCCTGTCATTGTAAAGAGCGCTTGGCGAATATTGTCTTGAATCTTTTGAGCAACAACTGGAATTGCTACACCAAAATACATTACAACATAAAGGTCAACGATAATATCTTCGTTTGCTAATTCAACCTTTACACCTTTACCATGATTTTTCTTACCTAACTTCTCAACAACATCTGTAGCAAAATTACCGCGCATTGCCGCTACACCTTCTACTTCAGCAGCTGCAATACCTGCAATTACTTCAATTACTTCTGGTGCAATTTCTACTTTACCAAGAGTTGTATCTTGACCCATATCTAACATATGTTCAGCCATGAAAAAAACCTCCTTTAATGTATCACTGCGTCACAAGTTCATGCTCTTCCAAAAATTTCGTATTAAACTCACCTTTTACAAAATCAGGATGATCTAGCAATTGCAAATGGAACGGGATTGTTGTATGTACGCCTTCAATGACAAATTCACTAAGTGCGCGCTTCATTTTTGCAATTGCCTCTTCACGTGTTTTTCCGTGAACAATTAATTTAGCAACCATCGAATCATAGAAAGGTGGGATTGAATATCCCGGATATACAGCTGAATCGACGCGAATACCAAATCCTCCTGGTGGTAAGTACATTTCTACTTTACCTGGAGATGGCATGAATTTTTTGGCAGGGTTTTCCGCATTAATTCGACATTCAATTGCCCAACCATTAAATTGTACTTCTTCTTGCTGTAACGATAACTTTTCTCCTGAAGCAACAAGAATTTGTTCTTTAATTAAGTCCATTCCCGTTACCATTTCAGTAACTGGATGCTCAACCTGAATTCTCGTATTCATCTCCATGAAATAAAAGGTTTTCGTTTTATATTCATAAATAAACTCAACCGTACCAGCACCTGTATAATCAACCGCTACCGCCGCTTTAACTGCCGCTTCACCCATCTGCTTGCGAATATCTTCATCAAGTGCAGGTGATGGACTTTCTTCTAATAGTTTTTGCAAACGGCGCTGAATTGTACAATCACGCTCTCCTAAATGAATGGCATTTCCGTGTGTATCTGCCATTATTTGAATCTCAACATGGCGGAAATCTTCAACGTACTTTTCTAAGTATACACCAGGGTTCCCAAAAGCGGTACTAGCTTCTTGCTGTGTAATTTGAATTCCTTTTATAAGCTCTTCTTCATGGCGTGCAACACGAATACCTTTTCCGCCGCCACCTGCAGTCGCTTTAATAATGACTGGATATCCAATTTGATTAGCAAGCTCGATCGCTTCTTCGGTATTTTTAATAATCCCTTGTGAACCTGGTACAATCGGAACCCCTGCTTCTTTCATTGTATCACGAGCAACGTCTTTTGTGCCCATCTTTGAAATAGCTTCTGGACTTGGACCGATAAAAATCAAGTTACATTCACGGCATAACTCTGCGAAATCTGCATTCTCTGCTAAAAATCCGTATCCCGGATGAATAGCATCGCAGCCTGTTAACTTCGCAACGCTAATAATATTCGTCAAATTTAAATAGCTTTCTTTCGAAATCGTTGGTCCTACACAATACGCCTCATCTGCAATCTGTACGTGAAGTGACTCTTTATCTGCTTCTGAATAAATTGCAACTGTTTCAATGTCCATTTCTTTACAAGCACGAATAATTCGTACAGCAATTTCCCCACGATTGGCTATTAATACTTTTTTTATCATCACAAAGACTCCCTTATTACGCTTTTACAAGAAATAGCGGTTGTCCATACTCAACAAGCTGTCCGTTATTAACAAGAATTTCAACAATTTCGCCCTCTACATCAGCATCAATTTCGTTAAATAACTTCATAGCCTCGACAATACATACGATAGAATCTTTCGATACTCTATCCCCAATACTTACATATGGAGGTGTATCAGGTGAAGATGAAGAATAGAATGTACCTACCATTGGTGAGGTAATCTTATGTAGGTTTTCATCTTGAACAGTTTTCTTCTCTTCTTGCTTTGGTGCTTCTGCTTGCGCTGCTGCTACTGTCGTTTCAACTTCAACAGGCGCTACTGGTTGCATAGCTTGTTTTGCTGCAGGTGCTTGCACAGCAACAACTTCATTACCACGCTTTTTCATTTTGATTGTTGTACCGTCTTTTTTGTATTCAAATTCATCAATATTAGAGCTATCAATTAATTTAATTAATTCACGAACTTCTTGAATTTTAAACATGTAAAATCCACTCCCATACTCTTGTTTGTCCCGTTTTTACAGATTCTCGTCACAAAACTAGATTGACTGTAAAAATACGATGTATTCTATTAGAAAATATATTTCATTAACTAATAGAAATATTTACTATTTCCATTTTACGATAAATTTTTTAAACATTCCAATTTATATTTCTTTATAATAAATCGAAACTCCTGTAAAAAATATTATTCCAATAAAAAAATTATTACCTAGTAATAATACCAAGTTTCACACGAAATTGGCAAGACCACTTCAAAAAAACATTCACTATTTTTGCAAAACGTTACATAGCAAACACGCCATTCCCTCTCCACTCTTCACCACATCTATAGTCAATAACATATTTTTACCAAATATTAATTTTTGTTTACACGCCGTTCATCATTCCTTCATATAAGAATAGTATGTTCAAAGTGTAGAAAATATATTGTGCTGAGGTGTGGAAATATGATATGGCTCATCCTCTTTTTACCTGCCGTAATCGTTTGGGCATGTGTTCTTTGCATCCACGTCAAATCCGGAAAAAGTAATCATCAGTACCATGAACCATTAATCTTTTACTCACAACGTGTTTCTCCATTCCGAGTTGAACATAGTAAAAATAACTACAAAGACAAAATAGAAAAAAGCTATCGAAAATGATAGCTTTTTTCTATTCACACGTACTTACATACTCTATTCCACTATTTGCATACCCTTTGCTTAGTAAAAGGTAATAATCCGCAGGGAAACCCCCTACGGATTAAAGTTTCACTTATTTCGCTGGTGGATCAAATTTCACACCTACATCTTTTGATCCGCCTTCACTTCTTACAAGTTGAATAATTTTATTTGCTTCTTTCTGTGAATGTTTTGCCGCTTTAACCGTTACTCTAATATCTGTACCATCAGCTCTTACAAGAGCATCTGGATATCCTCCTTGAGATTTAATTACTGTCTCAAGTAATTCTTGCTTCGTTTCCATTGTAGTGATTGCATCAAAGTTATCTTTCGCTTTACTCTTTTCTGTTGCTGAAGATTTCGAAGAATTCATCACTTCTTGTAATTTTGCTTTCGCTTCACTACGTTGATCTTCCATTTGCATACGTAAGGCTGTGAAATTCTCATCACTTGATTGAACTGATACATTACCCTCTTTTTTACTTGTTTCTTTTTTAGTATTTTCTTTTTTGTCTGTTTCTTTATTTGTTGTTTCCTTGCTTGTATTTTCTTTTTTCGGGTTTTCTTTAGGTGCTTCGTTTGTTACTGCTTTATCAGTACCTTGTTTTTCTTGTCCAATCTTTTCACCTGTTGCCGGCGATGCTGTATTCATTTTGTCAGGAGTTGTCACGTAATACACAGATAGTACAACAACTAAACTTAACATCGTTAATAGCCAAACTGTTTGTTTTTTTAACACTTTATTTCCTCCCTATCAATTTTTCGGTGAAACTGAAACGCGATGGGCTGGTACATCTAGCAGCCTTATCACAGCTTCTTTTACCATTGCTTTAACTTGTATATTATCCACTCCCTTTGCTACGACAAGAACACCACGTACTTTCGGCTTCTCTGTTCGTAAAACAACAGGAGTTTCTTTATCCCCTTCACGTATAATGACAGTCTTTTCATCAAGAGACTCGTCCTCTACTTCTCTCTTACCGCCTGTTTTATCTGTTTCACCTGTTGTTTGTGAGCGTTTCACTGTATTTTTTTCTAAAATTTTTTCTTCAGATGAATCTAAATTCACTTTAATCGTTACGTCTTTTACTCCTGCTATTTCTTCTAAAGCAGCTTTTAATTCTTGTTCATACGCTTTTTCATATTTTTCTACATTTGACATACTATCATTATTTTTTTGTCCGAAAGTTGGTACGTCTTTTTCTTGGTTTTGAGTTTTTTGTTCTTTAAATACAGGTACTTCTTCTTTTTCACTTGAAAATAGACTACTAGAAAACATAAGCAAAATTCCAAGTATGAGTAGGACAAGTAAAAACTTAGGTGTTACCTTTTTACCCTTCTCGTTGCTTTCTTTTTGATCCCCATTCAATAAGTTTCGAAAAAATGAGAACTTCGAATTTTTATCTTTATTGTCCATTTACTCTACCTGTCCTCCCTTCCATTTGAACTTGGATTTGTTTACCCTCTAGTTGCCACCTGCTTGAAAAGAAATCTTTCATTTCCACATTCGTTTCTTCCACTTTTTTTGGAGGCTCTTTCGTATTAATTTCAATTGGCTTTACTGTTTCGATTGCATCATTTTTACTGCGTTCTTTTTCTTTCAACGTCACAACAACAGATTGAATATCTTTCGCCGACTTTACTTCTTCTGTATTTTCTGCTGCGACTATTTGTATTTCAGAGACAGTCATACCATACTTTTTCTCAAACTCTTTTCCTACTTCTTTTTTCATTTTGGTAGCCATCTCTTCTAAACTATATGCACGTGTTAGAGCTTGTATTTCTTTTTTCTTCGAATCTATTGAATTTTTTACAGATCCTTCTGCTACGTACTTTTCTTCATTAAAATTTGCAATTACTTCATTTACATCTGTCTGCAATAATTTAAAAAGAGGCGTTAAAATTAATACAACTAACAAAAGACTTACAACAAATTTAACGTATTTTTGCAAATTCGAATTTGGAAGAATAAGATGAAGCATTGTCGCTAAGAGCAAAAAAACGATAATATTTCTAATCCACTCTGTAACAAATTGCATACTCTTCACCTCCTACCGCATCATAAGTGTAATATTCCCCGCAGCAATAATAATTGTAATACTTAAAAAGAACATAAATGATACGATAGCTAAGCAAGCAAATACGTAAATGATGCTTCGTCCAATAATGTCTAAGCATTGAATAATTGCTCCGCTGCCAACCGGTTGCAATACTGCTGCTGCGAATTTATAAATAAATGCGATACAGAAAATTTGAATCGCTGGAAAGGCAACAATTAAGCATAAAATGACGAGCCCAATAATTCCGACTGTGTTTTTCAATAATCCTGATGCGCTAATAACAGTATCTGCCGCTTCTGTAAACATCCTTCCAACTACTGGAATGAAGTTTCCTGTTACAAATTTAGCAGTTTTCACAGCTATTCCATCAGCAACAGCTGTTGCTGTTCCTTGTACAGATAATACTCCTAAAAAAATCGTTAAAAAAATACCGATAATCCTAACGCTAACATTTTGCAGAAGCTTGGACAATTTCGTCACTTTATATTGATCACTCATTGTACTTACAATACTTAATATCGTTGCCAGTAATAAAAGTGGTAGAACGATATAATTCATAAGAAGCCCACTCGTATTCATTAAGAAAATGATAACCGGATGAAAAAACGATACAGATACAACCCCCCCGCCAGTTGCTATAAGCGCCAGCAAAATTGGCAATAATGCTAATATAAAATCTATCATTGTTTGTATCGTTTCTCTTGCATATGTCATAACGACATAAAAACTATTTAAAGCAAAAATAATAAGTACCATATATACAACAGCATCAGCAATTTTACTTACGCTACTTTTTGAAAAAGCGGATTGCAGTGATTGCAACAATGCACTAAAGATTGTGAGCATAATAAGTGTGCCAAGCAGTTTTCCATTAGCTGCAAGCTCATGAAATAAATATTTTAATAACCCTATCATCCACTCTTTTAGAGAGAATTCTTTTTCTCCCTTTACAAACTCCATAAAACTCCCTTTTTGACTCTCTGGCAAATAGCCTCCATATTTTATAACAAGCCCGTCCCAAAATTGCTTCACATCTTCAATTCCGAGCTTATCCAATTGTTGATCAACGACGTTTGTTTCTACAGGAGAAGCTTGTACAACAACCGGTAAAGAAAAGAAAAGGAAGCAAGCAAATAGCAGCTTAGCTCCAAACCTCCTCAACATTCACTCCCCCTTATCCCGTCGGTAAAAATCCGAGAATAGTTTCAATTACAACCGTCAAAATAGGAATTGCCATAACGAGAATGAGGATTTTCCCAGCAAGTTCAATTTTCGAAGCGATGGCACCTTGACCAGCATCTTTTGTAATTTGGGCTCCAAACTCAGCAATATAAGCAATTCCAATAATCTTTAGTAACGTTTCCACATAGACGTTACTAACTTTCGCTTCACTCGCTACTCTCTCAATCATTTGTAAAATAGCATGAATTTGATCAATTAAAATAAGAAACATCACGCTACCTACGAACACAATAAATAAAGATGTAATGCTAGATTTATGCTGGTTCAAAACAGCAGCTAAAAACGTAGCAACGAGGCCTAATCCGACAATTTGTATAATTTCGATTCGAACCGCCTCCTTTACTGGAAGAGAAAGACACTTTTAATCTTGTCGAATAGCGTATTAATTAAAAATGCGACATGAAATAAAATGACGACAAAACCGACAAGGATAACCCAATTTGCAATATCCTCACGCTTCAATTCTTTTAGTACAGTATGAATGAAAGCTAAAACAATGCCGATTCCGGCGATTTGAAATATTAATCCAACATCAATGGACATCGCCTTTCTCCCCCCTATAGCAGTAAAATTACAATAAGTAGCCCTGCTAGTACCCCTAAGCTCTTGATCATTTTCTCGTATTGCAGTTGTAAAGCTTTTGCTTCCTCTTCTTCTCTCTCCAAATGTGTAATACATAAGCGAATATGTTTTTGTTGTGATTCACGATCATGTTGCCCGAGCGTTTCACCAAATTGCTGCAGTATTTCAAACTCGGTTTGTTGAAACGCCGTCAACTTCCAATTCTCTTTCAAACTATCTATCCAAGCTTCCCTTACTGTTTGTTCTCCACTTTCTAGTTTTTTAGCGAAACTTTGAAATATCCAATTTAATGGCTTCGGCATTTGTTTAACTAATCGCTCGGCAGCCTCTGATAAAGGTGTGTGTCCATACATAATTTCTGCCTCTAATGATTGAAGTGCTGATTTTAATAATCTAAGTTGCCTCGGCCTTTCACTGTATCTTTTAGCGTATGAAAACCCGAAAAAGGTGCTGACCGCAACGATTAACACTGCACCAAATATTTTCACCATACGCCCTCAGCCTTTCTATTTGATAACACTGGTTTTCCATATTTATCTTTCACCTGCATAACCGTTCCTGGACCCCTCGCTTTTGACAACTCCACAAACCTATCAAATATACGAAGCTCTAGCACTGCCTTGAGCGATGGACGTCTCACAACATCCTCATAGGAAAATCCGTGTGCGCTTATAAAAAGCTGAACACCTGCATGCACTGCCTCCATAATTGCTTCACTATCTTCTTTACGACCAATTTCATCTACGATCAAAATATCAGGACTCATAGAACGAATCATCATCATCATTCCTTCTGCCTTTGGACATGCGTCTAACACATCGACTCGGGTACCAAAATCATATTGCGGGATCCCTTTCACACAGCCGGCAATTTCTGACCGTTCATCAACGATCCCCACTTTACAGGAAGGAATTTCCGAAGCACTTACCCCTTGACTCATGCAACGTGCTACATCTCTTAAAAGCGTCGTTTTTCCCGTTTGCGGAGGGCCAATTACCATCGTGTTTAACCATCTTTTTTCATACAAATATGGCAAAAGCGGTTCAGCAATCCCTATTTTTTGACGAGCAATACGAATATTAAAGGAAGAGACATCACGAATCATTTTCACTGCGCTTTTTTCTGTAATGACTTTTCCCGCTAACCCGATTCTATGCCCCCCGCGAAGCGTCACATACCCACGTTTTAATTCCTCTTCCATCGTATAAATTGAGAATTGACTTAACTTATTCAATAAGTAAATAGCATCCTCTGCAGTAGTGATATAGTCATAAAAAAACACCTTTCCGTGTGCAATACACTCTAGCGGTCTTCCAATTCGAACACGAATTTCCTCTAAAGCATCGTATTGCTCACATTCTTCAATTAAGTACTTCATCGTTTTTGGTAAAACTTCTAATACCTCTTTCATCGGCTTCTCCCCACTATACTCGACTTACTATTTCAGTAATGCGATAAAAATACAGCAAATTCCAAGCGCTAGAAAAAAGAGCTTCAAGAAAGAAATTTCACTTGCTACACTCGCTATCCCAATTGTCATTGTTAAAATTAATACGGTAGGTCCAACAAACGCCAACATACCATTTATAAACAACGCTTTCTTCGCATCATTCACATAAAGCATAAGCAAAGCAGCAAATATCTCCGCACTACCTGAAAATAATCGAAGTGCCCCCATAACAAGCACGGATGTTTCCATTGCCGCTAGCCACTGTTTCATTCTTCCACCTTCTCCCGTAACAGTTACTAACTTCGTATTCTAAAAAAGAATATATTTGTACAACCATATGCAGAGGTTGTCTATTTCAGAAGTAAAAACATAATTTTTCTCTAAAGTCTGAATTACAATCTGAATATTCATATTATTTCATGGTATATTATGGTATATTTAGTTTAAAAGGGGGTTAAACCATGCAGCACGTCACTTTATTACCACTAGATTTATGCTATACAAATGTGATTTTCGAGCTATCAAGTGATCCACATATAAAAAATGCATTGGGGATAACGGTAGAAAACATCGAAGACACGAAAACATTTCTTCTTTTCGCAATAGAAGAAGAGCGTCAAAAGAAATCCTTATCGAGAATGATTGTGAATGAATAAAATGAAATAATTGGCCTCACCACACTTAAACATATTAATAATGAGAAAAAGCAATCTCACATTGGTAGTTGGCTCGGCTATCCGTACTGGAGAAAAGGCTATAACGAGGCTGCTAAAAAAGAAATCTTTAAAATCGCCTTTTTAGACTTACAACTTTCCTACGTATTTGCTGGTGCTAAAACGAATAATATCCGCTCTTTAAAAGCACAAGAAAAACTACCTTATATTTCATTGCATGTGGAAAACAAGTTTCCAGACGAACACGCTGCACTAGAGAAAGAAGTAAAGTCACCTTGCTCTCTGCATGTCGTGTCACGTGAAAATTTTTTAAATTGGTTGAAATTACAGAATGAGGTGGCAAAATATGAAGGTATTGAAAGTTAGTTTAACCGTTGTAGTAGAATTAGCTCTTATTTATCTTTTTTCATTATTGGTCGGTTGGTCATTTATAGAGACCTTTTTCCTTGGTAGTTTAGCAATATTTGCAATTATGTGGTTAATTATTATGAGTAACCATAGAAATAACATTACAGATCACGCAATAAGTAAAACATTAACTGGCGTTGAGACTGGCGAAATAAAACCATTTCAAATTGTTTTGACTCCATCTATTATGGGTACTCTTTCACTTGTTTTAGTCAGTTTTATAATAACAGTTATTTACTATCTACCCTATTTCCTATAAAAAAAGCACTCGTGAATTATCACGAGTGCTTTTTTACTATGCACGAGAAACGTATTTACCTTCACCAGTGTTGATGATAAGCATTTCGCCTTCGTTAATGAAGATTGGTACTTGTACAACAAGACCAGTTTCTAATGTAGCTGGTTTTGTTACGTTAGAAGCAGTATCACCTTTAATACCAGGCTCTGTTTCTGTAACTTGTAATTCAACTGTGTTTGGAAGTTCAACACCAAGTACTTCGCCTTGGTAAGTCATAATTGCTACTTCCATGTTTTCTTTTAGGAATTTAAGCTCACGCTCGATTTGTTTTTCACCAAGTTCGATTTGCTCATAAGTTCCGTTATCCATAAATACGTGAGCCTCACCGCTTGCGTATAAGTATTGCATACGACGGTTTTCGATGTGTGCTTTTTCTACTTTCTCACCTGCACGGAATGTTTTCTCTTGAACAGAACCTGTGCGAATGTTACGTAGTTTAGAACGAACGAATGCAGCACCTTTACCTGGCTTTACGTGTTGGAAATCAAGTACTTGCCAAAGGGCATTGTCCACTGAAATTGTTAAACCTGTACGAAAATCGTTTACTGAAATCATGTAAAAAAATCCTCCTGTGTATTACAAAATAATAAGTTCTTTTGGTGATTTCGTAATTACTTCATTACCTTCACTTGTCACAATGATATCATCTTCAATACGTACGCCGCCAATACCTGGAATATAAATACCTGGCTCTACTGTTACAGCCATACCTGGTTCAAGTACTGTATCAGAACGGAACGCTAAACCTGGTGCTTCATGGAGTTCAAGACCTATTCCATGACCAGTAGTGTGTCCAAAGTATTCACCATATCCTTTTTCCGTTATGTAGTCACGCGTTAGCGCATCAGCCTCGCGACCTGTTAAACCAGCTTTAATACCGTTCACACCACGTAGTTGTGCTTCTAAAACGATATTATAAATTTCTTTTAATTTATCAGATGGTTCACCGACTGCAATCGTACGAGTAATATCAGAGCAATATCCTTTGTAATAAGCGCCGAAGTCTAATGTAACGAAATCTCCTGTTTCTATCACTTTTTCAGATGCCACGCCGTGCGGTAATGCCGAACGAAGACCTGAAGCAACGATAATATCAAACGAAGAAGATGTTGCTCCTTGTTTTCTCATGAAAAATTCAAGTTCATTTGACACTTCAATTTCAGATACTCCCGGGCGAATGAATGATAGAATATGCTCAAAGGCAGCATCTGCAATCTGTGCAGCTTCCTTTAATATCTTAATCTCTGAATCAGTCTTTATCAAGCGTAACTTTTCTACAAGTCCAGAAGTCGGGATAAATTCAGCATCAATCGCTTCCTTATGCACTGAATAAGAACTATATGTAAGAGTATCTTGCTCAAAACCAAGTTTTTGAATTCCAAGCTCTTTCACTTGCTTTGCCACTTCATCAATGATCAATCCTGCGTGCTGTACAACCTCATATCCAACCGCTTGTTTACTTGCCTGCTCGACGTAACGGAAATCTGTAATAAATTGAGCACGATCTTTTGAAATAAGAACAACGCCTGCTGTTCCTGTGAAGTTAGCCATATATCTACGACTATGTTCATTTGTTAACAAAATACCGTCAATGCCAGCCTCATCAAATGCACTTCGTAATCCTTCAATTTTCTCCATTACTCTATGCCCCCCTCAATTTCTCCATTAATGCAAATAACGCTAACTTATAGCCATAAAAACCAAATCCTACAATTTGACCTGCACAAACAGCTGCCGTCACAGATTCATGACGGAATGATTCACGCTGATGAATGTTAGAAATATGTACTTCAATAACAGGAATCGAAATGCTCGCAATGGCATCACGAATCGCATAGCTATAATGCGTAAATGCTCCCGGATTTAAAATGATCCCTTCATATATATCTTCCGCTTCATGAATAATGTCGATAATGGCACCTTCATGATTCGATTGGAAACATTCTAACTCCACTCCCATTGTTTCTGCTTCTTGCTTCATATCTGCTTCAAGTGTCGCTAGCGTGCCCTTTCCATATACATTTACCTCACGAACACCGAGGCGATTTAGGTTAGGACCGTTTACGAGGAGTAACTTTTTCATATTCTTAAAACTCCTTAATATTAATATCTATACAATATTTTAACATAGGAGTTACTTATTTGAATAGTTCGTCTTCTCTTGCCCTTCTTGTTCTACTTTATTGCTATTTACTGCATAAGAAACAGAATATGCTATAAACACACCATATAATATAAAAATACATATTGTCGTTACAATTGTCTCTTTTGGCAAATGGAGCGCACTTTTAATAACAGGAGCCATTAAACCCATCCCCAAAAACAGTAATGCCCACCAAAATAGCCCATAAATAATTCCCGCAATAATCCCTTCAAACTTTGCAAAAAATGCTTTATATAAAAAGGCAATCAAAATTGAAAGAAGTCCCATACACACTATTCCGGACACATTGCCCCATACCCCCTCTTTCCAACTTCCAAACGCAAATGGTAAAAGGAAATAATTCGGTCCCGCCTCCGTGAATGAAAATATATGAAGGAAATACCATATCCCGCCCCAAAAGATTCCACCAAACAAACCGATCTGCACAAAATTCCTTGTTCCTAATTGTTCTTGACTCACATCGACACCTCCGCTCAATAGTATGCCCGAAACTATTTTGAAGCATGTTTAAATCCTGCGAAATTTGTCTATAAAAAGAATAAGAAATGTCCGACTCTCATAATATTTTCCCTTGTCATCTACTTGTATTTGCCGATAAAATAAAGGAAACTCGGTGATTGTCTTATTTCAAAACGACAGAACCCAGTATGACAATTGCCTCTTTTTCTACATAAGAGAGAAACAAATACAGGTTGGTGTTAACATGGCAGAAGAGTCAAAACAAATATATGGCGGGCAAGCGGTCATAGAAGGAGTTATGTTTGGCGGTAGAGAATATACTGTTACAGCGGTTCGTCGTAAAGATAAATCGATTGAATTTTATCGATTACCACGCGTTCGTAATAAAGTATTATCTATCCTAAAAAAAATTCCATTTTTACGAGGGATTGCCGCTATTGTGGATGCAAGTGCGAATGGAGCAAAGCATTTAAACTTCGCTTCTGAACGATTTGACGTCCACCCAGAAGATGATGAACAAATTGCTAATAAAAAAGAAGAACAATCAAAATTAACGATGGTATTAGGAGTTGCAGCTGTTGGCGTTTTATCTTTCATATTCGGTAAAGTCATTTTCACAGCAGTTCCTGCACTATTAGCTGAATTAACAAGACCGATTTTCCCATCTCATACTGGGCAAATCATTGTCGAAAGTGTCATTAAGCTCATGCTATTATTGAGCTATATATACTTTATTTCTTTAACCCCACTTATTAAGCGGGTATTTCAGTATCACGGTGCAGAGCATAAGGTAATCAATGCTTATGAGAATGACCTTCCTCTGACTGTAGAAAACGTTCAAAAGCAAACTCGTCTCCATTATAGATGCGGCAGTAGCTTTATTATATTTACAGTCATTATTGGAATGTTCGTTTATTTCCTAGTCCCTACAGATCCTCTTTGGGCACGAGTTATAAACAGAATTTTATTAATTCCAGTTGTACTTGGTATTTCTTTTGAAGTATTGCAATTTACAAATCGATTACGAGATATTCCCGTATTACGCGTACTTGGATATCCTGGATTATGGCTACAACTATTAACAACGAAAGAACCAACGGATGATCAAGTGGAAGTAGCAATTGCATCGTTTGAAGAATTATTACGTTTAGAGAACAAACAATAATTATTTAAAAATGGTGTTCAACTCCTTTCCTCATCGTTAATATACTAATTTTAATATACGTTTTTAGGAGGTGTCCCTTATGAACGGTCGTTCGTTTACTTTCGCTATATTTGTGCTTATTATCGGATTGGCAATATTCGGCCTTGTTTCATCTGTTATTACAAATCCCATGGGTGTATTAAGAAATATCGGGTACATGTTACTTGTTGTCGGTATCTTTTACTTGCTATACAAGATGTTTACAAATTCCAGTGGTTCTGCAAATTCGCAAAGCTCATATAAGCGTGCGGCAAAACAATCGAACCGCAAACATGGGAAACAAAATGTAGCACCCCTAGGCAATTCTTTCTTTAAGTCAAATACTTCTAATGACAAAAGTAAAAAAGGGAATTCTTCCACTTTGAAACGAAAAAGAAAACAGTCTCATTTAACTGTCATTGAAGGCAAAAAAAGCAAAAAGAAAGACCGTGCTTCCTTTTAGGAAATACGGTCTTTTTTTATACTTTGAAGCACTTCTTTTAAACTTTTCTCTCTCATACTTTCAATTCGAAGATGATGATTTTCAAATGGTAAATTCCGTGTCACATCATTAGGTACCACAACGCACGTTAATCCCGCTGCAATTGCTGCTCTCAATCCATTTAATGAATCTTCAAACACAACAGCTTCAGACGGCTTAATTCCTAATTCTTCTATTGCAATTCGATAAAGAGCTGGATCTGGTTTTACCTTCTCAACATCTTCTCTCGTTTTAATAACTTCAAAATAATCTCGAATCTGTAGCTCTTCTAAAAAATGAATAACCCATTCTCTAGACGAACTAGAAGCTAGTGCGATTTTTAATCCCATTTCTTTCGCTTCTTCTAAATATTCTTTTACCCCGTCACGAGCTTTTGGTATTTTCATTTTCTCTTTATGTAAAGTTGCCACTTTTTCTTTTAATGCACTTTTGTTAAACTTCTCTTTTAATTGATCATTTAAATATGCATAAAGTACCTCATCTGTTGTTCCAATGCATTTCGCAAATTCCTCTAAAGGTAGTTCTTCGCCGTATTCACGAACAGCATCTCTGAAAGAGTGAAACCATATCGTTTCTGTGTCCACAATTAATCCATCAAAATCAAAAATAATTGCTTTCATAATTCTCCCATCCTTTTCGAATTGAAATAAAAAAGGAAACGCCATACGTTCCCCTTAATTACTTTTCTCTTCATTTGCTCTTTGAACACCGCGAAGTGTTTCCACTCGGACTGCATCTTGTTCAAAGTATTCCACTAAATCACCAATGCGATCAATCGCTTCCCAACTTAAATGATGCTCAATTCCTTCTACATCATTGTAAATTTTACCTTCATCCACACCGATAATACGCATAAATTGCTCTAGCAAGTCATGACGATATACGAGACGTTCTCCGATTTTTTTACCTTTTGTTGTTAATACAAGCCCTCTATATTTTTCATAAATTAGATATTCATCTTTGTCTAATTTTTGCACCATTTTTGTTACAGAGGATGGATGTACACTAAGCGCTTCAGCAATATCAGATACGCGGGCATAACCCTTTTCATCAATCAACAAATAAATTTGTTCAATATAATCTTCCATACTAGGGGTAGGCATCGGTTTCCTCCATCCAAGTTCATTTTGCTTATTCCGTACGAAGCAATCAATAAAATGATACACCAGAAAGAATAACGTGACAAGGTGGAAACGAGCCTAAATATATAAAACAAAAAAGAATCTGTATTTGCATACAGACTCCCCTTAAGTAAAGTATTGTATTTCTGCATTAGGAAAAAACTCATTTATATAACCTCTTATCGTTTCTTCCAATACTGCTGCTTCATCTTTTTTATATACGTATTTTCCGATGCCGTATCGTCCCCATTTATATTTACGCTTCTCTTCATCCATTTCAAGTTTCGTCTTCGGATAACGCTCTTGAATGACCTTTTTTGCCGGTTTTGTAAAGCGATGTTGAATTAATTCAAATGTTAAATTTGGTATCGATAAATCTTTTAGTGCATTGTACAGTCGCTCAAATAGTTCACGGTATCCTTCTTCCCACCCTTCATGCATATAAAGCGGCGCAACTATAAATCCAAGTGGATAACCCGCACCTGCTACTTTACGTGCAGCCTCTATTCGCTCCTCAAACGGCGATGTCCCTGGTTCAAAATTTTTAATTACATATCGTGAATTTATACTAAATCGAAAACGAGTTTTCCCATTATGCTTTGCATCTAATAAATGATCAACGTGCGAATATTTCGTGACGAAACGTAAGCGCCCATATTCACTTTCTCCAATGAATTCAATCGCCCGCTTTAATGCATGTGTTAAATGATCAATTCCAACAATGTCTGATGTACACGCTGCTTCAAATCTTGTTATTTCAGGTGCCCTTTCATCCATATATTGCTTTGCCTTCTCAAATATTTCATCAAGATTGACATACACACGAACGTAAGGCTTACTCCCAAGTGTCGTTTGCAAATAGCAATAATGACAATGTCCCATACACCCTGTTGCGAGCGGAATTGCATATTCAGCTGACGGTTTTGACGTATCAAACTTTAGCGTCTTCCTCACTCCAACGACAAGTGTAGCCTTTGCATTACGATACTTTTGCAAATCATTTTCTCCTGGCAAATTTCTAATTTGATTATGTGATGTCGTTTCACGAATTTCTAATCCCATCTTCGTAAACTTCTCATAAAGCTCTTTTCCAAGTGGATATTCAAGTGCCTTTGGTTCAAAGTAAACGAGTTTTGGCATAAATGGTTTCATATGCTTCCCTCCTCTCGTTAGTATGGGAAGCATTGAAAAATTAACACGCATTAAAGTTTTCCACTTCAGTAACTTGCTTTGCAAGTTACTGAATGTTATAATTTGGATAACAGCTACCTTGCAACGCAAGTTACCTAAATAAAAGGTGGTGAAATCATGCACAGCCAAATGTTAAAAGGTGTGCTCGAAGGTTGCATCCTATACATTATTTCACAAGAAGAAGTGTACGGATATGAACTGAGTACAAAATTAAATAAGCACGGCTTTACATTCGTAAGCGAAGGAAGCATATATCCGTTATTGTTACGTATGCAAAAAGAAAAATTGATTGAAGGAACATTAAAAGCTTCCTCACTCGGTCCAAAGCGAAAATATTATCACGTAACCGATAAAGGGTTAGAACAACTTGAAGAATTTAAACAAAGCTGGGGAATGGTTTCTACTACGGTAAATAACTTATTACAGGGGGAGTGATAGGGATGAATGCACAAGACATGATTGAATTGAATAATAAAAAACGTGAGCTTCTAACTTCCGAAAACGAGGCTGCTTATGGTGATATGTTAGTATATCTTCGAATATCAAACGTACCCGAGCAACAAATGGAGGAACTGTTACTAGAAATATTAGATCACCTCATCGAAGCACAAGCAGAAAATAAAAACGCTTATGACATCTTTGGAGATAATTTACAATCTTATTGCGATGAACTTATATCAGCTTTACCAACTCAAACAAAGTTAGAAAAAACTTCTTTAATTGGATTTTCTATTAGCTTACTTCTTGCTATACAGTTTGGCATAAATGCAATTATTTCATTTTTTATGTTTCTCTTTGAAAAAAACAATACATTATCAAGTCCGCCTTTTAGCATCCTTGGAACTACTTTGTCTGTTTCAATAATTATACTAGGTATACTATTTATTTTATATTTATTAAAGCGTTACTCCTTTGATCAGAAAATGAATTGGAAAAGAAGAATTCTATTTGGATTCGCATTTGCTACTCCATTTTGTTCCGCTGTATTCTTAAATATTTATTTCCAAAAGCAACCTTATCTCATTTACCATCTAAACTTTTGGCAAAGTGCCTTAATTGCTATCTTATTTTTTATTTTATATAAATTACTATACAAAAAATCAAATTTTTAACAGCCCTTCAAAAGGCTGTTTTTCTTCTGTCTAATTTTACAAATTGAAAAATTTCATAAAGAAAATAAGAAAAATGCAAAATAATTAAAGTTAATTGTTGACGTGATGCTTTTATTATCGGTATCATAAATCTTCGTGAGCAATTATTTTTCGTTATACGATTTTTTTATTATTACTGAATTTTTGAGAGGAGAAATTAGATGTCAGTTAAGAAGAAAACGCAAGTACGCACCGGCAAAATGGTACGTGAACTAATGTTAGCAGACGAAGATGTAAATGCTTCGCTAATTATGGTATATAGTGAAAACGGTGTAAACGCAGAAATTAAAATCGAGGGCTTAACGCCGAAATGTAACGAAGAATTATTTTTGAGCGGAAACGTGGATTGGAACAAGAGTGTTATTTATAAAATTGTTGATTTCACTGGAAACGCTGAAGTTGGTAAAGTTACATTAACAGCGATGAACAAAAACAATGTTTCTCTAGAAATTGAACGCGTTATGTGGAGTAAAGAAAATAAAGACGCTGCCGAGCAAGAAGAAACACAGGTAGAAGCAGCGCCGAAAAAAGAAGTAGTTGTAGAAGCTCCAAAAGCAATTCCACCCGCTCCTAAGCCTGTTACGCGTGTGGAAACACCTGCTATGGCACCTAAGCCTACTCCGGTACCGACACCGAAGCCAGTAAGTGTAGAAGCGGCTGTAGAACTAACTACTCCAGCACCTGTGAAAAAAGTAGTCCCTACTCCAGTTACAAAGCAAGAAACAGCACCGGTTGCTCCTGCAAAACCGAAGCAGCCTGCTTTGACTGAAACAAATTCAAAACTACAAGAAAATTATGTTAAACTCGTGAAAAAGACAATTGAAGTTTGTCAAGATTATGAGCTTGGCATCGACATAGATGATTCTATTGAAAGCTTAAAAGAAGAACTACAAAGCCAAGGTATTAGCGTTACATTTGACAAAGAAATTATGGACGTTGTAAGTCGCCTTCGTTCTTTACAAGATAAAGGAATCAAAGTAGAAAAAGTACTTAATTTACTATAAAAAAATAAGAGGTGGCAATTGCCATCTCTTATTTTTTATAATTCCACTCATTACTTTCATACTTCTCTTTCGCTAACGTTTGAACTTCATGTAACTGTTCTTCTGTTAATTCATATGGAACAAGTTCTACATCCAATCCTTTTTCAAACCCAATTTCAAACGCTTTAATTAACTGTTCTATCGTAAATGTACGGTCTGTTAATTCATTAATTGCTACCGCTTTAGAAGAAAACATACTTTTCATACGTTCCTTCACACGTTCATTTGGGAATAAAAATAGATCATATAGTTCATCTAAATCAATTTCTAATGGAATCGATCCATGCTGTAAAATAACACCTTTTTGACGTGTTTGAGCACTACCAGCAATTTTTCTTCCTTCCACTACAATTTCATACCAAGATGGTGCATCAAAACATACGCCTGAACGTGGATTTTTTAAATTTTCACGATCTGCTTCTGTTTTTGGAACTGCATAATATGCTTCTAGCCCTAATGCCTTAAAACCATCTAATAAGCCTTGCGAAATAACACGATACGCTTCTGTAACTGTTTTCGGCATATTCGGATGATCTTCAGACACAATAACACTATACGTTAACTCTTTGTCATGTAGTACACCCCTGCCGCCTGTTTGACGACGAACGAATCCATATTTCTTTTCGTTAACTACATCCATATTAATATCTTTTTCAACACGTTGAAAATATCCAACTGTTAATGTTGGTACTTCCCATTCATAAAAACGAATTGTTGGTGGCATTTTCTTTTCACTTTGCCAATTTAATAAACATTCATCTAACGCCATATTAAATGCCGGTGAACATTGACCAGAGTTAATATAACACCATTTTTCTTTTCCCATCCTGCACCTCATATAACCAAGTATTTTTCACATTCTCTAGTCTACCAAATTCGACAAAATTTGTGAAAGAATACGAAATTTCTTCTTATATGCAAATGAATCTGTTGCATAAATACATATGGGCATTATAATATTGAAAGTAGGATAAGAAAAAAGGGAGCGATAGAATCGTGTCAACAACTTGGATTATTTTATTAGCCGTAATCGTAGCATTCATCGGCTACACTGTATGGATGTACTTCTATCAGAAAAAATTAATTAAAACTCTTACAGAAGAAGAATTTCGCGCTGGCTACCGTAAAGCACAGCTTATCGATATTCGTGAAACAGATGAATATAACGCAGGGCACATTTTAGGTGCACGTAACATTCCGTTATCACAAATTCGCCTTCGCCATAAAGAACTTCGTCAAGATCAACCTGTTTACTTATATTGCCAAAGCGGATTCCGTACAGGTCGTGCAGCGCAATACTTAAAAAAACAAGGCTACAAAGATTTCTACCAATTACAAGGTGGATTTAAATCTTGGACAGGCAAAATTAAAAAGAAATAATAACATACAAAAAACTAGCTGAATAAATCAGCTAGTTTTTTCATTTCATCTTATTCGCAATGTATAATAAATTTTGCTTAATCGTGTCTTTATCGCTCTCTTCTACATTCCGATACAATAGCTGATATTCAATTCCTTTCTCTTTCCATAGAAGCGTAGCAAATTCGTCACCACGTTCATAATCATCTTTATTTTTAAAATAAGCAGACGTTCCATTATTTAGTTTCATTTGTTCTTGAAATCGCTTCTCTTCCACGAAATCCGGAAAACTATAAGGAAAGTTCGCGACATTTAACTCAATATACTCATTTCTACCTTGCTCCTGCTGTTTATATTTAATCGTTAAGACAGCCTTCTTTTTCCCAAGCGTTCTTACTTCACCCTTTACATCACTTATAATGTCGTACGGTAAAAACGTTGGAACTTTAAACTTCACCGGAAAATATTTTGGAATTTCCTTTAGCGGAATAGGATCCGTAACACGATCCATAGCTCCTCCTGTTGTTCCCACAAAGTGTTTTTCTTCTTGCATCGTTTGCTGAAACGAACACGAACTAAGTACAAAACTAGAAAACACGAAACAAATGATTCTTTTTTTCAATTTGTTTCCGCCCTTTCATACCGCTCTCTTAACGAACGAAGCGTTGATCCCGCACTAACGGCCCGATTAGTGCCGGCTAATAATCAGTGGGGGATGGCGCCCACTGATTAAAGTTTCACTTTATATGCTCTTCATATTCGCTTTGTCACCAAACTACACCTTTGAAAACTTTCCACGTTATTCTCACACATTTTGACAACACTTTTTGCAAACAAAAAAGACCCCTATCATTCTTACGCCCAAGTGAAAAGGTTACGCGAATAAAAAGAAGTCTTATTAATACCATAGTTTGTGAAAAGCTTTTCAGGTCAAGATTTTTTCTTTCTTATTATTTTCCCTTTATAATAAGAGAAAGAGGTGATACATATGGCCAATATAAAACAAATTGCTAAAACTGCTGGTGTATCGATATCAACTGTTTCTCGTGTCCTGAATAATCACCCTTACGTAAAAGAAGAAAAGCGTAAGCGTGTTCTAGATGCTGTTGAAGAATTAAACTACGCAAAAAATATAAATGCTGTCCATTTAATAAGAGGGAAAACATATACAATTGGCGTTATGCTCCCTTTCATTAACCTCCCCTACTTCAGTACCATTATTGAAGGAATTGGTAACGAAGCATTATTAGCTGGGTATCACATTAATTTATGCCAAACAAATTACGATAGCCTTGAGGAAATTCGTGTTCTTGAAATGATGAAAATGAAACAATTTGATGGGATGATTATTTGCTCCCGGACGAGCTCTTGGGAACAAATCGAACCTTTCGCAAAATTTGCCCCTATTATTTCATGTGAAAAAATGAACCATCCCCTCATTTCATCCATCTACGTAGATCATTATGAAGGCTTTCGTCTCGGTACTACCTATTTACTAAGTAAAGGCCATGAAAAGATCGGAATTTGTTTAGCGAGAAAAACAAGTGTAAATTCCATGGAGCGTGAAAAGGCGTTCGCCGATACACTTTGTAACGAAGGGAAGACGTTGCATCCTGAATGGATTTTCCACCAATGCTATACAATGCAGGACGGAGCACAAATACTCCATCGTATTTTAAATATGAAAAATCGTCCAACTGCTATTTTCACAGCGAACGATCAAGTTGCAGCTGGTTTATTAACAGAGGCTCGAAAACATGGCATCCGAGTACCTGAAGACCTTGCTATCCTTGGATTTGATAATCATGAAATTTCAAAGGCATTAGAAATTTCCACAATTGAACATCCCGGTCTCGCAATGGGCTCACATGCTTTTTCTTTATTCCATAAGCAGATTCAAAGCGAGCAAATTGTCGGCAGTGCAAAAGAGCTTTCATTCCATTTAATTAAGCGAGAGACTGTCTAAAAAGAGCGTTACCTATAACGCTCTTTTTCAGCTCTTCACCTATTGACATTATATTTTTCATCTCATATAATTAACCTAACGAACGGTAGGTAGGGGATGAAAATGACAGCAAACCGCATTAAAGCTGTAGCACTTTCTCATTTCGCACGCTACGGCTATGAAGGAACTTCATTGGCAAATATTGCTCAAGAAGTTGGGATTAAAAAACCATCGATTTACGCACACTTTAAAGGAAAAGAAGAGCTATATTTCATATGCTTAGAATCTGCTCTTCAAAAAGATTTGCAGAGCTTCACAGGCGATATCGAAAGCTTTTCCAATTCGTCCACTGAAGAATTGCTTTTAAAATTATTAAAAGGGTATGCAAAACGATTTGGTGAAAGTGAAGAATCAATGTTTTGGTTACGAACTTCTTATTTTCCGCCTGATGCATTTCGCGAACAAATTATTGATAAAGCAAATGTACACATTGAAAACGTCGGAAAACTTTTATTCCCTGTATTTAAAAGAGCAAGCGAACAAGATGAGCTGCATAACATTGAAGTAAAAGACGCCTTAGAGGCTTTTCTATGCTTACTCGATGGTCTTATGGTTGAACTATTATACGCAGGTTTAAATCGTTTTGAGACACGTTTAGACGCTTCTTGGAAAGTATTTTGGCGCGGACTTTCAAACTGACGGATTGCTCCTTTGCAATGCGTCGTTTTTAAGCACTTTACCTAACGACTGGTAGGAAGGAGAAATGACATATGGCATGGATTTATGTAATCATCGCTGGTATTATTGAAATCTTTTGGGTGATTGGACTAAAAAAAGCGGAGGCACCACTTGAGTGGGCTGGTGTTGCTCTATTAATTACAATTAGTTTCGTCTTATTATTTAGAGCTTATAAAGATTTACCTGTCGGCACTGTATATGCAGTCTTCACAGGAATCGGAGCTGGCGGAATCGTTCTTACAGAGATTTTCATCTTCGGAGAACCTTTCTCTATTGTAAAAGTTTTATTAATCGGTTTAATCTTCTTCGGAGTAATTGGTCTAAAACGAGTAACAGAAGAAAAAGAAACGAAGGAGGCTGCATAAAATGGCTTGGGTATTTTTAATTCTAGCTGGTATTTGTGAAATTATTGGTGTACTCTTTATGAAAGTAGCCACTGAAAAGAAAGGCTGGGCACCAAAAGTTATTTTAATCGCTAACTTCGGCGTAAGCTTCTTCTTCTTATCTCTTGCGATGAACACGTTACCGATGGGAACTGCTTACGCGATTTGGACTGGAATCGGAACTGCTGGAAGTGCACTTCTAGGCATTCTCATTTTCCGAGAATCAGCGGATTGGCGTCGTCTTGCTTTCTTAAGCTGCATTTTATGCGGCGCTGTTGGCTTAAAACTATTAAGCTAACGTGAGGTGAATGTCATGTGGAAAGAAAAAGGGAATCAACTGTTAGCATGGATTACACTCGGGATTGTCATTCTATTACAAATAAGTTTTCATATAATAGAATCATTGTTTCATAAAGTATTATCCATTCTCACATTCTTTCCTAACATGACACTTGAAATTATATCGATTGTTTGGTCCATTATCGCCTCCATTGCAATCGTCATTATATGAAGTATCGCCAAGCTATGGAATAAGTTATTTAAAAAGGACAGTACTTCTAAAAAAGAGTAACTGTCCTTTTTTGTATTCATTCAGATTTTCTATAAAAGTTAGATGCAATAAGACAAAACAGACCAACTATGACAATACTTATACCAATCCCTTTATGCAAATTAGGAAACGGTGATGGTATGTCTGAATAAAAATTTGCTAATATGAGACCGATTGAAACGAAAAGTACCCCTATTCTATATAACCATTTTCTTTTGTTCATCATTCTCCCCTCCTAAAATTCTTCATACACTCCTTTCTTTTGGACATACTACCTAAAAAAGGAGTGAATAATATGCAAAATTCTATACATAAGCAGATCCTATTTTTATTTTTCTTCTTTCTCATTCTCGTTATCATTTTCAGCTTTATATTACATACTCCAAAAGATGTGCCAAATAGCGTTTCTTTTTATAAACTACTGCTCTCGTATTGTCGTTATTGAAGAACGTGCCTTTTGAAATTTCCCCAAGAAAAAAAGACCAACATTTCCCTGTTGGTCTTTCGTATATGTATCACTTTTCAAAGCGATCTAACATCTCGTCTCTCATTCCGAAACTTACTACTGCAATTCCTATATACATAAACAGAAGAAATGCCGGATGAACTGTGTTGTACCAGCTGCTGTCAACGATTAAGTAAATCGTTAATGCCACAACAAGAACAAACGCTAAGATAAACATATAAAAGTGTCTTGTACTACCCATGATAAACTCCTCTCTTCTCACTTCACCATTCAACAGTTTATTTTATCGAATAATTCGATATGACTCAAGGTTAACTTTCTGTTATGTAATCAAGTTCCACCTTTACAATGTCCTCACATGCTATTGAAATGATTGTTCCTTGTTTATCAATTGCCGTCACTTCTCTATTATCCATTACACGATTTGCTACTCTTTCTAACACTTTCCCTTGGTCTCGATAGCAAAATTCTTTTACATCTTTAATTGTTTCTCCATTTTCTAAATGGTATACCATTCTATAACATCGATATCCCACACTTTCACCCCCGTCTTGCTCGTTTTTTCACATATACATAAAATGAGTAATTTTTGCCTCATCACATCTTCTTAATTTCAATAAAATTCTAACAAAAATAAATACTTTTATCAAACCGACTTTTTCAACAAAACTACCTATAAAACTACACCTTTACACCATTAGGAAACAAAAAATATAATTTTTTAACATTTTCTTCACTATTTCTGCACAAATTCTCCATACAAAAAAAGAACCCGCCGCAGCGAGTTCTTTTTTTGTTATTCTAATCAAACTTGTACAGGAGCTGGCTTTGCATAACGTAAAACTGGTTTACGTGCAGCCATCGTTTCGTCTAAACGTTTAATGACTGTCGTATGCGGTGCTTCTTGTACAACTTCTGGATTTTCTTCTACTTCTTTAGCGATTTGAATCATCTTATCAATGAAACCATCTAATGTTTCTTTTGATTCTGTTTCTGTCGGCTCAATCATAATACATTCTTCCACATTTAATGGGAAGTAAATTGTTGGTGGATGGTAACCGAAATCAAGCAGACGTTTTGCAATATCTAATGTACGTACGCCAAGTTTCTTTTGACGACGACCTGATAATACAAATTCATGCTTACAATGTCTATCGAATGGAAGATCGTAGAATGGTGCTAATCTTCTCATCATATAGTTCGCATTTAATACAGCATACTCAGTTACTGCACGCAAGCCATCTGGACCCATAGAGCGAATATACGTGTATGCACGAACGTTAATTCCGAAGTTACCATAGAATGGCTTCACACGACCAATTGCTTCTGGACGGTCGTAGTTGAAGTGATAACCATTTTCCGTTTTTTCTAAAATCGGTTTTGGTAAGTACGGAATTAAATCAGCTTTCACACCTACTGGACCAGAACCTGGGCCACCACCGCCGTGAGGACCTGTAAATGTTTTATGAAGGTTTAAATGCACAACGTCAAATCCCATATCTCCTGGGCGCGCTTGGCTTAATACCGCATTTAAGTTTGCACCATCATAGTATAATTTACCGCCTGCATTATGGACAATTTCTGCCATTTCTAAAATATTTTCTTCAAATAGACCTAATGTATTAGGATTTGTTAACATAAGTGCTGCTGTTTCTTCATTGACAACACGTTTTAAGTCTTCTAAATCAACAAGGCCATTTTCATTTGATTTTACTGTAATTGTTTCAAAACCAGCTACAGTTGCAGATGCTGGATTCGTTCCGTGAGCAGAGTCAGGCACAATTACTTTCGTACGGTTAAAATCACCATTTGCTTCATGGTATGCACGAATTAACATTAAACCTGTCCATTCTCCGTGTGCACCAGCTGCTGGTTGTAAAGTAACAGTATCCATACCTGTAATTTCGATTAAATGCTCTTGTAAGTCGTACATTAATTCCATTGCACCTTGTACTGTCTTTTCATCTTGCAGTGGATGAATATTTGCAAATCCTGCGAAACGAGCTACACTCTCATTAATTTTCGGATTATATTTCATCGTACAAGATCCAAGTGGATAGAATCCAGAATCAACACCGTGGTTACGGTTTGAAAGTGCTGTATAGTGGCGCATAATATCAAGTTCAGATACTTCTGGTAGCTCTGCATCTTCTACTCGAATATAATCGCTCTCAAACACATCTTCTAGTTTCACTTCTTCTACATCTAATTTGGGTAAGCTATATCCTACGCGTCCTTCTTTAGTCACTTCAAAGATAAGTGCTTGGTCTTGGTTCTTCATTGGATAGCCCCCATTTCGTTTACAAGTGTGTCAATTTCCTCTTTCGTACGAAGCTCAGTTACCGCTACAAGCATATGGTTTTCATGCTCTTTATAATCACGGCCTAGATCGTAACCGCCGATAATATTCTTTTGTAATAATGCATCGTTTACTTCTTTCACTGGACGTTTGCAATCTACAACAAACTCATTGAAGAATGGTCCAGCAAATGTTACAGTAAAGCCTTTCGCTTCAAATTGACGTTTTGCATATTGTGCTTTAGAAATGTTTTGACGTGCCATTTCTTTCACACCTTGTTTGCCAAGTGCCGTCATTGCAACAGAAGCTGCTAATGCATTTAACGCTTGGTTTGAACAAATGTTAGATGTCGCTTTATCACGGCGAATATGCTGTTCACGTGCTTGTAACGTTAATACAAATCCACGTTTACCATCTGAATCTACAGTTTGTCCAACAAGACGTCCTGGAATTTTACGCATAAATGCTTTCGTTGTTGCAAAGTAACCACAATGCGGTCCACCAAACTGCGTTGGGATACCAAATGGTTGTGCATCACCGATTACAATATCAGCACCAAATTTCCCTGGTGGTGTTAATGCGCCTAATGATAATGGATTTGAAGAAACGATAAATAATGATTTTTGTTGATGAACGATTTTTTCAATATCAGCTAATTTTTCAACTTGTCCAAAGAAGTTTGGATATTGAACGATTACACAAGCAACTGTATCATCTACTTCACTTTGTAATACGTCTAAATCTGTTACACCATCTTTATGATTAATTTCAACAACTTCAAGATTTTGACCTTTTGCATACGTTTCAAGTACTGCTCTTGATTCTGGATGAACCGCGCTAGATACAAGAATTTTCTTTTTGCGAGTATGGCCAGCTGCTAACATTGCCGCTTCAGCTAAAGCTGTACCCCCGTCATACATAGAAGAGTTTGCTACATCCATTCCTGTTAATTCACAAATCATTGTTTGGAATTCAAAGATTGCTTGTAATTCCCCTTGTGAAATTTCCGGTTGGTATGGTGTGTAAGCTGTATAAAATTCTGAGCGAGAAATAACATGATCTACAATTACTGGAGCATAATGATCGTATACGCCTGCTCCTAAGAAAGAAGCGTATTCTTTTAAGTTAGCATTTTTACTAGCCATTTGAGATAGCTCTTTTAAAAGCTCTGGCTCTGATTTTGCTTCTTTAATTTTTAAATCCCCTTTAAAACGAACACTCTCTGGAATATCAGAGAATAATTCATCGATCGTTTGAACGCCGATCGTTTGTAACATTTCTTTTTTGTCTTCTTCTGTCATTGGAAGATAACGATGCAACATGAAATCTACCCCTCTCCCCGTTACTTTGAACGTTTGTAAAATGGTGTTGGAACAACTACTGCTTTGACGCGTTTATTACGAATTTCAATTTCTACTTCTGTATCAACTGCTGCGTATTTTACATCAATTAGTGCTAAACCAATGCTTTTCTTTAACGTTGGAGATTGTGTACCACTCGTTACTTCCCCAATTTTTTCTTCACCAATAAATACAGGGTAATGCGTACGAGGAATTCCACGTTCGATTACTTCGATGCCGACTAATTTACGAGGCGCACCGTTTTCTTTTTGCTCTTTTAACGTTGCTTTTCCAAAGAAGTCTGCTTCTTTATTTGTTTTTACCGCAAAGCCAATTCCAGCCTCAATCGGTGTAATATCTTTTGATAATTCTTGTCCATAAAGTGGTAATGTTGCTTCGAATCGAAGTGTATCACGAGCACCTAAACCACATGCTTTTAAGCCCTCTTCTGCTCCAACTTCAAGAAGTTTCTCCCAAAGTTTTGCAGCATCTTCACTCTTACAGTAAATTTCGAATCCATCTTCACCTGTGTAACCTGTACGAGATACAAGTGCTGGAATTCCATCTACAAGAATATTGTTTTTAAATTTAAAGAACTTAATTTCTTTCAAATCTTCTGACACAACTTTTTGTAAAATGCCTTCTGCTTTTGGTCCTTGAATTGCAAGCTGTGCAACTTCACTAGAAACATTGACTACTGTCGCATCGCCAATTACATGACTTGCTAACCATTCGTAATCTTTCTCTATATTTGATGCATTGATTACTAATAAATAGTCTTCTTCACCACGTTTGTAGATTAATAAATCATCTACTGTACCACCATTTTCGTAGCACATAGCTGTATATTGTGCGCCCCCTACCTTTAAGGTAGATACGTCATTTGTAACAACACGTTGTAAAAATGCTAAACTATCTACACCTTTTACTTCAACTTCTCCCATATGAGACACGTCGAACAAACCTGCAGCTGTACGTACAGCTTCGTGTTCTTCTTTAATGCTTGAAAATTGAACTGGTAATTCCCAACCACCGAAGTCGATTGTTTTCCCACCATACTTCGCGTATACATCAAATAACGGTGTACGTTGTAATGTAATCATGCTCTCTCCCCCTTATGCTTTGACAAATCAATAAAAGTTGCTTCCTTTTTCTAAACATTTTCATTCTGAAAAGATAGGATATACGGAATCTCATTATATTTTTTTATGAAAGCGTAAATAAAAAATCACTTTCTTGGATAAAATACGAAAGATTCCACACATTTCACACCATTATCCTAACATCATTCGCTATATTTCATCAATATTCTAGCATAAAAAATAATTTAGAATTTTTTATGTTAAAACACAATAAATACAGCTTTTGAGATTTAATACTTTATTATTGTCTATCATATAGCCTTTAATAACGATAATTATGCCTTCTTTTGAGGCAAATCATCATACATTAAAAAATAATTACTTTAGTTTATAAAAGGTGGGAGAGTCGTAATGAATGTCGATATTTCCGTAGATCGGACGTGGCAAAACAATTTTTTAAATAGAATTGATGAAGATGGTCCTTGGACAAACTGGGATTTATATCACTTAGCTTATGAAACAGAAAAATCGTTACTTGTTCCTACTTTTGATGGACTACAAGCACCGAAACATTTATCCCATTTCACGCCGCTTCCGCATCAATTAGAAGTCGCTCAAAATGTGATTGAACAAATGAATGGTAAAGCGATTCTAGCAGATGAAGTAGGTCTTGGAAAAACAATCGAAGCTGGACTTATTTTGAAAGAATACATGGTCCGCGGGCTTGTGAAAAAGGTACTTATACTTGTCCCAGCCTCTCTCGTATCACAATGGGCATACGAGCTGAATACAAAGTTTTTCATTCCCGCTGTAGCACAAAAGAAAAGCTACTCGTGGGAACAAGCTGACGTAATCGTATCATCAATTGATACTGCGAAACGTTCACCACATCGCGATATCGTGTTGAACTTAGAATATGACCTTATTATTATCGATGAAGCACATAAACTGAAAAATAATAAAACAAAAAACTATGAATTTGCACAACGATTAAAAAAGAAGTTTTGTTTATTACTAACCGCTACTCCTGTTCAAAATAAGATTGATGAAATTTTTAACCTTGTTTCTTTATTAAAGCCAGGACATTTAGGCAATCAATCCAACTTTGAAGAATATTACGCTTCCAAAAATCGCTCAGCCGAATCAGATGAAGACTTAAAAGCTCTCATTAACAAAGTAATGGTGCGAAATAGACGACATAATACCGGTATCGATTGGCCGAAGAGACATGTACGTACAATTTTTGTTGAGTTTAATGAACAAGAACAAGCTCTATATAATGATATCGAAAATTGGCGAGGACAAGACGCCTTCACATCTGCTTTCTCATCGTTAACTTTAAAACGGGAAGCGTGTAGTAGTCGTGAGGCTGTTTACTATTCATTGAAAAAGCATGTAGAAAAAAGACAGAAAGAAAATGAACATTATATAAAAGATCCACATATCGATGTGCTAATGGACAAAATTAATCATATTCCTTTCAACTCGAAAGCAACTAAAGCTCTAGAGCTTATAAAAGAAATTGACGATAAAGTCGTCATTTTCACGGAATACCGAGCATCACAGATGTACTTACAATGGTTTTTACAACAACACGGTATTTCTTCTGTCCCATTCCGCGGCGGATTTAAACGCGGGAAGAAAGATTGGATGAAGGAACTTTTCCAAAATCGTGCCCAAGTGTTAATTGCAACGGAAGCTGGCGGAGAAGGCATTAACTTACAGTTTTGTAGCCATATGATCAATTATGATTTGCCATGGAATCCAATGCGTCTTGAGCAAAGAATCGGACGTATTCACCGTCTCGGTCAAAAGAATGATGTTCATATTTATAACTTAGCTACAAAGCATACTGTTGAAGAACATATTTTGAAACTGTTATATGAAAAAATCAACTTATTCGAGCGTGTTATCGGTGAACTCGATGAAATTTTAACGAGAATTAATATGAAAAACATCGACGCGCACATTCAAGAAATTTTCGCGCAATCAAAAAGCGAAGGTGAAATTAGAATTAAGATGGAAAACTTAACATCTATTATCGACTTTGCGAAACGAAATGAAGCTGAGGTGCAAGGCTATGCAGCAACATGAAATTCATAATTACTTATACAATTTCTTTGAGGCGAATAACTGTGAAATTTTAGAACGTTCTCCTCATTTATTAGATGTACAGTTAACAATTGAGATGGATAAATTATTAATGAATCGCCCTTTTTATTGGCACTATCTTGAGAAAACAGGAGGCGTACCGAATCCGATGCGCCTTACTCTTATTACAAATCCAGAAAATGAAGAAAATGAAGAAAATGATGGTGAGCTTATTCACTACGGTTCACCACGTCTACATCAAATTTTCCAAACGACAAAAGAATTAGGCTCTTACATACGTTTATATGAGGATGTAAGACATAATGGGGCAACACATACACCGCTCCACCCTTGGCTCGGTATTAATATAAAAGTTTCCTATCAATGTGATCGAAAAAAAGACATCCTTCACTCGATTGGCATTCATCTCATTTCTGGAACAATGATGGCAAACTTTCATGAAACATTAACAAACATTAAACTTACACCAAAAATACCTGATTTTTGTTTTACGCTCTCGCCCATCATTAAACCTCAAAGTGGTTTACAACGCATAGAAGACGCTTTAAAAAATATAATTGCAGAAGATGACCATACGTGGGCAAAAGAAGCAAGAGTGCGTTGGAATCATGATCTAGACCTTTTAAACCGTTTTTATGAAGAAAGTGACGAACTTCCTGAGAGCTATGAAATTGAAAAACAAGCTCTGCAAGAACAGTATGAACCACGTATTACAGTGCAAATTATTAACGGTGGCCTTTTTTATGTTACCGCGAATCATTTTCTATCTTGAAGAAGCTCCTTCTGCTTTAGAAGGAGCCTCTTTTGAGCTATTTTCTACCCTACTCGCTATCGCCACTACGCTCTTGCTGTTTTTTCTGTGCCATACGTTTCTGCTGTGCACGATCCTTTGCGCTCACATGATTTGCATCAGTTGGAAGATTTTCTTTCGAACGTCCAATTCCATTGCTCATCTTTCCCACTCCTTTTTTCGTTTTTCAAAATACATGTTTATTTTCAGCTAGAGTTTCAATCCTTATACAAAAAAATAAGAGCAGCCATTGGCTACTCTTACTCGCTCACATATTTTTGAAACATATCATGGATGCCTTTATTTACTAGGTTCGAGATCTGCTCGTCAGATTTATTCGGATAACGATCACGCAATCTGATAGATGCCTTCACCATTAAATTTTCTAATACAGAACGGCCACCTTCTCCATAAATAATTTCAGCATATTTAACAAGCCTTCCATCCTCTACTGTTGCTGGATTATGATTGAAGAAAAATTTACTCATTGTCTCCACCTCTCTCTTTTGATAACGTTTACATTTATATAGATTATTTATGTTATTTATTTCACAATATTGTATGCATGTATATTTAATTAGTTTCATTATAAAGCAACATATCGATAGTAAATATGTGATTTTCCGTCCATTTTGTGAACAAACTAAAAATGAAAGCGTTTCCTTTATTATATACTAAAAAAACTTACTACGCTAGGGGCAATTTTTTTCAATCTACTAATCCCTCAAAAATTGATATATTTTTTCTTTTCCCATTAAACCTTATACAATTTTCAGAAATTATATTATAAAATATATGTATGACTTAAGGAGGCTTTGTATGAATCAAAATAAAAAAGCTATATTAGATCTTGTCTTTTATCTCGTAATCCCATTCCTCATTTGGAAATTTGCAAAACCTTATATCGATCCTTATTACGCGATGTTACTTTCCTCTGTTCCGGGGATTATTTATACACTGTATACCTTTAAAAAAGAAAAACAGTTTAACGTGACAGGATTCTTTATTTTAATTACACTCATTTCTAATACAACGGTAGATCTATTATCTGGGTCAGCTGAACGAATGTTATGGAACGATGCGTATTATCACATCGTACTCGGTATTATCGTCATATGTACAATTTTTATAAAAAAACCACTTATGTTATATTTCGCAGCAGATATTGCAGCGCTGCAAGGCCATGACCGCGATAAAAGTCGTGAGCTTTATCGTGATAGTCGTATATATCCAGCACTGCAATATTTAACGTTATTTTTCGGGCTACAATTTATATTAAAAAGCTTTTTAAAAATTTATTTCATCTCTGTTTTTGGTGTAGATGGCTACGGTGAAATGAGAGCGATTATGACCGCTGTCGGCTGGGGCATTTCTATTTGTATCGGAATAGGGTTCGTATGGGTGAACAATAAAATACATGCCGTTACGGAAGAACAAGAATCCGTACAGTAAACAAAGATCCCCTAGTGTATTACGACACTAGGGGATCTTTGTTTTGCTAGACATATGACTAAAATTTAACTTGATTTTTTTCTTTTACTTTTTACATTTCGATAAAACAAAGCAGCACTCAGCGGCATAACACCAAACCACTTATTCATAAATGGCTCTTTTTCAGCACGGCGTTGTTCTTTCTTTTGTTTTCGATCTTCTTTTGGAGCATCCATATACGACACAAACTGCTGCGTCACAAAGCGAACATAATCATTAGTAGACATATTATCATCACCTCTACTTGATTAGTATGTCCACTTTTTTATACATTAATCTTTTCCTTTAATTCATTCATAATTTGCTTTACAGACTTATTTGTCGTATCGATATGAATATGAGCCTCTTCATAATAAGCTCGGCGTGATTCAAATTTCTTTACGAATGCAGCTATATCTTTCTTTTGAAATAGTGGACGTGTCGTATCTTCACGAAGCCTTTCTGCAATTACATTTGGATCACAATATAAATACACGACAGTTCCGTTCTCTTTCATCCACTTGCGATTTTCCGCTCGTTCAATAATTCCCCCACCAGTTGTAATAATGACATTATGGACTGGTAGCGAACGTAACATTTCGCTTTCATATTCCCGAAAAGTCATTTCGCCTTCTTCGGCAAAAATATCACGAATTGCCTTCTTTTGCTTCTCTTCGATTTTTTGATCAGTATCTACAACATCCATTTGAAGTTCTTGACTTAATGCTTTTCCAATTGTTGTTTTCCCTGCTCCCATATAGCCGGTTATGTATATAGATTTCATTTTCTGTCCTCTCAATCGTCATTTATTAATTGTTATTATAACGAAAGATGCTACTTTGTTTAATAAAAAAACGTTTTGTTCTTATACTATGAAGAACAAAACGTAACACTCGCTTTTACTTATAAGTACCTCTTCTCACCCACTGCGTTGCAATCCATTTCTCGCCTTTCGTTACAGGTGCCCCTCCATGTAACGTAAGCTCATTTAGTGATTGATCTTGATAAAAATACTCAAAGTATACTGCCATTCCCTTTCTAGGATGTACAGAAAGATTTAATTTCGGGAAGTACGTTTCCCCGCCTTCTTCTACATCATTTAAGTACATTACAAGCGTACTAATACGATTGTTAGCAGCTGATCTACTATGTTCCGCAAAATAATCATAGTGTGCTTTATATTGTTGATCCACTTCATAATTTAAAATGTGCAATCCTTCACCATGCGACGCAGGAACATTCATGATAGATGAAATTCGTTTTTCAATCTTTGAAGTAAGTTCATTGTCTTCCAAAAATGCACCGCTACTTGTTCGAATATCATTTACATCACGTGATGAACCAACTTTAGAACGCTTCATTTTATTTTTAGACATTTCAATCAATTTATCACACTCTTCATCACTTAGTACATTTGCTAATACGACAATAAGAGGTTCTTCGAATTTTGAAATAATGTGTATTTCTCTATCTTCTGTCATAATCGTATTTCCTTTATGATCAAAAATAGTTTGTTCCTTATTTTCACCTATTTGATTGTTATTTGTCATTTCCCTATTCTCCCTAAAAATAATGATTGGATAGCATGAATATATCATATTCTTTCTACCTTTCTCTTTTTTGAGAAAATTTAAACTTTTAATCATTATATTTATCCATTTCTTCTAAAAAGTCAATTCAATTTATAATAGAAACCCCTGGTTTATCTCCATATATTTCACATATTATCCTTCTATCCAATCGACTATTTTTCCATCCTTTTTTCTATACCGAAAGCTCACCGTATAGAAAGCTTCCTGTTTGAGTTTGCACTGCAACGCAACGAAAATTGAATCATTTTCAAAAACATAATTCCCACTCGCTTCTCCCTTTTCATACTGAAAGAAAAATGCACCTTCTTTTTCTTTTTGCTGTAAGTCTTTTTTTATATCTGTAATAGATCGGTTAAGTAGTTCATCCAGTAAAAACTTTTGTTCTATTTCCATATAAAAATTTTTACCTGTAAGCAGCATATTGGTTTCGTATATAAAAAAAGAAGTTAATAAAATAAGAAAGATGATCGTTCCAGGCATTGTAAACCCATTTTGCCCTCTCATACATTCATTTCCATTTCACTATATCGCATAACTACCCCTTCATATATTTTCCCACTAGTATCTTTCACATTTATAATGAGTACATGAGGTGTTAGTTTGTAAGAAACCGTTCCAATATTTTGTAAAACAACTTCTCTCCCACGCCTATTTACCTTTCTTATAAGACGACTATTCTCTTTTTCATATGATACTTCACTCCCATTACGCGATCGGAATCTTAAAATACTTTCTCCATTTTCAAATGCTAGCTGTTCTCCAGATGATACTTCACGAAACTCCAATTGCGTTTGACCTAAAAACACATCCCACTCCCAATCATTTAATCCTTTTGACTGTTTATTTTCCATTTCAATGAAATGTAGGCGGGGAAAGAGCAAAAAAAATATTGATAATAGAAACAGACATACAATCATTTCTATTAATGAAAAACCAAATTCTAATTTACTTTTTCTCCTACATAAAAGCATTGTTCCACCATTCTTTCTTTCACATCTCTCCACATGGTACAAACTTCATTGCCTCCCCAATATGTGTAATACACAATTCCATTCATATTCTTTTCTATTATTCGCTTTTCTTCATTTCCATACATATATATAGCTGCTTCTTTTTTTAATAACCCAGATGCCTTATAACGAATTTGTATATTTTTTCTTTCTTGCATAACTAATACTGTTTGCGGTAGTAGTAACGATACAGCCATCATTAAAACACTTAACGACACAATCATTTCAGCCATTATGGACCCTTTTTGACATTTCACGATACGTAAATCTCCCTCTTCCAAGCTGAAATACAATTTCATATTTATAATTTCGATACGAAATTATAATCGTACCACCTCTATTAATATTTCCACTTGGATTATATGTCATCGGGTTTGGAAACGTATGCAAATCAATTTGTATATCTTCTTCATACTCCCGCTTGACGATATAATACTTTGTACCTAACTCTTTTATAGCATACAAATTTCTATCTTTATACCAACGTAATGTATAGTGCTTTTGACGGTTTATCGCTAATTGCTGCATATACAAAACATCATTTGAAAACTGTCTCAAAAATTGTTCAACTTTTTGTCGCTCGTATAAGGAATGAACACTAAAATACGTAACTATACTCAATACAGAAATAGCAAATAAAACGAGTAACATCTCTAAAAAAGTAAACCCCTGTTGTTTCACAATGTCCTAATTGATACTGTGCCATCATCTGAAATATGAATAGATTCGCCATTCGGACACTTATCAATTGTAATATACTTTTCATCTATCAGTTCTTTTAACGATGGAATTTTATTATGTTGTAATTGATATACTTGTATTTGCGCTTCTATAGATTTCACGTAAGCTGCACACCCTTTTCCTTGGATCGATGAGCGCTGTGTAACTACATTCGGAATAATTAATAGTAATAATATAGTTATGACAACCATTACTAATAGCATCTCTAACAGAGTAAATCCTTCCTCATTCTGCATACAAATGCCTCCTAAATAGAATTCATCATTTGAAACATCGGCATAATCATCGCTAAATACATAAGGACAACGATTCCTCCAATACATGTAAATAAAATAGGCTGAATGATAACTACCATATGTTTAATTTTCCGTTCCATCTTTTCCATAATAAGATCGCTATAGTCACCTAATTCAATCGCTAAATTACCGTTTGCTTGTCCATGCGTAATAACATAAGAAAGTTCTTTCTCGTAATACCCACTTTTAGCAATGATAGATTGTAACTGTTCTCCTCCAATTAATTGTCTTTCAATTCGGCTCGCTTCATATTGAAAGAACGGATGATATCTTTGCTCCATCATTATTGTTAAAGCTTCGCATACTGATAGTCCACCATTTAATAAACCACTCAACTGAGTAGCAAAATAATGTGAATGCTTTAAAATAAGAAATGTTTTGATGAAGGGAATACGATGCATGATTTTTACCTGTCTAATATGTGGAAGTTTCCTAAAATACAACATATATAAACTACATCCAATAATAACAGTTACAATAGCGGTTAAAATAATGTAAGGTAGCATTTTTATTGCACTTAAAATTTGTTCTGTAAGTAGTGGTGTATTAGAACCGAACGAACTATAAACCATTTCAACCTGCGGTAATAAGATGAGGTTGAAAATAAAAAGCATGATTAGTAGAAAAAACACCAAAAACATAGGATACTGCATTATTTTCATCATGTCTCTCCTATACTTATCTTTCTTATAAAGAAGTGCACTTCCTTGTTGCAAAGCGAAAGAAATATCACCATGTTGCTCGGCATAAAATAAATAACTTAACATGTCCTGATGAAACCTTAACTGATGAAAAGAATCGTGTAGACTTTTCCCATCTTTTAATCCCTCAACCATGCTTTGCAATTGTACTTTCTTTTCTACAGGTAATTGAAACTGTAAAAATTCTAATGCTTGTAAAAGAGAGTAGCCTTTTTCTAATAATTCTCCTAAACGTTTCAACAATACTACTTGATTACTTAAACTCCAAGTTTTCTTAAACATAAACATCATCTTCTAAAAACCCTAAAGCATATCCTTTTCGTATTGACGATTCTAAAGTCTCATGTTTGTAAGTAACACATTCTCCATTCGCTTCTTTAAGCGCTTGTTTTAACTCATACCCATATAGCAGCTCATAAATGCTTGCTTGCCTTACTTGCCTCATTGATTTACATAAAGTTGAGCACTTCCCTCTGCAAAACGGACATTTCAATTCGACAAGTCGCTGTGCAGCTACAGCCAATAAAGACTGTTCAATCTCTTGCCTCGTTATACCATAATCCATGAAACGAATGATTGCTCCTTTCGCATCATTCGTATGCAGCGTTGTCATTACTAAATGTCCTGTCAAACTTGCTCTTATAGCTATTTTTGCTGTTTCTTCATCACGGATTTCACCGACTAAAATAATATCTGGATCATGACGTAAAATAGCCTTTAATCCTGTTTCATATGTAAGACCCGCTTTTTCATTTATTTGAATTTGTAATACATCGTCACTTCTTTTTTCAACCGGATCTTCAAGTGTAATGATACGACGTGTTTTCTTTTTTCTAATTACCTCTAATAATGCATACATTGTCGTTGTCTTCCCAGAACCAGTCGGTCCAGTAAACACGAGTAGCCCCTGTGAATAGCGTAAAAACGAGAGTAGTTTTGCTGCCGTACTTGGAAATAACGAAAGATGTGATAAGGGCTGAACAGATGCTTGTAAATGAAGGCGAATAACGAGACTTTCTTGATATACTGTTGGAAGTGTTGAAAGGCGTAAATACACTTCTTGTCCATCAATTCGCAAATACAACGAACCATTCTGTGGCTTCCGTTTCTCTCCTATATCCATAGATGCTAAAAATTTAAAATGTGAGACAAGTTTTTCTCCAAACTCCTTTTCAATACATTGTCTCGTCATTAAATCTTTTCCTATACGTAGTTGCACCGCTACATCCTTCTGCCGGGGCACAATATGTAAATCTGACGCTTGTACCCTACACGCTTCTTTTAAAATTGTATTCGCAAAAATTTCAATCCCATTCATCACTTTTCCCTCCTCACTATGTATATAGCATGAAAACATGCACAATAAAAATTTGGATTTTTGTATTTTCAATAGAGGAAAAAGGAAAAATATGTTTGTGAAATTATGAACAATTTCCGAATTATTGTCTGAAATTACCTATACTCATGTTTATCTGTATTATAATGTTATTATCTTGGATAAAGTGATAAAGGTGGAGATCCTCATGGAACAAGCTTTAAAAATTACAGGTGTTTTAGCTGACCCAACTCGTTATTACATTTATAAATATATTTCGCAAAAACATAGTTACGTAACTGTACAAGAAATTGCAGATGAATTCGATATTCATCCAAACGTAGCACGTTTACATTTATCTAAATTAGAAGATGTTCATATGCTTAAATCGGAAACAAAGAAAACTGGAAAAGGTGGAAGACCAAGCAGATTATATGTCTTATCTGAAGATGTTATTCAATTGCAATTTCCATTCCGTGATTATCAATTGTTAGCAAGAATAGCATTTAATTCTTTACTTAGCCTTGGCGCTGCTGGTGAGAAAGCGCTATACGAAACAGGAAAACAATTCGGGGCCGAATTAATGCAACAACATATGCAACGTTTAAATGTGAGTGAAGGTGCTTTAACAGTAGAACAAAAAGTTCAAATTGCAAAAGAAGCTTTCTCAACAGCCGGCTTATCACCTGCATTTGAATTAAGTGCAGATGGAACAAAAATTTTCTATGATGTACACAATTGTCCATTTAAAGAAGTGGCTGTTCATCATCCAACTGAAATTTGTAACATGCACGGAGATATGATGAAAGGAATTTTTGAAATCCTATTCCCTAACATGGAATTAACTCGAAATGATAGTCTATTAGATGGATGTAAATCTTGTAATTATAAACTAACAATTTAATTTCTCATATAAAAAGAAGCCAATAATAATTGGCTTCTTTTTATATGAATGAATATTTACAATAGTAAGAAAAATAAACTATAATGAAAAGAGGTTTTACTTTTTCTAGAAAAGGAGGGAAATAGCATGGATCGCATGTTTCGCGTTCTCGGCTTTTGGACTGGAATTTTCTCGGTTATGTTTTACGTAGGAGATATGCAACAGGCTGCACTACTATTTTTAGGACAAACAGGTTTCTTCGTACTTTTAAGCTATTTAAAATTAACAGAGCGTATGTATATATACGTATTCGGGGCATATTTAACTGTTTTCTTCATAGGATTTACATACTACACGACATTTTTACTTGTCCCTGGGGCTGGACATTAAAAGATGGCATTTTGCCATCTTTTTTTTAATCCCGGAATTTCCTAGTTGACTTATAGGTTTTATTACCTTATATTCTATATAACAGATTGGAATTAGGGGGAATCAACATGAATACACTGCTTGTCGGAATTAACGTTGCAGTCATGCTCATCTTAGTTGGCGTATTATATTATATGCAACGTAAGCATGTATCTTTTAATAAACGTGTATTTACCGCTTTAGGAGTCGGAATTTTATTCGGTCTTATATTACAATTCATTTATGAGCCAACTTCTAAAGTAATTATTGAATCAAATACTTGGTTTGGCTTAATTGGTAACGGTTATGTGAAATTACTTCAAATGATCGTTATGCCACTTATTTTAGTATCTATTATTTCAGCCTTTACAAAATTACAGTTAACGAAAAACCTTGGTAAAATTAGTGGTCTTATTATCGGAATTTTAATTCTTACTACAGGAATCGCTGCAGCTGTCGGTATCGCTGCAAGTGCAGGATTTGATGTATCTGCAACAGGCTTGCAACAAGGTGATGCAGAATCTGCTCGTCTGAAACTAGTTGAAGAAAGATTTACTTCTATTGAAAAGACAACAATTCCAGATAAATTATTAGAGCTATTGCCTACAAATCCGTTTCTTGATTTAACAGGCGCTCGTCCAACATCAACAATTTCTGTCGTAATATTTGCAGCCTTTATCGGCATTGCCTTTATAGGTGTAAAACGAAAATATCCAGAACAAGCAGAGCTATTTAAGAAAATGCTTGATGCTGTATATGCAATCGTAATGCGTATGGTAACATTAATTTTACGCCTTACTCCATACGGCGTATTAGCTCTTATGGCAAAAACAGTTGCTGGTAGCGATATAAATGCTATTTTAAAGCTTGGTAACTTCGTGTTAGCCTCTTATGTAGCACTTATCGTAATGTTTATCATTCACTTATTATTAATTGCATTGTCTGGTTTAAATCCAATTCAATATTTGAAAAAAGTGTTCCCTGTACTAACTTTTGCATTCACATCTCGCTCTAGTGCTGGTGCGATACCATTAAATATTGAAGCTCAAAAAGAAAAGCTTGGTATCTCCGAAGGAATTGCAAACTTCGCAGCTTCATTTGGGGTATCTATCGGACAAAACGGTTGCGCAGGTATTTATCCAGCAATGCTTGCAATGATGGTCGCTCCAACTGTAGGAATTGATCCATTACAACCACAATTTATTTTAACTTTAATCGCTGTTGTTGCTATTAGCTCATTCGGTGTTGCCGGAGTTGGTGGCGGTGCAACATTCGCAGCTTTAATCGTACTATCTACAATGAACTTACCAATCGGTATTGTTGCTCTAGTTATCTCAGTTGAGCCATTAATCGATATGGGTCGTACAGCTCTTAACGTAAGTGGTTCTATGACAGCAGGTCTTATTTCAAGTAAATGGCTTGGTGAATTAGATCAAGATACGTACAATCAAGACGATACAAAAACTGGTGAAATTGCTTCATAATGAAAGAAAGACGCTAACATACAATTGTTAGCGTCTTTTTTATTCCGTTCCCTCTTTATAGATCTTATCTTGAGAATTATCACTCCAAGTATTCTTTTAATTGCTCTTTTAACTCTTCCTCAATCTCATAACAAGATTCATCAGCGAGTTCCCCTACTTTCTTACTACCCAAAATGTTTAATTGAATTGGCATTCCTAAAAAGATTCTTTCACATTTCTAAATTGGAATATCGTGAAATTCAATCATTTCTTTTTCTTCATCTATATAGCTATAGCAACTGATGAATAATAACCCACCTCAAAGGGATTCTCTTTTTCTCTTGCAAATCCCATATCTAATTCCATGTTTTTTTCTATGTATAAATGCGAATACTCTTTATACAATTTAAGTGACATTGGCTCTATTTCCTTCTCCATACATTGAATGTTCTCTTTTAACTCCAACGTAAACTCCTGTTCTGTATATTTCATTTTCGCCTCCTTAAACATAGAAAAAGAGAATACAATAATATATTCTCTTTCCTCAAATATATTTCATTATCTCACAGCCCGTCCTTTTCACAAATAACCATTTTGTTCGCACCATTTATGAAATTGTCCTACGTCTACTCCAACTAACACGATATCCTTTAGCTCTACATCAATAATTTGTTCTCCAATTACAATAGCAAAATGCGATGCTAATTTTGTCTCGTTTTTCTTTACAATTCCAATTCGGTTCCGATGCGGTCCATCTTTTATATATGCTTTTTGTCCTACAATATCAAAGTTCAAGATTTTCACCTCTTTTACTGCGCTCAAATTGGAAATACGATCTCCAACTCGGAAAATTTCCTTTCATTGCACTATTTCTCTATATATATGACGAAACAATAAAAGAGTCCTTCCTTCTTTACAATTATTTTTTCTTTGTTTCATTTTTGTGATTGAAACGTAAAGTTTATAATAAAATACACTTGGAAGCGCTTTCTATGTAATTTTTTATGGTATAATGTATAAGTAGAACTTCGTAAAGAGGGTTAAAAAAATGAATACAAAAATGATAAAAAAAGTAATTGAAGCATTAAAAGTATATGGCTTTCAGGATGTATCATTCTGTGACAAAACGAAGCAATTTTTATTTCATAACGAAACCGATATTATGAGCGGCTATGCAGAAATAACATATAGTAGTCAATTTGAAAAATTCAACGTACAAATTCATCCGATTGAAACACATCACCAAGCAGAGTTACAAGAGGTTGAAAGACATATACAAGCCTGTATAAGAAAAGTGGAATATTTAAACGCACTTCTTAGCGGACAAACAAAACTAGATGACAAAATTATTATAATGTAAAAAAAGAACGTGATCCAATCACGTTCTTTTTTCATTATACGTTCATCTTTTCCTTTAGTTGTAATCCTGTAACAGATTCTAATACATCCATAGATTCTCCAAATGTCATATCAAAAATTGTCTTGTCCTCTATGTATGGAAACTGGCTGAAACGCTTTTCTAACACCTTCACAGCATCTGATGTAAAGTTTGCACTATCAATTCCAAATTCTGTTTCAAGAAGAACGATCCAATCTAATACATGAAAACCTAATCCATTGACGAATGAAATAAGTTTTTCTTCTGGGTTTGAAGATAAGAATACTTGTCGTTCCATCTCACTAAAAAGTTCTTCTCCTAAAATTTCAGCTAACTCATCATCATGTTCGCGTTCAACAAGCTCTTCGTAGCCGTAATCATCCACAAGCTCTTCTACTTCTTCACTATCCTGACAAAGCAATTGACTAAGAAGTGCCTCTTTCTTAAATTCACTATTTTGTACGACTTCTAAAAAGCTCGTTTCCCATCCATTTTCTAATTTCATATTATGTACTCCTTTATATACGTTTCTTATCATCACTGTACCCAAAAGATCACTTTTATAACCTTTTAGGTAGTTACTATTATTTCACATGATTCATAACATAAGATGCAAACTCAGCTACATCTCCTTCAAAAATATTTATTTCTGGCAAGTGATAGAACGTTGTTTGGAGCGGATTTCCTGCATGATATACATATATAGTTTTCTCTAGCGCAATCGCCATTCCAAACTCTGTATGGCTCCCGTTTCCGCCATCTAATATAAGTAAAAACACATCCGCTTCTTTTACAGCATTTTTTTCTGCCTGACCAATTTCTCTTAATTGTTCTTGATTCACTGCTCTTTCGTTTTTGGCCCAATCATATGTATGGTGCCATCCTGCATGTTTCAGTTCATTTGCTACGGAACATACAAGATGTTTATTTTGGAAACCTGAGGCGATATAAAAATTCATTTATATACACTCCTTCATTATGTATAGGGAAACTCCTTTTTAGCGTTATTTGTTATAGCTATAATAAATAACAACTTCAAAAAAAATCCCCATCTTTAAAACTTATTTGCGTTTAAATGATGGGATGCTTCATGGTCTTCTTTTATTTTTTGTTTTTTATAACTTTCATCAGCTAACATTTCTAGTTCAGCTGTTATCTCTGACTTTTCAAGCTCTCTTTCTTGCGAAAATTTCCTTGAAATATAAACAATAACACTACCAACGTACAACACAAAGCATATAATAAGTGCAGTATTTTCATAGAGACTTAGCTCCAACACAGTCACTCCTAATCCATTCGTATTTTCACGCCTCATTAATTGGAATTTCTCTATTAACCCAGTTATTATCCCGCTATTTGAGGGCAGTAAGACTCCCTCCTCAAATTTCAGTAAAAGTAAAGAAGTTAGATGTGGGATGCACCCAACTGATTAAAGTTTCACTTTATTGTAACATAAAAATATCAATTCTTGGAATCTTTCACCCTACTAAAAGAGGCATGATTGTTTCATCATGCCTCTGAAATATTTTGAATGATTGTTTGAATTGCTTCTTTTCCATTATATTTTTTTAGTGCTGTTTTATACTTCTCATTATTTTGATTCAATTCTTCGACATACTTTATCAGAGATTTTACAGTTACATCTTCTTCATATAATACGGAGGCATACCCTTGCCTTTCAAAGGACTCTGCATTTAATATTTGATCTCCACGGCTTGCAAATTTCGATAATGGAATTAAAACCATCGGCTTTTGTAATGTTAAAAATTCAAAAATTGCGTTGGAGCCCGCGCGTGAAATAACAAAATCTGTTACCGCTAATATATCCGGCAGTTCTCCATGTACATATTCAAATTGTCTATATCCTTCTTTATTTTGTAAACTTTCATCAAGGTTACCTTTTCCGCAAAGGTGAACAATTTGATACTTTTTAAGAAGTTCTGGTAATGCTTCTCGAGCCGTATCATTAATTTTCTTCGCGCCCAAGCTGCCTCCCATAATCGTAATAACTGGCTTTTTACGTGAAAAACCTAAAAATGCTAAACCTGTTTCAGGATTTCCCTTCAGCACTTCTTCACGTACAGGAGATCCCGTATATATTACTTTTTCTTTCGGTAAATGCTTCGCTGCTTCTTCAAATGTAACAAATATTTTCGAAGCAAAACGAAGCGCAATTTTATTTGCTAGTCCTGGCGTCATATCAGATTCATGTAATAAAACTGGTACTCTATTTAGCCATCCTCCAATTACGACTGGTACAGATACGAAACCGCCTTTTGAAAAAATCACATCTGGTTTTAGTTTTCGAATCCTTACATACGCATCCATAACACCCTTCATTACAAGAAAAGGATCTTTTATATTTTTCAAATCAAAATAACGACGTAGCTTTCCACTCGAAATACTATAGTAGGGAATGCCTTCCTTTTCTATAATCGTTTTCTCAATACCTTGATGAGAACCAATATAAGAGATATCCCAGTTGTCTTCCTGTAAATGTGGGATAATGGCTAAATTAGGTGTTACATGTCCTGCCGAACCGCCACCTGTAAAGACTATTTTCTTCATACGTCTCCCCCTTCTAGACTATAATACACTAAAATATCTTGCCTCAGGGTGAGAAAATACCATAGCCGTTACGGACGCTTCTGGCTCCATCATGAATCCTTCTGTTAATGAAATACCTATTTCCTCTGGATGAATTAAGCGAAATAGCTTTTCTTGATCTGCAAGTTCTGGACACGCCGGATAACCAAATGACACGCGTATTCCTCTATATTTCGTACGGAAACGTTCTTCCATCGTCAGTTCAGGTGAGTCTGGAATGCCCCAGCGGTCACGAATGAGCATATGTGTTTTTTCAGCAAGTCCTTCTGCTAATTCAAGCGCTAACGATTGAATGGCATGACTACGTAAGTAATCACCTTTCGCCTTCCACTCTTCAGCAATGTCCCGAACTCCTTCCCCAACCGTAACAGATAAGAAAGCAACATAGTCCATCTCATCTCCAATTGGGCGCAAATAATCGCCTAAAGTACGATAGGGGGCCTTTCCTTGTCTAGGGAACGTGAAACGCTCTATAACACGCGTATGATCTTCTGGATCATATATTACAATGTTTTGTCCATCGCTTTGCGCTGGGAAAAATTGATACACTGCTTTTGGCTTTAACCAAGATTGTCCTTCTTGCAATAATTCATCTATTAAATCATTTAATTCATGCGCTCTCTTATCTCCCTTTTTCAAAAGCTTCTTCACATTTCCTTTTAATCCAAGGTGATGCCCAAGTAGCATTTGTCTATTTAAAAATGGAGCGAGATGAAGGGCGGGAATATCGCGTAATACAATTCGTTTTGTTGAATCAGGCACGATAACCTCAGCCTTTGGTAATGGCTCAATTACTGCTGGAATTTCTACTTTCTTCTCCTCTTTTTTTACGATATGAAGATGCCGTTCTTTCTTATCCTGTTTCATCTTCTCACGCTCTTCTTCTTTTTGAAGCTTATTAATAATATCGAGCCCCGTCATCGCATCACTCGCATAACAAACGAGCCCTTTATATGATGGTGAAATCCGATTATCTGTAAACTTTCTCGTTAACGCTGCACCACCTACAACAATGGGAACATCAATATTTGCTGCTTTTAAATCTTCAGCAGTCGTTACCATTTGTTGCGCTGATTTTACTAATAAACCTGAAAGTCCTATAATGTCCGGATTCTTTTCTTGTACTTCTTGAACAATTCGATCTGAACGTACATTAATTCCTAAATTAATAATCTCATATCCGTTATTCGCTAAAATAATTTCAACGAGATTTTTCCCAATATCATGCACGTCACCTTTTACAGTTGCTAATAATACTTTCCCTTTTTTCGCACTATCACTAGATTCCATATATGGCTCTAAATAACTTACAGCAGCTTTCATACTTTCGGCACTTTGCAATACTTCAGCAACAATAAGTTCATTATTATTAAATAGTCGTCCTACCTCGTCCATCCCTGTCATAAGCGGACCGTTAATAATATCAAGAGGTTTTCTTCCTTCTTCAAGTGCAAGACTTAAATCCTCGTGTAATCCTTGTTTCGTACCTTCTACAATATAATTTGCTAGTCTTTCATTAAGCGTTAACGTTTCTTGCACAACGACATCTTTCTTTTTAGCGACTCGGTAAAAGTTTGTAAATTCTTCTAACGTCTCTTTAGTCGTTTCAAACAGTAATGCATCTGCAAGGTGTTTTTCTTCCTCTGGAATCGACGCATAGCGTTCTAATTTTTCCGTATTAACAATCGCGTAATCTAATCCAGCCTTCGTAGCATGATATAAAAAGACGGAATTCAATACTTCACGTCCAGCTGGTGGTAAACCAAATGATATGTTACTTACACCTAAAATCGTTAAACACTCTGGTAACGCTTCTTTAATAAGACGAATTCCTTCTATAGTCGCTGCCGCTGAACCAATATATTCTTCATCACCTGTCCCTACTGGAAACACAAGTGCATCAAAAATAATATCTGACGGACGTATTCCATATTTCGTCGTTAATAATTCGTAACTTCTTTTTGCAATTTCTAATTTTCTTTCAGCACTTACTGCCATACCATCTTCATCGATTGTACCAACTACAATTGCAGCACCATACTTACGAAGAAGCGGTGTTACCTTTTCAAAACGCTCTTCTCCATCTTCTAAATTAATAGAGTTGATAACAGCTTTTCCTTGAATATAAGTAAGTGCTCTTGCCATAACATTTTCATCCGTTGAATCAATCATAATCGGTACTTTTAACACTTTCGTAACTTCTGTCAAAAATTTCTCCATATCTTCTATTTCATCACGATCAGGATCTGCCATACAAATATCAATAATATGAGCATTTTTCTTCACTTGCGCCCTTGCCACTTCAGCAGCCTCTTCAAATTTCCCTTCTGCTACTAATCGTTTAAATTTACGTGATCCAATAACATTCGTTCTTTCACCTACAAATAACGGTCTCATAGACTCATCGTATTGCAGTGCCTCCAATCCACTAATTCCATGTCCTTCTCTCTCATGATGGTCACGAGGCTTAAGAGATGCTAGCGCGGATTTCATTGCTTTTATATGTTCTGGTGTCGTGCCACAACAACCACCGATAATATTAACCCATCCTTCTTCAGCAAATCGCTTCACCTTTTCAGCAAGAGAAGATGGAGATTCATGGTAATGTCCATCTTCATCAGGAAGACCTGCATTTGGATAACAAGAAATGTAACACTCCGATAAATCAGATAGTGAACGAATATGGTCCCTCATAAACTCCGGACCAGTCGCACAGTTTAATCCAACAGATAATGGTTTCATATGTTCTACTGATAAATAAAAAGCTTCAATTGTTTGCCCAGCCAGAGTCGTTCCCATTGGCTCAATCGTTCCTGAAATCATAATAGGAACCGTTTTTTTCATTTCTTCAAAAGCAGCTTGAATTCCAATATAAGCTGCTTTCACGTTACGCATATCTTGACTCGTCTCAACGAGTAATACATCAACTTCTCCTTTTAACAATCCTCGTGCCTGCCTTGTATAAGCCTCAATCAATTCTTCAAAAGTCACACCACCTGTAACACTAATTGCTTTCGTTGTTGGTCCCATTGCTCCCGCAACATATACTTCCTTCCCGCTTTCTTTAACAGCTTGCTTCGCCAAAAGTGCTGCCTTTTCATTTAGTTCTTCATCTAAATGAGACAGCTCATAATCACTTAGTACAATATTCGTTGCCCCAAATGTATTTGTTTCAATAATATCCGCTCCAGCTTCAATATAAGCTTTATGAATTTTTAAAATAACGTCTGGTCTTGTTTCTACTAAATATTCATTACAGCCCTCGTACTCTTCTCCTCCGAAATCTTCAGCAGTTAAATCCTCTTGCTGAATCATTGTCCCCATTGCCCCATCTAATATTAAAATGCTATTCTGTAATTTTTCTTCTATACACTTCATCAATTAATACCTTCTTTCACTTCTTGCTTTTCTCTTACATATTTAACAAGATGTTCTGTAATTTCATACTTTAAAAATGGTGTAATAAGATAAATACCATTAAAATATTTCATCGCTATGTCGATTAATTCTTGCGAAATGCGAATCCCTTCCTCAATTGCTGCCTCTTTCGTTTCGTGTCCATCCATTCTCTCTCTTATTTCTTCAGGAAGAGTAATACCCGGCACCTCAAAATGAAGAAAATCTGCATTCCGCTTACTTACTAACGGCATAATTCCAATAAAAATAGGTTGTTCCAGATGCTTTGTCGCTTCATACACTTCTTCAATTAGCGCGATATCGTAAATTGGCTGAGTTAAAAAATACTCCGCTCCAGCATCTATTTTTCGTTCCATTCGCTTAACCGCTGCTTTTAAGTGCCTCACGTGAGGATTAAATGCGCCGCCTACAGAAAACCTTGTCGCCGGTCCAATTGATTTCCCTAAAATTGAACGTCCATCGTTCATTTCTTTAATCATTTTAATGAGCTCAATAGAGGATAAATCATATACAGAAGTTGCACCGGGAAAATCACCAACGCGCGCTGGATCACCAGTTAAAGCTAACACTTCTTCCATCCCTAACGCCGATAAACCTAACAAATGAGATTGTAGTCCAATGACGTTATGATCTCTACACGTTAAATGTGTCAATACTGGGATATCATGCTTGGTTAATAACGCACCCATTGCCATATTCGAGATGCGAGGCGATGCTAATGAATTATCTGCTAGAGTAATAGCATCTGCTCCCGCTCTTTTTAACGCTCTTGCTCCTTCAAAAAAACGCTGTGTATCTAACGTTTTCGGTGGATCTAATTCCACTACAACTGTCGTTTGTTTTTTCGCTTTCTCTGCTAGAGTGACGTGAGCCTTCGAACGTTTCTCATGCGTATGAACGACTTTCGGCCTTTGAATCGTGTCTTTTTCTATTACAGGGGTAATATTCGCAACAGCGCGCTTCATACTTTGAATATGTTCTGGAGTCGTACCACAACAACCACCCAATAATCGAATACCTTGCTCAATAAATCTCGGTGTCATCGCTTCAAAATAAGCTGGGCTTCCCTCATATACATAACGTCCCTCCACATAATTCGGGAGACCTGCATTTGGGTATGCTGATAAATAGCCATTTTGCGGAATCGATATCATTTTGAAAGCTTCCGTCATATGAAGCGGCCCTAGTTGACAATTCAATCCAACAACATTTGCACCGCAATCTATAAGTTGCTTTAATATTTCATTGACATCATTTCCATTTTGAGTCGTACCTGCTTCATGTAACGCTAATTGAGCAACAATTGGAATATTCGTTTGCTTACGCAATACTTTAACGGCATGAAGTAATTCAAATTCATCGTAAAAAGTTTCTAATAGTAATCCATCAACCTGCTCTTCTAGTAAAGCCCCTGCCTGTTCAAGTAGCATAAACTCCCTTTCCATATCAGTCGTTGTAACGGCTCCGATGTGTTTCATACCACCAATTGTTCCTAAAATTGCATTTCTGTCTGTAACAGATGCTTTCGCCAGTTTTACTGCCGCTCTATTAATTTCTGTAACTTGATTTTCTAAACCATACATACGTAATTTCGTCTCATTTGCCCCATACGTATTCGTTTGAATTACATCTGCTCCAGCAGCTACATATTGTTTATGAATCGATATAATTAAGTCTGGATCAGATACATTCAATTCTTCAAAGCTACTTTGCAAACCATGTGAATGCAATAACGTCCCAACCGCACCATCACCTATTACAATTCCTTTTGATAATAAATCTAGTAATTTCACGAATCTCCCTCATTTCTATCAATATAAAAACCCCCTCTTCACTTTGAAGAGGGGGACATAATCGTTCCTCCTCTTATTATGCAAAACATTCGTTTTGCAGGTATTAGCACCGTTTCAAACATTTCGTTTGAAGGTTGCCGGGTTTCACAGGGCCTTTCCCTCCACCGCTCTCAATAAGAGTTGTCTTTATTATTTTATTTATGTAGCTAAAAGGAAATGCGTTCCCCTTTTAACAATGTTTGTTAATTTTTTAATAAATTTAGCATGCACAAAAGTAAAAGTCAATGATACTTGCGGAAAAATAAAAATTATTTAAAATAAACTTGCAATTCAATTATCTTTTGTTGTAAAGTTAAAAACATAATAAAAATTTCATACGAACATTCTTATCTAGAGAGGTAGAGGGACTGGCCCTATGACGCCTCAGCAACCATTAACAGTTTGTTAATAAGGTGCTAATTCCAGCAAATTGTGAAAGATTTGACAGATGAGAAGAAGACTCTATTCAAACCGAAAGCCTTCTTCTTAGAAGGCTTTTTTTATTTTATATTCACTTAATGTTTCAATTTAAAAAGGAGGAATTTTCACATGTCAACAATCGAAACAAAACTAGCACAAATCGGAAATCGCAGTGAAACTACAACAGGAACGGTTAATCCACCGGTTTATTTCTCAACCGCTTATCGTCACGAAGGAATTGGTAAATCTACTGGCTTTGACTATTCACGAACTGGCAATCCAACTCGCGGTCTTTTAGAACAGGCAATCGCAGACTTAGAATATGGCGAACAAGGTTATGCCTGTAGTTCAGGGATGGCGGCTGTTCTCCTCGTCCTTTCTCTATTCCGCTCTGGAGACGAACTTATTGTATCTGAAGATTTATACGGAGGAACGTATCGATTATTTTCTGAGCACGAAAAAAAGTGGAATGTTCGATGTAGATACGTAAATACACAATCTATTAAACAAATTGAGCAAGCTATCACAACTGAAACGAAGGCTATTTTCATAGAAACTCCAACTAATCCATTAATGCAAGTTACTGATATTGCTGCTGTCGCAACTGTAGCGAAAAGGCACGGACTACTTCTTATTGTAGACAACACATTCTACACACCTTATATACAGCAACCATTAACAGAGGGTGCTGACATTGTACTCCATAGCGCAACGAAATATTTAGGGGGACATAACGATGTACTAAGCGGACTTGTCGTTGCAAAAGGAATGGAACTTTGCGAGGAAATCGCTCATTATCATAATGCATCAGGCGCGGTTTTAAGCCCATTTGACTCATGGTTATTAATTCGCGGTATGAAAACGTTAGCGCTTCGCATGAGACAACATGAAGAAAATGCGAAAGCAGTTGTTGCATATTTAAATGATGAAAACGGGGTGACAGATGTATTTTATCCAGGAAGAGGCGGCATGATTTCATTCCGCCTTAAAGATGAAGCTTGGATTAATCCATTCTTACAATCTTTATCCTTAATTACATTTGCAGAAAGTCTTGGTGGTGTAGAAAGTTTAATGACTTATCCAGCAACGCAAACACATGCTGATATTCCTGAAGATATTAGAACAGCAAACGGTGTATGCAATCGTCTTCTTCGATTCTCCGTTGGCATTGAAAATAGTAACGATTTAATTCAAGACTTAAAGCAAGCCATTAAACTCGTAAAAGAAGGTGTAAAAATATGAGCTATTCTATAGATACACTCTTACTACACAACCAATATAAACATGACTCACAAACGGGCGCTGTGAACGTTCCCATTTATAACACATCAACTTTTCACCAGTTTGATGTAGATACGTTCGGAAAATATGACTATAGCAGGTCAGGAAATCCAACTCGTGAAGCTCTTGAAGATATCATTGCTTTATTAGAAGGTGGAACAAAGGGATTCGCCTTTGCATCAGGCATTGCAGCGATTTCCACTGCATTCCTCCTTCTTTCACAAGGTGATCACGTACTCATTTCAGAAGATGTATACGGAGGCACTTACAGAGTGATAACTGAGGTACTCTCCCGTTACGGTGTTTCACATACATTTGTTGATATGACCAATTTAGAAGAAATAAAACAAAACATTAAACCAAATACAAAGCTCTTTTATGTAGAAACACCTTCTAACCCACTTTTAAAAGTGACAGATATCCGCGAAGTTTCTAAACTTGCAAAATCTATTGGCGCTCTTACTTTTGTTGATAATACTTTTTTGACACCACTATTCCAGAAACCACTTGAACTTGGAGCTGATGTCGTTCTTCATAGTGCTACAAAATTTATTGCTGGTCATAGTGATGTTACTGCCGGATTAGCAGTAGTAAAAGATGCAGAACTCGCTCAAAAGCTTGGATTTTTACAAAATGCATTCGGTGCTATTTTAGGGCCTCAAGATTGTTCTCTCGTACTTCGTGGCCTAAAAACATTGCATGTACGCCTCGAGCATTCAGCTAAAAATGCCAATAAAATTGCACATTATTTACAAGAGCACGCTAAAGTACAAAATGTCTATTATCCTGGATTACAAACGCATCTCGGATTTGATATTCAACAATCTCAAGCAACATCAGCTGGAGCGGTCTTATCGTTTACTTTGCAGTCAGAAGATGCACTCCGCCAATTTTTGTCAAAAGTAAAATTACCCGTTTTTGCAGTTAGTTTAGGAGCGGTAGAGTCAATTCTTTCTTACCCAGCAAAAATGTCACATGCAGCACTGTCGCAAGAAGCTCGTGATGAAAGAGGGATCTCTAATTCATTACTTCGGTTATCAGTTGGCCTTGAAAATGTTGACGATTTAATATCCGATTTTGAAAATGCCCTTTCTTATGTAGAAGAACCTGTAAATGCATAGAATGAATAGAAGATATGAAATTAAGTTTTCATATCTTTTTTTATGCTGTCTACCATACTCGTTTTAGTGCTTTTCTATCTATATAGTTCATTAAAAAATAAAATTTTTATCTATTTCCAAGTAATGGATTAATTGATATATTAAGAAATAAAAAGGAGCAAAAATAATGGATACTTGTACAGATATTTTAATCGTTATCGATTTACAAAATGGAGTATGTTATAGCGGAGAGCATCTATTTGATTTACAGAACTTACTAACAAAAGTAAATCAAAGAATTTCTTCATACAGAAAATTAAATAAACCAATCCTTTTTGTTCAACATTGTGATGATGATTTAGTACCCGAGAAAGAAAATTGGGCTATTCATACCGATCTAGATGTTCAAGAACAAGATTTTTTTGTAAGAAAAACACATGCAAATTCATTTTATAAAACAAACTTAAAAGAAATTTTAGATCAATTATCTGTAAAGCGCATTGAATTTTGTGGTGCCCAAACAGAGTACTGTATGGATGCTACGATTAAGTTTGCCCACGGACTGGGATACGAAAACTTTATGGCACAGAAAACAACCTCTACGTTGAAGAATCCTTTTATGTCCGCAAAAGAGACGATTGATTTTTACGAGAACATATGGAATCACAGGTTTTTAACGTTGCTAAAAGATGAATTTTAGAATAAATGACTAATGACTTGATTATCCTAAGATTTATCAGCTGTAATCAAATATTTCGTTATCATCATAAAGAAGCGAATTACATTCAGCTTCTTTTCTTTTAAACTGTTTTATATTCTATATATATCATTACAATTCCTTTGTCGTATTATTTTAAAAATTTTGTATATTCATTTGAAAGAATAAGAAAATCATGATAAAATTGTGTTACAAATATATCTATATCTTTCAATTTTTAAAACGCATCGAAATTTTCACCCAAAAATTTTATTTTACAAAAACGTGCTAATTTACCTATTTTATTTACATCAGGGTCTCTTTTCTTACAATTTCTTTACTTTAGGACTTTTTTTCTGCAACAACTATTTTCTTTTCTTTAAATTTTTGGTATGTATAGTATGGTATAATAGCTCACACGGAGGTGGAAAAGAACATGTTAGAAACCTTTCAAAAAGAATTAGAACTATATGAAAGTAATGCAGAATTATTAAAAGTACTAGCTCATCCTGTTCGTTTATGTATCGTAAAAGGATTAATTGAGCGCGGTCCAAGCAACGTTTCTACAATGTATACTGGCTTAAACATGCCACAATCTACAATTTCACAGCATTTAGCAAAATTAAAAAGCGCTAAAATCGTTTCTAGTGAAAGAAAAGGATTGGAAATTTATTACAAAGTAGAGAACGAAACAATAATTCAACTCGTTCGCGTATTATTAGGTTAGGGACTAATAATCGAAGAAAAAGAACGTATTCTATATTTTTCATCTCATATCTTTAATATAAATATATATCATGAGAGGAAATATATAATACTACATAAGTCGTATTAAAAAACAAGACACAGTATATACTGTGTCTTGTTTTTTTTATATTGTTACATACCGCTCCAAATGCAAATGTTGCATATCTTTTGTATGTATAACAACATCAAACGCACTCCCTACTCCTCCATTCAAAATCATAGAACGAACTGCTCGATTTTTTTTTTGCGTTTCAGAAAAAGGATTCGTATCTTGATGGCTCGTAAGCTGTTCTAATATTCCTGCAGCTAACAAGAACTCAGATTGTTTCTTATGCCATACTGCACTCATTCCCTGCAGACTAAACATCTCAGTTAGCTCGTCCCAATGAATATGAGTAGTAAGATCCATTTCACCTGGATACGCTAGTGGGTTTCGTATTAGCTTATGCTGATAATACCCTCGCAAACTTCCTTCACGGTGTGCTGGATGCATCCATTCTTCTTTTGTGTATCCGTAATCAACTGTAATACATATACCTTTTTGAAACCATTTCGCAATTTCTTTTATATACTCCTCCATCACAATTGGTACTTCAAAACGTTGCCCTTCAGCAATATGAATATTATATTTCAATAAATATCGACCAATTCTTTTATCTAACGGCCTACATACTTCTGAAAGGTTTCCTTCCTCTGTATATGTAATACGTACTTCATACAACATACCATTTCTTTTCTCAATTATTTCAACAGGAAATGCATCAAACAACTCATTCGAAAAAAGAATTCCCTCGAAAGAATCTCCCATTTCACTATAGGAGGTATAGTACGATACATTAGAAAATGAGCCAAGTTGCTCCTGCTGTAATTTCCTATGAAAAGGGCTCACTTCAATCATTGAATAGTTTAAATCAATAAAGGTTTTTGGAGATAATTGCTTCCATTCTTGTAAAACATCATAGGCAAACTTTCCAGTTCCCCCACCAACCTCACAAATATTCGAAGCAACTTCACCATTTTCAACAAGACGAATAAAAAGTTTAGCAAAAGTTTTTGCAAAAACAGAGGATACATTGCTACTTGTAAAAAAATCCCCTTTTCTTCCAATCTTTTCACGTTCTTTCATATAATATCCATGACCTTCTGTATACAATACAAGGTTCATATACGTACTATATGAAATTGAATAATCCTTTTCTTTCCCCATCCATTCTCTTAAAATGAGCTCCATTCCCATAATGACTCCTTATTGTAAAAATGGATTATTTTCTTTTTCAAAGCCAATGCTTGTTTCTGGACCATGTCCACATAACACCGCTGTTTCATCTGGTAATACAAATAATTTCTCTTCAATACTTCCAATTAATTCAGCAAAACTTCCACCAGGCAAATCTGTTCTTCCAATGCTCATTTGGAACAATACATCTCCTGAGAATACAGCATTCGCCTCTTTACTATAATAAGAAATACTTCCTGGAGAATGTCCCGGCGTCTCAAAAATTTCAAAATTAAATGATTCAATTGTTAATGTACCTTCTGCATCAATAATATGATCCGCTGGTTTTGCTGTAATACTGCGGTTCATCATAAAAATTTGAGAGCCGTTTACAGTTGCATCTCCTAACCAATCTGCTTCTTCTTTATGTACGTATACAGGAATATAAAAAGCGTCTCTTACCGCATCAACAGCACCGATATGATCAAAGTGAGCATGTGTTAATAAAACCGCCAATGGTTTTAATTGTTCTTCTTGTAAATATGTAACGAGCTTTTCACCTTCATGACCAGGGTCAAAGATAATGCACTCTTTTTGATCGTTCATTAAAATATAAGCATTGGTTTGCAATGGGCCTAACGGCATTTGTATCCATTTCATATGAAATCTCCTCCAGTTATTAAACTTACTTTTAATGATACAACATTTCTTTCTCTGAGGAAAAGAAAGGATGCTATCTCGACAATCATTTTTAAAACATGTACAATATAAAAGAGTAAATATTCCAAAAACTCATAATAAGAAATGGGTAGACAGAGGAGGATATTGTATGGGCCTTGTTATTATTTTTACACTTGTCACTCTGTTAGCTGTATTTGCTACGCTTAGAACACTTCGTGAAAAAAACTTTTTCGCGAGCGGCTTTGCAATTGCAACTGTACTCGTTTTCGGATGGTTTACGATCATGACTGTTCTATATAACGGGTATCCACCAGCAGCTTAATTCGTTTACACTTTATTCTTCATCGAGATTTCACACAAAAAGAGGAAGGGTTCCCCCTTCCTCTTTTCATATTTCACATCTTATATCATCTTCGCTTCGTATTTGTGCTTTTTTACAAGCCAAGCTCCTCCGATAACACCTGCATCATTACCAAGTGTTGCAATAGCTAACTTCGTGCTCTTTACAGCACGTGAGAAAGCGTATTGCTCGAAATAGCGTTGAATTGGTTCTAATAGCGCATCTCCAGCTTTAGACACGCCTCCACCAATAACAATTTTCTCTGGGTTCAACGTACTAGAAAGGTTTGCTACAGCTAATCCTAAATAAGAAGCTACTTTTTCTACTACTTCGCCTGCTAATTCATCACCTTGTCCAAGTGCTTCAAAGACATCTTTTGATGTAATACGTCCTTCTTCAGCTAACATAGAACGCAACATGCTTTCTTTATTAGTCTCTTGTATTTTTTGCATAGCAACACGTACAATACCTGTTGCAGATGCTACTGTTTCTAAGCAACCAGACTTCCCGCAATTACATGGGAAAGCATTTTCTGTAACTACTGTAATATGTCCAATCTCACCAGCAGCACCACTCACGCCGTGTACAATCTCACCATTGGCGATTACACCACCACCAACGCCCGTACCAAGTGTCATGCAGATTAAATCTTTTGCACCTTCACCAGCACCTTTCCACATTTCACCAAGCGCTGCTAAGTTTGCATCATTATCAATAACAACAGGTAATCCTGTTTCTACTTCTAATAAATCTTTTAGCGGATAGTTTTTCCACCCTAAATTAACCGCTTCATAAATCATTCCAGATGCCACATGTACAGGGCCAGGAGCTCCCATACCAATACCAATTAACTTGCTCTTCAATTCGCCTAATTCTTCTAGCTTTTTATCAATTGCTTTCGCAACATCAAGTGTAATATGTTTTCCTTGCTCACCTGTATTCGTAGGGATTTCCCACTTATGTAAAATTTCACCGTATACATTAATAAATGCTAATTTAATCGTTGTACCACCAAGGTCAACACCAACTAACCATTTCTCTTCCATGTTGCTTACCTACCTTTATCTAATTCTTATTTAGCTCTTTTTGAATTTCTTGCTTCAATAAAAATAAAGCTGTTTGATAGTCTTGTGGATCGATTAGCTGTGATTGATTTAATTCACGCAATTCATCTTGCATTAATTGTAAATCTGCAATTCGATCTCCCGTATAAATAATCGTACCAAATTTCTTTAGCAATTGCTGAATATCATAAATAGATACCATTTCATCACCCTCTATGCTTGCTTACTATAAAAAATTATAATAAGAAAACGTTCACATATTTTATTATAATCAAGAAGAAAAAGTCTCGTCAATTTTTATTTGTCTAGACAAGCTCATTTATAAGCATTGTTCCTTTTTCTGTAATAATTTTTTCTATATTTTTATCAAATGGCTCTACCGGAATGTGTTTTACCATTTGAAAACCATACGCTAATGATAGCGTTTTCCCTTTATAATGCACGAGATAACGATCATAATAGCCACCGCCGTACCCAATTCGCTCTCCTCGTTCTGTATAAGCTACGCCCGGCACAATTTGAAGATCAATTCCATCCACATTCACTTCTTCCGTAAGCCCAGGAATCGGTTCACGTAAATTCATATACACCGTTTCTAATTGATCAAAATTATTAATTTGCCGGAAGGACATCGTTCTTGTTCCTTTATTACACTTAGGAACTACAACTTTCTTTCCTTCTTCCCAAGCTTTTTCAATAATAGGATATGTATTCACTTCATTTTCCATTGAAAGAGTAATTCCAATTGTTTTAGCTTCAACCCACTCTTTTTGCGCATACAGCAAAAATGCAATCTGTTCTGATAAAGTTGTATACTGTTCTTCTGATAAAGAATTCATGTGTTCTATTATTTGTTTACGCAAACGCACTTTCTCTTCTTTCACACATTTCCCCCCCTACAGTGACACTTTTCTCTATGATGATAGTGTATCACTTTTAACATAGGAATCGAATAAAAAAAGAAACAGTAGGAAAATATTCCTACTGCTTACTTTGTTTCACGGTGTAACGTAGACTTCTTGTCACGCTTGCAATACTTTTTAAGCTCGATACGCTCAGCGTTGTTACGTTTATTTTTCTTTGAGATATAGTTACGATCTCCGCATTCTGTACATGCTAGAGTAATATTCACACGCATTCTTATTTCCCTCCAGTACTAATAACTTAAATCAGACTATACTATAATACCACTTTTAAAATAAAAATTCTACACCTTTTGATATTGTCTAATTTTTTCTATAAGATTTTTCATGTTTTCCCTTGCTATTACTGGGTTTCTAGCATGTGAATACACTAAAAATTTTGGTTGTTTTGTGTCAGAAACGATATAAGACCACTCTTTTTCAGTATATTTGAACTGTACTCCTTCAAATATACCTTCTCCCTTCCTTTCTATATCATCCAATAATTTCCTCATAATTTCCCCTTTTTCATTCCATGAACATGCCACTTCATCATAAAGTAAATAGAGCGGCGGTGATTGCTCTACTATGCTGAGAAACGTTTTTCCTTGCAATGCTATTAGCTCGAATAATTTTCCAATTCGATATAAAATATCTCGCTTCCACCTTACTTGAAACGACTTTCTTTCATCCTGCGTATAAAATAGAAGATAACATTCTCCTAACTTCAAAGACATCGGGTAAATATTTCCTGTCGATTCGAGTAAGAAATCCGGAATATCTACCTCTTCCAAATCTGTACCCTGGTAAATATTACTATGTTTATCGTATAACTCGAAATGATTTCCTTGCTCAGAAAACATAAGAGCCATATTCGCTTTACTTGATTTCATCAAAGCTTTCACATGATCTTTTTGTTCGCTTGCATAAATCCATGTAACTGTACAACCAAGTCTTTGCAGAAAGAGCATAAGTAAATGTTGCAACGTATCATTTCTCTTATTAATAAGAAGATGAAACTTCTGCATCTGTATTTTCTCGATATCAATATGCTCCAATATAACTTCTATATACTCATTCATAGAAACATGAACCAGCTCATTACGCCCCATTTCTTTCTCATGTACGTAATAAAACAATTCGGACATATATACTTGTTCTATCTCTTTTTGCTGCTTATACGTTAACGGCATGCCAGCTTGACTGTATAACTTTATAACAATCTCATTCTCATTCTCCACTTGAATGAAAACACCACCTGCACATTTCAAATGATGAACACTATATTGAAAAAGTGACTCGTTCATTTCTTTACATTCCATCGTATGAATCCCTATACCATGAATAGCATGTAAAAATAAATTTTTATAAGAGGTTGTTTCTATATTTTCTTGACTTCCAATTAATATACTCTCTCCTTTTGTAAAAAGAGATCCATACGCCATCGCAATCTTCACGATAAACTGGGGAGTAATTTCAACATTCCCTCTTCCTACAATGCGGCTTTTTTGTAACCAACCTGCACTCATTTCACTCTCTTGAATACCAGCTGCTCCTACTATCGAATGACTATCAATGGCCTTATAAGGCCATAGTTTTCCTTTTTGCTTAATTACCGTGCTTCTCCCAATATGACAGTGATCCGCTACAACGCTTTTTTGAAACAGTGTAACGTCATCTTCAACTATTGTACGCTCTCCTATTGTCGTTTCTAATAGTTCACAATACTTCCCAATGTGGGCATTTGCAAAAACAATACTTTTTTGAAGATGAGAATAATTTGAAACGATACTATTTTTCCCAATAATAGAATATGGCTCAATTACAGCTCCTGTACCAATCTTTGCTCCTTCTCCAATAAAAGAGGGGCCATGAATTTTCGTCCCTTTGCCAATCGTCACCCCTTCTCCCATCCATACCATCGGTAATACTTCCGTATAAGGAATAGGTACTTGTAACTTTTTCGTTAACAAATCAAATTGTGCTTGTCGATATTGATTAAATGTGCCGATATCTAACCAATAACCTTCTGACAAATATGCGAATAACACATTTTTATTTGCCAATAACGGAAACACATCATGACTAAAATCAAAAAATTGCCTAGGCGGTATGTAAGAAAAGATTTCTGGCTCCATAATATATATGCCTGTATTCACAACATTAGAGACTACCTCATTCCAGCCCGGCTTTTCTATATATCGTGTAACCTCCTGGTCTTTATTCATTACAACCAATCCAAATGAGAGTGGATTTTCTACTTCTTTCACAAACATTGTTACTATTCTTTTCTTTTGTTCATGAAACCTAATTCCTTCTGATAATTGAAAGTCAGTTAATGCATCCCCACTTATCACAACAAATGTTTCATCTAAAAATTGTTCTGCTTGTTTAATACTCCCTGCTGTACCAAGCGGAGGAGAGTCTTCAAAATAATACAAGTTAACTCCCCATTTACTACCATCACCAAAATATTGCTTAATGGTCGTACTCATATATTGAACAGTAATTGCAATTTCACGAATACCATGCTGGCGTAATAACTCAATATTGTATTCTAAAACTGGTTTTTCTAATAACGGTAACATCGGCTTTGGAGTATTACATGTTAATGGTCTAAGGCGTCTTCCTTTTCCTCCAGCTAAAATAACCCCCTTCATATACTTCAGCCTCCACTTATATAATGTTCAGTAGCTCCATATACCATATGTATATTCTCTATCCCACATGAACTAGCAGCATAAACTTGATTAGTTAAACGAATCCTCATTTAAAAGACCCTATAATTAAATGTCCCACCTATAAAAACGTACGGTTCAAACTCAAAGAAAGCGCTTACTATTAATTGATAAATAATACTTATTAACGAACAACATATATACTAATTTTCCCATTACATTATGATACATCTTATCATCATAAACTAAAGGAAACAACGAGCTTTTTTTGTCATGTTTTGACTAAAAAAAGCAGGTGATTTCTCATCACCTGCTTTAATTCCTACTCATTCAATAAATAATGCTTTCCTTTTACTAAATAAAAGACATTTTCAGCAATATTTGTAATATGATCTGCTACACGCTCAATATATCTCGCCACAAATGATAATTGTGTAATTTGCGTAATTGCTTCGGGTTGTTCCGGAACTGAAGATATAAACTCACGAATTGATTTTCCATATATTTCATCAACAGAATCATCCATTTCAGCGATTTGTTTCGCAAAAGTTAAATTTTCTTGTTCATATGCTTCTAACGCTAAATGCAACATCTCATTTGCAATCGCAAACATTTCATCCAGGTTGTGCAAACTAACAGCCACTTCTTTTTCCCCAAGACGAATTGTAGCCTTTGCAATATTAACAGCATGATCTGCAATACGCTCTAAATCTGTCGCTGTTTTAATTGAAATAAAGATCCTTCTTAAGTCACTTGCTACAGGTTGCTGCTTCGTAATAAGCATAAGTGCAAGATCGTTTATTTCCTCTTCTAAATTATCCATGCGGTAATCACCATCAATGACCTCTAACGCTTTCTCTACATCCCTTGTATGCAGACCTTCCATAGCAATCAATAAAGCCGCATTTGCTAATTCTCCAAGCTCGATTACCTTTTGCTGTAACACTTTTAAATCACCTTGAAACTGTTCTCTTACCATTTTTTCTTCCCCCTCAATATTATGTGCCATTATATATAAAGTGAAACTTTAATCAACCCTCATCAATCGGGCTTTTACAGGCGGCCCGCCATCTAACTTCTTTGCTTTTGTTGAATTTTGAAATCCGGTCTTACTGCCCGCAAATAGCGGGATAAATCTCCTACATAGCCTCTTACACTTGTAATAAAACTTAAAATAAAGGAAGTATTACTTCCCTATTAAAGTGAGATAAAAATAAGAAATGCCCTCTGTTAAGAGGGCATTTTCTCTTAGCTTTGCGACGATATCAGCCAAAGCGACCTGTAATATAATCTTCTGTACGCTTATCTGAAGGAGTCGTAAATAATTTGTTTGTATCTGTATACTCCACAACTTCCCCGCTTAAGAAGAAAGCAGTTTTGTCTGAAATACGCGCTGCTTGTTGCATATTATGCGTTACGATAACAATACTAAAGTCTTTCTTTAACTCTTGAATTAATTCTTCTACTTTTAATGTTGAAATTGGATCTAATGCCGATGTTGGCTCATCCATTAAAATAACGTCTGGCTCAATAGCTAAGCAGCGTGCGATGCATAGACGCTGTTGCTGTCCACCAGATAAACCGTATGCATTATCGTGCAAACGATCTTTTAATTCATCCCAAATCGCTGCTCCACGTAAACTTTTTTCAACAATTTCATCTAATGTCTTTTTGTCACGAATACCATGGATTTTTGGACCGTATGCTACATTCTCATAAATAGATTTTGGAAATGGATTTGGCTTTTGGAACACCATTCCTACATGTGTTCTTAATTCTTCAACTGGATATGATTTATCAAATATATTGCGTTCTCTATATTCAATTACACCTGTAGTTCGAACGATCGGTACTAACTCTACCATGCGATTTAACGTTTTTAAGTACGTTGATTTACCACAGCCACTTGGACCGATAATGGCTGTAACTTCATTCTCATGAATACTTAAATTAATATCTTTTAAAGCATGGTCTTCCCCGTACCATAAATTTAAGTTTTTCGTATCAAATACTACTTTCTTTGGCGCAGTCTCGATTTTCTCTTCGTTTTTCACCTGTACATTTACTACTGTTGCTACCATTTGAATTCCCCTTTCATCCACTTCCAACTTATTTTCGATTTCGTAACCATAAAACAAATATATTGATAAATAGCAACAAACCTAACAAAACAATCATCCCAGCTGCTGCTACATACTGAAATTCTTCTTGTGGCCTACTCATCCAATTAAAAATTTGGATTGGTAAAACTGTAAATCTATCAAACATACTAAATGGAACATAATTCGCAAACGCAAGTGCCCCGATCACTAATAGTGGTGCTGCTTCTCCAATTGCTCTTGATATCGCTAACGTACAGCCCGTTATAATCCCTGGAAAAGCATATGGCAATACAATTTGATACATCGTTTGCCACTTCGTAGCACCTAATCCGTAAGAACCCTCTAATAATACACTTGGTACTGACCGGATTGCTTCTTGACTCGCCACAACAACTGTTGGTAAGACGAGTAAACTCATCGTCAGTGCTGCTGCAACTATACTCTCTCCTAAATGAAGAGCATATACAAAAATAGTTAAACCAAGCAATCCAAATACAACGGATGGTACTCCTGCTAACGTTTGATTATTAATCTCTACTATTTTTTTAAATAGAGATTCCTTCGCATATTGCTCTAAATAAAGAGCTGTTCCAACTCCAAATATAAAAGAAACAGGTATAACAATACTCATAAATAATATTGTCCCTGACAAAGCTGCAGCAATACCAGCTTCTTTCGGATTACGTGAAGCGAAATTTGTAAAGAAATCTATTGAAAGATAACTTATGCCTTTTTCAACAATTTGAAACAGTAACACAGACAAAATTACGATTGAAAATAAAATTGCTATATAAAATAACAATTTGTAAATTCGATCTTTTAAAAAGCGTGATGCCATGTTTTTTTGTATTTTATTATGATTCAACATTCGCATATTATGTCATCCTCCTAAAACGGCGCATAATAGACTGCGAAATGATGTTCATAATAAAAGTAAACATAAATAAAGTTGCACCTACAGCATACATGCTGTAATACGTAACCGTTCCATGCGGAGCATCACCTAAACTTACTTGCACAATATAGGCTGTTAACGTTTGAATAGAATGTGTCGGATCAAGCGATACATTTGGTGTGGATCCTGCTGCAATTACAACGATCATCGTTTCACCAATTGCACGAGAAGCCGCTAATATAATTGCTGCCATAATCCCTGTAAAAGCGGACGGAAACACCACTTGTTTTACCATTTCAAACCGCGTCGCTCCGAGTGCTAATGAAGCTTCTTTCGTCCCTTTCGCCACAGATCTCATCGCGTCTTCAGATAGAGATGCAACTGTAGGCATCATCATAAATCCGATAACGATTCCTGGACTAATCGCATTAAAAAACTGTAAATCTGGTATAATCCTTTGTAAAAGCGGTGTAACAATTGTTAATGCAAAAAAACCGTATACAATTGTCGGGATACCTGCTAATAGCTCTAACATCGGCTTTAATATTTTCCGTGCACTATTTGAAGCATATTCGCTTAAAAATACAGCACACGCTAAACCGATAGGAATTGCCACAAACATAGCAAGCGCTGTTACAAGGAACGTTCCACATATAAGTGGTACTATACCAAATTTAGGATCTTCAAAAAATGGTAACCATTCTTTCTCCGTCAAAAAGGAGTATAGTGATATTTTTTGAAAAAACATGATTGTTTCATTAGAGAGCGTAAAAACAATTCCAAGTGTCGTCACAATAGAAACGCTAGCAATTATTTTTAGTAATAAAGGTACTATTCGATTGATTCGCTGCGTTTTTTTTCTTTGCTTTTTATTTCTTTCAATCAAATGTTGTACAGAAAATGTAATTTGATTTTTGTCATTATGAGCCAAAGATGAAAACCCCTTTCCACCCTGACATTACCTTTTTATTTCTGTTAACATACGCAGCTGTTCATTGTATTTTTCTTTTCGCAATTTTACATAACCGACCTCTTCAGCGAGGTTACCAACATGCTGAATCATAAACTCAACATAGTTTGCTACATTCATTTTATTTCGGATAGATGCATTATTCACATAAGTAAGTAGCGGCCTAGATAACGGCTTATATTTACCTGATTGAATGGTCTCTTTCGTCGGAAATACACCATTTACTTTTATTGCTTTCACCTTATCTCGATTAGCCATATAATAAGCATATCCTACAAAAGCAATGGCATGTTTATCATTCATTACCCCTTGCATAATAACTTGATCGTCTTCAGACAAAGAGACTTTTTTTACAATGCGATGATTTTGTAAGATGACATTTTGAAAATAATCATACGTACCAGAGTCTACGCCTGGTGCATAAAAGTTCACTTGTTCACGTGGCCATGTTGAATGAATTTGTGACCATCGCTTCTCACTTCCATCTTCACTCCACAGTAGACGTAACTCGTCTACTGACATATCGTCTACCCATGTATTGTGCCAATTCACAACAATTGTAAGACCATCTTTAGCCACCTCAAAAGGTGTGAATTGAATAGAATTTTTCTTCATTTCATTTTTCTCGACTTGTTTCATTACTCTCGAAGCATTATTTATATCTACTTCTCCTTTACCGAAACGATTAAATCCTCCCCCAGTTCCAGAAATACTGATGGAAATTTTCACGTCTGGATGCACCTTTGTATATTCCTCCGCTACTGCTTCTATAATAGGAAAAACCGTTGAGGATCCATCAACTCTCACTTCTCCCGTATCATTTAAAGCAAATGCAGTAGACATTTCAAAACAGAGGAACCATATTGATAGTACGAAAATTTTAATCGGTGTACGCATCCATTTCACGTGTTCTTCCTCCTAGAAGTAACCGGAAATAACAGGATTACAGATATAAGAATACTGCTAAACTATTAATTCGGTTTTAATTGTTTGTAAAAGTTTTGTAAAGTTCCACAAAGATCAACATACGATACAATTTTAATCAGTAGTAGCTATTCATTTTCTCTGATGATTTCCCTATAAAACAGTTATCCCCTATCTCATCATATACAAGTATCATTTATACGGCCGCGTGTTTTTCAGTGTTGTATACTTGTCCACATTTATTACACGATATGCATAAACCATAAAAAAAAGCACACTATCTTTTCAGATAGTGTGCTTTTTTACAATTTTTTTATTCATCATCTTGATCTTTATTTTTATTGTCTTTGTCATCTTTTGGAGTTTCACCATTTACTTCTTTGTTTTTCAAATCAAAGTAAGCGTCCATAATTTCACGACCAATATATCCATTAATACCAGTCTTATCATCATGTACCCACGGAACGACAACAGAGAATGCTACTTCTGGATCTTCAAGTGGCGCATAACCTACTAATGTTAGGTTATATGTTTCCACACGTTCACCGTTTGCCTTTCTACCAATCTCTTTATCTCCGCCATACACAGTTTGCGCGGTACCTGTCTTCCCTGCCGCTTTATATTTTGCACCTGTAAAGTATTTTGTAGCTGTACCACCTGAATCATTATACACTTGTCTAAATCCTTCTTGAACACGTTTAATTTGCGATTCTGGCATATCAACACGATTTAATACTTTCGGTTCCATAGATTGAACAACTTTCCCAACTTCATCTGGTTTCACTGCTGGTTGACGAATTTCTTTTACAACTTGTGGTTGCATACGATATCCGCCATTGGCAATCGTCGAAATATATTGCGCTAATTGAAGCGGTGTATACGTATCATACTGTCCAATTGATAAATCTAGTAAGAAACCTGGTTGACTACTTCTACCCATCTGACCAGCAGATTCATTGGGTAAATCAATTCCTGTTTTTACACCCAGTCCAAACTGTCCGAAATAATAACGCATCGTATCAAATGCTTTTTGAGGTATATCTAACGTACCACCTCTCACATATTGAACACCGGCGATATTCATCGCTGTTTTAAACATATAAACGTTAGAAGACATTTTTAAAGCTGTAAGGTCATTAATGTATCCCATCGTTTTCCAAGATGATTTCGTAGGTGTACCTTTTAATTTAATTGGTTCATCCAATTGCACCGACCCTGGTTGAATCGCACCAGTTTGATATCCAGTAAGTACTGTTGCACCTTTTACAGTTGACCCCATCGGATAAGAACTTGTCATGGTACCTAATGCAAAGTCATTTACTTTCGTTTGACCATCTTCGTTAACTAATTGTTTCCCCGCCATAGATAAAACTTCACCATTTTTTGGATTCATCATTACAACGAATGCGCGATCTAAAAGAGGTTCGCTTCCTTTAAATCTCATTAAATTCTTCGCAAGAATATCTTCCACACGCTTTTGTAATTCCATATCAATTGTTAAGTTCAAGTCATTACCACTTTGTCCTTTTGATACATTAATCGTTTCTAAAATATTACCGTTTTTATCTGTAACATTTCTAACTTCTGCTTTCGTACCGTGCAGGCTATCTTCATACTGTTGTTCAAGATAACTTTTTCCTACTCGGTCATTTCGATTATAATCACGAACAAGATAGTAATCTAGTCTTTCTCTCGGTAAGCCTTCATCAGATGTCGACACCCCACCAAGTACACTTCGGAATAAATCATCGTACGTATATTTTCGATCCCAATCAACATTCGTATCTACACCTGGTAATGCTGCTAGGTTTTCACTAATAATCGAATATTCCTTTTCTGTAGCATCCTTTTTAATAACTTGAGGTGTCATTGCATATCCGCCGTCCATCTTACTTTTAATCGCTAATATTTCTAGATCTTTTGCGGATAATTGATTAATCTCTTCTTCTGTTACACGACTTCGCTGACGCTCGTCTAATTCTTTATCATCAATTTTTTTATCTTTAAACTCTTGACGATCTTTATTCGTAATTTTTTCTTTAGCTTCCTCTTTATGCATAGCAAGCCAATAATCTTTTTTATCGCGATCTGTTAATTTATCTGTCGGTACTTCAATCAAATCTGCTAGCTTTTTCGCTGTTTCTAAGCGATCCTCTGCCGTTGATCCTTTCATTTTTGTAAATGTAATAGTACGAATGGCTGCATTATCTACTACAGGTCGCCCATAACGGTCAAATATTTTCCCACGCGGTACAGGATTACTTATCGTTGAGTTTTCTTTCTTCTCCACTTCATTCTTATATTCTTCACCGCGAACAATTTGTACATATCCGAGCCTTACAATAACCGCGGAGAACATTAAAAACACGCAGAAAAACAGCACGTTTAACCGAAAAGGAACGTGGGTCTTTTTCTTATTTTGCTTCTGCTTCTTGCTCATACAAACCCCCTCTACCAACAGCTATGTAATGTGAAAGGGACACCTTCATACAGGTGTCCTCACTGCTGTTTTACATCTTTTTCTATTCTAGCATAAAACAAACGAGAAGTTAACCTTCTGGTTCAGTTTGATTCTGCGTAGTTCCTTGCGTTACAACACTTGTTTTATCTGCATTTTCCCCATCATATTTGACATTTTTAACTGCAAAATAAATAAGAAAATGTCCAGCACCTAAAATACATAATAAGTAAGGTAAACTTTTTTCAGGTGGAAAGAATAGTACAGCACATAAAAAACTTAAAATGGAACAGATTCTTCCGGCATTTAACCATAACTCCCGGACAACGACATATTCCACACGCCATTCTCTCGCATTTTTAGCTCTACCAATTACGTCATATGTCATTGACCCGTATGGAACAAGTAAAATAGGATATGCAACCGCAATACATGCCGCATAAATAAGTAATTTCGTGTATGTAACATTGAAAATAACTAAAAAGACGACAGCATATAAAATAATGCCCCCAAGTAAAATTGCTTTTTTTCGCCACTCTTTCTTTAACATGCGAGCGACCAAGTAATAACATACAAAGGATACAGCAGAGTTCACTAAACTATATTTCCCTAATGCGAACTCACTATTAGTTGCTAAATACACATATACTGAAATGACAAAAATAAACGTTCCTTCTCTCAATCCTTGGAAAAAATGAGCTCGTGTAATCTTTCCCCAATTTTTATCAACTCTTCGTTCTTTCAATACTTGCACAATTTCATAACGCCCTTCACATTCTCTTTTAGATAAAAAGAAACTTAAGACGACAGCAATTGCAAATAAAACTAATGAAAGAAAGAATATAACAGTATAACCACTCCATTTCTCCATGCGTGAAATTGTGTATCCTGCTGCTATTGGTCCAATCATCCCAGAGAAAGATGTAAGAAGTCCAAGAAATCCATTAAAGAAATCTCTTGTTTCTGGTTCTGTAATTTCAAATGTCAATAAGTTAAAAGCCAACCAGTAAAAACCGTATCCTACTCCTAAAAGAGCCCCCATTAATAAAATATACTGAGAAGCACTTTTTCCAGCCACTAAAACAACGATAAAAAAAATTGCGAGCGTTCCTACTCCTATTCGTAATAAAATCGAGCGATCGATACGTTTCGCTAATTTCCCCCCTACAAGAAATGTGAGAGGCTGTAATACAACGCTGGCCAAATTATACAAGCCAAGATTCACATAATTTTGTGTTTGCTTCCATAAATAAATATTTACAAACGTATTCGATAAAGAAATTGCGAGCGTGTATAAACCTCCTATAAGGAGCAATAACACTAAATCCCGATTCACTTCAACGTCACCAATTATATGTTTCCACTTCATACACAACTCTCCTTTACTTCATGTTCTAGTCTTCCAAAGACAAGCCCAATTATGTAAAAGGAAAGCATAGAAAAAAGCTAGGGGCTCTCCCCTAGCTTTTTCTATATTTATTACGATTATTTTGCTTCTTGGTAACGTTTTTCAGCAGCGTTCCAATCTACAACGTTCCAAAATGCGCCGATGTAGTCTGGACGACGGTTTTGGTAGTTTAAGTAGTAAGCGTGCTCCCAAACATCTAAACCGATAACTGGAGTTTTACCTTCAGTTAAAGGAGAATCTTGGTTTGGAGTGCTTGTTACTTCTAACTCACCATTGTTTACTACTAACCAAGCCCAACCAGAACCGAAGCGAGTTGCGCCAGCTTTTGCGAATTCTTCTTTGAATGCATCGAAGCTACCGAATTTCGCTTCAATTGCAGTTGCAAGTTCACCTACAGGTTGTCCTCCGCCGTTTGGAGATAAGATTGTCCAGAAGAATGTATGGTTAGCGTGTCCGCCACCATTGTTACGTACTGCTGTACGGATCGCTTCTGGTACTTCGTTTAAGTTTGCAACTAATTCTTCTACGCTTTTGTCAGCTAATTCTGCATGACCTTCTAAAGCAGCGTTTAAGTTTGTAATATACGTGTTGTGATGTTTTGTATGATGGATGTTCATTGTTTCTTTGTCAAAGTGAGGCTCTAAAGCATCATACGCATAAGGTAAATTTGGTAATTCGTGTTTTGCCATTGTTATATTCCTCCCAGTTTATGTATTGCCACTTAGTGACATACAACTTCATTCTACCCTAATTGCCATAGGGTGCAAACAAATAAATCACATTGTCTTGCTATCATTAAAGTAGCAAAATTCCCACTTCTTTTCAATTAAAATGCTCATATATTCCGTAAAAAAAGCTTCCTTCTACAAGGAAGCTTCCTGCTAACATAATAAACATGCGAAATGGATATGGACCCTGTAGGACTCGAACCTACGACCGGACGGTTATGAGCCGTCTGCTCTAACCAGCTGAGCTAAGGGTCCACAATTATGTATGTAACAACATATCAAATAAAGGAATTCCTATCGGATATGCCCTTTAAGAAAGGTAAGATAAATTTACCATATAGAAAAGAAAAGTGTCAATTGTATTTTTCTTATTTAAAAGAAGAAAGTTAATAAAAAGAAATTTAGTTATCTCCACTATATGTAAATATAATATATCTTGAGATTCTCTAGATTCCTACGTTACAATGATTTTATACATACATAAAGGAAGTGAATCTATGTCCATATTTACCCAATTCGTAAAAAGCATATACTCGCCTAAAGATATGGCGCTATTCCGTTTTCAAAAAATCGGTAAAACCATTTTGTATATTATGCTACTTTGCTTAATTACTACTATTCCAAGAACTTTTTTGTACGGTAGTTTTATCCAAGATGGTGTAGGCATGGTAAATCAAGTCATCGATAAAGATTTACCTGACTTTAAGATTGAAAATGGCGAACTAAAAGCCGATATTGATCAACCCATTGAAAAAGAAGAAGGAAATGCACTTTTCGTATTTGATCCAAATTCAACAGACCTAGAAAAATATCAAAATAAAACAGGTTTATTTGTTTTAAAAGATAAAGTAGTCTCTATGGGAAATGGTCAAACACAAACGTATTCTTATAACGATTTGTTAGGTGCATCTCTTGAGAAAAAAGATCTACAAGAATTTATTTCTTTATTCGATAATATTTATCCAATTTTATTATTCGTTATCGGATTCTTAGTGTACCTATTCCAATTATTCATCACTTTTGTAGGCGTGACTTTACTTGCGTTCATCGGTTCTGCTATGAGCGGTCAACGTAAACTATCCTATAAACAAGTTTGGACACTAACTGCATACAGCTACACAATCCCAACCATTTTCTTCATGATTATGGATTTATTCAAAATCGTCGTACCTGGGGCAACATTCATTTATATCGCTGTTGTTTTAATCGTTCTATACTTAACGATTAAAGAGGTACCCCAACCGAAAGAAAAATAAAAAAATGCCTAAATAGGCATTTTTTTTTTGGACAAGCATATATTCCTAGCAAAGGAGTGAAGAATATGAAGAGGTTAGGTATATTCCTATTCGTGCTTGTTCTCGGTTATGTATTTTATTACGATATAAAAATCGGTACTTTACCGATGTTAAGTTCATATAAAAAAACAACCTCTGCCCAAACGATTAAAAAAGAGAACGCAGACAGCCAACAAAATAAAGAGAATAAAACAGAAAAAGAAACGGATACATCTTATAAAACAATTGAAGTAAAAACTGGTGAGACAGTTCTTTCTATTACAGAACAAATTAACAAGAAAAAAATTCCTTCCATAGAAAAAGTCATTGACGACTTTAAACTATTAAACAAAAGTACATCTGCTACAAAAATCCAAATTGGAAAGTCTTATAAATTCCCGTTATATCAATAAGCTATCACTTAATCCTTGTCAATTACATAAAGGCGCTGATACAATAGTAAAAGTGAAACCGAGCACTTCGGTTTCTATAGCCCTATATCACGTATACTATCATTGATATGAGGGACTAAATAAGAAACTTCTTTTATAAGGAGAGCGATCTATTCGTGAATGAAATGACTCATCGTACAAAAACACGTCCAGTTAAAGTCGGTAATTTAACAATCGGCGGTAATAATGAATTAATTATACAAAGTATGACAACAACAAAAACACATGATGTTGAAGCAACAGTTGCTGAAATCAAGCGTTTAGAAGAAGCCGGCTGTCAAGTCGTCCGCGTTGCCGTTCCAGATGAACGCGCAGCAGATGCTATTGCTGATATAAAAAAACAAATCAACATTCCACTTGTTGCTGATATTCATTTTGATTATCGCCTTGCTTTAAAAGCAATTGAAGGTGGCATTGATAAAGTACGTATCAATCCAGGTAATATTGGTCGTCGCCATAAAGTAGAAGCTGTTGTAAATGCAGCAAAAGAGCGCGGTATTCCAATCCGTATTGGTGTAAACGCCGGTTCATTAGAGCGTCACATTTTAGAAAAGTACGGGTACCCAACTGCAGATGGTATGGTTGAGAGCGCGCTACATCATATTAAAATTTTAGAGGACTTAGATTTCCACGATATTATCGTATCTATGAAAGCCTCTGATGTTAACTTAGCAATCGAAGCATACGAGAAAGCTGCTCGCGCTTTTGATTACCCATTACATTTAGGTATTACAGAATCTGGAACATTGTTTGCTGGAACTGTAAAAAGTGCCGCTGGTCTTGGAGCAATCTTAAGTAAAGGCATCGGAAATACACTACGTATTTCATTAAGTGCTGATCCAGTTGAAGAAGTAAAAGTTGCTCGTGAATTATTAAAATCATTCGGTCTTGCGTCTAACGCAGCGACACTTATCTCTTGTCCAACTTGTGGTCGTATTGAAATCGATTTAATTAGCATCGCTAACGAAGTGGAAGAATACATCTCTACACTTCAAGTACCAATTAAAGTTGCAGTACTTGGTTGCGCTGTAAATGGCCCTGGTGAAGCTCGTGAAGCTGATATCGGTATTGCTGGTGCACGTGGAGAGGGATTATTATTCCGTAAAGGGCAAGTCGTTCGTAAAGTACCAGAAGAAACAATGGTAGAAGAACTGAAAAAAGAAATCGACGTAATTGCTGCTGAAATGGCTGCTGAACGAGAAAAAGAAAAAGAGACACAAGAACAATAAAAAGAAGGTTGCCACAATATTTGTGAGCAACCTTCTTTTCTACGTAAAAAAGCTCGTCAGTTATATAACCGACGAGCTTTTACTTTGCACATTTTGGACAACGACCATATATTTCAAACTTATGACCCGTTACTTCATAACCAGTAAAATCTTTATTCATAAAATCCATTGGGCAGGAAGTAATCTCTTTCGTCCCCCCACAATCCAAACAAATAAAATGATGATGATGTTCCATAATAGAACAAGTAAAACGAAAATGTTTTTCACCATTTAATTCCGTTTGTTCTAAAACACCAATCTCAGCAAAAACTGTTAAGTTACGATAAATCGTATCAAAACTAAGCCCTGGATAGTCGTCTTTCATATGCTCTAAAACGTCTTTCGCAGTTAAATAACGATTATGTGCTGCAAATAATCTTAGCATCTCTTCTCTTTTTCCAGTATGTTTGTATCCTTTTTCTTTCATTAGGCGTAAAGCTTCCGTTAGATTCATACCTATCCCTACTTTATGCAGTTTTTTTCTTCTTCCATAAAATCGCACCGATTAAAATAAGAACTGCTATCATAACAATTGTACCACCTGGCGCTAAATCAAGTTGATACGAAGCAAACATTCCACCAATAACTGCAATTTCACCAAATAAAATGGAAAAGAAAATTGTTTGTTTAAATCCTTTAGCAATACGAATACTCGCTGCAACTGGCAACGTCATTAATGATGATACGAGAAGAACCCCTACTACACGCATTGATACTGCAATGACAAGAGCAACTAATATAATGAAAATAAAGTGAATCCATTTCGCTCTTAAACCAGTTGATACTGCGTATTCCTCATCAAATGATAGTAGAAACAGCTCTTTATATAATAAAATAATTGTCGCAACAACAACAATTGCTACAATCCCAATAATAATTAAATCCGTACTTGTTACAGCACTAACACTACCAAATAAATAACTAAATAAGTCTGTGTTAAATCCATTTGCAAGTGAAATGAAAATAACTCCAACTCCCATCCCTGCCGAAAGGATAATCGGAATTGCTAATTCTTGATAGTGCTTATATACAGTTCTTAACTTTTCGATTAGTAGCGCTCCACCAATTGAAAAAACCATCCCCATATATAAGGGGTTTAAAAATCCACCTGTAAAAATGGTTTTTTCAAGTAATAAACTTGCTGCAATACCTGATAACGTCACGTGACTTAATGCATCCGCAATAAGAGATAAACGACGAATAACAACAAACACACCAATTAGCGGTGCAACAAGTCCAATTAAAATACCTGCGTATAAAGAATTACGTAAAAAGTCATATTGTAAAAAATCTTGTATCATTATATCCTCCCGTGATGCTCATGTTCGTGTTCTAAACGATGAACATGATGTCCATATAAGACGGACATTTCTGCATCTTCTAACTCTCGGAACTTCTCTACATTTCCATGGAAATGTAGATGTTGGTTTAGGCATGCAACATGTGTTACTTTTTCGGTAACAGCTCCCATATCATGAGTAACAAGAATTAATGTGATTCCCAACCTTTTGTTTAAATCCTCTAATATTTCGTAAAAACTTTCCACATTTTTTACATCAATTCCAACAGTAGGCTCGTCTAAAATAAGCAATTCAGGATCACTAACGAGCGCACGAGCAATAAATACACGCTGTTGCTGTCCACCAGAAAGCTCTCCAATGTTACGACCTTGAAACTCACTCATCCCTACATCAGCAATTGCTTTTTCTACCTTTTTCTTATCTTCTTTTGTGAAAAAGCGAAAAAGCCCTTTTTTCGAAACAAGTCCCATTGACACAACTTCAGAAACAGTTGCTGGAAAACCAGAATTGAAACTATTTGCCTTTTGGGATACATAACCAACTTTGTTCCATTCCTTAAACTTCTTACTATCAACGCCAAACACGCGAATGCTTCCTTCTTTTGGCTTTAAAACGCCTAATAAACACTTAAGTAAAGTTGATTTACCTGAACCATTCGGTCCCACTAAACCTAAAAAAGCTCCCTTCGGAACTTGCAAATTAATATTTTCTAACACATTCCGATCTTCGTATCGGAATGTTAAACCTTCAATCTCTAATATATTATTCATAGCATCTCACCTATTTTAATTCAGAATGATTCCGATTTATATCTATTTGAATTATAGTACAGCTTATTATAGTTGTAAACCAATCTGCCTAAAATATATCTATTTTTTCAAGAAACCTTACTATTATAACAAAAAGCAGAGAAAAATTCTCTGCTTTCGAAAAATATTCCTATAAATTTTTAGTGAATAGCCGATTTAAACTTACCACCATTTGTCTCTTGCGTGTTCATAATCGTCACAAACGCATTTTCATCAATTTCATGCACAATTGATTTTAACTTCGTCACTTCTAGACGCGTTACAACTGCATAAATAACTTCTTTTTCTTTATCCGTGTAACCACCTTTTGCTACCAGCTTTGTAGTTCCACGGCCAAGACGATGCAAAATCGCGTTTGATACTTCCTCGTATTGATCAGATACAATTAAAACCGCCTTCGTTTCATCTAGCCCTTGAATTACTGTATCGATCGTTTTAAATGCAATATAGTAGGTCATAACAGAATACATCGCTTGTTCCACACCAAACACAAATGCTGCCCATGCAAAAATAAATAAGTTCACAAACATTACGAATTCACCAACAGAGAACGGTAATTTCTTCGTTAATAAAATCCCCATAATTTCAGTTCCATCTAACGACCCACCATGACGAATTACAAGTCCTACACCAAGACCTAAAATAAGCCCACCAAACACTGTCGCTAAAATAGGTTCTGTTGTAAATGGTGGCACCGCATGTAACGTTGACTCAATGAAAGCTAACGCTACAATACCAAATGTCGAAGATAACATAAATGTTTTTCCAATTTGCTTATAACCCGAATACATAAATGGGATATTGAGAACAACGACTAAAGTAGAAAAACTTAACCACCAAATGTTAGGAGTAAGATAATCTAATATAAGAGAAATACCAATAATTCCACCATCAATAATTTTATTTGGCATTAAAAATAGTTCAATCGCTACCGCCGCGCATGCTGCTCCAAAAATAATCATAACTAAACGATAAATGAGATGAATAACACTTTCTTTTCGATGTTGCTTTTGCTCCATAGGTCCTCCCTTTACTCTTTTTCTGTAGTTTTGTCCTTATATTATAACATACGCTTCTTTTCCTCATGAAAAAAGAAACTCCATACGAATATGTACAAGCTATATGCTCATATATTTCGATAGAAGAACACGTGAAGGAGGATAACAAGATGAACCTCATAAAACAAATTGTTAATAAAAAATTAAATCATATTTCTACAAAAGAGTTATTAAAATATAGCAAAGAATATGAAGTTTCTATTACGACTGCACAAGCTGACCAAATCGTTTTACTTATGAAAGGTAAAAATATTAATATTTACGATAACAACGAGCGACTAGAGCTCTTAAAACAGATCGCAAGAGTAACTTCCCCTGCCACTGCCCAACAAGTAAATACATTATTTCAGCAACTACTAAAATAGGGAGGGGATTTCCCCTCCTTATTGTGCTTTAATTTTTTCAAGAATCCCTTCATCAAAATTACCGTTTTTCAGCATTTCGATTTCCAATTTGTATGGTGGTTTCTTATCTTTTTTATCTTCCCCTACATACGGTGTTTCAAGAATTTTTGGTACATGCATTAACTGTGGATGATGTACAATGTGATGCAATGCTTTATACCCAATGTGACCAAATCCAATATTTTCATGACGGTCTTTTCCTGCTCCGCGTACATTTTTACTATCGTTAATATGAAGTACTTGTAAACGATCTATACCAACGATCTTATCAAATTCGTTTAACACGCCGTCAAAGTCATTTACAATATCATATCCTGCATCGTGCGTATGGCACGTATCAAAGCATACAGATAGCTTTTCATTATATTTTACACCATCAATGATTTTTGCAATTTCTTCAAAGCTACGACCGCATTCTGTTCCTTTTCCTGCCATCGTCTCTAATGCAATGTTAACCGTCTGTTCTGGCGTTAGTACTTCATTAAGCCCTTTAATAATTTGTTGAATACCAGCATCTGCTCCAGCACCAACGTGCGCTCCTGGGTGAAGAACAATTTGTTTCGCTACACCTAATGCCGATGTTCTTTCAATTTCCATACGAAGGAAGTCTACACCTAATTGGAATGTTTCTGGCTTTGTCGTATTCCCAACATTAATAATATACGGTGCATGGACGATAATCTCCTCAATTCCATTCAGCTCCATATGTTTTCTTCCTGCTTCTATGTTCAATTCTTCAATTGGTTTTCTTCGTGTATTTTGCGGTGCACCTGTATAAATCATAAACGTCGTTGCACCATATGAAACAGCCTCTTCACTTGCTGCTAATAACATTTTCTTACCACTCATGGAAACATGAGATCCAATCTTTAACATACAATCACCTCTTCAATATACAATAGATATAATGATAGCATAATTTGTAGAAATATGTAGTGAATTGTTTGTTCACAAAAGACGCACTACACAAATTTATTTGACTATTTAAACAGACTATACTCTTCATTTAAATTAGCGGGATTAAAAAAAGATAAGGGAAACCCCTTATCTTTTTTTATTGCTATATTTTCTCTTCACTTTGTCACGTTCTGTTGCAAGTTTACGTTTATAGTTTGGTTTTACTTTTTTCGGTTTTTTAATAACTTTCGTTGCCATAACATCAAGTTCGTCATTTGGTTTTTTACGGCTCTTACGACGACGACGCTCACCTAAATCCGCCCACTCATCTCCACGTAAATCTACATGTTTAAACTCGATATGACGTTGTTTTTCTAAGCTATCTAACGCTTCTTCGTTTGCTGGATCATAAATCGTCACTGCAATACCAGAATGCCCCGCACGTGCTGTTCTTCCAACGCGGTGAACGAAGAAATCTAAATCTGATGGTAGCTCATAGTTAATAACATGGCTAATCCCTTCAATATCAATACCACGTGCTGCTAAATCAGTCGCAACAATATATTGGAATTCAAGGTCACGAATTTGTTTCATCATTTTTTTACGATCACGTGGTGATAAATCCCCGTGAATTCGTCCAACTTTTAAGCCGCGTTCCATTAATCCATCAGCAACTTGATCCGCCATCTTTTTCGTATTCGTGAAAACAACTGCTAAATACGGTTTAAATTGAAGTAGCATTTTATTCACTAAATCAATTTTATTACGATGTTTAGAAGGCACTAAATAGTGTTCAATGTTTCCAGCTGCAACTTGTTTTGGATTGATATGAATATGCTCTGGATTCTCCATATATTTCTTCAGAAACGGTTTTAGTTTTTGAGGAATTGTTGCAGAGAAAACTAGCATTTGCAAGTTTTTAGGCATACGTGCTGCAATTTTATCTACATCATGAATAAATCCCATATCAAGCATTAAGTCTGCTTCATCGACAATAATCGTATTTGCTTTATGAACAAATAATGCTTGTTCTTCAACTAAGTCTTTAATACGCCCTGGTGTCCCAACTACGATATGAGGTTGTTTTTTCAATTTTTCAATTGAACGTTGTTTATCAGTTCCACCAATTAAACAACGCGCTGTAATCATTTGATCTTCCGCACAGAATTTTGTTAATTTCACAATCTCTTCGTAAATTTGTTGTGCTAACTCACGAGTAGGTGCTGTAATAACAAGTTGTACTTCTTCACGGCTTGCATTAATTCTGTTTAATGTAGGAAGTAAGTATGCATGTGTTTTCCCAGAACCTGTTTGGGATTGCCCAATTACACTTACACCTTTTTTCACGACCGGGAAAATTTTCTGCTGAATTCCTGTCGGCTCTGTAAAGCGTAGTTCACGAACTGCATCTATTAAAAATGGTTTAAAATCATACTGTGTAAAAGTTTTTTGTGTCATAAGTTACACCTTCTTTCTAAAATTTCTACTGCGCGCACAAATCAGTCAAGTCTACATTATATCGAAATCTACAAGTAAAATCCATCTTTAGTTTAGGTTTTCACTTCAAAAACTAACCTTCTTCCCTTTTATTGCATATTGTATGTGTATATACCTAACTGAAGAAAGGAGGATTTCTCACATGTTTCCGAAATCCCCTACAAGGCAAATGTATCCGAATCAAGGACAACAACCTTATACACCATATCCCATTCCACAACTACCACCAATGGCGCAAAAAAAGAAAGGTTTTCTTGCTAAGCTTTTTAAAAAACACGATCCAACCGAGCCTTTTATGCAAATGGTTCCGCCTTACCGACAAATGGAAGGCCCACCGATGATGCATCAGCAACCACCGCCGCAGCAATATCAACAGCAATATCAGCAGCAATACCAGCAACAATATCCTCAGCAACATCCACAATATCAACCATACATGCAGCAACATCCTGAGCAAATGATACCGCCTCAAATGTATGAATCAAATGAAACGCGCGGCGGGGCAGCAACTACAGCTGCAGCAAGCAGTGGCATCGGCAGTTTTTTTTCGAATTTAATTTCGAATCCAACTAATATGATAAATAACATCGAAAAAGTATCCCAAGTCGTTCAATCTGTAGGTCCTGTCGTCGAACAGTACGGTCCTATTATGCGTAGTCTACCAAGCATTGTTAAAATCCTCACCTCTGGAAAAAGTACGGAAGAAAATCAAGCGGAAAATGTAACAGAGCCAGTTGAGGTAAAAAGTCCGCCTCCTACACCTCAAAAAAAGAAACGAAAACGAAAGAAAATAGTGATTGAACCTGTAATAGAAAAAGAGTTACCGAAAGAACCAGTTCAACAAACAGCAACAAAACCAAAACTATATGTGTAACAATCCTTTGTTTTCTATCCACTCCTCCTTTATAATGTAAAAGACTATGCACAAAAGTATCCCTTGTTTAGAAGGAGAGGATTACTCATATGAAAATTGTTAAAATTTCCCCTCGTGGTTATTGCTACGGTGTTGTCGATGCAATGGTAATTGCACGTAACGCCGCATTAGATAAATCATTGCCGAGACCCATTTATATTTTAGGTATGATTGTTCACAATAAACATGTTACAGACGCTTTTGAAGAAGATGGAATCATCACATTAGACGGTCCAAGTCGCTTAGAAATTTTAGATAAAATTGATTCTGGTACTGTTATTTTCACTGCACACGGTGTTTCTCCAGAAGTTAAACAACGCGCAAAAGAAAAAGGTTTAACAACAATCGATGCCACTTGTCCAGATGTTACCAAGACGCATGACCTTATCGAAGCTAAGAAAGCGGAAGGGTATCATGTCATTTATATCGGTAAAAAAAATCATCCAGAGCCAGAAGGCGCAGTCGGTATTGCACCTGACATCGTTCACCTTATCGAAAGAGCCGATGATTTAAAAACATTAGAAATCCCAACAGATAAAATTTTAGTAACGAATCAAACAACAATGAGTCAATGGGATGTTCAACATTTGATGGAGGACATTCAAAAAAAATTCCCAACAGCAGAATTCCATAAAGAAATTTGTTTAGCAACCCAAGTTCGCCAAGAAGCTGTCGCTAAACAAGCTGATGTTGCAGACTTAACAATTGTTGTTGGTGATCCGAAAAGTAACAATTCAAATCGCTTAGCACAAGTATCACAAGAAATCGCAGGTACAAAAGCATATCGAGTTGCTGATGTAAGCGAAATCCAATTAGAGTGGCTACAAGGTGTAGAAAACGTAGCTGTTACAGCAGGTGCTTCTACTCCAACTCCAATTACAAAAGAAGTTATCGCTTTCTTAGATCAATATGACCCAATGAATCCCGCTACATGGGAGAGAGTTCGAAAAGTACCGTTACAAAAAATATTACCTCGTGTAAAAGTGAAAAAAGAACAATAATAAAAACCGTTGCCTATATGAGCAACGGTTTTTATTTTTCTTATACAAATGTAAATGGATCTGTATGTAATTGCGAAGCATGAATGTGTACATTGAGTTTCTTTGCATCCACTTTTTCTTGTAATTGCTTTTGCACACCTTGCTTCATTACTTTTTCAACGTTATGTCCTGGGTCAACTATATTTAAACCGAGCATCATCGCATCATGAGCAACATGATAATACATGTCACCTGTTACATATACATCCGCTCCTTTAAATTTAGCTTGATTGATGTATTTGTTACCATCACCACCAAGTACAGCTACTTTGCGCACTTTATCATCTAATTTCCCAACAACTCGTGCACCCTTTACATCTAATGATTGCTTTACATGTTCTGCAAACTGTCCAAGTGTCATTTCTTCTTTTAAGTATCCTATTTTCCCAAGCCCTAATGTTTCGCCTTTGTTATCAAGTGGATACACATCATACGCTACTTCTTCATATGGATGTGCCGTTACCATCGCTTTAATCACTTTTCGTTGTAGTGAAACTGGAATAATCGTTTCGATTCGCACTTCTTCTACGCGCTCTAACTGTCCAGTTTCCCCTACATAAGGATTTGTCCCCTCTTGAGGTACAAACGTACCTGTACCCTTGCTACTAAACGTACAGTGGCTATAATTGCCGATATGACCAGCACCTGCGTCTCCTAATGCTTTTCGTACTTCTTCTGCATGAGTTACTGGCACAAACACAACAACTTTTTTCATTTCTTCCGCATATGTTGGTGCTAGAACTTCTGTATTTTGCAACCCTAACGCCTCAGCAAGTAAATCATTTACTCCGCCCTTGGCAACATCCACATTTGTATGCGCTGCATAAATGGCAATATCATTTTTAATACACGTTTCAATAATTCTTCCGTACGCTTTATCTGTATGAATCGCTTTTAACGGATTAAAAATCAAAGGATGATGCGCGATAATGACATTCGCTCCTAATTGAATCGCTTCCTCCACAACTTCCTTCGTTACATCTAACGCAATCAATACGTGTTGTACAGATTTATTAAGCGCTCCAATCTGCAGACCAATTTTATCTCCTTCCATCGCCAAATGCTTCGGATACATACTTTCAAATAAAGAAATAATTTCATGGCCGTTTGGAATTTTACTCATGATAAAATCTCCCCTATCATTTTCATTTTCGCTTCTACTTCTGCACGTTTCGCTTTTGTTTCTTCAGAATTAGCCGCACGTTCTAACTGTTTTAAAATATTTTGGAAGTTTTTCAATTCCCCTTCCCATTTCTCACCAAAAGCTTCATTTTTCTCTTTTATTAGAAATGGCCCCATAAACAATCCCGCTTGTTTATTTTCCGAGTAAGGTGCTTCGACATTTCCTCGCTCTCCTACTAAAATCTCGTAAATTTTCCCATCTTCTTTTACGATTTTTTCATGGATAAGCTCCCAACCATTTTCAACAAACCATTCACGAATATGATGCGCTGCAATATTCGGCTGTAAAATTAAACGTGTTACACCTTCTAATTTTTCTTTACCACTTTCTAAAATGTCACGAATTAACGCTCCGCCCATTCCAGCAACCGTAATAACATCTACTTCTCCTGGCGCGATAACAGCTAATCCATTCCCTTTACGTACATCTACTTTATCTTGTAAGCCACTTTCAGCTACAGTTGCTTGTGCAGAACGAAATGGTCCATCTACAACTTCTCCTGCAACTGCTTTTGTAGCAATATTATTTATAATTGTATAACACGGTAAATACGCATGATCCGATCCAATATCAGCAACTGTAGATCCTACTGGTATTTCACGCACAACTTCTTCTAATCGTTTTGAAAGCTTTACTTCATTCATGTATTTCCATTACTCCTTCTCTTGTCAGTCTGTCTCCATGATAATGAATTTATAGTAGTTGTTGCAAGCCCATAACAACAATTCATTTCTCTATCATTCATCGTATTTTAGAAAATATAGAAAAACAAGCCCTTTGCATAAGCAAAAGGCTTGTCATACGGGACTTTATTTTTGCTTCGATAACCAATCAGCTACTTTAGTGGCTTGATCAGCTGGAACTATATTGGCAGGCATATTGCCCTTTCCTTTCGAAAGAATTTCTTTAATTTCATCCTTTGAAAGTTTCCCACCAATTTTTTGTAAGTTAGGTCCTACCGCCCCTTGTAACTGATCACCGTGGCAGCTCGTACAGCTTTGCTTCACAATATCCTCTGGTTTTGATGCTGTTTGTGCTGGCTTCCCGCCATTTTTTGCATCAGCTAACTCTTTAGATTTATTTAGCCCCTGAAATGAAAATACAAACATAACGATAATACCTAATGCTGCAATAAGAGCGAACGGAATCAGCGGATTACGTTTCATATCTCTTCTCCCCCCTCTATACCCCTAAATAGTTAGATGATTCAGTCATTTCCATTGTACTTGAAAACGCTCTATCAGAAAAGAGTAAACTACTACTTGTTAGAAATATTCCATAAATTCAGTTTATTGTTTTTTATTGTCATATAGCTTATTATTTCGATAATTATTAACGTTTCTCATCATATTTTTCGCTTTTCTACATATATTTTTGTATAGAATAAACAAAATTAATCGAAAAATCGAAAAATGAGCATTTGCAAATCAAAAGACAATTCTGTAAAATAAATTACAAGAAATTGTAATCGTTGCCGATAGCTAAATTTTAACAAAAATTAACAAAATAAAAAAGTTTACTTCACAAAGGTGAAGTAAACTTAAAAAATAACCTATTCTAAGAAATCCTTAAGACGCTTACTACGACTTGGATGTCTTAATTTGCGAAGTGCTTTTGCTTCAATTTGACGGATACGCTCTCTCGTTACGCCGAACACTTTCCCAACTTCTTCAAGCGTACGAGTTCGTCCATCATCTAAACCGAAACGAAGACGCAGAACATTTTCTTCACGATCTGTTAGTGTATCTAACACATCTTCTAATTGTTCTTTTAGCAATTCATAGGCTGCATGGTCCGCAGGCGATGTTGCTTCTTGGTCTTCAATAAAGTCACCTAAATGGGAGTCATCTTCTTCACCAATTGGTGTTTCAAGAGAAACTGGCTCCTGTGCAATTTTTAAGATTTCACGTACTTTTTCTGGAGCAAGATCCATTTCTTCACCAATCTCTTCAGGAGACGGTTCGCGACCTAAATCTTGTAATAATTGACGTTGTACACGAATTAACTTATTAATCGTTTCAACCATATGAACTGGAATACGAATTGTTCGCGCTTGGTCTGCAATGGCACGTGTAATAGCTTGGCGAATCCACCAAGTTGCATACGTACTAAATTTGAAACCTTTACGATAATCGAACTTTTCAACAGCTTTAATTAGACCCATATTACCTTCTTGAATTAAGTCTAAGAAAAGCATACCACGGCCTACGTAGCGCTTTGCAATACTTACTACAAGACGTAAGTTTGCTTCTGCAAGACGACGTTTCGCTTCTTCATCGCCTTCTTCAATACGCGTTGCAAGTCGAATTTCTTCTTCTGCAGATAGTAAGTCTACACGACCAATTTCTTTTAAATACATACGAACAGGATCGTTGATTTTAACCCCAGGTGGTACACTTAAATCATTGAGGTCAAACTCTTCTTCTGTTTTTGTAATTTGGCGATTATTAGGGCCTTCTTCGTTGTCATTATCACCAACTAAGTCAATGCCTTGTTCACCTAAATATTCATAGTATTCATCCATTTGATCGGATTCAATTTCAAATCCATTCATGCGTTCTGCAATCTCTTCATATGTAAGAACGCCACGTTTTTTTCCGAGCTCAGTGAGTTGCTCTTTCACTTGCTCAAGGGTCATTTCAGTTTCAATTTGTTTAGAACGAGCTGGTTTGTCAGCCATCTGTTCCCCTCCTTACGCGAGATACAAACATTCATTATACTAAAACTTTATCAAAAAAGCTATTTTCTCGCTTTTTGATTTTGTAAATATGCTACATAATATTTAGCAGCCTCTACAGGATCTGTTTTTTCCATTTGTTTCACTTTAAAGATAATCTCCATCTTTTCAAGTTTTTCCTGATGCCGTCTAAGCGTCTCCAAATGGCCTTGCAACACTTCTTCTGTGTATTCTGGATTAATAAATTCATCCGTCGAAATATCAGTGATAATATTTTTCAACTTTTCATCAGAGAGCCAACTTAAAAATGTTCCGACTGAAGGTTCATTTCCCTTTTCATAATATGCGTATAGTTCATATAAAATCCCTTTATGTTCTTCTGTATGAAAATCTTCTATATGGGATTCCATACGAACAGCTACTTCTGCACTTTGCAACATATGGTAAATAATTTCTCTTTCCGCTCTTTCAAAACCTGTTAACTTCGGTTTTGTTTGAACGACTTGAGACGGTTTAGCAACCTGCTTTATTTGTTTTTGCTGTACCTTTTGTTCTTTGCGATATTGGTGCAATTGATTCAAAAGTGTTTCCATTGAATACGAAAATTCTTGCGATAATGACTTCAAATATGACTCTGCCTGCATCGCATCTTGTAACAACGATAACTCTTTTAAAACACTTTTCACATATTCTTCTTTGCCAGACTCATCTTGCAAATTTTTCCCTAAACGCAAATAATTTATTTTAAAACCAACAAAACTCACACTTGATTTCACAAGATTTTCAAAAGCGGTAGTCCCATATTGTTGCACATATTCATCAGGATCAAGCTTATCTGGCAAGGATGTGACTTTCACTTGGCAACCAACTTTTAGCAATAATTGCCCTGCTTTCATCGTCGCTTCTCGCCCTGCTTTATCACCATCATAGCAAAGAACAACAGTTTCAACGTTACGTCGCAGAAGTTTTGCTTGTTCTTCAGTTAAAGCCGTTCCCATTGTCGCAACGGCTTCTTCCACGCCACTTTTTACCGCAGCTAGTACATCGGCATATCCTTCAAAAAGAACCACTTGCCCACGCTTTCTAATAAACGGTCTTGCTTGGTGGAAGTTATACAACAATTTACTTTTGTGAAAAATCGGCGTTTCCGGGCTATTTAAATATTTTGGAGTGTCATCTCCTAACGCCCTTCCACTAAACGCTATCACCTTACCTTGTAACGTATAGATCGGGAACATAACTCTTCCACGGAAGCGATCGTAATGACTACCATCCTTCTCACTTCTTATTAGAAGGCCAGCTTGTTCCATACTAGACAGCGATAAACCTCTTTTTTGTAAAATTTTCGTCGCTGCATCCCAAGCAGGTGATGCATAACCAATTTCAAACTTCTCAATCATCTCTTTCGTAATACCACGGTTTAATAAATATGAAAGTGCTTCATTTCCCTCTTCCGTATTTACTAATAAATGATGATAATACTTTTTCAATAATTCATGAGCTTGTTGCATGATGACAGTGTCATCAGATATGTCTTCTTGTTGTCCTTGCCCTGATGTGTACTCCGCAACCGCAATTCCATTTCTTTCGCCTAGCTTTTGAACAGCCTCGGTAAAAGCCAGTCCTTCCATTTTCATTAGAAATGAAAATACATTTCCGCCTTCTCCACATCCGAAGCAATGAAAAATTTGCTTATCAGATGAAACAGAGAATGAAGGAGAATTCTCACCATGAAATGGACAGAGGCCGAAATAGTTACGCCCCTGTTTTCTAAGTTGAACGTATTCACCAATTACTTCTACAATATCGGATGATGTCCGAATCTGTTCAACAACTTCTTCGGGAATTCTGTTCCCCATAACTCCATCTCCGTGTCGTATTTTGTATTCGATATAAATTAAAAAATTCCTTTATAATTCGACAATATTTTTCTAAACTTGTTAGAAAGTGTTGCCGATTACATTGTATAAACGGTTTTGAACCTTTCCTATAGGTCCTTTATCTGCATAAATCGCAGATACATACCTGCTATATAAAATTGTATACATTTGCTCATCTGTTACAAATGTACCTCTTAGAAACAATACATATACACCTTTTTACAAGAACAGTAGCAAGTCACATATACTGTTTGATCTTGAGATCTGTAGCTTTTTCATGTTGATCCATATAACAATCAACTCCATTTTGTTCAGTATCTACAAAGATCCAATTGCCTTGCTATTTCCTTAAAGGATGAGCATATGATGCGACAAACAAAATTCCGACATGAAATTCCGCTCCAACTTGCACAATTTCATTCTTCACGGGACATGCATCTATACCAACTAATATGTTGTTGATGTTTTGCATATTTCTGTATTCTACATCCCTTCTGTGAATCCTTCCATAATGTGCGTTTTCTTGTATAGATTTTGTCGATTTAACGTAATTACATGTCTTTTTCGTAAATCCTATCCCTAGTTTATTCTGAAAAATTAAAGTCTAAACGTAAAATATAGGTTTTTATCACAATTTTTTATTATAATATATTTTCTTCAACTACGCTACATATCCCTTTATTTTTTCATCTTACATTTCAGGATGACAAACTCACACCTTGAATATACTAAAAGACAAAGGAGTATAAGTATAACCATTACACTACAATCTATTACAAAATCCATAGATATCATATTTCACCAGAGCGAAAAAAGCACATTCACCTTTGGTAAATGTGCTAAAACATTTTTTGGTTTTGCACTGCATTCACAATAATATTTGCTGTTTCTTCAATCGCTTTATTGGATACATCGATTACTTGGCAATTTATTTTACTAATTACTTCCTCAAAGTGATCAATTTCTTCTTGAATACGATTAATATTTGCATACGTTGCTCCATCACTTAATCCAAGTGATTTTAATCGTTCTTTTCGAATATGATTTAACTTATCTGGCGTAATTTTCAAACCGAAACATTTTTCTTTTGCCACTTGATATAGTTCTTCAGGTGGGTCAACTTCTGGTACGAGTGGTACATTCGCAACTTTCAAGCGTTTGTTATGAGCTAAATATTGAGAAAGTGGTGTTTTTGATGTACGCGAAACACCAATCAACACGATATCTGCTTTTAAAATACCTCTTGCATCTCTGCCGTCATCATACTTCACAGCAAACTCAATCGCTTCAATTTTCTTAAAGTATTCTTCATCTAACCTACGGACAACACCTGGCTCATACCTCGGCACTTGCCCCGTAATTTCTTCAATTTGATCAATAAGAGGGCCGATAATATCGTATGCCTCTACCCCTTCTCTTGCAGCCTCCGTCACTAAATACTGGCGCATATCAGGCTTAACTAACGTAAAACATATAAGTGCTTGATTACTCTTAGCAATCGAAATCACTTCTTTTAATGTCCCTGTATCTTCTACATACGGTACACGTCTAATATCAGGAGCAAACGGGAATTGCCCCATTGCTGCTCGAACAACCAAATCAGCCGTTTCCCCTACAGAGTCAGATACGACATATACGATTTTATTATCCATTACATTACCTCACTTTAAACAAATTACACTTATTCGTTATTTACTAAATTTACAAACGCACGTGTAATATTTGTTTTTGTAATTCGCCCAATCACTTCTAAACCTTGTTTCGTATCTTTTACAACTGGCATTGCATCAATCTGTCTTTCTATTAATTCCATCGCAATATCATATAAAGAATCCTCTCTACGACACATCGCAATGTTTGGCATCCTTGTCATGATAATATTAACCGGAAGAGAGGTTAAATCCTGCTTTCCTAAGCTCGCTCTTAATAAATCTTTACGAGACACAACCCCAACTAATAGAGTCATCTGATCTACAACGAACAATGTACCAACGTCCTCTAAAAACATCGTACAAATTGCATCGTATACGGAAACATTTTTATCAATTACAACCGGTCTAGATTGATAATCTTGTACTTTAATTTTCTTAACAGCTTCAGATAATAGCTGTCCCCCAGTTTTACCCGTATAAAAATAACCTACACGTGGACGTGCTTCTAAATAACCAGCCATCGTTAAAATTGCTAAGTCTGGTCTTAGCGTCGCACGTGTTAGACCCAATTGCGCTGCAATTGATTCCCCTGTAATAGGACCGTGATCTTTTACAATCTGAATGATATGTTCTTGCCGTTTATTCAGCTCTATGATAATCACCACCTTTAATGCACAACGAAAAAAGTTATACTATCTCTTAAATATTATATACTAAATATGCTATTCGAAAAAGAAAGTATGTAAAAAGGACCGTATACGGCCCAAAATTATATTTGAAACTTATCAAGTTGTTCTAAGAAACGTCTTGATTTCAAATAAATTCCGCAATATTCATCATAATATGTATTCAATACTAAACGCATTTGTTTTTTTGTGCTATCCTTTACCGATACATTTCCGAGCCTATGTAAATCGAAATGGAAGAAAAGACGTAATAATTTATGAACAGCTTCTCCTACCGGTATACGATATGGGTCTTGCTCTGCATGACGTGAGCACAGAAAACCGCCTTCCCTGACGGAGAAGGCGACAAAGTCTGTTTCTTGATGACAAATCGCACATGTATCAAAGTACGGGCGCATCCCTAATACCGGAAGCATTTTCGTTTGATAAATTAATGATAATACTTCTGAATCAACACCCTCACACATATAATGCAACGTTTGATATAACATTTCAAATAAATACGGATTATGTTTTTTATCTTCTGTTGCTTTATCAGTTAACTCAACAATAAATGATGCATAAGCAGTTAAAAATATATCCTCGCGAATTTCTTTCATAGTTGAAATAATCTCGCCTTGTTGCAATGTTCCAAGCCCTGATCCCATTTGAATAAGAAAATGGCCATGTGTCATTAATTGCGACACAGATGCTAACCGGCTTTTCGGTTTTTTTGCCCCTCTTGCCATTGCACTTATCTTACCAAGTTCTCTTGAGAATATTGTAACAATCTTGTTCGTTTCTCCGTAATCTGTCGTACGGATAACGATGCCCTCAACTTTTTGAAACATGTTCGTCACCATCCAAGGTTTGAACAAAACGGGTCAAGAAATTGGAGAGTCTAGATGTGCTAGCTCCTCTTCATGTTGATCCATCTCATCGTTTACGTCTTTTTCCATTTCTTTCAAAAGCAAGTACGTTTCAATGCTTCCTGTTTTGGAGAAAAACTTCCAGGTAAAATCTAGCATAAGAATCCACCTTTCTCAATAAGCGTAGCCTATAAACCAATTTCCTTTGTTGTTATTAAATTGACCCATTTTGTCCATTTTCATGTGAGAAAAATTTTTCCTAATTTATCAAAGTTCATAAAAACCAATAATCAGCGGATGAACAAACCATCCACTGATTACAGCTTTACTATATTTTAATACTCGTCTTCACGGAAACCAAGGTCTCGAAGCTGTGACAGCTTGTTACGCCAATCTTTTTGCACTTTTACCCATACTTCTAAAAATACTTTAGAACCAAGTAGCGCTTCAATATCAAAACGAGCTCGCTTACCAACTTCTTTTAACATTTTCCCTTGTTTTCCGATGATGATTCCTTTTTGCGATGCACGTTCAACAACAATCGTTGCATTTATATAAACTGCGCCGCCCTCACGCTTTTGAATCGCATCGATAACAACAGCCACAGAATGCGGCACTTCTTCACGTGTTAAATGTAGTACTTTCTCACGAATAAGCTCCGCAATAATAAATCTCTCCGGATGATCCGTTACTTGATTATCTGGATAGTATTGTGGTCCTTCTGGTAAATACTTTTTAATTGTTCCAATTAAAGCATCCACATTATTACCGTCTAACGCAGAAATTGGTACAATCTCTGCAAACTCATGTAGTTTACGATATTGATCAATTAACTCTAGTAATTGTTCTGGATGAAGTTGGTCAATTTTATTAATTACTAAAAATACTGGTTGTTTCGTTTCTTTTAATTTCTCAATGATGAATTCCTCACCACGACCAAATCCTTCAACTGCATTGACCATAAACAGAACAATATCAACTTCTTTCAATGTCGTTTGAGCCATCTTTACCATGAAGTCGCCTAATTTATGTTTAGGTTTATGTATTCCTGGTGTATCAATGAAAATAACTTGTGAATCATTTTCTGTATATACACCTTGAATTTTATTACGAGTCGTTTGTGGCTTATCACTCATAATAGCAATTTTCTGGCCGATAATACGGTTTAAAAATGTAGATTTTCCAACATTCGGTCTGCCAATAATAGAGACAAAACCTGATTTATAACCTTTTCTATTCATGTAAATCCTCCGCTAAAAATGCTCCTGGTAACAATTCTCCGACTGTCGTCTCTTGAACGTCACCATGTAAATTTGATAAGTATACTTTCGTATCCTGTTTACATAATTCTACCATAACTTGTCGACATGCTCCACAAGGAGGTACTGGACGCTTTGTATCTGCTACAACCGCAATGGCTACAAATTCTTTATCTCCTTCAGAAACCGCCTTAAATAAAGCTGTTCTTTCAGCACAATTACATAAGCCATATGATGCATTCTCAACATTACATCCACGATATACTTTTCCATCGCTCGTTAATAATGCTGCACCTACTTGAAATTTAGAATATGGTACGTACGCTTGTTTACGCGCTTCGATTGCTTCTAAAATTAATTGTTTACTATTCATATTCCCGCATCCTTCCTGTTCACAGCTATGAAGAGATACACTCTCTCATTAAAGGCCCTTACGGCACTTCCAAAGCTTAATAAAAGCTTCGGAATGCAACTATACCATATACGGTAAAAAGATAATAGCACCAATTATAACAGCTATAATTGCAAACAATAAAACCGCTCCTGCTGCAACATCCTTTGCAATTTTTGCAAACGGATGAATATCAGCAGTCGCTAAATCTACTGTTTTTTCTACAGCCGTATTTACCATTTCTAAACTCATTACACTCCCTATTACAATAAGTAATATCATCCACTCTATTTTCGTAATATGGAAATAAAAGCCGCAGCATATAACAATGACTGCGGCTAAATAATGAATTTTCATATTTCGTTCATGACGAAGACAAAAGAACATACCAGCTATAGCATATCCAAAACTATCTATAAGTTTTCCTTTTTTCATCGTCCTAATCCAAAAGCTTCTAAAATTTCTTTTTGTCTTCCGAACATTTCTTTTTCTTCTTCTTCTGTCATGTGATCATAACCAAGCAAATGTAAAAAGCCATGTAACGCCAAAAATCCAAGTTCACGATCGAAAGAATGGCCGTACTCTTCAGCCTGCTCTTTCGCCCTTGGAATAGAGATAATAAGATCACCTAACATGCGCGGCATCTCTGCACCAACAATCTCCATTTCCCCTTCTCCCATCTCTTCCATGGCAAAGGATATTACATCTGTAGGTTGATCTTTATCTCGGTAATCACGATTAATTTCTCTAATGCGCTCATTATCTACAAATGTCACCGATACCTCCGCGCCATCCTCGATATTTTCCATTTGAGCTGCCTTTTCTAACACTTCACGAATTAAACTCATATACGCTTCTTTTACTTCTTCTGTTTCATCAATAAAATCAATTAACAAACTCATTCTTTCTCCTTTTCTTCCGGAATTTCCGGATATGTAATACGCGAATGGAAAATACCATTTAACGTTTCACATAACGTTTTCCCAACGATTTGTAGTTCCTTAAACGTCAAATCACATTCACTAAATTGACCGTCTTGCAATCGATCTTTAATAATGCTTTGCACTAAATTATTAATTTGTTCTGGCGTTGGGTGATTCATAGAACGTACCGCAGCTTCTACACTATCAGCAATACCAACAATTGCCGATTCCTTCGAAGTTGCTTTTGAACCCGGATAACGGAACATCTCTTCTGTATATTTTTCTTTATCTTCTTTAATCGCTTTATAATAAAAATATTTCAGTAACGTTGTACCGTGATGTTGCCCAGCGATATCAATAATTTCTTGTGGAATATGATATTCTTCGAGCATTCTTACTCCATCCGTTACGTGAGCAATTATAATATCTTTACTCGTTACAGGATCTAATTTATCATGCGGGTTTTCAATCCCCATTTGGTTTTCAATAAAGAATTGTGGTTGTACTGTTTTTCCTACATCATGATAATATGCCCCTACACGCGCTAATACACCATTTGCCCCGACTGCTTCGCAAGCAGCTTCAGAAAGATTCGCTACCATTACACTATGATGATATGTCCCTGGCGCTTCTAACAAAATTCTGCGTAAAAGCGGATGGTTTGGACTTGATAGTTCCATAAGCTTCATACTTGATACGATTCCAAGTCCACTTTCTAAATATGGTAAAATCCCCATAGCCAAAACGGATGATATAATCCCTGAAAGTGAAGCCATTAATAATTGCGTACCAATTTCAAGAGGCGAAAAATTCCCATTACGTAATAATAAGAGCGCCGCCAATACGACTACATTTAATACAGAAACGAGTATACCAGCTTGTAAAATCATTGTACGACGATTTTTTTCTCTCAAGAAAATACTAACCGATAATGAACTTAACAATACGTAAATCCCTACACTATAATTTAATGTACTCGTTACTCCTTCATTAAACATAATACTTCCGCATACAGAAAAAATCATACTCGTTAAAAAGACAAATCGATCACCAATCATTAATTTCACAAGTATTGTTCCCATCGCAACCGGGACAACATATGCAATCCCTGCATATTCAAGTTTTTGAAACAAACTAATGATTTTCATTAAAACGATTGTGATAGACAAAATTGTGATATACGCTAAAACATACGGTCTATCTTCTCTTTTTCTCTTTAAAAATAATTCAAATTGTTTATGCATAAAGTATAGTAACACACCAATGAGTACCGCTAATCCAACATAAGGTTGAAAACCGTTCCCTTTTTCTAACAAGCCAACTAATTTCAACTGATTATACACATCACTTGAAATTGTCTCACCTTCTCTAACGAGAACTTGTCCTTGAAGAATATAAACAGGTGGAACTAAATCTTCCTCTGCTTTTCTCTTCTCTTTCGTTAAGATCGGGTCATAAAAATAATTCGCTGAAATTGCATATCTTCCTAGCGCCTTAATTGACTCTTTTAAACCATTATCAACATTAACACTATTCATCTCACTTACATATCGTTCTTTCGCATCTTTCAATTCGTCCATTTTAATGTGCTCAGTCATGATACTATTAATCGCTGTGACCGCAGCATCTTTCGCTAATACTAATTGGCTCGAATCTGCATTAATCAAATTTAGTAAGTTTGAATCAGATAATTCTTTCGTTAAGTCAGCGGGTAGTTTCTTTTTTAACTTGTCCACTTTCTCAGCATCAGTCATCTTTTTTTGATCATCCGGTCCAACAGCTTTAATCTCTTGCACCACTTCATCCACTTTAGCAAAGACGTCATTCACAATATCAACTTTATTTTGTTTATACTCACTTTTATATGTATATTGATCTTCAACTTTTGTAGAGGCTTCTTTTTTCTTTTTATCCGTTGTAACTTTATCTTCAATTTTTATAGGAGAATGGATTGTCTTTTTCGCAATAGAATACATGTTAACATCTAATTGCTCTGGTTTTACATTATTCATAAGCGCAAAAAACAGCACTGCTCCTAATACAACGTAAGAAATCCAACTTAGTTTTTTCGAATGTTGTAAATTACGAAACCACTTAGAAATTTCTTGAGATCTTGACATGATTTCAATACCTTCTCCTCTCCAGAAATAAAGTGAAACTATTTATAGCTTTCATTTCTTCTACCCAACGATACTTTGAGGTAACATTTTATACACCAGTACCTATAGTTTATTTTCCTTATCTTTCATGATAGTAAAAAATATGCCGTTCGCCAACCTTATCATACAAAAAGAAATGATCCTGACAAATAGGATCATTCCATTTTATCATATGCCTCAATAATACGTTGCACCAATGGATGTCTGACAACGTCTGTTTGTTCTAATGTAATAAATGACAGACCTGATACACCAGATAAAATATTAGCAGCTATAGATAGCCCTGATTTTACCCCTTTTGGCAAGTCTACTTGTGAAGGGTCGCCTGTAATAACCATTTTAGAACTAAAACCTAATCTTGTTAAAAACATTTTTATTTGAGCACCCGTTGTATTTTGAGCCTCATCTAAAATAACAAATGAATCATCAAGCGTACGCCCCCTCATATAAGCAAGCGGCGCGATTTCAATTACTCCTCGTTCCATCATACGCTGCGTATATTCTTGTCCAAGAATATCATGTAAGGCATCATATAATGGGCGTAAGTATGGATCTACCTTCTCTTTCAAATCCCCTGGTAAAAAACCTAAATTTTCTCCAGCTTCTACAGCAGGTCTTGTTAGAATGATTTTCTTTACATATCCTTGTTTTAAAGCTCTCACAGCCATTACTACGGCTAAGTATGTTTTTCCAGTTCCTGCAGGCCCTATCCCAAAGACAATATCATTCTTCTTCATTGCATGAATATATCGTCTTTGCCCCATTGTTTTTACACGAATGGATTTACCTTTTGCAGTCTTGAAAATTTCTTCTTCATATAACTCTTCAAATTGAGCAACTTCCCCTTGTTGTGCGAGCTGAATTGCATACGCAACATCTCTCTCTGAAATTGATATACTTTTACGAATTACAACAAGTAATTGCTGTAAGATTTTTTCTACGAGTGTCACCGTTTCAACTGCCCCAGATACATGAACAGTTTCTCCTCTAGTTACGATCGATACATTCAGTTCTCGTTCAATTACTTTTAAATGCGCATCATTGACTCCAAAAAGAGCGATTGCTTCGTTAGTATTTTCCAATTGTTGGTTCATTTCTACTAATTGTTCTGCCATTACTCAGTCTCCTTGAATATCGGATTCGGATATTGGTTGTGGCTCTGCAATATTTTCAATCACAGTATAATGCAATGTGACTTTTAGTTGATCCGCCTCAACCTCTTTACTCAAAATCTTATCACTTACAATCATAGCATGTTCATCCAATTTTTTCTTTAGTTCTTTTTCGGCCATCTCTTTCGCTACTTTCAGCGCTTGCTTTTCTGTATATTCTCGGTTCGCTTCTTCCTCTTCTCTCACAACATCTTTTTCATATGCAATCGGCAGTGTAAAACCAAATAATTTCACATCATGCTTTACGCTTTCAGTACGAGAGCGTTTATACTTATCATGTTGAAATCCCCATATTTTTATTTTCGTACCCCCAAATTTAAGAAAATGTTCATTGTATACATTACCAGTATACACTTGGAATTGCGTCTTTAACGGGACATCCACCTTAGATGTATACCACGTTTCGCCATACACAATACCTTTCGCTGAAACAATCGTTGGACTTTCCTCATTACCATATATTCCCGATACGAGAATCTGCCCTTTTTCTACATGATCATTTTTCAGTACAACCGGCTTTCCAACTTCTACAAACGTTTTTGTAATAATCGCTTCTTTTTTTGCTACTAAATTTTGCGGCATTTGTTCCTTTTCTTTTTTCGGTTCGTTTTTTTCAACAATTTTAAAATGATACGTCGTTCCTCTTACTTCTAATCCCGCCCAAGTAATGGCATTAATATTATCTGTCAAATGGCGTTGTACATCTTCTACATTCGGCATTTGAAACTGTAGTTTTCCTTTTTTAATACCCATTTTATCCAATTCTTTCATCAATATATATTCTGTTTCAGGTTTTGCTCCTGTAATTTCAATTTTCCAAACCATATTGGACATTGCAATCACGCCAAAAAAGAAAATTAAAAACCCAATTAAAAATCCACTGTTTTTAATTAAACGCTTATTCCAAAAAGGAAAACCATAACGTCCAATAAAATATAATTTACATTCATTTTTTCTATAAATTGGTTTTATTTTTTTCACATCGCGTAACAACATACAAAAAACTAACGTTTCATCAGCTATCTTCTTAACATCCCAAACTAATAAATTCCTCCGTACACATTCATTAACAAACCGTTCCGCTCCTCTACCTTCAATTCGCACTTTTACATATCCAAGCCACTTTATAAACCATTTATTTTTCATTTACCACCTTCACTACCTTTCTAAAAGTAGATTTGAAGCATTAAAATAGCTCGTACTAAAATGAAACAAAGTAAAACTGTAATCGATCTCTATTAACGAAACTTTTACAGGATAAAGAAGAAAAACTTCACTAATGGAAGTTTCACTTCAATCACCTTTTTTTTCATTTTCTAAAAATGTTACTTGCTCAATTATCCCTTCGAGCAAAAGCTCTTCTGGAAGAATCGTTTTAATAACAAAGGATTGTCCTTTAATTAGTAATTGACCGTGTTTTAAAAGCAATCGCACTTCTTTATCTGAAAACACTAATAGTCCCCGATGATTTTCTATATAAATATGTATTTGCCCAACAAGAGTAATCCGAGGTAGATCCATTAATACATCCACTGGTAGGTCTACTTGTTTTGTTAACCAATTTTTCATTTGTTCTAATTTCTTCATCTCGAAAGACCCCCCTCTCATCCCATATATGTATTTCTTCACAAGTGCCTATCGTGTTATAACGACTTCACTAACATAACTATATTCTGTAAGAGTTCATATCATGTTAATAAAACAGTCGCTATATGAAATCATATTTATCGGGACAATGATGGATCAGAGGATGTGATCCTTAATAATAGAAGTATTAATACAAGAATATGCGCCCCTAGGGGATATCAGTACAAGTTGCATGAAGAAATTGAGCCTAGTGAGAAGTTAGAAACTTGAAAAACCCTGTTACAATTTGTTCTGGGCGTGACATACTGACCATAGAATAAGTAGTTGTCATTCATTAGACAAATGAAATAAAATTCGAAAAAGAAATTGCTCCACTCTAAATTTTACGTTGTAAGTAAGAATACTTTATAGGTAGTTGTTATATGAATTTCAAAAAATATTAGGATTCACTAAAAAACAAAAAAATGAATTAATAAGCGAGGAAATACGAAAGGAAATTGGATTTAGTCAAGAAATTTTGAATGTTATAAAACAAGTCACTGACAGTAGCATCTAGCCCTTCTATGCAACTGATTCAAAATCTAAAATAGCTGGAGTCTCTGTCGTTACCTTTGAAGATTATGCTGAACAGCAAGAGTTATAAAACTTCAATCTGAGCTTCAGCCCCCCATACTTAGCTTTTATTTGTGAAAGAAGTTTTAGTCAAGGAAGTAAGAGTAAGTGTAGCATTGGAAGTATACAAGGAAATGGCCAATTTGATATCCTTGCAATCCAACCAACAAATGGCGTTAATTACGAAGTTAGCAATAAAGATGTTATTTTTAAACTAAGAAAATGGAATGATCGCTATCCTTTTATCATAATCAGTGCAGATTATGACTGGGTTGATACCATTTTTAGCGTGTTACCTACAGACGCCGAAATGCAATCTTTCGCGCAAGAAATGTATGAATTTTGTCCAGATATAGTGGAACAAGGAACAGAAAGCATTGAGGAGTTAGTCGAAGAAATTAAGAAAACGAAAAAGCTTTTTTTATGGTGGGATTAATCATAACTAAGGCCGTTACCCTTTTTTACATACCAGAGGCGTTTCTATCACTTACAGAAACGCTTTTTAAGCAATATAGCGTTTTTCCTTAATAAGAACAATAAAAAAACGTCTCATACGAAATGAGACGTTTTTTTATGCTAATAGCTGGATAACCAACTTATTCACAAGTGATCCGTCTGTTTTACCTTTTACTTTCGGCATAACAGCAGTCATCACCTTACCCATATCTGCTTTAGAAGTCGCACCAACTTCAGAAATAACTTGTTTGATTACATCAACTAGTTCTTCTTCAGTTAATTGCTCTGGCAAATATGCGCTTAAAATCTGAATTTCACTTTGCAGTTTATTAACAAGGTCTTCACGACCAGCTTTTTTAAATTCAAGGAGGGAGTCCTTATACTGTTTTACTTCACGAGCTAAAACTGTTACTTCCTCTTCTTCAGTAAGAGTATGTTGCAGTTTAATACCTTCATTTTGTAAAGCAGCCTTAACCATACGAATAACGGTTAATTTTTCTTTTTGTTTATTCTTCATCGCTTGTTTCATATCATCGTTTAAACGACCGAGAAGACTCATAACTTACACCCTCTCTTAGAATTTACGCTTTCTTGCCGCTTCAGATTTCTTCTTACGTTTTACACTTGGTTTTTCATAAAACTCGCGCTTTCTTGCTTCAGCAAGTGTACCAGTTTTAGAAACCGATCTTTTAAAACGGCGAAGTGCATCCTCCAAAGACTCGTTTTTACGAACGACTGTTTTTGACATTCTCTTTCCCTCCCTCCGAAACATCACACTTACATACTAACTTCAGCATGCAAAAAGAAACACTTCTTCAGCATGTCTTTTACGATTATAATACATTTTATCACTTCAGGTCAACTATTTGGCAGAATAAAAGAAGAATAGAAGCATTTCCTTTTCAAAAGTTATACAAATATCTAGTATCCTTCTTTTATGAAGACAACTATATTTTTATCATTTCAACTTTTTTCATACAGGGATGCACGAAACGCCTCCACACCTTCTAGTTCTTAACCGCTTCAAATAAAGAAAGCATGCAAACCATTTCCGGTTGCACGCTCTTTTTTATGCGCTTGCTGATTCTTTTTTCACATCATCTTCAAGAACACGAACAAATTGCGCTTCGTTATATGGATAGCCAGCTTTCGTAATTTTCACTTTCACTAGCTTACCAATTAATTCTTCTGATCCTTCAAATACAATTTTCAAGTAGTTATCTGTATACCCTACATATAACCCTTCACGGTCGCCGTCTTTAAATTGCTCTTCTGGAATGATTTCAAGCACTTCACCTTCAAACGCTGATGCATATTCTTTCGCTAATTGATTAGATAGCTCAATTAAACGATGAACACGATCGTTCTTCACATCTTCAGGAACTTGATCTTCCATGCGTGCTGCAGGTGTTCCTGTACGTTTTGAATAAGGGAACACGTGTAACTCAGAGAAGCGGTTCTCTTTAATGAAATTGTATGTTTCCATGAATTCTTCTTCTGTTTCACCTGGGAAACCAACGATTACGTCAGATGTAATCGCAAGGCCTGGTAACGCTTCTTTCAAACGATCTAAACGCTCTTGGAAGAATTCCATCGTATATTTACGACGCATACGTTTTAATACAGTATTAGAACCAGATTGCAACGGAATATGCAAGTGACGTACAACTACTTCAGATTTATCTAACACTTCAATTACTTCATCTGAAATTTGACTCGCTTCAATAGAAGAAATACGAAGACGTTTTAATCCGCCTACTTCCGCTTCCATATCACGAAGTAATCCAGCTAAGTTATAATCTTTTATATCTTCGCCGTATCCACCTGTATGAATACCGGTTAATACGATTTCTTTATAGCCTGCATCCACTAATTGTTGTGCTTGTTTAATAACCTCTTTTCCATCACGAGAACGCATTAAACCACGCGCCCAAGGAATGATACAGAATGTACAGAAGTTATTGCAACCCTCTTGTATTTTTAAAGACGCACGTGTACGATCCGTGAAATAAGGTACATCAAGTTCTTCGTACACACGTGTTTTCATAATATTGCGGACAGCATTAATTGGTTGACGCTCTTTACGGAATTCTTCGATGTAACCTAACATCTTTTCACGATCCTGTGTACCAACTACAATATCTACACCTGGAATCGCCATAATTTCAGCTGGAGATGTTTGTGCATAACATCCCGTTACGCAAATAACTGCATCTGGATTTTGACGCACAGCACGTCTGATTACTTGACGGCTTTTTTTGTCCCCAGTATTCGTTACTGTACATGTGTTAATAACATAAACATCAGCTTTCTTTTCATATTCTGTTCTTTCATAACCACCTTGTTTAAACAATTGCCAAATGGCTTCTGTTTCATAGTGGTTTACTTTACAACCTAACGTATGGAACGCAACAGTTGACATTGATCATCACCCCATCAATTCAAAATGATACGAAGCAGCACTTAACGCGTATAACGGCGCCGTTTCTGTTCTTAAAATTCTTGGTCCTAAACTACATGGTACAAATTTATGTTCACGAAGCGCTGTAATCTCTTCCTCAGCTAAACCGCCTTCTGGGCCAAATACAATCAATAGCTTTTGACCTGGTTTCATTGTCGTTAAAGCTTTCGCAAAATTAGATTTCTCGCCTTGTTTTGCTTCCTCTTCGTAAGCAACAAGACAAACATCATACTCACCACTCATTGTAAGCAGTTGCTTAAATGATGCCGGAGCATGTACTTCCGGAATTTCACTTCTATGTGATTGTTCCGCAGCTTCTTTCACAATTTTTCTTAAACGCTCAACTTTTTTATCAGCTTTTTTCGCATCCCATTTTACGATAGAGCGAGATGCTTGAAATGGTAAGAATGCAGCTGCCCCAAGCTCAGTTCCTTTTTGAAAAATCAACTCTAGCTTATCTCCTTTTGGCAGTCCACTTGCAATCGTCACGAAAACAGGAAGTTCACTTGACGCCTCTACCCATTCTACAATAGCCGTATTAATAAATTCACTGGTAATTTCATCAATTGAACATACTGCTGTTTTTCCGTTTACACAGCAATAAATTTGATCGCCAGCTGTCATACGCATTACTCTCGCAATGTGATGTACATCATCACCTACAATGCGAATTTTTGCTTCACTTACATGTTTTTCTTCTACAAAATAACGTTGCATATAATCACCTTAGTAGAGTTTCGTTCCTTTCGTAAGTCAACACTTACGAAAAGAACGAAACATTATCATTTTTCATATAACAAACGGCAAGTCCCTCACCTTATAGTGAGAGACTCCCCTTTTCATTATAGACTAAAATCTATATTACGCATTTCGTGCAATAATTGCTACCCAATCTTCCATTCGTAAAACTTCTTCAATTGTAAATCCAGCTTGTTCTAACGCCTCAGAAATTACTTTTTCCTTCGCAGCAATAATGCCCGATGTAATAAATAATCCACCTGACTTCACAACTCTCGCTGCATCTTCAGGGAATAAAAGAATAATTTCTGCTAATAAGTTAGCTACGATTAAATCAACAGGACCTTCAATACCTTCTAAAAGACTATTTTGCCCAACAGACACGATATCATCTGTTTTATTTAAACGCACATTCATTTCTGCACTTTCAACTGCAACCGGATCTAAATCATATGCTTGAACAGAAGACGCACCTAATTTTGCCGCTGCAATACTAAGCACACCAGAACCTGTTCCTACATCAATGATAGCGTCACCTGGCTGTACTGTTTTTTCTAAAGCACGAATACACATCGTTGTTGTTGGATGAGTTCCTGTACCAAACGCCATACCTGGGTCTAATTCAATGATTTTTTCATCAGGAGAAGATGGTGTATATTCTTCCCACGTCGGTACGATTGTGAATGTATCAGAAATTTGTACTGGATGGTAATATTTTTTCCAAGCAGTAGCCCAATCTTCTTCATTGACTTCGTTAACGGTAATATTTCCAGTACCAATTTCAATGTCGTAAGATGGAAGCACATCAATAGATGATTTTACACCTGCAATCGTTTCATGTAAAGAATCCGTTTGCGGGAAATATGCTTTTATTAATACACCTTCCGCCGGATATTCATCTGGATTCAATGCATAAATTTCACCATATTGTTGCTCGCGCTCTTTCGTTAACTCCGCTGGATCCTCAATCGCAACTCCGCTAGCACCAGCTTCATGTAAAATATGAGAGACAGCTTCTACTGCTTCTTCTGTTGTATGAATACTAATTTCTGACCATTTCACAATTTACCAACTCCATTTTTTATTTCCATTATTCCCCTTTGAAAGCACGTTTAAGCTTTCCGAATAAACTATCATCCTGCTCTTCTTGTCCTGCAAATTCACGTAATAAATCTTTTTGCTGTGAAGTCAATTTCGTCGGTACAACAACACGAACGACTACATATTGATCTCCTTGGCCGTATCCACGTACGTTCGGAGCACCTTTTCCTTTTAAGCGGAATTCTGTTCCAGTTTGTGTTCCTGCTGGAATTTTCAGCTTCACTTTACCATGAACAGTAGGAACTTCCACTTCATCACCAAGCGCCATTTGCGCAAATGTTAATGGCATTTCGCAAATAATGTGATCTCCTTCACGCTCGAAGAATTCATGATTTCTTACATGAACGACAACATATAAGTCTCCTGCTGGTCCGCCATTTACGCCGGCTTCACCTTTTCCAGACACACGAATTTGTTGACCATTATCGATACCCGCTGGAATTTTAACATTGATTTTTTTACGTTTACGAACTTTACCTGAACCGTGACATGTCGTACATTTTTCTTTAATAATTTGTCCAGTTCCTGAACAATGACCACAAGCTTGACGGTTTACGATACGACCAAACGGTGTGTTTTGCTCTACACTCACTTGACCAGAGCCTGAACAATGTTTACATGTTTCTTTTGAAGTTCCTGGTTTTGCTCCACTACCTTTACAAGTATCACATGGATCTTCTACTGGAATTTCCACATTTAATTCCTTACCAAAAATAGCTTCTTCAAAATCTAAAGTGACTTGATATTGTAAGTCAGCACCTTGGCGCGGAGCATTTGGATCACGACGTCTGCCGCCGCCACCGCCAAAGAAAGAACTAAATATATCTTCAAAACCGAAGCCACCGCCGAAGTCTCCTCCGCCGCCAAATCCACCGAATCCTTGATTTGCACCAGCATGACCAAATTGATCGTACTGCGCACGCTTTTGATCATCACTTAACACTTCGTATGCTTCTTGTACTTCTTTAAACTTTTCAATTGCATTTTCTTCTTTGCTTACGTCTGGATGGTATTTTTTAGCCAAACGACGATACGCTTTTTTTATTTCATCTGTTGAAGCGCCCTTGCTAAGTCCAAGGACCTCATAATAGTCTCGTTTACTCATAAATTTACAACCCCCGAATCTTTCACATAAACGTAATTTTAACACCGAAAGAAAGTGCTTTGCAACAAAGTTTCCTCACTTACAGTATGCAAAGCGAAAAACTTAAGATCCTCACACATCACTTCTCATTCGTGAAAAAAGCCAAAGTCAAGGCACGCTTGACTTTGACTTTTTGTCATCTTACTTATTATGTTTACAGTTGAATTACTTGTCTTCTTTTACTTCTTCAAACTCAGCGTCAACTACATTGTCTTTCTTCGTGCCAGCGTCTTGTGCACCTTGCGCACCTTCTGCTTGACCAGCAGCTGCTTGAGCTTGCTCGTATAATTTAACAGTTAATTGTTGTACGATTTCTTGTAAAGCATCTTTTTTCGCACGAATTTCTTCAAGCTCGTTTTTCTCAATTGCAGCTTGTAATGCTTCTTTCGCTTCTGTTGCTTTTGCAACTTCAGCTGCATCTACTTTACCTTCTAAATCTTTTACAACTTTGTCTGTTTGGAATACAAGTTGGTCAGCTTCGTTACGAAGTTCAACTTCTTCCTTACGTTTTTGGTCAGCGTCAGCATTTGCTTCCGCTTCTTGTACCATACGTTCTACTTCTTCATCAGAAAGACCTGAAGAAGATTGGATTGTAATAGCTTGCTCTTTGCTTGTTCCTAAGTCTTTCGCACGTACGTTAACGATACCGTTCGCATCAATATCGAATGTTACTTCGATTTGTGGAATACCACGTGGTGCTGGTGGAAGGTCAGTTAATTGGAAACGACCTAACGTTTTGTTGTCAGCTGACATTGGACGCTCACCTTGTAATACGTGAATGTCTACTGCCGGTTGATTATCAGCAGCTGTCGAGAATACTTGTGACTTACTTGTTGGAATTGTAGTGTTACGCTCGATTAATTTCGTGAACACGCCACCCATAGTTTCAATACCTAAAGAAAGTGGAGTTACGTCTAATAATAGAACGCCTTCTACATCACCAGTAAGTACGCCACCTTGAACTGCAGCACCTAATGCTACAACTTCATCAGGGTTTACACCTTTATATGGCTCTTTACCAGTTTCACGTTTAATAGCTTCTTGTACAGCTGGGATACGAGTAGATCCACCAACAAGAATAACTTTATCTAATTCGCTTGGAGCAAAACCAGCGTCTTTTAATGCACGACGAGTTGGCTCTAATGTTCTTTCAACAAGACCTGCTGAAAGCTCTTCGAATTTCGCTCTTGTTAACGTTAATTCTAGGTGTAATGGACCAGCAGCTCCAGCACTAATGAATGGTAATGAAATTTGAGTTTGTGTTACACCAGAAAGATCTTTTTTCGCTTTTTCAGCTGCATCTTTCAAGCGTTGAAGCGCCATTTTATCTTGGCTTAAATCAATGTTATTTTCTTTTTTGAACTCAGCTACTAAGTGATCGATGATAACTTGGTCAAAGTCATCGCCACCAAGACGGTTGTCACCAGCAGTTGAAATAACTTCGAATGTGCCGTCTGCTAACTCAAGGATAGATACGTCAAATGTACCGCCACCTAAGTCATATACTAAGATTTTTTGTTCTTCGTCTTGTTTTTCTAAACCGTAAGCAAGTGCTGCTGCTGTTGGCTCGTTAATGATACGCTCAACTTCTAAACCAGCGATACGACCAGCATCTTTCGTTGCTTGACGCTCTGCATCGTTGAAGTATGCAGGTACTGTAATAACAGCTTTCGTTACTGTTTCACCTAAGTATGCTTCAGCAGAAGCTTTTAAGTTTTGTAAAATGATTGCAGAAATTTCTTGAGGTGTATAATCTTTACCTTCAACTTCTACTTTGTAGTCTGTACCCATATGACGTTTAACAGACATGATTGTATTTGGGTTTGTAATTGCTTGGCGCTTTGCAACTTCCCCAACTTGACGTTCTTCATTTTTGAAAGCTACAACAGAAGGTGTTGTACGGTTTCCTTCTGGATTTGGGATAACCTTTGGTTCTCCACCTTCCATAACAGCTACACAAGAGTTTGTTGTACCTAAGTCAATACCGATAATTTTACTCATGGCGAATCCTCCTAGTTTTATGTAAATTATTGATTTACTTTTACCATTGATGGGCGAATCACACGGTCTTTTAATTTATAACCTTTTTGGAATTCTTCCACAACCGCGTTTGATTCAAATTCACTATCTTCCACTTGCATAATAGCTTGGTGTTCATTAGGATCAAACTGTTTACCAACAGCTTCAATCACTTCCACACCTTCTTTAGTCAGCGCTTCTAACAATTGACGATGCACCATTTCCATGCCTTGTAACAAGGATTTCGTTTGCTCATCAGTCGCTTCCACTTGCATTGCTCTTTCAAAATTATCAAGAGCTGGCAAGATGTCTGAAACTAGACTTTGTGCTCTATATTTTTCAGCAGCCTGTTTATCCATTTGGACGCGGCGCTTATAATTTTCAAAATCAGCTTGTAGACGTAATGTGCGACCTTCCGTTTCCGTTAGTTTCGCTTGTAACTCATCTACTTTTTCTTGTAAAAGAGCAGCCTCACTTTTTTCTTCTACAGTTTCTTCACTGTTTTCTGGCGTGACAGCTTCTTCAACTTGCGCTTCTTTTACTTCTTCTACCACTTGTTCGTTACGCTCTTCCACAATATTCACCTCCTTAAAAGGTATTAGGTATCATGCATAGCATGATTACCTAAGCATTATATATTACACACAGCAATGAAAATTTCATCACTTGAGCGAATGTATTACTCTCATTTACTTTTTAAGTCCATCTGTAAATTGTCTCGTAAATAACTGTAACAAACTAATTACACGAGAATATTGCATTCTTGTCGGACCTAAAATAGCAATTGTTCCAAGTTGCTCTTCGCCGATCGAATATGTTGCAGAAATTAAACTGCAATCCTCCATAGCCGTCGAAGTGTTTTCCCTACCAATTTTCACTTGAATCCCGACTTGTTTATGACGCAAAATGTCATAAAATTCGGCTTCATTATCAATCATGGTAAGCAAAGATCTAACCTTTTGAATGTCATGGAACTCTGGCTGCGAAAGCATATTTGCTTTTCCTCCAAAGTATATCTTTTCCGATAACGGAACTTGAAATGTACCATCTAACATTTTTATTGCACTATCGTAATTATGAACATACCCACGTAAAACTGTAACAATTTCCTTAAAGATTTTATTATGAAGTTCTTCCATCGGTACGCCAGATAGCTTTTCATTTAAAACATTAACCATTTTTTCTAAATCTGATAAATCAACAGATTCCGGAACGGTAATCGTTTTACTTTGTACATGCCCTGTATCAGTTACAATAATAGCGACTGCAGTTTGACGATCAAGCGGCACAATTTGTACATTTTTAAGTTTATTTGTGCTTAACTTCGGTCCAAGAACAATGGCCGTATAATTCGTAAGTTCTGATAAAATTTGAGCAGATTGCTGTGCAATTTTTTCCGCTTCAAAAATTCTTTCAGCAAATAAATCTTTAATTTGTACAATTTCAGCGTTCGGTAAGTTTTGCGGTGCTAAAAGATGGTCTACATAAAATCGGTAGCCTTTCTCAGAAGGAACACGTCCAGAAGAACTGTGCGTTTTTTCAATAAAACCTAATTCTTCTAAGTCCGCCATTTCATTTCGAATAGTAGCTGAACTAAATGTAATTTCATCTTTTTTAGCCAACGTTCTAGACCCAACAGGCTGCGCTGATCCAATAAAGTCATCAATAATTGTTTGTAAAATTAAGAGCTGACGTTCCGTAAGCATCTCATCATCACCTCTGTTAGCACTCTTTGTCTTTGAGTGCTAAATCTATTAATAACTTACCAAAATTGACATTCAATTGTCAACGGAAACGTCACGAAATAATGAAACTTTTTCACGTTAATGGAACATTTAATTAGTCAATTAAAAATGATTGGAATACTTCATTCCCTAATAATTTTCCTTTTCGCGTTAAACGAACATATCCATCGCTCTCTTCAAGCAATCCTTGTTCTTGGTTGTTTTGTAACTGCTTCGCGAAAACTTGATCCATCTCCATATTAAATTTCTTTTGAAATGCTATTTTAGATACACCTTTTGTTTTTCGAAGTCCTAAGAACAACTCTTCTTCCATCTTTTCTTTCTCCGTCACCACGTGAACATCTAAATACGGAAATCCTGTTTCATCAATTTTATTAAAATATTGCTTCAGCGGACCTACATTTTGAATACGTTCCCCATTCACATAACTATGAGCTCCAGCTCCAAAGCCATAATACTCTTCATTATTCCAGTATGTGAGATTATGTCTACTTTTATTGTCACCTTTTGAGAAATTACTAATTTCATACTGGTTATAACCGTGTTTCTCCATTTCATCCATTACCATTTCATACATTTTCGCTTCATGGTCTTCACCCGGAAGACGCAATTTCCCTTTATTCATTAAGTTATAAAACACTGTTTTAGGTTCCACAATTAATGAATATGCCGAGAAATGTTGTACACCAAGCGTAAAAGCAATGTCTAATGTTTCCTTCACATCTTCTATCGTTTGTCCTGGCAAAGCATAAATAATATCTACATTAATATTTTTAAAGCCTACTTCCTGAGCTTCTCGAATCGCTAGGAATGCATCTTCCCTCGTATGCTTGCGCCCGATTTTCTCAAGCAGTTCATCACGGAACGTTTGCACACCAAAACTAATTCGATTCACTCCACCTTCTAGTAGTACATTCAACTTCTCTTTCGGTAGATCTCCTGGATTCGCTTCAAATGTCAATTCACAATTCGGAGCAAACGGGCGCAAATGACGATTAATAATCTCGAGTAATTTTTTTGTCTGTTCCATATTTAACGCTGTCGGAGTTCCACCGCCCACAAAAATCGTTTTCATACTATCAAACGGAACTCTTTGAACCGTATTTATTATTTCCTTCTCTAAATAATCTAAATATTGATCAACCGGTTGGCGTTCAATAAACACTTTATTAAAATCACAATAGTGACAAATGTGCTGACAAAACGGGATATGAATATATGCAGCTTGTACCAAATATAACTCCTACCTTTCTAAAAAGAAAACCTCCGCACTCCGGAGGATTCTCTACTTCTCTAACGTATTACGAATTTGTTCCATTCGCATTTTTCCCCAATCATACATCATTTCAACGATCGGTAAAAGTGACATGCCTAGTTCCGTCATATAATACTCAACACGAGGAGGAATTTCGGGATATACTGTTCGATCAACAATCCCATCTTCCATTAACTCTTTTAATTGGTTCGACAAAACTTTATGAGAAATGCTTGGGAATAACCGTTGTAATTCACTAAAACGATGAGGCCCTTCCACACCAAGATGCCACAGTATCACAACTTTCCACTTTCCACTAATAATAGAAAGCGTCAATTCCTTTTCACAATTAAAATTGCCATTTTGTATTTTATCTTGAATATCTTTTCGAATATTTTCGGACATTAACAATCTCCTAACTCTATATGAACTAAAAAGCTCTCTCATTATTGTAAATGAGAGCTGCTCAGATGTCTAAAAAGTAATTATACAGAAAAAAGAAGCCGCACAAACGACTTCTTTTTTATTTCAAATATTAGTTGTCATCCATTTTCAGTACAGCCATGAATGCCTCTTGCGGCACTTCTACAGAACCAACAGACTTCATACGTTTTTTACCTTCTTTTTGCTTATCAAGAAGTTTACGCTTACGAGAAATGTCACCGCCGTAACATTTTGCAAGTACGTTTTTACGCATCGCCTTAATTGTAGAACGTGCTACAACTTTATTTCCGATAGTCGCCTGAATTGGCACTTCGAACTGTTGTCTCGGAATTAATTCTTTTAATTTCTCTACAATTACTTTACCACGGTCATACGCTGAATCACGGTGTACGATAAATGATAAAGCATCCACTTGTTCATTATTTAAAAGAATATCCATTTTCACAAGTTTAGATGGTTTATAACCAATTAACTCATAATCAAATGATGCATACCCTTTCGTATTTGATTTCAATTGATCGAAGAAGTCATATACGATTTCTGATAACGGGATTTCATATGTTAATGTAACACGCGTTTCATCTAAATATTGCATATCAATAAACGTTCCACGTTTACCTTGGCAAATTTCCATTACAGCTCCAACATAGTCATTCGGAACCATAATTGAAGCCTTCACAAACGGCTCTTCTACACGATCGATAGACTGTGGGTCTGGCATATTAGATGGATTATCAACAATAACATCTTCACCGTTTGTTAAATAAACTTTATAAATAACGCTTGGCGCTGTTGTAATTAAGTCAATCTTAAATTCACGTTCAATACGTTCTTGAATGATTTCCATGTGAAGAAGTCCTAAGAATCCACAACGGAAACCAAATCCTAACGCTTGAGATGTTTCTGGTTCAAACTCAAGAGCAGAATCGTTTAACTCTAATTTTTCTAACGCATCACGTAAATCGTTATAACGAGCAGAATCAATTGGATACAGCCCACAGAATACCATCGGGTTTAATTTACGGTAACCTGGTAACGCCTCTGCAGCTGGACGTTTCGCATGTGTAATCGTATCACCAACACGTGTATCACCTACGTTTTTAATAGATGCTGCTAAGAAACCTACATCACCTACTGTTAACTCGTCACGTTGCGTAGTTTTCGGTGTAAATACACCTACTTCTGTTACTTCAAATTCTTTACCCGTTGCCATCATACGTACTTTATCGCCAACTTTTACCGTTCCATTTACAACACGGATATAAGCAATTACACCACGGTACGGATCATATAAAGAGTCGAAAATCATACATTGTAACGGCTCTTCTGAATCACCTGCCGGAGCTGGTACTTTTTCAACAATTTGTTCTAAAATTTCTTCAATACCAATTCCAGCTTTTGCAGAAGCAAGTACCGCTTCTGATGCATCTAAACCAATTACATCTTCTACCTCTTGACGTACACGTTCTGGATCCGCACTTGGTAAGTCGATTTTATTGATAACTGGTAAAATTTCCAAGTTGTTATCAAGCGCTAAGTATACGTTCGCTAACGTTTGCGCTTCAATACCTTGCGCTGCATCTACTACAAGAATCGCGCCTTCACAAGCCGCTAAACTACGAGATACTTCGTACGTAAAGTCGACGTGTCCTGGTGTATCAATTAAATGAAGAATATACTCTTCACCATCTTTTGCTTTATAGTTTAATTGTACTGCGTTTAATTTGATTGTAATACCACGCTCACGCTCTAAATCCATAGAGTCAAGCAACTGAGCTTTCATTTCGCGTTGTGTTAACGCATTTGTTTTCTCTAAAATACGGTCTGCTAACGTTGATTTTCCGTGGTCAATATGAGCAATAATAGAGAAATTACGAATTTTGGACTGTCTTTTTGCTCTTTCTTCTTTGTTCATCTATGTTCTCAACTCCTAATAGTCTCGCCAATATACACTAGCACTGATTATATCAATAGAGCAACAAAGATTCAATGAAAACTCGTGCTGCTTACGATACAAATCATTCTATCTATATCTTATGCGAATAAACCATAAGAGACAAACCCTTTTCAAATTTTAAAACGGTTGTCTTACAAATCAGTAAAACAACCATCTCCCATGCTACTCTTAGCTAAAAATCCCCTTTATTTTCCCAACAACTATATCCGTTCCGAACTTCGTCATTTCATAAGCTACACTTGCTAACGCCATCCCAATTCCTTCTACAACATTAAAACTTCTTAAACGTTCTAATTGTTGTTGTTTTTCTGAAGCTGAAAACGAACTACCCAAAATTTCTGATTCAGCACCTGTACTCTCTGTCCCTGTCATATGAGCTATTTGTTCATACGACAATTGCCGATAACCTTTCATACTTTTCAAACCATGATTAGCAAGTGACACTCCTGCTATCATCATAAGTAAACATAAAGCTACACTACATATACACAAAAGCGCAAAACGACTCAAACTATTATCATCTTTCTCCCTCAATGTGTATACGCTCCCGTATTATCTTGATCAATTTGATGATGCAGCGCTGCATTTAAACCACTCGCTATTACATTCGCCATATCCTCAATAAAAGTATCTACTTCTTTTGGGGTCACCATTAAGTTATGACCAAGAGGCGATAGCACTTCATAAATCAACCTTCTTTTTTCTTCTTCTTCTAACGTACCAACAGCACCTAAAAACATATTTCGGCTCTTTTCATCTGGCATATCTTCTTCTGTTAATTTTTTCTTTTCTCCAAATGAAAATCCCGCTGGTAACAAAGATCTTGAAGGTTTGTTTCCTTCTTTCATCTCTCGACCAAAATGTTTCAAAATAAAATCAATCGTATCACTTGTAATCGAAACGGCATCGACCACAGTCGGAACACCAATTGCGATAACAGGGATACCTAATGTCTCTTTACTTAGTTCCTTACGTTTATTCCCAACCCCTGATCCAGGATGGATTCCAGTATCAGAAATTTGTATCGTGCTATTTACTCGTTCAATAGAACGGGCAGCTAATGCGTCAATCGCAATTACAAAGTCTGGATTTGTCTTCTCAATAATCCCATAAATAACATCGCTCGTTTCGATGCCTGTAATCCCCATTACCCCCGGCCGAATTGCACTAACAGGCCTGAATCCTTCTTCTACACTTTCAGGCTGCAATTGAAACAAATGTCTCGTTACTAATACATTTTCTACAACTATTGGCCCAAGAGCATCCGGTGTTACATTCCAATTCCCAAGGCCTACAATTAAACAGCTCGCTTCTTTTGTAACACCAACCTCTTCTAAGAAATAAGAAAATTCTTTTGCAAAAATACGCTCCACTTTTTGTTGAAGTTCTGTATCTTGCTGACGTATACCTTGTACTTCAAGCGTTAAATAATTTCCAGGTTTTTTACCCATCGCTTCAGAGGCAGCTTCATCAATTGTTACTTTTGTAATTATAGTACCTTCTTCTTCCCTCTCTTTTACAATTACCCCCTGTATCCCTTTTTGTTCTTCTTGGCTTTCTTGCAACATTTGATGAGCTTCTACAGCAAGGTCAGTTCTAACGCTATATTTACTTAAATCCAATGGTTCTTTCATCGTATCTCCTCCGTAATTCATAGTAAATATCGTTAGATTTCCCAAAGTTATATAAGGTCATTCTTTCCTTTACGTGAAATTTCATGGATATACTATTGCAATTCTCTTCACCGTTTGATAGAATATCACTTGTTCTATGTAAGAATCGAGTCATTCGATTGCACCAGGGAGGTGAAAAGTATGGCAAACATCAAATCTGCTATCAAACGCGCTAAACTTAGCGAAGAGCGTCGTGCACATAACGCTTCTATCAAGTCTGACATGCGTTCTGCTGTTAAAACTGTAGAAGCTTTAGTTACTAATAACGATCTTGAAAATGCTAAAGAAGCTTTCAAAACTGCTTCTAAAAAACTTGACAAAGCAGCTCGTAAAGGTCTTATCCACCAAAACGCTGCATCTCGTCAAAAATCTCGCTTAGCGAAACAAGTAAACGCGTAAGGCGTTTAAAAAACGATCCATTTGGATCGTTTTTTTATATACAAAAAAAGTTCATGCACTAGGTACATGAACTTTTTTTGTGTCATCACATATGATTTAATCGCATTAAGAAAAACTCGAGCACAAGTTTCTTATCCATCTTTCCCGTCTTCATACTATAATCAGCTTCCGCTAATTCTATAATCACTTTTTTTAATTCTTCAAAAGAGAAAAATTTCGTTTGATTCATCGCCAATTTTACACGATACGGATGTACACCAATATGAGATGCAATTTGATTTTGCCCATAACCACGTTGCTGTAACTCTTTCACTTGATACAACAAACGGAATTGACTCACTAATAACGCAAGCAATTTAATCGGTTCTTCCTGCTGCGTAAATAATCCATCCAAAATTTGCATTGCACCTGCAATATCTTTTTTCACCACTTTTTCTGTCAAAGCAAATACATTTTGCTCAACTGATTTTGGCACAAGCTCTGCAACAAGTTTCGTCGTAATCTCTCCGCCCATACCAACGTATAACGTTAACTTGTCCATTTCCTTCGCCAACATCGTTACATTACTTCCCACAAGCTCTAGCAACAAACTAACAGCCGCGTTATCAATGTGCACATGCACTTCATCTGCCCGAGCAACAATCCACTTCTGAACATCCTGCACTTGCATCGCATTCGCTTCTACTACATCTGCTGTTTTCTTTAATAGTTTTGTAATTTTTTTTCGCTCATCAAGTTTTTCGTAAGGCGCAACAAAAACAAGAATAGAAAATGGAGAAGGTTCACCAATGTATTCTTCTAAAATTTTTATATTTTGCTCTAACTTTTCTTTTTGCGAAGTCAAAAATAGCGGTGATTTTATTAACAGTACTTTCCGCTCTCCAAAGAAAGGAAGCGTACGCGCATCCTCAACCACATCTTCTAAATACGCTTCTTCCAAATCGTATGTCACAACATTAAACTCTCGATCTTCTTCTTCAAGTGCTTCTGTCGTAATAAGCTTTATCGTTTCATTTATAAAAAAAGCTTCCGTCCCATATAGTAAATATAACGGAGCAAACTGTTTCTTTTTAATTTTTTTATGTATATCACTCATACTTTTTCCTACTCCCTAACTTGGCAATATATATTTATACTAATGCCCTAGCTTTTGTTTTACAAGTACAAAGGAACAGGCTTTATAACCCGTCCCTTTATTTATATTAAACGCCACGCAATAAGCCCCGGGTTTCTTATTGGTGTGCGGTAATCACCTTCCCTTTATTATTCACAATAAAAATTCCAGTATAAGTGCCAACTGTTAACATGCTTGGAAACAAAAAACTCACGTTACTTCATAATCTAAAATTCGCAAAAAGCTCATTTTCTCTTCACATTGAAATTGTAGATTTTTTTCTGACAATATTTTATACTAAAGTGGAATGTTGGGGAGGGATTCTAAATGAATGATTTTGAACAAAACGTTCAAAGTAAACGCAATGACGCTATTGATTCAGGGGTAGGATTTATCGTCTCATTTGGTTTTTTCGCAACACTTTTCATCATTGCAACTGTTATTAAATTTATCGGTTCTTAAAGGCTGCCACTTCATGGCAGTCTTCTCTTTTTCACCTATTATATGTCTTATCGTATGTGATTTTACTTTGAAAGGTTCCATTTTCCCCTTTAAAAACATAGGAAATAGCACCTTGCTTGTCCGTGCGCCATATCGCACTCCCCATCTTCTCCAAACGCTCTATCACTTCTTTATGCGGGTGTCCATATCTATTCTGCTTACCAACAGATATAATCGCTACACGGGGCTGTATAACGTTCAAAAAAGACTCTATAGATGACGTATTACTTCCATGATGAGCAACTTTTAAAACATCCACTCGCAAATCTGGATACGCAGATACTAAAAACTGCTCTCCTTCTTCTTCTAAATCGCCTGTAAATAGCCACGTCAATCCTCCAAATTTTGCCCATATTACAATTGAAGCATTATTTTCACTTTTTTCTTTTCCTTTTGGAGCTAAAACGAAAAATTCAGCTTCATTTACACTCCAACTCTCCCCTTCCCCCACTTCAGTTATTTTCATTTCCTTTTCTAATGCCTGTTTCTTTACTACTTTTTCTAATACTGCATCTTTTCCCTTTCGGCCAAATACCACTTCTTTTACAGGTATATATGATAATAATTCTTGCGCAGCACCTATATGATCTGCATCTCCATGCGTTACGATTAATTTATCAATTGTTTTAATACCTTCTTTTTGTAAATAGGGTATTAAAACATTATTTCCAACAGAAAATTCATGCTTTTTTTGTTGCCATTCTTCCTTATTAACACGAAGCGTTCCACCTGTATCAATAAGATAAATCCCTTTATCATACGGAAGGCGAATTAATATTGCATCACCTTGTCCAACATCAATAAATGTTACACTTCCGCTTCCTCTAAAATATGGATATACATAATGACACGTGCTAATAAAAAGAAATACACTCACAACTATACACACCATTTTTTTCGGCGCTCTCCTTTCCCAAACCATCAATATACTGACAATACTCGCGCAATATACAGCTACAAGATTGAAGGGCGTTTTCCCAAAAACAAGCTGGGTAAATGGTAAACTTTCACAATAACTTAGAAAATCATTAGACATACTCAAGCCTATTGATAATACATTCGCAAATCCTTTTGCGAGAAACGGGACAATTGGCATACACAGTAAAATAATAATGCTACATGGTAATACAATGATAGATAAAAACGGAACGTATAAGAGATTGAGGAAAATGCTATATGGAGAAAAATAACCAAAGTGATATAACAAAATCGGAGTACTAACGAGCTGTGAAATGATAGAAATATAAATAGAATTTCGGATTACTCCGTTGCTACTCCCTAATAAGAACGGAGCAGACAAAAGTAAAGCGAAGCTACCTACAAAAGAAAACTGAAATCCAATATTAAAAACAAGATAAGGGTCATATATAAGCATACATATAGCTGTTACACTTAAAGCATCTAAACTAGATAAACGAATCGAGCACATAAAAGCAATCAACATCAAAACTCCTGCTATAGAAGCCCTTATAACAGATGGTGACGCCCCTGCTAAAACCATATACAAAGGAATACAGACGATAAGGCAAATTGTTGCTACCTCCCTCGTCGCACCACTTCTTAGCAAAATAAAATATACTATCCCCATTAACAATACAATGTGCGAACCTGAAATTGCTAACAAATGTATAAGACCAAACTGTTGATATTGCTCTTCCACTTCAAACGTCATTTGTTGTCTATCACCAAATAGTAACGCATTCATAAAAGCACCTGATTGCTCTGGAAACATTTCTGTAACTTTCGAGATTGCTTGTTGCCTCAAAAGGAGAATCCATTGCATAAGCGACAGTGATGTTTTATAGCATTCAGAAATATATGTAGCCTCAAATGTGAAATGAATATGTTGCTTGTATAAATAATCACGGTAATTAAAACCATGAAAATTCCGAGCTGTTTGTGGTTCTTTCCTCTCACCCTCGAATACACATGATATCCCTGCGTATAATTGTTGCATTTTTTCCTTTTCCAGAGCTGATTTTATTCTATAACTTAATTGCACTATATTTTTATTGTGATCTTCAAATTGAAAAGATAGGCGATCGCCATTAACAAGCGGTGTATTTTGTATAACACCTCTTGTAACTCCATAGGACTCTCCTAGAGACTTATTCCACCCTTGAACATAAGAAGTGTATATAGCGCCACTAAAGCACGCTACAATGCAAAAAAAGAAGGTTTTACGCGAAGTGCGATATAAACAGAAGAAAATATTTAAAAAGAGGCAAAAAACTATCAATAAAAGTGACGAGGAAAAGGCAATTGCAATCCCTATTATAAACGAGATTGCAACATACCCCCATTGTTCCTGCAACTTATACTCACTCCTTATAGCATCATTTTTGCTTTCGTGAATACATGCTGTAATTCTTCCATTGATAAATTATCTTTTTCTAAAGACGCAAATAATTCTTTTAACTCCGTATAACGTTTTTGCTCCTCTAATGCAGCAATATCATATTCTAGCGGAACGTGCTTCACTGTTACATTCGCTTGTTCAAATAACTCTATGGCGTATGGATGATTTTTATAATCCTGCGCATAATAAACCGCTGTAATACCACTTTGAATAATTGCCTTACAACATTGTAAACAAGGGAAATGCGTAACGTAAATTTCTGCTTCCTCTGTTTTCGCACCAAACTTGGCACATTGTAATAAAGCATTCATTTCGGCATGAATTGTCCGAACACAATGATTATCGATTACGTAACAACCATCATCTATACAATGTACGCCACCTTTAATCGAACCATTATATCCACCAGCAATAATTCGTTTATCGCGAACGATTGTCGCTCCTACCGCAAGCCTTGTACATGTACTACGTAACGATAGTAGATGGCTTTGCGTCATAAAATATTGATCCCATGAAATTCGTTCCATATTTTTCACCTACTTTTTTGTCTACTTGTAGTGTAGCGAAAGAAGAAAAACTTCGTCAATCTTTTACGGAATAATAATTTGATCTTTTATCTTTTCAAGAGACTTCGCACCAATCCCATCAATCTCTAATAAATCTTCTATTTTCTGAAACGGACCATGTTCTTCTCGATATTTCAAAATACTTTCTGCCTTTCGAGAGCCAATTCCTGTAATCTTTTCCAATTGCTCCTTCACTGCTGTATTTATTCGAATCTTGCCATCTTCCTTAGAAGAAGTAAACATCCCTTGTTCTGACTCATTTTTACTCGGTATATAAAGAAGCATTTGATCTTGTACAATTTGTGCTAAATTCACTTTTTTGATATCTACTTCTGATAAAAAACCACCAGCCTTTTGAACCGCATCCTTTACGCGATCTCCTTCCTTCATTTCATATACCCCTTCTTTATTAACCGCTCCTTTCACATCAATTATAATTGTTCTTTTCTGTTCCTTTGTATCCGATATTTTCGGTTTACCCTTTTTTTCTATCTCCTTCTCTTGCACATTCATTGTAATAGGCGTTCGTTCTACACTCTGATTCGTTTTCCAAAAAACAAGAAAAAGTAAAGTTCCAATAATAGCTACTAAACCTAACCACTTTTTCGGAAAATCCCACATCATTTTACACCTCTAATCATAAATTTATAACATCATTCATATTGTTTAGGAGAAAGCTGTTACGAAGGAGGGATGAAACTTTGAACATAGGAATTATAGGGACAGGAAACATGGGGAATATACTAATCGATGCATTTTTAGAAACCCGTGCTGTCAAACCTTCGTGCCTTACAATCATTAATCGGACGCCTGCCAAAGCATATCATATAAAAGAAAAATACCCTTCTGTTCATATAGCAAAAACAATCCCGGAAGTAATCGAACAATCACAACTTATTTTTATTTGCGTTAAGCCGATAGATATATACCCTATCCTAAAAAAATACGCTGAACATTTTTCTGATGAAACGTGCTTAGTTTCTATTACGAGTCCAATATCTCCATCACAATTAGAGACTCTCGTACCTTGTCACGTCGCGCGTATCATTCCAAGTATCACAAACCGCGCCCTCTCTGGCGCCTCACTATTTACATTTGGAGATAATTGCTCTGAAGAATGGCAACAAAAATTACTTCGTCTATTCAAAAACATTTCTACACCTCTTGTAATAGAAGAAGATATAACGCGCGTTTCATCTGATATAGCAAGTTGCGGTCCTGCTTTCTTTAGTTATTTACTACAATGCTTCATTAACGCTGCTGTAGATAAAACAAATATTACACACGAAGAGGCTACTACTTTAGTAAGTGAAATGGTCGTGGGGATGGGGAAATTACTTGAAAAAGAAATCTTCACATTACCTACCTTACAAGAAAAGGTTTGCGTGAAAGGCGGCGTTACTGGGGAAGGCATTCGGGTTTTAGAAGAACACGTTGGAGATATGTTCCATAAGTTAATCGAGCGAACACATGAAAAATTTGATGAAGATTTAGAATGCGTTGATCAGCAATTCAATAAACACACATAATAAATACGTCATTTACATTCCAAATCCTTTTTATAAATAATTACTTTTTTACAATACATTTTCACTTCAACTACTATTCCCACACTTTACGCATACGATCTTCAGATTATGCTAGAACTAAAGATACATCTTCTTTATAAAACAAAAGCAACCTTCTCGGTTGCTTTTGTTTTATCCCGCATTAACGGCCAGTAAAATCCCCACCTTAAAACTCAGCGAAAGCAAAGAAGTTAGGAGGGGGTCGGGCTGCCCGTAAAAGCCCGATTGGTTCAACTAATAATCAGCGGGGAGCTTCGCACCCCGCTGATTAAAGTTTCACTTTATCCGTTTTTCTTCGCCATGAAGAAAATACGCTCTGTTTGTTCTGTAACTTCAAGTCGCTCAAAATCACCTGTTACACGAAGCACTGTAAAACCTGCTTCTTCAAGCCATTTCGTTAACTCTTCCACTTGATATGCACGTTGCACGTGACATTCGTCAAACCGATGGTACACATCTTCTTCTGGATCTTGAACAAAGAATGTTAAATCATGCTCTACACTATTTGATTCTTCACCAGGGAAGCAATTCCAAATAAGAGATATTTCTTCTCCATTCACTGTATACGTTTCATTTTGAAATACATGATGTATTTTATATAAAGAATGTACATCAAATAAAAACAAGCCATCTTGGCGTAAATGGTGAAATACTCTTCTAAATGTTTCTTGCACTCCATCTTCTTGCAATACATAATTTAATGAATCACAAAAGATGGTTACACAATCAAACTCACCTGGAACATCAAGCTCTCGCATGTCTTGTTGATAAAAAGGAATAAAGTATCCCTCTGCTCCCAGTTTTTGCTGAGCGACTGTTAACATTTCTTCTGAAAGATCGACACCTATTAAATCGTAACCCTTTTGCACAAGCGGAAGGGTTACATTACCCGTACCGCATGCTACATCAAGAATTTTTGCCTCTTTCATATCTGCTTGCTGCAGGCTTTCCTCTGTGAATTCCACCCATTTATCATAAGGGACATCATTCATTAGTTCGTCGTACAACAATGCAAATTGTTCGTATTTCATTGGCCTAGCTCTTCTGTAATATCTTCACGTGGCACATCGCCCCATAGACGCTCTAAATTATAGTGATTACGCTCATCTTTATGGAATACATGAGCAACTACATCTCCAAGATCAACTAATACCCAACGTGCTTCGTCAAAACCTTCCATACGTTGTACGTCGATTTGGAACTCATGTGCTTTTGATTTAATTTCACGTGCAATTGCTTGCACTTGTTTATCTGAATTACCGTGACAAATAATGAAATAATCTGCAATTGGTGAAATACCTTGCATATTTAGGACAACCATATCTTCTGCTCTTTTATCATCAGCTGCTTTTGCCGCTAATACTAATAAATCTTTATCGTTCATTTACTCATTTCCTCCTTGATAACTGCATTGTATGTTTGGAATGTTAATGGATAAATCATCTGATTTTTTTCCATTAAAAATTGAATTGTTTTCTTTAACGCAAATAATAAAGCTTGATTTATATCCGTATATGCGAGTTTACGAGCCTCTTCCACACCTGGAAACTTTCGCCCTGGCTCAATGTAATCAGCTACATAAATCACTTTATCTAACATTGTCATGTTCTCATGACCACTTGTATGATATGTAATAGCTTGCAAAATTTCAGAATCCGTAATGCCTACCTCTTTTTCTACTAAGTATGCCCCAACAGGCGCATGCCACAACTCTTTATTATAGCAAAGTAAATCTTTCGGCAAATCTTCACGTTTAATAATCTCTTCCATCTCTGAAATCGCTCTACATTTCGCATAATCATGGAATATAGCTGCCATCTCTGCTTTTTTCTCGTCCACACCGTATAACTTAGCCAGCTCAATCGCTGTCTCCATTACACCAATTGTGTGTGTATAACGTTTTTCATGCATTTGTTGTTTAACAATATGAAGTGCATTCTCACGATTCATACAACCCATTCCTCTCGATATATACCTGTACTTTTTCAGGAAGTAAGTATTTACACGTTTTCTTCTCCTTATATCTCTCACGTAATAAGGATGAAGAAACTGCAAATTCCGGAATTTCCACTGTAGTAATCTGATACGGCGTATGCAATGTGTACCCAGGTCTCGCAACTCCAACAAACGTTACAAGATTAAGTAAAGCTTCAATGTTATACCACTTCGGTAAATACTCAACCATATCCCCACCAATAATAAAGTGAAACTGCACATCCGGATACTTCTTCGTCAATTGCAACATAGTGTCATACGTATAAGATGGGCCCTTCCTGCTTAACTCTTCTAAACAAATAGAAAAGTGTTCTTCTGCCTCAGTCGCGAGCTCTAACATATGTAAACGTCTTTCTATACTTGTAATATTACGTCCTTGTTTATGTGGCGGAATCTGGTTTGGCAAGAACCATACTTCTTCCAAATCCAAAGCGTGATATACTTCATTTGCAATTAGCAAATGTCCATAGTGAGGCGGATCAAATGTACCGCCAATGATGCCAATTTTCCTCAAAAGAAACGCCCCTTCCTTTTACATACAGCAACTCTCCTTGGTTAGGAATGAAGAGAGTTGCTATTAATAAAAGTTCAATTGGTTTCGCTCTCTACATCATTACGCATCAGCGATAAAAATAGCGCATGCTAATCTTTTTATCGAGGAAGCTTAATTTGTTTATTTTCTCTTGATTCTTTGTATAAAACGATTGTGCTTCCAATTACTTGAACGATTTCAGCACGTGCACCTTTTGCAAGTTCTTCCGCAACCTCACGGCGATCAAATTCACAGTTTTGTAATACACTTACTTTAAATAACTCACGAGCTTCTAAAGTATCTGCGATTTGTTTAATCATATTTTCATTTACTCCGCCTTTTCCTACTTGAAAAATTGGTGTTAAATGATGTGCTTGTGCACGTAAAAATCTTTTTTGTTTTCCTGTTAACATATATGTTAGCCTCCAAGCTTTTCTATAACTAATTGTTTCATTCTCCCGATATTCGGTACACTTCCTGTCCACATTTCAAATGCAAGTGCTCCTTGATACACAAACATATCAATACCATTTTGAATGATTGCACCTTGCTCTTTTGCCTCACATAAAATTTTCGTTTCAAATGGATTATAAATTATATCTGATACAATCGTTCCTTTTTTTAACGAACAAATTTGTAATGGCGTATGTTCGACGTGTGGATGCATACCTATTGTTGTCGTCTGAATGATAATATCATAATTCCCTTGTTCTTCTGTCGCTTTTTCTAACGACAAAGCAACAGAATTAACATCGGCCGTACGTGCAGCAATAAGTTCTTTCGCCTTATCTACTGTACGATTGGCTACATCAATCTCTTTTACACCTACATCAGCAAGAGAAAAATAAATAGCTCGGCTAGCACCACCTGCACCAAGTAACAAAATACGTTTCCCTTGAAGTGGTTCATGACTAATTGACTGCAACGCTCGAACAAAACCAATCCCATCTGTGTTGTAGCCAATTAACCTTCCATTCTTATGAACCACTGTATTTACTGCACCGATTTTCCTTGCCAATGGGTCAATCTCATCCAAATACTCCATAATAGCAACCTTGTGCGGAGTTGTTACATTAAATCCTGAAATACCTAATGCTTTTAAACCTCTTACTGCTTCCCCTAGCACTTCCTCTTCAACAAGAAACGCATGATAATGGGCATCCATATTCAAGTGTTCAAATGCATTGTTATGCATAACGGGTGATAATGAATGTCCAATTGGATTTCCGATTACACCATATAATTGTTTCATAAATCCCTCTCCATATTAAATTAAAGATTTACGTAGTGAAACACTTACTCCTTTTGGTACGTGTGCAACAATTTTTGCTCCTGGTTCGTTCACAGTAACCCATCCTAATCCAGAGAATACAACATCCGTTTTAGGTTCACGAATATTAAATTCGTATTTCACTAGCTCAGGCATATTTGCTAATTCTTCTGGCGTTGGTGGGCTTAGTAAATCCCCAGCATGATTTTTATATAATTCATCTGCTTTCTCAAGCTTTGTACGATGAATTGTTAAGCGATTCGAGAAGTGACAAGTAAACGCACGACGACCACCACTTACATAATCAAAACGTGCCAATCCACTAAAGAATAACGTTTGTTCTTCGTTTAATTGGAATACCATCGGCTTAATTTCTTTTGTTGGTGTAATAAGCTTTAAGCTTTGCTTTCCAACATAATGAGCCATTTGGTGGTGGTTAATAATACCTGGCGTATCATATAAAGAAGATTCTTCGTCTAATGGAATATCAATTAAATCAAGTGTTGTTCCTGGGAAATGAGATGTTGTAATTACATTTTCAGTCTCATCACTAAATTCTTTAATCATACGATTAATAAATGTCGATTTCCCTACATTCGTACATCCAACAACGTAAACATCTTTGCCGCCGCGATAATACTCAATAGCATCTGCTAGTTCAGCAATTCCTTGTCCCTTCGCTGCACTAATTAAAAAGACATCTTCTGGTTTTAATCCTAGTTGCTTTGCACTATAGCGCATCCAATGCTTTACTTTATCATGTTTTACTGACTTTGGAATTAAATCAGCTTTATTTCCAACAAGTAATACTTTATTATTTCCTACGAAACGATGTAAACCAGGTAACCAGCTACCATTAAAATCAAAAATATCTACAATTTTGACTACTAATGCATCTGATTTTCCAATTCCATTTAAAATGCGTAGGAAATCATCATCTGTTAACGATACATCTTGAATTTCATTGTAATGCTTCAAGCGAAAACAACGTTGACAAATAACTTGTTCTTTCTCTAAAGATGAGGTAGGAGCATACCCCACTTCGTTTTTATTTTCTGTTTGAATTTCTACACCGCAACCAATACATTTAATTGTTTCAGTCAAACTTTATTCCTCCCAGTTAATTAAACCTTTTTTCTTCATATTTTTCATAATTCTGCGTTCAATTTTTCGATTAAAGCGCGTCACTAATCCGTCCGTTTGTGCTACCGGTACAACTAAAATTGTATGAAGCCCTACTCGGTTTCCACCAAGCACGTCAGTCAGTAACTGATCTCCAATTACCACAACTTCCTCTGCCTGTAAACGCATCTCTTGTATCGCACGCTTAAACGCTCGAACAAATGGTTTACGTGCACTATGAATAAATGGAATGCCTAATGGGTCAGCAAAATCTTTTACACGTTGCTCATTATTATTTGAAACAACCGTTACTTGGATGCCGTGCTCTTTCATTTTCAAGAACCATTTTTCAAGTTGCGGGGTTGCATTTGGACGATCCCATTCAATTAAAGTGTTATCTAAATCAGTAATAACACCTTTAATCCCACGTTTTTTTAAATCTTCTGGTTGAACATGATATACATTTTTCACATATTCATTTGGTAAAAATAGTTTCAATTTCTTTCACCTCTTTGAGGATTTTTCATAAAATTTTTCGACAACATTTTTCGATATATAACCTGTGGATAAAATTGTACACATTTTCCACATTAATTTTTCAGTTAATTTGGAATTTACTAACAAACTATACACACTTTATCCACCTAGGTATGTGGATAACCACCCGTTTGTGACTGTCATATTTTTTTGGTACATTAAATGCATCAACGAATCAATCCTTATATTATTAGGAGGTGACTCACCTTGAAAACAAAACATATGGAACAGTTATCCACTGAGTTACTCACTGAGTCTTATTATAAAGCAAAAGAACTAAAATTAAATCCCGACTTCATTTTACTTATAAAACAAGAAATCATTAGACGCTCATTAGAGGACAAGCTTGTCAAATCTTCTTGATTACATATAAAGTGAAAGTTTAATTAGCCCGTACCAATCAAACAGTTACAGGATAAATTATTGGATGCCCTGTAAAAAGAGCCATCCTACGATGGCTCTCGAATAAACAAGTACTCCCATCTAGGGGATTTCATCATTAAGTATCTTTGCCCATAACTCTTACTTACGGTTATAAAAGCTTTTCTTTATTTATGAGCTAATCGAGTAGCTATTTTTTCACCAAGACGAAGCTCTTGTCCACTCTTTAATTCCTGCACTACTTCTATCATATCTTTTTCAAACAATAACACAACTGTTGAACCAAATGTAAAGTATGCCATTTCTTCACCTTTTTGAACAGTATCTCTCTCATGCAAAAGCTCGATACTATTAACAAACATGGCACCTACTTTTACAAGAGCCATATGCTCACCATCACTGCTTATTTCTGTAACAGAACGATAATTTTTTGACAGCGGTTCTTTCCCGTATTCCATACCAGCTGCATTTACCGGATATGATTTTCTACCGAGTACAAATCTTTCAGTCACAGAACCAGAAAGCGGACTATGAATGCGATGATAGTGACTTGGACTCAAATAAATTACCATATATGTACCGCCTGCATATCGCGTTGCACGTTCTTCATTACCTAGCATATCCACAATTGAATAGCGCTTTCCTTTAATATCAAATGTTTTTGTATCCTCAATAGGACCATGATCTGCAAAAACACCATCAACAGGACTAACGATACTCGATGCATCTGTATCAATACTACGCTTTCCTTCTTTTAGCTTACGCGTAAATAATTCATGCAATGTTCTATATTCCTTCAAGCCCTTTTCCATCTCATCTTGATTAATTTGAAAAACTTTCGCATACGATGGAATAATGATAGAGCTCAAACGAGATTGTGCAAATTTACGTAATATATAAGAAGTAAAGCGACCATTTGTAAGTTCTATCATAAGTCGATATAATGTACGTCGCAAATTGCGAAACCCCCTAATCAGTCTATAACTTTAGTTTTCCCTTCTTTTCTTTCTATATCATATGTAAAATTGGTTCTTATTCCCACATATCATATAAAGCAGCCTTATTATACATACAGAAAACTAAGTATGGTATTATTCTTAAATTATTTAGCACCTTCTAATATTACAGATAGAATCCGTCATTTTCAACAGTGAACATGTATTTCTTCTTAGCATAACGCGTTTTCTTTTCTTATTTACAATAAGAAAAGCAGCCCCTTTTAAAATATGGCTGCTTCTAATACACTTTACTCTTTCGCTTTTTTCTCTTTCTCTGCCCTTACAAACTCGTGGAACATCTTCATTAAAGCACGCTTTTCAATCCTTGATACGTAGCTTCTAGAAATACCAAGCGCCTTAGCGATTTCCCGCTGTGTTTTCTCCTTATCTAGCCCAAGTCCAAAACGTTTCACAATCACTTCTTTTTCTCTTTCGTCTAAAATATCGATATACTCTTTAATTTTTTCTAACTCCATACTAAGCTGAATCATATCAATTACATCTTCAGACTCTGATTTTAATATATCAATAAGCGATATTTCATTGCCCTCTTTATCTTGCCCAATCGGATCATGAAGTGAAACATCTTTTTTCGTTTTCTTTAGTACACGTAAATGCATCAAAATTTCATTTTCAATACAGCGTGCTGCATACGTCGCAAGCTTTGTTCCCTTTCCTGCAGAATAGCTCTCGATCGCTTTAATGAGCCCGATCGTACCAATTGAAATTAAATCTTCTGCATCTTCTCCTGTGTTCTCAAATTTTTTAACGATATGAGCTACAAGCCGTAAATTATGTTCAATCAAAAGATTTCTCGCTTGAGCATCACCTTGCTCCATTAACTCTAAGTACTTTCTCTCATCATCTGATGATAACGGCTGCGGGAACGCATTATTCTTTACATAAGAAACAAAGACAAACACTTCTCGAACCATATATCCAATTGCGGCGAATAGACTCAAACCTTTCACCTCCGCCAAAATAGTGGTCTTTATTATGTGTATGTAGGCGTGAGGTTGTTTGTGTCTGTACAGTTTATTTATAAAACTCAACACTTCTAACATTTAAAATATTTTATTGTTATATTATAATTAAAAGAAATTGTTATTTATATATGAATATGCTATTAAAGGGGACACTATTCATGATTACATTAGATCGATTATTAAATGTAACAATTTATTTAGGGGGATTTTTACTTTTCATTTCGTTCATTACTTTTGTTATTAAAAGAGGGCCTGATTTATTATTTTTTCAATTTGGAATTTCTTTATTTTTTGGAGCTCAAATTATAACTGGAATGAAATTTTTTCATAACTATGGTTTTTCCTTTCACTCAAAACTAGAACTACTTATCTTTATTCTCTATGTAATTGGAATTATTACATGTATACTATTTTTCTTTCACTTTCAAAATCCGTATCGAATTTTTTTATTAATTTGTAGTTGTTTATTTTTGACTGGATCCAATTATTACTTTAAAGAAACATTAAAGTTTAATAAAAAATTTCCAAAGCAACATAAAACCTTTTTAAATACACAAGAAGAAGACTCTTTTCCAAAAGAAGTTCGTAAATTTTCAGAAGACTACAATACTATAATAAAAAATGAGTTTTATGAAATACCCATGATTCCTACTGAATTACATATTACAAGCAAAACAGATTCTTCCCGTAGTACATCTTTCTTAGTTGAACTTCAAACTAACGAGAATGAAATTACCGATGACTCTGTACAATTAACTCAATCAGACCGTTTTTATGTAGTGTTAAATACACCAAAAACAAAAATAGCAAGGATAGTATATGAAGGGCAGAATTTTTTCACATTTACAGTCACACTAAAGGCTCTTAATTTACAGCAAGAACCGGAAATTCATAATATGTTTTTAGAAATAGATAAACGTAGAGCAATGAATCTTCTTAATTTTGAAATTAAAGCCCATACTAAAGAATGGAAAGTAACATTTAAAAACGATAGTTCTCATTCCGATCTTCCTATCACATTTACTTTTGAAAAACGAACAGGCAAATTATAAAAATAAAAAGAGTTATTTTTATATTCTTTGAAAAATAACTCTTTTTATTTTACTTACTCCAAATCTTTCTCCCAGTTTGAGCATCAATATAACGAATTTCCCGACTACAATCAAAAGGTTCTTTATGTTTTTCATCTGTCGTTTGTTTGTACAGTAGTTTGTACTGGGTTTCCTCTGCATCATGATCTAAAAACCATTCTAATTTAACTCGGATAGCCTCTCTGTATATTTCTAACGCTTTTTCTTTTGTTACTTTTGGTGTTGTTTCATATGTAAGTAATTCTTTTATAAAGTTGCCAGACTCTCCAGAGTAGTGCATCACAGCTCCATTTTCTGCATTGATGTTGATCATAATATATTTCCGCTCTACGTGAATGTCATTTACATAGATTGAAAAGGAAAACCTCTCTATCCCCTCTTCCTCCTCATAATTATCCCAAAGTTGAACATACTTTGTCGCATCTGGGATAATATGCTCTAAAAATTGAAGTGCCTTGCTTAAACATTGCTCTCTTGATAAGATTGTTTTCCTTTTTTTCTCATCCTTCCACATAAAAAAAGAAAGCAATTGATTTGTTTCTTTATCTAGAGTAATTACAACGAATTCATTATGTTTCAACATTGGAAAATGTTTTTTATAAAACTCATCCATTGAATATGAATCCTTCTCTTCTATTTCTTTTTGTAATTCTTCTTTTAATACAAATTTTATCCGGACTTCATCCTCATCTACTTTTTCATCTATTTTGACAAACTTCCCCTTGTCCCAATCAAATAAATCAAACACATCTTTTTTTTGACTACTCTTTAGCGGTTTATCAACAAGTACTGTAGAAGGTAATTTATAGTGTTCTGGCCCATATAAATCTTTACCTGTACTTGCATCAATAAACGCATGACTAGGCTCTGGTTCATATACAAGATGGTACCCTTTTACTTCTTCCCCGTTTTCATACTCACATGAAGAGTATGTTAAATCTACAAATACAAGTCTCATATCTTGTCTAGCTTTCAAATTTTCTAAAACGATATTCTCCCCAACAATTTCACTTGGCCATAACGTTTTTTTCTCTATGGCTTTTTGTCCATTGTAATGAAAATGCAAAACATTACCTGAAGGGTGCACTCGCACAACACACCCAGTATTCGGCAATGGATAGCTATTCACTTCTTGCATATAATTTACTTCTTTCCAACCGCGCCTGTCGTCCTTAACCGTTACATATGTATAGAATTCATATCCTTCTTTTGTATATTTTTTTAAGAATGTATTTGCAACCTCTCTTGCTTTATTCTCCTCTATCGCTCCCTTATCACTCGAAAAAGAATTTCCATCATCTATCCTAAATTCAATTAAATTACCAGTATGTCTATTTAATGTAATTTGTATCTGTTTCTCCTCATCACCTTTATGTCCCCACCATAATAGATGATACGGGTCATCAACCCCTTCTTGATCATCTACAACAAGCCTATATTCATCTGGAATTTCAATAATATGAGCTACGTGCTCTTTTCTTTCTTTATCTTTTTGATTCACCATACCCTCTCCTTCGTTACAATTTAAGGTAATTATAACAAAGAAAACCAAAACTTATTAACAAAAGAAGACTAGAGATATCTCTAGTCTTCTACTTCGTCTCACGATGTAACGTTACTCGCTTTAATCGTGGACAATATTTTTTTAATTCGATACGTTCTGGATTGTTTCGTTTATTTTTTTTAGAAATATAATTACGATCACCGCACTCCGTACAAGCTAATGTAATATTTACACGCATAGGTAATTCTCCTTTCTTTCAAAGATTGCAAACTAAAACGTAATGATTACGATTTATATATTATAAAACTTCATTCTATTTGTCAATTGCAAAAACAAGAAGATTCTATTTAGAATCCCCTTGTTTTTATAGTTAAATAAATTTTATTAAAACGATTCGTATGTAACAAACTCACTAATTGGCTTTCGATATCCTCTTGGACGAACTTTAGTCGTATCACTTTTCCCTATCGTAATCATTAAAACAGGTATTACATGCTCTGGCATATTTAATTCACTTTGTACTGCTTTTTCATCGAAACCAATCATTGGACATGTATCATAGCCATAATATTTAGCTGCGTACATAAAAGTCATCGCACTTAACGAAGCATTTCTAATCGCTTCATCCTCCATGAAACGCTCTCCTTTTCCTTCATATAAACCTTTCGTTTGCCTAATGGTATCTTCATATTCGCATTCATCAATCATTTTTAAAACTTTCATACCGAAGTAAATATTTTCAACATTTTGGTATGCTCTTTTATCACCACAAACGAGCACTACCGCTGATGCACTCGATACTTTATATTGACCGAACGCTAATTCTTTTAATCTTTCTTTTCGCTCTTGATCACGAATTACAACATAATGTGTGTGCTGCAAATTATAGCAAGATGGAGAAAGCTTAGTTAACTCAAATATTTTTTTAAAATCCTCATCAGGGATTTCTATACCTTGTATAAATTTCATTGCAGAACGTCTAGCAATTGCTAATTCTTCAAAGTTCACCATATATCCTCCTTAATAACTATAAATTTAAATATACATTAATTTATACAAATGGATAAATCAAATGAAAACACTTTAAATCCGAATAATAATTATGATTAACAGCAAAAAAGACAAAAAGCTGAAACAATTAGTTCATACGAAATTCACACGAATCTATTACTATAGAAATTGTACATAGTGAACTTATTAACAATCACGTTTATTTATATAGAATCTTACTCGAAAGGAGTTGAAAGTATGAAAACTAAATATCGCTTTATGATCTCATCATTTGCTGCTTGTGCTTATATGATTTGGTATTTAGTATAATAACAACCTCACTTGTAAATAGGAAAAGGTGTGTATATAAATGGAATATAATCAATCAACAGTTAACTACTGGAAAGCTTTTGTATTACCATATACATTTGCTTTAGAAGAGTTAAAAACTAAATTTGAAATTATGAACCGGGAAGCTCAATTTCTAGAGGATTACAACCCGTTTGAACATATAAAAACAAGACTAAAACAACCTGAAAGTATTATTAAAAAGCTAGAACGCAAAAGCTTATTACCAACAGTTGAAAACGCTCAAACACATTTACAAGATATTATTGGTATTCGTATTACATGTTGCTTCGTAGAAGATATTTATCATTTGAAAGAAGTCATTCAAAAACGCGAAGATATGGAAGTCATTGAAGTAAAAGATTATATCGCTAACCCAAAACGAAACGGATATAAAAGTTTACACATGATTATTAAATATCCTTTATCACTGAATTCTGGTACAAAAGATGTATTTGCAGAAATTCAGTTACGTACACTGGCAATGGACTTTTGGGCAAGTTTAGAACACAAACTTTATTATAAATATGAAGGGAAAATACCGGAGTATTTAAAAGATGAACTACATGATGCAGCAATGAAAGCTGAAGATCTTGATAATAAAATGGCCACAATTCGTCAAGATATTGATGATATTGAGGCATGCTCAAATCAAATTATGCTACCACTATAAAAAAAGGTTCTCGCCAATGAGAACCTTTTTTTATACCATTTTTTGGAGGTGTGACTCCCACACTTATTAAAGTTTCACGTTATTTTTTCTCTATCGTGCGAACCTCTTCAATCTTCCATTTCTCATCTTCTTTTCCAAGAGCGTACCGTACTTTCTTTTGAAGAGTGACACTATCGTCTACTTCCTTTTCTTTCGTTTCAACAATAACATACCCTACTTTACTAGCTTTCATATCTATATGTTCCAATTCAATCTTCTTATTTCCCTTTTGAAATGCGGCTTCTTTTTGTGTTTTTAAGTCTTCAGCACTAGGCATCTTCTTTGAAAATAACTCCATATGTTCTGCAAGATTTTTTTCATTTGTCGTTCGCACAAATGTAGTAATAACATCTTGAATAGATCTCTCTTCTTCTTTTGTTATTTGTACCTTTTCCTCAGATTTTTTAGTAGTAGATTTTTGTTCTACGTTATTCTCTTCTTGTTGACATCCAACTATTAATACTACAAATACTAGAAGGAATCTTAATTTTCTAAATAACTTCCCCATATTCCCAACTCCTAAAAAGAAAAGTGAGGCATTTCGCCTCACTTTCGCTCTTAATTAACGTCTTCCTTTATTCGGATCGCCGCCGCCAACAATATCAAAGACACGTTTCGCTATATTTGTATTCTCCTGAACGCCTGAGAATAAGTATTTACCTGGACCAAATGCATACACGTTCACATCTTCCCCTGTATGTCCACCAGTTGTCCAGCCTGTAACCGAGCGCTTATTGAAAATATCTTCAATTGCATTATCAATCTTTGTTACATCTTTTGACGGAGCTATATCATTTACAGCTTGAATTTCTTCTGGAGTTAATTGTAAATCAATATACTTTTTCAATGTTTCTTCTACATTTGCACCTTTTGCAATCTCATTTGCCATAAAGTCTGGTGTGCGTTTTGCAGCTTTAATTGGATCTACTTTAAAGTTATACTCGCCATTGGCACCTAAAGATAATCCACCTGTAGCGTGGTCTGCCGTTGCAACAACTAACGTATTTTTATCTTTTTTCGCAAACTCAATCGCTGCTTTGAAAGCTTTTTCGAAGTCTTCCATTTCACTCATTGCACCAACGATATCATTATCATGTCCAGCCCAGTCGATTTGACTTCCTTCCACCATTAAGAAGAAACCATTTTTATTTTTGTTCAAACGCTCAATTGCTGCATTAGTCATTTCTTCTAATGAAGGTGTTTTATCATTACGGTCAATCATTTTATCTAATCCACCTGGTGCAAATAAACCAAGAATTTGATCATTTTTATCATTTAACAATTGATCTCGATCCGTTACATAGCTATAACCAGATTTCTTAAACTCTTCTGTAAGATTACGATCTTTTCTAACAAAGTTCTTTACGCCGCCGCCAAGCATAACATCTACTTTATGCTTCCCTTTAATTTTCTCATCAAAATAATCATTTGCAATTGCGTCCATATTTTTACGGCTAATGTCATGCGCACCGAAAGCAGCTGGTGTTGCATGTGTAATTTCAGAAGTTGCAACAAGTCCCGTTGATTTCCCTTTTTCTTTCGCTTGCTCAAGAACCGTTTTCACTTCCGCTTTATCATTATCAACTGCAATTGCAGCATTATATGTTTTAATCCCTGCTGACATAGCTGTTGCTGCTGATGCAGAGTCTGTAATATTTTCATGCTCATCTTCTGGGTATGTTTTTTGTGTTCCTACAAGATGCTTATCAAATTCTGTAGATTCCATTTCAAAGGTTTTTGGATTATCTTTCATATAACGGTGAGCCGTCATATATGAAGGGCCCATACCATCCCCAATTAATACGATAACATTTTTAATCTTTGCATTGCTTCCGTTCTCATCTGCATTAACCTCACTAGAACGAGTAAAATTCCATGTTGCTACCGAAGTAACTGCTAATGATGCCACAACTGCAAATGGCCATGCTTTTTTCACAAACTTTTTCACTGTCTTGTCCCCCTAATTAGGTTATTCATTTCCCACTATCAAATTTAATGGAAGACTATTAAGAGAAAATTAGCTGTATGTAAATTTTTTGTTAACTTATGTAAATATCAGTTATAATTTGTATAACTTTGTCTCTTCGTATCAACTATCCTGCCCTTTACAATTTAAATATAAACAAGTTGGATTTCATTTAACGTAAATCTCTTTTTTTACATTTTGACTCTATGTTTATGAAAATAAATAGAAATGCGGTGAGCCTTTATGAAAATAGTAAAGCTAAATGAATCTTTTATTTTTGAATTACTTAATCTTTGCAAATCTGTTGGATGGTTACACGATGAAATTTTTATGAAAAAACAATTCGAAATGTATCTTTCTATCGGCACACTTGTAGGTTACATTCATGAAAACAAACTCATTGCGACTGGAGGAGTATTTCCCTTTACAAGTAACTTCACTTCCATTGGTATGTTAATCGTTCACCCTAATTTTCAAGGACGCGGAATCGGGCGCATGTTGCTAAATCATTGCTTGGAACAAATTCATCCAAAACAACCCATTGCACTTATTGCGACAAAAGCTGGCGAACCTCTATACACATCATGCGGATTTCAAACAGCAACAACGATTCATCGTTTTGAAAAGCAAACTATTAAGACGTCCCCTTCTCACTTACAACAAGTACAAGAAGAAGACCTTATATCTCTTACTTCTCTCGATCAAATTGCAACTGGTATGAATCGTTCTCTACTTTACTCTTTGCTATTACCAAGGGCCGTACACTCTTTTAAAATTGAAAGAAATAACTGTATAGAAGCTTTTTCATTATGCATACGAAAGGGCAATATATTATGTATCAATCCACTTATCGCCAAGCAAGAAGAAGATTCTATTCAATTATTAAAAAAGATATGTGAATGTTGGAATGGTATAGTACGAATTGATGTCCCACACTCACAATTTACATTTCGTCAATTTCTTCAAACAGAAAATTTCCAAGAAACGCTCCTTTCACCTCTTATGATAAAAAATGGTAGCCAACTTCCTGGAAATCGTAATATGCTATTTGCTATGATAGATACAGCGTTATGTTAGAAAGGAGACACCTAATTGAAGCGATTTAGCTATTTTATGGTAGGTTGTCTTACTCTTACACTATTAGTAGGATGTAGTGCAGCAGAAAAGCCAGTAGAACAAGTAAAGCAAGTTAAAAATACAATTACAGCGAAACTAGCTACCGAGGAAAAAATGGTAGAAATAGATGGTCAAACCATTTACTTTAAAAAGATTGGTAATGAAAAACCACCTTTACTTATGATTCATGGCTTTGGAGGGTCATCAGATGGTTTTCAAAAGATCTACTCCGATTTAGCAAAAGATCATACAATTATTTCTGTAGATGCTTTGGGATTCGGGCGCTCATCTAAGCCAATGGATTTTTATTATTCTTTTCCAACTCATGCAAATTTGTATTATAAATTAATGAAAAAACTAGGATATGATTCATTCGCAATACTGGGGCATTCCATGGGGGGAGAAATTTCTCTAAATTTAACATATTTATATCCTGAAGCAGTTACTCACCTTATTTTAACTGATGCTACAGGTGGCCCTCATACATTCGTTAATAAACAAGGCTCACCAAAACCACAATTGTCGACTGATTTAAATGCCGTTTCTTCTATTACAGATTATGATGAGAGCAAAGTGAAATTCAAACGTAATGATGAAGAACATTATAACAAAATGAAACTATGGCCTAGACGTCTTAAAATTAATGCGAATGAAATGAAACAGCCAACTTTAATTATATGGGGCAGAAATGATAGTAGCGTTTCTTGGAAAGAAGGAGAAACGTATCATCAATTCTTAAAAAATAGCACTTTACATATTATTGAAAAAGGTTATCATGCACCATTTCGCCAAGAACCACAAGAATTTGTCGGGTATGTACAAGACTTCTTTAAGAACAATCCGATCAAAATTGAAAAATAACATAAACGGGTATCTCATTGTGAGATACCCATTTTCATATATTAAGCAGCTTGCTTTTGGCGTTTTTGAGTTTTTGATCCTAATACTTTCGGGATAACGAAGCCATCCATTCCAAATTTCCCAGCGTTCATACCGGCAACAAGAACAAACATAGATAAGATAACCATCTCAGGGTTCACACCAATTGACCCACTAAACATATAGGAAAAGTTCATTACAAGACCAAAAAAGACCGCTGTTTTTGTTAAACAGCCTACAATTAAACCAATTCCGACTAAAATTTCTCCCCATGTTACAAGCGTATTAAACAAATCTACATTTGGAATTGCAAATTCTTGTAAGAATGATGCCCACCAAGATTGAACAGCCGGTTGTGCACCTTTAGATTTTTCAATTGCGCCTTGCAAATAACCTGTTGCATCGAATCCTTTTCCTTGTAGTTTACCGATTCCAGCCATTAACCATGTGTAACCAAGATATACTCGAATTACTGCTAATACAAAAGAAACTGCTTTGTTTTCTCTTAAAAATTGAATAACCATATCTTCCTCCTAAAGTTGTAATTAAGTTAGTTACAGTTAATATAATAACATTAGTTACTCATTTTTCAAACGTTAATTATGAATAATTCATGACATGTGTATGAAACATTAAAAACTAACGTTTATATAGTAACTTTTATTACCTGTAAAAACTTGAACATATCATACCACAGGTGATAATCATTTTCATTGAAAAAAATGCAAAAAAATTGTGAGTTAAATGTGAAACACGTTTATTCGAATATAGAATAAACGTGTTTCACACTAATTATAGAATCGAAATGTATGTGTCTCCTCATCAATTAAACTCGCTTCTTGAAACGCTTCTTCTAACGTTTTCCCATGGTTAATAACCCCATAAAATAAGCGTATAGTAAACATAAGTGCTGCATTTCCATCTACATAATCAATCGATCCCATATATGATTTTGCACCACTATGTAAAAAAGATTTTGCAAGTTTTTGCTCCCCTAATGTGCACCCGCTATTTACAATATGTGTATTATGCAATTTTGCATATTTATAAATTTCTGCTTTACCAAAATACCCTCTCGGTTCATCTTGTTCATATACTTCTTCGCCTAACTCTTCCATGACAAACTTCCCTTCTTCACCATGAAAGCAAAAAATAATATAATTAATATCGTTAAATAAGTTCTTTCCAGAAAGAACTTCCACAAAATCTTTCGGTCTACCAATCCAATATGTCACAACTCTTGCACCAAAATACTCAAGAGATGCTCGTATTGATTGCGCCTCTAAATCCGAATTAAAACCAACTACTAATGCAATATTCAACAAACAACCTCCATCCTATAATCAGCCCTTATCAATCAGACTTTTATGGGATAAATCCATTTCATATATACCTGTTTCTTTCAAAAAATCTGATCTAGTTAAAACGACTTTATGTAAATATTGCCTATATGCTGTAATTGTTCCATCGTGAGATACAATGCAAATTCTTTCCGCACCCAGTTCATAACACCAAAGAAGAAATTCATCTACTATTTGCTGAAAACTATTCTCTGAAATAGTGTTTATACCTTCCTTCCATAACTGATTATTTGAGCTTTTCTCTATCGAAAAATGCGGAAATAACTTTGTTATCATTCCCTGATCTACTATATAATCGCACGGTAATGTTTTCGCTCCTTCTCGATAAGGAAAAATACGTGGAGATACATATGGATGGACTATTTTTTGACAAGCTACTTTCGCACTCCATATTGTCGCCGTTTGTAAAGTTCTAAGTGTAGGACTAACAATTAATATATCCGCTTCTTGTAATGATACATCACGTTGAAGTAACTTAGCTTGAGCCTTTCCTACTCTCGTCAATGGTGGGTCAAACACTTGTAAACTTTCTGGTAAATCCGTTGTATGTTCACCTTCACCATGCCGAACAAAAACGATTTTCATATTCAGTCTCCTCTTACTATAAAATCCTCACACATATTTCTTCCCTATTGCATTCTTTATTCCTGCTGTATAAAAACCGATATGTAAAAAAGGTTTGACACGAAGGTTTGTAAAATATTACAATATTACATGTAAAATACTTTTTACACCGAAAGGAGAATTACATATATGAAATGGATAATTGTCTTTATTGGAATGATTGTATGGGGATATATAAACGGCTTCTTTAGTAGTGATAAAACTGCTAATCCTTGGATTGCAGATGATGAACGTGAAACAAAAATTAAACAAAAAGCAATTACGGCAAGCTGGTCCGGTGTTTTTATGTTTTGTACCATTAGCCTCTTAAATAAATGGTTAGGTTTAAGCACAAACGATAAATCACCGTACTTACCAGACCCTATCGCAGCTTTTTTAAAAGAAAATGTAGAGATACAAGTTTTACTCATGCTATTTGTTATGTATGGAATATTTTACTTACATTATCGAAGAAAATTAAGTGCCTAATTTCTAACTCATGATTATCCTCCTAAATGGTTATAGTAATCATGACAAAATGAAAGGAGAGATATAAACATGAGTAACTCGAATGAATTTTTAGATACACTACATGAAAAACAAGCAAAAGATGAACAAAATAGAAAGCGACAAGGGAACGGAAACCCAGCGAAAAAAAAGCCAAATAAAACACATAAATAACAATAAAAAACTGCCTAAAATGATTTTTTAGGCAGTTTTTTATTGTTATTTCACCGAGATAACATTTCCCCAATTCCATTTCTCATAATACCACGCTGGTACATCTATATTTTCAATCCACTTCTTTTCCTGTTTCCCATCTTTATGAGCAAGCCATACATCCGCTTTCTTACGGTCTGAACGTATCCAAATTAATTGATTACTCTTCTTCATGAAGATCGGGTGGTAATCCCCTTGCTTGTTCGTTTTCTTTGTGATTTGATGCTGTGCATTACTTGTACTATCGACCTCATATAAAGATGGTAGTGGCCTTTTTTCTGGTGGAGTTTCTATTCCTGCCTCTTTTGCTCGTGAAACGATAATTACTCTATCGTTCTTCCATACAAAATCCCAATCAACATATCCTTTCGGCGTAAATATGTTCTGCTGAAGTGCTGGCAATTCCTTTACTTTTAAATGTTTATTTTCTAATGTAACTCTTCCGCTCCCTTCAATATAAGCTAATATATTTTTTGATGGTGCCCATTGAAACCATTGTTCGTTTAATAACATTTGATCTACTTTTTCAAACCGACTTCCATCTGCACGAACTAAGCAAAGCGTATTACTATCAGCTGACCATGAAGCTGTCGGTACCGCTAAAAATGAAATCCACTTTTGATCTGGTGACCACTTAAAGCCACTTGCTACTAGCGCTAGAAAATCATCATGTTCATTTGGCAATGCATACAAATGCTTCATTTTGTGAGGATTCATATGTGCATCTTTTTGCACTTCATATAGCTGAGCCCCTGTCCATCCTGTTGGAAGTAAGTTCGCTTCAGAGGATACAAGAAAGTTCTTTCCATCAGGGTACCATGCATAATCCCCTACACCAGCCGATACATTTTCAAAATCTGCATTCTTTTTTTCTACATCAAATGTATTTAATGTACCTGTAAATATAAATGCAATTATATTTTCTGTTGGTGACCATTGATAATTCGATGCTTCTGAGTGAAACGGCGTAACTTTTTTTCCATCTTTCAGCCGATATAACTCAAGAATACTTTGTTTCTTCCCTTTTACATATGCTAGCCACTCCCCGTCATATGACCACTTCGGCCCTGTTATGTACTCTCCTTTTGTAATCTGTATTTCTTTCCCATCAACTTTAATCCAAAGGTTATGATGACGAATAAAAGCAACTTTCACACTATTATTTTCTGCACTAGTAATAGTGATAGAACATAAAAACATAAACAACACTACACTACCACTTACCATTAGCCTTTTCATACCATCACTCCATTTCCCTCATAGCATTCCTCACTTTCTTCCTACAATATGTGAAAAATATCGATTCGACATAATCAGAAAAAATTCCCCAAGAAATTTTCAATTCATAGAGGATTGGTATGAATTATGTCGAAAGTATAGTTTAGCCAACATTTATATTTATAAGTTCTAACTAAAATGTAAGATTACATTTCTGAATATTGGCACTTTTTTATTAGGGGGAGTATCAATGAAAAAAACTACATCTACACTATTAAGCATGGCGCTTGTCTTTTCTAGTTTTGGAGCTTTAAGCGCTCATGCTGAATCACTACAAAAGGAGAAGCAATTTAGTCCACAATTAAAAACAACGATTGAACAGTGGGGAGAACATAAAATTGCTCAAAATGTTGAAACGAAAACAACAAAAGAAATATCAGTAATTGTAGAATTGCAACATGCACCTCTCGCTGCTCAAAGTAATATTCAGCATGCTCCAGATTTACAAAATAGTAATGCGCAGTCTTATCATGCTGAGCTAAAAAAAGCACAAGAAGATACGACTAAGAAAATAAAAGAAAAAGCACCTGGTGCAAAAATTAAAGAAGTGTATAATACGTTATTTTCCGGATTCTCTATTTCAGTTCCTGGAGATCAAATTACCTCTCTTGCCTCTTTACCTGAAGTAAAAGCAGTCTATCCGAACTTAACATATAAATTGCATGAAACATCAAAAAGTACTACTAACGAAGAAGCACCAAATATCGGTGGACCGACAATTGGTGCACCTGACGCGTGGAATTTAAAAGATCCATCTGGCAAACCGCTTGATGGAAAAGGCATGAAAGTAGCCATTATCGACTCTGGCGTAGACTATACACACCCTGACTTAAAGGCAAATTATATCGGTGGATATGACACGGTTGATGAAGATAGCGATCCAATGGATGGTAACGTACATGGTACTCATGTAGCTGGAATTATTGCGGGTAATGGAAAAATTAAAGGCGTTGCTCCAAACGCTTCTATTCTAGCCTATCGTGTAATGAATGACGGTGGAACTGGTACAACAGATGATATTATCCAAGGGATTGAGCGAGCGATTCAAGATGGTGCGGATGTGTTAAACCTCTCCCTTGGGCAGGATTTAAATGTACCTGATCAGCCTGTAACATTAACGTTAGAACGAGCAGCGAAACTTGGTGTTACTACTGTCGTTTCAAATGGAAATGACGGACCAAAACCTTGGTCTGTTGATGCTCCCGGTAACGCAAGTAGTGTCATTTCTGTTGGAGCATCTACGGTTTCTATCCCGTTTCCAACATTCCAAGTAGCTGGTTCCAGCAAAACATATCAAGGGTTACCGTTATCAAAATCCGATTTTCCAATAGGAAATGATTCCCCTCTTGTATACGTTGGTTATGGCAATCCAAGTGATTATGCAAAACAAGATGTGAAAGGGAAATTCGCACTTATTTTACAAGGTACTTCTAGTACATTAGTAAAGGCAGAACAAGCGAAACAAGCTGGTGCACTTGGTGTGTTATTAATCTCTAGCGAAAAAGAAATTAATATGATGCCGGAATATTTTTCACGTGAACATCTAGCTGTCCCAGTAATGCAATTATCAAATACAAATGGGGAAGAATTAAAAACTTTAATTACAAAACGAAAGAAAAATATAAAAATTGGACAACCAAAGCAAACAGAACTTATCGGTAACTTTAGTTCAAGAGGACCATCACAAGGAAGTTGGCTAATAAAGCCTGATGTTGTTGCACCTAGAGTACAAATTACTAGTACAGTACCGCGAGGCGGCTATGAATCGCATAACGGAACAAGTATGGCTGCTCCGCAAGTAGCTGGAGCGGTTGCCCTCTTGCGTCAAATGCATCCTGATTGGACGACAGAACAATTGAAAGCGGCTCTTGCTAACAATGCAAAAACATTACATGATGTCAATGAAAATACATACCCTGTTATGGCACAAGGATCTGGTTTAATTAACATTCCGAAAGCAGCTCAAACAAATGTATTAGTAAAACCTAACAATGTCAGCTTTGGTCTTATTAAGCCAAATAGCGGAAAAGTAAAACTGACGCAAAATGTTACATTACAAAACCTTTCTAGTAAAAAGAAAAGTTTTTCAACTCGTGTGGAGTTACTAGATGCAAACACAAACACAAAAGTAAAAGCTTCTGTCCCTTCATCGATTAGCATTCAACCGAATAGTAGTACCGAAAAACCATTTACTATCACTGTAGATAGCTCACTACCACAAGGTGTGTATACTGGAAATGTATATGTAAAAGAACAAGGGGCAAAAGAAGAAATTCGAATTCCATTCACATTTAGTATCGAGCCTAAAGATTATAAACGTATCGATGGACTTGAAATTATTAATTCTACTTTTAGCCCAAATGGCGACCACGTACTAGATGATAATCTCATCAACTACTATTTAGTTGCGCCTGTGGATGATGTAACATTGCATGCAAATTTAGTTACGAAAGAACGTGTAACGTATCAAGGGATTATCCATCAAGCTAAAAATGCAACTCCTGGATACAAACCTTTCAAATGGAATGGTACAAAAGCAGATGGCACTCCTTTAGCTGACGGGCTATATCAAATCGAAGCAGTTGCTTCTAATTCTGGCGGAGAAACAAAACAAACAGCTACTGTATTTCTTGATCGAACTGCACCTAAGTTAACATACGAAGTTGACCAAGAAAATCTCGTAATTAGAGGAAAAGTTGATGATATTCTACTAGATTGGATGTCAGAATCTGGTTGGATAGCACCTGGTATTCCAGTGAGAATGCAATATGAAATTAACGGAAATGGTGTATGGGACCAGGCATTCCTGAACCCTTGGGAGAAAAGCTATGACATTTATTTCGACCGTACTCAATTACAAGAAGGAAAAAATACTATTCACATTGTAGCAACTGATGCAGCTGGCAATACCTCTAATTTAACTGTTAATTTAGAAGTGAAATAAAGTGAAACTTTAATCAGTAGAGATTTCGTTCATCCCCACTGATTATTACCCTTCACCAATCGGGAGTTACGGGCAGTTAATCTCCCATCTCACTTCTTTGCTCCAACCGAATTTTGAGGTAGGAATTTTACTGCTCATTAACACGGGATAAAAAATTTTTGTTGACAATTTTTTTAATATAGTTTTATAATACAAAACATAGTTTAGTTAAACGAATTATATATCGGCTTTGAAGGAATACTAGTAGCGACTTATATCACTGTCTCAGAGAACTGATGGTTGGTGCGAATCAGTACATATATAAGCGTGAATTACAATTCTGGAGCTTCTTTCCCGTAATGCTTTTTATGCATGAAGAGAAAGACGGATCTTTCCGTTATCGTAAAGTGAGTGGTAAACAATTAGTTGTTTACAAATAGGGTGGTACCGCGATTTTTATCGTCCCTATCGGATTTTCCGATAGGGACTTTTTTGCGTCCATCCTCTTACACAATTTCATATATACGCGTTGAAAGAATCGCAGTAGTATCTTATATCCCTGTTACAGAGAGCTAATGGTCGGTGGAAATTAGCACATATATAAGTATGAATTACAATTCTGGAGCTTCTTTTTCGTAGTGCTTTTATGCATGAAGGAAAAGACGGAATTTTTCCGTTATCATTAATTGAGATGTAAGTATATTTTCACTTACAAATAGGGTGGTACCGCGATTCTTTCGCCCCTATCGGATTTTCCGATAGGGGCTTTTTCTATTTCTCACAGAAACAGATGTTAAATAATTCCGAATCTTATGATAAAATTTTATAAGCGCTTACAAATAATGAAGGGAGGTGATACAAGCTATACGAAATCGATATTCAATTTTATAGAAAAAAAGGAGGATGTCTAAATGACAAAGAAAACAGAAATTCCATCGCATTTAAAACCATTCGTATCCACACAACATTATGATCAATACACACCGGTGAATCACGCTGTGTGGCGTTATATTATGAGACAAAATCATAGCTTCTTAAAAGACGTTGCTCATCCAGCCTATGTGAACGGACTACAATCATCTGGTATTAATATAGATGCAATTCCAAAAGTAGAAGAAATGAATGAGTGTTTGGCACCAAGTGGCTGGGGCGCTGTAACGATTGACGGACTTATTCCCGGCGTAGCATTCTTCGATTTTCAAGGACACGGATTACTACCGATCGCAACAGATATTCGGAAAGTAGAAAATATCGAGTACACACCAGCTCCAGATATCGTACACGAAGCCGCAGGACACGCACCGATTTTACTTGATCCTACATATGCAAAATATGTGAAACGTTTTGGGCAAATTGGTGCAAAAGCTTTCTCTACAAAAGAAGAACATGATGCATTTGAAGCTGTTCGTACATTAACGATAGTAAAAGAAAGCCCTACTTCTACTCCTGATGAAGTTAAGGCTGCTGAAAATGCTGTAATTGAAAAACAAAACTTAGTTTCTGGTTTATCAGAAGCTGAACAAATTTCACGTCTTTTCTGGTGGACAGTAGAATATGGATTAATCGGAAATATAGATGATCCAAAAATATATGGTGCTGGTCTCCTTTCTTCTGTTGGCGAAAGCAAACATTGCTTAACAGACGCTGTAGAAAAGGTTCCATTTTCTATCGAAGCATGTACAGGGACAACTTATGACGTAACAAAAATGCAACCACAACTATTTGTTTGTGAATCCTTTGAAGAATTAACAGATGCGCTTGAAACATTTTCTAAAACAATGGCCTTTAAAACAGGTGGAAAAGAAGGTTTAGAAAAAGCAATTCGCTCTGAGAACTATGCAACAGCTGAGCTAAATAGTGGATTACAAATTACAGGTACATTTAGCGAGACAATTGAAAACGATGCAGGTGAATTAATTTACATGCGAACAAATTCGCCAACGGCATTAGCGCTTCATAATAAACAGTTAGCAAATCATTCTACTTCTGTACACAGTGACGGATTTGGAACACCGATTGGATTACTCACTGAAAATATTGCATTAGAAAATTGTACAGACGAACAACTACAATCATTAGGAATTACAATTGGAACTATCGCTGAGTTTACTTTTGCAAGTGGTATTCATGTAAAAGGAACAGTAACAGATATTGTAAAAAACGATAAGAAAATTGCTCTTATTTCCTTTATCGATTGCACAGTTACTTATAACGCCCGCGTTTTATTTGATGCTTCATGGGGCGCATTTGATATGGCTGTTGGCTCACAAATCACTTCAGTATTCCCAGGTGCCGCAGATGCCGCAGCATTTTTCCCAATGGATGAAGAAGTTCACGAAATTCCTGCTCCACTTGTACTGAATGAACTTGAACGTATGTATCAAACAGTGCGAGATATTCGAAGTGAGGGGATTTTACACGACGCGCATATCGATCAATTAGTAGCAATTCAAGAAGTATTAAATAAATTTTATGCGAAAGAATGGTTGCTGCGCCTTGAAGTATTAGAGTTACTTTTAGAGCATAACAAAGGGCATGAAACATCGGCAGCATTACTACATCAACTTTCTGCCTTCACAACTGACGAAGCTGTAACACGCCTTATTAACAATGGTCTTGCGTTACTTCCAGTAAAGGATGTGAAAAATGATGCTAAGATTAACTGAAGAAGAAGTTCACGAAGAATTATTGAAGGTAGATAAATGGATGGTAAAAGATGAGAAATGGATTGAACGAAAATATATGTTTTCCGACTACTTAAAAGGAGTCGAATTTGTCTCTGAAGCCGCCAAACTATCAGAAGAACATAATCACCATCCATTTATCCTTATCCAGTATAAAGCAGTTATTATTACTTTGTCATCTTGGAATGCAAAAGGTTTAACGAAACTAGATTTTGAGCTTGCAAAACAATTTGATGAACTATTTTTACAAAACGAAAAAGCAATTATAAGAAAATAAAAGGAGAAGCCTTTTTAGGCTTCTCCTTTTATTTTGAAATGGATACAATGTCCAAATGGATCTTGGGCTTGTAATATTCCATCTTTGTACGTAGCAATCTTGCCAATATTTTTTAAGCTTTCACATACTTGCTCTTTTTGTTTTTCATTCGCTAGTACAACTGTGAAATATTTCAAACCAACAGAACCTGGCATTTGCGGTGGTACCCCTTCACCTTGCCATGTATTTAAACCGATATGATGATGATAACCACCTGCAGATACGAACAATGCTCCATTACGAGCTGGAATCGTTACTTCAAAACCAAGACCATCAACATAGAAACGTTTCGCTTCCTCTAAATCAGCTACATGAAAATGAATATGCCCCATCACAGTACCAGCTGGAAAGCCATTCCATGTACTTCCTTGCTGTAATAATTCTTCACCAGCTAACGGGTTACTAACAAATGGGAGTTCTCCATTCTCATCACGCCAAACTTCTTTTTGTCGATCATGATAAATTTCAATCCCGTTTCCATCTGGATCAGCTAAATAAAGAGCTTCACTAAAGTAATGATCGGCTCCGCCATGTAGTGGATATACCATCTCTACAAGATGACGAAGAACATTCGCTAAATCCTGTCTACTTGGTAATAAAATTGCGTAATGATATAACCCTGTTCTTCCTCTTTGCTTCGGAAAAGCTTCTTTCTTTTCTTCAATGATAAGAAGTGGTTCATCATTTTCATTCCCAAATGTAACGACTGCTTCTTCTTCTTTTAGCACCTTCATACTTAGTACTTCCGTATAAAACTCTAGTGATTTCTTTACATTAGATACGTATAAATGAACAACATCAAGTGTTGTATCGGGATGAAGTTGAAAACTCATCTTGTTAGCCCCCCCATTTAAATTAGTTCTTCTTTGACATTTTTTCTTTTAAGAAATTATCTACAAAACCATCAGCTTTTGCAACAAATAAGTATGCACCCATTGCTAATAATGCAAGTTCTAATTCGAAACCAGGATTTTTTCCATCTCCCAATAAACCAGCTGACCATTTCACTTTTACGATTGCTCCAACCATAACAAGTGCAAATAATAATCCAATATATCTTACACCTAAACCTAGAATTAATAATAGACCTCCAACTAATTCAAACGTTGCTACACCGTATGCAAGTCCTCCTGGTAAACCAATACTTGTAAACCATCCTGCAATATTGTCAATTCCTGATTGGAATTTTGTTAAACCGTGCATGAAGAATGTTACCCCTAACACGATACGAATAATTAAGTTACCAATATGTTGATTCATTTCATTCTCTCCTTTATAGTTTTCTTATACAAAACTTTTATTCACATTACAAAACATACACTAATTTTTTTTATTCGTCAATTCATTTTCACTGGGAAAAAATATATTTTTTTTGCTATGATACAAATAGTTGTTTACAAAAAGGAGCTTGATTTTATGAATATTGGTTCTGCAATACGTGAAATTCGTCAACGTAGAGGCATAACAATTGCACAAATTTGCGAGGGAACAGGTCTTTCTAAAGGATTTATGAGTCAGGTTGAAAATAATAAAACATCACCATCTATCTCAACTTTAGAAACGATCTCCAATTTTTTAAACGTTCCCCTTCCCTATTTATTGTTAGAGCAAAAAGATCGATTAAAAATTGTCAAAAAAGAAGAACGGAAATACAGTGTATACGGCAAAGATGAGCAAAGAATTGAACATGTTGCGGAGCAAGGGGGCCTTCGCCTATCTTTAGTAGAAATCCCTACTGGATTCCCGAAAGAAAACTCACCAAATGCCCATGAAGGGGAAGAATGTCACCTTGTATTACGCGGAAAACTAGAAGTTCAGCACGGTGAAGATATTGCAATTGTAGAAGAAGGTGATTCTTTCTCATGGAATGCATGCGTTCCTCATATTGTTCGTAATATAGGAGAAGAAACTGCATTATTACTCATCTCGAGTTATGCGGAAAATCGAAAACGTGTTTATTAAATAATAAAAAAGAAGCCTGTTAAACAGGCTTCTTTTTTATCCCCTTATAATTCCATAACTTGTCCCAACTAGTACAGTCTTTTCATGCTGATTGCGATAAACTGACTCGATTGAAACTTTTTTATAGCCTTCCATTTGCTCAACATTTGTTAAAGTTAGTTCACAAGTGATCGTATCTCCTGTGAAAACTGGTCTAATAAACTCACTTACTAATTCTCTTGCTATGTAATGTAACTCTTCTCCCACTTTCGTCCCAATGCTAGCAGTCAATAAACCATGAACCATTAATCTTCCATTTTCATCGTATTCCATATGGTGTCTACCTTTATCACCGGTAATATTTGCAAATTCAAAAACTTCTTCCTCAGTAAATCTTCTTTCATATTTAAATACATCCCCAGCTTTTACACTCATTTTTATCCCCCTAATAATAAACAGAATTTTCTTTTATTTTATCATAAAACGAGCCTCAATCCATTCTCTATTATCAAAAGTCTCAAAATTACCTCGCTATACTTTTTTACTTTCCATTCATTTATCGGTGACCATCTCTTTTCGCGACTTGGTATCCATAATACGCACATGTTCCATTTCTCGATAGCTCTCTAACTTCAAATCCACAACTTCTATAAAAATCAAAATTGTTCGCTGATGTATGCGCAAACCAATCACCGTGGGGAAGTTTTTGCAGGCAAAGAGCTACAAGCTTCTTACCTAATCCCTTCCCTCTATATTCACACTTCACAACTAAATTTACTATGTTCGCAATCATAATTCCATCAGAAATGACTCTAACCATCGCAACCATCTCTTCCTCATCCCAAATTGTGAAAGCCCATGTTGAATTTTCGAATGCTATCGTAAATTTTTCAATTTGCCAAGAAGGGATATTATCATTACTCCAACCGGCATCTTCAAACAATGCTTTAATTGCATATGCTGGTACGCTACTCGTTCCCTCACGAATAATAAGTCCATTATGATAAATGTACATGTAATCCCCCCTTTATTTTCATATACCATTCTTCAAAAAATGCAATTTACCTTTAAAAAAGTAATTTTTCATCCAACACGTTTAATGGAATAAACAAGAACATCCATCCCATGAAATAAAGTTGTTTTCTCATAGCTGAGCCCTGTCTTTCTAGCAACAAATATTGAGGCGGGATGATTCGGGTTAATGAGAGAAATTAATTTATTCATTCGTAATGCTTGGAAACCGTAGTCTCGAAATGCTGCCGCCGCTTCTTTTGCATACCCTTTTCCCCAATACTGAGGAAGTAACCAATAACCAATTTCAATTTCCTCTTTTCCATCAATCTGCTGCTTTACCAGCCCTGCATGACCAATTCTTGTTCCCGTTTCCTTTTCAATCAATACAAATAAACCGAGACCGTTTTTATAGCTAGGAATGACCCACTCCTCCAAACTTTTTTTACACTGTATATATGTTTTTAACGTCCCATTTCCAATATAGCGCATTACCTTCTCGTTCCCCCATAGTGAAGCATAGAACTGTAAATCATCCATTGTATATTTGCGAATTTGTAAACGATCTGTATGAAACATGCCTGCACTCCTTTCCACTAATTTATTCTTAATTTCACGATCATGTTTTGTATGCATACGAAATGTTACTATTAATTATAAAGTGAAACTTTAATCAGTGGGGAATTTTGTTCACCCCCACTGATTATCAGCCCTCACCAATCGAGCGTTTACGGGCAGTGGATCTCCCATCTAACTTCTTTGCTCTAGCTGAATTTTGAGGCGGGAGACTTACTGCCCGCAAATAGCGGGATAAATGAACCCACAATAAAATACAGAATATTCATTCTTAACGACTAAAAAAAGCAGTAGACAAATTTCGTCTACTGCATCCATATCATAACTAGTATTAAGAAAACTACAGTTGAGGGGGTGTAGGATTTTCAAATATACTAGATACTTATCCCGTTCTAACGGGCGGTAAACTTTCCAATTGTTTCAAGTGAAAAGTTTACCGCACATAAGAACTTCCTTCGTTCATTAAGATAGTATTGCTAAATAATCATATACACGCTTAGATTTCTCTCCACCCATTCGTGCATGCTGAAGAAGAGAAATGCCATGAGGACCAGATGCACGCAATGCTTCTGGTTGAGCTACTAAAATAGCTTGTACAACTTCTAATTCACCAAGCATAGCTGCTGCAAAAATATCCATCCGAGCACCCTTTTCTAGTAAATAAAGAGCAATATCTTTACGACCTACATGTGCCGATGCCCCTAACGCACTTTCCCAATCTGATCCACCCCAATTATAAGAGGCGTGAAGTAAGCTTGGCGATTCAACCAATAGCTCTTGTACTTTCTCTAAATCCCCGTGAGCTGCCATAACAAATTCTCTTACTAATTCAGTGGTAATACGCTCTTCTGTTTGCATCGCTCTTCTCCCCTTTTAGAAATTCGTTTCGGTGTAAAAAACGGCTTGTCACTTCCTTGAAAGATATCTACATCTATGCCAAATACATGTTGAAACATTTCATGGCATAGCACTTCTTCTGGTATACCATCATACTGAATCTTTCCTCGCTTTAATACGAGTAAACGATCGCTATATTGAGCAGCTTGGTTAATGTCATGTAAAACCATTATAATTGTCATTCCATACTCCTCATTTAATCGTTTCACAAGTTCCATTACTTCCAACTGGTGAACGATATCTAAAAAGGTTGTTGGTTCATCCAATAATAAGACATTTGTACGTTGCGCTAGCGTCATGGCAATCCAAGCACGTTGCCGTTCCCCTCCTGATAAAGAATGTAAAAGACGATATTCATACCCTTCAAGATTTGTAACAGACAATGCCCAATCAACAATTTCTTCATCTTCTTTATTTAAGCGGCTACTCCATGATTTATGTGGACCTCTTCCGAACTCAATTAGTTCTTTCACTGTTAAATCTAATTGATGATCATGCATTTGTGGTAACATTGCTAATTGCTTCGCTACATCAGCACTCTTCATCATATGAATGTTTTTCCCATCTAAAATGATGTCCCCTTCGCTTTGTTTCAGTAGCCTTGCTATTAAACGAAGCAAAGTAGATTTTCCCGATCCATTCGGACCAATTAAACTAACGATTTCTCCAGCCTTAATATGTACATTCATATTTTGCATTTGAAATCTTTCAGAGTGTGCATAAAACACTTTGTTAACGGAAATCACGTTGTTTTCCTCCTCTATGAATTAAATATAAGAAGAACGGACCACCTAAGAAGGACAGTAAAATACCAACAGGCAATTCGATTGGATCGAACCAACTTCGAGCTATTGCATCCGCAAAAACAAGTAATACACCGCCGCCAAGGCATGATAAAGGTAGCAAATATCTATAATCATTTCCAACTAATAAACGTAGCATATGTGGTACGACAAGACCGACAAATCCAATAAGACCAGATACACTTACTGCAATTCCAGCTAATAATGTACTTACTACGATTAAATAAAACCGACTTTTTTCCACGTTATGTCCTAATAACTTTGCCATTTCATCTCCAAGCATTAACACTCGAATATGCTTAATGCCAAAGAAAGCTAATATAATGGCGAATATTGCATAATAAATAATCATGTTTAAATGTGCCCAACTTACACCACCAATACCACCCGCTAGCCACGGTAACACGGATTGTACTTTGTCACTATGTAATAACATTAATGCTGACGTTGCTGCACCAATTAATGCATTGATCGACACCCCTACTAAGACGATTCTTGAAGGTGGTGCCCCTTTTTGCCATGATAAAGCATAAATAACCATCGCTGTTATGAAAGCTCCTAAAAACGCCCCTAGTGGTAAAAAAGCTAGATGCTGTGGGAATAAAATCATGATGACAATTGCTACAAGACCTGCCCCAGATGAAACTCCGATAATACCAGGATCTGCAAGAGGGTTTCTCATAACCCCTTGCAGCAGTGTACCAGATGCAGCTAAACATGTTCCTACTATAAACCCAACGAGCACTCTCGGTATGCGAAGATCCCATACAATTCGATGTACTGTCGAACCCTCATCTTGTATACCTGTTAGAATGTCTCGTACAGAAAAGGATAAACTTCCTGCGAAAAGACCGTAAAAGAGGCCTAGAATTGTTAATACAACTAAAGTAACTGCTATTATCCATCTTTTTTTCGCAAAAGGATGTTCCTTTTCTCTTACTACTTCACTACTTTCCATACGTATCATTTCCTTACATCTTGTATACTTTTATACATAAAGTCCATCGCTTCTGTAACTTTTGTCCCAGGATTAGATCCAAATAAATCAGATGGCAAAATAACTACGCGGTTTTGTTTTACTGCATCTAAATTTTTCCACGCTTCATTTTTCATCATTTCGCCTTCGAATGCTTTTTTCACACTTGTTGGATCTCCGTGTGTAATTAAATAAATGACATCTGGATTCGCCTCAATAATACGTTCTACACTTAGCTGTGCATATTGCGGATATTCTTTCATTTCTGGAAAATCAGAAGCAATATTTTTTCCGCCTGTTTTTTCTAAAATATCACCTGATAAAGATGTTGGTAATGCCGCTAAATAAGTACCTGGTGCGCCATACACTAGCAATGCTTTCACATCGCTCTTTTTCTCATATTTCTTCATTTGATTATTGATTTTTTGATTAAGTTCTTTTGCTTTATCTTCTTTCTTCATTGCCGTTCCATATAATTCAATATTCTTTTGAATATCTTGTACAGAATTCGCAGAAGAAATGATTACTTTCGTTCCTTGTCCTTCAACCGTTGGCACGTTCTTTTGGAATCCATTGTTAGCAACAAGTACATCGGGCTTTAAACTAGCAATTTGCTCAAAATTCGGTTGATGTGCATTCCCGATTACTTTTGCCTTCTTTAACTCCTCTGGAAGAGTTAATTTCGTATCCGGACGACCTACTACTTTTCCACCTAAAGCATGAATAATATCCATGTCCCCCATACTTAATGTTGCAAAACTTTCTGGTACTTTATCGAATGTTACCTTTCTCCCTGACAGGTCGGTAATTTCGATTTTTTCTTTTCCTTTTTCTGTTTTGGTTGCAGACGCTTTTTCGTCCCCTTTGGTACTGCAACCTATTAACAAGAAAAAAATAGATAAAATCGCTGTAAATAGCGTAATAGATTTTTTCATTCCTTCACCTCTAATTGATAATGATAATCATTAACTACTATTCTACTTTAATTGATAAGGATTATCATTGTCAACATGAAACGCATACATTTTTCTACAAAAAACAAAAAGCGCGACAAAAAGATTCTTTCTTTTCGCCGCGTTCTAGTTAACAATATTATTCACATTCATTTTCCTCTAACTGGTCACGCATCACTTTCACACGCTGAAAGAAAAAGAACGATAAACTTAAAAATATAACGATACTCCCCATCATAACAAAAAATTGGATTGTCTCTTTTGCTCCATCCGGAATCAACAAGCCAACCATTAACAATGTACTTACAGCGAGAAGAATTTGTCCGAACCTAGTATAATCTTCTATTTTCCCTTGTAATTCTTTCATTATATTCTCACTCCTCCATTTCACTTTATCATATTCTATGAAACTGAAAGACCAGTAAATACAGCCATTCTGGGAGATGTTTTCCAACAAAAAAAGAGCCGCTTTACTGCGGCTCTTTTTTAATCATTATTCACCTTTATATGCTTCCATATAAATTTCTTTCAGCTCTGAAATAAGCGGTAACTTTGGATTAGCAGTTGTACATTGATCTTCAAAAGCTCTTTCTGCTAATACTCCAACAACCTCTTCAAATTGCTCTTTATCTACCCCTTGTCCTGCAATACTCATATTAATATTTAAGCTTTTTCCAAGCTCAATAATTGCTTTGACGAGTGATTCCACACCTTCTGCTACTGAGCTTGCTGGAAGCCCGAGCATTCTCGCAATATGTGCATAGCGTTCATCTGCTACAAAGTGCTCATATTTTGGGAACAATGCGTGTTTTCTTGGCTTAATAGCATTATAGCGGACTACATGCGGCATAAGAATTGCATTTGCACGTCCGTGCGGAATATGGAATTCTGGACCAATTTTATGTGCTAAGCTGTGATTAATACCTAGAAAAGCATTTGCAAATGCCATCCCTGCAATTGCAGAAGCGTTATGCATTTTTTCCCGTGCTTCTTCATCATTTCCATCTTTATATGCTCTCGGTAAATATTTGAATACGAGATCAATAGCTTTTAATGCTAATCCATCTGTATAGTCATTTGCCATAACAGACACATACGCCTCAATTGCATGTGTTAAAACATCCATACCAGTATCTGCTGTTACATGTGGTGGTACTGTCATTACAAATTGCGGATCAACAATTGCTACATCTGGTGTTAATTCATAATCTGCGAGCGGATACTTTATATTATTTTTCTTATCTGTAATAACCGCAAATGGTGTCACTTCTGATCCTGTTCCTGATGTTGTTGGAATCGCAACAAACTGTGCCTTATTTCCTAATTCCGGATATTTACATGTACGTTTTCTTATATCTAAAAACTTCTGTTTAATGCCATAGAATGTCGTTTCTGGATGCTCATAGAATAACCACATTCCTTTTGCTGCATCCATAGCTGAACCACCACCAAGTGCGATAATTACATCTGGCTTAAAGCTTCTCATCATTTCCGCACCTTTAAAGACAGTTTCATCTGATGGATCTGGTTCGACCTCAAAGAAAACTTCAATTTTCACATCATTTGCATGCTTGTTTAAATAGTGCGTGACTGTATCCACATAGCCATGTTCAACCATTCCAGGATCCGTTACAATAAATGCACGTGAAATGTTAGGCATATTTGCTAAATACGCTGTAGCATGTTTTTCAAAATAAATTTTTGGTGGCAATTTGAACCACTGCATATTCTTTTTTCTATTTGCCAGCCTTTTTATATTTAATAAATGAGTCGCTGTTACATTTTGGGAAACTGAATTTTTTCCGTAAGAACCACAACCAAGTGTAAGTGATGGAATAAATCCGTTATATATATCCCCTATTCCACCTTGTGATGAAGGTGCATTTACAATGAGACGGCAAGCTTTCATACGTAATCCAAATTGCTTTTGCACTTCTTTATTTGTAGAATGAATAACTGCTGAATGTCCTAAACCACCGAGGTTCAACATTTCTTCGCAATATGTAAATCCTTTTTCTAATGAATTCGCCTTCACACAGGCTAATACTGGGCTCAGTTTCTCACGAGATAACGGGTATGCTGCTCCGATACCTTGAATTTCAGCTACAAGCATTTTTGTATGTTCAGGAACAGTAATCCCAACTAATTCGGCAATATACTGTGCTGATTTTCCTACAATATCACTATTTACTGCACATGTATTTTCATTAATAACGAGCTTTTCTAATTTTTTTCTTTCTTCTTCTGTTACAAAGTAACAATTGTTTTCGATCATTTCTGTTTTAACATCATCATAGATTTCTTTATCGACAATGATTGCTTGTTCCGATGCACAAATCATACCGTTATCAAATGTTTTCGATAAAATTAAATCATTAACAGCTCGTTTTACATGTGCTGATTTTTCTATATAACACGGTACATTACCAGGACCTACACCTAGCGCTGGTTTTCCAGTAGAGTAAGCTGATTTCACCATACCAGCGCCTCCAGTTGCTAGAACGAGTGCCACACCATCATGGTTCATTAATTGTTTCGTCGCTTCGACAGACGGTCTTTCAATCCATTGAATACAATGTTTTGGTGCACCAGCTTTCATTGCTGCATCATATACGGTTTTCGCTGCTGCCACCGAACAATTTTGTGCAGAAGGATGAAATGCGAAAATAATTGGATTTCTCGTTTTTATCGCAATCAACGCTTTAAACATTGTTGTCGACGTTGGATTCGTTACTGGTGTTACCCCAGCTACTACACCGACAGGTTCTGCAATTTCTATTATTTCTTCATGAGGATCTTCGTGAATAATTCCTACCGTTTTATCTTGCTTTATACTATGCCAAATATATTCAGTGGCAAAAATATTTTTAATGCATTTGTCTTCATAGACACCACGGCCTGTTTCTTCAACAGCCAATTTTGCAAGTGGCATATGTTGATCAACACCTGCTAATGCCATTTCATGAACAATGTTGTCAATCTGCTCTTGTGTAAAACTTTCTAATGTTTGTAAAGCTTGTTGACCGTTATTTACTAACGTATCAATCATCTCTTTTACCTCTTGCATTTCATTTACAACTTTCTCTTTGACTACCATGTAAATTTCCTCCTATTCTGTTATCACGGTCTTTATAAGTCCCTATAGGTCATAATAAGTCCCGATTAGCGAAAAAAATAGAGTTACCGTCCTACATGAATCCCATTGTTTGTGAAGTATTTCACAAGTTTATTTATGAATAACATTTCATGAATTCAATATACATGAATTCATTTCATTTGTGTATGTCTAATTTGTGAAACATTTCACAAATTAACATAATAAAAATGCACTGCTCCACATTAGCAGTGCATTTTTATTATGCTAGCGCTTGTGCTAAATCTTCAATTAAATCTTCACCATCTTCAATACCGACAGAAATACGAATTAATGTATCTGTAATTCCTAATTCTTTACGGCGATCTGCTGGGATTGATGCATGTGTCATTTGAGATGGGATAGAAATTAAACTTTCTACTGCTCCTAGGCTTTCAGCAAGTGTAAAGTATTGCAGTTTCTCAAGTACTTTATTTAATGTTTCCTCACTATCTACATCAAACGAAATAATAGCACCAAATCCATTTGCTTGTTCTGTTGCTAATTCGTGGTTTTGATGTGATTCAAGACCTGGGTAATATACTTTATTTACTTTTGGATGATTATTTAAAAATTCAGCAATAGCGCGTGAATTCGTTTCATGTTCTTCCATACGAATTCCCAATGTTTTTAAACCGCGAAGTAGTAAGAAGCTATCTTGTGGTCCAAGAATACCTCCTGTTGAGTTTTGTACAAAGTGAAGGTCTTCTGCTAGTTGTGGGCTATTTACCACTACTAGACCTGCAACTACGTCACTATGACCTCCTAAATATTTCGTTGCACTATGAAGTACAATGTCTGCTCCTAAAGAAATCGGCGACTGCCAATATGGCGTCATGAATGTATTATCAATAATTGTTAATAAATCTTTCTCTTTAGCAAGAGTAGATATTTTCTTAATATCAGTAATTTTTAGTAATGGGTTCGTTGGTGTTTCCACATAGATCGCTTTCGTATTTGGACGAATTGCTTCTACAACTTCCTCTAAGTTTGTTGTGTCTACAAATGTATGTTCAATACCGAAGCGGTTTAATACTTTCGTAATAACACGATACGTTCCACCATAAACATCATCTGTTAAAATAACGTGGTCACCTTTTGAGAACAACATAATTGTCGCTGTAATAGCAGCCATTCCAGAACCGAATGCAAATCCAGCATGACCATTTTCTAATACGGCAATCATTTCTTCTAAAGCTGCACGTGTTGGGTTACCTGTACGTGAATATTCATATCCTTGATGCTTACCAACCGCTTCTTGTTTGTACGTACTTGTTTGATAGATCGGTACGTTTACAGATCCAGTTGAAGGTTCTCCTATGCGAATACCATGAATTAACTTTGTCTTTGCTCTCATTTTTTATTCCCATCCTTTGTATATGTCTTTACTTAAATAGCGCTCACTACTATCAGGAAAAATGGTTACAATATTTGTACCTGGTGCTGCCTTCTCTGCCTCAAGTAAGCTCGCATGAAATGCTGCTCCTGAAGAGCTCCCAACGAGAAGTCCTTCTTTTTGCGCTAATTCTTTCACTCGTAAAAATGCATTTCGATCAGAAATCGTATGAATTTCATCAAAATAAGATGTCTTCAAAAATGGCGGGATAAATTCCAGTCCAATTCCTTCGGTCTCATGTGAACCAGCCTTACCACCATTTAAAATAGATCCTTCTGGCTCTACGATAACTGTTTTAATATCTATATTTTTTTCTTTCAAATAAGATGCAGTCCCCATAAACGTACCGCCAGTCCCTGCTCCAGCAACAAATATGTTAATCTCTCCATTCAGTGCATCCCAAAGTTCAGGACCTAGTGTTTTGAAATAAGCACGCGGGTTTGCTTCATTCGCAAACTGACTTGGAGAGTATGAATTCGGTATTTCATTTACTAATTCTTTTGCTTTTGCAATTGCACCGGTCATTCCTTGCTCAGTCGGTGTATGCACGACCGTTGCACCTAGTGCTTTCATTAATTCTTGTTTTTCAATACTAAATTTCTCTGGTACACAAACGATAACACGTAAATCATGTTCTAATGCTGCAAGTGCCAGTCCAATACCAGTATTCCCAGCAGTCGGTTCAATAATTGTTCCACCTTGGGTAACAAGCCCTTTTTCTAGCGCATCTTCGATTAATTCTCTTCCTAAACGATCCTTAACGCTTCCGCCTGGGTTATAAAATTCAAGCTTTGCAAATAAGCGGACCCCTTTCGGAAGTGAAAAACGAGTAATTTCTACAATTGGTGTATGACCAATTAACTCATGAACTCCACGATATACATTCATCGTGTTCTCCCCCTTGTTTGCCAATAAAGAAAAGGCAACTGTATGTATTTTCTTTATATGAGACAGTTGCCTTTTTGTTACATTACTTTAACTCTTCTAACACTTTTACGATAAAGTTTGTAGAATGAAGAGCTGCTTGATCTAAAAACTGATCAAATGAAACATTTGATTCTTTACCAGCAATATCAGAAAGTGCGCGAATGATAACAAACGGAACTTCATATTGGTGGCATACTTGTGCGACAGCTGCTGCTTCCATTTCTACCGCATAAAGATTTTCAAATTTATCACGGATGGCTGCAACGCGGTTCGGATCACTCATAAATGAATCGCCTGTTGCAATCATGCCTTTTACAACTTGAATATTTTCTTCAGTTTGCATACATTTCTCAGCTAATGCAACTAACGCCTCATCAGCTTTAAATCCAGGCGGCATTCCTGGTACTTGACCATATTCATAGTTAAATGCTGTTACATCTACGTCATGGTGACGAACTTCAGTGGAAATAACTACATCACCAACGTTTAGAGAATGATGGAATCCACCAGCTGAACCAGTATTAATTACTTTTTCAGGCTTATATTTTTCTAATAAAATTGTCGTTGACATCGCTGCGTTTACTTTACCAATACCAGACTTTAACAAGATTACTTCATGTCCTGCTAATAGTCCTTTCGTAAATTCACAACCTGCAACCGTTTCTGTCTCTGCTTGTTCTAATTTGTCACGTAAAATACGTACTTCTTCTTCCATTGCTCCAATTACAGCAATTCTCAATCTAATCCCTCTTTCTATTGCTTAGTTGCCTCCATTACCCAAACGAAATGATTTAATCTCGTAAACGTTACATGGAAGCCATTGTTTTCAAAAATAGTCTGCATAACTGGAATACGTGTATAGTATTCCGTTTGCAAATCGTTTGCTAACTGGTGAAAACCTCTTTGTTTTGCTGTTTCAACAGTTTTATCATATGCATCTTGATCTGCAAATATCGTATCAGCAAACACTATTTTACCACCTTTGTTTAGCAATTGACTATACTTCGCAACCGCTACATTTTTTTCATCATCTGTTAAATGATGAAATGCATAGGTGCTTACAATGGTATCAATTGAATTTGGGACTTCAAACGAAAGAAAATCACCTTCTGTAATCGAAAATTCTTTTGGCAATTTCTCTTTTGCAATCATACGCATTTCACGCGACGGTTCTATACCGTAAACTGTGCGGCCAGCAAGTAATAATTTATTTGTTAAATTACCTGTACCGACACCAAATTCTAATACATTACCAAATGACTTGTTAACTACATCCTCTAGAATATCCTCATAATGGGCGAAAACTTCTTTATATTGTATATCTTCGCCTTGTACGAATGAGTCGTACGTATGAGCCCACTCATCAAATAAACCATTAAATTCTGTGCCCATAAAAATTCCCCTTTTTCTTATCGGTTTTATCAGTATGATATTCCCTCTTTCTAAAAATGTCAATTGAAATGTACATGGTATTTCCTTCTTTTCTTTGTTACACTATAGTTGATTACATAGGAGAGGGGCCGTCTTCATGTCATTTACCTTTGAAATGTTAGAAGATAAAGTAGAATTTTTTGAAGCGGGAGACTTAGCTTCTTTAGAACGAAAAATTAGTGAACAAATCGATAATAATAAAGCACTTATGCTTGAAGTTCATCACATCTCACATCAAATGGTTATGGATCCTGAAAGCAAAAGACCGTATTATAGCGCGGTTGTTCATTTTAAATTAAAGAAATTGCGTTAACTAAAAAAGAGAAGCTCCTAAGGAGCTTCTCTTTTTTAGTTTAGAGTTTGAACAAGTACTGGTTTCCAGCCCTCATTATCTACCCAATCAATATTTACGTAATATCTTTTTCCACTTTGCTTATCTTGAACGTCACCATAAGCTTTACTCTTTCCAGTTTTGTCTCTTCCAACAAAATGGAATACTAATTGCTCCTTCGGTACTTCAATACCTGCAGCAATTGCACTTTGCATCTCATTCCAATCTGATGACCCCTGTTTAAACGTCATCGCTGGTGATGAACCTTGTTCTGTTCCTACAGCTTTCCAAGAAGGTTTTGTATAAGCCTCTTTTGCCTTGGATACAGTTTTTTCAGCTGATACTTTCTCGTTAGCTTTCGCTTCTTCTTCAGCTTTTTTCTTTTCTTCCTCAGCCTTTAACTTCTCTTCTTCAGCTTTTTGCTTAGCTTCTGCTTGCTCTTTTTCTTTTTCTTTTTTCTTAGCAGATTCTTTATCTTCTGATTTTCCAGCTTTCTCATTCTTTGTTGTTTGTTGAGAGACTTTCTTATCAGTAGAAGATGCTTGCTCTTTCGTACTAGGAACGAACAATTGATATGCTACAATAGCTACTAATAGTAATACAATAGCGATTGCAATATTTAAAACACCGTTTTGACGACGTTTTTGTTGTTTCTGTTGGAATCTTGATCCTCCTGCCATTCTCCAAACCTCCATGCAGTTTTTCCTAATTGCTATTGTAACATTAAATCTAGAAAGGTTGAACATTTACAATGATATTTTCATGAAATGAAAACAATTCACTATAAATTGCAAGATTACTTTTCATTCTCCAATTGATAGATTGCTCCTACCATATCTTTAAAAATAGGTGTGACTTTATTCACTTTGTTATCAGTCTCTAGATCAACAACAACTAAAGCATATCTTGGATTCTCATACGGAAAATAACCTGCAAACCAGCGATTCACCCTCGTCCCTTTCCCTGTTTGCGCTGTCCCGGATTTTCCAGCGACACTGAGCGGCAACGAGCGGAATGCCGTTCCTGTTCCTTTCTCCCTTGTTACAACGCCTCTTAATAACTCTTGTAATGTTTTCACTGTTTCATACGAAAGCTGTTTTCCATGTAACGTATGGTTCTCAAATGTAAAAAAATCCGCTCCATTTTTATATACTATTTTTTCAACAGCTTTCACTTCCATCTTTTTTCCATTCCTCGCAATCGTCGCCATCATATTAGCAATTGCTAGAGGTGATATACGTACATCTTTCTGTCCAATCGCTGTTTGCTCTACCGCTTTTTTACTATTTTTGTTTTCTTCATTCCCCCAAATAGTAGAGCCTTTTTCTTCTGGCATTTGCTCGAAATGAGGTGTATGAAATACAGAACCTTTCCATCCGACCTTTTCATTTGCTCCTAAAGCTGCTACGTATGTTTCTAGCACCGTCCTATCCTTTTGTAATAGCTCGTTACCTAACTCGGAAAATGTCCTGTTACAGCTCCTAGCAAAGCTCTCTTTGAAGTTAAGTGTACCCATCATAACTTGTGGGTCGTTTTCACCATATAAATCTTTATTACAATTAAATGTCCGATTAAACAAATTTACTTTTTGATCAATGACTGCAGCTGCAACTACTGTTTTAAAAACAGAGCCTGGAAAATGTGGCGTTAACATTTGATTTTCAAGTGTAGTCTCATATAAATTCTTATCTCTTACTTGTAAAGACGGCTTACTGACCATCGCTAATATTTCATTTGTCTTTACATCAAGTAATACTAATCCCCCCTTCTTTATTTCATTTGCTTCAATCACTTCTTCTGCTTTTTGCTGCAACCCTTTATGTAAAGTAGTTTGAATCCTAACTGGGTAAAATGGATTTCCTGGTGAAGTATATTTCGCTTGCTTTCCGAAAATTGGTTCTCCTTGCCGATCTACTTGATACAATACTTTTGCCTCTCCATCAGTCAATAAAAATTCATCAAATGATTGCTGTAATCCTGAAATACCTATCGGCGTTTGTTTTGAAATTTTTTTCACTTCTCCATATCGCTTTTGAAATTCTCTTTCGTTCTCCCCTACATCACCAATTAAATGATTTATCTCCCCAGTTTGTTTTAATCGCACTTCAGCTGCTACAATACCTAATACATGTAATTGATTCACCTTCTCCATCTGCTCTCGTGTCACTCGAAATGGAGCAGTTTCCCCTTGCAGTATAAATGCATTTTTTTTATTTTTCATTTGTCTTCTGATCTCTTGTCTCGACACACCAATGATATGCGCGATTTTCTCTAACATGTCATTTTTTATTTGTAAAAATGGAAAAACAATTAAAACAGGATACTTTTCCTCCCCTATTTCTTTACCATTACGATCTATAAACTGCCCACGTCCATCGTCTACTGCAATGGATTGCGTACGTTGCGTAACACTTTTTTCAATTAAATTTATTTTGCGATTAGTAAATGATTCTGTATCTATAATTTGGATTTGAATTAAACGACAAAGCAATAAAAACATAATGCCCATAAAACAAATTAAAACAATTGCAATTCTCCGTTTTATTTTCATAAAAAAACACCTCGTCTATTATAGTTTAGACGAGGTACTATTTTATTTATACAATCCCCAAAACAAAAACAGATATTATATAAGGTTATTATTGTTTCTTTGGCTTCTCTAAAAATTTCATAAGAAGCGATCTAAATTCAGTTTCATTCACTCCAGTGTTTTTAGCAACTTCAATTACAGTGGTTGTTACATTAGCCGCTATTTTTAAATAATCCTTACTAAGATTATCCATTTCATTTCTTTTTTCTTTTGCATTCTCAACTGTTACAGAATCAATACAAGTAATCATCTTATCTACAATATGTAAATAATTATTTTGTGCATCTATTATTTTTTGAATATCATCTTTATTACTTACTTTCGATTGTTTTAAATATGTATACGCTTGATTCACTTCATCTTTTAAAATTTTATCATTATTCTTCGCCTGTTCTTGTAACATATTCTTCATATCATCTATTGTTTTTTGATCCATCGAATCTCGCAATAAATAATCTGGATTTCCAATTGCGTAATCATACTTAATCGTTACATCTTGAAATATTTTCATGACAATAGCTAATTGATACGCTACATCAAAATCATTAAATTCCTTTTTATCTTGTGGATTTTCTAAGGCTTTTGAACTCTCAGTTGCTTTAATATCCTTTTTTTCTTCTTGCTTTACTTTTTCTCCCTTTGATGATGTAGTTTCTTCATTCGTTCCGCATGCAGCAAGTCCTAATATGGATATACTACACACCAATCCTGTAAAGATTTTATGTTTCATAATTAGCCCCTTTTCCCTTTTAAAACCTATATTCTCCAATTATGATATCAAAGCTTAAAGTGTTTTTTTGACATTTTTTGTCGAATTACTCTAAGGTTTACACAATTTTTTTCATTCTACAAAAAAAAAGATTCTCCCGATAGGAGAATCTTTTTTTTATTTTACAGAGACAATCTCTACTTGCATTTCTCCGCCTGGTGTTTGGATTGTTACTTTCTCACCAATTTGCTTACCTAATAAGCTTTTTGCGATTGGAGAATCGTTAGAAATTCTTCCTTCAAATGGGTCAGCTTCCGCGCTACCTACGATTGTGTACGCTTCTTCATCTCCGTTTGGTAATTCTTTAAATGTTACTGTTTTACCTAATGTAACAACAGTAGATACTTCGCCATTATCTTTAATGATAACTGCGTTACGAATCATATTTTCTAATTGTGTAATACGTCCTTCTACGAACGCTTGCTCATCTTTTGCTGCATCGTACTCAGAGTTCTCAGAAAGGTCCCCGAAGCTACGTGCGATTTTAATACGTTCTACTACTTCTTTACGTCTTACTGTTTTTAATTGCTCAAGTTCGTTCTCTAGTTTTTGCTTACCCTCTTGCGTCATAGGGTATGTTTTTTCTGTTGACATATTTTCCACTCCTTTTATATACCAATCCCCCGAAAAAAAGAGGAGTTCCATATGAAAACTCCTCCGCTTCCATTGTTAGCGGAGGTTTCTAGTACCCTTGCACTAGCGGAGTTGTCACATACAACCCCGTATTTCCAATTCTTCTTTATATAAAGAAGATATGTATGGAAAGTTGATATAAATATGCCCTCACCTATATATAGATGAGGTTGCATGTTTCATTGTATTCGATGGGAAGGGAAAAAATCCCTTCCTACCGTATATCTTTTACTATGCTATTACAAATTTACTTTTTGTTCAAGAATTGTTGCAATTTTTGTCACCATAATATCAATTGCAACATGGTTTTGTCCACCTTCAGGGATAATAATATCCGCAAATTTCTTAGAAGGCTCAATAAATTGATTGTGCATTGGACGTACAACAGTTACGTACTGATCAATAACTGAATCCATCGTACGACCGCGCTCTTTAATATCACGCTGCATGCGGCGCAGAATACGAAGGTCAGCATCCGTATCAACGAATAATTTAATGTCCATTAACTCGCAAAGACGTGGGTCTTCTAAAATAAGAATTCCTTCTAAAATAATTACATCTTTCGGCTCAACTGGAATAATTTCTTCTGAACGTGTATGCAATGTATAGTCATATACAGGCTTATCAATTTGCTCATATGCAAGCAACTGCTGCAAATGTTCAATTAACAGATCATTATCAAACGCAAGCGGATGATCATAATTTGTTTTTAAACGCTCTTCCATTGGTAAATGGCTTTGATCTTTGTAATAATAATCTTGCTCTAAGATTAAAATAGAATGACCTTTAAAATGGTCAAAAATCGCTTTCGTTACACTCGTTTTACCTGATCCCGAACCACCAGCAATTCCAATTACAACAGGCTTATTCGTCCCCATTCGACTATCACTCTTTCTTATTGAAGTATGCTTTTGCGCATCATATTATTCACATACACTCGTTGATCCACTTTGAATTTCACGATTTGCAACGGATGTCTCGCTGCATCTAATTCGTTTCCATCCTCATCCCAAATTTTCTCCACCGTTTGCGTAAAGTTTTCTATTTCTGGTCCAAAGAACTCCACTTCATGTCCTGGTTTGAAATGATTACGTTGCTCAATCGTTACGATGCCCGTTTCTTCATTATAATCTAACACTAAACCAGCAAAATCATACGTTGTTTTCTTACTATGATTTCCAAACATTTGCTCTTGATGTCCTGGAACCCCTTCAAAGAATGCAGGAGCTGTATCACGATTTGCACATTTATCAAGCTCATCTAACCATTCTTGTTTAAACTCAAAGTTATCTGGATCCGCACAATAAGCATCAATTACTTTACGATATACAGTTGCTACAGTCGCTACGTAATGGATTGATTTCATACGTCCTTCTACCTTTAAGCTATCGATTCCAATTTCAATCATTTTCGGAATTGATAAAATTAAATTTAGATCTTTTGGACTCATCGCAAAGTGAGCATCTTCTTCTTGGAATAGAGGAAGCTCTTTTGCATCTTTATGTTGTGATACTGTTTGAACTAAATCATAATCCCAGCGGCAAGATTGGCAACAACCGCCACGATTAGAGTCACGCGCTGTCATATGGTTACTTAATGTACATCTTCCTGAATATGCGATACACATTGCACCATGGACGAATGCTTCAATTTCAATATCCACTTTTTCTTTGATTTCTTTCATTTCTTCATAGCTTGCTTCACGAGCTAATACAAGACGATGTAAACCCTCTTCTTTCCAATACTGTGCTGCTTTCCAGTTGGATAGTGATTGCTGTGTGCTTAAATGCACCTCAACAGAAGGCGCTACACGTTTACAAGTCTCAATGATAAGCGGATCAGCAACGATAATCCCCGTTACGCCAGCTTTTTCAATCCCTTTTAAATATTCCTCTAGCCCGTCCATATTTTCATTATGTGCAAAGATATTTGTTGTTACGTATATTTTTGCTCCATACTTCTTTGCAAACTCAACGCCTTCTGCCATTTCTTCTAGCGTAAAATTACCTGCATTCGAACGAAGACCAAATTCTTGTCCACCTAAATATACAGCATCTGCCCCGTAATGGATAGCTACTTTTAATTTTTCTAAGTTACCCGCAGGGATTAACAGTTCAGGTTTCTTCACAATAACACGTTTGCCATCGATCACTCGTGAAATTTCTTGTACAGTCATTTCCTACACCCTCCTCGTTTAGTAAACCGTTTCTTTAAAGAAGAATCCTGTGTCTAACGGACGATTTACTGGTTGCATTTCTTCTATTTCTTTATATAGAGCATCTTTCAAGTCATAATATGCATCACGATCTTCCACACATAAATCAATCGCTTGACGATATTTCTTCGTTACTTCAATAATGTATTCAGAGCTTTTTAGTACACCATCGATTTTTAAGCTGTCAACTTCAGCTTCGATTAGTTCCTCTAATTCATCGATGAAACAAATATCGTTCGGACTCATAATATGAGTACCATTTTCATCTTCATAAATTGGATATTTATTGTTACGCTCTGGGTCATATAAGAACATATTCTCTTCATATTTTTTCTTTTCAATGTCAAGATTACGTCCTTGATACTCAAAGTAATTTCCTACTAATGAACGCTTCGATTGGAACATACAAGTCATACCGTGAATTTGTACTTCTAGTTCCACTTCAGCATTTTCTTTTAAATCAACAATTTCATCTAAGCTCAGCTCACGAGCTAATACAGCGCGCTTCGCTCCTCTTTGTCCCCAGTAATTACAAGTGAACCAGTTTGTTGCTGTCGTTTCTGTATTCCAGTGCAACTGCATATTTGGCGCTACTTCGCGAACAGCCATTAATACTGCTGGATCTCCGAAAACAATTGCATCTACATTTACTTCATTTAAAAATGAAACGTAATCTGTTAATTCTTCTACTTTATCGTTGTGGAACATAGCGTTCATGGCTACGTATACTTTCACACCATTTTCATGTGCAATCTTCACAGTTTGTTTTACATCTTCACGTGAAAACTCCCCTGCTAAACGTAAACCAAACTTTTGCTCACCGATCATTACCGCATCTGCTCCTGCTTTCGCAAGAAGTTCGATATCCGCCACCGCTCTTGGCGTTACTAACAATTCAGGTTTCTTCATACCTTGGTCACCCTCTCTTTTTACTAACAGCTACTCCATCACCAATTGGGAAAATCGTTGTATCGTATCCTTCATGGTTCATAAGCCACTCATTGTACGTCTTAATACGACGGATTAAACCACGTGTACGTCTGTTTTCAATTTTCTCTTTTGTCGTTACAAGACCATGGTACATAACATTATCTGAAATAATTACGCCACCAGGATTTAATAACGGTTCATATAAGTCAAAAAAGCGACGATACTGTCCTTTTGCTGCATCAATAAAAATAACGTCAAATGTCCCGTGTTCTTTTACTTGTTCACCTGTCTCTAACGCATCACCGTAAATAACTGAAATACGATCTGTTACTGGGGAACGTTCTATATATTCAAGTGCTTTTTCATATCGCTCACGATTGCGCTCAACTGTCACAATACGTGAATTTGAAATAGCTTGCATCATACGAATACTAGAATAACCGATTGCTGTTCCAAGTTCTAAAATGCTTTTCGGTCCAATTAAACGTAAAAATTGCAGCATAAATTCCATTCCAAGTCGATCCATAATCGGCACATGATTTTCTGTTGCATATTCTTCCATTTCAAGAATTAATTTATCTTTCGGATCAATAAATGATAATAGGTACTCGTTAACTGCATCCTCCATAAATGGTCCTCCTTATTTACATGGAGAAGTGCCTCTATGACGTCTTTTCCCACATAGAATGCAATAAAAATACAAGCCAGTTTTACCCTTAGCTTGTACGTCCCGTTTTGATATTAAAAACGATTCTTCTGCCAGTTTTTAACCCGATATATTTTACCACAAAAAAGAGGGATGTGCGACTTTTTTCGCTATCCCTCCCCATTTCACTGTTTTTTCGTAATGTATTTTTGCTTTAATGCATTATGCTCTTCTAATGTTTTCGCATAGTACACTTCACCACTTGGTGCAGCTAAGAAATAATAATAATCTGTTTGCGCAGGTTCTAACGCAGCTTCCACTGAATGTTTACCAGAGTTTGCGATCGGCCCTACCGGCAATCCTTTTACAACATACGTATTGTACGGTGAGTTGACCTTTAAATCTTCGTATAATACACGTTGTTTATGCTTTCCAAGTGCATATAATACCGTTGGATCCGTTTGAAGCGGCATACCTTTCTCTAAACGATTATAAAAGACACTAGAGATCTTTTGACGATCTGTAAAACCAGTTGCCTCTTCTTCAATAAGTGAAGATAATGTTAAAAGCTGATGAACATCCCAGTTCTTTGCTTTCATTTTTGCCTCATTTTGAACAATGATTGCATTTGTTTTCTCAAGCATCGGAATTACGATTTCTTCTAACGTCGTATCTTTCTTATAAAATGAATACGTCGCAGGATATAAATAACCTTCTAATGGGTATTTAATATTACTATCAAAGATTTTATCCGTTAATAACTTCGGATACTTTTGCTGCATTTTTTGAATAAATGCTTTATCGTTTAATTGACGCGTAACATCATCTTTATTCCACTTTAGTTCTGCCGCAATCGTTTCTGCAATTTCAGTTACTTGAGCTCCTTCTTTGATCGTCACTTTATAAAGAGCTGGACGATGCACGTTGCCAGATGACATTTGTTCGATAACATCTTTAGCATTCATCGAAGGATTTAATAAATATGTACCTGCTTGTAAATTTTTCGATTTAGCCTTTGTATAAAAACTAAAAACTGTACCGTTTTTCACAGCGCCTTTTTCTTCTAAAATTTCTCCAATTTTACTTGTAGATGATCCTTTCGGAATTTCTACTTCAATCTCTTTTTTATTCCCGCTATCAACTGGTCCTAATGCGGATGAAATATACGCATAGACTGAACCACAAACTAAAAGCAGTGCAATAATCGAAAATAAAAAGATGCGTCTACGCTTCTTTTTCACTTGATTCTCTATCAAAACTCTTCCTCCTTATTCAATTGTAGACCATATGTATATGTTTCTATACAGCATGATGGAAAGCCACAACAAATTCGCCTATCTTTTTTAGTATCCATTTTATTTTTCTACAATCCGTCTCATTATACTACAAAGGATTACACAGTTTCGACAAAAAATCTTTCATTTTACATATAAATACAAAAAAAAGATGGACTGTATGTCGTCCATCTTTTCAGTACTTATTATTCAGCTTCTTGCTCATCAGCAAGAGTGTTGAACATTTCTTGTACCATTTCCCACTCTTCTTCAGATTCGATTGGAAGTAAACTTCCGCCCTCTTCTTCATTTTGCTCATAAGCCATTGCATCATAAATTTGGTCTCCATCTTCGTCTACTTCACCGATTGGAGAGAAGACTACGTATGATTTTTTACCAAATTTTTCAGCATCAAAAGTGAAAATAATTTCACATAAATGTTCGTTACCTTTTTCGTCTACAATTGTAATTTGATTTTCTTCCATTTTGGTCACCTCTTATTTACTATCTAAAAATCCTTGTAAGATTACGACTGCAGCCATCTTATCGATTACTTGTTTTCGCTTCTTACGGCTTACATCCGCTGAAATGAGTAGACGTTCCGCTGCCATCGTCGACAAACGCTCGTCCCACATTACAACGTCTAATTGTAACAGCTCTCGTAGGTTTTCTGCAAATTGTTGGCACGCTTCACCACGTGGGCCAATTGTACCATTCATATTTTTAGGTAAACCTACTACTATTTTGTCCACATTGTACTGCTTTACTAACTCAGAAATACGATCAAAACCAAAGTGACCTCGTTCTTCGTTAATCTTAATTGTTTCTAATCCTTGTGCTGTCCAGCCCATTTCGTCGCTCATTGCAACTCCGACTGTTTTTGTACCTACATCTAAACCTAATATCCGCATAAACTACTCCTCACGATGATGTTTCAAGTAAGACTTCACAAGCTCTTCAATGATCTCATCACGTTCAAGCTTACGAACGATGCTTCGTGCATCTTTATGGCGAGGTATGTATGCTGGGTCTCCACTTAATAAATAACCGACGATTTGGTTAATCGGATTATAGCCTTTTTCTTGAAGTGCATCATACACAGTTAAAAGTACATCATTTACATGGACACTCTGTTTTTCATCTTGAATGCTAAACTTCATTGTTTTATCAAAACCGTCCATTTCAAGCACCTCACTTATATAGTAAGTATAGGGAGAAGAACTTCTCCTCTCCCTACCATTGTACACTACTATCTCTTTATTTTGAAACAGATTTAACGTACTCTTGTACAAATGCTAAAGCTTCTTCGACTTGAGCTGGGTTTTTACCACCTGCTTGTGCCATATCAGGACGGCCACCACCGCCACCGCCGCAACGAGAAGCTACTTCTTTCACAAGTTTACCAGCATGGTAACCTTGGCTAATTAAGTCTTTCGTTACACCTGCTAGGATGTTTACTTTATCGTCATTAACAGACGCTAATACAACAACTGCTGACTCTAATTTATTTTTTAGATCATCCATCATCGTACGTAAGTTGTTCATATCTGCAACATTTACTTTCGCTGCTAATACATTCACACCATCAACTGTCATTACAGAATCAGTTAAGTTTCCAGCTTCAATATTGCTTAATTTCGCAGCAAGAGATTCGTTTTCTTTTTGAAGTTGTTTCACTTCAGCAAATAGACCATCAACTCTTGTTAAAATATCTTTCGGATTTGTTTTCATTTTTCCTGCTGCTTCTTTTAATAAACCTACTTGATCGTTCATTAATTCGTATGCAGACTTACCAGTTACCGCCTCAATACGACGAGTTCCTGCACCGATACCAGACTCAGCAACGATTTTGAAAATACCGATAGAAGCTGTATTATCAACGTGACAACCACCGCAAAGCTCTAAGCTGTAATCGCCAACTTGTACAACGCGTACAACATCTCCGTATTTTTCACCGAATAATGCCATTGCGCCCATTTCTTTTGCTTCTCCGATTGATTTTTGAGAAATCTCAACGTTAATACTTTCCCAAATTTTCTCGTTTACCATACGCTCAATTTTTTCTAATTCGTCAGCTTGCACTTGACCGAAGTGAGAGAAGTCAAAGCGTAGACGTTCAGAAGTTACAAGAGAACCTGCTTGATTAACATGCGTTCCAAGTACGTCTTTTAATGCTTGGTGTAGTAAGTGAGTTGCTGTATGATTTTTCACAACGCTACTACGGTTTTTCGTATCGATAACAGCTTTCACAGCTGCATCTTTCGTTAACGTGCCTTCTTCCACAGCTACTTTGTGTAAGTTTTGACCATTTGGTGCTTTTTGTACGTCTTTTACAAGAACTTTCACGCCGTCAGCAAGAAGGTAACCACGGTCAGCAATTTGTCCACCGCTCTCAGCGTAGAATGGTGTTACGTCAAGAATTAACTGTCCTTCTTCCCCTGCTTGTAAGCTATCTGTGTACTCACCGTTTTTCACAAGTGCAACAACGTTACTTTCCGTTGCAACTGTACCGTAACCAACGAACTCACTCGCTACTTTAACTTCTCCAAGTACACCGCCTTGAACTTGCATTGAGTCAACGTCTTGACGAGCAGCACGTGCACGCTCACGTTGTTTTTCCATTTCATTTTCGAAGCCTTCTTGGTCAACTGTCATACCAGCTTCTTCTGCATATTCTTCTGTTAATTCGATTGGGAAACCGTATGTGTCATATAGACGGAACGCATCTACTCCAGAAATAACAGTTGTTTTTTCTTCTTTTGCTTTTGCAATAACTTCAGCTAAAATTGCTTCACCATCATGAAGTGTTTCATGGAAACGCTCTTCTTCATTTTTCACAACTTTCGCAATGAAATCTTTCTTTTCAAGTACTTCTGGATAGAAGTCTTTCATTACTTCTCCAACAACCGGTACCAATTCAAACATGAATGGACGGTTAATGTTTAATTTCTTCGAATAACGAACAGCGCGGCGTAATAAGCGACGTAATACATAACCACGACCTTCGTTAGATGGAAGAGCACCGTCACCAACAGCGAATGTTACTGTACGGATATGGTCAGCAATTACTTTGAATGCCATATCTTTTTCTAAATCGCCATTACGATATTTCTCACCAGAAATTGATTCTGTTGCACCAATCATCGGCATGAATAGGTCTGTATCAAAGTTTGTAGGCACATCTTGAACGATAGATGTCATACGTTCTAGACCCATCCCTGTATCAATGTTTTTCTTAGGAAGTGGTGTATATGAACCGTCTGGATTATGGTTAAATTGAGAGAATACAAGGTTCCATACTTCTAAGTAACGCTCGTTTTCTCCGCCTGGATATAATTCTGGGTCACTAAAGTCATTACCGTAAGCTTCCCCGCGGTCATAGAAAATCTCTGTATTCGGTCCACTTGGTCCTTCACCAATATCCCAGAAGTTTTCTTCTAAGCGGATAATACGCTCTTTTGGAACGCCCATTTTTTCATTCCAAATTGTGAATGCTTCTTCATCTTCTGGATGGATTGTAACTGATAGTAATTCTTTATCGAATCCGATCCATTTGTCGCTCGTTAAGAATTCCCAAGCCCATGTAATTGCTTCTTCTTTGAAGTAATCACCGATTGAGAAGTTTCCTAACATTTCAAAGAATGTATGGTGACGAGCTGTTTTCCCTACGTTTTCAATATCGTTTGTACGAATTGATTTTTGAGCATTTGTAATACGTGGATTTTGTGGGATTACACGTCCATCAAAATATTTTTTTAATGTAGCTACACCACTATTAATCCATAGAAGAGATGGATCTTCATGTGGAACTAGTGATGCACTAGGTTCTACTGCATGTCCTTTTTCTTGGAAAAAGTCTAAAAACATTTGACGAATTTGTGCGCCTGTTAGTTGTTTCATTGTATTTTCCTCCTTAAATATAAAAAACTCCCGTCCCTATAAAAGGGACGAGAGTTAACTCGCGATACCACCCTAATTATGAATTGATTACAATAACAATCAATTCATCACCTCATGGTGCCGTAACGTGGCAAGACGGCAGTGATTAGCTGCTCTCAGGATTAGCTTTCTGTTACCCTTCATTTAAAGCTTCTTTCAGCCATATGGAAGCTTCTCTCTATAAATGGACTGTAACGTACTTGTTCCGTCATTGATTTAATGTATTATATGACTAAATATAATAGAATTCTCTTAAGTTTGTCAATGTAGATAATCATTTATATTGTATTAATTGCTTATTTATCATAGGTATTCTACTATTCATTCTTAACAGCCTTTTCATATATTATGCGTTTATTAACAAATCGGAATCTCCTTACAAGAATAATTTATAAAAAATTATAAATATTACCTTTTTTGCTATAATTAAATTGTTGTTAATAAAATAAAGGAGCGATCACAATGACAACCTTACTTAGCAAAGCTAAAAACATATTAGCGACTAACGAAACAATATTACTTTACGCAGCATGTTCATTAGACATATTTATTTATCGTTCCGTCGCGAGACCAGGCCTATTGATTTTAACGAACAAAAGGCTATTCTTTTATGGACCAGATGTAAGTAACAATCCAATATTTGAAGAGTACTCTTTCGCAAAAATTTCTAATCTAAAAGAACAAAAGCGTCTTTTCAACAATCAAATTGTATTTATGTATGATAACGAATGGAAAAAAATAAAACATATTCAAACAAATGATGTGAGCTCCCTCGTTCAAAAGATACACGAGCAGATTTCTAAATAAATATACGATTAGCCCTCTATTTCTTACATAGAGGGCTTCTATACTTACACATCTTCTTTTTTCAAGAGAGGCTTCACATGAACAATGACGGTGCGAATAACTGCTAAGATGGGAACCGATATTAGTAACCCTACAATACCAGCTACTTCCCCTCCAACTAGTAATGCAAGCATAATAATAACGGGATGCATACGAAGTGACTTACCAACAATGTAAGGCGATAAAATGTTACTTTCCACAAATTGCAAAATAGCAATCGTAATACCCGCCTTAATAAGTAAGCTCGTTGATACTGTTGCTGCAATCATTAACGTCGGGATCGCTCCTAAAATAGGGCCGAAGTACGGGATTATATCCGTTACCCCAATAATAATACCAAGCAATAATGGATATTTCATACCGATAAACCAAAAAGAAAGAGCTGATACTCCCCCTAATACCAAACAAACAAATAACTGTCCTCGAATATAACTTCCAAGTGACTTATCAATTTCTTTCGCAAGCATTTGCCCCGTACCTCGCCATTTACTTGGGACTAGTTTCCAAAAGATATGATAAAACTCACCATAATCTTTTAATATGTAAAATACAATGAACGGTATTAAGAAAATAATGAGCAATGAATCGAGTACACCACGAGCTGTACTCATCACTTTATTTAAAAGCGCTTGAATCTTCGTTTCCACACCCACAAAAAGTTGTTTCACCTTTTCATGAATGAACGAAGGGAAATTCGCTGTTTGTTCTGTAACGCCATCCATCCACGAATCGTACATCTTTGTAAACTGCGGAAATTGTTCATTAATCTCTTGTAACTGTTTAATAACGACTGGCGTTCCTTTATAAATCCCATAACCAATTCCGCCAAAGAAAAGGATATAAATAAGCAAAATGGCAAGTGTACGGGGCATCCCTTCCTTATGGATTTTTTCAATTAAAGGGTGCAATAAATACGCAATAAAACAAGCGATAAGAAATGGCGTGATTGCTACTTTAAATACAAAAATAATCGGTGCCCATAGTGGCTTAATTTTTAAAAAGACGAGCAAACAAAGAAAAACAAGTAATAATAATCCTAAACGATATATCCAAATGATTTTAAGATTCTTCACATGAAAAACCTCCTCCACCTTTATTTTGAAAATAAATGGGGTAGGTTATGTGCGAAACTTTTAAAATCTTTTCATACGGACCATACTGTTTTTTAAAGACGTACATATAAATAACATAACAAGGACAACCACCCCTGAGAATACAGCATGAATTAATATAATCAGGAGGGCTAATTATGGTTTTGTTTATGCTTGGATTATCAGCACTTTTTATGATTCTTGAATGGATTTGTATCGGGTTTGGTATTTGGAAGGGGTTCTTTATTCGTTCCTCACGTAAAGAAAAAGCGAAGCAATTATGGCAGTATGGAATACTCGGCGTTGGCTGCTACGGTCTATCTTATCTTTTCTCAGAAATCGGACTTTTTTATTTGCATATGAGCGCATAAAAAAACTCCCTCGTCAATAAGGGAGTTTTTCACTTTATCGAAATGATTATAAGTAAGATTTAATCATCTTACGTGCTTTTTTCATATTGCGTTTTGAAAATACATCTTGCTTACGAGCATATTGATATGCTGCAGCTCCAACACCTAATGCGATTAATGAATTGCGTAGATTCAAAGTAAATCCCCCTTTTCGTTATCCGATCGTTCTTTCATTCTCATCAAATAAATCATCAAGAGAGCTTAATGAACCATCTTCCTCAACTTGATGCGTATGGATTTTCCCCTTTGAAACCGATAATTCGATATAACAATTCCAGCAATAAAATTGGTTGACACCTATTTTTCCAATGTCTTTCCCTTTGCAATTTGGACAAATGAACATATGGCTTTCATCTCCTTACAGTCTCCCAGATTCTATTCGCCATTATGTCCAAACTGCATTCGTTTATACATCGCTGGAGCCTTTCAACGCTATGCGTTTGAAAGTTTCACTATATAATTTCACCTTGTTACATGAAATCATACGGTGAAATGTTTTCCACGTCCATTTCTTCGCCATTAACTGTGACCATCTGTACTTCTCCTTGTGATTCCTGCAAGCGACTAGCCAAAGTTGTTTGACGCATTGCATCATCAAGGCGATTTACACCGGATTTGAAAGCTGCTTCCTCCCCGCAAATAATAAGGAACTTCTTACTTCTTGTAATGCCCGTGTAAATTAAATTACGACGTAACATACGGTTGTAACTTTTCACGATCGGCATAATAACAATCGGAAATTCACTACCTTGTGATTTATGAATGGAACAACAATATGCATGCGTAATTTGATTTAAATCGGGCTTTGTATACGTTACCTCAATTCCATCAAATGAAACGATAATCATATCTTGTTGCTCAACGTTTTCTTTCGCATAAAACACCGAAACAATTTCTCCAATATCACCATTAAACACCTGGCTCTCTGGCTGATTAACGAGTTGCAGTACTTTATCGCCTCTTCGGTATACAACATCACCGTAAGCAATTTCTTTACTCTTTTCCCTCTTCGGATTAAATACTTGTTGCAATGCTTCGTTTAATACATTAATACCAGCAGGCCCGCGGTACATCGGCGCTAATACTTGGACATCCCTTGCACTAAATCCTTTTGTTTTAGCATTTTCGCAAACTTTTTTCACAACCTCAACAATTTGAGCCCCTGTACAGCTGATAAATGAACGATCTTTTTTATTTTGTGCTAAATCTGGCGGGAGCGTGCCGTCTTTGATTGCATGGGCAAGTTGAATAACAGATGAGCCTTCTGCTTGACGATAAATTTCAGTAAGCTTCACTGTCGGAACTGCGCCTGCATTTAATAAATCTTTTAATACTTGTCCAGGTCCTACAGATGGCAACTGATCTTCATCACCTACAACGATAACTTGAATGTTCGTCGGTAGCGACTTAAATAGCTGATTCGCAAGCCAAATATCAACCATTGAAAATTCATCAATAATAAGGAGCTTACCTTGGACAGGATCCGTTTCATTACGCTGGAAAGATCCTTCTGGCGTCCAGCCAAGCAAACGGTGAATTGTGCAAGCTGGAAGTCCTGTCGATTCACTCATCCGCTTCGCTGCTCTTCCTGTTGGAGCTGTTAATAGTATTGGAAATGGATTATCATCACTGTATTCATTCGGATTTAACGATAATCCGTGAAGTGACGCATACATTTCAACAATCCCTTTAATAACAGTTGTTTTCCCCGTTCCTGGTCCACCTGTTAATAACATCATTGGCTTATGAAGTGCCGTTTGAATCGCTTCTTGCTGAAACGGTGCATACTGCACGTTTAACTGTTCTTCAATTTCACCTAATGTTTTTAACACTTCTGCTTCAGGAAATGAAGGTGTTTCCTCTTGATTCATCAATCGACGAATAGACTTTACAACACCTTTTTCAGAGTAGAATAAAGTTGCTAAATACACTCGTTCTTCTTCTATGATGACTTTCCCTTCACTTTGCATCGTTTCAATACAACCTATAATATCTTCCTCAGTCACTCTTCCTTCTTGATTGTTTAAAAGTGACATCGTTTCTCTTACAAGTTGATCTTTCCTCATATAAACGTGACCAAGTTGCAATGAGACATTCTCTAATGTGTAAAAACATCCCGCTCGTACACGGTCGTCGTGATTACCCGATATTCCTAACGCACGCCCTATATCATCCGCTCGTCCAAAACCAATCCCGTCCACTTCTTCAATAAGTTGATACGGATTATTACGAATCACTTCTAATGTCATCTCTTTATATTGCTGGTAAATCTTAATAGAAAGTTTCGTTCCAAAACCGTAACCATTTAAAAAGCTCATTACTTTCTCTAATCCTTGATGTTCAACAATTGTCTCATATATTTCCTGAGCCTTTTGTTTGTTAACAACACCATTTAACGCCTCAGGGTCATCCATAATTTTAGAAATAGCATGTTCCCCGAGATGATCCACAATTTTTTCCGCTGTACGCTTTCCTATCCCTTTAAATAAATCACTCGCTAAATATTGCACCATACCTGCTTTTGTTTGCGGCAATTCTTTTTTAAATGTTTCAACCATATATTGTTTTCCATACTTTGGATGGTCCTTAAAGTGACCTGTCAATGTAAACACTTCATCTTCATGCATGCGGGGAAAATGACCGTTTATCATTACTTTCTTTTCGTCATATGTTTCATTCGTTTCAATGACTTTCATACTGACAACGGAATAGAGGTTTTCTTCGTTGTGGAAAATGGTATGAAGAACTTGCGCTTTTATAAACTTTTTCTCTTCCTCAAACAAATCCATTGCATGTTGATTTCCCATCTTTCCTCTCCTTTCCGATATTTTCACTTTAATGAGCAGTACATCCCCCACCTCTTTAGATGAGGGATAACTACCCATTAAACTATATTTTTATCTTATTCAGCTTCTTGCTCTAATAAACGAACGCCATTACCCGCTAAAAAGTGATCTGGCTGAATTTCAGTTGCTTTCTTAAATAAAGCGAGAGCCTTCTCATTATTTTCCTCAAATACGTACGCAACACCTAAATTGTAATACGCATCTGCATGCTCTTCATCCATTTCTAATACCTTTTCAAAATAAGGTTTCGCCTCTTGAATGTGTTCTAGTCGAGCGAAGCAAAGTCCGCACTGGAATACAGCTTCCACATCGTTTTCATCTAATTCTGTTGCTCTTTGTAAGAATGGTAGTGCAAGACGATCATTTCCAAGCTGTACATGTGTGATACCTAACATAAATGTTACATCAGCTGATTGTAATCCAGCTTGCATTGCTTGTTCAAATACAGCTTTCGCCTCAGTAAATTGCTCTTGGCCATAATATACATTTCCTAAACCATAATAGGCAGCTGCAGATTTATCATCTAACTCTAGTGCACGTTTATAAAATAAAATCGCTCGTTCGCTATCACCTAATACGTCTAATAAATTTGCAAAATTAATGTATCCAAGCGCATCTTTTGGATTTTCTTCGATTGCTTCTGTAAAATTTTTAGCTGCTTCTTCCCAATTTCCTTCTTGCATATATTGAATACCTGTTTCAAGTTTGTTTGACATGTCCTTCACCTCTACAACAAATTATAACAAAGAATGTATTTTCCAAGCGAACGAAAATTCGCTTTATGTAAAAGAAACCTCTAACCGCTAATCGGCAGAGGCTTCTCATTTATCCTAAATAATCCAATTTCTTACCACTACGGTATACTTCATCAATTGTAGCACCGCCTAAGCACTCATCTCCATCATAGAACACAACTGCTTGTCCTGGTGTAATTGCACGAATTGGCTCATCACAAAGAATACGAACTGTATTTTCATCAACGATTTGAACCGTTACTTTATTGTCTTCTTGACGATAACGGAATTTCGCCGTGCACTTAAATTCTGTTTCTTTTACTTTGTTACTTACCCATCCTACATTCGTAGCAATAACTTCATCACCATATAGAAGTTCGTTATGGAATCCTTGATCAACATATAAAATGTTTTCTTTCAAGTTTTTCCCAACAGCAAACCACGGATCACCGTTACCACCAATTCCAAGTCCATGACGTTGTCCAATTGTATAGTACATTAAACCGTCATGCTTTCCTTTCACTTCACCAGATAATGTTTGCATTACACCTGGTTGCGCTGGTAAGTAGTTACTTAAGAAATCTTTAAAGTTACGCTCACCAATGAAGCAAATACCTGTACTATCTTTTTTCGCCGCTGTCGCTAAGCCAGCTTCTTTCGCCATTTCACGAATTTGCGGTTTCTTTAATTCACCTAACGGGAACATTGTTTTTGATAATTGCTCTTGGCTTAATTGATTTAAGAAGTATGTTTGATCTTTATTGTCATCAACGCCGCGAAGCATTTTATATTCGCCGTCCATATAAGCAACGCGTGCATAATGGCCTGTTGCTACATAATCAGCACCAAGCGCAATTGCATGCTCTAAAAATGCTTTAAATTTAATTTCTTTATTACACATTACATCTGGATTTGGTGTACGACCAGCTCGGTACTCATCTAAGAAGTACGTAAATACTTTATCCCAGTATTGTTTTTCAAAGTTTACTGCATAATACGGAATACCGATTTGGTTACACACTTCAATTACATCATTGTAATCTTCAGTTGCTGTGCAGACACCATTCTCATCTGTATCATCCCAGTTTTTCATAAAAATTCCGATTACATCATAACCTTGCTCTTTTAATAAAAGTGCTGCTACAGATGAATCGACGCCACCGGACATTCCGATGACAACGCGTGTTTCGTGAGGTAGTTTGTTCATCATGTCACCTCCCATGCTAATTTTGTGTTAATCGCTTCACGATTTTCACTGTTTCGTACGCCGCTTTTTCAATTTGCTCTTTCGTATTTCCAAGTCCAAAACTAAAGCGTACGGATGAACGTATTTGATCGGAGTCTTTTCCAAACATCCCTACTAATACATGTGATGGATCAATCGAACCAGCTGTACAAGCAGAACCACTTGATACTGCAATGCCAGCTAGGTCTAAGTTCACAAGAAACGGTTCAATGTTCATTCCTGTAAAACTTACATTAAGCACATGCGGTAAGCGATGTTCTAAGTTTCCGTTTACCTCGAAAGTAATGCCTTCATTTTTGAAGACAGATACCATTATATCTTTAAACTCTTCATATTGGGCATTTTTTTGCTCACGAGTTTTTTCAGCAATAAGAATTGCATGCTGAAGCCCAGCAATACTAGGCACATTTTCCGTACCAGCACGGCGTTTTCTTTCTTGCTCTCCGCCTATTAATAACGGCTCAAATTTCACATTTGCACCAGCGTATAAGAACCCTACACCTTTTGGTCCGTTAATTTTATGGGCTGAAATGGATAATAAATCAATACCAAACTCTTTCACATCAATTTCTACCAAACCATAAGCTTGTACCGCATCTGTATGGAAATAAGCTTGATGCTCCTTTAGTAGCTTTCCTATTTCTACAATTGGTTGCATTGTCCCTACTTCATTATTCCCAAACATAACAGATACAAGAATCGTCTCTTCGGTTAATGCCTTTTGTATGTCAGAAACTCGAATGCGCCCTGTTTCATCGACAGGTAAATATGTCACTTCAAACCCTTCACGCTCTAACAATTCGCACGTATGCAAAATCGCATGATGTTCAATTTGCGTCGTTATAATGTGATTACCTTTATGACGGTTCGCACGTGCTACACCTATAAGCGCTAAATTATCAGCTTCTGTACCACCGCTCGTAAATATAATTTCATTCGGATTCGCATGAATACTGCGTGCACACACTCGTCTCGCCTCATCTACTGTGTGACGAGTTTGACGTCCATAAAAGTGAATACTAGACGGGTTCCCGAATATTTCTGTCATATATGGAATCATCTTTTCGACCACTTCTGGGTGAGTCGGAGATGTCGCAGCATGATCTAAGTAAATGCGTTCCATTAAATCTCCTTCTTTCCAAATCGTTTCACAAGGAATTAAATGTAAAACATATAGCCCCCGTGATTTTCTTCCTCATAACGTACTAAATCTTCTAACGTTGTACTATCTAACACTTCTTGCACCGCATCACGAACACGCATCCATAACTGGCGCTGTGCTGGCTCTTCTTCTTCTATCATTTCTACAACACTAATCGGTCCCTCTAATACACGGATCACATCCCCAGCTGTAATGTTAGCTGGTTGATCAGATAATACATATCCGCCATATGCACCTCGCGTACTCTTCACAAGACGAGCGTTACGAAGTGGTGAAATTAATTGCTCTAAGTAATGCTCCGATAAGTCATGCGCCTGCGCAATTGATTTTAATGAAATCGGACCTTCACCAAACTTTTTTGCAAGATCGATCATAATTGTTAAGCCATAGCGGCCCTTTGTTGAAATCTTCATCTATTTTGCACCTCTTTTCAAATTTTCACTTCTATTGGTTATATCTTATTTATAAAAAGAACACAATTTAAAATCCTATGAAATTATAGCATAATATAGTATTATAAGAAATTTCAACTTGTGTATCAAAATGATAACATAAAATCACATTGAAAAACTCGGGAATTATTACAATTGAAAGAAAAATGAAAATATTCATCTTCATTTTTCCCATAAAACAGCATACTATTTCAAATTCCATAGAAAAAAATGATACGATAGAACGAGATTATATGTTAAGGGAGACGGTCTAAATGAAACAACCACTCGCACATCGAATGCGCCCTACAAATATTCAAGAAATTATTGGGCAACAGCATTTAGTTGGTGAAGGAAAGATTTTATGGCGAATGGTCCAAGCAAATCATTTTCAATCTATGATTTTATACGGTCCTCCAGGTACAGGAAAAACATCCATTGCCAGTGCAATTGCAGGAAGTACCGGTACCCCGTTTCGTCTATTAAACGCTGTTACTCACAATAAAAAAGATATGGAAGTTGTCGTACAAGAAGCGAAGATGCATCGACACCTCGTTTTAATTTTAGATGAAGTTCACCGTCTAGATAAAGCAAAGCAAGACTTTCTATTACCTCATTTAGAAAGCGGACTTCTTACTTTAATTGGTGCAACGACAAGTAATCCATTCCATGCAATAAACTCCGCTATTCGAAGCAGATGTCAAATTTTCGAATTACACGCACTAACAGAAGATGATATTTTAATTGGGTTAAAAAGAGCTTTAGAAGATAAAGAAAAAGGCCTTGGAGAATATGCTGTAACGATAACAGATGAAGCACTACATCACTTTGCAAACGCCTCTGGTGGTGATATGCGTTCCGCTTATAACGCACTTGAGCTTGCTGTATTATCCAGCTTTACTACAGACGATCAAGCGGCTGAAATCACACTCGAGATTGCAGAAGAATGCTTACAAAAGAAGAGCTTCGTTCACGACAAAGGCGGCGATGCTCATTATGACGTATTATCAGCATTTCAAAAATCAGTGCGCGGAAGTGATGTAAATGCAGCGCTCCATTATTTAGCACGCCTTATTGAAGCAGGTGATTTACAAAGTATTGGCAGACGCCTTCTTATTATGGCTTATGAAGATATTGGACTTGCTAGCCCACAAGCTGGACCGCGTACACTAGCTGCAATTGAATCAGCTGAACGAGTCGGATTCCCAGAAGCACGCATCCCACTTGCAAATGCCGTTATCGAGCTATGCTTATCACCAAAATCAAATTCAGCTTATAAAGCACTCGATGCAGCACTACATGATTTACGTAACGATCAAACAGGTGATATTCCAAGCCATTTAAAAGATAGTCATTACAAAGGCGCAGAATCACTTGGAAGAGGCATTGGATATTTATATCCACACGACCATCCAAACGGCTGGGTAAGGCAACAATACTTACCTGATAAAATAAAAAACAAGCAATATTATAAACCGAAAACGACAGGGAAATTTGAGCAAGCACTTTCTACTGTTTATGAAAGATTACAAACTTCGAATAAAACGAAAAATAAAGGGTAACATAAACGAAAACGTCACCATTATGGAGGCTTCGCTTATGAAAACACGTCAAGATGCATGGACAAAAGAAGATGATCTCCTTTTAGCAGAAACTGTTTTACGACATATTCGCAGCGGAAGTACACAAATAAAAGCATTTGATGAAGTCGGCGATGCGTTGAACCGCACTTCAGCAGCTTGTGGCTTTAGATGGAATGCTGAAGTACGAGCGAATTACGAAGATGCAGTGCAGATTGCAAAAAAACAACGTAAAGAATTAAAACGTTCTGAAGCTAAAATAGAAAAAGATCAGTTCACGAAAACGAAACAACTCGTAATCGATGCTGAGTTTTCAGAAGATATTACGCCAAGTAAACAGGAACTTACAATGCAAAATGTCATCTCATTTTTGCAAAACATGGAACATAATAACCCTTCAATCGCAAAGTTGCAAACTGAAAATGATGTATTACAAAATCAGCTCACTTCCCTACAAAAAACGAATAATGAACTTGAAGCAAAATTAGCGGTACTCACAAAAAAACAACAAGCAATCGAAGAAGATTACGCGATGCTTGTTAGAATTATGGATCGTGCTCGAAAACTTGTTTCAGTCGAAGAGCAAGAAGATCAAATTGCCCCGATTTTCAAAACCGATCAAAACGGGAATTTAGATATTATTTATTCTGCAGAGAATTAAAAACAAGGATGTCACTTAGTTAAAAAAGTGACATCCTTGTTTGTTTTCGGTGAACCATATATATCGGTAATTGAAATTATATCAACGATTTTTCAAATATATCTATCGTAACTTGCAATATATCAACGATTTTTCAAATATATCTATCACAACTTGCAATATATCAACGATTCGACAAAGGATATCGATTTAACGACAAAGATTGACAATAACATTCCTCCGTGTCATACAAAGAAACGCCCAAAATAGATTGGGTAAATATAATCATTACTTACTAGCCTTGCTCACATTTGAACTAGTAGTAATGCAAATATTTTTATTTCTTTAATACATATAAAAAAGCATATATCCAAAATGGATATATGCTTTCACTTTATTCTTGCCCCACACGTTTCACTTCTACGTTTTTAATACGTTCACGTACAACGTGACTTGCCATAATTAAGCCTGCCACAGATGGTACGAATGCATTTGATGAAGGTGGTAATTTCGCTTTACGAATTTTTGCATTTTCGTCTGGTACGATCTCTTTACGTACTTCTTCACGAATTACGATTGGATTCTCGTCAGAGAAGACAACTTTTACACCTTTTTTAATACCCTCTTTACGAAGCTTCGTACGAATTACTTTCGCAATTGGATCTGTATGTGTTTTAGAGATATCCGCAATACGGAAACGAGTTGGGTCCATTTTATTTGCTGCACCCATACATGAGATAATTTTAATTTTACGACGTAAACATTGTTTAATTAAATGGATTTTGAACGTAATTGTATCAGATGCATCCACTACGAAATCTAAACCGTGTTTAAAGAACTCTTCATATGTTTCATCTGTATAAAACATTTCTAGTCCAATTACTTCACATTCCGGATTAATGTCTGCAATACGCTCTTTCATTAATTCTACTTTTGAACGTCCTACAGTAGATACTAAAGCATGAATTTGACGGTTTACGTTTGTAATATCTACAACGTCTTTATCAACTAATACGAGACGTCCTACGCCAGAACGTGCTAACGCTTCTGCCGAAAATGACCCTACGCCACCAATTCCTAAAATACCGACTGTACTATTTTTTAATATTTCAAGTCCTTCTTTACCGAAGGCTAATTCATTACGTGAAAATTGATGTAACATTCAGCTCTACACTCCTATTACAAAAATGGTCTACCATGTATTCTAGCGTTTTTCCGACTATTTGTATAGAAAAAGTTATAGAATTCCTAAAAATACATATTTCGAAAATGAAAACATAGTGTACACCGGACTTTTTAAACTTCCCTTTCAATACATGTTTAAAAAGGAGGATTCAGAGGGACGAGCAGCTCGAGGCGCTTATGCCAAGAGGAGCGCAGTGTAGCTTTAACTACTCGAGCACCGGACTGGCGAAGTAACGACGAGATGCGACCTCCATCTGAACCGGACTTTTTTAAACTTCCTCTCAAAAAAAGTCTAGACGGTTATAGTATAACCATCTAGACCCTATTCTTACTTCTCTTCTTTCAAGCTTAATTTTAAGTTCAATTCTTCAAGCTGTGCTTCTGCAACTGGGCTTGGAGCTTCTGTTAATAAGCAGCTTGCGCTTGCTGTTTTCGGGAATGCAATTGTATCACGAAGGTTCGTACGGCCGGCAAGTAACATAACAAGACGGTCTAAACCTAATGCGATTCCGCCGTGTGGTGGTGTACCGTATTCGAATGCTTCTAATAAGAATCCGAATTGCTCTTGCGCTTCTTCTTGTGAGAATCCAAGTGCTTTGAACATTTTTTCTTGTACGTCACGCTCGTAAATACGAAGTGATCCGCCACCAAGCTCATAACCGTTTAATACAAGGTCATATGCTTGTGCACGTGCTTTTTCTGGTGCTGTTTCTAGTAGCTCAACATCTTCACGGAATGGCATTGTGAATGGGTGGTGAGCTGCGAAGTAACGATCTGCATCTTCATCGTACTCAAGAAGTGGCCAATCAGTTACCCATAGGAAGTTAAATTTACTTTCGTCAATTAACTCAAGCTCTTTACCTAGACGTAAACGAAGTGCGCCTAAGCTATCTGCAACAACGCTCTTCTTATCTGCTACAAATAGTAATAAGTCGCCAGCAGTAGCTTCTAATGTAGTCATTAACACGTTTGCATCTTCTTCACCGAAGAATTTCGCAATCGGTCCTTTTAGGCCGTCTTCTTCAACTTTAAGCCAAGCTAGACCTTTTGCACCGTATACTTTCACAAATTCAGTTAATGCATCGATGTCTTTACGAGAGTATTTACTTGCAGCACCTTTTGCATTAATTGCTTTTACTTGTCCGCCGCTTTCTACAGCACTTGTAAACACTTTAAATCCACAACCTGCTGCAAACTCAGATAAGTCTGTTAGTTCCATTTCAAAGCGTGTATCTGGCTTATCAGAACCGTAGCGAGCCATTGCATCAGCATATTTCATACGAGGGAATGGTGCACTAACTTCTACACCTTTTGCATCCTTCATAACTTTCGTCATCATACGCTCCATCATATCTAAAATTTCATCTTGTGTTAAGAATGAAGCTTCGATATCGATTTGCGTGAATTCTGGTTGACGATCCGCACGTAAATCTTCGTCACGGAAACAACGTGCTACTTGATAGTAACGCTCAAATCCGCCGACCATAAGAAGCTGTTTAAATAACTGTGGTGACTGTGGTAATGCATAGAATTCACCATCATGTACACGACTTGGTACTAAATAGTCACGAGCTCCTTCTGGCGTGCTTTTCGTTAAAATTGGTGTTTCGACTTCTAAAAACTCTTCTGTATCTAAGAAATTACGAATTGTTTTTGTTACGTCGTGACGCATTTTGAATGTGTTGAACATTACAGGACGACGTAAGTCTAAATAACGATATTTTAAACGCACATCTTCTGATGCATCTGTATCATCAGCAATGATAATTGGCGTTGTTTTCGCTGCATTTAGTACATTTACTTTTGTTGCTTGTACTTCAATACGACCAGTTGCCATATTGTCATTAATTGCGCCTTCACCACGTTCAACAACTGTACCTTCTACGTGTAATACGTATTCACTACGAATTGTTTCTGCTACTTCTAACGCTTCTTTTGATGTTTCTGGGTTAAATACAACTTGTACGATACCTGTGCGGTCACGTAAATCGATAAAGATTAATCCACCTAAGTCACGGCGTTTTTGTACCCAACCTTTTAATTGAACTGTTTGTCCAACAGCTTCTACTGTTACTTTTCCACATGCATGTGTTCTTTCAGCCACTGTAAGTTCCCCCTATATTAATTTCTCTGCTACGTATGAAGCAAATACATCTAACGCTACTTCTTCTTGTTCACCTGTTGCCATATCTTTTAAGTTAATGATACCTTTATCCAGCTCATCTTCTCCTAATACAGCTACAAATTTCGCCTTTAGACGATCTGCTGATTTAAATTGTGCTTTCATTTTGCGATCTAAATAATCTTTTTCAACTGACAATCCAGCTTTACGAAGATTGAACGCAACTTTTGCAGCATGGTCTTTCGCTTTTTCACCGAGCGCTACAACGTAACAATCAATGCTATGTTCAAGTGGTAATTCAATATTTTCAGCTTTTAGCGCCATAATTAAACGTTCAATACTCATTGCAAAACCGATACCTGGCATTTCTGGTCCACCGATTTCTTGTACAAGTCCGTTATAACGGCCACCACCGCTTAATGTAGTGATCGCACCGAAACCTTCTGCCTCACTCATAATTTCAAAAACAGTGTGTTGATAGTAGTCTAAACCACGTACTAAGTTCGGATCTTTTTCAAATGGAACATCCATCATCGTTAATAGTTCTTGAACTTTGTCGTAGTATACTGCTGAATCTTCGTTTAAGTATTCTGTAATAGATGGTGCTGTTCCCATTAATTCATGGTTACGGTCTTTCTTACAGTCTAAAATTCGAAGTGGGTTCTTTTCTAAGCGAGATTGACAGTCAGAGCAGAATTCGCCGATACGTGGCTCAAAGTGTGCGATTAATGCATCACGGTGTGCTTGACGGCTCGCTGCATCACCTAAACTGTTTAATACAACTTTAATATTTTTTAAGCCCATGCCGCGGTAAAATTCAACAGCAAGTGCAATTACTTCTGCATCAATTGCAGGATCATTACTGCCGATTGCTTCGATACCGAATTGTACGAATTGACGATAGCGACCTGCTTGTGGTCTTTCATAACGGAACATTTGACCGATATAGTATAATTTCGTTGGTTGTGTTGCATCACCAAACATTTTATTTTCAACGTAAGAACGTACAACAGGTGCAGTACCTTCTGGACGTAATGTTAAGCTGCGCTCTCCACGATCTTGGAATGAGTACATTTCTTTTTGTACGATATCTGTCGTATCACCAACACCACGTAAAAATAGCTCCGTGTGCTCAAAAATTGGTGTACGAATTTCTTTATAATTGTAACGACGGCAAATTTCGCGTGCTTGCCCTTCGATATACTGCCATAACTCAACAGTGCCTGGAAGAATATCTTGCGTTCCGCGTGGGATTTGAATAGACATATTCAGTTCCTCCTCAAATTGTTTTAATCTTAATAAAAATAAAAAAACTCCCGCCTCTACTGTTTAAACAGTAGGGACGAGAGTATTATACCCGTGGTGCCACCCTAATTGAAGCACGTATGCTTCCACTTTTTTAATAACGCTTAAATATGCGTTCATCCCTACTAAGCATATATGCCGTTCAAGTTGAAACCTCTAGAGTGTCATTCAATCAGTCATCATGCAGAAATGTTTTCAGCCTAAGACATTCCTTCTCTTTCCATGTGTGTCTCATTTACTCTTCTCTATCAACGGTTATATTCATATGTAAATATAAAATTACTATACGTTTGTTAAGTAGGATTGTCAAGTGCTCTAAGAACGTTCAATCTGCTTCTTTAGACGCTTTACATCTTGAAGAGAAATCCCAAACTCGGAAGCAAGCTCCATTGAAGTATTGTTTTGCTCTTTTGAAATAAAATCATGAAAATTCACGTTAAATAGTTGATTTGCACCATTTGTAACAGAATGCCCTTTTTCATTCATGCGCATACGTATATCCCTCACATTCAATATGGATGTTTTACTTTTTATTGTTCCATATTGATGAGAGAGTTATACATAACCGAAACTGCTATTGATTCCAAATAAACATTAGTATTCGATTTATAACAATAACAATAGCCAGTCCACTTGCTAGCATATGATGCTTCAAATGATATAATGCTGCAACACCTACTCCAAATACGATAATTTCTAATAATACATGTAATATACCTTTTACTTCCCATTCTGCATGTGGAGCTCCAAATAACCCCCAAATGGCAGTAACAACAATCGGAATAATAATAGCAAGTGTAATTTTTATAGCTGTTGTTGTTCCTACTCGAAACCCCCAGTATCCAACAATCCCAAGAATACATAACTCTAGCATAAAACGTAAAGCTATATTAAATTCTTGAAGCATACTACACCTTCTTTTCCTTTTATTCCCCTTCAAATTAATCGTATGATAAATGAACAAAACATACAACAATGTATAAAAAAGAGAGGATTATATAACCCTCTCTTTTTTATCAACACTATTTACTTTCTACAATTAAGGTCACCGGACCATCATTGATTAAAGAAACGTCCATCATTGCTCCGAATTTCCCTGTTTCTACATGCAATCCTTGTTTGCGAACTTCTTCATTAAAGAAATCGTATAAACGCTCTGCATAGTCAGGTTTCGCAGCATCCATAAAGTTTGGACGTCTCCCCTTGCGACAATCTCCGTATAATGTGAATTGCGAAATAGATAGAACTTGTCCTTCTACATCAAGTACAGAATGATTCATCTTTCCGCTCTCATCTTCAAAAATACGTAAGTTTGAAATTTTTTCCGCAATGTAAGTTGCATCTTTTTCTGTATCTTCGTGCGTAATGCCAACTAGTAATGTTAAACCGAACGGAATTTGTCCTACGATCTCACCGTCTACCGTGACAGACGCTTTCTTTGATCGTTGTAAAACAACTCTCATCTTTCTACACTCCCTATTAATGCATCATGCGTCGTACTGCATAAATTTCCGGAACACGTTTAATGCGTTCTACTACTTTTTTCAAATGTTGTAAGTTACGAATTGAGATTGACATATTAATTGTCGCCATCTTATTACGGTCACTTCTACCAGAAACAGCTGAAATGTACGTTTTCGTCTCTGTAACAGCTTGCAGTACTTCATTTAATAAACCACGGCGATCGTAACCTGAAATTTCAATATCAACGTTATACTCAATTTCTTTTTCAGGGCTACCTTCCCACTCTACTTCTAATAATCTTTCTACAGCTTCTTCTGTATGAACATTTACACAATCACGGCGGTGAATCGATACGCCTCGGCCTTTTGTAATATATCCAACGATATCATCGCCCGGAACTGGGTTACAGCATTTCGATAAACGGATTAATAAATTATCAGCACCGCTTACTTTTACACCAGAATCCCATTTTCGAATTTTCATCGGTTTACGAACTTCTTTAACTTCAACAATCTCTTCTTCTTCGCGTTGTTTGCGGAACTTGTCCGTTAGTCGCGTAACAATTTGCGAAGCTGTAATTCCGCTATATCCAACTGCTGCAAACATATCTTCTTCATTTGCAAAGTTAAATTTCTCAGCGACGCGTTTTAAGTTATCAGGCGCTAATACTTCTTTCATCTCATACTCTAGACCACGTACTTCCTTTTCAACAAGTTCACGGCCTTTTTCAATATTTTCGTCTCTACGTTGTTTCTTAAAGAATTGACGAATTTTATTTTTTGCATGAGATGTTTGAGCAAGTTTTACCCAATCTTGACTTGGGCCATAGGAATGTTTCGACGTTAAAATTTCAATGATGTCGCCTGTTTTTAATTTATAATCCAGCGTCACCATTTTACCGTTTACTTTTGCACCAATTGTTTTATTCCCAATTTCCGAATGGACACGATACGCGAAATCAATTGGAACCGATCCAAGTGGTAATTCCATTACATCGCCTTTCGGTGTAAAGACGAATACCATGTCAGAGAATAAATCAATTTTTAATGACTCCATAAATTCTTCTGCATTAGAAGCTTCATTTTGCCATTCTAATATTTGACGGAACCATGTGAGTTTCTTCTCTAATGTACCTGTTGTTTCTGCTGTTTTTCCTTCTTTATACGCCCAGTGTGCCGCGATCCCGAATTCTGCAATTTCGTGCATTTCTTTCGTACGAATTTGCACTTCAAGTGGGTCACCTTTCGGTCCAATTACGGTCGTATGAAGAGATTGATATAGATTTGCTTTTGGCATTGCAATATAATCTTTAAAACGACCTGGCATCGGCTTCCAGCACGTATGAATAATTCCAAGCACCGCATAACAATCTTTAATACTATTTACAACAACACGTACAGCTAATAAATCGTAAATTTCATTGAACTGCTTATTTTGCAGTGCCATTTTACGATAAATACTGTAAATATGTTTCGGTCTTCCAGAAATCTCAGGTTGAATTGCAACTTCTTTTAATTTCTCACGAATACCAGTCATTACTTCGTCTAAATATTCTTCACGTTCTGCACGTTTACGCTTCATTAAATTTACAATACGATAATATTGCTGTGGATTTAAATAGCGAAGTGACGTATCCTCTAGCTCCCATTTAATAGTACTAATTCCGAGTCTATGTGCTAAAGGTGCAAAGATTTCTAACGTTTCATTCGCTATGCGACGCTGCTTCTCTTGAGGCAAATGTTTCAATGTACGCATGTTATGAAGACGATCAGCTAGTTTAATTAAAATAACTCTAATATCTTGAGCCATTGCAATAAACATTTTGCGATGGTTTTCTGCTTGTTGTTGTTCGTGAGATTTATATTTGATTTTCCCAAGCTTTGTAACACCATCAACAAGCATAGCAATTTCTTTGTTAAATTCCCGTTCAATATCTTCTAACGTAATCTCTGTATCTTCCACTACATCATGTAAGAAACCTGCTGATACCGTAGCTGGATCCATGTGTAAATCAACTAAAATACCTGCAACTTGAATCGGATGAATAATATACGGTTCACCCGATTTTCTATATTGTTCGCTATGCGCATCACGTGCATATTCATAGGCACGTGCCACTAGCTCAATATCTTCATCCGCTAAATATTGACTTGCTTTCTCGAGTACCTGTTCAGCTGTTAGTACCTGCTCATTTGCCATCGAATCACCTTTTATTGAAAATTGACTTTATCTTTATTTAATAGAATAAATTATATTCTATCATTATAACCCAATGATTGTGAATTGTGAAAAGGAAAAGATTTTACTGACATTTCACCATGATTTTTTGTTCAATTATACAAAAGTACCCGCTCCTCTCCAAGAGATTCACGGGTACTTTTTATCACCGTAGTTTTACCTATATAGTGATTAGTATTTTTCTAATACTAATACATCGTAACCATCTAACATTTTACGACCATCTAAGTAAGTAAGCTCTACTAAGAATGCAATTCCTGCTACAACTCCGCCTAGCTCTTCAACTAACTTAATTGTCGCTTCGATTGTTCCACCTGTAGCTAATAGATCATCTGTAATTAATACGCGTTGACCTGGCTTAATTGCATCTTTATGGATTGTTAAAACATCTTTACCATATTCTTTACCGTAGTCAACTGTAATTACTTCACGTGGTAATTTCCCTAATTTACGAACTGGTGCAAATCCTACTTCTAACGCATAAGAAACTGGGCAACCGATAATGAAACCACGAGCTTCTGGTCCTACTACAACATCGATATCTCTTTCTTTTGCGTACTCAACGATTGCATCTGTTGCTGCTTTGTATGCTTTACCGTCATTCATTAAAGGTGTAATGTCTTTGAACACAATACCTTCTTTCGGATAATCCGGTACAATTGCGATATGTTGCTTGAAATCCATATTTCTGAATCCTCCTCAGATCTAAAAGGTTTGTAAATACAAATCCTTTACCCTAACTGTTCTACTTCTTTATGATTACGAATCGTTTCAAACCATGTATATAGTTGCTGATATGTGCTATAAACCAATTCTTTTTCTAATTGTAAGTGGTTCATTTTCTCACGATATGTGTTCGATTCAATTAAATCACGCTTTTGTTTTTTGTCTGCCATAAAAATGACGCCATCTTTTATTGTAACAAATTCTAACTCAAAAAACACCTGTGTCATGAAATTTACTGTATCTTTTGACCAACCTTTATGACGACATAGTTGTTCTCCATATTGTCTTAAAGAAAATGGTGTTTTTTGGCTTAAGAAAGAATAGTACCATTTAAAGTGTTCTCTCGTAGGAACTGTACTAAATAGATGGTTATTTTCTTGATAAAACAGCGTATAAATTCGCGCTGGGAATCCTACTTTAAATAACTCACGTAATTCATCTGTTCCGTTTGGCAAATCGAGTAACACGATGTATTGATCATCTAAATGCGTTACTTCTGACGCATGCATAAGCTTTTCTTTATAGTCCTCTAAAGAAAATTTATTCAATACCTCTTCAGAAAAATACACCATTGTTATTTTTTCTTTCGGAAGTTCTGCTAAATTTGCTTCTGCATTACGCATACTACGCCAATCAAATAGTTGCCACGCCTCTACAGCAATATCTTGTACCATTAATTGCGGCTTCTTAAAATTATTCCATTCATTGATAGATGCTTCTCCTATTACAGATACTTTTGCAACTGGAGAGATTTCTTTCGCATATGCACCGAAACCGAATCCAATTGTATCCAGTGTTGCTTGTCCATCACGAAGAGCCATTTTTAAATGAGAGCCATCTGATCCGATTGCGCGAATACTTTCTAACTCTGCATCTTTCACTGCAATACGTGGTTTCGGATTTCCAACACCAAATGGTGCTAACTTCTGCATATCTTCAATTGCCGCTAGCGTTACATCCTCCACTTTACAAAAAACATCAACTGCTGTAATTGGAATAAAATCTTCTTCTGTTAAAATTGCATCTGCCTGTTCATTTAAGCGACGGCGTAATTCATCTACATCATTCATATGTAGCGTCATCCCAGCTGCCATCGGATGCCCTCCGAAGTGTGGCAATAACTCTCTACAATCTGATAAATTTGCAAACAAATCAAATCCTGCAATACTACGCGCTGAGCCTTTTGCTGTTTCTTTTATAGGATCAATGCATAATACAATAGTCGGACGATAAAAACGTTCAACTAATTTAGAAGCGACAATCCCAATTACACCTGGATTCCAACCTTCTTTTGCAAGTACTAATACTTTGTTTTCTTCTGGCGGAAAGTTATTTTCAACTTCAGCGATAGCCTCTTCGGTAATTTGCTTTACAATATCTTTTCGCAGTTTGTTCAGCTCATCAATTTCTTCGGCCAACTCTTTCGCTTCCTCAGGATCATCTGATAATAAAAGGTGTACAGCCGGCGTTGCATCTTCTAAACGCCCGACCGCATTAATACGCGGTGCAATTGAGAAGCCAATACTCTCTTCTGTAATTTCACTTTGCGAAACGTTAGCAACTTTAAACAATGCCTTCAAACCGATATTTTTCGTCATACGCATATGTTTTAAACCGCGTTTCACTAGCAACCTATTTTCACCATGAAGTGATACTAAATCGGCTACTGTACCGATTACTGCAATCTCTAATAAATGTTCTGGTACACGGCCTAATAGTGCATGCGCAACTTTAAACGCAACACCTACACCAGCTAAATAGTGAAACGGATATACACCGCCATCTAATTTCGGATGTATAATCGCAAGTGCTTCTGGCAATTCTGGCGGTGGCTCATGGTGATCTGTAATAATTAGATCTATTCCAAGCTCCTTTGCTACATTCGCTTCATGTACTGCTGCGATGCCAGTGTCGACAGTAATAATCAGTGAGAACCCTGCGCTATGCGCCCAACGAAACGCTTCTTCGTTCGGTCCATACCCTTCTGTAAAACGATTTGGAATGTAAAATTCTACTTCTGCACCTAATTCTTGAAGAGCAAGATATAAAACCGTCGTACTACTTACTCCGTCCGCATCGTAATCACCAAATATTAATATTTGCTCTCCATTTTGAATCGCCTTATTTACACGTTCTACCGTTCTATCCATTCCTTCTAATAAAAATGGATCATGAAATTCTTGATTTTCTGTATTTAAAAAATCTAAAATCTTATCTTCTGTATCTAGTCCTCTACCGAGGAATAATGAAACGACAAGTGGCGATAACTGTAATTTACTTGCTAATTCACTCACTCGCTCGTCATTATATTCTTTTTCTTTCCAACGCGTCTTCGGTTGTAACACGAAATCACCCCTTAACCTGTTTATTATACAAGACAGATTAAGGGGTGACAATATAATGCAAACTACGATGCAATATCTATATACAAAAATGTTAATGATGTTTAATTTGGAGAATACGGATTTATATGTACGAATACATTTTGTACATTCTCTTGTTTCATAAGTATTTCTTTCACATGTTTTCCAATGCGGTGTCCTTCTTCTACAGTAATGTATGGATCTACAGACACTTTAATATCGACAATAACATAATGACCATGCTCCCGTGCATATAAAGAACCAATTTTTTTCACACCATCTACTTGAAGAACTGCTTCTCTAAGCGGAATAACATCCTCCTCATGAAGAACATGGTCAAGCGTTGCATGAATTGCTTCCGCTCCAATGCTCCATGCCATTTTTACAACAAGAAGTGAAACAGCTAATCCTGCAATCGGATCAGCGTATACAAGCCAGTCTACACCAAGCTTACCACCGATTATAGCTGCACAAATACCGATTAAAGCTGCAATTGAAGAAAATACATCCGAACGGTGCTCATATGCATTTGCAATAATTGCATCACTATTTACCCTCTTCCCTAATCGGAATTTATATTGGAACATTCCTTCTTTCACGATAATCGAAAGAACAACAGCAAAAATCGTAATTCCTTTCGGTGGTTCTAGTTCCTGCGAAAAAGCTTTTATAGACGAAATCGCTATCTCGAGTCCCACAATAAATAATAATACCGCAACAATAATCGCTGAAATCGATTCCGCTTTACCATGACCATACGGATGATCTTCATCAGGTGGCTGCTTTGCCGCTCGCAATCCAAAAAGTACAGCTAGCGAACCAATTACATCTGATGCAGAATGCACCGCATCTGCTAACAGTGCTTTACTGTTCCCAATATAACCAATTACCGCCTTTACAATTGCTAATATAATATTACCAACGATCCCGACAATAGCACCAAACTCGGCCTGTTTAAAACGTTCATCTTTTTCCATAATTAAAATCCCTTCTTTTCTTAACCTATCATTTTATTTTAACAAAAACAGCGATAAAACCACCACTTTCTTCCATATTATTCCCATTAAAAAGTTGCTATCTTATTGTATCCACAAACGAAAAAAGAGATGCCTCATAAAGAGACATCATCTTTTCTATACTTGCGGTTCAGATTCTACTTTCTCAACCTTCTTCTTGTTTTTACCTCTTTTCAAACGACGGTTTTCAAGCATTAACCAAATTTGAGAAGCAACGAAAACAGAAGAGTACGTACCTACAATTAATCCAACAAGTAACGCAAACGAGAAGTTACGTAATGACTCACTACCGAAGATAAGCAGTGCAATTACTGGGAGTAACACTGTTAATACGGTGTTAATCGAACGACCAAGCGTTTGGCGAATACTTGCATTTACGATTTCTTCTAGGTCTTTTATATCGCGCACTCGTTTTTTCTGTTTGTATAATTCACGGTTTCTATCAAATGTAACAATCGAGTCATTAATAGAATAACCGATGATTGTTAGTACTGCAGCGATAAACGTTAAGTCTACCTCCAATTGGAAAATACTAAACATAACAACCATAACGAATGCGTCATGTAGTAACGCAAGCACTGCAGATAACGCATACGTAAATCGGAATCGAATACTTACGTATAAAATGATAACTGCAGAAGCAATTAGTACAGCGATAAATGCATTTCGTGCAATCTCTTTACCGATTGTCGGTGAAACTGTACTTATGTTTGGATCCGTACCATATTTATCATGGAAGAATGTTTTTGTTTTCGCAATTTCATCTTTTGATAAAACACCTAATGTACGAACTGCGAAACCTTTATTGTCATCCCCAGTCGGTACAATATTTTCTTCCTTCACATCAATGTTCAACTCTTTAAAATCTTTATGAACATCAGCCACAGTAACTGCTTGTTTTGATTGCAAGTCCATACGTGTACCACTTGCAAAGTCAATACCAAGATTCAACTTGAAAATTGGCAGGATAATTGCACCTGCAATTACAACTACAATTGAGAAGATAAGGAATTTATGACCGATATTTACGAAGTTAATACGATCAAATTTCGTTGGTGGATGTACTACACCTTTTGTTAAAGGAATAATATCCTTTTGTTTCACACCAAAATATCCTGGTTTTTTATCAAAGTAACGGCTCTTTACAAGTAAACCTAGTAAGAAACGAGTACCGAATACGTTCGTAATGAAACCGACTAAAATACTTACAATTAAACTTGTTGCAAACCCTTGGACTGAGCTTGTACCATATACAAATAACACACCTGCAGCTGCAAGAGTCGTAACGTTCGCATCTAGAATTGTTGCTAATGAACGATGGTTACCAGCTCGGAATGCTGACATCATGGACTTACCAATTTTCAGCTCTTCTTTCAATCTCTCGTAAGTAATAATATTCGCATCAACTGCGATACCTACCCCGAGCACTAACGCCGCAATACCTGGCAACGTAAGAACTGCATGCATCCAGTTAAAGACAAGTAATGTAACGAAAATGTATAGACCTAACATAATTACAGCTACAAGCCCTGGTAAACGGTAATACACAAGCATAAATAAGAAAATAAGAGCGATACCAATCGCACTAGCGAAAATTGTTTGATCTAATGCTTGTTGACCAAATTTCGCTCCAACAGATGTTGAATACATTTCTTTTAAATCAACAGGAAGTGCACCTGCATTTAATAAAGATGAAAGTTGTTTCGCACTTTCAACTGTGAAGTTTCCACCTACGATAGATACTTCAGCTTGGTTAAATACTTGGCTTACTGTTGCTGCTGATAAGAACTTCGGATTCGGTTTTGCAGATTCTGCTTTATATGAATCTTTTCCTTCTTCAAAGTCCAGCCAAATCACCATTAAATTCGTTGGTGGTGGCATTTTAGAAATTTTTTCAGTTACTGCACGGAATTTTTCAGCGCTTTTCAGTGTAAGACCTACGCTCGCACGGCCTTGCTCATCAAATGTTTGCTTCGCTCCGCCGCCTTTTAAATCCGTTCCATCCATAAGAAGGTTATCATCCACATCACGGAATGTTAATTTCGCTTGTGTTGATAACATTTCACGTGCTTTTTGCTGATCTTGTACACCAGCAAGCTGTACACGAATTCGATCTTGCCCTTCGATTTGAATGTTCGGCTCACTTACACCGAGAACATTGACACGATTTTCAAGAGCACCTACTGTACTTACAAGTACGTCTCGATCGATTTTATCACCTTTTTTGGCTGGTTTTACTTCATACAGAATTTCAAAACCACCGCGAAGGTCTAGTCCTAGACTAATTCCTTTTGCTATGTCTTTTCCCGCCGCACCAATTACTCCACCGATTAATAAGACGATGAGGAAAAAGGCGGCAATTCTCGTACCACGCTTTGCCATATGTACCCTCTTTCTGCTACTAACACTTTAAATAAATCTCTTACGATTCACTTTTATACGTGTGCATACGCCTAGTTAGTAGACTTCCTTTCTATAATTTTTGCTAGTTCATCACTAGCTGTATAGGTAAGCTTTTACACTACCTAGACTTTCATCATTTATTTTCCTCTTCACTACCTCCTTTATATATAATCTTAGACATAATTATTTCCTCTTTATCAATACATATCATTATACTGCAAAAGGAAGAACAAACCAATTGCAGTCGGTTATTTATTTTCGTACTCATCAAATGACCAAAGTGGCGCTTGGTACGCTTCAACAGTTAAATATGTCATATACTCATTAGCACTTACTCTTAATACATCATTTACCAATTCATATAATCTAACATCACTGTCTATCTTTTTCCACTTTTTCACTTTGAGAAACTTCCAAATATCATCATCTGTCACTCGGTCGTAACCGAACATGTGAAACTCTTCTACTTTACTTTCTAAAACGACTTGTAACTGTCCGCGGTATGATTCTACCAAAGCCTCTTTATCTAACATCTATAACATCTCCTTCTTATTTCAGCACGAAAAAGTCGCTTTAATCCCGCTCTAATGGACAGCAATAACTACTTTCAAGAGCGCTATCATAGTTCACTCTCTTAAATGCTTGTCATTCTTGTCTCGTACGTGCATATAAATTATTGTAAATCATTCCATTGATTTTGAGAAGGTAGGAGAAGAACATGACGAGACAAAGCTTTTTAAAAGGCGCATTTATTTTAATGATAGCCGGATTTATTACAAAAATACTCGGTTTCATCAATCGTATAGTAATGGCACGTATTTTAGGTGAAGAAGGCGTTGGTCTTTATATGATGGCCGTTCCTACATTCATTTTAGCAATTACATTAACACAAATCGGTCTTCCTGTCGCAATCGCAAAATTTGTAGCAGAAGCGGAAGCTGTGAACGATAAACAAAGAGTTAAAAAAATATTAACTGTATCACTAGCTGTTACATCCGTTATTAGTATCATATTAACAATCGGAATTATGTTCCTCACACCTATTTTAGCAAAAACATTATTAACCGACGAAAGAACGTACTATCCATTAATAGCCATTTTGCCCGTCGTTCCTGTTATTGCCATTTCTTCTGTTTTGCGCGGTTACTTTCAAGGGAAACAAAATATGAAACCTAGCGCTTATGCACAAGTTCTAGAACAAGTTGTCCGCATTACCATCATCGCTATATGCATTCAATTATTTTTACCTTACGGCGTAGAATATGCTGCAGCCGGTGCTATGTTATCAGCTGTTCTCGGTGAAGTTGCATCCTTATTATTTTTACTCACGTTATTTCAGCGCGAAAAACATTTATCAATACGCTCTGGATTTTTCACTACTGTAAAGGAGAGCAAAGGAACATTTTATTCCCTTATGGATATAGCTCTTCCCACTACAGGAAGTCGTTTAATCGGCTCCGTTTCATATTTTTTTGAACCTATTGTCGTTATGCAAAGCTTAGCAATCGCTGGTGTCGCTGCTTCTGTTGCAACCCAGCAATACGGCATGTTAAACGGTTATGCATTCCCGCTCCTATCACTACCCGCCTTTATTACATACGCTCTTTCTACAGCGCTCGTCCCTTCTATTAGTGAAGCGATGGCAAAAAGACAACATAAATTAGTGGAGCACCGCTTACAACAAGCACTTCGAATTTCATTAATTACCGGGGGATGGTCTGTCGTTATATTATATGTATTCGCTTCTCCTGTTTTAACTCTTATGTACGGATCAGACAGCGCAACAGCATTCATTCAACTTCTTGCACCTTGCTTTTTATTTCATTATTTCCAAAGTCCACTGACCTCTGTTTTGCAAGCTTTAAACTTAGCAAGAGCTGCAATGATGAATACATTTATTGGCGCCACCGTGAAATTAATTGTTATTTTTGTACTAGCCTCAAGGCCAGAATTTCAAATGATGGGAGTTGCTCTCGCTATCGCTGCAAATATTGTAACAGTAACATTTCTTCACTACGCTACTGTTTTAAAAAAGATTACATTTACCATTTACGCAAAAGACTATATTTTCGGCGGACTTGCCATCGGTATCGCAGGCGCCTTCGGTTTTTATATTCATAAATATATTATTTTCTCTCATTCCCTCGGCATACAAACATTATGGGAAATCACTTTAACAACAATTGTTTATATCGTACTTCTCTTCACCTTCAAACTCATTCGAAAAGAAGAGTTAAGTCGTCTCCCTATCATTCGTAAACTTTCATTTTTGAAATAAGTTGAAACTTTAATCAGTGGGGTAATCTCCACTGATTATTAGTTAAACTAATCATTCTTACTCTTTCAAAGAATAAATCTCTAATTTTCTTTTACATCAACAAAAAATTTTCCGTTTTGAAAACTACAGTATAAAATTTGTGTCACATCGTTATAACCTAAGTTTTTTAATTTCTCAATAAGCCATTCATCTGTATGTTCAATCATTTGTAAATGACTAGATTGAATTTCTCCATCAATAATAAGAGGAAGAGTAAACTGCAATACATCCTGTTTATTTTTTTGTTTTTGAAAGACAGATAACTTCCCAGACGGTTCCAAAATAGCATATTCTACATCCCGAATATCTCCAACTCCTTGCTCCCTTAATTGCATCATTAAATCATCTATATTATAACGTTGCTTTCTCATCTTCTTTTCATCAATCTTCCCCGCGTTTACAAGAATAGCCGGCTCACCTTCTATTAAATGCCGAAAGCGTTGATACTTTAGGGAAATGACTGACAAAATAATTTGGATGCACATAAGAAAAGTCATCGGAATTAATTGATGCCAAAGTGATTTATCGGTATTTTCAATTGCTACTACAGCCATTTCTCCAAGCATAATAAATACGACTAAATCTAATACACTTAGCTCTCCTATCTCACGTTTACCCATAAGACGAAAAATAATTAAGATGATGGTATACAAAAGCATTGTCCGTCCAATTATTGATATCCATTCCATTTCTACATCTCCTTTTTTACGTATAGACTCCCCTATAAAAAAGAAACTAGTCTAACTTAGACAAAAGGAAAATATGCTTGTATTAAAAAGGGGGAATGTATAAATGGATGGAACGAAAAAATTATCCACTGCAATCGGATTCGGTATTACTACACTATTAATTCTCGCATCTCTTACTAGCATGATTATGGCTCTTTTATTAAAGTTTACGAATATAAACGAAGGGACATTAGCCGTTACTATTTTTATACTCGCTCTTTTATCTATGCTTATGTCTGGTTTTATTGCTGGCAACAAAGCACAGGGGAAAGGGTGGCTAGTAGGTCTCACAACAGGTCTCACGTTCACTATACTCGTTTTTCTAGTTAACTATTTAGGCTTTTCTCAAACTTTATCGAACTCACAATTACTTTATCAATTAGCATTAATGGGGGCGAGTACACTCGGTGGTATTTTCGGTGTAAATATGTCAAAGCAAAGTAACTAAAAAAGGCCCTGCACATTTCATGCAGGGCCTTCCACATTAGTTTTTCACAACTTCACGAATCGCATTGCGATCGAAAGTTAAGTGTGAACCACCAGATTTAATAACAATTTTCGTGTCATCTACTGATTCGATTGTACCGTGTAAGCCACCAATTGTTATGATAGCATCACCTTTTGCTAATTCGTTTTGCATTTGAGCAACTGCTTTTTGACGCTTTTGTTGCGGGCGAATTAATAAGAAATAGAAAATCGCAAACATCGCAACAATCATAACGATATTCATCATACCTGCATTCATCTTTTGTTCCTCCTTTTAAATTATGTATTAGAAGTTTTTAGCATTCGGTTTATTAAAGCCATACTGTTCAAAGAATTCTTCGCGGAAATCGCCAAGACGGTCTTCACGAATAGCTTGTCTCACCTGCTCCATTAAGTTTAACAGAAAATGAAGGTTGTGATAAGACGTTAAACGAATTCCGAACGTTTCATCACATTTCATTAAGTGACGAATGTACGCACGAGAGTAATTTTTACATGTATAGCAATCACAATTTGGATCAAGCGGACCGAAGTCTCTTGCAAATTTCGCATTTTTTACAACTAGACGACCTTCACTTGTCATACATGTACCATTTCGAGCGATACGAGTTGGAAGTACGCAGTCAAACATATCAATACCACGAATTGCACCATCGATTAATGAGTCAGGAGAACCTACTCCCATTAAGTAACGTGGCTTATTATCTGGAAGAAGTGGTGTTGTAAACTCAAGTACACGGTTCATAATATCTTTCGGCTCACCTACAGATAAACCACCTACAGCGTAACCAGGGAAGTCCATTGAAACAAGGTCTTTTGCACTTTGACGACGAAGCTCTTCGTACTCCCCGCCCTGTACAATACCGAATAAACCTTGATCTTGTGGACGTTCATGCGCTTTTAAGCAACGTTCTGCCCAACGGCTTGTACGTTCTACAGACTTCTTCATATATTCAAAAGTAGCTGGGAATGGTGGACACTCATCAAATGCCATCATAATATCTGAACCTAATGCATTTTGAATTTCCATCGCTTTTTCTGGTGATAAGAATAATTTATCTCCATTTAAGTGGTTACGGAAGTGAACGCCTTCCTCTTCAATACGACGGAAGTCACTTAAACTGAATACTTGGAAACCACCAGAGTCTGTTAAGATTGCACGATCCCAGTTCATAAATTTATGCAAGCCGCCTGCTTCACGAATAATTTCATGACCTGGACGTAGCCATAAATGATACGTATTACTTAAAATAATGCCAGAATCCATTGCTTTTAATTCTTCTGGTGACATTGTCTTAACTGTCGCAAGTGTACCAACTGGCATAAATGTTGGTGTATCAAATGAACCGTGCGGTGTATGCACACGACCTAAACGGGCACCCGTTTGTTTACATGTCTTAATAAATTCATAACGAATTGCTGTCATAACTTACTCCTTTTATTTGTTTCTCATTTTAGCGTGAGATGCAACGAACATTGCATCACCGAAGCTAAAGAAACGATATTTTTCTTTTACTGCTTCATTGTAAGCATGAAGTACATTATCTCTATTTGCAAATGCACTTACAAGCATGATTAATGTTGATTTCGGCAAGTGGAAGTTTGTAATTAAACCATCAATTGCTTTAAATTCATATCCCGGATACATGAAAATATCTGTCCATCCAGAAGCGGCGCAAAGCTTACCGTTATGATCTGTTGCAATTGTTTCTAACGTACGAGTTGATGTCGTACCTACAGTAATAATACGTCCACCATTCTCTTTTACACGATTTAATAATGCCGCTGTCTCTTCAGACATATGGTAATATTCTGCGTGCATATGGTGTTCTTCAATCGTATCTGCAGAAACTGGTCTAAATGTTCCAAGTCCTACGTGAAGTGTAATGAATGCTAACTGAACGCCTTTTTGCTTTAACTTCTCAAGTAACTCTTCTGTAAAGTGAAGTCCCGCAGTCGGCGCTGCTGCTGAACCAATTTCTTTCGCATATACTGTTTGATAGCGATCGCGATCTTCTAGCGTCTCTTTAATATATGGAGGAAGTGGCATTTCCCCAAGTTCATCTAAAATTTCATAGAAGATGCCGTCATATGAAAATTCAAGCTGACGTCCACCTTGATCTGCAGTTCCTGTGCAAGTTGCTTTTAATTTTCCTTCGCCAAAAGAGATAACAGTTCCTTCTTTTACACGTTTCGCTGGCTTTACAAGCGTTTCCCACTTATCGCCCTCTTCTTGTTTTAAAAGAAGTACTTCAATGTGTGCGCCTGTATCTTCTTTCACACCATGCAAACGAGCAGGCATAACTTTCGTTTCATTTAAAACTAAACAATCCCCCTCATGTAAGTAGGAAAGAATGTCCGTAAAATGTTTATGCTCAATATCACCTGTTTCACGGTCTAACACCATTAATCTTGATGTTTCACGATCTTCTAACGGGACTTGTGCAATAAGTTCTTCTGGTAAATGAAAATCAAACAGATTTATATCCATAGCTATATCCACCTATTTCTTATTTGAATCGATTTATTATATACATAATAAAAGATAATACAATACTTAACACAATACATGTAATGATAGGAAAATAAAAGGTAACGTTTCCTTTTTTAACAAAAATATCGCCTGGAAGCCTTCCAATGAACTTCCAAGCTAATCCAACAACAATGAGTAAGATCCCCGCTGTAATAAGCAGCTTTGGCATCTCCGTCATACTTTTGGTATCTCCATTCCGAAATGTTCATACGCAAGCGGCGTTACAATTCGGCCCCTTGGCGTTCGTTGTAAAAAGCCAATTTGTAATAAATACGGCTCATACACATCTTCAATCGTATGAGATTCTTCTCCAATTGTTGCTGAAACCGTTTCTAATCCAACTGGACCACCACGGAATTTCTCAATAATACCAAGCAGTAATTTATGATCAATATGATCTAAACCTAATTTATCTACTTGCAGTAGCTCTAATGCCATTTGTGTAATTTCCATCGTAACCGTTCCGTTACCACGAACTTGCGCGAAATCACGTACACGTCTTAAAAGACGATTTGCAATACGAGGTGTACCACGAGCACGCCTTGCAATTTCTAGTGCAGCTAACGAATCAATTTCAACTTCGAATACTTCTGCTGTACGTTCAACAATCGCAGAAAGCTGATCTACTGTGTAATACTCTAACCTTGAAAGTACACCGAATCGGTCACGAAGCGGCGCTGATAATGCTCCGGCGCGTGTCGTTGCTCCAACTAATGTAAATGGCGGTAAATCTAGGCGTACAGAACGTGCTGAAGGCCCTTTTCCAATTACGATATCAAGGCAAAAGTCTTCCATTGCAGGATACAATACTTCTTCAATTGATCTATGCAAACGATGAATTTCATCAATAAATAATACATCTCCTGGCTGAAGCGCTGTTAATACAGCAGCTAAATCTCCTGGTCTTTCAATTGCCGGACCTGAAGTTGTTCTAACATTAACGCCCATTTCATTAGCAATAATATTCGCAAGCGTCGTTTTACCAAGACCTGGTGGTCCATATAAAAGCACATGATCTAACGTTTCTTCACGCATTTTCGCCGCTTCAATAAATACTTCTAAATTATGTTTCGCTTTATCTTGGCCAATATACTGACGGAGCGTCTGTGGCCGTAATGAATATTCTAAATCCGAATCTTCATATGCAGATTCCCCTGAAAGGAGACGTTCGTCCATTATACTCACCTCTTACCATTTAGTAAAAGACTAAGTGCCTTTTTAATATACTGATCCGTCGTTAATGATTCTTTTAATAACTCTGGTACAACGCGAGAAACTTCGCGTTCTGCGTATCCAAGTGCGCGCAGAGCTTCCAGTGCCTCATCAAGCTCAGCTGATGTACCTTTCTTCTCATCAAAACGTTCTGTGTCTGAGAATAAATCAACAAATGCATCTGGTACGACATCTGCTAGTTTTCCTTTTAAATCTAAAATCATTTGGCGTGCTGTTTTCTTTCCGACGCCTGGGAATTTCACTAAAAACTTCTCATCTTCATGCTCAATCGCTTGAACGACCTGTCCTGTTTGACCAGAAGCTAAAATTGCAAGAGCGCCTTTTGGCCCAATGCCAGACACGCCTAACAACTTTGTAAATAATAAACGCTCTTCACGTGTTTTAAACCCGTAAAGTGCCATAATATCTTCTCTCACATAATGATATGTATAGACACGGATTTCTTGCTTACTTCTTTGAAATACATACGGATTCGGTGTGAAAATTTGATAACCAATTCCATTATGATCAATTACGACATATTCCGGCCCTACATACTCCACGTAACCTGTAACATATTCAAACAAAATACGATCTCTCCCTCTTAAATCATGTATTCCATTTTAACATATTTAATGATAGAAAAGCGAGACTGCCCCAACAAATGTTCTCCACTTGAAACTTCTGTTATTTTCCATTGACAGAAAGGTTAAAGCACCTTAATATACAGAGGTCGATAATGATTATCAATACTAATTAAAGGGGTTACATCAGGATGAAACGTAAGCTATTTATTTTATTTACTATTATGCTTGTTGTTCTTTCTATCGTTGGCTGCTCTTCTCAAAAAGAAGAATCGAAAGCAAAAGAACAACCGAAAACAAAAGTTGTAAAACATGCTAAAGGTGAAGCAACAATTCCAGTAAATCCAAAGAGAATTGTTGACTTATCTGGATCAACAGAAGAACTATTACTTCTTGGACACAAACCTGTTGGTACAGCAAATACATATAAAGATAAAATCCAAAATCACTTAACAGATAAGTTAGATGGAGTAAAAGCAGTAGGTTGGTACTGGGCACCTAAAGTTGATTTAGAAGCTGTTACTGCTTTAAAACCAGACTTAATTATTTTAAACAACCGTCAATTAAAAATTTATGATCAACTAGAAAAGGTTGCACCTACAGTTGTTCTAGAAACAAACTTAGAAGACTGGCGTGGTAAATTTAAAGAAGTAGGTAAGCTATTTGGCGAAGAGAAGAAAGCAGACAAATGGATTGCAGACTACGATAAGAAAGCAGACTCTTTATCTAAAAAAATTAAAGAGAAAACAAAAGATGAGAACTTTATGTTCGTTGCAGTTACACCACAAAACTTCCGCGTATACGGCAGCTTCGGATACGGTGACATCATCTTTAATGACTTAAAACTTCCAGCAACAAAAGGTACAGATTTAAAACAAACAATGGCGCAAGTATCGCTAGAAGGTCTTGTTGCATTCCAACCTGATCAAATGTTTATTGTAAACTTTGGCGGCGAAGCTGATAAAGTTTACGAAGACTACAAAAACAGTGCCGTTTGGAAAGACAATAAAGCTGTGAAAAACAATCATGTATATGAAGTATCAAACGAAATCTTCAATACGAAAGCATTCAATCCAATCGGAAAAGATATGCTAATCGATGAAATCGCAAAAGAAATTTTAGCTAAGAATAAGTAAGAAAAAGCAGCTCACCATGAGCTGCTTTTTTTCTTATTTTGCACTGCGTATTGCTTCATTTTTTCAATCGTTCTCACAAAACCTTCTTTTGATTTAATCCGAATACCACGCTTCAATTTCGCACGCTCATAACTCTCAAGCTTTTTCATATCAATTTGGAAGAAGGAGTGAATCGCATTATCACTTTTCGGTACACCTTTGAAAATTTGTAATATCCCTTCCTCTGACACGCCAAAATAACCGCTCGTTTTTAATAACGGAGAAATATCATCAACTTTCTTTTGCAATACAATTTGTACATCATCACGATCAACGAGCTGCCATTCTTTATACTGCTGTAAAAACTTTTCTAAATCCACCACTTTTTCTGTAAGTATTTCCTCACTTACTTCTCCATCAACATACATACGCTCTAATAAAATTGTAACTTCGGGTTCTTTTTTCGTTACTTCTGGTACTGGCCCTTCCGCCTTCACATTCGTTTCATAAACGAAACAAAACATCATAACGAAAGCTTGCACCGCAATCAGTATCCATTTCATTTCCGTTCACCTCTTCTAGGCAAAATCAAACTTTCATTAGTAGTTTTTCCGGAAATGGGGGTTTTATCCATATTACATTTCTTTCGAAAAAATAAAAAATGCAGATAGGCATTTACCTCATCTGCATGTATCATTTACTTTTATATAAAATGAAAGACGCCTGCAAAGCAGGCGTCTTGATGCGTTTACGGCGAGAGACCAGGCGACCACATTCGCGTGTTTAGCACTTAAGCATATCTCTCGTCTTACGTAAATTAGCTCATCGCTTTGTTAATATAACATTAATAAAGTATAAGTGCAACATGTTTATAAAAATATCTTATTTCCTCTTTCATCCAAATTATTTTATGTAAATTATAAATTGATAATTGTAATATATATTACAATAGATATAAAAGCGAAATCATAATAAGTAGGGGATGAATATTGTGAAAAAATAAAGGATGAACGTCTCATTCTTCAAACGTTAAAAAACATACGTATGGCCTTTCTTTTTCAATACATTGGGGTAGTTGAGATTTTAGGCTATATCGGATTCACTGAAGGAATTGATCAAATTACGAAATCTCCATTATGGCTATTATTTATGCTTACGAGTATTTTACTTGCTTATTTACAGTTAAGTGTTTCAATCGATGTAGAAGAAGGCGAAAAGGAAATAAAATTAACCCCTTATTACAAGCTTGTTTTACGCTCTCTTCTTATTGGAATTATTATTACTATTATTTATCTCATTTTCATTCCTGAAAGACCTCTATTTAAAGCTATTCTAACAGGTAGTGTTTTCCTCATATGCTTTTTAGTTTCTTACTCCGTTAGTTATTTTATTAAAAAACGTCGTTTACAAGACAACGATGAATGAAGAGGAAGGGCTATCCCTTCCTCTTTTGTTTTGCTATCGCATAGTACCAGTTAAACCGTAACGAATGTCTCGGAACATATTTCCTATATCACGATTAAAATCGTTTGTAACTGTACCGTTACGTAGGCGTGTGCTCATTGCATCGACACGAGTAAACATATCATTTCTTACAGAAACATAGACATTTCTGTTTCCAACTTCATTTACAACAGCTTGACGAATTTCGTTCGCCATCGCCGTTTCATTTGTCACTGTATTACGCGGTTTTACCGCAATCGCCACATCGTTTCCATATACAACTGTAGACACACGGTCCACGTTATTCATACGTTTCACACGATTTGTAATTTTTTCTGCTGTTTTACCATCATTGTTAATGTATGAATTATTCATTGTAATATTACGTGTTGGATGTGGATTAGCAATTTGACCGTTGTAATTTACATCTCGGTAATAATTGTTATATCCTGTATCGTTACGACCATTTCTATATGTTACATAATCTGTATAGCGATCATTACGCGTTACATTATCACGATACTGGTGTGTATCATTATAAGATGTACGCTCGTAATTGTAGTTACGTCCATCCATTGCGTTGTTATCTTTTGGTGTACCACATGCAGCTAATGCACTGGTAACTAACAAAGAAGCAGCAATCACTTTTACTTTCGTATTCAATACAAAAACCCCCTCTGTTAGAATGAGCTTCTCTTCTGAAAAGCTCCCTCTTATGATGAGTAACAGAGAGGGTTTTTACACTGTTAATATTTCACTGGGAATTTTCTAGCACTTCATAAAAACCCTTCATTTCCTTAATTAACACGCATGCAAAAAAGGCGGAAATACTCCCGCCTTTTTAAACTTCTTCTTCGGCCTCTTCTTCTGAAATGGGCTCTCCAAATACATTTGGTGGATCTGGTTGATAATACATCGTTCCTGGCTGTGGTGCATATGCAGATTGAGTTGGTTGATAATATAAAGGATTCGCATATTGCGGACCGCCTGGTTGTGGACTATATAGTCTACTTTCTCCTCCGCATCCACAATCTTCCTCACCCTGCACAAGCGGCGGCATATTATTATCCATTGGCATCATATTCGTGTTTGGCATAGACGTATATTGCGGTCCAAACGGCGCCCCTTGCTGATATGGCATTTGATATGGATTTGGTTGTTGATAATATGGATTCGGCGGCATCATAGGCTGTTGATACGGCATTTGATATGGCATCATATTCGGTGGTTGATTGTTATCCATAATTGGCATCATATTCGGCATTTGATTGTTATCCATGATTGGCATCATATTCGGCATTTGATTATTATCCATAATTGGCATCATATTCGGCATTTGATTATTATCCATAATTGGCATCATATTTGGTGGTTGATTGTTATCCATGATTGGCATCATATTCGGCATTTGATTATTATCCATAATTGGCATCATATTCGGTGGTTGGTTGTTATCCATAATTGGCATTATATTCGGCATTTGATTATTATCCATAATTGGCATCATATTCGGCATTTGATTATTATCCATAATTGGCATCATATTCGGCATTTGATTATTATCCATAATTGGCATCATATTCGGCATTTGATTATTATCCATAATTGGCATCATATTCGGTGGTTGGTTGTTATCCATAATCGGCATCATATTTGGTGGTTGGTTGTTATCCATAATTGGCATTATATTTGGCATTTGAATATTTGGCGGTATGACTTGTGGAATAACTACATTTTCTTTCGATACATTTGGTGATACTATATTCCCTACGTTTTCTTTCTTCACTTGTGGTGACACTATATTCCCTACATTCTCTTTCTTCACTTGCGGCGATATTATATTCCCTACATTCTCTTTCTTCACTTGTGGTGACACTATATTCCCTACATTTTCTTTTTTCACTTGCGGTGACACTATATTCCCTACATTTTCTTTCTTCACTTGCGGTGATATTATATTCCCTACATTTTCTTTTTTCACTTGCGGCGATATTATATTCCCTACATTCTCTTTCTTCACTTGCGGCGATACTATATTGTTTTTTTTCGTTTGCGGAGAAATGATATTGTTAGGTTTCATTTTACTAATTTGAGGAGCAATTAACTCGCTTCCTTTTTTTATTACATCTGAAATTTTATATTCCTTTTTTGGTTTTATTGGTGGTTGTGGCGGCTGCGGTAATACATTTACCGAAAACTTCGTGTTTTCTTTTTCCGCCGGTTTTTGTTTTTCTATCACAGGTGGTTTTTGAATAACAGACGGTTTTTCAACTGGTTTTTCTTTTTGAATTGGCTGTTCTTTTTGCATCTCTTTTTGCGGCTTTACCTGCATCTCCTTCTGTGGTTTCACCTGTACTTCTTTTTGCGGCTTTACTTGCATCTCCTTCTGCGGTTTTACTTGCACTTCTTTTTGTGTTTGTTGCATAGCTGGCTGCTGTGTAATTGGTGCTGATTGATACGTAACTTCTTCTTCATCTTCTATTCCAAGCGGAGTTGGTGTTGCTGCAAATTCTTTTTGCTGCACTTCTTTTACGTATTGCTTTGGAGGCGCTGAGCCTGCTCCAGCCTGTTGTTTCATATGAACACTCTTTGATGGCACTTTAATTTTCATACCTGGCATGATTAGATCAGGATTACTAAGTTGTGTATTTGTTTGTTTCAGCGTATCAAAATCCACTCCGTACTTTTTCGCAATTTTCCAAAGGGTATCCCCTTTTTGCACGATATGAATTTTCAAATTTTCCCCCTCCTGTATAACTTATCTATAAGTAACAAATCTCATGAAGTAACTCTTTCTAAATAACGTTAACTTCTTTTCACTTTCATCACTTCTTCGATTTTCAATATCATTTGAAGTGGAATAAGCATAAAAAAATCGCAATGATTTCTTCACAACAATGTATGCCCATTTCGTTCTCGTTATGATTATGTGCATGAAAAAAAGCAACGGGAATACCGTTGCTTTACACACGCTCTAACATACGATTTAATGCAAGAACCGCTTCTGCCGTTACTTGTTTATCTACACTAATAACATTAATTTCTTCTCCTCTTTCTATCGTTTCAAGTGCCCATAATAAGTGAGGCAGATCAATTCGGTTCATCGTTAAACATGGACACATAAATGGATTAAGCGAAACAATTTCTTTATCTGGATGTTGCTGAATAATTCGATTCACTAAATTCATTTCTGTACCAATCGCCCATTTGCTACCAGATGGCGCTGATTCAATCATATCAATAATATATTTCGTTGACCCTGCATAATCTGAAGCAGCTACAACTTCATAGCAACATTCTGGATGTACAATAATATTCATATCCGGATGATTTTTTCGTACATTCTCTATGTTTTTCACTGTAAAGTTTTGATGAACTGAACAATGACCTTTCCATAAAATCACTTGAATTTCTTCTATATCTCCATCGTACTCTAAAGAATCAGTATGCGGATCCCATACTGCCATTTTATCTAACGGGATACCTAAGTCGTACGCTGTATTTCTTCCTAAATGTTGATCCGGTAAAAAGACGAGACGTTCTTTTTGAGTAAACGCCCAAGATACCATTTGCTTTGCATTAGAAGAAGTTACTGTTGCTCCTCCGTTACGACCACAAAACGCTTTAATTGCAGCTGTAGAGTTCACATACGTTAACGGAATCATCGTATCTCCAAATAATTTCGTGAGCTCTTTCCACGCTCTTTCTGTTTGTTCAATATCTGCCATATCTGCCATCGAACATCCTGCACGCATATCTGGCAAAATAACGATTTGATCATCTGTCGTTAACATATCTGCTGTTTCCGCCATAAAGTGCACCCCGCAAAACACAATATACTTTGCGTCTTTATTGCTCGCTGCAACTTGCGCAAGCTGAAGTGAATCCCCTGCTGCATCTGAAAATTGTACCACTTCATCTTTTTGGTAATGATGTCCTGGAATGAATAACATTTTTCCCATTTTTTCTTTAATTTCATGAACACGCTTTTCCATATCTTCTTTTGACATCTTGTGATAACGCTCCGGTAACATCGTTTCAATTGGTTGCACTTTTTCTAAAATACTCATATTCCTTTCTCCCCCCTCTAAGCCACTTTCCTTATCCTTCAATATTGAAACTAATATCAAGTGCTTTCACTGAATGTGTTAACGCTCCAAGTGAAATATAATCTACCCCTGTTTTTCCGTATTTCGATAAATCTTCAATTGTAATGCCTCCTGATGCTTCCGTAACGATGGCACTTGGTACAATCTTTGAAAACTCTCTAATCTCATCTGGCGTACGGTTATCAAACATAATAATATCCGCACCAGCCGCTACAGCCTCTCTCACTTGCTCCTCCGTTTCTGTTTCCACTTCTACTTTCACCATATGTCCTAATTTTTCTTTCAGCGATGTAACAGCTTTCGTAATAGAACCCGCAAAGGCAATATGATTGTCTTTGATCATGACACCATCATATAAACCGAAACGGTGATTAAATCCTCCTCCGCACACGACTGCATACTTATCAAACATACGTAGCCCCGGCATTGTTTTTCGCGTATCACAAATACGTGTATGGCTGCTATCTAAAGCAAGAACCGCTTTACGCGTCATCGTCGCTATTCCGCTCATACGCTGGATAACATTTAATATAACGCGCTCTGCTGTTAATAACGATGCAATTGGACCTTGCACAGTTGCAATGATTTCGCCTTTTTCTACAAGATCCCCATCTTTTTTATGAAGCTCTACTTCAATTCTCTCATCTATTAATTTAAATCCCGATTCAATTACTAAACGTCCTGCAAAGACCCCTGTATCCTTCGAAAGAAACGTTCCTTTTGAAAGCAAGTTATCTGGAAAAATAAGCTGAGATGTTACATCTCTTTCTCCTATATCTTCTAAAAAAAATCGATTTAATGCTTCTTTCACTTTTATCGTGTTCATAAAGCCCCTCTTCCCCTCATCACACAAGTTGTAGTTTTCTCTTTACTCGAACAATCTCTTTCTTTCCTACATTTCTATCTGGATAATCACTCCGGTAATGCCCACCAATACTTTCTTCTCTTTGCAGAGCTGACACAACTATAAGCTCACAAACCGTTAACATATTAATAAGTGTTATCTCTTCATTCGTAAGAACATCATGTTGTAATATCATATTTCGAACACCGTACTTACTAAGCCATCTCTTCGCATAAGATAAACTTTGCTCTGTTCGCACAATCCCAACATATTTCATCATGCATTTTTGTATTTCTTCTTTCGTCGGTAAATGATTCAGAACGATAAACTTCGCTTCCTTTTCGGCTAGCATGCTCACCTTTTCTTTTGTCTCTCTAGATAAAATGTGTCGTCCGATTCTTTTTCCAAACACAAGACCTTCTAATAATGAATTACTCGCTAATCTATTTGCACCATGAACCCCATTACAAGCTACTTCACCGACTGCGTATAGGTTCGGAATAGACGTCTCTCCATCACAGTTCGTTTTCACGCCGCCCATGTGAAAATGAGTACCGGGCACGACTGGAATAAGTTTTTTATTTATATCGACTCCATTTGTTTTACATATCGATGACACGGTCGGAAAGCGTTGTTCAAAGTTTTGAATCATTTCGATGTTTAAGTACACTTTTTCACCCGCAAGTAGCTGTTCATGAATAGCCCTTGCGACTACATCACGAGGCGCTAGATCCTGTTCGGAATGTATATCCATCATAAAACGCTGCCCTTTTCCATTTATAAGAACAGCTCCTTCTCCGCGAACAGCTTCGGACACGAGGCCGGAACAACGCCCACCCGCGTATAACATCGTCGGATGAAATTGTATAAACTCTAAATCTACAAGCTCTCCGCCTGCACGGTACACCATTGCAAGTCCATCGCCTGTAATTGTCTCATCATTAGAAGTAAAGGCGTATAAACCGCCAATACCGCCTGAAGCTAACACCGTATAATCTGCATTGTAACGTTTCAGTTCTCCTTTATTGTTACGAGTTAAAGCCCCAACACATTTATCTTTTTCTATAATAAAATCGAGCACCATTTCCTGTTCCACTACCGTAACGTATGGAGCTACTTCTTGAATAAGATGCTCTAATAAATTCTTTCCTGTTGCATCGCCACCTGCATGTAAAATACGACGTTTTCGATGCGCTCCTTCTTTTCCAAGATGAGGACCTGTTTCATCTCCATCAAATTTCATTCCTCTTTCAATAAGGTTATTAATTTCTTTCGGCCCTTCCTCGACTAAATAACGGACCACTTCTTCATTATTATAATGACACCCTGCTACTAACGTATCTTCAAAATGATCATTAGGATTGTCATATGTAGCTACCGCTGCGGCAATTCCACCTTGAGCTAAATGTGTATTATTATTACGTTTCGTCTCCTTTGTGATAATAATCACATTCTTTTCGTGACAAATCTCTTTTGCAACACGAAGTGCCGCAACGCCACTTCCAATAATTAAGACATCTGCACTTGGCATAATTGTTGCCTCCTACTTTACACTTTTCAACTGTCTTGACACCTATATTTACATAGTTTTAAAATAATGACAAGAGTTTTTTTATAATTCTTATTTTCACTACCATTTAAAAAGTAAAAGAAATGTAACTCTTACTAGAGAGAGGAACTTACATGATGATATATCTTGACTATGCAGCTACTACACCTATGAGCGAGGAAGCGTTACAAACATATATGAAAGCAGCTTCTCAATACTTCGGAAATGAACAAAGTTTACATGACATTGGAGGAACGGCTTCTTCTTTATTACAAGTTTGCCGAAAAACATTCGCGGAAATGATTGGTGGAAAAGAACAAGGAGTATTCTTCACAAGCGGTGGCTCAGAATCAAACTATCTTGCGATCCAATCACTTCTAAATGCCCGAAATAAGAAGCATATTATTACGACACCTATGGAACATGCATCCATTCGAAGTTATTTTCAATCTCTAAAATCAAAAGGCTATACGATCACTGAAATTCCTGTTGATAAAAGCGGACTCATTTGTTTAGTAGATTTAGAGGCATCTATTACAGAAGATACTGTGCTAGCAAGTATACAGCATGGAAACTCTGAAATCGGAACCGTTCAAAACATTACAGAAATCGGGGCAATTTTGAAAAAATATAATGTTTTATTTCATACGGATTGTGTGCAAACGTTTGGTAAACTGCCTATCCATGTTTTTGAGATGGGGATTGATAGTCTTTCTGTTTCAGCACATAAAATATACGGACCAAAAGGTGTCGGCGCTTGCTACATAAATCCGCAATCTCGCTGGGAACAAGTATTTCCAGGAACTTCTCACGAAAAAGGATTTCGCCCAGGTACAGTTAACGTTCCCGGCATCGCATCTTTTTTAACAGCTGCTGAAAATATATTAAAAACTCAATGGGAAGAAAGTTTACGTTTTAAAGAGTTACGATCCTACTTTTTAGAGCAAATACAAACACTTCCGCTAGAAATTGAAGTAGAAGGTCATTCTACTTCTTGTTTACCACATATTGTTGGGGTTACAATAAAAGGAATAGAAGGTCAATATACTATGCTAGAATGTAATCGTCATGGTATTGCCATTTCCACCGGAAGTGCTTGCCAAGTCGGTAAACAAGAACCTTCGAAAACCATGCTTGCAATTGGAAAAACGTATGAAGAGGCCAAACAATATGTCCGCTTCTCTTTCGGACAACAAACAACGAAAGATCAAATTGATACTACTATTCATGCACTACACACAATTGGAAATCAATTTTATAGAGGTGTTAAATCATAATGAAACAAAATGAACAAAAAAAGATTTTAGGTGAAGAAAGACGACAGCTTATCCTCCAGTGGCTTCTCGCTGCAAATGAGCCGTTATCTGGAAATGAACTATCGAAGAAGACAAACGTAAGTAGGCAAGTTATCGTGCAAGATATTTCCTTACTTAAAGCACGAAACGAACCAATTATTGCGACTGCTCAAGGCTATTTATATTTAAAGCCACAAGAGAAACAACAAGCTTTTGAACGCGTAATCGTATGCCAGCACAAACCAGCAGAAGTACGTCAAGAACTTACAATGCTTGTTGATCACGGTGTTACGATTAAAGACGTAAAAGTTGAGCATCCTGTATACGGCGATTTAACAGCATCTATTATGGTAAGTAATCGCTTTGATGTAGAACAATATTTACAAAAAATAGAAAACACAAATGCTTCTTACCTTTCGCAACTAACAGATGGTATTCACTTACATACAATTGAGGCCGATTCTAAAGAAAAGTTAGATGCTGCTTGCAAGGCACTGGATAAAGCAGGATTTCTCGTTTATTAATGTAAAGCACAGAGTTTTTATAATTCTCTGTGCTTTTTTAATGCTATAATATTGTAATCAATCGTAAAGGAGATCACTTATGGGAATTAAACTCGTTCACTTTAGCATTGGCAAACCGAAACAAATGAAATATAGCGAAGATAAAGAAATGATTACTGGTATATGTAAGGAACTTACAGAAGAAGCTTTCCTCTCAAAAGATGGATTCCTCGGCGATGACGTAGCAGATTTAAAACATCATGGCGGTCCTGATCGAGCTGTTTGTGTATACCCACACGAGCATTACGCACTATGGGAAGAGGAATTTCAAACTACGCTTCCAGCTTCCACATTTGGCGAAAACATTACCGTAACAAATATGTTAGAGCGTGATGTTTGCATCGGAGATACATATCAACTAGGTGAAGCAATCATTCAAGTGACACAAGCAAGAGTACCTTGTAGCACTATTTCAAAACGCCTCGGTATTCCTGGCATTTTGCCGCGCATTGTAGCAACTGGATTTACTGGCTACCTATGCCGTGTTCTTCAAGAAGGTACTGTACGTAAAGATTCTAAAATTACATTACTAGAACGTCAACCGAGCAATATTTCTGTGTTGTTCTCTAACGAAATCTATTTTCATAATAGAAAAGATAAAGATGGCATAGAAAAAATTCTTGCTGTTCCAGAACTAGCTGATATTTGGCGTGGTCAGTTAGAAGAGCGTCTTGTGAAGTTAAAATAAAGAATCCCACCAGGTAAAACAGTATTAAGTTCTGATATGCTCCCCATTAGGTAGACAGATAAAAAATAAAAATCTGTTTATCTAATGGGAGTATTTTTATTTTCTCTTCCTTCACGTCCAAACATATAAAAATATATTTCATATTATATATGGACAACCTTTAACCCTTATATATGAAGGGAGTGATTAGTTATGGCAGATTACTTCTTAAAAAATGGAAAAAAATATTATAAGAAAAATGATCATCCATGTAATTCTTCAAATTCAGATTCAACTAACTGTTTTATACAGAACTATACTATTTTCGGTACGGAAGATACCCCTCAAGATCTTGATATAACAACTGGAATTCCTCGAACTGTATTTGAAAACTTCACTAAAAATCATAATAAGACACTTATTAAATTTAGTTTCAGTCCTGCATTTGCAACAACGATTAGATTAACAATTGCAAGATTAAACCATCGCTCTCCACTTACATTTACCTTAACACCAGGAGATATTAAAACATTTTTAGTAGAAGATGTTTTGAGTATTACTTTCTCAGATACTGTAGCTCCATCTACACTTAATCTATTAATACAACAAACGAATTGTATTTGCTGCGGTAATTCGAACAATGATGAATCCTATTATTATAATAGTTGTAATGATGCGTACTAAAAACACGACAAAAGAGTGACCTATTCCTAACAGAAAGCCGTCCTAAAATATCTTTTAGGACGGCTTCTTTATTTTGCTAGCTTAATTACATCACTTACTCCAATAGAATCGATAGCTTACTCTGCCTCAAACCGATAAACAACTTTTCATTTCAAACAAGTTTAACAACAGCTCCCTTTACAACCAATAAGAAGAATAACTCCCCAGCACAGTAACAGAAAAACCGAGTGCTTCAAGTTCCATCGTTACGCCTGGCAATAATACGTCATCATACGCTTTATCGACATCGATTAAGAAAAAGTAATTTCCAAGACCTGTTTTCATCGGACGCGATTCGATTTTTGATAAGTTTAATTTTCTCCATGCGAAAGCTGATAACACTTGATATAGGGCACCTGCATAATCTGCAGGTAACGTTATCATAAGCGTCGTTTTCTCTCCGCGGTTCTCTCCGTTATTCGGGAGTACTGCTTTCTTTTTCTTATGGAGTACTAGGAAACGTGTGTGATTATTTTTATGCGTATGAATGCTACGCCTCACAATTGTTAATCCATATTTTTCTGCAGCTGCTTCATTTGCAATAGCGGCAATTTTCTCTTCAGGATGTTCTTTCACATATTGCGCAGCGGCACTTGTGGATGTCATATCTCGAACAGTTACTCCTTTTAATTCTTCATTTAAAAATTTATGGCACTGTGCAATGGCATGCGGATGAGAATGCACCGCATATACTTCATCCCACACTTCTGCATACTGCGGATGTACAAGTAAATGCTGCTGAATTGGTACTGTAATTTCTCCTACAATGGAAAGCGGCTGCTCATGTACAAGGTAATCAACCGTTATATTCACTGAACCTTCTATTGCATTTTCTAACGGTACAACTGCGAAGTCTACATTTTCATTTGCAGCTGCATCTATACAATCTGGAATCGTTCGATACGGTACATGCTCTGCTTCCGGAAAAAAACGACTCACCGCCATATTTGTAAATGTTGCTTCTGGTCCTAAATATCCTACTCGAATCATCGTCTTTTCCCCTCTTTTTCGTTTTCTTACTGTTATACCATACTTTTTTATATTCTTCTATGCAAATTTCGAATATTAAAAAAAGACTAGCTTTCGCTAGTCTAAATGTTTCTTATATTCTCTTTGAGCGAAGAAGAAATAAATGATACATGCTGCGATATAAAACAGAATGAACAAACCTACTTTTCTTAATGATCCATCCATAAAAAGCGTATTATGAAACGTATATAACGCAACTGCACTATGCATACTCCCTACTATAATTGGCGCAAAAAATAGCATACATAATTGCCAACGAGAAATTTTCCATACTTCTTCCTTCGTCATTCCAAGTTTAGAGAGTGCACCATACTGCTTTCGGTCCGATGCAATATTATGGAACCATTTAAAATACACGATACTACATGAAGTAAGAAAAAATAATATACTAATAAATGAGCCTACAAATAGAGTAATATCGCCGCCTTCTTTCATATTTACATATAACTCCATATTGCTTCGAAATGCATTATTATCTTGTTTCATATGTTTCCGTAAATCTTCATTTAATTTCTTCGTCTTTTCGATATTTGGTAATGTGTAGCCTCTATATATCATTTTTTCAGAATCAGGAACCTGATTTGCTATACTGTCAAAATCTTCATCATTCATAACGAAGAACAGACCATTAATGTACGAGGGATGATGGTTAAATTGAACACCTTCTTTCTGACCGTTAAATACGAATTGATATGGTTGATTCATTACTCGCAATTGAATCTCTTTTTGATTATATACATTCGAATTATTGTATTTATTATAATAAACGAGTGTCACTGTACCTTTTTTAGGACGATACGTTTTCTGTTTTTGTTTCCTCGCTTCTTGGTTATATTCACTTTCTTTTATAAGCGGTGCTATTGTTGTTTCTCCCTTATTAGACTGAAAGGATGCATACACTCCAATAAAACTCATATATTGAAAATCATCATACTCATATTGATGCAGTAATTTTTCAACCGCACCTTCTTCAAAGACTTCATGAGTAGAAATACCTTTTTCTATGTACGAAAACGAGTGTATCCCTCCAGTTCGCCACATATCTTGCATGCTAGAAAAATATAAGAACACCGTACCTGTTGCTGTAACTACAAACGTCGTTGCCATAGACATCAGAAAGAAAAAGCGACCATTTTCCTTCATTCGATGTGACAATTGATTCACTATAAATAAATACGGATATGTATACATAATCTTTTTATTTCGCTTTATCATTTCTAACACTTGGGTAGCACCATGCGCGAAAGAAAAGTACGTTCCAAAAAAGACAAGTATAGACACAGGGAAAAAGTATATCGCTATCGTAGCCATCGTCACTTGTAGCGCCAACGCATACCCGCCCACTAAACAAGCAAAACCGAATAAACAGAGCCACTTTGATGTTTTCTTCTCTTTTTTATCTGTTCGAAATTCTTTCAATAACCGAATGATTTTTATATTCCATATACGTAAAGCACTTATAAAAGATAATAGAATAAAAACGACTATATATGTAATAAATGTTACACCAATCGCCCTTACGTCAAATATGACAGGCAGTTCTTTCGGAAGCCCCAGTAACATACTAAATACCATAAAAAAGAGTTTTAAAAATATCATACCAAGCCCAATACCGAAAATATTCGCGAAGACCCCAATTAAAATTTGCTCGGTCATAATCACTCCTATTACGTTAGACTTCGTTGCTCCCATTAACATATATAACCCTAATTCTTTCTTACGTGCTTCTATGAAAATAGAAGTAGAGTACAAAATAAATATGACGAAAAAAGAAATGATTATAACATTACATATGATAAGTCCCCAGCGTACGTTTTGATACCACATCGTCTCTTGCATATATGGATGCACAATGACAGACATATATGCGTAAGAAGCAAATATTGCAAAACAACTACTTAAGAAAAACACTTTATAATTACGCCAATTTCCTTTTATATTTTGCAGCGCTAGTTGCCGAATGTTCATCTATCGTCCTCCTGTAACTTACTACATAGGCAAAAAGCTAGAGATTCCCCTAGCTTTTTACGTGTTTTAAATATCCTCTTTGCGCGATCATAAAGTAAATGGCAGAAGCTAAAATGTATGCTCCAATTACAAGCGCACCTGATTTCCACAAATCAATATAAAGCATTTTCCCTAACGTATGAAGAGCAACTCCACTATGAATGGAACCGATTAAAATTGGGATAAAGAAGATAACTCCCATTTGTCGAATCGCAATTTTGCGAATTTCTTTATCTGTCATACCGATTCTCTTTAACGATTTAAATTGAATACGATCTTGTTCTTTATCGTTAAACCATTTAAAGTATGTCATACTACAAGCGAAGAAGAAGAACAGTACTGCTACGAAGAAACCGATGAACATTGTAATTGCTCCACCTTCTCTTATATCCTTATACGCAAACACTGAATTTCTCAATTCTCCTTGCTTTTCTGGTGCAATTTCATTTTTCAAATCTAATACAAGATCTTCTGTACTTTTCCAATCCTCAATATAATAACCGTAATATTTCCTCTTTTCTTCATCTGGTACGAGTTTTGCATATTTCTCAAAATCTTGATCATTTACAACGAGATATTCACTATCATTAAAAACAGAATACTGCGTTGGGGCATTTAATTGAACAGACTGCTTTTGTCCGTTAATTGTAAATTCATACGGTTTCGTACGATCTATCTTCATCAGTTCATTTGACATATCAACCATAACCATCGTTGCACTACCCATTGCATTATGAATTTCTGAAGGTTGCTCTCTCTTTTGTTTACGCACTTCCGCATTATATTCTTTTTCTGAAATAATCGTCATCGGTACTTCATGTTCACTATTAAACAACGTTATTTTCTGTGTTACTGGTAGTTTTATGTATGTTACTTTTCGCGCATCTTCAAACCCGTGTCTCTTCACAAGCTCCTGTACCTTTTCTTCATTAATAAGGCTATATGTATTTAACCCCTTTTCCTCATATGAGATAGCATGTGGTGTAAGTTCTACCGTTTTCGCACTCAAATTTTCAAAATATACGTAAAGCGTGCCAACTGCCGAGGATACAATCGCCGTAATAATAGAAATTACAAATAGAAAACGAGCATTATCTTTCATTTTATAAATAAGGTTGCTAAGAACAAACATATTTGGATACGTATAGAAAGATTGCTTTCTTTTTTGTAATGCTTTTAATACAACTGTACTACCTTGTGTAAATAGTAAATACGTTCCGCCAATTGTCAGTCCTACCACCGGTAAAAAGAGGATGATGAAATTCAGAAACGTTACTTGGAAGCTAAGTACATATGCAGCAATAATACATCCTATACCAACTACACTTAACCATGTAAATGCAAACGGCTCTACTTTTTGCTTTCTTGCTTCTCTTAATAAATCAATAATTTGCAAGCGTCCTACTGTCCAAACACTAAATAATGATAGGATTAAAAATAGAATAAAGTATACACCAGCTGTAATAAGAACTGCTTTACTATTCCAAACGAGTGGAAGTGTCTTATCTATTTTCAATAATACGCTTAACGCTTGGAAAAATAATTTTGAACAAAGCATTCCAACCCCAATACCAACTACAATTGCAATACCACCTAACATCAGTTGTTCTAATATAATCATTCGGCCGAGCTGCGATTTCGTTCCGCCTATTAATGTTAGTAGACCAAACTCTTTTTTTCTTGCTCGTAAAAACGTTGAATTTGCATATAAAATAAAGAGTGCCGAGAAGATGACCACAATATAATTCATCGATTCTAATCCTTTTGTAATCATCTTTCTCATACTAATATTACCGCTTACGACATCTGGATGATAAATAAAAGAAGCATACATGAAAAATACGACAATCGATAAACAACTACTTATAAGAAACGCTTTATAGTTACGCCAATTCCCTTTTACGTTATTAAGCGCGAGCTGGCGAAAGTTCATGATATTCTCCTCCTAGCATCGCAAGTACGTCCAGAATTTCTTGGAAAAAGGCTTGTTTCGTTCTTCCTTTATGTATTTCTGAGAAAATTTCTCCGTCGCGAATGAATAGAATACGTTCGCAATAACTCGCTGCTACTGGATCATGCGTTACCATTGCAATTGTCACTTTCTTTTGTTCATGTAAGTCTTGCAACGCGCTCATTAATGATTTTGCTGACTTCGAATCTAAGTTTCCAGTCGGCTCATCTGCTAAAATTAACGTAGGCTCATGAATAATCGCTCTCGCAGCTGCTGCACGTTGCTGTTGTCCGCCTGATACTTCGTATACTTTTTTATTTAAAATTTCTTCGATGTTTAAAAACTTCGCAATTTCCAGTACTTTCGCATTGATTTCATTTACAGATTTCTTCGCCATTACAAGTGGTAAAATAATGTTTTCTTTAATAGATAACGTATCAAGTAAGTTAAAATCTTGGAAGATGAACCCTAAATGTGTACGGCGAAACTCCGCTAATTTTGCAGCACGCATTTGATTAATTTCTTCCCCATTTACAAGCACATGACCTGAAGTTTGCTTATCAATTGTCGCCAATAAATTTAAAAGCGTTGTTTTCCCGCTTCCCGAAGGACCCATAATCCCTACAAATTCGCCTTCTTCTATTTTAAAATTTATATCGTTTAAAGCAGTCGTCGCTACTGAACCTTTTGATTGGTACACCTTCGTTAATCCTTTTACTTCAAGAACACTCATTTCTAATCCCCCTATGTGTTTTCTTCTTACATTTACTATAAGAAAAATAAGAAAAAGAAACGAGTGATTTCCCTTACAAAACGTTTTGTTATCTTACAGTTTTGTCATTTTTCTCATCAATGTATGATATTCTTCATCTTTTGCAAATTGGAACGTGAATGTTGTCCCTTCTCCTTCAGCCGATTGAACATACATTCCATGATGTAAATTATCGCAAATTTCCTTCGTAATATATAAGCCCATCCCAGTCGCTTCTCTCGTTTTACGTCCATTTATTCCCGTAAAGAATGGGTCAAATATGCGCTTTACGTCTTGCTCTGGAATACCAATTCCATTGTCCTTAATATGTAATAACACCTTTTGATTTTTCTCTTCAATTTGAAATTGAATTTCTTTTTTCTCTACCGCTGAAATTTTGGTATACTTGATTGCGTTTACAACAATTTGACCTATAGCAATGCTCAGCCATTTTCTATCAGATGCAACCATACAAGTATCTTCTTCAAACATCACTTTCGGGAATACAGACGATTGAATGAAGGATTTTCGGTTTTCATTAATAATACCTCGCACGATATCTATAACATTTACTACTTCTACCTTATAATCTTTCGCAAACTGCTCTAGTCTTGCCATATGTAACGCTAAATCTAACCCATTTAGTATACGGTTATTTTCTTCACGGATACTTTCAACTGTTACTCTTGCCTCACGATGCTCTTTGCCAAACTTCTGCAACAATAATTCAATAACAGATACTGGTGTTTTCATTTGGTGAATCCATTGGTTCATAAATATCATTTGCTGTTGCTCTTTCGCATGCTGTTTATGAATTTCATTCATATATTGCTGTCTTAATAACGTAAAAGATTCAACGACCATTTCTTGCTCTGATGTATAAGATTCATCAATAAGTAAAGAGTCATGTAATGTATTTCCGCCAGTAACGTACTTTTCGATCCTCTTTAAAAACACACTCCGTTTTCGATAATCGTAAATGAGGTATACAGTAAACACAACTGTTCCTAATAAAAGTCCATATAACCACGTACTCCAATCAATGGATTTCTTTTCTAAAAGACTTTGCAACTGCAAAACGAGCCCAAATAAACAAAGGCTAACAATATAAGAAAGAATTAAAGGAAAGCGATCCACGAGGTAATTTTTAACCTTCATGCCCTTCGCCCCACTCCGTAAGAAGCGCATAACCATATCCACGTTTCGTTACAATTGCATTTTTAATGCCTAGCTCTTCTAGTTTCTTCCTTACACGTTTTACATTTACGGTTAATGTATTATCATCCACAAATGCTACTTCATCCCATAGAGCTTCTAACAGTTCTTCACGCGTTACATATTGATTCACCTGTTTCATTAAACACTCTAATAAGTAAAACTCATTTTTTGTCAGTTCAGTTTGTTGTCCCTGCCACTCAACGATATGCTGGGACGGGAATAACAACAGTCCATTTACACCTAAACAATCAATCTCAGCAGCAGAGGCATACTCTCCATAGCCACGGCGAAGCGCACTCTTCACCTTTGCCATTACGATATCTAAATGGAATGGCTTCGTAATATAATCATCGCCGCCATTTTCAATCGCCATCACTTGATCCATTTCCCCTGTTCTTGCAGAAACAAAAATAATCGGCGCATTCGATACAGTACGAATTTGACGACACCAATAAAAACCGTCAAAGTACGGTAAGTTAATATCAAGTAACACAAGATGAGGATTTATTTTTACAAACTCATCTTTTATATGACGTAAATCACTTGCTCTAAATGATTGATAGCCATACCTTTCTAAATGCTCCTCTAATATTCCCGCAATTTTCTCATCATCTTCTACAATTAATATTTTATACATGTTCTTTTTCTCCCCATAAAAGAATTCTTCTACATTTACTCCTTTTTCCATTATAAATTGAAAATTTAATTAGTGGGGATTTTTCCCTATAATAATCTAACTATTGCAATATAAAGTGATACTTTAATCAGTGGAGGTTCTACGGGCAAATAGTGGGATAAAAAAAAGACTGCCATATTTCGGCAGTCTTAATCGATAAATTCAAATTCATATTCAAGAATTTTTACAATATCTCCGTCTTTTGCACCACGTGCACGAAGCGCTTCATCAATACCCATTCCGCGCATTTGGCGAGCGAAACGACGTATAGATTCATCACGTGAGAAGTCTGTCATTTTGAATGTCTTCTCGATATCGTAACCAGAAATAACAAATGTGCCGTCACTTTCACGTGTAATTTCAAATTTAAGACTTTCAGCATCAAATTTATACATTACACTTGCTTCAGACTCTTCGACAACATCGTACATTGGGAATTCTGGTGTTGTTTCTAATAAGTTCGCTACTTCAAATAGTAAATCACGAACACCTTGTTTCGTTACAGCTGAAATTGGGAAGATTTTTACTTCGTCTCCCACTTTCTCTTTAAATGCTTGTAAGTTCTCTTCTGCATCTGGCATATCCATTTTGTTTGCTACAACAACTTGCGGACGCTCTGTTAAACGCATATTGTATTCTTTTAATTCATTATTAATTGTAACATAATCTTCATATGGCTCACGGCCTTCTAAACCAGACATATCAATAACATGTACAATTACACGTGTACGCTCGATATGACGTAAGAATTGGTGTCCAAGTCCAACGCCAGCATGTGCGCCTTCAATTAGTCCAGGAAGGTCAGCCATCACGAAGCTGCGGTTATCACCAGTTTCAACAACACCAAGATTCGGAACGATTGTTGTAAAGTGATACTCTGCAATTTTCGGACGTGCTGATGATACAACAGATAATAATGTAGATTTACCTACACTTGGGAATCCAACAAGTCCAACATCTGCTAGTACTTTAAGTTCTAGAATGACATCACGTTCTTGACCTGGTTCTCCGTTTTCAGCGATTTCTGGTGCTGGGTTCGTAGCTGTTGCGAAACGTGAGTTACCACGGCCACCACGGCCACCTCTTGCGATTACAGCAGTTTGTTCATGCGTTACTAAATCGGCAAGAATTTGACCAGTTTTTTCATCTTTTACTATTGTTCCTGGTGGAACCTTTACGATTAAATCTTCAGATTTACGTCCGTGCTGACCTTTACTCATTCCGTGCTGACCGCGATCAGCTTTGAAATGACGTTGGTAGCGGAAGTCCATTAATGTACGTAAGCCTTCCTCAACTACGAAAACAACATCTGCACCTTTACCGCCGTCGCCACCTGCTGGGCCACCTTTAGGAACATACTTCTCACGACGATACGCAACCATACCGTTACCACCGTCGCCGCCTTTTACATATATCTTGACCTGATCTACAAACATTATTTCACCACACTTTTTCAATTGGTTGTAATATAACTGAGACTTCTTCGTCTCGCACTGTATAAGAAATGGAATACCATTTATTGTTTTGGGTCGCAAGCCAATTCTGTAGTTCTTCTACACTCGTTAGCTTACCACGAAAATCAAAAAAGAAACGAGCATTATCCGCGTCACATTCAATTGTGATACAAACATAATTTTCAACATATACGTCTAAACTATGCTGAAGCATCGAGAAAAATTGATTCGTCCATGTACATACAGTCTCATCTAAGTGAGATAAGTTATGTAATTCCCCTAATACTTCGTACTCCAATAAGCACGGCTGCTGTTTCCAATTATATGTTAAAATCCACTCTGAAAATAAAGGCATTGATAGCCCCATCAGATTGGATTCTTGTCTCGCTTCTTGGACAAAACGATCGATGAGACTATGAATTTCTTCCACTTTTCCAAGGGAAAGGTTTCCTTTCACCATCTGCATACGATTGAGCCAATCATGTCTTGAATGGCGCAATGCATCTATAATTGTCCATTTTTCATTCATTTAGATACCCCTTAATATAGAAAAACTCTAACCTGCACTCAGGTTAGAGTTTTCCGTGAGTTCTTATGCTTCTTGAGCAACAGGATATACGCTCACTTGTTTGCGGTCACGGCCAAGACGCTCAAAGCGTACTACGCCGTCAACTTTCGCGTATAAAGTGTCATCGCCACCACGACCAACGTTAACACCTGGATAAATTTTTGTACCGCGTTGACGGTAAAGAATTGAACCACCTGAAACCGTTTGACCATCTGCGCGTTTAGCACCAAGACGTTTTGACTGAGAGTCACGACCGTTCTTTGTACTACCTACACCTTTCTTAGATGCGAAAAACTGAAGATCTAATCTTAACATACGTTACACCTCCTGCACTTTTTCTATTAAACGGATATACTTTCCGTAATCAAGTTCGATCGTCTTAAGCGAAACAACCAATCCTTCCAAAAGTATCTGTGCTTTTTCTACTGTATGAACGTCTAAATCATTAGGCAATTCATACGTTAAGAATCCGCCATCACTTCCGAGTTCAATAGTTGCCTGCACATTACAAAGTTCTTCCACTGCATTTATAGAACCAAACACAACCGCTGTAGTTCCAGCACAGACAAGGTCTTGTCCATGTGGCGCATAATCGGCATGTCCAGTCATTTTAAATGATTGGATACTTCCTAATTTCGTGCGACTTATCGTAATTTTAATCATGTTAACCTGGATTAAGCGTTGATAGCTTCAACAACTAGCTTAGTGTAAGGTTGACGATGACCTTGTTTCTTACGATTGTTCTTTTTCGCTTTGTATTTGAAAACGATAATTTTCTTAGCGCGACCTTGTTTTTCAACTTTCGCAGTAACTGTTGCACCTTCTACAACTGGGCTACCAACTTTAACGTTTTCGCCACCAACGAAAAGAACTTTGTCAAAAGTAACAGTTTCACCAGCTTCAACATCTAATTTTTCAATGTAGATTGCTTGACCAGCTTCAACTTTAATTTGTTTTCCACCTGTTTCGATAATTGCGTACATACTTGCACCTCCTCTTAATTACTAAGACTCGCCAAAAACGAGGTAGACATATATGCCTTTAGGGAACCTGTCTTGTGCGGTTGTAGCATATAGCCGTTTAGGTGCTATAAACTATAACATAAAGATGTTATCATGAATCATAGACGGTTGTCAATAAATGTTCTGCTAACTATTTTTTCCGCTCTACAATTTCTGTTTTACTTCCAAAACGGACAATTGCATACTTTTCGATCATATCATCTTTGAAATAAATTTCAAATGGAATATTTTTTTGTAATTCTTTTTGCAAAAATTGTTTTTGCAAGTCTTTAGGTGCAGCGATTAATACTGCCTCATCCTCTATATTGCCATATGTAATTAGCTCTCTCTCTAACTCATACGCAATTGTCTCATATGACATCATATACCCCGTCGCTTTGCACGGTACACATTCTTCTAGTAATACGTCGCGTAAAGAATGTTTCTTACGTTTACGTGTCATCTCTAAAATCCCTAACTCTGTAAACCCAAGCACTCTTGTATATGTGCGATCATTTTGCATAGCAGCCATGAGACATTCTCTTACCATTTCTTTATCTTCTCTTCTTTTCATATTAATAAAATCAATTAATATCATACCACCGATATCACGCAGTCTTAATTGACGTGCAATCTCTTCAGCTGCCACTTCATTTGTACGAAGGACTGTATCTTGTAAATTCTGTTTTCCAGTAAACTTGCCCGTATTCACATCAATTACAGTCATCGTCTCCATTTGTTCCACAATTAAATAAGCACCATTCGGGAGCCATACAATTTTTTGAAGTGCTTTCTCGATTTCACGCTCTATTCCAAAATGGTTAAACATTGAAGATTTTTCATTATAAAAAGATACTTTTTCTTTTCCAATCTTCCCCTCTAATTCTTTTACTATACTTCTTGTATCTACAACTACTTTTTCAATTGTTTCAATCGGATTCTCTTGGAATACACGATCTAAAAAGGTGGCCGGTCGATGAAGTAATAACGGCGCCTTTCCTTGGCCCTCTTTTCTTTTTAGCTCTTCATATAACTGCTGTAACATTTGCATTTCAGCTTGTATTTCTTCAATCGCTCCTTTTTCAGAAGCAGAGCGGAAAATGTAACCCCCTGTTCCTTCTACCTCAATTTGGAGTAACTGTTGTCTTTTTTTATTATTTTTTATTTTCCGAGAAACAGCGCGCATCTCATCAAACGGCATATAAACGACATATTTCCCGGTAAATTCTATATTCGCTGTCAATTTAGGCCCTTTCGTATCAATTGCCTCTTTTACAACTTGTACGAGAATCGCTTGCCCTTCATGTATACGATAACAAGATGGTACATCATCGTATGAAAGATACGCATGTTTTTCTAAACCGATGTTTACAAATGCTGCGTTCATTCCAGCGATTGTTCTTACGATACGTCCGGCATAAATATGCCCAACAATCTCTTGCTCTTCATTACGTTTCCATAAAAACTCAACAATTTTTTTCTTCTCTTCAATTGCAACGCGCTTTTCCGATCCAGCGTAATTCACATATAACGTTTTCAAAATTATTTCCTCACTTTATAATCTTCTTTGCTTTTACAATAATAAAAGGTTAGTGCTATCGTCAACACTAACCGATTAATTCTTCAACTGATGAAGTTGTTCGTTTTTCAGTAAAATATGCATAGAGCAGTTCATTTTCATCTAATGTGTAATGTTCTTTATATTTTCCATGGACGATAATAGAGTGCTTATATCCTCTACGAAATTTTGTGAATATCTTATATAAATGATCTTCTGATTGCACTTCAATAGGTGCAATCTTTTCAATTCCTCTTTTGTTCCCATAATAACGTTCTAATAAAAAACGCATAAAGGCATACCGTCTTTGTTTCCACTCTTGATATAACGACACTGCCAAAAACATGAGTAGTACCCACATCATAATATTATTGCTATTCCAGAGTAACTGCCATCCTAATATTACACCAAAAAAAACACATGACAATTTCATCATCTTTCCATGTGCTTGTAAATAAGGAAAACGATATGATAGTATATTAAACAATACTTTCCCGCCATCTAACGGCCAAATAGGGAGTAAATTAAACGCTAAAATAATTATATTATTCCACATAAAGAAATAATATAAATCCGCGTTCAGCCAACCGGCTTCAAATAATATATAACCTACTAGCATCATCCAAACATGTTGAATCGGTCCTGCAATTACGACAACAAGTTCCTCTTTCAACGACTTATTACCATGTTCCTCAAGCTCAGCCACGCCACCAAACGGCAAAAGCTGAATTTTTTTTATACGCCAATTATAGTGCGCTGCTGCAAGAGCATGCCCAAGTTCATGAATAAGAACAATACAAAATAACAGTATTAATTCTTTAAAACGTGCAGTAAAAATACCAATGACAATGATAACCCAAAATAATGGATGCACGGAAATTTTCGTTAAGACGTCCCTATATTTAATCAAATGATATCACCTGGATCGGATCAATAAATTTTTCATTCTTTTTTATCGCGAAATAAAACTTTCCATTTTTATCATTTGTATCATTACTCACCGTTCCAATTTTTTGTTTCTTTGAAACGTAATCATATAATTTCACTGACATATCGTTTAAATTTGCATACCATGACTCCGTACCATCTGCATGTTGAATTTGAACTGTATTTCCAAGTTCCTCTTTCTTACCCGCAAAAACAACTAATCCTTCATTCACTGACTCAACCGTTGCATTTGTAGCTGTTTGGACAAATACACCTTGGCCATTTTTTTGAAACCCTTGCATTACTTTTCCAGAAGCAGGAATTGCATAATTTTTTTGCTGAATACTTCCTTCTTTTTTCTCATTCGGTGAATAAAATACAAGCGGTTTTCCAAATTGCTTTTCATACCATTTCGCTACAGTAGCAAACTGAAATTCCTCTTTCATCACTTTTTCTGTAACAGCTTTAGCACCATCGAACGAAGACGGGGCATTCTTATATAAAATAGCAACCGAAAGAACTAATATTGCTGATAATAAAACTTTGAAGAAAAAGACTTCCTTTCGAAATAAAGGGTGAATTTCCTTTTCTCCTTCTTCAATAAATACTGTTTCGCTACCAAAATTCCCTCCGGTAAAATACTGCTCTTCCTCCATCCTTTCTTGCTCGGCCTTCCTTTTCGCAATCCGCTTTTTAATTTCTTCTACGCGTCTATTCTTCATACTGTCTCCTTTCTTTCCGTAAGCTAATTTCAATAGAAACAGTTGTATACAGTTTGTACATGTGTATGAGCTAAGAAAGAAAGATATTCGTGTGAAGAAAAAAGAAAGCACTTCGCATATGTGCGAAGTGCTTTTAACGGATTCCAAAGAAGTTTTTTACCTTTGCAAATACCGATACCTTTTCTTGTTCAAATGCTTGTAATGGTACATTCTCACCCAACAAGCGTCTTGCGATATTACGATAAGCCAACGCTGCTTTTCCGCTTGGTTGCAACGCCACAGGTTCACCTGTATTTGTAGCTCGAATAACTTCATCGTCATCTTCGACAACACCAAGAAGCTCGATTGACAATGTACGTACAATTTCATCAACATCTAACATATCCTGTTCATGAAGCATATGACTACGTACACGGTTAATAACAAGTTTTGGTGGTTCAATATCCTCTTTTTCTAAAAGCCCAATAATACGATCCGCATCGCGCATTGAGGATACTTCTGGCGTCGTAACAACGATTGCTTTATCCGCACCAGCTACCGCATTTTTAAATCCCTGCTCAATCCCCGCAGGACAATCAATTAATATGTAATCATAATCTTGACGTAATACTTGTATTAATTCATCCATTTGTTCAGGTGTTACCGCTGATTTATCACTCGTTTGTGCTGCAGGTAATAAATAAAGATCATCAAAACGTTTATCTTTAATAAGAGCCTGAGGTAAACGGCAACGCCCTTCAACGACATCAACAAGATCAAATACAATACGATTTTCCAGCCCCATTACTACGTCTAAATTTCGAAGACCGATATCTGTGTCAATTAAGCACACTTTCTTTCCAGATAACGCTAGGGCCGTACCAATGTTCGCAGACGTTGTAGTTTTACCTACTCCGCCTTTTCCAGATGTAATTACTATTGCCTCTCCCACAGCTATACAATTCCCCTTTCTAACTTTGTTAAATTAGGTCTAAGATGAGTGAGAAGTTGCAGGCGATCGACAACAATGTGATTGTTCTCATTAATATACGCACATTCTGCCGCCTCCGCTCCGTCTTCTTTCTCTTCCGGAGCCCGCATTGCCACATCACTAATTCGAAGTTGCATCGGGTTCATAACAGATGCAGCGATTACAGCATCCGAATCCCCATAATACCCAGCATGTGCAATTCCTCTTAATGATCCTACAACAAAAATATTCCCCCCAGCGATAACCGTTCCGCCTGGATTAACATCTCCAATTAACAACAAATTTCCTTTTACATGTAAAACTTGTCCAGAGCGAACAATTTTGGAAATAGGGACAATTTCTGTTTCTTCTTTCCAAGCTATTGCTTCTGCTTTAGTGATAACATCACTTTTAATTGAATCCACAACAAGATTCTTTTTATTACGAATTAACGTACGAATCTCTTCTTGTTGGACTTCTGTTAAATAACGATTTCCTACTTTCACATGCACTTCAATTAAAGAGCGTCCATCACCATCGTAGTAATGTGTAGAAAGTTTTTCGTCTAATTCTATCAACAATTCAGAGAATGAACAACAATCATCTAAATGAAGCGTTATCCCATCTTTTGTCCCTTTTATCGTTACATTTTGTTGCTTTTTTTCTTCCACTAAAGTTCACCCCACCGATTCAATTCGACATAAAATTAGAAAATCCTTTTTTCTTTTTCTTCCATCGCTTTTGAAAGACGCAATATATATCGTCTCAGTGGGAAACAAACTATCAACAAGAAAATAGCATTTAACAATAAAGTAGCAAGGAGACGATCTGTGAAAAAGACATACGCTGGCATATGAGTACGTCCCAACAAAGTTAAAAATCCATACACATAATACTCTAGTGCTACAACGCTAGCTAATATGATGGAAACAACAATAAATAAATTCAATTGCAGTACTTTCATCACACTATAAACTAAATAAGCTAAAATCGGATAAGCAAAAATATATATACCGACAAGTTCTGTGTATACGGTATCAAATAAGAAACCAAATAATAGTCCGTAATAAATCCCTTGGACCGGACTATAATACACTGTAATAAAACATAAGACGATTATAAAGAAATGCGGTGCTGCTATACTCTCTTTCCAAAACACATTTGTTGGAACAATGGTAGCAAACATATTTTCAAATAGAAACACAAAAAGGAGCAAAAGAGGAAGAGCTGCTCTTTTTAAAATCTTCATCATCTCTTCTCTCCCTCCTATTCTAATGGCGCTGAAGGCTTTTTACGTTTAGCAACCATAATATGCTCTACGTCATTTAAATCAGCGGCAGGTTTTACATAAGCTGTTTTTGTTAAGCCGTATGCATCTGGTTGTACATCAACGATTTTCCCAATTACAAGACCTTTCGGGAAAATATCACCTAGTCCAGATGTTACAACCATTTGATCTTTTTCTACTTTTGCATCAGAACCAATCTTTGTGAAAAGAAGTAAGTGTTTTTCTTTGTCGTAACCTTCAATTAAACCAAAGATATTTTCTTGCCCTTGTACAATAGCAGATACACGATTTGTTCGGCTCATAGAGCTTAATAACTCTACTGATGATGTAAACTGAGATACACTTTTCACACGTCCAACTAAACCTTGTGAAGTCATAACAGCCATATCTTTTTTAATTCCTTGCTGTGCCCCTTTATCAATTCCAATTAAATCGTACCATTTATCTGAACTACGAGAAACAACAGTAGCTGGAATCTCAGTATAATCGCTCAGCAACTCCTTTTTTCCAGTTAACTCTTGTAACTTCTTGTTATCATCTTCTAATTGTTTTACTTTCCCTGATAGACCTGCATAATTATCTAATTTTGCTTTTAATTCTTTATTCTCTTCATACGTGCGCTTTACATCCTCTACATTTTCGAAGAATCCAGCTACGTATTTCGCTGGCTTTTGGAATACACGTTCTACAACACCGACAGTGTCTTTAACAAACTGCTCTGGCCATGTTAAACTGTTCCGTTCTTTCAATGAGATTCCAATCAATGCCACGAGAAGAATAATACTAACTAACAAAACAATTAATCTTTTGTTTAAGAAAAACTGTGGCACGTTCACACCCTCTTAATTTCACTGATTTTTATTTTGCAATATTATCGAGCAGCAGTTTTGAAAAGATCGATATTGTCTAATGCTTTACCTGTTCCAATTGCTACGCAATCTAATGGGTCTTCTGCAACAAGAACTGGCATTTTTGTTTCTTCACTAATTACTTTATCTAAATTACGTAGTAATGCCCCGCCACCTGTTAATACAATACCGCGGTCCATAATATCAGCTGCTAATTCAGGTGGAGTTTTTTCTAGTGTATTTTTAACTGATTCTACAATCGCATCTACTGTATCTTTTAATGCATCTGCAATTTCTTCTGGCTGAATTAGTACTGTTTTTGGTAAACCACTTACTAAATCACGACCGCGAATTTCCATAGGCTCGATACCTTCTGGCTCGCCTGCAGAACCGATTTCTAATTTTAATGCTTCAGCTGTTCTTTCACCGATCATTAAGTTATAGCTTTTCTTAATGTACTGAATGATTGAATCGTCCATATCATCACCAGCAACACGAACTGACTGACTTGTTACAATACCTCCTAAAGAAATAATTGCAACTTCTGTTGTACCACCACCGATATCAACTACCATACTACCAGTTGGTTCCCAAACAGGTAAGTTTGCACCAATTGCTGCTGCAAATGGCTCTTCGATAGGATAAGCATCACGAGCACCCGCTTGACGAGTCGCATCGATTACTGCACGTCTTTCTACAGCTGTAATACCAGATGGTACACATACCATTACATACGGCTTACGTGAGAAGAAACCGTTTGATTTTTGAGCTTGTTGAATGTAATATTTCATCATTGTTGCAGTTGTTTCATAATCAGCAATTACACCGTCTTTCATCGGGCGAAGTGCCACAACGTTCCCTGGTGTACGACCAATCATTTGTTTTGCGTCGCTACCTACAGCAACGATTTGTTTCGTATCAGTTTGTAACGCAACTACTGAAGGTTCACGTAAAACTACACCTTTTCCTTTTACATATACAAGCGTGTTCGCAGTTCCTAAGTCTATTCCAAGATCGCGAGTAAATCCACCAAATCCAAACATATTATTTATCTTCCTTTCTTGTTTTCACGGACTCATTTTTTCTTACTTTATATTATAAAAACAGTACGTTTTTTATATCTTTATCCTTTTTGTAGATAAATTTCTACAAAAAACTCATAAATCACATTATAAAACAAAATAAGTAAAAAGCATAGTCTTAAATATGACCTTTTTCCTTTAAACTCACGAATTTATGGTCACCTATTATAATATGATCTAGCACTTCAATTCCGATAATCTGGCCGCATTCTACTAAACGTTTTGTTACTTCAATATCTTCACGGCTCGGCGTGGGATCTCCTGAGGGATGGTTATGAAGACATATAATAGAGGCTGCTGCACGACGGAAGGCTTCTTTAAAAACTTCCCTGGGGTGTACAATTGACGTGTTTAAACTTCCAATAAAAATCGTTTGCCTATGTAGAACTTGATTTTTTGTATTTAAATATAAACAAACAAAATGCTCTTGTTGTAAAAAACGCATTTCTTCCATCATGTATTTCGCACAATCTTCTGGACTTCGAATACTATATCTATTTTGATATTCTAAACGCACCATTCTTCTGCCTAGTTCAAAGGCTGCCATAAGTTGCGATGCCTTTGAAATCCCAATACCATGTATACTAATTAGCTCTTCTAATGTTGCATCTTTCAACATACGTAAGCCATCAAATTGGTGTAAAATTTTATCTGATAACTTTAACACTGTTTCTTCTTTAGAACCTGTTCTGAGTAATACTGCGAGAAGCTCTCGATTTGATAAACTTCCGGCACCTTCTAACAATAAACGCTCCCGTGGCTGTTCTTCTCTTACAACATCACGAATACCGTTCATCTCTCCACTCCTTTATTTGTTCTCTCAAAGAAAACCCCATGCAATTTTACGCATGGGTTACATCAATATCAAATTGTTTTAATTCCCTAACGAGACGTGCAATTGGTAAGCCAACTACACTATAGTAGTCCCCTTGAATATTTTGAACGAAAATAGATCCTTTACCTTGAATCCCATAACTACCGGCTTTATCAAGAGGTTCTTTCGACGTGACGTATGTATCAATTTCCTCTTCTGTTAGCTCCCAAAACGTAACTTCTGTACGCTCATAAAAAGTAACCGTTTTTTCTTTTGATATAATCGCAACACCTGTATACACTTCATGTGTTTTCCCTGATAGTAATTGTAACATCTCTTTCGCCTCATCCTCATTAGAAGGCTTACCAAGAATACGCGACTCATATGTAACAATTGTATCTGCACCTAACACAATGTGATCACTATTATTTTCTGCCACCGCTGATGCTTTTTGCAAGGCAAGCGACATTACAATATCAGAAGGCGATGAATATGCACCAATTGTTTCTTCTACTTCACTTACAACGATTTCAAATGGTATGCTAGCTAACTCAAGCAATTCCTTCCTCCGAGGTGATCCTGAAGCTAAAATTATTTTTTTCATATTTTCTCCTTCCTTTCTCACATGAAGCAGAACAATTTATATCAATCGTATCAAAGGAATAGTTTGTCCACAAATGAAAGAAATATTAATTTCTCTAACTAAAATAACAATTCTTTATTGCATACGATTATATTCCTGTCATAGAGAAAGCACTTTGCTCTAAATTCAAAAGAAAAGAAAGAAGTACATGTACTTCTTTCTTACTCATTTTATTATCCTATCATTTCACTTTCTACGAAACAATTTTTTCATACGAAAGTAGGCCATCAATAATAACTTGATTTAATTTCACCAAAGATTCCTTATCCATTTTCCCATCTTTTACTGTTTGTACAGCTACCGACGTATACATATACAGTTTCTTTGCTTCTTCTTGCTTCATACTTTCCCCCTCTTTTTCAATCGCTTTCCATTCTTTTTCAATCGCTTCTATATCTTTTGCGCTGCTTTTTCCACCAACTTGTACACTAGAAGCATATTTTGCTAAATGAGTGTATAATGGCTGCACTTTTGTTAAAAATGTTCCTACTTCTTTATCATCTTTCAGCAACGCTTTATCTGTTATATCCCAGTTCTTTTTTAAAACGGAGACACCATCATTTTTATACTGAGTCATTAATTGATTTATAGCCTGTTCATCGCTAGCAATACCAACAACTATTGCATACTTATCCCCGCTCGGTCTCAAAGCTCCAATGCCCCCATTGCCTTTCCATTCTTCAAGAGCTGCTCGTCCCTTTTCTTCAGAAGAATAAAGCCCCCCTTGAACAAAAAATAATTTCATCGGATCCAATGACACTCCTACCTGTGCTTTTTGTTTTTCTTCTTTTGGTTCTGATGTTTGTCCTGCCGTTCCACCCACCTTTGATTCTCCATTCCCAGTCGGCTTGGAAGCTGTTACTTCACTTCCTCCTGTCGTTCCTTGTCCGGTGAGTAAATGAAGCATCCCCATTCCAAACGCCGTACCGATAATAATTGCGGTTGCAACGATTGCAATTAATGTATTACTCCACTTCTTTCGGTATTTTTCCACAGACATCGATTTCGCTTTTTGAAACGGAACAACATTTCTCGGTCGTTCACCTTCTACTACCATCCATTCAAATTCATCTTTCTTCTTTTCCTCATACTTCGCTTCTGTTCCATTCACTTTCACTGAGATCGTTCGTGATTGCTTGTCCATACACTCACACCTCACCTCTTATCGTTGTCCGCATCATATCATATTCCTTTCACAAAAAAACGAGATATTTGTCAGAGAAATTCGCCAAATAACCCTATATATTTATCTTATATGTATGCTTTTGACTTCATTTGTAGAACAAAAAACTAGATAGCAAAGACTATCTAGTTTTTCTCGCGAATATATTTTCGAACTTCAGAAATGAAATAAAGAGAACCTGTTATGATGAAAACATCATTTTCTCCTATCATTTCAACTTTTGTATCAATTGCCTCTTTCCAATTTTCAAAAACTAATTTTGATTCTTTTTGTGAATATGATGCAAGTTTATCAGCAGAGATAGCACGATCAAAGGCGAATGTTGTAAAAATAATTTCATCTGCAATGGTTTCTAATTGGCCTACCATGTTATGCAATTGTTTATCACCAAGGGCAGTAAATAAAACTATTACATTTTTATCTTTGTAATGCGCTTCTACTGTTTTCACAAGGCTTTCAATACCTTCTGGATTATGGGCACCATCTATAATAATATCCGGGTTACTTTGCAGCTTTTCAAAGCGCCCAATCCAATACGCTTCCCGTAATCCCGTTCTTATTTCCTCTTCCTCAATTAAAAATGATAGATATGTTTTTACATACATGACTGCCATAAGTGCTAGCGCTGCATTTCCTACTTGATGAATGCCTTTCATTGAGATTTGCAAATCTTCAAATGCGGCAAAAGGACAAGTAAAATCAAACTCTTCCCCATCTTCTTTAGACTGCTTATGTAACGCTGTAAAATGCTTGTCAAGTTCGTATAGGTTTGCATGGTTTTCCTTTGCAACATTTTGAATGACTTCCAAAGCTTCTTCGTCCTGCACACCAGTAATTACCGGCACACCAGATTTAATAATCCCCGCCTTTTCATATGCAATTTCTCCTAGTGTATTCCCTAAAATATGCATATGATCGTGACCGATATTCGTAATAATCGTGAGAACAGGGTGTATAACATTAGTAGAATCAAAACGTCCACCAAGCCCTGTTTCAAATAAAACAACATCACAGAAATTGACTTTACCGAAATAACAAATTGCCATAACAGTAATAATTTCAAACTCCGTCGCTTCCCCTAAATCCGTCTCATCTAGTTTTTCCACGACTTGTTTTACCATCTTTACAAGTTCAGTAATCTCTTCATCTGCAATTGGTGTCCCATTCACACTAATGCGTTCATTAAATGTTTCGATATAAGGAGAGGTGAACGTTCCTACCTTATATTTCGCGCCTTCTAACATGTAGCGCATATATGTTAACGTTGAACCTTTTCCATTTGTACCAGCAAGATGAACACATTTTATATGACGCTCTGGATTTCCGAGTTCTTCTAGCATCCATCTCATTCTTTCTAATCCTGGCTTAATTCCAAATTTCAATCGGCTATGAATCCACCCTATCGCTTCTTCGTATGTATGTATCACGTATGCTTTTCCCCTTTCAAAAGACAACTTTCATAGTTCTATTATACGCAAAGAAAAGAGACTCACCAATATAGTGAGTCTCTAAAAACATTTTTACTTTTCAAGACCTACTAGACGTTGACGAACTGCTTCGCGTTTTTCTAGGTAATCTTGCTCTTTCGCACGCTCTCCTTCAATAACTGCCGCAGGAGCTTTCGCTACGAAACCTTGGTTAGAAAGTTTCTTCTGTACACGTTCTACTTCTTTATCGAACTTCTCAAGTTCTTTCTCAAGACGAGCTCTCTCTTCATCAAGATTGATAAGATCAGCTAATGGTAAGAATAACTCTGCACCTGATACGATTGCAGTCATTGCTTTTTCTGGCGCTTGTAAATCCGTTTGAATTGTTAATTCGCTTGGATTACAGAAACGCTCAATGTAAGAGCTGTTTTTCGTAAGTTGAGCAAGTACAGCCTCATCTTTTGCTTTAATTTGCATTTGAACTTTTTTGCTCATTGGCGTATTTACTTCTGCACGGATGTTACGAACAGAGCGAATGATATCAACTAGAAGGTGCATTTCTGCCGCAGCTTCCGTATCTTGTAAATCCTCGCGAACTGTTGGCCACGCAGCTACTGTAATAGATTCGCCTTCATGTGGTAAATGTTGCCAAATTTTTTCTGTTACGAATGGCATGAATGGATGTAATAGACGCATTGTTTGGTCTAATACGTAAGCTAAAATAGAACGAGTTGTTTTCTTAGCTGCTTCATCTTCACCGTATAGTGGAAGCTTCGCCATTTCAATGTACCAGTCACAGAAATCGTCCCAAATGAAGTTGTATAATGAACGTCCAGCTTCACCGAACTCATATTTATCCATGTTACGTGTTACACTTTCGATTGTTTCGTTTAAGCGAGTTAAGATCCACTTATCTGCAACTGATTTTTCACCAGTTAAATCGATTTCTTCATACTTCATATCATCCATGTTCATTAATACGAAGCGTGATGCATTCCAAATTTTATTAATGAAGTTCCAAGTAGATTCTACTTTCTCCATGCTGAAGCGTAAATCTTGACCTGGTGCACTTCCTGTTGATAAGAAATAGCGCATTGCATCTGCACCGTACTTCTCGATAACATCCATTGGGTCAATACCGTTACCAAGAGATTTACTCATCTTACGACCTTGCTCATCACGAACTAAACCGTGAATTAATACATCTTTAAATGGACGCTCGCCTGTAAACTCTAAACCTTGGAAAATCATACGAGATACCCAGAAGAAGATGATGTCATAACCAGTTACTAATGCATCTGTTGAATAGTAGCGCTTAAAGTCTGCTGAATCTTCATCCGGCCAACCAAGTGTTGAGAACGGCCATAGCGCTGAACTGAACCATGTATCCAGTACGTCATTATCTTGATTCCAGTTTTCAATATCTGCTGGTGCTTCTGTACCTACGTATACCTCACCAGTTTCTTTATGATACCAAGCTGGAATACGGTGTCCCCACCATAATTGACGAGAAATACACCAGTCATGAATGTTTTCCATCCAGCGTAAGTATGTGTTTTCAAAACGCTCTGGTACGAACGTTACTTTTTCTTCTTCTTTTTGTTGAAGTGCTACTGCTTTTTCTGCAAGTGGAGCCATTTTTACGAACCATTGTGTTGATAAGTAAGGCTCAACTACTGCACCGCTACGCTCACTATGACCTACTGAATGCATATGAGGCTCGATTTCTACTAATACGCCAGCCTCTTGTAAGTCTTTCACTAATGCTTTACGGCATTCGAAACGATCCATACCGTTATACTTACCAGCTTTTTCGTTCATCGATCCATCTTCATTCATTACTAAGATGCGTGGTAAGTCATGACGGTTACCTACTTCAAAATCATTCGGGTCATGAGCTGGTGTAATTTTTACAACACCTGTTCCGAAGTCTTTTTCTACGTACTCATCAGCAATAATCGGAATCTCACGGCCTACAATTGGAAGTGTAACTGTTTTTCCGATTAAATGTTTGTAACGATCGTCTTCTGGATGAACTGCTACTGCTGTATCACCAAGCATCGTTTCTGGACGAGTTGTCGCAAGACGAATGTGGCCAGAACCATCTGTTAACGGATAGTTCATATGGTAGAATGCACCTTGAACTTCTTTATGAATTACTTCAATATCAGAAAGAGCTGTGCGTGTTGCTGGATCCCAGTTGATGATATATTCACCACGGTAAATTAAGCCTTTTTCGTATAATTGAACGAATACTTTATTAACCGCATCTGATAAACCTTTGTCTAATGTGAAGCGTTCACGAGAATAGTCTAGTCCTAAACCAACTTTCCCCCATTGTTGACGAATGTGAGAAGCGTACTCTTCTTTCCACTCCCAAGCTTTTTCAAGGAATTTTTCACGGCCAAGATCGTAACGTGAAATACCTTCTTCACGAAGTTTTCCTTCTACTTTCGCTTGTGTTGCGATACCAGCATGGTCCATTCCTGGAAGCCATAGTACATCGTATCCTTGCATACGCTTCGTACGAGTTAAAATATCTTGAAGAGTTGTATCCCAAGCATGACCTAAGTGTAACTTACCAGTTACGTTCGGAGGTGGAATTACAATTGTATACGGTTGTTTCTTCTCGTCTCCTGTTGCTTCAAAATATTTGCCTTCAAGCCACCATTGATAAAGGCCTTCTTCAACGGACATATGATCATATTTAGTTGGTAAATTCTTTTCCGTGTTTGACATTATTTTCCCTCCTTAAAATAAAAAATGTCCCTCATCCAAAAAGGACGAGGGACATCGCGGTACCACCTTTATTTACAAACAAATTCATAATTTGCTTATACTCTTAATTTGATAACGGACAAATCCGTCTTTTCCTAATAAGAACTATTCCGTTCAGAAAAGATGCTCCAGGGCTACCTTCTAACATAACTATCTAGAGAATCTCCCAGCTAATGATTCTCCTCTCTGAAGACGTTTCATGTTATACTCTTCCCCTTCAAGGCATTTATATGATTGTTAATTATTATATACAATAGTGTAAAAAACGAAACCTTATTCGTCAAGATAAATTTAAGTCTATGAATTTTCAGGCGCACAAAAAAGATAAGTAGCATTCTCTACTTATCTTCTTTATCTCGCTATTTGCGGGCAGTAAGATCCCTACATCAAAATTCAGCTGAAGCAAAGAAGTTAGGCGGGAGCCCCGCTGATTAAAGTTTTACTTTACCCGTTCCCTTGCTGGGCAGCTTGTAATTGTGATAGGAAATATTCTATATTGCTAACGAGCCAATGCGATTGTTGCAAACTCTTTACTTCCAGCAATTCATTTTCCTCGTTGCGATTATCTTTTCTTTTTCTATACGAACCGATTTGTCGAATAAATTGTGATGGGTACGTCATATAAGCAAACATGAGAAGTTGCTCTTCTTTCGTAAACGGAAAATTTTTTTGATACATTTGAAACCATTCAAACCGATCACTTCTTGCGATCGGATATGTGTTTAAAGACCGTGAATAAAAACCTACTATATCTTGCACAGGCGTTGCAAACTTCGATTTTTCCAAACTAATAAAATAGCCATTCCGCTCATAGTCAAATAAAAAATGATTAAGTGACACGTTACCATGTACAAAAGTAATACGCGTTTTATCTTTTTCTTTCATCGCATCGTTCCACTCATTTAATTGCTTCGTTGCAAATTCACGCGCTCTCATTACATGATGATAGTACGTACAATATTGCAATTCAAGCGGGGACATATACCATTTTGATTCAGATTCTACGAGAAACTCTTCTAACATCTCACCATCATTTTCCCAGCGATTGGATATAGTTGTATAATGTTTTTCTAAATCTTCTTCCGTATACGTTTCTTCCTTCACAGTTTTTTGATGCAACGTTCCGAGTGTCTGAAACATTTTATGGTATTGATCATTGTCCTCACCATTTCCTTCTGCACGTTCTAACCAAGGCATTAAATAATAATTATACGTCCCGTCACTTAAAATATAATTTCCATCCGTCGCATGGTATATAGGTACATAATTTGAAAAACCTTTCTCCTTCAAATATTGAATATGATGCAGAAAGTTATTCCGCTCTAACTTTCTGCCTTCTATTTTCTTAAGTGCATATGGACCTTGATTCGTATAAATTTTCATTACATTTCCGTGCTCTTCCATATGCTGCGTATCCAATCTATATTGCCTCACGATAGGTTCATAGTGATTTCGCAATTCAATATCCATACGAATAACCCTTTCTATTCAAAACATAACTTCTAAGAAAAGAAGTGAGTGAAAACACTCACTTCTTTATTTCGCCTTTACTCTTGAAACGGGAATATAAATAATTTGCCCCGTATTTAAAAATATATCTTCTGTTTGATTGACACGGTACAAATTTTGTACCGATGTTTCATAACGGTCTGCAATAGATTCAATTGTATCCCCTTCTTGTACGAAATACATTCTTAACTTTGTAAATTCCTCTTCCGGTTCTTTCGTAAATAGTTTTGTTAAATAAAGCGCATTTTCATCTCGCTGTGAGTACTCTTCTTCTTGTTCTTCCTGCTTTTTCGCTTTTTCTTTCTTGAAATCTTTTCGTCCGAACAATTCAAATTGCGGCGTTGTTTCTTGCTCCTCTTCACGTTCCACAAATTCATGTTCTTCTATTTTCTCTTCTTCTAATTCCTGCTCTTTTCTTTCCTCTAATTGGAACGGTTCAAATGCGTAATCTTCCCACTCATCTGATTCCTTGTATTTTGGTTCTTCTACATGGGGCGCCGGTCTATTCTCATCCTCTTGCGCTGAATCTTCTTCTAAATCAGCATACACCGTTTCTTCTTCATCCTCGCTTCTCTCTTCATCACATAAACCAGTAATAGATATATCCGCTAATAATTGTAAGCAACCATTTTCCTTTAATTCATAATCAAATTCCTCAATTGATACATATAGTTCTTCAATTACTTTCACGCGATTTCTCGGAATTGATATTTCAAGCGGAAAGGAATGAACAAGTTCATTAACCCCATCTTCCCTTGTTTCTACATAATCAATTGACTTTGCTGGCGATAGTTCTCTTAGTGAATACGCCGAATCATCTTGCCTTGCAACATACTCTCCCGTTAAATCTAATTGCCCTCTCACGATTACTTCATGATCAAGCTCTTCTATCTCAACGTCTGGATCTAACGAAATTGACAAAAGTTCATCGACTTCCTGTCCCTTTTGGAACCAAACAGATTCTTTTAATGAAAATCGTAACGAATGATCTGCAGCCACTTCTTTTCCCCCTCCCAAACTATATGTCATTACAGATTTATGTAGGGAAAGCTTACTTTATGAATAAAAAAAATCGCTCCCCTTATGGAGAGCGATTTTTCTCTAATACATTATTTTAATTTTGACATTGCAATTTCAGCCGCTGCAATTGTCGCCTCAATATCTGCGTCACTATGTGCTGTCGATAAGAATAAACCTTCGAATTGAGATGGTGGCAAGAATACACCTTGTTCTACCATTTCACGATAGTAAGCCGCAAAGAACTCTAAGTTTGAAGATTTTGCTGCATCGTAATTAATAACGGGCTCATCTGTAAAGAAAATACCAATCATAGAACCTGCACGATTAATATGATGTGGAATGCCATGTTTTTCAGCTGCTTTACGTAATCCAGCTTCTAACATTTCAGCTTTACGCTCAAATTCTACATACGATTCTGGCGTTAACTGTACTAACGTTTCATAACCTGCTGCCATTGCAAGTGGGTTACCTGATAAAGTACCAGCTTGATAAATCGGTCCGCTTGGCGCAATTTGGCGCATAATTTCTGCTTTACCACCGTACGCTCCTACTGGTAAGCCACCACCGATTACTTTACCTAAACAAGTTAAATCAGGTGTTACACCGTAGTAACCTTGTCCACAGTTATAAGCAACACGGAATCCTGTCATTACTTCATCAAAAATAAGCAGTGCACCGTTTTGTTCTGTTACTTCACGAAGTCCCTCTAAAAATCCTGGTTGCGGAGGAACAACACCCATATTCCCTGCCACTGGTTCTACAATTACACAAGCAATATCATCACCGAATTGTTCAAAAGCGTATTTCACACTTTCTAAATCATTATAAGCTACTGTAATCGTATTTTTCGCTACACCTTCTGGTACGCCAGGGCTATCTGGTAAACCTAGAGTCGCCACACCAGAACCAGCTTTAATTAATAACGAATCACCATGACCGTGGTAACAACCGATGAATTTCAAGATTTTATTACGGCCTGTATAACCACGAGCTAAACGTAGTGCACTCATTGTCGCTTCTGTTCCAGAGTTAACCATGCGGACAATTTCAATCGATGGTACACGCTCAATAACAAGTTTCGCTAATTTATTTTCGATTTCTGTCGGTGCACCGAAGCTTGTACCTCTTTCAGCAACAGATTTTAACGCTTCAACAACACGATCATTTGCATGCCCATGAATTAAAGGCCCCCATGATAATACGTAGTCGATGTATTCATTTCCATCAATATCATATACTTTAGAGCCTTTACCACGCTCCATAAACAACGGATTCATCCCAACAGACTTAAAGGCACGAACTGGGCTATTTACGCCACCAGGCATTAAATCTTGCGCCTCTTCAAACGCTGCAATTGACTTATCAAACTTTTTCATTATTTAACGCCTCCTTCTTGCAACCATTTTGCTGCATCTTTCGCATGATACGTAATAATTAAGTCTGCTCCTGCACGTTTCATGCTAATTAATTTTTCAAGCACAACTTCTTTTTCATTAATCCAACCATTTTGCGCTGCCGCTTTAATCATTGAATATTCACCACTTACGTTGTAAGCAACGATTGGTAAATTAAAGTTATTTTTCACATCACGAATGATATCTAAGTAAGAAAGAGCTGGCTTTACAATTAAGAAATCAGCCCCTTCCATTACATCTGATTCTGCTTCACGGAATGCTTCCATACGGTTCGCTGGGTCCATTTGATATGTTTTACGGTCACCAAATTGCGGCGCACCGTGCGCAGCATCACGGAAGGGCCCATAAAACGCTGATGAATATTTCACAGCGTACGACATAACTGGCACGTGTCCAAAACCATTTTCATCTAATGCATGGCGAATTGCTGTTACGAAGCCGTCCATCATGTTTGATGGTGCAATAATGTCCGCTCCTGCCTTCGCTTGACTTACAGCTGTTTTCGCAAGAACTGCAAGAGACTCGTCATTTAAAATAATACCATCTTCAATTACACCGCAATGACCATGACTTGTAAATTGACATAAACATGTATCTGCAACTACTACTAGCTCAGGGAAATCGCCTTTAATTTGTTGAATAGCACGTTGTACAATTCCATGATCACAATATGCTGATGATCCAACTTCGTCTTTTTCAGCAGGTAAACCAAATACAATAACAGAACGAATACCTAAATCAACAACTTCTTGCATTTCAGCTTGCAATAAATCTAAAGACATTTGATATACGCCTGGCATAGAAGGAACTTCATTACGAACATTTTCACCTTCTAATACAAAAATAGGGTAAATAAAATCTTCCGTATGTAAAAACGTTTCACGCACAAGTGCACGCATACTACCGCTTTGTCTTAAACGACGATGACGATTAAATTGTAAAGAGTTCATAGATTTCTATCCCCATTCTTTCATTTTATAGATTCACAAACACATTGTAGTAATGCTTCTACAGTGTACTCTTTCGGCACAATAACAGACGGAAAATAACGACTTGCCTCTTTTTCCGTAATAGGTCCTATACAAGCAATTGTACATTTTTTTGTCCATTCTCTCCAGTTTGCACCCTCAAGTAAACGAACAAAACTAGTAACAGTTGAAGGGCTCGTAAATGTAATAATGTCTACTTTCCCTAACTTCAATGCCGCTATAAGCTCTTGCTTTTTTTCTATATTCACTTTCGTACCGTATACGATTAGCTCATCTAGAGAAACACCAATTTCCCGAAGTGCAACCGGAATTACCTCTCTTGCTATATTCCCTTTCGGAAATAAAATACGTTCGTTTCCACTTAATTCTTTTAGAAACTCTTCTGCAAATGCTTCTGCAACAAATGAAGTTGGAACAAAATGAACTTGATAGCCCCTTTTTTCTAACTCTAATTTTGTTTTCACACCTACCGCAGCGATTTTAATGGTTAGCGGTAGTTTCTTGTTCAAACTATCTAGAAAAAAAGCTACACCATTTCTGCTCGTAAAAATAACCCAGTCATACGAATGTAGCTGCCCTTCAATATGTTGAATTTGCCTATGAGACATACCTTCCATATGCAAAAGCGGAATTTCCAATGGAATTCCGCTCTTTTCTTTCACTGCTACACTCATTTGTTTCGCTTGATGCTGGGCACGTGTAATCAATACCGTTTTTCCAGCGAGAGCGTTCATATTTATTGTTGCTCCTTATTTGCAGCAAGAATGAGTTCTTTGGCGCCTTGTTTAATTAAACGGCCCGCGGCTTCTAATCCTACTTCCTCAGGATTAGTACCTACTACTGTCTCTTTTAATAAAACAGAGCCATCCATAGAGCCAACAAGAGCTGTTAATTCGATTGTATCGTTTTCTTTAAGGGTTGCATATCCAGCGATTGGAACTTGACATCCACCTTCAAGTTTATGAAGAAATACTCGCTCCGCTGCCACTGTTCTTTCTGTTATCGCATCATTCATATGCGCTAACAACTGCAATAAATCCTTATCATCCTCACGACATTCAATCGCTAATGCACCTTGTCCTACAGCAGGTACACATAACGTTTCATCTAAATGTTCTGTAATAACTTCATCATCCCAGCCCATTCTTTGTAATCCAGCTGTCGCTAAAATAATCGCATCGTAATCCTCTTCTTTTAATTTACGTAAACGTGTATCGATATTTCCGCGAATCCACTTCACTTGTAAATCTGGTCTCGCAGCGAGTAGCTGTGCACTACGTCTTAAACTACTCGTACCTAAAATAGCACCTTCCGCTAACTCTTTAAACGATGCTCCATTTTTTGAGATAAAAGCATCACGAGGGTCAACACGCTTTGGTGTACAGCCAATCATTAACCCTTCTGGAAGTACGGCTGGCATATCTTTCATACTATGTACAGCCATATCGATTTCTTTCGTAAGTAACGCATGCTCAATTTCTTTAACGAACAAACCTTTTCCGCCTACTTTTGAAAGAGTAACATCTAAAATCACATCACCTTTGGTGACAATTTCTTTCACTTCAAATTCATATGGTAAACCAAGTGCTTTTAACTGATCAATAAACCAGTTTGTTTGTGTTAATGCTAGCTTACTCTTTCGTGACCCTACAATAATTTTGCGCATAATTCTCTCTCCTCATTATAAATACCAAAAGTGGAAATTAGATAAACTACTTAATAAAAAAATGTTAACTAGCATTACGAGAAAGGCCCCTACATTCCACAGTACAATTTTCTTCCCTTGCAATACATCTGCCGCTCTTAAATACAAGCCCGCACAGTATACAAATAGAACGACAAACGAACCAATTACTTTCGTATCATACCAATGAAAATTATCTAATTTTGTATATCCCCATATACATCCTAATAAAATTGCTAGTAAGAAAAATGGAACAGAAAATAAATTTAATCCGTAAGACGTAGATTCAAGCTTCGGTAAATTCCCTAACCTTCTTAATCTCGCATTCCACTTTTTCTTTTTTAATAGGCGATATTGCAGTAAATACATAATAGAAAAAATAAATGATACCGTAAACGTTGCATAAGAAATAATCGCCATTCCAACATGCACGTATACAAGTTCTGAAACTAATTGCTCTGCAAGTACTGGCGACATCTTTCCGAGCGGTGTAAAAATAGAAAAAGCGCTTACGCCAAATGCAACAACATTTGTAAAGAAGACTAAAAAGTCAACGCGCATAAATCGATTTATGACTAACGACATCGTAATCAATAACCAAACATAAAAATAAATCCCTGATAATAAAGTTAAAATGGGGTTCGTTTCTGAATCTGTCGCCCTAAGCAACATAAAAATAGACTGCAATACCCATACAATCGAAAGTAACCAAAAAGCAAATCGGTTCGCCTTTCGGTTACTTTGGAAATAATCTATAAAATATAAACTAATGCTACAAGCATATAAAATAATTGCAATATGATAAATAATACTGTTATTTAAAAAACTCATCCGATCATCCTTCCAAATTATAAAGATGGAACGGATGGTGTCCACACTCTTTTATGTTCTACTTCTTCCGCACGACTCTCTACTTCTTCCGTTTCTAAATCGAAAATCTTCGCAAATAACGCTAATTTTTCGCTCGCTCCCTCTTCAGCAGCTATTTCTTTCGCTACTAAAATTGGGTCTTTTAATAATTGATTAATAATACTTTTCGTATGCTTACTAATGACTTTTTTCTCACGATCACTAAGGTTTGGTATTTTTCGCTCTAGGCTTACCATCGTTTCACTTTGGATTGCAAGTGCCTTATCACGAAGAGCTGATATTAATGGAACAACACCAAGTGTACTTAACCACGTTTTAAATAGAACAATTTCCTCTTCAATCATAAATTGAATTTTCTCCGCTTCTTTCAAACGCTCAGCACGATTTGCTTCCACTACTCCTTGCAGATCATCAATGTCATATAAAAAAGAACCTTCTAACTCATCAATCGCTGGATCAATATCACGTGGTACTGCAATATCAACCATAAATAAAGGGCGACCAGAGCGCATTTTCTCCACCTTTGTCATCATCTCTTTCGTAATGACATACTCAGATGCACCAGTTGAACTAATTAAAATATCTGCTTCTAATAATGCACATTGCAATTCGCTTAACGATTTTGCATGTCCCATATATTTCTCAGCCATTACTTCTGCTTTCGAAAGTGTCCTATTCATAACTGTTACTTTACGAGCACCACTTCCATATAAGTTTTGCAGTGCAAGTTCGCCCATTTTACCAGCACCAAGAATAAGCACATGACAATCTGTTAACTCGCCAAATATTTTCTTTCCAAGCTCAACAGCAGCATAACTAACAGACATTGCACTTTCCCCGATTGTTGTTTCTGAGTGGGCACGTTTTGCTAATGTAATGACTTGCTTAAACAATTCATTAAAAATTGTGCCTGTTGCTTTAACTTGTTGCGCTTCTAAAAAGCTATCTTTTATTTGACCTAAAATCTGTGTTTCTCCGACTACCATCGAATCTAAACCGCACGTTACGCGGAATAAATGATCTATTGCACCATCTTGTTCAAAAATAGTTAAATATGGCGCGACTTCTTCTATTTCAAGCTGAAACCAATCAGCTAAAAACTTCTTAATATAATACCGTCCCGTGTGTAATTGATCGACAACAGCATAAATCTCAGTGCGATTACAAGTTGATACAATGACATTCTCTAACACGCTCTTTTGATTTTGTAATGTAGTCATCGCTCGCTCTAGCTCTGCTGCCTGAAATGTGAGTTTCTCACGAAATTCTACAGGGGCTGTTCGATAATTTACACTAACAACAAGAATATGCACGCAGCATGTCCCCCTTCACCCGTTTTATCACTTTATCTACTATCATAATACAACTTTCCTCTTATGAATCTGACAATCGTGTGAACAACCGATTATTTTTTAATTATTCTCCGTATGTAATAAAGGAGATTCAGTAAACTAATAAAAAAATCTTCTACTTTATAATGATTATAAATTAATAACTCTATTTGTACGTTACCAAAAAAAGTCCTCATAATCAAGTGATGGAAACTATTCCATATAAATTATAACATTATCTTTCCTATCTTCTTTCATCATGAAGGAAAATATGTATGATTGTTCCAAAATGTAGCAAACACTTTCTCAATACAATGTATTTGACATTTTATTTCTTTTTCGTTATATTGATTTTACAAAATTAAATTGTGCACAACTTAATTAGAAGGGAGTTATGTATGACAGAGGACTCTTTGCATCTAGATAACCAACTTTGTTTTTCTATTTATGCCTGTTCTAGAGAGGTTACTCGTTTTTATCGACCTTATTTAGAAGAGATGGGTATTACGTATCCCCAGTACATTACTTTACTCGTACTATGGGAGCAAGATGGACTAACAGTAAAAGAAATTGGAGAACGTCTATTTTTAGATTCCGGTACGTTAACACCTATGTTAAAACGAATGGAATCATTAAAACTTGTAAAACGTGTTCGTTCCAAAGAAGACGAGCGAAAAGTTTGTATTGAATTAACAGAACAAGGCAAAGATTTAAAGGAAAAGGCTTGTTCATTACCGACAACGATGGCTACAAATTTAGGAATTACAGAGCAAGAATATCGCTCTTTATTAATTGAGCTAAATAAACTAATTGAAACAATGAAAACAATTAATGATGGAAAAGGGGAATAAATATGGATAAATTATATACTGCTTCAGTAACAGCAACAGGTGGAAGAAATGGGAAAGTAGTTTCAGATGATGGCATATTAAATCTTGATGTAAAAATGCCGAAAGCACTAGGTGGTGCAGGCGGAGAAGCAACAAATCCAGAACAACTATTTGCAGCTGGTTATGCAGCTTGTTTTGATAGTGCATTACAACTTGTCATTCGTACAAAACGTATGAAAGTAGAAAGTACAGAAGTAACCGCTCACGTTTCTATCGGAAAAGATACAGATGGTGGTTTTGGCCTATCTGCCGTGCTTGATGTACATGTCGCTGGCGTTTCACATAGCGAAGCAAAAGAACTTGTAGAAGCGGCCCACGGTGTATGTCCTTACTCTAAAGCAACACGAGGTAATATTGAAGTTACATTAAACGTACGTTAACAGCTTATATAAAGAAAAAAACGCGCGACATTCGTCACGCGTTTTTTGTTTTTGTCATTTTATGAATTGCCTTCCACGCTTCTTCTTTTCCAAGTCCTGTTTCAGAAGAGAATAGAACGATTTCATCGCCAATTTCAACAGCAAGCGTTTCTTTTACAACTTTTAAATGCTTTTGCCATTTCCCTTTCGGGATTTTATCGGCTTTCGTCGCAATAATAATTGTTGGGATTTCATAATGCTTTAAGAAATCATACATCATCACGTCATCACTTGTTGGTTGGTGACGTAAATCAACTACTAATACAGCTGCGTCTAATTGCTTACGCGTTGTAAAGTACGTTTCAATCATTTTCCCCCATGCCGCGCGCTCCGATTTAGACACTTTCGCATATCCATAACCTGGAACGTCAACAAAATGCATCATCTCATTGATTAAGAAAAAGTTCAGTGTTTGCGTTTTTCCTGGTTTAGAAGAAATACGCACTAACTTTTTACGATTTAAAATTTTATTAATAAAGGAAGACTTCCCGACATTTGAACGACCTGCTAATGCAATTTCTGGTAAATCACTGTCTGGATATTGTTCTGGTTTAACAGCACTAATTACAATATCTGCTTTTGTTACTTTCATTGTTTCACTCCTACTAATGCGTGCTCCAATACTTCATCTAAATGAGATGCAAGCACAAACGTAAGGTTTTCTTTTACGCTCTCTGGAATATCATCTAAATCTTTCTCGTTTTCTGCTGGCAAAATAATTTTTGTTAAGCCTGCGCGGTGAGCACTTAATGTTTTTTCTTTTAAGCCACCAATTGGTAATACACGACCACGAAGTGTAATTTCACCTGTCATACCTACTTCTTTACTTACAGGAATACCTGTTAGTGCAGAAATAAGTGCCGTTGCCATCGTAATACCTGCTGACGGTCCATCTTTTGGAACTGCTCCTTCTGGAACATGAATATGAATATCATTTTTCTCATGGAAATTCGGGTCAATCTGAAGCTCTTCTGCACGAGAGCGTATATAACTAAACGCAGCTTGTGCTGATTCTTTCATAACATCCCCAAGTTTCCCCGTTAAAATTAGTTTCCCTTTTCCTGGCGCTACAGAAACTTCAATTGCAAGTGTATCGCCGCCTGCTGCTGTGTAAGCTAGACCTGTTGCCATACCAACTTGGTCTGTTTTTTCAGCTTGCCCATAACGGAATATGTGTTTACCAAGTAAATCAACAATCTTTTTCTCTGTCACAACGATACGTTTACGTTCTGCTGTAACGATAATTTTCGCTACTTTACGGCAAACTTTTGCAATTTGGCGTTCTAGCGTACGAACACCAGCCTCACGTGTATAATAACGAATAATTTCAAGAAGCGCCTCATCACGCACTTGTAAATTACCTTTTCGTAAGCCATGCTCTTTTAATTGTTTCGGCAATAAATGCTCACGAGCAATGTGTACTTTTTCAAGTTCTGTATAGCCAGCAATCGAAATGATTTCCATACGGTCAAGTAATGGACCTGGAATACTTGAAAGTGTATTAGCGGTTGCTACAAACATAACTTTCGATAGATCATATGGTTCTTCAATGTAATGATCACTGAAGTTATGGTTTTGTTCTGGATCTAATACTTCAAGTAATGCCGCTGATGGATCTCCACGGAAATCGTTAGACATTTTATCAATCTCATCTAATAAGAAGACTGGATTAACTGTTTTCGCCTTTTTCATACCTTGAATAATGCGTCCTGGCATTGCTCCAACATATGTACGGCGGTGACCACGAATTTCAGATTCATCACGCACACCACCAAGAGATGCACGGACAAATTTACGATTCAATGATGTTGCAATTGAACGCGCTAACGAAGTTTTGCCGACCCCAGGAGGGCCTACTAAACAAAGGATAGGTCCTTTTAATGAATTCGTTAACTTCTGTACAGCTAAATATTCAAGTACACGCTCTTTCACTTTTTCAAGACCGTAATGATCGTTATTTAAAATCTCTTCTGAATGAGCAAGATCAATTATATCTTCTGTTGCCTCTGTCCACGGAAGCGCTAATAACCAATCAATATAATTGCGAATAACACCACTCTCCGCAGAACTTGCTGGTAACTTTTCATAACGATCTAATTCTTTCAGCGCAGCCTTCATTGTTTCTTCAGGCATTCCTGACTGTTCAATTTTTTCACGAAGTTCTTCTACTTCTCCGCCCTTACCTTCTTTGTCGCCAAGTTCAGTTTGAATCGCCTTCATTTGCTCACGTAAGAAATATTCTTTTTGCGTGCGCTCCATTGAACGTTTCACTTTTTGTCCAATCTTCTTTTCTAGGCTAAGTAACTCTTGTTCATCTTGAATAATTGAAATAAGTGTATGTAATCGTTCTTTTACAGATACAATCTCTAGAATCTCTTGTTTCTGCTTCGTTTTAATCGGCAAGTGAGAAGCAATTAGATCAGCTAATCTCCCTGGTTCTTCTACATCAGCTACCGTTGCAAATGTTTCATTTGAAACTTTTTTCGAAACTTTAATATATTGTTCGAAATGCTCCAGTAACGTACGCATAAGAGCTTTCTCTTCTAAATCATCTTCTACTTCTTCAGTTACCGTTTTAATAGACACTTGTACTATATTTTCTTCTTCGATAAACTCTATTACTTCTGCTCTATGTAAACCTTCCACAAGGACACGAAGCGTACCGTTCGGCAATTTTAACATTTGCTTGACTTTCGCCACTGTACCTACACTATATATGTCATCTTCTTTCGGATCATCGATATTCATTTCTTTTTGCATTGCTAAAAAGATGATATTTTCATCCATTGCCGCCTGCTCTAGTGCTTGTATCGATTTATCACGTCCTACATCAAGATGCAAAACCATCGTTGGATATACGAGAACGCCTCTTAATGGTAGGAGGGGCACGATTCTTTCGTTCGTATTCATACTAGACATAGCACCTCCATAATAAATTAAACTCCTGTTCAACTATTTTATATTACAATACACCTAGATGCAATTGCTGAGATTCCTCGCAATTATAAATAGCTTATTTTTCTACCTCACGAAAAGAAAAAAGACTCCGATTAAGCATACAAACTTAAACGAAGTCTGGCAAATTTTATTATTGTTTATTTTTACATAGATTGTGCATCTGTTTCGTCTACGTTAGTATGTACATCTAGCTCTCTATGCGCATTTTCTTGCATAAATGTTAACTCAAATACTTCTTTTAACTTACGGACAGGAATAATTTCGATTCCCTTTATAGTATACAAAAATGGTTGCATATTTTCAGCAGGAATAATGACTTTCTTAGCTCCCGCTTTTTTCGCAGCTTTTATTTTTGCGTACACGCCACCAATAGGCTTTACTTCTCCGTGTATACTTATTTCACCTGTCATCGCTACTTCATTATTTACATATGTGCGATGCACCGCAGAATATACACCTGTTGCCATAGCGATTCCTGCAGAAGGTCCATCAATTGGGATACCACCTGGAAAATTAATATGTATATCGTATCCTTCTGGCAACACATCTAAAGAACGAAGTACTGTTAATACATTATCAACAGAGCCTTTTGCCATACTTTTACGGCGAATCGATTTCGTTTGACTACCAATACTTTCTTCTTCTACAATTCCGGTAACATTTACCGACCCTTTATCTTTCGCCGGAATTGCTGTTACTTCAATTTCTAATAACGCACCTGTATTTGGTCCGTATACAGCAAGACCATTTACAAGACCAATCCTTGGAATCGGATAAATGTGCTTTTCGTATTTCGGTGTAAGCTGACTTGAGTGAACAACCCACTCTATATCTTCATCTTTAATGAAAGAACGTTCTTCATTTATCGCCATACCAGCAGAGATTTGCACGAGATTAATCGCTTCTCGTCCATTTCTTGCATACATCCCAATCATTTCAATACCATTTTCGCCTATTTGCATTTCTACTTTTTCCGCGGCATTTTTCGCTACTTTTTGAATTTCTTCCGTATCTAATTCACGGAAAAATACTTCTAAGCAACGTGACCGAATAGCAGGAGGAATTTCCTCTGGCGAACGTGTCGTTGCTCCAACTAAGCGAAAATCTGCCGGTAAGCCTTTTTGGAAAATATCATGTATATATGTTGGAATCATCGTATTTTCTTCACTATAGTACGCACTTTCTAAAAATACTTTTCGATCTTCTAACACCTTTAACATTTTGTTCATTTGAATCGGATGGAGTTCGCCAATCTCATCAATAAACAAAATACCACCATGCGCATCTGTTACAGCACCTTTTTTCGGTTGCGGAATACCTGCTTGTCCCATCGCCCCAGCACCTTGATAAATCGGATCATGCACCGAACCAATTAAAGGGTCTGCGATACCACGTTCATCAAACCGAGCTGTCGTCGCATCAAGTTCAATAAATGTTGCATTCGTACGAAATGGAGATTTAGGATTTCGTTTCGCTTCTTCTAATACAAGACGTGCTGCCGCTGTTTTCCCAACACCTGGCGGGCCATATATGATTACATGTTGCGGATTCGGACCACAAAGAGCCGCTTTTAACGACTTAATCCCGTCCTCTTGCCCTACAATATCTAAAAAGGTTGTAGGACGCACCTTTTCTGCTAGCGGCTCTGTTAAAGAAATCTCACGCATTTTACGAAGCTGTTCTAATTCTTTTTTCGATTCTCGATCAATTGAAACTTTTTGTGTTCGTTGATTTCGAAGTAAATGCCAGAAATATAATCCGACAATTACACCAAAAACAAGTTGAACAACTAAAAATATATTTGTCCAGCTCATTATTTATTTCCTCCCGCAATATTTTATCTCTTAGTATTTCCGCGGAGGAACGTAGCTAAACATAAAGAAAAACAGCAATTATAAAAATTGCTGTTTCCCTTTCGCATTATGCAGATGTTTTTGTATCAAGTACAGTACCGTCTTGTAACACCAATTTTGGCGGTTCATTATCAGCTACTGTTTCTTTTGTAAGAATACACTTCTCGATATCTTTACGAGATGGAAGTTCGAACATTACATCAAGCATTAAGCCTTCAATAATAGAACGAAGTCCACGAGCACCCGTTTTACGTTCAATTGCTTTTTTCGCAATTTCGATTAGTGCACCTTCTTCAAACTCTAACTCAACATCGTCAAGCTCCAATAGTTTTTGGAATTGCTTAACAAGTGCATTTTTCGGTTTCGTTAAAATATCAACAAGAGCATCTTCATCAAGTGGCTCTAGGTTCGCAATAACTGGAAGACGACCGATAAACTCTGGAATTAAACCAAATCTTAAAAGATCCTCTGGTAATACGTGAGATAAAACATGCTTCTCATTTACATCAGCATTTTTCTTCTCAGAACCAAATCCAATTACTTTCTCACCAAGGCGACGTTTAATAATCGGCTCAATGCCATCAAACGCTCCACCACAAATGAATAAGATGTTCGTTGTATCAATTTGAATGAACTCTTGGTGCGGATGCTTACGACCACCTTGAGGTGGAACGCTTGCTACAGTACCTTCTAAAATTTTCAGAAGTGCCTGCTGCACACCTTCACCAGATACATCACGTGTAATTGATGGATTTTCAGACTTACGTGCCACTTTATCAATCTCATCAATATAAATGATTCCTTTTTCCGCTTTCTCTACATCATAATCAGCTGCTTGAATTAATTTTAGTAAGATATTTTCTACATCTTCCCCAACATATCCAGCTTCTGTTAAAGATGTTGCGTCCGCGATTGCAAATGGAACATTTAAAATACGCGCTAACGTTTGTGCCAGTAATGTTTTACCACTACCTGTTGGCCCGATAAGTGCGATATTACTCTTCGCTAATTCTACATCATCAATTTTGCTGTTAGAATTAATGCGTTTGTAATGATTATATACCGCTACCGCTAGTGCTTTTTTCGCGCTATCTTGCCCGATGACATACTCATCTAAGATTTCACGAATTTCTACCGGTTTCGGTACATCTTTGAATTCTACTTCTTCGTCCTTCGCAAGCTCCTCTTGTACAATTTCAGTACAAAGTTCGATACACTCGTCACAAATGTAAACACCTGGACCTGCCACTAACTTTCGAACTTGCGTTTGTGTTTTACCACAGAAAGAACATTTTAATTGCCCTTTTTCATCATTAAATTTAAACATATTTTCACACCCCTTACAAAGTGCTAACCTCTTGCCTTCGTATGTACACGATAAATGTATCGTATGTAAATACATATTATGTCACTACGTGGCGAGAAATACAAATAATATGACTAGTTATGTACAAATAAAAAAATTTTAAAACTTTTGAAATATGTATATTCGACTTGTAAAGGAACATTTCCTTCTCCATCGAAAAGTTTTATAAATATATTTCTATATTTATAAAACAAGGCACGATTAAAATCGTGCCTTGTTATTTTATTATGCAGCGTTTTCTACTAAGAAGTCTACAGCTTTACGCACTTTAAGATCTTCAGCTAAAGCGTCTACACTTCCAAGAGCTTGCTTGATAGCGTCTACTGGCATACCGTACATTTCAGCCATTTTTTCAACTTCTGCAGTTACTTCTTCTTCAGTAACCTCGATGTTTTCAGCTTCAATGATAGCTTCAAGAACAAGATTGATTCTTACACGTTTTTGTGCATCTTCTTTCATTTGCTCTTTTAATTTGTCAGCGTCAGTACCTGTGAATTGGTAGTAAAGCTCAAGGTTCATACCTTGTTGGCTTAAACGTTGCTCGAATTCACGAACCATACGATCTAACTCAGTGTTGATCATAGCTTCTGGAATTTCGATTTCAGCGTTAGCAGCAGCTAATTCTACTACTTCGTCACGTACTTTGTGCTCAGCTTCGTGCTTTTTGCCTTCTTCTAAGTTTGTGCGAAGTTTTGCTTTTAATTCATCAAGAGTTGCAACCGCTTCGTCTGCTTCTTTAGCGAACTCGTCGTTTAACTCAGGAAGTTCTTTTGTTTTGATTTCGTGAATTGTTACTTTGAATGTTGCTGGTTTGCCAGCTAATTCAGCAGCATGGTACTCTTCTGGGAATGATACTTCAACGTCTTTAGACTCACCAGATTTAAGACCGATTACTTGCTCTTCGAAACCTGGGATGAATGTACCAGAACCGATTGCTAGAGAGTAGTTTTCGCCTTTTCCGCCTTCAAATGCTTCGCCATCAACGAAACCTTCGAAGTCGATTACAGCTGTATCACCGTTTTCAACAGTTCCTTCTTCTTTAACAACTAGTTCAGCTTGACGCTCTTGTAAAGATTTTAATTCGTTCTCTACATCTTCGTCAGTTACAGTTGTTTCAACTTTTTCTACTGCTAAACCTTTGTACTCACCTAATTTAACTTCAGGTTTCACTGTAACTTTTGCAGTGAAGATAAGGTTAGCATTTTTTTCGAACTTCTCGATGTCGATTTCAGGATGATCAACTGGGAAGATACCAGCTTCTTCAATCGCTTCACCGTATGCTTTTGGTAAAATGATATCTAAAGCATCTTGGTATAAAGATTCAATACCAAAGCGTTGTTCGAATAATGGACGAGGCATTTTTCCTTTACGGAAACCTGGTACGTTAATTGTTTTTACTACTTTTTTGAACGCAGCGTCGATAGAGTTGTTTACTTCTTTAGCATCAACTTCGATTGTTAAAACGCCAACGTTACCTTCTAATTTTTCCCATTTTGTAGACATTTATTCTTTCCCTCCAACTATAATAATGTATGCACATACCTCTATAGATTAAAATCTTCATTATCTCTTTTTTGAAATAACAAATACACAAATAACCCTCTAGCAAAAGCTTTCAGATATAATGTTCCAATCTACTAATTGCCCAGAAGACAACTACGGTATATTTTGTTCGAGAATAATATGAAACATATTAAGTAAGAGAATTGCACTTCTCTTCTCTTACAAACAGGCAGATTTCTGCCTTTTGCAACCCTTACATTATAACATAGAATATGCTCGTTTCAAGAACTGAACGATTCTTTTTCATAATTATACGGGCAAATATCCTTCTCTTTCAACACGTAATAACCATTGATAGGCAATATGAAACTCTTCCAATTCGATATTATATGCTGCCATAAGCTCTTCTTCATCAATAGCCAATCCGAAACGCTTTCTTCCAATTCTCTCTAAAACAGCTGACCAAATCTCTTCTTTATCCATTAATAGAGCGAATGGGAAAACGCTAATTTGCAACTCTTTCCAATATGTAACCATCGCTTCAAATATATCGGGATAATTTTGCTCTAATCGGCTTGATAATTTATGTATAATGTTATTGGATTGCTCCTCATTATGACCTGTAAATGCTGGAATCACCTTAATCGTATTTCCAAACTTTTCTACCTCTATTTCTTCTTCTACCTGACTTTCTATCATTTTATACAAAATAGAAGTTTTCAAATAGGGGTGCTGCTCTTCGTCTATTAAAAATTTCTTTAAAACAGGTAATGCAAGATCTAAATCTTTTAACGAAAGTCGCTGAATCGCTCTTAGCTTCTGTCCAAAGTTTTCTCCAAAAATTTCATTAGTAAACTCATCCAATTCAAAGTTTGAATCCACTAGCGATGCGTCTCCCTCATTTAGCATACCTTCTGCAAATAAAGCAAGCTGCGCTAATTTTTCCTTTTGATCAGGCATTATATCTTTCGTTTGTAAAACCTTTTCAACAGTTTCAATAACACCTTCATAATCATTTGTTTGAACTAAAATTGTTACGTACGTTTCAAGAATATCACCAAATAAGACAACTCCTGTTTTAAGCAACTGTTCACATTTATCTTTCGCTTCTTCCATACGTTTTAATTCGAGTAAACAAATAACTGAAGCTAATTCCGTTTGTTCCGTTTCCGCATTATACTGACGTAATATTTCAAAGCAACGCAATGCATCTTCGAATTTCCGCTCTTTCAGCGCTAAAAAACCTTCATCAATATAGCGCTCTGATAGTTGCGGAAACAATACGACCGTATTTTCTTTTTTATCCATACGTCCGCCTCTTTTTCTTGATTTTAATTATGCTCAAAGTAAATATATCAAATGCGTAATGAGAACACAACATCCCTAAATCATTTGTTTGAAATATAAAAATATTTAATTTTTATATTCCGATACGAGTAAATCTCTACTAAAAATTAAAATTGTACAAATAAAAATCCCCAGCAACAAGCGCAGAGGATTCATCATTAATGGAAAGCTTTTATAATTGTGGGGTATATTACAAGGGTAATAATTTGGAGAACAATAATTGCCATAACAATCATGCTAAAATAGAAGATTGGTTTACTTCGCTTCATTAAAAACATAATAATAAGCATCGTACAAGCAAACAAACTTAAGAAGAACAAACTTGTTGTCGAACTAAGTATACCACTTGGGACAAAGAACAATAACACTACACTACAAGTACCTATAATTCCAAATAACCATTCCATTCATTCACTCATTCCCTTTCCCTCTCATAGCTGTTTTCTCTAAGCAATCAAATGTTTCACAACATCGACTACATACGTTAATTTCTCATACGCTACAAATCCAAAAGCAACCGTTAAGCCCGTTACAACTAACCCTTTCATCATTTCTTCCTCCTCGTTTTATCGTTGTTATCTTCATTATAAAAGATTAGCAATTTCTTACCATCGAACTACCTTACAGTTACCTTACAGAATTGTAAGATTTCAAAAAGGGATTGAAAAACACCTCATATCGCTTGAGGTGCTTTCACGAAATTTCTCTATAATCACTTGCAAAATTAGCTTTTTTCTCTTGGTTACTTTTCGGCGAATCGACTCTTAGACTAATAGATTTACTAAATAATTTAGGATCAAAATAATTATGCGTTACTTTTCTTAACTTACCTTCAGATATTTTCGTATTACAAGAAAACAAAAAATGAAAATCATGTTAATATATTTTTGTACAATTAAGAATTTAATTTACAAGGGGGATTATATATGTTCAAAAAAGTAGCTGCTGATGTTTTAGGGTTAAGCGATGTAGGTTCTGTCATTACACCGAAAGATTACGATAAAGTTGATGCTGATGATTACGTGATGCACGAAGATGAAGAGAAAATTTATTTTCTAATTAAATCCAAATCAGATGAATATTGCTTCACAAACAAAGGATTACTCCACCTAGATGGTACAAGCGCAACAAGTAAAAAACGCACACTGCGCCGCTATAGCTATAGTAAATATCAAATTAAAAACGTAGCACTTGAAACTGCAGGAACGATTGATTTAGATATAGAAATTAAGTTTCAAATGGGAGATGAGCATTACTCAATTGATGTTCATAAAAAACATATTGAAGAATTAAAAGATTTATATAAGGCTTTACTTAAAATTGAAGAAATTTCATACGACAACGACATTACATTACAATATGCACATAAAAGTTTAGATATGGCATCTAATGCTTTCAGCCGTATTTCAAACGCACAAGTAAACTTAGCAGAGCAATTTAAAGAGATGAACGAGATTGCCTTTAACTGGCTTGTTGATACGAAGAAACAATACAATGTGAAAGATTATGGTTTTGTATTTGAGAAGTTTATTAATAACTAATTTAAAACAAAAAACCTTGTTATCAAAAGATAACAAGGTTTTTTTAGCGTCCCAGGAGAGATTCGAACTCCCGCTCCGCCCATTCCATACTATTTTATATATTTTGATCGCAGTCTTAATATATCTTCTCCTTCGCGAATGCCTGCCGATCCCTTCCTCACATTTTTTACGACAGTCCAATTCGGATTAGTTTCATCACCGATGTTCTGTACTGTAAAGTTGCCGTCACCATATTTCCGTTGACCTTCTGCCAATTTCTCCGTTAAATCATTCTCTTTTGTTCTCGCCATCTTTGCGCCATCTCCCTTTTTATACAACCTTCTTAAACTGTCCAACTAATCACACGTCCAGTCAATTGGAGATTCTCGTTTTCCGCTTCTATTAATTGTAACACACTATCAGGGATAAGTTCCGATAACGGCTACTCAATCACACTAGAATGGTAAAAACTTTTATAACATTGCAAGTGAACAATTAGGAGAATCTGGATATGGATTTGAGTTCTACCATAAGCCTATTGATTCTTTAAATTAAATATGAGGAACAGGGCGCATAAAGTGTAACTTTAATCAACCCTCACCAATCGGACTTTTACGGACAGCCCGACCCCACCTAACTTCTTTGCTTCCGCTGAATTTTGAGGTGGGGGTCTTACTGCCCGGCAAATAGCGGGATAAACGGCGCTCTTTTTATTTAAGAAAAAGAAGTACATATGCAACTGCTTAATATCGAAGGAAAGGTCGCAGATATTAAGAAGGAACTACACTTATAACCCAAACATCAATTTTTAGACAAACAAAAACCTTGTTATCAAAAGATAACAAGGTTTCTGTTAGCGTCCCAGGAGAGATTCGAACTCCCGACCGTACGCTTAGAAGGCGTATGCTCTATCCGGCTGAGCTACTGGGACATGGAGCGGGTGAAGAGAATCGAACTCTCGACCAGAGCTTGGAAGGCTCTTGTTTTACCACTAAACTACACCCGCATATGTTATTTTCTTTTCTTCGTTAGCGCCGTTGCCCTATCGACAATATTTATTATATGTATAACCATACATAAAGTCAACACCTTTTTTAAAAGAGGATAAATTTTATTATCCTCTTTTAAAAACTGCTTGTTCAACTAGTTGTCCGTCTAATGTTTCAAAACGAACTTCCATTTGATTTTCATCCATTTCTAATACAGCAAATGTCTTTTCTACACGCTGACGTGGTAATAAAATACTGCCTGGATTAATAAATAAAACGCCGTCGATTAATTCCGCACCTAATACGTGAGAATGTCCGAAGCATGCAACTTGCGCTCCTACTTCTTCCGCATGGTACGCTAGCGTTTGTAATGTCATTTTCACATTATGGCGATGTCCATGCACAACTAAGAAGCGAATTCCATTTACATCAGTTACAATTTCATCTTGAAAGTTAGCATAATCACAGTTTCCTTTTACAACACGGAAACCTTGCATTTCTTCATGAGCAGGCGTTAGCTCTGAATCACCGCAATGAATCATGATATCTACTTTCCCTTCATATTTCTCTTTCAACTGCTGTAATTCCTTCACAGAGCTATGACTATCGCTTACGATTAAAGCTTTCATCATACTCTCTCCCTTATTCTCCTAAAAACCATTCCGGGATTTTTTCTTCTAACTTACGAAGAGCACGACCACGGTGGCTAATAGCATTTTTCTCATCTGAACTTAATTCCGCCATTGCTTTTTTGTATTCTTCCACATAAAAGATCGGATCGTATCCAAAACCATTTTCTCCGCGGCGTTGTTCTAAAATAAATCCTTCACATGTCCCATTTACAATGACAGGCTTTTTATCACCTTCAGGGAAAGCAACTGCTAATGCACAATAGAAACGTGCTTTACGCTTTTCAAAGTCAATGCCATTTAATTCTTGTAACACTTTATCGATATTTGCTTGATCATTTTTCGGTTCACCAGCAAAACGCGCTGAATACACTCCTGGTTTTCCGTTTAAAGCATCTACAATAAGACCCGAATCATCCGCAATTACGATCGAATTCAGCTGTCTACTCAAACTATCCGCTTTTAAGATCGCATTTTCTTCAAATGTTTCACCTGTTTCTTCAACTTCTTCAATATGAGGAAAATCGTGTAATGATTTTACTTCTAAATCAAATCGCTCAAATAACTCAGCAAACTCACGTACTTTACCCATATTTTTTGTCGCTACAACAACTTGTTTCATACTTTCCACCTCTACTCTATATGAGATACGATGTCGCCTAAAGCTTCTTTTTGCATATCAATCAGTTGGAAAATGCCTTTTTCCGCAGCATCAAGTAGTTCATTTAACTGCGCTCTACTAAACGTCGCTTCTTCTCCAGTTCCTTGCACTTCAACAAATTGGCCTTTTCCAGTCATAATCACGTTCATATCAACGTCTGCTTTAGAATCTTCTGCATAGTTTAAATCTAAAACAACACCTTGCTCTTCAACAATCCCTACTGACGTTGCTGCTAAATAATCTTTTACTGGAATTTTAGATACTTTTTCTGCTTGTAATAACTTCTCAAAAGCTAGTACCATCGCTACATATGCACCTGTAATAGACGCTGTTCTCGTTCCACCATCTGCTTGGATAACATCACAGTCAATCCAAACTGTTCTCTCGCCAAGCGCTTCTAAATCAACTACCGCACGTAATGCTCGTCCAATTAGACGCTGAATTTCCATTGTACGTCCTGTTACTTTCCCTTTGCTTGACTCTCTAATTGTACGTTGTTCTGTTGCACGCGGAATCATCGCGTATTCAGCTGTTACCCAGCCCTTTCCTTCTCCACGCATAAACGGTGGTACACGCTCTTCAATTGTCGCTGAGCAAATCACCTTTGTATCCCCAACTTCAATTAATACAGATCCCTCTGGATGTTTTAAATAATTCGTATGAATATGTATATGGCGTAATTCTGTTTTCTCTCTACCATCTACTCGCATAAAAATAACCTCCTCTTAATTACTACTCGTTAGTATAGCCAATTTTAAATGTATGATATGTATACAATAAAAGAAGGAGAACCCAAAAAGCAATTCTCCTTTCTTACTTAAGTATATCAAATTATTCAAGATTAAAAACTACCTGTATTCACGTTTTCTGGACGATCTACAGGTTTTATTAACTTTCCGCCCTTTTCATCTATAAGATTTGCTTTTCCATTCACTTCAATAGAAACATTTTTCACACCTTTCTTTTCTGTTAAAGATAAAACTAACGACTTCAATACGTAATTTGAAATCATATTTTTATCTGGGTTTACAAATATATTTTCATTAAAGTTTAATGTAAGATTTCCGTCTTGTAATTTCGGATTCGTAATAAGCTTAACGCCTGGATTAAAATCATTCAGGAGCGATTGATGAATCGGACCTTTTACAAGCTCATCTATAATTGCTGCATAATCATTTTCTTTTCCTTCAGCAACGCGGCGCGTTACTGGTACGTAATATTGCTGTTTATTATTATTTTGCGCCATAAAATACAGTGTGACTGGTTTTGTATTTGTTACATCTGCTACTTGTTCATCATCGAAGTTAATACCATTTGCACGGCTCACTCCTTCACCAAGCGGTGTACCACCAACAGGCATCTTCGCCAATTTCTCACCATTTATTTGGAACTGCACTTGTTTTATCTCTGTAAATTGCGTCAACGTCCACGCTATAGATTCAACGATTTGCCGCTCTTCTTCTTTCGCATAGTTTTTCATTTCTTTAGAGAAATCAATAACTGCCGTCCCGTCCTTTTTCAAATCTAAGGTCATCGTTGTATTCGCCGGAATGACTGCACGAAACCCATTCGGTAATAAATTCGTTACTGGTCCATCTTTCACAAGGTATTCTAACGTTTGCTTCACAGTCTCATTTGCTTTCGGAGTAGGTATAGCTAATGTTTGTGGTACAACATAACCATTTTTATCAACAAGGTATAGTTCTCTATTTACCATTTGCCCTTGCTTATCTTTTTTAGCTACTTCTTTCTTCCCACCCTCTGTATACGTAACTTGTTTTGGCGGATCAATTTGTTCAGTTGCTTTCTCCTGATTTATAAAGCCACACCCTGTTAGTAAAACAGCGCTCACAGTAGCACCAACAACCCATTTAAAAGTGGATTTAGGCATGCCATTCCCCCCTAAAATCTAAGTTTGTACTATTATGTATACGAGCCGTTTCACATTTTAGAACAAGCTGTGCCTCTTATATAGTGAAACTTTAATCAGTGGGAGTTTTGTTCATCCCCCACATAACTTCTTTTCTTCCGCTGAATTTTGAGGTGGGGGTCTTACTGCCCGGAAAATAGCGGGATAAACAAAAACTCCTGATTTCTCAGGAGCTTACTTATATGAATTCTACTATTATTCTTTTTCTAAATGAATATGCTTCACATTTTCAATCGGTTGACCGAACCATTTTGATGCAATTTCTTTAAACAAGCCTATTTTTCCTGTTGTTAAGAAGAGATGATCGCTTTGTTCTTCTCCTTCATTCAACATTTTACTATGATATAAGATTGTACTTACTTCACGTGCTGTTTCATCACCAGAACTAATTAGTTGTACTTTATCTCCCATTACTTTTTTAATAACAGGTCCTAAAATCGGATAATGTGTACACCCTAATATAAGGGTATCAATATCGGTACTTTTCAGTGGTTGCAGCGTTTCTCTTACAACTTCGTACGCCATTTCACTTTCGAAATTCCCACTCTCTACAAGTTCAACGAAAGGTGGACAAGCTAAACTTTCTACCATAACACGGTTATTAATAGACTTTAACGCCTCTTCGTATGCACCACTTTTCACGGTTCCAATCGTTCCAATAATCCCAACATGATACGTGTTTGTCACTTTTAAAGCTGTACGTGATCCTGGGTGAATAACTCCTACTACTGGAATTGGTAATTGTTTTTGCATCTCTTCTAATACAACTGCAGTTGCTGTATTACACGCAATAACTAACATTTTAATATTTAAATCTAGTAAATGCTCCGTCATTTCCCACGTAAATTGACGCACTTCTTCTCGAGAACGTGGACCATAAGGACAACGTGCTGTATCTCCTAAATATATGATACGCTCTTTCGGCAACTGACGAATTAATTCCTTCGCTACTGTTAAACCGCCAACTCCTGAATCGATAACACCGATTGCTCTATTCAACTTCATCACCCGTTTTCTCATTCATCATCTTTTATGTTTATCATTATATTTTACACACTTTAAGTTCGCTCACTTCAAATGCTTCTGTATGAAAATTTTCATTTGCCCATGTATAGACTAGGACCTTTTTTATTTTGCTCCTTTTTTTCGTAATTTGCAAGACAGAAAAATAACCGACCTTCTATAAGAAAGTCGGTTTCTTCTATATAAGGTGCATATTCATTGCTCCATCTTTTTTTGAAAAGAAGACATTCCCATTAATAAGAAGAAATGAGCAGAAATTAAAATGACGAGCAAAATAAAATTCAATCGATAACTATTTGTAGATTCCATAATTTTGCTCGCTACAGCTGGTCCAAATGCCATACCGAAAAAGTTAATTAAATTATATAAACCAAGACCAACTCCAACTTTAGCTGGATTTAATGTTTTGGGTATAAATGTGTTTAATGATACTTGAATTGCCGAATAACTCATAAATGTTAAAATAACCGCAAATAAAATAAAGAGTAAGTTCCCATTCGGAATAATCCCTAAAATTAAAAAGCCCATGATCATAACTACAGACGCTACATACATCATCCTCACATTCCCAAACGAAGGAATAATCTTTCCGGTAATAACACTAGATACAATACCAAAGAGAGATGCAACAAACAATACAATTCCAATAACGAATGGAGACAATCCGTGTCCTCTTCCTAACAGTAATGGTAATAATAATAAACTAGCACATAACGCCACATTAATGATAAATCCGACCGCTATTAAACGAAGTAATGGTTTATTTGTAAACAACTCAATATCAATAAACGGCGACTCTGTTCTCTTCATATGAGCCCTGAATAAAAATAGGAAAGCAACAGATAACACAAAAAGCCAACTATTAATATTCACTCCTAATAAAATGGTCGTAATCAATACAAATAATAAAACTGCTCCAATGAAATCAAAGCGAAACACTTCATCGGTATGTTGCGCCTCTTCTGGCATAAATTTTACGAGCAAGAAAATACCAATCATTGAAATAACCATAAATAAAAATAAATACGGCCACCCTAACGTATTTGTAATTGCCCCACCAACTAAAGGTCCAATACCAACCGCTAATGCAATAGAAGAACTAATCATTGCTAACGCACCCGGTTTTTTAGCTGGAGCAACTAATTTTGCCACCGCAATCATACTGAGCGCAATAAACGCTGCTCCTCCGCTCGCCTGCACTAACCTTGCGAAAATGATAATCTCATAAGATTGATTCACAAACCCAACAATAGAACCAGCTACAAATATGATAATAGAAATAATTAATAGCCTTTTTACACTGTAACGATCAGCCAGTTTTCCATATATCATCGAACCAATACCGACAACTAAAGAATACCCCACTACAACCCAACTTACTTTCGATTGACTAATTGATAAATCATTGGCAATATCCTCTAGCGCTACATTAAATAACACAGCGTTCATCGGTCCTAACAAAACAATAAAACATAATGTAAAAACAAACCATTTCGAATGGTTACTTATATCTTTCCCCATGTGTAACACTCTCCTGATTGCAATTTTAAAATTGTCAAACTATAGATGAAAAATGAAGTTATTTAAATGTTGTATCACCACTAAACAACTTCATTAAATGTATAAAAGGTACTACCTTATCGCGCGATAAAGTGAAACTTTAACCAGCCCTCATCAATCGGACTTTTACGGGCAGTTGATCCCCCACCTAACTTCTTTGCTTCCGCTGAATTTTGAGGTGGGGGTCTTACTGCCCGGAAAATAGCGGGGTAAATTGAATTCGACACGAAACAAGAATGTTGTTCGATATTCATGGAACTATCATAGTTTCAGCATTACAGTTTGTCAACGAAAAATATACAAACTAAACTAATTTTGCCTTTTTAGTTTACTTGGTTCGAAATTTATTATACACTAATTTCGAATCCGATATGAGAAGGACTGGCATGATTATTCAAATTTGCATTTTTTAACTTAATAAAACGAAACGAATACAGAACTTTTATATAGAAGAGACATTATAGGAGGATTATGATGAAGAAAAAAATGTTAGTTGTATTAACAAGTGTAGAAAAATATCCAAATTTAAATAGGGCTACCGGACTTTGGCTTGGTGAAGCTGTACATTTCGTAAAAAAAGTAGAAGAAGCGGGTTACGAAGTCGATTATGTCAGCCCACAAGGTGGTTATACACCAATTGATCCACATAGTTTAGCAATGGCGGAGAGCGTCGATTGGGAATGGTATCAAAAGAAAGAGTTTATGAATCGCCTCGGTTCTACAATGAAACCGAGTGAAGTGAATCCAGAAGACTACGCTGTTATTTATTACGCAGGTGGTCACGGGGTTATTTGGGACTTCCCAGAAAATAAACAACTTCAAAATATTTGCCGCAACATTTATGAAAACGGCGGTATTGTTTCTTCCGTTTGTCATGGAGCTGCTGGTTTATTTCATATTACATTAAGTAATGGGGATCGTTTAATTAGCGGTAAGAAGGTAACAGGCTTTTCAAATGAAGAAGAAAAATTAGCTGAATTAGATCAATTCGTTCCATTTTTAACAGAAGATGAACTCATTAAAAATGGAGGACTTTACGAAAAAGCTGCACAGCCTTGGGAAGCTTTTGCTCTAGAAGATAATCGTGTTATCACTGGTCAAAACCCAGCTTCAGGTGGTCCAGTAGCCGAATTAGTATTAAAACAGTTGCAAAAATAATATGTACTAAAAAAAGCAGATCTCCCTCTATTAAGGGAGATCTGCTTTTTTACGAAATCATTTGCAAAATAGCAATAACTTCTTTTTCAATTTCAGAATCATCAATTGCATCTATATACTCTGGTTTAAAAAGTTGATACTTCTTCAATTGATAAAAATCAAGTATCGCTTTCTTTAACGTAATATCGTACTGAATACAAAAAGAATGATCTATAATACGTCTTAACATCACATCATCTTGCACCATAAATAATTGTGCGTTCATCTTATTAAAGTAGCCTTGTTCCATACCCGCTTCAAAAAACATTTGCAAATTATGATTACGATTTTGTTGTGCAGCGACTAATTGATCCGACAAATGCGGATATGCTTCTTTCAAATCTTGCAAAAAAACATCCGAAATATATGTCACACATTTTAAAGAATGGATAAATGTCTTTTGGAACCGTTCTGTAAATGACATACTTTCATCTTGATTATCCGCATCACCTTCGAGTAGATAGTTCATGAAATCCTCTACTACCGCCTCAATAATTTCATCTTTCGAAGAAAAACGTTTATATAAAGTAGCTTTACTAATATCCATATATTTCGCAATTTCATCTATTTTCAATTGGCTAAAACTCGCCTTTCTAATAACGGGCTTGATTTTATTAATATAAGTATTTGCACATGCGACTTTTCTCATTTAAAAGAGCCTCCCCTTTTGTCCATACAAAATAGTATAGCAAATTCACGATTAATTATAAATGAAGTCACTATACTCAATACATCTTTTTAGTTTAAGGGTTCATTTACACTATAGAAAAAATGCCCGCTACCTTTATGAGTAGCGAGCACCTTTTCTATAATTTATTTACAGCCCTTTTTATAGCCTTACCCATTTCCACACTAGACTGCGGGTTTTGTCCTGTAATTAAATGTCCATCTACTACCACATGTGACGTAAAATTGGGGGCTATATAAAACAAAGCTCCTTCTTCTTTCAACTTACTTTCTAACAAAAACGGAACGCGCTTTTCTAAATGTACAGCTTTTTCTTCATCGTTTGTATAACCCGTTATACGCTTACCGGCAACAAAAAACGAGCCATCCTTATTTTTCACACCGACTAAGGAGCTTACTCCGTGACAAACAGCCGCTACAATCCGGTTATTGTTATACATATTCTCAATCAAATTTGCTACATATGGATTACCTGGAAAATCTACAATCGCCCCGTGCCCACCACCAAATAAAACCGCATCATAGTCCGAAAAATGAACATTTGAAATCGGTCTCGTATTTTGCAATAAAGACGCAACGTGCTTGAATTCGCGAGGTATACCATTCGGAATAGACACTCTATCTATAGGTACTCTTCCGCCTTTTATCGACACAATATCAACATCAAACTTAGCCTTTTTAAATAAATGATAAGGAGCTGCAAGCTCTTCAAGCCACAAACCAGTCGGGTGTCCATTCATATCATGAGCACTTGTTGAAACTAACAGTATCCTTTTCAACATATCCCCTCCTTATTACCTATTTATGTATGTAATCTTCTTATCATTCATATAGCAAGTGAAACAAACAGAAAAATAGCCGACTCTTTATATAAAAGTCGGCTGCTTTCTTATAGTTCGAGCTCTCCCATACGAAGAAGCTCAACAACTGCTTGTGAACGTCCTTTAACCCCTAGCTTTTGCATTGCGTTTGAGATGTGGTTACGAACTGTCTTTTCACTTATAAAAAGTTCACCTGCAATTTCCTTCGTTGTTTTATCTTGAACCAGTAATTCAAATACTTCTCTTTCTCTCTTTGTGAGTAAAGGTTTAGATTGATACGCTTTTTCCTTCAACTGGTATAACCCTCCTTGCTTAAGCCAGAGCTGTGTATGTGTAAGTTGGGTGTTTATTTAGTCAAGATATTGTATGAACGAAATGTGCAGGTGGTGAATAAAAATGGGCTTTATTTCCCATGTTATTTTAGACTTTTATACATTGCGTACACTCTTTTTATCCACTTACTTTCCAACGCGCCATATTTGTTCTAGCAATATACTTACAACCGTACCTACAAATAAACCATTACCGAATATATATTGCATAACAGACGGCAAGGATTGGAGTGCTCCAGACGGTAAAAACATAACGCCACTTCCAAATAATACTGCCACTCCTAAAATCGTTACATTCCTTTCACTCATCGGCACTTGTTTTATATTATTAAATCCAATTCCAATTAATTGTACGAACGAAGCCATTAAAACAGCCGATGCGACAGCCGATGGTAAAGATGCTAAGTAACGAATAATACTTGGAAAAAGAGACATTACGACTAGTAACGCACATGCCATTAAGAACGATCGTATATATTTTTGTTTTGTTAAGCGTATAAATCCTGCCGTTGCTGGTAACGGAACGATACCTACAGTTGAAAATACGGAGGAAATGATATGGGAAATCCCTCCAACCCACGTACCATCCTTCAACTGTTTTTGTTCAATAGTTGCTTTATGAATGGTAGCTTGATTAATCGCTATAATAGCTGCCACTGTATTTGAAACTAAAATACATACCATAACGAAACTGGATACTGCCATACCAGTATTCCATTTTGGAAGTCCCCAAGCAAACATTTGTGGAAGTTGTACAAAATGAGTTACTTGAGATGGAACCGTCACTTTTCCTGCAATGAGAAAAATAATCCACCCGCTAATTAATCCTATTAAAACTGCATAACTTTTGATAAAACCTCTTCCAAAATTAGACAGTATAATAACGAACAAAAATATACTAAACGCAATTATCGCTGTAATTCCATCGATTTGAGAAATAGTAGCTGTAATTCCTAGCATTCCTTTTAAAAATACACCACTTAATTGTAAACATAATAAAAGTAAAAACGTCCCTGTCACAACTGGCGTAAATAAAAATAAAATACGTCCTATAAAACCAGTTACTCCTAATCCTATTAAAATAACACCGGAGATTATCATTCCTAACTCTAAAATTTGCAGTGTACTATGCAATTGATCTTGTCCGGCAGTTGCATAAGCAAGTACTGTAAATACACCAACCCAAGATCCAGCTGGTCCATCCGCAATTGGAAGTCTATGCCCAATCCATCCTTGTAAGAAAGAAGATATACCAACTACAAAAAACGTACGCTGCATTAAATAAAATATTTCTTCCGTCGTAAGATGAAATAATCCACCAACGACAATTGGTAGTGCGATTGAATTTGCTAATAGAAATATAAACCATTGCAAAGTTCCCATAATATGATTTTGGTTATGTTGATTGTCCAAAATGTCCATCCCTTCTAGATTTCCTATAAAAAATATATTGTAAGAATAAAAAAGAAGAGTTCTATATTCACAATTAGAACCCTCCCCAAGGTATTTAAACGATTCTTCTACACAAGATTATTTAATTCCAGCTCATTTAAGCTTCCAACAACAATATTTCCTTTATACACGACTAAACTTTTTTCTGTTTGGCGTGCTACCGCTTCAGCAGTGCATGTCGCATTTGTCAAAACAAAGCTCGCTTCATCCCCTACATTCGGCCATACCCGCTTCCCTTCATTATTTAACGTTTCTTTTCCTCCCGTAATAAAGCGAATTGCTTTTCCTAAAGACCTTTCGTCACTCCATCCAAAACGCTCTGCTAATCGATTTGCCTTTTGAAGCATATCACCTGTTCCAAACGGTGACCAATGATCTGTAATGCTATCATTTCCTAATGAAACTTTAACACCTTTTTTATCTAATAACGGAATTGGAATTACTTGTTTACCAATTGGTACTGTTGAAGTAATATCAATATTTACAGCTGCGAGTCTTTCTGCCACTTCTTCAGCCTCTTTATCAGTAACACCACCAAGTCCAAGTGCATGACTAATTGTTACACGCCCTCGCCACCCTGCTTCTTCTGTTAAACTTGCCAATCTCTTCATCGTAAACGTTCCAAGATTATTCTCATCGTGTAAATGAATATCAACATCCGCATTAAATTCTACTGCGATATCCATAATTGTATGTAATGATTTTTCAATATCATTATCCACTGTAGCTGGATCTACTCCTCCGACTAGATGAGCACCCATACGCATCGCATCTTTCACGAGTTGCACAGAATTACTGCGCAATAATCCATGTTGCGGAAACGCAACAATTCTACTAGACACTCGATTTTTATATGTTTCTAATGCCGCTAACGTCGCCTCCAAATTACCAAGTCCAATAATCGGATCAACATTACAATGCGTTCTAATATTCGTTGCACCATTTCGCAGTAGTAACTCTAGCATATTTTCCGCTCTATCTTGAGCAGTTGCTAATTGCTTTAGTAAAATTTTTTCTTCTTCATTAAAACGTGTAAAAATACTTTCTGCTGGCTTACAAGCTTTCCAGGGGCCACTATAATATGTTTTATCAATGTGAATGTGCATCTCTTCGAAAGCTGGCAACATCAATAAGTGCTTAGCATCAAGCATTACTATATCTTCTTCTTGAACAACCCCTTCTATAATTTTTTTAATTCGTCCATCTTCAATGAGTAAACTACATAATTCTGTTTCTGTTCGCGAAATTCTCTCTTCTTCATATGTATACCTTGATTCAAGCATTACATTAGTCAACCAATATACTGTCATCCCTATTTCCCCACCCTTTATTAAAAATCACCTCATAACTACAAGTTTAATATCCACTGAAAATTAAGACAATTAATATGATCGTCTCTCAAAAAAAATGTAATACAACCCCATAGTCTTCTCATAAATTTCCATATAGAATAAAAGTATGCAGTTTGATATAAAAAGGAGTTGATTGGAATATGTCAAAAAAGTTATGTAAATCCGAAACTGATAAAATGCTATTTGGTATATGTGGTGGTTTAGGAGAATATTTTGATATTAGCTCTACTCTTATTCGTATCATTTGGGTTATTGCTGTTTTATGTTTTGGGACAGGATTTTTAGTTTATTTCATTTGTTTATTACTTATGCCACGTTCGTACTAATGGTATCATTTCATATACTTAAGAAGAGCAAATCACCTATAGAATTCTATAGGTGATTTTTTCATGAAGAATATTTCATCGTTAAATGTAATACCGCCACTTCTTCTTCTTCATTTTTATAAACATGCTTCTTATTCGCTTCAAATTGGATGGAATCAAACTCATTTAATTCGTATACATCGCTTTCTACTTGAATCGATACTTTCCCTTTCATTACTGTTACAAGCTCAATCGCACCTTCATGATGAGCTTCTGGTTCATATATACTATTTGATCGTAAACAAGCACGGTGCATTTCCATCCCTGTTTCTTTCGTATAACGGAACATCGTTTCTAAATGCCACGCTTGTCCTTCATCTACTGCAAATCCTTCTCCACAGCGCGCAACAGCTACAGGTTCTCCAACAACCATCAATCTGGATAAAGGAATTGATAACCCTTTCGTTATTTTCCAAATGACAGCTAGCGTCGGATTTGTTTCCCCTCTTTCAATTTTTCCTAATGTTAATTTACTTACTCCTGTTTTATGAGCTAATTCTTCTAAACTTAATTTCTGTTCATTTCGAATTTGTCTCAATAACTGTCCAACTTGTTGAATGACTTCTTTCGTTTGTATATCTTCATTTTCTTTCATATATAAAACCACCTTAAAGTATAAAATAGTTTACTTTTATTTATTTAAAGTATATCATACTATACATAATTATTTATTTTCGAAAGGAGTGCTATACTTTATGCGCGCAATTTTATTAGGTCTTTTATCATCTGCCTTTTTTTCTGCAACCTTTATTATTAATAGAGCAATGAATGTATCTGGAACGAGCTGGGCTTGGACAGCTTCCTTCCGTTTTTTATTTGCTCTTCCTATTTTATTCCTTATCGTTTTATTTCGCAAAAACTTTAGGGGATTATGGGAAGAATTAAAAAAACATCCATTAGCATGGATCGGATGGGGTTCCGTTGCAGGTATTGGTTTTTATTCTTTATTAAGTTTCGCAGCTGTCTTTTCTCCAGCTTGGCTCGTTGCTGGAACTTGGCAAGTTACGATTTTAGCTGGTTTACTACTATCACCACTATTTTTCGTGAAAATAGAAACAAAATCAGGTACGAAACTTGTACGTGGAAAAATTCCACTTCGTAGCTTATATGTTGCATTATTTATTTTACTTGGTGTAATTTGTATGCAAGCAACTGCAGCAGGCCATATTACAATGACTCAGTTCATTTCAGGTTTTTTACCTGTCGTATTAGCCGCTTTCTTATATCCGTTCGGTAACCGAAAAATGATGGAACTTGTTGGCGGACGCCTTGATACGTTCCAACGTGTATTAGGAATGGCTATTGGAAGTCTTCCTATAACAATTTTGCTTGGTGTATATGGATTTTCTACTACTGGCATTCCAACATCCAGCCAAATGCTTCAAGGGCTTTTATTAGCATTATGTTCCGGCGTTATTGCAACGATGACATTTTTCTTTGCTACTGACTTAGCAAAAGATAACCTCGCCTTACTCGGGGCAGTTGAAGCAACACAAGCTGGAACGATGGTATTTACCGTGCTTGGCGAAATCATTTTCTTAAATGGTTCATTCCCTGGAGGACTTTCCCTCATTGGAATGATTATTATTATGTTAGGAATGGTTGCAAATAGTATTTTAAACCGTTCTGTTCCAGTCGTTAAACAGAAAAAATCAGCATAAAAAAAGGGTATGGTTCTATAGAGATGAACCATACCCTTTTTTATTGTCCCCCTATTTCGCCTTATCAGAATAGTACTTCATTGGCTGTTTATACTAAAACTTATGTTATAATACGTTTCATGCGCATTAATAGGAGGTAAATTATGTTAAAAAAAGCAATCGCTGAATTTATTGGTACATTTGTACTTGTATTATTCGGAACTGGAGTAGCTGTCACTGGCGGCGGAATTGAAGGAATTGGAACATTAGGAATCGCTATGGCTTTCGGTCTATCTATTGTAGCTATGGCATATAGCATCGGAACAATTTCTGGATGTCACATTAACCCAGCAGTATCAATAGCTATGTTCATCAACAAACGAATGAACGCTATGGAACTTTGTTATTATGTATTAGCTCAAATTTTAGGTGGCTTATTAGGAACTGCAACGTTAGTAACAATTTTAAAATCTGCTAAAACACCTTTAGATAATTTAGGACAAAATGGTTTCGGAACTCTTGGTTTATCTGGAGCATTTTTAGTTGAGTTCATTTTAACTTTCGTATTCATTTTAGTTATCGTCGCTGTAACAGGTAAAAAAGGCAGTTCTTCTTTAGCGGGACTAGTAATTGGTTTCACATTAGTTTTAATTCACTTATTAGGAATTCCGTTAACTGGAACATCTGTTAACCCAGCTCGTAGTATCGCACCAGCTTTATTTGTTGGTGGAGAAGCACTTTCTCAACTATGGGTATTCATCGTAGCACCAATTCTTGGTGGTATCTTCGCAGCTATCGTAGGTAAATTCATTTTAAATACTGAAAAATAGAATTTTCAATATTTCTGAATAAAAAAAAAGGCGAGCCCTCATTATGAGGAAGCTCGCTTTTTTATTCTTTCATTTTAGACTTTAAATTTGTAACTAATTGATCTACCGTTACATTTGCAAGTACGTTTTCCATCGCTTCTTGCGCTTGCATTAAAATAATTTCTAATACTGATTGAATATTAGCTCCTACTGGACATTCAATGTTGGGATTTTCATGGAAGGAAAATAGCTGTCCTTCTTCTACAACTTCCACTGCTTTATATACATCAAGTAATGTAATTTCTTCTAAATCTCGAGCAAGTGTCGTACCACCTTTACCAGCTTGTACATCAACAAGTCCTGCTCTCTTCAACATTCCTGTAATGCGACGAATCACAACTGGATTTGTATTCACACTACCGGCAATCCATTCAGAGGTACAGCGAGAGTTTCGATCTATCGCAAGTAATGTCAGCATATGAACACCTACTGTAAAACGACTACTAATCCCCATCTGCACACCCTCCTTTTTATTCATTCTATTAAAAGACAACTCTTATTATTATATACTATTTTTAATTTATACATAAAGAAAAAGCATGATTTCAATAGGAAATCATGCTTTTCTCTCATTATTGACGCTTTATAAATTTCGCTAAATCTTTAAATTTAACTTTATCTGAGTAATTCATTACGCCATTTACGTAAATGCGGCTTGTAACAGCATTTAATACCGCAATTGTCGCCAATAAGACCGCTAATGTTATCGTAATTTCTAGCATACCTGCTTCACCAGCTACAATACGTGAGAAGGTAACCATCGGTGTAAAAAATGGAACGTAAGAACTTACAACAACGATAGTACTATTCGGATCACTTAATGATTTAATACTAATGAAGAATGCAGCCATAATTAAAATCATTACCGGGAAAGATACAGCTTGTAAATCCTCCGTCTTAGACACGACAGCTCCAGCAGCAGCATACATCATCGCATATAGTAAATATCCCGTAATGAAATAAACAAGAAACATGCTGATAACCTTTGCATCTAATTTCGTAAAGTCAATTGGAATACCAAATAGTGAGGCACTTTCTAAATCAACCCAACCCAACAAATATGGAATAAGATAACCACACGCCAATATGACAAGTTGCAATAACGCCGTTGAAACAACCGCTAAAATTTTCGCATACATCATTGTAAGAGGCTTCACTTTCGGAAGCATTACTTCCATTACACGTGACGCCTTTTCAGATGCAATATTCATTGCGATTGTATTTCCGAACGCTACAATAAACATATATAAAGCAAATGTAAAGAAATAGGCAATTCCGAAAGAAGATGTACGATCTTTTATCGCTTCTTGCTTTACTTGAATTTCTGTTTGTAATTGCTGTGCAATTTCTGGTGAAACATTATTTTTGGCAATCGTCACCATCGTATATTGTTGCTTTAAATATCCTGCCATAATTGCGGAAGTTGCTTGGCTTGGAAATCCATTATACATATATGTAATCGATGGAGCCCCACCCTTTTCCGTCACATGGAATAGACCATCTAAATCGCCATCTTCTACTTGCTTATGCAGTTTATCAAAATCATCCTTTGAACCCAGTGTTATTTTTGCTGATGGCAATAGCTTATTTAGCTCATCTTTTTGTACTTTATATGTGGAACTCTCTACTACAACTGCAATTTTATCTTTATCCTTATTTTTATCATCGCCTGAAGTAAAATGATTAAATGCAAAAATCCCAAACACAACTAAAAATAAAATCGCACTCGTAATTAATGATTTTTTAGATAAAAACGCTTCCCTAAAATAAAATGAAAATACGTGAGAAAATTTACGCATCGTTATTTCGCCCTCTCTACAAAGATTTCGTTTAACGTCGGCTCTAACATTTTAAATTGTCGTAAGCTAACACCTTGCTCTTGCAACTGTTGCAAAATCTCGAGAGCTTCCGCATCGCCTTGTACTTTCACATAAAGAAGGCCTTGTTGTTTTTCATACGATACATGTATAGCTTCTAATCCCTTTTCATTCTCTACTGTATCTTCAATCGTTAAATTACGGAAACCGTATTCTTTCTTAATATCACTTAGCTGTCCTTTTACGACTGCTTCACCTTTTTTCAAAATACATACATGTTGGCAAAAAGCCTCTACTTGTTCCATACGATGACTTGATAAAATAATCGTCTTTCCGCTCTGTACTTGTTCTTCAATAATACTAGCTAACATCCCGGCATTAACTGGATCAAGGCCACTGAATGGTTCATCTAAAATGAGAAGTTCCGGATTATGAAGAAGAGCAGCAATTAATTGGATTTTTTGCTGATTCCCTTTTGAAAGCTCTCCAGCCGTTTTAAATTTATATTCTGGTATCGCTAAACGCTCTAACCAGTGATCAATAGCGTGATCTACTTCTTTCTTCGACATCCCTTCTAATCTACCAAAATATCGCAGCTGGTCTATTACTCTACTTTTTGTATATAAACCTCTTTCTTCTGGTAAATACCCAATTGTTACGCCACTATTCCCAAATGCTTTTCCATCCCACGTAATCGAACCTTCATTAGGCGTTAATAATCCGAGAAGCATTTTGATTGTTGTTGTTTTCCCTGCACCATTTCGTCCAAGTAACCCTAGTACTTCACCTTTTGGTAACGAAATTTGTAAACCGTTAACAGCTTTTGATTCCCCAAATTGTTTCGTTAAGTTTTGAATTTGTAAACTCAAAGTTTAAAGCCTCCCCTTTAGTATCATTCGTACTCTCTTTCAAAGACTATGTTTATTCAAGACAAAATATAGCGCTACACTTCATCCTCTTATATGTAAACACCGTCATTAATCCATCATTTGTTCTATTTAGTTAAAATTGTAAATAATAAAGCGCTCTTTGTCAATTATAATTGTCATTACGACAATTAAACTTGTCAAAACAACTGTTATTATTTTGCTCATCTTTCTAATATAGGACATACTACTATATATATAAAAGACAATATGCAAATGTTCATATAAAAATATTATATTTTAATATATAATATAAAATGATTTTCTAACATCAAGGAGGATACATATGAAGATGAAGAGGGGCATTACCACTTTATTATCTGTAGCGGTTCTATCTACATCACTTGTAGCATGTTCAGGAACACCAGAGAAAACAGTGGCGAAAGAAGAGAAAGTAAAATTAACAGAACAACAATTAATGGCTGATTTATGGTATCAAACAGCCGGTGAAACGAAAGCACTTTACTACCAAGGGTACAACATTGGTCAATTAAAACTTGATGCAGTTCTTGCAAAAGGGACAGAGAAAAAACCTGCTATCGTACTTGATTTAGACGAAACTGTTTTAGATAACAGTCCTCATCAAGCAATGAGCGTAAAAACAGGCAAAGGTTATCCTTACAAATGGGATGATTGGATTAACAAAGCTGAGGCTGAAGCCCTTCCAGGCGCAATTGATTTCTTAAAATATACAGAGTCTAAAGGTGTAGATATTTACTATATCTCAAATCGTAAAACGAACCAACTAGATGCAACAATTAAAAATCTTGAGCGTGTAGGTGCTCCTCAAGCAACGAAAGAACATATATTACTACAAGATCCGAAAGAAAAAGGAAAAGAAAAACGCCGTGAACTCGTTTCTCAAACTCATGATATTGTCTTATTCTTCGGTGATAACTTATCTGATTTCACAGGTTTTGATGGAAAATCTGTAAAAGATCGTAACCAAACAGTAGAAGATTCAAAAGTACAATTTGGTGAGAAATTCATTATTTTCCCGAATCCAATGTATGGCGATTGGGAAGGCGCTTTATATGATTATGATTTCAAAAAATCAGATGCAGAAAAAGATAAAATCCGTCGCGACAACTTAAAATCATTTGAAGTAAAATAAAGAGGATGGCATTCGCCATCCTCTTTATTTTGCTTTCTCTGTTAAAGGCAAGATAAATACTTCCACACGTCTATTCTTTGCCTTTCCTTCTTGTGTATCGTTTGGAGCAATCGAACGGTATTCTCCGTAACCAATCGCACTAAATTTTTCTGGTTGTAATTCTTTATTTTGCAGTAATACTTGCATAAAATTAACTGCCCGCTGCGTACTTAATTCCCAATTCGACGCAAACTGTGCATTGGCAATAGGGACATTATCCGTATGACCGGATACTGTAATTTCACGAGGTGACGCTGAAACAAGTAAGCTAGACATTTCTTTTGCAATCCCTAAAGATTCTAATTTCACATCTGCTTTCCCCGAATCAAACAGTATATTTTCTAATATTGTCACCATTAATCCCTTTTCAGTTAATTTAGTTTGAAAAGAAGAGGATAATTGTTTTTCATTAATATATTGATCAATCTTTTTTTGTAATGCTTTCAATTCATCCATCTCTTTTTTTTCTTTAGCTCTAGCTTCTTCTTGTTTTTTTGCTTGTTCTGCCTCAAGGCTACTTGCCGATAATTCTTTTTCATCATTTGGCTTTTGATCACTTAAAAATTCTTTGTTACCTGTTCCCCCGGCTAATTCACTTCGAAAAGCAACTGCCATCTGTTTAAACTTCGCAGCATCTATACTACTCATTGCGAATAAAACGATAAACAATGCAAATAACAACGTTAACATATCAGAATATGGGATTAACCACGTTTCATCGATATGCTCATCATGTTTTTTCTTTTTGCCTCTTCTATTTTTCTTACTCCGCATTTTTTTCTGCTCCTTTTTCTAGCTTTTTACGCTCAGTTGCAGAAAGTGCACCTAAAATGCGGTTCTTCATAATAAACGGATATGTACCTTCTTGTAACATTAATAAACAATCAATGATTAAACGTTTTTTCTCAATTTCAGCTGAAGATTTTTGCTTTAACTTATTTGCAAATGGATGCCATAATACATACCCTGAAAAAATACCAAAAATCGTTGCAATAAATGCACCCGAAATAGCATGACCTAACTTTTCAATATCAGTTAAGTTACCAAGCGCAGCTACAAGACCGATAACAGCACCTAAAACTCCTAATGTCGGTGCATACGTACCAGCTTGTGAAAAAATAGCAGCTCCCTTTGCATGTCTTTCTTCAATTGCCTCTAATTCAGATTCCAAAATTTGCTCTAAATCTTCTGCGGATACGCCATCAATCACAAATTTCATACCGCGCAAAAGAAATTCATCTTGAATTTTGTCTAATTGTTGCTCTAAAGACAAAATACCGTATTTTCTACTTTCAGATGTCCAATGAACAAATAATTCTAGCAACTGTTCATAACTTAAATCCTTTTTATTTGAACCAAAAAGAACTTTAAATAGTTTTGGAACCCTTTTTAGTTGATTCATCGGAAATGCAATACATACTGCAGCAAATGTACCGATAAAAATAATTAATGCTGCGGCAGGATTTAATAAGGCTGTTACGTCAGCGCCCTTGACGACCATCCCTACTACCACTGCTAAAAATCCTAAAATAAGTCCAATAATTGTTGCAAAATCCATTCCCATTCACTCCTAGTCTATACAAGAAGTTCTTTATTCTCGATAATCGCTACATCTTCTTATGTATATATATTACATAAAAAATGCAATTCATGAAAGATAAGAAATGAATTATATAAAAAAATACTACAAATTCACACATTTTCTGACATTTTCTTTGCATTTCTATTACGTTATGACTCTTATATTTCTTTTCCAACAAACTAGACTTATAATAAAAAAAGATACATATTTTATTAAGAAGGGACTGTGATTACAAGGCATTATGAAAAAGATAATAATTATTTCTGCCACTACTATTGTAATCGGTATCACATCTTTCGCTTACTTTGGTTCTAAATCACCACTACATAATGAAGCGAAAGCTGTCGAAAGTCAAAAACATAATAACCACCCAAAAGAAGAGATTCCTGCTTTTCCAAAAGCTGATCATAATGCAAAGCAAATAGACAATGACTTTTCAGTTGTAACAAATCCAAAATCTAATCTTGTCTTAATTAATAAACATCGAAAACTACCAGATGGATACACTCCTGAAGACTTAACAAGACCAAACGTACCATTCACTAGTCCAAAAGATAAAGAAAAAACGCTACTACGCAAAGATGCTGCAGAAGCACTTGAAAACATGTTCAAAGCTGCAAAAAAAGAAGGGATTGATCTTACAGCTGTATCTGGTTATCGTTCATACAAACGTCAAAAATCGTTGCATGATACATACGTTAGACGTCAAGGAAAAGCTGAAGCTAATTCAGTAAGCGCAATTCCTGGTACAAGTGAACACCAAACGGGTTTAGCAATGGATATTAGTTCAAAAACAGCTAAATTTCAATTAGAGCCTATCTTCGGAGAGACAGCAGAAGGAAACTGGGTCGCGGAACACGCTCATAAATTCGGCTTTGTCATTCGTTACTTAGAAGATAAAACAGATACAACAGAATATGCATATGAACCATGGCACTTACGCTACGTTGGTAATCCATACGCTACATACCTATATAAACATCACTTAACATTAGAAGAAGCAATGGAAGACAAAAAATAAGAGAGCAAATTGCTCTCTTATTTTTCTTTCACTCTATCATTGTAGTAATTTCTTCTTCCATTCTTCAGGCCACGGTTCGCCTCTTCCTGTTTTTTTCGACGCTTGAACCATCATTCCACGACCTACTAAACAAACCTCTCCTTCTGCATTCTTCACCATATAATGTAAATCCAAAGAAGAATTCCCAACCGATCCTGCCTTTACATACACCTTCAACTGTTCATCATAATATATTTGCTTAATAAAATTACATTGTAAATCCGCAACAACGATCATCGTGTCTGATGATGTATGTGTCCACTCTTGCATAAATCCAAGTTCTTTAAACAACGCGATACGAGCTTCTTCAAAATAAGTAAAAGCAACGACATTATTTACATGTCCAAACATATCTACTTCACCAAAACGAACCTTTACAGGATTGTAAAATAAAAAACCACTTTCCCATTTCTCGAAGTCTTCAATATAAGAAATTCTCTTCAACGTTATCTCCTCTTCCTCTCAAAAAAAACAGAATAAACTGAAAAATACAGTTATAAATATTGCCCCTTCAAGATGAAGAGGCAATATTTATTAATAGTTATTATCGCTACCAAAGAAATCTTTGAACGATTGAATTGTTGTATCACGGTTTAATGCCGCAATTGAAGTTGTTAAAGGAATACCCTTCGGACATGATTGCACACAGTTTTGAGAGTTACCACAGTTCGCTAGTCCTCCATCTCCCATAATTGCACGTAAGCGATCTGCTTTATGCATTTCACCCGTTGGATGTGAGTTGAATAAGCGAGCTTGTGATAACGGCGCTGGTCCAATAAAGTCAGACTTACTGTTTACGTTTGGACATGATTCTAAGCAAACACCACATGTCATACATTTTGAAAGCTCATAAGCCCATTGACGCTTTTTCTCAGGCATTCTTGGTCCTGGACCTAGGTCATACGTACCATCAATTGGAATCCAAGCTTTAACGCGTTTTAGAGCATTAAACATGCGACTGCGGTCAACTTGTAAATCACGTACAACTGGGAATGTCTTCATCGGCTTTAAGCGAATTGGCTGTTCTAATTGATCAATAAGAGCCGTACATGATTGACGTGGCTTTCCGTTAATAACCATTGAACATGCTCCGCATACTTCCTCTAAGCAGTTCATATCCCATGCAATCGGAGTTGTTTGATTCCCTTTTGAATCAACAGGATTACGACGAATTTCCATAAGCGCCGAAATAATATTCATATTCGGACGATATGGAATTTCAAACTCTTGGTCAAACGCTTGTGCATCTGGTCCATCTTGTCTCGTAATGATGAGGCGGATTGTTTTCTCAGACATGTTGTTTATCCCCCTTCTCTTCACCCTTAGCAGCTACATCATGTTTTGAAGAATAATCACGTTTACGTGGTTTAATTAATGAAACATCAACGTCTTCGTAATGGAATGCTGGTGCATTTCCTTCTCCTTCAAATTTTGCCATCGTAGTTTTTAAGAAGTTTGCATCATCACGATTTGGGAATTCAGGTTTGTAATGCGCCCCGCGGCTCTCATTACGGTTATATGCGCCAATTGTAATAACACGTGCTAACTCAAACATATTTGCAAGTTGACGTGTAAATGAAGCACCTTGGTTACTCCATCTCGCTGTATCGTTAATGTTAATACGTTTGTAACGAGCCATTAACTCTTCAATTTTCGCATCTGTTTCTAATAACTTTTTATTTTCACGAACTACTGTAACGTTATCTGTCATCCATTCTCCAAGCTCTTTATGAAGAACATATGCATTTTCATTACCATCCATCGTTAAAATATTGTTAAATTTCTCTGTTTCGATTAATTCATTTTGCTCATATACAGTAGACGAAACAGCATCTGATGATTTAGAAAGACCTTTCATATATTCAATTGCGTTTGGTCCTGCTACCATACCACCATAAATTGCTGATAATAGTGAGTTTGCACCAAGGCGGTTACCACCGTGCATAGAATAATCACACTCACCTGCTGCAAATAAACCTGGAATACTCGTCATTTGCTTATAGTCAACCCATAGTCCGCCCATTGAATAGTGAACAGCTGGGAAGATTTTCATTGGTAGTTTACGAGGATCATCACCTGTAAATTTCTCATAGATTTCAATGATTCCACCAAGTTTAATATCTAGTTCTTTCGGATCTTTATGAGAAAGATCTAAGTACACCATGTTTTCACCGTTAATACCTAGTTTTTGCTCTACGCAAACATCAAAGATTTCACGCGTTGCGATATCACGAGGTACAAGGTTTCCGTAAGCCGGATATTTTTCTTCTAAGAAGTACCATGGCTTACCATCTTTATATGTCCAAACACGTCCACCTTCACCACGTGCAGATTCACTCATAAGACGTAATTTATCGTCTCCTGGAATTGCCGTTGGGTGAATTTGAATGAACTCACCATTTGCATAATATGCGCCTTGCTGATATACAGCAGACGCTGCTGTACCTGTATTAATAATGGAGTTTGTTGATTTTCCGAAAATGATACCAGGGCCCCCTGTTGCCATAATCACGGCATCAGCTCCGAAACTTTTAATCTCCATAGTTTGTAAGTCTTGTGCAACGATTCCTCGGCACACACCTTCATCATCAACAACAGCTCGTAAGAAATCCCAACCTTCATATTTCGTTACAAGTCCTGCTACTTCATGACGACGTACTTGCTCATCTAATGCGTAAAGTAATTGCTGTCCAGTTGTTGCACCAGCGAATGCTGTACGGTGATGTTGTGTTCCACCAAATCGACGGAAATCAAGAAGTCCTTCTTCCGTACGGTTGAACATAACACCCATACGGTCCATTAAATGAATGATACCAGGTGCTGCTTCACACATTGCTTTAACTGGTGGTTGGTTCGCTAAGAAGTCCCCACCATAAATTGTATCGTCAAAGTGGATCCATGGAGAATCCCCTTCACCTTTCGTATTTACGGCACCGTTAATTCCGCCCTGAGCACATACAGAATGTGAACGTTTTACTGGTACTAAAGAAAACAGTTCAACATTCACTCCTGCTTCTGCCGCTTTAATCGTTGCCATTAAGCCAGCCAAGCCACCGCCGACTACTATAAGTTTCCCTTTCATGCTCTCCCACTCCTTACTGATTTGCTAGCTGTGGATCGATGAACGCTAATAATGCACTCACACCTACATAAGATAGACCTAAGAAAATAGCTAATGTTACATAAGTAGAGATTCTTTGTGAACGTGGAGATACTGTAATTCCCCAGCTGATGCAGAATGTCCATAGTCCATTTGCAAAGTGGAAAATTGTTGAAACAACACCAACTAAGTAGAATGCAAACATAGCTGGATTGTTTAAAATATCTGCCATCATATCATAGTTTACCTCTTTACCTAACATTGCTTGAATACGAGTTTCCCAGACGTGCCAAGAAATGAAAATCAGCGTAACGATACCTGAAATTCTTTGGAAGACGAACATCCAGTTACGGAAATAACCGTAAGAAACCGCATTGTTCTTAGCTGTAAATGCAATATATAAGCCATATATAGCATGGTACAGTATCGGTAAAAAGATGATGAAAATTTCTAGCGCATACCGGAATGGAAGGAGCTCCATAAAGCCTGCAGCTTTGTTAAAAGCCTCTGCTCCTCTTGTTGCAAAGTTGTTTACAATTAGATGTTGCGTCAAAAAGACACCAACCGGGATGACCCCCATTAATGAGTGCCACTTACGAAACGTATACTCGCGGCCTTTCATGTCCCCATTACCCCCTTGAATGTTTGACTGCTGTTTTCAGATTAATTTATAACAATAATGTTTTTTCACTATTGGCATAAGAAAAACTGAAAAAATTATTCGAAATATTTCAGCATAATTTGATAACAAGTTCATTTTACCCCTATTTTTGTCGAAGCGTCAAGAAAACGTATACATAATTTGCATATAATTTGCCAATTCTTTTTTTCTTCTCAGATATTGAGATTTTCCTAAAGAAAAATCTGTTTTTATAAATGAAAAATGTTATATAATAATCCCTATAGAAAGAGGGGAATATTGTGAGTAAAAATACAATCGATATAACATCTTTAGAAGATGTTTCATTGAACGCCTTCGCTTATGAATTGCTACGTGAAGAATTACTACCTGATTTAATCGGCAACGATTTAGATGGTATTTTATACTGGTCTGGTAGAAACCTTGCAAGAAAATATCCGCTAGAAACAATTGAAGAAGTCATTCAGTTCTTTGAAAAGGCTGGCTGGGGCACTTTAAGCATTATTGAACATAAGCGTCGTGAAATGCAGTTCCAACTTAAAGGCACACTCATTGCAGAACGTCAAAAACAAAAAAGGCATTCTTCTTATCAACTAGAAGCTGGATTCATCGCTGAACAAATTCAAAAGCAACGGAACGTCGTTGCAGAGTCATATGAAGAAAAGAAAAAACGTTCTGACTCTATTACATTTCTTGTGAAATGGGATATAAAAGATCTCATTGAAGTGTAAGCATTACCTACAGTCAACTAGACATATCAGTTTAGTTGACTTTTTTGTATTTTCATTCACGTCAATTTATTTTAAATCTTCAGAAATTATAACAAAAAATAGAAGACATTGTAAACTACAACGTCTTCTTATCTGTTAAATACGTATAAATCGTCTCTGCAACATTTTTTGGCATACCTGCTTCGACAAATTCTGCTACAGAAGCTTCTTTCATCTTCTTTAATGAACCAAAATGTTTTAACAATACCTTTTTCCGTTTATCACCGATTCCTGGAATGTCATCCAATGCTGATTGAATGACAGATTTCCCGTGTAATTGACGATGGAATGTAATCGCAAATCGATGCACCTCGTCTTGAATACGCTGCAATAAATAAAATTCTTGGCTATTTCTCTCAAGCACCACAGGTTCCGGGGGATCTCCAATAATTAAATGGGAGGTTTTATGTTTGTCATCTTTTACAAGACCTGCCATCGGAATATATAATCCGAGCTCATTCTCTAAAATATCACTTGCAGCCGCCAAGTGGCCTTTTCCGCCATCAATAATAATCAAATCCGGTAAAGGTAAATTTTCTTTAAGCGCCCTTGTATAACGGCGTCTCACAACTTCCCTCATAGACTCATAATCATCTGGCCCTTGAACCGTTTTAATTTTATATTTCCTATATTCTTTCTTCGCTGGTTTCCCATCGATAAAAGCAATCATTGCAGAAACGGGATTTGTTCCTTGAATATTTGAGTTATCAAACGCTTCAATACGATACGGTGTTTCAATTCCAAGCTGCTTCCCTAAATGATCTACCGCTTTAATCGTTCGTTCTTCATCACGTTCGATTAAGTAAAACTTCTCTTCAAGAGCAATTTTTGCGTTTTTATTTGCTAATTCTACAAGGTCTTTTTTCTTACCACGTTTCGGCTGTGTCGCTTCCACTTCTAAAAAGCGCTCTACTAATTCCGAGTCTATACTTCCTGGAACGACAATTTCCTTCGGCTTAAAATGACTACTGTTTTCATAAAATTGGCCGATAAACGTTAAAAAGCCCTCTTCTGGTTCATCGTAAATCGGAAACATAGAAACATCACGTTCAATTAGCTTGCCTTTTCGAACGAAGAAAACTTGAACACACATCCATCCTTTATCCACTGCATATCCAAACACATCGCGATCCACTAAGTCACTCATAATCATCTTTTGTTTTTCCATAATCGCATCAATATGAGCAATTTGATCACGCAACTCTTTTGCACGTTCAAACTCTAGTTTCTCTGAGGCCTCATACATTTTTATTTCTAATTCTGAACGAACTTCTTTATGCCCACCATTTAAAAACTTAATAATTTCATCTACAATTTCTTTATTTTGTTCTTCCGTCACTTCTTTCACACAAGGCGCTAGACATTGACCCATATGATAATACAAACAAACTTTATCTGGCATATTCGTGCATTTCCGAAGTGGATACATACGATCTAGCAATTTTTTCGTTTCATGAGCAGATTGTGCATTTGGATAAGGACCAAAATACTTTCCTTTATCCTTTTTTACATTTCGAGTAATGAGTAAGCGCGGTTGTTTCTCCGCTGTAATTTTAATAAAAGGATATGTTTTATCATCTTTTAATTGAATATTATATTTCGGATCATATTTTTTAATTAGATTTAACTCTAAAATAAGTGCTTCTAAATTCGAAGAGGTTACAATATATTCAAAATCAACAATTTCTCCTACAAGCCGCAGTGTTTTCCCATCATGTGAACCAGTAAAGTACGAGCGCACACGATTTTTAAGCACTTTTGCCTTTCCGACATATATAACCGTTCCTTGCTTATCTTTCATTAAATAACAACCAGGTTGATCTGGTAAAATAGCCAACTTTTCTTTCAAATGTTCGTGCACTCGTCTCCCTCCATTTCTACATGCTTAGCATTTTTATTTTCACTTGAAAACATACTATGCCAAAACACCCAACATACGTTCCTTTATTGTAACGGAAAGGATCTAAAAAAGAAAATAAAAAAAGCTACCATTTGGTAGCTTTTTTTATTTTAGAAGTGTTTAGAAACTAATTCTACTAACGCTTCTTTCGGTTTGTAACCTAACGCTTGATCAACTACTTTACCGTCTTTTAATACGAAAAGAGCTGGAATACTCATTACTTCGAATTGACGAGCAGTTTCTTGGTTTTCATCAACATCTACTTTTACTACTTTTACTTTTTCGCCTAATTCTGCATCGATTTCCTCTAATACAGGAGCGATCATTTTACAAGGTCCACACCAAGGTGCCCAGAAATCTAATAATACAACACCTTCGCTAGTTTCAGCTGCGAAGCTTTGGTCATTTGCGTTTACAATTGCCATTTTATTTCCTCCTTCAAGTATATTCTACCAAGAGTATATCATTAACTTATATACGTGGCGAATAATATGTATCGTTATGTATTGTAACAAAAAAATGTTCCTTTATACTATATAAAAATACGGATTAAATACTAAAAAGATGAGAGACAGGGGATCTCTCACCTTTTTCTATATATAGGGGTACTTCACTTGGAACTCAAGGGTACTTAAATCATGAATGTACTTTTAACTTTTTAAACTCTTCTGTTAAAAGAGGTACAACTTCGAACAAGTCACCGACAATACCGTAGTCAGCTACTTTGAAGATACTTGCTTCTGGATCTTTATTAATCGCAACGATTATTTTTGAGTTAGACATACCTGCTAAATGCTGAATCGCACCAGAAATACCACATGCAATGTATAAGTCTGGCGTAACAACTTTACCAGTTTGACCAATTTGTAATGAGTACTCACAGTATTCAGCGTCACAAGCACCACGAGATGCCCCAACAGCGCCGCCTAGTACGTCAGCTAACTCTTTTAATGGTTTAAATCCTTCTTCACTCTTCACACCGCGTCCGCCAGCGATAATAACTTTCGCTTCAGAAAGATCAACACCTTCTGCTGTTTTACGGACAACATCCTGAATGATTGTACGTAAATCCTTCACATCAACTGTAATAGAAGATACGTCACCGCTGCGAGACTCATCTTTTTCCAGAGTTGCAATGTTATTTGGACGCACTGTCGCAAATAAGATGCCGTCTGTTACAATCTTCTTCTCGAATGCTTTACCAGAGTAAATCGGACGAGTGAAGATAACATTTCCACCTTCAACCTCTAAAGCAGTTACGTCAGAAACTAAACCAGCTTCAAGCTTCGCTGCTAATTTTGGTGATAAATCTTTACCAAGTGCTGTATGTCCAAAGACAATACCTTCTGGATTTTCTTCAGCATGTACAGCTAAAAACGCTTGTGCATAACCATCAGATGTATATGATTTTAATTTATCATTTTCAACTGTCACAACGCGATCTGCACCGTAATGAATCAATTCATTTGCAAAAGAGGCAACGCTGTCTCCAACTAGAAGACCTACTACTTCACCGCCTTCTGCAATTGTTTTTGCTGCTGCTACCGCTTCAAACGAAACGTTACGTAGCGATCCATCACGAACTTCACCCATTACTAATACTTTACGAGCCATAGATTTTCCCTCCTGCATATATAATTTCGTATTTTATTAGATTACTTTCGCTTCTGTATGGAGCAACGATACAAGTTCTTTTACTTGATCTTGCAGCTCGCCTTGTAACACTTTTCCTGCATCTTTCTTAGGAGGCAAATAGATTTCAATTGTTTTTGTCTTTGCTTCCACATCATCTTCTTCTAAATCTAAATCATCTAATTCTAATTCTTCTAGTGGCTTTTTCTTCGCTTTCATAATACCTGGAAGCGATGGATAACGAGGTTCATTTAAACCTTGCTGTGCTGTTACTAACACTGGTAATGAAGTTGCAATCACTTCTGTATCACCTTCAACATCACGCTCAATCTTCACATTTGTACCGTCAATTTCAAGTTTTGTAATTGTCGTTACATACGGAATATTTAACGCTTCAGCTACGCGTGGACCTACTTGTCCAGATGCACCATCAATTGCAACGTTTCCACCTAAAATTAGATCTGCATCTTTATCTTTTAAATATTCAGCAAGCACTTTTGCTGTCGTGAACTGGTCACCATTTTCTACATCATCTTCAATATTAATTAATACCGCTTTATCACAGCCCATCGCTAATGCAGTACGAAGTTCTTTCTCACTATCTTCGCCACCGACTGTTACAACTGTAACTTCTCCACCTTGTGCGTCTCTTACTTGAATTGCTTCTTCAATTGCATATTCATCGTAAGGGTTGATGATGAATTCCGCTTCGCCATCGTAAATTGCACCGTTTTTAATTACGATTTTTTCTTCTGTATCAAATGTTCGTTTCATGAGTACGTAGATGTTCATTCCATTTACCCCCTTGTTTTTCAGAAAGATTCTATCAATTTTAATTTTCTGTTAATTTATATTAAAAAAATAATTGAACTACCTGCCACTAAATGAAGGTTTACGCTTTTCTAAAAATGCAGCTACACCTTCTCTTCCATCTTCACTCGTAAATACTTCACCAAAAATTTGTGATTCACGTTGTACACCTTCATAGTAATGAGACGATTTGGTCGTTTGCAATAACTCTAGTACAGCACGAGTTGTTGCTGGACTTTTTCCAGCAATTTGTTTTGCGACTTTAAGCGTATCATCTAAAAGTGATTCTTCAGAGAACAATCCGTTAACAAGTCCCCATTTCAATGCTTCTGCACCAGTAATTGGTGTACTTGTTAACATCATTTCACAAGCTTTTGCTTTCCCAACATAACGTGGTAAGCGCTGTGTACCTGCAAAGCCAGGAATTAATCCAAGTGTTAATTCAGGTAAACCAAGTTTTGCACTTTCAGTTGCAAAGCGCATGTGGCAAGACATAGCAAACTCAAGGCCGCCGCCCAGTGCCGCTCCATGAATTGCCGCAATAACTGGTTTTGAACATTTTTCAACACGCTCAAACGTAACTTGTCCAAGCTGTGCTAATTCTGTTGCTTGCTTCGCTTCAGTAACAGATGTAAATTCTTTAATATCTGCTCCTGCTGAGAAGAAACGTCCTTCACCGTGAATAACAACAACACGAATGTTATCATCCTTTTCCACTTGATCAATTAATTCAGTAACGTCATGCATAACTTGTGAAGACATCGCATTTGCTGGTGCATGATTTAACGTCGCCACCGCGATATGATCTTCAACTCTTACAGATAGGAATTTCAACATGATCCCTCCCATTATTGACGATAACCACAAGCTGCAATGAGTAGCCCATGTACCGTTTTTGAAAGTGCGACCAGATCATACTTATGATCGCTCATTACCCAATTGGTCACAACTTCATCTACTGTTCCAAAGATCATTTGTCTTGCCACGCGAACATTTAAATCTGCTTGAAATTCACCTTGTTTTATACCAGTCTCTAAAATTTCATCCATAACTTGTAAGTAGCCTTTTAATACTTCATTTATTTTAAGGCGCAAGTCTTGATTGGACTGCCTGAGCTCTAATTGCGTAACGATAGCAAGGGGATCATTTTGTGACAACAGCAAGAAGTGCGTTTCTACCAACATGAATAACTTCGATACAGCGCTTTCAATTCCTGCTGTTTTTTGACGAATTGTTTCGACAAAATCTCCCATCTTCTCTTGGAATAAGGATATTAATATATCTTCTTTATTTTTAAAATATAAATAAATCGTGCCATCAGCTACCCCAGCTTGCTTTGCGATTTTAGAAACTTGCGCTTGGTGGTACCCATTCTCCGCAATCACAATGACTGCCGCATCAATAATTTGATTGTATTTCGGTCTATTTTTCTTCACTTTACTGTCCCCTTCAAGAAGATGACTGAATGAATAGTCATTCATATTCTTATAATACTGACTATTTAGAAAAGTGTCAATCCTATTTTTTCAAAAAGAAAGGGCCTTAGCCCGTTTGCTCATCCTCATTCTTTCTCTTCTCTTCATCCATTAAAACACGGCGTAAAATTTTCCCTACTGTCGTTTTCGGCAATTCATCTCTAAACTCATATACTTTCGGCACTTTATAAGCCGCTAAATATTTACGTGCAAACTGATTTAATTCTTCCTCAGAGCACTCCGTACCTTCTTTTAACACAACAAATGCTTTAACTGTCTCTCCTCTGTACGGATCTGGAACTCCAATTGTCACTACTTCTTGCACTTTTTCATGCTCATATAATACTTCTTCAACTTCACGAGGATACACATTAAATCCACTCGCGACAATCATATCTTTCTTGCGATCTTTTACATAGAAGAATCCATCTTCATCCATGTATCCAACGTCACCTGTATGGAGCCAGCCATCTTGCAATACAGCCGCTGTTTCCTCTGGCTTATTCCAGTATCCTTTCATAATTTGAGGACCTTTCACTACAATTTCCCCTATTTCTCCTGGTGGTAATGCCTCACCAGTTTCAAGTGACATAATGATTGCCTCTGTATCTGGCCACGGAACTCCAATGCTACCCGGCACTCGCTTTTCCCATAAAAAATTACTATGTGTAACCGGAGATGATTCTGTTAAACCATATCCCTCTACTAGTTTACCACCTGTAACTTTTTCGAACTTTTCCTGTACTTCTACTGGCAGTGGTGCTGATCCACTAATACAAGCACGAATAGAAGAAATATCGTATTCTTTTAAAAGCGGGCTATTTAAAAGAGCGATATAAATAGTTGGAGCCCCTGGAAACAATGTCACTTTATGCTTCTTAATCGCTTCAAAAACCATTTTCATATCAAACTTTGGAATAAGGACCATTTTGTATCCTTGCATAATACTTAAATTCATAACAGCTGTCATACCATAAACATGGAAAAATGGAAGAACCCCAAGGACGACTTCTTCACCTTCGTTACAATTATATAACCAATGCACTCCCATCAAAGTGTTAGAAACGAGGTTTTTATGCGTTAACATAACTCCTTTTGGAAATCCGGTTGTTCCTCCTGTGTACTGTAAAAGAGCTAGATCATTTTCAGGATCACAAGGCACCTCAACATTCGTATTCACTTCTTTTTCTACTGAATTCCAAAGATGAATCGTTTCACTCTCTGATACTTTCACAACTAAATTCGACTGTTTTTTCTGCACAAATGGATACAATAGATTTTTAGGGAATGGTAAAAAGTCTGCAATACGAGTTACGATAATATGCTCAATTTTTGTAGCAGATTGAACATTCGTTACTCTTGGAAACACTAAATCGAGACAAAGAATTACTTTTGCTCCCGAGTCATGAAGCTGATATTCTAATTCCCTTTCTGTATACAGTGGATTGGTTTGTACTACGATACCTCCCGCAAGTAATGTACCGTAATAACCAATTACAGCTTGCGGACAATTCGGCAACATAATAGCAACTCGATCACCCTTTTCCACACCGAGCTTTTGAAGATAATTTGCAAACCTCTTCACCTTATCATGGAAGTCCGAAAACGTAATATCCTTCCCTAAAAAGTGAAGCGCTTTCTTTTCTGGGTAGCGAGAAGCCATCTGTTCTACATATCCATGAAGTGGCTGAATATCATAAGAAATCGTACTAGGAATTTCCTCTGGATAACTTTTCAACCATGTTTTTTCCACCTTCATTCCCCCTTCAAATACATAAAAAATAAAGTGAAACTTTAATCAGTGGGGATTTTTCAGCCCCACTGATTATTAGCCCACACCAATCGGGATTTTACGGGCAGTTAATCACCCAGCTAACTTCTTTACTTTCGCTGAATTTTGAGGCGGGATCTTACTGCCCGTTAATGCGGGATAAATGAATGTTCATTCATGATGGTTATTTTCATTATATTATAGTCACCATAGCGTTACAATCATAATATTCTGACTTTTTTATAACTATGCTTTACTTCATTAACTTCTTATTATATGTAGAAACTCTCCTAATCTTAAAAGAGTAAGAGAGTTTGTCATTAACTTAATCTTATAATCGTTAATACCGCTCCTGGGGTAGTTGTTGATAATGTCGCAACAGCTAACAAACCAAATAATTGCAAACTAATTACGCTCCCCGCCGCAAGGGTCGTAATAATTGTCGCACTAAATGATGTCGTTGCTAATGCAGGAGAATTAATAGTCCCAGCAAGCGGTGCCCCATTAATTGTAATTCGTGAACTAACTAATAATGAAGCGGTTATATTAATTGTATATGAAATATAATAGTTCCCTGCATTTGCAACCGTAAATACTGTGTTCCCCCCAGACACTGTAATACCTGGACCGATATTCTGATTGTTTGGAAGCGGGACATTTGTTCCACCTAGTAGTACCGATATTGCTGTTCCCGACGTATTATTTGCAAATGCGTATGTTGCCGTTATACTTGTGCCTGTTGCTCCTGTTGGGCCTGTCGCTCCCGTTGCCCCTGTATCGCCTGTTACTCCCGTCGCTCCTGTTACCCCTGTCGCTCCCGTTGGGCCTGTTGCTCCCGTTGCCCCTGTGTCGCCTGTTACTCCTGTCGCCCCCGTTGGGCCTGTGCCACCTGTTGCTCCTGTTGGACCCGTTGCCCCTGTTATTCCTGTCACTCCCGTTGGGCCTGTTGCTCCTGTTATTCCTGTCGCTCCCGTTGCCCCTGTGTCGCCTGTTACTCCTGTCGCTCCCGTTGGACCTGTATCGCCTGTTACTCCCGTCGCTCCTGTTACTCCTGTCACTCCCGTTGGGCCTGTTGCTCCTGTTATTCCTGTCGCTCCCGTTGCCCCTGTGTCGCCTGTTACTCCTGTCGCTCCCGTTGAGCCTGTCGCTCCCGTTGAGCCTGTTGCTCCTGTTATTCCTGTCGCTCCCGTCGGACCAACCTTAGGAACTGTCCCATCGCAACTAAAACAGCATGAATCAACATGTACACCATTTTGATTATTACACCCACAATATCCATTTATGTTATTGCTCCATGAAGACATGTTGATCACTTCCTTTACATTCGATCTTTTTAGCGCAATCACCGAATCAAAAAACACCTATCTAAATAACAAAGAAATACTTAGCCTAGTGGGGGATAAAACACAGATTTCCTCCATACATTCTAGTAATTATTACATGCGATTCACTCTCCTTTTGCTTGTACTTTCGCCCCATCTCCACAGATTATTAACCATACACATTACGCTTTCGTACACAGACAAGTTCCCATTTAAACTTTCCACATTCGCCAATCTTTTTAGTAAAGAGGCTGATTCTTCATAAATAGCAACTATAATATATAAAAATCCGTATAACTTGTTATTTTTATTCAAAATTTTAAAAAAATATTGACACTTAAATTATCCTCATAGTATGATTTGGGTGTTGTAATTGATAACCATTTTCACTTATGGTGCTAGTTACAAAAAACACTTAATTTGGGGGCAGAAGATGAAGAAAATTCTCAGTATTTTCATAGTAGTTCTTCTATTCGCTGTTGGATGCGGACAGCAAAAAGAGGAGAAAAAGGAAACAAAAGCGGACAATAAAAATCAAGCTATAACAATTAAACACGCTGAAGGGGAAACAAAGTTAGATAAACCAGCGAAAAAAGTAGTTGTACTTGAGTGGGTATATTCAGAAGACTTATTAGCACTTGGTGTTCAGCCAGTAGGGATGGCAGACATTAAGAATTATAATAAATGGGTAAATACAAAAACAAAACCAAGTAAAGATGTTGTAGATGTAGGGACACGTCAACAACCAAACTTAGAAGAAATTAGCCGTTTAAAACCAGATTTAATTATCACAGCTTCATTCCGTAGTAAAGCAATTAAAAATGAATTAGAGCAAATTGCACCAACAGTTATGTTTGATCCATCAACAAGCAATAACGATCACTTTGCTGAAATGACAGAAACATTTAAACAAATTGCAAAAGCAGTTGGAAAAGAAGAAGAAGGTAAAAAAGTATTAGCTGATATGGATAAAGCCTTCGCTGATGCAAAAGCAAAAATTGAGAAAGCAGACTTAAAAGATAAAAACATCGCAATGGCACAAGCATTTACTGCTAAAAACGTACCAACATTCCGTATCTTAACTGACAATTCTTTAGCTTTACAAGTTACAAAAAAATTAGGTTTAACAAATACTTTTGAAGCAGGAAAATCTGAGCCAGATGGTTTCAAACAAACAACTGTAGAATCATTACAAAGTGTACAAGATTCAAACTTCATTTACATTGTAGCGGATGAAGATAACATTTTTGACACTCAACTAAAAGGCAACCCTGCTTGGGAAGAATTAAAGTTCAAAAAAGAAAACAAAATGTATAAATTAAAAGGCGACACTTGGATTTTCGGTGGTCCTGAGTCTGCAACATCTTTAGCAACACAAGTAGCAGATGTAATGACAGCGAAGAAGTGATTACACAATGAATAGCCTACAACATACACTTCGAGCAAGTCTTGTATTCGGAGGAGGAGCAGCTCTCTTGCTCCTCCTTTTCTTTATTCATATCGGACAAGGTCAAGCAAACATTTCCTATAGTATGATTATTGATGCTCTTATCTCACCGAACCAATCACTAGAGCATCAAACTTTAATTATGCTTCGATTACCTAGGGCCGTAATTGCCATTTTAGCTGGAGGTGCTCTTGCTGCATCTGGGGTCATTTTACAAACATTAACGAAAAATCCACTTGCTGAATCCAGTACAATGGGTATTCACTCTGGCGCATATTTCTTTCTAGTAGCGGCTACAATTTTTTTACCAAAAGGTCTGCAAATTAATTCACTTCTTTTCACATTTATCGGCGGTGCTATTACCGCTTTATTTGTATACCGTATTTCTGGTGGAAAAAAGGGAACCCCACTTAGAATGGCACTAGCTGGTATGGTCGTTACATTAATGCTTTCTGCCTTTACCGGAACGATGCAGCTTTTCTATGAAAATGAAACAGCTGGTTTATTTTTATGGGGAGCTGGATCTCTTATTCAAAATAACTGGGATGGCGTTCAATTTGCTTTTCCATTTATCATTATTTCTTTCCTAGTTTTACTATTTACGTCTCGTAAACTCAACATTCTCTTACTTGGTGATGATGTCGCTGTTTCTCTTGGTGAAAAAACAGCAGTAACACGTCTTATCGCCTTCATTGCTGCGATCTTTTTAACAGCAGTAATTGTAACTGTTGTTGGACCAATTGGATTTGTTGGCTTAGTTGCACCACATTTAATGCGTCTTATTGGCTACCGTCAACACTTTACTCTCCTTCTCTCTTCTTTCTTATGGGGAGCTGTACTATTACTTGGAGCTGATGTCGTTGGTAGACTAATAGATCCAACTGGGGCTGAACTTCCTGTCGGAGCAGTCACGGCAATGATTGGATCACCTTGGCTTATTTACTTAGTCTATCGAATGATGAAATCGAAACAATATATGAATGATAACGGAGCGAATGCAGCTGGAGCTAGTTCTCACTATTACTCTTATAAAAAGGTAATCATTATCTCTATCACACTTTGCATTGTGACAATTACTCTTGGTGTTACAATCGGTAGTAACGCTTATATCGAAAGTATTACAAATGTTATATCAGGACAATTAACACAATTTGATAAAAATATGATGATGAACCTTCGTTTACCAAGAATGCTCGTTGCTGCTATTGCTGGCGCATGCCTTGCAATAAGTGGGCTTGTTTTCCAAGGTATATTACGAAACCCACTCGCCGATCCTTCTATTATTGGTATTTCATCGGGAGCTGGTGTTGGTGCTTTAACTATTATGTATGTCTTTCCCGCACTTCCTGGTTTCTTCCTACCAATTGGTGCATTTATCGGCGGACTACTTGCAGTTGGAATTGTTCTCTTCTTCTCATGGAAATCAGGATTTAGCCCAACAGCCCTTGCTTTAATAGGAATTGGTATTTCAGCTCTCGGTTCAGCGATTATTCAAATCTTTATCGTTAGAGCAAATTTGAACGTTGCTGCTGCTTTAACATGGCTATCAGGTAGCACGTATGCAAGAGGATGGAATCACTTAGAAAATATCATTCTATATCCATCGCTAATTCTTGTATTCATTATCTTTTTCTTAATAAAACAACTTGATGTTCTCGTACTTGGAGACGATTTAGCAACGGGACTCGGGCAACCAGTAAATAAAACGCGCCTTGCCCTCATTGTGTTAGCAACACTACTTGCATCTGTAAATATCGCAGCTGTCGGTACAATTGCCTTTCTAGGTCTTGTTGCGCCACACTTAGCACGAATCGTCGTTGGTATGAATCATCAAAGATTATTCGTTTGCTCCGCACTATTTGGAGCAATCCTTCTTTCCATTGCTGATTTACTCGGACGAACAATTGCATATCCGAAAGAAATTCCTTCTGGACTTGTCGTTGCTGTACTTGGAGCACCTTATTTCTTATGGTTGATGAGGAAGAGTGGGAAGAAGGTTAATTAAAAAGGAGGCTTCGTTTTAGAAGCCTCCTTTTTATATACTAAATAAAGTGAAACTTTAATTAGTGGGGGGTTTCTTCATCCCCGCTGATTATTAGCCCACACCAATCGGACTTTTATGAGCAGTGGATCTCCCACCTAACTTCTTTGCTCCAGCCGAATCTTGAGGTGGAAGTTTTACTGTCCGACGAATAGCCGGATAAATTACTCTGATCTCACTAATTTCACAGATTTAGTACTCCCCATAAACTCATGATGTACAGTTAATGTGTTCTCCTCAATTTTCAAATCAGCCTTATGCTTTATTTCCCCCACTAAAAATACAAGCTCTACAGAAATAATCCCTTGGTCCACACTTAATATTCGAAAGTCTCCTATAGTAGTCCCTTTCCCAAAAATATTATGTTCCATAAATTCTCCGCCTGTTTTCTCACTATTAATAGATTCTATTTCCAACCCAACTGGCCTGTCTGTACTTTCTGATGACATCCAAGACCCCTTTAACTTTCCAATATCAGCCTCTTTTTTCTTTTCATTTTTTAACTCTTCCTCTTTTTTCTTAACTTCTGCTTGTTGAGTTAGTAAGCCATCGATTTGCTTATTCAGCTCTTCGGCCCGTTGATTTTCCGAAATAAATTGTTGATTTTGGCCAGTATCGTTAACAATTTTATTTACTATCCCTTTAGCCTCTTCATACTTTTTATCACTCTTTAACTTCTCTGCCTTTTCCAATTGACCTATATATTGACCTTTTAACTCTTTATGCTCTATGAGCGAATCTTTTTGTTCTTTCGCTTGACTTTGAAGGATTGCGGAACCATCTTTCATCTTTTCTACTTCTTGAAACAAACCTATTGCTTGTTCTATATTTCCACTCGATTTCTCTTTTATCGAACTTATCATCTTAGTAGTTTGGTCTTTTAATACCTTTGCTTCTTTATCATCCTTTTTCTCTTCTAATGCTAGCTCAAATGATGCTACTGCCGTGTCATATTCTTTACTCGCTAACGCCAATTTCCCTTGATCCATTGCTTTTTTATAGGTTTCATTGCTACATCCTACCATTAAAAATAAAATTATGATTCCTAAAATCAATCTTTTCATAATATCTCCCTAAATTAATATAATTCTATATACACTCAATAGCATCATAAAATTTATATATAAAATTTTAAATACCATCATTAAAACATAAAGGGAACTTGTCATTTCTTCTCGAACTTAATCTATGAACATAAGTAGAGGGGGATAACAATAATGTACCAAACAATTGAAGGCTTTTTACAATCATGGACATACGAAGCAGAGTCTACTCAGAAAATGCTTGATTCATTAACCGATGCATCTTTATCACAGGAAATTGCACCTGAACATTGGACTTTAGGAAGAGTTGCTTGGCATATCGTGACGGCAATTCCTGTGATACTATCTGGCACAGGGCTAAAGTTTGAAGGAGAAACGAAAGATTATCCTGTTCCAACTTCTGCAAAAACAATTGCAGATGAATACCGTAAAGTAAACGCGGCTTTTGTTGAAACACTTCAAAGTAAATGGACTGATAAAGACTTAGCTACTATTAATGACTTCTTTGGTCGCCCTATGCCGAATTCTATATTTTTAATGACACTCATTAATCATCAAAATCACCACCGCGGGCAAATGACGGTTTTAATGCGACAAGCCGGCTTAACAGTTCCTGGCGTATATGGTCCCGCAAAAGAAGAATGGGCTGCGGCTGGAATGGAAGCTCCTAAAATGTAACGACAAAAAAGACAAGATGTTTACATATCTTGTCTTTTTCTGTAACTTGTTTCATGTGAAACTTTATAATGCATCTTCACTCTCAATATTTTTAATCCCAAAATAAGCAATCACCATACCGATCGCTGCAAATGTGAATTGAAGAGGTAGAAAAGTCGCTATCGGAAATATTGGCTGGTTATTAATTGCGATTGACACAACAATAATAGATGAAACAATTGTAGTTGGCACTGAACGTTTACGCATTCCGAAATATAGCGGGATTAAACTTATTCCCGCAGTTGCAATGGCTAAAGGAACAAGATTTATTCCTTCTTGCACTAATTGATCTACTGTAAATGGATTAGGAAGAATTGAAAAATAGCTATCTATCCCAAAGAAAACTCCTACTATTAAAATGTTAGATACAATAACTGTTATAAATGTTAATGTCGCTGTAATGACCAACTTACTAATCATCATTTTTCTCCGATTAATAGGATAAGAAAACATAAGTATTATTGTTTTATTTTTATATTCACCAATTATTAACCTTGCGATTAACACACTACCAAAAACAATAAATGTTGCTCTTACTAATGTACTAGCCGTTAACAACATCATCTGCGGATCTCTTATTTCCGGATCACCTTCTACTTGAGCAACGATGCTCGTAAAGATCATTAATGCCAGTATAGTAATATTTGCAATAACTGCCCCTTTTACGTACCAGCCAAGCTTAAACTTTTTCAATTCTAGCTTCATAAGACGTAACATGATAGTCCTCCTTTCCCCTGAAACACCTTAACCCCCAAAACCACACTAGCAATTGTAATAAGTAAAATTGCAATTACTATTATCTTTTTCACCATTCATACCCCAGTTCGTTGTTGTTTTAAGCTTACTTCATGCCACATCAACCTTGTCGATTTTACGATAAGATAGATAACTAATGAAAATCCCTAATAAACAGAGCACAATTGGGATAGCTATAAAATCAAACATACTTACTTGACCGTTTCCAGCCCCAACGTTACCACTAATCAGCATACCAATTATTACTGCGGAAGTAATCGTTGTAGGTGTCGATTTCTTTCTCATTCCAAAAAATAAAGGAATTAAACTTATACCAGATATCATAAATGCACTTATAATAGTAGCTGGAACGATAGCTATTATTTCGCCTATCGTAGCAGGTGTTTCAATCAGTCCCATCATTGGACTCACAAAATAAACGAGCAAACTAATAATGAAAGTAGCGATAATCGTGCTCACAAAACAAAAACAAAAAACAATTGTTAATTTCGCCCTCATTAGCATTTTCCTTTGCAGCGGGTACATAAACGATAGTTGCATTGTTTTGTTCTTATACTCGTCTATTACTAACCGTGATAAAATGACCGAACTAAAAATAATGAATGTTATCCTAATAAAAGTGTTTATTAAAACCATTTGTTGCGTGAAGTCAAAGAAGAGCACGTCTCCCTCGGCTTTAATTCCCAACGCCATAAGGCTTACTGCAGCGAAAATTGCTATAATACAAATTGCTACCCCTTTAAAGTAACTAGATAATTTATGTTTCTTCCATTCGAGCTTCATTAATCTAAGCATACAAACCACTCCTCCATTCTTTATATAACTGTCTTTATGCTGCTAACATTCTAATTCCAGCAGTAACGAAGCTTAACATTCCTATCACTAGTAGAATTAACAACCATTTCCGCTCTGGTTTTCTATAATATAAAATTCCACTTATTAGCATTACGATAAATCCACTTACCAGGTTCAGCCACAGTCCATTAAGCATGAATACCTTCTCCATCCATTACATTTAAGAAATATTCTTCTAAGGAACTATGTTTCTTATTAATACTTTCAATTTCCACATCGTTCATAATAAGTGCTTTTGAAATGGCCTGCTGAGACACTGACGTATCATACACACGAATCATGGTTCCACTCATTATTTTGTAGTTTTTTATACCAAGTTTATCTTCTAAAATATAAGCTGCACGTTTCACATCAGGAACAGTGATTTCAATGTACTCTGTTTGCTTTCCGTTAATACTCTTCATTGAAACTTCTTTTATTAGTTTTCCATTTTGAATCACACCAATTGTATCGGCCATTAATTCCATCTCACCTAAAATATGACTAGAAACTAATAATGTAATACCGTATTCTTTGCAGAGCATTTTAAATAAGTCTCGTAACTCTTTAATGCCAATTGGATCTAAACCGTTAATTGGTTCATCTAAAATGAGCAATTCTGGCTTTGTCACGATTGCCCTTGCAATACCGAGTCGTTGTTTCATTCCTAATGAAAAATCTTTTACTTTTTTATTATCTACCCCTTGTAGTTTCACTAAATGTAAAGCATGGTCAATTGCATTTTTATCGTAGTAGCCCATATATTCACAATGCAGGTCTAAGTTTTCTTTCGCCGTTAATTTATCATAAAAGATTGGGTATTCAATAATTGTCCCCATTCTTTTTAATACTTCATACGATGTATCTGTTAATTTCTCACCGAAAATTTCTATATCACCACTCGTCGGTTTTATTAAATTTGTAATCATTTTCATAATCGTTGTTTTACCAGCACCGTTTGGTCCTAAAAAACCATAAATTTCTCCTTTTTTCACATGCATGTTAACACCGGAAATAACTTCTTTCCCTTTAAACACTTTCGTTAACTGGTTTGTTTTTACTATATATGTCATGTTACTTTCCCCTTTCGCAATACTCTATATTTCTATAATAGACAACAGAAATCTCTTTTTTCTTACCCGTTCCTTACAAATTCCTTACGCTGAAAAAAAGCTTGTAGAATTTACTTCTCTACAAGCTAAAACAGCATCTTTTTTAATACAACTGTAAAAATTGTTTTTTCATAGGGCTTACTAGAAAGATGTATTTCTCCGTCCATCGCTTCCACAAGCCGTTTCGTAATCGTTAATCCTAGACCGCTTCCTTGGTACGATCTATTTCTTGAATCTTCAAGTGTGTACATTCGCTCAAACACTTTATCAATATGAGATTCATCAATTCCTTTTCCTTTATCCCATACGTCTATATACACACTCGTTTCATCATCTCTTAAAGTCATACCGAGTGTCTTTCCATCATCTCCATATGTAATTGCATTTGATATTAAATTATTCAATACTCTGCCTAATACTTCTACATTTCCAAGTGCGTATATATTTCTTTCTGGTATATCAATATGAACCTGAAAACCTTTCGTCGTCACTAAATCATAAAAAGATAAAATCTTCTCGCGGCAAACTTCATTCATATTTACTTTTGTCATTTCAATTGCTTTGTCACCAGATTCTAATTTTGCCAAATCAAAAAACTTATGAATTAGCTCCATCACTTCTAATGTTTTCGTATGCACTTTTTCAAGTAATATTTGTTGTTCTTCTTCACTTATCGTTTTATCCTTATTTAACATTTCTGTATATCCAAGAATAACTGTTAGTGGTGTTTTCAAGTCATGCGAAATATTTGAAAGCATTTTTCTCATCGAAATTTCTACTTTGGCATGATCTGCATTCGTTTTCTGTTTTGCATCTAATAATTGATTAATTGCCACTAATAATTTTTGCAATTCTAGATCATCTGTCATAACGAGTAACGTCTCGCCTGTTTTGTCATTTACAATACTTTCTAACTTTTCATATGTGTATCGTAAATTTTTACTACTATTTTTTCTCATTTTATATTGCATATAAATGACACATAACAATATAAAAATAATACCTATTAACAAATTGACCATATTACATCACTTCCAACTTATAGCCGATGCCCCATAACGTTTTAATATATTCTGGATTAGATGGATCACTTTCAATTTTCTCACGCAATCTTCTCATATGAACATTAATAACGTTATCATCACCGTAATACTCTTCATTCCAAACTAACGTATATATTTGCGCTTTTGTAAATACACGATTTTGATTTTTTACGAACAGTTTTAAAATCTCAAATTCTTTTAAAGTGAGCTTGAGAGGGTTCCCGTTTTTTTCTACAGTAAAATTAATTGGATCGATTGTTAAATCGCCAATCTGAATCATCTTTTCTGTTGTTTCTGTAGCCGAGTATTTCGTAGACCGCCGAATCCCTGCTTTTACACGTGCAGCCAATTCAATCATAGAAAATGGCTTACAAATGTAATCATCTGCTCCAAGTCCTAAGCCAACAGCTTTATCAACATCTGTATCTTTTGCCGACATCATTAAAATCGGAACAGCACTTTTTTCACGAATAATACGTACAACCTCTAATCCGTCTAACTTCGGCATCATTATATCAAGGATCACTAAATCAAAAGATGATTTAAAAAAGGTTTGCACCCCTGCTTCCCCGTCAGACGCCATCGTAACTTGAAAGCCTTCCTTTAATAAATATTTTTCCACCATCTCTTGAATTGAAATATCATCTTCAACTAATAAAATATGATGTGACATATGTCTATCCCCTTTTTTTACAAACATTAACATATCAATTGTATCGCAACGAATGAATGCTGGAAACAGTTATATGAATTTTCAAACCAACTTCCCTTCCTTCCTTAACAATGATATGATGAAATTCACTACGATTGTTCATAATTAACTTTATATAAAGGAGACTTATCATGTCAGAAAACAAAAAAGTAAGCTTAGCTGATTTAATGCGTGAACAACTTGCTAAGAAAAAGCAAGGAAATGGAAATGGTCAAAATGCAAAAAATCAAAACCAAGAAACGAAAAAATTACAAAACCAACAAACAAAGAAGACAAACAACCAACGTAGACGTACAGGTGTGTAAATGAACGGACAAAAACGTTCTAATATCGCACCCGGTCTTGAAGTTGATATTGTATTAAAACAAGATCAACGAACAGGCAAATTAACACGTGGCATTGTAAAAGATATTTTAACAAACTCCCCTTCCCATCCACATGGCATTAAAGTGCGATTGCAGGACGGGCAAGTCGGTAGAGTACAAAATATCGTTCAATAAGAAAAGGAGCTCAAGTAAACTCGAGCTCCTTTTTCTTTATTAACCTTTAATTTTCTCGATGAAAACTACTTTTAAATAGTCTCCTTCTTTAAATTGATCAATGGTACGGAAATCTTCTGGTAAAGAATGTTCTTCTAATATTTTATATTTGCCATTCATTTCTTTAAAGGCTGTATCGATAAAGCCTTTAAACTTTTTCATATCGAATGCACTACAATTTGTAGAAGCAACGATAATACCGTTATTTTCTGTAATAGCAATTGTTTCTTTCAATAAATTTTTATAATCTTTTGCTGCACTAAATGTATATTTTTTTGATCGGGCGAAGCTTGGAGGATCAAGTACGACCATATCAAATTTCATCTTTTTCTTAGCTGCATATTTGAAGTAAAGAAATACATCTTCTACAATAATATCTTGTGCTTCATAATCAACTTCATTGACACTAAACTGCTCAATCGTTTTACTTAAACTACGATTTGCAAGGTCAACACTCGTCGTTTTACTCGCTCCGCCAAGCGCTGCAAATACAGAGAAAGCACCTGTATAAGAGAACATATTTAACACTGTTCTTCCCTTTGCATATTTATCACGAATTTGTTTTCGAACGTTACGTTGATCTAAAAATACACCAACCATTGCCCCGTCATTTAAATAAACAGCGAAGTTCACACCGTTCTCTTTTACGATAAGCGGGAACTCACCGCGCTCTCCTGCTACGAAATCATCACCCTCAATATATTTCCCTTTCGTATCAAAACGCTTCTTCTCATAAATGCCTTTAAAGTTTGCTACTTTTTGCAGAGCTGCTATAATCTCATCTCTGAAAGTATAAATCCCTTCACTATACCAACTTACTACGTAGTAGCCGTCATAATAATCGATAATTAGTCCGCCAAGACCATCACCTTCACCGTTTAGGGCGCGGAATGCTGTCGTATCACTTGATTTATAAAATTGTTTTCGTTTATGTAAGGCAGATTTGATTTTACTTTCAAAGAAAGATTGATTAATTTGTTCACTCTCTTTTCTCGTTAAAATCCAGCCGTATCCTTTATTTTGTTTTCCATAATAACCTTTTCCGACAAAGTTGTTCTTCTCATCTACTACTTTGATGATTGTCCCTTCTTCACGAACATCGTTTAAATTTTGAATTGCATCTTTTAAAATAAGTGGATATCCACTTTTAATTTCTTTTATAAATTTCGGTTTTATTTTTATAGTTACTTCTGATCGCATATAATAACTTCCTTTCCATTTGCATGCTTTCTCTATAGGAAGCATTTAAAAAACGAGCCTGAAAAAACAGCCTCGTTTCACTATACCATATTATTGCTTTGCTAGTACAACTCGCTCATTCTCGCACTTAACCGCCACATATTTACTACGTTTTGAAATGGAAATCTCACTGTCCAAAATAATAGAAAAAAATTATATATTTCACATTTACCATTGACAATGATAATGATTTTCATTATCATTTAATGTATATGAGTTCTTGAAAATATAGCTACATTTATAGGAGGAATAAACATGATTATTGTTACAAATACAGCTAAAATTACAAAGGGAAATGGACATAAATTAATTGAGCGTTTTAATAAAGTAGGTAAAGTTGAAACGATGCCAGGCTTTTTAGGTCTAGAAGTTCTTTTAACGCAAAATACAGTTGATTATGATGAGGTAACAATTAGCACTCGATGGAATGCAAAAGAAGATTTCCAAGGTTGGACAAAGAGCGCCGCATTTAAAGATGCTCACTCACATCAAGGTGGAATGCCAGAATATATTCTTGATAATAAAATTGCTTACTATGATGTAAAAGTTGTACGTATGCCAATGGCTGCAGCACAGTAAAAACAGTTCTTTTTTAAAGTATAGAATATGAGAAGCGTTATCTATCACTTCTCATATTCTATACTTTTTTCTTTAATTTCTTTTTACTAACTTTGCGTGTATAACTAGCCTTCCAGCCTCTGGATCAAGCGCATAGTCACAAGTAGAAAGTGTTACGATTTCATCATTAGCCGTCAATTCCGTATCCGTTTTGTACAGTGATTTTTCTTGAACTTCCTTTAAGAACGATGTATATACTGCATCATTTTCAAAATCCGTTTCAATGTAATAAAAGTCCGTTGTTGTCGTATATACTGAAAAAACTTCAACGTCGTATCCTTCAAATAATGTATCGTAATATAATTTACGATGGGACATGAAAAAGTCTTCATCCAACATTTTTTTTAAACTACCAAACATAGAACCGTCTTTCATACGATGGCCATATAAAATCGTATTTCGATTTTGAGATTTCACATCATTACGATGGTCCATAAAAATGCTTCCCGCTCTCATATCTTCACCTTTATAATTACGAAATAAATAGTAATCATTATCTTTTGCTTGAACGATTGGATAATTAATTTGTGTATCATCCATCGTAATCCATCCGACTATCTCTGGATTAATTTTCTGGAGATCCTGAAACTGTTTACGTACCTCTCCGTCTTCCGATTTTTCTTCCATTGGACTTCTTTTATAAATATGTTGTGCCTCAGCCATTACTTTACGATTTTCATAATAATCCATGAAAATCCCACCCAACTCATACATTGAATAGAAAAAGATTCCTAAAAACGCAATTGTAAGTATGCGTTGAAAAAAAGAATTCTTTTTCCGTCCGTTCTTGCTATTCAAATTATCACCTCAAAACGGATTATACTCAGCCTTTAGATTCCCATAGGTACCATATACAATCCAGTATCTTCATCCTGTTTTACAATGACATCTACACCATATATTGCTTTAACCATCTCTTCTGTTATTACATCATTAGGATTACCTTTCGTAATGATCTCTCCATCTTTCATAACGATAATATGGTCGCTATAACGAATGGCTTGATTAATATCATGTAATACCATTACAATCGTTAATCCATACACTTCATTTAACTCTTTCACTAATTCTAATATTTCTAGCTGATAGTAAATATCTAAATAGGTTGTCGGTTCATCTAAGAAAAGCATTGGTGTATTTTGAGCTAATGTCATTGCGATCCAAACTCGCTGCCTCTCTCCACCGGATAAAGCATAGATTGGCTTATCACGCTTACTTTGTAAATTCGTACATACTAGTGCACGCTCTATCGCTTCTCTATCTTCATCTGTTTGCGGAGAGAAAATATTTTTATATGGCATACGCCCAAAGCTTATTAGCTTTTCCACTGTAATATCTGCTGGAGCCTCATTTTGTTGGTGGACAACTGCTAGCTTTCTAGCAAACTCTTTCGGTTTATATTCACTAATCGCTTTCCCATCAAGTATTACTTCTCCACTGCTAGGAACGTGATTTCTAGACATGACACTAAGTAATGTTGATTTCCCGCATCCATTCGGGCCAATGATTGTTGTAATTTTCCCAATTTCTATTTCACTACTAACAGACTTTAAACGATTTGTTACGTTATCATATGAAAAGGTTACATTTTTAATTTCCATCAACTTTATCACTCTTTCTAAGCAAGAATATTAAGAATGGACCACCAATAACCGCCATAATTGTTGCTGCTGGAATTTCATTAGGTGGCACAATTAACCTTCCAATCGTATCCGCCGTCAAAATTAATAACGCCCCTGCAAGAGCAGAAAATGGAATTAATACTTTATGGTCTGAACCGACCAATTGTCTTGAAATATGCGGAACTAGCAATCCTACAAAAGCAATAACACCTGCAATCGCTGTTGATACTGCCGCTAAGAGTACTGCAATGGCAGAAATAATAAGACGAACTCTCGTCACGTGCAAGCCTAAGTTTTTCGCAGTCTTATCTTGTAGCGATAATAAGTTACACCAAGCTCCTACGAACAGAGCAAGAATAAGACCAATCGTTCCATAAGTCACCATTATTTCTACATCGCCCCACGTCTTCATTGTTATGTTAGAAGTCGTCGTTTGCTTAATACTTTTAATAAAATACCCACAAATCGTAACGAATGATTCATTTAATCCAGTAAACATCGCATTAATGGCAATACCAATTAAAATAATGCGAAGTGGGTTTAACCCTGACTTCCATGAAAACGAATAAACGAGATAACACGCAAGCGCACCACCTAAAAAGGCGAATACGGGGGTCCAGAAAAAGAATTGCGGGAACAAAGTAATAATAACGAGTGTCATAAAACTTGCTCCTGAAGATATACCGATTACCCCAGCATCAGCGAGTGGATTCTTCATAACAGCTTGAAAAAGCACCCCTGAAACAGCAAGAGCCGCTCCAGTGAACAGCGCAATAATAATACGAGGGAAACGTAAATCTTTAATGACTTCAACATCTTCATTTCCACCTATAAATATCCCTTGTACAAGTTCAACAATACCTACTTCTAAACTCCCTTTCATCGCTGACAATGATGTCATAACAATGAGCAATGCAGTAACAATGAGGAAACTCCAAGTTTTTTTATTCATTCTACTCTTCCTTTATATTAAAATGCATCACGGATACATCATTTTTTTCAATTCATCTAAAGCTTCAATTGCTGCTAAATTGCCTGTCGTTCCAAATAAACGCTCTTCTAAATCATAAACACGGTTATTTTTAACCGCAGCAAAGTGTTTCCAAATATCATTTGTTTTAAATTCTTTATCAAACATTTTTACAACCTCATCAGGCATACCATGAGCTGCTCGTAAAATAATATCTGGATCAGCTTTCTTTAAATACTCTGTATTAGAAGCTAAATATTCTACTTGTTCACCTTGCACAATATTTTTACCACCTAATTGTTTTACTAAATCTCCAATATAAGAATACTCTGTTGCTACTAAATAACTTCCCGGCACACCTAATAAAATAAGCACTGTCGGTTCTTTCTTTCCTTTTACTTCCTTTTGAATGCTAGCAACCTTTTTATCTAACTTAGTTACTACTGCTTCAGCCTGTTTTTCACGTCCATATTTCTTACCTAAATCGCTAATAGAACTTTGCATATTTTTTAAACTCGTTAAATCTAAAAAGTTTGCTTTCATACCCACACCATCAAAAACTGGCTTTAATTCGTATTCAAGTGTTGTCACAGATAACACTTCTGAAGGCTTTAATGACTTTACCTTTTCCATATCTGGACTCATTGGATTCCCAACTTCAGGTAAACCTTTATATCGCTTCGGTAAAGTTTTAGAACTTGTTGGAACACCGACTAAATCTACTTCTAACGCATCCATAATTTCAGTAACAGCCACTGTTGTTGCAACAACGCGCTCTTTACTCTCACTCTTTACCTGCTTTGCTGTTTCTTTTTTTGGTGACGAGCACCCGGCTATACTCATTAACAAAATGATAGCCATTAGTACACTTACGATTTTCTTCACTCTCAATCACCACTCCCTTCCATACAATATGAAACAAGTCTTGATGCACGCGAACATGCATCAAGACTCCAAAAATTACAATCTACCTGCTCTATATTTACGAACTAGTAAAGCAAGTGAACCTAGCAGTAACACCATATATAAACCAAGTTGTGCTGTATCTGCAGTTTTTGAGTTTTTCTCTTTTTTTGAATCATTTTTTGTATCTTCTTTTTTCTTCTGACCATCTGCATTTCGGTTAAAATCAGGAGTACCTACTGTTTTTACATTATCTACTTTCGGTGTAGTCACTGGATTTTCCGGTTCATTCTTCGGTTCCTCTTTAATAGTTCCTAACGCGCCGATATTATTTGTATCAAATTGAATTTGTACATCGTAGAAATGATGATAGTTCATCTCATCGATGTCTACCTTTACTTTTGCGTTTAATTTTTTAAATAGATCTTCTACTTCAAACTGTACTACTCGCGTATTTGCATTTTTATCTTCGCTTACTACTTTCGCATCAGCGAATAGTTCCTTGTTTTCCGTTTGGAATTTCGTAATCCACGCACTATTTTTCAGCTTCATCTCAATGTATTTTTTACCATCTTTTACGATTAATTTCGCTGGATTTACAACATAGTCATGCATCTTTGAAATTTCATCTGTTTTATCTTTTAATACTTTAAATGTAATATCATATTGGCCATCTACTAAATTTTTCGGATCAACTATTACTCTCGGGTTATTATTTCCACCTTGGTTGTCATTTCCGCCTTGGTTGTTGTTTCCGCCTTGGTTGTCGTTTCCACCTTGGTTCCCTAAAGCTTTAATACTGTCTTGATCAAATACAAATTGAACATCGTAGAAATGGTGATAATTCATTGAATCAATATCTACTTTTACTTTTGCATTTAATTTTTTAGACAAATCGTTTACTTCTACTTCTACTACTCTTGTATTTTGTTCTTTATTTTCACTTAACACTTTTGCATTAACGAAAGAACCATTCTTCTCAAATTCAAATTTCGTAATCCATGTACTATTTGTTAATGTAAACGATACGTATTTCTTACCATCTTTTACTTTTAATACACCTGGGCTTTTTGTGTATGTGTTCATCATTGAGATTTCATCTGTTTGATCTTTTAACACTTTAAAGCCAATGCTGTATTCACCATCTTTAAGAGCTTTTGGATCAATTGTTGTGTTATTATCTTGGTTATTGTTTCCACCTTGATTGTCGTTTCCACCTTGGTTGTTATTTCCGCCTTGGTTGTTGTTTCCGCCTTGGTTGTTATTTCCGCCTTGATTGTCGTTTCCACCTTGGTTGTTGTTTCCGCCTTGGTTATCTAACGGCTTAATGCTACCTTTATCAAATGCAAATTGAATATCGTAAAAATGGTGATAATTCATTGAATCGATATCTACTTTTACTTTTGCATTTAACTTTTTCGATAAATCTGGCACTTCTACTTCCACTACGCGTGTATCAGCTTTTTTATCTTCACTTATTACATTTGCATCAACAAACGAACCATTTTTCTCAAATTCAAATTTTGTAATCCAAGAACTGTTCGTTAACGTAAATGATACATACTTCTTACCATCTTTTACTTTTAGCACACCTGGACTTTTTGTATATGTGTTCATCATTGAAATTTCGTCTGTTTGATCTTTTAACGCTTTAAAATTGATGCTGTATTCACCATCTTTAATTGTTTCAGCATCTGGTTTTTTATTTTCATCTGGTTTTTCTGCTTCCGGTTTTTCTACTTCTGGTTTTTCTACTTCTGGTTTTTCTACTTCTGGTTTTTCTACTTCTGGTTTTTCTACTTCTGGTTTTTCTACTTCTGGTTTTTCTACTTCTGGTTTTTCTACTTCTGGTTGTTTCTCTTCATTTTTAATTTGTTCAAGTTTACCTTGTTCAAATAAAAGTTGTACATCATGCGTTTGCTTATAATTTCTTGATGCCATTTCGATAAATACTTTTGTATTTAGTTTTTTAGATAAATCGTTTACTTCAAACTCTACTACTCTTGTATCTTTTTCCTTATCCTCACTCACTACTTTTGCATCAACAAATGCGCCATCTTTTTCCGTTTGGAAATTTTTAATTAATGAGCTGCTTTTTAGTGTTACAATTGCTTTTTTCTTACCGTTTTCTACTTTTAATACTCCTGGATTTACCATGTAAGTATTCATCTTAGATTCTTCATCTGTTTGATCTTTTAACACTTTAAATGGAATGCTGTACGCACCATCTGTAATTGTGTTAGAATTTGGTTGTTGATCTGGGTCAGGCTTTTGGTCGGGCTTCTGACCTGGATCGGTAGTTTCATTTGGATCTGGCTTATTAGCTGGGTCCTCTTTTTCATTTGGTTTTTCTACATGAATTGGTGTAATGCTATTTTGATCAAATGCAATACGAACGTCGTACTCATGATGATAATTTAAAAAATCAATATCTACTTTTACTTTTGCATTTAATACCTTCTCTACATCTTCTACATCAAATTCTACTACTCTTGTATCTTTTTCTTTATCTTCACTAATTACATTTGTCGCAACTAGCTTACCTGCTTTTTCTGTTTCAAACTTCGTAATCCATGAACTATTTGTTAATGTAAAGGATACTTTCTTTTTCCCATCCTTCACTTTTAAAGTTCCCGGGCTTACTGAATATTGATTCATCATTGATTCTTCATCTGATGTATCTTTTAAAACTTTGAAGCCAATTGAATATTCACCGTCAGCCAACTTGGTAGCTGCTTGAACTGCAAGTGGTTGTAATGTTGATACGAATGTAAATATCATTAAAAACATAGCAACAATAATTTTTGTATACCTGTTCAATGGAACGACTCTCCCTTTTGAAAATTATTTAATACTATTCCCATCAAATACAAAGCGAATATCATACGAAGCATTATAATTAATAATTGGAATATTAATTTTCACCTTGCCATTTAGTTTTTTTGACAAGTCAGCAACTTCAAATTCTACAACTCTAGTATTATCTTTTTTGTTTTCACTTAACACGGTTGTTTCTACAAATTGACCATCTTTTTCTACTTGGAAACTTTTAATAGAAGCACTATCTTTCACTTTAAATGAAACATATTGTTTTCCATTTTTAACTGTTAATGTTGCTGGGCTTTCAAAATAACTATTCATTCTAGACGATTCATCTTTATCGCCTTTCCATACAGTAAAAGCAATATTATATTTTCCATCAGCTAGTTTTGTAGCAGCCTTTGCATCTTGTAAACCTAGTGTTGCGATAAACGTAAATAAAACAGCAAATACGGCAATAATCATTTTAAATTGTTTAAACATATATTCATCACCCTTCAAAAGATTTATTTACTCAACTTCACTTTACGAATTAAGAAAGCACCTGAAATAAGAATTAACGCTGCAAACAATCCAATACGTGCTTCATCGCCTGTTTTTGGATTATCTGTTTTTTCAGCTTTTCCATTTTCATTTTTTGTTTCTTTGTTCACTTCTTTAGCTGTTTCCTTACTCTCTACTTTTGTTTTCTCTTCTTTTACTTGTGTATCTGTTTTCGCTTGATCATTATTTTTTGTAGTAGCAGCTATGCCGTTATCGCCACCTACAGCTTTTACATTTGCATCAAAAGCAAAACGAATTGTGTAGTGGTGGTCATAGTTTGCATTTGGTACAACAACATGAATTTTTACAGCTGCCGGTTTGGATAAATCATCTACTTTAAACTCTACTGTTCTTTTATCTGCCGATTCATCTTTACTAACAACTTTCGCATCAACAAAATCCCCGTTCTCTGGTGCTTTAAATTCTGTAATCCAAGCACTATGATTCATCGGAACTTGTACTCTCATCTCACCGTTTTTCACTACTAATTTTGCTGGCTTTTCAAAATAGTCATTTGCCATTGAAGCTGAATCATTTTCCGCTTTTTGAATTACGTAATTAATATCGTAAGTACCATCAGCTAGTTTTGCTGAAGCATTTCCGTATGGCATTACAAGAAAAGCTAGCATACATACGAACGTTATAATAAAAGCGGGTAATACAGAAACCTTTTTCATTTTTCTTGTTTCCTCCTTGGTTATCTTTCATTTCACTTTTTTGAAAATGATAATTATTCTCAATTTATAAGAAAAAAATAATCTCTTTTACCTATTATTTAATTAGCATTCTTTTATGTAACATAAGTATTATTGATTATCATTCTCATTGAATATTAAAAATAATATCTCACCCTATTCCTTATACAAAGGCATAGAAACTGAGAAAAAATTATAAAACTTTTTTATTGATTATCATTCTCAATATAAATCAAAAAAAATAAACTATCTCTTCGCCTCTTCTTTCACCTCTTCCCATAACAACACTATAGTTATAGAAACCCCTTATCCCTCACTTCCCTTCCAATATTTCCACAACTAAGTCAATCTTAGCCTACTCATAAATTTTTTGTCAACTATATTACGTATAAAATTTTTAATATCTGAATTTCTCTATATATGGCTTTTTCTACAAAAAAAGAGACTTTCTATTATAGAAAGCCTCTTTTCTCTATTTTTCTACAGCAATTTCCTGCTTTTGAAACTTAGAAACTATATAACCAAATCCTATACCGATTATGCCTGGAACTAACCAACCAATTCCTACACTATATAATGGAATCTTATCTAAAATAGGTGCTAGCGCTGCAATTTGAAGGTTTGCATTGTGTAATCCATCAAAGAAACTGATTGCAAATGCTCCTACAATCCCCCCCACATACATCGCTAATGGAAGACGAACGTAGTTTTCAACAAGTGATAATACGATAAGTACGATTCCAATTGGATAGATAGCGATTAAGATTGGTAATGCTAATGCATTTAACTGAGTTAACCCAAGATTTGCTACCATAAATGCTAATACACAGAAAATGAAAACGACTTTTTGATAAGAAAGCTTTGGTAATAAGGAAGAGAAGTAATCACCACAAGCTGCAACAATACCTACAGAAGTTGTTAAACATGCTGCTGTAATTGCGATCCCTAGTAATAAAGTTCCGTAACTGCCAAATAAATGATTCACCACATTTGTTAAAATAATTCCTCCGTTTGCGCCCATTCCAAGTGACACACTAGAAGCTCCAAGATAAGCAAGCGCTAAATACACAAGTAGTAGACCAAGCGCTGCAATAAATCCTGCAAAGATTGTTACTTTTGCAATACTATTTTTATTTGTAATGCCTTTTTCTTTTAACGCATGAATTACAACATTTCCGAATACAAGTGCTGCAAGTCCATCTAAAGTTAAATATCCATCAATAAATCCTTTGAAGAGAGGAGCACTATACACTTCTGTCGGTGCACCAAATTCTCCAATTGGTGTAATAAGTGCTTTACCTACGATAATTGCAATAACAGCTAATAATATTGGAGTTAGCACTTTACCAATACGCCCCACTAATTTCGAAGGATTTAAAGCTAAATAGAAAGTTACTGCAAAGAAAATAAGTGTAAAGATAACAAGTGGATATGACTGACCTGCTATCTCACTTGGTAAAAACGGTGCAACACTCATCTCATAAGCTACTGTTCCTGTACGCGGCACACTTACGAATACGCCTAAACATAAATAAATGGCAGTGATAAAAACAAGTGCGAATATAGGATGTACACGTCCTGCTAGCTCATTAATATCTCCCTTTAAAGCTATAACAATTACGCCTAATAAAGGTAGTCCAACGCCTGTTACAATAAAACCAAACAGCGCGATCCATACGTCCGTTCCAGCACCTTGCCCTAACGCTGGTGGAAAAATCATATTACCTGCACCAAAAAACAGTGCAAATAACATTAAACTTATTGCAAACATCTCTGAAAACTTTAAAGATGATTTCATTTCTACTAACCTCCTAAAATAATTAATTAACAAAATATTCTGAAAAAGAATCCGTCACATATCCTCTTTCAAGCACACTTCCCCGTAAAAGAACGCAAAAAACACCCGTCCCTAACAAAGGGACGAGTGTTGAAATCGTGGTTCCACCCTTATTCTAATAAAATGAATTTATAGCAAAATAAGCTCATTTTATAGCTCGTGTAAATTGATAACGGTTTTATCCGTCAAGAATTACAATGCATCATGTATGCAGTTCACTCTTGAAGTTTAGAGGTGGTAAGCTTGTCTTTTCGTATTAGGAAGCTCACAGCCTAAGGCTCCCCTCTCTGAGAATCGTAAAATACAACTCATGTCCTCATCATTACTTTTATAAAATATCTTGTCGAAACTTGTTGTTTTTTATTATATGGGCTATTTTTTAAAAAATCAATAGTTTTATTTTTTCTGACAAAAAAATATTGGGAGAAAACTTTTCCTCCCTATAACTGATCTATTAGAATGTCTAATTCCTCCGATGTAACGCTCCTCCACTTTCCTACTTCAAGCTCATTTAGCTCTATATTCATAATGCGTACTCGCTTTAGCTTTATTACAGTAAACCCGAAAGCACGGCTCATTCTACGAATTTGCCTGTTCATCCCTTGCGTTAAAATGATACGAAATGTTGATTGATCGACTCTCGTCACTTTACACGGCTTCGTCATACCATCTTTAATCTTTACACCGCTGGACATCTCATTAATAAACCAGTCCGTAAAAGGTTTATCGACTGTGACAACATATTCTTTCTCGTGCTCATGATCACCATGTAAAATTTGATTCGCAATCGTACCGTCATTCGTTAATAAGATAAGTCCTTCTGATGCTTTATCTAATCGCCCAACTGGAAAGATTCGCTCTGGATAATTGATATAATCAATAATATTATCTTCAATATGATCGGCTGCTGTACAAGTAATTCCGACCGGCTTATGAAAGGCTATATACACCTTCTCTTTCTCTTCTTTTGCAATAACCTGCCCATCAATCGTTACTACATCACCATCGCTCACGAGTGCACCGTGCGTACATATTTCGCCGTTAATAGCCACGCGTCCAGCTTTAATGAGGCGATCTGTTTCACGTCTTGAGCAGGATTTTGCTTCGCTTATGTATTGGTTGATTTTCATGTTTTATTCCTTTTCACATATATTAAAAGCGTCAATCTATGGCAATATCATTATGCCACGATTGACGCTTTTTCAATTCGCAAAAACAACTAAATAAATAACCCCAATCACCAAAAATATTCCACAACAAGCTAACAATACTTTTGCAAGTTTGTCCATAAACATATAATGGTTTCCCCTTTGTTTCGTTGTTTTCTATTTTAATTCGACAACTGTTACGCCTAGGCCTCCCTCGCCCATGTCACCGTAACGGTAATTCTTCACGCCGCGGTGCTTCTTCAAGTAATCTTGTACACCTTGGCGAAGCGCTCCTGTTCCTTTACCGTGAATGATTGATACACGAGGATAACTTGCAAGCTGGGCATCGTCTAAATATTTTTCAACGCGCATCATTGCATCTTCATAACGTTCACCGCGAAGATCAAGTTCCAATGAAACGTGGTAATCTCTACCCTTCACACTTGCGACTGCTTTTTTCTCTGTTTGCTTCGGTGTGTTAATGTATTCCATGTTAGATTCTTTTACTTTCATCTTCAGAATACCGATTTGTACGCTCCACTCTGTATCACTTACTTTTTCAAGTAATTGACCCTTTTGACCGAACGTTAATACTTTTACTTCATCACCTGCCCGTAACTGTTGTTTCGGCGCAGTGTTTTTTACGTTTACTTTTTGTTTCTTCACAAGCTCTGGCGCTGTGCCTTCTAGACGGCTCTTCGCTTCAATAAGCTCATGATCTTTCACATTTACAAGCTGTGCTTTACGCAATTGACGAAGTTCTTGAATAATACCTTCTGCTTCTTTCTTCGCAGCTTCGACTTTTTCTTCCCCTTCTTTTTGCGCTTTTAATAATTTTTCATCACGCTCATCGTTAAACTCAATAATTTGACGTTGCAACTCACGATGAAGTTTCTCAGATTGTTTGCGAAGTGCCTCTGCTTCGTTCCAGTCACGCTCTGCGTTCTTCTGGCTTTCTTCTAACTTCGCAATCATATTTTCAATTTTATTTGTATCTGTACTAATGTGGTTACGTGCTTGATCAATAACGCGATCAGATAATCCAAGGCGCTTTGAAATTTCAAAGGCGTTACTGCGACCTGGTACACCGATTAATAATTTATAAGTTGGACTTAATGTATTTACATCAAACTCAACACTCGCATTAATAACTTGCTCACGGTTGTATCCGTATGCTTTTAATTCTGGGTAATGCGTCGTAGCAACAACACGAGCACCGCGGTTACATACTTCATCTAAAATCGAAATTGCTAGTGCAGCACCTTCTTGCGGGTCTGTTCCAGCACCTAATTCATCAAATAAAACTAAGCTTTCAAAATCAGCTTTTTCTAAAATATCTACAATGTTCACCATATGTGAGGAGAACGTACTTAAGCTTTGTTCAATCGACTGCTCATCACCAATATCAGCAAAGATGTTTTTAAATACACAAATCTCTGACTCATCCATTACTGGAATGTGAAGACCAGATTGCGCCATTAATACACAAATACCAACTGTTTTCAGCGTAACTGTTTTACCACCTGTATTCGGTCCTGTAATAACAATTGTCGTGAAATCTTTACCTAGCATAATGTTATTTGGCACAATAATTTCTGGATCGATTAGCGGATGACGAGCTTGTCTTAAATCCATATAACGCTCGTTATTTACGATTGGTTTCGTTGCTTTAATTCGCTTCGCATAAAAAGCTTTCGCAAAGATGAAATCAAGATTTGCAACTACTTCTACGTTTGATAAAACGATATCGGCTTCTACTGCCACTTCTTCTGTTAACATTAATAATATACGTTCAATTTCTTGTTTTTCTTTAACTCGTGCTTCTTGTAGTGCATTATTTAATTCTACAATGACTTGCGGTTCAATAAATAACGTTTGTCCAGAAGCAGATTGATCGTGAACAATACCACCATATACGCCGCGGTATTCTTGTTTTACTGGGATTACGTAACGTTCGTTACGAATCGTTACAATCGAGTCAGACAGCATCTTTTGCGCGTTTGAAGAACGCGTCATATTTTCTAACTTTTCACGAATACGACTTTCCGCAGTACGAATTTGAGTACGAATACCACGCAGTTTATCACTCGCGCTATCGACTACTTCACCGCCATCACCGATGCAATTTGTAATTTTCTTTTCTAAATCATATAAAGATACAATTTGAGCGACATGAGTTTCTAAAATCGGAAGCTCGACACCGTTATCAACCATATCTTCAATGAAACGTTTCATATTGCGACTACCATACATCGTATTCGCAATATCAAGTAGCTCATTCGGGCTTAACATGCTTCCAATCTTTGCACGCTTCACATTTGAACGAATATCCGTAATGCCACCTAATGGTGCACTACCTTTTAAACGAATGACTTTCGCTGCTTCATCCGTTGTATCTTGCATTTCTACAATTTCTTCAAAATCAGTGCTCGGCACTAAATGCTTCACTTTATCACGGCCAAGTGAAGAGGCTGTATGTTCAAGTAATTGTTCTTTTACTTTATTGTATTCTAATACACGCAACGTTCTTTCTAACATGTTGCAGGTCCCCCTTGTGTTACTTATTACGTTTAATATAGTCTAATAAACGTTCAATATCCCACGTGTTAATCACGTTATCTTTTTGAATCCAACCTTTACGTGCTGCAGCTACACCTGTTTCCATATCTTCTAACATTTCAAGTGTATGAGCATCCGTATTAATCGCTACTTTTACACCAGCATCTTGTGCTTGTTTTAATAATTTCGCGCTTAAATCTAGACGGTTCGGATTCGCATTTAATTCTAAAACTGTATTTGTCTCTTTTCCGAGTTCAATTAATAAATCTGTATCTACATCATAACCCTCACGGCGCCCGAGAAGACGTCCTGTCGGATGAGCAATCATTGTGACATGTTTATTCTCAAGTGCAGTACGCAGACGCTTCATAATCGTTTCACGGTCTTGTGAGAAGCTAGAGTGGATCGCTCCAATGACATAGTCTAATTCTTCTAATACTTCATCATCAAAATCAAGCGAGGCATCTGGTAAAATGTCCATTTCAATTCCGCGTAAAATTGTAATGTCTGGATACTTTTCATTCATACGTTCAATTTCTTTCGCTTGCTCACGAAGACGCTCTTTCGTTAAACCATTCGCTACTTTCAAATATTGCGAGTGATCAGTAATCGCCATAAACTTATATCCACGAGCACGGCACGCTTGTACCATTTCTTCAATAGAAAAAGCACCGTCACTCCAAGTTGTATGCATATGTAAATCACCTTGTATATCGGAAAACTGAATTAAGTTCGGATACTCTTTAATTAATTCAATTTCTTTTCCATCTTCACGCACTTCTGGCGGAATAAATGGCAGACCGAAATGAGCGAAGAAGTCTTCTTCATTCTCAAATGTTTTCACTTCACCTGTTTCCAAGTTTTCTACACCGTACTCACTAATTTTCTCGCCTTTATCTTTTGCGATTTGACGCATTTTTACGTTATGGTCTTTTGATCCTGTGAAATGGTGAAGAGTTGTAATAAACTCTTCTGGTTTTACTAAACGAAAATCAATTGAAATATCATATTCATATTGAAGACGGACAGAAACTTTTGTATCTCCACTTGCGATTACTTCAATCATATTATCGAATTGTAGTAAATGCTCACGTACCGCTGCTGGTTCTGTCGTTGCAATGATAAAATCTAAATCTTTCACTGTTTCTCTCGCGCGGCGTAAGCTACCAGCGCGAGAGAAACGAATTACTTCAGCAATATTCGACAATTTCTCCTCTATTTCCCCGGCAATAGGCAATACCATCGCAATTGGTAAACGCTCTGGACGAGAGCCTACTTGATCGATTGCTTCTAATATTTTCTCTTCTGTCTTCTTACCGAAACCTGCTAAAGCCTGTACTTTATTTTCCTCACAAACAGCTTTTAGCGATTCCATATCAACAACACCAAGTTCTTTATATAACTTAGCTACCTTCTTACCACCAAGACCTGGTAGTTTTAATAACGGCAATAAGCTACTTGGTACTTCTTTCTCAAGTTCTTGTAATACTTCAGATGTTCCCGATTCTATATATTCTTGAATAACGGCTGCTGTTCCTTTTCCGATGCCTGGAATCTTTGTGAAATCTTCAATTTCAGAAAGACTACGATCGTCACTTTCTAATGCTGCTGCCGCTTTACGAAATGCAGATATTTTAAATGGATTCGCACCCTTTAGTTCCATAAAAAGCCCGATTGTCTCTAATAATTTGATAACTTGTTTTTTATTTACTTTCATCATTGCCCCGCCTTTCTTTCATAGAAAAAAACTTCTCTTTCCGAAAAAAGAGAAGTTATACTCTGCTACCTGTCTGCCATAGTTCCTTCACCTTTTCAGATAGAATCGGTGTATCGTCTACAATTATTTTGCTAATTGATGATTTTTGTAATGGTGTTTGTACTTGTTCAATCGGAAGTATGTTTCCAATGATAATTAAGACAAACAAAATAATATATACTTCTAAAAATCCGAGGATTGCCCCCGCAAACGCATTTACTTGCTTTAAAACCGGTATTTCTGCAAACATATTTAACAAATTACCAAGTAATGAAAGTGCAATTTTAGTGATAATAAACAATATGATAAACGCAAGCGCTTGATAAAATACTGTCTCAATATTATTTGCATCAATCCATTCTGGAACAGATACGTTTTTATCAAATGGATACGGAATAAATTTCGCAAGTGCTGGCGCTAAATCTTTACAGTACCAGTATGCAACAAGGTATGCGATAATAAAGCTTGTTAACTTTACAAGTTGCAGAATAAACCCTCTGCGTAAGCCGAGGAAAAATCCCATAACAAGCAGTAAAATGATAATAATATCAATCATGTTATTCCATTCCTTTTTTTGTCATACTTTCTTTCAATTTCTCATGTTCTTCTTTTAATTTTATGTAATCGTGTATGACGTTTACCGCCGTCAATACCGCTAGTCTACTCGTGTCAAGCGAAGGATTCTTGGCATTGAGTTCGCGCATTTTATCATCCACAATCGCTGCTACCATGCGGATATGACTTGTACTTTCATCGCCAACAACTGAATATTGTTGACCATAGATTTCTACATTAATTCGACTTTTCTTTCCCTTTTGTTGTGACAACTCACCGGCCTCCAATCACGTACAGAATCCTAAAGTTTATCATACCATGAACCTTCATAATATGGAAACAGAAAGAACAATCCGATATGATAAAAATAACAATATAAAAAAAGGGGCGACCATTATGTCAAATTCTATCGTAATTCAAACAAATTCTACAGTAATTGAAGACATGAAACAACAATATAAACATTCGCTTAGCCCGAAAACTCCGCAAGGCGGGATCTTCATGGCAAAGGTACCATCTTGCACGATTACAGCGTATAAATCTGGAAAAGTAATGTTCCAAGGAGGCCGCGCTGAAGCAGAAGCTTCTCGTTGGCAAACTGTCTCTCAAACACCCAAAACAGCTGTAAAAAAAACTGTCGATTCACATCGTTATGCACCGCCTGCTTCCATCAGTACAATGTCTATTGTAGGGTCTGATGAAGTTGGTACGGGAGATTTCTTTGGACCGATGACAGTCGTTGCTGTATATGTAGATGCAAAGCAAATTCCACTACTAAAAGAACTTGGTGTAAAAGACTCTAAAAACTTAAATGACGATCAAATTACTGCCATTGCGAAACAACTTCTACATGTTGTTCCTTACAGCTCTCTTGTCCTTCATAATGAAAAATATAACGAGCTATTTGATAAAGGAAACAACCAAGGTAAGCTAAAAGCCTTGCTACATAATAAAGCTATTACAAACTTATTAGGTAAAATGGCACCTACAAAACCTGAAGGCGTCTTAATCGATCAATTCACACAACCTGATACATACTATAAATATTTAGCAAAACAAAAACAGGTACAGCGTGAAAATGTTTATTTCGCGACGAAAGGTGAAAGCGTCCATTTAGCAGTAGCCGCTGCTTCTATTTTAGCTCGCTACTCATTCGTAAAACAGTTTGACGAACTAAGCAAAAAAGCTGGTATGCCACTTCCAAAAGGTGCTGGTAAACAAGTTGATATTGCTGCAGCTAAATTAATTCAAAAGCTTGGTAAAGAACGATTACCCGAGTTTGTGAAACTGCATTTCGCTAATACGGAGAAGGCGTTTCGCTTATTAAAATAGTATCGACAAAAACAGGAGCCTACAAACTCCTGTTTTTTGTTTCACCTACTACTATCCTTACATCTTTGTTACAATTATTATATACAGATTATCCCAACATAAGAGAGGGTTCCCATTTCTACTTCTACAAATGATTCTAAATATTTTACTAGGCGATCCACACGAAAGACAGTTCAAAATTAGAGAAAACATTCAGATACTAAGTGAAAAGCCTGCATTCAATAATTTAAAGGAGGGAATTTATATAAACGCTGTAAAAGTGAAAAAGTTATTATATGTTTTCGTACATCTCGTAGGTCCACTTTCTTACTTCATTATTTCTACTGTTTGGGGCACTTTCTTCACTACTAAATCCACATTCGAAAACATATCTGATAGCCTTAGCGTTATGGCCATCTATCACGTGTTCATGAGTTTACTATGGTTTTTCTATTTAGATCGATTAGACAAAGACATAGATCAAATTACAAAAGAGATTAACGATAACAAGATGTAATACATAAAAAGGAGAGCCCCTAAGACTCTCCTTTTTTATGTTAGCTTTGTTTCTGCTTCTTATTAGATGAAGATACCTTATGAGAACCTGTTTCATGTGTCGTCGTTCCTTGTCCTTCTACTTCCGGAGAACCTAGGCTCGATCTTGAATGATCTTTTTTCACTTTTTTACTCATTTTATACTCACCCCTTCGCGTTACTTTTTGCTACGGGGTCATAAACTATGCAAACAAAAAAGCGAGAGGAAATCCTCTCGCTTTTTTCATATTTTAGAACTCAGAAGAACCTGGAGTTCTTGGGAATGGAATTACGTCACGGATGTTAGCCATACCAGTGATGTACATTAGGAAGCGCTCGAAACCTAGACCGAATCCAGCGTGTTTTGTACCGCCGTATTTTCTAAGTTCTAAGTACCACCAGTAGTCCTCTTCGTTCATACCTAATTCTTTAATTCTGTCTACTAAAACGTCCATTCTTTCTTCACGTTGACTTCCGCCGATTAATTCGCCGATGCCAGGAACTAGAAGGTCAGTAGCAGCTACTGTTTTTCCATCTTCATTCATACGCATGTAGAACGCTTTAATGTCTTTCGGGTAGTCAGTTACGAATACAGGGCGTTTGAAGATTTCTTCTGATAAGTATCTTTCATGCTCTGTTTGTAAGTCAATACCCCATTCTACTGGGTACTTGAAGTCAGCACCTGATTCTTGAAGTACTTTAATTGCTTCTGTATATGTGATGCGACCGAAGTCAGAGTTAATCACGTTGTTCATACGCTCTAGAACTGTTTTATCAACGAAGCTGTTGAAGAAGTCCATTTCTTCTGGTGCATGCTCTAATACATATTTCATTGCATATTTCAGCATATCTTCTGTAAGATCCATTACATCGCCTAACTCAGCGAATGCAATCTCAGGCTCAACCATCCAGAACTCAGCAGCGTGGCGAGTTGTGTTTGAGTTTTCTGCACGGAATGTAGGTCCGAATGTATATACATCACGGAATGCTAATGCATACGCTTCAGCGTTCAGCTGTCCACTTACTGTTAAGTTTGTTTCTTTACCGAAGAAGTCTTTTGACTCATCAACTTGTCCGTCTTCACCTTTTGGTACGTTGTTTAAATCTTGTGTTGTTACGCGGAACATTTCGCCAGCACCTTCTGTATCACTACCAGTGATGATTGGTGTGTGAACATGTACGAATCCACGCTCTTGGAAGAACTGGTGAATCGCAAATGCTGCGATAGAACGTACGCGGAACGTTGCAGAGAATGCATTTGTTCTTGGACGTAAGTGAGCGATTGTACGTAAGTATTCAAACGTATGACGCTTCTTTTGAAGTGGGTAATCAGAATCTGATAAGCCCTCGATATCAATTTTTTCTGCTTTAATTTCAAATGGTTGCTTCGCTCCAGGCGTTGCAATTACTTTACCTTCTACTTTCACTGAAGAGCTAAGTGGAAGCTTTGCAATTTCTTTAAAGTTCTCTAATTCTGTATCGAAAACGATTTGAACGCTTTTGAAAAAGCTACCGTCGTTTAATTCGATGAAACCAAATGCTTTTGAATCACGTAAATTACGAATCCACCCTGATACTTGTACTGTTTGACCTGCATACTTTTCTGTATCTCTATACAGACTTTTTACTAATGTGTTTTCCATAGTGAAATTCTCCTTTGCTGATATATTTAAATACAAAAAAACCTTTCATCCATAAAGGGACGAAAGGTTAAACTTCGCGGTACCACCCAATTTGTCATAAAGACCAACTTTAACTCGTATGTAATACATACTTCCCGGTTTGTAACAGGCCGGCTTCCCGTCTAAGTCTACTCTTGAATACAAGATTCAATTTCGGTTAGCAACTCCAAGGTGTTCTTCACATATACCGCCTCATCAGGCTCTCACCGCCCCTGACTCGCTTTGGATTATAGTATATACTACTTTTCCTTATCATCGTCTTTCATTTTGTTAAACTAAAATTAATGTACTACATTCGAGAGAAAGATGCAAGATGCCATAAAATATATAAGCGATTTTTGTAATATATCGACTTACCGACATCTGTCGACGATTGTGCAATAAAAAAATTGCCGGAATGAATCCGGCAATTTTCTAATTACTTACGTAACTCCGCACCAAATTTCTCTTCTACCGTTGTTAATACACGGTTATGCGCTTCTGTTACTTCTTCATCTGTTAACGTACGTTCTGCATCGAAGTAAGTCATAGAGAATGCAAGTGATTTCTTGCCTTCTTCCATTTTTTCACCTTCGTATAAGTCGAATAGTGTTACGTCTTTCAAAAGTTCTCCGCCAGCTTCAGCAATGACTTGCTTCATTTCACCAGCTTTTGTTTCTTTTGTTACTACAACAGCCATGTCACGTGTCATAGATGGGAAACGCGGAATTGCTGAGTAGTAAGTTTCTTCAGCGTCTGCACCGAATATTTTTACAAGAGATAGTTCAAATACGAATGTATTTTTCACATCTAATTGTTTTTCCGCTTCTGGGTGCAATTGACCGATGAAACCAATTACTTCGCCATCTAATACGATGTCAGCTGTACGACCTGGGTGCATACCTTCACGTTTCGCTGGTGCATATGTGATTTGGTTTGAAACGCCAAGTACGTCGAATAGTCCTTCTAGTACACCTTTCACAACGAAGAAGTCTACTACTTTCTTCTCACCTTGCCATGCATGGTGAAGAGCAAGACCTGTCATAACACCTGCAAGGTGTTGTTCTTCTTTCGGAAGTTCTCCTGCTTCTGTTGGTAAGAAGATAGAACCTACTTCGTATAAAGCAACGCTGTCGTTTTTACGAGCAACATTGTATGAAACTGCTTCTAGCAATTGTGGCACTAAGCTTAAACGAAGTTGGCTACGCTCTTCACTCATTGGAAGTGCAAGGTTTACAGGTGCCTTTTCGTTTGGCTCAATCATGTATTGTTTCGCTTTGTCAGCGCTCGTTAATGAATACGTGATTGCTTCATATAAACCAGCACCCTCTAAGAAGCGACGTACTTTACGACGTTTCGTTTGTGCTGATGTTAATTTACCACGAGTCATCGTTCCAGAAGGTAATGTAACTGGAATGTGGTCATAACCGTATAGACGGCCCACTTCTTCTACTAAGTCTTCTGAAATTGTAATATCAGGACGACGTGCTGGTACATTTACATGGAATGTTCCTTCTACTTCTGTGAATGGAAATTTCAAGTTCGCGAACATTGTACCCATTTCACTCGCAGAAATATTTGTACCTAATACACGGTTTACTTTTTCAGCAGTAACAGATACTGTACGCTCTTGTACTTGTAAGTTATCAGCTTCTACTACACCTTCAAGTGCTTCACCGCCAGCATATTTCGCCATTAAGGCAGCTGCGTGTTGAATTGCTTCAAATGTACGTGTTGGGTCGATTCCTTTTTCAAAACGTGCACTTGATTCACTACGAAGACCTAAGTCTTTTGATGTGCGGCGCACTGTTTGACCTGCAAAGTATGCAGACTCAATTAGAACGTTTACTGTCTCATTTGTAACTTCAGAATCCGCCCCACCCATTACACCAGCAACAGCTAAAGCTTTTGTTCCGTTTGTAATTACAAGATGGTGGCTTTGTAATGTACGCTCTTGATCATCTAATGTTTCAATTTTTTCGCCTTCTTTTGCAAGACGAACAACGATTTCTTTTGAACCTAATTTATCGTAATCGAATGCATGTAACGGTTGACCGTATTCCATTAAAATGTAGTTTGTAATATCAACTACGTTGCTAATTGGACGAATGCCAGCTGCCATAAGACGAGTTTGCATCCACATTGGTGATGGACCAATCTTTACGTTTTTAACCATTTTTGCAATGTATAATGGGTTTTCTTCTTTCGCTTCTACATTTACAGAAATATAATCAGAAGTTTTTTCTGCTGTTTCTTGTAATTCGATAGCTGGAAGTTTTACTTCTCGGCCGTAAATAGCAGCCACTTCATATGCAACACCTAACATATTTAAGCAATCTGCACGGTTTGGTGTTAAACCAAGCTCAAGTACTTCATCGTGTAAGTTTAAAATTTCAAGTGCATCTGCACCAACTTCAGCGTCACTTGGGAAGATGAAGATACCATCTGCATATTCTTTTGAAACTAACTTTCCATCAATGCCAAGCTCTTGAAGAGCACAAACCATACCGTGAGAAGCTTCACCACGTAGTTTTGCTTTTTTAATTTTGAAGTTACCAGGAAGCACAGCACCAACTTTTGCAACTGGTACTTTTAAACCTTTTGCAATGTTAGCAGCTCCACAAATAATTTGAACTGGCTCTTCTTCACCGATATCGATTAAGCATTTGCTTAATTTATCAGCTTCTGGGTGTTTTTCACATTCTAATACGTGACCAACTACAACACCTTTTACACCTTTATTTAATACTTCAACGCCTTCTACTTCAATACCACTTTTCGTGATTTTGTCTGCTAGTTCTTGTGCTGTTACATCTTTAATATCTACATACTCTTGTAACCAACGATATGATACGAACATATTTATCCTCTCCTTCCCTTACGCTCGTTTGAATTGTTGTAAGAAACGTACATCATTTGTATAGAAATGACGAATGTCATCTACGCCGTATTTCAACATTGCGATACGCTCTGCGCCCATACCGAATGCGAAACCTTGATATTCTTTTGAATCATAACCAGCCATTTCAAGTACGTTCGGGTGAACCATACCTGCGCCTAGAATTTCAATCCAGCCAGTTCCTTTACAAGTGCCGCAACCTTTGCCATGACACATCATACAAGAAATATCCATCTCTACAGATGGCTCTGTGAATGGGAAGAAACTTGGACGAAGACGGATTTCACGATCTTCACCGAACATCTTTTTCACGAATACTTGCAGTGTACCTTTTAAGTCACTCATACGAATGTTTTTATCAATTACAAGGCCTTCAATTTGCATGAACTGATGTGAATGCGTCGCATCATCATCATCGCGGCGATACACTTTACCAGGACAAATAATTTTGATTGGGCCTTTTTCTTTATTATTTTCCATCGTACGTGCTTGCACAGAAGATGTATGTGTACGTAGTAACGTTTCTTCTGTAATGTAGAATGTATCTTGCATGTCACGTGCTGGGTGATCTTTCGGTAAGTTTAGTGCTTCGAAGTTGTAGTAGTCTTTTTCTACTTCTGTTCCTTCAGCTACTTCATAACCCATACCGATGAATACATCTTCAATTTGTTCAACAACAGCTGTTAACGGATGGTGACAACCTGTTTCAACAGGACGACCTGGTAATGTAACATCAATTGTTTCCGTAGCTAATTTCGCTTCAATTACTGCTTTTTCTAAGTTGCTAATTTTGTCTTCTAGACGCGTTTGAATCGCTTCACGTACTTCATTCACTAATGCTCCCATACGTGGACGCTCTTCTGCTGATAATTTTCCCATGCCGCGTAATACTTCTGTAATTGGACCTTTTTTTCCTAAATACGCTACGCGTACGTCGTTTAAGCCCTTTAGCTCTTTCGCTTCTTCAATAAGCTCTAACGCTTTTTGCTTTAGCTCTTTTAAACGTGCTTCCATTTTGGAACCCTCCTAATTTTAAAAATAAAAAAACCTCGCTCCCAAAAAGGGACGAGGTAAATTCGCGGTACCACCCTAAATTGACAGAACAAGTCTGCCCACTCATTAGTTATAACGATCAATTCTGACCGGAACGCCTTTACATATACATGGTCCTGGCGTCAACTCCAGAGGTGAATTCACTTCCGTCTACCATAAGAATGCTTTCAGTCTACGGCACTCTCTCCCTATATGGCGATTTTGTAAGCTACTCTTCTCTATCAACGTTTTTCGTTATTTAACTTTTAATATAATGTACTTCAACTTATTATAAGAAGTTTTTTATTTGTTCGCAACTGGGCTTTGTAAATAATACGTTAAAATCCCTGCTGCAACCGCAACATTTAATGATTCTGCCCCGCCGTAAATCGGAATATACAAGTTTTGATCCGTTTTTGTAAGAATTTCTTGGCGTACGCCATTTCCTTCATTTCCTACAATTAATGCAAAACTTCCGGCCGGAGTTACCTCACCATACGGAACTCCATTTTCAAGAGCTGTTCCATATACAGGAACGTTATTTTCTTTTAACTTGTCTACCCATTCTTCTAAGTTCCCTTTTACAATTGGCAAGCGGAAAATAGAACCTTGTGTAGAGCGGAGTACTTTACTATTGTAAACATCAACACAACCTTCTCCAAGCACAACGGCGTGAATACCAGCTGCATCAGCTGTACGAATAATTGTTCCTAAATTACCTGGGTCTTGCAGTCCATCCAATAAAAGGAATTTCCCATCAGTAAGAGCTACTTCTTTCTCATGCTTCTCACAAACAGCAAATACACCTTGCGTCGTTTCTGTTTCACGAAGTATTTTTACAATAGCCTCAGGCACGATATACATTTCTACATCATTAACTGTCCAATCTTTCGGAAGGTCTGTCTGATCTGAAACGATAAGTTCTGTTACAATTCCTGCCTTCAAAGCTTCCTCGACTAAGTGAAATCCTTCTACAAAAAATAAACCTTTTTTATCGCGTTCTTTTTTCGTTTGCAGCTTTTTCCACTGCTTTACACGCGGATTTTGTACTGAATCAATGTTTTTCATAATATGTATTTCCCTCTCTTCTTGTCTTATCATTATAGCCTATTTTTCATACATATTTACATAAAAAAGAACAAAAACTAACGTCAGTTTCAATTCTGAAGAAGAGGTGAAAACAATGAGTTTTAATTTACGCGGTGCCGTATTAGCGAATGTATCTGGTAATTCACAAGATCAATTACAAGAAACAATTGTCGATGCAATTCAAAGCGGTGAAGAAAAAATGCTTCCAGGTCTTGGCGTCTTATTTGAAGTCATTTGGAAAAACGCTGATGAAAATGAAAAGCACGAAATGTTAGAAACACTAGAGCAAGGATTAAAAAAATAAGCAATTTGAAAATCACCTTCGCATAAGCTAAGGTGATTTTTTTACGAAAAAAATTTTTCTTCTCCTAAACATTTCTACTTTACTAACGAACTATGATGGAGTACAATGTTCAAAATACATTTAAACCGATCGATTTTTCTTCGTATACATCATTAGATAAAAGGAGTGAATGTTTTATGCACCGTATTACGCTTGAACAAATTTTTAAACACCATATTACACAAAAATACGTAAACCGTTCCGGAATGGTCCACGCGATCGCTGTCGCTTACCATGCGTTTCACTTAGCTAAAAAGCACCACGCCTCAGTCGATGCTGCGACAAAAGCCGGTTTCCTTCATGATATCGGACATCATACGTGGTACACAGGCGGCGAATGGGACTATGACTTATATAAAAAGAATGATATCCATGCAATTAAAGGCGCAGAAAGAGCACATAAATTACTTATTAGATTGGGAGAACATCCAAAACTAGCAAAAGAAATTTCTATCGCAATCCTTCTGCATACAGATTCTTTCTTAGTGGAACAAGAAATTGAAAGAACATCTCTTCAAAGCATTATTAAATGGGCAGACGAAGCAGATGAAGAACCAGGCGGAGCTCATCATTATAGAACGATTTCTTATGAAAAAGCACTTAAAGCTATTCAGCAATTAGATCGATTGGTAGAGCGTGAATTGCAAATAGAGCAAGCCAAATTGAATAACAAGGCAGAACATAGTTATCAATGAGAAAGAGGCATCACTACAGGGTGATACCTCTTTTATTATTTTACGAAAAATACACCTTTGTATGTAATATTTAAATGTTACATTCAGAAACAAATTAATCTATAATTTAATATACAAATATAAAGAGGTGATTTCACAGATGCAATCCGCTACACAACTTTCTGATGAACAGAAACACTCTATGTCATGGGGACAATTTATTAGCTCCGTTTTATTCGCTTTTTTCGGAACTGGACTCATTACCTTGTTCCTAGCAATAATGCCCTTAACAATTTATACGGCTAGTCTTACAAATAAAAAGCAAATTGCCCTGTATGAATCTATTGCAAACACCGCAAGTATAGGGTTACAACTAGCCATGTTGTTATTCTTTATTTTTAAATTCAAACCTGCGAAAAGATTATTACTGAACTCTTTTAACTTTAAAGCACTGAAAGAATGGCGCACATACGTATATTTACTTCTTTTCTTCGCTATAAACATCATAATCAACTACTTCTTATTAAATTATGTGTTCCAAGACGCAACAAAGCAACAATCTTCCGCACTAAACTTAGACGTTTTTAAGCAATATCAAATACTATTACTTCTCGGATTTGCAATACTCACACCAATTTTTGAAGAACTTATTTTCCGTGGTTTTATACTTCATTTCTTCTCTGAGCGCTTTCCATTTTGGATTGCAGCAGTCTTAACAAGTTTCTTCTTTGGTATCGCTCATACATACTCACTTGGAGTAATGGTAATTACTTTCTTCATGGGATTATTAATGGCTATTTTATGTAAGAAAACAAAATCCATTCTTCCAGCTATGTTATTTCATATTATAAATAATACGTTGGCATTCTTCAGTTAAAAAGAGGTATCATCACGATACCTCTTTTTACTCTTTTATCACAACTTCAAACTCTTCTTCAATTAGCACTTTTTGATAATCCGTATCATTACTACCCATTTCTATCAATTTATACATATTTATTAATAATATCCAAAATGAACCTGATGTAGTAAAATATAACTCATTACATAAAAGGAGATTATATATGTTTAGCTTCCTTTGGATTGTTTATATGCCACTTCTTGTCTTATGCGGATTTTTCGGTGGTATTTTTTTAATTATTACTAGTATTAAACATCGGAAATTATTTGTTGGTTTAATGGGGGTACTTAGCTTTTCCTTTGTAACGCTACCTTTTGTTTTTTGGAGCATGGGGGTGAATAGCGAGACAATCCTCCCTATTTCAACTACTTTATACTGGATATTGTTTTCTTTAACTGGATTATTAGCAGGGGTAAGGGGATTACAAATGAAAATTAAAAGTATACGCAACATGGGATTCATTATTTTTATTGCGGGACTATTAGGAGTTATTTTCTGGGAACTCATGTCTGCAGGTGATTCATTCTATATCTAATTGCATCTTTTTATAAGAAAACAAAAAAGCAGGAAATTTAATTCCCTGCTTTTCTATTTGGTTTATTGCCTGATTGTAAGAAGAACGATAACACCCAAGCAATACCTGCTAGTATCGTTGCAATTAAGAAGGCATCGTTAATACCGTTAATTGCAGATAGCTTTGAAATTTGTCCATATAATAGTTGTGTGCTCATCGCATCTCCTGCTTGAGCTGATCCGGCAATCGCTGCTAAACTTTGCCCCATACCGTGTACTTTATCAACTAAAATTGGGTTTGATGTTGTTAACATGTTGCCGTAATCTGCTACGTGAGCAGTTGTTTGTTGCGTCATAAGTGTGATTAAAATCGCTGTTCCGATTGAACCAGCTACTTGTCTTGACGTATTTTGCGTTGCTGTACCGTGAGAAATTAATTTCATCGGCAGTGCGTTCATACCAGCTGTCATAATTGGCATCATAATGAATGACATACCAATTGAACGTATAATATAATCCGTCATAATAACGCTATACGGTGTATCCATCGATAATTTTGTAAATTCATATGTCGCATACGTCGTAATTGCCAATCCAATTATCGCTAATGGACGAATGCCATATTTATCGAATAATTTACCCGCTACTGGTCCCATGATCCCCATAATTAATGATCCTGGAAGAAGTAGTAAACCAGATTCAATTGGCGTAAAGCCACGAATGTTTTGCAGATATACTGGAAGCAATAACATACCCCCGAATAATGCCATCGTAACGATTGCGTTAATTACTAAAGTAAAAGTAAATACTGGATATTTAAATACTTGTAAATCAAGCATTTTATTGTCCGTTGTTAACTCTCTCCAAATAAATAACGCTAAACCAATTACACCGATAACAAGTGAAATAATGACTTCTGCACTAGTCCAACTATTATTTCCAGCTTCACTAAATCCGTACAATAAGCTTCCTAGTCCAATACTTGAACTAACAACACCGAATATATCTAATTTCGTTTTAGACACTGGCTGAGCTAGTGTAAAGAATTTTAAAGATAGGAACGTAATAATTAAACCGATAATAAACATCGCATAGAACATTAAGTTCCAGCTATAGTTTTCAATCACCCAACCTGTTACAGTTGGTCCGATAGCTGGTGCTAAAATCATTGCAACACCTAGTAATCCCATCGCCGCTCCGCGCTTATGAGGCGGGAACAATGTCATAAAGATATTCATACCAACCGGCATTAAAATACCCGCACCAACTGCTTGAATTACGCGGCCTGTCATCATCATTGTAAAGTTTCCTGAAGTAGCGCAAATGATAGATCCTACTGTGAAGAATAACATTGCCGCTACAAATAATTTACGATACGTAAATCGTGAAACTAAAAAGGCACTAATCGGCACTAAAATACCATTTACAAGCATAAACCCTGTAATTAACCATTGCGCCGTTGAAGTTGATACGTTAAATTCATTCATTAACGGAGGCAATGCAACGTTAATGATTGTTTGGTTCAAAATAGAAACGAACATGCCGAGAATTAATACTGTTACAACTGCTTTTACATTTACATCCTCTATAGGCATAGACGTTTGTTTTTTCGGCATTTCTTTTTCTTGTTTTACTTCTTCTTGCTTGCCTGTTTCTAATTCAACTACATTAGAAATTTCGGCTTCTTGCTTTTGTTCACTTTCTTTCTCTACTGCTTCTAGCTTACTTACTTCTATTTTACTTACGGCTGGGACTTGTTCTTCTCCCACGTTCGTTTTTTTCTTTCGTAAAAGACGATTTACAAGGAAGAAGACGATTATACAAAATAGTGCATATCCTACAATTGCAATTGAGGACATCTCATCTCCCCCTTACTTATGAATACGAACTGACACATTCATTCCAGGAACAATATTTACTGATTTGCTATGATCTAATGAAATTTTAACTGGCACTACTTGTGTTACTTTCGTATAGTTCGCTGTTGAATTACTTGATGGTAACATCGAGAATGTATTTGCTGTTGTTAAACCAACTTGTTCTACTTTCCCAGTTAACGTTGTATCTGGGTATGCATCTACATACACGTCTACGTCTTGACCTTTCTGAACATCATCAACATCTGTTTCTTCAATGTTTGCTGTTACCCATAAATTGTTCATATCAAATGCGTAAGCAATCGGGCTACCTGCTCCAACGAAAGCATTTGTTGTTGCGTTTGATTGTACAACCGTTGCATTTTGTGGAATTGTTACATCTACTGTTTGTTCTCCATTAGCTGCTGCTACAGTAACAGCTCCTAATTTATCGTTCTCATTGTAATTTTTTCCAACTTCAGCTTTCCAGTCAGTTAGTTTCCCTGCTACTGGTGAAGCAACCGGAATTACCTTTCCATCGATCTTTGCATTGTCTGTTTTTAAGTAATTTTCCGTTTGGTTGTAATAGTAATAACCGCCAATACCGCCGCCAACTAGTACAATTAATGTGATAATGTTGATAATTACCATTCTTCGAAACTGATTCATTGCATTCCTCTCCTTATATCGCATATAATTTTTTTCTAAACTATTTATGTCCTTATTGTTTAGATTGTTTAATTGTTAATTATATTAACCTTTTAACGAAAAAATCACACCATCTGCAGCGTAAATCGAAACTTATCTACCTGCGAGCGGTGCTGATTTCTGAAGGACTATCGTTTATAATTATAAATAATTATTTTGAATCTACAACCGACAATTTACGTATGAAATGTTGCTTAAACAACAATATAATACCAATATGTTGTTTAAGTATAGAAAATTAAACGAGGAGAAGTAAAATGTCTATTAAAAATACAAATGATCCACGTGTAAAGCGAACGAGACAACTCATTCAGGATGCTTTTGTCGCTTTAGTAGGCGAAAAAGGCTTTGAAAATGTAACTGTGCAACATATCGCAGAACGTGCTCCTGTAAATCGCGCTACATTTTATAGCCATTACCATGATAAATATGACCTATTAGACAAAAGTATTGAAGAAATGTTAGAGAAGCTAGCAGAAGTAATTAAACCGAAAAATAGAAATAAAGAAGATTTTCAACTTACATTCGATTCACCTCATCCTACATTTTTGGCTTTATTCGAACATATAGCAGAAAATGTAAACTTTTATAACGTTATGCTTGGGGATAAAGCTGCCGGAAACTACTCTTATAAAATGATGAAAACGATACAAGTGCATTTAACATTAAGCTTGTCTATTTCACAACCAGATGACGAAGATCTTATGGTTCCTCGTGATATTTTGATTAGTTATGTGACAGGGGCTCACATCGGAATGATTATGTCATGGTTAAAAAGAGGAATGATATATACCCCGCATTTTATGGCGATGCAATTAACTCGTTTAATTATTTTAGGCGCTCATACTGCAGCAGGATTAGAACGACCTTTTTAAAACATAAAAAAGCGAAGGAAAATCTCCTTCGCTTTTTCTATTAATTAAATGTAATGTTATGTACAGCATCCTTATCAAGACGTTTAATAACTTCTACAATTAACTTTACTGCATTTTCATAATCATCACGGTGTAACATTGCTGCATGAGAATGAATATAGCGCGTTGCAATTGTAATTGCCATAGAAGGAATACCGTTTACAGCAATATGAATCGCACCCGCATCAGTTCCCCCGCCCGCTACTGAATCATATTGGTATGGGATTTGTAATTCGTCAGCAACATCAACTACGAAATCACGTAAACCTGTATGTCCAATAACAGAAGCATCATACAAAATGATTTGTGGTCCATCGCCCATTTTACTTTGCGCTTCTTTTGACGTTACACCCGGTGTATCTCCAGCGATACCAACATCTACTGCGAACGCGATATCTGGTTTAATATAATTCGCAGATGTTTTTGCACCACGAAGACCAACTTCTTCTTGTACAGTTCCAACGCCGTATACAACGTTTGGATGCTTTTCATCTTTTAATTGTTTTAATACATCAATTGCAATCGCACAACCGATTCGGTTATCCCATGCTTTTGCAAGTAACATTTTTTCATTCTTCATCACTTGGAATTCAAAGTAAGGTACAACTTGATCTCCTGGTCGTACGCCCCACTCCATTGCTTCTTCTTGGCTAGAAGCACCGATATCGATGAACATGTCTTTAATTTCAACTGGCTTTTTACGTGCTTCTGGAGGTAAGATGTGCGGTGGTTTTGAACCAATTACACCTGTTACATCTCCTTTACGCGTTACAATCGTCACGCGCTGTGCAAGCATAACTTGTGACCACCAGCCACCCACCGTTTGGAAGCGTAGGAAACCTTTGTCATCAATTTGCGTAATCATAAAGCCAACTTCATCTAAATGACCTGCAACCATAATTTTCGGGCCGTTTTCTTCCCCTACTTTTTTCGCAACTAAACTTCCTAAATTATCAGTAGAAAGCTCGTCTGCAAATGGCTCGATATATTTCTTCATTACTTCGCGTGGTTCACGCTCGTTACCGGCAATACCACGTGCATCTGTTAATTCTTTTAGCATTGTCAATGTCGCGTCTAATTTTGTCATTGCCAACACCCTCCTTTTTCTTCAGTCAATTCATTATACAATAATTAAATTGAAATATTCAAAAATTAAATTAGTATCCTTGTGTTTGACGCTGATGATTTACTTCATTTTTATCTAAATACGCTTTTTCAATCTCTTCTTGCTCAAATTCAAGTGCTTGTCCAAGTCGAAGATAGCTCGTAAATAATTCAATATAGTTTGTAATAGATGGTTGATCTGTAAAACGAATTACTTTCGCGTATGTGTCTAAGAAAATTTCCACTTGTGTTTTATTCGTTTGTGCACATTTATAGAATAGGAAGTTTTTATCAATCCCTAAATCAATTCCGATTGATAAAATAAAATGCAAACCATCTACGTATTCTTCTAATATTACTCCACGTTCCGAAGCTGGTTTGTTGCTCCAATATTTAAAACAACGTGTTTCATTTGCAAGTTCTCCAATTTCTACAAGAAGAGCTAACATTTTTTCTTTTAACAATTTTTTCGGTTGTAAGTCATGTTCTTTTGCAATACGGTCATCTAATTCTTTTTGTAATTTAAATAGTTGTAGTAAGTCCATTCTATTGTCCTCCTCCAACATCGCATTTTACGCAACAATGTTGTTTCATCTCAAAGTTCATTATTATGTTTCAGTTCTTATGAATAAGTCAGCTATCTACCTCTTTATAAAATAGCTTGTCCTTAATTTACAAATACGTTTCAGTCATCGCTCTTAAATTGTTCATCTGATGAAAGTTCCATATCATCTTTCCATTATAGCAGTGTCGTTTCGGCTAGGAAAGATACTCTTCTTTCCAAAAGAGCAGAATTAAAAAAAGCCAGGAGGATTCTCCTGACTTCACATATATATTCTTCTATACCGCTATAGTTTTTATATTAATTTTGTCATATCGATAATAGCACATCCGTTAATCTTTAGAACTTCAAACTTCTCTCTGAATACAAACAAAAAACCTTAGAAGAAAATTCTTCTAAGGTTTCAACTAATTAATTAGTTAATGTTGTTTTTTGCAACTGTTGCTAATTCAGCGAAAGCTTTTTCGTCATGAACAGCTAAGTCAGCAAGCATCTTGCGGTTAACTTCGATGCCAGCATTTTTAAGACCGTGCATTAAGCGGCTGTAAGAAAGACCATTCATACGAGCTGCTGCGTTGATACGTGTAATCCATAATTTACGGAAGTCACGTTTCTTTTGACGGCGGTCACGGAATGCATACATTAGAGATTTCATAACCTGTTGGTTAGCAACCTTGAATAATGTATTTTTTGAACCGTAGTAACCTTTTGCTAATTTTATAACTTTTTTACGACGTTGACGAGTAACTGTACCACCTTTTACTCTTGGCATAATATTACCTCCTAATTGTTCTATATATCAGCCGAACTTATTTTAAGTTGTCAAGCATTTGACGAATGCGTTTGAAGTCACCAGCGCTTACTACACCAGCTTTACGTAGTTTACGTTTAGCTTTTGTAGATTTGTTAGCGAATAAATGGCTTGTGTAAGCGTGAGAACGTTTCAGTTTACCTGATCCAGTCTTTTTGAAACGCTTTGCAGCGCCGCGATGAGTTTTTTGTTTAGGCATAGGTATTTCCTCCTCTATCTATTACTTATCGTTTTTCGGTGCTAAAACTAAGAACATACTGCGTCCTTCCATTTTAGGCTTAGATTCAACTGTACTAACTTCAGCACAAGCTTCTGAGAAGCGATCTAAAACACGTTGACCGATTTCTTTATGAGTAATGGCACGTCCTTTAAAGCGAATTGACGCTTTAACCTTGTCGCCTTTCTCTAAAAACTTGATAGCATTACGAAGTTTTGTGTTAAAGTCGTGTTCATCAATTGTTGGACTTAAACGAACTTCTTTCATGCTAATTACTTTTTGATTTTTGCGCTGCTCTTTTTCTTTCTTCTGTTGCTCAAAGCGGAATTTACCGTAGTCCATAATGCGGCATACTGGCGGTTTCGCATTTGGAGCAACTAATACTAAATCAAGATTAAGATTTGCAGCTAAGTCTAAAGCGTCATTACGAGACTTGATTCCAAGTTGATCGCCATTTGCGCCAACTAAACGTACTTCACGTGCACGAATTTGCTCGTTAATCATCATATCCTTGCTAATAGTAAGCCACCTCCAAGGTTTTCTCAGAACATATTTTGTAGTCATAGAACCCGACAAAAAAAGTGCGGGCATACGACACCCACACTTGTAAAATCTTAAGTAAGAAATACATTTACCTGCTAACTGCGAATGCGTCCATCAGGTGAGAAGCGGGTGCTTCTACTTGTTCCACAAAACAATATTCTATTATCCTTGATGAGTTTATCATAGGACATGACGTCTGTCAAGAAGACGCGATGTGTTTTACTAACAACAAGAAATATTGTAACAAACAACTAACATACTTGCAATACTTTTTTACGATAAGTGTTACATGGGTATTTTTTCTAATTCCCCTCAAGTATATTACATAAAAAAGCCGCGGTATACCGCGGCTTTTTCTTATCGTTTTCCTTCTACTTTAATCATGTCAACAAAAGCATCTAATGCGATTGTTTCTGATTTTTGTTCACCATATTTACGTACGTTTACGCCGTTTTCAGTTACTTCATTGTCACCTACTACAAGCATGTACGGAATTTTTTGCATTTGTGCTTCACGGATTTTGTAACCAATCTTCTCTTCACGAGTGTCTAATTCAACACGGATACCAGCACGACGCAATTCGTCTTGTACTTTCTTCGCATAGTCTAAATGTACTTGCGGAGAAACTGGAATTACTTGTACTTGAACTGGAGCTAACCAAGTTGGGAATGCACCTTTGTATTCTTCAATTAAGAAGGCTACGAAGCGTTCCATAGTTGATACAACACCACGGTGAATTACAACTGGACGATGTTGCTTACCGTCTTCACCAACATAAGTTAATTCAAAGCGTTCTGGAAGTAAGAAGTCTAATTGTACAGTTGAAAGTGTTTCGTCTTTTCCAAGAGCAGTACGAACTTGAACATCCAGTTTTGGACCGTAGAATGCCGCTTCACCTTCAGCTTCATAGTAATCAAGACCCATTTCATCCATAGCTTCTTTTAACATACCTTGTGCTTTTTCCCACATCTCATCATCCGCATAATACTTTTTAGTATCTGCTGGGTCGCGATAAGATAGACGGAATGAGTAGTTCTCTAAACCGAAATCTTTGTACACTTCTAGAGTTAAGTTTACAACACGTTTTAACTCTTCTTTAATTTGATCTGGACGAACGAAAATGTGCGCATCGTTTAAAGTCATTCCGCGTACACGTTGTAATCCAGATAACGCACCTGACATTTCATAACGATGCATTGTTCCAAGTTCCGCAATACGGATTGGTAATTCACGGTAGCTGTGAATATCATTTTTATAAACCATCATATGGTGAGGACAGTTCATTGGACGAAGAACTAATTCTTCATTATCCATTTCCATTGATGGGAACATGCCATCACGGTAGTGGTTCCAGTGACCAGAAGTTTCATATAACTCTCTGCTTCCTAATACTGGAGTGTATACGTGATCATAACCTAAGCTTGCTTCTTTATCAACGATGTAACGCTCGATAATACGACGAATTGTTGCACCTTTTGGTAACCAAAGTGGTAAACCTTGTCCTACTTTTTGGCTATTAGTAAATAGTTTTAATTCTTTACCTAATTTACGGTGATCGCGCTCTTTCGCTTCTTCAAGCATACGTAAGTGCTCATCTAGTTCTGCTTTCTTAACGAATGCAGTACCGTAAATACGTTGTAACATTTTATTATTGCTATCGCCGCGCCAGTAAGCACCTGCAACGCTTAATAATTTAAACACTTTAATTTTCCCTGTAGATGGAAGGTGAACACCACGGCAAAGGTCGAAGAATTCGCCTTGCTCATAGATTGAAATAACTGCATCTTCTGGAAGGTCGTTAATTAAATCTAATTTTAACTCATCGCCAATTTCTTCAAAGCGACGAAGTGCTTCTGCACGTGGTACTTCATGACGAACGATTTCTAAGTTCTCGTTCACGATTTTTTGCATTTCTTTTTCGATTTTCTTGAAGTCTTCAACTGTAATTGCTTCTTCCATATCGATATCGTAATAGAAGCCATTTTCAATTACTGGGCCAATGCCAAGCTCAAGCTTAACATCTTTATATAAACGTTTTAACGCTTGTGCTAAAAGGTGGGCTGTTGAATGGCGTAAAATATATAAGCCATCTTCAGAATCTAATGTAATAATAGAAACTGCACCATCTTCTTCGATTGGTGTAACAAGATCGATCATCTCATCGTTTAATTTTCCAGCTACAGCTTTTTTCTTTAAGCCTGGGCTAATAGAAGCTGCGATTTCTTCAGTTGTTACGCCTTTTGGAAACTCCTTCACAGCTCCATCAGGGAAAGTAATTTTAACTACATCTGCCATCACTGGTCACTCCTCTTTTTCTCAAAATAAAAAACACTCATCCCATAAAAAGGGACGAGTGTTGAATTCGTGGTTCCACCCTTGTTCCAATTAACATGATCGTTAATTGCTCAAGTTCAACATAACGGTGTTGTCCGTTAGCAATTACTAAAAGAATCGTTCACTGCTAAAGTTTAGAGGTGGTAAGTAATAATCCCGTACTAGGAAGCTCACACCCTAAGGCTTCCCTCTCTGAAAATCGTAGAAAACTACTCATGTCCTCATCATGACATTTCGATATATTTCATTTATGTAGGTAATTATATGCTCAAAAACTTAGAAAATCAAGGGCGTTACCTTTATTTTTTAAATTTTTCACATTGCGCTCAAAATCATGTAATCCATGTAATTGGACCCGTTCTTGAAACACATTTCGCAAAGTAATAATCATATTATGGTCTTGTTCCTTCGTATATAAATAAATCTTTTTTGGCGAAATAGAAAGAAGCGGCGCAATTACTTTTGTATCAATATATACATCATTTTGCTTTAATAATTCTTCATCTATATATTGGACCAACTTCTCCTGTTTTAAACGTCTACCTTTATCATCATAAAAGATAAAGCTTTCATCAAAAATAAGATGCACACAGGACAAGCGTGATTTACGGCTACTCACTTGTTGCCGAAGCGTTTCAATGAACATTTGGTATTCTTGCTCCATCTTATACTCATCAATTGCCACTTCCGCAAGTTTAGCCACCATTTCCCTATATGTACGAAGACGAAAACGGATATATGATGAAAACGAGAATGAGAGCGGATCACAAAGCCAATTATTTAAAGAAGACTTAATATATGACTCAAATGCGTTACGAGTTAAATCCTGAGCTACACCTTTTCTTCTTCCCTTTAAAATCTCATGTGCCATGTGCAATATTTGATGACACTCTTCTTGTTCTTCATAAAAAAACTTTTCTTTTAAGATCGTATAAATCCACTCATTTTGTTTCACATTCACAATGAAATACACCATTACTGGCAATAAGATCTTTTCAATATAATTCGATTCATGTACTGGTATGTGAATCACCACTTTTTGCTCCTGTAAATACACACTCGTTTCCTTATATAACACTTCCGCTCTTTTCAGCAATTGTCTATATACGTGCATAGCATCATTTTTTTCTTCGAAGCAAATTTCAATCACTTTTGTCCCCCCTTTTATCCCTGCTCTAAAGGACTGTATCTATACGTTACAAATCCTATAAGAGTCCTTTCCGCGTGAAGTTCACTCTTAGTAGAATTACATTTCCTATCGTTAGAAAATCCACTCAATCTGGCTTGCTAATTTTATATATATTAAGGGAGGGAGAAAAAAATGATACAAGCTACTATGAATTTTTTATTGTATACTTTATTTATCACTAAAAAGGGGTATCCGAATGTTCGAATATAAATTCGTAAAAGTCGAATTCCATTGGGGGCTCACTCGCTCAAAACTAGCTGAAGACTACCAAGAAATTATTCAAGAACATGCTAGAGATGACTGGAGGTTCGTACAGATTGTCGCCCCTACGATTGGCAGTTCTGGACAACCTGAATATTTCGACCTCATATTTGAAAAGAAAATATCACTATAATACAAAAGAGCAAGCTTCTCAGCTTGCTCTTTTACTTATGACGACGATTTTTCCCACCAATCGGAATTGGTTTCGCTAAATATTTAATTCGTTCCATAATACGTGCTGCCTTCATTTCTTCAGCCTCACCACGCTGTGTATACGTTAAATGGTGTTCCAGTTGTTTAAAATCAAAATTAGACGTAAAGAACGTCGGTAAGTTTTCTAACATACGGAATTGCAAGATTGCACCAAGCACATCGTCACGCACAAAGCTTGACATTGCTTCTGCCCCGATATCATCTAACATTAAAACTTGTACGCGTTTAACCGCATCAATCTTTTCACCAATCGAATTATCTTGAATCGAACTTTTGATTTCACGTAAAAATTCTGGGAAGTATACGAGCATCGAACTTATTTTCTTTCGAGCAAGCTCGTTCGCAATTGCTCCTAAAAGGTACGTTTTTCCTACACCAAATTTACCGTACAAATATAAACCTTGTGCTTTTTTACCTGGTTCATATGTACTTAAAAATTCATTCGCTGCACCAATTGCATCGATACGTGCATTTAAATCAGAAGGGTCTAAGTTTTCCATAGTTGCCTGTAAAATATCCGTTGGCATATATACACTTTGAACGAGTTTTTCATATTTCTTTCTCTCGTCATGTGCTACTTTTCTAACGCAGCGATCATATTGAATATCAATCATTTTCCCTTGAATAACAAGCTTTGGCTCGTACCCTTGCAGCATATTTTTACATGAACCTAAATCCGGACAATCCACGCAACCTACACTTTGTCCAATATATTCATATAGCTTCACAAGACTGCGCTCAATCATAGAAGTCGTTACTTCACCTTTATGTTCGTCTATAAATTCTTTCACACGCGGATGCGCCATTACTTCTGCCTTTAATACTTCATATCTATTTTTAAATTTTTCATTTCCCATTAATTTTGCAAATGAATTTTGAATATGCTCCATTTTCTCACCTCAAAGAGCGTTCATTCTCTTCTATTAATCACGCTTATATTTTTTTAACACTTCTTCTAATCGTTTTCGTTCATCTTCTAACGTACTTGCATCTTTTTCTACACTTACATCTTTCTTCGCCGTTTCTTTCTCTTGTTCCTTCGGCTCTTCTTCCTTAAGCCAATCTGGTACCATTTCTTTCCGTACCGTTTTCTTCGCCGTACGGCCTTTTTTCTTCGTCTCAGCCCACTCTTGATATTGACGGTTCTCTTCTTTCGCTAACTCCATCGCGTCCGCTACTGTACCAACCTTTTTACGTGCCCAATGCCCAGCAATCTTCTCGACATACGTTTTCGCAAGTTTCATATCTGAGCGTAGCATAACGTAATAAATAAGTACATTCACAACTCCTGGTGTCAATTTTTGATTAATCATGACATCTTCAACGATTTGCAAGTCCGCTTTCGTTGCCTCTGCACCACCAGAAATCTCTTTCAATAATTGTTTTGGCGAGATTTCCTCTAGCTGCTTTATTAGCATCTCCTCTTGCGATGAAGGCTCTTTCTCTTTCATCGTACGTGCAGCATGAGGCTGTACTCTTTCACTTAATACCGGTAATGCTTGACCATTTTCAAATTGATACCAATCGCGAGCTCCTTTTCTAAGCCTTTCCATATCAATTGTTTGCATCTCTGTCACCGCACCAAGAACGATATTTTGCATCGATAACACATCTACACCATACACGTAAGCAAGTGTTATAACGCAGTCTCTTACTTGATCTGTAATCGACTTTTTAGGAACAAGAGCGGACAATCCATCTACAAATAAAGAGAAATCAAAGAAATCATTCCAAACTTTCGGAGCGTCTCCCTTCTCGTTACTTGGCATAGTTGTCGTTTTTGGGATACGAAGGTCTTCTTGCGCATGCTCAAGCTGTCCTGGATTAAACGAACCAAACACATCATTGAAAGAGCGCGTAACATTTTCATAAGAAGCAAAATCAAATTCTTCTTCTAAGAAATATTGCTTTACTTGATTATATTTTGTCCGACTCAATCGATTGTATAAAAAGATACTTAAAACAATATCATCAAAAAACTGCTTTGGAGATAAAGGTGGTTGCAACTCATATATGAACATTCGAATATCTTTTTCTTTCTTAATATATACCTTCAAAAGCCCAATTGCCTCTAACTTTACTCGTTCCTCATATATTTCAGGAAGTTGCATTTGCATAGTCACCATAAGGGAATGATGTGTATTCTCTTTTCCAAATACACGATCTTGCTCTAGCTCCCCCCATAGTGTCATGTATAAGCTAAAAGCTCTACTACCTATTAACGGCTGATACAACATCGTTAATACTTTTCGGTCGTAATTATGCAGTAGCCCTTTCGCACTTACTTTATAACGATCAATCGGCAATAGCTCCATCCATGACTGTTTTTCCATTATTGCTTTTCCTTTCTCTCATCCAATCTATCCTCTACTTCATTCGTTCTATCTTCATTATATAAATTCTTAGTGAAAAAGAGCTATTAGCTTACGCTTCTAGCTCTCTTATCCTATTACTTACGGTATGTAAAGAGAATAAAATACAACTTCTACTCTCTTTCTTTTTGCAGTATATCTTTTAATTCTTCAATAAATACATTTAAATCTTTAAATTGACGATATACAGAAGCAAAGCGTACGTAAGCAACATCATCAATATCGCGAAGTTCTTCCATAACAATTTCACCAATCATATCACTTTTCACTTCTGATATACCTAAATTACGCAGTTCACGTTCCACGCTTTGTGTTACTTCTTCTAATTGTCTTAAAGATACTGGTCTTTTTTCACACGCTTTAATTAAACCACGTAAAATCTTTTCTTTATTAAACTCTTCTCGTGTGCCTTCTTTTTTTACAACGATAAGAGGTGACTCTTCTACCCTTTCAAAGGTCGTAAAGCGACTTAAGCAACTTTCACACTCTCTCCTTCTTCGAATAGAGCGCCCCTCGTCTACCGGACGCGAATCTAACACTCTTGTACCATTATGAGAACAGGATGGACAACGCAATTCATTCACTCCTTTACACTATACTCTTTATTTTTCTCTACTCACTTCACCTAAAATATATATACAATATTATATAACTCATTCTAACTCTCTTACCACTTTAAGTTTCAGCGCATCACTTTATCATCTCATCCTTAAAAATAAGATGGTATATAGGGCACTACCTCATTTGCAAGAGTACAATTTATTCAACTAACCAGTACGTTATATTACCTCTTTTTTATAAACTAAAAAAGAGGTGCATTATACACCTCTTTACATTTTAAATCAATTATGTTCTTTTTTAAAGAGCTTTTGTTTCTCTCTGCTTAATTTCGAAGCTACCAGTGCCTCGAGGAAGCTCGATGCTCTCACGCGTTTTCGCGTTTAAACCTTCTGCAATATATTCTGCAGCAACATTTGGATCAATACGATCCCCACAAGTATAAACATCAATACTCGCGTAACCGTGCTCCGGAAAGCTATGAATTGTTAAATGTGATTCCGAGATAATTACTACTCCACTTACACCTTGTGGTGCAAATTTATGGAAAGCAACCTCACGCACTTCAGCACCAGCTCTTAGTGCTGCATCCACAAATAATTGTTCAATATACGGCATGTCATTAAGCTTGTCGAAATCGCAATCCCAAAGTTCAGCGATCACGTGACGACCCATCGTATCCATAGTATCCATTCTACAGTTCCCCCTTGTAAATTTATTCTAACTGTTCGAATTGAAAACTAATTTGCAATTTGGCTTGCTCCACTACCACGGGGGAAAGTTAGTCCAGAGAGGTCCTAACCCTTTAAGTAGTGACTACGTACCTCAGCTCTTAAGTTTACGAGTGTTAGTATACTTTGTTTATTTTCATTTTGCAACAACAGTTTTTTCGATTTTCTGTCATATTTTCCTCTTTACTTTTCCCTAAAAAAAATAAACGATTCACAAATGCAGTAATCACAACGTTTCGTGGTATGTCCACTATTTAAAATATACTCATATAATTTTTTTCCTTTTCAGAAAAAAATAAAAAAAGAGGGCAAATATTGCCTTGCCCTCCCCCTTATTCACTTAAATGTGTTGCACATTTTCTTGTTTCGCTAACTCTTCAACAACTAACGTTACAAGATCTACAACACGACGAGAGTAGCCCCACTCGTTATCATACCAAGCAAGTACTTTCACTTTACGATCACCCATTACCATTGTAGATAAACCATCAATGATAGCTGAGTGTGTATTTGTATTAAAGTCGATAGATACTAAAGGCTCTTCGCTGAATTCTACAATACCTTTTAACGCACCGTTTGCAACCGTTTTGAAAGCTTCATTAATAGCTTCAACTGTCACATCACGTTTTACGTCTACTACTAAGTCAACAAGAGACACGTTTGGCGTTGGTACACGAAGTGCCATACCATGAAGTTTTCCGTTCAAGTGCGGAAGAACTTTTGCTAGCGCTTTCGCGGCACCTGTCGTTGTCGGAATGATTGATTGTCCGCAAGCACGCGCTCTTCTTAAATCTTTATGTGGGTTATCAATATTTTTTTGGTCATTTGTATAAGCGTGAACAGTCGTCATTAAACCGTTTTCAATTCCGAACTGCTCATCTAACACCTTTACAACAGGCGCTAAACAGTTTGTTGTACAAGATGCATTTGAAATAACAGTATGTTTTGTAATATCTAATTGGTCTTCATTCACACCAACTACAATTGTTACATCTTCATTTTTACCAGGCGCTGTTAAAATAACCTTTTTCGCTCCAGCTTCAACGTGAAGAATTGCTTTTTCTTTTGAATTAAATTTACCAGTTGCTTCAATTACAACTTCAACACCTAAATCTGTCCAAGGCAATTCCTTTGGATCGCGGTTGTTTAAAAGGCGAATCATTTTTCCATCAACTAATAAGTGATCTTCAAATGCTTCTACTGTTCCGTCAAACTTACCATGAACTGTATCATATTTAATTAAGTGTGCTAACGTTTCAGATGGATAGCTTGCATTGATTGCTACAATTTCGAATGCGCTTTCTTTTATTGCTTGACGAAATACCATTCTCCCAATACGTCCAAATCCATTAATTGCCACACGAGTCATAATATGTTATCCCCCTTGAATGCGTTATACTATTTATCTCCAATCCCAATAATAGTATAACACAAAAAGGAGATATGTCACTAAGCATTTTCATTAATTTCACAATTTTTTAGTCAATAATGTTCCATTTCTTTAAAATCACCTGCAATTGTGTTTTCGTTCCCATAATTGTGCCATCATTATTTATCACTTCATCTGCATTTTTCACTTTTTCCGCTAACGGCATTTGAGATTGAATACGCGCCGTTGCTTCTTCTTCGGAAAAACCATTTCGTTTCATCAAACGTTCTAATTGTGTATCAGGAGTAACTGCTACAACTAAAACACGGTCAACGAGACTTGTTAATTTACTTTCAAATAAAAGAGGGATATCTAACACAATCGCTTGCATACTTTCTTTTATGTACATTTCCTTTTGTCTATTCATTTCCTCACGTACTGCAGGATGAACAATTTTGTTTAACTGCAATCGTTTTTCTTCATTATAGAAAACGACACTCCCTAATTTCGGCCGATCCAGTTCTCCGTCTTTTTGCAACACTTCCGTTCCAAATACTTCTACTATTTTGTTATATGCTGGTTTTCCTCGCTCTACAACTTCTCGCGCAATAATATCTGCATCAATAACTGGTATGCTCAATTCACGAAACATTTGAGACACTGTACTTTTTCCACTTGCAATGCCTCCTGTTAATCCAATTACTACTGTCATCATAATCCTCCTCATAATAAAAGGCGCGAAACTAATGTTCCACGCCCATACTTACATTTTCCAAATTCCAATAATAATGAGTAATACTCCAGGCAGGAATGTAAATTTTTGTAACCACTTCATATTCGATAAAACCGTCCCAAGTTTCATTCCAATAAACAAAAACAAAGAACTCATAACTGCAACTAATATCGCCATCATAGCGGGTGCATACCCTAATAAAGATGCACCAATTCCGGCACCAAATGAATCTACAGAAAGAGCGATACCAAGAAGTAATGCTTCTCCTGCAGAAATGGTGCCTGATTTATCAAAATCTGCTACAGTCGGTTTCCGTAAAATTTGAATTACTAGCCCTAGCGAGGCAATCTCTAATTTCCAGACCTTCTCCTCTTGCTTCGGTTCTTCTTTTTTCTCACTTCGAAAAAATTGATATAACACCCAAATCCCTATTCCAATAAGAACAAGCCCACCGATACGCGTTGCGATAACAGGTGAAAATATTTTCGCGATCATATGTCCAATTCCCATTGAAACAAGCATAACAGCCGCTGAACAGATTCCGATAATTATAATTGATTTTAGTGGAATTCTTACGCTTCTTAACCCATATGTTAGCCCTACACTACAGCTATCTAAGCTTAATGTAAAAGCTAATAAAATAAGAGATAAATAAAGGTACATCGGTAAGCTCCTCCCTTATACATAGCTCTGCTGTATGTATATGACAAATGCCTATCCGATGTTATCTCTTTTCTATATTCTAGGCTGACAAATTGGGCAGTAATGCGTTCCTCGCCCGCCAACTACTGTTTTTTCTAATATCGTACCACAAGTTACACACGGCTCTCCTTTTTTTCCATATACATTTAGGAGTTCTTGGAATGAACCAATTTGCCCTTGTGAGTTGATATACGTCCGAATTGTACTTCCGCCACGTTTTACCGCTTCACCTAACGTTGTAACGGTAGCCTCATAAATCCGCTCAATTTCTTCTACTGTTAAAGAAGAAGCTTCCCGTTCCGGATGAATTTGAGAACGGAATAAAACTTCATCAACATATATATTTCCAAGCCCTACTAAAAGACGCTGGTCCAATAGCACAACTTTTATTTTACGATTTGTCTTTTGCAATCTTTCTTGTAAATACTGCGGTGTCAATTCAGCATCAAACGGCTCCGGACCTAAGTCAGCAAGAGGCATTTGATTCATCTCTTCACCTTTCTTAAAGAGATGCATCGTACCAAACTTTCTCACATCTTTATAATGTAATTCAGTTCCATCTGTAAATAAGAAACGGACGTGCGTATGTTTATCAATCGGCTCATCCTCTTGATGTAGTAAAAACTTACCTTCCATACGCAAATGTGAAACAATAACATAATTTGTTACATATAGAAGCAAAAACTTTCCTCTTCGCTTTATATTTTCAATCTTCTCGCCTTTTAGCATTTCTTTAAAGATTTCTGCATCATCCGGTCGTTTCACTATTTTTGGATAAGTAACAATAACATCTTCAATCTTTTTTCCTGTTACAAGATTTTCAAGTGTCCGTCTGACGTTTTCAACCTCTGGTAATTCAGGCATTTCATCACTTCCTTATTTTGCGTCGTACCAAGTTGGACCGTAAGAATAATCAACTTTCAGCGGAACTGCGAGTTCAATTGCATGCTCCATTACTTCAGGTACAAGCTGCTCTAATTTTTCAATTTCTTCTTTTGGTGCTTCAAATATTAATTCATCGTGTACTTGTAGAAGAAGACGCGCTTGTAAGCCTTCTTCTTCTAAACGATCTGCCATAATAATCATCGCTTTTTTAATAATATCTGCTGCAGTACCTTGAATTGGTGTATTCATCGCTGTACGCTCAGCAAAGCTACGTAAATTGAAATTACGACTCGTAATTTCTGGAATATAACGGCGACGATTTAATAATGTGGCCACATATCCTTTTCGTTTCGCATCTTTTACGATGTCCTCCATGTATTCTTGTACACCAGGGAAACTTTCTAAATACTTTTCAATAAATTCCGCTGCTGCTTTTCTTGTAATCCCTAAGTTTTGCGAAAGACCATAATCACTAATACCATACACAATTCCGAAGTTAACAGCTTTCGCTTGTCGTCTCATATTTGAAGTTACTTCATCTTTTTCAACGCCAAATACATCCATAGCTGTTTTCGTATGAATATCCATGTCATGTTGGAATGCTTCAACTAGCCCTTTATCATTTGCAATATGAGCTAATACACGCAGCTCGATTTGTGAATAATCAGCCGCATACATAATCCAACCTTCTTCTGATGGAACAAATGCCTGACGAATCTTTCTTCCTTCTTCTAATCGAATCGGGATATTTTGCAAGTTCGGATCCGTCGAACTTAATCGACCTGTTTGTGTTAACACTTGATTAAAACGAGTATGAATTTTAGATGAATCTTCATGTACAACTTTCAGTAAACCTTCAATGTAAGTTGAATTTAGTTTCCCTAATTGACGATAATGTAAAATGTTTGGAATAATTTCATGGTGATCCATAAGCTTATCTAGTACATCAGCTGACGTAGAATAACCTGTTTTCGTCTTTTTAATAACCGGTAAGTTTAAATTCTCAAACAGAATAACACCAAGCTGCTTCGGTGAATTAATATTAAATTCTGTTCCCGCAAGCTTATAAATTTCCTGTTCCATTTCCTTTAATCTGCCTGCAAGTTCTTCTCCCATATTACGAAGACGCTCTGTATCAACTTTTACACCTTTTACTTCCATATCAGCTAATACACGCGCAAGTGGTAATTCTAACTCTGTAAACAGTTCATATTGCTCATTCTTCTCTAACTCTTCAACGAATGTTTGCTTTACATCATATAATACATGCACTTTACGAGCTACATGCTCCGCTACTACTTTTAACTCTGGAACAGCACGCTTCGCGCCTTTTCCATAAACTTCTTCGTCAGATTTCACAGCATGCGTTTCTTTCATTTTCGCTACAGTACGGAAATCTTTATCTGTATCAGCCGGATCAAGTAAATAAGCAGCGATTAATAGATCAAAGTCAACCCCTTGTATATCTATACCGTTCCATTTCAGTGCAACGATTGCACGCTTCGCATCAAATGTATGCTTTCTCATCTCTCCATCTGCAAGCCAGTCTTTAAATGCATCTGACTTAAGAGCAATGTCCTTTTGAATAAAGTAGCAACCATTTTCATTTTGAATACCAAAACCTTGAATATCTGCTTTATGATAGTTATCTTCTTGTACTTCAACAATAAGCGCACTATCTTGCTGAAGCATTTCTTCGGTAACTTCTTCCACAATATCAAATGTAATATCATCTAATTCAGCTGGAGCCGTTTCTTCTGGCGTAACACCTAATTTATTTAAAAGAGATGTAAATCCTAAACTCTCGAACATTGGAACGACATCACTTGCTTCATATCCTTTATATTCCATATCATCCACATGCACTGTAATCGGCGCATCTGTAATGATAGTTGCAAGATCTTTACTCATAAGAGCTTGGTCTTTATTTGCTTCCAGTTTTTCTTTTAATTTCTTCCCGCTTACTTGATCTAGATTGTCATACACTTCTTCAACCGTTCCAAACTGTGTTAACAATTTAATCGCAGTTTTTTCACCAACTCCTGGTACACCCGGAATATTATCTGATTGGTCTCCCATTAAACCTTTCATATCGATAATTTGCTTTGGTGATAAGCTATATTTCTCAAATAAAGCTTCTTTCGTATATTCATCTACTTCCGTAATCCCTTTTCGCGGAATACATACAAGCGTGTTATCAGAAACAAGTTGAAGTAAATCTTTATCTCCTGAAATAACTTTTACACTTGCTCCTTGTTCGCTTGCTTCTTTTGCTAGCGTTCCCATAATATCATCCGCTTCATAATTTTCCAATTCATAACGCGGTACGTTGAATGCATCAAGCATCTCACGAATAAACGGGAATTGTTCTGATAATTCAGGTGGGGTCTTTTGACGTCCGCCTTTATACTCACTATATGTTTTATGACGGAATGTCGTTTTACCCGCATCAAATGCTACTAACATATGCGTCGGTTTTTCTTCCTCTAATATTCTCATTAACATCATTGTAAAACCGTAAATTGCGTTCGTATGTATACCTTTGTCGTTATTTAAAAGCGGTAGTGCAAAGAAAGCACGATACGCGATATTATTACCATCTACTAATACGACCTTTTTTTCCAAATCAGAAACCTCCCCATGCAAATTTGAAATGATTTTTTTCACAGAAAAAAACCGTTCCTTTCCTCTCTCTATATTAACATGACTAATAGAGAGAAGAAAAATAACGGTTCTTTTCTTTCATATATAAAACAGACTTATATTGGCATAAAGGGAAGTGACGAGAACAGTTTAACTATTCTCGTCCAAAATTACTCCTTGGATGAAGGGGTTTTCATGTATTATATTAACAGAGCTTTATTAATATTTAATTAAGACATTGTTAATATATTGTAAACATCCTTCATCCTATTTTTCAGTTGCTGATTTCGGTAAAACAACTGTAAACGTTGTCCCTTCTCCAACTTCACTATCTACTGTAATCGTACCTTGATGCGCCTCTACTAAATGCTTTACAATTGATAATCCAAGGCCTGTACCACCAGTATTTCTACTTCTCGCTTTATCCACTCGGTAAAAGCGTTCAAAAATACGCGGAATTTCCTCTTTACTAATACCAATTCCAGTATCCGATACTTTTATATAAGCATTATATTTATCTTCCGCTAACTCTACTGAAACAACGCCTCCAGCCGGTGTATATACGATCGCGTTATTAATTAAATTAATAAAGATTTGTTTCAGACGACTTGGATCTCCAATAACAGAGGCACGTTTTAATACATTCACTTGTAAAGAGATTTCTTTTTCTCCTGCTTTATTATCAAGCACCATATGAATATCTTCAAGCAGCCCCTTCATATCAACGGTTCCCATATTTAATTTAAATCCTTGTTGTTCGATCTTCGACAAATCTAATAAATCTTCAATTAACCCTTGCATGCGCTCACTTTCTTTTAAAATAATGTGCAAGAAATGTTCGCAGAATTTTTTATTATCCATCGCTCCGTCTAAGAGTGTTTCTGAAAAACCTTTAATAGAAGTAATCGGTGTCTTTAATTCATGAGAAACATTCGCTAAAAAGTCTTTTCTCATTTGTTCTAATTTCTTTAACTCTGTTATGTCATGGAATACGAGAACAATCCCTTTCCATTCATGGTTTGTCCCGATAATCGGTGCTCCATATACTTCAAAGTGCTTCCGCTCAATTCCAAGTGGCAATAACATTTGTTTACGCACTTTCACTTCTGTCATAAAGATTTCTTCTACAAGCTCAATAATTTCTGTATGATGAAACGATTCATAATATAAGCGATCTAAATATTCTTCATCTGTTACGTGAAAAGTTTCCTTATAAGAGCGGTTTACAAGGTTTATATATCCGCGGCTATCAATTAAAATCATTCCGCTTCCCATATTTTCAATTAACGTATGCAGACGATCTTGCTGCATTTCTTGTTCCAGTGTCATCTCTTGTAAGTTACGAGCTAAAATATTAATTGCTTTACTCAGCATTCCTGTTTCGTCCGAATGACTTTCGTATGCACGTGCTTTATAATTACCCTTCGCCAATTCAATTGCAACTTTCGTAACTGATTCAATCGGCCTAATATATTGCCCTGTAATTTTCATACCTAAAAATACAACTACGAGACAAGCAATGACAAATCCGATAATTAATAATCCCCACGTTTTTTGATGTACATCTCTTAAAGGATCGATTGTACTTTTCACCAAAATGTATCCTTGTTTTCCTTCTACATCTTGAACGAACACCGTATGATAAAATTGATTCTTTCGATCTGTCTCTTTCGTAATCACTTTACTTCGTTGTTTTGCCACTTCCGAAGAAAGTTCTTGAATCGTCTCTGGACTAAATGCCAATTCTTGTCCTTTTCTATATTGAACTTTCTTTTTTTCATTCACAAATACGATAGAAGCTGGTATTTTTTCTTCTAACTTTTCAAATACGTATGGATTTTTTAGGACCTTATCAAAACCTTGCTCTTCTGCTAACGCCGCAACATACTCCGTCTCTTTTACCATTCTCTCTTTAGCATGATCTATATAGTAGTTTTCAAACACAGTTTCTAGCAATAAGCCTAGTCCAACTAAAATAAATACAATAAGAGAAACAAATGTAAAAAGAAGCCTGGAACGAAATTTATTCATTCCCTTTTGGCTCCTCTAATTTATATCCTAAACCACGTATCGTTTTAATGTACGTCGGTTTTTTCGTATTTTGTTCAATTTTATCGCGCAAATGGCTAATATGAACATCAACAATTCGTGTATCACCAGCAAAATCGTAATTCCATACAGCACTTAATAATTGATCACGCGTCAACACGCGACTTTTATTTTTCGCGAGATACACAAGTAGTTCAAATTCTTTTGGTGTTAATTCAAGCTTTCTTCCTTGGAAATAAGCCTCATAAAACTCCGGTAAAATTTTAAGTTCTGCAATTGTAATGCTATCTTCATCTGGCGCTTCTGCAACTTGTTCTTCTTGTTGTAATTTCGTGCGGCGCAAAATTGCCTTCACACGAGCAACAACTTCTCTTGGACTAAATGGCTTCGTCATATAATCATCTGCCCCAAGTTCAAGACCTAGCACCTTATCAAACTCATCATCTTTTGCCGTTAACATTAAAATCGGCGTCATAACGCGCTGCAATCGTAATTCTTTACACACTTCCATACCATCCATTTTCGGAAGCATTAAATCTAATATAATTAAATCTGGGCGTTCTGTTGTCGCTTTTTGAAGCGCCATTTCTCCATCCATCGCTGTTATAACTTCAAACCCAGCTTGTTGTAAATTAAATTCAATTAAAGTTAAGATAAATTCCTCATCATCAACTACTAAAATACGATTGTTCATTCTTTTCCTCCAAGTTATAGACTTGAAACCTTCTTCATCCTAGTATTTCCCCCGTTATTCTCATCATACTAGAAAACAAGGTCCCTCTCAATATAATTGTCTATTCATGGAGATCGTTTGTGTAGAATTGAGAAAGTAGACGTAATTACGCTTCACCTGCAACTACACAGGATTTTGCCAAACTTTATAGATTGCTCTCTCTTCTTTAAAGCTCACTTCCGTATGAACTATAAAGTGAAACTTTAATCAGTGGGGCTTTTACGGGCAGTTGATTCCCGACCTAACTTCTTTGCTTTCGCTGAATTTTGAGGTGGGATCTTACTGCCCGTTAATGCGGGATAAAATCTTGATTTTGTGCTAGGAAAAACGAAAGAGCATACGCTATTTTATAATCTAGCGTTTCATATCCATCAAATAATCTCCCGTACATTTCATTCGCGATCGAATCGGCCCACACTTCAGCTTCTCGTATCGTTTCAAAGATAACTTCTTCTTTTTTCCACCTCACCTAAAAGAATCACTCCTTTCATTGACTTCAATTACCGATAGTTATATCGTTAATCTTAATATATAAATTAACACAATCAGGAGGTCTATTATGCGACTAATACTACCCATTCTATCTTTAGCAGTCACATGTATCCTTACTTTCAACGCTCCGAGCTGGGATACGATTAAAACGGGTTGCTCAGAATTTGCTGAAGGGTTCAAAGAAGGATTCTTCAACTAAAAATAGCGCTAGCATCCTTATTCAAGGTATGCTAGCGCTATTCATATTTTCATCTTTTAAAAATTATCTAATGCTTTTTCCATAATGGAAACAGATTTATAAGGTGGCGTTACTGTTAATGAACCCTTTACAACAGTTTCTCCTTTTTCATCATGAGCAGATACAAGCATATCAATTGTATGTTCCTCCTCAGAAACAGCCACAACTTCAAAGTGGATTTGTAACGTTTCATAATGGTGAACATGCTTCACGAACGTAAGGTCCTTCCTAGTAATATGACTTCCTGGACCCGGTAAATATTTCGTAACTGCCGTTGTAATCATTCCCGTTAGCATAATGCTTGGTACAATCGGCTTTTCATACGGAGTTTGGGATGCGTAATCATGCTGAATATATAATGGATTGGCATCATTCGTTAACCCTAAGTACAATAACAAATCTTTATCCTCAATTTTTTCAGTGATAGATAATTTCTCTCCTACTGTAATTTCATCCATTTTACGACCAATTTGAACTTTTTTCTTTAACATGTTACAACCCCCTCCGATTTTTTCACCTTATTATCCTACTAAAAGCGATACCTTATCCGAAATTTACTATGATGAGGGCAATGTATAGTATAAATCTACAGTTTCATTATAGGATATTACAAATGATAGCGTTTTCATATTATTTTAAAAAAACAATTCGGTAAATAGTAGAAAAAGATTCGGAATCCCGAATCTTTTTCACTACTATTCAATTATTAAACAAGAACTTTCATTACGTTACGTACAGATTCTACAGAGCGATCTAACGCTTCTTTTTCATCTGCAAGAAGTTCTAATTCAATAATTTTTTCAATTCCGTTACCACCTAGAATTACTGGTACCCCTAAGTAAAGGTCACTATAACCATACTCACCTTCAAGGTACGCAATAGCTGGTAATACACGGCGTTGATCTTTTAAGATTGCTTCTGTCATTTCAACTAAAGAAGCTGCTGGTGCGTAATATGCACTACCGTTTCCTAATAAGCCTACAATCTCACCGCCACCTTTACGTGTACGTTCTACGATTGCTTCTAAACGCTCTTTCGGAATTAACGTTTCTAACGGAATACCGCCTGCATAAGAATAACGCACAAGAGGTACCATGTCGTCACCATGTCCACCAAGAACAAATCCTGTAATGTCTTTTACAGAAAGATTTAATTCTTGTGCGATGAATGTACGGAAACGAGCTGTATCTAATACGCCCGATTGGCCGATTACACGCTCTTTCGGGAATCCTGCTTCTTTAAATACAGAATATGTCATTGCATCAACTGGATTTGTTAACACAACAATAATTGCATTTGGTGAATGTTTTGCAATGTCGCGCGTAATACTTTTCATAATTTTAGAGTTCGTTGCTACTAAGTCATCACGGCTCATACCAGGCTTACGTGCAATACCTGCTGTAATAACGACAACGTCAGAATCAGCAGTATCTGCGTAATCAGATGTTCCAATAATGTTAGCATCAAAACCTTGTACTGGGCTCGCTTCTAACATATCTAACGCTTTCCCTTTTGTTGGATTTTCCAGTTGTGGAATGTCCACTAATACAACATCTGCAAGTTCTTTTTGTGCTAATAAGAATGCCGTTGTTGCTCCTGTAAATCCTGCACCGATGACTGAAACCTTCTTGCGTTTGATTGTCATAATTTACCCCCCGCTTTAATTATGCGTTTTTGATTATCGCTACATCCATGTTTTTAATAAGCTCATTAGCAAACTCAGAACATTTCACTTCTGTTGCGCCTTCCATTAGGCGAGCGAAGTCATATGTTACTACTTTTGATGCAATTGTTTTCTCAACTGAATCTGTTACTAATTTCGCAGCTTCGTTCCATCCTAAGTGTTCTAATAATAATACACCTGAAAGAAGAACTGAAGATGGGTTTACTTTATCTAAACCTGCATATTTTGGAGCTGTACCATGTGTAGCTTCAAAGATAGCATGTCCAGTCACATAGTTAATGTTTGCACCAGGTGCAATACCAATTCCACCTACTTGTGCAGCAAGTGCATCAGAGATATAGTCACCATTTAAGTTCATTGTTGCAACAACATCGAACTCACGTGGACGAGTTAAAATTTGTTGTAAGAAGATGTCTGCAATAGAATCTTTTACGATGATTTTTCCAGCCACTTCAGCGTCTGCCATCGCTTTATTCGCTGCATCTTTACCATCTTTTTCAACAATGCGATCATATTCAGCCCAAGTAAATACTTTGTCGCCGAATTCTTGTTCCGCTACTTCGTAACCCCAGTTTTTGAAAGCACCTTCTGTAAATTTCATAATGTTTCCTTTATGAACTAATGTAACAGAAGAGCGTTTTTCGTTAATTGCATATTGAATTGCAGCACGAACAAGACGCTTTGTCCCTTCTTCTGAGATTGGTTTAATACCAATACCAGATGTTTCTGGGAAGCGGATTTTATTAACACCCATTGCTTCTTTTAAGAAAGCAAGAACTTTTTCTGCTTCTGGAGATCCTTGTGCATATTCAATTCCAGCATAAATGTCTTCTGTATTTTCACGGAAAATAACCATATCAGTATCTTCCGGACGTTTTACAGGTGAAGGAACACCTTCAAAATAACGAACTGGACGTAGACATACATATAGATCTAATTCTTGACGAAGTGCTACGTTTAGAGAACGAATACCACCGCCAACTGGAGTTGTAAGTGGACCTTTAATTGCGATTAAATATTCGCGGATTAAATTTAAAGTCTCTTCTGGTAACCACTCGCCTGTTTGGTTGAATGCTTTTTCCCCTGCAAGCACTTCTTTCCAAACGATTTTCTTCTCACCATCATAAGCTTTTTCAACTGCTGCTTCTATTACGCGAGATGCAGCTGCCCAAATATCAGGACCAATTCCATCTCCTTCAATAAATGGAATAATCGGATTGTTTGGTACATTCATAACACCATTAGTTACAGTAATTTTTTCACCTGTCGTCAATGTGATAACCCCCATGTTTGAAATTTCATATGTATGAAACTGAGGGAATAACCCCTCAGTTCAAACCGTTAGTCAAATTAAAATATTCTAATCATTACATCTTTCCGAAAAAATCAGACTTTTGAAAGCGTATTTTCACTATCAAAATAGTGTTTTTTGCTTATCTTTGTGCGATTGGAACATACACTTGATGCGTTGGTCCATTATAATCAGCACGTGGACGGATTAAACGGTTATTTTCATATTGTTCTAGAATATGAGCTAACCAGCCTGACATACGGCTAATTGCAAAAATAGGTGTAAATAAGTCATGGTCAATTCCTAAACAATGGTATACAGAAGCTGAATAGAAATCAACATTTGGTGGAAGACCTTTTTCTTTTGTTACAATGTCTTCAATTTTGATAGACATATTATACCATTTGTCTTCTCCTAAAAGCACGCATAATCTCTTAGACATTTCACGTAAGTGTTTTGCACGTGGATCACCCTGCTCATACACACGGTGGCCAAAGCCCATGATTTTCACTTTATTTTGAAGAGCATTATGAATATATGATTCTACATTTTCTTCTTCGCCAATTTCAGTTAACATCTTCATTACATTTTCATTTGCCCCACCGTGAAGAGGACCTTTTAATGCACCAATTGCTGCTGTAATACCAGAATATACATCTGAAAGTGTAGCTACGCAAACACGTGCAGTAAATGTAGAAGCGTTTAACTCATGATCTGCATGAAGTACAAGCGCCTTATCAAAAGCTTCAATTTCAACTTCATTTGGCTCGCGATCATTTAACATGTACAAGAAGTTTGCAGCTAATGATAAATCCTTTCTTGGCTCAACAATATCTAAACCTTTACGGATTCTCGCGTAAGCAGCAACTAAAGTTCCCACTTGAGCCTGTAATTTAACCGCTTTCAAATAATTAGACTTTTCATCCATAATTTCAGCGCTCTCATCGTATAATGATAGCATGGAAATTGCAGTTCGTAAAACAGACATCGGATGTGCAATTTTTAAATCTACTTGTTTCAAATATGTTAAAATCTCACCTGGAACTTTATAGTATTCAGATACAATTTCATTAAATTCCGCTAGTTCTTTTTCATTAGGAAGCTTGCGGTGCCATAATAAGTACACTACTTCTTCAAACGTAGCATTCTCAGCTAAATCATCAATATTATACCCAACATAAGTTAATGTATCATCAATAATAGAGCTCACAGATGATGTTGTTGCTACTACCCCTTCTAAACCTCGAATAACAGTCATGACATTCTCTCCTTTTCCTGAAAATTCTCCCAACCTTGCTCCTTATATCTATTTGCTCCCCTTATGAATTATGAACGCCCGTTCACTCTTTAGGCAAGCAAAATGCACGATCATGCAAATTTGTTGCGATGTTCCCCTCTTATTGTCCATGGTTTACATGGAAAGCATGAGCGTGAATGTCTCCCCGAATCCTCACGCTCAAAACAACAAGTTAGTGAGGAAAATACATTCCGAAGAGTTTTATGATAAAAACAACATAAAACAATATCATTATAAAATTGTTTTATGTTGTTTTTATTTTATCTGGTGTAAAGTCTCTGCTGTTATGTAACTTTTCAAAGTTTCTAATCCTATTATAAACAATTATCTGACTTTTGTGAACAGAAAGAATTCAAAAATTTTATATTACTATAAAATTCCTTATTTAAACATTTGTATAATACTCATAACCGCATAGGCAATTCCAGCCCCAATTAACGGACCAACAGCAACCCCATTAAATAACGCAACCGCTATAATTGTCCCAAAAACAAGCGCAGTTGTAATATGAGGATCCGTTGTCAACAATTGCACGCCGCCTTTCGCTAACAAAGCGACTGCTACACCTGAAGCTAAAGCAATCCACGCATAATACGATTTCGCCGCTTCTCCAAGTTGTTTAAAACCCATTTCCCCCGTCGCAATCGGTACTAGCACCGCTATTGTAATGACCGTTACACCTAGGTTAATTCCTTTCGTTTGTAAATAAGGAAAGACCTTATCTCCTAAAAACGTAAATTTTAATAGAAATAACACCCCAATAGCTACAGTAAGCGATTGGTTTTTAGCAATAAGTCCTATAATAAGTAGTATGAATAAAAATAACGTTGACTGACTAATCATGTTTACACTTCCTTTCTGAAAATAATGAACTCATTTCCAAACAAAAATACCTTTAAACCTATCGTTATACATGCTATACAGATGCCTATTTATCGATAACACCTTCAATTTTTTATACATTCTAAAAAGAGACTTTCACCAAAAAATTTAAGCATGTATACATTTTTGAAAACAGTCGTCTCTTCTTTCTTTTCTAATAAGAAACAGGTAAAATAAAAAGAAGAGAAAATGAAGTTTTTACCATATAGTAGTAGCATCACGAATAGGCTTTCACAGCCATTCATATACCGAAAAAAGCAGGCTAAATCCATCATTCCACTATAACATAAAGTAACACTTTAATCAGTTGGGCATCTTCCACTGATTATTGGCCGTCATCAATTGGGCTTTGGCGGGAGATTTACTGCCGCTAAAGTAAGACTTTAATCAGCAGAGCACGCTAGTTATAAGTTGAACGAATTAGGATAATCCAAATCGGAATGGGAGGTATACATCTTTGAACCGAAACTTACTATATATGATATTGCGACTCATATTTGTCATTGTAGCAACGATAGCTGGGTTCTATGTATTACTATACATGTCAGGGCTTATCTATCCTTTTATTATCGCTTTTGCATTTGCTTATTTGATTAATCCTGTCGTCAATTTCCTTAATCAAAAACTACAATTTCCTCGCGCACTAGCAGTACTCGTTAGCTTAATTCTCGTATTTGGAGCTATCGTTGGACTTGTTACATATCTTGTGACTGAAGCAATATCTGCCACAACATACTTACTCCAACTTGTTACAGTAAAGTTTCCGGATATCGTTACATTCGCTCAGCAATTTGCACTTAATCATATTATGCCTCTCTACGATGATTTAATCTCTAAATTTAATCATCTTGGAGAACCACAGCGCTATACAATTACACAAAACATTCAAAACTTAGGAACAGAAGCAACAACACAAATGAAAGAACTTTTAACCGCCATTATAAGCGGATTAACAAATTTCATTAGTGCACTGCCAACAACGTTAACTGTCCTTGTATTCATTTTATTAGCCACTTTCTTCATTAGTTACGATTGGCACCGTCTTGCTCAAAAAACAAGAAAATTACTACCAAATCGTGTACATGGCTACGGAAAAACTATTTTTGTCGACTTAAAAAAAGCTTTATTTGGTTTTGTGAAAGCACAACTTACACTCGTATCTATGACAACCGTCATTGTACTGATCGGACTTTTAATATTACGCGTACCATACGCCATTACTATTGCGATTATTACAGGAGTTGTAGATTTACTACCATATTTAGGAACAGGCGCAGTCTTCGTTCCATGGGTTATATACGTATTTTTCACTGGCGATACCGCATTCGCCATTGGTCTTCTCATTTTATACATCGTCGTGATTGTCCAAAGACAAATTATGGAACCGAAAGTACTTTCATCTAACATCGGTCTCGATCCATTAGCAACACTCGTCGCTCTATTTGTCGGCTTTAAGCTTTTTGGCTTTTTAGGATTAATCATCGGTCCAGTCACCTTAGTACTACTTAATACATTACACAAAGCTAATGTCTTCCATGACTTGTGGAAATATATTAAAGGTTCACCTTCAAAATAAAAGTTTCTAATTCATATAAAAAACAAGCTGTAATCAGTGGGAATTTCCCACTGATTATTCCTTTCACTTATTTTTTCACACTACTCACATGTAACAAGAGCATTACCCAGAAAAAGGATAATCCTCTTGTTTTTTTGCATAAAAAACACATTTTCTAATCAAAAATACATTTTTATTCTATTTTATATATATTTATTACTTACATTTATTACTTTTTATGTAAATGAATAAATATACAAAACCACATAGAATAAGGCTTCAACTAACAATCCCCACCTTTTATATGAAAGCAAAACTTTAATTTAGCTGCATTTCTCTCCATCTTATTCATCCAAATTAATAGCATTTAAAAATTACACGTTTAATCGAAGCACAACAAGAGTTCAAACGAAAATTATATAGCAAATATAATAAGCGGACGTTTTGTTCATCCCCACTCATCATTCGCCCCCACATCAGACACTTACGAGCAACCCAACTTTGAGATAGAAATCCCCCACAAATAGCGCAGTAAAGCGAAGCCTCAATCAGAAACCCCCTCTCCTCTTACAAGACAAAAAAATAGCACTTAGATCGTTATAATCTAAGTGCTACTTCTGAATGATAATAGTAGAGTTCTTTCTAAATTTCCATTCCATCCACTTCATAACAAGCGGCTTCAATAAAGCTCTCGTAATAGGGATCACGCAGATAAACCCTAGCACATCTGTCACATACCCAGGAAGCACCAAGAGAATACCTCCTACAAATACAAAAATACCATCTAGTACTGCCTCACCTGGCATTTCCCCTCTATTCAACTTAGATTGAATCTCTCCAAGTACTTTAAATCCTTGTCTTTTCGCCAAATACACACCTACAACACCTGTAAATACAATCATAGCGAACGTAGACCATAAACCTATTACATGACTTGATCCAATTAAGACCGTAATCTCAATCGCCGGTATTAAAATAAACAAGAATAGTAACCACTTCATAGTTCTACACCCCTCTCACAACTCACTTTTAACACCCTCACAACGCCTATATACATCATACGAAATATAGATACCCTTTCATACTAAAACTCATAACAAACCGCTTTTAAAAGCAATTCTAGGCACTTTAAACTAATTCTATCTCGTTTTGTGTAAAAAAAAGAGAAGGACTCCGATCCTTCTCTCCGTATTACTTATAGCACTTCCGCATGTCCATTATAAACAATTCCGCGTGCTGCATCAACTGTTACTTCTTGGCCATTTTTTAAAGTTGCTGTTACGCCGTTTACACCAACGATAACAGGAATACCGATTGATACGCCTACAACAGCCGCATGGCTTGTTAAGCCACCTTCTTCTACAACTAAAGCAGCAGCTTTTTCGATTGCAGGAATCATATCTTTATCAGTACTTGTTGTAACAAGGATATCACCTTCGTTTACGTTCGCTACAGCTTCAGCAGCTGTTTTTGCTACAACTACTTTACCTTTTGCAGCTTTACGACCGATTCCTTGTCCTTTAGCAACTTCTTCACCAACAACGTGGATTTTCATTAAGTTTGTTGTTCCAGTTTCAGCAACTGGAACACCAGCAGTAATTACTACAGTATCTCCAAGTCCGATTAGACCTGCATCCATACCTGTTTGAATTGCTGTATCTAACATTTCGTCAGTTGAAGCTGCGCGCTTCTCAGCCATAAACGCTTGTACACCCCAAACAAGCGCAAGACGACGTCCTACTTGCTCGTCAGATGTTACAGCTACAATTGGAGATTTTGGACGGTATTTAGAGATCATTTTCGCAGTATGTCCACTTTCTGTTGGAGCTACGATTGCAGCTACATCAAGAGCAAGTGCTGTATGCGCAACAGATTGGCTAATTGCATCTGTAATTGTTGGAGTGAACTCTTTAATACGTTTTTTGAACATATCTTCGTATTGTAATGATTTTTCAACACGTACTGCAATGTTAGCCATCATTGTTACTGCTTCTACCGGATATTGACCAGCAGCTGTTTCACCTGAAAGCATGATTGCATCTGTACCATCGAAGATTGCGTTAGCTACGTCACTTGCTTCCGCACGAGTTGGACGTGGGTTACGTTGCATAGAGTCTAACATTTGTGTCGCAGTAATAACTGGTTTACCTAACACGTTACATTTTTTGATTAGACGTTTTTGTACTAATGGTACTTCTTCTGGTGGAATTTCTACACCCATATCACCACGAGCTACCATTAAACCGTCAGAAACTTCTAAGATTGAATCGATGTTGTCGATACCTTCTTGGTTTTCGATTTTCGGTACGATTTGGATGTATTGAGCACCATGCTCTTCTAATAATTCACGGATTTCTAATACGTCAGACGCTTTACGTACGAATGAAGCTGCGATGAAATCAACTTTTTGCTCGATACCGAAGATGATATCTTTTACGTCTTTTTCAGTGATACCAGGAAGCTTAATGCTTACGTTTGGTACGTTAACACCTTTTTTATTTTTTACAGTTCCGCTGTTAAGAACTTTTGTACGGATGTTTCCATCAGCTTTTTCGATTACTTCTAGTTCGATAAGACCGTCATCGATTAGAATGCGAGAACCTGGGTCTACATCGTCATAAAGACCAGCATAAGATACAGAGAACTTCTCTGCAGTACCTAATACTTGCTCAGTAGAAAGAACTACTTCTGCACCTGTTACAAGCTCAGCTTGTCCGTCTACGAAGTCGTGAGTACGGATTTCTGGACCTTTTGTATCAAGTAAGATACCAACTGTTTTACCAGTTTTCTTTGAAGCTTCACGAATGTTTTTAATACGAGCTCCGTGCTCTTCATGGCTACCATGAGAGAAGTTTAAACGAGCAACGTTCATACCTGCTTCGATTAATTGCTCTAATTTTTCAATACTTTCACTAGCAGGACCTATAGTACATACAATTTTAGTTTTACGCATATTGCACCTCCGAAAATTATGAAACCGTTCCCAAATATCTGACATTACGTCAATTAGATGGATAATTCTTTAGATAATTGATACATATCTTTATCGATTGTATGCTTTTGAGCTAACGCTTCGATAATATCATGATCAACAAGTTTGTTATCTTGAATACCTACACAACGTCCACCTTTACCAGCAATTAATAATTCAACTGCTCTTGCGCCAAGACGACTTGCTAATACACGGTCTTGTGCACTTGGTGATCCACCACGTTGTACGTGACCTAATACAGTTACACGAGTATCAAAGTTTGTTGCTTCTTCAATGTGCTTACCGATGTCAATTGCACTTCCAACACCTTCAGCTACAACGATAATACTGTGTTTTTTACCACGTTCACTACCACGCTTCAGACGAGCGATAACATCATCCATGTCATACTCTTCTTCTGGAATTAAGATTGTTTCTGCACCATCAGCTAAACCAGCCCATAATGCGATATCACCAGCGTGACGTCCCATTACTTCGATAACATATGTACGTTCATGAGATGTAGCTGTGTCACGGATTTTATCAATTGCATCAATAACAGTGTTTAAAGCTGTATCGAAACCAATTGTGAAGTCTGTTCCAGGGATATCATTGTCGATTGTACCTGGTACACCAACACACGGGAATCCTTGTTCAGTTAATTTTTTAGCGCCTTGGTAAGAACCATCTCCACCAATAACAACAAGTCCTTCGATACCATGTTTCTTTAATTGCTCGATACCTTTTAGTCGTACTTCTGGGTCTTTAAACTCAGGACATCTTGCTGTATATAATTTCGTACCACCGCGGTGGATAATATCGCCAACAGAACCAAGTTCTAATTTTTCAATGTGACCAGAAATTAATCCAGCGTATCCATGGTAAATACCATATACTTCAATATCATGGAAAATCGCTTTACGAACAACTGCACGAATGGCAGCATTCATACCAGGTGAATCTCCACCACTTGTTAATACACCAATACGTTTCATTTGTACTCACCTCATAAAGATTATTTGCCTTATAATAAAATAACACGAAAAAATATAAAAACACAATGGAGAAGATGTGTCTTTTCATAATAAAAACGTGCATTCGCGAAGAGGAACGCACGCTTTTCTTATTTTATCCCAATGGAAGCGTTTGAAAACGAAACTTGCCCAATTTTCATATATTTTTCATAACGTTTTTCGATTAATTCATCTTTCGAAATTCCGTTTAATTGTTCAAAAGTTTTTCTAATCATTAAATCTATATTTTCTGACTGTTTCGAAAGATTACGGTGAGCTCCACCTTTTGCCTCTGGAATAATTTCATCAATTACACCTAATTCTTTCAAATCTGCTGCTGTAATTTTCATTGCCTCTGCAGCTTCCTTTGCTTTTCCTGCATCTTTCCAAAGAATTGCCGCTGCACCCTCTGGTGTAATAACAGAATAAGTGGAATTTTCTAGCATATGAATGTAATCTCCCACTCCAAGGCCTAGCGCACCGCCACTACCACCTTCACCGATAACGATACAAATAACAGGTACAGTTAAACCTGCCATTTCAAATAAATTGCGGGCGATAGCTTCACTTTGACCACGTTCTTCAGCAGCTTTACCAGGATAAGCCCCTTTCGTATCAATGAAACAAATAATAGGACGATTGAACTTTTCCGCCTGCTTCATTAAGCGTAATGCTTTTCGATATCCTTCTGGATGAGGCATTCCAAAGTTACGGCGAATATTTTCTTTCGTATCTTTTCCGCGCTGATGCCCAATTACAGTTACAGGCATCCCTTTATATTTCGCAATGCCGCCGACAATCGCTGCATCATCGCCAAATAGACGATCTCCATGACATTCGAAAAAATCAGTAAATAAGTGCTCAATATAATCGAGCGTTGTCGGTCGTTCTGCATGACGAGCAATTTGAACACGGTCCCATACTTTCAGATTACCGTATATATCTTCCTCTAAATTTTCTAGCTTGTCTTCCAAAATACGAATCTCCTCACTGAAGTCCATCTGGCTGTTTTTCGTATAGTCTTTCAGTTCACGAATCTTATTTCTTAGCTCAACAACTGGTTTTTCAAATTCTAGCTCTGCCATACAGCCATTCCCCCTCCTTGATGAACTTCTAAAATCTTGCGAAGCGATTCTCTCATATCATCACGATGCACCACCGCATCTAATTGACCATGATCTAGTAAGAATTCTGCCGTTTGGAAATCTTCCGGTAGTTTCTCACGCACCGTTTGTTCAATTACACGTCTACCAGCAAATCCGATAAGTGCACCTGGTTCTGCAAGATTATAATCACCAAGTGAAGCGAAACTCGCTGAAACCCCGCCCGTCGTTGGGTGAGTCATAACAGAAATAAATAATCCTCCTGCATTACTATGCTTTTTCAAAGCTACGCTTGTTTTTGCCATTTGCATTAAACTTAATATCCCTTCTTGCATACGGGCACCACCCGAAGCAGTAAAGATAATAAATGGAACTTGTAAGTCGTACGCCTTTTCAACCGCACGGGCGATTTTTTCTCCTACCACAGAGCCCATGCTCCCCATTCGAAAACGAGAATCCATTACTGCAACAACAACAAGCATGTCATCAATTGTTCCTTCACCAGTTACAACCGCTTCGTTTAATTCAGTCTTCTTACGATCGCTCTCTAGTTTCTCTTCATAACCTGGAAACTCGAGTGGATTTAATGAAACCATTTCTTTGTCATACTCACGGAATGACCCTTCGTCCAATATACTATCAAGACGTTCCCATGCATTCATAGGATGATGATATCCACAATTCACACATACTTTTAAATTTTTTAGAAGTTCTTTCGTATACATGATTTTTTTACATTCCGGACATTTTGTCATAACGCCATCTGGTACATCTTTTCGTACTTGTTCTGAAGGTATTGCAGCGTACTTTTTCTTTTTCACGAATAAATCTCTTAGCACAATTTGACCCCCTTCGTTGAGAGCTAAGGTTAGCGTAAGAAGAAAATGGGGCTAACACCAAAGTTTGATGTTAGCCTTATCTTCTCAATCTGTCTAATAACCTCACTCTTTACGTTTAACTTTAACCGCTAAGCGGTAGAATGTTTGTCATAACGTGTCATGGTCATTTCGACAAATTTTATACATTACGAGTGAAACTGTATATTCTCTACTAATTCATCGTAAATTTTTAGTGCATCATTTTCTTGTTTTTCTTCCAAAGTAGCATAAAGCTTTCTATACATATCGATAGAATCTCTTGAAACTTTACAAGAAAGAGTTGCTACGTAATCATTTACGATCATCCAAATGCGATATAGTAAATAATTATCGACTTGTTCAATAAGTGTTTTAAAGAACGTTTGATGAAGCGTTGGGATTGAGTTTTCATTTCCTTCAAGTACTTGGTGTAATCTACTTAGTACTTTAGAAAACGTTTCTTTCGGTAAATTACATACAATTCGAATCATATCTTTCTCAAGCAATCGTTTCGTTTGTAATAAATCACGAATTGTTTTCTCATCTTGCAGTAAGAACGGAGCAATTAATTGTACAAGGCCGTTATCATAAAAGTTTCGAATAAATGTCCCTTCACCACGTCTCGTTTCAATCAATCCTACCAGTTCTAAAGCACGCAATGCTTCTCTTACAGAGGAACGTCCTACGTTTAAGCGTGAACTTAACTCACGCTCAGACGGCAAACGATCCCCCGCTACCAATCCATCCTCTTCCATAATGGAACGGATTTTTTTTACAATTTCGAGATATACTTTTGTATTTGATGATGTCAATGGAAATTCCTCGCTTATTCTTTACCAATCAGCGCTAATTGTTTTGTTTTTTCAGCGATCTCATTTGGATCTACTTGACGGCGAGCTACTCCTGTCTCCATTGCTGCTTTTGCAACGTAAGCCGCTACTTGAGGCGCTACACGCGCGTCAAATGGTGCCGGAATGATATAGTCTGCATTCAACTCATCTTCTGCTACAAGCTCAGCAATAGCCTGTACAGCTGCCATCTTCATTTCTTCGTTAATTTGTGTCGCATGTACGTCAAGTGCACCGCGGAAAATACCAGGGAACGCCAGTACATTATTTACTTGGTTCGGGAAGTCAGAACGACCTGTTCCAACAACAGCTGCGCCCGCTGCTTTTGCCAATTCTGGCATAATTTCTGGAACCGGATTCGCCATTGCAAAAATAATCGCATCGTCATTCATTGTACGAACCATCTCTTCTGTTAATGCACCTTCTGCAGATACACCAATGAATACGTCCGCACCATGTACAACATCAGCTAAAGAACCTTCTATACGATTCTTATTTGTATATTTTGCAACTTCATCCTTCACCGGATTCATACCTGTAGGACGACCATCATAGATTGCCCCTTTACGGTCACACATAATAATGTCGCGTACACCATAGCGATATAAAAGTTTAATAATTGCAATACCTGCTGCACCTGCGCCATTTGCGACAACTTTAATGTCAGACATTTTCTTTCCAACTAATTTCAGTGCATTTACAAGACCTGCTACTGTTACGATAGCTGTTCCGTGTTGATCATCATGGAAGATAGGAATATTTGTTTCTTTTTTCAAACGCTCTTCAATAATGAAGCAGTTTGGTGCTGCGATATCTTCTAAGTTAACGCCGCCAAAAGTTGGCTCCATTAATTTTACAGTTTCAACAATTTTATCTACATCGTTTGTATTTAAGGCAATCGGGAATGCATCTACACCAGCAAAGCTCTTGAATAATACAGCTTTACCTTCCATTACTGGAAGAGATGCTTCAGGTCCAATGTTACCAAGACCAAGTACAGCTGTTCCGTCTGTCACAACTGCTACCATATTTCCCTTCATCGTATATTCATATACCTTACTTTTATCGTCATAAATTTCTTTACAAGGTTCTGCAACCCCTGGAGAATATGCAAGACTTAAATCTTTTGCATTTTCTACTTTTACTTTTGATACAGTTTCTAATTTTCCTTGATGCACTTTATGCATGTGAAGTGCTTCTTCACGAAGTGTTGACAAACTATCCACTCTCCTCAAATTATTCTTGCTGATATCAATTTCTCCAAGTGGTCTGACCACGAACACTACTACTATAATAATCGAAGTGTAGGGAAATTGTCCATTATATTTTCACAACTACATTTTCTTCCCCGACAATTTCACGAAGTGCTCCTAAACATTCTTCACTTGGATGAATCGATAAACTCCGAGATAATTGTACCATTTTATGTTCCTTTTCATAATAAATTAGTACTTTCGCAAAACCTGAATAGTCGAACAATATTTTCGTAACCTGATTTAAAAGCTTTTTCTCATACTGAGACGGCAATTTCACGTAAACAGATGCGTCTTTCTTTTCTTCATAAACATCCATTTCCTCTAGCGGATATAGACCATTTACAATCCATTGCAGCTTATGATTTCTTAGCTCAATCGTACCGTCAACTAAAACAATTGCTCCTTCTTGTAACTTGTCCGAGAAATGTATATACGTTTCCGGGAAGAGGACTGCTTCCATTTCATCATTTTGATCACAGAATGTAATAAATGCCATCTTTTGAAACTTTTTCGTACGAATCACTCTCACACTTGTTATATACACAATAGCTCTTTGTACTTTTTTCTTGTGTCGCATCGCCTGAGCGAGAGATGGAATTTCTAATTCTTTTGCTAACTTTACATACTGCGCTGTCGGATAACTTGATAAATAAAAGCCAAGTGCTTCCTTCTCTTTATTTAGTTGTTCAATAAAAGATAGCTCTTCTCCTTGTACGTATTTTGATTTTGGAACAGCATCTCCTAAATCACGTGCGAGATTCGCGTACTCTAATGCCCCTTTAATACTTTTCCATAAATTCGTTCTCGAAACACCAAAATCATCAAAACATCCGGACCAGACGAAAGCTTCTAAATTGCGCTCCGTCACAAACTTTGACGGCATACGGAGACAAAATTCAAACAAATCTTCGAACATTTTTTTCTTTCGTTCTTCTAATAATGCCGTCACTGTAGCCATTCCAATATTTCGGATCGAAAGTAAACTGTAACGTATCGCATTCCCTTCTATTTGGAAGTTGTAACCACTTCTCTGAAGAGACGGCGGCAAAACGTGAAAGCCTTTCCGCTTCGTTTCTCGTATATACTGTACAATTTTATCTTCATTTCCAATTGCGCTTGATAATAATGCCGTCATAAATTCCAGCGTATAGTTCGCTTTCAAATAGGCAAGCTGATATCCGATCATACTGTAAGCTACAGCGTGACTTCGGTTAAAACCGTAATTCGCAAATCTTACAATTAAATCATAAATTTTCTCAGCAGACGTCTCATCATAACCATTTTGCAAACACCCTTGGACAAAATGCTTACGTTCCTGATCTAAAATATCACGATTTTTTTTACTCACTGCACGGCGCAGTAAATCTGCTTCTCCGAGCGAAAACCCTGCTAACTTCGATGCAATTTGCATAATTTGTTCTTGGTATACAATGACGCCGTATGTTCTTTCTAAAATTGGCTTTAAATCCGGATGTAAATATTCAATTTTTCTTTTTCCATGTTTCGATTCAATAAAGGTCGGTATCTGTTCCATCGGCCCCGGTCTGTATAACGAGTTAACAGCTACGATATCTTCAAACTCATTCGGTTTTAACCCGCGAAGTACATTTCGCATACCACCTGACTCAAGCTGGAATACACCTGTTGTATCCCCTCTCCCTAATAATTGGAACGTCTTTTCATCTTGAAGAGGTAAGTTTCTTATATCGATTTCTTTCCCTGTTTTGTTCGCGATAAATTTTATAATATTTTCAAGTAACGTTAAATTACGTAACCCTAAAAAGTCCATCTTAAGCAACCCAAGTTCTTCTAGCGCATCAGCTGGATATTGCGTAACATAAACATCGTTATGTCCTTCTTGAATTGCTACACTGCCTGTTAACGGTTCTTGACTCATAATAACGCCAGCCGCATGAATAGACGTATGACGTGGTAAACCTTCTACACGTTTTGCGATTTCAAACACACGCTCATGCAGAAGATTCCCTTGTATAAACTCACGAAGTGATTGTGATTCTTCATATGCATCTTTTAACGTTATACCGAGCTTTGATGGGATAAGTTTTGAAAATATATCAATATCTCGTGGCGGAAGCCCCATTACGCGGGCAATGTCTCTAATTGCTGCTTTTGCTGCAAGCGTACCAAACGTTACAATTTGCGCAACACGAAGCTGACCGTATTTATCTTTCACATAGCGAATCATCTCATCACGTCTTACGTCTGGAAAATCAATATCAATATCTGGAAGCGTCACACGTTCAGGATTTAAAAACCTTTCAAATAATAGATTGTATTCAATCGGATCAATATCTGTAATTTCTAATACGTATGAGACGAGTGAACCAGCTGCCGATCCACGACCTGGTCCTGTTAAAATATGATTTTCATGTGCATACTTCATAAAATCCCATACGATGAGGAAATAATCACTAAATCCCATACGAGAAATAACATTTAATTCATGATCCAAACGCTTTATATGCACTTCTTTCGGCGCACCATATCGTTTCCGCAAACCTTCTTCACAAACACGACGCAAGTATATATCACTCGTTTCGTTAGACGGAACAGGAAACTTCGGAAGTTGATTTACATGGAACGGTATTTCTACTTGGCAACGCTCTGCAATTTTTATTGTATTTTGGATTGCTTCCGGCGCATGGGAAAATAGTGCTTCCATTTCATCCGATGATTTTAAATAATATTGATCTGTTTTCAGCCTCGGCCTATCTGGATCAGTCATTTTCGTTCCACTTTCAACAGATAGTAAACATTCGTGAACAAGTGCGTCACTTTGATTGATATAACGCACATCGTTTGTTGCAACGACTGGAATATTAACCCTACTAATAAATTCAGGTAGCTTCTCTTGTAAAAGCAACTCATCTTGAATTGCATGATGCTGCAAACTCATATAAAAATGGCCGAACATATTTTGATATGTTCGAGCTACTTCTTCAGCCTGACTCTCATTGTCTTCTAGTAATAATTGCTCAATTTCGCCATCTTTACCTGGTGAAATAGCAATTAATCCTTTCGCATAATGCGCAAGCCACTTCTTAGGAATACCTTCTTTGGACTTTGTCATAATACTGCTAGAAATCTTTAATAAATTTTGGTAGCCTATTTCATTCTCAGCAAGTAATACAAGCGGATAAGACCTTTCTTCTTCTTCACTAAAAATAGAAGCGGTTAATCCAATAACAGGCTGTATACCATGTTTCTTACATGCTTTATAAAACGGAATAACGCCATACATAACATTTTCATCCGTAATAGCCAGCGATGAGAAACCAAGTTCTTTCGCCCTGACTACAAGCTCATCAATTTTACAAGCACTTTTTAATAAACTAAAAACGGTTTGACATTGTAAATGCACAAACTTCACTGTTGTACCCTCTCTTTACCTATTTGACTACTTTTATTATAGGTGATGAGGAAAGCGGAAATCAAAACATACTTCTTATACTTTGTCCATATATATGAAGAAGAAAGGGGAATGACGATGGATGTAAGAGAACATACTTTTTTCTCTCTGCTTATTATTAGTTATTTTATTGCCTTTGGGGTTATACTTGGCGGTTCATTAATTGGTGGATTTGGTGCGTTTCTTATCGGAAAACCAGCTCTAACTTACATTAATCAATTCGCCCAAAATTTAAGAATTTGGGCACTCGTTGCAGCAATCGGCGGAACATTCGATACCTTTTATAGCTTTGAAAGAAGTTTCTTTGGCGGAGATATGAAAGATATCGTAAAACAAATTCTCCTTATTTTTTTCGCAACTGGTGGTATGCAAACAGGTCTCATTATTATTAAATGGCTAACGCAGGAACATGTATGAGAGTACCAAGTGCCAATACAGCAAAAAGATGGTACTTAGTATTAGCTGGTGCTGCTGTTGGAGGCGTGTTGAGCTGGTTTATTTTTTTGTACATATACGGTGTTTTTCAAGAAGAACAAGCTAGTAAAATAGCAGAACAAAGAGAAATTATAGAAAAACAAGAAGCAAAACTCCACGTCCTTCTCGAAGATCAAGAAAAATTGAACACTGAAAATAAACGGCTCTTAACCATTCAAGAGATTAAAATAAAACTTATCAATCGAGAAAAATACGATTTAGACAATCTTACACTCGAAAATATGACTACATCTATCCATAATGATCTCCAGCATCTTTTAACGAAAAACATTCAAAGTATCGCAAAAAATAAAGACCTACTCAAAAAGGTAATCGAAAACAAGACGTACAAACATTACGATCGGCTATACCGTTTTAAAGTCGATACAATATCTTTTGATACAGTGCTTGAAATTAGCATTACTATAGAGAAAGAAAAATAAAGAAGGAGGGCTTTAGCGCCGCTCCTTCTTTTCGTTCTAACATATAATCTCTTATTTACAAATCTCACGTAAATCAGCAAAAAGACGATCCGCTTCTTCCCAAGAAGATGCCTTCGCACCAGAAGCCATCGGGTGTCCTCCACCGTTATATTGCATTGCTAATTTGTTTATAACTGGTCCTTTTGAACGAAGACGAACACGAATTAAGTCGTCTTCCTCTAAAAATAGAACCCACGCCTTTAATCCATCAATATTGCCAAGTGCTCCAACAACACCAGATGCTTCAGAAGAAAGTACATCAAACTCTTCTAATACTTCTTTCGTTAATTTAATGTAAGCTGCTCCTTCTTCTACCATCGTAAAGTTTTGTAAAATATAACCGTTTAAACGAGCAATTTTTTCTTTTGTCTTATACATTTCATTGTATAAATCTGTGAATTTCACACCCATATCAACAAGCTCACTTACGTAACGAAGTGTTTTTGCTGTTGTATTCGGGAATAAGAAACGACCTGTGTCCCCAACAATTCCAGCTAAAATAAGGCGAGCTGCTTCTTTTGTTATTTTTAATCCTTTATCTTTTCCATACGTGTAAAACTCATAAATCATTTCACTTGTAGAACTCGCTGCCGTATCTACCCACGTAATATCTCCATATGGATCTTCATTTGGATGATGATCAATTTTAATTAACATTTTCCCTTTTGTATAGCGTTGATCATCAACACGTTCTTGATTCGCAGTATCACAAACGATCACAAGCGCATTTTCGTATACACTATCTTCAATATCATCCATTACTCTTAAGTACGCTAACGACGGTTCATTGTACCCAACCGTATAAATATTTTTCTCTGGAAACGATCCTTGTAGAATTGTACCAAGGCCACCCTGTGAACCTAATGCATCTGGGTCCGGACGCACGTGGCGATGAATAATAATTGTATCAAACTCTTTAATTGCTCCTAAAATTTGCTCATGCATATGTATAATCTCCTTTTTAATCAACTTCTTCACTTTATCCTCCATTATAACGGAAAGTATTTCATACATGCGAACAATTGCTTTATAATAGAAGTTAGAAAGTTTAGATATTTCTTTTTCTTTTCTATTATTTTTCACAAAGCGATGGGAGTGTTCATTATGCCAGTATTAGTCTTCTGTATTATCGTCTCATTTATGTTGTACCTCTTTTACAAAACAAAATACTTTCGTACAAACCGCCCAATGGAAAAAGGTTGGCTCTCAGGAAAATCCGCAATGGCACTCGGTTCATTCGTTTTATTTTTCGGGGTAAACCAATTCTTTTTAGAACTTTCAACCGCTCGTATTATCGTTGGTATTTTATTCGTTCTATTTGGTAGTGCAAGTGTATTTAATGGGTTTCGCCAATACAAACACTTCTTACCATTAGCAGTTAAAGAAGCCGAAGTCTATGAAGCAACATAAAAAAAGCATCAATATTGTGATGCTTTTTTACGACCCTTAACTTTCAAAATCATATATGCAACAAACGCAGATGGTATATTAAATGGGTTACCTTGTACGTGAAAATGTAATTGTTCTTCTCCAAAAGACATTTTTTCATATAGCTCTCGCTGAGATAATCCTGTCTTTTCCTTTTTTTCATGTAAACCTTGTAAATATAAATATTGGATCGGTATCATTACAAGAAAGTAAAATAGTGCGATACTACCAAAAAAGAGTACGGCTGACGACATAATGTATACCACCTTCCAGAAATCCATTTTCTTACAATATAATCATAACACAATATATACCAAAATTAAATTACTATTCTGTCTTTTATCGTGTTACTTTTCCACTCCATCCCATACATATTTCACTAAAACTCTCATCTAAAATCATGCCTTTCAAATTTAAAACAACAAAAAAAATGGAACAAATCAAAACGATTTGTTCCATCTTTTTATTTATCAATTAACTGAACCATAAGTAATGCTTTTCCAACGACATTACCTTCATGATGCACCTCTACATCGACCTTACCAAATTTACGCCCGATTTCTAATACTTTCGGATGAACGGATACAACATTATCAATTTGAACCGGCTTCACGAAATAAATTGTTAAGTTTTCAACAATTAAATCGCTTTTCTTTTGCGCACGAATGACGCGATTTGTCGCTTCTGTCACAATTGTTGCAAATACACCGTACGATAACGTTCCGATTGAATTCGTCATTTGCGGCGTCACCGAAAATTGATATAGATGCTCATTTTTCGCTTCTTTTGGCGTCATAAATTGATTCGTTACGATATCATCAATTGTTTCTCCAACTTGTGGCTGACGTTGAATCATTTGCAGTGCCTGAAGTACATCTTGACGGCTAATGATACCTTGCAGTTTATTTCCTTCCTCAACGACAGGAAGTAATTCAATTCCTTCCCACACCATCATACGTGCCGCAGCTGCGACAGACATTTTACCATTCACTGTAATTGGGTGTTTTGTCATTACTTTATCAATTGGTGTTTCTTTCGCTACACCGATCATGTCTTTTGAAGTTACGATTCCTAGCACTTTTTTATTTTCATCGACAATTGGATATCTTCCGTGCATTGTCTCTTCGTTATATGCATGCCATTGCTGTACTGTATCATGTGGCTTTAAATATAACGTTTCTTCAATTGGTGTTAAAATATCCTCAACAAGTACAATTTCTTTCTTAATCAGTTGATCATAAATTGCACGGTTAATTAACGTTGCGACCGTAAATGTATCGTAGCTACTTGAAATAATCGGCAGCTTTAATTCGTCTGCTAATTTCTTCACATGATCTTCCGTATCAAATCCACCCGTAATTAATACAGCGGCTCCAGTTTCTAGCGCTAATTGATGTGCATTCGTACGGTTACCAATAATGAGTAAATTCCCAGCTTCTGTATAGCGCATCATCGCTTCTAATTTCATAGCTCCGATTACAAATTTATTTAATGTTTTATGTAGTCCTTCTCTGCCTCCAAGTACTTGACCGTCGACAATGTTAACGACTTCTGCATATGTCAGTTTTTCGATATTTTCTTTCTTCTTTTGTTCAATTCGAATTGTTCCGACACGTTCAATTGTACTAACATATCCTTTATTTTCTGCATCTTTAATTGCACGGTAAGCTGTCCCTTCACTTACACTCAAATCTTTCGCAATTTGTCTTACAGAAATTTTATGGCCTACTGGCAGGCTATTAATATGTTCTAAAATTTGGTTATGCTTGGTAGCCAAATGGTTTCACCATACTTTCTTTTCCCTAAATTCTTCATGTGTTGTACTTTCAGTATACTATATTTTCAAAACTGTTACACTCTCTCTTTGCATACCTGTACTATTTTTTTTATAACAAAATGACCCTTACATTCCACCAGTCATTCTATTACAACAATGTAATGCTATTGTCATCTCATTCGATAGTTCGCCCACTTGATTCCCTATACAATGAAGACAAGAAATAAAACAAAGGAGCGTACACATGATGAAAAAATTTTTAGAGGTTGTAGGTGCTATATTTTTAGCTTTCGTAGATGGGAAAAAAGTTGCAATGGAATTGAATGAAACACCTGAACAACCACGTACAAAAAGAAAAGAATCACCAAAACAAATACAAGCATTAAAAGCTGTCCTACACACGTAAAAAACCCTTCACTTTTCTTTTCAAATGAAGGGTTTCTTTTCTATAGTGTAATACTTTCTCCAGCTTCTAATACTTTCCCTGTACAATTTTGTAGCTTTTCTACAAATTGATATGGATCTTGTTCAATAACTGGGAACGTATTGTAATGCATCGGTACAACAGTTTTCGAATTAATCCATTTTGCCGCTAGTACAGCATCTTCTGGTCCCATTGTGAAATTATCACCAATTGGTAAAAATGCTAGATCAACTTTATTTAATTCCCCAATTAACTTCATATCAGAGAATAGTGCAGTATCTCCTGCGTGGTACACTGTTTTCTCTTCTGCTGTAAATAAAATACCTGCTGGCATACCTGTATATGTAATCGTCTTATTTGCTTCATCAATATAACTAGAGCCGTGGAATGCTTGTGTAAACTTCACTTTTCCAAAGTCAAATTCATGTGAACCACCAATATGCATCGGATGTGTATTTACACCTTGCCAACTTAAAAATGTTGCTAGTTCAAATGGCGCTACAACAACTGCATTATTTTTCTTCGCAAGTTCTACTGTATCTCCAACATGATCACCGTGTCCATGCGATAAAAGGATTGCATCCACTTTTACATCTTCAGCTTTTAAATCTGTTTTCGGATTACCTGTTAAAAACGGGTCAATTAAAATAACTTTTCCATTCGCCTCAATTTTCACAACTGAATGTCCATGATAAGATACTTTCATTATTACATTCCTCCCCTATTCACATTCTCACTTTTTATTCTACATGATTTCTCTATTCCCTGTCTTTTCTAACATCTATTTACTTGTCATAACGCTTTCTTCCGAGTTAAAGTTATATTTGTAATTAAATATCTCGGGGGTGCCAATCGATGAATGCTAGATTAGAAAATTTAATGCAATGGCTAAAAGAAAAAAACGTAGAAGCTGCGTTCTTAACTTCTACACCGAACGTCTTCTACATGACGAACTTCTACTGTGAACCGCATGAAAGATTACTTGGTATGTTTGTATTCCAAGAAAAAGAACCTATTTTAATTTGTCCTAAAATGGAAGAAGGTCAAGCACGTAACGCTGGCTGGGCACATGAAATTATCGGATTTACTGATACTGACAGACCATGGGATATGATTGCAAAAGCAATTAAAGACCGCGGCATCAATGCAAATGCAGTTGCAATTGAAAAAGAACATTTAAACGTAGAGCGCTACGAAGAATTAACGAAATTATTCCCAAATGCAGCTTTCAAATCAGCTGAGGAAAAAGTTCGCGAACTTCGTTTAATTAAAGATGAAAAAGAACTTTCTATTTTACGCGAAGCAGCTAAAATGGCGGACTACGCTGTTGAAGTTGGTGTAAATGCAATTAAAGAAAACCGTAGCGAGCTAGAAGTATTAGCAATTATTGAACACGAATTAAAAACAAAAGGCATACATAAAATGTCATTTGATACGATGGTATTAGCGGGTGCAAACTCTGCTCTTCCACACGGTATTCCTGGTGCAAACAAAATGAAGCGCGGTGATTTCGTACTATTTGATTTAGGTGTAATCATTGAAGGTTATTGCTCTGATATTACACGTACAGTAGCATTCGGCGAGATTTCTGAAGAACAAACTCGCATTTACAACACTGTACTTGCTGGACAACTACAAGCAGTTGAAGCATGTAAACCAGGTGTTACACTTGGCGCAATCGACAACGCTGCTCGTTCTGTTATCGCAGATGCAGGTTACGGTGACTTCTTCCCGCACCGCCTTGGTCACGGACTTGGAATTAGCGTACACGAATATCCAGATGTAAAAGCTGGCAACGAGTCTCCATTAAAAGAAGGTATGGTCTTCACAATCGAGCCAGGTATTTACGTACCAAACGTAGGTGGCGTTCGTATTGAAGATGATATTTACATCACAAAAGACGGATCAGAAATTTTAACGAAGTTCCCGAAAGAATTACAATTTGTAAAATAACAAAAAAGGCAGCTTGGTTGCTGCCTTTTTCTATTTCTCTACTATTTCAAATTTCTCTACAATCATTTTTGCTGGATAACTTTCAAGTATTTGAGAAAACCATACTTTTATTTTATCCCCTGTTTTTAACTGTTTATATGCGTCTTTGTCCTTAAAGCTCAAGACTATATGTGATGGATGCTCTTTATTCATTTGTTGTTCTATATAATGTTGCAACTCTACTTTTGTTTCAAACGTTTTATCATCGGCAAAAAACACCGTGTCATTTCTTAATATGATATACCCTTCTTTAGGTACTTTTTTTACCTCTACTTGTTTTGTAGTGCAAGCTGATAATATGATTAGAAATACACTTATAAACATTAATTTTTTCATATGCCTATTCATTTTTAACTCCTTACTCTAGGCTATTTCAAATTTAACACCATCTTCTCCTCATACTTATCATCCCATTTAATCAAAACCTCTATCGGTTCATCTTTAGATAAAGGCGCACAACTTACACAAGATGATTTCATTTCAATCTTTGCTCCTTTATGATTTTCTGACGTTTGTGTCATTGTGCTAAAGGCTCCATTAATAGCAATCTCTAAATTTTTAAATTCTGTATTCCCATCTCCGCCTTTGTACTGAAACGTAAACACTCCATCTTCACTGTCGTCCTTAATATGGCCCTTATATTGTCCCGTCCAACTTTTGCCCTCGCTAGAAAAAGTAACATACCAAATCGAACAACTCCCTAAAAAGAAAATACTAATGAAAAAGAATAATGCTCTCTTCATAATGCCCCCTCCATTCAAAAACACTTATTTATCCCGTATTAACGGACAGTAAGATCCCCACATCAAAATTCGGTGAAAGCAAAGAAGTTAGGTGGGGAATCCCCCACTGATTAAAGTTTCACTTCATTGCCTATTCCTTCCTTTTATTATACTATTTAAATACAGAATTTTCTAAAATAGGAGGGTTTATATGTTACAACAACAATTAGAAGAAATTCGTAATAATAATTACATACTGGATAACACACTTAACATTGATTCTTTAAGTTCTAATATGCTTGAACATATTGGCGATACTGATAGCTATTTAAGGGACAAACTCATCTACTCTACTTTTTATCATCTCATCAAGAAGGACTACCTTTCACACACACAATTACAGAAACTATTATTAGAAAGCATCGGTGAAAAATATTTATTGTATAAAATTCATTCAGATGACGAAGATGCTGTATTTACTCGCGCATTTACCACCTTATTAATTGCGCTCATTATAGATGCAGATACAAATCATAATTTCTTATCACAAACTGATATTTCAAATGTAAAAGATCAATTAATTCTATATATGAACAATGAACATGATTTCCGCGGATATGTTCCAGACCACGGCTGGGCACATAGTATCGCTCATGCTTCCGATACATTTGAGGCGCTTGTTCATAATCCTAAACTAGAAACTTTACATTACGAAGAGATATTAAAAACTTTGTTAAACAAAGTTTTTGTCCATTCTATCTACTACAAATATGAAGAAGACGAGCGTCTCGTTTATCCGATTGTCGCAATGCTGCAAAATGACCTAAAAGAAGAAATACTCATATTAGCCCTTCGTGACTTAGCAGCTCAATTACCGGTCCAAAAACAAGTACTACCTATTGAATCGTACGAGTTTCTATATGGAAATACAAAATCTTTCTTACGTAGCTTATTTTTCAGATTACGTACAATGTCTATATGTAAAGAAACTGAATACGAAATTGAAAAATTGCTACAAGAGCTTCCAAAATATTATTAAAAAAGAAGGCCACTCAAAAAGTGCCTTCTTCTATTTCACTAATATTTAATTGAAATTTCACGATCCAAACTGAGAAAAGGTGGACAAGAAGCGCAAACGCCATACATGCTCCACTTAAAAAAGTTAGTATAGGATGCGAATACACGTGCCCCAATCCATAGGATATCGCCACGAAAAACATTGTTATGTAAATATAAATTGCTCCATGTATTTGCCTCATATAAACCTCCTTTTCCCATATTATAACATAAATTTTCTGATTATTCACATTAATTACTTGTAATCAATATTTCTCAACTGTTACACCTCTTACAGCAGCCTTAATATACGGTGACCCTTGTAAACTTTGTAAATCCTCTGTTTTTCCTGTTACGACTATACCGTATATTGGTAAGTCTTTTGGTTTGGTGTTTTTTATTTCTTTATCCCGCATTAACGGGCAGTAAGACCTCACATCAAAATTCAGCGGAAGCAAAGAAATTAGGTGGGGGGCGGACTGCCCGTAAAAGCCCGATTGGTGAGGGCTGATAATCAGTGGGGGATGAACCACTCCACTGATTAAAGTTTCACTTTATAGTTTATCCTAAAATATTCTCGATATCCCTCTTTATTTTCACTTAAAGATATTCAAATGCAGCTTTTATAAATTTTTTCATAATAAAAAGCACATCCATTTTGATGCGCTTTTCACATATATTTTAGTAAAATATGAATCATTTTTTTGAAGCAAAAACTCCCACTCCTCTCTCCCCATACTATCGTTATGACTTAGTTGCCATAATAATTGAACGAGGATAGAACTCCAACTTTTCATAAAACGATACAGCTTCATTTCCATACACTACTGTTAATTCAATTTCATCTATCTTCTTCGCTTTAAACCATTCCACTGCACTATTCATTAATTTTAAGCCAAATCCGTTTCTTCGGTATTTTTCATCAACGAATAAAACTTCAATCTTTCCGCTTACACTTTTACTATACGCTATACAAAACCCTAATATATCATCTGTTTCCGCCTCAACTAATAATTCAATTCTATATTCTCCGTAATTTGAATTCTGTTTATAATTTTCAATACGTTCCTCAAATGTCATTCTTGGATAATCACCAGAAAAATGTTTTGATTTATTATTATGATATTCATGTAATTTATTTAAAGGTTCTCTTATTATTTCTATTTCACCGAGAGTGATATATTTATTACTAATTTTCATCCTACAGCATCTCCAATAATATATATTCCAACAAAAAAGAAGATCATTTTACGGTTATAAAATAACAATCTATTATTTCATCGCTTCCTTCACAACATCTTGAATCATAACAACTTCTGTTTTCATATCAATAGACGGTGCTTCTCCATCTCTTATTTCCCGGAAAATTGTCTCAACGTACATTTTTTCGTCGTTTAATGTCAAAAGCACTTCTTTCAAATTGTCATTAAGAAGCTGCATCCATTCATCTACTCGATGACTCTTACCAGGCTTAACTTTAAATCTTGTTAATTCTACATTCATTTTTATTCCCCCGTTTTCTTACGTACAAACAAACTATATTCTATTGGATGATAAAAACTTAATTTACTAGCTAATTTTCGCGAAGGAATATTGTCTACATAACAATCCCAGCTCGGTATAATGTCATTTTGCATGCAATGTTCAATGAACCTTGTCGCAACAGCTTGAGCTAATCCTTTCCCTTGATGCGCTTCATGTGTTGCAATATCTATTTCAGCAAAACCATTCCCGTTAAATATTGAGACACATTCAGCTACAATTATCCCATCTTGTTCTATACAAAATCCAAAACCACTGTTCAAAAACGTTTCTTTTGATCCCCAATACTCTTTGTAGTACTCCTCTTTAAATTCACTGCTGCGCTCTATATCTCTTCTATCAATACGCTTCACTTCATATGTATTTTTGTTAAAATCTCGTTGACTCTCTTCAAAGGTTACGCTTTGAAATTTCATTCGCGGGATGTTCCGAAGTACATTACTAAAACGCTCTTCTATCATCATTTCCCACTCTTCACTCGAAGTGAACAGTGTAAATCTCTTCTCTGTTTTTTCAATAGCCGTTTTTAAATATGAAAATAACTCTTCGTTATAATTTTGATCATCCGTATCACCAAATAAATAATAGATACCATTAGCTGTAATAATTAATCCTGCTGTTAATTGCCCGTTTATAAAAACCTCACCATCTATCATTTGATCACATACCGCATAAGCAAACGTCGTCGTTCTTGTATTACCTTCTAAAACCGGAAGAACTTTTCTATAATCGGCTACAGATAATTTTTTCATAATTGCTCCACTTTAATCGTATCAGCCTCTATATGTTCAAAACAAAGATTTACCGTTCTCTTTAATGCTCTTGTTCTATGAATCGTACATGCTGGAATTAAAATAGAATTATTTGGCTTTAAAACCGCTGTTTCTCCATCTTCAAAATCAATAAGTAATTCTCCCTCTAGCACAATAAATAATTCATCCGAATTAGAATGATAGTGCCAATCATATTCACCAGTAAATACAGCGATTCGTAAACAATGACTGTTTATATTTGAAACGACGAAGTTTTTATGTTGATCTTGAATGTCTTTTGTTAATTCTATTAAGTTCACAGTTTCCATATTTCATCCCATCCTTTCGTTAGTCGTTCTTCTGAAAAATTAACTTAATCTCCACCATCACTTGAGCTACTACAATCACTACTACTGTAGTGACCGAATCCACTTGATGTGCTTGAAGTGTATGAAGATTTTTTGCTTCTTTTTCTATCTTTTTTACTTTCATGACTAGGCCATACTGTATCAAAAAATATAACGAATAAGACTAATTCTATTGCAACAAGGATAAATACTAAAATACTCTCAATAATATTAGGAGTTATCTCAAAACTGTAAAACACTCCAAATGAATACATACACAAAATTACATACAGAGCCATACAAATATACCGAAATGATTTCTCTATCGTAATGACTACTTTCTGTGAAAAAGGTATGTTCTGTTCCTGTTTTTTCTTTATGTACTTTTGTCTTTTAGCTTGCTTTTGCTTCCTTTTTTTACTCCCCATTGAATCCCCTCTTTTATTATATAATTCTAAATTATCATAATAAAAATCGATTTACACCAATAAAGTGAAACTTTGATCAGTGGGGGTTTTATTCATCCCCCACCTAACTTCTTTGCTTCCGCTGAATTTTTGGGTGGGGGTCTTACTGCCCGTTAATGCGGGATAAATAACAATTATTCACATGTTATTTCCCCATATAAAAAAGACCCTCCTTATGAAAAGGAAGGTCTCAAATGTATTTCTATTATGATAAAGCAGGAGCTTTTTCAAGTAGCTCTTTCGCATCAGCGTATTGTAAGCCGTGAGCTTCTGCAACTGCTTCGAATGTTACATATCCATCTAATGTGTTAATACCTTTTAATAATGCAGAGTTGCCTAGGCAAGCATCTTTATAGCCTTTGTTAGCAATTTGTACTGCATATGGTACTGTTACGTTTGTTAATGCAAGAGTTGACGTACGTGGAACCGCACCTGGCATATTAGCAACTGCATAATGAACAACGCCATGTTTTTCGTAAGTTGGGTTGTCATGAGTTGTAATACGATCAGTTGTTTCGAAAATACCACCTTGGTCAATCGCAATATCTACAACGACAGAACCTGGTTCCATTGATTGAATCATTTCTTCAGTTACAAGTTTTGGCGCTTTTGCACCTGGAATTAATACTGCTCCAATAACAAGGTCAGATTCTTTAACAGCTTCTGCAATGTTGTATGGATTAGACATTAACGTTTTTACTTGGTTACCGAAAATGTCATCTAGTTGACGAAGACGTTCTGCACTTAAGTCGATGATTGTTACATCCGCACCTAAACCTACTGCAATCTTAGCTGCGTTTGTACCAGCTTGACCACCGCCGATGATTGTTACTTTGCCGCGTTTTACCCCTGGAACGCCTGCAAGTAAAATACCTTTACCGCCTTTGTTTTTCTCAAGGAATTGTGCACCGATTTGTGCGGACATACGACCAGCTACTTCACTCATAGGTGCAAGTAATGGTAAAGAACGATTGTCTAATTGTACTGTTTCGTATGCGATTGATGCAACTTTGTTATCGATTAATGCTTTCGTTAATTCTGGTTCTGGAGCTAAGTGTAAGTATGTGAATAAAATTAAACCTTCACGGAAATAGCCGTATTCACTTGCTACTGGCTCTTTTACCTTCATAACCATATCTTGATTCCATGCTTCTTCAGCAGTTTCTACAAGTTTCGCACCAGCTTGTACGTATTCTTCATCCGTAAAACCAGATCCTAAACCTGCTCCTTTTTGAACAAAAACTTCATGACCATTTTGTACTAAATGTACTGCTCCCGCTGGCGTCATTGCCACACGGTTTTCATTGTTTTTAATTTCTGTTGGAATACCGATACGCATGATTAGTTCCCCCTTGAGTTATGAAATGACCCCTGAATCATTTTTTAAAGCGCTTTCTACGCTCTTATATTTTAACATAATATCTCAATATTTGACAAAAAATAATACAAGTTTTCCGATAGATTTAATTTTATATTAAAAGACAGTATTATCCGCACCTCTCAGCACACTGGATAAACTGTCCAATTATTTGAAACTTCATCTTATTTTATTCTATCGATGTCTATGAATAACATCCACTGCACCAGTCACTTCAATAATTGTACCGGTAATCATATCGGAATCGTCCTCACATAAAAACGAAATGGTTCTTGCAATATCTTCACCTGTTCCAGATCTACCAATCGGTGTGTTATGCTCTTTCAGCTGACGTGCTTCTTGAATAGTTGCCTCTTTCATATCGCCTATAATATCACCAGGACATACCATGTTCGCAGTAATACCATACTCCGCTTCTTCATAAGCAACTGTTTTCGTTAATGAAACAAGTCCTACTTTGGCCGCTGCAAAAGCTGAACGATAAATCCATCCCGGTGCACTATCCGCCCCTTGAAATCCGTAATTAATAATACGGCCAAAGCTCTGTTTTCTCATGACCGGAACGACAAGTTTTAATAAATGAAATACCGCTGTTAAATTTCCCTGAATCATTTCATTCCATTCATCTTCTTCATAATCAACTAACTTTTTTCGTTCAAATACATATGGACCAGCATTATTAATTAAGAAATCAATTTTGCCAAAACGGCTTATCGCTTCTTCTACCATTTTATGTAAATCTTCCTTTTTCGTGACATCCGCTTGCACGAATTGTAGACGCTCTTCCATATTTTTATATGTTTCTTTCAACTTTTCCATAGCCGTGATATCGCTATGATACGTTACTGTTACTGAATATCCTTTAGCCAATAACTTTTCTGTTACTTGCTTTCCTAAACCTTTCGTACCGGCTGTAATGAGCGCGTGTCTCACAAACATGCCTCCTTTTAAATTGCTATACTTCATATGTAACAAGTTCTCGCTCCAATTACAACTAAAATGAATTGAAACAGAGTTTTCAAAATTCTGTAACGTTTCTGGCAAGCACGTTACCAAAATTTGTTTTATAATTAAGTTGTAAACAGTTATAAAACAGATTGGGAGGAATTTACTATGAATAATACATATACAAATATTTTAATCGCGGTGGATGGTTCTAAAGAAGCAGAAAAAGCTTTTAAAAAAGCAATTCAAGTCGCAAAGCGCAACAATGCAACATTAACAATCGCTCATATCGTTGATGTAAAAGCGTACTCAGCAGTAGAGGCTTATAGCCGTGCAATTGCTGAACGTGCAAATCTATTTGCAGAAGACTTATTAGAAGACTACAAAAAAACTGCGCTTGAAGCTGGTCTTGAAAAAATTGAAACTGTATTAGAATTTGGTAACCCTAAATCTAAAATTTCAAAAGAAATCGCTCCAAACCATAAAGTAGATTTAATTATGTGTGGTGCGACTGGTTTAAATGCTGTTGAACGCTTCCTAATCGGTAGCGTCTCTGAACATATTATTCGCTATGCGAAATGCGATGTCCTTGTTGTTCGTGGTGATGAGGAGCAAGGTGATCTTTAATTTATAGATAAAACACCAAGTCCACATGGGCTTGGTGTTTTTCATTTCACATATTTCACTATAAATACAAGACAAGCCACAATAACAACAGTAATTGCTAATACATAGGGAGGAAGAAACTTCAAAGACCATAATGCCATCATAATCGTCGCAACCGTTAAGTATGCTTACTTTGCATCTTCTGTCATTTTTTTACGAAGTAAGAAGACGTACAAATAGCCAATTGGCGGCGTAATGAAGCAAAGAACATATATGATTTTTGATTTTAAATACCATTTTTGTTCTCCAAGTTTCTTTATATCCCCTTCTATTCTCTTATGCTCTTGTTCTCTCGCCTCTTCTACAAGCGGGTCTTCCTCTTCTACAAGCGGGTCTTCCTCTTCTCCTCGCTTTTCTTTCATATAAGGAAGAAAGTGCATAAAAAAATAGTATGCGAATACGAACGCTCCAAACCCAATATTTAATCTTTCTAATGGAATATGCTCACTAAAAAAAGCAGCAGTAAGCACTAAAGACAAACAGTACGTCATCATCCAAAATGAACGTTTTCTCTTTTTCCGTTCCATTTCTTTTTTATCTTGTACATGTTTTCTTTTCGAAAGCCATATTGAAATACAGCAATCTACTACAAATAGAGAAAAAATAAATATCGCAACGTGTACTGTTTCTACATTTCCAAATGAAAATACGTTTTGGAATGCAACATACAATACAATTAGCGTGTACAAAATTAGCCCTATAAAATAAAGTGAAACTTTAATCAGTGGGGGGTTTTGTTCATCCCCCACTGATTATTAGTTGAACCAATCGGGCTTTTACGGGCAGTTGATCCCCACCTAACTTCTTTGCTCTCGCTAAATTTTGAGGTGGGGGTCTTACTGCCCGTTAATGCGGGATAAATACGTCTCATTTTCCATCCCTTTCTTATTTCCTAACATTACGTTAACATACATTTTTTAGAAATAGACGGACAAAATATATATGTGTAAAAAAGGAGGATGCTATATGGATGATTCTGAACGCATTATTTTAGACGTGAACGGCAAAGAAATTGAAATGCTAGATAAGATTCGCACTCATTTTAAAGAAAAACATGGCGTTGAACTAAGTAATGGTGCATTACTTCGTGATTTGATGGATATTGAGTATATTCGAATTACAGAAGATCGACATAAGTATGATTAAAAGAAAAACGACTGCAGGCGAATGCCATCAGTCGTTTTCTTTCTTTATTTAAGCTCTTGATGCTTCTCGCCCATACCACCTTGCTCATTGCTATCTTGGTGTACAGTTAGTTTATTTGTTTTCGCATCTTTTAAAACTCTATATGTATATGATTCATTTGGTTCATCTTTAAACTGCACATTCATTCCATACGAATCCATTTTGCTATAAAAGGCCGGTTTTATGTATGCAATATCACTTTCTTTATATCCTTTATCTTGCAAATGCCACATCGTTGCGATAATCGCTTCTTCTCGCTTTTCTTTTTCACCAACATACATATATTTGTCCAAAAGAAACACTTTAGCATTTGCAATTAAACTAATTACCAGTACAATGATAAACACTATTTTTTTCATAGACTTCCCCTAAATTGTTATTTTTTACTACATTGTAACTTAAATGCTAGTAAAAAATAAAGTACGCCAGACTTTACTAGACTGGCGTACTTCCCAACTCAATTCTTAATAACTTCTTTCGTTAACCCCTTCGCCTTTTCCAAAGCGTTTTTGATTTGTTCAAACCCTGTCCCACCAGCACTATTACGACGCTTTACAGCCGCATATGGTGAAAGAACTTCATACAAATCTTCTTCAAATAAAGAGCTCATTTCTTGATATGTTTCAAGCGGGACATCTAATAAATAAATTCCTTTTTGTGTGCAATGTAGCACTAACTTCCCAACAATTTCATGAGCTTGACGGAATGGTAGTCCTTTGTTTGCTAAGTAGTCGGCAATTTCTGTTGCGTTTGAGAAATCTTGCGTCACAGCTTGCCCCATTTTTTCTTTGTTTACAGTCATCGTTTCAAGCATGCCCGCCATAATATGAAGGCATCCTTCTACTGTTTTTACTGTATCAAACATTCCTTCTTTATCTTCTTGTAAGTCTTTATTGTAAGCGAGCGGTAATCCTTTCATGACTGTAAGTAAACTAAATAAATTACCGTACACTCTGCCTGTTTTACCACGAATTAATTCCGCCATATCCGGATTTTTCTTTTGTGGCATAATGCTGCTTCCCGTTGCGTATTGATCGCTCATTTCAATAAATTGAAACTCTTGGCTACTCCATAAAATAAGTTCTTCGCAAAAGCGTGATAAGTGCATCATGAGCATAGATGAGTTACTTAGGAACTCCAGTATGAAATCACGATCGCTTACTGCATCTAAACTATTTTCATAGATTCCATTAAATCCAAGAAGCTCCGCACTATATTCTCGGTCAATCGGGAATGTTGTCCCAGCTAATGCTCCTGCTCCTAATGGTGAAATGTTAATGCGCTTTAATGAATCTTCATAACGATTCACATCACGCTCTAACATCCAAAAGTAAGCGAGAATATGATGAGCAAATGAAATTGGCTGCGCACGCTGCAAATGCGTATAACCAGGCATAATGGTTTCAATATTATTTTCTGCTTGATGAACAAGAACAGTTTGCAATTGTTTTGTAGCTTTTATAATATGTTCTACTTTTTCTTTCAAATATAAATGCATATCAGTCGCTACTTGATCATTACGGCTTCGTCCTGTATGAAGTTTCCCTCCTACTTCACCGATTTGTTCAATTAACATTTTTTCAATGTTTAAATGAATATCTTCCGCTTCGACCGAAAAATGCAATTTATTTTGCTTCGCTTCTTCTAATAAATATTGAAGACCTACCTCGATTTTCTCGGCTTCTTCTTTCGTAACGATGCCTTGCTTTGCTAGCATCGTTACGTGTGCAATACTTCCCTTTATATCTTGATTTACTAATTGTTGATCGAAGGAGATGGATGCTCCAAACTCTTCAACCCACGCTTCCGCTTCTTCCGTAAAACGTCCGCCCCAAAGTTTGCTCACGCTTCCACCTTCTTTTGATTCACTTGGCTGTATACTTTCGTCGGTAAACCAAATAATGAAATAAATCCAACTGCTGCATCATGATTAAATTCATCTTGAGCAGTATATGTTGCTAATTTTTCATCGTATAAAGAGTATTCAGATTTACGTCCTTCTACAATCGCATGACCTTTAAATAATTTTACACGCACTGTACCTGTTACATTCTTTTGCGTTTCTTGTAAAAATGCATGAAGCGCTTGTTTTAAAGGAGAGAACCATAAACCGTTATAAATAAGTTCTGTTATTTTCTGTTCAATCACTGGTTTAAAATGTGCTACTTCTTTTACGTGTGTTAAATCTTCCAACTCTTTATGTGCAGTGATTAACGTCATTGCTGCTGGGCATTCGTATACTTCACGAGATTTAATACCGACAAGACGATTTTCTACGTGATCGATACGTCCAACGCCATGTTTTCCAGCAAGTGCATTTAACGTTTTAATTAATTCTGCAAGTGAATATGCAGTACCATTCAAAGTCGTCGGTACACCTGCTTCAAATCCGATTTCTACAAACTCTGGTTTATTCGGTGTATCTTCTAATGCTAATGTCATCTCATATGCCTCTTCTGGTGGTGCTGCCCATGGATCTTCTAAAATTCCACATTCGTTGCTGCGTCCCCATAAGTTTTGATCGATTGAAAACGGGCTATCTAAATGAATCGGAATTGGTACATCGTTTTCTTTTGCATATGCAATTTCTTCTTCACGTGACCACTTCCATTCACGTACAGGCGCAATCACTTCTAAGTAAGGATTTAATGCTTGGATAGAAACTTCAAAACGAACTTGGTCATTTCCCTTTCCTGTACATCCATGTGCAACTGCAGTTGCACCTTCTTGTTCTGCGATTTCTACTAATTTCTTCGCAATAAGCGGACGAGATAATGCAGAGACAAGAGGGTATTTCCCTTCGTATAATGTGTGTGCTTGCATCGCCATCAATGCATATTCATTCGCAAATTCTTCTTGGACATCCACCATATATGATTTAATTGCACCAACTGAAAGTGCCTTTTCTTTCACAAACCCTAAGTCTTTTCCTTCCCCTAAATCTAAACAAAGTGCGATAACATCATAATTCTTCTCTTGTAACCATTTAATTGCAACGGAAGTATCAAGACCTCCGGAATATGCTAATACAACTTTTTTCTTCTCCATTTTGCATCCCCCTAAAGAATAAATATTCATTTTCTTTTATAATAATTCAAACTTTAACACCTTTTACAAAATGTATCAAGAGTCATTTTCAAATTTTTTCAAACAATTTCGTCGAACTTCTTTCTGTTTTTCTGTACAATATAAGCAGGAAAACGGGGGTGAACTTATGGAAAAGTATTTCTTATACGATAATCATCTAGGAATTGAAATTCCGCATTTACAAGAAGATTGGGAAGATATCCCCGAAAAAATGCAGCATGCTATTTTACTAAAATGGGAACAAATTCGCGGGAAAATTCCTGATCGTATAAAAGAACTTGAGCACTATATTAATACAAAACAACATCATTTAAATAACGAAGAAGACTTCGAAGTTTCTTGTAAACTAAATTCAGAAATTGCCGATCTTGCTTCCATCATTAATGACCTTTGGCTTTGGTATCGACTCACTCAAAATGTATCTGAGGGGAAAGCACACCAATGAAAAAAGCATGCCCCTCAATTACTTTGGGTCATGCTTTTTTGTCGTAACATGATTTACAATATATCTCTTGTGCTGTTTTCGCCAAACACACATCAAATGGACCAACTAATATACTTCTTTCTTTCGGCAACTTTACAAAAGCAACAAGTTCTTCTTCATATTGAATTTTTTTCTGACATGAAACGCATATTAATTCTTTTCTTTTGAACATGTCTTTTAGCATATCTTCACTCTCCCCTTCATCTATCTATATTAATATTCTCTCATAATAGTTAAGAGTTGTAAAAAAATGACACATTTCGAATCGAATGATTCATATACTATGTACAAAAGGAGGTCTAAAGCTTATGCGTGCTTTCGTTATTATCGCTTTAACTTTTTTAAGTGTAATTAGTTGGGATGCATTTTTTAAAGATAAAAGTGATGAAAAGAACACAACGGAATAAAACCCTTTTTTTCTTACTTATTGGACAAACCGTTACAAACTGTCCAATCCTCTGAAATAACTTAGGCTTTGCTACAAAAATATTTAAACATAACATTTTTTGTAGATTCCCTCCGTTTATTGTCGGTTTCCATCCGCATACATTTTTTAAAAGTATGATATAATAGTATAAATCTTGAAGGAAGGGATTTTGATATCATGATCGCTCGAAGGAGCATGTGGCATCGTATTGACGAATCATACACGTAGCGTATTTTTCAGCTCAGATACTTTAGTCTAGCGAAAAAAATACGAGAGTGGGGAAATTATGATTGCCCGAAGGATAATTTGGCAAAAAAAAGACTCTTCTTACACATAGCGTTTTGTTTAGGACTTAATTGTTACTAACTAAACAAAACAAAGAAGAGCAGGATTGCTAAATGACGAATCCTACTCCACGTTTTGTTTAGTCGTTTTAAGACTTAAACTAAAACGAAGGTAGGGAGAATTGATGGACGAGAGGATTATTCGTTATTTCTTCAGCGACATATAGCGTAGTTAGTTTTTTCGTAAACTAACTGAAAGCTACATGTGAGCTCGTAGTTAGTTTACAACACAAAAAGGACTACTAACTACGGAAAGAAGGAATAACGATGAGGAACATCCAAAGTCGGCAAATTATTAAAGAAATTTTTATGGTTTTAATCGGTTCATTTATTTTAGCAGCAGCGCTATATCACATTCACTTCCAAAACCACTTAACAGAAGGTGGCTTTGTCGGAATTGCACTATTCATTCAAAACTTTTATGATATTTCACCATCTATTTCAACTGTATTAATGGATATCCCAATTATTTTACTGTGTGCTTCATTTTTGGGTAGAAAAATGGTTGGCTATTCATTCTTAGGTTCTATTTCATTCGGATTATTTTATTCCTTAATGGAAAATTATTCTCCATTTACGGTAGATTTATCAAATAATTTATTTATAGCTGCAATAGTTGGCGGTGCGTTAGCTGGTATTGGACTCGGTTTTATATTGCGATTTGGCGGTGCAACCGGTGGAGACGATATTTTAACAATTGTATTAAGTAAACGAACTCGTTTTACAATTGGGCAAATTTTCTTCGTCTTTGACGCGATTGTTCTTGCGCTTTCATTATATTATTTAAGTTGGACAGAAATTGCTTTTACTATTCTTTCGATTGCCGTACAGGCAAAAACATTGGATTTAATTTATTATCCAAAAACAGAAAAAACAGCAGAAAAGCAGCCAGTATCTGTTCCAATGTCCAAAAAACATGCAACAAATTAAAAAAGCGAAAGGCTTCGGCCTCTCGCTTTTTTTATGCTCTTTTTTCTTTCTCCACTATATGGCGCACTTGATAAAATCTATTTGCAAATTCAGTAACGTTTCTTGTTAAACGATAATTCACTGTAGATCCAATTGCCATTCCAATTACCGGTATACCTTGGAATAATTTACGACGAAGAGCATAAATCGAAAATGTCTTCAAAATTTGTTTTAACACAACCTCAGTAGAAGCTGTTTGCAACACTGCTTCGTCTCCTTCGTAGAAGAACGAATCTTCTTGTTCCAGCTCTTGCAATAAATTGTACCATGCGTATTGCTGAAGTCTTCCTGGTAGTAATGACGCATGAAACACCTTTAACGCAAGCATCATTTCATACGGCTTGTTCACATCATGTCCAAATGATGTGGCAATAAGTTGGACTGCCTTCACATTTAACGCGATCATAACCGGAAAATCCGCCGTTAATAATAATAAACCTCCAGCACCTGTTGCCCCGCCTTGTACAAATGAATATAGACGATGACGTGCTGTTTGCTGCTCTGCTATGTATGTTAATTGATCAATAGATAATGCTTTCAAATCTTCAAGCTGTTCAATCGATTCATCAAATAATCTTGATGTTCCTAAAATCCGATTACGTGCATCTAACTGTGCTTGTGAACTTTGAATAAATGCATGCAAATGAAAGAGCCATCCATCTGCTTTCGTGAAGAATTCTTTTCGCTTTTTCTCAGGTAATTTCGCAACTGTAGTATGTAACCATTTATCAAACACTTTTTGAAAATCGGTCGCTTCTTGCTCAACTAATTGCGCTTCCCATTCTTTTATATTGTCTAAAATGGCTTGTTCTCGCTTCGATCGCATCGTAACAACCACCTCGTTCGATTTTTTTCTATTGTAACATATTTCTGCTTATTCTTTACAAATATGCTTGTATATCTCTTTTCACATACCCTTTATAAGCGACATAAAATAATAGCAAAAAGGATGAGATGCTTCACATGAATCTATCCAATCTAAAACAAAATTATAACGCAGAATTCAGCTTAGGAAAAAACTGCTGGCCTACTTGGGCATTATATCAATTAGAATTATCACCATTTTTTGGTGTTATTGATTTTATGCTAAGTCCTTCATTAGCGAAAGTAAATTTATTATTCCAAAATCGATTTGACCGCTTTTTAAATTAAGAAAATTTATCCTTCATCTCATTTTGGGATGATGATGCAAAATTAAGATGAAGGGACAACCTTTATGAAATTGACTCCTGTCATGACTTTAAAACAGATGTAAACACACCAACTACTTGGCCTTCTTATACAGAAATTAAGTTAAACTACGAACATCGAACTAATCGTTTTCTAACTACAATTGAAACGGCAGAATCCATATTATTTATTCGAACTGGAGGAACATACGAAGAAGCATGTTCCCTAGAACAAATTTCATCTCAAATAATTACACATACATTCTCTGTCCTGTTACTAATTCCTGCCGATATACCAACTATCACTCAAGAAGATTGGGGATTACAACATACTTGCGTTATGAAATGCCCGATTATGGATGTATACCAATACAATGAAGCATTTTGGAAAGACTTATTTGATGGAATTACAGTTAGACCGCACACTTAAATACAGAATACTTTTATCACACCATACATTATAATCTTCCTTATACAAAACAAATAAGGAGTGATTCTATTATGTATCCACGTGCAAAAGCTTTCGGTCTTGCTGTACATCAAGATCGCCTTCTCGTACAAGAATATTATACAGAAGGCGAAACATATTATCGTCCTCTTGGCGGTTCCATTGAACTTGGTGAAAAATCAGCACATACTGTTATTCGGGAGTTTAAAGAAGAGCTTCATACAGAGATAGAAATCACCAATTATTTAGGTTGCTTAGAAAATGTCTTTCATCTAGATGGGGGCATTGGTCATGAAATCATTCAACTATATTCTTTGCGTTTATTAGACACCTCACTATATGAAATGGAAATATTAAATATACAAGATGAGCAAGCAGTAACGTATGCGAAATGGATTCCTATTAAGGCATTCATTCAGAAAGAAAAAGTATTATATCCGGATGGAATTTTAAAATACATCCAAAAGAAAAAAGACGAAATCCTATAGGATCTCGTCTTTCTTTTTATATATTAACCAATATCTCCAAGACGTAGTACGTCACGAGCAATCATAACTTCTTCGTCAGTTGGAATTACGATAATTTTTACTGGAGAGTGTGGGAAGCTGATGAATGCTTCTTCACCGAATACGTTATTACGTTTTACATCGAAGTATACGCCCATGTACTCAAGGCCTTCTAATACGCGCTCACGAATAATCGCACTGTTTTCACCTACACCAGCTGTAAAGATGATTGCGTCTACACCTTTCATACGAGCTGTGTAAGAACCGATGTATTTGTGGATACGGCTTACGAATACATCAAGTGCTACTTTCGCACGGTGGTCGCCTTCTTCTTCTTTCGCAATGATGTCACGTAGGTCACTAGAGTAACCAGTAAGACCTAACATACCACTCTTCTTGTTTAATACGTTAACTACTTCTTCTACTGTTTGGCCTGTTTTTTCCATGATGTATGGAATTAACGCAGGGTCAAGGTTACCAGAACGTGTACCCATTGTTACACCAGCAAGTGGAGTGAAGCCCATAGAAGTATCGATAGATTTACCGCCTTCTACTGCTGCGATACTTGCACCGTTACCTAAGTGACAAGAAAGTAAGCTTAAGCTTTCAATTGGACGACCTAATAATTCAGCCGCACGCTCAGTTACATATTTATGAGAAGTTCCGTGGAAACCGTATTTACGGATGCCGAATTTTTCATAGTACTCATATGGTAAGCTGTATAGGAATGCAGATTCCGGCATTGTTTGGTGGAATGCTGTATCGAATACTGCTACTGCTGGTACGTTTGGTAATACTTCTCGGAATGCTTTAATACCAACAACGTTTGCTGGGTTATGAAGTGGTGCTAAATCGCTTAATTCTTCGATATCAGCTAATACTTCATCAGTAATTAAAACAGAGTCAGCAAATTTTTCGCCGCCGTGAACAACACGGTGACCGATACCGCCAATCTCATCTAGAGATTTAACGATTCCGTTTTCAGTTAATTTTTTAAGAAGCATATTAACTGCTACTGCGTGATCTGGGATGTTTGTAATTTCTTTTTGTTTTTCGCCATCTACAGTAATAGTGAAGATACTATCTTCTAAACCGATACGTTCTACTAAACCTTTTGTTAATACTGTTTCACTTGGCATTTCAAATAATTGGAATTTTAAGGAAGAGCTTCCTGCGTTAATCGCGATGATTTTTGACATCTAGTCTTTCGCCCCTTTTTCTCTTGGTAGTTGTGTGGATGTTTCCACAAACCGCTCGATTTTATCTAATCAAATTTACTAAATATGAAAACGTTTCATCATTAGCAAATTTTATACTCACGATTTTAATTTAAACATCGTCCGACATATATTTCAAGTGAAAAAATTGTAACACCAAGAAAAAATATATATTACAGATTTCAAAAAAATTCAGTTAAATCTAGTATATATTAAAAAATATGACATATTATATAAAACTGTACTACATGAATCACTAACTCTGTTACATATACCCAGCTTTATTTATGTGTTGCAAACCAAGTATTTAATTGATCCATAATGTTCTCCATCGCCTTCATGTTAGAGAATTTAGGCAACTCCACTAATAACGCCTGTTTTGGCATTGTTACATTAGAGCCTTTCTTTTGGAGAACAAATATACTTTTTGCATTTTTCTCGTTTTTAAACATGGAAACAGGAAGCTGCAATAACCCTTGAATAAAGCATGTTTCTTTAATAAATGCATGTAATTTTGGTGCCTGGTCACTTTCAAAAATGAAGTTTGGTACTAAGAAGAATAAGTACCCGCCCTCTTTCGTATGTTTCACACTTTGTTCAATAAATAAGTGATGAGCATACGACATTCCTTCATCTGCTTTTAATTTATATTCACTGGCACCGATTTCGTTTGGATAGTAACCAATCGGTAAGTCTGAAACGACTGCATCAACTGGATCGATATAAAGTGGTGCTAGTCCATCTTGATGGAAGAATTCGATTGCATGCTTCTGTAAATTTGCATTTACTAAAGCAAGTTTAATTAGCACTTCATCCACTTCTACACCAAATCCACTCATTGTTAGTCCTTCTTTGGCGCTATTAAACACTGTAGTCATTAAATTTCCTGTTCCAATTGCAGGATCTAAAACTGTAATTTCGTTTTGACCTTGCATAAATTTATGGAATAAGTAACTCATGAACATCCCAACTGCATCAGGCGTCATTTCATGATTCGCTTGTACGCCTTCTTTCATTCCTTTTAAGATGGCTAACTGAAATGCTTTACGAATTTCTTCACCTTTATATGTTTCTTCATTAAACGTACTATATTCACGATTCAGCCTTTCAATTGCCGATTCGGATAATTCCTCTTGTAAAATCGCTCCCTCAAACAAGTTATCACCTGTTTCTACAAGCGCCTCTAAATATGTCACATCTAATTCTTTACGTAAAACTACCGCAGAAGAATCAAAAATAGAAAATAATGTTTCCACTGTCTGACTCACGTACATTCCTCCTTCTCTCTTTTACACATAACTTATATCATACCACAAAGTGATTTTTTCCAAAAAGAAAAAGCGACCTCCTGTAAAGAGCTCCCTCTCAAGTTATATATGATATAACGTTTTTTCTCATATATCGGCAACATTACGCAGCGATATATGAGAAAAAACGACCTCTTTATAAGAGGTCATTTCCTTCACATTACTTTGCAGATTTAGCTGCTTCTAATGCTGCTTCATAGTTTGGATGGCTTGTACCTTCGCCTACGTATTCTACGTAAACTACTTTGTCATTGCTATCTACTACGAATACTGCACGAGCAAGTAAACGAAGTTCTTTCATTACTAAGCCGTAAGCTTCACCGAATGAAAGGTCACGGTGGTCAGAAAGTGTTACAACATTTTCTAAACCGTTTGCTGCACACCAGCGTTTTTGAGCGAATGGTAAATCAGCGCTAATTGTTAATACTCTCGCGTTTTCAATACCTGCTGCATCTTGGTTAAAACGACGTGTTTGTGCATCACACACACCTGTGTCGATTGAAGGTACAACACTAATTAATTTTACTTCGCCTTTGTATGTTTCTAAACTTACTGGAGATAAGTCGTTTGCTAATACTTGGAAGTTTGGCGCTTGATCGCCAACTTTAACTTCTGTTCCAACTAAAGTCATTGGATTACCTTTAAAAGTTACGTTTGCCACTTGAAAATCCTCCCTTATTTAAACAAAATATGTACAATGTAAATGATAGTTTGTCCCTATCGATAATGCAAATAAAATCGCTTTATTTACAAAAAAATAAAAGAAGCTAACCTATTGATTAGCTTCTTTATTCGTTAAATTTGAAATTCAGGATCATCTTCTTTTCGTTTATCCATCATTTCTTTCACTTTATCAACAGCTTGTGGCGCTAATTCAATTATTTTATCGATGACGTGTGTTTGTTTATCTAAGTGCAATACTTTCACACCATCTCCGTTTATAACAAGAAAGGCAACAGGATTAATAGAAACTCCTCCACCACTTCCCCCGCCAAATGGATGACGGCCTGAATGTTCTACTCTACCAAATTCACTTCCACCAGCAGCAAATCCGAAACTTACTTTCGAAACAGTAAGAATTACACTTCCATCTGCCGCTTTAATTGGGTCACCAACAATTGTATTTACATCAGTCATTTGTTTTAAATGCTGCATTGCTGTTGTCATTAAACCTTGAATTGGATGGTCCATTCTATATCCCCCCTATGCTTGAACAGATTTTTCTGTCATACCAGATTTTTGCTGCCTCATAAATATGAGCAATTTCATCGCTGTTTTTATAGTGCGGAATATACGAAAAGATGCTGTTAACTCGCATCTTGATGCAAATCCCTTCCCTTGAAAAACAGGAGTAATTTCAAATTCTGGTACATCGACAATATGCATATATTGTCCGACAACTCCAGCAGCCATACCTTTTGTCCCCCATGCATATCCAGTGACAATTCCAGTACTAGCTGCGTCGCCTGCTCCAATTTGCGTATGCCATTTCCAACCATTGATTTTCACTCGTTTGAGAAAATCTTTAACGATAGTATGAACTTTTTGAAGCCTTTTTATCAGTTCCCCAATACTGTCAAGTTGCGCCATAATTTTATTATCTAGTCCGCCGTCCTCTTCAGCTTTTTCGATTTTCTGTCCTGTCTTTTTCTGCTGTTTTTCAATTCTTTCCAACACATCAAATGTATATCGAATCATCCATATTTTCACTTGAAATAAACATTGCTTTTCCATTTCTGAATATAAAAATGTCACCTTAAGCGATATTTTCGACAATAGTATAAGCAAAATAAAAAGGAGAAGAATTATTATTCCAATTACGAGCCACTTCATACGTATCATCCTTTCACTCCATACCCATTATCGACAAGTTTATTCATCGTTAAACAGAATTTTATAAGATTGAATATAAAAATTTTTCTAAAAATAAAAAGGTATTTTGACAATTTATATCGAAATATATTATTTGAACATATCATCAGGGAACGGACTCTAATGATATGCAGCACGAAAAACAGAAAATTTAACTGCAGTGGAGGGATACATAATGGCAGATCGTCGCAATTTATTTTTCTTTTATGGTGATGACAAAGCAACGCTCGTTGAAAAAATGAAACCAATCTATCGTATTTTAGAAGAGAATGGATTTACCATATTAGATCATCCAAAAAATGCAAACGCTATCGTCAGTGTTGGAGATGATGCAACCTTCTTACAAGCCGTTCGTAAAACTGGTTTTAGAGAAGATTGCTTATACGCAGGGATTTCTACGAAAGATGAAACTTCGTTCTACTGCGATTTTCACATTGATCACATTGATACAGCCCTTCAAGAAATTACAAAAAATGAAATTGAAGTGCGCAAATATCCAACAATTCAGGTAGATGTAGATCATGGTACATCTTTCTATTGTTTAAATGAGTTCTCATTACGTTCTAGCATTATTAAAACATTCGTTGTAGATGTTCACGTTGATGATTTATACTTCGAAACATTTAGAGGGGACGGTTTAGTAGTTTCTACCCCAACAGGAAGTACAGCTTACAATAAATCATTGCATGGTGCAGTTGTTGACCCACTTATTCCATGTTTCCAAGTAAGCGAACTAGCATCTTTAAACAACAACACTTACCGTACGCTCGGTTCACCGTTCATTTTAAATCACGAACGTACATTAACTTTAAAACTAAGACCAGACGGTAACGATTATCCTGTTATCGGCATGGATAACGAAGCGCTTAGCATTAAACAAGTGGAAAAAGCTGTTGTACGCTTAAGCGATAAACAAATTAAAACAGTTAAATTAAAAAACAACTCTTTCTGGGAAAAAGTACAAAGAACGTTTTTATAGAATTAAAATAACCGCAGAATTATGGAATTCCATAATTCTGCGGTTGTTTATTTCTCTAACTATTAGTTGCTATTTTTGTCGGTAAGTCGATATATTTCAATAATCGCTCATATATTTTTACATACCTTTTCTATAGACAACTTGGCCATCTATTACGGTCATTTCTGCTTGTACTTCTTTCATTTCTTCTGCCTCAATTTCAAAAATATTACGGTCTAATATCGTAAAGTCTGCTTCATATCCTTTTATAATTTGCCCTCGCTTCGCTTCTTTTCCGATTGCATAGGCACTTCCTGTTGTAAATAGAGAAACAGCCTCATATACCGTTAATCTTTCCTCAGGCATATAGCATACATCGTCAATAAAACTTCTACGTGTAACAGCGCTATATATGCCTAAAAATGGATTCACTTGTTCAATTGGTGCGTCAGACCCACCGTTGCAGCGTAATCCTGCTTCCAGTAACGTCTTCCAAGCGTATGCATAACGAAGACGACGCTCGCCTAGTTTTTCAATGACTGACGGGAAATCTGAGGAAAGAAAGACCGGCTGTATATCGATAATAGCCGACAAGTTTTTCATTCTTTCAATCAACTCTTCACGAGCAAGCTGACAATGAATAATACGGTCACGTAACCCTTTTGCTGGTGGATATAATTCGAGTGCATTAATGACATATTCAAGCGATAAGTCACCGATAGTATGAATCGCAACTGGCATATGTAAGTCTCGTGCTTTCTTCACTAATTCTGCAAGTTCTTCACGTGAGAAAATTGCAACCCCATTCGTTTCCTTCGCATCTTCATACGGTTCACTTAATAATGCTGTTCTTCCGCCAAAAGAACCGTCAGAAAAAATTTTCATTGCCCCAAATTCAATATAATGTTCATTTTCATATTCTTTTCGTTCTTGTGCTACTTCATGATGAACGAGCAAATGTGCTTTAAATGGCATTTCTTTTATAACGTGAGAAAACGCATTATGCGTTTTTCTAAAGCCACCATAGTAATTTAAATCTTCCGTATGCCCGCCAACAAGTCCATATTGCCAACAATCTTTAATCGCTGTTTGCAGAGCTCTTTGTAAATAAGCTTCATCAATTTCTGGCTGAACGTGTTTAATTAATTCTTGCCCTTGTTCATATAAAAGTCCTGTTAACTTATTTGATGAATCCCTGCCAATTTTCCCGCCTTTTGGATTTTGCGTCGCTTCTGTTATGTTCGCTTCTTGCAATATGTATGAATTCACCCATGTAACGTGACGACAAACTCGCTTTAATAAAATGGGATGTTCTTTCGAAATTTCATCTAAATCACGCGCATGAACATCTTTCGTATCTGTAAAGTTATTTTCATTCCATCCTTCTCCAATAACCCAAGATCCCTTTGGTGCTTCTTCCACTCGCTTCTGAACAAGAGTAAGCACTTCACCATAAGATGTACAATTTGATAAATCTAGACGGAGTAATCTCTCCCCATGCCCAATAAGATGCATATGGCTATCAACGAGACCCGGAATCATTGTTTTTCCTTTTAGGTCCTGCAACTTAACGTTTGAATATCTACTTTCTAATTCTTCCTTACTCCCAGCATCAACGATTATGCCATTTTCAACATAAATAGCTTCTACTTTTTCATTCTTTTCTCGCATTGTGTAAATGGTGCCGCCATACCAAATTTCTCTCATATATCCCATCTCCTTTATTTTATTGTATAAAAAAAAGCACCATTTCAAAACATGGTGCTTTTCTAAAAATTACTTTTGTTCAGTAGTAGACGTTGTAACTTGCCATTCAATATTAAATTTATCTTTTACTTGTCCGTATGCTGGGCTCCAGAATGTTTCTTGAAGTGGCATGATAACCTCTCCACCTTCTTGTAACTTATCGAATACTTCTTTTGCTTTTTCTGCATTACTAATTTGAATTGCGATTGTTACTTGAGATCCGATTGCATGCCCTTGACCTGGGAATGTATCAGAAATCATAAGATCCGTATTACCAACTTTTAAAGTAGCGTGTAAAACGCGCTCTTTCGCTTCAGCTGGAATCGGGTATTCTGGATTTTCAGGCATGTCACCAAAAGTTTGCATGACTTCTACTTTTGCATCTAAAACCTCTTTATAAAACTGTACAGCTTCTTGCCCACTACCATCTAAAACTAAGTACGGATTAATACCTAAAATCATACGGACACCTCTTTTTTAAGTTTATAAAATCGAACTTGTGTTCGTTTTTATATTATCATTGTTTTGCATTTCATTCAACTATTTACTTCACTGTTTTCAAAATTATTTTGACGGAATCTCCATCTCTTGTTTTCTAAGTTCAATACGGCGAATTTTTCCAGAAATCGTTTTTGGTAGTTCATCTACAAATTCAATTTTGCGAGGGTATTTATATGGTGCAGTGAGTTCTTTGACGTGTTGTTGGAGTGTTGGAATTAATGTTTCTTCGTTCTTTTCTATATTCTCTCTTAATACGATAAATGCCTTCACGACACTTCCGCGAATTTCATCAGGACTTGCGACAACCGCACATTCTCTTACGTAAGGATGTTTTACAAGCGCATCCTCTACTTCAAACGGCCCGATTGTATAACCAGAGCTAATAATGATATCATCACCACGCCCTTCAAACCAGAAGTAGCCATCTTCATCTTTCTTCGCTTTATCACCTGTAATATAATAATCACCGCGGAATTGCATCGCTGTACGCTCATCGTCTTTATAATATTGTTTAAAGAGTGCCGGCGTTTCAATGTGAACTGCAATATCACCAACTTCGCCTACTTTAACTGGGATACCTTCCTCATTTACGATATCGACGTGGTTACCTGGCGTTGGTTTCCCCATTGATCCTGGTCTAATATCCATCCCTTTCATTACACCAACAAGTAGTGTATTTTCCGTTTGCCCATAGCCGTCTCTTACTGTAATATCAAAGTGCTTTTGGAACGTTCCAATAACTTCTCTATTTAACGGCTCACCTGCGGATACAGCGCTATGTAACGCCTCTAAATTGTACTGGCTTAAATCTTCTACCTTTGCCATTAATCTATACTCAGTCGGTGTACAACAAAGCACATTCACCTTATTATCGTCTAATAAATTTAAATACGTTTTCGGTTCAAACTTGCCGTTGTACACAAATCCTGTTGCCCCTGAACCGAGAGTTGCTAAAAACGGGCTCCAAATCCACTTTTGCCACCCTGGACTAGCCGTTGCCCATACAACATCATTCTCTTCAATTCCGAGCCAATTCGGGGCGCTTGTACGTAAATGAGCGTATGCCCACGCGTGAGTATGAACGACACCTTTCGGGTTTCCTGTCGTCCCTGACGTGTAAGATAAAAAGACCATATCTTCTTTATCTGTTTTCGCCATTTCTAACATGTCACTTTCTGTTTCTAATGCTGTTTTTAAATTGATCCATCCGTCTACTGACTGCTCGCTCAGGACGAATTTTTGAAGAGATTCCATTGCTTCTATATCATCAAACTGTCCAATGTACGGCTCATAGCTTACTATCGCTTTTACTTCGCCATGTCCAATTCGATATTCGATATCTTTTTTACGCAACATTTCCGAACTTGGAATTACGACAAATCCTGCTTTAATCGCAGCGATATACGTCATGTACGCTTCAATTAAACGCGGCATCATAATAAGGAGCTTGTCCCCTTTTTGTAAGCCACTTTTTATAAAAGCGTTTCCAATTTTATTTGCACCTTGCATTAATTCAAAATATGTAACTTCTCGTCTATTCCCTTTATCATCTTGCCAAATTAAAGCAAGCTTCTCTTTATCGTCTGTATATTTCTCTATTTCTGAAACTAAATTATAAGATGGTGGTGCCAACAATTCCTCTCTCTTCATAAACATCCTCCTTTTTCTTTATGCCTCCCTTATATAATAAAGAATTTTCAGTAAATTTTGAACCCTCTTCTTTTGACAATTTTTTTATGCTTTTGTCGAAATGAATTTATACTAATATGAACAACAAAAAGAAAGAGCGAGAGAACCCGCTCTTTCTAAGCCATCATATGGGATTATTTTTGGTAACCGCCTAATTGTTGCTCAGCTAGTGAAACTAGACGTTTAGTGATTTCACCACCAACAGAACCGTTAGCGCGAGCTGTTGCATCAGCTCCAAGTTGAACACCAAACTCTTGAGCGATTTCGTATTTCATTTGGTCTAATGCTGATTCAGCACCAGGAACCGCTAATTTATTTGTGCTACGTGACATGTTGTATCACCTCCTTGTGAGTATAGAGTGTGATAAACAACATGACTTCATACACGTTTTAGATATGGTAATTTATGGTTTTAGAAAAGTTCTTCAAATTTTTCTTCTTCCGCCACTACTTCAACCGTTTGTAATACCATTGTTTCTTTGTTCGCTACAGCTTCTTCGATTAACGGTGTGAAATCGTATTTCGCTTCAAATCGATTTGCTTTTTCACGCTTCGGCTTCGTCGCCGGGCTAGCTGGTGTGAATACTGTACAGCAATCTTCGTATGGACGAATTGAAATATCATACGTGCCGATTTCTTCAGCAATTTTAATAATTTCTAATTTATCCATCGTAATAAGCGGACGAATAACTGGGTAGTTTGTTACTTCGTTAATCGTATGCATGCTATCTAATGTTTGGCTTGCTACTTGTCCAAGACTTTCACCAGTCGTAATTGCAAGTGCGTTACGCTCCTCAGCAATCTGCTCTGTAATACGCATCATCATACGGCGCATAACCGTCATTGAATAGCTAGATGGGATTTCTTTATTAATCGTTTTTTGCACTTCTGTAAACGGAACAAGGTGCAGCGTTACACGTTTACAGTATTTCGTTAACCCTTGTGCTAAATCGATTACTTTTTGTTTTGCACGCTCACTTGTGAAAGGTGGGCTATGGAAGTGAACTGCTTCCACAGATACGCCGCGTTTCATCGTTAAGTACGCTGCTACCGGGCTATCAATACCACCAGAAAGAAGTACCATTACTTTTCCACCAACGCCAACTGGTAAACCGCCAGCTCCCATGTGCTCACCACACATAATATAACTATAACCACTGCGAATTTCTATACGTACATTCACATCTGGATTATGAACATCTACTGTTATATCCTCTGTATTTTCTAAAATGTGCCCACCGATTTCTGGAAGTAACTCCATCGTCTTCATTGGGAAGCGCTTATCAGAACGATGCACTGTAATTTTAAATGTTTTCACATCATCTTTTACTTGTAAGAAAGCTGCTAATGCACCTTTTTTAATGTCTTCTAATTCTGATGGTACTTTCATCGCTAAGTTAAACTTATGAATACCAAATACGTCTTTCAACCTTTCAGAGATTGCCTCATGATCTTCACCGTTTAACTGGATGTACATACGGTCATGCGTTGCATCAATTTTAATGTTTGGGAACTTTTTCAGTTTGAACTTCACGTTATCTTTTAATGTGCTTACAAATTTAGAACGGTTCTTACCTTTTGTCGTCATTTCTCCGTAACGCACTAAAATATATTCATATGTCATCATATTTCTTTACCTCATCACTTCATATAATTTTGGCATTGTCTCTTTTACAATACCTTCAAATTGTTTTACTTCTTCCATCGTGTTATCTGGTGCCAAACTAATACGAATAGCGCTTGCAGCTGCTGCATGCGGCACTCCCATCGACACTAACACTCTGCTTACTTCATTTGCTTTTGAAGAACAAGCTGATTTCGTTGACACATATACACCGTGTTCTTCTAAAGCATGAACGACTACTTCTGGTTTTAAACCAACAAATGATACATTTAAAATGTGCGGTGCTGCATATGCAAGCGATGTATTAATCGTCACATCTTCCATCTCTTTAAAGAAGCTGACAAGCTCCGCTTGTAAACCTTGCAAATGAGCTACCTTTTCTTTCACTTGTTCCATTGTCATGCGAAGTGCTTTCACCATCGCTACAATGCCAGGTAAATTCTCTGTACCAGAGCGATACTTAAGCTCTTGTTGACCACCTGATAAAATCGGATCTAATCTTACGCCATCACGTATATAAAGAAGACCCGTTCCTTTTACACTGTGGAATTTATGTCCAGATATTGAGCAAAGATCAATATGAGAAGCATATAAATCAAGCGGTACTTTTCCTATCCCTTGTACATGATCTACATGGAATCTTATTTTCGGATGATTCGATAATAACGTTCCAATTTCAGCAACGGGCTGAATTGCTCCAGTTTCGTTGTTCACATGAATAATTGATACAAGAATCGTATCTTCACGAAGTGCTCGTTTTACATCCTCTACCGATACAACACCATGCTCGTTAACCGGTAAATATGTTACATCAAATCCGAGTTCTTCTAATTGCTTATATGCCTCAAACACAGACGCGTGTTCAATATTTGTTGTAATGATATGTTTGCCGCGCGAACGATTCCTCATCGCTATCCCTTTAATCGCAAGGTTGTTCCCTTCCGTTCCACCTGATGTGAAAATAATTTCAGAAGGTTTAACGTGAAGAAGCTGCGCTGCAATCGTTCTTGATTGTGTTAATAGACGCTCTGCCTCTCCTCCAAGCGAATGAATAGAAGAAGGATTACCAAAATATTTCCCAGCAACCGTCACGTACGATTGAAGAGCTTCTGGATATGGCTTCGTCGTCGCACTATTATCAAAATAGATCATCGTTCTTCCCCTTTCAGCGCTATCACATCATATAATCATATCATAAATACGTGTCATTACGCTAAGACTACGCAAAGGTTCCGTTTTATCCCGATTAGTGAATAATAATAATTAGTGAGATACCCCCACTGATTACAGTTTCACTTTACCCCGCATTAACGGGCAGTAAGACTCTCACCTCAAAGTTCAACTAGAGCAAAGAAGTTAGGTAGGAGATCAACTGCCCGTAAATGCCCGATTGGTTCAACTAGTAATCAGTGGAGGATGAATCCCCCCCACTGATTACAGTTTCACTTTATTTTGAAACGAATAACCTTACTGTATTCCGCTATTCATTATAGCAACATCGTCTGCAAAATTACACAAAAAAACAAACCCTTTTATGAAAGGGTTTGTTCATTGTCTACATATTCAGCTATTTTTTGAACAACACCAGGTTCAAGTTGCTCTAGTACAGAAGCCGCTTGTTCTAAAGCTGCATCGTATTGATATTCACGGAATAATTTCTCCGCATAATTTAAGCTTTCTGCAAGGCTCTCATCATGACTGCGGTAACGGTTACCGTATTGAATTAATTTTTCAACTAAATACGCTTGTCCAATTAACTCTTCTGTCATTTCAGCTACACCGTTCACAGTTGTGTATGCTTCTTCTAAACTGCTATTTACAGCGTTCATATTTAACGGCTTCACTTCTAATTGTTCATATACAGCTTGCATTGCCATTTGCCCTCTTTTTAAATCTTCCATAATACTCTCTGGAAGACCTGGCAAATTCGACTTTTGCATAAAGCGTTTCGTTTCGAAAATAGTATTTCGCATTTCTTGTAACTTCTCACGCGCTTCAAATTCTTCTTTACGCATCGTTTGCAGCATTTCTTTATATTCTGCATGAAGTATTTTTAACGTTTCACATTGCTCATAAACCTCTTCTAATTCCTCACGAATAATAGAGAAGGCAATATCTTGTTCAGCAACGCGTAATTGTAGCATTTCAAAACGTTTCGTTAAAATGTGCATTTGCTTTTCAATTACTTTTTGAGACTCAATATCCTTATCTTGCAATTGATAGCTTTGTTTAACAAGTTGTGTTTCTGTTTTCGTTTCAATCGTTTCGATACGCATTTCTTCTAAGTCTTCATAAACAGAAAGTGTTTTTTGCTCCACATAATGTCTCGCATGTACCTCTTGCTCAAGTTGATCATAGAAACCATCTAAACGAGTTTTTAAGTCTTCCACTTTTTCAGCCGCTTCTGTTATATGAAGCTCCTGTATATCCATTAAACATGTGTTTAGTTGTGTCGTCATATCACGAACTTCTTTAGGGATTTCCAAATACTCTAATACATAACCTTGTCTTACCATATCATTATGACCCTGTAATAAATCTTCCAGTTGAACTGGTAGCGTCGCTTGACATTCTACTAATAAATCTGGAATTTGGTGAATAATGATTTCTAAACTTGCTAAACCTTCTTCTAAACTAATAACAATTTCTCTCGCTTTTAAGTAGTCACCATTATCTGTTGCTTCTTCAAAGCTTTTAAATTTATTAGATTCAGCGTCTAGCATCTCTTCGATTTTCTGCTCTGCTGCTCCATACATATGTCTATGAGCAAGAACACTCTTTTTCATACTACGATATGTATCACGTAATCCTTCAATTTCCGAGCTATTTTTCTCATGGCTTTCTAACAATTGCTGTAATTCATTTAAAACACCTGTAATACGATTATCAGCGTCATCTAAACCACTTATGGATTCGTTCATCGCATGCTTTGCTTTTCGGAAGGAGAATTGCGAGGCGAATTTTCGCGCTTGCGCTAAATCTTTGTCCGCTTTCGGAAGGGTTGTTGATACAATTTCATCCCATTCTTCACGCCATTTACCAAACAGTTCTTCTGTTTGACCCGTCATGTTTAAATCTTTTACCCGTTTTAGTTCATCTGCCACAGGTTTATCTTTTATCTCTTGTTTCCACTGCTCCAGTGCTTCAATATCTTTATATGAACGATTTCTTATCACAAGCTCTATCATGAGCAGCACTAGAATAGAGCTTACTACAATGATAACGATCGTCAGGATAGAATCCATGCAAAAAAGCCTCCTAGTTATATCTCTTTTTTTGTCCGTTCCGTTTATGAAATGGAAGGCATTATGTATAAAAAGGGAATTCCCCTATATTTAACAACTAACAATGTACTAATCATACCATGTAATGGCTTGTTTTTGACCTAGTTTTTTTTAAAATTTCATGTTTCTTTCAATGCGATTGTAATCTTTCTCAATATTCCGCCTACCTCAATACCTATCCTCAAATGATTGTAATAACAAACAATCTTTCGTATGAGATACGAAATAAATTTTCCGCATGAGTGGTGGTTCAACAGAAATTCCATGTACATTTCCCTGCCTTACAGACTGCTCTACTGCCCTTTCTGGAAGTAAAGTAATGCCAAGGCCAGCTTTTACCATTGCAAGCATCGGTTCTGCGTAAGATGTTTCCACAGCTATAGTTGGTTTTACACCTATCTCATGAAACATGTTCATAATCATTTTCCTTACATCGCATATTTCTGGATATACAATTAATTTTTCATTTTGCAGCTCTTCTATTTGAATGACTTTCTTCTCTTTATACGGATGATTATTTGAAATGACACAAACAATTTTCTCTTGTTGCACTTCTTTTATATACGTAGCACCTTCTACTACTGAATCGATGAACATCGCGTCGATCTCCCGCGCTTTAAATAAATCTCTTAATACTTCCGTATGTCCGATTTGCCACTCTACTTCGAACTCATCACCTAATACATCTTTACACTCTAATATGTAATGCTCTGCTAAACTCGGTAGTATACCAATTGAAAACTTTCGGTTCTCTTGATACCCCCTCATTTCTGTTTTCACTTCATTTATTTGTTCCAAAATCGGTAGCATTCTTTTTATAAATAACTCTCCTGCCTCCGTTAACTCCACTCCTTGCGCAGAACGCTTAAGTAAAGTAACCTCTAAATCCGCTTCTAACTTTTGAATTTGCTTACTAAGCGCTGGTTGAGATATATGTAAAATTTTACTTGCCTTTGATAAACTTCGCGTATGCTTCACTTCGATAAACGATCGTACTGCCTCCAAATCCATCGTACACACCTCTAACAAAAAGTTATAACCGTTATAAGAAATCGATATTTCCTCCTATAAACAATTACTCTTTATACTTATTTCATCAACTTACTATAACGAAATGCAAAGGGGAAAGATACTCTTGAACAAAAAACAAATGCTACTCGGATCCTTTCTATGCTTACTCGCCGTCACTGCCTGGGGATTTATGTTTCCTGTAATGGCAAATGCTCTGCAATTTATCGATCCGTTCTTCTTCACAACGATTCGCTATGGATCAGCAGCTATTATTTTTCTTATTTTGCTATTAATTACTGAAGGGAAGACTTCACTCCGCTTAGAAAAAAGAACACTTTCTCTGTTCTTTTACGGGACAGTCGGTTTCGCAGGATATGGTTTTCTCGTTTTCTACGGACAACAACTTGCTGGACCTTCCGGAGCAATTCATGCAGCTATGATTCAGTCTCTTATGCCACTGATCGCCTTATCACTGCAATGGGTAACGAAAAATCGTCGCCCACAAAACTACACATTTCTTTGTATGTTCGTTGCATTACTTGGTGTGATGCTTGTCATTTCAAAAGGAAATATTCACTTATTATTTGGAGCTGCAAGCCACTTATCGACAAACATATTAATGCTATGCGGCGTTACTTGCTGGGTCATTTATACAAACGGAGGTGCTCGTTTTCAATCCTGGTCACCACTTAGGTACACGACATTAACTTGTTTATTTGGCTCCATTTCACTCATCGTTATTGTTACTTTCTTAACGTACACAAATATAGTTACTATGCCGTCACTGCGTAAAGTTGTGAGCGTTCGTTTTGAGCTCTTTTATATGTCGATTATCGCAGGAGTTATCGCTGTATTTTGCTGGAATATGGGAAATCGCTATATTTCATCTATTAACGGCATATTATTTATGAATTTAGTTCCTATTCTTGCACTGATCGGTTCTATCTTTCGAGGTTATACAGTCGATAAAATTGAAATCGCTGGAGCAACGTTAACAATTATCGCGCTATTATGTAACAATTTATGGCAAAGAAAAATAAACATAAAACTCCCCACCTCAGTTCGTTAGGTGGGGATTCTTCACATATGAACAGCTCTTGGCCATTCATGGTACATATTCGCTTTACATAATGCTTGTTCCATCCATTGCTCAATCTCTTTCGTGTACATTTCTATGAAAAATGTCTCAGACGGGAAAGAATGCAGTACTTCTGATATATATTGTGGATATAAAAACGGCATATTTATCATGCCTTTTAATTGCGTCATAAACATTGTAAATGATACTTTCTGAAATTCTTGTTTTATTTGTCCTTGCCTAATAATTTGCTCTATATAATATCTTTCTTTAGAAAAATAAACGGTCATCACTTCACGAATTAATGTCGTATCAAGCGAAAGCTCTCGGTAGAAGAAACGTGTTAGTTCTCTATTTTCAAATTGATATCGTAACATCCCACGCACCATTTGCACCATCACATCTTTAGCCGACAAATACTCTCTCTGTTCAAACGAAATTTCAATCACATGAATATACCCTTCTAAAAAATCAGTAATAAGCTGTTCTAATAAACCTTGCTTCCCAGCAAAATAATATGAAATATTCGCTACATTCACATCCGCTCGCTTTGCAATGTCTCGCACCGACGTTCCATCATAACCTTTCGTATTAAACAACGATATTGCCGCATCAATTACTTTTTGTTTCGTCTGCTTCATGCGCTCACTTCCTCTCAATGAACAGCTATAGTTTAAATTTCTTGACTTTTAAGACAAATTCCTTTAATTTTCTATCGACAAAGTCATGTGAAATACATCGTATTTTGCTAATATTTTACACATCTCGATAAAAAAGGAGCTGTTTCCATGTTTACTAAAGAAAGTTATGCAGGATCTCGCGTGCAGCAATATGAGACAGTAATTAAACAACTGGATGCGTTATTAACTGGCGAATCAAACGTAGTCGCAAACTTATCAAATGCGTCCGCATTATTAAACCAATTTTTAGATCGCGTTAATTGGGTTGGCTTTTATGTAACAGAAGGAAATCAGCTTGTCCTTGGACCGTTCCAAGGAATGCCTGCTTGCGTACGCATTCCATTTGGACGAGGCGTTTGCGGCGTAGCAGCTGAAACGAAAACAACTCAGCTTGTAGCGGACGTTCACCAATTCCCAGGTCACATCGCTTGCGATAGTGCTTCTAATTCGGAAATCGTTGTACCGATTGTGAAAGAAGGAGCTGTCATTGGTGTACTTGACATTGATAGTCCTGAAAAAAATCGTTTTGATGAAGTAGATCAGCGCTATTTAGAAAAGTTTGTGGAGACACTCCTAAAACATATGTAAAAAGAAAAGAGCGAGTTATCGACTTAGTACGTCCTGTACAAAACCGATAACTCACTCTTTTTTTATTGATTAACAGTAGATATTTTCTTTAATGCCTGCTCTAAATCAGAAACGATATCCTCCCACGATTCTAAACCGACCGATAAGCGTATTAAATTATCGAAAATGCCCATTTCTTTTCTTAGTTCAGCCGGAATCGCAGCGTGCGTCATCGTTGCTGGATGCTGAATTAATGTTTCTGTATCGCCTAAACTTACCGCAATTGTAATAAAGTGAAGATCATTAATAAACGCTTGCGTCTCTTCTTTTCCGCCTTTTACTGAAAAAGAAATAACACCGCCCCCGCGTTTCATTTGACGAGATGCTAACTCCCCTTCTGGATACCAAACATCTTCTACCACATCATGTTTTCTTAAGAACGATACAATTTTTTCTGCATTATCACAATGACGATCCATTCTTACTGCTAACGTCTTTAACCCGCGTAATAATAACCACGCATCAAACGGCGCCATAATACCGCCGATATCTTTTCGCATCGGGCGAATCTTTTCAGCTAACGCTTTCGTTTTACAAATCGTTACACCCGCTACAACGTCACCATGGCCACCAATATATTTTGTCGCACTATGCACAACAGCGTCACAGCCAAGCTCAAGCGGTCTTTGTAAATAAGGCGAACAAAACGTATTATCAACAATGACAAGTAAGCCATTTTGCTTCGCAACCTGAATCACTTGTTTTAAATTGATTAATTTCATTGTTGGATTAATCGGTGTTTCAACGAAAATAAGCTTTGTATTCGAACGAATTTTATTTTCAATATTAGCCTCTGTCTCCATGTCACAAAACGAATGCGTAATCATAAATTTTTCTTCTAACACTTCTAAAAAACCGTACGTACACCCATATAATCCGTTTGAACAAATAATATGATCTCCAGCCTTTAAAAAACCAATTAAAGTTGCTGAAATAGCTGCCATACCAGATCCGAAGGCAAGTGCCTCTTCTCCTCCTTCTAACACCGCCATACGTTCTTCAAATAATTTCACAGTTGGATTTCCAAGCCGTGAGTAAATATAAGATGGATCCACTCCCGCAAAACTCGCCTCTCCTTGCTGCGCAGTCTCAAATGTAAATGTAGAAGTTTGAAATAAAGGTGGTGTTAAACTTCCTTTATGTTCCTCAGGTGTATAACCGTGATGAATTAACGCTGTCTCCATATGCTTCTTTTTCATAAAAACATCCCCTTTATGTTTTTATCCCGCATATTCACCAATAAAAACTGATGAACGTTTTTACTACATTTTATGTAAGCGTTTTATTTGTGTTTCTATCTCTTCTTTTATATTGTTTTAAATTCCTTCTTATATTAATTTCCAAAATTTATATGCATAAAACAAAAACGTACTCGCTTGACGAAACTCTGGGTAAAAGATATAATAGCGTTTGTGTAAAATAAAAAGGCAGCCTTGTAATGTGAGTTTATCGTTTGTATTTTGTTCCTCTACGGAGGTGTATCTCGTAACTCCCTGCTGCTGGAGCGAAGGTACATGAAAACAAAATGCCCGTAAATATCGATTACGTCTGTTTTTATTTTACGTAAATAAAAACATTTTTAAAGGAGGAGTCAACTATGGCTCGTTATACAGGTCCAGCTTGGAAACTGTCTCGTCGTCTTGGAATCTCTCTAAGCGGCACAGGAAAAGAATTAGAAAAACGCCCTTACGCACCAGGTCCTCACGGTCCTAACCAACGTAAGAAACTTTCAGAATACGGTTTACAATTACAAGAGAAACAAAAACTTCGTCACATGTACGGCATGACTGAGCGTCAATTCCGTCGCACATTTGACCAAGCAGGTAAAATGCCTGGTAAGCACGGCGAAAACTTCATGATCCTTCTTGAAGCTCGTCTTGACAACTTAGTTTACCGTATGGGCTTAGCTCGCACTCGTCGTGCAGCTCGCCAATTAGTAAACCACGGTCACATCATGGTTGATGGCGCTCGCGTAGATATCCCATCTTACCGTGTAAAACCTAACCAAACTATCAGCGTTCGCGAAAAATCTAACAGCCTTGTTGTTGTTAAAGAAGCGATCGAAGTTAACAACTTCGTACCAGAATACTTAACTTTCGATGCTGACAAATTAGAAGCTACTTACACTCGTCACGCTGAGCGTGCTGAGTTACCAGCTGAAATCAACGAAGCATTAATCGTAGAGTTCTACTCTCGTTAATCTCGGTACTCTGCAAAGAGTAGTATTAAAAGCCTTAGGAACCTTGTTTATCAAGGAGCCTGGGCTTTTTTTATTGAATATAACCCGATTATATGCATAGAAACAGACCAATGTAACAAAATAAAAAAGAACTGCAAGTCTATAGTTAATAAAACTTAACCCCCTCTCTAGAATTCCATTCATTTTTTATCCACATTAATAAAAACCTCCCCCTTCTTCTAACACTTAAAAACACTACATTCTATCCCATAACTCATTTTTCTTTGCTGTACTCTCCTTTTCTTAACATTATTTTTACAACGTATTTATTTGTACATAATCTATACCTTCCCTTTTTCTATTTACATTCAACTAAAAAACCTCTTCATTACCAGATCATCCGAATGAGATTATAAAACTTAATGAAAGAGTACCTTTTTCGCTAAATAATTAGAATATTACATTTACAATCACTTCCTTAAATTGGTATTATTTTTCTTGTAAGGGGAGGGAAAGTTCATGTCTTTAAATATGTATCTCGGTCAAGTAAAAGCTCAAACAGAAAGTATGAACGCTTTCTGTAACGCTACTATTCAAGGAATGGAACAAATTATTCATTCTATTAATGCTTTTGCATTGGATACTGTTCTACAAGGACAAACATATAGCAGTGCAAAAGCATATTTCTTACAAACCTTTCGTCCGTTAGCACAAGGAATCATTTACTTATGCGAAGAATTAATCCGTCAAAATGATGCTTTTCCAAGAGACTTTCAATCACAGGTAGCTTCTACAGATGTTATCGAACAGGAGATATTAGAACAAATTCGAGAAATCGATCGAATGATAGCAAGTACAGAAGCGCTCAACCAAACTATGCCGATCCCAGGTATGGACGCTATGGTAAATCTTTTTACTGTCATGAGGCAAAAACTGCAAGAAAAATTAGAACATCTATATGAATTTAATTATACTTCTAGTAATAATTATGATACTGCACTCCAACTAGCCGCTAGCATTGCGACAGGTTTGGCGGAAGTTCAAAGTGGAAAAGGTTTTAGTCCTGCAAGTGGTACATTTAGTACGCAAGGGTTGAATATGGAGTGGACGGGTCCTATTCAAGCAATTACAGAAGAAAAAAAACGAAAAGCTGATCATTTAATTAAAGATGGAGAAATGTGCGGTAGGCTAGAAGAAACATCTGCGATTAAAAAAGCTTGGGGCGATAAGGTAGACAGTGTAGTTGAAATGTTCGAAACAGTAAAAAAGATATGGAATGGTACTGTAATCGGAACAGGGAAATCTGTTGAAGATGCAATCAAGTCCATGGAAACTTTAAGTAATATGAATATAAGGAATATGGATATAGAAACTTTTATTAATGTTACATATGCGATTTTACATTTGGATGAAACGGCGAAAAATATGTGGCATACATTTTCAAGTACCGTGAAACGAGATATGATAAATGGAGATGCAGAGAGCCGTACGCAATGGATTACTTATGCATTAACCCAAATAGGTATTGGTCTAATCGCCGACAAGGGATTAGGTAGAGCAGGACTTGTTATAAAAGGAGTAAAAGCATCAAGTGGAGCAAGTACATTAACAAAAGGAGTAACACTAATAAAAGAAATGAAGCACGCATCTGAGATTTTACAATCTTTTAAGAAAGATGTTTCTTATGCTTTCTCTGGTGGAACTATCATAACCAAGATACCTCAAAGCGAATTGAATCAAGCCTACTATAATTTTGCAAAGACTACGATTTCAAGTGCACAAAAAAGAAATTCTCCAGGAACAGTAACTTCAAGTTTTAATCTTGAACGAAGTTTAGGGACTCAAAAGAAACTAATGTATAATAAAGGTTCAATTGGTGTTATTCCACAAGAAATTCGAAATAAGCTAATTGGAAAAAATTTCAACTCCTTTGATGATTTTAGAAAAGAGTTTTGGAAAACAGTTGCTGATTCAGACTATGCGACAGAATTTAACCAAAGAAATATAAACCTTATGAAAGAGGGTAAAGCTCCATTCGCTCCATTATCTGAGAAGTATGGTCAGCACAATCAATATATTTTGCACCATAAACAACCAATTCACCAGGGTGGAGATGTGTACAATCTCGATAACTTAATAATTGTTTCTCCTAAAATGCATCAAAATGTTTTAGATCGTTCATATCATTTCGGTAAAAAAGGTTAATGATTATGAAAGGATGGTTAGTATGACACTCAAAATGACAAAAGAAGAACTTATTGAACTTGTAACAAAGATTTGTAATCCTAAATTACCTGAAGAAGAACTTAATGAATACGTAAACCAATTTAATAATAGCGGTGTACCTCATCCCGCTCCAAGTGATATAATCTTTTGGGATTTTAGGGATTTAACACCGGAAGAAATAGTAGAGATTGCATTAAATTACAAAGAAGAAGAAAACTAAAACATGTAAAGAATAAGCCGCCCCGAAAAAACGAGCGGCTTTCTTCATTATCTAATTCATTTTATACTGTCCTATTTGTTCTAATGTTAGTATTTCTTTTCAATGCTAATACAACATTAGAATTATCATTTCTGAATTTAGCCAGTTTACCTTCTTCTAACACTTAAAAACACTACATTCTACCCCATAACTCATTTTTCTTTGCTGTACTTTCTTTTTGTTAACATGATTTTTACAACGTATTTATGTGTACATTCTCTATACCTTCCCTTTTTCTATTTACATTCAATCTTAAAAACCTCTTCATCACCCGAGCATCTGAATAAGATTAAAAAAACTTAATGAACTAGTATCTCTTTAACCGTAGAATTATTAGAATATTCAATTTACAACCCATTCCTTAAATTGGTATTATTTTCTTGTAAGGGGAGGGAAAGTTACTAGAAGGAAGACATATTTTAGAGATTCCAACATCTAATAAAAAATTCAAAAAAATAGATGAATATATCAAGCTAGCAAAAGAAAAATATGATATTGATATTAGATTTAGGGAGGAATAATTGATGGCGTATGATTTAGAACCCGAAATTAAAGAGGTACTTGAGAAAATTGATTTTATTCAGAGATATAAAGCATTATCAAAACAATTTCCAGATAGAGAAAACACATTTGAAAACTATGAAAACGAAAAAGTAATTGCAGTATTTGAGTCTCTTGGCTATAAAGCTCGTTTTATGAAAAAGGAAAACTTTTTATTGTTGGTGAAGTAAAGAACAAGGATTTCTATACTTTCAGATTCAATATCAGCTTAAAATATGGGCTTGTTGAGTTCATTTGGTCTGCAAGGTATAATGGTGAAGTTAGAGTTGGGAATTCATGGGATATGTTTGTAAAAGTATTATCCAATGGTTCTGAAAGGTTGCCGGCAGTATGCTTCCACAGTTACGATGAACTCAAAGAAATCATGAAAATTGCCTTTGAAATGTACGAAGATTTTAAGCGAGAATTAATTCCTATTTATTCATGATTTAAAAAGCTACCGAAGACACCAAAACAGTTACTTCGAGTAGCTTTTATTTATATATATTAAAGTTATTTATTTTCCTCTTTTTGAACATATACATAAGCATCTTTCTGCTCTTTATGTATATCAACCTTCGAATTCTCTGCAAGTTGACCCGCGTTTAGCAAAGAAAAAATAATCAACGCTTCTAGTGACATTTCGTTTTACCACTCCTTTCTAATTGTTATACGTTTATCATACCGCTTACATGTGATTTCCGTATGAACTCGAAAAGGAGATTAAAACAAAAAAGCTTTGAGGAAATTCCTCAAAGCTTTTTATTTATTAGTAACGAATTAAGAAATATTTCTTCTTACCGCGGCGAATGATTGTGAATTTACCTTCGATGCGGTCGTTTTCTGTTACAACGTAGTCTAATGCTTGTGTACGCTCACCATTTACGTAGATTGCGCCGTTCGTTACATCTTCACGTGCTTGACGTTTTGATGGAGAGATTTTGCTTTCTACAAGTAAGTCGATTAATACTGTATCTTCTGCAGTACGTTCTACAGATGGTACGTCTTTGAATCCTTGCTCGATTTCGCTTGCAGTCAGTTCTGCTACAGAACCGCTGAATAATGCAGCTGAAATTTTAATCGCTTGCTCGAATGCTTCTTCACCATGAACAAGTTTTGTCATTTCAGAACCTAATGCTTTTTGTGCTGCACGTTTTTCTGGCGCTTCAGCTACTTGCTTTTCAAGCTCAAGAATTTCTTCGTGAGATAAGAATGTGAAGTATTTTAAGTATTTAACAACGTCGCGGTCATCTGTGTTGATCCAGAATTGGTAGAACTCGTAAGGAGTTGTTTTCTCTGGGTCTAACCAAATTGCGCCGCCTTCTGTTTTACCAAACTTCGTACCGTCAGATTTTGTAACAAGTGGAATTGTTAAACCGAATGCTTTCGCATCTTCTTCTGATTTACGGATTAATTCAAGACCAGCTGTAATGTTACCCCATTGGTCACTACCACCGATTTGCAGACGGCAATTATGTTGTTGGTATAAGTTTAAGAAGTCGTATGATTGTAAAATCATGTAACTGAACTCAGTGAATGAAATACCAGTTTCTAAACGAGATGCTACTGTATCTTTTGCTAACATATAGTTTAAACCGAAGTTTTTACCGATATCGCGTAAGAATGAAATGACATCTAAGCTACCAAGCCAGTCGTAGTTGTTAGCCATCGTTGCTGGGTTGTCCACGTTTTCAAACTCTAAGAAGTTTGAAAGTTGGTTTTTAATGCTTTCTGTGTAGTAAGCAACTGTATCTTTCGTATTTAATGTACGTTCTGCTTTTTTACCACTCGGGTCACCGATCATACCAGTACCACCGCCAACAAGTGCGATTGGTTGGTGACCAGCTAATTGGAAACGACGTAACATTAATACTGGTAACATATGACCAATGTGTAAGCTATCCGCTGTCGGGTCGAAACCACAGTATAATTTAACGCTTTCTTTTTCTAATAATTGCTCAAGGCCCTCAGCATCTGTTTGCTGATTAATTAGACCGCGAAATTCAAGATCTTGTAAAATACCCATATCCTACATACTCTCCTTTAAGTTCATTACTGGCGTGAAGGTTAAAAACATAAAAAAATCGCCCCTTCAAATAAGGGACGATTTTGATCATCGCGTTACCACCCTAGTTGCAGGCAAAAAAAGCCTACCACCTTATTTACATAACGGCTTAGCACCGTCTTTTCCCTTTTGAATACAATTCAATCGAAAAAAGATGCTCTAGGGGCGTAATTCGCGATCATCTATGTGCTGATTTTCACCGGCCATCAGCTCTCTAAAACAGGGAAATGATCACTACTTCTCCCTTTCCACGCTCAATTATTCATATACTTTTCTTTATACCATCATTTATATAGGCATGTCAAATAGAGGTGGAATTTCACTTCTCTCCAATCCTTTACAACGTCGCAAAGAGTAATTTATTAGACATATAAAAGCCTCCCTCATCTATTCTTTCATAAATGTATACAGACGAGGAAGGCACTTCGTTCAAATATTATTTTAGTTTTTTTATAATCTTTGCAGGATTCCCGCCAACTACTACATTATTAGGCACATCTTTCGTTACGACAGCACCAGATGCGATCACCGCATTGTCTCCAATTGTTACACCTGGATTAATAATTGCTCTTCCGCCAATCCATACGTTATCGCCAATTGTAACTGGTTTTCCGTATTCTGATCCGCTTATACGCTCTACCGGATCAAGCGGGTGCGTTGCTGTATAAATGTGAACACCTGGAGCTAACATACAGTTCACTCCGATTGTTACCGGGCATACGTCTAAAATCGTGCAGTCAAAGTTCGCGTAAAAATTTTCACCGACATGAATGTTATAGCCGTAATCACATCTAAAAGAAGATTCAAGATGAATATTATCTCCTGTCGTTCCGAATAATTCTTTTATGATTTCGCTACGCTCTTTCAATTGCTCTTCTGGCGTATCATTTAATTTTCTCGTTAATATACGTGCTTGCTCTCTTTCTTGTACTAAAACTGGATCAGCCGGTATATACATTTCTCCTAGTATCATCTTTTCTTTTTCTGTTTTCATCATACTACCCCCGTTAACTTATATATATAAGTTAATAATAACATAAAAAAAGGCCTGAACATTTTTTCGTTCAGACCTTCCTCTCTTAATCTTCCATCGTTGATAAGTCACCTGTTGGTAAATTCAGCTCCCACGCTTTTAATACGCGGCGCATAATTTTACCACTTCTCGTTTTCGGTAATTTATCTCTAAATTCAATTTGTCGTGGCGCTGCATGAGCTGCTAGGCCTTTCTTTACAAATTGACGAATTTCTTCTTTTAATTCATCAGATGGTTCGTATCCTGCTCGAAGTGCGATAAATGCTTTAATAATTTCGCCACGCACTGGATCAGGAATACCAATTACACCTGCTTCTGCAACAGCAGCATGCTCGATTAATTTACTTTCTACTTCAAACGGACCAACGCGCTCACCTGACGTCATAATTACATCGTCAATACGTCCTTGGAACCAGAAGTATCCATCTTCATCCATATAGGCAGAGTCACCTGATACGTACCAATCTCCCGGCATGAAATAAGATTCATACTTTTGCTGGTTATTCCAGATCCCGCGCATCATAGATGGCCAACCTTTCGCAATTGCTAAGTTACCCATTGTGTATGGAGGAACTTCATTTCCTTCATTATCAACAATCGCTGCTTTTACACCTGGAATGGGTTTACCCATTGAACCTGGACGGATTTCCATACAAGGGTAGTTACAAATAACTTGTCCACCTGTTTCTGTCATCCACCACGTATCATGAATACGAAGTCCAAATGCATTCATACCCCAGCGAATTACTTCTGGATTTAACGGCTCACCAACGCTTAATACGTGGCGAACTTGTGATAAGTCATATTTTTTAATTGCGTCTTGTCCAGCTCCCATTAACATACGGAACGCTGTCGGTGCACTATACCAAACTGTTACACCGTAATCTTGCAGTGCTTCATACCAAGCTTCCGGACTAAATCGCCCACCTAAAATAACATTTGACGCTCCAACTAACCACGGTGCGAAAATACCGTAAGCAGTTCCCGTTACCCAGCCTGGATCAGCTGTGCACCAATATACATCGTCTTCTTTTAAATCTAATACCCATTTCGCCGTTTGATAGTGCTGAACCATTGCATTTTGCGCATGAAGCACACCTTTTGGCTTACCAGTAGAACCAGACGTATAGTGAAGAATTAAACCATCTTCACGGCCTAACCATTCAATATGTAATTCTTTTGAAGCTTGTTCAAATAAAGGATTGAACGCTACCGTTTTACCGCCTTCTTCTACATTATCTCCAACAAGAAAAACTGTTTTTAAAGCAGGTAAATCATTTAATGGTACACGCTCTAATAACTCAGGCGTTGTAATTAACACCTTCGCTTCACTATCTTCTAAACGATCGCGAACCGCACCTTCCATAAATGCTTCAAATAACGGTCCAACAATTGCTCCTAATTTCACTGCACCTAAAAGTGCGAAATATAATTCTGGAGAACGTGGCATAAAAATAAAAACGCGATCGCCTTTTTCTACATCGCCATAATTCTTAAGGACGTTTCCTGCTTTATTAGAAAAATCCTTCATTTCCTTAAATGTATATTTCTCTTTTCGCGATCCATCTTGATAATAAAGAGCTACTTTATTCTTTCGATCGGATTTCGCATGCTTATCAATTGCCTCATACGCCATATTTACTCGGCCTGTTTCATTCCAAGTAAAGTTTTTATTAACCTCTTCCCAGTTAAAATTCGCGTATGCCTCATCATAATTCGGCAAATTATTTTCTCCTTTAATGACAGGAAGCGTTTCTACTTTCATACTTTACATCCCCCTCCTATGTATTCTATTATCTATTATAATGACATTATTTAAAATTTTCAGTATATTTGTTGATTTTTAGACAAATTTTTAATGACAAAATTCGATTCACATCGCATATATTATAAAGTACGATATTAATAGATTCACAAACCCTCAAGGTGGTGAGCAATACATTGATTCATAAAAAAATATATAATGCTAGAAACTTAAAAACAGCGAAAGGCACTTTAATTATTGAAGGTCCTGTCTCTACACATAACTTAGAAATGTATGAGTTTCATCCAGACTTAATTGCGTTTCGTCCTGCCGAGCAACAATATAAAGCAATTGTCGAAATTTCTAAATTACCAGAAGCTCGTCTCATTATTGCTAGACATGACCAAACAATTGTTGGATATGTTACATACTTGTATCCTGATCCACTTGAACGATGGTCAGAAGGAAAAATAGAAAACTTAATTGAGCTTGGGGCAATTGAAGTAGTTCCAGCCTTCCGCGGGAGTTCTGTCGGAAAGAACTTACTAGAGGTTTCTATGATGGACGATTATATGGAAGATTACATTATATTGACGACTGAATATTATTGGCACTGGGATTTGAAACAAACAGGATTAAATGTTTGGGAATACCGAAAAGTAATGGAAAAGATGATGAATGCCGGCGGGTTACAATGGATGGCTACAGACGATCCTGAAATTTGTTCACATCCCGCCAACTGTTTAATGGTCCGCATCGGTAAACGCGTTGATACGGATTCTATTCAAGCTTTTGATCGTCTACGTTTTCACAATCGTTTTATGTATTAATAAAGGGGGCAACTGGAATGATTGTAGAAGAAATTATGAATCAAAATGTAGTTACACTACATCCAAACGATACAATCGAAACAGCAATCCGAACGATTCGCACGAAAGGAATTCGGCACATTCCAATTGTCGATCAAAATAATCACGTCGTAGGCATTATTTCTGATCGGGATGTAAGAGATGCAAGTCCGTCTATTCTAGATGAACAAGTTTCACTCGATATGCTGAAGCAACCACTTGAACTTATTATGAAACATCCTGTAATGACTTGCCACCCTCTCGATTTCGTTGAGGAAATTGCTACTTTATTTTTTGAAAATAAAATTGGCTGTCTTCCTGTTACAAAAGCTGGGAAGTTAGTTGGAATAATCTCAGAATCTACAGTACTGCACACGTTAGTAAAATTAACAGGAGCACATCAACCGAGTTCACAAATTGAAATTCAAGTAAAAAATGAACCTGGTATTCTTGGAAAAGTCGTTGCTATTTTTAGTGATTTACAAATAAATATCGTGAGCGTTCTCGTCTACCCAGCAAAAGATGAGAATGATAAAGTACTTGTTTTCCGCATTCAAACGATGAATCCTCTAAAAGTGATTGATGCACTTGAAGCAGAAGGCTATCGCGTATTATGGCCGAACATCATGGGGATGCAAGCATGAGTAGCGCGTTTATTTATTCGGATGACTTTCGGGGCTATTCATTTAGCCCTGATCATCCTTTTAACCAACTGCGCGTCACACTTACGTATGATTTATTACAAAAGGGTGGTTTCATCTCTCCCTCTCAAATCATCTCACCACGGATGGCTACAGATGAAGAGATTGCCTACGTTCATACAGAGGAGTACATAAATGCGGTAAAACGTGCTGGAGAAGGAAAGTTAGAAAAATCAATTGCGATGACATATGGACTAGGAACAGAAGATACACCGATGTTCCCAAATATGCACGAAGCAAGCGCATTGCTCGTTGGCGGTACGTTAACAGCTGTCGATGCTGTTCTTTCCGGAAAAGTAAAACACGCACTTAACTTAGGTGGAGGCTTACATCACGGCTTCCGTGGCAAGGCATCTGGTTTTTGTATTTATAACGATAGCTCCATCGCAATGAAGTATATTCAGAAGAAATACGGTTTACGCGTCTTATATATTGATACAGACGCTCATCACGGTGATGGCGTGCAGTGGTCGTTTTATGATGATCCTAACGTATGCACCATTTCATTACATGAAACTGGTCGCTATTTATTCCCTGGAACTGGCGCTGTAAACGAACGTGGACAAGGTAATGGTTATAGTTATTCTTTTAACGTTCCACTGGATGCTTTTACAGAAGATGAATCCTTTCTAAAATCATATCGAACAGTTGTAAAAGAAGTTGCAGCGTACTTTAAACCGGATATTATTTTAACGCAAAATGGTGCCGACGCACATTACTACGACCCACTTACACACCTTTGTGCAACCATGAATATTTACCGCGAAATACCGAAGCTCGCTCGTGAAATTGCTAATGAATATTGCGACGGTCGCTGGATCGCTGTCGGCGGCGGTGGCTATGACCATTGGCGCGTCGTACCAAGAGCTTGGGCACTTATTTGGCTCGAAATGAACAACATCCAAAACATCTCGGGTTATCTCCCTCCAGAATGGATTGACGCTTGGAAAGGACAAGCCGAAACAGAACTTCCCCTCACATGGGAAGATCCAGACAACATGTTTAAACCTATCCCCCGTAAACCAGAAATTGAAGAAAAGAATGCATTAACTGTAGCGAAATCCCTTGAAATCATTCGGAATAATATGACAAAATCTTTGTACTAAACGAAAAGGAGGCTCGTTTTTGAATAGCCTCCTTTTATTTATTGTCGACTACTGTCGGTAAGTCGATATGTTTCGAGTTGCGCCGATATATTTTATTTAATAATTAACCGGTCCAACTTTTATGAAAAAAGGACGTGATATTATGTGGACACAACAAATGATCCCCACAAAACGCGGCACATTTGAACTCTTTACAAAAGGAAATGGCGAACCGCTTTGTATTACACATCACTATTCACAATTTAATGAAACTGGTGATTACTTTGCAGATGTTTTCACTGCTACGCATCGTGTATTTCTCATTAATTTACGAGATACTGGTAGCTCTGTAACCACCCAGTCAGAAAACGAATTAAGTATGATTGAAACGGTTCACGATTTAGAAGCAATACGGGAAGCTTTACAACTCCCAACATGGCATTTCACTGGTCATTCAACAGGTGGTATGCTTGGACTTTTATATACGATTACATATCCAAATTCCTTACAATCATTAGTCGTAGCAGGCGCTGCAGCAAGTAACTATACCGAAACACCATTTTGTATTTATCATCCAGAACATTCACAGTTTCATTATATGCAAGAGCTCATCGAAAACTTAAAAAGCCCTCACCTTACAAGTGAAGAACGGAAAGAACTATCTACTAAGAGAACAAAATTATCATTGTATAAACCAGAAAACTACAACTCTTATTTTTGTAAACCAATCAAAAAAACAATGTCCGTTAGCCGGATGAATGCTTTCGCCAATGAATATCCTTCATTTGATTTAAGGGAGTATTTACCTTCTATAAAAACAAAAACACTAATTATATGTGGAAGACACGATGTGCAGTGTCCTATTCAATATTCCATCGAGATACATGAGGGTATATGCGATTCTACTTTTGTGACATTTGAGGAGAGCAACCATTATCCTTTTTTAGAAGAAGCTGCTCAGTTTACTTCTACTACTCAAATATTTTATAAATCATTGCAACAAGGAACTCTAAAATAGCATATTAAGGTCGCAAGTTAATTTTCCAACAAAAACCTCACAGCCTCTATAAGACTATGAGGTTTTTCAAAAGAAATATTTCACACTAGTAACAACCAAAAGAAGAACAGAAAAAATTATTAAACCTAAATCAATAAATACTGACTTTTTATCTCCTTCTTTTAAACTTATCATAAAACTAGAAATTATTTTAATTGCAAAAAAGACCATCATAAATAACCAACCCAAATGATCATTCGTAGAATCTTCATCATAAAACATTTGTATTGCACCAATAATTAATAAGATAAGTACAATATTAGTTCCAATCTTTAAAACCTTGTTTGATTTATTATCTTTTAATGTATCCCCCAAAATGTAGCACGCCCTCTCACACTCTCCTATGTTTTATCTCTCTTTATATTTTAACATAAATTACCTATTATCCCCTTTTGATCACATACAAAAAAACCTGCCAAAACTTTGACAGGTTCCCTACACATTAAAACGATAACCAGCTCCCCATACTGTTTCAATATATTGCGGGTGGGCAGGATCTCTTTCAATTTTTTCACGTAGCTTTCTAATGTGGACGACAACAGTGGCTAAATCACCAGCGGAATCTAATCCCCAAATGCGTTCAAATAACTGTTCTTTATTTAATACTTGGTTTGGATGTGTGACAAAGAATGTTAATAAATCAAATTCCTTCGTTGTAAATGCCACTTCTTCATTGTTTATAAAAACTTTCCTCGCTCGTTGATCGATAGAAATTCCGTGAATGTATAGCGTATCACGTTGCTTACTTACATTTCCTGATAATCTTTCATAACGAGCAATATGCGCTTTTACTCTTGCGACTAATTCGCTTGGGCTAAACGGTTTCGTTATATAATCATCCGCTCCTAATCCGAGCCCGCGAATTTTATCTATATCTTCTTTTTTTGCTGAAACAAGTAGAATCGGAATATCTTTTACAGCACGTATTTGTTTACAAATTTCGAATCCGTTCATTTTCGGAAGCATAATATCTAAAATAATTAAATCATAGTCTTCTTGCAGGGCTATTTGTAAACCTGTTTCTCCTGAATGCTCTACATCAACTTGGAAATCATTAATTTCTAAATAATCTCGCTGTAATTCTGCAATACTTACTTCATCTTCTATTAGTAAAATTCTTTTCAATTTACTCACCACATTCCTCTACTTTTTCCAATGAGAAGAAAATGCTTGTGCCTTTACCAAGCTCGCTTTCCGCCCAAATTTCCCCGCCATGTTCTTCAACAATTTGCTTCGCTATTGCTAAACCAAGTCCACTTCCACCTGTGCTAGAATTTCGCGATTGTTCTGCACGATAAAAACGTTCAAAGATATACGGTAGCGTATCAGATTCTATACCTGATCCATTGTCTATCACCTTCACAATAACTTTATTGTTATCACTCGATACTGTTACGGTAATTTTCTTCTCTTCTTTATCCATGTACTTCACACTATTATGAATTAAATTTGATATAACTCTATTTATCTTTTCGCAATCAGCCGTTACATATAATGGCGATGAATGTAATTGTAAGTTAATTTCTATACCTTCTTCACTTAAATCCATCTGCATCTCTTCTATTAATTCTTGCATAAACGTATTTAATTCAACTGTCTCAAATTGGAATGGAACTCGATTTAAATCGAGCTTCGAAAACAAAAAGAGTTCATCAATGAGTGTGTCCATATGTTTTGCCTTCGTATGAATTGTCGTTAAATACTTATCCATTTTTTCTGGCGTATTTGCTACCCCGTCCTTTATTCCTTCTACATATCCGATAATAGATGTAATCGGTGTTTTTAAATCATGCGATATGTTTGAAATAAGTTCTTTTCGATTTTCTTCATACTGCGTTTGTACTTCAATCGATTCCTTTAACTTCTTCCTCATTTCCTCAAATCCTTGATTTAATTGACCTATTTCATCGTGCGATGTAACTGGCATTTGAAAATCTAAATTTCCTTCTTTAATTTTCTCCGTTGCACCTTTCAATACAAAAATTGGTTTTATTACACTTCTTGAAACAAGATAACTTAATAAACCAATGAGTAAAATGGCTAATAGTAAAAGCGATACGAATAAGATTGGAAATAATTTTTGTGTAAGATCTACAAATGAACTTTGCTTTTTTAGTACAAATATACTCCCTTCTTCTTTCTCTGGAAAATAAAAATCAAACTTTACATATCGATAAAATGTCTCGCCTAGTTCCGTTGTACCACGACTATTAATATTTGCCGCTTCAAATTTCGGAAGGGCTTCTGTTAAAGTCGAACTTTCAAATCCCTTATTAGCATAAGAAATGTTTTCTCCCTTTCTTACAATTATTTTCACACCTTCTTTTTCAATTGATGAAACGAACGATTTATCTAATAATTGAGATTGATGTTGCTTTGCCGCTAATTTTAATTCAAGATAGGCATTTTCTTCTTCTGGTGTAAGCGGCTTTTGAATGTAAGAACTTTTATAGAAATTTTTCACTGCTTCCAAATCACCTGTTATTGAAAAAACAATTAAAAATCCCGCGACTAATATGAGCGTAATAGAAACGAGAATTACAGCAATATAAGAAAATAAAAACCTTGTTTTAATAGACATATGTTACATCCTCACTTTACCCATCCTTCATATTCATAAGCATAAAAATATATGTTCAAATACTCAAGCGATTTTATAGTAATTTTAGCGTCAGTTTATAAAAATTTAATGTTCCTATTTTACAGTTGAAATTAGGAGGTTGAAATTCCATGTTCAAAAAAACATTCAGTATGATATGTTGCGTAATTTTTTTACAAGGATGCTCGCAAGAACAAGAAGTCAAAAAGGAGATGACAAACATGGAGACTGCACTACTAGCAGCTACTGAAAAAAATGAAACGAATACTGTTATATCTTTACTAAAACAAGGTGCAAATATAAATGCGACGGATAATCAAGGACGTACCCCTCTTATGATTGCTACATACAAAAATGATGTAAAAACCGCAAAAGCACTTATCAAAGCTGGTGCTGACGTAAATATCCAAGATGACATGAAAAACAATCCCTTTCTATACGCCGGTGCGGAAGGTTACTTAGACATTTTAAAGCTAACAATTAATGCTGGTGCAGATCCTACGATTACAAATCGTTACGGCGGAACAGCTCTTATCCCAGCCTCAGAACATGGCTATATTGACGTTATAAAAGAACTCCTCACTCGAACAAATATTGATGTAAATCATGTAAATAACCTAGGATGGACAGCTTTAATGGAAGCTATCGTACTAAGTAACGGAAACGAAACACAGCAACAAGTCATTCGCCTTCTTATTGAGCACGGTGCAGATGTAAATATTCCAGATAATGATGGTGTTACCCCGTTAGAGCATGCTCGCGCTCATAATTTTGCAGAGATAGAGAAAATTTTGTTAGAAGGAAATAAGTAAAAAGCTTATCTTTGCCTTCCTCCCCCATCCTATGCTACATTTAAGCCGTTACATCAATATTAATAGGGTGGGAATACATATGAATAAACCTAAAATTGGGATGATTGGACTTGGTAGCATTGCGCAAAAGGCCTATCTTCCAACACTTACAAAAGAAACAGATTGGAACTTTGTCGGGGCGTTTACACCTAACGCAGAGAAAAGAAAACAAGTTTGCCAGCAATACCGAATTCAAGACTTTCATTCTATTGAAACGTTAGCTTCGGAATGTGATGCAATCTTCGTTCATAGTTCAACTGCATCGCATTATGAAATCGTTTCTGAGCTTTTGAAAAAAGGAATCGACGTTTATGTTGATAAGCCGTTAGCAGCTACTGTGGAACAAGCTGAGCAACTAGTCGAGTTGAGCGAGAAGTATAACCGAAAGTTAATGGTCGGATTTAATCGCAGATTCGTTCCTATGTATGTTGCTGCCAAAGAACAGGCTCATGATATTTCATGGATTCGAATTGAAAAGCATCGCACAAATAAAGTCGGGCCATATACGTACGACTTCACTATGTTAGATGATTATTTACACATTGTAGATACTGCTCGCTGGTTCGCTAATGATGACCTTAACGTCGTTCACAATATGATGCAAATCAATGAAAAGAATGAACTTCTTTACGGACATCATACATATACAACTCCAAGTGGACTGTTACTTTCTACTGCAATGCATCGCCATGCCGGTACAAATTTAGAACAAATTGAACTTGTAACGCCAGGGAAAATCATTCGCGTAAAAAATATGAATACATTTGAAATTGAACAGGAAAACTCAGTTTCACAAAGCGGTTCTCCATCATGGGATACGACGTTAAAACAACGTGGTTTTGAAGATGCTGTTCATCATTTTATTGAATGTGTACACGGAGATACAAAGCCTGTTGTAGATGGATTAGAAGGATTAAAAACGCAGCAAATGCTACAATCTTTACTAGATGATGTAAACAAAAATTAAAACGGATACATTTTTCAGAATTTACTTTCATTCCCATTTCCCCTTTATTTCTCTCGTAAATTTCTATAAAATATGTTGATAGGAATTATAAATTTCATAATGAATCGTGGAAAGGATGGGATTGACACATGTGGAACGAGTTTAAAAAGTTCGCTTTCAAAGGGAATGTCGTTGATTTAGCTGTCGGGGTTGTAATCGGTGCTGCATTCGGTAAAATCGTTAGTTCTTTAGTAAAAGACATTATTACACCATTACTTGGTATGGTATTAGGTGGCGTTAACTTTACAGATTTGCACTTTGGATACGGTAAATCAGCTGTTATGTATGGTAACTTCATCCAAACAATTTTTGATTTCTTAATTATCGCAGCTTCTATCTTTATGTTTATTAAAGTTTTCAACAAACTAACATCTAAAAAAGAAGACGAAAAAGAGGAAGAAATTCCAGAACCAACAAAAGAAGAAGTTCTTCTTGGCGAAATTCGCGACTTATTAAAACAACAAAATTCTTCTAAAGATAGAGCATAATTGAACGGATAAAAAGGCATGTCCCTCGGGACATGCCTTTTCTATATGCTATAACGTTTCCGAATTCATATGAATAAACAAAATAATACCAGCAACCATAAGTACCATAATGCTACCTGCAAATAGTGTAATACCAATAAACATTAAACTTTTGCTCATATCTACTGATACACTTTCAATAAAAATAGAAATTACATACGTGATAAGGGCAATTCCTGCAAGAATACTTCCTGGAACAAATCGCTTTAAACCATTTTGTTTTAACGTCATATATGCAAAAATAGCAGTCATACAAAGCGTAATTATCCAAAGAACGATCATCTCTTTTCCCCCCTCACAAGCCTTTTCTTTCTATTATACATGACATTGCCCTATAATAGTTATTTTTACACTTATGTGACATATAACAAGGAATCATACAATCTATAGAAAACTCTTCCAGGTAAGCTATATACTAGGGAGGATTTCAATTGGAAGATGATATTGTAGGATATTTTAAACAAGTAGAGCGATTTGATTATATTACAATCGACTTAGACAAAATTTTTTTTACATGGAAGTTGTACAAATAGAAACAAATGTAACTTTGCTAAAAATATCACTTAACTTAAAAAAAGATAAAACGATTGTAGATGGAAAAGCAAAGCACTATGATTCTTCTAGGCTAGAGCATTTAATACAAAATTTTAAACGCACTGCACAAACATGCCTTGAACATAATTTACGAAGCGCTGAAGAACTTTTTGCATTTTGGAAAAGAAATTGACCACTAGAAAAATATGGATATCCCTCATATAAATTGATATAATTACCATATGCAAATATTCTTTGTAAGGGAGTGTTCATAATGATTTGGATTTCACTAATCGTATTAGCTTATTTCATCATTCTCGTCCCAATACAGTACAACTACATTAAAATACTCAAAGAAAAACAGAAAAAAATGAGTGTCTCACAAAACGAACTATATGACAACATGTCTTATGAAGAATCCCAAGTGCATTACCATTATCAAAGTAACGTATTTACAATACCTGCTTCGCTTGTCGCAAGTATTATTTATAAGGTGAAACATGCAGCATAATATGTACGCTGTAAAATTATTGTTTGAGTCTGTTCATTCTGGTGAGCCTCATCCTATGAAAATGGATGAGCATTATGAAGAGAATCACGATACACTTTTTGAAGAAAGTATTATTCTTGTTAAAGCAAACAGTTTAGAAGAAGCTCATGAACTAGGTGAAAAGATAGCTATACAATCGGAGCACACATACGATAATATGTATGATGAGCAAATCACATGGACGTTCCGAAAAGTGTTACATGTATTTGAATTAGACGATACGCCATTTGAAACTGGAAAAGAATTGTACGCAAAATTTTTACACGTTAAGAAAAATGAAACTGTAGATACAGTAATTGAAAAATATTATCCTGAATATGAATAAAAGCTCACAGCAATCGCTGTGAGCTTTTTTATACTTATTTCGTTGAATCTCTAAATTGGATACGGTGAGGTAAGATAACAGTGTGATCTTCCACTTTTTCTTTGTTCATATACTTTGTTAATAGACGCATTGCTACTGCACCGATATCATACATCGGTTGTACAACTGTTGAAAGCTGCGGACGAACCATTAATGCAAGGCGTGTATTATCGAAACCAAGTACTTCTACGTCAGTTGGTACGTTTAATCCAGCATCTTGTGCTGCATGGATTACACCTAGTGCCATTTCATCAGAAGACACGAAGATTGCTGTTGGCTTTTCATCATTGCTCCAAAGCTTTTCGAATGCTTCGATACCTGAGTCATATGTGTAATCTCCATCGATTACAAGATTTTCATCATATGAAATACCTTCTTCTTCTAAAGCTTTTTTATAACCTTGTAACTTCTTCGCGCTTCCCGCTTTATCAATGAATGGACCAGAGACGAAACCGATACGCTTATGTCCTTGTTCGATAAAGTGCTTCATTGCATCGTAAGCTGCTTGTGTATAATCAATATTTACTGATGGCGTTTCATTTTGCTCATCAAATGACGCTGCTAATACAATTGGTACTGGAGATTTTTTAAATTCTTCAATGTGAATGTCTGTAATATCTTCACCCATGAAAACAATTCCGTCCACTTGTTTTCCAAGCATCGTATTTAATAGATGGAACTCTTTCTCTTTGTTTTGATCAGAGTTACTTAAAATGATGTTATATTTGTACATTGTTGCGATATCTTCAATTCCACGTGCAAGTTCTGCATAAAACGTATTTGAGATATCAGGAATAATAACACCTACCGTAGTTGTCTTCTTACTTGCTAGTCCACGTGCTACCGCATTTGGACGGTATCCTAAACGATCAATTGCTTCTAATACTTTCTTTCTTGTTGTAGGCTTTACATTTGGGTTACCGTTCACAACGCGTGATACGGTAGCCATTGAAACGTTCGCTTCGCGCGCTACATCATAGATTGTTACGTTCATCTCATCGCACACTCCTTCTATTTTTGTTATCTATTTTTATGTATCGGTTACTTGAATGAAAAAAAGACATCAACTCTATTTGCAGATGCCACCAATCGTCCCGAGTTCTTCCTTTTACTAATGATACGATATAAACGCAGGCTCATACAATATTTTCCCGCAAAAGTTTCGAAAAAATTCGCTTCTTTTCTCGTATTTTCGTATTTTTTATGAAAAAAGGGCATTTTTTGTAAAAAAATAGATATTTCCTAAGTAGAAATCTTATTTTAAGCAGTACGATAGTAAATGAAATTTATATCGGCGATTTTTCGAATATATGAACCGTAACTCGAAATATATCGGCGATTTCCCAAATATATCGACCACAACTCTAATTATATCAGCGATTTTTTTAATATACCAACTTCCCAACAAAAATCGACAATGACAGTCGCTATACAGCTGTCCCAAAATGCCTTTTTGGAACAGCTCATTAAAAGTTTTTATAATTTACTTCCAAATGATTTTAATTCATTCATAAAATCATTGAACTGCGGGATATTCATTTGCTGCGCCGCATCTGATAAAGCTACAGCTGGATTTGGATGTACTTCAGCCATAATTGCGTTTGCACCAATTGCCATCGCTGCTTTTGCAGTTAGTAAGAGAAGGTCACGTCTCTCTGTAGAATGCGTTACATCAAAAACGACAGGTAAATGTGTCTCTTTCTTTAAAATCGGTACAGCGGAAATATCAAGCGTATTACGCGTTGCTCTTTCATTGCTTCAGCAACTTGACGTACTTGTTCATAACTTTCCACTGCACACGGTCCCATAATAAAATGCTAATTTCCGTTACCAATTTTTTCACCATTAATTTCAACAATCGTATCTTCTATTTTTTCTTACAAGACACAAGTAGTGCTTTACGATGATCCTCTTCTTGTAACTCTAAGCCAACTTGAAAAATTTGTTTGAAAATATGTTGTAAAGTCGAAGTTTCAAATGGACCATTATTATTCTCTACAATTAAATCCAGCATATTTCTTTCACGTACAGGATCAAAACGTTTCACACCTTATACTTCTTTTAAAGTACCAACTTCTTGTACGAGACGACCTCTTTCGTTTAATAACTCTAATATTTGTAAATTAAGTTGATCAATTTCAGAACGTAAACGACCTAATTGTTGCGATGCCATAAAAAAGCCACATCTTTCAAATTCCTATATATTACTTTTTTAAGATAACTTATTATAGTTGATACATATACGATTGTCACACGATATACAGCAATGAATTATCATCAAAAAACATTGTATATTTTCATTTAAAATAAAAAAACCTTTTATATTTTCATTTAAAATAAAAAAAGACAGTTTACATACTGTCTTTTTTACAAGAAGGAAACAAACGGTTTATCACTGTTTTTCTCTTTTATAATAACGGCCTCAATTTTACTCTCGGACTTGATCTGTAATTGTACTTTCGCATCTTTAGGCAATTTGTCTAACATACCTTGAGCAGCCAATTGGGTAAGAGCCATTAATTCTGTTTTACCGTTATATTTAATAACAATATTCATATTTAATGTATCCATTTGATCTTTCTTATAAGAAACTTTTGCATTGACTGGAATAAAATCTCCATTAGAAAAACCTTTTATTTCCTTAGCAAAGTTATTTATTTTTGTATTATCTTCTCCATGTGCTTGTGTAAATTCATCAGAAGGATATGAATACGACTTTTCATCAATTGTACTCCAATTTCCAAGGTTCATATCATTCTTTTGAACAGTAGCACTAGCAATATACGTACCATTTTTTAAAGAACTTGTACTTTCTTGCTTAAAGATAGCAAACGTAATTGGAGATTTGTTATATTTATCATTTTTGTTAATAGCTTCAATAAGTTGTTTAGCAACTTCAGACCCTTTAGACATAGCTTCTTCATTCGATACACTTGAAGACATAGCTAAGCCAATCATAACACCAGATAAACTTAATTCATTTGAATTCTGTTTTCCAAAATAGTCTTGTTCTATAATATTCGTCAAAACTGGCGCTTCTACTTTCGCAACTAGTTCATCAACTAGTTTCTCTGGAATATACTGATTTAATTGCAGTACGTGACTCTCTGTATCAAATTGCTGCGTTGCAATATTTATTAAACCATTTTCATACTCTGCTAAATCTAATTTAGAATTTGTTTTTATATTAGCTGTATTAATAACCTTTTGTTCTTTTAAAGGAATAACAGTTCTATAATAATCTTTAGAAACAGCAGTTCTCGGAATCATACTTTTTTCTTTTGTATCTTTTTGTATAACTTCATCCTTCTTACTAATCGTATTACTATTGTTACTACAAGCTCCCAGTAATAAACTTACGACTGCGAAGGATAATGCCATTTTCTTCATTACTTAAAACCTACTTTCAACAATCTAGTTATTTAGTTTGAACTATTAATAGTGTACCACTAAATATATTTCAACAAAAACAAAAAAAAGAAGCAAGCACCTTTAGCTTGCTTCTTTTTACTTTATATTCTCTTCTAAAGCATCTTTTTTAATATTCCAATGAGATGTATTCCATACTACCATCCCATCTTTTATGTATAACACTTGCGGTGATTCATGTCTAATACTGTATTGTTCTGCAACACGATTTGACACATCTCTCGCATCTTGTACGTATAAGTAATACGCTGGCACTTCTCTTTCTTCACTGCAATACGCTTGAAATTCTGTGTATGCACCGTGACTAATCGGGCATGTCGTACTATGTTTAAAAAGAACATACGGCTCATTCTTTTCTACTAAGACTTCAAGCTCTTCAATTGTTTCAAGCTTTGTCATATTCATCACGATTCACCTCTCATACGAAATCTAGAGCGCTTCTCTTTCTTTTCAGCGTTTTTCTCAATTCTTTCTAATTTACGCTCTTCTTTTTCAACCTTCTTCTCTTGTCTCGACGCACGGTAATGATTGTATACTTCAATCGCCGCACTGCTCCACTGTACAACTTGCGCTACTTTATCAGCGTTATTTTCAATTTCGTCCGTTACAGAGTCTGATACATTACGAAGCTTCGTATTTAAAGATTGGATTGTAGTTCCAATCCCATCTACACCCGCTACCACTTTATTTAATGACTGTGACTTCTGTTGAATATCATCAGCTAACGCATTCGTTTTATGTAATAATTGCTCTGTCTCTACGCTAATTCCTTGCATTTGTTTTTCTAAACCTTCTAACGTGCTTGCAACGTTTTCTAACGTCTTCTGAACCGATAACAACGTTCTGCATACATACACAACTAATACTGCGAAAGCAACCGCGATAATAGCCGCACTTACATATAAAAGAACTTGCATTTCATCACTTCCTTTATCTTTTTCATACTTTCCCCTATTATACAATCATTTTCCGTTTCATTCTAATCCCTATCTCATCATTAGAATTTTCATACTTATTCGTTAACTGTAACATAAATCATTCAACAAATTCCACTAAGTAGGTTACAATAGGAGAGGATACATAATTAGTAGGGAGGCTTTACATATGAAAGATCCACGTATTGAAAAGTTAGCATACAATTTAATTAACTACTCTATTTGCTTACAAAAAGGCGAAAAAGTATTAATTGAAAACTTTGGCTTACAAAAAGAACTTGTAACTGCACTTGTAAAAGAAGCATATGCAGCTGGTGGTTTCCCATTCGTCTCTTTAAAAGATCATCAAGTAGATCGCTCTTTATTAATGGGTGCTACTGAAGAACATTTCGAACAAATCGCTGCATATGAAGCAAGCGTAATGAAAGACATGGACGCTTATATCGGTCTTCGCTCTGGCGATAATATTAATGAACAAGCTGACGTTCCAAGTGAGCGCATGAAAGTTCATGGCCAAACAGTTGGGAAAAAAGTTCATAGAGATATTCGCGTTCCAAAAACACGTTGGGTTGTTCTTCGCTACCCAAATGCTTCTATGGCACAGCTTGCTAAAATGAGCACAGAAGCTTTCGAAGACTTCTACTTCGAAGTTTGTAACTTAGACTACGGTAAAATGGATAAGGCGATGGATAGCCTTGTTACATTAATGAATAAAACAGATAAAGTTCGTTTAACTGGTCCTGGAACTGACTTAACATTCTCTATTAAAGACATTCCAGCTATTAAATGCTCAGGTCATTTAAACATTCCAGACGGTGAAGTATACTCTGCACCAGTTCGTGATTCTGTTAACGGTACAGTTTCTTACAACACACCATCTCCTTACAACGGTTATACATTTGAAAATGTACAACTTAAGTTCGAGAACGGTCAAATCGTTGAAGCAGCTGCAAACGATTCAGAACGCATTAACAAAATCTTCGATACAGACGAAGGCGCACGCTACGTTGGTGAGTTCGCAATCGGCGTAAACCCATACATCTTACATCCAATGGGAGACATCCTATTCGATGAAAAAATCGATGGCAGCTTCCACTTCACTCCTGGACAAGCTTACGACGATGCATGGAACGGTAACAACTCGAACATCCATTGGGACTTAGTATGCATCCAACGCCCTGAATACGGCGGCGGTGAAATTTACTTCGACGACGTACTAATCCGTAAAGACGGACGCTTCGTTGTACCTGAATTAGAAGCTTTAAACCCAGAGAACTTAAAATAATAAAAAACGCTCGGAATTATATCCGAGCGTTTTTTATTATCCTCACCCTATATTGATCTACTGTTCTTACTTTTTGTTTGCTGAAAATGAAAATAATATAAAAGCGCCACTGCGATAGTACCTATTAATATTGGTTCATATAAGGGCAGATCCCATTTCATATATACTCTAGTGCAGATAGCAAACACAAGCAAAATTTCCAAACAAAACAAAGGTTTTACATATTTCATTTCTTACCTACCATTTCTATTTTCACATGTGGATTTTCTTTCTCGATAAGCGCCAAAAATTCATTCATATCTTGCGGCATCGCAACCATATGTACTTTATATGCATTCGTCGTAATTTCAAGATACTTTCCAACTTGACGAACAACTCTTATATCTTTTAATACAACATCATCATTTAGAATACCGTACTTTAATACGCCATTTTCTACTTTATGTTTTTTAATAAATACTTCCCAAACGAGTGGTACATTTACAATGAAGCATAAACCCATCCCAATCAACGCTGACATCCAATGCGCTTTATTAGTGAAAAGCATGACAATTGGATATATACACATAAAAGCTAACGTAAGACAAACGAAAATGACTACTGACTTACTTCTTTGAATTGGAAAGTTCATACCTACACCCCCTAATCCAAATTATACCACTATTTCCATTTTGGTTCATAGAAAAAGGCCATTTCTAGATGACCTTTTTCACAATGTACCTATAAAATTTCTTATCTACCTGTAACACTGGAAAGTTTTTCGGCAACTCATCTATACTCACACTTTGAAAACCATTCTTTTCATAAAAGCGATGTGCCGCTAAAAATTTTACTGTTGTTCCTAAATAAATATCTTTCAACTTTTTATCCTCAGCCCATGAAATTGCTGTTTGAAGCAACATATATGACGCGCCACATTCTTTTCCACGAAACTCTTTTTGTACGAACATTTTTCTTAGCGCTACTTGATGATTCTCAATATCTAATAAAGCTACTGTTCCAACTACTTTCCCATCATAAAGTGCTACCCAAAAGTTTCCGTGATCCTTTTGATAGAATGTTTCTATTTCAAGTAAATCAGGTTGCTCTTCTTTCGTAATGGGAACATTATACTCTTTTTGCTGAATATGAACGATAAGATCTACTACTTCCTCTTGAAACGCACTTTCATACGGAATAATACGAATCTTCTCGTTCATCGAATATCTTTCCATTCTGAAGCTAATAAACTATATACAGTGATATCATGAAAATGATCATATAACCATTCTTCATCTCTTAAAATACCATCTAATTTAAACCCTAAACGCTCTGGAATAGCGCGGCTTTTCACATTTTCAACACCGCATCTAATTTCCATTTTATTTAATTTTAAATTCTCAAATGCATAGTGAAGCACAGCCTTTACGCTACGTGTCATAACGCCTTTTCCTCCAGCATCTTCTGCAAGGTAATACCCAAGACTCGCCGCTCTCTTCCCCCAGCTCACTGGATGAATACCTACCATCCCAACGAGCTTTCCTTTGTAACGTATACCACTTTCAAAACCGTCTCCCTCTGCAAATTTCTTTAACCACATCGGAAAAATCTCATCATAAGCATCAGCAGATTTTGTCCCATCTACCCAAGGAAGCCATTTTCGTAAATGATTACGGTTTTGGTCTATTAATTGATATAATTCTTCTTTATGATGTTTTTCTAGTAATTGTAGTTCGATTTCGTCATCTACTCGAAGTGTGAACATGTTTTTTAGTCCCCTTTTTATTTTTCTTATTATTCTAACATTTTTAGATGTAAAGAGTTAAATATTAACACTTTCTTTTGATTTTCTTTGTATAAAACCAGAAGAATACAATATTCCCGTAATAACTAATATCATTCCTACAGATTGTGCAGATGTTATATTGACTCCTTCAATAAAAGAAATAAGTATTGTAACAACAGGCACTAGATTAAAAAATAAAGATGTCCTTGCTGCCCCAATTTGAGCAATTCCATTATTCCACCATAAGTAACCAAGCACACTCATTCCAATTGCCATAAAGAGAATCGCTCCCCATGCCAACCAAGGAATTTCTAAAACTGGTACTATACTTTTTTGTGTAGAAGATATGATAATAAAGGCAAGTGCACCAATAGTCATCGTATATGTCGTCGTTTGTATTGGATTACCAGTTTTAATAAACCTTCTGCCTAGCACGCCGTATAACGCCCAGCAAATATTCCCTAATAAAATATAAAAATCCCCTTTTGAAAATGATAAATGTTGTAGTATTGTAAACGAACCTTGTGTAAGTACAAAAACAACGCCAATTAGTGCAAGTAACATTCCAATTGCTTGGCGCTTCACAATTTTCTCTCGTAAAATGACACTTGCTAACAGCGTCGTAACGAGAGGATTTGTCGCCATAATAAGTGCACCATTAACAGCTTCTGTATATTTCATTCCTAAAAAGAAAAAGAAGTTAAAGCCGAATACACCAACAATACCTAGCAAAAGATAATAGGTCCTATTCTGCATCCATACTTCCAAATCAAAATCTTTTCGTATTTTTAACAAACATAACATCACAAATGCAGCAATCCCAAAACGCCATGCTGCTATATGAATTGCTTCGAAATACTGCACCGCATATTTCGAAGCATTAAATGTCCCACCAGTAAATATCGCAAAACCTAATAACTGCGTATATACTTTATTTTTCATTGCCGGCCTCCAAGTCTTTTTCTTCTAGAAAACCGTAATAAATTTCTAACTTCTCCTCCGTTAGCTGAACAACTTTTTGCAATTGTTCCTGCTGTTCTTTTAATCGCTCCAAGTGAGTTGTTAAAATGGAAATTCTCTTTTTTACTTTCGCTGGTACTTCCTCTTTCTTCTGCCTAATTTCCTCTATAATGCACCCATCACTTGCAAACTCAGCCATCTCTTCTAATGACATCCCAGTTTGTTTTAATGAATATAAAAATTTTAATAAACGTACATCGCCTTCTGTATATTGACGAATACCGCTATTTCGCGTTGGTGGTGGTAATAAACCTAATTTCTCATAGTAGCGCAAAGTGTGAATGCTCATCCCTGTTAATTCTGCTACTTCGCCGATTTTATACATGTTCTCTCCCCCTTGTTTTTACATTTTCATCTTACAACCTAGAGTTAGCTCTAGGTCAATACATAAATAAAGTGAAACTTTAATCAGTGTGGGTCTTATTGCACGTTAATGCGGGATAAAAGTTGAACACAACAAAAAAAGACGCACAGCCACAGCTATGCGTCTTTTCTATTATTTCTCTGCAACTTGAACTTCTTTTACGTAAGCTGCTTCGAATTTTTGGATGTCACCTGCGCCCATGAAAATTAGAACGCCGTTTTTATGTTTCTTTAATACATCCGTTGTTGTATCTGTAATTAGTTCTGCACCATCAATACGCTTTTGCAGATCTTCAATTGTTAATTCACCTTTGTTTTCGCGTGCTGATCCGAAAATATCACATAAGTATACTTGATCAGCTTTGCTTAAGCTTTCAGCGAACTCATCTAAGAACTTTTCTGTACGTGAGAATGTATGCGGCTGGAATACAGCGACAACTTCACGCTCTGGATGTTTTTGACGAGCTGCTTCAATCGTTGCATTAATTTCTGTCGGATGGTGTGCGTAGTCATCGATAATAACTTGCTCTCCCATCGGCTTTTCATTAAAGCGACGTTTTACGCCTTCAAAAGTTGTTAATTGATGTTTTACTGCTTCTACATCAACGTTTTCATAATGGCAAAGTGCGATTACTGCTAACGCATTTAATACGCTGTGATTGCCGTATCCTGTAATTTTGAACGTGTCATAGTACGTATTACGAACGAATACATCGAATATCGTGCCATCTGTTCTCTTTTGGATGTTACGTGCTTGGAAATCATTATCTTCTCCAAATCCATAGAAAATAACAGGTACTTTCGCTTGAATTTTTTGAAGTTCTTCATCATCTCCACATGCAATAATGCCTTTTTTCACTTGCAATGCCATCTCTTGGAATGCACTGAATACATCATTGATGTCTGCAAAATAATCTGGATGATCAAAATCAATATTCGTCATAATTGCATAGTCTGGATTGTAAGACAAGAAATGACGACGATACTCACAAGCTTCAAATACAAAATACTTACTATTTTCTACCCCATGCCCTGTTCCATCTCCAATAAGGTAAGATGTAGGATGTGCACCTTGCATTACATGGGCTAACAAACCTGTTGTTGATGTCTTTCCGTGTGCACCAGTTACAGCAACACTTGTGTATTGGCTCATAAGGTCACCTAAGAAGTGATGGTAACGATGTACTGGGATGTTCAATTCTTTTGCTGCTACGATTTCTTCATGCGTATCAGGAAATGCATTTCCTGCAATAATCACTTGTCCTTCTTCTACATTATTCTTATCAAAAGGAAGGATCGAGATACTACGCTTTTCTAACGCTGTTTGTGTAAAGAAACGCTTTTCATAATCAGACCCTTGAACAGTATGCTTCATATCATGAAGAATTTGCGCTAATGAACTCATTCCTGTTCCTTTAATTCCTACAAAATGGTAAACTGTCATCTTAAAGAACCTCCAACATTTCGAACTAATACAACGGCCTATCTATAAGACAGTATATGAATCTTTTCTTATTTTGGTAATCATCATACATTTTTGATGTAGTGAGGTTATTCTTTCCCTTCACTTATCAGGATAAACTCGTACGTACTTCTTTATATGTCCATAACAAGTCCATTATAGCAAAAAAGAAGCCGCTATACTATGATAACAGAAAAACTGATAGGGTCAATCACCTATCAGTTTTCCTCTCTTTTACATATCTTCTCTTTTTTCTAATTGAACACGCTCTAAACGTGGGTTTGGACGATATTTACGACCAGCTTTTGCTTCTGGTTTCCCATTTAATTCTACATTATCACCAGTAAAGCCAATATTCATTTTTAACAAGCTACTCCCTACCCCATATATGTCAACAGGTACCTTTTGAGCTTCAAATTCACGAATACGCTTTTCATCAAATCCACCAGTTACAACGATGTCTACATGCTGGAATCCTTCTTCATCAAGCGCCTTGCGAAGTGCAAATACAAGAGATGGATTTACACCACGTGGATCAAATGTTCCAAGTACTTCTGGGTGGCGAATAAAGTATTGATCAATCATTGTGCGAGACGTATCTACACGCACACCTTTTAATGTTGATCCAAATTCACGCGCTACACGAAGTGCATCTGTAATAACATCATTATTGTAATCAATTAGTACAACTAATTCATCTTCTGGAAATTTCTTATGATATGCTTTTGCCGCTTCTACAACATCACCATTAAACATTTGAATTAATGCGTGAGGCATTGTTCCCATACCACTTCTGCCCCACCATTCATTCATTGCATGCGTCGCTTGTGCGCTCATACCTCCGATGTATGCTGCATAACCGTCACCAGCTTGTTGTGTATAATGATCGTCACGATCTCCCATGAAAATAACTGGTTTTTCTTTATCTACACTACGCGCAGCTTGGACAACATTATATACGTTTGTTGCAACCGATGTACGACGAGCTAAAATCCCATCAATAACACCTTCTAAAAATCCGAAATTCTCATAAGGACCATGAATTGTTAACACTGTTTCAAATGGACTAATTTTATCGCCATCTTTTAAAGAGTTAATTTCAAGTTCCTCAGGATTTTTAGCGAATGTTTGTAGCAATGCAATTACTTCATCTGTTCCGCAAAGAACTGCATTTTCTTTTTGGAAAAATTGCATCGTTACAACACTTTTCGGGCGAAATTCTTCAATAATTTCTCTAGTTTTTAAAAAGTAAACGGCGGAGAACCAACCTTCTCCAACTCGTTCGTCAAATTTAAATGTTTTATTTGTTAGTCGATTTATTTCACCTTTTAATTTTAATTCAATTTCTTTCATGTCGCTTTACTCCCTACTTTACTATCCAACATTTTCTATTAGTATACAGCAAAACCGTGGACTATACATTCGTTTCCTGCATAGCAGCGAATTCATCCTCAGAAATAAGGACATCTCTTGGCTTCGTCCCTCTTGCTTCAGAAATAATTCCTTGCGATTGCATCTCCTCAATGAGACGTGCCGCGCGATTATAACCGATGCGGAATTTTCGCTGTACAGAAGATGTGGACGCTCCCCCTTGTTCTACAACAAATTGACATGCTTCAAAGAACAATTCGTCTTCCGACTCAGCCTGTTCTGTTTTCGCTAATAAATCCTCTTGCTTAAATAAGTAATTCGGCTTCATTTGCTTTCTCACATGATCAACTGTCTTTTCGATCTCATCATCCGATACATATACACCTTGTACACGAACTGGCTTAGATGTACCGTTCCCTAAAAATAACATATCACCACGGCCGAGTAATTTCTCCGCGCCTCCAATATCAATAATCGTACGCGAATCAACTTGAGATGATACAGTAAACGCAATACGCGTTGGAATGTTTGACTTAATTAAACCTGTAATAACATCTACAGATGGACGCTGCGTCGCTACTAATAAATGAATACCACAAGCACGTGCTTTTTGCGCAATACGACAAATCGCTTCCTCAACATCACCAGGTGCTACCATCATTAAGTCGGCTAACTCGTCAATGACAATAACGATATAAGGTAATGTTTCTCCTGGAATTTCTCGCTCACTTACAATCGTATTGTAACGAGTTAAATCACGAGCACCAGCGTGCGCAAACAATTCATAACGGCGTTCCATCTCTTCGACTGCCCACTTTAAAGCCGCTGTCGCTGCTTTTACATCCGTAATAACAGGTGCTACAAGATGTGGAACAGAATTGTATGGTGCAAGCTCAACCATCTTCGGATCAATTAACATTAACTTCACTTCATGCGGTTTCGCTTTATATAAAATACTCGTTAAAATCGCGTTAATACACACACTTTTACCTGAACCCGTTGCACCCGCAATAAGTCCGTGCGGCATTTTTCGAATATCTGTTACAATTGGATCACCTGAAATATCAAGTCCAAGCGCAACAGTAAGCGGTGATTCACTCTTTGTGAATACAGGACTTCTTAAAATTTCACGAAGAAATACTGGCTTACTTTCTTTATTTGGAACCTCAATTCCAATCGCACTCTTCCCTGGAATCGGCGCTTCAATACGAATATCTTTCGCAGCTAAACTTAACTTAATATCATCACTTAAATTGGTAATTTTATTTACTTTCACGCCTGGGTCTGGTTGCACTTCAAAACGAGTTACTGCTGGCCCTTGCGATACATTAATAACATGTGCTCCAACATGAAAATTATTAAACGTTGTATCTAATAATTCTTTTTGCTCATCTAACCATTCTGTATTATCTAGCGCTGATTGCTGCGGAATCGACAACAGCGCTAATGGCGGAACAGTGTATGTCGGTGGTGTGTGCAATACATTTCGCATATCGTTCTCTCTTTGATTTACAACATATGCTTTCTCTTGTACTTCCGTACTTGAAATTGGCTTTTGTACTTGCTCTTCCACTACTTGCTGCACTGGGCGTTCTTCCATTTGTGGCTCTGCTACTACTTGCTGCACTGATTGCTCTTCTACTTGTGATTCTACTACCACCTGCTGCATTGGTTGTTCTTCCACTTGTGATTCTACTACCACCTGCTGCATTGGTTGTTCTTCCACTTGTGATTCTACTACCACCTGCTGCATTGGTTGTTCTTCCACTTGTGGTTCTGCTACCACCTGCTGCATTGGTTGTTCTTCCACTTGTGGTTCTGCTACCACCTGCTGCATTGGTTGTTCTTCCACTTGTGGTTCTGCTACTACTTGTTGCACTAGTTGTTCTTCCACTTGTGGTTCTGCTACTACTTGTTGCATTGGTTGTTCTTCCACTTGTGGTTCTGCTACTACTTGTTGCACTGGTCTATTCTCTACTCGTACATTAACAGAATGCTGCATTGCATTTGCCCTAGCTGCATGTCTTTCCATTAATCGTGTTCTATCTTGTTTCAACATAACAACATTAAATGGTACATGACGCTTTTTCTCACGTTTTGGTTCTTCTTTTTTTACAACTGGTTGTTCTTCTGCGACCGGCGCTTCTTCTACAACTCGTTGTTCTTCTGCGACTGGCGCTTCTTCTACAACTCGTTTATTTTCTTCTGTTTCTGCAAGTAAAACATTCGCAAAGCTTTGAACGTCGTTCTTTGTCTGTTCATCAGCCTCAGCTACATGTATGAATTCACTCTTTTGTTCAATCGCTTCATCTTCTTGCTGAATTTCCTCAAGTGCTACAAATGTCTCTACTACAGGTGCTTTTATTTCTGCAATCACTTCTACTTCTTCTGACTCTTCCGTTTCCGCAATTACTTCTACTTCTTCTGACTCTTCCGTTTCCGCAATTACTTCTACTTCCTCTAGCTCTTCTGCTTCTGCAATTACTTCCACTTCTTCTTGTGCTTCTGTTTCTGCAATTACTTCCACTTCTTCTTGTGCTTCTGTTTCTGCAATTACTTCTACTTCTTCTAGCTCTTCTGCTTCTGCAATTACTTCCACTTCTTCTGGCTCTTCTGTTTCTGCAATTACTTCCACTTCTTCTTGTGCTTCTGTTTCTGCAATTACTTCTACTTCTTCTAGCTCTTCTGCTTCTGCAATTACTTCCACTTCTTCTGGCTCTTCTGTTTCTGCAATTACTTCCACTTCTTCTGGCTCTTCTGTTTCTGTAATTACTTCCACTTCTTCTGACTCTTCTGCTTCTGCGATTACTTCTACTTCTTCTGACTCTTCTGCTTCTGCAATCACTTCTACTTCTTCTAGCTCTTCTGTTTCTGTAATTACTTCTACTTCTTCTAGCTCTTCTGTTTCTGTAATTACTTCCACTTCTTCTGGCTCTTCTGTTTCTGTAATTACTTCCACTTCTTCTGGCTCTTCTGTTTCTGTAATTACTTCCACTTCTTCTGGCTCTTCTGTTTCTGTAATTACTTCCACTTCTTCTGGCTCTTCTGTTTCTGTAATTACTTCCACTTCTTCTGGCTCTTCTGTTTCTGTAATTACTTCCACTTCTTCTGGCTCTTCTGTTTCTGTAATTACTTCCACTTCTTCTGGCTCTTCTGGTATTTCCACAATGATTGTTTCTGCAAGTTTTTCTTCTGCTTTGACAATCACTGATTCTTCTGGAGCTTGCTTTTCCACTTCAATAGTAGGTTGTTTTATTTCTGTATTACGTTTAATTTCTTCTGATAATATTGTATCCTCGTGCTCTACTTTAGAAGCCACTAATTCTTCTTGTAGATTGTTTTCGTTTAACACCACTACATCTTTTTCTAGCTTAGCACTTTCCATCTGCTCAGCTACTGTTTTATGAAGTAATTCATCCGCTGAAACTTCCTGCGGTGTACTCATTCCTTGAATCACTTCTTTTTCTTCTACTAAAGGCTCTTGGCGTTCGATTTCATAACCGTTTTTCTCTAGCCATTGATCAACAACTGATTTTTCTTGCTTTTTATCCTGTTGACCAACCGATTCATGACTAGGCGAAGAAGACGTTGCTTGCCCTTCTGAGAAATCTGATAATGTATATCCTTTTTTCTCTAACCATGCATCAACAACTGCTTTGCCCTCTACAGATATTTCAAGATCTTCTCTTTCTTTTACTTCCTCCTGCTTTTCAACCTTTTTCTCTACTGAAGGACGATTATATCCATAAATTGGCGAAATCATTTCTGTTGGACGAAATGGTCTACGGTTACTCTCTTGCGAAGGTGCAGATGCCTTTTTAACGACAGCCTCTCGCACCGGTTCATATTGTACTTCCGGTTCTTCATATGTAGAAACTACCTTTTCCACATACGGTCGTCTGCTTCTTTCCACCTGTATTCCTCTTTGAGCAGTCGGTTCTTCATATGTTACTCCTTGAACAGGTTGTTCTTCGAAGTGATCTACTTCTCTTTCATCCTCTTCATCGAACCCATTATCCGGTACTAAAGGAAAACGGCATTTACCTGCATTCCTACTTGCCATTTGTGCTTCTCTTGCTTCAGTGTAGTGGTTTACACGAGGAATTTTCGGCTGACTTTCAATTTGCTTTTGTACTTCTTTATTCAACGCTGTTTGTTCTTCCTCTTTGTTAAACAACTTTTTCATCCAATCTAACATGCTTACCACTCTTTCTACTAAATAGTAACATCCTTTATTGTATCAGCATTCGGCAAAAAGTGCAGGTAAAATTAAGCATGTCATATTTATCCACAATATTCTAATTTACAAGTGTTTCATATGGAAAAACGCAGCCTTTCATGTAAGACTGCGCTTAAGCTTTACGCTTCCAATATGCATCTATACTATCCGTTACACTTTGCAATAAAGAATTTACATACTGCGGGTCAGATAATTTTTTATCTTCTTCAAGATTTGACATAAACCCAAGTTCTAATAGTACACCAGGTACTTTGGACCAATTAAATCCAGAAAGATCATCCCTGAATTTAATTCCATTTACTTTCACTTGCTGGTTCTCCCTCATTTTATTTACAATCATTTGAGAGATTTGAAGGCTTTCCGCATAAATCTCTTTCGTATGCGGACTGTCTTCTGCTGGCGTCAATACAGCAAATCCACTTTGGTTTGGATTTTCAGAACCATCTGCATGAAGACGTAAAAATAAATTTGCCTTATGATTGTTTGCGAATGTCGCCCGTTCTTTATTACTTATATCAACGTCTTGTGACGTTCTCGTCATTAATACTTGCATTCCCTTCGCTTCTAACTTTTCTTTTAATACGAAAGCCATTTCTAATACAAGTACGGCCTCTCTTTTTTTCGTCACAACACCAGTTGTACCATCTGTGACTTTATATTTTTGTGTTGTTGCCCCTGGCCCAATCGGCTCTAAATTTAAATTCGCTTTTTGTTGATGCCCTGGATCAATAACGACGAGAAACTTCTCTTGTTTTTCATTACTCTCTACTTTTTGTTCATTATTTTGCACTGGTTGCTCAGTTGGCAGCACCGGTGTAGTTTCCTCTATCTTTTCTTCAGTCGGCATTTCCTCCTGCTTATGCTCCACTTGCTCATTCGTTTTAATTGCTTGCGATTCTTCGTTCTTTTCTTGTTCTTGCTGCTTTTCTACCGGTGCGTCTTCTTTGGTATCTTTTCTTTTCTCTTGTATAGAAGATGTAGTTTCTTTTTTCGGCTGCTCTTGTGAACAACCAGCCATATATATTCCAATGAATGCAATCATGCTCATTATTTTTATATACTTCATACTTCTCTCCCATCACTTTGCACCGGATTCAAAGTTTTTCTTATAATTGCCCTATAATCTCATCCATATTTCCAATATAAACAGGATGCCACGTTTCTGTACCACGCTCTGCAGTATAAACCGGATAAGCGTTATCATCTATATTTACGAAAACTGGATCACCCATATCCGTTTCATATCCAATTGCAATCCATCCTTCTTGCCACTTTCCGTTTTCTTCACTTATTAATGAATTTTTATGTTTATCATATCGGTAACCGATTTGTCCTTTTTCTAATTCACTTTCACTAAACACATATATTTCATAAGTACCTAGCTCAACATCTTGCTGTTTTGAAGTTTCAATTCGTTTTAGAAGTTCTGCGATTTTTGGTTGTTGTTTCATACGTCTATCCCCTTCTATTTTTCTAAATTTTAACTAGTTTGTTTATAAAATACAATATAGATTTTAAGAAAAAAGGTGACATTCTTATCATATTTACGATTTTTTGAGTATATCTATCACAACTCTCAATATATCAACGATTCAACAAGAAATTTCGACTTACCGACAAAGAATGACAAAAAGAAAAGAGAGGCTGTCCAAAAGGACAACCTCTCTTTTCTTATATCAATTAAAATTTAAACTCTTGTCCAACTTCAAAGCTATCTTCTAATACAAGAATACCTTTTTCTTGTGGAGCGTCTGGAAGCTCTAATTCACGTGCAGAGCAGATCATTCCAGAAGAAGGAACACCGCGAAGTTCAGCCGGTTTAATTAACATACCGCTTGGCATTACAGCGCCGATTTTCGCAACGACAACTTTTTGTCCTGCATCAACGTTTGGTGCACCACATACGATTTGTAATGTTTCTGTACCGATTTCTACTTTACAGATGTTTAGCTTATCAGCATTTGGATGTTTCTCTTTTTCAGCTACATAGCCTACAACAAATTTCGGAGAAAGATCTGCTTCTACTGTTTCTTCAAAGCCATTCTTCGCTAAAACTTCGTTGATTTTCTCTACAAGCTCTTTCGTTAATGTAAGGTTTCCTGTTTCTTTTACTTCTAAGTAAGAAGATGCATTAAAGATGTTGAATCCTGCTGTTATATTGCTTTCACGATCGTATACGCGTGCAACATCTCCTTTGCGATCAAAAGTACGGTTCTCTAAAGTAATATCTTGTAAGGCAACAATTAAAGTGTCACCAATTCCTTCAAGGTTGTAAAAAACGTTCACTTCGTTCATCCTTTCTCTTTTCCATCTGTCTTCTTCCGATTTTTCGCTAAAATAAAGATTGGTTCAAATTCTCCATCTTCATATACGAATGAAAGTGATGTAATCGGAACATGCCCTTCGGCAAAAAATTTCATTGTCATTTGTGCAATAATATCATAACCGATTTCGTTGACGATATCAGCAATAATTAATACATCTTGGTGAGGAACAGCAACAACCATGTCACCAGAAATCTTTTCACGCATCGATTGTAGTAACGATTCGTTTAAAATACGAGTCGCGTCATACCCATCATTTGTGTTTAAAAAGTAGAATGTATTACCCGCTACTGTGTCTTGTTTAAATTCATAACCTAATGAGCGTGCGTTGAATAATGCCATTTCACGCACTTGCTGTTCTGTAAGTTCTAATTTTTGTAACAGACGTTCATCAATTAGTCGATACGTTTTATTCGAATCTAACGCATAGTAAATACGTGTTTCCGCCGTATGATCCGTCATAATAAACGGATTTCCTTCTTCTGCTTGTTTCGGGAAAGAAGTAGAACGAATAACAGGTAAAATTTTTGCTCCGCTATTTTCTTCTTTATGCATCGCAATTAGCGCTTCTTGTACGTAATAAGCAACTTCTTCAATTGCCTTTTCTTTGTTCACTTCCCATTTTGCTACAACTCCTGGAAGTGATACGTTAATACCTTTTTTCGAGTCTTTCTGTTCTATACGTAGAACCTCTTTCTCGCTATCATACTGAAAGTCCCACTCTGGACGAGATAATTTCTTCATTAACTCGTCTTTCATCTTTTTACTTGTCATCTTCATCTCTTTTTCCTCCCTTCCAAAAAAATAACCTCCCCCGCGAAGGTAGAGGTTGTTTTACAATTCAATTGGCAAATTGCCTTATTTTAAACCTTCAATGAACTCTTCGATTTGTTCTTGTGTTTTACGATCTTTGTTTACATAGCGACCAGTTTCTTCACCTTTATTGTACGCTACAAAGCTCGGAATGCCAAATACGTCTAATTTTACACATAGATCAATAAACTCATCACGATCTACATAGTAAAATGAGAAATCACTATATTTCTCTTCTACTTCTGGCATAAATGGGTCTACAAAACGGCAGTCTGGGCACCATTCTGCTGAGAACATAAAGACTACATTCTCTTCATTTTTTAATTGTTGGAATTGCTCCATGCTTTCTAATGACTTCATCTATATTTCCTCCTCTAACGAGTGCATTTTTCATGTTATAATCTTTCTTTTATACTACCATACATCGCGCATGGTGCAAGGTTTATGCTTGCTTTTTGTCATACTTATATTGCCCAACAAGTAACTTAACAACGTGTACAAATAATTCCGTGCGGTCGACATAATCATCTGTAAAAATACCAATCGCTCCTTCGTGACTACGAATATCTTTTCTATGTACAAACTCTTCCATCACTTCACTTAACTCCTTGCCATCTTCAAGAGGTGCTAAAAAATCGTCTGGTAACGTAATACGCGCTCCTCCAGCCACGAATACTTTCCCATCACTTGTTGCTAGCGCGCCCCAGTTACACATAAATAAACCGTGCTCCGTTTTCATCACACCGCCTTCTAGCCCAATACCAATTGGAGCTTCTCCTTCCTCTAGCGCTCGCTTCGCTCTATTAATCGCTCCTTGCATCGTCTCTTCATCTGAAAACGGCTGGTTTGCTACTCCTGAAGGAACAGAAAGAGAGGTAATTTCAGCATTTTTCCAAACCTTCTCCACAGCACCAACTTTCGTTTTATTCTTCGATCCAACTACTACTTTCATTTCGTTCACCTCTAAAAAAATTCATCATTCTATTCTAATATCCGCATCAGATACGAATTAAGTATCAACCACTACCACATATCACCAAGTCATCTATTCAGCCTAAAAAAGAAGGTTTTTTCTAGCAACATTACCGTCTTCGAAAACAAAAACAGCCTTCCTCTCACTTCCTACTTGGAGTCTTCATACATCATTCGAACACCAATTAAGCACTGACCGCTCCCAATCATCGCTGGGTCATCTATTCAACCTAAAAAAAGAAGGGTTTTTCGCCCTTCTTCTCTACGCGTTATTCTTAATTGTCTCTAACGTCGTTTTATCTGTTGTTCTTACAAGCTTCGTAATTAATTCTTTCGCCGCTGCATAATCATCAACATGTAAAATTGAAGCATGTGTATGAATGTAGCGTGCACAAACACCAATTACTGCTGATGGGATACCAGAGTTACTTGTATGTACACGGCCCGCATCTGTACCACCTTGTGAAATAAAGTATTGGTACGGAATGTTGTTTGTTTCTGCTGTATCTAAAATGAATTCGCGCATTCCTCTATGTGTTACCATCGTGCGATCGTAAATACGAAGAAGGGCACCTTTTCCTAATTGACCGAACTGCGTTTTGTCACCAGATGCATCGTTTGCTGGACTTGCATCAAGCGCATAGAAAATGTCTGGTTGAATCATATTTGCAGCGGTTTGCGCTCCGCGAAGGCCTACTTCTTCTTGTACAGTAGCACCAGAATATAATGTATTTGGTAATGTTTCATCTTTTAATTCTTTTAACAATTCGATTGCAAGACCACATCCGTAACGATTGTCCCAAGCTTTCGCCATAATTTTCTTCTCATTTGCCATCGGTGTGAATGGGCAAATCGGCACGATTTGTTGTCCTGGTTTTACACCAATTTCAATCGCATCTTCATAACTATCTGCACCTATATCAATTAACATATTTTTTATATCCATCGGTTTTGCACGTTGCGCGTCACTTAATAAATGAGGAGGAATAGAACCAACAACCCCAATAACAGGACCATTCTTCGTCATAACTTGTACACGCTGTGCTAATAAAACTTGGCTCCACCAGCCGCCTAACGTTTGAAAACGAAGCATTCCGTTTTTCGTAATTTGCGTAACCATGAAACCTACTTCATCCATATGACCTGCTACAAGAACACGCGGGCCAGTTTCGTCCCCTTTTTTCAGACCAAATACGCTACCTAAACCGTCTTGTACAATTTCATCCGCATATTTGCTTAATTCTTGTTTCATAAAACGGCGTACATCATGTTCAAAACCTGATGCACCCTGTAATTCTGTTAACGTACGAAATAATTGTAATGTCTCTTTATTCACGAAGTCCCCTTCTTTCAAACCTTAGTAGAATACCTCTTTTATTGTAACGAAATTTTCGAAATGTTTCTAGTTTCTTCTTTTTTAACTGTATTTGCTTTATAATTATTATTGGTACACTATTTTTATTTTATAGAATTGAGGTGAATATATGAGTTGGAAAGGTTTAGTAGCAGGTCTTGGCGTTGGGTTCGCAGCTGGTTATCTCGTTGCAAACAAAGTACAAGAACAATCCCATATTTCTTCAGAAAAAGCATTGAAAATGGTGAAACAAGCATTAAGTCATAAAGGTGAAATTACTGGCTCTTGGGTACATATGGTTCCAGAGACATTTGAAAAATATGATGTCGCATATGAAGTTTATCGCGGCGGTCTTACAACAATGTTAGATGATATACAAGAACGATTTGAATTTTTAGTTGATGCTAAAACAGGTACTGTTTTAGAAGTTATAGCAGCATAAAAAGGAGGGTTCCCATTAGGTGAACCTCTTATTTTTTTGAAATTGTGGGTATTGATTAAAATTATATCAGCGATTTTCCGAATATATCGACTTACCGACAAAATCCGATAATAAAAAAGAAGCTGCTCCAACAAATATGATGGAACAATCTCCTCTTTTTAAGCTTCTATACTCGTTTTCCGTTCTATTTTTTCTACAATATGTCCTTCCTCATTCCACTTCACAGCACGATAATATGCGTCATGATAAAACGTAAACCACGCCTCTTTTTCAGCACCATACTTCATCCACTTTTGCTTATTTTCAATCGAAGTCATCGGATAATCATCGTATGCCATTACCCATAATACATTTTGATGCGCGTGTGTCGGCAATAGGTCTGCTAAATGTAGCATCGTTTCTCCTTGACTCTCCAAAGCGATAACTGCATGTCCATCGCTATGACCACCGGTATGCGTCATCTTGATTTCATCTGTAATTTCTATTTCTTGCTGGAACGTAACAACTTGATCTACAATTGGCTCCCAATTTTCCTTCCAATATGTATTACGTGATCTAATGTTTGGATTCCTCATTTCATTCCACTCTGTTTCACTTACGTAAACTTTCGCATTTGGAAATGCCGGTACAAGGTGATCATCTTCCCATTTTGTTAGACCAGATGCATGATCAAAATGAAGGTGTGTCATTAAAACATATTGAATATCTTCAGGCTTTAATCCCTGTTTTTCTAACGATTCATAAACCGATGATTCTTCTGTTACACCTTGATTTCGTTTCATCTTCTCATTCAACTTACCGTTTCCTATTCCTGAATCAATGAGCATATTTCCATCTTTCGTTTGTAATAGTAACGGATCTGTTCGTAAGTAAATATGATTTGTGTCATTATGTGTATATTTACGTGACCAAAGTACTTTCGGCACAACACCAAACATTGCCCCTCCATCTAAATGTGTATTCCCGCCTTTTAACCACGTTACTTTTATATCTCCAATTTGTAACTGTTCCATTACACATCCCCCTTTTAATTAATCTTAACATAAAATTCTGATTATTTTAGGCATAAAAAAACCTATGCATTACTGCATAGGCTCTGTACGATATTTTGCTTCAACTCGGTAAATACGATGACCCTTACTAGAGAATTTCTCTTCGTATTCAGTCATGATGTTACCTTCAAAGTCGCTGTTATGAAGATCTAAGCTTAAGTACGTTAGTAACATACCATACTCAGCCATACTCATAAGAGAATATTCAAATAAACCTTGGTTATCTGTTTTAAAATGAATTTCTCCGCCTTCTACTAACACTTCTTCATAATTACGTAAAAACGTTTTATACGTTAAACGACGCTTCGTATGACGCTTCTTTGGCCATGGATCTGAGAAGTTTAAATAAACGCGATCAATCTCACCTTTTGCAAAGAAAACTGTTAAATCTTCAGCATCTTTATTAATTAACTTTAAGTTCGGCACTTCTTCTTCAATTAATTTATCAAGTGCATCTACAACAACACTTGTGAATTTTTCAATTCCAATATAATTAATATGTGGATTCGCTTTTGCCATATCATACATAAAGCGGCCACGACCTGTACCTACTTCAATATGAATTGGTTGTTCATTTCCAAATACTTCTTTCCAGTTACCAGCGCGCTCCTCTGGGTTTCCGATTACGATATGTGAATACTCGTTAATTCGATCCATTGCATATGGTTTATGTCTTAAACGCATAGATGTCTCCCTCTCTTTACAAAACTATTTTAAAGGAATAATTCCTTCTTTCTTTTTTTAATTAATCTACCAAACAAAAAACCAAGTACGTACGAGCACTCGGTCCGTTTCTTTCAAGTATAAGATGTACCATTTTGATAAAAACTACATACAGCATTAAACATTCCATGACGAAACAGCTTTTTCTCTTACATTTGAAGAGAAAAACAATCGAAAGGATGATCCGTTCATGCCAATTAATCAACAACATCAATTAGAAGTGCTGAAAGATATTTTAGTCAACCACCAAAGTGATTGCTGCGGGACAGTTTCAGAATGCGAGCAATTAGAGCGCCTCATTCAATCGTTACTCGCAAACGATAATATAAGTAGTGACGCTAAAACAATGCTAAACGATGTATATTCTTATAGTCAATCGGGTAAATCTTCCTCTAATTTGGACAACCATATTTCCAATAATCAAGAACAACTTACTCAGTGGATTGCTGGAATGGACAATTTTTCTTAAGTATTATTCTGAAGCAAGTAGTTGCTGTAAATATTGATGCCAATATTCAGCTTCTGCTTGCTGTTTTTTTGTTGTATGCCATTGAATAGACAAAATCGTTTGTGCTATCACATACCATCTCATACGCCTAAGCAGCGATTCATCCATTTCAATATCATAAAAACCGAGCCACTCACTCCACTCCTGGCGCGGAATGTACCAATATAATAACATACCAAGGTCTAGAGCCGGGTCAGCAATTACAGCTCCATCCCAATCAATTAAAAACAACTCATCTTCATCCGACAATATCCAATTGTTATGGTTTACATCACAATGGCATACAACAAATTCATTGTATTCAATAGCTTTTAATGAACCCATTAAATATTGAAGGCCTTGCTGAATTGTTTCATCATCCCTTATATCTCCTCTTAAAACGAGTTGCAGTTGTTGTAATAACTCTTGTGCGTGAAGCGGCTGCTTCCCAAGTCTTTGAATCATCTGTACAAGCGCTTTAGAGGAGTGTATTTTCTTCAAAAGTTTCGCAACACGTTCTAGTTTCATATCCTCTGGCTCTAGCTTCTGTCCCGGAAGCCATTTTTGAGCAGAAATTACATCACCATTCGTTACCCTTCTTGTCCAAAGTAATTTTGGAACAATTCCTTCTGCTGACAATACCGCTAAAAAGGGCGATGTATTCCGCTTTAAAAATAACTTCTGTTGTCCGTTTTGCGCAATATATGCATCGCCCGTTACTCCACCAGCCGGTACAAGACTCCACTCTTTTCCTAATAATTGTTCCAACCATTCCATATTCATTACCCGTTAACAAATCCTTATCTTTTATAGTTATGAAAAGAAAAACCGCAACATTTCTACACATGTTGTGGATTCATATATTTTACTGTAAATGAAAAGAAAAATTAGCCTAGGCCAAAAATCCTCTATTTTATTTTACAAAACCTGTCATAGAATGACAACTTATCAAAATCGTCACCTTTGTCAATTCTACATTTATTACATTCTCATCGTCAAGTAGCGATTTGTCACATTATCGTCAATATATACGTGCTAATTGGAGCGAGCCTAAGTTCCTTTCCTCTAAATGAAGAAATTGGATCTATTTTCGCTTCGTTTTCGTTTACTAACACATGCCACGTTTCTTCTTTCGGAAGTTGCACCGTTTTAGCTTCTAAACCGCTATTAAATAAAACGACAATCTCTTTCCACGGTCCAAACGATTTTACATTTTGCAGGTGGTATGCAAGTACTTCTGTAGATGTTTGTAAAAAAGTCATATGTTTTTTTATAAGGTCTGCGTTTTGTAATCGGAATGCCCCATGCTCTTTACGAATCGCAATTAAACCTTTTATATAGTTAACAGTCTCTATCTCTTTCTCTTTTTGATCCCAATCTAATTGATTAATCTCATCATTTGCATTATAACTATTTTCATTTCCTTTCTTCGTACGATAAAACTCTTGTCCTGCATGTAAGAAAGGAATGCCTTGTGAAAGAATAACCATTGCGCTCGCTAGCAGGTGACGTTTTTTCAAAATCGCTTCTGATTCTTCATTACTGCGCACTAGTTTATCCCACATCGTCATATTATCATGACATTCTACATAATTAATGCTTTGCGCCGGCTCTAGAAACAGCCCTGTTTCTTTCATACTTAAAAGACTTCCTGCTGCAATATACTGCAAATGATTACAGTCTACAGACCCACCAAATGCAAAACCACGCTTGTTTATATGAAATGTACTCCCTTTTATCCCATCACGAAATTGATCATTAAACTGCGCAATATGCGGCATGTTCTTCGCATTATTTAACGTTGCTTTTTCTTTGGCAGGAAGTGGTGTTTGTAAATCCCATCCTTCTCCTAATAATAAAGCATCTCGTTTTATGTTTCGTACTTCTTTTTCTATCACATTCATTGTATCAACATCTAAAATTCCCATTAAGTCGAATCGGAATCCATCGACATTGTATTCAGTAAGCCAATATAAAATAGACTCTACAATGAATTTCCTCATCATTTTCCGTTCAGACGCTATATCATTTCCGACTCCCGTCCCATTAGAAGGCATACCATCTTCACCATGACGAAAATAATAGCCTGGAACAAGCTTTTCAAATGATGATAGCTCTCTTTCATAAACATGATTATATACAACATCTATGATCACCCTAATACCTTGTTCATGAAATGTTTCAATTAGTTGTTTGCACTCAACTATCCTGTTATACGGATCAGAGGGATTTGTAGCATAAAATCCTGTTGGTGCATTGTAATATAATGGATTATACCCCCAATTATAGGCGGACGAAGGATTCGCCTCATCTACACCACCGAAACAATATAAAGGTAATAGTTCAACATGTGTAACACCTAAATCTTTTATATGAGACAACCCTGTTAACGTCCCGTTCCGTCCCGTTGTTCCCTCTTCCATCAATCCTTTATATGTTCCCTTTTGACTCACTCCACTATTTTGATGTATAGTCGCATCACGAATATGCAGTTCATACAATATGGCATCTGTCATTGATTGTAATGGTGTTAATCCCTCTCGTCTTGTTACACTCGTTTTTTCTAAATCGATAACAACACCGTGTTTGCCGTTTACCGTCACCGACTTTGCATAAGGATCCACAGCTTCGTTCCATATTAAATTAATACAAACAAGAAATGTATAGCATGCTCCGTCTAAATCCCCTTGTAATGTTTGAATCCAAACTCCGTTTTCTTCTCTGTACATTTCATGATCGGTATATTCTTTATCACTCTTATAAATTCTTACTTTCGCAAGCCTTGCGGTTGGAGCCCATACTTTAAATGTCGTTTCTTCTTTTTGATACACAGCACCTAAATCTGTACCTTCGTAATAATACTTTTCATCGAAAATTGTTGTTCGAATAACAGCACCTATTTGTAAATCCGTTTCTTCATTCCGTTCATCTCGTACTGTATAATACTTCCCCACATCTAGCGGCTCTTCTATAAAGCACTCATACTTCGTTGCATCTGGAAGTGCAATAGTATGAGCAATCGGTAAATCTTTCACATTACTTCCTTCTTGCAAACGAAATGTCCGACTTGTTCCATACGCATGTGGGAGCAAAATTGTAATTTTATTCATTTCATCTAAATAGGCATCAAATGGACGTTTTACTTTCAACATAAAAAAATCACCATCATTCTCAAAGTTAAAATAAAGTGAAACTTTAATGAGCGAGAAAATTTTTCCATCCTCACTTATTATTAGCCTTCACCAATCAGGCGAGATAAAATGAGCTGCAAATGATAAGACTTTTCTTATCAACAAGACTCTATACAGTAACTCCATTCTTCTCTATAGTATATTCACCTGCATAAAAAACGTTTTCAACATTCTATTTTTGTAATTTTATTTCAGCAATCGATTTATACTTCGGGGTTTCTTTCACGTGGGATTCGTATAAAGTAATTGTATCTGCTTGAAATGATATTTCAGGCACTTCTTTTATACTTTCTAAATGAAACTTTTCTTCTCCTATCCATTTACGAGCAACAGTAATATGTGGATGATACGGGCGTGTTTCTAGAGAAAAACCATTTTCTTCACAAATGGCATGTACTTGCTTTTGTAACTGAAACAAATCATGATTCTCACTTACCTTCGCCCAAAGAATACGGGGCTGATCTTCCCTACCAAACGTTGAAAAACCTTGTAACGTGAACGATAGTTCTTTTGTTTTTATAAGTGTTTGTAATCCATTCTTTATCCCTTTTAACTGTTCTTCTGTCGCACCTCCTAAAAAGGAAAGGGTAATATGATAATCTTCCTTATGTACCCACGAGCGAAATGGTAATTTCTCATTCGTATCCTCTTTATAGTTAGACAGCACTTCTTTTATATGATTTGGTAACGTAATTGCGACAAAATAATGCCTATCCATGTACACCGTCTCCTTCTTTCTATTGTTGCTTTTCTTTCTTATCTCATTCAATTAAAAAGAAGCCGCCCTCTAAAGTAGAGAGCGGTCATTATTCATATATCGGCGATTAAAGTTTCACTTTACTTCGCTAATTCATGAATTGCTTGCGCATAAATTGCTGTTGCTTTTAATAAGTCTTCAATTTCAATGTACTCATCTTTTTGATGCGCAAGTTCTTCCTTTCCAGGGAATAGCGGTCCAAATGCCACACCAGCTTTTAATGAACGAGCATAAGTACCTCCGCCAATTGCTAATAGTTCTGCTTTTTCACCTGTTTGTTCTTCATATACACGTTGTAACGTACGAATTAATACGTGGTCTTTATCAACGTGATGCGGGCGTGAATTAGAATAGTCAGCTACTTCAAATCCATGCGTACCAACATACTCTTTCAACTTCGCAATTGTTTCTTCAAAGTTAGTTGTAACTGGGTAACGTACGTTTAGCCCTAAGTTACCACCGTTTTCTTTCGTATAAGAAAGGCGACCAACATTCACTGTTAACGGACCGCTAATTTCATCTTTATAAGCAATAGTAGCTTTTTCACCCAAAATATCACCAGTAAATGTTTCTGTTGCAAATGTCGCAAATGCAGTTGCTTTTCCATCAAGTGAAACTGTAGTCAAGAAGTTTGCTAATAATAAACCTGCATTTTCTCCTTTTTCAGGAGTAGATCCGTGCGCTGAAATTCCTTTTATTTGCAACGTCACTGTATTACCTTCTATAGTCGATTCCCCTATTTTTTTAGCAGTTTGTAAATACTCTTCATATGCTACTATAAGTGCATTTACATCTTCTCCTGTAATAACCGCTTCTGCAAAATCAGGAACCATATTTAAACGTCGCCCTGAATCAAATGAAACAAGTTCATATGTACCTTTTTTCTCTTCACTACCATTTTGCACAACTTGTATATCAGAAATTCCTTTTTCTGCATTAATAATTGGAAAATCTGCATCTGGTGCAAAACCGATTGTTGGCATTTCTTCGTTTTTAAAGTAGTGATCTACACATTTCCAATTGCTTTCTTCATCTGTTCCTATAATCATACGAACACGTTTTGAAAGAGGTAAGCCTAATTCTTTCACAATTTTCATCGCATAATATGCTGCCATCGTTGGGCCTTTATCGTCAATTGCACCACGTGCAAAAATCTTTCCATCGCGAATATCCGCACTATATGCGGGAGTCGTCCAGCCATCTCCTTCTGGTACAACATCAACGTGACAAAGAATACCTACTAATTCTTCTCCTTGTCCCATTTCAAGATGACCTGCATATCCTTCTAAATTTTTAGAAGCAAAACCTTCAGCTTCTCCTTTATGTAACATGAAAGATAGCGCTTTTTCTACCCCTTCACCGAATGGTGCGCCCTCTTTCGCCGATTCTTCTTCCCATACACTTTTAATTTGTAAAAATTGTTGTGTATCACGAATTAAATCATCTTTTCGTTTTGCAACTTCTTCTGTCCAATTAATCGCTGACATCACGCATCCATCCTTCACTATATTATCTCTTTCATCATAGCAAACCGAAATCCCTTATGCCATACACGAAAACTAAATACCGAACAATTGTAATATTTCAGACATTTCTTATTAGTTTTTCTTTTATTTTTTCAAAAAAATTTGCAGGAATTTGGCGTTTTACGTAGAATTTTATGTGTTAGTTGACTGACCATATATACAATGTCAACTACCAATATTTTTCTATATGAATTTTTGTTAAACTTTTGTAAAATTTAAGTAGATTAAAGCATGAATTTTATCATGTAGAGTACAATGGTAGTAACGACCTTCTTTCCTGAATGGGGTCAAAAAAACTAGTAGAGGAGTGGTTTTCTCTTGAAACCTACAACTACTCGTATGCTAACACGCATTAAATCAATTTATATGTACATCAATGAAAACGGAACGGTAACGACGAAAGACCTTGTAGATGAGTTCGGGATCACACCGCGAACGATACAACGTGATCTAAATGTGTTGCAGTTTAATGAACTCGTGTATAGCCCTTGCCGCGGTAAGTGGACAACAACAGGAAAGAAAGTGAGAATGACCTCATAACAAAAAATAATTGTATGTAAATAAATACATACCCCTTTCTAACTATTAGAAAGGGGTCTTTTCTGCGCCTATAAAGGTACTACTTTTCAGTATCTACTTGATATGTTTTTAACATTTCTACTTCTTCATCTGTTAGCTCTCGGTATTGTCCAAGTTCTAGTTCTTCATCTAATACTAACGGACCCATCTCCGTTCTCTTTAGGTAGACTACTTTTTTCCCTACCGCTTCAAACATACGCTTCACTTGATGGAATTTCCCTTCTGTAATCACAAGCTCAATTTCGGAAATATCATCGCTTTTCAATATTGTAAGCGTACCTGGTTTTGTTTCATAGCCATCGTCTAAGATAACACCTTTAGCAAACTCTTTTACATCCTCTTCTGTTACTACTCCTGCAACGTGTGCATAATATTTTTTCGGCACATGCTTTTTCGGAGATAATAATTGATGTGATAACTTCCCATCATTTGTTATCAATAAGAAACCTTCCGTATCGATATCAAGTCGTCCAACTGGGAACGGATCAAAGATTGCATCTTCTAATTCTAATAAATCTATTACTGTTTCATGATTATCATCTTCCGTCGCTGAAATAACACCTTGTGGTTTATGCATCATTAAGTAAACAAACTCTTTGTATTCCACAACTTCACCGTGAATCATAACTTCTTGCTCTTCTACATTTACATGAACTTTCGCATCTTTTACTGGCGTTCCATCAATTTTCACAACGCCATCTTTCAATAATTTCTTTACTTCTTTTCTACTTCCATATCCCATATTCGCTAATAATTTATCTAATCTCACGCTTTTCACCTTCTTTATTTATCATAGAAAAGGGGACGTAATTACGCCCCTCTTGATTTCAACTTTATTTTAAATCTACTACCAAGTTTACGTTGAATTTTATCTAATGCTTCTCCGCCAAATACTCTTTCAAGTACTCCTGTGCGAATTGCTAACAATCCGTAAACAAGACCACCAATACCTGCACAAATCGCAACTGTTATAAGAGCACCAATACGGCCATCAGGCGAAATCATGAAGGATAGAAGCCATTGTGATAGTTTTACAGCAACGACCATTATAAGTGTCAGTACTGCAATTTGGAATGTTCTTTTATATACAACACCGAATGAATAGTGTGCGTATTTTTTAATTTGTCGATTTGTATACCAAACAGAAGCTAAGAAACCAACTGCGGTCGCTAGAATTGCTCCTACTGTACCGAAATAACGAATAAAGATTACGTTACATACAAATTTCAAAATAACACCCATAATAAGCGCGACAATTGCATGCTTTTGCTGATTAATCCCTTGAAGAATTGCCGCTGTTACTGTAAATAAAGCAAATAACAATGCAACTGGTGCATACCACATTAATACTTGTCCACCTAATGGATCTGAGTCATAGAAAGCAGTGTAAATTGGATATGCAAGTGTTGAAATACCGATAACTGCTGGCAATGTTAAAAACATATTTGCCTGGAATGTTTGTGTAATTTGTAATTTCAAATAGCGGTATTGTTTTTCAGTAAATGATTTTGTAATTGCTGGTACAAGCGTTAAACTAAACGCTGTTGCAAGTGATACAGGAATCATAATTAACTTATGCGTCCACATTGTGAAAATACCCAGCGCTCGCTCTGCGATATCACCTTGACCAATCGCCTGCATAATTGAGTTAAATGTCAATGTATCAATTTGTTGATATAAAGGAATTGTTAACCCAATTACAACGTAAGGAATCGCATATGCGAATAACTCTTTAAACAATTGAACAGTACTTACTGTTGATTCTGGTACAGTTTGTTCAATTAAATATTGATCCAAATATTTTTTACGTTTTAACCAGTACCAAATTAACACACCGAGTGCTCCAACCGCTGAAACGAACGCAGCAAATGTCGCTACTCCAACTGCTGTTGCAACTGTACCGCCAAGTACTTTAATAACGATAAAACTACCTGCTAATAAAAAGACGATACGAATAATTTGTTCAATAATTTGTGAAACGGTAGTTGGTCCCATAGACTGGTGACCTTGGAAATAACCACGAATTAAACTCGCTGCTGGTACAACAATAAGTGCGAAACTTACAAGACGAATGATCGTCGTAACTTCTCCTACATTATTGTGTATACTTTGTTTACCAAGCATCGCTTCTGCAAACAACGGTGCCGTCATGTACAGTACTAGGAACGAAAGAACTCCTGTTACTATCATCATAACCATTCCCGAGCGGAACATTCTCCGGCTCGTTTTATAATCGCCAAGCGCATTATATTTGGAAACAAATTTTGAAACAGCAAGCGGCACACCTGCCGTTGCGATACTTAAAAAGATCGTATATGGAATGTATCCATATGTATAGAGCGTTCCGCCTTCTGTACCTACTAATGCATGAAACGGGAAGACGTAAATCATGCCTAAGAACTTTACTAAAAATGTCCCTAGCGTAACAATAAGCGTTCCGCGCAGAAATTTCGAATCGGACATACAAAAATCCTCCTACATCTACATAAAATGAAACTTTAATCAGTGGGGTGTTCTTCTCCACTGATTATTAGTTGAACCATTCGAGCATTTACAGGCTAACAGACTCCCTATTTACTTCTCCTAAATCTTGAGGTTTTAGTCTTATCACCTACAAATAGCAGGATAGTGCTGAACTCTAACTTTTGTATTGTACCACAATTCTCTCATTAAGCAGTACTTCACTCTATTTTTCTTTTAACGGAAAACATGCTATTCTTTTAGGCAGGAAATGTAGAAAATGAGGTCGATATATTATGCATTATGATGTTATTGTCATCGGCGGCGGTCCTTCTGGGCTAATGGCTGCAATTGGTGCTGCAGAAGAAGGCGCAAATGTCTTGCTTCTTGATAAAGGAAATAAACTTGGGCGTAAACTTGCGATTTCTGGTGGCGGACGCTGTAACGTAACGAACCGTCTACCACTTGATGAAATTGTTAAACATATACCAGGAAACGGTCGCTTCTTATACAGCGCTTTTTCTCTTTTTAATAATGAAGATATTATTACATTCTTCGAAAATCTTGGTGTTAAATTGAAAGAAGAAGACCACGGTCGCATGTTCCCCGTGTCAAACAAAGCGCAATCTGTTGTAGATGCACTTTTAACACGATTAAAAGACTTAGGTGTAAAAATCCGTACAAATACACCTGTTGAAACGATTGAATATGAAAATGGTCAAACGAAGGCAGTTGTACTGCAAACAGGCGAAGTGTTAGAAACAAATCATGTCGTTATCGCTGTTGGCGGAAAATCCGTTCCTCAAACTGGTTCCACTGGAGACGGATACGCTTGGGCTGAAAAAGCAGGTCATACAATTACAGAATTATTCCCAACAGAAGTACCTATCCTGTCAAACGAGCCGTTTATACGTGATCGCTCATTACAAGGTCTTGCTTTACGTGATATAAACTTAAGCGTATTAAACCCGAAAGGAAAAGCTATCATTTCTCACAAAATGGACATGCTCTTCACTCATTTCGGCCTATCTGGTCCTGCTGCTCTTCGCTGTAGTCAATTCGTCGTGAAAGCACTGAAAAAGTTTAAAACGAACACAATACAAATGAGTATTGATGCATTGCCAGAGGAAAATAGTGAGCAACTATTTCAGCGCATGCTGAAACAAATGAAAGAAGATCCGAAAAAAGGAATTAAAAACGTTTTAAAAGGTTATGTCCCTGAGCGTTACTTCCTATTCTTATTAGAAAAAAATGAAATTGACGGTAGTGAACAAGCTGGACAAGTTTCTCACGAAAAGATTCGTGCACTTGTGAAAGACTTTAAAGAGTTTACTGTGAATGTAAATGGTACGCAGTCAATTGAAAAAGCATTCGTTACTGGCGGAGGTGTATCCGTGAAAGAAATTAATCCGAAAGAAATGTCTTCTAAATTCACGAACGGCTTATATTTCTGCGGAGAAGTTCTTGATATCCACGGTTATACTGGTGGCTATAATATTACATCAGCCCTCGTTACTGGTAGAATTGCTGGAACGACAGCTGGAGAAAACGCGAAAATGCAATATTAAAAAAGAAACAGGGATTCCTGTTTCTTTTTTAATATTGCCATGAAATCATTATCGGCGATTCTACAACTTATATCGGCGATTTCTCAAATATATCGACTTACCGACAAGAAGCGACAAACATCTGCTCCATGTAACTTTCCATTGCTTTTTTGTTGCTTTATATACCTTAGTACCTTTATATTTTATATTGTTGAATATTTAAAAAAGGGTAAGGGGAAAACAAATGAGAAAAAAAGTCATGATGTCTTTAATGTTAATGACGTTTCTTTCTGCGGTAGAAGGAACGATTGTTAGTACAGCAATCCCTCGTATAACGAGTGATTTGTCAGGCGTCGAACTTGTTAGTTGGGTATATGCAATTTATATGCTTGCAACAGCTGTTTCGACTCCAATATACGGAAAGCTCGCTGATTTATTCGGCCGTAAAAAAGTTTTAATGATCGGAGCTACAATCTTTTTAGTCGGTTCTGCACTTTGCGGAGTCGTTACATCGATGGAACAATTAATTTTCTTCCGCGCTCTTCAAGGTATCGGTGCTGGTGCTGTTATGCCAATCACAATGACGATAATTGGAGACTTATATAGCGAAGCGAAAGACCGCGCGAAAGCACAAGGTTGGATGAGTGCCGTTTGGGGTGTATCCGGTGTTATCGGACCGTTAGTAGGTGGATTTTTAGTTGATTCCCTTTCTTGGCGCTATATTTTCTTCTTAAACGTTCCATTTGGAATTATCGCTTGCTTAATGATTGCAATTTACTACAAAGAATCTATTAAGCCCGCTAAACACCATATCGATTATCTTGGTGCAACAGTTTTTTCATTAAGTACAATCGCTCTACTATATGCATTATTAACAGGTAGCAGTAAGCAAAACTGGGGAGACATGACAATTATCGGCCTATTAATCTTTGCCGCTATTTCATTCATTATTTTCTTGTTCATCGAGAAAAAATCTCCGGAACCATTAATTCCTTTAACACTTTTCTCTAACCGTACATTATCTACGATAAATATATTAACTCTTATTGCTGGCGCAATGATTATTAGTATTACAATGTACCTACCAATCTGGAGCCAAGGTGTATTAGGAAAAAACGCTACAGAAGCTGGACTTATTTTAATGCCAATCCCTGTTATGTGGACATTTGGCGCTATTTTCTCTGGTAACTTAGTAGGCAAATTAAAAACGAAACAAATCATTTTACTTGGGGCTAGCATTTTATCAGTCGCTACGTTCTTATTATTTACACTATCAACCAATTCACCATCGTTCCTTATTTATGTAGCAGTTGGATTATTCGGCTTAGGAATGGGGCTTGTGACACCAATTTACATGGTAACAATTCAAGCAGCAGTCCCAGCTCATACACGCGGAACAGCTGTTGGTTTAAACACATTTATTAATACATTTAGTCAAACGTTAGGTGCTGCAATATTCGGTACAATCTTCAATACGATGATTCACGCACGTGGTATTAAAAATCTTGATCTTGTATCTGGTGGACATGGCGGTACTACAGCAAACGTAGTAACCGAATCACAATCCGCATTAGCATCAAGCGTACACGTCATTTATATGAGCACTTTCGTATTAGCAATATGTACATTAATTATCGCTTGGATTTTATTAAAGCCAGCTACACAAACAAGTGAGCAACAATAAAAAGGATGACCATTTTGGTCATCCTTTTTACATAACATCTACTCTTCATTCTCCACAATATGTTTCAGCATGGATAATTTATTATCCCAAAAACGCTCATAATACGAGAGCCACTGTTGTAATTCTTCTAATGGTTCTGGATGCAAACGATATATCTTCTCTCTTCCGCTTTTTCTTCCACTTACTAAATTCGCTTCCGAAAGAATATGAAGGTGCTTTACAACCGCAGTACGACTCATCGGGAAATGATCCGTTATTTTGGAAATCGGTAACTCTTTGTCACTTAATAACCGTATTACTTCTCGGCGGGTTGGATCAGCAATTGCTTGAAATACATCATATTTCGCTGCTGACGAGGACACTTAGCCTTCGACAACCTTTTTCAGTTTTTCATTTACAATCGCTACCCAACCACCGCTCATTCTATCGCGAATAATAGAGCTCTTCGCATTTGCTTTCGGAAGAATTTCATCAGGATGTTTCCAGCCGCCGTGAATTAACGTAAATTCTGTTTTGTTATCTCCTAAGTCTTTCAAATTAAATGAAACAATCCAGCCATCTGTATCCCATGAGAAAGATAAATGGTTTGGCTCATCAATTTCTAACACTTTACATGGTGATGGCCCAAATGGTGATTGCACATGAAATTCATGTCCTACCTCTAATACAAAATCATTTGGCATAAACCATGACGCAATCCCTTCTGCAGTTGATACTACACTCCATACCTTTTGAATAGACGCGTTAAAAACGATTGTTTGTTTAATATCATTTAATGTATTTTGTTGTTCCATTTTCATTCTCCTTTACTCCGCGTTATAACATAACACCTTTTGGTTATACTTTGATGATATAACACCTTTTGGTTTCATGTCAACGCTAATTCTTTTACTGTTGAGAAATTCTCAACATTTTTTCAACAGGACAAACACCCTCTTAGCATTTCCTCATAATATACTCACAAAGGCAATACAAAATAAAAACTTCTCTCAACATGAAACTCCATCATTCATATTGAAAGAAGTGCCTTACTTATATCATGCGTACTTCGTCTCTCCTCCTTCCCTCAGGGACAATACGCGAGATATGACAAATCAGAAGGAATATGCCCACCATTTGAGTAGGTAGTTATTTCTCTTCTCCTCAACATTTCCTTAGGAGCGAAATGACTACCGACTCACTTTTTTCAAACAAAATAAAAAGGGGTTGAACGCTATGTTCTATTGCATTAACTGCTCTGATATTCATCATGAAAAACATCCGAATGATAAAGTATTCAAAAACGGTTTTTATATTGATCCATTTTTAGGTGATCGTTATCACCTTGGTATGTGTAAAGATGCCCAAAACCATGAAACAGGGGAGCCTCTTTTAACGACAAAGAAACCAGGCACAACCCAATCTATTATGAACGTATTACCGACACATGTTGTCCCAACATAAAACATAAAAAAGAGCTGGCTCATCCAGCTCTTTTTTATGTTTTATAAACGATCATTGCTGAAAAACAATAAATTTGGTTTTCATCGTCGTTAATGGAAACACCAACTTGGTACTTAATATCTACAAAGTTGCTATCATCAATCTTTTTCAAAAAAACATTCACAGCGTCTTCTAAGTCTTTTTCGTGACTTTCATCAAACACTTTCACACGAATCATGTTAACACCATCCTAGATCGCAGCCCTCCGCCGCTTGATTATTGCCACGGTGCGTATCTATGATGCGATAAAACTTTCCATTCTCATATATATATCCGTCTTCTAACACATATTTTTTATCTTCAGTATAGACATAAAACTTACCTATCATAAAGTTACTCGTATATAATTCCAAATAATTTGGTCTAAATTTAGCTACAACTTTATTTGTAATATCAATTTTTATTGTGCGCCCCACCTTCTCTCCCTCCTTTGCAAAGAACGGATTTAGGTATATTGTATTAGCGCTTTTACATTTTATGCTTAAAAATAAGTGGATATGCCTTCTTTCTTCACCTGTACTATTTTTCTAAAAAAATCACTATAAATAAAATCCCCAAAAAAACATAAAAAAAGCACTTTACCTTATTGACTCGAATATAAATATTATGTTATTATATAAAATTTGACATTTTTACATACGTATGCTATCATTAAAAGTGGTTACCACATATGGAGGTGGATGATTTGTTTCAAATTGGTGATAAAATCGTTTATCCAATGCACGGTGCAGGAATTATCGAAGCAATTGAAGAGAAAGAAATATTAGGTACTTCACGTCAATATTGTGTGATACGCATCATTAGTAAAGATATGCAAGTAATGCTTCCGATGGAACAATTAAAAAAATCAGGTATTCGTTATATCGTTGATCGAGGTACGTTAGATGATATACTTCTTGAATTTCAAAACGGGGAGTCAGACCCATCACTCTCATGGAAACAAAGATATACAATGAATATGGAAAAAATGAAAAATGGCAATTTACAAGATAGCGCAGAAGTGGTTCGGGATTTACTTCGCCGTAATAAAGAGAGAACATTAAATGCGAGCGAAAAACAAATGCTAGATAATGCCCGAAAAATGATGATTAGCGAAGTCGCGCTCGTACAAAATGTTACTGAACATCAAGCAACAGAATTTCTTCAAGATACAATTAATCATTAAATTTAAAATAGCTGAACGCTATTTTTTTTGTAAAAAGGACAAAGAGATAAAACTCTTTGTCCTTTTCATATTACCCACGCCCAGCTTGAAACGATGGATATAACGTCATTCCACCATCTGCAAATAGCGTAATTCCCGTTACATAACTCGCCTCTGAAGAAGCAAGCCAAGTTGCTACTGCTGCAATTTCTTCAGGTTTTCCAATATAGCCCATCGGTATCATACTTTCTACGTCAGCACGCTGCTTTGGATCAGCAAATTTTTCTGCATTTATCGGCGTATTAATTGCACCTGGCCCAATATTATTTACTCGAATACCTTTTGACGCATATTCTAGCGCTAACGTTTCTGTCATCAGTTTAATACCACCCTTACTTGCTGCATAGTGCACAAATAGTGGCCACGGAATTTTCTCATGAACACTAGACATATTAATGACAGACCCTTTAATATCATGTTCTACAAAATATTTAATCGCTTCACGACTTCCTAAAAAAGCACCTGTTAAATTTGTATTAATTACCCTATTCCAATCTTCAAGCGGCATTTCATGCGACGGTACCGCGTTTTCTATCCCTGCATTATTAATCATAACGTCAAGCGTACCAAACTCTTTCACAGCAGATTGAATGAGATTCACAACATCTGATTCGACCGTTACATCACCTTTTACAGCAATCGCTTCGCCGCCTACCTTTTTAATTTCTTCTAACACACCATTTGCTTCTGATTCTCGTGAGCGATAATTAATAACCACTTTCGCTTTTTCCTTAGCAAACCTCACTCCCATCGCTCTTCCGAGACCAGTTGCTGATCCTGTAATAACGACAACTTTCCCTGCTAAATCACTATACATTTCTATACCTCCTTTAACTTTTGGCTATACCTAACATAATTCCGGCTGCAATAATAAAAACGATACCGACAACGATACCCGTTAATTGGCGTTTCGTTTTCTTTTCACCTAATATAAGAATCCCACCAAGCGTGGAAATAATAATTCCCATTTGCGATAGCGAGAAACTTGTTGCGACTCCAACACGCGGCTGCGAAATGAATAAAAACATATTTCCAGCTGCCCAAATTAATCCTGGAATAATATTTCGGATTGCATATTTATTAAATGGCTGATGTTTAAAGGTAAGCAAAATCCCACCTAACACCATACCAACTGCTTGTGGCAACAAAGCTGACCAACCATCTACGTTAAATAGTCTAATCACTACTACGTAAACTAAATAACCGACTGTTGAAATTAATAAAATTACGATACCTCTTTTAAAGTTTGCTGCTTGCTCTGCATTTTTTTCTTCTTCACTTTGAAGCGATGTTAAAATAACACCGATAATAATACAAACGAGCGCTAAAATCCCAAGGACGACCGATATTGTCGTGGACCATTCATGAAATACGATAACGCCAAATAAAGTCGTCGCGACTAATTGAAGTCCTGTTGAAATTGGCATCGTCCTCGAAACACCCATTAAATCAATACTTTTTAATTGATTCGCCTGACCAAGCGCCCAAAATAAACCTGAAACAACTCCAACTCCAATAACGGTAGGTGTTAATACTGGCTTCATAAAAATATAAACAACAATTGAGAAAATAAGTGCTCCAAACGTTGTTCCGAGCGTTTGACTATACGGTCCCCCGCCCAGTTTTACATTAAATAGCACAATACTTCCCCAAAATATAGCTGGTAAAATTGCTAAAAATATATCCATCGCCCATTACCTTTCTCTGTAAAATGTCATAAATTGAAACTTTAATCATCCCGCAAAATAGCGGAATAAGTTACCACTCTCAATCATTAGAATGAGCTTTCATTTTTTCTTTTTTGCGAGCACAAATCTTTTCTACAACATCATTAGAAACATTCTTTTCTCGCTCCACATTTTTTACCTTTATATGATCTAAATAATCCTCCAAAGTAAGTGTAACTTTGTCATTTGGGGGATTATGCGCCCCTTGAAAAGTAAGAAATTGTAGCGTCACTTCAAATCTAGGAACAAATTCATCTTTCCTGCCGAGACGCTTTATATTTATAACTGAATCACATTCATATTGATCTTTTGTCACTTGTCTAATAACCGAATAGTACCTATTCAATAAAGCACTCTCTAAAAGCTGTTCCCTTGATTCTTTCGCGAAAGAATCACTTGGAGAAGAGAAAAAGATAGAACATATCACTGTAATAATTACACATATTTTTTTCATAACGTCCTCCTTATCCTATAAGTTAGTGTTCTCAAAAACGCCATAAAAAAACGACTTCCCCTACTTAGGAAAGTCGTTTTAATGAATCCAATATTAACCACCACTCACTGGTGGAATTAGTGCAACAACATCACCAGATTGGACCCTGTCATCTTCATTTGCGTATTCTTCATTAATCGCAACCATAATTGGCTCTGAAACTGGTACATTATATTCTTTCGCAATAACATCTTTTAACTCTGCAACCGTAATATTTTCTTTCTCTATTTGTAATTCACTTGTCCCTGCTTCTTCTTGCAAGTGCGCAAATAACAATACTCGAATCATACTTATAGCTCCTTCCCAGGCTCTCCCGCCGGATATGGTGTTTTTTCTAATTGATCACCAATCCATGAGTCACCATCTTCCCAAAACTCCTTTTTCCAAATCGGAACAATTTGTTTTATGCGTTCCATAATATATTCGTTCGCTTCATAAGCCGCTTTACGGTGTGGTGTTGAAACAGCAACAACAACCGCTATATCAGAAATTTGCAACGTACCGATGCGATGTGTAATCGCAACATATGTATCCGGCCATTTCTCTTTCACTTCCAGGCCAATTTTCTCTAGCATCTTTTCTGCCATCGTCTTATAAGCAACATACTCTAAGTATAATGTACGACGCCCTTTCGTAAACTCTCTAACGGTTCCAATAAATGTTGTAACAGCACCGCATTCACGTCGAATCACTTTCTTCGTTACCTCTTCAATCGAGATTTCTGTATTAATTACTTCATAATATGTATTTGTCATTTCGCACTCCTAACCGTTTGTAAAAACCAGTCTATGTACAACTCTTCTTCTGTTATATGAAATACTTTATATTCTTCTCGTATATTTGCCGGGGCATCATACCACGTAATAATCGCTACTATATTTTCTACTTTATGTAAAAGCTCAACGTCTTCCGCAGAACGAAGTAACACTACTTTCGGGTAGTTCTCTTTTTTATAGCCCTCTATTAAAATTGTATCCACTTCAAAAAACTCATATAAGCGAATAATTTCTTGCAAGGACCATTTCTTTCTTAGTGAAGAAAGTGAAAGCAATCCAGCACCTTCTACACTACTTACGACAGCACCAGCTTTACGGTGTCTTTCGCTATCTTTTTGCGCTACTTCTGGAAAACCTCCGTGCCCGTGATGTTTAATGGTAGCAACCTTCATTTTCCGTTCAGCTAATGCATGCACTATTTTCTCCACAAGCGTTGTTTTTCCGCTATTTTGATATCCTACTATTTGTAAGATTGAAGTGGCTTTGCCCATGGCCAATCACATCCCTCAGAGTGCTCTAACAATAATACAGATACTTTCATCCCGGTCTCAAATCCTCTCGTTCCTCCAGGTAACACGATAAAAGCATTCGCATCTGCAAGTGAAGATACTGCACTCGATTTATCTAAACCGACCGGCATCGCTTGTAACGCCCCGTCCACAATCGTTACGTTTGCTCTTACGAAACGAGTAAATGGATTTGGCTTTGGAAAATCTTTTTGTAAAATAGCATCCGCTCTATATACGTGAGGTTTCTTCGCATACAAATACGTTTTTATAATTGGTTGCACAAATAATTCAAAGCCTACATAACAAGCAGACGGATTTCCTGATAAACCGAAAAGTAACTTCCCATCAAATTCAACTACTGTCGTTACACTTCCAGGTCTCATGGCTATTTTATTAAAGAGTACATTCGCCTGTAACCTTTCATAAATAGCTGGTAAGTAGTCATAATCTCCTACCGATACACCGCCGGTTGTAATTAAAATGTCGACCTCATCCATCGCTAATTGAATAGCTGTAAAACATGCATCTAACTCATCCGCGAGTTGACCATAATAACGAACTTTCCCGCCAGCTTTCATAATTTGAGCTGCGATCATATACGAGTTACTATTTCTAATTTTCCCCGGTTCTAACGGCTCATGTACTTCCAATAATTCACTCCCTGTCGTTACAATACCGACAACAGGCTGTTTTATAACTTTCACAGTGCTATATCCAAACGTTGCTAGTAAGGCCGCAACTCCTGGATTAATTGCCACACCTTTCTTAACGAGAACTTGATTTTGTTTTATATCTTCTCCTTTAAACGACACATTGTCACCGTTATTAAAAGGGCGTTTTAACTTCATATATGTTTTTCCGTTCTTCTCAAATCCTTCTGTCAGCTCTAGCATTACAACTGCATTGCAATCTTCTGGAATAGCTGCTCCTGTCATAATTCGAATCGCTTCAAAAGCTCCTACTTCTTCTAAAAAAACAGAACCCGCCCCGATCTCTCCTATTACTTCAAATTCAACTGGATTCTCTTGGGTTGCTCCTTTCGTATCTTCTGCTCGAATGGCGAAACCGTCGTAAGGGGAACGATCAAAATGAGGAACGTCATGATCTGAGACAACATCTTCCCCGAGAATTCTCCCGTAACTTTCCGTAATAGAAATTTCTTCTACTTCACCATGCTTCGCATATTTCATTACCCGTTCTACTGCTTCAGCAACTTGAATTGGAATTCGTTTTTCTACCATCGTTTCTCACCTCATATTTGCAATTTTTTTTATCTCGATTAAACTTTATGTATTCAATAGAAATTACTTCAAGGAGGAATTCCATGTCTTCATTTACACATTTTAATGACCAAGGACGCGCAAAAATGGTTGATATAAGCGACAAAAAAGCAACCGTTCGAACAGCAATTGCGTGCTCTAGCATTGTCGTTACGAAAGAAATTTACGATAAAATCTCTCACAATGAAATTGGGAAAGGTGACGTATTAGCAGTTGCGCAAATCGCAGGCATTATGGCTGCGAAACGAACTTCTGATATTATCCCAATGTGCCATCCTTTATTATTAAAAGGTGTTGACGTTTCTTTTGATTGGAAACAATCAGAAGAACAATATCGTTTACTCATTGAAGTAAAAGTTAAAACAGAAGGTAGCACTGGTGTTGAAATGGAAGCTTTAACAGCTGCTTCCGCTACCGCTCTTACTGTGTATGATATGTGTAAAGCTGTCGATAAAGGTATGATTATCGGCGAAACATACTTACTTGAAAAAACAGGTGGAAAAAGTGGAGATTATACGAGAAATTCATAATCCTCTCTCCGTTGAACCTAAAGGATTTCCTTTAGGTTCAACCTATATATCTTGCATATAAATTTTTCGCTACATTCATATCATTCGTCCCATGAATGAACGCCCTGCCATCTGTAAATAAAACAAAACGATATTCTTCTACCGGAAATGATAATAGATAAGGTGTCGCCTTTATCTCTACACTTCTTTGTAAGCGCTTTTTAATTTCTTCTAAATTAAAATTCTTCCGCACACCCGGGCGAATTTGTACTGTATTTCGCCCACATAACACTTCTGTTTTTGTTTGTGCTTCAAATGTTAAACTCGGATATGTACGTAACCTTCCGCAAGATAAACAAGTATCTTTTTTCTGCCTATTCACTTTAAATGCCATCTGTTGATTATTCCAAAGATCAAATGATAACATCGTTTCACGAAGCGCCCCAAAGTCTTCTACTAATATTTTCAGCGCTTCCGTAATTTGATGCGCAACTACTAATTGTACTGCCGGTTGTATAATACCAGCTGTGTCACATGTTGCTCCGCTCGCTGGATGCTCCATTAAACAGCGAAAACACGGTGTTTTCCCTGGTAAAATTGTATACGTTACTCCGTAACTTCCGACACACCCACCATATATCCACGGAATATTATACTTTTGTGAAATATCATTAATAAGAAGACGCGTTTCAAAATTATCTGTCGCATCTAATATTAAATCTACATCCCGCACTAGCTCTTCCATTTCTTGCACCGTTACATCCGTCACAACTGGATTTATTTCCACCTCAGAATTAATCGCTTGTAAATGTTCTGCAGCCGCTATCGCCTTCGGTTTATACTGCTTTGCATCTTCTTCCGTATATAGTTGTTGTCTTTGTAAATTACTCCATTCTACATAATCACGATCAGCAATCGTTACTTTTCCAACACCTGCTCTAACAATCGCTTCTGCATTTGCCGCACCGAGAGCACCAGCACCAATAATAAGCACATGCTTCTCTCTTATTTTTCTCTGTCCTTCTTCTCTAACACCAGAAAATAATATTTGTCTTGAATATCGCTCCTGCATGCGATAGCCCCCTTTCTTATCCTCCTATATAAGACATTTCGATTTTCGGACGATTTTTTGCACTTTCTTCTGTCCGTTCATCCGAATACCTATCTTTTCTATTCATCCATACATCTTGTATAACACTTAATAACTCCTCATCCGAAAGATTTCCTCTAAGAAGTTCTCTTACATTCAAACCCTCTGTCGCAAATAAGCACGTATAAAACTTTCCATCTGCCGAAATTCTTGCCCTCGTACAAGAGGCACAAAATGACTCAGAAACAGATGTAATAAAACCAACTTCAACATTTGTTCCAACGTACCGATATCGCTTCGCAACTTCACCAAAGTAATGGACTTCAGCTGGCTCAAGCGGATACACCTTATGAATCATCTCAATCAATTCTCGTTTTGTAACCACTTGATCAAAATTCCACCCATTTGTACTACCAACATCCATAAACTCAATAAACCTAAGCGTGATTCCTTGCTCTTTAAAATACGCAGCCATCGGAAGTACTTGATGATCGTTCATCCCTTTTTTCACAACCATATTTACCTTTACTTCCAGCCCCGTCTCTTTAGCTGCTATAATTCCCTTAATCACCGGTTTCGTATTAATATTTCGACCATTAATATTCCTAAATATGTCGTCATCTATCGCATCTAAACTAACATTCACTCTATGTAATCCAGCTTCTTTTAATGCCTTCGCTTGTTTCGTTAAATGGATAGCATTTGTCGTTAACCCTATATCTATTAGCCCATCAATTTTCACGAGACGTGCAATCAGTTTTGTTAAATCTTTACGAAGCAGTGGCTCACCGCCAGTAATTCTAATTTTTCGTACACCGATGTTAACAAATAATTTTGCCAAACGCTCAATTTCATCAAAAGTTAGTAAAAACTCATCTTTCAAAAAAGCATAATCTGGCCCAAATATTTCCGCCGGCATACAATATGTACATCTAAAATTGCAACGATCAATGACAGATATACGTAAATCTTGAAGTGGGCGTCCAAAAAAATCTTTAACCATCTCCTGCATCGCCACCCTCCCTTTCTGCCAAATTTCTTTCTTTTCATTCTATTATAATATATTTTCGGACTGCGATGTTTTTGCCCAAGTGAATAAAGTGAAACTTTAAATAATTAGAGGGTATCCACTCCCCCTGGTTAATGAGGTTTACTTCCAGATACAAGGATAAAAAAACCTTGAAACATAAAAGTTTCAAGGTTTTCTGCTTATTAACTTAATCTAATAATCGTTAGAGTAGCCCCTGGCGTTGCCGTAGATAATGTAGCCAACGCAATTACTCCAAATAATTGTAAACTAACTGCAGCTCCAGCAGGCAAGTTAGCGATTATTGTTGCACTAAATGAACCTGCAGCCACTGCCGGAGAGTTTATCGTTCCCGCAAGCGGACTGCCATTTACAGTTATACGGGAACTTACAAGTAATCCTGCCGTTAAATTAATTGTATAGGCTATATAATAGTTTCCTGCATTCGCAACTGTAAATACAGTATTTCCACCACTAACGGTTATTCCTGGTCCAATATTTTGATTGTTTGGTAACGGAATATTCGTGCCACCTAACAAAACAGAAATAATACTTCCTGATGTATTATTCGCAAATGCATATGTTGCAGTTGTACTGACTCCAGTCGCCCCGGTCGCTCCTGTTGCTCCGGTTGCTCCAGCTCCTGTTGGACCAGTTGGACCTTGGATTCCTTGGGAACCTGTTGGACCTGTATTTCCAGTTGGTCCTTGGGAACCGGTTGCTCCTGTAGCCCCTGTTGGGCCTTGGATTCCTTGCGGGCCTTGAATTCCTTGTGGACCTGTCGCTCCTGTTGCTCCTGTAGCTCCCGTTGGGCCTTGTATCCCTTGAACTCCTTGGGGACCTTGCGCTCCCGTTGCCCCTGTGTCCCCTGTAGGACCTTGGGGACCTTGCAATCCTTGCACACCTTGAGGACCGGTTGGACCTATCTCTCCTTGTACCCCTTGTATTCCTGTTGGGCCTTGAGGACCGGTCGGACCTTGGATCCCTTGAATTCCTTGAATCCCCTGTGGGCCTTGTGCTCCCGTGGCTCCGGTTGCTCCTTGAATCCCTTGAGGGCCTTGTTCCCCTTGAATTCCTTGGGGACCGGTTGGACCTTGGATTCCTTGCGGGCCTTGGATTCCCTGTGGTCCTTGATCTCCTGTCGCCCCAGTTACTCCTTGTATCCCTTGCGGACCTTGTATCCCTTGCGGACCAGTTGGACCAATATCTCCTTGTACACCTTGTATTCCTTGAGGACCTTGTAACCCTGTCACTCCGGTTGCTCCCGTTTCTCCTGTCGCTCCTGTCACTCCAGTTGAGCCTGTCGCACCAGTATCCCCTGTTACTCCTGTCGCACCAGTTGCTCCTGTCGGGCCAGGTGGTCCACCCGATGGACCAGTTACTCCCGTCGGACCTGATGGCCCTGTTGGGCCGGACGGTCCTGCTGGTCCTCCAGAAGGTCCCGTTACCCCTGTTGCTCCCGTTATTCCAGTTGGGCCTGTAGTTCCTTCCCCTGTCGCCCCTGTTGCTCCCGTATCTCCTGTGGCCCCCGTAGGACCTTGTATTCCTTGAATTCCTTGTGGACCTTGCACTCCTTGGGCTCCCGTTGCTCCTTGAATGCCTTGTATTCCTTGAACTCCTTGTGGCCCCATTGGACCGGTTGGACCAATCGCCCCTTGAGCACCTTGCACTCCTTGGGGACCCTCTGGACCTGTTGCTCCTATTTCCCCTTGTATCCCTTGAATTCCAGTTGCTCCTTGTACTCCTGTTGCTCCCGTTATCCCTTGCACTCCTTGGATTCCCTGTATTCCTTGTGGACCTTCTGGACCTGTTGCGCCTACCGGTCCTTGAATGCCTTGTATCCCTTGCGGCCCCTCCGGACCCGTTGCTCCAGCTGGCCCTGGTACTCCTTGGATTCCTTGCGGGCCCTGAAGTCCCTCTGGGCCTTCTGGACCTGTTGGTCCTATATCACCCATCGGACCTTGTATCCCTTGAACACCTTGTGGTCCTGTTGCTCCTGATGGACCTGGTACTCCTTGAATACCTTGTGGACCTTGATCTCCTGTTGCCCCTGTCGCTCCTTGAGGTCCTATAGTCCCCTGTATACCTTGTGGACCTTGATCTCCTGTTGCTCCTGTTACTCCTTGAATCCCCTGAACCCCTTGGATTCCTTGTTCACCAGTTATTCCTGTCGGACCAGGAATACCTTGAATCCCCTGCGGTCCTTCTGGACCTGTTGGGCCAATTGGCCCTTGAATACCTTGTATTCCTTGCAAGCCCTGTGCTCCCGTACTTCCAGTCGGACCTGTAGTTCCCGTTTCTCCTGTTACACCTGTACTTCCTGTAGCCCCAGTATCCCCCGTTGCTCCAGTCGCACCTGTACTCCCACTCGGTCCGCCACCCGGACCTGTCGCACCAGTTGGCCCCGTCGGGCCAGGAGGTCCTCCAGATGGTCCAGTTATCCCAGTTGGGCCTGTTATTCCAGTCGGACCTGTTAGCCCCTGACCCGTTGCTCCGGTTGCACCTGTATTTCCACTCGGTCCTTGTGTTCCTTGTATCCCTTGTGCTCCTTGTATTCCTTGTGGACCAGTTGCACCCGGTAACCCTTGGACGCCTTGAATTCCTTGAGGTCCCTCAGGTCCTGTCGCTCCAATTGGCCCTTGCAATCCCTGTACCCCTTGTATACCTTGTGCCCCAGTCGCTCCCGTTGGACCAATCGGACCTTGTAACCCTTGCACACCTTGAGGTCCTGTCGCTCCAGTTTCTCCTTGTGGTCCTCTCAATCCTTGTGCTCCCTGCTGCCCTTCTGGTCCAGTTGCACCTATTGGTCCAACTGGACCTTGAATCCCTTGCACACCTTGAGGTCCAGTCGGACCCATCTCTCCCATTGGACCTTGAAATCCTCTCGGTCCTTGCGGTCCAGTCGAACCTTGTGGACCTGTTGGACCAGTAATCCCTATACCCGTAAATCCAGTTGGAACAGGAGGAAAAGTAGGACCAATAAGTTCTGGTGGAATTCTAAAATTAGATTGTTGTTTCCCTTTATTATCACGATTCTTCACACTTTCACCACCTACAAACCGTCTTTTTCATAATAAATAAACCTCTTCTTAATCTATTTACAAAAATAATCTCCAAGACTATTTTTATTTCAAATAAATAAAACTCCCTTAATTCCTTAAGGGAGTCCTGCAATTGAATCCATATTATCTGTATTAGGGACAGCTTGCGCTATACCCGATGTATTTACACTTTGCCCCATATTTGTTCCTGTTACAGTACCAGCAGGGGTGCCCCTTGTATATGTCGTCGTCACCGAATCTCCCGGCTGTAAACAAAGCTTCGTTTCTGTCCCTATTACTGTAACAACATCAATCCAAGTACACCCCATTGAACCACTATACGATTTCGTAGCAGTAAATGAAGTATCACTCAAATTATCACCTGTAAATATATTCCCAGTATTATTAACAATAACAAACTCTTTTATATGCGCAGGCATAATTACACTCTACCTTTCCTTTATGAACCTAACGTACGTGTACTCGTTGCCAAAGGCGGAAGAAATACCGATGTTCTAATCACCGCTTCTGGCTGTCTTTTTCCATTAAAAAAAATAGCCGCACTCGATCCTCCAGCTCCTGCATATACTTTCGCCACAGCTAAAGGCGAGATATCATAACAGTCACCAACATTAACAGCTCCTGTATTATTAATAATTTTTACTTTACGCAAATTAACCCCCATTTACCCCTCCTCCTTTTTTATACTGTATGCAAAAGAAAAAAACTTGAAACAGACTCGTTTCAAGTTTTTAACTATTAACTATTTCGTTTCACCTTCATATTGAAGCATACCGCCAACCATGTTCACTGTTTTAAATCCTTGCTCATTTAAATAATGACATACATTTTCACTGCGCATTCCTGAACGACAAATAAAGATATATTCATTCTCTTTATTAAAGAAGTCTACTTTATGTGGGATATCGCCCATTTTAATATGTACAGCTTCTGGAATCTTTCCTGCCGCTACTTCTTCATCTTCTCTTACGTCTACTAGAAATAACGTTTCTCCATTTTCTAAACGCACTTGTACCTCTTCTGTAGTAATTGTTTTAACTTCTGTCATATGTAGTTCCTCCTTATATACAATAAAACCTTTAGTTTCTTTTCCACAAACATTCTCTACCAATTTTAGCATGCAAAAGAAAGAACGCAAAGAATCGAAAAGCTATTTCTCAATTTTCTCGCAAAACTTATTCTTTACAAACATAACTAGCACATTGTATCCTCAATATACTTGTTTTATGAAAGGAGTCGATTAAAATGTCGCTTTTTCTTTTCATTATGGGCATTGTGTTCTTAATCGCTGCAATTATTGCACTTAGTATGCAAAATAATAAAAAGATAAAATCTCCCCAAGAAATGTCATTCTTATTTCTATTACTTAGTATAGCGTTCTTCGGCATAGCAATCGCTACATATATATTCCGTCTACAAATCATGTAAAAAAAGGTGCCTACTACACATATTGCACCTTTTTCACATAATTTATTTCCTACACAAAACTAGATACTTTCCGATTTAAAAATTCATAAACTTTCTTTTCAAATAAATGAATATCAAATGCTCCTGCCATATGCCCATTTATACTTTCTATCTCATACACTTCCGCATATTTTCCTTGTTTTTGCAAAATGTCTACCATTTTATAATTATAACGTGGCGGCTGAAGCAAATCTTGTTTGCACGGAATCATAAGTACATTCGCTTCTATGTTAGAAAGAGATTCTTCTAGTGAAGAAAACCCATGTGCAATATCATGCAATAAAACCGCCTTCGCAGTATACATCCATGAATTTGCATCTACTAACTCTATACTTCTATATGTCGCTTTATTTATCTCTTTTTCAAATGATGTTAATGTAGAAAACTTTTCATAAGGTTCTATATCTATACTATTACGAGGAAATGTCATTTCATAAAAATGCTCATCAAACGCGTTCATAAACATCATTCTATTTGCTAAATAAAGCCCCTTTATCGGCTGCTCTTCTCCATATTTTCCATCTTTCCAACTTGGATCTAGTTGAATTGCTTCAATCGCATTTTGCGCTACATTTACTGAGGTGATAATTGGATTTTGTGGATTCGTAATAACACCAATCATCCGCTCTACCATATGTGGATAGTGAACCGCCCATTGTTGTGCAATCATTCCCCCCGCCGACGGTCCGATTACAGCGTGTAACCTTGAAATTCCCATACCTTTTATTAACTCATATTGCATACGAGCTACATCAAGAAATGTAAAAACCGGAAAATCCATTGCATATTCTTCTCCAGTTTCTGTATTAATTGATTTCGGTCCCGTTGTAATCACATATGGATTCTTCACCTGCACATTACAAAGATTATCTGTACATATAACAAAATACTTATTTGTATCAATTGCTTTTCCAGGTCCGATGAGCCCATCCCACCAACCAAGCTCCTCATCATGCACTGTATATTTCCCCGCTGCGTGACTTGTTGCACTAAAGTAATGACAAATCAAAATTGCATTTGACCTTTCTCTATTTAACGTACCATATGTCTCGTACCCCATTTGAACAGGAATTTCCCTACCATTTTCAAACGTAAATTCTTTTAAAACAAACTTCTCCTTTTTTACAATTTGCACAGACTCTCCCTCTCCCCGTTATAGTATGAACTGCTTACTAAAGGTTTTTTTCTATGTAAACCAATCTCCTCCTTCTTTTCATAAATAAATGAATAATATACAAAATTAGCCACAAAATAGCACTATATTACACAATTAAAGAGGGCATACATATGATTTGGAATTGGTTTCGTAAGAAAAAAAAATCAAATACAACAGAGGCAAAAGAAGCCGATAACTGGGAGCAGCAGTCTAACAATCCAGATGACGATAACAAAGAACAGACTAGAAGTATGAAACATACTAAAGGTAAAAATAACGAGCAAGATGACTCTTCTCAGGAGAAACAACTAAACTCTAAGCAAGATGACTCTTCTCAAGAGAAACAGCAAAACTCTAAGCAAGATGACTCTTCTCAAGAGAAACAGCAAAACTCTAAGCAAGATGATTCTTCTCAAGAGAAACAGCAAAACTCTAAGCAAGATGACTCTTCTCAGGAGAAACAACTAAACTCTAAGCAAGATGACTCTTCTCAGGAGAAACAACTAAACTCTAAGCAAGATGACTCTTCTCAAGAGAAACAGCAAAACTCTAAGCAAGATGACTCTTCTCAAGAGAAACAGCAAAACTCTAAGCAAGATGACCCTTCTCAGGAGAAACAACTAAACTCTAAGCAAGATGATTCTTCTCAAGATAAACAGCAAAACTCTAAGCAAGATGACTCTTCTCAAGAGAAACAGCAAAACTCTAAGCAAGATGACTCTTCTCAGGAGAAACAACAAAACTCTAAGCAAGATGACTCTTCTCAGGAGAAACAACAAAACTCTAAGCAAGATGACTCTTCTCAAGAGAAACAGCAAAACTCTAAGCAAGATGACTCTTCTCAAGAGAAACAGCAAAACTCTAAGCAAGATGACTCTTCTCAAGAGAAACAGCAAAACTCTAAGCAAGATGATTCTTCTCAAGATAAACAGCAAAACTCTAAGCAAGATGATTCTTCTCAAAGTAAGCAACAAAGCTCTAAACAAAATGATTCTTCTCAGAATAAACAACAAAGCTCTAAACAAGATGATTCTTCTCAAAGTAAGCAACAAAGCTCTGGAGGTAATAGTATTTATGACTTTACCAAACCAGAAAAAGACCGTATTCATTCTCTACAAGATTTAATAGAGAAACTTAAAAAGTCTAGTGATTTTATTAATTACCATACATCTGACGATGAAACGATGCCTTATTGGATTTCTTACTATCGCCCTTCACTTGATGGAGAGAAATTACAGAAATATTTAATGCCCACTCTTTTAGAGAAACCCTGTGCTTCTCTAGAACAACTAAAAGAACATATTCCGATGAGCGGCATTACAATTACGAACGATTTACAAAAAATTGAGGATATGGTTTTAAAGGGGCATGCGATTATTCAATTGAATCAGCAAGATCAAAAGTGTATGCTTGCAAACATTGCAATTGATAATTATCGTGCACCAACCCCTCCTTTAAACGAATCAACTGTTATTGGTCCGCAAGAAGGTTTTGTAGAGGATATTGATACAAACATTAATTTAGTTCGAAAACGTCTTCCTGTTTTAGATTTACAAACAAAAGAAATGATTATCGGCGAGTTTTCCAAAACAAAAGTTGTCATGATGTATTTAGACAACCTCGCTGAAAAAGATAATGTAGATTTTCTAGAAGAGTCATTACGCGCTCTTGAATATGATCAAATTAATGATAGTGCTTATTTACAAGAATTAATGGGTGAAAAATCGATTTTTCCTCTCTATATCAATACAGAGCGCACTGATAGAGTTACAAAAGCACTAATTGATGGGAAAATTGCAATTTTTGTTGATGGTTCACCAAATGTTCTATTAACGCCCGTATCATATTTCGATTTCTTTATTTCACCAGAAGATTATAATGTCTCTTGGCTATATGCAACATTTTCAAGAGTTTTACGACTTATCGCTGTCCTTTTCTCGATTTGTGCAGCTCCATTATATGTTGCCGTTTTAAATTATCATTATGAACTAATTCCAAGCGATTTGCTGGAAACATTGATTTTATCTCGAGCGCAAGTTCCATTCCCACCTTTAATTGAAGCACTGTTTTTGGAATTAGTTATTGATTTATTAAGAGAAGCCGGCGCACGGTTACCGATGAAAGTGGGGCAAACACTCGGTATTGTGGGCGGTATCGTAATCGGGCAAGCATCTGTACAAGCTGGGTTAACGAGTAACATTTTATTAATTATCGTTGCACTATCAGCACTCGCTTCTTTTATTACACCTATTTATAAAATGGGTAACGCTGTTCGATTACTACGCTTTCCTTTTCTTATGTTTGCAGAAATAGGCGGATTGTTCGGGATTTCTCTTGGATTTATCTTCTTATTTACTCATCTATTCAGGCTTACTTCCTTACGTAAGCCGTACGCTTTGTTTTATCCGACAAGACAACAATCCGTTAAGGACTCTTGGATTCGTTTTCCTTTAACAATGATTGATACAAGAGATGTACAAGCAAGACCACAACATGTAAAAAAATCAGCAAAAGGGATTTCAACAAAACATAGATCGGACTTTGATGATTAAGAAATGAGGTGCATTGATGAGTAAAGTTCAAGAAAAATATCAAATATCTCCTATCTTTGTTTTCTTCTTAATTCACGGTGCACAATTTGGAGCTGGCGTTCTCGGCTTCGCTCGAATTATAGCAAAAGCCGCCGGATACGACGGCTGGATAGGAGTTCTCCTCACAGGAATTATCATTCATATTCTCATCTGGATGATGTATTATTCATTCAAAAATACAGAAGGAAACTTAATTGATTTACACAAACAGATTTTTGGAAAATGGATTGGAAATGGTATTAGTCTCATCTTTATGGCTTATTTTTTTATTGTAAGTATTTCTGTCGTTCGAACCTATGTCGAAATTATTCAAGTGTGGATGTTTCCTAGCGCATCCACCTGGATGCTCACTTTCTTTTTATGTTTAATAAGTTATTACATTATTTCATCAGGATTCCGCGTCATTACAGGAATTTGTGTTATTTCCGTTGGTGGAACATTAGGTTATCTTTTTCTAAGTCTTTTCATTTTGAAATTCTCACATTGGGATAATTTACTTCCAATGTTTTCACATTCTTTTACAGATATTTTGAAAGCAGCTCAACTATCCATTTATAGTATGACAGGATTTGAAATTTTCCTTATGGTTTATCCGTTTGTTAAAGAACCAGAAAAATCCCATAAATTTGCACAATATGGTGCATTATTCTCTAACTTCTTATATTTATTTAGTACCATTCTCGCTTTTACATTCTTTAGCGAAAAACAACTACTCAAAACAATTTGGTCTCAACTGTCCATGACACAAGTTATTAAGCTTCCTTTTATCGAGCGACTTGAGTATATTGCTATTTCCGGTTATGCTCTCGTTATTATTACAAGCTTTATTCTACCTTTATGGGCCGCTACTCGAGGAACACATGAAATCTTTCGTGTAAAACAACGAGGTATTTTAATTGCATTTATGCTTATCACCTTAGTTGTTTCACAACTTTTAACAAATAGGCATGATATTAATGATTTTATTAGCAATACATCTAAAGTTAGTTTTTGGCTTATATATGTATACATCCCAATTCTATTTATTATTGTGTGGGTGAAAAAAAAATGGAAAAAACCAAAAGAAAATTAATACTTCTTATTTGCATCAGTGTCTTCAGTCTAACTGGTTGTTTACAAAAAAATATTATTGATGATGTTCAGCTCATTCAAGGAGCTGCCTTCGATACAGCAAAAGATAATAAAGTAAAAGTTACATTTGTTTGTCCCATACAAAAAAAGGGAAATAAAGTTCAAGTTTATGAAGGAACAGGAAACGCAGTAAAACAAGTAAAGGCAGATACATCTTTGGAATCTTCGCAACCGTTCGCAAGCGGGCAAATGCGTGTTGCCTTATTCACAACAAAGATTGCTAAAAAAGGATTATCAACTTCCTTTGACACATTAATTCGTGATGTGAATATTGGTAACTCACTGTATGTTGGACTATTAGAAGGCAGTGGTACTGAACTATTTAAAGGAAAATATAGTACCTCTTACAATGTTGCGATTTATATAAAAAAAATGTTAGAACATAATATGGACACTGGGCCATTGCCAACTGACAATTTATATTTAGGTGCCTTCAGGTACTACCGTGAAGGACAAGATTCTTATATGCCTATCCTAAAAAAACATGGAGATAAAATAAAAATTACTGGTATTGGTCTTTTGAAAAAGGATAAGTTGGTCGGAACAATTAAGTATCACGATATGTTTGTTTTCAAAGGACTGCTAGAAAAGCACCGCTTGGACTCACATGAATTTAAAACAAATCCTGGCTATGCAATGATTAATAACATTCGTTCCGTTCCTACCTACGAAGTAAACATAAAAGATGGGAAACCTTCTTTCTATATTCACGTTAAGATGGATGCTCGTATTCAGGAGCTTTCTAGAAAATTTAATTTAGAAAACAAAAAAAATACAACAAAAATAGCCAAATCAATCGAAAAACAATTAGATGCAAAAGCTACAAAACTAATTAAACAGTTTAAATCTCTAAATGTTGATCCTCTTGCACTAGGAGCAAAATATAGACAACATTATCGCCCATTCAAATTAGAAGAATGGAGACAAATGTATAAAGATGTTCCGGTTCATATAAAATACACCGTAAATATTACAAATTCTGGTGTCATTGAATGAGAAATGATTGAACTCCTCTCTCCAGCATGATACAACGGAGAGAGGAGTTTTTTATTATCAAATAGAGAGAGAAGATATTTATGGGGGAACTTATGTCTAAAAAATTAGTAAAGCCTATTTTAAATGGTATTTTATTTCTCGGTGTCTTTTTATTTGCTCATACATACTTAAAAAATGTTTCCTTCACACGTTATTTACTTGTCGTTATACCAATGTTACTCGTCGGTATTTTTGGCATCGATCTTATTTTATCCCTTTTAATAAAAAAAGAAGAATAACAAGCGAACATCTTATTTCGATAAGATGTTCTTTTCATTTCATAATCACCTTATGTTACAATGAAATTCGGCAGAAAACGAGAAAGGATGAAACAACATGGCAAACGAAAAAGGTTTAGATAAAGGATTCGAACTTGTTGCAAAAATGCATGAAGAGTTCGGACATCCTGTGACAAATACTCCAACAAAACTAACAGAAGAGCGTGCAAAAATTCGTGCAAGTTTTATGCAAGAAGAGCTAGAAGAATTTCTAGAAGCAACGACTGTTGAAGATCAATACGATGCACTGATTGACCTTATTTACTTTGCATTCGGAACGTTTGCCGAAATGGGCGTACGTCCTGATAAAGGGTTCGAAATTGTAAATAACGCAAACATGGCAAAACTATTCCCTGATGGAAAACCCCGATTCCGTGAAGGCGACGGCAAAATTCTAAAACCAGAAGGCTGGCAAGCACCAGAACCACAACTTCGTGCTGAAATCGAACGTCAGCGCAAAGAAGCTGAAAAAAACTGCTAGGATTTCCTAGCAGTTTTTTATTATGTCTTTTTTCTGCAATTCATTAATGACCCACGTGTCCCGCGTGTCCTGCTGCTCCACTAATGCTAGCTGCTCCTGCCGCTGCCCCTGCTGCTCCTGCTCCAATTCCACCTGCCCAAGGAGAAGATTGTTGCTGTTGATATTGTTGGTATTGTTGGTGCTGTTGGTGCTGTTGGTGCTGTTGACCATGTTGGCCTTGATGACCGTGTTGACCGTGTTGATCGTGGTGACCTTGGTGACCTTGGTGACCTTGGTGACCTTGGTGACCGTGGTGACCGTGGTGACCTTGGTGACCTTGGTGACCTTGGTGACCGTGGTGACCTTGATGGCCTTGGTGAGTTTGATAAAGAACAGCTTGCGGATGAATGTGGTGGTGACCTTGGTGATGTACTTGTTGTTGATGACCGTGGTGACCTTGGTCATGATGGTGTCCATGATGACCGTGGTGACCTTGGTGATGATGATGTCCATGATGACCGTGGTGACCTTGGTGATGATGATGTCCATGATGACCGTGGTGACCTTGGTGATGATGATGTCCATGATGACCGTGGTGACCTTGGTGATGATGGTGTCCATGATGACCATGTTGGCCTTGATGATGGTGATGTCCATGATGACCGTGAACAACTTGCGGATACCCACCTATTCCTCCAGCTACAACACCCACTCCCGGTACCGGGAATCCTGTCTGCACTCCTCCAACGAAAGAAGGAAATGTAGTTGGTGCTCCTACTGGAAATCCTGTCTGTACGCCAGCTACTGATGTCGGAAATCCTCCTGTTACTGTAGGCATTCCACCCCCTGATGTCGAAAAGCCCCCCATTGATGTAGGCATTCCAGTTTGCATGCCAGCTACCGATGTTTGGAACCCTCCTGCTGCTCCACCCATCCAGCTCGGAATTCCACCGTATCCTTGTTGGCCAGCCCCTCCCATTAACATCATTTGTTCATAACTATCCGATTCACCTCCGAAGAAGCCATGTGGTGCATTATTGTCCATCCCTTTCATTCCTTTCACCTCTTCTACTCAATTTAGCCTACCTTTTTTATCATATTTCCTATAGAAAAATAGGTGTTTGTCTGTATGGGAATTCCGCTCTTTTATTTATACGTAGTGGAATAATTGAAAACTTAGACTAAAGTGATCCAGAGATTATTTTCTACACAAAAAAGCTCAGAGCATAAATGCTCTGAGCTTTTATTTAGAATGAATTAGTTTGCAACAACGTTAACAAGTTTTCCAGGAACAACAATTACTTTACGAACTGTTTTCCCTTCAATTTGGTCTTGAATTGCTTCAAGTGCAAGTTGTTCCATTTCTTCTTTTGATGCGTCTTTACTCATTGTTAGTTTTGCGCGAACTTTACCCATAACTTGAACAACGATTTCAACTTCATCTTCTACAAGTTTAGACTCATCAAATATTGGCCAGCTTGCATATGTGATTGTTTCATTATATCCAAGTTTGCTCCATAGCTCTTCCCCGATGTGAGGTGCAACTGGTGCGATCATTTTTACGAAACCTTCTACATATTCTTTCGGAAGTGTTTCAGCTTTGTATGCATCATTGATGAATACCATCATTTGAGAAATCGCTGTGTTGAAGCGAAGCTCTGCATAGTCTTCTGTTACTTTCTTCACTGTTTGGTGGTAAGCTTTTTCAAGCTCTTTATTTGGTGCGTCAGTAATTTTCTCACTTAATTCACCGTTATCTTGAACGAATAGACGCCATACGCGGTCTAGGAAACGACGAGCTCCGTCAAGACCATTTTCAGACCAAGCGATTGAAGCATCTAATGGTCCCATGAACATTTCGTATAGACGAAGTGTATCTGCACCGTGGCTTGCTACGATATCATCAGGGTTTACAACGTTACCTTTTGATTTACTCATTTTCTCGTTGTTTTCACCTAAAATCATACCTTGGTTGAATAATTGTTGGAACGGCTCTTTCGTTGGAACTACACCGATATCGTATAATACTTTATGCCAGAAACGAGCATATAGTAGGTGAAGTACAGCATGCTCTGCTCCGCCGATATAAATATCAACTGGAAGCCATTGTTTTACTTTTTCAGGATCTACAAGTGCTTCGCTATTGTTTGGATCGATGTAACGTAGGTAATACCAGCAGCTACCAGCCCATTGTGGCATTGTATTTGTTTCACGACGACCTTTTTTACCAGTCTCAGGATCAACAACATTTACCCACTCGTCAATGTTAGCAAGTGGTGATTCACCTGTACCTGAAGGACGGATGTTTTCTGTTTTCGGAAGAACTAATGGTAATTCTTCTTCCTTCACAGCTGTCATTGTCCCATCTTCCCAGTGAATTACCGGAATTGGCTCACCCCAGTAACGTTGACGGCTGAATAACCAGTCACGCAGACGGTACGTTACTTTTTGATTTCCTGCGCTCGTTACTTCAAGCCATTCAATCATTTTTGCGATTGCTTCTTCTTTATTTAATCCATCAAGGAATGCTGAGTTTACGTGTGCACCATCACCTGTGTACACTTCTTTCGTAATATCTCCGCCTTTTACAACTTCCTTCATCGGAAGATTGAATACTGATGCGAATTCATAGTCACGCTCATCATGAGCTGGAACTGCCATTACGGCACCTGTTCCGTAAGTTGCAAGAACATAGTCAGCAATCCAGATTGGTAATTTCTCACCGTTTACTGGGTTAACTGCGTAAGCACCAGTGAATACACCAGTTTTCTCTTTCGCAAGTTCTGTACGCTCTAGGTCACTCTTCATTTTTACAGCGTTAATGTAAGCTTCTACCGCTTCTTTTTGTTCTGCTGTTGTAATTTCTGCAACAAGTGCATGTTCCGGAGCTAGTACACAGTATGTTGCACCAAATAGTGTATCAGGGCGCGTTGTGAATACTGTGAACTTCTCGTCTGTACCATCGATATTGAAGTGTACTTCTGCACCTTCAGAACGACCGATCCAGTTACGTTGCATATCTTTTAAGCTTTCTGGCCAATCAAGCTCATCTAGATCTTCTAATAGACGATCTCCGTAAGCTGTAATTTTTAACATCCACTGTCTCATCGGACGACGCTCAACTGGATGTCCACCACGCTCACTCTTACCGTCAATGATTTCTTCATTTGCAAGTACTGTACCAAGTGCTGGACACCAGTTTACAGGTACTTCATCAACGTAAGCTAAGCCTTTTTCAAATAGTTTTAAGAAGATCCATTGTGTCCACTTATAGTAGTTTGGATCTGTTGTATTTACTTCACGGTCCCAATCATAAGAGAAACCTAGTGATTTAATTTGGTTACGGAACGTATTAATATTATGCTCTGTAAATTCAGCTGGGCTATTTCCAGTATCAAGTGCATATTGCTCTGCTGGAAGACCAAATGCATCCCATCCCATTGGATGAAGAACGTTATACCCTTGCATACGCTTCATACGAGATAAAATATCTGTCGCTGTATAACCTTCTGGATGTCCTACGTGTAGGCCTGCACCTGATGGATATGGGAACATATCTAGTGCATAAAATTTTGGTTTTTCTGTCTCATCTGGCGTACGGAATGTTTTATTCTCTTCCCAGTACCCTTGCCACTTCTTCTCAATATCTTGATGATTAAAGCTCATGAGATACCCTCCTTGAAATTCTATTTATTTTCACCGCCCAAAATACAAAAAACCTCTCATCCCTAGAAAGGGACGAGAGGTTATAGATTCCCGCGGTACCACCCTAAATTAATGTAAAAATATACATTCGCTTAGATCCGTAACGTGGATTAACGGCAATTGCTACTATTAGTTTCACAACTGCAACTCAAAGGCGAGTTCATAACGAAACGTGGATTGACTTGCACCGACCGTCAACTCTCTAAACCAGCTTCTATTACTACTACTCCTTCTCACTGTTATTACACATATGAGTTAATGTGAACTACCCTCCACTTAGTATCTCTAAAAAGCTTACTTAAAGCGGGGCTTCTCGGTTAATCGTTACTTTTAATAACTAACGAATTCGTCTTAAGACAGCCGAGCTATCTCCCTTGTTCTAAAGGTTGTTTTATTTAAATATATTCTAAAACATGTTACATGTTCCGTCAAACTAAACTGCAATTTTTTCTTCAACTGTTTCTTCTACTTTTACTCGTTTATCATACATGCTCGTTGCTATAAGCGCTACTACAAGCATTACCATGATTGCTATAAACAATACTTCCATATTGTATAAATCAACAATCGCTCCGCCAACGACCGGCCCAAACATTTTCCCTACAGTCGCCGCGCTATTTACAACACCTTGATAAAAACCTAGTTTATCTTTTGGTGCAAGTATATTTGCAATCGTCGGAACTGCTGGCCACACAAATAATTCACCGATTGTTAATGTTACCATCGCAACGAGGAACATCGTAAATTGCTGCGCTTGACTTAACACAATGAATGACGCCGCAAAAATGAAGATTCCAATCATAATTTGCTGTTTTAAAGAACGCTTCATCCAGCGAATTAGCATACTAACAAGTGGCTGCGCACAAACAATCATAGCTCCATTTATCGTCCATAATAAACTATAATGACGAAGGCTAATATTCAATTCTTGCATATGTGTTGCAATCGCTCCTTGCCACTGTACGTATGTAACCCAGCATAAAGCATATGCTACACACACGATCAGAAGTGCTTTAAATCCAGGTGTAAGTGACCAACCTTTTTTCGTTTCGATTTCCTTTTGCACTCCTGGCTCTTTCTTGTCTTCCATACCACGGAATCCAATAAAAGCAATTAAGAAGAAAACAAAATATAAAATAAAATTCGCTAAGAAAATATAATCAAAACGATATGATGCAACTAATCCACCACACGCTGTTCCAATCGCAATACCAACATTTTGTCCAACGTACATCGCATTAAATGCCCGTCTTCCGCCCTCTGGCCAAACCGTACCAACCATCGCATACATCGATGGGAAGACCATTCCAGAACCGAAGCCGATTAACGCTAGCCACACAACATATAACGGCCAACCGTGGAAGAACACAAGACCTAAAATTGATACAAGTGTAATAACAATTCCTACTAAAGTTGATTTATAACCGCCCCATTTATCAAATAAAACACCGCCGAGCAAGTTTCCGATTACACCAGTAAGCGAGTTGATCATTAATACCATTCCGGCCACAGATAAAGATTTTCCTAGGTGATCATGCAAATAAATTGTATTAAAAGGCCATAAAAAAGAAGCACCCGTGACATTAATAATCATCCCAGCTACTAATAGCCATACTTTCCTTGGCATAGTTTCCCCTCCTATTCTATTTTTTTCGTTCATATATATAACAGTAAAATTGTAGTCGTTTTTAAATAGGAAGGCAACTGATTAATAGTTGATGAAATTCAGATAATGGTTCATCGGTAAATGAAATTATACTGATCCCTGTTTGAAAATATATTGACTTACCGACAAAAACGACATCAGTAACAATATATAAATAAGGGGAGACTGTATGAACTTCATACAGTCTCCCCTTATTTATATTATCCAACTTCTTTTTCTCGCTTCGCACGTTCTTTAGCGCTCCATTTAAATATTTTATCTAATACGGAATATATTCTCCCAGATTCTTTCGTTAACAAAGGTCCTAACGATGCCAATATTAAAACATACAGGGCTGAGAATGGTTTAATCGTTGCCATTAAGCCGCCCGCAATTCCAATATTCGCGACGATAATGGAAAACTCTCCGCGTGATACAAGTGTTAAACCAATATTCGTAGAAGCCTTATGCGATAATCCCGCTTTACGCCCCGCAACCATTCCAGCGGTAAAATTACCGATAAGAGTAATAAAAACTGCTCCTAATGCCAACCACACTGCTCCTCCAAGTGAAAATGGATCTATACTTAAACCGAAGCTGAAAAAGAATATAGCTCCAAAGAAATCACGAAACGGAACAACGAGCTGTTTAATTCGATCACTATGCTCCGTTTCTGAAAAGACGAGTCCTAGTAATAATGCTCCAATCGCCTCTGCAACATGAATCGTTTCTGAAAATCCTGCTACAAAGAACAAAATAGCGAATATTACAATAATAAAAATTTCATTGGACGAAATATCTAACATTTTATTTAAAAGCCTTGTAGCTTTTCTAGCAACTACAAAGAATAGTAACATATACCCTACTGCGATTAAAATGGATGTGAGAGCACCTACAAATGACGTTGCCCCTCCGAGTACTAATCCTGAAACGACTGATAAATATACCGCTAAAAAGATATCGTCAAACATAATGATTCCTAAAATTAGTTCCGTCTCTTTATTACCAGATCTTCTTAAATCAACAATTACTTTCGCAACAATTGCACTCGATGAAATTGTTATGATCCCAGCAATAATTAATGTTTCTAATAAGGGGAAACCCATTATATATCCGTAAAGTAAACCTAATATAAAATTAAGCGATATATGAACAGTTCCCCCAAAAGCAATTGATTTTCCTGATTTAATTAATTTTTTAATTGAGAATTCTAAGCCTAAATAGAATAAGAGGAATATAACGCCAACACGGCCAAGGAAGGAAATAACTTCTCCGCTTTCAATAAATCTTAAATCGATAAGCCCTAAATCTGGGGCATGAGGCCCCACTAGCATACCGAGTATAATGAGAAACGGAATAATCGAGAACTTTAACTTTGCAGCGAGAATAGCTGCAAAAGCGACTAATACTAACGCAGTCCCAACTTCAAAGATTAAAGTATCCATCGATTATGAATCCCCTCCTACTGAAAGCAACTCATTAATAATTCTTTTTACTTCATGTCTTTCACCTGATAATACAAGCATATCGCCAGCTTCAATGATAGAATCTGGGCCTGGATTAAAGAACTTCTTCATATTCTTTTTCAAAATGGCAATAATCGTTACATTATATGTGTTTCGGACATGTAAACTACCAATTGTTTTTTGTACGACTGGTGCATTATTTTCCACCTTAAACCACTCAATTGATAATCCTTCAAAGGCCATTTCAATCGTATCTAAAGCTTGTGGCCTATACACCATTCCGCCCAATATAGCTGCAATTTGTCTCGCTTCAGAATCACGAAGAGAGACGCTTGAAATACTCTCCTCATGATCAGCATCAAAATGGTACATTTCTCTTCGGCCATCATCATGAATAACGATAACCATCTTTTCATTACCTTTTGTAATCACTTCAAACTTACATCCAATACCTGGCAGTTCACTCTCTCTAATATTCATATTTTCCGCCTCCTAATTTTTTTAGTTACGGCTTTTATAAATCGACATCAATCTCCGTTTTAAAGGTCTCATCCTTTGAGATACCTAAATACTTTAGCGTCTCTGATGGAGTCGCGTGATGAAAATGTTTTTGCAATAGCGCAATCGCTATCCCTCTTTTGTACGCATGAAATCCAAACGTTTTTCGCATTGAATTCGTTCCGATCTTACCAACAACTCCAACTGCTTCTGCAGCATTATGAATTACACGATACGCTTGTTGGCGCGTAATTGAATTTGGCGTTTTATTAGATTGAAATACGTAATTTTCTCTTTTAACGCCAATAGATTGTACGTAATCTAAAAGCGCTTCTTTTACTTTTGTATTTAAATAAATATCTTGTTTAAATTTTTCATCTTTCACAGGAAGAGAATAAAACTCTTTAACAGTCCCGTCTTCATTTAATACATCTTCAAATTTCATGCCAAGTAGTTCTGTAATTTTTAATCCTGTGTTAATTCCAATAACAAATAAAAGATAGTCTCGCTGGGAGTGCTCTTTTAAATATTTTTTCATAGCCTCAATTTGGCTTATATCTTTTAATGCCTCTACAACTTCCATACATGTATTCTCCTCATCTTATGAACGGTAATTTTCTCATCATGTTGTCCATTTTACCTTATCATGCTATGAGATTTCCATGTATTATCCATTATTTTCACAATATACTTTTGTGATCCAAGCAATTTTCAATTTGGAAATTTACGATTGTACAAATACGTTGTGGTTAGAAAAGAAATAGGGGATAAAAGTTCAGCTTCTTTCTATAGATTGGATTCCTCCTTTCCTTATCCAGCTGCTTCTACTTTTATATTACGTTACTTATTTACATTATATTATATATTTCAGTAACATTAAAGTATTTTTTCTGAAAATAATAAAAACCGAGCAATTTCGCTCGGTTTTTTATTAATCTTCTTTCGGAAGAACAATTCCTTTATACAATTGAACTGTAATAAGGTAATAAATCGTGTAAATAACTACGAAAATTACGATTGGTATCCAAATACGGAAGTACGGATCGACTAAAATAAATCCGAAAATATTCATACCAACTAATACGTGAGCGATACCCACAATTGCTGGGAATAAGAATACTAAGAATAACTCTTTATAAATTGATTTCGTTAATAATTCACGGCGTACACCGATTTTACGAAGCATTTGATAACGCGTAATATCTTTTGATGCACCAGAAAGAATTTTGAACATAAGACAGCTTGCCATCATTGCTAAGAAAGCAATTCCAAGGAAGAAGCCCATAAACACTGTTCCGCTCGCAACACCGTAGAACATGTCATACACTTGATATTTACTACTCATTTGCTCAGCTTTTACATTTTTATATTTAGCTAGCTGCAACTCGTCAATTTTTTTCCATTCTTTTGTGTATGCTACGAAATCGTCTGTTTTTCCAGTAAATACGATTCCTTCTTTACCATTTACAGTATCGTACATTTTTTGATCTACAACTTTAATGGCACGATCTTGGTATATATAATATGGTTGGATTGTTCTAAATGCCTCATCCCATTCTTCCGGCATTGTTTTTTCATTTTTATCTTGTTCTGACCTCACTCCTGCTACTGTACCTACTGGAGCTTCTCCTGAAACTTCTTTATATTTACCGAAACTTTCTTTACCTACACCATCTCGAATAAATGGCTTATGTTTCTCTAAATCTTCTTTTACATAATAAATATATTTGTCGTCTACTTTATAACGGTACTCAGCTTTATTTTTAAATGATATACCATCTAAAATTTTCTTCTCTTCAGCTGTAGGATTATGAACAATTGAATCGTAAATTTCAAATCCATCAACCGTTTTTATAACGTTATTTTTAAATGCCATACCACCTGAAATTGCACCAGCTCCAAGAGCAACTAACATCGCTACTGTTGCAAGTACCTTTGTTAAGCTATTAATACGGAAATTTAATTGTGCAAATGTAAAAGCATTAAGTCCTTTTTCACTACGCTTTTTATTACTCTTTAACTTTTTAATAATAACTGGAAGGAGTGATCCAAATAGCATATAAGTACCTGCTGTTGTTGTAACTAATGCAATAAGGATTCCCATTTCTCTTAATGTTTCCATATTAATCATAGCTGCATAACCAATACCTAATAAAATAACCGCTAGGAATGCAACTAAACCTGTCATTTTTCCTTTTACCACAACACGTTCTGTTTGTGCATCTGCATGTACAAGTTGCAGTACAGAAATACGTGATAATTTAATACTGTTCATAATTGCTGATAATACAAATAGCGCAAAGAAGAAGATGCAAGTAACAGTCATAGATGGCAGGTAAAATGCTTTATAGCCTTCACCAGCAAATTCTAATTGTTTCATTAATAATTGTCCGATACCCTCTGCAAGTCCTACACCAACTGTAATACCAATGGCAAGAGACGCAGCGCCTAATACGATCGTTTCAATAAACATAAGTAATGTAACTTTATGCTTTTTTGCTCCTAGCATCATATACATACCGAACTCTTTTTGACGAAGAGATAATAAGAAAGAGTTCGCATATAAAATATAGAAGAACGTTATAATAGCTAGTAAAAATGAACCTGCTTGGAATACGAATCCAATTGATTGAATAACTGAGTTAGATTCGATAAACGCTTTATTCAGCGCTAACGTTTGGAACATGTAAAAAATTGAAATCGACATGACAAGACCGACAAGTAAGACGATATAATCTTTCAGCTTACTTTTCAGCCCCGACATGGAAAGTTTAAATAACATACTGGAACCTCCTTTCTTACGCTTTTTGTGTACCTAAATCTGCAAGTACATCTAAAATTTCTTTGTAGAACTCTTCACGCGTACCACCGCGATGAATTTCTTTATACAGCTCACCATCTTGAATGAATAAAATTCGCTGACAATAACTTGCACTATACGGATCATGTGTAACCATCATAATAGATACGCCTTGTTCTTCATTTAAGTTTGTCATCGCATCAAGTAAACTCGCTGCATTTTTAGAATCAAGTGCTCCTGTTGGCTCGTCCCCTAAAATAATTGCTGGCTCATGCACAAGTGCGCGCGCTGCTGCTGAACGTTGTTTCTGCCCACCAGATACTTCAGATGGATACTTTTGAAGAATTTCTGTAATCCCTAGCATACCCGCTACTTTTTCTACTTTTGGTCCAATGTTACGTGATGAAACACCTTGAAGAGAAAGTGGAAGTGCAATGTTTTCATAAATAGATAAGTTCTCTAATAAGTTGAAGTCTTGGAAAATGAATCCTAACTTTTGTGAACGAAAATCAGAAAGTTCACCTTGCTTCATTTTCGTAATGTCCGTACCCGCAATTTCAACAACGCCGCCCGTTGCTTTATCAAGCGTTGAAATTACATTTAACAATGTCGTTTTACCAGAACCAGATGGCCCCATAATTCCAACAAACTCACCCTCTTGAATTGAGAATGAAACACCTTTTAACGCATGTGATTGGTTCTCACCTTTTTTACCGTACACTTTTTGGACGTTTTTCACGTCTACAACTGGTTTCGTCATATATATCCTCCTACGCTTGTTTTTCCATTACCTATTTTGCGCTTTTTGGAAGTGAACTGCTATTTGTTAACATTACATTTACCTTACACTTTTGTAATATAAAAAAGATGAGTGTGTAAGGTTCGTTGATAAATGAAAATTTTATTAGCGATTCGACAAGTAATATCGACTTACCGAAAAAGATGACAATAAAAATGGGCTGTTCCACAAAAGGAACAACCCACTTCTCTCTTTATTTCTTTAAAGGTGTTACCGTCCAGTAAGTAACAACTCGCCAAATCCATTCTAGTGGACCCATTTTAAAGACCTTCATCCAAATTACGCTAAACACAATTTGAATTGCATAAATTGCAATACACACATATAACGTCTGCATGTACGTTAAGTTTTCTGCAAAGTTAAATACACTGCCCGCAATTAAAATCATTGCAGTTTGTCCAATATAATTTGTTAAAGCCATTCGTCCATAATATTTCAGTGGTGCTAACAATGTTTGAACCGGTTTTAATTGAAGTAATAAAATTAAAGCTCCAACATAGAAAGCTGAAATAATAGGTCCTACTGTAACACCAATTTTTAAAAATTGGCCTGCAGCATTCATTGTTCCATCCTCATTCTCAAGTATCATATTTATAAATGGTTCAGCAGGAACGTGCCCGTATTGATACCATACAGCTACGACACTTAAAACAAACATAACACCTGTAAAAATAGCGACTTTCTTTATATTTTGCGTGAGATTTTCAAATACACGATATTGGCCTGCAGCAAGCCCTAATAAAATTAAGCCAAGTGGTAATAACTCTTTAACTCCCATTACACTGAAGGCAATTGTCAAAATAATTCCTAGTACTAAGTTCACTTCTTTTTTCGCTTTATAAAACGGTAAAACGATTAACCCGCAAATTGCGTATAACGCTAATGCTTCTCCAGGCTGAAACATGTGATGAATTAAACCAAAAATAAATAATGCTACTAAGCGACGTAAAAATAAAATATAGCCATTTTTCCCTTTCGCAATCGCTCTTGAAATAAAGATATAGAATCCCACTCCAAATAAGAATGAGAAGATTGAGAAGAAACGACCTTCTACAAATAAATATAAAAATCTTTGATAGCTAGCATCCACTGTATTAGGATCTGGAATTTTAATGTTAAGTAGTGCGAGAATATTTACTAAAATAATCCCTAGTAGTGCAAAGCCACGAATGTAATCTAACTCATCAATTCGCTTGTTTGTAATATTGTTCCCCATAAAGCAACTCCTTGTATAAAATTTAATCCTTCCTTACTCTACTGGAGAAAGTTGCTCACAACTATCGACAAACCTTACAGTAATCTTACATTATTGTCATATAACAAAATAAAACCAGGTCATATTTCGACCTGGTTTACTCTGATTGTTTCGATTTTTGCGGTTGTCCTTTTTTACTATTACGCTGTTTTACTTGAACAATCGGATCAAGCTCATTCGAAAATTCAGCGTTATGTCCATTTTGCGTTTTTTGCTCTGGATTATTTTGATCTGAACGTTTCGCCATTACATTCACTCCTTATTAGTGCGGTGTAATAATCATTTGATGTTGCAATTGGCGAATTGCCATACGTGCTCTATTTAACTGCTCACGTTGCTCATCATTCGCATGTTGTTGCATCGTTTGTAAATCGTTATATGCTTGTTCTAATTGTAACTGCGCATCCGAATACTCCATCGTATTGTAATGCTCTTGTCTCATACCTTGGTCTAATTGTTCTTTCGCATATTCCACCGCTTGTTCCGCTTGTGTAATATACGATTCAAGTGATTGACGCTCTGCCATAATTGTCCCTCCTTGCTTCAATTCCCCTTTAGTGTGTCCCTTCCATCTCTACCTTATGAGTATGTTATAATGGATTTTGTTTCATTTTGACTCGGCTTAGGAGGGAAAGTAATGAAGGTTCAAAACCCTTTTCCATATACAAACGACAATAAACGTTATCATACATGGAATTACCATTTACGAAATGAATTTGGTGAAAAAATCTTTAAAGTTTCATTAGATGCTGGCTTCGATTGCCCGAACCGGGACGGTACAGTTGCTTACGGCGGTTGTACATTTTGCAGTGCTGCCGGATCTGGTGACTTCGCTGGTGATCGCCGCGATGATGTTATAACGCAATATCATGAAATGAAAGAAAAAATGCGCTCAAAGTGGAAAGACGGAAAATGTATCGCTTATTTCCAAGCGTACACAAATACACATGCACCACTTGAAGTTTTAAAAGAAAAATTCGAACCGCTTCTAGCAGAAAAAGACGTTGTCGGTCTTTCTATCGCGACTCGTCCAGATTGCTTACCAGACGATGTCGTTGAATATTTAGCGGACTTAAATAAACGCACATACCTTTGGGTTGAACTCGGTTTACAAACTGTTCACGAACGAACTGCAAACCTTATTAATCGCGCTCATGATTACCCATCTTACGTGGAAGGTGTAAATAAATTACGTAAGCATGGCATTAGAGTTTGCTCTCATATTATTAATGGTCTTCCACTTGAAGATTACGACATGATGATGGAAACAGCTCGTGAAGTAGCAAAGCTTGACGTACAAGGAATTAAAATTCATTTACTTCACTTATTAAAAGGAACGCCAATGGTGAAGCAATATGAAAAAGGACAACTCGAGTTCCTTTCTCTTGAAGATTACGTAAGTCTCGTTGTTGACCAACTTGAAATGATTCCAGAAGACGTAATTGTGCACCGCATCACAGGTGACGGTCCGCCTGATTTAATGATTGGCCCAATGTGGAGCTTAAATAAATGGGAAGTATTAAATTCCATCGATGCAGAATTTGTACGCCGCGGAAGCTGGCAAGGAAAATATGCAAATGAGGAGAAACAAAAATGAAATTAGAACGTGTATTACCGTTTGCTCGCTCGCTTCTGCAAACGGCAGTAAAAGAAGGCGATTACGCTGTAGATGCAACTTTAGGAAACGGCCATGACACTTGCTTCCTAGCTGAAATCGTTGGAGATAGCGGAAAAGTATTTGGATTTGATATTCAAAAAGAGGCAATCGAAAGCTCAACAACTCATCTAAAAGAAAAAGAACTTTTTGAACGTACTGTTTTAGTTCACGATAGTCACGATACTCTTCTATCCGTATTACCAGAAGATGCAAAAGGAAAAGTAACAGGCGCAATTTTCAACTTAGGTTACCTTCCAGGCGGAGACAAGCATATCGTTACAAAACCGAACTCAACAATCTCAGCGATCGAACAACTATTAGAAGTAATGGCACCTGAAGGTATCATCGTTCTTGTCATTTACCACGGACATCCAGAAGGACAAGTAGAACGCGACGCTGTACTTACATTTGCTGAAAAACTAGACCAAAAACAAGCTCACGTACTACGATATGGCTTCATTAACCAGCAAAATAACCCGCCATTTATTGTGGCGATTGAAAAGCGATAAAGTGAAACTTTAATCAGTGGGGGCATCCCCACTGATTATTAGTTGAACCAATCGGGCATTTATGGGCAGTTTATCTCCCACCTAACCTCTTTGCTCCAGGCGAATTTTAAGGTGGGAGTTTTACTGCCCGTTAATGCGGGGGAATATATCAACGATTTTTCAATTATATCTATCGTAACTCGGGATATATCAACGATTTTTTCGATATATCTATCATAACTTACAATATATCAACGATTTCTCGGATATATCGATTGTTCGACAAAACATAACAAAAAAAGACGTGCATTCACTGCACGTTTTTTTGTTATCCTCCTATATAATGGATATATACAATCTTAAAGGAGACAAACCAATGATCGGAATACTAGCAGGAATGGGTCCAAAATCAACTGGACCATTCGTCGATACAGTTGTAGCAAGGTGCCAAACAATATACGGAGCAAAGCATGATATGGACTTTCCTCATATGATGATCTACTCGTGTCCAACACCGTTTTACATGGATCGCCCTATTGATCACGGAGCGATGAAAAAAGCGATTATTGACGGAGCACAAAAACTTGAAAGTACTGGCGTAAGCTTTATTGCCATGCCGTGTAATACGGCGCATCTTTATTTTGAAGAATTACAGCGTTCGCTTTCTATCCCGATTTTAAATATAGTCGATGAAACGTTACAAGCAATTCCTGAAAATACAAAAAGAGTCGCTCTTCTCGCAACAGAAGCAACTGTTCAAGCTAGGATTTACCAAGATGGGATTGCAAAGCGTAATATAGAATACATTCATCATGAAAAATGGCAGGAAAGCATTAATCAAATTATTACTTGCATTAAATCTGGAGAGATTGAAGAAGCTCGCGAATTGTGGAATACGCTCGTTTTACAACTGAGAGATGAAATAGATACTGCAATTATCGCATGCACTGATTTGAATGTAGTGGCTAGTGAGGATTTTGTTGATTCCTCTCAATGTCTTGCTGATGCTGTTGTTGAAATGTATTTATCAAATAAGAAGAAACATTTATAAACGTTGAAACCCCTAAAAACTTTTAACTTTCTTCACAATTCTTTCAAAGTAATCACACTTAATCTCGCTATATTAAATAAGTAGTTATTCATATAGGGAAGGTTAGGGGAACTGAAAGTATGAAAGTAAATCGTTCGCTTCATTACATTTTTTGGCGTTGGCATTTTTATGCTGGACTTTTTATTACGCCGCTTCTTATTACTTTGTCACTGAGCGGAATTGGGTATTTATTTCGGGAGGAAGTTGAAGATTTCATCTATAAAGATTTATATTTTGGAAAGAGCGCTCAAACAGAATCTATTTCGATGGCTGATTCTATTTCCTTAACAGAGAAAAAATATCCACATTATAGCGTGGCGAAAATTAGTGAGTTTAATGGGGATTATAATACGAGACTTACGATTGCAAATGAGTATACTGGGCAACAAAAATATGTGTATTTAGATAGTAATAATCAAATTGTTGAGGATCAAAACGCAAGTGAAACGTTTGCCAATATCATGCGGGAATTACATAGTTCTCTTTTAGTTGGTGGCACTGTCGTCAACTATACTGTAGAACTTGCGGCATGCTGGACAATCTTTTTAATTGTAACCGGATTGTACATGAGTATACGCCAATTCAAAAACACACCATCATCCAATAAGCGAGAAAAGGCAAAAAGACGTCATTCTATTATCGGTATTATATTTACAATTCCTCTCTTTCTGCTAATCGCATCTGGATTGCCATGGTCAGGATTTATGGGGAACCAAATTTATAAAATTGCATCTTCTAATGAATCACTCGGATATCCAAAATTGTACATGGCACCGCCTGAATCAAAGGTAAAAGAATTGCCGTGGGCAACAAGAAAAGAAGCTCCTCCTGAATCGAATTCAAATGAACCGAAAGCAATTTCTGTCAATGAATTACAAAAAGGAATTGAAATAAAGAAGCCATATGTTATTTCACTACCAGCTGATCCGAAAGGTGTATTCACTGTTTCGAAATCGAGCGGTTCTGGTATTACAGGTATGCATGTTGCACCAAGTGAAGAGATAACAGCTTACTTTGATCAATATAGCGGGGAACTCATTTCAAAAACGGACTATCGTGATTATGGATTACTTGCACAATGGTTCACTTACGGCATCCCACTTCACGAAGGACATTTATTCGGATGGCCAAATAAAATATTATGCTTACTAACGACATTATCTCTATTACTTCTTATTTATTACGGAGTAAAAATGTGGTTAGCAAGAAAGCCAAAAGGAAAATTAGCAGCACCTCCAAAGCAAAGAGATAAGAAAAGCGTACTCGTTTTCTTTATCATGATGATTATACTAGGCGCTGTCATGCCTTTATTCGGACTATCTGTTTTAGTTATTTTTGCGATTGAACTTCTCATATATGTATTTTCAAAAATACGATCATAATAAAAAGAAAACCACTCTACATGAGTGGTTTTCTTCATCACTGCGCCATTTTCTTTCGGTACATCTTCCCGTTCCAATAGAAGAATCGTGAAGTGAGGCCTCCGTATTTTACAATGCGCCGTGCCATTTTGTGCATATTCTTTTGTGCTGATACTTTTTGATCTGATAAATAAATACCAAGTAATCCTCGGCTTATGAGACGATGAAACTTCGCATGAGGTAAATCACCAATGCTCTTCTCTGCTTCTTCTACAAAGTGTTTCATACGATCTAATATAGCTTGCTCGTTTTCATAATAACTACAGAAATTCAAATCCCCGCCTATACGGTCTTCTTCTTGATCGATGAAATAATCAAGTAAGATATGAAGTCCTTGTACGTAAGGGAAGTACCCTTGTCTAATTTTCGCAATATCTTCATCATGTAATTCATCATGAAATGCATATGCTACAAGACAGAAAATTCCAAGTGTAGAACCGGCACATGCTGAAAACTCAAACCAACTCATCTCAGGTAAGTTTTCTTTATGTGCTTCAAACCAAGTTTTCAGGCGCGGCTCTCTTTCTTCTAACTTCACGTGTTTATGAATTTGCAAATCACAATAATAACAAGCAAGTTCATGCAGAACAGGAGCAATTTTTTCATAGTGCTTCGTTTTCTTTAAAACATCTTGGCACGTTTCAACAAGTTCATCTAAATAACCACCATCATCTTGATCATCACGATAACGATAATAATTACCGCCACCTTCCACTTCAGGTGATAGTGCCATTAACATTGATTCATGTAGAGCGGCAAAATCATTCGGATCAAGTGATGTACTGCGATCACATAAATTATCTAAATAGTCACTGATTGTTTGATACGCTACGATAAAACGAATACATTCCTCTCGGTGTTCATTTGCTAGCAGCGATAAAATGCCACCACCCTCACAATGAAACGTTTTATGCTCAATACTTGCGATTGCCTGACTATGAAGCTCATCATTCGGAATATGGTAGGCACGCTCTTTCCACATCGCTAGCTCATGGTGTACAACCGGAAACACATCACGGTATACTTTCGCCATGAGCGTTATGGGATTACTCGGTACGTTCACTTCTTCCTTCATCTCCTCTATTAAATGTACAAATAATGATTTATTTGTTTGTTTTTACTATATTATTGACATGCATTTCAGTAAATGACTGAATATAATTCAAAATTTCATCACGCTCATACTCATTTAATAACTCATGATAACAATTCGGCCATTCTTTATATGCCTTATCACTTATTTTAACATTATCAAACCACATGCGGACACGTGTTTTATCTACAAGTTTATCCTCACATGCTTGCATTAGCAAGAGCGGAACATCTGGAAAAGCATCTATTTTCTTATGAGCAATTTCAATAGACTTAATCAATTCACTATACCAACGCACTGATACTTTGCGCAAGAACAATGAATCATTCTCCATTGCATCTCTCACTTCATGATTCCTTGTTGACATTTCCACCGTAAGATTCGTTGCAAATTGCAATTTTGGAGCCACAACATTTAATATTTTTGCAGCAAATTGAAGCGGAGCAGAGGGCCCAGTCACTACCCCTAAACAAGGCGAACTCAAAATAATACCATCTACATCTTCTCTCTTCGTTTCTTGCATCATACGAATGACAATAAGACCACCCATACTATGACCGAATAGAAAAATAGGTAACCTATACTTTCTTGCTTCTTTCACCCATAATTTAACTTCCTCTATGTATTCATCAAACGAATCAATATGTCCTCTATTTCTTGAAGTCGTTCCATGTGACGGAAGGTCCCCCATCACGACGTGGTAGCCGAGATGATTCCACATTTCCGCAACGGCTTCGTAACGTCCGTGATATTCCATTGCGCCGTGCACGATAACAATGACAGCTTTCGCTTCCTCTGCTTCATAATTCCACATATGGACCTCCTCCATTTCACTCTTTCTCATAATTTGATACACTAAAACTAGTCTCTAGGAAAGGAAGACTTTACATGATATATCCTTACAAAGAAAAAAATCCGAAAATTGCGAGTAGTGCTTTTATCGCTGACTATGTTACGATTACAGGCGATGTTTCCGTTGGCGAGGAATCAAGTATTTGGTTTAATACAGTCATCCGTGGTGATGTGTCAGCAACAATCATTGGAGACCGAGTAAATGTACAAGACCAATGTACACTCCACCAAAGCCCTCAGTATCCTCTTATTTTAGAAGATGATGTTACAGTTGGGCATCAAGTTATTTTACATAGCTGTCATATTAAAAAGGATGCTTTAATTGGAATGGGATCCATTATATTAGATGGTGCTGAAATTGGCGAAGGAGCTTTTATCGGTGCCGGAAGCCTCGTTTCACAAGGAAAGAAAATTCCACCAAACACGTTAGCTTTCGGTCGTCCCGCGAAAGTCATTCGTGAATTAACAGAAGAAGACCGTAAAGATATGGAGCGTATTCGTACGCAATACGTTGAAAAAGGTCAATATTATAAATCATTACAGAAGTAAATTTCCGCTGCCATAAGATTGGCAGCTTTTTTTATATAAAATCTAACTTTTTCTTTACAAAATATTATTACTCCCTCAACAAAATCTTATTAAAATAAAAGCTAATATCTCCATATATATGTAAACGAGGGAGGAGAATTTTCATGAAGGTCAGTGGATTATATAAAATAGAATGTTACATTTTTAAAGGAATTAATCGCTACTTTGATCAAAAAACATTAAACATCTTTTTCAGCAATATTACCCATATCGGTGGTGCTACTTTCTCCATTGCACTTACACTTTTCTTTTTAATTTTTGCAAAAGGGACTTTACACCAAGCAGCAATCGCTACTGCTATTTCTTTAGCAATTAGCCATATTCCTGTACAAATATTAAAAAGGTGGTATCCACGAAAACGTCCTTATTTAACAATTCAGGATGCGAAATATCCAGTCCATCCATTAAAAGACCACTCTTTCCCGTCTGGTCATACAACAGCCGTTTTCTCTGTCTTCATTCCATTTATTTGCTATAATCCAAGCTTACTTGCTTTCCTATTACCGTTAGCATTATGCGTCGGTATTTCACGTATTTATTTAGGACTTCACTATCCGTCAGATGTGTTCGTCGGCATGTGCCTTGGCACTTGCTCTGGCATCATCTCTTTTTATCAATTCATCCCACTTTTCACATAAAGGAGTGATATGATGAGAGTCGCCATTTTTACCGATACTTTTACGCCACAAGTTAACGGGGTTGCGAAAACGTTAGAACGATTAACAAGTTACTTTCAGAAAGAACAGATCGCCTATTCTGTTTTCGCCCCTCAGCATACAGCTGAAGATAATTTCGTAGCTAATGTGAACAAGATGAGAAGTATCCCGTTAACAATATTATATCCAGAATGTCGCTTTTCTTTTCCTACTTCGCGTATTAAACGGGAACTTCATTCCTTTAAACCTGACATTATTCACATTGCCACACCTTTCAACATGGGACTTTGTGGACTGTATTACGCCAAAAAGTTAAACATCCCAGTTGTCGGTTCTTATCATACTGATTTCGATGCGTATTTACGCTATTACAAAATTGAATTTCTCTCCAATATGCTTTGGAACTATTTAAAATGGTTTCATAGTCATATGCAAAAAAATTTTGTTCCCTCCTCTGAAACATTACATCAATTAAAAAATAAAGGCTTTCAGGCCCTCTCCATTTGGGGACGTGGTGTAGATTGCACACTCTTTCATCCAGCTTACAATACAGACCTATTCCGAAAAAAATATAATATTACAGCGAAGTACGTTCTTTCCTATGTAGGACGAATTGCTCCTGAAAAAGATATTGATACGTTGCAAAACCTTATCGTTAAAACATCGCATACTCGAAACGACATTCATTGGCTCATCGCAGGAGACGGACCTCTAGCAACAAATTTGCGTGAAGCTGTTCCACAAACAAATGTCACTTTTACTGGCTATTTACAAAGTGCAGATTTAGCTGAAGCATATGCTTGTTCTAACATAATGGTATTTCCATCAGCTACTGAAACATTCGGAAATGTCGTACTTGAATCACTCGCATGCGGCACACCTGTCATTGGTGCAAATAGTGGCGGGGTTAAAAATATTATTACAGATGGAAAAACGGGAATTCTTTGTCCCCCTAAAAATGAGGATGCATTTCTATCATCCATTTATTCTTTATTGCAAAATAAAGAGCAACTTATACAAATGGGGATAACAGCTTCATCTTATGCGAAATCAAAAAGCTGGGATGAGATCTTTCGCGGCTTACTTAACCAGTATGAAGAAGTCCTTCAGCATAACACATCAGAGTTACTTGCTTAACTAGAAAAACTCCCTTCAAAAAACGAAGGGAGTTTATTACACACTTGTAAATTTTAGTTAAACTAATGATACATAAGGTGAAATATCATTTATTTCCATATTTATTATAGCAAAAACAAACATAACTAAACAGACTTGTAATAAAAACCCATAAAAATTAATATATGGTTATACACTATTTTAACTGTATAGTGATTTTAAGAAATTCCCCTTAAAATCAACTTACTCACATACCTTTATACAGTAATTGTTCCCCAATTTCTGTATACAAAAAAACCTTTCATTCATTTGAAAGGTCTTTTTGAGCCTGCACATATTCTTCTTTCGTATTCACATTTATAAACCAATCCGCATTCGCTTGTACATCTTCACCAACAATATACTTCACATTACATTGTGATAAAAGCTGCCCCATACTTCTTTTCTCTTCCTGAAGTAAAGCATAAATCTTTTCTTTCACGCGGTTATGATACGCTGCAAGTAGCGGCTGTTTTCTTCCATTAATAATAGGTACAACTGCATCATATTCATTGCTCGTTTGCTCCAGTAAAATGGTAAACCATTCATGCGAAACATTTGGCGCATCGCAAGGCATAATAGCATACCAATCTGCTTCTATGTATTCCATTCCTGATACAATACCGGCCAGCGGTCCATTCCCTTTATAGTGCGGGATATCTTCTATAACAGGAACTTGTACGAATTGCTCTACTCGCTCTTTTATATCAGAATGACTAATGACTACAACTTCTTGGAGCGCACTTGTCATCTCTTTCAAAATATGCTCAATAAAAGTACTACCTTGCCAGCTCGCTAACGCTTTCGGCTCACCAAATCTACTCGACATACCGCCCGCTAATACAATTCCAGCCCACCTACTCATTGGCGATGTAGCTCAAATGTAATATGGCCTAATTCCGGTAAAATTAATTTATTCATCGCAAGGCGAACCGCCCCGCTCGATCCTGGCATCGAGAAAACTACTTTGCGCCCAATTGTACCCCCAATCGCTCTACTTAACATTGCGCTGCTTCCGATATCTTCTAAATAACTAATCATGCGGAACAACTCACCAAACCCGACAATCTCTTTATCTAATAGAGCTGACACTGCTTCAATTGTTACATCACGCTTCGTAATACCAGTACCGCCATTTGTTAATACAACATCTACATCTTCCTTATGATAACCAGCTAACACTGCTTGCTGAATACTTTCTTTATCATCTTTTACAATTTCATAAGAGGTTACTGTATGGCCCGCTTCTTTTAACAATTCATGTAATAGTTGTCCGCTCTTATCCGTTTCTTCCGTACGTGTATCGGAAATCGTAACAATCTTGCAACGCACTTCTTTTGGAGCTTGTTTTTTATGTTCAGTTACACTCATTTTTTATCTTTCCTTTCTTAAAGACTTTTCTTCATTTTATCATACATATCTTTACACAATTATGTATGAAGCCAATCATGCGCCATGATACAATATAAGTATACTAATCCACAAAAAGGAAAGTGCACTTTCTTATACTCCTAGACTACACATCTTTAGTTACTCTTTATATTTTCTACATAATAGAATTCAATTTTAAAACTTGTACTAAAAAATAAATTGGAGGTCTACATAGTATGGAACTTTATAAAAAATTAACAACAACATTCATCCTCTTATTCGTCGCTTCAATCACTGTCGGCTTTTCCTTAAAAGGCGCAATTCCATACGCTACATTAGTAAGCATTATATTCGCGACACTATTTTTACTAAGCAGTGCCTTTTGCGCAGGTAAAGCACGTCAAATGAACGGTTGATTACATATGTTCCAGAAGAAACCCACCCTTTGTAAATCATATAAAAAGGAAATACAAACGTATGAAAAGGCTTGGATTCATATGCCATTTCCAGCAAGTGGCATGACTAATATGAAAAAGTATATTGAGCTAGATGGAGAAGTATATTGTAGTTCATGTATTCAAATTGTAAGTAAAACGAAATAAAAAAAGCTTTGCGCTCACCGCGCAAAGCTTTTTTTCATATATTATAGACCAGCTTGCTCTTTTAAAGCTGCAGCTTTGTCTGTACGTTCCCATGAAAGATCTACATCAGTACGTCCGAAGTGGCCGTAAGCTGCTGTTTGTTTGTAAATTGGGCGACGTAAGTCTAGCATTTTAATAATACCAGCTGGGCGAAGATCGAAGTTGTTACGAACTAGTTCTACTAGTACGTCTTCAGATACTTTACCTGTGCCGAATGTATCAACTGAAATTGATACTGGTTGTGCTACACCGATTGCGTATGCAAGTTGTACTTCTGCTTTGTCAGCAAGACCAGCTGCTACGATGTTTTTCGCAACATAACGAGCTGCATATGCTGCTGAACGGTCAACTTTTGTTGCATCTTTACCAGAGAATGCACCGCCGCCATGGCGAGCATATCCACCGTAAGTATCAACGATGATTTTACGTCCTGTTAAACCAGCATCACCTTGTGGTCCACCAATTACGAAGCGGCCAGTTGGATTAATGAAGAATTTCGTTTCTCCATCCATTAATTCTGCTGGTACTACAGCTTTAATTACGTGCTCTTTTAAGTCGCGATCGATTTCTTCCCATGTAACATCTGGGTGATGTTGTGTAGAAATTACGATAGTATCAACACGTACTGGTTTACCATTTTCATCATACTCAACTGTAACTTGCGTTTTTCCATCTGGACGTAAGTATGACAATGTATCATCTTTACGTACTTCAGTTAAACGGCGAGCTAATTTGTGAGCAAGCGAGATTGGAAGTGGCATTAATTCTTGTGTTTCATTACATGCAAAACCAAACATTAAACCTTGGTCTCCTGCACCAATTGCCTCAATCTCAGCGTCAGTCATTTGACCTTCGCGTGCTTCTAGCGCTTGGTCAACACCCATAGCGATGTCAGCAGACTGCTCATCGATAGATGTTAAAACAGCACAAGTTTCTGCATCGAATCCGTATTTTGCGCGTGTGTAACCAATGCCTTGAATTGTTTCACGAACGATTTTCGGAATATCTACGTAAGTAGAAGTCGTAATTTCCCCCGCTACCAATACTAAACCAGTTGTTACAGTTGTTTCACAAGCTACACGTGCATTTGCGTCTTTTGATAAGATCGCATCTAAAATTGAATCAGAAATTTGGTCACAAATTTTATCTGGATGTCCTTCAGTTACAGACTCAGATGTGAACAGATGACGTTTTTTTGTCATGTGGTAAACCTCCCTACAGTAATTGTATATATTGTACGGAACTCATCCTTAATTTGCCACAAACTGCGACATACATTTATTCTCCCACACAAGCATACAGAAAAACCTTTCCTACTTTACATAGAGGAAAGGTTTAATTTGCTACTTGCATACTGCTTTTTGCCCTTCGCTCTTATCGTTCGAGACCTGTAGCCTCGCACAGGTTTTAGCACCTATTCACCTGCATTTATCAATACAAGTGAGGTTGCTGGGCTTCATCGGGCCTGTCCCTCCGCCAGCTCGGGATAAGAGAGTATCCGTCCCAACCTATACTAAAGAAATGATATTCATTTGTCAATTAATATTCACATTTTCCTGAAAGTTTTTCTCAATACGCCTAAAATGAAATATTAATAGGGAAATAATACATTCACACAAACAAAAAGAAATAAATAGTATACATTATTTATATAATTGTGTTATACTCTTGTTGGGGATTACGAGAAATATTTCATTAAATGAAAAGGATGGTATATAAATATGAGTACTGTGAATGTCCAAATTGGTTTACACGAATTATTGAACGGAAGCAATGCACAGATTCAACTAAGTGTTCCGCAATTAGTGGAAAAAGTATTAATGCGAAATGAAGGGAAATTAACTTCTACTGGTGCCGTTTCTGCTTCAACAGGAAAATATACAGGACGTTCTCCTAAAGATAAATTTATTGTGAAAGAAGCATCGGTTGCTGACAAAATTGCTTGGGGAGCTGTGAACCAACCGATTTCTGAAGAACATTTTAATAAATTATATACTAAAGTTTTAGAATACTTAAAAGAAAAAGAAGAGTTATTCGTCTTCAAAGGATTTGCAGGCGCTGACCGCAATTACCGCCTACCAATTCAAGTTATTAATGAATATGCATGGCACAATTTATTTGTACATCAATTATTCATTCGTCCAACTGAAGAAGAATTAACAACTCATGAGTCAGGGTTCACAATTGTTTCTGCACCGAATTTCAAAGCTGATCCAGCTGTTGACGGTACAAACTCTGAAGCATTCATTATGGTTTCATTCGAAAAACGTATTGTACTAATTGGTGGTACAGAATACGCTGGAGAAATGAAAAAATCAATCTTCTCTATTATGAACTTCTTACTACCTGAACAAGATATTCTTTCTATGCATTGCTCTGCAAACGTAGGTGAAGAAGGTGACGTAGCACTATTCTTCGGTTTATCTGGAACAGGTAAAACAACCTTATCTGCTGATCCAAACCGTAAATTAATCGGTGATGATGAGCACGGTTGGTCTGATAACGGTGTATTCAATATTGAAGGCGGTTGCTATGCAAAATGTGTAAACCTTTCTCACGAGAAAGAACCACAAATTTTCGATGCAATCAAATTCGGATCTGTTTTAGAAAACGTTATCATTAATAACCAAACGCGTATCGCAGACTACAACGATACTACTTTAACAGAAAATACTCGTGCTGCATACCCTATGCATGCGATCGACAATATCGTACTGCCAAGTGTTGCTGGACACCCAAATACTATTATTTTCTTAACTGCTGATGCATCTGGCGTATTGCCTCCAATCAGTAAGTTATCAAAAGAGCAAGCTATGTATCATTTCTTAAGTGGTTACACTAGTAAACTAGCAGGAACAGAGCGCGGTGTTACATCTCCGCAAGCTACATTCTCAACTTGCTTCGGTTCACCATTCTTACCACTTGATGCATCTCGCTACGCTGAAATGCTTGGTGAAAAAATCGAGAAACACGATGCGAAAGTATTCCTAGTAAACACTGGCTGGACTGGCGGCGAATACGGCGTTGGTAAACGTATGAACTTAGGTTATACTCGTGCAATGATTCAAGCAGCATTAAGCGGTGAACTTGCAAAAACTGAAACAGCTAAACATGACATCTTCGGTCTTGAAGTTCCACTTCACGTACCAGGTGTACCTGACGAAGTGTTAATGCCTGAACAAACTTGGGCTGATAAAGCTGCTTACAAAGCAAAAGCAATCGAGCTTGCAAATGAATTCAAAGAGAACTTCAAAAAGTTCGAAAGCGTTTCTGAAGATATTATTAACTTAGGCGGCCCAATCGCTTAAATTAACACTTTCTGTTGGAATAACCCTTTACTCATATGAATAAGTGTCGTGTAACCGTAAAGTTTCGCGTACTCACCGACAAAACCCAATGCGGCTTAACGGTTACACACACTTACATAAAAAAGAAGCTTACGTTTTTACGTAAGCTTCTTTTTATATCTTATATAAAGTGCAACGTTAATCTCTTCATCTGTGACTTAGTTCAATAAATTACAGAAAATTCATTTTATACTCATTCATTTTTAGTTTTTTATGATACAATTTACATATACAGGAAAGGGTGAAGCCTATGAAAAATTTTTCTCGTGCAGGAAAAATTTTATTCATTTACGGAGCGATCCAAATTTTTTAAAGAACATAAAAGTCCTACTAATACGTGATTTCATGTTAACTTATTAGAAGCAGAAACCTGCATTTCAGGCAAAGTTTCGCTTCCTGTTGTACTATCCATCACTGAATCACTTATCCCAGAGTAAACCTATTTCCACAGGGACAAATCACGGTTTCGAACATATAAATTATATCCCTACTCATTACATCTCTCTGGTTTCACATCGCATGAGGCTAAAAGAGGCTCTGACCGCTTCTATCCCTCGCTGGATCCTCTATTCCATCCAAAAGAGGTTTTTTATCTTTTTATCTTTTTATCTTTTTTAGCTCTTCGTTAATTCTTTCTCATCTTTCATGCTATAGTATCCTAAATTAACAACAATTAAGAAATAACCACCCATAATCCCTACTGCAAATGCCCACATAACCATATGATGCTCAATTTCGTACATAATAATAGCACCCAAAATAGCAGCGGCAAAACGGTTAAACATACCGAGCGTCGGTGCTTTCGTTTTCTTTACGATACTATCTCCAAGCTTCTCAATTCGTCTCCCTAAAAGCCAAACGCAATACATACTTACAATAAGTCCAATTCCAGCGCCTAAAAAGTGTGCTGAAAACGGTGTTAACATCCATCCTAACAAAAGAAGACCTAATATATAATACGATTGAATTTTAAACGATCTTAATGACATACTAATCATGCTGTTCTCCTCTTCAGTAATTTTTATCTATCCAACAAAAGCTGTATAACTCAGTTCTTTCGAGTTCATACTACTTAAAATTCATTTCACTCAAATTAAAAACAACATAAACAGTATGTTCATGTTGTTTAAATGTTTTTAGAAAATAATATTATACAAGATTTCGAACATCATATTCTCATATTTTGTGACGGTTTTTCAAACTTTTTCGTCCATTTATGAAAAAAATGATATCAATCTATGAACATACGGATATGATGTAATAAACACACAAATAAAGGGGGCGTCTAATGATTTATTTTTTAATGGCTCTCATTCACCTCATTATCCCTGCACTTATCGGACTTTCACTGTATTGGTACACGAAAAATCATAGCATTTTTTACGCTGTCCTCGGTGTTCTTCTTCCAGGTATTATTCTTATTACACTCTTCCGTATTCCATTTTTAAACTTAATTCCACTTATTACTGCTATCTTATTTCTCATCTTCTTACCAAAAATAAAAAAATAGGAAAGCAGATCATAGGTGATCTGTTTTCCTATTTTGATATAGGTTCCCCCGCAGTAGAATGAACTTTTACTTTCTCTGATTTCACAAACCATAGACCGAAAAAAATAATAATTCCACCGATGATTTGTTGAAACGATACATATTCATTTGCCCAGACAGCTGCAAATAAAACAGCTACAAGCGGCGTTATATACATATATACCATCGTATGTGACGCCCCAATTTTTTGAACACCAACATACCACATGACTAAGCCGAATACTGTTACAAAGAAAATGGAATATAGTAAGGCGAATAGTGTCATTCCGTGTGTAATGTGAAATGGCATTATAAATACATATGGTCCACTTAACAATAAAAGCGGAATCGCGCCAACTAAGGCTGACCATGCGGTAACACGTAGTGCTGAATATTTTTTAATTAATGGTCCTGCTAAAACAGGATAAAGCCCCCAGCATATTGATGTAATAAGTCCAATTCCATTGCCATAAAAAGAACTAGCAAGTGAATGTCCTGCTACTAAAACTAATGCTGCACCACTAAAGGCAATGATAGAACCTATGAGCTTTCGAGAAGAAAACTTTTCTTGTTTCAGAAAAATCGCAAATACAGTTGTAAAAATAGGTGAAATAGAAATGAGTAAAGAGGCATTTGTAGCGGATGTATATTTGACAGTTTCCATAAATAACGTTTGATACAGTACAATACCTACAACGCTAACGATGATTAATCTAGGTATATCCTTTCGCTCCATATAAACCGACTTTTCAATAAAAAAAGTAAGAAGTAACAGGAGCGGTGCCGCCGCCATCATACGAAGTGCGGTAAACTCAATTGTTGTAAATTCTAAAAGTCCATACTTCGCAATTGTATAGTTAATCCCCCAAATAATAACAACACTTAAAATTAATAACTCAATTCCCCATCTTCTCATGCGTATCCCCTCCGCAAAGAAAATTATACAGAAAATTCAATCATGTGTACATTTCATTATGTGAAAAAACTTTTTATAATATGAAACGTTTTGGTAAATGAAATTATATTGGCGCAACTCCATTTATATCGGCGACTTCCCAAATATATCGACTTATAAAATAAAAAAAGGTGATTCCAAAATACATTTTGGAATCACCTTTCCTTTACTATACTCGAACGTGTAATTTCATATTTGGATTATAAAACTGGCTTGGGCTCTTCAACTGAAAAGTTCCTCCACCTTCATGCCAATCAACCGTTAACTTATCGTCCATAAATACAAGCTTTGTACGATCAGCGATAAAATTCATTGTGCTTGATTCAATATCCACATCGCGCTCATCTTTCTCTGCTACAGCTACTAAATCGATGATTCCGCTCATGACACAACCGCAACCCTCATTATCGTAAAATAACTTTATATATTTCGCTTCACTTGGAATCGTATCCATAATCTTTTTATATGCTGCTTCTGTTACAGTAACGTACATATGTTAATCTTCATCCTCTCTTCTCTTATCATTCATATATTGTATCACCATTTTTCTTAAAATTTATATACAGAAAATTAAGACTAATATACAATGTATGTGATAAAGTTTCAGCAATCGAGCTTTTATGAGTAGTTCATGCAGGAGAAAGGAGGTTTGCTATCCGTGTTCAAACTACAACGATATCCTATTTTATCAAGTCTATTTGGTAGTTTCTTCATTTCTAGCGGAATGCTATTACAGCATGTACTTCCCTATTCTCCTTCTATCGGCTGGATTCTAGGCTTTATTTGTTTCCTATCCGCTTCTTATTTCGCTACGAAGAATACAAACAACTCATAAAGCAAGAATCATCTTAAGGAGGATTATTAAACATGCCAGCCTTAAAAAAAATAGAGCAATCACTCGATCACTTATTTCAAATTGAAAAATACGGAAAAGATAGTGCCTTTAGTCGATTTATCCCAGCCGTATATGATCCTATCAAATTTCCTTGGCAACAATTTTTCGAAGCAAATTTTGTAGATTTATTTAACGGCCTTATGATGCACGGATCTGAAAATGTAAACAAAGTATTTTTAGCTGTATTCCCTACAGATGACGTTCTTGAAACATTCATTTCACAATCCACACCCGGTGATTTACTCTTTATGCACCATCCCCTTGTAATGGAGTGCGGTGATCCAATTGGAAGATCAGGCCGCGGTTTCATACCAATTCCTGAAAAATATTTGCAAGGAATAAAAGAAAAACAACTTTCTATATATACATGTCACGTACCAATGGATTTTCATCAAACGCATGGAACGAGTATTTCAATTGCAAAAGCATTAAACGCTACTGTAGTGAACGACTTTGCATATGGAGGTCCAGAACAAGAACCAGTTGGCCTTATTTGTGAAATAGATGAAACATCAACAGAAGCACTCCAAAAACATCTAAAACAACTCTTCCAGATCCCTTACACAGACTTCGAAGGTAAACGACATGATTCCATCAAAAAAATCGCAATTATCGCTGGATGTGGCGATGTTGTATCTTTAATGAAGGAAGCAGAAAAAAAAGGTGCCGAAGCATATATTACAGGAGAAATCCATTGCCATATCGACAATGATTACGGGCGACATAAATACTCGCTCATTATGGATTATGTAAAAGAAACAAATATGTCTCTAATTGGGGTGTCACACTCTGCCTCTGAATATTTAGTGAAAGAGACATTGATGTATGATTGGTTTAAAGAGAATTTTGATGTGGATGTTATTTTGCTTCCTCAGGAGAAATGGTGGCTCTAACACTACTTAATTCTCCTACCGCTATTTTTGAAATCTAGACACAAAATACGATCAGCCACACAAAAATATAGAATCCGTAATATACATATAGTAGTTCTATTTTTAAAACTAGATTTTCAAAATATAGAAAGGAGAACGTACATGTATCAACGTAATTGTTTTAGTTGCGATGGCAGACGCAATAGTGGTGGTTCTAACGGAAACACTGGGCCCACTGGTAGCACCGGGGCTACCGGAAGTACTGGACCTTCCGGGCCTACTGGGGCTACCGGACCTACTGGTAGTGCTGGACCTTCCGGAGCTGGTTTCCAAAGTACTACCACCTTCAGTCTAGCAGCGGCCCCCAACTATAAAAAAGGACAAGTTGTCACTTATACGGGCAGTGGCTATGTTGTAAAAAAGGATGCACCTCAAGGATTTCCAAATGTATCTCCGGATTATATCATATTAGTAGAAAGTGGACCTACCGGTAGTACCGGACCTACGGGGAACACCGGACCCATGGGATCTGCCGGTAGTGCTTCAGCAAAAAGTATTGTTTTTCAGGGAACAAATGCTGGTTTTCAACGTATAGCGGGTTCTCCTGGAATTGACTCCAATGTTATCCCATATGTCACTGCTGGAGCCGGTAGTATAGTTGGCTTTTCTGCGTCTATAAATATAAATAATTTACCTGCTGCTGTTTATACGATTAATATTTGCAGAAATGTCCCAACAAACCTCACATCCCCTACTTCTAGCTACATCCTATCTACTATTACCTTAACTACTACTGACAAAATTACCGGAACTATGGTATTTTCTATTAAACCAACGGATAGCGGAGCAGGACAAATTCAAGTATTTAATCCTACTCCAGCAGTAGGTCCCGCTACTGTAACTTGGACTAGTATTACAACTGGAAACCCAATTGTCAGAGGAGATGCTATATCCCTTTATATTACCCCTGGAATTACTGCAAGTGCTGTATACTCTGTTTTTCTCATTACTGATATATAGCAATTCATTCCATAAAAAAAGACCCGAGATTCGGGTCAACAAATAGAAATATAAATGAACTACAACAAATAACAGACAAAGCCATTATATATTTTTCATAGTAAAACATCCATTATTTTCTTTTTACACTATCAATATATTATTTTTCGTTATCGTCCTCTTTTTTAGAACGTCTACCTAAGAAGAACACAAGAACTAATAATATAATTACCAGTAGTACTCCGCCGATAATGTAATATAGCGTGTAGTCTTTTTTCGCTTCTACCGCTGTATCATTTAACTTATCGGCTGTCTTTCCTTCAATTGTAAATTTCTTCGTCCATTCCCACTTTTGATCGCCATCAGTGGCTTTCACTTCTACTCGGTACATTCCTGGATCAAACGCTTTGTTTTCCCAGCTAATAGCGTAATCAAAGTTTGAGTTTGGCGCCATTCTTAAATTTTCTTTTTTCGCTTCAAATAAAACGTCTGTACCTTTTTCTTTATATACCTTTGCATCAACACTTAAATTTTTTAACATTGCTGGCTTTACGTTTTGTAAATTTGCAGTAACAACGTTACGCCCGTTAATTTGTGTTGGCTTTACTTCGTTTAATTTCATGTCTGGTTTTACTTCAGCATCCGTCTCTTTTAAAACAACGCCAATTGCGTATGCATATTTATTTTCAATTTGCACACCTTCATCTTTTTTCTTTGCATTCTCATCTTCTTTTTCTTTAAAGTATAAACCACCTAAAATAACACCATCAAACGACTCACTTGGCATTTCCAAGTTTATATCAACTGTCACTATGCTGTTAGCTGGGACTTTCGTTTCTTTTGGCATTTTAGCAATTTTAGAAAACGGATATTTCAAAGTAGAATCCGTTTTTGGTTCTACTGTACTATAATCTGTAATACCATTGCTATTCGTAATTGCTGTATTAGCAAACGATTCTACCACAACTTCTTTATTCGTATCATTTTTCATTTGGACTTGAATTGTTTGCTTTTGTCCAGGTTGCATTTTCAAATCAAAATACGTTTGATTTTTATCAATTTGATTTTCTGGTATAACTGCTGTCACAGCGAATTTCATTTCAGCCGCATATACTGAAAAAGCGTTTACTATGAAGAATGTAATTAATAGTAAGCTAGTAAATAGTTTTTTTACCATCTCTTATGTAGTCCCCTTCATATCCATTTTATAGACAAGAAAGAGATAAGGTTAAAGCCATTCCCTTATCTCTTCTCATTTTCCTCTTTTATCTTAAAATTCCTCTTACTTACATAGGAGCGTCTGTTAGTTCCCAAGTTAGTGAAGTTGTGTATTGTGTTTGTTCTTTTTTCGTTTTACCTGGTACAGATAACTCTACGCTTTGTTTCGCTTCTGTTGCATCTTTACCAAACGTATTTACCCATGTACCCATACCTTGGTTTTCTTTTGCATCGATTAAATCAGATGCTGCACCACTTGGATTTAATGTGATAGATTGTTCTGCTGTTGGTGCGTCGCTACCTGCGTTTGATTTCAAAGCTGAATTTTTTAATGTTAATGCTGCACCATCCAACGCTTTATCATCTGCAGTTTTGAATTGACCATTTTGTTTTACTGTTAAATGCCATCCAGCATTTGTACCACGATTATCTGTTACTTGAACGTAGTTCGGCACGTCAATTACAGAACCGTCTACTTTTTTCTTTACTTTATCTAATTCTGCAAAGTAGATTTCGTTATTCCCTGATGCTTTTTGTGTTTTAAAGTTGAAGTTAGATACATAATCAATACTTAGTGGACCATCTGTACCTTTTTTATCTGGATCAACTGGATCTACAGTTTCATCTGGATTCTCTGGATTAACAACATCAATTTTATCTGTATTTTTCTCGAATTTAATAAATGCTTTTGAGTCTAATTTCCCGCCATCTTTCTCAGCTGCAAATGCAGACGTCCCTACTGATACTGATGATAATGTTACCGCTCCAATTAATGCTATTTTTGCTAGTTTCATAGTTTTATACCCCTTTATAATCATTTTTTAAAATTTAGTCATTCTTAATTTTCAATCTTGTATAAGCTTAGTTTGGTGTATCTTCTAAAGTCCAAGTTAACTCAGCTGAATATTTCGCACCTTTTTCTTTCGCCGTCGTACCTGGTACGAATAAGCTCACACTCTGTTTACCTTGTTCTGTTCCTTTACCAAATGCAGTCGTCCAATCACCCATACCTTTATTCTTTGCGGCAGTAGTAATTTCCACCGCATCTCCACCTGGAGCTAGCGTTACTTTATTTTTAAATGTTGTAGGTGCATATTGTGCATCAGTTACAGAATTTACAGCTGGGTTACTTAAGCTTAAAGCTGCATTTGTTAACTCACTATTACCACTTTTAAATTGTGCATTTTGCTTTACTTTCAATTTCCATCCTGCATTTGTACCACGGTTATCTGTTACAGATACGAAGTTAGGTACTTCAACTGTTTTGCTCCCTTGTTTCACTTTATCCAATTTTGCAAAGTACGTTTGATCATTACCAGAGATAACTTGCTCGCCGAAGTGTAAGTTAGAAACGTAGTTAATACTTAATGGACCTTTTGTTCCTTTTTCATGGTCATCAGGGTTCTCTGGTGTAACTTTTTCATTTGGATTTTCTGGATTGTTTGGATCTGTTGTGCTTGTATCTTCAATAAACGTTACATCGGTTTTTGATTTCATATTTGCTTTCTCTTCCGCAAATGCTGAAGTTCCTACTGCTGCAACTGATGTTAATGATACTGCACCGATTAATGCTAATTTTGCTAGTTTCATATGTACCTTCCCCTTTTCTCTGTTTTCATCTATTTTTTATTTTGAATACACTTGCTTTCCCCTAATTCTTTTGAATACATATAGAGATAAAACAATCGAAAACAATCCTATATATTGTTTGAAGTCCCGTGTCTGGCCTCCTGTTTTCGGTAAATATTTATCTCCATTTTTATTTTTATCAACTGTCTCTTTTTTTGTATTTATCTTTGTCGGATCAGTTGATGTATTTGGTGTATAGCTATTCGAAAATGTAATACCCGCTTTTGAATTCGTACTTGTAGCCGTTACTACATTTGCCATAAGAAACGGCACACATATAACTGTGGAAACGATAATACCAACTATTTTTTTCATTACTCTCTCCTTTCTAAAATTTATATATTTCATATATTTTTAGAGAGGAGCATCGGTTAATGTCCATTCTAGCTGTCCAGCATATTTTGTATTTGCTTTGACATTCGGCCCTGGTTTTACTTGTAAATGAATTCCCTCGTTTTCCTTCCAATTTAATGAAACCTCCTCGTCGTTTTTAGAAGTATACGAGAATGCTTCTATACTAGAATTACTTAAAGGTGTATCCTTTCCATTTCGTTTGTAAATCAATGCTCCCGTCAATGTGTCATTTTGCGCTGAAGTTAATGGTGTAATTTCCTTTACATATACACTCCATTTTTGCTTTTTAACACGATTATCGGTTACCTTTAAAGAATTTGAAATCGCCTTCGGTGTGTATGTCGTTGTTTTCGATGGAATTGTTACATCTCCAAAGGTAATTTCTTTTGGTACGTCTACTAACTTTAAAGTCCCATCAACGACAGTAACCGGTACTTGAATCTCCGCTTGTACACCTTGCTTCGTTTCAATTACAACCGTTACAGTATGATTCCCTATTGTTTTTGTATCCGGAATATTGATTAACTTCATTACTGATATTGGTTTATCTACATCCAAATTCGTATCTACAGATAAATCTGTCACAAATTTAGAAATATCCATTTTTGTTAAATCTGTTCCTTGCACTACTTTTTGTGGGACTGGTTTCCCAGTCGGAATACCTTTATACCTTATTTTTGCGATTCCATCTCGATTACTATCTTGCCCATTCTTATCGTCATCTAAATAGTTTTTAGCTGACACCGGTATTTCAAGATAACCATCTTTATAATATTTCATTACATCAGCACCTTTTACAGGAGAACCTGTAATTGTCATCTCGTAAATTTTCCCGTTGAATTCTTCTGTTTTTAGCGCATTTGCTTTCGCAACCGCAGTGACCTTATTGTTTTTCCTGCTAATATCAAAGAAGCTACTTACATCATCTCCACTTTCCACATCTTGAATGGAAACATCATTCACAGTAAAATCCTTATTCACTTCACTTTCTAATACAAAAGATTTCGCATAGTGAATATCTTTCGATTGAGCAGGCATATTTTGATATACCTTATAAGAAAGTTGACGGGAATTATCTTCCACGATATCTCCTATTACACTTGGAGCTGGAATTTCAATTTGTGCAATCGCTAATTGGTCGTATGATACATTAACACCTGAAGCATTTAATCTAACTTCTAGCGGTAATTCTGTTAAATTATCAAATGTAATTGTCATATCTGCTTCTGGAGTAGCTACTGGGCCTGCTGTTCCAGAAAACTCTATTTTATTATTCCCTTTGTCTTGATACCTAATTGAACTCGTATCATACACGTATAAATTCGTTAAATGACTACCATCATTACGTAACGTTACATTTTTATAACTATTTATCCTTTTGAAATTCCACATTGCCGTTAATGGTACTTTTTTACTTGTTCCGTGTTCATAAAATTCAAAGGAAGCATTATAAGTTTGTCCTGACCTTCCGTTCCCATATAATTGTAAAAAGTTTTTTGCATCACCTTTAGTTATTGGTGTTTTAACATCTACAGATGAAGCTGTCATAGAGTGAATATTAATACGGACATCAATCCATTTCCCTTGATATTCACCAGCTTTTTTTACTAATACGTACTGTTCTCTATTTGAATTTCTAAATGTATATTGACTTTGACCAGTTCTGTCATTGCTACTACCCTTTACCTCATATGTTACTTGTGGGCTCCAAACAAATCTAAAAGCATATTTACCCGGGATAGAAGGCCCTTCACCTGTTCTATTATTTATTACCTTTACATTTGGATATCTAAGAATACTTGTAACAGGACTAGCAGCTAGTAGAGATTGGCTCTTTAATACCTTCTCAGCTTGAATAGCAGGTAATTCCTGATTATTTTCGTTTACCTTATTGCTCTCTTTTAATTCATTTTCCTTTGATACGAGTTCTTCATTAACCTTTTCTTTCTCTAAAGTATTCGTTTCTTTTGGAACTTCAGCATTAGTAGGCTTTATTTCTTGTTTTTTATTTTCTTCCGATACTTTTACTTTTTCATTTTTTTCTTTTTTCACAACTTCCTCTGAAGCCTTTGGATTTTCATCAGAAATAGCTACATTTAAAGCCTCTTTTTTCTCTACAACATGTAGAGAAGGAGATTCAATTTTCTTTTCATTCCCTTCAAATTTCACTATCGGTTCAAATTTGTACTCTCCAGCTTTTTTCATTTGAATGACTACATATACGTCACCGATAGAATTACTTTGTTCATTCTTTTCAATTTTTACAATGTAATCTTCTGTTACTGAAATGTTTTGAATCGCTTTATTATTTTCATTCATTTTTTTCGTTTCTTCTTCATTAAAGAGCTGCTCATTAGATAATTTCAGCTCGATATTAGCATCTTGTTTATTTGTATTTGTAATCTTTAATACTACATTTTCATCAACTTTTATTTCTTGTTTATCCATATGAACGATAAAACGTCCTTGCTCGTCATTTGTAACCGCATAAACTTTCGTTGCAGAGTAGTCTAGCACACCAACTTGTGTAAATAATATTCCTCCAGCGAGAAGTATACGCCCAAATTTCCCTATTTGATTTTGCAATGTACTTCCCTCCCTTGCTTTTTATGTACCGAATATTCAGAACATTAAATGTATTAATCGACTAAATTTACAATCATAATGTGTATTCTGAAAAAATAAAAAGCCTGGTTGCCTTTTCGATTTTCATATATCACAACATGTGTGAAAATCCAAACTGCAACCAGACCATCATAGTAATTTTCATTACCTTAGACTCTTAGCTTTGCGACCTATCCTTTCGAACAGTGTGCCTATTTATTTTTTTTGAGACAACAAAAAGTCCAGTTGCCTCTTCGATTTTCATACACACAACTATGTGTGAAAATCCAAACTGCAACCAGACCATCATAGTAATTTTCATTACCTTAGACTCTTAGCTTTGCGACCTATCCTTTCGAACAGTGTGCCTATTTATTTTTTTTGAGACAACAAAAAGTCCAGTTGCCTCTTCGATTTTCATACACACAACTATGTGTGAAAATCCAAACTGCAACCAGACTATCATAGTAATTTTTATTACCTTAGACTCTTAGCTTTGCGACCTATTCTTTCGAACAGTGTGCCCATTTATTTTTTTTTGAGAAAACAAAAAGTCCAGTTGCCTCTTCGATTTTCATACATACAACTATGTGTGAAAATCCAAACTGCAACCAGACTATCATAGTAATTTTTATTACTTTAGACTCTTAGCTTTGCGACCTATTCTTTCGAACAGTGTGCCCATTTATTTTTTTTTGAGAAAACAAAAAGTCCAGTTGCCTCTTCGATTTTCATACATACAACTATGTGTGAAAATCCAAACTGCAACCAGACTATCATAGTAATTTTCATTACTTTAGACTCTTAGCTTTGCGACCTATCCTTTCGAATAGTGTGCCAAATATAGGAATTTATTTATCGTGTTTTGAATATACCATTAAAACCCAAAAAAGAAAATAGTTTTTTTAGAAAAAAATAATTAATTTTTATAGTCTAAATTCCCCCCGGAAAATCCATAATGAAAACTTTCAAAAAACATTTTGATGTTAGAAACACATCATATATTCTTTATAGATAAAGTGAAACTTTAATCAGCCCTCACCAATCGGGCTACCCGGCAAATAGCGGGATAAAATAAAAAAACATCACTTCCAAATAAGTGATGTTTTTTGTAGTTAATGCAGTGGTAACATAACCTCAACCGTCGTTCCAACCCCAACTTCACTTTCAAAACTCATTTTACCGTTGTGATCTTTAATAATTTTTTCTGTAACTACTAAACCTAGACCAGTTCCTGTTTCTTTCGTTGTATAAAAGGCTTCGTTTAACTTTGGAATTTTATCTTTCGGAATGCCGCATCCCTCATCTTTCACTTGAACGATGATTCCTTCTTTTACAGTAACTTTAATCGTAATTGTTCCGCCAACTGACATTGCTTCAATTGCATTTTTAATTAAATTAAAAAAGACCTGTTTTAATCGTTTTTCATCACATGTAATTGATGGTAAGTCTTTACTGTAAATACCTTGTATGTGGACTCCTTGTTTTAAAGCAGGCTTTTCCATAACTCGAATAACATAAGAGATAATTTCTTGTATGTTATGAGTTTCTGATTCTAGTGATTTAGATTTCTCAAATCCACTAAGTTCTGTAGCAATTATATGAATCCGATCTACTTCTTGTTTCATAATATCACTATAAATTTTATCCTCTGGATGCTTGTCTGCTTGTTTATTCACAAGTTTTTTTAAGTTTGCTAAAGGTCTTCTAATCTTATAACCAATAACCGTTGCCATCTTTCCAACAGCTGCTAGTTTTTCTGTTTGTTTTATTTCTTTGTCCATCATCTCAAGCGTACGAACGTAAGACTGAACCCTCAAAAATATAATCCAACATATAATAGTAAATACACTATATAATGCCATTGGGATTAAAACGAGAGAAGATTGAATAATGATTCCTGTAAAAGCGTACTTCCCGACAAGTATCGCTGGAACTAACCAGAAATATCTTTTATTCACAAAGATTGGTGCAAACAAAATAAAAAATACTTCTACTATATTTCCACCGTCAAATTCCGCATCGCTACCATAATAAATCATAATGTTGTGGATACAATCTAATACATTATAGCCAATTAGAATAATATACTTTACCGCAAAAACATTCTTCCATTTCATAAAGTATATTCCAATGCAAAACAATACTACCATCAAAAAGTAAAGCCATAAACCTAAACCATCTTCAAACTTTCCTACGCCTTCTTGCTCTCCCGCGATTAAAGGTACGATAAATTCATAGGCAAGATCATACACAAAAAATATAATAAAAAATAAACTTAAAAATACTTTCAACGCCTTTATTTCTTCATTTTTAAATATATAGCCTTTATTCATATGGTAACTCCTAGCTTTTCTTCCACTTGAATTTCAGTATTTCCACACTTCCTTGGCAGAATAATGTCTATTCTCGTTCCAGTATTTCTTTCACTTGAAATATGTAACTCACCAAGGTGCTCGGCGACAATTCGATTTGCTACTGTAAGACCCAGACCAATTTTATCTTGTTTCGTTGTATAAAAGGCCTCTGTAACACGGGCTAAGTTTTCTTGCTTAATACCATGACCATTATCAATTAAGCTGATCATCACATACTCTTTCCCTTTATTTTCTAACCGTAAATGTAATATGCCACCTTGCTCCATTGCTTCTAAAGCATTTTTTATCGTATATAGAAAGACTCCTCTTATTCTTCGTTCATCACATTCAACTTCTATTGTTTGTTCTCCCACATTAGAAATAAGCTGCACATTTAATTCATTCATTTTTTCGCGAAGAGTTGTTGTTGCTTGTAATACAATTTTTCCCAGATCATGTTTCTTATAAATAGAAGGCTTGCATGTAGCAACTTCCATCAACTCACTTATCATATTATTCATATTTTCTATTTCAAAGATCATACGTTTATAAACAGGATCCTCTTCATGCTTCTCTCTTTGTAATTGCGTAAATCCTTTTAATGAAGCGAGTGGATTTTTAATTTCATGTCCAACCGTCGCTGCCATTTTTCCGATTACTGCTAATTTTTGTGATTCACTAGCAATCGCAATACTTTCCTTTACAGCTGAAAGATATTGTAAAAATCGGTTTAAAATGATATATGCAGCTATTAACATAAGTGTACACATAATAAGGAACATAAATGCTTTTATTTCCTCTAATACAAATAAATAAATTAAATATTTTCCTACAATAGAAGAAAGTAAGATTACATAAAATTTTTTATTTAAAAATATGGGTACAAAGAAAATGAGAATAATTTCTATTATATTTGTCGCATCAAACGCCGCCTTATTATAAAAAATATACGAAAATATATTAGCGATTTCTATCCCTATGTATGCAAATATCCATGCATATTTAACAAGGTTTGCCTTCTCTTTTTTCATTAAATATATATTCACGCACAGTATTGCTACTCCGCAAATAACTTGCCATACTATGTTGTATCCCTTATCCATTATTGATTTATTGTCTAATACAATTGCATAGAAAATTTGATATACAATAACAATAACATATAACACCCATAAAAGGATTTTTGCATTCCTTTCTTCTTCTTTATATGATAGAAAACTTTCTTTCACTTCAACACCCCTTCAAAATAACATCTCAAAGAATACCATTTATTATAATAAATGATTTTCATAGACAAACAAAGATAAATCGCACATTTGAGGAAAATCATCCCAACGATGCAACATCTTCATGCTATATACAAGCATAAAAACCATAAACAATAATACGTATATTATGGGAGGTGTTTTTATGGACGGCAAAAAAAATAAAAAGATAGAACAACTCCAATCTTTCACGCGTGAAAATGAAGGAAAGGAGATGACAACAAATACAGGTGTTAAAATTTCAAATGATGAAAACTCTTTAACAGCTGGAGATCGTGGCCCTACCCTTCTAGAAGATTTCCTTATGCGAGAAAAACTTTCTCACTTTGACCGTGAACGAATTCCAGAACGAGTCGTTCACGCACGAGGATACGGAGCACATGGCATTTTTGAGTTATATGAATCTTTAGAAGAGCTAACAATGGCCCATTTTCTACAAGACCCTTCAAAAAAAACACCGCTTTTCATTCGTTTCTCTGAAGTAGCTGGATCAAAAGGAGCAAATGAAACGAATCGAGATGTAAGAGGATTCGCCGTTAAATTTTATACAGAAGAAGGAAATTTTGATTTAGTAGGAAACAATATTCCCATTTTCTTTATTCAAGATGGCATTAAATTCCCTGATCTTATTCACGCCCTTAAACCAGAGCCGCATAATGAAATTCCACAGGGACAAACAGCACATGATACTTTTTGGGACTTCATCGCCAATAATCAAGAATCAGCTGCAATGATGATGTGGATTATGTCCGATCGTACAATTCCAAGAAGCTTTCGAATGATGCAAGGATTTGGCGTTCATACATTTCGTTTCGTTAATAAAAATGGAAAGTCACGATTCGTGAAATTCCACTGGAAGCCAAAGCTCGGCGTTCATTCGTTAATTTGGGATGAAGCACAAAAACTAGGTGGTGCTGATCCAGATTACCATCGCCGTGATTTGTGGGAAAATATTAATGCTGGAAACTATCCTGAGTACGAACTTGGCATTCAAATTTTAGAAGAAGAGGACGAATTTAAATACGGCTTCGATATATTAGATGCAACGAAAATTTGGCCTGAAGAAGATTTTCCCGTTAAAATCATTGGGAAAATGACCTTAAATCGCAATGTAGATAATGTATTCGCTGAAACTGAACAAGTGGCACTACACCCTGGAAGTATCATTCGTGGTATTGACTTTACCAATGACCCTCTCTTACAAGGTAGACTCTTTTCTTATACAGACACACAATTAGCACGCGTTGGTACAAATTATCAAGAACTACCGATTAACCGTCCAATATGCCCATTTCATAACAATCAAAGAGATGGTGCGTCTAAATATATAATCGACAAAGGAAACGTTGCCTACCATAACAATTCCTTAGCAAATAATTCTCCTTATACTGTACCTGGGACAAAAGGGGGGTTCGTTACATATCCTTCTACTGTATCTGGTCATAAAACAAGGGAAACTGCTGCTAGCTTCAAAGACCACTTCTCTCAAGCTCGTTTATTTTGGAATAGTATGAGTCACGTCGAAAAAATCCATATTATACAAGCTTTCTCCTTTGAATTAGGAAAAGTCAAAAGTAAATCTGTCCGCCAACAAGTCGTTGATATGATTGGACATATTAGTACAGAATTGGCTACTTTAGTTGCAGAAGCTCTCGGAGCAAAAGTCCCAAATGTGCAAGAATCCAACGTTACAAAATCATCTCCAGCACTCAGTATGGCAAATACGACCTTTAGTCCTAATACATTACGAGTAGGTGTCATTGTTGCAAATGGATATGATGGGCCAAGCGCACAATATATAATAAATCAGTTCAAACAAGTAGGTCTTCAACCAGTGATCGTTTCCGAACGATTAGGCATAGTGCAGGGGACGTCAAATGGACATTGGGAAGTAAATGATACTTTCTTAACAGGCTCACCACTCCTTTATGATGGATTACTTCTTATCGGCGGAAAGATGGATGATCATTTTCTTAACAAAGCAAGTTCCTTTGTCGTAGAATCATATAATCACTTTAAGCCGATTGGCTCCTTCCAAAACGGCTCTTCTATTATTCAATCTTTAAATATAGAAGGAAAGCCTGGTGTTTTAATAGAACAAGACCCTACGCGACTAGCAAATGAATTTATTAAAGCTATGACAAAACAACGCTTTTGGGATAGAGCATATTCATAAAATAGGGGGACATTTATGTTTGTTACTGTCGAGAAAGATGTGCATATTTTTGTGCAAGACGTTAATCCTGGTCCAGGTAGTAAGACTGTTTTCTTCGTTCACGGATGGCCTTTAAATCATCAAATGTATCAATATCAACTCAATGTTTTACCAGAGCATGGCTTTCGCTGTATCGCCATGGATATACGAGGGAATGGGCAATCTGATAAGCCATGGACTGGTTACACGTATGATCGATTAGCCGATGATATCGCAATTGTTCTAGAAGCACTCGAAGTAGAGAACGCTACATTAGTCGGTTTCTCAGTTGGTGGTGCTCTTTCTATTCGCTATATGTCTCGCTATAATGGGCGCCGCATTTCTAAGCTCGCATTAATTGACGCTGTCTCCCCCTCTTTCGTTAAAAATCAAGAGTCCCCTTACGGTGTACCGAAAGAACAAGCAGATGCTCTCATTAATCAAATGTATGCTAATTTACCAAAATTTTTAAATGATGTATCTTTATCCTTTTTCAATAGAAACTTAGGAGCTGCAACCCTTGAATGGTTTTCTTATCTCGGTATGCAGTCCGCTTCTTATGCCCTTATCAAAATTTTACAAGCAGCTGCAAATGAAGATGTAACGAAAGATTTAAATAAAATTAACGTCCCAACAAAAATCTTCCACGGCGTTCACGACCAACTAATTCCTTACAAAAGTGCTGAGCTTACGCAACAACGAATTAAAAATTCTCAGTTACATGCTCTTACAAATAGTGGCCATGGTTCACCAATCGATCAAGCGGATGAATTAAATAAAGAACTGATAAAATTTTTACATGCATAACAACTGCAATACAAGATTGAAAGTTAACATAATCGATTTTTTACAAAACATAAAATTCACACATTTCTCACAAATATACAAATAAAACGATTACATTTTCATATATACTAAATGTACAAGTAATACTCCCTAAACCCAGCTTGTCTGGTTACCCCGTTAAATACTATGAAAAAAGAACTTGTATCGTTATACAAGTTCTTTTTGTTTCTTTTATTAAAAGAGGATTTCTTTGCTATATTGATTTCCAACGAGTAAATCATATTGAAGCATTTTATATTGCTCTAACATTTCTTTTTGTTTCTTTGTTAAATCATTGATTACTTCCCCATTTTTATCAACTTTTAATTCATCTCTAAGCACTGGTATTTCCTTGTAAAGTCCCGATAAAAATTGATAAAATGAGGATTTATTTAACCCTGCATAATCAAAAATAAGATTAGAAAAATGAATTGGGCTTACTAAACCTAAATTATCATTTGGCATATCAAAGTTTGCATACATTAATAGCGGCGTTTGCGCCATTGCTAAACGTTCACTCGGTGTTTTTTCATTCGTTATATACCCATTTTCTTTATAAAAAGATTTATTTGTTCCTAATGATGGAAGGTGATCTCCAAAGAATACTAATAATGTAGGTCTATCTAAATTATCTAGTTGCTCTATTAAATATTGAAGAGCCTCATCTGAACGTCTTAACCCTTCTGTATACGTCTCTAATTCTCCCTTTGATTCTTCATTTTCTAGCCCGCTAATTTCTATTAGATTTTCACCAAATCGGCCCTCTGTAAATGGAAAATGATTTTGCATCGTAACTGCATGAATAAATGTAGGTTGTTTTTGTTTCTCTAACTCAGCAATTATCTCTTCACTCATCGCTAAATCACTAATATAATCTCCATCAATATCCACATTTTCCATCGTGTCCTCTGCATTAAACTTATCAAATCCTAACACCTTATATACATCATCACGTTTAAAGAATGTGCGTCCAAATGAATGAATTGCACTTGTGTAATAGCCTTCTTTTTTCAAAGCCGTCGGGATTGATGGAATTTCTTTCTTATTTGTAATAACCTGCTGATATGGTATAGAACCTGGCTTTAACAAACTCATTGAATAACTCGTTAATGCCTCAAATTCAACGTTCGCCGTGTTTCCCCCAAATGTAGGAGAAATAGTTTGTCCACCAGGAAAGTTTTCTATATAATGATGTAAATTTGGTACAGGATCTTCACTAAAAGAAAGGTTGGTTACTTTCGTCGGATCCCAAAACGATTCACTCATTACAAAAATAATATTCGGTTTCTCTTTTTTCTTTTCGTTCCCTATATTTCCACTATATTGTTTTTTTATATCGTTTGCTATTTGAAGCATATTTTCTTTAGAATAATTTTTTGGTTTTTCCATAACTGTTGTATCTAAATTGCTAATAAACCCCAGTACAAAACCATTTGAAGCATAGTTCTCATTTTGATTCCACAAAACAAAATCTACACCTGATTTTTTAAATACTTTATTCATAAATGTATTCGCAAAATTACCGTACGCATATAGAACAAAAATAGATCCTACTACTAATAAGGCTCTTATTCCTAGATGAATCTTTACATTTTGAATATACCTTCTCATATATATCCCTGCTACAATACAAGCTACGATACTTACAATAATGATTAAAATATAACTCCAGCTAAAATAGTCCATCACCATCGGTATAACAGATTGCATATGCGTAATTTGTGTGAAATCAGAAGGATATAACGGATCCCCTCTGAAAATAAGCTTCAAATAATTCACAATACCTAAAATGACTAACGTACAGCTAGATAAAACCATACTTAGAAAAACCTTACCTATTAAATTATATACAAGAATATATATTGCATAAATTACTACAAAACTTAATATAAACTGCATATTATAAATGTAAATCCAATTCATTGTCTCTATGAAACTCATATTAACTTGCATTACAATATAAAATAATGCTACTGCATGAGCTAGCAAAAATAATATAAAATGCACTCGCAGGGATACCCTAGGTATAGACATCTCTTTTTTATTGAAATGCGTAATATAAAATGTTATGCCCCATATGAAAATCATCATAACACTTAAAACAAGCTTTTGATTTAAATGATCTTTCATCATGTCTAAATTAAAAACCTTTAAAATCATAAACAGCATAGTTATTACTAATAAAGTCACCATACTACTTATAATGCTAGAAATTAATATACTTCTTTTCGGAAGATGAAAAAGTGTAGAACCATACTTCAATTCATTCCCTCTTTTCTATGTATTAATTTCACCCCGCATCAAAAAAACTATTTGTATTAAAATAACATATATCCTATATTTCGTCTGCAAACTTGCTTCTACTATAAATATATTTCCTTAATACTTCCTTAATCAATAGTTAAATTGTGGCATACAAATTACTCATTCTTGAAAAGCTTAATTTCAGCATTCCACTTTATGATATAATAACTATTTTTTAGAAATCCTTAATGCTATCCAAGATTTCACATGAAAATACGAAAGAATTAATAAAAAGGCGTTGCACGTTTTTAACAACTATTAATATAACGAAAAGAACCTGCCACAAGACAGGTTCTTTTCGTTATTTTATGATAAAAGAGAAAATGATTAGCATGTGTATTATATAAAAGGAAGCAGCCATATTTTCCATACGATACATACGAGTACTATAACTACAAAATCAAAAAAATCTAATCTCGGACCTTTTTTCATATTCATATGTAGCCACATATGAAACCATTTTATTTTCGTATATTTATGAATGTTTTTCTTGGCAAATCGGTAAATAAGCATTTGCATGATAAAAAATCCGGCCACAAAAATAAATAATAAGATGAGAAATCCAATCACAAAATTCCTCCTATTTTTGTAGCGTTTTTTCTACTATCCGATTTTTCAAAACCCACTCTTCAAACTGGGCACTTCCAAATTCCCAACTAAGATCGCGAGCATGTACAGAAAAAACGTAATGACCAGCATATTCGTCCATAAACCTCCCTAACTCTACATCGTCTTTCTGAATACCGTATACTCCAAAATTAAAATACACATCCCATACGTCTTCATTCTTCCTCTTATAAGCAATCGATCCCATGTCACATTCTGTCCCAAAATAATCAAGATGTAAATGTACGCTATCATCGTATTCGTACTCCATTTTATCACCCCTTATATTTGTACTTCTTTACCATCCAAAAAATTCCTGCTATCTACACTCACATATAGGCACTTACCTACATATCATGCTTGTAGAGTGACTTCTAGGAGGTGTTATATAGTGAAAAAATTAATCGCGATTTTTTGCATCATGTTACTAGCTGTTTTTACTTTTGCTGCTTGTAGTAATAAAAAAGAAGGTACGAAAGAACAAACTCAAAACATTCGTGTCGGCGAAGTTACCCATTCTCTCTTCTACGCCCCGTTATATGTCGGGATTGAAAAAGGATTTTTTAAAGATGAAGGACTAGATATTGACCTACAAACAACAGCCGGTGGCGATAAAACGATGACCGCCCTATTATCTGGCGGAATTGATATTGCTCTCGTCGGTTCTGAAACGTCTATTTACGTTCATCAACAAGGAGCGAAAGACCCTATCATTAACTTTGCACAGCTTACACAAACAGATGGGACATTTTTAGTTTCACGTAAAAAACTAGACTCTTTTAATTGGAATGACGTAAAAGGTGTTACATTTTTAGGACAGCGTAAAGGCGGCATGCCGCAAATGGTTGGGGAATACGTTTTAAAGAAAAATGGCATTGATCCTCATAAAGATACAAACTTAATTCAAAATATTGAGTTTGCTAATATTGCAAATGCCTTCGCATCTGGTACTGGAGAGTTTGTGCAGCTCTTTGAACCGACTGCAAGTATACTTGAGAAAGAAGGTAAAGGTTATATCGTCGCTTCATTCGGAAATGAATCTGGTACTGTTCCTTATACAACGTTCATGGCAAAAGAAAGTTTCTTAAAGAAAGATAAAGCTGCTGCTGAAAAGTTCACACGTGCGCTCTATAAAGCACAGCAATGGGTTGATACACATAGCCCAGAAGAGATTGCTGATGCTGTTTCTCCGCTATTTAAAGACACTTCAAAAGACATAACAATACAAGTAATTGAACGGTATAAAAAACAGCATTCTTATGCGACAAATCCACTACTAGATGCGGAAGAATGGAAACAGCTCCAAACTATTATGAAAGACGCTGGCGAATTACAAAAAGAAGTTCCACATGAAGCGCTCGTCAATACAAAAATTGCCGAAAGCGTTATTAAGAAATAGAGGCGAAGTGTATGAGTTTTTTACAAATACGTAACGTTTCTCACTGCTTTTTTGCAAAAGAGAATGCCAAACTTATTCTCGAAGATATGAGCTTACAAGTGGAAGAAGGCGAATTTATTTCTATACTCGGTCCAAGTGGTTGTGGTAAAACAACACTCCTCTCAATCATTGCTGGGCTACTTGATCCAATTGACGGTATCGTCTTTTTAGATGGTGAACCGATTACAACGAAAACTTCATCTATGGGATATATGTTGCAACAAGATTACTTATTCCCTTGGAAAACGATTGAAGAAAATATTATGCTTGGACTTCATATTCGAAAGATTTATGATGAACAGATGAAAGAACATACTTTAAATCTTTTAAAACAAGTCGGTCTACATGGGGTAGAAGGACAATATCCTCGTGAACTATCCGGCGGTATGCGTCAACGTGCCGCTCTCGTTCGAACATTAGCGACTGATCCAAAAATTTTATTACTAGATGAACCATTCTCCGCACTCGATTATCAAACGAAATTAAAACTAGAAGAACTCGTTTTCAACTTGCTAAATAAATATAAGAAAACATCACTACTTGTTACTCACGATATTGAAGAAGCGATCGCGATGAGTGATCGTATTTATTTACTGCAAGCGAATCCTGGAAAAATCGCAAAAACCTTTATCGTCCCGGAAAGTATCCGTTCTTTATCACCGTTAGAAGCACGCCATCACTACGATTTCCCAGCCCTCTTTCAAGATATATGGAAGGAGCTGGAACGACTTGGATAATATAAAACAACTACATGAACAATTTCGAAAGAAAGAACGTAGGCGTGCTTGGATTGCTCGCTCTCTACAACTTTTACTACTTATTCTTTTCTTTGCACTATGGGAAATATCTAGCAAAAGAGAATGGATTGATCCTTTACTCTTTAGCTCTCCTTCAAGTATTTGGGATCTCTTCTTAACGAAATGGATCGACGGTTCACTTTGGGTCCACATATGGACGACATTGCTGGAAACGGGAGTAGGCTTCATTCTCGGAACAGTATTTGGTGCTATTATTGCAACGTTTCTTTGGTGGATGCCACTTCTAGCCCGCGTACTTGATCCTTATCTCGTCGTCCTAAATGCAATGCCAAAAGTTGCACTCGGTCCAATCATCATCGTTATTTTCGGTCCAAACATTTCATCTTCTATCGCAATGGGAGTAATCATTTCCATCATCATTACCATTCTCGTTATTTACAGTGCGTTTCAAGAAGTCGATTCTAACTATATAAAAGTGATGGACACATTTGGCGCAAATAAATGGCAATGTTATAAGCAAGTCGTTCTCCCTGCATCCTTTCCAGCAATTATCTCAACGTTAAAAGTAAACGTTGGTTTATCCTGGGTCGGTGTTATTTTCGGAGAACTTCTCGTTTCCAAACAAGGACTTGGCTACTTAATTAGCTACGGATTCCAAGTCTTTAACTTCACACTCGTCTTACTTAGCGTACTACTCACATGTGTTCTCGCAACTCTTATGTATGTATTTGTCGAGGCATTTGAAAAAATTCTAATTGGAAAAAGAAAAAGAAGCTGACTCAAAACAGTGCGCTATAGTCAGCTTCTTTCTTTTACCTTTTATCACACATTTTCGTTTCATTTGTAATGTTTCCATCCGCAACCGTAACTGTATGGAAACATTCTTTCACACGTACTGTAACGACATTATCTTTTCGATCTATCACATGATAATCATTAAACTTTTCATTCAAAGCACTACGAATTTGCTCCCCTTCAAAAATCGAAAAACCGTGAGACATTACCCAAATGAGACCAGCAACAGCAAGAATCGTTTTCATACGTTTCATTACCTCCTCGAGAGTAAACTTATAGTCCCTACAACACGCGCATTATAATTGTGTCTAAATTGTGACATTTTTATACTAATTCTATTTTATACCGCCAGTTCCTTCTTCTTTTCGATAAAAATACAGAATTTTCAATTTTATCAACATGAAAAAACGTAAAGAATTAAAAATTCTTCACGCTTTACTTTAACGAAACTATATCGAACGCATAACTCACATTAGTCTCCACTTTGTTGTTCTATCGTTTTCGAAACATCATATAATCCTGACAGCACTTCCGCTCTCATTTTTACAAGCTCAGGGAACTGATGGAAGAAAGCAATTTTCTTATATTTTAACTCTGTTCCTTCTTTCACTTTTTTTGAATCTTGTAAAATGAACGCTGTAAATGTATCTGCGATATCTTCCGTTACATTTGTTGTTCCATACAGCGATACAAACTCATCATGCTTTTCTTTATAAAATTTAATTTGTGCCTCTTCACTTTCTTCTACTTTCTTTTCTGTCCACTCTTGTTCAATTGGTTTCCAAAATTCATTATAAAATTGGTTAATATACGAAGTTTTTCTCGCACATCCATTTTTCAAGAACACCGTTTTACATTTATTTCGATATGATGAAATGTCTTTCTCTTCATCAAACGCCTCTAAATATTTCCTATCCACTGGTACTTGTTTATGCCCAATCGTTAATACGTGAGCCGTTTCATGAATTAATGTTTTCATCACTTCATCTATATTCACCCCAGAATCGAGCACGTCTAAACTAAGCAACCAATCTCTCGGGTCATCCATACTTGGCATGACATGAGCAACAACGCCATCATAACCATCCGTTATTAGATCAAACCCTGTTATATTCTCACGATATTTCACTGGAATGAGAGTGCGATACATGTCCCATAAAGTTTCATGATACTCTCTATCTTGCCGCTGGCTTAACAAATCATCTTTTGCTACTTCGTCATCTGCAAAAGCTTTATTCAATCTCTTACGATCCAATTTCTCAAAATAAGGATCTACAATTTCATCATCATCGATATAATAAGAAGCTAAAAAGAAATAATTGTCATCCTCTTCTTTTTTCTGTTCCGCCTCTTTCATATTCATACTTTCATACTCTTCTATGTCATAATCCTCTACTTTTTCAAGTTCTGAAAGTCCCTCTATCTTTTTATATACTTTTTGTAATGTTTTATCTCCTATTTGCGTGCACTCTTCTTCTGTTTTACAAATTTCTTTTTCTTTCGTAACCTCAATAGCACTATCGCATCCTGCAACTAAACTGCTTGCTATCATACAACACATTAACTTGCCATACAGTTTCTTCATACAATCCCCCATTATTCCATTCTACAAAATATCATAATCATTTTTTTGTGAATATGCGATAATTAATTATAAAAACTGCAAGGAGGTTTCCCATGATTCGTGCAATCTTATTCGACTTAGATGGCACACTATTAGATCGGCGCCAATCTTTAGAACAATTTATTTGTGACCAATATAATCGCTTCGCCTCACATTTGATGGGCATAGAAAAATCCGAGTATTGTTCTCGATTTCTTGAACTTGATAATAATGGCTATACGTGGAAGGGTAAAGTGTATGCTACTCTCCTTTCCGAATACAACATTACTACTTTAACGCAAGAGCAACTGCTACACGACTATATTACAAACTTCCAACATCATTGTATTTCTTTCAAAAACACGCATGAACTACTTCAACAGTTAAAACAGCGAAACATTAAAATTGGTATTATCACAAATGGTTTTACTGAATTTCAGATGAGCAACCTTCGAGCACTACATATACATACGTATACAAACACCATTCTCGTTTCAGAAACTGAAGGAATTAAAAAACCTCACCCTGAAATTTTCGAACGTGCTTTGCAAAGACTAGATGTTAAGGCAGAAGAATGTCTTTATGTTGGAGATCATCCAGAAAACGATGTGCTTGGTTCTGAACAAGTAGGGATTCTTGGTGTTTGGAAAAAAGATTCGTTTTGGGGTGATTTTAAGCATTCACGTATCGTAGATGATTTATTAGAGGTTCTTTCATTTTTAGAGGTAGAGATAAAAATACAATAATAGCAAATAAATTATATCAGCGATTTACCAACAAAAAGTGACCATAATAAGAGGAGGCCGTTGCTCAAAAACGCCTCCTCTTTCTTTATTCATATACTGTAAACTGTGGTTTACTCGGATGATCTTTTACTAGCGCATCATCTGGAAACTTTGAAACTTTTTGATATAAGGCAATGTCACCGATACAACCTGCTGTTAGTAGAATTCCTAAAAATGAGAGTGGCTCCAGATTCATAGCTAATCCCAATACAATTGGCAAAATTCCAGTTGGTAAAAACGGAAGCATTAACACTTTCTTCATTTGCTTTACTGTAACCGCCTGTTTAGAATGAGCATATGCAACACCTAATTTCCAATTAACGCCCCATTTTAGTTCACTCCACGGAATACCTCCGATATAGCGAAATCCTATTAAATGTATCGCTTCATGAATACAGACGAGAACAATCATTGCAATAATAAACAGAAACATCGTTAATAATGTAACTTCAACTTGAACCCCACCTGAAAGAAATATATGCAAATAACCTATTCCAAACGACAAAGCAATTATTATAAAAAATAAAGAAAAGTTTAATTTAACCATCGAAACAGTAACAGTCGTTTCTTTTCTTTTATCCATCTTCCCCCTCCTAAAATGTAAGTATATCTTCGCAAAATTGTATAATATACCCAAAAATAACATAAAGATATATTTACATTTATTATTACATACAAAAAAAGAAACCGGCTACTTTACTTCGTAAAACAGCCGATTTCTTCTATATGTTTCATCGTACGCGCTAATACGTCATCGCGCATTATAAAGCTAAATTTTCTGTTCGTTTTAATGTTGTCAGGAATGTCTTTTAATAAAACAGACCCTTTCGTTTCTTCGTAATGCGTATGTTCTTCTACCGCACTAATTGTTGCAAAATAAATGTTTTTAATGATTATTTTGTCTTTTCCAGATACTTTATATTGTCCTAAGTAAGTTAAATCAGAAACTATGCCGCCAGTTTCTTCATGAACCTCTCGAACTGCCGCTTCTTCCGGTGTTTCCCCTAGTTCTACTTTACCACCTGGAAATTCAAGACCACGACGTAAATGATGTGTTAATAACCATTGATCCCCGTACCGGCATACAACCCAAACATGCTTTGGCTCAGGAGAAAATGGATAACGTTCAAACGATAATTGTACAGTGTTGTGGTAATAATCTTTAAATTTGTACATGCCATTACTCCCCTATTGATGGTTACAAGTTTTTCCTACCACAAATTGTAGCATATTCTCGCTTTTCTGCATAATATTATCCAATTACAATCCATTGATTATTCCCATTTGCGCGACTAATTCTTTCGTCTCATGATTTCCTAAATCGTAAATCATTTTATATGCTTTTTGTAGTTGTTCATCATATCGGTCATTATTTGAATCGTGATGATACTCAACAAATGGAACGTGGGAGCGTACAAATGAACCTAAATCTTCTACATATGCTTGATCGAAGTGCTCTCTTAATTCCGTAATTTCCTCATCATTTGCATAAATTTCAAAATTATACGTATCCGCCGTCTTCACTTGTGAAATTTGACCATTTCCTATTGATATATAATATGTTTTTTTCGTTTCCATGTAACACCCTTCTTTCATCCTTTTATTTTCTATTGTTTTCATCAATTACAAAATTATGTAAAATAAAGAAAAGGAGGGGTTTTATGTTCAAAATATTAATTATCGGTATTATCATCGTCCTAATCATCCTCGTACTCTCCATCATGACAATTAATAAAGGCTATGCTTATAAACATTACGTCGATAAACTAGAAGATAATCCTTATACAAAAAAGAATAAGGAGAATTCCTAATATGCTTCGTATACTCCGCATCACAATCGCACTCACTGTGTTCGTTATGTCGGCAATTGGATTATATACAGGTCAAAATAATTTTCTACCTCTTTCACAATTTCTATTAGGGGCTTTAATGTTTCTCATCGCATTTGAACAAATAAAGAAAAAGGAGGCAGCAACTGGGCTTATTTGTATTATTTCCGGTGCTTTCATTTGGATTGTTCTCATCATTAGCTATATAAAATAAAAGGAGGTACATGCATGCTAAAAGGAGTACGGATTACTTTATCACTTATTGCTTTATGTATAGCAATCTATAGTTTCTTTACTAGTAATAGAGAAATTATGCCTTATATGTTCATCTTTTTAGGGATGATGGCTTTCGTTATTAGTATAGAGGAAATCTTAAAGCAGCAAAAAGGTGGTAGTATACTTGCTCTGTTAGCAGGAGCTGGTGCTTTATTTCTTGGCTTCTCAGAAATATTTCGATAAATAGTCCCTTTAAAGGAGGTATACAATGCTAACTGGATTACGCTATTTTTTCATGCTTCTCACACTCTCTCTTTGCACTTATTCTCTTGCTACCGACAACTTCACACTTCTCCCATACATGCAATTTGCTCTCAGTTGTTTCTTTATTCTTCTAGGAATTAATGAACTGAAATCCGGAAGAAAATCAATGGGTATCTCGCATTTTTTCGTTTCTAGTCTTATGCTCTTCATTGTAATATCGAACTACTTTCACTAAAGATAACATGTAATTTCCAATCACCTACTGACCATTACCTCTCACTAATTTGGATTTTTTAAACAGTTAATAAATTGGAGGATACTATGCTAACAAACCTTCGAATCTTACTATCTGCTATTGCTTTTATTCTTGCTTTTTTTAGTCTTTTTACACGAATTTCTATTCTTTTCTCTTATGTATTTATCCTTTTAAGCATCACATTTATTCTTTCGGGAGTTGCTGAAATACAACAAAAGCAAAAATCGAAAGCTATCTTTTGTTTTATAGTTGGGATAATCACTTTCTTCGTTGGGATTTCTGACATACTTCCATAAAAAAGAAGAGCTTGTGTGCTCTTCTTTAACTCACTACTTTCAATCCAATAATCGTCCCCATAATCCCAACAATACAAATAATCCGAAAAGCGTTTTTAGGTTCTTGAAAAAATAAAATACCGACAACTGCTGCCCCGAGCGTTCCGATTCCAGTCCAAACTGCATATGCGATCGATAACTGAATTTCTTGAAGCGCCATCGTTAAAAATTGAAAACTAATAATAAAACCACCTATTAAAATAATATTATTCGTCCAACTATTATTTTTTGCTACTTTCTTTATCCCAATTACACCGACAATTTCAAAGAGCCCAGCTATAATTAAATAGATCCATGCCACTTTATTTCACCTCTTCCTTATTCCCACTAAATTTCAATCCGATAATAAATAGTGCCAATAAGCAAACGAGGAAAATTTTGATGAGCGAAAATGGTTCTTTGAAATATAAAATATCTACCAATATCGTTCCAACTGTACCAATTCCAGTAAATACTGCATATGCCGTACCAATTGGAATTTTTTTAGTTGCTTCAATTAGTAGTTGAAAGCTCACTAAAATTGCAATGAGTGTCAAAATACTCATTGAATTTGTTTTTAATCCTGTCGCCCAATATATTTCAATTAAGCCCCCAAATACTAAATACATCCACGCCCTATTTATGCTAATCTCCTTTTTCTTTTTCACTTCTTCTTTTATCTCTTCTCTTGTTTCTTGTTTCGAAGAATTACGCTTCTTTTTCGGAAAAAGAATGTAAGACATCGCCCATATAAAATGAATAATAAGCACTGATGTCCAGACACTTGTAATCGTATTAATCGTTTCATTTTTATAAAATCCAATTTGTTTATTTAAAATCCACTCTTTCATATGAAGGAAATAGGAACCGCTTGGCAACTCTTGAGCTGGTACAAGCCCTACTATAAAAATAAATAGAATCTGTGCAAAAATGAAAATCCCCAGATGCTTATAAAAATATTGCCTCTCCATCCGCGCATGCTTAATTCCATATAGCTTCTCTTTTCCCGCGCCAGTCATTTACCCTCCTCCTTTTTTAAATAACAATCTATCATCTTTTCTATATAATTCATCGTTTCTAAATCAAGTCCGTATACTCTTGCAATCTCTCCCTCTTCAGGTTTAATTAAATCCCAATACTTATTTATTAATTGTTCATCTTCATGAAATACGTGCATTGAAAAAGCCACTACCCTTTCCGCTAACATTTGAATTTCCGGTGAATCTACTGGTTCATTTATACGCTGACGAATTTCTCTTAATACTTGTAACCATTCTTTTGTTCTTTCATCGTTTTCTTCAAGTGTTGGTAAATCCTCTATAACCTTCTGTTCTTCCTCCGTAAAATATTTTTGTCGGAAATTTTCTCTCTGCTCAATTCCCTGTACTGATTTTATGAATAACATTAAATCTTCTGTTTTAAGCTCTCCTGTTAATTCAATGGAATGAAATGCTGTATATAATAGTTTTTCTAAGTCCTTTAATCTTTTTACTTCCGCTTGTATTGTTTGAATTTCATTTTGAATTGCACTTTTCCATCTTTCTTCTGAATTCCCCTTTTCCTCTTTTAACACTTTTTTTATTTCCGAAAGCTTAAAACCAAGCTTTTTAAACGTTGTTATTTGTTGCAATGTAATTACATCATCTTTTGAATAGTAACGATATCCTGACTCAGCAACGTACGACGGTTTTAATAATCCAATTTCCTCATAATATCTAAGTGTTCTCGTCGTTACATTCGTTTCTTTTGAAATTTCACCAATGCTATACTTATCCATCGTTTCCTCCTCACGCCTTATTTATCTTCACTATAAACTTTGACGTATACGTTAAAGTCAATACTCCATTCACACAAAAAACTCCTGTTTTACAAATAAAAAAACTGCCCTTTAACAGGCAGTTTTTCTTTATCCAAACACTTTCTCAAGTTCATCTTTATCTTGGCTTAGCCAGAAGTTCATTAAGCGTTGTGCTCCTTCTAAGTCATGAAGCTTCGCTTGACCACATTGCGTTTCATTTGCAGCCGGAATTTCTGTAATTTGAACCGCATCTTTTAATGTTAGTTCTAATAAATCAATGATTTCTCGAACTGTCGGTGTTCCGCTCACTACAAGATAATATCCTGTTTGGCAGCCCATCGGTGAAATATCGATAATATCAAAATGCGGATAACGATCAATATATTTACGTAAATTAAATGCTAATAAATGCTCTAACGTATGAATAACATCTGGTTTCATTGCTTGTTTATTCGGTTGGCAGAAACGAATATCAAATTTATTTACAATACCGTCACTACCTACATTGTGAACTCCGCAATGTCTTACATAAGGTGCCTTTACAATCGTATGATCTAATTCAAAGCTTTCTACTGATGGCATACAACATCTCTCCCGCTTTTAATTTAATTCCGTTATATCCAATATGATATAACGGAAATGCACATTAGTAAAGTATTATGTACAGTCGTGCTATAATACTTTAAGAGTATGCTGAAAAGGAGACCATTATGAAACAGATTTTTATTGGGATTATACGCTTTTATCAAAAGTTCATTTCTCCGATGACACCACCAACATGCCGCTTTTATCCAACTTGTTCTCATTACGGATTAGAGGCGTTTCAAAAACATGGTGCACTCAAAGGTTTTTGGCTTACTTGTAAGCGTATATTAAAATGTCACCCTTTCCACCCGGGAGGATTTGATCCTGTCCCAGATAAAAAGGATGACAAAGTAAATTCTTAATTGTCGTAACCATTCACAACTAAATCTAATTTTCCTGTATCAGGATCTATAACAAGACCGTGAACAGGTACTTCTTCTGGAAGTAATGGATGGTTGCGAAGTATTGATACACTATGTTCTACACTTTCTTCTACACTAGAGAACCCTTGTAGGAATCTTTCTAAATCGATTCCAGAATAACGGAGTGTATCTAATTTCTCATTTGTTATACCGCGCTCTTTCATCTTCTCAATTGTACTGCTTGCCTGAATTTTTGCCATACCGCAATCGTGGTGACCAACTACACAAACTTCATCAGCACCAAGTTCATATACAGCAACTAAAATACTACGCATAATACTTCCGAATGGATGTGAGATAACAGCTCCTGCTACTTTAATAATTTTCACATCACCGTTACGCATATTCATTGCTTTTGGTAATAATTCAACAAGACGAGTATCCATACAAGAGATAATTACCATTTTTTTATTCGGGAATTTTCCCGTTTCATACTCTTCGTATCTTTTCTCTTCAACAAATTTTTCATTGTATTGTAAAATCTCTTCTAATGACTTCATAGTAAAAAACCCTCTTTTCTCTCATTTACATTACTTATATAGTGTACCAAAATATGAAAAACTCAAAAAGGATATCGCTTTATAGTAAAAATAGGATATTTTCAGATAATCGACATAATTCTTTCAAAATATACACACACCTTTGTAACAAGTCACCTCTATTTCAAACGTATTTTCACTATAAACTGATTGTAGATAATGTAAAAAAGGAGTGAATATTCATTATGTCCGACGTTCTGTTACTGAGTCGTTTTCAATTTGCAATTACTATTTTTTATCACTTTTTATTTGTACCTTTGACAATCGGACTTGTCATTTTAGTAGCATGTATGGAAACTCAATACGCCCGCACATTGAATCCAACATACCGTAAAATGGCAAATTTCTGGGGTAAATTATTTACAATTAACTTCGTAATGGGGATTATAACCGGGATTACGATGGAATTCCAATTTGGAACAAACTGGTCTGAGTACTCCAAATATATGGGAGATATTTTCGGATCACCTCTCGCAATTGAAGCACTTGTTGCCTTCTTCTTAGAATCTACTTTCATGGGAATATGGTTATTCGGTAAAGACAAAATTTCACCAAAGTTCCGTGCCTTCTGTATGTGGATGGTTGCACTTGGAACAAATATTTCCGCACTTTGGATTATTACAGCAAACGGCTTTATGCAAAACCCTGTTGGCTACGTAGTACGTAACGGCCGCGCTGAATTAAATGACTTCTGGGCACTCGTTACAAATCCATATGCTTGGAATATGTTCTTCCATACTGTCATTGGTTGTTATATCGTAGGTGCTTTCTTCGTTATGGCAATTAGTGCCTATCACTTATTACGTAAAAACGAAGTGGAATTCTTCAAAAAATCATTTAAGTTTGGTTTAATGCTAGGTTTATTCGCCGCAACAATTACACCGTTTATGGGACATCAATCTGGTGTATCAGCAGCTAAATATCAACCAGCAAAAGGAGCTGCGATGGAAGCAGTTTGGGAAACTGGAAAAGGACAAGGCTTCTCAATTGTTCAAATTCCTGATGTAAAAAATGAGAAGAACTTTGAATTCCTTACGATTCCAAAACTCGGAAGCTTCTTCTATACAAACTCATTTGATGGCGAAATTGTTGGTTTAAAAGATATTCCGAAAGATGAACGTCCAAATGTTAACCTCGTGTATTATAGCTTCCGCTTAATGGTTGCACTTGGTATGTTCTTTATGGCATTAACTTGGTACGGCTTCTATTTAAACCGAAAAGGAAAACTAGAAAACTCAAAACGTTATTTAAAAATTACAATATGGTCTGTCTTACTTCCTTATATCGCGATTAACGCAGGATGGATTGTCGCTGAAGTAGGTCGTCAACCATGGACAGTATATAAACTAATGCGTACAGCAGAATCTGTATCGCCTATATCAGTTCCACAAATTTGGTTCTCATTAATTAGTTTAATTTTGTTCTACACTTTACTTTTAATTGCAGACGTATACTTAATGCTGAAGTTCGCGAAAAAAGGACCTGCAGCATTAGAAGAACCTGCTACTGAGGGAGGTGTGGCTCATGTCTCATGATATGCTTGCAATCATCTGGTTTGGTTTATGGGGCGTGATTTGGACAGTTTACTTCATTCTTGATGGGTATGCACTTGGTAACGGAATGATTTTCCCTTTCGTTACGAAAGATCGACAAGAACGAAATCAATTACAAGAAGCAATTGGTCCATTCTGGGGCGGTAATGAAGTATGGTTAATTACAGCTGGTGGCGCAACATTTGCTGCCTTCCCAGTCACATATGCAAATATGTTTAGTTATCTCTATACACCGTTATTCTTAGTATTACTTGCACTATTTGCTCGTGCCGCTGGGCTGGAATTCATGCATAAAGATGATTCACCGATTTGGCAAAAAACTTGTAAATGGGCATTTGCAATTGGGAGTTTTTTAATTGCTTTCCTATTCGGTGTTACGTTCGCTAATCTTTATTACGGACTACAAATCGAAAAAAATGGTTATGAAGGAAATTTACTTAGCTTATTAAACCATTACGGTATTTTAGGAGGATTGTTCTTCACTGCTATATTTGTCGTATCCGGTGCCCTTTGGGTCATGATTAAAACGACTGGTGAAGTATCCGACCGTGCTTATAAAATCGCGAGACCGTTTTCAATGGCAGCAGCTATTATTTTAGCTATCTTCTATGTAGCAACTGCTAATCGGACAAACTTGTTCCAAAACTTTACGGAATATCCGGTACTATTCATTCTTCCAGTACTTGCAATGTTAATGAGTGTACTCGCACTTATTATGGTGTACAAACATAAAATTGGCCTTGCATTCACATTCGTTTGCCTAACAATCGCAATGTTTATGACAACTGGCTTTGCAGGTATGTTCCCAAGAATGTTACCATCTCGTATTAACGATGCATACAGTACAACGTTATACAACGCAGCTGGTAGTCAATTAAACTTAAAGATTATGTTCTTCGTTGCAATGGTCATGGTACCAATCGTTATTGGATATCAGCTTTGGAGCTACAGTATCTTTAAAAATAAAATTCATAAAGACTCTGCTAAAGGGTATCACTAAAATAAAAAAAGACACTTCGGTTGAAGTGTCTTTTTTATACGTATGATTTTTAATAAGATGTTATATTTCTAATTTAACAACTATAATACAGAAGAATCATTAACAGCTCACAGCTAGATTGTATCATAGGGCAACTTCATCATTTTATGCAATTTTACATATTGTGCTATAAAGTAAACTGTATCCCCTGATCATTCACATCATTATCCCATACATCAGCTGTACTAATTCCGCTAAACGTTTGTACTTTCATTCCTGTATTTGATGATCCCGATCCATTGTAAGCTTTCGTCTTTTCAATCGGCTGTACGTTATATTTATCACCTACATTAATTGTTCCATTGCAGTTTTCAATAATAACACCTTCCACAACTGCTGGCATTTTGTCACCCACTTTCATTTCTTTACTTTTATTTTATGAAAATCGCCTAGAAAAATAGCATGTTTTAATAAGAAAAAGCACTCAAATTGAGTGCTTTTTCCTTAAGCATAAAGACAAGTTTGGAGACAGTTGACTTCTTCAAAATTTTATTAGGGGTAATATTTTGAAAAAGAAAGCCTTTCATATGTAGGTTAACACCACTGGAATATATAGTAAATTGATAATATTTATACGGAAGATTGCTAATGTTTAGTATAGATAGTTTCCACTATGTTAACAGTGAAAACTATCTATACTAATAACAAAAAGGCGCCTTCAAAGAAGACACCTTTCAAAAACAGACACTATAAAACAGAATTCTTTATTGTTATACGATTGTTAGATACAAAAAGTCGAGGGAAATGTTTGTATTAAATTCTGCTTTATAAAGTCTGTCTACAACTTATATTGTAATCCTCTTCATTTGAAAAAAAATATAATATGCACAATTACATACAAAAAGAAAAAGCACTCTACTGAGTGCCTCTTCAACCATTTTACTTTTAATATATCGCTTTGAATATATTGTAACATATGTATCCATATATTTTATTGAGAAAATTCAAAATCCTTTTTCTTTCATTTTTACTTATATAATCATGTAATATAAAAGGTATGTCAAATTCTTATACAAGTTGAGGTGTACTATATTTATGCTGTATTTTGGAATTATTCCTCTTATATTGTTTATTATTTTTCTTATCTCGTATTTAAAAGATCCGCGGAAAATAATAAACGGCTTTTTATTTAATGCCTTTATCTGTTCATTTCTATTATTTTGCGCTATAGCCTCATTTGAGTCTGGTAATAACGATTTACATTTTATCGTTATCATCCCCATGTTAGCACTACTTGTAATGATTCCTTTTGCTATAGTCGCTTTAATGTTCGGACTCTTTCTTAATGCAAAAATTTTAATGCAACGTGAAGGAAGACGCTTCACAAACTCTTTAACTTTAATTGCTGCTTTAGGGATTTTATTCTTTATAATGCTCCCTATCATAAATCCAGCAAATTTATTCTCAGAGCATTTTCAATTTATCTTTGCTGCTATCTCTCTTATAACTATGTATTTCTTTGTGCATTTATCTAACTTCTTAAGCGCATATTTTTTATATCAATTCAACAGACCAAGACGTAATCAAGATTTCATCATCGTTCTCGGTAGCGGCTTAATTAATGATAAAGTACCACCTTTACTTGCAAGTCGTATTAATAAAGCTATCGACTTTTATTGGAAACAAGCAGCTGTGAATACACCACCAACAATTATTTTCTCTGGTGGTCAAGGTCCAGATGAAGGCCTTCCAGAAGCGGAAGCGATGCAAAATTATGCTGTTGAAAAAGGAATTCCTCTTGAACATACAGTGCAAGAAAATCGCTCTGTAAACACATATCAAAATATGTTGTTCTCTAAAGAAATTATGGATTCTTTAAAAACAGAAGGTAAGTATAGAAGTATTTTTACAACGAATAATTTCCATCTTTTCCGCGCTGGTATATATGCAAGACAAGCTGGCCTTAATAGCCAAGGAATCGGATCAAAAACTGCATTTTATTACTGGCCTAACGCAATGATTCGTGAATATGTCGCAATTGTTGTTATGGGACGTAAGCGCCATATGAAAATATGTGGAACTATTTTAGGCTTCGCTTTATTCCTAACAGTAATTAGTTTTATTGTTTCTTAATAGCTATCAAATAAAAATTCCTCTGAATGCTTTATGCACAGGGGACTTTTTTATACCTTTTTGTTCATCAAATTTAAATAAATAACGTAACAGCATACAACACATTAATTATTCCAGAAATCACTCCAACAATAGCAAATGTTTTACTCGTACCCGTCACTTTTTTGTTTAAACCCAATATAGAAAATACGATAGCTACACTACCAATAAGCCCCCATAAGTTTATAAACCAAGATATTAATCCAGTGATGAAACCGACTAAAGAAAAAATTTCTATACTACTATTAGAACTGCTATTCGGAAAACTTCCCCCTACCGTTTTATAGCTAAGACTCTCCCCGCACTGCCCGCAAAACTTGTTGCCCTCGTTCGTTTCATTTCCACATTTCGTACAGTATCCCACATAACCCCCTCCCTAAGGTTAGTGCCCCAAATGTATATATCCATACTATTCATTCTACTTTTTCATATTAAAATTATGACCACTCTCTAATCTTCTACAGTTGTATTTAAAATAATAATATGGTCATAATATTCCCTGCATACATCCATTAAAGGAGAATTTTTTCAAATTAAATGTTAAAATAAAATTTAGGTGTGAATTATGTAACAAACAAGAAACTAGTTTGAAACGAGGAAATTATATGGAGAAAATTATCAAAAACAAGCCCAATAAGCTAAAAATTGCTTCGAAAGCTTTGATGATTATTATTGGGGCATTTATCACAGCGTACGGATTAGAAGCAGTATTAATTCCAAATAACGTATCAGACGGTGGTGTGACTGGTTTAAGTATCGTTAGTTCAAGATTATTTGGATTGCCATTAGGAGCTCTAATCGCAGTTATTAACATTCCTTTCGTTTGGTTAGGATATAAGCAAATCGGTAAAAGCTTTGCAATTTATTCTATTATTGGAATCGCTTCATTAGCAATAGGTACCGTTGTCATGCACGGAATACCAGCTATTATCGAAGGCGATACATTATTAGTTACAGTTGTTGGTGGTATTATTATCGGTTTTGGTATGGGACTAGCATTACGTAACGGTGGGGCATTAGATGGAATCGATATGCTAGCTGTATTGCTTTCTCGTAAGTTACCATTTGGAACGAGTGACCTTATTTTATTCTTAAACATGTTCGTATTTATTTTCGTATCAACGGTATTCGGCCTTCAAGGAGCTATCCTTTCGGCAATTGCTTACTTTATCGCTTCGAAAGTGATTCATATCGTTGAAGTTGGTTTAAGTGGTTCAAAAGCATTTAAAATTATCACAAAAGAGCCTGAATTAATGGTAGAAACAATTCGCGATCGTTTAGGCCGAAGTGCAACATATAACGAAGTATACGGTGGTTATTCAAGAGAGAAATTCAAAGAAATTTCTTGTGTAATTAACCGTTTAGAAGAAAGTAAAATGAAAGAACTTATTAATGAAATCGATCCACACGCCTTTATTACAGTTTATGACGTAGCAGAAGTAAAAGGCGGTAATTTCAAGAAACGTGATATTCATTAATCATTATGAAAAAGAGGGTGGGCCAACAATTTGGCACACCCTCTTCTTATTATTAAATTGCTATAGTTGTCAGTTTTTTTCAGTACGTAGATATATTTTTACTCGCCCCACCGACTCCCACGTTTAATCCACGCTACATACTTTTGAAAAGCCGTCACTTCATGTTGAAAACGCAGCGGGATATACAAAAATAAAGTGCATGTACACAGTATCCATAGAATACCTACTACAAAATGAAATTTCATTGTCGTGCTAATAAACAAGCTGAGGAATAATACAAGGAACATAATTACACTAAATCTTTTATACGTAGTCATACTATCCCCTCCTTATACTTCAATTGTACCAGTTATAAGGAATTAATTCCCATAACAAAAAAAGACCAAAAAGTAATTTACACTTTTCGGTCTCTACACTATCTTCTCTTCGTAATCTTTCCTGAACCACCGACCCTCGTTTTCGGGGGAGATGTATTCCTTGGCGGAGTTTTAATAGATGATTTCGGCTTCACATCTGATCCGCTTGAACCGCCTGGTGTTTTTGTAATTTTACCCTTGCTTCCAGTAGAGGGTGGGGGCGTCGTATTACTTCCTTTTTCAGTAATACTTCCCTTATCACCTACTGATGGTTTCGAATCTACATTATCGCCTCGCTTAATAATAGACCCTTTCCCTTCCTTCGTAATTGGAGGTGGGGTTTTCTTTTCTTCTTTCGTAGGTGGTCTCTCTGGAATGACTGGTTTATGATTTTGTCTGTCGTTATATCCTCGATAATCACCGTATGATGATTTTCGTGAACCAAATATATCGTTTAATATGCTACCCATAATATATCCTTGCAAGAAGGACGGTTGATAATTTTGACGGACAAATTCTTTATTACTTATTTCAATTAACGTATCCGATGGTTTCTCTTTATCCTTTTGCAAGTTATAAATCTTGTCAGAATAAACGAGGAACATTTGATTTTCGTCTTCTTTAGATGCTTGCTTCGGTTCTCTTTCGTTAATGAGTTCCTTCGCTACTTCAGGAACTGACCGATTGGCGGCCCTATACACGTAAGATTCTTGTTTACCTTCCTTTGCGACAGACTCAAGTGGATAACGGTCTTGAATCGACTTTGTCTGCCCGCCTTGACAACCTGATAAGGCATAACCAGCAACAACAAGTAATATAACGATAGCAAGTATAGGGATCACAAACGATTTAATCATGGTAAACAATCGGTTTGACATGATTACGCCCCCTTACGTTGCTCTTATAATTTGTACATCAGCAGGAATGATTGCTTCTCCCTCATACATCATTGTGCGACCATTTTGCCATTCAATACGCAATAATTTTCGATTATCTGATTGGAATTCCCATACGTACTGTTCCTCTGAAGCTGAGAATGGTGTTTTCCCCATCACAACAACACGTCCGTTATATTGTTCTTCCATATGGTACTCAGTATCATCCATTTCAATTGTCGTCGGAATTTCATCAATTGAATCTAAGCGACCATCAATTGGAGTATATAATTTGTAATACATATTTTCACGATCTTCAATTTTTAAATAACGAATATCTTTTCCATCTTGCAGTGTTAAAACAATTTCTTTACGAGAATGCATACTCGTTTTCCCAGTCAATTCGTACATAACTAATGAAACTTCAATCATATCGCCAGGAGCTAACGTTAAAAGACTCTTTTCCGGCTTCGGTGGCTCTGGGCTTTTCATTATATTTTTAATTCGTTTAAATAAACTCATGATCTACCCCTCCTTTTCTCTTTATAAACAAGCACCTAAAATTAGTGCACCAACAATATGTAATGATCCAGCTAACATCGCATGTGCAACGCTACCTTCTTTCGTACCTTCTTCTAAATCTAAGCCAGACATTTTCTTTAACACAAATTCGATAAACATTTCTACAACTAATAAAATAACGAAAGAAACTGCTGAAGCAAGAAGCGCCTGCCATAAGTCATTTGCTTTCGTGATTGATTGAGATAAAATGTACCCTTGTGCAAATAATTTCATAATAAAACGAGTTGTTACAGCTGTATTTCCATTTTTGATTTCTTTTAAATCATTGTATTTTGTAAAAATTGAATCAACCCACATAATTGCAAATAAAAGTACTGCACTCGCTCCAGTCCATACAAGCATGGCAACTACATTAATCCATGTCATTGCAAAACCTCCTCTAAATATAAAGTGAAACTTTAATCAGTGGGGAGGTGTTCATTCCCCGCTGATTATTAGCCCCCACCAATCGGGCATTTACGGGCAGTAGCTCTCCCCCCACCTCCTTGCTTTCACAAAAAGTAGAGGTGGGAGTCTTACTGCCCGCAAATAGCGGGGTAATAGAAAACCGACATGAATTTGTTTAGACATGTCGGTTCATTTGTCTTTATTCTATATTATTTCTCATACTGCTTCATAATACGAGCCAATTCATCGTCAACAGCAGAATTTTTGTTTAAGCTTGCGAATTCATCATCTAATGACTTTTCTTTCTTATAAACTTCACCGCTTGCTTCCGCTTCAGCCTCTAATTGAAGAGCTTTCTCTTCCATACGGCTTAAACCAGCTTTTGCTGAATTTGAATCAAATCCAGACATTGCCTGATTAATATTTTTCTGTGCTTTCGCTGCATTTACACGTGCTACAAGTGTTTCACGTTTATTTTTCAGCTCTGTTAATTGCTTGCGCATTTCTTCTAGCTTAAGGCGCAGGTTATCAGCAGCAGCTTTATTTTGCTCGTAGCTTGCTTTATATTCATTCATTTTTTGCTCTGCATTTTGTTTTTCTTCTAATGCACGGCGCGCAAGATCTAAGTTATTAGCTTGAACAGCCATATGAGCTTGCTCTTCACGTTTTTTCACAAGTGCTTCTTGCTCTTCAAATAATATTTTGAATTTCTTCTCAAGTGCGATTTGAGCTGCTACACTTTTCTCAGCTTCTTGTACATCGGCTTGCATATCGCGTAAATATTGATCCGTCATCTTAACTGGATCTTCCGCTTTTTCAATTAATGAATACACATTTGACATTGTTAAATCTCTTAATCGTTTAAATACAGACATCTAAATTCCTCCTATGATAAACCTCATATTTCAAATTCACTACTTGGAAAACTGAAAAATCTCCCTTTACAGTAAAGAATATTCATTTTACAGCCTATTTGTTTATTATAACAAAACTAATATGTCCTTACATGTTATTTCCAAAATACATCCATTATAATATGACATTCTATATACAATATTGTATTTATAATATATTCTCATTATCCCTCTTTGAAATTAACTTACTTTTGTGCGATTTCACTAAATTACATAAGTGTAATGTTACTGTAAGCTAACTCGATAGTTGCATTCTGATATTTCTTATACACTAATACCAGAAGCAACAAACAAGCTTCTTCACATGTAAGCAATAATACAAAAATTGTATTTACTATAAAACATATAAAAGGAGAAATCATCATGAAAAAATTAGTAGGAATCGGATTAGCAGCAGCAATTTCATTTGGTGCATTATCAGGTTGTTCTTTATTAGGAGAGAAAGCGAACGGTTTTGTACTGTACGGCTCAGAAGAACAAGTTCAGCAAATTACAGATAAAAACAAAAAAGAAGTGAAAGAAAAAGACTTCTATAAAATGAAAATGACAACATTAGATGGTAAAAAAGTTCTTGTAATGGATAAGAAAACTGGTGAAGAACTAGTGAAAAAAGAGTTACTTAGCAAAGTTGATGAAAAAGACGACACGAAACCACTTGATAAATTACCAGCTGTAACAACAGAACAAGGTTTATTATTTGCAAAAGAAAAAGTAGAAAATGCTACACTTGATGGGGCAAAATTAAAATATGAAGGCAACACAATTATCGGAAGTGGCCGTGCATATACAGATATGTATGCGATTGTCGATGACGCAACTTACAACAGTGTAAAAGGTGATGAAAAATCTGTAGGTGTATTAAAATTTGATAAAGACCCAAGTAAAGAGTTCCCTGGTTACAAAGGCGTCGAAGCTTCTCAACTTGTAAAAATTAAAAAGTAAAACAAAAAAGCTTTGCAATTCGCAAAGCTTTTTTCTATTTATTATGAGCAATTTGTTCCATATCCGGATTACAAGTTTTCGACTGACATGACTTATTTAAAGAACATGCTGCGCATTTTCCTTTTTTACTTCTCTTTACAAAATTAACTAAAGTGTATGCTGCATAACCAAAAATGATAGCTCCAATTATAATATTGACCATCATTATACATCTCCTTTTAGAATCCTAGTAAAGATCCAACTTGGTATATAATAAGCGTTAATACATAAGCAACAACGAGTGGATAAACGACTGAGAAAATCGTCCATTTCGCTGATCCTGTTTCACGTTTAATAACAGCGACCGTCGCTAAACATGGAACATATAATAAAATAAAGAACATAAATGCATAAGCTGATAATGCTGTATAATGTGCTCCCATTACGTTTCCAAGCACATCTTCTTTAACTGCATAAATAATTGCCATTGTAGAAACGACAACTTCTTTTGCTAAAAATCCTGTTAAAAGGGATGCTGCAGCTTGCCACGTTCCGAAGCCGAGCGGTGCAAATAACGGTGCGATAAACCCACCAATCATCGCTAAGTAACTGTCTCCCATATCAACACCAAATCCTGATGGACCTGCATAGTTTAATAACCAAATGACAACAGAACCACCAAAGATGAATGTACCTGCTTTACGAACAAATCCTTTCCCTTTCTCCCACGTGCTTAGCCATAACGTTTTCGCTTGTGGCACGCGGTAAGGAGGTAGTTCAATTACGAAAATAGACTTTTCCGCTTTTAAAATTGTAAGAGACATAATTTTTGTAACTAGTAATGCAAGAACAATACCTGCAACATATAAAGAAAATACAACAGTTGCCTGACTATGAGGGAAGAATACGCCCGCAAATAATGCGTATACAGGCAAACGTGCCGAACAAGACATAAATGGTGTTACAAGAACTGTAAGTAAACGTTCTTTTTCTTGTTCAATCGTTCTCGCTGCCATAATACCTGGAACGTTACATCCAAAACCGATAATCATCGGAATAAACGCTTTTCCGTTTAAACCGAAGAACTCCATAATTCGATCCATAACAACTGCAATTCGCGCCATATATCCTGAGTCTTCTAATAATGAAATAAAAAAGAATAGTGCAAAGATTTGTGGTACGAATACTAATACAGCACCAACACCGGCAATAATACCTTCTGTAACGAGCGCTTGAATAAAATGAGAAGCTCCAATACTTGTAAGTCCAACCGTCACCCAATCCGTAAGCTGGCCACCAAAAAACTCATCTAACATATCCGATAAAGGTGTCCCAATCCACGTAAACGTAACCTGAAAAATAAAAAACATAACTGCTAAAAAGATTGGAAGTCCTAAAATTTTATGCGTAATTAGTCTATCAATTTTTTCCGAAAAAGGAATTTTCCCTTCTTTCTCATGCTTCATAACATTTGTTTTTAACTTTTCAATATACGCTTCACGAGTTTTGTAAATGTGCTCTTCCAACGTACAATCAAGTTTTCCCTCTAGGCGAGATCGAATGGCTACAAGTTCCTTATAAATTGGTAATGCTTTTATTTCTTTTTCTACTACTTCGTTATTGCTTAAAAATTGAAGTGCTAACCATCTCGGATGCTCGTAATTCGCTTTCTCTAAAAGAGAAATTACCTCTTCAATTCCTTCATCCATTTGTACACCATATGAAATAATGAATGGTTTTTTCTCGTTTTTGTCATTTTCTTTAAGGGTCGCAAGTAGTTCTTCACAACCTTTTCCACTTCTTGCAACGACAGCAACGACTGTTACGCCTAATAATTCGGATAAACGTTTTACATCGATCACAATTCCTCTTTGCTTCGCCACATCAACCATATTTAGACCAATTGAAACTGGCTTGCCAAATTCGAGCAACTGCAACGTTAAATGCATATTTCGTTCAAACTGCGAAGAATCCACAATATTTAACATATGCTGAAATTCTTCTGTTAATAGAAAGTTTGTTACAACACCTTCATCACGTGAAACTGGATTTAAATCATAAACACCTGGTAAATCAATTAATGTTCCTTGTCTATCTTTTAATTTACCAACCTTTTTTTCTACTGTTACACCGCTCCAGTTTCCTACGTATTCATAAGAACCAGTAAGTGCATTAAATAATGATGTCTTTCCTGTATTTGGATTCCCTAGCAAAGCAACCTTATTCACGCTAATTCCACCTTTATCATTTTCGCGTCACAATGACGAATACTAATTAACTGTCCACGACACTCCAATGTACAAGGACCTTTGAACATCGCCTTTTGCTTCATACGAAGTTCGCTTCCTTCAGAAAGACCGAAAGCAGCCAATCTTCTCTTTAGTAAATAATCTAAAGACTGAACACTTTTCACTAGCACTTTCTCACCGATTTTAATATCTACTAAGCTCATAACCTTCCCCCTCCGAAGAGAATGATAATTATTTTCAGAAGAATTATAGCACACTCTATTTCTCTTGTACTATACCCTTTTGCTTCATATTTATTAACATTTCGCTACAATTCTATTTCAATAATTGTCATAACAGATTCGTTTGCCATTCTCATCCATTTCGCTTACAATAAACAATAACAAATAAAGAATCTCGTTATCACTGGGGGAGCCATGCCGCTGAGAGGGAACACTTCGTTCCGACCCTTCGAACCTGTTAGTTAATGCTAACGCAGGGATTGTGCAAACGTCCGAAATACATACCTCTTTTCATTTACGTATTTCGTATCCTCCTATGATATCTATTCTTTTTTGTACAACTTGGATTTAGGGGGAGACAACATGCGTAACACCAATTTACAAGCGATGATTGAATCTGCTATTCTTGCAGCCTTCGCCATGGTCATCGACATTTTACCACTTTCAATAAAAATATCAGCTACAGGCGGTTCTATATCTTTTGCAATGATTCCTATTTTTATTATCGCTTATCGCTGGGGTTTCAAAATGGCTTTCTTAGGAGGCTTAATTTGGGGATTATTACAAATTGTCGTAGGCGATGCCATTATCGTAACACCAATTCAAGTATTAATTGAATACTTCATTGCTTTCGCATTCATTGGGTTTGCTGGTTTATTCTATCGTCCAATTCAAAAGGCGCTTTTAACATCCAATGAAAATAACGAAGAACAATCAAACTTAGGTAGCCGTAAAGACAAACCTTCATCAAAACCAAACCAAGGGAAGAAAGTAATTGGATATATTATCGTCGCTACTTTTATCGGTAGTCTAGCTCGTTACTTCTGTCACTTTATCGCTGGTATCATTTTCTGGGGACAATATGCACCAAAAGGACAATCAGCAGTTCTATATTCTTTAATATTTAACGGTAGTACAATGATTGGTTCCTATATTCTATGTACCGTTTTACTTATATTTTTATTTATCACTTCACCACGTTTATTCAAAAGCATCAGTGCTTATCAAATGAATACACAAAAAAAGGGCGCTTAATGAGCGCTCTTTTTTCATATCGTAATATCAATTAAAAATACAATAAATGCACAAAAGAAAATAAATACCATTATACTTAGCCAATTGCTATGCACGGTTCATCGACTCCTTACATAACCTCGTTTTCTAACCAGATTATATCGTTTAAAAATAAAGATTAGGTAAAGATAGTATGAAAATAAATTAAAAAAAGCGTAGCATGCATTATCTACGCTTTTTTCGGTAAGTAAAAGTAAAATAATACACCGTCTCCTGTATTCTTTACTCCATATTCAGCATCGTGTAATTCTAAAATATTTTTAGAAATAGCAAGCCCAAGTCCCGTCCCACCTTGTGAACGCTGCCGAGCTGCATCCACGCGATAAAAGCGATCCCAAATTTTATCTAATTGTTCTTCTTCAATGTGAGTACCTTTATTTTCAATGCACACTTTTATACGATCTTTATCATCTATTGTCGAAATAATAATATCCTCTTTATTTGGTGTATAACGTATTGCATTCGTAATGAAGTTCACAATGACTTGTTCAATTCGGCCTTGATTTGCAATCACTTCAAATGAACGTATATTTTTATGAACATGAAGTTCTTTTTTCTCTATTTCCACAGATAGATGTTCACATATATCTTCAATTACTGTATCAATATAAAACGAAGACTTTTTCATTTTATATGTACCAGATTCAAATTTAGCTAACTCAAGCATATCCAAAATTAAAGTATCCATTTTGTCTACTTCTCTCTCCATCGCCTGAAAATAATACTCTTTTTTATGCTCAGCTACCCCGTCTTTTAAAATGGAAATACAACTTTTCATAATACTCAGCGGTGTTTTCAATTCATGCGAAACACCAGAAATGAATTCTTTCCGTGTATTTTCTAACTTTCTTTCCTTTTCAATATCTTGTTCAAGCTGTCCGATATGAGAATTTAATTTGTTAGAAAGTATATTAATATTTTTCGATAAATCACCAATTTCATCTTTTGAAGTAATCGGTATTTTTTCTGTAAAATCTAAATGCGCTATTTTCTTCGTCGTATCATTTATTTTTAATAACGGTTTGGCAATTTGCTTTGAATAATAAAACGAAGCTAAAAAAATAAGAACGACTACAAATGCAATGATGTATATGTAATAATCTTGCACCATTTGTACAGCTTCATCTACAGGCTGTAAAGAAGCCATTGCATATATATATGCTACTGATCCGTCTTTTTCTTTTATTGGCTTAATTAATAATTTATATTTTATATCATTCTTTTCATAATCTATTGTTTGTGTTGTATATCGTATTTTATTGCTTTCTTTTAATAATAAATCGGTTTGAAAACCCTTAATATTATCTAAAAATATGCTATTTTTATAAATTGGATTCACAGGACCGTTTACATCTGGTAACTGTACTTTTGTAACACGTCCTCCTATGTAAACGCCTAATTCCTGAGCAGCTTCTTCCTGTACGGCTGGTTTCTTTTCCTTAGCAAGTTGCTCCCCAGCCGCTCTCTTTTTCTCCTCATCTAATTTTATTTTCTCCTGAAATGCTTTTTCTAACGGTTTATTAGATCCACTTAAATTCTGCTTAGATAAAGAAAAAGAGAATGGAATAAAACTATCTTCTTTTCTCACTCCAGAAAAATAAATCTCTTGTCCTAAAAACTGCTCTAATGATTTATTATCAATCTCCTCTATATTGACGAGATTGTATAAGGGTATCTTGAATAGTTGTTGTCCAAAGCTCTTTTGTTGCCTACGATCTATCGTTACCTCAAAATAAAAATCATCCACATGTTTTAAATTCCCATTCTGATCTAGTGTCGTAATCCACGTATTATTTTCCCTAAAAAAGTCTTGCTCAAGTTTCTGAATTCCTTCTGCATTTCCTGTGTAGTTTAGATAATTCTTCTCAAAGGAATTTAAATTCACTTTAATATCTTCCACTTTTCGATTCGCATAATATTGTTTAAAAAATATCGTTTGTCCAATAAATATCGTCGCTAAAATCAACATACATAATGCTGTTGTAAGAGTAAATAATTTTAGTACAATTCCTTTCTTCATACATTTCCCTCAAATTTATAACCTGTTCGTACTACAGTTGTAATGTACTTTGCCTTCTCTCCTAATTTATTTCTTAAATTACGAATATGACTATTAACCGTTCGATCATCACCAGCAAATTCATATCCCCAAATTCTTGAAATTAATTGTTCCCTTGTTAGTACAATTCCTTGGTTTTTCATGAAATACACTAATATTTCAAACTCCGTATGCGTTAAACTAACATCTGCCTCATCAACAGTAACAGTACGTGACGGAAAATGAACTTGGATGCCATGAATCGATAACGTATCATCTTCATTCTCTAAAGGTTTCTTCGATGCCTTTCTACTTTCTAATAATCGTTTCGCTCTTGCTAATAGAATGGGTGGACTATACGGCTTCGTCACATAGTCATCTGCCCCAAGTTCAAAACCAAGTAACGTATCATCTTCATCTACGCGCGCCGTCAGCATAATAATAGGCACCTCGGACGTCTTCCTAATTCTTCGGCAAACAGACCATCCATCGAGTTCTGGCAACATAATATCTAAAATAACTAAATCAACTTCTTCTTCTTCAAATACAACTAAAGCCTCTTTCCCGTCCCTCGCTTCAAACACTACATATTGTTCACTTAAAAAATAATCTTTTAATATTTCACGTAATATATCTTCATCTTCAACAATTAAAATGTTTTTTGACATAACTTATATATCCCCCTCCTGCTTTCAGAAACTATAATTTCATTTTGAATAACTGCCAGTTAACTTCGCCTCGATAATATATCTATCTGGTGCATCCCCTATATAATCAAATGGATAACAAGTTGTCAGTGTTAATATCGGTTCTTCTTTTTTTATAATAACAGTACGATCATCCGCATGAGTAATCCATGTCTTTTGAATTTCATATGTGTACGTTTTATTATCATACTCTAAAACAAGGGTATCCTTTTCTTTCAACTCTCCTAAATCTGTAAATACAGTATCTCGATGTCCACTCAGTACAGTATGTCCCCCTCCAGATGGAGTTGTCGTTAAATCACTAACAAACATACCAACTCCTTTTTTCAGAGTCGTATCATCCGCTCCCCAATATATAGAAAACTTCTTCTTTATTTTCGGTATGTTTAACATCGCTACCTTTTCTCCTTCTTTATGTTCTGTTTGAGAAGAAGGCACTTGAGTGGTTACAGGTGTTTCATGAGAAAGTTGAGTATCTTGTATATTTTTAAGGCTCTTTATTTCTTCTGCTGTTAATTGCCCGGCAGAGCTCTTTCCTTTATACCATTCCACAGCGTAATAGGATCCCATGAATAGCCCTATAGCCATCAATATGATACCGATATAATTGAGTAACTTCATGTTTCATCCCTCCATGCCAAAAATGGTAGGAGTAACCTACCATTTTTAATATATGAAATTATCCCATTCTTTATAGGACAATATTTTATTTACGCTTTAAACTTACTGCGACGATTCAAACCAAATAATGTACCTAGTGCTACAAGGGCTGCACTTAATCCCATCATTACCACGTTATTCGATGCCGTGTTTGGCAATTTTTCACCTTGTACAACTGGCTTGGCTACTTCTTTTTTAGCTACTTCATTCTTTTGCCCAGCTTCTATAGCTGCTTCTTTTTTGGCCATATCGTTTTTTAACTTTTCTTGCGCTATTCTCTTTTTCTCTTCTTCACTTTTTTTCTCAGCTTTTATTGCTTCCTCTTCTTTAGCCATATCATTTTTTTCTTGTACTTGTGCCGCTTCCTTTTTCTCTATTTCACTTTTTTGCTGTTCCTTAATTGCTTCTTCTTTTTTAGCTTTATCTTGCTGCATTTGCGCTGCTTCTTCCTTTGTCAATGTTCCTGTTGAAGCACTCGCTACTGAAGAATATCCTACTGTTAAAAGTGCCATTGCACAAATTGGTAATAGTCTCTTTTTCATCTTCATTCTCTCCTTATATTTTATTCACATCAACTCGCATCGGATGTATTACTAGAATAAGCAAGAGATATAAATATAAGATGCAGATGAAATATAATTCATTTAAAGATTTCATTGTAGAAAAAGAAAAAAACATCGCAATATATACGATGTTTTTTTCGGGTGTGTGTCTCAATATTTACATGTTACTTTCGCGCGATTTGGAAGTAGAACGGGCCGGAGCGATAACTAATTGTCTCGGCTCAGTTTTCTTGAAGTGATTTTTGACGTTACACTTACGACGTTGAACAACCCACGCTTTAATAGGGTTTGTCAAAATAATCTTTTGCTCTTCGTTAGGGGCCTCTTCTTCAAACCTACAACTTTCGCTCCATTTATTCCATTTCATTGTAAATTTAGAAGAAGAATGATCATCTTCACGATCAAACAAGTGCAAAAAATCCATTTTTCCATCTAGCATTACGGTATTACTAGTCGCTAAAAAAGAAAAGGTCGTCCAACGTTTCTCCATGCCCTCCTACTCCTTTTTCACATATAGAGTGCCTAAAACTTAATTTACCTAAAATATGCTTGCCTTTTACCTTACACCCATAGTTTATCCAAAATGCTATTATGCAACTATCGATTTGCCTTACAACTACCTTACATTTTTGTAAGAAACAAAAAACCTTCACTCTATATAATGAAGGTTTCTTACTTTTTATCTATATGATTTCTCATATCATCAAGTCCAGCTTCTTTTAGCTGCGACATCATACCGTGCGAAATTGCTCCTAACACTAAAGTCATTCCAATTAATGAAATACGAATCGCAGGTACATCAATTACGTAAGCCAACAGGCCAAGAACAATTGTTAAAAGTAATGCTTTTATAAATGTTACACTTGTGTACTGTTTCTTCTTCATCATATTCACCCTTTTTGGAAGCGTTTTCTTAATGTACTTAGTATATCATATCATCAGATGATTTTGTCTTTATCTTTGTAAAAAATTACTATCTCCTTTGACTTTTTCTATTCTATCCTTTACAGTCGAAATGTTCGCAAGTTTTACACTGTAGGAGGATTACAATGAATATTGAAATAAAAGACACTTTAATTTCTGAAGAACAATTACAAGCAAAAGTGAAAGAATTAGCACTTCAAATCGAACGTGACTTTGAAGGAGAAGAAGTCGTAGTTATCGCAGTATTAAAAGGTTCATTCGTATTTGCTGCTGATTTAATTCGTCACATCAAAAATGATGTAACAATTGACTTTATTTCTGCATCTAGCTACGGAAATCAAACAGAAACAACAGGAAAAGTGAAACTACTAAAAGATATTGACGTAAACATTACTGGAAAAAACGTAATTGTTGTAGAAGATATTATCGATTCTGGTTTAACACTTCATTTCCTAAAAGACCACTTCTTTATGCATAAACCAAAGGCACTCAAGTTCTGTACATTACTTGATAAGCCAGAACGCCGTAAAGTAGACTTAACAGCTGAATATGTTGGCTTCCAAATTCCAGACGAATTCATCGTTGGATACGGTATCGACTGTGCGGAAAAATATCGTAACTTACCATTTATTGCTTCAGTTGTAACGGAATAATATAATAGGATAAAGTGAAACTTTAATCAGTGCGGGTTTTGTTCATCCCCCACTGATTATTAGTTGAATCAATCGGGCTTTTACGGGCAGTTGATCCCACCTAACTTCTTTGCTTCCGCTGAATTTTGAGGTGGGGGGGCTTAATGCCCGTTAATGCGGGATAAACTTCCATCAGTTACTGATGGAAGTTTATTTTCTATCACGATTCGTAAAAGACAAAGGGAGAGAATAAAAATGACAAAGACAAAATTTGAAAAAGTACTCCTCATCGTAAATCCGAAAGCTGGTCAAGGTGACTTACATACAAATTTAACAAAAATCGTACCACCTCTTGCCGCAGCTTTTCCTGATCTACATATCCTTCATACGAAAAAACAAGGTGATGCAACAAAATATTGCCAAGAGTTTGCTAGTAAAGTAGATTTAATTATCGTCTTTGGTGGTGATGGAACAGTATTTGAATGCACAAATGGCTTAGCACCTCTCGAAACTAGACCTACACTTGCAATTATTCCAGGTGGAACTTGCAATGACTTCTCTCGCACACTTGGTGTTCCGCAAAACATTGCAGAAGCGGCAAAACTTATTACAAAAGAACATATAAAACCAGTTGACGTTGCAAAAGCAAATGGACAACATTTCTTAAACTTCTGGGGGATTGGTCTCGTATCTGAAGTATCAAACAATATCGATGCAGAAGAAAAAGCAAAGCTTGGTAAAATCGGTTACTATTTAAGTACAATTCGAACTGTAAAAAATGCTGAAACATTCCCGGTAAAAATTACTTATGACGGACAAGTATATGAAGACGAAGCTGTCCTTGTCATGGTTGGAAATGGTGAATATCTTGGTGGTATTCCATCCTTTATTCCGAACGTAAAATGTGATGACGGAACACTTGATATTTTCGTAGTCAAATCAACAGGGATTCAAGCATTTAAAGATTACATCGGAAAGAAATTATTTGAAGACTCAAATGAAAATGACATCTTCCACGTAAAAGCGAAATCCATTCATATCGAAACAGAGGAAGAAAAAGAAGTAGATACAGATGGAGAAAGTTCGCTTCATACACCTTGTCACATTGAATTATTACCAGGACACTTTACGATGATTTATAATCCTGCGGTTGTGTAAAGAAAAAAACGAGTGCTAGCACTCGTTTTTTCTCTTCTAATCTAGTTATGTCGTTGAATAATTTCCTCTATTTCTTTAACTCTGTCTAAAGTAATTCCATTTCTTTGTTCGATCGCTAAAGGATGGTCGGTTGGCTCTAATTCAACATACGGTGCCATTCCAACTTCTCTTATATGTACATTTGTTTTTAAATTTAATGTTTCTGGATAAACTGGTATTTCTACAGATAACCACCCAAAATAAGGATCACTATTTTCTCGGCCTCTCTCATCCCACTTTTCTAATACTTCATCATAACTTTCTTTACTAAGCGATACCCACACAGTCCATATGAAATTTTCGTGGTAATCAATGATAGGAATCTCTAAACAACCTCTAATAAAGTAATGTTCATCGTCCATTACGCAAAGTTCTGATGTTAAATGGAAGCGTCCCTCTCTTTCATGGGGCGCTACCTCGTAATAATAATATGGTGCTTCACTTCCGTAGCATAAAGGAAGTGTAAAATGACTCATTTGTACTTTTTCTCCAGATTTTCTTCTTCTTTTCATTTATTATTCTTTCTCCTATCTTTTTCAGTCACAACCAAACTCCACCCAATTTTCCCAGTTCGTATTAGCATCCTTATTTACAATTTCACTAGAGTATACCATAAACATACTTACCTTTCATTTTCTAATAATATTACTAAAAAATAGTAGAATGACTAGTTTGCATACTCTAGTTCTTTTTATGTACAATGAAGGAAAGAAGCACCTTCATATAAGGGAGAGGACAAACTTTGTTCAACCAACAGTTAGTTAATTTACGCATTGATTTTGCATTTAAACAATTGTTTGGTACGAATGGTAGTGAAGATATTCTAATTGCATTTTTAAACGCTATGTTACAAGATTCTTTAGAGTCGCCCATTGCTTCTCTACAACTAGAAGATCCACATTTACACAGGGAATATGAAGAGGATAAGTTATCTATTTTAGACATTTCAGCGACATTAAACACAGGAACAAAAGTCAATGTAGAAATACAACTCAATAATAATCACGATATGGTTAAACGCAGTTTATATTATTGGGGAAGACTATACACATCTCAACTACAAAAAGGGATGCCCTACAGTGCACTTCACAAAACCATCACCATAAACTTACTAAACTTCGTAATGTTTTCGGAACACCCAGCCTTCCATACAACGAGCATATTATGGAATACACAACAAAAAAACTCCTAAGTGACGACATAGAAATCCACACTATAGAAATTCCAAAGTTAACTGAACAATGGTATGAAGAAAAAGTAAATCCGTGGAAAGATCCATTTGTTCGTTGGCTTTTATTGCTTTCAGCAAATGAGGATGAGCACTTAACTAAACTATTGGAGGATATTGCTATGAACCAAGACCCTATTTTACAAAAAGCGATAAATAAATGGGAACGTATGAGTCAAGATTCTTCTTTCCGACAAGCCTATGACGCAAGGGAGAAAGTTTTAATGGATGAAGCAGCAAAATTCGCCCACGCAGAGACAGAAGGAATAAAAAGAGGGATGGAACAAGGGATAAAAAAAGGGCTTGAAAAAGGCATTGAAAAAGGCATTGAAAAAGGCATTCAACAGGGCATTGAAAAAGGTCGAAAAGAAGGAGTCCAACAGGGAAAAATTCAAATGATTAAAAATATGTATGATCTTGGTATACCACTTGAAACGATTGCTAAGGCAAGTAAATTAAGTTTGCATGAGATTGAGCATATTTTAGGACATAAATAGTCATAAAAAAGAGCTTGAATAGTTTCAAGCTCTTTTTTTATCAACTCTCCTCAATACCATCCAATTGAGTCTTATAACATTCATCACACTCTGGCCTCGTAGGAAGAATCCCTCTTTCATCAGGTAATAAAACCCTCAAAACTTCTCGATCCATCTCTACGAAATACTTCATAATAATGGGATATCCTTCAATAATATTCATATACTCAATCCCTTGTTCAAACTTTTTTCCGCTCTTTATTTCTTCTATTTTCAGCATAAAAAATCCGAAACCATACAAAATGATTTCGGATTTCCTATAGTTAAAATATTAAATTACATTTCGAACAAAAAGGAGCAGAATTTCCTCTTCAAATTTTCGCATTACGTTTTGGACAATATACATCTCTCTCTTCTATCTTTTCTCGTTCTATCATATGTAAGGATACTATTCTCATACTGCACATAACCCCAATTAATATAAGGCTAACAACGAGTAGCATATCTCTCACTCCCTTTCTATATTTTACCATAAAATAACAAAACCGATTCCCACATTGAGAATCGGTTTTATCTTTATAATCCTAACTTCGCCTTCGCACCATCAGGAATTTTATCTACTTCTATTTCTACTTTATCATGTAAAAACTTCCCTCTTGTAATGACATGCCAGTACGAGCCTTTTTGTAATTTATCTACGCCATCAATTGTTACTTCTTTCTCTTCTCCCTTCTCATCATAAGCTTTAACTGTATATTCAAAACCTTTATTTCCACCTAACTTCTTCGCTCCAACCAAATTTTGAGCTGGGATCCCTACTACCCGTTTATGCTGGATAAATTTATTAAACTTCATAGTGTTTTCAAAACAAAAAGTCTTCCATACAACGAGCATATTCTGGAAGACACAACAGCAGCGACGCCTAATTGATGATATAGAAATTCCAAAGTCAACAAAACAATAGCATGAAGAAGAGCTAGAAAAATATCGAGAAGGTTGACGGGGCATACACCGTGTCAAATTGAATTATTATCAAAGCTTTCAACAGTGATTTATAATCCTTATTTTGCTATACTTTAACAATTACTAAACTTCGCATTTTTTCAAAAAATAAAGTATAATAAACTAATATAAAAAGGTTGTTAACAAAATCGTTAACAACCTTTTTTGTTTTTTCCGAAAAACTTTTCAATTTAAGGGAGCGATCACATGTATTGGAGAAAAAATGATAAACCTGTAGAAGAACCAGAAGCAATTGCTGTATGGGAATGCCAAGAAGAAAACTGCCGTGGGTGGATGCGTAAAAACTTTTCGTTAGAAGAAGAGCCGCAATGTCCTTTATGTAAAGGAGATATGGAAAGCAGCGAACGCTTATTACAAAAGTTATAATAAATTTTCCTCTTCACCTTTTATAAACTCAAACATAGAGGATCCTCTTTCTCCTTATTTGCAATGTGAATCGAAAGAAAATAAACTATACAAAAAGCTTTGCGTATCCTCGCAAAGCTTTTTCAATATCTCAAACTCATTCCAACCATAGTTCCTATCCAAATGATTACTGTTCACCTATATGCTCAATAACCAAATTAATATAAAAGGAAATCCAATAAAATTTACAAGTTTCACTTTTAATTCATCCATTTTTTATAGGCTAATACAAATTTTATACTTTAATCTTACGACGAATAAATCCAAATACAGATCCTAATGCCACAAAACATGCACTTGGTATCATCATTGTTTCGCTACTTCTTTTTTCTCTATATCATTCTTTTGTTGTGATTGAATCGTTGCTTTCTTTTTCCCTAATACTTCTTTTTGTTGATCCTGAATCACGGCTTCTGCTCGTTCTAATGATTTTTTTTGCTCCTGCATTGCTGCTTTCTTCTTCTCTAACGCCTCTTTTTGCCAAGCATGAAATTCTGCTTCCTTTTTTTCTAATGCTTGTGCTGATACCTCTCCCTTTGACGTTGTTCCAGTAGATGCGCTAGCTAACGATGAATATCCTATTGATAAAAGTGCCATCGCACAAATTGGTAAAATTTTTTTCTCATTTCATTTTCTCCCTGTATACTTTTTTAAATACCAGCTTGGGGGTATTTATAGACTAAACAAGCTATATAAATATAAGATGCAGATACGATATATTTCACTTAAAAATTCAATTAGTGTAATTAATTACACTAATCTCTATGTATAGATGTATTTCCTTAAAAATAGTAGAGGGATTCCTTGATTTCTCCTTAATAATATTCAAAAGTCCCAAACTATAATAAGTTTGAGACCCTTGAATTCTATATTCTATTTTTTCTTTGGGAGGACAATCCCCTTATATAATTGAATAGTGATCAAATAGTAAACAACGTAAATAATTAAAAATATACAAATCGGAAGTCCAATATTCACATATGGATTCACAAAAAATTTAACAAATGTAAATACATTCATTCCTACCAAAACGTGTATAAGACCCAATATAGCTGGAAATAGAAATACAATGCCTAATTCTTTATACATAGATTTTATAAGTAATTCTTTACGTACCCCAATTTTCCGAAGCATCTCATAACGCCCTATATCTTTCGTAGCTCCAGAAAGGATCTTAAACATTAAACAACTTGCCATCATAGCTAAAAAAGCAAGGCCTAAAAAGAATCCCATAAAGGAAGTTCCTTTTGAAAAGGCAAGCATAGATTCATAATCACTATAGTTTGTCGGTAAATATACATCTTCCTTAGGCTTATTAATAGTAGCGGCTATTTTTTCGATTTGACGATCATCCATCTCTTTTAACTCTGTTTTATACCTTAAAATATTATCTACTTTAGCAATAAAAAATGTATGCTCATTCCCTTGGATCGCTTCATAACGTTTTTCATCGACGATATAGACAGGTTTACGATCATATACAGAAATATTCGATCTAAAATCACTATCCATACTCTTATCCCAATTCAGTGGTAACGTAGAACTAGATGGATCAACTTCCTCCCTCTTAAACATCCTATAGCTCGAAGATGGAAGTTGTTCAGTAATATGTGTTGTCTCTTTCTTTCCAAATAACAGTGGAGGGTTCTCCAATAATTCTTCTTTTAAATAGTAAACAGCCTCATTATTAACTTTATATTTATATTGTTTTTTATCTACAATTTTCATTTTTTCCATAGCTTTATAATCCTCTGCTTCTGGATCATGAATTGTAATATCATAACCTGACATTCTTTCTGCTGTAAGGATTACGTTTTTCTGTAAAGACATGCCACCAGCCATTGCCCCCACACCCAGTCCAATTAGCATCGTTACCGTGCCTAATATTTTCGCCAAACTACTTACACGAAACTGCAATTGTGCAAATGTAAATGCATTTAATTTCTTCTCATTTAAATAGCGCGTTTTCTTTAACCTGTTAACAATCATAGGTAAGAACGAAATAAATATAAGATATGTCCCGATTGTAATCGTGAATAGTGGAAGCATAATGGCTCCAGCGCCCTTTATTCCTACGAAGAGTACGAAATAATACCCTACACCTAGTCCTAGCAAACTACATAAAAGTAACAATATTGTGGCTGGTCCTTTCATTCGTATGCGCTCCGTTTGCTCCTCTGTACGAATTAAATCTAGTTCTGTTTTAAGTGCTATACGAATCACATTCACAACGGATGTAAGTAGAAATAACACACTAAAGAATATAAATGTTATTTTGAATGCAGGACCATAAAATGCTTGATAACCTTCCGCTGAAATTTCCAATTGTTTCGTTAGAAATTTGCTAACGAAATTAGAAAGAATGGCTCCGAATACACTACCTAGCACTAGTGAAATCATTCCCATAATGAACGTCTCAAAAAATAAAAGTTGACTAATTTTACTCTTTTTCGCCCCTAATACAAGGTACATACCAAGCTCTTTCTGCCGGAGTGAAAGTAGAAAAGAGTTTGCATAAAAAATATAAAAGAATGTAATAAACGCTACCAAAACAGAGCCTATTTGAAATACAAATACAATTGAACCAATAATACTGTTATTCATTGTAAACTCTTTATTTAACGCAAGCGTTTGAAACATATAAAAAATAGAAATTGAGATTACAAGACCTATTAGTAAAACGATGTAATCCTTTATCATTTTTTTCATACTGGAAATAGAAAGTTTTAATAACACACTTTACACCCACGATTCTCTACAGCGTGGTATACTACATTCACCTTTTTACTATCCCCTCTTTGTACAACGTTCTCTTCAAATATTAAAGCTTTCATATTGCCTCCTGTCATGTGGCTAGTGCTACGATCATGCTATTTTCATAGCCACTAACTATCATTTTATCTTTTCCCGACAAACAGCAATATTGATTCCTCTTACATTATCCTTACATTTTTGTAATGTATACTACCTGAAAATCATTATATTAATATTATTAGTTTCACAATCCGATTCATATACCTTTACTTTGTTCTCACGAAGATGACATCAATATTCTCACACTTAAATAATATATTTATAAATATAAATTCGAAGGATATTTTATAGGTTTTCTAGTCTATTTAAAAAGTTATATAAATCATTAACATTAGAAATGGACAAAAAAAGCCCCTCTGTAATACTTAATAACTTTGCACTTATCATCAGTTTACCTCTTCATTATAATTGTCCGAGATAAAGATAAGATAACAACGATATAAAGATATACCCACATGTTATTAAATTTAGTACCGTTTTACCTTTCCTTATCCCTCTCACTCTTTACTTTACATTAATTCTCTTCGTTTCTAATCCACCTCTGATGGACTCTATATAAAACTATTATTTAGGTTGTATTAAAATAACATATTCTAAATCATATAAATTCGCCTTTGGTTTTGCATAAATAGTATAAGTAAGACCATATTGATCTTGTTCTTGTTCTAGTACCTCTGCTACTTCAAGACCTGGTGGTATTTTCTGACTCAATTCAGAGGTAATAATGCTATCACCTATTTTTATTTCTTTCACTTTATCTGATGGGATATTATCAATTCGAAGGGCCTGTTTTTTCTTATCATACCCTGTAACAAATCCTAAAATGGATGAATTATTTTGAAGGGTGATTGCTAAACGATTCGTTCGTTCATCACTCGTAATTAATTTCACAACAGATGTATATTGATCTACACTATCTACCTTTCCAATAAAACCGTTCACTGTAATAACAGCCATACCAACCTTTACACCATGTTGTGCCCCTCTCTCAAGAGAGATTTTTCCATACCAATCTTCTGCTTCACGCCTTACTACTGTAGCTTGAATTAGATTGTATTTTCCTTGTTCCTTTAATTCTTTCGTTTTATTGATAAGTTTAGTAAGATTTTCTTTCTCCTCACTTAACATTTGCACTTTACCCTTTAATGATTCTTGATGTTCAATTTTCCCTTTCAATGCTTGATTCTCTTTATATACTTTATAAATGTCTTCTATATTATGAACAATATTTTGGACATGCTTATTATTTGTACATACATACACCGCCAATAAAGCCAAAAGAATAATTGAAAGAAATAATAATATTTTCTTCTTAGAAACCTGCTTAATTATCCTGCTACTCCTTACTATTTTTTATCTACATACTATAGAATACTAGTCATCGTACACAGAAGAAATGCAGTTTAAATAAAGTTATGATAAACTTTATCTTCTTTATAAAAAATTTAGAAATCACCACAAAACCCCAAAACATTCAAATTTTTCTCGTTACTTTTTCTATCAAATCCGACTTATCATTTCTATAAATCAGCATGTTTTATTGTTACTTTTTCTTTTGCTTTAGCGGGTATTTCTTCATCTTGTACTTTTTCCTATTTCATACTTTCAATCCATTTAGATTTCACTTTTAAATATCTGGCGATAAGTTTTCTAATTTCCTTCTCATCGTCCACGATAAGTATCGTTCCTTTACTCACAAAATCTCCTCCAGCATCATTTACCAAACTATGAATGTTGCTTTATTTCACTCACTACGGCATTCTTCTTATGCATATACATATAAGAAATACTACAAACTACAATAACAATGCCACCAAAATATATACCGTACTCGGTCGCAAGTGTTACTATTACTTCTATATGCTTTCCAAATATAGAACCTAGTAAGAAATAAACTAACGTCCATACAAATCCTGTTACATATGAATAAATCGCATACGTTTTAAAAGACATGTTATTCATTCCTACTAAATACGGTACAATATGCCTCACAACAGGTATAAAATAACTTATAACTAATGTATAATGACCATATTTTGCTATCATCTCTTGCGATTTTAAAAGATACTTCGTCTTTTTCTTTTTCATCAATTTATTAAGTATTTTTATGCCAAAAATTTTCCCGAGTATATACCCTAAAGAAAGGCCGGATACAACGCCTAAATACGTTAGTAAAAAGGCGGGAATCAAATCCAATATACCCATCGATGATACTAATCCACCGCTCATTACAATCATTTCATCTGGAATCGGCATACCGATAATACCTAACCATAAACAGAAAAATAAAGCCCAATAACCATACTGCTCAATGTATGACATTAATTCATTTAGCTCCATTATGCATATGCTCTCCTTAGCTCTTTTTTACAGCTAAAGACGTAAGCTGGCGGGAAATTGAACCACACTTTTTCTAGTGTAATTTCAGGGAAGAAATGCTGTATAAATCCTTTTTTCACAAGTGAATATTGAAATGTAATAAATTCTCCATTCTCATGTATCGTTTCCATTACGCTGTTTAAAATGCGCTTTGAAACCTCTTCTGGTAAAGAAGTGAAAGGCAATCCTGATAAGATGTAATCAATACATTCTATATTCAATTGTTCCCTATACTTCTTTATATTTTCCGCTGAGCCATGTATAACAATCACATTCTGCTCATCTTTAAATTTTCTCTTTAACTCTTTGAAAAATACTTCATTAATTTCAATAAGAAGAAATAATGTCTCCTTCTTCTTTCTCTTCATAATTTCTTTCGTAAAAGCTCCTGTACCCGGCCCTAGCTCTACAATGCATTTCGCTCTATTAAAATCAATTACATCTACCATCTTCTTTGCTAATATTTTTGAACTTGGCGCAATTGCACCAGTATGTTTCGGATGTTTAATAAATTCATGTAAGAATGTTATGAGTTGCATGTAACCTTCTCCCCATTCGTTCAATAGTTTTTAACTTGTTTCTAAGTATAACTATCGTTTCTTAATAAAAATTGAGGAAGTTTCTTAAGATTTTATGAAGAATAAAAAAACAGCTATCCCTATTACGATAGCTGTCCCTTTATTACTTCGCACTCACGATTTTATAATAAGAACGAACTGTGATGAAGTAATATCCAATATAAATAACACTATATACTCCAATACTAATTAAAAGCGGAATCATAATTTCAAATGGCAGTATGTTCCCTAAACCTTTTAATGCAAACAAGCTGTGCAGAATTCCGATTACTAGTGGAATTGCAAAGATAAAGCTCACTTGTTTTGCAATAGCTTTTTTCATTTCTTGTTTCGTTACCCCGACTTTATGAAGGACAATGTAACGATCACGGTCAGCACTTGCTTCTGTAAGCTGCTTAAAGTAAATGATTGAGCCTGTCGCTAATAGGAAGACTAAACCTAAGAATAGTCCGATGAACATCATTAGTCCAGTTGCTTCCAGTCCCATATGGAAACCAGTATAGAAGTCTCTAAATGGTGGTGCCATTTCTGATACACCAGTTGGCATCACTTTTGCTAATTTTTCCGTTAACACTTTACTGTTTCTTTCATCTTTTACATCAATATTTTTTACAATACGTGTTCCAAATGCTTGTTTCGCTTGTTCATACATTTCATCTGAAACGACAACAACTAGTTCACCTAAGTTTGTAATTGCATTATTATTTGCACCTTGGATTTTCAACGTCTTCGTTTCATTTTCAATTTGGAATACCGCTTTATTTCCTTTATATTCGGGGCTAAACTCATACCCTTCCATATAAGAACTATCATATATAAATGCTTCGCCAGTAGCTACATTCACTGTTTCCGCATCAATTTTTTTAGCAAGCTTGTTAAATTCAGATTGAGACATAAATTGATATTTCTCTGAAATCGTGTAATTCATATTAAGAATGAAATCAACTTTATCTCCTTCAAACTTCCCTTTTACAGGAACTGTCTCAATTTCAACTTGATCTTTGATCGGATGATCTTTCTTCTCTTCTGCAAAAATCGCATTTACTTTCTTATCAAGCTCTGCATCTTTTTTCTCGTAAGAATAACTGTATGGCATAGCTGCTTTTGATTGTGTAAATGTGTTGTAATACATCGTAACTGACGTACCAACCGCTGTTAATGTTACCGCACTTAAAATAGAAATCGTCGCAAGTGACTTTGCATTTCCTTTAATACGATATAGTAACTGTGACGTCGTTACCATATTCATACCGTTATAAAACGATGATTTATTATTTCTTGCACGTTTCAATACGAATACTGTAAAGAACATAAATAGTAAATACGTACCTAATACTGTCGCAAGTAATATATAAAGTGCGACTGCCATAAAGTTTGCATACATAACTGCTTTCATAAACATTAACGCTAAGAAATAACCTGAGCCGATTAAGAAAACTGAAATTAACGCCATAATGACAGATCCTTTTGGCAGTGCTTCTCCTTCACGTTCTGCGCGGAAAAGTTCAATTAACTTAAAGCGATAAATTAAACGATATCCTTGGAGTGATGTATATAAAATAATCACAAAGAAAATAATTGCTGTATCAATAATTGCTGCCATTGGTACTTCAAAATGAACGTTTAAATTTAATCCCATCATATTTACTAATAACTCAAGGAATAATTTTGAAAGGACACTACCGATTGCAATCCCGATTACTAATGACATTAATCCCATTAACATATTTTCATAAAAGAGCATTTTACCAATTTGTCTTTTACGGATACCTAATAACGAATATAAGCCAACTTCTTTTTTACGTTTACGTGTAAAGAATCCGTTCGAATATATAATAAACACTGCTACGAAAATGATAAGCATCACACTGGAAACTTGAAATGCACCACTAATCTTTTTAGAAGCTTCTGCTGCTTTTTCCATTTGTGAATTATATTGCAGTGCTTTAAATGTAAAATAAATAACAATACTAAAAATCATAGATGCGAAATATACAAAGTAGTCTTTAAAGTTCCGCTGTATGTTGCGGAGGGCAATGCTAGATAAGGTCATCGGCCATACCTCCAGAAATAGAAGACATTACGTCAACGACTTTTTGGAAGAACTGTTTACGCGTTGATTCACCGCGGTGCAATTCTTTATATAGTTCACCATCTTTAATGAAAATAACTCGTTTACAATAACTTGCTGCAAATGCATCATGCGTTACCATTAAAATTGTTGAGTTATCATATTCATTTAATGACTTCATACTTTCAAGTAAATCTGTTGCAGATTTAGAATCAAGCGCTCCAGTTGGCTCGTCTCCGAAAATCATACTTGGATTCGTAACAATTGCACGTGATGCTGCGCAGCGCTGCTTCTGTCCACCCGACACTTGATATGGGAACTGACTTAAAATATGATCAATACCGAATTTCTTTGAGATTTCAAGAACGCGGCGATCAATCTCACTCGCTTTCACCTTTGATAACGCAAGTGGTAAAGCGATATTCTCTTTCACTGTTAACGTATCTAATAAATTATAATCTTGGAAAATGAAACCTAAATGATCGCGGCGGAATAACGCTAACTTATCATCATTCATCTTCACAATATCTTTTCCATCAATTAAAATTTCACCGTTCGTCGCATTATCAATTGTAGAAAGAACATTTAGTAAAGTCGTCTTACCAGAACCAGAAGGTCCCATAATTCCAACGAATTCACCTTCTTTTACTTGTAAGTTAATACCTTTTAACGCTGCAAATTTATTACCACCCGTGTCATACACTTTTTCGATATTTTTTGCTTCTAACACTGTTTTCATCTCGACATCCCTCATTTCTTCTATTCTCTATTTTCAACTATATACACTCTCTACTCTTGCCACTATCGATGTTTCTTACACAAACATGACAGTTATGTAAGGCACATAAGTAAAGACATCAAAAAGTTAACATAATGAATTAAAGTACTTTGCTACTATAACATTGGGATATCATACCATCCATTCATTCTCCTTACAGGAACATTACAATTTTGTAAGGTAAAAAATGCACCTACAAAGTTGTGCACGAAATGTCGGATGGGGTTATTTCGTTCCTGTTATTCTATGTACAGAGGAGGTCATAATATGGATTCACTTAAAAATATGAATAATGCAATGCACTATATTGAAGGTAACCTTACGAATGAAATTGATTTTAAAGAAGTTGCGAGGCTAGCTCTCTGTTCTGAGTATCACTTTAAAAGAATGTTTTCGTTTTTAGCAGGCATATCACTATCTGATTATATTCGCTGTAGACGTCTTACTCTCGCTGCCTTTGAACTAAAAAACAGCAATGTAAAAGTCATTGATGTCGCTATAAAATATGGCTACAACTCACCAGATTCATTCGCTCGTGCATTTCAAAACTTGCACGGTATAACACCTTCAGAGGCCCGAAATAGTAGCCATTCTTTGAAGGCTTATTCACCAATGACCTTCCAGTTATCCATTCAAGGAGGAAATGAAATGAATTATCGAATTGAAGAAAAAGAGCCATTTCGAATTATAGGTATTACAAAACGAGTATCAATCGTTTTCAATGGTGTAAATGAAGAAATCGCTTCTATGTGGAAAAGTTTAAACCCAGACTCCATTCAAACATTAAAGTCCCTTTCAAACATTGAACCTACTGGAATTATTAGTGCCTCTACTAATTTTTCTGAAGGGAGAATGGAGGAAAAAGGAGAACTTGATCACTATATTGGAGTAGCCACAACGAAAGATTGTCCAGAGCAATTCGCGCAACTTGAAGTCGCAGCTTCAACATGGGCTATATTTGAAGCTGTCGATCCATTTCCTGATGCATTACAAAATGTGTGGGGACGTATTTATTCTGAATGGTTCCCTTCTTCGAACTATGAACTAGCGGAAGGACCAGAGATATTGTGGAATGAAAGTAAAGACGTATCCTCTCCGAATTTCAGAAGTGAAATATGGGTACCTGTTTTAAAAAAGTAATATAAGAATCTAACCTTTCCAAAATAAAGAAGCTACTCTTCCTTTTTAAAGGAAAAGCAGCTCCTTTATTTTATACTTCTTCTCGACTCGTTCTTATACAAGAAAATAGTAATAATCGTAAGCACTATAATAACTGCAAAAGTAAATACTCTGTAGTTCGAGATAGTAGCAGTACCAATTAACAAGGCAGGTATAACCGCCACAATTAAGCCACCAAACATACCAACAAACGATCCTATACTTTGTTTTACTACTTGAGTTTCTGATACCCAATCATAATAACCAAATCGATTATTAATGAAAATCCCCCATACTGCTGAAAATAATGAATATATTATCGGTGTTATGACGATGAAAAGAGAACTCCAAACATCTAGCTTTAACCCGATTATTAGTAATACAGCACTAATAAGTGATGCAGGTATACTCAATGAAAGATTCATAAGAATTTTACTATCATAAATCACCTTTGGCGCTATAGGCAATGATTTAATAATCCATACATTTTTTCCTTCTAAAGACAATGACACACATGTTGTACATGTCATCGAAATCGCTGCTGCAATAGCAAATGGGGCAATCTTTTGCAACAGGGGCTCAATTCCAGGATACGCTATTAATTGGCTTGGTCCTACTACAACTATAGCTAGCGAGAAAGCTAGCGCCATCACGACTCCCATTCCACTATTTATAACATACACTGTAGAAGAGAAGAAACGTGTCAGCTCTTTTTTATACAATGCGACCAATACACTCTCTTTTTTCATGCTATTAATCTCATAATTTGAAAGCATATGATAAGTGGTGATCCCTGTGTTTATTTGCTTATATTTTAACGAAAGTATTTTTACAAAAAGATAATACCAAATCACTGATATCCCCACAAATAAGATGAAAGCTACCATATCAGCATTAACAATTGCTTTTTGAAACATGTTAGCTAATGGATACACTTTAGTTAATTGCTCCGAAACAATTGCACCAATTCCGTTCATATCATTAAGGCTATATTGAGCATTTCCGTTTTTTAGCATAAAGGAACCGAATGTAATAATTACTATAAAACTTAAAATCGTAGTTATTTTATTCGTATTTTTAAATTTAGAAGCGATTGCCGTAATCGAAGCTCCAAAGATTGCTGCGATTGTTGTTGGGATTAAAGATGCGATAAACATACTGATGAACCACATAAAGTAAAAAGAAACTGATGGATTTTCATGTATACAATACACAACTCCCATTGGTAGCATGATTATGATTGAAAAGATTGTATTCAGCAGGTATAAATACAAAAATCTACTTGCAATAACAGTACTTACGCGAATCGGCAATGACATTAAAAAGTCGTAATCCTTAAAAGCAAAAATTTCTCCATTTGCCTTAAATATAGTGAAAAACAACGTTAATACACTGCTAATAACTAGTGCATAGACGGGAATAATTTCACTCATTCCTAGTTTTACCAACCCATATGCCGAAGCTCCGCAATATAACATTAACATGACACCAACTAGAGCAATAGATGCTGTCAGCAAAATCTTATTCTGCTTCTTTTTCTTATCTTTTTCGTATTTAAAGGTGTTTAAACCGAGCTGCGTTATCAACCGAATTTTCAAAAGACCTAAACTATTAGTATTCATTAGCAAGCTCCTTCATAAAGAGCTCTTCCAATGAGCCTTCCTTAATTAAAGAATTTACTTCTCCTGAAAGTGCTAATTTCCCTCTATTAATCATCGCTACTTTATTACATAACTTCTCAGCTACATCTAAAACGTGCGTAGAAAAGAAAATCGCACTTCCTTTTTCACAAAGCTCTTTCATAATACCTTTCAATACTACGGCTGCCTTTGGATCAAGACCAACGAAAGGTTCATCTAAAACTAATAATTTTGGTTTATGTAAAACCGCCGATATAATCGCTACTTTTTGTTTCATACCGTGTGAATAAGAAGATATTAAGTCCCCTAAGTACGGTGTAATCTCAAAAGCATCCCCATACTTCTGTATCTGTTCTTCCCGATCCCTCGCAGGCACTTTAAACACATCCGCAACAAAGTTCAAATATTGAATTCCTGTTAATTGCTCATATAAATCTGGATTATCAGGAATATACGCCATTACTCTCTTACATGCAATCGGATCCTTTTTTACTGAATGTCCATCAATAAAAATTTCACCCTCTTCAAAATCTATAACTCCTACTAACGACTTAATTGTTGTACTTTTCCCCGCACCGTTATGTCCAATAAATCCAAAGATATCCCCTGCTTTAACAGCAATATTCAAATGATCAACTGCTCTCTTACCGTCTTTATATGTCTTGCTAAAATTTATAATTTCTAACATGTAAATCCCCCCCAAATCACCTTTTCGATTGAATTTTCAGACCTTAAAACGAAAAATTTACTCAGTGAGCTTTTCATTATTCCCACTGAGTATTAAAATCCCTTAACACATAGAAACTATAAATATAAAATTTGACTAATATAACTCACATTTGTATTTCTTTTTTATACAAAACGTAAGAATATAAATTCGTTATAATGACAGCAACTACTATAATCCCAAGCATTATATAAGTTCTCCAATCAGCCGGAGCGAAAACACTTATAATCATAATAACTCCTAACGCCACAAATACTTTTCCGCTAAACCGATGTGTTTTCCGCCATACTTCTTCATTACTTAACGTCCATGGATTACGCATCCCGACAAAAAAGTTTGGCTTACACTGTGGTAAATAATTACCCATTACTAAAAATAAAACACCAACTAATAATTCAGGCACCCGATTAATGAATAAGTTATATCCTAATCCACTTGTAATAATATCTATATTTCCTACAAATAGTAGCAATAGTACCCCATTATTCATCATCATAAAGGCTTTAGAAAATTTCTCGTAATTTGCTTTCCTTGGATCAATCTTTGGTATCACATTTAGAAATATATATAATGCAATCATAATTCCGACCATAGAAACCATTCCGTAAAATTTAGACGAATAGCCATCTACCTTACCGCCGCTCCAATGTGTCGCAATTGTATCCGGCAAATGCGGCCAAGCAAACGCCCAAGCTAAACAAGTTATAACGATTAATAAGATTGCAAAAAGATGTTTTTTCATTTCCCCTCTTCCCCCTTATTCGTAAATGTAAACACCCAAGTCAACAAATCTTGAAAGACCGTTGTGTTTAAAGAGTACACAACGAATTGCCCTTTCTTTTCATCTTGAATAAGTTCAGCATTTTTAAGTGCGTTTAAGTGGTGTGAAATACTTGGTTTTGTCATATTGAAATGTTCAGCGATCTCACCAGCGGTTAGATCGCCTTCTTTTAATAAATCTAAAATTTTTCGCCTTGTTGGATCTGCTAATGCTTTGAATGCTTGATTCAATGTCTTTCTTCCCCTCATTAATTAGACATTTAGATATTTATCTAAATGTTAAAATGATTTTAGTTAATTGTCAATCATCTATACGCCCTTTTTTATTTTGTACCCTACGCCAATTACTCTATATTGAATAAAATCTAAAGATTACGCAGGTTAAAAAGGAAAGCAGCTCTTCTGTTTCTTTTCTTAATAATACTTTTTCTGGAACTTCTACAACTGTCTCATCACTTAGTTGTTGTTTTTCAAATAAGCGCAGCCTCTTCCATATGTGTTTTCTCCATTGACTAATCTGTTTGTAAACAATTCCATTCAACCAAAATAGAAACGGTCTAGATTGATCATATGTTGAAATAGATTTCCAAAGTTGAAAGTAGATTTCATTTACGATTTCATTTGTATCATGCCGATTTTTAACTATAGCAAAGACGGTTTCATAGACTCTCTGACTCGTTAAGTTAAATATAAATTCAAAAGCCTCCTCGTCACCTTTTAGTAAACGCTCTATCCAAATATGTATATCTTCATTACTTGCCAAGTAGTGCCCCCTCCTTAACGATGTTCTCACTATATATTGGACGGTAAGCAAAATAAAGTTCCAAATTTCATAAAAAATATAATACTTTTTATTCATTCATATATTTAAAAGGAAAATATATTGAATTATTCCTATAATACTTTTTACTTTTCTAACTTTTAACCTATACTGTTTACTAGCTTATCTTTCAACATAATGAAAAGACTTGAAACACATGATACACTATAGCTACAATTGTTTTTTTTGAGGAGGAATATACATATGTATAAAATTTTAATCGTTGAAGACGATCCAAATATTTCATCATTACTGCAATCTCACATTCAGAAGTACGGTTATGAGGCTGTTGTAGCGGAGAATTTCGATGATATTATGGAATCGTTTAACGCTGTGAAACCACATCTTGTTTTACTTGATGTAAACTTACCGAAATTCGATGGTTTCTACTGGTGCCGTCAAATTCGTCATGAATCTACTTGTCCAATTATTTTCATTTCAGCGCGTGCTGGTGAGATGGAACAAATTATGGCGATTGAAAGCGGTGCGGATGATTACATTACAAAGCCGTTCCACTACGACGTTGTAATGGCGAAAATCAAAGGACAATTACGCCGTATTTACGGTGATTATGCACCAAATATTTCTGAACGTATCGTTGAAGTAGAAGGGTTAAAACTATTTCCAGAACGTCCAGAAATTCATTTTGGATCTGAACAAGTTCTTTTAACGAAGAAAGAAGCTATTTTAGCAGAAATGTTATTATCAAAATTCCCTCGTACAGCGAGCCGTGAAGATTTATTAGCTGCGCTTTGGGATGATGAAAGTTTCGTTGAGGAAAATACATTGAACGTAAACATTACGCGTCTTCGTAAAAAGTTTAATGAGCTTGGTATTGAGAACTCTATTGAAACAGTACGTGGACTTGGATATCGCTTTAACGCAACTTGGAGTGAATAAGCATGAAGCTATTTTTACGTGATCATTTTGCATTTTTCCTACTGTACGTATTAAACTTCGGTATCATCTTCGTTCTTTATGATGCAGTAGATGGATTTCAAAACAATAAATTTTACTTCGTTGTTTTAAGTTTATACTTATTTATTTGTTTCCTCGCTTATCGTTACGTTCGCAATCGTAGAATGTACCATAGATTAAGTGAGCAACCAGAAAAAATGGAAGATGCGTTTATTGAAAGAGCGACTGCTCCGATGCCTCACGGTGTCAATGAACTCGTGCGTACGCAGTACCGCCTCTTCCAAAAAGAACTACAATCGTATGAAGTAAAACAACAAGAACATCAATTATTTATTAACCATTGGGTACATCAAATGAAGACACCTGTTTCTGTTATGCAGCTTATGGTGCTAGAAATGGAAGACGAGCATTTAATTCCAAAGTTTAAAAAAGAATTAGAGCGTCTAAACCAAGGGCTTGATATGGCTTTATACATGGCTAGGTTAAATAACTTCCATGAAGATTTCCATGTCGAGACGATTTCATTAAAAGATACGGTAACAAAAAATATTAACGGATTAAAAGAACTATTCATTCGTAATGGTGTCTTCCCTGTTTTAGAAGTCCATTCTGATTTAAAAGTTGCTTCTGATGCGAAATGGCTAAAATTTATCATCTATCAGTTAATGACAAATGCTGTTCGTTACTCTGGTGAACGCGGAAAGAAAGTTTTCTTATCTGCTTATCGAAACGGAAAAGATATTATTTTAGAAGTTCGTGATGAAGGTGTTGGTATTCCGCAAGAAGATATTCGAAGAGTATTTGAACCGTTTTACACTGGGAAAAACGGTCGCGCATTCGGAGAATCTACTGGTATGGGACTTTATATTGTAAGTAAAATTTGTGATTATTTAGGTCACTCTGTCAAACTAGATTCTGAAGTTGGTAAAGGAACGACGATTAAAATCATCTTCCACAACGCTGCAAATAATCAAGCAGAACATACGGAGAAGGTGACCGAAGCATGATCGTAACATATGCAAGCAAAATGTATGAGAACTCAATCTCATACATTTTTTGCAATACAACTACTTCTATATCTTCTAGCCGGAGGTATAATCTATGACATTTTGGCAATTTGCATTTAAAAATGTAACGCGTAATTCAAGAGCTTATTTTGCTTACTTTGTAAGTAGTTCCTTTTCCATTGCTGTGTTCTTTTCATTTGCTGTTTATTTGTTTCATCCGAAATTACAAAATTTTAGCATGACCTCTGAAATTTCAGGATTAATGATATTTTCAGAAGTAGTAATTGTATTTTTCTCTTTCTTCTTTTTACTATATTCTATTGGTACTTTTTTTAAAGTTAGAAAAAAACAATTTGGTATTTTGACCATTTTAGGAATATCGAGAAAACAATTACATCGTCTTGTTTTTATGGAGAATATGTTAATCGGGATTTTATCTATCTTTTTCGGCATGCAGTTTGGAGTTGTTTTTTCTCAATTTTTTTTATTAGTAACAGCCAAACTTACGCATGTTCCAGGAATATATTTATACGGTCCTACTAACGCGTTTATTTTAACAACCATTGTTTTCCTTAGTCTTTTTATCATTGTATCTGCATTCACACCAATGCTTATTCGTACAAAAAAAGCGGTACACCTTTTAAAAACAAATGGTGGAAAACAAAAAGAAAGAAAACCCTCCATACTTGTTTCATTATTTGGTGCGATTTGTTTATTTGGTGGTTATGCGTTAGCTGGAAATCCTAAATATTTCGTATCAGTAAGCCCGCAAATCGGTGTTATATATATGGTTTCAAGTATTTTCGTTATCCCAATGCTTGTTACAATCGGAACATATTTCTTCTTTTCACAAATTAGTTTCTTACTGATTTATATTTTAAAGAAAAGAAGGAAGTTTTATATGAAACGGATTAATATGCTTTGGATTTCGGATTTAGCGAGCCGTATTCGAACGAATATTAATATGCTTTTTATTGTAGCGATGCTATCTACGATCGCTTTCACAATGATTACGTTTCTATATGGATTCGGGAAATTTATTAAGCTAGAAGTTAATAGAACTTCTCCTTTTCCAATTTCTTATTTTTCTTATGATGCGAACCCTTTTGTTACAGAGCATTTAAATTGGCTTGAGCAACAATTACAAAAAGAGCATTTCCCTTATCAAAAAATAGAAGCTGATATATATGAAACACCACTAAAAGAAGATAAAGATATAGCCATTTATAATGACGTATACGCAATTAAGCAAAGTGACTATAACAAACTTGCAGATTCTTTACGAATGAAACAACTATTTATGGATGATAACGAAGCATATGTGCTAACAGGGACATCTTATATCACCATATTCAACGAATTTGAGCAAAGCTACAAAAGAGATTACATTACACTCTCTAGTACAAATACGAAATTACGAGTGAAAGGCTATGAGCATGTAAACGCAATCCCATCTGACTTTTCATATCAAACGATAGTGTTGCCTGATATTATCGTAAATAACTTACCTAACACCGTAAAACATATATCAGCATACAATTACAAAATTCAAAACTGGGAACAGACATATGAAATTGCTGATAATTTTATAGAAAAGGTGCAAAAAGATCGAAATAAATCCCAGTATGAAGGACCTCTTATTCGATCCTTTGAATCAGCAGGATCGTTATACAAAATAACATCTGGTAGTGCCGCATTCTTCTTAATCGGGACATTTTTAGGAGTTATCTTCTTCATTGGAGCTGGTAGCGTTCTTTACTTTAGAATGTATACGGATTTGACGAACGAACAAGAGAAATATATAACGATTTCTAAAATCGGTGTAACAGATACAGAGATGAAACGATCTGCAACCATTCAACTTAGTATTTTATTTTTCATTCCGTACATTATGGCATCCATTCATACAATGTTCGCAACAAAAATGCTACAAGATGTAATTGGTTTATCTCTGTTCAAAGAAGTTTCAGCCGTTCTTATTATTTTTGGATTCGTTGAAATCGTATTTTTCTTATTTATTCGTTCACTTTATATGCAAAAATTATCACAGTACACGAGTGGACAAAATATTTAAAACAAACTTGATGAAAAGAGTATTTCTTATGCTCTTCTCATCTTCACCCCATTAGGAGGCTAGGTGAATGACATTTTGGCAGTTTGCATTTAAAAACGTGACGCGGAACGCCAGAGCTTATTTCGCCTATTTTGTAAGCAGTGCGTTCTCCATCGCAATCTTTTTCTCATTTGCAGTTTATTTATTTCATCCTAAATTGCATATGACAGACGTGAATTATTCTCTGAACATATTAATGACAATTTCAGAAGTTGTCATTGTGTTCTTTTCATTTTTCTTTTTACTGTATTCAATCGGTACGTTTTTAAAAGTACGAAAAAAACAGTTCGGGATTTTAACAGTACTTGGCATATCTCAAAAACAATTAAAACGACTCATATTTATAGAAAATATGTTAATTGGTGCTCTTTCTATATTTTTTGGCATTCAACTTGGAGTCGTCTTTTCACAGTTCTTTTTATTAGTTACCGCCAAAATTACACACGTACCTGGTTTATATTTATATCCGCCTACAAGTGCTATCGTTTTAACTATCATCATCTTTCTTGGGCTCTTCATTCTCGTATCATCTTTTACACCCATGCTCATTCGTACGAGAAAAGCCGTACGTCTTTTAAAAGAAGGAACAAAACAAAAAGAAAGAAAAGCATCCGTTCTCATCTCTCTATTTGGTGCGATGTGTTTAATATGTGGATATGCGTTAGCCGCAAATCCGCTGTATTTTATGTCGCTAGGTGACATCATTGGGCTTTTATATGCCATCTCTAGTATATTTGTCATCCCATCGCTTATTGCAGCTGGAACATACTTTTTCTTTTCACAAATTAGTTTTTTACTTATTCGTATTTTAAAAATGCGAAGAACGTTTTATATGAAACGAATTAATATGCTTTGGATTTCTGATTTAGCATCACGCATTCGTACGAATATTAATATGCTCTTTATTGTGGCGATGCTATCGACGCTCGCTTTTACAATGATTACATTCTTATATGGATTCGGGAAATTTACAAAGTTTGATGCGATTAGACAAAACCCTTTCCCGTTTACTTATTTATCACATACTGAAAATACATTAGCTGATGAACATTTAAACTGGTTAGAGCAGAAATTTAATGAAGAGCACTTTACTTATACAAAATTTAAAACAGATATATATGAAGTATCTTCAGCTGAAGATAACACACAGCTCTATTACGCAATTAAACAAAGTGACTATAATGTACTTGCTAAGGCGTTAAATTGGGAAAAACTCACGGTGAATAAGAATGAATCTTATATCCTTATGAAAGACTTAGATGATCAAGTTATTGGAACACTTCACAATAAAGACAAGAAAAATACTCTTACACTTACTCAAAACAATTTACAACTACAAGTGAAAGAATATAAAAGTTATAACCCATTCCCAAACAGCTTAATATACCAAGTACTCATACTATCTGATGAAAATGTAGAAGCCTTATCCACCGTTTCCAAACAAATGAGTGTATATAACTTCAAGGTTACAGATTGGGAGAAAGCACATAATATCGGTTCAGCGTTTATAACAAAAATCGATAACGACAATGCAGCGATTCAAGCAGAGCATCCACCGTTCCATGCAAGTGAAGCGAGCGATTCTCTATATAAAACAAAACTAAATGTCGCTTCGTTCTTCTTAATTGGTACTTTCCTAGGGGTTATTTTCTTTATCGGTGCTGGCAGTGTTCTTTACTTCCGAATGTATACAGATTTAACAAATGAGCAAGAAAAATATATAACGATTACGAAAATTGGCTTAACTGAGACTGAAATGAAACGTTCAGCGACAATTCAGCTTGCGATTCTTTTCTTCGTGCCTTACATTATGTCATCGATCCATACGATGTTTGCGACAAAGATGCTACAAGAAATATTACATCTCTCGTTTTTCGCTGAGATTACAGTCGTACTTATGATTTTTGGAACGGTTGAAATTCTATTTTTCCTTTTAATTCGTTCCTTCTATATGCAAAAATTATCACAACACATTAAGTTTTAGAGAATAGAAAGGTGATTATTATGGAAGAAGTATTACACATAAAAAACGTCTCAAAAGTGTATGAGGGAAAAGTACCTCATACCGCTTTAAAAAATATAAATTTACACGTAGATAAAGGTGAATTTGTTGCTATCATGGGGCCATCTGGTAGCGGTAAATCTACGTTTTTAAACGTTATTTCTACAATTGATTCCCCTACTTCTGGTGATGTCGTTATTAATGGAAAAAAACCGCACACATTTCGTAGAGAGAAGTTAGCCATTTTCCGCCGCCAAGAGTTAGGATTTGTTTTCCAAAATTTTAATCTACTAGATACACTAACAATCGGTGAAAATATCGTACTACCTTTAACATTAGATAATGTTCCGTTAAAAGAAATGGATGAAAAGCTTGATAACATTTCAAAAAAGCTTGGAATTGATCATATTTTGGACAAACGTATTTTTGAAGTTTCTGGAGGACAAGCACAGCGTACCGCAGTAGCACGTGCTGTTATCCATCATCCCTCACTTCTACTTGCTGATGAACCAACAGGGAACTTAGATTCAAAAGCAGCAATTGACGTAATGGAGCTATTTACGAAATTAAATAAAGAAGAAGATGCAACGATTTTAATGGTTACGCACGATCCGTTTGCAGCAAGTTATTGTAACCGCGTCATTTTCATTAAAGATGGCGAGCTTTACAACGAACTACACCGCGGATTATATCGCGAGAAATTTTATCAAGAAATATTAGATGTTCTAGCGTTATTAGGAGGAAGACGTGGATGACATTTTGGCAATTTGCATTTAAAAATGTCTCGCGTAATTCGAAAGCATATTTCGCCTACTTTGTCAGTAGTGCCTTTTCTATCATGGTTTTCTTTTCATTTACTGTATACGCGTATCACCCGCGGTTACAGAGTGTACAAAACTTTCAAGAACGTGATCCTCTAATGAACTTAGCTAGTACAGCACAGCTTGTGATTGTTATGTTCTCGTTCTTCTTTCTCTTATATTCAATTGGAACATTTTTAAATGTACGGAAGCAGCAATTCGGGATACTCACAATTCTCGGTATCTCACAGCGACAATTAAAAAGACTGTTATTTACTGAAAATATGATAATCGGGATATTGTCTATCTTTATCGGCATTCAAGGTGGCCTTGTATTTTCTAACTTTTTCTTATTAGTCACTTCGAAATTAACAAGTGCTAAAGGTCTCTATTTATATTGGCCAACAGAAGCGATTATCGTGACAACCGTAACGTTTATCATTTTATTTTTAATCGTTTCTACGTTTACACCAATGTTTATTCGTACTCGAAAAACAGCCCACCTTATTAAAGGGAACAAGAAAATACCAGCTGAAAAAAGACCATCTATACTCATCTCTTTATTTGCTTTAATTTGTTTAGGGCTATGCTATTATATCGCTGGTTATCCGCGAGGCTACGTAACGGAAAAAAATGTGCAAAATGGATCTGTCTTTTTTATTATGTTATCTATTTTACCGCTCGTAGTAGTTGGGACATATTTATTCTTTTCACAAACATTTCTTCTTTTTATCTATATTTTAAAGAAGCGTAGAAAGTTTTATTTGAAACAAATAAATATGTTATGGATTTCGGACTTAGTTGCTCGTACCCGTAGTAATATTAACGTACTCTTTATCGTTTCTATGCTATCTGCACTTGCATTTACAATTATTATTGGGTTATTCGCTGCTAATAACAATACGAAGGCATCAGTACTAGAGCGATATCCCATCCCCTTCACTTATACATCAGAAGGTGACAATTCCCTTGAACAAAAGCATATTTCTACAATTGAAACGGAGCTTACAACTAGTAATTTTCAGTACAAAAAATATAAGTTTACAGTCTTAAAAGATATAGCTTCAAAAGAAGATATTATGCTTATGAAGATGAGCGATTATAACGCAATCGCTCAACAATTGAAAAGACCGGAAATAACAATCGATTCTACAGAAGTGTATATTATTTCTCGCCACTCACCAGAACTTCTCGATCTCGTATCTAATCCATTTGCAAAGCAAAATGCGATTACACTCGGATCTAATAAAAAAGAATTTTATATTAAAGGGTTTATTAATAAGGGAATAGAACCATCCTTTGCATTCCCACATTTAACTGTCGTACAAGATTATGTATTTGATAATATGATTCCTCATATTGAAACAACCGTAATCTATAACTACTTCGTAGAAAACTGGGAAAATGCAATAGTTCCAACCAGAAATATGTTACGTGTTATTAGTGGTGATGCACGTGAGTTCTACAAAAAGCATACAGAAGAGAACGCTCAAGTTCCTTTCTTCATACATACGGCTACGGATGAACTCATTTACGGTAAAGGAAATGCAGTTGCTCAATTCTTTATTTGGGCATTTCTTGGTTTTATCTTCTTTATCGGTGCGGCTAGTGTCTTATATTTCCGTATGTATAATGACTTAACAACTGAAAGACAAAAGTATATTACGATTACAAAACTTGGCTTAACTGAATTAGAAATGTTTCGCTCTGCAACCATTCAATTAGGAATTTTATTTTTTGTTCCTTACATCGTTGCTGGTGTTCACACGTTATTTGCGGTTAAGTTTTTACAAAGCATGTTTTCTTTCTCCTTACTAAAAGAGACATGTATCGTACTCACCTTTTTCGGGATTATCGAGATCATTTTCTTCTTCTTAATCCGTTCTCTGTACATTAATAAATTATCACAGCATATAAAAATATGAATAAAATGGCCTTGTGCGTATTGCACAAGGCCATTTTCAATAGTTTTTAATTAGCAGCAATATCCACCATAGCCGCCAGCATAACCGCCGTAACCACCGTATCCACAAGAGCCGCCTCCGCCGAAGCAGCTAGCACCGATGATAATTAATAAAATAAACAATACGATTAGAAGCGCAAAACCGCCTCCGCAACCATTTCTGCGGTTACAATCATCATGTCTGTGTTCACACTTTTCGCTCATTACCCTATTCCTCCTTTAGTATCATTCATAACAAGTTCCTCTTGTTCTAAATGAGGGGATTCCATTTATATTATGTTTTCAGGGCGAATAGGAAGCTTGGCTTACCTAAAAACGGGCTTGTTTTAGCAATTGGGCTTAATCAAAAAAAAGATACCTATTCAGGTATCTTTTAAAGAAACATATTCAACAAAAGGGCAAAACCGAATGCAATAAATGACAACAATGTTTCCAGCACCGTCCACGTTTTAAATGTTTCCTTCACCGTTAATCCTAAATACTCTTTTACAAGCCAGAAGCCTGCATCATTTACGTGAGAAAACATTAATGAACCTGCACCGGTTGCAATAACGAGAAGCTCTAAATTCACACCAGACATGTGCTGAATAACCGGTGAAACAATTCCTGCTGCTGTCGTTAGTGCGACTGTCGCTGAACCTGTTGCAATTCGAATTAATCCAGCTACCATGAAAGCTAATACAATTGGTGATAACGAAATGTGTTCTGCCATTTGTGCAATAGCCGTTCCAACGCCGCTTTCAATTAATATTTGTTTGAATCCACCGCCTGCACCAATAATTAAGATAATGGAGCCGACCGGTAATAAACTTTCATCCGTTAATTTTTTAATTATCTTTTTATTAATTCCTTGTCTTATTCCAAGTAAATAAAATGCTGCGAAACATGAAATAAGTAAAGCGATTACTGGACTCCCTATAAAAACAAAAAATTCAGTTAACTTTTCCGGTAATGAAATATATGGTGCAACTACTGATAAAATCATCAATACAACTGGTAATAAAATAATAAAGAATGATACTTTACGACTTGGCAAATCAGTTGATACTGTCGTAACTCGAACAAGCTCCGGTTCATTTTCCGGTATAACCCTCTTATGTACCCACTTTGCAAATATTGGCCCTGCTATAATAGCCGTTGGTAACGCGATAAGTAATGAATATAAAAGTACCTTTCCTAAGTTCGCGTTATAAATACCGATTGCTGTCATGGCACCTGGATGTGGTGGTACTAGCCCATGTACGATAGATAATCCCGCAATAACAGGTAACGCAATTAATAATATATTTTGCTTCGTCGTTTTTCGAATGGAAATAACAAGTGGTAATAAAATGACGATCCCTACTTCAAAAAAGACAGGAATCCCTATAACAAACCCTGCAAATAACATAGCCCAAGGTAATTTTTTTACGCCGAAAAATCGAATAAAGAAATCTGCAACTTGCATGCCTGCCCCTGAATCAGACATCATTTTCCCTAATATAGTTCCAAGTGCCAAAATACCAACTAAATGTCCTAGTACACTACCAACACCAGTTTCATAGGCAGCCACTATTTTCGTTAAGTTCAGTCCAGACATAATAGCTAAAAACAAACTCGCAACTGTTAAACTAATAAATGCATGCCATTTCCACCATGATACCCCTAAAATAACAATTGTGATCGCAAGTAACGTGACGATTAATAAGTATATATCCATCTCTCATTCTCCTTACTTTTATCCCGATTGGTGTGGGCTAATAATTAGTGGGTGATGCCCTCCTCCACTAATTAAAGTTTTACTTTATAAAAAAAGAGGGAACATCCCCTCTTTTTATACGTCATAATTCACTACATAATGCTGCATTTCTGTATTGTAGTAGCCTTCGCTATATTCAATTACTTCGCCAACTTCATCATAAGAATAGCGCATACGTTTTAATAACGCTGTCCCCTCTTTTTCACCTAGCACTTCTGCAACGAAGCTAGGCGCAAGCCCAACAGCGAATTCATCTCTGAAGTTTTCTAAATGTATACCTCGGTCTTCAACTAAATCATAAAGCGATTGTAAATCAAAGTCCGATAAATCTGTACTTGCCATGTGTGCTGAGAAATAGTGCGTATAATGAATGTACGGTGTATCATTTAACGTATATAAACGTTCGATACGGAAACTCTCTTTCCCGAATAATCGAAATGGCACTGTTCCTTCCTCATTATGTACGACTTCTGCTTTTAGCAATTTCTTCTGTACTTTATATCCTTCTTCCACTAACACTTCTGTAAATTTCTTACCCTTTGACAACTTTGTCGCCGAAGTATTACGAATTACTTTCGTTCCTTTACCGCTTTTTTTTTCCAAGTATCCTTCTTGAGCGAGTTCTTTAATGGCATTTCGTACTGTAATCTTGCTAACTTTGAACTCTTCCTCTAATTGCGGTTCTGAAGGAATATTCGTATGAATCGCATATACACCATGTAATATGCGATCACGAATAATATTTTTTATTTGTAAATATAATGGTCCTTTTTTCCTCGTTACGTTCACTGTTACACCCACTACCTTTCTACATCACCTACTGATGCCGTCATTGCCCGAAGTATATCTTTCTCTGATGACATTGGCGTATCACCGACGATTGTATGTGCTAGCATTCCAGCTGCTGACGCAAATGAAACAGCTTTCTCTGGTGCGAACTCTTTTATCTCGCCATGAATAATTCCGCTCGTATAAGCATCTCCAGCACCTATTCTATCATATACAGAAAACGTAAGTGTTTTTGCAAAAGTGAACGATCCATCTTTACATATAAACCCGCGAAGCGAATGTGTATTATCACTGTTAATAGAGCGATGAGTACCAGCGATTGTAGCAATATGATACGTTTCAGCTACCTTTGGAATGAGATCCAGCAGCTGCGCCTCACGCTCCATCTCTTCTGTTTTCATCCCAAGAACGAACATCGCATCTTTTTCATTCATCATAACGATATTAGCAAGCCCTAGCATTTCTTCATAATGCGGTTTTGCCTGTTCATATCCGTCTTCTCCCCAAAGTGAGGGACGATAATTACAATCAAAAACGACGGTTCCTCCGTTTTCTTTAACTGCTCTCGCTAAAGATTTCATATGATGACGCACAGTATCATTCATCGCAAGTGTAATACCGCAAAAATGAACGATATCAATTTCCTTTGCGATTTCTTCAAATTGATACATTTCTTCACATGCCGTATTGAAGCTACTTTCTAATCGATTCGAATATGTAACGCGGCTTGCACGTGCACCGAATCCATTTTCTAAAAAATACATACCTACATATTTACCACCTCTTGAAACAAGAGAAGTTTGAATCCCTAACTTTTGAATGTAAGATACAGCTGCATCTCCAACCGAATTTTCCGGTAAAGTTGAAATAAGAAGCCCTTCATGCCCTAAGTGAGAAAGTGCCGCTACAACGTTCACACCTGTACCTGAAAATGAGTAATTTAACGTGTTAGCTTGCGACAACAATTCATATCCAGGTACTTGCAGGCGCATCATTACTTCACCGAACGCTGCAATTTTCTTACGCATATTGATCAACTAGCTTTTTCACGACTGCTAATAATTCACGAACATCTTCTACTTTCGTATTACCAGTTTCTTTATCAATAATAGAAGAGTATACGTGCGGGATAACTTGCTCTACATTTGCCTCAAGCGCAATACGTACAATTGTTTCAAAGTTTTCTTTATCAATTCCACCTGTTGGCTCTAATGCGAATCCTTCTTCTGCACAAGCTTTCGCAACTGCGCGATATTCTTCTTCGTGAGCTAGCCCTTTCATCGGGAAGTATTTCAATGAATTTCCGCCCATATCACGTACAAGTGCGATCGCTGTTTTAATTGGAACGATTGCTTTTTCTTCTCCAGCCGCACTAATTGGGCCAGTAGAAATATTTACGTAACCTACTTTTCCTGTTGGTGATACTAAACTATTAATCCAGCTATCCTTTTCGCCGAGATTTGCTCGCGTTGCTCCAACTGAAGGGAACACTTGGTTAATATGGCTACCAGGATAATGCTTCGCAATTTCAGCTACAACTGCTGCTTGGCGATTATCTCCTGCCCCTAGCCCGATTGATACAGCGTCATCAATTTCTTTTCCGTATGCTTTCATTGCAGTTACTGCTTCTTCTACTGTCGGATAGTCTTTTGATAACACTCCCACTACTACATACCCTTCTGCTGCTTCAAAAATATCTTTCGCATTTCGGGTATTGTTCGCTAATACATTTAATGCTACGCGGCCTTTATAAAAACGCTTTTGAATGTTTGTCATTTTAGTTTCCCCCTACAATTTCTCTCATTTTTTCTTCAATTACATGTATGTCATCACCTTGAAGTGGACGTGGATCAATATCAAAGAATCCTTGTCTTACGCCGTAATCACGTGTGTAAATGGCAATTTCGCCTTCGCGTAATGCTGTTACGACGTCTTTTGCTGATTTATTTAACTCGTTCTCGTTAATGTGAATACGTGCTCTAAAGATCGCTCTTCCTGCTTCATCTTGAACGATCGTTACATTGACACCGTTTAATTCTTTAAGCGGCATAAGCACTTGTAACAACTCTTTTTCTTGCTCACTTTTATCTTCTTTTACTCCGTACTCATCAAGCGCTTGAAGTAAGCCGAAAGTTGTTTCTTTCCCCACTTTCATACTTCTTCCAATGCAATGTAATTGCACTTTCAGCCATTCGATATACTTTCGTTTACCACCGACAATACCAGAAGTCGGTCCTTCAATCGCCTTTGATCCGCTATAAATGGCAAGGTCTGAATACTTCACATATTTTTGAATATCTTCTTCAGCTGCTGCATCGACGATCAGTGGTACGTTATTTCGCTGCGCAACTTCCCATGCTTCTTCAACAGAAATCATATTTTTTTGCACGGCATGATGGGATTTCACATACAGAATCGCTGCTGTATTTTCACCAATCGCATCTTCAATATGCTCTGCTTTCCCTTCATTTGCGTAGCCAACTTCTACAAGTTTACCGCCACCTAAATAAATCATCGTTTCAACAGGAGCACCGTATTGAACGTTATGGCCTTTTAACATAATCACTTCGTTTTTCGCAATCACTTCTTGATGAAGTCTTTCACTTTTACGGCGATTTCCTTCTGTAACGATACCAGCGATAGAAAGTGCAATTCCGCTCGATGCTGAATTCACAACGACTGCTGCCTCTGAATCTAGAATTCTCGCAATATGGTCTCCCGCTTTATCTACTAAATCAGCAATTTCTACATAATTTTGTCCACCATGCTTCATCGCATCCATAACTGTATCTGTAGGAGCGGATACACCTAAAATACTCATTCTACCGCTCGCATTAATTACTCTTTTTAATCCGTACTTAGCATTCAATGAATGACCCATTGATTACAACCCCTTTCGTATCAATTCTTCTTTCAGCAATGCGCTGATCCCCTTCGGAATCAATTAACGTAACCTTCTCATCTTTCACCGTAAATAAAGTTAAGTTTGCAATATCGCCTTCTTGAATACGGCCAAGCTCTGGTTTTTTCAGCCACTCTGCCGCATTTTTCGTCACCGCATCAATTACTTCATCTAGCGGATACCCTAAGTAAAGGAATTTCGAAAGAACGTGAGCCATACTATACACTGGACCGTGTATACGATTCTTCCGGTAAATATCTGTACTAATTGTATTAAAAGCAATATCGTGACGCTTCGCCGCCTCTGCTACTTTAAAAGAAAAACTAGCATTACCGTGACCAACATCTAAATGAACACCACAATTCACTGCATCTAATAACACAGGTAGCGGTTTGCCTTCTTCATCAAATAAATTATTTTCTTTCCCGTTTAAGTAATGTGTAATAACATCATCTTTTTCTAAAAGAGGTACAACTTCCTCAATACGAGGAGGCGCTGAACCGATATGTACCATAATCGGTAATGATGTTTCACGAGATAAAGAGCGTGCAACATGAAGCGGTTCAATTCCACTATCACAAACGACACTTTTACTCATTCTCGCCTTTAACCCAACGATTACATCTTTATACTTTTCTACTGCTTCTATTACTTTCTCCTTATCTATCCATTCCATATTGGATAATTCATCAATTCGTTTTAAACCGATGCGAGAAATATTTAAAAAGGCAAATAAATTCGTTTTTGCCTGTTCTCTACTTTTTACTAAATCTGCAATGCGATCAGCTCCGCAGCTACCCGCATCAACAATTGTCGTTACCCCTTGCTTAACGCCAATTTCATCCACCTCATCGCCATACGGATCAAACTCTGGAAAAGCATGCACATGTAAATCAATCCAGCCACTCGATACGTAAGTACCTGAGTAATCAAGAACCGTTCCACCCTCGCCAGCACCAGCTTTCGTCACCTGTGCGATTTTATTATTTTCAATTACAATGTCAATCTCTTCCCCGTTCACACGTTTCACATTACGTAGTACGAATCGTTCTGTCATTGTATTTCCACCCTTTTCTATAAGAAGCCATAAGAATACGCTTACATTTAAGTTTCATTTTTTATATCTCTTTCACACGCTTAGCGTAACACAAAAAAAGGGAGAAGTAAATATAACGTTATAATGTTTAAAAGTAAATAAAAAGATGCTCCTCCAAAATGTTGATAGTACAGGAAATTATATCAACGATTTTTCGAATATATCTATCATAACTTACAATATATCAACGATTTTTTAATTATATCTATCGTAACTCAAAATATATCAACGATTCGACAAGGAATATCGATTTACCGACAAAAAACGTCAATTCCTTTCTTATATAAGAAAAGGCTGTCCCAAATGGCACAGCCTTTTTCTCTATTCCTGAACCGTCACAATAACCCCATCCATATTGTTACCGGAAATTTCATACTGCTTGTTTGCTGGAACGTTCACTTTCGTATTCTCAGAAACTTTATAATAAGAAACAGTATATTTCTTACCTTCTACTTCAGTTGAAACCTCTTTTTCCTCTTTTAAAAACTCTAAATATTCCTCTAGTGTAAAATTCTTTTTTTGCATAATTGCGCTATGAGGTAGGCCGACATAACGGATATGCCATGGCTCATATTGAATTCCAGTAATGTTACTTTTATTTTTCGGATAACGTAATACAAAGCCATGCTTCCATACGTTCTCTTCAATCCATTTTCCTTCAGGCGCTTTCTCCATTTTTTTTTGAGTAGACCCAATGTCCAGTGATAATCCTAAATTATGTTCACTGTATCCTGCTGGAAGTGCATAATCAGATCCCATTTTTTCATATAGCTGTTTTTGCTCTTGGAAATCTCTATAACCACTACTAATCAAAAAATGGTTAACACTTTCTTTTCCAGCCGCATCGACAACGTTCAAAAACTTTTTCACAACATCCTTTGATAAACGAAGTTTTCTATCAAATATTACATAGCCTCTTACTAATTCACTATTATGATTTATATTTATAATATCAGACCTAATACTATCTTTTTTTACTGGATAATCCCTGTTAACTAATAATAAATCACCCTTATAAATTTGTTCCTTCGTAATCTCTTTCCTCTCAGTGTTTGCCGCCTTTACTAGCTCATCTTTCCCGACAATTTTAACATCGATTTCCTTTTGAAATAAAGGTGATATATAAACGCCTACACATACTGTGCATGCTATAAAAAAAGAAATAAATACCCACTTTTTCATTTCTAGTTCCTCCTTAACGTAACTTACGTATAGAATAGAAAAAACTATTAAAATAAAAAGTGGGGTAAAGTTTAAATTTTTATTAAATTGTTACATTCTCGTCTTTTGGCAATCGTACTTCAAATATCGTTCTAACTACATTGCTTTCAGCAGAAATCGTACCATTATGCTGCTCGACAATATTTTTCGCAATGAATAGTCCAAGGCCTGTCCCGCCACGGTTCTCAGTTCTCGCTTTATCACCTGTGTAAAACATATCAAAAAGATACGGTAAATCTTCTTCTGGAATGCTATCTCCATAATTCATAATTTGTACGACAACTTCTCTATTATCAACATACCCATTCATATCAACAAATTGCCCATCATATCCGTAACGAACGGCATTTGTTAACAAGTTTTCAAATACTCTAGCTAACAATTTTCCATCACCGTGCATCGGTAAATGAGGGTCCACATTCAATCTAGCTTCTAAATGATGTTTTTCTAATAACGGATACAATTCCTCCTCTAACTGTATAAGTAACTCACTTATATCAATCGGCTTTTTATCCAGCTTTAGCATGCCATAATTCATACGTGTAATTTCAAATAGCTCATCAATTAAACTTTCCAGTCTTTGCGATTTTGTATATGCAATTGTGGAGAAATGTTTAATTTGTTCTTTTGTTAAATTTTCATCTTTAAGAATTAAATCTAAATATCCTAACACGGATGTTAATGGCGTTCTTAAATCATGAGCTAAATTTACAACAAGCTGATCTTTACTACTTTCAGCAAAATCTCCTCTTTCAACAGCTTCTTTTAACTTTTCACTTGCAACATTTATTTCACGCGCGATATTTCCAAACTCATCATTTGATGAAACTTGAACTTTATTCGTAAAGTTACCGTTCGCAAGATGATGAATCCCATTAGAAATTTCATCAAAGTATTTTAAATACGGTTTTGTCAAAAAGAAGAAAAAGATAATAGACAACGGAATAAAGAAAATTAAAAAGAAGTTAATGTCTCCAAATTCCCTTACCATTGACCTAAATTGTGCTAAAGGCTCTTCGTAGCGAACCATCGTTTTATAATACAGCTGCAATCCTTTATAAATTATATAAGTTACAGTTGCTGCAAGCACCATACTTAACGCAAATAAGGCAATCATTTTAAATCGAAAACTTTTCATCATATTAGCCATTGAAAGTATAACCTACTCCCCACACTGTTTTTATTAATTTATCCTTTCTTTTATCTTCTCCAAGTTTCTTCCGCAAAGTACGAATATGTACCATTACTGTATTTCCACCTTCATAATAATCGTCTGCCCATACGTGCTGAAAAATATTTTCCACATTGTATACTTTCTTCGGATGACTCGCTAATAAATATAAAATATCGAACTCTTTCGGCGTTAATTCAATTTGCTCACCATACACATCAACCGTCCTGCGCTCGGGATTAATTACGACTCCGCCTATTTCTAAAGCAGATTTACTCTCCGCTACTTTCGGTTGATTTAACGTAAAAAACCTACGCAGTTGTGCATTTACACGTGCAACTAATTCTATTGGTGTGAAAGGCTTCGTCATATAATCATCCGCACCTAGTACAAGACCTGTCACCTTATCAAAGTCCGAAGTTTTCGCGCTTAAAAAAATAATCGGCATATGATGTTTCGCGCGAATTTGACGCGTCACCTCATAACCATCCATTTTCGGCATCATAATATCTAAAACTACTAAGTCGATTGGCTGCGTTTCAATAATATGAACCGCCTCTTCTCCATCCCCTGCTTTCACAACATGGTACCCTTCTTTTTCTAAATGTATCTCAATTAAGTCAGCAATTTCCGCCTCATCATCAGCTATTAAAATTGAAATGCGCTTCATTTTACTCCCCCTTTTTCATTCCATTTTTATACGCTCGATTGTAAACTAGTCTATCCAATTTGTACAATACGAAAAGGCTACTCGTTACAGTAACCTTGGTAAATAAAATTATATCAGCGATTATTGAAATATATCGACTTACCGACAATGAACGACAAAATCCTCTCGCTACTTGCGGGCATCCTAATGAAACTTCCATTTACCGTTCAAACACAATCCGCTGCTTCGTGATTTCCGCCAGCCTTCCGCGATCTACTTCATACTCAGCATCAACGCTTTGCGGCACCATCACTTTCCCGCCCTCAAGCGTCACTTCCGGTGAAATAATATCCCTCTGCCAATGTCTACTAGAAGCAGATATGTCGCCTGGAATCGTAAAGTTCGGCAATGAGGCAAGGGCCACATTTTGCGCTCGTGAAATCCCCATCTCTACCATACCGCCGCACCAAACTGGTATATTATGCTCCATACAATAATTATGGATTTGGATTGACTCTGTTAATCCACCCAATCGTCCTGGTTTAATGTTAACGATGCGGCAACTACCAAGTGTAATCGCAACGCGTGCGTCTTCTAAACTATGGATACTTTCGTCTAGACAAATTGGCGTTTCAATCTTCTTCTGCAGCTGTGCATGATCGAGAAAATCGTAATCTGCTAGCGGTTGCTCAATCATCATCAATTGAAATTCATCTAGTCGTTTCAGTTTCTCTGTATCCGCTAATGTATACGCTGAATTTGCATCAGCCATTAACGGGATGTGCGGGAACTCTTTACGAATCTCTTTCAATAATTCGTAATCATGCTCTGGCTTTATTTTCACTTTAAAACGCTCGTACCCTTCTTCTGCGTACTTCTCGATTTGTTTTAACATAACCGGAATCGTATTGATCCCAATTACAACGCCGACTTCAATTTCAGGGCTAGCTCCTCCAAGAACTGTCGCTAGCGATTTCTTTTGACGCTTCGCATATAAATCCCAAATAGCCCCCTCTATTCCGGCTTTTGCCATTCGGTTTCTTTTTATATGTTGAAATAGACCCGGTACCTCATTCGGATGAGAAATTTCAGCCTTTAATAAATCAGGTAACAAAAAGTCTTGCAGTACATGTAGTGCTGTCTTCACCGTTTCTTCCGTATACCACGGTTCAGAAAATGCAACGACTTCCCCAAATCCGATGTACCCGTCTGTATCCTCTAATTCAATAACAATACTCTCACGCTTTTCGTAAGTCCCGTAGCTCGCAGCAAACGGGATTACGAGTGGCATTTCCGTTATATACAGTGTCGCTTTTTTTATTTCCACTACATCTCCTCCACTAATTGTCTTAGCTCTCGTCTTAACAATTTTTTCGAAGCATTTCGTGGTAATTCCTCTAAGAAACACGCTTTTTTCGGCACTTTATATTTCGCTAATTTCTCCTCGCAAAAATGAATAATTTCTTCTTCTGTTACCTCCCCATTTTTTACAACAAAAGCAGCTGGTACTTGTCCCCATTTATCGTCAGTCATACCGACGACACCTGCTTCCGCTACCATCGGATGAGAAAGCAACACTTCTTCAATTTGGGCCGGATATATATTCTCTCCGCCAGAAATGATTAAATCACTGCGTCGATCTAATACGTATAAAAATCCTTCTTCGTCTAAATAACCGAGGTCACCAGTATGAAGCCATCCATTTTGAATGGTTTCGCGCGTCGCATCTTCACGGTTAAAATAACCGCCTGTTACGTTCGGTCCTTTTACTACGATCTCGCCTTCCACTAACGGCGGCACTACTACACCATCTTTTTCAATACGAAGTTGGCACTGAAATAGTGGTTTCCCGGCAGACCCTACTTTCGTTAACATGTAATCCGCGGATAACGTACAAATTTGCGACGACGTTTCTGTCATACCGTACGTTTGATATACAGGAATTCCTTTATCTACACATGTTTCGAGTAACGGTTTCGGCGCTGGTCCTCCGCCAAGTAACATACATCGTAAAGAAGATGGATATGTCTCTTCTCCAAGTCTCTCTAATAAGTCAGTTAACATTTTAGAAACGACAGAAATAATTGTTACGCCTCTCGTTTGAAGTGCTTTATGAATAAAGTCAGCATCATATTTCGGAACGAGTAAAATGCGCATTCCGTACATAATATTTTTCATTAAAAGAGATAACCCGCCAACGTGGAACATCGGCATACAGGCTAACCAACAATCATCATCACGAAGCCCTAAATTAAGCGAAGAGCCTACCGCGCTTGCCCAGTGATTACCGTACGTTAAAATAACGCCTTTCGGTTTCCCAGTCGTCCCAGACGTATAAATAATTGTCATCGCTTCTTCTAAAGTGAATTCTTCTTGTATAGAGGCTTCCGCCTTCGGTCCATTCATCACTTCGGCGAATGGATATACAGGAACATCTTTAGCTTCAAAATCTTGATCCGTTACTAAACATACAACCTCAGCATCCTCCATTTGCCAAAGTAGCTCTTCTCTTGAAAGACGCGTATTTAAAAGTACAGCTACTGCCCCTACATAAGATAGGGCGTGAATAACTGTAATCATCTCCATACCATTTTTCATCAGAACAGCCACCTTTTGCCCACGCTTCACTCCTACATACGTGAGGTGTTCACAAACAGATACTACTTTTTCATGCAGCTGCACGAAAGTAACTTTCTCTTCCTCTATTTCAATTGCAGTGCGATCTGGTGTTAAAAATGCACGTTGCTTTAACCAATTTGGCATCGTCTCCATCATACATTCTCCTTTCATGAAAGAAAGAGACTTGATATGACATCAAGTCTCTTAGTTGTTTTGTTTCCGGTTTGATCTCATCTAGCTGCGCCTCCTAGCCCCTTCCGTCTAAGAACCTTCCGCACGAGAAAGTAAAGTACACTTTCTGTGCGAAAGAACCTTAGCCTACGAGGCTAAACAGTCGGCTCTGCTTTTAAAACATCCAGCTACAGTAGCTAGAATGTTCGGTGGCTTCACTTCTTCCTACGAGGCAAAAAGCGCCTCTACGTCAGAAGCTCCATCCCCCTCACATTCTGAACGAGCTGCTTTCGCTTTTGATTTCATCCAGCTACATCGGCTAGAACAGTCGGTCGTTTCACGCCTTCCTACGAGGCAAAAAGCGCCTCTATGTCAGGAGTTCCAACGCCCTCTTGTTCTAAGCAAGCCGCTTCTGCTTTTGGTTTGATCACGGGAAACGAGGGAATTGACCGAAGTCCGGACTGCGTTTTTCTTTGAACGCGTCGCGACCTTCTTTTGCTTCGTCAGTTGTGTAATACAATAATGTTGCATCTCCAGCTAGTTGTTGAATACCAGCTAGACCGTCTGTGTCTGCGTTGAATGCAGCTTTTAGGAAACGAAGTGCCATTGGGCTGTTTGCTAAGATTTCTTGTGCCCATTGTACTGTTTCTGCTTCAAGTTCTTCTAATGGTACTACTGTGTTTACTAAGCCCATATCAAGCGCTTCTTGTGCACTATATTGACGGCATAGGTACCAAATTTCGCGAGCTTTCTTGTGGCCTACCATACGAGCTAGGTAACCAGCTCCGTATCCACCGTCAAAGCTTCCTACTTTAGGACCTGTTTGTCCGAATACAGCGTTGTCTGCAGCGATTGTTAAGTCACATACGATATGAAGTACGTGTCCTCCACCGATTGCATAACCTGCTACCATTGCGATAACTGGTTTAGGAATTGCACGAATTAGACGTTGTAAATCTAATACGTTTAAACGAGGGATTTGGTCGTCACCTACATATCCACCATGACCGCGAACTTTTTGGTCGCCGCCAGAACAGAATGCACGTCCACCTTCACCTGTTAAAATGATAACGCCAACATTTGCATCATCACGAGCGTGTGCAAAAGCGTTGATTAACTCCATTACCGTTTTTGGACGGAATGCGTTATGTACTTCAGGACGGTTAATCGAAATCTTTGCGATACCATTGTATGTTGAATAAATAATATCTTCGTAATTGCCTTCTTTTACCCATTCAATAGCCATTACAACTACCTCCTTGTATATTTCTGATTTCATCTATAAGCGTGGCTTCCTTCTTGCTGAAAAAAGTATCACTGCATAGTTTTTAGAAATCCCTTTACTATTGTATCAAACTTTTCCGGTTGTTCCACATGAATTGCATGGCCAGCACCATCAATTTTGACAAATTTCGCGTCAGAGACGCATTTTTCGATATCTTTTAATATGCGAAAGAACTTTTCATCATGCTCCCCGTTCATTAAAAGAACAGGCATTTTCAAGTTGTGTAGCTCATCCCACCATGAAGGCTGAGCCCCTGTTCCCATGCCGCGTAAGCTATTGGCAAGTCCTTTTGGATTGTTAGCAAGTCGTTCTTTTCGCACTGCTTCTTGTACGTTTTTTGCTAAACTTTTTTGCGTTTCAAATAGCGGAATATTTTCCCACATTAATACAAAACTTCGGATGCCTTCTCGCTCAATTTTATCAGCAAGTCGCTCATCCTTTTCACAACGTTCTTTTTGGTCCTCTTCACTTTCAAGCCCAGCTGTACAATTTTCTAATAAAAGAGAATGTACATACTCTGGATATAGACATGCCAGAGTAATCGCCAGTCTACCGCCCATTGAATAGCCAAGTACGTGCGCTTTTTCAATATGAAGGTAATCTAGTAGTTCTTTCATTTGCAATGCCGCATTTCGAATATCATAATGATTCACATCTTCGGGACTTTCTGTTTTTCCATGCCCAACAAGATCTACTACAATAACTTGAAACTGCTCGCTCCATGAAGGGATAAAAGAACGCCACGTTTCCATGCTTCCCGTAAAACCATGAAGAAGTAGAAGTGGTTCCCCACTTCCGACTACTTCATATTCATACGATACACCTTGCAGCGTTACGTTCATTTCGATTCACCTTGTAAAGATGTAGTAATCACGTCCATCGTTTTTGCCCATAATGTCCGGTGCAATATTAAGTTTTCATCACGGTTCGTACAAATTTCCACAACGTGTAAACCTTCTGTAGTCGTTCCTTTTTGTACCTCTTCTCGGAAGCTTTCCCAACCATTTACACGGCTAAATGAACCACCGTACATTTTAACAACGTGTTCATAATCAAGACCAATTGGTGTTCCAAATAATGATTCGAAATGTTCCTTTTTCTCATACTGTGGTAAGAATGAGAAAATACCGCCACCGTCATTATTTACAACGACAATTGTTATATTTAATTCATGTAATTTCGCGGCTAACAGTCCATTTAAGTCGTGATAAAAGGATAAATCACCGATCACTAATACGAGCGGATCGCAAATAATGCTCGCTCCTAAAGCTGTCGAAATGATGCCATCAATCCCATTCACACCGCGGTTTGCCATAACTTGAATATTTTTATCCAATGTGAAGAAGAATGAATCCGTATCACGAATTGGCATACTATTACTCGCAAAGAATGTTGCCCCGTCTGGTAGTACGCGGACAATATCCGTAATAACTTTCCCTTCAAATGCAGTATCATATGTTTCCATTTCACGAAGCGTTTCCTTCGTTTTTTCGTTTATATGTTGCCACATTCCGAACCAATCATTCTTTTTCATAACTGGCATTTTTTCTATTAATGCACTGCAAAATACAATATCATTTGCTTGGACAACTTCTGTCGCAACGAGAGCTGGATCTCTCCATTGTCCAGATTCATCAACAACGATATGAACTGCTTTCGTTTGTTTTTTTATGAACTGCGTTAATGATTTGGAAACAGGCATACCACCAAAGCGAATCATAACTTCTGGCTTCCACGTTTCTTTTAACAGTTCATTTCGTAAAAATGTATCATAACAGTCGATTACCATCGTTTTATCGTGATGTCCGCTACGAATATTAGAAAGCGGATCTGCCAATATTGGATATCCAGTTTTTTCAGCTAATTCTGCCGCAAATGCTGCGAGTTCTGAATGACTATCGTCTCCACAAATAATAAGCCCCTTCTCCATATGTGAAAGGCGCCCTACAAGCGAATCTACATATTCACTCGGCATCGTCACGTTCCCTTGCTGAACTACTCCTGTATATTCCCCGCGTCCTTTATCCCATAAACCTTCTAATGAGAAATCCGGGATAAGCGGTTCGCGTACTGGAAAATTAAGATGAACAGGTCCTTGCGGCGCTAAACAAGCATTCGCTATCATACGCTGCGTTGTCATGCGAGCGTAATGATACATCGCTTCACTCGCTTCTGGAAGAGCCATCTCTGTAAATTGCTTCACAAATGTACCGTATAAATTGAATTGATTCATCGCTTGTGGTGCACCGACATCTCTTAATTCATGCGGTCTATCTGCCGTTAAGACGATAAGCGGCACTCGTGAATGAAAAGCTTCACATACAGCTGGATAGTAATTAGCTGCTGCCGTTCCTGATGTACACAATAATGCAACAGGACGTTTTTTCGCTTTTGCGATACCGAGCGCAAAAAATCCTGCAGATCTTTCATCTACATGTAAATATGTGTTCATTCCTTCGTGTTGTTCCATTAGTAGAGCTATCGGCGTTGACCGTGAGCCTGGACTAATGACAACATCACATACATTTAGACGCGTCAGTTCATCCACGAACGCGCCTAAATAATATGATAATGCTTCTATATGATTGTTCATTTCATTAATTCCTCCAAAGCACCAAGCATCGGTCTAAACTTCAAACTTGTTTCTTCATATTCAAGTTGCGGTACAGAATCAATTACAATCCCGCAACCGGCAAATAAGGATGCTTTCTCGCCATTTAATAACCCGCAGCGGAGTGCAACCGCAAACTCACCATTTCCTTCATCATCTATCCAGCCAATCGGTGCGCCATATAATCCTCTGTCTAACAATTCAACATCACGAATCAGTTTCATCGCTTCCAAACGAGGTGTCCCGCCAAGAGCTGGTGTTGGATGTAATTCTTCTACCATTGTTAAAAGACTCGCATCGCCTTTTGCCTCTACAGGCGTATATAAATGAATTAAGTTTTTCGTTGTTAATAAGCCCGGACTTTCCGGAATATTAACGGATTCGCAGTGCTCATTTAATACCGACCTAATCATATTCACAACATAACCGTGTTCAGCTAAATTCTTTTCATCATGAAGAAGCGCATTACTATTTCGCTTACTTTCTTCTATAGATTGACCATGACCAGTTGAACCAGCAAGACACATCGAAGTAAACTTCTCATCTTCTTTGCGAATTAACCTCTCTGGCGTCGCTCCTAAGAAGCATGCTCCTTTATAATCAAAAGAAAATACGTAACAATCCGGTTGCCCAATGCGAAGTGCTTCTAAGACAAGAGCAGAATCAATATGATGATCCATCTCTACTTTTAACTCCCTCGCTAATACAACCTTCTGCACGTTCCCCAGCTTCATTTCATCTTGTACTTTCTCAATGGCCTCCATCCAGCCTTTCGGATCCACTTCTACTTTAGAAGTAACTGTTAATTTCGATCCTTCTAATGCACATTTACTCTCCCAAAAAATTTTCTCTTCTAAAGAAATCATTTCGTTAGAAAGAGTCTCTGCACAATCTGTTGCTGAGACAAATGTATTCATCGTTAACCATGCTTTTTCATTTTTTACAGTTAATAAAAATGCTGGTAGTGAAAATGTCGTATCATCAAATTCTTTCCATAAGTCCGTTTTCTCTTTTTCTTGGTCAAATGAAAATCCACCAAATAAAAGAGGACCTGTTCCAAATTCGTATTTTTCTCTTTGTACAAATGCTTTCTCTTTTACTTTATCCCACTCGTCACGAGCAGTTTGAAAGCGTTTGTGAGAAGCAGTTGCTATAGTGAAAACAGAGCCAATTCCAGCAAATATTACATGCTGAGCCGGGTCTGCAAAATAACATCTATTTTCGAATGCAATCCTTTTTCCTGCTGCATAAAACAGAAGCGGATCCATCCAGTCTATTTGTTTTACGAAGCTAACCAATATTTTTTCATCAGTTGCACGCTTAATGGCTGCACTAAGAGCTTCTTGCAAGCCTATTTGTTTCGTTTGAATCACAATTGTCTCCCCCCTATGGGCGAAAAATAGTCATAATTACGCTTGATTTTAAGATACACCTCAAACGAAAGGCCTGTCAACGTTTAGCATTTCTGAGAAATTCACCTTCTCTTCCTAGAAAATAAACGTTGACACTAAATGATGCTTTTTCTACACTTAGTTGTGTACAATATGTGACCAAAGGAGGATTCAACATGGAAATGAACGTCAAAACGAATTCCTCTCCTACGGCGCCAAAGCCAAGTAAGCAAACAGGCTGGCGCATCTGGTGGAGTTTACTACGTCCCCATACATTAACAGCCGCTTTCGTACCTGTTTTCATCGGAACAGCATATTCGATGCAGGTCGGAGGTATAAATCAAATACATCTTCCTCTTTTCCTTATGATGCTTCTTGCTTGTCTTCTCATTCAAGCAGCAACAAACATGTTTAATGAATACTTTGATTATAAAAGAGGACTTGATCACGAAGGTTCAGTTGGTATCGGCGGCGCTATCGTTCGCGATGGCATTCAGCCAAAAACAGTGCTTAACTTAGCATTTGGATTTTTCGGCATCGCAATACTATTAGGTGTTTATATTTGTATGAATTCTAGTTGGTGGCTTGCTGCAATCGGTCTTGTTTGTATGGCCGTTGCTTACCTTTATACAGGTGGCCCACTTCCAATTGCATATACACCATTTGGAGAGTTGACAGCCGGATTATTTATGGGTGTCATTATTATTGGGATTTCATTCTTTATTCAAACTGGCACTGTAACATCAGAAGTCATTTTACTATCTATTCCAAGCTCCATTTTAATTGGTGCCATTTTACTAGCTAATAATATTCGTGACTTGGATGGCGATAAAGAAAACGGTCGTAAAACGTTAGCAATTCTCGTTGGACGTGAAAGAGCTGTTGGTGTACTTGCTTCGATGTTCATCGTTTCCTACATTTGGACAATTGCTTTAATTATCGTGGGCATCGTATCACCATGGATGCTTATCGTATTTTTAAGTGCACCGAAAGCATTTAAAGCGACGAAAGGCTTTATCGGCAAAAGCATTCCAATGGAAATGGTACCTGCGATGATTGCAACAGCAAAAACAAATACAATCTTCGGTTTCCTAATGGGAATCGGATTATTACTTGGATATTTCCTATAAAGTGAAACTTTAATCAATGGAGGGGTTGTTCATTTCCACTGATTATCAGCCCTCACCAATCGGGCGTTTACGGGCAGTTAATCTCTCACCTAGCTTCTTTGCTCCAGCCGAATTTGTAGGTGGGAGTTTTACTGCCCGGCAAATAGCGGGGTAAGAAGGAGCTGCTTATGCGGCTCCTTTTTCATATCTGAAATTCATCTCATAATTCCTACTCTCAACGCTCATACTATGTAAAGAAACTGAATTGTAGGAAGGTGGACGACTATGTTAACTCCACAACAAATAGGTCAATTTAAATCCATTTTAGAAAAACAAAAACAAGAACTAGAGCAAACGATACAAACTCATGAAAATACAGATCGTGCTTCTGAACGCGATTCAGTAGGAGAACTGTCTAGCTATGACAACCATCCAGGTGATATGGCTACAGAATTATACGAACGAGAAAAAGATTTCGGACTCATCGAATTTTGGCATAAACAACTAGATGATACAAAACATGCACTGCAAAAAATCGAAGCGGGTACGTACGGCATTTGCGAAGTGTCTGGCGAAGAAATTCCATTTGAAAGATTAGAAGCAATGCCGACTGCTACAACATGCATCCAGCACGCGACAAATAAGTTAAATATGAATACACGACCAGTTGAAGAAGAAGTGTTGTCTCCTTCTTTCCACAAGCATGATGAGGACCATTCTGTTGAGTACGATGCGGAAGATGCGTGGCAAGATGTCGCAAATTACGGAACATCTGAAACGCCGTCTGATTTAGAAAGACAAGATTCAAAAAACTATAATGGCATGTATGTAAATAGTGAAGAAAACGTAGGCTACGTGGAGGATTTTGAAAACTTTATCGGTACGGATATGTACGGGAAAAACCCACAAGTTTTCGCTACAGAGGAACATGAAGAATATGAACAAATGCTTGATGACTTTGAAGAGCGTACCTTTAAGGGCGAATTATCTTCAAATGAATCTAGTTCCAAAGAATAAAAAAAAGCATTCCGAAAATCGGAATGCTTTTTATCGCTAGCTAATTAGTTTTTTGTAACGTTAGCTGCTTGTGGTCCGCGGTTTCCTTCAACGATTTCGAAAGAAACTTCTTGACCTTCTTCTAAAGTTTTGAAGCCGTCGCCTTGGATAGCTGAGAAATGTACGAATACGTCTTCTCCGCCTTCAACTTCGATGAAGCCAAAACCTTTTTCGCCGTTAAACCATTTAACTTTACCTGTTTGCATGTCATGTACCTCCTAAATAAAAATGAAACTATGAATCCACATGAAAAGGTGGATATAAAGGACATGAATGTATAACAAGCTTACAGCCTTTAATACAACGTGCTTTATTTCCGTACCACATTATGTAGCTCAATAGTGTTTTCACTATATCATGCTATGTCGAAAACGTCAAATGAGAACACTTTCATTCCATCATTTTTTATAATCCTAGTATAACCTTAAATTTTCATTCTACTTTTATTCGAAAATTAACAAAACTATAGTGTTCTAATTCTTTTAACTTCTGTACAATATAATTACTACATATTTATGAGGTGAAAAAATGCAAGCACATGAAATCGAATATAAGTTATATGGCGATGATATGCAATTTGTTGAAATTGAATTAGACCCAAAGGAAAGCGTTGTCGCAGAAGCGGGCGCAATGATGATGATGGAAGACTACATCGAAATGGAGACAATCTTCGGTGATGGTTCTGGCCCATCTAACGGTCTATTCGGAAAATTAATGGGAGCAGGTAAACGTCTCGTTACAGGTGAAAGCATGTTTATGACTGTATTTACAAATACAGGGCACGGCAAACGCCACGTCTCATTTGCTGCTCCTTATCCTGGTAAAATTATTCCTGTAGATTTAACAGAATACCAAGGGAAAATCGTTTGTCAAAAAGATGCCTTTCTTTGTGCCGCAAAAGGTGTTTCTATTGGAATTGAATTTACAAAAAAAATAGGAACTGGTTTCTTCGGTGGTGAAGGTTTCATCATGCAGAAACTTGAAGGTGACGGCCTCGCTTTCATGCACGCAGGCGGAACTGTATATAAACGTGAATTAAAACCTGGTGAGAAACTTCGCATTGATACAGGTTGTCTCGTTGCCATGACAAAGGATATTAACTATGATATCGAATTCGTTGGAAAAGTAAAAACAGCTCTATTTGGCGGTGAGGGTTTATTCTTCGCAACATTAGAAGGTCCTGGAACAGTTTGGATTCAGTCCTTAACACTTAGCCGATTAGCAGCACGCCTTACAAGCCCAGCAGCGCAAAGTACTGGTGAAGGTAGTGTATTAGGTGGACTTGGTCGTTTATTGGATGGGAAAGAGTAAAAAGGGCCCTTATGCAGGCTTGTCCATCCACTAATATAATACTAAAATTAAACACCCTTGCTTGCAGTAATGCAGTGAAAGGGTGTTTTAATTTACGTCTACAAACGAGAAAAAGCAGATGAAATAAAGTAATAAGGTTTACTTCAGTAAAATAAGGTATATTATATTTATTGAATAGATTCTCTTTCAAGACAAGAAAAGTAGGTGAACAAAGTGGGAAAATATCAATTAGATTCCAAAAGTCAGGTAGCTGTGGCAAAGTTTCATGAAAAACAGAAGCCTGCCAAATTTGATAAAAAGCAGCAACTTGAACAATTGCGTGCGGAGTATTTGAAAAAGAAGCAAAAACAAACAGATAAATAATATGTTTTGTTTCCCGAAATTTTCTGTATATAGTACGAACAAACACAAGAAAATAGGTGATTTATTCATCTTTCAAATATATACAGGCTATTTTTTCAAACCTCTTACAAGCCCAGCATTATAAAGTACTGGTGAAAGTAGTATATTAGGTGGCCTTGTTCGCCTTTTAGATGGAAAAGAGTAAAAAATGCCTCCAATGCAAAAAACATCGGAGGCATTTCTCTAAAGTTTATGAATATGGCATTTTATTTTTACTGCGGAGGGCTATACATACCATTTCGAATCATATAATACTCCATCGCGTCATTAAGCCATGCCTCTTCTTCTTCCGTGTAAGGAGATGGCATCATATTATTATATTGTTCTTCTACATTCTCTAATTTACCTAAAGAATACATTGTCTCTTCACCAACATACTTAAGAGTCGCCTTCATATGTTCATCAACCAATTTTTGCACTTCTGAATCCTCAATTTCTCTTCCAAATAACCTTTTCACTTCTTTTGCTAAACGCACAAACTCTTTATCAAGTGCTATGCCTTCTTCTTCCGGCTTATTATATAATCCATTAGCCAATTCTTTTGATACATATCCTTCAAGCCATAAACTTTGTTCGTTTTCTTTTTGAATGCTGTTAATTAGACTCATTAATATGTCACTATCCAACTCTTCATCTTCCTCAAGACATACCCTTGTTCGTTCAAGCGCCTTTATCGAAACTTCAATGTGTTTTTTCTTTTCTTCAAAGGCTTTTCTTTGTTGTTCCAACGTTTCTTTTAAACTTACATTCAAACTTGGAATTGTAAGCATGACGCGTATTTCTTCTAAACTATATCCTAATACTTTAAGACTGACTATTTTCTGTAGCTCTAATATATCTTTTCCTTTGTACACACGGTGACCAGAGCTAACGTTCTTTTCAGGTTTAAGTAGTCCAATTTCATCGTAATATTGTAGTGTCCGTATTGATGTGCCTGTTCTCTTTGAAAACTCACCAATTGAACAGCCTTCCTTTTTGCTCATCTTACACTCCTCCTAACAATATGTTTACAAAAATCATACTCCCTCACGTAACTGTAGGTTCAAGCTTTTTTCCAAAAGAATGAATCAAGTTCCTCACTGCATATATTAAACTATACCTTTTCTTAAGGAGGGCTTCCTTAATGCGTACTCCTTTATCCTTTGATAAAGACACTGCCATACTGTTAGCTTCTTGTTGTGAGTTAACGTATGAACAATATAAACAAAATGGTATTTTCGAAATACCAGATGGTTTTCAATATGTACAAGGGTTTCAAGGAAAGGCCATTCAAACAACAGAATGGTTCGGATTTATATTAGAATCTGAGGATACAATTATCGTTGCCTTTAGGGGCACTCAAACAGACCCAGATTGGATTATTGACTCTCTTGTCAATCAAAAACCTTATCCTTATGCTTTAAATGGTGGAAATGTCCATAACGGCTTTCTCTCTATTTATGAGTCTTGCCGTGATTCTATTATGGATATGCTCGTATCATTGCCAGCACATAAAAAACTGCTAGCTACTGGGCATAGTCTAGGTGGCGCGCTTGCCACATTACACATATTAGATGCACGTATAAATACTGCCTTCGCACAGTATGGACTTTATTCATTCGCTTCCCCAAAAGTAGGAGATATCGCTTTTCGAAATTATTATAAACTACAAGTAGCTAGTAGCTTTCGTTTCGTCAACTTGTTCGATGTCGTTCCACTTCTCCCTCCCCGAAACATAAATTTTAATGATCATGATTGGGAGTATGCACACGTCCATCACAATATGACATTTACAAAAAACACAAAATCCATTACAAATAATCATTCCATTACAACATACAAAACATGTCTGACTTCTCATTTTTAACCAGTAAACAATTGGAAATAAAATATTCATATACTATAATACTCTATGAAGTTATTTTTGGATGAGGGGACCTTACATGTTAAAATTTATCTTCACACTTTTTCTTATTGTAATTTTTACGGTCACAGGTTTCTTTACATTTTCATACTTTGCGACAGGAGAGTATGATGGGGCAGGTATAATATATACCACTATTCCATTTCTTTCTTAAGCAAAATAAATAAAACGAGCTTAAAAAAGTAAGCTCGTTTTATTTATTAATATCAATTTTTGTTAGTAAATCGATAATATATCCCCCAACGTAGCAACCTCTTTAAAACTGTTTAACTGCATTACCAATACCCCAAATTTCATTGCTGTACTGCAAAATCGTTCGATCACTCGCAAAATGACCAGACTGTGCAATATTTAAAATCGACATTTCTAGCCACTTTGTTCGGTTCTCATAAGCTCTACCAACAGCTTCTTGTCTTTCAGCATATGGACCAAAATCTCGCAGAACGAAATATTCATCATTTTGAATAACGAGAGAATCATAGATCGCTTCAAATTCAGCACCCGATTGTGCAAAGAAACCATTTGTTAATTGATCTACTATTTTTTTAATGTGCCTATTGTGGTGATAATAGTCACTTGCACGATATCCACCATTTTGATGGTAATGAAGAACCTCTTCTGCTGTTAAACCGAAAATGAAACAGTTATCATCACCGACCCGGTCTTTTATTTCAACGTTAGCTCCGTCTAGCGTTCCAAGTGTAATCGCACCATTCATCATAAATTTCATATTGCCTGTTCCCGATGCTTCTTTACTCGCCGTTGAAATTTGCTCACTTACATCCGCCGCCGGGAATATATCTTCAGCTAAAGAAACTCGATAGTTTTCTAGAAAGATAACTTTCATATATTGACTAACATACGGATCATTATTTACTTTTCTTGCGAGTTCATTTATTAATTTAATAATTTTTTTCGCGTAATAATAACCAGGTGATGCTTTCGCTCCAAAAATAAAAGTACGCGGATAAAATGTAAAACTAGCATCCTCTTTCAAACGGTTATACAAATATAAAATATGAAGAACATTTAATAATTGTCGTTTGTAAGCATGTAATCTTTTCACTTGCACATCAAAAATAGAATTTGGATCAATCGTAATCCCCATTGTATTCTGAATGCGCTCCGCTAAAATCTCTTTACGCTCTTGTTTTACCTCTGCAAACTTCTCTTGGAAACTAGCATCATATTGAACTGTTTGCAACGATTGAAGCTTAATCGGTTCTTTCTTCCATTCTGGTCCAATCGCCTCTGAAATGAGATTTGTTAACTGTGGATTTGCTTTCATAAGCCAACGCCTATGAGCAATTCCATTCGTCTTATTATTAAACTTATCTGGATAAAATTCATAAAACAATCGCATTTCCCGCTGCTTTAATATTTCCGTATGAATTTTTGCTACACCGTTTACGCTATGGCTACCGACAATTGCTAAATGAGCCATTTTCACAAGATCATGCGCAATAATTGCCATGTCTTCAATGCGATGCCATTCATAAGGATAACGTTCCCAAAGTTCATGACAGAAACGTTCATTAATCTCTTCAATAATCATATAAATTCTCGGTAATAATGGTTTAAAAATGTGAATTGGCCACTTTTCGAGCGCTTCTGATAACGTCGTATGATTCGTATAAGAAATCGTCTGCGTCGTTATGTGCCAAGCTTCTTCCCATGTTAACTTTTCTTCGTCTAGTAAAATACGCATCAGTTCTGGAATTGCTAAAACCGGATGTGTATCGTTAATGTGAATCGCAATTTTTTCATGTAGTTGACGAAGGTCACCATATCTTTCTCTATGCATTCGAACGATATTTTGCAAACTTGCTGATACGAGGAAATACTGTTGTTTTAAACGAAGTATTTTTCCCTCATCATGCGTATCATCTGGATATAAAAACTCCGATACAGCCTCTGTTTCGCGCTTATATTTCAAAATATCTTTGCAGTTTTGCGGGAAAGGAACTGGTTCAGCATTCCAAAGTCTAAGTGTATTTACAGTACTCGTCTCATAGCCTACTACCGGCACATCATATGGCACCGCCATAATGACTTCTGCATTTGTATGCCTAAACTCTAAACGCCCGTCAATTTCTAGCGGTTCAACACTGCCAAAATAACTTACTTCTACAGCTTGATCATGTCTTCTTACTTCCCATACGTTTTCATGAAGAAGCCACTGTTCTGGAAATTCAACTTGATAACCATCAACAATTTTCTGATCAAACAAACCATGTTTATAACGAATTCCACAGCCGTGTCCTGGTAAGTTTAAAGATGCAAGTGAATCAAGAAAACAGGCTGCTAAGCGTCCAAGTCCACCGTTACCAAGGCCTGCATCTGCTTCCACTTCTTCTAACTCTTGTAACGAAATCCCTAGTTCAGATAACCCCTGCTCGCATACATCTCTAATACCTAAATTCAAGATGTTACTTCCAAGCAAACGTCCAAGCAAAAACTCAATAGACAAGTAATACATTTGCTTTTGCTCTCCTGATCGATAACTCTCGTTCGTTGCAATCCATTGACTATTCATATACTCACGTACCATATGGCCGAGCGTATTATATTGATCACGATTTGTAGAATCTTTGAAACTTTTCCCATACATCGTCTCTAACTTTTCTAGAAAAGTTGATTTAAAACTTTCAACATGAGTAAACATTTTTTCACCACCTACATGTTATTCCATGAGACTTTTATACAATTCCTTATAAGCAAGAGCCGATTGCCTCCAGCTATAATCTTCAGTCATCGCTTGTTTTACAAGCTGCTCCCACACTGGTTTATCGTGATAAAATTCAATTGCACGGTGAACCGTATGCAGCATGTCATGTGCATTAAAGTTCGTGAAACTGAAACCATTTCCTTCGCCTGTTTCTTCATCATAAGAATGTACCGTATCGTTTAATCCACCTGTTTCTCTTACAATTGGAATCGTACCGTACGCCAATGCGATAAGTTGTCCAAGTCCACACGGTTCAAACAGCGATGGCATTAAAAATAAATCGCTTCCCGCATACACTTGGTGCGCTAATTCTTCATTAAATCCGATATAAACTTTTACCTTCTCCGGATACTCATATGCCATCCACTCAAAGAATTGCTCATATTCCGAATCACCTGAACCTAAAATAATACATTGTACATCTTCTTCCATTATTTCGCGGAATACAGTGCGTACTAAATCAAGACCTTTTTGCTTCGTTAATCTCGTTACCATTGAAATAATTGGTGTATCCTCTTTTTCTGGCAAACCAAAATAACGCTGCAAAGCGCGTTTATTTTCACTCTTTTCATATAATGACTCTGCATCATACTGAGCCTTAATATATGAATCCGTTTCTGGATTATATACGCTCGTATCAATACCATTTACAATGCCACTAAGCTTATCATTATATTTTCTCAGTAATCCATCTAACTTCTCACCGAAAAATTCATATTGAATTTCTTCTTTATACGTCGGGCTCACCGCTGTAATTTGATCCGAAGCGATAATACCGCCTTTCATAAAGTTTATGTTTCCATAAAACTCTAGCTGCTCACTATGAAAATATTCATCACCAAGCTCTAACAAGTCGTACATCACTTCAGAAGGAAATACTCCTTGGAACTGCAAGTTGTGAATCGTATATACCGTTTTAATACGCTCATATAACGGGTTATCTTGATACTTTTCACGAAGTAAGAAATTAACCATAGCCGTATGCCAATCGTGGCTATGAAGAACATCCACTTCAAAATCAAGATGCGGAATACACTCTAACACTGCTTTTGAGAAATAAGAAAAACGCTCCCCGTCATCATAATGACCATACAGAGAATCTCTCTTAAAATAATATTCATTATCTATTAAGTAATACGTAATTCCGTCTTGCTCACCTTTTAAAATTCCGCAATATTGATTTCTCCACCCAAGCGGGACGTTAATTACTTTATGTAACGTACATCCATCTCTTAACTTTTGCGGAATGAGACTATAATTCGGAAGTATAATACGAACGTCCACTCCTAATTTTTTCAGCTCTTTTGGGAGCGCACCCGCTACATCAGCTAATCCTCCCGATTTCACAAACGGTACACATTCTGATACTGCAAATAAAATATTCACTTGTTGTCCCACTGCGCGAAAAGTTTTTATACTCCTCTTGCAGCTTCCTCCCTTCGAGTTTTCATTTAAATTAAAACTTTAATCAGTGGGAGAAAAAGCCCCCACTGATTCTTTAGGAATAACTATTAATCGTACTGTTTTGTACGCTTCCTTTTTCTACAACATATGGCTCATCGATGTTTCCTTTTAATACGACACCGTCGCCAATTTTCACGTCTTTATCAATAATAACACCGTCTATTATACAGTTATCTCCAATTTGGCTCTTTTGCATAATAATACTGTTACGAATAATTGAACCTTTTCCAATTTTAACCGAACGGGAAACAACACTGTTTTCGACTTCCCCTTCAATAATACTGCCATTTGCAATCATTGTATTTTTCACGACTGCACCCTTTAGATAACGAGTTGGCGGCTCATCTTTTACTTTCGTAAAGATCGGCGCTTCTTTCTTAAATAATTGCTTCCAAATAGCAGGCTGCAAAATTTCTAAGCTATGTTTATAGTAACTTTCAATCGAATCAATAATAGCTACATATCCTGTATGCTCATACGTAGCAATATGCAGTGATTTTCCGCGCTTTTCTCTCACTACATCAAATAAACTGTATTGCTCCACATCTTTATATGTCTCAAATAAATCTAACAATAATTGTTTCTTTAACACGTATGTTTGAAGCGAAACCCCTTCATGGCAAACTTCCGTAATATCAGCTGCCGTATGTATATGTCGCTCTAACACCGCCTGGAAATTTAATGCTGTTACGAGATGGCTATTCGTAATAACAACGTACTCTTCTCTGCTTCTTAGAAAATAATCAATATGTCTTCTAAAGTGTGCAAAAGACCCAAACTCATCTTGGTCACATTGGCAATTTGGCGGGAATAAAAATAGTCCGTCTCGTTTTCTATCTAAATCCCACTGTTTTCCTGAACCAACATGGTCCATTAGTGAGCGATTTTTATGACTTGTAAAAACCGCTACACTATGAATATTAGAATTCACCATATTTGAAAGCATGAAATCAATGAGTCGGTAACGGCCCCCAAACGGTAACGCCGCTAATGAACGATGCCCTGTTACTTTCTTTAAGGAAGGAAAACTTCCCGTTGCATTAATAATTCCTAACATTTTTTCTCCCATTCATTTCATCCCCCTTTTCTATTTCCCTTCAGCAATGAGTACTACATCGTCGACATTTTTTTCTGGACGAATAATTGTTCCATCTTCAATAACCATTTCCGAACCAACGATCGCTCTTTCAATCACAACATTTTTACCAATCTTTGCTCCTGGCATAACGACAGAATCAATAACCATACTACCTTCTTCCACCGTCACCCCTTGGAATAACACAGAATGCTTCACGTCCCCTTCAATGACGCATCCTTCGTTAATAAGTGATTCTTCTACTTTTGCCTTTTCTGCAATATATTGAGGTGGCTCATTTGGATTCACAGAATAAATACGCCAATTACGATCGTTTAAATTCAGCGATGTTTCATCGCGAAGTAAATCCATATTCGCTTCCCATAAGCTTTTCACCGTTCCAACATCTTTCCAATATCCTTCAAATGGATACGCCATTAGCTTCTTCCCTTCATCTAATAAAAGTGGAAGTACATCTTTTCCGAAATCATTACTAGATTCAGGATTTCTTGCATCCATCTCTAAATACTCTTTCAAAATTGCCCAGTTAAAAATATAAATTCCCATTGATGCAAGATTACTTCTTGGAAATTGTGGTTTCTCTTCAAACTCAACAATCTCCATCTCTTCATTTGTATTCATAATGCCAAAGCGACTCGCTTCATCCCAAGGTACTTCAATAACAGAAATGGATACGTCCGATTCTTTCTCAATATGGTAATCTAGCATCTTACTGTAATCCATTTTATAAATATGGTCGCCTGATAAAATAAGAACATACTCCGGTTCATACTGACTTAAATAGTTTAAATTTTGATAAATGGCACTTGCCGTACCTGTATACCACTTCACCCCTGAAGACTCCGCATAAGGAGGTAATACTGTGACTCCACCGTTTACTCGGTCTAAATCCCACGCATTTCCAATTCCGATATAATTATGAAGTTCAAGTGGTTGATATTGTGTTAAAATCCCAACCGTTTCAATACCAGAATTCGCACAGTTACTTAGCGTAAAATCAATAATGCGATATTTACCACCAAATGGAACAGCTGGCTTGGCTAAATTTTTTGTTAATGCACTTAAACGACTACCTTTTCCCCCTGCTAGTAACATTGCTACGCACTTTTGTTTTTGAGCCATCTTGTTTTTTGCTCCCCTTTCTCGTCTTCACTGGTCGTAATATGGATACGCCAAATGGTGGAATTGTAATCTCTACATGTGCTGCTTGATTATGGTACGGTTCTAGAATCGTCTTAAGACGTTTCTTATTCACTTGCCCCGAACCGCCATATTGCTCAGCATCACTGTTTAAAATCTCGTTATAATACTCGAAATCTGGTACACCTACTTTATAGTTTTCATATGTAGCTTTCGTAAAATTACATACGACAACTAACGCATCTTCTTGTTTATCCCCTTGGCGGATAAAAGAGAAAATACTTTGCTCATTATTATTAGCATCAATCCACTGAAAGCCTTCAGGTGAATGGTCAAGCTGCCAAAGTGGTTTTGAGCGCTTATACAATGCTATGAGCTCTTTAAAGTAATCATGCATATAACGATGCATTTCAAAATCATGTAAATTCCAATCTAAATCTTCAAGGTCTTTCCACTCATCAAACTGTCCGAATTCTCCTCCCATGAAAAGTAACTTCTTTCCTGGGTGAGTAAAGAAGTATCCATATAATAAACGAAGCTGAGCAAACTTATCCCAGTAATCACCTGGCATTTTATTTAATAACGACTTTTTCCCATGAACGACTTCATCATGAGAAAGTGGTAATATGAAGTTTTCAGAGTACGCATATAGTAAAGAAAACGTCATTTTCTCATGAATGTGTTTCCTATATTCAGGCGCACACTCCATATATTTCAGTACATCATTCATCCAGCCCATGTTCCATTTGTAATTGAACCCAAGCCCACCTTCATACGTTGGAGTTGTTACAAGTGGCCAAGCTGTTGAATCTTCTGCCGTCATAAGAAAATCTTCATCCTCTGCAAACACTGCTTCATTTAACTCTCTTAAAAATGAAACAGCATGCTCATTACTTTGCTCTTGTCCTTCTTTATTCCAGTACAACATGTTCGCAACTGCATCTACTCTGAAACCATCAATATGGAAATATCTCATCCAAAATAACGCATTTGAAATTAAGAAATTACGTACCTCTCTCTTCCCTAAATCAAAATTGACAGTTCCCCATACTGGATTTTCTTGTACATCTTTATCTTTATATTCATAGGTCGGTGTGCCATCAAACAAATATAAACCGTGAGCATCTTTACAAAAGTGCCCCGGCACCCAATCTAAAATGACACCGATTCCATATTTATGACATTCGTCGACAAAATACATTAAATCATGCGGCGTACCAAATCTACTCGTCGCTGCATAATATCCCGTTCCTTGATATCCCCAAGAACGATCATATGGATGCTCAACAAGCGGCATAATTTCAATATGTGTAAATTGATGTTCCACCACATACGGGATGAGCTCTTCTACCATTTCCCTGTAAGAATACAGCGTTCCATCTTCTTTCTTTTTCCAAGAACCAAAATGTAATTCATAAACTGTCATCGCTTCTTTATAAATCGGTTTTTTCTTTTTCTTACGATTCCAGTTTTTATCATTCCATTCATATCCTTTTATATCAAAAACTACAGATGCCGTATTCGGTCTTACTTCTGCATATATAGCATACGGATCTGCCTTTAAAATGACGTCACCAGCCAACGTTTCAATCGCATATTTATATATTTCTCCTTCTTCAATATGCGGTATAAATAAGGACCAAATGCCTTCTTCTGTCACTTGTAGCATCTTATGTTGCTCATAATCCCACTCATTAAAATCTCCAACAACACTCATTGCTTTCGCATGAGGAGCCCACACTGTAAATCGTACCCCTTGAATCTCATCTTCCGTCACAACATGTGCGCCAAAGATGTTATAACTTTCATAGTACTTTTCTGTATGAAACTCATCTCGTTTCACTTCTTCACAATTTATTACACTCAATATGCTCACCTCACTTAGATGACAGAATTTTTTATACTTTAATTATTTCTGCGAAAAACTGCAATATCCTTGTTGATTTATAAAAAACATTCGTTTTTTTCTTAAAAATGTTAGTTTTTCTTCACATTTCCGTGTAAAATATCGAATTTTGACGAATATTCATTGAAAACGCTTTATTATTCTTCTATATTTTTACCTATTATTTTTTCTCAACCTTTATTTTATTAGATTTATCCTATTTTTCATGCTATTTTTCATTCAAAATCAAAATAAAATAATCTGTCATAAAAAAATGTTTCTCAACATTTTTTGTCACAATTTTATTGAAATGCAAAATTCATAAGCATATACTCGCTCTCAATAAAGAACTTAGATCTTCCGTAACTATAATTCATAGTGGACTACTATGTTTACTTATTTATCCTTGTTGCGAACGGTCACTATGAAAATTTAACTAGGAGGGCTTTCTTATGTCATTAAAACAAAAAGTAGGAATGGGAGTTGTCACCGCTTCACTTGGTTTATCCCTTACATTCGGAGGTGTATTCGCCTATTTCAGTGATTCAGAAACATCGAGTAACTCATTTCAAGCCGCCTAACAACGAAACTTGGTACTGAAAAAGACGGTAAGCTGCTTGGCCAATATTATTATGCAAGACCTGACGAAAACCTTGCCGGCGATGTAAATGGTGATAAAGTAATCGATATTAAAGATGCTGAAATTATCGCTAGCAACTACATTAAAAAAGGACTAACTGTAAAAGACGGAGATCTTAATAAAGATGGAATTGTCGACGAAAAAGATATTCGCTTCGTTGAAAAGAACTTCTTGAAAAAAGGTCCAGATGCATCTAAATCACAAACACCTGTAGAAAAATCAAAAAGCGGTACACTGACAGATATTTTAAAGAAGTTAGGATTAACACCTAAAAAATAATCATAAAGAGCACTCTATATAAAATAGAGTGCTCTTTTCTATAAATGACCCTTATCCAGCAAAAGGGGTATATTGGGGATATACAAGGGAAACCGGAAAAGGAATTTATATTGAATTATATATAAATCCAGAAGTAAGAAGCAGGTCCCCACTTCCGGATTATTTAGCAATTAATTATAGTACTGGTGCCATAGTTTCTTTTAATACTTTTACAGAATGAGCGAATTTCGCTTTTTCTTCTTCATTTAGCTCAAGTTCTACGATTTCACGTACACCTTCGCGGTTAATAACAGCTGGAACACCTACGTAAGCATCTTTCTCACCGTATTGACCTTCAAGGTATGCAGATACAGTTAATACGCTGTTCTCGTTGTTTAAGATCGCTTTAGTTACACGAAGTAGTGACATACCGATTCCGTAGTAAGTTGCACCTTTACGTTCGATGATATGGTAAGCTGCATCACGTACATTTTCGAAGATTTTATCTAAGTCTTCTTGTTTGTACTGTTCGTTGTTAGCTAAGATTGTTTCTAGTTTTTGTACACCGATAGTAGCGTGGCTCCATACTGGAAGTTCAGTGTCACCGTGCTCACCAACGATGTAAGCATGAACGTTACGTGGATCTACATCTAAGTAGTCACCTAACATGTAACGGAAACGAGCAGAGTCTAAAGTAGTACCAGAACCGATTACGCGCTCTTTCGGTAAACCAGATTCTTTCCAAGTTACGTAAGTTAAAATATCAACCGGGTTAGTTGCGATTAAGAAGATTCCATCGAATCCGCTATCCATAATGCCGCGAACGATTTGTTTAAAGATCTTTGTATTTTTCTCAACTAAGTCTAAACGAGTTTCACCTGGCTTTTGTGGTAACCCAGCAGTGATAACAACTAGATCTGCATCTTTACAATCTGCATAGCTACCGCTCCAAACTTTTGTTGGTGATGGAGAGAATGGTACCGCATGGCTTAAGTCCATTGCTTCCCCTTCTGCTTTTGCTTCATTAACATCTACTAATACGAATTCTTCAGCTACACCTTGGTTGATCATTGAGTAAGCGTAACTACAACCTACAGCTCCTGTTCCTACTAATACTACACGATTGATACCTTTTTTCATGGTAATTTCCCCTCTCTATTGTTCACATATATTTTTTTATGATTGTTTAAGTAATTAATTAAAATACTAATTTAATGTTGTTTAACTTCTTTACATTCATATTGTAGCACGTATTATTGTGAATTACTTCACAATTTATGACCTATTTGTGAACTTTTTCACATAGAGTGTAAAGTTGTTAGATCAGGTGTGGAATCCATACCAAATTAGGTGTTTTCTTTAGATTGTGAATAAAAATGTATGATTCAATTACTCACTGTAACTAAATTCACTTTCTATAATAAAAATCCTAACATTCACAAAAAATGTAATCACATTATAAGATTAAACTGACTGATCACATCATTCCCTTACAAGATGGACGTCAATTAGCTTATATAGAATACGGTTAAATAAATGAATTAGCCTATACTTTATCACCTCCCTTTTAATCATTACTATATATTAAAAAATATCCGTTAAAATTATGCATTCTTTTCTAATAATAAACCATTCAATATAAGTGATAGGCTATGCAAAGCTTTAGACAACCGTGCCTCTGCATCTTCAGAATTCGCAATCCAACAAGCAAGGTCCACTAGTCCGCCATTTATAAATCTTGCTAAAGCTTCACAGTCCGTCTTTTCAATAATACAGTCCTTCATTAATTGCTGAAGCATCTCAGCCATCGTCACTAAACATTGTGACTGTGATGATTGATAATAACTAGTTCCTAATACTGCTGGTGCATCTCGAAGTACGATTCGCTGAATTTCTGGATTAAGTGCCATCGTTAAATATGCACGACAACGCCCAACAAACCCTTCCCATTTTCCTTCCGCTTCATCTGATACTTTCCCTAATTTATTATCCATTTCCATATCAATTTCTTTTACAACTGCTTCTAACAATCCTTTTTTATCACCAAAATGATGATAAATTGCACCACGTGTTAAACCGACAGATGCTGTAAAATCATCCATAGACGTATTTACATATCCAACTGTACCAAAAGCCTCTCTTGCTGCCCACAGCAATTTAGCACGTGTTTCAGTAATCATTTCTGCTCTCGTTTTTTTAATCATCTTTTCCTCCTACTTCTATTCATTCTCTTTATTCAAAATGAATTGCACTATAGTATCGTTCTCTATATAAAAGAATAACTCCTTTAAACATCGGCTCTATCCAGAGATAAAACATTTCAATTGACATACGCTTCGTATGTTAATATGATATTGGCATACGGTGCGTATGTAAATTATTTCTAGCTTACAAGATAATATAACTTCTTACCTATACCCTACATTGACTCACTGTCCCTTTTTATAGAAGGTATTAATGAAACAGAGGAGGAGTTAAAAGAATGAAGAATGTATATGTACACGTCAAATATTGTGGTGATTATCATGTTTAATTCCTACCGTGAGATTTTCAGTGCTCCTGGTACAAAAGGATTCTCATTAGCAGGATTTATAGCTCGTATGCCCATATCAATGATGGGTATTGGTATTGTTACCATGTTATCTCAAGTAAGTGGTGACTATTGGCTTGCTGGAGCTGTTGCAGCTACCTTTACATTATCATCAGCTTTACTAGCTCCTCATATTTCTCGGATGGCTGATCAATTAGGGCAATCTCGCATACTTCTTCCGACTACAGGTATTAGCGTTTTCTTTACAATCCTCTTACTTCTATGTACGAAATATGAAGCTCCTTATTGGACGCTATTTCTATCCGCTTTATGTGCAGGTTGTATGCCAAATATGTCAGCTATGGTACGTGCACGTTGGACTAAACTATACCGCGGATCCCATAAATTGCATACAGCATTTTCCTTCGAATCGGTCGTCGACGAAATTTGCTTCATAATTGGTCCTGTATTATCTGTCAGTTTAAGTGTTATGTTCTTCCCAGAAGCAGCGCCACTTTTATCATCTGTTTTTCTTACAATCGGGGTATGCCTATTTACTATGCAAAAAAGCACAGAACCGCCTGTACACCCTCGCGACATTACAAACAACGGAACAGTATTTAAAATTGGTTCTTTGCGAGTACTAGTATTCACACTCATTGCTATAGGTACTATCTTCGGCACAATAGATGTCGTTAGTGTAGCTTTTGCTGAGCAGCAAGGAAACACAGTAGCTGCTAGCTTTGTACTTTCTGTCTATGCAATCGGTTCATGCCTGGCAGGCCTTATTTTCGGTACTCTTAAACTCAATACCCCACCCTATAATCAGTTTTTAATAGCGGTCACACTTTCCATGATAACAATGCTGCCACTAGTTTTTGTAAACAGTATTACTTGGCTAGTAGTTATTGTTTTCTTTGCAGGGCTATCTGTCGCTCCTACTATGATTATTACTATGGGGCTTGTGGAAAAAATCGTACCTGAATCAAAGATAACCGAAGGAATGACTTGGGCAATTACAGGACTTGGAATTGGAGTCTCCCTAGGATCAGCGATAGCTGGTTTAGTTATTGATAACTTTGGAGCCCATGTAGGATTTAATGTGGCTATTATAGCAGGAGGCCTTGCCTTAACTATTGCACTTTTAGGCTACAAAACTCTTCACTCCGCATATAGTCATGTTGTTATTAAACAAGATGAACATTCAATAGAAAGTTAAAACATATTCAAAAAATAGGATTGCCTTTTCTTATGTATGAGAAAAGGTAATCCTATTTTAAACTTATTATTTATAATCTGTCATAGCTTCTTCTATATCTATACACAACAAAAAAGAGATAGCAGATTATGCTATCTCTTTTAGTATGACCCGTACGGGATTCGAACCCGTGTTACCGCCGTGAAAGGGCGGTGTCTTAACCACTTGACCAACGGGCCAGTTCTGGCAGAGAAGAAGGGATTCGAACCCTCGCACCGCGTTCGCGATCTACTCCCTTAGCAGGGGAGCCCCTTGAGCCACTTGGGTACTTCTCTATAAATATGGCTCCGCAGGTAGGACTCGAACCTACGACCGATCGGTTAACAGCCGATAGCTCTACCACTGAGCTACTGCGGAACAATTATGGTGGGCCTAAATGGACTCGAACCATCGACCTCACGCTTATCAGGCGTGCGCTCTAACCAGCTGAGCTATAGGCCCATAATTGAAAAGCGGGTGAAGAGAATCGAACTCTCGACCAGAGCTTGGAAGGCTCTTGTTTTACCACTAAACTACACCCGCATAAAATTGAAAATGGTGAGCCATGAAGGATTCGAACCTTCGACCCTCTGATTAAAAGTCAGATGCTCTACCAACTGAGCTAATGGCTCATTTTGAAAGTGGTGCCGGCTAGAGGACTTGAACCCCCAACCTACTGATTACAAGTCAGTTGCTCTACCAATTGAGCTAAGCCGGCTTGCGACTTCAAAATGGTGGCTCGGGACGGAATCGAACCGCCGACACGAGGATTTTCAGTCCTCTGCTCTACCGACTGAGCTACCGAGCCTTATTAAAATGGCGGTCCCGACCGGGGTCGAACCGGCGATCTCCTGCGTGACAGGCAGGCATGTTAACCACTACACCACGGGACCATTTGGTTGCGGGGACAGGATTTGAACCTGCGACCTTCGGGTTATGAGCCCGACGAGCTACCGTACTGCTCCACCCCGCGATGATATAATATGTAATTTAAGAAAAAATGGAGGAGGTAGAGGGATTCGAACCCCCGCGCGACTCTCGCCGCCTGTCGGTTTTCAAGACCGATCCCTTCAGCCGAACTTGGGTATACCTCCGAGATATAAACCTTTAGTGGTGGACCTTGTAGGACTCGAACCTACGACCGGACGGTTATGAGCCGTCTGCTCTAACCAGCTGAGCTAAAGGTCCTTTATGGTAGCGGCGGAGGGGATCGAACCCCCGACCTCACGGGTATGAACCGTACGCTCTAGCCAGCTGAGCTACACCGCCATAAATGATATTAAAATAAGTGGAGCCTAGCGGGATCGAACCGCTGACCTCCTGCGTGCAAGGCAGGCGCTCTCCCAGCTGAGCTAAGGCCCCATGTTTTTGGGAATATCGGGAAGACAGGATTTGAACCTGCGACCCCCTGGTCCCAAACCAGGTGCTCTACCAAGCTGAGCCACTTCCCGTTAATAAAAGCGCGCCCGAGAGGAGTCGAACCCCTAACCTCTTGATCCGTAGTCAAACGCTCTATCCAATTGAGCTACGGGCGCATATGGTGCCGAGGGCGGGGGTCGAACCCGCACGGTGGTCACCCACCGCAGGATTTTAAGTCCTGTGCGTCTGCCTGTTCCGCCACCCCGGCATGTCATATTGAAAATTGGAGCGGAAGACGGGATTCGAACCCGCGACCCCAACCTTGGCAAGGTTGTATTCTACCACTGAACTACTTCCGCAAGACATGTTTGAGATATTTTATTAAAAGTGCGGGTGAAGGGAGTCGAACCCCCACGCCAAAGGCGCTAGATCCTAAGTCTAGTGCGTCTGCCAATTCCGCCACACCCGCATATTAATATTTTAAGAAAAAATGGGGCGACTGATGGGAATCGAACCCACGAATGCCGGAGCCACAATCCGGTGCGTTAACCACTTCGCCACAACCGCCATGATTTTCTGGTGCCGACTAGAGGACTTGAACCCCCAACCTACTGATTACAAGTCAGTTGCTCTACCAATTGAGCTAAGTCGGCTAAATGGTGGAGGATGACGGGATCGAACCGCCGACCCCCTGCTTGTAAGGCAGGTGCTCTCCCAGCTGAGCTAATCCTCCATTTGCCTGGCAACGTCCTACTCTCACAGGGACAAGGTCCCAACTACCATCGGCGCTAGAGAGCTTAACTTCCGTGTTCGGTATGGGAACGGGTGTGACCTCTCTGCCATCATTACCAGACTGTATTCATTTAAGACAAGAATCATTGTAACTCATTTAACTTTTAAAGTCAACAAGTTTTTTATATTCTTTCAAAACTAGATAACATCGCTTCATATTATATGGTTAAGTCCTCGATCTATTAGTATTCGTCAGCTCCACATGTCACCATGCTTCCACCTCGAACCTATCAACCTGATCATCTTTCAGGGATCTTACTAGCTTACGCTATGGGAAATCTCATCTTGAGGGGGGCTTCATGCTTAGATGCTTTCAGCACTTATCCCTTCCGCACATAGCTACCCAGCTATGCCCTTGGCAGAACAACTGGTACACCAGCGGTGCGTCCATCCCGGTCCTCTCGTACTAAGGACAGCTCCTCTCAAATTTCCTACGCCCACGACGGATAGGGACCGAACTGTCTCACGACGTTCTGAACCCAGCTCGCGTACCGCTTTAATGGGCGAACAGCCCAACCCTTGGGACCGACTACAGCCCCAGGATGCGATGAGCCGACATCGAGGTGCCAAACCTCCCCGTCGATGTGGACTCTTGGGGGAGATAAGCCTGTTATCCCCGGGGTAGCTTTTATCCGTTGAGCGATGGCCCTTCCATGCGGAACCACCGGATCACTAAGCCCGACTTTCGTCCCTGCTCGACTTGTAGGTCTCGCAGTCAAGCTCCCTTATGCCTTTGCACTCTACGAATGATTTCCAACCATTCTGAGGGAACCTTTGGGCGCCTCCGTTACACTTTAGGAGGCGACCGCCCCAGTCAAACTGCCCACCTGACACTGTCTCCCGGGTCGATAAGACCCGTAGGTTAGAATTTCAATACAGTCAGGGCGGTATCCCACCAGCGCCTCCACCGAAGCTAGCGCTCCGGTTTCAATGGCTCCCGCCTATCCTGTACAAACTGTACCAAAATTCAATATCAGGCTACAGTAAAGCTCCACGGGGTCTTTCCGTCCTGTCGCGGGTAACCTGCATCTTCACAGGTACTATAATTTCACCGAGTCTCTGGTTGAGACAGTGCCCAAATCGTTACACCTTTCGTGCGGGTCGGAACTTACCCGACAAGGAATTTCGCTACCTTAGGACCGTTATAGTTACGGCCGCCGTTTACTGGGGCTTCAGTTCAGAGCTTCGCTTACGCTAACCCCTCTCCTTAACCTTCCAGCACCGGGCAGGTGTCACCCCCTATACTTCGCCTTACGGCTTCGCAGAGAGCTGT
>NZ_JBBOZF010000001.1:1512500-2105000 GCF_038008465.1 Bacillus sp. CH_48 | reverse complement strand
TTAAAGGTGAAGAAGCCGCTACCTCTAACGGTCATATGATTATCGTTGGCTGGAATGAGCGTGCAAAACATGTTGTAAAGCAAATGCATGTACTACAACCAAACCTTGATATCGTTTTAATTGATGAAACACTTTCTTTACTCCCAAAACCCTTTCATCATTTAGAATTTATAAAAGGTTGTCCGCATCACGATCAAACTTTATTAAAGGCTAATATTGCAACGGCACACACCATATTAATAACAGCGGATAAAGAAAAGAACGAAAGCTTAGCAGATACACAGTCCATTTTAAATATTTTAACTGCGAAAGGACTCAATCCAAACATTCACTGCATCGCCGAACTACTTACTACTGAACAAATTCAAAATGCAACGAGAGCGGGCGCGTCAGAAATTATAGAAGGAAATAAATTAACGAGTTATGTATTTACCGCTTCTCTTTTATTCCCTTCTATTTCAGGTGTACTATTCTCACTTTACGATGAAATCTCTGATAACAAATTACAACTGATGGAGCTTTCTCCGTCCTGCACCGGACAAACCTTTGCAAATTGTAGCTATACCCTTCTAAAACAAAACATTCTCTTACTAGGTATAAAGCGTGATGATCAATATATGATTAATCCAGTCCATACCTTCATTCTTATCGAAAGCGACATACTCATTGTTATTCACCATTAATAAAATGACGCTCTAGTTCTTGCATGAGCACTTTCCCAATATTGATATATTTTCTTTTTACATCTCCATCTGGATCTTTCGGTTCAGCAAATTGATCCATCCCACTCGTTCCAGCGGTTAAAGTATTCACATTATCATCTAGTTCGTCTTGATATACGTGCGAAAGAATATACGGCGTTTCAAGACGGACTACTACACCAGGTACATCCAGTTCACCATCTACTGCTGTAAACGGCACTCGTAAAAATTGATACCCATCTTCTTCATCGATTTTGTAATCGAAGCATCCTTTATCATAATCCCAATTACCACCAATGCTATATCCAAGTGGTTTCATAATCTCTTCTAACTTAAATAGCGCATATGTACGTCCTTCTAAATTTGATTGAATTGGAATCAAGTCCATCCCTCCAAGACTTTTCCTTTAGCATACCCACTCTAGCTTGAATATACTGATGGACTTTTCGATAAAATAATAAAAAGCGACCGGAATCCGGTCGCTTTTTATTATTTTAAACGCTCTTCTAATTCTGCTTTTAATTCTTCAAATCCTGGTTTACCAAGTAAAGCAAACATGTTCTTCTTGTATGCTTCTACGCCAGGTTGGTCAAATGGATTTACCCCTAATAAGTAGCCGCTCATCGCACATGCTTTTTCGAAGAAGTATACAAGGTAACCGAATGTGTACTCATTTAATTCAGGAATATTGACGATTAAGTTTGGTACTCCCCCGTCGCTATGTGCAAGTAATGTACCTTCGTATGCTTTTGTGTTTACAAAGTCTACAGTTTCACCAGCAAGGTAATTTAATCCGTCTAAATCGTTTTCTTCTGATTCGATTGTTAGTTCATGTGTAGATTTACCTACTTTAAGAACTGTTTCAAATAAGTCACGACGACCTTCTTGAACGTATTGACCTAATGAGTGTAAGTCAGTTGAGAAGTTTGCTGAAGATGGGAAAATACCTTTTTGATCTTTTCCTTCACTTTCACCAAATAACTGTTTCCACCACTCAGCGAAGTATTGAAGTGCTGGCTCATAGTTAACAAGCATTTCAATTGTTTTTCCTTTATTGTATAAAGCGTTACGAACTACTGCATATTGGTAAGCTGGGTTTTCTTCTAGTTCTGATGTTCCGAAGTCATCATGACCAGCAGCTGCACCTTTCATCATCTCTTCAATATTTAAGCCACTTACTGCGATTGGTAATAAACCAACTGGCGTTAATACAGAGAAACGTCCTCCAACATCATCTGGAATAACAAATGTTTCGTAACCTTCGTTATCAGCTAATGTTTTTAATGCACCACGTGCTTTATCTGTAGTTGCATAAATACGTTTGCGAGCTTCTTCTTTTCCATACTTTTCTTCTAATAACTTACGGAAGATACGGAATGCTAGTGCTGGCTCTGTTGTTGTACCTGATTTGGAAATAACGTTAATAGAGAAGTCTTTACCTTCTAATACGTCCATTAAATCTTTCATGTAAGTGGAGCTAATGTTTTGTCCAACAAATAGCACTTGTGGAGTTTTACGTTGTTCTTTAGAAAGCGTGTTGTAGAAAGAATGGTTTAACATTTCGATTGCTGCGCGTGCCCCTAAGTAAGAACCACCAATACCTACAACAAGTAAAATGTCAGAGTCATTTTTAATTTTTTCTGCGCATTTTTGAATGCGAGCGAATTCCTCTTTGTCATATTGAAGCGGAAGGTCTACCCACCCAAGGAAATCGTTCCCAGCTCCAGTTTTTTCGTGGATTGCGTGATGTGTTACTTTCACTGCATCACGTAAATAAGTGATTTCATGTTCACCGATGAAGGATAACGCTTTAGAATAGTCGAACGTTACATGTGTACTCATCTTTTTCCCTCCAATTATGGATATGTATTTCTGTATTCACTTTAGCGAAACTGAAGTTGTAAATCAAGCGATTCAACCATTGTAAACGTAACCAATATATATTTTTTAGAAAAAGTTCATTTTTTGCATAAAAATTCGTATTTTTCGGTATAGATGTATATACATCATCTTTCGAACATTTTTTATGTATAAAAACAACATAACTACCCCATTCTATAAAAGAGTTAATTAACTCATCGCTTGCTCATGCTTCACAATTAAGGGGGGCTTTTTCATGAGTACTTTGCAACGTATCGCATTAGTCTTTACTGTAATTGGCGCTGTGAACTGGGGACTAATCGGATTTTTCCAGTTTGACTTAGTAGCAGCCATTTTCGGTGGACAAAATTCAGCTCTTGCACGTATTATTTACGGCATCGTTGGTATATCTGGGCTTATCAATCTTGGTTTACTGTTTAAACCATCTGAAAATCTTGGTACACACCCAGAAACAAACGAAATTCGATAGTCAGTATGTCCTTTCACCTCCGACATACGAATATGATTGCATGCAATCATATTTGCAAATATATATCATAAGATAAAGTAAAAGAGGAACGCTCATATGCGTTCCTCTTTTACTTTGTTAACTCGGACTCTTCAATCCATTCTGCCAACTTTTCTCGCAGCGTATTAAATCCGTTTTCAGATGGGTTCGGTATAAGAATCCTTCCTTGTTTTCTTTTCGCCGCTTTTAACGATAAACTCATTTTTCTGTGCTCTTCATCAATTGAAAGTACCTTTACTTCTACTGTATCGCCGACTTTTAAAAAGTCATGAATATCCTTTACATATCCATTTGTAATTTCAGATATATGCACAAGTCCTTGTGTTTCTGCATCTAACGCTACAAATGCACCGTAATCTTGAATTCCAGTCACTTTCCCTGTTACAACCACTCCTGTTGTATATTGTTCTGACATATGAAACACTCCCATACGTTTACCATTCTCTCTACAATTATAAAGAGCAAAGCAGATATATTTATTTTAAATATCCGATTGGTTAGTACGCATTCTAGATAACGTTATCTAGAATGCGTATACCTTATATTAGTAAATTATACCACTATGACAGAACTCATTCAAAATTCATGAAAAATTTCCCTTAAAGAAGTATAATTCTCCAATATTGGGATAGACTACTAACACATGGCTTTCTAGTATTCCCCCCCTTTTATGGACAAAACGTATTACGTTTTGTCCTTTTTTTATTTTCTACAAACCGTTCCATTCTCTTCATCGCTTCCATAAGTTGTTCAAGCGACGTTGCATATGAACAACGAATAAATCCTTCACCACTTTCGCCAAATACGCTACCAGGGACAACGGCCACTTTTTCTTCCAACAATAACTGTTCTGCAAATTCCGCTGAAGATAATCCGGTTGAAGATATAGCAGGAAAAACATAAAATGCTCCGCCCGGCACATGACACGTTAAGCCCATTTCATTGAAAGATGTCGTCATGAAGTTACGACGCTTCTTATAGCTATCTCTCATTCGAATTACTTCATCGTTCCCTGCGCGTAACGCCTCAAGTGCTGCAAACTGAGACATCGTCGGTGCACACATCATTGAATACTGATGGATTTTGAGCATTAATTCTGAAAATTGAACAGGAGCTGCAATCATACCGAGGCGCCATCCTGTCATCGCAAATCCTTTTGAAAATCCTGAAATTAAAATCGTATGCTCACGCATATTTTTAATACTCGCGAAACTTGTATATACTTCGTCGTATACAAGTTCTGCATAAATTTCATCAGATAATACGATTAGATTGTACTTCTCAACAATCACTGCTATTTCTTCAAGCTCGGATTTATTTAGCATTGCACCTGTCGGGTTATTTGGTGAACAAAGCAAAATTGCCTTTGTTTTCGCTGTAATAGCTGCTTCAATTTGTTCTGGTTTTACTTTAAACTCGTTTTCTAACGTAGTCGCCACAGGAACCGGAACTCCTCCAGCTAATGTCACAAGTGGTGCATAAGAAACGAAGCTCGGTTCAATAATGAGCACTTCATCATCAGGATTTATAATGGCGCGCATCGCTACATCTAACGCCTGGCTCGCTCCAACTGTAACAATGATTTCATCACTTGGATCATAAGATACTGCAAATTGTTTTTTTAGATACTTTGCTATTTCTTGACGGAGCTCCAATAATCCTGCATTTGCTGTATATGACGTATACCCTTGTTCCAAAGAACGAATACATGCTTGCCTTACATTCCAAGGTGTAACAAAATCCGGCTCTCCTACCCCGAGGGAAATAACACCTTTCATATTTGCTGCTAAATCAAAAAATTTTCGAATACCAGATGGTTTTAAAGATTCTGCTGATCTAGATAGTTCAAATTGCTTCATGGTGTCACCACAATTCGCTTATCATCATCGTCTTTTTCATAAATAACGCCCTCATGTTTATACTTCTTCAAAATGAAATGAGTAGTTGTAGAAACAACAGATTCAATTGTTGCTAATTTCTCAGAAACAAACATCGCTACTTCTCCCATCGTTTTCCCTTCTAATGTAATAGAAAGATCATATGTCCCTGACATTAAATACACGGATTTCACTTCTGAATAACGATAAATTTGTTCAGCAACCGCATCAAACCCAACACCATGCTTTGGCGTAACTTTCACATCGATCATTGCCGTTAAACCTGTATGTTCTTTCACCTTCGTCCAATCAATATGTGTTACATAATCCACAATAATCTTTTCATTTTCTAACCTCGCAACCATCTTCTTTACTTCTTCTACCTCTATATTTAACAGCTTCGCTAATGTATCTACAGATAATCGACTACTCTTTTCAAGACAAGCTAATAATTCTAATTCTTTTTCTGTCACCATATAAATCATCCTTCCTTTTCGTTTGTGTTTAAATTATACAAATACCCTTTCCAGTTTGAAAAGAAGATTTTTCTATTGAATTATGTCAAAATAAAGTGAAACTTTAATCAGCGAAATGCTTCACCCCACTGATTATCAGCCCACACCAATCGGGCTTTTACGGACAGTTGCTCTCCCACCTAACCTCTTTGCTTGAGCTGCTTTTTGAGGTGGGAGACTTACTGTCCGTTAATGCGGGGTAAAGTGAAACTTTAATCAGTGGAAAAATGCGTGATAAAGCGAAAGGGGATGGAATCGTGAAACCAAAAGTTTATATTGCTGAACCAGTTCCAACATTTGTAGAAAACTATTTATCAGAACACTGTGATTATGAAAAATGGGATCAAAATGAGAAAGTACCCCGTGATGTTCTATTAGAAAAAATACAAGATAAAGATGGGTTATTAAATTTCGGATCTGCTATTAATGAAGAATTACTGACAGTGGCTCCTAACTTAAAAGTAGTGAGCAACATTTCTGTCGGTTACGATAATTTTGATTTACAAGCGATGAAAAACCGAAATGTTATCGGAACGAATACACCATACGTATTAGATGATACAGTAGCTGATCTCGTTTTCGCCCTTATGTTATCTGCTGGGCGCCGTGTTTGCGAACTCGATTCTTATGTGAAAAATGGTGAATGGAACGCTGAAATTGGAAAAGAACACTTCGGACTAGATGTACACCATAGCACAATTGGTATTATCGGTATGGGCCGAATTGGAGAAGCCGTTGCAAAACGAGCAAAATTCGGATTTGATATGAATGTTCTTTACTATAACCGCCGTCGTAAAGAAGAAGCTGAACAAAAATTCGATGCTACATATTGTGATTTACAGACGCTACTGGAGCAGTCTGACTTTATTGTTCTTCTTACTCCATTAACAGATGAAACATATCACCTTATCGGAGAAAAGGAATTTTCATTAATGAAAGAAACAGCAATCTTCATTAATGCTTCTCGCGGGAAAACAGTAGATGAAGAAGCGTTAATCCATGCTTTAACAGAAAAGAAAATCTTTGCAGCAGGTATCGATACATTTACACAAGAGCCGATTCAAAAAGATAATCCACTCTTATCATTACAAAATGTTGTGACTTTACCACACATCGGATCTGCAACATTAAAAACTAGGCAGCAAATGGCTATGACCGCCGCTGAAAATTTAGTTGCAGGATTACAAGGAAAAACACCGCCTAATATTGTTCGCGGGTAATACTGAATAAACGAAAGGCAAGATGACATCGTCATCTTGCCTTTTTTTGTTAACATATTTTCTTCTTCCTTGGAGATGATATGAACAAAAATCAATGGAGTGACAAAAAATGAATCACGAATATACTTGTCCTTATTTCACTTTTTCCACTCGCGGCACTACTATTCATTACGAATTGTATGAACACGATAACAAAACAGAACGTCCTACTTTCGTACTCGTTCACGGCTTTTTATCTTCCTCATTTAGTTACCGTCGTCTCATTCCCTTACTATCGAAAGCAGGAACAGTGATTGCTCTTGATTTACCACCGTTCGGAAAAAGTGATAAGTCTCATCTGTTTAAGTATTCTTATCACAATTTAGCAACGATTATTATTGATTTAATTGAACATTTATCTCTCTCAAACATTGTATTAGTTGGGCACTCTATGGGTGGGCAAATTTCTCTCTATGTAAACCGTATACGTCCTGAACTCATTTCAAAAACGATTTTACTATGCAGCTCTAGCTATTTAGCACGCGCAACCTTACCTTTACTATACTCTTCTTATTTACCGTTCTTTCATTTATACGTAAAGAACTGGATTATTAGACGCGGTATTGTTCATAACTTAATGAATGTCGTTCATGATCACTCATTAATTGACGATGAAATGAAAAAAGGTTACTCCGCTCCTTTTTATGACGACCGTATATTTCCCGCTTTAACTCGCATGATACGAGACCGTGAAGGTGACTTATCTTCAACTGAATTACAAAAAATCGAAACACCTATCTTGCTCATTTGGGGTGAAAAAGACCGCGTCGTCCCTGTACATGTAGGTCATCGTCTACACAAAGATTTACCGAATTCAAAATTTATTTCTTACGAAAATACAGGACATTTACTACCTGAAGAAAAGCCTAAACATGTTTATGAAGAAATTATCGCTTTTTCTGCGCAATAAAGTGAAACTTTAATTAGCCCCCACCTAACTTCTTTGCTTCCGCTGAATTTTGAGGTGGGGTCTTACTACCAAGCAAATAGCGGGATAATATAAAAAAGGCTGTCGGAAATTCCGACAGCCTATAATGAACAACTTCCGCCTTCTTTTATTACAAGTAATTCCACAGCTAACTTCTCACATTTTTCAAGCGCAGGTACTTCCTCAAAAGACATAAAGTATATATGTTGAATCTTCTTTGCGATGTATTTTGGATCATCAAACACACTTATGACGTTCACAACATCGCTCGCTTCTGTTTCATAAAACTCCGGTCCCATTTGAAACGGATCCCAATTCTTCACAACCTCTATCATCTTTTCATATGTACCCATTCGCTTCCCGCCTTTTCACTTTTTAATACTTTTCTTTATCCTATCACATCAGCTATTCTATAAGAAGAGAGAGAACTTTCGTAACTTATTGGTTTTACAGAAGAAGGGGGCAAACTTATGCAACTATTTCATAAAGCAATCAATCGACGTGGAACGCATAGTATAAAATGGGATACATATAAAAACGAAGAACTTATCCATGCTTGGATTGCTGATATGGATTTTGAAGTACCAAAACCAATTCAAACTGCCTTAAAACAACGGATCGAACATCCAATTTTTGGCTACACACTTCCCCCTGAAAATATTGGGGATATTATTTGTAACTGGACAAAACAACAATACGACTGGGACATTCAAAAAGAATGGATCGTCTTTAGTGCAGGGATCGTCCCAGCTCTTAGTACGAGCATACAGGCTTTTACAAAAGAAAACGAATCCGTTCTCGTACAACCACCTATTTATCCTCCATTTTTCGAAATGGTCACAACAAATAATAGGCAGTTATGCGTGAGTCCATTACAGAAACAAAATGATACATATGTGATAGACTTCGAGCATTTAGAAAAGCAGTTTCAGCAAGGCGTCAAACTCATGCTTCTTTGTAGCCCTCATAATCCAATCGGACGCGTTTGGACGAAAGAGGAACTTGTGCAGCTCGGATCGTTATGTACTAAATATAACGTAATCGTTGTCGCGGACGAAATTCATTCCGATATCATTTATGCAGACCATACACATACACCGTTCGCTTCCTTATCTGAAGAATTAGCAGAGCGCACTATCACTTGTATGGCTCCAAGTAAAACATTTAATATCGCTGGATTACAAGCGTCGATTATTATCATTCCAAACGAAAAACTCCGTCACGCCTTTACAGCTATCCAATATAGACAAGGCTTCCACGGGTTAAATATCTTCGCCTACACAGCGATGCAAAGTGCCTATACAGAATGTAATGATTGGCTAAACGAAATTCGATTATATATAGAAGATAATGCTCAATTTGCTTATGAATATATTAAAACTCACATACCTGTTCTTTCCGTAACGAAGCCAGAAGGTAGCTTTTTATTATGGATTGATTGTTCTCGTCTAAAGCTTTCTCAAAACGAGCGTACTGCATTACTTGAGGAAAAAGGAAAAATCATCGTTGAACCTGGTGAGAAATACGGGTTAGGTGGGGAAGAACATATTCGAATTAACATCGGCTGTCCACGATCTGTTTTAGAAGAAATTTTGAACAGACTGCGTCATACGTTTTCATAATAAGAAAAGAGGCTGTCATAAATCATTTTAGGACAACCTCCTTTATCCATATCTTTTCAATTACGTTTCACAAAAAAAGCTACCATGCACGGTAGCTTTTACTTTTTCTTCATATCCGATGCTTTTTTTACAATGACACCACAAGCAATTCGATCACCTGATTTACCTGTCGGTTGTGTCATACCATCATCAGCGTTTTCTGTAATAATAATAGACGCTCCATCTTTTCTATGAATCGTTGTTTTACCTTCTTCAAGCGTTATGTGCGGCGCGTCGATTTCTGCCTTGATCTTTCCAGAACCGTCTGCAATTACGTTCGGTAAATCACCGTTTTCTGCACCCTTCGGATTAAGAAGACCATGTTTTTTATCATCAGGATTAAAATGATTCCCGGATGATTCAAAACGAGGTGCCTTACACTCTCCGATTTCATGTACATGTAGTCCGTGTGGTCCTGGCGTGAAACCTTCCCCTTTAATCGTAATTTTCACTCCACTTGTTTGCTGAACTACTTTCGCAGTCCCTACTTCATCTCCTGAAGCATTATGTAATTTCACTTCAATTTCTTTCGGCTTTCCTTGGTCACAACCTGCCATCAGAAATAATAAACAACAACTGAAAAAAAGCCGTTTCTTCATTCCATTCCCTCCAAAATATATTCTGCCCTTAGATTGTCCGAGCATAGAGGGAAACATACAAAAATGCGTTACTGTTTCTTTTCAGCTAATAGTTTTTCTTCAACTTTCTGTAATCGCTCTGCTTCTCTTTTTGATATACGAATAAACATGCGCCACGTGGCAATAGCACCGATAATAAATAGAACGCACACAATCCCTGGAATAATATATTCTGTTTTATCTTCCGGAAAATATAAAGGCATCATAACGAACACTCCTTAATTATAGGATTCAAAAAAACATCAGAATTTTCTGTTATATATCTTTAAATTATAGTTGAACCAGTTCATATTCTCAAGGGGCGTTCCGAAAGTGAATGATTTCTTTGACTCCTCCTCCTACTTTCCTTACTATAAACTTGAGGTGAAAAATATGAGAGAAACATTTGAAATTGGTGAAATCGTTACTGGTATTTATAAAACAGGAAAATACATCGGCGAAATTACAAATAGCCGTCCTGGTAGTTATGTCGTAAAAGTATTAGCTGTTTTAAAACATCCGGTGCAAGGTGACTTACATAACGTAAAACAAGCTGACGTACCATTTTTCCATGAAAGACGCGCTTTAGCTTTTCGTGAGCAAACGAACATTCCACAGCAAATGGTAAAGAAATATGAAGGAGAAATTCCTGATTATACCGAGTCACTAAAATTAGCATTAGAAACTCAAATGAATTCATTTTCTGAAGATGATTCACCTTTTGCAGAGCGTAGTCTAGAAACATTAGAACAGTTAAAGAAGGACTACAAACTCTAAAAAAACAAAACGACCAAATTACATAATGTGCAATTTGGTCGTTACTGTGTGCTCACTTTCTTTAACACTTTTGAAAAATCAACGAGTTCTCCTAATGTTGGTGGTGCTGGTTTTACTAAATACTCTTTATCTTTTTCTACTAGTTTAAAAATATTGTACGTCGTCATCGCATCATCAAGCGCACAATGATGCTTCCCTGTCCCTACTTTTCCGTACGCCTCAATTGCTTTCCATAATCCTGTTTGATTTCTTTCCCCAAAAAACTTCTTATACTCAAGCGATAAATCACGACACTGCCCGAAGAATGGAAAAGCTATCCCTGCCATTTCACAATTATGCTTCAGCACTTTCATATCCATATTTCCCCACGTTACAATTGTCGGTTTACATTTCGTTTCGTATTCTGCAAGCTTCTTAACGAGTTCAGGAAATGAAATCCCTTTATCCACGACTTCTTGTTTTATTCCTAAAAACTTCTTACATCGATCCGTTAAGGAGGGAAATGTTTTCGGCCTGACATGTGATGAATACGTATCTTCCACCTTACAGCCAGCAACTGAAACGAGTCCTACCTCAATAATTTCCGGAAAAAATCCTTTCGGTTTTTTTCTATGCTGGGGCATCGTAAACTCAAAATCTAAAAATAAAAATCGTTGTTCATCCATACGATCCCTTCCTTATCATTTTTGTCATTCCTTTCTATTTGACACTCCTACACGAACAAGCTCGAATGCTAATTCCATTTTAAATATTCAGATTGGATGTATCTTATATATATGTCAAATGCCCACAAATATTTTAAAAAATAAGAAAAAATGACCTATGCAGAAAATATGACAAAATCCCTCCTTTCATTTACATCCGCAGTTTTTCTACTTTATAATGACGTTATGTGTGTTTCATCTAGTTAATATTTGACACACTAAGAAAAATGAATGAAAGGAGATGAGATTTTTGCACGAAACAACGCAAGAACTCGCTAACTGGCAGTATTATTTTGCTATCGCAGTCTTTTTAATTACATATGCCATTATTATTTCTGAAAAAATTAATCGCGCTGTCATCGCACTTCTTGGTGCAGCACTCATGGTAATTGTGGGGGTCGTCGATTTACATAACGCCTTTACGAAACATATTGAATGGGGAACGATTACGCTACTCATCGGTATGATGATTTTGGTGAACATTACGAGTAAATCAGGTGTTTTCCAATACGTTGCCATTAAAGCAGCAAAAAGGGCACAAGGAAATCCAATTAAAATTTTAATTTCCCTTTCCCTACTTACTGCGCTTGGCTCCGCATTTTTAGATAACGTTACAACTGTACTTCTTGTTGTTCCAGTTACTTTATCTATTACGCGCATACTGCAAGTAAATCCTGTTCCTTATTTACTTTCTGAAATTATTTTTTCAAACATTGGGGGAACGGCAACATTAATTGGTGATCCACCTAACATTATGATTGGTTCTGCCAATAAACATTTAGACTTCAATGCTTTCCTATTGAATCTAGCACCAATCGTAATTATTATTATTGGAGTTACAGCAACAATACTTTACTTCATGTACCGCAAACAATTAATTGCCGATCCTGTACAAGTCAAAAAATTAATGAGCTTAGATGAAAAACAATACATTAAAGATCCAGTATTAATGAAAAAATCTTTAACGGTACTTGGACTTACAATTGTAGGTTTCATGACTCATTCTATTTTCCATATTGATGCGGCTATCATTGCCTTAACTGGTGCTACTGTACTTATGTTAATTGGTGTGAAAGAGCATGAAATTGAAGAAGTATTTGCAAGCGTAGAGTGGGTAACAATCTTCTTCTTCGCAGGGCTATTCGTACTTGTTGGAGGACTTATCGATATCGGTCTTATCAAAATGTTAGCTCAAAAAGTAATTGGTATAACAGGCGGAGATATTTCTTACGCATCCATCCTTATTTTATGGGTATCTGGTATCGCCTCTGCAACAATTGATAACATCCCATTTGTCGCAACAATGATTCCACTTATTAACGATATGGCAGTTGGGCTAGGCTTATCACCATCTGACGCACAAATCGATGTATTATGGTGGGCATTAGCACTAGGTGCTTGTCTCGGCGGAAACGGAACATTAATCGGAGCTTCTGCTAACGTAATCGTTGCAGGTATCGCGAGCCGCGAAGGACATAAATTTAGTTACATGGAATTCCTAAAAGTCGGTTTCCCAATTATGATCGTTTCATTAATCATTTCTCACATTTATATTTATTTACGCTACCTTATGTAGTAGAAAAAGCACCCTGATAATCAGGGCGCTTTTTTACTTATATCTAAAATATATCGACTTATCAACAGAAACGAAAAATCTACTCTTTATATCTCACCGGTTCATTTCGAATAATAAATAAATGAATCGGTAAGAAAACCGAAAATGTGATTGTATGAATAATCGTAAACAATATAGAATTCGTTCCGTATCTATCTAAAATTGCGTAGATAAGATAAATAGACAGCACAATCGATACAGCTGTTGCTAATAAATATAGAATTGGTACGAAGTTAAAAATGAAACATGCGACATATATGCCGAATACTTTCCATCCCGCTTCTTCTTTTAAGAAATCCGGTAATTTGTCTTTTGCTAAATCACCCCATATCTTACTATTTAAAAAAGGAATAAACGCAAGAGCACCATCCGTTGCACCATCATTTTTCGCCATCGTATACAGTGCAAAAGCCGTTAATAAATACGCAATAATTGCCCAAATCAATACAACAAGAATAAACGCAAAACTAAGAGCAAAGAAACCTGCTAGTACGCCTTGATCCTCCATCTTATCCTCTCCTCTCTACTTTCAACATATTTCATTACATTGCAAGTTATGTTTTAAAATTTATCCAAACTCTTTGTATAATAAGAGAAGAAAGAGAATAAGAGAGGAGAAACACGTATGCATCCATTTGTAAAAGCATTACAAGAGCATTTTACAGCTCATCAAAATCCTGAAAAAGCAGAACCTATGACTCGTTATATGAAAAATCACTTCCCATTTCTAGGTATTCAAACACCGGAAAGGCGCCAATTATTAAAAGACGTCATTCAAATACATACTCTCCCAGATAAAAAAGACTTCCAAATTATTGTACGCGAGCTTTGGGACTTACCAGAACGTGAATTCCAAGCGGCCGCACTTGATATCATGCAAAAATATAAAAAGCATATAAACGAAACTCATATCCCCTTCTTAGAAGAACTTATTGTCACAAAATCTTGGTGGGACTCTGTCGATAGCATCGTCCCTACATTCTTAGGTACTATCTTTTTAAAACACCCAGAATTAATTTCTGCGTATATTCCAAAATGGATTGCATCAGATAACATATGGTTACAACGTGCCGCTATTTTATTCCAACTGAAATATAAACAAAAGATGGATGAAGAACTTCTTTTCTGGATTATTGGGCAACTACATTCTTCAAAAGAATTTTTCATTCAAAAAGCGATTGGCTGGGTCCTTCGTGAATATGCAAAAACAAATCCAGATGTAGTTTGGGAATACGTGCAAAACAATGAACTCGCTCCATTAAGTAAGCGTGAAGCAATTAAGCATATTAAACAAAATTACGGAATAAATAATGAAAAAATAGGCGAGACTCTATCATAGATAGACACGTTCCTCTATTGAGATTTAAAAAAGAACGTGTTAGAATATGTTCATTATTATTAATATAAGTAGCGATGACGGACTTATAAGTACTTGCATAAAAAGCGATTCAGGGATAGTGAAAGCCTGAAGCCGCAAGGAAACGGCAGTCCCGAGCAATACATGATAAAGTGGATGCACCTTTTGTGTATCAACTAGGGTGGAACCGCGGGCAAACGCTCGTCCCTAGGCAAATAAGCCTTGGGATGAGCGTTTTTTTATGTTCTTTTTAGCATATACTGCTCGTTTCCAAAGTATCAGAGTATATCATCGCCAATACGTTAACTTTCAAAAGGAGGATTTTCTTATGTATTCAATGGAACAAGTTGTAAACTTAGCGAAACATCGCGGTTTTGTTTTCCCTGGTTCTGAAATTTACGGTGGTCTTGCAAACACTTGGGATTACGGTCCACTTGGAATCGAATTAAAAAATAACGTTAAAAAAGCTTGGTGGAAAAAATTCATTCAAGAATCTCCACACAACGTTGGTTTAGACGCAGCTATTTTAATGAATCCTAAAACTTGGATCGCTTCTGGTCACGTTGGTAACTTCAACGATCCAATGATCGACTGTAAAAAATGTAAAGCTCGTCACCGTGCTGACAAATTAATTGAGGATGCTTTAGATGCAAAAGGCATTGAAATGGTTGTTGACGGTCTTACTTTCGACCAAATGGCTGACTTAATGAAAGAACATGAAGTAAAATGTCCTGATTGCGGTAGTGAAGAATTCACTGAAATCCGTCAGTTCAACTTAATGTTCAAAACATTCCAAGGTGTTACAGAGTCTAGCACAAACGAAATTTTCCTTCGTCCTGAAACAGCACAAGGTATTTTCGTAAACTTCAAAAACGTTCAACGCTCTATGCGTAAAAAGCTTCCATTTGGTATTGGCCAAATCGGTAAGAGTTTCCGTAACGAAATCACGCCTGGTAACTTCACATTCCGTACACGTGAATTCGAACAAATGGAACTTGAATTCTTCTGTAAGCCTGGTGAAGATTTAGAGTGGTTCGCATTCTGGCGTGAAACTTGTAAAAACTGGTTACTTTCACTTGGTATGACTGAAGAGAGCATGCGTCTTCGTGACCACGGTGAAGAAGAGTTATCTCACTACAGTAATGCAACAACTGACATTGAATTCAAATTCCCATTCGGTTGGGGCGAACTTTGGGGCGTTGCATCTCGTACAGACTTCGACTTAAAACGTCACATGGAACACTCAAACGAAGACTTTAACTATATCGATCCACAAACGAATGAGCGTTACGTACCATACTGCATCGAGCCATCTTTAGGCGCAGACCGCGTAACATTAGCATTCTTATGTGATGCATATGAAGAAGAACAATTAGAAAACGATTCTCGTACAGTTCTTCGTTTCCACCCTGCTTTAGCACCATACAAAGCAGCTATCTTACCATTATCTAAAAAGCTATCTGAAGGTGCTACTGAAGTATTTGCAGAATTAGCTAAAGACTTCATGGTAGACTTTGATGAAACTGGTTCTATCGGTAAACGTTACCGTCGTCAAGACGAAATCGGTACACCATTCTGTATCACATACGACTTCGACTCAGTTGAAGACAAAGCTGTTACAGTACGTGACCGTGACACAATGGAACAAGTTCGTATGCCAATTAGCGAACTAAAAGGTTTCTTAGAGAAGAAAATCCAGTTCTAATTATAAGAAAAAGAGGCTGCTCATAAGAGCGCCTCTTTTTTACTTTTCACGTTTTTCTTTAATTGCTACTGTACATCTTGATATACATAGTAAATCATCATTTTCATCAATAATGCGAACATCCCAAACCATTGTCGATTGTCCTCTATGTATCGGTGTCCCAATCGCTGTTACAATTCCATCTTTCTTTGAGCGAATGTGGTTTGCATTAATTTCTAATCCGAAACAAATACATTTTTCTTGATCAATTAAATTGTATGAACCAACACTTGCCACTGTTTCTGCTAATGCAACCGATGCACCACCATGTAAAAATCCAAACGGCTGATACGTACGCTCATCAACAGGCATCGTAGCAACCACCTTTTCTTCTGTCATCTCTAACAACTCAATTCCAAGTGAATCCATTAAAGTTTTTGCCATATCGCTTCCTCCTTCTCTTACTTTAATTAAATGTATAATTTTACCTATTTATTTTCAAACTACTTATAACACTTATATAAGGAGGCTTCACCTAAATGAAACAGAAATTTTGTATATTACTGCTTATGTTCTCCTTGCTGACTATTGTACCAAATTGTGCAATAACAGCCAAAGCATCTAACCTGACAATCGATGTTAAGACTGTAACGCAAAAAGGTAAGAAACCTTATATAGAATATCAAATAAATAGGCCTTCTTTTCACAACTTTTCTGACTCTAAATTTCAAAATAAGCTCAATTTATATTACAAAAAATCCACTGACAAATTTAAAAACAAATTAGAAAAAGAAGCAAAAAAATATTATAAAGAGACAGAAGGATCTAGTACACCATTTCATCCGTACGTAGCAAATGTCGATTATAAAGTCTCATTAAACAAACCACCTTTTCTTAGCCTATATGTGAATTACTATCAATATACTGGCGGAGCACATGGTCTTTATACGTGGAAGGCAAATACATTTGATTTAAACGAAAAAAAGCTACTGCACTTAGACGATTTATTTCAACAAAAAGATAAATATAAAGATGTAATCCGTGCAGAGATTGTAAGACAAATTAAACAAAATGAAAGTATTTATTTTCCTGATGCAACTGAAAAGGTAATGAGTATGAAAAAGTTTCACTTCTTTTTAGAGCCAGACAATCTCGTCATTTATTTCCCTTTATATGAAATTGCTCCGTATTCAAGTGGAATTCCGCAATTTCGTATTCCATATACATTGCTAAGAGACTATTTAAAGCCTTCTTATCAAAATATTTTGATTGACAACAAGTAAATATTTTCGCTACGATAATGTTAACCTAAAAACAACAGGAGGTTAACATTATGAGGAGATTTCATGTTTTAGATTTAGCATTAGCTGCCATGTTCGTCGCTCTTATGGCCATTGGTGCAAATATTGTATCTTGGGCACCATTCCTGCAAGTAGCGGGCATCCCATTATCTATGCAACCATTTTTCGCAATTTTAGCAGGTCTTCTTCTTGGAAGTAGACTTGGTGCCTTATCCATGACTGTATATATGCTCGTTGGCGTAGCCGGCGCACCAATCTTTGCTAACTTCAAAGCTGGATTTGGAGCACTTTTAGATCCTACTGGTGGTTTTATTATCGCATTTATTATCGTTGCTTACGTATCGGGAAAACTAGTAGAACAAAAAGAAAGACCAACATTCATTCCATTTGCTATTGCCTCTTTCACAGGAATTATTTTAACTTATATAATCGGTACTACTTACATGTACGGGGCAGTCAATCTCTTTATGGGCGGTAATATGAGTTATAAAGCTGCTTGGATGATTATGATGTGGTTCGCAGTAAAAGATATTGCATTTACAATTATCGGTGCTATTATCGCACCTCGCATATACTATGCTGTGCGTCGTTCTGCTTATCAGCATTCTCATTCGACGATTTCATAATATAAAAAAGAGTTATTTCAACAAGCTGAAATAACTCTTTTTTATATTAAGACTCTTGATTCGCTTGTTCTTCTAAAATTTTCTTCATCATCGCAACCATGTCATCACGTAATTCTGGGTGTTGCAGGGCCATTTCAATTGTCGTTTGAACGAATCCTAGCTTTTCACCTACATCGTAGCGCTTTCCTTCGAAATCGTAAGCAAATACACGTTGGATTTCATTTAAGCTTTGGATTGCATCTGTTAACTGAATTTCACCGCCAGCACCGACATGTTGCTGTTCTAAGAACATAAAGATTTCAGGCGTTAAAATGTAACGGCCCATAATCGCTAAGTTTGAAGGTGCTGTACCTTGTGCTGGTTTCTCAACGAAATTGCGAACTTGGTAACGACGACCTTCTTGTTCTAATGGATCGATAATTCCGTAACGGTGTGTTTCTGTTTCTGGAACAGTTTGTACACCAATAACAGAAGAAAGTGTTTTTTCATACTCATCCATTAATTGACGTAAACATGGTTTCTCAGCTTGGACAATATCATCACCTAGTAACACTGCAAATGGCTCATCACCAATGAATTTACGTGCACACCAAACAGCATGTCCTAGTCCCTTCGGCTCTTTTTGACGGATGTAATGAATATCTACCATTTTTGAAGAAGCTTGTACTTTTTCAAGCAACTCATATTTTTTCTTCTCTAATAAGTTTTGTTCTAGTTCAAATGCGTTATCAAAATGATCTTCGATAGAGCGCTTTGTTTTACCAGTAACGATAATAATATCTTCGATTCCCGATTTCACTGCTTCTTCTACAATGTATTGAATCGTTGGTTTATCTACTATCGGTAACATTTCTTTCGGCATTGCTTTCGTTGCTGGTAAAAAACGTGTTCCTAATCCAGCTGCTGGGATTATCGCTTTTCTTACTTTTTTCATCACAAAATACCCTCTCTCCTGTCGGAATTAATAGCAATCATTTCCTACATAAAACAAAAGGGAGATTTCGCTCCCTTTTGTTCCTTACTACTTAAAATTACTTTGTATTATAAACGATTCATAATGTCTTCTTTAATAGTAAGTAACTTTTGTTCACTATTTTGTAAAGAACTATCTTGTACACCGAAGTAGAACTTAATCTTCGGTTCAGTTCCAGATGGACGTAGGCAGAACCATGAACCATCCTCTAATTGATATTTTAACACATTTGATTTCGGTAAGTGAATCTCTTCTTTATGTCCATCTTGTAAAGATGTAATGATGCTTGCTTTATAATCTTCAACTGCTACGACTGTTAAGCCTGCTACTTCTTTCGGAGGATTCTCACGGAACGTCGCCATCATCTCTTGGATTTGTTCCGCTCCATCTTTTCCTTTTAACGTTAACGATACAAGGTCTTCACGGAAGAAACCATACTTCTCAAATACTTCTAATAGACCATCATATAACGTTTTCCCTTGTGATTTGTAGTATGCAGCTACTTCACATGCAAATAGGACAGATTGTACTGCATCTTTATCACGGCAGAATGGACGGATTAAATAACCATAGCTTTCCTCATAACCGAATTGGAATTCGTATTGTCCGCTTTCTTCATACTGTCTAATTTTCTCACCGATAAATTTAAATCCAGTTAACGTATCAACTGTATCTAAACCGTATGCTTTTGCAATTGTACGGCCAATTTCAGACGTTACGATTGTTTTTAATACGACACCGTTCTCTGGAAGTATTCCGTTTTCTTTCTTTTGAGATAGTAAGTAATCAAGCATTAATGCACCTGTTTGGTTACCTGTTAATACTTGGAACTCACCATTATGATTACGAACAGCTACACCAAGGCGATCTGCGTCAGGATCAGTTGCGATTAATACATCTGCGCCTACCTTTTCACCGTCACGAATTGCATACTCAAACGCGGCGTGCTCTTCTGGGTTCGGTGATTTTACTGTAGAGAAGTTTGGATCTGGTAACTCTTGCTCTTTTACAACTGTTACATCTGTAAATCCAACTTCTTCTAAACCACGGCGTACAGAAATATTTGATGTTCCGTGTAATGGTGTAAAGACGATTTTTAAGTCTTTGCCGGCCTTTTCCACCATTTCTTTATTAATGATGACATTGTTCAATTCTGCAGCATATGCATCATCTACTTCTTGTCCAATAATATGTAATAAACCGTCAGCTTTTAATTGCTCTACATCAGCGACTTCAACTGTTAATTCATCTTCTATTGCATCTACGTAGCTAATTAACTCATCCGCTTCTTTTGGCGGCAACTGTCCACCATCTTCACCGTATACTTTGTATCCGTTATATTCAGGCGGATTATGGCTTGCCGTAAGAACGATTCCACTTACTGTATGTAAATGACGAACTGCGAAAGAAAGTACTGGCGTTGGACGTAAGCTTTCAAACACATATGTTGTGATACCACGTGCACCAAGTGTAGCAGCGACTTCCATTGCAAACTCAGGTGATTTATGACGAGAATCATAGGCTACAACAACACCTCGTTTTTTCGCTTCCTCACCTAACTTTTCAATAAAGCTTGCTAATCCTTTTGTTGCTTTACGAACTGTATATACGTTTAAACGGTTCGTACCAGCACCAAGTTCACCACGCATACCACCTGTGCCGAACTCTAGGTTTTTATAAAAGCTATCCTCGATTTTCTTCTCATCTTGCTTCATGTTTTCTAGCTGTTCTTTTAATTCTGCATCTAATTGTGCGTAAGAAAGCCAGCGACTAAATTCTTGTTTCCAATTCATTCTTCTCTCTCCTCTCGCTCGTCATACCTTTATTATATGAAAAAAACATGCCGTATCTCAATATTTTATAAAATCTAGCAGGATTTTACTAGGAATATTTGTATACACTATTGTTAAATACTCCACTAAAGGGAATGAGGATTATGCACGAATGGGGCTTGTCAGAAGAGCTCAAAATACAAACAAAGCAAATGATTGAAATTGCTGAAAGAGAACTATCGATTATGAGGAACGCAATCGATAAAGAAGATGAATGCATTTTATGCAAAATGGAAGATATTCATCATATGTTGGCAAATGTACAAACATTGGCAGCTACATACTATATTCAGGCATATTTATCACCTTATACGGAAAGTTCATCTTTTATTACAACAGCTATCCAACATTTAAGCGCCAGAAAACATGGTGCTCTTATCGTTGTGGAACGAAACGAGACGCTTGAAGCTTTCATTCAAACTGGAACGACATTAAACGCTCACTTAACTGCACCATTACTCGAATCAATATTTTATCCAGGTAACCCTCTTCATGACGGTGCCGTTCTCGTAAAAAATAATCATATTGTCTCAGCTGCTAATATTCTTCCTTTAACGAAAAGTACAGAAGTTGATCCTGAGCTGGGAACACGGCACAGAGCTGCAATTGGCTTATCAGAAAAGAGTGATGCACTTATATTAGTTGTCTCTGAAGAAACGGGCCGTACTTCTTTTGCCTTAAATGGGATTTTGTATACGATTTCTTTATAAAGTGAAACTTTAATCAGCCCTCACCAATCAAGAGTTTACGAGCAGCTCGATCCACACTTAACTTCTTTGCTTCCGCTGAATTTTTGAGGTGAGGGTCTTACTGCCCGGCAAATAGCTAGATAAACAAACCTATAAAAAAGAAGACTGTTCCAAAATATTGGAACAGTCTTCACTTATACTCTTATTCTTCTCCGAAACGCTCCACAAGTGTTGCAAGTGTACGTACCATTGCACCAGTTGCTCCAGCTGGACCTAAGTCGTGCGCGCCTTTTGTTTCTGATGTTCCAGCGATATCTAAGTGTACCCACGGTGTATCTTCAGCGAATTCGCCTAGGAATGTACCTGCCATAACCGCATGTCCTTCACGGCCTGGTGAGTTATTTAAATCAGCAAACTTACTGTTTCTCACACGTTCTTTATCACGATCAAAAATCGGTAGTTGCCAAATTGGCTCATCTGTTTCCATAGAAGCCTCTAGCACTTGCTCAAATAACTCTTCATTATTTGTCATTGCGCCTGTCGTATAGTTTCCAAGTGCAACAATTACACCGCCTGTTAATGTTGCAACATCAACAAGGTAGTTTGCACCAAGTTTTTTCGCATACGTAATACCATCAGCTAAAGCTAGACGACCTTCTGCATCCGTATTTAATACTTCAATTGTCTTTCCGCTCATAGATGTGATTACATCGTCTGGCTTAAATGCCGTACCACTTACAACGTTATCAGTTGAAGGAATAACAGCGATCACATTTTGTTCTGGGCGCAGTTCTCCGATAATTTCCATCGCACCTAATACAGCAGCTGCACCGCCCATATCACCTTTCATACCAACCATGCCTTCACGTGGTTTTAAAGAATAACCACCTGTATCGTATGTAATACCTTTTCCAACGAATCCAATGACATCCGTCCACTCTTCTTTTCCTTTATAAATAAGAGCGATCATTTTTGGTGGCTCTACACTACCTTGGTTTACTGCAAGTAATGCACCCATACCAAGATCTTCCATCTCTTCTTTCTCAAGAACTTTATAGTCCATATCATACTTCTCCGCTAACTCAACAGCATACTCAGCAAGCTTTGTCGCTGTTAATACGTTTGGCGGCATATTTACAAGTGTACGAGCCGAGTTTGTTGCACGTCCATGTACGTAGCCAACTGTTAATGCGGCTTCAATTTCTTGTGCATCTTCCGCTGTAATAGCCGTGAACTTCTCTAACTCTTCACGATCCTTTTTATCTGATTTATACGTTTGTAACTCATATGTACCAAGGCCTTGTACTTCTGCTACAATATGAGCTACATCAATCGCATCTAATTTCTCTGTTACGAAAGAATCAAGTAAGATTGCTGCATCTTGTACTTTTGCTACTTGTAATGTTTTAAACGCTTTTCCAAGAGCCGCACGTAACGTTTCTGTCGTGTAAGACTCTTTCTTGCCTAAACCAACAAAGTAATAACGTTTCACATTTGTTTTTCCTAAGCTATGTACTTTCGAAATGGCCTTTTTCTTCGTAGATAATTCTTTCTCTTCTAGTAAAACTTGTAATTGTCCTTCAAACGCTTTGTCCAGTTCTTGTACAAAACTACTCATTTTCTCTTCTTCAAATAGAGCAACAATCACTACTTCATGACCTGCTAATTCTTTTTGTACTTGAAACATGTTCAGACCCCCTAAATTTCTCTACCACCATTATAACTTTATTTTCTATAAAATGCGACAATTCCAACTACAGTTATATGACGTGTAAAATCTCCTCTATTATGAAATAAGCCAAGAAAAAAAGTCTAGCGTAATTACAACTAGACTATCTTTGTTTTAAATATTGACCACGAAACACTTGCATCGTTTCGTCTTGATTTAACATCGTTAACTCTTCTTCTGTAAACTTACCATTTCCTACTTTTACTACATACACATTTACTTTTTTCTTACCCCATTGGCTATAAACATCTTTCACCGTATCATAATATAGATCAAGACGGTTTCCTTTTATTGCACCGCCCTTATCAGCTACTACACCATACCCGTAACCTGGCACGAAGAGAATCGTTCCAATCGGGAATACGCGTAAGTCCGCAGCAATTGTGGAATATAAATCCCTTTTCACTTTAACACCTGAATATGTAATACCATACTCTGGATGCCCTGGCCTCTTACCAGTTGACTCAATCCCCGATGTATAACCTGTTGCAGTCATTTCAATTGAACGATATTTAGACCAGTCGTTTGCCTGCTCTAAAGCATTTATCACTTCTTTACTCGGAGCAACATTTCTCTTAACTTCTGCTGCATGTACTTCTTTTGCACTCGTTCCCTCATATTTCTTTACAATCTCTAATAGAGAAACTCCTGTGAAAGCATTCCATGTTACGCATAATGCAATTGCAAGTAAACAAGTCATCATAATGCGAATACAATATCGTTTTAACATTTTTATATTCCACACTCCTTCATCGTTAATCATTCCCTATACGATGAAGGAATATGCAAAAAAAATAATCTCCAAATGAATTGGAGATTAAAACATTTGATATCCGCTTTTCCGAAGTTTCTTGATCACGACTCCTGCTAAAGCAGCCCCTACTAATCCAGTAGATAGAATAAATAAGTCTGCTTGTCCTAAGTGCGATACACTTGTCCCAAATGAAGAAAATGTTTCTTTCGGCTTTGAAAAATAATCCCACATACTCGCTTTATTAATAATAAGCATACAAACAATCGGATACACAATAACCATTACCCATGTAGCCCGCAAAATCATGTTGAGTAAAAATCCAATTCCAAAGAACAAAATAAAGAATAACATCATTGAAATAAGTAGTACCGGTATACTCACTCTTTTTCCCTCTCCTTCGCACGTGCCGTAAATACGTGATAAGCTGTATAACCAAATGATTCTCCTGGATTTAATGTTTTGTCCACTTCAAGATGTAGTTCTGATCTTCCTTCTAACAAATATTTAATAAGTACAGACGTATTCGGATCGTCCGCAATCTTATCTGGATGTAAGAACGCCACTTCAGACAATTCTTTCTCCTGTACAATAATATTTTCTCCTTCAGGCTCCAAAAGGAAAATAATCATATTATCACTAATTTCATCACGAATAACACCCGATCGAACACCAATGATCCCCTTCACATGAGCGACAATGCCTGTCTCTTCTAACACTTCGCGTTTCACAGCTTCATCAACTGTCTCACCTTCATTTACAAAACCAGCCGGTAAAGACCATTTCCCTTTTAATCCACTGTATTTCTTCTTAACGAATAGCCACCTGCCATCTTTTGTAGCTACTAGACCGCTAACAGCTAGCCATACCTTCCCTCGTTTCTCCATGATGTAATAACCTCCTCCATCATAACGGACAGAATATTCTTTCTTTTTATATATTATACTATATTTTTAATATGAAAAAAGCAGAAACAGCGCTTAGCCGTTTCTGCTTTTTCTACTATATATTAAAAGAACTTTAATTTACCTTTTTTAAGAACTAATAAAGGTCCACCTAATAAGAACAGGTAGCGGTTATCGATTACTTTCTTCATGAAGGAAGCTTTCCAACCTGTTAACTTTTTACCCATAACAACACCCATTGCATCGTCATGACCTAAAGAACATACAGATCCTTTATTATCGAATGCGAATTTTTTCATTTCGCCCTTGCCACGAACTAATACAGTTAAGTTGTGTGCAATGTTGTAACCTTGTTGAATTGCAATTTGTGCTGTTGGTGGGTATGGACGGTTAATTTCTTCGTTAATAATTAACGCGGCATCACCAACCATGAATACCTCTTCGTATCCTGGAGCGTGCATGTACTCATCAACTTTTACACGTCCGCGCATTGCTTCAAAGCCAGACTCTTCCACAATACCATTACCACGAACACCTGCAGCCCAAACTACTGTTTCAGACTTAATTAATTCCGTATCATCGCCATTTGCAACGATAATTCCTTCTTCAGTTGCTTCTTTAATTGCTGTACCGATGCGGAATTCTACGCCTTTTTTCTCAAGTTGTTTTACAGCGTATTCTACTAATGCTGGATCGAAACCTGGAAGTGCTGTTGGAGCCGCTTCTACACAAATGATACGTGCTTTTTCACGTGGTACATTGTACTGTTTGCAAAGTTCAGGAACACGGTTTGCAAGCTCACCTACGTACTCGATACCAGTAAATCCAGCACCACCAACAACGATTGTTACTAACTCATCGCGCTTCTCATCTGCATATTTAGCGAAACTAGCTTCCATATGCTCACGAATTTCACGAGTTGCATTAATGTTAGCGATTGAGAATGCATGCTCTTTTAATCCTGTAATTCCGAATGTTTCTGATTCGAAACCAAGACCGATTACTAAGTAGTCATACTCTAACTCGCCGTCTTTTAAGATAATACGTTTTTCAGCAGCTTTAATTTCTACTACTGTGTCTTGTACAAAGTTCACTTTATTTGTATCAATAACGTCTTGAATATCTAGACAGATTTTTTCATCTTGTAATGTACCAGCTGCGCTCTCGTGTAACCAAGTCGCTTGGTAGTGATAGCTGTTGTTGTTTACTAACGTAATTTCAGCTTCATTTACAGATAATGCTTTTTGCAGACGAACAGTCGTAATCATCCCGCCATAACCTGCACCTAAAACTACGATTTTTGGAGTCTTCACCAAATCACAACCCTTTTCTTTATATAATAGTAATGAGAAATAATACCAAGTACTAAAAACTCTATTTGTCAAGAATGTGGAATTTATCACATTCTATATCATAACAAAACGCAGTCAAAAAATCGTACGAATTTTGTCATAGAAATTTAACATAATACTTCCCTATATTAGTCGGTTTTATTCCAGAATTCAAGCATCTGGCGAATTATCAATATTTTAAAATAACATAGCGTTTTCAAGGGTTTTTCAGCCTTTTTTTCATGTATTTTCCTTTCTGTATATTTTATACAATAAAAAAGAACCTATGCGAAAACTTACACACAATTCAGTCGTTTTCAGAAGTATTATGAACTCAAATATGCTATCATTTATTTGAAAGTGTCATCATTTGCAGGATTTTCGTGTACATATGAACAATATATGAAATCAATATCAAAATTCCATCTATAGGGGGAATGAAAGTGGCAGAAAATCAAAAAGTTTACGACATAACAATTATTGGTGGTGGTCCAACGGGACTGTTCACAGCATTTTATGGCGGTATGAGACAAGCAAGTGTAAAAATCATTGAAAGCTTACCTCAACTTGGAGGACAATTATCCGCACTCTACCCTGAAAAATACATTTATGATGTGGCTGGATTTCCAAAAGTGCGTGCACAAGAATTAGTCGATAACTTAAAAGAGCAAATGAAGAAATTTGATCCAACCGTTTGCTTAGAAGAAGCGGTTGATACGCTTGAAAAACAAGCTGATGGTATATTTAAACTTGTTACGAATAAACAAACTCACTATTCTAAATCAGTCATCATTACTGCCGGCAATGGTGCTTTCCAACCACGCCGCTTAGAATTAGAAGGTACAGCAAAATACGAAAAGAAAAACTTACATTATTTCGTTGATGATATGAATAAATTTGCTGGCAAGCGCGTCGTAGTATTTGGCGGTGGCGACTCCGCAGTAGACTGGACGATGATGTTAGAACCGATTGCTGAAAAAGTTACAATCGTTCATCGCCGTGATAAATTCCGTGCACATGAACATAGCGTCGAAAACTTAATGAATTCTCGTGCAGAAGTAAGTACACCGTATGTTCCAGTTGAACTCATTGGTGATGACAAAATTGAACAAGTCGTTCTTCAGCACGTAAAAACTGAAGAAAAAGTTATCATCGATGTTGATGACGTAATTGTAAACTACGGCTTCGTTTCTTCTCTTGGTCCAATTAAAAACTGGGGCTTAGATATACAAAAAAATAGCATCCTTGTGAATTCAAAAATGGAAACGAATATTCCTGGCATTTACGCTGCTGGTGACATTTGTACATATGAAGGAAAAGTAAAACTTATCGCTTGTGGATTTGGCGAAGCACCGACAGCAGTAAACAATGCAAAAGCTTACTTCGATCCAAATGCAAAACTTCAACCGATGCATAGCTCAAGTATGTTTTAATATGCAAAAATAAAAGCTCCTTCCATAAGTGGAAGGAGCTTTCCTTTTATATACCACGAAAGCACACTGAGTTCCATAAACTATCGAACTCAGTGTGCTTTTCGTCTAAAAAAATTATTGTTTTCTTCTTCTACCTAATACGAATAATACTCCGCCAACTAAGAATGAAATTCCCGCACCAACTGACATTATCCATGAATGTGCTGCCCCTGTTTTCGGTAATTCTTTTTCTACTTTTACTTGCGGTTCTTTAATTAACTTTTCAAGTTTTACTTCCGGTTTCTCCGGTTTCACTTCTGGCTCCTTCGGTTCTTTCGGATCCTCCGGTTTCACTTCTGGTTCTTTTGGTTCTTTCGGATCCTCTGGTTTCACTTCTGGTTCCTTTGGTTCTTTCGGTTCCTCCGGTTTCACTTCTGGTTCCTTCGGTTCTTTCGGATCTTCCGGTTTCACTTCTGGTTCTTTTGGTTCTTTCGGATCCTCTGGTTTCACTTCTGGTTCTTTTGGTTCTTTCGGATCCTCTGGTTTCACTTCTGGTTCCTTTGGTTCTTTCGGTTCCTCCGGTTTCACTTCTGGTTCCTTCGGTTCTTTCGGCTCTTCCGGTTCTTCCGGCTTCACTTCTGGTTCTTTCGGATCTTCCGGTTTCACTTCTGGTTCTTTCGGTTCTTCTGGTATCTTAAAATCTTCTTTTGTTTTCGGTAAAATTGTAACTGTAGGCTCAAGTGGTGGATTTATTCTATCGTCCACTATCGCTCTATTTGTTATCCCTTTACTTGGTGCTGCTTTTACCTTCGCTTTAAAAATAATACTACGTTCTTTTGTATCTGTAATTTCTAGATACTTCGCTATTACTTTTCCAAACTCCATTTTTAACTCTACTGGATTTGGCTCCGCCCCTTCAAATCTAATGCTATCTTGCACGTACTCTAAACCGGCTGGAATTTCATCTTCTACCTTTACCTCTGCTAGTTTACCGTTTTCTACCGTATTTTTGAAACTAATTCGGTATTCTACTTCTTCTCCTAGCTTCGGTTCTTTATTATTTACTATCTTCGTCGCTTTTAACTTACCATCTTTATATTCTGGCTTTATTGTCGCTGTCGGTTCTATAACTGGATGATTTGGATCATCTACATGAATGATCGCTTTATTTGTTATTTTCTCTCCAACTTTTACTAATTCTTTTACCTTTACTTTAAAGATGATACTTCTTTCTTTCGTATTCGTAATTTCTGGATACTTCACTGTTACTTTTCCATTCTCGACTTTAAGTTCTGTTGGTAAAGGCTTATCACCTACGGCCTCCAGACTTTCTTTCACATACTCTAAACCAGACGGAATTTCATCTTCAATCTTTACATCAACTAACTTCCCGCCATCTACTGTGCCGTTAAAAATAATTCGATATTCAATTTCTTCCCCTAGCTTTGGTTCATGGTTACTTACTTCTTTCCTTGCCTCTAGTTTCCCATCTTTATATTGAGGTGTAATTGGTATAAGTGACTCAACTGGTGGATTTGTCGGATTATTATCATCCACAACCGCCTTGTTTATAATTTCTTTTCCTACTTGTACCGTTTCTTGTACTTTCACTTTAAAGATGATACTTCTTTTTTTCGTATCCGTAATTTCTGGATACTTTGCTGTTACTTTTCCATTCTCAACTTTAAGTTCTACTGGATTTGGTTCCGGCCCATCAGACTTTATACTATCCTGTACGTATTCTAAACCGGCTGGAATTTTATCTTCTACTTTTACCTCAGTTAGTTTTCCGTTTTCTACCGTATTTTCAAAGCTAATTCGATATTCTACTTCTTCTCCTAACTTCGGTTCATGATTGCTTACTGTTTTTTCCGCTTGTAATGCACCATCTTTATGCTGAGGCTGTATAGCGACATTTGGTTTCTCTGGTGGATTTATAGTATCTTCCACAACCGCCGTATTCACAATCGCTTCGCCAATTTTAGCTTTTTCTTTCACTTTTACTTTAAAGACGATGCTTCTTTCTTTCGTATCCGTAATTTCTGGATATTCTGCGAGTACTGTGCCGTTTTTCACTTTCACATACAACGGTTTCGGATTCTCTCCCTCGGCTCTTTCACTACCTTCTACAAACTCTAAGCCAGTTGGTAATTCATCCTTAATCTTCACCTTCGCTACTTTTCCGTGCTCTACTACGTTACGGAAAGTAATTCGATACTCTACTTCTTCTCCTAATTTTGGAGCTGGATTATTTACTGTTTTCTCAGCTTTTAGTTTTCCGTCCTTATACTCCGGCGTAATAATCGCTTCTGGTTTTTGCGGCGGATTCTTCGGATTATCATCATCTACAATTGCCGTATTCACGATTTTCTTACCGACTTTTACTGCTTCCGTTACTTTTACCTTAAAGCGAATACTACGCTCAGCTGTATCAGTAATATTTTCATACTTCGCACTAACCTTACCAGCTTCTTCTTTTAACTCTACTGGCGCTGGCTCATTACCTTCTGATTTTAAACTATCCTTCACATACTCTAATCCATTTGGTAGTTGATCCTCAATTTTCACTTCTGCTAGTTTTCCGTTTTCTACCGTATTTTTAAAACTAATTCGGTACTCTACTTCTTCTCCTAGTTTTGGATCTTTTTTACTTACCTTTTTATTAGCTTTAAATTTACCATCTTTATGCTGCGATGTAATATCTACTTCCGGTCGCACTGGTGGATTTTTTGTATCATCAACAATTGCTTTATTTACAATTGCCTTGTCCACTTCAACGGAATCTTTCACCTTCACTTTAAAGATAATGCTTCTTTCTTTCATGTCAGTGATATTTTCATACTTCGCACTAACCTTACCAGCTTCTTCTTTCAACTCTACTGGGGCCGGCTTATCACCTTCTGCTTTTAGACTATCTTTCACATACTCTAAACCAAACGGAATTTCATCCTCAATTTTAACCTCTGCCAGTTTTCCATCTTTCACCGTATTATTAAATGAAATTCGATATTCGATTTCTTCACCTAGCTTCGGTTTATGATTATTCACCTTTTTATGAGCAGCAATTTTACCGTCTTTATATTGCGGTGTAATTTTTGCTGTCGGATTAATTACTGGATGGTTCGGATCATCAACATGGATAATCGCTTTATTTGTAATGTCCTTACCTACTGTAACCGAATCTTTTACCTTCGCTTTAAAGACAATACTTCTTTCTTTCGTATCCATAATCTCTGAATACTTTGCCATTACCTTACCATTTTCTACTTTTAACTCCACTGGTTTTGGCTCTTCACCTTCAGCCTTTTCGCTTCCTTCTACAAACTCTAATCCAGCTGGAATTTTATCTTCTATTTTTACCTCTGCTAGTTTTCCATCTTTCACCGTATTATTAAAAATAATTCGATATTCGATTTCCTCGCCTAACTTCGGTTCATGATTACTTACTTCTTTTCTTGCCTCAATTTTTCCATCTTTATATTGTGGTGTAATCGGTACATAAGGCTCTTCTGGTAGATCCTTTGTATCATCTACAATTGCCTTATTTACGATTTCTTCTCCCACTTTGACGCTTTCTTTTACCTTCGCTTTAAAGACAATACTTCTTTCCTCTGTATCTGTAATTTCTGGATACTTTGCCATTACTTTATTATTTTTCACCTGTAGCTCTACTGGTTTCGGTTTAGAACCTTCTGCTGTGATGCTTCCTTCTACATACTCTAAACCATTTGGTAATGTATCCTTTATATTTACCTCTGCTAGTTTTCCGTTTTCTACCGTGTTTTTAAAACTAATCCGGTATTCTACTTCTTCTCCTAGTTTCGGTTTATGATTATTTGCTACTTTCTGCGCAATAATTTTACCATCTTTATATTGCGGAGTAATTTCCACATGAGGCTCTACTGGCTCATTTTTTGTATCTACTACAATCGCTTTATTAACAATCTCCTTGCCTATTTCTGCCTCTTCTTTTACTTTCACTTTAAAGATAATACTTCTTTCTTTTGTATCCGCAATTTCTAGATACTTTGCCATTACCTTGCCGTTTTCAAATTTTAATTCTACCGGACTAGGCTTAAATCCTTCTGCTTGTAAACTGTTCTCTACAAACTCTAATCCAGCTGGAATTTCATCTTCTACTTTAACCTCTACTAGTTTTCCGTTTTCTACCGTGTTTTTAAAACTAATTCGGTATTCTACTTCTTCTCCTAATTTCGGTTTTTTATTGTTTACAAATTTCTCTGCTTTAAGCTTACCGTCTTTATATTCTGGCGTAATTGTTACTTCTGAAGTTGTTGGATCTTTTGTATCATCAACAACTACTTTATTGACAATGCCTTCACCAACTTTAAATTCTTCTTTTACTTTCGCTTTAAAGACGATACTTCTTTCTTCTATATCCGTAATTTCTGGATATTTTGCGATTACTTTGCCATCTTTCACTTTCAGTTCTACCGGATTCGGCTTAGATCCTTCTGCTCGTAAACTATCTTTCACATACTCTAATCCATTTGGTAAATCGTCTTCTATTTTTACCTCTGCTAGCTTTCCGTTTTCTACCGTGTTTTTAAAACTAATTCGGTATTCTACTTCTTCTCCTAACTTCGGCGTTTCATTATTTACCGTTTTCTTCGCTTCTACTTTTCCATCTTTATGCTGTGGAGTAATTTCTGCCGTCGGTGTTTCTGGCTCATTTTTCGTATCATCAATAATTGCTTTATTGACGATTTTTTTACCGACTTTCACTTCATCTTTTACTTTCACTTTAAAAGTGATACTTCTTTCTTCTGTATCCGTAATCTCTGGATACTTCGCCATTACCTTACCATTTTCCACTTTCAATTCCACTGGATCCGGCTTAGAACCTTCTGCTTTCACACTGTTTTCTACGTACTCTAAACCTTCGGGTAAAGTATCTTCTATTTTCACCTCTGCTAGTTTTCCGTCTTCTACCGTGTTTTTAAAACTAATTCGGTATTCTACTTCTTCTCCTAACTTCGGCGTTTCATTATTTACCGTCTTCTTCGCTTTCACTTTTCCGTCTTTATGTTGCGGAATAATTTCTGCTGTCGGTGTTTCTGGCGGATATTTCGTATCGCTCACAATCACTTCATTAACAATCGAATCGCTCACTTTACCTTTTACTTTCACTTTAAAGGTAATACTTCTCTCTTTTGTATCTATAATCTCAGGATACTTCGCCATTACCTTACCGTTTTCAAATTTCAATTCCACTGGAACTGGCTTAGAACCTTCTGCTTTTAAACTATCTTTCACATACTCTAATCCATTTGGTAAATCATCTCCTATTATTACCTCTGTTAACTTTCCATGTTCTACCGTATTTTTAAAGCTAATTCGGTATTCCACTTCTTCTCCTAACTTCGGCGTTTCATTATTTACCATCTTTTTCGCTTCAAGTTTTCCATCTTTATACTGAGGAATAATTTCCGCTGTCGGATTAACTGGCTTGTTTTGTGAATCATCAATAGTTGCTTTATTAATGATTTTTTTACCAACTGTTACTTCTTCTTTTACTTTCACTTTAAAAACGATACTTCTTTCTTCTGTATCCATAATTTCTGGATATTTTGCCATTACCTTACCGTTTTCAAATTTCAGCTCTACTAAATCTGTTCCGGCACCTTCTGCTTTCAAACTATTTTCTACATACTCTAAACCTTCTGGTAAAGTATCCTCTATTGTCACGTCTGTTAGCTTTCCGTTCTTTACCGTATTTTTCATACTAATTCGGTATTCTACTTCTTCTCCTAACTTCGGTGTTTCATTATTTACGATTTTCTTCGCTTTAATTTTTCCATCTTTGTGTAATGGTGTAATTTTCGCTTCTGGTTCTTTCGGATGCTTCATATCATCAACAATTGCCTTATTGATGATTTCCTTACCTACTTCCGCTTCTTCCTTCACCTTTACCTTAAAGACAATACTTCTTTCTTTCATATCCGTAATATTGTCGTATTCAGCAATGACTTTTCCATCTTTCACACTTAACTTTAATGGAGCTGGTTTATCACCTTCAGCCTTTTCACTGCCTTTTACATACTCTAAACCGTTAGGAATTGTATCCTCTATCGTTACCTTTTCTAGTTTTCCGTTTTCTACCGTATTTTGAAAGCTAATTCGGTATTCTATTTCTTCTCCTAGTTTTGGTGATGGATTATCTACTGTCTTCTTCGAATCAATTATTCCATCCTTATATTGCGGAGTAATTCTTTCCTCCGGCTCAATCGGTGGATTTTTCGTATCATCAACAATTGCTTTATTGACAATCTCTTTATCTACTTTTGCTTCTTCCTTCACCTTTACTTTAAAGACGATACTTCTTTCTTTCATATCCATAATATCGATATACTTAGCTTTGACTATTCCATTTTCAACAGCTAATTCTACTGGTCCAGGTGCTTCTCCTTCGGCCTTGATACTATTTTCTACATATTCAAGACCTTTTGGAATTGTATCTTCCACTCGCACCTCTTCTAGTTTTCCGTTCTCAACCGTATTATGAAAACTAATGCGGTACTCGATTTCTTCTCCTAACTTCGGTTTCTTATTATTAACTACCTTTGTAGCAGCAACTTCACCTTTTTTACTTTGCGGTGTAATAACAACCTTCGATTCAACAGGCTCATTTTTCGGATCTTTTGCAATTGCTTTATTTACAATTGCCTCCCCTACTTTTGCCGAATCTTTTACTTTCACTTTAAAGACAATACTTCTTTTTTCTGTATCCGTAATTTCTGGATACTTTGCCATTACTTTGCCGTCTTCCACTTTTAGTTCTACTGGCTCTGGTTTTATACCTTCAGCTTTCAAACTATCTTTCACGTATTCAACACCTTTAGGTAGTGTATCTTCTACTAGCACCTTTTCTAGTTTTCCGTTTTCTACCGTATTATAAAATGTAATTCGGTATTCCACTTCTTCTCCTAGTTTTGGTGTTTGATTCGTTACGCTTTTTTCAACATCCACTTTACCGTATTTATAATCCGGCGTAATCTTTTCTTCTGGATGCTCAGTTTGTCCATTTGGCTCACTCACAACCGCTTTATTAACAATTGTTTCTCCGGCTTTTGCCTCTTCTTTTACTTTCACTTTAAAGGCAATGCTTCGCTCTTTTGTATCCGTAATCTCTGGATATTTGGCGATTACCTTACCATTTGCTACTTTTAACTCTACTGGATTTGGTTCAACACCTTCAGCTCTCTCACTACCTTGAACAAATTCTAAGTTAGCTGGAATTTCATCTTCTATTGTAACTGCATCTAGTTTTCCATTTTCCACCGTATTTTTGAAGCTAATTTGATATTCAACTTCTTCTCCTAGCTTCGGCTTTTTATTTGTTGCTTTTTTCTTTGCAGCAATTTTACCGGCCTTATGCTGTGGTGTAATCTTCTCTTCTAAATCCTTTGGTGGATTTGTTTTATCACTAACGGTTGCTTTATTAACAATTTCTTCACCAATTTTTGCAGTTTCTTTTACTTTTGTTTTAAAGATGATACTTCTTTCTTCCATATCCATAATTTCTGGATACTTTGCAATTACTTTGCCATTTTCAAACTTCAGCTCTACTGGCTCTGGTTTTGCACCTTCTGCTTTCAAGCTATCTTTCACGTATTCAAGACTACTTGGTAATTCGTCTTCAATTGTCAATACATCTAGACGTCCATCTTTTGTCTTATTTTTAAATGTAATACGATACTCTACCTCGTCACTTAGCTTCGGTGTTTTATTAGAAGCTATTTTTCTTGCCTCTATTTCTCCCGGAACTTCTTTCGGAAGCGTAACCGTAACATTTGCATCATCTGTAGTTTCATAATTTACCTCGGTACTATCTTTTCCCTTTACAGCAACGATATTTTTTATTGTTGTATCTGATTGTACAGAAGCTTTCACTTTTACTTTAAATGTAATAATGGCACTTTCACCAGGTTTTAAAACACCGCCGTCTTTAGCATCTGCCCCTTCACCAATACGGAAATCAATTTGATTATTTACAAACTCTGCTTCATCATCGCTTGCATTATCTGTTTTATTTCCTTTATTACTTCCAGAAATATATTGTATAGATTCCGGAACATACTCTAAACGATCATCTAATTTATCAAAACCTTTTACATTAGATACAGGTGCTTGATTATTTTTCGTATCATTTTTCACTTCAATTTGATACGTAAACTCTTCACCGGATTTAATTTCCTTAACTTCTTTACCAGCACCATCTAACGCCTTTTTATCAACTTGTAAGTTTGGAGCATTATGTTCTGTTACGAATGTAGCATTGTTTAATACGTAAATATCACCAGTACCACCATTTGCTCTAAAACGCATTTTTGCTTCTTTTAAATCATTTTTTACTTGAGTGGGCCCTTCAAAGTGATATGTATGAATGTCAGTACTGAATGAATTTGTCCAATTCGGGTTATATCCTGGATATTTTTTTGTAACAAACTCGTTAGTACCGTCTACTTGTACTTCTGTCATAGACGAATCATTCGCATCATTATCTTTACCGTTAATATTCTTTATCTTTATATATCCAGCACCAAAATCATATTCTCCATAATCATATGCATATCCATCTTTCTCAGCTGGATCACCTTGCGATGAAAAATAACTAAATTTCGCCTTAAAAGCACCTTCTTTTGGTGTGTTTATTTTATTAACGCTAATATCTGTCCAGGCTGTACTTTTTTGAGAGACTAACCCTTCCCAAATCTTCATGTCTTTTACTGTTTCTTTATAGTTTTCATAAACTAATATAAGATTCCAGTTACCCCAGTAATAGCCGCCACCTGTTACATCTTTAATTTGTGGCACATTCGCAACTGTCAACGTTTGAGAAATACCTTGCTGTGCAATTACATTTGTTACATCTGCATACGCAACATATCCTGCGCCACTACCTGAGTAATTAGAAATATAAGGTAGGTAATCCGCTTTTCGTATGCTATCAGCACTTACCTCTGCATATTCTTTATTTCCCATTTTCATTTTGACTGGTTGTCGTACATCATTATCACTAACTCTTTGATTAACATTTGTACTAGTTACAGTTCCCATTGCAGCTGTCCAAAACAAATACGCCTTTTTCACTTTACTTCCGGCAGGGATGTTAGGAAATGCACCTGTTGACGAATTAAAAGTACTATCCTCGTTATCAACGTCCACAGTCATTTTATTCGTTTTATAACCCATACTTTGTCTTCCATAATGATCCGTAGTCAAACCAAGCGTCACATTACCAGTCTGTACTAAATTACCAGAAGCAATTGTAGAATACAGTGGATCTCCAAACCCTTGTTTATCTCCTGTTTGGATTTGAACCTTCGAAGCATTTTCTGATGCAGCTTGTACTTCTGCATCACTCTGCTTTACTGCTAAAGGTGATTGCTTTTTCTCTTTTTCTAGTTGCTTCTCAGCTTCAGGTTGTTTTATCTTCTCTATTTCTGTTTTTCGTGCAAGTTTATTTTTATCCTCTGCAGATACTTTTGCATCCACTTCTTTAACTTTCGAATCAGTTGTTGATCCGATAGCTTTCTTACTACTGTCAGCCTCATCATCGGTATTAGCTTCTAAATTCTCTCCAGAAGGAAGCCCTTCAACATCTACAGACATGTTTCCTATTTGTAGTTGATCCTTTTGCACACTAATTTTTTGCTTATACTCTTTATTAAAATGTTGTGCACGACGAGCTTTTATTAACACAGTCATTTTTTCATGTGATTTTAAATCTTTAATTTTAAGATTAGAAGAAAGAATCTTTCCTCCCTTATCTTTTTCCTCTACATAGAAATCCGCTACCTTATTTTCAGGTAACTTCTCTCCGTTTACTTTCACAGATTGCGAAGGGAACGTAATTTCATTTTCATTATTTTGTTTAAGCACCAATTCTTGAATTGGTGTAGCTCCCGTATTTTCAATCGTATATTGAAATACGTGCTCCCTCTCCGCTACTTCTCCCTTATATATTTCAGCATTTACTTGCTCTGCCTTAATTTTCACATCATTTCCTTGTAACTCATCCCAGCTTTTTTTATTTATCTCTGTAGCAAAAGCACTGGGTGAAGGCAATATGATGGATAGGAGAAGTGTGATCATCGTTACGACATTAAAACACTTCAATACTTGCTTCATATTTTCTACCTTTCTCCTTTCTATATACTTGCTATCCGTCTACTTAATTTCGTAGCCGTATACATAGCAATATATATCCACTCGCAACAATCCGACCTACGAAAATGTATCGTTGAAATCCCAATGTCAACAATATAAATCTCATAGAATATTACTATTTTAATTTATCAAAAATAGCATATATACCAGACACTTATATAAACCTATAAAAACACCTGATAATATAGGTCTATATAACAGTTTAAGGATACATAAAAAGCTTAACATATCTCTTAATCTATTCATACATACAATAGAAATTCTACCATTTTTAGTAATTTCTGTTTGTTATTTATGATTAAAATTTTCAAAAAACAATAACCGTTACATGTAAAAATATGTTACATTATCAAAGAACATATGTTCTTATTTTAAAGGAGGAATTTGTAATGATAAACGAACCCATTATCGTAAAAAAAGAAGCTTTCCAAGCAATCGGCGTTTCGGTTACGACGACTAATGAAAAAGAAGCATCTACTGAAGGAAAAATTCCCGAGCTCTGGAACCGATACTTTCAAGAACAAATGATGCATCACATCCCAAATCAACAAACGAAAGAAACACTCGCTTTCTACTCCAACTACGAATCAGATGAAACTGGTACATATACATTTACAATCGGTATGCCCGTTTCTTCACTAAAAGAAGTTCCTGAAAATATGACAACTTTAACAATACCCGCCGCTACGTATGCGGTATTTACAACGAGAAAGGGACCAGTTGCTGAAGTCGTTTGCGAAGCTTGGGAATATATTTGGAAATGGTCGAAAGAAAATAAACGTGCTTTTACAACAGACTTTGAGCTTTATGATGAAAAAGCAACAGATCCAACCAACGTACAATTGGATATTTATATTGCATTAGCCTGAACGACAAAAAAGAAGATACCATTTGGTATCTTCTTTTTTGTCGTTAAATAGCCACTGTGCAAATTCATTATTATTGTCTACAATGAGAAAGTGCAGTATAGAAATATTAGAAACTGTATAAAGTGAAACTATAATCAGCGAGGGACATCTCTCATTGAGTATTAGCCCTCACCAATCGGGCGTTTACTGTTTTTTTAGTTTAAATTTGTCACATAGAAAGGAAGCAATATGGAGGAACTACAACAAAATAAAACTGCTTTAGAAGGAAGCGGAAAACCGTTATTAAAAAATACGAATTTCCTTTTTCTTTGGGCAGCTACTCTTTTTTCAAGCTTTGCTTTAGCCTTTTTTACTTTTTCACAAACGTGGTACATAGCAAAAACATTAAACCTTGAAGCTTCACTCGGTGTTGTTTTCGTAGCTCTTAGTGTTCCAAGGCTTATTTTTATGATTATCGGCGGCGCTGTAGCTGATAAATTCCCGAAAAAAAACATTATGTTTTACTCCAATATTATTCGAGCGATTCTTGTTGCAACCATTCTCACATGGTTTATCGTTGGTGATGTAACACTATATACATTTGCTTTATTCGCTTTATTCTTTGGACTTGCCGATGCTTTCTTCTGGTCAGCAGATGGATCTATCTTACCGGAATTGGTAGAAAAAAGCCGGTTAACACAAGCGAATTCACTTACACAAATGACGAACCAAGCATCGGTCATCTTAGGCCCTGTACTTGGCGGAATTCTTATCAAATTCACAAACTACGAGACAATATTTTCTATTACAATTTTATTACTGATTGTCGCAGCCATACTCGTTCAAAAAATACAATTTACGATGCCAGAACTAAAAGATACGGATAAAGGTATGTTCACTTCCATTAAAGAAGGAATCTTATATGTAAAGGAATCACCATTCCTTTCAACTTTCCTTATTTGTAGCGCCTTTTTAAACTTATTTTTGATCGGCCCGATGCAAGTTGGTTTCCCGCTTTTTGTTAAAAACGTGCTGCATGGTGATTCACTCCAGTTTAGTTACTTAGAAGCATCTGTAGGCGGCGGAATGGCAATCGGTGCTGTCATTGTCGGTTTAAGAAATATTAATCGTAGGCGCGGTCTTTTTTGTATTATCATGATGCTATTGTCTGGTGTATTCTTCTTAGCCATCAACTTTAGCACCGTACTTTGGCAAGCACTATTAGCCGGCATGTTTTATGGTATTACAATTGCAATGGCTATCGTTCCGCTTATGGCGATGATTCAATCGACAGTAAAAGAGGAAATGATGGGACGCGTAATGAGCTTACTTATGCTATCATCAATGGGCTTTATCCCGCTCTCTTATGCATTCACATCAATCGCACTTGCACTGGGAATTCCAATCGTAACCGTTATGAAAAGCGGTGCAATTGCTGTTATCGTCTTCGTACTATTTGTAGCGATTCGTGTTCCAGTTGTAAGAAAGTTCGACTAGCTACTTGGAGTCATGTATTATACGCATGGCTCCTTTTTAAATGGATCAAATAACGCTATCCCCTTACTTCTTCTCAGCGCTGCTCCCCATTCTAATCCAACCTCTAAAAATAAATCTCGCACTGTACTATATAAAAGTGCCTTCACATTTTTACGGATTTCCCCGTATTTATAAGCTCTCACGACACTCTTCACTCGCCAAATGAAATTTCCATACACTTCTTCATCAGCTAATATTTGCTCTAGTAAAACACCTTGCTCTAGCAATCCGCTCTTTTTATATGCAAGTTCTACCTTACTCCAAAATATATTAATCTTCTTCGGATTACTCGTCATCGGCAGAAGTGCGTATATAAAAGGCTTCGGTATATCATGACGGCAATACGTCTCATCAAGCTCGTACGTTATTTTTCTTTTCTCTTTTATTTGTGGAATGTTTTTAGAAAGAATTGTTTCCCTCTCGTTTTTTTGCTCCTTTCCGCTACAGCCAGCTGCATAATCCTCACTTTTACAAGCGGACATTTTCATACGGTCATCCATGCGGTCAATTGCAGATATAAGAAAAATATATAAATTCGCACTATACCCGCCGCGCTTATGTCTTTCTTTTGTTGCAACACGCTTTATAATTCCTAGTCCCTCTAACTTTGCAATTGAACGGCGTACTGTACGAATACTCTTTCCAACATTCTTCGCAATCGTCTCCATTAACGGACAGGCGACTCCTACTGTTTTTTGTTTCTCATTCACCGCATACTTTCCTAAAAAATGAATAATGATAGAATCAGTTTTATTCAATTGAAATCGGTAGCACTTCAAAACTTGTTTTTGATATGTATTAAACTCTTCTTTACTTCGAAATTCACTATATGGTTTCATTAAATTATATAAGCTTCCCATTTATATCACCTCATTTATAAGTAAGAGGCAGGAAGAGAATTTGGCGTGGAATTTAATATTTTTTTAATGGAGATGAAAATATGATCGTAATTAGCGCTTGTTTAGGTGGTATCGCTTGTCGATATGACGGAAATGACAATCTCGTTTCAAAAATAGAGGAGCTTCTGCAAAAAGAAGATACCGTCCTCATTTGTCCTGAAGTATTAGGGGGACTACCAACGCCTCGTCCTTCCGCTGAAATTATTGGCGGGAATGGCGACGACGTTTTGGACGGAAAAGCGAAAGTGATGACAAAAGATGGTGAAGATGTCACAGAAGCTTTCGTAAATGGCGCTTATAAAGCATTAGAACAAATTAAAAATTTACAACCAGAATATATTATTTTAAAGGAACGTAGTCCATCTTGTGGTAGTTCTACGATTTATACTGGAGAATTTAACGGTAATAAGCAAACTGGTTACGGGGTAACTACTGCTTTATTTAAAAGATACGGATTTAAAGTCATTTCAGAAGAAGAATTTGAAAGCAAAAAAAGGAATTGACCCTGTTCGTCAATTCCTTTTCTATCTGTCTTATTTCACGCCTAATTTTTCTTTCACTTTCGCTGGAAGCTCGTCTTTCTTCACTTCTTCCCAAGCTGTTACACCTTTTTTATCTGAGTTGTATACGCGTAGGAATGCTTCTTTACGAAGGTTTTTTTGTGCTGTGAATTCTAATTCTTTCTCTTTACCGTCTTTATCAAAGCCAGTCAGCTTATATTCATAATCTTTAAATTTCTGCCCATCACTAGCTTTACTATCAAATTCTTTTCCATCTACTGTAATTTGAACATAATACTCATCTTTACCCATACGGTTTAAATCACAACCAACTAACAGACTTGCAAATACAACTAAAATACTAAATAGTGCAATGTATCTTTTCATTTCCTTCACCTCATATGTTTTTCTTATATTCTTATCTTAAAGCGCAGAGCTTAAAGAAGAAATTCAAAAACATGACATGAACATTACACTTTTGTAAGATAATAATTATTTCTTCACTTTAGAAATCGTCATTCCATCACCAATTGGAACGAGTACAGATTCTAAATGCAAGTCGTTTTCTATTATTTCATTAAACTTCTTCATAACTTCTGTATAACGTTTTTGTTTCGCACACTCATCACCTACACTACCGCCAATAACGTCTTTCACGCCAATTTCGCCACTTATCACGTAATTTCCTTATACCGTTTATTACGCCTTCTATTATGCCCTCAATTATAATCTCTATTACAAGATATCTCACTATACTAATAATAGGTTTAATTACGTATCTCCCTATGAATTCAAGAATATCCTCCATCATATTTTCCTCCTTCTTTCAAAAGGAAGCTGCTACTACGCGTCCTCTTACGTTCAGTTACAACCGCTGTCCTACTGCGATATATACCAACAAGAATAATACGACAACAACATCCACAATAACGCTATTGAATTTGGAAGAAACTTCGGTAAATACTGATACTATAGTTAACATGGCTAATAAAAACACTTTCCATCTATATTCGGGTATGCTCCCAAAAACTTTATAAAATCAACGAAAACTTTACTACAACTCTTCCCGTAACTAATTTATTATCGTGGTAAACCGTCTTCCACTACATCCGTAACAGTTCCATTCGGTTCAAAGATTACACGTAATGATCCTTCTCCACCATAACCAGTATAGTCATATACTGAATAAGATTTATATTTCTCAATCACATGTGGCTGTCCAATTGCAGCTTTTACCTGATTCGCAGGCATACCTTTTTTGATTTTCAAATAGTGATTGTAACTTACTGCTGCCGAATTGTTATTTACATCTTTATACCACGGTACACGATCGTTTTTTTCTTCATATTCCTTTACAGGCTCTTCAATACGTTTCGTAGATACCCGATTCTCTTTACCTTTCTCTGTATCTTTCTCTGTATCTTTCTCTGTATCCTTTATAGCAGTACGTTCAATATTCACAACGTAACCATATGTATTTAATTCAACCATAATTTCATATGTACCATCCGTATCTTTTTCAGTATAAAATACGCGTTTTTCATTGTTATTATAATGTTTTATGTTCTCACCACCGTAGTCAATCGTATTAAGAATATCCGTATACATCATACCTTCCTCAATCTTTTTAGATTCATCATGAGAAATGTAACGCTTCTGTGATGATGGAGCGTCCTCATTTTTAATACTTTCACGTTTACTCGTAGTCATAGGTGTTTTCTTCTGTTCTTTTAGTACGTCACCTTCCGCCTTCGCTGGTTGCTTTACTCCTACTTTTGTTAATACGTCTGTATCGCTAGAACAAGCTCCCAAAATCGATACTGTAGTCAACGCCATCCCTACTATAAGTACTCTCTTAAATGACTTCACTCTAATCCCCCCGGTATTTTTTAATATTTAGTAATCAACGTATTTTAATTAATACGGAACTATTCAGTTCTATACAATTTGCTATAGCCTTCTCCCTCATGCACCTTTTTTATATAAAGTGAAACTTTAATCAGCCCTCACCAATCATCTTCGTTACAAATATTAACATTAAATATAACTAATAAATAGTATATTTCTGCTATTCATTTACATTTCTGTTGCATAATCTTGTCTTAAACGAACAATATGAAAGTCGAATTCACAATAATTATCATATATTCTATATATAATAACATTCAAATTAAATTCTAAAGTAACTTTACATGCATTTTCTGTTTTAACGCCAAAAGAAAAGACCTTTCTAACGATTTTATTCTATCGCTAAAAAGGTCTTTCCTATTTTGGCTAAAAACTTAGCACTCTTCTGGCTTACCAGCATTCGTCGCTGTACGGAAAAATGATCCAAATCTGCATGATGCGATTGCGTTTAGATAATCAATCGTGAATTATGCGTTCAATTTAAAGCAGGTTAAAAAATAATAACTCCTTATTCAATTAACATATGCATTAGTTTAACAACCTAATGCTGCTGTACCAACTGATAGTTTAGTTTTCAATATGTGAAAAGGGATTTCTAAATGATGAATTGAATATATATTTATTGTTTACTCGTTTTTGAGAGGTTCCTTTATGGGAGATAAGCTTTACTATATTCCTGTACTTCGCACAGTTCTATAATAACTAATAGTGATGCTGTGACGTGATTTTCTATTAGTGAGATAAAGTATTTTTCAATTCATTTATTATAAATTGCAACTCTCGTCCTCAAGAATTATTTCTTTTGGGTGAAAGTTTTTTTATGATATAAGTTTCATTCTGTCATAATTTAAAGGTTTCGAGAGGAGAAATAATATGAATCCTATTTTATTAGATGTTCCGTTACAAATAGAAACAGACAGACTCATTCTTCGAGCACCACTTCAAGCAGGTGAAGGGAATGTAGTACAACAAGCTATTAAAGATTCAATTCGTGAATTAAAGCCATGGTTGTCTTTATTCCAGTCCATTCCTACTGTTGAAGAAACGGAAATTCTCCTGAGAAATGCGCATATAGATTTTTTGAAAAGAGAAAGCTTTCGCTATCTTATCTACCATAAGGAGACGAATGATTTTGTTGGAACGGCTAGCCTTCATCGAATTAATTGGAAGGTTTCTAAATGCGAAATTGGATATTGGATTAACACGCAATTTAGTGGCAGTGGATATATGACAGAAACAGTAAGTGTGTTAACAAACCTTGGATTTCAGTTATTCAAATTTAGAAGGATTGAAATCCAATGTGAATCTAATAACACGAAAAGTCGTGCGATTCCTGAAAAACTAGGCTTTGAACTTGAAGGGATATTGCGTAATGAAGATTTTTCAGCTGGCGGTAAACAACTAGCTGATACATGCATCTATGCAAAGATAAAGTGAAACTTTAATTAGCCCGTACCAATCAGGATTTTACGGCAAAAGAAAAGACCTCCTTAACGATTTTATTTCATCGCTAAAAAGGTCTTTCTCTATTTCTGCTAAAAACTTAGCACTCTTCCGGCTTACCAGCATTCGTCGCTGTACGGAAAGATGATCCACATCCACATGATGCGATTGCGTTTGGATTGTCGATTGTGAATCCGCCGCCAAGCATCGATTGTTTATAATCAATTTTTACTCCTTTAACAATTGGAGCACTTTCTGTATCGATAACAAATTCAACACCGAAAAACTCAAGAACTGTGTCGTCTTCTTTTGGTTCTACTTCAAATCCTAAGCCGTAAGAAAGGCCAGTACATCCGCCGCCGTGTACAGCAAGGCGCACGTACTTCTCTCCATCTTCAGCATCTTTTAACATATCTTTAATTTGAAAAGCTGCTTGTTCTGTTACTTCAATCATGAAATACACCATCCTTTCTGTTCTCATTCTATTATACATCTTTACGCTTCTATCTTGTACTCATACACTCCGCGGCAAATTACTTCCGCAGGCCCTTTCATCAACACGTTTCCTTCTTCAGTCCACGCAATCATTAAATCGCCGCCAGCTAAATGGACTGTAATTTCCTTACCACGTTCCATCTTTCCATTTAAAATAGCAGCGACAACTGCAGCGCACGCTCCTGTTCCGCAAGCTTGCGTTACACCAGATCCACGTTCCCAAACGCGGAAATTCATCTCTGCATCATTCAAAATCTCGATGAATTCAACATTTACTCGCTCTGGGAACATTTCATGTGTCTCCAGGACTGGACCAAGTGTTGTAAGAGGTGCTTGCTCTACATCATCAACAAAAATAACCGCATGCGGATTCCCCATTGAAACAGCTGTAAATGCATAGCGATGATTATTGTATAAGAAGTTTTCACGAATAAATGGTGTTTCACCTTCACCAAGCATCGGTATTTCTGCACGTGTTAAACGCGGTGCTCCCATATCGATTTTCGCTAATGTAACTTTCCCTTCTTCTACCGTTACTTCCGCTGTTACAATACCAGCTAACGTTTCAATTGTGAAAACTGTTTCTTCTACTAGTTTATGCTCATACGCATATTTCGCTACGCATCGTAAACCGTTACCACAACTCTTTCCTTCTGAACCATCATTATTAAACATGCGCATTTTCACCGGAGCTACGTCAGATGGACAAATTAAAATCATCCCATCTGCTCCAATACCAGTATTAATATTTGAAACCTTTTCCGCCACAAGAACTAAATCTTCTTCAGGAATTTGTTCTTCAAACATATTTACATATATATAACTATTGCCAAGACCATGCATTTTTGTAAAAGAAAATTGGCTCATTTATATTCACTCCAAAAATAATTTGTTATTTTAAGTATAGAATGCATGCTTTTAGAACACAATATGAATGTCCCCCGTTTCTCATATTTGACAACGTTTGGCGATGAGCCACTCTTACACACATTGTGTAAGAAAAAAGCCCTTCTAAAAAGGGCCTTTTTTTATTTATCTATAGTATTAAACTACCCTACGAAATAACATTTTATCTAATGAAAAAGGTGCTGCTGATTGCAACACCTTAAAACATTGGATTTTCATCCAAATAATCATATACATTATTTACCAGTTCTTCTACTGTAGCACCTTGTACAACTTCACCATTTACAAGTGCAAACGGTCCTTCAAAACAAATGCCACAATATCCTAAACAACCATACTCCATTACATCTAAATTCGGATCTTTTTCTAATTTCTCTAAAGCTGCTTGTGAACCACTTGCAAGGTTACCTACACAAAATTCAATTAATGGTTTAATCAAAATTCTCCCCCCTGTACTACAAAACAAATTACCTTCTGACTTCATCTATAAGAAGAAAACTAAGCTGTCTCTTGTTGTTTTCGTTATACATCCTAAACTATTTAGTTACTTCACTATTTCACTTCAAAGTAGATGGTTTTATTTTATATAACATGCTACTTGCAATAAAATAGTAACTAAAAAGGCAAAACAATTTACTTTACTTTTCTTCTTATTGTACAACAGAGTATTCATTCATGCATTGTTATTTGTTCACAAATTCGATATAATTTGATTGAGTAAAGTCAAAATATTTTATTAATATAAAATTTTATGATTAGGGGATATTTCAACAGAAAAGGGGTAATCCATCATGAAACACCTCGTAATACTAGGTGGCGGCTACGGTGGAATGAGAATTCTACAAAGGCTACTTCCAAGCAACCAACTTCCAGATGATGTACAAGTGACATTAATCGACAAAGTACCATATCATTGCTTCAAAACTGAATATTATGCATTAGTTGCGGGTACTATTTCAGAAACACATATTCGTATACCGTTTCCCGAGCACCCACGACTCAATATTCAATACGGCACAATAACAAATATTGATCTCGAAGAAAAAGCTGTTCATCTCGATGGCGGCGAAGCGATCCAATATGATGATTTAATTATCGGTCTTGGCTGTGAGGATAAATATCATAACGTTCCTGGGGCGAAAGAATATACACATAGCCTACAATCGATTGAACAAACACGTAAGACATATGAACAATTAAATAGTCTAGAACCAAATGCAACAGTAGCTGTCGTTGGCGCTGGCTTAAGTGGTGTGGAAGTTGCCAGTGAACTTCGCGAAAGTCGTTCTGATTTAAAAATCTATTTATTTGATCGAAAAGATAGAATTTTATTCCCGTATCCAGAGAAATTAAGTAGATACGTAGAAGAATGGTTCGTAAAACATAAAGTTACTATTATAAGAAACTCTAACATTACAAAAGTGGAACCAAATATTGTGTATAACCACGATGAACCACTTGAATGTGATGCAATCGTCTGGACAGCTGGTATTCAAGCAAATGAAGTTGTTCGAAACCTTCCAGTTGAACAAGATGGTAGCGGACGGGTTGTCTTAACTAAATATCATAATATTCCAAATAACGAGCACGTGTATGTTGTAGGAGATTGCGCAGCACTTCCACACGCTCCATCTGCCCAACTTGCTGAAGGTCAAGGAGAGCAAATTGTCCAAATATTATTAAAACGTTGGAACAATGAACCACTTCCTGACGAACTACCTGTAATCAAATTAAAAGGTGTTCTCGGCTCTCTTGGTAAGAAGCATGGCTTCGGTTTACTTGCAAACCAACCATTAATGGGACGTGTACCAAGATTATTAAAATCCGGTCTACTTTGGATGTACAAATATCATAAGGGCTAATATCTTACAGGCTGTCTACTATGTAGACAGCCTCTTTGCATCAGTTTTTAAAAATTATCAGACACATCTTTCTCAATATGTATAATGATTTATTTTTCATTTTTATATTAAAAACTATTGATAAACAGTGTATGCTATTTGTAAGTTGTCTTATTATTTCCTTTAAGACCGAATTCATTCGGTCTTATTTTTTATGTGATAAATACTTTTGTAGGAGGCATTACATTCAACTTATGAACTTATCGAAACTAAACAATCGAATAGAAGCGAAAAAGAAAGAGTTAATCTATCTCGTTGAACGATACGGATTAACTCATAATAAAGTGATTTCTTTCAGCCAAGAATTAGATCGTTTACTTAACTTATTAATAAAACTCAAGATGAAGAAAAAACGTTGCTCTTTATAACCCTTATCCTCCCTTTTTTGATACGATATAAATAGAATCAGAAAGGAGCGATTTATGTTTATATTAAAAGACGTTATATATAAAGATATCCTACACATTCCTTATTTACAGATTCAAAATGAAAAAATCACTTGCATTATCGGTGAAAGTGGAAGTGGAAAAAGCACATTGCTTCGCATGTTAAACGATTTACAATCTCCAACATCCGGTACAATTGAATATAACGGAAAGTTAATTTCTGATTATCCGCCTATTCAATTACGTCGTGACGTAGTTATGCTTGGGCAAACTCCACCTATTTTTGATGGAACCGTTAAAGAAAACCTATTAACGGGACTTCGTCTTTCTGAAAAACCATTTCCAAATGATGATGCCCTGCGGAGTGCATTACAAACCGTTAGCTTAGACAAGCAATTAGAAGATAGCGCCTCCTCATTATCCGGCGGTGAAAAACAAAGACTTGCCTTTGCTCGTATTGTACTTATGGATCCGCCTGTCTATTTATTAGATGAACCCACTTCAGCACTAGACAATGATACAGAACGCCGCGTTATGAAACAATTTACTGAACTAGCACGAAAAAAGAAAAAAACAGTTATCTTCATCACACACTCGCAACAACTTCCAAAAGAAATTGCAGACGACATTATTGAAATTAGTAAAACAAACGGTGCAACTAGAAAGGAAGTGCTCTCTATTGAAGGGCGTTATTGAACTCCAAATTTGGCAACTGGCGGCTGCCTATATTTTTATCCTTATCTTAATTGGACTTGTAAAATTAAAAGGAATACCTCGTGAAAAACAAATCGCGCTCGCAACATTCCGTATGACGATTCAGCTCGTACTTGTTGCATATGTCCTTACATACGTATTTGAAAACAGTAATCCATTTTATACAATTGCTCTCATTACTTCTATTACTACCTTTGCAATTTTTAATATTTATAAACGAGTTAATATCCCAATGTCTAAAGAATTAAAACGAGTAGCCGCCCTTTCCATGGTCGCTGGATCAATTGGGCCACTTCTACTATTTATCTTTGTTATTATCGGTCATGACCCTTGGTATGCTCCGCAATATATCGTCCCTATTACGGGAATGTTAGTCGGTAATGCCATGACTGGTGTTTCTCTCGGCGCAAATACGTTCTTAAACAATATGAAATCGCAAAGAGGTCAAATTGAAGGTGCACTTATGCTCGGCGCAACACCGAAAGAAGCAGCTGCTCCGCTCATTCGAGACGCTTTTGATTCTGCTATTTTACCAACAATTAATTCTATGGTCGGAATGGGAATTATAAGCTTACCAGGCATGATGACTGGTCAAATATTATCCGGTGTATCACCATTCACAGCCATTCAATATCAAATCGCTATCATACTCGGTATTTCAGGAAGTACCGCTTTCGCTGTCATTATCTTTTTACAGCTTGGATATAAAACGTTCTTTAATAAGCGATGTCAGTTGAAAGAGGTTGACTATGATGCGAAGTGAATCGTAACTTTCGCTCAGTAAATGATGCCCTGTTCTCGGTGAGTGAAATTATATCAACGATTTTTTCAATATATCTATCATAACTTGCAATATATTAACGATTTTTCAAATATATCTATCATAACTTAGAATATATCAACGATTTTGCACGAAATATCGATTTACCGACAAAAAGTGACATAATAAAAAGAGGAGGCTATTCGCCCCCTCTTTTTATTGTCTTACGCCTTCTTAACGAACTGTGATTTTAACTTCATAGCTCCGAAACCGTCGATTTTACAATCGATATCGTGATCGCCATCAACTAGACGGATACTCTTTACTTTCGTACCGATCTTCACAACTGAAGAAGTTCCTTTTACTTTTAAATCTTTAATAACAGTAACAGCGTCGCCATCTTGAAGAACGTTTCCGTTCGCATCTTTTACAACTTTTGCACCATCATTATTTTCAGCTTCTGCGTCTTGGCCCCACTCATGAGCACATTCTGGACATACGAAAAGAACGCCATCCTCATACGTATATTCTGAATTACATTTTGGACAATTTGGTAAAGTAGCCATAAATTCATTTCCTCCGTTCATTATTTATACGTAAAAATCAAAATTGATGTTTACATCTCGATAAATAAAATTTGTATAGCATTTCTTTATAGTGCCATAGTCTCACGTTATTGACAACCCTACCTCAAATTCTCATTTTTTATCGTATTTTACAAAATTTCAATTCGTATGCCTTTTTTCCATTTGCTCTTCTACTAATTTTAAAAATCTTCGTTGTGCATTTTTATTTTTTACCAGCAATCGAACTCTCAGCTTACTTTGTAAATATGAGCGAACTTTGTAGTTCGTAATAAATAACTTTCGATACTTCTCGTCTTCATACATCATTCGAAACCACTCATACTGCTGCAAGTAAAGTATGTTAGCATCAATCTTTTTCGTGTGTAAACCCGTACTTAAACTAATAGATCCTATTAGAGCTTCTATTAATGCTGAAATCATTTCTCTCTCCCCTAATAAACAAAAGAAGAATCTTCACAAGATTCTTCTTTTCAAAATGAACGAGTTCCCTCTAGAAACCCCAATTATTTTCTTCAATATAAATTTGATATTCTTCTACTACTTCTTCACTTAACTTCTTATTATTTTCATATACCTCTTGCCACTCGAAATAATCTTCATCGAAATAAACAGCAAATTTAATTTTCACATTTTTCTTCTCTGTATAATCATAACCAGTAAACTCTACTACGTCATACTCTTTTTCTTTCTTCACAAACTTCCAAGTTGGATTATCAGTCATAATCTCTAAAGTAACCCCTTCATCACTTGAACGAACAACGTTTTTAATATTCGGCTCAGTTGGTAAAAAGGACAGCCCTAACGCAGCTAAACCAAACACAATCCCGACTATAATCTGTAAACCAATCATACCAGCTACACTAACGCCGCCCTTTGATTGTAAGAAATACGCCTTCTTATGATCAGACGCATCTTCTCCCTTACGAAAAACACGAACAGCATGCTTATAATATAAACGGTTTCCTTGCCATCCAGTAAATATCATCATTCCTAATTGAAGAGCTAAACTAAATGTTACATAAATCCCATCTGGAATATCTATAAAAGGGGGTATAACTATACTAGGTATAGCCAATAACGCAAATATAATAAATAACTTATACATTTTACGATAAGCTAACCAAAAGGTTGGGAAGAAAAAGGCTACCCAATTCCATGTATTCCCTTGCGCAGGATTTTCTACTTTACCCCACTTAAAATCATAATAAGCTGTATTTTTTTGAACAACTTTATGTAATTCTTGCTGAGAAATTGTTTCTTGTAAAACAGTGTCCTTCACGTACATCATCCTTTTCTTATTTCTATATACATTTATTGTATATGTAAAAAATAAAGGAATCTAACAAAAAGTACACATATTTCATAAAAATGAACGGAAATCGAATATATTCCGACAATTATCTGTTTCTTATTTTATTTTACTTTTAAATATATTAGAATACTTATGAATGATACGTTTAATACACTAAGTTAATCATTTTGTATATTTGATAATAAAAATGTTTCACATGAAACTATTTATATTTTGTATTACCTTGCCTCTACACAATGAGTGTAAAACCCTTTCTACTTACTACAAAATACGAAAGACGCCCTTTTCAAAAAGGCGTCTTTTTATAGTTGAAAATTTACTAATAAATAAAACGAATTATTTAATAAATGAATCCCAATTGGAACGAGTAAATTCTTCGTTTTCTTATATGTATATGCTAAACATATACCCATACCAAAAATATATAAAATACTACCTACTGTAAGGGGATGGCCTAAAGTAAATATACAAGCACTTATAACGGCACTAGTAAGTGTAGAAAAAGCGCTGGGATAATTTCGTGAAAAACATCCCCCGAAATAAAATTTCTTCCCAAATCGGTGCAAAAACGGTGAGTACAACTACGTATAAAATGATTTCACTTTTAGTAGGCTCTATTACTATATTAGATTCGTCCACCCCAAGCCCATGTGGTAGAACTAAATTTAATATTGCAAGATATATAAGCATTACAATCGCTGTCATTACTATCGTTACATAGTATTTAAAATTATTGAATTGTAATGATTTTATTAAATGTAAGCAGCAATTTCTTGCCGGTGCATACATTACGATAATCATACAAAACGTGAAAGGTGGAATAAGATAATCTACATACCATGGGTATAAGGAAGAATCATATAAAAGGTTCAAAAAACCAATTCCATGCATGACCCCAAAAATAATTAATAGAATGCTAATTACTTGGCGCATACTCATTTGTTCATTCTTTTCTTCATATGTAGCTAATTCTATATTCATCCTATCCCCTCCAGTATAATCAAACTTTTTAAACCATTATATACCAAATCCAACATAAAAAAAGACAATACACCCCACTGTATTGTCCATTTTCGTCCCTACCATTTCTCTCTACACGCCTCAATTAAATGCAGTAAGTACCTCTTCGTCATATCTGCCCTTCTCCACCTTGAGAGCATTCGCTTTTCTTTTGGATTGTGCCGTATTCGCTCTACTTCTTTTAATAAAAGCTCCCATTCTTCCGCTGAACTTTCTAACAAGTATTGCAATCCTCTATCTTTTGAAACGATTGTTTTATAATCTAGTGTATATAAAATACGTCCCATCGTAACGACAGCTGATTCTACCCAATCTTCTATAAAAAATAAATATGGCTTCTTCGCCTTTTCACTCCAGTACTGTTCTACGTTATATTTCATCGTATTTACTACATCATTCCATTGTATTTGCAACGGAAGATCTTCTGCTTCTTTTCCGGTAACTGTAATGCCTTGATTTTTCAACGTCCACCATGTGACCGCATTAATGTCCCAATGACCAACATTAGCTTTACCATCTGCACAATACACATACTCGTTTATTTCATCATTGTATTTCCCTAAATCAACAAGCGGAATATACATACCGTCCATTCTTTTACCTAGCGTATTATCACTAAGTTTCTTATGTAGTTCCACAAGCTGCTGTTTTTCAGCTTCATTCACGGAATCACTTATCACTGTAACAAAATCAACATCGCTCGTTTCCTTATGAAATGCACCTAGTGCGATGGATCCGTAAATATATACCCCGACTATTTTTTCATCCAAAAAAATTTCTTTTAATTCTACTGTGTACCGCTCCATTAACTGTTGTACTTCCGTTGGTAACGCATGCTTCACTCCATTTTTCACATCTATCCCTCCAATAAAAAAAGCCTTTGCAAATTCGCAAAGACTTCTTGTTTTATAAATATTTCTCGATTTCTTCGTAAACATCCTTCAAACGAGGATTTCCTTCTCCAACAATTTCTCCATTTATAAGAACGACCGGATAAAATAAATCTTCTTCCACTACGCGCTCAGCGAATGCTTTCTTATCTTCATCTTCTTGTTCTTCTTGAAAATCAATATACTCGAAATTAAATTTATTTTCTTGTCCTTCATATTTACGACCAATTGCCGCTTGTAACCATTCAAACGTTTCTGTTGAAGATGGCATTCCGACGCAGCTCGCACAAATTACTTTCGTCCCATACACTTGCACATTAACCATTTCTTCTCCCCCACTTCTTGTTCCAACAGTATATTCAGATGTCTTATTACATAAGCACATCATTTTACAAACTTATTCCATACCCCTATACTGAAAAAACATGATACAATATTTCGACAATAAAACAAGAAGAGAAAAAATAGATTTTCCCCTCTATCTTGATTATAATAAAACTGATGAAAGGAGTCGATAAAAATGGAAAACCCACATATGCAAGAACAAGTATTAGAAGTATTAGATAAATTACGTCCATTCTTACTTCGCGATGGCGGAGACGTTGAATTAGTAGACATTGAAGAAGGTATCGTAAAACTACGCCTTATGGGTGCATGCGGAAGCTGCCCAAGTTCTACAATCACACTAAAAGCTGGTATCGAGCGCGCGTTACTTGAAGAAGTACCAGGCGTTATCGAAGTAGAACAAGTATTTTAATCTAAAAGCGGAAGCGGCTCGTTCAGAACAGGAGGTCATTGGAGCTCCTGACGAAGAGGCGCTTTTTGCCTCACAGGAAGGCGCGAAATGGCCGACTGTTCTAGCCGCTGGAGCTGGATAATTAAAAGCAGAAGCGGCTCGTTCAGAATCGCCTTCTAAAAGGAGACCAAATTTGGTCTCCTTTTTTATTCAAATCACATTTATCCGTTAACATCATAAAACAAAATTGGAAATCCTTCTCAAAAAATGCGATAATTAATACTATATAGTGAATCGTTCACACATATACAGTAAGAAAACATAGGGGGATGACACATGCCAAAAATGGGGAACACTTTTTTAACAATTCAAGAACTAGAAAAGAAAAAAGAGTATTTATTAGGCCTTTCATCCGTTATACCAACATGGAATACAAGCTATCAATTTTTATTTAAAGAAATCCAGCAAGAATTATTGGGTAAAGTAAATGAAAAACTCGAAAAACATCAATTCGTTTTAAATATATGTACAGATCAACAGGTAGGGGCATAATGTATTACATAAAATTGTGGTATAAAAAAGAGACCTCCAGCGGTCTCTTTTTTATACGTTTAAGATAGCCAATCTAATTTTCTAATCCCAAGCTTATCTACTGGTAAACGAAGTGAGCCATAAAAATGCTTCATAAATTGCTCTGAGCGGTTCACATCGTGTAAAATGGCTTCTAAGCGATCTCTATATATGCTTTTTTGTTCTTCGTTTCCAGTTTGGTAATATCGTTCGACCGTTTCAAAATAGTGCAGCGGGAACAAGAGCCTTGCAAATAATAAGCGCCAGCCAAATGAGGATAGCGAATAATTACGTTCATAATCTGTAACAAATTGAATTATTGTTTGCTCCCAGTCTTTCTTTTTTTCTATCATCATATAGCGAATTAATTCTGCCATATCTCGAGTTGGGTGATCATAAACCCAATCAAAAGGAAGTTTGAGCCGCTTCGTTTGATGCCATAATAAAGGTGTGAATCGTTCTTGGCAAATTGTTGCTGCATCCGTTAGTTGCGGCGTATCATCCATTTCTGTATCGACAACATATTGAATTGCATTTTCTGCAACTCCTAAGTAATACGGGAAGGATTCAATAAACAATTGATCGAATACATCTGAAGGGTGGTTCATCACTTGTGATTGCCAAAACTTTTCTAATTGGTCGAGCCTTTTTTCCCATAACGCTTTCCATTCACCAATACGGCTTAATTGCTCAATTTCTTCTGGAAAGAATGCACCTCGTTTATGGAATATAGAAAGCTCACTTCCTAATGACATAGCATGTCGTTCTAACGTGCGCATACCTTTTAATAAGCAGTAATTTTGTTCTTCTATCTCACTTACATAGTAGCCGTGTATAGTCGGAACGAAAGTCGCTACAGTTATATCCCCTTGCTGGTTCATATAATCACTGAGCTTTTTCATCTCTACAAGTACTTCTTCCTCCATTTCTCCAATTGGAACAAGTACATAAATTTTGTTGCGAATCCAAAAGCTTTTATAGGGGCCAAGGGGGATTAATTCTTTAACATGCATGTGATAATGCTCATAAATATGCTGAATCATCGCAGTCGCCACCTATGGTTTTTCTTTATATATATGAGCTTGTGCTCGCCTTTCATTCCTATGCACATGATAAAGCAACGAAACGTATACAAATACTAAAAAGAAAAAAAGGTGATAAACATGAAAGAATCAAATCAACTACAAGAAAGAGCATTACAACTATTACAAGAACGCGGTGTAACAATTGACGATATTGCTGAACTTGTTCATTTTCTTCAAAAAAAATATCATCCAAATTTAGAGATGTCAGAATGCCGTTATAATGTAGAACGTGTACTATCAAAACGTGAAGTACAAAACGCACTGATTACAGGTATCGAACTCGATGTTCTTGCTGAAAAAGGAATGCTAAGTGAGCCGTTACAAGATATCGTAAAACGTGATGAAGGCTTATACGGAATTGATGAAGTTATCGCACTTTCTATCGTGAATGTATACGGATCTATCGGTTTCACGAACTTTGGATATATCGATAAATTAAAACCTGGTATTTTAGAATACTTAAATGATAAATCAACTGGAAAAGTGCACACGTTCCTTGACGATATCGTTGGCGGAATTGCTGCCGCTGCCTCAAGCCGTTTAGCGCACCGAGCTGATCACTCGGAATAATAATGTTTTCTAGACCGTCAGTTTCATGCTGACGGTCTTTCGTATTCCATAAGCATAAATTCTCTTCCACGACTCAAAAAAATAGACCCTTGCTTAAATCCGATATTTTTATATAACGTAATCGCTCTTGTATTAAATGTTGCTACACTTAATCGAAACATCTTCGAATTAAATTCCTTAGCAGCAAACGCTATTCCAGCTTGAAAAAACATTTCTCCCATTCCCTTCCCTGTTAAATCTGGCTTCATGCCAAGTCCGATATCAATCACATCTTCTCCACCATATAAATTAGCATCTCTTCCACCTGGTACTTGTGCATTTTCTCCAAAACAAAAATAGCCGATGAACTCTTCTTGATCGTTACAACAGCCATAATAAGTTCCATCTAATAATTCTTTTATTACTTCTTTCTCGCCTGAAAAACTATATAAATTATATGGTTCCTCGTACGCCCACGTATTTATCTCATTTGCTTCTTCCTCTGTTAACTTATGTATATCCACTTTCTCTTTCCCCCTATTATATTTCTATTAACAATATTCGATATTCATCTTATAATTCATCTTTCTCAATATATTTTTTTAATTTCTCGCTTCATTTTATGGAAGATTTTCCTTATTATGTTACGATTAAACAGAATCATTACAAATAAGGTGGTGACAATTTGAATTACTTTTCTTATCTCTCCTCAGAAGAACGGCAAAATTTTTTCTATAAAGAACCTCTTAGTTTTTCAAAAAATATAGGAAAAGAACAACTAGCTTACGCACTAGGCGCTACACTATATACTCCTGGCACGAAAGAAACGATTGCGGAAGATATAATTAGAAAGAAACATGTGGATGCTACCTCAATTATTCTTTGTCTAGAGGACGCTATCAGCGATGAAGAAGTAAAACTTGCAGAGCAAAACATCGTCGTTCAAATACAGCAAATAGCCAACTTAGTCAGTGCCAACATACTAAATCAAGCAGACATCCCACTTCTTTTTATTAGAGTTCGACAGCCAAGTCAAATGAAGACAATTGTTACTGAATTAGGTAGTGCTGTTCATTGTTTATGTGGTTTTGTCTTTCCAAAATTCACACCGATTAACGGAAAGACTTATATCGATCAGCTTGCATGTATAAACGAGTTATACTCATTATCGCTATATGGCATGCCGATTTTAGAATCACCAGAAATTATGTATAAGGAAACACGGGCAGAATCATTATTACAAATAAAAGATTTACTAGATTCTTATCACGATTACATCTTAAATGTACGTATTGGTGCTACTGATTTTTCAAGTATATTTAGTATTCGGCGCAATAAATACACACCTATCTATCATATTACTGTTGTCCGTGATTGTATTTCAGACATTATTAACGTTTTCTCAAGGGCAACAAATGAATATATTATTTCAGGATGTGTATGGGAATATTTTTCTAATGATCATGAAGAAGGGCTCATTCAAGAGGTATCACTTGACCATGCAAATGGCTTAATCGGAAAGACAGTTATTCACCCATCTCATATTAAAGTTGTACAGGCAATGCACATTGTCACAATGGAAGATTATTTAGATGCGAGGTCAATTTTACAAAATGCAGATACGTATAATGGAGTGCTAAAAAGCAGTTTTTCTAACAAAATGAATGAAGTAAAGCCGCATTATGGCTGGGCTCGCAAAACCATTTTAAAATCTAATATTTATGGGGTGCTACATGAAAACAAACAATTCACCGATCTCCTTATTACAAACGCAAAGCAACACGTATAACGTTTTAAATAATATACAAGTTCATGTAGAAGTACGTGATAATCCATATAACTTAGCGCTAGACAATCTTTTTCAAATGGCTGCTAGAATAAATAAGAAACGTAGTTTTTTATTTGTGAGTACAATCCTTGGAAAGCATCTTCCTATTAAACCTGCAGTCTCTCTATCAAGTGGATTTGCTCTCGCTACAAGATATATGGAAATGCTACATAATACTTCTCATCCATTTCAAAAAGAAATTTTAAATCTCATTTCATTAGAAATTCATGAAATCCCAGAGGAAGTATTTCGTTATCAATATCCTCTGCAAGAAGAAGTTTTGTTCATCGGATTCGCTGAGACAGCGACAGCACTTGGTCATTCTATGTTTCAATGCTTTCAAAATGCAAAGTATGTACATACAACTAGGGAATCGATACCCCACCTAGAATCTGTCATTACATTTGAGGAAGAACATTCTCATGCAACATCGCACCGTTGTTATGTGGATGAAAGCTTTTTTCAAAACAGCAATCCTATTGTTCTCGTAGATGATGAGATGACAACAGGAAAAACAGCATTAAATATTATTAGATCGATTCAAAATAAATTCCCACGAGAAGAATATATTATTGCTTCTTTATTAGACTGGCGTTCTCATACTAATAGAAGACAATTTAAACAATTAGAAGACGAACTTCAAATTAAGATTCATGTTATTTCTTTATTAGAAGGCAGTATTCATACAACTGGCCAACCATTGAATATTGCCAAAACAGATATTCAAATTGAAGAAACAAAACCTAATTTCAAAAAACATACCCTTACCTGCCCAAAATTACCCTATACATCAAATTATATAAAATATACTGGGCGATTTGGCATTTCAGCATATGAACAACAGCACATTCATTCTTTCGCTCAAGAAGCAGGAAAAACTTTAAAAAGAGAAAGAATTGGAAAACGAACACTCTGCCTCGGAACGGGTGAATTTATGTATATCCCAATGAAAATTGCTGCTGAAATGGGTGAAAATATTTTATATCAATCTACAACAAGAAGCCCTATCCATCCTGTTTCAAATGATGTGAACTACGCCATTCATAATCATTTCTCATATCCAAGTCCTGAAGATTCTACTATTACAAATTACTTTTATAATATTTCACCTCATGATTACGATGAAGTATTTGTTTTTATTGAACGTGATTTAGGAGAAGAAGCCCTATCTCCTCTTCTACAGCAGTTACAAACAGTTATTCCTTTTATTCATATCGTCTCATTTTCAAATAGCATAGAAAAGGAAGGTTGATAATTATGGTAAAAGTAAATTCTCACATTAGTAGTTATGATCCAAATGATGCTATTTTTCTATTAAAAGATATTAGTGATTTAATGAAAGAAAGTTCCACAGAAACTAGAGAACAAGCAATTCAAGCTGGCACACATTATTCTGAAATGTTACCAATGGAATATAAACCATCTAAAGCGTATATGGATTTATTCTTTTCTTCTCTGCAACAATACAAACACAAACTAGCCATCGCTGTTGGAGTTGTCGCCGAACAAATTATACAGACTAAAGGAACTAACCTTGTCCTCGTTTCATTAGCTCGTGCTGGTACACCTATTGGTATTCTTATAAAACGCTACATACGCTATCAATACAACCTTGATGTACCTCACTATTGTATTTCTATTGTTCGCGGACGCGGTATTGATGAAAATGCACTCCATTATATTTTGGAACATCACCCTAAAGAAACAATTCAATTCATTGATGGATGGACTGGGAAAGGTGCAATAAAAAAAGAATTAGAATATGCAGTACACACATTTAACGAACGAAATAATACACACATTTCTCATTGTATGGCTGTGCTTGCTGATCCCGGTTACTGTACTTCAATTTACGGTACACGTGAAGATTTTCTTATTCCTAGCGCTTGCTTAAATGCAACCGTCTCTGGACTCATTAGCCGCACTGTACTAAATGATACCTATATTGGTCCAAATGATTTTCATGGTGTTAAATATTATAAAGAGCTAGAACAAGAAGACTTATCAAATTTCTTCATTGATGAGGTGACAGATTTATTCCCTTCTGTTCATTCTCATATAGATAATCAATTACGTTATATTACTTCAACTTACACTGATCCCTCTTGGCAAGGATTAAAAGATATACAGTCTATCCAAAGTCACTTTGAAATTGACGATATTAACTTAATCAAACCAGGAGTCGGTGAAACAACTCGCGTATTACTCCGGAGAATACCGTGGAAAATTTTAATATGTAAGCAAAACAATCCCGATTTAAAGCATATTTTACTTCTCGCTAAAGAAAAGAATGTCCCTATTGAAATCTATGAGAATATGACTTATTCATGTTGCGGGCTCATTAAGCCTCTTAGGAGGGAAACGTTATGATTTTCGCCAGTGATCTTGATCAAACGCTTATTTATTCCCGGAAATCGTTTCGTGCCCCTATAGAAGATGAATCAATTCAACTCATTGAAACTTTAGATGGGAAAGAAATTTCTTTCATATCACATAAAACCATTTCACTACTAAAAAAATTACAACTGCACTCACATTTCATCCCAGTTACAACAAGAACTATTGAGCAGTTTCAGCGTATTACTTTATTCCAAAACGAAATCATTCCCGAATACGCCATTACAAGTAACGGCGGTAATATCCTTCATAACGGTAAACAAGATGGTACTTGGAACAGGACAGTAAAAGAAAGACTATCGGTTGAATGTATAGAGAGAAACGACATACTAAAGGAGTTTGGACAAATTGCTCATAAAGATTGGGTTATATCACAAAAAACAGCCGATGATCTATTCCATTATTGCATCATTAAACGGGAGAACATTCCTTATGATGAATTATCATCCTTCACTTCCTGGTTAGACAAACAAGGCTGGAATCATTCACTTCAAGGTAGGAAGCTATACTTTGTACCAAAACCAATTAACAAATGGGATGCCGTGCAATATATAAAAGAAATTTTGCAAATAGATACGATTATTACAGCTGGGGATTCTTTACTTGATTTATGCATGCTTGAAAAGGCGGACCATGCCTTCGCACCACTTCATGGTGAGTTAGGAGCAATGCATGATAACTTACAATCCTATATTTTAAAAACAGACGCAATCGGCATATATGCCGCAGAAGAAATCGTAAATAAATCACTTCAAATTATTCACAGTTCATTACCTACCTCATGATTAAAATATGCACAATTGCATACGCACCACAATTAAACAAATGGTACAATTTATTTGAATCGCTGTTGCTACACTTCTTGATTAAAGAAAAGGCGCTAACACGGAAATTAGCGTCTTATCAACCTCAAGCAATTGGCACATTTTGTCATCTTAAAAGACACTCTTTCGAGTGTCTTTTTTTCTATATCCCACAAGGACTTACTCATTTCAAAGTATAAATACATAAAATAATGTAAATCATTACAAGCATGAATCACTTTCTAAAAGTTATAAAGTAGATTCAAAATAAAAAAGCACTCTTAACTAGAGTGCTTTTTACTTTCAAACAAGGAGGCTACATATATGGATAGCACTCTCGTATTTAACTTCGGCATTGGTCTTGTCATTATTTTATTTGTCTTCTTTGTACTTTGTATGAGCGGGGTATAAAAAGGCGATTTTTGAGCGTCTTTTTATACATATGTATTACTTGACTTCCATAAAAGGAGTAACCATAATGGTTACATATATACAAATAACTATTCACATATCCACAAAATAGGAGGAAGAACAATGAAACATGTAATCGTTTATGCACACCCAAATCCAGAAAGCTTCAACCATGCAATTTTAGAAACGGTAAAAAGTGAATTAGAAGAAAAAGGTCATGAAGTACGCGTTCGCGATCTATACGAATTAAACTTCAATCCAGTATTAAGCGCTTCCGATTTCATCTCATTTTCTCAAGGAAACACACCAGAAGATATTAAAGAAGAGCAAGAGCATATCTCTTGGGCTGATAGCATTACATTCATTTATCCAGTTTGGTGGGCGGGACTTCCTGCTATTTTAAAAGGATACGTTGACCGTGTATTTAGCCATGGATTCGCTTATGCTTACGGTGAAAACGGCATTGAAAAGTTATTAAGCGGTAAAAAAGGATTGTTATTATCTACAATGGGTAATACGAAAGAGGCATACACAGCAGGCGGGATGTTTGACGCAATGAAGAAAACAGCAGATGTTGGTATTTTTGAATTTACAGGCATTGAAACAATTGAGCACACATTCTATACGAGTGTTCCTTCTGTGGATGATGGTGTGCGTAAACAATATCTTGAAGAAGTTAAAGATGTTGTGAATCGTGCGTTTTAATAAAAAAAACAGGTAACCTCTTCGGTTACCTGTTTTTCATTACATCTTCTCAATCCACTCCGTCAAGTTATGCACAACTTGCGTTGGTTGTACTTCATATTCTGTTAACTTCTCCACAGTTGTGACTCCAGTGTGGACAAGAAGCGTATGCATGCCAGCATTTATTCCTGCTAAAATGTCTGTATCATAGTTATCCCCAACCATTAATGCTTCATTTTTTTCTATGCCAAGAACTTTTAAAGCTTGTTCCATAATGATTGATTCTGGTTTTCCGATAAAGATTGGATCCACACCTGTTGATACTGCTACAACTGATGTTAATGAGCCGTTACCTGGTAACAATCCGCGCTCAGTCGGAATGGCAATGTCTCCATTTGTAGAAATAAACGTCGCGCCGTTACGCACAGCAAGACACGCTTTTGCTAATTTTTCATATGTGATGTCACGATCTAAACCAACAACAACGAAATCAGGATTTTCATCCACAAGTTCAAATCCTTTTTCCACAAGTGCATCGTGTAAGCCTTCTTCACCAATCATATATACAGTTGCATCTTGTTTACGTTCATAAATGAAGTTCGCAGTCGCCATACTCGTTGTGAATACTTGCTCCGCTTTCGCTGGAATATCGAAACGAACAAGCTTTTCTGCCACTTGTTCTGGTTTGCGAGTTGAGTTATTCGTAACGAATAAATATGGAATGCCGCGCTCTCCTAATGCTTTGACGAAGTCGCTTGCTTCTTCAATTTGTTCTTCCCCGCGATACATCGTACCGTCTAAGTCAATTAAGTAACCTTTATACATCGATTATGTCTCTCCTTTTATGCTAACGTTCTCACCTTATCATACCACTCTTATATTACCCGCTTTTCCAAAAGAAAAAAACGCTTTACCTTAAAGCGCCCCATAACGTTCATTTTTTCTCTTTTATTTGGTAAGAACAACTACAATCGCCCTCGCACATGTTTGCTAGCGTTTTCACATCTGCGTTCGTAAATAAACGCTTATACATCTCTTTTTCATCTTTACATACTTGCGGAAATCTCTCTGCAATTTCTTTTAACGGACAGTTTTGTTTTTCAATTACGAAAGATTTCTCTCCATCTCTCTTTATTTGAACCATATAACCATTTTTCTCTTGCATAGCTGCTATCTCTTGCACTTTATATGCTAAATTCTTTTGATTACTCACTCGCTTTTGCAACTGTTCTTCCATACGCTTCGTTCTTTCTTTTAAAACATATTGAAGTATTTTTTCATCGCCCATCCGAGCTAAATCTTCTAGCATATCAATCGCAAATTGCTTATACTCTTTCGGGAATGTATCTTCTCCCTTTTCACTTAATCCATACAAATAAGTTGGTCTTCCGACATGTTGCCTTACCATCTTAGAATAAATGAGTCCATCTTTCTCAAGATTACTTAAATGTCTTCTGATTGCCATTTCTGTAATCTCTAAAACGTCAGCTAGTTCCGCTACTGTGTGCTCTCCCTTTACTTTCAACAATTGTACAATCTCGTCTTTCGTAGTACGTGCTTCCCCCATACTTCACCCTTCTCCCTTTTCTTTCTCACATACAATATAAGATCCCCAAAAGGCATTCTCTGGGGATCTTATAAGCATAATTATTCTGGTACAAATGCAGATACAGGTCCTAATTCCTTTTCTAAATAACTGCGAATATTTGCTGGGTATTTTTCTACCACTGCAATATGTTTTTGAATCGTCTTATATAATTCATCATGATTCATTTGAATATAATCTTGCGTAAGCATTTTTCGAAGAAGGATAATTTCTTTCATCCCTTGTCCATCTTCTTCACTTATCACTCGCTCATCCATTAAAATATCAATAATATCTTCATAGCTTCCTGGATCGCGCATAATAAATCCATCAATCATCGCATTTCCTACATCTAATACAGTATCAATAATAAGATGGGCTATGCGCTCTAATGCGTAAAATTCAAACTCGGTTTCATATATCTTTTTCTCTTGAAATGTACTTGTTGCTCGTTCTAAACATACTAGCATTTGTTCTATTTTCTTTCTGTCTACAAAATACATGAATGTCACCTACCTGGAAATTAAAGCATTTACATTTTAATTGTAACGCTTTCTTCTGAAAAAATCGACAATTTTTCGAATTCACCTTTTCTCCGTTATTTGTTATAGTTATATTTGTATGATTTTTGAAATTGGAGGAATGAAATCTTGGAACGTGAACTCGCACTAGAAATTGTCCGTGTAACAGAAGCAGCAGCATTAGCATCCGCACAGTGGATGGGCCGCGGAAAGAAGAACGAAGCAGATGATGCAGCAACTACAGCAATGCGTGATATGTTTGATTCAGTAAACATGGCAGGTACAGTTGTAATCGGTGAAGGAGAACTTGATGAAGCACCGATGTTGTATATTGGTGAAGAACTAGGAACAGGTAACGGTCCAGAAGTAGACATCGCCGTTGACCCATTAGAAGGTACAAACATCGTTGCAAAAGGTCTTGCAAATGCAATGGCAGTTATTGCAATCGCAGACAAAGGGAACCTTCTTCATGCTCCTGATATGTACATGGAAAAAATCGCGGTTGGTCCAAAAGCAGCTGGTAAAATTAGCTTAGATGATCCAATTGAAAAAACAATTGAAATTGTAGCAGAAGCTAACAATAAAAAGATTCGTGATCTAACAGTTATCGTTCAAGAACGTGAGCGTCATCAAGATATTATTGACCGTGTTCGTGCAAAAGGTGCACGCGTAAAATTATTTGGTGACGGTGATGTTGGTGCGTCAATCGCAACAGCACTACCTGGAACGGGTATCGACTTATTCGTAGGTATTGGCGGAGCTCCAGAAGGTGTTATTTCTGCAGCAGCATTAAAGTGCCTTGAAGGTGAAATGCAAGCTCGCTTAGTTCCAATGAACGAAGAAGAAGAAGCTCGTTGTCGTGAAATGGGATTAGAAGATCCTCGTCAACTTCTTATGTTAGACGATTTAGTATCTGGTGATGATGCAATCTTCTCAGCAACAGGTGTATCTGCTGGTGAGTTATTAGACGGCGTGAAATTCCTAGGCGGAGATTTAGCTGAAACATACTCTATCGTAATGCGTTACAAAACAAGAACAGTACGATTCATTAAAACGCATCACCATTTAGATCATAAGCCACACTTAAACTTAGATATTTAATAAAAGGAGCCATGTGTATGGAAGAACGTTTCTTTCTGTACGACGACACTGTCGCTACAAAAACTCGTTTCGTTAGCTTTATGGGAGAAAATGAGCGTCATGATTTAGCGCTTTTATATTCCGATCGTCATTACGGTAAAACAATTGTACTTGATATGCAAAGTAATAAATTTGCAATTATCGGTGCTGACGATTTAAACGAACCAGGCTACTTAGAGCACGCATTTTCTATGACTGAAGAAATTGCAGAAGAGTTTCGCTCATTTTTATTTGAACTTATATAATTTATCGTATGCACCAGCTATTTTAGCTGGTGTTTTTCCGTTATAAGAGTTTCGAATTTTCAATCTTTTATGTTATAATTAAGAATAAATCTATTTGGATAGAAAGGACGTTATCTACGTATGCCAACATTTACTTTGTAATGGACCAGCAATTGGATAGCATTACTCTCAAAAAAGCACCACGCTTTTTCAAGGGAGTAGTCTGCCCATTCCCATTACAAAGGAACGTATTGCATCTGTAGTATGATGTTTACGGAGGTTCCTCTTTGGGGAACCTCCTTTTATTTTTGTCTTTTTCTCATGTCTTCATACTACAAGACATCCAAATAGCTGTATTACGTTTCTTTGCCACTACTATAAGAGGTGAAGGAAAATGCAGAAAGTACAACTTTCTTGGAGTTTATATGAAAATCAGCAACACACAATCGAAAAATATTGTAAAAATTGCGGACGTACTACCCTATTTACTGATACGAATATTCGTAGGCATAACGCCAATGGAAAAAACATATACCGCTTTGCTATTTATAAATGTCCGAAAGATCATACGTGGAATCAAAAACTGCGTATTTATAAATCATTTACTGATCACGTTGAAACGATCGATATGACCCAGCAAGATCAAGCCGAAACAACTACTACTATTTCCATTATGCAACATAAAGAAAACGGCATAGCCGAAATCACGCTTGTATTAGACCTCATTTTCGGTTCCCACCGCATCGATAAAGCCTTATCCACATATATTTCTGACTGGAGCCGTACACTCATTGTGGATAAAATTAAAAATGGGGATATTCAATTGAACGGACAACAAATGAAGCCAAATACAATACTTTCTGAAGGCGATTATATCTCGATTTGTTTATAAGCGAGCATATGCAAAAAATCCTCTTACAATCGTAAGAGGATTTTTTTATTTCTTCGCTTTTCTTAATACGAAGTGTGCACAACCGAAGTTACAGTACTCGTATAAATACTCCGTTAACGTACTAATTTTCGTATCATATGTCGCACGTTGGTTACTATCATCAAAGAATCCGCGCAATCTAAGTTGCTCATATCCCCAGTCCCCAACGATATAATCATATTTATTTAAAATTTCTGCATAGCGCTCTTTAAATGCTTCTTCACTAAAACCGTCACGAAAGTTTTTAATTACTTCGTACTGAACATTATTAATGCTCACCGTAGCATGAATCTCTTGCTCTTGCTTTTGCTCCATCATTAACTTCCTCTCTAAGCATTCTTCTTTTTATCGTATCACAAAGCATACCAACCAACAATTTCAAATACAAAAAATTGAAAATTAGTGCATGCTATGGAGAAGGAGGTGATACATCGTGAAAAAACAAATTTTACTTTCCCTTCTCACTATTTCCTTATTTGCAGGGTGCCAATCAGCGAACAAAGCTGAAATGGAACGTGAAGAAGGAAGCCGTGTTCTTGTTTCCAATAAAAACGACATGTATCATACGGAAAATACAAATACAAGACTCACAAGAGTCGGTTATTCTTCTAAACAAAAGCATGAAGTATCTAACAAACAAGTAGGGGCCATTAATCGCGAGAAAGTCGCTGAAATGATTACAAGCATGACCGTCAAACTTCCTGACGTTACAAACGCTGCTACACTCGTTACCGATGATGAAGTATTTGTTGTATATCGTGCAAACACAACGGATCCAAAACTTGTAGCGGATCAAGTATATAGAGCTGCCTTGTCCATCGTCCCTCGCTATTATAAAGCATATGTATCAACAGACCAAAAGTTGATTTCCCAAATTCAAGGCCTTCAATCTGGCGCATTAAATGATACAGAATATACGCAAAGCCTCGATATGCTAAAACGTGAAATGAGTAAAAATCCTCATTTGAACAATACGGGAGATCAGGCCTTGAATGATATGATTAAAAAGTAAAACAGGTGGAGAAAATCTCCACCTGTTTTACTTTTTATTACGATCCGCATAAACTTCCATCGCATCACACATAAACTGCGCTAACCCCTCGCCAAACTTATCGATATTTTTCGTGAAGCGCTCATCAGCGACATACATTTGACCGAGTCCCTTAAAAGCGTCTAATGAATAGTGACTAAAGTTTTGCAAGTAATCGTACCATACTTTGATTGCTCCCTGCGCCTCTTTAGAATCTGGTGCACCGTGTCTCAGTACCGCTAAATTTCTATAAATAGTATTAAACTCTTCTTGGTTCTCTTTTGACATACCTTTTGCATATTCGTTCGCTTTATCTACAGCTGCGTCTCCCCATTTTTCACGTGCTTCTTCTTCATATGGGTTATGGCTGAAATCGAATCCTTCAAACTTCTCTTTGTTCGTCATTTCAATCTCTCCTTTTGTATGCTGAATTGTTTTATCAATCGTCGCAATCACCTTATCTAATCTGGTACGCTTTTCAAGAAGCATTTTCTTATGAAGCTGTAGTGCCTCTTCGCGATCAAATGATGGACTCATGATAATCTCTTTAATTTTTTTCAAAGGGAAGCCTAGTTCTTTAAAAAACAAAATTTGCTGCAATGTCTCTAAATTCTCATTGGAATACAGACGATATCCAGACTCTGTCGTCTCGTCTGGGGTTAACAACCCAATTTCATCGTAATGATGCAGTGTGCGCACACTAATTCCAACTAAATCAGCTACTTCTTTTACTCTCATTGTCATTTGTATCTCCCCCTTAGTACATACGATAAAGTATGACGCAACGTTAGAGTCAATAAGTAAATTCATTTTCTTTCTAAAAGTTTCATCTCTCCCGTATTTCATGCATAATAGATATGTACATATATTAGAAAGCGGTGAAAGTATGGTTTCAAATACTGTAATTGCCAGCATCATATTTCAACTCATTGTCTCGATTCTGGTCCCAATTATTGTACTCGTTTATTTCCGTAAAAAATATAATATTAATTGGAAAGTGGTCGGCATTGGTGTTCTTATCTTTATCGGATTTACCCAAATTCTTGAAACACCATTCCACCTATTTATGCGCGGTAATCCAACAATCGCTCCATTTTTAGAAAATCCGTTTGCCTTCGCAATTTATGGCGGATTGACTGCTGGTATTTTTGAAGAATTAGGACGCTTCGTTGCCTTCTTCTTCTTACTAAAAAAATATCTAGAATATAAAGATGGCTTCGCTTATGGAATTGGTCACGGCGGAATTGAATCTATTTTAATTGGCGGTTTTTCTGCATTACAAGCATTAATCTTTGCTAATTCTATTAACGATGGTAGCTTCGCTCAACTGATTGAACAAAAACCCGAACTCAGCATTTTACAAGACATGTTAATTCAGCAACCTGCCTACTTATACTTCCTTGGTAGCGTAGAAAGAATTATGGCACTCGTGCTTCAAATCGCCTTTACAATGCTTGTTTTATACGCAGTAAAACAGAAGAAATATATCTTCCTAGTATACGCTATACTATTCCACGCATTTGTAGACTTCTTTGCGGCACTTTACCAAACAAAGACAATCAATATCTTTGTTGCCGAAGGAATTACACTTCTCTGTACAATTGGTGCTGTCGTTCTTATTCGCAAAATGAAAGAGAAATTAATGAGTGTACCAGAGTAAAAAAATAACCCACCGGTTGGTGGGTTATTTTTTATAAGGACTATCACAATGATGATAACTTTTACCCTCCTTTAGCTCCCTCTTTGTTTCTGCATCTATAACGATGTACTTATGAAACTCTTCTACTTCATTTTGAGTAAAAGAAGCGAAAAAATAAACTTGGCGATCAGGGTGAACAAAAAAATCTTGAAGCACCACTCTACTTCGACAACCGACAGCTGTTTTTTTTAGGAAAGAAAATTCTTCATCAGGCACTTCTTTAAATAAGATTTTTTTCCGAACACTATATGCTGCATTTTTATATTCTTTATAGATTTTCTTATCTAACTGTTTATAAAAAACATCCTCACTCACAAATGACTTATTTCGATTGCTTGGATAATTTAGTTTTTGGTTGGATTCTGCATATGTTGTGGACAATTGCGTAAGAAAACAAATAATGAATATGATACATATCATTTTTTTCATCATTGTACCTCAATTTTTTATTATCCACATTACTTTTCCACATATTTAAATCCATATGCCGTTTCCAATAAAAAGGAATTATTTCCACATTTGTCGAAGTATATAGCGTCAACTTGAAAGATGGGGATGAATTATGAAGAAAATTATTGTAATACGACATTGTTCAGCAACTGGGCAAAAACGTGATGCTGAATTAACGACCGATGGGAAAGATCAAGCAAATAACCTTGCTACATTCCTCTTAGAAAATCATCTACAAATCGATCATATTATTTCAAGCCCATTTGTCCGAGCTATCGATTCCATTCGGCCCTATGCGCTCCAAGCTAGCTTATCTATCCAAGAAGATGAACGATTAACTGAACGCATATTGAGCAACTTTCCAATGGATGATTGGATGCAAAAACTAGAATCCACTTTTACGAACATAGATATTGCCTTTTCAGGCGGAGAGTCAACAAAACAAGCAACAGACCGTGCCATATCGCTTATTCAAGACGTTTTACAATTAAACCATACGACAACACTACTTGTTACACACGGCAATTTACTTACACTCATTTTAAAGCATTTTGATCATACGATTGGCTTTAATGAATGGAGAGCTTTAACGAATCCTGATATTTACGAAATTACAATCGACGAACAATGTATCATAACACGCTTATGGAAAGCATCGTCCAAGTAATATCCCTTTCAAAAACATTCAGTTGACGCCACGAGAAGAGACTGTTCTAACAATAGAAAGGGGTATTATTTCATATGTACGAAGACGTACTTGCTCTACTACATAAAACAAATGTTTCTTATGAAAAGTTCGAACACGAACCGGTACTCGATTATGAGACAGATCGGATTGTACGTGAAAGACTTGGCTTACAAGGTACTCCAAGTAAAAGCTTATTTTTAAAATCAACATCTGGAAATTTTTACGTGTTTTTTACGTTAGAAGGAACTCGGCTTAACCGAGGAGAGATGAAAGAAATAACTGGAGAACGCTTATCGCTCTGTTCTCCTGATGAACTAAGAATGAAAACTGGCTGTACTCCAGGATGTGTAGCTCCTTTTGGTTATTCACAAGATGTAACAATTATTGTGGACAGTTCCGTTTATGCGTACGATAAAATTTTAATTACACCTGGTGTTCCTGAATTTACAATTGAATTATCCACAGAAGAATTAAAAAAGATTTTATTAACATGTCCAAATACCGTTTTAGAGTACAAACAAAAAGAGAGCTAATCGTTAGCTCTCTTTTTTCATTATTTAGCTTCTGCTGTTTTTTCTTTTGCAGAACGTACTTGCTCGTCCGCATGGTAAGAAGAACGCACAAGTGGGCCAGCTTCACAGTGGCTAAATCCTTTGCTAAGTGCAATTTCTTTAAGCTCTGCAAATTCTGCTGGTGGATAATATTTAATAACTGGTAAATGCTTCTTAGATGGTTGTAGATATTGTCCAAGAGTTAAAATATCCACATTGTTTGCACGTAAGTCATCCATTGCTTCAATTAAATCTTCTCTTGTTTCACCTAAGCCGACCATAATGCTCGATTTAGTTGGAATATCAGGCTGCATTTCTTTTGCTCGACGTAAAAACTCTAATGAACGGTCATATTTTGCTCTAGCGCGAACTCGGTTAGATAATCGACGTACTGTTTCAATGTTATGGTTTAAAATATCTGGTTTTGCATCCATTAACATTTTTAAGTTTTCTTCTACCCCAGCCATATCAGATGGTAATACTTCGATAGACGTGAATGGGTTTTTACGACGTACTGCTCGTACTGTTTCAGCAAAAACAGCTGCTCCGCCGTCCTTTAAATCATCACGTGCAACCGCTGTTATAACAACGTGCTTTAAGCCCATTTGTACTACTGAATCTGCTACGCGTTCTGGTTCTTGTAAATCAAGCTCAGTTGGTAAGCCTGTTTTAACCGCACAAAAACGACAAGCGCGTGTACAAACCGCACCTAAAATCATAAATGTTGCTGTTTTTCTTACAGCCCAGCATTCATGAATATTCGGACATTTTGCCTCTTCACAAACGGTATGAAGATTCTTAGAACGCATCATTTTCTTTAAGCCTGTATAGTTTTCATTCGTGTTTAACTTAATTTTCAACCATTCGGGCTTGCGCTTATATTCTGTTTGTTTTGTCATGGTTATCAACTCCGCACAATATGAAATAGTTTACCGTGTTCGCTTCTTTCAATGTAACATATCTATTCTAACGTATGAAAGCGATTTGCTCAAATGAAGATTCTAAGATTTTTTCCAATCGTTCCCTATAATGAAATACTCCGTATATCCCACACTAAAAAGAGTGATGTTGTGAAAGGAGTCTATTTCATGCTTCGAAAAATTTCTCTTTTGCTTTCTATTTGTTTTCTTCTCCACCAAAACATCGCCTACGGTGAAGATAATCAGCAAAGCATATACGAAAAGCGCATGGTACTATATAAAGAAACCGAGCAGTCTTCAGGCATTCCATGGTATTACTTAGCTGCAATGGATCAATATGAAAGAAATATACGGAGCGTAAGAAAAGATATTCCAAAAAAACCAGATGCCATCATTTCCCTTTATTTCAAACCAGAAATATGGGCTGGACCTGTTAATAGTAACGACACTCTCCCCCATACAATTTCTCTATTTGGCGGAATAGGTTTAGATGGTGACAAAGATGGATTTGCAAATGCAAATAGCGACCGTGATCTTCTGCATACCGCAGCGACTATTTTAAGGAAACAAGGAACGTCAGAAGACCGTATTAAAATTATGCTTTGGGAATATTATAGACGTGCAAAAACAGTTGATTTAATTAGCGAATACGCCCAAATTTATAAACATTATGGACGTATTAATTTAGAAGGAAATGCTTTTCCTCTTCCGATTCGTAGTGACCATAGCTACCGTAGTACTTTCGGTGCTGGAAGAAGTTTTGGGGGCAGACGAGTTCATGAAGGAACCGATATTTTTGCCGGATATGGCGTGCCAGTAAGATCGACTTGCTATGGCATTATTGAAACGAAAGGTTGGAACCGCCTTGGTGGATGGCGCATTGGTATTCGCGACCTTCATAACAATTACCATTATTACGCTCATTTAGGCGGGTTCTCAAAAGAAATACAGCTTGGACAAATTGTTGAGCCCGGAAAAGTAATCGGGTTTGTTGGTAGCACTGGCTATGGCCCCCCTGGTACAGCCGGAAAATTCCCACCCCACTTACATTTTGGCATATATAAAGACAATGGCTATACAGAATGGGCCTTCGATCCATATATGCATTTAAGCCTTTGGGAACGCAAAGAACGAGCAAATACAAAACGATAACCGTAGCGCATTGCTACGGTTATTTTTTATCCAGTAAAAGCCCGATTGATTCAAGTTTCACTTTATATGCAATTAACTATCTGTTTTCTTTTTATCAGGTACAGCAACACTTCCGCTTCCATAATACGTAGGCACTTCCCCTTGAACGATACGCGTCGCAATCGGAACATTTTGTTTCACCGTTATCTCTTTCGTATGAAATGGAATGATTACTTGCAACGTTACTTCCATTTCCATAACAATTTGAATCGCTGTAGTGTTGATCCCGTGCGGCTCAATTTTTTGTTTAATATCTGTATTCACATGCCCAATTGGCGTGAACTGAATCGGAATATCTGGTCCTATATTACCAAGAAGCGCATTATCAGTTACACGCCCAAAAGGAACTGCCATAGTCGCCCCGTTTTTTTCAGAAATACCTAGCTCCTTCAACTTCCCTTGTTCTACTTGCTGCAAATATTTTTCTATGTACGTAGTCGTTGACGTTACGATTTCATTTACTTGCTTTGTATTTAAATTAATTGTGGATACTTTCCCATTTTTATCATTTTGTACTTTCATTAATGAATCGACATCGAATCCTTCATTAATTCGATCCTTTACCGCCTTCGTCATAATTGCAGTCGCCATTTTCTTTGTCTCTACTTCTCCATATTTAATTAAGGTCGGCTGAATACTATTATTCACAATCCACAGCCCTTGCGTAAGTAATATAACAAAAAGAATAAACGACATAAGCAGTATATACCGAAAGGCAATAGGTCCCTTTCGAAACCGCGAGTTTTTCGAGCGAAATATACTCATAAAAAAACCTCCTTCTTATATCATTTCTATGCAAGAAGGAGGGACGATATATGCTTATCTCATTTTTAATAATGCTTCTTTTCCAATCGTTCCTGCTGGAATGCCTAATGCTTCAGCTCCAGTCGTTACCGATTCTAGTGGCGCTTCAAGAAGTTGTTCAATCGTTCTTACACCAACCGCACGGCCAGCAATAATTCCTCGATCACCTAACTTCTCATTTAAAAGACCTACATCTAATGCACCACACATAATATATCCTTTATCGCTCATTACAGCTAGCAAATTCGTCTTTGGAAGTTTGACGCTAACTGCAATAAACGTATAATTATCAATTATAATTGGCTCCACATTAACCATAGTTCACACTCCTCTCTTTCTTATCTGTATGACAAGAGAAAAATGAGTGTTACAAGTTAACTAGCCTATAGTTTAACGGAAGATGTATAAGTTATTAACATATCTGTTAACACATCTCTAAGTAGTTCTGGCATATAATATTGTTTGCTAGAAAGTGTGGATAGCTCTGGGTATAAGTATCCAAACGTAAACATATCAATTGTTCCTACTGTATATATACGGTCTAACTCCAGCGATTCGCCGTTAATCAATACATCTTCTAATAAAATTTTATTCCCAGGAATCGTATCTGGAATTACTTCTACACCAGCGTAAATCATTTTCCCCATCACTTTCCCCCGAAATCCGAATCCTTTCACCTCAAGGTTCTCCATATTCGGTTTACGTGCTTTCAAAATAACTTCTCTTAATATCTTTCCTGGAACTTTCAAAGCACACGGATTAATTGGATGTGGACAAATTCTGTGAATATCTCCGCGCGTTACAACACCCTCTTCTAATCCTTCAAGAAGTACACCAGCATTCACCATTCCAATTTCTGCACTGCACCATGTTTTCAGCGCACTTGCTAACATATGAGAAAACGGCGTCTCATGAAACCAATCAACCGGTAATGACTCTTTTAAATGAACGACAGGCTCTGCCATTATATGCTTACTTTCTTCCTGCAGTATTTCAATTGTGGATAACGGCTCGCTATAAGCCCCTAACCGTTCCGTCTTAATTGCTCTACCGTCTTTTTTCAGTAGTTTCTTCGTCTCTATATCCACAGTAAGCTGTACGTGACCAACGTAACGCCCCCACTTTTCACAACAACAAAGTAACGTATTATTCATAAGAACGCCACGCTCAAATAAATGATGCGTATGTGCCCCTAAAATAACATCTATATCATAATGCTCTGCCATATACTCATCCATGCTTTTTCCAAGATGAGAAAGGACAACTGTAATATGAGCCTCATCTCGCACTTCTTCTAAAATAGACTCTAAATGGATAAGCGGATCTTCAATATGCCAATCGAGCATATGATAAAACTCTGGATAAGCTACCGTTAACCCGATAAAGGCAATCGTAATCCCATCTGTCGTTGTATGTAATTTATAAGGCTTTGCCCACTCCGGACGTACACCTTCTTTTTCAAATAAATTCGCGACAAGCACTTCAAATCCAGCCTCATCATATAGACGATTCAAATGCTCCTTCGCTAACGTAATTCCTTCATTATTTCCGATCGTTACATAATCATATAACGCCTCATTTAAAAGCTTCGTATTGCCAAGTCCATTCGTAGCTTCCGAAATACTATGAAAACGATCCACATGATCGCCGATATCAACCGTCAAAACGGTCTCTCCCGCTTCCTGTCTTCGCTTTTTCTCTCCCTGTACAAACCGAGAAATTTGCGGCCAATTTTCAAAATGACTATGTATATCGTTTGTATGATAAAGGTGGATGATTGTTTCCTTATTTATATTCAGAGAAAAAACCTCCTCTCAGTTCCTTACTGCCATTTACGCTATGCGCACACAATAATCCTGTAAATACTTTTCGTCTTTTCTTGCTATTTTACATTGTACTCGCATTGTGAGAAAAAGCAAAAGATTGCCCTTTTTTATATGAGAAACTTTTGCTAATGCAGGAAAGAATTCCAGATAGTGGAAGGAGGGGTGGATTTGTCAAAAAGTTTAATATAAAATTCAGTGGTTGATTGTTCAAGTGGATTTGTCAGTCTCTTTGTCTTAAACCTAGTCGTTCTCTGTTCTTATAAAATGTTTGGGGTATGTGAGAATTTTCTTTTGTCTTATCTTGTCGACAAATCGATATTCCTTGTCGAAACGTTGATATATTGAAATAATCGTTGATATATTCCCGTTTATGATCGATATATTTGAAAAATCGTTGATATATTTAGCTGAACACCCACCCGGGTATCCTCTCCCAAGCCAAGACAAATCCGCAAAACAAAAAAGCGCCCTGCACAGCAGGGCGCTTTCTTCATACATATATTATCCAGTTCTAGCGGCTAGAATGTTCGGTGGCTTCACTTCTTCCTATGAGGCAAAAAGCGCCTCTACGTCAGAAGCTCCATCCCCCTCACATTCTGAACGAGCCGCTTCCACTTTAAATATTGTCCAGCTTTGCCTCCTAAACCCTCATGTCTAAGAACCTTCCGCACGAGAAGATAAAAAGCATCTTCTGTGCGAAAGAACCTTAGCCAACGGGTCTGAACAGTCGGCTCCGCATTTCTATTTAACCAATAGAACCTTCCATCTCAAACTTGATCAGGCGGTTCATTTCAACTGCGTATTCCATTGGAAGTTCGCGTGTGAATGGCTCGATGAAGCCCATTACGATCATTTCTGTAGCTTCTTGCTCAGAAATACCGCGGCTCATTAGGTAGAATAATTGTTCTTCTGATACTTTCGATACTTTCGCTTCATGCTCAAGTGAAACGTAATCGTTTTTGATTTCGTTGTAAGGAATTGTATCAGATGTAGATTGGTTATCCATGATTAACGTGTCACACTCGATGTTAGAGCGAGAGTTTTTCGCTTTTGGTCCGAAGTGTACGATACCACGGTAAGTTACTTTACCACCATGCTTCGCAATCGATTTAGAAACGATTGTTGAAGACGTGTTTGGTGCTAAGTGAATCATTTTCGCACCAGCATCTTGGTGTTGGCCTTTACCAGCAATCGCGATTGATAATGTTAAACCACGAGCGCCTTCGCCTTTTAAGATAACTGCTGGGTATTTCATCGTTAATTTAGATCCGATGTTACCATCAATCCATTCCATCGTCGCGTTTTCTTCACAAACCGCACGTTTTGTAACTAGGTTGTATACGTTGTTCGCCCAGTTTTGGATTGTTGTATAACGGCAATACGCATCTTTTTTAATGATGATTTCTACTACCGCACTGTGAAGTGAGTTAGTAGTGTAAACAGGTGCTGTACAACCTTCTACGTAGTGTACGTGTGCACCTTCGTCTACGATGATAAGCGTACGCTCGAATTGTCCCATATTTTCAGAGTTAATACGGAAATACGCTTGAAGTGGTGTATCAACTTTAATACCTTTTGGAACGTAGATGAATGATCCACCAGACCAAACTGCAGAGTTTAATGCAGAGAATTTGTTGTCTGTTGGTGGGATTACTTTTCCGAAATGCTCACGGAAAATATCTTCGTTCTCTTTTAATGCGCTATCTGTATCTTTGAAGACGATTCCTAGAGCTTCTAGGTCTTCTTTCATGTTGTGGTATACAACTTCAGATTCGTACTGTGCAGATACACCAGCTAAATATTTTTGCTCAGCTTCTGGAATACCTAATTTATCAAATGTTGCTTTAATTTCATCAGGTACTTCATCCCAAGACTTCTCAGATTTCTCAGATGGTTTTACGTAGTACGTAATTTCATCGAAATCTAAGTCATTTAAGTCGCCGCCCCATTGTGGCATTGGCATTTCATAGAACTTATCCAGTGATTTTAAACGGAAGTCTAACATCCACTGTGGTTCTTCTTTCATACGTGAAATCTCTTCAACGATCTCTTTTGTTAAACCGCGTCCAGCACGGAAAATCGAAACGTCTTTGTCTTTGAAACCATATTTGTAATCGCCGATATCTGGCAGTTGCTTCGCCATGTTGGTGTGTCCCTCCTTAGATAACCTCATTTTTAGGAACCTTTAACATTACTTACCTTCGTTTAAGCCCTTTTCTAACGCTTTCCACGCTAATGTTGCACATTTAATACGTGCAGGGAACTTGCATACGCCTTGTAATGCTTCAATATCTCCTAAATCGATGCTGTCATCGTACTCTTTTCCTAGCATCATGTCAGAGAAAATTTTCGAAAGCTGAAGTGCTTCTTCAATTTTCTTACCTTTTACTGCTTGTGTCATCATTGAAGCTGAAGACATTGAGATTGAACATCCTTCGCCTTCAAACTTCGCCTCTTGCACAATACCTTCTTCTACTTTCATCGTAAGTTGAATACGATCGCCGCAAGTTGGATTGTTCAAGTTAACAGTAACACTATCTTCTAACACGCCATTGTTACGAGGATTCTTATAATGATCCATAATAACTTGACGATATAACGTATCTAAATTATTAAATGACATTTGTGAAATACTCCTTTGTCTTGATTAGCGATTCAACAAATGTATCAATTTCTTCTTTTGTATTATATAAATAGAAGCTCGCACGTGCTGTTGAAGAAGCTTTTAGCCACTTCATAAGCGGTTGTGCACAGTGATGTCCTGCGCGAACTGCAATGCCTTCTACATCTAATACAGTCGCTACATCGTGAGGATGTACGTCTTCAATATTAAATGTAACAAGACCAGCGCGATGCTTTGGACCATAAATTGTAACGCCATCTACTTCTGATAGTCTTTCTAAAGCGTATTGCGCTAATTCATGTTCATGCTTTTCAATATTATCAAGACCGATTTCTTCTAGGAAATCAATTGCCGCACCAAGTCCGATTGCATTACCGATAATCGGTGTACCTGCTTCAAACTTCCACGGAAGCTCTTTCCAAGTAGATTCTTGTAAATCTACGAAATCAATCATTTCACCGCCAAATTCAATTGGCTCCATATTGTTCAGCAATTCTTTTTTACCATATAATACACCGATGCCTGTAGGTCCGCACATCTTATGAGCAGATAATGCGTAGAAATCACAGTTTAAATCTTGTACATCTACTTTCATGTGAGGTGTACTTTGTGCACCGTCAACGACCATAATTGCGCCATTTTCGTGTGCGATTGCTCCGATTTCTTTTACAGGGTTAATCGTTCCAAGCACGTTTGAAACTTGCATAATAGAAACGATTTTTGTATTCGGTGTAACTGTTTGACGAACATCTTCTAAAGAAATTGTACCGTCTGGTTGAAGCGGAAGGTATTTTAAAGTTGCACCAGTTTTCTTCGCAACTTGTTGCCACGGAATGATGTTACTATGGTGCTCCATGTAAGAAATAACGATTTCATCGCCTTCTTTTACATTTTCAAGACCATAGCTAGCCGCTACTGTATTTAATGCAGTTGTCGTTCCGCGCGTGAAAATAATCTCTTCCATTGATTTCGCGTTAATAAACTTGCGAACTTTCTCGCGTGCACCTTCATACGCGTCGGTAGCTTTCGTACCGAGCGTATGAACACCGCGATGCACGTTAGAATTATATTCTTTATAGTAACGTTCTAACGTTTCAATGACTTGAATTGGTTTTTGAGAAGTTGCTGCACTATCGAAATATACAAGTTGTTTGCCGTTCACTTTTTGATCAAGAATTGGAAACTGTTTGCGTATTTCATGAATATTCATTAGCGAACTTTCCTTTCAATTACCTCAACAAGCTGTGCTTTTACTCCTTCAATTGGAAGCTCATTTACTACAGGTGCTAAGAATCCATGGATGACTAAACGTTCTGCTTCGCGTTTTGGAATACCACGGCTCATCAAGTAGTATAATTGGTACGGATCTACGCGGCCTACTGAAGCTGCGTGACCTGCCATTACATCATCTTCGTCGATTAAAAGAATTGGGTTTGCATCCCCACGAGCTTTCTCATCTAACATAAGAACGCGAGAAGATTGTTGTGCGTTTGATTTAGATGCACCGTGTTCAATCTTACCAATCCCGTTAAAGATAGATGTTGCACTATCTTTTTGTACACCGTGTTTTAAAATCCAACCTTCAGAGTGTTTACCGAAGTGAACAACTTTAGTTGTAAAGTTTTGTGTTTGGTTACCACGGCCAATTGTTACTGTTTTCGTATCAGCATATGAACCGTCGCCCATTAAGTTTGTAACGTTCTCGGAAATTGTATTTCCGTCATTCATAAGGCCTAGAGCCCAATCAATGCGGCCGTCGCGTCCAACAACACCGCGGCGGTTAACGTAAGTTGTTACGTCTTTTGCTAATAGATCAACCGCACCAAATTTAACTTGTGCGCCTTGTTCCACGATTACTTCTGCTACGATATTTGCAATACCTTTAGCATTTTCATTTGCAACATAGTTTTCTACATAAGTTGCAGTACTGTTCGCATCAGCTACGAATAATACATGGTTATATACGTTAGCTTCTTCGCCGTCTACTAAGAATACAGCTTGAAGTGGAGTTTCAAGAACAACGTTTTTCGGAACATATACGAATGCACCGCCGTTGATTAATGCAGCATGAAGTGCAGTTAAACGATGCTCGTCTACCTTCACGCCGTCTTTCATTAAATACTTTTGTAATAGTTCAGCATGCTCTGTTGCAGCTGTTACGATGTCTGTAAAAATAACACCTTTTTCTTTTGCTTCGTCTGCTAAAGAAACGAACGCAGTTGTACCAGTACGTTGTACTAATACACTGTTATTTTCATCGATTAAGTTTTTCACTGCTTCTGGAAGCTCTGTTAAAGAACTTACAGGCTCTTGCTTAGCAGCGTCGCCTTTTCCGATAAAGTCCCATTTTTCAATTTTCGTTTTATCAGGCGTTGGCATTGGAAGTTCTGTAGCTTGTGCAAGAGCTTGTAAGCGGAACTCAGTCAACCAAGCAGCTTCGTTTACTTCGCTTGCGCGCTGACGGATTGTTTCTTGATCGAAAGGTAATGTACCGATTGTCATGTTTATGCTCCTCTCTTACGCTTCTTGCTCTGCTGTTTCGTCTTCAATACCTAATTCTTTTTTAATCCAGTCGTAACCTTCAGCTTCTAGACGTTGTGCAAGCTCAGGGCCACCAGATTTAACAATACGACCGTTCATCATAACGTGAACGAAGTCTGGAGTGATGTAGTTTAATAAACGTTGGTAATGCGTAATCATTAGGCAACCGAACTCTTCGCCGCGCATTTGGTTAATACCTTTAGATACAACTTTTAATGCATCGATATCAAGACCTGAGTCGATTTCGTCTAAGATTGCGATTTTTGGCTCAATCATCATTAATTGAAGAATTTCGTTACGTTTTTTCTCTCCACCAGAGAAACCTTCGTTTAAGTAACGTTGTGCCATTTCTGGATCCATTTCTAGGAATTCCATGTTTTTATCTAATGTACGGATAAATTTCATAAGAGAAATTTCATCGCCTTCTTCACGACGTGCGTTAATTGCAGAACGTAAGAAGTCAGCGTTTGTTACTCCGCTAATTTCACTTGGATATTGCATTGCTAGGAATAGACCCGCTTGTGCGCGCTCGTCTACTTCCATTTCTAATACATCTTCACCGTCGATGATGATGCTACCTTCTGTTACTTCATACTTTGGGTGACCCATAATTGCAGAAGATAAAGTTGATTTACCTGTTCCGTTAGGTCCCATAATTGCGTGGATTTCTCCACCTTTTACTTCAAGGTTTACACCCTTTAAAATTTCTTTGCCGTCAATTGATACGTGTAAGTCTTTAACCGTTAATGTAGAACCAGCCATCTCAATACCTCCATTAATCCTATATATACATTTTAAAAATTCCTAAAACGTTCATATTCTCATTTTATTCTCATTCTAATTTTATATCAAATAAAATGATATCGCAAACGACGAAAAAAAGTAACCGTTTTTTCACAAATGTATATAAGTATTTCCTTTTCACCTTTATATGATACACCTTTCTTCTTATTTATATAAAGAAAAAAGGACCGGTAAATTCCCAGTCCTTTCCTTATAATTATTCACTTATCGGAAGTACAGCACCTTTATATTCTTTATTAATAAAGTCTTGAATTTCTTTTGAATGCAATATTTCTACTAATTCTTTAATTTCTTTTTTCTTCTCGTCACCTTTACGAACTGCAATGATGTTTGCATACGGAGAGTCTGATCCTTCAATCGCAATTGCATCCTTCGTTGGATTTAATTTTGCATCAATTGCATAGTTCGAATTAATAAATAAAGCATCTCCCTCATTATTTTCATACAACTTTGGTGACAATCCAGGCTCTACATCTGTTTTAAACTTTAAGTTTTTCGGATTTTCTACAACATCTTTTACTGTCGCTTTAACAACATCTACACCGTCTTTTAATTTAATAACGCCGCCTTTTTGTAACAATGCGAGCATACGGCCACGCTCCGCTACGTTATTACTCATAATAACTGTTCCGCCATCTGGCAATTCTTTTAAACTTTTATATTTCTTAGAATAAATCCCCATTGGCTCTAAATGGATTTTTCCTGCGTTTACAATTTTATATCCCTTTTCTTGAATTTCTTTATCTAAGTAAGGAATGTGTTGGAAGTAGTTCGCATCAATTTCCTTATCCGCTAACGCTTTATTTGGCAGTACATAATCCTGGAACTTTTTAATCTCTAACTTAATGCCTTTTTTCTCTAAGATTGGCTGTGCTTTCTCCAAAATAACAGCGTGCGGCACGTTAGAAGCTCCAACAACAAGCTTATTCTCTTCTTTCCCTCCGCAAGCAGCTAATGTAAATACAGACAGCGCTGTAACAACTGACAATAGAATCTTTCTCATATTATGTCCCCTTCTCCCCTATAGTTATGTAGTTATAAAAAAGGCTGGCATACACCAGCCCTTTTCAGCAATTATTCTTTTACAGGAACAACTGCCCCTTTATATTCTTTATTAATGAAGTCTTCAATTTCTTTAGAATGTAATACTTCTACAAGAGCTTTAATCTCTTTCTTATCTTTATCGCCTTTACGAACAGCTACTATGTTTGCGTACGGTGAATCATTTCCTTCAATTGCAATTGCATCTTTTTCCGGATTTAACTTTGCATCAATTGCATAGTTAGAGTTAATTAAAACAGCGTCGCCTTCTTTATTGTTATACACTTGTGGCAATAAACCAGGCTCGATATCCGTTTTGAATTTTAGATTTTTCGGATTATCTGCAATATCTTTTGGAGTTGCTTTAACTGGATCTACCCCATCTTTAACTTTTAAAATACCTTCTTTTTGTAAAATTGCTAAACCACGTCCATGGTCAGCAACAGAATTACTCATAATAATTGTCGCTCCGTCCGGAAGTTCTTTTAAGCTCTTATATTTTTGAGAATATACACCAATTGGCTCTAAATGAATTTTCCCTGCTACTTCAAAGTCATACTTTTTATCTTTAATTTCTTTTTCTAAATACGGAATGTGCTGGAAGTAGTTTGCATCTAAATCCTTATCCGCTAACGATTTATTTGGCAACACGTAATCTTGGAATTTTTTCACTTCTAATTCAATTCCTTTTTTCTCAAGTAACGGTTTTGCCTTTTCTAAAATTTCAGCGTGCGGTACGTTAGAAGCACCAACAACAAGCTTCTTTTCATCTTTATCTTTCCCGCCACAAGCAGCTAAGCCAAAAATTGAAGTTGAAATAAGTGCCGTAAGTAATAATTTTTTCATTTGAAACATCCTCCCGTTTTTTATTATCGTTTATCTATTCGAGTCGTTAAACTATCACCAATCCACTGAATTAAAAATACAACTAGTAATACACAAATTGTCGCAACGATTGTTACATCGTTATTTCCTCTTTGGAATCCTTCTAAGTAAGCAAGTGTTCCAAGGCCACCAGCACCAACAACTCCCGCCATTGCTGTATATCCTACTAAAGCAATTGTCGTAACCGTAATACCAGATACTAATGCTGGTAACGATTCTGGAATTAACACTTTCAAAATAATTGTGCTTGTTTTTGCTCCCATTGCTTTTGAAGCTTCAATTACACCTTTATCAATTTCGCGAAGTGCGATTTCAACCATTCTCGCGTAGAATGGTGCCGCTCCAATAATTAAAGCCGGCAGCGCTGCACTTGCTCCAAGAATTGTTCCAAGAAGAATCTTTGTGAATGGGATTAATAAAATAATTAAAATGATGAACGGTATAGAACGGAATATATTTACAAATGCTCCAATCACCGTATTAATTGATTTGTTTTCCCATAAATTATCTTTTGCTGTCATGAAGAGTAACAATCCTAAAATTAGTCCTAAAACAAATGTCGCAAGAGCTGCGATTGCCGTCATATATAACGTTTCACCCGTTGCTTCTAACATTTGATTCCAATCAACATTTGCGAGTAACTTATCCATGTGCAATCACCTCCAGCTCTACTTGATCTTGATGAATTCCTTCTATTGCTTGCTGGATCGCTGTTTCCTCACCATTTAAATGAACAACTAAACTACCGTAAGAACCGTTATTCGTTTGTGCGATATTTCCTTGCAAAATGCTAACTTCTATATCACTGCGTTGCATCAATCGTTGAAGCACTGGTCTTTCTACAGCCTCACCGATAAATTGCAAACGAATTACTTTTCCATCTGGATATTTTTCAATTAAACTTTCAATCGTTTCATTTGTATCTTCAGAATCTGTTAACTGCTGTACAAATCGTTTTGTAATATCTTGCTTCGGATTACGGAATACATCAAGTACTGGACCCGTTTCTACAATCTTTCCTCTCTCCATTACCGCCACACGATTACAAATCTTTCGAATCACGTGCATCTCATGTGTAATCAGTACAATCGTTAAACCAAGGCGCTTATTAATGTCTAATAGTAAATCCAAAATTTGATCTGTCGTTTCTGGATCAAGAGCTGACGTTGCTTCATCACATAAAAGTACTTGTGGATTGTTAGCTAATGCTCTTGCAATCCCAACGCGTTGCTTTTGTCCTCCGCTTAGCTGAGATGGGTATGCGTCTCCTCTTCCTTCTAATCCGACAAGATGAATTAATTCATCAACACGTTTTCTTCTCTTCGCTTTATCAACACCTGCAATTTCAAGTGGAAACTCAATATTTTCACGTACAGTTCGTGACCAAAGTAAGTTGAAGTGTTGAAAAATCATTCCGATTTCTTGCCTTGCCTTACGAAGTTCACTTCCTGTAATTGTTGATATAACACGATTCGCAATTGTAATTTGTCCAGAAGTCGGTTTTTCTAACTGGTTAAACAATCTAATTAAAGAACTTTTCCCAGCGCCGCTATATCCGATAACACCAAATATTTCGCCTTTTTCTATTTTTAAATTGGCGTTATCTACAGCAGTGACATCACCGCTTTTTGCTTTATATATTTTCTTTACATTCTCTAATAGAATCATGATGTATCACCCCTTTTTTTGTTTAGGTCGACTCCGCAATTTTTTATGTTTAATGCGTGTAGTCCACCGTTATCACTACTTTTATTGTTTGAATGTCCTCCACATTCAAACAATAAAAAAACCTTTCTGCTTTAGAGAAGCAGAAAGGTTTATGTGCGTATATAACAACATTATCCCTCTCTCTCATCTCTCAAAGCATTTGCTTTGCAGGAATTGGCACCATTTCAACATAAGTTGACGGTTGCCGGGCTTCACAGGGCACAGTCCCTCCACCTCTCTTGATAAGAGAAATCAGATTCAATTTTCGTCTGATTTGTAATTTATGAAATTGTCTATATTTTATGAATTGAATTGTATCAATATCCAAACACCATGTCAACAGAAATTTTCGCAAAAAATGAACCTTCAGAATTTTAAGCACCTACTGACATCGGTTTACATATATGAAACATCGATTCGACTAATAGCATCGTTCGATACGTTCCCGAATATTGTACACGTCCATCGTTCATTAACATTTGCAATCGTACATTTCCATTAACCAATTGTTCTATATCCTTTTCGTCTAAGCAAATGATTTGTTCCGTTCCTCTTTCCTCATGTACCAGCTCTATATAATCTCTTGAAATTTGTAACGAACAACTTTCATCTCCCAAACGAAAATTAACAGTTTTTTCCTCTCGTCTTAAAAGCGGCTCTAAATGATATTGACCATTAGCGTAATTTACAAATGATTGAAGCAAAGAATATAATCTCACCCTAAATCACATCCTTCATATCACTTTCTATTACATACCATTCCCTCTCACTAAAGAGCAATCCTGTTATTTTCGCTCGACAAATACTGTATCCATCCTGCATCTCGACATATTTCCCAAGAAATATGTCGAGGCGGCAAAAATTTTGCCGCCTACTTTAATTCCGTATATAAATATTCAACCGAATGAAATGCGTATATCTTCTTCATCAGTGTCCCATTTTCAAAAACAAGTAAACAAGGTACACTTTCAATCCCATACTCTTTTGCTAAATGTGGAGCATAATTTAAATCTAACATCCCAATTTTCAACTCTTCAATTGTCATCTCAACGACTGTTAACATCTTTTTTGCTAATTGGCATGTTCCACACATTGGAGTATATACATATAACACTGTTTTTTCTTCGTTCTCTATTAGGGATGTAGCTTCGGCTCCTGTCCAATCAATCACTTCTATCATTCCTTACCGTAAATATTCTGTATAAACGTCAATGTCGGCTCCCCATAATACATTTGCTAAGTGTGTAGATGGCGCAGTTGCCACTTCTCGGTACGAGCGATCAATATAGATATGCTCGGCTTGCGGAAATTCTTTTCGAAATTGTTTCCTTAACTTTTCTCCAGCATCATCAGCATCTACTAGCACATACACTTCCTTATCAAAAAACTGATCAACGAGCTCATCCATTTTCGATAAACCAATTGTACCATTTGTACAAACAATTTCCACCGGTTCACGAATAATAGATTCAATCTTTCTTCTATCTGATGTACCTTCTACAATAATGACTTTTTCTACATAAATCATATGTCATCACCCGATCACCATATACTATATAACCTTGAACTTAGTATATAGTATATTCGTTATTTTCATGTTGTTTCCTGTTTATTTTTGCAAAAGAAAAGCGAAACCGACTGTTTAGCCCTGTTGGCTAAGGTTCTTCCGTACAGAAGACGCTTTTTGTCTTCTCGTGCGGAAGGTTCTTAGACATGAAGGGCTAGGAGGTGGAGCTAGACAATGAAAAGCGCAAGCGGCTCGTTCAGAACAGGAGGGCATTGGAACTCCTGAACTAGAGGCGCCTTTTGCCTCAAGTGAAGGAGTGAAATGACCGACTGTTTTAGCCGCTGGAGATGGACAATGAAAAGCGCAAGCGGCTCGTTCAGATTGTGAGGGGGGATGGAGCTTCTGACGTAAAGGCGCTTTTTGCCTTGTAGGAAGAAGCGAAGCCACCGAACAATCTAGCCGCTGGAGATGGACAATGAAAAGCGGAAGCGGCTCGTTTAGATTGTGAGGGGGATGGAGCTTCTGACGTAGAGGCGCTTTTTGCCTTGTAGGAAGAAGCGAAGCCACCGAACAATCTAGTCGCTGGAGCTAGACAACGAAAAGCAAAAACGGCTAAACCTGCATAAAGATTAAACGAAAATTTTTTTCAAAAAACGTTCTCCTACACGATAATTAGTATATGATTCTACATTCATTATTTTACATAAAATAAAAAAGGACAGCACAAAGGCTGTCCTTTAGTCGACTATAATTAGTCTTGGTTTGTCATTTCTGCATATTTTTCTGCAGTTAATAACTTCTCAACTTGGCTTGCATCAGAAAGTTCAACTTTAACCATCCATGCACCCTCGTATGGAGATTCGTTAACAAGTTCTGGTTGGTCACTTAATTCTTCGTTTACTGCTACAACTTTACCGCTTACAGGTGCGTATAACTCAGAAACTGTTTTAACAGATTCTACGCTTCCGAATGGCTCGTCAGCTTCGATTGTTGCACCTACTTCAGGAAGTTCAACGAATACGATATCGCCTAGCTCACCTTGTGCAAAGTGAGTGATACCGATAACAACTTCATTACCTTCAGTTTTTACCCATTCGTGTTCTTCAGAGTAACGTAAATTATTTGGAATGCTCATGACTGTACCTCCAGTGAATGTATTAATTATGTAAAAATACCTTATTGGTACTTTTTCCACACACTTTCAAACTGCTCTTCGTTAAAACCAAGTGTTACATTCGTTCCATCTGTTACAATTGGACGTTTAATCAACATGCCATCAGATGCTAAAAGCTCATACATTTCGTCTTCGCTTGCATCTTTCAACTTATCTTTCAGACCAAGTTCACGGTAACGCATTCCACTTGTATTAAAGAATTTTTTTAATGGTAATTCACTTTTTTCATGTAAATTACGTAAATCTTCTTTTGATGGTGGATTTTCAACAATATGAATCATCTCATATGCTACATCGTTTGCCTCAAACCATTTCTTTGCCTTTTGACATGTGCCACACTTTGGATATGAATAAAATGTTACTGTCATAAATTCACCTACTTTTTTACTAACCTTTACCTTTATCATATAGAAAACGTTTTATTATTTCAAACCATTATTCGCTAAACTTTTACTTATTTCGTGATAATTTTTAATAATCCTGCGAATTTTTCTTATTTTTCCGCCATTTGTTAAGAAAAAAATAAATATATAAATTTTTTAGATTCTGCACCAAACATATATCTTAAACAAGCGTTTGATTAATTCTCCATTTTTCTTCGTTAACCTTTGAACTACATGAGTTTCTTTCTACCGAACATACAGCTTAAACAAACGTTTGATTAATTCTCCATTTTTCTTTCTTAACCCTTAAGTTACATCGGTTTCTTCCTACCGAACATACAGCTTAAACAAACGTTTATTTAAAAAAATAAGAAGCCTCTTTTGCAGGCTCCTTCATCATCTATTCAAATAATCTGCAATTGTTTGAAATACTACGATATACATATTATGAATACTTTCTTCTGTGTTTCCACCATTTGATAAACCAATTGCCCATTGTTGCCCTTCACCACTTCCGATATTCGCAAAACCTTGCGTATACATCGCATTTACATCTTTTCGTGCACTGTTATACTCTATCCCTTTTGTAATAAAAATTGAATATAATTTATCTTGTAAACCGATAAAAAATACTGGTTTCTTTAGCGATGAAAATACATTTTTATACTGCTCTGTTGAGGCTTCTTGAAAGTGATCTTTCATTATTAGAAAACCATCCACTTCCTTAGATTTCTTTTCCAGTGCCTCTAACTTCATTTCCTCAAACTTTACATTCCTAAACGTATCTTTCGGCTTTTCTCCAACAACTCCAATTACGAGTGCTCTTCCGTTATATTCTAATTTTTCTCCTTCGTTATTCTTTGCACACCCAGCACCTACTAGGCATAACAATATAAAAACTAAAAAATATGATAAACGCTTCATTTAGCACCCTCACCCTTCTTTTTAGTCAAGTGACAAAAACGTAAGGTTAATTCAAGAAAATGTAAGTAAAATCGATAGCCCAATTCACGTTTCTATATTATAATCAATTGAATTTACTTACATTACTAAACATAGGAGATCAACATGAAGAAATTTAAACTTTCATCTTTTCTTCCGTTAAGTTATATACTTCTACTCGTACTCGTAAGTCCCCTTTACGACGTATTAAATAAATCGACTGTTCACGCAGTAGACGTTACAACTGTAGTAGATGATTGGATTCCATTTGTAAAAGCATTTATTATTCCTTATTTACTTTGGTTTCCATACTTATACGGCGCACTTATTTATTACTGCTTCGCTGACCGAAAGCAATATTATGTCACTTTAAGTAGTGTTATTTTTGGAAAGCTTGCTTGTTTTTCTATTTATTATTTTTGGCAAACAACTGTACCGCGTCCGACTGTCGTTGGAACAGATGTATTTTCTGAACTAGTTCGCTATATTTATAGTATCGATCAACCGGTAAACTGTTTCCCTAGCATTCACGTTCTTACTACATTTGTAATTATGTTAGCTGCCTTTAAGCGTAGAGAACAACATGCTTTTGAATATTACATCCTTACTTTCTTCGGTACACTTATTATTTTATCAACGCTATTTACGAAGCAGCATGCCTTTTTAGATGCCGTTTCTGGAATGACACTTGCAAGCATACTATACTTCGGAGTTCAGCTCTTATTAGCAAAAGAATCAATAAGAGTTCCAGTAAAACAAAATCATAGAATGTAACATGACAAAAAAGCAGACTGTGGCTTCTCAGTCTGCTTTTATCTATTATTAAGGAGATTTTCAATTTAAGATTGCGGTACAGTCATATCACCAGAATGAATACGACCTGCTTTTTTAAGAGCAATGTAAAGTATATAAGAAACAGCTACTGGAATGACGATATAAGTAATTACCATCGCCGGGAGAACTTCCCATCCTTCGCTGGAAATTAAATTAATTGGTGCGATAAGAGAACTTAATCCAAGACCTGCAATTTCTTTTCCTGCTTCCAGTTGGAAAATTAATGCGGATACCGGACCGACTATAGCACTGGCGACGACAGTTGGGACGAGAATCATTGGGTTTTTAGTGATATTTGGCAACTGTACTTTCGGAGTACAAAGAGCTTGAGCTAATATGCCACCTAAATTGTTTTCTTTCGCTGAGATGACAGAGAATCCGATAAACTGAGCAACGCATCCGGCAAGAGCTGCACCACCTGCAACACCGTCTAAACTAAGTGCAATCGCTAACGCAGCTGATGAAGCTGGAGAGATAAGTAATAGTCCCCAAACTACTGCAATGACGATAGAAGCGATAAACGGGCTACCAGCTGAGCTATCTTTAATGAACGCTCCAACTGCATTTAAAACAGGAGTAATATTATGAGATAACCAAATACCTACTAAACCAGAACCTAATATTGCCGCAAATGGAACGAGCATCATATCTAACGCAGTTTTTCCGCTTAAACGTTTACCAATATATACAGCTAAAGTTGCTGTTAATAAAGCACCGATTGGCTCACCTGTTTTAATAATTAGACCTGCTTCAGTAATTGAAATGGATCCGGCACCAATTGCTCCAGCCACCATAGCCGAGAAGATTACAAGGCCATTTGCACCGAGCATAAAAGCAATTCCGGCACCAATTGCTGGTGCCATAAGTGATTTTGCAACAACTCCGATTGTAATAAGTAATGGTATATCAACAATTCTTCCTATATTTTCGATCAGTAAACCAATTCCGAGGGATACGAAAATACCTTGTGCGATTCCAGCAGATGCTTTAAATACACGAGACATTATATATTCCTTCATTTGTTTCACCTTCTTCTATAAGTTAGTAACCAATTGTTTTCATATAATCACGTAAAATATCGTTTGATTTTGCGAATCGAGATTCTTCATCCTCTGTTAAATTGAGTTCTACAACTTCTCTTATACCGTCTCTAGTAATAATAGCTGGTACTCCTGTACAAATATCATATTCACCATACTCACCATCTAAAATGGCTGATACAGCAATGACACGGTGATCATCATTAAAGATTGAGCTTGCAATATATGCTAGAGAATTTCCGATTCCGTAATAAGTAGTTCCTTTACGTTTATAAATTTCCCATCCGGCTTTTGCAGTCTTCTCAACGATTTCATCTAAATCTATTTCACCAAATCGTTCTTTTTGTTCTTCTAAAATTTGCAGAATTGGCTTTCCACCAACAGTTACGTGAGACCAAGCAACCATTTGAGAATCACCATGTTCTCCTAATGAATACCCATGAATACTACGAGGGTCTACATGTAGCATTTCAGATAAAATTGTTCTTAAGCGAGAAGAATCTAGTGATGTACCAGTACCGATTACGCGATTTCTAGGTAATCCAGATAATTTCCAAACTTCATATGTAATAATATCAACTGGGTTCGATGCAAGTAAGAAAATACCATCAAATCCACTTTCCATTACGCCACCAACAACACTTTCCATAATCTTCGCACTCGCTCCTAAAGTATCTAAGCGACTTTGCCCTGGTTTTGGTGCTGGTCCTGCTGTAATAATGACAATGTCCATATCTTTGCAGTCTTCATAGCTTCCTGCATATACTTTTGTTCTTGTATTTGTAAAGTTAATGCAATGTGATAAATCCATTGCTTCCCCAACTGCACGTTCATGATTTATATCAATTAATAATAGCTCTTCGCAAATCCCTTGATTTACAATGGAATACGCACAACTTGATCCAACTAATCCAGTACCGATAATTGCAATTTTTCTTGTATGTCTTTTCATAGCAATCTCTCCTAATTGATCATATAATCTATTTCTTTTGTTCTTTACATTCTTAATTATAGAGGTTCCCACGATAGAAACCATGGATACTTTGTGAAATATTGAACAAAGTTTTTGTCCTTTTTGTGAATTGTTATATTCCATTTTCGTCATATTTGTTACAACTGGAAAAATATTTATTATGTATTTATTGACATACAAAAAATAAAACGAGCGAATTCATTTTCGCTCGTTTTTTCATCCTATTATTCTGCACTTAACTGACTTTTCAATTGCTGCACAATCATCGGATTCGCAGGTGCTGCTGGTTTATAATAACTCTTTTGCTTTGCGTACTCATACATATTACGTTGACGCATTTCATCTTGATTACGAATTTGGATTAACGTTTGATGTAACTGTTCATTATCAGACTGAGCAATATAATTTGCATAACTTGTTAAACTTGCATTTAATCCTGCTAAATAATCATTTACCATATCTTTTTCATTCATCTTTTACTTCCTCCTATCCTAGGAAAGTCATTAATTGCTGTTTCGTATTTCTTGCATCTTGCGCATCTTTTTGTAGCATTTGTTTCAGTTGTGGATCTGTACACGTCTGTGCATACTGCTCCAACTTGTTAATAATTGTTGCGTGTCCACCAATTAAATGACGTAAGTTTTCTACTTCAAGCTCTGTTAAATTTTGCATGGAATACTCCTACCTTTCTTCTTTCATTCTTCTTTAGTATTCTGTTTTTTTCAAATCGTATTCATTAAAAAGTCTGCTAAATAATCATTTAACTAAAAAGAGCCTCTAAACGATTAGAGGCTCTTTCTACTTAAATTCCTTTCCGCTTCTTCAATCGCCCGTTGCATTTGTATTAACGGATTTTCAATCATTTTCCCATGTCCTGTCGCCAATAAAGACGGCTTATACTCCAGCAATTTCTGCGCGCTTGCTAATGAAACTTCTGCATCCCACGTACCAAACATAGGAAACGGGAAAAGCCACTTCAACTGTCCTGCTACCGCTAATCCTCCTCTCGTTTGAAATGCATCTCCAACAATGAGTGCATCATTTCTTGTGTCTAAAAACGCCATTGATCCCGGTGTATGACCTGGAGCTCCAATCGCTACAAGAGAACCAACTTTATCTCCCTCTTGAAGAAGAATATCTGGAATCGTATTTATCTGTTTTGACACTCCCACTTTTATTGATGTATTTCGTTCTCCCTCTTGCAGTACCTTATCTCCTTCAAGTAAACATGCATCTCTTTTTGAAATATAGACCGGAACATCCGGCAGCACTTGTTTTATAACATCAAGCGCTCCTACATGGTCATCATGCGCATGTGTAATAACGATATTCGTAATCGGTTTTCCTATTTTCCGAGCTGATTGTAAAATCTTCTTTGCACAAAACGGTAAAGCCGCATCAATTAAAGTTAATCCTGTCTCTTCTTCAACGAAGTAACAGTTAATTGGAAATAGACGCGGTAAAAATGCGATTTGATGAACTGTTCCTACACTTATTACCTTCATCTTCTTTACCTCCATAAAAAAGAGCTGTTTACACATACATATGTAAAACAGCTTTATTCAAGAATTCAGCAATAAAAAACCAGTAGCCAATCGGCTACTGGTTCTCTTTCATCTATTAAACTGTATAACGCTCATCTTCTAAAATTTTCGCAGCAATTTCACGTTTCTTCGGAATTACGTTAAGTGGTGTGTGGCGAGTTAATTTACGTAATGATGATAACATCATGCGCAGCATGTCGCCGTTTTCAACTGCGATAAGTGTTTCTTTCGCATCTGCTTCGATTTCGTTGAATGCTTCTTGGCAGAATACTTCAGTGTATAACACTTTTTGTTTATTCTTTTCAAGACCAGTTGTTTTAATTGCTTTTTCTGTACGAAGAACAGCTGATTCCATTGCATATAGGTTACTTACGATGTCAGCGATATTCACAAGAATTTCTTGCTCTTTATCTAATGCTTTACCGTATTTTTGAGCCGCTAATCCAGCTACCATTAAACCAATTTTCTTCGCATTAGTTACTAAATACTTTTGAAGTGCTAATGGCTCATCGCCTACTTCTTCTGGCATCATCATCATTAACTCTTCTTGTAATTTTTGTGCTTTTTGAAGAAGTGGTAATTCACCTTTCATCGCTTTACGTAAGAACGTACCTGGTACGATTAGGCGGTTAATTTCATTCGTTCCTTCGAAAATACGGTTAATACGAGAATCGCGGTACATTCTTTCAATCTCGTACTCTGCCATAAATCCGTAACCACCGTGAATTTGAACACCTTCATCTACTGTATAATCTAGTACTTCAGAACCGAATACTTTATTTAAAGAGCACTCGATTGCATATTCAGCGATAGAAGCTGCTACTGCTTTACCGTCTTTTACTTCTTCTTCAGATAATGTGCTCATGCGGCTTTCGAATAAACCTACTGTACGATATACAGAGCTTTCAGCTGCATATGTTTTTGCTGCCATATTCGCAAGTTTCTCTTGAATTAATGGGAAGCGAGCGATTGGTTGCTTGAACTGTTGACGTTGGTTTGCATATTGTGCTGAAATTTCTACTGCACGTTTCGCAGATCCAACTGTACCAACACCTAATTTATAACGGCCGATATTTAAAATGTTGAAAGCGATAATATGACCTTTACCGATTTCACCAAGTAAGTTTTCTTTTGGTACTAATGCATCTTCTAAAATTAACGTACGAGTTGAAGAACATTTAATACCCATTTTCTTTTCTTCTGGGCTTGTAGATACGCCAGCATATTCTTTCTCTACGATAAATGCTGAGAAGTGCTCTCCATCAATTTTTGCATACACGATAAATACGTCAGCGAATGCAGAGTTTGTAATCCATTGTTTTTCACCATTTAATACATAATGTGTACCTTCTGCATTTAAACGTGCAGTTGTTTTTGCACCTAATGCGTCAGATCCTGAACCTGGCTCTGTTAATGCGTATGCAGCTAATTTCTCACCAGTTGCAAGTAATGGTAAATACTTTTTCTTTTGCTCTTCGTTACCGAATAATACGATTGGTAACGATCCGATACCTACGTGAGCACCGTGAGTAATTGCAAAGCCGCCAGCGCGAGAGAATTTCTCTGCGATTAACGCTGAGCTTACTTTATCAAGACCAATCCCGCCGTACTCTTCTGGTACGTCAGCGCCTAATAAACCAAGCTCCCCAGCTTCTTTTAAAAGACGAACAGAACGATCAAACTCATGTTGTTCTAAATATTCAAGCTCTGGAAGAACTTCATTTACGATAAAGTCCTCTGTCGTTTTTGCAATCATTTTATGCTCAGATGAAAAATCTTCTGGCGTAAACACTTGATCAATCGTAATCTCATCAACTAAAAAGCTACCGCCTTTAACCGCATTTCCTACTGTTTTTTCCATGAAAATTTCCTCCTTCATATTTTCATGAGCCGCTTCTCTCTTTTTGAAAGAAGCTGGCTCTCAATTTTATTTTTTATAAACCTTGGTTGCTTCCATTCTTTGCTTTAGCGTCGTCTCGTTCTGAGCGAACCGCTTGCACTTTTTTTATAATCCAGTTCCAGTGGCTAGAACAGTCGGTCGTTTCACCCCTTCCTGTGAGGCAAAAAGCGCCTCTTCGTCAGGGCTTCCAACGCCCTCCTGTTCTGAGCGAGCCACCTGCACTTTTTTTATAATCCAGTTCCAGTGGCTAGAATGTTCGGTGGCTTCGCTTCTTCCTACGAGGTAAAGAGCGCCTCTACGTCTGAAGCTCCATCCCCCTCCTGTTCTAAACGAGCCACCTGCACTTTTTAAAGTAATTCAAATACTCCCGCTGCTCCCATTCCGCCGCCGATACACATTGTTACGATACCGAATTGTTCGTTGCGGCGTTTCATTTCGTGAATAAGAGATAGTGTTAGTTTTGCTCCTGTACAGCCAAGTGGATGTCCAAGTGCGATTGCACCACCGTTTACGTTTACTTTTTCTTCATCTAAACCAAGTTCACGAATAACTTGAATTGATTGAGAAGCGAATGCTTCATTTAGTTCGAATAAGCCAATATCAGATAGCTCTAAGCCAGCTAGTTTTAATGCTTTTGGAATTGCAGCGATTGGGCCGATTCCCATTACTTCTGGTGGTACGCCAGCTACTGCAAATGAACGGAATTTCGCAAGCGGCTTCATGCCATCGCTCACCGCTTTTTCACGATCCATTAATAGTACAGATGCTGCACCGTCACTCATTTGTGAAGAGTTACCAGCTGTTACAGAACCGCGAACGTTAAATGCTGGACGTAATTTACCTAAAATGTCTAGCGACGTTTCTGCTCTCACACCTTCGTCTTGTGCGAAAATGATTGTTTCTTCTTGCAGTTTATTGTTTGATCCAACAGTACGTAACGTCACATCTACAGATACTGTTTCATCAGCGAAGTTACCTGCCGCTAATGCTTTCGCAGCGCGTTGATGACTTCTTACTGCAAATGCATCTTGCTCTTCACGAGAAATTCCATATTTCACAGCAACTTGCTCTGCTGTATGTCCCATACCCATATAATATTCTGGAGCTGCTTCTACAAGGCGACTATTCGGACGAACAACGTGTCCCATCATTGGAACTAAACTCATTGATTCTGCCCCGCCTGATAATACAGCTTCAGAGTGACCAAGCATAATACGCTCTGCTCCGTAAGCGATACTTTGTAAACCTGAAGAACAGTAGCGGTTAATCGTAATAGCTGGAACATCGTAAGAAAGTCCTGCTAATCCGCCGATATTACGAGCCATATTTAAACCTTGCTCTGCTTCTGGCATCGCACAACCGAAAATTAAATCATCGATTGGTCCTTCATAATTCGCACGCTTTAACGTTTCCTTTACTACTAATGCCCCTAGATCGTCAGGACGAACTGTTTTTAATGAACCCCTCTTTGCTTTTCCAATTGGTGTTCTTGCTCCCGCAACAATGACAGCTTCTCTCATGAACGATATCTCCCCTCGTTATTAGTTACGTAATGGCTTTCCTTTTACAAGCATGTGCTGCATTCTTGCTTGTGATTTCATCTCACTTACTAAGCTAATAAATGCTTCACGTTCTACATCTAATAAATACTGCTCATCAACTTCTGTTCCGTACGGTACTTTTCCGCCCGCGATGACATATGCAAGTTTCTTCGCAATGTGAAGATCATGTTCAGAAATGTAACCTGATAAATGCATTGCTTCTGCACCAAGTACAAGAGTTGCATATCCTGTTTCACCAACAACTGGTATCTTTTTACGAATCGGCGCTTTATAGCCAGCTTCATATAAAGCAAGTGCTTTTTGTTTCGCATCATATAGTAAGTGATCACCATTCACACTAATACCGTCTTTATCGCCTAAGAAGTTGTTCGATACAGCTTCTTGTGCTGATGTAGAAACTTTCGCCATCGCTACAGATTCGAACACTTTATTCGCAACTTTTTGCAGGTCAAACTCTACACCGTTTGGCATTTTATTTAAGTGTTTAATGTATAGCTCTTTATTACCGCCTCCGCCAGGAATTAAACCAACACCAACTTCTACTAAGCCCATATACGTTTCACTAGAAGCTTGAATGCTAGCTGCTGGTAAGCAAACTTCTGTACCTCCGCCAAGCGTCATACCGTATGGTGCTGCTACAACTGGCTTAGAAGAGTACTTAATTTTCGTCATTGCATCTTGGAAGTTTTTCACAACCAACTCAATTTCAAAGTAATTGTCGTCTTGTGCTTCCATTAAGATCATTGCTAGGTTCGCACCAACGCAGAAGTTCTTCGATTGGTTACCGATAACAAGACCTTTATAATTCTTTTCTACTTCATCAACAGCGTAGTTAATCATTTGCGTAATATCCATACCAATTGCATTGCTCTTCGAATGGAATTCTAAGCAAAGGATACCGTCACCTAAATCAATTAAGCTCGCTCCGCTATTTTTCTTTAATACGCCATTTTTCGCTTTTAATTGCTTAAGAGAAATTGCCTTTTTATTACGTTCGATTCGCTTATATTCGCCATTATCGTAATAGTAGCTATCTCCGTTATCATGTTTGTGGAAAGTAGTGAAACCTTTCTCTAACATTTCTTTCACCCAAGTAGGAACAACTACGCCGTTTTCTTCCATCTTTTGAACAGATTTTTCAACACCAATTGCATCCCACACTTCAAATGGCCCTTGCTCCCAGCCGAAGCCCCACTTCATCGCTTGGTCAATTGCAACGATATCGTCAGCAATCTCTTTATGAAGTTTTGCAGAGTATAAAAGAGTTGGTGTAATGATGTTCCATAACAACTCTCCTGCACGGTCTTTCGCGTATACAAGCGCTTTCAATTTATTCGCTAATCCTTTTTCTTGTTTACTTAACTCTACGGATGCAGCTTTTAATTTTTTACGCGCTTCGTATTCCATCGTTTCAGGATTTAATTCTAAAATTTCTTTTCCTTGTTTTAAGAAGAAGCCTTGACCCGTTTTACTTCCAAGCCATTTTTTCTCAAGCATGTCATGCATGAAAGCTGGTACTTTAAATACATCACGCTCTTCTTCTTGTACGTTTTCATATACGTTATTTGCAACGTGTACGAATGTATCTAAACCGACAACATCTAATGTACGGAACGTCGCGCTCTTCGGACGACCAATAAGTGGGCCTGTTACAGAATCAACTTCCCCAATGCTATAGCCGCGTTTTATCATCTCTTGAAGAGTTACTAATAAACCGTACGTACCGATGCGGTTTCCAATAAAGTTTGGTGTGTCTTTTGCGATAACAACGCCTTTTCCAAGAACGTCTTCGCCAAATAGTTTCATGAAGCTTAATACTTGTGGATCTGTTTCTTTCGTCGGTATTACCTCTAGAAGTTTTAAATATCGTGGTGGGTTAAAAAAGTGTGTGCCTAAGAAGTGTTTCTGGAAGTCGTCTGAACGACCTTCTGCCATTTTTTCAACTGAGATGCCTGACGTATTCGAGCTTACAATAGAACCCGGTTTACGAACAGCGTCTACTTTTTCAAATAATTTCTTTTTAATATCTAAGTTTTCAACTACTACTTCAATAATCCAATCTACATCAGCTAGACGCTCAAGATCATCTTCTAAGTTACCTGCTTCAATCAGTGCTAAATTTCCTTTCACTGTCAGAGGAGCTGGTTTTTGCTTTAATAATTTTTGCACAGCCGTATTACTAAAACGATTTCTCACACTTTTATGTTCTAATGTAAGTCCCTTCGCTTCCTCTTCTTTTGTTAGCGCAGGTGGTACAATATCAAGCAATAATGTCGGAATACCAATATTAGCTAAGTGTGCCGCAATCCCTGAACCCATTACGCCTGAACCTAGAACAGCAGCCTTTTTAATTTGGAACATCCAATTCTCCCCCTATTCTTGAATGAATGCTCATTCAATTTTTCGACATAAGTCGCAATCAATGAGTGAGCCTCTACTAATAAATATATGATACTGTTTAAATTTTCGCAATATATTTATTGATAAAATTTTCTGAAATAAATATTTTTCTTTCATTTGGCTATGCTATACATGTGTATTTTCTTTGTTTAAATGCACTTTTCCTTTTTATAATCTGACGAAACTGGAGGAATATATATGGCAAAACTTAAGAAGAACCCTTCAAAGGCTGGAATTAGTGCAGCTAGTGTAACTGGAAATGCAGGTCCGCATAATCACGGTGTTGAAAAAGGACGCCAAGGTAATAATCAACAATATAAGAAGCATAATATGGGCGAAAAATAACGCTATATTTTTGGGCAGAGAACGTGGCATAATGATTAATGGCTGCTTTTTCTGCCCAATTTATTTGTACATATGGAAAACAAAAGAGGGAACGATGATGAAACGAACAATAGTTATGATTGTAATGATTGCTACACTATTTACAGGGATGATTTTCTTCTCTTATGCACAGAGGCAACAAGCTGTAAGAGCTGATCAACCTAAGATTACTGGGCAATATGGCGTTACAATCGATGCAGACACAGGTGAAATTTTGTATGGGAAACGCGAAGACGAACGTTCTTATCCGGCTAGTATAGCCAAAATGATGACAACCCTTCTTTTACTAGAGAATGTAAAAGAAGATGAAGAAATTACAGTTACAGAAAACGCAATTAAAACAGAAAGTCAAAGTAAGAAAATTAAACTTCGTGCTGGGGAAAAATTAAAGCGTGATGAGGCATTAAAACTTATGCTTATCATTAGTGCAGATCCAATAGCTGAATCAATTGCAGAACATATCGCAGGATCAAAAAATGAATTTGTGAAGATGATGAATGCTAGAGCGAAGGAACTTGGTACAAAGCATGCGACTTTCAAGAATGCAAGTGGTGCTGATGCAATTGGGAATAAAGTATCACCATATGACATTGCTATTATTACGAAAGAAGCATTAAAGTATCCAGTTGTTTTAGAATATATGAATTCAACACGTACAACTCTACATACTTCAGAACGCTCTCCAAACATCGCAAACTATGGACGAGAAGAACTATATGACGATCCATATGCGATTGGAAGTAAAAGTGGTCTATCAGCACTTGGCAAATATACAGTCGTAACAGTCGATGAAAAAGACGGTAAACGCGTCATTAACGTCGTATTATCTTCTACTCGCGCGCAACTATATCCTGATACGAAGAAAATGGCACATTATGCATTTCAGCAATTAAAATAACCAAGGAGTATTTTCTCCTTGGTTATTTTTTAACCATACCTTTTAATACGAACGCAACGTTTGCTGGACGCTCTGCTAGACGACGCATGAAGTAGCCATACCAGTCGTTTCCATAAGGTACGTAAACACGCATTTTGTAACCTTCTTTTACTAGCTCAAGTTGACGCTCATTACGAATTCCATATAACATTTGGAATTCAAATTGATCCCTTGGAATGTTGTGTTCTTCAGCAAGTTTTTTTGTATATTCAATAATCGCTTCATCATGTGAAGCAATTGCAGTATAATTTCCATTTAATAAGTGCATTTTAATAATTTTTTTATAATTGTCATCTACATCTTTCTTATCCGGGAACGCCACTTCTTCAGGTTCTTTATAAGCACCTTTTACAAGACGTAAATTAGGATTATAAGCATTTAAATCTTCAATATCTTTTTCTGTACGATATAGGTAAGCTTGAATAACAGTACCAATATTATCGTATTCAGATTTTAATTGTTTAAAGATATCAATTGTTTTACCACAGCGTGTATAGTCTTCCATATCAATGGTAACGAACACACCATTTTCTTTTGCAGCTTCTAAAATACGGCGCATATTGTTCATTACGATTTCATCAGAGATATCTAATCCCATAGAAGTCATCTTTAAAGAAAGCTGCGAATCAAGACCTTCTCTTCCAATTGCACGGATCGCTTCAATCGATTGGTTAGCCATTTCATTTGCTTCCGCTTCATTATCAACGAATTCACCTAAATAATCGATTGTTACACAAAGACCTTGCTTATTTAATGCCTGAATGGCAGCTGTCGCTAATTCAATCGTCTCCCCTGCGACGAAGCGACCTGCACCAAAGCGTAAACCGTACTTTTTAGCCAGTTTTGTTAGCGCTTTATTTTTAGATAAGAAAAGAAACGAATTTCGCATTAATTGTTCCATGTAATTCACCCCTATGACTGTAATTTATCTGTTTTTTACCCCTCTTCAAAATTATATCACTGTTTAAAATTATTGGATACAAATAATTATTTAGATAATTTATAAAATACTATAAAAACATTTAAAAACCTATATTCTCGCATGCAAATATGAAGGGAATATTTTTCGACATTTAGAAAAAACGGGTTTACTAGGGCAAAAATAGGCATACCGAAAATATTCGACATGCCTATAAAACCCTTAATATTCCATGTAAATTATATAAGGATATTAATAAGAAAAACTTAAAGTAGCATCACCTAAGTTTTTTAATTCTCATTTCGCTTCTCCTCATTCAGCCTTTTAATATCCGTAATTAACTGTACCATCTCTTCTTTCGCATCTGGATAAGTTTCATTCCAATGCTTCACTAAAGCTGGCATCGTCTTCGCTATGTAAGAATAAAGTGCCCACTTCTTTACCTGTTCTTTTCGCTCTTCATTACTCTCGCCAAGTAACAGCTCAGTGTATTTCTCTAGTAAACCGTCAAACTGCTCGTTAAACTTTTCACTCATTTTATTTACCTCCTATATGAAAAAAGCAGCGAAGATCGCTGCTTTTTCTTATAATTTTGATCGGACAGAGTTTAATTTTTTCTCCATTGTGCTTACTTTATCACGACGATCATCAATACGAATCGTTGTTGCAACACGCTGTGCACCTTTCGTATATGGAACTTCATGCATTTGTTGAATTACTTCTAGAATGACAGGAAGATCTCCTTCAATAATTGTATTCATCGGTGTTAATTGATACTTCACGCGATCCGCATTTTTCTCTAGCACCTTTTGTACTTCTGCTACATATTCACTAACACTTGGATTACCTGTTCCTACCGGAATAATCGATACGTCAACAATTGCCATAGTAGTCTTCCTCCTATAATCGCTTCTTATATATCCATTGTCTATTTTACCGAAATCCTCATCATTTTACTAATATGTTACTCTTCCACTTTAAACTGCTCAACTAATCTTTCTAAATCTTTCATATGCTCTGTCAAACTTTCCATCGTGTGGGCTACCTTTTCTAGATGATTAACCTGTGATTCCGTTGCAGCATGTACCTCTTCAGAAACAGCTGCACTTTCTTGACTCGTACCAGCAATTGTATGCATTACCGCTGTAATTTCTCCTTGCTCGTAACCTATGTTATGTACCTCTTCTACAATTTTTTCAACTGAAGTACTAATCGTATTTACAACTGACATAATTGTGCGGAACTCCATTTCTGCCTCTGTCGTCACTTTATTTTGCACATCTGCAATGTCTTTCAATTTACTTACAACTTCTACAACCCTTTTTACTTCTAATTGCACATCACCAATCATCGTTGTGATTTCTCCTGTTGCCTCTTTTGATTGTTCCGCTAATTTCCGAACCTCTTCAGCAACAACCGCAAATCCCTTACCTTGCTCACCTGCACGGGCAGCTTCAATCGAGGCATTTAAAGCAAGTAAATTTGTTTGATCCGAAATACCTTTTATAAGCTCAACAACATTTTGAATCGATCCAACTCTTTGTTCTAACTTATCCGATGCTTCTTCTGTATGAACAACAATCGAAGATGATTGTCCCCTCGTACGGACTAAGTTCCTCATTGTATTTAATCCTTGCTTAGATGCCTCTTCCGCTTTGCCAGTCACTCCTTTTATTTCACCAACGGAGCTATTCATTTGTTCCACTGACTCTGCCATATTCTCGAGCTGAGCTGAAACTTCATCCACACTATTCGCAAGAGTAGAAGCTCCCCCGCTCACATCATCCATTGCTCCGGAAACTTCTCTACTAGCCGCTACTGTTTCGTTCGTTAAATAATGTAAACTATTCGTTGATTGTTGCACTGTTGATACGCTGTTTTTAATTTTACTTACCATTTCATTCATTTGTTCAACCATATCATTAAAGTGCTTCGTCAACTCTCCAACTTCATCTTTACTTGTCACCTTCATTCGCAGCGTTAAATCCCCTTCTGCTACTTTTTGAACGTGATTCTTTAATAATTGCAGTGGTCTTGCTAATCTTCTTGAGAACAAGTAGGAAGCTACGATTCCAACTAATAAACTAATACACGCCATCATAATGACTGTATTTCTCGTACTATTTAATAGCCCATCGATCGTTTCTTTCGGATAAAAGATTCCTATCGTCCATTTCATCGTATCAAATGATTGACTATAAACAACTACATCTTCACCTTTTATTGTAGTGACCGCATATTTTGTTACCTCTTTATTTAAGCTCTTTATAAGTGGCTCTTTAGAAACATCTTTCCCTATCTTTTCTGGATAAACAAGAGCCATATTTTTATCATTTATAATAAACATTTCTCCGTCATTATTATATTGAATATTGTGAAGCAACTTCTGAATCGTCCCAAGCGATACATCCATCGCAACAACGCCTAATACAGATCCATCTTGAGCTGTAATTGCTTTAGAAACACCTACACTTAACTTTCCTGTTGCAATTTCATAAGAAGGTTGTCCCCAATGGACCTTTTTTACATCAGCCTCTGAATCTTTATACCATGGTCTTGTCGTTGGATCATATCCTTCTGGCACTTGCCCACCTTCAGCAAGATTGGCACTTAATGTTTTTTTATCTTTCGTACCAATATATAAATCTAAAATACCAGGATGATTCTTTTTATACTCCGCAAACTCTTTCGTTAAAAACGCTTCCTCTTCTGGAGTAACCCCACCTTGAAGCATATTACGAATCATCTCACTGTTCGCGTAATACCCCATATCTTCATCCGTTCTTTGAACAAATGTCGTAAGTTGCTCTGTCACAAGATCCATCGCATTTTGAGAATACTCGTCTAAGGAACGCACTTCCTTTTCTTTCTGTAATTGATACACAGCTGTACCCAATATTACGAACATCATAGAAATAAGTACTGAAAACACTACCGCAATTTTTAAACGTAAACTTCTTAACATCTTCCCCCCAGCATCCCCTTCGCATTAAATTGAAATATTATTAATCATTATATTAAGTATAATAGATAAAATTAAAAAATTGAAATTAATTCTCACCTTAATACAATTAGAAAACGGACTACCACTTGTGCAAAAACAAATAGTTCATTATCCTTAAAATATAATCTCATTCGTTCGGAGGGAACTATGTTACAAAAATTCGGTTTCTCACAATATGAAAGCCAAGCTTATGAAGTTGTCGTATCAAGCAATGAACCATTAGATGCTACAACAATTGTGAAGCATTCAGGTGTTCCAAAAGCAAAAATATATGAAGTACTAGCACGCCTAATCGATAAAGGAATGGTAATGGATTCTGTTTCAGAAAAGAAAAAATTGTATACAGCATTACCACTAAAGCTAGCAATTGAAAAATTAACGACAGAATTTCAATCAAATATTAAGGAACTGGAAACAAATATATCAAAAAAATCATTTACAGATGACCGTGTTTGGAGCTTAAAGATGCAATCTTCTATTCGAGTTCAAAGTAAAGAACTCATTGAAAGTGCAAAAGAATCAATCCGTATTTCAGCTTGGAATGATACTCTTTTAGAATATCTTCCTTTACTAGAACAAAAAGCAAAACAAGGTGTTCAAATTGAATCCCTTATTGTTGGAGAAGTAGAAACAGACTTAGAAAACATGCATTTTCTAATCCCAGCTGAAGAGCCTAATGCATTAGAGCGCTACTTGCTACTCATCGTTGACGATCGTGAAATTTTATTTGCTGGCGTAGAACAAGAGTCATGGCAAGCGATGAAAACAATGTCACAACCTTTCGTAAAGTTCTTTACAGAATTTTTCTATCACGACGTTGCACTTGCAAAGATTACTCAAAAACACCATGATCTCTTTATGGAAGATGAGGAAATTAAGAGTTTGTTGATGAAGTTAAGATACTAATTAAATAATAAACAGGAGTCTAGTTTTTCACTTAGACTCCTTTTCGTTTTGTTCCTTTATCTCCATCAACAGCTCAATGATTTTCTCATTTTGCTCTACCTGTTTCTCTGAATTTTTATAGATGAAACGAACCCATCTAAGTGCAAGAATAATAAGAAACAAAGGGAGCATTGAAATTAGAAGACCAATAATTGAAAAATTCGTATACATATACCTCACCTCGCTATACACCCTTTCTCCATTTCCCTACTAAAACCTGCAATTTTTTACAAATAAAAAAAGAACCTATCAAACGATAGATTCTCCTTTCGCAAACTGAGTAGAGCGTCCTCTCGTAATCGAGAAAATCGCGCAAAGCAGTGCTAATATAATAAAGCCACCGCCTACCCAAGCGTTATATATAACAGATGATTTTTCAATAACAACTCCGCCTACTGTTGAACCGAGTGCAATTCCTAAATGAAGCGCAGAGTTATTTAAACCTTGCTGGATACCAGCTGATTCCGGTGCAATTTCAATTAAATAATTTTGCTGTGCTGGTGAAATCGCCCAGCTCAGCATACTCCAAAGTCCCATCATAATGATGAAGAGTGGGAATGAGAATGTCATTAATGGCAACATGAAGATTGCACATGCAAATACGATAATAATCGAGATAATACTTTTCTTCGATCCCCATTTATCAGCAAGCCATCCACCGAATCCACCGCCGATTACTGCTGCGATTCCGAAAATGAAGTAAAACACACTAATCCAATTTGCTTCAACATGCATAACATCTTTTAAAAACGGTGTTAAATATGCATACAATGTTAAATGCCCCGTTAAAAACAAAAATGATGTTAACTGTGCACTTACAATTTTTTTATCTTTTAAAGTAGCAAGTTGTTCTTTTATTGATAATACCGATGTCGGTGGTACTTTCGTTAAGAACAATGAAATACAAGCAATTGCCATAACTGTTAATACTGAAATCAATACAAATGGCGCACGCCATCCGTATGCATTTCCGAGTACAAGACCGAGCGGTACTCCAAGTACAAGTGATCCACTAATTCCCATAAAAATGATTCCAATTGCACGCGCACGAAAATGCGGTTCTACTACACTAGAAGCAAGTGTTACCGATAGTGCAATAATTAATGAACCACTCGCCGCACAAATAACCCTTGAGAACATTAGCATTCCGTAATTCACACTAAATGCCGAAATAATATTTCCGATTAAGAAAATCGATAATGCTCCAACATACAATGTTTTTCTTTCAAACTTCCCTGTCAAAGCTAATAAAACTGGACCTGACAAAGCAAATACTACCGAAAATATTGTTATAAGCTGACCAGCTGCGCTAATAGATACTCCTAAATCATTGGCAACTAAATCGAGCGTTCCTCCTATAATTAGCTCAACCGTTCCGACTACGAAAGCCGCGATAGCTAAAATATAAACACGAAAATTCAAGTCTTTCCCCACGCTTTCTATTTTGGTTACTACGACTATAGTAACCAAAATAGAAAGTGGACGCAAGTACAATTTTTTTACAGTAAAAAAGGTAGGCGTATTATACGCCTACCCTTCCATCATTCTGTTTCTTTCTTCTTATTCAAGTACCAATACACCGGAAGTCCCGTAAAGACAATTCCAATTGATAAGAAACAACTTACCGGATCATTAATAATCGCACTACCGATTACAAAGAACGAACCTAAAATCGCAACGATTGGTACGATTGGGAATAACGGTACACTATATGCACGCTCTTTATTCTTATTACGTTTCCTTAAAATGAAGACACCAATAAACGTCATTACATAGAAAATATAAATAATGAATACGGAAATCTCAGATAGCTTATTTGGATCACTAATAATCATTAAAATAATTCCTAAAATGATTTCAACAGTAATCGCATTTGCTGGTGTTTTAAATCTCGGACTTTCCTTTGCAATAAACTTAGCAAATGGAAGTTGTCCACGTTCTGCCATAGACATTGGAATACGTGGGAACGTTAAAATCTTTCCATTTAAACAACCGAAAATAGAAACGATAATACCGATACTAATAATTTTCCCACCATATTCTCCAAGTAACATACCAGCAGCTGTCGCTGTTGCATTTTCTCCAAGGTCTACAATTTTTGCTGCTGGTAATACATTTAATAACGCCAAGTTAATTAATACGTAAGCAGCAGTTACGATTAAAATCCCCACTGTCATTGCTTTCGGTAATAACTTTGTTGGATTCTTCATTTCTCCACCAATCGAAGCAAGTAAAATCCAGCCGTCATAAGCAAATAACGTTGCTAAAATTGCCATACCGATACTTTGATTTTCTGATATCGGCACTACTACGTTAAAAATATCACTGTTTCCTTTCCAAAAACCTAACACGACAATTAATACAATCGGAATCATTTTCCCAATTGTCGTGATTGTTTGAACGATACCTCCGTATTTTGTTCCCATACTATTTACAAAGCCAAGGAACACAACTGTTCCGATTGCGATTGGTAAATTCCACACTTTATCTAAATAGAAAAAATTAATCATTAAAGAACTAAAGTATAAACCTAATGTTCCGATAATAGCTGGTCCATAAACAATTGTTTGCATCCAGCCTGATAAATATCCCCAAAAACTTCCGTAAATCTCCTCTAAATACGTATACAACCCACCATTTTTCGGGATTTGCGCTCCAATTTCGGCTACTGTTAAACCACTCGCTAACGTCAACAGACCACCAATTACCCAAGCAAGAATGGCCATATTAGAACTCCCTGAGTAATCTAATACGCTTCCTGGTTTCATAAATACACCAGACCCGATAATCGTTCCTACTACGATAGAAAGTGCTACTGTTAAACCAATTTTGTTCTTCTCATCATGATGCATGCTGCGTATCCTCCTTCCAATTCTAGTGTGATGCAAAAATGAAATAAAAAAACACTCCTCCCTAAAAAAGGGACGAGTGTTGTATTCGTGGTTCCACCCTTGTTTCAATTCGCAAAGTAACACACTTCACCAATTTCTCAAGTCTAAATAACGGTTTTTGCCGGCAAGCAATTACTAGATGTTCGTTCACTGCTGCAGTTCAGAGGTGGTAATCTATTTTTCCGTATTAGGAAGCTCACAGCCAAAGGCTTCCCTCTCTGGGAATCGTAAAAAATTAATCGTGTCCTCATCATCACTTCTTGATGTCGAATTTTGTAGTTATTGTTCATTATATTGAATTGTTAGAAAAAATCAATATATTTTTTTATATAACATAGGAAATATTTCTCTTCTTATATTATAACAGAAGATACAAAACTTCTCTAATTCCCTAAAAATGGTATAATTCATTTAGGAGGTGTACCAATAATGATTGCTGTCTTTTGTATCATCGCTACGTTTCTCTCTGTTCTATTCGCTATCATGTATCGAAACAAGTATCCTGGTTATAGCATTTTAGCGGTAGCTATTATACCAGCTGTTTCCTTCTACGTATTGGGTAAATATCAATATACGGAAGTGTTTATCGGTTTTGCAATCTTCTACTGCGTCTTCGGATACATACTAACAATGAAAAGAATCTTATTGAATCATTAAAAGAGACCGATTTCTATAAGTAGAAATCGGTCCTCGCATGTACCTTCCGGTTGCCCCACGAAAGATACATAAATCAATTATTTATCTTCTTTTTTCATAAAAAACTTGTGATGCGGAAGATCCACATTTAATTCCTCTAATTGTTTCTTTTCATTGTCTAAAATCGCTTTTGCTTTTGTTTTTGTTGCTTCATCTAATCCCGCAAAGATGTCTTCACGCTTCTCTTTTTCTGGAAGTTTCACACCTAATTTTGTTAATTCTTCTTTTGCTTGCTCATGCGTTAATTTTCCAGATTTCTTTTGCTCTAAAATCGACTTCGCTTTCTCTTTCGCCTGTTCATCTAAGTTAGCAAACATGTCTCCATGCTTACCTTTCTCCGGCATTTTCACGCCTAGCTTTGTTAATTCCTCTTTTGCTTGCTCATGCGTTAATTTTCCAGATTTCTTTTGCTCTAAAATCGACTTCGCTTTTGCTTTCGCCTGATCATCTAATCCTGCAAACATGTCTTTACGCTTCTCTTTCTCCGGAAGCTTTACACCTAGTTTCTCTAACTGTTTCTTTGTATCGTCCATAATTGTTTTTACTTTTTGTTTTGTAGCGTCATCCAAATCCTTTTTCGCCGTTTTTGTAGACTGTTCAGCTGCTGGAGTATTCGTTGCCGCGAATGCCGGAATACCGACTCCTCCAATGATTCCGAATGATAAAGCACCTGCAATCGCTAAATACCCAACTGTTTTCTTCTTCATAGGAAATTTCCTCCTTCATATTTCTAAAGCATGTACACTTTCGTATACAATGCCAATAGTAATGTTGGTTTCTTAAAATTCCCTTAACGTTTCGAATAAAAAACACCGCTCATAATGAGCGGTGTTTCTCTATGCTTTTTGTAATTGTAACTCTTCACGTTCCATTATTTTTCTTAATACGATTGTTTGTGTCATTGTAAATAAGTTACCTGTTATCCAGTACAATACAAGTCCTGATGGCGCCGCAAACCCCATAAATAGAATCATTGCCGGCATCATAATTTGCTGTATCTTTAGCATCTGTACTTGTTCTCCAGGTGTAATATTAGATTGGAAAACTTTCATCTGAATAAATGTCGTTAACGCTGCAATAATCGGTAATATATGATATGGATCTGCATGTCCTAAGTTCACCCATAAAAAAGAAGATGTGCGAATCTCTTCCGTTCTGCTAATCGCATAATACAAAGCAGAGAAAATCGGCATTTGTATAAAAATTGGCCAGCAACCAGCAAGTGGATTCCAACCGCCTGATTTCATTAGCTCTGACATTTCTTTTTGATACTGCTTTTGTTTTTCAAGATCTTTGCCTACATCACCGTACTTTTTCTTTAGCTTCTGCAATTCAGGTTGCATTTTCTTCATTTTCGCTTGGCTACGATATTGTGAAACAGCTAATGGAATCATTGCTGAACGAATAACGAGCGTCATAATAATGATTGCAATCCCAAAGCTAGCTCCAGGTATATGATGAGCAACAAATTGAATCATAAACGAGATTGGATATACGAAATAATGATCCCAAATCCCAGTACTATGTGCATCAATTGGGGCTGCATTACTGCAGCCAGATAAAACAAAAACAAGTAATAATGATAAACTAACGAGCACAGCTCGGTATGATTTTAACATGTTCATTCCTCCAATGTTTCGTAATTATTTAGCGAAACATTGGTGTATACGGACCGACCTCATCATTCTCTTCACTTGATTCTTGTCTACGTACAGAACGAATCATTCCATATTTATAAAAAATAGAAAATAGCGGTACATTTCCCGCACTATCTTCACATGTATCAACTAACGCAAAAGCTCTTTGTCTACCGCTTGATGCTTGTTGACGCACAAAGCGAGAAACATTAGCAAGGAAGAAAACTTCTAATAAACAAAGTGCCGTCGTTACAAACGATATATATAAAATTGCATCCTGCAATAAAAATTCCATCGCTTCACATCCTTAATAAGGTCATTTTAGCACATTAGGCAAACATTCTCTATTTCCTTTTATTTTCAAAAAAAGTATTTTGCATATTTTCTCAAGAAAACAATAATTAAGAAACGTTGTATTCGCTTTCTTTAGTATATTCACGCACATCAATGAATAGGCTTGATTTATTAGAAATTTATAAAATTTTTGCATTATAATAAAACTATTGCCAGTTTTTGAAAAAACCTTTATTCTCTTCTTGTAATCAAAAATGAATATGGAGATGAAACATACTATGGGTCAACTAGGAGACGCCGATTACGTTCCCGACACCGCCTTTTTATCCTTCCCAGCAGCTAAAACATTTCATTTAGAATTTATGATACAGTTGGTTGTTATTTTTATAGCTTCTATTTTGTATGCAATTTCTATGAATATGTTTTTTATCCCGCATAATATGATTAGCGGTGGATTCGCTGGTGTAGGGATGATTATCGGTTATTTAATGCACTACAATATCGGTGCACTTATCTTTTTACTAAACATTCCTCTTCTTATTTTAAGTCACTTTTACTTAGGCAAGAAGACAACCTTTTTAACAGCGTACTTTGTAGCTGTGTCATCTTTAGCGATGAATATTATCCCGGTACACCAAGTTTCAGACGATATTTTACTTTCTTCTGTATTCGGTGGTGTTATCTGCGGAGCAGCTTCAGGAATTATATTCCGATTTGCTTCTTCAACAGGTGGTTTTGATGTTGTTGGATTGATTGTAGCAAAATATCGAGATGTTTCAATTGGAGCAATCATATTTGTATTCAACTTAATCTTACTTGTCGCAGCAGGTTTTATTTTCGGATGGGATATTACACTTTATACGTTAATTAGTCGATTTGTAGTCAGCAAAGTTATCGATGCTGTGCATACGAAACATATTAAATTAACGATAATGACTATTACAGAAAAAGGCGAGGAAATAAAAAGCGCACTACTACATCACGGCATACGCGGGGTGACAATGGTAGACGCTGTCGGCGGCTATACAAACCATAAGAAAAAAATGATTTACACTGTCGTGACTCGCTATGAGTTAGGCGAAATGAAACGTATTATCCGTCAAGTGGATAACAAAGCATTTATGAACATTACTGAAACAGTTGAAATTGTCGGCCGTTTCAAACGTATATAAAAAAGGTTAATACATTAAAGGGCATAACATATTAGTCATATATACTATGTTATGCCCTTTGTTATTCAACTAACGCACCCTTTAGCATAATAAAATCACGAAGTTTATTACTACAAATCGGAGGATAGCATTCCATATACAAAACTATCTGTCCATTCATTTTTATTCCAAAAATCTTGTATGAAATGGGCTTCCTTTCTCATACCTATTCGTTCACACAATTTTTTTGAAGCTGTATTACGTGCATCAAGATTAGCTTGTATACGATGTACATTACATTCATTAAATAATTTAAATACCAAACTACTTACTGCTTCTGTTGCCAAACCTCTTCCAACTACTTCATTTGAAAAACTATAACCAATCTCAACAGTATCCTTCATATTTGTGTACCATACGGATAAATCACCAACTACTTTAGTCTTGTATATAACTGCCAAACTTAATATTGATTCTTCAGTAAGTGCATTGTTTGCTAGCTTCTTATTAAATCTTTTCTGCATGTCTTCATGAGTCCACTTATTATGTAATAGGAACTTACATGTATCATCATTATTATAAATAGCAAATACATCCTGTAAATCAGTACTCTTAAAAGGTCTAATTATTAATCTTTCTGTTGTGATCTCCAAGTTAGCTCCCCTCCCTTACATTCATGCTACAAAACATTTTTTATTGTATTTAAGCCTCCTTCTTAGATCTCACCTTGATTACATATTTCATCATAATAAATTAAAATCCTTCTTCCACTAAACTGCATTGTTAATGGTATTTCCTTACGCTTTTTATTTTTTACACTTATTACAAAATCAGATAATTCTATTATTATGTCCCTAAATGTGTTATAATGAAAGCAGACTCACAAAAAAAGAGTATATAGACTTGGAAGTTTCTCTTATTTTACAAGCAAAAAGAAACGAGCAGTCGGGTATATTTCAGACACCATACACGTAACGGTTTAAACAACCGATCATCTTAGTTACTCTTCAATGATCTTTTTATAAAAAGATACGTACAATTAAAACTCACTTCAATATACTATACCTACCTTTTTGACTTCCAAATCATCTTATTACATAGGGAGATGAACATATGAATCAATATATACGATATACAATAGCTGTCCTGTTTGCTATTATCGGCGGTACGATTTGTTTCTGGACAAACACACAGCTTGGAGAGAATATCATTTTTAATGGAATCGAAACACTTGTAAGCGCTTCAATTTTAGGCGGATACATTTACTTCCTCTTCAATCCAGAAGAAAATGCTCAGAAAACAATGTTATTAACAATGATTGGAATCGTTGGTGGATGTATTTCCTACTCAATGACAAACTATACATTACCACTTCAATTAAGCTCAGCTTTCTTCCACGGTCTATGGACTTGGTTCATTGCATTCTGCTTAGCAGACGTATTCAACCTATTACAAGACAATGAAGAAGATAGCGGTCGCCAAATTGAAAGTAACTCTTAAGCTGGAAGGAATTCTTCCAGCTTTTTTATGTTGGTTTGCATACACCGGCACTACAATAAAAAGAAGCTACCCAACGGCAACTTCTTTTCCACATACCCCACTTCGTATTCACTTAAATATATCAACGATTTTTCAAATATATCGATCGTTTCTCCACTTATATCAACGATTTTTTCATTATATCAACGATTCGGCACAAGATATCGATTTAACGACAACCTTAGACATCCAAAACGTACAACATACCCTATCCCCCAAGCAACTTACTGCCGAACTCTACGATTAAAAAGATAATCAATAGGATCGCGAGTATCTTTAATGCTACATATGCTACTTTAAAAACAACATAAATGAGCAAGACTATCAAAATAATTGATAAAATTTCCATATTTACTTCCTCCAAGCTTTGCTCTTCTTATCTCATTTTACTCGCCCTAGGCTGTTTATGGAACGGCATAAGATGACATATAAAAAAGAGGATACCTCACCCATCGTAAGATACCCTCTCTTTCAGCTGCTTAAACCATTCTCTTTCTAATTGTAAATATCCCATCTCACTCTTCTCGGCGCTCTTTAATTCTTGATCGGCTTTCTTCATATAAGTACGGGACGCTTCCATATTGCCCTCTACATATTTAATAATCCCTTGTGTACGGTAATATCCACTTAGGTCCATTTTTGTAATAGCCTTTGCATGTTCCTTTGCTTCTTGCAAAGAAAGACTATCCATCTGATAAAGGGCTTTATATAAAAGGTACCAACTATGAAAACTACTAACGAAAAACTTATTTTCTTTCGTTACAGGTAATTGAACAATTCGTTCTATATACGGTATCGCTCTTTCCATTCCCTCTTGATCTGCACGAGCAAAAAAGACGAGCATAAGTCTACTCATTATCTCCCTTATCCCTTTATTCTCTTTTATTTTCTCCTCACTAAGTTCTACTAATCTTTCATCCCAATCTTTCGGTCTTTTATAACTAAATAACTCACTCGATATTTGAATCTCATATAAGTGATTTCTAGCTCTTTCATCATCTTTAATTAAAATAAGAAATTGCATCCCATCACTCATAAGCATTCCTTTTATCGGCACAATTGTAACCGCAAAGATTGCAAAATGGAAAAAGGAAAAATATAAAAGATATTGATAATAACTCACCATGTATATGTAACCGGAAGTAATACCAAATAGTAAACTCGTAATCGGTCCACCTAAAGTGAGCCACGCCCACTTTTTCGAAAGATTCGGTGTCTCTATAGAAGGTGGTACTAATGTTGCAACACCTCCAAAGTACGCCCATAATTTATTTTCTCGAATGCGTAATTTTCCCTTTTCTTTTTGAATAGTAATGGGTCCTACTGTCATAAATTTAAATGTTAAACCACCTATTACACCAAATACTACATGTCCTAGCTCATGAATGGCTAACACTAACAATGAAATTCCAACTATTGCCCATAGGTTCAAAATTACTTCTAATTTCCCAGTTCGGATTACTCCGTATAAAATGGACAGAATTAGCGCCACTGTCATTGAGCCAGCTGGCCTTCTTAAAATATCCACCTTTTTCTCCCCTTAATAAATCATTTTTCTCTGCATTTCGTACATGAACTTCCCGAGATGCAATATCCAAATAAATGAGATTAAACCAATTAACACAAAATCGATATCACTAGCAGCTGTATATATAACGGCAGCCCACCATACATATGCCAATATTGTATTCGTAAATTCATACGCTTTATATCCAGCCTCATGCACAATGTGCTTTAATCCTTCATCTGCGTTTTTCGTCCACATTTTCATAGATTCCATATACGTTACACCTTGTTCAGGGTATAGCTTATTATAACGATTTTTTGTTATGAGCCCGATAATCACTACAGTAGTTAAACAAACAATAGAAGCTACTAAATTCCACACCGCAAATGAAACATTAGTATCCTGCAACAGTGCACGTCTACATGTAATAACTGCATATACAAACCATGCCTGCGTCACTATATCACCTACACGTAAATATATACTTATAATGCCTAATTTTCTGCCTTGTACGCTCTCTTCTTCATCGCGTGCCTCCGCTAACATACGCGTATTCTTCCAAGTGTAGTACATCATTAAGATTCCAAAAATAGTACATATGCCTATAAATGTATTGGATGATAATTTTCTCGGTTCATCCGAGAGTAAATTTAAAGCTATATAAGACGTTAAAAAGCCACCCATCATACTTAATGCTATTTTCCCCACAGAATCAAATTGTTTTTTTCGTTTACTCTTCATCATCCTCTTCCCCCTCCACTAACGTGAATATTTCCTCCACCGATACATTGAAAATTTGTGCGATTTTTAACGACAATACAATAGATGGTGCATAATCCCCGCGCTCAATTAAACTAATCGTTTGCCGTGATGATCCAATCGCTTTCCCTAAATCCCCTTGTGATAAACGATGCTTTGCTCGCAATTCCCTCACTCGATTTTGAAGCTTCATGTCTTCCCTCTTTTTCATTTATTTAATTAAAATTGTAAATAATATCCTTATTTTTGTCAATTATAATTGTCATTTTGACGTTAATAATTGACAAAAATAAATATGTATTATGATGGAAATAACCTATATAATGAATGTGAAATATTAAACAAAGGAAGTGACATATGAATAAAATATCTACTTTTTCCTATATTCTTACTAAGCTTACAGCGACTTTCTTGTTATTATCACTTATTAGCACGCTTCTCTTAACAACTAGTCAACAAACATTATATAGTTTCTTAGCTGGATTACGAGAACTACTATTTGTTCCCTTCGTTCCTATTCTTGCTGCATATGCAATTTTTTGTTCTATTTGCATCGATAAATTGAAATTAAAAACACATACAAGAATGAAGACAATATTACTTTATATTTTTTGCGGCTATTTATTTTTTCTTCCCTTCCTAATATTTAAAGAAGCTAGTCTAATACAGTTCTTGTTACTCGGATCAATTGGAGCAGTATGTTCTCTTTCTTTCTTTTTATTTACAGTCATAGCAACAAAATTTAAGTGGGTACAATATTTCGTACCAAGCATTATGTTTATTATATTTATTACAATCAAATTAGTAGATTTAGAAAGGTTTGGAACATCAAAAGAACAATGGGTCGAAACAAAAACAGATAACTCTTTCGAAGCATCTTTTCAACATTTTAGTGGTGAACATAAAGTCCCAATTGAACTAAAACGAGGTGACATATTAGAATTCACCATTGAATCACGAGCTGAAAATTCGAATGGCTACATGGGAGACGTAAAAATGGCTAGTGAATTTCAAGAGGAAGAAAATTACTTAGCTCCAGCTGGCCCTAATACATATCATTTCGCGGCAATTAAGACAGGAACTTATTACATTATAGTTAGTGGAAATCAGCTAAAAGGAAAGTTAAAAATAGATTGGAATATAAAGTAAAATTTTAATCAACCCTCACCAATCGGGCTTTTACGGGCAACAGGGCCCCCACCTAACTTCTTTGCTTCCGCTGAATTTTGAGGTGTGGGTCTTACCGCCCGGCAAATAGCGGGATAAAATAAAAAAGGCAGTGCTTTTGCACTGCTCTCCTAAATTCTGACATAGAATGGATTTCATATTAGCTTGCGTTTTGTAGTAATACTCGTTTTAACTGCTTACGGAAACGAATACTTAACGTAACCGCTACAATCACAATCACTCCAAAAATGATTTTACCGATATGACCTTCTAACGCTCCAAAGATATCATGTAAGTTTCCACCTAACCAGTAACCACCGATTAAGAAGAATGATACCCAAAATAGAGCGCCTGAATAAATTGTAATGGCAAAACGACGGAATGGTAAATTAATAATTCCTGCAAAGTATCCTGTGAAATGACGTACACCAGGAATAAAGAAACCAATAAAAATCAGGAAGTACCCATACTTATCAAACCACATTCTCGTTAAATCAATTTTTCTTTGTGTTAAAAATACGTATTTTCCATACTTTTGAATGAAAGGCATACCTAATTTATTTCCTAAAAAGTATTGAATCGTCATTCCTACACTTGTCCCAATAAAGGATAGAATGATTAAAATCGGTAAACTTAAATCACCCTTCTGCGCTAAAAATCCCGCATATGCTAATGTGGGCTCTCCCGGAAACGGAAGTGCAATATATTCTAACAGCAAGCCGACAAGTACAACATAGTACCCGTATTGCTGAAATAATTCATGAATCCATTCCATGTCATCTCTCCTTTCAATCACGTACAACTTCTTACTATTATTGTATAAAAAAATTGTCGAAATAACTATCACAATAGCTTACATTTTTATTACATTTTTGTAAGGGTCACACTAATGATTTCTGTTCTTTATTAATTAGTAAAAATCATTTTTTAAGTCAAAATAACAAAAAGACGCATTAATATCATGCAAATTTTATCCATTTTTTAACACTTAAAAACCCCTCTAATTTTGTTCTCAATAAAAAACCACCACAAACTCATCCTAACTTCATATTAGCTTCATATACGTATTGTAAGATTATATCGGAATTTGTTGAAAAATTTAACCAATATATGACTAAGCATTAATTTGAATAAATATAAGTCGTTTTCGAAATTGAAAAAAGGGTGAATACGAAATGGAAGCATATAAAATGCACGATTTTATTAATACAAATGTTGAATCTCATCAAAATGAAACCGTTTTTAATTTACACATGTGTGAAACAAGTGAATTTGACGTAAGTTTAACAAAATCTACAACACTATCTTTTATCGTTTCAAAAAAGAATATTAAAATTGTCACGAAAAAATGGATTAATTCAAATCAAGAAAGCATGATTGGCAAAAGCTACATCATTCCAACAAAAGCTTTTCATTATTTCTTACCAATCATTTCTGAAAATGAAGATGAGCTAAATATTCAAGTTCAAAGTTTTGGACTACGTGGTGAGCTTTTATTAAATGAAAGATTACTTATTGATAAAAACAACAAACACAACAGCAAAATCACTGCATTCTTTGAAACATTAGATGAAAATGTAAATAAAGCTTTACGAGGATTACAACTTCATTGTATGTAAGACTATTACGATAGTAAAAGGAGAATAACAATGAAAAAATTATTATTAAGCGCACTATTATCATTAGGATTTTTAACTCTTCCATTCGCTAGCGCAGAGGCCGCTACAACGAAAGATCAATTAATCGTAAACACTCAGTTAAATAAAATGGATTATTATCAGGATGGAAAATTTATAAAAAGTTTTACTGTCGCTACTGGAAAAGCAGCAACACCTACACCTAAAGGAACTTTTCAAATCGTAAATAAAATTAAAAACCGCCCTTATTATACAGGCAAAATTAAAGGCGGCGATCCACGTAATCCACTTGGTGACCGTTGGCTCGGATTAAATATGGCAGGAACTTACGGAACAACTTATGCAATTCACGGAACTAACAATAATCAAGCAATCGGCAAAGCAACAACACTTGGTTGTATTCGTATGTATAACAATGATATACACTGGTTATTTGAGCGCGTTCAGCAGCAAGCTACTGTCACTGTAAAATAGCCTAAAAACAAGATTTATGTGTAGCCAAGAATTTTATGTCTTGGCTTATTTTATTTATTCATTTACAGTAGCAAAACAACTGTATTTACATATATAATAGGAATAGATTTGATTAGCTGATATTTAAACATTGATAAACGTAGATATTAAAATTATACAGTTATAATGTTTTATAAATTTTATAATACATACTATAATAGAACTACTGTAATTCTGAACTATTCAGTAACACTAAACTATTCCCCTTGCTACCTTCATGATTATTTTATAGCGGGGGCTTATTATATGTATAAACAATCTGAGTCACTCGAAAAATGATGAATTCGAATATTGCAGTAAAAAGCGTTATTTAGGAGGTGTTACTATGACGCATATACTGGTGATTGAAGACAACCCAGATATACAAGAACTAATTCGTGAATTTCTAATGGCACAAAACTTTACTGTTGATGTAGTTGGTGCTGGAACAGAAGGTATTCTTCTTTTCCAAAAAAATTCATACGATCTTGTCCTCCTCGATGTAATGTTACCAGATATAGATGGCTATAGTATTTGTAAAATTATGCGAGGACAATCTGATGTACCAATCATTATGTTAACAGGCTTACATAATGAAGAAAGTGAAATTAAAGGATTTGAGTTAGGTATTGATGACTATATTACGAAACCGTTCCATTACACTGTATTTATTAAGCGTGTAGAGGCTGTATTAAGAAGGGCAGCAACGAAGGAAGCAGAAGCTGCAACTATACTACAATTCCATGAATTGATGTTAAACTCTACAGCATATGCAGCTTATGTTCATGGTAATCAAATTGAATTGACAACAAAAGAATTTGAAATTATTTATACTTTACTGCAAAATCGAGGAAAAGTATTATCAAGAAGTGATTTGTTGAATAAGGTATGGGGCTATGAACATTATGGTGATGTAAGAGTTATAGATACACATATTAAAAACTTAAGAAAAAAATTAGGAATTACTTATATTAAAACGGTGAAAGGCATTGGCTACAAAATCGAATCGTAGCAAAGACAACATCACCAAAAATATTTTCATCAAAACCTTATTATTTTGTATTCTTTTATCACTTTGTCTTTATCAAATTATTTACTTTCTAGCTTCAAACTACGATAAAGAACATTTTGCGAAAGAAAATGGAACGCCGACTACAGAACAGGCGGATTTAGATAGGCAAAACAATCAAAGTAAAACGAATCAAAATAAAGCTGTGTCAGAGGGAAGTATTTCCAATTTCCAATCTTCTATTATAGATTATAAATCTCTTTCTACAGCTATCAATCACCTTTTGCAGCCTAGCCAAACTGCAAAAGCAAAAGAACATACACAAAACCTTTCGGGGAAAAATAGCACTTCTAATCCGCTTACAGAAGCAGAAAAGAAAGCCGCTAATAATGATGCCTTACATACACAAAATGCAGCAAGTAAAATAAATGATATAAATGATAATCCAAAGTTAGCAGATGCGTTGCAGCAATTAGCTCCACATATTGGCGCGACAATGCTTGCATTATCACTACTCGGATCTTTAATTTATACAAAACTAATTGCCAAACCTTTTCAATATATGAGCGATGCTTTAAAAGATATTATGAATCTTGATTTCTCAGATAAAAAACTACTTAACAAAAATACAGATCAAACAGATTTTAATTTGCAAGTAGCCGCTTCACAAGTACCAAATATTGTGAAGAATTTACATGCAAGCAATCAAGATTTAAGAAATGAGCTCAAAAAGGAACAACAATTAGAGCAATCTCGTAAAGAATTTATGTCTATGGTATCCCATGAATTAAAAACACCAATCGCAGCCGTTATGGGACAACTAGATGGCATGATTCACGGAATTGGAGCTTATAAAGATAGAGATAAATATTTAAAACGTTCCTATGAAATGATGCAAGATATTAACATATTAACGGAAAAAATGTCGGAATTATCCAAAATACAAAACCCTCAATTTAAACCGAATTTAGAAGTCATTTCTTTATCTAATATTATTGAGGATGTTATGAAGAAAGTAGATTACTTTGTATCTGTAAAACAATTAAATGTACAATCTAATATTAAACACGACGTACAAATTTTAGCTGATCCTAAATTTATTCAAACTGCTATTTTTAACATTATTTCAAATGCAATTCATTATACAATTGACCACCAGCACGTATATATAAAGCTTTATGAAAAACCAAACGGTTACGCATTAGAAGTATTAAATACAGGTTCACAAATTGATGAAGATAAACTTGCTCATTTATTTGAGCCTTTCTATCGTGCAAACCCTGATAAACACGGTTTAGTACAAGGTAGCGGTCTTGGATTATATATCGTGAAACAAATATTAGATAAACATCAATTTCCTTACGGAATACAAAACACAGCTCAAGGTGTAAAATGCTCCATTGTATTCCCAAAAGCAATGTAGCATTCACTATAATTACATACCCCAAACTCATACTTTATGTGTGAGTGGCGGAATTTTGTAGAGTGTCTTACTCTGTTTCGTTCGCCCGTTATCCTTATTTGGATAGCGGGCGTTTTTTATTACTTAAAAGGAGGATTTTTTATGGATAAGTTTAAATATTCATTGCTCGTTTTATTCGGTGCTTGCAGCTACGGCATACTTTCAACTATTTTCAAACTCGGATTCCTAAGTGGATTTTCAGCACATCAACTATTAGGGGGACAATATGTCTTCGGATGGATTGGACTATTTCTACTCGTTCTTTTCTTTTCACGTCATAAAGTAACAAAAAAACAATTCTTTTCATTACTAACCGTCGGAACAACAATGAGTATGACTGGAATTTTCTACGCTATTTCTGTAGAAGAGCTACCCGCATCTATCGCTGTCGTCCTACTCTTTCAGTTCACTTGGATTGGTGTCATTATCGAAGCAATTGCAAATCGAACATTTCCAAGCCGCGATAAGATCATATCTATCCTTATTTTATTTGCTGGTACATTGTTTGCAGGTGGTATATTTGAAGGCCTCGGACAAAGTTTTTCTACGAAAGGGATTATCTTTGGACTATTAGCTGCTGTCTCTTTTTCATTCTATGTTTTTGCAAGCGGACGCGTTGCTACAGATGTTCCCCCTTATACGAAAAGCTTTCTTATGACAACAAGTGCAACTCTTATCGTATGCCTATTCTTCCCGCCGACCTTTTTAACAGATGGTGCCCTGCAAGCTGGTCTATGGAAATATGCTTTCTTCCTCGGATTATTCGGCGTTGTTGTACCTGTCATTTGTTTTTCAATCGGTGTACCAAAAGTTGGAACAGGACTTAGCACGATATTAGGTGCAGCTGAATTACCAACTGCTATTATCGCTTCTATTACACTTGTACATGAAGTCGTAACCTTCATGCAGTGGATTGGAATTATTTTTATATTGCTTGGAATTTTCACTCCCCAGCTGCTTACGGCTAGGAAAGAAAGGAAACATAATCGCGTGCATAGCGCTTGAAAAAAATACAGAATTTATATAAAGTAAAACTTTAATTAGTGGGGGTTTTGTTCATCCCCCACTGATTATCAGCCCTCACCAATCGGGCTTTTACGGGCAGTTGATCCCCACCTAACTGCTTCGCTTTCGCTGAATTTTGAGGTGGAGTCTTACTGCCCGTTAATGCGGGATAAAAATATAACTGCAATTAAAATAAGTAAATTTATCGGGAGGTATAAATGACTATTTTAAGCATCGTATTTTTTGCTATTATGTGTATCTTCTTCCTAATAAGATATATGAAAGAAAAGAAATTTTACGATTTACTTCTCATTCCCGTTTGTATATATGCAGGAGCAGTGAAAACTCCTTTCGTAGAGTACTTAAACTTTAATACTACATTTAAAATAACGTATGATATTGCAGCTATTATTCTTGTAATCCTTGCTGTACTTTTCTTTTTGAAAGATAAGAAAGAGAATCATACTGCATAACAAAAGACCTTTCATTTACTTGAAAGGTCTTTTTCTCTATCTCATTTTGCCGCTCCATACAGCTTCTCTATCTCATGCTCAATTTGTTTTACATCGATTCGCTCAAATAATGGCTGCACGCTATCAATTCTATTCGGCAACGTATTTTGCGGTTCCCAATTTCGGTTCACAATCGACAATGTGCTTCGAACTCTTTCACTTGAAAATGGTAAAAATGGTTCAAGGAGATTTGCAAAATTAGCAATAAGATAAATACAATTATAAATCGTTTCTTCACATGAAACTGGATTATCTTCTCTTTCTTTCCAAGGCTGCCTCTCATCAAAGTATTTATTTGCAAAACGTACGGCATCGAATATTGTTTCTAGCGCCACCTTAAATGTAGTTTGCTCAATCGCCTCTCCTACATTTTTATATAATCCTTCTACTTTATCCTTCAGTTCTACATTGATAGTTCCCTGCGGCACAATGCCATCATAATATTTTTCAATAAACTTTAATGTCCGGTTCACGAAGTTCCCGTATGCACCTAACAGTTCACTATTATGACTGTAAATGAATTCACGCCATGAAAAATCAGTATCACGATTTTCTGGTGCATTTACTGTTAAAAAGTAACGAATAGAATCTGGATTGTAACGTTCTAATATGTCAGGCACCCATACTGCCCAGTTTTTACTCGTAGATAACTTTCTTTTTTCAACTGTTAAATACTCATTCGAAACGATATGACGCGGGATTGCTTCCTCTCCTATTCCAAGTAAAACCGCTGGCCAAATGATGGAGTGAAATGGAATATTATCCTTGCCGTGTACATAATATGTTTGCGCATCGCTATTCCAAAACTCATGATCATCTTTTCCTGTTTCTTCAGCCCAATATTTACTCGCTGAATAATATCCTGCCACTGCTTCTATCCATACGTAAATTTTCTTATCTTCATACCCTTTCACTGGAATTGGTACCCCGATTGGTAAATCTCTTGATACAGCCCTATCTTGTAACCCTTCCTTTACATATCTTTCCGTTAATTGAATTGCATTATCACGCCATGTTCCTTTTTCTTTTGCGATTTCTACAACTTTTTTAATTTGCTGCTGAAATGTATGCAATGCAAAATAAAAATGCTCTGTTTCCTCTACAGATGGTGTACTACCACATAACTTGCATGTCTTTTCTAACAAATCGAGTGGATCTAAAATAGCTGAACACGCATCGCATTGATCGCCTCTTGCTGCTTCATGGCAATGTGGACATATTCCTTCTACATAACGATCCGGTAAAAACTGCGTACACGTTTTACAGTACGCTTGTTCCACTGTTTTTTTATAAATATAGCCTTCTTCCAATAAACGTAAAAAAACTTTTTGAACAGTTTCATGATGATGCTCGCTATCGGTACGTGTATAGCAATCATACGTAAAACCGAGATCACGAAAACATCGCTGGAATTCTTCATGGTACTTATTAGCAATTTCTTTTGCTGTCACACCTTCTTGTTTTGCTCTAATTGCAATCGGTGTTCCATTACAATCACTGCCCGAAACATACAACACATTCTCACCTTTTGCCCGGTAATAACGTGCTAAAATATCTCCAGGTAACAAACTCGCAATATGACCAAGATGTAACGAGCCATTTGCATACGGCCAAGCGCCTCCAATAAAAATACTCATCTTACATTCCTCCTTTTAAATATAAAAAAGCCCCGCCCTTATCTTAAAAAAGATAAGGGCGGGGCTGTATAAACAGTCGCGGTACCACCTTATTTCGCCAATTACTCACATAATTAGCCTTAACAAGTACGGAGCTATATGCTCTTATACTGTGGTTTTGATAACGAGTACCAACTCTCGTCGCCGCCTACTATTATCATTTGATAAGTTCAGGACGAAGCTCAAAGGCCATTGTTCAAATGAATATTCTTGCTTCTTCTCAGCTACCGAAGCTCTCTGGAAAGAATGTGTTCATCCTACTTTTCCTTTTCAACGCTTTTACGTATAAAAAGTATTGTACGACTTAATCACAGAAAAATCAAACTTTTATTCAGAAAGAAAAGGAAATCCCATCCCCCTGCCGAATAACTATACGTTCACAAAAGGAGTGATAACATTGAACCAAAAACAACTAAGCACTATTAATGAAAAAAGCTGGAATACAGCTGCTTATGAAGCTTGGACGAATCGCCATGGGGCACCGGAGGATTATGCGAAAAAAATCATGGAAGACCCTATGCGCGAGGTAGATCACTATTTACCTTACATACAATCTCCGAAAGGAAAACGTATTATTAATTTACTAGGATCAAAAGGGAATAAGGCCGTTGCTCTCGCCCTTTTAGGCTCTGACGTAACAGTTGTTGATATTTCAGCAAGTAATGCAAAATATGCAAATGAACTTGCTGATGCCGCAGGCGTTTCTATTCATTACATCGTTTCTGATGTACTAGATGTAAATCTCTCCAAATCATTTGATATCGTATTACTGGAGCTTGGTGTACTTCATTACTTTCTAGATTTAAAACCACTTTTCACCAAAATCTCTCAACTACTAAAGCCAGATGGAATACTTATCCTCCGCGATTACCATCCAATATACACAAAGCTATTAGGAGTAGACCACCCATCGTTTCGGGCCAATGGAAATTATTTCGATGAAGAATTGATTGAAGATGATGTTGCTTATAGCATTCTTCTTACAGAAGCGCAGAAAGAATCGTTACCGAAAACAACCATCCGTCGCTGGACATTAGGAGAAATTATTACAACACTCGCCGAAGAACATTTTAAGATTGAAAAACTAATTGAAGAACAGGGACCTCATCAAAAGTGGGTCTTCCCTTCTACTGCCCCAGAAGGAATTGAAGAACAAATACCCGGTCTATATACAATAATTGCGCGAGCATGCAAAAAAGGATCCCTTCACGGATAGGATCCTTTTTGCATGCTCGCGCATATAAGTTGAGGTTGGAGATTACCATAATTCTGTAGAATAGGACACAAGATATTTCAACATTTCGTCTCTGACTTACGTCGTCAAAAAGGGGTATGACCAACATAACGAAGAGTAATGTTTTAGTTGATACTGATAATCGTTATCAACTAATTAGAAGTATACATGATGTTATTTCAAATTTCAATAGCATTTCTAATATTTATTTATGGATTTTATGATATACAAATGTATACATTTTAAGAACTTTTTCTAATACCAATCTGACTCCTTCCATTATCTGCTATAATTTTCATTGAACAGATTAATAACTTCATAATAATGTTTTTATTAATTCCGCTTCAAATATCTATAAATCATAATAAACAGTTTAAATGAGGGTAGGGGTAACGATGAAATATGTTAGTATTCGAAAAAAACTACTGTTCACACTCTTAAGCATTTCTTCTTTATTTAGCATTGCTCTTATTGTTATTCTTTCATTCGCCATGAATCAAGCAAGTGAAATCGAAACGTTAAAAAATGATGTATCGAAAAGAGCGACGATTTTAAAAGAACGTGGCGATTGGTTCCAGGCACAAGTTGCTGGTTTACAAGAATATTTGCTATCACATGATCAAAAAGGATTAGATAAGTTCAACCGAGAAGGGAAAAAATTAGCTGATACTAGAGAGAAAGTAACAAGTGACAAGAAGCTCCCAGAAGGAATGAAAGAAGCCATTTTAATGGGAGGAAAATGGCGTAGCGTCATAGATAATGAGGTACTACCTCTTGCGCATGAAGGAAAATGGGACGAAGCATCTAAAATTGCTTTAGCACAAACAGATTATGTAAATGATCTGTTAGGTCGTTTTAATAAATATACAAATGAAGAAAATGAGAAACGTGACGCATTAATTGCTGACGTCGAGTCTTCTTCATCACTTATTCAATATATTATTTTCTTCTCACTCATTACATGTACATTAACGTCTATTTTATTAGCATGGTGGTTCTCTGGTAAACTCGTTAAACCAATTCGACAAATTGATGAGAAGTTGAAAGAATTAGCTTCTCAAGATGGAGATTTAACGGCTAGATTACACGTAACGAGTAAAGATGAAATTGGTGACATTGCAAATTCCTTTAATCAAATGCTCACTAACTTACAGCATATAATAAAACAAGTTCAACAAACATCAACAAGTGTAAAAGAAGCTTCCGAAAATGTATTTATCGAAACAACCGCTTCTATGGAAAATACCGCAAGGACACAAGAAACTATGAATGCTCTTGAACACAATATTCGTTCACAAGTTTCTAGCATTGAAGAAAGTTCAACCTCAATGGATGACATGGCAACGAGTGTTCAGCGTATTGCTGAGGCCGCCTCTTCTGTTACTAGTTTAGCTGTCACAACCTCAGAAAAAGCAGATGATGGGAATAAAGTCATTGAGAAATCTATTACACAAATGCATACAATTAACGAAGCTGTTAACGCTACATCACAAGTAGTTGAGCGACTCATTACACATACAAATCATATCGATACTGCACTTCAATCTATTTCTAATATCGCCGAGCAAACAAATTTACTCGCTTTAAATGCTTCTATTGAAGCAGCTCGTGCTGGTGAACACGGCAAAGGATTCGCTGTTGTTGCTGATGAAGTTAGAAAACTTGCTGAACAATCTCAACTAGCCGCAACTGACATTAACCATTTACTGCATCAAATTCAAGCCGATACAAAAATAGCAAATGACATGATGACACAAGGTCAAGCAGAGGCTTCTGAAGGAATTACGGTTATTCGTACCGCTGGATCTTCATTCTCAGAAATTGTTAACCACATTAACAAAGTCTCTACGCAAATGCAAGAAATGTCTGCAACTGCTGAAGAGATGGCTGCAAGCTCTGAAGAAATGAACGCAGCTTTAAATAATATCGCTTCTATTTCAAACGAAGTTGCTGCAGAAACATCACAAACAGCACATTCAGCTGGTGATCAAGTAAACAAAATGAGTATCGTGGCTAACAAATCATCTGAAATGAAAACAATCGTACAAGAACTTGAAATTCTCGTTTCTCATTTCAAAACAAACGCTTAAAGTGAAAATGACAAAAGCTCAAAGGTATAGGAAAGAAAGTTTTACAGTCTCTCTTTTTTCACTTTAAAATATATCTTTCTATCTCTCATTCCGTCTGCTATAATTCCTAAAGGAAATAAGAAAGCTTTATTCCAACTGGAGTAAAGCTTTCTTTCATTTTTTACATTAATTAATTCTAATACTAAGATTTCACAAAGGAGGCTTTTTATCATATGAATTTTGTAAGTATCAGAAAAAAACTTATGTTCATGATGGGAACGATTTGCGCTTTATTTGGTATCGCCTTAGCATTTATTTTATTTTTTGCTATTGACCAATCTCGTAAAGCTGAAACATTACAAAAAGAAATTTCTCCACTGGCAACAGAATTGAAAGAACGTGGAGATGCTTATCAAGTACAGCTCTCTGCTTTAAGAGGTTATTTACTACAACATGATCAAGTCGAATTAGACAAGTTTAATGAGATGAGTAAACGTCTTGAGGATTCAAAAGATAAACTTCTTTCTAATCCAAATCTTTCTTCATCCGTAAAAAGCACAATGGAATTAGGGTCTACTTGGAGAAAGTTCGTTGAAGAAAAAGTATTCACTCTTGCAAAAGAACAAAAATGGGAAGAAGCTTTACAAGTAGCTTCTTCAGAAAACGGAACTGTCTATAAAGTAATTGGTGACTTCACAAATTATAGTAATGAACAAGCTACATTACGTGAACAATCTATTGAAAAAATTGACCAATCTGCACTCTTAATCGAATATGTTATTTTCTTATCACTTGTTATTTGTATTGTCGCTGCAATTATTCTTGCATGGTGGTTCTCTGGTAAACTTGTGAAACCAATTCAACAAATTGACACGAAACTAAAAGAGTTAGCTTCTCAAGAAGGTGACTTAACGGCACGTCTACAAGTAAATAGCAACGATGAAATCGGTGCTATCGCAGCATCATTTAATAAAATGTTAGAAAACCTACAACATATTATTAATCGTGTTCAAAAAACATCAGTGGAAGTACAAACCGCTTCTGAAAACATGCTAGAAAAAACGAATACATCACGTGAGGCGACAGTAAGAGTCCAAAGCTCAATGTCTAACTTAAACGCAAGTATTCAATCACAAGCTTCTAGTATGGAAGAAAGTTCAACTGCAATGGACGATATGGCAGTAAGTGTTCAACGTATTGCTGAATCTGCTTCATCTGTAGCGGAACTTGCTGTTGCCACATCTGAACATGCTAGCGATGGAAGTACCGTTATCCAAAAATCCGTTTCACAAATGACAACGATACACGAAGCTGTAAATGCTACGTCAGAAGTGGTTGAACGTCTAATCACTCATACGAAATATATCGATACCGCTGTACAATCTATTTCTAATATCGCTGAGCAAACAAACTTACTTGCTTTAAATGCTTCTATTGAGGCAGCTCGTGCTGGCGAGCAAGGAAAAGGATTTGCTGTCGTAGCTGACGAAGTTCGAAAGCTTGCTGAACAATCTAAAACAGCTGCAACAGACATTAATCAATTACTACATCAAATTCAAAATGATACAGAAACTGCTAGCTCTATGATGTCTCAAGGCCGTTCTGAAGCATTTGAAGGCATTCATGTTATTCGTGAAGCTGGTACTTCTTTCACAACAATTGTAGAACAAGTAAATAAAGTATCTACTCAAATGCAAGACATATCAGCAACTGCTGAAGAGATGGCTGCAAGTGCTGAAGAAATGAATGCTTCACTTAATAACATCGCTTCTATCTCGACTGAAGTATCCAGCGAAACCGCCGCAACGGCACAATCTGCTGAACAGAAAGTTATCGTTATGAATGAAATGACAGTAACTGCTGGAAAAATGAAACAAACAGTTGAAGAGTTAGATCAACTCGTATCTCATTTTAAAACAGAATAGATTTTCAAAAAATATCCCTCTTTCAAAGAGGGATATTTTTTTTGAGCTCATTTCCTGCACATTATGCTCATTTCCGTTATAATGAGAATCGATATCATTAAAATATAGGAGGGGCTGCTTATGTCACAAGAAGCATTTGAAAATAAATTATTGGATAATTTAGAAGCTGTTATTGACCCTGAACTAGGTGTTGATATCGTTAATCTTGGATTAGTGTATGATGTTACAGCAGATGAAAATAATAATGCTGTCATTACGATGACTATGACTTCTATCGGTTGTCCAATGGCTGGGCAAATCGTATCAGACGTTAAAAAAGTATTATCAACAAACGTACCTGAAGTTAATGAAATAGAAGTAAATGTCGTTTGGAATCCACCGTGGTCGAAAGAACGTATGTCACGTATGGCGAAAATCGCATTAGGTATTCGCGACTAGCGGAATAAAGTGAAACTTTATTCCATGGGGGTTTTGTTCATTCCCCACTGATTATCAGCCCTCACCAATCAGGCTTTTACGGGCAGCAGGGCCCCCACCTAACTTCTTTGCTTCCGATGAATTTTGAGGTGGGGGTCTTACTGCCCTGCAAATAGCGGGATAAAGAAAAAAACCTGACATTCTAGTCAGGTTTTTTTCCTATTATTTTACGCCTACTGCATCATAAGCTTTCGTTACAGCTTGTACAGCTTTAGAATCTTTACCGTATAAATCTTCGGCTGATTGAAGAGCAGCTTGACGCATCATTTTGAAGTCAGAGTTTGCAGTTAAATATTTCGTAAGAGCGCGGTAGTAAATTTTTTCTGTCGCTTCACGGCCCACTCCAGCTACTTTCACGTCGTAATGATCTCCGCCTTCAGATACTAAATAAGCAGCTTTATTATTAATACTACTGTTAATATGAACGCCACCATTATCAGCTGTTCCAGTATAACGTTTACTATAGTGATCTGGGTAACCTTCACCTGGTTTTAATGGGTTTGGAATAGACGCTGGATCTTTTAGTGAACGAAGTGCATCGCCTGGTTTACCAGGTGTATAAATGTCAGCACCTAAATCCCAGCTCTTCTTCTCAACCATAACACCCATAATATCGGATAACGATTCATTTAACGCCCCTGACTCATTTTTATAAACAAGGTTTGCTGTATGTTCAGTTACAGCATGCGTTAATTCGTGACCGATAACATCAAGTCCAGCAGATAATGGAATGAATGTTTTTCCATCGCCATCACCATACATCATTTGCACACCGTTCCAAGCTGCGTTATTCCAGCTCTCCCCTACGTGAACAGTTGAAATAAGCTTCGCACCTTTATCATCGAAAGAGTTACGATTAAATGTTTTTTTGTAGTAATCATATACTTTTCCTGCATTTACATGCGCATCAACTGCAGCTTTATCTTCGAAGAACTTAGATTTACTTTCAACTTCTTCGCCTGTATATCCAAGCCATTGTGAGAATAAATTAAACAAGTTTTCATCCATATTTTCTGCATCAAATGTGTGAATACCTTGTCCTCGTTTACCGTCAAATAAGTTGAATACTCCCGTTTTTTCATCTTGGGCAATTTCAAATGATTGTCTAGCACCTAATACTCCGTAGCCAAACCCTGTAACGTGATCTACAGCATTATATTTCTCAATAACATTTCCATTTGTTGCATCAACAAAATAATGCCAATACCCTGGAGCTGGTTTTGAAATCGATGCCTTAACTAAGTATGCAAGGTAGTAATTACCGTCCTTTTCATATACAAATAAATCTTTTTTCACACCGTCATAATTCTTTACTTTACCAATTTCTTTCTCAATATCTGCCTTTGCAATTGTTTCTGCTTGTTCCGCACTAATGCTTGCAGATGCAGGGATATTTTTATCATCTAAATTCGGAATAACTTGTCCGAAGAATGCTTTTACATTATTCTCTTTATCAAGTGTAACAGTTTGATCAGAACCGTACACAGGAATGTTATTATGTTTCTCAACTAGCTTCACATGTGTCGTGTCAGATTCAGCGTCTTTTTCTTCTCCAACGATATTAAAATGCTTTTCAATATTTCCTGCTAATTTAAACATATCTTTCTTACTCTCTAAGTATTGAAAGACCGTCTCTTTTTTATCTAGTCCTTCCGGTGCTTTCCATTCTTCACCTATGTATGCAGGTGTTTTAAATTCTTGATGATATTGAATTTTTTGTTCTTCCGCTTTCGTTGTCGTTGCCCCAAACGCTCCAAATCCCCCGGCGATAACAGTTAACGCTAATGCTGATGAAATGACTTGCTTTTTCACTATAACATTCCCCATTCCCATAAAGATTTTTGACACTTTTATAAAATTCTGATTTTTACAGCCGATACCTCTACCGAAAATTTGAGAAACATTTTTCAGATAATTCCAATCAAAAAAGAGGACATCCTATCAGATGTCCTCTTTTCTATAAGCCTTTTATTGTTTTTTCAATTCAATTGCTAAATAGTGTGATTGCTCTTTCGCTTGAATGTGAGTATCTTCTTCTACAGATTCTGCTGCATCACGCATAACAAACGTTTCACCATTTATTACACTGCTTCCTTCAATTTGAACAAGATACAATTGACGGCCTTCTCGCACAGGAAAATGAATTTCTTTTCCGGCATCTAACGATAAAGAATATAAATTTGCATCTTGGTGAATTTGAATTGGTGCCTCTCCTTCTACTGGAGATACCATATGGAACCATTCGTTTTCACGCTCGCTCCAATCAAATTTAAACTCACCATAGTTTGGTTTATGATCCGCACGATCTGGTAAAATCCAAATTTGTAATAAACGTAGTGTTTCATTTCCTAAATTATGCTCGCTATGAAATACACCTGTGCCAGCACTCATATATTGAACATGTCCTCGCTCAATTGTTCCGCGGTTCCCCATGCTATCCTCATGTGTTAAAGCACCATCTACAACGTACGAAATGATTTCCATATCACGATGCGGATGCATATCAAAACCAGTTTGTGCCGCTACTAGATCATCATTAATAACACGTAACGCTCCGAAGTTCATGTTATTTGGATTATAGTAATTGGCAAAAGAAAAATGAAAATGTGTATTTAACCAACCATGATTTGCTCTGCCCATATTTTTATGATCAACTTTTCTAAACATATCCTTCACCTCATACTATATCGAATTCGAGATTTATTTTAAAATTTTTTCTCACTGTAATTTTTTTAGTAATTGTAATAATTGATGTTGTTCTTCTACATTTAATTTTTGAAACTGCTCCGCTTGGAATGTTTCTTGAGGCGGGACGATTTCTTCATATAAAACTTTTCCCTTTTCTGTTAACGAAATATATTTTGTAGTACCTTCTTGTTCACGACGAATCCACTCTAGCTGCTCCATTTTATTTAAAAGCTGCGTGATATTTCCCTTCGTAACAAATAGCTTATTTCCAAGCTCTTGCTGCGTTAGACGATTATGCCCTCCAACTTGAGCTAGTACATCAAACTGAGCGGCAGATACATTCCATTCTTTCAAATGCTGATTCGTCTCACGAATACTCTTATTATAAAAGCGTGATAAACGAAACCATAATAGTAATCCGAGTCTATCTTCTGTTTTCATTTCATCACCTCGCTCGTTTCATATCATTAGTTTAGAACTAAACTTTATAAAAGTCAAATACTTATTTTTAATAAGTATACAGAAAGCACAGCGCTATTTCTCCACTATGCTTTACATTAACTTTCTATTCTTATATTCATCCAATTTCCTCTCCGCGAACTTCCTCGCATCTTTTTCAATCCATCTATCTTCGTACACTTCACTTCCAACATACAATACTTCTCTCTTATGCTGCATCGCATGACGAAACTCATGCAGTAGTGTTTTGAGCACCTGCTCATACTCTTCCCACATACAAACAAAAATTAATTGTTTTTCTTTATGATAAAAACCACCTACTGGGAATAGGAATTCTTCTTCCTCTTCCCCTAATGATAGAAGCACATCGTTTGCATCACACGTATCACAAAAAATAACGGGCGTTTTACATGCTTCAATAAGAGAAAATAAATCCTCTCTCAGCTTTTTGACATCCCAATGAAGCTCCGAATCCAACACATACCAATTCTCTACCTGTTGATATACATTTTGAAACTGGAGTTCCATTTCTCTTTATTCCCCTTTCCAAGCACCCTTTTTCTATATGTATGCCACAATATGGTAAATATTAAACGTATTCTTTCATCCTTGAAAAAATGCCAATAAAAAAAGAACCTATGTCGACATAGATTCCTTTTCCGTAATCACTTTTTTTTCATCACTTTTTTTAATACAAAATAACCAATTGCACAAACAATAGCAGCAAGTGCAAAGTATTTCACATATGGCCCCGCAACTTTATTAATGCTTTCCCACTCTGTTCCTAATTTAAACCCTAAATATACAAACACAATTGACCACGGAATAACAGCTAATGTAGTTAGCGTAATAAACTTAGCATGTGACATTTTCGCAATACCCGCCGGTATCGAAATAGCATGACGCACAACCGGAATAAAACGTGCGGTAAAGATAACGCCAGTTCCGTAACGATTAAACCAATCTTCAGCATAATCAATATGTTTCTTCTGAATTAAAATATATTTTCCATATCGCTCAAGAACAGGTCTTCCTCCGTATCGACCGATCCAATAAATGAATAGTTGTGCAATTACACCACCAATTGTACCAAACGCGACAGCGCCCCAAAATGTAATGCTTCCTGTTGATACTAAATAACCTGCATAAGACAATACGATTTCACTTGGAATAACCTCTAGCATTAATCCAAGCATAATTCCCCAATAACCAAGTCCTTCTAAAAAAACTAAAACCGAATGAATCAACTCTCCTAACATCATTTACCTCTCTTTACTGTTTTCATTGCAAAAATAAAAGTACAAGCAGGAAATATCTTGTACTTTATTTTTTTAAATTTAGTTAGTCTTCGTATCCCACTTAAAGATTTTATTTAAGAATTTATATACATTCTTCGACTCTTTTGTCAGAAGTGGGCCTAAAATGGATAGTATAAGCACGTATAGTGCTGAGAAGGGTTTCAGTACTGACATTAAACCACCGGCGATACCGATATTAGCCATAATGATGGAGAACTCTCCTCGTGAAACGATTGTTAATCCGATATTTGTTGATGCTTTATGAGATAACCCTGCTTGTCTTCCTGCAATCATTCCTGCTACAAAGTTGCCGATTATTGTAAGAAGGACAGCACCTAACGTTAACCATATCGCTCCGCCTAATGAGAACGGATCAATACTTAACCCGAAGCTGAAGAAGAAAATAGCTCCGAAAAAGTCTCTGAATGGAACAACAAGATGTTCAATTCGATCACTATGCTCTGTCTCAGAGAAAACTAATCCTAGAAGAAGTGCCCCAATCGCTTCTGCAACGTGAATTGTTTCTGAAAAACCAGCAATGAAGAATAACGAAGCAAATACTACAATAATAAAGATTTCATCTGAGCTAATATTGAGCAATTTATTTAATAACGGCGTAGCCTTTCTAGCTACTATAAAGAATAGAAGCATATATCCTAAAGCAATTCCAATTGAAGTAAGGGCGCCTAAGAAGGAAGCGTGATCCCCTAGTACTAAACCAGAAACAACTGATAAATATACAGCAAGGAATATATCTTCAAACATAATAATTCCTAAAATTAATTCGGTTTCATTATTACCAGTTCTTCTTAAGTCCACTAACACTTTAGCAACGATAGCGCTAGAAGAAATCGTAATAATACCCGCAATAATTAAGATTTCTAGTAATGGGAATCCCATTATAAATCCGTATAACAAACCAAGTGAAAAGTTAATTAAAATATAAATCGTTCCGCCAATCGCAATAGAGCGTCCAGATTTAATTAGTTTTTTCATTGAAAATTCTAATCCTAGATAGAATAGAAGGAATAGAACCCCAATCCGTCCAAGGAAGGAAATTACACTTGCACTTTCAATAAATTTGAGATCGATAACACCTATTGTCGGTGCATGCGGTCCTACTAACATTCCGAGAACAATTAGAAAAGGAATTACTGAGAATTTAAATTTTCCAGCAATTACCGCTGCAATTGCCACTAAAACTAAAGCTGTACCAACTTCAAAAATTAACGTATCCATCTAGTCAGTCCCCCCTATTTGAAAGTAATTCATTAATGATTTTTTTAATTTCTTCTCTCTCACCTGAAACTACAAGCATATCTCCTTCTTCAATTACTGTTTCTGGTCCTGGATTAAATAGCTTCTTCATGTTCTTCTTCATAACTGCGATTATCGTTACGCTATATGTTTTTCTTATTTCAAGATCGCCAATTGTTTTTCCGATTGCTGGAGCTGTATTCTCCACTTTGAACCACTCAATCGCTAAACCTTCAAAAACCATCTCAACATTTTCTAACGCCCTAGGCTTATATACCATTCCACCTAATATTGCTGCGATTTGCCTTGCCTCTGAGTCACGTAGTGAAATACTTGAGATGCTTTCTTCATGGTCTGAATCAAAATGATACATTTCTCTACGCCCATCATCATGAATGACAATTACCATCTTTTCGTTACCTTTCGTAACGATTTGAAACTTATAACCAATACCCGGAAGTTCACTTTCTCTAATATTCATTTTTAGCTCCTCCATAACTTATTTATTTTAATTTTCTGTTTTTCTGTCTTTTATTCATCCAATCAACTTTAGAAATTCTAACCACTCAGGATATTTGTGATTTGGAAATCTTTTATTGTAATAATAAGTTGCCCCTAAAAAGATACTTAAAGATGTAATGATAAAAAACATATTACTTCTCATTTTCAAACTCTCAAGGCTTAATTTCAATAAAGAATCTTCTTTCAAATTATCCCCACTTTCTCGCTTTAAATTTAGTTTTTTAAAATGTAAATAATTCTAAAAATATTACGATGTAACATAATCATAACACAAAATTGATTTAAGTAACATAATTTTTTAGAAAAATTGATTCTCGTATATTTTTTGCATATAATTTTCTTATTACGAAAAAAAGGAAGTGTATTATATGGTTGATATCTTTAGCAGATTCCTTGAGGTAACGAATAATATTTTATGGTCATATATTCTTATTGCAATGCTAATCGGCTTCGGTCTTTACTTCTCTTTTAAATTAAAATTTGTCCAAATTACTCATTTCAGTGAGATGGTCAGCTTAATTAGTAAAGGGTTTAATCGAAAAGAAAAAAAGAAAGATAGCATCTCTCCATTCCAAGCATTTTGCTTAAGTGCAGCAGCACGTATCGGTATCGGGAACTTAGCCGGTGTAGCACTAGCAATTTCAATGGGTGGACCTGGCGCAATATTTTGGATGTGGTTTATCGCAATTATCGGAGCAGCTACTAGTTTCGTAGAATGTACGCTCGCTCAAATTTATAAAGTAAAAGATGGTAGCAGGTTCCGTGGTGGGCCGGCATATTACATGGAAAAAGGATTAAACAAACGCTGGATGGGTGTTTGGTTCTCACTTCTTATTACAGTTGCGTACGGATTAATTTTCAATTCAGTACAAGCGAATACAGTAACAATAGCGTTTGAAAATGCTTTTGGACTAGAGCGAACAATCGTAGGAGCTCTATTAGCCTTATTAGTTGCAGTCATTATTTTTGGTGGTATTAAGAGCATTTCACGTATTACAGAAATGATTGTTCCGCCAATGGCAATCGTTTATATCGGCGTGGCTATTTTTGTCGTTATTAACAACTTCAATATGTTACCAAGCATTTTCATGGAAATCTTTAACGGTGCATTCGGTTTAGACCAAGCCATCGCTGGTGGTATTGGAGCAGCAATCAAGTTCGGAATTCAGCGCGGTTTATTCGCGACAGAAGCAGGTATGGGTAGCTCTCCTAACGCAGCAGCAACATCAGATGTATCTCACCCTGTAAAACAAGGACTTGTTCAAGCATTAGGTGTTTTCGTAGATACATTCTTAGTATGTACATCAACAGCATTTATCGTATTATGTTCTGGACTTTACAAAGGATCAAATTTAGAAGGTATCGAATTAACACAAAACGCTTTAAGTTCACAAATCGGACCGTGGGCAAGCACTTTCTTAGCGATTATTATTTTCCTATTCGCTTTCAGTTCTCTACTAGGAAACTACTATTATGGTGAAACAAATATTGCATTCATTAAAGAAAGCAAAACATGGTTAATGATTTATCGTGTTGCAGTTGTCGGAATGGTATTCTTCGGATCAATCGCTGCTCTTAAAACAGTTTGGAGTTTAGCTGATTTATTCATGGGACTAATGGTATTCACAAACTTAATTGCCATCTCATTCCTTAGCAAATTTGCTTACGCTGCATTAGTAGACTATTTGAAGCAAAAGAAACAAGGAAAAGATCCAGTTTTCGTTGCAAGCTCTATCCCTGGTTTACAGAATACAGAGTGCTGGGATGGACAGGATGTAGAAGAAAAACAGAAGGTTGTGTAATAAATTAAAAGCAGAAGCGGCTCGTCCAGAATCGCAGGACACTTCAAGCTCTCGACCTTGAAGCGCTTTTTGCTTCGAGTGAGAGAGCGAAATGACCTGAGATTCTAGCCGCTGGAGCTGGACATCGCCTAAAAGCGGAAGTAGCTTGCTCAGAATGTGAGGGGGATGGAGCTTTTGACGTAGAGGCGCTCTTTGCCTCGCAGGAAAAAGCGAAACCACCGAACATTCTAGCTACCGGAGCTGGATATTATATAAAAGCAGAAGCGGCTCGTTCAGAATCGCAGGACATTGGAGCTCTCGACCTTGAAGCGCTTTTTGCTTCGAGCGAGAGAGCGAAATGACCGGAGATTCTAGCCGCCGGAGCTGGACATCATTAAAAGCAGAAGCGGCTCGTTCAGAATCGCAGGGCATTGGAGCTCCTGACGAAGAGGCGCTTTTTGCCTCACAGGAAGGCGCGAAATGACCGACTGTTCTAGTCACCGGAGCTGGATATTATATAAAAGCAGAAGCGGCTCATTTAGAACAAGAGCTATATATCAAACAAAATCCCTATTACCTCACCGTAATAGGGATTTTTATTTACAACAGTTCATAATTTGTTCAAATTAATTTCAGCAAAAGGGTTGTTTTATATCAATTACTAGATTATAATAATTATAAATTAGTAATTGATATAACATAACAACTCAAAAGGAGATTGATCATAATGAACAAACAAGTAATCGAGGTATTAAACAAACAAGTAGCAGACTGGAGCGTTTTATTCACAAAACTTCACAACTTCCATTGGTACGTAAAAGGGCCTCAATTCTTCACATTACACGAGAAATTCGAAGAACTTTACACAGAATCAGCTACTCACATCGATGAAATTGCAGAACGCATTTTAGCAATTGGCGGCAAACCAGTAGCAACAATGAAAGAATACTTAGAACTATCTTCTATTCAAGAAGCAGCATACGGAGAAACTGCAGAAGGGATGGTCGAAGCAATTATGAAAGACTACGAAATGATGCTAGTCGAACTGAAAAAAGGCATGGAAATCGCTCAAGACTCTGACGACGAAATGACATCTGACCTACTACTAGGCATCTACACAGAACTAGAAAAACACGCTTGGATGCTACGCGCGTTCTTGAATCAATAATAGATTTTAAAGCGGAGGTGACTTGCTCAGAACAAGAGGGCATTGGAGCTCCTGACGAAGAGGCGCTTTTTGCCTCACAGGAAGGCGCGAAATGACCGACTGTTCTAGTCACCGGAGCTGGATATCATTAAAAGCAGAAGCGGCTCGCTCAGAACAGGAGGGTGTTGGAACTCCTGATTACGAGGCGCTTTTTGCCTCGAATGAAGGAGTGAAACAACCGACTGTTCTAGCCACTGGAGCTGGATATCATTAAAAGCAGAAGCGGCTCGCTCAGAACAGGAGGGTGTTGGAACTCCTGATTACGAGGCGCTTTTTGCCTCGAATGAAGGAGTGAAACAACCGACTGTTCTAGCCACTGGAGCTGGATATCATTAAAAGCAGAAGCGGCTCGCTCAGAACAGGAGGGTGTTGGAACTCCTGATTACGAGGCGCTTTTTGCCTCGAATGAAGGAGTGAAACAACCGACTGTTCTAGCCGCTGGAGCTGGATATCATTAAAAGCAGAAGCGGCTCGCTCAGAGTCGCAGGACATTGGAGCTCTCGACCTTGAAGCGCTTTTTGCTTCGAGCGAGAGAGCGAAATGACCGGAGATTCTAGCCGCTGGAGCTGGATATCGTTAAAAGCAGAAGCGGCTCGCTCAGAATCGCAGGACATTGGAGCTCTCGACCTTGAAGCGCTTTTTGCTTCGAGCGAGAGAGCGAAATGACCGGAGATTCTAGCCGCTGGAGCTGGATATCGTTAAAAGCGGAAGTAGCTCTCTCAGAATGTGAGGAAAAAGCGAAGACACCAAACATTCTAGCTACCGGCGCTGGATAATAAAATTAAAGCAGAAGCGGCTCGTTCAGAGTCGCTTTTTTTATGTAGTGGTTGCACTTAACGGTACACGAAATTATATCAACGATTTTTCAAATATATCGATCATTACCCTTAATATATCAACGATTTTTTCATTATATCGATCATTACCCTCAATATATCAACGATTCGACAAGGGATATCAATTTACCGACAAATCACGACAATATTAACACACAACTCGCCCCCACTTTTATCACTATATTACAATCCTTTTTATGTTAAAATATAGGAAACACCCTTTAGTATCATAGATCCAAAAGGCTTTTCCAAATTCATCATTTACTACTTAAATGACGGGAGTGGTTCAGTTGAAAGACTACTTAATTAGAGCGTTTTTTGCGTTAATAACAGTTGGGATTCTCTTACTTATAGCTAATATTTTCAATATACGTGTCGAGGTTAAGGACTATGCTTTCCTCGTTGTCGTAGCAATTGGTGGCGGCTGGGGTGGCTGGTACCTGTATAAAAAACAAAGCAATCAAAATGATAAAGGCATTCCAAAGTAATATGGAATGCCTCTTTTATTGCCTTCTGTAATAAATAATGAAATTCAGACCACTAATACAACCAATCGCAATAAACATACAAAACGATTGTGGATCTCCACCTAGATTATACTCATCAACGATAAATCCGGACATAAACAACGTTATCGCGGAAACACCGATACACAATACCGAGATAAACCAAAGCGAAAATTCATTAATCAACTCTTTCTTCTGTCTCAAAACAATTAGCATAACAAGAATAGATGCTGCTAAAATACTTTTAAAAACCGGACGTAAATATACGAACTCCTCCATCTATTTCTCCTTTCCCCAAAACATTACATCTAAACATTAACATATTTAACCAAATTAAAAACACATGCCATCTTAAATTAAAACGACATGTGTTTCCGTATTTGCTATGATAGTTGCTTCCACTTCGTTCCCAAAACAGGACGCTCATAATTTTGGATTGCATGAATTAGTTTATCTGCCGTCTCAGCTGAAACGATCAATTCTTTATTTGATGGATTCATAAATCCTTCTTCAGCTGAACGTTCAACCATTTGTAAAATTGGTCCGTAAAAGCCTTTTATGTTCAATAAACCAACCGGCTTATTATGTATACCAATTTGTGACCAACATACTACTTCAAATAGCTCTTCAAACGTTCCGTATCCGCCTGGTAATGCAATAAAAGCATCCGCAAGCTCTGCCATTTTCGCTTTACGTTCATGCATCGTCTCTACTTCAATTAATTCTGTTAGCCCTGTATGAACAATTTCTCCTCGGAATAGACCGCGTGGCATAACACCTGTTACACGTCCGCCTAAGCGAAGAACTTCGTTTGCCACTTCTCCCATTAATCCAACGCAAGAACCACCGTATACAAGCTCATAATCGTTCTCAACAAACATTTTTCCTAACGCTATTGCCTGCTCTTTAAATTCTGGTCTCTCCCCTAAATTAGAACCTGCAAACACACAAATCTTTCTCATTCCTACACCCCGAAACTATATATTGTTATGATACAATGAATATTGTACAACATATTGAAGGGATGAGGAAGAAATGGATATCGTCGCATTTCAAAGATGGGTGGAGGAATTTTACGAAAAACGAAGCTGGTCACAGTATAATTCCTTTATTCGCTTAAATTTCTTAACAGAGGAAGTTGGAGAAGTTTCACGCGTTGTTCGTGCAATCGAAATTGGCCGTGATCGTCCTGACGAAAAAGTGAAAACAGAAGAAGAACTAAAACAAGAGTTAAAAGAAGAACTTGGTGATGTACTATCTAATCTTATTATTCTTTCACAAAAATATGATTTAGATTTACAAGACATTATGGAGGCACACGTCACAAAGCTTTCGAAAAGGTTCGAAGTATCCAAATGAGAATATTATCAATTATGGTATAATGTTCTTGTCACAATACTAAGGGGGATTTTATGTTATCTAAAAAATTGCACGACGCATTAAACGATCAAATGAACTTTGAATTTTACTCTGCCCACGCCTATATGGCAATGGCTGCTTACTGTACAGCTGAGAGCTATGATGGATTCGCTAACTTTTTCCTTGTACAAGCTGAAGAAGAACGTTTCCACGCAATGAAGCTTTACAACTACATTAATGACCGTGGTGAGCGTGCTATTATTACTGGATTTGATAATCCAAATAACGAATATGAATCTGTATTGAACGCTTTTGAAGTGGCACTTGAGCACGAGCGTGAAGTAACGAAGCGTATTTATAACTTATCTGATATCGCTTGGGATGAGCGTGAACACGCAACAATTACATTTTTAAAATGGTTCGTCGATGAGCAAGTAGAAGAAGAAGCTTCATTTGATAGCATCATCCAAAAACTAAAACGTATTACAAGTGATTCAAACGCACTATTTATGCTAGATGCTGAATTAGAGAAACGTACATTTACACCTCCAGCTCAATAATATTTCAATCACCTTAATACATGTATTAAGGTGATTTTTTATTTGCTCTCTATCTTAAAATCACCTTAAATTTCCTCATATTTGACATAGCGCCAGCTATAAAATGGTATTATTTTCAATATAAAAACAATATACGAGGAGAGAAAAAATGAATCAACGTGTAGAAGCTGTCGATGCAATTCGTGGTTTCGCTTTGTTTGGCATTTTACTAGTCAATATGACATTAATTCAATTTGGGTTCTTCACCAGTGAAAAACCCACTTATCTATTCGGCAATCTTGATAAAGGCGCTAATTGGTTTATTCAATTTTTCGGCACACACAATTTTATATCCCTATTTTCTTTTCTATTTGGGCTTAGCATTATTTTGTTACAAAAAAGTATTATCGCAAAAGGAAAAAAATTCTTCCCTACATACATAAGACGTATTATCATTCTTTTACTACTTGGCTACATTCACGGCACTTTTGTTTGGGAGGGAGATATTTTATTTGCATACGGAGTTATCGGGATTTTCTTAATGATGTTCATCAATCGAAAACCGAAAACTTTGCTCATTTGGGCGATTATTCTACTCGCACTTATTACACTTATGTCCTATCAAACTGATCCATCTACAAATATAAATGATTTCGCACCTTATACTGAAAAAGAACATAAAGTCCATCAAACCGGAGGCTATATGGATCACGTCAACTTTAGATTGACTGAAAATCCTTTTGATTACATGGGAATTGACGGTGCATTCGGATTATTTTTCATATCAGTTTTCGCAATAATTTTTATGTCTCCACTGTTCCTACTCGGAATGTATGTAGGGAAAAAAGGCTGGCTATTTGAGGTCAATAAACATATACCTGCTGTCAAAAAAATATGGTTTGCCACCGGTCTCTTCTCTTTTACAATTAAAATCTTAGCTATGTTCGTAAAGCATCCGATTTTAATTATGTTACAAGATGGCCTTACACCAGTAACTATGACCTTCTTTTACGGAAGTACGATTATTTTATTATTCCATTACAAAAAAGCATCTCGTCTACTAACATACATGGCGAACATGGGAAAAATGTCCGTTAGTAATTACTTAGCACAATCTATTATTGCAACAACTATTTTTTACGCATATGGATTTGGCCTATACGGTAAAATCGGTTATTTCTTCGGTATTCTTGTAACCATCGGAATTTATACGATTCAATTATTCGTTAGCACCTATTGGCTCCAGAAATACCGGATGGGTCCAGTGGAATATGTGTGGAGACTGGGAACTTATTTAGAGAAACCACGTTTTAAAAGAGATTTGGATAAAGCAAGTTAAACAAAAAAGCAATGAGCTTACGCTCATTGCTTTTCTTAATTTATTAAAGCATAACCCCAACGATAATCGCTGATAATATACTTACTAACGTTGCACCGTATACAAGTTTTAAACCGAATGATGATACAACGTTTGCTTGTTTGCCATCGATACTCTTCGTTGCACCTGCGATAATTCCGATAGATGAGAAGTTCGCAAATGATACAAGGAAGATAGATAAAATACCTACTGTACGAGCTGATAAATCGCCAGCTACTTTTCCAAGGTCAAGCATTGCAACGAATTCGTTCGTCACTAATTTTGTTGCCATAATTTGTCCTGCTTGTAGCATCTCTGATGTTGGAATACCCATTACGAATGCTAATGGTGAGAAAATGTATCCTAAAATGCTTTGGAATGTGATTCCGAAAATTGAATCGAATACACCGTTAATTGCTGTAATTAATGCTACGAAACCGATTAACATCGCCGCTACTGTTACAGCGATAGAGAAACCAAGCATAATATATTCGCCTAACATTTCAAAGAATGTTTGTTTCTTGTCTTCTTGTAATTCTAAAATATCGTCTTCTTCTTTTACTTCATATGGATTAATGATATGAACGATAATGAATCCACTGAATAAGTTTAATACAAGTGCTGTTACTACATATTTTGGATCAATCATTTTCATATAAGAACCGACGATTGACATCGATACTGTAGACATTGAAGATGCACAAAGTGTGTATAAACGATTTTTCGGTAATTTGCTTAGTTGATCTTTTACTGTAATGAATACTTCCCCTTGACCAACGATTGCAGCCGCTACCGCATTATATGATTCTAGTTTTCCTAAACCGTTAACTTTACTTAATAGGAAACCGACTGCACGAATGATAATCGGTAAAACTTTAATATGTTGCAGGATCCCGATTAATACTGCTAAGAAAATAATCGGTAATAATACTGTTAAGAAGAATGGTGCTTGTCCATCGTTTGCTAGACCACCAAATACGAAGTTAACCCCAGCTTCCGCAAATTTTAAAATAGAACCAAATCCATCTGCGATCCCTTTTACTAATACAAATCCGACCTTTGTATTTAGTAAGAAATACGCAAGTACCAATTGAATGACAAGCATAAGTGCAATTGGTTTATATTTAATTTTCTTACGATCTGAACTGATAAGGAAACCTAGTACAAACACTACAAGTAAACCGACTAGAAACATTACTATTTTCATATGTGAATCCCCCACTTCTCCCACGAGTTATTGGTCGTATAACGTATAACGAATGACGTCTGACCATTGTTGTTAAAAAAATTTAAAACCCCTAAAAACTATTCAACTGTCATCTAAAATCAGTAAGCGTTTACATAAATTGCAATTTATAAAAGGTAGCTTCTTCTCTCCTACCATACTTGAAAGTCTGAAATTGATACCACCTACAAATCAAATTGTAAGCGTTATCTAGGTGAAATGCAATATAAATTTTAAAAGATTTTTATATGTTAATATATTCCTAATTAATTGGTTTTTTCATGCAAATTTACCATAAAAAAATAGCCCTAGCTATGAGCTAGAGCCATCCTTTTTTTACCCCGCTTTAACGGGCAGTAAGACCCCCATCTCAACATTCAGCGAAAACAAAGAAGTTAGATGGTTGATTAACTGCCCATAAAAGCCCGATTGGTGAGGGCTGATAATCAGCGGGGGATAAAGCTCCCCCCACTAATTAAAGTTTCACTTTATAACATAACACCAACGATAATCGCTGATAAAATACTTACTAATGTCGCACCGTACACAAGGCGTAGGCCGAATGATGATACAACATTTGATTGATTTTCATCGATACCTTTCGTTGCACCTGCGATAATTCCGATAGATGAGAAGTTCGCAAATGATACAAGGAATACAGAAAGAATACCAACTGTACGAGCCGATAAATCACCAGCTACTTTTCCAAGATCAAGCATCGCAACAAACTCGTTTGATACTAATTTTGTTGCCATAATTTGTCCCGCTGTTACCATTTCTGCTTGCGGGATGCCCATTACGAATGCTAATGGTGAGAAAATATATCCTAAAATAGCTTGGAATGTAATACCGAACATTGAATCAAACAAGCTATTGATTGCTGTAATTAATGCTACGAAACCAAGTAACATTGCCGCTACTGTGATCGCGATTGTGAAACCAAGCATAATATATTCGCTTAGCATTTCAAAGAATGATTGTTTCTTCTTATTTTCTAATTTCAGTGTATCTTCTTCTTCTGTAATATCGTACGGGTTAATAATATGAATGATAATGAAACCACTAAATAAATTTAATACAAGTGCTGTTACTACATATTTTGGTTCAATCATTTTCATATAAGAACCAACAATTGACATCGATACTGTCGACATAGAAGATGCACATAATGTATATAAACGATGTTTTGGGATTTTACTTAATTGATCTTTTACTGTAATAAATACTTCTGCTTGTCCAACAATGGCAGCTGCTACTGCGTTATATGATTCTAGTTTTCCTAGACCATTTACTTTACTTAACAACGTACCAATAGCACGAATAAATATTGGTAAAATTTTAAAGTGTTGCAGAATTCCGATTAAAACCGCAAAGAATACGATTGGTAATAGCGCTGTTAAGAAGAATGAAACCTCTCCTTTATTAACAAGACCACCAAATACGAAAACGATTCCAGCTTCCGCATATCCAAGAAGTGCGCCAAATCCATCTGAAATTCCTTTTACTAAAATATAACCAACTTGCGTATTTAATAAGAAATAAGATAATACTAGCTGAATAATAAGCATAATTGCGATTGGTTTATACTTAATCTTCTTTCGATCGGCACTTATAAGAAAACCGAGTACAAATACAACGAGTAATCCTACAAGGAACATAACAAACTTCATTAATAAAATCCTCCATTTAACTCTTCATTAACGTTGAACGTCTGACCATTCGAAACAAGAAATAATCCGAACTTTCCATTTCTCCTCCAAAACCTTCAATCGGATAGGAAAGATCATAAAACCTCTTATTTCAAAGGCATTTTCCATTCTAACATAAATCATAATTCATATCCGCATTTTTCTTAAAAAAATACGTTTTATTATGAAACATTCATGAATGTTCGTCTTTTTCATTATAAAGCGAAACTTTAATGAACGGGAGTTTCACTTCACACAAATAGCTGAACCAACAAAAAATGAGCATCAAGTTTCACTTGATGCTCACCTCATTATACTGCTTTTTCTTTATCAGCTACCTCTGGCTTATCCCAACACTCTGTATTGTTCAAACCTGGAATAGACTCCGCATAAAAGACTGGATCTTTCCCTTGTTTCTTTTGCTTAATATAATCTGATAACGCTGCGAAAGCGTACTTAGAAAGGAATACAATTGCTACTAAGTTAATAACAGCCATAATTCCCATAAATAAATCTGCTAAATCCCAAACGATTTGAATTGTCGCCACGGACCCTAGCATAACCATACCAAGTACAGCAATGCGGTATGCATTTAATAGCACTTTACTTCCATTTAAGAACTCAATATTCGTTTCACCATAGTAGTAGTTACCTACTAATGAACTGAATGCAAACAAGAAGATTGCAACTGCTACAAATATAGAAGCCCATGGACCGATATGTTGACTTAACGCCTGCTGCGTTAATTGAATTCCATTTAAATCAGCTGCATTATGCACATCTGATAAAAGAATAATAAATGCTGTACAACTACAAATTAATAATGTATCTGTAAATACCCCTAAAGTTTGAATGAAACCTTGTTTAACTGGGTGCGTTACGTTTGCAGTCGCTGCTGCGTTCGGCGCACTACCCATACCTGCTTCATTTGAGAATAATCCACGTTTTACCCCTAATAAAATCGCAGCTCCTAATCCTCCACCTACTACTTCTTTAATTCCGAAAGCATGTAAGAAAATTTCTTTAAATACATATGGAATTGCCGTAATGTTTGTTACAACAACGAATAATGCCACTGCTACATAAATAATTGCCATTACTGGAACAATCATTTCAACCGCGCGAGCAATTCGTTTTACTCCGCCGAAAATAATAACTGCAAGTAAACCAGCCATAACAAGACCTACTAATCTACTATCTGTTTTGAACGCCCCATCAAAGGCAGCCGCTACAGTATTAGACTGTACAGCGTTAAAAATCAATCCGAAACTTACTGTTATTAGAACAGAGAACACAACACCTAACCAGCGTTTCTTTAAACCCTTTTCCATATAATACGCTGGGCCCCCACGGAATGCATTCCCATCTTTTACTTTATAAATTTGCGCTAATGTGCTCTCTACAAATGCAGAAGCACCCCCAATTACCGCGATTAACCACATCCAAAATACTGCTCCTGGACCACCTGCTGAGATTGCAATAGCTACACCAGCTAAGTTACCAGTACCTACACGAGAAGCTGTACTCATACAAAACGCTTGAAATGATGATACGCCGCTCTTCTCTTTTTGCGCTTTTCTCGTTTTCGAGCTTGCTCCATCCCCAAGCAAACGAATCATTTCACCGAAGTAACGAACTTGGACAAATTTCACACGAAATGAAAAATAGAGCCCTAACCCAATTAACATCGCAATAATGACATATGACCAAAGGATATTATTTACATCCCCAATTACCCTAGCTAAAAAATCCATATTTGCATTGCCCCCTCTTCCTAACAATAAGAAAATTATATTCTAAAAACTTTAAGTAATCAAGAACTTTATGTAAGGTTTTATAACATGAATATGTTAATAAAATTAACATACGTGTTTTTTTTACATAAAAATATAGCCATTACATACATTTATCCAATACTCAATCACTTATCCTCTTCGACCAGTCATACTTTTAATACAGCACGTTCCCCACAAATAACGAGAGAGAAATAAACAAAAAAAATTATATTAATAATTACCTCTCACCCTTTTCATCATTTCCTACAACAAAAAAGGCGAGCATCGAATTCACCTCGATGCTCGCCTTTTCATTTACACTGCTTTTTCTTTATCTGTTACCGCTGACTTATCCCAACACTCTGTATTCGTTAAACCAGGAATAGAATCTGCACTGAAGACTGGGTCTTTTCCTTGTTTCTTTTGCCTTACATAGTCTGCCAATGCAGCATACGCAAATCGGCCGAGAAGTGTAATCGCAATTAAGTTCGTGATTACCATTAGCCCCATAAATAAGTCCGCCATATTCCATACAACTTGAAGCGTCGCAACAGAACCGAATAATACCATTCCAACTACCGCAATACGATAAATTGTTAACCACGTTTTGCTTTGCTTAATGAATTCAATATTTGTTTCACCATAATAGTAGTTTCCTAGAAGTGAACTAAATGCAAATAAGAAAATAATAATCGCTAAGAAACTGCTCGCCCATGGGCCAATTTGTGAACTTAATGCATTTTGTGTTAATTCAATACCTTCTAAATTCGTTGCTTTATATGCACCAGAACATAGTACGATAAATGCTGTTGATGTACATACTAAGAATGTATCTACTAATACTCCAATCGTTTGAATAAAACCTTGTTTCGCTGGATGCGTTACATCAGCTGTTGCTGCCGCATTCGGCGCACTACCCATACCTGCTTCGTTCGCAAATAATCCGCGCTGAATACCATATTTCATCGCAGCACCGATACCGCCACCTACAGCTGAATCTAAACCAAATGCACCTTTAAAGATTTCCGTAAACACATCTGGTATTAAATAGAAGTTTTTAATGACAACAAAAATAGCTACGGCAATATAAATAAGCGCCATTGGCGGAACAATCATTTCCGACATACGTGCAATACTTTTTACACCACCAAAAATAATAACCGCAACTAATGCAGCTAATACAATACCAACAATATAACGCTCTAAGCCAAATGCATTTTCAAATGCTAATGTTACTGTATTTGCTTGTACTGAGTTGAAAATTAAACCGTAACTAATTGTAATCAGAATAGAGAACCAAATCCCCATCCAACGTTTATTTAAACCTTTTTCCATATAATAAGCAGGACCACCACGGAAGCCACTGCCATCTTTTATTTTATAAATTTGCGCAAGCGTACTTTCTACGAAACTTGAAGAAGCACCGATAATCGCAATAACCCACATCCAAAATACAGCTCCAGGTCCTCCCATAGAAATAGCTAACGCTACACCAGCTAAGTTCCCGATACCAATACGAGCTGCAGAACTCATACAAAATGCTTGGAACGATGATACACTGCCCTTTTTACGTGTCTTGCCAGTTAGTCCATCACTCATTAAACGAATCATTTCTCCTAAATGAGTAAGCTGTACGAATTTCAATTTAATAGAAAAATAAAGCCCTAAACCAATTAACATTGCAATAAGAATATATGACCAAAGAATCGTATTCGTTGATGAAACGAATTGTTCCAAAATATTCATACAATTAACCCCTCCTTTTCTCCATAAAACGAATTATATTTAAAAAACATTCAAAAATCAACATTTTTCGACAATTTGCAATTTCCAAATATTAGCCAAGCGCGAAGTAACAATATCTTTATGACTCTCCTCCCTCTAACTGTGCATACTAAAACAAAAAATAAATCTACAAACTACCCCATTGACAAAAACACCTACCTGTAACTATAATGATTACAACAGGTTGTAACAAACCTAATTACAATACATTCATTCACTTTCAGATATACAATTTAACAAAACACTTTGGAGGGATTTATTATGAAAATCGGAATTATCGGAGCAACTGGTAAAGCAGGAAGTCGTATTTTAAAAGAAGCATTAGATCGTGGACATGAAGTAACTGCAATCGTAAGAAACGCTGCAAAAATTACAGAAGAAAACGTAAAAGTTTTAGAAAAAGACGTATTTTCTCTTACATCTAACGACCTACAAGCATTCGACGTAGTTGTAAATGCATTTGGTGCTCCAGCAGGGCAAGAACACCTTCACGTAGATGCAGGAAACGTACTTATCGAAGCTGTGAAAGGTGCACCAAATACAAAATTACTTGTAGTTGGCGGAGCAGGAAGCTTATTTGTAGACGAAGAAAAAACAACACGTGTATTTGATACACCAGGTTTCCCAGGCGAATACCTTGCAACAGCTCAAAACCAAGGTAAAAACTTAGAAATCTTGCAACAAACAAATGATATCACTTGGACATTCATCAGCCCTTCTGCACTATTCGCATTAGGAAAACGCACTGGTTCTTACAAAGCTGGCAAAGACAATCTTCTTGTTAACTCAAAAGGTGATAGCTACGTAAGTTACGAGGACTTCGCAGTTGCAGCACTTGATGAAATCGAAAATCCAAAACATGTAAACGAACGCTTCACAGTTGTTTCTGAAGCTGAATAATAAAAAAGCTCGTAAAACATAATGTTTTACGAGCTTTTTCTTATTATCGTACTTGCTCTAAGCCATTTTGAGTAATCTTGAAGGAAATCTCTTTAAATTTTTTCGCATCCCCTTTTCCAATTAACTCACCAGTTTTATACCAACTTAAACGATCAGATTCTGCATGATACACTTTTACTACATCACCATACTCGAACATCATACCATTTACTTGCTCAGCAAAATTCTTTGAAGTTTCTTGTCCTTCTGCTGTTACATGTTTTTTCTCCGTTCCATTTTGATCATATAGGGTAATTCCCATATATAATTCATTGTTAAAGTAACTATGAATTTGTTCATTTGTAGACGTTACATGTAGTTTCTTATCATCATGATTTAACGTTACAATAGAACGAATATCATCACCCAGCCCTTGGTATACAAGACTATCTCCATATGTTACTTCTACTGGTACTTCCGTTACTTTCTTATTTCCAAAACGGTCTTTCGTTTCTACTTTTACTGTTTGTTTACCGATTTTTGTTGTATTTGGTTTTTCTACAAATCCAATTACTTCTCTATCTTTCACTTGAACAAAGTTTTTTGCATCTAATTTATCAGCGTTTGTTGCGATTACTACTTTTTGCGGTATAGCTGTTACTTCTTGTTGTGCTTCCATTCTCTCAAAACCTTGCTCTGTCACTTTAAAGAGCACTTCATGAACACCATACTGCGCATTCATTAGTTCATTCTTTTTATACACTTTAAATCTATCAAACTCTCTTTGATATACCTTTATTACATCACCGTATTCAAAAGTCATTCCATTAAATTGTTCTGCAAATACTTTCGTATTCTCCGATGCTTTTACTGATAAATCTTTCTTCTCTTTTCCATCCTTATCATACACAGTCATTCCCATATACTTCTCATCTGCAAATGAAGTATGCATTGGACCTTCTGAATCTGTTGTACTGAATTTCTTTTCTTCATGATTTAATGTAACAATCGATTTAATATTCGTTTCGTCGTGCCATGTACCGAAGAACATAATGCTATCTCCGTAAATCACTTCTACTGGCACTTCTGTTATTTGCTTATTACCAAAGCGATCTTTCGTTTCTACTTTTACTGTTTGTTTTCCAACTTTTGCTGTAGTTGGTTTTTCTACAAATCCTACTACTTCTCCGTCTTTCACCTGAACAAAATTTTTCGCTTCTAATTTTTCAACATCTGTTCCGATTACTACTTGTTGAGGTTTCGCTGTGACTTCTTGCAACATGTCCATTCTCTCAAAACCTTTTTCTGTCACTTTGAAGAATAGTTCTTTTGTTCCTTTTTTCTCACCTTGACCAGTAAGTGTATTATTTTGATACCATTTCAAACGATCCGGTTCTGCGTGGAATACTTTCACTACATCTCCATACTCGAACTGTATACCATTCACTTGCTTCGCAAAGTTCTCTGATGTTTCTTGTCCCTCTGCTGTTACATGTTTTTTCTCTTTTCCTTCTCCATCGTATAACGCGATCCCCATGTATAGCTCTTTATTAAAATACTCATGAATTTCGCTATCCATATCAGTTGCATGGAATCTCTTCTCTTCGTGCTTTAAAGTTACAATTGAAGCAATATCATCGCCATTTCCTGCATATGCAATGCTATCTCCATAAACCACTTCTAATGAAACTTCCGTTACTTTCTTATTTCCAAAACGGTCTTTCGTTTCTACTTTTACTTTTTGTTCACCAATCTTTGTCGTATTCGGTTTTTCTACAAATCCAACTACTTCTCCGTCTTTGACTTGCACAAAATCTTTTGCTTCTAATTTTTCAACGTCAGTTCCAATAACTACTTTTTGTGGTACTGCTGTTACTTCTTGCAGAGCTTCTAATCTCTCAAATCCATTTTCAGTAATTTTGAAGAATAATTCTTTTATTTCTTTATTTTTTCCTTCTCCCACATATAAACCTTTTTGATACCAATGTAAGCGTGAAGATTCTGCATGATATACTTTCACCACATCTCCATATTCAAATGCTAATCCATTTACTTCCTTGGCAAAAGCTTCTGTATTCTCCAAGCCTTTTACCTCTATATTTTTCTTCTCTTTTCCCTCTTTATTGTACAAGGTGAATTCAAAATACTTCTCATCTCCAAAGTAATCATGAATCAAATTATCCGTATCTGTCGCACTCATTTTTTTCGTATCATGATGCAACGTTATAATTGATTTCATATCGTCACCATCATAGCTTAACCCATATACAAGTAAACTATCTCCATAAGTTACTTCTACTGGCACTTCCGTCACTTTCTTATTTCCGAAACGATCTTTCGTTTCTACTTTTACTTTTTGTTCACCAATCTTTGTCGTAATTGGTTTTTCTACAAAACCAATTACTTCTCCACCTTTTACTTGAACAAAGTTTTTCGCTTCTAATTTTTCAGCGTCTGCCCCGATTAATACTTTTTGCGGTACTGCTTCTACTTCCTGTATACCGTCTATTAGTTCATATCCTTGTGGAGTAATCTTAAAGAACTTTTCTTTTTTATTCTTAGCTCCACCTTGATCTACAAGTTTATTACTTTGATACCAATCGAAACGACTTGGTTCTGCATGATATACTTTCATAATATCGCCATATTGAAGTTCAACACCTTCAAGTTGCAAAGCAACCTTTTTAGAATTTTCTTGCCCTTCTATAGAAATATTTTTCTTTTCATTTCCATCCTTATCATATAAGGTAATCCCTACATACTTTTCATTTTTAAAGCGCTCATGAAACTCATTACCAACGAAAGAAACGTTGATTTTCTTTTCATCATGAAGGAGCGTTATAACAGAATTTACCTCATCACCGTAACCTTTAAATACCATAGTATCTCCATAAAGACTGTTAACTGGAACAGAAATGAAATTTCTCTGTCCTTTCTCATCCTCAATTTCTACTAATACCGCTCTTTTTCCAACCTCTAAATACGGCCACATAATTCTACCTGTTACTTTTACATTTTCACCTAAATTTTGAACAAGACTATTTGCTAGATTTTCATTAAAATTCGCACCAACGATGAGATCTTGTACCACAGTAGACGCTTCACCATAAGGAAGCCCGCCGTATGGTTTCACTTGTTTTTCACGAATAATATTACTATCTGTTGCTTTCCATATTTCTTTTTCTAATTTAGGTAAATTTAAATTTTCGATTTTCCCTCTAACCTCATCATTTGGACCTAATCCCCATTTCTCAAAAAACGGCACTAAGTTTTGTTTAGCCGCTTTCGATGCCATATAAATAAACATTTGCTTTTTATCTTCATCTGAAGCAGGCATTTCAGATTCTGGTAATAAGCGATACATTTGATGTAAATTAGGGTAAAAATGCTCTCCATAAGCTAAATCAAGTTGCCAAAACATTACTAGTTTCTCGAATTCTTCCATCTTTTTTTGAGCATCAGGATTATCTAAGTAAGCAAAAGCTTTTTTATAATGACCATCTTCTTCTAGACTTGATTTATTGCCTAACATTCTTTGAACCGATAATGAATATATATTTACTGTTACTTCTCCTACACCTGACCAAAACCAAGGAGCTTGCTGATGTAAATGCCCTACTTCATGCCACGGTCCCCAGCCATCTCCTTGTAATCTCTTTATATTTAAAACCCTATCCATAGTCTCTGGAACATACCCTGTATGATAATGAGTAGCAAACATCCAATCATCTTTATCTGGTTTTCTCTTTTCAACAAATTGGATATAGTGGTTTGGAGCTTTTGACACCCCTATACCATCTTCAGATAATCCTGCTACAGAATTTTCAAAGCGAATAATCTTATCATGTAGCCTCATTAATTCTACTGGATCCGTCTCTCCCATATAGTTTGCCACTGCTTCAGGACTTGCAGTAATTAAACTTCTCTCACCCTTCAATTCAACTGCATAAGGATTTTTATACTTTTTTAACATTGCATCCCAATCTTTTTTTGTGTGTTTCCCTAATACAAATAATGGAAAATGACTTCCTCCATGAATAACTGAAGCTGTTACTTCGCCATCATTATTCATGTTATAAAAATATAGTATTCCACCTCTTGAAGATGAAATATTATTTTCACCAGGTTTTAACTCAAATTCTTCAAACCCTTTTTCATCATATGACTTCGTTCCTATGAACGCTTTAATAGATTGCGTTCCTTTTATTTCAATTTTAATTTCTTCATTTGGACCAGCATAAATTCCAGTTGGTTCATTTGTTGAAAGTACATAACGTACTTTTAAGCGTTTTTGCTCTTCTTCAACACTACCTTTTCCAGGCAAATGAAACGTTCTCTGCTCCAAACGATTCTCTTTACTCTCTTCCAACTGCCCGCCCTTATTCTCTTCCAAAGGCGCCGCATATCCTTTCGATGCTTCGAAAGCTACTGGTGATAATAATGTAGATATACAAATACCAGCTACTAATACCCTACTCTTTTTCTGCTTTGACATAATCTGTGTCCCCTGTCCTTTTTTTAGACAAACCATCCTATATATTCATTTAATAAGAAATCCTATTATTTTTATAAAAACATTTATTGAATAGACTAACACCTCTCGCACCTATATCAATTACTACCGCATTTCTCTAAATGTATTCGCTTTCTTATATTGTAAATTTTTTTATGTATTACGCCCTCATCACTTCGCTCTACTTGTGATGAGTTCTCTTCTTACATAAAAGGAAAATAGTAAAAGATATATTTTAGTCTCGTCATCTATACATCTAAAAATAAAACCTTACATTTTCTTCATATATGACCATCTATAGGTAGTTTTTCCAACTGAATTTTACACGCTTTTACCTGTATTTAATAGCCTCCCCCCAAGAATAATATTACAATTTTGTGAATTTAATCTATTAATCGTAACGTTAGGATTTTGTTATATTTATATTATTTTAAAATATAATTTACTCTGTAAAAACACTATTTTATCTATTTTATTATTTTCTTAATATAACTTTAATCCTCGCATACAAAAAGCATTGGCATAGGCCAATGCTTTTATTTACCTTTTATATTGATTCGGTTTATGCGGTTCATTTGGAGTATATGGCTTATTTGGTTTATTTGGAGCCTCAGCCTTTTTCCAACTTACCGCTAACTCAGGGCTCGTTTTCTCTTCACTACGCTCAAGTAATACTACTGCATTTTGAATAGTCGGTGTACCTTTATGCGCAATCCCTTGTAATTTCGTTAAATTTCCTGATACTTTAAAGCTAAATCCACCAGCTGGTGTTTGTTTCGGAATTAAAATGCGGAACTTCTCTCCTACATTAAATTCTGTTTTTGTTTCGCCTTTTTCATTTGCAAACTTCACACCCGCTGGTGCACCTGTTGCTTGCACTTTATACGTTCCGCTTTTTGCATTTGTTTCTACTGTATATAAACCTGTTTCAAAGAAATCATTTTTTAATACTGCTTCTTGTTCTTCTGTAGGAGTTACACTCATCGTAATTTCTTGTAACTCTTCACTAGCGTTTGCTTTTGCAACGATGTCTTTCGTTACTTTCTCTACATTTTTATTGCGGAAATCTAAATCATTAACATCAATTTGTTTTAACGCATTCCACACTGCCAGTTGCGTTGCGTAATGCGCCTCTCTCCAATCAGATACCCCTAATTCTTGTGGGCTCTTTTGTGGATATCCATTCAACAGTACACGGTACACGTTAATATCTACTTTACCCATTTCTGGTAAGTCTTGACCGCTCGGAGATTTTAAGTCTACATTTAAGCAAAATGCAATTTTTCCATCTGCCGTTTTAATAAGTTCTGTTCGGATTGGTTTCTTCTTTGACCTACTATAACTCCAATCCATTTCATACTTTGTATGGTCCATAACCTCTGCGAATGCTTTTTGAAGTGGGAATAATACAAATAAGACACTTAAAAACATAGCTAAAAGTTTGAACGATTGCTTTATATTCATATTTACAGCCCCTTAATAACAAACTTAATACTAAGTAGTATTTAATTAGAAAATATTTTTATGCACAAAAAAAGAGTGCATAAAAGCACTCTTTTTTCTTTCTTACTTTAATCTTAGAAATCGAAGTTATCAGGATCTGGACCAACGCGGTGATTTTCGTTTAACGCATCGATTGTTTCCATGTCTTCTTTTGTTAATTCAAAGTTAAATACATCCGCGTTTGCAATAATGCGGTGTTCTTTCGTTGATTTTGGAATTGTGATTATTCCGTTTTGAAGATCCCAACGTAAAATCACTTGTGCTGTTGTTTTACCGTGTTTCTCAGCAATTGCTTGTAATGTTTCGTTATCTAATAATTGACCTTGCATAAGTGGTGACCATGCTTCCATTTGAATACCTTGTTCTTTACAGAAAGCTTGTAATTCTTTTTGTGTTAAACGAGGGTGGTATTCTACTTGGTTAATCATTGGCTTAATTTCTGCATCTTTCATTACATCTTGTAAGTGGTGAATTTGGAAGTTACTTACGCCAATTGCACGTACGCGATCTTCTTTATAAAGTGTTTCTAGCGCTCTCCACGTATCTTTATATTTTCCTTCTACAGGCCAGTGAACAAGATATAGGTCTAAATAATCTAGTTCTAATTTCTTTAAGCTCTCTTCGTATGCAGCAATTGTTTCTTCGTATCCTTGATCTGCGTTCCATACTTTTGAAGTGATAAATAATTCTTCTCTTGAAATACCAGTCGCTTCAATACCGGCACGGATTCCTTCACCTACAGCTTTTTCATTTCCGTAAATTGCAGCTGTATCGATGCTACGGTATCCTGCTTTAATCGCTGATTTTACAGCTTCTACAAGTTCTGGTCCTTCTTCTACTTTAAATACACCTAAACCGAACCAAGGCATTTCTACACCATTATTTAATACTGTTTTACTTTGTAAGTTTTTCATTTTATTTTCTCTCCTTTTATTTTACTTGATCTCTTTTTTCTAATGTCATGCTCCACGCTGTTAAAATCACAGCACCTACTACCATAATTCCGCCTACCCAAGCCGTATGAATTAATCCTAACGAGTTCGTTACAATACCGCCCAAGTAAGCACCAAGAGCAATTCCTGCGTTAAATGCTGCAATGTTAATCGCTGATGCTACATCAACAGCGCTAGGTACAAACCTCTCAGCCAAGATAACGACATACACTTGTAGCCCTGGGACATTCATAAACGCAAATAGTCCCATAAAAATAATTGTAATGAATCCAGCAACTTTAAATGGCGCTGTAAATGTTAAAACAAATAATACAATCGCTTGAATAAAGAACATGTAAAATAACGCTCGAATCGGATTATAATTTGATAATTTTCCGCCGACCATATTCCCAATCGCAATTGCAATTCCGTATACTAACAAAATAATTGTAACGGTACTTGCGTTAAATCCTGTTACTTCTTGTAATAACGGAGATAAATACGTAAATGTTACGAATGTTCCCCCGTATCCTAATGCAGTAATGATAAATACAAGTAATAGTCTTCCGTTCGTAATCAACTTAAATTGATCGTGAAATGATACAGACGTACCCTTTTTTAAGTTAGAAGGAATTAGCATACTGTTGGCGATTAAAGCAACGACTCCAATTGCCACAATAACCATAAACGATGCTCTCCAGCCAAATTGTTGACCGATAAATGTTCCAATTGGTACACCTGTAATAGTCGCAACAGTTAAACCAGTAAACATAAATGCTATTGCACTTGCACGTTTATTCTCAGGTACAAGCGCAGCCGCAATTGTAGATCCAATTGACATAAAAACCCCATGCGCAAACGCAGATACAACCCTCGCGATAAGTAGCACAGTAAAACTTGTTGCTACTGCCGCAATACCATTGCCAATAATGAAAATAATCATAATCCACATTAACAACGTCTTTCGCGACATACTAGCTGTTAATGACGTCAATACTGGAGCACCAAACGCTACTCCTAATGCATATAAAGAAACGGTTAAACCAGCTGTTGTAACCGAAACATTTAAATCTTTCGAAATAGATGGTAGTAAACCGACACTAATAAACTCGGTCGTACCAATCCCAAATGCACTAATTGCTAGTGCTAATAAAGCAAACATACTTCTTCGATTCGTCTGAACTTCTGAAGATGGTACTGTATATGAACTCAATTGAATTCCTCCTTATTACAAGAAATCCAATCATAATAGTGTGATAAAAAGGCCCTTTTATCTTCTAAAAAATATATTTTATACTTACAAATGCTATTATGAATGGTTTCATTCCTTTTTTGAAGAACGCACTTTAAAGTACGATAGGCACTAAAAAGTAACATAGTCACTTTTTGGTACCGTACTACTCACTTGCTTCTCACATGTGCTATTATGAAACATATTTAACATGATAAAAAGTACGTACTTTAAAGTGCTATAGGTACTAAAAAGTAACATTTGTATTATTAAGCTTACTTTACTCATAAAAGGAGGGTTTCATATGAAAAAATACAATATTCCTGTAGAGGCGACTTTAGAGGTTATCGGTGGAAAATGGAAGGTTGTTATCCTTTGTCATCTAACGAAAGGCACAAAAAGAACGAGTGAACTAAAACGTTTAATGCCTGGTATTACACAAAAAATGTTAACTCAGCAATTACGCGAATTAGAGGACGACGGGGTCATTCAAAGAAAAGTCTACAACCAAGTACCGCCAAAAGTAGAATACTCCCTTACTGATTACGGTTGGTCTTTAGAATCAATTCTTGACTCTCTTTGTACTTGGGGCGAATGTCATCTTGAAAAAGAAGGTAATACATCGATGCTAATTGCAGAAGGTGAATAATAGGAAAAAAGGAAAAAACGAACATGAATTTGTTCGTTTTTTCCTTTTTTTCTATATATATATGTACATTTCTAACTAAAACAAAATATTTTATACGCTTTCATACCTTGTCAGCACTAGGTTATACACTCAATATCAAATAATTAGGAATCATTTTTATGTTAACATAGGTGCATATAGTATATAATATAGGATATATATTATATACACTTTCCGGTAGCGGAGCTTTTCCATTATGCGGACAAGCCATGTATCGGACAGTTCATAAACAATAGGTAAGAAAATGTGGTTTTAGATCTATGTCAGCTTGTTTGCTGCCATATATTTAAAGGCATTTTATTGTGTTTTGTGAAACTTTGCATAAAGTTTCGTAAACGTTTACTATCTTACTTATAAAAAATAAGAGTATTGCTATCGTAAAGGAGAATTGGAGATGCCAGAAACTATGACTCAAACAAAGCCAGAACAAGAAACTGTACAAATTTCTGCTAGCCAAGGACAACTTGATGTACTTGATCAGTTGTTAAAACCTGAGGTACAAGAATCATTAACAACACTAGTAGAACAGCTTCCAAAATTAACTGAGCTTGTTAACATTTTAACTAAGTCTTATGACTTCGCTCAAACTGTTGCTACTGATGAAGTATTAAAAAGCGACACTGTTGGTGCAATTACAGAGCTTGTAGAACCTGTAAAAGATACAGTGAAAAGCATGGCTGCAACTGCAATCGAAGCGAAAGATCGTGCTGACGAAAGTACTGAAGTTATCGGCCTATTCGGTCTATTAAAATTACTAAAAGATCCACAAGCACAAAAAATGTTCCGCTTTGTGAACGCATATCTTCAAATTAGTGCAGAACGTAACAATAAATAATTTAACTTATAACAACAATTAGTAAAGACGGGGGATATCATACTATGTCAAAACAAATTGTCATCTTAGGCGCTGGTTATGGCGGTCTTCTTGCCGCTTTAAACGTACGTAAATATTACAGCAAATCAGAAGCACAAGTTACAGTGATTAACCAATACCCAACACACCAAATCATCACTGAACTACACCGCCTTGCAGCTGGTAACGTTGCTGAGCAAGCAATTGCAATGCCACTTACAAAGCTTTTCAAAGGCAAAGATATCGATCTTAAAATCGCAACAGTTGAGTCATTCTCTGTTGATAGCAAAGAAATCAAACTAGCTGGCGGCACTACTTTATCTTACGATGCACTTGTAGTTGCTTTAGGAAGTAAAACTGCTTACTTCGGTATTCCAGGACTAGAAGAAAACAGCATGGTATTAAAATCTGCTGCTGATGCAAACAAAATCTACAAACACGTTGAAGACCGTATTCGTGAATACGCGAAAACGAAAAACGAAGCTGATGCTACAATCGTAATCGGTGGTGGCGGATTAACTGGCGTTGAGCTAGTTGGTGAGCTTGCTGACATTATGCCTAAACTTGCAAAAAGCCACGGCGTAAATCCAAAAGAAGTTAAACTTCTTCTTGTTGAAGCAGGTCCAAAAATCCTTCCAGTATTACCAGACCACTTAATCGAACGTGCAACTACTAGCCTAGAAGCACGCGGTGTTACATTCTTAACAGGTCTTCCTGTAACAAACGTTGCTGGCAATGAGATCGACTTAAAAGACGGTCAAAAACTTGTTGCTAACACATTCGTTTGGACAGGTGGCGTACAAGGTAATCCATTAATCGGTGAATCAGGTCTTGAAGTTAACCGTGGTCGTGCAACAGTTGATGCATACCTACAATCTACTTCTCACAAAGACGTATTCGTTGCTGGAGACAGCGCTGTTGTCTTCTCTCCAGACGGTCGTCCATACCCACCAACTGCACAAATCGCTTGGCAAATGGGTGAGTTAATTGGATACAACTTATACGCAGCACTAGAAGGCAAAGCATTCGAAGAGTTCGCACCTGTAAACTCTGGAACACTTGCTAGTCTAGGACGTAAAGATGCGGTTGCTACAATTGGAGCAAGCAATACTCCACTTAAAGGCTTACCAGCATCATTAATGAAAGAAGCAAGTAACGTTCGTTACTTATCACATATTAAAGGTCTATTCAGCTTAGCTTACTAATCTGAATATAAGCCCGAATCATGCCCTGCATGGTTCGGGCTATTTTTATCCCGCATTAACGGGCAGTAAAACCTCCACCTTAAAATCCAGTGAATGCAGGGATGAAGTCGGAAGATTAACTGCCCGTAAAAGCCCGATTGGTTCAACTAATAATCAGTGGGGAGGAACAATCCCCCCACTGATTAAAGTTTCACTTTATCCGTAATTTTCTCTAACTTATATATTCGGCAGAAGAATAATATAACCCTTTTAATTATCTAAATTTACTGATTATTTTATGTCCAAATTGTGTATATGAAAGGGGTGGAAGTATTCTTCCTACTCCCACCCCTTTCACACAAACTATTCGCCTAACTTCACAAGGCTGTAGTTCTTCTTCCCTTTACGAATAATAATAAATCTTCCATCAAATGAATTTTCTACAGTAACATCCGTACCCACATCTGTTACTTTCTCACCATTCATAGAAATCGCACCATTATTAATGTCCTCGCGTGCTTGTCGTCTGGATGGTTCAATTCCTAAATCAACTAGCCACTCTACAATATTTTTTGTCTCTTTTGAAGAATGGAATGTTGGCATTTCTTTAAAACCTTGTTCAATTTCATCAGCTGTTAACGATTTAATATCTCCGCTAAATAACGCTGCTGTAATTTTCTCAGCTTGTAATAACGCCTCTTCTCCATGAACGAATTTCGTCATTTCTTCCGCTAGCACTTTTTGCGCTTCACGTTTATGAGGCTCGACTTCTACCTTCGCTGCTAATTCATCAATACGCTCTTTCTTTAAGAACGTAAAGTATTTCAAGTATTTAATTACGTCACGGTCATCTGTATTTACCCAGAACTGGTAAAATTCAAACGGTGTCGTTTTTTCAGGATCAAGCCAAACTGCACCACCTGCTGATTTACCAAACTTCGTACCGTCCGATTTTAATAATAACGGAATCGTTAATCCGAATACTTTAGCCTCATGACCTTCTAACTTACGAATTAAATCTAAACCACTCGTAATATTTCCCCATTGGTCACTACCACCAATTTGAAGTTGAACATCCTCTTTCGTGTATAAATGGTGAAAATCCATCGCTTGCAAAATTTGATATGTGAATTCTGTGAAAGAAATACCTGTATCTAAGCGGCTTGCTACAATATCCTTCGCTAACATGCTATTGATGCTAAAGTTTTTCCCGTAATCACGTAAAAACTCAATAATATTTATTTCATGTGTCCAATCATAGTTATTTACCATCTTCACTTCGCTATTTCCACCAAAATCAAATAGCTTTTTCATTTGTGCTGTTAACGCATCTACATTATGCTGAACCACTTCTAACGTTTGAAGTTGACGCTCTGATTGTCGTCCACTCGGATCACCAATTGTTCCTGTTGCCCCGCCAATTAAAATAACAGGATGATGGCCAGCTAATTGGAATCTCTTCATCATCATAAACGGAATCAAATGTCCGATATGCATACTATCACCAGTTGGATCAACTCCGCAGTATAGTGAAATCTTTTTCTCTTCTACTAGCTTACGTAAGCCTTCTTCGTCAGTCTGCTGATTAACGGCGCCGCGCCATTCTAATTCATCAATAATATTCATCTTTTGTCATCCCCTTTATTTTTTAAAAACAAAAAAGCCCCTATGTCTACGATAGACATAGGGACGATTATTCACCGTGTTACCACCCAGTTTGCATAAATAGCATAGCTACTCATACCACTCTTAGCAATAATATCGATTGCTAGTCCGCTTAGCATTACCTAAGATACTCCAGAGTGTAATTCGCAAGTTTGTTTGTGCTAGGTTCCAGCAACCCCTAGCTCTCTCGTTAACAGTGACAAACTGCTACTGGGCTCTTTCAACGTATGTTATTTGTTAAATTATTAGCCATTATATTGAATTGAAAACAAATTGTCAACAATACCCAAATATTATTTTAAAATAATTCATATCTTCATACGTATTTCGTTATTCCTTATCTTCTCCAATAATCCTTACTTCTCGCTCTAACTTCACGCCAAATTTCTCTTCAACTGTCTTTTGTACGAAGTGAATTAAATCGATGTAATCTTGTGCTGTTCCGTTATCAACATTTACCATAAATCCAGCATGTTTTAAAGAAACTTCTACTCCACCAATTCGCTTACCTTGTAGTCCTGAGTCTTGAATCAACTTACCAGCAAAGTTATTTGGTGGGCGCTTAAATACGCTACCACAAGAAGGGTATTCTAGAGGCTGTTTTGACTCACGCTTAAACGTTAAATCATCCATTTTTGCTTTAATTTCTTCACGTACACCTTCTTCAAGTTCAAATCTCGCTTCAAGAATAATGTAATGGTTGTTCGCAAATACACTCTTACGATATCCAAATTCAAATGCTTCTTTCGTCAAAGTACGTAGCTCTCCATCACCTGTCATTACGACAGCTTCTGTTAATACAAACGAAATTTCACCGCCGTATGCACCAGCATTCATATATAATGCTCCGCCAACTGAACCTGGAATACCACAAGCAAACTCAAGACCCGTTAAATTATGATCTAATGCAATGCGTGATACATCAATAATTGCTACGCCACACTGTGCTACAATCGTCGTTCCTGTTACAGTAACACCTGTAATATGAATTAAACTTACTGTAATCCCGCGAATTCCACCATCTTTAATAATGACATTCGATCCATTTCCTAAAAACGTAACTGGAATATTATATTCGTTCGCATATTTGATAACTTCTTGAATTTCATCATAATTTGTAGGCGCAACGAAAACATCTGCTTTTCCGCCAACTTTAATATGCGTATGATTCTTTAACATTTCATCTTGTTTAACATGTCCTTCAGGCAATACCGTACTTAAATATTTATAAACCTCTTGCATATTCATTTTACGATTCCTCTATTTCTATATTCATTTTATCCCGTTATACGGGCCCATAATATCCCCACGTACATGAAAGAACCTAAAGTGGTGGATACAGTGTACCCAAAATCAATTCGAGACACCTATAAACCTCTTAATTTATAAGAGGTGCCACTCATATTAAAATATATATTGCATAATAAAGCAACCCAAATGGACTACTAAACTTGACATGTCATCAGAAAGACAACAATTTGTAAAATATGTGACTTTTTCAAAACACTATCCCTCAGTATCTTACTATACCATACAAAAAGAAAGTGGTATTTTTTTGTACTTTTTACTTTATTTACATCAATGAAAAAAGAGCACATTCCACAGAATGTGCTCTTTCTATACTCATTAAATTATTTTTCGTTCTCTTCTTTTTCCTTATCAAACCATAATAGCTCATCGTCATCCACTTCACCATTATAATTGATTAAAATTTCTTCTCCCGCTTTTATATCCTTATACGCGAAGAAGTTAAAAGTATGATTCTCGAAGACAATTTCATACGTTGCATTCGGATTATATGCATGATTAAATAACATGCCGTATCCTAACAGGAATGCCGTATGATTTACCCCATACTCAAATGCGTAGTCAGCAAGTAACGTTTTTTCAATGTGTTCATGCTGTTCATTCGGATAAGAGATAACTGGTGCTGAGTGAATCAACTCACCCTTTTTAATATCACGAGTTGCAAATACACCTCTATTAAATTCTCCATCACTAAGTTCAGAAGTCTTAACTTCAATCATATTCGTCACCTATATAATTCTTTCTTTGAAGTATTTTATCCCGCTATTTGCGAGGTTCAACTAATAATCAGTAGGTATTAGTCTCACTTTATCTCCTTAAGCTTGGCAGAAAACGCGCAGAAAAGCAATTAAATTACTATCAAGTATTCATTTAAATGAAAAAAGAGCACACATGGTGTGCCCTTTTCAAGAAATATTACTTTTCTAGAATATCTTCTAGTAACTTCACTTGCTCGCTAACAGTATGTAACGTCTTCACCGATATATCATTTCGATGTTTTTCTTCTTCCACACTCGCTAGCACTTCTTCTGTAGCTGTAGAAGTTTGCTGAATTACGTTAGAAGCATGCGTAACATCCTTTACAATATTCGTCGTTTTAACTTGGAAACTTTCTTGATGAATAACAACCTCTCGCATTACTTTATTAATCGCATCAATAAACTTCCCTAAATCAGTTACGTTTGTTAAAACGCTTGCTAACATTTCGTTACACTCTTCTTGTACTCTTTCTGACTTCTCTACCTGCACTTCTACCTTACTTGCTTGATTACTAAACTCCTTCAAAATCCCTTGAATTCTTCCCGCAGAATGATTTGATTCTTCAGCAAGCTTTAACACTTCACTCGCTACAATAGCAAAACCTTTTCCATGCTCACCTGCCCTCGCAGCTTCAATATTTGCATTTAAAGCTAGCAAACTCGTCTGACTTGAAATATTCGTTATTACATCTACAATTTCATTAATTTGTTTCGATTGCATCATTAAATCTCTAAATATAATTCCAGACTGTGAAACAACATCATTTAAACTTCTCATGTTAGCTTCAAAATTTCTTAAAGTATGTACACTACCTTTTGAAATGTCTAAACTTTCATCCACACGAGCCGATGCAGTTCTTACTTGAGAGATGATTTGTTCAATATTTCCCTCCATATCATTCAATACCTCTACCGAACGGTACATCATCTCTGATTGTGATTGCGTACCAACTGCTACCTCTTCAAAGGCAAAATTAATTTCACTCATCGATTCCATCGACGTGTTCATATTTTGCCTTAAATGATTGAAATTACTATCTAGTTTCACAACTGTTTCTTCAATAAGCCTTTGCGTCTCTTCTAGCTCCTGAGCTTTTCTCATTACTTCTTGCTTCTCATCACTTAAACGAAGGAGCAGATTAGAACCGATTTTCGTGACGCCCCACATAGCAATTGTTACAATCGCTAACAAACTTGCAAAATTAGCAGCTTCAGACGAGGCTGTATAAGCAAAAAATTGCTTCGGCCAATAGCTACAAAGAATAAATGTGATTACAACAGCTACCCCGCCAAGAATTAAAATGAGGCGCTCACTTAAGTAAATAAGTGAAACAGCTAATGTAAAATAAACCATTTGAAATACAGCCGGGCTTTCATTAAAAGCTTGTACCATGATGTAAGACATGGTAAGCAACATAAATGTCATGATATATTTATACGCTGATTCCATACTTTTTATAAAAGTAAAAAGCGTTCCAAATGCAACGACAGAAATACCACAAATCCAAAACGCTATTGCTCTCTCTGTAAAAATATATCCATAATACCCAATCGCGATTATCCCAAGGCAGAAACTACAAATCGTTATAAACAGTAATAAATGATTTTTCTGTGATTCTTTCTCAAGGTTAGAAAAACAAGTCCTCTTTAACCACTCCATATGAAGCCCCACCTTCTACTTATACATATCAATTACTTCAGTTTAAATACCGCACTCACTGGGTTATGATCGCTATTTTCAAACTTTAAATCTTTCCCTTGTACATTTACAATCTCTACATTCGGTGAAACGATAAAGCCATCAATAATAGTGACGAAATTTTCACCTTCTACATATTTCTTTACATCATCTCTCACAGTCATAACAGACGGATCTACAGCCCACTTAAAGCCACCGTCCGTAAAATCCTTCGGTAACTCTACTAACCACTCAGGACGCTCTTTCACAAACTTCGGATCACTTAATTGAGCGTTCGAAACTAATTGATTCCAATCTCCGCCCATTATTACGTAATCACCATTTTCATAATGCTTGTTCATATATTCTTTTAAATACTCTACTTGCTGTTTTCTAATTTTCCCGCCTTCATCATAAGCAGACAAATGTAGATTTACGAGTCTAACATGTTTCCCATTATTAACAGGAATTTTATATTCCACAATTGCTCGATCTAAATCAAACAAACGCTTTGGCCAAGGCTCCATTCCAGGCAGCTGGAACCTCTTCGCTTCTTGAACAGTGTATTTAGAAAACGTACTTAATCCAGCCTCCGCATATCCCATTGGATTTGTTATTGGCACTGGAACCCATTTCGTATCGTAGTTCTTGCCAAATGACGAAACATAATCAGGTAATCCTTTTTTCAAAAATTCATGTCCATTTACATCAAATGAACGAAGTGACTTTATATCAACTTCTTGTAATAGCGCAAAATCACTATTCTCATTTTGTAAAAACGAAAGCATATTCTTTAAATTAATTTCCGTTTGCTCTTTACTACTTGAACCAGATCCCTTTCCACCATCCATAAAGAAATCTTGATCCTTATCTAACCCAGCATATCCAATATTAAATGTTGTAACTTTAAATTCATTTCCAGTCGCTAATACGCGCTCCTTATTATTCTCCACCTTCAAGCTTATAACATCAGCAGGCTGTTCTTTAGTAAGTGTCATATACGCTAGAAATCCTCCTACAATGCCCGCTAATACTAAAACACATATAAATACGATTTTTAAAAATTTCTTCAAATAAATGACTCCTTTTCACGCGAATTTATTTTTCTTTATTTTCAGTCAAATAAAATAAAACGACACACATAAGAAACATTTTATCATAATTAAAACTGTATATCACTATATTTAGTTGATAAGTAATCGATCTCATTTTAATTACTAAAAAACCTTCAAACATCAAAAAAAGAAAAGTTACACCCACCTCCTCACTAGAAATTAAACGGTATATTTAGTACACTATATGTAATAATCAGAGGCGATGGAGTTCGCCATAACTGCTGCTTAGCTAATGACTCCTACCAGTATAACTACTGGTAGGAGTCTATTTTTTTGAGCAAGCTATTTAAAGAGGTGAAGAAATTGATTTATATTATCGTTGGCATAGCCGGTATATTAGGAGCCCTTTCTCGCTATTATTTAGGTCTTACTATTCATACTTCATGGAATCATTCATTTCCGCTAGCTACATTGCTCATCAACTTACTCGGCTGCTTCCTATTAGCGTGGCTAACTACCTATATCGCTCGGCGAAACATCTTACCATTAGAAATTATCACAGGCATTGGGACTGGATTCATTGGTTCCTTTACGACGTTTTCAACATTTAGTGTAGAAACTGTGCAACTAATCAATCATTCTGAATGGGATACGGCTTTCTTATATGTATCATGCAGCATACTTGGTGGTCTCATTATGTCTGGTCTTGGCTATACACTAGGTGATTTCTTAATTAAGAAACATCTTACGGAAGGTGATCACTTATGATAGAAGCTTTATTAGTGGCAACAGGTGGATTTTTCGGCGCGATTACACGATTTGCAATTAGCAATTGGTTTAAGAAAAGAAATAAAACACAATTTCCAATTGCTACATTCCTTATTAATATAACAGGGGCATTTTTACTTGGATATATAATTGGCAACGGAGTCACTACAGACTGGCAACTATTATTAGGTACTGGATTTATGGGCGCATTCACTACATTTTCTACGCTTAAATTAGAATCTGTTCAGCTTCTCAATCGTAAAAAACTGTACATCTTCCTTTTATATTTAAGTGCTACTTACATAATTGGTATCGCCTTTGCCTTCCTTGGAATGAAGCTAGGCGGAATATAAAAAAAGCGACTCTAACCAGTCGCTTTCTTTCATAAGAAGTATGTCCCGCCATATGGAATGGAAAATAAACCAGCTGGATGTACATCGTAATGTACAATTTGCATCGGAAGTTGTGAATACGGCATATACTGACTTTGCATCATTTGTGCAAAATATGCTTGTTGTTGCATTTGAATAGCCTGATTCACAGCATGAATTGTCCCTTGTGCCCCAGCCAGCGTAATAGCTGCTCCTACTTGTCTACCATTATAAAAATAATGATTCATCATGATTCATCTCACTTATTCTTTTTCTTCCATATGGTATGTTTCTATTTCATAGTGAGTGTTTTGTCCCTATTGGTAGCTCCTATCTATTGCCCTTTTTCAGCTTTGAAGTAATAAATCCAAATAGTAATACACCAATACCACTAAGGAACAATACATAACTTATCGGTACTAGGAAAAAGAAAGGTTCTTCAAGGAATCCATCCGCTCCTATTTTACTGTTTGAAGCATGTATAGTTAAAGAAATAATCGCTAAAATCATTAAAGAAATAGCTACTACGTATTTATTTTTCATTTCACATTCTCCTCTACTCATGTAATTCTCCTTAGATCGTTAACATCATATTATCTAAAACAACATTAACAGTCAATAATTATTTATTGTTTAACAATAAATAATTATTGACTAAACTAATAACAAAAAGGTTTACGAAGCATCTTAAATCACTTCGCAAACCTTCTAAATCATAAATATTTACACTTCAAACCTCTTGCTTAATACAACATACATTGCGCAAAATAGCACGAATATCCCAGCATAAATTAATAAAATCTCTACACTAAACATATCCGACAATGGACCAAATATTATTATTCCTAAAGGAAGCGCGCATGAATTCGCAATTTGTACAAGGCTAAAAATCCGCCCGTGCATCGATGGTTCTACTTTCTCCTGCAATAACACAGTAACTGGTGTATTGAAGCACGGCATTGTTATACCAATTAAAAAATTAAATACTAAATACATAGTAAATATCGGTGCTATTCCGAGTCCAATCATAAGCAGTCCATATAATGCACAAGCTAGCGCTGTTGTATGCATACGATTACGAAAACCACCCCACGCCGCAATCAATACGCCACCAGCTGCCGCACCCGCACTAAAGGTCATCTCACTCGCAGTAAGTCTCCACATTTCGGCCCCGAAAGAACGAGTTACCATTAAAGGCGTTAAAAAAGCAGCTGGACTTATTAAAATCATGACGATAATCAATAAAAGGATTAGCCTTTTAATAAATACATTTTCTTTTAAATAAGAGAACCCTTCTTTAATTCCTTGTAGATTAGATTTTTGCTTACTCTCTACATTCACATGTCCTTCGACCTGAATAACAAACATAATACTAATTCCAAACATGGCTGTAATAACATCAATAAAAAATGTTGTTTCAATGCTGGCAATAGAAAGAATCGCCGCACTTGCTGCTGGAGAAAGAAACATAATTAAAGATGTAATACTGCTATTTATTCCATTTACTTTCATCAGATACTCTTTCGGAACGATTTGCGGAATTAATGCATTCACAGCTGGCGTTTGTACTCCTGTTCCAGCTGAACGAATGAGTAACACAATAAAAAGTAACCAAATACTTTTATATCCTGTTAAAAATAAAATTGCTAAAACTAACGTCGCAATCGCTATAATCCCGTCCGATAACATAATCATCTTTTTACGGTCATAACGATCAACCCAAACACCTGCAAACAAAGATATCGCAATTTGTGGTAGAAAACCGCAAACAGTTGAAATAGTCAACATCACTCCTGATGATGTTGTAAGGGTGATATACCATATAATCGCGTATTGCACGAGAGAGGAACCGAACAACGAAATAGTTTGAGCGGTCAAAAATAATATAATTTTCGTTTTCCAATTGTTTTCACTCATATGTTTCACACCCCCTTAACTAATCCTGTCTCTATATCAAAGATGCTATCTGCCCAATCAAGATAAAAACTTGCTTCGTGAGATACGAGTATAATGCTGCCCTTAAACTGAATTAGCGCCTTTTGCAAAGCTTCCTTCGCTTCTGCATCTAAATGATTTGTCGGCTCATCTAAAATTAAGAAGTTACAAGGTGATAGTAATAATCCGCACAGTTTCACCTTCGATTGTTCACCACCACTTAACGTACGAATTTCTTGCGAAACGTGCGTATCCTTCACACCACACGCAGCTAAATGATGGCGTATTTCCTTCATATTCAGTTTAGGAAACTGTTCTGAAATAATTTGAAGCGGCGTTAAAGAATCATTGCTCCAATTTAAATCTTGCTCATAATATCCAATGTTTATTTGCTCTGAAAAGTGAAACTCTCCAGAAATGCTAGCAATATTTCCAACGACTGTTTTTAATAAAGTAGATTTCCCTACTCCATTGAACCCTGTAATAACAAGTTTTTGCCCACCCATCACTGAAAAATTCAATTTTGGTAAGAGAGCGAAATCGTAACCAACTTCAAGGTTATTTACTTCAAGAACTGTCTGAACTGAAATGGGAAGTTCCTGAAAATGAATAGACGGTTTATGAGTAAAACTTGGTGGCGCAATTCTTTCCATACGCTCCAATTGTTTTCTACGACCTTGCGCTATTTTTGAATTCACCCCAGCAATATTTCTACGAATATACTCTTCCGTTTTTTCAATTTTCTTTCGCTGTGCATAATATTGGCGAATATAATCTTTTCGCAAATGCTCCTTTTGTCTTACAAAATCTGAGTATTTTCCGTAATACTTCTTAACCGTTCCGAACTCTACATCACATATGCAAGAAGTTACCTTTTCCAGAAAATCAAAATCATGTGATACGACAATAAACGCTCCTTCAAAATTCATTAAATAATTAGCAAGCCACTCCACATGCTCCTTATCGAGAAAATTCGTCGGTTCATCTAGTAATAAAATAGTAGGCTCTTCTAATAAAAGCTTTGCTAAAATTACCTTTGCACGCTGCCCTCCGCTTAATTCACCAATAACACGATCCATCCCAATCGCATCAATACCTAAACCGGCTGCCACCTTATTTATTACGCTGTCTACTGAATAAAAATCACGAGCCTCAAGCTGCTCTTGCATTTCAGCTGCTTTTAGTAGTTGATTCTCATCTCCAGTCATCGCACTTTCTTCATATAACTTGTTCATTCTCTTTTCCATTTCATACAAATCATAAAAGGCTCTCTTTACATATTGTGAAATGGTATAACCCTCATCAATTTCTGCGTATTGATCAAGATGTCCAATTTGAATATTGGGTTGCCACTTTATGTCTCCCTTATCAGAAATAATTTCTCCCACCAATATTTTCATTAATGTGCTTTTCCCTGCACCATTCTGTCCAACAATTCCCATATGCTCGCCTTTATGCAAATCAAAAGAAGCATTTTCGTATAATACTTTATCAATAAAACTATGTGATAAACTTTCAACTTTAAGTAAACTCATTTTTATTCCTCTTTTCCTGAAATTAAAAAAAGCAGAGAGATAGCGTCATTCGACACTAGCCCTCTGCTTCGTGGTTTTTCCTATACTACTCCAATTTACAGTAAATACTCATCGGAATAATATACACAAAGGGCCATAGACAAAGCATTGTCTATGGCCCCTTAATCTATTTTATACATCAACTGAAAAACCATAACCAAATAAGCATAGATAAACTATACTTTTTTAGAAAAGTTATTCAGTCGATGAATATAGGGATTTATGCCCCTTGATTAAGCTCCGTACAACGCTTCACCGTATACATTTGTGCGGAGCAAAGTTTTCTAATGAGTTTTACAAATTTTATATAAAGCATGTTCTGCACCTTCCTTAATACTTAAAAGGGATTTTAGCATACAGTTTTACGAAGCGTCAACATTACCTCCAAATCATTCAACTACTTATTTTTAAAATATTCCTTCTGAAACATACACATTCTTATCGCATTATGATAGTTACCATCAACGAAAAACTCGTCTAAAAGCTCGCCTTCCACTATAAATCCAACCTTTTTATACACATGGACTGCTTTCTCATTTTCTTTATCCACAACTAAATAAATCTTATGCATATTTAATACAGAAAAAGCGTAATCCATCGCTAAACGCGTCGCCTCTGCTGCATAACCATATCCTTGATAATTTGGATCAATAATAATTTGGAATTCTGTTCTACGATGAATATAATCGATTTCTACTAACTCAACTAATCCAACCATCTCATTGTCTTTCTCAACGATAAATCGGCGTTCGCTTTGATCATGTATATGTTTATCGTATAAGTCTTGCAGCTCCACAAATGCCTCATACGGCTCTTCAAACCAATACGACATAATATGGGCATTATTATTCAGTTCGTGTACAAACTTTAAATCTTCTCGTTCTAATGGACGTAACTTCAATTCCTGATTCATTCCTATAACCTCCAAGTAAAAGAAACCTCTTCACTTAATTTCTCAATTTTTTTCGATTTCAAACGCCTTAATTTCATTGTAAACTTTCAAGCAACTTGAAGGTCAAGATGTAAAAACTAATGTAAAAATATTATGCCGAAATTTATAACTAATTAATAAAGAATGTAGGTATTTACAGTAACTTAACGAAAAAAGAACAGTCTTTTTGCTTTCCAAAAAGCTCATTAAGATAAAATAAAATTATAAATATATCATCGTTAAAAATTAAGAAAAGGAGCTGAATCTATGAGAATACAATATAGAAAATATGCGTTATCTGTAATCTCATTAGCCTTATTTACTCTTATTGGTTGTACTAATAATGAGCAAAAAAACGATAAAAACGAGACATATACTTTTGAGGCTTCCAAAAAACGTGGTGATATTATTGAGAAAAACGATGAAGTTTATAACATAGAGAAATTAGATACTTTCGTAAAAAACTATAATTCAAATAAAGACGATTCAGTTAGAATTACTAAATTTAATAACAAGAACGAGCCTATTATTATTGATTTAACTGTAAAAAAAGAAAAGGAATCTACCTCCGTCTATTATGATGTCGACTACACAAAAACAAATGAGAAACATAATGAAAACCAAGAGATACAATATTCGAATACTACATGTCAAAAGATAAAGAAAGATATTGAAGACAACAAAGTAACTTATAAATTAGAATGTCCTGACACTATTCATTTGATTACAGCCCCAAAATCATAGGGTGGAAAATTCCACATAAAAAAGTAGTGCAAACTTACGTCTGCACTACTACTCTTTTCTCAAATCTCTCATATTCGATATGTATAAAGCAATAACTAAAACAAGAATTGCTCCTGCGTATAATAACGTCTCCATCGGTTCCTCATGAGACACAATAATCAACCGAATTAAAGCCGTAATTCCGATATAAATAAAATAACGTAACGGGAAATGATAATTCGATTTAAAATACTTAATAATTAATGCAATGAACTCGAAGTATAAGAAATAGACGATGATACTTTCAACCAATTTATAAGACGTATACTCTTTTGACGAAAAAATATACTGCACAAACGTGATCGTCTCATTCACTAAGAAAATCGATAACACAATGGATAATATAATTAAAGCTATATTTAATATCCATTGCAAAATACTAGCTATAACATGATCGATATTAAACGACTTCATTTTATCTTTAAACTCCCCTTCGTATAAGTACTTATTTATTATAGCAAAATTACGATTGGAAAGAAGTTAAATCATATATTCGTCCTTTGTTGTTGCCAATATAGGCCAGATTTAGTGTGTGGAGAATTCTGTTTACAACCATACCTGACGAAACATGGAGAAACCCTTTCAAATTACCGTTCGTACATGTCGTACTAATGAGCAATGCATAATCTCGTATAGCACCCTCATGTGCCACTTTTGAAAAATCTTTACAACTTGTACAACGCCACCCCTTCTTAACTTTAACCATTGGAATAACTAAGCATTTCTCACATTGTACTCCATTTAGCAACTCCTCTTTTTCTATTTTATATTGCTCAAGTATATTTTGTTGAAGTGGAGAATGCTCTGCTATTATTTGATGAATGAGCCTATCTACATTATCTATAACTTTTTTCTTATATTTACTTTCAAACTACTTTATTTTATGAGGTAGATTTGCACTATGAATAATTGTATGAAGAAGATTGTCATCTGAAGATTTTATAATGGTACGAGGCGAGCTAATAACAACGAGGGACTCGATTGGAAGACTAGAAGAAAATCCATGTAAGCTTAACCATTTTTTAAGTTGTATTTCCTGCCTTTTTATTTGTAAAACAGGGTCTGGAAATCCCTCTGAATTTCCTTCTGTTATTCGGATAAGTTGATTAAACTTTGTATCAAATATTAATGTACCTGCTATATTTTTTATCTCAAGAAACAGAAGAAACTTTGTGGAAATGATAATAGTATCAATTTGAAAGTATTGATCATGATTAGATAAGCGAACATCATGTAAAACACTGTACTCTTTCTCAGAAATAAAACTAAGTGGATAATCAATCGCTTGCTCCCCTTTATACCCCGCCATGTGTTTTGCCAAGTTTTCTCCAATTATATTTCGTTTCGGATGATATACAGGTAACCTTCTAAGAAGCGCTTCTAACTGTCTTATATAAATCGGTATTTTTCTTTCTTTCACAATCACCTCAAACACCCCTTTACAAATATATCAACGATTTTTTCAATATATCTATCACAACTAGCAATATATCAACGATTTTTCCAATATATCTATCATAACTCACAATATATCAACGATTTTTCTAATATATCGATCGGTCGACAATATCCGACACTACCTCACTTCAATCACTCACAGCATATCCTAGAAAAACATCTTCAGCAAAAACTTAAAATCGCATTTCCTCATAAAAAAAACCATAACCCGATCCTCCAGCAAAGTTATGGTTTTTATCCTACAACGCCACTCTACCTATAACTTTGCCGTGAATTCCACAAAATCCATTTGTGCCTATACCAACTTTCACCTTTTTCACAATGAAACTATATACGTTAAAATCGTTTCATAACGCTATTACTTCCGCATACCTACACTTTATATAATAACGGTACAGTACAAACAACGTACTGTACAAATATATGTGGGGGGATTAACTATGAACGAAGCGTTACTATTAGTCGACATACAAAATGATTACTTTGAAGGTGGCAATATGGAATTACATCAACCTGAAAAAGCCGCACAAAAAGCGAAAGAAGTTTTGAGAGTATTTCGCGAAAAGCATAAAACAGTTATTCACGTACAACATATTGCGAACAATGAAGGGGCTACTTTCTTCTTACCCGATACAATAGGTGTTCAAATTTATGATGATGTACAACCAATTGCTAACGAAAGAGTCATTCAAAAACATCACCCTAACAGTTTTTTAAGAACAAATTTATTAGAAACATTAAAGACAGAGAAAATAGACCAACTAGTCATTTGCGGTATGATGACTCATGTATGTATTGATGCAACAGTACGCGCTGCCAGTGACTTCGGATTTCAATGTATTGTAATTGAAGATGCTTGTACAACAAAAGATTTAGAATTTCAAGGAAATCTAATCCCCGCAGTACACGCTCATCAATCGTTCATGAGTGCATTAGAGTTTGGTGATATTTATGCAACAGTCATGTCAGCAAACTGTTTTATAAACAAGAGCAAATAAAAAATTACAGTTCAAAAAAAAGAAAGGATAAGTATCTTATTCTTTCTTTTTTTCCATTGTCTTAATGACAGTATTTATACGATAATCACCATAATGTAAAACATCTGCAAGAGTCTCTTCTAATTGCTGATGCGAAGATGTGTGAAGAGTCATGACATAGCACCCATCGCCGCTTATACGATACATTTCAGTAATTACGTCCGTTTTTTCAAAAAATTTTTGAATTTGATTATGATAGTGCGGTGCATGCAAAAATAGTGTAACAAAGGTCATAATAGATCCTTCTAGCTTAGCCCTATCGATATTTATCGTATATTTTTGAATGACACCTGCCTCTTCTAATTTATGAATTCGTTTCCCGACAGCCTGACCAGTCAAATGTACTATCTCCCCAATTTCCTTCCAGTTCATTCTAGCGTTTTCTTGTAGTAATTGTATAATCTTAAAATCTGTTGAATCAAACATGGACATCCCCTTCCTATACGAAACGAATTCTATAAAATCTTCATTTCCCCTACAGTTTAGCTCGAAAATTTTGCAATACAATCGATTGGCTCCATTAGGAATTACATTATTGTTAGCGACTTTCCTTCTTCATTACAATGTATTTGTTGGATTACTCGTAGGCACTACAACAAGCTAGCGATTTTTTATAAATATGAACATTTTTTAGGAATTAGTTTATCTTTTTTTAATGTTTTATTTAGAGGCAGTTTATAGTCGGGTATTAACATAAGGAATGTAGCAACTAAGTTCATATATGACGCACTGCTACTATAATCGCAAACCGTACTACTTAAAATCATAAAATAAGGAGACGATAAAACATGAACAAAAAAACAAAAGCACTATCATCCGTACTGCTCGGATTCACATTAGCATTAACAGGGTGTGCTGGTACTAAAGCTGAAGAAAATCATAGTAAACAAAAACAAGAACAAGTTGCTAAAGAAACAAAAAAGGAAAATAAATTAACTAAAGGGCAAAAAATGGCTAATATTCTTAGCAAGACAAATTGGCAAGGTACACGAGTGTATGACAAAGATAAGAATGACTTAACAAAAGAGAATGCAAACTTCATTGGTCTTGCAAAATATGATGCGAAGTCAGGCAGATATGAATTTTTTGATGCTAAAACAGGTGCAAGTCGTGGCGATAAAGGAACTTTCTTTGTCACAAATGATGGGAAGAAGAGAATATTAATTTCAGAATCAATGAAGTATCAAGCTGTCGTTGACATGACAAAACTAAATAAAAATGTATTTACTTATAAACGAATGGGGAAAGACGCTAACGGTAAAGATGTAGAAGTTTTCGTTGAACATGTTCCATATAAAGAAAAAGAACTTTCTTTCACTGATCCGGACAAGCAGCTGAACACGACTACAGGAGATATTGTTAAAAATGTTGATGGAGATAAAATTTTAGGCGGTACCCTTTGGCACGGAACAAAGGTATTAGACGAAGCTGGTAACGATGTAACACAATTTAATTCGAATTTTATAAGTCTAGCAAAATTTGATGACAAATCTAATAAATATGAGTTCTTCAATAGCGAAACAGGTCAAAGCCGCGGTGATTATGGCTACTTCGATGTTGTACATGAAAATAAAATAAGAGCCCATGTTTCAATTGGAAATAATAAATATGGTGCTGCTCTTGAACTTACTGAACTAAATAAGAATAAATTTACGTATAAAAGAACTGGTAAAGACCAAGCTGGTAAGGATATAACTATATTCGTTGAACATGAACCTTATAAAGGGGATATGAAACCACAATTTAGCTTTTAAAAACGTTTAATTAAAGATCCTGTACTGAGTTGCAAGATCTTTCTTAAGACAAAATCATTTATGATTCTCTTGAAAGAAATCGTCTCATATCCCCCCTCAACACTTCAGCTTAATTGTTGAATATAACAACTTTAAAAAGCCTTACTACACATAAATTGTAGTAAGGCTCTGACTATTTAAGATAAACATTAAACGACTTCATTATCTCTATACAAATAAAGTTTAGCAAATAATGTTACTATCTCCTCCAAAGAAAAGAAACCTTATTTCAACTTTCCTATTGATAAGTTAACACGGTAGTTCCCGTATTTTAATAGTCGTCCTAGAAAGTTATCTAAGTCTTCGTTGGAAGCAAAATGTGTTTTTAATAAATAACACCCCTCACCACTTATACGGTGTACTTCAGAAATCCCTTCTTCTCCTTGAAAGAAATTCATAAACTCTTGGTGATTAGCCGTTGTTACGAACAAAGTAACAAATGCAGTCACTACTTGTCCTAATTTGATTCGGTTTATTGCAATTGTATACTGTTCAATAATCCCTAAATCCTCTAATCTTCGAATTCGATTTCCTACAGCTTGCCCCGTCATATGTATTTTTTGGCCAAGTTCTTTCCATTGTATTCTTGAGTTTTCTCCTAATAATTTCAGTATCTCAAAATCTGTTTGATCAATGATATAAACCAATCCTTTCACCGTGAAAGTAGAAAGCCCGAAAGTGTTTCGCCAACTTATTCTGCTTATCGATACAATTCACTATACTTAGTTTATCCTCTTACATCACATTATTTATCAGCTATATTTACTTATAACACAGAGGACACAACAAAAAAATACATCTAGATTTAAAGGAGGTTACAAATATGTTATTACAAGAAATTCTATCGTTCAATGAACATTTTGTAGAAAATAAGGAATACGCTCCTCGTGAAGCGACAAAAATGCCTAAAAAACGTATGGTTGTTGTTTCTTGCATGGATGCTCGTTTAATTGAGCTACTTCCAAAAGCTTTAGATATACACGATGGTGATGCAAAGGTTATCAGAAATGCAGGTGGTAAAATTGCTTCTGCTTTCGATAGTGTTATGCAAAGTGTTGTAGCATCAGTATACGATTTAAATGCAGATGAAATCTTCCTTATTGGACATCATAGATGTGGCGCGAGCCAAACGAATCCAAAAGGAACACTTCAAAAAATATTAGATCGCGGAGTAGCTTCATCAGAAATTTTATCAGCAATTGAATATGCTGGTATTGACCTTGAAAAATGGTTATTCGGATTCGATGATGTTTGCGACTCAACGCAAGCTAATGTTGATTTAGTAAGAAATCATCCACTTATCCCAAAAGATGTTCCTGTACATGGTTTAGTTATTGACCCTCACACAGGTAAATTAGATGTAGTGGTTGATGGATATAAAGCGTTAAATAGTAAAACAAAATAATAATTATCACGTATATGAAGGGAAGTTATGAGATATGAAAAAACAAGTATTAGATATGAATAGACAAGAAGCTACGCAAAAAATTTTAGCGGCAAAAATTGAAAAAGGGTTAACTTGGGAAGAAATTGCAAAAGTAAGTGAACACTCTGAGACTTGGGTTGTAACAGCGTTATTAGGACAAGCTACAATGACACATCCAGAAGCAGAAAAAATTGGTAAACTATTAAAATTAGATGAAGAAGTAGTTCAATCATTAACAGTAGTTCCACTTCGCGGCCAAGTGATGGAAATGCCTCCTACGGACCCGATTGCATATCGTTTATATGAAATGATGTTACAATATGCACCAACTATTAGAGAGTTAATCTTAGAAAAAGCGGGCGAAGGTGTAATGAGTGCGATTAACTTCAACCTAGGTGTGGATACACAAGAAGATCCAAAAGGTGGCGATCCTCGTATCGTGATTACACTTAATGGGAAATTCTTACCATTCCGTACATGGTAATTAATTAAAAATCTATCTATATAATTAAAATAATTTTATAGATTTAATAAATCTATCCTTTTTAATCTAACTGTGTAGAAAGGATGGATTTTTACTATGAGATTCTTTTTCGGCAAAGGAGAATAATATGAATAAAAAACACTTTGATACGAGTTTTAGTATTCTACAATGGTTTGTGTTTCTATTAGCAAATGCAATTGCGTTACCTATCATTATTGGTGGCATATTCCATTTACCAATAGAGGATGTCTCAACATTAATGCAGCGGACTTTTTTAGTCTTGGGAGTAAGTTCGTTTCTACAAGCGTGGTTTGGGCATCGTTACCCCATTGCGGACGGGCCAGCCGGTTCATGGGTAAGTATATTTGTCATATTGGGACAAGTCGCTATGCATCAGGGACAAAGTGCAAAAGACGTATTGCAACTTTTAGAAGGCGGATTAATTATTGCAGGTATATTACTCTTCTTTCTTGGTATAACAGGGCTTGTTCATCGAATCTTACGCTTATTTACACCCTTGGTTACAGGAACCTTTCTTTTAATATTATCTCTTCAGCTTAGTGGTGTGTTACTAAAAGGAATGATAGGATTACAAGGATCTGCAACCCATCCTGACTATACAACAACTACTATTGCTCTCTTTGTTTTTGCCCTTATTACTTTCTTATCAATTAAAGGGAAAGGATGGATGAAAAGTTACGCTGTGTTACTTGGAATTTCATGTGGTTGGCTTTTGTATGCAGTATTAGGAAAATCATCTCATATCCCTTCGCATACAACGCTAGTTAAGTTACCAGAGATATTTGCTTGGGGCACACCTAGATTCGATATTGGAATGACTCTAACTGCAACTTTATTTACATTTCTTTTAGTTGCAAATACAATCGCTGCTATTTCGGCTGTAAAACAAGTGGCTCCATTATCTAAAGAAAATGAAAAGCAAACACTGAACCGTGGTGTATGGGTCGGAGGTATATCACATATTATCTCGTCGTTGTTCTCTACAATTGGAATTGTACCATTACCTGCATCAGCAGGATTTATCCAACTAACAGGACAAAGAAAAGTGAAGTCGTTCCTTATAGCAAGTCTTATATTAGCAGGAATTTCTTTTATTCCCTCAATTGTAAACTTTATATCCTTGCTACCAGGACCTATTGCTAATGCTGCACTTTTAGCTACATTTGTCCAAGTAATAGGCATTTCATTTCAATCCATTTTACGTGAAGAATTAAATCAATGCCGATTAACTATATTAGGAATTTCATTATTAATCAGTTTGGGAATATTGTTTCTTCCAGAAAGTGCATTTAGCGGAGTTCCTTCTTCCTTACAATATGTTTTAAGTAATGGCTTACTTGTGGGTACCATGCTTGTCATTCTATTAGAACAATTTTGGAAAGAGTAAAAAGCGCCCTACTTATAGGGCGCTTTTTTTATAACTAATGACTAATACTAGCAGTTGGATATAATGTTGTTCCTCCAATTGAAACTTTTATTTCATTTGTTAATGGAACGTTTTGTTCATTAATAATTGTTCTCCACCATTCCCATGCAAGACCTGTACATTCTCTTGCTACAATTTTTATATTTTTTGAGTTCGGTGGAAGAGGGATAACTGTAGAGTAATGAGCCGTTTTGTCTTTTCCGCTACCATCCCATGTTTTATGTGTTAGTACTTCGTTACCCTTTTGGTCAAATGTGAATTCATCCCAAGATACATCAAATTGAGCAACGTAAGCACCGTAATGATCAAGTGTCATTTTAGCACTTGAATATTCTGTAGTTGTCGTCTCAATATAATCTGTATTGTTATGAACAGCGGCAGTTGCATTATCTTTTAAGAAAGTGCTTGTATATGAAATTGGATATGCTGGATTTTTAAGACTTAATTCAGCATTATCTTTAATGATATTTCGGATTTCATTGAAATCTTTAGTAACAACCTTGTTATGCTCTTTCGCATCTCCGCCTAATACTACAGCAGTAAAGGTACTTTCTTCAAAAATATCTTTATACTGTCCACTCGTTTCGACGCTGTTATTCTTAAGTAAGGCTTTAAAAGCAGCTTGTACATCTTTACTCTTAGATGTTGTTTCTAATTTTACATAAACGGTTCTACCATAAGCTACATTTGAAACCATAACAGGTGGAGCCGAATTACTTACACCTTTCCGAGTTAACTCGTCAAAAGTAACACTATTATCAAAAAGATCGGATGGATTGTTAGGTAGTTCAGCACTTACCGTATAAAATATTTGCTTATATGCCGCTACCATCACTTTCTTCTCTCCATTTGCAACCGCATTAAAATCAATGTTTAGACTGTTATCAAGATATTTAGCGTTAACATTAAGAGCACTTGCTATTTGTGATTTACTATAAACCATAGATTCTGTATACTGCATTCTTGCAGGTAACGTATGTGTTGTAGAATACTTTTCATTCCAAGTAGATACTAAATCGTCTACTGCTCCAGCTACATTACCATATGTCGGATTTTGAACAGTGATTGTATTTTCTTTTCTCATGCCAGGTAAGTCTATACTAATATTCAAAGGCTTTCTCTTAGCCACTAATAAACTCGGTTGATTGTCTGCAAAAGCTTTATTTGCAAGTTGTACAGCTCCTGGATACGTGCGATTCACTACAGAATCAATAATTGAAATATCGACCGGTGACGTTGTAAGTGATTTTTTCTCGCGTTCCACTACTACAAATTTACCATTTGAATTGATACTTTCTTTCGGAACAAAACTCTCTACTTTATCACCATTTACAGCTAAAACCTCTTGATTATTATATTTAAGATTTGCTATACCAGTATCAATGCCACTAGCATTTTTAGTTACATCAGTTACATTACTTGCTTGTGTTTCTGCGAAGGAAATAGATGAATAATTAATAGTGCATAAACTAACTAATAAACATGCAAGGAACTTTCTTCTTTTAGTATTTTTCTTAATATTCAGAAAAATCACCCCGTTCTTTTTTTAGTAAAATATGATAATGATTGATAAATGATAGCTAATTAATAAACTTACATAAATGCTTTTAAAAGTTCTTGAATTAACGGGATTACGCCACCTACAAATTTTAAAACTGCCATTGCGATTTCCATATTATTTCCTCCTTTTTCTTGCTACGATAATGTGGTTTATCTTTATGCCCTCATTATAGTGACACCTTACACTTTTATCAATACACTCTGATATGCAATATTACATATCAAAAACAAACTGAATTCTTTTAAAAAGTTATACAGAGATATTTTTTTCGTTTGGTACATACTTGAAAAGGTGAAGCATTCTTTTGCATTTTATGAGTAATCACATAAAAAAAGTTGCTGCCTATAAAATACAGACAGCAACTTCAACTAGAGTGTCTTGCATAATCTACGCAAGACATTTTATAACTAATAAACTGCTATTGGCCCATAAGGACCATTAATAATTTCTATTTTTGTTTCAAAAATATCTGTCAAAAGTGTTGGATCCATAACCTCTTCTACTGTTCCAAAAGCAGCAATTTGTCCATCTTTCATAGCACAAATTTTATCAGAGTATTTAGCCGCAAAATTTATGTCATGCATGACAGTCAAAATTGTTCGTCCAAATTCATTAGCTGCACGTCTCAAATGCTCCATCATTTGAACAGAACGAGCAACATCAAGGTTGTTCAAAGGTTCGTCCAAAAGTACATATTCCGTCTCTTGGCACAATACCATCGCTACATATGCCCTTTGTCTTTGACCACCAGAAAGCTCATCTAAATATCTATTCTCTAAACTAGTTAAATCTAAGAAATCAATATATTTAGAAATGATAACCTCATCTTCTTTAGTCAATCTTCCCTTTGAATAAGGAAAGCGCCCAAATCCAACTAATTGTCTAACAGTAAGCCTAGTTACAAAATGATTTTCTTGTCGCAATATAGTCAAAATTTTTGCTAAGTCTTTTGATTTGGATTCAGAAACATCCATATTTGCTACCTGAATTTGACCTTCATCCATATCTAAAAGTCTTCCAATCATCAAAAGTGTCGTAGACTTTCCAGCGCCATTTGGTCCAATTAAAGAAGTAAAGCCTGCTTTTGGTATTTCAATATCCAAAGGTCCTATCTTCACCTTATCAGTATAGAACTTTTTAACATTATCAATTTTTATCATAAAGCCCTCTTCCTTAAAACTATAGTTAAGAATATGATTCCACCAAATAATTCAATAATAACTGAAACTACACCTTGAGCATGGAATACATGATACATTAAAAAGTATGCACTCGTCATTATTAAAAATCCTATAGCAAAAGCCATCGGAAAAATGTATCTATGATCATAAGTTGACGCTGCCTGATAACTCAAAGTTGCTACTAAAAAGCCGTAGAAAGTAAGTGGTCCAATTAGAGCTGTTGAAATGGACATCAAAATAGCTACTAATACAAGCGTATAAATTACACTAGGTTGATATTTAACACCAAAAGAAGTAGCAACATCTTTTCCTAGTGACAAAACATTCAAATTCTTAGAATGAGCCAAAATTAATACTGCTACAATTATGATCATAGGAATTACAATAGGAAAATATGCAGGATCTGCATGATTAACAGAACCAAATAATCTTGCTTGTAAAATATCAAATTCTGAAGGCGCAAGTAGTTTTCTCATGAAAGTTGACACTGAATTTAGCCCGGTACCAATAATAATTCCAACTAAAAGCATAAGTTGTAAATTCCCGTATTTACCGGAAAGTAACCATCCATAAAGTATCAAACTCATGAAGACCATAACAACAACTTGGAATAAAAATGATCCAATTCCATTAAAATTTATTAATGCACTAGCACCAAAGAAGAATATTGTACTCGTTTGAATTGCTGAATAAAGTGATTCGAAACCTAAAAGCGATGGAGTAATAATTTTATTATTCGTAATAGATTGGAAAGCAACTGTCGACAAGCTATGGCAAACTGCAGCGATAATCATTGCAACAATAGCTACTATCCTTCTCTTAACGACTGGGATAAAAGAAGGTGAATCTATCGGAACTGGATTGTTATAAACTAAAAGTCCATATGAAGAAAGGAGACCTAAAGCAATCAATGTAATCAGTAAAATCCAATAACGTCTTGCTTCCTTCTTAGACCGAAAAGCGCTAGCTGATCTACTTTCATTATGAAGGCTAGAATCGATTTCGACATTTTCTTTTTTTCTATATTCTAATGTGATCATCGTAGCCTCCTTGGTTTTCTTTGTCTCAATAAAATAGTAATAAACACGACTGCTCCCACTGTTGCAAGTATTAAAGAAACAGGTAATTCAAAAGGCTGTATAATTGTTCGAGAAATGATGTCACAGGCAGTTATTGACCCCATTCCGATCACACAAACCCAAGGTAAATTACTCCTAAGATCATCACCTCTAAACATTGAAACGATATTTGGCACAATTAATCCTAAGAAAGGTAAGTGTCCAATAACAGCTGCAACAATTCCAACTGCAACAGATATAAGAGCAGTCCCAAAAAGAACAATTCTATTGTAATTAACTCCAAGGCTTGTTGCGACATCTTCTCCTAGTCCAGCTAAAGTCAATCTATTAGCATACATAAAAATAAGAAAAGTAATGATAACAATCAGCCATAAATATTCATATCTTCCTACCTGAACGTTCGCAAATGAACCTACGAACCAAGTTTCAATACTTTGCGTCTTTTGAAAAAGGAGTCCCAAAAAAGTAGACACTGCAGAAATAACTGCTCCAAGCATCAATCCAATAATCGGGACAATTAAAGACGAACGAAGCTTAACTCTTCTTAAAAATAGAAAAAAAATCATAGTTCCTATAAAAGAAAAAATGATTGCACCAGTCATTCTTTGAACTAAAGTTGGGGCAGGAAATAGTAAATACACAAAAAGCAGGCCTAAGCCTGACCATTCAATAGTCCCTGTTGTAGTAGGTTCAACAAAGCGATTCTGTGTAATGAGTTGCATTACGAGCCCTGCCATCGCCATTGCAGCTCCAGTAAGCATTAATGCAACTGTTCTTGGAACACGAGTGATGAAAAACATCTCCATTCCGTCCTCTTGTCCACGTATATCATAAACTCCAGTAAACAGTGATATAATCCCTAAAATTAGAACAACTATAATCGCTATTATAAAAGGTTTTGTCCATAATTTATTGTGATTATAAAACTGGGGTTGAGAAATATTCTCAACCCTAGAAATTATATTTTTTGACACTGCTTCGTACTCCTTTACACTACTTAGCTAAAGTTTTTGAAATATTTCCAAATAACTCTATATAAGTTTGAATTGATTCATTTGTGTAAGTATCTTCTGGTGCATAAATAACCTGGTTTTTAGAAACAGCAGTTGTGTTTTGAAGAGCAGGTGATTTAGAAATAACATCCTTAGCTGGAGCTGAAGTGGCTGCATCAGATGTTGCAGCATCACGATCTAATACGAAAATCCAATCAGGATTTGTTTGTGCAATAGCTTCAACAGAAACGTCGTCACCTTTATGACCTGCAGTAGAATTTGAAACTTCTAATGCTGGAGTCCAACCGAAAATTTCATACATTGGTCCCCAAACACGACCAGAGTGCGGCGCAGCAAAACCGATATTCCCACCAGTAACGATAACACTCATAACTTTATCTTTTCCGTTATAAGCAGATTTTGCGTTTTCAATAGATTTATCAAAATCAGCTACTAATTTTTTAGCTTCTTTATCTTTATCAAAGATTTTCCCTAAAGTAACTGTAGAATCTTTAAGTCCTTTTACTAAGTTTTCGCCAGGCTTAGTAGCCTTCTCAGATACATCAACATTAAGATCAATAACAGCTGCATTTGGTACTAATTTTTTGATTTCTTCGTAATGACCAGCAAATCTTTGACCAACGATTACAAGTTCAGGATTTGCAGCTGCAATAATTTCAAGATTTGGTTCACGGTGATTTCCAATGTTTTGAACTGAATCATCCTTTTTATATGCTGAATCTGCAGGCATGATATCCTTTGGAGCAGCCGCTAATTTAATTCCCCAATCAGATAAAGTTTCAAAAGTTCTGTTATCCAAAGCAACTACATTCTTTGGGTTTACAGGGACTTTAACAGTTCCATGAGCATCAGTGATTTCAACCGTTTTTGCCTTATCACTACCATTATCTTTATTAGCCTTTGACTCTTTAGTATCATTACTTGGATTTGAGCAAGCTACTAACATTAAAGTAAAAATTGCTAGAATACTCACTAATTTTAAAAGCATAGATTTTTTCATATGTATACTCCTTATAGTGTAATTTATTTCGAAAATGATGACATCCATAGATTGAATTAGAAATTAACTTTTATTCAATTGAATCGCTATTGATAATCATTTTCATTTGAACATCCTGTTAATTAGTATAGTCATTAATTCTGTGAAAATCTTGTGAATGGTGTGAATTCATAAAATCAGGCACCAAAAGTAATATGTGAAGTCAGGCGTGTTGATTAATCATGATTTCCTCTACAAAACACGCTCATTAATAGCTAATATTTTTATAATCCATTTTTTTAAGTCTTTTAATACTTCTAAGAAACTATTTGATTATTAGATTCAATAGAAAAAAGAGTAAAACTGAATGAAACAGTTTTACTCTTTTTTCTATTACCTTATTTTATCATTCAATCATTGAATAACCTCTACCATGTATCGTTTGAATATATCTTTCTTTCTTCTCGCACTTTAACTTTTTTCTTACATACCCAATATATAAATCTACTACATTTGGATTTACTACTACGTTATATCCCCAAACCTGATTCAAAAGCATTTCACGGCTCAATATTGTATTTTTATTCTTGATTAAAAATACAAGTAAATCGTACTCGCGCTTAGTAAGCGAGAGATTTTCGCCACCTTTTTTCACAATATTACTAGATGCATCAACAAAGAGATCTTTAAACTGAAAAAAATTCGTCTCATTTTGCTGAATACAGTCACTTCTCCTTAAAATTGCTTGAACCCTTGCTACTAATTCTTCTTTCACAAATGGTTTTCTTATATAATCATCTGCTCCTGCTTGTAGCCCTGCTATGCAATCCTTACTAGAAATATTGTCGGTCACAATAATGATCGGTGTCGTTTTAACAAGTCGTATTTGTCTGCAAATTTCTGGTCCCGATATACTTAATGAGTCCCAATCCAATATGATAATATCCCAATCTTGTTCATATATTATATTTAAACCTTGGTTTTCATTGTGAAGTTTTAAAATGAAATAGCCTTCTTGCGTTAGACCGCTTACAATTTTCTTTGCTGAAGACCGTTCATTCTTAATTACTAACACCTGCCTCACCGATGGTTCACCTCTACTTCAATATAACTTATTTAGATAAAAAAATTATCCCGAAAAAACAATTTAAGATTTATAAATTTAAGATTCCTAAATAATCCATTAAAACAGCTTATTAGGAGAACTCTATATAATCTTACAATAGGTATGGTTAAAAACACAAAACATATGAAGATTGTAATAAATTAAAATTTTAATACAAACTCACCAGTTGGGCGTTTACTAGCAGCTATAGTACCTCCCTACTTATCATCAATAACCATTTTTTTATTCTCTGTTTCAAGGATACCGTCCCATCAACTTCAGCATTCTATAAAACCACAAACAAAAAAACCATAACCTCGCCAATCTGGCAAAGTTATGGTTCATATCATACAAAATAAAAAAACCACCAAATATGTATTGGTGGAGACGGTGGGAGTCGAACCCACGTCCAAAAATATCGGCACTTAAGCTTCTACGAGTGTAGTCGATATATTAGCATTTCGCGAACTCTTCGGCCTATCGACAGGCTTCCAAGTTGCTAGTCTGGTTGTTCTCTTCCTTTGTCCTCAGACGGCGAACTCCGGCGTAGTCCACTTAGTTTGAGTCCCTTACCCTACCACATGGACGATGGAGGGAGGAACCTTTAGTGCAATTAAGCAGCTAAAGAAAGATTGTTTTGTTTGCCAATTATAGGCTTTGACGTTTTAACGAGGCCGATCCCCTCGACTCGCAACCTAAGCTCGAACTATCCCTGTCGAATCCGTAACGTCCCCATGATAAAAATGGAGCATACGAAGAAAATATCGTGATAGCTACTAAGAGCTATTTTTCAATGTGCAACAACCTTACATAAGTTATTATAACATACGCGCGCCGTTTTACAAATGTAAATATCTGTATTACATCTTTTGGCGATCACGGAACACGCGTGCAATTTCACGTTTCGCTTCTTTCTCTTTTAAATCGTGACGTTTATCATATTGTTTCTTACCTTTTGCTAAACCAAGTGCCATTTTTGCAAATCCATTTTTTAAATAGATTCTAAGTGGAACTAATGCGTAACCTGTTTCTTTTGCAGCGCCCGCTAGCTTATCAATTTCTTTTTTATGAAGAAGTAATTTTCTCGTGCGAAGCGGATCATGGTTGAAACGATTCCCTTGTTCGTACGTATTAATGTGCATATTATGAACCCATACTTCACCATTATGTACACGTGCAAACGCATCTTTCAAGTTTACGCGTCCAGCGCGAATTGACTTAATTTCCGTTCCTTGAAGGACAAGCCCTGCCTCGTATGTTTCTTCGATGAAATAATCATGAAATGCTTTTTTATTTTGTGCAATAACCTTACCTGTACCCTTTGGCATATAACGTCCCTCCTCTATTTTTACTATTGTAACAAATGTTAATAAAAAGCGAAAGTGGCTCGCTCAGAATGTGAGGTGGATGGAGCTTCTGACCTTGAGGCGCTCTTTGCCTCTCGGGAAGAAGTGAAGCCGCCAAACATTCTAGCCACTGTAGCTGGATTCCATTAAAAGCGAAAGTGGCTCGTTCAGAATGTGAGACGGATGGAGCTTCTGACCTTGAGGCGCTCTTTGCCTCTCGGGAAGAAGTGAAGCCGCCGAACATTCTAGCCACTGTAGCTGGATTCCATTAGAAAGCGAAAGTGGCTCGCTCTCAAGCCACTAATAAAAAAAGAAAAAGCCTCGCTTTTCATCAAAGCGAAGCCATCCTTTTCTTACTTACGCTTTTTCTTTTTCTTCTTGAATCCTGGTACGTTTTCGAAGAATCCTTTTTTCTTCTTGCCATTACCATCTTTTTTCCCTGGCTGACTAGCAGACGTGGATGCTGTTGCTGATGCGGATCCTCTTCCTGTGCTTTTACCTTTGCCACCACGGTCAAACTTTCTACCTGTGCCACGTTCACCGCCGCGCTCATTACTGCGCTCGCTACGTCCACCGCGTTTCTTTCTGCCTGTTCTTGGCTGCTCGATAACGACTGGACGATCTTTGAACTTACGACGAGGTGTACCTTTCATGCCAACGATTTCAAAGTCGATTGCACGCTCGTCTTTATTTACGTTAATAACACGAATTGTAATTTCGTCACCGATGCGGAATACGTTTCCTGTACGCTCTCCGATCATAGCGAAATGCTGCTCGTCATAACGGTAGTAATCATCCGTTAAGTAGCTAACGTGTACAAGACCTTCAATTGTATTTGGAAGCTCTACGAATAAACCGAAGTTTGTTACAGAGCTAATCATACCGTCATACTCTTCACCGATCTTATCAACCATATACTCTGCTTTTTTCATCTCATCTGTTTCACGCTCGGCTTCAACAGCACGGCGTTCCATATTAGAAGAGTGCTCTGCAATCTCAGGTAATTTTTCACGCCATTTTGCTTGCGTTTCATTGTCGACTTTACCATTAATAATGTATTCACGAATTAATCTATGAACGATTGTATCTGGGTAACGACGAATTGGTGATGTGAAATGTGTGTAGAACTCAGTTGATAAACCGAAATGCCCTAAACTATCCGCATCGTAACGAGCTTGCTTCATAGAACGAAGCATAACCGTTGAAATAACTACTTCTTCAGGCTGTCCTTGAACCATTTCAAGAATTTGTTGCAGCGCACGAGGGTGTACTTCATTCGCACGTCCTTTTACCGCATATCCGAAGTTCGTTACAAACTCGAAGAAACGCTCAAGCTTATCTTCTTTCGGATCTTCATGGACACGGTACATAAACGGTACGTTCATCCAGTGGAAGTGCTCTGCTACTGTTTCATTCGCAACAAGCATAAATTCTTCAATTAACTTCTCTGATACAGAACGATCGCGCATAACAACATCAGTCGGTTTTCCTTCTTCATCTACTAATACTTTCGCTTCTTTAAAGTCAAAGTCAATTGCACCACGGCGCATACGTTTTTCACGTAGAATTTGTGCCAATTGACCCATCTCTTTAAACATCGGTACTAATGGCTCATAACGCTTAATTAACTCTTCGTCCTCATCTTCTAAAATGCTTCTTACGTCAGCATACGTCATACGCTCTGTCGTTTTAATCACACTTTGGAAAATCTCGTGTTTAACAACATCACCTAAGTTGTTGATTTCCATTTCACAAGATAATGTCAGACGGTCTACTTTCGGATTTAATGAGCAAATACCGTTAGATAGACGATGTGGAATCATCGGAATTACACGGTCAACAAGATACACACTCGTCGCTCTTTCCGCTGCTTCTACATCAATTGGAGAACCTTCTTGAACGTAATGACTTACATCCGCAATGTGAACGCCAAGCTTGTAGTTACCGTTCTCAAGCTTCGTTACTGTAACAGCATCATCTAAGTCTTTCGCGTCTGCACCATCAATCGTTACGATCATTTGATCACGTAAATCACGACGATCCTTTAAATCTTCTTCTGAAATCGTTTCTGGTACACTGTTTGCATGCTCCATCACTTCTTCAGGGAATACTAAAGGTAAATGATGTTTATGAATGACAGATAAAATATCTACTCCTGGATCATTTTTATGACCTAGAATTTGAATAACTTCACCTTCTGCGCTTAAACGGTTTTCTGGATAGCTCGTAATTTTCACAACTACTTTATGACCTTCTACAGCACCCATTGATGCACTTTTCAAGATAAAGATATCACTCGTCCAGCGCTTATTGTCAGGTATAACAAATCCAAAGTTTTTCGATTCTGTATATGTACCAACAAGTTCTTTCGTTCCACGCTCTAAAATGCGTACAATTGAACCTTCTTGACGTGAACCGCTCGATTGAGAACTAAGGCGTGCTAATACTGTATCGCCATGAAGTGCACCGTTTAATTCTGTAGGAGGGATGAAAAGATCATCGTCTCCAGTTTTCTTCTCTTCTGGCACAACGAAAGCAAAGCCACGTGCATGTCCAATTAACTTACCTCGTACTAAATTCATCTTTTCAGGAAGACCGTATCGATTACTACGTGTACGAATAACAAGTCCCTTCTCTTCCATCATTACAAGTGCTTTTACAAAATCTTTAAAGCCCTCAGAACCTTCAATTCCAAATGCCTCTTCTAACTCTTGTATCGTTAGCGGTTTATACGCTTCTTCTCTCATAAATAATAACAACTTATCAATATGTTCTTGTGTGATTTCTTCCAAGCAAAAATACCTCCTTTAAAACCTTATATTATTTAGTGTATCCGAAAGATAGGGGATGTATAAAGCGAAACTTCAATACTCCCCTTATGATTTTTACAGTTTTCACAAAAAATTCCTTATGAAAAAAAGAGGCAACTAGATCTTACCAATCTAGTTGCTCCAAGAAGTTATATACATCCTCATGTAGCTCATCACGTTGTTTATCAAGTGTAATGACATGCGTAGAGTCTTCATACCATTTAATGTCTTTTAACGTAGATTCTACACCGTTATAAATAATGTTAGCACTATCTGTATTAATCATTTCGTCATGACGTGCTTGTACAACAAATGTTGGTGCATAAATCATATCCACATTGTTACGTACGTCAGCAATTAATTGTTGTAATGCTTTTAATGTATTCATCGGTGTCTTTTGGAATTCCAACATTTCTTGTTCAATTTGTTCTGGTGATTTTTGCTCACGTTTTTTATATTCGCGGGCATATGCCAATATACCTTGGTACATCGTTTCTTCGCTCTTAATATACATCGGTGCACACATTGGTACTACACCTAAAACCGGTACTGTATAACCTAATTTTAAAGAAAATACGCCGCCAAGTGACAATCCAACAACAGCAATTTTCTCAAAACCTTTATCTTTTAAAAGCTGATATGCCTCCGTTACATCTTGCCACCAATCTGTAGGGCCTGTATGAACAAGCTCTTCTGGTGGTACACCGTGCCCTTTATAAATTGGCGCATGACAAGTATAGCCTTTCTTTTCTAAGAAACGCCCTAACATACGTACATCAGCTGAGTTCCCTGTGAATCCATGTAGTAATAAAACAGCGCGGTCTCCACCCTCAAATGTAAATGGTTTCGGAGATGCTAATTTCATCATGTACTTCTCCTCTTTCTCTTCTGTAATCTAGTCGTATTCTTTCTATATCTAGTGTACCATATTTACATTTCTATAATCTAATTAGAAACATCTTTCAAATGGCAAAACAAAAAAAGAAGAACCATTAGTACATCTTACTAACGCTTCTTCTTTCAATTTTATAAGTTTAAGTACGTAACAGCAATTGTTAATACAAAGAACAATACAGCTAAAAAAATTGTAATACGGTTTAATACCGCTTCAATTCCACGTGCTTTTTGCTTACCAAATAATTGCTCTGCACCGCCTGAAATTGCACCTGAAAGGCCTGAGCTATTACTAGACTGCATAAGTACCATAACAATCATTAAAATCGATACAGTAATAAGTAAAACGGATAATAACGTATGCACTTGGCGTACCTCCTACAAAGATTCAGTTATTGTAACTGTAGCATAAATCCTATAGAAAAGCGAGAGCTATAGAGTTGCCCTCGCTTTTCTTCTATTACATAAACATCATTGCAAATAACGGTCCAAGTAAACATGTCAAAATTGCTGTTAATGTCATTGTTACCGATCCAATAACACCTTCATGTTCGTTATTTTTCATCGCTCTCATAACACCCATAATATGAGAAGCACATCCAAATCCGATACCTTTACCAACTGAGTTTGTAACACGGCTCCATTTTAATAAGAGAGGTCCTGTAATTGTTCCAGTAATACCTGCGATAACAACGAAAGCTGCTGTTAAGGAAGGTACACCACCAACTTGTTCAGAAACGCTCATCGCAACTGGCATTGTCACCGATTTTGGTAAAGACGATAAGATTAAGCTTTTATCTGTTCCCATAAGTGAAGCAATGGCAAAATCACTAGCGATTGCAACTGTTGTACCTACTAATACCCCACCAGCAATCGGTACAACATATTTTTGCAGAACATGACGTTGTTTATAAAGAGGAATTGCAAATGCTACAACACCAGGTCCAAGTAGCTTTGCAATCCAACCACCACCACTTTCCATATAATGTTGATATGGTATATCAAGCACGATAAATAGGAAAGCCATTAATCCTGTTGCTACAAGCATTGGAATGGTGAATGGTGTTGGAAATAATTTATAGATTTTTTTAGATAATTGATATAATAGCACCGTAAAAAGAACCCAACCGATTCCGATTAATATTTGGCTCATCGCGACTCTCTTTCCTTCCTATTCGCAAGATATTGTCCTGTATGTCCTGCGACAATAATAATTAAAAACGTACTCGCTACAACTGTAATGAAAAGAGAAATTCCTTTACTCATAAAAAAAGCACCGTAATTCATTAGGCCAAGCGTTGGCGGAATTAATAAAAACGGCATAATAGCAACGAGTGTTTCTGCTCCTAAATCGAACCATTTCACTGGAAGAACTTTTAGGCTAAGTAAAACAAGTAAGAGGAACATCCCAATCAAACTTCCTGGAATTGGAATATTTAGCATTTCTTGCACCCAAGTTCCAACCATATAAAACACGTAAAGAGCAGCAATTTGGACAAGAATCTTTGTAAATTTCATGTTCATCATCCCTCATGTTTATACGATCTTCTGTTAATATCTTTATCATAGTATAAATTGTAAAAAGCTGCAATTTATCAACTTGACAGCAAAAACAGCCTGTGTTATACGCTTACAACCTTGATATGACTGCATTTCCAAACGAAAATTACGTCAAAAACCTTGACCTAATATAAAAAGTTTTTATTTTCTGAATTTATAAGACTATTATTTCAATAAAATAATCTTTTTATCCTTAAGCTTACATATATATAAAGTGAAACTTTAATCCATGAGGATTCCCACATCCATACTGATTGTTAGCCCTCATCAAGCGGGTTTGTAAGGGATAAACAAGATAGGTGGTGAACATATGCCAAAAAAAGTTCTCATTTTTTGTGATCCTGGGATTGATGATACGATGGCTCTCCTCTTAGCTTTCTTTATTGATGAAATAGAAATTATCGGTATTGTTGCTGATTACGGCAATGTCCCGAAAAAAATGGCCGTACAAAATGCTCATTTTTTTAATAACGAAACAAAGAATAGAAATATCAAGATATTCGGTGGTTCAGAACGTCCTCTTACTGGTGCCCCACCTGCGTTTTTTACGGATGTACATGGGAAACAGGGGCTCGGGCCAATTATTCCAAAGGTAAATGTGACTAACGGAGAAATGGAGAATTTTTTTGAAGTTATTCCTCTTATTGAGCAGTATAAAGATGAATTAATCATTGTAAGTTTAGGAAGACTTACCTCCCTAGCAATTTTATTCATCGTATGTAAACAGTTAATGAAGCAAGTTAAATCTTACTACGTAATGGGCGGTGCCTTTTTACACCCTGGTAATGTTACCCCTATTTCCGAAGCAAACTTTTATGGCGATCCTACTGCTGCTAATATAGTCCTCCAATCTACAGCTAACATGTACATATACCCATTAAACGTCACCCAATATTCCGTCATTACACCCGAGATGGCAGAGTATATTGAAACAAAAGGAAAAGCCCCACTTGTCAAACCTTTATTCGATCATTATTACTACGGATATTATAAAGACGCCCTACCACATTTAAAGGGTAGCCCCTTCCATGACACAATGCCAATACTCGCTTTACTTGATAACTCTATGTTTACCTATCACAAATCACCTATCGTTGTCATGACAGAATCTTATGCGCAGGGGGCAAGCATTGGAGAATTTCGCTCTTTAGGAGAATCTAAGCCATTTATTGATTGGCCGAGTCATCAAATCGCAATTGATTTTGATTATAACCGCTTCTTCAAACATTTCATGTCACTTATGACGGGCGAACAATTTTAGCATAAAAAAACAGACCGTGATTTCTCACGGTCTGTCGTTATTTTCTACAATTATCGTTTGATGTTATAGAAAGATTTGATACCATCGTAAACAGCGATTTCGCCTAGTTCGTCTTCGATGCGTAATAATTGGTTGTACTTAGCAATACGGTCAGTACGGCTCATAGAACCAGTTTTGATTTGGCCAGCGTTAGTTGCAACTGCGATGTCAGCAATTGTAGCATCTTCAGTTTCACCAGAACGGTGAGATACAACTGCTGTGTAACCAGCACGTTTAGCCATTTCGATAGCTTCGAAAGTCTCAGTTAAAGTACCGATTTGGTTAACTTTAATTAAGATTGAGTTAGAGATACCTTTTTCGATACCTTCAGCAAGTTTTTGAGTGTTAGTTACGAATAAATCGTCACCAACTAATTGTACTTTATCACCGATACGCTCAGTTAATAATTTGTGACCATCCCAGTCGTTTTCGTCTAAACCATCTTCGATAGAGATGATTGGGAAGTCTTTGCAAAGCTCTTCGTAGAAATCAACCATTTCTGCAGAAGTTAAGCCAGTACGGCCTTCGCCTGCAAGGTCATATTTACCAGTTTCTTTGTTGTAGAACTCAGAAGAAGCAACGTCCATTCCTAAGAATACGTTCTCGCCAGCTTTGTAACCAGCTTTTTCGATAGCTTCGATGATTACTTCTAAAGCTTCACGGTTAGAACCAAGGTTTGGAGCGAATCCACCTTCGTCACCTACTGCAGTGTTAAGACCTTTGTCATGTAATACAGCTTTAAGTGCATGGAATACTTCAGCACCCATACGGATTGATTCTTTGAATGTTGGAGCACCAACTGGTAAGATCATGAACTCTTGGAAGTCAACGTTGTTATCAGCGTGAGAACCACCGTTGATGATGTTCATCATTGGAGTTGGTAATTGTTTTGCATTGAATCCACCAAGGTAACGGTATAATGGAAGACCTACGAAGTCAGCTGCTGCGTGAGCTACTGCCATAGATACACCAAGGATAGCGTTAGCGCCTAGTTTACCTTTGTTTGGAGTGCCGTCTAATTCGATCATAGCACGGTCGATACCAGCTTGGTCAGTTACATCGAAACCAGCGATTTCTGGAGCGATAATTTCGTTAACGTTGTTTACTGCGTTAACAACACCTTTACCAAGGTAACGAGATTTGTCACCGTCACGTAATTCTACTGCTTCGTGCTCACCAGTAGATGCACCACTTGGTACGATAGCGCGTCCGAAAGCACCGCTTTCTGTGTAAACTTCTACTTCTACAGTTGGGTTACCACGAGAGTCAAGGACTTCGCGAGCATAAACATCAATAATTGTTGACATAATAAATTCTCTCCTTTTTATATAAGCAAATTATTTAATAATTGTTTTACCTGTCATTTCTTTCGGTTGTTCCACATTTAAAAGTGTAAGCATTGTTGGAGCGATATCTCCTAAAATACCACCTTCACGAAGCTCTACATCATTTTTTGTAACGATGAAAGGAACCGGGTTAGTTGTATGAGCTGTCATCGGCTCGCCATCAGCAGTTAACTCCTGATCGGCATTACCATGGTCAGCAGTAATAAGTGCTACACCATCTTTTGCAAGAATCGCTTCTACAACTTTTCCTAAACATTCGTCAGTTGCTTCTACTGCTTTAATTGTTGGTTCCATCATCCCAGAATGGCCAACCATATCACAGTTTGCAAAGTTAAGAATGATAACATCATGTTTATCATTTTCGATTTCATTTACTAAAGCGTCCGTTACTTCGTAAATGCTCATTTCAGGTTTCAAGTCATACGTTGCAACCTTCGGTGAGTTAATTAAGATACGCTCTTCTCCTGGGAATTCAGCCTCACGACCACCGCTAAAGAAGAATGTAACGTGCGGATACTTTTCGGTTTCCGCGATGCGAAGTTGCTTTAATCCCGCTTGCGCAACAACTTCACCTAAAGTGTTATCAAGGTTCATTGGCTTGAATGCCACGTAACCATTCACAGTTTCACTGAAGTGTGTCATACATACGAATTCTGGAATGTGAGGTACTTTTTCACCACGATCGAACTCACGGAAGTCTTCGTTTGTAAATACACGAGCAATTTGAATTGCACGGTCTGGACGGAAGTTATAGAAGATAACTGCATCATCATCATTGATTGTTGCAACTGGCGTGTTATCTTCGTTAACAATTACAGACGGCAATACGAATTCATCATAGATACCGTTCGCATAAGAGTCTTCTACACACTCTTCTGCTGATTTATAAGTAGGGCCTTCACCATTCACCATAGCACTGTAACATTTTTCTACGCGATCCCAACGCTTGTCACGGTCCATGGAGTAATAACGACCAGAGATAGTCGCGAATTGTCCTACTCCTGTTTCTTTAATTACTTCATTTGCTGCATCGATATAACCTTTTGCTGTTTGTGGTCCAACATCGCGGCCGTCTAAGAACGCATGGATATAAACTTTCTCCACACCTTCTTTTGCTGCTAAGCGAAGAAGAGCAAACATATGGTTCATGTGACTGTGCACACCACCATCAGAAAGTAAACCGAATAAATGAAGAGCAGTACCTTTTTCTTTTACGCTTTTAATTGCATTTTGGAATGTTTCGTTCTGATCGAACTCACCTTCACGAATTGCAACGTTTACGCGTGTTAAGCTTTGATATACTATGCGGCCAGCACCAATATTTAAGTGACCAACCTCAGAGTTACCCATTTGACCTTCTGGAAGACCTACTTCCTCACCACAAGCTGTAAGCGTTGTATGAGGGAATTTGTTCCAGTAACCATCAAAATTAGGTTTCTTAGCTTGTGCTACAGCATTCCCGTGAGTTTCTTCACGAAGTCCGAAACCGTCAAGGATGATTAAAGCTGTTGGCTTTCTCATTTTACCGCCCCCAGAAGACCTAAGAACGAAGCAGGCTCTAAGCTAGCACCGCCAACTAAAGCGCCGTCGATGTCAGATTGTGCCATATACTCTTTAATGTTTTCTGGTTTTACGCTACCGCCGTATTGAATACGAACAGCTTCTGCAGCTTCTGGAGAAACAGCTTCTGCAACAACTTTACGGATGTGCGCACATACTTCATTTGCATCTGCAGAAGAAGAAGATTTACCTGTACCGATAGCCCAGATAGGCTCATAAGCGATAACAGTTGCTTTAACTTGCTCTTCTGTTAAACCTGCAAGTGCTTTTGTCACTTGACCTGCTACTAGATCAAATGTTTTTCCGCTTTCGCGCTCTTCTAAAGTCTCACCACAACATACGATTGGTGTTAAACCATGTTCAAATGCTGCTAGAGTCTTTTTGTTTACTGATTCGTCTGTTTCAGCAAACATTTCACGACGCTCAGAGTGGCCAAGTACTACGTAGCCTACTTTTAAGTCGCTAAGTGCTACTGGGCTAATTTCGCCAGTGAATGCACCATTTTTTTCGAAGTGCATGTTTTGTGCACCTACTTGTAAATCAGTTCCTTCAGTTGCTGCTACAAGGCGCTCTAAGAATAGAGCTGGAGAGCAAACTACTGCATCAACAGCTGAAGCTGCTGGGATTTGACCTTTAACTTCCTCTACGAAGCTAACTGCTTCAGATAGAGTTTTATTCATTTTCCAGTTACCTGCGATAATTGGTTTACGCATGCTTTGCACCGTCCTTTTTCTTTGGCTGCTACTTATTTGTCGTTAAGACAAACTACACCTGGAAGCTCTTTACCTTCCATGAATTCTAATGACGCACCGCCGCCAGTAGAAATGTGGCTCATTTTATCAGCCATACCGAATTTTTCAACAGCTGCTGCAGAGTCACCACCGCCGATAACAGAGTATGTATCTTCTGCATCTGCTAATGCTTGTCCTACTGCTTTTGTACCTTCTGCGAATGGAGTCATTTCGAATACACCCATTGGTCCATTCCATACAACAAGCTTAGAGTTTTTAATTACATCTGCATAAATTTCACGTGTTTTAGGACCGATGTCTACGCCTTCCCAGTTAGAAGGGATAGAGTCGATACCAACGATTTGAGTTGTTGCAGTTTCAGAGAATTCCTCAGTGATTACAACATCAACTGGCATGTAGAAGTTTACGCCTTTTTCTTTTGCAAGTTGCATAAATTCTTTAGCTAGTTCAATCTTGTCGTCTTCACATAGAGATAGACCAATTTCATGACCTAAAGCTTTAACGAACGTGTAAGCAAGTCCGCCACCGATGATTAAGTTATCTACTTTGTCTAATAGATGACGAATTACACCGATTTTATCTTTTACTTTCGCACCACCAATAATAGCTGTAAATGGACGTTCTGGGTTAGAAAGTGCTTTACCTAATACATCTAACTCTTTTTCCATTAATAGACCAGATACTGCTGGTAGGTAGTCTGCGATACCTGCTGTAGAAGCGTGAGCACGGTGAGCTGCACCGAATGCATCGTTTACGAAGATGTCAGCAAGTGCTGCAAATTCTTTCGCAAGTTCTGCATCGTTCTTTTCTTCGCCCGCATAGAAACGTACGTTTTCAAGAACTAATACGTCGCCTTCGTTCATTGCTGCAACCATTTCTTGTGCAACTGGTCCGAATGCTTCGTCTGCTTTTTTAACATCTTTACCAAGAAGCTCACCTAAACGTGCTGCTACTGGAGTAAGACGTAATTCTTCTACCGCTTGACCTTTTGGACGGCCTAAGTGGCTTGCTAAAATAACTTTCGCACCTTGCTCTACTAAATATTGAATTGTAGGAAGAGCTGCACGGATACGAGTTTCATCTGTAATTTTGCCTTCTTTCATAGGTACGTTGAAATCAACGCGGCAAAATACACGCTTACCTTTTAAATCTACGTCACGAATTGATTTTTTGTTCATTGGATTTCCCTCCGACTACTAGTTAGGATTGACAAAACCCATTCAAAAGCTTAACACATTTGCTTTTAAAACGAAAGAAGAGAGAGGGAACAAACCCTCTCCCTCGTTTTGTCATTGATTGCTTATATAATTAAGAATTAAAGACCTTTAGAAGTCATGTAAGCTGCTAAGTCTACTACGCGGTTAGAGTAACCAGTTTCGTTATCGTACCAAGAAAGTACTTTAACCATGTTACCTTCCATTACCATTGTAGATAATGCATCGATTGTAGAAGAAGCTGTACATCCGTTATAGTCGATAGATACTAATGGCTCTTCGCTGTATCCAAGGATACCTTTTAATTCGCCTTCAGCTGCCGCTTTGAATGCTGCGTTTACATCTTCAACTGTTACTTCTTTGTCAAGTTCAACAACTAAGTCAACAAGAGAAACGTTAGCAGTTGGAACACGTACAGCGCCACCGTTTAATTTACCTTTAAGTTCTGGTAATACTAATGCTACAGCTTTAGCTGCACCAGTAGATGTTGGGATCATGTTTTCAGCTGCTGCACGAGCACGACGTAAATCTTTGTGTGGTAAGTCTAAGATTTGTTGGTCGTTAGTGTAAGAGTGAATTGTTGTCATCATTCCGCGTTTTACGCCGAATTTTTCGTTTAATACTTTAGCGAATGGAGCTAGACAGTTTGTAGTACAAGAAGCGTTAGATACTACGTTGTGGTTAGCTGCATCGTATTGTTCGTGGTTAACACCCATAACTACAGTGATATCTTCGTCAGAAGCTGGAGCTGAGATGATAACTTTCTTAACTGATCCACCTAAGTGTTTTTCAGCGTCTGATTTTTTAGTGAAACGGCCAGTAGATTCTACTACTACTTCTACTCCGTAGTCGCTCCATGGTAATTGAGCTGGGTCACGCTCAGCGATAACTTTAATTTCTTTACCGTTAACAACGATGCTGTTTTCGTTAGCAGATACTTCTGCGTTTAAAGTTCCGTGAACTGTGTCATATTTTAAAAGGTGAGCTAATGTTTTAGCATCTGTTAAGTCGTTGATTGCTACTACTTCTACCTCAGAGTTGTTAAGAGCTGCGCGGAATACGTTACGTCCGATACGTCCAAATCCATTAATACCAATTTTAGTCATTTGAATTTCCTCCTTGGGGGATTATATTAAAGGGTAAAACCCTTTGTTAACTGTTTTGCTGCACCTTCATCTGTAATTAGAATTGAAGTGTGCCCTTGTTTAATTACAGCCTGTATTGCTTTTGCCTTTGAAGAACCTCCAGCGACTGCAACAACGTGAGATACATTTTGTAAATCCTCTAATTGCATACCAACTGTTCTTACTTTATGAACAACATTTCCTTCTTCATTAAAGTAGTAACCGAAAGCTTCACCAACTGCTTCGCTTGCTTGAATCTTTAACCAATCTGCTTCCGAAGTACTTCTGCGACGTGCCATTGTTAACGCATCACCTATTCCATGAATGACGATATTGGAAGATCGAATCAACTCAAGAACTTCTTTCACGGAAGGCTCTGTCACAATAGACGCATATGCTTCGCTACTAACATGGTCTGGAACATACAATAAGCGATAATTACTCATCGTATTTTGCGCCATCTTGGCACAAATGGTATTGGCTTCTAATTCAACACCTTCTCCGATTCCACCACGTGCTGGGACAAATAGCATATGTAAATCTTTACAATCAAGTTGCATCATGTCCGCAGCAGCAGCTAGCGTAGTTCCTCCAGCCACAGCAACGATATTATTCGCTGTCAGACGGTCTTTTATACAAGTCACACAAGCACGGCCCATCTCCAGTTTGACCCAAGGTGATTCATCACTATCACCAGGGACAACGAAAACTTCATCCAAGTCTAATGTTTCCTTAAGTTGCTTTTCTAAAACCTTTAACCCGGAAATTTCTTTCATAAAGTCTTCCAAAGCAAGAACTAAAGCTGTTCCTTCTTCTGTCAAAGTCATTCCAGAAGAAGCGACGTGAACTAAGTTTTGTTCTTTCAAAACTTGAACTTCACTTCGCAATACTCGTTCTGTCATACCGAGGCTTGCTGATAAGTTTCTTCTTCCAATCGGCTGCATGAGCCTAATGTATTGAAGAATTTGCATTCTCGTTTGCATAACAGGTAGCAGATCAGGTAATAATTTTTTTGTGTTCTGAATCCATGAGCGCATATCTTTTCTCCTCACTACATTGGTTCATTTTTCCTCGGTGGTCACTTTACGTCCCGTAGTGACATTTTGTGTCCCACATAGGTTAAAAAAATAATCCCTGCTACGTGTATTATTGTAACAGGAGATAGAAACTTATTCAACTCTTAACTGCATTCTTTATATAGTTTATTATGACACCTTTGTGAATGTTACCATATTCTACTTGTTTTCCGTCTATTTCTACAACCGGAATCATTAAATGATATTTTTCTAAAAGGTCATTATCTTCATATATATCTATTTCCTCGATTTGAAAAGAATATTCACATTGTACTTCCTGCAAAACTTGTTTCGCCTGCACGCAAAGACCACAATTCTTTTTTGTATACAGCACAACTTTCATCTTCTTCACCTATCCGATTGTTTTTCGCAATGACGAAGCTGGGATATGCATTTGTTCTCTATACTTCGCCACCGTTCTTCGAGAAATAACAATTTCATGCTCTTCTTCTAATAATTTTGAAATCTTTTGATCTGAGAGTGGCTTTTTCTTATTCTCTGCTTCCACAAGCGTTTGAATAAACTGTTTCACTCGCTTCGTTGAAACTGCCTCATCCTCTGTCGTCGAAACTGCATTACTAAAGAACGATTTCATCTCAAATAAACCGTGTGGCGTTTGCACATACTTATTTCTTGTTGCACGACTAATCGTAGACTCATGCACACTTAGCTCTTCCGCCACCTCTTTTAAAGCAAGCGGCTTCAAATACGCTGGACCTTCCCAAAAGAAATCACGTTGTTTTTCCATAATAATCGTCATCACTTGCAGAAGTGTTTGTTTTCTCTGTTTCAAACTGCGCATAATCCATTGCACATGCTGATACTTTTCTGAAACGTAAGATGCTACTTCACTTTCACTATTATTAAGAAGCGCACTGTACTCAGAGTGAATTTCAATTCTCGGCATATTTCTCTCATTCATCTGTAAAACGAGGCGATCGCCTTCTTTTTTCACTGCCATGTCAGGCACAATATACAGTGGTTTATCCGAAGAATACGCAAGGCCCGGTTTCGGCTGCAATGATGTAATACAGTTCACCGCCGATTGTAATTCTTCATTACTACACTTCAGCACATGAACGAGCTTTCGCCAATCCTTCTTCACGAAATAAGCAAAGTGCTCCTCTACAATATCTTCCGCTAATCCATCCCTTCTTTGTAAGCGCTTCAATTGTAAGGTTAAACATTCCTGAATATTACGCGCCCCTACCCCTGCTGGCTCCAGTGATTGGACAAGCTCTACAGAGCGGTCAACTACATGAATATGCGCAGAAAGGAGCTCTGCTAACTCTTCATTCGTTTCTTGTAAATACCCGTTTCCATCCATGTTCATAATAATGAAAGAAGCCACTTTCCGCTCTTCTTCATCTATTTTATAATACTGTATTTGATTTAATAAGTGTTGCTGAATCGTTGTAGAATCCACACTGTAGATTTCCATCTGATTCTCGACTTGTTTGCTGGTACTTTTACTGTTGTTAGAGCTCTTTTTCTTCTCCCTCTCAAAACCACCTAACTCAATAAGGGGATTCTCTAACGATTGCTCATACAAAAACTCCGATAATTCTTGTACATTATACTGAAGCATTGTAATCGCTTGCCTTAACTCTTGTGTCATTGCCAAACGTAAGCTTTGTTCTTGTAAAAGACTTGCCTTCAAACTAATCTCCCCCTTGTTTCTATTGTACAATAAGTTTGGTAAAAGGAGAATCCTCACGCAGACGCCCATTCCAAAATATTATTAATTTATATGTATTAATGATATTTACAACTTACAACCGAAATTTGAATAATATTGAAAGAAAATAATAAGTTATAAAAATTATTATCAAGTACTAATAGTAAATCTTATTATCAGATATAACAAGAGGGAAATAAAAAAAGTCCTAACCTACAAAACGTAAGTTAGGACTTTTTGACGCGCCCAGAGGGATTCGAACCCCCGGCAGACGTGGTACCGGAAACCACCCGTTAATTTTCACGTGAAACATCAGTAAAAACAAGGTATTTCCTTATATATAATGTAGAAATAATCTTTTTAGACATGAACATACAACGTTATGTATGCTTGTATCTTTCGATTATAAAGGCTTACGTACCTTTTTACAATAGCGAGTACACGTTTCCTCGTCATTGTCTCATTTTCACCTGATAGATTAATTTTGTTTGAATACCAAAATACTCCACATTTTTTTTAGTTATCTATCGTCCGTTCTAAGCGTTTTAGTAGATTTACAATACAAATGCATTAACAAAAATAAAAACGACGCATACAAGACAATCTGATGCGTCATTTTCACGTTATATGATTATTGAGTCAGCCAATCCTTGTACGCTGCCAACGCAAGGACTCTGTCTTCGTCATTTTCTGCATTCAGCACTTGCAAAGCCAACAGGTCTTCTTGCGTCACCTTCGGCACACTCATTTCCTTGTCTAGTTCCATACTTACAAATTCTTGTCTCGTATTAAACACACCTGATACGCCTTCTACAAGTTCTGTTAATAATGAAGCGTCGTTTATCTCAAACATAGTTATCATTGTGTGGATTCCTTTTAAATCGACTACATATGTAGGTCTTGCCCCAAACGATAACATGCGTTTATTTTCTCCTGAAATATGCGGGGCGATGTTACACGCCTTCCCCGACACTTCTAATAGGTCTATAACATCTTGTAAACAGTACCAACTTGTATCTTCTACAAGTGCCACACGTACCCAATTTGATATTTTACCGTGAAATACAAAGATGCTTTCTTTTCTGTCTACCTTGTGTAATTTTTGAATTGTCATGATGAATTACTACCTCCGAATGTTTTTGTTTTTTCGGGGTCTATTCGTACGCGATCTTTCATCTTGTGACAGGTAATTTAAAATTAATCTTCATTAATCTTCTCAAAGGCGTTGTTTTTTCTTGTTGTAATTGTATTTTGCGGTTGCAGATCGCGGGGACGGATTCCCGCCTTCGGCTGAAATTTGAAATATGTATTGTCGGAATACCCTACACGGCAAAACTAAGGGGGCGTCACCCATCTACCGGGGTCTCTGCCTTTATTCGATTAAATCTATATGTATATTTTGTATGGAATGGCTTCTTCAGGAAGATTTGTAGATGAAGAAGTAATGAAAGAAGAATTGAATATTAATAATCAAAATGAATGAATTCAAACAAAACAAATGTTGAAAGGTTTCGAATGAAGATTCAATCCAAATAAAAAATTATTAAATTAATATGAATGAATGATAAGTATGTAACTATTGTTGTTCCATAATCAATACATATCAATCGTATGTAATAGTATTCGTTGGTAGTAGTTGCGAGGTAGGTACACGGGATACGATGACCACAATAATATGCGATCTATCCAACGTCTTGCCGTATTGCTTACGCTTTAATGGATAGTAATAGATAGGTAATGGAATACATGTGTAACCGTCCAGTATCCGCCGTGCCGTGCCACGTCTTCGCCCACAATAAATGGCATGGCTACAAACAACGTACCGCATGTTAAATGAAGTCCCGCCACTTGAAGTGTACTGCCCTTTAATTTACATAGCCGGTTCCTTTAAGGAATCCCCCTTTTAATCCTTGCGTCCTCACCTTCAGCTTGCGAAGACATTGCAAAGACAGTACGGGGACATAATGTCCGCCCCTTTTATTTCAATAATAGATATCCCGAATATTACGTATTGGATAAATGGACGAAACGAATAAATAACAGAACATTCAGTTTATTCATTTTGTAGCGAAGAAGCTAGGAATTCACCCTTCAAAAACGTTGATTTAACGCTAATGTATAAAATAGTGCATAATAAAAAACTAATAGGTAAATAAGAATCCATTGATACAAGTACATTTATCCGTAATTTAGTTTACATAACAAATGTTATAGGTAGTCATTTTGAATACGTCATTCAATCATATGCAAATTGCACTTGCAAGGATTCCCGATACCGTTCACACTTTCCTTTATTCCTGCCATTCACGATTGCCTACAAATCCAGTAATGGTGCGGATTCCTTGAAGGATTCTTCCCAAATATCAAAATGAAATCTGTTACGTGTTTATCACGGATTATGCGGATTCGCAACGTCCATTTTAACGTGACTACCGTCCCCGTAGCGACGCCCAAATTATTGCTATATATAAGAAGTTTATATAAACAAAAAAAGAGAGGAACAACCGCTATACGCCGTCATTCCCCGTGTGTGTATCTTATTAAATTAAGCCAGCTTTTTCAGCTTGTTCCAAGTGGGATAAACGTTCTAGTTTTGCTTCTTGTTGTTGCTTGCGTTCATATTCTTCTTGGGCCGCTGCTTGCTTCAATTCCAACTCTGCCAAACGCTTCATTTTCGCTTCAAGTAAATCTTGTTGTTGTCGTTCTTCACGTCGTGACGTACTGTCGCCATAGGCTTGACGCATATTAAGAAATGGATTCCCAAAACTTAGGGCCGCTTCTTCTGCCTGTTGCTTTTTGCGGGCTTCTAGTTGTTGTACCGCCGTTATTTTTTCTTCGTCGGTAAGTCCTTTGTTATAACCAATTGATAATAATTCGATTGCTGATAATCTGTTATTCATAGTTTTGCTTCCCCCTGATTAATATGCTTTTCGCATGTAGTTTTGTTCAAATTGTCTAGTCGGATAAGGTAATGTACCGTCATTCGCCGTAGCGATCTCTTGCGGTGTAACATATGGAGAATAACGGTTATCGCCATTAGCTACTGGATACGGATAAACGATTGTTGCCGTTACATCTACTGGATTTTGTTCAATGTATTTCATAATTTCATTGTAAGAACTCACATCTGCAAACGTATCGTCCGCTTGTTCCTTTAATGCCATTATCTTCTTCAAATACTCTACTTTCGTACGCATAATCTCATTTGCAAGAACCTCTTGTCGGTCTTTGCCGGACTTCAGAACCGCAAGTCGTTCACGTAGCAAGTCGTCACGCATCGACTTCAATTCAGATAGAAACGCATCATTACGTTGTTTTAATTCCGCATCAACGGTGGATTTCTCCGCTAGTCGTTCATTTAACGTATCTTGAAGACTTGCATTACCTGATACGATTTCACTTTGCAAATAAGCTATTTCACCGTTTAGTTGAATAAGACGAATATGTAGCTTGTTGCGTTCCGCTGCCGTCTTTTGTACGACATGTTCCGCTTGTACCAATACTGGTTTATTAGTTGTTGTCATATTAAGTAGTCCCCCTGTAAATTATTCCCCGTTTAAGATCGCATCAATGTCAGCCAGTAAATCATCTGATACACCGTCTTGTACGATGTTATTGCTAACGTTAACTTGTACGCCCTCTTGGTCTTTGTATTTCCCCGTCGCTTTAAGGTATAACTCGACCCATTTTGGTGACTTCGCTGCCATTGCATTTTTAGCAAGACCCTCCATCACACTCTCATACGCATCTTCCACTAATCGTCTTCGCAATTCTTTCTCCATTTCAATCCACTCTGGACGAGAACGCCAGTAGTAAATCGTGCGTCGGTCAAGTCCCATTTCTTTCGAAATCGCCGTAACACTTTCCCCACTGCGTTGTCTCTCAAACACTTGCGTCAAGAGTTCTAATTGTTGTGGTGTTAATGGTCGTTGCTTAGTCATTAACAACGCCCCCCTTTGTATTCTACAAATTCGTTTATTACATAAATCTCTTCAACGGAATAACCAAGCCCCGCCAAGCCTTTCCACAGGCGTACGTTCATTAAGTCCGTAATTGGTGCATGACCGCTTTCTAATTTCTTTAATGCTGAATGATGGATAAACATTCTGTCAGCAAGTTGAGAAGCCGTGACACCTTTGATTTTTCGTAGGATACCGATTGTAGTGTGATTCAACGTAACTGGTATTTTCAATTCTTTTTGTTCCATATGATGTAACCCCCATTTTTATATGTTTGTATCTGAATTTGATTTTCAAATAGAAAAAGAAGACGAACCTGACTCCTACATCAAGTTCGTCTATTTTTAGGAAGAATTTGTTGGCAATAGCGATAACTCTATCTGAAATGATTGTTGAAGAAGTAGTGTAAGACTTCCTCATACTTAAGACAGGCTGAACGGTCTTTTAACAAGAGATTTTTGAAACTTTTTATATTATTTGTGAAATTAATTTTAGGCATGAAAAAAGCCCCCCACGATTAACAAGATCGCGAGGGGAAAGGGGAAGGGAGAACTACCTGATTTGCAACAAAGCGGAAAGACAACTCTTAGTATTTTATTTTTGTAGTAGTTTGTTGGAAATAAGATAATTAATCTTTTTCTTCTAAACAAACAAGGGCGATAGCCCCAATGAGACCTTTAGGTCGAATTGTATCTTTTATCTTTAATAACGGTTTATCGTAAGATAGACAAACTTATTCATTAAAGAAAAAATTATAAGCTAAAGCTTAATGCTAAAGCATTTTGTTTTTAATAACGTTTATTTATTTTCGTTTATTTATAACGTTTAACTCTCTCTATATAGTAGTCCCGTCTATCAGCCTTTTTAACAAGAAAAGAAATGTTACAATTATGTTAAGTTTTTTTATACGCTTTCATTGTTGTTATATCAACGTTTAAAACTACATTCAAAAAACACGTTGTTCTTGTGAGATTTTTCGTCATTTTTCAGATTCTCAAGTAACCATAATTTAATAATCCCACACCCTTGGTCATGCTTAAAACTTGTGATTAACGGTATATCAAGGGTTTCCACCCTCTTCCCACTAGCTATCAAACACATATGCTGAAATCGTGTGCTTATTAATTAAAACGGGGGATTTCCATATATCCTGAAGTGATTTCTAGATATCTTTACTGGTACTGTTGTCCTTGATCGCGTTTATATTAGAATGAACCCCATTTAACATTCTTCAAAAATATTTCATTAAAATGTCTCAAAGTTTAAGTTATTAGATAACATATATAATATACAACTACTGTTCTTTTGTGCGTGATGCTGGAGAAATATACTACTCCAGTAAATAAAGTTTCATGACAAAAAATAGTGTTCACTTTTATTACAATAAGGTTAAATTCGTTGACAACTTTTTTGAAAAGCACTTTATTGACAGGGTGTTTCCTTATGTTGTTTCATAGAAATTGTATTACAAAGAAACAAGACATTATGTCGAAAAACAAAAGTTAAAAAAAGAAAGAATTTATACATATATCTTGTGTCTTATTTTGAAACGTAATACAATATTTAGGGTAAACAACCTATAGTTAACAAGACATGTAACAACTTATCTTAATCTAAGCTACTAGTAAATTAATATGCCGGATATGCAAGTTAATTGCTAATATAGGAGATAAGATAAGTATAAAAAAAAGCCTTTCGTATTGGCGTACGAAAAGCTTTTAAGAAAGTAGGTGGAAATATGGACCAACCTACGGTAATTGCACTATGTGCAATATTCACTGTTGTATTAGGTATAGTATCGTTGGCGACGAATATCCTAATAGCGTTCATGAATTCTAAGAATTCTAAGAAAGAATAGTTTTATGTTTTTATTAAGCCTCTTTTGTGTTGGCAGACACTTAAGAGGTTTTTTCTTTGTTAAGCAATGTATATCCAATGTGTATCCAATATACATTGATGTCTAAAAAAAATTATCCGAAAACAGATAATTTATACAGACAGCTATCTGCCGTTTACTGTTTAAGATAAAACTAATCAGTCTAAGTTCTCAACTAATCAGTCTAGCCACTCAACTAGTCAGTCTAGCCACTCAAACTAAGTCTTAAGTACATTATACGTTCAATGCTTCCCTTTTTTCAAGCAAGAAATACTTACTTCTCCCAACAAGTTGTTACTAGTAGTTCACCATATCATAGCAAAAAATCCTTAATATAAAGCCATTCTTCCCGTACTATATTCCTCAATATACTAGCCTTACCAATATTTTATTATCTTCCCTTTTTTATAGCACCGAGATTCACATTCTGACGCTATTAACTTTTAATTTATGTACCATTGGCATTGCGACGAAGATTCTAGACCTATTTGTTATACCAATTCGCTATTAATTTGATTCCGATTGCTGCGATCAGTACGATTGTTGTAGCAATTCCAACATAATCAATTAATACCGGTGTTTTATAACTTGTTGTAGACATTACCAAGATAAGAAACAACGTTAGAACGATGAATTCACTATCTTGTCTTAATGGCTTGATACCTACTCCTTCTGTCTTTCTGTTCACTTCTCCACCTTCTTACTTTAGTTTTTAATCTACACATCGTTTATATTCTATATTACCACCATCGAAAGTAATAGTTGCTTATATACTCCTCTATCATAGCTAGATGTTTTTCTATTTCTTCTTACTTGCTGATTTTTCATCTGAACCCGTTACAGGATACGTTACCCCGTCTGTTTCTCTCCAACCTTTCCACACTCTATCGTTATACCGTTTCTTTGCCCTTAATTCCGCACTTTGTTTTTCTTTATTACTCATTGGTTTACTACTGTTCTTTTTAGGTTTTTGTATATATTTAGCCTGTACCTTTTCTAATCTCTCTTTAGCTTCCCAATATGCTTTATTTTTCTTACTTACCGGTCTACCTGAACCCTTCTTCTTATTCATAATTCTTCATATCCCCCTTATAATTCTTAATCTACATATCGTATAAGCCCCGTTCTTCTCTATCATAGTTAGTAGTGTAGTTCTTTAAAACCTTTAAAATCACTTGACTTTACGGTCTTCAAACTGACAGTCGGTTGAACGGTGGACAACGGCTGGACATAATATACCCGTTGCAAGCACTTTTTACAGTGAAACAACGAGTATATTTGATACTGACGTGCCGTATGTCACGTATTGAATCCGTATGTATCATGCCTTGTTAATATTGACCTTTCGTCATAGCTATCTTTCTATATTCATTGTGTCTGACAAATGCCATGAATACTGTTATCTGATAACTAACCCTGCACCGTAATGCAAGACAACCCACCCAGTCACGCTTCTTTTGGAGGTTTATTCCCTCAACAGGCATCAACAGACTTATGATTCCTATAACGTTCCTACTAGTCGTTAACAAGGCAAACGACGTTACTTGTAGGCAACGGACGAACTACACATTCCTCATGTGCTAGGCGTATACTAGTACCCCCCGCATTGGCTTCGACAGACCATTTCAGTTTTTTACGTGGGTCAGGCACATTTCCGATTTTAAGGATTCCACGTTCGGAATTACCGCACACCAACGCCACTAATCACCTAAAAAAGGCAATAAGAAACTAGACCTCTTGCATTATATTTTTTAAAAATTTATAATGGAGGTGCTGAATGTACGGAATATCCGTTATTTAGTTTTAAGCTGAATTGTTTTGAGTCTCCGATTGCCGTCGGGGACTTTTTCTTTTTTAAACTTCTAAATCATCGTTATCACTAGCCTTCATATACTGTTCAACTACGTGAGTATCTGAATAACTTAGATATACTTGTGTGGTCGATAAATCACTATGACCTAAAATAAGACTTAACGTTCTTATATCTCCGCCATTCTTTAAAAAGTTAACTGCAAAAGTGTGACGTAAACTATGTGGTGAACATCTACATTCTTTTGTTAAAGCAGCTTGCTTCCCGTAGTAGTTCATTCTTTTGCGTATATGGTCAGGATTCAAAGAGTCACCAAACGAGTTAACGAATACAGATGTTCCTAATCCTTCAAAATACTCTCCTGTTTCTGTTACTAGTTGGGCTAATTCGTTTTGAACTTTTTTAGACATCGGAATTACCCGACTTTTTCGGTTCTTGTTTTTTCTACCTGGTAATAAAATAACCCCATTATCAAAATCAACGTCATCAATTTCTAAGGCGTTAATTTCGTTAATACGCAAACCACATTTAAGCATTACTAACATAGCTACATAATCCCGATATCCCGCATAAGAAGTCTTATCAACCATCGCAAATAGACGTTTTATTTGATTGTGGGTCAAAGTATAAATCTTTTGTTCATCGACTCGTATTTTTCTTACGCCCACCACGGGATTGTTTTCGATAACCGTTTCTTTTTCTAAACGATTAAAGATCGCCCTAATAGCAGACAAACGAATATTAACCGTTACAGGTGATAACTTTCTAACTTTCAATAGATGATTCACGTATTTCCTTATGTCGTCTTTCGTAACGTCGGTAATAAGTTGGCGGTCAATAATATTAATGAACTCCGACCAAAACATTCTATAATCGCTTATAGTACGTTCTCTATATCCTTCTGACACGTAAATGTCCATAACACGTTCTAACGCCCTATTAACCGTAATAGAAGGCTTAAAAAGAACGATATCTGTATCGATGTCACGACGCTTTCCAATCGCACGTCTTTTAACTCTTTTCATAACGAAAAAACCCCCTGCACACGATTATTTCTAATCACATACAAGGGGTTTCCCTAATTTTATTACTATTTTTTCTACGTGTTATTAACGTTATTGAGTGACACTTACTTAATATCATAAACCTTTCCGTTTTAGACTAGAACGTGTCATAGTAACGCTAAATGTATGACGTTTATCCAAAAGGTTTCGCAAAGGAATGTAGATACAGTAAGGCTTTCGCGGTATATAACGCGCCCAGAGGGATTCGAACCCCCGGCAGACGTGGTACCGGAAACCACCGCTCTATCCGACTGAGCTATGGGCGCATGATTATAGAAAACACTTCATTTTCTTCTCATAATAATAGCAATAAAATCCATCTAAATCAATAAAAATATCCCCGTAATACCTTATACATCTTAGCTAAAAGCATATAAAATCTATTCCACCCCTAAATTTTCCAATCATAAATTCTCCCCAACTCACAAATTATAACCTATGAATTGATATTCCAAAGGGGGCTTCATTCAATGACTGTAATTACGAAACTAAAGCAAACTGTTTCTGGATTAAAAAGTGCACAAGCTAGCTTAGAGGGATTCGCTCTTGATACGGATAACCAACAAGCTAAGCAACTTTTTCAAACAGCTGCGCAGCAAACACAAACGATTATCGATTCTTTAAACCCACGTGTTGAAGAAGTCCAACAGGAAGAACCACAATACTCACAGCAATAACGAATCCGTCTTGCTGTGAAATAGAAAAAGGATGATATGCAGTCATCCTTTTTCTATCACATTACATATTGCAATAGAAATGGAATGATAATTATGCGAAAACTCGGTCTCATAACCGCATTATTTGCACTTCTATTTAGCTCTTTTACTGGATGTGATAATAGTCCTTTAGATAAAAAAGTGAAAGAAGAAGCAAAACGAACGGAGAAAGAAAAAGGTCCAAAGTTAACAAAGACGAGTACGGAATCCTTTAATCAATCTATATCACAAGGAGCGAAGAAAAGAGCTCTCGCTATGGATGAAATTATAAAAAGCACAGCAGTGAATTCAAATTTAGATCTCTACATAGCAGTTACACCTGAGCATCACGAAAGGTTTGGATTAAAACCTCTTCGTAAAAAGCTTCAAAAGCAGCTAAGTGATGAGCACCCTACTTTCGATGTTCGTGTCAGTACAGATAAAAAAATCTTTATGTTACTCGAAAAACTCGAAAGAAAAATTAAGGAAAAAGAAGTATCTAAAGATGAAATTAATAAACAATTAAAATTCATTGGTAAAAAAATGGAGTCTAACACTTAACGCTTTTTAAAAGAAAAGGAAGGATTGCAATGTCTAGTAAAGATAAAAACTTAACCCCTGTACAACAGGAGTATAAAAAATTCGAACAAGAACGCGAACCGAAACGACCTGTCTTAAAAAATTGTATAAAAGCCTTTTTCGTCGGTGGTTTTATTTGCTTCATCGGTCAACTCATTTCTACTTTTTATATCACATATTTTGATTTCACTGAACGCTCAGCAGGAAATCCGACAGTCGCAACTCTTATTTTCATTTCTATGTTACTAACTGGATTTGGTATATACGATCGTTTTGGACAGTTTGCTGGTGCTGGTACAGCTGTACCTGTTACTGGATTTGGAAACTCCGTTATTGCAGCTTGTATCGAACACCGAACGGAAGGATTTGTTCTTGGTGTTGGCGGTAACATGTTTAAATTAGCTGGCTCTGTTATTTTATTTGGTGTATTTTCGGCTTTTGTCATCGCACTTATTAAAACGATTCTCGTTCAATGGGGAGGGCTATAAATGTTACAAGGACACCGAACGTGGGTATTTGAAAACAAACCAGTCATTATCTCAACAGGGGTTGTCGGTGGACCATTTGAAGCAAAGGGAAACATCCCAGAAGACTTCGATATCCTTCATGAAGATTTATGGCTCGGGCAAGATTCCTATGAAAAAGCACATAAAATTTTATTCGAAGAAGCTTGTAGTCGCGCTACTGAAAAAGCAGAACTTCGTAAAGATGATATTCAATTTGTACTCGCAGGAGATTTAATTAATCAAATTACCCCTACAAGCTTTGCTTGCCGCACATTGGGCACTCCTTATCTCGGATTATTCGGAGCTTGTTCTACTTCTATGGAAGGTTTAGCACTTGGGGCAAGTATCGTAAATGCAAAAGGTGCAAAATATTTATTAACTGGAGCTTCAAGCCATAATACTGCTGTAGAAAAACAATTCCGCTACCCTACCGAATACGGTGGACAAAAGCCGCCTACTGCACAGTGGACAGTAACCGGAGCAGGAGCCGCTATTTTAAGCGATACTGGACACGGTCCAAGGGTAACCTCTGCAACAATCGGACGAGTGGTTGATATGGGATTAACGGATCCGTTTAATATGGGAGGCGCAATGGCTCCAGCTGCAGTGGATACAATTGAAGCCCATTTACGTGAACGCCAAATTGATGCCTCTTACTACGATTTAATCGTAACAGGCGATCTCGGACATGTAGGACGCGAAATTGCTTATGACTTACTACATAAACACGGAACGAAAGTAACGAGCGAACAATTTCAAGATTGCGGAATTATCATTTATAGAGAAGGACAACCTGTCATAGCTGGTGCTAGCGGGCCTGGATGTTCCGCAACAGTCGTGTACGGTCATTTATTAAACCGAATGAAAAGAGGAGAGTTCAAAAAAATACTTGTCGTTGCGACAGGCGCTTTACTATCTCCACTTACATTCCAACAAGAAGAAACGATTCCGTGTATCGCTCATGCCGTTTCGATTGAATTTGGAGGTGCAACGCAATGATTTTTTTCTGGGCTTTCGTCATTGGCGGACTCATATGTGTAATCGGCCAACTTATGTTTGATGTCGGCAAACTAACACCCGCTCATACAATGGCAACACTCGTTGTTGCTGGAGCTATATTAGATGGATTTAATTTGTATGAGCCATTAATTGATTTCGCTGGAGCCGGGGCAACTGTACCTATTACAAGCTTTGGTAATGCCCTCGTTCATGGCGCAATGGAAGAAGCTGCAAAACATGGCATCGTTGGCGTTATTACCGGCATGTTTAAAGTAACGAGCGCCGGTGTATCAGCAGCTATTATTTTCGGCTTCATTGGAGCATTGTTATTTAAACCGAAAGGATAAGAGGTGTTTATATGACTGTTATCGCTAGCGTAAAAACTTGCCTTGCTAGTGTAAGAGGCGCTCAAGCAAGCTTAAGTTCCCTTTCACTAAATTCTACAGACGATGAAGCTAAACGCGTATTTCATGAATGTATGTTAGAAATGGACAGTGTCATCGCTGATTTACAGGATAGAGTTTCAGTATTAGAACGTGAAGAACCTCAATATAAAGGGTTTTAAGTAGACTGGAGGAAATGACTATGTCTCACCTACCGGAATGGACACTTGTCATCCTTCGCTCTGTATTCATATTAATTATTTTATTCACTATTACAAAGTGCTTAGGAAAAAGGCAAATCTCTCAGCTTTCCTTTTTTGAATACATAGCGGGAATGACAATCGGTGATATCGCTGCTCAAATAGCTACAGGGCTTGATCAAAAGTTTTTCCACGGTGTCTTTGCAATACTTATTTTCGCCTCCGTACCTTTTTTCGTTGGAATTCTTTCCTTGAAAAACAAAACTGCTAGAGATTTCTTTGAAGGAAAATCTACAGTGTTAATAAAAGATGGAAAAGTACTTGAGGATAATTTAAAGAAAGAAAAATATACAAGTGATGAGTTACTTGAGCTTCTTAGAGGAAATGGTGCATTCAGTATAGCTGAAGTCGAATTTGCTGTCTTAGAACCGAGCGGAGAATTAAATGTATTATTAAAGAAAGATTCTCAGCCACTTACTGCAAAAGATCTCGGTTTAAAAGTGCCAAATGAAAAAGAACCACAAACTGTTATTATGGATGGAAATGTACTAGATGAACCACTTTCAGCAAACGGGCATAACCGCGCTTGGCTACACTCTGAACTAGAAAAGCTCGGTGTTGTTATCGAAAATGTTTTTCTCGGTCAAGTAGATTCATACGGACAACTTACTATCGACATTTACAATGACAAACTACAAATGCCTTCTCCTCAAAATAAGCCTTTATTATTAGCATCTTTAAAAAAATGTCATGCTGATCTTGAACTATTTTCCCTAGAAACAAAGTCGAAATCAGCAAGCGAAATGTATAGTAAAAACGCGAAACAAATCGAAAAGATTTTAAATAGAGTTACCTATCTTTTAAAAGACTAATTATCGAAAGAACGCTTCAGTTAACAAGCGTTCTTTTCCTTTTTCTCCAGTTTTCATAACGTTTAAATTTATGGAATTCGGTTATGATGTTGAAGATACATAAGCAGGGAATTTCGAAAACATAGCGAATATTTCATGATACAACTACATATTTTTTTGATTTAAAGTGGTTTCGTTTGACCTTTATTGACCATAATTGTATTATAAGACTAAGAAAGCTTTAGAAGGAGGAAATAACAGATGAATTTAATTCCTACAGTAATTGAACAAACAAATCGTGGAGAACGCGCTTACGATATTTACTCTCGACTATTAAAAGACCGCATCATTATGCTTGGTAGTGCAATTGATGACAACGTAGCTAACTCAATCGTTTCCCAGCTTTTATTCTTGGAATCTCAAGATCCAGAAAAAGATATTCACATCTACATCAACAGCCCTGGTGGTTCTATCACAGCAGGTATGGCAATCTATGATACAATGCAGTTTATTAAACCACAAGTATCAACAATCTGTATCGGTATGGCAGCATCTATGGGTGCATTCTTACTTGCAGCAGGTGAAAAAGGAAAACGTTATGCACTTCCAAACAGTGAAGTAATGATTCACCAACCACTTGGTGGAGCACAAGGTCAAGCGACTGAAATCGAAATCGCTGCAAAACGTATCCTATTCTTACGTGAAAAACTAAACCAAATTCTTGCTGACCGCACAGGTCAACCACTTGAAGTACTACAACGCGACACAGACCGCGACAACTTCATGACAGCAGAAAAAGCTTTAGAATACGGTTTAATCGATAAGATCTTTACAAATCGTTAATACTTAAAAGCGAAAGCGGCTCGTTTAGAATCGCAGGGCGATGGAGCCCCTGATTCCGAGGCGCTTTTTGCCTCGAATGAAGGGCGAAACGACCGGAGATTCTAGCCGCTGGAGCTGGATATACTAAAAGCGGAAGCGGCTCGTTCAGAATGGGAGGAGGATGGAGCTTCTGACAAAGAGGTGCTTTTTACCTCGGCGGAAGAAGCGAAGCCACCGACCATTCTAGCCGCTGGAGCTGGATACAACTAAAAGCGGAAGCGCCCTATAATTGGGCGCTTTTTTATTATCATATACCTCCGTCTGTATACCCTATCCAGTATCCCTCTAAATATATCAACGATTTTTCAATTATATCGAACAAAACTCAAATTATATCAACGATTTTTTTAATATATCAACGGTTCGACACAACATATCGATTTACCGACAATCTACGACAAGGACAAACCACCTACATACCCCCTATCCCGAAAACTCCCTTTAAGTAAACAGCAAAAACAAAAAACTATCGCATATACGCGATAGTTTCTTATTGTACATATGCAGCTAATGCTTCTAAAGCCTCTTCTGCATCTGAACCTTCTGTTGTAATTGTTATCATGCTACCAGTTCCAATTGCTAAGCTCATAATCCCCATTATGCTCTTTGCATTTACTGTCTTTCCGTCTTTCTCGATGAAGATATCTGCATGAAAGCGATTTGCCTCTTGTACAAACAACGCAGCCGGACGTGCTTGTAAACCGTTTTTTAATGAAACCTGAACTCGTTTTTGAACCACAGCTCCATTTCCCCTTTAACCTCTTATTTTTTTGCTACCGTTTCCCCCGCGCGTAATTTCTCTGCAATTTCATCGATTTTACGCAAACGATGATTAATACCCGATTTACTAATTTTCCCCCCGGATACCATCTCACCTAACTCTTTCAATGTTACATCTTGATAATCTCTTCGTAGCTGCGCAATTTCTCGTAGTTTATCTGGCAATATATCAAGACCAACCGTCTCATCAATATAGCGGATATTTTCAATTTGCCTTAGCGCTGCACCAATTGTTTTATTTAAATTAGCTGTTTCGCAGTTCACTAAACGATTTACGGAATTACGCATATCACGTACGATTCTAATATCTTCAAATCTTAAAAGCGCATTATGAGCACCAATAATATTTAAAAATTCCGTAATTTTCTCCGCTTCTTTCAAATACGTAATGTACCCTTTTCTTCTTTCCAGCGTCTTACTATTTAAATCAAATCCGTTCATCAGTTCACATATAGCATCATTATGTTCCTTATATAACGAAAAGATCTCTAAATGATAAGATGATGTTTCTGGGTTATTTACTGAACCACCTGCTAAAAATGCACCGCGTAAATACGATCGTTTACAACACTTCTTCTCAATCAATTCTTGTGATATATTTCGAATAAATGAAAAGTCATCTCGCACGATATGAAGATCGGCTAATATTTCGCGAGACTTCTCAACAAGCCTTACGATATATACATTATTTTTCTTCAATCGCATTTTTTTACGAACAAGCAATTCTACCGTTACGTCATATCCCTTTTTCAAAAGCGTATAAATTCTTCTTGCAATTGCCGCATTTTCTGTTTGAATATCAATAGATAGACGACGGTTTGAAAAAGAAAGCGATCCATTCATTCGAAGTAACGCTGATAATTCAGCTTTTTCACAGCATTCCTTCATTTCAAGGTTCGTCAGCTCTTTCTTTGTTTCTGATGCAAATGACACAGTCAACACCTCCTTATACGATTATTATGGAACAAAATTCTTGTCCTATATGAATGAGGAGCGCTACCTCAAACGAGGCAACGCATATTTATAACAATGAATATAAAATCGAAGCTAACTTTAACGTATCATGCCTTACAACACGATCATCATACTTCGCTAATCCACCTTGAATGACATCAATATTATTTTCAGCAAAACGTTCTTCATCCACTACAACTGGTGTAGACATTTCTTCCTCATATAACTTACGTAATTCACAAGGAATATCACGGTTATTTACAATTGCAGTATTGATAAATGGTTGCCCTAAATGATCGTGTAACGCCTGCACATGATCAAAAGCAGTATATCCCATCGTTTCACCCGCTTGTGTCATAACGTTACATACATACACCTTATTCGCCTTTGCAGCAAGAACAGCATCCCCAATTTTATTAACAACTAAGTTGGGTAATATACTTGTATACAAACTTCCTGGACCGAAAACGAGTAAATCAGCTCGTTTAATCTCAGCCAACGTTTCATGCAATGGCTCTACATCTTCTGGAGTTAAAAAGACACGATTAATCTTCTTTCCGTAATAAGGAATCTTTGATTCGCCTGTTACAATTTCTCCATCTTCAAGTTCCGCATGAAGTACCGCACTTTGATTCGCTGCTGGTAATACACGTCCTCTGACATTTAATACTTTACTTGTTTCCGTAATTGCATGGAAAAAGTCTCCTGTAATTGAGGTCATACCTGCCAACAATAGATTTCCTAACGCATGACCTTTCAGTCCGTCCCCTGTTGTGAAACGGTGCTGAAATAAAGCTTCCACCAGTGGCTCTACATCCGATAACGCAACAAGTACGTTACGGATGTCACCTGGAGGTGGAATTTCTAGCTCATCACGTAATCTACCTGAACTGCCACCATCATCAGCGATTGTAACAACTGCTGTAATATCAACAGGATATTGCTTTAATCCTCTTAATAAAACAGAGAGTCCAGTTCCGCCTCCCATGATAACAATTTTAGGCTTTCTCTCTTTTTTCATCCCTTAATGGCCCTTTCTCTTCTCCACATCACGATGAGATACATGAACACTATACTCTGGTTTCAAATGTTTCCCAAGGTATTCTGTAAGCGTAACAGAACGATGCTGTCCACCTGTACATCCAATTGCAATTACAAGTTGACTTTTGCCTTCTCTTTTATAATGAGGCAACATGAAAGTAATCAGATCCGTCAACTTCTCTAAAAACTTATGTGTCTCATTAAATTTCAGTACATACGAAGAAACTTCTTCATCTAGTCCTGTTAATGGCTTCATATGTGGAATGTAATATGGATTTGGTAAAAAACGAACATCAAATACTAAATCTGCATCAATTGGAATACCGTACTTAAATCCAAATGACATAACATTTACACGAAATGCTTGCTCAGTTTCTGTTGAGAACAAGTGAACAATTTTTTCACGTAATTCTTTCGGTTTTAAATCCGATGTATCAAGCACAATATTCGCTCGTGCCTTCATATCTGTTAATAAATCGCGCTCTGCTTCGATTCCCTTTAACGGCAAACCAGTTGGTGCAAGTGGATGCGAACGTCTCGTTTCTTTATAACGAGTTACAAGCGTACTATCTTTCGCATCTAAAAATAAAATATGAGGAATAATCCATGTACGTTCTGATAAATCATCAAGCGCTCCCCATAAATGTTCGAAAAACTCGCGGCCACGTAAATCAATACCAAGTGCCACTTTATTCATTTTCCCTTTTGAATCCGCCATAAGTTCAATAAACTTTGGCAATAACATCGGTGGCAAATTATCTACACAAAAATATCCTAAATCTTCAAAACTTTGTAAAGCTACTGTTTTTCCAGCTCCAGACATCCCTGTAATAATTACCATTTTTATATCATTATTCTCTGTCATCGTATCCTCTCCTTGACGGTTTAACTCGGATCTAATCGATATGAAAGCAACTCAAAATCTGGGGTATATACAAATGTACCGTAGATTATGCCATTTCCTTTAATTAAGTAATCAATAATGTGATAATCTCCTGGCGCCATTGCTAAATCATCAATTTTGTCAAATGTATGCCAACCAATGATGCCTTCTTCGCTCTCTAGTTTGTTTTCTCCTGCAAAATCTGTCGCTAAAAAGGAGAACATCATCCATTCAGAAACAACTTTATCACCTTCTTGGATGACAAAGGTGAAGACCCCCTTTAACGCTGGGTTTTTCAAATAAATACCTGTTTCTTCACGATACTCGCGAACAACGGAATCTCTTACAGTCTCACCACGCTCCATTTTCCCGCCTGGTGCAACCCACCAATTTCGGCGAGGTTTTTGGAGTAAGAGTACTTCATTATCTCTAATTAACACACAGTTTGTCACTCTTTGCATGTTTCTTCACCTCAGCTACTTGCAGTAAAATTCCTCACTGCATACTTCTTTCATTATACTATCAAAAACAGTTTGCTACAACGAAGGAGCCAGTCCTCTTTCGTTAAGCATATGCTACTCAACAATTTTAAAAAAGCTTTCTATAACAAGCAATGTAAATGCTTAGACTTTCAATGAATAGCATAAAAAATCCCCTTAACGATTTTTATCGCCAAGGGGATTAAAGCCTTTATTTCTTACCGAAATAAGTAACAATCGCAAATCCTAAAATAAAGGTAATAATCGAACTTATAATTGAAAATCCGCCAGTCGGAATCCCAGGGAACACAATTACAATCGAACCGATTACAAGTCCAATAATTGCCGCAAATGTCATACTTTTATAACGATCTAATAAAAAACTAATGCCTTTACTACTTACAACAAATCCGACCATAACACCAGCACCGATAACCACGATTAAAGGTAAATTAAGTGTAGTTAAAGCGTTAATTGCTGTTGGATACACACCAATAATTAATAAAATAAACGATCCACTAATCCCAGGAAGCAGCATGGCCATACTAGCCATCCATCCTGCGAAAAATAAACCAATTGCATTTAAAATTGTTAACGTCGTAATTGGATCTGCTGCCTTATCTGGTTTAAAGAAAGCTGTAATCGCAACAAGAATTGCTGCAACTATTAATAAAACAATGTGCTTACCTTTAAACGATGACTTTGCATCAGCTTCTCTCATTAACATCGGTAATATACTAATAATTAAACCGAGGAAGAAAAATTGAGTCGGTTCATAATGATTTGCAAGTAAATATTTAATAACGTGACTTAACGTTAAAAATGCTGCTGCCACACCAGCTGCAAGGGGAATTAAAAATCCTAAATGTTTTTTCCATTCACGACTAAAGAATCCACTAATTGCCGCAAGTAATTGTTCATAAATCCCTAACACAACAGCGATTGTACCGCCGCTCACACCAGGAATTAAATCACTAACGCCCATACAAAATCCACGATATATATTACGCCATTCCATACTGAATAAATTCCTCATTTCTTATAGTGATTTTTTCCGTAAAGTCCAGTATATCAATAAGAAAGCTTATAATCCTAATATTTTTTGACAAAACTTTGACATTTTCAAACAAAAAAAGAAGAAAGCTCCTGTCGGTAGCTTTCTTCTCACAAGGTATATTATCCCTTATTTTTCTGATACAGTTTTTAATTCCTCTAATAATTCTTCTACGTAATGTTGAGCACTTTGTGCTGCAATACTACCGTCACCTGTTGCAGTTACAATTTGACGAAGCATTTTTTCACGAACATCACCAGCTGCAAAAATACCAGGAATTTTCGTTTCCATACGTTCGTTCGTTTCAAGGTAACCATTTTCATTTGTAATACCTAGTTCAACAAATGGTTTTGATAATGGTAACATACCGATGTATACGAATACGCCGTCAGTTTTGACTTCTTTCTCTTCTCCACTGTTTACGTCGACAAGTGTTACACTTCCTACTTTACCACTTGCTTCGTTGATTTCTTTTATAGTATGGTTCCAAATGAAATCTACTTTTTCATTTTGGAAAGCACGGTCTTGTAAAATTTTCTGTGCACGAAGCGTGTCACGACGGTGAACAATCGTTACTTTTGATGCAAAGCGCGTTAAGAATACACCCTCTTCAACAGCAGAATCTCCGCCGCCAATTACGATAAGTTCTTTTTCTTTAAAGAATGCCCCGTCACATACTGCACAATATGATACACCACGGCCGCCAAGTTCTGTTTCACCCGGTACACCAATTTTTTTATACTCTGCACCGCTTGCAACGATAATTGCACGTGCTTTATATTCTTTTTTACCAGCAATAATTGTTTTGTATTCTTTACCATCGATGACTTCTTTCACATCACCGTATGCATATTCAGCACCAAATTTCTTCGCATGCTCAAACATTTTATTTGATAAGTCTGGTCCTAAAATAGACTCATAACCTGGGTAGTTTTCTACATCTTCTGTGTTTGCCATTTGGCCACCTGGAATACCACGCTCAAGCATTAATGTGCTTAAATTTGCACGAGATGTATATACTGCAGCTGTCATACCAGCTGGTCCTGCACCAATAATAACGACATCATAAATTTTTTCTTCTGACACACTATTCACTCCTATCCATTCCTACACAATTAAGTTACCCTCATTATACTGTTAGCATCATTTTTTTCCCAATGATTTGCTTATCTTATGTGTGCGTACGCTTAACAGCTTGCACATACTTTCGGACAGTCGCTACAGATACATTATATACATCTCCAAGCTCCGACTGTGTCATTTTATTTCCTTGTTCGCCGCGTACAATGTATTCAATCGCAGCTGACCAGCCGTACACATTTGTAAATATATCTCCAGATGTATATAAACGTATGAACGTACAAAACCAAAAGTGTAAACACTCTTCAATTAATTCATCATCTTTTTTCGTATAATTGTATAATGCATCCGCGATTCGTACGCACTGCTCAAATTGTTGTAAATCAGCTGGAATACTCTTATGACTATTAAGTAAAAAGAAGTAATTTGCAAGTTGTGATACGATGGGAACACCGTTCTTCGCTTGCGTTATATCAAAGAAGAATCCAACCTTCTCCGGCGTTGACAATTCATTCATTAAATATAAAGCCAGCATTTGTTCTTCTAACGTCGCACTTTGCTGAAATGATTTTCGTAATTCTTCAAATAGCAAACTTTGTCCTTCATCTGCTAAATTCAGCGCATTCCAGGGCTCTTTTCCTTTTTTATCAGGGTGCAATTCCACGACATGTTGCCACATTTTTTCAGCTAGTTGCTGATCTTTCACCATATAAGCAGAATATGCAAACCAATAATAAAAACTAACGTCTCCCTCGTATCCTTGACGCTTTAATAATTTGAACCATTTATATGCATGCTCGAAATAACCAATCGTTGCAAGTGTGGTTCCCAGTTTCAAACGATGTTCAAATGAAATCGGATATACTGAAACTAGCTGTCCCGCTAACGCTTCTACTTGTTTATGCTCTCCAATTGAATATAGAAAAATAAGCGTATTACAAAGCGCATGTATATTACCAGGATTTTTCTCTAAAATCATTTCTGTTAACTTCAGTGCCTTGTCTACATTACCAGATTGAAAATGTGCAATGGCTAAATTATTATGACCTGACCAAAATTCCGGATAATCTTTCGTAACAATTTCTAATGTAGCAATCGCTTCTTCCAATTGTCCATTACGAATATAACGATTCGCTTCTTCCTGCATAACAATTAAATCATCTTCATCTTCAATCTCTTCCGCACCCATTGCTTCTTCTTCCATAATCTCAAGAAGTTCTAATGTATCTTCTACGAATTCCTTCTCTTTTGCAAATTCTAAATAGCGATCCGCATATTTCTTCGCCTGTTGAAATAACCCCATATATGCATAATTATTTGCAATAAAATAATAGCACTGTTCAAGTTCTGGATTAGATCTAACTAACTTTAAGAAGATTTGATTCGATTCTTGATATTCACCAGCCTCAGATAATACTGATGCTAATTGACATAAAATAAACGGCTCCTTCTCACTTTGTGCCGCTCTTCGAAAATATTTAATTGCATCTTGCAATTTTTGCCCTTTGTAAGCTCTCATCCCTTTTTTATAAAAGAAGTCCGCTAGCTGATTAAAAGAGATAACTTGTCCGTTCTCCTTATATATTCTTTGATTTTTCCCCATATATCCTCCAGTTTTTTGTTTTCTTCGTTCACACATTCTTCTATCTATAAGTATAAACGATTCCGTAAAAAACAAAACAGTATATTCTACTCAATTATTTCCTTTTTATTCATAAAAAAAGAAGAGAAATGTTACATTTTCACCATGAACCTTCTCTTGCGGTCATTTGCTCTTTCGTATAAATAATACGCATTGGATTTCCACCTACGAAAGCTCCGCTCGGTACATCTCTATGAACAAGTGTGCCAGCTGAGACAGTCGCACCATCTCCAATTTTCACACCTGGTAATATTGTTACATTCGCTCCAATCATCACTTCATTTCCAATGATGATTTCCCCAAGTCGATATTCACGAATTAAATATTCATGTGCTAAAAGCGTTGTGTTATAACCAATAATCGAATTCTCTCCCACAGTTATCTTTTCTGGGAACATAATATCCGGCATTACCATAAGTGCAAATGATGTTTTCTTTCCTACTTTCATCCGTAAAAAAGTACGGTACAACCAATTCTTCACAGATAAAAATGGCGTGTAACGCGCAATTTGGATAATAATAAAGTTTTTCATTACCTTCCAAAAAGACACTGTTTTATACACATTCCATAATGAATTTCCTCCTGAAACAGGATAGCGCGTTGTCCGTCGCACTGAGCTCGCTCCTCTACTAACTTACTTGGACCTTTATGAACGGTTCATATTAGACAAAATCGGTAGCAAATCACTCATTTTATCTAGCATAAAGTCCGGCTTGTAAGCTTCTAAATACGCTCTACCTTTCAACGTCCATGAAACCGCAGCTGTTTTCGTCCCCGCATTTTGACCACCGACAATATCATGATGATTATCCCCAACCATCAATGCCTCTTCTGGTTTTGCATCTAATAATTCAAGCGCTTTTTGAAGTGGCTCTGGATGTGGTTTCACATGCTCTACATCATCAATTGTCACGACAACATCAAAAAATTCATCAAGCTTTGACAACTGTAATCCCATCTCAACGGTTTGTCTCGCTTTCGTTGTAACAATACCAACTTTATAACCTTGCTTCTTCAACTCTCGAACTGTTTCATATACAGTTTCATATTCTTCTACTAATTCATCATGATGATCATGGTTAAATTCGCGATAGCTTGTAATCATCTCTTCAACCTTACTTTCATCAATCTTGCTGAAAGTATCATGCAAAGATGGACCGATAAATGGCAACACATCTTCACGCTTATATTGATTTGGATAATATGTATTTAAAGTATGTAAAAAAGAAGAAATAATAAGTTCGTTTGTATTAATTAAAGTTCCATCTAAATCAAATAACACTGTATTTATTCTCATTGCCTTAGTCCTTTCGCTTTCCTGAATATGAAAGAAGCAGCATCTTACAATAAGATGCTACTTTTCTCTAATTTTCCGAATATCTTTTATCAGCTTGCCCCATTTTTCGTCTCACAATAATGAAAATAATAGAAATAACAACAAGTCCAATTGACATTACTTGTGCAATGCGAAGTGGTCCTAGCATTAAACTATCTGTACGTAAGCCTTCTACGAAGAAGCGTCCTACTGAATACCAAATTAAATATGTGAAGAATAATTCCCCGCGGCGTAAATTCACTTTTCTTAATGCAAGTAGTAAAATTACACCTACAAAATTCCATAATGATTCATATAAAAACGTCGGATGATAGTACACACCCTCAATATACATTTGATTAATAATGAAATCTGGTAAATGAAGACCTTCTAAAAACTGTCTGGTTACTTCATCACCATGTGCCTCTTGGTTCATAAAGTTTCCCCATCGGCCAATTGCTTGTCCTAGTAAAATACTTGGCGCAGCAATATCCGCCAACTTCCAGAATGAAACCCCGCGTCGCTTTGCAAAAAGAGTTCCGGTAATAACCGCTCCGATTAAACCACCATGAATCGCCAAGCCACCTTGACGAATATTAATAATTTGACTCGGGTTTTGCGCGTAATATTCCCATTCAAAAATAACATAATACATTCTCGCAAATAGAATAGCGATCGGTACTGCAATTAATACAAGGTCAACAAATGTATCTTTTGGAATACCTAGCCTTTCTCCCTCGCGAGTTGCTAGCCAAAGACCTAATAGCACACCTGTACCGATAATAATCCCGTACCAATAAACAGGAAACGGCCCAAGTTGGACAGCTACGCGGTCAAGCTGCGGTACAGAACCTAACAGCATATGTATGACCTCCCTCTCCAATGTTTACTCCTGATTCCCTAACTCAATCGCACTCATTAATCGTTCTGAGAACTGCTGTGCTGCATTGACTCCCATACGTTTTAAACGGAAGTTCATCGCTGCTACTTCAATAATAACAGCCAAGTTTCGACCAGGACGAACTGGAAGTGTAATCTTCGTAAGTTCTGTATCAATAATTTTCATCTTCTCTTCATCAAGACCTAAGCGATCATAATTTTTCTTTTGATCCCAAATTTCAAGATTAATAACAAGTGTAATACGCTTATAATTTCGCACTGCCCCTGCACCGAATAACGTCATAACGTTAATGATACCTAGACCACGAATTTCTAATAAATGCTCAATTAAATCTGGTGAGCTTCCTACTAATGTGTCTTCATCTTCTTGGCGAATTTCTACACTATCATCCGCAACAAGGCGATGGCCACGCTTCACAAGTTCAAGAGCTGTCTCACTTTTACCAACACCACTTTGACCTGTAATTAAAACACCAACACCGTAAATATCCACTAATACACCATGAACAGCAGTTGTTGGTGCTAGCTTACCTTCTAAATAATTGGTTAAACGACTTGATAATCTCGTTGTCGTTTGAGAAGAACGTAATAAAGGCATGCCTGATTCACGTGATGCTTGTAATAACTCATCTGGTACATCTTGATTACGAGTTATAATAATACATGGCGTCTCCTCGGTACAAAGCGCTTTCATTCTCTCTTGTTTTTGTTCTATCGTTAACGTATCAAAGAACGTAAGCTCCGTTTTTCCAAGAAGCTGCACGCGATCAGCTGGATAATATGTAAAGAATCCTGCCATTTCAATTCCAGGTCGTGATAAATCACTTGTATCAATCGGACGATGAATTCCTTCCTCACCACTTATTAACTCCAATTGAAATTGTTCAATTAAATCTTTTGTCCTTACTTTTGGCATATGTATAAACCTCCACTCCGCTGCGGGTTCAGTCTCGTTTGATGTAAAATTCCATTCTACCGGATATTGTACCATTTTTTTCTGGAAACAAGAAATACGGTTTCTGATAAATAGAAAAAAACATTTCATACGAATAATGAAATGTTTTTCTTTTTGTCATTTTCTCTTTTTTTCATATAGAGGTTCCACAATTACCTTTTCAATAATCATATTAAAAATTGAAATACAAATTGCCGCAACAATCGCTACACCAAATCCTGATATATTAAAAGCATCTCCTAATAATGAATCTGCTATTTTTAACGTAATCGCATTAATAACAATTAAGAAGAAGCCGAAAGTTACAACAGTAATTGGTAGCGTAATTAAAATTAAAAACGGCTTTACGAACACATTTAAAACAGCCAAAATAATACTCGCAATAATTGCAGTTTGTATATTCGCTACGTAAAACGCGTCTGGTGCAATCCCTTTTAAAAGTCCCGATACAGCGATTAACACAACGCTATTTACAAGAAGTGATACAATCCATCTCATTTTCTTACACATCCTTTTAACATATATATTTCATCATACGCTAATAGACAATAAACGCAAGTATCATACAAATACTTATACCAACTTATTCTACTCTTCACGCTTGTATACCTACCAACATTTCTTTGTGAAATAGGGACCACACCATCTATGTTCATGAGTTTTTACAAAAGTCCAAGTGAAATCTTTATCTACAATATAGATATCACCTTTATACGCATCATCTGTCTCACACAATGTATCATCCATATGTAATAAACTCGCATCCTTTATTAATAGTACCTCATCACAGTGTTGGTAGAAAATGTAGCACTCCTTTTTCACTTCATTATGAAACGCGCTCTCTGCTTCTATTCCTTCTAAGCACTTCTTTTTCTCATAACTAAATATGTGCCAAAGATATCCACATACATACTTATCTCCGTAAAAGAAAATGTCTTCTTTTTCTTCATCACTTAAATGGTTTGCAAAGTTATTCTCCCAGCGCTTCCGAAAATATACACCCCACTTTTGGAACTTTCTTACCTTCATATTCTTCTTTCGCAACACATCTAAAAACTCCATCATCTCCCCCTATACAATAAAAACCGAGCGTCATTTCCACTCGGTTTTCATCAATAAACTTATTGCGATAACTCTACTTCTTTTATTTTCTCTTTCATTCTTGCTTTATCACGATTTAAAATCTCTTTTAAATACTTACCAGTATACGAGCGCTCTTCTTTTACTACTTGCTCTGGCGTTCCCGAAGCGACGATTTGTCCACCTTTGTCCCCGCCTTCTGGTCCAAGGTCAACGATATAATCAGCTGTTTTAATCACATCTAAATTATGTTCAATTACAAGTACCGTCTCACCACTCTCAACAAGACGTTGCAGCACTTCTAGAAGACGTGCAATATCATGCGCATGTAAACCAGTCGTTGGCTCATCTAAAATATATAACGTACGACCTGTAGAACGACGGTGTAATTCAGAAGCTAATTTCACACGCTGTGCTTCCCCACCAGATAATGTTGTTGCTGGTTGACCTAATTTCATATAACCAAGCCCAACATCTACAAGCGTTTGAAGTTTACGCTTAATTTTAGGAATATTGGCGAAGAATTCTACTCCATCTTCAATTGTCATCCCTAACACTTCAGAAATATTCTTATCTTTATATTTCACTTCTAACGTTTCACGATTATATCGTTTACCGTGACAAACTTCACACGGAACATACACATCTGGTAAGAAATGCATTTCGATTTTAATAATTCCATCTCCACGGCACGCTTCACAACGGCCACCTTTTACGTTAAAGCTGAAACGTCCTTTTTGATATCCGCGCACTTTAGCTTCGTTCGTTTGTGCAAACACATCACGAATATCATCGAATACACCTGTGTACGTCGCTGGATTAGAACGTGGTGTACGACCAATTGGCGATTGATCAATATCAATTACTTTATCTAAATGTTCAAGACCTTTAATCTCTTTATGAGTACCTGGCTTCGCTTTCGCTTTATATAACTTTTGCGCTAACGATTTATATAGTACTTCATTAATCATCGTACTTTTACCTGATCCAGATACACCTGTTACCGCTACAAACGTACCGAGTGGGAATGACATTTTTGCATTCTTTAAGTTATTCTCTTTTGCACCGACAATCTCCACTTTACGTCCGTCACCTTTACGTCTTTCAAGTGGAACTGGAATAAACTCTTTACCACTTAAATATTTTCCTGTTAACGAATTATCATCTTGCATCACTTCAGCTGGTGTCCCTGCCGATACAACTTGCCCACCGTGAATACCTGCACCCGGTCCGATATCAAGTAAATAATCAGCAGCCATCATTGTATCTTCATCATGCTCAACAACGATTAATGTATTACCTAAATCGCGCATTTCTTGCAACGTACGAATAAGACGATCGTTATCGCGCTGATGTAAACCGATAGAAGGCTCATCAAGAATGTAAAGTACGCCAGTAAGACGAGAACCAATTTGCGTCGCTAAACGAATACGCTGCGCCTCACCACCTGATAAAGTTCCTGCGGCACGACTTAACGTTAAATAATCTAAACCGACGTTCACTAAGAACCCAACGCGCTCTTGGATTTCTCTTAAAATTAAATGAGCAATTTTTTGTTGTTTCTCCGTTAGCTCCACATTCGAGAAGAATTCCTGTACTTCTTGAACAGAATACTTCGTTACATCAGCAATCGTTTTATCACCAACGAAAACAGCTAAACTCTCAGGCTTTAAGCGTCCACCTTTACACTTCGGACAAGCTTGCTCTGCCATATACTTTTCCATTTGCTCACGGACATAATCAGAACTCGTTTCACGATAACGACGTTCGATATTTGGAATAACACCTTCAAATAAAATCTCATTTTCCTTTACTTGACCAAATTCATTTACATAGCGGAAATAAACTTTCTCTTCACCGCTTCCGTACAACACTTTATCAAATAAATCTTTCGGTATATCTTTCACAGGCACATCCATATCAACGCCGTAATGATTACATACAGATTGTAAAAGCTGTGGGTAATATTGTGAGCTTGTCGGTTCCCATGGAGCAATCGCATGTTCATTTAATGATAAATCCCAGTTCGGAATAACAAGTTCTAAATCTACCTCTAGCTTTGAACCAAGTCCATCACAAGAAGGACATGCTCCGAATGGACTGTTGAATGAGAACATACGCGGCTCTAATTCTCCGATTGAAAAACCACAATGCGGACAAGCATGATGTTCACTAAATAGAAGTTCCTCTTCTCCCATTACATCGATTAACACTCGGCCTCCGCCAAGCTTTAATGCACTTTCAAGTGAATCAGCAAGACGGCTTGCGATTCCTTCTTTTACAACAATACGGTCAATTACAACTTCAATGGAATGCTTCTTATTTTTATCTAACGTAATCTCTTCAGACACATCAAGCATTTCACCATCAACACGTACACGAACATACCCTTGCTTCTTAATATCTTCAAGTACTTTCACATGCGCTCCTTTACGCCCAGACACGATAGGCGCTAACACTTGCAATTTCGTACGCTCAGGATATTCAAGAACACGGTCTACCATCTGCTCGACTGTTTGTGATGTAATTTCAATCCCATGATTCGGACAAATTGGCGTACCAATTCGTGCAAATAATAAACGTAAATAATCATAAATCTCCGTCACTGTTCCGACAGTTGAACGTGGATTACGACTCGTCGTTTTTTGATCGATTGAAATCGCCGGTGACAATCCTTCAATCGTATCTACATCCGGCTTATCCATTTGTCCTAAAAACTGGCGCGCATACGCAGATAACGATTCTACATATCTGCGCTGCCCTTCTGCATAAATCGTATCAAATGCTAATGATGATTTCCCCGAACCAGACAATCCCGTTACAACGACAAGCTGATTTCTCGGAATGGTTACATCAATATTTTTTAAGTTATGTGCTCTAGCACCTTTTACAACGATAAAATCCTTGCTCTTACTCACTCTTTTCACCCTTCCGCTTTTAATTCTAATAGTAAATCTCTTAGTTCAGCTGCACGCTCGAAGTCTAACGCTTTTGCTGCTTCTTTCATCTCTGCTTCCATCTTCGCAATTGTCTTTTCGCGCTCTTTTTTCGTCATTTTCTTAGCAGGAGTTGCTTCGTATGTTTCTGTCTCTTCAGCCGCTGTCGTTGCACGGATTACATCACGAACACCTTTTTGAATCGTTTTCGGCGTGATACCATGCTCTTCATTGTAAGCTTCTTGTATAGTACGACGACGCTGCGTTTCTTCAATTGCAATTCCCATCGATCTCGTTATGCGATCTGCGTACATAATAACGCGGCCGTTTTCATTACGCGCCGCACGACCAATCGTTTGAATTAACGAACGTTCTGAACGCAAGAACCCTTCCTTATCAGCATCTAAAATCGCTACAAGTGATACTTCTGGAATATCTAATCCTTCTCGTAATAAGTTAATACCGACAAGTACATCAAACTTACCAAGGCGAAGGTCACGGATAATTTCAATACGTTCTAACGTTTTAATTTCAGAGTGAAGATAGTTCACTTTAATTCCTACATCTTTTAAGTAATCCGTTAAATCCTCTGACATTTTCTTCGTTAAAGTCGTAATTAGTACACGTTCATTTTTTGCAATACGATCTTGAATTTCTCCTAATAGATCGTCAATTTGACCTTCAATAGGTCGTATATCGATTGGTGGATCTAAAAGCCCTGTTGGACGAATAATTTGTTCTATTACTTCTGGTGACTGCTCTAACTCATACGGTCCCGGCGTTGCTGAAACGTAAATAACTTGATTTGTTTTTTCTTCAAACTCATCAAACATGAGCGGTCTATTATCTAGAGCCGATGGCAGACGGAATCCATGATCCACAAGCACTTGTTTACGTGCTTGGTCACCGTTATACATCGCTCTTACTTGTGGCACTGATACGTGCGATTCATCCATAACGATTAAGAAATCTTTCGGGAAATAATCTAATAACGTATACGGCGTTGCACCTGCTGGACGAAGTGTTAAATGACGGGAATAGTTTTCAATCCCTGAACAAAAGCCCATCTCGCGCATCATTTCTAAATCATAACGTGTACGTTGCTCTATACGCTGTGCTTCTAGCAACTTACCGTTATCATTTAATTCCTTTAAACGCTCTTCTAATTCTTTTTCGATATTTTCAATAGCGACCTTCATTTTCTCTTCACGTGTAACGAAGTGAGATGCTGGAAAGATTGCTACATGATCACGTTCTGCTAATACTTCACCTGTTAACGCATTTACTTCACGAATACGATCAATTTCATCGCCGAAAAATTCAATCCGAATACAATGCTCATCAAGTGATGCTGGGAAGATTTCAACTACATCTCCGCGCACACGGAATGTACCACGCTTGAAATCAATATCATTACGTCCATACTGTACATCAACAAGTTCACGAAGCAATTGATTGCGGTCCTTCTCCATACCAACTCGAAGTGACACAACTAACTCGCGGTATTCTTCAGGAGAACCTAAACCATATATACACGATACACTCGCAACGATAATTACATCGTCCCGTTCAAATAATGCAGACGTTGCTGAGTGACGCAATTTATCAATTTCATCATTAATCTGCGCGTCTTTTTCAATAAACGTATCTGTTTGTGGTACATACGCTTCCGGCTGATAATAATCGTAATAACTAACAAAATACTCAACTGCATTATTCGGGAAAAAGTCTTTCAACTCACTATATAGCTGTCCTGCTAACGTTTTATTGTGAGCCATGACAAGTGTTGGCTTTTGCACTTCTTTAATGACATTTGAAATCGTAAATGTCTTACCCGTTCCTGTCGCTCCAAGCAACACTTGCTTTTTCTTTCCACTATTAATTCCCTCTACAAGCTTCTCTATAGCTACTGGCTGATCACCTTGCGGGGAATACGCTGATATAATTTCAAATTGATGTTCCAAGTAAAATCCGACCTCCTCATAAAAATCTGTATTATTATTTTACCACGAATGCCTATAAAAAACCTAAAAAAACGAACAGATATTCGGTAAAGTTTTCGACAATCTACACATAGAAAAAGGAAGGAGTCAAAACTTCCTTCCTCTACTAACTCTATTTTTTAGGTACATATACTAAGTCATATCCATTGCGCCCATTTTCATTCACACAGTCTATTAACCTATAAGCCGTTTGTGATTCACGCTGCTCTTTAACAATCCTTTTACAGCTATCTTTATATAAGCCTTTATCCTCACCAGCAAATTTGTCTTGTCTACTATCTAACACATAAAGGATATCTTTCCCACTATGCTCTAACGTTTGAAAAATCGGGTCCCCTTCAAGGGTATACTGTACAATTCTTATTTTATCAACTTCCCTTTGTTCGACATTCAAAACGAAATTTTCAAATTTATCTAGATTGGAAATCCTGGTTCCCTTTACAATGACATCGTTCTTCTTATCAATTGTAGTGTTAGATAGTGAGCATGCTACTAAACTAAAGAGAAATAGACATATAAAGCTGGTTCTTTTTTCTATTGTCATCCTCTCCTATAAAAATTATTTGTATACCCAAAAGCTACTTTCAACTATGAAAGTAGCTTTTCTTTTCCTTTCTCCTTCTTCGGAAAAACCACATATGAAAATGAAATCGCTGTATCAACTAAAAATATAATTGCCCACACTTGGCTCACGCGACTTGCAGCTTTATTTAAAACGATTCCCGATTCTAACCAATTACCCCATTGTTCAAATGGAATAAATCCATACGCGAAGAAAAAGAATATGTGCACACCAACGAATAAAACAAGATGTAATACCCAATTTTTTATTTCCTGCTTTGCATAGGCCATACCTGTTAATTCTACCTGTTCTTCAATAATAGGCGCCGGTTCATTACGCCATTTCGCAACTAGCTTTTGCGCAAATATATCAAGCTTCTTCAAATCCTTTTTCCCGTAGAAAACTGCATACAATAAAATAATTACAGTAATGATTTGAAAATTAGAGAACTTTCCTGTTTGATAATAGTCCACTGCCCCTAATGTTAAAATAAACACTTCATTTACGAGGAGTACAATCCCCATAATAAAGCTCGCCTTTTTCAAACGGAATCCGTAACGGAGTAAAAAGAAACCGATAGCTGATAACCAAAATACAATTTCTGCCCCAATTAAAAAATACCAACGATATTCTGCGAGTATACTCATTTATCCTTCTCCTTTTCATCATAAATATGAAAAGCTTCATCCATATATATTAAAAGTTCTTCTTCAATTGGATACATGCTCATTTTCTGTGAATCTTCCTTCGATTTTCTAACTTCCCATAACTTATCTAAAAATGCTTCGTCACCATTAGCCATTTCTAAACACTTCTGCATTAATTTTTTCGTTGCCCCTTGTACCTCATCATTAGCAGCTTCTTTACCTTCCTTCATAAAAGTACGGAATCGCTTTAATAAATCTACCCATTCTAAAACATTCGGATCTTCTTCACTCATATTCGGCAAATTGTGAAGCAACTTTTGTTCTTCCTTTGAAAACACTTCATTTTGGAATATTTCACGTATACGAGGAGACTGTTTCGAAAGCTGAATAAGTTCAAACATAACTTTCCAATCAAGATCTCCCTCCACATCTACCGAATAAACAACAGCTTGTAAAACACGCTCCATTCGATTAAATTTCTTTTGTTCTTCCTGTACAAACCGAAGTTGTTTTTCAAGAGAATCCTTTAAGTTAAGCTCACCTTTTACTAACATATTCGCAGCCTCTTTTAATGAAAATCCCATTTCCTTTAAAAATAAAATTTGTTGCAGCCTTATTACGTCAACTTCACTATATAAACGATGCCCACCTTCTGTTTTCCCGCTCGGCTTTAACAAATCTATTTGATCGTAATAACGTAATGTACGTACTGTAACCCCTGTTTCTCTCGTCAATTCTTGTATTGAAATCACTACCATCACCTCTTCCCCTTCATTATAAAAGATGACGTTACGTAACTTTCAAGTAATTTGTAAAAAAATACAAAAAGCTGTTTATACAAAGTGTATAAACAGCTTTTATGGAAATAACCCCTTTTGTATGGCGCGCCCACAAAATAAAATAAGTGCTCCAACAACAACACTCGTTGCCGTTTTATGATAATGGGCTAATACTAATAAATAATACGTTAAACCTACAGTACCAATCATAATACAAATACTTGGCACTGGATTACGAGAAAAGTTTTGCATTCCCCAAAGAAGCGCAAATATAGCTGTAGCGACACATAACACCGGTAATTCCATCCCAGTTCCCCTTTTTCTATCTATTATTCTTTGTTGCTAACACACTCGTCGATGCCATACTTATTAATAAACCAAAACCAATCCTTATATATTTAAACGTTTAATCTAATTGAAATCTCTCAAACTTATCATTTATTTTCTTTCCCCCTTACTCCAGCGTAAAGATTTCCTCCACCTTCACTCCAAAATACTTGGCGATTTTTAAGGATAACTCTAGACTCGGATTGTAATGATGATTTTCAATCGCCACTATCGTCTGCCGCGTCACCTGCATCGCCTTTGCCATTTCAACTTGCGTTATATGATTTTGCTTTCTTAACTCTTTTATTTTATTTTTCACACCCATAGGCTCCACCTTCAAAAGTAAAGATATCTTTACTTAAATTATAAATATTTTCCAGTAACGAGTAAAGATATCCTTACAAATTTTAGAAAAACATTTCACTAAACATCTACTCTAACAAAGTACAAGAGTAGTTCAATTTATATCAGCGTTTTTTTAATATATCGACATCGATAGCACTATAAGCATAAGAAAGAAGCTGTCCCAAAATATCTTTTGGAACAGCTTCTTCGTCCTACTACATAAATCCTAACGCATATACAAGAACGTATCCAAGAATAGAAAGGCAAACCGAGCCGATCAGCCCCGCCACGAATGCTTTACTTCCTAACTTACGGAACGTTTTAAACTCTACATTTAAACCAAGCCCCGCCATCGCCATTGCGATTAGCATATAAGCAATGACAACAATGTATCCCGCAACAACTTCTGGAATAATCCCAAGCGAATGCACTGCACTCATTGCTAAAAACCCGAAGATGAACCACGGAATTGGAAGTTCGCGCCATGATCTTTTTTCCTCGCTACCTTCACTCTTACCAAACCATAATCCGATTAAAATCGCTACTGGCACAAGCATTGCAACGCGCGTTAGCTTCACGATAACTGCGATATCTACAGCCGTGCTTCCTCCTGGCGCCGCAGCTGCGATGACATGAGCGATTTCGTGAAGCGTCGCACCTGAGAATACACCGTAACCGTATGGAGATAAACCAAGCACTGGATATAATAACGTATAAATAAGCGTAAATATAGTACCTAAAATTGCGATAATCGCTGCTCCAACTGCTGTTTCGTCATCTTTTGCTTTCACTTGCGGTGCAATTGCCACGACCGCTGCCGCACCGCAAATTGCTGTTCCACACGCTGTTAAAATTCCGAGTTTCTTTTCTACTTTAAATACTTTCGTTAGTCCATATACAACGAAAATCGTAAATGCAATAACAACCGCAGCGATGACCAATACTTTCGGCCCTGCCTTCGCAATATCAACAAGATTTAATCGCATTCCAAGTAAGATGATCCCAAAGCGAAGTAACTTCTTACTCGCGAAATTCGTTCCAGCTATCGCTTCTTGTGGAACTCCGATAGCTGCTCGCCAAACCATCCCAATTAGAATAGCAATTACTAATTGTCCCATAATATTTAAAAATGGAAGCTCTGCTAAATATTTCGCGGCAATTGCGATTAATAATGTAATCCCAATTCCTTGCGAAAATCCAAAGCCCTTCTTCTTTTGTATAACAAGTGTTTGTTCCACTTTGAACCACTCCAATAATCGTATTGGAACATGCATGTTCTTTCTACTTACATTATAAGAGAGTTTCTATAATAAGTTTAATACCAATACCAAATCTCTATCATCAGAAATACTTATGATAAGATGATAGAAAAAGAAAGGAGCCCATCACATGAACGTAGACATTTTAAAAATATTTGTTACTGTCGTTGAACAGAAACACTTCTCACGTGCAGCAGAATTATTAAACCTTTCACAACCTGGCGTAAGTATGCATATACGCAACTTAGAAAACGAATTTGGCACTACTCTTATTCAGCGCTCCCCAAAGCACGTCCAAGTGACGGAGGCTGGAAACATACTATATATACATGCAAAGCAAATGCTCTCTCTTTACGAAGAAGCCAAACAAGAAATTAACGAATTACATAACGTTGTAACAGGAACTCTTCGCATCGGTGCTAGTTTCACAATTGGCGAATACTTACTTCCAAAAATACTGGCTAACTATGCGAATGAAAATCCACACGTCGAAGTTCATACCTTTATCTCAAATACAGAAGACGTTTTACAAAGCCTTCGCTCTAATCAAATCGATATCGGCTTAGTGGAAGGGCAAGTCGTATTCGCCGACGTTGACGTTGAAACGTTTATGCAAGATGAAATGAAGCTCGTCGTTCCGCCAAATCATCCACTGCTCCGCACAAATGAAATAAATGAAAGTACACTCCAAGATCAAGTATGGGTATTAAGAGAAAGTGGTTCTGGTACACGCGCTTATAGTGACCGCTTTATTCATCAACACCATTTGAAAATGAAACGATTCTTTACATTTAGTAGTATCCAAAGCGTTAAGGAAGCAGTTAGTGCCGGACTTGGCATCGCTATACTTTCTGATTGGACTGTACGAAAAGAGCTACTGGCAAAAGAGCTATTCCACGTCGAAGTTCCAAATGAACAACTCATCCGTCCATTCTCCATCGTGCGCGGCAAATACTTCATCCCGTCTAAAGCCATTCAGGTTTTTTTAAATCATGTAGACTCTTTTGCGAAAAAACAGCATTGACCTTCACATTAGTGTGAAGGTTTACAATACATGTAAAAGGAGTGAAACACATTGCGAATTGGAGAATTATCAAAAGAAACTGGCGTTAGTGAAAGATCACTAAGACATTACGAAGAAAAGGGACTACTCCCTTCTAAGCGCCTCGCAAATGGCTACCGTGATTTTAATGAAAGTGCCATCGAAAAAGTAGAACTTATTCAAATGTACTTACAAATTGGCTTAAATTTAGAAGAGACGGCAAGGATGCTGCGTTGCCTTGCAATTGAACCGCACCTATACGACAATCCGTGCAGCAGCATTCTTACGCTTTATGAAGATAAACTCAATGAAGTAACAAAGCAAATCTCATTGCTTTCCAACATCCAAACAAATTTGCAAAAACACGTTTCACTCCTAAAACAAGCAAAAGAAAAGGGATGATTACATGTTTGTTATACATGGCAGTTCAAGACAAAACGGAAATACAGAAGCTTTAACACATATAATGATAGAGGGCATTGAAACAGAACAAATTCACTTGCGAGACCATACAGTCCATCCTATTACAGACCAACGTCATGATGCAGAAGGATTCCAACCTGTAAATGATGATTATGAGCAGTTAACGAAACGCATGTTAGAGCACGACACAATTATCTTTGCTACACCGCTATACTGGTACGGAATGAGCGGACATATGAAAAACTTCGTCGATCGTTGGTCACAAAGCTTGCGCGATACATCTCTTCATTTCAAAGAAAAAATGAAAGGCAAAAAAATGTATGTTGTCATCGTTGGCGGAGACAATCCTAAACTGAAAGCATTGCCGCTTATCACTCAGTTTCAATACATCTTTGATTTTGTTGGTTCATCATTTGAAGGATATATTATTGGGGATGCGAATGGACTAGATGAAATCCAAAACGATGCTGAGGCGCTGGCAAAAGCACAATTGTATAATAATAAATTCAAAAATAGCGAACAGAAATAAGTTTGACAAAAACGATGACATCACATCTCTCGAACAAGAATACGCAAAATTATTAACTCAAATTCAAAAATGTAAAGAAGTACTCTAATGTCTTCCCTATATATCGACGGGACCTTCCGCATTTCCCAAGAAATATTGAAACTTCGACATATAAAAGTAAAAAGCCGTGCTGATGCACGGCTTTTTACTTTTATATACGGACAGCAGTCCCGCTCACCGCAACCATTAGCATTCCTTCGCGAACTACTTCGTAATCCACGTCGATACCAACAATTGCATTCGCATTTTTTTGTCTTGCGAAAGTTTTCATTTCTTCCATTGCGATGTCGCGCGCTTCTTTTAATTTACTTTCATAAGCACCCGCGCGACCGCCGACAACGTCACGAACAGAAGCGAAAAGGTCACGAACGATATTCGCGCCCATAATCGCTTCTCCATTGACGATATCGATGTACTCAATAATTTCTTTTCCTTGAATTGTAGACGTTGTTGTTACAATCATGCTTTATAGCCTCCCATATAAGATTTTCACTTACTTATGGTGCACTAATTCAGCAGAAATTATATTTATGAACTGAACTGAGCTTCGTATAATCGGCTGTATCCTCCGCCTTGCTCAATTAGTTCCTCATGCGAACCTTGTTCTGCAATACCATCTTTATTTACAACGACGATACGATCTGCATTTTTAATCGTTGCAAGCCTGTGAGCGATAACTAATGTTGTACGGCCGACAGATAGTTCTGCAAGCGATTTTTGAATCGCTAGTTCCGTCTCTGTATCTAATGCAGAAGTCGCTTCATCTAATATTAAAATTGGTGGGTTTTTCAAGAACATACGAGCAATCGCTAGACGCTGTTTCTGTCCACCAGAAAGTTTCACACCACGCTCACCGATAACGGTATCTAAACCGTCTGGTTGTGAGTAAATTAAGTCTTCTAACTGCGCACGTTTTACCGCCTGCCAAATTTCAGCTTCTGACGCCTTTAAATTTCCGTAAGCAATATTTTCACGAATCGTTCCTGAGAATAAGAACACATCTTGCTGCACAATTCCAATTTGTTTACGAAGTGAAGATAATGTCATATCTTTCGTATCAATACCATCAATTTGGATTGAACCAGACGATTGTTCATAAAAACGTGGGAGTAAACTACATAACGTTGTTTTTCCAGCTCCTGATGGTCCAACGAACGCAACCGTTTCACCTGCATGTATGTTCAAACTAATGTCATTTAAAATCGGTTCTTTATTTTCATATCCGAACGTAATGTTGTTATATTGAATATCACCATGTACATGTTTAACTTCCATCGCACCTTTAGAGTCTACAATATCTGGCTCTGTTTCAAGAAGCTCTACATATCTCTTAAAACCAGCGATCCCTTTCGGATAGCTTTCGATTACCGCATTAATTTTTTCAATTGGGCGGAAGAAAATATTCGTTAATAGAACGAATCCAATAAATCCACCGTACGTTAATTCACCTTGCAGAACAAACCATGTACCGCATATTAAGACGAAGAGTGTTACGAGACGCATGAGCATATAACTAATCGATGAATTTAATGCCATAATTTTATACGCCATTAATTTCGTTGTGCGGAAACGAGCGTTGTTAACAGCAAATTGCTCTTTCTCAAACTTTTCATTTCCGAATGCTTGTACTACGCGAATACCACCAACATTATTCTCAATACATGCATTGAAATCAGCAACGTCTGAGAATAAACGTCTAAATGTACCTGTCATTTTTTTGTTGAAGTAAAGTGCTAACCATAATAAGAATGGAATGACGAAGAACGTTAATAGCGCTAACTTCCAGTTGATCATCATCATAAATGAAAATGCCCCAACTAAAGTCATAATAGCGATAAATAAATCTTCTGGTCCATGGTGAGCAATTTCCCCAATTTCCATTAAGTCGTTTGTAAGACGTGAAATTAAATGACCTGTTTTATTATTGTCAAAAAATCTAAATGATAGCTTTTGAATATGATCAAATAATTTCTGCCTCATATCCGTTTCAATGTTAACACCAAGCATATGTCCCCAATATGTAACAACATATTGTAAGCCTGCATTTAATATATACACTGCAAGTAAACCGAAACAAGCCCATAAAATAAGCGTCCAGTTTTGTCCTGGCAATAACTTATCAATAAATTGATTTACGATAAGCGGGAAGCCAAGTTCTAGTAATCCTGCGACAACCGCACAAGAAAAGTCGAGTATAAATAAACCTTTATACGGTTTATAGTAAGAAAAAAATTTACGCAGCATATCTTACCTCCATTTTCCAAAATTAAAAAGACTCTCTAAATGATAACCATTATCAAATAATTATTCAAGTTATCCGTCTATGAAACTAAAAATAAGATTTTTGGTATTTGTCATTTTTTCCAGAGAGTCGATATATTCAAATAATCGCCGATATAAATTTCATTTACTAACTACCCTCCCCCAAAACAAAAAAAGGTACCACCACAAGGTGATACCATTCCTTCTATTACATCGCTTCCGAATCCCACTCATGCTCCTGCTCAACGAATACAATACCTAATTCGTGATGTCCACCAGCATATAATGCAGTTTGTGCAAGACGAAGCTCACCATTTGTATCTAATACTTCTAATTTACAAAATGCTCCTGTCGTCTTCGTTTGAAGCGCATCATAAAATTCCTCGGCGCTTTTTGGAATGACTCCATTTACTTTCGTAATAATTTCTCCAGGTAGTAATTTTAGCTCTGCTCCAATTGTATTTGGGATTGTATCTAGTACAACGAGCCCATCATTGCGTGCAGCAAAATACGCTGGTCTTGTTTCATCAGTAATTTTCTCTTGCATCGAAATTGTGAAACGCCCAAGCATTGCGACTCCCATCGCGATAATTGCAAGTACATGCCACCAGTAACTTGCGATTCCTAAAACGAGCACAAGTCCTGCTAACCCATAAACACGTCTTCCTGTAAATAATAAAGCTTCCGTCGGCTCATAACTTTTAATCTTTCTCATAAATCCAATTAAAAATGGAACGAGAAATAGAGAATATGTATTTGAACCTATTGAAACGACAGGCCACCATGAAATAAACTGCGTTACCGCATCACCCGGTACAAGAATAAAAATAGGAACGATCCATAAACGCTTTGATTCGTGTAAACCAATCTTTAATCCACGCTTCCCCTTCCTAATCTTCGGTGTAGAATATCCTACTGCGTTTTTAGAAATCAATAAGCCTTCTACAATAAGCATAACGCCTAGCAAAATAGCAAGGGATACAATGGTATTCTCTTCACCTTCTCGAAGCTGTAAGAAGGAAACTGGTAGCTTAGAAGATAATAGAACACATACAATCGCAATGCTAAATGTATAAGCCGCTGATAAATATCGATACATAGCCGTTAATCCAAATAGTAATGTCCAAATTAAAATGGCCCATAAGCTTGCTTTAGAAACAACAAGTCCAAGCCCAATCGTAATAATAGATACTACTAATCCGTATCCAATCCCTGCAAATAGAGAGGTTCGCAGTTCAAACCAAATATCATAAACTTTAAAAGAAAAATCTTTTCGTTCTCTTAACATACGTAAGTATCCAACGAAGATACTACTTATTACAAATATATAGACAGCAGGGTGTAAGAAAAAACGTCCAACTGCCCGCATTATTTCAAAAATCCACGACTCCACGAACTCATTCACCACCATTTATATCATTCTTTCTTTTTATATTATCATAACTAAACAAACGTTTGTTTAACACAAAAAAATACAGGCAGCAAACTGCCTGTATTTCTTCTTATTTTGCCATTAATTTTAATGCTGACTGTAATTGTAGATCATTTTCTCCAGAACGGATTTTTTCGATAATTTTAGTTTGAATCGCTTCAGCTGTCTTTTTATCAAGCTGTCCTGTCGCTTCCATTTCATTCGCATTTTGGAATGCTTTCAGCGCTGATTCTGTCTCTTTACTAAAGTATCCATCTTCACGACCTGGTACATATCCTAAGCTCTTAAGCATTTCTTGAGCATGTTTTACTTGTACATCATTTGAATTGTATGAAAGTGTTTTTTCAATTTGAATTGGTGTCGCATGATAATAATTTGGTTGCTTCACTTCTACTGTTGGCGCGATTCCTTTTTTATGAATCCAGTTCCCATCCGGTGTTAACCATTTAAACATCGTTAATTTAATGTTGCTGCCGTCTTTAAATGGAACAGCTTGCTGGACAGTACCTTTACCAAATGTCTTTTCACCAATTAAATCGTATCCTTCTCCTTCCTTCAGTGCACCAGCTAAAATCTCTGAAGCAGAAGCACTTCCATTATCAATTAATACTGAAATTGGATATGGTTTTCTCTCTTTCAGTTCCGTAGAGAATTTCTTCTTCTCACCATTTCGCTGCTCTACTTGTAGCATCGGCTTTTTATTCGTCATAATTTCTCCCAGTATATCTTCTACACTATTTAAATAGCCACCAGGATTACCACGCACGTCAATAACTAAGCCTTTTATATTTTTCTTCTCTAACTCTTTTAACTGATCCTTAAATTCCTTCGCTGTATTTTCAGCAAAAGAAGTGATTTGCATATAACCGATATCTCTTCCGCTCTCTTGCTTCACAGAACTAAACACTGTAAAGATCGGAATTTTTTCACGCTTAATTTTAAATACAATCGGATCAGTTACTCCCGCACGTTTAATTTCAATTGCGACAGTCGTTCCTTTTTTACCACGGATCTTTAATACTGCTTCTTCACGTGATAAGTCTTTCACACTGTTTCCATCTACAGATAAAATTTGGTCATTCGGTTTAATTCCTATCTTTTCTGCTGGTGAACCTTTAATTGGCGATACGATAATAAGCTTATCGTCCGTTTTGTTCACCTCAGCCCCAATCCCCTCTAATTCAGGATCAAGCGATTCACTAAACTGTTTGGCTGTTTCTTTATCCATATACGTGGAATAAGGGTCCTTCAGCGTAGACAACATGCCTTGTATTGCACCTTCAACTAACTTTTCATCTTTCACGTCTTCCACATAACGTGAATCAATTAGTGCATACGCCTCATTAATTTTTGCCAAATTCCCTTGCGCAGTGCTAGCATTCCCACTCGAAATTGTTTGCGTTACTTCTGCTGGGTTAACCCCAAATACAGACATGCCTGCAAACATTCCGCCAGCACCAATTAAAAATGCAACAACCATTCCAATAATTGCAACTCTACGTTTCAATGCGGAATTCCCCTTTCCAAAACACACAGGTGGTGTAGCAAAAGGCATCACACAGTGTGTGATGCCTTTACCTATTTCTACTATATGATAAGCTTGTACGAATTATGTTTGCAACTTTTTATACTTTTAAGAAACGACGAATTGACATTACACTTCCCCACATACCGATTAACGCACCGATTAACACTAGTAAACCAGCTAATTGGAATACGAAAGGACTGTATGGTAGAAGCTCGAAAATTGTTCCGCCAAGTTTTTCGTTAAACACACCTTGCAACGAATTATACGTAACTAGAATTAGGCCAATTGGAATAATTGATCCTAATACTCCTAAGAATAACCCCTCTAGCAAGAATGGCCAACGAATGAACCAGTTTGTTGCACCAACAAGTTTCATAATTTCAATTTCTGTACTACGAGCATAAATTGTAATTTTAATTGTGTTAGAGATTAAGAACATTGCTGTGAATAAAAGACCAGCAATTAACGCAATCCCAATGTTACGACCAGTTTTTACAGTATCAAATAATCGTTCAACTTGCCCTTTTCCGTACTGAACATTACTGACAAACTGCATTTTTTCAACCTTCTTCGCGATTGTCGCTGTATCTGTTGGTTCTTTTGCTTTTACAACGAATACGTTTTTAAGTGGGTTATCTTGTTCAAATAACTCAAACGTTTTTCCGCTATCACCTAAGCTTTTAATTAAACGTTTTAACTCTTCTTCTTTAGAAGAATATTTAATAGAATCTACTTTTGCAATCTTACTCATATCTTCTTCTAATTTCTTTTGATCAGCTTCTTTCGCAGCTGGATCAATGTGTACACGAATCTCTACATCTTGCTCTACTTTCGTCGCAAAATGGTTCATATTCATAATCGCTGTTAAAAAGACACCTACAAGTAATAATGTAACTGTTACTGCACTAACAGAAGCAAATGTCATCCATCCGTTACGTGATAGATTCTTTACACCTTCTCGCAAATGTCGACTAAGGGTCTTAGCCTTCATATCCGTATCCTCCCTCAATCTCGTCTCGAACAATTTTTCCGCCTTCAATCGCGATTACACGATGACGGATTGTATTTACGATATCTGCATTATGCGTCGCCATAACAATTGTTGTACCACGCTCATTAATGCGAGTAAAAATCTTCATAATATCAAGAGCTGTTTCAATATCTAAGTTACCTGTTGGCTCATCGGCAATTACAACCTTTGGTCGATTTACAATCGCTCTTGCAATCGCAACACGTTGTTGCTCTCCACCTGAAAGTTCACTTGGAATTGCATCTGCACGATCTTCAAGACCTACAAGACCTAAAACCTCTGTTACACGCTCACGAATTGCATCTGGTTCTTCTTCAATTACTTCTAAAGCAAACGAAACATTCTCATATACCGTTAATTTAGGTAGTAATTTAAAATCTTGGAAAATTACGCCTAATTGACGACGAAAATATGGAACATCTCTTTCTGCCAATGTTTCAATAACAAGTCCATTTACATTAATTGATCCTGTAGATGGCTTCTCTTCACGATACATCATTTTAATAAATGTAGATTTTCCGGCTCCACTCGGTCCAACTACGTATACGAACTCACCTTGTTTAATGTTAACTGTAAGACCAGCAATGGCTTTCATACCATTCGGGTACTCCTTATAAACATTCGTCATTTTTATCATTATTTATCACCCAATACTTAATGATTTTTTTCGAAATACTTTTCTGTACATCTGAAAATAAAAGACATCCTTCATTTTCACTTAGTCATCCTTGTTGAAGGTAGTTTACTTATGCTTTCTCATAAGCAATACCACTCTATGTAATATATTTCAGCAAAATTCTACAAACCCCATTGTAACATCAAACGGTTTCCAGTTCGGATACATTTTTGTTACAGTTATGTTACATAAATGAAAAGGAAAACGAGTTGACCTATATTATCAACTCGTCCAGTTCACCTTTTTTATTTATGTTCAGCTAACCATTCAGATACTTTTTTCGCATCTTCACCTTGAATAAGTCCTGGTGACATTGAACCGCGGCCTTTTTTAATAATCTCTTCGATATCTGCAGCGTCGTACTTACCGCCTACTTTTCTTAAATCAGGTCCAGTTGCCCCTGATAAATCTGTCGCGTGACATCCAGCACAACTTCTTTGGAAAATTTGTTCTGCGCTGTCTGTGCTTGCAGACTGTTTCGAAGACTTACTCTCTTCTTTATTTCCGCATGCTCCTAAAGCAAAAACAACTGATGTCCCTAGCGCAATAGCCAACAATTTCTTTTTCACTTCTATCGCTCCCCATTGTTGATATTCTTTTTATTCCTAACACACTCATTTTCATTATAAGCATTATCTTTATATAGAAAAACTAAGGTGTATTTCATATTCCTCAAAAATACAGTGAGAACCTTGATAAAATAAAGCTTTCATAAGTTGTTTCAATTCTGTGAACAGCTTAAAAAACTTCTATAAAGAATCCTTTTTAAAAGGAAAATTAGAAATGTTCTATATAAATCTTTACCCTATTATCGCTCTATTTTACTATTCTCTACTTTTTACAAAACAATATACACCATTGTAATCTACATATAATCCCATCAAAAAGAGAAGTTGTCGTTTCCAACTTCTCTTCCTCTTTACTTCATCTATAAAAATAAAATCAAATTCTTTATATCCTCTATATCCTCAGCGTGGGCCAACAATTTAGTTGGCTTTTTTTCACTTATTAGATGCGAGAACGTAAGTAGGCATCAATAAATGGATCAATCTCTCCATCCATAACTGCTTGTACGTTACCAACCTCCGTATTTGTACGGTGGTCTTTTACAAGAGAATACGGGTGGAATACGTAAGAACGGATTTGGCTACCCCATCCGATTTCTTTTTGTTCCCCGCGGATTTCATCTAATTGTGCCTGTTGTTCTTCTAGTTTCTTTTGATATAATTTCGCTTTTAACATCTTCATCGCATGCTCACGGTTTTTAATTTGAGAACGTTCCGACTGACACGTTACAACTGTATTTGTCGGTGTATGTGTAATACGAACTGCTGAATCTGTCGTATTAACGTGCTGCCCACCCGCTCCACTTGCGCGGTACGTATCAATTTTTAAATCTTCTGTACGTACTTCAATTTCAACTTCATCATTGAACTCTGGTACAACTTCACAAGATACGAACGACGTATGACGACGACCTGAAGAATCAAATGGTGAAATACGTACAAGACGATGTACACCTTTCTCTGCTTTTAAGTAACCGTAAGCGTTATGACCTTTAATTAATAAAGTTACACTCTTAATACCAGCTTCATCACCTGGTAAATAGTCAACCGTTTCTACTTTAAATCCACGTTTTTCAGCCCAACGTGTATACATACGTAATAACATAGAACCCCAGTCTTGTGACTCAGTTCCACCTGCACCTGGATGTAATTCTAAAATTGCATTATTTTTATCATAAGGATCACTTAATAGTAACTGAAGCTCATACTCATTCATTTCTTGAATTAAGCCTTTTACTTCTGACTCTAATTCCTCATGTAAATCTTCATCGTATTCTTCTTTTAAAAGCTCATGCGTTACTTCTAAATTTTCGAACGTTTCATCTAATTGACGGAAACTTCCAACCATATCTTTTAACGCATTCGCTTCATTAATTACAGCTTGCGCGCCTTGTTGGTCATCCCAAAATCCTGCGCTCATCATTTTTTCTTCTAATTCTGCAATTTGTTTCTCCTTAGTAGGAAGGTCAAAGAGACCCCCTAAAAGCCGCTAATCGCTTAGCCATTTTCTCTAATTCCTGTCTAATTTCTACTAATTCCATTTCCTTCACCTCTATGTAATTGCTGTTACTTTCGTATGAAAACAAGGGAAACTCTCTCCACTTATTACGGAGAGAGTTTAACCCTTCTTAATTATACATTTTTGATATAAAAGTTTGCAAAACAGCCAAAGCTACCGCCCTATATTACTGAACAATACCACAGCAGTTTTTATATTTTTTACCGCTACCACATTTACATAAATCGTTGCGGCCCACTTGGTCACCTTTTACAACTGGCTTTTTCTTCGCTTCTTCGCCGTCGCTAGATGGATGAACAGCTTCACCTTGAACAACTTCTTGACGTTCTAAGTTTTGTTCAATTTCAGCTTTCATAATGTAACGAGAAATTTCCTCTTCAATAGAAGCAACCATTGACTCGAACATCGCAAATCCTTCCATTTGGTACTCACGAAGTGGATCAATTTGACCGTAAGCACGTAAATGAATACCTTCACGAAGGTGATCCATCGCATCAATATGCTCCGTCCATTTTGTATCTACAACGCGGAATACAACAACTTTCTCAAACTCACGCATTTGCTCTTCTGGCATAAGCTTTTCTTTGTCATTGTAACGCTCTATTAATTTCGCGATAATCGGTTCGCTCATTTCCTCAGGAGCAAGGCGACGTAATTCTTCTTCTTTTACGTCTCCTTCTTGAAGAAGGTTTGTATTTAAGTAGTCAACAAGACCTTTAATGTTCCAATCTTCTTCAATTTCCTCTTGTGTGTGAAGCGCAACAGCACGTTCTACTGTAGATTTCATCATACCTTCAATAATGCCACGTAAGTTTTCCGATTCCATTACTTCTTGACGCTGCTTATAAATCACTTCACGTTGCTGACGAAGTACATCATCGTATTGTAATAACTGCTTACGTGCATCATAGTTATTTCCTTCAACACGTTTTTGTGCAGACTCTACCGCTCGAGAAACCATTTTACTTTCAATTGGCTGGGAATCATCCATACCAAGACGATCCATCATTGCTTTCATATTATCTGAACCAAATCGGCGCATTAATTCATCTTCCATCGATAAGTAGAACTGCGTCACACCAGGATCCCCTTGACGACCAGCACGACCACGTAACTGATTATCAATACGACGGCTTTCATGACGTTCTGTACCGATAACTGCTAGACCGAAGATTTTCACATCATCTCCAAGCTTAATATCTGTACCACGACCAGCCATATTCGTCGCAATCGTTACAGCACCTTTCATACCAGCTTCCGCAATAATATCTGCTTCACGTGCATGGTTTTTCGCATTTAAAATGTTATGACGTACACCTTTACGCGTTAACATTTTTGAAATAAGCTCTGAAGTTTCAATTGCAACTGTACCTACAAGAACAGGTTGCCCTTGTTTATGACGATTTACAATATCCTCAACAACAGCATTGAACTTACCTTCCATTGATTTAAAGATTAAATCAGCACGATCATCACGAATAATCGGTTTGTTTGTTGGAATTACAATAACGTTCATATTGTAAATGTTACGGAATTCCTCTTCCTCTGTTTTCGCTGTACCAGTCATACCAGATAATTTTTCATACATACGGAAGTAGTTCTGGAATGTAATTGTCGCAAGTGTCATACTTTCATTTTGAATTTCTACACCTTCTTTTGCTTCAATTGCTTGGTGTAATCCTTCGCTATAACGACGACCTTTCATAAGACGACCAGTGAATTGGTCTACAATTACGATTTCGCCTTCTTGTACAACATAATCTGTATCACGGTGCATAACAACGTGTGCACGAAGCCCCTGATTAATATGGTGAAGAAGTGCTACATGTTTTAAATCGAATAAGTTTTCAATATGGAAAGCTTTCTCTGCTTTCGTAATACCATCTTCTGTTAACATTACATTTTTCGTTTTCACATCAAATGAATACTCTTTTTCATTTTCTAACGTACGAACGAATGCATTTGCAAACATGTATAGCTCTGTTGATTTTTGAGCTTGTCCCGAAATAATAAGCGGCGTACGTGCTTCATCGACTAAAATAGAATCGACTTCATCGATAATAGCAAAATGAAGTGGACGTTGAACGCACTGCTCTTTATATAAAACCATGTTGTCACGTAAGTAATCGAATCCAAGCTCATTATTTGTGCTATACGTAATATCAGCAGCATAAGCCTCTTGTTTCTCTTCGCGTGACATACTATTTAAGTTAATTCCTACCGTTAAGCCAAGGAACTCATGAAGTTGTCCCATTTCGTTCGCATCACGTTGTGCTAAGTATTCATTGACTGTAACAACGTGAACACCTTTTCCTGTTAAAGCATTTAAATATACAGGTAATGTAGATGTTAACGTTTTACCTTCACCCGTTTTCATCTCAGAAATATTCCCTTCATGTAAGGCAATACCACCCATTAACTGTACGCCATATGGACGCATTCCAAGAACACGAGTTGCCGCCTCGCGAACAACTGCAAAAGCTTCCGGTAGTAGATCATCTACTGTTTCACCTTTTGTTAGACGTTCTTTAAATTCAAGCGTCTTTCCTTTTAATTGTTCATCAGTTAGTGGCTTAATAGATGACTCTAATGCATCAATTTGCTCAACTGTCTTTTGCATACGTTTAATTTGGCGTTGGTTTACATCAAACACCTTTTTTAAAATACCGATCATAGGAAATACGCTCCTCTTTTATTAAAATAAAACTTCCGATTGTTTTCTTTTTCTCTATTACAATCAGTCGTTGTAAAAATCAAATGTATGTTATGCCAATTTTTCTCCTAATTAAAAAAACTAAAATGTATATACCTAATGATAATTGTAACACTTGTCTTATAACTATGACAACAATCGGCCGAATGTCAGGCCTTATATTCAAAAAAAGTTTTCATTTCATTTGTTCCAACAAACTAATATGTCTTTTCTCTATCCCTCTATTGCAAATTTCGTATTAAATATCCCCCTTTAAAAGAGGATAATCGAAGGAAATCTATTAGTTTTAAATGAACAATTACAAAAAGTCGGAAATTCCGCAAGTGCAGCATCCATAGATACTTACACCTGCGAAACAACTCCGACTTTAAAAGATATTATTATGTTGCAAGATCTACTCAACCACAGCAAAAAACACCCTTAAAATATATCTGTATCAATCATGAATTTTATTAATTTATTGGTATTTCTAATTCATGATATTTCCCTTTCTGATCCTTCATAAAAGAAATGAATTTCACCTTAGTTGATTCATTTGAAAAGTTTTTATAATTCTTACCAGGGTCATCTCCTATAAAATAATTTGCCCCAATATATCCTCGTACCGTTTTACCAGCAGGTATTACAGGCTCAAACTGATATTGTTTAGGTAACTCCATTGCATACGGAATTAAATTATAAAACTCTCCTATTTTAGAATAAAACATTGTATTAGAAATAGACTTGTTACTAAGCAAATTAATATCCCGATTCGTTGTATTTGTAATATCTAAAGGTAACACATACGTCACTACTTCACGGTCTTCATAAGGATCATAAACTTTTGTAGGATCAAGAGGATCAAGTGCATGAAACGTAATTCCTTGTCCATCTTCAAAATTTCTATCAGATAAAAACTCACCTTTTACCACTTTATAAGATTCATTCTTTAGATTTAATGTTTTAAATCTAAAGAAACTAGCAAATATACATAGCAACAGACACAATCCAATGATTATTAAGACATGATTTCTTGTCACTCTTAATCTACCAACTTTCCATTATTAACATGTACAATGCGATCTACTATTTCATTATCTAGAACATGCACATCATGACTAGCTACTATAATAGTCGTTCCTTTAGATTTTTCTACTTTCAAAATATCCAAAACATCTTTTATTCCATCACTATCTAAAGCATTAGTTGGCTCGTCTAATAACAATAATTTTGGTTGTTCCATTAAAGCTTGCGCTATCCCTAAACGTTGCTTCATACCTAAAGAGTATCTTTTATACTTTCTCTTATCTGTTTTATCAAGTCCAACCCTTTGAATAATATTATAAATTTCCTCATCAGAGATTTTATTGTTAATCGATGATAAAAACTTCAAGTTCTGAAAACCAGTATACCCCGGAATAAAACTTGGATATTCAATCAATATCCCCATAGAATCAGGAAATTGCTTGTGTTTTCCAATCATTTCATTATCTACATAAACAACTCCAGAATTTAAACGCATTAATCCTGATATAGCACGTAAAATCATTGTTTTACCAGAACCATTATGCCCCTTCAAAACTAAAAACTCTCCTTTTTTTACTGACAAACTAATATTATCTAACACAATATTTCCCTTTAATCTTTTCGTCATACATTCACATTTAATATAATTGTCCATAAATTATTCACCTATCACATCTAGTTTTTTCAAACAAAAACTACCTAACAAAATCATTACAACAACAATTACTACTCCGATTAAAAGTAACTCATGCCATTGAATAGATTGATTATTACCTAAAGTCAATTGCATTGAACTGTGATCAACAAAATACCAACGATTTGGCATAACAAAAGAACCTAAAAAATAAATACTATGAAAGAAAATAGACAAAAATAGGTACATCAACATCAGTATAAAAACAATAGTTATTGGTATATAAAGCGTTAAAAACTCAAAAATTAAAGCTAATAAAAAGCTTATAATTATTTGAATTAGCATAGTACCTACTATCTTATAAAAAAATTGACTATATACATTTGAAAAAGAATGCCCGCCAAAAGTAAGCAAATAATAAACAGTAAACCAAATCAAATACATAACAATCCAAATACTAATTATGTAAAAAAACAAAGATAGTATTTTCGTTAACCAAAGAAAATGCTTCTTCTTAACACGAGGAAATAAATAAACACCATTCTGCTGAATATCTGAAAAAGCAAACTTCCCTACTAGCAACAAAGGAGCGATTTGAAAAAATATCCAATAAAAAGGAATAGAAAATCGCCCTTCCTTATAAAAATAAGATAAATCCACAAAGTCTACTCCATGAAAAAATCGATAAAAGGTAACATCTACCAATACAGGTTCTTTACCATTACTAAGAGGCTGATTGTATAAAAAAGTAACTACAATCATAGCGTAAATTAAGAATAAAAAAGCCATTATCTTGATGGAATCTCTAAACCTTACATGTAAATCTCTTTTTAACAAATGATATAAAATCATAATGTAAACTAGATCACCTCTGTCTCATCATTCATAGCAATATAACTTTTTTTAGATAAAATCCATACACTTATAAAAAAGATAAAAAAACATCCAAATAAGCGTATAAGTAAACCAGTAGCATCTTCAAAAACATTTATATAAAAAGCATTTGTAAATAAAAATCCATGTAATATAAATCTATCTAATAAAACAGCAGTAACCATACATATTATTACAAGTAAACTAGGTAAAAATAATTGCAATACAGCACTTATCATGCATATAAAAATATTCGCAAATAATTGAATGCAAAATAACAATTCATAATTTACAGAAACACTATTTACAGCCATCATATTTGACATCAAAAATAACTGTAAAATCATACTCCCAGCGAAAAAACAAACAAAAATGAATAGTTTCAAATAATATATAGAAACTAATTTCAATGCATTATTTACTCGAGAAACTACATAAATACTAAAAAAATTCGACATAGAATATACAGAAAAAACGATGGTTAAAGGAATAAATATAGTCGACAAATTATAAAACGACATAACCTTATACAAGGTTTCCAATTCGTTCATTTTCTCTTTTATAATTCCAGGTTCAAAATAATTGAACAAACAACCAATGATACTAACATTAAGTAAAAAAAGAATACTTAACCAAACGTACTTCATCCTTATAGTTTCTTTCATTACATTATAAAAGAACATGCTTCCTACTCCCCCGTAAATAAAGAACTACAGAACAAAACCAAATACATAACAAGACACTAAGAAAAATTTGTAATTCAAAAAAGCCGAAATCTTTAATTACATAATCTTTAGGATTGAGAATCCCTTTTCCAATACCAAGCCAAAAAATATGTAAAACAAATGGAACTAAATAAATAAAATAAACTCGTTTTATAAAAAATGAAACTGATAAAGCCAAACTCGAAAAAACCGCACCGTATAAACCATTTAAAAATACATACATTAGAAAATATAAAGTAGGGTACTCATAATAAACTGTATTAAATTGAGCTGTTGGTGAGACAGTAGCAGCCATATAATTTAATATTGGATGCGGAGCGACTGTTGGATAAGTCATTGCATATAAATAAAAATTAAATAGTAAAGGGAAACTTATAATAAAAAAAGATACACTAAAGTTAATAAAATAAAGTAGCTTAAAATAATAACCTGTTCCCATTTTAGAAATAACAGGATAAATAAATCCATAATTTTTATCAATTCTATAGATCCCTGCTACAGCCATTGCGGAAAGCATAGGAAATATAAGTAGATAAAACTCACTATAAAATGACAATCTATTAAAATGTAAAATATTAGATAAATATGGGGATACCTTTATAATCCCAGCATCGTTAAATCCTTTAGTTGTCACAAACATAGCAATATATTGAGCAGTAACAATTATTAACATAATAAATAAAGACAACCAAAACATCCTACCTTTTAAAATCCTTCCTAAAAAGTAACTCATCTACAGCTCCTCCATAAACCATTAATTAAATTTAAACCTTTTTTAATATGAACAATTGATCCGCAACACCATAACATTTATTTTCTTTATTTAACCAGATGTAACGAAAAGCAACATTTGCTCTCTCTCCTTCAAATTTAGGAAACTCAACTTCATACTGATAAACATCATTTGTACCTTTTCTTTTTACACTCTTAACTTCTTGTTTCCACTCAATTACTTTCCCATCAGTTTGTTCAATCCGTCCCAAAAGATACGTTGGTTTTTTCTTATTCGTAACACCCGATAAAAACACATAATAATTTTCTGGTATAACTCCTGACTTTAAATTTTTATCTGAAAGCCTATCTTCTATTGCAATATCATTTCTATCTATTTGACCTTGAAAGAAATCATTACCATTTTTATTCCCCGAAAATACTTGTTCATAAATAGTATTTTTCTTAATTTCTTGCAACTGAATACTTTTCAAATTATATTTTTCCGTTAAAGTATCTTCAATATTTACAATAGGTTCATCTACTTTCTTTTGACAAGAAACTAAGAAACTAATACTCAATATAAAACAACAGAATACAATATATTTTAAAATAAGTTTCATTACAGCTCCTCCTATTTTAAAAATGAAATAGCAGGAAAAGTCGTATAATCTAGATTTGAAACTATACGACTTTTTCTAGCACTATAAAATAAATAATTTTAATTTATAATTTCTAAATCAATATTCAGTGTAAGGTCCACTAGGTCTTACACTATCAGGACTCCAAGCAGTAGGATAAGCATTATTTTCTCTAGAATAACCACCAAATCTAACCGGAACATTTTTCCCATAGCTTTCTACCGCATGATTCATGAAAAGATAAGTTTTATATGGTTTCACTTCTCCTTCATGCTTACCTGAAACATTTACCCAATCTCTATCACCTTTACCTTTATTTTTATCCGCTTCTGTCCAAACGTTAAAAGAACCACCGCCCTTCTCACTACTCTTCACACGCATATACATAGAAGTAGGGTTCTCTTTAGGACGTGCATTAGTAAAATCATATGCACTCCAAAGTCTAAAGGTAAATTCTACATGATCATCCCTTGTATCAGCCTTAGCAGGTTCGGTTAAAGCAAAAGTACTAGCTAAAATACCTAAAGATAAAACAGATCCAAACATAAAACGACTTTTTTTCTTAATACTCACTAAAAGCACCTCCGATAATTTGTAGCATTATATTGATTTTATTTTTTCACTAAAGAAACAAAGTAAATCTATATAATGCAATTTAAAGATAACAAAAGCAAAATACACTATCAATTGATTCCAGAAAACTTAATATTTTATTTACAATTATAAAATATTGTTAAATTAAACAAAATTAGTATACTCCTAACAAGTACATACTTATGGAGATAATCACATTCAAAATCTCAATACAAAAAAGCGCAGCCTCATTCGGCTGCGCTTTTGAATTATTATTTAGTTTCGATTAAACCATATTTCCCATCTTTACGGCCGTATACAACATTAGTTTCATTTGTATCAGCATTTGTGAAGACGAAGAAATTATGTCCTAGCATATCCATTTGTAGAATCGCTTCTTCAACGTCCATCGGTTTTAAATCGAATCGTTTTGTACGTACAAGTTCTAATTCATCCTCTTCTACCTCATCCATAACAGCTACTGCTTCTGGAAGGATAAAGTTTGTTTTCATAGAACCTTTCTCACGTAACTTACGATTTACTTTTGTTTTATGTTTACGAATTTGTCGCTCAATTTTATCAACTACTAAATCGATAGCAGCGTACATATCGCTATTAGTTTCTTCTGCACGAAGTAATAAATCAGTAAATGGTATTGTTACCTCGACACGTTGCTTGTCAGAGTATACTTTTAAATTAACTTTAATCTCTGGGAATGTATCAAAATAACGTTCTAACTTACTTAGTTTTTTCTCTACATATTCCTTTAATGCTGGAGTTACTTCAATATTTTCACCACGAATGTTGAATTTCATAGATGAATTCCTCCTTTCAAGCCTATGTACTATAATTTCGACACTGGCTTAAAAACTCCTTCTAACTTTTTTAAAAAAATTAGTGGAATTGCGATTTTTTTATCGTTTTTTGTTGAAATGAAAAGATGCATCGTTTCTATCTTTATTTTATCCTATTAACATCGTGAATAACGAATATAAGTGTGGCCAATTCGTTACAGAAAAGAAACAACTTTTTGACAACTTACCCTATAACAAAAAACCCCTTGCGAAAAACAAGAGGTTCTACCATATATATAACGTTGCCACAAATGCAGCTTTCTCTTCCCAAAAACAATATTCCTACAGTTTTACAACATTAGCTGCTTGTGGTCCACGTGCTCCATCTACAATGTCAAACTCTACTTGTTGCCCTTCTTCTAATGACTTATACCCATCTTGTTGAATAGCAGAAAAATGGACAAATACATCGTCACCATCTTCGCGCTCAATAAATCCAAATCCCTTTTCTGCATTGAACCATTTCACTCGTCCTTGCATGTTCATTCCATTCCCTTCACTCTAAAAATCAGGGCATTCGCCCCATATTTTGACTATAACGAATGACAACATATGAAGTCAAAGAAGACTTATCGCCTTTTTATTATCCCTTTCGACACTGCCATATTAACTTCTACAAAGTGTCAAACTAGATACTTCCCTTGCCCCTCTTTCATATAACAAACTTCCGATTTGCCTAACTGTAATTCCTGTCGTATACACGTCATCAACGAGTAAAATATGTTGCCCACAAAACATCTCTTCTCCCTGAAAATAAAAAGGATTGCTTCCTGACACCCTTTCTTTACGCGTCTTCTTACTTTGCTTTTCTGTTTCTCGCCGTCTTAAGGAAAAATCAGAAATACGGACAGGCAAACAAGTTGCTAATAACTCCGCTTGATTAAAGCCACGTTCAACTTCCCTTTCCTTACTAAGTGGAACAGCGATAACGGTTGAAACATCAGCAAAATACTTTTGAAATAAACTTCGAAAAGGACGATAAAAAATGCGCACTAACTCTGCATCACCCCGAAACTTAAACTGTGCTACTATTTCTTTCATCTCATTATCGTACATGTATAACGAACGGTTTTTAAAAGGACGATACTTCTCCTCATTCATCCACCTTATACAATCTATGCAAATACCGTCTTCTTGAAATGAGGCAGGAACAAATTCTAAAGGTCGGCCGCACTCCATGCAAATTTCTCCTATAATATAGGAAAGTTTCTGCTCACATCTATCACATATATATTTTCTATGACACTTTACAAAAAAAGTGTACCAACTAACCTTTTCTACAAAACACTCATCACAAAGTAAACAATGCATTAATCGATCAATCCTTGTTCTTTGGCATTTTTATTCATACCTTGAATATGTTTTTTCGCGCGCACCATCGCCTCTGTCTTACCATAGTGAAAATAAATGACCTCTCCATACGGTGCTTCAAAGCTCCGCCCTGCTCGGCCCGCAATTTGTACGAGTGCACTTTCTGAGAATATTTCTTCTTCAGCCCCTAAAACCGCTACTTGCAAATTTTTCACCGTTACGCCTCGCTCTAAAATTGTCGTTGTAACTAATAATGGGATTTCTCCTTTTCTGAAAGCCGCTACTTTTTCTTTTCTCCCCGGATCTTCTGCATGTACACCTTCAATTCGCTTGTTTAATGATTTTAACAACAGGCTTATCTCTTCTATATATCGCACATGGGGGACAAATAAAAAAATAGGATGTTTTTTATTTAAGTATGTTTGTAACCACTGTAGTAAAACTCGAGGAATTCTTTTATGAATGAGGCTTTTTTTCCAATTCCCGCACCAACAAAATAAAGGAACTGGCAAAGGATGACGGTGATATCGTCCAGAAACAATAACACCTTTTTGTTCACCTTTTCTAAATTTTCGCTTCCACGTTTCATCTGGAGTCGCAGTTAAATAAATACGCGCCGCCCTTTCTTTCATCGCTTGTTTTACCGCGTACTGTAACATTTGATCTGCACAATATGGAAAAGCATCTATCTCATCTACAACCATGACATGAAACGCCCTATAATAACGCAATAATTGATGCGTGGTCGCAACGACTAGTACTGCATCTTTTTCTTTATCCACACTCCCTCCATATAAAGCCGCTACCTTTATATATGGAAATACTTCTTGTAATCTCGGTGCTAATTCCAGAACAACATCCGTTCTCGGCGTTGCGATACAAACTCTTTCTCCTTTTTGAAGCGCTTCGTTAATACCGTAAAACAACATCTCTGTTTTCCCAGCCCCGCATACAGCCCAAATAAAAAATGATTCTTTTTGCTTAATAGCCTCTACAACACCTTGTGCCGCCAAATTCTGACCAGTAGACAACTTCCCGTTCCACTGTAACAAGTTTAATTTCTTTTCTCTCTTTCTTTCAGCAATCCCGCGAACAAGTACAGCACATTCACTTACCCTCCCCATCGTTATACACTTCCGGCAATATGTGCACACTTTACTGCACCTTCTACATAAAAACGACGCAAATAGCCGCTGATCTACATTTCCGCAGCGTTGGCACATATATTTAGAATTCTTCTTTTTTACACCTTGTACACATATGACCTCTCCCTTCCTTTTCAAATCATTTAATTCCCTCTGTAAATCTGAAGAAAGTTCGTCTAATAGCAACTGTTTCCCCGCCAGCATCAACAATCACCTCCAGCACTACTATAAACCCTTCTTCAAATCCCGTAAAAACTCAAAAAAGCCGATAACCTACTTATAAAATAGTAAGCTATCGACTTTATACACGTTTTTTATTCTTTTATAAATCCTAGAATCGACCGTAACCTAAGAAATGTTTTTGGTTATATGAGCTGTTAATATCACCGTACGCAATTCCTTTATCACTAGCATGGATCATTTGGCCATTACCAACGTAAATACCGATGTGAGATGGACCTGCTTTATAAGTACCTTGGAAGAATACTAAGTCTCCTGGTTGTGGGCTACCTACTTTAGAAACTGAGTTCCAGTAACCTGCAACGTCTTGACGACCTACACCAAAGATGTAAGAAATGAATCCACTACAGTCAAAACCACCGTTTGATGGAGATGCACTTCCCCAAACATATGGTAAACCTAAATAGCTTTGTGCTTTACCAATTACGCCACCCACATTTTGAGCTGGCTTTTTCTCTTCTTGTTTAGGTGCTTCTTTCTTAGGCTCTTCTTTTTTTGGTTCCTCTTTTTTAGGTTCTTCTTTTTTAGGCTCTTCTTTTTGAGCTTGTCCACCATTGTTTGCTGGTGCAGCTTGCTCTGCAGGTGCTTGTGCTGGCTGAGCTTGCGCAGCTTTAGCAGCTTGCTCTGCTTGTTTTTGAGCAGCAGCTTCTTGTGCAGCTTTTGCTTGTGCTTCTTCCTCTGCAATGCGTTGTAATTGTAATGCTTGTTTCTCAAGCTCTTTCAATTGACCTTCCGTACTTGTCATCGAAGTTACAACTGTATCCATTTTACCGCTTAAATCGTTTACCGCTGTTGCTTTTTTCTCTTTTTCAGCGTCAAGTTCTTTCTTAGCAGTTTCAATTTGAGCTTGTGCTTCTTTTAATTCTTTTTGTTTCTCTTTTACCGTTGCAACATCTTTTTTCACACTAGCTTGATCTTCTTGCTGTGTTTTCATGATATCTTCATCAGACTCAAGAATTTTAGAAACAGAAGTTAAACGATCAACTAAATCTGCAACGTTTTTAGAGTTTACAAGAACTTCTGTTACAACGTTCGTATTTGGTTGTTCTTGAAGTGCAACTAAACGCTTTCTTAATAACTCTTCACGTTTTGCAATCTTTGTTTGTAATTCTGCAATATCTTTATTTTTCTTTTCAATTAATTGCTCAGTATCAGAAACTTTTTTCGTTGTTTCATCAAGTTTTGCAGCATTCTCTTGAACAGACTTATCTAAACCTTGAATTGTTTTGTTTAAGTCATTCATTTGTTTTTGTAATTCATCACGTTCTTGTTGTTGTTTATGTAAAGTGTCATTTTGTGTATTAATTTGTGATTTCACGTCAGAAATTTTATCTTCTGCAAATACATTTGGTGTTAGTCCTGAAAACATTAACCCTGCAACTAATGCGCAAGATGCCATTTTTAGCTTTTTCATTTTATTTTTTACACCGCTTTCTTTTTTCTTTTTCCGTATATAACCTATAAAATTTATACCATAATTCGGGATTTTTTTTGCTAATGTTACGTTTTTGTAAAACAAATGTAATATTATTTGTAGCTCTAGCGCAAAATTCGTATATTTTTGTATGTATGTGTAGAAATTTATATACTTTTCTCACTTCTGTGAACAAAGAAAAAACGTAAGGAATCCCTTACGTTTTATTAAATATACGAATACAAATGAAATGCTACTTCATCCATTTCTCAGCCCAATTTTGGACCTCATCCATAACACTTTCTAACGCTTTTCCCTTGTCAGTTAAGCCATACTCGATTCGAACTGGTACTTCTGGATAAACATTACGAACTACAATGCCCTCGCTTTCCAATTCCTTCAAACGCTCTGACAACATACGATCGCTCATATTTGGGATGATATCTGCGATTTCTCTAAAACGTTTCGACTCTTCAAGCAAAGATTTAATAATTAAGCCAGTCCATTTCTTACTAAGCAAAGTAAAAGCTGACTCAAACTTTGGACATAAACAAGAATTATGCTCCATATGTTTCACCTCTCTTCTATTATAATATAGTTTCTTGTAAAAAGTAAGTTATAAAACTTTCCTCATTATTTTATTTTACGTACATTTTACCATTTCCAAATATTAACTTGTCAACTAAACGTAACATACCCGTAAAAAAACCCTCTTAAAAAGAGAGCTTTTTATATCTTTATTACTTCGTATACCATCCAAGACCTAATGCACCTTCACCTAAGTGCGTACCAATTACAGCTCCAAAATAACCTGTACGAATTGTGACGTGAGGATATTTTGCTTCTAATTCTTTCTTCCATTCATTCGCTTCCTCTTCACGTTGCGCATGAATGATAACTGCTTCCATAGGTACACCTTTACTTGCTTGCTCATCAAAAATTTCAATGATACGTTTTAATGCTTTTTTACGTGTACGAATCTTTTCAAACGGAATAATGATTTTATCTCTAAAATATAAAACTGGCTTCACTTGTAACAGACTGCCGATGAAAGCTTGCGCGCTATTTAATCGACCACCACGTTGCAAATGATGTAAATCATCAACTACAAAATAGGCGTCCATCGTTTTCTTCATTTCATCAAAACGAGCGATAATCTCTTTTGGATTCTTTCCTTCACTTGCTAACTTTGCACCTTCACGCACATAAAATCCTTGTACTTCACAACTAATTTCAGAGTCATACGTATATACATCAATACCCTCTACCATCTGTCCAGCTGTTGTTGATGTTTGATATGTACCACTAATTCCACTTGATAGGTGAATACTAATAACTGCATCATAATCTTTAGCTAGTTCTTCATATAGCTCAACAAACTTTCCGATTGCTGGTTGAGAAGTTTTTGGAAGTTCCTCTTGTTCACGTACTTTCACATAAAAATCATCTGCTGAAATTTCAGCTTCTTCTTGATAAGATTCTGTTCCAAACACAACGTTTAATGGAATCATATATATATTGAGTTCATCACGAATTTGCTTCGGTATATATGCTGTACTATCAGTAACAATAGCTATTTTCATTTTCGTACCTGCCTTATAAAAAGTTTTATTTCCTAATTTTACACGAAAACTACAAATGGTGCATCCATACAGGGAAATGCCGGTTGAAATTATACTCACCATCTCGACAAATTACAACAAAAAGATAAAATAATCACCAAAAACTTCAACGTATTTAGAAAAAATGTTTGAATATAAAAAGGCTCGCTTTTAAAATGGAAAGTACTAGTCATTTTGATAGATAGGGGCGTATACAAGTGCTATTACAATATTTAACAATCAAAGACTACGGCGAACACGAAATCGTCATTCAAAAATCAAGATTTATTTGTTATATTAGTCGAGCAACGACTGAGGAAGAGGCTCAAGAATTTATACAAAAAATAAAAAAACAACATTGGAATGCAACACATAATTGTTCCGCTTATTTAATTGGCGAACAAGATCATATTCAAAAAGCAAATGATGACGGCGAGCCTAGCGGTACAGCTGGCGTACCAATGCTAGAAGTACTTAAAAAACGTGGACTAAAAGATACCGTTGTTGTCGTAACACGCTATTTTGGTGGCATTAAACTTGGCGCAGGTGGATTAATTCGTGCATATGGAAAGTGTACAAGCGAAGGCATTAATCATGTCGGTGTTGTCCAGCGAAAACTAATGCGTGTGATGCAAACCGAGATTGATTACACATTACTTGGCAAAGTGGAAAATGAATTACGCAATTCAAAATATGCCATTAAAGATATACATTATCTAGAAAATGTCACATTTGATACGTATGTTGAAGAAGACGGCAAACAAGCCTTTACAGATTGGATGATTGAATTAACAAACGGGAAATGTACAATTACAGAAGGAGATATGTTGTACTTAGAACAAGATGTTATCTAAGCATAACTCTTTTATCACCTTTAAAGATTAATGTAGTGAATTACTTCCCTACAAATGAACTAACGAACTAAGGAGATTATATATGGAAGAACGTTATTATCATCTCCAAAATAGCAGAATAAAAAAGAAACGAAGAAGGAAACTTTTCTTCTTCCTTATTTTCGCATTTTTATTTGGCAGTATAGGAGTTTATGTGTTAAATTCTTACTCTTCTCTTATGGGGATGTATAGTGGTTTTACTCGTGAAAAATCGGATTTAAGAAACAAAGATGTAGAAATTACAAAGGAACCTTTTACAATTCTCATTATGGGTATAGAAGATTATGCGACAGACGGTCAAAATGGTCGTACAGACTCATTAATGTTTGCAACAGTCAACCCGAAAACGCAAAAGATTTCACTTATGAGTATTCCTCGTGATTCTCGAGTTACAATTGTTGGTAAAAATAAAGAAGACAAAATTAACGCTGCCCATGCTTACGGCGGAGAAGAAATGGCAATCAAAACTGTCGAAGGCTTTCTAAAAGTTCCTGTAGACCATTATCTTAAAATTGATTTCCAAGGCTTTAAAGGTATCGTTGATGCTGTTGGCGGTGTTACTGTTGACGTACCCTTCGATTTCTGGGAGCGCTCTGACGTGGATTACTACAAAAAAATTCAATTTAAGCAAGGACAGCAAAACTTAAACGGTGAAGAAGCACTTGCTTACGTCCGTATGCGAAAGCAAGATCCAAATGGCGATTATGGTCGAGCTGCTAGACAAAGACAATTACTGGCCGCTGTTGCTCATAAACTAAACTCCACATCTACTGTATTTAAAATTAAAGATTTAACGGCTGTCGTTGGAAAATATATAAAAACCGACATTCCTATTTCAGACGGACTTGCTCTTTACAATAAAATTTCTGGATTTGATCCTTCTACAATGCAAACGTTAAAGCTTGAAGGCGAAGACAAAAAGATAGGCGGTATTTATTACTTCCTTCCAGATCCAATCAGTGTAGAAACGGTGCGTAACGAAATTGAAAAAGAATTAGGAGAAAAAGCAAAAAATCCAACTACAAAAAACAACTCAAATCCTGATTCAAATTCAAGTTCTAACGAACAAACAAAAAAAGAAACAAACCAAAATAAAACACCAACTGATCCGCCACCTTCTACAAATGCTCATGCAGAGTGGATTATGCGCAATCAGCCATAACAAAAAGGCCCAATCTATCCGATTGGGCCTTTTTTATTTACTTATTAAAGTGTTGTAAAATTGCTTCTACAATACGCTCTGATGCACGACCATCACCGTAAGGATTAGATGCTTTCGCCATCTTATCATGAGCTTCTTTATCTGATAACAACTCATCAGCAAGACCAAAGATTGTCTCTTCGTCTGTTCCTGCTAATTTCAGCGTACCTGCTTCAATACCTTCAGGGCGCTCTGTTGTATCACGAAGAACAAGAACTGGTACCCCAAGTGATGGAGCTTCTTCTTGTACACCACCAGAATCCGTTAACATTAAGTATGAACGAGCTGCAACATTGTGGAAATCAATTACATCTAGCGGCTCAATTAAATGAATACGGTTATGTTCACCTAAAATTTCATTTGCTATTTCACGAACAACAGGGTTCATATGAACAGGATACACAACTTGTACATCTTCATGCTTATCAACAAGACGCTTAATTGCACGGAACATATTACGCATCGGTTCACCTAAGTTTTCACGACGGTGAGCTGTCATAAGTACAAGACGATCATTTCCAAGTTTCTCTAGTACAGGATGACTATATGTTTCTTTTACAGTCGTTTGTAGCGCGTCAATCGCTGTATTTCCTGTGATGAAAATACGTGACTCATCTTTATTTTCCTTCTGTAAGTTCGTTGCTGATTTTGCTGTTGGTGAGAAATGAAGATCCGCCATTACACCTGTTAATTGACGATTCATCTCTTCTGGGTATGGAGAATACTTATCCCACGTACGAAGGCCCGCCTCAACATGACCTACTGGAATTTGATTATAAAAAGCAGCTAAGCTTGCAATAAATGTTGTTGTTGTATCACCATGTACAAGTACAATATCCGGCTTCGCTTCTTTCATTACTTTATCCAAACCTTCTAAGCCACGCGTTGTAACATCAATTAAAGTTTGGCGGTCTTTCATGATATTTAAATCGAAATCTGGCGTAATTCCAAAGATACTTAATACTTGGTCTAACATTTGGCGATGTTGTGCTGTTACAGTCACAATCGATTCAATTTTTTCTGGGTGTTTTTGCAACTCTAATACAAGAGGTGCCATTTTAATTGCTTCTGGACGTGTCCCGAAAATTGTCATTACTTTTAAACGTTCAGTCATGTGATTGCCTCTTTTCTTTCACTAATTACAGCTTCTATTATGACATATAAAAATATGTATGAGTACATCCCTTTTTAACGCATAACAGAAACTTTTCTATTACAAATACTTTTTCTTCCCACCGAGTAATAATCTATCTTTTGTTTCTTAACATCTTCATCAGTATAACAATTTCTCCCATCAAATAACATAGGCTCCCTCATAAGTTGTACGTACTTTTCTAACGGATAAGTTTGAATATCTTCCCATTCTGTTACGATAAAAACCGCACTCGCATCTCTAATCGATTCATCTATACATCTACTATATTGTATAGCATCTCCAAATATATTTTTCACATATTGAATTGCTTTTGGGTCGTAAAGAACAATATCTGCACCTATATTAATTAATGCTTCTATTATAATAAGAGATGATGCCTCTCTAATATCATCCGTATTCGGTTTAAAGGATGCGCCAAGAACTGCAATCCGCTTTTTATTCATGTTCATGACTTTTTTCGCTTTTTCAATCAATAGCAGTTGTTGCTTATTATTTACTTCAATAACCGCTTTTAACAAACGAAAATCATGAGCAACATTTCCCGCAATTTGCACCAGCGCTTTCGTATCTTTTGGAAAACATGATCCCCCGTATCCAATACCTGCATTTAAAAAAGATGCACCGACCCTCTTATCCATTCCCATCCCTTTAGCAACATCCAATACATTTGCGCCTACCTTCTCACATATATTTGAAATTTCATTAATGAAACTAATCTTTGTAGCTAAAAAGGCATTCGACGCGTATTTAATCATCTCTGCACTTTTAATATCTGTAACATACGTTTCTAAGCGTAATTCGCTATACAAACTCTTTACTCTTCTTGCTACTTCCTCACTATCTGCTCCAATTACAATACGATCTCCATGAAAGAAATCATAAATACCTGAACCTTCACGCAAAAACTCTGGATTCGATACGATATGTAATGTATATCTCCCCTTTAACTCCTCCTCAATCCATCCTTTCATTACATCATTTGTACCTACCGGAACTGTACTTTTCGTAACAACAATAATATCGTTCGTCGCATATACTCCAATATCATTACAAGCACTCTGAATATACGTTAAATCCGCCGTCCCATCTAATAAAGGTGGTGTTCCAACTGCAATAAATATAAACTCTACATCCTCAAACGCCTCTTCTTTATTTGATGTGAAAGTTAAAGCATTATTCTCATATGCATGATTTATTAATTCATGTAATCTAACCTCATAAATAGGTAAATCCCCTTGTTTTATCCGTTCAATTTTCTCATCATCTATATCAAAACATGTAACTGAATGCCCCAACTTTGCCAATCCTACTCCTGTAATCAATCCAACATATCCAGTACCTACTATCGTAATTTTCATTTCCTTTTCGCACAGGAATATACAATAGAAAAGATATGAAATATAGAATTCTCCCTGTGCTTCCCCCTCTCACATTAAAAATGAGAAAACTCTTTTCCTTTTTCATTATATGAATTACTTCCCTCATTCTTTTTAAAGTTTTTGTAAAATTAAATGCACTATAATATAAAGTGAAACTTAATCATTGGGAATCCAGTTACCAGCTCACTCCAGATAAATTCCCACATTTTAACACGAGACTTACTCATTTCTACGTGTAACACTTATAATACTGAACTAAAAGTATTCACTATCGAAGAAAAAGAGGAAATGTCATATTCCAAAGTCCAGTACGATTAACCTTCTTATATGATTCAATATTCTATATACAATTGTCATATATTCTATCCGCTTCCATTAACCGTAAAAAGAAAAAAAGATTGAATTCTAATCTTTTTGTGATACCATATGTTATGAGCCTGTAAATAAACATCATAATTTTCAGATAAATATATTTTCAAAAAAAAAATTACGTTAGACTATAAAGGGTGGGGTATTAATGGACTCACAAGTGATTTATGCCATTTTGGCATCTTTCATCACTGTACTCGTCGTTACTCCTTTAGTTATTAAATTAGCTTTTAAAATAGGAGCGACAGATAAGCCAAACGCACGTAAAGTGCACCAAAAGATTATGCCACGTCTTGGCGGTTTAGCAATCTTTATCGGTGTAGCTGTAGGATTTGTTGTCGGCGGCTTATATGAGCAAAGAATGTTATCGATAACGCTAGGTGCGATTATCATTGTAATCATCGGAATTTTAGATGATATGTACGAGTTATCTGCGAGAGTAAAATTCGGTGGACAACTGTTAGTTGCCATTATGATTGTAAAAAGTGGATTATTAGTGCAAGTATTATATATCCCATTCCTTGGGGATACTGAACTTGGATGGCTTGCTTATCCAATTACAGTATTTTGGCTTGTAGGTATTACGAATGCAATCAACTTAATTGACGGCTTAGATGGATTATCTGCTGGGATTTCGTCTATCGTACTTGCAACGCTAGCATATATGGCCTTCACTAGCCCATGGGGTACTGGAACAGCGATTATCTTGCCACTCGCATTAATTATATTAGCAAGTACAATTGGATTTTTATTCTACAACTTCCATCCAGCAAAAATTTTCATGGGAGATACAGGAGCACTATTTTTAGGATACTGTATTTCTGTTATATCGTTACTTGGATTATACAAAAGTGTAACGTTATTCAGTTTTATTGTTCCAATTATCATTTTAGGTGTACCTATATTTGATACGATATTTGCAATCATCCGTCGTATCGTAAATAAAAAACCTATTTCAGCACCAGATAAATCGCATTTACATCACCGCTTACTTGCAATGGGATTCTCTCATCGCAAAACGGTACTAATAATATACGCATTCGGTATTTTCTTTAGTGTAAATGCCATTATTTTCACTAGTGCAACGTTATGGTTATCCATTATTCTTCTTTTCGCTTTGATTTTCTTCACAGAAATCATTGCTGAAATAATCGGGCTTGTACATGAACGTTACAAACCACTTATTTCCTTTTATAAAAAAGTGAAAAAACGCGAAGACTAATTGTAGTATAGCCTTTACCATTATGAAATATTCAAATAGCACCCTCTTTCTTATAAGAGGATGCTATTTTTTTATTCATTATTTTACATTTCCAAAATATAGATTGTTTGAGAGTTCCTCTATTGGAGAAAGATATACATAATAAGAAACGTATCAAGTTTTCTTTTTACATCTTGATTGTCAAACTGAGGGTGAATGTTATGATCAAGCGAGTATTGCAATGTATTATTTTATTTTTAACCATTACTATGTACGCATCATCTAATACTGAAGCAACAACTGTTATTCCTGCTGAATATCATCCAAATACTGAAACGACCTCTCCTACACAAAAAATTGCGTACTTAACATTTGATGACGGGCCAAACAAATATACTACACAAATTTTAAACATCTTAAAAGAAAAGAACGGAAAAGCAACTTTCTTTGTTATTGGCGGAAAAGTGCCACATTACACAAAAACGATGCAAAGATTAATTAAAGAAGGACATTATATCGGTCTCCACAGCATGTCACATGATGTAAAACGCCTTTACACTGGTGACCCTTCCACTTTAATTGCAGAAATGGAGCAAACACAAAGCATTGTCCAGCAAGTTACGAAATTAAATACACATCTCGTTCGCGTTCCATATGGTAGTATGCCTTACTTAAAAAAGAATTACCGTGACGCACTTGTATCGGCCCAGTATAAAATGTGGGATTGGACAATCGATACATACGACTGGAAAAGCTATGACAATCCTTCTGCCATACTCGAAAGAGTACGTAATCAAAGTGATGAACAAGTAGAAGTCATTTTAATGCATGATTCGAGTGTAACCGTACAAATACTGCCAAAAGTAATTGATTATTTACAGTCACAAGGATACAAACTTCTTCCCTATAATCCTTCTTCTCATCTCAAGGTAAATTTTTGGAAAGACACAAGATTGTAACAGCTTTAGTGCCTATGTGCTAAAGCTGTTTTATTTTTCTCTTCCCACCCTTCCCATTTTTGTGTAAAATTTTAAATAGTGATGAAGTTTCGAGGTGAATAGAAATGAAACGAATAGATCTCATTTTTAACGCAATACAAGAAGGCAATTATACAGAAGGTGTAACCGCATCAGAACTAGCTACCCTGTTGCAACTAGATCGCGCCAATGTAAGTAGCGACTTAAACAAACTTGTAAAAGATAAACGTTTATTAAAAACAAATACGCGACCTGTTCGTTTTTACATAGAAACGAACACTTCGTTGGAAACGCATTCAAAAGAAGTAACTTCATTAGATACATTTGCAATTGAAAATACGAGCCTTAAAATCGCAATTGAAAAAGCGAAAGCTTCTATGCTCTATCCTCCAAACGGTATGCATACTTTACTACTGGGAGAAACAGGGGTCGGAAAGTCTATGTTTGCTTCTTTAATGCACGAATATGCAATTGAAGTTGAACAGCTTCCTAAAAATGCACCATTTATCGTCTTTAACTGTGCTGATTACGCAAATAATCCACAGCTACTACTCGGGCAATTATTTGGGATTAAAAAAGGAGCTTACACAGGAGCAAGTGATCAAAAAGGATTAATTGAAAAAGCACATGAAGGAATTCTTTTCTTAGATGAAGTACATCGCCTACCTCCAGAGGGACAAGAAATGCTTTTCACCTTTATTGACCGCGGAGTGTACCGCCGCCTTGGAGAAACAGAGAACGAACGTAAAGCACAAGTATTAATCATTACTGCAACAACAGAAGAACCAAATTCATTTTTATTAAAAACATTTACAAGACGTATACCGATGACTATCACGCTGCCACCACTTCGTGAGCGTACACATAAAGAGCGCTTTGCTTTACTACAGCTATTTTTCACAAATGAAGCAATTCGTCTGCGAAAAGACATTCACGTTAGCCCAAATGCAATGCGTGCTTTCGTCTTTTATAATTGTCCCAATAACATTGGTCAATTAAAAACAGATGTTCAAATTGCCTGTGCGAAAGCCTATTCTGATTTGGTCACAAAGAAACGTGATTCTGTCTATGTTTCAAGTACAGATTTACCTTGGTATATGAAAGAAGGGTTGTTCATTGAAAGGAAGAGCCGTCACTTATACCAAATACCAAATGAAACATTTGTATTTACAGGTGAGGAAGGTTGGAGTAATCATAAAACAGAAGATGAAAAACGCTCTTCTATTTACGATTATATTGACTATAAATACGAAGAACTTCAAGCCCGTGGTATTGAAGAGGAAGAATTAGAATTACTAATAGAAAATGATGTTCAAAGCTTTTTCGTACAATATTTTAACCAAATATCCAAAAAAACAAGCCATGAAAATGTTTTTAAAATTGTGGATCGTAATATCGTTTCCGTATGTGAAAAAATAGCGGAACTTGCTGAAAAGCATTTATCTAAGACGTTTGATGAAAAAGTATTTCTCGCTTTAAGTTTACATGTACAGACAACTCTACAACGTTTACAAAGCGGAAAACAAATACATCACCCACAATTAAATCAAATTCGTACGAAATATAAAGAAGCTTTTTCCGTAGCTATGCAATGCATTCAACTACTGGAGGAAGAATTACAAATAACAATGCCTATTGATGAAGCTGGCTTTTTAACAATGTTCTTCGTTGTTGATCCAATTCCTGCCTCACAAACAGAAGTAAAAGTATTAATATTAGCACACGGTAATGGCATCGCAACTGAAATGGCAAACGTTGCAAACGAACTTCTCGGCATTGAGGAAGTAACCGGTATTGATATGCCGTTACACGAATCACCGAAAGATTTCTTGGAACGTGTGAAAGTGTATATGAAAACACTACAAAATGTAAATGGGCTTCTCTTACTTGTTGATATGGGGTCACTTGCTTATATCGGTGACATATTAGAAACGGAGTTCAAAATTCCTGTACGTGTTCTCTCGATGACGAGCACACCACATGCACTAGAAGCAGCTCGAAAAGCTCAGCTCGGTTATTCATTAGATGCGCTGTATGAAACAGTAAAAAATTTAACACCATTTTACTTAAACGTACAAGAAGAAAAGAAAAAACCTCTCTCTCCAATGAAATCTGTTATTTTAACAGCTTGTTTAACTGGTGAAGGAAGTGCTTTAGCTATTCAAAAAATGTTAGAGAACTATTTACGATTTGATAAAGACTTAATTGAAATTATTCCGATTAGTATCGTCCATGAAAAAGATTTAACGAAAATGATCGAGAACATAAAAAAAGAGCGTAACATCATTTGTATCGTCACGAATTTCGATGTGCAAGTGCCTTGCTTAACATATCATTTCCAAGACATCGTAAACTACACAGCGATTCAGCCCATTCAAGAATTAATTACGTATGAAGAAACATATGCAAAAATGGCGGATATTCTTGAACAACAAATGCAGCGTAACGATGGGGCATTACTTATCAAAACAATTCGTTACGCATTAAATACAATTCAAGAATTAATTTCCTTACAGCTAACTCCTGATAGCTTAATGGGTGTTATTCTGCATATGAGCTGTATGGTTGACCGTCTTCAAAAAGGAGAAAGCCTTCTTCCTCACCCTGATAAAGAGAAAAGAAGACAAGATGAATACTGGATGTATATGAAAGTAAAAAAAGCATTGCAACCAATTGAAAATACATTTGAAATACAAATACCTGATGACGAAGTATTTTACGTTATGGACTTCTTTATTAAAAATCAGCCTGCGAAAAATTAATCGAGGCAGTTTTTAAAAATATCGACCGTAACGCGAGTTATATCAGCAATTTTCAAAATATATCGCTTTACCGACAATAATCACTAAAACTAGCACCTTATATTAAGAAGAAAAGGCTGTTCCAACATATGGACAGCCTTTTCCTCTATTTCTTTACTTTTCTAACTCGCCCTCTTATTTCTCCTCTTTTTTGTGATTTCGTATGAACATTAACATATACATTTGCTTGAATAATTTCTTGAAGTAAATGTACAAATGATTTCCCTTGTAAAGGTCCCTCAAAATCCTCCACATTCACTACACCAGTAATGCTTCCCTCGTTCAAGCTAATCCCTTGCTCTAGTGGACCATACAAATATAAAACAACAGGACCAATTTGAGTAGACTTCCCTAAATGAATTTGACACGATGTAACCTTTTCTATATTTTTTAGTATTACTCTGTAATGCAATTTCGTTAAATCATCACTAAAAATAAACTCTGCTACCCCAAAAGCTTCTGTATTTACAGGAGGCACTTCCCTCTTACCTGTTAACCTGGCAAAGAAATGTGTTGTCATAAGGCATTCTCCTTATATAAATTTCCCAGCACTACTTCTACTACTTTATGGTTTAGACATAATCATTTATGACTTTTTCAATTTTAATTACAAAGAAAAGATTCACAAAATCTTTACATTGTAATTGTTCCTGTAGATTGAAAGTCTCTTGTATAATGCACATAGAAAAACATTATAGGAGGTTCCATTGAAAACTAACAAATACACTTTTCATACATTATTAGAGATTTTTCTCGTCTCATTTAAATTAGGACTTACTTCATTCGGCGGTCCTATCGCTCATCTCGGCTATTTCCACCACGAATACGTGCAAAAAAGAAAATGGATGGATGAACGAAGCTATGGAGATTTAGTAGCACTATGTCAATTCCTTCCCGGTCCTGCCAGCAGTCAAGTCGGTATGGGGGTTGGATTATTAAGGGGCGGGCTATTAGGAGCTATTATTTCATGGATTGGATTCACTTTACCGTCTGTGCTTGTTTTGGTTTTCTTCGCCTCATTCCTTAATCAGTTCGATCTTGGAAGTGCTGGCTGGATTCATGGACTAAAACTTGTAGCAGTCGCTATTGTCGCTCATGCCATATGGGGAATGGCGCGGAAGTTAACTCCAGATCGAAATCGTGCAACGATTGCGATTGTAACTGCCGCAATCGCCTTATTATGGCCAAGTAGTTGGACACAAGTCACCCTCATCATAATATGTGGCTTTATCGGCTGGTTTTTATATCGCAACCAACCAATTAGCCAATCTCAAAATATAAAAGTACCTATTTCAAAAAAGATAGCAGTTTCTTGTCTCGTCTTATTCTTTGGACTATTACTACTGCTACCAATATTAAGACCGTTCTCTTATTACATCGCTTTATTTGATAGTTTCTATCGCTCTGGCGCACTTGTATTTGGAGGAGGACATGTCGTGCTGCCTCTTCTTGAAGGTGAGTTCGTACAAAACGGAATGATGACGAAAGAACAGTTCCTAGCTGGATACGGATTAACACAAGCAGTACCAGGACCACTGTTTACATTCGCCTCTTATATAGGAGCAGTGTTAAACGGGACGCTTGGGGCATTACTCGCAACAATTGCAATTTTCTTCCCTGCTTTCTTACTCGTTATTGGTGTTTTACCATTTTGGAACAGCGTGAGAAAAATATCATTCATACAAGGCGCACTACTTGGAGTCAATGCAGCTGTTGTCGGTATTTTACTAGCAGCTTTTTATGATCCTATTTGGACAAGCACAATTATGAACGCTGTAGATTTTGTTTTTGCATCTCTTCTATTTTGCTTGCTCGCTTTTTGGAAAACACCACCTTGGGTTATCGTTATACTCGGGGCATTTGGCGGATATGCTCTATCCATTTTATAAATAAAAAACGACGGCATGATGTAGCCGTCGTTTTTCTATTAAAACTTCACAAGCTCTATTCCTTCTGGTAATTCGCTCTCTGTTAAAATACGCAATTCCTTCACACGATCCATTACGTAAGAAGAACGCTTCACAAGCTCTGGATCAATATAAGCTGGATGAACCATAATTTCTACCGTTTGTTCACCTTGTACTCTTTCTTTTAACTTCACAAAGTAATCTTCCGTCACACCATCCGCATAAAAGTCACTGTAAAACACATCAGAAAACGGGCGCACCGCTCTATCTTCCTCACAACGACGAATCGGAACATTATATGTAGCCGCTAATCTCTCAAGAACATCATGTAAAATCGGTAAACCATGCACATGATGATGACTATCTAAATGAGTTGGTGTTAATCCGTAAGATAGGAATTTCTCAATTTGAGCAGTCCACTCTCTCTCAACTTCTTCTGGATTTATATTTCCTTCCCTTACGACACCTTGTTTATGAAACAATCCATCGCTACTTACAAGTGATGGTACGTCTCCAAGAAGTGGTTCTCCTGCCGTTAATACAAGATGTACTCCTACTCCTAGCGTTTCATACTCTTTGGCTAAGCGTACCGCATGCTCTGTTCCTGGCATATTCATCATCATCGTCGTTGAATTTACAAGTCCGTTTATATGCCCATCAATAATGCCGTAATTTGTACCTTCTGTAAGACCGAAATCATCTGCGTTTACAATTAACTTAATCATCGTAATACCTCCTAATAAAGTGAAACTTTAATCAGTGGGGGGTTTTCTCCCCCCCACTGATTATTAGTTGAACCAATCGGACTTTTATGGGCAGTTGATCCCCCACCTAATTTCTTTGTTTTCGCTGAATTTTGAGGTAGTGGTCTTACTGCCCATTAAAGTGGGATAGAATAAAAAAAGCGGGCTAAATAGCGCCGCTTTTACTTCTCTACCTTTTTAAAGAACTGTGGAAGATACTCTTTATGTGCTTCCAACATTTCATCTAAAATTTGTTTTGCAACTTTATCTGATGGTACAAGTGGATTGATTGTCATAGCAAGCAGCGCCTTATGATAATCCCCTGTAACAGCAGCTTCAATTGTTGTGCGCTCAAATGATTTAATTTGTTGTACTAAGCCGCGAACTGGTACTGGAAGATCTCCGACCGCAATTGGTTTTGGACCTTCTTTCGTAATAATACAGTTCACTTCAACAGCAGAATCATCTGGTAAGCTTGCAATTGTTCCGTTGTTTCGTGTATTAACAGGCTGGATATCACCTTTATTGTTGTAAATAGACGTAATTAAGCTACATGCTGCGTCACTATAATAAGCGCCGCCACGTTTTTCTAATTGTGGTGGTTTAATATCTAAATTCGGGTCTTTATATAACTCAAATAAATCATTTTCTAATTGTTTTACTACTTCTGCACGTGTACCTTTTTCAACAGAAGCTTCTTTTTCTTCTTCTAACATTTCACGTGTTTTGTAGTAATAACGATGATATGGACATGGAATTGCACGAAGGCCGCGAATAAAGTCTGGTTCCCAGTTAAGCGCTGCGATATTTTCCATCGTAATTTGCTTTTCCGGATCTGTTACAAGCTCTAACACACGATCCATTACACTTACGCCATCTAAGTATACATCTAGTCCGTATACCATATGATTTAAACCTGCAAAATCAACGTGGACACGACTTGCATCTACTTCAAGTAATCTTGCAAGACCCATGCGGATTCCGATTGGAACGTTACATAGACCAACTACTCTTTGAATATTTGTATAACGAAGGACAGCTTCTGTTACCATACCAGCTGGGTTCGCAAAGTTAATTAGCCATGCATTCGGACAAAGCTCCTCCATATCTTTACAAATATCTAAAATAACAGGAATCGTTCTCAGTGCTTTGAATAAACCACCAGGACCATTCGTTTCCTGACCGATTACATCATATTTTAATGGGATTGCTTCATCTTTTGCACGTGCTTCTAATAAACCAACGCGAAGTTGTGTTGTTACGAAGTCTGCATCTTTTAATGCCTCACGGCGATCAAGTGTTAAATGTACCTCGATTGGTAAACCAGATTTTTTCACCATACGTTTCGCTAAGTTACCAACGATTTCTAACTTTTCTTTTCCTGCCTCAATATCTACTAACCAAATTTCACGAACAGGAAGCTCATCATAACGTTTAATAAATCCTTCAATTAACTCTGGTGTATAACTAGATCCACCGCCGATTGTAGCAATTTTAATTCCAGTCATGCTTTATTCCCCTTTCGCTTCAAGCTTTTTATAAAGATCGATAAACTCTGCTGCTAATTCTTTCACTGTAATCGCATTCATTAAATGATCTTGTGCGTGAATTAAAAGAACACTAACCTCTGTTTTTTCTCCTCTTGCTTCTGATTGTATGAGCTCTGTTTGGAAATGATGCGCTTCATTAATCGCTTCTTTCGCCTTTACCATCGCTTCATCTGCTTCTACCATTTTCCCCTGTTTGGCAAATTGAAGTGCCTCCATCGCAAAGCTTCGTGCGTTACCACTATTTAAAATCAATTGGAATGGAATTTGTTCTGCTGTAGTCATCATAATTACCGCCCTCTCTATAAGGTTCAACCGATTTAAATACCCCTTCAGTTTGAACATGTCTATTAAAGTATGAATTTATTAATGATAGTTTAGTGTTCATATAGATGTTTTTCATCTTTTTGAACATGACATAAAGGTAATTGTTCTCACAGGTATCGTTGTCTATGAGAACAATTACCATGTTACATAGGTACAGAGTTGTTATTTTCTTGTGCTGCTTTCTCAGTACGGATAACTGAACGATCGCATGCGACAACGAATGGGAAGTAAATCGCCATTGCAACAACAAAGTTGAATAATTGTAAAATCGCACCAGAAGGATGTAAACCTGTTACAAGATACCCACTAATAATTGGTGGAACGTTCCATGGAACCATCGCTACTGTTTTTGGTACCCATCCTAAGTAAATTGCTGTATAAGATGTAATAACTAACACAACAGGTGTTAATACGAACGGGATGAATAAAATTGGATTTAATACGATTGGTGTACCAAAGATTACTGGTTCGTTAATGTTAAATGCACCAGGTCCAATTGATAGACGAGATACACCGCGTAATTGTGCACTTTTCGCTACAATTAATACAACTACTAAAAACGCTAATGTTGCACCAGAACCACCAAGATATACGAAAGTATCAAAGAATGGTTTTGTAATAATGTTTGGAACATCAAATGCAGATGTACCATCTTGGAATAACTTAATATTTTTCTCTAATGCTGGTAAATAAAGTGGCTCAATAATACCACCAACAATATTTGGACCATGTAAACCGAAGAACCAAAGTACATGTACTAATAACGCAATAAAGATTGCACTTGGTAACGTACCCGCTAAACCTTGTAATGGAACTTGTAATGTATTAAAGATATACTCATGAACACTTGTACCTGCTAGTTTTACTGCTAATTGAATACTTGCAATACCTGTTAAAATCACAAATGCTGGAACTAAAGCAGCGAAAGATTTCATTACTGCTGGTGGTACACCGTCAGGCATTTTAATTGTAATGTTTCTTTGAACAAAGAAGCGGAATATCTCCGTTACGAGTATGGAGACAATAAGTGAAACGAACAAACCCTGTGCGCCTGTCCAAAGCATATTTATTCCAGCTTCTTTTGGTGTTGTTGGTGTAAGAATAATTAATGCACCAAACGAAATAATACCTGCTGACAATCCATCAACACCGTAAGATTTTGCTAAGTTATAACTTATGGTAACCGCCACCATCAGAGCTAATACCCCGAAGGACCCTGTCCACATACCAGCACCAATTTGTGTCCAAGTTTCACCGAATAAATCTTTCATAAAATTTTGGAATGCTGGAATTGGTAAACCATTAACTAGTACTGCCATCGAACCAACTAAAATAAGTGGCATAACTGCAATAAATCCATCTCGGATCGCAGCTAAGTGACGTTGCGATCCGATTTTACCAGCAATCGGAACCATGTACTTCTCCATAAATGCAATAAACTTTTGCATTTTACTTCCCCCCTAATTATTTTTTAAGTGTTAATGCGTGATCTAAAACTGCTTCTCCATTCATCATGCCGTAGTGCATTGGATTGATAACGTCGATTCCAACGTTTCTCTCGTCAGCAAGCGTTTTCATTGAAGAAAGCATGTAACGAACTTGTGGTCCTAGTAATAATACATCTGCTTGATCGATATTTGTTTTTACTGCATCCCCAGATACAGCCCAAATCTTTCCTTCTAGACCGCGAGCTTTTGCAGCCGCTTCCATTTTTGTAACTAGTAAACTTGTAGACATCCCTGCTGAGCAACATAATAAAATATTCATTTGAAAATCCCCCTTGTGTAGTATAAAAAATTTATGTTTTATTTATTTTTCTTTACGCTATTTATTAATGCAATTAGCGTGCCAACTTTTTAAAACCACTAAAATCAGCACTTTTTCGACTGTTTTCTTTGTGTGTTAACGCTTTCAATTAGTGTGTTACTCAAAAAACACACAGTGTGTTATAAAACAACACGCTTTTAACACATAACTGTATGAAAATAGATTAGTGTTTAGTTGTCTAGTTATGCTTAACATAAAAAAACACTAAAAAAATCTTTCATCGTAGAATCTAGTAAAAAAACAACATGCTCTTGAACACACTCTTCTATCTATTGTCCAAGCAAATTCTACTAGATTACATAGAATAGAGTAAAATAACACAATTCGAAAGGAGATTCCTATGCCAAAACATAGAAAACAAAGCAAAATAAAGATTTATAGAATAAAAAGCTATGAAAAAGACAAGCGTTCTGAAGTAGACTCTGACAAATTTGAACTAGAACAGCAGGACAAGCACGATACACAAGACAAACAAGATGAACAGGATAAACAAGTACAATCAGAAAATGTAATTATAGTACCCACAGATTCACACAACTTAGATGTGTGGGATGAAATTTCTCTAAAGGAAATACAAGCTGGTGAACATACAAATTTATTTAAAGAAAAGAGTAATTATCAAAATATTAACTTAGTTCAAGTAAACGATATTCGCTTATACTTGGACAAGCAACTACAATTCAGCTCCGTCGATGAGCAAATTTATCATGAAGCACTTGTACATCCAATTATGTCAAAAGTAATTGATCCAAAACGTGTTCTCATATTAGGCGGTGGCGATGGTCTTGCCCTGCGAGAAGTTTTAAAATATGAAACTGTACTACATGTAGACCTTGTTGACTTAGATGGATCGATGATTGATATGGCTCGTAATGTTCCAGAATTAGTTTCTTTAAACAAAAGTGCATTTTTTGATAATCGTGTAAATACACACGTATGCGATGCAAAAGAGTTTTTAAGCTCTCCTTCCTCTTTATACGATGTAATCATTATTGATTTCCCAGACCCAGCGACAGAGTTGTTAAGTACTTTATATACAAGCGAACTTTTTGCTCGTATAGCTACATTCTTAACAGAAGATGGCGCATTCGTCTGCCAATCTAATTCACCTGCTGATGCACCTCTAGTATACTGGAGCATCGGTAATACAATTGAACATGCTGGACTAACTGTGAAAAGTTATCATACAATCGTTCCTTCTTTTGGAACTGACTGGGGATTTCATATCGCTGCTAATTCTGCCTATGTACTAGATCAAATTGAACAATTATATGTAGTACCAACTCCTCGAACCTTGCCTGCTCTTCTTTTCCCTTTATTTCAATTTAAAGAAGAACATCTAGAACAACGCAACCTCGCTCTTTTAAATTCAGAATCGAACCTTATCCTACATCAATGCTACAAACAGGAAATGAAGTTTTGACGATATTATAGTAAGGAGTGTTGCCTATGGAATATTCTACTTTTGGCAAGCATATAATAGTAGATTTATGGGGAGTAGATTTTTCTCTACTAGATGATACGCACTTTTTAGAATATCATTTAGTTACAGCTGCAGATTGCTCTGGTGCCCATGTTTTAAACGTAAGTAAAAAAGAATTCCAGCCATATGGTGTTACTGTATTAGTGTTATTATCAGAAAGCCATCTTTCCATTCACACTTACCCGGAACAAAATTTTGCAGCTATTGACTGTTATACTTGCGGTACAACCGTTGAACCACAAATTGCGATTGATTATATCGTAAATATATTAAAACCGGAGCGGATGCATATAAAAAGATTAATTCGTGGTATAGGAGAAATTGTTACTGCCGATTAATTATAACTCTTACTCATCCGGAAAAAGGAGGTTTGTAAATACCATCAGTGGGATAAACATTCCACTGATGGTACAGGCATATACATAAAGTGAAACTTTAATTAGTGGGGGTTTTGTTCATCTCCCACTAATTATTAGTTGAACCAATCGGGCCTTTACGGACAGTTAAGCTCCCTCCTAACTTCCTTGCTCCAGCCACATTTTGAGGTGGGAGTTTTACTGCCCGTTAATGCGGGATAAAAAAACCTTGCATAAGCAAGGTTCATTCATCCACCGACATCTTCCTATATAACTCTACAAACTCACTCGCTAATTCTTTCACTGTAATTGCATTCATTAAATGATCTTGCGCGTGTACCATTAAAAGAGTAACTTCGGTCTTTTCGCCACCAGCCTCTTTCTGGATAAGCTCCGTTTGTACACGGTGCGCCTCTTTTAATTCCTCTAGCGCTTCTTGTAATTTAGCTTCTGCTTCTGTAAACTCCCCACGCTTCGCACAATCAATTGCTTCCATTGAACAACTTCTCGCGTTTCCTCCATGCAAAATTAAATGAAAAGCTTTCGTCTCTATCGTATCCATTTTACTTCTTTACTCCCCCTTTTCTTCTGCTACTTTTTGTTTATCCCATATTTTTAAGAACGGTAAATAAATGAAGAATGCAAGCGCAAAGTTGACGAGTTGTAAAACAACACCTGAAATTTTCCCACCCGATCCTAAATATCCACTGAAAAGAATAGGTGTCGTCCAAGGTACAGCCGCCCCACTCGGACGTGCGACCCATCCCCATTCCATTGCAAAGTAAGAAACAATTGTTAACACAACTGGAACCAATATAAATGGAATTAATAAAATTGGGTTCATTACAATTGGCATACCAAAAGTTACCATCTCATTAATATTAAATATACCAGGCGCGATTGACAATCTCCCTAAACTTTTTAATTGTTGACTTCGTGCAAATAGTAACATTCCGACAACTAGAGCCAGCGTTGCACCAGAACCGCCCATATAAATCCATAAGTCAAAAAACTGTGCCGTAATGGTATTTGGTACATCTTGCCCAGCTTGAAAAGCAACTCGATTTTGATCCATTAACGACAACCAAACAGGGCTCATTACACCACCAACAATAGTAGCACCATGAATTCCACACGACCAAAGAACATGAACGAGAATAACTGCTATTATTGCGCCCCAAAGACTAGCACCAAGTACACTAAGTGGTTCCTGTAAAATTTGTCCTACAATATTATGGATACTGCCAAAAGAAGTATTTTCTATAATTAAGCGTAAAATCCAAATAACTGTTACAACAATAAAACCTGGAACAAGTGCCGCAAATGAACGCGTGACAGCTGGTGGAACTGTCTCTGGCATCTTTATAATTATCTTTTTTTGTACAATAAACCGATAAAGTTCAGTAGATATAAGTGCAATAATCATTGCTACAAATAACCCTTGGCTTCCCATTAATGCAGCTGGGATAGCGCCTTCTACAAGTACACTCTCTTTTGTACTTGGTATAATATATGCAACTTGAAATGGAGTCGCAAGTAAAAACGTCACAAGCGACAATGCCCCGGATGCTAAAGCATCCACTTTATAATACTCTCCAATCCTGTAAGCGATTCCAAAAACAGCTATTAAAGCCATTATATTAAAAGTTGCACTAACTGGATACCCTAAAGCTCTCTGCCAATTCTCACCAAACAAACCTGCCATAAACTCGTTATATCCCGGTATCGGCAGTGCACTAATAATGAGGAAAAACGATCCAATAATTAAGAAAGGCATCGTTAAAATAATTCCATCTCGAATTGCTTGTAAATGCCTCTGCTCTGCAACCTTCCCTGCCACCGGCATCACATACTTCTCTAAAAACCGTATCATCTATCCCACTCTCCTCATGGTTTCATTGACAAAGCTGCTTGCAAGATAGCTTCTCCATTACAAAGTCCGTAATGGACGGATTGAATAACATCAACAGGTACCCCTTTCTCCTTACATAATTCTTTCATTTTCGGTAATAAATAACGTACTTGCGGTCCAAGTAAAAGGACATCAGCTTTATCAATATGACTATTCACTTCAGAACCTGATACTGCCCAGATTTTCACTTCTATCCCTCTTGCCTCTGCTGCTTTCTCCATCTTTGTAACAATCAAACTGGAAGACATTCCCGCTGCACAGCAAAGCAAAATATTCATTCCGCTTCCCTCCCCCCTTTTTCTAAACCTAAGTTATGGTGCATCCCTTGCCACCACTAGGTTACAAATATATATGTCTAGATTTCCTGCTGTATGCCGAGCTTAAAAACAAAAATTTCTTGGTTTTCACGCTATTCCATTTATCCGTATTCTCCTAGTAAAGAGGACTCTAACTCGCTATAATGATTCAGTATGATTTTTTAATTGATAGGAGGATATATTTATGAAGGCATATCGCTTTCCACTTATTTTATTATCTTCTATCCTAATTGGTGGTTTCATTGGTTATTTCATGGGTGCCGATGCAGTTGCTTTAAAGCCGCTTGGTGATATTTTCTTAAACTTAATGTTTACGATTGTTGTACCTCTAGTGTTCTTTAGCATCGCATCGTCTATTGCTAATATGGATGGATTAAAACGTTTCGGTAAAATTATGTCTAGTATGGCTGGGACTTTCTTATTTACAAGTATTTTAGCTGCTATTTTTATGATTATCGTCGTGAAAGTATTCCCGCCAGCACAAGGTGTTGTACTAGAACTAACACAACCTGACAAAGCCGGCAAAGCTGTTAGTGTTGCAGATCAAATCGTCGGTATTTTAACAGTATCTGACTTCTCGAAGTTACTATCTCGTGAAAATATGTTAGCTCTTATTTTCTTCTCTATCTTAATGGGGATTGCAACTTCAGCAGTTGGCGAAAAAGGAAAGCCATTCGCTACATTCCTACAAGCTGGTGCAGAAATTTCAATGAAAGTTGTATCTTTCATTATGTACTACGCTCCAATCGGACTTGCTGCTTACTTCGCAGCATTAGTTGGTGAATTCGGACCACAACTTCTTGGAACTTACTTCCGAGCAGCAATGGTATACTATCCAGCTTCTCTTATCTACTTCTTTGTATTCTTCACGTTCTATGCATACCTTGCAGGTCGCAAACAAGGTGTACAAGTATTTTGGAAGAACATGGTCTCTCCTACAGTTACATCACTTGCAACTTGTAGTAGTGCCGCAAGTATTCCAGCGAACTTAGAAGCAACGAAGAAAATGGGTATTTCTTCAGATGTTCGTGAAACAGTTGTCCTTCTTGGATCTACACTTCATAAAGATGGATCTGTTTTAGGCGGCGTATTAAAAATTGCTTTCTTATTCGGTATTTTCAACATGGAATTCGAAGGACCGAAAACATTAGCAATCGCACTTGTTGTTTCTTTATTAGTAGGAACAGTAATGGGTGCTATTCCAGGCGGTGGTATGATTGGTGAAATGTTAATCGTATCTCTATACGGTTTCCCGCCAGAAGCATTGCCAATTATTGCAGCAATTAGTACAATCATTGATCCACCTGCAACGATGTTAAACGTAACAGCAGATAACGCTTGTGCGGTAATGACAGCTCGCCTTGTAGAAGGTAAGAATTGGATCAAAAACAAATTTGCTTAATAGATAGAAAGAGGATGCTCGTTTAGAGCATCCTCTTTTTGTCGTTATTTGTTAATAAGTTGATATCTCCTCTCGCCACAAATTTGTTACAATCTTCACAAATATTCCACATCCATTATCCATTCTCCGTACTATAATCATGTATGGAAAAGGAGATGGAAATAATGACTCAAAGCGCACCAGAATTTAAAGTTTTGCAAAGCATTGCATTTCTCGCTGTTGTTTTGCAAAGTTCCTTATTATATACAATGAATCAAGGAAATGTCTTACTTGAGCAATCTCTCATTATGGGCATGCTATTCAACCTTGCAAAATTCTCAGCACCAGCATTCATATTTATCGTTGGATTTCACTTAATTCGGCACTATACGAAGCAATTAGTATATAAAGAATATATTTCTGAAAAAGCGACACACTTACTCATTCCTTATTTCTTTTGGTCTATTCTTTACCTATTAACAACAAACGATCTTATTACATTACAAAGTGGAATAAAAAGTTTATTACTCGGAACAGCCGCGCCCCATCTTTGGTACGTTATTATGATGTTCCAAATTCACTTATTGTTCCCTTTACTATGCACACTTTTTTATTGGTTTCAAAAACGAACAGAAAATAAAAAAGACATATATAAATATATGACCTTTTTCGCGTGCCTATATTTTCTATTAATGTGGTTCTCTTCTCACTATATTTTTAATGGAGAAAAATTAACAAGTTCAACAATTTTACATTATACAGATCGATCATTTCTATTCTACTCATTCTATTTCGTTATGGGTGGCATTGCCGCTGTAGCACTAAAAACTTGGCGTCTATTCGTCATGAAACATATCCCGCTTATAACAATATTATTTTTCATCTTATTTTTATTCATCAATTATGAGTTGTTTAGTTTTCACGGAGCAAACTCTATTCATTTAACTGTTTCTACCTATTTAAAACCATCTATGTTTTTATATATCGTATGCGAAATTATCATACTGTATGTGTTATCTATTATGATAGTACAGCGTCGTGGTTTCTTATATAAAACGTTACGTTTCATTGGAAATTACACGTATGGTGCTTATTTAGCTCACTTATTCTTCTTGCAACTATGCACAAAGTTTCTTTCTTTATTCACACTGCAAGAAAATACTATATTATATAGCCTATTACTATTTGTGTTAACGGCTATTATCTCTATTTCAACAATGGTCATTTGTAGCACAATACCATTTCATACTTGGATTACAGGGCCTTCTCCTACAACAAAGATGAAATGGACGAAGGTTGTATTCCGAAAAAATCATAAAAAACTATTCAAGCCATATATTTGATATAATGATACGCATATAAAAAGAAAGCGAGAGACACCTATGATTAATCAAGTTGGACAAATTATGCTATATGTAAATAACCAAGACGAAACAGTACAATTTTGGACAGAAAAAGTAGGGTTCCAAATCATTGCGGAAGAAAATAACGGAAACGGATTCCGCTGGATTGAAATTGCGCCGGCGAAAGAAGCAGGAACAAGCATCGTCCTTCACGATAAAGCGTTAATCGCGAAGATGCAACCTGAATTAAACTTAGGTACTCCTTCACTTATGTTCTTCTCAAATGACTTAGACCGTCTATATAAAGATCTTTCAGAGAAAAATGTCACAGTTGGACAGGTTGTAGATTTACCTACTGGTAGAGCATTCAACTTTGCTGATAATGAAAATAATTACTTTGCAGTAATGGAACGTAAATAAAAAATAAGCTATCCGAAAAAATCGGATAGCTTATTTCATTTTAAGAAACTTGTTCTGCATTCGTTTCTTTATGCTGTATATGGCTCGTGATCCAAGCAATTCCACCGGCAACAACGAGATAACATAACAATATTAAAATTTGCATTTGTAATTGCGACCAATCTCCTAAAGAGATAACATCTTGTAATCCTCTAAGAGAATGGGACATTGGGAGAAACTGTCCAATTTTGCTAAGCACAGCTATGTTTAATTCTCCTGGGAAAGTACCTCCACTCGTCGCTAATTGCAGGACAAGAAGCGTTACCGCTAAGAACTTTCCAACAAGACCAAATACTGTTACTAACATAAGAATAAATGTCATGAACGTAAAGGAAATAACAATACTTGATAAAACAAAAAGTGGCACACTGGCAACTTCTAGTTTCATAACACCTAGCACAACTACATCTACGAGTAGCGCTTGAATAAGTCCAATTAAATATACCAATCCTAATTTATTAATAAAATGTACCGTTCCGCTTACCTTCATATTTTGTCTGCGGCCAAGAGGTAAAATATTCGATGCCATAATTCCGCCAACATAAAATGCAAGTGATAAGAAATATGGTGCAATGCCTGAACCGTAGTTAGGAACGTCAGAAACTGTTGACTTCACTAACTGAACTGGCTCTGAGAACATCGTATTGCGTGCATCATCATTACGGACATCCGCTATCTTCTCTGCGCCCTCTCCCAATTTCGTAGAAAGTTCTTTCGCACCATCATCAAGTTTAACAAGTCCATTTGTTAATTTACTAGCACCGTTATTCAGCTCCGTTCCACCACTCGCAAGCTGATTTACACCTTCTTGTACTGTTGTAAATCCATTTCCCCACTTCGTAAATCCATCAGCTAAATTCGATGCACCATCTGCTACCTTTTTCGTTCCAGCAGTAGCTTCATTTAACTTAACTCCGAATGTATTCATGCCTTCTTCAATCTTATGTTGACCCTCAGTAAGCTTCTTCGCACCTTGTGTCAATTGTTGTTGGCTATTATTTAAAGTACTTGTTGCTTTAGCTAGTCCATTAGACGTAGCAACAATTTTTTGAAAAGCGGGATCTTGCTGCACTTCTGGATGATTTTTCACGTACTCTTCTAATTGTTGTTTTACACTATTAGCTGCACCATCCGCTTTTACTTGGCCTTCAGCAAGCTTCTCACTTCCACTCACCCATTCATTTGTACCAGCACTTAATTCACTAACTCCTGATTGTAACGTTTTTTCACCTTGTGCTAATAACTCCATACCACTATGAAGTGATGTCACTCCTTGACTCAGCTCATTTGCCCCCCCGGTTAAAGCAGATTGACTGGATGCAAGCTTTTCACTTCCCTCTTTCAATTTCGATGTCCCATCACTTAAACGATCAATACCATCCGCAAGCTGATTCGCTCCATTTTTTGCATCGGTCGTTCCTTCATGTAACTTCTCAGCCCCATTACTTGCATCACTCAATCCTTGTGCCAAATCTTGAAACTTTGAAAAGACACCCTCTGTATAAGATTTCGTAATACTATTTGAGATTTTTGTTTTCATATTTTCAACAGCTGTCGTTCCAATTTGAGCTGCTACAAAGTTTTTACCTGGATTTACTTTGTACTGTAACTTTGCTGGCTCTGGTTTCTCATCCATAAGTGTACTTACCTTTTTAGAGAAATTCTCTGGAATCGTAACAACCATATAATATTTATCTTCTTTTAACCCTTCATCAGCATTTTTTTCTGATACGAAATGAAAAGCCAGTTCCTTATTCTCTTTTAAATTTTTAACAAAATCGTCTCCTGCATGAATTGTTTTTTCATCCATCACAGCACCCTTATCTAAATTCACAACTGCAACAGGTAATTTATCTAATTTTCCGTACGGATCCCAATATCCAGCCAAGAAGAATCCTGAATAAATTAACGGAACGATTAATAAAAAAATTAAAGCGATACGTCCATGTTTATGGTGCCACATCGCTTTCCAATCTTTAAATATAAGTTGAATTCCTTTCATGAAACATACTCCTTCTCCTAATTTCACACCATTACAATGGTTTAACAGATTTACTATACACGTCACTTTCCATACTGTATAATACATCTTTAATTATCAATTCATTCCTTTTGGTCTATAGAAAGGAGATTCGAAATGGAACTGCTCCAGTTAAAATACTTTCAGACAGTTGCACGACTAGAACATATGACAAAGGCAGCTGAAGAATTGCATATCGCGCAACCTTCACTCAGCAAAACAATCGCTAGACTTGAAAAGGATTTAGGCGTCCCTTTATTTGATCGCCAAGGCCGACAGATTACTTTAAATTCTTTCGGAAAAGTATTTTTAAAACGGGTAGAACGTATTTTTCATGAATTAAGTGAAGGGGAACGAGAAATTAAAGATTTAGCCGAATTACAACAAGGCTCTATTACAATGGCCGTTTCTATTCCAAGAATATTACCAGAACTACTAGGTTCTTTTTTACGAGAACATCCTAATGTTCGATTCCAGCAATTTCTTGCGTCTACTCCTTCTATGAAACGACAACTGGAAAATATGGAAATTGACTTTTGTCTTTCCTCTGTACCAGTTGAAGGAGAAGAAATTGTTTGGGAACCACTTATTACAGAAGAAATTTTCTTAGTCGTTCCTTCAGGCCATCGGTTATCAAACCGCGAAAGTATCCACCTGCATGAAGTAAAAGACGAACCGTTTATTAGTATGAATACTGGCTATGGATTTCGGCACTTAACGGATGAATTTTGTAAAGAAGCTGGTTTCACTCCGCATATTGCTTTTGAAGTAGATGAACCGACAGTGATTAGCGACCTCATTAAGCAAGGTCTCGGCATCGCTTTTGTTCCAAATTTAACTTTATTAAAAAACTCTACTTTAGCAGCAAACAAGTTGCGTATTATTGAACCCGCTTGTAAGCGAACCATCGGATTAAGTTGGTCAAAAAAGCGATACTTATCAAAAACAGCTCAGCAATTCCGTGAATTCGTGATTGACTACTTCTCTAATATTAGGACGCAAAATTATATCAACCAATAAAAGGTGCCACCCTCATATGGTGGCACCTTTTATTGGTCACTCTTTTTTAATTCCATTTCAGCTAAAAGTGGTAGTACATTATCAAAAATATGCGTATTATTATTTTCACCTGTTACATATCCACCATAATATCTACTAAATACGTTGTCATTTCGGAATGTGGACATATGATCATACAATTCCTTCGCAAACTTTGTATCACCTGTTTGTAGTACGTACAAAATCGTTAGTCCATACGCGGCTGGCGATTCATAATTCACAGTTTGTTTTCCCGTTTCTAAATTGTAACGACCGTATAGCTTTCCATCCTCCTGGAATCTCTTCTTTATAAATTCCAAATAAGCAGCTGATGAAAGACCACCTAAACTTCGATGATATGCAACGTATGATTGGTCAATAAGATTCACTTCTTTATCGTACTTAAATGTACCATCTTCTTTATATTCTTTTGGGAATGCCCAGCCATGCCTTGGATAATCCGCTAAAAATTGAACAATTTCCTGATATTGCTGAGCAGAAACTTTACCGTACTTCTTCATATAAGAGAATGCACGCGGATTTATGTATGATGTTGTTACAAAATTATTTTGTTTCCCTGCATCTGCATCATAATAATCAACATAATAATTATCTTTTTTATTATAACGAAGTACAGCATGACTTAATTGATCGGCAAGGTTTTTATAACGCTCTTCCTTATACATTTCATAAGCACGATATAATTGTTCTATAATACGAAGATCATCTATAAGTGCATTTGTAGCTGACTGCCTCTCTCCCTTTTCAGAGAGTTTCCATAAAACGATATGATTCTTATATACGAAATTATCTTGAATAACCTTTACTTGCTCATCAAATAACGCCTGGTCATCTTTATCAAGTGTATATTGTAACCATAATCCCGCCGATTCTGATAAAGCTTCACGTCCCTTCGCTTCACCCGTACCTGCCTTAGTATCTACTAAACGATACGTGGCAAGCGTTCCATTTTCATTCACCATATGTCTTAAAATAAAATTTTCTGTACGGTTTCCTTGTAAAGCTGACCAAAATACAATTCCACCTAGAGCGATTAAGAAGATAACTCCAATCCCTATATATAAACGTTTCCGCAATCTTTTCACCTCCCTAGTAAGGCTAACCTTAATTTTATCAGAACATACATAAATTTAAAAAAGACAATCTATTAGATTGTCTCCCCCATTTCTATCCCCCACAAACCTCTTTAGAAGGTTTATATAGCGATTGTACAAGTCGATCATATTCACGACGTGTAATTTCTTTATTATATAGCTTCAATAATAAATCTCTATGCTCTTTTGAAAATGCCATCTTTTTAATGACTTCAGGATACATAAAACACCCTCTCCATTTCACATAAACTTCTTTTCCGAAAAACAGAACTTATGTTCGCATAAAAGATTATAAAAGATTCCTGCGCAAAAAACAAACAAAATATAAGCAACTACTTATTTCTTTCTATTCAAAATATTACAACATTATATTATCATATTCACTTTTTAAATACATATATATTTTTGGTAGTTTTTTTGAATAAATCTTCCAATTCAATCAGAAAATAATGGCAAAAAAGAAGAGGAGTTTACATATGGATACGGTAACATTAGCAAGAGCATTTTTTGGTTCTTCATTAGCATTCCACATTATCTTTGCAACACTTGGCGTTGGACTTTCATTGATGATTTTTATAAGCGAAATACTCTATCACTGGAAGAAAGACTCCGACTATGCCATTATGGCGAAAAGATGGACAAAGGCGTTTGCTATTCTTCTCGGTGTAGCAATTCCAACTGGAACAATTGTCGGTGTGCAAATCTCACTTCTTTGGCCTGGTTTTGCCAAAATTGTTGGGCAAGTTATTTCTGTTCCCTTCCAAATTGAGATTTTTGCCTTCTTTTTGGAGGCTTTATTCATGTCGATTTACGTATATGCAGCCGATAAACTTCCTCCATTTATGAGATTAATCTCGCTATTTTTCGTCATGCTTGGTGCCACGGCATCCGCCGTTCTTATTACATCAGCAAATACATGGATGAATACACCAGCAGGATTTTCAATGAATCCAGATGGATCTGTTTTTAACGTTGATCCTTGGAAAGCTTTCTTTAATCCGAGTTTTGGCACAAGTGCATTCCATGTCGTTATTACGGCTTATGCAACTGGTGCGGCTGTCATTGCTTCTATCGCTGGATTTAAATTATTGAAGAAAAATTTAAGTACACGTGAAATTGCTTATCATAAAAAGGGGCTACTATTAGGGCTTGTCGTGACATTTATTACAGGCGCTACGATGTGGCTTTCAGGGCACGAATCGGCAATCGCCCTACATAAACACTCACCTGAAAAACTTGCATCTGCTGAAGCTTTATTTGAAACGACATCACACGCACCGCTATCCATTGGCGGGATTGTGGATCCTAATACGCTTGAACTAAACTATGCACTTGAAATTCCAAACATGCTTAGCTTATTAGTGGGACTAGACCCTGGCACTGTCGTAAAAGGTCTAAATGAATTCCCACAAGAAACATGGCCACCATTTTATACACATACACTGTTCAACTTAATGGTCGGCACTGCTGCGTTTACCTTTGCAGTTGCAGCAATTGCTCTCTTATATTGGTACTTCGTTTACCGAAAAAAGGGGACAGAACTACCGAAGTGGCTACTTTGGGGGGCTGCCGCATGCGGACCAATTATGATGCTCGGTATTGAATTCGGATGGATTTTCAGTTGTAGCGGTCGTCAGCCATGGACAATTTATGGTATGCAACGTACAGTCGATGCTTCTACTCGCGCTGATTTCGTCGGTCCTTTATTTGTTTTATTCATCATTTTATATATTGGACTCGCTATTTTAACAGTCTTTGTTCTACGGACATTCTTTAGAAGACATCCATTAAAGAATGATTTACAACACCAAGGAGGCGATTCTCGTGCATGAGGAAAGTATTGCAATCATCATCTTATGGGCCCTTATTTTCGTATACAGTATATTAGGATCCATCGATTTTGGAGCTGGTTTTTGGGGCATGGTATACGCAAAACATCCAACGCTCGCTGCCAAACTTGCCAATCGGTACTTATCACCAACTTGGGAAGTAACAAATACGTTTCTCGTTTTCGTCGTTGTCGCATTTCTCGGCTTCTTTCCGAAAGCGGCCTTTACTCTTGCAACCGTTATGTTCGTACCAGTTATGTTAATTTTAGTACTCGTTGCAGTACGTAGTACATTTATGGTATTTGCTTACTCCTTGCCAAAATATCAGTACCTTCTTCGGGTTATTTCAGGTATTACTGGTCTCTTAATTCCAGCACTATTAATTACCGTTTTACCCGTTACAGAGGGAGCGTATATTACAATGTCTGAAGGAAGAGAAGTACTCCTGTATGGAAAACTTCTTTCTAGCCCGGTTATCTATTGTTATATGCTCTTCGGACTAACGTCTGAACTATTTCTCTCCTCTCTCTTTCTTGCTGATTTTGCGAGAGAGCAAGGTTCAGAAGATGCATACAAACTTTATAGAAGGAATGCTATCATACTTGGCCCTGCAACACTTGTTACGGCGATTATCGCTCTCGTTGTAATGGATCCAGAAACACATTGGCTTATGCAAGGATTAATAAAGCAATTCCCATGGTTTACAGTTTCTATTGTTCTATTCGTTATCGGATACTCGTCCCTTTGGTGGACAAACAAGAAGTATAACACACTAGGATTCCCTCGCATTGCTGTTTTAGCTGTCGTCGCTCAATATGCATTTGCAAGCTATGCTTACGGGGTCGCGCATTTACCGTATATTATTTATCCTGACGTAACTGTATTTACAAGCTTTACAACGAAAGAAACGTTCTATGCACTGCTCATTCTATACGCAATTGGGATTGCAATTTTATTACCAGGATTTATTTTCTTCTGGAATTTATTCTTGAAGGATCGTACTTTTTTGAAGGAAAAATAATATAGCCTTGGAGTCTGTTCCAAAAGGTATTTTGGGATAGACTCCTCTTATTATATTTTGTCGTTAAGTCGATATATTTTAAAAATTTCCGATATAAATCTCATTTCCTACCTTACTGCCCAATCGATTTATAGGCTCCTATCACAATAGTTATTTCACTACTAGTGACACTTGTCCTTTAGCATGAAAAACACATATTCGCTTCATCTCGTTATACGTCTAGTTCTTCTTATTTTTTGCTGAATATACTACCAATATAAACTTGAGACAAGCTACATCTGTTTAAGGGAAAATAGAAAGGTAGGCAAAATATGAGCATTGAAATATGGATTACTATTATTGTATTCTTCTTAACAATGATTGTTATCTTTTGGCGGCCTCGAGGTTTAAATGAGGCGTGGCCAGCAGCGGTCGGCGCTGGTATTATCCTCTTTACAGGAATCGTATCAAAACCAGACGTCATAGATATTGTTAGTAAAATAGGAGGAGCCTCCATAACAATATTAGCGACCATTGTTATGGCAGTTATATTAGAAAGCTTCGGCTTCTTCCATTGGTCCGCAGCGAAACTAGCAAATTTAGCAAAAGGGTCCGGTCACCGTTTATACTGGTATATTCAATTACTATGTTTTCTTATGACTCTTTTATTTAATAACGACGGCAGTATTTTAATTACAACTCCAATTTTAATTCTTCTTCTAAAAAACCTTCAATTAAAACCACATCAACAAATTCCTTATTTATTAAGTGGCGCTTTAATCGCTACTGCGTCTAGTGCACCAATTGGTGTAAGTAATATCGTAAACTTAATTGCATTAAATATCGTTAATATGACTCTTTATATGCATACTGCTATGATGTTTGTACCTGCAACATTAGGCTTATTATTTATGTCATGGCTCATGTATACAGTTTTGAAGAAAAAACTTCCGAAAAAATTACCTGTTTCTTCATATGATATTGAAGAAATTTTTTTCACGAAAAACTTCCATCCACTAAAAGGAAATAATTCTGTTGATACGAAACAAAAACGGACAAGATTCATGTTAAAAGTATTAGGTTTTGTCTTCCTTATGCGCTGTCTTCTATTCGTTGCATCCTTCTTATCCATACCAATTGAAATCGTTGCGGTACTCGGTTCACTCGTTCTTCTCATTTGGAGATGGTACTACTTACGAACAAATCCTGTCGACATTTTGAAAAAGACACCGTGGCACATTTTAATTTTCGCCTTCTCTATGTACGTCATTATTTACGGACTCCACAACGCAGGATTAACAGCTGCACTTGTACAATGGCTCGAGCCAGTTGTGAATCAGCATCTACTCTATGCTAGCTTTGCGATGGGCGGACTTGTATCCATCCTCTCTAACGTCTTCAATAACCATCCTGCCCTTATGATTGGTACGATCACATTAACAGAAATGGGACTAGATCCAGTCACATTAAAAACAATCTATCTCGCAAACATCATTGGTAGTGACATCGGTTCACTATTACTACCAATTGGTACGCTAGCTTCACTCATTTGGATGTATATTCTGAAACAAAACAAAATTAAAGTAAAATGGAAAGACTATTTAAGTGTATCCCTTATCGTTATCCCGCTCACAACAGTCGTCACACTATTCCTCTTATTCTACTGGGTACACCTCTTCTTTGCCTTATAAAGTGAAACTTTAATCAGTGGGGGTTTTGTTCATCCCCCACTGATTATTAGCCCTAACCAATCGGGCTTTTACGGGCAGCCCGACCCCGACCTAACTTCTTTGCTTCCGCTGAATTTTGAGGTGGGGGTCTTACTGCCCACAAATAGCGGGATAAACAACAGAATCCCCATTTGCTACCGTCTTAGCAAATGGGGATTCTTCTATAATAAAGTTAGGTACTACAGTGTGATCAATCAAGTAAAGAGGTGTAACGTGTTATTGATATAAATGACTACCAGCTTCTTTAAATTCTTCTGCTTTCTCTTTCATTCCTTTTTCAATTACTTCTGTCGTTTCTAAATCATTTTCTTTTGCATATTCACGAATATCATGTGAAATTCTCATACTACAAAACTTCGGTCCACACATTGAACAGAAGTGAGCTGTCTTTGCCCCTTCTGCAGGCAACGTTTCATCGTGATATTCCATCGCACGTTCAGGATCTAAAGATAGATTAAATTGATCGCGCCAACGGAATTCGAAGCGTGCTTTTGAAAGTGCATCATCACGCTGATGAGCCGTTTTATGTCCTTTCGCAAGATCAGCCGCATGCGCTGCAATTTTGTACGTAATAACACCCGTGCGTACATCATCTTTATTCGGTAAACCTAAATGTTCTTTCGGCGTTACATAACAAAGCATCGCCGTTCCAAACCAACCGATCATCGCAGCTCCAATCGCCGATGTAATATGGTCATAACCTGGTGCAATATCTGTCGTTAGTGGCCCAAGTGTGTAAAACGGCGCGCCCTGACAAATATCAAGCTCTTTCTCCATATTTTCTTTAATTAAGTGCATCGGTACGTGTCCAGGTCCTTCGATCATAACTTGCACATCATGTTTCCAAGCAATTTTGGTTAATTCACCAAGTGTTTCAAGCTCAGAAAACTGTGCTTCATCATTTGCATCTGCAATAGACCCTGGACGTAATCCATCTCCAAGAGAGAACGAAACATCGTACTGTTTCATAATTTCACAAATCTCTTCAAAATGAGTATATAGGAAGTTTTCTTTATGATGGAATAAACACCACTGCGCCATAATCGAACCACCGCGTGAAACGATACCTGTCGTACGCTTTGCCGTGATTGGAATGTAACGAAGCAATACACCAGCGTGAATCGTAAAGTAATCAACGCCTTGCTCCGCCTGCTCAATTAACGTATCACGATATACTTCCCACGTTAAATCTTCTGCAATTCCGTTTACTTTTTCCAGCGCTTGATAGATCGGTACAGTTCCAACTGGTACAGGCGCGTTACGAATAATCCACTCACGCGTCGTATGAATATTTTTACCTGTAGATAAATCCATAATCGTATCTGCACCCCAGCGAGTAGCCCACGTCATCTTCTCTACTTCTTCTGCAATAGAAGAAGATACAGCAGAGTTTCCGATATTTGCATTGACCTTCACATGGAAGTTACGCCCGATAATCATCGGTTCAGCTTCTGGATGATTAATATTCGCTGGTAAAATAGCGCGGCCTTCTGCGATTTCCTTACGAACAAACTCCGGCTCTACCCCTTCACGAATCGCAACATACTCCATCTCAGACGTAATAATGCCATTACGTGCATAGTGCATTTGCGTAACATTTGCACCTTGCTTTGCTCTAAGCGGCTTACGATCCATTTGCGTGAAAACAGGTGTATGTTTCGAAGCCACTTTCACACCGTCATCCTCTGGTTTTACTTCACGCCCTTCGTATGCTTCTACATCACCACGCCCCATAATCCAGGAGTGGCGCGGCGTTGGAATGCCTTTTTCCAGCTCGACCTTATACGCAGGATCTGTATAAGGACCGCTCGTATCATACACACGGATTGGTGGATTTGGGACGCCATTCGTTTCGCTTTGTTCAATCTCACGCATCGGCACTTTCATACCTTCTCGTGGTCCATCCACATATACTTTCTTACTCCCTGGTAAACTCGATTTCAATTCAATTTGCTCAGCTGAAACAGATTGTTTCATAAATTTTGTTGCCCCCCTGTTCGTGACAAGGACAAGATATGGCCAGCGCATGCCAAAATAAAAAGAGCCAGGTCCATAAAAAAATAAGGACCTGGCTCATAAAGACATCATTATGTAAAGCCGTTAACTTCCCTACGCTGGTACGAGCCAGATCAGGTCCAAAGGGTTAAGAAGTTCACGCGCTTCTCTCTCAGCCTACGCATACGTTAGGCACCCCTAGTTTATCACTGATTTAATTTTCAATACTTTCCCATCATACACTATAATCTGAAAAATTCAAAGTTTATTTCTTTTGTTTTTTATGGAATCATCCACGTTAAATAATATGCCTGTACATACGTCATAATACCAACAATAATTACGAAAAATAAACTATGCTTCACTGTAAAGCGGAATAAATCTGATTCTTTTCCAGCAAGTCCAACTGCCGCACAAGCAATCGCAATCGATTGCGGTGAAATCATTTTTCCTGTTACACCCCCCGTTGTATTTGCTGCAACGAGAAGCACTTCAGATACGCCGACTTGCTGCGCTGTAATTGCTTGTAAATTTGAGAATAATGCATTCGCTGACGTATCAGACCCTGTTAGGAATACGCCAATCCAGCCTAAGAATGGTGAGAAGAACGGGAATAGTCCGCCCGTTCCAGCTAATGCTAACGCTAACGTAGAAGATAGGCCAGAATAGTTTGCGATAAATGCAAACCCTAGTACAAATCCGATAGATAGAATTGGCATTTTTAATTCGCTTAACGTTTCTTTAAATGTCACTACTGCATCTTTTACATTCATTTTCAAAATAAACATGGAAATGATACAAGCAATTAAAATCGCTGTTCCAGTTGCCGATAATACATCAAACTTTAGAATTGCCTCGTAAGGCGTTGGTTTATTTACAATTGGCTCTGCTTTCATTACTAGATTATGCAGACCTGGAATTTCAAACTTAAATACAAGACTTGCTAAAGCCCCTCCTGGAGCAAATAATGCCTTAAAGAAATTTTGGCTCCAAATGACTACCATAACCGTTAATACGATAAATGGGGACCATGCCTTCACTACTTTTCCAAACGTTAATTTCGGCATCGATGCTGCTGTCGTTGTTGCTGCTGCTACCTCATTATTTGCTTGCCCGGATTGATAAATTTCTTTCGGCTGCCAAACTTTTAAGAACAGTGCTAAACTCACTAAACTTACAAGTGCTGACGTAATATCCGGAAGTTCCGGTCCTAAGAACGTCGCTGTAATGAACTGCGTAATCGCAAATGAACTACCTGCTACAAGTAACGCAGGCCACGTTTGTCTTACCCCTTTAAATCCATCCATTAAAAATACGATAAAGAATGGAACAAATAATGATAGGAACGGTAATTGATGCCCAGCCATTTGTCCAATTTTATGTGGATCAATACCTGTTACTTGTCCAGCAACTGTAATCGGAATTCCCATCGCTCCGAACGCCACTGGTGCAGTATTTGCAATTAAACAAAGACCTGCTGCGTATAAAGGATTTAACCCAAGACCAGCAAGAAGCGCTGCTGTAATCGCTACTGGCGCTCCAAATCCTGCCGCTCCTTCTAAAAATGCTCCGAATGAAAATCCAATTAAAATAACGAGTAAACGATGATCGTTCGTAATCGATAATACCGATGCACGAATCACATCGAATTGACCTGTTTTTACAGAAATTTTATATAAAAATACCGACATAATGATAATCCAAGCAATTGGCCATAACCCGTACAAAAAACCGTACCCGGTTGCTGCCATTGCCATCGTGAACGGCATTTTATAAGCGAATAATGCTACTAAAACTGTAAGTACAACTGTAATAAATCCTGCCACATACCCCTTCATGCGAAAAACCGCTAAAGCTAAGAAAAAAAAGATAATCGGAATAAGTGCTACTGCTGCTGAAATCCAAATATTACCGAACGGATCATAAACTTGTGTCCATGTGTTCATTGTCCTCTCCCCCTAAAGAATCCCCTTTTAAATAAATACAATCTTATCAATAGACTATCAGGTCATCATACCTTTAAGCCTAAAAATAAAAAAACGTTCAAGAAAACGTTTTCAACAACTTCCATTTATACTGTACCATAACAATTTCCATTAAAAAAGATTTTTTTGAAAATTTTATCATTTAACAAAAAAATCTTACAAAATCGTCATGTTCTTGTAATGTTCATCGATAGAAAGCTTACCTAAATTATTGCATAATAATAGTATAACAACAGACATTATTCATGAGGTGATATATATGAACGGAAATAAAATATTAGCTGCGTTATCATACTTTAGTGTACTATTTGCCCCTATCTTATTCCCTATTATCGTTTGGATTGTAGGAGACGCTGAAACAAAGCCACACGCAAAACGTGCTCTATGGACACACATCATTCCAAGTATCGCTACATTTATCGGCTTAACCATTTTAGGAATTATGGGCATAGGATCTGACCAACCAGATGTAACACTTGGAATTGGAGCAATGATTGTCTTAGCTATTTGCGGAATCATCAGCTTATACTACTTCATCTGGAACATTGTAAAAGGAATTAAAGTACTGAAAGCTTAATTTTAAACAAACGTTTGTTTAAAAAAGGACCCTTGCAAATTGCAAGGGTCCTTTTCCCGATTAGTTACTTTATCTTCTGCGTTTCTTCTTTTTTCTCATCATTTTCTTTCGGCGCGTATTCACCTTATCCGCTATAATGTGGAGCGTACTTGCCACAACAATTCCCATTAAGAACGTTACAATTTCAACCTCATGTTTCTTCGCAATTTCTATTAAATTACCATCCAGTGCGATTACATTTAATAGGAATAAAAATGGAGAAAAGACGATTAACATGTACGCAATACGAATCACATCACCAAGTATAATCGTATGCGTAAAGAAAGATCGATGTGGCATTACTTTCTTATAAGGATACCAAAATATACGTAAGAAACCCCATTTGTTATAAGCATTACTGTACGTATCTAAATCTGGTGTTAAAAATGAAGTACCTACTAAAAAACCAATTGCAAAAGTTAATAAAAAATCAAAATTTGTTAATCCATACGAAAAGAGCAAAAACAAAACAACCGGAAGGGATATTAAGTTTATTTTCGTATGCGTTCTTCCTGATGGCATAATGCACTTCCTCGCTTACGTTCGTCCTGTCACCTTATGACAGATTTCACCTATTGACCTAATTTCTGATCGATAAATGTTGTGTCTATATCCGAACCAAACCATTCTGCCAACTTCACTCGTGCCTTATCTTTCACATCTTCATTGACGTATAACGACACCTGTATTAGTGCGGCCGTTAACGCCCCTAAATCATCCGTATAGCCAATTCCAGCAATGAAATCTGGAATCGCATCAATCGGTGCAATAAAATAAGCAAGTGCTCCAATTACAATAATTTTCACTCGTTTTGGAACATCGGGTCTTTGCAAAACGTAAAACAGTAATAAACTTGTATAAATGACCGACTGCCCTGCTTGCTTTGCAACATGTTTTACTTTCTTCCAAAACGCTTCAACTGAAAATTTTTGTTTCATGTAAAAGCCTCCCTATTTTTAAAAAGAAATAAGCTACAATATGTTATCAGTAAAAGTTCATGGAAATTACACAAAACCTATCAATGAACTTTCATTGTAACAAACAAACCAAAAAAGAACAAGTGTTCGTTAATTTTTACACGATTTCCTTCATATAATAGATTTCTAGATAACCCTTATCCATCTTCGTTTCTTATTTCTCAACAAAGAAATTTTCACTTCCACTTAACATTCTGCTCTATCTTTGTTATATTTTCTAGTTGACGGACATATAAACGAATGTTAAAGTTTTCTCTGGTAGTGACAAACCTTATACAAAAAATGTAAAATGTTATAGTGTTTCTCAGAAATGAATTTTGTTGTATAATACAGAAATGACGTTATGCTTATGAGCAACAAAAGAAACCAAAAGGGTATGCATAGTTATAGTCGTATATGGGTGAATATAGAACCTTTAATTATGGCCAAGAAAACTATGTATTTTTTATTTTAGCATTTTTCGCTCCAAAATCGACCAAGCCTGATAGAGAAAGGGTGGAAATGAATGAAAGAAACCTTGAAATCGCAATTTCAAAATGTGCGTTTCACTGTATTCGTAGCTTTAGCCTTATGGCTGAAAACTTACATTATTACACGCACAAGCTTTGATTTAAAACTTGAATCTTTCATGCAAGAATTCATTTTATTCCTTAGCCCATTAGCAGCATCATTACTGCTTGTTGGTCTTGCATTATTTGCAAAAGGGAAAAAACGTAACTATATAGCACTTGGAATTAATTTTGTCTTAACAATCGTTCTTGTTGGTAACGTAATGTTCTACGGATTCTACAATGACTTCGTTACTTTACCAGTACTCGGACAAACATCTAACTTCGGAAGTTTAGGTTCTAGTGTGAAAGAATTATTTAACTACAAAATTATTCTTGCATTCGCAGACATTATCGTATTCTTCGTTCTATTGAAGAAAATGAAAAACTTTGCACCTACAGAGCGTGTAGCACGCCCGATGCGTTCTCTATACTTCGTATCAACAGTTGCTATTTTCTTCGCAAACTTAGGACTTGCAGAAGCTGAACGCCCAGAACTATTAACACGTTCATTCGACCGCGTTATGCTTGTTAAAAACTTAGGATTATATGTACACCAAGTATACGATCTTGGCTTACAAGCGAAATCAAGTTCACAAAAAGCATTCGCTGACGGTAGTAAATTACAAGAAACAGAAAACTACGTGAAAACAACACAAAGTAAACCAGATCCAAATATGTTCGGTACTGCAAAAGGGAAAAACGTAATTGTTGTCTCTCTTGAGTCATTACAAACATTCTTAATTGGCGCAACAGTTAACGGACAAGAAGTTACACCGTTCTTAAACCAATTTACGAAAGAAAGTTATTACTTTGATAACTTCTTCCATCAAACTGGGCAAGGTAAAACATCTGATGCTGAATTCCTAGTAGATACTTCTTTATATCCACTAGACCGCGGTGCTGTATTCTTCACACACGGTAACAATGAATATACAGCAACTCCAGAAATTTTACGTCAGCAAGGGTATCACACGTCGGTATTCCACGCAAACAACGCAACATTCTGGAACCGTAACATTATGTATCCAGCACTTGGTTATGATCGTTACTACAACGAGCTTGATTACAAGATTACGCCGGAAACAAAATTAAACTGGGGATTAAAAGATATCGAATACTTCGATCAATCTATTGATATGTTGAAAGAAGTGAAGCAACCATTCTATACTCGCTTCCTTACTTTAACGAATCATTACCCATTCACTTACGATGACAGTACAAAATTAATCGACGAATATAATTCTGGTGATGGAGTATTTGACCGTTACATGGTAACTGCTCGTTACTTAGACGAAGCAATGAAACACTTTATTGAGCGTCTAAAAGCAGAAGGTATTTACGACAACTCAGTAATCGTATTCTACGGTGACCACTACGGTATTTCTGAAAACCATAACCGTGCAATGGCACAGTTCTTAGGAAAAGAAGAAATCACTGCATTTGACCATATGAACTTACAAAAAACACCGATGTTTATTCACGTTCCAGGTCAAAAAGAAGGTAAAACAATTTCGAAACCAACTGGTGAAATTGATATTAAACCAACTATTCTAAACTTACTTGGTGTAGATTCTACAAATGACGTTCGATTCGGTCATGATGTATTCTCACCTGATAATAAAGGATTTGTTGTTCTTCGTGACGGTAGCTTCATTACAGATAAATACATGTACACAAACAGTACATTCTACGACCGTGCTACTGGCGAAGTTTTACAATTACCGAAAGAAGAATCTCAACCACTAATTGATCGTGCCCAAAATGAATTGCACATGTCTGATAAAATCATTGAAGGTGACTTACTTCGCTTCTCTGAAAGTAATAAGATCAAAACTGGTGAAGTAAAAACAGCTATTAAAGAAGAAAAGAAGAGCGCTGAGTAATCTCAGCCTCTTTTTTTATTTTCTTCCATACAACTGCTTATATTCATTAACTTTAAAATTACATAACCTTTACCAAATATTCACATAGGGTTAATGAAGAATCTCTATAATAAAATATGTAAACAAGGTTCTACATATTTCTTACCTCTCATCTTTCGTAAGATCCCTTAAAGAAATGTGTAAATCTTTTGTTTCTACTTTCTTATAATTGTCTTTCAACATGCTTTGTTTCCATACACAAAGCATTCAACGAGACAATGTCCCTATGAAAGATAGCTACCCTCCTTGTGCAGCATTCCATAAGAATGTTGCTTTTTTTTATTTAAAAGCAGGATTCTCATTTCTTATTTTCGAATTTGTATATACAAAATGCTGTAAAGTGAAACTTTAATCAGCCCGTTAATGCGGGGGAAATCGTCCTTACTTCTCTATGATTTACAAATACATATACGGTCATATATAGAGAATTGCTTACATAAAAATTACTATAGTGATTTTTATCTCGCATGAATGAAAGTTTCACGTTATTTACGTACTTACGAAAGGATGGGACGGAAATTGGCATACGAAAAATTTGTACTTTGGAATGATGAAGTTATTGATACAACAAAACAACAAACGTACATAGAACTTGAAGAAAGAGGTTTGCAATTCGGAGATGGTGTCTACGAGGTTATTCGCCTATATAAAGGGAACTTTCACTTATTAGATCCGCACATAACAAGATTATATCGATCCATGGAAGAAGTAGAATTATCGCTTCCTTTCTCAAAAGCTGAACTCATCACTTTACTTTACAAATTAATTGAACGAAACCATTTCCACGAAGATGGCACAATTTATTTGCAAGTATCTCGCGGTGTACAAGCTCGCACACATGTATTTTCATATGACACCCCTCCGACAATTTATGCCTATATTACAAAAAAAGAAAGACCAGCATTATGGATTGAATATGGTATACGCGCTATATCAGAACCTGATACTCGATGGCTACGCTGTGACATTAAATCATTAAATTTATTACCAAACGTACTAGCTGCTACGAAAGCTGAACGTAAAGGCTGTAAAGAGGCACTTCTCATAAGGAATGGTATCGTAACGGAAGGAAGCCATTCCAACTTCTTTTTAATTAAAAACAGAACTCTTTACACACATCCAGCCAATCACCTTATTCTAAATGGCATTATTCGTCAATATGTCCTTTCTTTAGCGAATACTCTTCACATTCCTGTACAGGAAGAACTTTTCAGCGTTCGTGACGTTTATCAAGCAGATGAATGCTTTTTTACAGGCACAACGATTGAAATTTTACCAATGACCCACCTTGATGGAACCGCGATTCAAGATGGGCAAGTTGGGCCTATCACCAAAAAACTGCAAAAATCTTTTAATCAAATCTTGTTACAATCCAATATGGCATCTTCTTAAACACGAATAATTTCTGTCCTTTTATATTCAATATATACATTTAAATGGAAATCAAGGTGTAAATTTATGCCTTGATTTTTTTTGTAATCTTTTTGTCATATTCAGATTCCTACATAAGTCTTGACAGTAATCGACATGCTCTTTAGAATTTTTAACAGTTGGTAAATATTTCTTCACTACATTACAGACAGAAAGGAATCGACAAATTATGAAAAAGTATCTTGCCGGTCTTGCGGCAGTGTCTGTAGCAGGAGGAGCAGCACCTACACTTGATAGTGTTCAAGCTGCACCTGAACAAAATACACAAAAAGCTGCTACAACTGTCCAAGCTTCTGCATCAAACGACTCATCTTATAAGGTAAACGCGAGCGTATTACATGTTCGTGCGGGATCAAGCACTTCTCACGACATCATCTCACGCGTTTATAACGGTCAATCACTAAACGTGATTGGCGAAGAAAATGGTTGGTTCAAAATTAACATTAACGGAAAAACAGGCTTTGTTAGTGGCGAATTTGTATCAAAAAGTGGAGCAACAAACAACAATGTAAGCACAGGCGGAAACAATAAAGTTACTGCTGATGTATTACGTGTACGTACAGCTCCTAACACTTCTAGTTCTGTTTCTGGACGTGTATATGCAGGACAAACATTAAACGTAATTGGACAAGAAAATGGTTGGGTGAAAATTAACCATAATGGACAAGTAGGTTATGTAAGTGGCGAATTCGTATCTGGCGTTTCTTCTAATGCGGGTTCTTCAAACAACAATACGAATAATAACAATAACAACCAAGAAGTAAAACCAGCAAGCGGAAACTATACAGTAAATGTATCTTCCCTTCGTGTTCGTACAGGTCCTAGTACTTCTCACACAACTGTAGGTTCTGTTACAAAAGGACAAGTAGTACAAGTTGTTGGGGAAGTTCAAGATTGGTTCAAAATCAATTACGCAGGACAAACTGCTTATATAAGCAAAGACTACGTAACAAAAGGCGGTTCTAACGATAACGTTACAGAAGGCAACAAACAAGAGCAAAACAATAATAATGGAACTATTCAAACTGGCGGTTCTTACGTGGTTAACGCTACATCTTTACGTGTTCGTACAGGCCCTGCTGCTTACCATAGTGTAATTGGTGGTGTTTTAAACGGTACAACATTAAACGTAGTTGGATCTGAAAACGGTTGGTTTAAAGTAAATTACCAAGGAAAAACAGGCTTTGTTAGTAGCGAATTTGTAAAATTCGTTAAAGGTGGCACTACTACTCCTGAGCAACCAAAACAACCTGAAAAACCTAACCAAGGTGCAATTGGCGACTACTACATTAATGCTTCTGCACTAAATGTACGTAGCGGCGAAGGTACAAATTATAGAATCATAGGTGCACTTCCACAAGGACAGAAGGTTCAAGTAATCTCTGAAAACTCTGGATGGAGCAAAATTAACTACAACGGTCAAACTGGTTATATCGGAACACGTTACCTATCTAAAACACCAGTTGGAGGCGCAGTAGATAATAAGCCTAACAATAACCAAAATAACAATCAAAACAATAACAACAATAATAATACAGGCAATAATAGTGGCGACAGTTCTTCCGTACTTGCATATGCAAAATCAATGCAAGGTGTACCATACGTTTGGGGCGGAACTTCTGCTAACGGCGTAGACTGCAGTGGCTACATCTACCATGTATTTAAGAAATTTGGTCATAACATTAGCCGTCAAAGTGTTGCGGGATATTGGAGTAGCCTACCAAAAACTTCAAGTCCACAACCTGGTGACTTAATTTATTTCCAAAACACTTATAAATCTGGTCCTTCTCACATGGGTATTTACCTTGGGGGCGGATCATTTATCCAAGCTGGAGATAAAGGTGTAGCAATCGCTTCATTAAGTAACTCTTATTGGAAGAGCCACTTCTTAGGATACACGAAAGCACCTTAATTAATAGTTTCAAAGCCTTCTAGTTTACTAGAAGGCTTTTTTGTTACAAGTTCAACACATTACTCCCTTTCCCCTAGTTTCTCTCTACAAAAATAATGTATCCATTCTTCTATTTCATACACTTTATTCTGCAAAAACAATGCATAACGTTATCATAATGTATATATTTTCATAAAAAACATAACCTATTTCATGTCTATTTATTTTATATGTGTTTTTTTGAAGAATTTTCTTTTTATTTAAACTTTTCATTAGACGTTTGACCTCCGATGTCCATTATGATAAGTTACTTAAGATGTTATATTCGTAAATGTATAGACAACTGGTTTATACACTGTTTTTACTATGAGGAAGGAGCATACACTGCATGAATCTTTTATGGGGAATTGGCGGCGTGATTGGAGTATTAGCAATTGCTTTCTTACTATCTTCCAACCGCAAAGCTATTAATTGGCGCACAATTTTAATTGCGCTAGCATTACAAATGTCATTTTCATTTATCGTATTACGATGGGATGCTGGTAAAGCAGGTTTAAAACACGCTGCTGACGGTGTTCAAGGATTAATTAATTTTTCTTACGAGGGAATTAAGTTCGTTGCTGGGGATTTAGTCAACGCAAAAGGACCTTGGGGATTTGTATTCTTTATTCAAGCACTACTTCCAATCGTATTTATTAGTTCATTAGTAGCAATCTTATATCATTTCGGTATTATGCAGAAATTTGTTAGCGTCGTTGGTGGTGCATTAAGTAAACTTCTTGGAACTTCTAAAGCAGAAAGCTTAAACTCAGTAACGACTGTATTTTTAGGACAAACTGAAGCTCCAATCTTAATTAAACCTTACTTAGCACGCTTAACAAATAGTGAATTCTTCACTATTATGGTAAGCGGTATGACAGCTGTTGCCGGATCAGTTCTTGTCGGCTATGCAGCAATGGGTATTCCGTTAGAGCACTTATTAGCAGCTGCAATTATGGCAGCTCCATCAAGCTTATTAATTGCGAAACTAATCATGCCAGAGACAGAAAAAGTAGATAATAACGTTGAACTTTCTACAGAACGTGAAGACGCAAACGTTATCGACGCAGCTGCACGTGGTGCATCTGAAGGTATGCAACTTGTTATTAACGTAGCAGCAATGTTAATGGCTTTCATTGCATTAATCGCTTTATTAAATGGTCTATTAGGATTAGTTGGGTCTTTATTCCATATTAAACTTAGCCTTGATTTAATCTTCGGTTACTTATTATCACCATTTGCAATCTTAATCGGGGTTTCTCCAGGTGAAGCTGTACAAGCAGCAAGCTTTATCGGTCAAAAACTTGCAATCAACGAATTCGTTGCATACGCAAACTTAGGACCACATATGGCAGAGTTCTCTGACAAAACAAATCTAATTTTAACATTCGCAATCTGTGGATTCGCAAACTTCTCTTCTATTGCAATTCAATTAGGTGTAACAGGAACGCTAGCTCCTACTCGCCGTAAACAAATTGCACAATTAGGGATTAAAGCAGTTATCGCTGGTACATTAGCTAACTTCTTAAATGCAGCAGTTGCAGGTATGATGTTCCTATAAACTTATATAGAGTCTTCTCTTTCTCCAAGAGAAGACTTTTTTCATGCACTCCAAACGCCTTTTATGTATCTATCAATCACCTTATCCCAAATATGAGGACATTATGATACAATAATGTTTAAGTCTTTTTATTTTTCTTATGAAAATAGAGATACTACTTGTTGTTGCCCTTCAAAAGAATTTAACGACATAGTCAATTTCTTAATAATTGCGCATACTACAAGTATCTATGGATGAAATAGCTTTAAGGAGGAAAGTTTTGTGAAAGATAAGTTCTATAAAATCCTCTCTATGTGGATTCTACAAATTGTATTTTATTTTACTACTGTACATGTGACGAATTATGAGCATGCGCTCATTTTTACAATAATATACGTAATCGTAAATGTACTATTCTTATTTTTAGCTGATAAAACAGCATTTATTTTCTTCATACTAGGAACCATTATTTCCGTATTTTATTTATTTTATCAAGCATGGCTTCATTTATGGAGTACATCAGATCAATGGCAATATATGATTACCCACTTCCTGATGGTAGCTAACTTCTTCATTGTATATATAACAACTCACCTATTGAAAAAAGTGATTCATGAAAATAAAACTTTAACTGAGCGTGTGAGAACGTTGGAACAATATATTGGACAATCAAAATTATTAACTAGACAAGAATTCGAGAGACGCCAAGCGTTATTAACGACTGCAATGAATCGTCGTAATGAAACAGGCGTTATCGTTTACTTTGATTTCACTTCCTTTAGTAAATATACGAAGGAAAGTGTTATGGATCGTGTAGCTTCCTTATTAGTTGAAACGGTAAGGAATGATTTTGACCTTGCTGCTGAATATGATGAGAGTACATTAGTTATTTTATTACAGAACACAAATGAGGCTGGTGCAGATATAGTAATGAACCGTCTACAGCCAAAATTAGAAAAATGGCTTGCAGCTGAAGCAATCCAAGATATAAAAATTTCACGCGAGCAAATTGGAAACAAAGGACAGACATTGTTATGATGACTCTCGTTATACTTCTTTTATTTCTTCTGTTTTGCGTACTCGTTTTTTGGATCAGTATCACATTTTCAATTAAATATGTACTTATTTTTACGGCCTTTCTATTCTCTGGCTTACTCGTTTACTACTCTTTCTTAACAATCGCGGGCCTAATTCACCGAAATAGCAAACGAAAAGATCGTACACTAGAACATTATCCTAGCGTCGATATTTTCATACCTGCCCATAATGAAGGGGTCGTTATTAAAGATACTTTAGAGGCGATGGCGAAGATTGAATATCCAGGAAAGCTAACTATTTATTTATTAAATGATAACTCTCAAGATGAAACACCTGAAATCGGCGATGATTTCGACAAAGCTTATGCTCATATTCGCCACATTCGTGTTCCCTCCGGTGAACCGAAGGGTAAATCACGTGTACTAAACTATGGGCTTAGTATTTCAGATGGTGAATACTTCTGTGTTTACGATGCAGATAACCAACCTGAACCACACGCACTGCGAATGCTTGTAGAGCACGCTGAAACAACTGAAGATGCGGTTGGAGCAGTTGGACACGTTCGTACTGTAAATGAAAAAAGAAACTGGTTGACGCGAATGATTTCGCTAGAATTTCAAATCTTCCAGCTCCTTATGCAATCTGGACGCTGGTTACTATTCCAAACGGGTTCACTAACAGGAACAAATATGCTTCTTCGTCGCTCAGCACTAGAAGAGCTTGGTGGCTATGACCCTTATGCAATTGCAGAAGATGCTGAATTAACATTGCGAATTACACAAAAAGGTTATCTCTTACCAATCGTCCCAGAATCAGTTACTTGGGAACAAGAACCAGAGCATTTAAAAATTCTTATTAAACAACGTACACGTTGGCTCCAAGGAAATTTATACATTTTAGAAAAAATGTTCTCGTCATTAAGTTTCTTTAAAGGAAAACTGCTCGTTCATTCCTTACAACAAGTTCTAGTGTATGTTGTATTTTGGCTATTCCTAATCATTTCAAACGTTTGGTTTGTAATTGGGCTACTCGGGATATTCCAAATTCAATATAGCATTCCGCTACTATTTATGTGGTATGTAGCATATATTACATATGTTTCACAATTATTTAGTGCCCAGAGTGTCGAACGAACCTTTACACCGACTAATATTTTTATTAGCGTTATTATGTACTTTACGTATGCACAGCTCTTTACGTACTTATTTATTCGCAGCTTAATCTTATATTTACGTGCAAAGAGCAAGAAACAAGTCATCGGCTGGGATAAGACAGTTCGATTTAAAAAAGATAAATAAAAATAAGCACAGAGCGCCGTATGCTCTGTGCTTATTTATTGCCGTATAAATTATATATCAGACAATACCCCTTAGCTGAAAGTAATTTCACGTCCATCCCCCAACGAACGATCGACCTTCATTTATATACGAAAAAGTGATTGCTATTTTTGTAGAACCAATTGCTTCTCTTGCTGTTCTTTGCGCGTTTCAGTCTTAGGTTCCGTGCTTTCTTGGACACTACGATGTGCCACACGTTTCAAACAAATATGCTTCCACTTTCTTTCGTAACGTTTCATTATTCTAGATGTCCCCCTTGAATGCGCTTTAAAACTATTTGAAATCGCTTACAGGAAATAATATAGCACATATACATAAAAGTGACAACACATTTCCGACATATTTTTGACAAAAATACGAATAGAATTCGTAAGATATCGAATATTGTCGAAACCCATCGTTTTTTCTTCGTATAAAAGGCATACTACTTATATAGTAAAGTATTTTATTTCCCTTACCCGCATTTCAAATTCCTTCTATATAAAGTGAAACTTTAATCAGCCAACAAATAGAGGGATAAAAAAAGAGCTGATATAAAATCAGCTCTTTTCCTTCTATTATTAATGACGCTTCATACGTCCTTCTTTTTGTAACTCTTTAAATAATGCTGCCATCATAAAGAAAATAACAAAGACGAATGGGAATGCTGCAATGATAGCTGCCGTTTGTAAGGCTTCTAATCCGCCAATATATAATAAGGTAGAAGCTATCGCGGCTAGAACGATACCCCAAATCATTTTAATACGATTTGGTGGGTTTAAACTACCATGTGTCGTTAACATTCCTAAAACAAATGTTGCAGAGTCTGCCGATGTAATAAAGAATGTAGAAATAAGAAGAATCGCTAAAACAGATAAAGCTGATCCAAAGCTTCCCATCTGATCGAACATAGCAAACAATCCTACTTCTGTTCCCATCTCTTTAATTTTTTCAAAGATATGTGCATCACCAAACAGCTCCATGTGAATACCAGTCCCGCCGAAAACGGAGAACCAAAGCGCACCGATTACGGTCGGTACAAGTAACACACCGATAACAAACTCACGAATTGTACGACCTCGTGAAACACGAGCAATAAACGTACCTACGAACGGTGACCATGCAATCCACCATGCCCAATAGAAAATTGTCCATGACTGAATCCATTGATTTCCGCCTTCATCCAATGGACTTAAACGGAAACTCATACTTGGCAATTCCTGAATATAAGAACCTATTGTTGAAGTGAAGTAATTCATAATAAAGTTTGTTGGACCTGCAAATAATACAATGATCATAAGTGCAAATGCAAAAATAATGTTCGTATTACTTAAATATTTAATTCCTTTATCAAGACCTGTTTGTGCAGATAACATGAAAAGAACTGTTACGATTGCAATAATAACTAACTGTGTCGTTAATGAATTCGGAATAGATGTTAAATAGCTAACACCACCTGCAATTTGTTTTGCACCGAGACCTAATGAAGTTGCAACACCAAACACAGTTGCGAAAACAGCTAACACATCAAATGAATGAGCAATACGCCCGTGTTCCCCGCCCTTAAATAACGGACCTACCGTCGCACTAATCGTACTTGCTTTTCCTTTTCTAAAGGTAAAATAAGCAATACATAACGCTACAAATGCATATAGTCCCCAAGGATGTAATCCCCAATGGAAAAATGAAAAACGCAATGCAAGGCGCGCACTTTCCTCAGTTGCACCTTCTCCAAACGGAGGTGCGTACAAATGGTTTAATGGTTCAGCAACGCCCCAGAAAACTAAGCCGATACCCATACCGGCACTAAATAGCATAGCAAACCATGTCATATAACTATAATCAGGTTCGTCATCATCTTTACCTAAACGAATAGAACCGTATTTCGAAACAATTAAAAAGATAGACACACCTAAAATAATAGAAACGGAAATAATATAAAACCACCCAAACTTACTAACTAATGCAGTTTGAATTGCAGTTGTTACATTTCCTAAGCTACCTTTTCCAATAATAGATTCGGGAATAATCCCCCAAATTGTAAATGCAATACATAATGTTAATGAAACGATGAATGTTTTTGTCAGTTTCCTCATCAAATCCCCCTTCGTAGGTTTCGCTTTTGTAAATAACATAAATTCCGATATGTAAAATCGGATAGAAAACTATAATTTTGCGGTGATTTTCTTACTTTCACCTTCACCAATTCGAATTCTTATAGACAGCCTTACCTTTCGTATAACCTTTTCACTCTGCAAGAGCTACAAGTTAGAAATACTGCTGTCAAATTGTGTGAGAAAAACGCGGATAGGAATGTATTTTCCTAAAAAAGGATGTGTTACATATGTAAAAAAGGGCGAATTTCTTCCTTGCAACCCTTTCGTTTTGTAACAATTATGCGGTTTTTTTGCTAGTATATAGCACGTGTTTATAGCTTCACAAACAAAATGTTTATGTTTATATAACTATATTACCCATAAAACGGTAAAATACTCAAGGAATGTAATCGTTTAGTAAACATCATGTAACATTCCTGTAATATTTTTATTTACGTCGAAAAAAATATGTTGTATTAAATATTTTGAATATAACCAGCAACCTATGAGTCATATAGAATGAAAAACGCTTTCCTATATTTTTTGTTATATTACAGGATGTTAACGACTGATTACGAATGGTTTGTAATTGTGTGTTTTCCCCAAATCCGAAAAAATCTGTTGCTATAATGAGGACACGAAAACAAACGCAATGGAGGCTATCATGAAAAAATTAATTGGAATAGCAACAGCAGCAGTTTTTGGTCTTGGGATTTTCACATCATCTGCTAATGCAGAAACTGTTGTAACAACAGACGTACTAAACGTACGCGAAAACCCTACTACTGAATCAAAAGTTGTCGGTAAATTACTAAACGGTAATAAAATAGATGTTCAAAATACAGAGAACGGATGGTCAAAAGTTACTTTAGACGGTAAAGACGCATTCGTAAGTGCAGAGTTCACAAAAAGCATCTACTACGTAACAGCTAACGTATTAAACGTACGTGCTGAAGCGAACACAAACTCAGAAATTCTTGGAAAGTTGAAGAAAGACGATGTAATCGAAACAACGAGCCAAGTACAAAATGAGTGGTTACAATTTGAATATAACGGGAAAACAGCTTATGTTCATGTTCCTTTCTTAACAGGTACAGCACCTGTAATTGAGAAACAAGAAACAACTGCTCCTGCTAAAGCTAAAGTTGAAGCACCAGCTAAGGCTCAAACACCTGCAGCACAAGCAAAACCAGCTGCTAAGCCTGCTGTGAAAGCTGCTGAAACTAGCGAACCATCTGGTGGTCGTGAGTTAACAGTTGTAGCTACAGCATATACAGCTCATCCGAGCGAAAACGGTGGCACATATGGCGGCCGTGTATTAACTGCAATGGGTCATGATTTAACTGCGAATCCAAACATGAAAATGATTGCTGTTGACCCGAAAGTAATCCCATTAGGATCTAAAGTATGGGTAGAAGGTTACGGAGAAGCTATCGCTGGAGATACTGGTGGTGCAATTAAAGGTAACCGTATCGATATCTTACTTGGATCAGATAGCGCTGCTCAAAAATGGGGACGCAAAACTGTTAAAGTGAAAATTTTAAAATAACCAATGACTGCTAAATTACAAGCCGGTTCTCTTTATTGAGAGCTGGCTTTTATTTATTTATAATACATATAAGGAGGCTATGCCCATGAATGTACAAGCAAAAGTAGACTGGATTGGTACGCCAAAACCGTACATATATAAAGATGAAGTAACATATAACGCTACTTCTATTGATTTCTCACTCGCTGGCGATGATAATCGCTATAAGCTAATTGTGCTCAAGTCAGAAAAAAATACACATTACAAAATTGTGCAATATGGAATAAAACCAGGCTCTCAAAAGCCATTTCCTATCGACATTCCATTTGAACAAAACATGTTACCAATTATAGAGCAAATATTACATGATCCATATGTACAAGCGATATTAAAGGAAACGCACTCATAATTGTAAAAAAAGATATCAACGATTTTCCGAATATATCTATCATAAATCGCAAGATATCAACGATTTTTCAATTATATCTATCATAACTTACGATATATCAACGGTTTGACACGAAATATCGATTTAGCTACAAAAAGAGGCTGTTCAAATATTGAACAGCCTCTCTCATATTAACGAGTTGGACCAGATACATCTTCTGATTTCAACGTATTATTTGCACCAAGAGAATGATACAACATCTTTCCATTTCCATTCACAGTTACAATATGTTCGTTGTTAAAACTTTTGAACTTCACAGATCCATCACCGTAACGAATATGATACTCTTCATATGTCGTTACTTTATATTTCGTATCACTTTGACGCTCTACATTACGAACTTCCATCGTTAATAAGTCTTCTGTAATTCCTTTTTTGTGTAAATACTGTATATAATCACGGTCTTCCTTATACGATTTCCCGCTCTTATCATAATTATTTTCAATTAAACTAAAATCATTTAATGAAATTGCACGTACGTTATCATAAATATGATTTTTTACAAATTCGCCCACTGCTGAACTTGATGTTTCTTTCGGGAATTTTAAGTAATAGGTGCTTTGGTCTCCAACTTTAACGCTTTCTGATTTAATTAAGCCAAACTCAGCATTTTTCTCTAAATGCACTTCTACCGTTTCATCTGTTGGTACAGGACCAAGTTTATAACTTCCGCGGCTTAACTTCCCACGCTTCTTACCATTCACAACTACATTTGCATCATTTTCATCAGAGGAAATTGTTACATAATTGCCTTCTAATGATAAATTTACATCTACCTTCGCACTTTTTTCATCTGCTAAATCTACTTCTTTTTCTGTTTCTAACTCAGTTAACTCTGACTTTGCTTTTGCCTTTACAACGTAAGAACCCGGAAAATATGGACCAATTTCTTTTGAAGTTTTGTCATTAGACAATTCTACTTCTTTCTTATCATTCACATATATTTCTGCATTCTTCGCAGTTGTACTTACATTCATATAATACGATTTCATGCTAAATTTATACTTCGGATATAAAAACCATTCTTTTCCGTCTTCTATAATTTGTCCATCTTTAAACGATGCTTTATCACTTGCTAGTTTTTGATCCACTGTCTCTCTTTGTAAATAAGACAGCAGCTCTTTATTATATGAAGGGTTGTCTTTTAAATAACGGATATATGCCTTAATATCCTCTGCCTTAATCTTTAAGCTCGGATCATCTACCTTTACAAACTCATCAATTGCATTCGCATCTTTCTTTTGAAACGCCTCAATCATAACGTTTACTTGTTTTTCCTTTGAAAACTTGCTTGCACCAAATTTATATGCTCCGAACAATATAGCAAAAATAACAAGAAAACCTAGCAGTAAAAATATGTTCTTCTTACTTTTCACAGGCTTTGTTTCCCGTTGTATTTCTGAACGAGAAGAAGCTGTTTGATCAGCTATTTCTTCTATCTTACTTCCACACTCTGGACAAAAATTTAAATGGTCTGCAACTTTTTCATTACATATTCCACAAAACTTCAAGCGATTCTCCCCCTTATTTTTTTACCAACTTCATCCCAGCAAACACTAATACGTAAGAAAGAATAAAGCTACCTACTATTAAATACATCGTGCTACTTTGAATCGATAATAGCGGACCAGAAATCCCCGTAAATTCCTTCATAATTTCCTTACTACCTGAAGCTTCGATTTGGATTTTTGCTAATCCATTTACACAAAGCATCATCACAGTATAAACCGCACTAAACATCGCAATCGTTACATATATATTTTTAATTGGATATTGAGCTAATTTCATTCCAGCTCTAAATAGTAAGATACATGGTATTAAAATTAATAAACCCCACCAATGCATGTAGGAATTGAACTCATCCATATATTTAATTTCTTTAGCAGAAGCACCATTAGCAATTGCCACATCTTTTAAAGACGTACCATTTAATGATATGCCTGATGTATATGATAAATGTAACGGCCCTTTTCCTCCTGGATAGTTCTGTATTTCTTTCTCCATGTTCGCCCATTCAATTGCAGTTGGAGCAAAGTGAGCCATATTCCACATATACGGTGTTGCTTCTAATGAAATTAATGCTTTATATGTTTTCTCAGGGAAATCAATTGGTCCCATTGATTTTGAACTACTAAATAAAATCGTAATAAGTATAATACCAAATGTAATGATTAATCCTTTTAAAACAGTCACTACACTATAATAAATAGATGCTGCATATGGAACACTTTGACTAATTGCGGAAAGCATACGATGTGGTCCCGCTGCAATACTCATGCCAATAAAGCTAAATAATAAACCAAATATAATACCGTACAACAAACTAATAATATGAGAATAACTAACATTAATTGTCATTGTTTCATAGAATTGAGAAATCGTCGTAGAAGAACTTGCTACAAAACTTATAATACATAAGAAAATTCCATATACAATACCGATAATACATGCTGTTACTAGCTTCTCACGCCAAACAATAGACGGGGTTTTTTTCTCTACAAAAAAGCCAATTCCACCTAATATAAGTGCTGGAATAGTTAATAAAATGAACAATGGGACATGAAGAATAAATGACATTATGTATGTACCACTTCCACTGACTTCAAGACCCGCTAAATGATACATTAAAATTAATGGCGCTATGCCAATGAAAGATTGATTAATGGTAGTCATATCCAGCATACCGTTCGTATTTGTAACCATCGTTCTCATTAAATCATTCATCGCTGCATCGATAATTAAACTACTAATCCAGCCAGCCAAAAACATGCATATAATTGCCAGACCACCACCAAGTAAGCCTTTTTTCAAAGCAATTCCAGATGAACCCACATTTAGTTGTACACCCTGGTCTGGTAATTTCGTTTTCATTTCTTTTTTCGTAATACCTACTAGTAAGGAATCGCCGCATTTCTCACAATATGTAGCAGTTTCTTTACTTTCCACTCCACAAGTTCGGCAATATTTTGAGTCTTTAGGCGCTAATATAATATGACTCGCTACACCACCTGTACTAGACCCATCATGCGTACAATAATTTGATACATCAGACTGTTCTAAACCACAAGTTTTACAATACATGTTCCTCACTCCTTACTTTGCTTCATACCACAAACTGGACAGAATATAGCTTCTGTTGCGATTTGTTCACTACACGAAGAACATGATTCATTTTCAACATTGTTTGTTTGAAGGAGTAACTCATTTTCTTTCCCGCACTGTCCACAAAATTTATCATTTAATGATAATGAGCCACCACAGCTACACTGCCCTTTCTGACCTTGATTCTGCAAATTAGCAATTTGCTTACGTATGTTATAAATAGCAATATCAAGCTCTTGTACCGGTTCTACAATTCCTTTCAATACCTCTATTCGAACTTCATCATTGCGCAGTTGCATATATGTAGTTTGACCAAGCTCCAACAAAATTTCAGTTTTCGCTTGTAACTTCTCCTGCGTAATTTTCTTTAGTTGTGCAACCTCTTGTGCAACTTGCAACTTCATCTTTCCTTGCTCAATTCCCTCTTGCAACTTGTTCATACCATTCCCAAACTTCGCTTGTAAATCTGACACAACTTCCCCTCCTATAAATATATAGTAATATACGAAATTAACATTTTATATATTACCATGATTTTCAAGTTATGTAATCCAAATTTCATTTTTTCTGTTTTGAGCATTTTTTGTTTATAATGGTAAAGGAAAGAAATATGTGTACGGAGGAATATTATGCTGCAACACTCAATTACGAAAGATGAAATTATGATGATTGCGAATGAGTTCGTTCAAGGACTAGATCCACAGCAAACAGCTGATCAGGAACATGTCGCTACAGCTCGGCACCTATATCGTAGTGGTGTTGTCTATAACGTTGACTTTGATGGTTATACACTATCAGGAACTGTAGATGCGGAAGGCAACGTATATAGCGTTCATATTCCGATTCGTAACGTCGCTGAAAGCTATTGTGATTGCTTCGCACCAACACAATGTGAGCATATGCTCGCTGTATTACTATCTGCAGCGTCTAGTTTTGGGCAAGTAGGAGATGTATTAACTTTATTTAAAAATAATACGAAACCTTCCCTTCCCCCTATTCGAACTGCAAGACAAGTATTACAATCATCAGCTTTTGAAGAAACTGACTATAAAAGTTGGGAATCATATTTTGAAAAAGAATATGATTCCTTTAAAAAAGAACAAGCTCGGCTTACTTATAAACAAATGTATTTTCTTATGAGTATCTTTACAGATTTCTATACGAAACTTGAGCGGAAAGCTCCGCGTGTCATTGCGATACATGAATTATTCAGGTTACACGCAGCACTTTACTGCTTTCAAAAATTATTAGAAGAAATTCAGGCATTCGAAGCAAACAAAACATATTCTTATCACCAACCTGTTAATGTCATTCGCCTATTTGTAGACAAAGTGGAATCCATCGTTCGGGACTTACAATCAGAAGCGATTCCTTCAGAGTCTGAAATAATTTTACAAGAAACAGCTCGTCTCGTTCATGAAGTATTCTTCTCTACCGACGCTTATACGCAAGAGCGATTTTTCATTTATCGTCACATATGGAGTGAACTTTTAAACAATAAAGAGAAAATACAAGAAGAAGAAAAACGAATCGATACGAAAATCAATCCACTATCTAAAGCGTTAGCGTCTTCTCATCTTCTCTTTTTAAATGACGAAGATCTACTAGCGATGGACTTACTAAAAAAACAGCCTGCTTCTGTTGTGAGTCTATACTTCTATTGGTTAGAAGAACTATTAAGTGCCATGCATTGGGATCGTGCAAAAAACTGGCTTTCCTTTACGTATAAACAAGTAAAGAAAACGATCCAAGATCACGAAAATACGATTTTCATAAAAGATGTCGTTCGGCTATTTGTAATCATGTATGAAACATATGCAACACATACAAATGAACAAGCTGGTTTCGAAATGATCTTACAAGAACTATTACCGTATAGTTTCACAAACTATGAACAGTACGTACTCGCGAAAAAACAGTATCGTACATGGGCAGAGCTTCATCTCCTATATGGATTTGAAGCAATTGAGCTGTTGAAAGAGCCACTGAAAGATATTGAAAAAGAAGCGCCAGAAGTGGCACTTCCTCTTTACCATCTTGCTGCTGTAGAGGCGATTGAAGAACGAAATCGTAAATCATATAAACGCGCAGTTCGTTACTTAAAGAAATTACGTACATTGTATAAACGATTAAAACGCACCGATGAATGGGATGCTTTCATTATTCACATCGCCAATCTCCATTCACGTCTGCGTGCACTACAAGAGGAATTACGGAAAGGAAAATTAATCGATGATCAATCAAACTGAAGTAACAATTAGGCTCCAGCATGTTAGTCAAGGTTGGTTCCTTTGGGGAGAAGATGACAGCGGTACTCCATTATCCGTAACAAGTTGGAAACGAAATGCATTCACATGGCACTCCACTTCTTTCTACGGTACTTCTCTAAAAGAAGCAACCTTCGAAGGGAAACAAGGTGTGCTCCTAACAAATGCACAAGCCTTTGAATACATTGCAAACAAACCGATGAATTCCTTTGCACATATACAAATAAACGGACCTATTACAGCACTTACGAAAGATGCAAATGAATTATGGGACGCCTTTACGAGTGGTAGCTTCGTACCAGATATGAATCATTGGCCTAAACAGCCATCTTGGAAAGTTCAAAATACACCAATTGAAGATGACACATTAGCATCTCTTTTCTCAGCAGCAGTTAATGAAAGCATATTACAAGATAATCGCTCAAATGACGGCTGGGAAGATGCTAAAAGGCTATATGAACATTACGACTTTACGAAAAGACAATTGGAAACAGCACTACATGAAGAAGATTGGCTTCGAAAAATCGGTTATATTGAAGATGATCTTCCGTTTACAATCGGACTAAGACTACAAGAACCACAAGAAGAATTTGAAATGTGGAAGCTTGAAACAATTGTGACACCAAAGCGCGGGGCTCATCGCATATATGTATATGAAAACATCGATTCCTTACCGAAAAGATGGCACGATTACGAAGAACGGATTACAGAAACACAAGAAGGTTTTAGTAAGCTCATACCGTGGTTAAAAGAAGGAGATACATTCCGAAATGAGCTCTTTGAAACAGAAGCTTGGAACTTCTTAACAGATGCAAGCAACGAATTACTTGCAGCCGGCATTACAATTTTACTACCATCATGGTGGCAAAATTTAAAAGCAACAAAACCGAAATTACGTGTCCAGTTGAAGCAAAATACAGCACAAACACAATCGTTCTTCGGTATGAATACGCTCGTTAATTTTGACTGGCGCATTTCGACGAACGGCATTGATTTATCAGAAAGCGAATTTTTCGAGCTCGTTGAACAAAACAAACGCCTATTTAATATAAATGGTCAATGGATGCGACTAGATCCAGCCTTTATCGAAGAAGTAAGGAAACTCATGAACCGTGCCGATAAATACGGACTAGAGATGAAAGATGTCCTGCAGCAACATTTATCAAATACGGCTGAAACAGAAATTATAGAAGATGATAGTCCGTTTACTGATATTGAAATCGAACTAGATGGATATTATGAGGAACTATTCCAAAAGCTGCTTCATATTGGAGATATTCCAAAGGTAGATGTCCCTACTTCACTAAACGCAACACTTCGTCCGTATCAACAACATGGTATTGAATGGTTATTATATTTACGAAAGCTTGGATTTGGAGCATTGCTAGCTGACGATATGGGACTCGGGAAAAGTATTCAAACAATCTCTTACTTACTATATATAAAAGAAAACAATCTCAAAACAGGCCCTGCATTAATCGTAGCGCCGACATCTGTTCTTGGAAATTGGCAAAAAGAATTTGAGCGTTTCGCACCGAATTTACGTGTCCAATTACATTACGGAAGTAATAGAGAGAAGGGCAATTCATTTGAAGATTTCCTTCAATCAGCAGATGTTGTATTAACATCTTATGCATTGGCTCAACTCGATGAGGAAGAACTGACTTCATTATGCTGGGATGCTGTTATTTTGGATGAAGCACAAAATATTAAGAACCCACATACGAAACAGTCGAAAGCAGTACGAAACTTGCAGGCAAATCACAAAATCGCTTTAACTGGTACACCAATGGAAAATCGCCTCGCTGAACTTTGGTCCATTTTCGACTTTATTAATCATGGATATCTCGGAAGCTTAGGACAATTCCAACGCCGCTTCGTCACACCGATTGAAAAAGATCGTGATGAAGGAAAAATCCAGCAAGTTCAACGGTTTATCTCACCATTTTTACTGCGCCGAACGAAGAAAGATCAAACAGTCGCATTAAATTTACCAGATAAACAAGAACAAAAAGCTTACTGTCCTCTTACTGGTGAACAAGCTTCCTTATATGAACAACTTGTTCAAGATACACTGCAAAATGTAGAAGGATTAAGCGGAATTGAAAGACGCGGCTTTATATTACTTATGTTGAACAAGCTAAAACAAATTTGTAATCATCCAGCTCTTTATTTAAAAGAAGAAGAGCCACAAAATGTCGTTGAACGCTCTATGAAAACAAAAACGTTAATGGAGCTCATCGAAAATATAAAAGATCAAAATGAAAGTTGCCTCATCTTCACTCAATACATCGGTATGGGGAACATGCTAAAACGTGTGCTAGAAGAAAAATTCGGCCAGCGTGTCCTCTTCTTAAACGGTAGTGTACCAAAAAAAGATCGCGACAAGATGATTGAGGAGTTCCAAAATGGAACGTATGACATTTTCATCTTATCCTTAAAAGCTGGCGGAACAGGACTAAACTTAACCGCTGCCAACCATGTCATTCACTACGATCGTTGGTGGAATCCAGCTGTGGAAAATCAAGCAACAGACCGCGCATATCGTATCGGTCAAAAACGATTTGTTCATGTTCACAAACTCATTACAACAGGAACATTAGAAGAAAAAATTGATGAAATGCTAGAAAGAAAACAATCTCTAAACAATGCGGTCATCACAAGCGATAGCTGGATGACTGAACTATCAACAGACGAACTAAAAGAATTACTTGGTGTATAAAGTGAAACTTTAATCAGGCCAGTTACGGGGAGTTTTACTACCCGCAAAAAAGCGCTAATCTCAAAATAAGATTAGCGCTTTTTTCTATTCCAAAACCAATTACTTATTATAATTCCCGTTAACCCGCCGCACGTATCAAGCAATGAATCTTGCCACATTGGTGTACGGTCTCCCGTATACCATTGGTGAATTTCATCAAATGTTGCATAACCCGCAACGAAAAGAAGGGCATATATAAAACATCTTTTCCTCGAATGACCTGATCGATGAAAAGCGTAATAAATCAATGAACCTAGCATAAAGAACACCGTAAAATGAGCACCTTTACGAAGGAAAAACTCAATAAATCCGCCTACACCTTTATTCGCAATACTAACAGGGGTTCCTCCACCATAATCGATAGATACCCATGAAAAATGCTCTTTCACAAATTCAACATTTACATATTGTTCAATATCTGAACGCATATCCTGCTTTTTATATGGTTGTGCCGAAGAATAGAAAATCAGCCCCATCCATAGTAATACAGGAATCCAAAATAACCATTTACGATTCATTATCCAGAATTCTCCTCTCTTAATCTTTTAAGGGTACCAAAAAAAAGAAAAAATTTCACGCCAAAACATGACATTTGTACCCTATTTATAAAGTGAAAGGAGGTGATACACATGGCAATTGAAACAATCGTAATGGATTTAACTTTACGTCTTGTCTTAAACAACGGATTAGATAAGAATGGCAAAACAGTTTTCAAGAGCAAACAATTTAAACGTGTTAAAACAAATGCGAGCTTAGATCAAGTACACAACGCAGCTCATGCTCTTGCTTCCTTACAGGCATCACCACTTCACGCTGTACAACTTGTAAGCACATCAGATCTTTCTAAACTATAAAGTAAAACTCAGATCAGTGGGGATTTTATTCATCCCCACTGATTATTAGCCCGCAATTTAACCGGCAGACCCGAATCCCGTAAATAGCTTGATAAATACAAAGGAGGGAATAACACATGCAAGTACTAGAGTTGATTTTCGCGAAAGAAGATGGAAAAACAGTCGTTTTTTCTATCGATACGCCCATCACACCAATTGATGCACAAGTCGTAAATCAAGTAATGGATACAATCCTTGCCTCATCTGTATTTTCATCCATTGATGAAAATACAAGAAAAAAGGGAGCTCGCCTTGTAGAAAAAAATGTATCTGAAATTCCAATTACTCTATAAAATGAAAAAGACGAATCTGCATCATTTTGCAGATTCGTCTTTTTTCTTCGGCATTTCAATCGGAATAAAAATCTTTGAAAAACCGACGCATACGTACTTATAATGTTCTTCACCTATATCAAACTCAGTCGTATATGTTGAGAAGAATATATAATCATTTCGCTTCGTATAATGATCAATTAATAATCCAACTTGTGGCTCAACATACTTTTTCGCTAACTTTTTACCGGCCGATGCCAAGTCGCCAAGGAGACCCTCTTCATTCTCTTTTTGAACTTCATCTAGCTTCTTACTCACATCATTACGCTTCATAAACTGCTTCGCTGCCCATTCTGTATATTCGCCTTTACTCGGATTGCTGTTTGCTAAATATACTAAGAGAATGACAACTAAAGCCATAATAATATACTTTTTCTTCATACTATATCACCGCCTACTCTTTTCTATTTTCATATATATGTACAAGCGATGCAAATTAGAAAGACTATCACCTATTGATTGTAAACGAATAGCCAAGATTTACAATACAAAACAAAATATTAACAATTAATTTACTTATTCCGTATATAATTATATTCGAAATATAAATTTTATAAGGGAGGACTTAAAATCATGAATGATGAAAATAACATTATTATTTCTAGTTCTACTATGATGCTTGTTCCATACAATCACCCTTATTACCGTACAAAAATTATTGACAGTAGCGGAAATGATCTTTGTTCCTGCCAAACCGCACTACAACTCATCAAGAAATCTTGCTTAACCCAGATTCATTCTACTTATCAAGGCAGGCGTAATGCAGTCCAAACAAATTTTAGATTCAAACAAAACGTCCCAATTCCAATTAATCATCGGGAATACATTTGTACTTTTCCAACAGAATCTCCTTCATCTCCAAACTGTATATGGCTATTTTATAACCACATACATGATATAGAGTTTTGCCAAAAGATTAAAGAGGCTAAAATACATTTTTCAAATGGCACTACTACAACAATATCTATTAGTCCCCATAAATTGCAGCAACAATTATTAAAAGCTGGATACATACTATCTCGTATGAACATGCAAGATTCACTACAATTTAAAAACCCCTTGTTGCATTTACTACATTAAACTAACAAGTAGAATGGAAAGCAACATCTCTTGCCTTCCATTCTTATATTAATATTTATCCCCTTACACTATCTCGCATTTTCTCGAGTGCTTGCCGATACATCCATCTTACTTGATAATATGTCATTTCCGTCTCTAAAGCGATTTCCCCCATCGTCTTTCCTACAAAAAAGCGTTCAAAAATAATATACTTCTCCTTCTCATCTAGCACGCTCATAAAATCCTTCACTTTCATTTCAACATCTTCAAAATGAAAGATATCCTCATACTCTCCTACACATACACACCTTTCTTGCACTGTGAACTCTTTCTTCAACCTCTCTAATATATAGCCACGTACTGTTACAACTGCATATGCAGGAAAACTCCCTTTCTCTGCATCAAACCTTTCATACGCATGCCAAAGGCCAATTAAACCACATTGATAATACTCTTCATAATCTTTACGAATACCTAATTTCTTTATTTGATTTACAATCATCCCTTCATACAAAACAACTGCCTCTTTAAAAGTCGCTGGCTTCACACAGTACCCGTTTCTAAAAGGTATACCTTTCTATTATTCCGCGGTACCTTCACAATATAAAAATAAGGGAAAGATTTCACTGTGAGTAATTTCAAATACTACCGATGGAATTTGAAATTACACTAGATAGTATTTGAAATTTTGTTGGTGGTATTTGAAGTAAGGGTAAAAATAAAAAAGGTGACTCCTTTGAAGAGTCACCTTTTTTAAATAATATGTTATGCACCAAAGCCGCTTACTAAACCTCTTACAACGCCTAATGCAATTGTTAGGATAAAGAAGATTACAATTAAAATCGTAGCTTGTTTCTTACTTAAACCAGCTACAATATGTAAGCCTAGTCCTGTTAGAATGAGGCTCCAAATATTAAAAATTTCAATTGAAGAGGCAATTCCATGTGCTACTGTCCCTTGTTCAAATAAAGGAGCTAAACTTGTATAAACATCAGTGCCATTTCCATCAAAAATAAAGCCTAATCCTGCATTTAACAATCCGCCGATATAATAAACCAGATTAGCATATAAGTAAATCGACAATATTTTCATGTACGGTGTATCATTGCTCATAAACATCATAATAATTTTATAAAAACCTGCCGCAATAAAGAGACCTATAGGTGTTCCTAATAGACCAACAAGTGCGCCTCCACCAAGGGTAAATCCTTTTACCATTGCCCCTGCTTCACCATTTAATTCTTTTGCCAATTCTGGAGTACTAATTAATGTTAAGTAAGACACTGCTGTTGCTATAATCGTTCCTAATATAACAAATAAGAAAAATGCCCCCCAAACCGGACTTTTCGTCTTCATTCTCTCAAATTGCTCACCTGGAGAAGTAATCATTCCTAATAATGATGGCTTCTTCGCACCCACATCTTGCGTATTAATATTTGCTTCCATTATAACGCCTCCTTCTATTTATATAACCCGTTCTAACGGGCGGTTCACTTCCTCACGCAAGAGGCTACGAACCGCCCATTAGAACGGTAATGTGTAGTTCTACTACACTATTAATTACTCATAACGCAATGCTTCAATTGGATCTAATTTCGCAGCTTTATTTGCTGGAATTAATCCGAAAATAATACCGAGTGTCATCGAGAACAGTACGCCTCCAACGACAACTTCCCACGAAACGAGCGGTGGCCATTTTGCGAATGTGGAAACGATATATGCTCCGCCGTATCCAAGACCAATTCCGATTAAACCACCTAGAAGTGTTAACATAACAGCTTCAATTAAAAACTGTAATAAAATTTTACTACGTGTTGCCCCGAGTGCTTTACGTACACCAATTTCACGTGTACGCTCCGTTACAGATACAAGCATGATGTTCATAACACCAATTCCACCAACGACTAATGAAATACCAGCAATACCACCGATGATCATTGTCATAATACCGGTCATCTTCGAAATACCTTCTTGAATTTCTTTTAAATTCATAACTTCATATTTACCAGTTGCATCAGTCGGTTTACGACTGTTTAAGACATCTGCAGCTTTTTTACCTGCTTTTTCTAGATTATCTACATTTTTTGCTTGAACAGAAATATTTTGAATTTCATCTTTTCCATACAGTGTCGGCCATAATGAAATTGGAACTAGTGCTTCTGATGGTCCCATTCCCATAAACTCATTATCTGATTTGTAGACACCGATAATTTGCATCGGTTGACCTTTCATTTCAATAATTTTACCGACTGGATTGGCATCCTTAAACACCTTTTCTTCCATTTGTTTACTAATCATAACAACGTTATTACCTTGATCCACATCTGATTCTTGTAAAGAACGTCCCTTTAACAACTTTACTTTATTTACTGCAAAGTACTCGCTATCTAATCCAGTAATACTCACCATTTCTTTTTTATCTTCAATATCAAGTGGTTCCATGCTGGAATTTGTTGTTACCACATGTGCGATCTCTGGAATTTTTTTAATTTCAAAAATGTCTTCTTCAGTTATCTTCGGTGCTTCTACCATTCCCATACCGAAAGGATCGTTTATATCTGCACTATAATGAATCGGAACCGTTTGATTACCTGCCCCAACAAACTGCGATTTCAATGCAGCTTCCCCGCCTTGCCCAATCGCAACGACAGTAATAATTGAACCTACCCCGATAATAATACCGAGCATCGTAAGAGCTGAACGCAATTTATGAGCTAAAATAGAAGAGAGGGCAATTTTTATACTATCTAGTAAACTCATACCGCACACCTTCTATCTTCTGTAACTTTCCCGTCCCGCAGTACAATGCGGCGGGAAGAATACGCTGCTACTTCCTCTTCATGCGTAACCATAACAATTGTTGTGCCTTCTGCATTAAGCTTCGTGAAAATATCCATAACTTGCTCACCAGACTTCGTATCAAGTGCACCAGTCGGTTCATCGGCCATAATGAACGTTGGATTATTTGCAATCGCTCTTGCAATCGCTACACGCTGCTTCTGTCCACCTGATAACTCATTCGGTAAATGATGCACGCGATCTGCCAATCCAACTTTACCTAACGCCTCCAAAGCGCGCTTACGACGCTCCGCTTTCTTCACACCACCATATACGAGCGGAAGCTCAACATTTTCCACCGCGGAAAGACGAGGCAGTAAATTAAAGTGCTGAAATACAAACCCAATATATTCATTACGAATTAAAGCAAGCTTTGACTCGTCTGCTGTTAAGATATTCACGTCATTCAGCTTATATTCGCCTTCTGTTGGACGATCTAAGCAACCAATAATATTCATAAGCGTTGACTTACCAGAACCAGACGGTCCCATAATCGAAACGAACTCACCGCTCTGAATCGTTAAACTAATACCATGCAAAATCGGCACCGCCAATTTTCCTTGATAATATGTTTTGGCAATATTATTTAACGTAATCATTTCTCTTTCACTTCCATTCCGTCATACACATCGTCGGAAGGATTTTTAACCACCTTTTGCCCCACTGTTACGCCTTCTACAACCTCTGTCCAGTCTCCATCAGTAGAACCTTTTTTCACATTTTGTTTACGAAGCTTCCCTTTTTCCTCAACATAAACAAATGCATCATCGCCTTTTTCTACAATGCTTTTACTTGGAACAGCAATCATCGTCTTATTCTCTAAGTTTACTTGCAGAGAAACGTGGTAACCTGGAGATAAACCATCTTGATTATCAAGACTTGCTTTATATGTATACTGAGACATATTTTGAGTTGCTTCACCCATGCCGCCAGCTTGCGCCATCTCTGCACTCGTTGGGAACTCACTTACCTCTGTAATCTTACCTGTCCACTTCTTCTTATTATTTGCTTTCGCTGTTACAGTGAATGTTTGATCCTTTTGAATTTGTGACTTCTGAAGCTCAGTTAACGTACCTTGAACTTGGAATGGGTCTTTAGAAGCTACTTGTAAAAACGATTTTCCTTGACCACCTAACGCTTGAGATGAACTTTGTGCCGCATCTTTATCTAACTTTTGAACAACACCAGCGAAATTACTATAAATCGTAAGCTCTTTCTGCTTCTTACTTAACTCTTCTTTCTGCAACTTCCCTTTTTCTTTCTCAAGATCAGTTGTCTTTTGAGCAATCTCCAGCTCACTTACTTGCTCGTCCATCGGATCCGTTACTTCTTTCCCAGCTCCGCTATCTTTCGCCTTCTTAATTTCTTTCTTGAGCGAATCAATCTTCTTTTTCCCTTGATCATAACGCATATCTGCCATCTTCTGATCAAGCTCAGCTTGCTTCATTTGAAGGTTAATCTCTTCATTATCATAAGAGAATAACTTCGTACCTTTCTCTACCTCTTGCCCTTCTTTTACCTCAATATCTTTCACTTTCCCTTTAGCCGGATCTGCATAGAAGCTTTCAATATTACCAGGCTTCACCTGACCAGAAATTAACTTCGTATTATTCAGCTTACGCTCTGTCACTTTCTCAAAACTTACAGCATCAGACGTTGTTGATGCCCCCTTCTTCTTACCTTGCATAACAAAAATATTAATTGCCGCTACAATAGCAATTAGTGCAATAACCCCAATAATAATCCATTTCTTCTTCTTGTTTGGAGTACGAACCGTATTTGGTAACATATTCTCGCTCCCTTTTATAACTTAATAGTTTAATATAAAAATTGTATAAAACTTTCTGAAAACAGATTACATATTATTACATTATTTTTACAAAGTTTTACACATCCATTTATATTGTAACAAAAATTCCAATGATTAGAAATATGACATTATATCTTTTAAGATAGATTTAAGGAAAGATTATATTATATAGAAAAAGCCATCCAAAATAATAATTGGATAGCTTTTTCAAACAAAATATTACGCTACTTTAGGATCTTTTCTCTCATGTCCACGTTGAACAATAAATAAGAAGATTGTTGATAAAACCGCTCCTGTTAATAGTAAGATGAAACAACCATCCCAGCCAGAACGATCAACAATAACACCAATTGCTGCGTTAGCTACAAGACTTCCGCCTACATAACCGAATAAACCACACATACCAACTGTCGTACCTACTGCAAATTTCGGTACTAATTCCATTGCACTTAAACCGATTAAGAACTGTGGTACATAAATTAAACAACCGATAATAGAAACTGCAATACTTACAACAAGTACGCTAGTTGCTTGCCAATATATAAACGTACCAATAACAACCCCAACCATACTAATAATACATAATGGCATACGTTTTCCTTTAAATAATTTATCACTTAAAAAACCAACGATTAATGAACTTGGAATTGCCATACCTTCAAAGATTGCATATGCCGCATGCGCTTCTGCTTTTGAAAATCCTTTAACTGTCGTTAAATAAAGTGGAACCCAGTTAATAACACCGAAACGAATTAAATAAACAAATGCATTTGCAATACATAAGAACCATACAAATTTATTTTTCACTACATACTTCATTAAAATTTCTTTTGGTGACATCTTGTTAGCATTATCTGCTTTTTCAAGATTTTCATAGTCATTACGATACTCATCAATTGGAGGAAGACCTTCAGATTCTGGTGTATCCTTCGCATTAATCCAAACAAGAACTGAAATTACCATTGCGATAATTGCAGGGAAAATAAACACGCCGCCTTGCCAATGGTTTTCACCAAAAATACCTACACCAATTCCGACAAGTGGTGGCACAAGCATTCCACCAACGTTATGTGAAATATTCCAAAGACCTGTTTTCGTACCGCGTTCTTTCTTCGAGAACCATTTCGTCATAACAATACTACAAGGTGGTGCTCCCATACCTTGTACAATACCGTTAACAACAAGTAATGTAACAATCATCCCAAATGAAGATGCAAAGCCAAAACAAATATTTACAAGCCCTGATAAGAATAAACCGACTGCAATAAAGCGCTGGGCGAAAGCTTTATCTGATAAATTCCCCATAAAGAACTTACTAAATCCATAAACAATTGCCATTATTGAACCTAGTAGACCAATTTCAGCTGTACTAAAACCATATTCTTGTACTAAGTACGTACTTGATAACGTAAAGTTACTACGAACTAAATAATAAGCAGCATATCCAACTGAAATCCCGATTAACACACGAATACGTAGTAATCGATATACACGGTCGATCATATCCGCTGGCAATCTTTCAATTGCAGGTGCTGGCTTGAGCCATTTAAACATATATTTTCGTCTCCTTTTCTCACTTCAGAGAGAGACGCTGTCTATTCCATATCTCGATTATCCCGCTATTTGATATATTTTGGTTCGTCCTTCTAACCGGCTGTCCTTCTATTTCTTTCTCATTCTTCGCAAACATCGTTGGTACGCCAAACGACACTTTTTCTAAAATGTGACCCGCTTCTTCTGATAAACAATAATCAATAAATAAATCCGCAATAATACCACTCGGTGCACGTTTTAGTTTAGAAATCGCATTAACGGATAACCCTGTTTGCTCAGGTTCGTTACTTAAAATAGGAAAGCCTTGTTTTTGAAGCATTCTCTGATCTCCCATAAAGTTGATGCCTATCATATATTCACCGCTCGCAACAAGTTCTGCTGGGATGTAACCATTCACTGTTACTTCTCCAACTTGTTCTGCCAGATTCTTCACATATTCCTTCGCTTCCTCTTCACCTAATGTATCAATAAGTGATTGAAAAAACGTATATGCTGTACCTGAAACATTTGGATCGGGCATGACAATCTTTCCCTTATATACTGGATTCAATAAATCTTTCCATCTTAACGGATACGAGAGACCGAGCGGCGCTATTTCCTCGTTCCACCGCTCTTTATTAATCGCAATTGCCAGCTTCTCCACTTCATAACCGTACCAATAACCATCTTTATCTTTAACGGTTTTCGAAATACGATTTGCATGTTGGCTTATCACAGGAATAGAAAGATTTTTTTGCTTCATCATTTGATGCGCATCTACTGTACCGCCAATAATAATATCCGCCTTCGGATTGCCAGCTTCTTCTTCCACTCTACGAAGAAGTTCTTCTGTTGAAAGACGAATAAATTCATACGTACATCTGCGTGGCTTACAAAATGATGAAAGTAACGCTTCACCAACTTCCTCACGAGCCGCTACATACGCAACAATATGACGATCATCCAAAATAGGGAGACCATTTTTACTATATTTAATAGAGGTTGTATCTCGAGAGCAACTAGACATCGCTCCTCCAATTACTAGCAAAAAGAAGAAAAAGGCTATCTTTCTCATGACGCATTCTCCTTTACGAATAACTCTGCTAGAGAGCCTTTCATATACATGACGTTTCCGTTATTATCACCGAGATATTGCACCACAAAGTACGATGGATACACAGAAATCGTAAGAATATCTTCACGATCATTCTTTACACGCTTACCTGTTTTATAAGCTGTAATATAAGCAATCGGTTCATTCTGCGATTGTAATAACTTCTGAATTTCTCCGTAATCTGTAATTTGCTTTGCGTACCGAATAGAATCAAGTATGTGCGTAAGATTGATAGTACGTACCACATCACCTTGACGTACTACGACATCCTTTGCCGAAGCAAAGAAATCACTAATACGCTCTGGCGTGTAATACAGGCTTAATAAATACGTTTGAAGTGCTGAAATCATCGGATCCATGCCATTCTTTCCGTATACATTTTCCCCATACTGGAACAAGTCACCTACTGCAAAAGTACGCTTATGTCCATTCAAGTACGTTACTTCTCCAGTAAATACTTGTTCTTGGCTCTTAACGCCCTCAGGCTCTATTCGAATTCGGTCAAAGAATGAAACAATCGTATGCAAACGAACTTCATCCGTTACAACAATTTCTCCCCACTTTTCATGTCTTACTTTCACTTCAATTGGAAGAGATTCATTCACCCTTTGTAAAACGGCTTGTTTATCATTTACAATGTTGATTCGATTATATATTTGCTTCTCCATAACATAAAACAAAACAAGAGAAACAATCATACAAATGACAAACATAAGAATTTGAAATGATAGCCTTTTCATTTCTGCCTACCTCCAAGATAAAAAAACGTTGTTTCGAAAATACCGCATAATTGTTTCATAAATGTATCATTTAACCGCTTTCAAGTTTTTTATGTCTTCCATCCTTCTCGGAAGCAAAAATGTAATGAATATTGTAGTACCTATTTCTTCACTACTCTCAATCCGCATGCTTCCGCCCTGCTTATTCATAATCTCCTGACAAATATACAAACCATAACCATTCCCGTAACTAGACGGAAGTGCCTTTCCTTTCGGAGACTCATTCCACTCTGCAAGCACCATTTCATCTATACCGATCCCATCATCATGAACAAAAACCTTCGCCTCATGCTCATTTACAATTACATTCATACGAATGTGCGAAGCATCACTATATTTAATTGCATTATCAAGCACATTTAAGAAAATTTGCTTCGTCTTATCAAAATCCGCAACAACATGTACACCCGTTAACTCATTTATCACTTCAATTTCAAATTGATTTAGGCGAGGCTTCACAATTGAAACTGCTTCTTCTGCCAATTCCTTTATATTCACAACTGTAGGAGACACTTCAAACGTACTCTTCCCATATTTCGAAGACTTAAGCAGTTCCTCTACAAGTGATAATAAACGCTCACTTTCCACAGCCACATAACGAAGACTTTCCTGTACATCTTCTTTCGATTGTAACTTCGGAATTAAATCAACATAACCGATAATTGCCGTTAGCGGTGTTTTCAGCTCATGCGTAATGCGGTCTAGGAAATCTTTCTGCTTCTCTTTCTCCTCCTGCAATTGCTTAATATGCAGCTCAATTCCATCGGCCATCGCGTTAAAAGATGCTGAAAGCTGAGCGATTTCCACGTACTCATTTAACTCAATCTTACTCTTATAATCACCATTCGCGAGCCGCTGTGCCATTTGTCTCAACTGATCAATTGGTTTATGAAGAGACTTCGCCAAACGAATCGCAAAGAAAATACCCGCAGCTACTAAACAAAGGGACGCCATTAAGAATGTCCAGCTCACATTTGTTAAAACTTCCTTCTCACCCGTTAACTCATTTATAAAACGAATACTTCCAATGACATCGTTTCCATAATAAACCGGGCTTGAAAACAAAAGAATGGGAGCTGGATCCGCCTCCTCAAAAACATAAGACTTCTTTCCCTTCAAGGAACTCTCAATGTCGATGTTACGGTGAAGCAATGCTCCTTTTTGTGTATCTGCAACAACATCGCCATTCTTCCCGATCATCTGCACACGGACATCCATACGCTTCGCTAAATACGACGCAATTAAAAGTGAATTAGGACCAAGCGTATCCACTTCTGCTTCCTTCTCTAAATAATTCATCGTATAAATTTGTGCTTCTACACTTAACTTTTCTAAAGAATCTGCTGCGTTATGATACATATTCTTTTCTAACGTAATATAAACAACTGCATATAAAAGAACAAAAATCGGAATTAACAGCCCAACTATTCCAAACACCATATTTCGCTTTAAAGACATACCATCACCACTTAACAATCCAGTTTATAGCCAACGCCATAAATTGTCTTAATATATTCTCCGCTCGTCCCAAGCTTCTTTCGAAGTCTCTGCACCATAATATCAACTGCTCTCGTATTTCCGATATACTCAAACCCCCATACTTTCTCAAGCAACTCATCCCTCATAAACACACGCTGCGGATTTGAAACAAACAACTGACATAAATTAAACTCTCGGTACGTTAACTGAATCTCTTGTCCACTCACATGTACCTTTCTTTCCTTAGGACAAATCACTATCTCTCCAGCCTCAATTACTTCATGACTTACAGCCGTCTCCGTCTTCTTTACACGCCGCGCCATATTCTTAACCCGAAGAATAAGTTCCGCATAATTAAACGGCTTCGTCACATAATCATCAGCACCAAGCTGCAAGCCAAGCAACTTATCATTCATCTGACTCTTTGCCGTTAACATAAGCACCGGAATATCCCTATCCCTCTCACGGAACAAACGAAGCAACTCATACCCATCCGTATCCGGAAGCATAACATCCAAAATCAATACATCCGGCCCTTCATTCCATCGCTCTAAAGCTTCTCGCCCATCAGCCGCTGCCAATACTTCATAACCTTCCATCTCCAACTGCATCCGAATCAAATTACGAATACTCGATTCATCATCAACCACAAGTATTTTCATCATTCTCCTCCTTCCATCATGTATTATAGTACAGTTTAGTATAGCAAAAATCGTACAAAAAAAGAGAGGGTATTGTCGAACATATTTTGTCGACGATACCCTCTCCCCTTTTATTATTTAGCTACAAAATAATCCGTTACATATTGTGCCCAAACTTCATGACCTTTAGCAGTTGGGAAACCAAACTCTTCTTTTAAGTATGGTAAAATAGCCTTTGTCGATGCATCCGGCCATGCTCCCCAATGATCAATATATGTATAATTATTTTGCGTCGCAAATTGTTTTAATGCTTCGATCGCTTTCGGATAATTTTTCGCACCATACACTGGATTTGATGGTTGAATCATAATCGTAGCACCCTTTGCACTAGTAGAAAGTGCTTGAACAAACTTCTGTGTACTCGCAACAGAGTTCCCATTACCAGTTTTACCGTTATCAGTAATAAATGGTGGTTCAAATAAAATCACATCTGGATTCTCTTTCGCGATCTCTTTATCACGCTTATTCACGATTAACTCTTCTGTGCTTTCACCCTTATATTCCTTTACAGCCACATTCCATAAACCTTTACCGTAAGCAGCTTCTAAATTAGCCGTTAACTTAGCTGCCCAAGCACCTTTTTCAGATGAAGAACCTTCATCACCAACAATAACAAGATTTACTGCCTTTTTATCCTCCGCAGCTTTCTTTAACTTCTCTTTCACTGCATCTGGCAAATTCTTCGCATATGCTTCATTAAAAGATGACTTCGTATCTTGTTTTTTCTCTTCTTTTTTCTCTTCCTTTTTCTCTTCTTTCTTCGCTCCGCTATCTTTCACTTCAGCCTTTGTTTTCGTTACTTCACTCGTTTGTCCCGTTGCATTTGCAACTTTCTTATTCCAGTACAATTTACCGCTCACAATCGAAGCAACAAACAATACAAAAATAACAAGGACAAGTATCGCTTTCTTATTCATCGATTCACCTCATCTATTAATCTCACAATATATAATACTAATATAAATTCACGCAAAAATAAACCCAACTCCTTCCAAAGGAGTTGGGTTATTACATACTACTTAGTCACTTCAAGATGCGCTCTTAATTTATTCGTTAAATCTTGTTTTGCAGCATCTGGAACGTAGTAATACCAAATACCATCAGCAGCTTTGTGGCCGTCACCTGGGATTTGAATATCTTCACTATTCTGCAGACAATCTTTATAATTCTTTTGCATATCAAACATTTGATCTTGCGTTAAGTTTGTCTTCACATTCTTTTGAATTGCTGTTAACACATCACCATAACTTGTTAAAGAAGAGAAAGTTGCGCCTTTCTTAATAACAGCTTGCATCACTTGGCGTTGACGCATTTGACGACCGAAGTCGCCTCGTGGGTCCTCTTTGCGCATGCGTGTATATGCTAGAGCTTGGTCACCCGTTAAGTGAATATTCCCTTTCTGGAAGTGTTTCCCTTCCAGGGAGAATTCTAAATCATTATTAACATCGACCCCGCCTACTGCATCTACAATATCTTTAAATCCTTCCATGTTTACTTCAATATAGTAATTGATTGGAACATTTAAGAATTTTTCTACTGTCGCTACAGACATGTCTACGCCACCAAATGCATACGCATGATTAATTTTATCACTTTTACCTTTTCCAACAATTTCTGTATATGTATCACGAGGAATACTTACTGTTTTCATTGAATTGTTTTTAGGGTTTAATGTAATGACCATTAAAGAATCTGAACGTCCTTTATCTCCACCACGCTCATCTGCACCTAATAGTAAAATTGAAACAGGTTCAGATTTATTGATTTTTTCTTCTTGTTTATTACCTTGATCACGTTTTAATGGTTTATGAACTTCATCTAATGTTTTTGAAACAGAAGAATATATATTATAAGCGTAAGCTCCTCCACCTATAATTAATACTCCTATGATTCCTAATATCCAAAATAAGATTTTCTTTTTCATGCTTTTAACCTTCTTTCTTCAGGTACCGCTATCAAATTATTATGACTACAAAATATAAAATACATTATACATGTAATTCAATTTTTAAGCCAAACTATATTAATAACTCAATGAAAGTTTTAGCACCTATAACCTATTCTCTAGTTACTAACTTTCTGATATCCAGTCTTATTTTCAGACTGCCATCTCCAAGAATCTGCACACATTTCTTCTAATCCGCGTTTTGCCTCCCAGCCTAATTCACGCTTTGCTTTCGATGCATCAGCAAAACATACTGCCACATCACCTGGGCGACGTTCTGTAATTTTATAAGGGACTTTCTTGCCCGAAACTTTTTCAAACGCTTCAACCATCTCTAATACACTATAGCCCATGCCTGTGCCCAGGTTATAAGCATCTACTCCTGTTGTACTCAGTACTTTCTCAAGCGCCTTTACGTGACCATTTGCTAAGTCCACAACATGGATGTAATCACGGACTCCTGTTCCATCTCTCGTTGGATAGTCATTTCCGAATACACTTAATTCTTTTAACTTACCTACTGCTACTTGCGTTACATATGGCATTAAGTTATTTGGGATTCCATTTGGATCTTCTCCGATACGCCCACTTTCGTGTGCACCAAATGGATTGAAATAGCGAAGTAATGCGATACTCCATTCTGCATCTGCAAATGCCACATCACGCATAATTTGCTCAATCATTAATTTCGTTTGACCATATGGATTTGTTGCACTTAATGGAAACTCCTCCGTAATCGGTGACGTTTCCGGGATACCATATACAGTTGCAGATGAACTAAAGATTATCTTCTTTACATTATGTTTCTGCATTACTTCACATAGCACTAACGTGCTTGTAATGTTGTTATGATAATATGTTAATGGAATTGCTACTGACTCCCCTACAGCTTTAAATCCTGCAAAGTGAATAACTGCTTCAATTGCATTTTCTTCAAAAATTGCGTCAAGCGCTTCGCGATTTAAAACATCTTCTTTATAAAACTTAAATTGTTTTCCTGTTATTTCTTTCACTCGATTTATAGATTCTACCGAGCTATTCGAAAGATTATCCACTACTATAATTTCGTAACCGCTATTTAGTAATTCTACACATGTATGACTACCAATATATCCTGCTCCACCTGTTACAAGTATTCTCATAATTAAACCTCCATTGCTATAATTTATTAAAAAAAGCAGAAATTATTTAATTTACAATCTCCTCTTTAAACTATTTTTTATGTAGACACAAAATAATTTGTTACATATTATGCCTAAATATCATATCTTTTCTCACTAGGGAAGCTAAATTCTTCTTTGATGGATGAATTATAATCGTATTACCTTCTGCATTTTCTAGGTATTAGCTACAGAATTATCATGTCCCTTATTATAGGTAATAAATAGTACCTATAATAAAATCAAATTAGATATTCAGGCATCTTTCTCAGAAAAAAAACTTGATCACCAACAATAACAGGATTCATTACCTTTTTATCTTGTTTTTTTCTCTTTTTACTATCTTCTTTCCTCCACCATCTTCTGCTTCAATGCGTTGTCTTTTTTAATTCACTCATTTTTCCCGTTGCATTAGCGAGTTTCTTATCTCAATATAATTTATCGTTCACAATTGAAGTGACAAACAACATAAAAACAAATAAGGCAAGTACTACTTTCTTATTCATTAATTCGACTTATCTATTTATCTCACAATATAAGCCTACAAAAAAACAACTCCTTCCAAAGGAATTGTTTTTTTCACTTATTTAAGTCAAGATGTGTTCGTAATTTATTTGTTAAATTTTGTTTCGCTAAATCTGAAACATAATAGTAGATACTATCAGATGCTTTATGACCATCACCTGGGATTTGAATATCTTCACTTTTTTTCAAGCAATCTTTATGATTCTTTTGCATACTAAGTATTTTAATCTTGCATTAAGTTTATTTTCACATTTTGTTGAATTGCTATAAGCATCTCTACATAATGAGCTAACGAAGATAAGTTTGCATAACTTGACATTGACGCATTTGATGACCAAAGTCACCATGTGGCTCTTCTCTATGCATGCATAAGCTAAAGCTTAATCATCAGTTAAGTGAATATTCCTTTTTTAAAACACTTTTCTTCCAAGGAAAACTCTAAGACATTATTAATATCTACTACAGCTACAATATCTCTAAATCCCTCCATATTCACTTCGATACAATAATTGCTAGGGATATTTAAGAGTTTTTCTACAGTTGCTATCGACATATCTAGGCCACCAACAAATAAGGTAATACCAAGTATCCAAAACAAAACTTTTTTCTTATACCAGCTAGTGCAAAATTCAAAGAAAAAAACAATAATTACATTCTACATGAAACTGTATAAACAAAAGCATATGCAGTTTTCTCTCCTATACCCCAAATCCCAAATAACACTGACGTATAGAGTATGAAGATTCCAAATTAAAATAGGGTTTTTATTGCATAGAAATAAAAACCCTATTTTACCAAACTAAACTAATATAGAAAAATTCCCTCATACTTATTCAACTATCATTAACCGTTATACATATTCTAGATTTTAGGACATGCTATATTTTAAATTATTAATCGTCTCTCTTCCAATGGAATCATAAATAACATTATCCTTTTTGATAATATCTAATTCATAACAATTCCTTCCATCTATAATTATTGGATTTTTCATTAAATCCCCATACTTAGATATTTCAAAATCTTTTATTTCTTCCCATTCAGTAAAAATAAAACATATATCTGCTCCTAATAATGCATCTTCAATAGTTGCACAATATGTTATTTCATTAGGGTACATTTCCTTAAACCTATCAAAAGCAACCGGATCCCAAACCCTCACATTCGCTCCAGCGTCTAACATAATAGGTATATTAACTAAAGATGGTGCCTCTCTTAAATCGTCTGTCCCTGGTTTAAAGGTTAAACCTAAAACAGCAATTGTTACATCGTTTAAACTTTCAAAGTATTTACGTGATTTTTTGATTAATTTTATTTTTTGATTCTCATTAACATCTATAGCTGCTTTAATCGTTTTTAATTCATAGTCATGGAAATTAGCTAACCAATGTAACGCTTTAGTATCTTTTGGGAAACAGGAACCACCATAACCTATACCTGAATTCAAAAATTTATTCCCTATTCTACTATCATATCCCATGCCTTTAGCTACATCATCAATATCAGCACCGACAATTTCACATAGGTTAGCAATTTCATTAATATATGAAATCTTAAGCGCAAGGAAATCATTAGATGCATACTTAATCATTTCTGCACTTCGTCTTCTCGTTACCAATATAGGTGCACCAAAATCTTTATATACTTCTTTTAAAATATCCGCTACACTTTCTTCTTCTGCCCCGATAATAATTCTTGAAGAATGTAATGTATCCCTAACTGCCGAACCTTGTGATAAAAACTCTGGATTTGATGCAACATGTATAACCACATCATTCATAAGATTATTTTTGATAATGTATTCTAACCGTTCATTAGTACCAATAGGAACTGTTGATTTCACCACTACAATACAATCTTTTTCAACACTTTCTGCAATTTGAACCGCTACCGAATAAAGATACTGTAAATCAGCTGAACCATCTGCTTTCTCAGGGGTCCCCACACCTATAAAAATAACATCAGCATCTTTATAAGCCTTTTTATAATTTGTAGTAAATTTAATTTTATCCATATTTTTAACCATTAACTCTTCAAGCCCTGGCTCATAAATTGGAGATTTTCCAGATTTTAAGAGTTGTATTTTGTCTTCATTCATATCTACACAAGAAACGAAATGTCCATGTTCTGCAAGACACACACCAGTTACTAATCCAACATATCCAGTTCCAGCTACAGCTATTTTCATTATTATCTTCCTTATCTATCAATAATTTTTGCACTAATCTACTAAAATAGTAAAATTATCCTTAAAATTTCTTTTAAGATCCTAAAAAATAAGTTTTACTACTATATTTTAACTGCTTATAATTACTATAAATAGTATTAATTTAACACTATAGAGTATATTTTATCTATCGTAAAAATTCTTAATTATTTCTCCGCTTTTCGTTTTGGTATTACACCCTTTAACATCATTGCTTGACTCATTAAATATGTAGATTCTCTTGTTTTTGCAAAAAACAATGGGGCCACAATTGTAGTAATGATTTGGGCAATTAAAGTTGCTACAGCAGAACCTACTACACCAAAGTAATTTATAAAGATGTAATTAAGTACAAAATTCACAAACATACCTATTAAAAAATAATATTTTGTATACTTGTTAACTCCTTCACTTACTATCCAAATATTTCGAGCAGTTCCTAACAAAGAAAAAACACTCGCCCATATTAAAATCGCAAGTGGAATAGCTGCTTCAATATATTGTTGTCCGTATAATGTTTGTATTATCAAATTAGAGCATACTGTAATAAATAAAGATACTAGTAACCCTAACCAGAAAATAAATGCATACAATTGCTTTAATTTCTCTTGGTATTCTACTATAGATATTTGTTTCATTTTTAATATAATTGGTCTAGCAGAGTTAATCACAGCTAATGGAACAAAATACCACAAAGTCGCTATGTTTGATGCAACAGAATATATCCCAACACTTTCTTGTCCAATCAAATTTCCCAACATAATTCTATCCATCTGAGTAAAGAGAGTTACTAAAAGACCTGATAAAATAAAATGATAGCCATTCAAAAACAGCTCTTTTGAATAATATTTGGAAAAAGAGAAGTTAATGGGATTTTTTTTAAAATAGACTACTAATAAAATCACACCTAGAATCATAGCTTCAATTGAACTTGATAAGGCAAAAAGTTGTAATGAAGCATTTGAAATTAGTAAATACACTTTCCAAATGCTAACAATAAACCTCGTGACTGACTTTGCTATTACCACATACATGGACATTAATCTCGATTGAAACCAATAATCAATTGTATCAAGGGAATTAAATATTAAAGCTAATGATTGTAATGTTATAACAGCAATAACTAGTTTTTCATCATAATGAGTTATTGAAACTATCAAACAAATCACTAATATAGATATTATCGAGGTAACAAATCTAATTATTATAGCGGAAAAGAGAATTATATTATTTTTCCTTGGATAATCAACAAAATACTTAATGATTACATTTTCTAACCCTAAGCTACATATTACAGAAAAAAAAGCGATAAATGAGGCGCCATAATTTAATATTCCATAATTTGAAGGCCCTAAATATCTAGCTGTCCAGATTCCTACAACTAAACCTAAAATTAATTGAAAAATTTTCTCTAATATTAACCAAATTGTATTACTGGTGAATTTATTAACTTTAAACTTTTTTACATTATTCATTTTAAGTAAGCCTTTTATTTTTATTATTTATAAATATTTTATAAATAGTTTTAAAGTTGTATTTTAATACTCCTTTTAAAGTATTAAAAGAATAACGTTTAAGGGTAATCATATTTTTTAATTCTTCCTTAGCCAAATCATTTAGTCCATTTAATAAATATAAAGTTAATAATTTTTTAGAGAATGCATATTCTACATTTAACATTTTATTTACATTGTTCAACTTATAGTAATATTTTCTACTAAATACCCGTGCATTACATTCTCCTTTAATATTATTTAAACCTATACCACTAATTTTCCCATCATTATATTCATAATATTTAACTAATGGTTGATCAACTCTAAAAACATTATATCCTGCAGCTAAAATTTTCAATAATAATATTGTATCTTGCTTAGAAGGTGTATTCTCAAAATACCCCACATCTTCTAATACGTGTTTCGGACAAAGCCATAATGAAGTTCCAGCGATACATCCCAACATGTTTTCATATAAGGGATTTCCTTGCAAATCATTATTGTAGTACTGTTTATGCGCACCTTTTGCATTTACTGCTTCACAATAACAATATATTAGTCCTACATTTTCATTTTTATGTCGATTATATAATTCAACTTGTTCTGAAATTTTGTTAGGTAATATCTCATCGTCATCATCTAAAAAAGAAATCAGAATTCCCGTTGCCTCCCTGATTCCCGTATTTCTAGCGCCTGCTCCACCCTTATTTTCTTCATGTTCTATATATCTAACCCCGTACTTTTCAATATATGGACTGACTAAAGATTTGGTCTTGGCTCTAAATTCCGAACCATCTCCATTATCATCCACAACTATTATTTCTATATTTTTATAATCTTGGTTAATACAACTCTCCACAGCTCTTACAATTTTATCCGCCCTTTTGTAAGTTGGAATTACTATACTTACCTTAGCATTATTCAATGCTTTCACCTCAATGTATTAGAATTTTATTATGTTATACTTAACTAATTTATTCTTTATAATTGGCTTTATATATATAATTAAACCTTTTGGGAGCGAAATAAATTTTAAGAAACCAAAATCACAATTTATATAGGCTGATATACTTTTTATTTCTAAACACCCTGCAATATAATATGAAACTGCTTTATATTTACTTTTTAAATCTCTTGCGTTTTCAATTCTTTGCTCTAAAAAATACATATATCCTTTAGGATTTTTCTTATGAATTGACTGTATATTTTTCGAATATCCGTCATCTAAATATTCACAGAAATACAAGACTTTATTTAATAATTTCATCTCATATTTCTGGCTTATCTGATCATAGACAACAGCTTCCGTAATAAATTTTTCTCCTTCAAAAACAGGAAACAAATGCTTTTTTAAAATATCTGTTTTAAATACCAACATTGCGTCACCTTTAAATTTATACTTCTCATAGAGATTAAAGATAGACGATCTTTCAATATTATTCGGCATCTCTGTACCTACTACTTCACTAAAGGTGTTTCCTTTTAAAGCAATTATACCAGCTAATTTTCTATCACTTTCAATCTTATCCCAAGTATCATAAATCAATTGTACTGCATTATCTGACAAGTAATCGTCTGAATCTACACAAACAAATATCTTTGTTGTACACATTAATACACCAGTATTATGTGCCACTTGTTTACCACTATTTTTTTGTTTAGAATAAATTATTTTGATTTTCTTTTCCTTAATAAAAGAATTAACTATTTGTTCAGTATTATCGATAGAACCATCATCTACAATAAGCCAAACAAAATTTTTATTAGATTGCCGACATAAACTCTCATAGCATCGCTGTATAAGATATCCTCTATTATATGTAGGTGTAAAAATTGTTAGGTTCTCCATCTTTCATCCCTTCTAAAGCCATATTCATGTAATATATAAAAAATCTCAATTAGACACCTTATTATTACTTAAGCTATCCTTCTTCCCTTTTATAACTGCCATAATACAAATCAAAAGCCAAAATACAGGATCATAAATAAAAGTTTTTGACACTAACAACTTAAATGAATTACTTAAAACAACTATAAATATTATTAATTGTTTTTTATTTTTTACAACCATAAAACAAGTAACTATTTCATATACTAAAAAGACAACTATTAAACCACCCAGAAGAATACCATAGGTTGAAAATATGTCTAAAAATATATTATGTGGGAAGACTCCATATGTCGATTGAAATTTACCTATTCCAATACCAAAGACATTCTCCTCTATCGTATGTATACCATATCCATAAATGAAATCACGATTATCAAAGACGCCTGAAATTTTATCTACTGATAAAACACTTTTTAAACTATTAATGAAATAACTATTTGCAGTAAAACTAATATTTTCAAGAATCTTTATTAATCCATTTAATAAGCCAACAAAATTTAATGCTAAAACCGAAAGTATTATTAACATTGAAACCCTTTTTAACCAACTATTTGTCAATTGATAAAAACAGATTATTAGAAGAGCTGCTATTATAATAAAAGCTCCCTTAGGACCATTAATAAAAGCTATTCCTAGCAAGGGAATTAAACATATTAATTTAAAAAACTTTTTATTTATAATTGCGTCACCTAAAATAAAGCTTAAACCAAATACACAATAATATCCCCATGTCATGTAATCATGTATAATGCTGACTTTTCCCATAAATAATGCAGACATATATATCAACGTTATAGCATAGGAATGCCATAAAATATACTTATATAAGTATTCATGACTGATAGGGAACAAGAAGACAATTAATAATATCAATCCATATAAAACAAAGTGATTGAAATAATATGATAACATGGCATTATTATTCAAATAAAATGTAATAGTAAATGAAAGTATCATAAAATACATATAAAACACAAGTTTATAGTTTCTAAAAATCTTCAATTGAAATTTATTTATCATGAACAATAATGGAATGAACAAATACTCTATTGCCATGTTAAAAGAGATACCAAATAACCAATTCAAACCTATTTGATAAATATTTAAAAAGACAATCAATGATATTATGAAACTATTTATTTTTAAAACTGCAGTATTATCGACTCTTATAGACATATATTTCACCAAAGATTTTCCTTATTAATTATTTTTCTCTGATATTCTAATTACAAGTAATTCCTCTAAAAATAACAATTAACTTCTACTCTGCTTCTGCTAAAATATGCATTATTTTTTTATAAGAACTTTCTACTGATGTTTGATCTTTTTTTATACTATTGATCAACCTATTATTGTTACTATTAAATAAATTATGCATTATTTTGTTTGAAATCTCTTTTATATTATCGACATCATTAATCAAATCATTTGCTTCTAAACCATTAATAATCGCTTTTGCCCCAACATTCTGTGAAATGAGCAAATTACAACCGCCTATTAAGGCTTCCATTGTTGCAAGGCCAAACGTTTCAAATTCACTATTTTGAATATACAAATATGATTTTTTGTAATAAGATTCCATATCTTTTTTTGCTACCTTTTCAATATACTGCACAAAAGGATATGACTTAATTTTATTAGTATCTTTTCCAACAGCCCCTATAACTATTAGCTTTAAATTAGAATTCTTATGTGTATTCAAATAATCAATAGCTTCACAAACTACTTTAATTTTTTTTAAAGGGACACCTCCACCTACACATAATAATGTTTTAGGTTCCCTTTTTACATTCTCATAATCCGATGCTTCGATCATCCCCCAATCAATTCCATTATTTACAAAAGTTAATTTGTCAATCCACTGAGGATAACTAACCTTTATGGATTCCATAAAATTTTCTGATACACAAATAGTAATCGGTGCCACTTTTAATGTTTGTTTCTCCACATTAATCAATTTAGAGTTAGAATTTTGATTTATTTTACCTTCTAACAACGCGCTCCCATGCATTAAATATGCTGATTTTTTTCCCAGTAATTTTGCAATTTTGAATCCAATAATATTAATTTTTGACAAACCTGAAAAAAGGACTGCATCAGACTTCCTTATCTTTGAATACAATTCTATTATCCTTTTATACAATTTAGTTTCCATTGAATATAATGTATTATTAGGCATATATTTTTTTAACGCTTTGTTAACACTAGCTGGCCCATTGTCACTATCAAAATCACCTACAAAAAATAACTTCAATTTGCTTCACTCCAAATACTTGCTTAAATTATGTCGATTACTTCATAAAAATTATATATTATACTTAATAAAAATATATAATTTTTATACCCTTGCCTACCTAACATTATCTAGCATTCTTCTATCTATGGATACTGAGATAATTTTTATGACCTTTATACATACTGTTAATTGCCTTAATGAAATTTGTTTCATGTCGATATAACTTATACTTACGAATAGCAAACTGCCATATTAGAAAGTGATAAAATTTATTACTTAATGCAGTAAACATTGCTCCTTTATCCCAAAACAACTTATCATTAAAACCATTAAACCAAGTTGATTCATCACTATTATCAATAGATAATATAGATACAGGTTCAAAATGAATTTTCAACCCTTTTTTTAGACATTCAAAAAGAAAAATGTTCTCTTCTCCACACTGATAATAAGAAGAACCAGTTCCAAATAACTCATCAAAATAGATGTCATTCTCTATTATGGATTTTCTTCTAAAAGTAATTTGTACTGAAGATACTTTCATCACATCTATATATCCAAGGCTTTTCGCTTCTTTGTAAAATTTTTTCTTATGTCTTCCATCTGTATCGTAACAAAAAATTATTACATCTGCTTCTGCATTTTCTTCATATGCTGTTTTTATTTTATTTGTATAATCATCATGATAAAATAAATCATCATCACAAATCACACAAATATCGCCACTTGAATTTTTAATTGCCATATTTCTGCTTTTACTCAATCCTTTATCATGCACATTAATAAATTTAAGTTTTTCCTCATCCAAATTCCGTGGGATTTGGATGTTATTATCTGTCAACTGATTTATAATCACTGCTCTATCTTTTATATTCATACGATGAATCAAATTATAATTTGTTTGATTCATCGTGGATACTAACATTTCTATATTCATAATTACTCCTTTTTTATTAGGTACCATTCCAATTTTACATATTAAACTCTTAATAATTTATCCCTAACATAATTGTTAAAAAGTACATACCAAATAAGCAGTACATACTACCATAAACATTGATATATTTTTTCTTTTATATCCCTAATGGATATGCTTTTCTCCAATAAGGTTTTTATTTTACATTTATTTCCTCAAATATTTTAGTGATGTATTACAAATATACATCACTAAACATTGCATTGATTTTAAAAAACTAAGTTTTTGATTTTTCCTATATATATTCCAAGTCCATATAATGGTTTTGAATTTATTTGAACTTAGCGAATTATTTGATTTTCTATATGAAGCTAAATTTTCATTTACTCCATAAGCTATAACTCCACTTTTCATGATACTCAACCACGTTGCATAGTCCTCATGTCTTAAATCTGGCATTTCGATATCTCCAACCTGTTCTTTATCAATCATAACTGTCAAACACCCTATTGGGTTACCACCTCTTAATAACCTATGATAGTCAACAACACTAGGCGCCTCGATTATTTTATTAAACGTTGTCCCATCTTCATTCATCCATTCATAACTTGAAAAGGAGAAAACATAATTGTTTTTCTGCATAAAACTTAACTGAATTGATAATTTATTAGGATGCCACAAATCGTCACTATCTAAAAAAGCAATATATTTCCCATTAGCGGCCTTTATGGCTGTATTTCTAGCAAAAGTAACTCCCCTATTTTCATCTAGAGCTATTAGCCTAATCCTTTTCTCGGACTCCATATATTGTTCAATAATTAATCGACTGCTATCTTTGGAGCAATCATCAACAATTATTAATTCCCAATTAGAATAATTCTGATTTATCACAGATTCAATGGTATTTCTCAAATACTTTTCAGCATTATAGACTGGAGTAATAATTGAAACCAATTCTCTCATATACATTACACCTCTAAAATATATCTTTTTTAACTATTAACATTCTAATATAAAATGTTATTTAACTTTTTAGTTTTTCTATAAGGTACCCTCTACTCTTCTTACCTAGCGCCCTCTCCAGTAAAAATAACCTTAATAGTTTTAAATATTATTTTTACGTCCATAAATAGGCTTAAATTTTTTATGTAGTAAATATCAAACTCTAATTTTTCCTTTGGTGAAATATCATATCCACCATTTACTTGTGCCCACCCAGTAATCCCTGGTTTTACAACTATACGATTTTTAAATCCAGGGATTTCTTTATTAAATTGTTCAGTAAATATTGGTCTTTCTGGACGAGGTCCTACCAAACTCATATCACCTTTTAGCATATTAATTAGTTGCGGTATCTCATCAATTCTAGTTCTTCTAATAAAAGCACCTATCTTTGTAACACGAGCATCATTTTTCTTCGCCCATTGTGCTCCATTTTTCTCAGCATCAATATACATTGACCTTAATTTTATTATATTAAACACTCTTCCGTTTAATCCCACACGCTCTTGAAGAAAAAAAGCCGGGCCATTTGACTCAAGTTTTATAGCTAAAACAAAAAGTAACAATATCGGCGAAAGAATTACAAGACCCAGTAATGCCATAAGAAAATCAGCCGTATTTTTTAAAGTAAAATAAATGTAATGATTAGGAAGGTTAATATTAGTTTCAATTGTTTCATCTAGGGGATATTTTTTCATTTCTCTCATAGCCATATAATGCTGCACCTCTTATTCTATCTAAAATTATCCAATCTGTTTTGAAATAAATTGCTAATATACTCTATAAGTTCTTCTCTTAATTGAGCATTCTGCAACCCAAACTCTAGGTTTGTAGTAATAAAACCCAACTTCTCCCCAACATCATAACGTATTCCTTCAAAGTCATACGCGAATACTCGTTGAATCTCATTTAATTGTTGAATTGTATCCGTTAATTGAATCTCTCCACCGGCACCTGTTTGCTGGTTCTCAAGAAATGTAAAAATCTCCGGTGTTAATATGTAACGACCCATAATTGCTAAATTTGATGGTGCTGTTCCTTGAGCTGGTTTCTCTACAAATTGACGCACTTGATAACGACGGTCATTTTGTTCGATTGGATCAATGATACCGTAACGATGTGTCTCATTTTCTGGTACTGTTTTTACACCAATAACAGATGATTGTGTTTCCTCGTATTGGTCCATTAATTGACGTAAACATGGTGTTTCGCCTTGGACAATATCATCACCAAGTAACACGGCAAATGGCTCATTTCCAATAAATTTACGCGCGCACCATACTGCATGCCCTAAACCTTTTGGTTCCTTTTGTCTTATGTAATGAATATTAATTTTTGAAGATGCTTGTACTTTTTCAAGCATTTCATACTTCCCTTTTTCTAAAAGGTTTTGTTCTAGTTCAAAAGAATGATCGAAATGATCTTCAATGGCACGTTTTCCTTTTCCAGTCACAATAATGATATCTTCAATACCTGATTCTATCGCTTCTTCTACTATGTATTGAATTGTCGGTTTATCGACGATAGGTAACATTTCTTTCGGCATTGCTTTCGTCACTGGTAAAAATCTTGTCCCAAGACCAGCAGCTGGGATAATCGCTTTTCTTACTTTTTTCAATTATAGGCCCCCTATAAATCTATTTATTAACATGTAACAATAACAAAAACCCTACCTATAGAGTCATACTTATAACTCCATAGGTAGAGTTTCTATTAGAAATAAATTATGGGCATCCAACCCATCCTCACGTCATACTCCCGACGACAAGCGTCTAAGGTAGGTTCGAAAATAAATTTTCTACCCACAGCACGACCGAGTGCCTCCATTGATAACGGTTAGGAGACATCACCAGTTCCTTATTTAAAAAATACCGAACAATCTTTTACGACGGATTTGTTCTGGATCTTCTTTGTAAATTGCCTTCCCGCTAATTAATAAATACGGATTTTCTTTTAAATCACTCATAACATTCATCCCGAATTCTTTCTCAATTAATTCATAGCTTTCCGCTAAATGAAATCCTCTTGACGTTGTGTTATGTGCATCTGAAGCGACCATATGTGTTAAATTATGTTCTACAAGTTGAAGTGAAAACTTTTTAATTTTTTTACCGAATTTCCCTAATAAACTACCCGCCGTTACTTGCGTTAATGCCCCTTTATTTACAAGGTTATATAACTTATCTGGCCGCTCGATTAACTCGGCATTACGTTCTGGATGAACAATAATTGGAATCATTCCCTTTACACGTAATTCGTATAATAATTGTTCAGCATAACGAGGTACGTGATTCGATGGAAATTCAATGAATATATATTTATTTGTTTCATTTAAAGTAACGATTTTACCAGCTTCATAGTCTTCTAATAAATCACCATATAACCTGACCTCTTGCCCCGGTAAAATAGTAAGTGGAATATTATATTGTTGTAGTTCATCATTTAGTTGTTTTACGTGATGAATAATTGAGGTACGTTCATTTACATATTTGCCATTTTGATGATGTGGTGTAGCAACAATGGTATGTATTCCTTCTGCTACGGCTTGTTGCGCCATTGCTAAACTATCTGTTACTGTCTGTGCACCGTCATCGATGCCATGTAAAATGTGACAATGTAAATCAATCATTTATTTTATCCTCCCTCTCTCATATAAAAATCTTTTTTCCCTTGAATATGAGAAATCTCATATTCAAGGGAAAAAAGGAGATATGTTTCAACCATATCTCACTCTTTTAATTAGTTTGCACCGTAGTAATAATATAAGCCTTCTTCACGTTCACGATCGTTCAGAACAACACCTAACAATTTACCTTTAGCCGATTCTAACAATCCTTTTGCTTTTACTGCTGTTTCTTTCTCTGTTGATTCACTACGAACAACAAGAATAGAAGCATCACATACATTTGCCATAATTTGCGCATCAGTTACAGCTAAAATTGGTGGCATATCAAAAATAACTAGATCGTACATACTGTATGCTTGTCCAAGAAGTTCTTTCATTGACTTTGAGCCTAACAATTCGGCCGGGTTTGGTGGGATTGGACCACAGGCTAAAAAGTGTAGATTATCTACTAATGTTGTTTGCACACATTTCTCTAAACGTTCACTATGTGTTAATACGTTCGTTAGTCCAAAAATATTATCTACTTGGAACATTTGATGCATTGCCGGTTTACGCATATCCGCATCAATTAATAATACTTTTTTCCCTTGTTGAGCAAACACAACTGCCATATTTGCTGTCGTTGTCGTTTTCCCTTCACTTGGGTTCGCAGATGTTACCATTAGTGAATGTAAATTCGTATCAACAGCTGCAAATTCAATATTGGTTCGAATATTACGATATTGCTCTGAAATTGGTGATTTCGGTTGTTGATGAGCAATTAATTGACGACGCTGACGATGATTCTGTTTCTTTTTAAATAAATTAAGAGCCAATTGTTTGTCCCCTCACTTTTCTTGATGATGGAGCGTGCGATTTCACGTTCATTGTTTCTTCATCCATACGAGCAACGATACCTAACACTGGTAATCCAAGTAAGTTCTCAACATCTTCTTCTTTTTTCACTGTGTTATCTAAGTATTCTAGTAAGAATGCAAGACCAATTGAAACCATTAAACCAATAACGAAAGCGATTGCTACATTTAGCATTGGACGTGGTTTAATTGGAGATAGATTTTCTGCAACTTCTGCTTTTGATAACACTGTTACGTTATCAACACTCATAATTTTAGCAACTTCACCTTTAAACACTTCTGCAGTTGTATTAGCAATATCACGAGCTAGTTTTGGGTCTTTATCTTGCGCAGTTACCGCCACTACTTGTGAGTCTTTCTCATTAGCTACTTCAATTTTATTGTTTAGCTCTTGTACTGTTATATTTAAACCTAGCTTTTCTTTCACTTGATCCAAAATAACAGGGCTTTTAATGATAACCTTGTATGTATTTGTTAATTGAATATTTGTTTGTACCTCATTGTATTGAATAGCTGCCCCTTCTTGCTTCTTCTGGTTAACAAGAATCTGCGTCGAAGATTGATAGATTGGTGTCATAAAGAAGAAGCTAATGATAGCACTTACTATAGCTGCACCAAATGCGATTACGAGGATCATTGCTAAACGTTTTTTTAAGATATGAAATAACTCTTTTAAACTAATTGTTTCTTCCATAAGTTCCTCCAACTTTCTAAAATTTACACATAGGAAAAATTATAACATATAAATCTTACATTTTTTATTTTTAATAATTCAGTTCTATATTTGTTCACAAGAAACAAGTTTAATCTTACAAAATAATCTTAAATATGACAACACATTCCAATGATTTTCCAAATTATTTATCATATCATGTTTTTTATGCTATGTAACTTGAGAAATAAATTTCAAAATGAGAAAAAAGCCAACAAGTATTCCTTATTGGCTTTTTTCTATTTTAGTAATAACCATACTGCTCTTTTTCTTCTCTTTTATCGTTTAAAACGACTCCAAGTATTTTTCCTGATGCTTTATCTAATATTTGTTTCGCTTTTACGATTTTATCTTTTTCTGTCTTTTCACTGCGTACAACGAGTACGATTCCATCACATTTATTCGCAAGTATTTGTGCATCCGTAACCGCAAGGACAGGTGGTGTGTCAATTAATATAATATCAAACATGTTATATGCTTCTAGCAACGCCTCGTCCATTGCCCGGCTTCCTAATAGTTCTGCTGGGTTTGGCGGGATTGGACCTGCTGCCATTAAGTATACGTTCTCTATATCTGTTTTTTGAATGCATTGCATAAGTTTTGCTTGTCCTGATAATAAGTTCGTTAACCCATTTGAACTATGAATGGCAAATAAGTTTTGTATCGTCGGCTTACGCAAGTCAGCTCCAATTAATAAAACTTTCTTTCCTTGCTGTCCGAAAACAACTGCTAAGTTTGCGATTGTTGTTGTTTTCCCATCACCTGGATCTGCTGAAGTAACAATGATAGAACGAACATGATTATCTACAGATGTAAACTCAATGTTTGTACGAATGTTACGGTATTGTTCTGTAATACGCGATTTAGGCTCTTTATGTGTAATTAATTGTCGTAATGGTTTTCTTTTCTTTCTCCCGAACATATTCATAATCTCCTTTTGTGAAATGCGACATTTCCCTTTTCTCTCTTTTATGCTCGATTTCATACGTCTAATTAATATTCTTGCTGAGTTCCCCACATTTCATCATAATCAATAACATTCTACTTTGTCTTATTTAAGTACCTTAACAATATGACAATGCCCTTATTTCTTTATTACCTTTATCACTTATCCTGTTTTCTAGATAAATAATAAAGTAAGTATATGGTAATTTCCATCTATTTACAAGTTATTTTCTGATTAGTTTGTAAATTATCGTTTCATCGTTATATAGCAGAAATTAAAAAATCTCCTTGTCTTTTCACAAGGAGATTTTTTAATTTCTATTCTTTTTTATCACCAATCGCAAATGTAATTTCTGCCTCACATGCAACTTCACCATCTACTGTTGCGATTGCTTTTCCTTTTCCAATCGGGCCGCGTACGCGTGTCATTTCTACTTCTAGACGAAGCTGATCACCTGGTCGTACTTGTTTTTTGAAACGGCAATTGTCGATACCTGCAAAGAAAGCAAGTCTTCCGCGGTTTTCTTCTTTCTTTAATACTGCAACTGCTCCAACTTGCGCTAATGCTTCTACAATAAGTACACCAGGCATAACTGCATAGTCAGGGAAGTGTCCGTTAAAGAATTCTTCGTTTGCGGATACATTTTTAATCCCAACCGCTCTTTTTCCTTCATCTACTTCTAATATTTTATCAACAAGCAAAAATGGATAGCGGTGAGGAATGATTTCTTTAATTTGTTCTATATTTAGCATGTAACAATCGCCCCTTTTGTAATATTGGTCTTACCACTCGGACATATTGCTATTATCCCATTTTGTTTATTGTTTGTCATTACAAAGTAACATTTTATATTTAGCACAGCTTCCTAAAAAAAATGCACACACTCTATTCCATTAAAATAGTTGCACATTTTTGCAACTGACACGGAGGTGGAAAAGAGTGTATGCCCAAATTAGGGAAAGGCAATATGTATTGAAACATTATTTGCCTTAATGTCGTATTCGACTCATTATATTATAAACGTTTTCAAATAAGGAAATATTAAATTTAACCATATATATGAATATTTTACCTGTTTCCTTCATATTTCTCTATTTTCCTTCCATTTTCGCAAAAAATCAAAATAAAAAAATACAAAAACGAAAAAAAGAACTAAGGCATTAGCCTTAGTTCTTTCAAATTATCTCAAAGCACGCTTTGGTAATCTGTCGATATTCTCTAACATAATACCTGTACCAACCGCAACGCAGTGCATTGGGTTTTCAGCAATTAATACTGGTACTTTTAGTTCTTCTGCTAGAAGCATGTCGATACCGTGTAGTAAAGCTCCACCGCCTGTTAGAATAACACCGCGGTCGATAATATCTGCAGATAATTCTGGTGGTGTGCGCTCTAATACGCCTTTTGCAGCTTGTACAATAACAGCTGCATTTTCTTTTAATGCTTCTGTAATTTCTTCAGAGCATACTGTAATTGTACGTGGTAAGCCTGTTACCATGTCACGTCCGCGAATTTCAAGTTCTTCGCTACGTGCACCTGGGAATACTGTACCAACTTTAATTTTAATATCTTCTGAAGTACGTTCTCCGATTAATAGCTTATACTTACGTTTAATATAGTTTAAGATCTCCATATCAAACTTATCGCCAGCCATTTTGATAGAGGAAGAGGTAACAATATCACCCATAGATAGTACAGCGATATCTGTTGTACCTCCACCAATATCAACAACCATGTTACCGCTTGGTTGGAAGATTTCCATACCAGCACCAACTGCAGCTACTTTTGGTTCTTCTTCTAAAAATACTGTTTTACCACCTGAACGTTCAGCAGCTTCACGAATTGCTTTTTGTTCTACTGATGTAATATTTGTTGGACAACAAATTAAAATACGAGGTTTTGAAAAGAAGCTCTTTACGTCCAATTTGTTAATGAAATACTTTAACATTGCTTCTGTAATTTCGAAATCTGCTATTACACCATCTTTAAGCGGACGAATTGCTACAATATTACCAGGCGTACGTCCCACCATACTTCTCGCTTCTTCACCGACTGCTAATACTTTACCACTATTACGATCAATTGCCACAACAGATGGCTCGTTTAATACAATACCCTTACCTTTAACATGAATTAATACATTAGCCGTACCTAGGTCAATTCCGATATCTCGCGCAAACATTCCCGTTTTTTCCTCCTCGATATTCAAAATCAGGTTACACCCGAATTCTTTTCACCTAATTTCTGATTTTATCATAAATTTAACAGAAACGTAATATTCGCAAAAAGAATTCTTCTGAAAAATATTACCGAATGTGAACGGAATGTTTGCTACTGTAACATTATTGACGTACAGGCTTCTCTACATCTTCTTTTCTATACTTTTGTTTTGTTGCTTCTCCACCTCTTAAATGACGAATAGACTTATGATAATCAAGAATTTCTTTTACTTCATTTGCGAGCTCTGGATTAATCTCTGGTAGACGTTCTGTTAAATCTTTATGAACTGTACTCTTTGATACCCCAAATTCCTTTGCAATGACACGCACTGTCTTTCTTGTCTCCACGATATACTTACCAATCTTGATAGTTCTCTCTTTGATGTAATCGTGCACACCACTCGCCTCCCTAATTTGGATGTGAGAAGGGTGAAATGAGCCTCGCTGCATACGACTAAGAAGTAAGTGTGAGTGCTGTTTGTAAGCGTTAAACATTCTTGGATTTATAATGAAATGATTCACGATTTCTCACCTCAAACACTCTCTTTGCTTTGGTTTATACCATTGTATTGCCCGCACTACTGATATATGCTACATGTTCACTATTTTTGCGGACTAAGTTAAGAAAAATTACATTTTTTTGTGAGAAATACGTTAAAACTGACTATTATGGCCAAAAAAAATGACACCTTGTATAAAAGGCGTCATTCTTCTCGTTCCAATTCTTCTTCTAACAACTGATGGTGGGGAACCTCTTTCTTACCGGCAATATAATAATATAAAGTGAATAAAACAAACAATAAAATAATAGCAGTCGACAGAACAAATAAAAATGACACAGTATCCCCTCCCTTTTGTAATATATATTCGAGAATCTCGTCATTTTTCCTTGTTTTTGCAACTTTTTTCTCGAAATTGATTATTTTTATATAGAAATAAAAAAATCAGCTCTCCTAATGAGAACTGATTTTTTCACTTTCTTATTCTTGTGAAGAAGAATCGTTAGATGATTCTGTAGAACCATTTGTTGATTTTTCTTCTTTCTTAGGTTCTTCTTTTTTGTCACTAGTTGAACCGCTTGTTGATTTCTCTTCTTTTTGAGACTTGTCTTCTGTTTTATTTTCTGGTTTCGTGCTCGTTGACTTCTCTTCTTTTTGAGATTTGTCGTCAGCTTTTTTACCAGAAGCATTCGTAGCTTTTGCAGCACCTGCATCAGCTTTAATTTCTGTTACTGATTTATTTAAGTAACGTTCAGGATTCACAGCCACATTGTCTTTACGTACTTCAAAGTGAACGTGAGAGCCTGCCTCTTTATTCATTGCACTTAGACCGGATGTTCCTAATACTTCACCTTGTGCAACTCTTGCACCTTTTTCTACTTTCACACTGCCTAAGCTTTGATAAGATACCGCTACACCATTTCCACTATCAACTGTTACAACATAACCAAGAAGTGAATCTTTTTCTGCTTTCGTTACTGTACCACTTAAAGCAGCAGCAACATTGAATTCTTTTCCATTCTTCGCAGCAATGTCAATTCCTTTGTTTGGGGAATATGTGTTGTTATAAAAGACAAGTGCTTTTTCTTGTTCCGCCTCAGTTGCTGCATCTTCATAGAATTTCTTCTGTACGACTACTTCCGCATTCGCGGCAGCTGGCATTTTCACTACTTCTGAAGATTTCGTTACTGGTACTGCTGGATCTTCCGATTGTGTATACGGTGTTGCTTGATCGTGGTTTGGAGTCTTCTTCGGATTAGCTCCTTGGAACCATAGCGCAACCATTAAGATTACCGCTGCACAAGCAATGTATAGTGCCGGAAACACCCATCTTTTCTGAAATAAATGTACTACCTTTTGCGACTTTTTATTATTTCTTCCTCGCATTCCATCATCACCTCAGCAATCATTTTGAACAATATTCATGTATCCTATACAACGTATAACTAATTACTTTTCGACAAAATATGTAAAAATATGTATAAGAATTGTAAAATTTCCGAGGAAATGATAGAAAAAAAGAAAAAACTGAGCGTTTCGGCTCAGTTTTTAGTCTAATTGTTTCTTTTTGTACACAATAATATAAAGAATGATAAGACATATAGTCCAAATTGTATTGTTTAAAATATGTTCTTGAATCGCAATAAACCCTTCTCCCTTTATAACTTTTTGCAATGCCTCCATAACATGATTTGTCGGAAGAAGATTAACTACTTTTATAATAAATTCATTCTTAACCATTTCTTGTAGCATCGGCCCCATTATGAATATTATAAAAATCGGAAGCCCCAATATAGATGTTTGTGCTATATTTTGGGATAGTAAGCCAACTATAGTACCTAAAACGACACATAACAATGTTCCTATTAAAATAATAATAACTAGCATACCAATATTTCCTTTAAAAGTATCTAAAATCACTAAACTAATAAAACTAGATGCTAGTACAAAAAATACAGTTAATACACTTTTACCTAAAATAACTTCTATTGGACTTGCTGGAGACAACATCAATACTCGTAACGTGTGTTTTTCCTTCTCCTCTGCAATAATAATTGCTTGCACATAACTTCCCACCATGGTAATCGTCATTACAATAACAAAACCTGCAAAGAACTCTTTTATAGAATCCATATTACTATAGAATACAGCAAGTAGAATAGGTAATAGCGCCATTAATATAACTTGTGAGTTTTTACCTGCATCATTTATTTCTTTTCTTACAATAGCCGAAAACCGTTTCATTGAAAATGTCATTATAATCCCCTCCCAGTAACTTCAATAAAGATATCGCCTAGCGTTGGTTCGTGTGAATGAATAGATAACAGTTCGCCCTTTTTCATCCATTCTGAAATACGTTTTGCGCCTAATTCATCTTTTTGCACTACTTCTTTTTGGTTATCTTTTAATACGACCTCTATTTGATCCTTAGCGTATTGTAAGCGCAGGTTCTCTGGCGTATCAAGCGCTACAATTTCTCCGCCACAAAGGAAGGCAATACGGTTACAAAGCGTTTCTGCTTCATCCATGTTGTGAGTCGTTAAGAAAATGGTCGTTCCTTCTTCATTTAAGTCTTTTAAGATTTTATGAATGTTTTGTACGTTTACTGGATCGAGTGCAGATGTTGGTTCGTCTAAGAAGAGGATATCTGGTTTATGAAGGATTGCTCTTGCTAGTGTGACGCGTTGCTTCATTCCCTTTGATAGTTTCTTTACTGGTGTTTTTTTATCATCTAATAAATTTACTTGTGCTAGTACTTCATCGATTCGTTCTTTTTTACAATCGTATAGGTCACAAAATAATAGTAAGTTATCATAAATACTAAGTCTTTCATATAAGCCGCTGTTATCTGTTAAAATACCAATTCGTTTGTAATTGATGCTACTTGGTCCTGTAATATCTTTCCCTAATACTCTTACTGTTCCAACACTATGAAGCAATTGAGAAGTTAAAATTTTTACCGTTGTCGTCTTACCAGATCCACTCGGTCCGAGGAATCCGAAAATCTCTCCTTGCTTTACCTCAATATTTACATTTCGAAGTGCCGTTTTTCCGCCGAAACTTTTCATTACATCTTTCATTTCAATTGCCAATGTCATTTCGTCATCCCCTTTGTTTTTCTTCTTTATAGATGAAAGTCGCTTTAGCGCTTTTCGTTCGTTTGTTTCGCTTTTCTTGACTCAATCATATGAAAAACAAAGGGTTTACGCAGTAAAATACCGGTAAAAGGAGTATTTTTACCGGTGAATGAATCGCATGTTAAGCTTATTGGAGCACTTTTTATAGCCCAATCACGCCTTTTAATTCATCCATGCGTCCTTTTGAAAGCGGAATTGAACTTTTTCTTTCGTCATCCAAAATTAAGCTAAAACTATTACGAGTCCACGTAATCACTTCTCGTACTCTTTGTAAATTCACAAGATACGAGCGATGACATCTAAAGAAACCAAAACCTGTTAATCTCATTTCTAGTTCACTTAATGTTAATGCACATACGAAATCACCTTCACGAACGTGAATATGCGTTACTCCGTTTTGCGTTTCAATGAAATGGATTTCCATCGGATCAAGTAAAATGATTTTATCGTTCACTTTCGCTGGTATTCTTTCTAATTTCATTTGCGGAATCATTTGAATGACTTTTTCTTCACCGACTTCTTCCACTTCCTCTTGCTCAATTTCTATCTTTTTCACACCATCGTTGTTTAATATGTATACATCCTCTGTTAACGAAAGGGCATCCGATAGAAATGATGACGTAATAAAAATCGCCTTTCCTTGTTCTTTCATTTTCATGATTGCTTTTCGAATAATGATCGTACTCTCTATATCTACATTTTGCTCCGGTTCTTCCAAAACAACTAAATCCGGATTATGAATCATCACTCGTCCAATATGAAGACGACGCTTCTCTGAAAACAATAGTTTTTCTATTTTAACGTTTAGTTTATCTAGGAGACCAACAGACTGCACAACTTCTTCTATGCTTATCTTTGATTCATAAAGCCCTATTAAAAACTTAAAGTATTCCTTCACCTTCAAACGATCATATGCCTCATCTTTCAAAAAACAAAAGCCGATGCGTGGATAATTTTTCTTTCCAATTGCTCCCCCTTCAAACAGTACATTGCCAGTCGACGCTTCTTCTTCGCCTATAATGATGCGGTGCAACACTTTAGCTGTATGATTATTGCATTGCAAAACAACACATTGTCCTTTCGCGACTTTTAGGTCAATTACCGGTAATTGGTTCGTTTTCCCTAACTGTTTCAACTCCAGTAGCACCATTTCATCTCCCCCAAATGCCTTTTTATCCTATTATATCAAACAGTTAATGGAAAATTATGATATTTTAAACAAAAAATAAGTGCCAGAGTTCTGACACCTATTTCTTCACCATCAATTTTCCTTCATAATCATTCATCGTCTTTATTTCAACGCCTTTATAGTAATGAGCGACGATATCTGTATATTTCTTTCCTTCTGCTGCCATACCGTTCGCCCCGTATTGACTCATACCAACTCCGTGGCCGAAGCCTTTCGTTGTAATGATGATTTTATCCCCTTGTTGTTTCCACGTGAAATCAGAAGAACGTAAATCTAACTTTTCACGAACTTCTTTTCCTGTTAATGTTTTTCCTTGAAAAGCTACATCCTTTACGCGCTTTCCTTCCGTAAGGTCTTTAATATTTCCAACCTTCCCGTCTGCTAGCACTTTCACACCGAGGCGCTTTTGAAAATCAGCTACTGTAAATGTTTGCTCGCTCGTAAACTTTGGAGAGGCTTGATCCCACGGACTATCTACACTTTTCAAGTACGGATAATCATTTCCCCAATAGTCAGCTGCATTTTCTGTCCGGCCATTACTCGTTGAGAAGAAGGATGCTGAAATTGGTTTTCCATCATATGTTAAAACTTGTCCTGCTGTTTTCGAAACGGCTTCTTCGATTTTCTTCAAATTATTTTCGTAGTTATTACCCCATTGTTTCTTCAATTCTTCTTTACTTTTGTACACTTGATCTTTCACCGTATCTGTCACGTCCGCATTATTCTTCTTTCCTCCGCTTAGCATACGTTGTACTACAAATGTTCTCGCTGCTAATGCCTGTGCCTTCAGTGCCTCTATTTCAAAACTGGCATTCATCTCAGAAGCTACTACACCGGTCACATACTCCTCCATAGGCAATGATTCTACCTTCTTCTGTTTCTCACGATATACAGCAACTTGAACCGCTGTATCTACTTTTCCTGGAGCTGGTATACTTTCTATCGCTGGAGGAGTTTTAGAGGCCGTTTCTTCCCCTACTTTTGCTTTCGCAAATGGGATAACAAGGGCTGCAGGTACAATGATAACGAGCGCTATTAAGAGCGCTACTGTAATAAAAAGTGGCTTTGAAAATTTCATCCTATTTTCCCCCAATATAAAAGCTTTACTCCATTCATTCTTATGGAACAACTCTTTCTTTTAGAACATACTTAAGGAGGAAGAGCATAAAACGGAAATTTTCTAAATATTTTTACTGGTACGTGCATAAGTATAGAATTTATTGACTATAACAGTAATAACCCAAAAAAATAGCCCCTATGTCAAAAGACATAGAGACTATTTCAATTAAGCGTGAAGATCAGAAACTTCTTGTTCTTTCACTTCTTCTACTTTTTCGTTTACACGTTCAATAGTTGCACCTAATGCAGCTAATTTCTTATGGAAATCTACATAACCACGGTCAAGATGTTTTAACTCAGTTACACGAGTATAACCTTCTGATACTAAACCAGCTAAGATTAATGCAGCTGCAGCACGTAAATCAGTTGCGCCTACTTCAGCACCTTGTAAGCTGTTTGGACCGTTCATAATAACAGAACGACCTTCAATTTTAATATCAGCATTCATACGACGGAATTCTTCAACGTGCATAAAGCGGTTTTCGAATACCGTTTCTGTAATCATGCTTGTTCCATCAGCTTGTAGTAATAATGCCATCATTTGTGATTGCATGTCTGTTGGGAAACCTGGGTGAGGCATAGTTTTAATATCAACCGCTTTTAACTTATCTGGGCCGATAACACGTACACCTTCGTTTTCCTCAATAATTTTAACACCCATTTCTTCCATTTTCGCTGTAATTGAGCGTAAATGTTCAGGTACAGCATTTTCAATTAAGATGTCTCCACCAGTAATTGCTGCTGCAACCATGAATGTTCCCGCTTCAATACGGTCAGGAATAATAGAGTGGTTTGCACCATATAATTTATCAACGCCTTCGATACGAATCGTTCCAGTTCCAGCTCCGCGTACTTTCGCTCCCATTGCATTTAAGAAGTTAGCTAAGTCAACGATTTCTGGTTCTTTCGCTGCGTTTTCAAGAATTGTTGTCCCTTTTGCTAATGTAGCTGCAGACATAATGTTTTCTGTCGCGCCTACGCTTGGGAAGTCTAAGTAGATTTTAGCTCCTTTTAGTTCTCCCTCAACATATGCCTCAACAAAACCGTTACCAACCTGTACTTTTGCTCCCATTGCTTCGAAGCCTTTTAAATGTTGGTCAATTGGACGTGAACCGATTGCACATCCACCAGGAAGTGCAATACGAGCACGACCATTACGTGCTAATAATGGTCCCATTACTTGAACAGATGCACGCATTTTACGTACATATTCAAATGGTGCTTCAATGTTTAGTTCTTTAGAAGAATCGATTGTTACTTGATTATTTTCAAATACGACTTCAGCATTTAAATGACGTAATACCTCATTAATTGTGTATACATCAGACAAAACTGGTACTTCAGATAGTACATTCTTTCCATCACTCGCTAATAGGGCTGCAGCGATTATAGGTAATACAGCATTTTTTGCGCCCTCAACACGCACTGTGCCGTTTAACCGCTTTCCGCCACGGACGATGATCTTTTCCAAATTATTCCCCTCCGTGTCCTTTTTTCAGTATCTATTCACTCAATACTCAGAAGTTATGATCGGTGTGCCAACCACAATTGTATCTTTGTTGTCTGTAGAACGTATTGCTATTTGCACATTTATTTTCTCTCTATTTGTTGAAAGAGCGTCATCCCACTTTTTATTGTATGCGGAGACTGACACAAATGCTCTTTCTTCTACTTGTTCGATCGCTCTTGCTGAAAGATCTTTCAAAACCTGATTGGTTTTATTTTGCAAAACACCTTCAATCTTATCATTCAGTACACCTTGAACACAAGTGTAAATTATAGGTTTTTCACTAAAAATTTTATTCACTTTTTGAACATACTTCGGGTCCCATTTCGCCCCACTTACTTCAAAGATAATGAAAGTGTTTTCTTTAGTATTTTCTTTACTCCAAGTTACTACTACTCGTTCTTCATGAGAAGCAAACTTTTTATAGGATGTAGCTTTATATCCATCTGGAGATTGCTCTACTTCCCACTTTTGAATATTTGCCTTGTCCTTCACATCGTTTAACAACTTTTGAAACGTATGTATATTAGAAATTGTTTTTGTTTCTCTAGCTAACCATGACCATTTTTCTACTTTAGCATCATTTTTCTCTAAAGCCTTAATCATGCTCTCCATTTTCTGTTCATCGCTTATCGGTTTCATCTCTCTATATCCAACCAAAAATAAAACAACACTAAGTGCAACAATAAGAATGGCTTTAAGCTTCAATTTCATCCCCTCCTATCCCCATTGTTAACGGAGATTTGAGGTTCTATACACTTACTTTACTAAATACGTTAAACTCTTCGAATAGCCTAAATAATCAAGGAAAAAGTTACTTACAGATGTCCCAATTGCAATTGTAATTAAGATGAGTAATACTCGCGTCTGCAGCACTTTTCCGGACTTCATTAAACGCTCAATGTGAATGCCTTGCAAAGCCCACCACGTAATGGTAATAAACAATAAATGCGAAACAATGGCAATCAGTGCTTGTTGCCCTAAAAGTTGTGCCAAAAAATCGACCCCTTTTTACTCAGCTACTACTTATGAAAGAATATAAAAACGATACCATAATAAGTAGGAGCCACACTTTTTCAAATGCAAATAGACATCTTACATTTTACATTGTGATTTTCTTTCAAAAAACGTATATCTACATTACAAGTTAACACAAAATAAAAAGCGCAGAGTACTGACTCCACACCTTTTATTTTCACTATTGTACCACGTTCCCTAAGAAGAAGAAATCTTTCATTAATGGAAAATATTCATAAAAGAAATTGTACCCAATCATCGGCATAATCCCTAGTATTACAATCGAAATTGCACAAAGACTCATAACAACCTTTATATTTAACGGTAACCGTATCCTCTCTTCTGTCTCTCCGGTGCGGAAAAACATTTGTTGTAAAATACGGAAATAATATACGAATGAAACAACTGTCGTACCCATCATAATCGAAGCTAGTACGTAATGTGCTGGCTCTACATGAAGCGCGCCTAAAAAGATGTTAATCTTTCCAATGAAGCCAGCCGTCCCTGGTATCCCGGCCAGCGATAAAATAAAGATTGTCATCATGATCGCTGCAAATGGTGATTTCTTATATAATCCGGTGAAAATCGTTATATTTTCCTTATCGTTTTGTAAGATTAAGCCGTGGATAATGGCAAACGCGCCTATATTCATAAGCATGTATGCCAGCATATAAAACCACATGCTATCCAGCGTAAATGGTGATAATGCCACAAGTGGAACGAGCAAATACCCAGCATGCGCAATACCTGAATAAGCAAATAAACGTTTTATGTTGTATTGTTTTAACGCGACTACATTCCCAACAATCATCGTAATACTTGCTAGCACCGCAATATATATACTCATATGCCCATATAAAGATTGCATATCTCCTTGTATTAATACACTTGCAAAAACCATAAGGAACAAACGAATAATGAGTAGGAACCCAGCAATTTTAGAAATCGTTCCAAGAAAAGCGGTAACAGGTGTAGTCGCTCCTTCATACACATCAGGTGCCCACATATGAAACGGCACTGTGGCAATTTTAAATGAGAGACCAACTAGCAATAAAAGAAATGCGAGAGCTAGCAATAACTGAATACCACTAGCGAGCTCCCCAGTGAGTACCTTTTGCATATCTACAATGTTAGTTGAACCTGTAATACCGTATAAATAACTCATTCCGAAGAGCGTGATCGCCGTTCCAATTCCTCCGCTAATGACATATTTCATTGCCGCTTCATTTGATGCACGGTTCTTTTTTCGTATTCCGACTAAAATATAAGAAGAAAGTGAAAGTAACTCTAAACCAACGAAAAGGGTGATAAAGTCAACACTAGAAGCCATGAACATCGCGCCAAGAAGTGCCATTAAAAATAAGTAATAATATTCGCCCTTATCTTCAATCGGATTCTTCTTATCATCGCTCATTGCGATGCATAAAATGAGAGATGAGGCGCCTAATAACAACGTTTTAAACCCTTTTGAAAATCCATCTAACACAAACGATCCATTTAAAATATCTCCAGCTGGTTCGCTATATAGCGTAATTAATGAAACAATTGCTAATACGATGGCAGCGATCGCACCAAGAGCTACATATCTATGGTTCAGCTTAAAAAACAAATCACATATGGAAAGAAGGATGGCGGCCCCGAGAATAATAAATTCTGGCACCATTAGATGCCACGATAAGCTAAGTAACGTATTCATATCCATCCTACTTCACCCCCAATGTTTTCAATGTATTTTGAAGCGGATCCCCTAGTATCTCTGGCATAACTCCAATTGCAATAATACAAAAGATAAGTAGTAAAACAGGGACGTACTCCCATCCGTGTATATCAGATTTTGCTTCCCATTCTTTCTTTCCAAATGTCACTTGAAGTGTCGCTCTTAATACGTATACAGCGGTTAAAATGATGCCAATCACACCGACTGCAGCAATGACGGGCTCTCCTTGAAATAAACCAAGAAAGGCAAGAAATTCACTAACAAACCCAGACATCCCTGGTAGTCCAAGCGATGCCATTCCTCCTGCTAAAAAGAATCCGCTAAGTATCGGTACACTTTTCGCAAGTCCGCCTAGCACCATAATATCCGAAGTTCCAAATCGTTGTTCTATAACACCTAGTAAGAAGAAGAGCAAGGCTGCAATTAAACCATGTGATACAACTTGGAATAGCGCTCCTTGTGTACCAGGTGCATTAAGTGACGCAAGTCCCATTAATACAATTCCCATATGCGAAATACTAGAGTAAGCGAGTACTTTCCTAAAGTCCGTTTGGATGAGCGCTAAAAAGGCACCGTATAATAAATTAATTACGCCTAATATCGCAATTAGCGTTGCAACATCGTGAAAATATTCCGGGAATAACCCTTTCCCGAAGCGAATAATACCGTACGCTCCAATCTTTAACAAAACACCCGCATGAAGCATAACTACAGCTGGATGCGCTTCTATGTGTACATTGACCATCCAGCGGTGCAACGGAAAAACAGGTAGTTTAATTGCAAAGGCAATCATTATGGCAATAAATACACCAAGCTGCAAGCTACTTGGGATGACGAGTTCTCCCCCTGCGCTTACGCTTCTTAATATCTCTTTCAGCTCCACAATATTTGTTGTACCTGTTTTCGCGAACAAAATTGAGAAAACAATGAGCAAAATAGCTGAGCCAATACCGTTATATATTAAATAACTATAAGCAGCCTTTTCACTCGACAATTTTCCCCACTTCCCAATTAATAAGAACATGGGTGGCAACGTAATTTCAAAGAAGATAAAAAACAACATTAAATTTTGAGCAGCAAAGACGCCGAGCATCCCTATTTCTAGCATGAGTAACAGCATATAAAATGCTTTTAAATTGCTTTTAATAGAAAAGGCTGCAATTGCTGCAAGCATCGCTAGAAGAGCCGTCAGTACCATCATGACAAGCGACAAACCATCAATACCGAGCTCGTAATAAATAGAAAACCACCTTTTATCCACCGCTGTAAAATCTCCGAACTTAATCCATTTCACCTTTTCATCAAATAGTGACAAGCTCTTTCCAGAAGCATATGTACAAGCGAGGACGATGGCGATTCCAAATGGAAGTGCCGTCCCAAATAAGCCAAGCGCCCGCACTGTACGCAATTCCTTTTTCGGTGTTAATACAAGCAATAAAATTCCTAAAAGCGGGGAAAAAATGAAGAACGTTAACAACAAATCATTCATCGTAAATCCCCTCCCGTATAGAGCAAAATAATGACGAGTACAGCGAGCGAAACAGCCGTTACAGTACCGTACACTTGTACATTCCCGTTTTGAAGCTTCGATCCAAGATTACTTGTTCCTTTAACTACACTTCCAATTAAAACTGCAATTCCTTCGACTACATACACTTCAAATAAGCGAAGCACACGAGCGATTCCTTTCGTAATAGGGATCACCGTCATGTTGTATAGTTCATCCACATAATATTTTTCTTTCAAAAGATTATAAAGCGAGGTTCCCGTACCCCCAGCCCACTCTCTAGAAATTGATTTCTTGCCATATATGAAATATGCAAGAGCGATTCCCGCAAATGAAACGAGCGTCGCAACAATCATAATCCAAACTGGTCCATGCGCTTCTTCAACCTTAAACCCTACATCTTTCGTCAACCAATCTCCGAGAAACGTCCCAAACCATGGTGTATTTATATATCCTGCCACTACTGCGAGAACGCCGAGAACAATCATTGGATACGTCATAACGCGGGGCGACTCATGCACATCTTCCTTCGTCTTCGCTTCCCCAGTAAAGACAAGGAAGTATAGACGAAACATGTAAAATGCCGTTAAGAATGCCGCAATTACTGCTAATACGAATAAAAAGTAATTACCATTCATCCAAGTCGCAGCCAAAATTTCATCTTTACTAAAGAACCCAGAAAGGAGTGGAACCCCACTAATTGCAAGTGTACCTATCAAAAATAGCGTACCAGTTACTTTCATCTTCTTCTGTAAACCGCCCATTTTGTTAATGTTTTGCGTATGCACGGCATGAATTACACTTCCTGCTGCCAAAAATAGTAGTGCTTTAAAAAAAGCATGTGTCGTCAAATGGAATATACCAGCTACATAACCAGCAGAACCTAACGCGAGCATCATATACCCGAGCTGGCTAACTGTAGAATAAGCAAGTACTCTCTTTATATCTGTTTGTACAAGGCCGATAGAGGCCGCAAAGATTGCAGTGAAAGCTCCGACAATTGCCACTGTCTGCATCGCTACCGCACTTGCCGAAAATAATGGAAACATCGTCGCTACTAAATATACGCCCGCTGCAACCATCGTCGCCGCGTGAATAAGTGCCGACACGGGCGTTGGCCCCTCCATTGCATCTGGCAACCACGTGTGAAGCGGGAACTGACCTGATTTCCCCATCGCCCCGATAAAAATTAATATCGCCGTTATTGTAATCATGTAAGGAGGTAGATCCCCTGTATAAATCGCCCTAAATATTGCGTCATATTCAAAACTACCTGCGTACCAAAAAATTAAAATCATCCCGATAAATAAACCAACATCCCCAATACGGGTCATAATAAAAGCCTTTTTTGCAGCAGCCTTCGCTTCTTCTTTAAAGAAATAAAAACCGATAAGTAAAAATGAGCCAAGGCCAACTAATTCCCAAAATATATAAAGCTGTAATAAATTCGTTGATATAACAAGCCCTAACATCGCAAATGTAAAGAGTCCTAAATATGCGTAAAAGGTTGGTAATCGTTCATCACCTTTCATATAACCTTTCGAATACACATGTACAAGCAGACTCACAAGCGTAACGATAAACAACATTAAAGCTCCTAATGCAGTCACTTCAAAGCCAAATGATATATCCACATCTCCAGCTCTAAGCCACACCCACTTATGCTTCACGCTTGCTTCTGAAAATCTTTCTATTAACACAAGTACCGCAAGTATAAAGGAGAGAAAGACGAAAAAAATACTAAGTACACTGCTTCCTTCTCTAATTTTCTTCCCGAATATAATAAGTAACAAAAACGAAACGAGTGGGAAAAGCGGTATGAGCCATGCATAATCGATCATTGTTTCCTTCCCCCTTTTTCGGTCACAATGCTATCCTTTGAGCGTATCCATTTCATCCACCTGAACTGTCGTACGATTACGATATAAAGCAATTAAAATAGCGAGTCCTACCGCCGCTTCCGCTGCCGCTACAGCCATCGTAAACAGTGAGAAAATTTGACCTGTTAAATTCGGAAATAAGCCTAATTTACTAAACGCCACTAAGTTTAAATTGGCAGCATTTAGCATTAATTCGATACAAACTAATACGATTACTGTATTCCGCTTTGTTAAAGCTCCAAATAGGCCGATGCAAAACAAAATAATCGCAAGTGTTAAATATGCAGAAGCCGGAACGCTACTCATTGGAATCCTCCTCTTTCTCGTCCTTTTTCGCAAGTATAATCGCGCCAACGAGTGCTACAAGTAAAATAACTGAAGTTAGTTCAAATGGGATAATATATTTTGAATAGAGAAGCGTACCGATTTGAAGTGTGTTGTTTTCATGGAGAGGTAAACTTCCTTGTGTGCTCTCATTTGCAAAATCAATATTATTAACAGCGAAATACATAACCGCTCCAAATGCTACAACCGCAAAGAAGATAATCCATTTTCGAAGAGTAAGACGCGATTCATTTTCGGCGTTATGTTTCGTTAACATAATGCCGAAAATCATAATAATTGTGATTGCACCAGAGTAAAGTAAAATTTGTGCAACGCCTATAAATTCGGCTGATAAAAGAAAATACAAACCTGCAATGCTGAGAAATGTTAGAACGAGAGCTAGCATCATGTGCATAACTTTCGTTAAGTTCAACATAAGAACACCGCCGATAATTGCAGACAAGGATAGTATAAAGAATGCTACAAACTCGCCATTCATGCCTTATTCTCCTTCCTGACGTTTTCGTCGTTTTCGTCAAGCCACTGCAAATTTTTAAATAAGTCATCACGTGAATATTCCGCGAGCTCAAAGTTATTTGTCATGACAATCGCCTCTGTCGGACAAACTTCTGTACATAAATCACAAAGAATACAAATTTCAAAATTAATATCATACGTGTCGATAATTTTTCCTTTTTTCGTAGGATCCGGATGTTTCTTTCCTGTTAACTGAATACAGTCTGTCGGACAAATGTTAGAGCATTGATTACAAACAATACATTTCTCCGGATAGAATTTTTGAATCCCCCGAAAACGGTCTGGCAACGGCAACGGTTGATTTGGATAATCATACGTTACCTTCTTCTTGCTCAAATTACTTAGTGTATATTTTAATCCTTTAAATAGTCCCTTCATCTCTTACTGGCACCCCCCTCATAGATTAGAAGAATAACTCCTTAATCAATGCCGTTAAGAAAATATTTGCAAGTGCAATCGGCAATAATACTTTCCATCCAAACTCCATTAACTGGTCACCTCTTATACGCGGGAACGTAACGCGGAACCAAATTAATAGAAAGACTACACTGCTAAATTTCAAAGCAAACCATACGGCACCTGGGATAAATCCAAGAAACATGACTGGATTCCATCCGCCTAAAAAGAGCACTGTAATTAACGATGCCATCCCGAAGAAATATACGTACTCTGAAAGCATGAAAAACGCCCAGCGAAAACCTGAGTATTCCGTATGATATCCAGAAACAAGTTCTGACTCCGCTTCTGGCAAATCGAATGGCGTCCGATTTAACTCTGCAACTGCTGCAATTAAGAAAACGACGAAGCCAATTGGCTGCACGAAAATGTACCAAACCTTCTCCTGCGCCGCTACAATCTCATTTAAATTCAGGCTACCAGCCAACAACACGATACCAATTACACTCATTACGAGCGGAATCTCATAAGAAATCATTTGCGCCGCCGCACGCATCCCTCCTAAAAGGGAATATTTATTATTCGATGCCCATCCCCCAGTTACAACACCTATCGTCGTAATACCGGAAACAGCGATATAATAAAGTAGCCCGACTCCAATATCGGCAAATTGAAATTTATCAGTGAACGGTATAACTGCCAGCACCATAAATGCTGGCGCAAATGCAATGACAGGTGCTAATATAAACAGTGGTTTATCTGCTGCTTTCGGAATACTATCTTCTTTCAATAATAGTTTTAAAACATCAGCTACCGTTTGCAGTAAACCGAATCGGCCTCCAACCTGGTTTGGTCCAATCCGCCCTTGCATAAATCCCATCACTTTCCGTTCTGCCAAAATTCCATATGTAACGAAGCCAAGGACTGCAAATAGTAGAAGCACCGCTAATCCGAAAAAAATGAAGAAATTCGTCCAGCTTGAAGGTGATTGTAAGAGCGTCTCAATCATTAGCCATCAACCTCCCCAAGTACAATATCAACTCCACCTAAAATCGTAATTAAATTAGCGATGTTTTCACCTTTCAATAACTTCGGTAAAATTTGCAAGTTATAAAAAGATGGCCTACGAAACTTCAAACGGTACGGCTCTTTCTTTCCGTCACTAGCGATGTAACAACCAATCTCTCCGCGCGGCGATTCGATACGTACAAACGCTTCTCCCTTAGGTGCCTTAATAATTTTCGGTACTTTTGCCAGCACTGCTCCATCTTTTGGGAACTGCTGAACTGCTTGCTCAACAATCTTTAAAGACTCCTCGATTTCTTGCATTCGGCAAACGTAGCGATCCCAAGCATCTCCCACGCTTCCAACAGGAATATCAAAATCAAAACGATCATAAATCGAATACGGCTCGTCTTTGCGAAGATCCCAGTTTACTCCAGTGCACCGCAAATTTGCTCCGCTTAAAGAATACGAGATCGCTTCTTCCGCGCTATATATACCAACGCCTTTCACACGATTTAAGAAAATCTCATTACCGCTAACAAGATCATGATAACCTGCCAATTGCTCTCTCATATACGGAACAAACTCTTCCACCTTTTCAATCCAACCATCTGGCGCATCCCACTTCACACCGCCAACTCTCATATAGTTAAAAGTAAGCCGTGCCCCGCATAATTCATTTAATAAATTTATAATCATCTCTCGTTCACGAAACGCGTACAAAAACGGGCTGACCGCTCCTATATCAAGAAGATTCGTCCCCCACCAAACGAGATGGCTTGCAATTCTCCCTAGCTCCATCGCAAGTACTCGCAAGTATTCGGCACGCTCCGGAATTTCAAGCCCCATCATCGTCTCTACAGCATGGCAAATGACGTAATTATTCGTCATGGCTGATAAATAGTCCATTCGATCTGTATAAGGGATAATTTGCGTATACTGTAAGCTCTCAGCGATTTTTTCCGTCCCGCGATGCAAATACCCAATAACCGGTGTAGCTTCTCTAATAATTTCCCCGTCAATCTTAATTACGAGCCTGAACACACCATGTGTACTCGGATGCTGAGGTCCTACATTCAAAAGCATCTCTTCCGTACGGATCATAGCTACACCTCCACATCATACGGTTCATAGTCTTTTCTAAGCGGATGTCCTACCCAATCATCTGGCATTAAAATACGCGTTAAATTCGGATGCCCTTTAAATATAATGCCGAGCAAATCGTATGCTTCTCGCTCCGGCCAGTCAGCCCCTTTCCAAAGCGCTGTCACAGATTCAACTTGCGGTTCTTCCCGGTCTAGCTTTACCTTCACCGCTACCGATTGTTTCTTACCATATGAAAACAAATGAACATATACTTCCATATGTGTCACAAAATCCGTCGCATGTAGCTCTGACATATAATCAAAAGCAAGTCCTTCATGGAATCGCAGTGACTCCATCACTTCATAATATTTTTCTTGATCCACCACAAGAGTCGGCACATCCTTTGACAGTTTATTAATGTAGGAATCTACTAATGCACCCTCTCCTACCTTCTCCCTAATAGCCTCAACATACTGATTTAAATACGGCTGATTTACGGACGTTTCTTCCCGCTTCGGCTCATCCTCTTTCTTACCTTCAGCTCCCTTTGTCTTCGCTCTTGCAGCCGCTGCTGCTTTCGCTTTTGCTGCTGCAATTGCCTTTGCCTTTTCATCTCCCGAATCCCCATCACCTTGCGAAGCTTTCTGCTTCGCTAATGCTGCCGCTTTTGCCTTGGCTGCTGCCACCGCCTTTGCCTTCGCTTTTTCTTCTTCCGTTACTTCTTCTGTTCCTTCTCTTTTCTGCTTCGCTAACGCCGCCGCTTTTGCTTTTGCTGCTGCCGCTGCCTTTGCCTTCGCTTTCGCTTTTTCTTCTTCCGTTACTTCTTCTGTTCCTTCTCTTTTCTGCTTCGCTAACGCCGCCGCTTTTGCTTTTGCTTCTGCACGTCGTTTTGCTTCTTCTATAGTAATATCATTATTTTTTGGTAGCGCTTTCTCTTTTTCTTGATTTTCTGCCTCAAGCTCACTTATTTCCGCCTCGTGTTTCGCTACAAGGCGTTTTCTCGCTTCTTCTTTTGCACGCCTAGCTGCTTCTTTTTTCAGATCCTCTAAGTCTTTGTTTGGATTACTCATTTATTCGTCACCTGCTTCCCGGTCTTTGCTTCGTAACGAATTTTTTCTTTTAATTTATTAATTCCATAAATTAAAGCAGCCGGATTTGGGGGACAACCAGGAATATACACATCAACTGGTACGATTTGGTCTACACCTTTCACAACAGCATATGAATTTACATACGGACCACCTGCTGTCGCACAAGATCCCATCGCAATAACCCATTTCGGTTCGGGCATTTGATCATATAAGCGCCGAACAATAGGAGCCATCTTCTTCGTTACTGTTCCCGATACAATCATGACGTCCGATTGTCTTGGTGAAGTCCGAAAAAATGACCCAAATCGATCTAAATCGTAATGTGATGAGCCTACTCCCATCATTTCAATTGCACAGCACGCCAGTCCGAATGTCATCGGCCATAAAGAATTGCTCCTCGCCCATCCTTTCAACTGCTCCAATGTAGAAAAAAAGATATTTCGTTCTAATTCTGCTCGCTCATTTGGATGTAATTCCTCAAAATTTATAACCATTGTAACACCTTCTTTTTCCAAGCATACGCTAATCCAACTAGCAACATTACAACAAAGATGAGCATTTCAATTAATGCAAATAAACCTAGCTTGTCATACGCAACAGCCCAAGGATATAAAAATAAAGTTTCTACATCAAAGATCACAAACAATAAAGCGAAAATATAATAACGAGCATGAAACCGAATATTTGCATCATGAAACGGCTCAATTCCACTCTCATACGTCGTCGCCTTTGCTGCACTTGGCTTATTTGGGCGCAGCATCCTTCCTAATGTAAGAGCCACTACCGGCAGCAATATACCTAATAGCAAGAAAATCAAAACGATCATATAACTATTTTCATATACACTTGCCATTGTGAAACCCTCCCCCCTAAATTAAGAACAAGTTCACATAGTAAACAATATGTCCTAGTTGCAGTAATTATTATTTTTAAATTTTTCTAAATAATGCAACTATTCTAATCATTATAACAAACTTCAAATTCCTATGTCGATATGTTGGGAGACAGAAACAAGAATTATTAAAATCTATTTTTACAACTCGCTATAACTGTGCAAAATAAATATAAAACTTATATACGCTTTTCAAGAAACCGTAGGTGATATAAATGAAAAAACAAACACATGTAAGTATTCTTATAAGCATTGTATTGCTGTCTATAACGATTCACTACGTAGCGATGCTTTTTCTATATGAATATTCATTTCCTTTTCAGCTATTAATCGGAATGAGTACCCTATTAATTGATATTATCGCTTGTAGTTATATACTTTACTTTTCAAACATGAAAGAAGGGCTATCTCGTTTATTTTGGATTATATTATCTGTTGGAGCTCTCTCTTATTTTATCGGTGATATAGTCGTTGCCTATCAGCGTTTAATTGTAAAGGACTTCTATACGTTCGTTGATCCATCTGACCTTTTTTACTTACTTTTTTTAGTTACTTTTGCATTTGCCTTTCTATACGAAATCATTTATAACCGAGATTTATTAGAAAAACTTTTTATGCTATGTGATATTTGTATTATCGTTACAGCCCAATTTACTTTAAGTTACTACTTACTTATTGAACGAACCATTCACGTTTTTACAACATCCTATATCGACATATTTGTTCAACTTACCTATCCAATGGTTGATTTACTCTTTCTCTTAATAGGAATCAATCTTTTATTCAAACCACTATCCTTATTACCTAAAAAGGTTGGTGCGCTTCTTAGCAGTGCTTTAATTTTATATGCTACTACAGATGCGATTTATGCTTATATAAAATACTTCATACCAGAGTATTCTATGTTTACAGTTACTCCTTTCTATCAAGTAACCTTAGTACTAGTAGCAATCGCCTGTATTCTCCATACAAAAGAACCTGAAAAACAAGAGCAAGTACTACTAACACCTAAAATTGGTGAATCAATCCGATTATCATTGCCTTATATTTCAGTAATAACACTTATTCTTTTTATATTAGTTGAATACGTCTTTGGGCCTATTATAGTAATTGGTCTTATAATAACTTTCTCTTTCGTTCTCATACGTCATAGTTTAGTTCGAAAACAAAATAAAATATTATTGCTAGCTCAAATGCAATTCAACTCAGAACTCGAGAAACAAATTAAACTACGTACAGAAGATTTAGTAGAACAGAAAAATGAACTCTATCATAATCAACAAATGTTTAAATCTTTATACGAGCATCATCCAGATCCAATCTTCACATTAGATTTATACGGCAATTTTCTCAAAGTAAATAACGCTGGTACTACTTTACTCGGTTATCAAACGAATGAATTATTAAACCAGCCTTACTATTCACTCATATACGAAGAAGATTTAGAAGAAATGATTAATTCCTTTCATCGTGTAAAAAAGGGACATTCTATCTCTTTAGAAATACGGGCGTATCATAAAAACAGAGATATTTACTACTTGCACGTTACCGCCGTACCGATCTTTTTAAAAGAGAAAATTTCTGGGGTTTATTTAATGATTAAAGATATTACGGAAAGCAAACAACAGCAAGAACAGATTAATTTTCTAGCATACCATGATACTTTAACAGAGCTTGCAAATCGTCGTGCATTTCATCAACATTTGGAACAGGCAATTGCACGAGCAAAAATATCGAAAAAGCCTTTTGCTGTTATGTTTCTCGACCTAGACCGTTTTAAAGTTATTAATGATACCCTCGGTCATCGAGTAGGAGACCTATTGCTCATCGCAGTAGCAAAAAGGCTCGAAAGAATATCAACATCAAATATGAAACTCGCGCGGCTAGCTGGAGATGAGTTCACAATCCTTATCGAAAATTACAAAAAAAAGCCAGATGTCCAAAAAATGGCTGATATAATTGTAGCGGCCATGAATGAGCCATTTGAAATCGAAAATCAACATTTACAAATCTCACCGAGTATCGGAATTGCAATATATCCTGAAGCAGGTGAAGATCCGCTATCCATTTTGCAGCATGCTGATATGGCCATGTACGAAGCAAAAAATAAAGGAAAAAACGGTAGCTCTCTTTACACGAAAGAACTATATAAAAAAATGGAACGAAAAGCTCGAATTGAAAAAGATCTGCCAATTGCTTTAGTAAACAAAGAATTTCATCTCGTCTATCAACCACAAATTGATACGACAACAAATAAAATCATCGGCGCTGAAGCTTTAATACGTTGGAAACACCCACTATTAGGTGATATTTCACCATGTGAGTTTATTCCAATTGTAGAAGAGACGCCACAAGTAGTCCCACTTGGACATTGGGTATTACAAGAAGCTTGTCTCCAATTAAAAATATGGCATATCCTTGGCTACCAAAATTTAAAAATAAGTGTTAATTTATCCGCAAAAGAGTTCCGGCAAGATCAATTAATCGAAAACATTTCACAAATATTAAACAACATAAGCGTCGACCCAAAATATGTCACACTTGAGTTAACAGAAAGAATTGCAATGATTGACGAGAAAGAAACGTTATTAAGACTGAAGCAATTAAAAGAATACGGTATCCAAACTTCCATTGATGACTTCGGTACTGGGTATTCTTCTCTTGCTTATTTATCAATTTTTCCAATCGACACATTAAAAGTACCGAGAGAATTCACACAATTAGCCGATCATCGTCCTGAAGAACGAGCCATCGTTTCTACAATCCTTTCCCTCGCAAATACTTTAAATCTTTCAGTCGTTGCCGAAGGAATTGAAACCGAAAAACAGCTTAATTTTCTGCAAAAACATAACTGTAAATATATGCAAGGTTACTATTTCAGTAAACCACTTACTAGTAATCAATTTATAAAGTTTCTACAAAAAACCCCCAGTATGAACAAATAATTCATACTGGGGGTTTTATAGTGCTAAATTTTTTTCTCATAATATTCTTCTGCGATTTCTTCGTAAAAAGCCGCAGATGTTGTGTAGAAATATGGAATTAACCATAAGAATCCAATCCCTAACGTAATACAACTCAATATAAACCAACCGATAAAACTTAAACATAAAATGAAATACTCCATCTTATGCCCATCCATCATACGACGGCTTTCTGTAATAGCTTGATTTATGGAATACTCAGGATGATCATTTATTATAAAGTACGTCATCGCATAAGAGAATGATTTAATGATGCCTGGAATAATAAATAATAAAAACCATAAGAAAATATAAATGTTCACTACTATATATAATAAAAATGACTTTATAAACTTACTTCCTGCTGTAAACCATCTAAATATATGCCCAATACGCGCGTCTTTTTCTCGAATTATATGTAGCGCTAAATAATAGCCACCTAACGTTAATGGACCTACCATAAAAGTTGTAATAATATCTACTATCATGGAGTTTTTCATATCTTCCCAACCCAAAATTTGTGTAAACGAAAAATCAACAATAAAGTTAAAAGTGATCATTATAACAGAAATAAGTAATGTGGCTCCGACTGCTAATCCCCATTTCCCTTCTAATGAATCTAGTGCTTCTCCTTTTAGATCACTAATCATATTTAGCCTCCTATACACAATAATTCTATTAGTATAGCATGTTTCTATTGCAATTCACCTTTTGAGATGTAGCGATAAAAGTGTGCTGTCGTTGTACTCATATACGGACTAAGCCAAAGAAAGCCTATTCCAAAAGTAAGAAGCGCTAAAATAGCCCATCCTATGAAGCTCAGCCATAAAAGAAACAAATCTAACTTATGCCCCTTCATAAGATTCTTACATTCCTTCATCGCCTGCGAAACACTATATTCTGGATTTTCAATCATTACATAGTACGTCAGCGCATAAGAAAAATACATCACAATCATACCAACAATTGAAATCGCTAATAGCACGAAGAAAGCTATTGCAAATGACGTATTCCCTTCTTCACCTAACAATGCAAATAAGCCTATTAACAGCATCGGAATCCATGTACCTGTATATAACAAAATTGCAAGCATTGCCCACATTGTTTTCATCATTCTTTTAAAACCGCGAAATCCTTCAAATAAGTGATCTACTTTAGCATCTTCTCGTTTACTAATCTGTAAAAATACATTTGTATAACCATATGATGTAATCCCATACGATGCGTTACTCAAAATTATCATAATGCAATAAAAAATCCCAAAGGTAATACCTGCTCCAATTGACATCGTTTCCTCTTCAAATGATCCAGTTAAACTTACAACTGAGAGAAATATAATAATTCCTGGAATTAATAGTATAAGCATTGCAGCCATCGAAACGACATAACTTAAAATAAAATATAAAATTGTTGACCCAACACCTAGTCCCCATTTTCCCTTTAAAGAGTACAATGCTTCTCGTTTCATTTCACCAATCATTGATTCATCCCCTTAATAAAATATAAATTGTTGTACACTTCTACTTATACAAGCATCAATATAATTATACCAGTTTTGTAAAATTCTCCATAAAATAGACAAAAAAATCCGTAAAGGCAAGGGCCCTTACGGATTTTTTTTACTTCATATCAGAAACGTTTAAACGGTTCACGGCACGTTGCAAGGCCATTTCTGCACGTTTAAAGTCAACATGTGCTTGTTTATCTTGCATACGTTGCTCAGCGCGACGCTTCGCTTCATTTGCACGATGGATATCGATATGGTTTGCTTCTTCAGCAGATGATGATAATACAGTCACTTTATCTGGACGAACTTCGATAAAGCCACCGCTTACTGCTACATAATCAGTGTGTCCACCATTTTTCAGACGAACTGCACTAATTTTTAATGGTGCAACAGTTGGAATGTGACCTGGTAAGATCCCCATTTCCCCACTCTCTGCTTTTACACTTACCATTTCTACTTCTTTTTCGTAAACCGGTCCATCAGGAGTTACAATACTGACTGGAAATGTCTTCATACTTCGTCCCTCCTAAGGCCTTACGCCATCATTTTCTTCGCGTTTTCAATAACTTCTTCAATGCCACCTACTAAGCGGAATGCATCTTCTGGAAGGTCATCATATTTTCCTTCTAGAATTTCTTTGAAACCACTAACTGTATTTTTTACAGGTACGTAAGAACCTTTTTGACCTGTAAACTGCTCAGCTACGTGGAAGTTTTGAGATAAGAAGAATTGAATACGACGAGCACGATGTACAACTAACTTATCTTCTTCAGATAACTCATCCATACCTAAGATAGCGATGATATCTTGAAGTTCTTTATAACGTTGTAAAGTTTGTTGTACTTGACGAGCTACTTCATAATGTTCTTCTCCTACGATTTCTGGAGACAGTGCACGAGATGTAGATGCTAATGGATCTACGGCTGGGTAAATACCCATTTGTGTTAAACGACGCTCTAAGTTTGTTGTTGCATCTAAGTGAGCGAACGTTGTAGCTGGTGCTGGGTCAGTATAGTCATCGGCTGGTACATATACCGCTTGGATAGACGTGATAGACCCTTTATTTGTAGATGTAATACGCTCTTGTAATTGACCCATTTCTGTTGCAAGTGTTGGTTGGTAACCTACCGCAGATGGCATACGACCAAGAAGGGCAGATACTTCAGAACCCGCTTGCGTGAAACGGAAGATGTTATCGATGAACAGAAGTACGTCTTGTCCTTGCTCATCACGGAAATGCTCAGCCATTGTTAAACCTGTTAATGCAACACGTTGACGTGCTCCAGGTGGCTCGTTCATTTGTCCGAATACCATCGCAGTTTTCTTGATTACGCCAGAATCGCTCATTTCGTGGTATAAGTCATTACCCTCACGAGTACGCTCACCTACACCAGCGAATACAGAGATACCACCGTGCTCTTGTGCGATGTTGTTAATTAATTCCTGAATTAATACTGTTTTACCTACACCGGCACCACCGAATAGGCCGATCTTACCACCCTTAATGTAAGGAGCAAGTAAGTCTACTACTTTAATACCAGTTTCAAGAATTTCTACTTTAGTAGATAATTCTTCGAATGCAGGTGCTTGACGGTGAATTGGATCACGGTGTACATCCGCAGGAAGTTCACCATCTAAGTCAATTGCATCACCTAATACGTTGAATACACGTCCAAGTGTTACATCACCAACTGGTACAGAAATTGCTTTACCAGTATCTTCTACTTCTGTGCCACGAACAAGTCCATCTGTGGAAGACATCGCAACTGTACGAACTGTATCATCACCTAAATGAAGTGCAACTTCAAATGTTAAGTTCATGCTTCCGTTTTCGTTGCTTTGTTTTACCGTAAGGGCGTTGTAGATTTCTGGTAGCTTTCCGCCATCAAACTTAACGTCTACAACCGGACCCATGATTTGCGTAACGCGCCCTTTATTCATCGGGTTCCCTCCTAGCTTTCTTTTAATTAGCCAGCTTTCTAAGAGAAGTTGGCTTTTAATTTTTTATTAGTTTAGCTTACGCGACTCTTTTGAAAGAGCCGCTTCCGCTTTTTATTGAATCTAGCTCCGGTGGCTAGAAGGGTCGGTCATTTCACCCCTTCCTACGAGGCAAAGAACGCCTCTTTGTCAGGAGTTCCAATGCCCTTCCCTTCTGAGCAAGTCACCTACGCTTTTTATTGAATCTAGCTCCGGCGGTTAGAATGTTCGGTGGCTTCGCTTTTTCCTACGAGGCACAAATCGCCTCTACGTCAAAAGCTCCATCTCCCTCTCATTCTGAACGAACCGCCTACGCTTTTTAATACTATTCTAACGCTGCTGCTCCACCAACGATTTCCGTAATTTCTTGCGTAATCGCTGCCTGACGCGCACGGTTGAATGAAAGTGTAAGTGAATCGATAACTTCCATTGCGTTGTCTGTAGCACTCTTCATTGCTGTCATACGCGCTGCGTGCTCACTTGCTTTACCATCTAGTAATGCACCGTACACTAAGCTTTCTGCGTATTGTGGCAATAGTACTTTTAAAATCTCTTCTTCAGAAGGTTCGAATTCATAAGCTGTCGTCGGTTTATCAGACGCCACATCAGTAAGCGGTAAAATTTTATTTTCCGTTACTTCTTGTGAAATTTTACTTACGTAATGGTTGTAGTAAATATACAGCTCATCATAAGCACCATCTGCAAACATCGCAATTGCTCGAGAAGCAAGATCTTTAATATCAGTAAATGATGGGTGGTCAGATAATCCAACTACTTCATCAATGATGTTAAAGCCGCGACGTTTTAAATAATCACGTCCTAGTCGTCCAAGCACAATAATTGAATATTGGTTTGAATCCATATTATGACGTTCACGAATTACGTTACTCACTGTACGTAATACGTTACTGTTATAACCACCTGCTAGTCCGCGATCAGATGTAATAACGATATATCCTGTACGCTTTACAGGACGCGCATTTAGCATCGGATGATTAATTCCTTTACTTCCTTGCGCAATGCTCGCTACTACTTCTTGAATCTTTTCCATATACGGAACGAAAGATTTAGCATTTTGTTCTGCACGGTTTAACTTAGATGCAGATACCATCTCCATCGCTTTCGTAATTTGACTCGTTTTCTTTGTCGAGGTAATCTTCGCTTTTATATCGCGTAAAGATGCCACAGGTTTTCACCACCTTTTTTCCGGAAGTTGGCACGATTAGTAAGAATCCTCTTCCTAATCTACGTTGCAAGATATTCTTGCTCATGATTGAAGGAAAAGAATAGGTGCACCTACTCTTTTCCTTTACATAACCGTCAGCAATCTCAAAGATTGAGATGCCTATATATATTATTATCTAGCTCCAGCGGCTTGAATGTTCGGTGGCTTCACTTCTTCCCCCTCACATTCAGGACGAGCCGCTTCCGCTTTTATTACTCAGAAGCTACGAATACTTTTTTAAATCCGTTAATTGCTGCTGCAAATTTGTCGTCATCCGCAAGTTTCTTAGTTGTGCGGATTTCTTCTAATAAGTCAGTCGCATTAGAATCTAACCAAGCATGGAATTCTTCTTCGAAACGAGTGATATCTACTACTGGGATATCATCTAGGAATCCACGTGTTAAAGCGTAAAGAATGATAACTTGTTTCTCTACACGTAACGGTTTGTGTAATCCTTGTTTTAATACCTCAACAGTACGAGCACCACGGTTTAGTTTCGCTTGAGTTGCTTTATCAAGGTCAGAGCCGAACTGAGCGAACGCTTCTAACTCACGGTAAGATGCAAGGTCAAGACGAAGTGTACCTGATACTTTACTCATTGCTTTAATCTGAGCAGATCCACCAACACGAGATACAGAAGTACCCGCATCGATCGCTGGACGTACGCCAGAGAAGAATAGGTCAGATTGTAAGAAGATTTGTCCATCCGTAATAGAAATTACGTTTGTTGGGATGTAAGCTGATACGTCCCCTGCCTGTGTTTCGATGAAAGGTAGTGCAGTTAAAGAACCGCCGCCTCTTGCATCACTTAATTTTGCTGCACGCTCTAATAAGCGAGAATGTAAGTAGAATACATCCCCTGGATAAGCTTCACGACCTGGAGGACGACGTAATAGTAATGACAGCTCACGGTAAGCCGCTGCTTGTTTTGATAAGTCATCATATACTACTAATACGTGTTTACCATTGTACATGAACTCTTCACCCATTGTTACACCAGCATAAGGAGCTAAGTATAATAATGGAGCTGGTTGAGAAGCAGATGCAGTTACAACGATTGTGTACTCTAATGCACCGTGCTTACGTAGTGTTTCTACTACGTTACGTACAGTTGATTCTTTTTGTCCGATAGCTACATAGATACAAATCATATCTTCATCTTTTTGGTTAATGATTGTATCAAGTGCAACTGCTGTTTTACCAGTTTGACGGTCACCGATGATTAACTCACGTTGACCACGGCCAATTGGTACAAGAGCATCGATCGCTTTAATACCTGTTTGAAGTGGCTCATGAACAGATTTACGATCCATTACACCTGGTGCTGGACTTTCGATTGGACGAGTGTTTGTTGTATTGATTGGGCCTAAACCATCAACTGGTTGACCTAATGGGTTTACAACACGACCAATTAGTTCTTTTCCTACTGGTACTTGCATGATGCGACCAGTACGACGAACTTCGTCACCTTCACGGATTTCTGTGTAAGGTCCTAAAATGATAATACCTACGTTGTTTTCCTCTAAGTTTTGTGCTAGTCCCATAACGCCGTTAGAGAACTCTACAAGTTCACCAGCCATAACGTTATCAAGACCATGAGCACGCGCAATACCGTCACCAACTTGGATAACTGTACCAACATCACTAACTTCGATTTCAGACTGATAGTTCTCGATTTGTTGCTTTATCAGTGCGCTAATTTCTTCAGCTCTGATGCTCATGTGCTTCACCCCTATCTATTCTTCATTAATTCACGCTGAATACGTGCTAATTTTCCTTGTAAACTTCCGTCATAAATGCGATTTCCAATACGTACTTTAATTCCGCCTAGTAAATCTTCATCTACAACATTTTTCACGCGAATTGCATCTTTTCCCGTTCTCTTTGCAAATGCTTCTGCAATGTTAAGCTTCTCTTCTTCAGATAGAAGACGAATAGAATATACAGTTGCATCCGCTACGTTACGTTCTTCATTAGCAAGAACAACATATTCATCTGCAATTTCAGGTAAGATATCAATACGCTTGTTATCAATTAAAATATATAACGTATTTAAAATTGATTCAGAAACAGATCCGAATACGTTTGCAAGAAACGTTTTCTTCTGCTCTTTTGAAATGTTTGGTTGCGTTAAAAAGCTATGTAGTTCCCCGTTCTTTACATAAACGTTTTGTACAAGGCGTAATTCTTCTTCAAACATTTCTAATACGTGTTTTTCTTTTGCAATTTTAAAAAGAGCGACAGCATAACGTTTTGCTACAATCCCATTGCTCATCGCGCTTCTCCTACTTCTTTAATATAATCGCGAATTAACTTAACTTGATCTTCTTCTTTTAATTCTTTTTCAATTACTTTAGAAGCAATTTGAACAGATAAAGAAGCGACTTGTTCTTGTAAAGCAGCAATTGCTTGCTCTTTTTCGCGTTGAATTTCTTGTACAGCAGATGCTTTAATTGATTCTGCTTCTTCTTTCGCAGCAGCAACAATCACATCTTTTTGATCTACAGCTTGTTTTTTCGCTCTTTCGATTAACTCTTGTGCTTCAACACGCGATTGTTTTAACATTTCACGTTGTTCTTCTACTAACTTCTTCGCTTCAGCGTTACTTCTTTCTGCAGCGTCGATTTCATTAGTAACATGCTCTTCACGTTCTTTCATAATTCCCATTAAAGGACCCCACGCAAATTTGCGTAGCATTACTAATAGAATTAAGAAAATGAACAATGTATAAGCAATCGTTCCAAATGGAATGGCAGCTCCTAATAATAAAGTTGGCACAAGGATTCACTCCCTTCAAAATATCTAAATTGATCATATGAAAAAAAAAGACATACGTTTCGTTCATAAAGCAATGGCGAAGAAAGTTCGGAAAAACACTCTTCGCCATCTATGTAAGGGGAGTCTCCCTTATTTGTTCATTACGATGAATGCAATAACTACACCGATGATTGGAAGTGCCTCAACTAAAGCAACCCCGATGAACATAATTGTTTGAAGTGCGCCTTTTAATTCTGGTTGACGAGCAACACCTTCGATTGTACGTGATACGATAAGACCGTTACCAATACCTGCACCTAATGCTGATAAACCAATTGCAATTGCAGCTGCGATTACACCTAAACTCATTTAATTTGTCCTCCTTTGTATTATAAAAAAATAAATTTTTTCTTACTTAAATTATATTAATGGTCATGACTTACTTTATGAGCCATATAAACCATCGTTAACATAACGAAAATAAATGCTTGGATTGATCCAACGAATACACTGAATCCCATCCATGCTAACATCGGTACAAGCGCACCTAATGCTCCAAGGAATGATGCCCCGCCTAACTTAGCAAGTAATCCTAATAAGATCTCACCTGCATAAATGTTACCGAATAAACGAAGACCTAACGTTAATGTGTTAGCAAACTCCTCAATAACCTTTAATGGGAATAAGAATTTCATAGGTTGGAAATAACCTTTAACATACTCTTTCGTACCCTTCATCTTAATTCCATAATAATGGGTGAGGGTAACTACCATCACGGCTAATGTTAATGTAACTGCTGGATCAGACGTTGGTGACCTCCACCATGCAATATGTTCGCCAGCTTCAGTTGCTGAATACATGAATGGTAAACCAAGGAAGTTCGATACGATGATAAACATGATAAGCGTAACGCCAAGCGTTAAGAAACGTCCACCTGTTTTCCAGTCCATCGTACTATTGATAATCCCTTTCACGAAGTCAAACACCCATTCCATGAAGTTTTGCATCCCGGTTGGGCGAAGGGCTAAGCTGCGAGTTCCGATAACAGCGATTAAGAAAACAATAACTGCTGCTACAGTAACCATCATAACTGATGACAAATCGAACGTTAAACCTAGAAATTCAACTAATTTACCGTGTTCCACTAGTAATTCACCTCTCTTCCCTGCTCTTATACTCTAAATAAAGAAAATCTATGATCATGACAAGGTATCCTGTCAGCAATCCTACACCTAAGCCCCACATCGCAATTAACTCTTGATATTTGGCTGCAAATAAAATTAATAACCCAATCGTGGCGAATCTTGAATATGTACTTACAGCTGTCGCCTTAAACTTCACGTTTTCTCCATTTGTTACGCGATCTAACAGCTTGTCTGTTCTACGTGCAATGATGCGCAAACTAAGAAAACTGAAAATCGTTCCGATAATCAGCCCAAGAAATACATCCTTGTAAGAGGTAAATCCCCATCCTAGCACTAGAAGCGCAAGCAAGTAGTACATATATTTCTTTTGTCTTTGGACAAGTCCATGTACGTCTATCATCATTGCTCTCCCGAATAGTAATGTCGAATGAGTCGAATCATTGCGTATACCCCTGTTCCTAACCCGAGTAATAACCCTATAATAAGAAACAATGGAAACGTTCCAACCTTATTATCAATCCACTGCCCACCAAAGATTCCAACAAGTATAGAACCGACTAATTGAGCAAGAATTCCTGACATTAAAGCATATGCTTTTATATGGCTGCGATCGTTTTTTTGCAAGGATTCATCCCTCCAATATGTAACCCTCATTCACGATGTGTTAATAATAACTCATTTTTTTGCATAAATCCTATACAAAACAAAAAGTTTACATTTTCGTCACGGAATAGATGTATTTTTGTCACTGAAAGCCCTACCATCTATCCCCGTTGTTAGCATACAATAGGGTATTAACAGTGTCAACGAGAAATCGTAAAAAATCTAAAAATTTGAGTATTAGGCATTTCCTCCCAAAAATGAAAACGTTCCCCTTCTAAATACTGGTTACATATATGCAATTTCTAACAGTTTTCTCTTTATAATAGAAGGAAATGTTCACAAGTTTGTCACTATTATATTTTCGAGATATAACGCTTTTCTTCCATAATATAGTGTTCCTCAGACGTAAGACTTCTATATTATATGTGATGTGTATGCAACTTATGTTGTATATACGATGTATATTTATCCTCTCCCCTCCCCTACTTGCTTACAGCAAAAAAAAACGAGCAGGGGAATCTCCCCTGCTCGTCAGTTGTCTTACTTCGTTCCGAATAAACGGTCACCAGCATCACCAAGACCTGGTACTACATATCCGTGGTCATTTAATTTCTCATCTAATGCTGCTACATAAATATCAACATCGGGATGTTCTTCTTGTACTACTTTTACCCCTTCTGGAGCTGCAACGATACACATTAATTTAATTTGTTTCGCACCGCGCTTTTTCAGAGAGTTAATTGCTTCAGCCGCAGAACCACCTGTTGCTAGCATCGGATCTAGTACGATAAAGTCACGCTCTTCTACATCCGTTGGAAGTTTCACATAGTATTCTACCGGTTGCAATGTTTTAGGGTCACGGTATAAACCAACGTGTCCTACTTTTGCTGCTGGAATTAATTTCAGAATTCCATCAACCATTCCTAAACCTGCACGTAAAATCGGAATTAAACCAAGTTTTTTACCAGCGATCACTTTTGTTGTCGCTTTGCTTACAGGCGTTTCAATTTCAATATCCTTAAGCGGAAGGTCGCGAGTAATTTCGAAAGCCATTAAGCTTGCTACTTCGTCCACTAATTCACGAAAATCTTTCGTACCTGTATTCTTATCGCGAATATATGTAATCTTATGTTGAATTAACGGGTGATCAAATACATACAGTTTTCCCATGTGAATCTCTCCTTTAGATGATATTCATGCGTTTGCACGCTTTTTTACACTATTTACGATTGTAAAGAAAACGCTACTAATATTCAAGGGCAAATTTGGCAAAATCATGATTTTACGATGAATCTATCTAGTATCTTTACCAATTATGGGAGCTGTATCCTTCATTATATCGCCAAAATTTATTCATCATTTGTATACATACTTTAAAAATAATATATGTCCACAAAAAAGACTGCCAAAACAATTACGTTTCAGCAGTCTTCTTCAATCTATTATAGATTTGGATACATTGAGAATTTGCTCGTTAACGCTTCTACACGCTTACGTGCTTCTTCTAATGCAGCTTCATTTTCATGATTTTTTAATGTATAAGCAATAAGTGACGCAATTTCATCCATTTCTTCTAAACCGAAACCACGAGATGTTACAGCTGCTGTACCGATACGTACACCACTTGTTACAAATGGGCTTGCTGTTTCAAATGGAATTGTATTTTTGTTCACTGTAATACCAACTTCATCTAATACGTGCTCTGCTACTTTACCTGTGATTTCTAGGTTACGAACATCAATCAAGATTAAGTGATTGTCTGTTCCGCCAGAAACAAGTGTAAGTCCTTCTTTTTGAAGACCTTCAGCTAAGCGGTTCGCATTGTTAATGATATTTTGTGCATACGTTTTGAAATCCTCTTGAAGTGTCTCACCAAACGCAACAGCTTTTGCAGCGATTACGTGCATAAGTGGACCACCTTGAATACCAGGGAAGATTGATTTATCAATTTGTTTTGCAAACTTCTCTTCACATAAAATCATACCACCGCGCGGACCACGTAACGTTTTATGTGTTGTCGTTGTAACGAAATGTGCATGTGGTACTGGATTTGGATGTAAGCCAGCAGCTACTAAACCAGCGATATGTGCCATATCCACCATTAAGTATGCACCCACTTCATCTGCAATCTCACGGAATCGTTTGAAATCGATAACACGAGGGTATGCACTTGCACCTGCAACGATTAATTTTGGTTTATGTTCTTTCGCTTTTGCTAATACATCATCGTAATTAATACGGTGAGAGTCAGCATCCACGCCATATTCTACGAAATTATATTGTACTCCACTGAAGTTAACAGGGCTTCCGTGTGTTAAGTGACCACCATGAGATAAATTCATACCAAGTACTGTATCGCCTTGCTCTAAAATTGTGAAGTATACTGCCATGTTCGCTTGTGCACCAGAGTGTGGTTGAACGTTTACGTGCTCTGCGCCAAAAATTTCTTTTACGCGATCACGTGCGATATCTTCTACTACGTCTACGTGTTCACAGCCACCATAGTAACGTTTTCCAGGATATCCTTCAGCATACTTATTTGTTAAAACAGAACCTTGCGCCTCCATTACCGCTTCACTTACAAAGTTTTCCGAAGCAATTAACTCAATCTTTGAACGCTGTCTTCCTAGTTCTGCCTCAATTGCAGCAAATACCTTTTCATCTTGACGTTTTAAATGATCCACCAAAATCCCCCTTTTCTGAACGAATTACATCGATTCCCAACAGTTTTTTCTCATTTATTCAGAAAAAACGAAAATTCAGGTTGTAATTCTTTCGAACCTTCATGTTTTCAACTACATTCTAACATGACTTTCTATATCATAAAAGAAAAAAAAGACCGAAAATCGGTCTTTTCTTTCTTCTACTATAAAGTCAGACAACATACCTTTTATCTTATGATAAACAGCTACTATATGACTTCCTAATTTCTCATATTTAACGGCAAGTGGTAGTCTCTTCCGTCACCGCGTAAACAGCACGTGCTCCGCCAATTAGTTTTCCACGTGTTTTGGCCATCGTTACATGCGCACTTCCAATTGCCTTCACACTTGTACGAACCGGAACAGCTACATGTTTTAAATGCATACCAATAAATGTATCACCAATATCCATTCCTGCATCTGCTTTAATAAACTCAACTACTACCGGATCTTTCAAATTGTGATACGCATATGTCCCCAATGCACCACCTGCTGATCTAACAGGCGTAACTGTTACAATTTCAAATTGATATTTTATCGCTACTTCTCTCTCAACTACTAAAGCACGGTTTAAATGCTCACAACATTGAAACGCTAATTCAATACCTGTTCGCTCTTGAAATTGTTTTAACTCAGAAAAAATCGCCTCTGCTACTTCCATCGTTCCTGATGTTCCAATTCTTTCGCCTAGCACTTCGCTCGTGCTACAACCCACTACAAAAATTTGACCGCTTTGTAATGAAGCTTGTTCTTGGAAATCAGAAAGCGACATTTGTAGCTGTTCTCTTACTTTTACGATTTCTGTCATTACGCCTCTTCCTTTCACAGGTTGGTTCACCAAATTATATTTCACACTACCAATAGTTAGAATCTATTACTTTGTTTCGTATGTTTTAATTTTTCCTACGCGGTTTTCGTGACGACCACCTTCATAGTCAGTTGTTAACCAGATTTTTGCGATATCACGCGCTAGACCAGCACCAATTACACGCTCGCCCATTGCTAGCATGTTAGTGTCATTATGCTCTCTCGTTGCTTTCGCACTGAAAGTATCATGAACTAACGCACAACGGATACCATTTACTTTGTTTGCTGCGATTGACATACCAATGCCTGTCCCACAAACTAAAATACCACGATCTACTTCACCGTTTGCTACCATTTCAGCTGCCGGAAACGCAAAGTCAGGGTAATCAACAGAACCAGCTTCACATTCACAACCTAAATCAATATATTCAATATTTAACTCTTCTAATAAACTTACAAGTTCTTTGCGGATATTCATACCGCCGTGATCAGATGCTATTACTACTTTCATTTTTACCCCTCCAAAGTTTCAATCAATTATCTTCATTTCACACTCGCTACCTCAATAGGACGAAGTGATCTCCAATATCGTATTATACACGAAACATCAACCTACTGAATGTTTTTTCAGTAAAGTTTGTACAAGTTTTTCCATCTCATCTAACGTTTTTTTATAAATAGAAAGCGAGCCTCCAAATGGATCTGAAATGTCCTTACCTATACCTTCAGTTAATCCATATAACGTATTCAATTTCTTTTCAACACTCGGATAATGCCCAAGTACAATGTGTTTATGATTTTCTGTCATCGTTACGACAATATCAGCCCAATCAAGCAAAGTTTCGTTTACTTGCTGCGCGGCATGATTAATTGAAATCCCTTTTTCAGCTAAAGCTTCCTTCGCATATACCGATGCATCGCTCCCAGGATAGGCGAAAACACCGGCAGATTGCACTTCAAACCTATCTCCTCCGTGATGACGAAGCAACGCCTCAGCCATCGGACTACGACATGTATTGCCAGTACAAACAAATAACACTCGTTTCATCCAACCCCACCCCTATATTCGATTTCTTACCACTCATCATAACTTACATTAGAATAGAACAAAAGAAATGTGAATATACAAAAAGCGCAGTTCTCTTATATTTTTTCTAAGAAAAATGCGCCTTATCCACATATATGTGAAACCCTATTTCCAAGTGCCCAGAGTATTTTAACATACCTACTGAATATGCAACAAAAATAAGGAATCCATTTCATACGAAACGGATTCCTCTTATACAGCAATTATTTCATTGTAACTTTCATTACTTCTGTTGAACCTTTTGTAGCTGTTACGCCTACAGTTGTCTTAATAGACTCAGCTGCATCTGTGTTTGTAATAACGATTGGAGTAATTGTGCTTTTCGCTTTTTCACGGATTAATTCTAAGTCGAATGAGATTAATTTATCTCCAGCTTTTACAGCTTGGCCTTCAGAAACGTGAGCTTCGAAACCTTCGCCTTCCATTTTTACAGTTTCTAATCCAACGTGGATTAAAATTTCTGTGCCGTTTTTCGCTTTAATTCCGATAGCATGTTTTGTGTGGAATAATTGTACGATTTCACCATCAACTGGAGATACAACTACACCTTCAGTAGGATCGATTGCAACACCGTCACCCATCATACGACCAGCGAATACTGGATCTGGTACTTCTTCAATATTTTTCACTGCTCCAGTTAATGGAGCTACGATTGTTTCTTCATTTGTTTTTGAACCAAGACCAAATAATTTTTTAAACATAGGATAGTCCTCCTTATAATTTACCTAAAAGTTTATAGGGCAATCCCTAGTAAAGCTCGGGATACATGTAAGACTTCATACTTCGAATATTATACTGTAAAAACGCTTTCGAAATAAATTACGTCATTACTAATAGACTCTTATTGTAGCGCTTCACAAAATTCCAGTCAATTCTGATTGTCTGAATAACAATAAGAAGTTAACTTCTATTTATATTTTCTCTTTTTTTGCCCAACTTGTCTAGAGGTCTTTACTACATTTTGTTTTTTGTTGTTAATTTGTAAAATTTAATTCAAACTTTTTTCAAAATCTGCTTGACTAAAGTAAGTAACTATTTTATTATTACTTACATAAGGTAAGTTGATAACTTTTAGGAGGTTTTTAAAAATGATGGATTTCGGTCTTCTTATTATTCGTCTTATTATAGGAATTACATTCATGGGTCATGGTGCTCAGAAATTATTTGGTTGGTTCGGCGGTTACGGTTTAAAAGGAACAGGTGGCTGGATGGAATCAATCGGTTTACGTCCTGGTGTATTTATGGCATTTATGGCTGGTGCAACTGAATTACTAGGTGGTTTCTTATTCGCATCAGGTATTTTCATTATAGTTGGCTCATTATTTATCGTTGGAACAATGTTAATGGCTATCTTCACTGTTCACGGGAAAAATGGTTACTGGGTGACACAAAACGGATATGAATATAATTTAATGTTAATCGCTGTTGCTGTTGGTGTAGCTTTAATCGGACCTGGCGCATACGTTTTACTTTAATTTTCATCTCAATCTTGAGATTCTTGAAAAAGAACTTACTTCATTACAATTGAAGTAAGTTCTTTTTATGAAACAAAATATTATTTCCAGCAGGATTTTCTCACCGATATCTTGTAAACAAACAATAAGTATTCATATTTAGAAAGGGGATTACAAGCATGTTATCCATTAATCCAAATGAACAAACTGAAAAAGATAATTACAAATTACTTACTGGAAGTATCATCCCTCGCCCTGTCGCATTCGTTACTTCTGTAACAAAAGACGGTGTATTAAACGGCGCACCATATAGTTATTTCAATATTGTCGCTGCTAATCCACCACTTATCTCTGTTTCTGTACAACGAAAAGCCGGAGAAAGAAAGGACACTTCCCGAAACGCAATTGAAAAAGGTGAATTTGTCGTACATATTTCTGACGAATCATATGTAGCAGCAATTAACGAAACAGCAGCTAATCTCCCGCCAAATGAAAGTGAAATTGAACTAGCAAAACTAACACCAATTGAAAGTGAAGTCATCTCTGTTCCAGGTGTAAAAGAAGCAAATATTCGAATGGAATGTATATTAGAACGTGCAATTCCACTTGGTGGAACAGAAGACTCACCAGCTTGTGATCTACTAATTGGACGCGTCGTTCGTTTCCACGTTGCCGAGCATCTATATGAAAAAGGGCGCATTCACGCAGAAGGACTCAAACCAATAAGCCGCCTAGCAGGACACAACTATGCAAAATTAGGAGAACAATTTGAACTGGTTAGGCCAGTTTAAAAGCAGAAGCGGCTCGCTCAGAATGAGAGGGGGATGGAGCTTCTGACGCAGAGGCGCTTTTTGCCTCATAGGAAGACGCGAAGCCACCGACCATTCTAGCCGCTGGAGCTGGATATATATCTAAAAGCGGAAGCGGCTCGTTCAGAATCGATTCCTGCCATCACTCAAACATAAAAATCCCCTGCTTTTTAGCAGGGGATTTTTATCATTGTAATTCTTCCTTCTTTTCCTCTAAAGTAGGCAGTTTTTCTTTTTTCGGTTTCCCTAGCTTAATTACGAAGAAGTATAGGGAAAGCAGTGTAATAAGAAAAACAATTAAAAACGGGTACGGAGAGTAAAAAGCACGCGCCGCCTCAGTCTTTCCCGCAACAAATTTCAATGACTCAATATCTAAAAACTCAGCAAACATTTGTACACCGAGCATACTAAACCAAAAAACAAAAAAACTAATAATAATACCAAAAACTTGCTTCAATCTTGTCATTCATCTCATCCTTTCTATATGTGTAATTTTTTAGCGCAATCAATATAGTACAAACAAAACTATGCACAGAAAGGAGCTATCTTACTATTCGCGAATTAACTTAATCCAACCTAAAATTGCAATTTGCAAAATAATACCCCAAATTATAAGCCTTCTTAGCCATCGAGGAAAGAAGGTTAAAAACTTAACATACCATCCCAATAGCTTGTTCATAATTCCCTCCTACATAAAATTATATAGGAAAAAGGATATATAATCCAAATCCAACTAGAATGATGCCACCTACTATCTCGCCATATGTACCGAGCATATCTTTCGCATGTCTACCAATTAATAAACCAATCCACGCTAACAACATGCTAACAAATCCAAAAAGTAATATCGTAATGATTGTTTGTGCCCCATAAATACCAAGACTAAGCCCTACTGAGAAACTATCTATACTAACGCCAAATGCAAATACGAATAAGCTAATTCCAATAGGGACAGTTCTAGTCTCTCCATTTTGTAAAATGGTCGAATATACGATATAAAAACCTAGTCCGATTAATAAAATAGCACCCGCAAAATGTGCAATATCTCCATACTTCTCTGATAAAAAACGACCTAGTACCATCCCTATAAATGGCATAATAATATGAAATATCCCTATCGTCATACCAATATACAGGATTTGTCTTAACTTTAGGGGCATCATCCCCATACCAAGACTCACCGAGAACGCATCCATCCCTAAGGCGAATGCCATAATTATTAAAGGTATTAGCTGTTCAAACGTCATTCATGCCCCTCCTTGGACGTGCTACTTCACAATATGCTTATCCAAGGAGAAATATTCTGTTTGCTAACCTTACCTTATCATTCAATAATAATATGATGTCCTGCCGCTTTTGTTAAACGATTCATAATAGCATTTCCTATTCCTTCATTAGGGAACGACTCACTAAAAATAACATCCACTTCACTTGCATCAAATGTTCTAAGTACATCATATAATTTAGTCGCAACGCTAGCTAAGTCACTTCTAACACCACAAGACAATATAACATCTGCGTTATATACATGCTGATACTCTTCCGTCGTTAATACGCCTACTTTAAATCCTTCTTCCTTTTTCTCATCCACAAGTTGCTGAATAAACTCACGCGAGCCCTCAACAATACTAAGTGGTGCTTTCGGCGCATAATGTGTGTATTTCATTCCAGGTGATTTCGGTTTTTCCTTCTCATCCTTTAAAGCTGGATCTAAAGAAACGGTACCTATCACCGCTTCTAATTGTTCTTTCGTAATCCCACCTGGACGTAATATTGTTGGAACCGTGCTTGTACAATCAATTACAGTTGATTCAACGCCTACTCCAGTTGCACCACCATCAACAATACCTGCAATCTTCCCATTCAAATCTTCATATACGTGAGAAGCTAGTGTTGGACTTGGACGCCCTGAACGATTCGCACTTGGTGCCGCAACAGGTACATTCGCCTCTTCAATAAGAGCAAGTGCAACTGGATGATCAGGCATTCTTACCCCAACCGTATTAAGTCCCGCCGTCACCCTCTCTGAAATCCCTTCTTTTCTCGGCAAAATAATTGTTAATGGTCCTGGCCAAAAATGCGCCATTAACTTCTCTGCAACTGGTGGGATTTCTTTCACAATCCCATCTAACTGAGATTTTGTACCTATGTGGACAATGAGTGGATTATCACTCGGTCTTCCTTTCGCTTCGAAAATTTTCGCGATTGCTTCATCATCCATCGCATTTGCACCTAACCCATATACTGTTTCCGTAGGGAAAGCAACCGCCTCATTTTCTCTTAATAATTTTGCTGCTTCTTGTAACTGTGGATAATATTTTTTTCTTTCCACAACATTATCCACAACCCACATATTTGTATGCATTTTTTTCCACGTCCTTTTCTACCCTTAAATACTTGTCTATTTTTAGTTTACTATGAGATTTATCCAAAAGACAAACAAGGTTTATCCACAAAATGTGGATAAACCCAATTAATCCGTGGATAACTTTGTGAATAGCTGACAATTTAGTATTATTGCATTCTGCTCTTTTATATTTTTACAAAAATGTTCTAACTGTTGAATACCCTCTGGAACCTCATCCTTTTCTATAGTAAAAAAGTCAAAGAACTGAAAGATCGGTACAGATTGTGGATGGTTTGTTAGTAAGTACAATTGTTGAACACTTTTTTCTTTCATATACTGCAAAAACATTTCAAAAAAATATAAGAAAGTCTGTTTATCCACATGAGGTGTGAATAAACAAGAACGAATAAGTACATCTTCCCCACTTTGTTCATAACCAATTACAGCTCTTATTTCTTCCGCCTCTTCCAAAATCATAAATTGTGCGTACAACTCATTTATTTTATCATCTTTTTTATTAGCTTGTCCGAAAAAAGAATGTAATCTTTCCACATCTGCTTTCGTAGCAAAATACACTTTCTTCATAATAAATCCCTCCTCATTTTTATATATGAGGAGGGATTTATTAATAGTACTATTTAGAGAATAAAGATGTAAAAGCTTCTACAATAAACAATTTAACTTCTGGCTTTTTTTCTTCCTCTTCTACTTTTACATACTCATTTTGCTTTTCTTGTTTTTTCTCCACAGGTTTCTCCACTTTTTCCACCGTTTTTGTTTCTTCTTTACTTACAGGCTGCTCTTCGACTTTTGTTTCATTTTTTACTACTTTCTTTTCAGAAGCTGTTACTTCTTTTACTACTTCCTGTTTTACAACTTTCGTTTCTTTAACCTTATCCACTTTCTTCTCTTCTGTATTTACTACTTCCTCATCTAGTTGTTTCACCTGCTCCTCTTCAGGAGATTCCGCCTTCACAACGTGCTCTTCTTTTCTTACAGCTGTCCCACTCGAAAAATCTAAGAAACACATTGGTGGAAATAATACACACCACCAGTTCGCCCCTTCACCTTCTCCAATTGTAATCAATACCGCTTCATATTCTCCTGCTGGATAAATAAAATTCCCATATACCTTTGTAGGAAACTTTACATTCTTACTAAATTTCACTTGAAATGATTCTTTACTTCCTTCTCTTTTTAACGTATTTTCCACCGTTTTCTCGATTTCTGGAATATGACTTTGAATTACTTTGCGCGCCTCTTCAAATGAAGTTAAATCCGCTACCCATCCATCAATTTGTGCTTTTACTTCATCACGCACTTTACGCTTTAATGCCTGGTCTTTATCTGAATCACTATTTGCTAAAATTCGTAATCGAACGGCCTCTTTCGGAATAACTGAAGGCCCTTTTGCATCAGCTTTCATATATCCAAACTGCACAAGTAACTGTGCACCAATTAATAATATAAGAAGATAAGCAATAACTTGTTTTTTCATTTCCTCCACCGTCCCCTCTACAAACAGTGTGGACAGACTTTCATATTTCTAAACTATTAAATTCAAAATCTATATGAATTTTCCCACAAAAAAATGGAGTAAGGTGTGAACCTTACTCCATCTCTGCAAATACCATACGGTCTTTTCCGTTAATATCAAAAACAACCTCAACATGGGCATGTGGAAAAGCTTGTTGTAACAATCTTTTTACATCCTCACCTTGTCCTACTCCAATTTCAAACGCTACAATTGCTTTCTCCTGCAACACATTCGGCAATTCTTCCATAAAACGGCGATAAAAATCTAATCCGTCTTCTCCACCAACAAGCGCTCTCTTCGGCTCATGCTCTTTCACAACAGGAGAAAGACCACGCCAATCCTCTTCCGGTATATATGGAGGATTTGAAACAACAACATCTAGCTTTTGACCCGTTTTATGAAATGGTGACAATAAATCACCGTGATAGAACGTTACTTCTGCACCTAAAGCTTTTGCATTTTCTTTTGCAACTTCAATCGACTCTTGTGCAATATCTACTGTATACACGTGGAGATTTTTATTTTCTAAAGCAAGCGTAATAGAAATCGCTCCACTACCTGTGCCTATATCTGCTACATGTAGTTCCTTGTCGCCAAAATGGCGCTCAATTCTTTCTAATACTCCTACTATAAGCTCTTCTGTTTCCGGTCTTGGTATTAATACTTCTTCATTCACAAAGAACGACCGGCCATAAAACATTTCATAACCAATCATATATTGAATAGGAATACCTTCTACATGCTTGTGGATAAACTCCGTAAAGCTTGCCTCTTGTTCCTCATTTATTTCTTCACGCATATTCATAAGTAATCCTGTTCTGTTCATCTTTAATACATGACAAAGGACAATTTCTCCCGCATTTTCATCTCGTCCATTTTCCTGTAAAAAAGAAGAAGCCCATTTCAGGGCTTCATAGACACGCATTACTCAGCTGCCTCCATCCTTTGAGCCTGATCTTCCATCACTAAGGCATTGATGAAATCATCTAACTTACCTTGTAAGATTTGATCTAGCTTTTGAATCGTTAAACCGATTCGATGGTCTGTAACACGGTTTTGCGGGAAGTTATACGTACGAATACGCTCTGAACGATCGCCCGTACCAACAGCTTGTTTACGGTTTTGATCATATTCAGCTTGTGCTTCTTGTCTAAACTTATCATAAACACGTGCGCGTAATACTTTCATCGCTTTTTCTTTATTCTTAATTTGTGATTTCTCATCCTGACAAGATACAACTACACCAGTCGGTAAATGTGTTAAACGTACCGCTGACATCGTTGTATTAACACTTTGTCCACCAGGACCACTAGAAGCAAATGTATCAACACGAACATCTTTCTCGTGAATGTCGATTTCTACTTCTTCTGCCTCTGGTAATACAGCTACAGTTGCTGTAGATGTATGAATACGTCCACCAGATTCCGTTTCAGGAACACGTTGTACACGGTGAGCACCATTCTCGAATTTCAGCTTCGCGAAAGCACCTTTACCGTTAATCATAAAGATAATCTCTTTATATCCACCTAACTCTGTATAGCTAGCCTCGATAATTTCTGTTTTCCAACCTTGAACCTCAGCATAACGGCTATACATGCGGTATAAGTCACCAGCAAATAAAGCGGCCTCGTCGCCACCAGCAGCCCCACGAACCTCAACGATAACGTTCTTATCATCATTAGGGTCCTTTGGAACTAGTAAAATTTTCAGACGTTCTGATAACGTTTTTTCTTGTGATTCTAACTCAGAAACCTCTTCTTTTACCATGTCACGCATTTCTGCGTCTAACTTCTCTTCTAACATTGCTTTCGCATCTTTTAATTGCTCACGAACATCCTTATACTCACGATACACCTCTACCGTTTCCTGTATATCAGACTGTTCCTTTGAATATTCACGAAGCTTATTTGTATCGCTAATAACCTCTGGGTCACTTAACAATTCATTTAACTTCTCATAACGATTTTCTACAGCTTGCAAACGATCTAACACATCATTCACCTCTACATCCTAGTATCTAATACAAATAGTATATGGTACTTACTCAAAAAAACGCAAATTATATTTAAAAGCGTAAGCGGCTTGCTCAGAATCGCAGGCCATTGGAGCTCTCGACCTTGAAGCGCTTTTTGCTTCAAGCGAGAGAGTGAAATGGCCGGAGATTCTAGCCGCTGGAGCTAGATAATATTTAAAAGCATAAGTGGCTCACACCACCCACACTCTCCATTCTGAAAAAAACCCGCCTTGCGCAGCGAGTTTTACTTGTCTTTGTTTGTAGGAACTGCATGACAATGACGACATCGTGGTTCATACGATTCTGAAGCCCCAACTAAAATAATCGGATCATCAAATGCCGCTGGTTCTCCATCAATTAATCGTTGTGTACGACTTGCCGGAGATCCACATGCAGAACATACTGCTTGTAGCTTTGTTACATGTTCAGCAATTGCCATCAGCTGAGGAACTTGTCCAAATGGTAGACCACGGAAATCTTGGTCTAAACCAGCTACAATGACACGATAGCCACGATTTGCCAATACTTGCACCACTTCCACAATGTCCCCATCAAAGAATTGTACCTCATCGATTGCAATTACATCCATATCTTCAGTGATATGTTCAAATATATCTTTTGAAGCTGAAACAGGAACTGCTTTTACCTTTAATCCGTTATGTGATACAACGTCTTCTTCACTATAGCGATTATCAATACATGGTTTAAATACAATTGCATGTTGTTTTGCAAATTGCGTACGGCGCACACGGCGGATTAACTCTTCTGATTTACCAGAAAACATACTACCGCAAATCACTTCAATCCAGCCATTTTGATTTATTAAGTACATGAAGCTCTCCTTTCATCTACTTTTTAGTTAAAAGTAGGGTAAAGGTATAATATTTTCACAAAAAAAACAGACAAGCGAATACATACACTTGCCTGTTTTATGTTTTTATTACTTGATACCGTATTTCTTATTGAAGCGATCAACGCGTCCGTCTGCAGTAGCAAACTTCTGACGTCCAGTGTAGAATGGGTGAGAATCAGAACTGATCTCAACTTTTAGTAATGGATAAGTGTTACCATCTTCCCACTCAACAGTTTCGCTAGAGCCTTTAGTAGACCCGCTTAAGAATTTGAAGCCTGTGTTTGTGTCCATGAATACAACTTTCTTGTAATCTGGGTGAATTCCTGCTTTCATTCTTTTCATCTCCTTCCGCCCTGAATCATTTTCGAAACAGAGTTTTTCATCTTCAGCTGCATACACAACTATATTGATGAAACACATATGATGAAATTATAACAAGGCTAACTTCATTTTGCAACTACCTGTTTTTGTCTTTTGAAATTTAAAGTGGCTTGGGCTCGCTCAGCTCTGACCAGCTAAGGTTCTCCCACTTATTTCTCTCTTTAATATCACCTAAAAGGCATAAGAAAACTCGCTTACTATAAAATAAGCGAGTCCCAATCTTTTCCCTTTACTTAGTTGTTACATACCTTTTAGAGTCTGCAACAATGTTTTGTAAAAATTCTTCGTTTGTCTTCGTTTGACGAAGCTTACGTAAGAAACTTTCAACAAAGTCTGGTGTATCACGCATTGTTTTACGAATGCCCCATAACTTGTCTAAATGCTCTTTTGGAATTAATAGATCTTCTTTACGTGTACCAGAACGACGAATATCAATCGCTGGGAAGATACGACGTTCAGCTAACGAACGATCTAAGTGAAGTTCCATATTTCCAGTTCCTTTAAATTCCTCGTAAATAACATCGTCCATACGAGATCCTGTATCAACAAGGGCTGTTGCTAAAATCGTTAAGCTACCGCCTTCTTCAATATTACGTGCAGCTCCAAAGAAACGCTTCGGTCTATGGAAAGCCGCTGGGTCGATACCACCCGATAATGTTCTACCACTTGGCGGAATAACGAGGTTGTAAGCTCGCGCTAAACGGGTAATACTATCCATTAAAATGATAACATCTTTTTTGTGCTCTACAAGACGCATTGCACGTTCTAACACAAGTTCAGCTACTTTAATATGATTTTCTGGTACTTCATCAAAAGTAGAACTTACAACGTCACCCTTAACAGAACGTTCAATGTCTGTTACTTCCTCTGGACGCTCATCAATTAAAAGAACAATTAATTCTGCTTCTGGATGATTTGTTGTAACACTGTGTGCAATTTCTTTTAATAGACTTGTTTTACCAGCCTTTGGAGGCGCAACAATTAAACCACGTTGTCCAAATCCAACTGGTGCGATTAAATCCATGATACGTGTCGGTAACTTTTTCGGTTCCGTTTCCAATTTCATTTGGCGATCTGGGTATAATGGTGTTAATGCAGGGAAATGCACACGCTCTTTTGCTGAATCTGGATCATCTCCGTTTACAGCTTCAACTTGTAATAACCCAAAATAGCGTTCATTTTCTTTCGGAGGTCGTACTTTACCAGAAACTTTGTCTCCATTACGTAAATCGAAACGACGAATTTGCGAAGCTGAGATATAAATATCTTCTGAGCTTGGAGAATAGTTGATAGGACGTAGGAATCCAAATCCTTCTGATTGAATAATTTCTAATACGCCTTCCATGAAAAAGAAACCTTCTTTTTCTGCTCGAGCTTTCAAAATAGAAAAGATTAACTCTTTTTTCGTTAACTTGCTATAATACGAAATCTTAAATTCTTTCGCAAGCTCGTATAACTCTTTTAATTTCATGTTTTCTAATGCTGCAATTGACAAATTCATTCAGACACCACACTTTAACGTTATTCTCTTTTTTCATGGGTAAAGGGAAAAATACGGAAGGCAAATAATTAATAATGAAAGGCAATAAGTTCAAGTAGGGTAATATTCACTATTGTAACCCTTTTATCTAGTTTTAATCAATACGTTGGAACACAAATACAAGAAGCGAAGACAAGAAAATTTGTCTTCGCTTCTTATTTAGTTTAGTTCCAGCTCCGATAGTTAAAAAGATCGACCATTTTAACCTTTCTGAACGAGCCGCTTACGCTTTTTATTTAATCCAGCTCCGGTGGCTAGAAGGGTCAGTCATTTCACCCCTTCCTGCGAGGCACAAAACGCCTCTTCGTCAGGAGTTCCAATGCCTTCCCCTTCTGAGCAAGCTGCTTACGCTTTTTACTTAAATCCAGTTCCAGCGGCTAGAATCTCCGGTCATTTCACTCTCTCACTCGAAGCAAAGAGCGCTTCAAGGTCGAGAGTTCCAATGTCCTGCGATTCTGAGCGAGCCGCTTCCACCTTTTACTTAATAACCAAGTTCGGTTTTTTATTTAAGCTATGACGACCATCTACGAAGCGAACTGTGCCTGATTTCGCACGCATAACAAGAGATTGCGTTGTTCCTACGCTACCTTTAAATTGAACACCGCGTAATAGTTCTCCATCTGTTACACCTGTTGCTGCAAAGATTGCATCGTCACCTTTTACTAAGTCCTCCATACGAAGGATACGATTAATGTCTTCTATGCCCATTTTTTTACAACGCGCTAATTCAGCTTCGTTTTGTGGCAATAGTTTTCCGTGAATTTCTCCACCTAAACATTTTAAAGCAACTGCTGCTAATACACCTTCAGGTGCTCCACCAGATCCAAATAAAATATCTACACCTGTACGATCAAACGCTGTATTAATCGCTCCAGCTACATCTCCATCATTAATTAATTTAATACGAGCACCAGCTTTACGAATTTCTTCGATAATTTCTTGATGACGTGGGCGATTTAAAACTGTCGCTACAACATCTTCAATATCTTTATTTTTCGCTTTCGCAACTGCACGTAAGTTATCAATAATAGGCGCATCAATGTCGACCGCCCCAACTGCTTCTGGGCCAACCGCGATTTTATCCATGTACATGTCAGGAGCATGTAACAAATTACCATGGTCTGCAATTGCAATAACAGCAAGAGCATTCCAGCCACCAGCTGCTACGATGTTTGTCCCTTCTAAAGGATCAACTGCAACGTCTACACGTGGTCCATATCCTGTACCTAATTTCTCTCCGATATATAGCATTGGTGCTTCATCCATCTCACCTTCACCAATTACAACTGTACCTTTCATCGGAATTGTATCAAATACATCACGCATAGCTGATGTTGCTGCACCGTCTGCTTCATCTTTTTTCCCGCGCCCCATCCAACGCGCTGATGATAATGCTGCAGCCTCTGTTACACGTACTAACTCCATAGATAAACTTCTTTCCACAATAATCCCTCTCCTTTAAGTCTTTATATTTCTGCCGTATTTTGTGAACCGTGTTTTTCTATAAAGTGTACTTCCGCAAGTAGTGATGCTTCGCTTCCCCCTTGCGGAAGTATCACTTATGCGTTCTTCATCTCTTCAATTTCTTGTTTTGTCATTTGTTCTCGCCAAATGTTTGCTCCAAGCCCTTTAAGCTTGTCCACTATATTCTCATAACCTCGATCAATATGCTCAAGTCCTGTTACTTCTGTAATTCCATCTGCCATTAACCCTGCAATAACAAGTGCCGCTCCCGCTCGTAAATCACTCGCCTTCACTTTTGCACCTTGCAGTAACACAGGACCAGTTACAATTGCCGAACGACCTTCTACTTTAATTTGAGCATTCATACGACGTAATTCATCAATGTGTTTGAAACGGGCACCGTAAATTGTATCTGTTACAACTCCCGTCCCGTGCGCTTTTGTTAAAAGCGTCGTAAACGGCTGTTGTAAATCTGTTGGAAAACCTGGATATACAAGCGTTTTGATATCAACTACTTTTAACTTTCTATTACCGTTCACCGTAATTTGATCATCGTTCGTTTCAACTTGAACACCAGCTTCTCTTAGCTTTGCAGTAACTGATTCTAAGTGCTGAGGAATAACGTTATCAACCGTTACTTCTCCTCCTGATGCAGCTCCTAGAATCATATACGTACCAGCTTCGATACGATCTGGGATGATAGTATGGTGACAACCATGTAAAGAGTCCACACCATCTATTCGGATTACATCTGTACCAGCACCTTTAATACGTGCTCCCATGCTTGTTAACAATGTAGCTACATCAATAATCTCGGGCTCTTTCGCTGCATTTTCAATAACAGTTCTACCTTTCGCTCGTACAGCTGCTAGCATAATATTAATCGTAGCTCCCACACTAACAACATCTAAATAAATACGTGCTCCATGTAGTTCATCTGCCCTTAAATAGATGGCACCTTGTTCATTTGTAACATGTGCACCCAGCGCTTCAAACCCTTTAATATGCTGATCAATTGGCCTCGGTCCTAAATGACATCCACCCGGAAGCCCAATAACAGCTTTTTTAAAACGGCCAAGCATCGCACCCATTAAATAATAAGAAGCGCGCAACTTTTTCACTTTTCCATTTGGCAAAGGCATTGCAACCATGTTAGAAGGATCGACTACCATCTCTTCCTCCTGTCCATAAGTTACTTTCCCTCCAATTTCCTCTAGTAAGTCTCCTAACATTTTCACGTCCGAAATATTAGGGACACCACCAATAGTTACTGGAGTATCTGCTAAAATTGTCGCTGGAATTAATGCAACGGCACTGTTCTTTGCACCGCTTACTCGAATTGTTCCATTTAAAGCTCTTCCGCCTTCAATTAGCAATTTTTCCATATTGAGCTCCCTTCTTGTGAATGTATTTACTTTCTATATTTTTATAGAAAGCTCCCCTTAAGAATCTCAATTACTCTTTCCATCCCAAAACTCAATAAAGTGAAACTTTAATTAGTCGGGGGTGTTTATCCCCCACTGGTTATTAGTTGAACCAATCGGGCTTTTACGGGCAGTTGACCCCCACCTAACTTCTTTGCTTCCACTAAATTTTGAGGTGGGGGTCTTACTGCCCTTTAATGCGGGATAAATAGGAAACCATTATCTTCATTTCTCCTGTAGCACGAATAGATAAAGATCAACTATTCATCGAATTCACTTTATCAATTTAGATACGTTATCACATTTATTAATAGGACTATGCACATTATTTTCTATTTAAAAACCAAAAATGATAAAATCTTTCGACTTGTTCACGCTTTCATTATACAACGAAAGGAAACCGTCTAAAAGACTAGACGGTTTCCAAAACGGAATTTTATTCTTACGCTTTACCGTTAGAACCGAACTCACGCATTTTACCAGCAACAGTTGCTTTAATAGCGTCGCGGCCAGGTCCGATAAATTTACGAGGATCGTAAACTTCTTGGTCTTTGTTTAATACTTCACGAACAGCTTTTGTAAACTCGATTTGGTTCTCAGTGTTTACGTTGATTTTTGAAGTACCTAAAGAGATAGCTTTTACGATATCAGCAGTTGGGATACCAGTACCACCGTGTAATACTAAAGGTACGCCAGTGAAGTCACGAACTTGTTCCATTTCAGCGAATCCTAAGTTAGGCTCACCTTTGTAAGGACCGTGTACAGAACCTAAAGCTGGAGCTAGGCAATCGATACCTGTTGCTTCAACAAGGTGCTTACACTCTGCTGGATCAGCGTAAATTACGCCTTCAGCGATTACGTCGTCTTCTTGTCCGCCAACTGTTCCAAGCTCAGCTTCAACAGATACGTTACGAGCGTGTGCGTATTCTACTACTTGTTTAGTAGTTTCAACGTTTTCTTCGAATGGGTGGTGAGAAGCGTCGATCATTACAGATGTGAAACCTGCATCAATTGCTTCTTTACATTTTTCGAAGCTTGAACCATGGTCAAGGTGAATCGCTACAGGAACAGTGATGTTCATTTCTTCGATTAAAGCTTTAACCATAGCTACAACTGTTTTGAAACCAGTCATATGACGAGCTGCACCCTCAGATACACCTAGGATTACAGGAGATTTTTCTTCTTCCGCAGCAGCTAAGATAGCTTGAGTCCACTCTAAGTTGTTCATGTTGAATTGACCAACTGCGTATTTTCCTTCTAGTGCTTTGTTTAGCATTTCTTTCATAGAAACTAAAGGCATGGTGAATCCTCCTAAAAAACGTTTTTTGTATCCGATAAGTTCTTATCGCTGGTAGTATGACCAGAATAAGGTAAAATATGTATATCTACATACCGGACTTTTTTCTACACTCAATAGGATAACAACTTGTACTCAAAAACTCAACCGTATTCACCTGCACAATAGTCCATGTAAACGCTTTTTTCCATATTTTTTATAAAAAATTCATTTTTACGCCTCTACAGCGAGCTCATTTCTCACAGCTTGACGAATTTCATCAATATCAAATGGTTTAGCAAAATGCATTAAAGCACCTAAATCTTTTGCTTCTTGGATCATATCAAGCTCTCCATAAGCAGTCATTAAAATGACTTTAATACTCTCATCAATTTCTTTTACATGCTTTAAAATCTCTATACCATCCATGCCTGGAATTTTCATATCTAATACTACTAAATCCGGATTATCTTTTTTCACGATATCTAAAGCTTGAAATCCATTCGCTGCTTGGAATGTCTGATAACCTTCTTTTTGGAACACTTCATGTAATAACACACGAATCCCATATTGATCATCAACGATTAAAATTTTACCTTCCATAATTCCCAACCTTTCTGTGTAAGTACAAGATTTAAAGCTTCTTATATCTTAACGATTTATTTTCGCTATTCTTTGGCAAATTCCTTCCTATTCTTTCTTATTTTACCGTTTCCTATTTTGTTATGCTACCCTACGATTTCACCTTTCTAAAAAAATAAACTATAATGAAAGCCGGCAAACACGTACGAAGGGAGTAACATTATGTTAAAAATTTTTTCAACTCAATTAAGTGGTTATTTCTCCAGAGTTTCTCAAAAAGAAGAAATGAATATAGAAGATAGCGCTCGTTTACTTGCTCAAGCACTAATTGGCGATGGTTTCATTTATTTATATGGTACAAATGAAATGGATGGTGTTGTTACCGAAGCACTATTCGGTGCTGAACCAATGAAGCAAGCAAAACGCTTATTTGAAAATGGTAAAGAAGCAGAAGTAACCTCTGCGGATCGTGTACTTCTTATTAGCCGTTTTTCAACAGATGAAGCAGTTGTAGAAATTGCAAAAAAACTACAAGAAGAGGGACACTCTATTGTCGGCATTTCTGCTCTTCAAGAAGGTACGAAATCACTGGAACAATATACAGACGTACATATTGATACAAAACTGTTAAAAGGCCTTATTCCAGACGATGAAGGTAATCGCTACGGGTTCCCAAGCTTAATAGTAGCTTTATTTGCTTATCACGGAATCAAATTTACAATCGATGAAATGTTAAACGAATATTAAAAAAAAGCGCCGTCACTTTAAAGTGACGGCGCTTTTTTTATTACTTGCTCTCTTTATTCGTAATAGAAGCTCTTACGAAGTCATGGAACAATGGTTGTGGACGGTTTGGACGAGAAACAAGTTCTGGGTGGAACTGTGCTGCTACGAACCAAGGGTGGTCTTTTAATTCAATGATTTCAACTAGACGACCGTCTGGGCTTGTACCAGAGAATACGAATCCTTCTTTTTCCATATCCGGACGGAACTGGTTGTTGAACTCATAACGATGACGATGACGCTCATATACAACCGGCTCATTATAAGCATTGTAAGCATTTGTTTCTTCAGAAAGCTTACATGGGTATAGACCAAGACGAAGTGTACCACCTAGGTCCTCTACATCTTTTTGTTCTGGTAATAGGTCAATGATTGCGTATGGTGTATCAGGGTTAATTTCAGAAGAGTTAGCACCTTCTAAACCTAATACATTACGTGCGAATTCGATTGATGCAAGTTGCATACCTAAGCAAATTCCTAAGAATGGAACTTTGTTTTCACGAGCATATTGAATCGCAACGATTTTACCTTCTACACCACGATCGCCGAAGCCACCTGGTACAAGGATACCATCTGTGTCTCCTACTAATTCTTGTACATTTTCTGCTGTTACGTGCTCAGCATTTACCCATTTTACTTCTACATCTGTATCGAATGAGTAACCAGCATGACGAAGTGCTTCTACAACAGAAATATATGCATCTTGAAGTTCTACATATTTACCAACAAGAGCGATTTTTGTTTTCTTAGAAAGGTTACGTACCTTGTTAACTAGCGCAGTCCACTCTGTCATATCTGCAGCTGGATTGTCTAATTTTAAGTGATCACAAACGATTTGGTCCATGTTTTGTTCTTGAAGAGATAATGGAACCGCATATAAAGTATCTGCATCGCGAGCTTCGATAACTGCTTTTGTATCGATGTCACAGAATAATGCAAGCTTGTCTTTCATATCTTGAGAAACAGGAAGTTCTGTACGAACAACGATAATATTTGGTTGAATACCTAAGCTACGAAGTTCTTTAACACTATGTTGTGTTGGTTTTGTTTTCATTTCACCCGCTGCTTTTAAGTACGGGATTAACGTACAGTGAATGTACATTACATTGTCACGACCGATGTCGCTCTTAATTTGACGGATTGCTTCTAAGAATGGTAGAGACTCGATATCACCAACAGTTCCGCCGATTTCTGTAATAACAACATCCGCATTTGTTTCACGGCCAGAACGATATACGCGCTCTTTAATTTCGTTAGTAATGTGAGGAATAACTTGAACTGTTCCTCCTAAATATTCACCGCGACGCTCTTTTTGAAGAACTGAAGAGTAAATTTTACCTGTTGTTACGTTGCTGTATTTGTTTAAGTTAATGTCGATAAAACGCTCATAGTGACCAAGGTCTAAGTCAGTTTCTGCGCCATCATCTGTTACGAATACCTCACCGTGTTGGTATGGGCTCATAGTCCCTGGGTCTACGTTAATGTATGGATCAAACTTTTGAATCGTTACATTTAAACCACGATTTTTTAAAAGTCTTCCAAGAGATGCTGCTGTAATACCTTTTCCTAAAGACGATACTACACCGCCTGTTACAAAAATATACTTAGTCATGAAAAAGCTCCCTTCTATTTTGCTGTTATATAATCACCGTTGCAAAGCGCAACGTATGTAGATAACACTGTATCCATCTTATTGTTAGACTCTTTTTATTTTCTAAACAAAAAACAAAAAAGAAAATTGCTCCCCTCATCACATAAAGTAATAAGTAGGGAGCAATTTTCTTTTATATTTACACTTTAAAAGTATTATCGTCCTTTTTTAAAGAGCCCAAAAATGATTCTACATGGACGATAATGAAAAGTCAAGAACTACAGTTCTTCCTCTTCTTCTTCAGTTTCATCATACTCAAGTTCTTCTTCAGCGAAGTCGTCTTCTTCATCTTCTTCTAAATCATCAAGATCGTCGTCATCTCCGTCTTCTTCTTCAAGAACCTTGTCCAAATCTTCTACATCATCTTCTTCGTCTGCATTTCCGTCTGCATCGTCAAAGTCATCTTCATCTTCTTCAATGTAGTCGTCAAAACCGTCTTCTTCAACTTTACGTTTCTTCTTCGGTTTTGGCTGCGGTAAGATTTCTTCATCAATTTGCTCATATGGGTACCAGCTGCGTAGTCCCCAACGATTTTCTCCTAAATTAATGAAACGTCCATCGATGTTTAAGTCTGTATAAAATTGTGCGAGTTTCGCATTAACTTGCTCTTGAGATAGTCCCAGCACTTGAGCGATTTCTTGAACCAACTCGTTGAATGTCGTTGCTTGTCTTTTATCCCCTAAAACGCTATGTACAACTTCAATCATTGAACATTCTTTTAGCTCTTCTGGTGAATATTGCTTAAAATTCACTTATGCGGCACTTCCTTTCATCAAATATAACCTTATATATAACGGTCTGCTTAAAAAAATCCATACTATTCATTATAAACAAAAGTCGCACAAATATGCTACAAAAAAAACGGGAAACTTTTATATGGTAATAAAATTAATAATTTGTCTGTTCCTTATTTCGGAAGCATATGGGCACCTTGCAACACATACCTAATTTGCATTTCTGTATATTCTTCAAGCGTATACAGTTTTTGCAGCGCCCAGCGTCTAAACCCCCACATTTGTCCTTGTATAAAAATATTATGTGCAAGAAGCTGTATTTCTTTTTTATTTAATATAAACGTTCCATTTTCCGTACACTGTTCTAAAATATCCTCAAACATTCCTACCATTTGAAACTCTTTTTCTAATACATATGGGAGAGATTCTTTCGGTAAAAAACGTACTTCTTGATACATAATTAATACTTCTTCTTGTAATTCGTCCATCACTTTAAAGTAATTCGTTATCGCTATCTTTAAACTTTCTATACTCCCTTTTTCTGTACATACTACTTCCTCTAATCGTTCTTTTACATGTTCATATATACTATCACAAACTAAATACAAAACATCATCTTTTGTACGAATGTACTCATAAAGTGTCCCTATACTAAATCCCGCCGCTTTTGCAATCTCTCTCGTTGTTGTACGCGGAAATCCTTTTTGTTTAAACAGTTGCACCGCACCTTTAATCATTTGTTCACGTCTTAACGCAACTAATTTTTCATCTTTCACCGATGCATGTACATTATGTTTAACCATTACCTTCACCTCTCTCTATTATTTTTTGGAAGGAAAAAGCGTAGGAAAATACCTACGCTTTCGTTCCTACTTCGTTAACATACGAGAAATTACAAGCCTCTGAATCTCTTGTGTTCCTTCATATATTTGTGTAATCTTTGCATCTCGCATATAACGCTCTACTGGATAATCTTTCGTATAACCGTAACCACCAAATACTTGCACCGCTTCAGTCGTCACCTTCATCGCTGTATCCCCCGCAAATACTTTTGACATCGCTGATTCTTTTCCATACGGAAGCCCTTCTGATTCAAGCCAAGCCGCTTGATATGTTAAAAGGCGTGCCGCTTCTACATCTGTTGCCATATCCGCAAGTTTAAAGCCAATCCCTTGCTGCGCCGCAATTGGCTTTCCAAATTGATGGCGCTCCCTTGCATATTCTACAGAAGCATCTAAAGCCCCTTGTGCAATACCAACAGCTTGCGCCGCAATACCGTTACGACCTCCATCTAATGTTTGCATCGCAACTTTAAATCCTTGCCCCTCTTCTCCAAGTAGATTCTCTACAGGAATACGGCAATCTTCAAACATAATTTCAGTCGTTGGTGAAGAGCGAATCCCTAGCTTGCTCTCCTTCTTCCCAACTGAAAATCCCGGTGTATCACTTTCTACAATAAATGCACTCGTACCGCGCTGCTTCGATTCAGGATCAGTTAGCGCAAAAACAACATAAATATCAGCAATACCGCCATTTGTAATGAAAATTTTTGATCCATTTAAAATATAATGGTCGCCATCTCTCTTTGCGATTGTCTTCATTCCACCAGCATCCGATCCAGATCCTGGCTCCGTTAAGCCGTATGCACCAATTTTCTTCCCTTCAGCCATCGGTCGTAAAAACTTTTGCTTTTGTTCTTCTGTCCCAAATTTAAAAATTGGCCATCCCGCAAGTGAAGTATGTGCAGATAGTGTTACACCTGTTGAAGCACAAACTCGAGATAATTCTTCAATAGCAATTACGTACGCTAAGTAATCGCTTCCAATTCCGCCGTATTCTTCAGGCCACGGAATACCGGTTAAACCAAGCTCTGCCATTTGATCAAATAACTCTCGATCAAATCTCTCTTCCTCATCACGCTCAGCTGCTGTTGGTGCTACTTCATTTTTAGCAAAATCTCGAACCATTTTTCTTATCATTTCATGTTCTTCTGATAGTTTAAAATGCATCTCCGTCTCCCCCTCGCCCTTTTATAAAGCACGGCTAATAACAAGTTTCTGTATTTCACTTGTTCCTTCATATATTTGCGTGATTTTCGCATCACGGAAAAATCGTTCTACTGGATAGTCTTTCGTATAACCGTAACCACCAAATACTTGCACCGCTTCAATCGCGACTTCAACCGCTGTCTTAGAAGCAAATAATTTCGCAATAGATGCTTCTTTACCGCATGGTAATCCTTGCGCCCTAAGAGACGCCGCTCTATATACGAGTAACCTTGCTGCTTCGACACTTGTTGCCATATCTGCAAGCTTGAAGCCAATCCCTTGCTGCGCCGCAATTGGTTTCCCAAATTGCTCTCGTTCTTTTGCATAATCAATCGCACATGCAAGCGCCGCTTCAGCAATTCCTAACGCCTGTGCACCGATTCCAATTCGCCCAACATCTAAATTCGCCATTGCCACCTTGAATCCTTGTCCTTCTTCCCCAAGTAAATTCTCAGCTGGCACTTTCATATCTTCAAAAGTAAGTTGTACCGTACGAGAACCGAGAAGCCCCATCTTATGTTCATCTTTTCCGATGATTAAACCAGGTGTATCTTTCTCTACTATAAATGCAGAAATACCACTTTTTCCTGCATCTGGATTTGTAGAAGCGAATACAATGTACGTACTTGCTTCACCACCATTTGTAATAAACACTTTCGATCCATTAATAATATAATGATCGCCTTTTTTTACAGCTCTTGATTTCAAACTCCCTGCATCCGATCCTGCATTTGGCTCTGTTAAAGCAAATGCGCCTAAATATTCCCCGGTTGCAAGTTTAGAAACATATTTTTTCTTCTGTTCTTCTGTTCCGAAATATAAAATCGGATTCATTCCAACTGACGTATGTACAGCTAAAATTACACCAACTGTTGCACTTACCTTTGAGATTTCCTCAATTGCTAGAATGTAAGAAATAAAATCCATTTCTGCCCCGCCGTATTTTGCAGGCGCTGGAATCCCCATTAATCCAAGATTACCCATCTTTTGTAAAACCTCTTTTGGGAACACCCCTTGTTCCATACTAGGAACAAAGGGAGCTATTTCCTTCTGTGCAAAATCCCGAACCATTTTCCTCATCATTTGCTGCTCTTCATTAAAACGAAAGTTCATATACTCCGCCTCCATTTGCTATATATCCTTTTAACAATTTGGTAAGACCACTATTTTGTAACAAAGGGGGAATTTATTCGTAAACGTAGAATCCACGACCTGTTTTACGACCTAACCATCCTGCATTCACATACTTACGTAATAACGGACATGGGCGATATTTACTATCTCCTAATCCTTCATGCAACACTTCCATAATGTATAAACACGTATCTAAACCGATAAAATCAGCGAGCGTCAAAGGCCCCATCGGATGGTTCATACCCAGCTTCATTACTTCATCAATTGCTTCTTTCGTCGCTACACCTTCATATAACGTATAAATTGCTTCGTTAATCATCGGTAACAAAATGCGGTTTGATACAAAACCTGGGAAATCATTTACTTCAACTGGTACTTTCCCAATTTTTTTCGTAATATCTTCAATTGCTTCATATACCGCATCATCTGTAGCCAAACCACGAATAATCTCAACAAGCTTCATAACTGGAACTGGATTCATAAAGTGCATACCGATTACTTTTTCCGGACGCTTCGTTACCGCTGCAATTTCTGTAATTGGCAGAGATGACGTATTCGTCGCTAAAATTGCGTGTTCTGGAGCAATTTCATCTAGATTCGCAAAGATTTTCTTTTTAATATCCATTTTCTCAACAGCTGCTTCAATAATAAGATCCGCTTCTTTCACACAATCTAAATCAAGCGTTACTGTAAGACGATTTAATGTCGCTTCCTTCTCTTCTTCCTTCATGCGTCCTTTTTCTACTTGGCGCGCTAAGTTTTTCGTAATGATAACCAAACCTCTATCTAATTGCTCTTGTTTTAAATCTTGTACCTTCACGTCATATCCTGCCATTGCACATACTTGTGCAATTCCTGATCCCATTTGCCCTGCACCAATTACAACAATGTTTTGTACACCCATTTTTTCTTCCCCCTTAATTGTTAATAAATTTTATACCCTCGAACTTTAATTAGTGAACTTCAATCATCACTGCGTCCCCTTGACCGCCACCGCTACAAATCGAAGCAATTCCAATTCCGCCGCCGCGCTGCTTAAGCGCATGGATTAGTGTAACGATAATGCGCGCTCCGCTTGCTCCAATTGGATGTCCCATCGCTACTGCGCCGCCATTTACATTCAATTTTTCTGGATCAATTCCTGCGATTTCTGTACTTGCAATTGCTACCGCTGCAAATGCTTCATTAATCTCGAATAAATCGATATCTTCAATTGTCTTGCCTGTTTTTTCAAGCAATGCGTTAATTGCATAACCTGGCGTTCTTGGGAAATCTTTAGATTCCACTGCAATTGCTGTATGCGCCAAAATTGTCGCTAATGGCTTTCTTCCTTCTTGCTTCGCTCTGTCTTCGCTCATTAATACAAGTGCGGCACCACCATCGTTCAAGCCTGGCGCATTACCCGCTGTCACCGCCGCTGTCTTATCAAATACAGGTTTTAACTTTGCTAACTTTTCAATCGTTGTATCTTCACGTGGCGCCTCATCCTTTGCAACGACAATAGAATCGCCTTTTCTTTGCGGGATCGTTACTGGAACGATCTCCTCTTCAAAACGTCCTTCTTTATGCGCTGAAACCGCACGCTGATGGCTACGATATGCCCATTCATCTTGCGCTTCGCGAGAAATTCCATCTTCCTTCGCAACTTCTCCGCCATAAACACCCATGTGTGTACCTGAAAATGCGCATGTTAAACCGTCAGCAACGTTTAAATCAATAACTTCGTTGTTGCCCATTCTGTATCCCCATCTTGCTCCGCGTAAAATGTAAGGACTGTTACTCATCGACTCCATACCACCAGCTACAATCAGTGATTGATCGCCAGTACGAATAATCTGATCCGCTAACGTAACCGCACGAAGGCCTGATGCACAAACTTTATTGACTGTTTCCGTCTGCACTTCCCAAGGGATTCCTGCAGCCCTTGCAGCTTGGCGCGATGGAATTTGTCCCTGTCCACCTTGAATAACCGTTCCAAATATAACTTCTTCAACATCACTAGCTGCAACATTTGCTCTTTCAAGCGCTGCTTTAATTGCAATTCCTCCAAGTTCCGTCGCTTTTACATCTTTTAAAGATCCTCCGAATTTTCCAACTGGTGTTCTTGCAGCACTTAAAATAACTGTTTTACTCATGTTTCTTTCCCCCATTTCATTTTTTAACACTGAGCGCTCGCTCGGTATCCCTACGTTGAGAAGAGGTGCAATCATTGCACCTCTTTCTAAAGTTGTATACATTCTTATAAACTACATCGCTTCTTTTTTCTGTCCGATAACAGATCGTTCTAAAATCTCTGTCACATCAAGAGTTTGAACTTTTTCTTCTACCTCTTTCGCTTTCGTGCCATCACTGATCATCGTTAAGCAATATGGACAACCTGTACCGATAATGGATGGCTGTACAGCTAATGCTTGTTCTGTACGAGCAACGTTAATACGAGAGCCTGTTGTTTCTTCCATCCACATTAAGCCACCACCTGCGCCACAACACATTCCAGTCTCACGGTTACGTGCCATTTCTACAAGATTCACTCCAGGAATCGCTTTCAAAATATCACGTGGCGCTTCGTACACTTCGTTGTATCTTCCTAAATAACAGGAATCATGGTACGTAACTGTTTCTTCAATAGCATGAACAGGCTTTAAGCGCCCTTCTTTCACCCACTGGGCTAACAATTCTGTATGATGATAGACTTCTGCTTGCAAGCCAAAGTCCGGATACTCATTTTTAAATGTGTTATAAGCATGAGGATCAATCGTAACGATTTTCTTCACTCCTGCCTTTTCAAATTCTTCGATATTCTTTGTCGCCATCTCTTGGAATACAAATTCATTTCCGAGGCGACGTGGTGTATCTCCAGAATTCTTTTCTTTATTACCGAGAATTGCGAATGAAATGCCTGCTTCGTTCATTAACTTCGCAAATGATATTGCAATCTTCTGACTACGGTTGTCGTATGATCCCATTGAACCAACCCAGAATAAATACTCGAATTCCTCACCAGCTTTTGATTTTTCTTTTACAGTTGGAACTATTACTTCGTCATCACCTTGGCGCCATGTTTCACGCTCTTTACGGTTCAGACCCCACGGATTTCCTTGACGCTCGATGTTTGTCATCGCGCGTTGTGCTTCCGCGTCCATTTTTCCTTCTGTTAAAACGAGATATCGACGTAAATCAATAATTTTGTCAACATGCTCATTCATAACTGGACATTGATCTTCACAGTTACGACACGTTGTACATGCCCAAATCTCTTCTTCTGTAATAACATCTCCGATTAAACTCGGATCGTAAGCGAGCGTTGTAGCCGCTGATTCTTGTTGTCCTTTTCCAGCTGCCATCATCGCTAACTGATTTCCTTGTGTATTATTGAAGGCAACTACTGGAACCCACGGTGCCTTTGATGTTACCGCAGCCCCTTTATCAGTTAAATGATCGCGAAGTTTTAATATTAAGTCCATCGGCGATAACATTTTTCCTGTGCCTGTTGCTGGACACATATTTGTACAACGGCCACACTCTACACAAGCGTATAAGTCAATAAGTTGATTTTGTCTAAAGTCTTCAATTTTACCAACACCAAATGTTTCTTGTGTTTCATCTTCAAAATCAATCTTTTCAAGCTTCCCTGGATTTGAAATACGACCGAAAAATACATTAGCTGGTCCCGCAATTAAATGCGCATGTTTTGATTGTGGAACATACACTAAAAACGTTAACAAAATTAGTAAATGCACCCACCAAGAGAAATAGAACACTGAAATGGCTACGGTTTCATTTATCCCGCTAAAAACGTAAGCGATTGCAGAAGCAATTGGTTCACTCCATGAAAGCTCCTCGCCATGCCATATAAGTCCCATACCGTTACCAAGTAGCACAGAGATCATTAAACCACCGATAAAGATAAGAACAAGACCTGATTTGAAGTTACGTTTTAAACGAACAAGCTTTTCTACATAACGTCTATGAAAAGCCCAAAATACTGCAATTAAAATAACAAGTGTGACAATTTCCTGGAAGAATGTAAATGCAGGGTATAGTGGTCCAAGTGGAAGATGTGATCCTGGTGCGAGTCCTTTCCAAACGAAGTCAATTGCTCCAAATTGGACAAGAATAAATCCGTAAAAGAACATAACGTGAATGATGCCGCTTTTCTTATCTTTCAGCAGCTTTTTCTGACCGAAAACATTGACCTTAAGAAGATCCCAACGCTCTTTAAAACGACGGTCAAATTCAATTTTTTTTCCTAATTGTATGTAGGCTATTCTCGTCCGTATAAGATATACAAACAAATATCCTGCATAAGCAATAACAGCAATGGCAGCCAGCCAATTAATGATCAGTAAGCTATTCATTTTTATGCTACCCCTCTCTTTGTAAGCCCTCTTTCTTTTTAGAATCTTCAAAAATATATAATTTTCTGAATTATATCCCCTACCCCCATTATATAATGAGTGAGCATTCAGTCAACAGTTTTTTGTTATAGAACAACACATTTTTTCATAAAGCTGTTTATTTCGGTGAAACTATAAAGTGAAACTTTAATCTGTAGGGGTGGTTCATCCCCCACTGATTATTAGTTGAACCAATCGGGCTTTTACGGGCAGTTGATTTCCAAACTAATTTCTACTTATTCATCAATTTTTGAAGCAGGAAGCTTACTGCCCGTTAAAGCGGGATAAAGTGAAACTTTAATCAATAGGGGTGGTTCATCCCCCACTGATTATTAGTTGAACCAATCGGGCTTTTACGGGCAGTTGATTTCCAAACTAACTTCTACTTATTCATCAGTTTTTGAAGTAGGAAGCTTACTGCCCGTTAAAGCGGGATAAAGTGAAACTTTAATCAGTGCAACATACTATCCTCTGATGAAATTTATAATAACAACCGCGCTACCCGTATCATTTGTAACACACTGAAGGTGAAAAGAATGCGAAGGAGGGAATTCACTGATGCTCTACTTATCTCTTTTGTTAATATCCGTTGCTCTTTGGATTACAATTGACCTTTCATACGGGAGACTTCTTCATTTAAAGCGGGTAAGCTCTCGCACTTTCCCTTTACGTCAAAGTGATTTTCACCTTTATACATACGGGAAAGATTTGTATGACGCCTTATTTACTGATATAAAACAAGCACAGCACCACATTCATATTTTATTCTTCATTGTAAAAAACGATAAAATCAGTCGTGAATTTTTAAAGTTGCTGATTGATAAGGCTCAGGAAGGAATTGAAGTACGACTTTTACTTGATCGATTTGGCAGCCATTATTTATCAAACGAAGCTATTCGCTCCCTGCGAAAACATGGTGTATCTTTTTCATTTTGTCATAAGATAAAATTCCCTCTACTTTTCTTTTCTGCCAATCAAAGAAATCATAGAAAAATTACAGTGATTGATGGGAAAACTGGCTATATCGGGGGCTTTAATATCGGCGAAGAGTATCTAGGGCATAATGAATATTTAGGATTATGGCGAGACTATCATTTACGTCTTACAGGAGAAGGGGTTCAAGATTTACAAAAGCAATTTTTGCATGACTGGTTTGATGATACGAAACAGAATTTATTGGATGTTTCTCTTTATTTTCCAAAACAAAACCCAGGTACCATAATGCATCAATTTATTCCGACTGATGGTGCTTATTTACAGCATACTTTTTTACATTTAATTAACGGAGCAAAAAAAGAAATCTGTATTGGTACACCATATTTCATTCCTGGAAAAAAAATTATGAATGCCTTATTAAAAGCAAGAGAGAGAGGGGTTCAAATCACAATTCTCGTTCCAGAAAAAGCTGATCACCCTCTCGTTCGAGAAGCAAAATTCCCGTACTGCCGAAAATTAATACAGGCTGGTTGCAATATTTACGCATTTCAACAAGGTTTTTTTCACGCCAAAATTATTATAGTGGATGATGATATTTGTGATATTGGAACAGCAAACTTTGATATGAGAAGTTTATATATTAACCATGAAATAAACTGCCTGTTATATAATAAACATTTCATTCGAACAGTAAAAAATAAATTCCATGAAGATCTAGAGAATGCATCCGTACTTTCCTATAGCGATGTAAACCCACCTTCTCTTATCGATAGAGGAAAAGAATGGATTGGAACAATGCTTGCTTTCTTTTTATAGGAAAGACAATGAATAAAAGAGGTGTATCTCATATGATTATGCGGTTTGGATATGTCTCACATGCAATGGCACTCTGGGACTGTTCTCCTGCCAAAACAATGACGTTTACAAGCTTTAAGAAACTCAGCAAACAAGAGCGAGAAGACAAATTGTACCATGTTATAAGGAAAAATTTAGAGCACACAATACGTATCCTTCATTACAATATAGCGCATGAAATCCCGCTATATCGCCTATCGTCTTCCATCGTCCCACTTGCAACACATCCCGAAGTCGAGTTTGACTATATTGGGGTATTCACACCACTTTGGCGTAAAATAGGGGCTTTAATTAAAGAACACAATTTACGAATAAGTTTTCATCCAAATCAATTTACTTTATTTACAAGTGACAAGCCACATATTACTACTAACGCTATTACGGATATGACTTATCATTATAAAATATTGGATGCTATAGGCATTGCAGATTCTTCTTACATTAATATTCATGTAGGTGGAGCCTATGGAAATAAAGAAAAGGCAATTGAGCGCTTCCATGAAAACATAAAAAAACTTCCTGCACATATAAAAAAACAAATGACCCTTGAAAACGATGATAAAACGTATACAACTTCTGAAACTTTATCAATTTGCCAAAAAGAAAATATCCCATTTGTATTTGATTATCATCATCATATGGCCAATCTTTGCGAGGAACCACTAGAAGAGTTGCTTCCTGCAATTTTTGAAACTTGGTCACATACAAATATCTCTCCTAAAGTTCACATTTCCTCCCCAAGATCGGAAAAAGAATTTAGGGCTCATGCTGAATATATCGATTTAGAGTTTATTAAGCCCTTCTTACACGTTGCAAAAAAAAACAATCATAATTTCGATATTATGATTGAAAGTAAACAAAAAGACTTAGCACTATTCCGATTAATAGATGAACTTTCTGCTATAAGAGGCATTAAAAGAATAAGTGGTGCAATGTTACAGTGGTAAATTGTAACTTTGCACCATTTTTTCAAAAAAGTAATTTTTATAGTAAAAAACATCCTATTTTATATGCTATTATTTAAATTAGCATTCCCCCGAGATTCAACTTTATTGAAACGGAGTCATAATATGATTAATCAAAAAAAGTATGTACAATTTGTCATAATATACATATCTATATTTGCTCTTTGGATACTCTTTATTCCAAATGAGTCGCATATAAAGGAAATTGGGATTCTTTTCTTATTCTGTTTTGCTGCACTTTTTTCTTGCCACTGTTTATATAAAGCTATTAAAAAAATGAAACGCAGTGATAAACTATTTTGGATTTTATTACTATGCACTTGCCTATGTGGATTAGTTATGGAGATAACCCTATTTCTTAGTTCGATTTCCATGCATAATCAATCTATATTTTCATATAAAGCATTACCTTTTTTTATCATACAATATATTTTGCTCTTTGTTGGATTTGCTATAAAGTTTATAAAAAATTACTCTATTAAGGGACTTTCTCAATTCTCATTCGATAGCATCTTTATTATTATTATGAACATTTATTTCACCTTAACTTTTATCTTAGATATTTCAAGCTTCCGCATGTTAACAAAGGACACTTGGATTTTAATTGGGTATTTTATTGCACAATCATTAGTAATTTACGCCGTTATTAGCCTATATAGAAGAGAACAATATTCTTCTAGTAGAATCGCATTAATTATCGGTTTCACTATTATACTCGTATACGGTTATATTCATCTGTTTCAATTGAATTTTGGGATGAAAACTTCCGCTGAAATTAATTATTTAATACACACTGCTTCTATTTTATTAATTGGACTTTCTTCCATACTATATATTTTGGATAAACCAATGCAGCATGAAACGAAAGCAAAATATTATCGATTCGATTATATACGTTTTATACTACCTTATTTTAGTATAATTATTACTTTTTCTTTTATTATCATTCAACCTTGGGATGATAAATTCATGTTAATCGGCCTCGTGTTATCACTTATTTTGTTATTCTTGCGGCAACTTTACATGTGGAAAGATAATCAAGCACTAATCCATACATATGAACAGTTGACTACACAACTAGAGGGCGAAGTTGAAGAAGGTGCATTTGCATTATCAAAAAGTGAACAACGCTATAAATCTTTATTCGAAGATCATCCCGATGCCGTTTTCTCTTTAAATATGAATGGCATTTTTCAACAATCTAATAAGGCATGCGAAAGCTTATTTACTGCCTATTATTGCGAAGTGGCAAGCTATTCTCTGGTACACTTCATTGATTCAAAAGACCACGAACTACTTAAGAAGGCTTTACAAATTACAAAGGAAGGTAAGCCACAAACGTTAGAAGTTCGTACAAAAGAACAAGAAGGCTATTATTATTATCTCCATATTACACTTATCCCTACTTTTATAAACAAAGAAGTGGTCGGAATGTTTGGGATAGCGCGTGATATTACCACTTTATATGAAAAACAAAAACAAGTAGAACATTTAGCCTTTCACGATGCACTTACTGGATTACCAAATCGCCGAAAGTTCGAAAAAGATTTAAAAGCCATTTTGAATACAGCCCAAACTAACGCAAATGATGTCGCCGTCATGTTCCTTGATTTAGATCGATTTAAAAAAATTAACGATAGACTTGGTCATGACGTCGGAGATTTATTATTAATTGAAGTAGCAAACAGACTACGCGGTTGCTTGCGTTCAAAAGATGTCGTCGCTCGCCAAGGTGGAGATGAGTTTACCATTCTATTACCAGAAATGTACTCAGAAAAAAGTGCAATTTTTATAGCTGAACAGATTTTAACTATTTTAAACAAACCATTCTTCATTCAAGGCGAAGAACTCTCTATTACACCGAGTATCGGAATTGCGATGTATCCTGATTATGGAACTGATGTAAATGAGTTAATGAAAAATGCTGATATGGCTATGTACCGTGCGAAGGCAAATGGAAAAAACAGATTTGTTTTCTTCTCAAAAGAAATGAGTATCGCTCAAAATGAAATTCAATTCTTAGAAGGTGAACTTTCAAAAGCATTACAACAAAATGAATTTTTCCTTGAATACCAACCACAAGTAAGCACAAAAACAAAAGAAATTATCGGTTTTGAAGCATTAATACGTTGGAAGCATCCAAAACTCGGTATCGTATCTCCTGCCCAATTTATTCCTCTAGCAGAGGAAACTGGTTTTATTATTGAACTTGGTAATTGGATTTTACGTACTGCCTGTTTAGAGGCAAAAAGATGGCATAATCAAGGTTTTTCTCACTTAAAAGTTGGTGTGAATTTATCTGTTGTTCAATTTAACCATGCTGATTTAATCCCAACTATTTCAAAGGTGTTAGAAGAAACAGAACTGAAACCAGAAGCACTAGATATTGAAATTACGGAAAGCATCGCAATTAATCAAAATCAATCTGTAGTTGCAAAACTAGAACAGCTTCAAAATCTCGGCATTCAAATTTCAATCGATGACTTTGGAACTGGTTATAGTTCTTTAGCTTATTTAACAAAATATCCAATCAACACATTAAAAATTGCTCGAGAGTTTATTTGTGGAATTACAAATAGTCCTTTAGAAGAAGCAATTGTCTCTTCCATTATTACACTATCAAAAGAACTAAATTTAGAAGTGATTGCAGAAGGTGTAGAAACGGAAGAAGAATGGGAATTTTTACATAGACAAAATTGTGATCACATTCAAGGATTCTTTATTAGCAAACCTGTTTCTAGTAAAGACGTTTGGATGTTACTCCATAAAAAAACAACCGTCTAAATAAGGCGGTTGTTTTTTAAAACTCAAAAGGTAAATCTGCAGCTACTTGTACCTCTTGATCATTATGAGAAATTATTTGACTTTTCTCTAATGTTGTATCACCTAATGAAATACCCCATGCCATTGCTAACGTTAATAAACTACCAATAAGTAATTTCTTCATATTCCATCACCCACATTTTTTACTTTTAATATATCATGAAAATTTATTCACATTGTATGCAATTATGCATATCCACTTTTTAGGTTGTTTATCTGCTGATTTTATTTACGAGCGCTTCTTTATATGCATGCATTTCTAATATATCAAAAAAGAAACTTGCCTTCTTATATGCATCTTCAATCTCTGCCTCTTCATACTCCAACTTCCTTAGGCATTCACCTCTTTGATAATATAGCTGTCCAATTAATGCCATACTATTAATTCGGCATGATATTTCAATCGCTTTATTTACTTGATAAAGTGATTCTTCATATCGACTATCTAAGTATAATGCTTTTGCATGATTATACCTTACCTTCACGTCAAATTCTTCATTATCATGCAATGCCTCTAATTGTTTTAATATTTGTTCAAATAAATCAATACCCTTCTTCAAATAGCCATTTTCAGCATAAATGTTTGCAATTGCGTTTTCAATATAAAGATTCTGATATACATCAATTCCTGTCAATTGTTGATTGAGCAATTTCTTTAATTCTAAAATACAATATTCGTAATCAACTTTTTTCAACACGTAAGCAGCTACATAATATTGCCATTGAAGAAATTGCTGGAATTCAGGATGATATTCTTCCTTTTTCAGCTCATTCCATACTTTATTATAAATTTCTTTATATCTTTTTTGCTTACAAAGCATAATGACTTGATCTTTAAACTGTTTTTTTCTTTCAATATCCGAATAAATGAGTACCTCATAAAAATGAATAATGGGAATTTGTAATTTCGCTGCAATACCTTGCAATATATCCATACTTGGGTATACTGCACCCGATTCAATTCTGCTTACTTCCGATTGATGACATATGTTCTCGGATAACTGTTTTTGTGTTAGTCCTCTTAACACTCTAATTTTTTTAATTTCACTTCCTAATTTCTCTGCTTGCATACTTACTCACCATCCCATTATAACAATCTAATTTTTTAAGTTGTCATACCACTACAATAATGTGCATTCGACAATTTTTGATATGAAATAATGCATAATATATATAAAATTCGGCAAATTTTTCATACAATTCATCTCACATACAATAATAGATTAGGAGTGTTATAGATGAATTATAGAAAACTTGCCAGTGCTTTCGTTACATTCGGTCTTCTTTACCCTTTATCAACAGAAGCTATTCATGCTCAAGAATTAGACAAAAGTGCAGTCAAAGTTGAAATTGCTCAGCCTGGTTTAACAATCGGGAAATTAACACAACCTCAAAATGATACGAAAGAAAATATTGCTAAAAAGTATTTAAAAGGTGAGGTAGATGGGGCTAAAGCTCAACAAGAACAAGTCACTACTGAAAAAAATGTAGATTTCCAACCTACAAATAAAGAAACCAAAGAAAATCAAACCGAAGTTCGCCTTGCACAAACATATAAAAACTATAAAGTATATGGCCAAGATCTCATTGTAAAAGTAGATAAAAATGGAGTGATCACAACTGTTAGTGGTAAAGTTGTTCAAAATTTAAATCAACAACCTAATCTTACTATAACAAATTTTTTGTCGAAAAATGAAGTGAAATCTAAATTACGCGATATAGTTCAAATTCCAAGTGATGCGGTTGAGACAGAATTCTCTAGCGAAACCGTTGTTTATAAGAAAAAAGATGGCTATTATACATTCGCAACTGTTATTACATTTACTTATGAAAACAATGAACAAATTATAAATGGCAATGCTATCGTTGATCTAAAAACTGGCGAAGTACTTTTCCAAGAAAAATTCATTAAAAACAAAGAGAATAAGACTATAAATCAAGTAACATCACCTAGATTATCCACTGCAAGTGAGCAAGGAACTGGGAAAAATGCACTTCAAGAAAACATCTCTTTCAATATTGCCAAAGGAACTGATGGGAAATTTTATTTAGCGGATTTATCACGCGGAAATGGTATTTATATTTATAATGCAAACTACGCCGATTCCCTCGGGGGATATAGTCAAGCTGGTTATCCAGGGACACTAATTTCAAGTAGCACTCCTAATTTTGCAGATAAAGAAGCCGCGGGCGCTATGAAGAACATGAGTGATATTTATGATTACTTTAAGAAAGAACATAATCTAAAAAGTTACGATAATAAAGATTCAAAAGTTGTTGCTAGTGTACACGGTTTTGATTCTACTGAAGTTAGTGATGGTATAAAAGAAGACTATGTAAATGCATTTTGGCATCCCGCTTGGAACCAAATGGTATTTGGTGATGGTTTAGACGGCAAACTAACATCAGCTCTTGATGTAACAGCTCATGAATTTGGACATGCTGTATTCAGTGGCACGACGAAAAATAAAGTCGTGAGATATCCAAGCGCTGAAACATCTGCACTAAACGAGGGATTAGCGGATTTCTGGGGTACACAAATCGAATATTACGTAAAGAAAGATAAAGGAAACTGGATTATGGGCGATACATTAGGTGGCCTAACAATTCGTGATATCCCAAGGGAAATTGGTGACGGCGGTCATAAATTATATACAAATTTAAAAGATTTCTATAATGATGGTAATAATCAAGAATCACACGTGAATTCTGGTATTATCAGTCACGTATTATATCAATTAGCTGAAGGTAAAACATATAACGGTGTTGCTGTTCAAAAACAAGGCAATGAAAAAGTAAGCAAAGTTGTTATGCGTGCATTGCAAAATTATGCAACTTCCGCTGAAGACTTTGAATCACTTCAATCTCACATCGTACAAGCTGCAAAAGATTTATATGGCACTGCCGTATCAAATGAATTTGCAAAGGCATTTGAAGCACATGGTTACAAGTCGTTACAAAAAGTAAATAAGGTAATAGAAGTACAATAACAAAGAAGAAGAAGTTTACTCCTCTTAGGTAAACTTCTTCTTATATCCAACCCTTTTCTTCCGCAATTGTAATTGCCTCAATTCTATTTTTCGCATCGAGCTTCGTTAATACTTCAGAAATATAATTACGTACTGTACCCGGTGAAAGATAAAGTGCCTTCGCAATTTCGTTTGCCGTCTTTCCTTCTTTCGCAAGCAACAATACTTCCTTTTCGCGATCTGACAACGGATTTTGCTCCTGCCATAGACCGAACATTAACTCTTGGGAGACCTCTCGTTTCCCCTTCATTACATTACGAATTGCTGCTGCTAAATCTTCACTTGGGCTATCTTTTAATAAATAGCCGTGCACGCCAGCTTTCATTGCTCTTTCAAAATATCCCGGCCGTGCAAATGTTGTTAAAATCATAACTTTACATGGTGATTTTTCTTTCTTTAACGCTTCAGCAACATCTAATCCACTTTGAATTGGCATTTCAATATCCATAATACTGATATCCGGTTTTAACGATTCAATTAATTTTAGCGCCTCTTCCCCGTTTGCCGCTTGCCCAATTACTTCGATATCATCTTCTAGATCAAGTAAGGCACCTAATGCACCACGAAGCATCCGTTGATCTTCTGCAATAATAATTCGAATCATGCCCTCACCTCATCTTTTCCTGTTCTAATAACAACTGGAACTTTTACTGTTAACAACGTCCCTGGATTGATTGTACCTAGTTCAACAAATCCATCAATAAGAGCAATTCGTTCTTTCATGCCGCGGATACCATTTCCATCATGATTTTGATCTGTTAAACCAATTCCGTTATCTTCTACTTTCAAAATCAGCTCACCTTGCGATTCTAATACAGAAACTGCACACCGCTTTGCCTTACTATGTTTTACAACATTTGTAACGGCCTCACGTAAACACATCCCGACAATATTTTGTTCAATTGGTGATAACGAGCTCGAGCTTGCTTCTTGCCTCACTTCTAATTCAATATTAGCTGCTTGTAAGATTGCCTTTATTTGCTCTAGCTCTTCTTCTACCGTAATCATACGCATATCAGAAATTAATTCTCTCAGCTGCTTTAAGGCTGTACGAGACGTTTGTGTAATTTCCTTCGCTTCCACACTTGCACGCTCTGGATTTTTCACAATTAACTTCTCTACAAGCTGGCTTTTCAAAGTAATAAGAGATAACGTATGCCCTAATGTGTCATGAAGATCTCTCGCAATCCGCTGCCGTTCTTCACGCTTTACTAAGTCTTTAATTTGCTCGTTTGCTTCATTCAGTTGGTTCTTTAACATCTTTTTCTGATTAAAATTGCGCATACCAAATGGCGTAAGAAGCATTAAAATAAACATCGGAACGATATTTACTAAACTTGTAGTTGTTAGTTGATTCATATTTACAAATAAAAATGCTCCAAGCATTATAACTAACGAACATAACAGCACTCGAAATACTTTCTTATTTGGCGCAAATCCCATCGCACTTGCTGTGAAAAAGCCAAAAAATATCATAAAAGGATTATAAAATAAAGCAAATAAAAAGATGAGTACCATTTGAATACAAGCCCAAAAAACAAACGTTCTCTGAACAAAATAAAGCTGACGGTATGTGACGATAAAAATTATCAACATACCGCTTCCTATTACAAGCTTCCATCCTGATGCCTGCGCTAAGTGATAAATTGGAAATAATAGATAAACAAACCACATATACGGAAAGAACCCCATATGTTTCGGAAAAACCTCAATCCTCTTTTTCTCTATCATTTATACCGCTTCCTGTCTTTTTCTTATATATATTGATACTACAACAAATATAAGGAAATAACCTCCTAATACCGCGATATTTTCCCATCCAATTGATTTTCCAGCTACAATATCCCACGCACCACTTCCGAAATGGTATGTCGGTGTCCACTCACCAATCGTTCTTAATATTTTGGGGAATACTTCAATCGGCATCCATAACCCGCCAACTATAGCTAAACTCATATTTAAAATATTTGCTAAGCCAGCAGCTGCGTCCGCCTTCTTAATGGAACCTATTACTGTTCCTAATGCTAAAAATGGTGTTACCCCTAACAATAACCATAACCCCGCACCAATCCATTGCCCTACCGTTAACTCAACATGATTAATTAGTATCCCTGCAATAAAGATAACTAATATTGAAAAAGCATTTACTACTGTTTGAGCGATAATTTTTGCTGTTAAATATGCTCCCTCTGGAAGCGGTGTAATTTTTAGAAGATGTGTCCATCCTTGCCCTCTTTCCTGAGAAAGTCTCACACCGAAACTAAAGAGTGCAGTCCCTACAATGCTGAAAGTTGCCATCGAAATTAAATAGTGTGCTTTCCACGCATCTCCGTTTTGTGGTACTTGAACAACATTTGTAAAAATGTAGTAAAACATAACAGGCATTAATAATGAGAAAAAAACAAATAATTTATTGCGGAATGTACGTAAAATTTCTATTTTGCATTGCATCCATAACGCTCTCATGCGATTTCCCCCTTCTGATTTGCGACAAACTGTTCAAATGCCTCATCAAGGCTTCCACGTTCAACTGAAACATCTGTTACAGGTAAACTCCTTTGATAAATGGCTTTTAAAGTTGCATCCGTATCCTCCGTTGTTAAAATGAAGCGTCCTTCGTTTGACTTTACTTCTGTTACATTTGGTAATTCCTTTAGTAATTTTGTAGGAATGCTTTCCTTCGAATAAAATGTGATTGTTTTTCTCGAAATCGTTGCTTTCATTTCGTCTGGTGTACCATCTGCGATAATCTTTCCGTTCGCAAATAATAAGATACGATTTGCTAAAGCATCTGCTTCTTCTAAATAATGCGTCGTTAAAATAATTGTTTTCCCTTCACTTGCTAACTTTCGAATCGTTTCCCAAAACGTTCTTCGAGACGTAATATCCATTCCGACTGTCGGCTCATCTAAAAATAACAAATCCGGATTTCCCGCAAGTGCAAGCGCAAAGTTTAACCTTCTTTTTTGCCCACCTGATAATTTCTCACATCTTTGCTTTCGCTCTGATTCTAAATTTGATAACTGCAGTAACGTTTCTTTCGCTACAGGATTCTTATAATAACTGCGGAATAGCTCTATTGCCTCTTCCACTGTAATGCTATCAATCACACTTACTTCTTGTAACATTGCCCCAAGATTATTACGAACGCCTCTCTGCTTTGGACTCTTTCCAAATATAGAAACCGTACCTTCTGTAGGATCTTTTAATCCAAGCATCATCGAAATTATCGTCGTCTTCCCCGCACCATTTGGTCCAAGTAATGCTACTATTTCTCCTTTATCCACGTGAAATGAAACGTTATTTACTGCGTTTTTATGTTTAAATGTTTTAGAAACACCATTTACTTCAATAATCTTTTCCATCTCTCCACCCCCACTGTTTCTTATATTTACATTGTATTACCTGGAAAACTTAGGAAACAGTATGATACGTCATGACATCGATATGACAATTGTCATATATTCCTTGTGAGAGGAATCAGCCCGCATACCGCAAGCAAGTAGCAGGACGAAAATAAACATGATACAATCGGATAAGATATATATTCGAGGAAGGACAGTGGTTTTCATGATTATTCGTAATGAACAAGATTTAGAAGGCTTACGAAAAATCGGCCGCATCGTTGCGCTTGCACGTGAAGAAATGAAAAAACAAGCGAAGCCAGGTATGACAACGAAAGAGCTTGATTTGATCGGTAAAAAAGTATTAGATGAGCATGGTGCTATTTCTGCACCTGAAAAAGAATATGATTTTCCAGGTGTAACTTGCATTAGTGTAAATGAAGAAGTTGCTCATGGTATTCCAGGAGATCGTGTATTAAAAGAAGGCGATTTAGTAAACGTCGATGTATCTGCTGCACTTGATGGCTATTATGCTGATACAGGTATTTCATTTGTACTTGGAGAAGACGAGGCAAAAGAAAAGCTTTGCCAAGCAGCGGTTGATGCATTTTGGGCAGCAATGAAAAAGGTTAAAGCTGGCTCAAAACAAAATCAAATTGGTCGTGCTGTTTCAAACTTCGCACATAAAAGTGGATACAATGTTATTCAAAACTTAACTGGTCACGGCATTGGTCTTAGCTTACATGAAGCACCAAATCACATTTTAAGCTACTATGATCCAATGGATAATACGCTTCTAAAAGACGGTCTTGTTATCGCTGTAGAACCGTTCATATCTATGAAAGCTGATCATATTATTGAGCGTGGTGACGACGGTTGGACATTCATTACACCTGATAAAAGTCTTGTTGCACAATGTGAACATACCGTTGTCGTAACACGCGGCGAACCAATAATCTTAACAGAAATCTAATATAAAAAAACGGCTGTTTTGTAGATTTATTCCACATAAAACAGCCGTTTTTTAATTTTGGGAAAATATGTGAACTATTGTTGAACTCTTTATCATTTAAGTATATAATCTTTAGCGGAGGTTACTTAAGCTTATCTTTACTAAAAAGATATTGTAGCTAAGGAGGAAAATACCTTCTTTTTTATTGTTTAAACAGTCTCAAAAATGACCGTAGTAACGGGTTAGTCGAATATTCTGTAATCCTTATATTCCTCTAACAATGTAAGAAACTATCGTCTTTCAACTTCGGTCCACTAATCGTACAACTCTCTTTAGACAAAATAGATGACTATTTTCAAAGTACATATTGTCTTCATTCTGACCAAAAACAACCCTATCTAGATTTTTATTTCCACATAACTTTAAGGCAAAAATAAGCCTTCACAAGGGGATACACTACCTTGGTTAGTATGTATCGTAAAACTTACCTTTATAACCATTCTTTTTTACTAGATATACATGAAAACTATCTCACATATAAAGGTCTGATATCATTCTTTATATCAGTATTTTTTTCGACATTTTTTGTCGAATTGTGTATATTTCCAAATAACTGTGTAAATATACATTTTGTTTTACGTTAAATAATATTACTTTGAACATAACCCAGTTTGTCTGAGAACGCGTATAGAAACGGAGGGATAGCAAAAACAAATAGCTTATAACAAATACTTTTAATATTCCATTTGTTCATGTGGAATAAGTCCCCAATGGACAAATGAATGTTCAGAGGAGGAAAAATGAAAAAACTTTTCAATGTATGTTTAATTGTATTCGTACTATTTTCGCAGCTTGCTAGTTTTCCATACAATCAAGTAAAAGCGGAAACCTTAACAGGAGATTCCTTATTTGACACTGTTGAAATGAAAGATGCAACGAATCATATTATTGACGAAGCAAAAAATCCTAACAACTTAATAAAGATAGGATCAACCATTCAAGTAGAATACGCTTGGTCAATAAAGGATCAACAAGTTGCACATGCAAATGATACAGCAGTAGTCCAAATACCACTTGCATTAAAAGTATCTAAAGATTTGCAAGGGGATTTAGTCACAGATCAAAAAAATATTGGTCAATATTTTATAACAGCTAAAGATAATAAATTAAAATTGATATTTAATGATCAAGTAGAAAATTTGAAAGACGCTAAAGGAAAAATTAAAGTTGATACCGTGTTTAACTCAACTTTAAAAACTGGAGAAAAATCAGTTCAAATCGCTTTTCCTTTAGGAACAATCGTTCAACCTATATCAGTTCCTGTTCAGGTAGAAGACTCTAAAGAAGATGGCACCAAACAGGATACTAATAAACAAGTGCAAGATCCAGTAGCTAAACCTGTTACTGACAATCCGGAGCAAGATCCAACAACTAAAACTGTTACTGACAATCCGGAGCAAGATCCAGCAACTAAACCTGTTACTGATAATCCGGAACAAAACCCAGCAACTAAACCTGTTACCGATAATCCGGAACAGAACCCAGCAACTAAACCTGTTACCGATAATCTGGAACAAAACCCAGCAACTAAACCTGTTACCGATAATCCGGAACAAAACCCAGTAGCTAAAATTGCTACTGGCAATCCAGAACATAAGCTAGCAAGCAGCCCTGTTGAGAATACAAATTCAGGTCCAAAGCAAATAACAACAAACATTTTAACCGGTGTAAAGTTGACGGATAAAGACGGAAAACCATTTACAGAGGATAACCGTCCAAGCACAGATTCCCCTGCCAATATTGAGTTTACATGGGAGCTTTTAAAATCAATGAATGTGAAAAGCGGAGATTACTATATTTTTGATCTTCCTAAACATTTTAAGATTTACAATACAATTAACAGTCCTTTATATGATAGTGAAAACAATCAAATTGGTAATTTTACTGTTACAAAAGACGGAAAAGTCACGATGACATTCAACGATTATGTTGAAGAGCATCCAGATGTTGCTGGTAACCTACAATTAAAGACAGAATTTAATAAAGCTGAAATTAAAGGTACAACAACACAAGAAATTCCTTTCCCAATTAAAGATAAGGATGTTTCTATTACAGTTGACTTTAAGCCTAATGTACAAACAGCTACGAATAAAAAAGGGGTACCTGATAGACCAATTAATACAAATGAAATTAATTGGAAAGTAGAGATGAACAAAACGAAAGAAACCCTTAAAAATGCTGTTTTTAAAGATAACATCCCACAGGGTACAAGCTTAAATAAAGATTCTATTAAAGTTTATTATTTAGAAGTTGATGTTAATGGAAATGTAATGCGTGGTGCAAAAGCTGAGCCAACAGATTACAATATTATTTCATCAGATGGCTCAAAATTGGAGATTGCTTTTAAAGATTCTATCAATAAAGCATATCAAATCGAATATGCCACAAAAATTACTGATGAAAATATTAAAAGTTTTCGAAATAACGTTACGATAACGAGTGATAATCAAAAGCAACAAAACGCAAGCTCTACTGTAACGGTTTCTCGTGGTACACACTTAAATAAAACAAGTAAATATGATCCAAAGACGCAAACAATTGAGTGGACAATTACTTACAATGGTGATCAAAGAGAGATCAAAAAAGCAGACGCGATTTTAAAAGATATTTTTGACGATACACACGAACTAGATGCAAATTCTATTGTTGTGAAAAACGCTTCATATAATGAAAAGGGAACGCTTGTAACAGGTGACGCTGTGAATAATTACACTGTAAATAACAAGAAGAATGGATTCGATTTACAGTTTAACGATGATATTAATAGTGCTTATGTGATTACCTATAAAACCAAGCCAACTAATAAAGTTATAGAAGATGGAAAAGTAAAAAATAAAGTTACAGCTGATAATGATTCAAGTAAAGAAAATGAAGCTAGCTTCAAGCAGCAAAATATTATTAAATCTAATAATAAAGCTGAAACAAATTATAAAGACAAAACAACAACTTGGACAATTATAGTAAATAATAACAACTACCCATTAAACAACGCGATCATTACGGACACCTTTGATCATGGTGGATTACAATTAAAAGATAAAAAACTAGAAATTAAAGATGGAAATTATACCCTTCAAGCTGGGACTGACTATGTTTTAGATGCAACAGATAAAGGCTTCAAAATTACTCTTATAGGTACATATCAGTCTAATATGACAAAGACATTAGTTGTAAAATATACGACAGACTTTGATTATACAAAGCTAGAAAGTGGTAAAACTTCATTTAAAAATACAGGTAACCTATCTTGGATAGATACGGATTCTAAGCCACAATCAAATAAAGTTGAAGCTAATTTCGATCCTGATACTTTCACAAAGGCAAATGGTTATAAGTACGGTTCTTATAACGCTCAAACGAAGGAAATTACTTGGATAATAGGCTTTAACTATAATAATGTTGAGATTAAAGATCCTTCTGTTATAGACGTAATACAAGATAAACAAAAATTAGTTCCTGGATCCATTGAAGTACGCGATATGATTTTAAATGGAAATCCTGATAATGCACAACCTGGTAATGCTGTACCAACTGAGAAATATGAACTTGAAGAACCTACAGAGAAAAATAAAAACACCCTAAAGGTTCATTTCAAACAATCAATTAATTCACCTTACTATATTATCTTTAAAACAAGCCTTGATGGTGAACTTATCCAAGGCACTTACAAAAACGAGGCAGATTTAAAAGATGGCTCTAAAATTGTTAACACCCTTACAGGTGATACTCAAGTAAATAAAGGTGGCAGCTTCGTTACTAAAAAAGCTGTGCAAGACGACAACTATATTAATTGGAGTATCGCAATTAACGAAAGCCAATCAACCATTGCGGATGCGGTTGTAACAGATGACCCAACCGAAAATCAGGTAATTGTGGAAGATTCATTCCACTTATATCCTACAACTGTTGATCCATATGGAAATTTAACAAAAGATAAAGTAAACGAATTAAAAGAAGGAACAGACTATAAACTCAAAATAACAACAGACAATACTACCGGAAAGCAACATTTCGAAATTGCCTTCTTGAAAAAAATTGATCGAGCTTATATTTTAGAATATCGCTCACTTATTAATGCAGACGATAAAGAAAAAGTAAGTAATAAAGCGAAAATCACAGGCAATAAGTTGACAGTTAAAAACACAGAAACTACTGAAACAATTGAAGTGAGAATGTCTTCTGGTTCAGGTGGAGGATCTGCTACCAAAGGTCGTGGAAACCTTGAAATTATAAAGGTAGATAACGACAATAAGAACGTACTATTAGCTGGGGCAGAATTTACTTTATACGATCGTACAGGTAAAACTGTTATCCGTAAAATTACAACAGACAAAGACGGTATCGCTAAATTTAATAATTTAAAACGTGATAAATATTTATTAAAAGAAACAAAGGCTCCTGAAGGCTATGTAATTAGCTGGGATTTAAAACAAGGGAAAATTGTTGAACTTGGTACACAAGAGACTACAACATATAAACTTGCAAATAAGAAATTTGTCGGGAAAGTAGTTTTAACAAAATCTGATGACCTGAACAAAAATGCAACACTACAAGGCGCTATTTTCACACTACTGGATAAAGATAAAAAAGTAATTCCAGAACACAAAGAATTAACAACAAATAATAACGGACAAATTATTATAGATAAACTAAAACCAGGAACTTACTACTTACAAGAAACGAAGGCTCCTGAGCATTATCAATTAGATAGCAAACTTATTCCGTTTACTATCTCTATAGATCAAACAACAGTAGTAAATCTAACTGCGACAAATAGTTTAACTAAAGGATCTGCTCTTTTAACAAAAGTGGATAATTATAATAAAACTTTAGCAGGGGCAGAGTTTACTGTTCAAGATCGCAACGGAAAAAATATTCCTGGATATGAAAAATTAACAACAAATGAACATGGACAAATAGAAGCAAAAGATTTACGTCCGGGTAAATACCAATTTGTCGAAACAAAAGCTCCTGAGCATTATGAATTAGACAAAACGCCTATTCTATTTGAAATAGAAAAAAGCCAAACTACAGTCGCTTCTGTTACAGCAAAAAACGCTTTAATTAAAGGTGACATTACGTTAACAAAAGTGGATGATACTGATGGCACTACCCTTGAAGGTGCGGTATTCAAAATTGTTAACGACAAAAATGAAGATGTCCGTACAAACTTAAAAACAGAAAAAGATGGAACTTTGACCGTTAAAGATTTAGATCCTGGTGATTATCAATTTATTGAGACAACACCACCTAAATACTATGACTTAAATAAAGAACCAATTCCGTTTACAATCGAGAAAAGTCAAACAAGCATTATCTCAATTACTGCAAAAAACAGTTTAACTACAGGTGCTGTTGAGCTATTAAAAGTCGACGAATTTGATAAAAAGACTCCTCTTGCTGGAGCTATGTTCAAAATCGTGAATGATAAGAACGAAGACGTTCGTACAGAATTAACTACCGACACAAACGGAACTGTTAAAGCTTCTGACTTACGTCCAGGCAAATACAAATTTATTGAAACAAAAGCTCCTGAACATTATGAACTGCGATCAACACCAATTGAATTTACAATTGAGAAAGGTCAAAAAACACCGATTGTTATTACAGCTGAAAATGGTCTACTACCAGGCGATGTTGAACTAACAAAACTCGATGATACTGATGGCACTGCACTTATAGGTGCCGTATTCAAAATCGTTAATAATAAAAATGAAGATGTCCGTACAGAATTAGTTACGAATCAGGAAGGTAAAATTATTGCTACTGGTTTACGTCCAGGTAACTATAAATTTATCGAAATGAAAGCTCCTGAGCATTATGCCTTAAATAAAACACCTATTGAATTTACAATTAAGGAGAGCCAAGCGACTGCTATTAACGTTACAGCTACTAACAGCTTAACAAAAGGTGGTATTGAATTAACAAAAGTTGATTCTGTAAATGCTAAGGAAACCCTTGAAGGTGCAGTATTTAAAATTGTTAATGACAAAGGTGAGGATGTTCGTACGGAACTTACTACTGATAAAGACGGTAAATTAGTAGTACAAGACTTACGTCCGGGTAATTATAAGCTAATCGAGACGAAGGCTCCTACTTATTACGATGTAAATGAAGAACCAATTGAATTTATAATTGAAAAGAGTCAACAAAAACTCATCCCTATTACTTTCAAAAATAGTTTGACGAAAGGAAAGGTCAAATTAATTAAAGAAGATGACGTGGAGAGCGCGAAAGCTCTTGCTGGCGCTGTATTCACATTACAAGACGCAACTGGCAAAGAAATTATGAAAGATTTAATAACAGATGCACACGGAGTATTAGTCATCCCTGATTTAGCACCAGGCGATTATCAATTTATTGAAGTGAAAGCTCCTGAACATTATAAATTAGATCAAACACCTATTAAGTTCACAATTAAAAAAGGTAGTAAGGAAGATCTTCCTATCCCTGTTACTGTAAAAAACAGTTTACTTACAGGTGGCGTCACTTTAACAAAAGTTGATGATGTTGATGGCACTACTCTTGAAGGTGGAGAATTTATAATCGTTGACGCTCATGATACTAAAAAGGTAATTCGCAAAGGTTTAACGACTGATAAAAACGGTAAAATTACTGCTTCTGATTTACGTCCTGGAGACTATCAATTTGTTGAAGTAAAAGCTCCAAAAGACTATACCTTAAGCAAAGAGCCTATTCCGTTCACTATCGAAAAAAGTCAAAAAGAGAATATTACTGTTACTGCTACTAACAGTTTAAAGAAAGGTGCAGTAACATTAACAAAAATCGATGACATCGATCGTACGATGCTCGAAGGTGCAATCTTTAAGATTGTTGATATGAACGGTAAGGAAGTTCATACGAATCTTGTTACAGATAAAAACGGAAAAATTTCTGTTTCTGATTTACGCCCTGGAGACTATCAGTTCATTGAAACAAAAGCTCCTGAGCACTATGTATTAGAAGAAACACAAATTCCGTTTACAATTGAAAGAAGTCAAACGAAAGAGATCAATGTTACAGGTAAAAATGCTTTGAAAAAAGGTAGCGTTGAACTAACAAAGATTGACGATATTGATATAAATACAAAACTTGCTAACGCCGTATTTGATTTATTAGATGCAGACGGAGAGCTAGTTGAAGAAGGCTTAAAAACAAATGATGAAGGTAAAATTGTTGTTGAAAATCTACGTCCTGGTACGTATCAATTCGTTGAAACAATTGCTCCTGAACATTACGTTTTAGATAAAAAACCTATCGTATTTACAATTAAAAAGAGCCAAACTGAAGCTCTTCATGTCACTGCTACAAATGCTTTAACAAAGGGTGCTGTTAAACTTTCTAAAGTAGATGATGTTGATGCCACTGTTCTTAAAGATGCAGTATTTAAAATTGTTAATATGAACGGTGATGTAGTTCATAAAGACCTTGTTACAAATGAACAAGGACTAATCGAAATTAACGACCTACGTCCTGGTGATTACCAATTCATCGAAACGAAAGCTCCTAAGGATTACGTTTTAGATGAAACACCAATCAAATTCACTATTGAAAAAGGACAGAAGAAATCTATTTCTTTAACTGCTACAAATAGCTTAAAACAAGGTAGTATCGAATTACTTAAAGTTGATGATTTAAACGATCAAACAAAACTTGCCGATGCGGTATTTAATTTACTAGATCAAAATGGCAAGGTACTTAAAACAGATTTAAAAACAAACAGTGAAGGTAAAATCGTTGTCGAAAACTTACGTCCTGGTACGTATCAATTCGTTGAAACAACGGCTCCTGAACACTATGATTTAGACAAAAAACCAATTATATTTACAATTGAAAAAAGCCAAAAAGATATCGCTACCGTTACTATGAAAAATAGTTTAACAAAAGGCGGCGTGGAACTTTCTAAAGTAGATGACGTTGATGGCACTACTCTTGAAGGCGCAGTATTTAAAATTGCAGATATGAATGGTACTGTAATTCGCAAAGATCTTGTTACGAATCAACAAGGTAAAATTAGCGTTTCTGACCTACGTCCTGGTGATTATCAATTCATCGAGACAACGGCTCCGAAACACTACGATTTAAACAAAGAGCCAATTCCATTCACAATCACACAGAGCCAAGCTGAGCCTGTCTCTGTTACAGCTACAAATAGCTTAACGAAAGGCACTGTGGAGCTTTCTAAAGTGGATGATGTTGATGGTACCGCTCTTAAAGATGCGATATTTAAAATTACTGATATGAATGGTAATGACATTCGCACTGAGCTTACAACAGATGTACATGGAAAAATTTCTGTTTCTGATTTACGTCCTGGGGACTATCAATTTATTGAAACGAAGGCTCCTGAACACTATAAATTAGATAGTACACCTATTAAGTTTACAATTAAGAAAAGCCAAAAAGAAAAGCTCCAAGTTACTGCTACAAATAGCTTAACTGAGGGTGCTGTAGAATTAATAAAAGTGGATGATATAAATCCAGATACAAAACTTTCTGATGCAGTGTTTAACATCATCGATGCGAAAGGTAAAATTGTTCGCACTGATTTAACTACTGATAAAGATGGTAAAATTACTGCTACGAACTTACGCCCAGGAGACTATCAATTCATTGAAACGAAAGCTCCGAAGCATTACGATTTAAATAAAACACCTATCGATTTCACTATCGAGAAAAGTCAACTAACTCACGTTTCTGTTACTGCCAAGAATGGCCTAACAAAAGGTGGCGTGGAATTAACGAAAGTTGACTCTATAGATAAGAAAGAAATGCTAGAAGGTGCTGTATTTAAAATTACTGATATGAATGGTAACGACATTCGCACGAATTTAGTTACGAATAAAGATGGTAAAATCATCGCTAAAAACTTACAACCAGGAGACTATGAGTTTATCGAAACGAAAGCTCCTAAACATTACGACCTAAATGAAGAACCAATTAAGTTCACAATCGAAAGAAGTCAAACAAAGCATGTCTTCGTTACAGCTATTAATAGCTTAACGAAAGGTAGTGTGGAGTTAATTAAAGTGGATGATGCCAAGAAAAACACAACACTTGAAGGGGCAGTATTTAAAATTGTTAACAAGGATGGACACGACGTCCGTACCGATTTAACTACTGATAAAAACGGCCGTTTAGTTGTGGATGAATTACCACCAGGAGACTATGAGTTTATCGAAACAAAAGCTCCTGAACACTATGACTTAAACGAAATACCTATTAAGTTCACAGTTAAAAAAGGCCAAGAAAAAATCACCTCTGTTACTGCTACGAATAGCTTAACGAAAGGTGCAGTTGAATTAATTAAGGTCGATGACATCGACGGCACTACTCTTGAAGGGGCTATCTTTAAAATTGTGGATATGGATGGCAAGGATGTTCGTTCTGATTTAGCTACTGATAAAGATGGTAAGATTTCTGTTTCTGATTTACGTCCGGGTGACTATCAGTTCATTGAAATGAAAGCTCCTAAGCATTACGACTTAAATCAAAATCCTATCAAGTTTACTGTTGAAAAGAGTCAAACTGCTAAAACTTCTGTTACTGCTACTAACAGCTTAACGAAAGGTGCTGTTGAATTAACTAAAGTTGATGACATCGACGGCACTATTCTTGAAGGGGCTATCTTTAAAATTGTGGATACGGACGGCAAGGATGTTCGTTCTGATTTAACTACTGATAAAGATGGTAAGATTTCTGTTTCTGATTTGCGTCCGGGAGACTATCAGTTCATTGAAATGAAAGCTCCAACTGGCTATGATTTAAACGTTAAACCAATTCCTTTCACAATTACGAAAGGACAAACTCAGGTTACCTCTGTTACAGCTTTAAATAGTTTAACAACAGGTTCAATTGAGTTAACTAAAGTTGATATTGATCACCATGGAACACTTGAAGGTGCCATTTTCAATATTTTAGACCAAGATGGAAACGTCATCCGAGAAGGTTTAAAAACAGATCAACAAGGAAAAGTAATCATAAATGATTTGAAACCTGGTAATTATCAATTAGTAGAAACAAAGGCTCCTAAAGGCTATCAATTAGATGCATCACCAATAAACTTTACAATTGATAAAGCCCAAGCTACGCCACTACAAATTACAGTTTCAAATAAAAAGATTGAATCTTCTTCAGGTGGAGATGACAAGCCCGTTACTCCGCCAAATAAAGAAGAAAACAAAGGCACTGAAACATCTGAGAAACACGAAAACGGAACTTCCGAAGAAACATCGAATGAAACAGATAACAAACAGCAAGATGATCGAAATACGGATAAGCACCTTCCAAATACAGGTCATAAAGAAGATCCTACACAAACAGTAGGTATCGTTCTTCTACTAGCTGGATTATTAAGTATTTTAGCTAAAAAACGCAAAAAAAATTATTAATAATTTTTTCACACCCAATCAATCTCTCAATTGATTGGGTGTTTTTTTATACAAAAAGGACGATACATAAAGTATCGTCCTTTTAACGGGGTGAGGCTGCCCAAAAGTACGGAAAACCTTTGAACAGCCTCGTATTTTCATATGGATGCCTTACATATATCACTGATAATAATTATGAAATGCGGAAACATAATTACCATCAACTGATTCAAACATGAGGAATGAAACCCTACAGTGGTTCCATTCCTCTACATAATCTAAAGTTTGGGTACACTAGATTCATGCAATGTAGGGGCTTTCAGAGTAGAAAGCGAACCTTCGTTTAAAATGATAGCATACATATCTCCCTCAAAAATATGCAAATATGCATATATTGTTTTTATTTCTCAATGTCAGAATATTGAAAAACAAAAGACGCAAAGGTAAAATAAAGTCATTATCCGTCTTCTTTTGTCAGTCAGAGAGAATAGAAGAATAGGAGAGGAAAAAATGAGCAAATCATTGAAACAAAAAATAGTAAGCTCTTTGCTTGCTATATCACTTGCTGTTAGCTTAGCTCCAATTGGGCAAGCAAAAGCGGATTCCACTTCAGAAGTTCCACAAACTCCATCTATTACAAAACAAATTGATCCAAACCGCGCCATTGAACATGTTCGTTTCTTATCTGAAACAATTGGGCCTCGACCCGGTGGAACAAAATCCGAAGAATGGGCTTCTCGTTACATTGGTATGCAGCTTAAATCAATGGGTTATGACGTAGAATATCAGCCATTTCAGGTGCCCGATCAATACGTTGGATTCATTGAATCACCACTATCAACAAAACGTAATTGGCAAGCTGGTGCTGCTCCTAATGCACTAATATCTACAGAAGCTATTACAGCTCCCCTTATCTTTGTTCAAGGTGGGACAAAATTAGAAGATATTCCAAATGAAGTAAACGGTAAAATTGTTTTATTTGAAAGAGGAACGACAGTTACAGATTATAATAAACAAGTTGAAAATGCTGTTAGCAAAGGTGCAAAAGGTGTTCTTTTATACAGTTTAATTGGCGGACGCGGAAATTATGGACAAACCTTCAATCCCCGCCTAACGAAAAAGCAATCTATCCCTGTCTTTGGTCTTGCTTATGCGCAAGGAAATGCATTTAAAGAAGAAATCGCTAAAAAAGAGACAACAATTCTTTCCCTAAAAGCGAGACATGAATCTAAATTAACATCTCTAAATGTTATCGCAAAAAAGAAACCAAAAAAGAGTACGGGTAATGAAAAAGCAGTCGTTGTAAGCTCGCACTATGATAGTGTTGTTGGAGCACCTGGCGCAAATGATAATGCTTCTGGAACTGGATTAGTATTAGAACTAGCTCGTGCTTTTCAAAATGTAGAAACTGATAAAGAAATTCGCTTTATTACCTTTGGTTCTGAAGAAACTGGATTACTTGGTTCGGATTATTACGTTAATAGTCTATCCCAAAAAGAACGTGATCGTATTTTAGGCGTCTTTAATGCTGATATGGTTGCAACAAATTATGATAAAGCAAAGAATTTATACGCTATGACACCTGATGGCTCTACAAACTTTGTAACAGATGCTGCCTTGCAAGCAGGTAAACAATTAAATAATGACCTCGTTCTTCAAGGGAAATTTGGCTCCAGTGATCACGTACCGTTTGCTGAAGCTGGTATTCCTGCTGCTCTATTTATTTGGATGGGTGTCGATAGTTGGAATCCATTAATCTATCATATCGAGAAGGTATACCATACACCCCAAGATAACGTATTAGAAAACATTTCACCTGAACGAATGAAAATGGCATTAGACGTTATCGGAACAGGAGTTTATAACTCGCTTCAAAAACCTATTACTCAAACTGAGCAGAAAGCTGCTTAATCAATAAAAGACCACTGATAAAAATCAGTGGTCTTTTATTGAGAAAAAATATATATGCATAAAAGCATATTTTATCCTACTCATTATCGTATACAATATTAACTGTAACAATACCGATTACAACTAATAAGGAGGCTTTTTCTATTATGAAAAAAATGATTTTAGTAGGTGCGTTAACTTTAGCAGGAATTACCGGAGCTACCGCGTTTATTCCTGAAACAAAAGTCGCTGCTGCCGCTCAAGAACAAAGCTTTACAAAATTTTATTCTTTGCAAACTGGAGGTAGTTCTGAACAAGAACCTATTTTCCTTCAAAAAGGACAAGAACTAACAATTCATCCTAACAGCAAAACTCCTAGTTACAGTGTTTATGACTCAAATCATAACCTTATTGGGCGTTATTCTGATGGTTACGGCCGAATTTTCACTGCAAAAACAGATGGAAATATGTATGTTCAATTTCATGCACCTTACGTTTACTATAGTCCTGTTAGTTTTTCTGTTACTTATACAATCCAATAAAATAAGGGGCCTTTCTCAGGGGCCCTTTATTTTGCTTCCCAATTCACTTTTACAAAACCATCTTTCACCATTAAACCACTTATATTGAATACATACTTTTCATTTGCTTTTAATGTAGCTTTAAAAGTACCTTTTTTCGATTCACAAATCTCCTTTAATTCCTTTATCCCTTCTCCTTGTCTTTCATACAAGCTAAAGCATAAGTTACCACGCTTTGCATCTGTTTCATAAGAAAATGTTACTTCTGTATCTTTTGCATACTCAAGTTCAATATCTTTCCCAGCAATATCCCATGATGAGAATTTTGCCTCGTAACTTGTCTCCCCTTTCTTTTCATTTTCTAAATATATATCACCAGCTCTCCACATATCATCTAACGTTTGAACGAAAGCAAAGCCGCTAAGTAATACAAACATCGCACTTGCAAATATAACAACTAATGTTACCTTTTGCTTTTTCATACTCTTCATCGTATATTCTCCTTCTACTTTCCGGCTATTTCTGCGTGTCATATATAACAAAACTCCAATAAAAAATGGCAATATAATCGCTATAACACTCCACCACTTACTTATTCCACGCGTTTTCGCATCTGTATATACCCATGATGCTACACATACTAAAAGTGCTATAAAAGCCAAAAACATTGTAATCCCAGCTATCTCAAATACTACAAATGGATTAGCGAACCCTATCATGTAATTTATACTCCTTCTTTAAAAATGCCTGTATGACAACATATATAGGAATGTATATGTGCATCATAATAACTATCGTTATAATGACAGATATTTTATGATCCAAATGACTAACAAACTGCTCTAGGGTGACTGTTAATACAATCATCCAAATAGCATGAATGAAAACAACCCATCTCTTTTCTAATTTTCGAGCATTTCGCACGCTCTGTTTCGTATGGTTTATTAGCTCTTCGTTAGGAACCATCTCTCCCGCTAAGCTACTTTTTATCTTCTGATCAAACTTATCTTCCGTCATAAACGAACCCCTCCAAATGTTCTCGAATTTGCTTCTTCGCATAATTAAGGCGGTATTTCACTGTACCAATCGGTATATTTAATATTTCACTAATTTCTTTATAAGAATATTGTTCATAATAGTAGAGTACGAGCACAGTTTTATACTTTTCATTCAATAACTGTATAACTTCCCGTATCATTTCCGCTTCCACTTTTTGAATACATTCTTCTGATATATTTACTTCATCTGCGAAATCTATTTCTCCACCATCTTCTTTATGAAACAAATCCAATATTCGATCTTTCCACCTTTTTTTCTTACGATAAAAATCATAAAACGTACGAACACAAATTGTAGCAATCCATTTTTTATAATTATCCACATAGGAAAGTTGATGCCTTGATGAAAAAACCTTTATCCACGTCTCTTGAAAAATATCTTCCGCATCTTCTTTCGTTTTCGCTAACTTATAGCATAAGGAATATATTTGCTGCTTATATATATCAATTAATTCTTCTACCTTTTCTTCCATCATAAGCCTCCTGTCATTTATATAAGACGACGCAAATTATCCTTTTGTTTGATAAAATTTTATTTTTTTATTATCTCCATACAAAAAGGCAATCACAACATCATGTGATTGCCTTTTATTTAAAAACGAAAGTCCGCTTCCGCTTTTCTTTATTGTCTAGCTCCAGCGGCTAGAATACTCGGTGGCTTCGCGCCTTCCTCCGAGGCAAAGTACGCCTCTCTGTCAGGAGCTCCATCCCCCTCCTATTCTGAACGAGCCGCTTCCGCTTTTCTTTATGTCCAGCTCTGCCTCCTAGCCCCTTCTGTCTAAGAACCTTCCCCACGAGAAGATAAAATGCATCTTCTGTGGGAAAGAACCTTAGCCTTCGGGACTAAACAGTCGGCTCCGCTTTTCTTCATTACATTTTTTCTGGTGCAGATACTCCTACGATTGCTAATGCATTTTGAAGCGTAGTGCGTACTGCTTTCATTAACTCGTAACGAGCTTTACTTAATTCTAAGTTATCTTGGTTTAATACTTTTTCTGCATTGTAGAAGCTGTGTAATGCTGCTGCTAATTCAAATGCATAGCTTGTAATGCGGTGTGGCAGACGTTTTTGTGCTGCATCCGCAACTACAGCTGGGAATTCACCAAGCTTTTTCAGTAACTCTACTTCTTTCTCAGAAGTAACAAGTTTGTAATTCACATCTCCATCTGCAGCTAATCCTAACTCTTCACCTTGACGAAGGATACTGCATACACGAGCATGAGCATATTGTGCATAGTATACTGGGTTTTCATTAGATTTTGATACAGCTAAGTCCATATCGAAGTCCAAATGAGAATCACCACTACGCATTGCGAAGAAGTATCGCATTGCGTCCACGCCTACTTCTTCCATAAGCTCACGAAGTGTAACTGCTTTACCTGTACGCTTACTCATTTTCATTTTTTCACCATTTTGGTATAGTTGTACCATTTGGATGATTTCTACTTCAAGTGTTTCTTTATCGTAACCTAGCGCTTGAATAGCAGCTTTCATACGAGGAATGTAACCGTGGTGGTCAGCACCCCAAATGTTGATTAGCTTATCGAAACCACGCTCTAATTTATCGCGATGGTAAGCAATATCTGGCGTTAAGTATGTGTAAGAACCGTCATTTTTAATTAATACACGGTTTTTGTCATCACCGTAAGTCATTGAACGGAACCAAGTTGCTCCGCCTTCTTCAAAGATTTCGTCACGCTCTTTTAATACAGTAAGTGCAGCATCGATTTTTCCGTTTTTGTATAATGATGTTTCTGAGAACCATACATCAAATTTAACACGGAAGCTCTCTAAGTCTTTTTGAAGTTTTGCTAACTCATATTTCAAACCGTATGAACGGTAGAATTCATAGCTTTCTTCAGCATCAGCTTTTGCGTAACGATCGCCAAACTCTTCAGCTAAACGTTTACCGATTCCAATGATATCCGCACCATGGTAACCGTCTTCTGGCATTTCTTTATCTAAACCTAAAGCTTGCATGTAACGAGCTTCAACAGAAAGAGCTAAATTATGAATTTGGTTACCGGCATCATTAATGTAGTACTCACGAGATACATCGTATCCTGCTTTTGCTAATACGTTACATAAAGTGTCACCCACTGCCGCACCACGTGCATGTCCTAAGTGAAGGTCACCTGTTGGATTCGCAGATACGAACTCAACTTGTACTTTTTCACCTTTACCAGTGTTCGTTTCACCGTAAGCTTCACCAGCGTTTACGATTGTTGGAATTAAATCTGTTAAGTAGCTATTATCCATATAGAAGTTAATAAAACCAGGACCAGCGATTTCGATTTTTTCAATAGAAGCTTTTGCTTTATCGAAGTTTGCAACTAGTTCTTCTGCAATCATACGAGGTGCTTTTTTCGCAACGCGTGCAAGTTGCATTGCCATGTTTGTAGAGAAGTCACCATTTGTTTTATCTTTTGGAGATTCTAATACAACGTTTGGAATCTGTTCTTCTGTCGCTAATTCTGCCTTTAATACAGCAGCTTGAATTTCTTCTTTAATCAATCCTTTTACCTGTTCTAAGGAATTCATTATTTTGCCTCCTTCAAATTAATTGTAATTGTATATCTGCCAGCTTCTTGTTCACTTAGAAGCAATGCGTACGTTAAGAAGAGTTGTCCTTTTTTCTTTTCATCCGACCATTTAAAAAGAACGTTATCAGTTTTCGTTTGCAGTGCAAACGTACCAAGTTCACTCGTATACGTACCCGTTGTCCATTCACCTTTCACATGCGTCTGACGCATAGAAATAGCACCTGAACGCATAATGAGAACTTGTTCATCTTGAATTTTAATAATTGTTTTCACTTCGCCTTGTTCGTTCGGCTCCTGGAATGTTACATATGTACCTTGACCTTTTACATAGTATTGACCATTTGCTTCAAAAGCAACGGTTTCCTTCCTCGCCCCTTCACGGATTTCTGTTACGAAATGAACGTGTACCGGCAAGCCTGCAAGTTGTTTCTTCACGTCTTGCACACCTTTCAAATGTTATAGATATTAAATACTACTTATAATAAATCACTTTTCCTATCATATCAAAAAAAGACGCTGTCTGTCTGCTGAAAAATCAGGAAAACTCCATTTCAAAAAATAATTCCCTTCTACTTTATTTCATATGATAAAATATTTTTTAAATCTAAATATTCTTTTAATTATAGAGGTGAATTCATTGATACCAACAAAGTTAAAAAAGGGTGATGAAATACGCGTGATTTCACCATCCTGTAGTTTAATTATTGTTTCAAATGAAAATAGAAAACTTGCTATAAAAAGATTAACTGACATGGGCTTTCAAGTGACATTCTCAAAATATGCCGATGAGATAGATCGATTTGCTTCCTCTTCTATTTCTTCCCGCGTCCAAGACCTCCATGAAGCATTTAGAGACCCTAATGTAAAAGCTATTTTAACTACACTTGGCGGATACAACTCGAATGGTTTATTGAAATATCTCGATTTTGATTTAATTCGTGAAAACCCAAAATTTTTCTGTGGTTATTCTGATATTACTGCCTTAAATAATGCAATTTACGCAAAAACGGGTCTCGTTACATATTCAGGTCCCCACTTCTCTTCATTTGGAATGGAAAAAGGACTCCATTACACGGCTGATTACTTTTTACAATGCTTAACCGCTAATGAGCCTATTGAAATCATTCCAGCGGAAACGTGGAGCGATGATTCTTGGTATATGGATCAGGAAAATCGAGAATTTATTAAAAATGAAGGGTATGTTCCAATTCAAAAGGGGGAAGCGACAGGAGAAATTATCGGTGGCAATATGAGCACACTTAATTTACTACAAGGCACACCATATATGCCAAACTTAAAGGGCAAAATTTTATTCCTTGAAGAAGACAGTTTAACAGGAAAATCGACACTTAAAACTTTTGATCGCTATCTACATTCCCTTATGCAGCAACCTAATTTTGAACATATAACAGGTATTGTAATAGGAAGAATGCAAAAAGAAGCAGAATGTACGATAGCGGACATTCAAGAAATGATTGCTTCAAAACCTGAACTTGCACATATTCCTATTATTGCAAATGCAAATTTTGGACATACAACTCCAATTTTTACTTTTCCAATTGGTGGACATGCCAAAATCATTTCTAACAAAGAAAATACATCTATCACTATTTTAACGCACTAAAAAAGGAGCGAACGATTCGCTCCTTTTATGATTTTTCTATTTTTTGCAACGCTTTTTGCGGGATTGACTCTTTCGTTATTTCAGCCCATCCTTTTCCTTGCATACCTTTTGCATAAATTTTTATAAAAGCACCTGCATGCAATTCACGATTTACCATTCTTTTAATAATTTGTTGCTTTCCGTCCTCTGTATACCCTTTAAATGTATACAAATATTCACCGTCTTTTTTCTCACCTTTATCTACAACCGCATAATAATCTTGTATTTCTTTATTTGAAAAGAAGTTGTCTACAAAAGCATGTACACCTTCTGTTTTTGTGTTTAAATAATATGCTGTTCCCCCTAAAATGATGGCGAATACAGCTAAAACTTTAATTACCAATTTCATACATGCGCCTCCTGTTTGCACTTCTTTCTCACTAGTATTATATCTATACTTGTATTATACGGAAAAGAGCATACTATACTCTATCTAAAAGTCTTACACAATCCTTACATTATTGTAAGGGATTTTTTCTTACAGCAAGTTCCCAAGAAAAAATTTTTCCGTTTCATACACTTTTATATTATTATTGAATGATACGAATTTTTATTACAAAAATCAAAGGAGACAGTTTTCAAATGGCTATCTTGCAAGGTTTAGCACTATTACTTGTTGTACTTTGTCTATTTACACTTTTCAGTTACCGTGCGCCTTACGGAATGAAGGCGATGGGTGCTTTAGCTAATGCAGCAATCGCAAGTTTTCTTATTGAAGCATTTCACCGTTATATAGGTGGAGAAATGTTTCACAATGACTTTTTACAATCAGTAGGAGAAGCTTCTGGTAGTATGAGCGGTGTTGCAGCAGCGATTTTAGTCGCATTAGCAATCGGTGTTTCCCCCGTATACGCTGTTTTAATTGGTATCGCTACTAGTGGATTCGGTATTTTACCAGGATTTTTCGCCGGATACGTTTGTGCCTTCGTCGTGAAATTTCTCGAAAAGAAATTACCGGCTGGTGTGGAATTTTTAGCAATCCTATTTATCGCTGCACCAATCTCACGTGGAATGGCAATGCTTATGGATCCGCTCGTTAACGCAACACTTGGTAAAATCGGTTCTATGATATCAGTTGCAACTACAGAAAGTCCTATCATTATGGGTATTATGCTTGGTGGATTAATAACAGTTATTTCTACCTCTCCACTGAGTTCTATGGCACTAACTGCAATGCTTGGATTAACAGGTTTACCAATGGCAATTGGTAGTCTTGCCGTAGCAGCTTCAGCCCCGATGAACTTTATTTTCTTTAAACGATTAAAAATTTGTTCAAAGAAAGATACAATTGCTGTAGCAATCGAGCCTTTAACACAAGCCGATGTTGTCTCAGCAAATCCAATTCCAATTTATATGACAAATTTCGTTGGCGGTGCACTTGCCGGTATTATTACATCGCTATTCCAGCTTGTTAATAATGCACCAGGAACAGCATCACCAATTCCAGGTCTTCTCGTCCTATTCGGATTTAATGACGTTATAAAAGTAACGATTGCTGCTGTACTATGTGGAATCGTTACCACTATTATCGGATACATCGGATCTATTGTGTTCCGCAAATATCCGATCCGCTCTGCTGATGAAATTCGCGGCGTTAATTCGGAAGAGAAAGTTGCATAAGAAAAAGAGTTATTCTCACCTTTTGAGAATAACTCTTTTTTTCATGTCTTGCCATGGTAAATAAGATTATATCGACGATTTTTTTATATATCGACTTACCGACACATTCTGAGCGAGCCGCTTCCGCTTTTATTTCTATCCAGTTACGCCTCCTAGACCCTTGCGTCTAAGAACCTTCCCTGCTAAAAGGTAAAAAGCACCTTTTGCAGGGAAGAACCTTATTCACCGGGTCTAAACAGTCGGCTTCACTTTTACTTCACCCAACCGAGCAGCATTTCCCGCACGAATTTGCTTGCTGCGACTGGTGTTTGATCACTATGGTCGTAGACCGGAGCTACTTCTACTAAGTCTGCTCCAACTACATTTATATTTGAATTTGCAATTGCTACGATGGAATCTAATAATTCTTTAGATGTAATACCGCCAGCTTCTAACGTTCCTGTTCCTGGAGCGTGAGCTGGGTCTAATACATCAATGTCGATTGTGACATAGACTGGGCGTCCAGCAAGTTTCGGTAATACTTCTTTTAACGGTTCTAATACGTCAAATTTATATAAGTTCATACCTACTTCTTTCGCCCATTCAAATTCTTCCTTCATTCCAGAACGAATTCCGAAAGAATATACGTTTTCCGGACCAATTAAATCACACACTTTACGAATTGGTGTAGAGTGGGATAAAGGCTCCCCTTCATACGATTCACGTAAATCAGTATGAGCATCCATGTGGATGATTGCTAAATCCGGATATTTTTTTGCCATTGCCTTAAAAATTGGCCAAGACACTAGGTGCTCACCGCCGAGACCTAGTGGAAACTTATCGGCATCTAAAAGTTTTGATACATACTCTTCAATCATGTCTAAACTGCGTTGTGCGTTTCCGAATGGTAATGGGATATCACCCGCATCAAAATATTTTACCTCTTCTAATTCACGATCTAAATATGGGCTATATTCTTCAAGACCGATTGATACTTCACGAATACGTGCAGGACCAAAGCGAGAACCTGGACGGTAACTTACTGTCCAATCCATAGGCATCCCGTAAATAACTACCTTTGACTCTTCAAAACTTGGATGACTTTTAATAAATACTTTACCTGAATAAGCTTCATCAAAACGCATATTCTTTTCCTCCTTATGTGGAACTTAAGGTATCCCAACCTTTCATTATTTCTCAAATTTGGAGCGAACTGCTCCTCTTTCTCGATTTACCGGTGTCTTCTTTTTTAACAATAAGAAGACGATTTTCTTTACAGGAGTGTAAGTAGCTAGCATGTTCAAGTCTTCTGGACAAACACCTTAAATGAGCTACCTACACTTTATTTGTTCAAACTCGATTTCTTACTTAATTAAATCGCCAACAAATTTCGGTAATGCGAATGCTGCATTGTGTAATTCTTTTGTGTAGTATTTCGTTTCGATTTCGTGGAAACGCTCTTCACTTACTTCTAATGGATCATGTTTTTTAGATCCAATTGTGAACGTCCAAAGACCACTTGGGTAAGTTGGGATGTTCGCTGTGTATAAACGAGTAATTGGGAAAATCTCTTTTACGTCTTTAAACACAGTTGTAATTAGTTCTGGTGTGAACCAAGGGTTGTCCGTTTGTGCAACGAAAATACCATCTTCTTTTAACGCTTTAGAGATTCCAGCGTAGAAACCTTTCGTAAATAAGTTTACTGCTGGGCCTACTGGCTCAGTAGAATCTACCATAATTACGTCGTATTCATTTTCGCTTTCTGCGATGTGTAGGAAACCGTCTCCTACTTTTACTTCTACACGCTCATTATCTAATGCGCCTGCAATTGATGGTAAGTATTGTTTAGAGTACTCAATTACTTTTCCATCGATTTCAACAAGAGTTGCTTTCTTTACACTTGGGTGTTTTAACACTTCGCGAATAACACCGCCATCGCCGCCGCCAACAACTAATACGTTTTCAGGGTTTGGATGTGTAAATAAAGGTACGTGCGCTACCATTTCGTGATAAACGAACTCGTCCTTTTCTGTTGTCATAACCATGCCGTCTAAAATAAGCATGTTTCCGAACTCTTCCGTTTCAACCATATCAAGTTTCTGGAATTCTGTTTGCTCCGTATGTAATGTGCGGTTAATACGCGCCGTAATCCCAAAATGTTTTGTTTGTTTTTCAGTGAACCATAGTTCCATCGTACAATCACGCCTTTCAATGCAAATTTATAATAGGGACATCATTAATGTCCCCTAACAAAAATAAAACAAAACATCCAAAATGTATAGTTAAAAGTACAAAAATACCGAAAATATATTTTAGTCAGAGGGTTCTAACATATGTGTATAAAGAAAACCCTTTCTTAAGAAAGGGTTTTCGTCTCTAGTTCTACTGGTTTACGAATTGGAATTAAGATCATAATACAACCAACTAACACAACAATTCCCCCAACTAAAAATGGGCTTTGTGGTGAAACTGTGTGCCCGATAACTCCTGATAAAATTGGAGCAATCGCACCACCTAACCAACGAACAAAGTTATAAACACCTGACGTAACAGATCTTTCATAAGGTGAAATATCCATTACATAACTTGTATATAATGCATTGTTTAAGCCAGATGCCAATCCTGATAAAACGATAAGAGTAATTTGTAACCACATAATTTTCACAAAGAATAGTGCAATTAAGAAAATCGCAAATACGAGTAAACTCCCCTTCAATAATGTTTTTGGTTCATATTTCCCTTCTAGCTTATGTGCTAAAATTGCAGAACCGTAAGCTAACGCCAGTCCCCATCCGCAAAATACAAAGCCTAATTGAATAGCTGATAAATGCATAATAAGTGGTGAATATGCTAACACAACAAAAAATCCGTAGTAGTATAGCATCCCTGAAATAGCACCTTGCATAAATGGTTTATACTTCACCAAGTTAAGTAATTCCCCTACGCCAGCAGCCTTACGCTTCACCTTTCGCTCTGGTTCTTTTACAAAAAAGAATACTAAAATAAATGCTAAGAAAATTAAAATACTCGTCGCGAAAAACGGATAACGCCAAGAATGTCCACCTAGTATTCCACCCAATAACGGCCCCCCAGCCATACCTAAGCCGATAGCTGCTTCGTATAATCCTACTGCTTCATGAACTTCTTTACTTAATGCTATTAACAGTGTCATTGCTGTCGCAAAAAACATCGCATTTCCTAATCCCCATCCAGCACGGAAAAGAGATAATTGAGCAATCGTTTGCGATATACCGCATATAAACGCAAATACAGTCACAATCGCAAGACCGATTGTCATCATTCGTTTATCACCAAATCTCGATGCAAATATACCAGCTGGTAACATCATGATTGCCATCGTTAAAATATAAGCGGTAAATAACATTTCAACTTGCCAATGCGTTGCACCAATTTTCTCAGCAATAATCGGCAAGATTGGGTCAACTACCCCTATACCCGAAAAGGCAAGAAAGGTAGCTACCACTGTAATCAATCTCCCTAGTTTTTGTTTGCTCTCCATTTTGATTACTCTCCTTTTGTGCTCTCTAAAAATGTTACTGCACGATGTAAACTATCTTCGAGTTCTGCCTTTACACGTTGCATTTGCTCCATTTTTTCGTCTAACGTTTGCACTTGTTTTTCAAGCATATCTTTAATTTCTTGAATCACTTCACGATCACGAGGGTTCTCGCTATTTCTTCTTTGCTCCATTCTTTCTTTTAGTGATAAGAAATGTTGCATTTCTTGAAGTGTGATTCCTAGCACTTCTTTCGCTTCTACAATTCTTTTAATTCTGGCAATATCCTCATCCGTATACAGACGAATATTCCCCTCACTACGTTCTGGGGGATGAATTAAACCAATTTCCTCATAATAACGAAGTGTACGTTTTGTTAAACCGACTTGCTTTGTTACTTCATCAATTTTATACATGTTTATTCCTCCCTTCACTCAATTATTACATTTTACGTTAACGTTAACTTTTCTGCAACTGTTAGACTTTTGTAAATGTTTGTCATATTCAATTGTATTTTCCCTAAAGCAGTTTCATAATGAAAGAAAAGAGATAATAAGGAGATTTTCATATGAGTAAACCACTTATTTTTGCTCACCGCGGAGTAAAAGGAACACATCCCGAAAATACGATGATTGCCTTCCAAGAAGCTGAACGCATTGGCGCTCACGGAATTGAACTCGATGTCCACCTATCAAAAGATGGTGAACTTGTCGTAATTCACGATGAAACCGTCGATCGTACAACAAATGACGTTGGACTTGTTTCTGAAAAAACGGTAGAGGAATTACAATCATTGGACGCTGGTAGCCATAAAGCCCCTTCTTTCCAAGAAGCAAAAATTCCAACGTTGCGCGAGGTTTTCATTTGGCTTTCCACAACGAACTTACAACTAAATATTGAATTAAAAACAGATGTTATTCATTACCCAAATATTGAGGAAAAAGTTGTTGCACTTGTGCGTGAATATCATCTTTCAAATCAAATTGTATTTTCATCATTTAACCATGACTCTGTTTCATTATTAGCAGAAATTGCTCCTGAAATTCCAAGAGCAATTTTATATGATACACCGATTGCTGATCCAATTGCCGAAGCAAAACATAGAGAAGCAAGTGGATTACATCCAAACTTCCAGCTATTAACGAAAGAATTTGTGCAGTTAGCACAAGAGCAAGGATATGTTTTCCGTCCATATACAATTAACGAATACAAAGATTTACAAACTATGATTGATTATGGTGTAGATGTCATCATTACCGATTGGCCAGCACGTGCCTTTGAGCTCCTTTCTTAATGGAAGGGGCTTTTTTATTTTCGAAATTTCATTGTTTAAAATAAACGAAAACCCTCAATACTAATACAATAACGCTTGTATTAATGAGGGGCTGAAAAAAGATGGATCAAACTATGAATCCAAAACTTAAAAAATATAAACGTCTTTTCTTCACCGCAATGTTTTCTTGCGTCCTTTTCTTCGTTTTTTCTTTTTTTGTTATTATTATAGTTGCAAAAATTATGGGACCTCCTCCTGTTGCGGTCCCGCAAACAAGCGTCTTTTACGCAAACGATGATACCGTTATTGGACAAAGTAACGAAATTCAAAAACGTTACAATGTCTCTCTTAATGAAATTTCACCTTATGTAAAAGAAGCGACCCTTTCTATTGAAGATCAAAGATTTTATAAACATCACGGCTTCGATTTAAAACGGATTGCAGGTGCAATTGTTGCTGATTTAAAAGCAATGGCAAAGGTACAAGGAGCTAGTACAATTACACAACAATACGCGCGTAATCTGTATTTAGATCATGATAAAACGTGGAAACGGAAATTATTAGAGGCAATGTACACTGTCCGCCTTGAAGTAAACTATAATAAAAATCATATTTTAGAAGGATATTTAAATACAATTTATTACGGACATGGCGCTTATGGCATCGAAGCTGCGTCCCGTCTATATTTCGATAAAACAGCAAAAGAGTTAACATTAGCAGAAGCTAGTATGCTCGCAGGTATCCCAAAAGGACCAAGTGTCTATTCTCCCTTTTTGAAAGAGGATCGTGCTAAAGGACGACAAGCCCTCATATTAGATGAAATGGTAGAACAAGGATATATTACGAAGCAACAAGCAGCCTTAGCGAAGAAAGAGCCACTAACTTTTGCCTCATTAGATACGAAAAAAGTAGCAGAGGTCGCACCATATTTCCAAGATGCTGTACAAGCTTCACTTCTTCGTGATGTTGGATTAGACGAACAAGCTTTACAACGAGGTGGCTTGCGAATTTATACAACGCTAGACCCTAAACTACAAGCTGTAGCAGAACAAGCTGTAAAAGATCATATACCTGACACAACAAACATACAAACTGCTCTCGTCTCTATGAATCCAACGACAGGTGAAGTGGCTGCTCTTGTTGGCGGAACTGATTATACTACGAGTCAATTTAACAGGGCTACACAAGCCATCCGTCAGCCTGGTTCTACATTTAAGCCATTTCTATATTATGCGGCATTAGAACGAGGATTCACACCTGCTACGCGCTTAAAAAGCGAATATACTGTATTCACCTTAGGTGACGGTGTTTCAAAGTATAAACCGAAGAACTATAAAGATTATTATGCCGATGATTTCGTAACGATGGCACAAGCTCTCGCAGTCTCTGATAACATATATGCTGTGAAAACGAATTTATTTTTAGGAGATGACGCGCTTGCAAAAACAGCGAAACAATTTGGAATTACAAGTGCATTAAAAGATGTGCCTTCTCTAGCTCTCGGTACATCACCAGTAAAACCAATTGAAATGGTCAACGCTTATAGCATGTTCGCAAACGGTGGAAAAGAAGTAAAACCTACTTTCATTCGCCGCATTATGGATCATGAAGGAAATATATTATACGATGCTCATTTAGAGAGTAAACAAGTTCTCGACAAGAGCAAAGCGTTTGTAATGGAAGAAATGATGACTGGTATGTTTAATAAGAAACTAAGCAGTTATGCTGCTGTAACTGGCCAATCGATGTTATCAAAATTATCAAGAACATATGCCGGAAAATCTGGTTCTACTGAAACGGATAGTTGGATGATCGGATTTACTCCGCAAATCGTAACTGGTGTATGGGTCGGATACGATCAACCTAAATCTATTTCAAACGTAGCAGAACAAGGATATGCAAAGAAAATATGGACTGATACGATGGAGAAAGGCTTAGATGGACAGCCAAAAAAAGAATTTAAACAACCAGGTGACGTCGTAGCGGTTAATATCAACCCAGAGAACGGTAAAATTGCTACAAAAAATTGTCCTATTTCTGTGAAAATGTACTTCGCTAAAGGTACCGAACCGACTGAATATTGTATGGATCACGTCGATGATAAAGAAGAATTTGAAAAAACGACTGAAGAAAAGAAAAAAACAAGTTGGTGGAAAAAATATCTTCCTTGGTAAAAAAAATAGCTGACGGGCATCCGTCAGCTATTTTTTATTCACTTAATAATGCACGGCGCAATTCTTCACCAGATTCGTTCCAAATCGCTTCATTATGTTCTTTCAAGAACGTACCAAGTACTTTTTTAGATGATTCATCCATATGGTCAACCATAATGTGACGCTTCATTGATTTATCCATTTTGTTTACGTGTTCTGGAAGTGATTTATATCCGCGGCGAATCTCACGGTCAACTGTCATTTCACAAGCTGTTACACCTGCGTAATACGCACCTGTCGCAGTTCTTTCAATCGTTACCCAAACAAGCCAAAATGGTTTTCCGTTTGGAACTTCATCTTTATTTGTTAAAAACTTAATACCTTTTTCTACTGTACTACGCGCATGCATCGCACCGATATCAACGAATGCAGTCTTCTCTAGTACATCAACAAATACAGGTGAAATGTTTTCTAAGCTTAATGCCCCAACACCAAATCCACCATGTCCATCTGTTGAATCATTTTTCACGATATTAAAACCGATTTTTTTCTTTTTCTCTGTCATATGTAAAATCCTCCTCACTTAAAAATTATAAAAGGCCAAAAATAGGCGCAATGATGCTATCTAAAAATACAAATACATGCGGAATAACTACCTGAAAAATAGGTTGAATTGTGTAATTACTAAGCGGTGTAATAACGAGAATTAATAACGCAATTGCCCCGTATTTTTCATACTGTGTCATTTTCGCGCGAATATTTGCTGGTGCTAAATCTTCCACTACGCGATACCCATCAAGTGGTGGGATCGGTAATAAGTTAAATACAAGTAAAACGATATTCAGCATAATAAAAATCTGGAAAAATTGAGCTAACGTATCTGCTACTGCAGATGGAATTGAGTATAATACACCAAATTTTAATAAGCTATACCAAATAATTAAACCAATTGCACTTAAAATTAAGTTACTAATCGGCCCTGCAATTGAAACTAATATGCCTGCAAGACGCGGTCTTTTAAAGTTATATGGGTTAACAGGAACCGGTCTTGCCCAACCGAATCCAAGAATTAATACTGCAATCAAACCGATAGGGTCTAAATGAGCCATCGGTGATAACGTTAAACGCCCTTGTCTCTTTGCTGTATCGTCCCCAAATTTATATGCAACATATGCATGTGCAAATTCATGAACGGATAATGCAATAATAATCGCCATTGCTACCAACGGAATTTCGTGCAATGGATATCTAAATAACTGATCCATACTTCATCTCCTCTTCCATATGTCAAAAAAAGAAATTATTTGTTTTTTCGATTGTTCTTCCCCATAATCCGCTATAATAAGAGTGTAACTTACATAAAAGGAGCGATTGTACATGCCATACGTAACAGTGAAAATGCTAGAAGGACGCACAGAAGAACAAAAGAAAGCTCTTGCTGAGAAAGTAACAGCAGCAGTAAGCGAAACAACTGGTGCTCCTGAAGAAAACATCGTTGTTTTCATCGAAGAAATGTCTAAAAACCATTATGCAGTTGGCGGAAAACGCTTAAGCGACAAATAATTTCAAGTTTTTTCATAAGAAGTAGCCATTAGCTGCTTCTTATTTCTTTCCTTCTAACAACTCAATAATTCTCTCTTTATATTTTCCTTTTCTTCCATCTTCATAGATTAAATCATGTGGATAGAATAACTTTTGATCCGTTCTTTTCTTACCTGTAATCGCCTCAACAATATCCGATTCACGTGAAAGCTCTCTAAGCTCTCCGTTTGGCATAAGAAGCAGGATTGGCAGACGCTCTTCTTCTTCTCCTGCACGATAAAAGTCATACGGTAAGTCCGATGTTGAATCAACTACTAAATAATACTCCGGATCAAGTCCAATCTTTTTAAATAAACTACTTAACTCCATCCAATTATCTAAACCGTGTTTATCTGTAAACTCTACATATTTAAATAGATTTCGATTCATAAAACGGCGACATAAATCGCTTAAAATTGGATCTTCTTCTTCCTGCCATACTTGGAAGTAGTAATACATAACGTTCTCGTCTAACTTTAAATAATCCTCTACTGTTACTTCTTCTTCAAATAAAGAATAGAAATGAACAGGATGATTTTTAAATGTGTAATACTTCTCGTGCAGTGATTTCGCACGGTGTAAAATCTTCGTTAAAATAACTTCTGCACTTCGCGTTACCGGATGGAAATATACTTGCCAATACATTTGATAACGACTCATAATGTAATGCTCAACAGCATGCATACCACTATTTTTAATGACTACTTGATTCCCATACGGACGCATTACACGCAGTATACGTTCCATATCGAAGTTTCCGTACTTTACGCCTGTAAAATAAGCATCTCTTAATAAATAATCCATACGATCCGCATCAATTTGACTCGAAATCATACTAATCGCTAATTTATTAGTAGACGTTTTTGCAATTACATCTGCTACCTTTTGTGGAAACTCCTTATCAACACGACTTAATACATCATTAATCTCCGTATTGCCAACGATAATCTTTTGCGTAAATTTCTCATGATCTAATGAAAATACTTTTTCAAACGAGTGAGAAAATGGGCCGTGGCCGACATCATGAAGTAATGCCGCACATAAACATAACAATCTATCTTCAGCATTCCAATTTGGTCTGCCATCAAACACATCATCAATCATACGACGAATAATTTCGTATACACCTAACGAATGAGTAAAGCGACTATGCTCTGCACCGTGAAATGTAAAAAATGTCGTTCCAAGCTGCTTAATACGGCGCAAGCGTTGAAATTCTTTCGTTCCGATTAAATCCCAAATAACACGATCACGCACGTGCACATATTTATGTACTGGGTCTTTAAACACTTTTGTTTCGCTGAGTTTGTCGTTTAAATATACCACTTTCCGACATCCCCCTTTCTTTACTACATTCTTACTTTATATTATAAACGAAATGAGAAACAGAAAGAAATGAAAGACTGTATTAATTCCCTTTATAAAAAGAAAAAATCACCTTTACCGAAGTAAAAGTGATTTCCTTTATACATTATTTACCTAAAACGAATTCAGCAACTTCGTCTAAGATCATATCTTTCCCTAATGGGAAGTAACCTTTGTTTAAGTCTTCATTTTTAATTGTAAATACGTGGTTGTTTTTAACAGCGTTCATGTTTTTCCAAATTGATTCTTCTTGGAATTCTTTTAAGCGCTGAGAACCGTCACCAGTTGTAAATACGAATAAGTAATCTGGGTTGTAGTCGATTAAAGCTTCTTTTTGTACTTGTACTAACGGTTTATCAGTTGGTGTACCTTTAACTGCTGGTAGTTTTAAATCATTAAAGATTACGCTACCGTAACCGTAGTCACCGTATACGCGGAAAGCATTTGGATATGCAGCCATTTTCATAAATGTTGCTTCACCAGTTTTAGCGACGATTTTGTCATGTAATTTGCTTGCTTTTTCATCATACTTTTTGAACCATTCTTTTGTTTCTTTTTCTTTACCGAAGATTTGACCTACTTCTTGGAATTTTGGACGCCATTGATCTAATGGAGTGTTTAACATAACTGTTGGTGCAATTTTAGATAATTGATCATAAATCTTTTCTTGACGATTATTTACAAGAATTAAATCTGGTTTTGCAGCAGCTACTGCTTCGATGTTAATTTTATCGCCCCAAGCAGAACCAACTGGTTTAACGTCTTTTAGTTTCTTTTCAATATGTGCATCAATTTTTTCTTGAGATGTATTAGCAGTAATAACCGGTTTCATACCGAAAATTAATAATTCTTCTGTTGAACCACTAAGGTCAGCAATTTTCTTTGGATTTGCAGGAATTTTAATTTCCCCTTTTGCATGTTTTACAGTGCGCTCTTCAGTCTTTGCATCTGCTTTCTTTTCTTCTTCTTTGTTAGAACAAGCTGCAAATAGTACAGAAGTCACAACTAGTACCATTGCTAATAGTGCCATTTTAAAATTCTTCATGTTCCCACTCCTTCTAGCTGTATTTATCTTATAAGTTACAATGAACTATAAGAAACAAATATAACAATTAATTAATTTATATATATTTATTAATTGTTGTTAATAACCCCTTCTAACGGGCGTTCAACTTCCCATTCTTATATAAGAAGCTCAACGTCCATTAGAAGTCCCCCCTCTTCACGAGGGGGTTCTACTTATGCTTTTTTACGCAATTGATTACTAATCATCGCTAAATCATATGTTAAACAAATTGGCTTACAGTTTACTGGACAAGGAACGATTTGAGCTTCAATCTCAAATACACTGCGAAGTGTTTCACTTGTCATAACTTCATCTGGCGTTCCTTGTTTCATTAACTTACCTGCTTTTAATGCAATCATATGATCTGAGAAACGAGAAGCGTGGTTTAAGTCATGGATAACCATAACAATCGTTCTACCTTCTTCTTCATTTAATTTTTTCAATAAGTTTAATACTTCTAATTGATGAGCCATATCTAAGTACGTTGTTGGTTCATCCAATACAAGTAATTCTGTTCCTTGTGCAAGGGCCATCGCAATCCATACACGTTGACGTTGCCCGCCTGATAACGCCTCTGCTGAACGATTTGCGAATTCTGTCATTCCCGTCACTTCAAGTGCCCAATGAATGTAACGATAATCCTCTTCTTTCAACGTTCCAAATCCTTTTTGATGAGGAAAACGTCCATATGAAACAAGTTCAAACACAGTAAGGCCAGTTGGCACTTCTGCAGTCTGTGGTAAAATCGCCATTTTCTTTGCGATTTCTTTTGTTGGTTGTTTCTCGATTGCTTTTCCGTCAAGATAAACAGTACCTTTTTTCGCCTTCAAAATACGAGAAGCCGTTTTTAATAATGTGGACTTCCCACAACCATTTGGTCCAATAATTGTTGTAATTTTCCCTTCCGGAATTTCAACTGTTAATCCATCAATAATTAACCCTTCATTATAGCCAACAGATACCGCATCAACTGCTAAAGTTGCCATACAAAAAGCCTCCCTTTATTTTGTCCTCATAAGTAAGTATATGAAATATGGTGCACCAATTACAGAAATAACAAGACCGACCGGTATTTCTGAAGTTGTTAACACGCTTCTTGAAATTACGTCTGCGAATAAGAGTAAAAACGTCCCTATTAGTGCAGCAGTAGGCAGCATAATTTGATGTTTACCACCAACAAGGTGCCTCGCTAAATGCGGAGCCATTAAACCGATAAAACCAATTCCTCCGGCAACAGCGACAGATGCACCAGCTAAGCAAACTGCAATAAATAATAATTTACGTCTTTCCTTTTCTACATTTAAACCAAGACCAACTGCTGTAGAATCGCCTAGGTTCATTACATTTAATATGTGCGCCTTACTAATAGCAAGTGGCAAGAAAATAACCATCCATGGAAGTACACTTAGCACGAACTTCCAATCTGTGCCCCATAGACTTCCTGCTAACCAAATCGTAGCAAAACGAAAATCGTTAGATGTCATCTTCATAGAAAAAATTAAACTAACAGCACCAAACCCGGCTGCAACAGCGATACCAACTAGTATTAATCTCGTTGATGAAACGCCGTCTTTCCATGCTAGTAAATAAATAATAACCGCCGCTAATATTGCACCAACCAACGCGAAGAATGGAAGGATAAATACAGATAAAAATGTACCAGTCCCAACTTTTCCAAAGAAAAAGTAGACGAATATAACAACTGTTAATCCCGCTCCAGCGTTAATACCGATAATACCTGGATCAGCAAGTGGATTTCGTGATAATCCTTGCAAAATCGCACCTGACATCGCTAAAGCAGATCCGACTAGTATAGCAATCACCATACGCGGCATGCGGAATTCAAATAAAATAACAGACTGATCTTCAGCCCCTATTCCAACCAATGACTTTAATACGTCCATTGGCGGTATTTTAAAAGTTCCTGTATTTAAACTAATAAGAAATATAGAAACGATTAGTCCTACTAAAATCGTTAATATAGAAATGTTCTTTTTTGTTAAGACACTCGTCCTCACATCTTTCCTCTCCCTTCATTACGTGCTAAGTAGAGGAAGAATGGAACCCCAATTAGCGCTGTAATTGCTCCAATTGGCGTTTCAAATGGCGGGTTAATAACGCGAGATAACATATCTGCACATTCAATTAACAGCCCGCCTAAGACCGCAGAACATGGAATAACCCATCTATAGTCCGAGCCTACAAGGAAACGAGTCATATGCGGGATTACAAGACCAACAAATCCAACTGATCCTGCCATGGAAACTGCGGAACCCGTTAAAACAAGAACAAGTACTGTTCCGATAAATTTAATTAATGTCGTATTTTGACCAAGTCCAATCGCAATTTCTTCACCGAAGCTCAAAATTGTAATATATCTCGACATCATAATTGCGATAAAAAGACAAACAAGGCCAATTGGCACTAACATATTAATACTTTGCCATTTCACTCCAGCAACTCCGCCTGCATTCCACATGCTCACCTCTTGAGCAAGATTAAAATACAATGCAATTCCAGATGAAATTGCCCCTAATAGAGCACTAATAGCTGCACCTGCTAAAGCTAATTTCACAGGTGTTAATCCACCTGGTGAAGAAGACCCAATTCCATATACAATGCTTGCACCAAACGCAGCTCCAATAAAAGATGCAATAACAAACATCAAATAAGGTGAATTAGGAAAAAATGCATACATAATTGCAATTCCAAATACTGCACCATCTGTAATCCCCATTAACGATGGTGAAGCAAGTGGATTTCGCGTCATGCCTTGCATAATTGCTCCTGATACCGCTAAAAAGGCACCTGCAACTACGCCCCCTATTGCTCTAGGCATGCGAAGCTCTTGAATTACGTTATGATGTGTAATAGATCCATCAAACTGAAATACAGCTTGCCATACAGTCTTTAAACTAATATCTGCAGCCCCAAAAGAAATAGAAACTGCCATGCTTAAAGCTAACAAAACTGTACCCGCTACTAAAATAATAGAAGCAATGAGCGGTCTGCTCTTAATCTCTTTAACATTCTCTTCTTGCTGTTCTATACTGCTTGCGCTCGCTTCCATCCCTCAACCATCCTAACCAACAACATATATTTATTAAAATGAAATTTATTCTCAAATAGTAATAAAAAAATTAGGTGAATTGTTATTTTCCTGATAATGATTCTCAGAATCAGACACTTCTATTCTACCTATCGCTTTAAAAGACTGTCAACCATTATTTTGAAATACAAATTTATATAAATTAGAACTTTAATACAAAAGTTATATCCATCCTTTAGAAAACGTTCGTCCACACAAGAGCACTTTCGCAGAATAAATCGTTCCTCTTATGGGCATAAAAAAGAAGAGTAATCTTTTCACTCTTCTTTTTCTTACTTATTTAACTTTGCTTCAATTTTTACGATTAACTCATCTTCTGTTGGAGCCGCAACTGGACGGTTATTTACAAATGCGAATGATTTTTTACGACCAGGACCACAGTAAGACTGACATCCAACTTCAATCGTTGCACATGAATCTACTTTTTTTAACTTCGGAACTAACGTTTTAACGTTCGTTGCCTGACAGTCATCGCACACGCGAAATTCGTTTCCCATTATATAACACTTCCTCTATTTTAAACTTTTCTCAAGTACATTTAAAAATAAACACTAAATGGTATTTTACCGTTCTTTGAAGCTCGTTGCAAGTTTCCCTACAGGGCCTATTCTCTACATAATGCTACATATTTATATGCTCTCCTACAGAAGCGCTCACCATTCATGGGAAAATTTTTACCTTTCATCGAAATCTACCATATTTTTAAAAGCTTTGTATAAAAGTTTATTTTTTTGCCCATTATAAAAATAGGAAGTTCATAAAAAGAAAGGGAGTTGAATCTATGAAAGTAAGACAAGATGCTTGGACAGATGAGGATGATTTATTACTTGCTGAAACGGTACTTCGTCATGTTCGAGAAGGAAGTACGCAATTAAATGCATTTGAGGAAGTAGGGGATCAGTTAAATCGTACATCCGCTGCTTGTGGTTTCCGCTGGAATGCTGTCGTTCGCTATAGCTATGAACAAGCTCTTCAACTAGCAAAAAAACATCGTAAAGATAAAATGCGCGCTGCAAGCGGTGAGCAAGCGAAAAAACGTTTACTTTATACACCACCAGCTTCAGATTCGATAACTGATTATGAAGAATTCGTACAAGAGGAATCAATTGTACAATATAAAGAAGCTATTCCATATCAAGAATCTACCGTTCCTGTTGCAAAAAGCTCTATGACAATGCAAGATGTTATTTATTTCTTACAAACAGTTGGATCCTCAAATATAAAAGTAACAGCTCTTGAAAACGAGAATACGAGATTGAAACAAGAAATTAAAGCACAAATCCTTCGAAATGAAGAACTAGAAAAGAAACTAGAAAAATTAGAAAAGCAATCTCATACTGTACAAGAAGATTACGAAACACTTATGAACATTATGAACCGAGCTCGTAAGTTGGCAGTCATGGATGACGAAGAACGTTCTCAAACATCTTTCCGAATGGATCGAAACGGTAATTTAGAAAAAATTGCAGAATAAAAAGGATGCATATAATGCATCCTTTTTATTCTTTCACATCTAAACTTCCCCTTTATATATGAGAAAACTCTATTCTTCATTTTTTTGCTATAATAGAGATTGTCATTTTAAAGATAAGGGGTTAGTTATATGAGCAATTCCCGTTCCATTTTATCTCAGCCAGAGTGGCGTATTGTAGATCAATCTAGTTTGGGACCAACATTCCATGCATTGCAGTCATTCGCAATGGATGACACACTGTGCACAAGCATTGGAAATGGTCAATCAGCTGCAACAATGCGTTCTTGGGTTCATCACAATACAATTGTTCTTGGCATTCAAGATTCACGCCTACCACACTTAGAAGAAGGCATTTCCTTGTTAAAAAAGAACAACTTCAATGTTATTGTTCGTAATTCTGGCGGGCTTGCAGTCGTGCTTGATGAAGGTGTTTTAAACGTATCACTTTTATTCCAAGAAACAGAAAAAGGTATCGATATTGATCTTGGATACGATACGATGTGGCATTTAATTAAGGAGATGTTAAAGGATTACGACGTTAATATCGAGGCAAAAGAAATTGTAGGTTCTTACTGTCCTGGTAGCTATGACTTAAGTATTCGCGATCAAAAATTCGCTGGCATTTCACAGCGCCGTATTCGCGGGGGTGTCGCTGTCCAAATTTATCTTTGTGCTACAGGAAGTGGCTCTGAGCGTGCCGCACTCGTTCGTGATTTCTATAACCTAGCCATTCAAGGAGAAGAAACACGCTTTACGTATCCTGAAATTGTACCGAGTACGATGGCTTCACTTTCAGAATTACTTGGCGAAACCATTACAGTACAAGATTTAATGATGCGCCTTTTAAAAACATTGCAGCAATTCGCTCCGAAGTTAACACCATCTCAATTAACAATAGATGAAATACCTTTATATGAGACGAATTTACAACGGATTATTGATCGTAACAATAAAGCACTTGGCTTAGAAAAATAAAGACCGTCGCTATTATAGCGACGGTCTTTATTTCAATTCATTATAGAATTAAAGTGCTTGAGCTGCTGTAATTAAAGCTAACTTGTACACTTCTTCTTCGTTACATCCACGAGATAGGTCATTTACAGGCATGTTTAAACCTTGTAAGATTGGTCCCACTGCTTCGAAGTTACCTAAACGTTGAGCGATTTTGTAACCGATATTACCAGCTTCTAAGCTTGGGAATACGAATACGTTAGCATCACCTTTAATTGTAGAACCTGGAGCTTTTTTCTCAGCTACAGATGGTACGAATGCAGCATCGAATTGGAATTCTCCATCTAAAGTTAATTCAGGAGCCATTTCTTTTGCAATGCGAGTTGCTTCTACAACTTTTTCTGTTTCTGGAGATTTCGCAGAACCTTTTGTAGAGAAGCTTAACATAGCAACGCGTGGGTCAATACCGAATAATTCAGCAGTTTTTGCACTCTCGATACCAATTTCAGCTAAATCTTGGCTGTTTGGTGCAATGTTAATTGCGCAATCAGCGAATACATATTTCTCTTCTTCACGTACCATGATGAATACGCCAGAAGTTTTTGTAACGCCTGGTTTTGTTTTAATGATTTGAAGTGCTGGACGAACTGTATCAGCTGTAGAGTGAGCTGCACCACTTACTAAACCGTGTGCTTTGCCCATGTATACAAGCATTGTACCGAAGTAGTTTTCGTCTTTAAGGATTTTGCGAGCGTCTTCTTCAGTTGCTTTACCTTTACGGCGTTCAACGAAAGATGCTACCATTGCATCCATTTCTTCATATGTAGCTGGGTCATAAATATCAACGCCTGCTAATGTTAAATTCATGCTAGCAGCTTTTGCGCTAATTTCTTCCTTATTACCAACTAAGATTGGTTTTACTAACTCTTCTTTTGCTAAACGCTCTGCAGCGCCTAAAATTCTTTCATCAGTTCCTTCAGGAAGTACGATAGAAATGCCTTTTCCTTGAACTTTTTCTTTTACTGTTGTAAATAAGTTGCTCACGAATAAACCCTCCTACATATGTTAAAAAAACTCTATCTTTAAGAATACTGCTTTTCTTCTATATTTTAAACTTATAGCTCCCAAAAAATAGATAAAATGAAAATGATTATATTTTCATAAAATTCAGCCTAAAAATAAATCCCCTTTAATCCTTATCTCCTCCTATTTTCAAGTAAATTTAAATGTGACAATTTTATGCGCCAAAGCTTTATATAGATGATTTTAAAACTATATATGCTATAGTTAACGTGTAAAACTATCATTAACTGAGGTGAATAGAATGAGTGAAACAACAACAACGTTAGATGGCTGGTATTGTTTACATGATTTACGTTCTATTGATTGGGCTGCATGGAAAACATTATCTAGCGACGAACGCGGACAAGCTGTGTCTGAATTTTTAAATGTCGTTGAAAAATGGAACGAAGTATCTACTGCGAAAAAAGGTAGTCATGCAATGTATACAGTTGTTGGCCAAAAAGCTGATATTATGCTTATGATTTTACGTCCAACAATGGAAGAGTTAAATGAAATTGAGACCGAATTGAATAAAACAACATTAGCTGAATATATGGTTCCTGCATACTCTTACGTATCTGTTGTTGAACTAAGCAACTACCTTCCAGCTGATGAAGATCCATATCAAAACCCACAAATCTTAGCTCGCCTATATCCAGAACTACCAAAAGCAAATCACATTTGCTTCTATCCAATGGATAAGCGTCGCCAAGGTGATGACAACTGGTACATGCTTCCTATGGAAGAGCGTAAAAAAATGATGTACAGTCATAGTAAAATTGGTCGTCAATACGCAGGTAAAGTACGCCAAGTTATTTCAGGGTCAGTTGGATTCGACGATTTTGAGTGGGGCGTAACATTATTCGCTGACGATGTTCTTCAATTTAAAAAACTTATATATGAAATGCGCTTCGATGAAGTAAGTGCTCGTTATGGTGAATTCGGAACATTTTTCGTTGGAAACATTTTACCAGACGACAAGGTAGAGAAATTTTTACACATATAAAATCGTAAAAAAAGGAACGAAATTCGTTCCTTTTTTTATTACCCTCCATATTTCTCCTCAAAAAACTGCTTTTCTCCGCAAATTTGAACAAAAATCGACAAATCTCTTTCAAATACCTTACAAAATTGTAACCTTTCTATATCCAAATTTATGCTAAAATGATACGAGCTATATGCTAAATAACGATGCGAAGGTGATAATCTATATGAAAAAAATCTTGTCTATTTTACTATTGCTTGTATTGTCAATTTCTTCCTTAGGAGTAACAACATCCCATGCGGAAGAAAAAATACATATTGAGGCTGCTGCTGCACTTTTATTTGATGCAGATACAGGAAAAATACTTCACGAGCAAAATCCAGATGAATTGCTAGCTATTGCTAGTATGTCAAAATTAATTGTTGTTTACGCTGTTTTAGAAGCAATTAAAGAAGGAAAAATCACTTGGGATACGAAAGTAAATATTTCTGATTACGCTTATGAAGTCTCTCGTAATAATGAATTCTCTAATGTACCGTTCGAAAAAGGACGTCAATATACTGTAAGAGAATTATATCATTCTATTGTTATATTCTCTGCAAATGGATCTAGTATTGCTTTAGCAGAACTTCTTGCAGGAAGTGAGAAAAACTTCTTAAATCTTGCAAATGAACATGCAAAAAAGCTAGGGTTAAAGAAATATAAATTTGTAAACTCTACCGGGTTAAATAATGCTGATTTAAAAGGAAAACATCCTGAAGGAACAGATCCGACCGGAGAAAACTCCATGTCAGCTCGCGATATGGGTATTCTTGCAAAAACGATTATTACAAAGTATCCAGAAATGCTAGAGGATACAAAACAAAGATTTAGAAACTTCCCAGACAATCATCCAAAACCAATTCGTATGGAAAACTGGAACTGGATGTTACCAGGCGCTGCCTTCTCTTATGATGGAACGGACGGTTTAAAAACTGGTAGTTCTGATACCGCTGGATATGGGTTCACTATTACAGCGAAACGTGGTGATGTTCGTCTTATCTCGGTTATTATTAAAACAAAATCAATGGATGAACGCTTCACAGAATCTCGTGAATTAATCGAACATGGATTTAATAACTTTGAAAAACAAAAATTAAAAGTTAATAAAAACAATACAATCTCTGTAGTAAAAGGGAAAGAAGACCAAGTAACTGTTGCACCCGAAAAAGAAATAACAGTAATTGCGAAAAAAGGTAGCAAAGAGCCTTATAAAATTGGGACTGAATTAGATAAATCCCTTGCTGAAGATGGACATTTAGTTGCTCCTGTTAAGAAAGATACCAAAGTAGGCTCAATTACTTTAGAATCAACTGATAAATATGGTTTCTTAGACGGTAGTAAAAGTATGAAAGCTACTGCAAAAACGACAGAAGAAGTTGAAAAAGCAAATTGGTTTGTATTATCAATGCGCTCTATTGGAGATTTCTTCTCAAACTTATGGTCTAAAGTATTTTAATAATGATGAAAAGCTAGCTCACGCTAGCTTTTTTTATTTTCTTCTCTCCATGTAAAACTTCGTTTGGTTGTCATATCTGAGTCCTTTTCCTCATACGTATGAACTAGTAATTGTTACACACTTCATCTAGAGATAAAGTGAAACTTTAATCAGTGGGGGTTTTGTTCATTCCCACTGATTATTAGTTGAACTAATCGGGCTTTTACGGGCAGTTTGATCTCCCACCCACCTTCTTTGCTCCAGCCCAATTTTAAGGTGGGAGTCTTACTGCCCGTTAATGCGGGATAAACCTCTTTCCACAAGGTATTCCAAAAAGAGAGGTGACACATAATGGGCGTTATTGCTTATAACGAAGAAGATGTAAAGTTATTAGCTAGACTGATGCGTGCTGAAGCCGAAGGAGAAGGACAACAGGGGATGTTGATGGTCGGGAACGTTGGGGTAAATCGTGTCCGTGGAAATTGTTTAGATTTTAAAAAAATACGTAATTTACGTCAAATGGTGTATCAAAATCCTGGTGGTTTTGAGGCAACACAAAAAGGGTATTTTTATCAACGTGCAAGGGAACAAGATATTGCTTTAGCAAGGCGAACGATTCAGGGACAACGCTTTTGGCCTGCAAATTTTTCCTTATGGTTTTTTAGACCTGAAGGCCCTTGTCCGTCAACTTGGTATAATCAACAAAACTCTGGTCGCTTCAAAAAGCACTGCTTCTTCCAGCCATCTGGCGAAGATTGTCCTAGCGTATATTAAGGATTGATAATAAGGAGGGATTTTTGAATGGCACAGCAACAAAACCCGTATTACGGAACTGGATTTTATCAACCATCTGGAACTTATGTACAACCGCAGCAAATGACTCCACAACAACAGCAAGCAATGCAACAACAAGCGGCGCAAGCTCAATATGCCGTTTCTCAAGGCATGTTACCATTAGAACAATCCTATATTGAAAATATCCTTCGTTTAAACAAGGGTAAGCAAGCTACGGTTGTAATGACTTATGAACGTGGTAGCTCACTCGGTACCCAATCGTATACAGGTATTATCGAAGCAGCTGGTCGCGATCATATTGTAATTAGTGAGCCACAATCAGGGAAACGTTTTTTACTATTAATGATTTACTTAGATTATGTGGAATTCCCCGAAGAAATTACGTACTTACCTAGTCAACAAGCAACTTATGCTCCAAGACCATAAAAAAAGCTGGCATATGCCAGCTTTTGTTTTTTTATAAACCTTTTACAACTGCAGTTCCGACTAAAATCCATGCTACAATAAACGCTACGCCACCAAGAGGCGTAATTGGGCCAAAGAACTTAATACCTGTCGTACTTAATGCATACAAACTGCCTGAAAACATAATAATCCCAGCTACCATAAGCCAACCAGCAGTAGTTAAAAGTGATGATTGAACCTTATCCATCAATAAAGCAACTACGAATAGTCCACCTGCATGAAACATTTGATATGTAACACCTGTTTTCCAAACTTCTAACATTTTCGCAGAAATTTTATTTTCTAAACCGTGTGCTCCAAAGGCTCCTAACGCAACAGATAGCCCCGCTGCAATACAACCTAGTAAAAAGAAAATTTTCATCTTAATTCCCCTTTTTTACTTTTATCATAAGCAATTTTTTCATATAAGCCAAACGATTTAATCCTTAAAAATCAAATAAAGAATTACCATTTGCACCTTCTTCTTTAATATACACAGGTTCTCCAGAAACTGGCATAACTGGTTGAACTGTCTTTATAGGCTGCGATCCAATTACTTGCGATTGAATTTGCGGCTCCCTATACGTAGAAGATTCAACCTGTTCATCTAATAGTAAATCGCATAAAGCACGCACAACTAATAAATGATCTTTTGATTTTTGTCCTTCACTACTTTTTGCCTTTGCAATTTCATTCGCCATTTTATTTAAAATCTTATCGCTCGATATTTGCATTCCTTATCACCTCGTACTTTGTAGTTCTTTCTCAAATTGCTTCAGCTTCTCTACTAAACCAAATACTATTATCATATCATGTTCTTGCAGTTTTTCCTGCCCCGTTGGATTATGTATAATATCCCCATTTCTCAAAATCGCTAATATCGTTACATCAAACTGATTCCTCACATCACTCTCTAGTAACGATTTACCAACTAATATTGAATCTTTTCCAACTAAAATTTCTTCAATGACAAATGACTGTTCTATCCCATACAGCACTGTATCAATATAATGAACTGTTAATGGATTCGCAATACCTTTTGCAATATGAATTCCTGCCATACTGGATGGATTAATAACTTTATTTGCACCCGCACGCCTTAATTTCTCTTCAGTTTCTGGCTTTTCAGATCTCGCCACAATTTTAATTGCATCGTTTAATCCTCTTGCTGTTAATGTAATAAATACATTTTCAGCATCATTTGCTACGATAGCAACTAAACCAGCCGCTTTTGAAATTCCAGCATGATGTAAAACTTGATCCTCCGTCGCATCTCCATGTATATACAAAAGCTTTCCCTTCTCTAATACACTTTCATCTTTATCGACAACAACAAATGGAATTTTCTTTTCTTGCAATTCATGTACAACTTGAAGCCCCACTCTACCGCAACCACATACTATAATATGATTTTTCAACTGCGCTATTTGTTTATCCATCTTCTTCCTCCGCACTGCATGAAATAAATTCCCTTCAATAATCATAGCTGCCACTACCCCAATTGCATACGTAACAATACCTACGCCAACAGGAATAATAAGGAGCGCAAATACTTTCCCCGCTTGCGTTACAGGAACAGCATCTCCGTATCCAACAGTCAATACAGTAATCATCGTCATCCAAAATGCTTGAAACAAACTAATCTCTTCAATTGTCATAAATCCTATCGTTCCTAGAATTACAACAAAAGTCATACATATAACTGCGATCCATAATTGCTTACGTGCATTCATACCGTATTTCAACTCTTTTCTCTATCTACAATCTTTGCCAGTGGAAATAAAATACGTATATACTAGATACGGAATCTATGAAAGAGGTTGATATAATGAAGACATTTCTTTCCGCCTTACAATGGGCACTATTTATTTTAGCTGGAAGCCTTATTGTACCAATTAGTGTCGCAACTAGTTATGGTCTTGATGGCGCTGAAGCTATCGCATTCGTACAAAGAACATTATTTGTTCTAGGCTTTGCTGGTCTCTTGCAAGCTATATTTGGGCATAAACTTCCTATTCAAGAAGGTCCTGCTGGACTTTGGTGGGGAATTTTCTCCCTTTACGCAAGTTTAGGCGTCGTATTATTTGGATCAAACAATGAGACACTTAAAGTTCTTCAATATGCTTTCCTATTAAGCGGTATTATTTGTATTATTCTTAGCGCTTTTGGACTTATTGATAAACTCGTTCGCTATTTTACACCGACAGTCATTGGAACATATTTATTTCTTCTTGTTGCGCAGCTTAGTGGCTCCTTCTTAAAGGGAATGTTTGGCCTTGATGGAAAACATACAGAAGTACAACCTAACGTATTTATTCTTTCACTCATTGTTATTTTACTATCCTTTTTCATCATGAAGCTACCTATTATTGGACAATATTCTGTTCTTTTCAGTATCGTATGCGGCTGGATATTATTCGCATGCTTCGGGTTATCAAATCCAGTAACGCCTGTGACAGATATAATCCGTTTTCCGTCTCTATTTGTTTTCGGAATGCCTCGTATTGAATGGAACATGGCAATTACGGTCGTTTTCGTTACACTATTACTTCTAACAAATATGTTAGCAAGTATTCGTGTTGTGCAAAGGATTGTCTCTAAGTATGAAAAGAATGCAGCACCAGATCGTTTTAAACAAGCTGGCATTATAACAGGAATCAACCAATTGCTAGGCGGCCTATTTTCAGCTATTGGGCCTGTCGCTATTTCTGGATCAGCAGGTTTTATTGCAACGACTAATATTTATAAACGTCTCCCGTTTATATTAGGGTCAAGCTTTATTATTGTCGTTAGTATATTTCCAAAGATCACTTCATTCTTTGCAGCAATCCCTGTTGCAGTTGGTTATGCCGCTATTTATCCTGTATTCGCAAGCATGATTGGCCTTGCCTTTCGAGAATACGAAACTGTCCAGGATAAAGAACGATTATTTAAAGTAGCCGGTCTTTCAATCTTCACAGGAGTCGGAGTTATGTTTGTTCCAGCAGGAGCATATTCCACACTTCCACCATTTCTAGCATCGTTTTTAAGTAACGGTCTCGTTCTTGGATCTGTAATGGCCATTTTGCTAGAAATACTATTTTCTCGTTCCACAGCAAAACAAATATCGTAAATTGGAAAACTTCCATTATTGCACTCTACCTTTAGAGTTGTTACGATAAAATCAAACTTGAATCATTGGGGTTTTATCCATCCCCAATGATTATTAACCGATATTATGAGCAACACACTCATAATGATTTATCTACTTCTTTTCAAAGAGGTTTGATGTCTTACTATTATTCCTCAACATCTTCATGAACATGTATTTTGATTTCAATTAAAGAAAGGAATTTTCTATATGACTTATAAAATGATTGTTTTAGATTTAGATGATACTTTATTACGTGATGACCATACTATTTCACCTCGTACGAAAGAAGCGTTAATGACTGCACAAGAGCAAGGGGTAAAGGTTGTACTTGCTTCTGGACGTCCAACGTTTGGTATGCGCAATGTAGCCAAAGAACTTCGCTTAGAAGAATACGGCAGTTTCATTCTATCTTTTAATGGCGCAAAAATTATTAACTGTAAAACAAACGAAGAAATCTTTAGTAGTACACTATCTCCTGAAATCGTTCACAACCTATTTGAAATTAGTAAAACTGAAGATGTATGGATTCATACTTATATGGGCGATGATATCGTAACGGAAGAAAATAATCCTTATACTGAAATTGAGGGCGATATTACTGGTATGCCAATTGTTGTAGTAGATGACTTTAAAGCCGCAGTTAAAGAGCCTGTAGTAAAAGTATTAATGAATAAAGAAGCTGAACGCCTTGTTGAAGTTGAAAAGAAACTACAAAAACAACTAGAAGGCCAATTAAGCGTGATGCGTTCGAAACCATTCTTCTTAGAATTTACTGAAGCCGGTGTTACAAAAGGAACGAGCTTAAACAAACTGATTCAAAAGCTTGGCATTAAGCGTGAAGAAGTTATCGCAATGGGCGATAGCTATAACGACCAAGCAATGATTGAATTTGCTGGTCTTGGCGTTGCAATGGGCAATGCACCTGATGATATTAAAGAAATTGCAAATTACGTAACAGATACAAATATGAACGATGGTGTTGCAAAAGTTGTAGAGAAATTTGTTTTAAAAACGGATGTACTTGTTTAATATTTTCATTCACAAAACCTATTTGAAGTCAAATACTTCAAATAGGTTTTTATTTAAATTCTCATGCTTTTGTGACTATATTTTGAACTTTGCACTATTCTCGTAGTGTAAACTTTCTTTTTGTATATAATGAAACAAAATAGACTATTTTATTTTGAAAAAGAATACAAATTTACTATATACAAGCATACGTTAAAGGAGGCTACTTTATGTTATCTACACCAATCGGACGATTAAGAGCAATTGGACTAGTTGAGGGTATTTCTTTCCTATTACTATTATTTGTAGCAATGCCATTGAAATATTTCGCAGGATTTGCAACAGCTGTTAAAATTACAGGCATGGCTCATGGTGTTCTATTTATTCTATTCATCTTTGCAGTAATTCAAGTAACAATCGTACACCGTAAATCAATTTTATGGGCACTTGGAGCATTCGTTTCATCAGTTATCCCATTTGGTACTTTTGTACTAGATGCAAAATTAAAGAACGAGCAATAATAATAAAAAGGTAGTTAACGACTGTTAACTACCTTTTCTATTTATAAATTTGGAATTTCCCAATCAATTTCTCTTTCGCCCATATTAGCTAAAATCGTATTTACTTTAGAGTATGGCTTACTACCAAAGAAACCACGTCTTGCTGATAATGGACTTGGATGTACAGACTCGATAATATGATGATTCGGATTCGTAATTAACTTCTTCTTCGCCTGCGCATGGCGCCCCCACAATATGAAAATAACTGGCTTTTCACGTTCATTCAACAGTTGAATCACACGATCTGTGAAGTGCTCCCATCCTTTTCCCTTATGAGAATTTGCTTCACTTTGACGAACTGTTAATACGGTATTTAGTAGTAATACTCCTTGCTCCGCCCATTTTACTAAATAACCGTTATTCGGAATTTCATAACCATATTCATCTCGAAGCTCTTTATACATGTTTAACAATGATGGTGGTGTTTTAACACCAGGTTGTACAGAAAAGCTTAAACCATGCGCTTGATTCGGTCCATGATACGGATCTTGTCCTAAAATAACAACCTTTGTATTTTCATAACTTGTATACTGAAGAGCGTTAAAAATATCTTCCACCTTCGGATAAACAACATGCGTGCTGTATTCTTCTGTCAAAAAACTGGATAGAGTAAGATAATACTCTTTCTCAAATTCTGGTGCCAGTAATGGTCCCCAATCATTTCTTAAAACATTTTCCATGCTTTCACTTCCTGTCCAATTAATTCAACATATCCTGTTTTGTAAATACTAAGAACGAAATAATAAGAGAAACAACTGCCCAAACAGTTAAATTCATCAAAGAAAATCCCATTGATAAGCCTTGTAATGCAGGTAATTTTCCTGATAAATAATCCGTTAATGATAAATTCACGCTAAAAATATATTTCGCGCCTTCCCAAGATGTTGCGAATGAGCTTAAGATACCGCCTGCAATTAATGCAGCTAGCATAACGCCCATACCAGCTGGTGTATTACGAATTAAAACAGAGACCATAAATGATATAGTTCCGACAACGATAGCAACAAACCAGGCTAGTCCATACGCCATTAAGATGTATTGCCACTGCGGAATAAGGTGCACAAAGTTCGTATTTAACGTTTCCTTATCAATGACGAATCCTGTTAAAACAGGTAAATTCCATCCCAAGTATCCAAATACAAGCCCTGATAATATGTAAGCAAACAAACCTACAAGGAGCAGTATGAGCGAAATGAAAAATAACATCGTCACGTATTTACTAAGGAGTATTTTCCAGCGCCGAATCGGCCGCGTAAGTAACATCTTCATCGTCCCATCACTTCGTTCTCCAGAAACGATATCAATGGCGACAATCATTACGAGAAGCGGAATAAACAATGTAATTCCTTGTTCAATAAATGCTCTGACAAAAGTCGGTGCACCTGGCGCCATCGGATTAATATCATGATCTAAATAATATTGTTGTTGTTCAACTCTTACCTTTAACCAATCACGCCATTCTTCTGGCAATCTAGAATTATTCAACCGGTTCTGAGAATCAACAATTTGCTGTTGCAATGAAACCTTCCAATCAGTTGTACCGAGTCTTTTTTGTGTCGTTTCTATTTCGCGATACTGCGCATACACAAAAAGCGGGATTAAGATTGCTAAAATAAGCATAACAACAAAAATACGTTTCTTACGGTAAATCTTTTCTGATTCATTTAAAACTAGATTCGCAAATTCACGCATGCTGCTCACCCCTTGTGAGTTCAATAAATAAATCTTCTAGCGTAAATACAAGCTCCTTAACACTATGTACATCTATTTCATTTTCTACCAAGTGTTTATTCCAACTACTTATAGATGCAATATCCATGCGGCATAATAATCGCTCGCCTTCTACACTCACTTCTCTTACTTCTTCGGCTGCTTCTAACATATCTTTCGCCTTAGAAATTGGTGTAACAATCCATTCTACACGATCACTTGCTGTTTTAATTAATTCTTCAACCTTGGCAACTGTTATCATCTTTCCTTTATGAATAATAGCAACGCGATCGCATATCATTTGCACTTCACTTAGCAAGTGACTTGAAATAAACACGCTCATATTTTCTTCTTTTACAAGCTTATGTATAAATTCCCTAAGTTCTCTAATCCCTGCTGGATCTAAACCATTCGTTGGCTCATCTAATATGAGCAATTTTGGATTCCCAAGGAGCGCCTGCGCAATTCCAAGGCGTTGTTTCATACCAAGTGAGTACGTTTTTACCTTGTCATGAATTCTTTCATCTAAATGAACCATTTCAGCAATTTCAATAATACGTTCATCTGATATATCACCTAACATACGAGCAAATTGCTTTAAATTTTCCCATCCTGTTAAATATGTATACAACTCTGGGTTTTCAACGATACTCCCAATTTGACGCATCGCCTCTCTGAAATTGTCCTTAATCGAATAACCACCGATAGAAATCGTACCTTCTGTCGCCGTAATCAATCCGACTAACATTCGAATGGTAGTCGTCTTTCCAGCACCATTTGGTCCTAAGAACCCGAACACTTCTCCTTGCTTTACATCAAAGGAAATGTCCTCTACAAGAGTCTTCTTTCCAATTACCTTCTTCAAGTCTCGTACGGAAAGTATCGTCGTCATTTTACCCCTCCTTGTTCTAGTTTTAATTTACTTACAACATTTTGAACTAAACGTTCTGCCATATACGTATAACCTACTTCGTTCGGATGAAAATGATCAGAGTATAATAAATCTTTTCCGCGGTTTTGGAATAAATCAAATGTCGGTGTAATATACACATTTTTATCGTTTAGCGCTAACTTCTCTAAAGATGCATTCCAGTCCACAACAATGTTTGAAGACCCTTTTAAATCTTCTACATCTTCAAAAGGATTGTATAAACCAAGCCAAAAAATTGGACTATCTGTATTTAATTTACGAATTTCTTCTATAATTTTCTTTGCTTCATTTTGAAACGTTTCTGTGTCAGGACGATACGTATCTAAATCTATCTTCCCAAGCGATTCCCAGCCTGGGAACAAATCATTCCCACCAATCGTTAACACGATTACATCTGCTTGCTTAATTGAATATTGAGCGCCATTACTTTCAATTTGTTTTAATAAATCGGGCATTTTTGCACCACTAACTGCTAAATTTGTTAATGCAATTTTTTGCTTATAATCTTTTTGTAAATCCTCTTTCATTCGCCCAACATAGCCAATTCCTTCTTTATCACCAACGCCACGCGTTAATGAATCACCTAAACTAACGATTTGTAACGTTCCCGTTTTCTTTTTCTCTTTTGCCACTACATCGGTCTTTTTAATTAAATTTGAAGCTTTCGGATTTAATACATCATTTACACCTGAAACAAAGCCATATGCAAATAAACAGAAAGATGCAATTGTAATGAGTAGAATTACTTTTACTACTTTTGATCTCATATCAAAACCCCTTTTAGCCCTCATAGATTGTCCATAATTATACCAAACGAAATTTTGAAAAGCGATTTTCACACCTTCTCAATTATGTCGTTTCTCTATCTACTAACTCTGGTAATAACTCTATATGCTTCACATCTAATTTCTCTTCATTAATCTTTTCATATAATAATTCAAACGCTTTCAATCCAACGTTTTTACTAGAATGCGAAATCGTCGTTATACCCAATATATCTGCCACCTCTTGATCATCACACCCAATAATCGTAATATCCTCTGGAATACGAATTCCTTGTTTTTTTGCTTCTGTAACCATCCCCGCTGCAATATGGTTACAAGATACAAGGAACGCCGTCGGTTTTACTGACATATGAGCCCATTCTCTAATTACATTGCGTCCATCTTCCACTGTAAAACACCCCTCAAATTTCCAGGTCTCTAACGGTGTTACGATACTCTTTTGAAGCGAATCTTCATACGCCCTCTTTCGTCTTTGGCTATTAACGCTATTACTTCTTCCAATACAATATCCAATACTTGTATGACCGGCATCTATTAAGCTTTTCATCCCACGTGAAAATACTTTGTAGTAATCAATATGGACACTTGAAATGCATTTTGAATCTATTTCTTCACACATAACAATCGGGCCGAATTTCGTATATTCTTCAAGCTTCTCCTTACTATTTGCCCGAGAACAAATAATAACCCCATCAAGCTTTTTCATTTTTAACATATTTAAAATTTCTAGTTCTCTTTCTTCGCTATAATTTGTCTGGCAAAGCATCATATTATAATTATTCTTTGCCGTTTCTTTTGATATCCCCTCAATAATAGCGCTATAATATTGATCATTTACGTGTGGCAATAAAACGCCAATTACATTCGTTTTTCCTTTCACTAAATGAATTGCATTCACGTTTTGCGTGTAATTTAATTCTTCTATAATCGCTAAAATTTCTTTTCGTTTCTGTTCATTTACGTACGGATGATTATTTAGTACACGTGAAACAGTTGAAACAGATACTCCAGCAAGTTCAGCAATCTTTCTTATATTTGTCATCTCACTTTCCCCTTCTCACAAAAATTCTCTCTTGACCTGGTAAGCTTTCCACAATATATCCTTTCCTAGCAAATACATTTAGAAAGGATATACAACTATGCTTCGATTCAAATTAGAATATATATTTTTCATTGGCGGTTTACTCATTCTTGCCATCGGTATTAATATGATGACGACAATTACTTCCTTTGGACTTAGCCCTTATGATTCCTTCTTTATTGCACTATATCAAAATTTTGGGATAAGTATTGGTTTTTGGATTTTCATGATTAACTTTGCCTTTACACTTATCGTACTCTTTTGGAATAAAAAACAAATTACAATCGGTACAATTGTAACGATGGTTCTTATTTCTCTTTTTGTTGATTGGATTGGTTCCATTATAACTATTATGGACGCTATCCGCTCTCTTCCAAAATATATAACACTTATTTGCGGAAATCTATTCGTTGGAGCTGGAATTGGTCTTTACGTCTCTACAAACCTTTGCGCAGCGCCTCAAGAAGCTTTCGTTTTAACCGTTGCTGAGAAGAAAAAATGGACGTTTAAAAGAACAGAGATTTCATTAGCCTTTTTATTTTTAACTTTAAGCTTTTTATTAGATGGACCTATCTATTTTGGAACCATCATCTTATCCTTTACAACAGGCTGGATTATCCAAGCATTTATTCAAGTTGGTACACAGATTTTAAATAGAAAAGAACCTATTAAGCAAGCTGCTTAATAGGCTCTTTCTGTTTTATGGTAAGAGATACTACTTAGCATCCCCTTCAATTCGATAGTTCGCTTTCAAACAATCTATTTCTTCATACCCTTGCAACGTATGTAGAATATAATCATAATCAGCAAGAGACGCACGATGCGTTACAATTACAATTTCAGCCTTTCCTTTCTCTTCAAGCGGCATTTGAATAATTTTCTCAAAGCTAACTCCGCGCTCAGAGAACAATGAAGTAATTTTTGCAAATACACCAATTTCGTCTTTTACATGCAGTCTTAAAAACTTTTTCACGACTATTTCGTCTGGCTCTTTTAATACTTTTTGATACTGTGGGACTACAGCACTATTTCCTGTTACCCCTAATCTAATATTTTGCATTACAGCAACTAAATCCGAAACAACAGCTGTCGCTGTCGGTAAACTTCCTGCCCCTGGTCCATAAAACATCGTTTCCCCAACTGCTTCACCGTACACATACACAGCGTTATATTCATTTTGTACTGCCGCAAGAGGGTGTGTATTTGGAAGTAAAGTTGGTTCAACCGTAACCTCCAATTTTTCACCATCTCGTTTTGCAAGACCGATTAATTTAATTGTATAACCTAAGCTCTTACTGTATTCAATATCTTCCTCTGTAATAGAGGTAATTCCTTTTACGTTCACATCTCCAAGCTCTACATTTGTAGAGAAACCGAGAGTAGCTAAAATCGTCATTTTTCTTGCTGCATCTAAACCTTCTACATCTGATGTTGGATCTGCTTCTGCAAATCCAAGTTGTTGGGCTTCTTTTAACACGTCGTTATATGCTCTCCCTTCGTCTGACATTTTCGTCAAAATAAAATTTGTCGTTCCATTTACAATTCCCATGACTTTCGTAATAAGATCTGAAGAGAGTCCTTCTACAATACTGCGTAGAATTGGAATTCCCCCTGCCACACTCGCTTCATAGAAGAGATCAGTTTTATTATCTTTTGCTGTCGCTAATAATTCAGCTCCATGTAATGCCATTAAGTCTTTATTTGCAGTTACAACATGCTTTCCGCTTTTTAAAGCTTGTAAAATATATAATTTTGCATCATCAATGCCACCCATTACTTCGATGACAACATCAATATTTGGATTATCTAAAATTTCATTTGCATCTTGTGTTAATAGAGTAGAAGGTACCTCTACTTCTCTCTCTTTCTCAATGTTTTGCACTAATACTTTCGTTACCTTCACTGGACAACCTACTTGGTGTATGAGTCTTTCTTGATGATCCGTAATAATACGAACTACACCACTCCCAACTGTCCCAAGACCTAATAAACCAACTTGAATTTCTTTCATAGTACTGTCCACCCCTCAAAAATTGTGTTTAGATGAAATTATATGAATAAAAAATCTGAAAAACAATGTATTTCGAACATTCGGAAAAATAAAGGTTAATCTTTACAAGGAAAACGTTGCCACGTGTTACACAATCTTTCTTTACAATATATAAGGGGTTTCTTGATACACGTAATAATTCAACCAATTAGAAAACAATAAATTCCCATGACTCCTCCACCTAACAAGGGGCTTTTCATCTGGATTATTATGTTTAAAATAGTTTTTTGGCACATCAATATTTAATCCCTTGTCACGATCTCGTTCGTATTCTTGCTTTAACGTATCACAACTATATTCACTATGCCCAAGGGCAAACACTTGCCTTCCTTCTTGCCCAATGACCAGGTGAACACCCGCTTCCTCAGAATTTGCTAATAATGTTAAGTCTGTCACCTCTCTAATATCACTCTCTCGTACTTCTGTATGACGAGAATGGGGAGCAAAAAACAATTCATCAAACCCTTGTAACAATTTCACATGTTGCTCGCAAACTTCATGTTCAAATACACCGAACATTTTTTCCTTAAGAGGATACTTTGGAACACCATAATGATAATACAAGCCAGCCTGTGCCCCCCAGCAAATATGGAGCGTAGATGTTACATTCGTTTTTGAATACTCCATAATACGTTTAAGCTCTTCCCAATAATCTACCTCTTCAAAAGAAAGAGTTTCAACTGGTGCTCCTGTTATAATGAGCCCGTCAAATTTTTCATTTTCAATATCACGAAATGTTTTATAAAAGCTCATTAAATGGTCCTGCGCTACATTGCGAGAGAAATGTGATTCCATATGAAGCAAATGAACATCTAATTGCAACGGTGTGTTGCCAATTAAACGAAGTAATTGCGCTTCTGTTTCTTGCTTTGTAGGCATTAAATTTAAGATAGCAATTTTCAATGCCCGAATATCTTGTGTTTCTGCTCGCTCCTTCGTCATTACAAATATATTTTCCTTCTGCAACACTTTGCGAGCTGGTAAATCTTTATCAATTATGATCGGCATGTTCTTTGCCTCCGACTAGCGCCGCTTCTAAATCTGCAATAATATCAGAAACATCTTCTATGCCAACAGATAAACGAATTAAATCTGATGTAACGCCAGCTAGACGCTGATCTTCAGCACTTAATTGTCTATGCGTTGTGCTAGCAGGATGTATAACGCAAGTTCGTGCATCCGCTACATGCGTTACAAGAGTTGCTAGTTTTACATTTGCGATAAATTCTTTCGCCGCTTCTAATCCGCCCTTAATGCCGAATGTTAAAACACCACTAGCACCTTTTTTCAAATACGTTTGTGCTAACGAGTAATTTTCATTGCTATCTAATCCAGGATAATTCACCCATTCAATACGTTCATGGTTAGCAAGCCACTTAGCAACTACGAGAGCATTTTCACTATGACGCTCCATTCTTAAATGCAGCGTTTCTAAGCCGATATTGCTAATATACGCATTGAATGGGCTCATACAGTTTCCGTAGTCCCTTAATAATTGAACACGCGCCTTCACAATATAAGCTGCTGCACCAAAATTTTGAACGTAACTTACGCCGTGATAACTTGGATCCGGTTCAACAAGTTCAGGATATTTCCCATTTGTCCAATCAAAGTTCCCTCCGTCAATGACAATGCCGCCTAAAGAGCTTGCATGACCATCAATATATTTCGTCGTAGAATGAACGATAATATTTGCTCCGTGCTCAAATGCTTGGCATAAATAAGGAGTTGCTAATGTATTATCCACGATAAAAGGCACTTCTAACTCTTTCGCTGCATCTGAAAATTCTTTAAAATTCAAAACGTTCATCGCTGGATTTCCTAATGATTCTGCATAAATGAGCTTCGTCTTATCGTTAGCAAGTGCCGCAATTTCATCTGCCGTTAAATTGGGATTAAAGAACGTAACATCAATGCCAAGCTTACGTAAACTCACCCCAAATAAATTAAACGTTCCCCCGTAAACAGTTGAAGAGCAAAGTAAATGGTCTCCACTACTACAAATATTTAAAACTGCGAGCATAATAGCCGCTTGCCCAGAAGCCGTTGCAACAGCTCCTACCCCGCCTTCTAAATCTGATAACTTCTGCTCAAATGCAGCTAGAGTAGGGTTTCCAATACGCGTATAAATATATCCTTCTGCCTCTAAGTTAAATAGGGCTGCTAAATCATCCGAAGTATCGTATTTATACGTTGTACTTTGATAAAGTGGTAAAACACGTGGTTCACCATTCTTTGGCGTATAGCCACCTTGCACACAAATCGTTCCTTTTCCCCATGATTCTCCCATCTCTCATTCTCCTTTCTTTTATACAAAATAAAAAACTGCCCCTTTCCTGAAAACAAGAAAGGAGCAGTTTGAAAACACGCTCTAAAGGCTCTTTCTTATCTCTCAGGATTACTACCTGCAGGATTTGGCACAATTCCGTTATACGGCTGTTGCCAAGGTTTCATCGGGCCTGTCCCTCCACCTTTTCTTGATAAGACTATGCAATTACCGTTGATTTTATAGCAATAATTTCCTAATGTCAAACAGTTTTTCTGAATGTTCTAAAATAAATATTAACAATTTCATATAAAGCAACAAAAGAAATATATTCCATACTAACTCGAAAAAGACCTTTAGAAAAAATGATTCATGTAAAATAAACCCCAATCATCTATTTTCATTAAACAAACTGTTTTAATAGAGCGTATAATTCTTCAAAATTATGCACTTCATATGTCGGTATAATCCCACTATCATTTAATTTCCTTTCTGGATTAAACCAACAAGTATCAATTCCCGCTACATATCCACCTTTAATATCGGCACTTAATGAATCCCCAATAATCAGCCCTTCTTCAGGTGCAAAGTTAGGAATCCGTTCAAAAACATAATCAAAATACTCTTTCATCGGCTTTTGAAAACCTGTATCTTCCGAAACAAAAACATCTTTAAATAATGAATGTAACCCTGCATTACGCAAACGTTTATCTTGCGTCTTAGAAACACCATTTGTCACTATATACAACTCATACTCCCCTTGAATTTGATTTATAAATTCAAACGCACCTTGCATGAGTTGATTTCCTTCTTCTAAGTAGCTACGATAATTATTTTCGAATAATATACCGTCTACTTCTTCTCCATACTCTTTAAACAACATAGAGAATCGTTTATTTACAACTTCATTACGTGATAGTTCACCTTTTTCAAAAGCATTCCAAAGACCTTTATTTATTTTTTTATAACGAGCCCCTATCTCCTCTGTTAAAGGGATTCCCTTCTCTTCAAAAAGCACCTGTAAAGCTACTTTTTCAGCCTTTTGGAAATCTAATAATGTATCATCTACATCAAATAGCAATGTTTTATATTTTTTCATAAATTCATCACACTCTCTTTTCTACAAAAACAAATTTACATAAATCGTATCATTCCTTCTTGTAAAGATAATAGGAGATATCTCATACTATAAATAGGGGTGAAAATATGAAAATCAGCAAAAATGAAGAAGAAATTTATCAATACATGCGAATCCATCAATTCCATACCCTATTTTCATTTCATGTCTTGCCATATGTAGAGCTGCATTCTTTTCAAACGAAAGAGATGATATGTAGCGAAGGAAACGCCCTCCCTTATCTCTATTACTTAATTTCTGGGAAAGCAAAAATATATATGAATCATAAAAACGGGAAAGTTTCATTAATTAATTTTATTCAAGCACCATCTTTTATCGGGGAATTAGGATTAATAGGAGTAGAAAATATCACCAAGTCCGTTGAAGTACTAGAAGATTGTGTTTGTTTAGCACTTCCTCTTAAAGATTGTCAGCAACTTTTATTACAAGATGCAACGTTTTTACAGCACTTATGCAAATTTATTGGAGAAAAGACAATTACTCGCACTGAAAATTACGCAAAAAACTATAGTTATCCTTTCGAAAATCGATTAGCTGCTTTTATTTTATTAACAGAACAAAATAATTGTTATATAGAAAAGCATACTGAGGCTGCAGAATACTTAAATGTCAGCTATCGTCATCTTTTATATGTATTAAACCAATTTTGCCAACAAAATTATTTAAAAAAAGAAGGCCGAACATATTATATACAAGATCGAAATACATTAGAAAAGCTTGCTGACGAGCTGAAAATATAAAGAAACAGCATTAACATAAACGTTAATGCTGTTTCTTTGAGTGACGATTATAATTTAAATTAAAATTTACTTGCTACTTTAGCTGCTTCTTCAAGACCTGCAGCAATGATTTCTTCTGCTTTATCTGGGAATTGGTTATGTCCTTCAATAACTACTGTTTCCATGTTTGTTGCACCGAAGAAGCCCATCATGCTTGCTACATATTTAACAGCCATTTCTACCTCAGCTGCTGGACCTTCTGAATATACGCCGCCGCGCGCGTTTAATAATGCAATCTTCTTATCTCCAATTAAACCAACTGGACCTTCTGGTGTATATTTGAACGTTTTACCAGCACGGTTTAAATAATCAATATATGTGTGTAACACTGCTGGAATCGTTAAGTTCCATAATGGGAAGCCGAAAACAATTTTATCAGCTTCTAGAAATTGATTTAAATACTTATCAGCAACTGCTACTGCTTTTGCCTCTTCTTCTGTTAAATCAAATCCTTTACCTGCCTTAAATGTACCATTGATCATGTCTACACCTACATATGGTAATTCTTCTTTATATAAATCAAGTTCTACTACTGTATCATTTGGGTGTGCTTCTTTATAGTTCGCTAAAAATGCCTCATATAATTTTACACTAACTGCTTGTTCCGCTGGACGGTTGTTTGCTTTAACAAATAAAACTGTTGCCATTATTTCTTCCTCCTAGTACTCACTCTTATGTTGTTATATGCTTTCAAAAAAGGTATCCCTTGTAATTGTTGTTTTGTTGCTTACAAACATATTTTATCTTTATATCAATACATTTTCGTCCTCACATAGACGTATTTTTCCATAAAAAAAGTCCACCTTCTAAAGGCGAACTAGGTCTTACGACTTTTGTCTTATACAATTCCATTTTTCACTGCATATAACGCCGCTTGCGTGCGATCAGATAAATTCAACTTACTCAAAATACTACTTACATGAGCTTTTACTGTTTTTTCTGTAATAACTAAAACAGAAGCGATCTCTTTATTACTCATCCCTTTCGCTAATAGCTGCAGCACTTCATTTTCTCTCGCCGTTAGCACATCCACTTGAATAGAAGGTTCTTCTTCCTTTTCTTCCACAGGTAGTGTTTGAGAGAGAAGAGTATTTGCTATATCCGGATGTAATTGAATATTACCTTTATATGCGCTTCGAATAGCTTCAACAAGCTGATCCGGTTCTACATCTTTTAAAATATACCCACTTGCCCCCGCCCTTAACGCTGGTAAAACATGCGCCTGATCAGAAAAGCTAGTTAATACAATTACTTTCACATTCGGATATTCTTTTTTGATGCACGCCGTCGCCTCGACACCATCCATTTCGGGCATATATAAATCCATTAATACAACATCTGGATTCGTCTCCCCTACTTTCACTAACGCTTCTTTCCCATTATTTGCTTCTCCAACTAACGTTAAATCTTCCTGTGTACTTAAGAAAAATGCTAATCCTTTTAAAACGACTGTATGATCATCGACTAACAATACTTTTATTTTCACAAACTTCCCTCATTTTCACATCATAATGGTACATTTACTTTTACGCTCGTTCGCTTCTTACTACTTACAATTTTAATTGTTCCACCAACTAATTCTACTCTTTCACGCATCGTAGTCATGCCGAGTGATTTCTTCTCTTTTATATCCTTTTCTACAAAGCCGTTTCCTTGATCGACTATTTCTAATGATACATTCTTCTCTGTCACTTTGAAATAAATCGTTGATTCTCTGACATTCGCATGTTTACTTACGTTATTCAAAGCTTCTTGTCCAATTCTCCATAACGCTTCCTCTACTACACGCGGTAAATCACGAACACCTGTAACTTGTTCCCGAATTTTCAGTCCCAAGTTTTCACCGTACTGCTTTAAAGCTGGTAATAAACCTTTTTCTAATCCTGCCGGACGAAGCTGCCAAATTAATGTTCTCATTTCCTTTAAAGCTCCTTGCGCTAGTTCCCGCATCTCATGCAAAGATTGGTCAACCTTTTCATTTTGACCTTTTAAAACGGCCTCAGCCCCTTTTGTCATAAAGGTTAATGAAAATAATTTTTGCGAAACAGAATCATGTAAATCCCTTGCTAATCGGTTTCTTTCTTCCAGTCGTACGAGTTCACGGCGCTGTTCGTTTAATCTTAGATTCTCTATTATTAATGAAACGTGATTCGATAACGCTTGAATTATATCTATTGTATTAACATCAAATTCTCCATTATTTAAACTAACACATAAAACACCAAATATATGATTTTGAATATGTATTGGCGTAGCAATAACAACTCCATTTACACGTTTTAATAGAGCTAGCTCACCTTGTTCTAACGCCTTCTTTGCCGCTTCTTTTACATCCTCTTGTAACTCTTCCTGCCCATAAGAAGCTCGCAAAGATAACTCTATTTCTTCCCTAATAAAAAACGCCACTTGATTCCACTGAAATACTTCACCTACGTGATTTACCACCTTTTCAGATAATACATTAAACTTATGAATCGTTTTTAAAGCTTGAATAAACCGCTCCAATTTCACATAGTAATGTGCTCTTCGCTTTTCATTTTCATATAATTTTGTTCGCTTTAAAGCCGTCCCGATTTGGAAAGCAACTGATTGGAGCAATACTAATTCTTCTTCCGAAAAATGTGTTTTACCTGGGCTAGCTACATTTAAAACACCAAATTTCTCTCCTCCAGCCTTTAAAGGAACCGTAGCATGATGAAGAATTCCTTCTGTATCTCCCCAATTATATTCAATTGCATTATTAATTCTTTTACATTCAATAATATTAACGGCTCTCTCTAATTTCCCATCTACGAAGCCGCGTAAACACCAACACTCACCTTCACACATCGGGCGTTTATTTTCATATTTAAGTGCCTCTGGTAACTGGTAATCGATCACCTTCGTATACTTCCCATTTTCATCCGCAAGAAAAATCCAGCCTGTCGTTAAACCTGTTACACTGAGCAATTTTTCTAGTACTGCTTGCAATACATGATATGTATCATTTGATGTATTTAATGTTTCTGCAATTTCCTTTAATATAACTAATTCATTTGTACGATTATCTCGAAACATAATCAGTCTCCTGCATACAAGATTTTAAATAGCTCTTAAAATAAATCATCTACTTTTCACTTTGTACTTATTCGTAACATTGATATAATGGTGAAAACATAGTTTTCATTATATCACTTGAGGGGGCTTTCATAATGACATTAAATAAAGCACTTACTATCGCTGGTTCTGACACAAGTGGCGGTGCTGGTATACAAGCAGATTTAAAAACATTCCAAGAACTTGGCGTATACGGAATGACATCTCTTACAACAATCGTAACGATGGATCCACATAACGGTTGGGCACATAACGTATTTCCAATCCCAGCTTCTACATTAAAACCACAATTAGAAACAACAATTGAAGGTGTTGGCGTAGACGCTTTAAAAACAGGTATGCTTGGATCAGTAGAAATTATTGAAATGGTTGCAGAAACAATCGAAAAGCACAATTTCAAAAATGTAGTAGTTGACCCTGTTATGGTATGTAAAGGTGCAGATGAAGCATTACATCCTGAAACGAACGATTGCTTACGTGACGTTCTTGTGCCAAAGGCATTAGTTGTAACACCAAACTTATTTGAAGCTTACCAATTAAGCGGTGTGAAAATTAATTCTCTTGAGGACATGAAAGAAGCAGCGAAGAAAATCCACGCTTTAGGTGCCAAATACGTACTAATTAAAGGTGGAAGCAAACTTGGTACGGAAACTGCAATCGACGTCCTATATGATGGAGAAACATTCGATCTTCTAGAATCAGAAAAAATCGATACAACCAATACACACGGTGCAGGTTGTACATATTCTGCTGCAATTACAGCAGAACTTGCAAAAGGAAAACCTGTGAAAGAAGCAGTAAAAACTGCTAAAGAATTCATCACAGCTGCTATTCGTTACTCATTCAAAATTAACGAATACGTAGGTCCAACTCACCATGGTGCATATCGTAAATTCGTTGTATCAAAAGAACTTGTCTAATATATAAATAAAAACACTCACAAGGTTCATACATTGCCTCTGTGAGTGTTTTTTATAAGCTTTATGTCTTCTGGTCATCTTATCTTTAAGATGCAGAGCTGACCTTATTTCTACCATTTCGTTTCGAGTAGTATAACGCATCATCCGCCGCTTGAATAAATTGCTCTGATGACCCTTCATACTCTGAAACCCCTACCGAAACCGTAATTTTTATTTTTGTTCCATCTAACAATTGAAATGGGTGACTTTCAACAGCTATACGAATTTGCTCGCCCATACGAATTCCGTAAGCTAATCCCTTATTCGGTATCAAAAGCGCAAACTCCTCTCCACCCTTTCGAAAAGCCAAATCTGGAAATTGTGAAGTTTCTCGTAAAATACATCCTACTTGTTTTAACACTTCGTCCCCTGCAGGATGCCCGTACGTATCATTTACATACTTAAAGTGGTCAATATCTATAAGTAGTAAACAAAGCGAATCATTTTTCATGTTCTTATTACTAATATGACGATTCATCTCTAAATCAAACTGTCTTACGTTTCCTAGACCTGTCAATGCGTCTACCGTTGCGTATTGCTTCATCGTTTGGAATAACTCATTGGATTGTAAAACGTAATTTGCACTTATGAATGTTATGTAGCCTGTAATAATACTAGAAATTAAATATAATCCTACTATGTTAATATCTTTAATTAACCATATATATAGTGAGGGGATTAGAATAGATAAAATATATGTATGTAACCATGCCCACTTTTCTCCTAGAGAGATATTTAGACGCGAAATAAAGATACTACCTACTCCTATCGCAATAATTGTATAAAAAGCTACTTGAGAAGCTAATGAATAATCCATAAATAATAACCTAGTTACTAAAATCATACTAACAGCTATAGTACTCGCTATCGGGCCTCCAATTATAACAGCTAAAATAACAGCTAAGTAGCGCAAATCCAATAGGATGGTACCAACATGAACACCGAAATACATTAGTAATATACCTAATATTCCAGTAAGAATACCTACTACACATTTCTGCCAAAGAGAAAACTCTTCTTTTAACGGCCTATCTCTTAAAAGCTGACCTCCAACAAAAATAAAGGAAAGAATAATTGTTGTATTTACAAATAAGTCCCTTAACATAAAATAATCTCCCTACTTTTCCATCTATCCCCTTCCCCACTTTATTGTATACGAAATCCCTATAATTCCCAAAGTTTTTTGTTTATTTTTTGCTGTTCCACGTGAAACAGCAAAAAAAATAAAAAGGGCGAAAACTCGCCCTTCTTCATTAACAACAGCGTGATATTTTTCCACCCTTTGCATTAAATCTTGCTTCTTGTGCCTCAGCAAAAAATTGCTTTTGACATACAACCTCTTCTTCAGGATGATGCTTTTTCATATGCTCCACATATACTTCATAACTTGGTACCCCAACGAGCAAACTAATAAAGCGTTTTCTTTCCCCCCATACTTTCCGTAGTCGTTTAAGCATAATAGTTCCTCGACTCACTTTCATCTCTAGAAATATATGCTGCCTCTTTTAGCAGCATCGGCTTATTTCTTAATACTTGAATCCAAATTCGAATTGCAGAAATTAATACAGCGATTACAACTATCATAAAAATCCCGCAAAGCGCTGCATCAATATAATCATTGAAAATAATTTGCTTCATTTGAGCAACATTTTTAGCTGGTGCTAACACTTTCCCCTCATCTAATGCTCCCTGGAACACCTTTGCATGAGATAGAAATCCTATTTTAGGGTTTTCATGAAATAGCTTTTGATAACCCGCCGTCATCGTTACAATAAGCAATCCAACAGTTGGAATAAGTGTCACCCAAACATATGCCTTTTTCCCCATTTTGAACAAAATTGTCGTTCCAAGTAATAATGCAATACCTGCTAACATTTGATTTGCAATACCGAAAAGTGGCCATAATGTATTAATTCCACCAAGCGGATCTACTACCCCTTGGTACAAAAAATAACCCCATCCTAATACACATAACGTTGTAGCTATTACATTCGCTAATGTAGAATCTGTTTTCGCAAACGGCTTATATACATGCCCTAAAATATCTTGAATCATAAATCGTCCTACACGCGTTCCTGCGTCAATCGTTGTTAAAATAAATAGGGCTTCAAAGAGAATAGCAAAATGATACCAGAATGCCATCATCGCCGTTCCACCTATTACTTGTGAGAAAATATATGCCATACCTATCGCTAACGTTGGTGCGCCACCTGTACGTGATAAAATTGTTTGCTCTCCAACATTTACAGCAAGTTCTTTTAGTTCATTTGGTGTAATAGCAAATCCCCATGAAGAAATAACTTGAGCTGCCTGCGATACATCCGTACCAATAAGTGCTGCCGGACTATTAATCGCAAAATAAGTTCCTGGTGTTAATACACAAGCTGCAATCATTGCCATCGCAGCTACAAACGACTCCATTAACATTGCTCCGTAACCAATTGGCTGTGCATGTCCCTCTTGTTCAATCATTTTTGGCGTCGTACCTGATGAAACAAGAGCATGGAATCCAGAGACTGCACCACAGGCAATCGTAATAAATAAGAACGGGAATAAATTACCGGAGAAAACAGGACCTGTTCCATCAATAAATTGCGAAACTGCTGGCATTTGTAAATCAGGTGCTACAATTAAAATACCAATCGCCAATCCAACAATTGTTCCAACTTTTAAAAATGTACTTAAATAATCACGTGGTGCTAATAACATCCAAACTGGTAATGCAGATGCAATAAATCCATATACAATAAGCATAATAGCAATTGTTTCGCCACTAAATGTGAACATACTTGCAAGTGTTGGATTTTCTGCTACATACTGTCCTCCAATAAGAGATAAAATAAGTAGGATAATACCAATTACTGACCCTTCTCCAACACGACCAGGCCTAATATAGCGCATGTAAACTCCCATTAAAATAGCGATGGGAATCGTTGCTGCTATCGTAAACATTCCCCAAGGACTTCCAATCAGTGCCTTTACTACGACTAACGCTAATACTGCTAATAAAATAATCATAATTCCTAAAATACCTATCATTGCAATTAGTCCTGTAACAGGCCCAATCTCATCCTTAATCATTTCTCCTAACGATTTACCATTACGTCTCATCGAAGCAAATAAAATGACAAAATCTTGGACAGCCCCCGCAACAACTACCCCAACAATAATCCAAATGGTCCCTGGTAGATATCCCATTTGTGCTGCTAAAATCGGTCCTACTAAAGGTCCCGCCCCAGCAATCGCTGCAAAGTGATGTCCAAACAATACCCACTTATTTGTTGGAACATAGTCTTTCCCATCGTTTAATGTATGGGCTGGTGTTTGACGATTATCATCTAAATTAAAAACCTTTCTCGCTATAAATCTACTATAAAAGCGATAAGCAACTGCATATACACATACAGCAGCTACTAAGAGCCATACAGCATTAATGGTTTCACCTTGTGATAAAGCTATTACCCCAAAAGCCCCTGCTCCTACTGCTGTAATAACGCCCCAAAGTAAGATCGATTTCAATGTCTTCACATACAATTCCCCCAATACTATTTCTTAGTGGAGATTGTACTAAATTTTCTGAATATTTAACTTGAATCCTCCCTATCATGAAGGATTTTCAGTTTATCATGTTAAAATACTCTCATTACCTACTATAATTCAATGTTATTTCGAAGGCGTTTTACATAATTACGACTGACTGGAATCGGTTGCTCATCATACCTATCTAAATACAAATTATACGTGCCATTATAATAAGGTTTCAGTTCTTTTACATATGACATATTAATTAAATAGCTTTTATGCACACGTAAAAAATCATATGCATTTAGCTTATTTTCTAATTCCTGAAGTGTATATGTTGAAATATACTGATTATTCGTTGTGTAAATTGAAACAGTTTTATTTTCTTTATTTTTACTTACATATACGATATCTTCTGGAAGAATATATCGTATACCCTCTTGACTTTCTATCGGTAGTTTCCGCAAATAACTCTTTGCTTTCTCACCTTGTTCTTTACCTATTTTATATAAAAGAAATTGTAAATCTTCTTCACGAAATGGTCGTAATAAATAATAAAATGCTTGGAAACGAAAAGCTGTAATAGATTCCTCTATGTTTTCACCTACAAAAATAAATTTTGTATAGCAATTTATTTCTCGTAATAAACTTGCATATTCAAAACCAGTACCATCTAGTAATTTGGAACTTAAAAAAACAAAGTCTGGTATATGTTTTTTCATCATAAATAAAGATTCTGTTCCTGTCTTTGCTTCAAAACATTCTACATTTCTCATATTTTCAGTGAAATTTTCAGCTAACTCTCTTCTCTCTTCTGCCTCTTCCATGATCAGTAAAATTTTCATTTCTTCAACCACCTAATTCTTTGTCCATATGTCCTGCTGTATACATTCGCTTTTATAAGAAATAATCCCTTTTTCTTACTATACCATTATTTATCTAAAAAAACAGAAAAAAGGAAACCACTTCGGTTTCCTCTCCCCCTTTATCCTACATTAACTGCCTAGAAAGAGCGGAGTAGTGTAGGGTAATAAACGGTCAGGGCTACGTTTAAAATTTCACTTTATACTAATTCTCGTTGCTTCGTTTCCTGTCCAAGTATTACTACAGCGAATACACCAATTAAAATTGATCCGCAGAAAATCGTAAATATTAGTGATAGTGAAGCTTCTGAGGCAACTAAATACCCCACTAATAGTGGGCCAAGAATACCACCAATACGCCCAAATGCTGCTGCCATTCCTGCACCAGTACCACGAATAACCGTCGGATACTGTTCAGGTGTATAGGCGTATAATGCTCCCCAAGCACCTAAGTTAAAGAAGGATAGTAACATACCTGCCACGATTAATACTGTTAATGAATCCGCAACCCCAAACAAATAGGCACTGCAAGCTGTCCCGATTAAATACGTAACCAACACAAATTTACGACCGAGACGTTCAATAAACCAAGCAGCGGTGAAATATCCTGGAAGTTGAGCTAATGTCATAATAAGTACGTATTGGAAACTTTTTATTAAACTAAATCCTTTTAGCACCATTACACTCGGTAACCAAAGGAACATTCCATAATAAGAAAAGACAACACAAAACCATAGAATCCATAGCATAATTGTTGCTTTACGATATTCCCCAGACCAAACTGATTTTATATTTTCAATAACAGATGGTCTTTTTTCAACTTTTTGGAACCTTGGGGAATCCGGTAAATTCCATCTTAAATATAAAGCATATAGTGCTGGAACTGCACTCAATACCATCGCAATTTCCCAACCATATTTAGGAATAACAAAATACGAGATAAGGGCTGCAATTAGCCATCCACCTGCCCAAAAACTTTCTAATAACACAACAATTTTCCCACGCTCATGCGCTTCAACACTCTCTGATACTAGTGTAGAGGCAACCGGAAGCTCTCCGCCAAGCCCCATACCAATTAAAAAGCGTAAAACGAGAAACATCGCGAGTGTCGTTGTTAATGCAGTTAAACCACTACCGATAGAAAATAATAATAATGTAATAATAAAGACTGATTTTCGGCCTATTCTATCTGATAGTATCCCAAAAATAAGCGCTCCTACTGCCATACCGATTGAGTTAATACTGCCTATCCAGCCCATTTCCTGGCTCGTTAATCCCCAATCCTTTTGCAAGGCTACCATTACAAATGAAAGCATTCCAACATCCATTGCATCAAATAGCCATCCAAGTCCAGCTATACCAAGTAGTTTGCGCTTCGAAATTTCTTTTACCTTGCCCACTAGAAGTCCTCCTCACACAGGTGTCTTTACACATCATTTTACATGTGTGAATTGTATAAGTAAAATACTTTTGTGTAAAAAATTCTCCTTCATCATTCCCAAAAAGTAAAACGTCTATCCCGATTGGTGAGGGCTAATAATCAGTAGGGATGACTCACTGATTAAAGTTTCACTTCATTAAAAATGAATAAATAAAAAAAAGTAGCGATATTTCGCTACTTTTTCGAACGCATTACTTCTTTTAAAAATTCCGCTAATACTAACTGACGACGCCAGCGTGTTGGATTACTGCATAATCTATAAAACCACTCTAAATGAATCGCTTGAATCCATTTTGGTGCACGTTTTACCTCTCCAGCCCATACGTCTAAACTTCCACCCACTCCAACAGCCATTTTCGTTTCTAAACGATGCTTATTGTTTTGGATAAAGTTCTCTTGTCTCGGGAAACCGAGTGCAACAAGTAATAAATCTGGTTTTGCTTCTTGAATGCGAGAAATAATATTCTCTTCGTCTTCTTGTTTGAAATAACCATCTTGTGTACCGGCGATGGATACAGCTGAATATGTCTTTGTTAAATGATCTGCTGCAGCTTGTACAACATGCGGCTTTGCACCTAATAAGAAAACAGATACTGGTTTACTATCTTCTGATAACTTCGCAAGTAAATTACACATTAAATCAAAACCTGCTACACGTTCTTTTAAAGGTGTACCAAGCATGCCGCTTGCCTTTACAACCCCAATACCATCAGGTGTAATTAAATCTGTATTCAATAATGTTTGATAGAACTTTTCATCCTTTTTTGCGCACATAACAATTTCAGGGTTTGCTGTTACTACCTGAAACGTATGAGTTCGCTCCGCTTCTAGTTGTTCTTTTAAATATTGGACCGTTTCATCCATTGTCATTGTAGAAAAAGGAACGCCTAGAATATCAACTGTTTGTACTGCCATAGTTAACTATCCTCTCTATCATTACAAGTTTTTCGCTATTAATTGCTTATATGTTTCCTTTGTATCTTCATATAGTTTTTGAAGTGAGAAATTCATAGTAGCATGCTCATAAATATGTTTACCCATTGCTGCTAATTCTCCAGTTTTCCACTTATCATACGCTTCTTCTAAAGCTAATGCTAATGCCTTTCCATCATCTGTTGGCACAATCCATCCGTAAGTTTCATCTACGATTAATGGTTCAATTTCTCCAGCCCTAGTCACAATTGATGGTACGCGTTGATTTGCCGCTTCTAATAAAACTAGTGGGAACCCTTCACTATGAGAAGTTAATAAATTTACATGTGACGACGCAAATAATTGTTTTACATCTTGACGATGTCCTAAAAACTCTACTTTATCGTTAATCCCTTTTTCAGTAGCTAATGACTTTAGATTTTCTTCTAATGGGCCATCGCCAACTAATAATACTTTAATTTTCTCCAATTTTGTTTGTTGTAACGCATCGAATAAAACTTCATGTCCTTTGACAGGATGTAATCGCGCTACTTGGATTGCCGTAAATACATCTTCAGCAATATTGAACATTTCTTTTTTATTATAGCCTTCTGCTTTTTCCTTATCGTATTCAATTCCATTATAAATAACATGCATCTTTTCATTTGAAATCCCTAATGCTGCCAGGCTTTTTTTCAATCTATTTGTTACTACGAAAAATAAGTCTATATTTTTTAAGGCTTTCAAATTTAATTTCGTAAAAATCCAACCTTTTAAGCCCTGTTTAGTAAAGTCTTGAAATGGATCACTATGAATAGTCGTTACCCATTTTGCCTTTATTCTCTTTTTCATTAAAGAAACATAGAAATTAGCCCTAGGACCATGCGTATGAACTACATCAAATTTTTCTTTATTAATAAATTCACTTATATTCTTTAAAATGGATAAATCATAGCGCGATTTTTGTGAAAACACATGGACTTTTATCCCTAATTCCCTTGCTTCCTTCGCAACAATTCCATCTTCAAATACTGCTAATTCTACTTCACCAGTTGGAAACTGATCGAGAAGTGAAATAATATGTGTTTTCCCTCCCCCATCTTCTGCTCCTGCATTCATATGCAATATTCTCATGTTTTTTCCTCCTTTAAATCCTTGCTACGTTTCCAGCTATTTTTATTTTACTGTACTAAAAAATAAAAGCTAACAAAAGTTAGCTTTTATTTTTATCATTCAATTTCTAGGTCTACTATTAGATAAGCTAGCACCACTACAAAGTAAATCCCAACTCCTGGTGCTGTTAAAATATGTCCTGCAATATAAGCAATACCTAACGCTAACAATAAGCTTGCTGAAATCATTCCATATTTTATATTAAATATGTCCTTAAATCTCTTAGCAAATGCTAGTAGAATTCTTAGCCCGTAATAAATAAATGGAATCATTAGTAATACAAAGCCAATAATCCCGAAATCATAAAACCAATCATGGAAGTCCATTTCAATTAATTTTGGATCTGGTTGCTTTTGTTCATTGTATTTAAAGTTACCTGCATAACCCATTCCTAATAACTTTTGTGACACTGGCGCTTCTTTAAAGAACTGCTTATGTCTTTCTTCATATACTTGACGTCCACTGAAAATAAGGTTTTCTTGATTTTCTTTCTTTTGCTCTTTCTCAAGTTCTTTCTTAACTTCTACTTCTATCTTCGCTTTTTCTTCTGGTTTTTCAGCCTTATGGTGCTTTTCTTCTTTTTCTTTAAGTTCTTGTTCTTTTTTCAGCTTATCTTTAATTTCTTGTTCTTTTTGATCTTGTTGTGCTACATTTTGCTCTGTTAAATAGTTATTGTGAATACCCATATTTTGCGCTAATGGTGTTTGTTTAAACGTCCCAACTACACCGGCTAATAGGATAATAGCAATTACCGCGTTAAGCGCAAGAGCTTTTTTATTCGGGTTTTTTCTATCAAATAATAATTGTAGTACAATGATTCCGATTGCTGCCGCTAACGTAACACCAATTGAACCCATTCCTACTTTCGTACCAACTTGAATTAAAGAATAAATCATTAAAATTGATGGAATCCAATATAAAACGTGCTTCACGTTTTTTGTTTTTTGAATAGAATATAGTACCACAATAGGGAAAATAATAGCTAAGATTGAACCTAGTTCATTCCCTGCATAGAACCAACCTCGAGAACCAACCTTCATCCATTCATAACTACCAAAGTCAGTAGATGTTGAAATAGAAATAACCATAATTGCATTAATGATTAATGTAGAATATACAATACTATTTCGAACCTTATCACTAATATTAACTGTCTTTTTCAATGATTTTAAAGCTAAAATGTATGACCCCAGCATAATATATATATATAATGCTTTCGCAACGAATTTAACTTCTTCACTAAGTACAATAGGATCCTTAACTAGTTTATTATTAATAAATCCTACCCCTAAAACTCCGGCTAATAATATAAGATAAATTAAAAACTTTCTATTTTCCTTCTCTTTTGCCTGAATTAAAATGTAAATACCACCAACAGCCATAATAAGGAATCTTACTAAAATTCCAACGGTAGCATTTGACTTTAATAAAGTGATGCTAAGAGACGTTAATAAATCTAAAACAGGCTGTAAAATAATAAAAAAGAGCAAAAAATGCTCAAATCTAACCCTAGCTTGATTTGCTAACATTCCAAGACCTCCATACAAAATCTTAACATTATCTTTTAATCATAATTTATTATCGTTAAAACACACCTAGCAATTATAACATAACTCATATTTAAATTGAGAACTATTTTTATACCGAAACTAGCCAATCCATCGTAAGTAGTAACTAGAAAATATTATCCTTTAGCTATCCTTCCCTATCTCTATAAAAACTATCTAACACTCTTTCACTTATTATCAGCATTATAGTAAACATTTATTAATCCTTTTATTAATATATAAAATTTAACGGTTAAAAAATGACATTCACTCGGCTACCCTACAACTAAAAATTAACCTTGCTTCGTTTTCCCCTAAACATTTTCAAACGCTTTCTTTATGTATTTTATCCGTTTTTCTACATGTAACGAAAAGTAATTGTTATTTCCAATACTTTAGTGTATATTTTTTCTCTGGAACATCTTTAAGAGGAAGGGATTAAGGCCATGTTATTAATCGATATATTTACGTTTCTTGGCATTATCGCCGCTGCCATTTCTGGTACATTAGTTGGTTTAAAAAAAGATTTAGATTTATTTGGTGTCCTTTGTTTAGCTGTAGCTACTGCGCTCGGCGGCGGTATTATTCGTGATATCATGATTGGTAACCTGCCCCCTGTCGCATTTGTAAAACCCATTTACTTTTTCGTAAGTGTATTATCAGCATTATTTACTTGTATGTTTTTTGAGCGCATCAATAAACTTCAAGTCGTTATTATGCTTTCTGATGCTGTTGGCTTAGGCGTTTTTACAGCTATTGGTGCAAATGCGGCAATGTCACATCATGTTGACGCCTCATTTCTAGTTGTTTCAATGGGAGTCATTACAGGTATTGGAGGCGGTATTTTGCGTGACATTTGTGCTCAAGATATCCCTTACGTATTCCGAAAAGAGATTTACGCAATCGCTTCTATCTTAGGAGCAATTAGCTTCCTAATCACACACGCTATGGGCGCGCACGTATTAGCTTTCTATGTTTGTTTATTAGTAACATTCGTTATTCGTGTCGTCACTGTAATATATAATGTGCATTTCCCTGTTTTCTTTAAAACACATGCTAAAATTAATAAAGGCCATTAAGAGAATTCTATCTAGAATTCTCTTAATTTATATACTATTCTACGAACTAATATAGAGTAATTATATATAAGCATATATAATTACTCTATATTAGTTTTAAAATTGAAAACGTTTTATACACAGGGGGAAGAATGATGCTTGGGGTTTTCAAAAAAAATATTAATAAAACAAACACCAGTATAATCGAATTAAGTAAGGACCAACAAATAACTTTTAATGTACCTACTAATTCTGAACTGAAAATTCAAATGGATATGCTACACATTTCAAAAGAAGATTTACAAGTTGTAAAAGTACTACAGCCTTTTATTTATGCAGAAATTGATTGGATTACTGAAAAATTCTATGCCAACATTACAAAACAACCTAATTTAATTACTATTATTGAACGTTACAGCTCTATTCCAAAACTAAAGCAAACTTTAAAAACACATATTAAAGAATTATTCAGCGGCAATATGCATGAAGATTTTATTGAACAGCGTGTTAGGATTGCCAAACGACATGTACAAATTGGCTTACATCGAAAATGGTATACTGCTGCTTATCAAGAATTATTCCGCTCTATTATGAAGATTTTGCAAACAAAAATAACAACAATCGATGATTTTTCCTATTCTATAAATGTCATAAATAAATTATTCACTCTTGAACAAGAACTTGTTCTTGCAGCTTATGAATCTGAATATGAAAGAATGCAAAAAGAGCATGAGAAAGAAAAAGAACTAACTGCTATGACAATTACGCATATCGCAACAGAACTAGCTGCTGTATCTGAAAAGACAAGCTCTTCTATTCAAAAACTAACCGCTAAGTCTGAAACTATTGTAGAGATTGCTAAAACAGGTACATCATTAGCTACAACATCTGAAGAAAAAGCGAATAAAGGGAAAGAACAATTAAACCAGCAAAACAAACGAATGGGATCTATTCAAATGAATATGGAAACGATTATTACAGATACTCATGAACTTCTCGATATTTCTAACAAAATTAACGAAATCATAGATATCGTTAAATCGATCGCGGAGCAAACAAATTTACTCGCACTAAATGCTGCTATCGAGTCTGCACGTGCTGGAGAATTTGGGAAGGGGTTTTCTGTTGTTGCTGGTGAAATCCGAAAATTATCAGAGCAAACGAAAGAATCGATATTTAACGTTACAAAGCTCGTCGAAAAAACAAATGAACAAATTACCCGTGTCTCGTCTTCCGTGAAACAAATTAGCTCTCTCGTATCGGAAGGAACGGATAGTATGTCGGCAACAGATCGATACTTCCAAGAAATTGTAAAAGATATGTCTAACTCAAAAGAACAGAATAAGAAAATTGAACATGAGCTACAAGCTATTTCACAAGTCATGAAAGGAATTCAAGATGATTCCTCACAAATGGCTCTAACAGCCGATAATTTGCAACTAGAACTAAATCGATAAGACAAAATTCAGGTCAGGCATACTTTTCATCTGCACTGACTACTAAATTTCATCTTCCATCAAAAAAAGAATCCAGAATGGATTCTTTTTACTTTCTGAAAAATATTTTTTGACAATACACATAACTCATATAAACACCAAAGCTCTGCAAAATAAACAATGCCGGCATAATTACATTGTAATATGCCATATCTACTTGGAAGAGCTTTAACAATACGTAGCCACTAATTAAAAATAAGAACAACATATATCCCTCATTTTGTTGTTTCTTAATTAGGAAGTGTAATAGAGCTATAGTCATAAACAATGTTACGGCTATATATATCAGTTTTTCACATTTGAAAAGAATAGAATTTATCCCCTCCTCTGAAAACTGATTTATCATCGGTTCTAAAAGTTTAAATCTTTCTCCCTCAATCTCTTTTAACTTTTGATCAATATGCTCTGTTACACTTTGATTTTTCGATATTTTTTCCTCATGTTGCGTTTTTCCAATTAAGACAGATTGAACATACGTCTCATTCGCAATCGTATATTGTGACAGTCCCATTGTCTTAATTCCATAATTCACACTAAAATGAGCACTATAAAATAGAATAAGTATCCCTATCATCTTTAGTAACACTTTTTGTTTCGTTGCTGATTGAAACACTTCAATTAATAATATATATACCGTGATAAAAATAGGAAGAAATAATCCCATTGGGAAAATCATATTACTAAATGCAAATAAAATCGCTGAAAACAACCACATATAAGGATGATCTAATCCGTTATATAAAAGTATGTAACAAGCAAAATAAAATAAAAATATTGCAAGTGACTCAGGAGTTGATACGGAACTCATGAATATATTTGGAATATACAGAGCATAAAATATAGAAGCAATACGCCCGCATTCTTCTCCAAAAACCATTGCCGCAATACGATAAATAAAAAATGCGGTTCCTGCGCAAAATAACACATTAAATAGTTGTAAAGCGAATAATGTATCACCAAATATACGAATAATTACTGACTCATATATAATAAAAGGCAAATGAGTTACAGTCCCTATATTATTACCAATTGCAATCTGCTTTGCAGACTCATACATCACTTTCATATCACCAATTATTGGAGCATCTACAAATAACAGCATACTAAATCTCACAACTATAGATATACTTATAAGAAAAATAAGAAATTGTTTATCTGTAAAACGATATTGTAGGATTGATGCCACTAACAAAATGAGTATGACGAAAATTGCCAGTATGATTGTTACACTTGTTGTACTTCCTCCAAAAAATTGCTTACTTGTCTCAAATGCTGCCCAACAACTATAAACAAAAAATGCGAGCATCGCACCGATCGTAATTTTATTGAAGAAAGATGAAAAATTTGTTTGTATATGATTCATATGTCCATTGCACCTCTATTTCCATTCATAACAAAACGATTCTATCATGAATGGGTACATGGCTGATAGGGAATTTCTATGATAAATACATAGTCATTACTTTTTTACTTGCAATGTAAGCGAATCCTCTTTTACACTACATTTTAGATAAAATAAATTTTCTTTCAGTTATATGAATACAAATACAGAAGTTTAAATCATTCTCTTTTGGAATACACTTTACTTCATTAAATATCTAATATGAGTACTCCGCTTACACATATTATTCTGATTGAAAACAGACTATAGGGGCTGAATATATGGAAAAGAAATTCATGCGAGAATCTAAAGCAATTAAGACAACACGTGTTTTTCCTAACGATTTAAATAATCACCAAACACTTTTTGGAGGGAAATTATTAGCAGAAATTGATAGTATTGCTTCAATTGCGGCTGCAAGACATAGTCGTAAACATTGCGTAACAGCATCTATTGATTCAGTTGATTTTTTAACTCCAATTCACCAAGCTGATTCTGTTTGTTATGAAGCATTTGTATGTTATACAGGGAAATCTTCAATGGAAGTTTTCGTAAAAGTAATCGCAGAAAATTTATTAGCAGGCGAGCGTAGAATTGCTGCTACTTGCTTCATTACATTTGTGGCGATAAAAGATGGAAAACCTTCGTCCGTACCACAAGTACTCCCTGAAACTCAGGAAGAACATTGGTTACACACAACCGGTTTAGAACGCGCGGAAAACCGAAAAAAGGGACGTTTAAAAAGTAAAGAGATGGCTGAAGTTTTAACTTTAAGTAAGCCTTGGAATATTTAACATAATCTTCTCATCATACATGCACAGGTCCTTCCTTGCATGTATTTTTTATTATAAAAAATACTATCGCTTGCCTTTGTATCAGTGGCTTCCTCCTAAAATCACCCATCAGTTTTTCCTTTATTTTCTTATACTTTTAATGGTATATTAAGTAAAGTTGTTTATAAATAACCATAATATAGTTAAATATGTAAGGGGTGGTGCGGTAATGTCTATCGAGGTACCAATTTCAATACCAAAAACTTTGATTATTATTCCAGCCTATAATGAGGAAGAAGCAATTGCAGATACATTAACAAGATTACTAGAACTAAAACAACATTTTACAGCGTTAAGCATTTGCGTTATTAATGATGGCTCACAAGATAAAACAGCTCAAATCGTAAAAAATTTCCCTGTTCATCTTATTAATCTACCATATAATCTGGGCATCGGTTCAGCTGTACAAACTGGCTATAAATACGCATATGAGAATGGATATGATATTGCAATTCAGTTCGATGCTGATGGACAACATAATCCGGATGATTTATACAAAATTATACAGCCTATTGCTGAAGGCCAATGCGATATGGTGCTAGGTTCACGTTTTACAGAAAAAACAGCTTATAAAGGTAGTATTTCAAGAAGAATCGGTATTTTTTATTTTACTGCCCTACTGAAAGTGTTAACGAAACAAACATTTATGGATCCAACTTCTGGATATCGTGCTATCAATCGAGAAGTAATTACAATTTTTGCACACAATTATCCAAAAGATTATCCAGAACCAGAAGTTCTTATTCATTTAAAAAAGAAAAAACTTCGCATTAATGAGATATCTGTAAATATGCAAGAGCGACAAGGTGGACAATCTTCCATCACACCTCTTAAATCTGCATATTACATGATTAAAGTAAGCCTTGCTATATTGATGCAAAAAATCGTGAAAGGTTGATAGTGAATGCATATAATTACCTTTTCATTCATCTTTATTTTGTTATTATTCTTCTTAATTATTAATTCTATTCGTCGCGGGGCTTTAGAAACAAAATATGCTATTTTGTGGATTTTTGTTTGTGTTGCAATGGCTATTTTAAGTTCTACTGATAAAATTATAAATTGGATTGGAAAACTATTAAAAGTAGAATATCCACCATCCATCTTATTCTTATTTGGATTATTATTCTGTTTCATCTTAATTTTTGACCTAACAAGAAAAATTTCTAAGCTACACCATCAACTTGTAACATTAACGCAAGATTATGCATTATTAAAGCAAAAATTAAAAGGAACGCAAACTAAAACAGATAGCGAATAATTTTTTTACATTCAAATATTATATTATACAAAAAAAGTACCTTAATTCTTCTACGAATCAAGGTACTTTTTCATTGCAAACTATTTGTTTCTAATTAATAATTTACTAATTTTCATAACCGTTGCTACAGTTCCTACTCCAATTATAATAAATAAAAATGGAATTAATGGTAATGCATATCTTTCATATGCGGCATAAAAACAAGTTAAAGCTGTTTGCAGTAAAAGGATTGACCATAAAAATGTAGTCTCTCTCCACCTTTTTAAAAGGAAGATAAATGAAAGTATTGTACATATTAAAAACATCGTCTTAATAAAATTATGTATTTCATTCATATCCTTTGCAGAAACATTGAATACTTCAATATTATGCTCTATAGAATAATACGGTTTTTTCCACATAATTTCTGGCTTCAAGATTAAATAACTCTCTATCATGGAATTCCTATCTCTGTTCCACCATTCTTTCATTTTATCTTTCGCTATTTTTTCTTCTAATTCCATAAATTCATGTGCTTCTAGGTTAGGGTACTTTGCGTGTAATTCTACTTCAAGTTCTGCCATATTCTTACCTTCTGGGTAACCTTTCCCTTGATACGTTCCCAGTAATAACGGATTCCCTGCCCCAGCAGTTAGTGGAATAAACTTATCAAATTGAATATAATTGCGGGCCCACCATGGTCCAAGTACGATAAGTCCTATTCCTACACTTATAATCGCTTGCTTCATCATAATGCGGAATGGATAGCGCTTCATTAAGAGATATATAAATAATGGTATTGGATATAAAGCAACTTGTACGCGTAAGTACAATGCTAAAAAGTAGAAAATTAATACAATTAGGAAATGTTTCGTTTTATGAGTATCAGCTAATTTTAAACTCCAATATAATAATCCTAATGAAAAGAATAGAAACGGTCCTTCAGTTAAAGTTAAATTTTCCACAACAATCTCTGGAGGATACACAGCTAATAAGAAAGCACCTATTAATCCTGCAGCGGGATTCAATAAATAAGTACCAATCTTATAAGTTAGTAAAATACTAAGTACCCCTAATAGGATAATAATTAATTTAGCTACAAAAAGGCCTTCATTGCCATTTCCAAAAAAGTAAAATACAGTAGCTAAAAACGCTGGAAAACCTGGCATAATATGAATAGTTGGTTTATCCGGCTCATGATATGTTAACATTCCTGTTTCCAATAAAATAGTTGCCGTTTTTTGATAACCTAGATCATCGCTAGCTAGAGTCAAATCTGCACCATGTGTTTGTAAAGTTGCAAAACGAAGCGCAAAACCGACTATCATAATAATCCCTAAAAGGATTACATTAGATTTGCGAGTAAATCGCCTTAACATCTCATCTTCTCCCTTCAAATACATAATTTTCAAATTATATTTCTATATTTTTACAAGACAATATATTCTATAATAAATACTTTTTATACAAAGTACAATAATAGAAAGTTGATTTACAAAGTTTATATGCGTTAAACTGATACAGATGTTCTTGTAATCTTCTTCCTTTCAAAAGGCTTGTATATATGGTGCAAGACATAAAAAATTTGAGGAGATAAAAATTCTATGATGGAACAAAAACAACTTGTTTCTGTTGTCATACCCCTGTATAACACAGAAAAATATATTGAAGAAACGATGCATTCGATACTGGATCAAACATATAAAAACATTGAAATTGTAATTGTAGATGATGGAAGTAAAGATCAATCACCTTCTATCGTAAAAAACCTTGCAGAAAAATATCCGGGTCAAGTAAAGTACGTTCACCAAAAAAACCAAGGTGTTTCAGTAGCTCGTAATACAGGGATTGAAAATGCTAGCGGAGAATACGTCGCTTTCCTTGATAGTGACGACTTATGGCATCCAACTAAAATTGAGAAACAAATCGAGAGTATGCATAAAAACAACATGGACGCGTGCTATTGTGGTTATATGAATTTCTACGAAGAAACAGGCGAAAAGATTGAGCATACAACAAACTTTATTAAAGGTGATATGGCAAAAGCATTCTTAACACACCAAGTTGTTGCTCAAACAAGTACTTGGATTTTCAAACGCTCTATCGCAATGAATCATAATATCCGTTTTACACCAGGATGTAGCTGGGGAGAAGACTTGGAGTTTTTATTTAAACTAATGAGTGTGACAAATGTATGCTATGTCGATGAATATTTAACATATTATAGAATCTTATCAGAAGGAAATCTTTCTTCTAAATATAAAGATTACGAATTAAAAACAACTAAAGAACTGGAAGTATTCAATCGTATGAAAGACTGGGTACATAATAAATCTCAAGACTTCATTACGAAAGACCCTCAGTCACTTATTGAGATTCTTGAGACTTATTTATTCCCTTATACGGTTATCAATAATGCTTGTATATACATTAAAGAAAACTCTCAATTAAATAATGCCCAAGTTCAATTAATCAAAAAAGATATAAAGAAATATTGCCGTAAAATCTATTCAAAAAACGGAAAGCGTAGTAAAAAACTATATGCAATGCTTTGGTTTGTACGAATTAAATTTCTGTTTTCTTAAACTGAAAATATAGTACTCACCTCTCTTTCCGTAAACAAATCAAATTTACAAATAGGACAGACAAAAAAGGTCCTAAAGAATAGAAAGGTTTTTTCCCATGAAAACAAATAAGATTCTTAAAAATGCCTCCTACCTATTTGTAGGAAATATTACTGTTCGATTTGTACTTGCTATCGCGACGATTCTCTTTGCAAGATACGTGTCTCCCGGTGAGTATGGAATGTTTACAACTGCATTAGCAGTTTCCGCTGTTATTTGTTATTTCACAGATGCGGGTTTGACACATACGTTTATGCGTGAAGGAACGAGAAAGGATGCAAATATTAGCGTACTAATCAGTAGTTATTTACGCATTCGTTTCGTATTAGCTGTCGTAATTTCTGTACTCTTCGCTATTTTTGCTCAGTTCTTCTATACGGATGCCTACTTACGCGCCATGGTATATTGGGTTGTATTACCAACAATGTTTGGAGCAACTTTACAAGGCGTTGGAATGGCTTATTTCCAAGTAACAGAACGTATGCAATTTACAGCGATTATTTCTGTACTACAAGGTGTAACAGCCGCTGCTGCGCTTCTACTAGGAATGTCATTGAAATGGTCACTTATGACAGTCGCTGCCATGTACGGGATATCTAGTCTTGTAACAGGAGTCATTGCCTTCATAATGGTACTCCGCCATACGACAGTTCATAAGGGCTGGGACAAAGGGATTTTAGATCAACTGCTGATTTTCACAATCAATGGCATTATCATTATGCTTTTACCGCAGTTAGGCCCTATTATATTAGAAAAAGTTTCGACATATGAGCAAGTTGGATTCTTTGGAGCTGCATCGAAAATACCTGCAGTCCTTTATCAAATACCTGGTGTAATTGCAGCAGCCTTCTATCCAAAGTTATTTGCGTTTGGAAATGAAAAAAATATTGATGAACATAGAAAACTATCTCAGTTTGAATTAAAACTGATGTCTTTCTTAGGAATGGGAATCTCCATTCCATTTATCGCTAATCCAAGCTTTTGGATTGTTACTTTATTAGGTGAAGAATATGCGCCAGCTGGTGATGCTCTTGCCATTTTAGCCTTTATGGTCATTCTACAATCTATTAACTACCCACTTGCTGATAATTTAACGACCATTGGTCAACAATGGAAACGTGCAACAACAATGGGAATCGGACTAGCTGTTGCCGTTATAAGTTACATCGCCTTAGGTAGTCAGTTCGGAATGATGGGAGCCGCTATTGCTGCTATCCTTACCGAGATTACGTTACTAATCGGATTCACTCTATTTGTTCGTAAAGGCTTCTCGTTACTATTTAAAGGGATTATATTCAATACCTTAGCCTTTATAATCAGCTATATTTTATACCGCACAATATTAATTGCCTTACCGCCACTAGTTGCTTTAACAATTACTGGTATATTATACGGTATTATCGGTCTTGCAATCGATCCACAAATACGCGTATTGATTTTAGGATTTATAAATAAAAAGCTGGCTCGAAAATAAATAAAAATAAAAACTTCAAATCAAATTTGAAGTTTTTATTTTTATCTTCTTCACTTAGAAAATGAGCCCTTTTTCAATCTATATCTTAAATTGACTTGCCTTTCTGGAATGATTATACTTGGAAACGAACAGCACTAGATGTCTAACACCTATTATTAAGGTAATTCATAGTTAATTCTTCATGTAAATATTAACTATTCACGCCCTAAATTTTCCACAAATTGCACAAATGAACACTTTATTAATACTATTAAAAATCGCCGATTCATACATAGTTTTTCTTCATCATAAAACGATATCCAGAGGTGAAGAATGTGGCAATTGCATTTAAGGAGGCTTATTTATTTAATGACTTCAGAAGTAAATAAAAGAACATTTTTCACTAAAAGCACACTTATTATTATTCCATTATTAATAATATGTGCATTTGCTTTTCATTACTTTTTCCTAAAATCAGACAGTGTATTTTCTAGTACGGGAGATGCATTATCACAATTCAGTTTCTTTACATTCCTTTTACAACACGCATTTAAAGATGGAAATTTATTTTGGTCTTGGGATTATGGCTTAGGTGGGGATTTATTCGGAGAATTTAGTTATTACTATAGTACAGCACCATTTTTCTGGCTTACGCTTCTACTTCCTAAACTAAATTTTGACCAAATCTTTGAGATGAAACTATATATGAGCATTTTAAAAAGTACATTAGCTATGTTATTCATGTATGGTTCTTTACGTTATCACAATAAAACTATTTTTTCTTCTCTCATTTCTGCCATTATATATGGAGGATGTGTAACTTTCATTCGCCATTCTTTATTATGGGATTTCATGGCAGATGCTATAGTGTTTTTACCTTTAGTAATATGGGGATTAGATAAATATATTTTAGAGCGAAAAAAGGGATTATTCCTGTTTGCAACAGCACTTATGCTTGCATCAAATTTCTATTTCGCTTTCATTACTAGTATTTTTATCTATATTTATGCCTTTTTCCAATATTTCGCTACACAGCAGAACAAAACAATTAAAACATTTATAATTTATTATATTAGAATTGCTTTTCTATATGCTTTATCACTAGGTTTATCTGCTGTTTGCTTTATACCATCTGTAAATGGTGTATTTAGTTCCGATCGACTCGCTACAAAATTTACTATACCGTTATTTTTTGAAGATACGTTTTATAAAAACTTAATGGAAAGTATCTTTTTCATTAATAATACAGAGGATTATCAGCTTGCATTCCCTGTTTTCATCCTCTTCCTTATTACTAGCGCGCTTCTAATACGCAATAAACTTGTCACAAATAAATTACTCTTTACTGGGTTTATGTTAGTGCTATATATGCTTCCATATACGTATTCCATATTTAATGGCTTTTCTGCTATGCAATACAGATGGTTTTACTTATTTGCATTTGTGGTTGCGCAAACTGTCGCCTACATTTTAGATTGGATGCTGCTTCACAAAAAGAAGGTCAATTCTTTAATAGGTCCTTTGCTGGCAACAGCACTATTTATTTACGCATTCTATAGAAAAGTAAATATAAACGCACAGCCGCTACAAACGATTGATAAAATTTTAATTTGCACTACTGTATTATCCATTATTACAATATTACTATGGCGCTATTTATCAAAAGTAGCCCTACAATGTTTCATTGTATTAAATGTACTCGTCAATGTAATATTTATTAATTACTTCTATTCAGATTTTGCTCTTAGTAAACACTTTAATCAAGCAGGCGTGACAAAAGAATCATTACATGGACCAGGTCTTGATAATAAGGATGAAATTGAAGCAATTCGTTATATACAAAATCAAGATAAAGATTTTTATCGAATTATCAATCCAAACAATAATTATAAAAATACGCCTATGTTGCAAGGTTATCATGGTACAAGTACTTATCAAAGCTTAGTCAATTATCATATTCATGACTTTATGAAGAATAAGTACAATGTTTTCCAAGGATATGATAGCCCATCTATGTTCTTCCAGTTAGATAAACGATTATTCCTTGAGAACATGCTAGGGGTAAAATATTATGTACTAAGTGACGGTGCTAATAAAACCGAAATTCCTTATGGCTATAAGCATTTACAACAAGTAGGTCCTTACAACATTTATAAAAATGAATTTGCACTACCATTAGGCTATGTATACGAAGCTGGAATAAGTGATGAAGAATTTTCAAAACTTAATTTTGCCGAGAAAGATCAACTTTTATTAGATGCTGTAGTTGTAAATGATGTTGGAAGTCTTCCACTAAAACAATTTAATACAAAACAGCTAGATTCAAAACAAATTAAGATTAATCCAAATAAAATGAAGTGGGAAAATATAGAGAAAGAGAAAGATATACTCACTGTTCATGAAAATGGGCGTATAATAGTACCTATTGATAATAACGATATGTTAGGTGATCTTCTTGTTGAAATTAAAATTAGAAATATAAACAAGGAATCATTTGGGGTTACCGTGAATGACAAATCTATGATAAAAGGTAATGAAGATGGAGCTTATGCTTATCCTTTAGAAAGATTTGTTTACAACTTAGGAAAAGATGCGAAGCCAACCGAGCTAATCATTTCTATTCCTACTCCTGGTCAATATGAGTTGAAAGACTTACAAATCAACAGTACTAACTATCAGACTATCCCGAAAAAAGTAAATACTTTAAAAGAAAATAGTCTACAAAATATTTACTATGAAGGTAACTCCTTAAAAGGTGATATTAATTCTACTAAGGATGGATTGCTATATTTATCGGTACCGTATAGTAAAGGATGGTCAATAAAAGTTGACGGTAAAGAAACAGAATTTACGAAGGCTAATTCCGCCTTTATTGGCGTTCCTATTTCCAAAGGGCAACATATAGTTGAAATGAAATACGTCACACCTTATTTCAAAATGGGTCTCGTTATTTCTATCATTTCATTTATCATTTGCATCTCGCTTCTAGTTCTTGGAGATCCGAAAAGATATTCAAAATTAAAAAATCGTTTTAAAAAAAGTTATTAAAGTAAAGTGAAGTAAAAGTTGAAGATCATTGCTTCACTTTTACTTCATGCCCAGTTTAAAATTACACCTAAGGAGGTCCTAACATGACCCTTTCAATAGTAGTACCATGCTACAATGAAGAAAAGGTGCTTCGAGCCTTTTATTCAGAGACTTCTCTTGAAATTCATAAATTAACTACCGATTATGAATTTGTTTTTGTTAATGATGGTAGTAAAGATGATACATTAAATATTTTACGTGATTTAGCTAGTTCAGATTCATCAGTACACTATATATCGTTTAGTCGAAACTTCGGAAAAGAAGCTGCAATGTTAGCTGGCTTAAAATACGCTACAGGCGATGCAATCGTTATTATGGATGCTGACTTACAACACCCTCCTACGTTAATAAAAGAACTGTTAGAAGGATATAACGATGGCTACGACCAAGTCATTGCAAAAAGGACAAGAACTGGTGATTCACCCGTTCGCTCTTTCGTCTCTCGTCTTTACTATAAGGTGATGAATAAGTTTGTAGATATTGAATTAGTAGATGGTATTGGTGACTTTAGACTTTTAAGTCGAAGAGCAGTGGATTCATTAGTATCCTTAAGTGAGTACAACCGATTTTCAAAGGGCTTATTCTCTTGGATTGGTTATAACGAATTAATTATTGAATATGAAAATGTATTACGTTCTGATGGAGAAAGTAAATGGACCTTCTCGAAATTATTAAATTACGGAATTGATGGTGTAATTTCATTCAATAATAAACCGTTACGCCTATCTATATATCTTGGATTACTAACAACCATTTTTGGACTTTTATATGTAATCACTACGTTCGTTCAAATTATCCTTGGTGGTGTGGAAGTTCCTGGTTACTTTACTCTCATTTCCGCTATACTATTTATTGGCGGTATTCAACTCATATTCCTAGGTGTTATTGGTGAATATATCGGTCGTATTTATTATGAAACAAAACGTAGACCGCATTTTATTGTAGCTGAAAAGAAAGTTAGTGAAGTTAAACAAAAGGCATAACAAAAAAGTTACTTCTGTAGGTAGAAGTAACTTTTTTATATACTAACATTTACACACCCTTTTTTTGCATAGATATAATCATTTCTTTTAGCCCATTATAATACGAAGTTTTTGGTATATCCCCGATATACCTCTCATATTTCTCCCCGCTTAATACAACTGGTTTTTCCGTCAAATATAGCATTTCCATAAATTCTTTCATCTGCTTATCAAACAAACCAATAAACTGGATCATTCCTCTTTTTACAGTTATTACTCGTTTCGTATATCCCGTTAATTCCCGTATGTGTTGAATCATTTCCTCACCTGTAATAACACCATAACCTGGTATGTTCCAATTTTGTCCATAGGCCTCATCATGTAAAGCTAATTCAACCATTGCTTTTGCACCATCTGGTGTAAAAATATATTCACGGGCAATCTTTTTATCTCCAACAAAGCTAGACATTTTATTTGCAAGTATTCCCTTTAATGTATGATGAACAAGTGTGCTTTCTGCATTTGGACCATAAAAGTCTGGGAAATGAGCAATAAACATTCGTACATTAGCTTGTTTTGCCATCTCTTCAAGTTGTAAACGAATCTTCCCTTTCTTTGTGTGTGGTCTTTTTTTAGCCTCTTCTTTTACAAGCCCTTCCCCTTGCCTTCCATACGCATAAATATTATCAACTATCCCTAGTTTGATACCGTAATGTTTCGATACCTCTAATATGTTTATTAATAATTTCTCTTGCTGTTTCTCCCAATCTGAATACGGAATATTTACAACATGAAATATAATATCAACATCTTTAGCAGCATTCATTATATCCTCTTTTACAAATACATCGCCGGCTACAACTTCTACATGTTTGTTCCCAGAAAATAATGCACCTAATCTCTCCTTATTTCTTGCAAAAGCAACCACATGAATCCCTCGGCCACATAATTCGTTTACAATTGCATAACCCATTGAACCAGAAGCACCTAATACTAAAGCCTTTTTCATTATAAATCCCCTCCTAAATTAATTAACCACTGTTCAATTAATATTAAAAAGAAAATCACTTACATAAGAAGCGATTTTGAAATAAACTCTACATGTACCTTAGCCAAACCTTGTAGTTCTTCAAACGTTTGGCCACTTCTGCAATAATGTGCTACAAATCCATGTAATGATAAAAAAACAGACCATATTATCATCGCATTTAATTCCCCATCACATAAAAAAGAAATAACCTTCGCAAATTTTTCATAACTAACATTAGGACTATTTGCCAAACACTCTTTTAATTCGGCATCTTTAATTAAAAACATAATTTCATAATGACTCTGATTTCTTAGACCAAATTCAATAAAACCGAATAAAACTGCTCTTAGTTGCTCTTCTCTCGATAACTTTTGATTACAAATTTCATCTAACTTTTTGTTTAATAATTGAAAATCCTGTTCCACCATTGCGTAAAATAGCTCTGCTTTGTTTTTAAAATGATAATAAATCGAACCATGGCTATATCCAAGTTCTGTTGCAATTTTGCGCATTGAAGTATGTTGATATCCTTGTGCTATAAATAGCTCCCTAGCTACATTCATAATCATTTCTCTTGTTAGTTCTTGTTTAACTGCTTTCCTTGGCGACATATTTCATACCTCACACATATAATTAACCACTGTTCAATTATATTATATATTTTCAGAAAATTAATGCAACCCTTTTTTTGAAAAAATATACATTTTGAAATGATGGCATTATATGAAAGAATTTAGTATCATGATTCAAGGTACTATTTCAAGTTGGACGGAGGATACTATGAGCTTATTAACAGTTGAAAAATTAGGACATACATTTGGCGATCGTACATTATTTAAAGATGTATCTATGCGATTATTAGCAGGTGAGCACGTTGGATTAGTTGGTGCAAACGGTGTTGGTAAATCAACATTTATGAATATCATTACTGGTCAGCTTATTCATGACGAAGGTCGTGTAGAATGGACACCAGGCACACATTACGGTTACTTAGATCAGCATACGGTTTTAACGCCTGGACGTACAATTCGTGACGTACTAGCGGATGCATTTTTACCGTTATTCGAAAAGGAAACAGCTTTAAATGAAGTTACAGAAAAAATGGGAACTGCTACACCAGAAGAACTAGAAGAACTTCTTGAGCAAATGGCAGAAATACAAGATGCACTTGAAGCAGGTGGTTTCTATTTACTAGATATGAAAATTGAAGAGGCTGCACGTGGTCTTGGAATTGATGCTATTGGTTTAGATCGTGATGTTTCAGCACTAAGTGGTGGACAACGTACAAAAGTATTGCTTGCAAAGCTATTACTTGAACAACCAGAAGTGTTATTGCTTGATGAACCTACTAACTATTTAGACGTTGAACATATTCATTGGTTAACAACTTATTTAAAAGAATACCCACATGCATTCTTATTGATTTCTCATGATACGGAATTTATGAACAAATGTGTTGATGTTATTTTCCATCTAGAATTCACAAAAATGACACGCTATACAGCGACATATGAAAAATTCCTAGAACTAGCAGAAATCAATAAAAATCAACATATAAACGCTTATGAAAAGCAGCGCGAGTTTATCAAAAAGCAAGAAGACTTCATTTCAAAGAACAAGGCTCGTTATTCAACGACAGGTCGTGCAAAGAGTCGTCAAAAACAACTTGATCGCATGGAACTTATTGATCGTCCGGAAACAGCAATCAAACCTGAATTCTCATTTAAAGAAAGTCGTGCAAGTAGTCGCTTCGTCTTTGAAGGTGAAAATGTAGAAATCGGATATACACATCCGCTACTACCAAAGTTATCAATGACAATTGAGCGTGGTGAAAAAATTGCTATTGTTGGATGTAATGGTGTTGGTAAATCAACGCTACTAAAAACAATCTTAGGTAAAATTAAACCTTTAAACGGTAAAACAAGTCTTGGTGACTTCTTAGAGCCTGCATACTTTGAGCAAGAAGTTAAAGCTGATAATATAACACCAATTGATGATGTATGGAATACATTCCCTGGCCTAGACCAGCATCAAATTCGTGCGATGTTAGCAAAATGCGGATTAAAAAATGAACATATTTCTCGTCCATTAAGTCAATTAAGTGGTGGAGAACAAGCAAAGGTTCGTTTATGTAAGCTAATGGGTGAAGAAAGTAACTGGCTACTATTTGATGAGCCGACAAACCATCTTGATGTTACAGCAAAAGAAGAACTTAAGAAGGCTATGAAAGCATATAAAGGAACAATTCTCCTTGTATGTCACGAACCGGAATTCTATGAAGATTGGATCACAAAGGTTTGGGATGTAGAAAAATGGTCTCAAAATAGTAAGTAATCTTTAATAAAAAACTCCTTGTGTAGACAAGGAGTTTTTTATTAAGAATTTTTTATATTGTAGTATCCTATAAGGCGTAAGCGAAATTCTTTTAATTCCGGATAAACCTCTAAATTTGCTAACATACCTCTAATTACCGGAATTCTTGGATTAAGCAATCGCATTTCCGCCTCTAAAACATCTAATGTTACTAGCAGCTCATCGTCCTCTAATTGATCAGCTAGAGTACGCTTAAATCCAATAATTTCTTTTAAAAAATGCTCTTTAACCTGTTCCTTAATGAGCTCTGATTTACAAAGAAATTCTCCAAGCTTTTCTTCGTGTAAAATAGGTTCTTCCGAAGATTCTACCAAGCCATCTACTAAATTATCTACTCTTTTTAAAATAAAAGCAGAGACGTAAGATAAATCAATTTCTGTTGCTTGTAAAATAATTAATTCTAAATACCCACGGCATATGCCTTCCACCATAATTACTAAATCCAATAAATATGGCATAATCTTTTCACCATAAATGGACAATAAACTATTTCGATAAAATGCATGAGACTCTAACTTCATCCGCATCATAAATTCTTCCACTTCTTTATTAAACGGAATCGCATTTTCTCTCGCATGCATAATAATAAACTCTTTATGCTTTTGTATATCATTAAACTGACAATGTAATTGTTTTGCAAATTTTTCACGTGGTAACAAAGACTCTTGCTCAATATCCAGCATTTTCTTTTGAATTTTGTCATAATAATATCGAAGTGTCGCTAATAAAAGCTCATCTTTTGATTTAAAATATAAGTAAAAAGCTCCCTTAGATATACCACTAGCTGTCACAATTTCCTGCACTGATGTCGCATTTACACCCTTAGTAGCAAATAACTTCATAGCCGATTCTATAATTAAACGCTCTTTTTCTTTCATATCTTCTCTCCTAAATTTAATCTCGCATCTTATTATGGATTTATTATACCATCTCTTTTTATTGACGATTGACCAACTGGTCAGTTATATTATGTATTAGACTGACCAGTTGGTCAATATAATACAAAGGGAGCGCAAACATGAACAAAATCATCAATTTCTCGTTAAAAAATAAGTTCGCAGTTTGGCTACTAACCATTATTGTTACTATTGCGGGAATTTACTCTGGCCTCAATATGAAGCTGGAAACAATTCCCGATATTACAACACCGATTGTGACAGTAACTACGGTCTATCCTGGTGCTACACCAGAAGAAGTAGCCGATAAAGTTTCAAAGCCGATGGAAGAACAACTACAAAATTTAAGTGGTGTTAACGTTGTTAGCTCATCATCTTTTCAAAACGCATCTTCTATTCAAGTAGAATACGATTTTGATAAAAATATGGAAAAAGCAGAAACAGAAATTAAAGAAGCTCTCACAAATGTAAAGCTCCCTGACGGTGTTAAAGACCCTAAGGTTTCACGAGTAAACTTCAATGCTTTTCCTGTTATTTCGTTAAGCGTAGCAAGCAAGAATGAATCTTTAGCTACCTTAACTGAAAATGTAGAGAAAAATATTGTACCGGGCTTAAAAGGACTTGATGGTGTTGCATCTGTTCAAATTGCAGGTCAACAAGTAGATGAAGTACAGCTCGTCTTCAAGAAAGATAAAATGAAAGAACTAGGACTAAGTGAAGATACTGTAAAAAATGTAATTAAAGGATCGGATGTATCTTTACCACTTGGCCTATACACGTTTAAAGACACGGAAAAATCAGTTGTTGTAGATGGCAATATTACAACGATTAAAGCATTAAAAGAACTCAAAATCCCAGCTATACCTTCATCACCTAACGGTCAAGGTAGTCAAAATGCTGGCGCTGGTGCACAAACGCCGCAAATGAATCCAGCTGCTATGAACGGAATTCCAACAGTTACATTAGACGAAATTGCTGAAATTAAAGAAGTTGGGAAAGCAGAATCCATTTCTCGAACAAATGGAAAAGAAGCAATTGGAATTCAAATTGTGAAGGCCTCTGATGCAAATACAGTTGATGTTGTAAATGCAGTAAAAGATAAAGTAAAAGATCTTGAGAAAAAATATAAAGATTTAGAGATCATTTCAACATTCGACCAAGGTGCACCTATTGAAAAGTCAGTTGAAACAATGCTAAGCAAAGCAATTTTCGGTGCTATCTTTGCGATTGTTATTATTATGCTGTTCCTACGAAATATTCGAACAACGTTAATCTCTGTCGTTTCAATACCACTTTCGTTATTAATTGCTGTTTTAGTCATAAAGCAAATGGATATTACGCTTAACATTATGACGCTTGGAGCAATGACAGTTGCTATAGGCCGTGTTGTTGATGACTCAATTGTTGTTATTGAAAATATTTACCGACGTATGTCGTTATCAGAAGAGAAATTGCGCGGAAGAGATTTAATTCGTGAAGCTACGAAAGAAATGTTTATTCCGATTATGTCTTCTACCATTGTGACAATCGCTGTATTCTTACCGCTAGGACTTGTAAAAGGTATGATTGGTGAAATGTTCTTACCATTCGCCTTAACTATTGTCTTCGCTTTATTAGCATCATTACTAGTAGCTGTTACAATCGTACCGATGTTAGCTCACTCTTTATTTAAGAAAGAGAGTATGAGAGAAAAAGAAGTACATCATGAAGAAAAACCAAGTAAATTAGCAAATGGGTATAAACGCATACTTGCATGGGCTTTAAATCACAAAATTATTACATCAAGTATCGCTGTCCTTCTATTAGTTGGTAGTCTCGCACTTGTGCCAGTTATCGGTGTAAGTTTCTTACCTTCTGAAGAAGAAAAAATGATTATCGCAACATACAAACCTGAACCAGGTCAAACATTGGAAGACGTTGAAAAAATTGCAACGAAAGCTGAAAAGCACTTCCAAGATAATAAAGACGTGAAAACAATTCAGTTCTCATTAGGTGGAGAGAACCCAATGAGCCCTGGTCAAACAAATCAAGCTATGTTCTTCGTTCAATATGATAACGACACGAAAAACTTTGAAAAAGAGAAAGAACAAGTCGTTAAAGATTTACAGAAGATGTCTGGCAAAGGCGAATGGAAAAACCAAGACTTCGGAGCAAGTGGCGGTAGTAACGAAATTAAACTATACGTTTACGGAGATAGCTCAGAAGACATTAAGCCTGTCGTAAAAGATATTCAAAATATCATGAAGAAAAATAAAGACTTAAAAGATATAGATTCTAGTATTGCAAAAACATATGCAGAGTACACTTTAGTCGCAGATCAAGAAAAGCTAAGTAAAATGGGCTTAACGGCTGCTCAAATTGGAATGGGACTTTCTAATCAACACGATCGCCCTGTTCTGACAACAATTAAAAAAGACGGTAAAGATATCAATGTATATGTAGAAGCTGAAAAACAAAATTATGAAACAATCGATGACTTAACAAATCGCAAAATTACAACACCACTTGGTAATGAAGTAGCTGTGAAAGATGTTATGACTGTAAAAGAAGGTGAAACATCGAATACAGTAACACACCGAGATGGACGTGTTTATGCAGAGGTTAGTGCCAAATTAATATCTGATGACGTTTCAAAAGCATCTACTGCAGTACAAAAAGAAGTAGATAAAATGGATCTTCCTTCTGGGGTAGATGTTTCTATGGGCGGTGTTACTAAAGATATTCAAGAATCATTCAAGCAACTTGGCCTAGCGATGTTAGCTGCGATTGCCATTGTATACTTCGTTCTTGTCGTTACATTTGGCGGTGCCCTTGCACCATTCGCAATTTTATTCTCGCTACCATTCACAATTATTGGGGCCCTTGTTGCCTTATTAATCTCTGGTGAAACATTAAGTGTATCTGCAATGATTGGGGCGCTTATGTTAATCGGTATCGTTGTAACAAACGCAATCGTGCTTATCGACCGCGTTATTCATCAAGAAAATGAAGGTTTATCAACACGTGAAGCTTTATTAGAAGCTGGTGCAACACGCTTGCGTCCAATTTTAATGACTGCAATTGCAACAATCGGAGCTCTTATCCCGCTTGCATTAGGATTTGAAGGTAGCGGCTTAATTTCTAAAGGACTTGGTGTAACAGTAATTGGTGGATTAACAAGTTCAACGTTATTAACACTTCTTATTGTTCCAATTGTTTATGAAGTATTAAGCAAATTTAAAAAGAAAAAAACAAAATAGCAAAAAAATAACCTCGCTAACTGCGAGGTTATTTTTTATTTCCAAACAAGATTAAGAAATCGCCATAACCTTCTTTCTCTAATTCCTCTTTTGGAATAAATCTAAGAGCTGCGGAATTAATGCAGTAACGAAGCCCATTCGGTCCTGGACCGTCTGGAAATACATGCCCAAGATGCGAATCTCCCTCTTTACTTCTCACTTCTGTACGTGTCATATTATGACTCACATCCATCTTTTCTTTCACACTTGCTGACATAACTGGTTTTGTAAAACTAGGCCATCCACATCCACTATCAAATTTATCTAGAGAAGTAAACAACGGCTCACCTGAAACGATATCTACATAAAGACCTTCCTCTTTATGGTTCCAATACTCATTTCGAAATGGTGGTTCTGTACCATTTTCCTGTGTTACATAAAACTGCATCTCATTGAGTTTTTCTTTTAAATGAGCATTATCCTTTGGCCAATGTTCCTTAATAAAAGCATCTCGTCCTGAGCCTTTACGATATAACTCATAGCGGAATGTGTTTTTCTTATGATATCCTTGGTGATATTCTTCAGCTGGATAAAATGTAGCTGCTGGTAGTATTTTTGTCGCAATTGGTTTCGAAAAGCGCCCACTCTGCTCAAGCTCTTCTTTTGAAGCTTCTGCTTTTTTATGTTGTTCTTCATTATGATAAAAAATCACCGTTTCATAAGACTGTCCGCGGTCATGGAATTGTCCCCCAATATCGGTCGGATCAATTTGTCTCCAATATATATTTAACAATTCCTCATACGGCATTTTATTTGCATCAAATGTAATTTGTACCGCTTCATAATGTCCTGTTGTTTCCGAGCACACTTCTTTATACGTTGGGTCCTCTTTATGACCGCCTGTATAACCTGAAACAACCTGTATAATTCCCTCCATCTCTTCAAATGGAGAAACCATACACCAAAAACACCCTCCAGCAAATGTAGCCAATTCTACCTTTTCATTTACAGCCATTACTTCACCCCTATTCTATATTCTCCTTACAGTATGGCATAAGAAACATAATGTTATAAAAGAAAAAGCATCGAACATCGATGCTTTTTCTCTACTTCACTTTATTTTGTTCCAACATCCTTCTCCATTTCATCACTTGTCACATCTAAGACATCTAATAAGAAAATGAAAATTGGAATACCGATAATCAGTCCCCATACACCTAAGAAGTGCTCTGAGAAAATTAATACCATAAAAGTATAGAAAATCGGTAAATTTGTTTTTTGCGACATAAACTTCGGATTTAATACGTAACTTTCAAGCGCATGAATAACTGTTACGATAACTAAAATATAAACAACGTACATAATACCGCCAATATTGTAAGCAATCATACAAAGTGGGAATAACGAAATGATAACCCCCGCTACTGGAATTAAGCCAAGCAAGAAAATCATTAACGCTAAACCTAATAATTGTGGGAATCCTAATATCCATAATGCGATAACTGAAAGAACACAGTTAACAACAGCAATTAAAAATTGTGCTTCGATTACCTTTCCAAATGAACGTGCAAATTTCTTTCCGAAGTACTCAATTTCAGTATAGAAAATTGCAAGCCTGCTTTCTTTAAACTTTACAGTAAAACCAACAATACGAGATTTTTCTAGTAAGAAAAACAAACTCAAAATTAAAGAAAGTAAAACTTGAAGGCCAAATTTACCAACATTCGTAATCGATTTATACAAAATGTCTACGCCTTGTCCTACATATTTAGAAAGCTCCATATGATTGACAGCATTAACTGCATACTTAATTAGTTCACTATCTGGTGGGTTTCTTAAAAATACATTGAATTGGTAAATCAATTGTGAAATTTGTATCGTTAATACTGGTAAATATTTAAATAGCGTAATAGCAATTCCACCAATTAACATTACATATAGAAATGCTATAATAATTTTTCGATTAATAGGCATGAAATGATCTAATTTGCGGGAAATAAACTTTTGGAATCGATCCATTAAATACGTGAGAATAAACGTAATTAATATTAAATTCAACATACTTTGCAGCCCGTATAACACGAGAGCAAGTATTACTAATACGAGTAACCTCTGAAATCCTTTGCTTTGAAACAGGTTTTTTATTTGCATAATCGACGAATACTCTCTCCTGTCCTATAAACTAAAACGTTAATAAGTAGATTTCTCTCTTTTCTACTTTTAAATTATTCATTCATATTAAGATTTTTATAAACTCATTATATGCCTATCTTAACAGGTATATAGTAGATTACTTCTTATTTTACAATACAATGACCTAATTCAAAACGTATTCTACATAGTATTAATGAAGATTTAAGGAAACTTACATTTTTTTAAATAGGTCTTACCACTACTGTAACATAAAAAGCAAGCTATCAGTAGAAATCTGTCCTACAAATAGCTTGCTTTTCTTATTTTTTAAGTAAGTTTTACTATCCAATGAATGGCATAAACATTGGGATGACAACTACTGTTACAACCCCAACTACCGTTACAGCAATACTTGCCATCGCTGCCTCTACCTCACCCATTTCAATTCCTACTGCAACTCCTAATGCATGGCCCGCTGTTCCAAGTGCTAAACCTTTTGCAATCGGATGCTTAACTCTAAATGTTTTTAAGAATAATGCCCCTAATGCGTATACGATAACTGCGTTGAAAATAACTGCAAACGATGTAATTGCTGGAATACCACCAATACTTTCTGAGATTGGTAACGCAATTGCTGTTGTTGCTGCTTGTGGTAGCATTGAATTCATTACTGCTGTATCTAAACCGATTGCTTTTGCAACAATGAACACGACAATTACTGAGCAAATAGATCCCACCACGATAGCCGATAAAATTTGCCACCAATATTTTTTCAACTTATCCACTTGCTTGTATAGTGGGATAGCGAATGCAATTGTTGCTGGTTCTAAGAAGAAACTAATCATTTTTCCGCCAGTATTATATTCTTCAAAAGTAAAGTTACCTACCTTTAGAAAGACAATCCCTAATACCATCGCTACAAATAATGGTGTAAATAAGAAGAATCCTTTTGAATGCTTGAATAATAACGTTCCGATCCCGTATGCGATTAATGAAACGACGATTCCGAAATATGGAGTCATTGTGCTTGCCATATTCATTACCTCCTAACAATATATAAATGCAATGGTTACGCAACCTTTCCGTGCTTGCGTCCTTTATTTACTACTTTCAATTCTTTTGTATCTTCTGTTTCTTTTTCATCTTTTCCTAAAATAAATTGTGCAAATAATCCTGTTACAGCTAGTAAAATAACTGTTGCTACAACAATTACAGTTAAAATTTGTACAAAATATTGTCCCATTACACCAAGAGAATTAATAACTGAAATACCTGATGGGACGAAAAGGAATCCGATAATACCTGTTAAAGCTGTTCCAAGTGATTCAACTTGCTCCAATTTAATAACTTTTAAACATAATAGACTAAATAAAATAACTAACCCGATTACCGATGAAGGCATCGGAATTGGTAAATGTGTTGCAATAATATTAGAAATTAACATAATAGCTGAGAATATGAATGCTTGTGATAAGAAACTGTATACTTTTTTCGTACTCATTTTGGCCACCTCTTTCGATTTGGTACCTTTATTGTATAAGATGTAAGTAACGAGGTAAGCGTTTACATAACAGAACGTCAAATATACAGAATCAGTTACAAATATAAAAGGATGAAATACAAAAGCTGCTTCTTAAATACGAAGCAGCTTCTTGAGTTCTTTGGCATATGTACGGCTAACAGGTACTTTCGATCCTTCTTTCATGATTAAATTATAAGTAGAATTGAACCATGGCTGAATTTCAGTAATATGATTAATATTTGCAATAAAGCTACGATGGACGCGCATGAAGTTTGCTTGTGGTAACTTCTTCTCTAAAATTACAAGTGTATCATGTGTTACATATGTTTCCCTCATTGTTTTTACTGTTACTTTCCCATCTACAAGCCCTACATATATAATATCTTCAATATTCACAAGTACGATTGATTCTTCAATTGGTAATGCTAATTTATGCATCTCTGCTGTTACATCTGTCCCCTTTATTTCGTGCTTCGTTTCTATTTGCGCTTGTTTTTGTTTTTTATACTTCTTTAATGTTTGCACAATACGCTCTTCATCAAATGGTTTTAAAATGTAGTCTAACGCATCTACTTCAAATGCTTGCAACGCATATTGATCATAGGCAGTAGCAAATACAATTGCAGGTGGATTTTTCATCTTCTTTAATATATTCGCGATTTCAAATCCGTTATCATCGGATAATTGAATATCTAAAAATACAATATCTGGTCTACATTGCATTAGTTCTTCTAATGCGTCTTCCACACAATCAGCCTCACCAACTATCTCAACTTCTTTCGTTCTCTCTAATAAATACTTTAGTTCATCACGTGCTAACATTTCATCGTCAACTACTAATACTTTTAACACCTGGCTCTTCCTCCCCTACTTTTTTTGGAATAATAAAGGTAATCTCCGTCCCTTTATTTAATTCACTTTCGATATGAAGCATCGTTTTTTTCCCAAATAACCCAATAAGACGTTCATTAATATTATATAAAGCTGTTCCAGTCCCTTTCTTTGAAGAAACTACCATCTTTCCTAATTGTTCTAAACGTTCTTCCTCAATTCCCTGTCCATTATCTTTTACTTCAAAGTGAACCATACCCTCTTTTTCAAAAACATGCACTTCCACTTCACACACTGGTTGCTTCTTCGGAAAAGCATGTCGCAATGCATTTTCAACCAATAGTTGAAGAACAAATGGTGGTACTAAAGTTGTCTTTAGCTCATCCTCAATATACATCTTTACCTCATACTTATTTGGGAACCTTGCTTGTTCTAGTGATAAGTATGCCTGTACATGGTTTAATTCTTGTTCCAGTGGAATCAATAACTGACGTGCTCCTTGCAAATTACAACGGAAATACACGCTAAGCTGTAATAATAACTTCCTTGCTTTTTCTACATCTGTTCGGCATAAAGCTGATACTGTATTAATCGCATTAAATAAAAAGTGCGGGTTAATTTGCGCTTGTAATGCTTTTATCTCCGCATCTTGAAGTAATTTACTTTGCAACTCAGCTTCTCCTAACTCTAACTGCGTGGAGAATATTTTTGCTAACCCTTCTGCTAATTCTTCTTCAACGCGACTTAACTGGTTAGAATTTTTGAAATACAGTTTTAATGTCCCTATCGTATTTCCATGTGAAGTTAGTGGAATAACAATAGCGGCTTGTAAGGGACAGCCTTCATGTTGGCAATTAATAACCTCACGTGATTTCGCCTTCATTATTTGCCCTGTATGTAAAACTTCTTTTGATAAACCAGTTATTAAACTATGTGAAGGAATATGGTGATCTGATGCTAATCCAACGTGTGCTAATATTTTCTCTGTATCTGTTAAAGATACCGCATCTGTTCCTGTAAAGCGGTGAATAATTTGTGCCACATGCTTACACGATTCTTCTGTTAAGCCTTGACGAAAATACGGTAACGTTTTATCAGCAATACGCAATACTTTATGAGTCTGAAGTGCTTTTGCATTCTCCTCCTGACGCAAAATAGCTTGTATCATAGAAAGTAAAATAAAACTTCCAAAACTATTTACAAGAATCATCGGTATCGCTATTGTTTTCACAACGCTAATTCCATCCTCTATAATTAATAAAATCATAAGCATTTCTAAAGATACGATAAAAATACTTAAAACTGCTGAAAACTTAGGAGTAATTGTACGGTTATATTTTTTGAAAATATATCCGATATAACCAGTTATAATCCCCGCTAAAATAGAAGAGATTGCGCAACTTAGCGCTGTCGTACCACCAAGCATATAACGATGAATACCAGCAATAAACCCTACTCCAATCCCTACGATAGGGCCACCAAGTAAGCCGCTAATACCAACACCCATAATACGCGTATTCGCAATTGTACTTGACGAAGAAACACCTTGTAACCAATTTTCATTCATAATTGTATTTCCCGCTATTTCAATCCCAGTGTAATTGCTTACAATTGTAAATACCGAAAAAATACAAATAAGCTTAAGCTTATCTACATAGCCATCCTGTTTATGAAGGAGGCGCCTGAAAGTTTTAATATGAGAGAGTAAAAATCCTAAAATAACTATAAGTCCGACTCGTTCAATCATCATGAGTACTAAATTTAGCATCTTTGATTCATTCCTTTTTATTTAGTTAGTTTTATTATGGGAAAATAATGAAGCCGACGTCAAGAAGAACGAAATGTTTTTTGAAATATTTCACACATAATAACTTCCTCTTTATTTGACAATCCAATAGAAGAGTGCTAAAAATAAAGTAATATAATACAGTCCTTTAACCCAACCCCGTGAGGTTGAGAAGGAAGTCGGAATACAATATACGTATGTTCTTTTTTGGGGATACGTATGCTTTTTTGGCCTTCTCATCATATCAGGTGAGAAGGCCTTTTGTTATTCTTCCATAGCGACTGTAGAAAATAAGGAGGAGTAATAATGAACGTCACTACTGATGTACAACAAACAACAGAGGAGACGAAAGCGAAAAGGTATAAAACATTATTTGGTTCTGCGCTAGGATATGCAGCAGAAGGTTTAGATATGTTGCTATTATCTTTCGTACTTGTCTATATTTTAAAAGAGTTTCACTTAAGTCCTGTTGAAGGTGGAAACTTAACATTAGCTACCACAATAGGGATGTTAATTGGTTCTTATTTATTTGGATTTATTGCTGATTTATTTGGCCGTATTCGTACAATGGCCTTCACAATCTTACTGTTTTCACTAGCAACCGCACTCATTTATTTCGCAACAGACTACTGGCAATTATTAATTCTTCGCTTTTTAGTTGGAATGGGAGTTGGTGGTGAATTCGGAATCGGAATGGCCATTGTAACAGAAACATGGTCTAAAGAAATGCGCGCTAAAGCGACATCTGTTGTTGCACTTGGGTGGCAATTTGGTGTACTGATTGCTTCACTCCTTCCAGCATTTATTGTCCCACACTTTGGATGGAGAGCCGTTTTCTTATTTGGATTAATTCCAGCTTTACTAGCTGTCTATGTCCGTAAAAGTTTAAGTGAACCGAAAATATGGGAGCAAAAACAACGCTACAAAAACGAACTATTGCAAAAAGAAGCTACAGGTAAATTAACAACTACTGAAGCAGAACAACTAAAACATATAAAAAAATTCCCACTTCGAAAATTATTTGCCAATAAAAAAGTAACAATCACAACAATCGGTCTTATTATTATGTCGTTTATCCAGAACTTCGGATATTACGGCATCTTCACATGGATGCCAACTATTTTAGCAAATAAATATAACTATACATTAGCAAAAGCGAGTGGCTGGATGTTCATTTCTACCATCGGTATGCTAATTGGAATTGCAATCTTTGGTATTCTGGCTGATAAAATTGGTCGTCGTAAAACTTTTGCAATTTATTATATTGGTGGTACAGTATACTGTCTCATTTACTTCTTCTTATTCACAGATTCCACATTATTATTATGGGGAAGTGCATTGCTTGGATTCTTTGCAAATGGAATGATGGGAGGGTTTGGGGCAATTTTAGCTGAAAACTACCCTGCTGAAGCTCGCTCTACCGCAGAAAACTTTATTTTCGGTACAGGACGTGGGTTAGCTGGATTTGGGCCTGTTATTATCGGCTTACTCGCTACAGGCGGCAACCTGCTTGGAGCATTGTCCTTGATTTTTATCATCTACCCAATCGGGTTAATTACAATGCTAATATGTGTACCAGAAACAAAGGGAAAAGTATTAGATTAAACGTAAAAGAGGAAGCATCTTATTTAAGATGCTTCCTCTTTTACGTTTTTATTTATTTTGATTTACTAGCCTTCTGAAATAAGAATGCAGTTTTATCTTCTTCTTTTACAATACCTTGTTTTAATGCTAATTCTCCCGCAACTTTAGGCGCTAACCATAGCATTGGGAATAATAAAATTGATACCGGAACTGCCGTCACTACGATAAACGATTGTAGCGCATTAATACTTCCTTCACCCATATATAAAAGAATTGCTGCAACTGCTCCCATAATAAGCGACCAAAATATTCGCAAACTAATTCTAGGATCTCCGTCTCCAGTCACTGCCATTGAAATGGAATACGCCATTGAATCTCCTGTTGTCACTACAAATAAAATTGTTAATAAAAGAAATGCTGGTCCAATAATATTAGAAAGTGGCAATTGCCCTGTAATTGCAATCATAGCTGCCGGCATACCAGATTCACTTAATGCGTCCGAGATAGAACCAGGATTCATTAACTCATAAAACACACCTGATCCACCTAATATAGTAAACCAAAACGTTGTAATAATAGGTGCGATAATTCCAATTGCAACGATGATTTCTCGAATCGTTCTCCCTCTTGAAATTCGACTCACTAAAATTGCCATCATTGGTCCGTATCCAATAAACCATCCCCAGAAAAAGATTGTCCAAGATCCTAACCAACTTGTATCACCACGGTATGTGCTCATCGGTATAAACTCACTTACATAAAATCCAAACGAAGAAACAAACGAATCAATAATAAATCCACCTGGCCCAAATAGTAATATGAATGCCATTAACAAAATTGCTAATCTAACATTTAAATTACTTATAATTTGAATCCCTTTATCAATACCTGTTACTGCCGATATGGTAGACACGGCCACTACACAAACAATAATTGCCAATTGAGTAGTAAACACATCAGAAATTCCAAATAATTCTTGTAACCCATAACTTGCTTGTAAACCTAAAAATCCAATGGGGCCAATTGTACCTGCAGCTACTGCAATAATTGCAGCTGCATCAATTATCGTTCCAAGCAGGCTCTTTCTTAATTTTTCCCCAAAAATAGGATATAAAAGCGTTCGAGGTTTTAGCGGCATACCTTTATGATAATGTCCATACATCATAACTACCGCACTAATTGTACCTAAAATCGTCCATGCTAAAAATCCCCAATGCATATAACTTTGTGCTAAAGCAGGCATGACTGCTTCTTTCGTTCCAGCAGATATACCATCATGTATTGGTGGCACCGTCATCAAATGGTACATTGGCTCTGCTGCTGCCCAAAAAACGCCACCTCCGGCAAGTAATGTAGACATAATAATAGCAAGCCATTTTGCCGTACTAATCTCAGGTTTTTCTAATCCCCCAAGTTTAACTCTCCCATATTTGGAGAACGCCATACACATCGCAACAATAAATGTACCTAATAATAAAACTTGCCAGAAGGCACCAAAATATTTAATTGAAAAAGCGAAACTGTTATTAATCGCACTCTCTACATAATCCTTGTTCAAAAAAACTGCAATTACAAATAATAAAAGTGAACCACCGCTAATAATAAATACAGGCCAATCAGTTTTTCGACTCTTCATCCTCATTTACACTTCCTCCTTCCTCAGCAATCTAAAAAAACAACTTTATTATGTTTTATTGTTTAAACCCAAAACAAAATAATTATATATGCATAACATTTTATCGACTTCCCACATACTTATGTTGTCCCTAAAAATATGCCAAATCCCTTATTAAAAAGAAAAAATCTCTTTCTCTTACATAAAAAAGCAAAACAAAAGACCTTATATTTCTATAAGGTCTTCGAAACAGAAATTTGATTATAACATAAGGAACTCCTTGGTTCAAAAATCCTCTTCCAAAAATAACCGAGAGTAAAGGCTTCCATTTGCTACATAACAGTAATTAAAAAAATTATATTTTGCAGAAAAAAACTGCACTAAATATTATTTATGAAAGAAATTTGGCTTCAAAATTTCATTCGGATACGGTTTGTGATAAATATGAGTGGTAGCTGGAGATAATGGTGGAATAAGCCACACCCAATTACCTGTTACAACACGACCACAAGCAGCTTCTTGCTTCTCAAATTGCTGAAATTGTTGTGCAGCAGTATGATGATCAACAATACTAACTCCTTGTTTTTTAAAAGAGTGTAGTACGGCAATATTCAACTCAATTAGCGCCTTATCCTTCCATAACGTACCGTTTCTCGATGTATCTAAATCCATCATCTCCGCAACAGCCGGAAGTAAATTATAACGATCATGATCCGCTAAGTTGCGCGCCCCGATTTCTGTTCCCATATACCATCCATTGAACGGAGCAGCTGTATAAGAAATACCGCCAATTTCTAAGCACATATCCGAGATCATTGGAACCCCATACCATTTTGCTCCAAGTGATGAAATAGGGTATTCTGGGTGTTCAATTGGCACTTCTTTTACTTCTTTCCTCGGAATTTCTTTATATGTAGGCGCCTTCCCGTTTATAGAAAACACAAGTGGCAATACATCGAAATTCGTACCTTCTCCTTGCCAGCCAAGCTCCTGACAAAAGTCCGTAAATGTAGCGGAATGAGAGTCACCGATCACTCCCATTTCTGTTTTATATCCTGCATATCGAATCAATTGGTGATTATAAATTCGTATATTATTTTCCTCACCTTGATATTGCTTAAAAATCGTAATGGTTGGTTTAACTTTCCCGTCGTTCGTTGCATATTTAATATGATGAATTAATGCATTATATACACCCTCTTCATCATTTACTTCGCGCGCATCTAATATGTGCATCTTACTCCAAAATAGTCTTCCAATACATCTATTACTGTTACGCCATGCCATTCGTGAACCATGAACAAGTTCTTCAAATGTATGCTCATATGTCCCTGTCTTCTCTACCTCAATTTGAATTTCTTTTATACGTTCTTCTATCAATTGTTCTTTATGAAGCTCTTTATAACAAATCGTAATAAAATTACTTGCTTCCTCTATTAATTGTTTCGTTTCACTCATAAACAATCTCCTTCTATTTCAACAAAACCCTGATACTTTACAGTATAAGCAAAAAGGATAGGAGTCACAAATGAAAGCGAGAGTGTTACTTTTATTGTAATATTTTTCAGAAAATTAACGAACTTACTATTGACTTCCATAGAAAATGAGTGTATTTTTGACTCAGGTAAAGTATTTTTACCTAGACCAACTTTTGAATAGAAAGGAGGGAATGTTATGTCTTCATTTCAATTGCCAAAGCTTTCATATGACTATGATGAACTAGAGCCACATATCGATAGCAATACACTTTCCATTCATCATGGAAAGCACCATGCGACATACGTAAACAATTTAAATGCTACTTTAGAAAATTATACTGAATTACATAATAAATCTTTAGAAGAATTGCTATGTAATTTAGATGCTTTACCGAAGGAAATTGTTACAGCTGTACGAAATAACGGTGGTGGTCACTATTGTCATAGTCTTTTTTGGGAAGTGATGAGCCCACGAGGTGGCGGTGAGCCTAATGGAGACGTTGCAAAAGTAATTGATTATTATTTCAATACCTTTGACAACTTAAAAGATCAACTTTCCAAAGCAGCTATTAGTCGTTTTGGAAGTGGCTATGGATGGCTTGTTCTTGACGGTGAGGAACTCTCTGTTATGAGTACACCAAATCAAGATACGCCTTTGCAAGAAGGAAAAATCCCCTTACTCGTAATTGATGTATGGGAACATGCTTATTATTTAAAGTATCAAAATCGGCGCCCCGAGTTTGTTACCAACTGGTGGCATACAGTAAACTGGGACCAAGTAAACGAGAAGTATTTACAAGCAATTCAATCGCAAAAACATTAGTCGTACGTATAAGGTAAATTTGGTAATGTAAAATCAGTATTGTCGAAATCCTCCAGAATCCCCCGGATTGCCACCGGGGGATTTATGATTACTTCATTGTATTTATATAATGTTTTAAAACATTTTTTATTTCTATTTTCAGCTCTCGGAACAAAAATCCAAATTCACGAGCCTTTCCATTATGTAACGTACAGTTAGTTACCTCATTATAAGGAGCTATATTTTCCCCAGCTTCCTGGATAAGTGCTTTTATTGCCGTCTTCTCTTCTATGAAATGAATAATTTCTTCCGTAGAAACTACCCCGTTACTACAGGCGTTAATTGGTCCTTTCACATTTTCCATTCCGCACCAAGCTAGAAACTCTCCTGCCTCTTTTTCATGTATAAATGACAAATTTCCATCTACATGATCCACAACGATAGGGTTTTGGTTCACAACACATTCAACGTAAAATTGTAACCTTTTCGTATAATCATTTTCTCCAATAACAACTGGAAAACGCACTGCAACGACTGGGAATGTTGCATATTGAAATAAAACCGCTTCGGCTAATCGCTTTCCTTCACTATAATTAAAATCATTCCTATCTCCATATGTAATTGCATATTCGTATGGATTAAAGTCCTCTTCTAACAAGCTTAATGCAGGTTCATAGACAGCCATTGAAGATGTCATAATATACTTCTTCGTTTTTCCTTTCAAAACTTCACATACCATTTTCGCTGCATTTGAACTATAGCATAAATTATCGTATACAATATCATAACTTTTTCCTTCTAGACGCTCTTCTAGTAGTTTTCCATCTTCTCTATCGACAATTATTCTTTTTACTGCGTTACCAAAAGAATCTTCAGTAACTCCCCTCGTGGCAATTGTTACATCGTGTCCAGCTTGCAAAAGGTACTCTACTAAATGTTTACCAAAAAATCTTGTTCCTCCTAGCACCAACACTTTCTTCAATTTCATCATCCCCATTTTTGCAATTTATAAAATACTACTTCTTTTATTATAAAAGGCTACTATAAAAAAAAGCATGAAATCAGTTTAACGATTCCATGCTTTTATGCAGATAATATATTAACGGACTCTATATTTAAAAATACAATAACAAAAGTACAAAATAGAAATTACTGATACATAAACCCATAGTTCATATACAAATCCCTCTCCCCACACTCCCATAAAATAAAATAGTGAAGGTAAAGTCAATGTTACCCATGATTGTACGAAGGCGATTCTTCCGAGATATTGATTAATATTCTTTTTTTGTGTATTTAGCACAAAGAATAAGTACCAAAGTAATGCCCACATAAACCATGTTAACGCATTAACAACATCATGAAATTGAACAAATGAAACAACCATATAGAATAAGGCTATAATTGCTACCCAAATACAAAACCATCCTAGACCACTACTATCCATTCCCTTTATAAAAGTAACACCTACATATAAATAGGTTAATCCAAATAAGAAAGTAGCCGCATATGAATACACTGTCCAATTGCTTTGGTCAGAAATCATGATCAAATAAAACGGAATAATAATTTGTAGTGCACCCACAAATAAATTAAAAACACCCGCACTTTTCATCTCTGCTTTCCCTAATATAACAAGACTATTTAAAAATAAAGCTGCCCCTGAAAGTAATAATCCTACATAACCCATATATACTCGTGTGAAAATCTTTACCTTTCACACTTTTAACCTCCCCACACTATAAAGTGATACTTATATTATTTTTCTTCCCATTTAAAACTACATACATAATTTTTCATCTATATAAGTCAGACCTCCTACCTTAAAAAGGAGCGAACTTAAAACGCTTTCAATAATAAATAATCCTATCAAAACATGAACTAGGATTCCTTGATTATAAACGGACTCTAGCGATGATACAAGTGTTGGAATACATTTCAATAATACGCTTTCAATTTCCATAAAAAATGAATAAAATAATACATTCCTCTATCTCATTCTACTACCTTCTAGCATAAGATATTGTAAAATCCTATCATTTTAAGAAAGGTTTGATATTTATGCCTCTTCATTATCCAAATCATTCTGTTTTTCACTCTACAGGTGTATTAACAAGAGAACCTGCAACTATTTCAGCGGTCATAAACATTGTAAATTTAGATGCATATTACGCTCACTATGTAAATATAGAAGTGTGGGATTGGTCTAATTATTCTAATCCTGTAAAGTTACCTGTATTAATTGGTGAAAATGCAGAAGTAGAATTCCCATATGTTTTACAAGGCAATCATCTCGCAGTCTTTTATGCTAATTTAGATGAGACTATTGATTTGTATGAAATACGTATTTCTTATCCCGCTCACTCCAATATTATTGCAAATTGTTTCGGACGAAGTCTCCCACCATATACAAGTCAAGAGGGAAACACAGTATATCACAAACAACTTGTTCGAATTCATTAATTCCTCCTATTATGTAATAGGTGGTGGTCCGTAATACATTCTTTCTTATGAGAAAATTGTATTACGGACCTAAAACGCGATAGTAACCCTTAACAGTTTTTGATTGTTTCAAATCCTCAATTTTGTATAAGGAATAGGCTTGAATCAAAACCTTTAATTTCTTTTAATAAATTTACATATGCTCGCTGAAATTGCTCTTGTGTTGCTGGCTGATCATAAAATAAAACTTTAATCAGTTGGGGTTTTACAGGCAGTTGATCCCTCATCTATATCCTTTCCGATAATTTTCCTTATTTATAACAATACCTTTACTAATATTGAAAGTATCGATTCCTACACGTGTTGCCAGTCAAATATTCCTATAAAACAGGGAACGTTCTTTTCTAGGTTAGGTAATAAACTTAATAAAAAATGAATATAAAAAATGACCTCTTGCTTTTAAGCAAAGGTCATTTTTTTATTCATCATTAAACTTCTAAATAGCCATTTTTATTATTTGATTGCCATTTCCAAGAATCTGCACACATCTCTTCTAATCCGCGTGTTGCCTCCCAGCCTAATTCACGCTTTGCTTTCGATGCATCAGCAAAACATACTGCCACATCACCTGGGCGACGCTCTGTGATTTTATAAGGAACTTTCTTGTCCGAAACTTTTTCAAATGCTTCAACCATCTCTAGTACACTATAGCCCATGCCTGTGCCCAGGTTATAAGCATCTACTCCTGTTGTACTCATTACTTTCTCAAGCGCCTTTACGTGACCATTTGCTAAGTCCACAACATGGATGTAATCACGGACTCCTGTTCCATCTTTCGTTGGATAGTCATTTCCGAATACACTTAATTCTTTTAACTTACCTACTGCTACTTGCGTTACATATGGCATTAAGTTATTTGGGATTCCATTTGGATCTTCTCCGATACGCCCACTTTCGTGTGCACCAAATGGATTGAAATAGCGAAGTAATGCGATACCCCATTCTGCATCTGCAAATGCTACATCACGCATAATTTGCTCAATCATTAATTTCGTTTGACCATATGGATTTGTTGCACTTAATGGAAACTCCTCCGTAATCGGTGACGTTTCCGGGATACCATATACAGTTGCAGATGAACTAAAGATCATCTTCTTTACATTATGTTTCTGCATTACTTCACATAGCACTAACGTGCTTGTAATGTTGTTATGATAATATGTTAATGGAATCGCTACTGACTCCCCTACAGCTTTAAATCCTGCAAAGTGAATAACTGCTTCAATTACATTTTCTTCAAAAATTGCGTCAAGCGCTTCGCGATTTAAAACATCTTCTTTATAAAACTTAAATTGTTTTCCTGTTATTTCTTTCACTCGATTTATGGATTCTACCGAGCTATTCGAAAGATTATCCACTACTATAACTTCGTAACCGCTATTTAGTAATTCTACACATGTATGACTACCAATATATCCTGCTCCACCTGTTACAAGTATTGCCATAATTATAGTCCTCCATATTTCATTCATTATAAACTTCTCAAAGTATATCACATATTTCTTATCCTATGTTTAACATGCGAACACAGAAACTTACATTTTATCCCATAATAATTTTATAACATATACGATTCTAATCAGGTAATAAAAAAAACGCCACATAATAAAAATTATGTGGCGTTTTTTTTATTAAATTACGTAACAATATACACTTAGAAAATGCGCAAGACTACCTAATAATACAAAAACATGAAAAATTTCATGATGTCCCATATATTTAAACTCTAGCCATTTTGGCTTTGTGCCATAAATAAATCCACCAATTGTATAAAAAATGCCCCCAAGTACTAAGAAAACAATACCTCCTGTACTTAAATTCTCAGCTAACGGTGCAAAGAACAAAACAATTAACCAACCCATCGTAATATAAATTGCTGTCGATAACCATCTTGGACAATTAAACCAAAACATTTTAAACACAATACCACAAATCGCAGTTGCATAGACTAAACAAAATAATAGCAAACCACTTGCTGAATTTAATGTAATTAAGCAAAAGGGTGCATATGTACCTGCAATTAATATAAAAATCATAGAATGATCTAGCTTCCTAAAGAAGTAAATAACACGTTCATTGGCCACAACACTATGATACACAGCTGACGCCGCATAAAGGACCATCATTCCAATACCAAACAAAATAACAGCTGTAATTGCAGCAAATGATGGCATCTTAATAGAAACTTTCACAAGCATAGCTAATAAGGCAATAAATGATAAGATCGCTCCACCTAAGTGAGTAAATGCGTTAACTGGTTCCCTTACATAAGTATTCATAATAACACCCCTCATATAATTACATGTAGTTTTGATAACTACATGTAATTATATACACATTTCTTTTTAAGGTCAACATTTACAATTCATTTGTTTCGTAATACCATATTTAAAGATATATTAAACATTAAGTTCCACTAAGTTATAAAAGTGAGGGATTCTACGTGGAAAATATAAATGAATTACTTGAGACATTACATTTAGAAAAAAATATTAAACTTGAGGATATTCCAAATGTTGACTTATATGTAGACCAAGTTGTCCAACTATTTGAGAATACTTATGCAGATACAACGAGAACTGATGATGAAAAAGTATTAACAAAAACGATGATTAATAATTACGCAAAAGGGAAACTATTCATCCCTATCAAAAATAAAAAGTATTCAAAAGAGCATATGATTTTAATTAGCCTGATTTACCAATTAAAGGGAGCTCTCTCCATTAACGACATAAAAAGTTCATTAGAAAATATAAATGACTCCTTATTAAACGATGATTCATTTGAATTAAATGCGTTATATAAAAATTATCTTGCTCTTACTGCAAGCAATGTCGAAAACTTTAAACAAGACGTAAATAAACGTGTTACAGAAGTAAATAAGATTTCTTCCTTAGAAGGTACAAAGCTAGAAAAATTTCTACTATTAACATCCTTCGTGACTATGAGTAATATGTATAGACGTTTAGCAGAGCAACTAGTTGATGATTTGAAAAAATCATAAATAAAAAACTATCCACCTATTAAAGTGGATAGTTTTTTATTTACTTAATTGCCTCATGAACTTTTAATTGTTTCCCTTTAATCGTTGTAGTCTTCATGACTTTCAAGACAAGTGGTCCTTTTCCATTTAATATTTCAACGTAAGAAACGTTATCTTGTATCGTAATAATGCCTATATCTTCTGCTGTAACACCTTTAATTTTAGCAATTGTACCGACGAAATCTACCGCTCTAATTTTCTTTTTCTTCCCGCCATTAAAGTACAGCTTCATAATGCCTTTGTTTATGTCCGCATTTTTATCTTTCTTAATAATTGGTTTAGCATGTATCTTTTCTTCAAATGCAGCTTTCTCTTTCATAACTTCTTCTTTTGAAGGTCCAATTGCCTTTGGAATTTCAAAACCAATATAATCCTCAATCTCTTCTAAAAATCTATTTTCATATGGTGTTATAAATGTAATAGCTTTTCCACTATTTCCAGCTCGTCCCGTTCTTCCAGTACGATGTACATAGCTTTCTTTTTCAAGTGGAATATCATAATTAATAACATGTGTAATATTATCAATATCAATTCCTCTCGCAGCTACGTCTGTTGCTACCAAATAACGGAATTTTCCTTTTCTAAAATCATCCATGACTTCAAAACGATCTTCTTGTACCATACCACCATGTATTTTGTCACAAGGATAATTAGCTCGTTTTAGCTGTCTATATACATGATCTACATTTTCTTGTGTACGGCAGAAAATAATACAACTATCAGGATTCTCAATCATTGTTACATCTTTAAGTAGTGAAAACTTCTCGTCTTCTATCGCCTCAAAAAGAGTATGTTCAATTTTATCCGTTGTAATCCCAGCTGCTTTAATTTCAATATGAGTTGGTGAATTCATATATGTACGAGACAATTTTTCAACATCTTCTGGAAGTGTTGCTGAAAATAACATTGTCATTCTTTTTGTAGGTAATTCATCAATAATTGCCTCTACTTGATCGATAAAGCCCATATTTAACATCTCATCTGCTTCATCAATAACTAAATACTTCAAACACTCTAAAGAAAGGGTACCCTTCTCAATATGATCCAATACACGACCAGGAGTCCCAACTACAATGTGTGTCTTTTGCTTTAATTCTAATTTTTGACGTGCAAATGGAGATTTCCCATAAACTGCCGCAGCCTTAATCCTTTTGAATCGACCTATATTTGTAATATCTTCTTTTACCTGCACCGCAAGCTCTCTCGTTGGTGTTAAAACTAATGCTTGTGGTTTATTCTCTTCCCACTCCACCATTTCACAAAGTGGAATACCAAATGAAGCTGTTTTTCCACTTCCAGTCTGAGACTTCACAACAAGATCCTTCTTTTGTAATGCGACTGGAATAACCTCACCTTGTACTTCTGTTGGATGATCATATCCTAACCCAGTAAGTGCCCTTACAATTTCCTTACTTAATTTATAATCAGAAAAACTTTTTTTACTCATATATTAACCTCATTTTATTATGTATTATTTTCTTTTTTATCTTTTGTATACGTTACTATTACCCTACTTATTATACTTGAAACCTTACATAAAAAGGTGGTTCATACCAGATTCCTCTTTTTATATAGAAATAAACCTTATCATTTCATATATTGTTCAACTAATTGATAACATCTTTTTCTCGTATTGTTAGCATTGACTCTTTCATGGTATCCTCCATCCCACTCCAAAAAAATAAAAAGAATACATACAACCTTATATAATTATCTCAACTTTTCAATCTTTACCATAAACGAACAATATAAATAAAAATACATTTTAAATTCGTTTTTAACGTTATTTTTCAGATGTAACATCTAGTTTTTCAAAAAATGTTAAGAAATCCTTTGACTTCTTAATAAAAATAATGTAAATTATCCTATGGACGAACATTTTTGATTAATAAAAATAAAATATTCGTATTTTAGGGGTGTAAATGATGGAAAACGTATTCGACTATGAAGATATTCAATTAATTCCTGCAAAATGTATTGTAAATAGCCGCTCTGAATGTGATACAACTGTCACTTTAGGAAAACATAAATTTAAATTACCTGTCGTGCCTGCAAATATGCAAACGATTATTGATGAAAGAATCGCAACTTATTTAGCTGAAAACAATTACTTCTATATCATGCATCGTTTCCAACCAGAGAAACGAATCTCATTCATTAGAGATATGCAATCACGTGGATTAATCGCTTCTATCAGCGTTGGTGTAAAAGAGGACGAATATGAATTCGTACAACAATTAGCTGCTGAGCAAATTACACCTGAATATATCACGATTGATATCGCACACGGTCATTCTAATGCTGTGATCAACATGATTCAACATATAAAAAAGCATTTACCAGAGAGCTTCGTTATCGCTGGAAACGTTGGAACTCCAGAAGCGGTAAGAGAATTAGAAAATGCTGGTGCTGATGCAACAAAAGTTGGTATTGGACCTGGTAAAGTTTGTATTACTAAAATTAAAACAGGCTTCGGAACTGGTGGTTGGCAGCTAGCTGCACTTCGCTGGTGTGCAAAAGCTGCAAGTAAGCCAATTATCGCTGATGGTGGTATTCGTACACACGGCGACGTAGCTAAATCTATTCGATTTGGGGCAACTATGGTCATGATCGGTTCTCTATTCGCTGGTCACGAAGAGTCTCCAGGGGAAACAATCGAAAGAGATGGCAAACTTTATAAAGAATACTTCGGTTCTGCTTCTGAATTCCAAAAGGGTGAGAAGAAAAACGTTGAAGGTAAGAAAATGTTCGTTGAGCATAAAGGTTCTTTAGAAGATACGTTAATCGAAATGGAACAAGATCTTCAATCTTCTATCTCTTACGCTGGCGGAACAAAATTAGATGCTATTCGTACTGTAGATTATGTTGTCGTGAAAAACTCGATTTTCAACGGCGATAAAGTATATTAATTCTTAAATTTAAAAAGAAGGACAAGCATAAAAGTGCTTGTCCTTCTTTTTAATATATAAAAACATAAAATATTTTTATTTTATTGAATTTTCTAGTATCATGTTTTTAAATAGTCTTAATGAGGAGGAGATAGACTTGAAAAATGTAATGGAAAATCGCCTTAATCGCGCAGAGGTGCCTGCTGAACTAACATGGGATTTATCCGATTTGTATAATTCTGATGCCGAATGGCATACCGCATTAAACGTATTAGAAAATGATATACAGAAACTTGATACATTTAAAGGACGTTTACATACCAACTCCACAACTTTATTAAATTGCCTACTTTTAGAAGAAGAGCTTTTAATGAAGTTAACAAAACTGTATTCATATGCAAATTTAAAAGAATCTACTGATCGTACAAATCCAGTTATTCAAGCGAACTCTTCCAAAATTTCTGCTTTATGGACGAAAGTACATACTGCACTATCCTTTATCCATAATGAAATTCTCTCACTTGAAGAAGGAACAATTGAAAAATATTTAACTGACGAAACAAAACTTGAACCTTTCCGTAAGTCGTTACTAGAGATACTCAAAAAAAGGCAGCACACACTCTCTCCTGAAACAGAAGAAGCACTTGCTGCACTTGGCGAAGTTCATAGTTCTCCATACAAAATTTACGGCATGACTAAATTGGCCGATATGGATTTCACTTCTATACAAGACGAACAAGGAAACGAACTCCCTGTTTCATTCTCATTATTTGAAAGCAAATATGAATTTTCTCCAAGCACATATATACGTCGAAAAGCATATTCATCATTTGTTTCCACACTAAAACAATATAAAAATACAATTGCCACAACATATGCTACTGAAGTTAAAAAACAAGTAACACTTTCTCGTTTACGTAAATATGAATCCGTTACCCATATGCTATTAGAACCACAAAGAGTTCCACTTGAAATGTATAACAACCAACTTGATATTATTTATAAAGAATTAGCACCTCATATGCGCCGTTTTGCAGATTTAAAAAAGAAAGTATTAGGACTCGATCAAATGCTTTTCTGCGACTTACATGCACCTTTAGATCCCGAATTTAATCCAGCTATTACTTATGAAGAAGCAGGCACGCTCATTCAAGATTCTTTAAAAGTATTAGGCGATGAATATAGTTCAATAATCCAAAAAGGATTCAAAGAAAGATGGGTAGATCTTGCAGATAACGTAGGCAAATCAACCGGGGCATTTTGCTCAAGTCCATACGGCTCTCATCCCTATATTTTAATTACATGGCAAAATACGATGCGTGGATGCTTCACATTAGCACATGAATTTGGACATGCTGGTCATTTCTATTTAGCAAATAAAAACCAACGTATCATGAACGTACGCCCATCTATGTACTTTGTTGAAGCACCATCAACTATGAATGAATTACTATTAGCTCAGCATTTACTAGCGACTACTGACGATAAGAGAATGCGCAGATGGGTCATTCTACAACTACTCGGCACATATTATCACAACTTTGTTACTCATTTACTTGAGGGTGAATATCAACGTAGGGTATATGCTCTAGCAGAAGAAGGACAGGCCCTTACAGCTACAACTTTAACTGAAATTAAAACAAATGTCCTTTCGACATTCTGGGGAGATTCTGTAGAAATCGATGAAGGTGCGGGCTTAACTTGGATGCGTCAGCCTCATTATTATATGGGTCTATATTCTTACACATATTCCGCAGGCCTCACTACAGCTACTGCAATAGCTCAAATGATTAAAGAGGAAGGACAACCTGCTATTGATCGCTGGTTAGATGTGCTTCGCGCTGGTGGTACAATGAAACCACTTGAACTAATGAAACATGCCGGAGTAGATATGTCAAAATCAGATGCAATCCGTAAAGCTGTTTCTTACGTTGGTTCATTAATTGATGAATTAGAGCATTCTTATCAAGAATAAAAAATAAGCCCTCGCTTTATGAGGGCTTATTTCATATTTACTTCCCAAACCTTTTACGATATCCACATTTCCTACAAAGCTCTTCAACCGCAACTCTTTTTGAAAATCCATCGACAATGTTTGTTGCTCTTTCACCTTCTATAATGTTAGAAAATGAATCATTATTAATATTTCCAAGGTTAATAATCCCTTCACCATCTAAACAACAAGGAATAACCGTCCCATTCGCTAAAATCCCTGCCTGATTACGAAGTCCATGACAGAATCCTTTCCCGTCATCCTCTTCTTCATGTAATGCTGGCCACTGGAATTCATAGTCTTGATTAATAAAGACACGTTCTGCAATTTTTATACCTTTTCCTGGTGTAAGCTTCTCTTCAATCTGATAAGATAGATCAAATTCATTTTCAATTATGGATAATAACTCTCTATTTTTCTGGATTTCAGCATTTGTTTTATTATCCTGAGTTAAATTCCATAACCTTAACGATACAATTAAATCTGATTGACTTGTCGCTTCCCTAATGAAGGAAAGTATACTCCTTACATAGCCCTCTTTATCTTGCGAACCTGGGTGTCCATCAAAACTATGCAGTGAAAAATTCATTTGTCTTAACGCGGGCTTATTTAACAGCCTATGCCTTCTCTTATTAATTAACGTTCCGTTCGTTGTAATATTAACTTTAAACCCTTTTTCATGACTTAAGTCTAATAGCTGATCTATTTTCGGATGGAGCAACGGCTCACCCTTCACGTGCAAATAAATGTAGTCTGTGTGAGGTTTAATTTGGTCTAATCTTTTAGCAAAATCCTCTACAGAAATGAATTGCTTCTGCCTTTCCGTCGGCGGACAAAAGCTACACGCAAGATTACACACACTCGTAATCTCCAAGTAAAACTTCTTAAACTTCTTCACCTTTAATTCCTCACTTCTCTAACTACTTATACTTTTTCCTCTTCATATTACAGCATATTTTTATAGAAATAGAAACATACTTATTTTAGGAAATGTACATACCATCTAATAATGTTTAAAAGACCATCGGTAATTTTTGTCCAATGGTCTTTCCCACTATTAATTATCTTTAACCTCTTTTACATACTCCCATGTTTCACCTTGATCTTTTGATTGATAAAGTATACTACTATTACCATTGTAGTCTCCATCTGCTCCTTGCCCTACTAGCATGTTAAAAACTCCATCCTTCTCATAAGGCATATTAGGAAAATCAAACGGATTTATTGCCTGTCCACTTTCTAGTTTCACTTCATAATTTGTATAGCTCAACTTTTTAAAAGTTATACCCCCATCATCTGTACGGTATAACCTCCCTTCATTTCCAGAGGGTCTGGCTGCCCTTAAAAATCCGAGCTTTTCATTAAAAAAGATGATTCCTGATGCACTACCTACCGCTTCATTGAACGGGTCTTCATTTATAACTCCCCATGTTTCCCCTCCATCAATTGTCTTGCTTAGTGAATAAAAGGTGCTCCCTAATGCTTTATCTGTGACATCTAGTTTATAACCAACTTCTTTTGAAAAGTAAAATTGCTCATTATTATTAGTTAAATTCTTCTTTTTCTTTTTAGAACTACTTTCCTTACTCCAATTTGGGTCACCTAGTAAATTATATCTAGCAGGTACTACCTCTTTCTCTTTTCCAGGGATAAATATAGATACCGTATATCCAATTATTTCGGACTTTGCTTCTTCAAGCTTCTCTAATTTCCCATCTTTATTAATATTAATAATTCCTTCTCTGTTGTAACCCCAGTTCCTTTTCCCATAATAGACCAGCCCATACTTATCTTCATTCCACTTACTTACAGTTTGTTTAACTGGAATGGCTTGAACTGTTTTAATTAAAGGTTTTACTAATTTATCTTCATTATAATCAGCGTTAACATACCCATTTAATCCTACAAAAATATCTTTTGATTTATTTTTATTATAAGATATTAAGTAGCTTTCCTCTTTTCCAGCAGCATTTTTCCCATAAAGAAAAGTATCAAATGATGTAATTGTTCCATCTGATTTAAATTCCAAAGTAAAATCATCCGACATATATAACTTCTTTGGCAAAGTATATTTCTTATTTATATCTTCAAAAATGCCCTCTACACCATACTTATATATATTATCACGCTCAAGTTTAACTGATCTTTCGTTTTTTACGCTTTCTATAAACCATGCTAGTTTACCGCCATAATTCGTTGCACTTTTATAAATTTTTATCCCATAAAAAGACGTTATAAGGATAAGTATTAGAACAGAAATGTATTTCCATCCCTTTACATTTAATAATTTGGATGATTCGCGTTCCCTATTTTTCACAATTTTAATTGTAGTAAATATAATGATAAGTATTAGAAATGCTATAGATAATAACCAAATATAAATATTATTATTCATTCTCCCATACATACATAATAAAGCTAACTCATAACAAAAAATCCAGTATACGATTATTACTAATGGATTTTTTAGTAATGATGCCAATATTTTTTTCATATCTTCCTTAAATATGTTAATCCCCCCTAAGTACATCTAATACTTCTTTTTTCCTATATTGAGTATACTTGATTTCACCAGGCACTTGCATACCCCCATATTTACTGTACATCTTCATTACATATCGGTTAAATCTAAAATAATAAAATGCGTATAAAAAAGCACTCTATCTTGTAAAGATAAGTGCTTTTTTCTTGATTATATTTTTTATTCAATATACAGTCAATAATACTTCATGTTGGTACACAAGGCATGATTAATTTCGGATCAATATTTATGATACAGTTCACCGTAACTAATCTAAATAAGTTTAATTTTTATTATCTTTATAATTAAATTTAACAAAAAAGGTAGTGCCTTCCGATCCTGTTTGAATTTCTATTTTTGCATTATGGCGGGCAGCAATGGCATAACATACACCTAACCCCAATCCAGTTCCATTATCTTTGGTCGTGTAAAATGGCGTACCCAGTTTCTCTAAGACTTCAGGCCTGATACCTTTTCCTTGATCGTGCACTGCAAGCACCACACAATTTTGACCTTCCTTGTAGGTGCTAATGGTTAGAACTTTCCCTGTATTCATCGCTTCTAAGCCATTACGATATAGATTCATTAATAATTGCCGTATCTCATTACGATTTAAAAGTAATTCCGGAATGTCATTTGTATCGACTTGAATATATTTATTTTGATTATACGTATCAATCTTTATTAAAGGGATAATATCGCGGATAATTGAATTTAAATCTAACATCTGCAAATCTAATTTCCTTGTATTACCCATTGAGAGAAATTCAGTAATAATAGAATTGGCACGGTTAAGTTCTTCAATCATTAAATGAAAGTACTTATTATGTTTCTCATAGGTATTCTCTTCTTTTAATAACTGCAAAAATCCTAGTACCGTTGTCATTGGATTTCTAATTTCATGGCTGATACCTGCTGCCATTTGCCCTATTAAATCAATGTTAGATAATCTTTTCAATTCCTGTTCATATTTCTTTTTTTCCGTTATGTTTTTAAAAATACAGCAAATACCATCATCATACGGGTATGCAATAACTTCGTGCCAATATTCATCTGCAGTAGAAAGAAATTCGAAATGAACTGTAGTTCGCTCTGACATCACACGATGAAATTCCTTATACATAACTGTGTCGATGTCACTCGGGAAAACATCCCATATATTCTTTCCTAATACATCTTTTGCTGTTTTTCTTTGCGGAAAATATTGGTGCTTATTTACGTACGTAAATTCCCATTTATTATTTAAAGTAAAGAATCCATCCGTAATACATTCAATCACACTTATAACTTTTTCATTAGCAGCAGCTAGCTCTCCCGTTCGCTCTTTCACTATGCTTTCTAGTTGATCCATATATAACAAATTTGAAAACGTAGGGGCTGTGGCATCAACGATAGATTTTGCTAGTTGAATTTGAGAATTATCGTAATTGTGAGCTTTTCCTTCTTTGCCAACGACGATTACCCCTAATACTTCTCCCACTGAAACCAATGGAATCATCAATAGATCCTTACTATCTATATTTTTTGTTTGAATAACCTCTTGGATCTTGGCTTCATAGCTTTTCTCTGTCCGATCCGCTTCTGTCCAATCACAGCCCTTACTTAATTTCGTTGTTTTAATCGTTGTTTTATCTAGCGGATCTAGAAGATGGGCAGTCATATTTTTACTCTCTAAAATCTGTTCTAAGTAAAAAAAGCATTTATCAAAACTCTCCTGTATCGAAGAACACATTGATAAATCACGGGTAACATTTAGTAACAGCTGCTTCTCAGCAATAAGGTTTTCCTTTTGTGTTAAATTATTTGCGTTTTGAATTGCGACCGCGGCCATATTTACATAAGCTTCAACACTTTGAATTTCTGAATCTGTTAAGTTCATCGGAATCCCATAATCAAATAAAAAAACCAGACCAAATAACTCTTGCCTAAATGAGATAGGCAGAGCTAATAAGGACTTAATTTTAAACGCATCAACTGGTCTCGGATCTGGTCGATGATCCTTTGAGGTATCAGGAATATAGATGGTTTTTTTCGTTTCAATAACTTCTTTTGCCAGTAAGTCTATTTCAGGATCAATTACCTGAGTATCGAGCGTTACGCCATTTATGGTCTCTGGTTTTCCTGCAAACCCTCTAAATGTTCCATCTTCCTGTGGTAAATAAATTCCAACAGCATCGCACCTAACAATCTCCTCTGATATCGCCATTGTCACACGCTGCAATACTTCACGTAGTTCTAATTTCGTATTTATTATTTTTGTTATATTCGCGAGCCTAGAATATCTCGTCTGATCACTTACCATTCACATAGCCTCCAGTTATAGGCATAATAAAATAAATATGATAATATCAGTGTCTTACTTTTATTTTACATAGAATATCTTACTTATGATACGGTTCCCCACGATTAATCCGAAACGCTCTATACACTTGTTCAAGCAATACTAATCGCATTAATTGGTGTGGTAATGTCATCTTTGAAAAAGAAAGTGATTCGTTTGAACGCTTCATCACTTCTGAACTTAGTCCGAGTGATCCACCAATTACAAATGCGACTTTACTCTTTCCGTATGTAGCAAGGCGATCTAGACTTACCGCAAATTCTTCTGATGACTTTTGCTTTCCTTCTATAGCTAATGCAATCACATGCGTGTCATCAGAAATTTTATCCAGTATACGTATACCTTCTTTTTCCTTTACAATTAACATTTCTGCTTCACTTAAATTTTCTGGCGCCTTTTCATCGGGCAATTCAATTACTTCTACTTTTGCGTATGCTGATAATCGTTTTAAGTATTCTGCTATACCTTGTTTCAAATATTTTTCTTTTAATTTCCCAATTGAAATAATCGAGATATTCACACGTATCATCCACCTTACAAACATGTTATCCACAAAACTTATCCACATATCCACAAACACTACCCACATATTGTGTGAGAATCTGTGTTCGATACAACATATGTCGCCTCATTTTGACAAAATTCACATGTTTTTTTCTCTTTTTCTGAGTTATCCACATTGTTGATAACCGGCGCAACTTCACACTCATCCACAATAATATCTAACGCTAATTCAACATGTTCTAAACAACAAGGTAAATTCATTTTCTTCACCTCACTTTTCTACAATAGAAAACAGGAGGTAGGCCCTCCTGTTTTTAATACTTTTGAATGCCTAATTTCACTGTTGTTGTTACTCTTTTTGTACCACGATAAAACGTAAGAGTCATTTTATCATTAATTTCCTTATCATATAAGGCCGTGCGGAATCCAATAATATCGCGAATCGGTTTTCCATCTACTGCCACAATAACATCATGTTCTCTTAAACCAGCATCTGCGCCTGGCGAAGGACTTTTCACATCCAAAATACAAACTCCTTCTGTTACAGTACCTGGTAAATGTAATGTTTTTGACCAATAATAGTTTGGAATTTCATTTAATGACCTAAGTTCAATCCCAACATACGGCCTTCTTACTTTTCCATACTTCTCAAGTTCATTCATAATCGGAACAGCCCTAGTCACCGGAATAGCAAGTCCGATTCCTTCTACTTCTTTTGCAGCAATTTTCATTGAATTAATACCAATTAATTGTCCTGCTGCATTTACAAGCGCACCGCCACTATTCCCCGGATTAATCGCCGCATCCGTTTGTAACACTTCTACTTGCCAATCATAGTGTCCATCTTGATCTAAATCTACAGGGACAATACGTTCATTAGCTGAAATAATACCTTGTGTAACAGTTCCAGAGAATTGCAGTCCGAGTGGATTTCCAATCGCAATGACTGGCTCTCCTCTGCGAACAGTATTAGAATCGCCGATTTCAATTATTTTTTTCACATGCTTTGCATCTATTTCTAATACAGCTAAATCTGTGACTACATCGGTTCCTAATACTTTTCCAGGAACCTTCTTACCGTCACTTAAACTTACTTCAATACGATTCGCTCCAGCTACAACATGATTATTCGTTACAATATAAGCTTGACCATTTGTCTTTTTATAAATTACTCCTGATCCTGTACCAGCCTCTGAATCTGCCTCTGAAAAGTTATCTCGTTGAATGTTAATAACGCCCACAACAGCTTCAGATGCACGGTCAACAGCATCTACAAAGCTAATCTGTTTAATTCCTTGAGCTTCGGCCATATTACTTCCGCTTGCTTCAGCTTGCGGAAGCGTATCAGCAGAATTTGAAAATAAAGGAGCTCCAAACGCAAATAAAGAAGCTCCTACAATTGTTCCCGCTATACTAGAAAGAACTATACCTTTATGCTTCTTTTTCCCTGCACGTTTCATACGATAATTTTCTTCATCAATAAAGGACATATTTGTTCACCCATCTTCCTGAAAACAACTATATTCACCTTTATTGTTTACTAAAATGAAGAATTATACGTATTGAATTTTTGTAGGCATTTTTGGATCTGTATCGTGAATTTCAAAGGATTCACCCACTCCAAATCCTTTTTCCTCTAGTACTTGTGATACTGACATACGAGCTAGTTCTTTCATGTTATTATCTAAGCTTAAATGGGCTAAATAAATATGCTTTGTCTCATCTGTAATTACATCTGCCATTGCTAATGCAGCATCTTCATTACAAACATGCCCAACGTCGCTTAAAATACGTCGTTTAATGCTCCATGGGTAACGTCCCATACGAAGCATTTCCACATCATGATTACTTTCAAATACGAAAGCATTAGCTCCCTTAATAACGCCCTTCATACGGTCGCTTACGTATCCCGTATCTGTAATAAGTGCTAATTTCCTATTATTGTTATGGAAAGCATAAAACATCGGTTCTGCCGCATCATGAGAAACTCCAAATGATTCGACTTCAATATCACCAAATGTTTTCACATCCCCAACTGAGAAAATGAATTTTTGCTCAGTTGGGATATTTCCTATTAAATGTTCCATTGCATTCCATGTTTTCTCATTCGCATAAACGGGTAAATCATATTTACGCGCCAATACACCTAACCCTTTAATATGATCACTATGCTCATGTGTTACAAGAATACCTGATACATCATTTATATTCAGTTCTGCTTGTTTAAATAAAGCCTCTGTCGCTTTACCACTTAAACCTGCATCGACTAGTAATTTTTTTTCATCGGTTCCTACGTATAGCATATTTCCTGTACTTCCACTTGCAAGTACGCTAAAATGCAACCCCATTCTTTCTCACTCCAGTATGTTCATCAACCACTTGATTTTCCTTTTCCCCTAATTCCATAACTTGTCCTTCAATTGCATTCACAAAGAAGTCCTGTTTCTGCTCCGTTTTTAAATTCCACGTTGGAGCAAGTACTTGGTTATTAGAAGTAGATGCGGTAAGAGTGGCATAGCCAATTTGTGCTTCTTTAACATGCGTATTTCCATGAATTTTATTTTTTAAATACAAATTTTCTAAAGCTGTTTGAGCCGTAATAATTTCTTGCTCTTTCGTTTTTTCACCTTCGCCCATTTCTTTTAAATCAGTTAGCATTGTCTGCGTATATGAAACAAGTTCATTTTTTTCATTTAATTCCACAACAATCATCGCCTGATTATTATAGAAAATAGGCTTATCTTTATATTTTTGGAAGAAATAAATTTTAGAGTCTTTCACCGCTCCAAATTCATACTTTTGTCCATCCAATACATAGTTCTTCAAAAATTCATTATACTTATCTTTTGATAATGATTTCGTATTTAAAAAAGGCTCTTTTAGCTTACTTTCTATCTTGTACATATTTTGTATATGCGCCGTTTGATTTTTCAAAGACTGTATATCATCTTCTTTAAAGGCTTTATTTTCCGCTCTAATAAACGACTCTTTTTTCGGTTCCTTAGGGATATTCCCTATAGTAATTTTGTTTGCCTTTAATTCTTGATCTATCTTTGTTTCTGCAATAAGCTCCAATTGATTACTATCTTGCTTTTGAATGAATTGAAAAATGAGAAAGAGGTCCAAAACAAAAAAGGTCACAATAAATATGGTTTTAATCCGATCCCAATCCATTTAGTCCTCCCTCACTCCACTCATAGATTTTCTGTTTACCTGTTTCACCTTCAACAAGCTTTACATACCAAATTGGTTGTAGTCGAACTACTTGTCCATCTAGTGATAACTTGTATCCAATACCAATATCCTTAATTACTTGTTTCTTTATCTCTGGATTATTTTCTAGAGATGCTATTACAACATGCCCTGACGGAAGAGTAACCTTCTGTTCTATGCCTTTAGTATTTAAAGACAGCAACGGTCTTTCATATTCCATTACTTCTTCTGATCCCCATTTTTGTCTCAATTCAGCTAATCCATCTGTATTGAATACGGAATATCCATCTTCATGTAAGCGAAACACTGTCTCTCCTTTATTCATATAGTCCAAACGATATGAATCCAAACTTCCACTGTGACCACTTACGAATTCAAAGCTTTTTTGTAACAGCATTAAATTATCTATCGTTTTCTCAGTTAAGACAGAAGAGTTTTTATACTTTAGCATGTGACGATCGTCTTCAATTTCCATAGATCTAATACCATCTGTAAATGTTTCTTTCGATATCTCAGTAATTGGACTTAAATAACGAGGATCACTAAACAGAGCATTCTTAAACGTATCCACTGCTAAATTAGATGAGATATATGTTATATTGTTTAACTCTGTCGTTCCATCTGGTAAAAATAACTTTTTCATATCATTGATTTGATAATCAAAATAAGGCTTTGCTGATACTATAAATTGATTTTGGGCATTTACAATATCTTTTAAATACACGCCACTTAATTTTGCCTCATATATTTTAAAGTTATCACCATCAGAAACAAAGTTAATTTTAATTTCTTGATCCTTACTTCTAGAAGGATCAAGAAGAATACGATTAAAATGTTTAGGCTTATCTGTACCTTTCTCTTTCATGTTAAACATGGATTTAACTGCATCAAATGGGATATCGGTAGGGAAAACAAGTTCAATTTTCCCTTCACCATGCACATAGGACAGGAAATCACCCTTAGTGATTGATATCTCTCTAAACTCATGTAGTTCCCCTACTTCCAGAGGCTTATAGATTGATTCTATATCTGCCTCTCTTCTGCTCCCATAATGATTTTTATCTTTATGCACGATGATAGAAGTAGGACGGACAACATCGGCAATTTTAGTTTGATTCGTTCCTTCATTGCCCTGTACAAATTTCGCGTTTTGCATGGATGTAGAATCTGGCACATACGTCCATAGGTTAAAAGTAAGAAATAGGCTAATTACGACTAGGTTAATTAAAACTATTGTTTTAAAGTTTTCCATACTCATTCCCAATCGTCCTCTTCATCTGCTGCCATTGGTAACGTGAAATAAATAGTTGTCCCTTTTCCTTCTTCACTCTTCGCCCAAATAGAGCCACCATGTGCCTCAATCATTTCTTTTGCAATTGCTAATCCAAGTCCCGTACCACCCATTTGTCTTGAACGAGCTTTATCTACGCGATAAAAACGTTCAAAGATTTTATCAACGTTTTCTTTTGGAATACCCATTCCTTGGTCACTTACGCTAATTTCTAATAAATCACCGCGATCACGTAAGCGATATGTTACTGTTCCACCTTCTGGTGAATACTTTAATGCGTTAGAAATAATGTTATACAGCACTTGAGTAATTTTGTCAGTATCCATATCAATAAACCTAGATTTTTTAGAGAAAGATCGTTTGAAACTTACATTTTGCTCTTTAGACATTTCAAAGCGATCAATAACATTATTAAAGAAATCAGTAAAGTCGACCCATTCTTTCATTAAACGGTGCTCTGTACTATCAAGTTTAGATAGCTGTAACAACGCATTTACAAGTCTAATCATTCTTTCTGTTTCTTCTTGTGTAACCGTTAAAAATTGTGGTGCAATATTCGGATCCTGCCACGCTCCATCTGTAAGTGCCTCTAAATAACTGCGCATCGTCGTTAATGGCGTCCTTAATTCATGAGAGACATTCGCCACAAACTCACGGCGTTCCCCTTCTATACGCTCCTGCTCTGTTACATCATATAGTACAGCAATTAAGCCATTGGCCTTCCCTGTTTCTTTTTGAATAACAGAGAAACTAGCACGTAAAATATATGGTTCGTTTCTCGTACTAAAATCTAATAACACAGAATCTGGCTCTTCATATAAATGATCGAGCGTAAATTCTTCCTGTATCCCTAATACCTCTAAAACAGATTGATCGAGCGCTGTTTCACGAGAAACATTTAACATCTTTTCCGCAGGGTCATTTAGTAAAATAATATCCCCTTTTCGGTCAGTAGCAATTACTCCATCTGTCATATGTGATAAAACGGATGATAATTTGCGCCTTTCACTTTCTGTAGAAGAACGAGCTTGTTGTAATTTTTTTGATAAATTATTGAAGGATAATGCCAGTTGTCCAATTTCATCATGGCTATGCACTTTTACTTTTCTCGAATAATTTCCTTTTGCCATTTCGATTGCTTGTCTCCGCATATCTGAAATTGGTCTTGTAATTGTTTGAGCCAATAAAATCCCAAGTACGGCCGTTACTAATAAGGCAATTACTGTTCCCGTAGCAAAAATTTGATTTATATCCTTCATTTGTTTATATACATCTTCCATAGATGCAACGATGTATATAACACCAAGCGCATCCTTGCCATTATCATCTAGAATCGGAGTAAGCATAACTTGAACACGATGGCCTGTACTACCATCCTTCTCAATTTTCACTTCTGGCTTTTTTTGTACTAACACTCGCTGAACAGCTATATCAGTTGATGTTCTATTCACCTTATTCTGCTTTGATTCATCTGAAATAGCCAATAACTTTCTATGCGAATCAAATACACTTACCTCTTGTATAACTTTCTTTTGATCAGAGGCAAATTTTCGAATAGAAGTTTTAATGGTTTCATCTGTTGACTCTGTTTCTGCTTTTGTATAACTTTTTTTAAACTCTTGTTTCAAGTTATATGATAATAAGTTTGTTTGCTGCGTTAAAGAATCCCTAAAACCTTGTACTAGGCTCTTCTCTAATTCCCTTACGAAATAAACCCCAATAACTTGCATCGCTATTAATATTAATAGCATATATATAAGCACAAATTTTAAATGAATAGATTGAAAAAAACCAACTTTCTTCATATACTATTCCTGCTCTGGGTCACGCAAGTAATACCCTACTCCACGTCTAGTTACAATTAAAGTAGGATGGCTTGGATTATCTTCAATTTTTTCACGCAAACGACGTACTGTTACGTCTACTGTGCGCACATCTCCAAAATAGTCATAACCCCAAACTGTTTGTAATAAATGTTCGCGTGTCATAACTTGTCCTAAATGTTTCGCTAAATAATGTAGCAACTCAAATTCACGATGTGTAAGCTCGATATTTTCCTCGCGCTTCGTTACACTATATGCATTTGGATTAATAACAATTGGTCCAATAACCATTTCTGTATTTTCTTCTTTTTCTGCAGAACCACCTTGTTGATGACGGCGTAAATTCGCCTTCACACGAGCAAGTAATTCCCTCGTACTAAATGGCTTCGTTACATAATCATCTGCCCCAAGCTCAAGCCCTAATACTTTATCAATCTCAGAGTCCTTTGCTGTAAGCATAATAATCGGCATTTCTGAACTTTTACGTATTTCACGGCAAACCTCTAATCCATCTTTACCCGGTAGCATAATATCTAATAAAACCATATCTGGTTGTTCTTCATTAGCTTTTTCAATTGCTTCATCACCATCATGCGCCATTACTATTTCAAAACCTTCTTTTTCTAGATTAAACTTCAAAATATCTGCAATCGGCTTTTCATCATCAACTACTAAAATTTTCTTTCCCATCATCGTCTATTTCCTCCTTATAAAAATATGGTCAATAATCCCTAAACATATCGATGTTTACATAGTATGTCCTATATGACCGCATCCTTTGTTTAAGTATTTTCTCCTCTATTCTCATAGACTCATGTATGATCCACTTTTACACGGCATCCTATACGATCTATAGAAAAACCTCTAGCTTCAACTGCTAGAGGCTCCTCGTTCTATTTTAAAATAACTACTCAGTTTTGTAAAATTACATAAATAAAAAGGATATTAAGTGGGCCCACTTAATATCCTGAGAGTGGCTCGGGACGGAATCGAACCGCCGACACGAGGATTTTCAGTCCTCTGCTCTACCGACTGAGCTACCGAGCCAAAACTATATATAAAACCACTAATGGTGGTATAAACAAAAGTGGCGGTCCCGACCGGGGTCGAACCGGCGATCTCCTGCGTGACAGGCAGGCATGTTAACCACTACACCACGGGACCAAAAATAAGCATAAAAAAAACATGACCCGTACGGGATTCGAACCCGTGTTACCGCCGTGAAAGGGCGGTGTCTTAACCACTTGACCAACGGGCCACGAAAAATAAAATGGTGAGCCATGAAGGATTCGAACCTTCGACCCTCTGATTAAAAGTCAGATGCTCTACCAACTGAGCTAATGGCTCATACTCACCAACGTCATATTTTCGTGACGACAAGATGTATCATAACATGTATTCTGTATTCTTCGCAATACTTTTTTTCATTTTTTTATAAAAGATAAGAAAAAACTCATGCGGACATGAGTTTTTTCTAAAAATATCAATTAAGCTTCGTATACATTACGAACAATATTCGTTTGGTTACGATCTGGTCCAACTGAGAACATAGATAATTGAATTCCTGTTAACTCAGAAACACGTTCTACGTATTTTCTTGCATTTTCAGGAAGCTCGTCTAATGATTTTACACCAGTAATATCTTCTGTCCAACCTGGAAGCTCTTCATATACAGGCTCACATTTCGCTAAAATGTTTAAGTTTGCTGGAACTTCATCGATAACTTCGCCATTGTATTTGTAAGCAACACAAATTTTAAGAGTTGGAATATCTGTTAGAACGTCGATAGAATTTAATGATAGATCCGTTAAACCACTAACACGACGCGCATGTCTTACAACAACGCTATCGAACCAACCTACGCGGCGCGGACGACCAGTTGTTGTTCCGTACTCACGACCAACTTCACGAATTTGATGACCAATTTCATCATTAAGTTCAGTAGGGAATGGACCGTCACCAACACGGCTTGTATATGCTTTACATACACCTACAACGCGAGTAACTTTCGCAGGGCCAACTCCAGTTCCAACTGTTACACCACCCGCAATCGGGTTAGAAGATGTAACGAACGGGTACGTACCGTGGTCAATATCAAGCATAACACCTTGTGCACCTTCAAATAATACACGGTGATTGTTATCTAGTGCATCATTTAATACAACAGATGTGTCGCATACATATTGTGCGATTTGTTGTCCATATTCGAAGTACTCTTCAAAGATTTCCTCTACGCTGAAACCTTCTGTATCGTACATTTTTTCAAACAAACGATTTTTCTCTACTAAATTGCGCTCAAGCTTCTCTTTAAATGCTTCACGGTCTAAAAGATCAGCCATACGGATACCAATACGAGCAGCTTTATCCATATATGCAGGACCGATACCTTTTTTCGTTGTACCGATTTTGTTATCACCTTTACTAGCCTCTTCTAACTCATCTTGTTTTAAGTGATAAGGTAAAATAACGTGTGCACGGTTACTTACACGTAAATTATCAGTACTTACACCACGGTCGTGTAAGTATTTTAACTCTTCAAGTAATGCTTTCGGATCTACTACTAAGCCATTTCCGATTACACAAATTTTCTCTTTATAGAAAATACCAGATGGAATTAAGTGTAACTTATATTTAACTCCGCCGAAAACAATTGTATGTCCCGCGTTATTTCCACCTTGATATCTTGCAACTACTTCCGCATGCTCAGAAAGAAAATCAGTGATTTTACCTTTTCCTTCGTCGCCCCATTGTGTTCCTACAACTACTACTGAAGACATTATTAAAGCACCTCCGCAATTTTCAAACGATCTATTCAAACAATATAATTGTACCAAAACCGAAAAAGAAGTCAACCAAAAAGCGAACATTTTTTTATTAAAAATCATTTTCGTTCGTAAGAATTATATTTTCACCTTATGAAAGCCTTATCTTTATCCCATAAAAAAAGAAACACATCTTATTATAAGAAATGTGTTTCTTTTTTATACTGCCTTTATGCCCCATCCTCAAAGCGTCGTTCTAAATTAACGAATTTATTAAATTCTTTAACAAACGCAAGCTCTACTGAACCTACCGGACCATTACGTTGTTTTGCAATGATAATTTCAATCGTATTTTTATTTTCCGTTTCACGGTCATAGTAATCTTCACGATATAGGAAAGCTACAATATCAGCATCCTGCTCAATACTACCAGATTCACGAATATCAGACATCATCGGGCGTTTATCCTGACGAGATTCTACACCACGAGATAACTGTGATAAGGCAATAACAGGCACTTGCAATTCACGCGCAATCCCTTTTAAAGTACGAGAAATCTCAGATACCTCCTGCTGACGGTTCTCACCTGATTTCCCACTTCCTTGAATAAGCTGTAAGTAGTCAATTAAAACCATACCAAGACCTTGTTCTTGCTTTAGTCTACGACATTTCGCTCGAATCTCATTTACCTTAATTCCTGGTGTATCATCAATATATATACCGGCATTTGAAAGACTACCCATCGCCATTGTTAATTTCGCCCAATCATCAGAAGTTAATGACCCGGTACGAAGTCTTTGCGCATCGATATTTCCTTCTGCACAAAGCATACGCATAACAAGCTGATCGGAGCCCATCTCCAAACTAAAAATCGCTACATTTTCATCCGTTTTCGTCGCTACGTTTTGTGCGATATTTAATGAAAATGCAGTTTTCCCTACTGACGGACGTGCTGCTACGATGATTAAATCATTTCGCTGGAAACCTGCCGTCATCTTATCTAATTCAGTAAATCCAGTTGGTATCCCAGTAACTTCACCTTTTTGATTATGCAAAAGTTCAATTTTATCATAAGCATCTACAAGAACATCTTTAATATTTTGAAATGCTTTTGCATTCGTTTGATGGGATACTTCTAATATTTTTTTCTCGGCCTCATTTAAAAGGCCGTCTACGTCATCTTCTCTCTCGTATCCATCCGACACAATATGAGTCGCTGTTCGAATTAAACGACGTAAAAGTGCCTTTTCAGCGATGATACGTGCATAATATTCAACGTTAGCAGCTGTTGGAACAACTTCTGCTAACTCTGCTAGATAAGACACTCCACCAACTTCTTCTAGTAATCCTTGATCAGCCATCGCTGATGTCATTATTACTAAATCGATCGGTTCTCCTTTGTCAGATAACCCAAGCATTACCTCAAAAATCTTTTGATGTTTCGTTCGATAGAATGAGTCAGGTACCAATAACTCTGATGCTGATGTTAACGCATCTTGATCAATTAATATGGCCCCTAAAACCGCCTGCTCGGCTTCTATATTATGCGGAGGGGTACGATCAGCAAGTACATCACTCATACGCAATCCTCCTTGCTTAATTTATTTTTATTGTTCACTAACATGAACTTTTACTGTCGCTGTTACTTGCGGATGCAATTTCACTGTTACATTTGTGTAGCCTAATGCACGGATTGCATCATCCATTTCAAATTTACGTTTATCAAGTTTAATTTTATGTGATTTTTGCATCGCATCTACGATTTGTTTGCTCGTAATAGAACCGAATAAACGGCCACCTTCTCCAGATTTCGCTTTTACTTCTACAGTTAATTTCTCTAATGTTTCTTTCAGCTCTTTTGCATTCTCAACTTCTGCTGCTGCATCTTTTTCTTCTTTACGCTTTTGAGCTTCTAAAGTTTTCATACTGCTATTTGTTGCTTCAGCAGCCAATCCCTGTTTTAGTAAGAAGTTATTTGCATAGCCATCTGGTACGTTTTTTACTTCTCCTTTTTTACCTTTACCTTTTACGTCTTTTAGAAAAATTACTTTCATGATTGTGTGCCTCCCTGTAAATAGTCATCAATAACAAATCGAAGCTTCTCCTCGGCTTCATCTACTGTAACATTTTTCATTTGTGTGGCTGCATTCGTCAAATGCCCGCCACCACCTAAGTTTTCCATAATTAGCTGCACATTCACTTCACCTAAAGACCTGCTGCTAATTCCAATGAGATTCTCGCCACGTTTCGCAACAACAAATGATGCAATAATTCCTGTCATTGTTAATAACGTGTCAGCTGATTGCGCAATAAGCACTTGATCGTAGTAATCATCACTATCAACTTTAGCAATCGCAATTCCATTTTTATAAATGTACGCATTTTTTATAGCTTTTGCAACCCGTAAATACTGATCCATATCTTCCTTTAAAAGTTCTTGTACAAGTACAGTATCTGCACCATGTGAGCGTAAATAGGAAGCAGCATCAAACGTACGAGCCCCCGTCCGGAATGTGAAACTTTTCGTGTCGACAATAATCCCCGCTAACAATGCCGTTGCTTCTAACATTGTCATCTTTAAATTTTTCGGTTGATACTCAAGCAATTCTGTAACCAGTTCTGCCGTTGAAGAAGCATATGGTTCCATATAAACTAGCAATGGATCTTCAATAAAATCTTCTCCACGGCGATGATGATCGATAACTACTACATTTTCAATTTTATGTAACAATTTTTGTTCCATCACCATAGAAGGTTTATGTGTATCAACAACAACAAGTAATGACTCATCATTCGCAAATTCCATCGCTTGCTCTGGAGTAATAAAGTGAGACCATAATTCCTCATTTTGTTTCACTTTGTCCATCAAGCGTTTAATTCCCTTATCAGAATCATTTTCATCTAATACAATATATCCTTTACGCTCGTTTAATTGAGCCACTTTTAAAATACCAATCGCAGCACCAATTGCGTCCATATCAGGAGCCCTATGCCCCATGATAATGACATTACTACTTTCTAATACTAAATCCTTTAACGCATGCGAAATGACCCTAGCACGTACACGGGTACGCTTTTCAACCGGATTTGTCTTGCCTCCATAGAACTTAACTTTACCTGTCGCTTGTTTAATAGCTACTTGATCTCCCCCGCGTCCAAGCGCAAGGTCTAAACCAGATTGAGCCATTGCCCCAAGCTCTGACAAAGGTAAATCACCTGATCCGACACCTACACTTAATGTAAGTGGTATATTCCTTTTAGATGTTTCTTCACGCACCTGATCTAAAATACTAAATTTCCCTTTCTCCATTTGCGTCAGAATACTTTCATTTAGCACAACGAAGAATCTTTCTGAAGATGCACGTTTTAAATACGCACCATACTTAAGTGCCCATTCATTTAGTCGCGATGTCACAAGACTTGTTATATTCGTACGTAATTGATCATCTAATCCTTGTGTAACTTCATCATAATTATCCAAATAAATTACAGCTAAAACAGTACGTTGATCCTCATACATCTTTTCGATTTCTGTTTGTTCCGTTACATCAAAGAAATAAATTAACTTTTCTTCTTTCCTTACAAAAACGCGAAACTTTCGATTATTTAAAGAGACTATATCATCAGAAGTTTCTCCTTTAATGAAAAGAAGTAATGTTTCTGATACATCGTAAAGGTGCCATCCAGCTAATGCATGCTGTCCCAGACATGAAGATAAATAAGGATTTGCCCAATCAATCCCATAATCCTTATTGTATAACAAAATACCAATCGGCATTTGGTTAAATGCTTCATTACTTACTTTCTTTACTCTTGTAATCATATCTGTAGTATGCTTTTCGAAATTCCTTTGAAAATTAAGTTCAAATCGTATAACGATAAAAAATACGATACAAAAAATGACAAAAGCAGCTATTCCCATAATTAAATGAAAATAACAGAGAATTGAAATGAGCACAAACACAAAAAATGCCAATACATAAACAGGATATAAAAACCACTGTTTCTTATCAAATTCAGGCATGTATACAACTCCTATAAAGTAAAACTAACTCACCTTCCAGTTAGTTAAACAGATTAAAATAGTATAAGGAATATTGTTTTATCCCCCTATTTTAGAACGCAATGAAATCCCTAAGTCAATTATACCTAAGATTGTCACAAGAGGAAACAGCATCGGAATAAACATGCATGCAATAAAACTAATAATAGGAATCCCTTTAGTAAAACCTTTTCTATACGCTAAAAAGGCAATAAATGTCAGACCTTGCAGTACAAGCAATAGTGTAAATATGACATTTAGGTTAGAAAATACCATATGTAAATATGATGTTGGTTCTACTTTTATAAAAGTTGCTAACAAAATAAATATAACGTAATACCAAACAATACTCTTTGGTAATTGTATATCTTTAAATTTAGGCCAAGGTATAATGTCATGTTTTAACTTTTTCAAAACACTACCTGATATTATCACTGTAATCCAAGAAAAACATACTGAAACTAGAACAAGTATACTTGGAAATAACGATTGTAATATATCATTCATTTGTGTAAGTAACTCTTTTTGTTCCTTACTAATCGGCATACCTGTAGCACTTACTATCTTTTCACTTTGCACCATACTTTCACTAAACATACTTTGCATTTGCTTCATTATATCTATGTTGAAAAACTTTATACTCGCAACATAAATAAGTACAAAACCAATTAAGTATGCAAGCGTCCCCGCTATTAAGATTTCTACTGACTTTTTTCTTGTTTTATACATATATCCTAAAACAATCCCTATCAATCCAAACATAATTGTCTTCACTAAATTCATGGGTTGACTCACAATAATAGTAACAAAAAGTGATGCTACAAAAATCATGAGCACATTAGATAGTTTATGTCTTATCGTTAATAGTATAAATGGTAACGGCAACGCAAAAGTTACAACAGTACCCAAAATCGGAACATACATAGATATAAGCAATAAAATTGCATATATAGCTAATAACGCTGCACCTTCTGTAATAAACTTTGTTTGTTTCACATTTTAACCTCTCTTTCAAAAAAGAAAAGCATAGCAAAATGCACAGTAGAGTCGGACTCTACTGTGCATTTCATACGCTATTATTCACCAACATATGGTAAAAGTGCCATTTGACGAGCACGTTTAATTGCAACTGTAAGTTTGCGTTGGTATTTTGCGCTTGTCCCTGTTACACGACGAGGTAAAATTTTACCACGCTCAGAAACGAAACGTTTTAATAAATCAACATCTTTATAGTCAATGCGAGTGATGCCGTTAGCTGTGAAGAAACACACCTTACGACGTTTCGCACGTCCACCTTTGCGTCCTGCCATGTCTATTTCCCTCCATTCTTTGTTAAAACTAACAAATTTACTGTATTAGAACGGTAAATCGTCGTCGGAAATGTCGATCGGTTGACCTACATTTGAAAATGGATCGTCATTCTTCGTAAATCCAGAGTTCCCTTGATTACCTTGGTTACCTGAATTACTAGATTGACCAAATGGGTTAGAGCTTTGGTTACCGAAACCAGCTCCTGATGGTTGCTGATTGAATGAACCACGTTGCTCCCCACCGCCATTACGCGGCTCTAAAAATTGTACGCTTTCCGCAAGAACTTCTGTTACATACACACGTTTACCGTCTTGTCCATCGTAATTACGAGTTTGAAGACGTCCATCTACGCCTGCTAAGCTTCCTTTTTTCAAATAATTTGCTACGTTTTCTGCTTGTTTACGCCATATTACACAATTAATAAAGTCAGCTTCACGCTCACCTTGTTGATTCGCAAATGCGCGATTCACAGCTAACGTAAAAGTAGCTACTGCAACACCATTGGGCGTGTAACGTAAGTCAGGGTCCTTAGTTAAACGACCAACGAGGATAACACGATTCATCAATCGAACCACTCTCCCTTATATATCAATTATTTTTCTTCTTCTTTAACAACGATATGACGAAGGATATCTTCGTTGATCTTAGCTAAACGGTCGAATTCGTTAATCGCTTCTGCGTTAGAGTTCACGTTTAAGATCATGTAGAAACCTTCACGTAAGTCGTTGATTTCGTAAGCTAAACGACGCTTACCCCACTCTTTCGTGTTAATGATTTCTGCACCATTGTTTGTTAAAACACCTGCAAAACGTTCAACTAAAGCTTTTTGAGCTTCTTCTTCAACGCCAGGACGAATGATGTACATAATTTCGTACTTTCTCATTACACTTTCACCTCCTTTTGGTCTAAACGGCCCATAATGGGCAAGGAGCAATTAATTTATAGTAATTACTCACGAGTTTAGATTATATCATAGTAAGTTATATGAATCAACTCACCAATACATAAAAAACTTGGCAAACATATAATATATTTGCCAAGCTCATATCTTTATTTTTCCTAGGAAATATTAAATTAAACGTTAAAACGGAAGTGCATAACATCTCCATCTTTTACGATATACTCTTTTCCTTCTAAACGTACTTTTCCAGCTTCTTTTGCAGCTGTCATAGAACCGTTTGTCATTAAGTCATCGTAAGAAACTGTTTCTGCACGAATAAATCCACGCTCAAAGTCTGTATGAATAACACCAGCACATTGTGGTGCCTTCATACCTTGTTTAAATGTCCAAGCACGTACTTCTTGAACGCCAGCTGTAAAGTAAGTAGCAAGTCCTAATAGGTCATATGCTGCACGAATTAATTGATCTAAACCAGACTCTTCAATACCTAGTTCTTCAAGGAATACTTTTTTCTCTTCCTCGTCTAATTCAGCGATTTCTGATTCGATTTTTGCACATACAACGATTACTTGAGAATTTTCATTTTCTGCAAATTCTTTTACCATTTGTACGTATTTATTTTCCGAAGGATCGATAATATCGTCTTCACTTACGTTCGCTACGTATAACATTTCTTTTGTTGTAAGTAAATGAAGGCCTTTAACAATCTTCATCTGCTCTTCTGTAAATTCAACAGTACGAGCCGGTTTCCCCTCTTCAAAAGCCTCTTTTAAACGAACTAAAATTTCATGCTCATATACAGCTTCTTTATCTTTTTGTCTTGCTAATTTCGCAACACGCTCGATACGCTTATCAACAGACTCTAAGTCCGCTAAAATTAGCTCTAAGTTGATTGTTTCGATATCATCAATTGGATCTACTTTCCCTGAAACGTGCGTAATATTTTCGTCTTCAAAACAACGAACAACTTGGCAAATTGCATCTACTTGACGAATGTGAGATAAGAATTTATTTCCTAAACCTTCACCTTTACTAGCACCTTTTACGATACCTGCAATATCAGTAAACTCAAATACAGTCGGAACAGTCTTTTTCGGTTCTACTAATTCCGTTAATTTATTTAAACGCTCATCTGGTACTTCTACAATCCCTACGTTTGGATCAATTGTACAGAATGGATAGTTCGCAGATTCTGCTCCTGCTTGTGTAATTGCATTAAATAAAGTGGACTTCCCTACGTTAGGTAATCCAACAATCCCAGCCGTTAATCCCATATTTTTCACTCCTATGTCTCAATCTTTCATCATTATAGATAGTAACGAAAAAAATGACAAGTTTCCGCCAAACGAAAAAAAGTAACAGTTACCTACTGTAACTGTTACTCTCTCTCTATTCTTCGTGCTTCACAAGTATTTTTTTCACCTTACGATCAAACTCTCTTCGAGTAATCATTACTGAATGGTCACATCCCTCGCACTTAATGCGGATATCCATTCCCATACGAATAATTTTCCAACGATTCTCGCCACATGGATGTGCTTTCTTCATTTCCACAACATCGTACAAGTTATATTCCTTTTGCTCCACTCTTCAAACTCCTCCTCTCCATACTAAATTGCTTTTCCACTAACCAATTCTTCACGATTATATAAAACCATACGTGGATATGGAATTTCAATTCCATGTAAATCAAGACGATTTTTAATCTCTTTACGAAGTGCCCTTGCAATAACTGCATGTTGCATCGGCTCTACTTCAGCAATAACGCGTAATATAACTTCTGATGCAGCTAACGTTTGCACACCTAATAATTGAGGTGTTGTTACCATTTTTTCGTACTTTGAAGGTAACTCTACTAATAAATCTTCAATAACCTGCTCTGCTTTCGCAATATCAGCCTCATATGAAATAGATACATCAACAAATGCTACACTATTACTAACTGAGTAGTTAGTAACTTGAATAATACTTCCGTTTGGTAAAGTATGAATTTCACCTGTCCAACTCTTTACTTTCGTTGTACGAAGTCCAATTTCTAAAACGACTCCTTCAAATTGACCGATTTTAACATAATCGCCAACTGAAAACTGATCTTCTAGCAAAATAAATAAACCTGTAATAACGTCCTTCACTAAACTTTGAGCACCAAATCCGACTGCTAAACCAATTACCCCGGCACCCGCTAATAAACCTGATGCATTAATATCAAACACACCTAAAATCGCAATCAGCATAATAAACATAACAACGTACGCTACAATATTTTCAAGTAATTTCGCTACTGTAACTGTACGACGTTCTGAAATTTGAATTGGAGAACGACTCCCCATACGAAACGCATTTCGTACAACCGCTCTTGCAATTCGCACAACAACTGCACCGATTATTAAAATAATACATATTTTTAATGTCGCAACTCCAATATGAGCCCAACGATCAGCATCTAATAAATACTGTTTCGTAGAATTAAACCACTTCGTTAATAAATCCATGTACCTCTACCTCTCTAGCTAAAATTTCTTTTTAGTTATCCTTATTATTGTATCAGAAGTCCTCTAATTGCTGAAAAAATTTTATGATTTTAATCCTATTTTACCCCCGCCATTCAGGTATAAAATGGAACGAATATATATATACTAGTACTATTATTTCCGTTTTCATTCACATTTTGCAAAAATTACGCACTTATAGATTTCCATTTTTCTCACCATATAACATATATTGAAAATTTATTAAAAGGATGGGTGCTTCATGAATATTGGAAGTTTTCGCTTACCATTTTTTGAGAAAGAAACTCAAAACGTTATGCACCAGGATCTAGAAGCCTCTGAGATAATCAGTAATTTCTTACTTACCCACATTCCTATTAAAACTAATATACCACTCATTCTCGTTTGTATCGGAACAGATCGTTCTACAGGTGACGCACTCGGCCCGTTAGTTGGTACAAAACTTGAACAAATAGACATCAAAAACCTCCAAGTATTCGGTACACTAGATGAGCCAGTACATGCGCTAAATTTAGAAGAAAAAATTCAAAATATACAGAAAGAATATCCTGCTGCATTTATAATTGCTGTTGATGCATGTTTAGGAAAGTCTCAAAATATCGGGTCAATCACTACTGGAAAGGGCCCTAGTAAGCCTGGAGCTGCTATGAATAAGAAATTACCTGCAGTTGGTGATCTGCATATACACGGTATCGTCAATCTAAATGGGTTTATGGAGTTTTTCGTTCTTCAAAATACAAGATTAAGTTTAGTTATGAAAATGGCCGATGTAATCGCACAAAGTATAAAAGAGACGGATCAAAAATTATCCGCACTAAAAAAAGCAAACCATCTATAAATAATAAGATGGTTTGCTCTTTATTTTTTTTGTGATAATAGTTCTAAAATACGATTCAAATCTTCTTTATTAAAAAATTCAATTTCGATTTTACCTTTTTCTTTTTTCGTCTCTTTAATTTTCACATCTGTGCCAAACTTTTCTCTTAAGAACGTTTCACGTTCTACGAAAAATATATTTCGCTCTTTTTTCACTTTTTTTGTTTCACGTGAAACGTGTTGATTAATCTCTTGGACGATTTTCTCTAATTGACGAACATTTAATCCTTCTTTTTCAATGCGTTTCAATAAGGACTTCAATTGTTCTTCATCTTTTATCGTAAGTAAAGTTCTCCCATGAGCCATTGAAAGTTGACCATTTGCAATCATATCTTGGACGAACGAAGGGAGGCTTAATAACCGAGTATAATTTGCAATGTAAGGTCTGCTTTTGCCAAGACGTTTCGCTAATTGTTCTTGCGTTACATTTAGCTCATTCATTAACATCTGGTATGCCATTGCCTCTTCCATAGGATTTAAATCTTCTCGTTGTAAGTTTTCTAACAAAGCAAATTCCATCATTTGCTGTTCAGTTAATTGTCTTACAACCGCAGGTACCTTTTCTAAACCAGCCTCTTTTGCAGCACGAAATCGTCTTTCACCTGCAACGATTTCATATCCTTTAATACTCTTCCTAGCAATTAATGGTTGTAGAATACCGTGTTCCTTAATCGAAATTGCTAATTCCTGAATAGCCTCTTTATTAAAGTGTTTACGCGGTTGATATGGATTTGGCCTTAATTCAGTTACAAGAATCTCCTGAATTGTTTCCTCTTCTTTCACATCTAAATCAGGAAAAAACACATTAATTCCTCTTCCTAATCCCTTAGCCACCTGCAATCACTTCCTCTGCTAAATCTATATATACTTCTGCTCCTCTTGATTTAGCGTCATACTGCATAATAGGTTTCCCATGACTTGGAGCCTCACTCAAGCGTACATTACGCGGAATAATCGAGCGATATACTTTATCCCTAAAATACTTTTTCACTTCATCTATAACTTGGATCCCTAAATTTGTACGGGCATCCAACATCGTTAACAATACACCTTGAATTGCTAAATTTTTATTTAAATGTTTTTGTACAAGTCGAACTGTATTTAATAGCTGACTTAACCCTTCTAGTGCGTAATATTCACACTGTACAGGAATAATAACAGAATCTGCTGCTGTTAATGCATTAATTGTTAATAACCCTAAAGATGGGGGACAGTCGATAATAATATAATCATATTCATCACGAACTGGCTGTAATGCTCTTTGTAAACGTACTTCCCGGGAAATAGTCGGTACCAATTCAATTTCAGCACCAGCCAATTGAATTGTAGCGGGTAGAACATCTAAGTTTTCCGTTGCGGTTTTCTGTATAACCCCTTGAACATCTGCATCTTCCACAAGAACGTTGTAAATACATTGATCTAATTCAGATTTTTCAATTCCCACACCAGTCGTTGCATTTCCTTGAGCATCAATATCTACAAGAAGGACTTTTTTACCTACTTGCGCCAATCCAGCCCCTAAATTAACAGATGTTGTGGTTTTTCCAACACCGCCTTTTTGATTAGCAATAGCAATGATTTTTCCCATGATGTCACCTACTTTCAACCTTTCTATCTTATTCTAATAACAATTACGTTTATTGTAACATGAAATAAAACTTTTTCTTTTACGTCCTTTATTAAACTTCAAAATTTATTTCTAAACTCCTTCTTCATTTAACAAGAAAATATAGTAAAAGAGACCTCTCCAATAGGATAAGGTCTCTAACACGTCGTTATTATTTTTTCTTTGGAATTTTAATTGTAATTTGATAGTACTCATCAAATTCTTCTTCCTCAGAATTAACATTCAAACCACTTTCAGTAACCATTTGTAAAGATTGTCTAATTGTATTCATAGCAATCCTCGTATCTCGACTTACTGCTTTTTGCTTTGCCTTACGCTTCGGTTTTGCTTCCCCTAGTAACTTCGCAATTCGTTCTTCTGTTTGCTTTACATTCAGTTGTTTCTCCACAATTTCCTGTAAAACCTTCAGTTGTAATTCCTCATTTTTTAAAGGAATGAGAGCGCGGGCGTGACGTTCTGTAATGCTTTTTTCTAATAATGCACTTTTTATTTCTTCAGGCAACTTTAACAATCGCAACTTATTTGCGATTGTAGATTGTCCTTTTCCAAGTCGTTGTGCCAATGCTTCTTGTGTTAAATTATGTAACTCAATCAGCTTTTGATATGCCACAGCTTCCTCGATTGCCGTTAGTTCCTCACGTTGCAAGTTTTCAATTAAAGCTACAGAAGCTGTCTCTGTATCATTTAAGTTCTTTATAATTGCAGGAACCTTTTCCCAACCTAACTTTGTTGCCGCACGAAAGCGTCTTTCTCCAGCGATAATCTCGTACTTATCATCCTCATATTGCCTTACAACAATCGGTTGAATAAGTCCATGTGTACGAATCGTTAATGCTAGCTCATCAATACGTGCATCATCAAAAACTGTTCTTGGTTGATAACGGTTAGGGGTAATATTTACTATCGGAATTTCTTGTATTTCTTCATATACCTTTTTATCTATTTCTTCATGGCTTTCGTCTTGTAATTCGAATTCGCTCTCTTTATCTCCAAAGCCAAATAAACGAGAAAACGTATTTTTCATACATATTCCACCACCTTTTAGGCCTATTGACTATTCTCCATAAAATGTTTCCTATGAAACATTTACGTTTTCATTTATATAATTTAATCTTACGTCTAATAAGATTTATTTTTCAATAGGTAATTTATTGGGCGTTCCCGGTTTGCGTGGATATTTCTTTGGTGTCTTGCGCTTTTTCTCGATTAATAAAATATTACGTTCACTCTCTTCAAACGGTAATTGGAACGTAGACATCTCTTTTAACTCTCCGCCTAGCACCTCTAAAGCATACTTACCATTTTCGATTTCTTCATTTGCTGCTGCACCTTTCATTGCAATGAATGTTCCTCCAACTTTTACAAGTGGTAAACATAGCTCACTTAATACAGAAAGACGTGCAACTGCACGTGCCATTACAATATCGTATGATTCACGTACACCTTCTTTTTTCCCAAATGTTTCAGCACGATCATGACAAAATGCAACATCACTTAATTCTAACTTTTGTGCTAAGTGATTTAAGAAATTAATACGTTTTTGCAATGAATCTACAATTGTTACTTTTAAGTGCGGGAAACAGATTTTTAAAGGAATACTTGGGAATCCAGCCCCTGCACCAACATCACAAATTGAGAACGGTTTTGAAAAATCATAATAAAAAGCAGCTGTAATAGAATCAAAAAAGTGTTTTAAGTATACTTCTTCTTTTTCTGTAATAGCCGTTAAGTTCATTTTCTCATTCCACTCTACTAATGTTTCAAAGTAGATTTTGAACTGCTCTAACTGTCTAGAAGAGAGGGTGATCCCCTTCTCTTCTAGCATAGATTGAAATTGTTCTATGTTCATCTAGCAATATCTCCTTACTATTTATTGGTTCGATACGCGCGCAATTTTTCCTTGTTCTATATAAACAAGTAAAATGGAAATATCCGCTGGATTTACGCCAGAAATACGTGAAGCCTGCCCCATTGAAAGTGGACGAACATCTTTCAATTTCTGTCTAGCTTCTGAGGCAAGGCTAGAAATCGCATCATAATCAATATCTACAGGTATTTTTTTACTCTCCATTTTCTTCATACGCTCTACTTGCTGTAAAGATTTTTCAATGTATCCTTCGTACTTAATCTGAATTTCAACTTGTTCTGTAACTTCATCACTTAATTCTACTTCACTTGGTACTAAAAGATGAATATGCTCATATGTCATCTCTGGACGACGTAATAAGTCACTTGCACGTATTCCATCTTTCAATTCACTTCCGCCAATATTGCGAATTAATTCTTGAACCTCAGGACGTGGTTTAATAATAATGCTGCTTAAACGTTCCTTTTCCTGTTCAATTTGTAGTTTTTTATTTGTAAATCGCTCATAGCGCTCTTCTTTAATTAATCCAATTTCACGACCAACTTCAGTTAAACGAAGATCAGCATTATCATGGCGTAATAATAGACGGTATTCTGCACGAGATGTTAATAAACGATATGGTTCATTTGTACCTTTCGTAACAAGATCATCAATTAAGACACCAATATAAGCATCCTCACGACCTAAAACAACTTCTTTTTTACCTAAAGAACGGCATGCTGCATTAATCCCAGCCATAAGCCCTTGTCCTGCCGCCTCTTCGTAACCAGAAGTTCCATTAATTTGTCCTGCTGTATATAAATTTTTAATCTTTTTCGTTTCAAGTGTTGGCCATAGTTGTGTTGGCACAATTGCATCATATTCAATTGCATAACCTGTGCGCATCATTTCAACATTTTCTAGGCCTGGAATTGTTCTAAGCATGTCACGTTGTACATCTTCTGGTAGGCTTGTGGATAAACCTTGCACATATACTTCTTGTGTATTACGCCCTTCTGGCTCTAAGAAAATTTGATGACGTGGTTTATCATTAAATCTTACTACTTTGTCTTCAATAGAAGGACAGTATCTAGGGCCTGTTCCTTTAATCATACCAGAATACATAGCTGAACGATGTAAATTTTCATCTATTAAGCGGTGTGTTTCTGTACTTGTATATGTCAACCAACATGGAATTTGATCCATAATAAATTTCGTTGTTTCAAAAGAGAACGAACGTGGCTTATCATCACCCGGTTGAATTTCTGTTTTACTGTAGTCAATTGTATTACTGTTTACACGCGGAGGTGTCCCTGTTTTAAATCTAACAAGATCAAACCCAAGTTCCTCTAAATGCTCAGATAATGTAATAGACGGTTGCTGATTATTTGGACCGCTTGAATATTTTAAGTCGCCCATGATAATCTCGCCACGTAAAAATGTTCCAGTCGTAATTACAACGGTTTTTGCTGTATATTCTGCACCAGCTTGTGTAACTACCCCTTTACACATACCATCTTCAACGATTAAACGCTCTACCATTCCTTGGAATAACGTTAAGTTTGGTGTTTCTTCAATTGTTTTCTTCAATTCATGTTGGTAAGAGAATTTATCAGCTTGCGCTCGAAGTGCACGTACAGCTGGCCCCTTACCTGTATTTAGCATACGCATTTGAATATGAGTTTTATCAATATTACGTCCCATTTCTCCGCCTAATGCATCAATTTCACGAACAACAATCCCTTTTGCTGGTCCACCAACAGAAGGGTTACATGGCATGAAAGCTACCATATCTAAGTTAATTGTTAACATTAATGTTTTTGAGCCCATTCGTGCTGCCGCAAGACCAGCTTCACATCCTGCATGACCTGCACCGATTACTATGACATCATATGAACCGGCATTGTATCCCATTGTTTATTCCTCCTAATAATCTCTATCTTTCTAAAACATCACTATATTATTTTCCTAAACAAAATTGAGAGAACAACTGGTCAATTAGGCTTTCATGGACTGTGTCACCAGTAATTTCACCAAGTATTTCCCACGTTCTTGTTAAATCAATTTGCACCATATCAATTGGTACACCATTTTCTATTGCCTCAATTGCATCACCGATTGTTTGTCCCGCTTGTGTTAATAATCCAATATGTCTCGCATTAGAAACATATGTCATATCTGCAGAATCGATTGTTCCTTCAAAGAATAAATCAGCTATTGCCTTTTCGAGTTCATCTATTCCTTGTTCCTCAATTAAGGATGTTGTAATAACACGATTTCCCGCAGCTAACTCTGTAACACGTTCCATATCAATCGCTTGCGGTAAATCAGTCTTATTCACAATAACAATAAAGTCTTTTCCTTGTACCGCATGGAATAGATCTTCATCCTCATTTGTTAAAGCCTCGCTATAGTTGACAACAACTAATACTAAATCTGCTTGGCTCATCATTTCTTTTGATCGCTCCACACCAATTCGTTCAACAACATCTTCTGTCTCACGAATACCGGCTGTATCTATAAGTTTAAGAGGTACACCACGCACATTAACGTACTCTTCAATAACATCACGAGTTGTTCCTGCAATATCAGTTACAATTGCTTTTTTCTCCTGAACAAGACTATTTAATAACGATGATTTCCCAACATTAGGTCTACCGATAATTGCTGTAGCAATACCTTCACGTAAAATTTTCCCTTGTTTTGATGTTTCTAATATTTTTTCGATTTCCGAACGAACATGCGTCGCTTTCTCAATTAAAATATTATGTGTCATCTCTTCTACATCATCGTATTCTGGATAATCTATATTTACCTCAACATGAGCTAATGTTTCTAATATTTCTTGACGTAGGCGACCAATTAATTTAGATAATCGCCCTTCCATTTGATTAATTGCTACATTCATCGCACGATCTGTTTTTGCTCGAATCAAATCCATAACAGCTTCTGCTTGTGATAAATCGATACGTCCATTTAAAAAAGCACGTTTTGTAAATTCGCCCGGTTCTGCCAATCGTACTCCTTGCGCTAGAATAAGTTGCAATACTTTATTTACTGAAACAAGTCCGCCATGACAGTTAATTTCCACTATATTTTCACGTGTAAAAGTCCTTGGTGCGCGCATAATAGACACCATAACTTCTTCAATAACTTGATTTGTATCTAAATCAACGATATGACCATAATGAATAGTGTGAGAAGGAACCTCTGTTAAATCCTTCCCTTTAAAAATACGGTCAACTTTCTCAACCGCATCATCCCCACTTACTCGAACAATGGCAATTGCACCCTCTCCAAGCGCTGTGGAAATCGCAGCAATTGTATCAAATTCCATGTCCTTTCACCTCACTTGCTTATTTATCTCTATTTCAACATGATTATTTCTTTCACTAAATTATTAGGATACCATAACGAACCTATCTACAAAAGAAGAATAACTCATTTTATTATATCCCCATGTAAAAAACACTAAACTTATTCACAGTGGATAAGTTTAGTGTTTTTTAGTTATCCACATCTATTTTTCGCTCAAAAAAACCGGCACTCATTTGAGCAACCGGTCATTTAGGAGATATTACAACATGCCGATGTGGTTCATTTCCTTCAGAAGTTGTTTTGATACCTTGATGATTTGATAATGCCTGATGAATAATTTTTCGTTCAAAAGATGGCATCGGTTCTAAAATAACTCTTTTTTTCGTATTAGATACTTGTTTCGCTAATCGATAAGAAAGTGATTCTAGCGTACTTTTTCTTTTACTACGATAATTTTCAGCATCTAGTGTAATACCTATATACTGCTTCGTGTTACGATTCGCAACAAGTTTTGTTAAATACTGTAAAGAGTTTAGTGTATTACCTCTTTTTCCAATTAAAACTCCTACATCATCACCAGAAATTGTAAATTCGATCTCGCGTCCTTTTACAACTTTACTAATTTCAACTTCCACACCCATATTGTGAATAACATTTCTTAAATATTCTTCACATTCCTGAATTGGATCTTTCTTCAATACAACTTCTACTACTGCAGGACGATTCCCAAATAAACCTAAGAATCCTCTTTTACCCTCATCGACAATATTTATATCTACTCGATCTTTTGATGTATTTAATTGCCTTAAAGCATCCTCTACTGCCAGCTCGACTGTTTGTCCTTTAGCAGTAATTATACTCACTTGCTTGAGCCTCCAGCTTTGCTAGCCTTAATCTCTGGCCCTTTGATAAAGTACATTTGAGCAATACCAAAGATATTACCAACAACCCAGTAAAGTGATAATGCAGCTGGGAAGTTAATTGCAAAGATTAAAATCATAATCGGCATAAGCCAAAGCATCATTGCCATTTGCGGATTTTGACCAGCTGTTCCTGCCATTGCAAGCTTTTGCTGAATAAATGTCGTAATTGCTGCAACAACCGGTAAGATATAGAACGGATCTGCCTGTCCTAAATCAAACCATAAAAATGTATGTTCACTAATTGCTGTTGTTCTCATAATCGCATGATAAAACGCGAATAAAATAGGCATCTGAACAAATATCGGTAAACATCCTGCCAATGGATTTACACCATTCTTTTGATATAACTGCATCATTTCTTGTTGTAGTTTTTGCTGTGTTGCTTGATCTTTAGAACTATATTTCTCTTTTAACTTCACCATTTCTGGTTGTAACGCTTGCATTGCTTTTGTACTCTTTGTTTGTTTAATCATTAATGGTAATAATGCAAAACGAATGATAAGAGTTGTAATAACAATTGCTAAACCGTAATTACTGTTAAATAAGTCGGCAAAATACGTGATTAACTGAGAAAGCGGATATACGAAATATTCATTCCAAATCCCAGTACTTTTCGATGTAATCGGCTGACCCGTTTCACTACAACCGGTGGCAATCGCCATTAATGCAACGACCATGGCTAGTAAACCTAATTTCTTTTTCAAAGCCTACTCCTCCTTGTATCGGTATGTATATAGTGTAATTCATTTCCTTACGCTACTTTTTTATTCTTTTCATACCAGAGCGTTTAAAGACATGAATTAAGCTTTTCTTTACTTCTTCATATGTCATCTCTGCACAAGGCTTCCTTGCTATTATAACAAAATCTTTTCCAGAATCTATCTCATCTTTTAACTCTGTAATAGCTTGACGGACCATGCGCTTAATTCGATTACGAACTACTGCATTTCCTATTTTCTTGCTAACAGAAAGGCCGATGCGAAAGTTTGGCTGTTCTTCTTTATCTAATTGGTATACAACAAACTGACGATTCGCATTTGATTTTCCTTTTTGAAAAACCGCCTGGAATTCATCATTCTTCTTTATACGATGTTTTTTCTTCATATCAATTGACACTCCTGTATTTCATCAGCGGAAATTCACTATTATTAGAAAAAAAGACCACTGAACGATCAGTGGTCTACGCAGATAATACTTTTCTTCCTTTACGACGACGAGCTGCTAGCACTTTACGTCCGTTCGCTGTGCTCATACGGCTGCGGAAACCATGTACTTTGCTGCGCTTACGTTTATTTGGTTGGTAAGTTCTTTTCATTATATGACACCTCCCTGAGGAATATCTGTTAAAGACAGTCCTATAAATTATAGTTAATCAACTAGGAAAATGTCAATGGTTCTAGAAATTTTCATCAAATATTCATTTTGAACCTATTCACATACTTTTTCACAGCATCTATATTTCCTTGTGGATAAATGTTTTTTCACGTTTTTTATATCCACAAACTTTTTTCCCACTTTTACACAGTATATCGTGTTGTGGACAAGTTTATTCCACAAGGTATTGATTTTGTGGATAACTTTCTTAAATTCATTGCTATAGCCACTTTTTTTTGATATTATAGTTGTGTTTTCACTTTGAATAAGTTTTCCACATCTTTATCTTATCCACAATTTGTGTATAACATGTGGACAGTTTTAATCACATGTGGGTAAACAGTTGTCCACATTTGGTTTTTTTGTCGAAAACCCTATCTCATATACAAACGACGTTTTTAGGTTTTAAAATACGTTTCGTATAAATATACATTTTATATTTATTAGGTTGTACATTTGTTGCGCAGCCTTATTCTTTTACCATCTTAGTAAAGGAGGGACACCTTTGGAAAATATCTCTGATTTATGGAATAGTGCCTTAAAAGAATTAGAAAAAAAGGTAAGCAAGCCTAGTTATGAGACATGGTTAAAATCAACAACGGCTCATAACTTGAAGAAAGACGTATTAACGATTACAGCTCCAAATGAATTTGCTCGTGACTGGCTAGAATCTCATTACTCAGAACTAATTTCAGAAACACTATACGATTTAACAGGGGCAAAATTAGCAATTCGCTTTATTATTCCCCAAAGTCAAGCGGAAGAGGACATTGATCTTCCTCCAGTTAAGCGGAATCCAGCACAAGATGATTCAGCTCATTTACCACAGAGCATGTTAAATCCAAAATATACATTTGATACATTTGTTATCGGCTCTGGTAACCGTTTTGCCCATGCAGCTTCATTAGCTGTAGCCGAGGCGCCAGCTAAAGCGTATAATCCACTCTTTATTTACGGGGGAGTTGGGCTTGGAAAGACGCATTTAATGCACGCGATTGGCCATTATGTAATTGAACATAATCCAAATGCAAAAGTTGTATATTTATCATCAGAAAAATTCACGAATGAATTTATTAACTCTATTCGTGATAATAAAGCTGTTGATTTTCGTAATAAATATCGCAATGTAGATGTTTTATTGATAGATGATATTCAATTTCTTGCTGGAAAAGAACAAACTCAAGAAGAGTTTTTCCATACATTTAATGCATTACACGAAGAAAGTAAACAAATTGTAATTTCTAGTGATCGACCACCAAAAGAAATTCCAACTTTAGAAGATCGTCTTCGTTCTCGCTTTGAATGGGGACTTATTACAGATATTACGCCGCCAGATTTAGAGACACGAATTGCAATTTTACGCAAAAAAGCAAAAGCTGAAGGGCTTGATATACCAAATGAAGTTATGCTTTATATCGCAAATCAAATTGATTCAAATATTCGCGAATTAGAAGGTGCACTTATCCGAGTTGTAGCTTATTCATCTTTAATTAATAAAGATATTAATGCTGATTTAGCAGCTGAAGCACTTAAAGATATTATTCCAAATTCTAAGCCGAAAATTATCTCTATTTATGATATTCAAAAAGCTGTCGGAGACGTTTATCAAGTAAAATTAGAAGATTTTAAAGCGAAAAAACGTACAAAATCAGTTGCGTTTCCTCGCCAAATTGCAATGTATTTATCACGCGAACTTACGGATTCCTCTTTACCAAAAATAGGTGAAGAATTTGGTGGACGTGATCATACAACAGTTATCCATGCCCATGAAAAAATTTCTAAACTACTAAAAACCGATACGCAATTACAAAAGCAAGTTGAAGAAATTAATGGTATTTTAAAGTAGTAGCTGAATAGTGTGAATAACTTACCTTGTTTTACGCACAGTCTATCCACATGTAGATAGACTGTTTTTACATCCTTCAAAGGGGTTATCCACATATCCACAAGCCCTATTACTATTACTACTATTTTTTATCTTTATTAATTAAATAAAATCTTATACTTACCGGAGGTTTTTCTTTATGCGTTTTACAATACAAAAAGACTATCTTGTAAGAGGTGTACAAGATGTAATGAAGGCAGTTTCTTCTCGTACAACAATCCCCATCCTTACGGGAATTAAAGTTGTAGCTACTGAAGAAGGGGTTACATTAACAGGAAGCGATGCTGATATTTCTATTGAATCGTTTATTCCAGTCGAAGAAGATGGAAAAGAAATCGTAGAAATAGCTCAATCAGGAAGCATTGTTTTACAAGCAAAATATTTTAGTGAGATTGTAAAAAAACTACCTAAGGATACTGTCGAAATTTCTGTGGAAAATCATTTTATGACAAAAATAAAATCTGGAAAATCAGAGTTTAACTTAAATGGTTTAGATTCTGCAGAATATCCGTTATTACCACAGATTGAAGAACATCATGTATTTAAGATACCAACAGATTTACTTAAACATATGATCAGACAAACTGTATTTGCAGTTTCTACTTCTGAAACAAGACCAATCTTGACAGGTGTAAACTGGAAGGTATATAACAGCGAGTTAACTTGTATTGCAACAGATAGTCATAGACTGGCACTTCGAAAAGCGAAAATCGAAGGACATAATATTGCAGATGAATTTCAAGCTAATGTTGTTATTCCAGGTAAGAGCTTAAACGAATTAAGTAAAATTCTGGATGAGTCTGAAGAGATGGTAGATATTGTAATAACTGAGTATCAAGTATTATTCCGTACAAAGCATTTATTATTCTTCTCAAGATTGTTAGAAGGAAATTATCCAGATACGACACGTTTAATTCCAGCAGAGAGTAAAACGGATATTTTTGTAAATACAAAAGAATTCCTACAAGCAATTGATCGTGCTTCACTATTAGCGAGAGATGGCCGCAATAACGTTGTCAAATTATCAACTTTAGAGCAAGAAATGCTAGAGATTTCCTCGAATTCACCAGAAATTGGAAAAGTTGTCGAAGAAGTACAATGTGAAAAAGTAGATGGAGAAGAGTTAAAAATATCTTTTAGTGCAAAATATATGATGGATGCATTGAAAGCTCTAGATAGTACAGAGATTAAAGTTAGCTTTACTGGGGCGATGAGACCGTTCTTAATTCGTACAGTAAATGATGATTCAATTATTCAATTAATTTTACCGGTTCGTACTTACTAGGTAAGGAATAAGGGTTGCTAGTTTAAAGATGCTAGTGGCCCTTATTTGATTTTTGGGTATTACTTTCCTAATGTTAGTTTATTTAGTACAATGAAAGAATGAACACTTTCAGAAAGTGAGCGATTTTATGAAACATATTAAAATTTCAACAGAGTATATTACACTAGGACAATTTTTAAAGTTAGCTGATGTAATTGATACAGGTGGCGCTGTAAAATGGTTTTTACAAGAATATGAAGTGTACGTGAACAACGAACTTGAAAATAGAAGAGGTCGCAAACTATATGCGAATGATGTTATTGAAATTCCAGGAAGCGGAACTTTCCAAGTTCAGGCATAAAGGGGGAGCCCTTTGTTTATTTCAGAAATACAATTAAAAAACTATCGCAATTATGAAAAATTAGAGCTTTCCTTTGAAGATAAGGTAAATGTAATTATCGGCGAAAATGCACAAGGGAAAACAAACTTGATGGAAGCTATTTATGTTTTAGCGATGGCGAAATCTCATAGAACCTCTAATGATCGCGAACTTATCCGCTGGGATGAAGAGTTTGGTCAAATAAAAGGGAAATTACAAAAAAGAAACAGTTCTTTGTCTTTGGAATTAAATATTTCGAAAAAAGGTAAAAAGGCAAAATTAAATCAACTTGAACAACAAAAGTTAAGTCAATATATTGGCGTGATGAACGTTGTCATGTTTGCCCCAGAAGATTTAAATCTTGTAAAAGGAAGCCCTCAAGTAAGAAGACGCTTTTTAGATATGGAATTAGGACAAATAGCTCCTATATATTTGTATGAATTAAGTCAATATCAAAAGGTGCTCACGCAACGAAATCACTTGTTGAAAAAAATGCAAGGGAATAGTAAGAATGAGGAAACGATGTTGGATGTATTTACACTTCAACTAATTGAGCATGGTGCGAAAATACTGCAAAAACGTTTTGAATTTTTGCATTTGCTACAGGAATGGGCAGCTCCAATTCATCGCGGTATAAGCCGTGGATTAGAAGAGTTAGAAATTGTCTATAAACCAAGTGTAGATGTATCAGAATCAATGGATTTGTCGAAAATAAAAGAAGTATACTATGAAAGTTTTCAATCTGTGAAACAACGTGAAATTTTCCGTGGTACGACTTTAATTGGTCCTCATCGTGATGATTTACAATTCTTCGTTAATAGTAAAAATGTTCAAGTCTTTGGTTCGCAAGGGCAACAACGAACGACCGCACTATCCCTAAAATTAGCTGAAATTGAATTAATTTATTCAGAGGTTAAAGAATATCCAATCCTTTTGCTGGATGATGTTTTATCAGAATTAGACGATTATCGTCAATCACATCTGTTAAATACAATTCAAGGAAAGGTGCAAACATTTGTTACAACGACGAGTGTCGACGGAATTGAACACGAAACATTAAAAGATGCGAAAACAATTCATGTAACGAACGGCACGGTAGATTGTGAAATAGATAGGGCATAAACCCCTGTTTAAATGGAAAAGTAGGTGATCTTTGTGTCAATGGAACAAAAACAAATGCAAGAAAATGCATATGATGAAAGTCAGATACAGGTACTTGAAGGACTAGAGGCAGTTCGGAAACGTCCGGGTATGTATATTGGATCTACGAGTGGAAAGGGACTTCACCACCTTGTATGGGAGATTGTCGATAATAGTATCGATGAAGCGTTAGCAGGATATTGTGATGAAATTAACGTTAGTATCGAAGAAGATAATAGTATTCTTGTAACGGATAATGGACGTGGTATTCCAGTTGGTATACAAGAAAAAATGGGGCGTCCTGCAGTAGAGGTTATTATGACTGTCCTCCACGCTGGTGGTAAATTTGGCGGTGGCGGTTACAAAGTTTCTGGTGGTTTGCACGGTGTTGGTGCATCTGTTGTAAATGCCTTATCAACAGAATTAGAAGTATTTGTACATCGTGATGGTAAAATCCATTACCAAAAATACGAAAGAGGTATTCCGGTTGCAGATTTAAAAGTCATCGGTGATACAGATAAGACTGGAACAATAACTCGCTTTAAACCGGATCCAGAAATTTTTAAAGAGACGACAGAATATGAATTCGATACGCTAGCGACTCGTATGCGTGAGTTGGCGTTTTTAAATCGTAATATTAAATTAACAATTGAAGATAAACGTGAACATAAGCAAAAGAAAGAGTTCCACTATGAAGGTGGAATTAAATCATATGTTGAACATTTAAATCGTTCAAAACAACCAATTCATGAAGAGCCTGTATATGTAGAAGGTTCAAAAGATGGTATTCAAGTTGAAGTTGCGCTTCAATATAACGAAGGATATACAAATCATATTTACTCATTTACAAATAATATTCATACGTATGAAGGTGGTACACATGAGGTAGGATTTAAAACTGCCTTAACACGTGTGATTAACGATTATGGTCGTAAAAATAACATTTTAAAAGATGCGGATAGTAATTTGACTGGTGAAGATGTTCGTGAAGGTTTAACAGCAATTGTGTCGATTAAACATCCAAATCCACAATTTGAAGGGCAAACGAAGACGAAACTTGGAAATAGTGAAGCGAGGACGATTACGGAGTCAGTATTCTCTGAGGCTTTTGAAAAATTCTTACTGGAAAATCCCAATGTTGCACGTAAGATTGTAGATAAAGGAACGATGGCAGCACGTGCGCGTGTAGCAGCTAAAAAAGCTCGTGAGCTAACTCGCCGAAAGAGTGCTTTAGAAGTTTCAAGTTTACCAGGGAAATTGGCAGATTGTTCTTCTAAAGATCCAGCAATTAGTGAAATTTATATCGTAGAGGGTGACTCTGCGGGTGGATCTGCAAAACAAGGACGCGATCGTCATTTTCAAGCAATTTTACCGCTGAAGGGTAAAATTATTAATGTTGAAAAGGCACGCTTAGATAAGATTTTATCAAATGATGAAGTTCGTACAATTATTACGGCGATTGGTACAAATATTGGTGGGGACTTCGATATCGAAAAAGCACGCTATCATAAAGTTATTATTATGACCGATGCCGATGTTGATGGTGCGCATATTCGTACCCTATTATTAACGTTCTTCTATCGTTATATGCGTCAAATAATTGAGTGTGGATATATATATATCGCACAGCCACCGTTGTTTAAGGTGCAACAAGGTAAAAAAATTCAATATGCTTATAATGATAAAGAACTTGAAAAAATATTAGCTGAGTTACCAGCCCAGCCGAAACCAGGAATTCAACGTTATAAAGGTCTTGGAGAGATGAATCCAACTCAGCTATGGGAGACGACAATGGATCCAGAAGTACGTTCGTTACTTCAAGTTTCTCTTCAAGACGCAATAGAAGCAGATGAAACATTTGAAATTTTAATGGGTGATAAAGTGGAACCACGTCGTAACTTTATCCAAGAGAATGCAAAATACGTGAAAAACCTTGATATTTAAATGAGTAATGACAGGAATCTAAGTATTCCTGTCTTCTACATATAAATCAATGTATGTATAACGGAAACGTAAGAGGAGGTGCTCGTTGATGTCAGACAATCAACAACAAGCACGAATTCGAGAAATTAATATTAGTCATGAAATGCGTACCTCATTTTTAGATTACGCAATGAGTGTTATCGTATCTCGTGCATTACCAGATGTTCGTGATGGATTAAAACCTGTGCATCGTAGGGTTTTATATGCGATGAATGATTTAGGAATTACAGCTGATAAAGCGTATAAGAAATCAGCACGTATTGTCGGTGAAGTAATCGGGAAGTATCACCCTCATGGTGATTCAGCCGTTTATGAAACAATGGTACGTATGGCGCAAGATTTCAGTCAACGTTATATGCTTGTAGATGGGCATGGTAACTTCGGTTCTGTAGATGGAGATTCAGCAGCGGCAATGCGTTATACAGAGGCAAGAATGTCTAAGATTTCTATGGAATTAATACGTGATATTTCAAAAAATACAATTGATTATCAAGATAACTACGATGGTTCGGAAAGAGAGCCGATTGTATTACCAGCGCGTTTTCCTAATTTATTAGTAAACGGTACGACAGGTATTGCAGTTGGTATGGCAACAAATATTCCGCCGCATCAACTTGGCGAAGTAATTGATGGTGTGTTGGCATTAAGTCATAACCCGGATATTACTATAGCGGAGTTAATGGAATATATTCCTGGACCAGACTTCCCGACATCAGGTTTAATCTTAGGTCGAAGTGGCATCCGTAGAGCTTATGAAACAGGGCGCGGTTCTATTATGCTTCGTGCCAAAGTTGAAATTGAAGAGAAATCAAATGGTAAACAATCTATTATCGTAACGGAACTACCTTATCAAGTTAATAAGGCACGATTAATTGAAAAAATCGCAGAATTAGTTCGCGATAAGAAAATTGAAGGTATTACAGATTTACGTGATGAATCAGACCGAAATGGTATGCGTATTGTCATGGAAGTACGTCGTGACGCCAATGCAAACGTACTATTAAACAATCTATATAAACATACAGCACTTCAAACAAGTTTCGGTATTAATATGTTGTCTCTTGTAAATGGAGAGCCTCAAGTACTAAATTTAAAACAAAACTTATATCATTATTTGGAGCACCAGAAGGTAGTAATCCGTAGACGTACTGCGTATGAATTAGAAAAAGCAGAGGCACGTGCTCATATTTTAGAAGGATTACGAATTGCTTTAGATCATCTTGATGAAGTTATTACGTTAATTCGTAGTTCAAAAACGGCTGATATTGCAAAGCAAGGCTTAATGGAACGTTTCGGTTTAAGTGAGAAACAAGCGCAAGCGATTTTAGATATGCGTCTGCAACGTTTAACTGGATTAGAACGTGAAAAAATCGAGCAAGAATATCAAGATTTAATGAATTTAATTGCTGAATTAAAAGCGATTTTAGCAGATGAAGAGAAAGTTCTTGAGATTATTCGTGAAGAATTAACAGAAGTAAAAGAGCGTTTCAATGATAAGAGACGAACAGAAATTACAATTGGCGGTATGGAATTTATTGAAGATGAAGATTTAATTCCTGAGCAAAATATTGCAATTACGTTAACTCATAACGGTTATATTAAGAGGTTACCAGCTTCTACGTACAAAACACAGAACCGTGGGGGACGTGGTGTACAAGGAATGGGTACGAATGATGATGACTTTGTTGAACACTTATTAACAACGTCTACTCATGATCATATTTTATTCTTTACAAACAAGGGTAAAGTATACCGTACGAAAGGATATGAAATCCCAGAGTATAGTCGTACTGCAAAAGGGCTACCAATTATTAACCTATTAGGGGTAGATAAGGGTGAGTGGATCAATGCCATTATTCCAATTCGTGAATTTGGTGACGACCAGTTCTTATTCTTTACAACGAAACAAGGTATTTCTAAGAGAACGCCACTTTCATCATTTGCAAATATACGTACGAACGGTTTAATTGCAATTTCGCTTCGTGAAGAAGATGAAGTGATTTCTGTACGTTTAACATCTGGCGATAAAGATATTATCGTAGGGACAAGCAACGGTATGTTAATTCGCTTCAATGAACAAGATGTACGTTCTATGGGCCGTAATGCAGCTGGTGTAAAAGCTATTACATTAGGCGAAGAGGACCAAGTAGTAGGTATGGAAATTGTTGAAGAAGATACGAATGTCTTAATTGTAACGAAAAACGGGTATGGTAAGCGTACTCCAGTTGAAGAGTATCGACTACAAAGCCGTGGTGGTAAAGGTCTTAAAACTTGTAACATTACAGATAAAAACGGTAAGTTAGTAGCGGTTAAGTCTGTAACAGGTGAAGAAGACATCATGCTAATTACAGCCGCAGGCGTTATTATTCGTATGCCGGTTGATCAAATCTCTCAAATGGGACGTAATACACAAGGTGTTCGTCTAATTCGTTTAGAGGATGAGCAAGAGGTAGCGACAGTAGCAAAAGCACAGAAAGATGAAGAAGAAGAATCTAATGAAGAGGTTTCTTCTGAAGAATAAGAGGGTGGATTTTCCCCCCCTCTTATTTTTTTATAATAATACTTGCATAGTGATAGCAAAGTCTATATAATAGGCAGAGTCAGCAAATGAGAGATACAAATTATCTTGAAAAACTTGTTGACGAAAATAATATACTATGATATA
>NZ_JBBOZF010000001.1:1492500-1510000 GCF_038008465.1 Bacillus sp. CH_48 | reverse complement strand
ATACTCCCTAGTGATCGATAGTGAACCAGTACCGTGAGGGAAAGGTGAAAAGCACCCCGGAAGGGGAGTGAAAGAGATCCTGAAACCGTGTGCCTACAAATAGTCAGAGCCCGTTAATGGGTGATGGCGTGCCTTTTGTAGAATGAACCGGCGAGTTACGATCCCGTGCAAGGTTAAGCTGAAGAGGCGGAGCCGCAGCGAAAGCGAGTCTGAATAGGGCGTTTAGTACGTGGTCGTAGACCCGAAACCAGGTGATCTACCCATGTCCAGGGTGAAGTTCAGGTAACACTGAATGGAGGCCCGAACCCACGCACGTTGAAAAGTGCGGGGATGAGGTGTGGGTAGCGGAGAAATTCCAATCGAACCTGGAGATAGCTGGTTCTCCCCGAAATAGCTTTAGGGCTAGCCTTAAGTGTAAGAGTCTTGGAGGTAGAGCACTGATTGAACTAGGGGTCCTCATCGGATTACCGAATTCAGTCAAACTCCGAATGCCAATGACTTATCCTTAGGAGTCAGACTGCGAGTGATAAGATCCGTAGTCAAGAGGGAAACAGCCCAGATCGCCAGCTAAGGTCCCAAAGTGTGTATTAAGTGGAAAAGGATGTGGAGTTGCTTAGACAACTAGGATGTTGGCTTAGAAGCAGCCACCATTTAAAGAGTGCGTAATAGCTCACTAGTCGAGTGACTCTGCGCCGAAAATGTACCGGGGCTAAATACACCACCGAAGCTGCGAATTGATACCAATGGTATCAGTGGTAGGGGAGCGTTCTAAGTGCAGTGAAGTCAGACCGGAAGGACTGGTGGAGCGCTTAGAAGTGAGAATGCCGGTATGAGTAGCGAAAGACGGGTGAGAATCCCGTCCACCGAATGCCTAAGGTTTCCTGAGGAAGGCTCGTCCGCTCAGGGTTAGTCAGGACCTAAGCCGAGGCCGACAGGCGTAGGCGATGGACAACAGGTTGATATTCCTGTACCACCTCTTTATCGTTTGAGCAATGGAGGGACGCAGAAGGATAGAAGAAGCGTGCGATTGGTTGTGCACGTCCAAGCAGTTAGGCTGATAAGTAGGCAAATCCGCTTATCGTGAAGGCTGAGCTGTGATGGGGAAGCTCCTTATGGAGCGAAGTCTTTGATTCCCCGCTGCCAAGAAAAGCTTCTAGCGAGATAAAAGGTGCCTGTACCGCAAACCGACACAGGTAGGCGAGGAGAGAATCCTAAGGTGTGCGAGAGAACTCTGGTTAAGGAACTCGGCAAAATGACCCCGTAACTTCGGGAGAAGGGGTGCTTTCTTAACGGAAAGCCGCAGTGAATAGGCCCAAGCGACTGTTTAGCAAAAACACAGCTCTCTGCGAAGCCGTAAGGCGAAGTATAGGGGGTGACACCTGCCCGGTGCTGGAAGGTTAAGGAGAGGGGTTAGCGTAAGCGAAGCTCTGAACTGAAGCCCCAGTAAACGGCGGCCGTAACTATAACGGTCCTAAGGTAGCGAAATTCCTTGTCGGGTAAGTTCCGACCCGCACGAAAGGTGTAACGATTTGGGCACTGTCTCAACCAGAGACTCGGTGAAATTATAGTACCTGTGAAGATGCAGGTTACCCGCGACAGGACGGAAAGACCCCGTGGAGCTTTACTGTAGCCTGATATTGAATTTTGGTACAGTTTGTACAGGATAGGCGGGAGCCATTGAAACCGGAGCGCTAGCTTCGGTGGAGGCGCTGGTGGGATACCGCCCTGACTGTATTGAAATTCTAACCTACGGGTCTTATCGACCCGGGAGACAGTGTCAGGTGGGCAGTTTGACTGGGGCGGTCGCCTCCTAAAGTGTAACGGAGGCGCCCAAAGGTTCCCTCAGAATGGTTGGAAATCATTCGTAGAGTGCAAAGGCATAAGGGAGCTTGACTGCGAGACCTACAAGTCGAGCAGGGACGAAAGTCGGGCTTAGTGATCCGGTGGTTCCGCATGGAAGGGCCATCGCTCAACGGATAAAAGCTACCCCGGGGATAACAGGCTTATCTCCCCCAAGAGTCCACATCGACGGGGAGGTTTGGCACCTCGATGTCGGCTCATCGCATCCTGGGGCTGTAGTCGGTCCCAAGGGTTGGGCTGTTCGCCCATTAAAGCGGTACGCGAGCTGGGTTCAGAACGTCGTGAGACAGTTCGGTCCCTATCCGTCGTGGGCGTAGGAAATTTGAGAGGAGCTGTCCTTAGTACGAGAGGACCGGGATGGACGCACCGCTGGTGTACCAGTTGTTCTGCCAAGGGCATAGCTGGGTAGCTATGTGCGGAAGGGATAAGTGCTGAAAGCATCTAAGCATGAAGCCCCCCTCAAGATGAGATTTCCCATAGCGTAAGCTAGTAAGATCCCTGAAAGATGATCAGGTTGATAGGTTCGAGGTGGAAGCATGGTGACATGTGGAGCTGACGAATACTAATAGATCGAGGACTTAACCATATAATATGTAGCAATGTTATCTAGTTTTGAAGGAATATGCCTTCATAGTTTGGTGATGATGGCAGAGAGGTCACACCCGTTCCCATACCGAACACGGAAGTTAAGCTCTCTAGCGCCGATGGTAGTTGGGACCTTGTCCCTGTGAGAGTAGGACGTCGCCAAGCAACTAAAAACACAAGTCTTTTGACTTGTGTTTTTTTATTTCCCATGAAATAGGTTAGGTTCTGTTAGTAAAAATGATGAAATATAGTAAGGGATTTTTTGAGCAGAAATATTAAGAAATTGATAAATAAATGGATAATCTTCAGAGCCATAGCTTCCAAGTAAGTCATACCACCAATCTGTTTCATACCTAGAAATCATGCTTAAATTATAGAGCAATAAATAATGAACAAGGAGTTCAGGTAATACTGGCTTAGGATTTCTAGGATCAGTCGTAAGTGGTAAATAATAAGTATTAGTAAGATGTTCATAGTATAAAGGAGTACTGTACATAGGATTCCATGATTGAATGGGCGCCGTAAAAAGTAAATTCGATTCATTAGTTTTCTCAGGTACGTGTCGCATTGATAAATGCTTACAAGATGTTTCAATGTAGCGAGAAAATCTCTCTTTAGTCATATGTAATCGATCTAGTAGGTTGACTGAAAAGGAGAGCTCATTTTTAATTGTTGAATCGATTTTATATAAAGTTGATCCTTTTTGACTATAGCGAAACAAATTTTGTAATTCTGGAATATTTCCCATTAGTTCTAGCATGTTAAATTTTTCTGCTTCTAAGTGTTTCATGTGAAACAGTTGTTCTGCAACATGAGTAAACAATCCGTTTTTTTGTATCTTCACCTCATCTTCTAAAAATTGATACCCTTGTTTTTTTCGTTTGCGAGTTGTAACGCCATGAGCTAAAACAGTAGTGGATTCAGGATAGTTAGGATCAATGGTTAGTAGACATGCTTTAAAAAGTTGACTAATTCCATAAAATAACAACATTGGTTGAATAGAAAATGGAGCTTTCTTATATAATTCATAATAATTTTTCCCGTGTTCTAGGTAATAAATAAAGGGATAACAATTTTCAAAACTTTTTTTTTCGGCATCCTGAATAGAGGATTTTTCATAACAACGGGCAAGATAACGTTGTACATTTTGAGATGAAAAAAAGAAACTTAACTGCTGCCAAGTATAAGATGTTTGATGCATATATTACGCTCCTTTTATTGTCTAAAAATTCTAACATATATATACGTCCTTGACAGTATTTTAACCAATTGATAAGCTACTAATAATAATTTCTGGTATCATAGGGGGAACAATTATGTGGGAATCTAAATTTGTTAAAGAAGGTTTGACTTTTGATGATGTATTACTTGTACCAGCTAGGTCAGATATATTACCAAGAGAAGTAAGTGTTAAAACAGTTTTATCTGAAAGCTTACAGCTAAACATCCCGTTAATTAGTGCAGGAATGGATACAGTAACAGAAGCTGACATGGCTATTGCAATGGCTCGCCAAGGTGGTTTAGGAATTATTCATAAGAATATGTCTATTGAGCAACAAGCAGAGCAAGTTGATAAAGTAAAGCGCTCTGAAAGCGGCGTTATTTCAGATCCTTTCTTCTTAACTCCAGAACATCAAGTATATGATGCAGAACATCTTATGGGAAAATATCGTATCTCAGGTGTACCGGTTGTAAATAATTTAGATGAGCGAAAATTAGTTGGTATTATTACAAACCGTGATATGCGTTTCATCCAAGACTACTCAATCAAAATTTCTGACGTAATGACAAAAGAACAGTTAATTACAGCTCCAGTTGGTACTACACTGGAAGAAGCTGAAAAGATCCTACAAAAGTATAAAATTGAAAAACTCCCTCTTGTTGATAATAACGGTGTATTACAAGGGCTTATTACAATAAAAGATATTGAAAAAGTAATTGAATTTCCAAACTCTGCTAAGGATAAGCAAGGACGCTTATTAGTTGGAGCAGCAGTTGGTGTAACAGCTGATGCTATGCTTCGTATAGATGCATTAGTAAAAGCTAGTGTAGATGCAATTGTACTTGATACAGCCCATGGGCATTCTAAAGGTGTTATTGATAAGGTAAAAGAAGTTCGTGCTAAATATCCATCATTAAATATCATCGCTGGAAATGTTGCTACAGCTGAAGCAACGAAAGCATTAATTGAAGCTGGTGCAAACGTAGTTAAAGTTGGTATTGGACCAGGTTCTATTTGTACAACACGCGTTGTAGCTGGTGTTGGTGTACCACAATTAACAGCAGTTTATGATTGTGCAACCGAAGCTCGTAAACACGGTATTCCAGTTATCGCTGATGGCGGTGTTAAGTACTCTGGTGATATGGTGAAAGCTTTAGCAGCAGGAGCACATGTTGTTATGCTAGGTAGTATGTTTGCTGGTGTTGCCGAAAGTCCTGGAGAAACTGAAATTTACCAAGGTCGTCAATTTAAAGTGTATCGTGGTATGGGTTCTGTCGGTGCGATGGAAAAAGGAAGTAAAGATCGTTACTTCCAAGAAGGAAATAAAAAACTTGTCCCAGAAGGTATCGAAGGACGAGTGCCATATAAAGGACCTTTAGCAGATACAGTTCACCAATTAGTTGGTGGCTTACGTGCGGGTATGGGATATTGCGGGGCACAGGATTTAGAATTCTTACGCGAGAATGCACAATTCATTCGTATGTCAGGTGCTGGCTTACGTGAAAGCCATCCTCATCACGTACAAATTACAAAAGAGGCTCCAAACTACTCATTATAATGTCTTATATACAAATAGACAGAGATTTGATATCTCTGTCTATTTTTTTTTGATTATGTTAGAATAACGGTTATGTGAGTACATAGATATTGGGGGTAACAAAAGTGAAAGGTATGTTTTGCAAAAGATTCATTGCTTTGGTAACAGTGATTACACTAGCTTGTAGCATTTTTATGCCATATAGCAATGCATCAGCTGAAACAGGAGCCGCTTTAAACATTGAAGCAGGTGCGGCAATTTTAGTAGAAGCGAATTCTGGGAAAATTGTATATCAAAAGAATGCAGATGAATTATTATCCATTGCTAGTATGACAAAGATGATGAGTGAATATTTAGTTCATGAAGCAGTGGATAAAGGAAAACTTAAGTGGGACCAGAAAATTAAGGTTTCTGAATATGCATATAAGGTTTCACAAGATGCTTCATTATCAAATGTTGCGTTAGAAAATGGTGGCTCTTATACAGTAAAAGAGTTATATGAGGCAATGGCAATCTTTTCTGCAAATGGTGCAACAATTGCATTAGCAGAAGCAATTGCAGGTAAAGAAGTAGATTTCGTAAAAATGATGAATGATAAATCGAAAGAACTAGGATTGAAAAATTATAAATTTGTCAATTCTACAGGTTTAACGAATAAAGATTTAAAGGGAATGCATCCTGAAGGAACAACAGCGGATGAAGAAAATAAAATGTCTGCAAAGGATGTTGCAACTTTAGCACAACATTTAATTAAAGATTATCCAAAAGTGTTAGATACAGCAAAAATTCCTAAAAAAGAATTCCGTCCAGAAAAAGAGAAGTTTGCAATGTCAAACTGGAACTGGATGTTAAAGGGCTTAGTTAAAGAATATGATGGCGTAGATGGTCTGAAAACAGGCTCAACTCCAGAAGCAGGAGATTGCTTCACTGGTACGGTTGAAAGAAACGGTATGCGTTTTATTTCTGTAGTTATTAAAACAAGTTCTCATACAGCACGTTTTGATGAAACAAAGAAGCTATATGATTATGGATTTGCTAACTTTGAAGTGAAACAAATGTATAAAAAAGGTTCTTCAGTAAAAGGACAAGAAACAGTAAGAGTAGAAAATGCGAAAGATAAAGATGTAGCAGTTCAAACGAAACAAGCTATTTCACTTCCAGTGCCAAAAGGAAGTAAAGATGTTTATAAAACAGAATTAAAAGAATCAAGTAAGGGACAAGAAGCACCTATTAAAAAGGGAGCTGCGCTTGGTCAAATGGTAATTACGCCAAAAGATACAAACGACCCTGGATTTTTAACTGGTAAGTCGTTGCAAGTGGATCTTGTAACAACATCTGAAGTAGAAGAAGCAAACTGGTTTACTCGTGCTATGCGCGGAATTGGTTCATTCTTTAGTGGTATGTGGAATAGTGCTGTTGATACAGTAAAAGGTTGGTTTTAAAAGCTCCTCATGGTAGGGGCTTTTTTTTTATTCCTATTTTTCATACCGACTTTATGAAAAAGTAGTAGACAAGCATCTGATAGTTAGTGGTAGAATGTAAGAGTATTCTTAATTTTCGCCTTTAACGGGGGAAAGCAATTCACCTAGGGGGGTTTTTGTACATGACAAATGTAACAGGGACAGAGCGTGTAAAACGTGGAATGGCAGAAATGCAAAAAGGCGGCGTTATTATGGACGTAATTAACGCTGAACAAGCAAAAATTGCAGAAGAGGCAGGCGCAGTTGCCGTTATGGCATTAGAGCGTGTACCAGCAGACATTCGTGCAGCAGGTGGCGTTTCTCGTATGGCAGACCCAACAATCGTTGAAGAAGTTATGGGTGCAGTGTCAATTCCGGTTATGGCAAAATGCCGTATCGGTCACCTTGTAGAAGCACGTGTATTAGAATCATTAGGGGTAGACTATATCGATGAGAGTGAAGTATTAACTCCTGCTGATGAAGTATACCATTTAAATAAACGTGATTACACAGTTCCATTTGTATGTGGTTGCCGTGATATCGGAGAAGCTGCACGTCGTATTGCAGAAGGTGCATCTATGCTTCGTACAAAAGGTGAACCAGGAACAGGAAACATTGTAGAGGCAGTGCGTCATATGCGCCAAGTCAATGCAGAAATCCGTCAAGTTGCGAGTCTACGTGAAGATGAGTTAATGACATATGCAAAAAATACTGGTGCTCCTTACGAAGTATTACTTGAAATTAAACGTCTTGGTCGCTTACCAGTTGTAAACTTTGCGGCAGGTGGTGTAGCAACACCAGCAGATGCTGCATTAATGATGCAACTTGGTGCTGATGGGGTATTTGTTGGATCTGGTATCTTCAAATCAGAAAACCCAGAGAGATTTGCACGTGCAATCGTTGAAGCAACGACTCATTATGAAGATTACGAACTAATTGCAAGCCTTTCTAAAGGGTTAGGTAATGCAATGAAAGGTATCGAAATTTCAACGTTATTACCAGAACAACGCATGCAAGAGCGTGGATGGTAATTAAAGGAGAACTTTAAAATGGTGAAAATCGGTGTACTAGGTCTTCAAGGTGCAGTTCGTGAACATGTAAAATCAGTTGAAGCAAGTGGTGCCGAAGCTGTTGTTGTAAAGCGTATAGAGCAACTTGAAGAGATTGATGGTCTTATTTTACCAGGCGGTGAAAGTACAACAATGCGCCGTCTTATTGATAAGTATGCTTTCATGGAACCACTTCGCACATTTGCAAAGTCTGGTAAACCAATGTTTGGTACATGTGCAGGGATGATTCTTCTTGCGAAAACACTTATTGGCTATGAAGAAGCACATATTGGTGCTATGGATATTACAGTTGAGCGCAATGCGTTCGGACGCCAAAAGGATAGCTTTGAAGCTGCGCTTTCAATTGAAGGCGTGGGTGAAGACTTCGTTGGTGTATTTATCCGTGCGCCGTATGTTGTAGAAGTAGCTGATAATGTTGAAGTGCTTTCTAAGCATGGTGACCGAATGGTAGCGGTAAGACAAGATCAGTTTTTAGCTGCTTCATTCCATCCGGAATTAACAGATGATCATCGTGTCACAGCATACTTTGTTGAAATGGTAAAAGAAGCGAAAATGAAAAAAGTTGTATAAGTAACTTGCAACTTGTATAAGATTATAGTAAATTGATGGTAACAATTTTATAAAATAAGCGTGTTGATAGGAAATAGTAACAAATGTTGTTTCTTATAGAGAGTCGATGGTTGGTGGAAATCGATAGAAACAGTTTGTGAATCCATCCTGGAATGGAATGTGGAACATCTTTTGGATTAGTAAGCATTCCCGGTGAAGAGCCGTTATTTCTACTTGAGAGGAAAGCGGTAATGCTTTCAACTAGGGTGGCAACGCGGGTTAACTCCCGTCCCTTTATATAGGGACGGGAGTTTTTTGTGTTTTATAAAATAAAAGGAGGAGTATATAATGCTTGATATTAAATTTTTACGTACAAACTTTGAAGAAGTAAAAGCGAAATTACAGCATAGAGGTGAAGATCTAACTGATTTCGGACGTTTTGAAGAACTTGATACGAGAAGAAGAGAACTACTTGTTCAGACAGAAGAATTAAAAAGTAAACGTAATGAAGTGTCTCAACAAATCTCTGTATTAAAGCGCGAAAAGAAAGATGCAGAAGCTCTAATTTTAGAAATGCGTGAGGTTGGAGAAAAAGTAAAGGATTTTGATAACGAACTTCGCACAGTTGAAGAAGACTTAGAAAGATTAATGTTATCTATTCCAAATATCCCTCATGAGTCTGCTCCAGTCGGTGAAACAGAGGATGATAATGTAGTAGCGCGTACTTGGGGAGAAGTGAAAGAATTTACTTTTGAACCAAAACCACATTGGGATCTTGCTACTGATTTAGGAATTTTAGATTTTGAACGCGCTGGGAAAGTAACAGGAAGCCGCTTCGTATTTTACAAAGGTGCTGGTGCAAGATTAGAGCGTGCTTTAATTAGCTTTATGCTTGATCTTCATACTGATGAGCATGGATATGAAGAAGTATTACCTCCATATATGGTAAACCGTGCAAGTATGACAGGAACAGGACAACTTCCAAAGTTTGAAGAAGATGCATTCCGTATTGAAAGTGAAGATTATTTCTTAATTCCAACAGCTGAAGTACCTGTAACGAATATGCATCGTGATGAGATTTTAAATAAAGAGCAATTGCCTATAAGATATGCTGCATTTAGCTCTTGCTTCCGCTCTGAAGCAGGTTCAGCTGGTCGCGATACACGCGGTTTAATTCGCCAGCATCAGTTCAATAAAGTAGAGCTTGTGAAGTTCGTAAAACCAGAAGATTCTTATGAAGAGTTAGAAAAATTAACAAATGATGCAGAACGCGTGTTACAATTATTAGAGTTGCCATATCGCGTTATGAGCATGTGCACAGGCGATTTAGGATTTACAGCAGCGAAGAAATACGATATTGAAGTATGGATTCCAAGCTATGGCACATATCGTGAAATTTCTTCTTGTAGTAATTTTGAAGCTTTCCAAGCGAGACGTGCAAATATCCGTTTCCGCCGTGAGCCAAATGGAAAACCAGAACATGTCCATACATTAAATGGATCTGGTCTTGCAATTGGACGTACGGTTGCAGCTATTTTAGAAAACTACCAACAAGAAGATGGTACAATTATAATTCCAGAAGTTCTTCGCCCTTATATGGGAGGAAAAACAGTTATTAAGTAAATTTAAACATTCATCGGTATGAGTGATTGGTAATTATGAGCGTTGTCAGTACTGTAATGTAGGAAGGGGAAAGTAAAATTTTCCTTTCCTCATAATTTATTTTAGTAGGGTTGACTAACTGTTTTTCTTTTGATATTATATTTGATGTCAATATGGAGGTATACCCAAGTCTGGCTGAAGGGATCGGTCTTGAAAACCGACAGGCGGCGAGAGTCGCGCGGGGGTTCGAATCCCTCTACCTCCTCCAGATATAATTGACAACAGCGCATATAAGTGGAGATTGGAGAACTCGTTACCAACACGTAACGAGTTTTTATTTTAAAACCAATCATAAAGTATGGTGTAAGGTAATTTTGTCCTTATTACACACTCATATTCCGATGATTATCTTCATAGATATGAAAGGAGTCAACATGGATCTTATTATACAAACGTTTCCTTTAGATGGAAAAACTTTATATTATGTACAATGTCCTGTCTGTAAGAACAATAGAATTTTAAACAGTGGTGCAAATGTGTCACGCATTATAAGCGATGATACATTCCGTAAACTTTGTGGTTGCACTTGTGATGTAAAGCAAGCTGAGACAAAAGTAGAGGCACCAAAAAAGGTTGAAAAACCAGCTGTAAAGAAAGAGGCAGCTCCAAAACGTACAGGTAAAGTATTAACGGCAGTAATTAACGGGAAAGAAATGACTGTTAAAGAGATTGCTGAAGCATACGATATTAGTACAAGTACTGTTCGTCAGCGTATTAACGCAGGAAAACCTGAGAGTGAAATTATTGCTCCAACAAAGAAGAAGTAATTTAATAGGAAAACCCGTGCATATGCACGGGTTTTTTATTTTACAAGTTTACGTGTTTGTTTTAAAAAATGGCCAATTTTTTTAATGATTGGTTCGATTGAATCACCATCTTTTAAAATATCGTACTCATTAATATTTAAGCGTAATACAGGACATGAATTAAAGTTGTTAATCCAGTTTTCATAACGTCCATGCATTTCTTTCCAGTACTCAATTGGTGTTTGCTGTTCCATTGGGCGCCCACGTTCTTGAATGCGATCGACAATATCATCGAAAGAACCTTCTAAGTAAATTAATAAGTCTGGATGAGGGAAGTAAGGAGTCATGACCATAGCGTCAAATAAACCTTTGTATGTTTCATAATCAGTTTCCGTCATTGTACCTTTTTCATGATGCATCTTTGCGAAAATTCCAGTGTCTTCGTAAATGGAACGATCTTGAACAAAACCGCCACCATATTCAAAAATTCTTTTTTGTTCCTTAAATCGTTCTGCTAAAAAGTACACTTGTAGGTGGAAGCTCCAGCGAGTGAAGTCCGCATAGAATTTGTCCAAATATGGATTGGAATCTACTTTTTCAAATGATGTGCGATAACCTAAAGCATTAGCTAATGCAGTTGTCATAGTTGATTTACCCACACCTACCGTTCCGGCGATAGTGATTACTGCATCATTGGGTATATCATATTTTTGCCTTAAATTCATTATTATTTCGACTCCTTTAAGAGAGTATTTTGAAGGGCAGATAGGATGACGTTTAAATCATCAGGATTTTTTACAAAATCCATATCGTCTCCATTAAATTTCAATACTGGTATCTCCGGATGATCTTTTCTAAAAGTATCCATTGCTGTTTCATAATCTTTTGTGAGCTGTAGTAAGTAATTTGGATCCATGTTTTTTTCAAATTCTCTTCCGCGCAAGGCGATTCGTTTTTGCAATGTTTCTAGGCTAGCTGTTAAATAAACAATGACATTTGGCACAGGCATATCTTGTGTAAGGATACGATAAATTTGCATGTACTTGTCATATTGAGAGTCTTTTAATGTGCGGGATGCAAAAATTAAATTTTTAAAGATATGGTAATCTGCTACTACTGGTTTCCTTTGATTCAAATACTTTATGTTAATATCTTCTAATTGTTTGTATCTATTACAAAGAAAGAACATCTCTGTTTGAAAACTCCATTCGTCGATGTCTTCATAAAACTTTCCTAAAAAGGGATTTTCATCAACAATCTCTTTTAGTAAGTGGAGTTGCATGTGAGTTGAAATTTCCTTCGCAAGTGAAGTTTTTCCAACACCAATTGGTCCTTCAACCGTGATAAATGGTACTCCGGTCACGCTGTTTCCTCCTTTCAATCAGTGATTTACCGTGACTACTAAAAACACAAAACAGAATTATTGTAGCACAAGAGGGAAGCGAGTGGGTTAATTTGATATAAAAAGTTAGAAAATAGATATATGTATTAATTAAATTTTATTTTGGATGACGATGTTATATTTGCTTTCAATGTAGTTTCCATTATTTTTAAAGCATGTATATTATCTTGGTCGTTGTTAGAGGCGATACAATCCTGTGGTACATACAATTTATAATTTCTCATATGAGCATCATTAGCTGTAAATAGGATGCATATATTCCCGGCAACTCCTGTTAATATTAGATTTTCTATTTTTAAATAACCTAGTAATGAATTTAAAGGTGTTTCATAAAAAGCGGAATAATGTGGTTTAATAAAAATGTAATCATCAGAACTTGGAGCAATCTTATGAATTATATTTTCACTATATTTATTTGTACAATGAGTAATAAGTTGGTCGATATCAGATCTCCAAAGTTGATAATGGTCATTAACGTAAATTATAGGATAGCCGAACGATTTCATTTTTTTCTTTAATTGTAAAATAGGGTTTGTTATAGTTTCGCATTTTTGAGCTAGAATGGGTCCGTGGGAAAATTGAAAATCATTAATCATATCGATAATGAGCAAGGCGGTATTTTTCATATGTAATCCCTCTCTTTTTCTTTTAGGGTGGATTGAATTTGTAAAAGTTATCCCCTGTGCAGTAAATGGAAATAAGTGTACTTTATTTGTAATGAAAGGACTATGTTATGGAACAAGATCGAGATATTTATTTTATGCAATTAGCGATAGAAGAAGCTAAAAAGGCGGAGGAAATGCAGGAAGTACCAATTGGAGCAGTTATAGTGTTAGATGGTGAGGTAATTAGTGTTGCTCATAATTTAAGGGAAACTGAGCAAAGATCAATAGCTCATGCTGAGTTGCTAGCGATAGATGAGGCGTGTAAAAAATTAGGGACATGGCGTTTAGAAGATGCAACATTGTATGTAACATTAGAACCTTGTCCAATGTGTGCGGGTGGAATTGTTTTATCGCGAGTGAAGCGAGTTGTATATGGTGCAAGTGATCCGAAGGGCGGATGTGCAGGGACATTGATGAATCTTTTAACGGATGAACGATTCAATCATCAATGTGAAGTAGTAACTGGTGTACTTGAGGAAGAATGCGGTACGTTGTTAACAAACTTTTTTAGAGAGCTTCGTAAAAAAAGAAAAGCGATAAAAAAATTGGAGAAAAGCAATGAGAACTAACGTATTTGCATTTTATAAAGAAACAAGTTATACTGATAATGCCTTTAATGAAGGCAACCGAATATTGGTTTTAACTTTGCCGTGCTAAGCGGGGAGGTAGCGGTGCCCTATACTCGCAATCCGCTCTAGCGAGGCCGAATCCCCTCTCGAGGTTATGTTGCTGTAAGGTCTGCCTTAAGTAAGTGGTGTTGACGTTTGGGTCCTGCGCAACGGGACCCCGTGAACCTTGTCAGGTCCGGAAGGAAGCAGCAATAAGCGGGTCTTCTCGTGTGCCGCAGGAGTGCCTGAACCGAGCTAACTGCTTGAGTAACGCTTATGGTACGTAATCGACGGAGGGTGCACGGCAGTTATATATGTATACAAAACTCACCTTAATACAAAGGTGAGTTTTTTGTATAGAAAATAACTTTTGGAATCTATAAACAGAATGGGTTATAATAAATGAGATAATAACCTTTGAGGGAGGCCGTATTTTCGTGTCATACCAAGCGTTATACCGAACATGGAGACCGCAAAAGTTCGAAGATGTAGTCGGTCAAAAGCACGTGACAAAAACGTTGCAAAATGCCCTTCTTCAAGAGAAAGTTTCACATGCTTATTTATTTTCTGGTCCGAGGGGAACAGGAAAAACGACAATTGCAAAAGTATTTGCAAAAGCAATTAACTGTGAACATGCTCCGGTAGCTGAACCTTGTAATGAATGTCCTTCTTGTTTAGGAATTACACAAGGATCCATTTCAGATGTATTAGAAATTGATGCGGCTTCAAATAACGGTGTAGATGAAATTCGAGATATTAGAGATAAAGTAAAATATGCTCCAAGTGCTGTAGAATATAAAGTATACATTATTGATGAAGTTCACATGCTTTCTATGGGTGCATTCAATGCGCTTTTAAAAACCTTAGAAGAGCCGCCAGGACATGTTATCTTTATTTTGGCGACAACAGAACCTCATAAGATCCCGCCTACAATTATTTCGCGTTGTCAGCGTTTTGAATTCCGAAAAATATCAGTGAATGATATTGTTGAGAGATTATCAACAGTCGTGACGAATGAAGGTACGCAAGTGGAAGATGAAGCATTACAAATTGTTGCACGTGCTGCTGAAGGTGGTATGCGTGACGCGCTTAGTCTTATTGATCAGGCTATATCTTATAGTGATGAGATTGTTACGACAGAAGATGTATTGGCGGTAACAGGATCTGTTTCTCAGCAATACTTAGGCAATTTAGTAGAATGCATACGTGAAAATGATGTATCAAGAGCATTACAGATCATAGATGAAATGATGAGTAAAGGGAAGGATCCAGTTCGTTTTATGGAGGATTTCATTTACTATTATCGTGATATGCTTTTATATCAAACTTCACCGCAACTAGAACATATGTTGGAACGAGTAATTGTAGATGATCAATTCCGTAAGTTGAGTGAAGAAATGCAACCGGAAGTGATCTATGAGATTATTCATACCCTTAGTAAGGGACAACAGGAAATGAAGTGGACAAATCATCCGCGTATTTTCTTAGAAGTTGTTATGGTGCAGTTGTGTCAACAGTTTATGATGCAAGCAAACGGTACGGATCGTTTGCAAGCAATTATGAACAGGATGCAGCAATTGGAGAAAGAGTTAGAGCAAGTCAAAAAGAACGGTGTGCCAGCTGGTGTACAACAGGAAGTAAGAGAGACACGTGCAACACCAAAACCCGTACGAACAGGAAGTATGAAGATTCCTATCGGGCGTGTAAATGAAGTATTAAAACAAGCGAAGCGTCAAGATTTAGAACAATTAAAAGCTGTATGGGGTGAGTTGTTAGGAAGACTCAAATCATATAACAAAGTAGCGTTTGCTGTTTTACTAGAAAATAGTGAACCAGTGGCAGCTTCAGATGACACTTACGTTTTAGCATTTCAATATGAGATTCACTGTAAAATGGCGAGCGAAAATCGAGAAGCTATGGATACAGTAGAACAAGCTTTATTTGAATTGCTAAGTAAAAGGTTAAATATGATTGCCATTCCAAAAAGTGAATGGGGTAAAATCCGTGAAGACTTTTTACAACGTGAAGGTGGAGAGTCTGAAGAAAGCCCGGAGAAAAAGGAAGACCCTCTTATAGAAGAGGCAGTGAAATTAGTAGGACAAGAACTCATTGAAATAAAAGAGTAATAATAATTAGGAGGAATTAATTATGATGCGTGGCGGAATGGGAAATATGAATAACATGATGAAACAAATGCAAAAGATGCAAAAAGACATGGCGAAAGCACAAGAAGAGCTTGGTGAAAAAACAGTTGAAGGTACAGCTGGCGGCGGAATGATTACAGTTATTGCAAATGGTCACAAGCAAATTCTTGAAGTGAAGATTAAAGAAGAAGTTGTAGATCCAGAAGATATCGAAATGTTACAAGACTTAGTGTTAGCTGCAACAAATGATGCACTTAAAAAGGCCGATGAGCTATCAAACTCTACAATGGGTAAATTTACAAAAGGCTTAAACTTACCAGGTGGAATGTTCTAGGGGGATATTGATACATGCATTATCCAGAGCCAATATCAAAACTAATCGATAGTTTTATGAAGTTGCCAGGTATCGGACCGAAAACAGCGGTTCGATTGGCATTTTTCGTATTAGATATGAAAGAAGATGATGTGTTAGGTTTTGCGAAAGCACTTGTAAATGCGAAGCGAGATTTAGCGTATTGTTCTGTATGTGGACATATTACTGATCGTGATCCTTGTTATATTTGTAATGATTCGCATCGAGATCAATCAGTTGTTTGTGTCGTGCAAGAACCGAAAGATGTAATCGCGATGGAAAAAATGAAAGAGTATCAAGGTGTATATCATGTGTTACGTGGTGCGATTTCTCCTATGGAGGGAATTGGACCGGAAGACATTAATATCCCGCAACTCTTAAAGCGACTACATGATGAAACGGTACAAGAAGTAATATTAGCAACAAACCCTAATATTGAAGGGGAAGCTACAGCGATGTATATCTCCCGCCTCTTAAAACCTACAGGCATTAAAGTAACTCGTATTGCACATGGTCTGCCAGTTGGTGGAGATTTAGAATATGCAGATGAAGTGACACTATCGAAAGCGTTAGAAGGTCGCAGAGAAGTATAAGAGGAGAAACAAAAATGTTCTTTCAAAAAAAGGGTAAATTGCGTAAAGAGTATGATGATAAGTTAATTGTACTTTTGGAAAAAGTGAAGAATGAGTGGTTACGTCAGAAGAGAATGGTTGAACAAAGTGTAGAACCATCTCAAGATGTCATTTGTTCTTTGAAGATAGCAGAGGCGAAATATTTCTTCTTGTTGAAAGAAGCAAAGCGTCGTCCTGTAAAAATGGAACAATGGTAAAGGGTTCTGCTTTCTAAGCAGGCCTTTTTATTTTATTTGTTAAAATGCTGAGGTGTTGTTTCATTTTGTTTATATGAAAGAGATGTCGCTTATGATAACTGTTCTTTTTTATTGTCTTGTCCCATACAAATAGATGTATAGGTCATTCATAAGGAGGAAAAGATGAATTCTACAATTATTATTGTTGGCATTCTTACTTTAGTGTTTATTTTTCTTGTTTTTGGTGTTGCCTCTAAGCCATTGCGTTTTATAGGTAAGGTGATTTTTCATGTTACTTTAGGCATAGCGTTGCTTTTTATCGTAAATGTTGTAGGGACATATTTTGATTTTCATATCCCGATTAACATGGGTACAGCAGCAATAACGAGTTTATTAGGCCTACCGGGTGTGGCAGCATTAGTGATTATTAAGCTTTATATTATGCCAAGATAAAATTATTTTGGCGTTTTTTTTAAAAGTGTTGACTATTAAATGATTAGTATGGTAAATTAATAAGCGTCGTCAGGAACGAAAGAAAAAAGTTGTTGACAGATTTAACGAGAAATGTTAAATTATAAAAGTCGCTGAAACGCGATATTGAACTTTGAAAACTAAACGAAACAAACAACGTGAAACGTCAATTTTTATTTTTAGATGCTAGACAAACTAACTTTATTGGAGAGTTTGATCCTGGCTCAGGATGAACGCTGGCGGCGTGCCTAATACATGCAAGTCGAGCGAATGGATTAAGAGCTTGCTCTTATGAAGTTAGCGGCGGACGGGTGAGTAACACGTGGGTAACCTGCCCATAAGACTGGGATAACTCCGGG
>NZ_JBBOZF010000001.1:1440000-1490000 GCF_038008465.1 Bacillus sp. CH_48 | reverse complement strand
CCCATGTCCAGGGTGAAGTTCAGGTAACACTGAATGGAGGCCCGAACCCACGCACGTTGAAAAGTGCGGGGATGAGGTGTGGGTAGCGGAGAAATTCCAATCGAACCTGGAGATAGCTGGTTCTCCCCGAAATAGCTTTAGGGCTAGCCTTAAGTGTAAGAGTCTTGGAGGTAGAGCACTGATTGAACTAGGGGTCCTCATCGGATTACCGAATTCAGTCAAACTCCGAATGCCAATGACTTATCCTTAGGAGTCAGACTGCGAGTGATAAGATCCGTAGTCAAGAGGGAAACAGCCCAGATCGCCAGCTAAGGTCCCAAAGTGTGTATTAAGTGGAAAAGGATGTGGAGTTGCTTAGACAACTAGGATGTTGGCTTAGAAGCAGCCACCATTTAAAGAGTGCGTAATAGCTCACTAGTCGAGTGACTCTGCGCCGAAAATGTACCGGGGCTAAATACACCACCGAAGCTGCGAATTGATACCAATGGTATCAGTGGTAGGGGAGCGTTCTAAGTGCAGTGAAGTCAGACCGGAAGGACTGGTGGAGCGCTTAGAAGTGAGAATGCCGGTATGAGTAGCGAAAGACGGGTGAGAATCCCGTCCACCGAATGCCTAAGGTTTCCTGAGGAAGGCTCGTCCGCTCAGGGTTAGTCAGGACCTAAGCCGAGGCCGACAGGCGTAGGCGATGGACAACAGGTTGATATTCCTGTACCACCTCTTTATCGTTTGAGCAATGGAGGGACGCAGAAGGATAGAAGAAGCGTGCGATTGGTTGTGCACGTCCAAGCAGTTAGGCTGATAAGTAGGCAAATCCGCTTATCGTGAAGGCTGAGCTGTGATGGGGAAGCTCCTTATGGAGCGAAGTCTTTGATTCCCCGCTGCCAAGAAAAGCTTCTAGCGAGATAAAAGGTGCCTGTACCGCAAACCGACACAGGTAGGCGAGGAGAGAATCCTAAGGTGTGCGAGAGAACTCTGGTTAAGGAACTCGGCAAAATGACCCCGTAACTTCGGGAGAAGGGGTGCTTTCTTAACGGAAAGCCGCAGTGAATAGGCCCAAGCGACTGTTTAGCAAAAACACAGCTCTCTGCGAAGCCGTAAGGCGAAGTATAGGGGGTGACACCTGCCCGGTGCTGGAAGGTTAAGGAGAGGGGTTAGCGTAAGCGAAGCTCTGAACTGAAGCCCCAGTAAACGGCGGCCGTAACTATAACGGTCCTAAGGTAGCGAAATTCCTTGTCGGGTAAGTTCCGACCCGCACGAAAGGTGTAACGATTTGGGCACTGTCTCAACCAGAGACTCGGTGAAATTATAGTACCTGTGAAGATGCAGGTTACCCGCGACAGGACGGAAAGACCCCGTGGAGCTTTACTGTAGCCTGATATTGAATTTTGGTACAGTTTGTACAGGATAGGCGGGAGCCATTGAAACCGGAGCGCTAGCTTCGGTGGAGGCGCTGGTGGGATACCGCCCTGACTGTATTGAAATTCTAACCTACGGGTCTTATCGACCCGGGAGACAGTGTCAGGTGGGCAGTTTGACTGGGGCGGTCGCCTCCTAAAGTGTAACGGAGGCGCCCAAAGGTTCCCTCAGAATGGTTGGAAATCATTCGTAGAGTGCAAAGGCATAAGGGAGCTTGACTGCGAGACCTACAAGTCGAGCAGGGACGAAAGTCGGGCTTAGTGATCCGGTGGTTCCGCATGGAAGGGCCATCGCTCAACGGATAAAAGCTACCCCGGGGATAACAGGCTTATCTCCCCCAAGAGTCCACATCGACGGGGAGGTTTGGCACCTCGATGTCGGCTCATCGCATCCTGGGGCTGTAGTCGGTCCCAAGGGTTGGGCTGTTCGCCCATTAAAGCGGTACGCGAGCTGGGTTCAGAACGTCGTGAGACAGTTCGGTCCCTATCCGTCGTGGGCGTAGGAAATTTGAGAGGAGCTGTCCTTAGTACGAGAGGACCGGGATGGACGCACCGCTGGTGTACCAGTTGTTCTGCCAAGGGCATAGCTGGGTAGCTATGTGCGGAAGGGATAAGTGCTGAAAGCATCTAAGCATGAAGCCCCCCTCAAGATGAGATTTCCCATAGCGTAAGCTAGTAAGATCCCTGAAAGATGATCAGGTTGATAGGTTCGAGGTGGAAGCATGGTGACATGTGGAGCTGACGAATACTAATAGATCGAGGACTTAACCATATAATATGTAGCAATGTTATCTAGTTTTGAAGGAATATGCCTTCATAGTTTGGTGATGATGGCAGAGAGGTCACACCCGTTCCCATACCGAACACGGAAGTTAAGCTCTCTAGCGCCGATGGTAGTTGGGACCTTGTCCCTGTGAGAGTAGGACGTCGCCAAGCAACTAAAACACGAGTCATTTGACTCGTGTTTTTTTGTATTGTTAAAAAGAATGGGAAAGAAGTAATGGTAATACAAACACGTTGCCCAAGAGTTAATCATATTATATAAGAGATGGGTGTATATTTTTCTGGAAATTGTTAAGGATTAGAAGTATAAAATAGGTTCACTTAAATAGGGAGGGAAGGTTATGAAATTACAAAGTGAAGTTTGTATTGTTTGTGAGACAAAAAGAAAAGAAGGTATATATGTTTATAATAATTTAATATGTTATGAATGTGAAAAGGATATGGTGAACACAGAGACAGATGATCCAAAATATATACATTATTTAAAGCAACTTCGAAAATTAGAAGTATCATATTTTTAAATAGGCATATGCCTATTATTTTTTTTGTTCTGTATAATAGATGGAGAATGAATTATAAGGAAGAGATGTAGATGAATCAAAATCATATGCCTTTATATGAGGCGTTAATAGAGTTTAAAGAAAGAGGGTCGTTATCTTTTCATGTTCCAGGTCATAAGAATGGTTTAAACTTCCCTCAGAAGGCAATAAGAGAGTTTAAAGATATTCTATCTATTGATGTAACTGAGTTAGCAGGACTGGATGATTTGCATAGTCCGTTTGAATGTATAGATGAGGCACAACAATTATTGACTGAAGTGTATGATACAAAGAGAAGTTATTTTTTAATTAATGGTTCAACAGTCGGGAACTTAGCAATGATTTTGTCTTGTTGCAGGGAACATGATATTGTTCTTGTACAAAGAAATTGTCATAAATCAATTATTAATGGTTTAAAACTAGCGGGAGCAAATCCCATTTTTTTAGATCCATGGATTGATGAAGCTTATAACGTACCAGTGGGAGTTCGTAATGAAATTATTAAGAAAGCAATTGGAAAATATCCAAATGCGAAAGCACTCATTTTAACGCATCCTAATTATTATGGTATGGGGATGGATTTAGAGGCAAGCATCGCTTTTGCACATGCACATAAAATCCCTGTTTTGGTAGATGAGGCACATGGGGCACATCTTTGTTTGGGAGAACCATTCCCAAAATCAGCGTTAACATATGGTGCAGATATTGTAGTTCATTCTGCACATAAAACATTACCCGCAATGACAATGGGTTCCTATTTACATATAAATAGTCACTTAGTAGACGAAGAGAAGGTTACTACTTATTTAAGTATGCTACAATCTAGTAGTCCATCGTATCCAATTATGGCTTCCTTGGATATAGCACGCTTTACAATGGCGCGTATAAAAGAAGAAGGACATGGTGAAATTGTTGAGTTTTTACGGAGATTTAAGGAACAGTTACGTTCTATTCCACAAATCGCCATTTTAGAATATCCGTTGCAAGACGAGCTAAAGGTTACGGTACAAACTCGTTGTCAGTTATCAGGGTACGAATTACAGTCCGTATTTGAAAATGTCGGTATATATACAGAGATGGCTGATCCGTACAATGTCCTATTTATTTTACCCCTGCAAGTAAATGAGGAGTATATGAAGGTTATAGAGATGATCCGAGTAGCATTGCAACATTATGACGTGAAAGACAAGAGGGAATCTATTCGTTATACTTATAAAGGTGAATTCTCTCCTTTGCCGTATACGTATAAACAACTAGAAGGATATGGAACAAAGATAGTATCTATAGAAGAGGCTGTTGGAATGATAGCGGCGGAAATGGTAATTCCGTATCCACCTGGAATTCCATTGGTTATGTATGGAGAGAGAATTACTTCAGAGCATAAAGAGCAAATTATGTATTTAGAGAGAGCAGGAGCTCGTTTTCAAGGTAATACGAAATATATGAAAGTGTATGATATAGAAAGTAGGTTTTAGGATGAAGGGATTATTTGTAACAATTGAGGGTCCAGAAGGTTCAGGTAAAACAACGTTAATTAAAAGCTTATTACCATATTTTGAACAAAAAGCACAAAAGGTAATGGCGACAAGGGAACCAGGTGGTATTGCAATTTCTGAGGACATTAGGACGATTTTACATAAACAAGAATATACGATGATGGAAGCACGTACAGAAGCGCTTCTTTATGCTGCTGCGCGCAGACAGCATTTAGTAGAAAAAGTTATGCCAGCACTTAATGAGAACTATCTCGTGCTATGTGATCGTTTTATAGATAGTTCTTTAGCATATCAAGGCTATGCAAGAGGGTTGGGTATGGATAAGGTATTTGAAATAAATCGTTTCGCAACAGAGGACTGTATGCCTAGTTTAACAATTTATCTAGACATTGAGCCTGAGGTTGGTTTGGCTCGAATTGAAAAAGATGCAGGACGTGAAGTAAATCGACTAGATATGGAAGATATCTCTTTCCATAAACGTGTGCGCGAAGGGTATTTACAAGTTGTAGAACGTTTCTCGGATCGTATTGTATTGGTAAATGCTGATCAGCCGATGGAAAAACTTATAGAAGAAGTTGTTCAGATTATAGAAGATAAATTGTTATAATAGAAGGAAAGAATGAAATAAGTGAGGTATGCATTATGATGAAGACGTGGGAGCAGCTTTCTGCTATACAACCCATCGGTGTAAAAATGTTGATGAATAGCATTGCAAAAGAGCGTATATCCCACGCTTACTTGTTAGAGGGAGGGAAAGGTACGGGAAAGTTTGCGACAGCAATTCAAATGGCAAAGAGTTTCCTCTGTTCTCAGCGGAATGGAGTAGAGCCCTGTCATGTATGCACAAATTGTAAGCGAATTGATTCAGGTAACCACCCTAACTTACATATTGTAAAACCAGACGGATTATCTATTAAGAAGCAGCAAATTCATGATTTACAAGAAGAGTTTTCAAAAACAGGATTAGAGGCAAATAAAAAATTATATATTATTGAGCACGCAGATCGTATGACGGCAAATGCGGCAAATACACTTTTGAAATTTTTAGAAGAACCAAGTAGTGATACAACCGCTATTTTACTTACTGAACAAAGTCATCAAATTTTAAATACGATTTTATCTCGTTGCCAAGTTGTTACGTTTAGACCGTTACCTACAGAATCTTTAATTAGAAGATTACAGGAAGAAGGTATTACAGCATCTTTATCGACACTTGCTGCTCAACTCACAAATAGTTTTGATGAAGCTTTAGCTTTATGTAGTGATGAATGGTTTGCACAAGCACGAGCTTTAGTGATAAAATTATGTGAAGCGCTCGAAAAAGATAAAACCTCTATTTTTTTTGTACAAGAAAAATGGGGAAAACACTTTGGAGAGAAAGAACAATTACAGCAAGGGTTAGATATGTTACTCCTTATTTATAAGGATTTACTATATGTTCAACTTGGAGAAGAAGATCGTCTTGTTTTTCATGAGCAGAAAGAGATGTTTGAATCGTTTTCCTATGCTCAGAAGCGCATTGTATCAGCTCTCTTTAATATATTAGAGGCAAAAAATAGAATCAACGCTAATGTAAATGCGCAGCTTGTGTTCGAACAGTTAGTGTTGCGGTTGCAGGAGGGATGACCGTTTTGTATGATGTAGTAGGTGTTCGCTTTAAGAAGGCCGGAAAGGTATATTACTTTGATCCAAATCAGTTCGATATCTCTGAAAATGAGTTTGTTATTGTAGAAACGGTAAGAGGTATTGAATACGGAAAAGTAGTTATTACCAAAAAGCAAGTTGATGAAAACGACGTTGTATTACCGCTAAAAAAGGTTATTCGTATTGCAAATGAAAATGATCGTACCATTGTTGAAGAGAACAAACATGCTGCAAAAGAAGCATATCAAGTCTGTCAGCAAAAGGTAGTAGAGCATAATCTTGATATGAAACTTGTAGATGTAGAGTATACATTCGATCGTAATAAGATTATTTTCTATTTTACTGCGGATGGTCGGATTGATTTCCGCGAACTAGTGAAGGACTTAGCGGCAATTTTTAGAACAAGAATTGAACTAAGACAAATTGGTGTTCGTGATGAAGCGAAGATGCTAGGTGGTATTGGTCCATGTGGTCGTATGCTTTGTTGTTCTACTTTTTTAGGAGATTTTGAACCTGTATCCATTAAAATGGCAAAGGATCAAAATTTATCATTAAATCCTGCAAAAATCTCTGGTTTATGTGGTCGCTTAATGTGTTGCTTAAAATATGAGAATGATGAATATGAGGCAGCAAAGGAACAACTTCCTGATTTAGATCAACGTATACAAACCCCGCATGGTACTGGCCGTGTGATCGGATTAAATATTTTAGAAAGATTAATTCAAGTGGAACTAGTAGACAAGGAACGGATAGTAGAATATACGTTAGATGAGTTAGTGAATAAAGGGGTCGTTTCGAGTCAAACCACAGATTAATGAGGTGGGTGCTTGTGGAGAAAAAAGATATTTTTGAATCGGTTTCTAGTATGGAAGAGCAAATTGGACATTTATACAAACAGTTGGGAGAGTTAAAACAGCATCTTGCAGAGTTGTTGGAAGAAAACCAGCATATAAAAATGGAAAATAACAATTTGCGACACCGTTTTGAAGAAGTGCAGAATAAAGAAAAACAAAAAACTCAAAAGCGTAAAGAAGTGAAGCCGAAGACAGATATTGGTGAAGGCTATGACAATTTAGCGAGACTGTATCAAGAAGGTTTTCATATTTGCAATCTACATTATGGAAGTGTACGTAAAGAGGGAGATTGTTTGTTCTGTCTGTCATTCTTAAATAAAAAGTGAAATTACCTTTCCAATTATAATTGGAAAGGTAATTTTTTATACATGAAATAGGGTAGGTTAAGGGTAAGAAAAGGAGCAGTATATGAATTTATATGAAGATGAACGTTTAGATTACTTATTAGCGCAAGACATGAAGATTATACAAAGCCCATCAGTATTTAATTTTTCTTTAGATGCTGTTTTACTGGCAGATTTTGCATGGGTACCAATTCAAAAGGGGAATTTACTTGATTTGTGTACAGGTAACGCAGTTGTCCCCCTTCTATTAAGTACAAGAACAAAAGGAAAGATTACTGGTGTGGAAATTCAAGAACGCTTATATGATATGGGAGTAAGAAGTGTTCAATATAATGGGCTGGAAGAAAGAATTCACCTCATACATGGAGATTTGAAAGATATGCCAGAGAAACTCGGACGTCATCAATATGATGTTGTTACATGTAATCCACCATATTTTCAAACACCTCAAACTTCAGAGAAAAATATGAATGAACATTTAGCGATAGCTCGTCATGAAATTATGTGTACATTAGAAGATGTTGTATCTGCAAGTAGTCAGTTAGTAAAACAAGGTGGGAAAGTGGCGTTTGTACATCGTCCAGGGCGATTACTCGACATTGTCACATTAATGCGTAAATATAAAATTGAACCAAAGCGTGTGCGATTTGTTTATCCTAAGGTTGGAAAAGAAGCAAATACATTGTTAATTGAAGGAATTAAGGATGGAAATGCAGATTTGAAAATTTTACCACCTCTCGTTGTATATGAGAACAATAACGAATATACAAAGGAGATACGTTCAATTTTATATGGAGAAGAATAAGCATTTTTTTTATGTGGTAGAGTGCTCTGATGGAAGTTATTATGCTGGATATACAAACCATATAGAAAAACGAATACAGACTCATAATAGCGGCAAAGGAGCTAAGTATACACGCGTCAGGCTTCCTGTCGTTTTAAAATATGTAGAGACCCATGATGATAAACGTACAGCTATGCAAGCGGAGTATTACTTTAAGCAATTAACGAGAAAACAAAAAGAGGCATATATGCAAAAAGGAGAACGCTATGTGGCAACAAAAAAGCTTTCAACAAAATGAAAAGGGAGTTTTATATTTAGTACCAACTCCTATTGGAAATTTAGAAGATATGACATTTCGTGCAATCCGAATTTTAAAAGAAGTTGATTTAATTGCTGCTGAAGATACGAGACAAACGAAAAAACTTTGTAATTATTTTGAAATTGAAACACCTGTCACGAGTTATCATGAGCACAATAAAGAAGTAAGTGGGAAGAAAATATTAGAGAAATTAGAGGATGGAAAGAATGTAGCACTTGTTAGTGACGCTGGTATGCCGTGTATTTCTGATCCAGGTTACGATATTGTTGTTGAGGCAGTAGCTGAGCAATATCATGTAATTCCGCTTCCTGGAGCAAATGCAGCCCTTACAGCATTAATTGCATCTGGTCTTGAAACAAAGCAGTTTTATTTCTATGGTTTCTTGCAGAGAAATAAAAAGGAACGAAAGATGGAGTTAGAAAAGCTTCGTTATGTACAAACTACAATGATGTTTTATGAAGCGCCTCATCGTTTAGATGATACTTTAATTTCGATGCAGGAAGTGTTGGGAAATAGAGAGATTGTATTATGTCGGGAGTTAACGAAAAAATTTGAGGAATTTATTCGAGGAACAGTCGAAGAAGCAATTGAGTGGACGAAGCAAAATGAGGTACGTGGTGAGTTTTGTATTTTAGTAGCTGGTTCGACAGAAGAACCTGCTCCAGAAGAACAATGGTGGGAATCTCTTTCAGTATATGATCATATTGAACACTATATAAATGAAAAAGGTATGAATTCAAAAGAAGCGATTAAAACAGTCGCTAAAGATCGAGAATTGTCGAAAAGAGATGTATATCAAATCTATCATGTCGATAAAAAATAAGCTTCTCATAATTGAGAAGCTTATTTTGCTGTTTCGATATAATCTTGAAGTTCGTTTAAGATTTGCTCAGCGCCTTCTTTGCTTAAGATGATTTTACCTTCAGCTAAAGAAAGGTTACCGTCAGATACTTCACCAGTTACTTGGCAAGTCATGTTTGGTTTATATTTTTTTAAGATGATTTTCTCGTCATCAACATAGATTTCAAGAGCATCCTTTTCTGCAATACCTAAAGTACGGCGTAATTCGATTGGAATTACTACACGACCTAATTCATCAACTTTACGAACAATACCAGTAGATTTCATAATTTTTTTCCTCCTAAATAAATAGTTTATAAGTTTCGAGTCTATTTTTAGATTCGTCATTTTTCGACAAAATACCCTATGGACATATGATACCAATCATTTACATTTCCGTCAATTCTTAAATTCTATATTTTTTAAAAAGATTTATAGATTTCTTATTTCTTATATATAATAGATTGAGAGGAAATTCCACAATTATTTACATTGTTTTCTGAAAAATTAACAAATTTTAAGTGGAGATTGTATATTTTTTTGGAATATGAGCAATAGATGATAAAGATATCGAGCATTAAGAACCCAAATTCAAAATTAGGTTGGGGTAAAGAAGATAAGTGAGATTCGGGCTGCTCGTAAAAGCCCGATTGATGTGGGCTAATAATCAGTGGGGATGAACAAAAACCCCGCTGATTAAAGTTTCACTTTATATATGAGTTTTTGATATACTGTTTATAAATACATATGAGGTTATTCGGGAGGTCCAAAACAATGACAGAGGAAAATAAGTCCTTTTATATTACTACCCCAATTTATTATCCAAGTGGAAAATTACACATTGGACATGCTTATACGACAGTAGCAGGAGATGCAATGGCACGATATAAGCGTATGCAAGGATACAATGTTCATTATTTAACAGGAACTGATGAGCATGGACAGAAAATCCAAAAAAAAGCAGAAGAATTAAATATTACACCACAAGCATATGTGGATAATATTGTTGCAGGAATTAAAGAACTTTGGGAGAAGATGGATATCTCTTATGATGATTTTATTCGTACAACTGAAGATCGTCATAAAGATGTTGTTGAAAAAATCTTTAAGCAACTAGTAGATCAAGGTGATATTTATCTTGATGAATATGAAGGTTGGTATTCTGTACAAGATGAGACATTCTATACGGAGCATCAATTAGTAGATCCAATTATGGAAGGTGACAAAGTAGTTGGAGGAAAAAGTCCAGATAGTGGTCATGATGTAGAACTTGTTCGTGAAGAATCATATTTCTTTAGAATGGGTAAATATGTCGACAGACTATTAAAATTCTATGAAGATAATCCACATTTCATTCAGCCAGAGTCTCGTAAGAATGAAATGATTAATAACTTCATTAAACCAGGCTTAGAAGATTTAGCAGTTTCTCGTACTTCATTTGACTGGGGAGTTCGTGTTCCAGGTAATCCGAAACACGTTATTTACGTATGGGTTGACGCATTATCTAACTACATTACAGCATTAGGTTATGGAACAGAAAATGAAGAGATGTATAAGAAATTCTGGCCGGCAGATGTGCATTTAGTTGGAAAAGAAATCGTTCGTTTCCATACAATTTATTGGCCAATCATTTTAATGGCATTAGATTTACCTCTTCCGAAAAAAGTCTTTGCTCATGGCTGGATTTTAATGAAGGATGGAAAGATGAGTAAGTCAAAAGGAAACGTAGTAGATCCAGTTACATTGATCGATCGTTACGGATTAGATGCATTACGTTATTACTTACTTCGTGAAGTTCCATTCGGATCTGACGGTGTATTCACACCAGAAGGATTTGTGGAGCGTATTAATTTCGATCTAGCAAATGACTTAGGTAACTTATTAAATCGTACAGTAGCTATGATTGATAAGTACTTTAACGGAGAAATCCCTGCATTTAAAGCGAATGTAACGGAATTTGATGAAACGTTAGTAACGTTTGCAAAAGATACATTGAAAAAAGTAGAAGAGGCAATGGAGAATATGGAGTTCTCTGTAGCGTTAGGATCTATTTGGCAATTGGTTAGTCGTACGAACAAATATATTGATGAAACACAACCATGGGTATTAGCGAAAGATGAGAATGATCGTGAAAAGTTAGCTTCTGTAATGGCTCATTTAGCAGAAGTACTTCGTCAAACAGGTATTATGCTTATGCCATTCTTAACAGTAGCACCAAGCAAGATGTTCGCTCAGCTTGGCCTTACTGATGAGGCTCATAAATCTTGGGAAAGTCTATCTACAATTGGCTGTATTCCAGCTGGAACAAAAGTAGAAAAAGGAAACCCAATTTTCCCTCGCTTAGAAATGGAAGTGGAAGTAGAGTACATTAAGGAACAAATGAAAAGCTCTGCTCCTAAAGTAGAAGAGAAAAAAGAAGAAGAACCGAAGGCAGAAGAAATTACAATTGATGATTTCTTTAAAGTAGAATTACGCGTAGCTGAAGTACTATCTGCTGAACCTGTGAAAAAAGCAGACAAGTTGTTAAAAATTCAACTAGACTTAGGCACAGAAAAGCGTCAAGTTGTTTCTGGAATTGCGAAATTCTATTCGCCAGAGGACCTAAAAGGTAAAAAGGTTATTTGTGTAACAAACTTAAAACCTGTAAAATTACGCGGTGAATTATCGCAAGGTATGATTTTAGCGGGTGAAGAGAATGGCGTATTGTCATTAGCATCAATTGATCAAAATCTACCAAATGGTACAAAAATCAAGTAATTAAGACAAGAAAAGAGATGTTTCACGTGTAACATGTGTGAAGCGTCTTTTTTCTTTTTACACTCTCTATTTTTGCATTAAGATTGTAGTATTGTTATCGTTAAGTTATTAAAGAACTTATTTTTGTAGAATAAACTTGATTTCAATATAAAAGGAGTTATGTATTATGTTGTTTGATACACATTCACATTTGAATGCAGAGCAATTCGAAGAAGATTTGCAAGAAGTTATTGCCCGAATGAAAGAAGCGGGAGTTACTTATACAGTTGTTGTTGGTTTTGATGAAGTAACGATAAAAAAGGCGATGGAATTAGCTGAAGCCTATGATTTTATTTACGCTGCGGTTGGATGGCATCCAGTTGATGCAATTGACATGACAGAAGAACATTTAGCTTGGTTAGAAGAACTTGCTTCTCATCCTAAAGTCGTTGCACTTGGAGAAATGGGTTTAGATTATCACTGGGATAAGTCTCCAAAAGAAATACAGAAAGAAGTATTCCGTAAACAAATTACATTAGCTAAAAAAGTGAAATTGCCGATTATTATACATAACCGCGATGCAACTCAAGATATTGTTGATATTCTAGAAGAAGAGAATGCAGCTGAAGTAGGAGGCATTATGCATTGCTTTAGCGGCAGCGTAGAAGTAGCAGAGCGATGTGTTGATATGAACTTTTTAATTTCGTTAGGCGGACCAGTTACATTTAAAAATGCTAAGAAGCCGAAAGAGGTTGCTACGGAGATTCCATTAGAGAAATTGTTAATAGAGACGGATTGTCCGTATCTAACGCCGCATCCATTTCGAGGGAAACGAAATGAACCGAGTTATGTAAAACTCGTAGCAGAAGAAATTGCGAATTTAAAAGGAATTTCTTATGAGGAAGTAGCAGAAATGACAACCAAAAATGCAAAATTTTTATTTGGTGTTGAATAAAAAAGAATGGGGAAACCTGTTCTTTTTTATTTTGAAAAAACACTAGTAGAAGTGATGAAGAAAATAAATGTGAATGATGAAGTGTTACAATAAGGACAGAGAACAAAGATTTTTCTATTCTATTTTTTAAAATATAAGAATGGGGAAAATAATAATGGAAAAGTCGTCATTTTTTTGTTTTACTAAGTAGAGACGAAACGAGTGTGGAGGCAAGCATGAAAATAAAAGAGATTATCGTTGTAGAAGGTAAAGATGATACAGTTGCGATTAAGCGTGCTGTTGATGCGGATACAATTGAAACGAACGGTTCAGCAATCGGTGATCATGTTATTGAGCAAGTTAAATTAGCGCAACAAAAAAGGGGCGTTATTATTTTCACAGATCCGGATTATCCTGGAGAGCGTATTCGAAAAATTATTTCTGACAAGGTTCCCGGCTGTAAGCATGCCTTTTTACCGAAGGAAGAAGCGCTTGCTAAAAGGAAAAAGGGAGTTGGGATCGAACATGCTTCTAATGAGTCGATCCGCCGTGCTCTAGAGAATATACATGAAGAAATGGAAGTTTATACAAGTGAAATTAGTTGGAGTGATTTAGTCGATGCGGGCTTAGTGGGCGGAGAAATGGCAAAGAGCCGCAGAGAAAGAATGGGTAAGCTATTAAAGATTGGTTATACAAATGCAAAACAGTTACATAAACGATTACAGATGTTTCAAGTTTCAAAGGAATTATTTGGAGAAGCTTATAAGCAAGTAATACAGGAGGAAAAAAAATGAAGGATATCGCAACGCCAAATCGTACAAAAGACATTGTTGAAAAGTATGGATTTTCATTCAAAAAAAGTTTAGGACAAAACTTTTTAATTGATACAAATGTATTAAATCGTATTGTCGATCATGCTGAAATTGGTTCAGAAAGTGGTGCAATTGAAATTGGACCAGGTATCGGTGCATTAACAGAGCAATTAGCGAAGCGTGCTAAAAAAGTAGTGGCTTTTGAAATTGATCAAAGACTATTACCAATTTTAGATGAGACGTTAGCACCATATGGTAACGTTACAGTTATTAATAAAGACGTACTAAAAGCGGATGTACATGAAGTATTTAATGAGCAATTTGAAGAAGGGCAAGATGTAATGGTAGTAGCTAACTTGCCATACTATATTACAACGCCAATTTTATTTAAATTGCTTGAAGAAAAGTTACCAGTTCGTGGATTTGTTGTTATGATGCAAAAAGAAGTTGGAGATCGTTTAGCTGCTAAACCTGGAACGAAAGAGTATGGTTCTTTATCGATTGCCATTCAGTATTATACAGAAGTTGAAACAGTTATGACTGTACCGCGTACAGTGTTTGTACCACAGCCAAATGTTGATTCTGCAATTATTCGCCTTCTAAAGCGTCCGAAACCGGTTGTAGAGGTGACAGATGAAACATTCTTCTTTGAAGTAGTACGAGCAAGTTTCGCACAGCGCCGTAAAACTTTAATGAATAATTTATCAAATAATTTAAATGGTTTCCCGAAAGATAAGGAATTATTGGATCGAATTTTAACAGAAGTAGGAATTGATCCAAAGCGAAGAGGCGAAACGCTATCTATTGAAGAGTTTGCAACATTAAGTAATGCATTGGTTCTTCATAAATTATCATAAGAATATGAAAGGGACAGTTCAACTTGAACTGTCCCTTTTGTCACCTTTCTCCCTCTAAATTCATATTTTAAAAACAGGTAAGATGGCCTAATGAGTTTGGAGGTAGGAGAATGGCTTTACATGTTGGAGAATTAGTGGAACGATATTCTCATAAGAGGGATATTCTTTTTCGTATTATAGAAATAAAAGGCGAGATAGCTATATTGTTTGGAGAGGAAATTAGACTGGTGGCGGATGCGCCACTTGAAGATTTAATTAGTATAGATCAACGAGAACATAAAAAAAGGGTGAAGCGTGAGAAAGAAACAATGGAGCGCACGTATCGTTTGTTTCAACAAGATTATGTGTTAATGAAACAAAGGCATGAACATACTTCAACTGGTGGATACACAAGTGAGGTGAATTATTTTCAAATGCCGGGACGTGTATTGCATATAGATGGAGACCCTTTATATTTGCGCAAGTGCTTAGACTTATATAACAAAATTGGCGTTCCTGTACAAGGTATTCATTGTAAAGAAACGGAGATGCATGAAAAAGTAGTAGACTTAATAGATCACTTTCGCCCAGACATTCTCGTTATTACGGGGCATGATGCATATACAAAATCGAAAGGAGTGAAGGGAGATTTAGCGGCATATAGGCATTCAAGGCATTTTGTACAGGCTGTTCGAGAAGTGCGAAAAAAATATCCATCATTGGATCAACTTGTTATTTTTGCTGGGGCATGTCAATCGCACTTTGAGGCACTAATTCGTGCAGGGGCCAATTTCGCTAGTTCACCATCTAGAATTAATATTCATGCACTAGATCCCGTATATGTAGTTGGTAAAATTAGTTTTACTTCATTTATGGAGAGAGTCAATGTATGGGATGTCGTACGTAATACAATTACTGGTGAAAAGGGACTAGGTGGAATTGAAACGAGAGGGATTTTACGAACGGGATTACCTTTTCAACATTACGAAGAGTAAGCAGGGTACATATGTATCTTGCTTTTTTGTATGGAAGGATTTAAATGAATTTGGATAAAAAGAGGCAAGAACGTACAGACTACGTAATGATACTTTTACAATATAGTATTTCTTCTATCTATTCAAACGCAAGATGATATTAGCTGTGAATCGCGGTTAATAATTAGGATAGATATATAGTGCTTTAAGTGTTCAATCTAAATTACAGCGAGGTGTAGCGAAGTATATGTCAAAACGTTTAGATGAAATTAAAAGCGAATTAGATCACCATCTTGGACAGCGACTTATGTTAAAAGCAAATAGTGGAAGAAGAAAAACTGTGGAGCAATCAGGTGTACTAGCAGAAACATACCGTTCTGTTTTTGTTGTACAATTGGATCAACAAGAAGATGCGTTGCAACGTGTATCTTATAGTTATGCAGATGTTTTAACAGAGACAGTAGAGTTAACATTTTATGGAGACCCTCATAATGAGGTCATTTTATAATCCATATATCATTACATATATTCCCATAAATGAAAAGCTATATTATTTTGCATACTAACTATACCGTAGCAAAATAAGGAGGGACTCTGCATTGAGTAGACGAAGAGGTGTCATGTCAAACCAATTTAAAGAAGAGCTAGCAAAAGAGCTTGGCTTTTATGATGTTGTTCAGAAAGAAGGATGGGGCGGAATTCGTGCGAAAGATGCTGGTAACATGGTGAAACGTGCTATAGAAATTGCAGAACAGCAATTAATGAAACGAAACCAGTAGTTGTAAGATACTTTCTATGCTACGGTAGCCGAGGAGACATTCCTCGGCTTTTTGTACTCTAAAAGGTGCCATCATTTTACATAAGTAGTTTCATTCTGAATGCTTTTCGTTATAATTAGGGAAGTGTCATCGTCTTACTATAAATTTATGGTAAAATAAACGATAAAAGATTGAGTACATAGAGTGGGTGAATAGATTGAAGCTACTAGTGAAAGCACCAGCAAAGATTAATCTGTCGTTAGATGTACTGGGAAAAAGACAAGACGGATATCATGAAGTGAAAATGATTATGACAACCATTGATTTAGCAGATCGTCTAGAACTAACGGAATTAGCAGAAGACCGTATTGAAATTTTATCCCATAATCGGTATGTCCCAGACGACCAACGAAATTTAGCTTATCAGGCAGCGAAATTATTAAAAGAGAAGTTTAATGTAAAAAAAGGTGTATCTATTACTATTGAAAAAACGATTCCAGTAGCAGCTGGATTAGCAGGTGGAAGTAGTGATGCAGCAGCGACATTACGTGGTCTTAATAAATTATGGAATTTAGGGCTTACAATTGATGAGTTAGCAGAGCTTGGCGCAGAAATTGGATCAGATGTATCGTTCTGTGTATACGGCGGCACAGCAATTGCCACTGGAAGAGGAGAGAAAATTGAGCATATAAAGACTCCGCCTTCTTGTTGGGTTATTTTAGCGAAACCACATATAGGTGTATCTACTGCTGATGTGTATGGAAATTTAAAGTTAAATCGAGTTACACATCCAAATGTAGATAAAATGGTTGATGTCATAAATTCTGGAGATTATAAAGGGATTTGTGATACTGTTGGTAACGTTTTAGAAGATGTAACATTTGGAATGCATCCTGAAGTTGCACGTATTAAATCACAGATGAAGCGATTCGGAGCGGATGCTGTATTGATGAGTGGAAGTGGTCCAACTGTATTTGGACTTGTACACCATGATTCTCGAATGCATCGCATTTATAACGGGTTAAAAGGATTTTGTGAACAGGTCTATGCGGTACGTTTATTAGGAGAGCGAGAAACGCTTGAATAAAGACGTATAATACGTTATGATTTGTTTAGAATATTCGTGATTTGAGGTGAGAGTATGAAAATTAGAAGAAGTACAAGATTAGTCGATATGACTTATTACTTGCTACAAAACCCTCGTCAGCTAGTATCTCTCACTTTTTTTGCTGAAAGGTATCAATCGGCTAAGTCTTCCATTAGTGAAGATTTAGTTATTATTAAGCAAACGTTTGAACAACAAGGGGTCGGCACATTGCAAACGATACCAGGAGCAGCAGGAGGAGTGAAATATATACCGTATATAAGTGAAGAAGAGGCAGATCTAATTATTGATGAGCTTTGTGGCTTATTTGAAAATCCAGATCGTATTTTGCCTGGCGGTTACTTATACATGACAGATTTATTGAGTAATCCTCGCCATATTAATGGCGCAGGTCGTTTGTTTGCTTCTGTTTTTGCTAGGCAATCAATTGATGCGGTTATGACGGTGGCAACGAAAGGGATTCCACTTGCTTATGCAGTGGCAAATTACTTAGATGTACCAGTTGTAATTGCAAGGAAAGATAATAAGGTAACAGAAGGTCCGACTGTTAGTATTAACTATGTGTCGGGTTCTTCTAAACGAATTCAAACAATGACATTAGCAAAACGCAGCCTTCCAGAAGGATCGAATGTTTTAATTATTGATGACTTCATGAAAGCTGGTGGAACGATTCAAGGTATGATGAGTATGTTAGAAGAGTTCAAGGCTAATGTTGTTGGTATTGGTGTATTAGTAGAATCCACAGATATTGAAGAACGACTAATTAATAATTTTGTATCATTAATTCGTCTATCGGAAGTTGATGTGAAAGAAAAAACGATTCAAGTGGAAAAAGGGAATTATTCTCTTGCACCATTTGATGAAGGGCTTGTAGAGGCTGAATAAAAGGTAGAGCAGATAGCTCTATCTTTTTTTATTTTATTTATAGATTATAAAATAGATGGACAAACTGCCTTTCGTACACTATTTTTAAAGAGTAAAATAAATAATAAAAGGGTGAAAAGTATGAAAGTTGTTCAAACAAGCAAGGCACCACAAGCGATTGGACCTTACTCACAAGGGATTATTGTAAATAATATGTTTTATAGCTCAGGACAAATTCCATTAACGGAAAATGGGGAGCTTGTAACAGGAGATGTAACAGTACAAACAGAACAAGTATTTCAAAATTTACAAGCGGTATTAGAGGAAGCAGGTGCTTCATTTGATACAGTCGTAAAAACAACAGTATTTTTAAAGGACATGGATGATTTTAATGCAGTGAATGAAGTATATAGCTCTTATTTCTCTACTCATAAACCAGCTCGATCTTGTGTGCAAGTAGCAAAATTACCGAAAGATGTTTCCGTTGAAATTGAAGTAATCGCCCTAGTTAAGTAACCTTTTGTAAGCGATAACCTCCACTAATCTCTATATTCAACTACATTAAAAATTTTTATCTTAAAAATTTTTAAAAAATTAAAGGGAAAATAGAAAATTTGTGGAATTTATACAAATATATCGCTTATTTAGAAAAGGGTGGTGAACACAAGATGGAAGTGACTGACGTAAGATTACGCCGCGTAAACACAGAAGGCCGCATGAGAGCAATTGCCTCTATTACTTTGGACCATGAATTTGTTGTTCATGATATTCGTGTAATTGATGGTAATAATGGATTATTTGTAGCAATGCCAAGTAAACGTACTCCAGATGGAGAGTTCCGTGACATTGCACATCCGATTAATTCTGGTACACGCTCTAAAATTCAAGATGCGGTTTTAACAGAGTATCATCGTTTAGGCGAGTTAGAAGAGGTTGAGTTTGAAGAAGCAGGTGCTTCGTAAAATTCGAATGAAAAGGGCTTTGACGAAAAGCCTTATAATTTTGTAGCAAACTCCTGTAAGCATTTACAGGAGTTTGTTTTTTTTACTTTATATTTGTAAATTTCATAATTCATTAATATAAAAAGAAGAAACTACTAATTTTTTCAAAATCATTTTAAATAGTATAGCTTATTTCTTAAAAAAGATACTAAAGAGTAAAACATCTTATAAGAATTATGGTAAAATTTAATAGTTAAAATGTGTTTCTTGAAATATATGATGATTTAGGATAATATCTTTAATGGATAAATAGGTTGCGATGGAGGGTCTATATGTCAAACAGATTTGCAGTGATTCTAGCTGCAGGTAAAGGCACACGTATGAAGTCTAAGCTATACAAAGTGCTGCATCCTGTATGTGGAAAACCCATGGTACAACACGTAGTCGATCAAGTATCTCAATTAGGATTGCAGAAACTTGTAACGGTTGTTGGACATGGTGCTGAAATGGTACAAGAACAGCTAGGAAACGTAAGTGAGTTTGCATTACAAGCAGAACAACTTGGTACAGCACATGCTGTAGATCAAGCTGCAAGTGTACTTGCAAATGAAGAAGGAACAACTTTAGTTATTTGTGGTGATACGCCGCTAATAACTGCTGAAACGATGGAAGCATTACTTCAGCAACATAAAGAAGCAGGAGCAATGGCGACGGTGCTAACAGCGTACATAGAAGAACCTGCTGGATATGGCCGTATTGTTCGTAATGAGAATGGTCATGTTGAAAAGATTGTTGAGCATAAAGATGCAAATGAGAAAGAATTAGCTATTAAAGAAATCAATACAGGTACGTATTGTTTTGATAATAAGGCTTTATTTGCTTCACTTTCTAAAGTTTCAAATGATAACGTACAAGGTGAATATTACCTTCCAGATGTTATTGAGATTTTAAAAAATGAAGGTCATATCGTATCAGCTTATCAAACAGAGCAGTTCGATGAAACGTTAGGTGTTAACGACAGAGTCGCTCTATCGCAAGCGGAAATTATTATGAAAAACCGTATCAACCGAAAGAACATGGTAAATGGTGTTACAATTATTGATCCAAGTAACACTTATATTTCTGCTGATGCAATTATCGGTAGTGATACAGTTCTTCATCCAGGAACAATTATTGAGGGGAACACTGTAATTGGTTCTGATTGTGAAATTGGACCGCATACAGTAATTCGTGATAGTGAAATTGGAGATCGTACGACAATTCGTCAATCTACTGTACATGATAGTAAACTTGGTACAGAAGTATCGGTTGGTCCATTTGCACATATTCGCCCAGATTCAGTTATTGGAGACGAAGTACGCGTTGGAAACTTCGTGGAAATCAAAAAAACTGTCTTTGGTAATAGAAGTAAAGCTTCACACTTGAGTTATATCGGGGATGCACAAGTTGGAGAAGACGTGAATCTTGGTTGTGGTTCAATTACGGTGAACTATGACGGTAAGAATAAATTCAAAACTGTGATTGGTAATGGGGTATTTATTGGATGTAATTCAAACCTTGTTGCTCCAGTAACAGTTGAAGATGGTGCTTATGTGGCAGCAGGCTCTACAATTACAGAGAATGTTCCATCAAAAGCATTATCGGTAGCACGTGCACGTCAAGTTAACAAAGAAGACTATGTTGATCAATTGCTGAATAAGAAAAAATCATAATGTGGAGGGTTAATCTAGATGTCGACTCAATATCTAAATTCTAATTTGAAAGTATTCTCTTTAAACTCTAATAAGGAACTTGCTGAGCAGATTGCAAAGCATATTGGAGTAGGACTAGGAAAATGTTCTGTTGATCGTTTTAGTGATGGAGAAGTTCAAATTAACATTGAAGAAAGTATCCGTGGTTGCGATGTATTCATTATTCAATCTACAAGCTTCCCAGTAAACGAACATATCATGGAATTACTTATTATGATCGATGCATTAAAACGTGCATCTGCGAAAACAATTAATATTGTTATTCCTTATTATGGTTATGCGCGTCAAGACCGTAAAGCGCGTTCTCGTGAACCAATTACATCGAAACTTGTAGCAAACTTGCTTGAAACAGCAGGTGCAACTCGTGTAATCACTCTAGATTTACATGCTCCACAAATTCAAGGGTTCTTTGATATCCCAATCGACCACTTAATGGGTGTACCGATTCTTTCTGATTACTTTGAAACAAAAGGTCTTAAAGATATCGTAATCGTGTCTCCTGATCATGGTGGTGTAACTCGTGCAAGAAAAATGGCAGATCGTCTAAAAGCGCCAATCGCTATTATTGATAAGCGTCGCCCTCGCCCGAACGTATCAGAGGTAATGAACATTATCGGTAATATTGAAGGCAAAACAGCGATTTTAATTGATGACATCATTGATACAGCTGGTACAATTACATTAGCAGCAAACGCTCTTGTTGAGAACGGTGCTTCTGAAGTATATGCTTGCTGTACACACCCAGTATTATCTGGTCCAGCAATTGAACGTATTCAAAATTCAAATATTAAAGAGTTAGTTGTAACGAACTCTATCGTATTACCGGAAGAGAAGAAAATCGACAAAGTACATGAACTTTCAGTTGCTCCATTAATCGGAGAAGCAATCATTCGTGTATACGAAGAAGAATCTGTGAGTGTATTATTCAATTAATTGGATAGAATGAGACGTAACCAAAATTGGTTACGTCTTTTCGTATCGAAAAAAGAAAGTAGTGGTACAAGAATGAAATTGATAGTAGGACTTGGGAACCCAGGTAGAGAATATGAATTAACAAGGCATAATATTGGATTTATGGCCATTGATGAACTTGCGAAGCGTTGGAACATTTCTTTGAATGAACAAAAATTTAAAGGTGTATTTGGTGCAGGTTTTGTTAATGGAGAAAAGGTAATCTTATTAAAGCCGCTAACATATATGAATTTATCTGGAGAAAGTATTCGTCCACTCATGGATTATTATAAAATTGATGTTGAGGACTTCGTTGTTATGTACGACGATTTAGACATTCCTGTAGGTAAATTGCGTCTTCGCATGAAAGGTAGTGCTGGTGGACATAATGGTGTAAAGTCAATGATTTCACACCTAGGAACACAAGAATTTCAACGTATCCGTATGGGAATTGATCGCCCGAAAAATGGAATGAAGGTAGTCGATTATGTATTAGGACGCTTTACATCTGAAGAGATTCCGGATGTTAACCATTCTATTGAAAAAGCAGCGGATGCATGTGAAGAGTGGCTAAATAAGCCTTTTCTCCAAATCATGAATACTTTCAATAGTTAAAAATGAGATTAGGAATATTTCTTTTTTGTTTTACCCATACTAGTAGTAATTTAATTTTTAGGAGGCTAGTATGGAAGGGTATTATTATTGCAGACACTGCGGAGGTAATGTAGGCTCCATTAACGCAGAAAAAGTATATAGCGACGTTTTATTTCAACTAACAGAGCAAGAAGTAGTAGAGATGATTCATTTTCATGAGAATGGAAATATATATATAAAAACGATTTGTGAATCGTGTCAAGAAACGCTCGCATCTTATCCTGAGTATTATGAATATGAAAAATTTCTGCAATAAAATGTTGTCGCTTTGGCATGTCCAAAGCATTTTTCTGTTTTCCTTTTCCGAAATATTTGCATAAAATAGAATGGCTTGCTCTTTATGTTGAGAGGAGTTTTAAAAATGATAGGTTTATTAGAGCAATTTTATAAAAATAAAGAGATACAATCAGTTATTAATGGATTAGAAGATGGGTTAAAGGAACAACTTATATCAGGGATGGCAACGTCTTCTCGTTCATTATTAATGGCGGCTTTATATAAAAAAACAAAAAAATCACAATTAATCGTGACACATAACTTATACCAAGCGCAAAAAGTACATGAAGATTTAGTGGCGTTACTTGGTGAAAAAGATGTGTGGCTATATCCAGTGAATGAACTTATAGCATCGGAAATTGGGGTTGCAAGTCCAGAATTGAAGGCGCAACGTATAGAAGTGTTAAATCGCTTGGCTGCTGGAGAGAATGGAATCATTGTAGCTCCAGTGGCAGGATTGCGTAGATTTTTACCAATAAAAGAATTGTGGAAGCAAAAGCAAGTTGAAATCAATCTAGGGCAAGAGATTGATTTAGATGCGCTCTTGCATACTTTACATCATATTGGCTATGAACGTAAGTCGATGGTAGAAGCTCCAGGGGAGTTCAGTTTGCGCGGGGGAATATTAGATATTTATCCTTTAACTGAAGAACTACCATTTCGTATTGAATTCTTCGATACAGAAGTCGATTCTATTCGATTATTTGATGTGGATGAACAGCGTTCTCAAGGAAAAAAAGAAAGCGTTAAGTTTGGTCCGGCAACAGAGTTTTTATTTTCACAGGAAGAATTAAAATCAGGAATTCAGCATCTTGAAGAAGGTTTGACTAAGACGATGCAAAAACTTTCTGATGATAAACTAAAGACTACAGTACTTGAGACGGTAAGTCATGAAATTGAGATGTTGAAAAACGGGCAAAGTATAGAACAGATGTTTAAATACTTATCTATTTTCTATAAAGAACCTGCTAGTCTGATAGATTATTTACCAGAAGACGGTGTTGTAATTTTAGATGAGATTTCCCGTATTCAAGAAACAGCATCACATCTGGAAACAGAAGAGGCGGAATGGTATATATCACTTCTTGGTGAAGGAACAATTATTCAAGATTTATCTTTCTCTCACGCATTCGAGGGATTTCTTCATCATAAAAAAAGAAATTTTGTATATTTAACGTTATTCTTGCGTCATATTGCACACACGCATCCGCAAAATATTGTAAATGTAACATGTAAAACAATGCAAGATTTCCATGGACAGATGAATTTGTTAAAAACAGAAATTGATAGATGGAATGAAGGGCATTTTACGACTGTTGTACTTGGAACAGATGATGAACGTGTGAAAAAATTACAACATATTTTAAGTGATTATGATATTGAGGCAGATATTGTGGAAGGTACAGATATCTTATTGCCTGGAAGGTTACAAATTGCTGTAGGTGATTTACATGCAGGATTTGAAATGCCGATGCAAAAGCTTGTTGTCATTACTGAAAAGGAGCTTTTTCATAAGAAAGTTAAAAAATCACAACGTAAACAAAAGTTATCGAATGCTGAACGTATTAAAAGTTATTCGGAATTAAAAGTTGGAGATTATGTAGTTCATGTAAATCATGGTATAGGTAAATTTTTAGGTATTGAGACATTAGAGATTAATGGTGTTCATAAAGATTATTTAAATATTAAATATCAAGGTAATGATAAGTTATACGTTCCAATTGAACAAATTGATCAAGTCCAAAAATATGTAGGGTCTGAAGGTAAGGATCCAAAAGTTTACAAATTAGGCGGTAATGATTGGAAGAAGGTTAAAACGAAAGTTGAAAAATCTGTACAAGACATTGCGGATGACCTAATTAAACTATATGCTGAACGCGAAGCTTCAAAAGGCTATGCATATACGCCAGATACAGCAGAACAACAAGAGTTCGAATCATCTTTCCCATATCAAGAGACAGAGGATCAGTTACGTTCTATTGACGAGATTAAAAAAGATATGGAACGCGGACGCCCGATGGATAGGCTCCTTTGTGGTGATGTAGGGTATGGAAAGACTGAAGTGGCTATTCGTGCGGCATTTAAAGCAATTATGGATGAAAAACAAGTTGCAATTTTAGTACCGACAACGATTCTTGCGCAGCAACACTATGAAACAATTCGAGAGCGTTTTCAAGATTATCCAATCAATATAGGATTATTAAGTAGATTCCGTACGAGAAAACAACAAAATGAAACGATTAAGGGTTTAAAGGATGGCACAATAGATATTGTAATCGGAACACATCGTATTTTATCTAAAGATGTTACTTATAAAGATTTAGGGCTTCTTATTATTGATGAAGAACAAAGATTTGGTGTGACGCATAAAGAGAAAATTAAACAATTGAAGGCGAATGTTGACGTATTAACATTAACGGCAACTCCGATTCCACGGACGCTTCATATGTCTATGCTTGGTGTGCGCGACTTATCTGTTATTGAGACACCGCCAGAAAATCGTTTCCCAGTCCAAACGTATGTAGTAGAGTATAATCCAGCATTAATGCGAGAGGCGATAGAGCGAGAGCTTGCAAGAGGCGGTCAAATTTACTTCCTATATAACCGTGTAGAGGATATTGAAAGAAAAGCAGATGAAATTTCGATGTTAGTTCCAGATGCCCGTGTAACATACGCACATGGGAAAATGAACGAAAGTGAATTAGAGTCTGTTATGCTATCATTTTTAGAAGGACAGCATGATGTTCTTGTAAGTACAACAATTATTGAGACGGGTGTAGATATTCCGAATGTAAATACGTTAATTGTATTTGATGCAGATCGTATGGGATTATCACAGTTGTATCAGCTTCGTGGGCGTGTTGGACGTTCTAATCGTGTTGCATATGCATACTTTGCCTATAAACGTGACAAAGTGCTGTCAGAGGTTGCAGAGAAGCGTCTGCAAGCAATTAAAGAGTTCACGGAACTTGGATCTGGTTTCAAAATTGCGATGAGAGATTTATCTATTCGTGGAGCAGGTAATTTGTTAGGGGCAGAGCAGCATGGATTTATTGATTCTGTCGGATTTGATCTATATTCTCAAATGTTAAAAGATGCAATTGAACAGCGTAGAGGAACAGATGGGGCTGAAAATACAGTTAATGTTGAAATTGACTTAGAGGTAGATGCATACTTACCAGATGCTTATATTTCAGATAGTAAGCAAAAAATTATGATGTATAAACAATTTAGAGGTGTTTCTGCAATTGAGGATATTGAAGAATTGCAGGAAGAAATGATCGATAGATTCGGTGATTATCCACAAGAAGTCGGTTATTTATTACAAATTGCAAATATCAAAGTGTTGGCAATGAAAGAACAAATTGAGTTAATTAAACAGAATAAATTTGAAGTAACATTCCTGTTTTCTGAACAAGCAAGTCAAAATATTGATGGTGGAAAATTATTCATGCTTGGAAATAGTTTTGGACGTATGATCGGTTTAGGAATGGAAGGATCACAATTGAAAATTGTTATGAAAACAAATGGTTTAGAGACATCGAAGTGGTTAACAATTGCTGAAAATTTATTAAAAGGCTTACCAGATGTAAAAAAAGAAGTAATAAATGCCTAAAATAAGATAAAAAAATACAATTCGACGTGCATAGAAGAACTAATGTGTAAAATACTATGTCTAACAGTTGGTGATTTTTACATGAACAGGTAAATTCACCACTTTGATCATCAGTAGAAAGTGAGGCAGCATTAGAATGAAAGCAACTGGAATCGTACGTCGAATTGATGATTTAGGCAGGGTAGTAATCCCGAAGGAAATTCGTAGAACTTTACGTATTCGAGAAGGAGACCCACTAGAAATATTTGTTGATCGCGATGGAGAGGTAATTTTAAAGAAGTATTCTCCAATTAGTGAACTAGGTGATTTTGCAAAAGAATATGCTGAGGCTTTATATGACAGCTTAGGACATAATGTGCTTGTCTGTGATCGAGATTCTATCATCGCAGTATCAGGCGTATCGAAAAAAGAATACTTAAATAAAAGTGTTGGCGATTTAATCGAAAAAACGATGGAAGAACGAAAGTCTGTTATTATGACGGACGAAAGTGATATTTCCATTATCGATGGTGTAACAGAAAAGGTTCATTCTTATACAGTTGGACCGATTGTTGCAAACGGAGACCCGATTGGAGCTGTCATTATTTTTTCGAAAGAAGCTATTATAAGCGAAATCGAGCATAAAGCGGTTAATACTGCTGCCAGTTTCTTAGCGAAACAAATGGAACAGTAAGGGTGTATAATTTTAGAAGTAGCAATTTTTCCTAATTATGATCTTTCTTTTTGAGAAATCAATTATTTGGAGATATATGTATATTGAATGAAGGTAGCGCTTTGCTACCTTTTTTCGTTGAGTATTTTTAACGGTGCAGGAACCTATTATTACCCGTGGTGGTAAGGCAGCTTGTTCATTTCTTTATGATATAATACGAGAGGTGAGAATAGAAAAAGGAGTTTTCTTATATGGAAGCGAAGAAGTATCAAGCCTTTTGGCGCGGGGCTATTATATTAACGATTGCAAGTTTTGTTACAAAAGTATTAAGCGCTTTTTACCGTATTCCATATCAAAATATAGCGGGTGATATTGGTTTTTATATTTACCAACAAATTTACCCGTTTTATGGATTTTGTTTAATTTTAGCTACTTATGGGTTTCCTATTATCATTTCGAAAATGGTTGCAGAACGACTAGAGCGGGGAAAACAAAAAGAAGCAGAAGAAATTATTTGTGTATCTTTTTGGTTTTTATTGGGAATTGGTTTTATAGGCTTCTTTACATTGTTTTTTGGGGCCAAAACAATTGCGATAGCTATGGGTGATATATACTTAGATAAGTTACTACGTGTTATTTCATTTTCATTCTTATTGATGCCGTTTTTGTCTGTAGCAAGAGGGTATTTTCAAGGCTTCAATAATATGATGCCAACAGCTGTTTCGCAAGTAATAGAACAAACAATTCGAGTTTCTATTATTGTATTTTTATCGCTATTCCTAATTGCTCACGGATTTGATTTATATACAGTTGGTGCAGGGGCTATGTTAGGCTCAATTGCGGGTGGACTTATTGGGATTATTGTACTTATGTTGTATATGCGTCGAGATTTTCGTTCTATATTTTTCAAAAGTGTAGCGAGAATTAAGGGAAAAAGGAGGGTAATTAAAATCCTTTTTTGGCAGGGGTTAGCGATTTGTGTTAGTAATTTAGTGCTTATTTTTATACAGATGGCAGATTCAATATCCTTGTACACCTTACTTATTGGTGCGGGAGAACAGGTTGAAAGTGCAAAGGTATTAAAGGGTGTTTATGATAGAAGTATTCCGCTAATGCAATTAGGTACTGTTGTGACGACTTCTTTCTCGTTGTCACTTATTCCAATTATTACAGCGGCGAAGGAAAGAGGAGATCTTTCCTTTATTCAAGAAAAGGTAAAGTTAGCAATGAAAATAACACTTGTTATTGGACTTGCAGCAGCTATTGGACTAACTTGTATTATTCAACCTACGAATATTATGTTGTTTGAAAATAGTGATGGATCAGATGTTTTATCTATTTTATCTTTATCTATTTTATTTAGCTCGTTGTCAATTACGACGGCTTCTATTTTACAAGGGTTGGGACAAACATTTAAGCCAGCATTATTTGTTGTATTTGGAGGTTGCTTAAAGTTAGCGTTAAATTATATATTTATGCCTTATTTTGGTGTGAAAGGGGCAGCCTTTGCGACTTTGTGTGCGTTAATTATAATTTCTGGGCTAAATAGTTTGTTGCTTATGAGAGCTGTATCAGGATCGCTTATCAATAAGCGAAATATGTTAGGTGTAGTGATTAGTGGTATCTGTATGGGATTTGTATTAATGATGTTCACACGTGTGTTGCAGGTGTCTGGATTAGTAATTGATACGGAACATAGAGGAATCGCGACGCTTGAAGCGTTGCTAGGTGTAGTTGTCGGCGGATTGACATATATGTTTTTAATTTTGAAATTACGTGTATTTACAAAAAAAGAATTAGGAACCGTTATGAAACAAGAGAAAAAAGAAGGTTCATTGAAGAAGAGTGGATAGAGGTGACAGATTGTGAGTGGAATCATTACTATTTTAGGTTTAGGTGCTGGTGAATTAGATCAGCTAACGATGGGTGTATATCGAAAGATAAAAGAAGCAGATCATCTGTTTGTTAGGACGAAGGAACATCCAGTTATAGAAGAATTGGAGAAAGAAGGCGTGCAATATACGGCTTTTGATGATGTATATGAAGCGCATGATACGTTTGAAATTGTATATGAAACAATTGCGAATAAATTGCTAGAACAAGCTGAAGGTACAGAAATTATCTATGCTGTTCCAGGGCATCCGCTTGTAGCAGAAAGAACAGTTCAGCTACTGTTGGAAAAAGGTGAAGATTCAAATGTTGAATTGCGAATTGAGGGTGGACAAAGTTTCCTTGATCCTATGTTTGCAAGCCTAAAGATTGATCCAATTGAAGGATTTCAATTACTTGACGCTACATCATTTAAAAGAGGACAATTAGAATTACGTCAACATCTAATCTTTTGCCAAGTATATGATGCATTCGTTGCATCTGATGTGAAATTAACATTAATGGAGATGTTGCCGGATGATTATGAAGTGTATATCGTAACAGCTGCAGGAACTTCATTTGAACAAGTAAAGAAGGTACCGTTGTATATGTTAGATCATGAAACGGAATTGAATAATTTAACGAGTGTGTATGTGCCGCCAGTTCAGGAGCGTGCATCCTTGTATCAACAGTTCGATGTACTTAGAGAAATTATTGCAGAACTTCGAGGCCCAAATGGTTGTCCGTGGGATAAAAAGCAAACACATCAATCATTAAAGAAATATTTAATTGAGGAAGCTTATGAAGTATTGGAAGCAATTGATGAAGAGGATGATGATCACTTAGTAGAAGAATTAGGTGATATATTATTACAAGTTATGCTTCATGCTCAAATTGGAGAAGATGAAGGTTGGTTTTCTATAGATGATATCATTCGAACTCTATCTGAGAAAATGGTTCGTCGCCATCCACATGTATTTGGAAATACGGATGTAAACAATGCTGATGAAGTGATTGCCAATTGGGAAGAAATTAAAAAACAAGAAAAAGGATTCGTGAAAGAATCTGTTTTAAATGGCGTTCCAAAAAGTTTGCCGCAGTTACTACGCGCCTATGAAATTCAGAAGAAAGCCGGTAAGGTTGGATTTGATTGGGTTGATGTGCAGCCTATGATAGAGAAAGCTTTGGAAGAATGGCAAGAGTTCCAACAAGAAGTTACAAACATGGATGAGGAAAAGATGCTAGGTGAGTTTGGTGATTTACTATTTGCATTTGTTAATATAGCTCGTCATTATAAAATAGATCCAGAAGAGGCGTTACGTTCAACTAATGAGAAATTTACTGGTCGTTTTTTATACATGGAGGCAAAAGTAGCTGAAATGAATAAAGAGATGGAAGATTTATCATTAGAACAGTTAGATGTTTTATGGGAAGAAGCGAAACAAACAGAGCGTTAATAGGGGGATTTGAGATGCGTCTAGATAAGTTTTTAAAAGTGTCACGTTTAATTAAAAGAAGAACATTAGCGAAAGAAGTAGCTGATCAAGGAAGAATATCTATTAATGGTCAAGTGGCAAAAGCAAGTTCGGATGTGAAAGTAGCTGATGAATTAACAATTCGTTTTGGTCAAAAAATAGTGACTGTAAAAATAAATGAATTGAAAGAAACAACTAAAAAAGAAGATGCAGCAAATATGTATAGCTTAGTTCGCGAAGAAAAAGTAAAAGCGGAAGAAGGCTTGTTCTAAAATCATTTATCCCCTCATACATTACTATTAGCTAGTAAAAACCTATGGGGGGATTTACGTGAATAATGGTTACTCACCTACGTCTTCTAATCAACAAAATGTTTCTGTGGAGCATGATATTATTATGCGTGGAAGGCGTGTAATTGATATTACTGGTGTGAAGCAGGTAGAGAGTTTTGATAGCGAAGAGTTTTTACTCGAAACCGTAATGGGTTTTTTAACGATTCGTGGTCAAAATTTACAAATGAAAAATTTAGATGTAGAAAAAGGTATTGTGTCGATTAAAGGGAAAGTTCATGAGATGCTGTATATTGATGAAAATCAAGGAGAAAAAACTAAAGGTTTCTTTAGTAAGTTGTTTAAATGAGCTTAACAATTCAGTTGTATACAATGCTTTCAATGATTGGAATGGGTGCTTGGATTGGAGCATCTTTAGATACATATCAACGTTTTTTAAAGCGTCAAGAACGTAAACGTTGGCTTGTATTTATACATGATATACTATTTTGGATTGTCCAAGCATTATTTGTCTTTTATGTATTGCTTCTCGTAAATGAAGCTGAGTTACGTATATATGTGTTTTTGGCATTATTATGTGGTTTTGCGGCATATCAAAGCTTACTGAAAGCACTATACATGAAGCTGTTAAATTTTCTCATCTATATTTTTATGCAAACAACATATTTTTTTGTTCGAATTATACAGCTACTCATGATAAAACCTGTTATTATTATAGCGCAGCTATTTATTGCATTTATATTATTCTTATTTCGTATACTGCTTTCAATTGGACATGTGTTATGGAAAATGGTGATTTGGATATTACTTTTCATATGGAAAGTTTTTTTCTGGCCTGTTCGATTTATTGCTTCGCTCATATGGAAACTTCTCCCTAATCGTGTTAAACTTTTTATAGTGAAACATATAGGGTTCCTGCAATATATAGCAAAATTGAAGGGACATATCTTCCAAATATGGGAGCGTATAAAAAAGAAGTTAGGGGGACCTCGGAAATGAGGGAACTGAGACAAAGAACAATCGAAAAACAGAGTCCAAATCCTGTTAAAGAGCATATAATACAAACGGATGAGAACAGGAAGCGACTTTATCGCCGTTTAGCGGTTTTTCTTGTCTTTACTTTTACAATTATTGCGAGTATTAGTGTAACGTTTTATCAACAAAACAGTTCCATTAAAGCAAAAGAAGCAAAAGTTAAGGACATGAAAAAAGAACTGGATTCATTAACGAATAAAGAAAAAAGTCTAAAAGACGAAGTTCAAAAGTTAAATGATGAAGAGTACGTATTAAAGATTGCTAGAAGGGATTATTTCTTCTCTGGTAAAGGGGAGATAATTTTTCCTGTTTCGAAGTAGAGTATGTCTTATTGACACTATATTTTAGGATTATATATAATAAAGTAAAATTTGACTTTTTAACCACTAAGGAGGAGCATTTTTTTTATGTCAATCGAGGTAGGCAGCAAGTTACAGGGTAAAGTAACAGGTATTACAAATTTTGGGGCTTTTGTGGAGCTGCCAGAAGGCTTAACTGGTCTTGTTCATATTAGTGAAGTTGCTGATAACTATGTAAAAGATATTAACGATCACTTAAAAGTGGGCGACCAAGTAGAAGTAAAAGTTATTAATGTTGAAAAAGATGGAAAGATTGGTTTATCTATCAAAAAAGCGAAAGAACGTGAAAAAACAGAAGGAGATCGTCCACGCGGTGAATACCAACGCGGTGGTGATCAACAACGTTCTGGACGTCCACAACGTAATAATCGCTCTTTCAACAGAGATAATCGCGGTGGCGGTAACGACCGAGCTCCAAAAGAAACATTTGAGCAAAAGATGGCACGCTTCTTAAAGGATAGCGAAGATCGTTTAACTTCTTTAAAGCGTAACACAGAGTCTAAACGTGGTGGCCGTGGCGCACGTCGCGGATAATAAGACCGTTTAGTTTTTAACATATAGAGAGGTACCCAGAGTGATGGCTCAGGGTACTTTTTTATATGTGAAAATATATTTTAAAAAAGTTTTCAAGATATGTTGACTTTAAATAATATCTGATGTAAGATACTAATTGTCCGTTAAATACGACGACATGGCGGTGTAGCTCAGCTGGCTAGAGCGTACGGTTCATACCCGTGAGGTCGGGGGTTCGATCCCCTCCGCCGCTATATTTAATTTAACGGCCCGTTGGTCAAGTGGTTAAGACACCGCCCTTTCACGGCGGTAACACGGGTTCGAATCCCGTACGGGTCATCTAAAAAGATCATGCAAATTTGCATGATCTTTTTTTGTTAAATGGATTAAGATATACAACACTTCTACAAAATCACCCTATATTTTCTGAATATTTAATTAAAAAATCGAAATAACTTACATACCGTGTATATCTGTAGAGTTATTTCGAATAAAAAGTCGAACGATTATAAAAGTGAAAACTGTTGTTTTGACAAAAATCCCAACAATCATCTTTTATAATGACAGTAATTAAACTATGCAGGTGGTGTTAAAAGTATGCCTAAAGCAGGAAGGAATACTATGAATACAAGTGTATTGGCAATGAATGAGAGTCAGCTTGGAGGAATAAAGTGGACGAGTAAGTTGCGAATGAAATTTGAACAAGTTTTCTTTAGATGGGGATTTATTATTGTTGTTATTGGTTTTCTTTTGGGAAGAGCATATATATTAACAAATATCTTACCGTTTGCACTACCATTTTTTGCTGCTGTTTATGTTATGAAGCGGGATAAGATGCCGCTAGCATTTTTAGCTCTAATGGGAGGAGCTCTTTCAGTCTCGATAGATAATTTGTTTTTTACTTTTGCATCTATCTTTACTTTCTTCATTTATAATATCTTCTTTAGTAGATTCACACGTAAAACCGTTGGACTTGTTCCATTTCAAGTATTTATCTCCGCATTAACCGCACACTTAGTTGTTGTATATTTTGCACAACAAACTGTCACCATGTACGATTTACTCGTTAGTACCATTGAGGCTGGGCTTAGTTTTGTATTAACTATGATATTTTTACAAAGTGTTCCGCTTTTAGTAGAAAGGAAAGGAAAACAACAGGCGTTAGAGACGGAAGAAATTGTTTGTTTGATTATATTACTAGCATCTGTTTTAACGGGTACAACAGATTGGTTTGTATATGATGCTTCTATTCAACATATTTTTACACGGTATTTAGTACTAGTATTTGCATTTATTGCGGGTGCTGCTACAGGATCTACAGTGGGGGTCGTAACAGGTTTGATATTAAGTTTAGCAAATGTATCTAGCTTGTCCCAGCTTAGCCTTCTTGCTTTTTCTGGATTGCTTGGTGGGTTGTTAAAAGAAGGGAAGCGTTTAGGTGTTAGTTTAGGTTTATTAATTGGGACAAGCTTAATTACATTATATGTAGACAAACAGACAAATATTGTAACGACTTTAATTGAGTCAGGCGTAGCGATTGCTATCTTCTTATTAACGCCAAAGCTTGTTTTAGATCGTATTGCTAAATTTATGCCAGGTACACAAGAGCATTCGCAAGATCAACAACAATATTTAAGAAGGATGCGCGATGTTACAGCGAACAAAATCAACCAATTTGCAAATGTATTTGCTGCTTTATCTAATAGCTTTTCTGTATATGGGTATGTAGAGGAAGAAGATAAAGATACAGAAGCAGATTTGTTTTTGAGTACAATTACTGCGAAAACATGTCAAACATGCTTTAAAAAGGATCAATGCTGGGTAGTGAATTTCGATAAAACGTACGATTATATGAAACAAATAATGAGTGAAACGGAAGAAGGAACCCTGCAACATAATCGTAAATTAGTTCGTGAGTGGGACAAGCATTGTGTGAGAGGGAAAAAAGTGACGGATTTAGTAGCGGGTGAATTAGATCATTTCTATGAGGGACAAAAATTACGAAAACAAATGAAGGAAAATCGTAGAATAGTTGCGGAGCAACTATTAGGTGTATCAAAGGTTATGGAGGATTTTGCTAAGGAGATACAACGAGAGCGTGAAAATCATCAGGTGCAGGAAGAACAGATTATGCAAGCGTTCCGTGATTTTGGTGTCGAAGTAGAGCATGTTGATATTTATTGTTTAGATAGAGGAAGTATTGATATTGAAATGTTGATTCCCGTTGCATCTAATGAACATGGTGAATGTGAAAAGTTAGTTGCACCGATGCTTTCGGATATCCTTAAAGAAAATGTTGTCGTTAAACATGAAGAAAAGTCTTCTTATCCGAATGGCCACAGTTTAATATCATTCGGTTCGGCGAAGACGTATTCTCTTGATACGGGATTGGCCACAGCCGCAAAGGGCGGTGGATTTGTTTCGGGTGACTCTTATGCGATGATGGATTTAAGTGTTGGCAAATATGCACTTGCGATTAGTGATGGTATGGGGAATGGGCAAAGAGCTCATATGGAAAGTAAGGAAACGGTGAAATTATTACAAAAAATACTCCAATCCGGTATTGACGAAGAAATAGCGATTAAGTCTATTAATTCAATTCTTTCTTTGAGAACGACGGAAGAGATGTTTACGACATTAGACTTAGCTATGGTAGATTTGCGAGATGCGAGTGCAAGGTTTTTAAAGATCGGATCAACGCCGAGTTTTGTTAAACGCGCGAATAATATTTTGAAAATTGAAGCAAGTAATTTGCCGATGGGAATCATCGAAGATGTTGAAGTTGATGTGGTGGGTGAACAATTAAAAACGGGCGATATCCTTATTATGATGAGCGATGGGATTTTTGAGGGAGCGCAGCATGTAGAGAATCATGAATTGTGGATGAAACGAAAAATTAAAGAATTGCAAACCGAAGACCCGCAAGAAATTGCTGATATCATTATGGAAGAAGTGATTCGCTCTTGTGATGGTTATATAAATGATGATATGACTATTGTAGTGGCAAAAGTGAAGAAAAATATGCCGAAGTGGGCTACGATTCCGATTGTAGGCATGCAGGCGCAGTAAAATGTAAGTGGAATGTTTATCTAAAATTTGATTTTAAAAACCTAGGCGAATACCTAGGTTTTTTTGTGGGAAAAGGTAATGCTATTGATTTTGTGAATACAGACGGAGGATGTAAGATAAAAATGTAATTTTTGTATATCTTTTTTTTGCACAATGTTTGTAAAAGTTGTACCATTATAGACAAGGCGACTAATGTTGCTGTTCTTGTTTAATGAAAGGTGATTGCGAAGTTGAAAGATACATTTGTTGAAAAAGTAGATGACTTTGTAAAGCAGCATGATGTATTAAAGAATGATTCAACAATTGTTGTGGGAGTTTCTGGTGGTCCTGACTCGTTAGCCCTTTTATATTATTTATTAGAAAAAAGAGCGGAAAAACAGTTGGAAATTGTAGTAGCTCATGTGGATCATATGTTTAGAGGTGATGAATCTCATGAGGATTTACAGTTTGTGCAGGACCTTTGTGAAGAACTGGGAATTATTTGTGAAACGATAAGAATTAATGTATCACAATATCAACAGCAATACGGGATGAATGCACAGGTTGCTGCTAGGGAATGCAGATATGCATTTTTGGAAAGAATAATGAAGAAATATGATGCAAGATATGTTGCTCTTGGACATCATGGAGATGATCAAGTAGAGACGATTTTAATGCGTCTTGTAAGAGGGAGTACTCCGAAAGGATATGCAGGAATTGCAGTGAAGCGTCCTTTTCATAATGGATATTTAATTAGGCCGTTACTTGGGGTAACGAAGGAAGAAATTGTTGATTACTGTAATAAGCTAAATTTAATTCCACGTATAGATCCGAGTAATAAAAAGGAAGTATATACAAGGAATCGATTACGTAAATATGTCCTTCCTCACTTAAAAGAAGAAAATCCACAAATGCATGAGAAATTCCAAAAATTTAGCGTGCAGATGCAAGAGGATGAGGCTTATTTGCAGGAATTAGCTTTTGAGAAAATGAATAAAGTAATTACAAAAAAAAGTGATAAACAAATTAGCTTATCAATTCCTGCCTTTGAATCCATGTCTATGCCTTTACAAAGAAGAGGGATTCAACTAATATTAAACTATCTTTATGAATATAAGATTCCATCTTCTCTTTCTTCTATACATATTGACAAGGTGATTGAGTTTTTTAAGCGGACACAACCTTCAGGTTCACTTGATTTTCCAGGTGATTTGAAAATTGTTCGTACATACGAGGAGTGTAGCTTTAGATTTAAACAAGAAATTGTCTCTCCTTTTTTGCAAGATTTATCAGTACCCGGGATCATTACGCTATTGAACGGGGATGAATTTGTAACAGAGGTGAGCGAAGATATACCAAGTAACATGAATGAAACAGTATTTGTTGCTAAGTATAATGATATATCATATCCACTTCGTATTCGTTCTAGGGAAAATGGAGATCGCATGTCAATACAAGGTATGGATGGCACGAAAAAGATAAAAGCTATTTTTATCGAAGCGAAAGTACCAAAAGAAAAAAGGGAAGAATGGCCGGTCGTTTGTGATGCAAGTGGGAACATTATTTGGGTACCCTTGTTGAAGCGATCTGCATTTGCAATTTCGAAAGAGATGGCAAAGAAGGGTAAATATATGATTATTCACTACAAAAGCAAGGAGTCTTCCGGGAGGATAATGAAATGATGAATCAAGATATCGAAAAAGTATTAATTTCTGAAGAACAAATACAAGAAAAGGTGCGCGAACTAGGTGCAGTTATTGCAGAGGATTATAAAAACACAGTACCCCTTGCAATTGGTGTATTAAAAGGCGCAATGCCATTTATGGCAGATTTATTAAAGAGAACAGATACATATCTTGAAATGGATTTTATGGCTGTATCTAGTTATGGTCACTCTACAGTTTCAACAGGCGAAGTGAAAATTTTAAAAGATCTTGATACTTCTGTAGAAGGTCGTGATATTTTAATCGTCGAAGATATTATTGATAGTGGTCTTACACTAAGCTACTTAGTAGACTTATTCAAATATCGTAAAGCGAAGTCTGTAAAAATTGTTACATTATTAGATAAGCCAACAGGCCGTAAGGTTGATCTGAAAGCGGATTATGTTGGATTTACTGTTCCACATGAATTTGTAGTAGGATATGGATTAGATTATAAAGAGCAGTACCGTAATCTTCCTTATGTAGGCGTATTAAAACCAAGCGTTTACTCAAATTAATTAAATACAGGCTTTACAATTGTATAGGAAAGTTTTTCTATGTTACGATTTACTATAGTGTTTATGCCGTGAGAGGAGGTTAGGAATGAATCGTATCTTCCGTAATACCATCTTTTATTTACTGATATTCTTAGTAGTAATTGGAATCGTGAGCTATTTTAATGGTTCGACACAAAAAACGACATCAGTTAGCTACGACAAATTCATTACTAAACTAGAAAGCGGTGAAGTGCGTAATGTGCAACTTCAACCGAAAAATGGTGTATTTGAGGTAAAAGGACAATTCAATAACTCTAGCCAAGGAGAACAATTTGTTACTTATGCACCAAATACTGAGGAATTACAAAAGAAAATCAATGATAAAGCGAAAGGTGCCGAAGTTAAGTATCAACCAGCAGAAGAAACAAGTGCTTGGGTAACATTCTTTACTTCAATCATTCCGTTTGTCATCATCTTCATTTTATTCTTCTTCTTATTAAACCAAGCTCAAGGCGGCGGTAGCCGTGTTATGAACTTCGGGAAAAGTAAGGCGAAGTTATATAATGATGAAAAGAAAAAAGTTCGTTTCAGAGATGTTGCTGGGGCGGATGAAGAGAAACAAGAACTTGTTGAGGTAGTTGAATTCTTAAAAGACCCTCGTAAGTTTTCTGAAGTTGGTGCCCGTATTCCAAAGGGTGTCCTATTAGTTGGACCTCCAGGTACAGGTAAAACTTTATTAGCACGTGCTGTTGCAGGTGAGGCTGGCGTTCCATTCTTCTCTATCAGTGGTTCTGACTTTGTAGAGATGTTTGTCGGTGTCGGTGCATCACGTGTACGTGATTTATTTGAAAATGCAAAGAAAAATGCTCCTTGTATCATTTTCATTGATGAAATTGATGCAGTAGGTCGTCAACGTGGCGCAGGTCTTGGTGGTGGTCATGATGAGCGTGAGCAAACATTGAATCAGTTACTTGTTGAAATGGATGGATTCGGTGCAAACGAAGGTATTATTATCATTGCTGCGACAAACCGTCCAGACATTCTTGACCCAGCGTTATTACGTCCAGGTCGTTTTGACCGTCAAATTACAGTAGATCGTCCAGATGTAAATGGCCGTGAAGCTGTACTGAAAGTACATGCGCGTAATAAACCGCTTGATGAGCATATTAATTTAAGAGCAATTGCGACTCGTACACCAGGATTCTCTGGTGCGGATCTTGAAAACTTATTAAACGAAGCTGCTTTAGTAGCTGCACGTCGAGATAAGAAGAAAATTGATATGAGTGATATCGATGAAGCAACGGATCGTGTTATTGCAGGTCCAGCTAAGAAAAGTCGTGTTATCTCTGAAAAAGAACGTAATATCGTTGCTTTCCATGAAGCAGGCCACACTGTAATTGGTGTTGTTCTTGATGAGGCTGATGTCGTTCATAAAGTAACAATTGTCCCTCGTGGTCAAGCTGGTGGATATGCGGTAATGCTTCCGAAGGAAGATCGTTACTTCATGACAAAGCCAGAGTTACTTGATAAAATCACTGGTTTACTTGGTGGTCGAGTAGCTGAGGAGATTGTATTTGGTGAAGCAAGTACAGGTGCTCACAACGACTTCCAACGTGCGACTGGTATTGCAAGACGTATGGTTACGGAATTCGGTATGAGTGATAAGCTTGGACCGATGCAATTTGGTAGCTCACAAGGTGGTCAGGTATTCTTAGGAAGAGACTTCCATTCAGAACAAAACTACAGTGATGCAATTGCGCATGAAATTGATGTGGAAATGCAAACGATTATTAAAGACTGTTATGCTCGTGCGAAACAAATTCTTACTGAAAAACGAGATAAGCTTGATATTATCGCAAAAACGTTACTTGAAGTAGAAACATTAGATGCAGAGCAAATTAATCATTTATATGATTATGGCAGATTACCTGAGCGTCCAACATCTTCAGATGATGTGAAAGTAAACATCAATATGAAGAAAGACGATGAAGATAAAGAAGATAAGTAAGAAATGAAGGAGTGACTATCGTCACTCCTTTTTTATTTGTTAAGATTTTTGCTAATTACTATTGAGGGCTTAGTGGATAAAGTAATTTAAGTAAAACTAGTATTAAAAATTGAAATAGAGAGCAATCTTTTTGTAAAATGATGAGGATAGGAAAGCTGATTATATAAGTATGTGTGATATGATGTTTTTATAAGTTTTATACATACTACACAAATATAGATTAAATAAGATAAGTGGTGAGAATATGATTTTTGTATTGGATGTAGGGAACACAAATGCTGTACTAGGCGTGTTTGAAGAGGGGGAACTTCGTCAGCATTGGCGCATGGAAACAGATCGTCATAAGACAGAAGATGAATATGGAATGCTTGTAAAACAGTTACTTGATCATGAGGGTCTCTCGTTTGAAGATGTGAAAGGTATTATTGTGTCTTCAGTCGTACCACCAATTATGTTCGCTTTAGAACGTATGTGTGAAAAGTATTTTAAAATTAAACCGCTTGTAGTAGGACCTGGAATAAAAACGGGGCTAAATATTAAATATGAAAATCCACGTGAAGTAGGCGCAGATCGAATTGTAAATGCAGTAGCAGGAATCCAATTGTATGGAAGTCCACTTATTATTGTTGATTTTGGTACGGCTACTACATATTGTTATATTAATGAAGAAAAGCATTATATGGGTGGAGTTATTACGCCAGGAATTATGATTTCAGCAGAGGCTTTATATAGTAGGGCGGCAAAACTTCCTCGTATTGAAATTACAAAACCGAGCAGTGTTGTTGGGAAGAATACAGTAAGTGCGATGCAATCAGGTATTCTTTATGGTTATGTAGGACAAGTGGAAGGTATTGTTAAGCGTATGAAAGAGGAAGCTAAACAAGAACCGAAAGTTATTGCAACAGGTGGATTGGCGAAATTAATTTCAGAGGAATCGAATGTAATTGATATTGTAGATCCATTTTTAACGTTAAAAGGCTTGTATATGTTATATGAGCGTAATGCAAATTTACAGCAGGAGAAAGGTGAATAAATAAGTATGAAAGATTATTTAGTAAAAGCGTTAGCGTTTGATGGAGAAGTACGTGCGTATAGTGTACGTACAACAAATACAGTAAGTGAGGCACAAAGACGTCATGATACATGGAGGACAGCTTCGGCGGCACTTGGTCGTTCTTTAACTGCAGGTACAATGATGGGTGCGATGTTAAAAGGTGATCAAAAGTTAACGATTAAGGTAGAAGGTAATGGTCCGATTGGCCCTATCTTAGTGGATGCTCATGCAAATGGAGATGTACGTGGCTACGTAACGAATCCACATGTTGATTTTGAAGGAACGGAACAAGGGAAATTACGTGTATATCAAGCGGTAGGTACAGAAGGTTTTGTAACAGTAATTAAAGATATTGGTATGCGTGAGCCGTTTATCGGTCAATCCCCAATCGTTTCGGGAGAACTAGGGGAAGATTTCACGTATTATTTCGCAGTTTCTGAGCAGACGCCTTCTTCTGTTGGTGTCGGTGTTCTTGTAAATGGAGATGACAGCGTATTAGCGGCGGGTGGATTTATCCTTCAAATTATGCCGGGCGCACAGGAAGAAACAATTTCATTCATTGAAGATCGTTTGCAAAAAATCCCGCCTGTATCAACATTGATTGAACGAGGCCTTTCTCCAGAAGAGCTACTATATGCAGTCCTTGGAGAAGATAAAGTAAAAGTATTAGAAACAATGGATGTTCAATTTAATTGTACGTGTTCACGTGAGCGTATTGAGAGTGTGTTAATTAGTTTAGGTAAAACAGAGTTAGAGCAAATTCGTGAAGAAGAAGAAGAGACAGAAGTTCATTGCCATTTCTGTAATGAACGTTACAAGTTCTCTAAAGAAGATATTACAAATTTAATTGAGAATTTGTAATAAGGGGATTAACCCTCCGAATAGATTGACAAACAGGGAATTTTCTGACAAAATCTAAATATAGATAAAACCAATAAAAATACTCGGTGTTAGGAGTGACAGGAATGCGAGTGGCACAATCAGTTTCAGAATTAATCGGGAAAACGCCGATCGTTAAGTTGAACCGCATCGTAGAATCAGACAGCGCAGATATATACTTAAAACTAGAATTTATGAATCCGGGGAGTAGCGTTAAAGATCGTATTGCACTAGCTATGATTGAAGATGCTGAAAAAAAGGGATTGTTAAAAGAGGGCGATACAATCATTGAACCAACAAGTGGTAACACAGGTATTGGTTTAGCGATGGTAGCGGCTGCTAAAGGATATAATGCAATTTTAGTAATGCCAGAAACAATGAGTATTGAGCGTCGTAATTTATTACGTGCTTACGGTGCTGAATTAGTATTGACTCCAGGTCCTGAAGGGATGGGTGGAGCAATTCGTAAAGCAACTGAATTAGCAAAAGAGCATGGTTACTTTATACCGCAACAGTTCCAAAATCAATCGAATCCACAAATTCACCGTTTAACAACAGGTCCAGAAATTGTTGAACAAATGGGTGATCAATTAGATGCGTTTATTGCAGGTATTGGTACAGGTGGAACAATTACTGGTGCTGGTGAAGTGCTGAAGGAAGCATATGAAGGTATTAAAATTTATGCAGTAGAACCTGCGGATTCACCAGTGTTATCTGGTGGGAAACCAGGTCCACATAAAATCCAAGGAATTGGGGCGGGATTTGTCCCAGAGACATTGGATGTAGAAGTATATGATGAAATTATTCAAGTGAAAACAGAGCAAGCATTTGAATATGCGAGAAGAGTGGCTAAAGAAGAAGGTATTTTAGTTGGTATCTCTTCAGGAGCAGTTATTTATGCAGCAACAGAAGTTGCGAAAAAGTTAGGTAAAGGGAAAAAGGTACTCGTTATTATTCCAAGTAACGGTGAACGTTATTTAAGTACACCACTTTATCAATTTGAATCATAATTAAATGCGATTGAAAAAGCATCCTTGAAAAAGGATGCTTTTTCTTTTTGGATTGGAAATAGGAAAAGAGTGAATGACTAGAAAACTTCATGTAAAATAAGAGGTAGTATAATTAAATTATTTTCACTAGCCTTCGAGTATAATCAATCTCTATATAAATAACTTATGTAGTTTGAGGTGGTTCATCTAAGAGGGTGGGATAAAAGAAGACGGGGTGTTGATATGCAACGAAGAAAATCTTTAGCGCTTTCTATTCCATATCAGTTAGATTTCTTTAAGCAATATAAATTTCTTTCTCAGGATAAGCCGCAACATATTTTGCTGGAAAGTGGACGTGGCGGTCGTTATAACATAGTGGGTTTAAACCCGGTAGCGGCAATCCAAGGAAAGGGTGTAAAGTTACATATAAGTGAAAGTGGTAAGGAAACAATAAAAAAAGGGAATCCATTAGATTTAATGCAAGAATATATGGAGAAATGGAAAACAGACTACAATCCAGAGTACCCACCTTTTCAAGGTGGTGCAATGGGCTACTTTAGTTATGATTGTATCCGTTATATTGAAAAACTCCCTTCTCTTGCAGAGGATGATCTGAATATACCCGATATATACTTTTTATTATTTGATGATGTGTTTGTCTATGATCAAAAAGAAAAGGTATTGTGGATTATTACACATTATGTAGATAAGCATGCAGAAGCGGAAGAACGTTTAAATGAATGGAAGGATCTTTGGACGGCAGAAGTGCCTGAAGTGACTATGCCGTTTGAACGTCCTAAAAAGAAAAATGAAGCGGTTGCCTTTACAGAAGCAGGCTTTATGAAGGCTGTTGAATGTATTCAAGAGTATATTGGAAATGGTGATGTGTTTCAAGTAAACTTGTCGACAAGACAGGAAAGAACTTTACAAACGCATCCACTAGAAATTTATACAAGTCTTCGTAAAATTAATCCATCTCCATATATGGGTTACTTAGAGCTTGGGGATTTTCAAATTGTTAGTGCTTCGCCTGAATTGCTGATTAAAAAACAAGGGCAAGAAGTAAGTACACGACCAATTGCAGGTACAAGATCCCGAGGTGCAAATGAACAAGAGGATCAAGACTTAGCAAGGGAATTAATTGAGAACGAAAAGGAACGAGCAGAGCATGTGATGCTTGTAGATTTAGAGCGAAATGATTTAGGACGTGTTTGTAAATATGGTACTGTAGAAGTCGATGAATTTATGGTAATTGAAAAGTACTCACATGTTATGCATATCGTTTCCAATGTGCGTGGTGAGGTGGAAGAAGATAAGGATGCTTTCGATTTAGTGAAAGCTGTATTTCCTGGTGGAACAATTACTGGTGCACCGAAAATACGTACGATGGAGATTATAGAAGAATTAGAGCCTGTTCGTCGAGGGATTTATACAGGTTCAATTGGTTGGATTGGTTATTCTGGAGATACGGAATTAAATATTGTCATTAGAACGCTTCTTGCGAAAGATGGGCAAGCACATGTGCAAGCTGGAGCGGGAATTGTAATTGATTCAAATCCGAAAAATGAATATAAAGAGTCGTTAAAAAAGGCAATTGCTTTATGGCGTGCAAAAGAAAGTAGCGAAGAAACGGTTAGGTGAGAGAAATGATATTAATGATTGATAATTATGATTCTTTTACATTTAATTTAGTACAGTTTCTTGGAGAACTTGGACAAGAGCTTGTTGTTAAGCGTAATGATGAAGTGAGTATTGCAGATATTGAGAATATGAAACCAGATTTCTTAATGATTTCGCCAGGTCCATGTAGTCCTAATGAAGCGGGGATTAGTATGGAAGTTATTAAATACTTTGCTGGGAAGATTCCGATTTTTGGAGTTTGTCTTGGGCATCAATCGATTGCACAAGTATTTGGTGGAGAAGTTGTTCGTGCAGAGCGATTAATGCATGGAAAAACGTCACTTATGCATCATGATGGGAAAACGATTTTCTTAGATATTCCTAATCCATTTACTGCAACGCGTTATCATTCCCTGATTGTTAAGAAAGAGTCATTGCCAGATTGTTTAGAGGTAACATCTTGGACAGAGGAAGGGGAAATTATGGCGATTCGTCATAAGACACTGCCGATAGAGGGTGTGCAATTCCACCCAGAATCTATTATGACTTCTCATGGGAAAGAGTTACTACAGAACTTCATTCGTAAATATAGTCCAAGTGTGGCATCATGTTAATTTACGTAAATGGCGAGTATGTAGAAGCGAATGAAGCGAAAATCTCCCCTTATGACCATGGTTATTTATATGGGCTGGGAGTTTTTGAGACATTTCGTATTTATAATGGTCATCCTTTTTTGTTAGATGATCATTATAACCGTTTAATAGGTGCGCTAGATGCATTGCAAATTAAATGGACAATGACAAAAGATGACGTGATGCTTATTTTGAAAAATCTACTCGCTAAGAATGAATTGGAACATGCGTATGTACGTTTTAATGTATCAGCAGGTGTAGATGAAATAGGATTACAAACGGAAATGTATGAAGACCCTTCGGTTATTGTTTTTATAAAACCTTTAACAGCTCCAGGAGATGTAGTAGAAAAAGAAGGGGTTATTTTAAAACAAGTGCGAAATACACCAGAAGGAGCATTTCGTCTGAAGTCTCATCATTATCTAAATAATATTTTAGGGAAGCGTGAAATTGGAAATGTAGTGAGCAAGGAAGGTATTTTCCTTACTGAAGCAGGTTATGTTGCAGAGGGGATTGTTTCGAATCTCTTTTTTGTGAAAGGTGATGTTTTATATACACCTTCGTTAAAAACAGGGATTTTAAATGGTATCACTCGTGCGTTTATTATAAAAAGTGCTGAAGAATTGAATATAGAAGTAAAGGAAGGTTTCTTTACAAAAGATGAATTACTTTCAGCAGATGAAGTCTTTGTAACAAACTCAATTCAAGAAATTGTTCCGCTTTATCGTATAGAAGCGCAGGATTTCCCGGGTAAAGTAGGAGTAGTTACAAAAAGTTTAATGTACCTTTATGGAATGCAGAGAGAGAAATTATGGAGCAGAAATGAATTACGAAGAGGAGATGTGTAGTTTGAAGTGGGATTATGATTTACGCTGCGGCGAATATACATTGAATTTAAATGAAAAGACATTAATTATGGGGATTTTAAATGTAACACCAGATTCGTTTTCTGATGGTGGGAGTTATAACGAGGTAGATGCTGCGGTACGTCATGCAAAAGAAATGCAAGGTGAAGGTGCTCATATTATTGATATTGGTGGCGAATCTACTCGCCCGGGTTTTGCTAAAGTATCAGTAGAAGAAGAAATAAAGCGAGTTGTCCCGATGATTCAAGCGGTTTCAAAAGAAGTGAAATTGCCTATATCTATCGATACATATAAAGCTGAAGTTGCAAAGCAAGCAATTGAGGCTGGTGCTCATATTATTAATGATATTTGGGGAGCGAAGGCGGAGCCAATAATTGCTGAAGTCGCAGCTCATTATGATGTACCTATCATTTTAATGCATAACCGCGATAATATGAATTATCGTAATTTAATGGCGGATATGATTGCTGATTTGTATGATAGTATCAAAATTGCTAAAAATGCTGGTGTGCGAGATGAGAATATTATTTTAGATCCAGGTATCGGTTTTGCTAAAACACCTAAGCAAAACTTAGAGGTGATGCGTAATTTAGAACAGTTAAATGTGCTAGGTTATCCGGTTCTCTTAGGTACATCGAGAAAGTCCTTTATTGGGCACGTATTAGATTTGCCAGTAGAGGAACGCCTTGAGGGAACGGGAGCTACTGTTTGTCTTGGTATTGAAAAGGGTTGTGAGTTTGTTCGTGTCCATGATGTGAAAGAAATGGCGCGTATGGCTAAAATGATGGATGCAATGATTGGTAAGGGGGTAAAGTAATTGGATAAAATTTATATCCATGATATGGAGTTTTACGGTTATCATGGTGTGTTCCCGGAGGAAAATAAATTAGGTCAGAGATTTAAAGTTGACTTAACGGTGGAGTTGGATTTAAAGCGTGCAGGGGAAAGTGATGAATTAGAGCATTCGGTCAATTATGGAGAGCTTTTCGAATTATGTAGAAAAGTTGTTGAAGATAGAAAGTATAAGCTTGTGGAGAGTATCGCTGAAAATATTGCTGCAGATATATTAAAACAATATGAAAGTATTTCACGATGTACAATTAAGGTAATTAAGCCGGATCCACCGATACCAGGTCATTATCGTGCTGTAGCAGTAGAAATTACGAGAGAACGTCCATGAATAATATAGCATACATTGCATTAGGGTCAAATATTGGAGAGCGTTATACGTATCTAACCGAAGCGATTCAGTTCTTAAATAAAAATCCTTATATTCAGGTTGATGATATTTCATCTGTATATGAAACTGAGCCAGTTGGCTATACTGACCAAAGTTGCTTTTTAAATTTAGTTATAAAAATTTCTACCAATTTATCACCACAAGAATTATTGAAAGTAACACAAAAAGTAGAAAATGACCTAGGAAGAAAAAGGGAAATTAGGTGGGGGCCGAGGACTATCGACCTTGACATTTTACTTTATAATCAAGAGAATATTGAAGCAGAGAATCTTATTGTTCCGCATCCGCGGATGTTTGAAAGAGCTTTTGTTATCGTTCCGTTGTTAGAGATTAATCAAGACATAAAACAAAACATTTCACGTTCACAAGTAGAAGAAATGAAAAGGCGAGAGGGAGTAACGGTATGGAAGCAGAAAAATGGGGAAGACGCATTCGTGCTTTTCGAAAGCTAAAAGGCTACACGCAAGAAGGTTTTGCTAAAGAATTAGGGGTATCTGTATCTGTTTTAGGTGAAGTTGAGAGAGGGAATCGATCACCTTCTCAAGATTTTGTAGTAGAAGTTGCTAAGGCATTAAATGTTTCGATAGATGAATTAATGCCAAAGTGACTGTGCAGGAAGGAGTAGGTTGATTGTTAAAGATTGCAAATATTGAGATGAAAAATCCGGTTGTATTAGCACCGATGGCGGGAGTGTGTAATTCTGCATTCCGTTTAACAGTGAAAGAATTTGGTGCAGGTCTAGTTTGTGCTGAAATGGTAAGTGATAAGGCAATATTACTGAATAACAAAAGAACATTAGATATGTTATATATCGATGAGAGAGAAAAACCGTTAAGTTTACAAATTTTTGGTGGAGAGAAAGAAACTCTTGTAGATGCTGCGAAATACGTAGATAAATATACGACAGCAGATATTATTGATATCAATATGGGTTGCCCAGTACCGAAAATCGTAAAATGTGATGCGGGGGCAAGGTGGCTTTTAGATCCCAATAAAATATATGAAATGGTAGCAGCAGTTGTAGATGCCGTTGAAAAGCCGGTTACAGTTAAAATGCGTATCGGTTGGGATGAAGAACATATTTTCGCAATAGAAAATGCTAGAGCTATTGAGCGTGCTGGTGGACAAGCTGTGGCGGTTCACGGACGTACGCGAGTGCAAATGTATGAAGGTAAAGCGGATTGGGATATCATTAAACAAGTAAAGCAAGCTGTGAATATCCCGGTTATCGGAAATGGTGATGTCGAAACACCGCAAGATGCGAAGCGCATGCTTGATGAGATTGGTGTAGATGGTGTTATGATTGGCCGTGCGGCTCTTGGGGATCCATGGATGATTTATCGTACAGTAAAGTATTTAGAGACAGGTGAATTAATGCCGGAACCAACAGTGCGCGAGAAAATTGATGTATGTATGTTGCATCTAGATCGTCTTATCGACTTAAAGAACGAAAGTGTCGCTGTAAGAGAGATGAGAAAACATGCAGCTTGGTATTTAAAAGGTGTTCGTGGTAATGCGAGTGTACGTAATGGTATTAATGCTTGTAACACACGTGAAGACCTTGCGAATGTGTTAGGTGCATTTGTAGAAGAAGTAGAAGCGAAACAACAAACAATTTACGTTGGTTAATAAGGAACATAGGAGATTGACATTCTTCTATACACTTCCTATAATTACGTGAAAGAAAGAAGAACTGCCAGTTAGTTGCTGGCAGTTTTTCTAGTTGAGTAGAAAATGCTATACTGTATATATTGTAAAAATTAATAGAGCTGGAGTGATATCAATATCATGGATAACATGAACCACGAAGAATTAAACGACCAATTGCTTGTTCGTCGTGAAAAGCTACATAATTTACGTGAGCAAGGAATCGATCCGTTCGGTAAACGATTTGAACGCACAAATTCAACGACCGACTTAGTAAGTTTATATGGAGAATTCTCTAAAGAAGAATTAGAAGAGAAAGAAATCACTGTTTCTATCGCTGGTCGTATTATGACAAAACGCGGTAAAGGAAAAGCTGGATTCGCGCACATTCAAGATTTACACGGACAAGTTCAAATTTACGTTCGTAAAGATACTGTTGGAGATGAAGAGTACGAGTTATTTACGACAGCAGATTTAGGTGACTTAGTAGGTATTGAAGGTAAAGTGTTCAAAACAAACGTTGGAGAACTTTCAGTAAAAGCAACGGGATTTACGCTTTTAACGAAATCTCTCCGTCCGTTACCGGATAAATATCATGGATTAAAAGATGTTGAACAACGATACCGTCAACGTTACTTAGACTTAATTACAAGTATGGAAAGTCGTGAAACATTTGTTACTCGCAGTAAAATTATTCGTGAAATGAGAAGATATTTAGATGACAACGGTTATCTTGAAGTAGAAACGCCTATGATGCACGCGATTGCAGGTGGAGCATCTGCTCGTCCTTTCACTACGCATCATAATGCGTTAGATATGGAATTATATATGCGCATCGCAATTGAACTTCATTTAAAACGTCTTATTGTGGGCGGATTAGAAAAAGTTTATGAGATTGGCCGTGTATTCCGTAATGAGGGTGTATCAACTCGTCATAACCCTGAGTTTACGATGATTGAATTATATGAAGCGTACGCTGATTATAATGATATTATGAAACTAACAGAAAATATGGTTGCTCATATTGCGAAAAAAGTATTGGGTACAACAACAATCCAATATGGTGATTATGAAATTAATCTAGAACCAGAATGGACACGTCTTCATATGGTAGATGCAATTAAGCAACACTCTGGAGCGGATTTCTGGAATCCGATGAGTGTAGAAGAAGCGCGTGAGCTTGCGAAAGAACATAATGTAGAAATTAAGGATACAATGGAAGTTGGTCATATTATTAATGAGTTCTTCGAGCAAAAAGTAGAAGATAAATTAATCCAACCAACATTTATTTACGGTCATCCGGTAGAAATTTCGCCACTTGCGAAAAAGAATGATGAAGATCCACGATTCACAGATCGTTTCGAATTATTTATCGTTGCACGTGAACATGCAAATGCA
>NZ_JBBOZF010000001.1:1370000-1435000 GCF_038008465.1 Bacillus sp. CH_48 | reverse complement strand
GACCGGGATGGACGCACCGCTGGTGTACCAGTTGTTCTGCCAAGGGCATAGCTGGGTAGCTATGTGCGGAAGGGATAAGTGCTGAAAGCATCTAAGCATGAAGCCCCCCTCAAGATGAGATTTCCCATAGCGTAAGCTAGTAAGATCCCTGAAAGATGATCAGGTTGATAGGTTCGAGGTGGAAGCATGGTGACATGTGGAGCTGACGAATACTAATAGATCGAGGACTTAACCATATAATATGAAGCAATGTTATCTAGTTTTGAAAGAATATAAAAAACTTGTTGACTTTAAAAGTTAAATCAGTTACAATAATTCTTGTCTTAAATGAATACAGTCTGGTAATGATGGCAGAGAGGTCACACCCGTTCCCATACCGAACACGGAAGTTAAGCTCTCTAGCGCCGATGGTAGTTGGGACCTTGTCCCTGTGAGAGTAGGACGTTGCCAGGCAAATGGAGGATTAGCTCAGCTGGGAGAGCACCTGCCTTACAAGCAGGGGGTCGGCGGTTCGATCCCGTCATCCTCCACCATTTAGCCGACTTAGCTCAATTGGTAGAGCAACTGACTTGTAATCAGTAGGTTGGGGGTTCAAGTCCTCTAGTCGGCACCAGTTTTAATTTTGAGAGCCATTAGCTCAGTTGGTAGAGCATCTGACTTTTAATCAGAGGGTCGAAGGTTCGAATCCTTCATGGCTCACCATTTTAATGAAATATGCGGGTGTGGCGGAATTGGCAGACGCACTAGACTTAGGATCTAGCGCCTTTGGCGTGGGGGTTCGACTCCCTTCACCCGCACTTTTAATAAAATATCTCAAACATGTCTTGCGGAAGTAGTTCAGTGGTAGAATACAACCTTGCCAAGGTTGGGGTCGCGGGTTCGAATCCCGTCTTCCGCTCCAATTTTCAATATGACATGCCGGGGTGGCGGAACAGGCAGACGCACAGGACTTAAAATCCTGCGGTGGGTGACCACCGTGCGGGTTCGACCCCCGCCCTCGGCACCATATGCGCCCGTAGCTCAATTGGATAGAGCGTTTGACTACGGATCAAGAGGTTAGGGGTTCGACTCCTCTCGGGCGCGTTTTCTTTCGGGAAGTGGCTCAGCTTGGTAGAGCACCTGGTTTGGGACCAGGGGGTCGCAGGTTCAAATCCTGTCTTCCCGATACTTGTTTGGGGCCTTAGCTCAGCTGGGAGAGCGCCTGCCTTGCACGCAGGAGGTCAGCGGTTCGATCCCGCTAGGCTCCACCATTAGTTCTTTGAAAACTGAACGAAACAAACAACGTGAAACGTCAATTTTTATTTTTAGATGCTAGACAAACTAACTTTATTGGAGAGTTTGATCCTGGCTCAGGATGAACGCTGGCGGCGTGCCTAATACATGCAAGTCGAGCGAATGGATTAAGAGCTTGCTCTTATGAAGTTAGCGGCGGACGGGTGAGTAACACGTGGGTAACCTGCCCATAAGACTGGGATAACTCCGGGAAACCGGGGCTAATACCGGATAACATTTTGAACTGCATGGTTCGAAATTGAAAGGCGGCTTCGGCTGTCACTTATGGATGGACCCGCGTCGCATTAGCTAGTTGGTGAGGTAACGGCTCACCAAGGCAACGATGCGTAGCCGACCTGAGAGGGTGATCGGCCACACTGGGACTGAGACACGGCCCAGACTCCTACGGGAGGCAGCAGTAGGGAATCTTCCGCAATGGACGAAAGTCTGACGGAGCAACGCCGCGTGAGTGATGAAGGCTTTCGGGTCGTAAAACTCTGTTGTTAGGGAAGAACAAGTGCTAGTTGAATAAGCTGGCACCTTGACGGTACCTAACCAGAAAGCCACGGCTAACTACGTGCCAGCAGCCGCGGTAATACGTAGGTGGCAAGCGTTATCCGGAATTATTGGGCGTAAAGCGCGCGCAGGTGGTTTCTTAAGTCTGATGTGAAAGCCCACGGCTCAACCGTGGAGGGTCATTGGAAACTGGGAGACTTGAGTGCAGAAGAGGAAAGTGGAATTCCATGTGTAGCGGTGAAATGCGTAGAGATATGGAGGAACACCAGTGGCGAAGGCGACTTTCTGGTCTGTAACTGACACTGAGGCGCGAAAGCGTGGGGAGCAAACAGGATTAGATACCCTGGTAGTCCACGCCGTAAACGATGAGTGCTAAGTGTTAGAGGGTTTCCGCCCTTTAGTGCTGAAGTTAACGCATTAAGCACTCCGCCTGGGGAGTACGGCCGCAAGGCTGAAACTCAAAGGAATTGACGGGGGCCCGCACAAGCGGTGGAGCATGTGGTTTAATTCGAAGCAACGCGAAGAACCTTACCAGGTCTTGACATCCTCTGAAAACCCTAGAGATAGGGCTTCTCCTTCGGGAGCAGAGTGACAGGTGGTGCATGGTTGTCGTCAGCTCGTGTCGTGAGATGTTGGGTTAAGTCCCGCAACGAGCGCAACCCTTGATCTTAGTTGCCATCATTAAGTTGGGCACTCTAAGGTGACTGCCGGTGACAAACCGGAGGAAGGTGGGGATGACGTCAAATCATCATGCCCCTTATGACCTGGGCTACACACGTGCTACAATGGACGGTACAAAGAGCTGCAAGACCGCGAGGTGGAGCTAATCTCATAAAACCGTTCTCAGTTCGGATTGTAGGCTGCAACTCGCCTACATGAAGCTGGAATCGCTAGTAATCGCGGATCAGCATGCCGCGGTGAATACGTTCCCGGGCCTTGTACACACCGCCCGTCACACCACGAGAGTTTGTAACACCCGAAGTCGGTGGGGTAACCTTTTTGGAGCCAGCCGCCTAAGGTGGGACAGATGATTGGGGTGAAGTCGTAACAAGGTAGCCGTATCGGAAGGTGCGGCTGGATCACCTCCTTTCTATGGAGAATTGATGAACGCTGTTCATCAATATAAGTTTCCGTGTTTCGTTTTGTTCAGTTTTGAGAGAACTATCTCTCATATATAAATGTATGTTCTTTGAAAACTAGATAACAGTGTAGCTCATATTTTTTAATTTTTAGTTTGGTTAAGTTAGAAAGGGCGCACGGTGGATGCCTTGACACTAGGAGTCGATGAAGGACGGGACTAACGCCGATATGCTTCGGGGAGCTGTAAGTAAGCTTTGATCCGAAGATTTCCGAATGGGGAAACCCACTATACGTAATGGTATGGTATCCTTACCTGAATACATAGGGTATGGAAGACAGACCCAGGGAACTGAAACATCTAAGTACCTGGAGGAAGAGAAAGCAAATGCGATTTCCTGAGTAGCGGCGAGCGAAACGGAACATAGCCCAAACCAAGAGGCTTGCCTCTTGGGGTTGTAGGACATTCTATACGGAGTTACAAAGGAACGAGGTAGACGAAGCGACCTGGAAAGGTCCGTCGTAGAGGGTAACAACCCCGTAGTCGAAACTTCGTTCTCTCTTGAATGTATCCTGAGTACGGCGGAACACGTGAAATTCCGTCGGAATCTGGGAGGACCATCTCCCAAGGCTAAATACTCCCTAGTGATCGATAGTGAACCAGTACCGTGAGGGAAAGGTGAAAAGCACCCCGGAAGGGGAGTGAAAGAGATCCTGAAACCGTGTGCCTACAAATAGTCAGAGCCCGTTAATGGGTGATGGCGTGCCTTTTGTAGAATGAACCGGCGAGTTACGATCCCGTGCGAGGTTAAGCTGAAGAGGCGGAGCCGCAGCGAAAGCGAGTCTGAATAGGGCGTTTAGTACGTGGTCGTAGACCCGAAACCAGGTGATCTACCCATGTCCAGGGTGAAGTTCAGGTAACACTGAATGGAGGCCCGAACCCACGCACGTTGAAAAGTGCGGGGATGAGGTGTGGGTAGCGGAGAAATTCCAATCGAACCTGGAGATAGCTGGTTCTCCCCGAAATAGCTTTAGGGCTAGCCTTAAGTGTAAGAGTCTTGGAGGTAGAGCACTGATTGAACTAGGGGTCCTCATCGGATTACCGAATTCAGTCAAACTCCGAATGCCAATGACTTATCCTTAGGAGTCAGACTGCGAGTGATAAGATCCGTAGTCAAGAGGGAAACAGCCCAGATCGCCAGCTAAGGTCCCAAAGTGTGTATTAAGTGGAAAAGGATGTGGAGTTGCTTAGACAACTAGGATGTTGGCTTAGAAGCAGCCACCATTTAAAGAGTGCGTAATAGCTCACTAGTCGAGTGACTCTGCGCCGAAAATGTACCGGGGCTAAATACACCACCGAAGCTGCGAATTGATACCAATGGTATCAGTGGTAGGGGAGCGTTCTAAGTGCAGTGAAGTCAGACCGGAAGGACTGGTGGAGCGCTTAGAAGTGAGAATGCCGGTATGAGTAGCGAAAGACGGGTGAGAATCCCGTCCACCGAATGCCTAAGGTTTCCTGAGGAAGGCTCGTCCGCTCAGGGTTAGTCAGGACCTAAGCCGAGGCCGACAGGCGTAGGCGATGGACAACAGGTTGATATTCCTGTACCACCTCTTTATCGTTTGAGCAATGGAGGGACGCAGAAGGATAGAAGAAGCGTGCGATTGGTTGTGCACGTCCAAGCAGTTAGGCTGATAAGTAGGCAAATCCGCTTATCGTGAAGGCTGAGCTGTGATGGGGAAGCTCCTTATGGAGCGAAGTCTTTGATTCCCCGCTGCCAAGAAAAGCTTCTAGCGAGATAAAAGGTGCCTGTACCGCAAACCGACACAGGTAGGCGAGGAGAGAATCCTAAGGTGTGCGAGAGAACTCTGGTTAAGGAACTCGGCAAAATGACCCCGTAACTTCGGGAGAAGGGGTGCTTTCTTAACGGAAAGCCGCAGTGAATAGGCCCAAGCGACTGTTTAGCAAAAACACAGCTCTCTGCGAAGCCGTAAGGCGAAGTATAGGGGGTGACACCTGCCCGGTGCTGGAAGGTTAAGGAGAGGGGTTAGCGTAAGCGAAGCTCTGAACTGAAGCCCCAGTAAACGGCGGCCGTAACTATAACGGTCCTAAGGTAGCGAAATTCCTTGTCGGGTAAGTTCCGACCCGCACGAAAGGTGTAACGATTTGGGCACTGTCTCAACCAGAGACTCGGTGAAATTATAGTACCTGTGAAGATGCAGGTTACCCGCGACAGGACGGAAAGACCCCGTGGAGCTTTACTGTAGCCTGATATTGAATTTTGGTACAGTTTGTACAGGATAGGCGGGAGCCATTGAAACCGGAGCGCTAGCTTCGGTGGAGGCGCTGGTGGGATACCGCCCTGACTGTATTGAAATTCTAACCTACGGGTCTTATCGACCCGGGAGACAGTGTCAGGTGGGCAGTTTGACTGGGGCGGTCGCCTCCTAAAGTGTAACGGAGGCGCCCAAAGGTTCCCTCAGAATGGTTGGAAATCATTCGTAGAGTGCAAAGGCATAAGGGAGCTTGACTGCGAGACCTACAAGTCGAGCAGGGACGAAAGTCGGGCTTAGTGATCCGGTGGTTCCGCATGGAAGGGCCATCGCTCAACGGATAAAAGCTACCCCGGGGATAACAGGCTTATCTCCCCCAAGAGTCCACATCGACGGGGAGGTTTGGCACCTCGATGTCGGCTCATCGCATCCTGGGGCTGTAGTCGGTCCCAAGGGTTGGGCTGTTCGCCCATTAAAGCGGTACGCGAGCTGGGTTCAGAACGTCGTGAGACAGTTCGGTCCCTATCCGTCGTGGGCGTAGGAAATTTGAGAGGAGCTGTCCTTAGTACGAGAGGACCGGGATGGACGCACCGCTGGTGTACCAGTTGTTCTGCCAAGGGCATAGCTGGGTAGCTATGTGCGGAAGGGATAAGTGCTGAAAGCATCTAAGCATGAAGCCCCCCTCAAGATGAGATTTCCCATAGCGTAAGCTAGTAAGATCCCTGAAAGATGATCAGGTTGATAGGTTCGAGGTGGAAGCATGGTGACATGTGGAGCTGACGAATACTAATAGATCGAGGACTTAACCATATAATATGTAGCAATGTTATCTAGTTTTGAAGGAATATACCTTCAATAGTTTGGTGATGATGGCAGAGAGGTCACACCCGTTCCCATACCGAACACGGAAGTTAAGCTCTCTAGCGCCGATGGTAGTTGGGACCTTGTCCCTGTGAGAGTAGGACGTCGCCAAGCAACTAAAACACGAGTCAAATGACTCGTGTTTTTTCGTGTTTTATTTTATAATCCATAGTAATAAAAAATGTGTTTAAAGTATTCATATTTTGTTTAAATACAGGGGAATGTGGCTAGGATAGTGAATAAGCAAAAGAGTTGCAAATTTTATTAATACGTATATAATTAAAGTCAAAGATAGTCAAAGTCAATAAAGGTGGCGGATAAATGAGAAATATATCTGATATCATTGAGCAATATCTAAAGCAAGTTATTGACTTAAGTAATAATAATGTGATTGAAATCAAGAGAAATGAGATTGCGGATCGATTCGAGTGCGTACCATCTCAAATCAATTATGTAATCAATACCCGTTTTACGTTAGAAAGAGGATTTGTAGTAGAAAGTAAACGTGGTGGAGGAGGTTACATTCGCATTATAAAAGTCAAACTGCATGACGATATAGATATTATTGATCAAATGCTTCATATGATTGATCATAGCGTTGCGCAAGGGAATGCAGAAAGTATGATTATACGTTTAATAGAAGAGGGAATTATAACAAATCGTGAAGCGAAACTGATGTTAAGCGTAATAGATCGTTCTGTATTATCAATGGATGTTCCTTCTCGAGATGAACTTAGGGCTCGAATATTATGCGCAATGTTAAGAACACTGAAATATAAATAAATATAACTTTTGTAAAAGATTGATAACTAAGATAAAGCAGTTAAATATTGTAGAAGTTTTGAAAAAGAACATGCACTTTTATTTAAACGGATTCAGGAAAGCGAACAATCTAGTAATGTATGAAAAGTACCATGAGATAGAGCGTTCCTGTTGTAAAGGTGGGGATAGTGATGACTTGTCAAAACTGTAATATAAGACCAGCAACTTTACATTATACAAAAGTAATTAACGAGAAGAAGGCGGAAGTTCATCTTTGTGAGCAATGTGCAGAGCAAAGTGGCTATACGTCTTTCTTTCCATCATCGCAGTCTAACTTTTCATTTCATGATTTATTTGCTGGTTTATTACACGGTGAATCAACAATGTTTGAAGAAGGAAAAAATGGATTTTCAAATGCAGATATAGTAAGATGTCCAGATTGTAAGATGACATATGAACAATTTACAAAAGTCGGACGTTTTGGCTGTTATTCTTGTTACGATACATTTAAGGAGCATTTAAAGCCATTATTAAAACGCCTTCACGGTGGGCATACAGAACATTGTGGGAAAATTCCGGAACGTATAGAAGGAAATATCCACTTAAAGAAAGAATTAGATGAACTAAAACTTATTCTGAAACAATACGTACAGAAAGAGGAATTTGAGAAAGCTGCAGAAGTAAGAGATAAGATCCGAGGTCTTGAAATACAGCTTAGTGAGCATAGAGAGGGGGAATAGTTCTATGTCACTGGACAAAATTATGAACGAAGCAATTAGTCCATGGATGAAGGGGGATGGCCCTGATTCTGATATTGTTTTAAGTAGTCGAATTCGTTTGGCTCGTAACTTTAAACAATATCAATTTTCCACTATGCAAAACGAAGAAGAAGCTAAACAGATTCATGAATTATTCAAAAAGAAATTCATAAATAAAGCAGTAGGGTCTTTTGGGGAGTTTGGACTATTAAAGATGAATGAATTAACCCCTCTTCAAAGGAGAGTTTTAGTCGAAAAGCATTTAATTAGTCCAAATCTTGCAGGGACAGAATATGGAGCATGTCTACTATCAGAAAGTGAACATATTAGTGTTATGCTTAATGAAGAAGACCATATTCGGATTCAGTGCCTATTTTCAGGATTACAGTTATCAGAGGCACTTCAAAGTGCCAATCAAATAGATAATTGGATTGAGAAAGAAGTTGAATACGCTTTTGATGAATCACTTGGATATATTACGAGTTGTCCTACTAATGTTGGCACAGGGTTAAGAGCTTCTGTGATGATACATTTACCGGGACTGGTTTTAACAAAAAGAATTAGCCGTATTATACAAGTAATTCAAAAATTAGGGTTAGTAGTAAGAGGAATATACGGTGAAGGTAGCGAAGCGTTAGGTAATATATTTCAAGTTTCAAATCAAATGACGCTAGGAAAGTCTGAAGAAGATATTATTGCAGATTTAAAGAGTGTCATTCAACAAATTATACAGCAAGAAAAAATGGCTAGAGAATTAATTGTACAAAATTCAAGTATTGAACTTGAAGATAAGGTTTATCGTTCTTACGGCATACTAGCAAACAGTCGTTTAATTCAATCTGCAGAAGCAGCCAATTGCTTATCAGATGTACGACTTGGTATTGATCTAGGATATATAAAAGGTATATCGAGAAATATTTTGACTGAGCTAATGGTTCTTACGCAACCAGGTATTTTACAACAATACGCAGGTGGACCTTTAGGGCCAGAAGAAAGAGATTATCGAAGAGCAACCTTAATCCGTGAGCGATTACGTATTGAAAAAAACTAAGCGCAAGTAGGAGGCGATTTCTATGATGTTTGGAAGATTTACAGAAAGAGCACAGAAAGTGTTAGCTTTATCTCAAGAGGAAGCAATTCGTATTGGGCATAATAATATTGGAACAGAACATATTTTACTTGGGCTTGTACGCGAAGGTGAAGGAATTGCAGCAAAAGCATTAATTGCTCTTGGATTAAGTCCAGAGAAAGTTCAAAAAGAAGTAGAAGCGTTAATTGGGCGAGGAACAGAAGCTTCTCAAACTGTACATTATACACCTCGTGCTAAAAAGGTTATTGAATTATCTATGGATGAAGCGCGTAAGCTAGGCCATTCTTACGTTGGAACAGAACACATTTTACTCGGTTTAATCCGTGAAGGTGAAGGTGTAGCCGCACGTGTTTTAAATAATTTAGGTGTAAGTCTAAATAAAGCAAGACAACAAGTGTTACAACTTCTTGGAAGTAATGAAGCTAGTTCAGGTCATCAAGGTGGTTCAGCAACAAATGCAAATACACCGACACTGGACAGTTTAGCAAGGGACTTAACAGTTGTTGCACGTGAAAATCGCTTAGACCCTGTTATTGGACGCGGTAAAGAAATTCAACGTGTAATTGAGGTATTAAGCCGTAGAACGAAAAATAACCCAGTATTAATTGGTGAGCCTGGTGTAGGTAAAACGGCAATTGCAGAAGGATTAGCACAGCAAATTGTAAATAATGAAGTTCCTGAAACTTTAAGAGATAAGCGTGTTATGACACTAGATATGGGTACAGTGGTAGCTGGAACAAAATATCGCGGTGAATTTGAAGATCGTTTAAAGAAAGTGATGGATGAAATTCGCCAAGCAGGCAATATTATTCTATTTATTGATGAGCTTCATACATTAATTGGTGCAGGTGGAGCAGAAGGTGCAATCGATGCATCGAATATTTTAAAACCATCTTTAGCACGAGGAGAGCTACAATGTATTGGGGCAACAACTTTAGATGAGTATCGTAAATATATTGAAAAAGACGCGGCTTTAGAAAGACGTTTTCAACCAATTCATGTTGATGAGCCAAGTTTAGAAGAATCGATTCAAATCTTGAAAGGTTTACGTGATCGTTATGAGGCGCATCACCGTGTATCTATTACAGATGACGCTATTGATGCAGCTGTAAAACTTTCAGATCGTTATATTACAGATCGCTTTTTACCGGATAAAGCAATTGATTTAATTGATGAAGCTGCTTCAAAAGTTCGCTTACGTTCTTATACAACACCACCAAACTTAAAAGAGCTTGAAGTGAAGCTTGAGGAGATTCGAAAAGAAAAAGATGCAGCTGTACAAAGTCAAGAATTTGAAAAGGCTGCATCCTTACGTGATATGGAGCAACGCTTACGTGAGAAGTTAGAAGATACAAAACGTCAATGGAAAGAGCAACAAGGAAAAGAAAATTCAGAGGTTACGGTAGAAGATATTGCAAATGTCGTTTCTACATGGACGCGTATCCCAGTTTCTAAACTTGCACAAACAGAGACTGATAAATTATTAAATTTAGAATCCATTCTTCATGATCGTTTGATTGGTCAAGATGAAGCAGTAGTAGCAGTAGCAAAAGCTGTTCGTCGTGCAAGAGCAGGATTAAAAGATCCGAAGCGCCCGATTGGTTCATTTATTTTCTTAGGACCAACAGGTGTAGGTAAAACAGAACTTGCAAGAGCACTAGCAGAATCTATGTTCGGTGATGAAGATGCAATGATTCGCATCGATATGTCAGAGTATATGGAGAAGCATTCTACTTCCCGTTTAGTTGGTTCTCCTCCAGGATATGTTGGATATGAAGAAGGTGGACAATTAACAGAGAAAGTTCGTCGCAAGCCATATTCAGTTGTATTATTAGATGAGGTAGAGAAAGCTCATCCGGATGTATTTAATATTCTACTACAAGTATTAGAAGATGGTCGTTTAACAGATTCTAAAGGACGTACAGTTGATTTCCGTAATACAATTGTTATTATGACGTCTAACGTTGGTGCCGAGGCGTTAAAACGTAACAAACATCTTGGATTTAATGTCCAAGATGAAAGCCGTGATTATTCGGATATGAAAGGTAAAGTAATGGATGAGTTGAAAAAGGCATTTCGTCCAGAATTCTTAAACCGTATTGATGAAATTATCGTATTCCATATGCTTGAGAAAAAACATATTCAAGAGATTGTAACTCTTATGGTAAATCAGTTAGTAAATCGCTTAAAAGAACAAGAAATCGAATTGCACTTAACGGAAGGGGCAATTTCAGCTATTGCAGATAAAGGATTTGATCGTGAGTATGGCGCTCGTCCACTTCGCAGAGCAATTCAGAAACATGTAGAAGATAGACTATCAGAAGAACTTTTAAAAGGTGCTATTGAGAAAGGACAAAAAGTTATCTTTGATGTAGAAGGAGAATCATTTGTCATTCATAGTGCGGAAAAGGTAAAATAAGTATAGACAAACAAAGAGGGCTACGCGATAGCCCTCTTTCTTGTACGAGAAGGATAAACGTTTATAGACGAAAGTGAAGTGAACTATAAAAAGGTATGGCTAAAAAGAAAACGAAATTTATATGTCAAGAATGTGGTTATCAGTCACCAAAATATATGGGTAAATGTCCTGGATGTGGTCAATGGAATACACTTGTTGAAGAAATGGAGCCAGTTGTATCATCTAGGCGCCTTAATTACGCGAATGCAATTCAAACGGAAGTAACAAAACCAAGACGTCTTACCGAAGTAGAAACAAAGTCTGAGGCACGTATTGAAACGGAATTTCAAGAGTTTAATCGTGTGCTTGGTGGTGGAATTGTAGATGGGTCCTTAGTGCTTATTGGTGGAGACCCTGGGATTGGAAAATCAACATTACTATTACAGATTTCATCACAATTAGCAGATTCTTCATATGATGTATTATACATATCGGGTGAGGAGTCGGCAAAGCAGATTAAACTTCGTGCAGATCGTTTGCATGTAAAGGGTAGCAATCTATTTGTTGTAGCAGAGACAGACCTGCAGCGTATTGCAGCACATATTGAAGAGATGAATCCAGCTTTTGTTGTTATTGATTCTATTCAAACGATACATTTACCTGAAGTGACGTCAGCACCAGGAAGTGTGGCACAAGTACGTGAATGTACAGCGGAATTAATGAAACTTGCAAAAACAAAAGGAATCCCTATTTTCATTGTCGGGCATGTGACAAAAGAAGGAGCAATTGCAGGACCTCGTATGTTAGAACATATGGTCGATGCAGTTCTTTACTTTGAAGGAGATCGACACCATACGTATCGTATTTTACGGGCTGTGAAGAACCGTTTTGGTTCCACGAATGAAATGGGTATCTTTGAAATGAAAGAGCTTGGTCTTGCGGAAGTTTTAAATCCTTCTGAAATCTTCCTTGAGGAAAGGCCGGTTGGTGTTGCAGGATCAACAGTAGTTGCTTCAATGGAAGGAACAAGACCGGTTTTAGTAGAAATACAAGCATTAATCTCCCCTACTAGTTTTGGAAATCCTCGAAGAATGGCGACGGGAATTGATCATAACCGTGTTTCGCTTATTATGGCAGTATTAGAAAAAAGAACAGGTTTACTATTGCAAAATCAAGATGCATATTTAAAAGTAGCTGGTGGTTTGAAATTAGACGAACCGGCAATTGATTTAGCAGTGGCTTTAAGTATAGCCTCAAGTTTTAGGGATAAATCTACGGCACCAACTGATGCAGTAATAGGAGAAGTAGGATTAACTGGAGAAATAAGAAGAGTATCAAGAATCGAACAACGTGTACAAGAAGCGGCTAAATTAGGATTTCAACGTGTTATTATTCCTAGAAAAAACTTAGGAGGATGGACAATTCCGGATGGGATTGAGGTTGTAGGTGTTTCTAATTTAGGAGAAGCGCTTCGTTTGACATTAGGAGGCTAGGCTATGGAAGAAAATAAGCAACGTGTCAAAAGTATGATTAATATTTTACAGCTCGTGGCCCCAGGAACACCACTGCGTGAAGGGATAGATAATGTACTTCGCGCACAAACAGGGGGGCTAATTGTTCTTGGATATAATGAGCAGATTAAAAGTATTGTGGATGGTGGTTTTCACATTAATTGTGCATTCTCTCCTGCTAGTTTATATGAATTAGCAAAAATGGACGGGGCACTTATTTTAAATGAAACGGGAAGTAAAATTTTAATAGCGAATGCACAGTTAGTTCCAGAGGCATCTATTGATTCTATTGAAACCGGTATGCGTCACCGAACAGCAGAACGTGTAGCGAAGCAGACGGGCAGCCTTGTTGTGGCCATTTCACAAAGACGTAACGTAATTACGCTATATCAAGGGAACTTACGTTATACACTAAAAGATATAGGGGTTATTTTAACAAAGGCAAACCAAGCTATTCAAACGTTAGAAAAATATAAGGCTGTATGGAATGATGGTATTACGAATTTGGGCATTCTAGAATTTGAAGAGGTCGTTACAATGTCTGAGGTAGTTCACGTTTTACATAGTGTTGAAATGGTACTGCGTATTAAAAATGAAATATTGAGCTATATTCATGAGCTAGGAACAGAAGGTAGGTTAATTCGTTTACAGCTTACAGAATTACTAGCTGATTTAGAAGCAGAGGCAGCATTGTTAATTAAAGATTACCATCAGGAGAAAACACAAGACCATCATCAAATTTTGAAAAAGTTACAGGACCTTGCAAATACACAACTTTTAGAGGATAGTGATTTAGTTAAATTACTTGGCTATCCAGGGCAAACCAGTTTAGAAGAAAGTGTGACGCCAAGGGGATATCGAATTACAAGCAAAATCTCTCGTGTTCCGCCACTTATCATTGAAAATTTAATTAATCGATTCAAAACGTTGCAAGGAGTTTGTCGCGCGACTATTCATGAATTGGATGATGTGGAAGGAATTGGGGAAGTAAGGGCGAAGAAAATACGAGAAGGCCTAAAAAGAATTCAAGAGCATCTCTATATGAGTAGACACAATTAAGAATATTACATTGATTCCATAATATAACGACACTAGAACATTTTTGGTATATGATATGATATATTGGTAAATAAAACTATTTATAAAAAAAAACACGTCCGCTTTTGCATTCGGCGTTTTGATTAGCGAAACAATGGTTAATAATGAGTAGGAGGTGGTTGGATGTTAAAACGGATCGTACAGCTCTTCTTTCTAGTAATCGGGGGAGCGTTAGGGATTTACTTAATCCCAAAAGTTATTAATGTATTAGACATCGGTGCTGTTCCTTTATTGGAAGGATCTTATGTTCGTGCGATTATTGGTGCAATTATTTTATTTTTAACAACATTTTGGCTTGTAGATTATATTGTTCAACTTATTAAGCATATTGAAGAGGCTCTTGTAAAGGCGCCTGTAGCAGATGTTTTATTTGGTACATTAGGATTGATCTCTGGTCTTATTGTTGCATATTTAATTTTAATACCGATTCGTGAATTTACAATTCCGGTTATTAGTACGGTGTTGCAAGTGTTCTTCACTCTTTTACTTGGATATTTAGGATTCCAAGTAGGATTTAAAAAGAGGAATGAATTGCTAGGATTATTTACATTACCCCAACGCGGAGGTAAGAAGAAAAATAATAGCGAGAACGAAGAGGTAGAAGCAGAAAAATCTACGACTCATTGGAAAATTCTCGATACGAGTGTAATTATCGATGGACGTATTGCTGATATTTGCCAAACGAAGTTTTTGGAAGGAACAATTGTGATTCCACAATTCGTATTAGAAGAGCTTCAGCATATTGCCGATTCTTCCGATGCTTTAAAGCGTAATCGTGGTCGCAGAGGACTAGACATTTTAAATCGTATTCAAAAAGAGATGCCGATTCCGGTAGAAATTTATGAAGGCGATTTCGAGGATATCCAAGAGGTGGATAGCAAACTTGTAAAGTTAGCAAAAATCACCGGTGGAACTGTAGTAACGAATGATTTCAACTTAAATAAAGTTTCTGAATTACAAGGAGTAACGGTGTTAAACATTAATGATTTAGCTAATGCAATTAAACCAGTTGTACTCCCTGGCGAAGAATTAAATGTTTATGTTGTGAAAGATGGTAAAGAGCAAAACCAAGGTGTTGCGTACTTAGATGATGGTACGATGATTGTAGTAGAAGATGGTAGAGAGTATGTAGGTTCGCAACTTAATGTACTGGTTACTAGCGTATTACAAACATCGGCTGGTCGTATGATTTTCGCAAAACGTAAATTATTAGAAAAAGCATTATAGGTAGAGGATTATTAATATGTATACATTAATTATTCCGGCAGCCGGCCAAGGAAAGCGGATGGGTGCTGGCAAAAATAAGTTGTTCTTACTTATAAACGAAGTACCGATTATCGTTCATACATTACGTGCTTTTGAAAGAGATAAAGAGTGCAAAAGTATTGTTATGGCAATTAACGAAGAGGAACGCCCGTATTTTGAGGAATTAATGCAGAAGTATCCGATTGAAAAACAGGTACAATTTATTCAGGGTGGAGCCGAAAGACAAGATAGTGTATATAACGCGATTCAGCATGCGAGTGATGTTGAATACGTTCTTGTACATGACGGAGCGCGCCCATTCGTAACGAATAAAGTGATTCAAGACGTATTAACAGCAGCAGAAAAATATGGAGCTTCCATTTGTGCAGTGCCAGTAAAGGATACAGTTAAGAAAGTAGAGCAAGGTGTTGTTGTCGAAACGGTAGAACGATCTCAGCTTAAGGCTGTACAAACACCGCAAGGGTTCTCTGTTTCTCTTTTGTTAGAAGCTCATAGAAGTGCAAAACAGAGTTGTTTTCTTGGTACAGATGATGCAAGTCTCGTGGAACGTATTGGTAAGCAAGTAGGTGTAGTAGAGGGGAGTTACTATAATATTAAAGTGACGACTCCAGAGGATTTGCTAATTGCTGAAAGTTTCCTTCATGTTCAGAAAAAATAGCCGTGATGGTGTATAACAAAGGAAAGCTCGGCAATGGCCGGGCTTTTCTTTGTAGGGATATCAATATAATATAGAGTCATAAAGCTCAGTGGTTTAGCTCAAGGAGGATGTAAAGAATGTTTCGAATTGGACAAGGTTTTGATGTGCATGAATTTGCGGAAGGTAGACCGTTAATTATTGGCGGAATTACAATTCCACACGAGAAAGGATTAATCGGTCATTCAGATGCAGATGTATTGTTACATACGATTGCTGATGCATGTTTAGGTGCCATTGCAGCAGGAGATATTGGAAAGCATTTTCCTGATACAGACCCAGCTTTTAAAGATGCAGATTCAGCTGTATTGTTACAAAAAGTTTGGGAATTTGTGCGTGAACAAGGTTACGAGTTAGGGAACTTAGATTGTACAATTATTGCTCAAAAGCCAAAAATGGCACCGCATATTGAAAGTATGCGTAAACGTATTAGTGAACTGTTAGAAACGTCTATAGATAACATTAATGTAAAGGCAACAACAACAGAGAAATTAGGATTTACAGGTAGAGAAGAAGGAATTGCTTCTCAAGCAGTGGTATTATTACAGAAAAAATAATGGTTTTTAATTCGTAAGATGGATAATCACATTTTTTTGTTGTACAATTATAGAATGTGTAGACATTAAGAATGGAAGGTGTACCAATTATGGAAAAGCAAGTGAGAGTGCGCTATGCGCCAAGTCCAACAGGACACTTACATATCGGAAATGCGCGTACGGCATTATTTAATTATTTATTTGCTCGTCATTTAGATGGCAAGTTTATTATTCGTATTGAAGATACTGATGTAAAACGTAACGTGGCTGGTGGAGAAGAAAGCCAATTAAAATACTTGAAATGGCTCGGTATGGACTGGGATGAAGGTGTTGATGTTGGTGGTGAATTTGGACCATATCGTCAAACAGAGCGTTTAGATATTTATAAAAAATTATATCTAGATTTATTAGAGCGTGGTTTAGCTTACAAATGTTATATGACAGAAGAAGAGCTAGAAGCAGAGCGTGAAGGACAAATTTCTCGTGGTGAAACACCTCGTTATGCAGGTAACCACCGTGATTTAACTGAAGAACAAATGAAAGAATTTGAAGCTGAGGGACGTATTCCAAGTATTCGTTTCCGTGTACCAGCTGATCGTGATTACACATTTAAAGATATCGTAAAAGATGAAGTAGCATTCCATTCAAATGATTTCGGTGATTTCGTTATCGTGAAAAAAGATGGAATTCCAACTTATAACTTTGCGGTAGCAGTAGATGATCACTTAATGGAAATTACACATGTACTTCGTGGTGATGACCATATTTCAAATACGCCAAAACAAATGATGATTTATGAAGCTTTCGGTTGGGATATCCCGCAATTTGGCCATATGACTTTAATTGTAAATGAAAGCCGTAAAAAATTAAGTAAGCGTGATGAATCTATTATTCAATTTATTGAGCAATATAAAGAGCTTGGATATCTTCCAGAAGCAATCTTTAACTTTATTGCACTACTAGGTTGGTCGCCGGTAGGAGAAGAAGAAATCTTCTCTAAAGAAGAGTTTATCAAAATGTTCGATGCAGCTCGTTTATCAAAATCACCTGCATTATTTGATTCTCAAAAATTAAAATGGATGAACAACCAATATATGAAAAAGCAAGATTTAGATACGGTGGTAGAATTAAGCTTACCGCATCTAGTGAAAGCTGGACGTATAGGTGAAACTTTAAGTGAACAAGAGCAAGCTTGGATTCGTGATGTAATTGCGTTATATCATGAACAAATGAGTTTTGGAGCTGAAATTGTAGAGCTTTCTGAAATGTTCTTCAAAGATCATGTTGATCATGAAGAAGAAGGACAAGAAGTATTAAAAGGTGAACAAGTACCAGAAGTACTTCGTGCATTTGCTGGTCAAGTAGAAGCACTAGAGGCGATGGAACCAGCAGCAATTAAGGCGGCTATTAAAGCAGTTCAAAAGGAAACAGGTCATAAAGGTAAAAACTTATTTATGCCAATCCGTGTTGCAACTACTGGTCAAACACATGGCCCAGAGCTTCCTAATGCTATTGCACTTCTTGGAAAAGAAAAAGTTTTAAATCGTCTTCAAAAAGTAATTGGTTAACATTTTCTAGGTTTAGAAATATAATAAGTATACTTAAAACCTAATAAGGAAAAGCGACGAGAAGGAGAAGTAGAAAATCAGGCTTTTTACAGAGAGAACCACCTTTAGGCTGGAAGTGGTTTATAAGCGGGTTTTTGAAATGCCCCTTCGAGTCTTCTGCTGAACAGCAAAATGTTTTGTGAAACATCTTAAGGCGTTAAAGTAAGCAGAAGCGGTGTACACCGTTATCAGAGATGAGTTTGAGGCTTTTTTAGCCTAAACAGAGTGGAACCGCGCTTAAAAGGCGTCTCTGTCAATATGACAGAGGCGTCTTTTTTTATACCGTAAAACTGGGTATGAGTATAAATTTTATCTACGTGTATAAAGATTTAGGGAGATAAGTAGGGAGTTAGTTCACTCGAAAAAGCAGCCCATAAAGGGGAGGGAACATCGATGTTTAAGAGGCTTCGGGAAGATATTGAAGTCGTTTTTGAACAGGATCCAGCGGCAAGAGGTTATTTCGAAGTCATTTTAACTTACTCTGGATTACATGCAGTTTGGGCTCATCGAATTGCACATGCTTTTTATAAAAGGGATTTTTTCTTTCTTGCACGTTTTGTTTCACAAGTTAGTCGTTTTTTTACTGGCATTGAGATTCATCCAGGAGCAACTATTGGTCGACGCTTTTTCATAGACCATGGAATGGGAGTTGTAATTGGAGAAACTTGTGAAATTGGTGATAATGTAACAATTTATCAAGGGGTTACATTAGGTGGTACAGGAAAAGAAAAAGGCAAGAGGCATCCAACAATTCAGGATAATGTATTAATTGCGACGGGTGCTAAAGTCCTTGGTTCTATTACTGTGGGAGAGAATTCTAAAATCGGGGCAGGGTCTGTCGTATTAAAAGAAGTTCCTGCACATTCTACAGTTGTAGGTATACCTGGCCGAGTCGTTATTCAAAATGGAGTAAAGATTGGTCAAGAATTAAATCACTCTGACCTTCCGGATCCAATTTTTGATAAATTAAAGGCTATGGAAGTAGAACTTGATAAATTGAAGAAACAACTGGAAGTAAAGGTAGAAAGGAAGGATAAAAATGACTATTCACATTTATAATACGTTAACACGTCAAAAAGAAGAGTTTGTTCCATTAGAAGAAAATAAGGTAAAGATGTATGTATGCGGACCTACAGTCTATAACTACATTCATATTGGCAATGCAAGACCTCCTATGGTATTCGATACAGTACGTCGCTATCTAGAATATAAAGGGTACGATGTGCAATACGTATCGAACTTTACGGACGTAGATGATAAATTAATTAAAGCGGCAAATGAATTAGGTGAAGATGTACCGACAATTGCTGATCGTTTTGTTGAAGCGTACTTTGAAGATGTAACAGCGCTAGGTTGCAAACACGCAACAGTCCATCCTCGTGTAACAGAAAATATGGATATCATTATTGAATTTATTCAAGAACTTGTGAATAAAGGGTATGCATACGAATCAGAGGGAGATGTGTACTTTAAAACGAAGGAATTCGAAGGTTACGGTAAATTATCACATCAACCAATCGCAGATTTACGTCACGGTGCTCGTATTGAGGTGGGGGAAAAGAAACAAGACCCTCTTGATTTTGCTTTATGGAAAGCTGCGAAAGAAGGAGAAATCTTCTGGGAAAGCCCTTGGGGGCAAGGGCGTCCAGGGTGGCATATTGAATGCTCAGCAATGGCACGTAAGTACTTAGGGGATACAATTGACATTCATGCTGGTGGTCAAGACTTGGCGTTCCCGCATCATGAAAATGAAATTGCGCAGTCGGAAGCATTGACTGGAAAAACGTTTGCACGTTACTGGATGCATAATGGATATATTAATATTAACAATGAGAAGATGTCTAAATCGCTTGGTAACTTTATTTTAGTTCACGATATTATTAAGCAATACGACCCACAGTTAATTAGATTCTTTATGTTATCAGTACACTATCGTCATCCGATTAACTTTAGTGAAGAGTTATTACAAAGTACGAATAATGGGCTGGAAAGAATTAAAACAGCTTATGGAAACTTAAAGCATCGTATGGAAAGCAGTACGGATTTAACAGACCATAATGAGAAATGGTTAGTTGAAATAGAGAAATTCCAGACTGCATTTGAAGAGGCAATGAATGATGACTTTAACACTGCGAATGCAATTACCGAATTATACAATGTAGCCAATCATGCAAATCAATATTTACTTGAAGAGCATACATCTAAAGTTGTGATCGAAGCATACGTAAAACAATTGGAAACGTTATTTGATATTTTAGGATTAGAATTAACGCAAGAAGAATTGCTGGATGAAGAAATTGAAGAACTTATCCAAAAGCGCATTGAGGCTCGTAAAAATCGCGATTTCGCATTGTCTGATCAAATTCGTGACGATTTAAAAGGACGTAATATTATTTTAGAAGATACCGCTCAAGGTACAAGATGGAAAAGAGGATAAGGATGATTGATGCAAAGCAATTAAACAGCTTGGCGTTAGCGTATATGGGTGATGCGGTATATGAACAATATATCCGCTATCACCTCCTTCAAAAAGGAAAGGTTCGCCCTAATCAATTACATCGCTTAGGGACGAGCTTTGTTTCAGCAAAAGCACAGGCGAAAGTTGTTTATCATTTATTAGAGACGTCGTTTTTGACAGAGGAAGAAGAGGCGGTATTAAGAAGAGGACGTAATGCAAATTCAGGTACGGTTCCGAAAAATACGGATGTACAAACATATCGACATAGTACAGCCTTTGAAGCGCTAATTGGTTATCATCATTTATTAAATAACCGTGAAAGATTAGACGAAATTGTATATAAGGCAATTGCAGTTTTAGAAGAAAAGGAAGGGGGCACATCATCATGAGTAGTGAATATATTATCGGACGTAACCCTGTAATTGAAGCGTTACGATCAGGGAGAGATATTAATAAAATTTGGATCGCAGAAGGTGCTGCCAAAGGACAAGTGCAGATTGTACTAGCGTTAGCGAAAGAGAATAAGGTTATTTTACAACATGCACCAAAGAAAAAGTTAGATCAATTAGTTGAGGGTAATCATCAAGGTGTAATCGCTCAAGTAGCTGCATATCAGTATGCGGAGTTAGAAGATTTATTCAAAGTGGCAGAAAAACGTAATGAAGATCCATTCTTCTTAATTTTAGATGAGATTGAAGATCCGCATAACTTAGGTTCTATTATGCGTACTGCTGATGCGACAGGAGCTCATGGGATTATTATTCCAAAGAGAAGGGCTGTGGGGCTTACAGCGTCAGTTGCGAAAGCATCAACAGGAGCAATTGAATACATTCCTGTTGCACGCGTAACGAACTTATCCCGTACAATTGATGAATTAAAAGAACGTGGACTTTGGATTGCTGGTACAGATGCCAAAGGAAAAACGGATTATCGTAATTTAGATGGTAAAATGCCGATTGGGTTAGTAATTGGTAGTGAAGGAAAAGGTATGAGCCGTATTATTGGTGAAAAGTGTGATTTCCTAATCACTCTACCGATGGTTGGTAAAGTTACATCCTTAAATGCTTCCGTAGCCGCAAGTTTGTTAATGTATGAGGTATATCGTAAACGTCACGAAATTGGTAAATAAAAGATGAACGATATTTTAATCGTTGACGGTTACAACATTATCGGAGCTTGGGGAGATTTGAAGAAACTGCGGGATGTAGATTTACAATCATCAAGAGATGCACTTATTGATAAGATGGCGGATTATCAAGGTTATACAGGCACAAAAGTGATGATAGTCTTTGATGCCTATACAGTACATGGTATTGAAAAAAAGATGAAACAATCTCGTGTGGAAGTAATATTCACACGAAAGAATCAAACTGCAGATGAAAAGATAGAGCAACTTGCGATAGAGCTTAGAAATATAAATACACGAATATATGTTGCGACTTCTGATTACACGGAACAATGGGTTATATTTGCGCAAGGTGCCCTTCGGAAATCTGCGCGTGAATTAGAGTTGGAAGTACAGGCAATGGAGCAACAAGTAAGAAGGCGTACAAAAGACACGAAAGAACAGCAACCCGCCATGCGAAAGATATTTAGTAAAGATATTACAGAAAAATTAGAAAAATTAAGAAGAGGAGAGCGTTGAAGCATTGACGCTCTTTGTCTTTTTACTGTATAATATTGCTAAATAAATAGCGGTCGGAGGGATCAAGGTGGAAGCAGGCTTCGTAAGTGTAGGCGACGTTACATTTCGTGATTTAGAGGATGAGGCAATCGTTGAGTTAGTTCGAAAAGGTAATACTGACGCTCTAGAATATTTAATTCACAAGTATAAGAACTTTGTTCGCGCGAAATCAAGATCTTACTTTTTAGTGGGTGCCGATCGAGAAGACATTGTTCAAGAAGGTATGATAGGGTTGTTTAAAGCAATTCGTGATTATAAAGAGGACAAGCTGTCTTCATTCAAAGCATTTGCTGAACTGTGTATCACTCGACAAATTATTACCGCTATTAAAACGGCAACAAGACAAAAACATATTCCCTTAAATTCATATGTGTCTTTAGATAAGCCGATTTACGATGAGGAATCTGATCGAACATTATTGGATGTTATTTCTGAAGCGAAGGTAACTGATCCTGAAGAGATGATTATTAGCCAAGAAGAATATACAGACATAGAATCAAAAATATCAGAATTATTAAGCGATTTAGAAAGAAAAGTACTTTCTTTATATCTAGATGGGCGTTCTTATCAAGAGATTTCAGAACAGTTAAACAGACATGTGAAATCTATTGATAACGCTTTACAGCGGGTGAAGAGGAAATTGGAACGATATATGGAAATGCGAGAAAGTACAACTTTAAATTCATAACAAATAACAAGTGCAACAGGTGTAAAATAAATCACCTGTTTTCTTTTGTAGAGCGTACAAAATGCATGTCATTGACATTGTCTTTTATTGTATGATACATTTTTAGGGACATAATGTTACAAGGTTGGTGTAACTAATGAGGAAAAAAGTTGTACTCTCATGTGAAGAGTGTAAAAATCGAAACTACTCTACTATGAAAGATACGAGCTCAATAGAGCGACTTGAAATAAAAAAGTTTTGTAAAACATGCAATCAGCATACAGTTCACAAGGAAACAAAATAAATAATTGAAATAATACACTGGAGGTCCCGCAGATGCGTTTAACGAACTTTTTCGGCGATGTAGGTCGCGAAATGAAAAAAGTAAGTTGGCCTAAAAAAGATGAATTACTCCGCTCAACAGCGACTGTTGTTGCTACAGTTGTGTTCTTTGCGATTTTCTTCGCAGTAGTTGATATGGGCATTTCTTCTTTAATTCGGTTAATTCTTGGTTAATTCTTGAATAAGAAGCACTTATCCATGATATAATGTTATTTATAAGAACTGTGTAAAAGCCCGGTGAACGGGTTTTTTCATTTGCGCAAAAAAATGTACGTCAGGGAGGGAAGGACGCTCGTCCTAAATGAATGGAAAAAAGTTGGTATGTTGTCCATACTTATTCTGGATATGAAAATAAAGTAAAAGCAAACCTAGAGAAGCGTGTAGAATCAATGGGTATGCAAGATAAAATTTTCCGTGTTGTTGTCCCGGAAGAAGTAGAAGTAGAAATGAAAAACGGAAAAGAAAAATTAATGAAAAGAAAAGTGTTCCCAGGTTATGTATTAGTAGAATTAATCATGACTGATGATTCTTGGTATGTTGTACGTAACACGCCGGGTGTAACTGGGTTCGTTGGTTCTTCTGGTTCTGGATCTAAGCCATCGCCTCTATTAGAAGAGGAAGTTGTTACCATTATGAAACATATGGGAATGGACAACGAAGTGGTTGATTTCGACTTTGAACTTCATGAGACAGTACGTGTAAATGAGGGGCCATTCGCAGATTATACAGGTGCTATTGAAGAAATTGATGTGGAGAAGAAAAAGGTTAGTGTACTTGTGGACATGTTTGGTCGCGAGACTCCAGTTGAACTTGACTTCCATCAAATTGAAAAATTATAAAATGAAACTTGAAATGAATTGTAAAAAGTGATAATATCTTTTAAGTCAGTACGTCTTCATTATCGGAGGCGTTTTTTGAAAGATTTTATCCTTACAGATAAAATATGACGTGGGAGGGCAAATCACTGTCCAATTGACCACATCACGGACTTAAGGAGGTGTGTCTCGTGGCTAAAAAGGTAATTAAAATGGTAAAGCTTCAAATTCCTGCAGGTAAAGCTAACCCAGCTCCACCAGTTGGTCCAGCATTAGGACAAGCAGGTGTTAACATCATGGGCTTCTGTAAAGAGTTTAACGCTCGTACAGCAGATCAAGCTGGTCTTATCATCCCTGTTGAAATTACGGTATTTGAGGACCGTTCATTCACTTTCATTACTAAAACTCCTCCTGCTGCTGTTCTTCTTAAGAAAGTAGCTGGTATTGAGTCTGGTTCTGGTGAACCAAATCGTAATAAAGTGGCAACTGTTAAGCGTGATAAAGTACGCGAAATCGCTGAAACTAAAATGCCTGACCTAAACGCTGCTAGCGTAGAAGCTGCAATGCGTATGGTTGAAGGTACTGCACGCAGTATGGGCATCGTTATCGAAGACTAATTCGATTTGTTTTTAAAAAAAGGTTGCGGGTCTGGAATTCCAATTCGCAACCTTTATTATCGTAAATGATTATCGTTTTTAAATAAATGGATGGCGCTCATCCTCAGGTTATACCTGAAAACAGGCGTAAACGTGGGAGGTTATTCCGCTAAAACCACATTCGAGGAGGAAATAAAAATGGCTAAAAGAGGTAAAAAGTACGTAGAAGCTGCAAAGCTTGTTGACCGTGCAGCTGCTTACTCTGCAACAGAAGCAGTAGAATTAGTAAAGAAAACAAACACAGCTAAATTTGATGCAACTGTAGAAGCTGCATTCCGTTTAGGTGTTGACCCTAAGAAAGCTGACCAACAAATCCGTGGTGCAGTTGTTCTTCCGCACGGTACTGGTAAAGTACAACGTGTATTAGTGTTCGCTAAAGGTGAAAAAGCTAAAGAAGCTGAAGCTGCTGGAGCTGACTTCGTAGGCGATACTGATTACATCGGTAAAATCCAACAAGGTTGGTTCGATTTCGATGTAGTAGTAGCAACTCCTGACATGATGGGTGAAGTTGGTAAACTTGGTCGCGTATTAGGACCTAAAGGTTTAATGCCAAACCCTAAAACTGGAACAGTTACTTTCGATGTAACTAAAGCTGTTAACGAAATCAAAGCTGGTAAAGTTGAATACCGCGTTGATAAAGCTGGTAACATCCACGTTCCAATCGGTAAAGTATCTTTCGAAGATGCTAAATTAGTAGAAAACTTCAAAACAATCGCTGATACTTTATTAAAAGTTAAGCCATCTGCTGCAAAAGGTACTTACATGAAGAACGTAACAGTTGCTTCTACAATGGGACCTGGCGTACGTGTAGACGTTTCTACATTAGCGTAAAAATTGGAAGTTGACTTCATAAAGAAGATTTAATATAATCATTTATGTTGTGAATTTAAATAGTGTACCGTAGACAGTAGGTGTCAATAGACTTAATTTCCTACCTAGGTGTTAATATACGAAACGGAATTTTTTTCTGTGACTATATGCCTCCATGTCTACAAGTTGGGCATGGAGGTTTTTAGTGCACTTTCGGTACATCTTCTATATAATCTACAGGAGGTGTAATAACATGAGCAAAGTAATCGAAACTAAACAACAAGTTGTAACTGAAATCGCGGACAAACTTCGTGCTAGTAAATCTACGATCGTTGTTGACTACCGTGGTTTAACAGTTTCTGAAGCAACAGAATTACGTAAGCAATTACGTGAAGCTGGCGTTGAGTTCAAAGTTTACAAAAACTCTCTAACTCGTCGTGCTGCAGAATCTGCTGAAATGGCTGAGTTAAACGAATTCTTAACAGGACCAAACGCAATCGCGTTCAGTAACGAGGATGTAGTTGCTCCTGCGAAAGTATTAAACGACTTCGCTAAAAATCATGAAGCTTTAGAAATTAAAGCGGGCGTAATCGAAGGTAAACTTGTAACACTTGATGAGGTTAAAGCAATCGCTACTCTTCCATCACGTGAAGGCTTACTTTCTATGCTTCTTAGCGTTCTTCAAGCTCCAATCCGTAACCTTGCACTTGCTACTAAAGCAGTTGCAGAACAAAAGGAAGAGCAAGGCGCTTAATTTTTTAAAAGATAATTACGTATTATCGATAAAACAATACAAACCTATTTAAGGGAGGATATTTACAATGACTAAAGAACAAATCATTGAAGCAGTTAAATCTATGACTGTATTAGAACTTAACGACTTAGTAAAAGCTATCGAGGAAGAATTCGGCGTAACTGCTGCTGCTCCTGTAGCTGTTGCTGGTGGCGCTGGAGAAGCTGCTGCTGAGAAAACTGAATTTGATGTGGAACTAACTAGCGCTGGTGCACAAAAAATCAAAGTTATCAAAGTTGTTCGTGAAATCACTGGTCTTGGCTTAAAAGAAGCTAAAGAATTAGTTGACAACACTCCAAAAGTAATCAAAGAAGCTGCTGCTAAAGAAGAAGCTGAAGAAATCAAAGCTAAACTTGAAGAAGTTGGCGCTGCTGTAGAAGTTAAGTAATTAACTTTTGATGCTTTAAAAAAAGCTCGCTCTCATGCGAGCTTTTTTTTTAACTGTAAAGAAGAGAGGTGGCCATATGGCAGACCATTATTTTTCTAACGACCCTTCTAGTAAAAGTGATCGTAAGCGATGGGAATTTGCACTTCGTGGATCTCAATTTACTTTCTTATCCGACCATGGGGTGTTCTCGAAAAACGAAGTGGACTTTGGTTCCCGTCTTTTAATTGAAGCTTTTCAAATGCCAGATATTAAAGGTAATATATTAGATGTAGGTTGCGGATACGGTCCTATTGGTTTGTCGCTAGCGAAAGAGTTTCAAGGTCGTGAAGTTCACATGGTGGATGTGAATGAAAGGGCGCTTGGACTTGCGAAAGAAAACGCCGCTAATAACAAAATCGAGAATATACGTATTTTTCAAAGTAGCGTCTATGAAAATGTAGATGGCAAGTATGCTGCTATTCTATCTAACCCTCCAATTCGTGCGGGTAAAGATGTCGTACATGAAATTTTAGAAAAAGCTGTGGAGTATTTAGTTCCAGGTGGAGAACTTTGGATTGTTATTCAAAAGAAGCAAGGTGCACCATCTGCGCTGAAAAAACTAGAGGAAGTATTTTCTGAAGTTGAGGTTGTAGAAAAGAAAAAAGGATATTATATCATAAAATCAAAAAAACGTTGACGGTTATTTTTGGCTATGTTAACATTATACAATGCCAATATATGATTTTCTGCGTTGAGAAAGATGTATATTTTTGTTTCTCTTGGAAAAGATAGTAAAATCAGCAGATTATGAAACAGAATGATGGTTTTCTTATAGAAGCCATTTTTCTTTTTTGAGCAGGTAGAAAGACTCAACGTATTTATCTTTAAGAGAAAAAGACTACGCTAATAGCAGTAGTTGTATTTATTTGTGATTTTGCACAAATTTTTTTGTGCATTTATAATACTCATGATTTGAGGGGTGAAGCAGTTGACAGGTCAACTAGTTCAATACGGACGCCACCGCCAACGAAGAAGTTATGCCCGTATTAGTGAAGTATTAGAGTTACCAAATCTTATCGAAATTCAAACCTCTTCTTATCAGTGGTTTCTTGATGAGGGTTTGCGAGAAATGTTCCAAGACATTTCTCCGATTGAAGACTTTACGGGAAATCTATCGCTTGAATTTATCGACTACAGCTTAGGTGAACCTAAATACTCTGTAGACGAATGCAAAGAGCGTGATGTGACGTATGCAGCACCACTTCGTGTAAAAGTGCGTCTAATCAACAAGGAAACTGGTGAAGTAAAAGAACAAGATGTGTTCATGGGAGATTTCCCACTCATGACAGAGACTGGAACATTCGTAATTAACGGTGCAGAACGTGTTATCGTTTCCCAGTTAGTTCGCTCTCCAAGCGTATACTATAGTGGCAAAGTGGATAAAAACGGAAAACGTGGTTTTACTGCTACTGTAATTCCAAACCGCGGAGCTTGGTTAGAGTATGAGACAGATGCTAAGGATGTTGTATATGTGCGTATTGACCGTACGCGTAAACTTCCTGTAACTGTTTTGTTACGCGCATTAGGGTTTGGCTCTGATCAAGAAATCACCGAGCTTTTAGGTGATAACGAATACTTAAGCAACACATTAGAAAAAGACAACACAGATAGCACAGAAAAAGCATTGCTTGAAATTTATGAGCGTCTACGTCCTGGTGAACCACCAACAGTAGAAAATGCTAAGAGCTTACTTGTGTCTCGTTTCTTCGATCCAAAGCGCTACGATTTAGCAAATGTAGGTCGCTATAAGATCAACAAGAAGTTACACATTAAAAACAGATTGTTTAATCAACGTTTAGCTGAAACATTAGTGGATCCAGAAACTGGTGAAATTTTAGCGGCAGAAGGAACAATCTTAGATCGTCGTACACTTGATCGCATTTTACCTTACTTAGAGAAAAACATTGGATTCAAAACAGCGAAACCAATGGGTGGAGTGGTAGAAGGCGATGTTGAGCTGCAATCTATTAAGATTTATGCTCCTGAGTCGGAAGGCGAACGCGTAATTAATGTAATTGGTAATGCAAACATTACTCGTGATGTGAAACACATCACACCAGGTGATATCCTTGCTTCTATCAGTTACTTCTTCAACCTACTATACAAAGTAGGAGATACAGATGATATTGACCATTTAGGAAACCGTCGTCTGCGTTCTGTTGGAGAACTATTACAAAACCAATTCCGTATCGGCCTTTCTCGTATGGAACGTGTTGTTCGTGAGAGAATGTCGATCCAAGATACAAATGCAATTACACCACAGGCACTAATTAATATTCGTCCTGTTATTGCATCTATTAAAGAGTTCTTCGGAAGTTCTCAGTTATCTCAGTTCATGGACCAAACAAATCCATTAGCAGAGTTAACTCACAAACGAAGACTATCTGCATTAGGACCTGGTGGTTTAACGCGTGAGCGCGCAGGCTTTGAAGTACGTGACGTTCATTACTCCCACTATGGTCGTATGTGTCCGATTGAAACACCAGAGGGACCAAACATTGGTTTGATTAACTCATTATCTTCGTTCGCGAAAGTAAATGAGTTTGGTTTCATTGAAACACCATACCGTCGTGTTGACCCAGAAACTGGTCTTGTAACAGGGCATGTTGATTATTTAACAGCAGATGAAGAAGATAACTATGTTGTAGCCCAAGCGAATATGAAATTATCTGATGAAGGTGAATTCCTAAGTGAAGATATCGTAGCTCGTTTCCGTGGCGAAAATATTGTCACAAATAGAGAACGCATCGACTACATGGATGTATCTCCAAAACAAGTAGTGTCGGCAGCGACAGCTTGTATTCCGTTCTTAGAAAACGATGACTCTAACCGCGCACTTATGGGAGCGAACATGCAACGTCAGGCGGTTCCGTTAATGAATCCGGAATCTCCGATTGTAGGTACAGGTATGGAGTACGTATCAGCAAAAGACTCGGGTGCTGCAGTAATCTGTAAACATCCTGGTGTTGTTGAGCGCGTAGAAGCACGTGAAGTTTGGGTACGTCGCTATGTAGAAGTTGACGGTCAAACAGTAAAAGGCGACTTAGATCGCTACAAAATGCAAAAATTCATTCGTTCTAACCAAGGAACTTGTTACAACCAACGTCCAATCGTAAGTGTTGGAAATGAAGTTGTAAAAGGTGAAATCCTTGCGGATGGTCCTTCTATGGAATTAGGTGAACTAGCACTTGGACGTAACGTACTTGTTGGCTTCATGACTTGGGACGGTTATAACTACGAGGATGCGATTATCATGAGTGAGCGCCTTGTAAAAGATGATGTGTACACTTCTATTCATATTGAAGAATATGAATCAGAAGCTCGTGATACGAAGCTTGGACCAGAAGAAATTACACGTGACATTCCAAACGTTGGGGAAGACGCATTACGTAACCTTGACGAGCGCGGTATCATTCGCGTTGGTGCTGAAGTAAAAGATGGAGATTTACTTGTTGGTAAAGTAACACCTAAAGGTGTAACAGAATTAACAGCTGAAGAACGTCTATTACATGCTATCTTTGGAGAAAAAGCGCGTGAAGTACGTGATACATCACTACGTGTACCACACGGTGGTGGCGGTATTATCTTAGACGTAAAAGTATTCAACCGTGAAGATGGCGATGAATTGCCACCAGGTGTGAATCAACTTGTACGTGCATATATCGTTCAAAAACGTAAAATTTCTGAAGGTGACAAGATGGCCGGACGTCACGGTAACAAAGGTGTTATTTCTCGTATTTTACCAGAAGAAGATATGCCTTACTTACCAGACGGTACGCCAATCGATATTATGTTAAACCCATTAGGGGTACCATCTCGTATGAATATCGGTCAGGTATTAGAGCTTCATCTTGGTATGGCAGCAAGATACCTGGGCATTCACATTGCAACACCAGTATTCGATGGTGCTCGTGAGGAAGATGTTTGGGGCACAATTGAAGAAGCTGGTATGGCAAATGACGCGAAAACAATCCTGTATGACGGACGTACTGGTGAACCATTCGATAACCGCGTATCTGTTGGTGTCATGTATATGATCAAACTTGCGCACATGGTTGACGATAAACTTCATGCTCGTTCTACTGGACCATACTCACTTGTAACGCAGCAACCTCTTGGAGGTAAAGCTCAGTTCGGTGGACAGCGTTTCGGTGAGATGGAGGTTTGGGCACTTGAAGCTTACGGTGCTGCTTATACTCTTCAAGAAATCTTAACAGTGAAGTCTGATGATGTTGTTGGACGTGTTAAGACTTATGAAGCAATTGTTAAAGGCGAAAATGTTCCAGAACCAGGCGTTCCTGAATCATTCAAAGTATTGATTAAAGAGCTGCAAAGTTTAGGTATGGACGTTAAAATGATGTCTAGCGACGATACAGAAATTGAAATGCGTGATACAGAAGATGATGATGATCATCAATCAGCAGATAAATTGAATGTTGAAGTTGAGACAACTAAGGAATAATTGGGATAACCTGTAGACTAAAAGGGAGGTAGGCCCCTTGATAGATGTAAATAACTTTGAATATATGAAGATTGGACTTGCTTCACCTGACAAGATTCGTTCTTGGTCATACGGTGAAGTTAAGAAACCAGAAACTATTAACTATCGTACGTTAAAGCCTGAAAAAGATGGCTTGTTCTGTGAGCGTATTTTCGGACCACAAAAGGACTGGGAATGTCATTGCGGAAAATACAAACGTGTACGTTATAAAGGTGTAGTTTGTGATCGATGTGGCGTTGAAGTAACGCGTGCAAAAGTACGTCGTGAACGTATGGGTCATATTGAATTAGCTGCTCCTGTATCTCATATTTGGTATTTCAAAGGTATCCCGAGCCGCATGGGACTTGTCTTAGACATGTCCCCTCGCGCGCTTGAAGAAGTAATTTATTTCGCTTCTTATGTTGTAACAGAAAGTGGAGATACACCACTTGATAAGAAGCAATTACTTTCTGAAAAAGAATACCGTGCATATCGTGATCGATATGGTAGCACATTCCAAGCTGCTATGGGTGCAGAAGCGATTAAAAAGCTACTACAAGACATCGATTTAGATAAAGAAGTAGACTTCTTAAAAGAAGAATTAAAAACAGCACAAGGACAACGCCGTACTCGTGCTATTAAACGTCTAGAAGTATTAGAAGCATTCCGCAACTCTGGAAATGAACCATCTTGGATGATCTTAGATGTTCTACCAGTAATCCCACCAGAACTACGCCCAATGGTACAGTTAGATGGTGGACGTTTTGCTACTTCTGACTTAAACGACTTATATCGTCGTGTAATTAACCGTAACAACCGTTTAAAACGTCTATTGGACCTAGGTGCTCCAAGCATCATCGTTCAAAACGAAAAACGTATGTTACAAGAAGCTGTAGACGCATTAATCGATAATGGCCGTCGTGGCCGTCCGGTTACTGGACCAGGTAACCGCCCATTAAAATCACTATCTCACATGCTTAAAGGTAAACAAGGACGTTTCCGTCAAAACTTATTAGGTAAACGTGTTGACTACTCTGGCCGTTCTGTAATCGTTGTAGGACCGAACTTAAAGATGTACCAGTGTGGATTACCGAAAGAAATGGCGCTTGAACTGTTCAAACCTTTCGTTATGAAAGAGTTAGTTGGAAAAGGCTTAGCACACAATATTAAGAGTGCGAAACGTAAAATTGAGCGTGTACACCCTGAAGTTTGGGACGTTTTAGAATCTGTGATTAAAGAGCATCCAGTACTTCTAAACCGCGCACCAACACTTCACCGTCTTGGTATCCAGGCGTTTGAACCTACATTAGTAGAAGGTCGCGCAATTCGTCTTCATCCACTTGTATGTACTGCATACAACGCGGACTTTGACGGTGACCAAATGGCGGTTCACGTTCCGTTATCATCAGAGGCACAAGCAGAAGCTCGTATTCTTATGTTAGCGGCACAAAACATCTTGAATCCAAAAGACGGAAAACCAGTTGTTACTCCATCTCAGGATATGGTATTAGGTAACTACTACTTAACACTTGAGCGTGAAGGCGCAATCGGTGAAGGTATGGTCTTCAAAGATGCAAACGAAGCAATACTTGCATACCAAAATGGATATGTACATCTGCACACACGTGTTGCAGTTGCTGCAAGTTCAGTAAATAACGTAACGTTTACTGAAGAGCAAAAGGGTAAGCTTCTATTAACAACAGTTGGTAAATTAATATTTAACGAAATCTTACCAGAGTCGTTCCCTTATATTAATGAACCGACAAACTCAAACCTTGAAAAAGAAACACCAGCGGAATATTTCGTTGAAAAAGGTGCGAACATTAAAGAAATTATTGCTAGTCGCGAAGAAGTGGCACCATTTAGCAAGAAGATCCTTGGTAACATCATTGCGGAAGTATTCAAACGTTTCCAAATTACGGAAACATCTCGCATGCTTGACCGTATGAAAAACTTAGGATTTAAGTACTCTACAAAGGCTGGTATTACAGTTGGGGTATCTGACATTCTTGTATTAGGTGAAAAAGATGAAATTCTCCATGAAGCACAAGCAAAAGTAGATAATGTAATTAAACAATTCCGTCGCGGTTTAATCACGGAAGAAGAACGTTACGATCGCGTTATCTCTATTTGGAGTAATGCAAAAGATGTTATCCAAGGAAAACTGATGAAATCCTTGAATAAACGCAACCCAATCTTCATGATGAGTGATTCCGGTGCCCGTGGTAACGCATCGAACTTTACTCAGCTTGCTGGTATGCGTGGTCTGATGGCCAATCCATCTGGTCGTATTATCGAACTTCCAATTAAATCAAGTTTCCGTGAAGGTTTAACAGTACTTGAGTACTTCATCTCTACGCATGGTGCGCGTAAAGGTCTTGCCGATACAGCACTTAAAACTGCCGATTCTGGTTACTTAACGCGTCGTCTTGTAGACGTTGCACAAGATGTAATTGTCCGTGAAGATGATTGTGGAACAGATCGTGGTCTATTAATTGGTGCGATTAAAGAGGGTAATGAAGTAATTGAGTCATTATATGATCGTCTTGTTGGACGTTTTGCAAGAAAAACTGTAAAACATCCTGAAACAGGTGAAGTATTAGTTAGTGAAAACCAATTAATTACTGAAGATATCGCTCATATCGTTGAAAATTCGGGTGTTGAAACTGTAAACATTCGTTCAGCGTTCACGTGTAACACTCGCCACGGTGTATGTAAGAAGTGTTACGGTCGTAACTTAGCAACTGGTACAGACGTAGAAGTAGGAGAAGCGGTAGGTATTATCGCAGCTCAATCTATCGGTGAGCCAGGTACACAGTTAACGATGCGTACATTCCATACAGGTGGGGTTGCCGGAGATGATATCACTCAAGGTTTACCTCGTATCCAAGAGATCTTCGAAGCTCGTAATCCGAAAGGTCAGGCAGTTATCAGTGAAATCGACGGTGTTATCGCAGCGATCAACGATGTTAAAGATCGCCAAGAAGTAGTTGTACAGGGTGAAGTTGAAGCTCGTACGTATGCTATTCCTTACGGTGCTCGTCTGAAAGTAACTCCAGGACAGCCAATTAGCCACGGTAAAGAGTTAACAGAAGGTTCTATTGATCCGAAAGAATTACTAAAAGTAACGGACATTACAGCAGTGCAAGAATACTTATTACGTGAAGTTCAAAAAGTATACCGTATGCAAGGGGTAGAAATTGGTGACAAACACGTAGAAGTAATGGTACGCCAAATGCTACGTAAAGTTCGTGTAAGTGATGCAGGTGAAACAGATGTATTACCAGGAACATTACTAGATATCCATCAGTTTACTGATGCGAATGCGAAGGTGTTACTGAAAGGTAAACAACCAGCGACAGCTAGACCTGTTCTACTTGGTATTACAAAAGCTTCACTTGAAACAGATTCGTTCTTATCTGCAGCTTCGTTCCAAGAAACAACTCGTGTTTTAACGGATGCAGCAATTAAAGGTAAACGCGATGAGCTTCTAGGATTGAAAGAGAATGTTATTATCGGTAAGCTTGTTCCTGCTGGAACAGGTATGAATCGTTATCGTAAAGTGGATCTTGTAAAAACAACACAAGATAACATGAATGTAGAAAACGATGAAGTTTATGTGGAACAGTAAAATTTTCCGTCGTAAATTTTGTATAAAAACAGCTAATCCTAGTTGACATTGTATGAGTCAAAATGTTACTATAATCAAGGTTGCTCCTGAACGATGCTTTGGAGGATATTTATATGTCTTATCAAAAAGTGTCAAATGCTGAAAATGTAGTCGTTGGTCATAAACGAACATTGGAAGCAATCAAAAATGGTATAGTTAAAGAAGTTGTTATTGCAGAAGATGCTGATGTGCGGTTAACCCATGTTATCATTCGCACTGCTTTGCAACATAACATACCCATAACAAAAGTTGAATCAGTTCGTAAGCTTGGAAAAGTTTCGGGGATTCAAGTGGGAGCTTCAGCAATAGGAATAATAAGTTAAAACTGTTTTTGTGAGGAGAGAGCATTTGCTCTTCCTTGCAAAAACTTTGTTTTCAACTAATAATGAACCACCTGGATATGTGGTCATACAAACATGCGAAGGGAGGATAATCAAATGCCTACTATTAACCAATTAGTGAGAAATGGTCGTACTGATAAAGTATGGAAATCTAAATCACCTGCGTTAAACAAAGGTTTTAACTCTTTAAAGAAAAAATCAACTGATATCTCTGCACCTCAAAAACGTGGTGTATGTACTCGTGTTGGTACAATGACTCCAAAGAAACCTAACTCAGCGTTACGTAAATACGCTCGTGTACGTTTAACAAACGGGATTGAAGTTACAGCTTACATCCCAGGTATCGGTCATAACTTACAAGAGCATAGCGTAGTATTAATTCGCGGTGGTCGAGTAAAGGATTTACCAGGGGTACGTTACCACATCGTTCGTGGAGCGCTTGATACAGCTGGTGTTGACAAACGTATGCAAGGACGTTCTAAATATGGTACTAAGCGACCAAAACCTGCTAAAAAATAATAAACTTATAATGAAAGGAGGAACTCAATATGCCTCGTAAAGGACCTGTTGCGAAACGTGACGTGTTACCAGATCCAATGTACAATTCTAAGCTAGTAACACGCCTTATCAACAAAATGATGGTTGACGGTAAAAAAGGTAAATCTCAAACAATTCTTTATAACGCTTTCGATATCGTTCGTGAACGTTCAGATAAAGAACCAATGGAAGTATTCGAGCAAGCTCTTAAGAACATCATGCCTGTTCTTGAAGTACGCGCTCGTCGTGTTGGTGGTGCTAACTACCAAGTTCCAGTTGAGGTTCGTCCAGAACGCCGTACAACTTTAGGTCTTCGCTGGTTAGTAAACTATGCTCGTCTTCGTGGTGAAAAAACTATGGAAGAGCGTCTAGCTTACGAAATCTTAGATGCAGCTAACAACGCTGGTGCATCTGTTAAGAAACGTGAAGACACTCATAAAATGGCAGAAGCTAACAAAGCATTTGCTCATTACCGTTGGTAGGATTCAACGTAAAATAAATGTAAGCATAAACCGCTTTATTTGTCGCTTATGGAAGTGTGGAGAGGGAGAATGCCTCTCCCTTTCGTTGGGCGCTCGTTTTACATAATGAGGGTACTGGACACTGGCATATGTAACAATATAAAGTGGCTTTTTTGCTACTTAAAATAAAAAATCCAATCCATATATGGAAGGAGCAAGACACCAAATGACAAGAGAGTTCTCTTTAGAAAACACTCGTAATATTGGTATCATGGCTCACATCGATGCTGGTAAAACAACAGCAACTGAGCGTATTCTGTATTACACAGGACGTATTCATAAAATCGGTGAAACTCATGAAGGTGCATCTCAGATGGACTGGATGGAGCAAGAGCAAGAGCGTGGTATCACAATTACTTCTGCTGCAACTACAGCTCAATGGAAAGGTCACCGTGTAAACATCATTGATACTCCAGGACACGTAGACTTCACAGTAGAAGTAGAACGTTCTTTACGCGTACTTGATGGTGCGGTAGCAGTACTTGATGCACAATCTGGTGTAGAACCACAAACAGAAACTGTTTGGCGTCAGGCTACTACTTACGGTGTACCTCGTATCGTATTCGTTAACAAAATGGATAAGATCGGTGCAGATTTCTTATACTCTGTAGGAACAATCCACGATCGTTTACAAGCAAACGCACATCCAATTCAGTTACCAATCGGTGCTGAAGATGAGTTCAATGGTATCATTGATCTTGTTGAAGAGTGTGCTTACATGTACGGTAACGATTTAGGAACAGACATCGAGCGTGTCGAAATTCCTGAAGAGCACAAAGAACTAGCTGAAGAATACCGTGGAAAGCTTATTGAAGCGGTAGCTGAGCTTGATGAAGAAATGATGATGAAGTACCTAGAAGGTGAAGAAATCACTGTAGAAGAGCTTAAAGCTGGTATCCGTAAGGCTACAACTTCTGTAGAATTCTTCCCAGTAATCTGTGGTTCTGCATTCAAAAACAAAGGTGTTCAAATCCTGTTAGACGCAGTTATCGACTACCTACCATCTCCATTAGATGTACCTGCTATTAAAGGTACTCTTCCGGATACAGATGAAGAAGTAGAACGTAAGTCTAGCGATGAAGAACCATTCGCAGCTCTAGCATTCAAAATCATGACTGACCCTTATGTTGGTAAGTTAACGTTCTTCCGTGTGTACTCTGGTGTGTTAAACTCTGGATCATACGTGAAAAACTCAACTAAAGGTAAGCGTGAGCGTGTAGGACGTATCCTACAAATGCACGCTAACAGCCGTGAAGAGATTTCAACAGTTTACGCTGGTGATATCGCTGCTGCTGTAGGTTTAAAAGATACTACTACTGGTGATACTCTTTGTGACGAGAAGAGTCTTGTTATCCTTGAGTCTATGGAATTCCCAGAGCCAGTTATCTCTGTAGCTATCGAACCAAAATCTAAAGCTGACCAAGATAAAATGGGTACAGCATTATCTAAGCTTTCTGAAGAAGATCCAACATTCCGTGCTCACACTGACCAAGAAACTGGCCAAACTATCATCGCTGGTATGGGTGAACTTCACCTTGATATCATCGTTGACCGTATGCGCCGTGAATTCAAAGTCGAAGCAAACGTTGGTGCTCCTCAGGTAGCATACCGTGAAACTTTCCGCGCTGCTGCGAAAGTTGAAGGTAAGTTTGCTCGTCAATCTGGTGGACGTGGACAATTCGGTCACGTTTGGATTGAGTTTGCACCTAACGAAGAAGGTAAAGGATTTGAATTCGAAAACAAAATCGTCGGCGGTGTAGTTCCACGTGAATACATCCCAGCTGTTGGAGCGGGTCTTGAAGACTCACTTAAAAATGGTGTACTAGCTGGTTACCCACTAGTTGACATTAAAGCAGCATTAGTTGACGGTTCTTACCATGATGTCGATTCATCTGAGATGGCGTTCAAAATCGCTGCATCTATGGCACTTAAAGCTGCGGTTTCTAAATGTAACCCAGTAATTCTTGAGCCAATGATGAAAGTTGAAGTTGTAATCCCTGAAGAATACATGGGAGACATCATGGGTGACGTAACATCTCGTCGTGGACGTGTAGAAGGTATGGAAGCTCGCGGTAACGCACAAGTTGTTCGCGCTATGGTTCCGCTTTCTGAAATGTTCGGTTATGCGACAGCATTACGTTCTAACACTCAAGGACGCGGAACATTCTCAATGACATTTGATCATTATGAAGAAGTACCGAAGTCTGTTTCAGAAGAAATTATTAAAAAAAATAAAGGCGAATAATTGATTTTTATCAATTGTTCGAGTATAACTACTTATGTAAGCTTAGAAAGTGGGACGTAAGTTTCGCTTTCTAGTCTAAATATAAAATAACCTATATAAACTAAGGAGGAATTTAGAATGGCTAAAGCTAAATTCGAACGTTCTAAACCCCATGTTAACATCGGTACAATCGGCCACGTTGACCATGGTAAAACTACATTAACTGCTGCGATCACTACAGTTCTTGCAAAAGCTGGTGGTGCTGAAGCACGCGGATACGATCAAATCGACGCTGCTCCAGAAGAAAGAGAGCGCGGAATCACAATCTCAACTGCACACGTTGAGTACGAAACTGAAACTCGTCACTATGCACACGTTGACTGCCCAGGTCACGCTGACTATGTTAAAAACATGATCACTGGTGCTGCTCAAATGGACGGCGGTATCTTAGTAGTATCTGCTGCTGATGGCCCAATGCCTCAAACACGTGAGCACATCCTTCTTTCTCGTCAAGTAGGTGTTCCTTACATCGTTGTATTCTTAAACAAATGCGACATGGTTGACGACGAAGAATTATTAGAATTAGTAGAAATGGAAGTTCGTGACCTATTATCTGAATACGGATTCCCAGGCGACGACATTCCTGTAATCAAAGGTTCTGCTCTTAAAGCTCTTCAAGGAGAAGCTGATTGGGAAGCAAAAATCATTGAATTAATGACTGAAGTTGATGCTTACATCCCAACTCCAGAACGTGAAACTGACAAACCATTCTTAATGCCTATCGAGGATGTATTCTCTATCACAGGTCGTGGTACAGTTGCAACTGGTCGTGTAGAGCGCGGAATCGTTAAAGTTGGTGACGTAGTAGAAATCATCGGTCTTGCTGAAGAGAATGCTTCTACAACTGTAACTGGTGTAGAAATGTTCCGTAAACTTCTTGACCAAGCTCAAGCTGGAGACAACATCGGTGCTCTTCTTCGTGGGGTTGCTCGTGAAGACATCCAACGTGGACAAGTTCTTGCTAAAACTGGCTCTGTAAAAGCACACGCTAAATTCAAAGCTGAAGTTTTCGTATTATCTAAAGAAGAAGGTGGACGTCACACTCCATTCTTCGCTAACTACCGTCCTCAGTTCTACTTCCGTACAACTGATGTAACTGGTATCATCCAATTACCAGAAGGTACTGAAATGGTAATGCCTGGTGACAACATCGAAATGACTATCGAACTTATCGCTCCAATCGCTATCGAAGAGGGAACTAAATTCTCTATTCGTGAAGGTGGACGTACAGTAGGTTACGGTGTAGTTGCTACTATCGTTGAGTAATCTTAACTGATATAAAACCCCCCCAAGGGATTTCCCTTGGGGGGTTTTGTTTGTGTTTATATAATGAATTGGATGATATCTTTATGTTTTGACGAGTTTCTTCTATAGTATATAAAAACATTAAAACGAAACCCAAAAACTGTAAAATGAATTCTAGTAGATGAAAACTTGAAATTCTTTAAAGTGCCATGTATAATAGCAAAAGTAGAGAAAAGCAGATGCAAACAAAAAGATGCTTGCATCTAGACTAATAACATTGTATAATAGACAATGTTGGTCTTTGACTGCGATGAAGTGGAAGGTTGCTGACACACCCGGCCGCTTTGCCATGGCATGGTGTGGGGAAATTTCCATGGAGAAGGTCTATTTTAGAAATAGGCGAACGAAGGAGGGAAAATAATGGCAAAAGAAAAAATTCGTATCCGTTTAAAAGCTTATGATCACCGTATTCTTGATCAATCAGCTGAGAAAATTGTAGAAACAGCTAAGCGTTCTGGGGCAACAGTTTCTGGTCCGATCCCATTACCAACTGAGAAGACTATTTACACAATTCTTCGTGCTGTTCATAAGTACAAAGATTCTCGTGAGCAATTCGAAATGCGCACACACAAACGTTTAATCGATATCGTGAGTCCTACTCCACAAACAGTAGATTCATTAATGCGTTTAGACTTACCGTCTGGTGTAGATATCGAAATTAAACTATAAATTATATAACTTAAAAATGTAGGAGGTGTAACTCATGACCAAAGGAATCTTAGGAAGAAAGATCGGTATGACTCAAGTATTTGCTGAGAACGGTGAGTTAATCCCAGTAACAGTTATCGCTGCTAATCCAAACGTTGTTCTTCAAAAGAAAACAACTGAAACTGATGGCTACAATGCAATCCAGTTAGGATTTGAAGATAAACGTGAAAAGTTAACTAACAAACCTGAACAAGGCCACACTGCTAAAGCATCTACAACTCCTAAGCGCTTCATTCGCGAAATCCGCGATGCAGACGTGGACGGATTAGAGGTTGGTCAAGAGGTAAAAGTTGAAGTTTTCGCTGCAGGTGAAATCGTTGACGTAACAGGAATTTCTAAAGGTAAAGGTTTCCAAGGTGTTATCAAACGCCACGGACAATCTCGCGGACCTATGTCTCATGGTTCTCGCTATCACCGTCGTCCAGGTTCAATGGGCCCAGTTGCTCCGAACCGTGTATTCAAAGGCAAAAAACTTGCTGGACGTATGGGTGGAGACCAAGTTACTATCCAAAACTTAGAAATCGTTCAAGTTGACACTGAGCGCAACTTATTACTAGTAAAAGGTAACGTTCCAGGTGCTAAGAAATCTCTTGTAGTTGTTCAAGGCGCTGTGAAGGTTAGCAAATAATTCACAATAGGAAGGAGGAATTCCAATGCCAAAAGTTACTGTATATAACCAAACTGGTTCACAGGTTGGTGAAATCGAATTAGCTGAAGCTATTTTCGGTATCGAACCAAATGAAGCTGTACTTTTCGAAGCTGTAATGATGCAACGTGCATCTTTACGTCAAGGTACACACAAAGTAAAAACTCGTTCTGAAGTTCGCGGTGGTGGTCGTAAACCATGGCGTCAAAAAGGAACTGGACGTGCTCGTCAAGGGTCTATCCGTTCTCCTCAATGGCGTGGTGGTGGTACGGTATTCGGACCTACACCAAGAAGCTATGCGTACAAACTTCCTAAGAAGGTTCGTCGTTTAGCAATTAAATCTGCATTAGCTACTAAAGTAGTTGAGAACAACATTTTAGTTCTTGAAGACCTAGTATTAAATGCACCAAAAACAAAAGACATGCTAGCAGTACTTAAAGGATTAACTGTTGAGAAGAAAGCTCTTATCGTAACTGCTGATGCAAACGAATCTGTAGAGTTATCTGCTCGCAATATCCCTGGAGTAACAGTAATCACTGCTGATGGCGTAAACGTTTTAGACGTGCTTCATCATGATAAGCTAATCATGACAAAAGCGGCAGTGGAAAAAGTAGAGGAGGTGCTTGCATAATGAGAGATCCTCGTGATATCATTAAGCGCCCAGTTATCACTGAACGTTCTATGGAAATGATGGCTGAAAAAAAATACACGTTCGATGTGGACGTTAAATCTAATAAAACAGAAGTTAAAGATGCTCTTGAAGCGATCTTTGGTGTTAAAGTAGAAAAAGTGAACATCATGAACTACAAGCCGAAAGCAAAACGCGTTGGTCGTCACGCTGGTTTTACTAGCCGTCGTCGTAAAGCAATCGTTAAGCTAACTGCTGACAGCAAAGAAATCGAAATCTTCCAAGGTGTTTAATTCTTACTAAAGAAGGAGGGAAATTGAGATGGGAATTAAAAAGTATAATCCAACTACTAACGGTCGTCGTAATATGACTACGAATGATTTCGCTGAAATCACGACTGACAGACCCGAAAAGTCTTTACTTGCTCCTTTAAGCAAGAAGGCTGGTCGTAATAACCAAGGTAAAATTACTGTACGTCATCAAGGTGGCGGACATAAGCGTCAATACCGTATCATCGACTTTAAGCGTAACAAAGATGGAATTCCAGGACGCGTTGCTACGATCGAATACGATCCAAACCGCTCTGCGAATATCGCATTAATTAACTACGTTGACGGTGAAAAACGTTACATTCTTGCTCCTAAATCTTTAGAAGTAGGTATGGAAGTTATGTCTGGCCCAGAAGCTGACATCAAAATCGGTAACGCATTACCATTAATCAACATTCCAGTAGGTACTGTTGTTCATAACATCGAGCTTAAGCCTGGTCGTGGCGGACAATTAGTTCGTTCTGCTGGTACATCTGCTCAAGTACTTGGTAAAGAAGGTAAATACGTACTTGTACGTTTAACTTCTGGTGAAGTACGTCTTGTATTATCTGCTTGTCGCGCTTCAATCGGTCAAGTAGGTAACGAACAACATGAACTTATCAAAATCGGTAAAGCAGGTCGCTCTCGCTGGTTAGGTAAACGCCCAACAGTTCGTGGTTCTGTAATGAACCCGGTTGATCACCCACACGGTGGTGGTGAAGGTCGTTCTCCAATCGGACGTAAGTCTCCAATGTCTCCATGGGGTAAACCAACTCTTGGATTCAAGACTCGTAAGAAAAACAAAGCGTCTGACAAATTTATCGTTCGTCGTCGTAAAAAATAATGGGATTGTAGTACGGTTCATTTCTAGAACCGTACGCCAATCACGAAGGGAGGCACCAAAATGGCTCGTAGCTTAAAAAAAGGACCATTTGTCGATGATCACTTAATGAGCAAAATGGAAAAATTAGTTGCATCTGAGCAAAAACAAGTTGTTAAAACTTGGTCTCGCCGTTCAACAATCTTCCCTCAGTTCATCGGACACACAATCGCTGTATATGATGGTCGTAAACACGTACCTGTGTACATCACTGAGGATATGGTTGGCCATAAGTTAGGTGAATTCGCACCAACTCGTACGTATAAAGGTCACCTTGCTGACGATAAGAAAACTAGAAGATAATGAGAGGAGGCACTTCAATGCAAGCTAAAGCAGTAGCGAGAACAGTTCGTATTGCTCCTCGTAAAGTTCGTTTAGTAGTAGACTTAATCCGAGGTAAGCAAGTGGGTGAAGCGATTGCTATCCTTAACCACACACCAAAAACTGCTTCTCCAGTTGTAGAAAAAGTTTTAAAATCTGCAATCGCAAATGCAGAGCACAATTATGAGATGGATATTAACAACCTAGTTGTTGAAAAAGTCTTCGTTGACGAAGGTCCAACGTTGAAACGTTTCCGTCCACGTGCAATGGGTCGTGCAAGCCAAATTAACAAACGCACAAGCCACATCACAGTTGTGGTATCAGAAAAGAAGGAGGGATAATCGATGGGTCAAAAGGTTAATCCAATTGGTCTTCGTGTCGGTGTTATCCGTGACTGGGAATCTCGTTGGTTCGCTGAGAAAGATTACGCTACATTATTACATGAAGACATCAAAATCCGTGAGTACATTAATGTACGCTTAAAAGATTCTGCTGTTGCTAAAGTAGAAATCGAACGTGCAGCAAATCGTGTAAATGTTACAATTCACACTGCAAAACCTGGTATGGTAATTGGTAAAGGTGGTACTGAAGTTGAAGCACTTCGTAAAGCTCTTAACCAATTAACAGGCAAGCGTGTACACATCAACATTTTAGAAGTTAAGAGAGCTGATCTTAACGCTAAATTAGTAGGCGAAAACATCGCTCGTCAATTAGAAAACCGTGTATCATTCCGTCGTGCACAAAAGCAAGTTATTCAACGTGCTATGCGTGCAGGTGCTAAAGGTATTAAAACACAGGTTTCTGGTCGTCTTGGCGGAGCTGATATCGCTCGTGCAGAATCTTACAGTGAAGGAACTGTTCCACTTCATACACTTCGCGCTGATATTGACTATGCAGCAGTTGAAGCTGATACAACATACGGTAAATTAGGCGTAAAAGTATGGATCTACCGTGGAGAAGTCCTTCCTACAAAAAAGAAAGCTTCTGAGGAAGGAGGAAAATAATATGTTAATGCCAAAACGCGTAAAATATCGTAGAGAGCATCGTGGTAAAATGCGTGGTCGTGCTAAAGGTGGAACTGAAATTGCTTTCGGTGAATTCGGTTTACAAGCACAAGCTGCTTCATGGATTACAAACCGTCAAATCGAAGCTGCTCGTCGTGCAATGACTCGTTACATGAAACGTGGCGGTAAAGTATGGATTAAAATTTTCCCTTCTAAACCTTACACTGCAAAACCTCTAGAAGTACGTATGGGTTCCGGTAAAGGGGCACCAGAAGGCTGGGTAGCAGTAGTAAAACCTGGGAAAATTATGTTCGAAATCGCGGGTGTATCTGAAGAGGTAGCACGCGAAGCATTACGTCTTGCAGCTCACAAGTTACCTGTGAAATGTAAATTCGTAAAACGTGAAGAAAATGGTGGTGAATCTAATGAAAACTAATGATATTCGTGAATTAACCACTGCCGAAATCGAAACAAAAGTTAAAGCTTTAAAGGAAGAGTTGTTTAATCTTCGCTTCCAACTTGCTACAGGACAATTAGAGAATCCAACTCGCATTCGTGAAGTGCGTAAAGCAATTGCTCGTATGAAAACTGTAGTTCGTGAAAGAGAGATCGGAATTAATCGATAAATTGAGGGGAGGTTTGCATAGTGAGCGAACGTAACCAACGCAAAGTTTATACTGGTCGTGTAGTGTCTGACAAAATGGACAAAACGATTACAGTTTTAGTTGAAACTTACAAAACTCATTCCTTGTACGGAAAACGTGTTAAGTATTCTAAGAAGTACAAAGCCCATGATGAGCAAAACCAAGCGAAACTTGGCGATATCGTTAAAATCATGGAAACTCGCCCGCTTTCTGCTACTAAGCGTTTCCGTTTAGTTGAAATCGTTGAAGAAGCGGTTATTATCTAAATAGACGAATCGGAATTTTTAGTCCGAAGGGAGGTTTCATAACATGATCCAACAAGAATCTCGTTTGAAAGTTGCTGACAACTCTGGTGCACGTGAACTTTTAACAATTAAAGTATTAGGCGGCTCTGGTCGTAAATATGCTAACATTGGTGACATTATCGTTGCTACGGTAAAACAAGCAACACCAGGTGGCGTTGTTAAAAAAGGTGACGTTGTTAAAGCAGTAGTAGTACGTACGAAGAGCGGAGCTCGTCGTCCGGACGGTTCTTACATCAAATTTGATGAAAACGCAGCGGTTATCATTAAAGACGATAAGAGCCCACGTGGTACTCGTATCTTCGGACCAGTAGCTCGTGAATTACGTGATAGCAACTTCATGAAGATCGTTTCTTTAGCTCCAGAAGTTCTATAATTTAAGGTATTGCCTTGCTAAGGAGGTGCAGAATTAAGATGCATGTAAAAAAAGGTGATAAAGTACAGGTAATCACTGGTAAAGACAAAGGAAAACAAGGCGTTATCCTTGTGGCTTTCCCAAAGCAAAACCGTGTTATCGTTGAGGGTGTTAACATCGTTAAAAAACACTCTAAGCCATCTCAATTAAATCCACAAGGTGGAATTATTACTAAAGAAGCACCTATTCACGTTTCTAACGTTATGATTTTAGATCCGAAAACAGGTGAACCTACTCGCGTAGGCTTCAAAGTAGAAGATGGTAAAAAAGTTCGTATTGCAAAAAAATCTGGTGAATTATTAGATAAATAATTTTCTTAAGAAAGGAGGTCACTTCATTGAATCGCCTTAAAGAGAAGTTCCAAAAGGAAATTACTCCTGCTCTAGTGAGCAAGTTTAACTATAAATCTGTGATGGAAGTACCGAAAATCGAAAAGATCGTAATCAACACTGGTGTTGGTGACGCGGTATCTAACTCAAAAGCTTTAGACAATGCAGTAGAAGAATTAACACAAATCGCAGGTCAAAAACCTGTTGTAACTCGTGCTAAAAAATCAATCGCTGGTTTCCGTCTTCGTGAAGGTATGCCAATCGGTGCGAAAGTAACTTTACGCGGCGAGCAAATGTATGAGTTCTTCGACAAATTAGTATCGGTTTCTTTACCACGTGTACGTGATTTCCGTGGTGTTTCTAAGAAATCATTCGATGGTCGTGGGAACTACACATTAGGTGTTAAAGAGCAACTTATCTTCCCTGAGATTGATTATGATAAAGTAAGCAAAGTACGCGGTATGGACATCGTAATCGTTACTACAGCGAAAACTGATGAAGAAGCTCGTGAACTTTTAACACAATTCGGTATGCCATTCCAAAAATAATGGAAGCCAACGCTAAGTAGAGGAGGCGAAAACGTGGCTAAAAAATCTATGATAGCGAAACAAAAGCGTACTCCTAAGTTTAAAGTACAAGAGTATACACGTTGCGAACGCTGCGGTCGTCCGCATTCTGTATACCGCAAATTTAAACTTTGCCGTATTTGTTTCCGTGAACTTGCATATAAAGGTCAAATTCCTGGTGTTAAAAAAGCTAGTTGGTAAAACCCACAAATGGGAAGGAGGTAAAACACATGGTGATGACAGATCCAATTGCAGACATGCTTACTCGCATCCGTAATGCGAACATGGTACGTCATGAGAAATTAGAGGTTCCTGCTTCTAAAATCAAAAAAGAGATCGCTGAACTTTTAAAACGTGAAGGTTTCATTCGTGATGTAGAATACATCGAGGATAACAAACAAGGTATCCTTCGTATTTTCCTGAAATATGGTGCAAACAATGAACGTGTAATCACTGGATTAAAACGTATCAGTAAACCTGGCTTACGCGTTTACGCTAAAGCTGACGAAGTACCACGTGTACTTAACGGATTAGGTATCGCTCTTGTTTCTACATCTAAGGGAGTAATGACAGACAAAGACGCTCGTCAATTACAAACTGGTGGAGAAGTAGTAGCATACGTTTGGTAATATATATTTAAAACGAACGGAGGTGTGACCACATGTCTCGTATTGGTAAAAAGATTCTTGAAATCCCTGCAGGTGTTACTATTACAATTGCAGAAGACAATACTGTAACAGTAAAAGGCCCTAAAGGTGAATTAACTCGTAAATTCAATGCTGATATGTCTATCAAAATTGAAGAAAATACACTAACAGTTGAGCGTCCATCTGAACAGAAGGAACACCGTGCATTACACGGTACAACTCGTGCTTTAATCGGAAACATGGTTGAAGGTGTAACTGCAGGTTTCGCACGCGGACTTGAATTAGTCGGTGTTGGTTACCGTGCTCAAAAACAAGGAGATAAACTTGTTTTAAGCGTAGGTTATTCTCATCCAGTAGAAATGACTCCGGAAGCAGGTCTTGAAGTTGAAGTACCTGCACCAACTAAAATCGTAATTAAAGGTATCGACAAGCAACGTGTTGGCGAATTTGCTGCTAACATCCGTGCTGTACGTGCTCCTGAGCCTTACAAAGGTAAAGGTATTCGTTACGAAGGCGAAGTTGTTCGTCGTAAAGAAGGTAAAACTGCTAAGTAAACCCGTTAGGTGAGAGAAAGGAGTGACAAGAAAATGATCACTAAAGCTGATAAAAATGCGACTCGTAAGAAAAGACATGCACGTGTACGTGCTAAACTTACTGGTACTGCAGAGCGTCCACGTTTAAACGTGTTCCGTTCTAACCAACATATTTACGCTCAAGTTATTGATGATGTGAATGGTGTAACGTTAGTAAGTGCATCTACTCTTGATAAAGACCTTGCTCTTAACGGTACTAGCAATACTGAAGCTGCTACGAAAGTTGGAGAATCAGTTGCTAAGCGTGCTGTAGAGAAAGGCGTTAAAGAAGTAGTATTCGATCGCGGTGGTTACTTATACCATGGCCGTGTTAAAGCTCTAGCTGAAGCTGCTCGTGAGGCTGGATTACAATTTTAATGGTCAAAGGAGGGAAAATTGATGCATCGCATTGACCCAAGTAAATTAGAACTTGAAGAACGTGTAGTTACGATAAATCGTGTCGCGAAAGTTGTTAAGGGTGGTCGTCGTTTCCGCTTTGCTGCACTAGTTGTAGTTGGCGATAAAAACGGTCATGTTGGATTCGGTACTGGTAAAGCACAAGAGGTACCAGACGCAATTCGCAAAGCTATCGAAGACGCTAAGAAAAATTTAATCGCTGTACCATTAGTTGGTACAACAATTCCACACACAATCAACGGTCACTTTGGAGCTGGTGAAGTATTCTTAAAACCTGCTGCTGAGGGTACTGGTGTTATTGCTGGTGGACCTGTTCGTGCGGTTCTTGAATTAGCTGGTGTACAAGATATTCTTTCGAAATCTCTTGGTTCTAACACACCAATCAACATGATTCGCGCTACTGTGAACGGATTAAGCGAACTTAAGCGCGCTGAAGATGTTGCAAAATTACGCGGTAAATCTGTAGAAGAGCTACTAGGTTAAGGAGGGAAAACAAATGGCGAAAAAGTTAGAAATTACCCTCACTCGTAGTGTAATTGGTCGTCCACAAGATCAACGTGCGACGGTAGAAGCTTTAGGTCTTAAAAAGTTGAATTCAACTGTAGTTAAGGAAGAAACTCCTGCTATTCTTGGTATGATCAACAAAGTTTCTCACCTTTTAACTGTAAAAGAAGCTTAAGGATAACTCATTAATATAAGGAGGTGCCTGGGAATGAAACTTCATGAATTAAAACCTGCAGAAGGTTCTCGTAAAGTACGTAACCGTGTCGGTCGTGGTATCGGTTCTGGTAACGGTAAAACTGCTGGTAAAGGTCATAAAGGACAAAACGCACGTTCTGGTGGCGGTGTTCGTCTTGGCTTCGAAGGTGGTCAAACTCCATTATTCCGTCGTTTACCAAAACGCGGCTTCACAAACATTAACCGTAAAGAGTTTACTATTGTAAACTTATCAACGTTAAATCGTTTTGAAGATGGTACAGAAGTAACACCTGAATTATTGCTGGAAACTGGCGTTATCAGCAAGTTAAACGACGGTGTTAAAATTCTTGCAAGCGGAGCAGTAGAGAAAAAACTAACTGTTAAAGCGCACAAGTTCTCTTCAAGTGCTAAAGAAGCAATTGAAGCAGCTGGCGGATCAGTTGAGGTGATCTAATGTTTCGTACAATCTCCAACTTTATGCGCGTTGCTGAGATAAGACGTAAAATATTATTCACTTTAGCGATGTTAATCGTATTCAGGATTGGCACGTTTATCCCAGTGCCATTTACAAATGGAGACGTACTGAAAGCACAAGACCAATTAAATGCTTTAGGCATCCTAAATACATTTGGCGGTGGCGCCTTGAAAAACTTCTCCATCTTCGCGATGGGAATCATGCCGTATATTACAGCATCCATCATCGTGCAATTATTGCAGATGGATGTTGTTCCTAAATTTTCGGAATGGTCGAAGCAAGGTGAAATGGGCCGTCGTAAACTAACGCAATTCACGCGTTACTTTACAATTGTTCTTGCGTTTATTCAGGGGTTTGGTATGTCAATCGGTTTTAACGGTATGGTAGGTGGGCAATTAATTTTGAATCCTGGTTGGAGCACTTATTTATACATTGCTACGGTACTGACTGCTGGTACTGCATTTTTAATGTGGTTAGGCGAACAGATTACAGCTAAAGGTGTAGGTAATGGTATTTCCATCCTTATCTTTGGCGGTATTGCTGCAGCGATCCCAAGTGTTATATCTCAAGTGTATCAACAACAGTTTCAAAATATCGGAGATCAATTGTTCATGAGTATCGTTAAAGTTGCATTGATTTTACTAGCTGTGCTAGCAGTTATTGTTGGTGTTATTTTCATTCAACAAGCTGTTAGAAAGATCCCAATTCAATACGCGAAGCGTGTAACAGGAGGGAATGGGAATCATGCTGGAGCACAAAACACACATTTACCGCTTAAGGTAAATAGTGCGGGTGTTATTCCAGTCATTTTTGCTGTTTCATTCTTAATTACGCCTCCAACTATTGCACAGTTCTTCCCGAAACATGATGTATCGCAGTGGATTATTGCAAACTTTAACTATTCTCACCCAGTGGGAATGATCATATATGTTGCGCTCATTGTAGCCTTCACATATTTCTATGCATTTGTTCAGGTTAATCCAGAGCAAATGTCAGAGAATCTAAACAAGCAAGGTGGATATGTTCCAGGTATTCGTCCGGGTAAGAATACAGAACAATATCTAACAAAAATCTTGTATCGTTTGACCTTTGTAGGATCAATTTTCCTAGCAGCGATTGCAATCTTACCAGTTATTTTTACGAAATTGGGAAATCTTCCTCCATCTGCACAGATTGGTGGAACGAGTATGTTAATCGTTGTCGGCGTTGCTTTAGAAACAATGAAGCAGCTAGAAAGCCAACTGGTAAAACGCCATTACAAAGGGTTTATCAAGCAGTGAGTAAGTGGGAAGAACTATCTTCCCTACATGCTCATGTACTGAGGGGGAACAAGGATGAACTTAATTTTAATGGGGCTTCCTGGTGCTGGTAAAGGTACACAAGCCGAACAGATTGTAGCCAAGTATAACATCCCTCACATTTCAACAGGAGATATGTTCCGTGCAGCTATGAAGGCTGAAACTGAAATGGGTCTACAAGCAAAATCTTTTATTGATAAAGGTGCACTTGTTCCAGATGAAGTTACAATCGGAATTGTTCGTGAACGTTTAAGTCAAGAAGACTGCGTAAGAGGTTTCTTACTAGACGGTTTCCCACGAACTGTTGCACAAGCATCAGCTCTTGAAGAGATTATGAAAGATCTTGGCAAAAAAATCGACTATGTTTTAAACATTAATGTGGATTCAGGGTTGTTATTAAAACGCCTTACAGGCCGTCGCATTTGTAAAGAGTGCGGTGCGACTTACCACTTAGAATTCAATCCACCAGCAAAAGCTGATGTGTGCGATAAATGTGGTGGCGAATTATACCAACGTTCTGATGACAATGAAGAAACTGTAGCAAATCGTTTAGATGTAAATATTAAGCAAACAAAACCTTTGCTTGATTTCTACGACGAGCTTGGTTACTTAAAAAGCATTAATGGTGAGCAAGATATCAATAAAGTATTTGCTGATATCGATGTTCTCATCGGAGGCTTAGCGTAATGATCATCTGCAAAACTCCTCGCGAGATAGAAATCATGCGAGAAGCTGGCAGAATCGTTGCTTTAACTCATCAAGAGTTGAAACAGCACATTACTCCAGGAATTACAACGAAAGAGCTCGATCAAATAGCGGAAAAGACGATTCAAAAATATGGTGCTACGCCATCTTTTAAAGGATACAACGGATTTCCGGGGAGCATATGTGCTTCTGTAAATGAAGAGCTTGTACACGGAATTCCAGGAAAGCGCAAGCTCAAAGAGGGCGATATCATCAGTATCGATATTGGTGCGAAATACAATGGGTACCATGGAGATTCTGCATGGACGTATCCAGTTGGAAACATTTCTGAATCTGTTCAAAAGCTACTTGATGTCACAGAAAAATCGTTGTATCTTGGTCTAGAACAAGTAAAACCAGGCGAGAGATTATCAAATATCTCACATGCGGTTCAAACCCATGCTGAAGAGAATGGATTCTCGATCGTTAGGGAGTATGTTGGTCACGGAATCGGGCAAGACTTACATGAGGACCCTCAAATCCCGCACTATGGTCCACCAAATAGAGGCCCTAGATTAAAGCCGGGAATGGTCATCTGTGTTGAGCCGATGGTGAATCAAGGAAGACGATATGTAAAAACACTATCTGATGACTGGACAGTGGTAACGGTAGATGGTAAATGGTGTGCCCATTTTGAGCACACGATTGCTCTTACAGAAGCAGGATACGAAATCCTTACCACTTTATAAGTAGCTGGCTCTCCGGGATTTCAGAGCAGTGTAAAATGTTACTGATTTGAAGAAGGGAGAACTATTGAATGGCTAAAGATGATGTAATTGAAGTCGAAGGTACCGTTCTTGAAACGTTGCCAAATGCTATGTTCAAAGTAGAATTAGAGAATGGGCATGTCGTATTGGCTCACGTTTCTGGTAAAATCCGTATGAACTTCATTCGTATTTTACCAGGAGACAAAGTTACGGTAGAATTATCTCCGTACGATTTAAATCGTGGTCGTATTACGTACCGTTTTAAATAATATAGCACTCCGTAATCTTTAAGGAGGTTCGAGACATGAAAGTAAGACCGTCAGTTAAACCAATCTGCGAAAAATGTAAAGTTATTCGTAGACGTGGAAAAGTAATGGTTATTTGTGAAAACCCTAAACATAAACAAAAACAAGGTTAATCAGAAGGAGGTGCATTCAGAATGGCACGTATCGCAGGTGTAGATATTCCTCGAGACAAACGCGTTGTTATTTCTTTAACTTACGTATTCGGCATTGGTCGCACAACTGCTGAAAAAATTCTTACTGAAGCTGGTATTTCTTCAGAAACACGAGTTCGTGATTTAACGGAAGACGAATTAGGACGTATCCGTGATGTTATCGATCGTATTAAAGTTGAGGGAGACCTTCGTCGTGAAGTATCTCTTAACATTAAACGTCTAATGGAGATCGGTTCTTACCGTGGTCTTCGTCACCGTCGTGGTTTACCAGTTCGTGGTCAAAATTCTAAAAACAATGCTCGTACACGTAAAGGTCCACGTCGTACAGTAGCAAATAAAAAGAAATAATAAGTAAAGGAGGTTGAACTAACAATGGCACGTAAAACAAACACTCGTAAAAAACGTGTGAAAAAGAATATCGAAGCTGGTATAGCTCATATTCGTTCTACTTTCAACAACACAATCGTAACACTTACAGATACTCACGGTAACGCACTTTCTTGGTCTAGTGCTGGTGCACTTGGTTTCCGTGGATCTCGTAAATCTACTCCATTCGCTGCGCAAATGGCTGCTGAAGCTGCTGCTAAAGTTGCAATGGAGCACGGTTTAAAAACTTTAGAGGTTACTGTTAAAGGTCCTGGTGCTGGTCGTGAAGCTGCAATTCGTGCTCTTCAAGCTGCAGGTCTAGAAGTAACAGCAATTAGAGATGTTACTCCAGTTCCTCATAATGGATGTCGTCCGCCAAAACGTCGTCGTGTGTAATTTTTCTGTATAGAATTTTCCCTTTTGTCTATAATGGATATGATGCATTATCGAGAAATTTCGTACAGAAACATCGCTTGTTGTGCACAATCGGGAACTGCCTAAGGGGGACTTTCGGTTAGACAGGGGTTATACCTTTGTTTAACCGGGGTTTCGACGTTTTGAAGGAGGGTTTAGTTAATGATTGAAATCGAAAAGCCGAAAATCGAAACGGTTGAACTTAACGAAGATGCTAAATATGGTAAATTCGTAATTGAACCGCTTGAGCGTGGATATGGTACTACTTTGGGTAACTCCTTACGTCGTATTCTTTTATCCTCACTCCCTGGTGCCGCTGTTACTGCTATCCAAATCGATGGCGTATTACATGAATTTTCAACAGTTGAGGGCGTAGTAGAAGACGTTACGACGATCATCTTAAACTTGAAAAAGTTAGCTCTTAAAATCTACTCTGAAGAAGAGAAGACGTTGGAAATTGATGTGCAGGGCGAAGGTATTGTCACAGCTGCTGATATTACTCACGATAGTGATGTAGAAATCTTAAATCCAGATTTACACATTGCAACGTTAGCAAAAGATGCGCATTTCCGCGTGCGTTTAACTGCAAAGCGTGGCCGTGGGTATACGCCAGCTGATGCAAATAAAAGCGAAGATCAACCAATAGGAGTAATTCCTATTGATTCTATTTATACTCCAGTATCACGTGTGACTTACCAAGTGGAAAAGACACGTGTCGGACAAGTGGCTAATTATGATAAGCTTACGCTTGATGTATGGACGGATGGAAGCATCGGGCCAAAAGAAGCTATCTCTTTAGGTGCCAAAATCTTAACTGAGCATTTAAATATCTTTGTTGGTTTAACTGATGAAGCACAAAATGCTGAGATTATGGTCGAGAAGGAAGAAGATCAAAAAGAGAAAGTTCTTGAGATGACTATCGAAGAACTAGACCTTTCTGTTCGTTCTTATAATTGCCTAAAACGTGCAGGAATTAATACTGTACAAGAGCTTGCGAACAAAACAGAAGAAGATATGATGAAAGTTCGTAACTTAGGACGTAAATCCTTAGAAGAAGTTAAACATAAACTTGAGGAATTAGGTTTAGGTTTACGTAAAGACGACTGAGGATTTAAACCCATGAACAAAGGAGGGAACTACGAATGGCATACAGAAAATTAGGCCGTACAAGTGCGCAACGTAAAGCTATGTTACGTGACTTAGCTACTGATTTAATTATCAACGAGCGCATCCAAACGACAGAAACTCGTGCAAAAGAACTTCGTTCTGTAGTGGAAAAAATGATCACTTTAGGTAAACGCGGAGATCTTCATGCTCGTCGTCAAGCAGCAGCTTTCATTCGCAATGAAGTAGCTAACGCTGAGACTGGTCAAGATGCACTTCAAAAATTATTCGCTGATGTAGCTCCACGCTATGCTGAGCGCCAAGGCGGATACACTCGTATTGCAAAAATTGGTCCACGTCGCGGAGACGCAGCACCAATGGTAATTATCGAGTTAGTATAATGATAATTAAAAGGGCAGGACAGTTCTTTTCAAGAAACTGGTCATGGCCCTTTTTTTTAAATATAAAAATAGGCGAGCTTGGCGAAGGAAAGGGTGCCTTCTATTGAAAAAAGAGAAACTTCGGATAGGAAATATATCATTTCAATATCCTGGGGCAGCCACGTATGCATTAAAAGATGTTTCATTTTCCTTATATGAGGGAGAATGGGTATCTATTATTGGACAAAACGGTTCAGGAAAGTCTACACTTGCAAAATTATTGAATGGTTTGTTTTTGCCGGAAGCAGGGACTATTACAGTAAATGATTCAATGGTTTTATCAGAGGAAACGGTATGGGATGTTCGAAAACAAATTGGAATGGTATTTCAAAATCCAGATAATCAATTTGTTGGAACAACAGTGCAAGATGATGTTGTATTTGGTTTAGAGAATATCGGAATGCCAAGAGAACAAATGATTGAAAGATTAGAACAGGCCTTACGACTTGTCCGTATGGAAGATTTTCTTAATGATGAGCCTCATTCCTTATCTGGTGGGCAAAAACAGCGAGTGGCAATAGCGGGCGTTTTAGCACTTCAGCCATCTATTTTAATATTAGATGAAGCAACGTCAATGTTAGATCCTCAAGGAAGACGTGAAGTAGTAGAAACGGTTAGACAACTTGTTAATCAAAAAGGTATTACCGTGTTATCAATTACGCACGATTTAGAAGAAGCGGCGCAGTCAGATCGTGTCATTATTTTAAATAAGGGAGAAATATTAGAGGAAGGGACTCCAGAGAAAATTTTCAAGTCCTCTCATATGCTCCAAGAAATTGGCTTAGATGTACCGTTTTCGGTGAAAATAGCAGAATTATTAAAAAGAAATGAAATTCTTTTGCAAAATACGCATCTTACAATGGAAAGCTTGGTGAACGAACTTTGGAGATTACATTCCAAAAAGTAGAACATCGTTATCAATATAAAACTCCATTTGAAAGACGCGCACTTTATGATGTAGACGTGTCGTTTCCAAGTGGGGGCTATTATGCCATTATCGGTCATACTGGTTCAGGTAAGTCGACGATGATTCAACATTTAAATGGTTTATTGCAGCCGACAAATGGTACAGTTCAAATTGGTGAACATTTGATTTCGGCAGGAAAGAAAGAAAAAAAGCTAAAGCCACTACGTAAAAAAGTAGGGGTTGTCTTTCAATTCCCGGAACATCAGTTGTTTGAAGAAACTGTGGAGAAAGATATTTGCTTCGGACCTACTAATTTCGGGGTATCTGGAGACGAAGCGAAGCAAAAGGCTAGAGAGGCAATAGAACTTGTAGGGCTAGAACCGGAACTGTTAACATGTTCTCCGTTCGAATTAAGTGGTGGACAAATGAGACGTGTTGCTATAGCGGGTGTACTGGCAATGGAACCTGAAGTGCTTGTATTAGATGAACCTACAGCAGGTCTAGATCCAAAAGGGCAGAACGAACTTATGCAGATGTTTTATAAGTTGCATAAGGAGAAAGGGCTTACAGTTATCCTTGTAACGCATAATATGGAAGATGCTGCTCAGTATGCGGAACAAATTGTAGTTATGCATAAAGGAACGGTCTTTTTGCAAGGAAGTGCAGAGGAAGTATTTTCACATGCTGATGAACTAGAGAAAATTGGTGTGGATCTTCCTATGTCATTAAAGTATAAACGTGCAATTGAAGAGAAGTTTGGTATTTCAATTCCAAAGGCTACCTTATCTTTAGAGGATCTTACTCATGAAGTTGTGCAGGTGTTACGAAAAGGTGGTCATGAATCATGCAGCAGTTGATTATTGGGAGATATATCCCGGGGAATTCACTTATTCATCAACTTGATCCACGTACGAAGCTGCTGATTGTCTTTTTATATGTATTTGTTGTTTTCTTAGCAAATAATGCGATTTCATATGGATTTTTATTTTTATATGCACTCATTGCTTTATTTTTTGCAAAAGTGCCGATTCGTTATGTACTTTCGGGCTTAAAACCAATTTTATGGATTTTTCTTTTTACATTTTTCCTGCATATTTTTACAAATAAAGAGGGGGATGTACTACTCCAGCTTGGTTGGTTTTCGATACATGAAAAAGGATTAGAGCAAGGGATATACATTTCTGTACGGTTCTTCGTTATTATTTTAATGACGACATTATTAACGTTAACGACGACACCTATTGAAATTACAGATGGTTTGGAGACGTTATTAAAGCCATTGAAGCGTATAAAGGTTCCTGTTCATGAAATCGCATTAATGATGTCAATTTCTCTTCGTTTTATCCCGACATTAATGGATGAAACGAGTAAAATAATGAAAGCACAAGCATCACGTGGTATTGATTTCGCTGGTGGACCGATAAAAGATAGAATGAAAGCTATTATCTCACTGCTCGTTCCTCTGTTTATCAGTGCTTTTAAGCGTGCAGAGGACTTAGCTATTGCGATGGAAGCTCGTGGATATCAAAGTGGTGAAGGACGTACTAAATTTAGGCAACTACGCTGGAAAACAAGCGATACAGTAACGATTGTAAGCTTATTTTGTTTAGCTTGTATTTTGGCATGGGTGCGATCGTAATGGAGAATAGAGAAATGGATAGAATAAAATGTACGGTTGCATATGATGGTATGCATTTTTGTGGTTATCAAATTCAGCCGAAGCATCGTACTGTTCAACAGGAGATAGAAAAAGCATTACAGAAATTGCATAAGGGAGAACTTGTTCGTGTTCAGGCGTCTGGTAGAACAGATTCTACGGTTCATGCAAAAGGGCAAGTAATACACTTTGATACTCCTTTGTCTCTTGAGGAGTGGCAATGGAATAACGCTTTAAATACAATGTTGCCAGATGATATTGTTATTAGGCGAGTAGAGAAAAAAACAGAAGAATTTCATGCACGTTACGGTGTTGAGAAAAAAGAATATCGTTATCGTGTATTATTATCAAAGACTGCGGATGTATTCCGTAGAAATTACGTATATCAATATCCATATCCGCTCGAAATCAATTCTATAAGAAAAGCAATTCCTTATTTTATTGGAACGCATGATTTCACTTCTTTTTGCTCGGCAAAAACTGACAAAAAAGATAAAGTGCGAACAATTTATGAAATCGAGTTAATTGAGCAAGATGATGAATTAATTTTTCGTTTTGTAGGTAATGGATTTTTATATAATATGGTCAGAATTATTGTTGGTACGTTACTTAACGTAGGGCAAGGAAAGCTTGATCCTGATAGCATTCCAGAGATTTTAGCGAAACAAAATCGTCAGTTTGCTGGAAAGATGGCTCCAGGTCATGGGCTTTACCTATGGGAGGTAAACTATAACAACTAATCCTGGTGTAACATTTGCTTGACATTAGAAACTCAAAAGTATATCATAACATATGGTATTGTTTCTAAAACCACGATTAGCCCCGGAAGGAAATCGTGTTTAAGATAAACAATAGATTTTTTCTATGGAAAAGATAACGAGGAGGGAAACACATGCGTACGACTTTTATGGCAAAAGCTAACGAAGTTGAGCGTAAATGGTATGTGGTTGATGCTGAAGGTCAAACTTTAGGTCGCCTATCTACTGAAGTAGCATCCATTTTACGTGGTAAAAACAAACCTACATTTACACCACACGTTGACACGGGTGATCATGTAATTATTATTAACGCTGAGAAAATTCATTTAACAGGTAATAAATTAAACGATAAAATTTACTACCGTCACACTAACCACCCAGGTGGACTTAAGCAAAGAACAGCTCTTGAAATGCGTACAAACTACCCTGTACAAATGTTAGAGCTTGCAATTAAAGGCATGCTTCCAAAAGGACGCTTAGGCCGTCAAGTTTCTAAGAAACTTAACGTGTATGCTGGAGCAGAGCATCCACACCAAGCACAAAAACCAGAAGTTTACGAACTTCGCGGATAATTAATTAAAGGAGGGCTTACTTTGGCACAGGTTCAATACTATGGCACTGGACGTCGTAAGAGTTCAGTAGCGCGCGTACGCCTAGTTCCAGGCGAAGGACGCGTTATCATTAACGGTCGTGATTTTGAAAACTATATCCCATTTGCTGCATTACGTGAAGTAGTGAAACAACCTCTAGTTGCAACAGAAACTTTAGGTAACTACGATGTACTTGTAAACGTAAATGGTGGTGGATACACTGGTCAAGCTGGTGCTATTCGTCACGGTATTTCTCGCGCTTTATTAAAAGCTGATCCAGAATACCGTCTAACACTAAAACGTGCAGGTCTATTAACTCGTGACGCACGTATGAAAGAGCGTAAAAAATACGGTCTTAAAGGCGCACGTCGTGCACCTCAGTTCTCAAAACGTTAATTTTTGCGAACTACAAACCCCAACCATTTTGGTTGGGGTTTTTTTGTGTTTCATTCCTCTTTTACAATTTTTTTAGCTTGGAATATTTTAGTGCTACGGCCTCGCGTATGCTTCTTCTTTAGAAGTTTAGACTAATACGTATTAGGGAGGTTTATAAGTACTATGAATGTCATTGTCAGCTTACAAGAAAAACAAAAAGAAAAGCAGTTAAAATACGAGCGGAAGATGCTGCGAGAATTATCATTAAAAACATTGCGCTCAAATATTCGTGATGCCTTTCAAATGCAAGAGCTTCATCGTCAGTATGAAGATTACTGTATTGAATTAGGGATAGAATCTTATTTATTAGGAGCGAGATATAGTAAATTTGGTTATTATGGTGAATCGTTTTTTGATGTGAAATATAGAGCTTTAGAAGAAGAACAACAATTAACTGAAACGCTATTTCAATTTTTAACGAGTATGACTATGCGAGAAATAAAGTTGAAAGATGAGGAATTACTTTTTGAATCTTGTCAGCAGTTTATAGGATTGTGGTGGCAAGAAGGGTATGAAAAAGGTGAAAGAAGATATCGATTAAAGCTTCATTAAGACAAGCATAAACTTTCCTCTTGTCCCATATAAGTAATTAGAGGGACTAGCTGGAGGAGGAAAGGTATGAAGAGAATTCGAATTATCTCTTTTGCACTCGCTGCGGTTGTTTTGTTTTTTTTAGTCAAACAAGAATTTCAAATCACAAAATCGTGGCGAGCTTGGAATTTACCCTTATCAGGGAAAGTAATCGTATTAGATGCTGGGCATGGTGGACCAGATGGAGGGGCTGTTGGTGGAAAGGATATTATAGAAAAGGATATTACGCTTGAAATTACAAAAAAGGTACAAGACTATTTACAAGAACAAGGTGCACTAGTTATTTTAACGCGTGAGGGAGATTATGATTTAGCTAACAAAGATACAAAGTCATATAGTAGACGTAAAGCGGAGGATTTAAAAAAACGTGTAGAAATCATCAATAAACCAGATATAGACTTTTTTGCAAGCATTCATTTAAATGCTTTAACTAGTAGTGGATCGAAAGGCGCACAAACATTCTACTATCGCTCTTCAATTGAAAATGAACGTGCTGCTAAATTTATACAGGCTGAATTGAGAACGAGTTTAGAAAATACGAATCGTTCTGCTAAAACAATTTCTCACGTATACTTATTGAAGTATGCGAAAACACCAGGTGCTTTAATTGAAGCCGGCTTTTTATCGAATGTGAACGAAAGGTATATGTTAAATTCGGAGAAATATCAACAGAAGGTAGCAGCTGCAATATACCGTGGTATATTGCGTTATTTCACGGAAAAAGGAAATCCTCCAGAATAAGGAGGATTTTTTTGAGTTTCTCTCGTTAACGAAGTTTTCGGAAAATATGTTATACTGGAAATGTAAACGCATTAATTTGAAGAATAAACAAAGATGAATTCAATTAACATTACGTTATTTTTCATACAGGGGGCTGGGTTAATTATGGTAACGAAAGAACAAGTGGTTGAAGCGTTAGAAGGGATTGTAGATCCGTTTTTACATAAAACATTAAAAGAAACAAGTGCAATTAAAGAGGTAACAGTCAAGCCTGAGAAGGAACATGTGAGTGTCAAAATTGCAATCGTAAAAACTGGTACAGCGGAACAAATGCAGTTGCAGTCTGGAATTGTAAAGTTAGTAAAAGAACTTGGAGCAGCAACAGTTGGACTTCGTTTTGCAGAATTTACAGAAGAGGAATTAGCTCAGTTTGCACCAGAACAAGAAGCAGAGCAAAGTGAATCTTTATTGTCACCAAATTCAAAAACGACATTCTTAGCAGTAGCGAGTGGAAAAGGTGGCGTGGGAAAATCAACCGTTTCCGTTAACCTTGCAGTTGCTTTAGCTCGTTTAGGAAAAAAAGTTGGTATTATTGATGCGGACATTTACGGTTTTAGTGTGCCAGACATGATGGGGATAGAAAAACGTCCCATCGTAAGAGGTGACAAGATAATTCCGGTGGAACGTTTAGGTGTAAAGGTAATCTCAATGGGCTTCTTTGTAGAGGATAATGCACCAGTTATTTGGAGAGGACCTATGCTTGGGAAAATGTTAAACCACTTCTTCACAGAAGTGGAATGGGGCGATTTAGATTATTTAGTACTAGATTTACCACCAGGAACAGGTGATGTTGCGTTAGATGTGCACTCAATGTTGCCATCTTGCAAAGAGATTATTGTAACGACGCCTCATCCAACAGCTGCGTTTGTAGCAGCGCGTGCTGGAGCGATGGCATTACGCACTGAACATAGTATTCTCGGTGTTGTTGAGAACATGGCATATTTTGAAAGTAAGGTAACTGGTGAGAAAGAATATGTATTTGGAAGAGGCGGGGGAGATAAGTTGGCTACCGAACTACAAACGAATGTTCTTGGTCGTATTCCGCTGCAACAACCTGATTGGAATAAAGAAGACTTTGCTCCTTCAGTATATGAAGATACACATACAACCGGCATTATTTATAGTAAAATAGCCGAAGTGGTAATTGATAAAACAGCTGTTACACAAAAATAAAGTGAAACTTTAATCAGTGGAGTTCATCTGTTACTGGCAACAATAAGGGTTTTGTTACTAGTAAACTTTTCGCTTAACTAGAGGGCCATTTTGTCTGTTAATAGCAAGATAAAGTAATAACGAGTGGACAATTTATACATTGTCCACTCGTTATTATAGTTATTATTTTCACTGTTCTTCCTTCTTCTCGCCTTGAGAACCACCGTCACCGCCTGCTTCTTTCTTATCAGATCCACCTTTTTCAGCCTTTTGTACACCTTTACTAATGATATCAATCATCTTGGATTGGAAGAGTGGACTTTCAGCAGTTTCTGTTAGTACTTGTTGTAGATATTGACGGTATTCTTTACTCTTCATTGTTTGTAACATCATTTTTTCTACTTCAGGATTTTTCATGATTTCTATAACGCCTGCTTGGTATTCAGGGTCTTTTAATAAGGTTTTCATTAATTGGGTTTGTTCTTTCCCCATACTTTTAGCGAACTTCGATGAGAACTCAGGATCTTTAAAGAGCTTTTCCCAGAATTGTTGCCCTTTATCGGATACCATTGCATCTTCAATCGTTTTCTTTACTACTGTTTCATCTAGTATGAGTGCTTGTTTCATTTTTTCATCAGTTAATACATCTTGAATAGCTTTCTTACCTTGATCTGTTTTTAAAATATCAACAATCATTTTCTTTGTTTGATCGTAATCTAGTTCGGATTTCGTTTCTTTTCCTTGTGCGCATGCTACAAGTGCGATAAGTAGAAAAGAAGAAACGAAAATGAATAGTATCCGTTTCATAAGTTGGAACTCCTTTCAGCACAGTTCTCTCTTTTTAATATAAATATCTTTAAGGAATTTATACATGAACATGGCTAGCTTTTTGAAATTGTCATTGATACAATTTAATTAGAAATATAAGGATAATGGGGGATGTGTTGTGAATAGCCGCAAGTGGGTACGACTATTTTTAACGACGTTGTTTCTTGGTGGGATTAGCACAGTTATTATTGGTTTTGTTTTGGAGTGGGACAGGTACAATGAATTTTTTCAAAATTTCGACGTTAAGGAGATTTTAGCGGTATCTTTCTGGTTGATGGGTGTAGGATTTATTTTTAGCGTTATAAGTCAAATGGGATTCTTTGCATATTTAACAATCCATCGTTTTGGACTAGGGATGTTTCGCTCATCGTCTTTATGGAATGCAGTCCAGCTCTTCTTTATTGCATTCGTATTATTTGATTTTGTGTATTTAAGGTCTGTACTTATTGCAAATGGGGAAGTCTCATTGGGGAATAACATACTTGTTGCTGGAATTTTATTTGTGTTTGGAGCAATTGTTGCTTATGTAAAAAGTAAAGAAACAAATAAAAAAGCATTTGTGCCAGCTCTGTTCTTTATGGTTGTTGTAACAATTCTTGAATGGGTACCGGCGCTTCGGATTAATGATACAGATTGGTTATATTTAATGGTTATACCGCTATTGTTATGTAATGCATATCAATTACTTGTATTACATCGTTTAATCGGAAAAACGAGTAAACCTGCTTAATAGAGAGAGGTTTTATACACCGGCAGTTATATTACTGGAAATGGTGTGATTAAAAAAGCTCTACCACCTTCTTGAAAGGTAGTAGAGCTTTTTATACGTGAAGAGTAGTAGGGACGAAGCTATTTCACATCTTCACTTTTCGTACTTGTGTTGGAAATAAGTTGTGATACGGATATTTGCTCATATCCATCACTTTTTAATTTTTGCAGGAGCAGCGGTAAAGCTCTATTTGTTTGAAGGGCAGAATCGGATGCGTGTAATAAGACAATATCTCCACCTTTCAAATTATTAGAGACGGTGGAAACGATGTGGTTTACACCTGGGTTTTTCCAATCGTTTGAATTATTACTCCAATGCACGACGGTGTATCCAAGTGATTCTGCAATTTTAAGGGTTGCCTTGTTAAATTCGCCACTAGGTGGACGTAACAGTTTGACTTGTTTTACACCAAGTTTTGTAAAAACATCTTGTGCTCGTAAAAGGTCTCGTCTTATTTCATTCGTCTCTAGAGAAGTATAAGATGTGTAATTGTAACCCATACTACCGATTTCGTGTCCATCTTTCATGATGCGCTCTACAATATCGGGGTGTCTTTCGGCCCATGCAGCAGAAAGGAAGAAGGTTGCATTCTTAATTTCTCTTTCTTTAAGAGTATCAAGGATTGGAATTGCTTTTTTGTCTCCCCAACTAATATCAAACGTAAATGCAACTTGCTTTTTAGCGGTATCTCCTTTGTAAATTACTTTAGGGCCTGTAGCAGTTGAAAAAGCAGATTCATGTGAATATGTTTTTAAAAAGAGTAGCCATGCTGTAAATAAGGAAAGTATCACTATTAAGCTAATGTGTTTAAAAGTTCTTTTACTCGTAATAAAAAAGAAAAACATAATATTACGCCCCTTTGTCCAATCCTTTTCAGTTACATATATGCTGGAAATATAAAAAAGAGAACAAAGGATTAATATCGTAAGTAGTGGATATAATGAATGATAGGATTGTAATAAGTGAAAATGAGCGGAACGTTTATTGTTACGTAAGGAATTATTGAGGTGATCATTTGCTTGGGCTGATGTTGACAAAAGAAGAGAGAAAAGAGATGGAATACATATTAAAGAGAGAGTTAGAGGAACTTTTATTTGATTTTGAAGATGAGCGTATTCATGAAGTTGTAAAAAAGGCGATGGAAGAAAGATATAAAATCATTTTTTGTTTGTTTCGGAGAGTTGCTAACGCAGAGGAATGTATTCGTTATGTAAGAAGAAGAACTTTTTATTAAAAAGTATTGACGTTAATAGTTTGTATATGGTAAATTAATAAACGTCGCTGATGCGGAAACGCAGAAAACGACAAAAAAGAAATTGAAAAACTTAGTTGACATTGAAAAATGAAGATGTTAACATAAGGAAGTCGCAAATGAGCGACCAAGTAGTTCTTTGAAAACTGAACGAAACAAACAACGTGAAACGTCAATTTTTATTTTTAGATGCTAGACAAACTAACTTTATTGGAGAGTTTGATCCTGGCTCAGGATGAACGCTGGCGGCGTGCCTAATACATGCAAGTCGAGCGAATGGATTAAGAGCTTGCTCTTATGAAGTTAGCGGCGGACGGGTGAGTAACACGTGGGTAACCTGCCCATAAGACTGGGATAACTCCGGGAAACCGGGGCTAATACCGGATAACATTTTGAACTGCATGGTTCGAAATTGAAAGGCGGCTTCGGCTGTCACTTATGGATGGACCCGCGTCGCATTAGCTAGTTGGTGAGGTAACGGCTCACCAAGGCAACGATGCGTAGCCGACCTGAGAGGGTGATCGGCCACACTGGGACTGAGACACGGCCCAGACTCCTACGGGAGGCAGCAGTAGGGAATCTTCCGCAATGGACGAAAGTCTGACGGAGCAACGCCGCGTGAGTGATGAAGGCTTTCGGGTCGTAAAACTCTGTTGTTAGGGAAGAACAAGTGCTAGTTGAAT
>NZ_JBBOZF010000001.1:1280000-1367500 GCF_038008465.1 Bacillus sp. CH_48 | reverse complement strand
GGAGCGCTTAGAAGTGAGAATGCCGGTATGAGTAGCGAAAGACGGGTGAGAATCCCGTCCACCGAATGCCTAAGGTTTCCTGAGGAAGGCTCGTCCGCTCAGGGTTAGTCAGGACCTAAGCCGAGGCCGACAGGCGTAGGCGATGGACAACAGGTTGATATTCCTGTACCACCTCTTTATCGTTTGAGCAATGGAGGGACGCAGAAGGATAGAAGAAGCGTGCGATTGGTTGTGCACGTCCAAGCAGTTAGGCTGATAAGTAGGCAAATCCGCTTATCGTGAAGGCTGAGCTGTGATGGGGAAGCTCCTTATGGAGCGAAGTCTTTGATTCCCCGCTGCCAAGAAAAGCTTCTAGCGAGATAAAAGGTGCCTGTACCGCAAACCGACACAGGTAGGCGAGGAGAGAATCCTAAGGTGTGCGAGAGAACTCTGGTTAAGGAACTCGGCAAAATGACCCCGTAACTTCGGGAGAAGGGGTGCTTTCTTAACGGAAAGCCGCAGTGAATAGGCCCAAGCGACTGTTTAGCAAAAACACAGCTCTCTGCGAAGCCGTAAGGCGAAGTATAGGGGGTGACACCTGCCCGGTGCTGGAAGGTTAAGGAGAGGGGTTAGCGTAAGCGAAGCTCTGAACTGAAGCCCCAGTAAACGGCGGCCGTAACTATAACGGTCCTAAGGTAGCGAAATTCCTTGTCGGGTAAGTTCCGACCCGCACGAAAGGTGTAACGATTTGGGCACTGTCTCAACCAGAGACTCGGTGAAATTATAGTACCTGTGAAGATGCAGGTTACCCGCGACAGGACGGAAAGACCCCGTGGAGCTTTACTGTAGCCTGATATTGAATTTTGGTACAGTTTGTACAGGATAGGCGGGAGCCATTGAAACCGGAGCGCTAGCTTCGGTGGAGGCGCTGGTGGGATACCGCCCTGACTGTATTGAAATTCTAACCTACGGGTCTTATCGACCCGGGAGACAGTGTCAGGTGGGCAGTTTGACTGGGGCGGTCGCCTCCTAAAGTGTAACGGAGGCGCCCAAAGGTTCCCTCAGAATGGTTGGAAATCATTCGTAGAGTGCAAAGGCATAAGGGAGCTTGACTGCGAGACCTACAAGTCGAGCAGGGACGAAAGTCGGGCTTAGTGATCCGGTGGTTCCGCATGGAAGGGCCATCGCTCAACGGATAAAAGCTACCCCGGGGATAACAGGCTTATCTCCCCCAAGAGTCCACATCGACGGGGAGGTTTGGCACCTCGATGTCGGCTCATCGCATCCTGGGGCTGTAGTCGGTCCCAAGGGTTGGGCTGTTCGCCCATTAAAGCGGTACGCGAGCTGGGTTCAGAACGTCGTGAGACAGTTCGGTCCCTATCCGTCGTGGGCGTAGGAAATTTGAGAGGAGCTGTCCTTAGTACGAGAGGACCGGGATGGACGCACCGCTGGTGTACCAGTTGTTCTGCCAAGGGCATAGCTGGGTAGCTATGTGCGGAAGGGATAAGTGCTGAAAGCATCTAAGCATGAAGCCCCCCTCAAGATGAGATTTCCCATAGCGTAAGCTAGTAAGATCCCTGAAAGATGATCAGGTTGATAGGTTCGAGGTGGAAGCATGGTGACATGTGGAGCTGACGAATACTAATAGATCGAGGACTTAACCATATAATATGTAGCAATGTTATCTAGTTTTGAAGGAATATATATTTAAAATTCCTTTTGACATTCTGAAAAGAATGTGTATAATGATAAAAGTCTGGTAATGATGGCAGAGAGGTCACACCCGTTCCCATACCGAACACGGAAGTTAAGCTCTCTAGCGCCGATGGTAGTTGGGACCTTGTCCCTGTGAGAGTAGGACGTTGCCAGGCTTGTATTGTTCCGCAGTAGCTCAGCGGTAGAGCTATCGGCTGTTAACCGATCGGTCGTAGGTTCGATTCCTACCTGCGGAGCCATTATGCTTCCATAGCTCAGCTGGTAGAGTACTTCCATGGTAAGGAAGAGGTCACCGGTTCAAGCCCGGTTGGAAGCTTGGAAAAGTTTTTAAATTTTTGGCCCGTTGGTCAAGTGGTTAAGACACCGCCCTTTCACGGCGGTAACACGGGTTCGAATCCCGTACGGGTCACCACTTTTGGAGGATTAGCTCAGCTGGGAGAGCACCTGCCTTACAAGCAGGGGGTCGGCGGTTCGATCCCGTCATCCTCCACCATATATGTTTAAATGTCGGAGGGGTAGCGAAGTGGCTAAACGCGGCGGACTGTAAATCCGCTCCTTCGGGTTCGGCAGTTCGAATCTGCCCCCCTCCACCATTTTCTTTAAAATAACCTGAAAGGGTTTATTTTTTTGAGAAGATAACCATACTAGTAAATATTAATGGGCTATAGCCAAGCGGTAAGGCAACGGACTTTGACTCCGTCATGCGCTGGTTCGAATCCAGCTAGCCCAGCCATTTACGAGCCATTAGCTCAGTTGGTAGAGCATCTGACTTTTAATCAGAGGGTCGAAGGTTCGAATCCTTCATGGCTCACCATTTTCGCGGAAGTAGTTCAGTGGTAGAATACAACCTTGCCAAGGTTGGGGTCGCGGGTTCGAATCCCGTCTTCCGCTTTATTACTAAGGGGCCTTAGCTCAGCTGGGAGAGCGCCTGCCTTGCACGCAGGAGGTCAGCGGTTCGATCCCGCTAGGCTCCATCTAAATAGAAAAAGCTTACATCATACGATGTAAGCTTTTTTGTGTTTAAAAAGACAACTTTTATATTTATCGTTTAAAATGAAGAAAACGTAAAAATAAGGGATGGGGGGATAATTGTGAAAGTTGTTATTGCATCTGATTCATATAAAGAAAGCCTAAAAGCTATAGAAGTATGTGGAGCTATTGAAAGAGGTTTTAGAGCGATTTTTCCTAATGCAGAGTATGTGAAAATACCAATTGGAGATGGAGGAGAAGGGACGGTTGAATCACTTGTTGATGCTACAGGGGGGAGAATTATATCAATTAGTGTGACAGGACCGCTTAGAGAAGGTGTACAAGCTTTTTATGGCATTTCTAAAGATAAAAAGACAGCGTTTATTGAAATGGCAGCAGCATCAGGATTACAGCACGTTCCAGTTGAAAAGCGCAACCCACTTATTACAACGACAAAAGGAACAGGAGAACTTATATTACATGCGCTAGATCAAGGAGTGGGGTACATAATTTTAGGACTTGGAGGAAGTGCTACAAATGATGGTGGGGCAGGTATGTTAGCAGCTTTAGGAGTAAGATTTATAAATGACAAGGGTGAAGTAATAGATCCATCTGGAGGCACATTACATTCAATTGGTGCTATTGATTTTTCACAACTGGACCCACGCTTAAAGGGAGTAAAGATAGAAGCGGCCTGTGATGTGGATAATACATTAGTCGGAATGCAGGGGGCATCTTTCGTATTTGGGAGACAAAAGGGTGCGAATGTAGAGATGATGAAAGAGCTAGATGAGAATTTAAAACATTACGCGAATATCCTTAAACGATATGTATCTTTTGATGTATCTGAAATACCTGGTGCAGGGGCAGCAGGAGGAATGGGAGCGGCTGTTATTTCAGTGTTAAAGGGAGACTTGCGAAGGGGCGTTGAAATTGTATTGAATTATACAAATTTCGATAAACATATAGAAGATGCAGATCTCATTATAACTGGTGAAGGTAGAATAGATGAACAAACTGCATATGGGAAGGCTCCTGTTGGTGTTGCGGGGCGTGCGAAACGTTTTTCTGTGCCTGTAATTGCTATTGGAGGGTCTGTATCATCTGATTATCTAGCTGTTTACGAGAAAGGAATAGATGCGGTATTTAGTATTACAACAAGACCGATGACACTAGAAGAAGCATATAGAGTAGCAGAAGAAAATATTGAAATGACAACGAAGAATATTGCAGCAGTATGGAAAATAGCGTCAGAAAAACACTTCTAAATGTAGGAGTGTTTTATTATTATTATTTGATAATAGTGATTGCGATTGTTTCATTAAGTTAACTTTATACATAGAATAGTCTTGAAATTTGATTTTCAACGTGAATATAAGTGAATAAATTGTATATCCATACAAAAAAATGTCGAGTTGAGTCAGACTATATAAAAGATTTAAAATATTTAGTGAAGGCATAAAAGGGGGATACTATCTATGAAAAAAGAAATTTCAGTTATTGGAGTTCCAATGGATTTAGGACAGATGCGTCGTGGAGTTGATATGGGACCGAGCGCGATCCGTTATGCAGGGGTAATTGAAAGAATTGAAGAAATTGGATATGACGTTAAAGATATGGGAGATATATGTATAGAGAGAGAAAAAGAGGTAGATGAAAATACAAAATTAAGAAACCTTACACAAGTTGCAACTGTATGTAATGAATTAGCAAGTAAGGTGGATCATATTATAGAAGAAGGTCGTTTTCCACTTGTATTAGGTGGTGACCATAGTATTGCTATCGGTACATTAGCTGGTGTAGCCAAACATTATAAAAACTTAGGTGTTATTTGGTATGATGCACACGGTGATTTAAATACAGAGGAAACTTCACCATCTGGAAATATTCACGGTATGTCACTTGCAGCAAGTTTAGGTTATGGACATTCTTCACTTGTAGATTTATACGGAGCATATCCAAAGGTGAAAAAAGAGAATGTTGTAATTATCGGTGCGCGTGCATTAGATGAAGGAGAAAAAGACTTCATTCGCAATGAAGGTATTAAAGTGTTCTCGATGCATGAAATTGATCGTATGGGGATGACGGCTGTTATGGAAGAAACAATCGCATATTTATCTCATACTGATGGTGTACACTTATCATTAGATTTAGATGGTCTTGATCCTCATGATGCACCAGGTGTTGGAACGCCTGTAATTGGTGGTCTATCTTATCGTGAAAGCCACTTGGCGATGGAAATGTTAGCGGAAGCTGATATTATCACATCTGCTGAATTTGTTGAGGTAAATACGATTTTAGATGAGAGAAATAGAACGGCAACAACAGCAGTTGCTTTAATGGGTTCTTTATTCGGTGAAAAACTAAAATAAATGTAAGAAAAGCAACTGAGAAGTTGCTTTTTTTATTTGAAAATAGGCGTATAATAATGATTTATATTATACTGTAAGATAAAAATGTTTGACATCTTACCAATTTGAGCTAAAGGGGGTTGTTTGTAATTGTCGTTTGTTTCATGTATGGTATAATTAACTAGTTGTTGGAAATACATACAGATAGAGCATAAAACAATATTTCAATATATGGATAGAATTGCTCGTAAGTAGGAGGAAGGGATAGCATGCCTTTTGAAGATACGACCATTTTGAAATATCTTAGTACGGCATTAGATATTGCCATTGTATGGTTTATTATATATAAGCTGATTCTCATAATCCGAGGGACGAAAGCTGTTCAACTTTTAAAAGGGATTACAGTTATCATTGTCGTTAAGATGATTAGTATTTTCCTTGAATTGCATACGTTATCTTGGCTAACTGAACAAGTATTAACATGGGGATTTTTAGCCGTTATTATTATCTTTCAGCCAGAATTGCGAAGAGCACTTGAGCAGCTAGGGCGCGGGAGTTTATTTTCGCGTGGTGGACCGCATGAGGATGATGAACCTGAAATGGTTGCAACAGCGATAGCAAAAGCAACCGAATATATGGGGAAACGTAGAATTGGTGCATTAATTACTTTGTCAAAAGAGACCGGTATGGGTGATTATGTGGAAACGGGTATTCCGCTGAATGCAAACGTATCATCGGAATTACTTATTAATATTTTCATTCCAAATACACCTCTTCATGACGGAGCGGTAATTATGCAAGGAAGTACAATTAAAGCAGCAGCATGCTATCTTCCATTATCAGAAAGTCCGTTTATTTCTAAAGAATTAGGAACTAGACATCGTGCTGCAATGGGAGTTAGTGAAGTTACTGATAGTATTACAGTAGTTGTGTCTGAAGAAACTGGTCAAATTTCTTTAACGAAAAATGGTAAGTTGCATCGTGATTTGAAGACAGAACAGCTGAAGGATATGTTATTAGCTGAATTTAGTGGGAACGAAAAAACGACTTCTTCGTCTTTATGGAATTGGAGGAGAAAGCGTCATGGATAAGTTAATGGAAAATCATTGGTTTTTAAAAGGGATCTCATTACTATTGGCGTGTATGCTTTTTATGTCAGCGACGTTAACTGAAAAAAATACGACATCAGGTATATTACCTTTTGCAAATGATACGAAAGAAACATTAACTAATTATGCGATTAACCTTAAGTATGATGAGGAGAAATATATTGTAAGTGGTATTCCAGCAGAGGGCGTTAAGGTGAAGTTAGAAGGCCCAAAAGCATCAGTTGCTACAGTAAAAGCAAAAAAACAATTTGACATACCAATTGATTTGCGAGATAGTCCAAAAGGAACTTATGAGATTTCTTTAAAAACGAACGGGCTTCCAGATGATGTGAAAGGAACAGTTCAGCCATCAACAATTAAAGTTACTCTTCATGAAAAGGCGAGAAAATATGTTCATGTAGATTTGAAATTATCAAATGAGGATCAGATGCCAGCGGGGGCTACTCTCGAAAAATCAAGCCTTAAACCGGATACTGTTGAGGTAGTTGGGACGAAAGAAGAAATTGAAAGCATTTCATCTGCCAAAGCGTATGTTGATTTAAAAGGTGTTAATAAAACTGTTACAAAAACGCCCGAAGTTACATTATACAATAAAGAAGGAAAACGTTTAAATGTAAGAACAAGTCCATCTAAGATTAGTGTAACGTTGAATGTGGCAACGCAAACTACAGCCAATAATACTGAAAAAACTGTTCCTGTAACGTATACGAAGAAGGGGAGTTTAGCAGAAGGGTTGGCAGTTACAAATATCAGTGTCGAGCCGAGAGAAGTAACGATAGCTGGTCCAAAAGATATTTTGGATAATATACAATCGCTAGAGGGGGTCGAAGTAGATTTTAGTCAATTGACAGAGTCTACAACATTCGATGCCTCTGTTTTATTACCCAAGGGTGTAACAAGTGCAAAACCGAATCAAGTGAAGGTTTCGGTGGGAGTACAAAAAACAAAACAAACGAAAACAAAAACGATTGATGGTATCCCAATCCAAAAAAATGGACTTTCTAAAGATGTTACGGCTCAGCTAATTTCGCCGCAAGATGAAAAGATAAGTGTTGATATTTCAGGAGAAGCAAGTATAGTAGATAAAATAACAGCTGCTCAAATAACAGCGGTAATTAATCTGCAAAATGTATCTTCAGGGACGAAAGATATTTCTATTCAAGTGAGTGGTCCTGGTAATATTTCAATAGAGCCAAAACAAAAAAGTGCTAAAGTTACTATTGTAAAGAAAGAAAAACCAGATAAAGAAGTACAGGGTAACGGTCAACAACCGGATTCAAACACCAATCAAGAAAATCAAAATGAGAAGCCAAAAAATCCTGAACCCGATCCAGAAAAGGAAACGGAACAGGAAAATAATCAAAACCAAAATCAAGATAAAGATAAAGAAACTAGTCAAGAACCAACAGTAGATAACCATAATCAAAAAGAGCAAGAAAAAGGAGCGAATCATAATGGGTAAATATTTTGGTACAGATGGAGTACGCGGAGTTGCAAATAAGGAGTTAACACCTGAATTAGCTTTCAAAATTGGGCGTTTTGGTGGTTATGTATTAACAAAAGATACAGATCGTCCAAAAGTAATTATCGGTCGTGATACACGTGTATCTGGCCATATGTTAGAAGGAGCTTTAGTAGCAGGTCTATTATCAACTGGAGCAGAAGTAATGCGCCTTGGCGTTATTTCTACACCGGGTGTTGCTTATTTAACAAAAGCACTAGACGCACAAGCGGGTGTTATGATTTCTGCATCTCATAATCCAGTACAAGATAACGGTATTAAATTCTTTGGTTCAGACGGCTTTAAATTAACAGATGAGCAAGAAGCTGAAATTGAAGCTTTATTAGACAAAGAAGTTGATGAACTACCACGTCCAACAGGTACTAACCTTGGACAAGTGAGCGATTACTTTGAAGGTGGACAAAAATATTTACAATACATTAAACAAACTGTTGAAGAAGACTTCTCTGGCCTACATATCGCTTTAGATTGTGCACATGGTGCCACATCTTCTTTAGCTCCATACTTATTTGCAGATTTAGAAGCTGATATTTCAACAATGGGGACTTCACCGAACGGTATGAATATTAACGAAGGTGTAGGATCTACACATCCAGAAGTATTGGCTGAATTAGTAAAAGAAAAAGGTGCTGACATCGGACTTGCTTTTGATGGCGATGGCGACCGTTTAATTGCTGTAGACGAAAAAGGAAACATCGTTGACGGTGATCAAATTATGTTTATTTGTGCGAAATACATGAAAGAAACTGGTCAATTAAAACATAATACAGTTGTTTCAACTGTTATGAGTAATTTAGGTTTCTACAAAGCACTTGAAGCAAACAATATTACAAGCGATAAAACAGCAGTTGGTGACCGCTACGTAATGGAAGAGATGAAACGCGGTGGTTACAACTTAGGTGGAGAACAATCAGGCCATATTATCTTACTTGATTACATTACAACTGGTGACGGAATGTTAAGTGCACTTCAACTTGTAAACATCATGAAAATGACGAAAAAACCATTATCTGAGCTTGCAGGAGAAATGACGAAATTCCCACAATTGCTAGTAAACGTTCGTGTAACAGATAAAAAATTAGCATTAGAAAATGAAAAAATTAAAGAAATTATTCGTGTTGTAGAGGAAGAAATGAACGGTGATGGCCGTATTCTTGTTCGTCCATCTGGAACAGAGCCACTTATTCGTGTAATGGCAGAAGCACCAACACAAGAAGTTTGTGATGCATTTGTACATCGCATTGTAGAAGTTGTGAAAGCTGAAGTTGGCGCTGAATAATTAGCTGAATTTATATGAAAAAGGAGCACAATAAGTGCTCCTTTTTCATATGTTTTATAGACGATGAAAAAAATTTCATTGACGGTTTATCCATGTTTGTTATAAGATGGTCTTGTTCTTTTTCTCAAAGGAAATATTGTAAATTATAAAAGCGCCAGAACTACAAATAGTGTAGTTGACGAGGTGGGGTTTATCGAGATTTCGGCGGATGACTCCCGGTTGTTCATCACAACCGCAAACTTTTACTTAAATCATTAAGGTGACTTAGTGGACAAAGGTGAAAGTGTGATGAGAGAAGAGGAACGGATGAAAACTAGCTGTATAAGTATATACGGACTTAAACCCAATCGAGAGGAAGGTGAAAGCCGTTACAAGCTTACAGGGCTAGCAATATGTAATCCGTTTTTTAGTATAAATAAAAATGGTATCGGACTATGTCGTTACATGTTCGCAGAGCAGTGTAAGCATTTGTAACGGCGACTAAACATGTGTGGAATCGTAGGATTTATTGGAGAGCAAGATGCAAAGGAAATTTTATTAAAAGGTTTAGAAAAGCTAGAATATCGTGGATATGATTCAGCAGGTATTGCAGTACAAGCAGAGAACGGTGTTGTTGTATACAAAGAAAAAGGCCGTATCGCAAAACTTCGTGAAATCGTAGATGAGAACGTAGCAGCAAGCGTAGGTATCGGACATACACGCTGGGCTACACACGGTGTTCCAAGTAAAGTAAACGCGCATCCGCATCAAAGTACATCAAAACGCTTTACACTAGTTCATAACGGTGTAATTGAAAACTATGAATTAGTGAAAAAGGAATATTTACAAGATGTAACGTTCGTAAGTGAAACAGATACAGAGATTATCGTACAGCTTATGGAACAACAAGTGAGCACAGGATTAAGTGTAGAAGAAGCGTTCCGTAATACGCTATCTCTTTTACATGGCTCTTATGCAATCGGATTACTTGATGCTGAAAATCCAAACATGATTTATGTTGCTAAAAACAAAAGCCCGCTATTAGTAGGTGTTGGTGACAACTTTAATGTTGTGGCAAGCGACGCTATGGCGATGTTACAAGTTACAGATCAATTTATTGAGTTAATGGATAAAGAAATCGTAATCGTAACGAAAGAAAGTATTACAATTAAAAACTTACAAGGTGAAACGATTGAACGTGCACCTTTTACAGCGGAATTAGACGCAAGTGATATTGAAAAGGGAACATATCCTCACTTCATGCTTAAAGAAATCGATGAGCAACCACTTGTAATCCGTAATATAATTCAAAAGTATCAAGATGAAAATGGCGAAATTGAATTAAATCAAGACATCCGCAATGCGATTTTAGATAGCGATCGTATTTACATCATTGCATGTGGAACGAGTTATCATGCAGGTCTTGTTGGAAAACAATTTATCGAGAAGTTTGCAAACATGCCAGTTGAAGTACATGTAGCAAGTGAATTCTCTTACAACATGCCATTATTAACAGAAAGACCATTCTTCATTTACATTTCACAAAGTGGTGAAACAGCTGATAGCCGTGCAGTACTTGTACAAACAAATGAAATGGGTCATAAAGCATTAACAATTACAAACGTGCCTGGTTCTACTCTTTCTCGTGAAGCTGATTATACACTTCCATTATACGCTGGACCAGAAATTGCAGTTGCATCAACGAAAGCTTACACAGCACAGCTTGCAGTACTTTCAATTTTAGCAGCTGATATTGCTAAAGCAAAAGGTGAAGTTCTTGATTTCGATTTAACACACGAACTAGGACTTGTAGCAAATGCAATGATAGAACTTTGTGATCAAAAAGAAGAAATGGACGCATTAGCAAAACAATTTTTAGCAACAACGCGTAACTGTTTCTTCATCGGACGTAGCGTAGACTTCTACGTAGGATTAGAAGGTGCGTTAAAACTAAAAGAAATCTCTTACATCCAAGCAGAAGGATTCGCTGGAGGAGAGTTAAAACACGGTACAATCGCTTTAATCGAAAATGGTACACCAGTTATCGCACTTGCTACACAAGAGCACGTAAACCTTGGAATTCGTGGTAACGTGAAAGAAGTAGTAGCACGCGGTGCTAACCCATGTATCATCTCAATGAAAGGCTTAGAAATGGAAGGTGACAGCTTCGTATTACCAGCTGTCCATGAAGCACTAGCACCGCTAGTAGCAGTTATTCCATTACAACTTATCTCATACTACGCAGCACTTCACCGCGAGTGTGACGTTGATAAGCCACGTAACTTAGCTAAATCTGTTACTGTTGAGTAGGAGATTGGTAGGTTAATAAATATAGTTATAGCTTTAAAATAAATTTACAAATTTGCACCCCTTTAGATATTTTATCTAAAGGGGTGTTTTTGTGCCGAAAAAGAACATCTAGAATTGGTAAGTGGATAGAACCCTATAGATTAATGTTTTACTTTTGTTTATCTGAATTTTCCGTTATCATTTTAAGTATCTGTGAAAAATCTCCTTTATTACGACAAAAAGAGACGAGAGATTTATGGACATTTCAAGGGGGGATATTGATGAAAGTGAATAAAAAAACATATCTAAGTATAGAAGAGATTATTTCATTACCAACCTTATCAAGTACAAACATAAGTGATGATGGTAAAAACGTAGCGTTTGTTAAGAAGACGGCTAACTGGAAAGACAATACATATAGGAATCATGTATGGATATATGGAAAAGAAAAGGGACAGAGTTGTTTATTGATAAATGGAGATATAGAAAGTACATGCCCATTATGGTCTCCAAATTCTAGGGATATAGCATATCTTAGCCCCGTTGGTAATGGGAAAAATCAGATCTTTGTTAAGTCACTAGATGGTTATGAAGGGGTTCAAATTACTGATGAGAAAGAAGGAGTCAGTACATTCAAATGGGGTCCTACTGGCAAGGGTCTTTATTATGTTACGCAGTCAAAAGAATGTGTGGAGATAAAGAAGCGTAGGGATCTATATGGAGAGTTTCAACATATAGGTAAGGAACACCAGAATAATTGTTTATATTACATTGAAATAGAAAAGGTGATACAAAGTGATACATATGAACACGAGAAAAGAGTTGTTTATCAATTAACTGATGGTAAGGATTTTCATATCCATGAATTTGATATTTCAAATGATGGGAAGAAGATTGTGTTTATGGCGACACCAAGCTCAAATATGGCGGATTATATAAATGGAGATTTATACATACTCCATACTAAAGCTAGAGAGCTACAAAAGCTGAATGTGGATAAGTTGTTGGGCGGTAGCGTCTGCTTTTCTCCTGAAGGCAGTAAAATATGTTACACAGCAAGCATAAGAGAGAAGGATTACTATAGAAACCATATACAAGACAGTACGTTAGAGGTATATGATATAAATACAGGAGAGGTAATTCAACCTGTAACAGATTTTGATAGTACTGTTATGCCATTACAGTGGACAGCTAAAGGAATTTTAATTAGATGGCAGGATAAAACGAATTATCGTATTGGATTACTAGCTGAAGGTGGTACTGTAGAAGCATTAAGCGAAAAAGTAGATGGCTTTATAATGGATGCTTCTATAACAAAGGATGGAAAACATATATCCTATAATAAGGCTATAACAAATGAAACCTTTGAAATCTATTTAGACGATAAAAAAATAACGGATGAAAATAACTTTTTCAAAGGGAAACTTAAAAGTAACAGGGAAATCATCTCATGGAAAAGTAGTGATGGTCTTGAAATAGAAGGTGTTTTATCAACGCCAGTAGAGTTTGACGTAAATAAAAAATATCCTTTATTAGTAGTAATTCACGGCGGTCCGGCTTGGGCATCCTTTCCGATATTTTCAGACTGCTTCAATGAGAAATATCCGATTGAACAGTTTATCGAAAAAGGCTTTATCGTTTTAGAGCCAAACTACAGAGGAAGTTCTGGTTATGGTAATGAATTTTTAAAAGCAAACTATAGAAAACAGGGAATCGCTGACTATGATGATGTTATATCAGGGGTGGATAAACTAGTTGATCAAGGGATTGTAGATAATGATAAAGTAGGAGTTATGGGATGGAGTAACGGAGGATATATATCAGCTTTCTGTTCTACATTTAGTAGCAGGTTTAAAGCTATTTCAGTTGGAGGCGGAATCACGAACTGGAGTACTCATTATGTAAATACAGATATCCCTTATTTTATTAGAATGTATTTAGGAAATACCCCATGGAATGATCGAGAGATATATACGAAGACATCACCTATGACGTATATTAAATCAGCTTGTACGCCTACCTTAATTCAACATGGGGAAAAGGATGCAAGAATTCCAATTACAAATGCATATGATCTATATCAAGGATTAAAGGATATGGAAGTTGATACAGAATTAATTATATTTAAAGGAATGGCATATAGTCCTAATCAGCCGGGAATGAATGTAGCTATTATGAAGCAGAATTTGATGTGGTTTTCACACTATATTCTTGGAGAGAGTGTAGAGGGTTTTAGGACTTTATAATGGATGTTTGTAAAAGACATAAGGTTGAAACGCTCTTCATATTGAGATGATTTATTATAAAATATATACTTAAACTACTATCCGTACACATATCAGGGAGGATTAATATGACAGGAAATAAAAATGACTTACTAGTAGAAAAACGTGAAGAGTTATTGAAAGTATTGAAAGCTCGTTTTGAGAAAAACATGAACCGCCATGAAGGTCTTGAATGGGCTAAAGTTGAAGCGAAGCTGACTACTAATAATGAAAAATTGTGGTCACTTAATGAAATGGAAGTAACTGGCGGTGAGCCGGATGTTGTTGGTTATGATGAAGAAAAGGACGAGTATGCTTTCTATGATTGTTCAAAGGAGAGTCCTAAAGGCCGCAGGAGTCTTTGTTATGATCTTGAAGCGTTAGAATCAAGAAAAAAACATAAACCAGAAAATAACGTTATTGATGTTGCAAATGCTATGGGCATTGAACTATTAACTGAAGAACAATATCGGGAATTGCAAAAACTTGGGGATTTCGACATGAAATCATCAAGCTGGGTACAAACACCTTCAGATATTCGAGAACTCGGTGGTGCTCTATTTTGCGATTATCGCTTCGGACATGTTTTCGTGTACCACAATGGAGCAGACTCTTACTATGCTGCCAGAGGTTTTCGTGGCTCGTTAAAAGTTTAAATTAGGATAAATAAGAAAAAGAGCCTATACTCAGGCTCTTTTTCTTATTTATATTTTAAAAGTAAACTGTTACTACGCAGTTTTACTTAATTTATATGTTCCGTGGTTGTTTTTATGGAAAAGTTTAGGAGAGATATAGCCATCTAATCCAATACGTCCAGCGTTCTGCCCTGCAACTAAAATGAATATAGTCAAAATAAGCAGGTTTGGGTTTACACTAACAGTTCCACTTAATAAAAATGAAAGATTCATTATGATTCCGAAAAATGCAGCTGTTTTTGTTAATCCGCCTAAAATTAAACCTAGACCTACTAAAATTTCTCCCCATTGAACTAAAAAGCTAAATAGGTCTGCGTTTGGAAGGACAAAATGTTGAAGAAAATCTGCCCACCAATTTTGTACTGCAGGGTGGTCACCTGATGCTTGAGCAATAGCACCCTTTAGAAAACCACTTGCGTCAAAAGATTGTCCGAAGACTTTGCCTATCCCAGCAGCGAGCCATGTATATCCTATGTAAAGACGTAAAAGTAATAATATGAAAGTAGCACGTTTATCAGTTCTTAAAAAATTGATAATCATTGAAATCCCTCCAATATTGTATTTACAAGTTTATTATATATTCAATGTGAAAAGATTCACAATGGAGAGAATGTGAACAAGGATAGGTTGTGAGTAATTGTTTTATTTTTTGTAACATTTTATCTGTTTTGGTAAACTAAGAATAGAGATATATGTAAAGGGGACAAAGACTTAATATGTGGATGAATTTGTAATGATTAGAAATTAGATAGATGAATTTTTCTCTCATAAGTGAGGGTTTATTTAGCTATCTGTAAATCATTCAAGGACTGCATATTTGGCTTGTACATCCCTTTTGTAAGGATAGATGCCTATTTTATGTATCTGTCTTTTTTTGTGGGAAATTTTATATCTCTTATATAAAGTATGCGCCCTTTAAACTTGGAGGAGTATATGATGAATCAATTAAAAAATAAAGTAGCAGTTGTTACAGGGGTAAGTCGTCTAGATGGTATTGGGGCAGCGATTTGTAAAGAATTAGCTGAAGCAGGATACGATATGTTTTTTACGTATTGGACAGCTTACGATAAAGAGATGCCTTGGGGCGTCGATAAAAATGAACAAATACAATTAAAAGAAGAGCTATTGCAAAACGGTGTTAGAGTATCGAGCATGGAGTTAGATTTAACTCGGAATGATGCACCGAAAGAGCTTATAAATAAAGTTACTGAACAATTAGGGTACCCTTATATATTAATTAATAATGCAGCGTACTCTACGAATAATGATTTCTCTACGTTGACTGCTGAAGAACTAGATAAGCATTACATGGTAAATATCCGTGCGACTACATTGTTAAGTAGTCAATTTGCCCGGAGATTTGATAAGAAATCTGGTGGTAGAATTGTTAATATTACTTCGGGGCAATTTCAAGGTCCTATGGCAGGAGAACTAGCTTATGCGACAACGAAGGGAGCTATTGATGCTCTTACTAGTACATTGTCAGCAGAGGTAGCTCATTTAGGAATAACAGTGAATGCAATTAATCCAGGACCAACCGATACAGGATGGATGACTGAAGAGATAACACAAGGGTTAAAGCCGATGTTTCCTTTTGGCAGAATTGGTGAGCCAAAGGATGCAGCTAGACTCATTAAATTTTTAGTAAGTGAAGAAGCTGAGTGGATTACTGGGCAAGTTATTCATTCAGAAGGTGGATTTAAAAGATAAAAAAAGAAGGCATCTCACCCTGGTGAGATGCCTTCTTTTTTTAATCTTTCTTCAATCTTCGTGCAACACCATTCCCTAAAGACTGTAATCCTTGAACGAGGATAATTAAAATAAAGACTGTTGCATACATTACTTCAGGTTCATAGCGTAAATGTCCGAAGCGGTATGCCAAGTCCCCTAGCCCTCCAGCACCTACGAGTCCAGCCATTGCTGTTGCGCCAATTAAGCCAATTGTTGCAATTGTTAATCCAAGTACAAGGGAGGGACGAGCTTCTTTCACCATGACGTGCCAAATGATTTTAATAGTAGAGATACCCATTGCTTGATAGGCCTCAATAACACCGCGATCTACTTCTAGTAAGGCTGTCTCCATTAAACGTGCGATATAAGGAGCTGTGAAGACGACAAGCGGTACGATCACACCTTGCACGCCAATGGATGTTCCCATTAGAAACTTTGTAAAAGGTAAGATGAAGAATAATAGAATGATAAATGGAAGAGAGCGAATTATATTAATAATTGTATTAAGAATAGGATAAATGATTTTATTTTCGTGCTGTCCACCAGGTCTTGTTAAAACAAGTGTTACACTAAGTGGCAGTGCAATAAGGATCGAGATGAGTAATGAAATAGATGTCATTTGAAAGGTTTGGATTGTGGCTTCCCATATGACTTTACTCCATTCATCCAAAAAGGACTTGTTTTCCATAGTCTGTTTTCCCTCCCTCTACGATGATACCTTTCTCTTGTAAGAATGCTAAAGCACGGTTTACTTCATTTTTTTCACCTTGCATATGAACGACAAGTTTCCCATATGCCTCATGTTTTAACTGTGTAATATTACCAGATAAAATATTTGGATATACTTGGAAACGTTTTGTGGCGACAGCTAGTGCTGGTTCTCCTGAAGAACTTCCTATAAAAGAAAGTGTTACAATTTCTCCAGTACTTTGTAGTTCTTTCTGTACCTCTTCTGGAATTTTCGCTGCAAATGCGCTATTTACAAATTTCTTCGTTGTTACATGTTGTGGATTTGTGAAAATATCTTTCACAGTCCCGCTTTCGACTACAGATCCATGTTCCATAACGGCAACGCGGTCGCATATACGTTGGATAACGTTCATTTCGTGTGTAATGAGTAAAATCGTAATTCCAATTTCTTCGTTAATCTTTAATAACAAATCAAGAATAGAATCAGTTGTTTCTGGATCTAAAGCGCTCGTTGCTTCGTCACTTAATAACACTTCAGGCTCATGTGATAGTGCACGTGCAATTGCAACGCGCTGTTTTTGACCGCCAGAAAGTTCACTTGGATACGCATCTTTTCGATTGAAAAGATCGACAATGCGTAAATATTTTTCTACCCTTTTTTTAATTTCCACTTTTGGAATACCAGCAAGGCGTAAAGGTAATGCAATATTTTCATAGATGCTAACAGTTTTAAGTAAATTGAATCCTTGAAAGATCATTCCGATTTTTTGTCTCGCTTTTGCTAGTTCTTTTGTCGATAACGTTGTTAAGTCTTGTTCGTTTACAATGATATTTCCTGTCGTTGGTTTTTCTAATAAATTTACACATCGAATCAATGTGCTTTTACCAGCGCCGCTATACCCAATGATTCCAAATACCTCGCCTTTTTCTACTTTAAGGGAAGTAGGCTTAAGAGCCTCAACAGTCCCTTTTTTTGTTGAAAATACTTTGGATATGTTTTTTAATTCAATCATTATCGTCAGCTCCTACCAAGATGGTAAAACTGAACCATCAAATTTTTTCTCGATAAACTCTTTTACTTCTTTAGATTGATAAGCTTTCTTTAATTTATTTACAACGGCATCATCTTTATTTTCAGTACGAACAACGACCCAGTTCACATATGGTGAATCTTTTCCTTCGCGGAAAATAGAATCTTTTGCTGGACTTAATTTTGCACCTAATGCAAAGTTTGTATTGATTGCGGCTGCTTTCACTTCACTTAGTTGTGTTGGTAATTGAGATGCCTCTAATTCGACAATCTTTAAATTTTTCGGGTTTTCAATTACATCCTTTGCAGTCGCTTTTTCTGTAGCCTTTGGATCAACTTTTAAAACCCCTGCTTTTTCAAATAATTTTAAAGCTCGCAGTTCATTCGTTGGGTCATTGGGTACAGCAATTGCATCGCCCTCTTTTAAGTCTTTTACATCTTTTATATCTTTAGAATATACGCCCATAGGGAATGTTACTGTTGAAAATACTTCAGCTAATTTCATATTGCGTTCAGCTTTAAATACATCTAAATACGATTTTGTTTGGTAGCTATTTACATCAAGGCTTTTTTCATCTAAAGATACGTTTGGCGCTACATAATCATTAAATACTTTTATGTCAATTTCGAGACCATCTTTTGCTGCAACTTCTTTTACCTTTTCAAAAATTTGTTCATGTGGTCCACCTGTTACACCGACAGTAATCTTTTTCTCGTCTAATGCTTTTACCTCTTTATCTGAACTCACGCTACATGCGCCTAATAATAATACTGCTCCGCTTACAATGCTTAATAATACCTTTTTCATCTATAAATCCCCCTTCATATACGTTCCAAAATAAAAAGCACCTCCCAAAAATAAGAGAGGTGCCGAATAGACGAAATAGATTCCTCTCTTATCTTCCAAAACGAAAACTCGTTTTGCAGGAATTAGCACCTTAGCTTATACGTCATAAGCTCGGTTGCCGGGCATCATCGGGCCAGTCCCTCCGCCACTCTTGATAAGAGTATGTGTATGTAGTTTTGAATATGGTACTAATAGTAAATCTTACAAAAAGAATTGTCAATAATATTTTCAGAATATATTTTATTTTAAGGTAATCGAAACGTTCCCCTTTTTATGTCCTTTTTCTACATATATATGAGCTTCAGCAATTTCTTCTAATCGGTAAGTTCTATCAATAACAGGTTTTAGCTTTTCTGTTTCAGCTAGTTGTTTTAGCAGGTTCATATCTTCTTTACTGACCTTTGCCATCATTCCGTTCACAGATACATATTTTCCATTAGGCATTAATGCATCTGTACAAAGAGACTTTTTATATTTTCCAACTGCATCAAATATAATATCGTAGTGCTCGCCCCGCTTAGTAAAATCTTCTTTCATATAATCAATTACGTTGTCTGCCCCTAAAGTTGTTACTAAATCGAAATTCGAACTACTACAAATGGCTGTGACAGTCGCCCTGAAGTATTTAGCAAGTTGTATGGCAGCTGTCCCTACTGACCCAGAGGCGCCATATATAAGTACTCGTTGCCCTTTTTTTATCTGTCCTTTTCTAAGGAAGTGCAATGCTGAAGTTCCGCCAAAAGGAATAACGGCAGCTTCTTCATATGTCACATTGGTAGGTTTTAATGCTATTAATCCACTTTCATGCACGCATGTGTATTCCGCATAACCACCAAGGTTTAGTTCTGTTAATGCAAAAACTGGATCTCCTTTTTTAAATTGTGTTACATCTGATCCAATGTCTTCGATTTCACCGGATAACTCTACGCCAAGTATAGGTTTTCTCGGTTTTCTGAAACCTAATATGATCCGCATAGGAATCCAAAATAAGAGGGGGCTATTAAAGCTACGTATTCTACAATCTCCAGTCGATACACTTGTTGCGTGAATTTTAACTAATACTTCATTTTTCTTAGGTGTAGGTTTTTCTATATTTTGAAGCTGGAGAACATTAGGTGGTCCATACTTTGTGCAAATAATAGCTTTCATAATGACCTCCTGAAATGAGTTGTTATTATTTACATCATATTTAAACTTTTTCTCAAACATGTTGCTATATAGGAAATAAATTTAAAGAAGAATATTACGAATTATATAGATTTCATAGGAAAAGAGATGATATTATTTTTGGGAAGGAGGGGACGTTATGAAAAAATTTATTTTAATTTCAAGTTTAGTACTTGCAGTCGGTCTAGGAGTAGGGTGTAGTAATGAGAAAACAAAAAAGACTGATGAGCCGAAAAAAGAAGCTGTGCAGAAAGAAAAGGAATTAACAGCGAAGGATGTTTTCAATAAAGCGAATGAAGCTTTTAAAAACGAAGAAAATGTAACGATGACATATGATGTGGGAATAAAGGCTGAAGGAACAGAGATGAATGTAATAAAGGCCAAAATGCAATTAGAGCCGAAGCAAAAGAATTCTCGTTCTGAAATGAATGTTTCTGGTACAGAGGTTGTTGTTTATGATGTGGGTGGCAAAATTGCTGGTCAGTTGAAAAATCCTAATACGGGTGAAGTGATGTCTGTACCAGAGGAACAATTAAATGCTAACGGAATGAATGCGACTCAAGGAATGGTAGATAATTTAGAGATTCCATCGGAAATTTTAAATAAAGTGAAGATGGAGAAAAGTGGAGATAATTATAAGCTGAAGTTTGCATTAAAAGGGAAAGAGACAGAGAGTATGTTAGCTAGTATGGATGAAAAGCAGAAACAAATGCTACAAGGCCAAAATGCAAAGATAGAAGAAATAGATGGGGAATATATTATTACAAAAGATTTTAAATATGAATCAGCAAAGATAGATATGGTTATGAGTAGCAATGGTGAGGATAAAGCGCACATTATTACGGATGCGAAGTTTACATCGTATGATAAATTTGATCCAATACAATTGCCAGCAGCAAAGTAATCACTGTCAAGAGAGGTACCTGAAAGAACGGGTATCTCTTTTTGTTGCTAATAAGGAGAGTGTCCTTTGAAAAAAAGAAAGATAGCAGTGGTCATTGTCGCATATACGGTTTTGCTTGCAACGTCTGTACATACGTATAAAAAACAAATTGATCATCCTATTATGAGTGATGTAGGTAAATTGCTTCCGACAAAAATAAAACGAGTTGAAAGTGCTACGGAAGAGCACTCGTTAATAAAATTAGTGCGAGATGCAAAAGTTTCAGGAGAGAAAATTTCCATTGCAGGTATGCAACATAGCCAAGGAGGACAGACATATTATCCGAATGGTACGATGCTCGATATGAAAGGATATAATAAAATATTAGAATTTGATCCAGAGAAGAAGCGGATTACAGTTCAAAGTGGTGTCACGTGGAATGATATTCAGAAGAAAATAAATCCATATGGCCTTGCGGTACAGGTCATGCAGTCTCAAAATATTTTTACTGTTGGTGGTTCATTAAGTGTAAATGTACACGGGCGTGATATTCGTCATGAGGCACTGATTGATACAATAGAGTCATTTAGGTTGTTAATGGCAGATGGCACGGTACGTAATGTAAGTAGAGAAGAAAATGCAGCGTTATTTCCATATGTCATTGGTGGTTACGGTTTATTTGGAGTTATTTTAGATGTGACGCTGAAGTTAACAGATGATGAATTATATGAAATGCACACGAGAATGATAGATTATAAAGAATACGCATCTTATTTCAAAGAGAAAGTGAAAAGAGATGAGAATGTTCGTATGCACTTAGCACGTATTTCTGTTGCTCCAAATTCATTTTTAAAAGAGATGTATGTGACAGATTATACTTTGGCACAAAATCAAAATATGAGAGAAGAGTACAGTGAATTAAAGGAAGAAAATATTATAGCTGCACCGAAATTTTTACTTGGGTTATCACGTTATAGTGATTGGGGAAAGAATACATTTTGGAATATACAAAGAGGTTATTTTGAACGTACAGATGGAAAGTATGAGACGCGTAATAATGTTATGAGATCAGATAGTGCTTTTATGGAATATGAAAATCCAAATAGGACCGAAGTGTTACAAGAATACTTTGTGCCTATAGATGCTTTCACGGAGTATATAGATGATTTACGTAACGTATTAAATGAAGAAGAGTTTAATTTGCTCAACATTACGATTCGTTACGTGGAAAAGAATGAAAATGCAGTTTTGTCCTATGCGAAAGATGATATGTTTGCGCTGGTTCTTTTAATTAACCAGGGACGCTCAGATAGTGAGATAAAGAAAACAGAAGATGTCATTCGGAAGATGATTGATGTTACTTTAAAGCATAACGGTAGTTACTATTTGCCGTATTATTCTTATCCAACGAAAGAGCAGTTAAAGAAGGCATATCCTCGTATTGAAGAATTTCTCAAGAAAAAGAAGGAAGTAGATTCAGAAGAGAGATTTGTGAATTTATTTTATAGGGAGTATACGAAATGACATATAGAAGATTTGTAGCTTCGCAAAGTATCATCATGATGGCAGGAAGTATGGTATTTCCTTTTTATATATTATTGCTTCGAAACGTTGGAAATAGCTTCTCGCAATTTGGCTGGGCGTATGGCTTATTTGCTTTAACATCAGCACTTGTATATCCACTAGTGGGAAAGGTATCTGATCAAGTAGGTGATAAAAAATTATTAATAATATACGCTTGGTCCATGGCAATCTTAATGCTTTGTTTTCCGATTGCCACGGAAGTATGGCATGTGTATCTTCTTCAAATTGTAATGGGAGTTTTAGGTGCTGTGCAGCGTAATACTGAGAAGACTTCGTTAGCACGAAAGGTTGCGCAGGAAAAGGCTGGTTATGAGATTGGAAAATACCATGTGTGGACATCCATTGGCGGAGCAGTAGCGGTTATTGCCACGGGATATTTAGTAGATTTCTTTACGATTGGTACAATTTTTTATATTGCATCTATTCTATATGTAGTAAGCGGGATTGTATTAAGTAGTAAAAAAATATAACTATTCCTATTTTCACCTTAATACCCTTTATTTGTTATACTAAAAGGGAATACAAAAGAAAAGGGGACAGTGCCTTTGATGAAATTTGTAGTTTTAGCTATTCTTACTTTGTTTTTGATTCCATGGACAAGAAGTAGTAGTAAGCTTCGAGCAGTGGATAAGAAGGGAGATAAGAAGGTTGTAAAGGGTAAGAAATCATCTATTTTAGTTATTCCTGTTTTATTTTGGATAGGTATTGCAATCTATGAATACTTTTGGCTAATTGATGATCGAGTAGATTCGATTCTTACTCATTATTCTGTTGCAGTAGCAATTTTAATTGGGCTTGTTTTATTTTCACAAAATCAAATAGGTAAATTAGAAGGTACGTTAAAAGGACTTCTAATGTTTATTTTACTCGCAAGTTACGGTTACTTTGGTTATTTGCACGATATAGTAATCTCGCAAAAGAAATATGATTCTGTTGTTAAGGTAGAGAAAGATATTTCAGAGCCATTTACTGAAAATGACCAGCCGTTTACAGTGCCGCCAAAGACAGCGGAGAATAAGATGAAAAAAGTATTTGGTGATATTCCGAAAGTAGCTTATTTTGAGCTAGGAGAATTAACGCCACAAATGGTAAACGGCGAAGCTTTATATGTAGCGCCGATTGAAGTTTCAGGATTTTTTAAAGCGCGTAAAGCTGAGACAATTCCAGGGTATGTAACGATGTCAGGTACAAATCCTGATGCGGAAGCGAAACTGCACCTCGGTTATAAAATGAAATATGTGCCAAGCATGTTTTTTGGTAATAATTTAGAGCGTGTGGTAAGGCAAGCAGAACCAGATTTAATCTTTAAAGGAAAACCTAAATTTGAGGTTGATGATAAAGGGAAACCATATTATACAATGACGTATGGTGAATTTATTTCAGGAAGATCTGGATTTGAGGTAGAAGGTGTTGTCGTAGTAGACGCACAAACAGGTGAAGTGAAAAGGTATGATAAAGGAAAGGCACCTAAATTTGTTGATGGTGTATTAAATCATGAGACTGCATCTACGTTAAATACGTACTTTGGTAAATATATTCACGGATTTTGGAATACGAAATTCTCGCAAACTGATATGAAGATTCCGACTGAGTGGGGAACGAAAGAAGGCGTGACCCCGATCTTTGGTAAAGATGGAACACTATATTATTTTACAGACTTTACTTCTCCAAAAGAAGGAGTAGATTCAGCCCTAGGCTATTCATTAGTAGATGCACGCACAGGCAAGCTATATTACTATAATGGAAAAGAAGTGAAGGGGATTATGGATGGTTCAGCAGCTACAGAAGTAGTGGATAATTCCTTTAAGAGAGAGAAATGGCATGGGACAATGCCTGTCATTTATAACGTATACGGTAAACCAGCTTGGATTATTCCGGTTGTTGATGATGGAGGCCTAGTACGTGCACATACAGTTGTATATGCTGCTAATGCAAAAATATTTGCGACAGGTTCTTCGCAGAAAGAAGCGCTTGAGAATTATAAAAACGTAATGAGCGGTAATGGTGATACCTTTAGACCAACCTCAACAGGAAAAGAAGCGCAAAAAGAAGGTATTGTACAACGTGTATATAAAGAGAAATCAGGTGAAAATACAATCGTGTACGTACTTTTAGAGAATGAACAAAAGGTATTTATGATACCGGTGAAGAAATTCCCGTATGCTATGTTTACAGAAGTAGGAGACCCAATTCAAATTACATATTTAGATACAGGAGAGACGATGGCCTCAGTATCTAAATTTACGAATAGCAATGTGAAAAAGTAAAGCGATAGAATTTCTATCGCTTTTTTTACATTATGAAAGAGGAAAATGCGCTGTACTTGACGTATGTTTATGATGTAACTATAATTGTTACGATTCAGTGTGTATAGGAAAGGGTGAATTGAAAAAGTGAATGAAGTTAATCATGAAATATATAAACCTGTAAAGGCAAACAGGTTATGGATGATTCTTGTATTAGGAACACTTACGGCGATTGGGCCATTATCTATTGATATGTATTTGCCTTCATTACCGAAGTTAACGGATGACTTGCAAACAGGTGCATCCCTAGCGCAGCTTACATTAACAGCTTGTCTGCTTGGGCTGTCAGTAGGACAATTATTTGTTGGCTCAATTAGTGACATTTACGGAAGACGCAAACCACTTATTATTGCTCTTATTATTTATGTTGCTTCTTCTTTACTTTGTGCTGTTGCGCCATCTATTTGGACATTAGTGTTATTGCGCTTCCTACAAGGAGCTTCAGGATCAGCCGGGATTGTTATATCACGTGCGATGGTACGTGATATGTACTCAGGTTCTGAAATGACGAAGTTTTTCTCATTGCTTATGTTAGTAAACGGAGCAGCACCTATTTTGGCACCGATTATTGGGGGGCAATTATTACAGTTTACAACGTGGCGCGGTGTTTTCATCGTTCTTGGAGCAATTAGCGTATTCATGTTAATCTCAGCTACTTTTGTATTGCGTGAAACATTACCTCCTGAAGAAAGAGAAACGGGTGGTTTGTCAGGGACTTTGGCGACGTACGGAAAATTGTTAAAGGACCGTCTGTTTATGGGATATGCATTGTCACAAGGATTAGTAACAGCGGCAATGTTTGCATACATTTCGGGCTCACCATTTGTGTTGCAGAACATATACGGAGCATCACCACAGCAATTTAGTTTATTCTTTGCGATTAACGGCATCGGTATTATTATTGCTAGTCAGGTAACGGGTCGTTTAGCGGGGAAAGTGAATGAGAAGACATTATTTGTTGCTGGTATTATTATCGCAGCTGTTGGTGGCCTATCTTTACTACTGACAATCGTACTAGGAATAGGTTTAATCGGTGTTTTATGTTCGTTATTCCTTGTTGTATCAAGTGTCGGGGTTGTATCAACAACTGGGTTCTCATTAGCGATGAGAAATCAGAAGCAAGCTGCAGGAACAGCGTCAGCTTTATTAGGCTTATTACAGTTCATTTCAGGAGCGCTTGTCGCTCCGCTAGTAGGTATTGGTGGGAGTAATACAGCGTTACCGATGGGTGTTGTTATTGCGCTTTGTGAAGTAGGGGCAGTATTATGTTATCTATTTATGGCCAGAAGAAGTGAGAAGCAGTTTGAACTGCAACAAAGACAAAATTTAGAGGCTTAACAAAAAAGAACTGATTCAAAGGGAATGTTTGAATCAGTTCTTTTTTTCATTTCTTTGAAATACCTCATACATATTATTCATGATCGTATCATATAAAACAGCAAGTTTATCCCACACCCAGCGATTACTATCGACTTCTTTTTCCCCACAGTCGATAATATCGGTATGGTCAGTAATTTTATACGCTTTTTTAACGATAATAGGAGCAATCTTCGGTATACGTGGGATTTCCTTTAAGGTATCTGCAAAGTTTCCAATGTAGACATGACCGATGATTTCGATTGTTAATGATTTATCCGATATATTTAGCACGGTATGAAATTGATTTGTATGTTGTTGTTTTAAATATTGAGCTAACTTAAATGGAGCATGCTTCTTCTTTAATACGCGGCGAAGGCTCTCTGTATTTTCGATATGAAGTGATTTTTCGCGAATAAGGACACGAATATCTTCTCCCATAAAAGGCATTGTGTTGTACATAGATGATTCTCCTTAAAACCTTACATATGTTTGCGTTATGCATATGTAAGTCTAGCATGGTTTGTTCTTTATGTGTGCTTACAGTTTTGTAAGGTGATGTAGTAAAGCATTGCAAAAGTTATTTGTATAAAGTGACGATACTGTGACAAACATGTTGGTATATATATTACGATGTCGTCTTAAGTGTAAAAAGTAGGGCGTTCTCGGTATAATAACAAGTGGAGATAAAAGAAACTATAATGAGTAATAGCTGTAGATAAAAGGAGAAGAAGAGATGAAGAAGGTTTTGGGTATTGCTGTAATGGGAAGTATGATCCTTCTAGCAGGATGTAATGGAAATAAAGATACGAAAGAACCGAAAGAAAAGGTAGAGCAATCTACTGAACAAACAGAAGAGATGAAAGAATACCTTGCAGTACATGAAAAATACGATATAAAAATGAATAAAGAAATTAATAAAGCACTGCAGTTATTTGAAGTGGCAAAAGAAAAGGGCGGTAAGGAAATAACGAATGCAACATATAAAGAAGACGTGCAAAAGGTAACAACGAGCATGTTAGAAGATATTGATCATATACGTAAAGAAATTCGTGTTCCGAAGTCGAAAGAGCAAGAACATGAGGTATATGTTGGTTTCTTGAATGAATCAGAACAAGCGATGAAAAAATTACAGAAGTTAGCTAAAGAAGAAGATTCATCGTTGATTCGTGATATAGAAATTAACTTTGCAACAGCATCGACATACTATAAACGTTTTCAAGCAGAAACGAAAAAATAACCTTGCCTGTGCAAGGTTATTTTTTCTTCTTGCCATCTCCGTCTTCATCCTCAGATACTAATATTTTCTGTTCTTCGTGAAATTCGGAAATAGTTTGCCCGGTAATATTATCGAAAGGAGTATAAAAAGAAGTAATACGTTTCTTTTTAATAAAGAGTTTATAGGAGCCGATGATGACAAGTATAACGATTGTTAAGGGTAATCCTATAGTAGCAAGAAGTAAGGGGGCCATCTTATAACTCCTTTAACATCATTTCTTTTTATGATAAGCCGAAAACTGTAATTTCGATAAATGAATTAAAAACTGATTTTTCTAAATTTATCCAATTCGATTGACTTTTCAATTTTTCAGAATTATAATTCGAAATATACAATTTGAACCAAATAATAATATAGCAATTTACTTATCCAGAGAGGTAGAGGGACTGGCCCTATGACACCTCAGCAGCGGGTTCTGTAATAGGAACACCGTGCTAATTCCAGCAAGCAAGTCTTGAAAGATAAGTGATGGGCCTTTTTTTGTTAAGCCTTGATCTTATTTTTTAAGATCAAGGCTTTTTGTATTCTAAAAAGAGAAAAGGGAGTAATGGAAAAAGTACATTCATAAAACAAGGTAAATTCATGTGTTTAGGGGGTTATTGAAGTGTATGTAATTAAAAAATTATCGGTTATGGTGTTCACACTATGGGTTATTACGACAGTGACATTTCTAATTATGCATATTATTCCGGGAGATCCATTTTCATCAGATGCAAAAATCTTTCCTGAAGAAGTGATCCAAAACATGAGAGCGAAGTATCACCTTGATGAACCGTTATGGAATCAATATGTTGCTTATTTAGACGGTGTAGTTCATTTTGATTTTGGTGAATCGGTTCAATCAACCGGGCAAGGTGTATCAGAAATTATAACAACTGGCTTTGGTCCATCAGCAATTATTGGTCTACAAGCACTTGTTATTTCATTGTTAGTAGGAATTGCGGCAGGGACATTTGCTGCTCTATATCATGGGAGAGTAATTGACTATAGTGTGAGTTTGCTCGCAATTTTAGGTATTTCTATTCCAAGTTTTATTTTAGCACCACTATTTATACAAGTATTCGCTATCCAATTTGAGTTTTTACCAGTAGCCTCTTGGGGAACATTCGAACATACGGTATTGCCATCCTTTGCATTAGCGTTAGGGCCAATCGCAGTTATTACAAGGTTTGTTCGTTCTAATATGATCGAAGTACTGCAGAGTGATTATATTAAGCTAGCAAGAGCAAAAGGTATACCAATTAAGAAGATTATTATAAGACACGCTCTTCGAAATGCGATTGTTCCAGTACTTACATTTGTTGGACCGTTAATGGCTGGACTCTTAACAGGGACTTTCGTTATTGAAAAAATCTTTTCAATTCCTGGCCTAGGAAAATATTTTGTAGATAGTATTTTTAACCGAGACTATCCGGTGATTATGGGAACAACGATTTTCTATAGTGCATTATTAATTGCTTGTATTTTCATTACAGATATTATTCATCGCATTGTTGATCCGCGTATTCGTTCTATTACATAAGGAGGGGGGATATTTAAATGGGAGCTTATGAGATTAATGAACAGTTATTAACGAAAGAAGAGAAAAAAGAATTAACGATAAATAAAAATCAGCAAACAATTAGCAGAAAGAAAGAAGTGTTTCGTAAGTTTATATCGAATCCAATCGCAGTTTTAGGAACAGTGACGTTATTGCTAATTATTGTTTTCTCGCTTATTGGCGAAAGTTTAACTTCATTTACTGCGAGTGAACAAGTAAAAGAGGCAACAAATTTACCGCCGAGTAGTGAACATTGGTTTGGAACAGATGATCTAGGGAGAGATATTTGGGCACGTACTTGGGCTGGTGGGAAGATTTCACTAACAGTTGGATTAGTAGCAGCTGCCCTAGATATAGGGCTTGGTGTACTGATTGGTGGATTTAGTGGATATGTGAGAGGGCGTAATCGCCTTGGAACGTTAATTGATGAGTGGATTATAAGAGGAATTGAAGTATTATACGGCATCCCATATTTATTAATTGTTATTTTACTATTAATTGTTATGAAACCAGGTCTTTTCACCATTATTATCGCTCTTGCATTAACGGGATGGATTGGAATGGCTCGTCTCATTCGAGCACAAGTATTGTCTTTAAAACAAAGAGAGTTTGTTATTGCAGCAGAGCGATTAGGTACATCACATATGAAAATTATATATGGGCATTTAATTCCGAATTTAACAGGGATTATTATCGTGAATTTATCATTTACAATTCCAGCAGCTATTTTTTCAGAATCATTTTTAAGCTTTATAGGACTTGGAGTACAATCACCAGCGGCAAGTTGGGGGACGATGACGAATGATGCACTCGGGACATTATTGAGCGGAGAATGGTGGCAGCTATTTTTCCCGGCAATCATGATTGCACTCATTATGTTCGCATTTAATGCAATTGGTGATGGTTTGCAAGATGCGATTGATCCAAAAATCGTCAAACGGAATCGAAAGGAGAAAAAACATGGCACAGCTCTTATCTTTAGAAAACGTAACATTGACCGTTGAAAAAGAGAATAGTAAGCAAGCAATTATGAAGCATGTTTCCTTTTCTATTAATGAAGGTGAAATCGTTGCACTTGTAGGAGAAAGTGGTTCAGGAAAAAGTGTTACAGCACAATCTATTGTCGGATTAAATCAAGAATCTATTCATATCGATGATGGGAATATAGCTTTCCAAGCAAATGAATTAACGAATTTACAAGAGTCAGAATGGAATCAAATTCGCGGAAAAGATATTTCCTTTATATTTCAAGATCCGCTTTCATCTTTAAACCCAACGATGAAGGTAGGCAAACAAATTACAGAAGTAGTTTTGCAACATGGGAAAAAATCGAAAAGAGAAGCAAAGGAAATTGCGATTAACTTGTTAACGGGTTTAGGGATACATGAAGCAGAGAAACGCTTTGAACAGTACCCACATCAATTAAGCGGAGGTATGAGGCAGCGTATTTGTTTAGCAATTGCGTTTGCTTGTCACCCAAAGCTTGTAATTGCAGACGAGCCGACAACAGCGTTAGATGTAACGATTCAGAAACAAATTATGGGGCTATTAAAAGAAAGAAAAGAAAAACAAAATACGAGTATTTTATTAATTACACATGATTTGGCACTTGTACGTGAAGTAGCTGATCGAGTAGTTGTTATGTACGGGGGACGTGTTGTTGAAAAAGGAACGATACAGGAGGTAATAGGTTCTCCTAAACATCCATATACGAAAAGTTTATTACAAGCAATTCCGAATATGGATGATTCCGAAAAGGTATTACGTGCTATAGAAGGAACGACACCTTCCATTGAAACATTAAATAGCTTTGGTTGTCCTTTTGTAAATCGTTGTCCAGTAGCGATAAAAGAATGTATTCATCGTTTTCCAGAGAGAACCACATATTCTAAGGAGCATAGTTCACATTGTTGGCAACATGTTCTAGAGCATAATAAAGCGAAATCAAAAGAGAAGGTGAATGCCTCATGACGACAGATTTAATTACTATAAAGCAAGTAACGAAAACGTATGGAAGTAAAAGTAAAGAAATCACAGCGTTAAAAGACATATCACTTTCTATTCCGAAAGGAACAACACTTGGCATTATTGGTGAAAGTGGTTCAGGAAAAACAACACTTGGAAAGCTCATAGCAGGGATTGAGAGTCCAACGTCTGGTGAAATTGATTATAACGGTCAAGTCGTTCACAAGCTGAAATCAGCTCATAGGCGAGATTTTTTACAGAAAGTACAGTTCATTTTTCAAGATTCCACAGCAGCATTAAATCCGCGCTGGAAAGTACGCGATAGCGTAACGGAGGGTTATATTTCATTCGGTTTAGGTGATAAAGGATTAAAGGATAAAGTAGCAGGTGATGCGCTAGAACGTGTGGGATTAGATAGACGATATATCGATCGCTATCCGCACGAATTTAGCGGAGGACAACGTCAACGAATTGCTATTGCAAGAGCGTTATTGTGTGAGCCAGAAGTATTGATTCTTGATGAACCAATTTCAGCATTAGATGTTTCATTGCAAATTCAAATTGTACATCTGCTGCAAAAGATTCAAAAGGAACAAGGCTATACATATTTATTTATCGCACATGATTTGCCGATGGTTCACTATTTATGTGAAAAAGTGGCTGTCTTATATAAAGGAGAACTTGTTGAATTTGGAAATACGGACGAAGTGTTCTGTAATCCACAACATTCTTATACAAAAACACTATTGGCATCAACACCAAAAATTTCAGGTTAAAGGAGAATGTAGGATGAAGAAGTTTTTACTGTTTGTCATTATGACTGTTTTAGCAATTACTTCTGTCGCTTGCGGTAAGAAAGAGACGCAAAAGGCGAGTGCTGGTAAGGGAGAAGGAGATCGATTAGTAACGAATATTGGTAGCGATCCATATACACTTGATTCCGCTATTGCGACAGATAGCACGTCAGGTTATGTAATTGGACATTTATTCTCAAGCTTATATACGCAAGATAGTGATGGGAAATATCAAAATGAATTAGCAGAGAAAGAAGAAGTAAATGCTGATGGAACTGAGTATACAATTCATTTAAAGAAAGATATTAAATGGTCAGATGGTTCTGCTATTACAGCAAATGATTTTGAATTTGCATGGAAGCGATTATTGAATCCGAAAACGGGTTCTATGAATGCAACAGAAATGTATTTTATTAAAGGGGCAGAGGCATACAATACTGGAAAAGGTGAAGAAGGACAAGTTGGTATTCAAGTCGTTGATCCTCAAACATTAAAGGTAACTCTTGAACATCCAGTTGCTTCTATTAAACAGAAATTAGCAAGCTCATTATTTATTCCATTAGCTAAAAAGTCGATTGATGATAATAATAAATTAAAAACAGATCCAAAAGAGTTAATTACGAACGGGCCATTCACATTAAAAGAATGGAAGCATAATCAGGCTATTACAGTACAAAAAAATAAAGAATACTATGATAAAAAGGTAACATTAAAAGAAATTGAGTTTCGTATTATTCCAGATTCTAAAACAGCGTACCAATTATATAAATCAAAAGAATTAGATTTACTAAGCGGTTTACCGCAAGAAATGATTGAAAAAGAAAAAGGAAATAAAGAATATAAACGTGTTGCAGGATTTTCATCTTATATTTATTCGTTTAACGTAGAAAAAGAGCCATTCACAAATGCGAAAGTACGTAAAGCATTCTCATTAGCAGTTGATCGTAAGTTTATTGTTGAAAAACTGTATAAAAACAATGCACAAGAAGCAAATGCATTCGTTCCAGAAGGAGCAAAAACACAAAGTGGGCGTGATTTCCGTAAAGAAAAAGGTGGTTACGTTAAATTTGATCCAGCAGAAGCGAAAAAATTATTAGAAGAAGGCATGAAAGAACAAGGCTGGTCTACATTACCTGAAGTAACATTAAAATTCACTACAGATACACAACATAAAAAAGTAGCAGAAGCAATGCAAGAAATGTTTAAGAAAAATCTTGGCGTAGATATTAAATTAGAAAATAAAGAGTGGAAGAGTTACATCGACACATATAAGCAAAGTGATTTCCAATTGGCTTATATGGGATGGGGCGGTTCTTTATTAGATCCAATTACTAAATTAGATTTATATGCAGGTGATGGTCCAAACAATTATGCAAAATGGCATAATAAAGAATTTGATGCTTTAGTGAAGGAAGCAGAAGTTGAACAAAATGAAGATAAGCGTTTTGACTTATTGCATAAAGCGGAAGATATTATGTTTACAGATTCACCATTAATTCCAATTATATTCCCGTCGGATTCCTATTTACAAAAACAAACGGTATCTGGACTTCAATATTATGTTGGATCTAAACCAGATTTAAGATATGCAAAAATAAAGAAGTAGGCAATCGCCTACTTCTTTATTTTATTTCTCTTTTATATTCTTTTTTCGTTCCATCAGAGAAGACAACTTCTAAATCGAATTTTTGGTAGTCTTTATCAAGTTTAAACACGTTCACTACTTGATCGATTACTTCTTGGTCAGGAGTATCTTTATCAAATTTTAATTCTTGTAGAAGTGGGCTTAATTTTGTAATAGCCTCGTCACCTGTAAACTTTGCATTTGTTTTATGGTCTTCAAGCTTTGCTTCCATTTTCTTATCAGCGGCTACATTCTTATAATCAGCTTCGTAGTCTTTCTTCGTATCTTGATAGTCTGCATCTAAACTAAATTCATTAAAGTTTAGTTTTAAATCTGCAGGAGCCTCATTTTTTGCTTCTTCAGTCGTCTTTTTATTAGAAGTTGTGTCTTCTTTTGCAGGGGCTTTACATCCTGTTAATGCAGGTACTAGCATAAGAGCTAATAAAACTGATAGTAGAATTCTCATTATAAATTCCTCCTTATGTAAATTCGTTCTATACAAGTTTTTCCCAAAAACATGTAATTATGTATGTGTTGAAAATAAATTATTATCCTGCAGTCACAAGGGCTCATCCGCAATTTAAATCAAAAATGATTTGTATGTATATGGTAAATTGAAGTTGTGAGGAGGTACTGAAATGCTTTCTAAAACGTATCAAACGATCGGTGAATTATTTCAAGCAACATATGCAGCAAATGGCTATTATACAATAATATTCGGAGGAGTTAGTTTAGAGAGAAATATTATTTCATTATTAGTTATTGTATTGGTTACACAATTAGTAGCAGTGACGACTTTAGCTATAAAAGGAATGGTAAAGGGAAGAGGAAGCTCTGTAGTTAAAGTTGTATAAAAGTAAAAGGTATCCTTCGTAGGATACCTTTTACTTTTGTTATTTTGCAACTTCTGTCCACTTATAGTTAAATTCACCGCCGAAGTCAGTCGTTACAAGTCCTTTAATGAAAGAGCGTTGTAAGTAAGAACGACCTTGTTGGTATAAAGGAGCGACAGCGCCGTCTTGTAATAGAATTTTTTCAGCTTGCTTCATTGCTTCAAAGCGTGCTTTTTCATCGCCAGCTAAATCTGTTTTCACTTTATGAATGAGCTCATCGTACTCTTTGTTAGAGTATTTATCGAAGTTATAAGCACTATCTGTTGTAAATAAATCTAAGAATGTAATTGGATCAGCGAAGTCAGGGCCCCAGCCATCAATACCAATTTCATAGTCACCACTTAATAGTAGTTTCAACTGTTGTTTACGTGGTTGCGGTTTTAAATTCACTGTTAACCCATCTAAGTTCTTTTCTAACTCACCTTTTAAATATTCACCAGTCTTTTTAGCTAAAGCATTGTCACTTGTTAATAGTTCGATTGTTACTTTGTCAGTACCAAGTTCTTGTTTTGCTTTTTTCCAGTTTTCTTTCGCTGTTTTCACATCATCCTTGACTAGATTTCCATTTTCTTTACGGAAGTCATTGCCTTCTGGACTTTTTGCAAATTTCGCAGGAACCATTCCTTCAGCGGGAATAGCACCGTTATTTAAAATTGTTTCTACATAAGCCTTTTTATTCATTGCGCCGTTAATAGCAAGGCGTGCATGTTGATTTTTTAATGTTTCATTTTTCTGATTTAGTCGTAAGAATTGAATGCCGACTTCAGCGCGTTCCTTGAAGTTTGGATCGCTCTTATATTTATCAACAAACTCTGCAGTTAAAGCAACGCGATCAATTTGTCCTGAATCATATAAATTCACTTCTGTAGACTTATCTTTAACGACATTGAAGTTGATTTCTTCTAATTTTACCGTTTTAGCATCCCAATAGTTAGGGTTTTTCTTCAATTGGAAACTTTGTTCGTGTTTCCAGTTATCTAATGTGAAAGCACCGTTGTAAATTAAATAATTTGTTTCTAAACCGTATTTATCGCCCTGAGACTTTAAGTACTCTTCATTAATTGGCAAGAATGTTGAGAATGTCGTTAAGCTTAAGAAGTAAGGAACAGGACGGTCTAGTTGTACTTCTAACGTTTTGTCATCAACAGCTTTGACCCCTAGTTGATCAATTGGTAATTGTTTTTGGTTTATTTGTTTCGCATTCTGTACATCGAAGAATAAGAATGCGTATTCAGCTGCTGTATCAGGATTTACGGCACGTTGCCAAGCAAAGACGAAGTCCTTTGCTGTAACAGGAGTACCGTTTGACCATTTTGAATCACGCAGATGGAATGTATATTTTGTTTTATCGGGACTAATGTCAACCGACTCAGCAACACCAGGAATCGGTTTATTATCTTCTCCCATTGCATATAAACCTTCAAAAACATTGCGCATTACATTCATGGATTCCCCATCCGTTGCTTTTGCAACATCCATTGTTGGAATTTCTGAAGCGAATGATAAGTTAATTGCTTGTTTATCAGGTACTTTATCGTTTGCTTTCGCTCCGCCTGCATTATCTTTATTTCCCCCGCAAGCAGTTAGTAATAGACTTGCCCCTAAAACAGATGCAACAACAGGTACAACTTTTTTCTTCATTGTTCGTTCCTCCCTAAATGTGTTGTTCGTAACGTCATAATGTCCATGTCTTGAAGTAGCTATAGAAGGAGATGAAACCTATTATAAATATTTGTTTATAGGTAATCAGGTGTTCTATATGTATATACATGTTGAGCTATAATCTATCGTTATATGTTTCAACGTAGTAGACATTATATTTTGATGGTGAAATATTTTGTTTATTTGATTATTTAGAATATTAACACTGGAAAGAACTATATGTCAATAATAAAAATAGAATGTTAATTTCTTAGAATAATATATTAAAAAAGTAGATTCTCTTGTGTGAGAGAACCTGCTTTTAATATATTTTGCTAAAAAAACAATTGGTGTGGGCTAATAATAAGTGGGGATGAAGAACCCTCACTTATTACGGTTTTACTTTATTTTTCAATTTTTGCCCACTTGAAATTTAATTGACCCGCAAAGTCTACTTGCACAATTCCTTTCACATAAGAACGTTCTAAATAAGATTCGCCTTTTTGGTAAAGAGGAGCGATAACAGAGTCTTTAAATAATATTTTCTCGGATGCTAGTAATGCTTCCCAGCGAGCTTTTTCATCACCAGCTAAAGTTGTTTTCACTTTTGCTATTGTTTCATCGAATTCCTTATTAGAGTAATGATCTAAGTTATAAGGGTTATTCGTTGTAAATAGCTCAAGGAATGTAATTGGATCCGCAAAGTCAGGGCTCCAGCCGTCAATTCCGATTTCGTAGTCACCTTTTAATAAAAGCGAAACTTGTTGCTTACGCGGTTGCGGTTTTATATTTACTGTTAATCCATCTAAATTCTTTTCTAGTTGCCCTTTTAAGAATTCACCAGTTTTCTTATCAAGGTCAGCATCACTCGTTAATAATTCTAATGTTATCTTTTCAGAACCAAGCTCTTGTTTAGCTTTTTTCCATAACTCTTGTGCAGATTTTGTATCAACTTTTGTTAAATCGCCGTTTGCAGTACGGAAGTCTTTTCCTTCAGGTCCTTTTGCAAAGTTTTTTGGAACGAGACCAAGTGTTGATGTAGAGCCATCATTTAATAACGTATTTACAAAGGATTTTCTATCAATTGTTTGATTAATTGCTTGGCGTGCAGAAACATTTTGAAGTACTTTGTTTTGTTGATTCATACGTAAAAATTGTACGCCTACGTTTGGACGTTCTTTAAAGTTAGCATCCTTTTTATATTTATCGACAAAGTCAGATGTTAGTTTTATACGATCTAATTGTTTTGACTCGAATAAATTTACTTCTGTTGATTTTTCTTTTACGACGTTAAAATTGATTTCTTCTAGTTTGACAGTATCTTTATCCCAATAGGTAGGGTTTTTCTTGAATTTAAAGCTTTGTTCGTGCTTCCAATCGCTTAGTGTAAAAGCTCCATTGTACAAGATTGTATGATCTTCTAAAGCGTACTTATCACCTTGTGCTTTAAAGAATTCCTCGTTAATTGGTAGAAATGTTGGGAACGCTGTTAAGCTAATAAAATACGGAACAGGACGCTCCAATTCTACCTCAAACGTATGGTCATCAACTGCTTTTACACCAAGTTGGTCGGCTGGAAGTTCTTTGTTGTTAATTTTTGTTGCATTTTTAATATCAAAGAATAGAAATGCATATTCAGAGGCTGTTGCTGGATCTACGGCTCTCTGCCAAGCGAACACAAAATCTTTCGCTGTAACAGGAGTGCCGTTTGACCATTTTGAATCTCGCAGGTGGAATGTGTATTTTGTTTTATCGCCACTTACTTCATGAGATTTTGCAACGCCAGGGAAAGGTTTGTTACCTTCACCAAGATTATACAAACCTTCAAATACGTTTCTCATTACTTGACCAGAATCAGTATCTGTAGCACGGGCCGTATCCATTGTTCGTATTTCAGTAGGTGAAGATAAATTTAAAACCTGTTTGCTAGGTGCCTCGTCTTTTGCATTTGCTCCGCTTGCTTCGTTTTTATAACTACCGCAACCAGTTAATAAAATACTTACTCCTACAACTGATGCAATACCGGGTACAAACTTCTTTTTCATTTGATTTTCCTCCTAAATAATTAAGTTTGGATGATGATGAGGGAAATGAAAAATAAAAAATCCCTCTTTTCATATTGAGAAAGAGGGATTTTTACGTACAAGTTATGCACCCGTATATAAACGAAGTCCCTCATTCTATCTTTCAAGCATAAAGCTTGCAGGAAGTGGCACAGTATTCAAAATGAACCTGCTGCCGAGGTTTCAAAGGGCCAGTCCCTCCACCTCTCTTGATACAATGAGTAAACGAATAAATTTTATTAATTTTTGTGTTTCTTTGATAATTCAAAATCTTACACCTTGAACAATGAAGTGTCAACCAAATGGAATATAGTTTAAATTTTCAGTTATCTCAAATGAAAAAACCACTGCATATGGCAGTGGTTTTTCGCTTAGAAGTTAAAGTTATCTGGATCTGGACCAACGCGACGATCTTCATTTAAAGCTTGAATTGCTTTCATATCATCAGCACTTAATTCAAAGTCGAAGATGTTTGCATTTTCAATAATGCGATGTTCTTTAATTGATTTAGGGATTGTTACAACTTCGTTTTGTAAATCCCAGCGTAAAATAATTTGCGCAGTTGATTTATTATATTTTGTCGCAATTTCTTGTAACGTTGGATTATCTAGTAGTTGTCCTTGCATTAATGGTGACCAAGCTTCAAGCTGGATATTATGTTCTTTACAGAAAGCGTGTAACTCTTCTTGTGCTAAACGTGGGTGGTATTCCACTTGGTTGACCATTGGCTTAATTTCAGCAATTTCAAATACGTCTTGTAAGTGGTGAATGTGGAAATTACTCACACCGATAGCGCGAACACGGCCATCTTTATAAAGCTTTTCTAATGCTTTCCATGATTCGGTATATTTCCCTTTTACAGGCCAATGTACTAAATATAAATCTAAATATTCTAGACCTAATTTCTCTAATGTAGTTTCAAATGCTTGAAGTGTTGTTTCATATCCTTGATCGCTATTCCATACTTTTGAGGTAATAAATAATTCTTCACGTGAAACACCGGATTCACGAATCGCTTGTCCAACGCCTTCTTCATTTTGATAGATTGCTGCAGTATCGATGCTGCGGTAGCCATTTTTAATTGCTGCTTTTACAGAATCAATTACTTCTGAACCATCTTCTACTTTAAAAACACCTAAACCAAACCAAGGCATTTTTACACCGTTATGTAATGTTGTATAGTCCTTTAAACTTGTTAAAGTCATATTATTTCCCCCTAGCTTTTTTGTTTGTTGCTTCTACTGCTTTTTGAATTGCCTCTGAAAAATTATATTCATATAAAGTTTTGAGACCCTCAGCTGTGGAACCACCTGGCGTTGTTACTTGTTCGCGGAGGTTAGCTGGATCTTGCGTTTGTTCGAGCATAGAAGCAGAGCCAGAAATCATTTGAATGACAAGATGTTTTGCGGTTTCTTCATCGACTCCATAACTTTTTGTTGCTTCAATTAAGCTTTCAGCAAAGTAATAAAGGAAGGCTGGTGCACTTCCAGTAACTGCAGTAAGCTGATGAACTTCTTCCTCAGTACAAAGTTGCGAAGTACCAATACCTCTTAAAAGCAGTTGCAGGGTTTCTTGATGCATCTCTTTTATTGATTGTCCCATTGTATATAAGGAGATAGACTTTCCAATTTCAGCAGCTGTATTAGGCATAATCCAAGCAACAGGCGTGCCTTTTGGGAGTCTAGCTTCTAAATAAGATGGTCCAATGCCAGCTGCTACTGTTACGACAAGTTGATTTGATATTAACGGAGATAGCTCAGCTAATAACTCTTCATGAGCAGAAGGTGGCATTGCTAAAACAACCGTATCGACAGATGTAACATGCTGCTTCCAATCTGTTGCAGTAGACACATTATATCGATGTTGTAACTGTTTTAGTTTTTCTGCGTTGCTTCGGTTAGAGACGATAATTTCTTCGATGTACTCTTTGCTTGTTTTAAGTAATCCGGAAAATATAGCTTCGGCCATACGACCGGCACCAATAAATAAAATTCGATGTTTAGTTAGCATATCCTTTATTCCTTTCTAGTAGAGATATGTTATAAAAACGATATCATCTTTAAGAGAATTTTGTAAAAAGAAAAGACTTACCGTAGATGGAATGGATAATGGGAAGGCGGAAATTCATGGTAAAGGAAAGGGCTATTACTTATACTGGTTTCTACGTCATACTAATATTAGCTGTTATTAATCTCTTTATATGTGTAGCTGGTTTGCTAGAGTGGAAGAGCAATTATAAGGGGCAAGAACATACAAATAATTATATCTAGAAAATAATTAGAATTGAAAAACCCCTGAAGCATATATGCTTCAGGGGTTTACTGATAGAATATAAGATTATGCTTTTGTCATACCAAGTAATACAGCACCGCCGATAATTAAAACACTGCCTAGTGCAATAAAGATCAATTGACGTTTTGTTTTCTTTTCACCTAAGAAGACAATTGCACCGAATGTTGAGATAACGATTCCAGTTTGAGATAATGGGAAGCTTGTTGCTACTCCGACACGTGGTAATGAAAGAAGTAAGAATAAGTTTCCCGTTCCCCATAGTAAACCGGATAAAGCATTACGAATTGCATATTTGTTAAATGGTTTATGTTTAGACGTCAGTACAACCGCACCAACAAACATACCAACTGCTTGTGGTAAAATAGCAGACCAACCATCGATATTATACCAACGAATAATAATTACATATACAAGATAGCCGAAAGTAGAAACAATTAAAGTAAGAAGTCCTTTTTTCAATTGTCCTGGTGGCTGAGCATTTTCTTTATCATCTAGTGATGTGAATACAACACCAACTACGATTAATAGGATTGCAATCGTTCCCAGAACAATTGTTGTCGTAGTAGTCCATTCACGGAAAGCGATAACCCCAAAGATAGAAGTTGCAACAAGTTGCATACCAGTAGAAATTGTTACGGTAGTTGAAACACCTAGTTTTTCAACTGTTTTTAATTGGTTTACTTGTCCTAAAGCCCAGAATAAACCTGAAATAAAACCAACAATTAAGACTGTCATTGTTAAAGCTGGTTGAGTAAATACATACATAATTGTTGCGAAGAATAGAGCACCGATTGTCATACCTACCGTTTGGCTATATGCACCACCGCCCATTTTTACGCTTACTAATAAGATGTTTCCCCATGCAATTGCAGGAAGAAGCGCTAATAAAATGTCCATTACAAGACTCCCTTCGGTTTCCTATACCAATATAATTACATATCGTTCTAACGATCGGTAATGCCCCACTAATAGAGTAGAAGATTACCGATCGCTAAAACAGGATGAAGAATTCACGATATAAATGCGTTTTCATTTCTTCATTTTTTGAAACACCTCCATATAATAACAGGAAATTGCCTATTTTAGAAAGTGAATTCAAATAAAATGTATATTTCAATAAGAGTTAAAATTCAGTTATTTCCCAACGACTTATTTATTTCCTAAGAAATAAATAAGCAGCTTCCAAAAAAGCTGCTTTAAAGGTTAGTAATTCTTTTGTTAATAAGCTGAATACATAGCAGAAATAGGAGTGACATACTAATAGTGATAACCACAAGTGTCCAGGCGAGTTGCATATTACTTGCGTCAATGGCCATGTAAATTGCAGTTGGGATTGTCTGTGTTTTACCAGGAATGTTCCCGGCAAACATGAGTGTAGCACCAAACTCACCGAGCGCGCGGACAAAGCTCAAAATCATCCCGCTTAGTAATGCAGGAAATGCGAGCGGAAGTGTAACGTGCAGAAAAACTTGATATTCACTTGCGCCAAGGTCACGAGCACTTTCTTCAATTTGTACATTTGCGATAGAAAATCCCGTTTTCGCTGATTGGTACATAAGCGGAAATGCAACAACTGTAGAAGCGATGATCGCAGCGGTAGATGTGAACATAATAGACTGCTGAAATAATGATTCAACCCACCTTCCGATCGGGCTGTTGTTTCCAAAGATGATAATGAGAAAGAAGCCGATAACAGTTGGTGGAAGTACCATTGGTAATAAAAATATGGTTTCTAATAGTACTTTATATCGCCATGAGGAGCGAGCTAGTGCTCGCCCGACAATCGTCCCTAAAATTGTAACGAGAATAGTGGCACACGCAGCTACTCTTAAAGATAGAAAGACAGGCGATATAATAGCATCAATGCTCATAGTAATTACGACAGGACTGTAAATCCATATTTCTTAAAGATAGATTGTGCATCTTTTGACTGCAAATACTCATAAAATGAAGTCGCCTCTTTCTTATGTTTAGATTCCTTTATAACACCTAAAGGATAGTGGATTGGCTCATGAGAAGTAGCTGCTGCTGTTTCACCAATCTTTACTTTATCTGAAATGAGAGCATCTGTTTTGTATACGATACCAGCATCGATATTCCCTGTTTCTACATATGTTAACACTTGGCGAACATCTTTTGTAAATACGACTTTATTTTGAACATCATTCCAAAGGTTTTCGTGTGTTAGAGAAGCCTTTGCATATTTTCCAGCAGGTACAGATTCAGGTGTACCAAGTGCAATTTTTTTGATTTTCTCATCTTTTAAATCTTGAAATTTTGTAAGAGAACTATCTTTAGGGATGACTAGAACTAGTTCATTTCCAAGAAGATTTTTCCCTTCTTTTTCATTAATGAATCCTTTCTTTACAAGGGTTTGGAATTTATCTTCTGCTGCAGAGAAGAATAAATCAGCAGGTGCACCTTGTTCAATTTGTTGTTGAAGTGCTCCAGAAGCACCGAAGTTAAAAGAAAGTTTGATATTTGGCTCTTTTTCTTTATATTGTTTTTCAATTTCTTTTAATGCATCTTGTAAGCTTGCAGCAGCTGAGATAGTCAGTTCAACTGTTTTATCTTCTTTAGCAGCTGACTTTGTATTCTTTTCCCCACTTGTACAAGCAGCACTAAATATAAGAAGGAAAGAAAGTATAAGTGCCCCAATAGAACGTAATGTAAATTTATTCATAAAAAAATCCCCTTTCGTTTTGATATAACTAATTATAACTAATTATAACTAAGTATAACTAAATATAACTAGTTATAATTGAATATAATTTGAACATATATCTATTTTTAAAAAATAGGAGAAATATTCTTTTCTTTGTTACAATGAAAGGAGAAAGTGAGGAATCGTCTATGGATCATCATTCCTACACAACGGAAGAAGTAGCAAAGCGATTAAAGGTATCAAAATTAACTGTATACGACTTAATTAAAAAAGGAGAACTTCCTTCTTATAGAGTTGGTAGACAGATGCGCATTGATGCAGTGGATTTAGATCAATATATAAAACAAATGAAAACAGGAAAGGTACAAGTTACTCCTGTGAAAAACGATGGTAGTAGTATCTTGAACACGTGTATTATTAGTGGTCAAGAACTAACGTTAGATATGTTAGCTAAACGTATAGAAAATCGTTTGCCAAGTTCTAATGTTTTAAGAGCGTATCAAGGTAGCTTAACAAGTTTAGTGAAAATGTATCAAGGAGAAGGAAGTATCGTTAGTTTGCATTTGTTTGATGGTGAAACGGGTACATATAATGTTCCTTACGTAAAACGCATTTTAGTAGGTCAACCATGTATTATGATTAATTTATTGTCCAGAAATGTAGGGTTTTATGTCCAAAAAGGAAATCCGAAGAAAATAAAGACATGGGCTGACATATCCGGATCCACTATAAAGTTTGTAAATCGAGAAAAGGGTTCTGGTATTAGAGTGTTAGTGGATGAACAATTACGAATCCAAAAATTAAATAAATCCGATATTAGTGGATATGAATGGGAAGAATCGAATCATCTTGGTGTTGCCACGCAAGTTGCAAATGGAAAAGCTGATGTAGGAGTAGGTTCAGAAAAGTTTTCGCAAATTGTAAATGTGGACTTTATTCCAATCATGAAAGAACAGTATGATTTAGTAATTTTGAAGAATAAAGAAAATGAAGAGCTGGTTGAAGTCGTGAAAGATATTCTGCAATCGGAAGGATTTTATAATGAATTAAATGCGATTGGCGGATATGATATTAAGAAAACAGGTCAAATTATATATGAAACAAACTAAAAAGCTGCTTGTCTATAAGACGAACAGCTTTTTCTATATATAAAGGGGTTTGGGGAAACAAAGTATTAAATAAGACCTTGAGCAAGTGTGTAAATGAAAGCTGTAAGAAGAGTAGCTCCACTTGCAAGTCCGATAAAATGAAACTTTAATCAGTGAGGGCGGGGTATCCCTCGCTGATTATTAGTTGAACCAATCGGGCTTTTACGGGCAGTTGAACCTAAACCTAACTTCTTTGATTTCGCTGAATTTTGAAGTGGGAGTCTTACTGCCCGTTAATGCGGGGTAAAGTCTGATTTTTTGAAAGTAATGTTGTTCATTATAATCTCTCCTTATTTGTTTAATGTAGTTGCAACAGCTTTCACAGCATATTAATATGATGATGTTCTTCAATTGTTTTTAAAAAACTACGCATTGAATTCGTCATATAGCTATCTTTGCGGCGTATGAAAACCGTTGAAATACTGCCGTATTTTTCAGGGATTGCATGACAATGTACCTTACCTGCTTTAGAAAGATGATGGACAGCAGACTGTGGTACGAGTGTAATTCCGAGGCCAAGTGCAACGCTGTTTAATATTGTCTCTAATATATTGAATTCCATAATTCTTTTTGGTAGCAAACCTTCGTCTTTCAGCCATCGTTCTAATTTGGAACGGTATCCACATCCTTGGTTAAAAACGAGTAGAGGCGTTGTTGTAAATTCTTCTATATGAAAAGCTTTATTTTGTGTTACAAGCATTAATTTCTCTGTACTAACATCGTATTGTTCGATGAGTGGATGTTTAATAGGACCTGATATAAAGGCGCCATCTAATTGATGATCAAGTACTTCTCTAATTAATTCTTCTGTTAGACCCGCTTGTAATGATAAATCGACATTCGGATAGCTTTTATAGTAAGAAGATAAAATGGTAGGTAATGTACTTACTGTTTCTACTGTACCGATTTTTAATATACCGGAGGGTGTTTCACTATCTAAAAATACTTGTTTTAGTTCGTCGACATCTTGCAAAATTTTATTAACATAAACGAGCATTTTTCTTCCTTCAGCTGTTAAAGTCATCCCTCGTTTATGGCGGTAAAAGAGCGGGGTTTTTAATTCGTTTTCTAGTTGTTTAATACGTGCAGTTACATTTGATTGTACATAATTTAATTCCTTTGCTGCGTTACTTACACTACCCTGGTCGGCAACGCTTTTAAAGATTTGTAAGTCTCTTAATTCCATTTTGTAATCCCCCTTGATGTTAACTATCATTATAAATGATAGTTAACATCATTTTGAATCATTTTACGTGATATATTTTTTCTTTTACAATTCTCTTTGTGCAAATAGAAAGAAACGGGGGATTGCGGTGAGAAGAGGTCAAATGATAATAGGGGCTTTAGCGTGTTTAATTGCGAGTATGTCATGGGGAGCGATGTTTCCGGTTGCTGATCATGCGCTAGAATACATAGATCCATTTTATTTTTCGCTTATTCGTTATGGAGCAGTGGCGATAATGCTGATTGTATTGTTGTTAATGAAAGAAGGAAAACAGGCATTTCGTTTAGAGGGAAGAGGAAAGTTACTCGTCTTTTTTGGAACGATGGCATTTACAGTATATAATGTCCTCATATTTTTAGGGCAAATGTTAATGGGTAAGTCGGGTGTAATGGTAGCTTCCATTATGGAATCACTTATGCCGATGATTTCTATTTGTATTTTATGGGGATATAAGCATATAAAACCGAAGAAGTATATGATAACGAGTATGGTTATTGCTTTTGTAGGAGCTGTGTTTGTTATTACAAAAGGTGACATGAGTTTCTTTGTAACATTGAAAGATAATATGTTCCCATTAGCATTTATATTTATTGGTGTTGTAGGCTGGGTTATTTATACGATGGGTGGTCAAACGTGTAGTGATTGGTCAACATTACGTTATTCTACGTTGACGTGTGTATTCGGTACGACTGTTACAGGAATTATAACGGTAATTATAACGTCGCTTGGATATATTTCAGTTCCGAGTATGGGAACGATTTCTATTGTAAAATATGATTTGTTATTTATGATGACATTGCCAGGTATTCTAGCGCTACTTGCTTGGAACTACGGTGTGAAAATTTTATCATCCATTAATGGGATTTTATTTATTAATTTTGTACCAATTACGACTTTAGCTATTATGATGATGCAAGGGTATCAAATCACAATGTTTGATATTATAGGGACTGTACTTGTTATTGCAGCGCTTATTCGCAATAACGTTTGTCAGAGAAAAGAAGAAAATATAAATAAGAGAGTTTTACAAGAAGAGCAATTACGTCAAGCTGTTTAATAGGCAAATGGAGGATTTCACATGTTAGAAAGTTTATTGTTTTTCTTCGCCGTCGGAGTTGCCTGTGAGCTTGCAGCAATTAATCGAAATGGTCGTAAAAAGATAAAACAACAAGCTGAGCTGATACAGCTTTTAAAAGAGTTGAAAGAAAGAAAAAATTAAAAAGACGACCGGGCATAGACGGTCGTCTTTTTCTATATAAAGGGGAAAGGGGACACAAAGTTATACAAGCGTAGCAGCGTAAATGAAAGCAGTAAGAAGAAGAGAGCCGCTAGCTAATCCTAAAAAATCTAATTTGTTAAAAGTACTGTTATTCATAATACATTCTCCTTACTTGTTTAATGTAGAAGAAACAGCTTTTGCATCGAAAAGAGCTGATAATACCATGCCCATTGTATTTAAGAGATTGTTCGTTTTCATTTTGTTCATCATATTAATCCACTTCTTTTCGAATAATTGTTGCCCTGTTTCTGACTTAATTGTATGAAATATAGTAAGAAGTAACTATCGAATTAGCTTACAAGAAAATTACACTTTTGTAAGAATTGAAATTTAACAATTCATACTTAATTTTATTACCAACTCCTAAAACTTAGTGTTATAATCGTTATAAGAATATGATTATACTTCGGATGTTTAGAAAGGAACGAAACAAATGTATAAACCAATTACATTTTTGTTGAAATATATATTTAAAACAGCTGGAAAAGTAGAAGTACAAGGAAGAGAAAAGCTACCAGAAGGTGGACCGTATGTTGTTGCATGTACACATACAAGTTTTATGGATGTATTAATGTTAGCTACAGGGATGTATCCAACTCAAATTCATTACATGGCCAAAAAAGAATTATTTGAAGGGAAATTCAAAAATTGGTTCTTTAAAAATGTAAATGCATTCCCTGTAGATCGTGCGAACCCAGGACCAAGTACACTTAAAATTCCATCACGTTTATTAAAAGAAGGAAAGGTAGTAGGGATTTTTCCGAGTGGAACGAGATCAGCGGAAGATGTTTCATTAAAAGCGGGTGCTGTGACAATTGCGATGCGTTCTAATGTTCCGTTAGTACCAGCAGCTTATGTTGGTCCATCAAGTGTAAAAGAATTAATAAAGGGGAAAAAGGCACAATTGATTTTTGGAGATCCAATTCAAATTGAGGCTGGAGAACAAATAGATCGAAAAACCGCTATGAAAATGATGACAGATCAATTAAATGAGAAGTTTGAGGAGTTAAAAGAAGCTTTGCAATCAAATCAAAAATAAGAAAAGACGACCGGGCATAGACGGTCGTCTTTTCTATTACTATTTATAATAAAGGGGAAAGGGGACACAAAGTTATACAAGCGTAGCGGCATAAATAAAAGCAGTAAGAAGAAGCGAGCCACTAGCTAGTCCTAAAAAATCTAATTTGTTAAAAGTGATGTTATTCATAATACATTCTCCTTACTTGTTTAATGTAGAAGCAACAGCTTTTGCGTCGATAAGAGCGGAAAATACCATGCCCATTGTATTTAAGAAATTGTTTGTTTTCATTTTGTTCATCATATTAATCCGCTCCTTTTCGAATAGTTGTTACCCTGTTTCTGACTCAATTGTATGAAATGTTGCGGAAAGTCACTATCGAATTAGCTTACAGAAAAATTACACTTTTGTAAGAGAAACGAATGAAGGTGTAATGATAAGAAGATTTGACATATGTTCATGAGATTCATTAAGTTAAAGGTAGAGGTGAGTGTATGGCTAATATTAAAGATATTGCAAAGATGGCGGGAGTTTCAGTTACGACTGTTTCGAGAGTGTTGAATGATCACCCATATGTAAGTGAAGAAAAAAGAAAAGCGGTTATAGAGATAGTTGAGAAATTGAATTACTCGCAAAACGCAAATGCTGTTCATTTATCAAAAGGAAAAACGAATATTGTTGGTGTGATTTTACCGTATATTAATCATCCGTGTTTTGATGCGATGGTGAGCGGAATGATGGAGACTGCGTTAGCGCATAATTACAGGGTGCTACTTTGCCAAACGAATTATAATAAAAAAGAAGAAATGAAAAGTTTACATATGTTAAAAACAAAACAATTGGATGGTCTTATTATTTGTTCACGTGCAAATGATTGGGAAACGATAGAACCGTATGCTTCTTACGGCGCAATAATTGCTTGTGAAGACAATGATATTTCAAACATCTCAAGTGTATATACGAATCATTCAGCGGCCTTTCAATTAGGAATGGATTATTTGATTGAGAAAGGTTATAAAAAAATTGGTTATTGTACGGGAAGAAAATTAGGGCCGAGTAGTCAAAAGCGTTTTGATGTTTATAAACAGCAATTGCAATCTATAGACGAAGAGGTTAATGAAGAATGGATTTTTACAGAATGTTTTACACTAGAAGATGGTGTAAAAGTGGCTCATAAGTTAAAAGAGATGCAGGATCTTCCTGAAGCATTAATAGTAGCAGGTGATGAAGTTGCGATTGGGGTTATGACAGAAGTTGAAAAATTAGGGATTCAAGTTCCTGAGGATTTAGCGATTATTGGCTTTGATAATCAACCTATCTCGCAAGTGTTACAATTGACAACTATTGATCAAAATTTAAAGGAGATAGGGAAAACTGCTTTTGAAATGTTGCATAGAAAAGTGAATGACGAGAGTTCTGAACAAGAAAAGCTGGAAATTCCATACGAACTTGTGGAACGCTCTACAGTTTAATCTTAATCCGTTATGTGTATAATCGCATAACGGATTATTTTTTTGGAATATCTTTGACAGGAAACGCGTTTCATACTTTATAAAGGAGTTAAACCGGTCTGTAATAATCCATGGATTCTTTTCAAGTGTTAAAGCAGTGAATAGAATTTGGAGGAATATGCATGAATGAACTTTTATTGAGTATGAAAAAGTATGTAGATGATGATGAAAAGATTTTGGCCTTTGTGGTAGGGATATTTGAGAAGGATAATTTTATATTATCGTATCAACATGGGATTTTTGTTGCCACTACTAGACGTCTCCTTTTTTACGGGAAATTTCCGTACTATTCTTCAACATTTAAAGAGTATTCATATTTGCATATAGATAGCATAGATTTTCATCCGTATTTTGAGTTTACTTGTAATCATGAAACCATTCGCGCTAAGTATATTCAGAAAGGGAATGTGGAGCAATTTGTCCGTGCAGTTAGAGCAAATATGAATAATTAATCAACCCTCTGTTTAAACATAATATTTCAATTTTTAAGAGGGAAAATGCGGAATAAAAACCACTTCTAAACCTCTAGGAGATAGTGATACAATGTCAAATGGGGGGAGGGTATGAACTATGGTTAATCAACGTATAAAGGAAATAACACTAATTACAATTGGTTCATTATTATTCGCAATTGGTATTAATTACTTTGCAATTCCAAACCGTTTATCGGAAGGTGGAATTATTGGTTTAACGGTTGTTACGTACTACTTATTTGATTGGTCACCAGGAATTGTGAACTTTGCTATAAATGCAATTTTACTAGCTGTTGGTTATAAATTTTTTGATAAGAAAACAATGATTTATACAATTTTAGGGATTGTAGAAACATCTTTGTTTTTATACGTTACAGAACATATTGAATATCATGTAAATAGTGATACATTATTAGCAGCTTTATTTGCTGGCTTATTTGTGGGTATTGGATTAGGCTGTATGTTCAAAGCCGGAGGTACATCGGGAGGATCAGCAATCTTAGCTCAGTTAGCGAATCAATATTTAGGTTGGAGCGTAGGTAAAGGCGTACTAATTATTGATATTGTTGTAATTGCTGGTTCTGTATTTATAATAGGGCAAGAAAAGGCAATGTATACACTTGTAGCTGTGTTCATCGGAGCGAAGGTGATTGATTTCATTGTAGAAGGAATGGATACAAAAACGGCTGTTACGATTATTTCGAATCAACCAGATTTAATTCGTGAGGCTATTACGAAAAATATGACACGCGGTGTTACTGTATTAGAAGGGCGCGGCGGATATACTGGTAAAAATAAAGAAGTTTTATATGTTGTTATTAATAAACAAGAGCTTGTTAAGTTAAAACAAGTTATTAGCCGGGTAGATGAAGATGCTTTCGTTGTTATACATGATGTACGTGATGTACTTGGCGGTGGCTTTAAAGCAAGCTAAAAGGTGAACGAGTAAATTCGTTCACCTTTTTTAATTCTTACAAAAATGTAAGTGTAATGTAATGAGATTCAATAGTAGATTTTATTCCCCCTTTTTAAAATGGATGTATATATATCCTGCAGAGGAGGAATGCTTATTATGAAGAAAAAAATGATCACTACTATAATAGCGATGATAGTAATAGTAGTAATGTTACTGCCTACGAAACTTGGGCCGGTTATCGATAAATATAATCCATTTTATAAGACGAAAGAATACTATACGGTTGTGAATACAATTGGTCAGCATATTGGTGATGAGTGGTATGAATATGAATTTATTGCATTCGATGAACGTGGTAGAGAGCAGAAAATAAAGAAAACGGTTAAGCATATGTTAAAGAGAGATGAAGCATTAAAGGTTTTTGCAAAAGGACGTTACGGTGAATCGATTGAAGAGATTGAGGTTGCAAATATTCCTATAAATGCGAAGAGCAAACTTTTAACGATGAGATAGTAAAATATACCCCCATCTATTTTTTGTCGAAAATAAAAATACTGGGTAAGGGTATTTTTGAGATTAACAAAAAAGCCTTAGTACATATAGACTAAGGCTTTTTTATTATATAAAGGGGAAGGGGGTACATTGTAGTAGCATAGGTGAAAGGTATAAGAAGAGTAGCTACTAGCAATGTAATTTGGTTATGTGAGTGTTCTTCTTATTTGGCTTACTTTCTAACGTTATTGTACGAAATATAAGTAAGGGGAACTATCGAATTACATTACACATAACTTACAAACATGTAAGCCTTCTGTAATGTAATTCGATAGTTAAAAGATAGTAATTTTCATATAGTATAACTAGAAAGTCTTAATGTATTACTTTCTGTTTGTAATGAAGAATGAAAAACCAACTAATTTTTAATAATCCTCATCTGAATAAAGATGAGGATCCTTTTTTAAACCTTACAACATTGTAAGGTTTACGTAAGTTAATTCGATAGTAAATTTGTCATATTTTTTGCATAATAGATACAGATAGAAAAATAATTAGGGATCTAGTAAGAAGGGAGAAAAATGGGATGCGTAAAGAAGAAGTAGTGAAGTTACCAATTAAAGATTTCTGTAGCTACTTTACTGTTGCCGTAGTGTGTATTGGATTATTTGATATCATAACAAACTTAATTGTTAAATAATATAGATGCTAAAACAAGAAAGGAAGTCCTTTCTTGTTTTTTTTATGGGGGCATAAAGATGAAATGGATTGATAGTCATATACATGTTGATCAATATAAGGATGAAGAGAAGAGCAGATTACTAAAAGAGGTGGAAAATAGTAATGAAATAAAGGGGCTTATTGCGGTATCTATGAATTATCAATCTTGTAAGGAAACGTTATCTTTAGCGAAGAAGTATCCCTTTATATATCCAGCGATAGGGTTTCATCCAGAGCAACAGATTCATAAAGAAGAGTGTGAACAGATTTATCAACTTATTGAACAGAACGCAGAGGAAATTGTTGCGATTGGTGAAGTAGGTTTGCCCTATTATTTGAGAAAAGAAGATGAAAGAATTGCTGCAGATCCATACCTAGCTGTATTGAAAAAATTTATAGAACTAGCTAGTAAGTATAATTTGCCGATTGTATTACACGCAGTTTATGAAGATGCTGACATTGTATGTGATTTGCTAGAGAAATATAAAGTTTCACGTGCACACTTCCATTGGTTTAAAGGAAGCGATGAAACAATGAAACGGATGATGAGAAATGGTTATTATATTTCGATTACACCGGATGTTTTACATAAGGAGAAGATTAGAAAAATCGTTTCGTATTATCCGCTTGAATATATGATGGTAGAAACAGATGGACCGTGGGAATTTCAAGAGGGTGTTATAACGCATCCAAGAATGATTCGAGAGGTATTAAAGGAAATTAGTTCTATAAAAAACATATCCATCGATAAGGTCGCAGAAACAATATATGAAAATACAAGTCGATTTTATTTGAAAGGATAGGAGAATTATAGTTTTAATCATGTAACGGAAAAAGTAAAAGTTGAATTTATTTAATAAAATGCCACGGTTTGATATAGGACAAAAAACCACCAAGCGTTCCGCTCGGTGGTTTTGTATTAGGATTCTAATTTTTTCGCGCGTTTTAATAATAAAAGAAAGACAATAATAACGAATCCTAGTATAAGGAAGAAGCCATATTGCTTTATATAATCAATTATGTCATTTGCACTTGTTGGTTTTTTAACGTGAATGCCTTCTTTATTCGTAGTAATATGAATATCTTTCATTTTTACTTCATTCTTTTCCTTTTGTAAATCAATCCATTCTATATTTGGAATACTTTCTAGATCCTTTAACACTTCTTTTAATGGTTTCACACCTAAGTAAGGATGATAGAATGCTCCAATAATCCCATCGGATAATTTAGCAACAGATAAAGCATTTTCTTTCATTTTAGCAATAGCTTGTGGCTTATCTTCTTCAATAAAACCGACTGTTTCAGGCATTAATTTCATTCCATGTAGAAATGATGGTGTACTTCTATATGCTGGAGAGTGCATGGATTTCCAAGTTGTATCACTTAACTGTAGTTGTCCTACATAAGTTGAAAAGTATCTTGATAATATTTCATACCCTTTTTGAGACATTGTGTAATGAGGTGCTTCAAAGGCGACAGGATATAGTTTAGCATCTACAAGTTCTTGAATCCCCTTTTCGATATGATCTGTCGTATATTTTTTCTCAAACTCTTCCCCTTTTTTTACATATTGGTTATATGACTCTATATTTGGAAATTCATCTTTTGTCTTCGGTTTTTCATGTTTCGGTTGGCGAATTGGTTGATCCGTCTTTACGTCCCAAAATTCAAAACCTTCCCCAGTTTCACTATCATAAAATTGATGAGTGTAACCATGCATAATAATCGCTGCGCCATCATCTTGCATAGAGCGTAAAAGATCGACTAGTTCGGGTTTATCTTTTAAATGTAGTGTTTTACCTGTATCTGGATCTGTATATACAGGAATAACAGTGATCATGTAAGGAATCTTCTTCTCTTTTAGTAATTCAGCAATTTCTTTCAATTGATTTATATCTGCTGCTGGGTGAACATCCTCAAGACGTAAATAAGCTAATTTTTTATTTGTTTCGGGTTTTTGCTGAAAATAAGAAAATAGGCTTTCGCCAATATAATAAGATATCCAATCAAAGAGGTTAGAAGTTGCTACATAATAAGAATTGTTTTGCTGTACAATTAATGGATAAGTATTATTTCCTCTTAAAGCATGGGCGAGAATTGTTCCATTTGTGTCAAGTTGTTTAATTGTTCTTTCTTCTTCTAATATATTCTTTAGTTTACGTGTTGGATATTCAATTGTATCAGAGTTTATATCTTCATTTTTAAGTGTGATAAATGAAAAACGATTAGATAACTGTTCTATATTTTGACCTAAAACTAGTAATGGTCCTGGGAATCCTTCTAGAAATTTCTTTGCTTCAGTAGAAAGTTCTTCTTGTTTTTCACTCATGTAAATAACATGTGTATACGAAGATTTATCAGTTATTTCAGCTAACTGTTTTATGTTTTTAATTGTTATATTATTAGTGAAATGTCCTACTTGTGTATTAAGTATTTGGATATCACTTGTAATTTGATCATCGTTTGAACTGTATAAAATAAGGGTTTTTGGTTGTTCGATTTTTTGTGCGGAAATAGGGACAGGAATTAGTAGTAGTAAACTAAATAAGAGTAACAGCCATTTTTTCATATTATTATTCTCCTAGTTTATATTTAGAATTCAATTTACAATTATATACAATAAATACGTTATAGTCTATGAAAGTTACATTTTTGCACGTATTTACCAGCTGTTTTTTCACAAAATCGGTCTAAAGCATGATGATAATACGTATAGTTATTTGCTATGATAAAAGAGTAGTAGAATGTAGGTAATTGTAAAGGGAAGGCTGAAAGGGGACAAATTTCAGCGGAGAAAGAGGTAGAGGTAGTGAAGAAATTCTTTGTAGGATTTTTAGTTGTTCTTGGAGTATATTTATATTTCCAAGGAAAGTCTGAAGGAATGGATAAGCTAGTGAATGGAACAAGCTATGTTGATTCAGAAGAAGCAAAACAGATGAAACAAATCATTATAGAGGAAGCGAAGAAAGTAAATCTTCCGGAATGGATACCTCTTGCAATTGCTGAGCATGAAAGTCGATTAAATCCAAGAAGTGTTGGAGATAATGGAACTTCATTCGGATTGTTTCAACTACACCGCGGCGGCGGGCTTGCACCAGAACATTTAACTGATGATGAGCTGAAAGATCCACGTACAAATGCGCAAATTGCAATGCCGCATTTAATGAAAGGATATAAGCGTGGGGTGCAAAAAGGTTTGACTGATTTTGCATTACTGAAATATATAGCGAATACATCTGGATGGCCAGGGAATTTAGGGCCAGAGTGGACGGATAATAACATGAAGTATAACATCGGATTAGAAGATGTGTACTATCGAAATAAAGGTGTAATTAAAGAGTAGGTTTTGATACCTACTCTATTTTTTTTTGATAATCGTTTCATTTTGTGAAATACTCCGCTAGTTGTATTTTTACGTATTCTAGTTTTGTGGAAACTTGAGGTATTTTATATCCTACATACAGCGGTGAAACGACAAACCTAGGAACAACTTTACAAATGATTTTTCCATTTAAGTAATAGAAGAATAAGTTATAACTACTGCATCCTTTATGGAAATCTGTCAGTATGTAACGTACAGTTTGCTGAATGTAATTTGCCATGTCATCTATATATGAAATATTATCAATGATTATATTGAATTCAGTGAAGCCAATAATGGGACGCTCTGAAATATTAAGCTCAATGCGTTCATTTTTTTGAACAATTACCCCTTGGAAATTTTCTTCTTCAATATTTTCAAGATAATCTACATATTTCATTCCGATAATTTGCATGTGTGCATGATGCAAACTTCCACCTGAAAATGGACCGTGATTTTTGTATAAAATTACAGATGCGAACTCTTCTTTCTTCTGTAAGTGTAACCAATGTTGAATAGAAAATTGCATTAATTTCCGCATATGTTCTTCTGTATATGTTGCGATATGATCTTCGCAATTATCGGTTTCAATTAACACTGTTTGAAATGTATCTTGTAATGTAGGAAATTTATTTTTTAACCAAATAATAGAACCATCAGTTGCTAAAATATCCGTTAAATGTTCTGTATCGCAAAATGGACATGCAGCGCTTCTATTCCGAATACTTTCTGGTTTTTGTTTACCGATATCGTTTAAAAAATATAGTTGTTGTGTATCCATTTATATATATGCCCCTTTAAAATATGTGTAAAAATCTCGCTTAATACATTCGGGAAAAGGAGAAGGAAATCCTCTAAAGGAATATGGGGAAAAATAAAAGACAAGATATCCTCATTACGATAGGGTACCTTGTCTTTTATTTTTTCTCTAATAGTGTGTATGGATAATATAGAACATTTTCAGTATTTTTCTTTTTTCTATTTTTTATTGTGTATAAGGTAATTGCTGTGCTTGCAATTATAATAATGGCTTTCTTCATATTCATATACCCCTTTTTATTGTTGGTTTAATTCTTGGCTAACTGCTTTTGCATCGACCAAAGCGTGTAAAATCATTTTTACCATGTTCATCATATTTCTTCACTCCTTTTTATAGTTCATTTAGTTCTTTTACAACTGCTTGTCCGTTCACTAATACCTCAAAGATTGCTTTTACGATTTCTTTTATCATGTTTGTTTCCTCCTTTTGTTTGTCTCTCTTGTTTACATCTTTATTGTATAGGGAGGCATCTTTTCGTACTATCGCTTTCCATTACGTGAACATAACAGTTTTGTAAGATTTGATGTCACTCATTGAAATGTTTAGTCTATATTCATTATTTTCAGAAAAAAGACTATTCAAACATGAAATAGGGAAGTATAATAAAGAAGTAAGTATTAAATTCCGTACGAAAGGGGTGAATGAGATGAAACGTTCTTTAGCTGCACGTGCCAAATTTTTAGATTTTATCTATTTTTGTCGTGCGATTTTTCATGATGTAGTTGTTAACGGGATACGTATGCCCTTTTTTAACAATTGCATAGTGACTATTGAACGATAGGAATCTCTTCACCCATTTTTAATAAACGTGTGAAAAGGGAGCTATTTGGCTTCCTTTTTCTATGCCGAAAACCATGGGGAATGTTTCTTTCTCATGGTTTTTTATATTGAAAGGAGTACGGAAAATGACTATTTGTAGTGTAAATAATGTAACGAAATCTTTTGGTGGAAACATCATATTTGAAAATATATCGCTTGAAATAAAGAATGGTGAACGTGTTGGGTTAGTTGGTCGTAACGGTAGTGGGAAGACAACAATCTTTGGGCTTCTAACGGGAATGGAGAGTTTGGATACAGGAGCCATCCATATGAAGAAAGGTACACGTATTGGTCATGTCGCACAAATTCCGAAGTTTGATGAGGCCATGACTGTATATGATGTATTGAGTTCCGCTTTTAAAGTAGAAAAGGAATTAGAAAAAGAAATGCATGCTCTAGAAAAAAATATGGCAGAAGAGCAGGAACAATCTTCTTTGCAAAAGCTAATGGAGAGGTACGGAGTAATTCAAGAAAAATTTGCATTTCTCGGTGGTTATGAAATAGAGGCAAATATAATGAAGGTAGCAAATGGCTTACAAGTGACAAACTTATTTTCAAGAGTATTTACGGAATTAAGTGGAGGAGAACAGACGAAAGTAAGCCTTGCATATATGCTATTGCAGAAACCAGATTTACTTCTATTAGATGAACCAACAAATCATTTAGATTTGTTTGCAGTTGAATGGTTAGAGCAGTTTTTAAAAGAATATAATGGAACAGTTATGGTTATTTCACATGATCGCTATTTCCTTGATGAAGTTGTAACGAAAATTTTTGATTTGGAAGATGGAGCGATTCACGTGTACCATACGAATTATTCTCAGTTCGTTGAGGAGAAGGAAGGAAGATTACTTCAAGAGTTTCAAGCTTATCAAGAGCAGCAAAAGAAAATAAAGAAAATGAAAGAAGCAATTAAGCGCCTACGTGAATGGGCAAATCAAGCGAATCCTCCGAATGAAGGATTGCATAAAAGAGCGAGAAATATGGAACGTGCGTTAGAACGTATAGAGAAATTAAAGAGGCCGATTTTAGAACGGAAACAGATGGGTCTTCAGTTTGAAGGGCAAGAGAGAAGTGGGAAAGATGTTGTTGTAATGAAAGAAGTGAGTAAAGGTTTTGCTGGCCGACCTTTATTTGAACAAGCGAATTTACATGTTCGTTTTCAAGAGCGTGCTGCTATCGTTGGTCGCAACGGCACAGGGAAGACCACTTTACTAAAATTACTATTAAAAGAAATGGAACCAGAAGCTGGCGCAATTAGGGTTGGGAGTAGTGTGAAAATCGGTTATTTATCACAGCATACGTATGAAAATATGAAGAGTAATGTATTGGAAGCATTCAGGGAGAATGTGACTGTAACAGAGGGAGAAGCAAGACATATATTAGCTAAGTTTTTATTTTATGGTCCAGCAGTATTTAAGAAAGTAACGCAACTTAGTGGTGGAGAAAAAATGAGGTTAAGACTTGCGCAACTTATGTATCAAGACATCAATTTTCTAATTTTAGATGAGCCGACAAACCATCTTGATATTGAATCAAGAGAAGTTTTAGAGGAAGCCCTTGAGCAATATAACGGGACGATTTTAGCTGTTTCACACGATCGATATTTTTTAAATAAGTTATTTGAAAAGACGTACTGGATTGATGAATGTAAATTATTTGAGTTTGCAGGAAACTATGCATGGGCTCGTCAAAAGTGGGAAGAAAAGCTTGAGAAGCAAGTAATAAAGCAGAAACGCCAAGGAAAAAAAAGTGTTGAAACGGTTCCTGTAAAAGAGAAAGAAGCTAGGAATCTTGAAGAGATTGAAAACGAGTTAATGCATGTAGAAGAAGATGTATATGCAATAGAATGTGAAATGGAACATGTAGCTGATGTTGAAAGACTTGAAAAATTATATGAGGAAAAAACGAAGAAAGAGTTGTTACGAGCAGAGTTATATAATGAATTAGAGAATATTGTGGAGTAATGAGTAGAAAGCCACTTCCTTTCAGTTTTGCTGGAGGAAGTGGCTTTTTTCATAATGATATTTGGCTTTAAAGGTTAAATAAAGCGATGTGTTTCACGTGAAACAGTAACTTAGATAAATCCGTGTTCCTCAATTTGCATAGCTTGTGAAACATATGAAATGCTAAGGTGAAAAATAAATGTCATTAGTAGTTTTTCGATAGGAGTAATTACAAAAACAAAGGCTAATTATTTCCCGAGAGATAAAGTGAGACTTTAATCAGTCCTCACGAATCGGGCTTTTACGGGCAGCACGCCCCCACCTAACTTCTTTGCTTTCGCTGAATTTTGAGGTGAGGGTCTTACTGACCGGAAAATAGTGGGATAAATATGTGTAAAAGAGACTAGTGAATGAAAATGAAAAGAGAGCAAAGTTACAGCTTTACGCGCTGAACTCTGCTCTCTTTTTGCGTGGTATCTTCTCTCGTTGAAATTATAATAGCGATCCCGAGCATGATAAAAAAAGCTAAAAAGAGGACGAACTTTGGGAAGAACGGGAATAGTAATAGCGCCCCGACTATCATAATTGTTAATAATACGTAGTGCAGGACGTATTGGAATAGGTTGTCCATATTTTCGCCCCCTTTTTGGTAATTGGTTATTAGTATTCTATGTTTCATGCTGAAGAAATAGAAGTAGATTTTTAAGTTTTTAATACGAATTATAGCTGAGTTTTCTTAAAGTATAAATGTAGAGATAAAATTTTGTAAAAATTCTAAAAATATTTATTTAGAAAGAATTGACAAAACATAATGAACGATATAAGCTAATAACCATAAAGTCTACCGGAAAGGTCGGAATAAGATTGTTACCCCTCAAAAACATCTATTTTTTTACGATTAAAACCGACTTTTCCGATTGGCTATAATTGTTGCTGTGGGAGGCATACATAAGCTAATAAGTTCAAAGGGTATAACTATTAAACAGTTAGGGTGGGGACAATGAAGAAAAAAACAAAAAAATGGGCTGGTGTATTTTCAGTATTACTGAGTAGTTCGCTTGTGTTATCTGCTTGTGGGGGACAGGAGGATACGGCTTCTACAGAACCAGTAAAAAAGCAGGATTTAAAAGACTCTAAGATTGAATCAATTCCAGCTACAGATAAAAAGAAAAGTCCAGAGAAAGCAAATCAACGAAAAGATACTTTTATTACAGCCATTTCTAAGCCAGGGGGAGTTTTCCTTCCGTATTTCCAAGATAATGGTTGGGATGGAAATGTAACGTCTGTTATTTTTGCGTCATTAGTAACAACAGACAAACAAAGTAAACCTGTTCCGGACCTTGCAGAAAAATGGGATATTTCTGCTGACCAGTTAACATATACATTCCACTTACGTAAAAACTTAAAATTTAGTGACGGGTCGCCTTTAACAGCGGATGACGTAGCATTTACATTAACACTACTTCATGATAAAGCGTATGAAGGTGGATTGGATATTGCTCAGTATGCTGTTAAAGGTGGGAAAGAATATAAAGAAGGAAAAGCAACTTCTATTGAAGGAATCCAAGTTGTTGATCCACAGACAATTAAAATTACAACTGAAAAAGTTAATTCACAGGCGCTAACGAATTTAGGTGGCCCAGTGCTATCAAAAGCTTATTATGGAAAAGATTATAAACAAAATACAAGTTTAGACTATTTAAAAGCATTATATGGGCAACCAATTGCAGCGGGTCCATATAAATTTGAAAAATATGTTCCAGGTCAAGAAGTCCGCTTTGTTGCTAACGAAAATTATTATGCAGGTAAACCAAAAATTAAAAACTTTATTTACAAAATCACATCAGGTGATACTGGATTCCAATTATTCCAAACAGGTGAACTGGACTATAGTGGGTTTAGAGCGAACCCTGAAAATATAGACCAATTAAAAGGATTAGAGTTTGCAAATATTAATCTTGAATCATCAAGTGATATTGCTTATATCTATGTAAATAATAAGAAGTCGTATTTGAAAGATAAAAAGGTACGCCAAGCACTTACTTATGGATTAGACCGTAAGAAGTATGTGGATACAGCTTTACAAGGCTATGGCTCTGTCGCTAACGTACCAATTGCTCCAGTTTCATGGGCATATACAGAAGAAGGTATTAATAAATATCCGCATGACGTAGAAAAGGCTAAAAAATTATTGGATGAGGCTGGTTGGAAAGTAGGTTCTGACGGGGTTCGTGAAAAAGATGGTCAAAAATTAAAATTAACATACTACGCATCAAATACAGGTAAAACAAATGATATCTTTATTCCGATTGCAAAAGAAAGTTACAAAGAAATTGGTGTTGAATTAAATCCAGAGTTGATGGACTTTAATACGATGCTTTCAAAAGTAGGAAAAGGTGACTACGATTTAGCGGCAGTTTCAACACCAGGAATTAGTGATCCAAGTGAAGTTGTAAGTGAGTACTTATCAACTAATCCAAAAAGTGATACGGGTTATAATAATCCGAAAGTAGATGATTTGATTGTAAAAGGTATAGGAACGACAGATATTGAAAAACGTAAAGCGATTTATAAAGAGCTGTATAAAGAGTTAAGTGATGATTCACCAGTTATTTTATTAAACTATCGTAAACTACTTTATGCTCATAATGCACGTATAAAAGGAATTGATCCAGAAAAGTACGATAGCATCAGTTCCAACTTACCAGTGTTATCTATTGAACAATAAGGGTTGACCTAAATAATAGAAGACGTTTTTTCACACAGCAATGGAATGGTAGCTGTTTTGAAAAAATGTTCTTCTATTTTTAAGTAAATAGGATTGGGGAGACAAAAGGTGAAAACATATATCATTCGTAGGTTTCTACAAATGATTCCTACATTGTTTGGTACGTCTATTATTATCTTTTTCTTATTTGCACTCTTACCGGGTGATTATATCGATTCAAATCCAAAATTAACACCAGAGAGGGCTCAAGAATTAAGAGAGTTGTACGGTTTAAATAAACCGATTATTGAAAGGTATTTTCATTGGTTAGTGAATGCTTTGCATGGTGATTTTGGATTTTCTTTACAGTATCAAGAACCGGTAACTTCATTACTTAATAAATTCATTTGGAATACATTTATTGTTGCTGCTGCAGCTTTATTTTTCACTTGGATTATTGCTCTTATTATTGGGGTTATTTCTGCAACAAAGCAGCATTCTTGGTTTGATAGATTGGTAACAATCGGTGTCTTTGCAGCAATGTCATTTCCATCATTCTTTATCGGACTATTTTTAATTAAATTATTAGCAGTTGATTTAAAGTTATTACCTATTGGTGGCATGATTGATATTGGGAGTAACTCAACAGGGATAGCATACATATTAGAAGTATTACGTCATATGATTCTACCTGTATTTATTTTAACGCTTCTTGGTGTAGGATCGTTAACACGCTATTTTAGAACGGGCATGTTGGATGTTATTAGGCAAGATTATATTCGTACTGCTCGTGCAAAAGGTTTAAAAGAAAGAACCGTTATTTATAAACATGCATTGAAAAATGCAATTTTGCCAGCAATTACATTACTCGCTTTTGAATTACCGGGTTTATTTTCAGGAGCTATTATTATTGAACAGATTTTTAATTGGCCAGGGATTGGGAGTATTCAATTAGAAGCATTAAACTTCCGTGATTATACGGTATTAATGGCCTTTACAATGTTTCTTTCTTGTTTAACGATTATGGCTAATTTCTTAGCTGATATTGTATATGCGTTTGTTGATCCAAGAATTCGATTGAAGTAAGGGGGGAAAGATATGGAGACTATTACACCCATAATAGAGAAAAAGAAAGAACGGAAAAAGAGAAATGAATCATCACCATGGCGCCAAGCGTATAAAAAAATCAAGAAAAATAAGATGGCACTGTGTGGCTTATACGTTTTAATATTTATGTTTTTATTTAGTTTTATCGGTCCAATCTTTTCACCGTATGCTGATGGGAAAGTACAAGTAACACAAATTAATAAACCACCCAGCCTGTCACATTGGCTTGGAACAGACCAGTTGGGACGGGATATTTTAACTAGACTTATGCAAGCAGGGCGTATTTCATTAACAATTGGTTTAGCGTCGATGCTACTATCCGTTATACTAGGTGCTCTATTAGGAGCCATTGCTGGTTTTTATCGAGGAGTTGTAGATCATTTAATTATGCATGTTGCAGATGTCTTAATGTCCATTCCAGGATTACCGCTACTTATTATAATGGGAGCAATTTTATCAGAATGGAAATTACCATCGGAGTACCGTTTATATGTTGTAATGATTATTTTAAGTTTAGTAGGATGGCCAGGACTTGCCCGTCTTGTGAGAGGACAAATTTTAACATTGCGGGAGCAAGCCTTTATGCAAGCGGCAGATGTATTAGGATTAAAAGATTCTCGAAAAATCATTCATCATCTAATTCCTAACGTCTTTCCGTTACTTATTGTTGTAGCAACTTTGGGTGTGGCTGGATCTATTTTAAGTGAGTCCGCGCTAAGCTACTTAGGTCTCGGCGTCGTCCCACCTACACCATCATGGGGGAACATGATTAGCGCAGCTAACTCATTAATTGATTTCCAAAAGCGTCCGTGGTTATGGATTCCGCCTGGTTTTGCAATCTTTATAACAGTTGTATCAATTAATTTACTTGGTGATGCACTTCGTGATGCGTTAGATCCAAAGATGAGACGGTAGGTGAGAAGGTATGAGTAGAGCGGTAGTAGAGCTAAAAGACTTACAAACACACTTTCAAACGGAGGAAGGGACAGTGAAGGCTGTAAACCATGTTAGCTTTGCTGTTCGAGAAGGTGAAACAGTTTGTGTAGTAGGAGAATCAGGTTGCGGGAAGAGTGTAACGGCTTTATCTATTATGGGGCTTATTGCTGAATCTGGCAGTGTAGTGGGTGGAGATATTTTATATGAAGGAAAAAGTCTTTTAGGAATGAAAGAGAAAGAACTTCGTAGTTTACGAGGCAATGATATTGCAATGATTTTCCAAGAACCGATGACATCTCTAAATCCCGTCTTCACTGTAGGTGAGCAAATTGTAGAAACGCTAAGGGAGCATGAATTACTTAGTAAAAATGAAGCGTATAAGAAAGCAATTGAGTTAATTCGTAAAGTTGGCATAGCTCGTGCTGATGAAATTGTCCATTCTTATCCGCATGAACTGAGCGGCGGGATGTTACAACGTATTATGATTGCTGTTGCGCTTAGTTGTAATCCTAAGTTATTAATTGCAGATGAACCAACAACAGCTCTTGATGTTACGATTCAAGCCCAAATATTAGATTTACTAAGACAAGTGAAAGAAGAATTTAAAACGTCGATCTTATTAATTACACATGATTTAGGTGTCGTAGCAGAAATGGCTGATTACGTTGTCGTTATGTATGGCGGGAAAGTTATTGAAGAAGCTCCGGTATTAGAGATATTCCAAAATCCAAAACATCCTTATACGAAAGGATTATTGAAATCAAAACCAGTAATGGGAAAACGAATAGATAAACTATATTCTATTCCAGGGCAAGTTCCAAATTTAGTTGGTTTAGGTGAGTTTTGTTACTTTAGTGGGCGTTGTGAGCATTGTATGGAAATATGTGAAAAAGAAGCCCCAAATCTAAATGTAAATGATGAAAATCATAAAGTAGCTTGCTGGTTATATGAGGAGCGTGCGGAGCAATGAGTGAACCATTATTAGAGGTAAAAAACCTAAAGACATATTTTCCAATTAAAGGTGGCATATTTAGTAGAACGATCGGACATGTAAAAGCAGTTGATGGAGTAAGTTTTACTATTAATAAAGGCGAAGTGTTTGGTCTCGTTGGCGAATCAGGGAGCGGAAAAACAACGATAGGAAAAACAATTTTACGTCTCGTTCAAAAAACAGAGGGGGAAGTGAAGTTTAAAGGGAAAGATGTTCATTCTTTATCCAAGGATGAATTGAGAAAACATCGCCCTAATATGCAGCTCGTTTTCCAAGATCCATTTAGCTCATTAAATCCGAGAATGAGAATTGGAGAAGCACTTGGAGAGCCGATGTTGGCCCACGGATTAGCGACGAAAGAAAATGTTCGTGAAAAGGTAATTGAAGTATTGGAGTTATGTGGCTTAGCTCCTTATCATATTGACAGGTATCCCCATGAGTTTTCTGGTGGACAACGTCAACGTATCGTAATAGCAAGAGCTATGGTATTAAATCCAGAATTCATTGTAGCTGATGAACCTGTGGCGGCACTAGATGTATCTATCCAAGCACAAATTATTAATTTATTTAGTGAGTTACAGGAGAAAAAGGGATTATCTTATTTATTCATTTCACATGATTTAAGTGTAGTAGAACATTTATGTACGAAAATCGGAATTATGTATTTAGGTACGATTGTGGAGACGGCGCCGCGTGATGAGTTATTTACCAATCCGCTACATCCTTATACAAAAGCATTGTTATCAGCCGTTCCAATACCAGATCCAACAGTGAAGCGAGAGCGAATTATACTAGAAGGGGATATTCCAAGTCCAGCAAATCCACCTTCAGGTTGTCGTTTTCATACACGTTGCCCGTTTGCAACAGATGTTTGTAAAAAAACAATACCAGAATTTCGTAATGTTGGTGATGATCATTTTGTTTCTTGTCATCATGTATAAAAAAAGGACTCTTTCAAATGGAAAGAGTCCTTTTTTTATTTACTAGATGAAGTTTGTTTCAATACAAATTGCTCGATTGCGTGAGCAACACCATGTTCATTGTTTGTTAATGTTACAACATCACATAGTTTTTTTACATCTTCTTCAGCGTTGCCCATTGCAACAGATAAGCCTGCTACTTCTAACATTGGTACATCATTAAAATTATCACCAATAGCAACTGTATCTTCAATAGGAATATTAAAATGAGCTGCCATCTGCTGTAGCCCGTTTCCTTTATGTCCATTCTTATCCATAATTTCTAAGTTAGTAGGAGCTGATGCTGTAACCATAATATCAGCGTCTTCTTGTAACACGCTTAATAGCTGTGCGCGATGCGCTGCATTAAATGTTGAAATGAAGAATTTAGATATTTCTAGTTCTTGGTTATTTACAACATCTTCTATTTTTTTGAAATCAGTAATTAAGTTCGATTTCTTTTGCTTTTCTGTAATTCGTTCAAGTTCCTCTAATGTAACATCGAGCGCCTGCTTATTTTCTTCGAACGCTTGCATCACTTGATCTTGCCATGTATATGGAGAATAAACTCCTTTATTTGTATATAACTTATATGGGAAACTTTCAGATTCTAGTAATTTTGCAAGTTTGTACACTTTGTCGTTTTGTATACAACGCGAGTTAATTACTTTTCCATCCACATAAACAATAGCCCCATTGCTTGCTCCGACTGGAAGAGATAATTTATATTCTTCCAATAGCTTTAAAGCATCCTCTTTCGCACGACCAGAACAAATCATTACAATATGACCAGCTTCTTGTGCAGTTTGGATTGCTTGTAGGTTTTCTTTGGAGATTTCAAGATTAGATGATAGTAGTGTACCATCCATATCTAATGCGATTAATTTCAAAATGACCACCTCTTTGTTTTTATTATACATAGTTATATAGAGGAAACATATAAACTTATCTTGGAAAGACGGTATTTTATCTCATATTAAAAGTAAGTAAAGATTAGATAGGTTTAGTGTCACTAAATAAACTGTTTGTAACAAAAATAGAGAGGAGTATGACTATATTTCACTTTATGACTGTAATATTACATGAATGTTACAAACGTGAGCTTAGTGAAAAGTGCATTAAATAAAGGTTTTTGGGGATTATTATAAAAAAACGTAAAAAAAGTGTAATAAATTTCACGTTATTATATTGCAACGTAACAACAGTTATGTTACATTAATGTTACAAACGTTACGTTATCAAATTTAATGTAACGTTAACATAAAAACTATGAAATAAACATTTCTTAGAAATTACATATAGATAACTTATGAAAAGGGAGGATAAATGATATGAAAGAGCAAGTATTACAAGTAACAAAAGGTGACTTCGTAGGATCAGCAAGTGGAGCGGTAGTATTAACAGCATTAATCGTATTTCTATCAAGCGTATTAGTATAATAGAAACTTTGTAACAAAAGAAAAAGAAGGGAGAATGAAAGATATGAAAGAGCAAGTATTACAAGTAACAAAAGGTGACTTCGTAGGATCAGCAAGTGGAGCGGTAGTATTAACAGCATTAATCGTATTTCTATCAAGTGTATTAGTATAATAGAAGTTTTAAATCAAACAAAAATGGAAGGAGAATGAGGGATATGAACAGTGAACAAGTGTTTCAAGTAACAAAAACAGATTTATTAGGATCCTTAGGTGGAGCGGTAATATTAACATCATTTATTCTATTCCTTGCAAGTGTATTAGTATGATATATATAAATACAATTATTCAAAAAAAATAAAGACTCTAACGTATTAGTAAGTAGTTAATATGTTGGAGTCTTTTTTATTTTCTTCTTATATACCTTCAAGTATTAAAGTTACCCCATTATTTAGCATTCATGAATAATTAGACGCTGCGGTTGCAACTTGATTCAACGAATAATCAAAAATCCACTGATTAAAGTTTCACTTTATTTCAAAGAGAAAAAAGTCGAATTTTATATGTAAGAAAAAAAGAGGAATTTGACAGAAAAGATAGAAAATTTTAAAGGTCAGAATTTGTTAGCTTGCTAACTAATTTCTATTTATTTATGTTGGAAGCGTTTTCGGTTGGTTTTAAGTATATGGACCATTTAATCTATTTACAGGGGGATGAAGATATTATGAAACAAAAATCTATGGATACGCTAGCTGCACAAATGGAGGACTTTTTTCCAGTACGTGATGTAGATCATTTGGAATTTTACGTAGGGAATGCAAAGCAATCGAGTTATTATCTTGCGAGAGCGTTCGGATTCAAAATTGTGGCTTACTCTGGATTAGAAACTGGAAACCGTGAAAAGGTATCTTATGTTCTTGTGCAAAAAAATATGCGTTTCGTTGTGTCTGGAGCTTTAAGTAGTGAAAATCGTATTGCAGAGTTTGTAAAGACTCATGGTGATGGCGTGAAGGATGTGGCACTACTTGTTGATGATGTTGATAAAGCATACTCAGAAGCAGTGAAACGTGGTGCCGTCGCAATTGCTCCACCAGAGGAATTAACAGATGAGGACGGTACATTGAAAAAAGCAGTTATTGGTACGTATGGTGATACAATTCATACGCTTGTAGAGCGTAAAAATTATAAAGGGGCATTTATGCCAGGATTCCAAAAGGTAGAGTTTAATATTCCATTTGAAGAGTCTGGTTTAATTGCTGTCGATCATGTAGTTGGTAATGTTGAAAAAATGGAAGAGTGGGTTAGTTATTACGAGAATGTCATGGGCTTTAAACAAATGATTCATTTTGATGATGACGATATTAGTACAGAGTATTCGGCGTTAATGTCGAAAGTTATGACGAATGGAAGCCGTATTAAGTTTCCGATTAACGAACCAGCAGACGGAAAGAGAAAGTCACAAATTCAAGAGTATCTAGAATTCTATAATGGAGCTGGTGTACAGCATCTTGCTTTATTAACAAGTGATATTGTTAAAACAGTTGAAGCGCTTCGTGCAAATGGGGTGGAGTTTTTAGATACACCTGATACTTATTATGATGAGTTAACTGCACGAGTTGGAAAAATCGATGAAGAAATTGATAAGCTAAAAGAATTAAAGATCTTAGTAGATCGTGATGATGAAGGTTACTTACTACAAATCTTTACGAAACCAATTGTAGATCGCCCGACTTTATTTATTGAAATCATTCAACGTAAAGGTTCTCGTGGATTTGGTGAAGGAAACTTTAAAGCGTTATTCGAATCAATTGAAAGAGAACAAGAGCGTCGCGGAAACTTATAAGATTTGTATCCACCAGCAAAAGTCCCTTTGCTGGTGGAAATTTCATTTTTATAAGGAGGAATCAGGATGAAATTTGTTACATTTCGTCTTCCTTCAAAAGAAATACGGGCTGGATGGCTTGAAGGTGACAAAGTAATAGATATGAATCTTGCTAGTGAAGGGAGAATCCCTTCTTCTATGATGGCTTTTTTAGAGAAAGCTGATGAGTATGTAGAAGTAGTGAGGAATGTTAAGAATCCAAATAAGGGTATATATGCTTTAGAAGAAGTACAATTGACAGCTGCTCTTCCTAATCCGAGTAGTATTCGAGATTTTTACGCATTTGAACAACATGTAAAAACAGCTCGCGGACGAAGAGGACTAGATGTTGTGCCTGAATGGTATGATATTCCGGTCTTTTATTTTACTAATCATCGTGCTGTAATTGGTTCCGGTGATTTTGTAATTGGTCCGAAAAAGTCTAAAAAGCTTGATTACGAGTTGGAGATCGCTTGCGTAATAGGAAAAGAAGGGCGAAATATTTCTCGTGAGCAAGCAGAGGAATATATTTTTGGTTATTGTATTATGAACGACTGGAGTGCGAGAGACTTACAAGCAACAGAAATGAAAGTAGGTCTCGGTCCAGCGAAAGGAAAGGACTTTGCAACTTCGTTAGGAGCACATCTTGTTACGAAAGAGGAATTAGATGTTTATCGTAATGGTGATCGATATGATTTAGAAATGACTGCTCATGTAAATGGAAAACTATTATCAAAGGGAAACTTCCAAGATATTTACTATACATTTGCTGAAATGATTGAACGTGCTTCAGAGGACGTTACGTTATATCCAGGAGATGTGATTGGTTCTGGGACAGTAGGAACAGGCTGTATTTTAGAACTTGGTACAGAAGAGTGGCTACAAGATGGAGATGTTGTAGAGCTGTCGATTACTGGTTTAGGTACACTACGTAATACGATCAAAAAAGAAAAGGAAGCGAGTGATGGGCATGTTTTATCGTCACATGGGAGAACTACCTCATAAACGACATGTACAATTTCGTAAAAAAGATGGATCGCTTTATCGTGAACAGGTAATGGGAACAAAAGGTTTTTCTGGTACACAGTCTATTTTGTATCATCACTATATGCCAACAGAAGTAGGTCATTCTGCATTATCGCATTCTTGTCAGTTGCAGTATGAAGAGGATGTTGCTCTTTCTCATCGCCACTTCCGAACGAAAGAAAATAAAAAAAGTGGTGATGCAATAAGTGGACGAAATTTCATACTTGGAAATGAAGATTTGTTAATTGGAGTAGTGAGCCCAACAGAAAAAATGGATTATTTCTATCGTAATGGTGATGGCGATGAAATGTTATTTGTTCATTATGGAACAGGGAAAATTGAAACGATGTTTGGAACGATTCACTATAGAAAAGGCGACTATGTAACGATCCCAATTGGAACGATTTATCGTGTTATTCCAGATGAAGGAGAGACTAAGTTTCTTGTTGTAGAGGCGAATAGCCAAATTACAACGCCGCGTCGTTATCGAAATGAATACGGACAATTGTTAGAGCATAGTCCGTTTTGTGAAAGAGATCTTCGTGGTCCAGAAAAATTAGAGACCTATGATGAAAAAGGCGATTTTGTCGTAATGACAAAATCAAGAGGTTATATGCACAAACATGTTTTAGGACACCACCCGTTAGATGTTGTTGGATGGGATGGCTATTTGTATCCGTGGGTATTTAATGTAGAGGATTTTGAACCAATTACAGGGCGCATTCATCAGCCGCCGCCAGTACATCAAACATTTGAAGGGCATAATTTTGTTATTTGCTCTTTCGTACCACGTTTATACGATTATCATCCAGAGTCAATTCCGGCACCATATTATCATAGTAATGTTAATAGTGATGAAGTTCTTTACTATGTAGAAGGAAACTTTATGAGTCGCAAAGGTGTGGAAGAAGGTTCTATTACACTTCATCCGAGCGGGATTCCCCATGGGCCGCATCCGGGGAAAACAGAGGCAAGTATAGGGAAGAAAGAGACACTTGAATTAGCTGTTATGATAGACACATTCCGTCCGCTTCGTATTGTAAAACAAGCACATGAAACAGAAGATGAAAAGTATATGTATAGCTGGATTGAACAAGGTTCATATACTGTGAAATAAGTAAAAAAAGCATGCTCTCAATAAGGGAGCATGCCTTTTTTGTGGAATCGACATGTATAATAATACCAAAAAGAGTTGTCGAAAGATATATAGAAAGAATGATAAGGATAGTGCATATTCAGAAGAATTTCTACTTGTTTCGACAAAAGTATTGACTAGGAAAAGCGTAATGAGTAAAATAAAAAAGCGAATTAAAAATTTTCAGAAAATTTAAAACTTGGAGGAGTGAAAGATGAAGCAAATTTTTCAAAAGAAGCCAATTGCAAAGTTAATGCAAGAAAGTAAGCAAAAAACGTTAGCAAGAACATTGGGCGCGCTAGATTTAACTATGCTTGGAATCGGAGCAATTGTTGGAACTGGTATTTTTGTTCTAACGGGTGTTGTGGCAGCGAAACATTCTGGGCCAGCTATTATATTATCGTTTGCGATTGCCGCGCTAGCTTGTGCCTTTGCTGCATTTTGTTATGCTGAATTTGCTTCTTCAGTTCCTGTATCGGGCAGTGTGTATACGTATACATACGCGACGATGGGAGAAGTATTCGCATTTTTAATTGGCTGGGATCTAATGCTTGAATATTTACTTGCTACATCTGCTGTAGCAAACGGTTGGTCTGCATATTTTCAATCTTTATTAAAGGGGTTTGGAATTCACATTCCGACTATTCTCTCCTCGGCTCCTGGTACAGGAAAGGGTGGAATAATTGATCTACCTGCAGTTCTAATTATTTTAGTGATGACAGTTCTTTTATCTAGGGGTGTTCGTGAAAGTGCACGAGTAAATAACATTATGGTATTTATTAAAATAGCAGTTGTTCTTATTTTTATCTTTGCTGGTTTTAATTATGTGAAACCTGAAAACTGGACGCCTTTTATGCCGTTTGGTTTAGATGGTGTAATGGCTGGAGCGGCTACAGTATTCTTCGCATTTATAGGATTTGATGCAGTTTCAACAGCGGCAGAAGAAGTGAAACGTCCGCAACGTGATTTACCAATTGGTATTATTGCATCGTTATTAATTTGTACAGTTCTTTATATCGTTGTTTCGCTTATTTTGACAGGAATTGTTCCATACGGACAGTTAAATATATCAGATCCAGTTGCTTTTGCACTTCAATTTATTGGACAAGATGGCTTAGCTGGAGTAATTTCAGTAGGAGCAATTACAGGAATTACAACAGTAATGCTAGTTATGATGTATGGACAAGTTCGTGTTTCTTATGCGATGAGCCGAGATGGTTTACTGCCGAAGCGTCTTGCTAAAGTTCATCCGAAATTTAAAACGCCATTTTTAAATACATGGACAACGGGAATTATTGCGGCACTGATTTCAGGATTAATAGATTTAAATGTTTTAGCACATCTTGTAAACATGGGGACATTGTCAGCATTTGCACTCGTAGCTGTTGCGGTAATTGTAATGAGAAGAACCCATCCAGACTTACCAAGGGCATTTAAGGCTCCGCTTGTACCGTTTTTACCAGCGTTAACAGTGATTTTCTGTTTATACTTAATGCTTCAATTATCGGGGACAGCATGGATTAGTTTTGGGATATGGATGGTTATTGGTATAGCGGTTTACTTCTTATATAGCCGAAAACATAGTGCTTTAAATAATAGTAAAAAAGAAGAAGATGTTGCGAATTTATAAGTGAAAAAATCCATTCTAATTCTATTAGAATGGATTTTTATATTTGAAAATTTAAATTTTTCTGAACTTATTATAAGATAATTGTTGGCTAACTAAAGGGGTGAAATGATGAAAAATACGTGGCGTGAGTTAAGGGAGATGGACCGTAACGTATGGATTCGATTTATTGGAGAGACGTTAAATGGAATTGCAATGATGATGTTAATGCCTTTTTTTGCATTATATTTAAAAGATAAGGTAGATTCGTTGTTGGAAGTTGGGGTTATTATGGCGCTTTCTCCAATTGCTGCAAGCTTTGGATCACTTATAGGAGGAAGAATTGCTGACATATATGGAAGAAAACCGATTATGATATTTTCTATGGCAAGTAATGCATTATTAATGCTCGGTTTTCTATTTATAGAAGGGTTTATTCCATATGCAATTTTATCTATTTTTTTAGGGTTGAGTAATTCTTTATTTCATCCAGCTGCATCAGCTATGGTCGCAGATGTAACGGCACCAGAAAAAAGAACAGAGGCATATGGTTTATTACGAATGGGACACAATATAGGTGCTGCGATTGGTCCGATAATGGGAGCATCAGTAGTTGTGTTGTCAAAGAATCTTGTGTTTATTATTGCCTCTTCTACAATGCTATTTTATGCGTTACTTGTATTACTTCTTATTCAAGAGACGATGCCAAAGAGGATAGATAAGGAAGAACATAAAGAAAAGGAATCTGGGGCAGTTTTGAAAATTGTAATGCGAGATAAGGCATTAATGATTTACTTATTAGCAGGTATTATCATTTCGATGGGTTTTTCTCAAACCGAAGGCATGTTGCCACTACATTTTGATAATGAAATGAAGGGTATTTTTGGAACGAATAATCCATATCCATATTTAATGGCGTTAAACGGACTATTAGTTGTTTTATTCCAATTTCAAATTTCAAAATGGGCTACGGATAAACCAGTCGGGAAGACGATGTTATATGGTGCATGTTTGTTCGGGATTGGATTATTTTTTATAGGGTGGTTACCGAAGTGGTTTGGAGAGTTTAATACAAATGCTACAGTTATTTTAATAACACTACTGTTCGTTTATGCTATATATACGTTAGGTGAGATGATTATGTCGCCTGTACAGATGACATTTGTAGCCAACTTGGCCCCTGAGCATTTGAGAGGGACTTATATGGGCGCTGCAAGTTTGCAGTGGATTACAGGAAGCGCATTTGGTCCACTTTTGGGAGGTTTTTTATTAGATCGATTACTTGGCCACTTTCTATTTACAATTTTAGCTGTAGGATGTGTAGTTGCAGGTATTGTATATATTTCTTTAGATCGCCTTGTTGAGCAAAGGCAAAAAGATACACTAACCAAACAATCTTCTTAGTAAATAGGTGACATACACAAAAAAGGGAATTTCTACATATTTTAGGTACATAACTAGATAGGATTACCATTTCATTTTAAAATTCACCTTTGTATAGTAGTGGAATAGAAAAAGTGTAGAAAACCAATAAGTGGTGTCATTTAATTATTTGTGGAAGTTACATTTTATTTCAAATAGGAACTACCTATTTTTATAAAAAGTGCTAAAATAGAAAAATGAAAACAATTGGTTAGGGTGATTTCAGTGACAAAAATTAAATTAGGTTTATTATATGGTGGAAAATCAGCTGAGCATCAAGTTTCGTTACAGACGGCTCTTGCTGCTATTAAAGCGTTAAATCAAGATAAATTCGAGATTCATCCAATTTATATTACAGAACAAGGTCAATGGGTACGTGGTGAGCGTATTGAAGGCGAAGTAACAGATGTTGAAGCTTTAAAAATGAGTAGTGCAGAAAATGCGATTTCTCCGTTATCATTAAGTACAGAGATTATTCCATCTGCAGCTTCTGAGGAAAACGCTATTGACGTTATTTTCCCATTACTACATGGACCAAACGGTGAAGATGGAACGGTTCAAGGACTATTAGAATTGATGAATATTCCTTATGTAGGAAATGGTGTTCTAGCATCATCTGCTGGTATGGATAAAGTTGTTATGAAAAACATCTTTGCAGAGGCTGGTTTAAAACAAGCAAAATATGCGTCTTTCATTCGCAGTGCATGGGAAAAAAATCGTGAGGAAGCTTATTCTAAAGTAGAAGATAAGTTAGGATATCCTTGTTTCGTAAAACCAGCAAACCTTGGTTCAAGTGTTGGTATTAATAAGTGTAAAAATCGTGAAGAACTTGAGAATGCATTTGTAGAGGCATTCCAATTTGATCGCAAAATTATTGTAGAAGAAAATATTGTAGGTCGTGAAGTAGAAGTGGGGGTACTAGGTAATGATGAGCCGAAATGTTCAGTTGTAGGTGAAATCGTTCCGAAAAAGGACTTCTATGATTATAAGTCGAAATATATCGATGGTGATACGGCGTTAATTATTCCAGCTGAAATGACAGAAGAAGAATCTGATGTGATTAAGCGTGATGCAATTATTGCGTTCCAATCATTAGATGGTGCAGGCTTAACGCGAGCTGATTTCTTCTTAACGAAAGACGGAGAAGTGTATATTAACGAAGTAAACACTATGCCAGGATTTACACCGTTTAGTATGTTCCCTCTATTATGGCAACATACTGGGTTACCGTATCCAGAGTTAATCGAAGAGCTAATTCGTTTAGCGATTGAACGTCACGAAGAAAAACAAAAAATTAAATATACAATCTAACAAAAAAAGGAGGAAGCACTATTCGTAGGAATAGTGCTTCCTCTATGTAAGGAGCGTTTCTATATGATAAAGCGAATGTTAAAGCAAGTAGAACAGATGGTAAATGGTACTGGATTAGCAGAGCAATATGAGGGAACTATTATTCAAGGCGTGTCTATTGATACGAGAAAAATTGAAAAAGGAAACTTATATGTTCCGATTCAAGGGGAGCGTTTCGATGGACATGCTTTTGTAGATAAAGCAGTTGAAAATGGAGCTGTAGCTACATTATGGATGAAAGATGTAGCAAATCCACCCGAGAATCTTCCGGTTATTTTTGTAGAAGATACGCTATCTGCACTGCAAATGTTAGCGAAAAACTATCGCGATCAATTGGATGTTAAAGTTGTTGGTGTGACAGGTAGTAACGGTAAAACATCCACGAAAGATATTGTGACAAGTATTCTCGCGACTAAGTTCAAAGTTCAAAAAACAGAAGGAAATTTCAATAACCATATTGGGTTACCTCTCACTATTTTAAACTTAGAAGAAAATACAGAAGTAGCTGTATTAGAAATGGGTATGTCAAGCCGAGGAGAGATTGAATTTTTATCTAAGTTAGCTCGTCCTAATGCAGCTATCATTACGAATATTGGTGAGGCACATTTAATGGATTTAGGATCTCGTGAGGCAATTGCTGAAGCGAAATTAGAAATTGTTACAGGGTTACAAGAAGGTGGCGTGTTCGTATATAATGGAGATGAGCCGTTATTAACGAATCGTGTTCCTGAAATGAATTTAGCAGCAGAAACAGTTACGTTTGGTGATGCAAGAGCCAACGATTACTATCCAACGACTGTAACATTACAGGCAACTGGGACACATTTTAAAATGAATAGAGATGAAAATATTTCATTCTACCTACCGGTGTTAGGAAAACATAATGTGTACAATACACTTGCTTCAATGGCAATTGCGACACATTTTGGGGTGACGTGGGAAGAAATGAAACAAGGTTTAGTAACACTTCAAATGACGGGCATGCGTATGGAGATTGTAAAAACGGATAGTGGATTAACAATTATCAACGATGCTTATAATGCAAGTCCGACGGCTATGGAGGCAGCATTCCATTTAATGAATGGTTTAGATGGATTTACTAAAAAAATCGTTGTGCTCGGTGATATGTTAGAACTTGGAAATCAAGAAGTGCAGTTCCATTATGAGGTAGGTAAATTAATCGATCCTGCAAAAATCGCACATGTATTCACATACGGTAGATTAGGAGCTCAAATTGCTGAAGGAGCGAAAATTAATTTCCCTAATGAACGTGTAAAGGCGTATGATAATAAAGAAGAGTTAGTAAGAGATTTAGAAGCAGTAGTCGACGCGAAAGATGTCGTATTAATAAAAGCATCTCGCGGTATGAAATTAGAAGAAGTAATTACGATGTTGAAATAATTGGTGTATATAAATAGGGATGATAGTCACGAAAATAGAAGAAACTTATAATAAGCGCTTACAGTAAATGATAAAAAAATAAAAGTAAAGAAAAAGGCCCTTAATATAAAATAAGGTAACAGTTGGGTTTGCTTTTTACACATACAAAACTTATAATTGATAAAGTGTAATAACGTTTAGAAGTATTTTCGTGAAGAATATACGCCCGGTTATATACGTGAGCATTCAGGAAAAGGGCTTTTCCGCAAATTCGGAAAACGCCTTTTTTTAAATGATAAGTATAGGATAGAAAAGGAGAAGTAACATTGACAACATTTCGAGAATTAGGATTAAGTGAGTCTTTACTGCAATCGGTTGAAAGTATGGGCTTTGAAGAGGCTACGCCGATTCAAGCTGAAACAATTCCACATGCATTGCAAGGTAAGGATATTATTGGGCAAGCGCAAACAGGTACAGGGAAAACAGCAGCATTCGGATTACCACTATTAGATAAAGTGGATACAAATAAAGAAGCAGTTCAAGGTATTGTTATCGCGCCAACGCGTGAATTAGCAATTCAAGTTGGAGAAGAGCTATACAAAATTGGTAAACATAAACGTGTTCGTATTCTACCAATTTATGGTGGTCAAGATATTAACCGCCAAATTCGTGCTCTAAAAAAACACCCACACATTATTGTTGGTACGCCGGGTCGTATTTTAGATCATATTAACCGTAAAACACTTCGCTTACAAAACGTAGAGACTGTTGTTCTTGATGAAGCGGATGAAATGTTAAACATGGGCTTCATTGAAGATATTGAAGCGATTTTAACAGATGTGCCAGAAACACATCAAACATTATTATTCTCAGCGACAATGCCAGATCCAATCCGTCGTATTGCTGAGCGTTTCATGACTGAGCCTCAACACATTAAAGTAAAAGCAAAAGAAGTAACAATGCCAAACATTCAGCAGTTCTATTTAGAAGTGCAAGAAAAGAAAAAGTTTGACGTGTTAACACGCTTACTAGATATTCAATCTCCAGAGCTTGCGATCGTATTCGGTCGTACAAAGCGTCGTGTTGATGAATTATCAGAAGCATTAAACTTACGTGGTTATGCAGCAGAAGGTATTCATGGTGACTTAACACAGGCGAAACGTATGTCTGTATTACGTAAATTTAAAGAAGGTGCTATTGAAGTTCTTGTTGCAACAGATGTTGCTGCACGTGGTCTTGATATTTCAGGCGTAACACACGTATACAACTTCGATATCCCACAAGATCCAGAATCATACGTTCACCGTATCGGTCGTACTGGCCGTGCAGGTAAAAAAGGTATTGCAATGTTATTTGTAACACCACGTGAATCAGGACAATTAAAAAATATTGAGCGTACAACAAAACGTAAAGTTGATCGTATGGAAGCACCGACACTTGATGAGGCATTAGAAGGTCAACAACGTTTAATCGCTGAAAAACTTCAAAGCACAATCCAAAATGAGAACTTATCATACTACAAGCGTATTGCAGAAGAAATGTTAGAAGAGAATGACTCTGTAACAGTAGTAGCTGCTGCTTTAAAAATGATGACTAAAGAGCCGGATACAACTCCGATTGCTTTAACATCAGAACCACCAGTTGTTTCAAGAGGTGGCGGTTCTAAAAAACGTGGCGGTAACGGAGGCGGATACCGTGATGGTAACCGTAATCGTAGTCGTGATGGACGCGGTGGTGGCGATGGTCGTAACCGTGATGGACGTAATCGTGACGGAAACCGTGATCGCAATCGTGATGGAAACCGTGATCGTAATCGTGATGGTGGTAGTCGTGGTCGTAGAGGTGAAGGTCAAGGTCGCCCAGGATCTTCAAATGGACGCGGCGAAAGAAAACATCATAGCCGTCCACAAGCTTAATAAATAAAGAGAATGCCCTTTGCGGGCATTCTCTTTTTTTATTTCTGTAATTGTGCATACTACATAGTAGTTATGATAGAAAAGGGGCTGTTATATGCTTGTAAGGCTTGGTTACGTTGCGATGAGTGTGCATTTGAAGAATGCATCCCCATCTCAAACGATGACGTACGCACAGTTTCAGAAAATAGATGATCGTGATGCTGCAATTCGTAAACTTGAAAGAATTGCTAATTCCAATTTGGAAAATTGTTTGCGTTTATTAAAGCATAATAAGGGACATGACATATCTTTCTTTCGGCTTAGTTCTAAGCTCATTCCTTTAGCGAATCATGAGGAATTGCTAGAGTGGAACTATATTCGTCCTTTAAAAGAAAAATTGAAAGAATTAGGTGAATATGCAATTCATATGAATATGCGAATTGATTTTCATCCGGATCATTTTGTTGTACTAAATTCACCTGAGGAGAGTGTTTTTAAACAATCTGTAAAGACATTGCAGATGCACAAAAAATTATTAAAAGGCATGGGGATTGAACATAAGCAACGATGTGTACTACATGTTGGAGGAGGGTATAAAGATAAAGAACTTGCATTAGAGCGTTTTATAGAGAATTGGTCTAATGTCCCAAGGGGTATTCAAGAAATGATTATATTAGAAAATGATGATACAACTTTTACGTTAGAGGAAACATTATATTTAGGAGAAAAATTAGATATTCCTGTCGTGTTTGATTTGCATCACCATATGATGAATAATGAGCAAGAAGATTGGTATGAAGATTGGGCACGTGTTGTTTATACGTGGGAAACATCTTTGTTGCCAGTTAAAATGCATATCTCTAGCCCTAGAGAGGGAAAAGATCCAAGAGCTCATGCAGATTATATTAATGTAGACGCATTTTTATCTTTTTTAAGAAGGATAAAGGGAAGTGTTCCGCAAATTGATTGTATGATTGAGGCGAAGATGAAGGATGAGTCTTTATTTCAATTAATGAGGGATTTAAGCGAACATGTAGATGTAGAAATTATCGATGGTGCAAGCTTTTATATTAAATAAGCTTTGCACCATCGTTTTTTTTTGTTAAAAAAGGAGTTAAAATGCCGCCGGTTATTAAACCTGTTAAATGACTGATCGGATTGGCGGAAGGATTAAAGAAAGTAAATAGCAGTAATAGAAGTATCATAATTGAGAAAATGGCAATTTCTTTTGGTTTTGAAGAGCGGTATCGATTGTACAATAAAAATAATTGTGCGCCTAATAGTCCGAAAATACCACCTGATGCACCTGCGTGAATATATTCAGGTGGCATAATAATATAAGAAGAAATATTTCCAGAAATTCCAGAAATAAAAAATAGAATAAAAAAAGAAAAGTGTCCGAGTTGCTTTTCGATAGAAGAACCAAGTGCAAACAAAAAAATACTATTAGAAAGAAAATGTTGTAAGTCTACGTGTACCAGAAGGGAAGTTATGACACGCCACCATTCTCCTTTAGCGATATATTCATTAGAGGCTGCCAGTGGGAAGAGGAAAAAGTCGCCTAATATCATCAGGACTAAGTGAATAAGAAGTAAGGTGAGAATAGTCGGTTGTAAAGAAATCTGAGTGGATCTTATTAGCATACGGTTACTATCACCCCTTTTGCATCAGAAAGATTCTCTGTTATTCTTATCAATATGAAAGAAGAAAGTTAAATAGAAGAAGGGGATTTTGAAATGATTATAGGGATTGGAATCGATATTATTGAATTAAATCGTATTGAAAAAATGCTAGATGGAAAGCTTAAATTTATGGAACGTATTTTAACAGAAAATGAACGTAATGTTGCTATGGAGCTGAAAGGAAGTCGCCTTACAGAGTTTGTAGCTGGAAGGTTTGCAGCGAAAGAGGCGTATTCAAAAGCTGTAGGTACTGGTATCGGGAAAGAAGTGAGCTTTTTAGATATTGAAGTGAAAAATGATGAAAGAGGTAAGCCGATTCTGATTACAAGTACAGAGTATATTGTTCATTTATCAATTAGTCATAGTAAGGAATTTGCTGTTGCTCAAGTTGTTTTAGAAAGCTCGTCACGCTAGTCTGCATATTTTATATCTTTGTCTCATATATTTGAGGTAGCGATAAGGAAGGTACATCTTCCATTCATTTATAGGGGCAAAGGGGCTGAAGTGATGAAAAGGCGTCTGTTTTTAGTTCTTGTCGGTTTGTTGACCGTTTTTGTGTTGGCGGGTTGTGTGGAAAAGAAACAAGATGATGTCGTGAGAGATTTAGAAGCGAAAGTAAAAGGGATGAAAAGTTATCAAGCTGAAGCGAAATTATCTATTAAAACAGGAAATGAGCCTCAGGAGTATAATGTAGAGATTTGGCATAAAGAACCGTCTTTTTATCGTGTGAATTTAAAGAATGCAAAAAAAGATCAGAGCCAAATCATTTTAAGAAATGAAGAAGGTGTATTTGTATTAACGCCAGCACTTAATAAGAGCTTCCGTTTTCAAAGTGATTGGCCGCAAAATAGCAGCCAGGCTTATTTATATGAATCACTTGTAAGAGATATTTTGCAGGATAAGAAAAACCTTACTTTCGAGAAAACAGATAAGTATTATATTTTTAAAACAAAAACAAACTATCAACATCAAAATATGTTGCCGAAACAAGAGATTACACTGAAGAAGAGCGATTTGACTCCAGTTTCAGTGAAGTTAATGGATAATGATCAAAATGTTCTTGTAAAAGTAGATTTCTCTAAGGTAAAATTCGATGCGAAATTTGATAAAGGTGCATTTGATACGAAACAAAATATGTCTAGAGCGCAGGTAGATGTTCAAACAACAGCGAAAGAAGACAAACCGTTTGCTACTTTGTATCCGCTTGATACACCACAAGGTATGACTCTGCAAGATGAAAAAGAGTTGAAGACAGACAGTGGCAAGCGTGCGATACTCACATACACTGGAAATAAGAAATCCTTTACTTTAATACAAGAAAAGGCAAAAGTTGCAGAGGCTTCATCAGCGGTAAGTGTAAGTGGAGAACCGGTTGATCTTGGGTTTACGATTGGTGCGTTGACGAAAGACTCTGTAACGTGGTCGCATAACGGAGTAGAATATATGCTCGTGTCTAAAGGTTTAGAGCCGAAGGAGCTGTTAATGGTTGCTCGTTCAGTTACAGCGAAGCAGGTGAAGTAAACTTCTTAGACGTGGTGATATATGTGCACCACGTCTTTTCTTAGTTTGAAGGTGGATTTCATAAAAGAAGCATATAAAAGAATAAGCTTCGCATATCGTGTATAAGGAAGTGTATTTATGGAAGAAGCACCATTTTATCGTGACACGTGGGTGGAAGTGGATTTAGATGCCATTTATAACAACGTTACACATATTAAAGAGTTCATCCCAAGTGATGTAGAGATTTTTGCTGTAGTTAAAGCGAACGCATATGGGCACGATTATGTACCGGTTGCTAAAACGGCATTAGAAGCGGGTGCAACAAGGTTAGCTGTTGCTTTTTTAGATGAAGCTCTAGTGCTTCGGAGGGCCGGTATTACTGTGCCGATTTTAGTGTTAGGTCCCTCGCCGCCGCGTGATGTAAATGTAGCTGCTGAAAATGATGTAGCGCTAACTGTTTTTCAAAAAGAATGGGTGGACGAAGCAATTAAACTTTGGGATGGTTCATCTGTAATGAAATTTCATATTAATTTTGATAGTGGTATGGGGAGAATTGGAATACGTGAAAGAAAAGAGCTGAAAGAATTTTTAAGGAGTTTAGAAGGTGCACCGTTTTTAGAGTTAGAAGGAGTATACACGCATTTTGCAACGGCAGATGAGGTTGAGACTTCGTATTTTGATAAGCAATATAACACGTTCTTAGAGCAGTTAAGTTGGTTGAAAGAATTCGGAGTGGATCCTAAGTTTGTCCATACAGCTAATAGTGCTGCCACGTTACGTTTTCAAGGGATTACATTTAATGCAGTGCGAATTGGGATTGCAATGTATGGATTATCTCCTTCTGTAGAAATACGTCCTTTTTTACCATTTGAATTAGAACCGGCGCTATCACTGCATACGAAAGTAGCTCATATTAAACAGGTGATTAAAGGTGATGGAATTAGTTATAACGTCACTTATCGAACGAAAACTGAAGAATGGATCGCGACTGTAGCGATTGGTTATGCAGATGGATGGCTTAGAAGATTACAAGGATTTGAAGTGCTTATAAATGGTAAAAGGGTACCGATTGTAGGGCGAGTAACAATGGATCAGTTCATGATTCATCTTCCTTGTGAAGTGCCGCTTGGTACGAAAGTTACGCTTATTGGAAGGCAGGGAGATGAGTATATTAGCGCTACAGAGGTTGCGGAATATTCAGGGACTATTAATTATGAAATTATTGCAACGATCAGTTTCCGTGTGCCAAGAATATTTATACGGAATGGTAAGGTTGTAGAGATAATTAATTACTTGAACAATATATAGAAGGTAGCATGATTGCTTCTTGTCATTGGAGTGACTGTTCATTGCTGGATAATAAGCTCTTTTTGATGAGAAGCTTTTTACTTATAATCATTTTTTATATAAGTTACACGTAAGTTTTGAAGAGGAGTTCTATTGTTTTTAGTTAGTTATGAGATAAAAAATTTAAGAAGATGAATGTTTTGTTTGTGAATTGGAAAACATAAGCAAGGAATAAGGAAGTCTTTGCAACAGGCTCCATACAATGGTATTATTACAATAGGTGTCATATATATATTTGGGTGTGTAGTTGACGGTGGAGGTGTATTTTTGTGTCCGAATCAAGTGTAACTACTGAAATCGTGGTTCGGTTGCCAAAGCAAATGGTAACGGAATTGGACGGAATTGGAAAACAAGAGAATAAGAATCGCCATGAACTAATTTGCCAGGCAACACAATTGTTATTGCGTCAACATAAGACGAAGAAACGCTACCAACATGAATCAATGCGACGTGGGTATATTGAAATGGGAAAAATTAATCTTGGTATTGCATCTGAAGCTTTCTTAGCGGAGTATGAAGCAGCTCATACAGTAGAACGCTTAGTTAGCGGGGGGTAATATTTTGATTGTAAAACGCGGCGACGTGTATTTTGCAGACCTTTCCCCAGTTGTTGGTTCTGAGCAAGGAGGCGTTCGTCCGGTTCTTGTCATTCAAAATGACATCGGAAATCGTTTTAGTCCAACGGTGATTGTAGCGGCTATTACTGCACAGATTCAAAAAGCGAAATTACCCACTCATGTGGAAATTGATGCGAAAAAGTATGGTTTTGAGAGAGATTCTGTTATTTTACTTGAGCAGATTCGAACAATCGATAAGCAACGCTTAACGGACAAAATCACTCATTTAGATGAAGTGATGATGAGTCGTGTAGATGAAGCGTTACAAATTAGTTTAGGACTAATAGATTTTTAAATCGGCAGTTTAAGTTGCTCTCTTTGAAGGGCAACTTTTTTTATTATAGAGGAGGTTACGGTTGTATATGGAAATGGTAGATAATCGACAAGCGTTAATGAAAATGTTAGTGAAAGAATTAGGCTTTAGCGAAAAGCAAGTTCGTCATGTTATTCAATTAACAGAAGAAGGTAACACAGTTCCATTTATTGCTCGTTACCGAAAAGAATGGACAGGCTCTTTAGATGAGGTGCAAATTCGTGCGATTTTAGAGAGATGGCAATATATGATGCAACTTGAAGATAGGAAGGAAGAAGTTATTCGTCTTATTGGTGAGAAGGGAAAACTGACAGGAGAGCTAAGGCTGCAAATTGTTAAAGCTACAAAGTTGCAGGAAGTAGAAGATTTATATCGTCCATATAAAGAGAAAAGAAGAACGAAAGCAACGATTGCAAAAGAAAAAGGGTTAGAACCGTTAGCTGAATGGTTATTGTTATATAAGAAAGAAGATCCGGCTAAAAAGGCAGTGGAATTTATTAATGCAGAGAAAGAAGTGCAATCTGCAGAAGAAGCTTTACAAGGTGCACAAGACATTATTGCAGAAATGATTTCAGATGAAGCTACGTATCGTAGTTGGATTCGAAATATTACTTTTAGAAAAGGTATTATGTCTTCGTCTGTAAAAGGTGAAGAAAAAGATGAAAAGAATATATATGAAATGTATTACAGTTATGAAGAACCATTGCAAAAAGTAGTACCACATCGTGTATTAGCAATGAATCGCGGTGAGAAAGAAGATATATTGAGAGTTTCTGTTGTCCCACCAGTAGATGAGATATTAAATTTCTTAAATAAGAAAGTAATTCGTGATAACGATTCTAAAAGTGCGCATTATGTACAATTAGCGATTGAAGATGGTTATAAACGATTAATTCAATCTTCAATTGAAAGAGAAATTCGTAAAGAATTAACAGAAACAGCTGAAGAACAAGCGATACATATTTTCTCTGAGAACTTACGTAACTTATTATTACAACCTCCGATGAAAGGGAAAGTCGTGCTAGCGGTAGACCCGGCATATAGAACTGGTTGTAAATTATCTGTAGTAGATGATACGGGGAAAGTACTACATATTGATGTTATTTATCCGCATCCGCCTGTTCGTAAATATGATGACGCAAAAACGAAAGTTCTTTCTATTATAGATAAATATCAAGTTGAAATGATTGCAATTGGTAATGGGACAGCATCTAGAGAAACAGAGGAATTTATAGTAGATGTATTGCAAAGTGTGAAACAGGAAGTCTTTTATATTATTGTAAATGAAGCGGGTGCTAGTGTATATTCAGCTTCTGATTTAGCTCGTGAAGAATTCCCAAATTTACAAGTTGAAGAGAGAAGTGCCGTTTCTATTGGAAGACGTCTGCAAGATCCACTGGCTGAACTTGTGAAAATTGATCCTAAATCAGTTGGGGTTGGACAATACCAACATGATGTATCTCAAAAGAGATTGAATGAGTCATTAACATTTGTAGTAGAGACAGCTGTTAACCAAGTTGGGGTTAATGTAAATACGGCTTCGGTTGCATTGTTACAATATGTTTCAGGTTTATCGAAAACTGTTGCGAAAAATATTGTGGCAAAGAGAGAAGAGGATGGGAAATTCACAAAGCGCACGGAATTAAAGAAAATCCCACGTTTAGGTGCAAAGACGTACGAACAATGTATAGGTTTCTTGCGTATATTAGAAGGAGCGAATCCATTAGATCGGACAGGTATTCATCCTGAACAATATAAAAATGTTGAATTGTTATTGAAGAGTTTAGGGTTATCGATAGATGACGTAGGACAACCGCAATTACAAAAGAGATTGGAAGAAGTAGAGATTTCTAAGTTGTCTCAAGAAACGAGAGTTGGGGAGCCGACGTTAGTTGATATTATAGATGCACTCATTAGTCCAGAACGAGATATGAGGGATGAGTTGCCTAAACCACTTCTGAAAAAAGGGATTTTGAAATTAGAAGATTTAAAACGTGGTATGGAACTAGAAGGAACAGTGCGTAACGTTGTTGATTTTGGTGCTTTTGTTGATGTTGGCGTAAAGCAAGATGGTTTAGTGCATATTTCTAAGCTTAGCAAACAGTTTGTAAAGCATCCGTTAGATGTTGTATCAGTAGGACAAATTGTAAAAGTATGGGTAGATGATATTGATACAAAAAAAGGACGCGTTGCACTATCTATGTTGCCGATTGAATAGTAAGGGAAGAGAGCAGATAAAACTGCTCTTTTTTTATAGAATAAAAAGTGTAATGGATCATGAGTTTTGATGTATTTTGCTATAATAAAACCAGCATTCATTTAGCAATTTAATTTGATACCGGTTTTTTTCGAAATATGCACGTTGCATCTGTTTTTTTAGCCACGTAGGCATAGGAATCCCTCCTTGTTTAATCCTACTCTCAAAAATCTAAAGTACTATTAATGAGAGGTTGGTGAGTGGATTTCTATTCATGTTGTGTTTTTAGAAACCACGCGTCTTGAATGAGGATGGGTATATGTACTATTTAATATATGTATAAGAAGCGTGAAAAGTGTAAAAATATTTTTTTGTTTAGGAGGAATGAGAATGGACGAGAAAGAAATTCAACGGCTAGTGGAAGAAGTATCGCTACAATACTTCGGAATGCCATTTTTACATAAAGTAAAGTTCAATAGTAGGTTGCGTACAACTGGCGGGCGTTATCTGTTGAAGAGTCACAATGTTGAACTGAATTATCGATATTACGAAATGTATGGTAAGGAGGAATTAATCGGAATCATCAAACATGAACTGTGTCATTATCACTTGCATATTACAGGAAGAGGGTATAAGCACAGGGACAGAGATTTTCGTGAGTTGTTAAAGAAAGTTGATGCACCTCGTTTTTGTAGACGAATGATTAATGAAGAGAAGGAAAAAAAGATTTATAAGTATGAATGTATGGAGTGTTTACTTCAATATGTAAGAAGGCGTCAAATAAATACAAAAAGATATGTCTGCGGAAAGTGTAAAGGGAAACTCAAACCGATATCGAAAACATCTTGACAGTAAAAACGCAATCCAGTATATTATAAACATGTCACGTTTGAACAAGATGTTGTTAAAAACTTCTTGACTTACAGAAAGAAATTTTATAAGATACAAATTGTCTTCATTATTCCGCAGTAGCTCAGTGGTAGAGCTATCGGCTGTTAACCGATCGGTCGTAGGTTCGAGTCCTACCTGCGGAGCCATACAGAGAAGTACCCAAGTGGCTCAAGGGGCTCCCCTGCTAAGGGAGTAGATCGCTAACGCGGTGCGAGGGTTCGAATCCCTTCTTCTCTGCCATACATATTGGCCCGTTGGTCAAGTGGTTAAGACACCGCCCTTTCACGGCGGTAACACGGGTTCGAATCCCGTACGGGTCACCACTTCGGAGGATTAGCTCAGCTGGGAGAGCACCTGCCTTACAAGCAGGGGGTCGGCGGTTCGATCCCGTCATCCTCCACCATATGAATTTTATATGAATAGTATCATCGCGGGGTGGAGCAGTACGGTAGCTCGTCGGGCTCATAACCCGAAGGTCGCAGGTTCAAATCCTGTCCCCGCAACCAAATGGTCCCGTGGTGTAGTGGTTAACATGCCTGCCTGTCACGCAGGAGATCGCCGGTTCGACCCCGGTCGGGACCGCCATTTTAACTTCTGCTAATTGGCAGTTGTTTTTTATTGGACATTATGGTACAATAACATTTGTCTTTGAAAACAAGATATTTTTTCAGTGGGCTATAGCCAAGCGGTAAGGCAACGGACTTTGACTCCGTCATGCGCTGGTTCGAATCCAGCTAGCCCAGCCATTTACGAGCCATTAGCTCAGTTGGTAGAGCATCTGACTTTTAATCAGAGGGTCGAAGGTTCGAATCCTTCATGGCTCACTTTTTTTCGCGCGGTCGTGGCGGAACGGCAGACGCGCTAGGTTGAGGGCCTAGTGGGGGAAACCCCGTGGAGGTTCAAGTCCTCTCGGCCGCATCAAAAAAATCTTAA
>NZ_JBBOZF010000001.1:1252500-1277500 GCF_038008465.1 Bacillus sp. CH_48 | reverse complement strand
CTGAGTACGGCGGAACACGTGAAATTCCGTCGGAATCTGGGAGGACCATCTCCCAAGGCTAAATACTCCCTAGTGATCGATAGTGAACCAGTACCGTGAGGGAAAGGTGAAAAGCACCCCGGAAGGGGAGTGAAAGAGATCCTGAAACCGTGTGCCTACAAATAGTCAGAGCCCGTTAATGGGTGATGGCGTGCCTTTTGTAGAATGAACCGGCGAGTTACGATCCCGTGCGAGGTTAAGCTGAAGAGGCGGAGCCGCAGCGAAAGCGAGTCTGAATAGGGCGTTTAGTACGTGGTCGTAGACCCGAAACCAGGTGATCTACCCATGTCCAGGGTGAAGTTCAGGTAACACTGAATGGAGGCCCGAACCCACGCACGTTGAAAAGTGCGGGGATGAGGTGTGGGTAGCGGAGAAATTCCAATCGAACCTGGAGATAGCTGGTTCTCCCCGAAATAGCTTTAGGGCTAGCCTTAAGTGTAAGAGTCTTGGAGGTAGAGCACTGATTGAACTAGGGGTCCTCATCGGATTACCGAATTCAGTCAAACTCCGAATGCCAATGACTTATCCTTAGGAGTCAGACTGCGAGTGATAAGATCCGTAGTCAAGAGGGAAACAGCCCAGATCGCCAGCTAAGGTCCCAAAGTGTGTATTAAGTGGAAAAGGATGTGGAGTTGCTTAGACAACTAGGATGTTGGCTTAGAAGCAGCCACCATTTAAAGAGTGCGTAATAGCTCACTAGTCGAGTGACTCTGCGCCGAAAATGTACCGGGGCTAAATACACCACCGAAGCTGCGAATTGATACCGATGGTATCAGTGGTAGGGGAGCGTTCTAAGTGCAGTGAAGTCAGACCGGAAGGACTGGTGGAGCGCTTAGAAGTGAGAATGCCGGTATGAGTAGCGAAAGACGGGTGAGAATCCCGTCCACCGAATGCCTAAGGTTTCCTGAGGAAGGCTCGTCCGCTCAGGGTTAGTCAGGACCTAAGCCGAGGCCGACAGGCGTAGGCGATGGACAACAGGTTGATATTCCTGTACCACCTCTTTATCGTTTGAGCAATGGAGGGACGCAGAAGGATAGAAGAAGCGTGCGATTGGTTGTGCACGTCCAAGCAGTTAGGCTGATAAGTAGGCAAATCCGCTTATCGTGAAGGCTGAGCTGTGATGGGGAAGCTCCTTATGGAGCGAAGTCTTTGATTCCCCGCTGCCAAGAAAAGCTTCTAGCGAGATAAAAGGTGCCTGTACCGCAAACCGACACAGGTAGGCGAGGAGAGAATCCTAAGGTGTGCGAGAGAACTCTGGTTAAGGAACTCGGCAAAATGACCCCGTAACTTCGGGAGAAGGGGTGCTTTCTTAACGGAAAGCCGCAGTGAATAGGCCCAAGCGACTGTTTAGCAAAAACACAGCTCTCTGCGAAGCCGTAAGGCGAAGTATAGGGGGTGACACCTGCCCGGTGCTGGAAGGTTAAGGAGAGGGGTTAGCGTAAGCGAAGCTCTGAACTGAAGCCCCAGTAAACGGCGGCCGTAACTATAACGGTCCTAAGGTAGCGAAATTCCTTGTCGGGTAAGTTCCGACCCGCACGAAAGGTGTAACGATTTGGGCACTGTCTCAACCAGAGACTCGGTGAAATTATAGTACCTGTGAAGATGCAGGTTACCCGCGACAGGACGGAAAGACCCCGTGGAGCTTTACTGTAGCCTGATATTGAATTTTGGTACAGTTTGTACAGGATAGGCGGGAGCCATTGAAACCGGAGCGCTAGCTTCGGTGGAGGCGCTGGTGGGATACCGCCCTGACTGTATTGAAATTCTAACCTACGGGTCTTATCGACCCGGGAGACAGTGTCAGGTGGGCAGTTTGACTGGGGCGGTCGCCTCCTAAAGTGTAACGGAGGCGCCCAAAGGTTCCCTCAGAATGGTTGGAAATCATTCGTAGAGTGCAAAGGCATAAGGGAGCTTGACTGCGAGACCTACAAGTCGAGCAGGGACGAAAGTCGGGCTTAGTGATCCGGTGGTTCCGCATGGAAGGGCCATCGCTCAACGGATAAAAGCTACCCCGGGGATAACAGGCTTATCTCCCCCAAGAGTCCACATCGACGGGGAGGTTTGGCACCTCGATGTCGGCTCATCGCATCCTGGGGCTGTAGTCGGTCCCAAGGGTTGGGCTGTTCGCCCATTAAAGCGGTACGCGAGCTGGGTTCAGAACGTCGTGAGACAGTTCGGTCCCTATCCGTCGTGGGCGTAGGAAATTTGAGAGGAGCTGTCCTTAGTACGAGAGGACCGGGATGGACGCACCGCTGGTGTACCAGTTGTTCTGCCAAGGGCATAGCTGGGTAGCTATGTGCGGAAGGGATAAGTGCTGAAAGCATCTAAGCATGAAGCCCCCCTCAAGATGAGATTTCCCATAGCGTAAGCTAGTAAGATCCCTGAAAGATGATCAGGTTGATAGGTTCGAGGTGGAAGCATGGTGACATGTGGAGCTGACGAATACTAATAGATCGAGGACTTAACCATATAATATGTAGCAATGTTATCTAGTTTTGAAGGAATATGCCTTCATAGTTTGGTGATGATGGCAGAGAGGTCACACCCGTTCCCATACCGAACACGGAAGTTAAGCTCTCTAGCGCCGATGGTAGTTGGGACCTTGTCCCTGTGAGAGTAGGACGTCGCCAAGCTATTTATATCATCGCGGGGTGGAGCAGTACGGTAGCTCGTCGGGCTCATAACCCGAAGGTCGCAGGTTCAAATCCTGTCCCCGCAACCAAATGGTCCCGTGGTGTAGTGGTTAACATGCCTGCCTGTCACGCAGGAGATCGCCGGTTCGACCCCGGTCGGGACCGCCATTTTATATAAAGAAAAGAACGAAACAAGTTGTTTCGTATTTTTTTATTTGTTTTAACAAAAAACTAATAAAGACAGTCAAACTATCCTTAGGACAACTCCTAAGGACTTTTTTATATATTCAAAACCTGTATAATAAAGAGCAGAGAACATTGTGAGTAAAGTAGGTGAAGTCTGTGAGTAAATATGAAGTAACAACAAAATCTTCTGAGGAAACACAAAGATTATCAGAAAAACTAGGTGAACTCGTAGAGGCACAAGATGTAATTATTTTAGAAGGAGATCTTGGAGCTGGTAAGACGACTTTTACAAAGGGACTAGCAAAAGGTCTTGGAGTGAAAAGAGTTGTAAATAGTCCTACCTTTAATATTATTAAAGAATATAAAGGAAGATTACCGCTATATCATATGGACGTGTATCGCTTAGCAGAAAGCGAAGAGGACTTAGGCTTTGATGAGTATTTCTACGGTGAAGGAATTACGGTAGTGGAATGGGCTCATTTAATAGAAGCATATTTACCGAATGAAAAGTTACAAATTAGTTTATTCCATGCGGGAGATGACACAAGAAAAATTATACTCGAGCCAATTGGAAATCGCTATATTAGATTATGTGAGGAGCTATTACAAGATGAAAGTACTAGCAATTGATACTTCAAATTACGTAATGGGTGTATCCCTTATTGAGGAAGGAAACGTGATTGGGGAAATCATTACAAATTTGACGAAAAACCATTCTGTACGTCTTATGCCAGCTGTAGAGCAACTGTTAAAAGAATGTGGTGTAAAACCGAAGGAATTAACTAAAATCGTTGTAGCTGCTGGACCTGGATCATATACAGGTGTTCGCATAGGCGTGACAGCGGCAAAAACATTAGCTTGGTCACTTCAAATACCAATTGTAGGTGTATCAAGTTTAGAGGTAGTAGCTGCAAACGGTGCTAACTTTAATGGATTAATTTGTCCTTTATTTGATGGAAGGCGTGGGCAAATCTATACTGGATTATATACATACGAAGGAGAGCAGTTAACTTCAATAGAAGAAGACCGAATTATTCTTATTGTAGACTGGTTGCAAATGTTAAAAGATAAAGGACAGCCTGTTTTATTTATCGGTAATGATGTTAAATTGCATAAAGAAACAATTATAGAATATTTAGGTGATCAAGCTGTATTCGCTCCTTTTACTAAAAATAATCCAAGACCAAGTGAGCTAGCATTTTTAGGATTACAAAAAGAAGAACATGATGTGCATACGTTTGTTCCGAGCTATCTTCGTTTAGCTGAAGCTGAAACAAAGTGGTTAGAAAGTCAAAACAAGTAGGGGCCTTGCAGAAGATGGATATGATATTTAGAAAGATGGAACTTGATGATATTGCTCAAATTGTAGCTATTGAAGAAGTATCTTTTTCAACTCCTTGGACTGCAGATGCTTTTCACCGTGAATTAACGATGAATGAACATGCACATTATATTGTGTTAGAAAAAGATGGTCGTGTAATCGGGTATTGTGGATTGTGGATAATTATTGATGAATCACATATAACAAATATAGCTATTTTGCCAGAATACCGAGGTCAAAAGTTAGGAGATGCCTTATTGAAAGCAGTTATTTCAGAAGCGAAAGAACTAGGGGTAAAAACAATGACGCTTGAAGTACGTGTATCAAATGAAGTAGCAAAGCAGTTATACAAAAAATATGGATTTCAAAATGGTGGAATTCGTAAACGATACTATGCAGACAATCAGGAAGATGGTCTTGTAATGTGGGTGAATATATAATGGAAAAAAATACGATTATACTTGGGATTGAAACGAGCTGTGATGAAACAGCGGTAGCGGTTGTTAAAAATGGGACGGAAATTATTGCGAATGTCGTTGCATCACAAATTGAAAGTCATAAACGTTTTGGCGGCGTTGTACCAGAGATTGCATCCCGTCATCATGTAGAAGAAATTACAGTTGTGTTAGAAGAAGCTTTAAAAGAAGCAAACATAACATTTGATGATATTGATGCAATCGCTGTAACAGAAGGGCCTGGTTTAGTAGGAGCACTTCTAATTGGGGTAAATGCAGCGAAGGCAGTAGCTTTTGCACATGATATTCCGCTAGTCGGTGTTCATCATATTGCTGGTCATATTTATGCGAACCGTTTAGTAAAAGAAGTGCAATTCCCGCTATTATCACTTGTTGTATCTGGTGGGCATACAGAACTTGTTTATATGAAAGAACATGGTTCATTTGAAGTAATTGGTGAAACGCGAGATGATGCAGCTGGAGAAGCATATGATAAAGTAGCTCGTACGTTATCTATGCCATATCCAGGTGGTCCTCATATTGATCGCCTTGCACATGAAGGAGAACCAACAATTGATTTGCCTCGTGCATGGCTAGAACCGGATTCATATGATTTTAGCTTTAGTGGATTGAAATCAGCAGTTATCAACACTGTGCATAACGCGAAACAACGTGGTATAGAAATTAAACCAGAAGATTTAGCGGCAAGTTTCCAAGAAAGTGTAATAGATGTACTTGTAACGAAAGCAGCTCGTGCAGCAGCAGCTTATAATGTAAAGCAATTACTTCTTGCTGGTGGAGTAGCTGCTAATAAAGGACTTCGTGCCCGATTAGAAGAAGAATTTGCAAAAAAAGAAAACATTGAACTAATTATTCCACCGCTATCTTTATGCACAGATAATGCAGCAATGATTGCAGCGGCAGGGACAATTGCGTATGAACAAGGCAAGCGTGCAACATTAGCCTTAAATGCGAATCCAGGATTAGATATTGAAGCATAGTTATGCACATAATTAACCACAGCTTGTGGATAAAACCCATGTTATCTGTTGATAATGTGGGTTTTATTGTGTATATAAAGTGTTGGTAACTTTTTCGTTGGCTGTGGGTAATGTGGAAAAGTTGGTTTAATAGTTATTTTATAAAGGTGGATATGTGTATAAACTTGTGGATAAACTAGATGAAGTCTGACCTTTGAGTGTATTGTTTTTCGGGAAATAAAAAGCAAGAAGATATCCCCGAAAAACATTTTTTAATATCCCTCCATTATAGAGGGTGCTGATATTGTCAATCCTTGTCGGTAAATCGATATTTCGTGTCGAATCGTTTATGTATATAGGGTTACGATAGATATATTTGAAAAATCGTTGATATATTCCCAGTTACCATTGATATATCCAAAAAATTATTTATGTACTTAAAGAAAAAAGATGTCGCATAGTCAAAAATCATGACTGATGAGACATCTTCCTTATTTAAATACTCTTATACATGCAGCTCTTCCCACTCTGCCATACAAGTTTCAAGCTGTTCTTGTAGCGTTTGTTTTTTAGTTGTAATTTCACTAGCTTTTTCATAATCTGCATATATTTCTGGTAAGCAAAGTTGATCTTCTAACGTAGCAATTTCTTCTTCTAAGTTTACGATATTTTGTTCTAGCTCTTCAATTTTTCGAGTGCGTTGACGTTCTAATTGTTTACGCTCTTTTTCTTCGAGATAATTTAATTTTTCTTGAGCTACAGTTTTTTGAACAGGTGCCTGATTTTCTTGCTGTTCAAGTTGTTCAAATGCTGCCCGTTCAATCATTTCATTTTTCTTCTCCACATAGTAATCGTAATCACCTAAATATTCCTGTGCGCCTTCTGTTGATAACTCAACCACAGTCGTTGTTACACGGTTAATAAAGTAGCGGTCATGTGAGACAAATAGAAGAGTCCCTGGATAATCAATTAAAGCATTCTCTAAAATCTCTTTACTATTTAAATCAAGGTGGTTCGTAGGCTCATCCAGAATTAATAAATTTGACTTTTGCATCATAAGTTTCGCAAGAGCTAATCGAGCTTTTTGTCCACCACTAAGGGAAGATACTGGTTTCAGTACATCATCTCCTGTGAATAAAAAATTCCCGAGTATAGTACGGATTTCTTTTTCAGGTTGCAGTGGATATTCATCCCATAGTTCATTTAAAACCCGTTTAGAAGATGTTAAGTTTGCTTGTTCTTGATCATAATAGCCAACAGATACATTTGATCCGAAAGAAACATTACCATTTAATAGTGGTAACTTATTCACAATAGATTTTAATAATGTGGATTTCCCAATTCCGTTTGGACCAACTAAGGCAACACTATCTCCGCGAGTTAAGCGCATAGTTACGTGTTCAATTATAGGGTCCTCCTCATAGCCGATGGTTGCATCTTTTACTTGTAAAACATCATTTCCACTTTGCTTTTCAATATCGAAGTGGAATGATGCTGACTTAGAATCCCCTAATGGTCTCGTTAATAATTCCATTCTGTCCAGTTGTTTACGGCGACTTTGAGCACGTTTCGTTGTAGAAGCACGAGCTATATTCTTTTGAACGAAGTCCTCAAGTTTTGCGATTTCATCTTGTTGTTTTTCGTAACGTTTCATTTCTTGATCATATAATGCTGATTTTAAGTCTAAATATTTACTGTAGTTACCAACAAATCGTCTGCTTTCTTTATTCGAAATTTCATATACTTGTGTAACGAGTTTGTCTAAGAAATAACGGTCATGGGAAACGATTAATATTGCGCCAGGATAACCTTGTAAATATTGCTCAAGCCATGTTAATGTTTCAATGTCTAAATGGTTTGTAGGCTCGTCCAAAATAAGTAAGTCTGGTTTTGTTAATAATAATTTCCCGAGAGCTAATCTTGTTTTTTGCCCGCCACTTAAAGTAGAGATCGTCGTCTGGTGTGTTTCAACTGGGAAGCCAAGGCCGCTTAAAATGGAGCGAATATCCGCTTCATATTGATATCCACCTTGATCTTTATAATTGAGTTGCAATTGGTCATAATCAGCTAACAATCTTTCATATATAGCTTCGTTTGAAAAGTTTTCTTCTTTTCCCATTTCTTGCTCAAGCCTTCGAAGTTTTGTCTCCATTTGCCGTAAGTGGGTAAAGACGGTTAGCATTTCATCCCAAATTGTTAAAGACGTTTCTAGGCCAGTATTTTGAGCTAAATACCCGATTGAGACATCTTTCGGTTTTATAATTTCGCCATCATCATGTGATAACTCACCAGCGATAATTTTTAATAATGTAGATTTTCCAGCTCCATTCCTTCCAACTAATGCGATACGATCTTTTGTTTGTACTTCCAATTTTATGTTTGCAAGAATTGTTTCTGCACCGTATAATTTCGAAAGTCCATTTACTTGTAATAAAATCAATGTTCTCACCTCAAATAATTTCTTAACTTTGCCATGTTTATATTTCTCAATCATACTAAAAATAGTGTATAGTTTAAAATAAAGAGAGAATACTTCTTCTCTTTATTATACAAGGAATTTAATGAGTGCTAAACTTCTGTATTTGATTAAAGTATATGAATAAAGATAGGAAGAGAGGAGAGGTCATATGGATCAGCAAAAGATTCCACAAGCCACTGCTAAAAGATTGCCTCTATACTATCGATTTATCCAAAACTTATCTCTTTCTGGTAAGCAGCGTGTTTCATCGGCCGAATTGAGTGAAGCGGTAAAAGTAGATTCCGCAACAATACGAAGAGATTTTTCGTATTTTGGAGCATTAGGGAAAAAGGGATATGGATATAACGTAAATTATTTATTATCATTTTTCCGCGAAACACTTGATCAAGATGATATAACGCGTGTAGCACTTATTGGAGTAGGTAATTTAGGGACCGCTTTCTTACATTATAATTTCACGAAAAACAATAATACAAAAATTGAAATGGCATTTGATGTTAGTGAAGAGAAAGTTGGAACAGAAATCGGGGGCATTCCTGTATATCATTTAGATGAATTAGAAGAGAGATTATCAAATGATATACAAGTGGCAATATTAACAGTACCGGCTACAGTAGCACAAGCTGTAGCAGATAGATTAGCTGAAACGAGCGTGCACGGTATTTTGAATTTCACACCAGCACGATTAAACGTATCAGAGAATATTAGAATTCATCATATTGATTTAGCTGTAGAGTTACAAACATTAGTTTACTTTTTGAAAAACTATCCACAATAAAACGCAGAGGAAGCGACCTCTGCGTTTTATTATTGTTTCTTCTTTGTGAATTTAACTAATATAAGGCGAAGTGCCAAATTAAAATCAATTGTTGCCATAACTGCAAATAGTATTGTCCACACATTCCAGATTGTATCTGTCACGTTCGTAATGGCGAAGCGTGTAAAGATACATCCAAGAAGGAAGTATAATGCGGCCATGAACAATGGTGAGTTTCTCATACAAAAAATCCTCCGATAAATCCTTGCATTTTTTCAGCTTCTTTAATCATTTCTTGAATTTGCTCATTGCTCATAAAAATTTGCCCAATAGCGACTAATGTATTCATCGCAACATGAGCTGCAATAGGAACGATAATGCGCTTCGTCTTCACATATAAGAAGGCGAATACGAGCCCCATAGCAGTGTATACCAATAAGTGAGTAAAATCAAAATGAATTGCTGCGAATACAAGTGAACTAATGATAGCTGCAATAAAGAAGTTGAACTTCTTATAAAGTGCACCGAATAGAATTTTTCTAAATACGATTTCTTCTAAGATAGGTCCGATTATAGATACAACAATAAGGAACCAAGGAGTAGTTCGTGCAATTTCCATCAGTTTCATTGTATTTTCTGAACCTTGTTTAATTCCTAGTAGCTGCATCTCGATCATACCGGCAACTATTTGTGAAAAGAAAGCTAAGAATAATCCGATGAAAATCCACCCAATTGTAGCTGGAACAGAAGAGCGCGTTGCATCTAAATGTCTGTCGCGAATATCTGTTCTAAGTAACCAAAGTACGATACATAATGCAACAAAGAAGCTAATAATTGCCCAGTGTCCCATTATGATTTGTCCTTTTTCCTCAATGGTAAATCCTCTATTATCATAGAGTCCTGTTTTTAGGAGAAGTGGTAATCCAACAGCGCCAGATAATTGCATTAAAATGTATGTAACGATAATCCACCAGTATTGTTTCTTCAAATGGTTTAACCATCCTTTCTAACTCTAGTGTATGAGATGAGGTAGGATAACATGTAAATATGTTATCTACGATATAAACTTTCATTCGAATTATGATTTTTTTGTAAATACGTATTTTAAATTAAAGTAGGAGACAGGAAAAAGTTGTACGTTTAGCGAAAACAACTTAGGGTGTCTTTCATATTGTAACATACGAGTAGGGGAAACAACGATTCATATAGTAAAGGCAGTATTCTATATAGAAAGTTTATATAGTAATTTGCGAAAAAATTATGATTTTTTTACTTGCAAAAGAAATTGAGATTATTTATTATTATAAGTGTGTTAGCACTCGGGTGACTTGAGTGCTAATAAATAAAATTTACATAACAAAATGAGGAGGTTATTGTTCATGCTAAAGCCATTAGGTGATCGCGTTGTAATTGAGCTTGTTCAAGCAGAAGAAAAAACAGCAAGTGGTATTGTATTACCAGACACTGCAAAAGAAAAACCACAAGAGGGTAAAGTTGTTGCAGTAGGTACTGGTCGAGTGCTTGAAAATGGTGAGCGTGTTGCTTTAGAGGTAGCAGCAGGTGATCTTATCATCTTCTCAAAATATGCAGGTACTGAAGTGAAATATGAAGGTACAGACTACTTGATTTTACGTGAAAGTGACATCTTAGCAGTTATCGGTTAATTATATAAATCTTAAAAAATCCAAGGGGGTCAATTATTATGGCAAAAGATATTAAATTTAGTGAAGAAGCACGTCGTTCGATGCTTCGCGGTGTCGACACTCTTGCAAACGCAGTAAAAGTAACACTTGGACCAAAAGGTCGTAACGTTGTACTTGAGAAAAAATTTGGTTCACCACTTATTACAAATGATGGTGTAACAATCGCAAAAGAAATCGAATTAGAAGATGCATTCGAAAACATGGGTGCGAAATTAGTAGCAGAAGTTGCTAGCAAAACAAATGATGTAGCTGGTGACGGAACAACAACTGCAACTGTATTAGCGCAAGCTATGATTCGTGAAGGTCTTAAAAACGTAACAGCTGGTGCTAACCCAATGGGTCTTCGTAAAGGTATCGAAAAAGCTGTTACTGCTGCAATTGAAGAATTAAAAACGATTTCTAAACCAATCGAAGGCAAATCTTCTATCGCACAAGTAGCTGCTATTTCTGCAGCTGACGAAGAAGTAGGTCAATTAATCGCTGAAGCAATGGAGCGCGTTGGTAACGACGGCGTTATTACTTTAGAAGAGTCTAAAGGATTTACAACAGAATTAGACGTAGTAGAAGGTATGCAATTTGATCGTGGATATGCATCTCCTTACATGATTACTGATTCTGACAAAATGGAAGCAGTTCTTGATAACCCATACATCTTAATTACTGACAAAAAGATTTCTAACATTCAAGAAATCTTACCAGTATTAGAGCAAGTGGTACAACAAGGTAAACCACTTCTTATCATTGCTGAAGATGTAGAAGGCGAAGCTTTAGCTACATTAGTAGTGAACAAACTTCGTGGTACATTCAATGTAGTAGCTGTTAAAGCTCCTGGATTTGGTGACCGTCGTAAAGCAATGCTAGAAGATATCGCAATCTTAACTGGTGGCGAAGTAATCACTGAAGAATTAGGTCGTGACTTAAAATCTGCTACAGTTGAATCTTTAGGACGCGCTGGTAAAGTTGTTGTTACAAAAGAAAACACAACTGTAGTTGAAGGTATTGGAAATACAGAGCAAATCGCAGCTCGCATCGGTCAAATTCGTGCGCAATTAGAAGAAACAACTTCTGAATTCGATCGTGAAAAATTACAAGAGCGTCTTGCGAAACTTGCAGGTGGCGTAGCAGTAATTAAAGTCGGTGCAGCAACTGAAACTGAGTTAAAAGAGCGCAAACTTCGCATTGAAGATGCACTTAACTCAACTCGTGCAGCAGTAGAAGAAGGTATCGTTGCAGGTGGTGGTACTTCACTTATGAACGTATACACGAAAGTAGCTTCTATCGTAGCTGAAGGCGACGAAGCAACAGGTATCAACATCGTACTTCGTGCACTAGAAGAGCCAGTTCGTCAAATCGCAATCAACGCTGGTCTAGAAGGATCTGTAGTTGTAGAGCGTCTAAAAGGCGAAAAAGTAGGCGTTGGTTTCAACGCAGCTACTGGCGAATGGGTTAACATGCTTGAGTCTGGTATCGTAGATCCAGCTAAAGTAACTCGTTCTGCACTTCAAAACGCAGCATCTGTTGCAGCTATGTTCTTAACAACTGAAGCTGTAGTAGCTGACAAGCCAGAACCAAATGCACCAGCAATGCCTGACATGGGTGGCATGGGCATGGGCGGTATGGGCGGAATGATGTAATTCCGTTTGCCCTAAAAAACATCCATTTCTATATAGAAATGGATGTTTTTTTATGTTTTTTAGAAAAGGAAATGAATTTCTGTAGAATTTTGTCGCTTTCTCTCTTGACCATATAGATACTTCATTGTTAGAATCTAGGAAGATAATATAAAACGATCCTTCATATATCCTCAATGATATGGTTTGAGAGTCTCTACCGGGTTACCGTAAACAACCTGACTATGAAGGCAGTGTGTCTTATATTTATAAAGAGCGGAGACTATCTTTCTTTATAAAGCCAGACCCCTGCCTTTTCTTTGTTATGAGACTAGAGGCGGAGGACTGGCTTTTTTTATTATATTAGTAATGCTTTTCGCCAAATTGGTGAAAATATTTATATACGAGAACTAACGTTGGGGTGATTATTTTGAAGAAGCAACACGATACAATTATCGTTTTAGATTTTGGAAGTCAATACAATCAGTTAATAGCACGTCGAATTCGTGAGTTCGGTGTATACAGTGAACTTCATCCACATACAATTACTGCAGAAGAAATTAAAGCAATGAATCCAAAAGGGATTATTTTCTCTGGTGGACCAAATAGCGTATACGGTGAAGGTGCATTACATTGTGATGAAAAAATCTTCGAACTAGGATTACCGATTTTCGGTATCTGTTACGGTATGCAGCTTATGACACAACACTTCGGTGGTAAAGTAGAGCGTGCCAACCACCGTGAGTACGGAAAAGCTGTTCTTAAAGTAGAGAACGAATCAAAATTATATGCGAACCTTCCAGAAGAGCAAGTTGTATGGATGAGCCATGGCGACTTAGTAACTGGTTTACCTGAAGGATTTGTAGTAGACGCAACAAGTGAGTCTTGTCCAATTGCTGGTATGAGCAATGAAGAGAAAAACTTATACGGTGTACAATTCCACCCAGAAGTACGTCACTCTGAGCACGGTAACGATTTAATTAAAAACTTCGTATTCGGTGTATGTGGTTGTTCTGAAGGATGGAACATGGAGAACTTTATCGAAGTAGAACTAGAGAAAATTCGTGAAACTGTTGGAGACAAAAAAGTACTATGCGCACTTAGCGGTGGTGTAGACTCTTCTGTTGTAGCAGTATTAATTCATAAAGCAATCGGCGATCAATTAACATGTATTTTCGTTGACCATGGTTTACTTCGTAAAGGTGAAGCGGAAGGCGTTATGAAAACATTCAGCGAAGGCTTCCACATGAACGTTATTAAAGTGGATGCACAAGAACGTTTCATGAACAAGTTAAAAGGTGTAGAAGATCCAGAACAAAAACGTAAAATCATTGGTAATGAATTCATTTACGTATTTGATGATGAAGCTTCTAAATTACAAGGTATGGACTTCTTAGCACAAGGTACACTTTACACAGACATCGTTGAAAGTGGTACAGCAACTGCACAAACAATTAAATCTCACCATAACGTTGGTGGACTTCCAGAAGACATGCAGTTCAAATTAATTGAGCCTTTAAATACGTTATTTAAAGATGAAGTACGTGTATTAGGATCTGAACTAGGAATTCCTGATGAAATCGTATGGCGTCAACCATTCCCAGGTCCTGGTCTTGGTATTCGTGTATTAGGTGAAATCACAGAAGAGAAATTAGAAATCGTTCGTGAATCTGATGCGATTTTACGTGAAGAAATTATTAAAGCAGGATTAGACCGCGAAATCTGGCAATACTTCACTGCGCTTCCTGGCATGCGTAGCGTAGGTGTTATGGGTGACGAGCGTACTTACGATTACACAGTAGGTATCCGCGCGGTAACATCTATCGACGGTATGACAGCTGACTGGGCACGTATCCCTTGGGACGTATTAGAGAAAATCTCTGTTCGTATCGTAAACGAAGTAAAACACGTTAACCGTATCGTGTATGATGTAACGAGTAAGCCACCAGCAACTATTGAGTGGGAATAGTATTGTAATAAAAAAGATCCATCTATCATTCATGAATAGATGGATCTTTTTGTTTCTACCATTAATACGAACGAAAGTATAAAAGTTTATAAAAATGTTCGTTTTTAAATTGACAAAAGTGCCTATGCGAGTTAATATGAGTATGTAATTCAAACGAAAAGTGAATATTATGCCGTCGTATAATATCGGGGATATGGCCCGAAAGTTTCTACCTAGCTACCGTAAATGGCTTGACTACGAGGCGTTTGTATAAAGACGAGGGGAAACTTGTCTTTGTTTATAGAACGCTTCCATGTATATATGCAATGGAAGCCTTTTTTATTTCTCGGGATAAAAGAGGGCTAGGAGAAATACGGCGAGTAATCATATAACGGGGGAAACGTAAGATGAAACGCTATTTTCAGTTTGATGAGCTCGGTACGAATTATAAGACTGAGTTCATAGCAGGGTTAACGACATTTCTATCTATGGCTTACGTACTGTTTGTCAATCCTGCTACGCTGTCGCTTGGAAATGTTAAAGGGTTACCAGCAGGTACAGGGATGGATCCAGGTGCAGTATTCGTTGCTACGGCATTAGCGGCAGCGATTGGTTCGTTAATTATGGGTATTTTTGCGAAGTATCCAATTGCTTTAGCGCCAGGTATGGGAATTAACGCGTTCTTTGCTTATACAGCAGTGTTAACGATGGGTATTCCTTGGCAAACAGCAATTGCTGGAACATTAATGTCAGGTATTATCTTTATTATTCTTACAGCTTCAGGTATTCGTGAAAAAATTATTAATGCAATTCCATCAGAGTTAAAGTTTGCAGTAGCGGCAGGTATTGGATTATTCATTGCTTTCCTTGGATTCCAAAATGCCGGAATTATTGTGAAAAATGATGCTGTTCTTGTTGGGTTGGGGGACTTAACAAAGGGCACAACGTTACTAGCGATCTTCGGGGTTGTTACTACAATCATCTTTATGATTAAGAAAGTTAATGGTGCAGTATTTTACGGTATGATTCTTACAGCGATCTTAGGAGTAGCAACAGGATTAATTGATACTCCGAAAGCTGTAGTGGGAGCAATACCGAGCCTAGAACCAACGTTCGGTGCTGCGTTAACGCACTTTGGAGATATTTTCACTGTTCAAATGGGTATTGTTATTATAACGTTCTTCTTTATCGATTTCTTTGATACAGCAGGTACGCTTGTAGCGGTTGCGAATCAAGCTGGATTAATGAAGAACAATAAATTACCACGTGCAGGAAAAGCATTATTTGCAGATGCGATTGCAACTGTAATTGGTGCAATCTTGGGTACATCAACAACAACGTCTTACATTGAGTCTTCTGCAGGGGTAGCAGCAGGAGGACGTTCTGGATTTACAGCAGTTGTAACAGCAGGATTCTTCTTACTGGCATTATTCTTCTCGCCATTACTAAGTGTTGTAACGCCAGCTGTAACGGCACCAGCTTTAATTATTGTAGGAATCTTGATGGTTTCTTCCTTAGGGGAAATTGATTGGAAGAAATTCGAGATTGCAGTGCCAGCATTCTTTACAATTATCTCTATGCCACTTACGTATAGTATCGCAACTGGGATTGCGATTGGATTTATCTTCTATCCAATTACAATGGTTGTGAGTGGTCGTCGTAAAGAGGTTCATCCGATTATGTATGTTATGGGAGTTTTATTTGTACTATATTTCATCTACGTTCGTAAATAAAGTGAAACTTTAATCAGAGTGGGGGAAACCCCACCCTGATTATTAGTTGAACCAATCGGGCTTTTAAGGGCAGTTGATCTGCCGCGTAACATCGTTGATTTGGGCAGTTTTTGAAGTGGGAGTCTTACTGCCCGTTAATGCGGGATAAAAGGGGTTTTTTAAAAGGTCTAGACTTAAGGGGAGTCTAGACCTTTTTTGCGTCTTCAGAAAATCTTAAGGATTTCCGAGCGTTTTTCTTCAGAAGTTTTCCTATAATAGAAGTTAGGGATTAAAAAAGTGATGGGGGAGATATTGTGGCACACGAAACAATACTTGTCGTAGATGATGAAAAAGAAATTCGAAATTTAATTACAATCTATTTAAAGAATGAAGGATATAAAGTATTGCAAGCAGGAGACGGGGAAGAAGGATTACGTTTACTAGAAGAAAATGAAGTACATCTAGTCGTATTAGATATTATGATGCCGAAAGTGGATGGTATTCATATGTGTATGAAAGTAAGGGAAGCGAAAGAGATGCCTATTATTATGCTTTCTGCCAAAACGCAAGATATGGATAAGATTTTAGGATTAACAACAGGAGCAGATGATTACGTAACGAAGCCCTTTAATCCATTAGAGTTAATTGCACGAATTAAATCTCAGTTACGCCGTTATATGAAAATGAATGGTTTCGCTGTCCAAAATGAGGACGAGTTAGAAATTGGAGAGATGAAAATCAACATCTCGACCCATAAAGTTATTGTAGAGGGAGAAGAAGTGAAACTAACTCCGAGGGAATTTTCAATTTTAGAATTGCTAACTAGAAATCCAGGTATGGTGTTTAGTGCGGAGCAAATTTATGAAAAGGTGTGGAACGAACGATCTTTCCAGTCTGATAATACTGTAATGGTGCATATTCGAAAAGTGCGTGAAAAGATTGAGGAGAATCCAAGGAAACCTAGATATATAAAAACGGTATGGGGAGTGGGATATAAGATTGAAAAAGATATTTAATCCGTTTACTTATGTTCGGAAAATTCGAGAATTAATTGAAAAGATAATAAAGAGCGTGAAACGGAGTATAAGGATTCAACTTATTACGGCGTTTACTGCTTGTGCGTTATTAGGTCTCTTTGTATCAACGAAGATAGTAGCACCTATTTTTGAAGATGCTAGCCAACATGCCGAGATTAATTACAGAGATGGTATGGAGCAAATTAATCGTAAAGCTCAAAGTACAGCGGAAATGATGGTTGTTGAAAATAAATTAGATGCTGTACAAAACATGATAGAGCTAGAAAATGAGAATTTAGAGCAAGGGCATGATGCCTTTAAAATATTAGTTACTGACGAAAATGGTAAAGTTTTGTATAAAACGAAGCAAGCGCAAGAAGAACAAATTAATTTGCATAATACAATTCGTAATGCGACTTCATTTGCTATCAATTATTCAAATAATAATGATATTGAAAGATCAAGAAAAGAGTTTATTACATTCTCGCCTATTACAATTGAAGGTAAGAACTTATATATGTTTGTAAGTGGGATTCCTCAAGGGGAGGTAGTGTACTATAAAGTAGAAGGACCATTCCCGTTTTTAATGGGTGTTCTTGTATTCATTTTCTCTTTCTTCTATATAACAAAGAGAAAGATGAAGCAGATTGAAGCAATGGCACAAGGTGTAAAGGAAATAGAAAGAGGTAACTTAGCGTACCGCATTGAGAAAAAAGGTGAAGATGAGATTGCGTCTTTAACTGAGAATATTAATAATATGGCGGAAGAGCTTATGAATAATATAGAAAAGGAACGTAAATTAGAAAAGCAGAAAAATGAGCTTATCACAAATGTATCTCATGATTTGCGTACACCACTTACTTCTATTATGGGTTACTTACGATTACTTCGAGATTCTAAATATGAAAATAAAGAACAACATGATGAGTATACAAGAATTGCTTTTGTAAAGTCGGAGCAGTTAAAGAATTTAATAGAAGATTTATTTGAGTATACGAAGTTAACAAATGAACAAGTTGTATTAGAAAAACAAGAAGTATGTGTAAATGAGTTGCTTGAGCAATTGATAGAAGAGTTAGTACCGCAGGCGGAAGAACATGGACTTACGTTTGTTAAGAAGTTTCCTGAGGAACGTACTTATGCATCGATTGATTCGGAAAAGATGGTTCGTGTATTTGATAATTTACTAATGAATGCGATTAAGTACAGTAAAGATGATGGAGAGATAAAAGTTTCTCTTCAAAGGCAGCGTAGGGATATACAAATTGTAATTGCGAATCATAGTGAAGAGTTTACGAGAGAAGAGTTAGTGAATTTGTTTGAACGTTTCTATAAGAAGGATCAATCTCGAAGTAGAGTAACGGAAGGATCGGGACTTGGCTTAGCGATTGCGAAAAGTATTGTTGAGTTGCAAGGTGGTAGTATTCGAGCGGAATATAGGGATGGTATTATTCAATTTATCGTCTCTTTACCAATTATAGAAAAATAATAAATGAATAGAATGATATGTGATAAAAAGGCTTATTTTAAAAGAAATAAGCCTTTTTATATTTTTTATAAAAACATATTGACGATTAGAGATTAGAGGTGTAATATAGAACAAGTCGCCGATGACAATAACGTCGCAAGCGACAAATGAAATGAAAAACTTAGTTGACATTGAAAGATGAAGATGTTAACATAAGGAAGTCGCAAATGAGCGACTAAGTAGTTCTTTGAAAACTGAACGAAACAAACAACGTGAAACGTCAATTTTTATTTTTAGATGCTAGACAAACTAACTTTATTGGAGAGTTTGATCCTGGCTCAGGATGAACGCTGGCGGCGTGCCTAATACATGCAAGTCGAGCGAATGGATTGAGAGCTTGCTCTCAAGAAGTTAGCGGCGGACGGGTGAGTAACACGTGGGTAACCTGCCCATAAGACTGGGATAACTCCGGGAAACCGGGGCTAATACCGGATAACATTTTGAACTGCATGGTTCGAAATTGAAAGGCGGCTTCGGCTGTCACTTATGGATGGACCCGCGTCGCATTAGCTAGTTGGTGAGGTAACGGCTCACCAAGGCAACGATGCGTAGCCGACCTGAGAGGGTGATCGGCCACACTGGGACTGAGACACGGCCCAGACTCCTACGGGAGGCAGCAGTAGGGAATCTTCCGCAATGGACGAAAGTCTGACGGAGCAACGCCGCGTGAGTGATGAAGGCTTTCGGGTCGTAAAACTCTGTTGTTAGGGAAGAACAAGTGCTAGTTGAATAAGCTGGCACCTTGACGGTACCTAACCAGAAAGCCACGGCTAACTACGTGCCAGCAGCCGCGGTAATACGTAGGTGGCAAGCGTTATCCGGAATTATTGGGCGTAAAGCGCGCGCAGGTGGTTTCTTAAGTCTGATGTGAAAGCCCACGGCTCAACCGTGGAGGGTCATTGGAAACTGGGAGACTTGAGTGCAGAAGAGGAAAGTGGAATTCCATGTGTAGCGGTGAAATGCGTAGAGATATGGAGGAACACCAGTGGCGAAGGCGACTTTCTGGTCTGTAACTGACACTGAGGCGCGAAAGCGTGGGGAGCAAACAGGATTAGATACCCTGGTAGTCCACGCCGTAAACGATGAGTGCTAAGTGTTAGAGGGTTTCCGCCCTTTAGTGCTGAAGTTAACGCATTAAGCACTCCGCCTGGGGAGTACGGCCGCAAGGCTGAAACTCAAAGGAATTGACGGGGGCCCGCACAAGCGGTGGAGCATGTGGTTTAATTCGAAGCAACGCGAAGAACCTTACCAGGTCTTGACATCCTCTGAAAACCCTAGAGATAGGGCTTCTCCTTCGGGAGCAGAGTGACAGGTGGTGCATGGTTGTCGTCAGCTCGTGTCGTGAGATGTTGGGTTAAGTCCCGCAACGAGCGCAACCCTTGATCTTAGTTGCCATCATTAAGTTGGGCACTCTAAGGTGACTGCCGGTGACAAACCGGAGGAAGGTGGGGATGACGTCAAATCATCATGCCCCTTATGACCTGGGCTACACACGTGCTACAATGGACGGTACAAAGAGCTGCAAGACCGCGAGGTGGAGCTAATCTCATAAAACCGTTCTCAGTTCGGATTGTAGGCTGCAACTCGCCTACATGAAGCTGGAATCGCTAGTAATCGCGGATCAGCATGCCGCGGTGAATACGTTCCCGGGCCTTGTACACACCGCCCGTCACACCACGAGAGTTTGTAACACCCGAAGTCGGTGGGGTAACCTTTTTGGAGCCAGCCGCCTAAGGTGGGACAGATGATTGGGGTGAAGTCGTAACAAGGTAGCCGTATCGGAAGGTGCGGCTGGATCACCTCCTTTCTATGGAGAATTGATGAACGCTGTTCATCAATATAAGTTTCCGTGTTTCGTTTTGTTCAGTTTTGAGAGAACTATCTCTCATATATAAATGTATGTTCTTTGAAAACTAGATAACAGTGTAGCTCATATTTTTTAATTTTTAGTTTGGTTAAGTTAGAAAGGGCGCACGGTGGATGCCTTGACACTAGGAGTCGATGAAGGACGGGACTAACGCCGATATGCTTCGGGGAGCTGTAAGTAAGCTTTGATCCGAAGATTTCCGAATGGGGAAACCCACTATACGTAATGGTATGGTATCCTTACCTGAATACATAGGGTATGGAAGACAGACCCAGGGAACTGAAACATCTAAGTACCTGGAGGAAGAGAAAGCAAATGCGATTTCCTGAGTAGCGGCGAGCGAAACGGAACATAGCCCAAACCAAGAGGCTTGCCTCTTGGGGTTGTAGGACATTCTATACGGAGTTACAAAGGAACGAGGTAGACGAAGCGACCTGGAAAGGTCCGTCGTAGAGGGTAACAACCCCGTAGTCGAAACTTCGTTCTCTCTTGAATGTATCCTGAGTACGGCGGAACACGTGAAATTCCGTCGGAATCTGGGAGGACCATCTCCCAAGGCTAAATACTCCCTAGTGATCGATAGTGAACCAGTACCGTGAGGGAAAGGTGAAAAGCACCCCGGAAGGGGAGTGAAAGAGATCCTGAAACCGTGTGCCTACAAATAGTCAGAGCCCGTTAATGGGTGATGGCGTGCCTTTTGTAGAATGAACCGGCGAGTTACGATCCCGTGCAAGGTTAAGCTGAAGAGGCGGAGCCGCAGCGAAAGCGAGTCTGAATAGGGCGTTTAGTACGTGGTCGTAGACCCGAAACCAGGTGATCTACCCATGTCCAGGGTGAAGTTCAGGTAACACTGAATGGAGGCCCGAACCCACGCACGTTGAAAAGTGCGGGGATGAGGTGTGGGTAGCGGAGAAATTCCAATCGAACCTGGAGATAGCTGGTTCTCCCCGAAATAGCTTTAGGGCTAGCCTTAAGTGTAAGAGTCTTGGAGGTAGAGCACTGATTGAACTAGGGGTCCTCATCGGATTACCGAATTCAGTCAAACTCCGAATGCCAATGACTTATCCTTAGGAGTCAGACTGCGAGTGATAAGATCCGTAGTCAAGAGGGAAACAGCCCAGATCGCCAGCTAAGGTCCCAAAGTGTGTATTAAGTGGAAAAGGATGTGGAGTTGCTTAGACAACTAGGATGTTGGCTTAGAAGCAGCCACCATTTAAAGAGTGCGTAATAGCTCACTAGTCGAGTGACTCTGCGCCGAAAATGTACCGGGGCTAAATACACCACCGAAGCTGCGAATTGATACCAATGGTATCAGTGGTAGGGGAGCGTTCTAAGTGCAGTGAAGTCAGACCGGAAGGACTGGTGGAGCGCTTAGAAGTGAGAATGCCGGTATGAGTAGCGAAAGACGGGTGAGAATCCCGTCCACCGAATGCCTAAGGTTTCCTGAGGAAGGCTCGTCCGCTCAGGGTTAGTCAGGACCTAAGCCGAGGCCGACAGGCGTAGGCGATGGACAACAGGTTGATATTCCTGTACCACCTCTTTATCGTTTGAGCAATGGAGGGACGCAGAAGGATAGAAGAAGCGTGCGATTGGTTGTGCACGTCCAAGCAGTTAGGCTGATAAGTAGGCAAATCCGCTTATCGTGAAGGCTGAGCTGTGATGGGGAAGCTCCTTATGGAGCGAAGTCTTTGATTCCCCGCTGCCAAGAAAAGCTTCTAGCGAGATAAAAGGTGCCTGTACCGCAAACCGACACAGGTAGGCGAGGAGAGAATCCTAAGGTGTGCGAGAGAACTCTGGTTAAGGAACTCGGCAAAATGACCCCGTAACTTCGGGAGAAGGGGTGCTTTCTTAACGGAAAGCCGCAGTGAATAGGCCCAAGCGACTGTTTAGCAAAAACACAGCTCTCTGCGAAGCCGTAAGGCGAAGTATAGGGGGTGACACCTGCCCGGTGCTGGAAGGTTAAGGAGAGGGGTTAGCGTAAGCGAAGCTCTGAACTGAAGCCCCAGTAAACGGCGGCCGTAACTATAACGGTCCTAAGGTAGCGAAATTCCTTGTCGGGTAAGTTCCGACCCGCACGAAAGGTGTAACGATTTGGGCACTGTCTCAACCAGAGACTCGGTGAAATTATAGTACCTGTGAAGATGCAGGTTACCCGCGACAGGACGGAAAGACCCCGTGGAGCTTTACTGTAGCCTGATATTGAATTTTGGTACAGTTTGTACAGGATAGGCGGGAGCCATTGAAACCGGAGCGCTAGCTTCGGTGGAGGCGCTGGTGGGATACCGCCCTGACTGTATTGAAATTCTAACCTACGGGTCTTATCGACCCGGGAGACAGTGTCAGGTGGGCAGTTTGACTGGGGCGGTCGCCTCCTAAAGTGTAACGGAGGCGCCCAAAGGTTCCCTCAGAATGGTTGGAAATCATTCGTAGAGTGCAAAGGCATAAGGGAGCTTGACTGCGAGACCTACAAGTCGAGCAGGGACGAAAGTCGGGCTTAGTGATCCGGTGGTTCCGCATGGAAGGGCCATCGCTCAACGGATAAAAGCTACCCCGGGGATAACAGGCTTATCTCCCCCAAGAGTCCACATCGACGGGGAGGTTTGGCACCTCGATGTCGGCTCATCGCATCCTGGGGCTGTAGTCGGTCCCAAGGGTTGGGCTGTTCGCCCATTAAAGCGGTACGCGAGCTGGGTTCAGAACGTCGTGAGACAGTTCGGTCCCTATCCGTCGTGGGCGTAGGAAATTTGAGAGGAGCTGTCCTTAGTACGAGAGGACCGGGATGGACGCACCGCTGGTGTACCAGTTGTTCTGCCAAGGGCATAGCTGGGTAGCTATGTGCGGAAGGGATAAGTGCTGAAAGCATCTAAGCATGAAGCCCCCCTCAAGATGAGATTTCCCATAGCGTAAGCTAGTAAGATCCCTGAAAGATGATCAGGTTGATAGGTTCGAGGTGGAAGCATGGTGACATGTGGAGCTGACGAATACTAATAGATCGAGGACTTAACCATATAATATGTAGCAATGTTATCTAGTTTTGAAGGAATATACCTTCAATAGTTTGGTGATGATGGCAGAGAGGTCACACCCGTTCCCATACCGAACACGGAAGTTAAGCTCTCTAGCGCCGATGGTAGTTGGGACCTTGTCCCTGTGAGAGTAGGACGTCGCCAAGCAAGCTTAAGACGAGTCAGAATGACTCGTCTTTTTTGTGTTTTGTAACTTTTTTTCAAAGCTAATTACATATCTATATAAGTTTTATTCGATTTCTTTCGTGATTTTTGATATGTAATTTAAGATTTTCTATTTTATTTCTTAAAGATAAAATTCACCAGTGTGTTAAAATAGTACAGTTGTTTTTTTGATGTACTTTAATATAAGAAGATTTAAGTTAGAAAAGGAGATAATATGAAAAGAATAGGTATAATTACTATAGTAGTCTTAGTCCTTCTAGTAATCGTGTATATGTTAGTTGGGAATTATTTTTATAACTACGCGTTGAATGCGAAACAAGAAAAAGAGTTTTTACAAGATAATCCTCATTTAGTAGAAACGGTAAATGCATCGGGAGATGTATTGGCTACAAATGAAGAAAAGAATGCGAACTTCGTATCGAAGTATAAACCTAACACATTAACTATACGTTCTTTCGATAAAATGAATTTAAAAGGCTATGAATATATGAATGAACAATCTAGTCATAAATGGGCAATTGTGGTTCATGGATACAATGGTAGAGCATCAGAAATGACGAAATATATTCGTAACTTTTATGAACAAGGCTATAATGTCATAGCACCAGACCTTCGTGGGCACGGAAATAGTGAAGGGGATTATGTTGGTATGGGCTGGCATGATCGTAAAGATGTTTTGATTTGGATTCAACAAATCTTAAAGAAAGATCCTAATGCTGAAATAGCTCTATTTGGTGTTTCAATGGGCGGGGCAACTGTAATGATGACTTCAGGAGAAGATTTACCTTCTAATGTTAAAGTTATTATTGAAGATTGTGGATACTCAACCGTTATTGATGAATTTACTTATCAGCTAAAAGATTTATTCCACTTGCCGAAGTTTCCTGTTATGAATGCGGCAAATACAGTTACAAAATTAAGAGCTGGATATGATTTAGAAGAAGCTTCAGCTGTAAAACAAGTAGCGAAAAGTAAAACACCTATGCTATTCATTCATGGGGATGCTGATACATTCGTTCCTTTTGAAATGTTAGATGAAGTATATAATGCTGCAAAAGTAGAAAAAGAGAAATTAATTGTTCCAGGTGCTGGGCATGGAGAAGCGGAGAAAGTAGATTCGAATAAATATTGGAATACCGTATGGAAGTTCGTAGGGAAGTATATTCCGGCATAATTAAAGTTGTTGCATTTATATAGACGATAATCGGAGGGATAATAGTTAATCCTTTTGATTATCGTTTTTTTGTTAATTAGGTAGTCTGCTATAAGTATATTTTTGTATGTACTATATGAAGGAGATAGAGCAAAAACTTTTGAATTCCTTAATCTCAGTGCTACAATGATTGAAAACTAAATGTTAATGAGGTGTTTATATGAAAATTGAGGTTTGGTCGGATTTTGTATGCCCATTTTGCTATATTGGGAAACGTAGATTAGAGATGGCTTTAGAGCAATTTCCACATAAGAAGGATGTTGAAGTTGAGTTTAAAAGTTTTGAGTTGGATCCGAATACTCCCGTTTACTCTGGAACAAGTATTAATGAAGTGCTTGCATCAAAGTATGGGATTAGTATTG
>NZ_JBBOZF010000001.1:1245000-1247500 GCF_038008465.1 Bacillus sp. CH_48 | reverse complement strand
TCCGCATGGAAGGGCCATCGCTCAACGGATAAAAGCTACCCCGGGGATAACAGGCTTATCTCCCCCAAGAGTCCACATCGACGGGGAGGTTTGGCACCTCGATGTCGGCTCATCGCATCCTGGGGCTGTAGTCGGTCCCAAGGGTTGGGCTGTTCGCCCATTAAAGCGGTACGCGAGCTGGGTTCAGAACGTCGTGAGACAGTTCGGTCCCTATCCGTCGTGGGCGTAGGAAATTTGAGAGGAGCTGTCCTTAGTACGAGAGGACCGGGATGGACGCACCGCTGGTGTACCAGTTGTTCTGCCAAGGGCATAGCTGGGTAGCTATGTGCGGAAGGGATAAGTGCTGAAAGCATCTAAGCATGAAGCCCCCCTCAAGATGAGATTTCCCATAGCGTAAGCTAGTAAGATCCCTGAAAGATGATCAGGTTGATAGGTTCGAGGTGGAAGCATGGTGACATGTGGAGCTGACGAATACTAATAGATCGAGGACTTAACCATATAATATGTAGCAATGTTATCTAGTTTTGAAGGAATATACCTTCAATAGTTTGGTGATGATGGCAGAGAGGTCACACCCGTTCCCATACCGAACACGGAAGTTAAGCTCTCTAGCGCCGATGGTAGTTGGGACCTTGTCCCTGTGAGAGTAGGACGTCGCCAAGCAACTTTAAGACAAGTCAGAATAACTTGTCTTTTTTGTGTTTTGTAAAATAAACTTGTAATTAATGTAAGCTCTATGAGTAAGTTTATCTAGCAAGAAACAACTTTATTTTATTAGAATTTCACATTTAAGTAGCATACCTTCAGAAAAATATGACTAAGCTTTAAAGTCTATTTGCTAACAAGAATATATATACGAAGTATTACCCTCTGGAGCCTACTCACACCCTCTTTTATTTCTGCAGTTGTTAAATGTCCATACCCTATAATAATTCGATTGTAATGTTTTCCTTTTTCAATGGCGTGATCTTCCACAGGATATACTTTCACTCCGAGTTGTTGGATTTTCTCAAGTAATTCTTTTGTGAATTGAACTTGATTGAATTCAACAATCAGATGTAATACTGTAAAATAACCGAAAATATTGATTGTATTTGAGAATGTTGATTTTAATTGCTGGATAAGGAAGTCTCTTCGATTTTTATAGATTTTTTTCATCTTCATAATATGCCGTTCCAAATAATCTTCAGCAATAAATTTAGAAAGGATAAGCTGATTTAAAGAAGGTGTATGTAAAACGGAATGAACATATAAAAGCATATGTTCAACAATCCAATGAACTCTATACGTTATTGTTACAAGCTGCGAAACGCTTTGTCACCGGAGAAACGAGACATGAGGGGATTGGGACGGCAAAAGAACTAATTACAAAAGGTTATCATACTTCACTAGAATACATAGGGGAAAATACTCTTGATATAGAGGGATGTTATAAAGCAAAAAAATGAGTTTTTGAATCTTATTGGGGACATAGGTACTCTATCTATGAAACAAACAGTATCACTTGATTTATCTCATATTGGATTGTCTATAGATCCAGAAATATCTTATATTCATTTAATGGAGTTGGCAGAGAAGGCGAAAGTACATGGAACTACCCTTATGATAAGTATGGAAGAATCATCTAAAGCAGCGGACATTCTTTCCATTTATAAAAAGGTAACTGAGCAATATCATAATGTAGGGATAACAATACAGGCACATTTATACCGCTCAAACAATGATATTCAAGAACTCCTTCATTATCCAGGAAAAATAAGAGTTGTAAAAGGTGCCTATCAAGAAGTTCCGGATATTGCTATGCCTAGATCAACTGATTTAAATCAACAGTATCTTCAAATTGTAGAAAAACTAGCTGAAAACCATCACCCTGTATCTATAGCTACACATGATGAAATTCTTATTAAAGAGATGGAGCAACGTCAATATTTTAGTCACCCTAATGTAGAAATAGAAATGTTATATGGAATTCGTCCGGATATGTTAAGAGATTTGAAAAACAAAGGACATAACGCTAGAGTATATTTGACTCGTGGAAAATAACGGTATTTATATTTATGTCATCGGATAGCCGAACATCCAGAAAATCTATATTATGCAGTGACAGATATGATACATTCACCTTTACCAGAGTAGAGAATATTGAATAGACATTTAATACTAAATGTAAAAATGATGTTGGTTGTTGCTTAAAAATAAGAGCCGGATTTTTCTTAGAATAGAAATTCCGGCCCATTTCATATTGAAATTTTTTTAGTATATATTTGCGTTAAAGGCGGACAGCACCTCTGTAGGTATTGAGGGGATTATGATTTATAATTGTGCAGCCGTCGTATACCTTGTTGTAGAATTGTTTTTGTATGGTTGTGTATTGTATTCTTAGGGGGAGATAGAAACAAAGGAAATTATGATTCTATATGTATTTTAAAAGGGGGATATATACTAGAAATGAAACTAAATGCTTTGTTAGTGAAAGGATTCGCTCTTTTAGCGGTAAAAC
>NZ_JBBOZF010000001.1:1235000-1240000 GCF_038008465.1 Bacillus sp. CH_48 | reverse complement strand
AGTGATCCGGTGGTTCCGCATGGAAGGGCCATCGCTCAACGGATAAAAGCTACCCCGGGGATAACAGGCTTATCTCCCCCAAGAGTCCACATCGACGGGGAGGTTTGGCACCTCGATGTCGGCTCATCGCATCCTGGGGCTGTAGTCGGTCCCAAGGGTTGGGCTGTTCGCCCATTAAAGCGGTACGCGAGCTGGGTTCAGAACGTCGTGAGACAGTTCGGTCCCTATCCGTCGTGGGCGTAGGAAATTTGAGAGGAGCTGTCCTTAGTACGAGAGGACCGGGATGGACGCACCGCTGGTGTACCAGTTGTTCTGCCAAGGGCATAGCTGGGTAGCTATGTGCGGAAGGGATAAGTGCTGAAAGCATCTAAGCATGAAGCCCCCCTCAAGATGAGATTTCCCATAGCGTAAGCTAGTAAGATCCCTGAAAGATGATCAGGTTGATAGGTTCGAGGTGGAAGCATGGTGACATGTGGAGCTGACGAATACTAATAGATCGAGGACTTAACCATATAATATGTAGCAATGTTATCTAGTTTTGAAGGAATATGCCTTCATAGTTTGGTGATGATGGCAGAGAGGTCACACCCGTTCCCATACCGAACACGGAAGTTAAGCTCTCTAGCGCCGATGGTAGTTGGGACCTTGTCCCTGTGAGAGTAGGACGTCGCCAAGCAACTTTAAGACAAGTCAGAATGACTTGTCTTTTTTGTGTTTTATAAAAATAAGAATGGGTGGTAAATCTCAGTTTTTTATAATTTCACTTTATTGTTCACATCAACAAGTTCAAAACGCTCACAGACGAGTAACATATCTTCAGAGAAATTAAGACCAAGCTCATTTAGTTCCTTTGTAAAAAAACGAACATGGGTGTCTCTCCAGTAATTATAAGTACGATCTCCTTCGCCTTCAGCGATAGCGAATTCTTCGCTTACTTCATTCATTGGTGTTACAGTTACTTCTATTATCTTAATAATAGCTACAGGTTCATCATTACTATTAAGTATAATACTATAATCATTAGTGGTCGGTAGCGGTTCATTTTCTAATTCATAAAAAATGTGACCGGAGCATGTAGCAGTTTTAATACCGTCAATTACTAGTTGTGCAAGATAATTAGGGGAATCTTCAAATTGCCAAGCTATAACAGATTCTGGTTTTTTGTTGTTTCCCCAATAAGTATTCCAATATGTCTGTGCTAATTGATTCATTTTATCGTCACCTCACTCTAATTAAATTTAGTCGCTTTATAATTCCTAGGAAATTTATTTATTTACTTATTCTGTCTTTGTGCTCATTTGAAATTTGTATCAGTGTGTTGCAAATTAAAAAGATACTATGTGGAATGAATATGGTTTGTAAATATGTTCTGTATATATATGGAATCTTTAATTTTCCAATTGCATTTTATGATAAAGGATATAGTTACTTAAAGAACGTTCAGACTATTAATGGTAGCTTATTATCACTATGCCATATTGAAGTGAGTAGTACTAGAGTTGAAATAGATAAAAAACCGATATTCTAAAATTGAATATCAGTTTAATGATATGTGACTTATATGAATCTATAGTAATACGAAAAGCGTAAATAAGATAGCCAACAAAATACGATAGTATGCAAAAGGTTTTAAACCTATCTTCTCTAAAAGCTTTAGAAAAGTTACTACCGCTAGCATCGCTACGGTAAAAGAGGTAATGAATCCTACCGCAAACATAGGGATGTCATCGACACTTAAATACTCCCAGCTTTTTAGTAAGTCTAAGCCTGTAGCTCCAACCATTACAGGAAGAGCTATTAGAAAAGAGAACTCGGATGCGGTTTTATAATTTACTTTTGCTAATAGACCTCCAGAGATAGTAGAGCCAGCTCTAGAGAAGCCAGGGTATACTGCTAAGCACTGAAATAATCCAATTGTTAAAGCTTGACGGTATGTTAAATCGTCCAGTGAATAGGCGGTTGCCTCTTTCTTTTTTACTTCTGCAAAGATCATAAGAATTGCCCCTGCTACAAGTCCAATCACAACAGTGTATGGCTGAAATAAGTATGTTTTAATAATATCATGTAGTAGCAAACCAGCCACTACTGCCGGAAATACGCCAAGAAATACATGAAACGCGTTGAATTTTTTCTCTTTCCGTAGAAGAGGCTTAATATTACATAGAGAAACGAGACGTTTATGATATAAAATTGCAATAGCTAAAATTGCGCCTAGCTGAATAACAATTTCAAACGTTTTTGCTCTTTCTCCTTCAAAGTCTAATAAATGCCCGACTAATATAAGGTGGCCAGTAGAAGATATAGGTAAAAATTCAGCTAATCCTTCTACAATACCGAGTATGAAGGCAATAATGATATCGCTCATAGTTTCACTCCTATAAATTAATGAATGTCTACTTTTTTAAAATAGAATAGTGTTGCAATAAATCCGGAAATTGTTGTTACTGCAATGATGATATAAGAATACTCTGGTGGATATGTCGGTTGTAATTCATTATTTGCGATATCTAGAGTAGCGGTCCACGGAAATAAATCTTTATGCTTGGAGTTTACGAGCATAAGATTGGTCATTGTAATAATGACTGTTAATATAATGGGCGGTACATAGCTCTTCATGACAAGAGTTAGTAGTACAATAGGTGAAGACAATAGAAAGAGAAGTCCACCACATATTAAAAATTCTAGGAAAGAACTTAAAAGTAAAGCAATGTTAAAACCAGGGAAATTCCCCAATAGCCCTAATATTAAAGTAAGTGTCCAAGCGACTAAAGTTAGCATCATGATCCAAAGAAAGAGAATGATGAATTTACTTATAATAAAGCTAATGCGCGACACGGGGATAGTTAGTAAATTTTTTAGTGTATCTTCTGCATATTCGCGGGTAAGCAAATATGCAACCACTACTCCATATAAGGGGAATCCTATAACTAAAGTAGTATATAAGTTAACATCAGTGAATAATTGATGGAACCAAATAGTCGGAGTTGGCTCTTTTGTTTTTATATGTATATAAGAGGCTACTACAACTAAGAAAGGTGCGACACCAGCACCAATAATGCTAATTAAAAACATATTAGAGCGTTTTAATTTTAAGAGTTCTGTATAGAGTAGATTAACCAATTGTTCCACCTCCAACTAGCTTGGTGAAATAATCTTCTAGTCTATCTTCACTTATCATCATTTTTAATACTTCAATACCATTAAGAACTAATGTTCTATTTATGTATCCTTGTTGTCCAAAATGAGAGTAAATACGAATATTCCCTTCATCGTGTACTTCATAATCAAAAATTTGAAGATGATTTTCTAATAACATCACAGCTTTATTGTCATTATTCACTTGAAACTCTATGTACTTACGATTTGCTTTACGTAGCGTATCAAGAGAAACTTCTTCTAGTAACTTTCCTTCATGAATAATTCCGATACGATCGACTAACTGTTCTACCTCGGCTAATATGTGACTAGAAATGAGTATGGTTATATTTCTTTCTTGAGCTAAAGAATGAATAAGTTTTCGCATTTCTTTAATACCAATAGGGTCTAGTCCGTTAGTTGGTTCATCTAATATGAGTAGCTCGGGATAATGGAGAAGAGCGCGTGCAATTCCTAAGCGTTGCTTCATTCCTAAAGAATACTTTCCTACTAACTTTTTTGTCTCATGCTGCAAGCCTACTATTTCTAATGCTTCTTCGATAGCATTCTTTTTGTGAACCCCAATTATCTTTGCATTAATTAATAGGTTTTCTTTTGCAGTTAAGTTTTCATAAAATCCTGGAACTTCAACTATAGAACCAATTCTGCTTAAAATATCTTTTTGATTTTGGAATAAGTTCTCTCCAAATATTTCAATCGTTCCACTTGTAGGCTTTATAAGACTAAGCAGCATACGAATGGTTGTTGTTTTACCAGCACCGTTGCGGCCTATGAAGCCATAAATCTCCCCTTGTTGAACATTAATATTTAAATTATCTACTGATTTTTGATTGCCATATACTTTAGTAAGGTTAGTCGTTTTTATAATTGTATTTATAGGAGACACCTGCTTTCTATAAGTTCTTACTTACATCATAAAAAGGAAGGCTTAACTGCATATTAATCATTTCTTAACTATTTCTTAAAAGTATTGTGTTTTGGAATAGAAAAGCCAAAAATAGTTCGTTTCCATGGAGTGCTTTCAACCCATATATGCCCACCATTTCTCTCAACGAGCGCTTTAGAAATAGAGAGCCCGAGACCACTACCACCAAACGAGGAGTTTCTTGATTGTTCGCTTCGGTACATTCGCTCAAACACATTTTGTAAATCATGCTTTGGAATACCAGGGCCTTTGTCCCAAATATGAAGTTCATATTCTCTATCGGTTTCTAGTAGTTCGACTCCTACTATTTTTCCATCCTTTCCGTAATAAATGGCATTTTTCATTAAATTACTCATAATCCGCATAAGGCTCAGATGGTCTGCGATAATAGGGCAAGTAGATTCTGGTATGAGAACTTGCAGTTCGATGTTATGTTTTGAGAGCTCAGGTAAAAATTCAATCAAAACTTCTCTAGTAACTTCAGAAAAGTCGAGTTCTTCTTCTTTTAGTGGAAATTCATTAGCGTCTAGCTTCGCCATATTGAATATTTCATCAACTAGGTGCTTTAAGTTATTTGATTTCATATAAAGTATTTTAAGGTATTCTTGTTTTTCTATTTCAGAAACAGCAACCCCATCTTTTAAAGCATCTATATATCCGATGATGGAGGTGAGTGGTGTTCGTATATCGTGGGAGATACTAGACAAAAGTTGTTTTCTGGATTCCTCGGATCTTTTGGCTTCAATCTGAACTTGCTCTAATTTAGCTATTAGCTCGTTTATTGAAAAAACGATATTATGTAATGAGTGGTCATTGCTTGTGAATAATCTCGTTTGTAAGTTTCCTTTTAGTACACGACTTAATTTAGTATCCATTGCCTTGCGATGTTGAATGAATTGTATTCTTGAAAAGAAGAGAT
>NZ_JBBOZF010000001.1:1227500-1230000 GCF_038008465.1 Bacillus sp. CH_48 | reverse complement strand
GTAACGATTTGGGCACTGTCTCAACCAGAGACTCGGTGAAATTATAGTACCTGTGAAGATGCAGGTTACCCGCGACAGGACGGAAAGACCCCGTGGAGCTTTACTGTAGCCTGATATTGAATTTTGGTACAGTTTGTACAGGATAGGCGGGAGCCATTGAAACCGGAGCGCTAGCTTCGGTGGAGGCGCTGGTGGGATACCGCCCTGACTGTATTGAAATTCTAACCTACGGGTCTTATCGACCCGGGAGACAGTGTCAGGTGGGCAGTTTGACTGGGGCGGTCGCCTCCTAAAGTGTAACGGAGGCGCCCAAAGGTTCCCTCAGAATGGTTGGAAATCATTCGTAGAGTGCAAAGGCATAAGGGAGCTTGACTGCGAGACCTACAAGTCGAGCAGGGACGAAAGTCGGGCTTAGTGATCCGGTGGTTCCGCATGGAAGGGCCATCGCTCAACGGATAAAAGCTACCCCGGGGATAACAGGCTTATCTCCCCCAAGAGTCCACATCGACGGGGAGGTTTGGCACCTCGATGTCGGCTCATCGCATCCTGGGGCTGTAGTCGGTCCCAAGGGTTGGGCTGTTCGCCCATTAAAGCGGTACGCGAGCTGGGTTCAGAACGTCGTGAGACAGTTCGGTCCCTATCCGTCGTGGGCGTAGGAAATTTGAGAGGAGCTGTCCTTAGTACGAGAGGACCGGGATGGACGCACCGCTGGTGTACCAGTTGTTCTGCCAAGGGCATAGCTGGGTAGCTATGTGCGGAAGGGATAAGTGCTGAAAGCATCTAAGCATGAAGCCCCCCTCAAGATGAGATTTCCCATAGCGTAAGCTAGTAAGATCCCTGAAAGATGATCAGGTTGATAGGTTCGAGGTGGAAGCATGGTGACATGTGGAGCTGACGAATACTAATAGATCGAGGACTTAACCATATAATATGTAGCAATGTTATCTAGTTTTGAAGGAATATGCCTTCATAGTTTGGTGATGATGGCAGAGAGGTCACACCCGTTCCCATACCGAACACGGAAGTTAAGCTCTCTAGCGCCGATGGTAGTTGGGACCTTGTCCCTGTGAGAGTAGGACGTCGCCAAGCAAAAACCTAAGTCGTTTCGACTTAGGTTTTTTTGTGTTTATTTTTATTGTTTGAAATATAAAGGTAAGAATTACCTTTTGTGAAAATATAATCGAGATGTAAAAAGAATATTTGTAATCTTACATAACCTTTTGTGTTTTTAAAGGATTTTACATAAGAAAAAATCTATAATTAAGGTAGTTAACATATATTTTTGATGGGTGTGGGGGATTATGAAAGAAATATGCATGTTATTAGTGGCTGTTATATTATGGGGGACAGCTATTGCACCAACAAAATGGGTGTTAGAATCTATTCAGCCGTTTACTTTGTTGTTTATTCGTCTTTTCTTTGCAGGTGGAATTTGTATGCTATTTTCATTTAAGCAACTACAAAAATCAGTTGTACATAAAAAAGTTCCATGGCAAAGAATGAGTTTGTTAGCCTTTACCGGTGTAGCTGGGTATTTTATGTTCACATCGTATGGTATTTCTTTAACAAGTGGATTACATGTTAGTATCATAGATGCTGCATTACCATTAGTTACAATTCTTTTTTCAGCATTCTTCTTGAAAGAGAAAATTCGATTGAATTATTGGATAGGGATTATATTGGGTGCTATAGGAGTACTCTTTATTACGATTCCATCTAAAAGTGCTGATCAAGAAGTGTCTTTAATAGGAGATATACTGATATTATTAAGTACTTTTCTATTTGCTTTCTACACGGTTTTGCTAAAACGACCAAAACAAGAACAGTATTTATCAAACGAGGTTTTTACAACATTAACTTTAATTATCGGAGCTGTTATTCTATTACCGTTTGCACTGGTAGAAATTCTTTATTACGGTTTACCAAAGATTGAAACTTGGAAAACGGGACTTAGTGTAATATACCTTGTTATTGGAGCAACAATTTTAGCATATTGGTTTTGGAATAAAGCGCTAGAGAGAGTTTCAGCATCAGTAAGCGGATTATATTTAAATGCATTACCATTAATAAGTATCGCTACTTCAATTATTCTATTAAATGAGTCTCTGACATGGAGGGTAATAATGGGAGCGAGTTTAGTTTTAATCGGAGTAGGATGGGCGGATAAGCAAAAGTTATGTAATCTATTAAAAGGTAATAAGGTGGAGAATAGAGACTGTTAAACAGTATGATTTATATAATTGAAATGTTAAAAAGATACCTTATATATGAGGTATCTTTTTTATTTAGCAAAGATAATAGACTAAAATTAGTATGGATATTCTTTGCTGTATTTATATGTGTCGAAATCATTTTGAAATATTGTTTGAACAAGTTGTATACATTCAGTATCATAAAAGCTTTCAAAAGTTGGATGACGGGGAAATAAAGGATCAGTAATATCAGCTTCGCTAAAATTCCCTTTATAAATCATGGCGGAAGTTTGATGATGCCATGATGT
>NZ_JBBOZF010000001.1:0-1222500 GCF_038008465.1 Bacillus sp. CH_48 | reverse complement strand
GAGCAGGGACGAAAGTCGGGCTTAGTGATCCGGTGGTTCCGCATGGAAGGGCCATCGCTCAACGGATAAAAGCTACCCCGGGGATAACAGGCTTATCTCCCCCAAGAGTCCACATCGACGGGGAGGTTTGGCACCTCGATGTCGGCTCATCGCATCCTGGGGCTGTAGTCGGTCCCAAGGGTTGGGCTGTTCGCCCATTAAAGCGGTACGCGAGCTGGGTTCAGAACGTCGTGAGACAGTTCGGTCCCTATCCGTCGTGGGCGTAGGAAATTTGAGAGGAGCTGTCCTTAGTACGAGAGGACCGGGATGGACGCACCGCTGGTGTACCAGTTGTTCTGCCAAGGGCATAGCTGGGTAGCTATGTGCGGAAGGGATAAGTGCTGAAAGCATCTAAGCATGAAGCCCCCCTCAAGATGAGATTTCCCATAGCGTAAGCTAGTAAGATCCCTGAAAGATGATCAGGTTGATAGGTTCGAGGTGGAAGCATGGTGACATGTGGAGCTGACGAATACTAATAGATCGAGGACTTAACCATATAATATGTAGCAATGTTATCTAGTTTTGAAGGAATATGCCTTCATAGTTTGGTGATGATGGCAGAGAGGTCACACCCGTTCCCATACCGAACACGGAAGTTAAGCTCTCTAGCGCCGATGGTAGTTGGGACCTTGTCCCTGTGAGAGTAGGACGTCGCCAAGCAAAAACCTAAGTCGTTTCGACTTAGGTTTTTTTGTGTTTATTTTTATTTACCGAATGTTATAATTCATAAATTTAATAACGCTAAAGACGAAAAAAGTTTAAAATAATAGCAATGATTTTTGGTTTTCCTGATTTTTCGAATGCCGCTAAAGTAATACTTAAAATAGGACACATTATTTCTATCATAAGTATATATTTTAAAATTACTGCGATAGAAAAAATAAATAGGATAATAGTATAGTTCTTTCTTTCACGTTTATCCTCCTTAGAAATTAAATCGTTATAATAAAAGTTCTATTGATGTGTAGAATACAAGAGTGTACATATTTTGATTTAAAACATACTGAAGTACTATATAAACGATTATAAGTAAATAGATCTCTAGAAATATATATTCTAATTCCCTTTTCTTCTTGCATATAGTTGCAATTCTTCTTTTGAATATAACTAAAACACGAACGTTATTGACTACTAATAAAAAAACATTCGATTATTTATTGACATCGTTTATGAAATATTGTTAATATAGCCATAGAAACAATAATATAAGACCTCATATAATCGCGGGGATATGGCCTGCAAGTCTCTACCTAACGACCGTTATTCGTTAGACTATGAGGGAAAGTCACTCGGTATTTTTCTATTCACAAGGGATACGTATGCCTGAGTAGAGCGCTTTCTCTCATAGTAAAAGAGAAACTGTTCTATTTCAGGCTTTTTTTATTTGAATCGGGGGGATTCTAATATGAAATCACTAGTTGGAGTCATAATGGGAAGTACGTCAGACTGGGAAACAATGAAATATGCTTGTGACATTTTAGATGAATTAAATATACCGTATGAGAAAAAAGTTGTATCCGCTCATCGGACTCCGGATTATATGTTTGAATATGCAGAGACGGCTCGTGAACGTGGATTGAAAGTTATTATTGCTGGAGCTGGTGGAGCAGCACATTTACCAGGAATGGTTGCAGCGAAGACAAATCTTCCTGTAATCGGAGTTCCAGTTCAATCAAAAGCATTAAACGGCCTAGATTCATTATTATCCATCGTCCAAATGCCAGGAGGCGTTCCAGTTGCAACTGTTGCAATTGGTAAAGCCGGTTCAACGAATGCTGGATTACTTGCTGCACAAATACTTGGATCATTCCATGATGATATACATGATGCATTAGAATTGAGACGAGAATCAATTGAAAAAGATGTGCGCGAAGGTAGTGAGCTAGTATGACGAGAATCATTTTACCTGGAAAAACAATCGGCATTATTGGAGGCGGCCAGCTAGGAAGAATGATGGCATTGGCAGCCAAGGAGATGGGATATAAAATTGCTGTTTTAGATCCTACAAAGCATTCACCATGTGCACAAGTTGCTGATATTGAAATCGTTGCACCGTATGACGATTTAAAGGCAATTCAGCATTTAGCAGAGATAAGTGATGTTGTCACATATGAATTTGAGAATATTGATTATAGATGTTTACAATGGCTTGAAAAACATGCTTACTTGCCACAAGGTAGTCAGTTGTTAAATAAAACGCAAAATCGTTTTACAGAAAAGAATGGAATTGAGAAGGCTGGGTTACCAGTAGCAACGTATAGATTAGTTCAAAATCAAGATCAGCTTACAGAAGCAATTGCTGAGTTATCATTCCCTTCCGTCTTAAAAACGACGACAGGTGGATATGATGGGAAAGGGCAAGTTGTTTTAAGAAGTGAGGCTGATGTTGAGACAGCAAGAAATCTTGTGGATAAAGCAGAGTGTATTTTAGAGAAATGGGTGCCTTTTGAAAAAGAAGTATCTGTTATTGTGATTCGTAGTGTAAGTGGTGAAACGAAAGTGTTTCCAGTAGCGGAAAATATTCATGTAAATAACATTTTGCATGAATCTATCGTTCCAGCTCGTATTACAGAAGAGCTTTCTCAAAAAGCAATTGCTTATGCAAAGGTACTTGCGGATGAATTAAAACTTGTGGGAACACTAGCTGTAGAGATGTTTGCTACAGCTAATGGTGAGATTTACATTAATGAATTAGCACCAAGACCTCACAATTCAGGACACTACACACAGGATGCATGTGAAACGAGCCAATTTGGTCAACATATTCGAGCAATCTGTAATTTACCTCTAGGAGAAACAAATTTGTTAAAACCAGTTGTCATGGTAAACATTTTAGGCGAACATATAGAAGGGGTCCTAAGACAAGTGAATAGACTAACCGGGTGCTATTTACACTTGTATGGAAAAGAAGAAGCAAAAGCACAGCGAAAAATGGGGCATGTTAATATTTTAAATGATAATATTGAAGTTGCTCTAGAAAAAGCGAAGAGTTTGCATATTTGGGACCATCAAGAACAACTGTTGGAGGGAAAAAGATGATTAGTCGTTATACACGCCCTGAAATGGGTGCGATTTGGACGGAAGAGAACAAATTTAAAGCGTGGTTAGAAGTTGAGATTTTAGCTTGTGAAGCATGGGCTGAGCTTGGCGACATTCCAAAAGAAGATGTTAAAAAAATTCGTGAACATGCATCATTTGATATTGATCGTATTTATGAAATTGAAAAAGAAACACGTCATGATGTAGTTGCATTCACTCGTGCTGTATCAGAAACGCCAGCACTAGGCGAAGAACGTAAATGGGTTCATTACGGTTTAACATCTACAGACGTAGTAGATACAGCATTATCTTACATCTTAAAACAAGCGAATGAAATCATATTAAAAGACTTAGAGAACTTTGTAAGCATTTTAGCTAACAAAGCGAAAGAGCATAAATACACAATCATGATGGGAAGAACACACGGTGTTCATGCAGAACCAACAACATTTGGTTTAAAACTTGGTCTTTGGTATGAAGAAATGAAACGTAACGTAGAGCGTTTCAAGCAAGCAGCTGATACAGTTCGCGTTGGTAAATTATCTGGTGCGGTTGGTACATATGCAAATATCGATCCATTCGTAGAAAAGTATGTTTGTGAAAACTTAGGATTAGAAGCAGCACCAATTTCAACACAAACATTGCAACGTGATCGCCATGCTCATTACATGTCAACACTTGCACTAATCGCAACATCTATCGAAAAGATGGCAGTTGAGATTCGTGGTTTACAAAAGAGTGAAACACGTGAAGTTGAAGAAGCTTTCGCAAAAGGTCAAAAAGGTTCTTCTGCAATGCCGCATAAGCGTAATCCAATTGGATCTGAAAATATGACTGGTTTAGCTCGTGTTATCCGCGGTTATATGATGACAGCTTATGAGAATGTTCCATTATGGCATGAGCGTGATATTTCTCACTCTTCAGCAGAACGCGTAATTTTACCAGATGCTACAATCGCGTTAAATTACATGTTAAATCGCTTTGGTAATATCGTTAAAAACTTAACTGTATACCCAGAGAATATGAAACGCAATATGACAAGAACATACGGCTTAATTTATTCTCAGCGCGTAATGCTTACACTAATCGACAAAGGTATGGTACGTGAAGAAGCTTATGATATCGTACAGCCTAAAGCGATGGAAGCTTGGGAAACACAAGTACAATTTAAAGAGCTTGTAGAAGCTGATGAGCGTATTACAAGCAAGTTAACACAAGAAGAAATTAATGAATGCTTCAACTATGAGCATCACATGCAACACGTTGATACAATCTTTGAACGCCTTGGATTAAACGAAGCGTAAAATTTCATATGGCACAGAATAGAGTCATTCTGTGCCATTATTTATAAAAACATTATTCACATTTTTCAAACTACAGGGGGCTTGCGAAATGCAAAAGCTAGAATTGCTGTATGAAGGTAAGGCAAAAAGAATTTATCGTACAGAATCAGCAGATATGGTTTGGGTAGAGTACAAAGATAGTGCGACTGCTTTCAATGGGGAGAAAAAAGAGACGATTACAGGAAAAGGTCGTTTGAACAATGAAATTACAACTTTATTGTTCAGAAAGTTACAAGAAGTGGGAATTAAAACACATTTTGTTGAGAAGTTATCTGAAACAGAACAACTTGTTAAAAAAGTGAGTATTATTCCTTTAGAAGTTGTCACAAGAAATGTAATTGCAGGAAGTCTTTCAAAACGATTAGGAATGGAAGAGGGAACTGTACTTGCAGAACCAATCGTAGAATTTTACTTCAAAGATGATGATTTAGGAGATCCGCTTGTAACGGAAGATCATATTCGTGTATTAAACGTTGCATCGCCAGAGCAAGTAAGTGTATTACGAGATATGGCTCTACAAATCAATCAAGTGTTGATTGATCATTTCGCAAGCTGTCGTGTAAGATTAGTAGATTTCAAATTAGAGTTTGGTGTAACGGAAGAAGGAGAAATCATTTTAGCGGATGAAATTTCACCAGATACTTGCCGTTTATGGGATGAAACGAGCAATGAAAAGTTTGATAAAGACGTATTCCGTCGTGATCTTGGAAATTTAACAGAAGCTTATGAAGAGATTTTAAAACGTTTAGGGGGAATTTCACATGTATAAAGTTAAGGTATATGTAACATTAAGAGAAAGCGTATTAGATCCACAAGGAACAGCAGTAAAAGGAGCACTTCATAGTCTTTCATTTACAGAAGTACAAGACGTTCGAATCGGAAAGTACATGGAACTAACAATTGATAAATCTGTATCTGATTTAGATAGCAAGGTAAAAGAAATGTGTGAAAAACTATTAGCGAACGTTGTAATGGAAGACTTCCGTTATGAAGTTGAGGAGGTTGTCGCACAGTGAAATTTGCCGTAATAGTATTTCCGGGTTCGAACTGTGATGTCGATATGTTCCATGCAATTAAAGATGAGCTTGGCGAAGAAGTAGATTACGTTTGGCACGATACAGAGAATTTAGATGAATATGATGCAATTCTACTACCAGGTGGATTTTCTTATGGTGACTACTTACGCTGCGGTGCTATTTCTCGCTTTGCTAATGCAATGAAAGCAGTGCAAAAAGCTGCTGAGCAAGGAAAGCCAATTTTAGGTGTATGTAATGGATTCCAGATTCTTGTTGAATCAGGATTACTACCAGGAGCGTTAATGAGAAACGAAAACTTAAAATTTATGTGTCGCACTGTTCAGTTGCGTGTTGAAAATAATGAAACGATGTTTACATCACAATATGAAAAAAATGAAATAATCAATATTCCAATTGCTCATGGTGAGGGGAATTACTATTGTGACGAAGAGACTCTTAAACAATTAGAAGAGAATAATCAAATCGCATTCCGTTACGTAGAAAATCCTAACGGTAGCGTTTCAGATATTGCTGGTATTGTAAACGAAAAAGGAAATGTACTTGGTATGATGCCACATCCAGAGCGTGCTGTAGATGAATTACTTGGCGGTGCTGAAGGGTTAAAAGTCTTTCAATCTATCTTAAAACAGTGGAGGGAAACATATGTCGTTAATGCTTGAACCAAATCCAACACAAATTAAAGAAGAGCGTATATATGCGGAAATGGGGCTAACAGACGAAGAGTTTGCCATGGTTGAAAGGATTTTAGGTCGTCTGCCAAATTATACAGAAACAGGATTATTCTCTGTAATGTGGTCTGAACATTGTAGTTATAAAAATTCAAAACCAGTTCTTCGTAAGTTTCCAACGACAGGTGAGCGTGTTCTGCAAGGACCTGGAGAAGGTGCTGGGATTGTAGATATAGGTGATAATCAAGCAGTTGTATTTAAAATGGAAAGTCATAACCATCCTTCAGCTATTGAACCATATCAAGGAGCTGCAACAGGTGTTGGTGGTATTATTCGTGACGTATTCTCTATGGGAGCACGTCCGGTAGCTCTATTAAACTCACTTCGTTTCGGTGAATTACAGTCACCACGTGTGAAATATTTATTCGAAGAAGTAGTAGCAGGAATTGCAGGATACGGTAACTGCATCGGTATTCCGACTGTTGGCGGCGAGGTACAATTTGATCCATGTTATGAAGGAAATCCACTTGTAAATGCAATGTGCGTAGGTTTGATTAATCATGAAGACATTAAAAAAGGGCAAGCGCACGGTGCTGGTAACACAGTAATGTACGTAGGGGCATCGACTGGTCGTGACGGTATTCACGGTGCAACATTCGCGTCGGAAGAACTATCTGAAAGTTCAGAAGCGAAACGTCCAGCGGTTCAAGTAGGGGATCCATTTATGGAGAAACTTCTTATTGAAGCGTGTTTAGAATTAATTCAATCTGATGCACTTGTTGGAATTCAAGATATGGGTGCGGCTGGTTTAACATCATCTTCTGCAGAAATGGCAAGTAAAGCAGGAATGGGTATTGAAATGTACTTAGATGATGTACCACAGCGTGAAACAGGAATGACACCATATGAAATGATGCTATCTGAATCACAAGAGCGTATGTTAATTGTTGTGAAAAAAGGTAGAGAACAAGAAATAGTAGATTTATTTGAGAAGTATGGTCTTGCAGCAGTTACGATGGGGAAAGTAACAGAAGATAAAATGCTTCGTTTATTCCATAAAGGTGAAAAGGTAGCTGAAGTTCCAGCAGATGCTTTAGCAGAAGAAGCACCAATTTATCATAAGCCATCAAAAGAAGCAGCATACTTTGCTGAATTCCAAGCAATGAAAATGGAAACGCCAAAAGTAGAAAATTATAAAGAAGCGTTATTCGCTCTATTACAGCAACCAACAATTGCAAGTAAAGAGTGGGTATACGATCAATACGATTACCAAGTTCGCACAAGTACAGTTGTGACACCAGGTTCAGATGCTGCAGTTGTACGTGTACGCGGTACAGAAAAAGGATTAGCAATGACGACAGATTGTAACTCTCGCTACATTTATCTAGATCCAGAAATGGGCGGTAAAATTGCAGTAGCAGAGGCAGCGCGAAATATCGTATGTTCTGGCGGGGAGCCACTTGCAATTACAGATTGCTTAAACTTCGGTAACCCAGAAAAACCAGAGATTTTCTGGCAGATTGAGAAATCAGTAGACGGTATGAGTGAAGCTTGTCGCACATTACAAACACCAGTTATCGGCGGAAACGTATCGATGTATAACGAGCGTAGTGGCGAAGCTGTATATCCAACACCAACTGTTGGGATGGTCGGACTTGTACATGACTTAAAACATGTAACAACACAAGAGTTTAAGCAAGCTGGCGATTTAGTTTATGTAATCGGTGAGACGAAAGCTGAGTTTGGCGGAAGTGAATTACAGAAAATGATTCACGGTAAAATCTTCGGGCAATCACCAAGTATCGATTTAGATGTAGAATTAAAACGCCAAAAACAAGTATTAGAAGCAATTCAAGCTGGTCTTGTTCAATCTGCACATGATGTTGCTGAGGGTGGTTTAGCAGTTGCGATTTCAGAAAGTGCAATTGGTGCTAAAGGCTTAGGTGCTACTGTGAAATTAGATGGAGAAGCAACAGCAGCATTATTCGCTGAATCACAGTCTCGCTTCGTGATTACTGTAAAACGTGAAAATAAAGAGGCGTTTGAGAAAGCGGTAGAAGCAATCCAAGTTGGAGAAGTAACAAGTACAAATGAAGTAACAATTCATAATGAAGAAAATGAAGTATTACTTACAGCAAATGTAGATGAAATGAGAAAGGCTTGGAAAGGGGCAATCCCATGCTTGCTGAAATAAAGGGGTTAAACGAAGAATGTGGCGTTTTTGGAATTTGGGGGCATGAAAATGCAGCACAAGTTTCATACTACGGATTGCACAGTTTACAGCACCGTGGACAAGAAGGCGCAGGCATTGTCGTAAATAATGGTGAGAAAATTGTCGGTCACAAGGGGTTAGGTTTAATATCAGAAGTGTTTTCAAGAGGCGAGCTAGAAGGATTAAATGGAAAATCAGCAATCGGACATGTACGATATGCAACAGCTGGTGGAAGTGAAGTTGCTAACGTTCAACCATTGTTGTTCCGTTTTTCTGATCATAGTATGGCGCTAGCTCATAACGGGAATTTAATTAATGCAAAAATGCTTCGCCGTGAATTAGAGGCAGAGGGAAGTATTTTTCAAACAAGTTCAGACACAGAAGTACTTTTACATCTTATTAAACGTAGTACGAAAGACTCTTTAATTGAAAGTGTAAAAGAGGCTCTGAATAAAGTGAAAGGTGCGTTTGCGTATCTTTTACTAACTGGAAATGAAATGATCGTTGCGTTAGATCCAAATGGATTCCGTCCGCTTTCAATTGGAAAGATGGGGGATGCTTACGTTGTAGCATCTGAAACATGTGCTTTTGATGTAGTAGGTGCAACATACATTCGCGATGTAGAACCTGGTGAATTACTTATCATTAATGATGAAGGAATTCACGTAGATCGTTTTACAAACGATGTAGAACATGCGATTTGTAGTATGGAATACATTTACTTTGCACGACCAGATTCTAATATTGCTGGTGTTAACGTTCATGCAGCGCGTAAAAATATGGGAAAACGTTTAGCAGCGGAAGCTCCTATTGAAGCGGATGTTGTTACTGGTGTACCAGACTCTAGTATTTCAGCAGCGATTGGCTATGCGGAGGCAACAGGCATTCCGTATGAATTAGGATTAATTAAAAATCGTTACGTTGGACGTACTTTTATTCAGCCTTCTCAAGAACTGCGTGAGCAAGGGGTTAAGATGAAGCTTTCAGCAGTAAGAGGTGTAGTGGAAGGGAAACGAGTTGTTATGATTGACGATTCTATCGTAAGAGGAACGACAAGTAAACGAATTGTTCGTATGCTTCGTGAAGCTGGAGCGACAGAAGTTCACGTAAGAATCGCTTCACCACCTCTTAAGTATCCATGTTTTTATGGCATTGATATTCAAACGAGAAAAGAATTAATTGCAGCAAATAATACAGTAGAAGAAATCCGTGAAATGATCGGAGCAGATTCTTTAACATTTTTAAGCGAAGATGGATTAGTAGATGCAATTGGGCGTCCATATGAAGGGAAATATGGCGGTCTATGTATGGCTTATTTTAATGGGGACTATCCAACAGCTCTTTATGATTATGAGCAAGAGCTTTTAGAAAGTATGAAATAAGAAAAGTGAAAAAAGCTTCTACTTCTTTTGATGTAGAAGCTAGCTCCTTTCTTAAAATAGCCCGCCCTGGATGGGGAGAAATTAAAAGACGAGGTGTAAATAACGATGGCGAATGCATATAAGCAAGCAGGAGTAGATATTGAAGCTGGATATGAAGCGGTATCTCGCATGAAAAAACACGTACAAACAACTATGAGAAAAGAAGTACTAGGCGGTTTAGGCGGTTTTGGAGGTATGTTTGATCTATCAAAATTTGCATTAGAAGAACCTGTATTAGTATCTGGAACAGATGGCGTGGGAACGAAATTGATGCTCGCTTTTATGGCAGATAAACATGACACAATTGGTATTGATGCAGTAGCAATGTGTGTAAATGATATTGTTGTCCAAGGAGCAGAGCCGCTTTTCTTCCTTGATTATATTGCTTGTGGTAAAGCTGAACCTAGTAAAATTGAAAACATCGTCAAAGGTATATCAGAGGGCTGTCGCCAAGCTGGTTGTGCATTAATCGGTGGAGAAACAGCTGAAATGCCAGGAATGTATTCTACGGAAGAATATGATTTAGCTGGTTTTACAGTTGGGATTGTTGATAAGAAGAAAATTATAACAGGTGAAAAAATTGAAGCTGGTCACGTGTTAATTGGCTTAGCATCTAGCGGTATTCATAGCAATGGTTACTCTTTAGTACGAAAAGTGTTACTAGAAGATGGAGAACTATCTTTAGAGCGTATTTATGGTCGCTTAGAGCTACCTCTTGGTGAAGAATTATTAAAACCAACGAAAATTTATGTCAAACCTATTTTAGAACTATTGAAGAAACATGAAGTATACGGTATGGCGCATATTACAGGTGGCGGATTTATTGAAAATATTCCACGCATGTTGCCAGAAGGAATCGGTGCTGAGATTGAACTAGGATCTTGGAAAATTCAGCCGATCTTTAGTTTACTTCAAGAAGTTGGAAACCTGGAAGAGAAAGACATGTTCAATATTTTTAACATGGGTATTGGTATGGTAGTGGCAGTAAAGGAAGAAGATGCAAAAGATGTTGTTCGTCTTCTTGAAGAACAAGGAGAAACGGCTCGTATTATTGGACGTACTATACAAGGAGCTGGTGTTACTTTTAATGGGGGCACAGCACTATGAGTAGATTAGCGTTTTTTGCTTCTGGAAGCGGATCTAACTTTCAATCTCTCGTTAATGCGGTAGAAGAAAAAAGATTGGATGCAGAAATTAGTTTATTAGTATGTGATAAACCAGAAGCACGCGCTGTTGGTCGGGCACATTATCATCATATTCCGTGTTTTGCTTTTTCAGCGAAAGCATATGAGTCAAAAGAAGCGTTTGAAAAAGAGATATTAAAGAAGCTAGAAGAATATGAAATTGACTATGTTATTTTAGCTGGATATATGCGTTTAATTGGGCCGACGTTACTAGAAGCATACGGCGGGAAGATTATTAATATTCATCCATCATTACTACCGAGCTTTCCGGGTAAAGATGCTGTCGGTCAAGCATTAGAAGCAGGTGTGAAAGTAACTGGAGTAACGATTCATTATGTAGATGCAGGTATGGATACAGGGCCAATTATTGCGCAAGAAGCAGTAGTTGTTTCTGAAGGGGATACGAGAGAAAGCTTACAAAATAAAATTCAACAAGTTGAGCATAAATTATACGTAAATACAGTGAATCAAATTGTTCAGTCTGTGAAAGAATCAACTGTTAACTAACATACAACCAGGGGTGAAAGATAAATGAAAAAGCGTGCATTAGTAAGTGTTTCAGATAAAACAGGAGTAGTAGAATTTGTTAAAGGGTTACTAGAACAAGGGATTGAAGTTATTTCAACAGGTGGTACGAAAAAGTTACTAGAAGCAAACGGCTTACAAGTAATTGGTATTTCTGAAGTAACTGGTTTCCCTGAAATTATGGATGGCCGTGTGAAAACATTACATCCAAATATTCATGGTGGTCTATTAGCAGTTCGTGATAATGAAACACACGTAACACAAATGAATGAATTAGGTATTCAGCCAATTGACTTTGTTGTTGTTAACTTATACCCATTTAAAGAAACAATCGCTAAGCCTGATGTAACATTTGCTGATGCAATTGAAAATATTGATATCGGTGGCCCGACAATGATTCGCTCTGCTGCGAAAAATCATCAATTCGTATCTGTAATTGTAGATCCAGTAGATTATGATGTTGTATTAGCAGAACTAAAAGAGAACGGCGAAGTAATGGATGAAACGAAATGTAAACTAGCAGCGAAAGTATTCCGTCATACAGCAGCATATGATGCGCTAATTTCTAACTATTTAACAGAGCAAATGGGTGAAGAAAGTCCAGAAACATTAACTGTGACATTCGAGAAAAAGCAAGACTTACGTTATGGCGAGAACCCACATCAAAAGGCAACTTTCTATAAAGCGCCATTCGCAGCAACTTCTTCTGTTGCATACGCAGAACAATTACACGGTAAAGAATTATCGTATAACAATATTAATGATGCAGACGCAGCGCTCAGCATCGTAAAAGAATTTACAGAACCAGCAGTAGTAGCAGTAAAACATATGAATCCATGTGGTGTTGGAGTAGGAACTGATATTCACGAAGCATATACTCGTGCTTATGAAGCAGATCCAGTATCAATCTTCGGCGGTATTATTGCAGCAAATCGTGAAATTGATAAAGCTACAGCAGAAAAGTTACACGAAATTTTCTTAGAAATCATTATTGCACCTTCTTTCTCAAAAGAAGCTTTAGAAGTATTGCAAAGTAAGAAAAACTTACGTCTACTAACTGTAAATATTGAAAAAGCGACAAGTGCAAGCAAAAAACTAACTTCTGTACAAGGTGGGCTTCTCGTTCAAGAGGAAGATACGTTATCATTAGATGAAAGTACAATTTCAATTCCAACGAAACGTGAACCTTCAGAGCAAGAATGGAAAGATTTAAAACTAGCTTGGAAAGTTGTAAAGCATGTGAAATCAAATGCAATTGTTTTAGCGAAAGATGATATGACAATTGGTGTCGGTGCAGGACAGATGAACCGTGTAGGTTCTGCAAAAATCGCAATTACACAAGCTGGTGAAAAAGCACAAGGTAGCGCACTTGCATCTGATGCTTTCTTCCCAATGCCAGATACATTAGAAGAAGCAGCAAAAGCAGGAATTACAGCAATCATTCAACCGGGCGGATCAATCCGTGATGAAGATTCTATTAAAGTGGCGGATACGTATGGGATTGCTATGGTGTTCACTGGCGTACGTCATTTCAAACACTAATAGAGGATGTTTAAAAGGTCCGGTCGAGATAACCTTCGCAAGTCGTCGTTGCAATGCCAGTGCGGTACTCATGTAGGAAAGCTACACTCCGTGTCCTCCTGGCAAATGCGCCTAGACCAGCTCGGTTCTCTCGATCCTCCTTTTAAACTTTTATTGATATGAGAAAGCAAACTAGGAGCATAGCTTCTAGTTTGTACTTATTTAGTTATTGGGGGATGAAATATGAATGTTTTAGTAATTGGCCGCGGTGGGCGTGAGCATGCTTTAGCTTGGAAGTTTGCACAATCTGAAAAAGTAGAAAAGGTGTATGTAGCACCAGGTAATGAAGGTATGCGCGATGTTGCAACACCAGTTGATATTGATGAAAATGATTTTGATGCATTAGTTTTATTTGCTAAAGAGAATAAGGTTGAATTAACTTTCGTTGGACCAGAAATTCCACTTATGAATGGAATTGTTGATCGATTTAACGAAGAGGGACTTCGCGTATTTGGTCCGAATAAAGCGGCTGCTGTTATTGAAGGTAGTAAAGCTTTTACGAAAGAATTAATGAAAAAATATGATATTCCAACTGCGGCGTATGAAACTTTTACAGATTATGAAGAAGCAGTACAGTACATTCAAAAAGTTGGTGCACCAATCGTTATTAAAGCTGACGGCCTAGCTGCTGGTAAAGGCGTGACAGTAGCAATGACACTTGAAGAGGCATTACAAGCTGTGAAAGAAATGCTGCAAGATGTGAAATTCGGCGCGGCAAGTAAGAAGGTCGTTATTGAAGAGTTTTTAGATGGACAAGAATTTTCATTAATGGCATTCGTGAATGGAACAACTGTACATCCAATGGTAATCGCCCAAGATCATAAAAGAGCTTTTGATGGTGATAAAGGTCCAAATACGGGCGGAATGGGTGCGTATTCTCCAGTGCCACAAATTCCAGAATCAGCAGTTCAAGAGGCGATAAAAACGGTATTACATCCAACTGCTAAAGCGATGATTGCAGAAAACCGTTCGTTTACAGGCATTTTATACGCAGGTCTTATTTTAACAAATGATGGTCCAAAGGTAATTGAATTTAATGCACGCTTTGGTGATCCTGAAACAGAAGTAGTATTACCTCGCTTAGAAAACGATTTAGTTGATGTATGTAACGCTGTATTAGATGAAAGTGAGCTAACGTTACAATGGTCAGAGGAAGCAGTAATTGGTGTTGTACTTGCTTCGAAAGGATATCCAGAAGCATATAAAAAAGGTGACATTATTAAAGGATTAGATGCACTGCAAGATGCGATTGTTTTCCATTCAGGCACAGCGATGAAGCATGGTGATTTTGTAACAAACGGTGGCCGTGTACTATTTGTTGCTTGCAAGGCGAATAGTTTACAAGAAGCAAAAGATAAAGTATATAAAGAAATCGGTAAAATTGAGAGTGATGGTCTATTTTATCGAAGTGATATAGGATATCGTGCAATTGAGCATAAGATGACGAGAAGTTAATATGTAAAAATCCCGCTGAGGAATCAGCGGGATTTTTTATGCATCTTTATCTTTTTTTAATTTCCCTTTTTGCTTTGCCATTTCTCGAAGTAAATACTCGATGTGTGCATTGACGCTACGAAACTCATCATTTGCCCATTTTTCGATGACTGCGTGTAATTCAGGATCAATACGTAATGGAAAGCTTTTCTTTTTAGCCATAATTACTTATAGCCCTTAGTATAGGCTTCCTGTATTAATAACCGGTTGCGCACCTTTATCTGAAACGATGGCAACTAATAAGTTGTTTACCATATTTGCTTTACGCTCGTCATCGAGTTCCAGTACGCCTTCTTCATCTAACATATGGATTGAATCTTTGGCCATCTTCACAGCACCTTCAACAATTTCTTTTCTAGCAGCTAATACTGCTTTTGCTTGTTGACGTTGTAGCATTGCATGGGCAATTTCTGTTGCGTAAGCTAAATGCGTTAAACGAGTTTCCAATACTTCTACACCAGCAATTTCAAGACGTGCCTCTAACTCACGTTTTAATTCTTCAGAGATTTCTTCAGTATTTCCGCGTAACGTAATGCAAGTTTCATCTTGGAAATTGTCATATGGATATTTTGTTGCGACGTGGCGGATTGCCGTTTCGCTTTGAATTTCTACAAATCGATCGTAATGTTCAACACCGAACATTGCTTTTGCAGAATCAACTACTTTATATACGATAACAGCTGCAATTTCAATCGGATTTCCCTCAACATCGTTTACTTTTAATTTCTTACTATTAAAGTTTTCAACACGTAAAGATACAGTTTGACGGAATGCGAACGGAATCGTTAAAAATAAACCGTTTTGACGAATTGTTCCTAAATAATTACCAAAGAACGTAATAACTTTCGCTTGATTTGGTTGAACAATCCCGATACCCGTAGCGAGAATTGCGGCTAATACAATAGTTAGTGCTGCTCCTATAAAAATTTCTTGTGCAAGGAAAAATACACCGATAGCCGCTAAAATCAAAATTCCAATAATACCGAGAAAACCATTTACATAAAATACTTGTTTTTCTTTCATATGATCGCCTCCTGATATAAAAATGATATCACTTTTATATCATTTTAAGCAAGAGGTATGCACCTAATTTTCTGAATTTTATTGATTGATATCTTTTATATACATTTTAAGCTTAAAAAGGGAATATACGTTCTGTTTTTATGGTAAAATAAAGAAGACTTAACCGCCCACTGCAGCAGCTAAGTCCCTTTGAGAGCATCTTGCATCGTGACAAATGATTCAAAGCGGTTTTGCCAGGATTATTTCTTCAATCGCTGACTCAATCTCTTTGTCAGAAGCGTCATAACTTCCTTTTGACTTTGGCTTGTCATGAGAGGAAGTTTGATTCACTTCTTCTTTAGCATGTCCTTTTTCAGTAAAATTCATGCTAGGCATTTTAAATGCACTCATATTCATGTATTTTCCAAACTTCCACGCTTCAACAATAGGGCAGAAGCGAACAATTCCCTCTGCAACTTTCATTGCACCAATCCATAGAAAAATGTTAGACCAAGTGCACCATGGCTTGCGTACAAGTTTAGTTGCACTACATCCGAAGAGGACAAGCCCAAGTGTAATTCGAATTAGAGCGTTTATTGTCCCGATGTTTTGCTTCATTAGAAAAACACTCCTTTTTATGAAAATTGAAATAGTAAATACTACTTCTCTTATTAGTATCCCGTGTGATTTTGGGGATATGTAATCCAACATTTGACGTTGAAAAAGATGTTGGAATGGGCGTGTGTGTCAGTAGCTTTTTTTGTTATAATGAAAGAATGCATAAAAAGAAGATGAAATTAAATCATTCTTTTTGAAAAATATTTAAAAAACAAGATGAAAACTAACTGTTATTTTAAACAGAACTATAGATATAACTAGAGAAAAGGAAGGGTGTTTTCATGTACGATATTTCCGGATGGAAACATGTATTTAAGCTTGATCCAAATAAGGAGTTAAGCGATGAACATTTAGAAATGATTTGTGAGTCTGGAACTGATGCGGTTATTGTAGGCGGAAGTGATGGGGTTACAATTGATAACGTATTACACATGCTAGTTAGCATTCGTAGATATGCTGTTCCTTGTGTATTAGAGGTCTCTGATGTAGAAGCAATTACACCAGGATTTGATTTTTATTACATCCCAAGTGTGTTAAATAGCCGAAAAGTAGAATGGGTAACAGGTGTTCATCATGAGGCATTGAAAGAATTTGGGGATATTATGGACTGGGACGAAATTTTTATGGAAGGGTATTGTGTTTTAAATCCAGAAGCGAAAGTAGCCCAGCTTACAGATGCGAAATGTGATTTAACAGAAGATGACGTTATTGCATATGCTCGTTTAGCAGACAAGTTATTACATTTACCGATATTTTATTTAGAATATAGCGGTACGTATGGAGAAGTTGAACTTGTTAAAAATGTAAAAGCAGAATTGAAACAAGCTAAGTTATACTATGGCGGCGGTATTTCTAATGCAGAACAGGCGAAAGAAATGGCACAATATGCTGATACAGTAGTTGTTGGAAATATTATTTATGATGATATAAAATCGGCGTTAAAAACAGTTAAAGCAGTAAAAGGAGAGTAGGTGCAGGCGTATATGAGTATGACAGATAAGTTATTAAACGGTTTAAATCCACAGCAACAAAAAGCGGTACAAACAACGAATGGACCACTTCTATTAATGGCAGGTGCAGGTAGTGGTAAAACACGTGTGTTAACACACCGTATTGCGTATTTGCTTGGTGAAAAAGGTGTAGCACCATGGAATGTATTAGCTATTACCTTCACAAATAAAGCAGCTCGTGAAATGCGCGAGCGTATTGATACACTTGTGGGACCAGAAGCAGAAGATATTTGGATTTCGACGTTCCACTCTATGTGTGTACGTATTTTACGACGTGATATCGATCGTATTGGCATTAATCGTAACTTTACAATCTTAGATTCAGGTGATCAGTTAACGGTAGTCAAAAAAATTATGAAAGAGCGCAATATTGATCCGAAGAAATTTGAGCCGCGCTCTATTTTAGCGGGTATTAGTAATGCGAAAAATGAACTGTTATCTGCGGATAAGTATGCAAAAAAAATTACAATGGCTGATCCATATGAAAAATTAACGAGCGATGTATACACAGAGTATCAAAAACGTCTTTTGAAAAATAATTCATTAGACTTTGATGATTTAATTATGACGACGATTCAGCTATTTGAACGTGTTCCAGAAGTATTGGAGTTTTATCAGCGTAAGTTCCAATATATTCACGTTGATGAGTATCAAGATACGAATAAAGCGCAATATCTTCTTGTTAAACATTTGGCAGCGCGTTTTAAAAATCTTTGCGTTGTAGGTGACTCTGACCAGTCTATTTATCGCTGGCGTGGTGCAGATATTTCTAACATTTTGTCATTCGAAAAAGATTATGAGAATGCACAAGTAATTTTGTTAGAACAAAACTATCGTTCGTCACAAAATATTTTAAATGCAGCGAATGCTGTTATTGAAAAAAATACGAATCGTAAACCGAAGAAATTATGGACGGACAATCAAGTTGGGAGCAAAATTTCGTATTATCGTGCTGCAACTGAAAAGGACGAAGCGTATTTTGTTGCGAAAAAAATTCGTGACGATCTTCAAATGGGGAAACGAAAATACACTGATTTTGCAGTACTATATCGTACGAATGCTCAGTCTCGTATGGTCGAGGAGATTTTCCTTAAATCTAACATCCCGTACAAAATTGTCGGGGGTACGAAGTTCTACGACCGTAAAGAGATTAAAGATATTTTGGCGTACTTACGTTTAATCGGTAATCCAGATGATGAAATTAGTTTTGCACGTATTATTAACATGCCAAAGCGTGGTATTGGTGCGACTTCTATTGATAAAATTATTAATTATGGTGTGCAAAACGGAATTTCATTAACTGCTGTATTTGATGAGATTGAGCATGTTGGAGTAAGTGCAAAAATTACAAAGGCAGTAAAAGAATTCGCAAGTTTATTACACAACTGGGTAAATATGCAAGAGTATTTATCTGTTACAGAATTAGTAGAAGAAGTTATTGAAAAAACAGGCTATCGCGATATGTTGAAAAATGAGCGTTCTTTAGAAGCGGAAGGTCGTTTAGAAAACTTAGACGAGTTCTTATCTGTTACGCAAACATTTGAATCTCAAAGCGAAGATAAGAGTCTTGTTGCATTCTTAACAGATTTAGCACTTGTTGCTGATATTGATCGTGTAGATGAAGACCCAACTGCTGGTGAAGAAGTTATCTTAATGACGATGCACTCAGCGAAAGGATTAGAGTTCCCGGTTGTCTTTATTGTTGGTTTAGAGGAAGGGATATTCCCTCATACTCGTTCTCTTATGGAAGAGGATGAAATGCAAGAAGAACGTCGTCTTGCTTATGTAGGTATTACTCGTGCAGAAGAAGAGCTATATTTATCTAATGCGCAAATGCGTACTTTATTTGGTAGAACAAGTATGAACGCTGCGTCTCGCTTCATTACAGAAATCCCGACAGAACTAGTGGAATCATTAAATGAAACAGCGCCGAAGCGTGAAAATTCGTTTGGTGCAAAAGGCAGAACAGCAAGTAGCAGTAAAATGACAACCACAACACGCTCTCGTTCAGCTTTCGCGCGTCCTGCAGCTAAGACGACAGGCGGTGAGCAAATTGGCTGGGCAGTAGGCGATAAAGCTTCCCACCAAAAATGGGGAATCGGTACAGTTGTAAGTGTAAAAGGTGAAGGTGATGCAAAAGAATTAGATATTGCGTTCCCAAGCCCGATTGGTGTTAAACGTTTGTTAGCAAAATTTGCACCTGTGACGAAACAATAGAAAGGAATGAGGATATGTCAAAAGAGATAGCAAAAAAACGTATAGAAGAACTGCGTGATTTGTTAAATACATTTAATTATCAATATCACGTATTAGACAATCCTTCTGTTTCTGATGCGGAATATGACCGTAATATGCAGGAGCTTATAAAATTAGAAGCAGAGAACCCAGAGTTTATGAGTGAGGATTCTCCCTCCGTTCGCGTTGGGGGAACTATTCTTGATATATTCGAAAAAGTAACACATAAGTCACCAATGTTAAGTTTAGGAAATGCATTTAACGAAGGAGATTTACGTGATTTCGACAGAAGAGTACGTCAAGGAATTGATGATGCGAATGTAAGATATATATGTGAATTAAAAATTGACGGGCTTGCCGTTTCGCTTCATTATGAAAAAGGACGCTTCATTCAAGGGGCGACACGTGGTGATGGTGTAACGGGTGAAGATATTACTCAAAATTTAAAAACGATTAAAGCTATCCCACTTCGTTTAAATGAAGAAGTAACGTTAGAAGCACGAGGCGAAGCTTATATGCCGAAGCGTTCATTTGTTAAACTAAATGAAGAAAAAGAGCAAAATGGAGAAGATGTATTTGCGAATCCGCGTAATGCGGCAGCAGGCTCAATACGTCAACTTGATCCGAAAATTGCAGCGAAGCGTAACTTATCTATGTTTGTGTACGGTCTTGCGAATGTAGAAGAAAAAACAATTCCATCGCACAGTGAATCGCTTGATTTCCTAGGTGAACTCGGATTTAAGACAAATCCAAATCGCCGTACATGTGAAACAATCGAAGAGGTTATAGCTTATGTAGAAGAATGGCAAGAAAAACGTCCGCATCTTGATTATGAGATTGATGGAATCGTTATAAAAGTAGATGATGTTGCTCTTCAAGAAAGTCTAGGAACTACAGCGAAGAGTCCAAGATGGGCGATTGCTTATAAATTCCCGGCTGAAGAAGTTGTAACGAGATTAACAGGCATTGAATTAAGTGTTGGCCGAACAGGGGTTGTAACACCGACTGCAGAGCTAGAGCCAGTGAGAGTTGCTGGTACGATCGTTCGTCGTGCTTCTTTACATAACGAAGATTTAATTCGTGAAAAAGACATTCGAATTGGTGACTACGTTGTTGTGAAGAAGGCTGGAGATATTATTCCTGAAGTTGTGAACGTTATTTTTGATAAGCGTACTGGTGAAGAAGAAGAATACCGCATGCCAACGCATTGCCCAGCATGTGAGAGTGAACTTGTTCGTTTAGAAGAAGAAGTAGCACTTCGATGTATAAATCCAACTTGTCCAGCTCAAATTCGCGAAGGATTAATTCATTTCGTTTCAAGAAATGCAATGAATATTGATGGGCTTGGAGAACGTGTCATTACACAACTTTTTGATGCAGATTATATTCGTACATTTGCTGATTTATATGCATTAACGAAAGAGCAGTTATTACAGTTAGAACGTTTTGGTGAAAAATCAGCAACAAACTTAATACAAGCAATTGAAAATTCTAAAGAAAACTCGTTAGAGCGATTATTATTTGGTCTTGGAATTCGACACGTTGGAGCGAAAGCAGCACGTACATTTGCAGAGCACTTTGAAACGATGGATGAGCTTGTAAAAGCAACAGAAGAAGAACTAAAAGCAATTAATGAAATTGGCGAAAAAATGGCTCAATCTGTTGTGACATATTTTGATAATGAAGATGTATTAGAGTTATTACAGCAGTTTAAAGAGTATGGCGTGAATATGACATACAAAGGTATAAAAATTGCAGATTTACAAAATGTTGAATCTTACTTCGCAGGAAAAACGGTTGTTTTAACAGGTAAGCTAGAAGTTATGGGACGAAGTGAAGCGAAGAAGAAGATTGAGGCATTAGGTGGAAAAGTAACAGGAAGTGTTAGTAAGAGTACAGATTTGGTTGTTGCAGGTGAATCGGCTGGTTCGAAATTAGCACAAGCGGAGAAACATAATGTTGAGGTTTGGAATGAAGAGAGGTTCTTACAAGAGCTAAATAAGTAAGAGGTGCAAACTTACCATGAAAAAAATAGCATTAGCGGTATTAAGCCTTGGCCTACTTGTAAGTGGGTGTAGTGCAGGTGCCGACAAAGATGAAAAAGTGTCTGAGAAATCGGGGAAAGCAAAAGAACAATCAGTTGTCCCAAAATACGCTATGTCGGATGAATATTATAAGACGACTATTCCATTTTATGGTGGAAAGGCACGTGGTTTAGTCGTGCAAGGAGTAAATAATCGTCTTGATATAGATGAATTTGAAACAGGATTAATGCGTATTGCGAAGGAATCATTTAGTACGAAAGATCATTTCTTTAAAGGCGGAGATACTCTAGAGGCTCAATATGTACAAATGCTTGTTAAAAGAAAGCGTACAAATGCTGAACAGAAAGAACTAGAAGATACATTAAAAAAAGATGCAGTTAAATTTCCAAACATAGGATTAAATCCAGCTTTAGGTGAAGGATCCGAAATACTAGAAGAAAAAAACAAAAAAAATCCAATATATATTTCCAATATTTTAGAGCATGATTATTATGTGAAAAACGGCGACAAAGATGAGCGTAGCGGCATTGTAGTTGGATTAGCAATGAATTCAGTGCATTATTATAATGAAGAACATGGTTACCCACGTGAAGCTACAATCTCGAATGAAAAAATGTTAGCTGAAGGGAAAAAAATGGCGCAAGAAGTCTTGAAGTTTATGCATCAAAAAGATCCTGAAACAAAAAACCTTCCGATAACATTTGCAATTTATCGTCAGGCTCCGAAGGCGTCACTTGTGCCAGGTAATTTTGTTTCTTATGCAAATGTTGAAAAAGGTAGTGAAACGGTTGAAGATTGGAAACAAATTAATGAAAAATATTATTTGTTCCCATCAGAGCAAGCGAAAACAGATAATAAACGTGAAGATCTTGCAAGAGTATCCAACTTTAAGGCAAAACTAAGCGATTATTTCCAAGGCGACTATACAGCTGTTATTGGTACGGGTATGTATAGAGATGATGAATTAAGAGAAATGAAGCTTGATATTCCTGTCCAATTTAATGGAAAAGCTGAAATAGTTGGTTTTACACAATATGTGGCAGGGCTTGTTATGGAATACTTCCCGAATTATATGAAAGTACAAGTAACGATTAAATCTGTAGAACGCCCAGAAGCCATTATTATACGTGAAGCAAAACAAGATGAACCACTTGTGAAAATTTTAGATTAAATATGAAGGCTGTTCCTCTAAGGAACAGCTTTTTTTCTTATGCAATTTTGTTATAATTTAAAATGTTGTAAATAATAGGGGTAAGGGGTAAAGCTCATGGAAGAATTAAGTTTTCAAGTCATTATTTTATTAATTGCATTCGGTTTTTTAGCAGCTTTTATTGATTCGGTTGTTGGAGGAGGAGGGTTAATTTCGCTTCCGGCGCTTATGTTTGTTGGCTTATCGCCAGCTTCGGCAATTGCAACGAATAAATTAGCGGCAACGATGGGGACGTTTACGAGTGCGATGTATTTCATTCGATCAGGAAAAGTTGATTTTAAAATTGTAGGAAAGTTAATCCCGTTAACTATTGTTGGAGCTGTTGCAGGCGCTTTAGTAGTAAAATTTATTCCATCGGATATTTTACGCCCATTAGTACTTGTAATGTTGGTATTTATTGCTATTTATATTATTGCAAAAAAGAATTGGGGAAGTGTGTCTACCTATAAGAAGATGACGCAAAGAAAAACATTAATATTTTTCTTTGCTATTTTAATGATAGGATTTTATGATGGATTTTTTGGACCAGGGACAGGGTCGTTTTTAATTTTTGCATTTTTATTAATTGGCTTGGATTTTATTCAAGCGGCAGCATCTGGAAAACTTTTGAACTTTGTTAGTAATATTGTATCTTTAATTACTTTTTTATTTTTAGACATAATTCATTTTGAATACGGTATTATCATGGGATTATCAATGATCTTAGGTGCTTATTTTGGATCGAAGTTTGCGGTTCAAAAAGGTGTTGGATATGTAAGAACTTTATTTTTATTAGTTACTATATTATTGATCGGGAAAAATGTTTTGGAATATACTCATATTTTGTAGATTCATACGCATGTATGAATCTCTTTTTTTATTATATTTTAAAAATTTATTAATTTTTAAAATATAAGTCTAGGAATATTTGAATAAATCTAAATTATCGTGTAGAATAATGTTGTAAAATGTAAACGTTTTTCTAAGGGGAGGCTAAAAAAAATGGTAGTAGCATACAAACATGAGCCATTTACAGATTTTTCAGTGGAGGCTAACAAATTAGCGTTTGAAGAAGGTTTAAAGAAAGTAGAATCTTATCTTGGACAAGACTATCCATTAATTATTGGGGGAGAAAAAATCACTACAGAAGACAAAATTGTTTCTGTAAACCCTGCAAATAAAGAGGAACTTGTTGGTCGTGTTTCAAAAGCAAGCCGTGAGTTAGCTGAAAAAGCAATGCAAGTAGCGGATGAAACATTCCAAACTTGGAGAAAATCAAAGCCAGAAATGCGTGCAGACATTTTATTCCGTGCTGCAGCAATCGTTCGTCGCAGAAAACATGAATTCTCTGCTATTCTTGTAAAAGAAGCAGGTAAGCCATGGAATGAGGCAGATGCTGATACAGCAGAAGCAATCGACTTTATGGAATATTATGGTCGTCAAATGTTAAAATTAAAAGACGGTATTCCAGTAGAAAGCCGTCCAATTGAATATAATCGTTTCTCTTACATTCCATTAGGAGTAGGTGTTATCATTTCTCCTTGGAACTTCCCATTCGCAATTATGGCAGGTATGACAACAGCTGCTTTAGTTTCTGGTAACACAGTATTACTAAAACCAGCTAGTACAACTCCTGTAGTAGCAGCGAAATTTATGGAAGTATTAGAAGAAGCTGGCTTACCAGCTGGCGTAGTAAACTTCGTTCCAGGTAACGGTTCTGAAGTTGGTGACTACTTAGTAGATCATCCTCGTACACGTTTCGTAAGCTTCACGGGATCTCGTGATGTAGGTATCCGTATCTATGAGCGTGCAGCGAAAGTAAACCCAGGACAAATTTGGTTAAAACGTGTTATCGCTGAAATGGGCGGTAAAGATACAATCGTTGTTGATAAAGAAGCAGATCTTGAATTAGCAGCTAAGTCTATCGTTGCATCAGCATTCGGATTCTCAGGACAAAAATGTTCTGCATGTTCTCGTGCAGTAATCCATGAAGATGTATACGATCACGTATTAAATCGTGCTGTTGAATTAACGAAAGAATTAACAGTTGCTAACCCAGCAGTATTAGGTACAAACATGGGTCCTGTTAATGACCAAGCTGCATTTGATAAAGTAATGAGCTATGTTGCAATTGGTAAAGAAGAAGGTAGAATCTTAGCAGGTGGCGAAGGAGACGATTCTAAAGGCTGGTTCATCCAACCAACAATCGTTGCTGACGTTGCAGAAGATGCTCGCTTAATGAAAGAAGAAATCTTCGGACCAGTAGTAGCATTCTGTAAAGCGAAAGACTTCGATCATGCACTTGCAATTGCAAACAATACGGAATACGGTTTAACAGGTGCTGTTATTACTAACAACCGTGACCATATTGAAAAAGCACGCGAAGACTTCCACGTTGGTAACTTATACTTCAACCGTGGATGTACTGGTGCAATCGTAGGTTACCAACCATTCGGTGGCTTTAACATGTCTGGTACAGACTCTAAAGCTGGTGGACCTGATTACTTAGCACTTCACATGCAAGCAAAAACTACTTCTGAAACTTTATAAGAAATAGTAGAGGAGCTCTTCACAGAATGTGAAGAGCTCCTTTTAAAATTGAAATCCTATATATTACCATCGTTCGAAGGGAATGAGCTAAAACCTATTAATAGCGTGATAAACATGTGAACAGAAATAAAATGATGAGAAAAGTTGACTTATTAGTCATATTTTTTAGTATTCATTTTGAGAATTTCCTGTATAATACAATTTGAAAGAAAATCTATGGTTCGACAAGGAACACTCCTTTCAGTTTTGCTCACTGAAAGGAGTGTTTTTTTATGTAGCTAAAAATTCTTGCGTGCTTATTACATTTGCATATACGCCATTTAAACTAGCTAAAATTGTATTGTGAATATAAACAGCTGGTATAGTAGCGTTCTTAAAAGAAAGGTCTTTTGTAGCACAAGCGTCATGTATAACGGTACATTGAAAGCCAAAATCGAATGCAGCCCTTACTGTTGCATCGATACACATATGAGTCATCATCCCGCATACAACGACATGTTCAATATTTAAACGTTTTAATTGCTCTAGAAGATTAGTTTCTCGGAAGCTATTTGGATAATGTTTGACTATAACTGTTTCTTCTCTAAGTGGACGTACGCTTTCATGAATATGTACACCTTCTGTATTAGGTAGGAAAAAAGTAGCGTCATCTTTTATAGCTACGTGTTGGATATGAAAAATAGGTTCGCTGTTTGTTCTAAAGTGTTGTAATAACTGATTAGTATATTCGCTTGCTTCTACTGGATTACGCAATTCCATCTTTCCATTTGGAAAATAATCGTTTTGAATATCGACGAGTAAAAGAGCTGTTTTCATATATTTATCTTCCTCCGAGTTTCATATTCAAATAAATTTATTCAATTTGTAGAGAGGATTCTCCTGTTTAAAAATATGAGGAAGAAGAATTTTAAATAACCTTGAAAGTTACTATTTTTCAGATGAATATTCATCTGAAAATTTTAATAAAGGAATAATTAATATTTTTCTGAAAAATGTATTGACTCTTATTATTCTGAGTTCTATAATGAGAATTAATTAAACGACAATTAAATCGATACATTCTTATCCAGAGAGGTGGAGGGACTGGCCCTACGATACCTCAGCAACGGGTTTTTTAATACCGTGCTAACTCCAGCAAGCCATATAAAGGCTTGGAAGATGAGAAGATGTGAACGAGTACATATAAGTGCTCTCCTTCTTATCTTTATGGTTGATAAGAAGGAGGGCACTTTTTATTTTACCTCGAAAGCTCTACTTTAAGTTTTTACAGCATATAGGAGGGGGAAAAATGATTTCTTTTAACAATGTAAGTAAAGTGTATGAATCAGCTGGGCAATTTGTTCATGCGGTGGAGGATGTAACATTATCAGTTGAGAAAGGCGAAATTTTTGGCATTATCGGTTTTAGTGGAGCTGGAAAGAGTACATTATTACGCTTAGTAAATATGTTAGAGAGACCGACGGCAGGAACGATTTCAATAGATGATAAAGATATTACATCATTATCGACGAAAGAATTACGCAAACTAAGACAAAGAATCGGAATGATTTTTCAAAGCTTTAATTTATTTAATTCAAGAACAGTGTTTGGGAATATTGCTTATCCATTAAAGTTAGCGAAATTGCCAAAGAACGAGATAAAGGAACGAGTGAATGAACTGCTGAGGTTTGTAGGGTTAGAAGATAAAGCAAACTATTATCCAGAACAGCTATCAGGGGGACAAAAGCAGCGTGTTGGTATTGCTAGAGCACTTGCGACATCGCCAGATATTCTTATATGTGATGAGGCAACATCAGCCTTAGATCCAGAAACGACGACAGAAATTCTAAACTTATTAAAGAAAGTAAATCGAGAATACAATTTAACAATTCTTCTTATTACACATGAAATGCATGTTGTGAAAGAAATTTGTCACCGTGTAGCTGTAATGGAGAAGGGAAAAGTTATTGAAGAAGGAAAACTGTTTGATGTTTTCACGCAACCAAAAACAAAGACGACTCAAAACTTTGTACGTTCTGTTATTAATGATCATTTACCAGAAAGTGTTCTAGCGAAAATTCAAAATGGTGGTCAAATTTATCGTCTAACATTTACTGGTGAGGAGACAGGACAGCCGGTACTATCATATATCGCAAAAAACTATAACGTTGATGTAAATGTACTGTACGGAAATATTATTGAACTTCAAAATGTGCTATTTGGAAATCTGCTTGTAGAATTGCAAGGTGAGCAGAGGGAAATTCAAAAAGCATTACAACATCTAAGACTGCAAGTGCAGCTGAAGGAGGTAGAAGCTCATGCGAGTTGATTGGAGTATATTTTGGCCGCGCATACTAGATGCGACGGGAGATACCCTCTTAATGGTAATTGTAACACTTATATTCGCTACAATTCTGGGTATACCTCTAGGTTTACTTTTATATGTAACGAGAAAAGGAAACTTTTTAGAAAATAAATGGGTCTTTTCTATTCTTAACATCATAATTAATACAATTCGTCCGGTACCATTCATTATCTTTTTAGTAGCTTTAAGCCCACTAACAAGAAGCGTTATTGGAACGACGATTGGAACAGCAGCGGCAATTTTCCCGATGACGTTAGTCGCATCAATTGGTATTGCTAGAATGGTTGAAACAAATCTTGTTTCCGTTCCGAAAGGAGTAATTGAAGCAGCGCAAGCAATGGGCGCCTCGCCAATTAGAATCGTTTTTGAAATCCTTGTACCAGAAGCGTTAGCACCATTAATCTTAGGTGTCACGTTTATGACAGTTGGTTTAATTGAATTTTCTGCAGTTGCTGGGCTTGTCGGTGGTGGCGGTCTTGGTGACTTGGCAATGACATATGGTTATCAACGTTTTGATACATCGGTTATGTTCGTAACGGTTGTTTTACTTATTATTCTCGTACAGATAGCTCAAAATTTAGGAAACTACTTTGCGAAAGTCTTGTTACGCAGATCATAAAAAGGAAGAGAGGAAAAGAAAATGAAGAAAATTTTAGCATTTGCATTATCAGCGATTGTAGGAATCTCAGCATTAAGCGGCTGCTCAAGTGGAGACACGGGTGCAGGAGCGAAAGAAAAAGTAGTTCGCGTCGGTGTAACTGGAACGGATGGAGACGCTTGGGAAATTTTGAAGAAAAAAGCTGAAAAAGAAGGGATTAAAGTTAAACTGATTGAGTTCTCTGATTACACAACGCCAAATAAAGCGTTAGCTGATGGAGATATTGAATTAAACTCATTCCAGCATATTGCTTTCTTAGAGCAATTTAAAAAAGAGCATAAGTTAGATATTACAGCTGTTGGTACAACGCAAATTGCACCAATGGGTTTATACTCTGAAAAATATAAGAAAGCAAATGAAATCCCAGATGGTTCAGAAATTGCAATTCCAAACGATCCAACGAACCAAGCACGTGCATTAAAACTTCTTGATGCAGCTGGATTATTAAAGCTTAAAAAAGATTTTGGCTTATTTGGAGATCCAAGCGGCATTGCTGAAAATCCGAAGAAATTAAAAATCACGCCGGTTATCGCACAGCAAACACCTCGTGTATTAAAAGATGTAGCAGCTTCAGTTATTAATAACGGTGTTGCTGGTCAAGCTGGATTAGATCCAGCGAAGGATCCTATTTTCTTAGAAGATCCAAAGAATGAAAATGCGAAGCCTTATATTAATATTTTCGCAGCTCGTACGAAAGATAAAGATGATCCAACACTGAAAAAAGTAATTGAATTATATCATTCAAAAGAAGTAACAGATGCAATTAAGAAAGAAACAAATGATGGTTCAATTTCAGTTGACCTTTCACTTGAGGAGCTTGAAAAAATCGTAAAATAATGATTGGGTTTAATGGACTAACAGAAGGAACCCCTCCGCTGTTAGTTCGTTCAACATATAATCTACTTAACAAACGAACCCTAATTCTGTACCTTCCAATTTTGTATAACGTAGAATCCAATGTTTGTTAAGTAGAGTAATGGACCAGGAGTTTTCCTGGTCTTTTTTTATGAATGAAAGTAGATAGCGAACAGTAAGGTAATCCAAATTATAATGGGATAAGAAAATAAGCTGAAAAGGAGTGTAATTACGAATTGCTTTTGATGAATTAAGTGTTTTTTTGATAAAAAAAAGAAAATAGAAAAGAGAGTAATGAAAAATGCTGATATTACGCCGGGGTTATAGGAGCGATAAATGAAAAACAAAATAATATGTTGAACAGAGTTAAAGAAGATGGCCCCTTGTATAAAAATAATCCAGCATATAGAAGACAAGAAGTTAAGTTGATATAGAAAGACGATAAGTAATACAAAGATTGTTAATACGGAAATGGCAATGAAGAATTGTTGGCTAGTTATAATACGGATTGAAAATTGATTAGCAAGATATTGTGGCATTTGGAAAGCTTCTTCAAGGTTATGAATGAAAAATAATAAGGGAATGATCCAGAGTATAGTAGTGGAATGCTTTTTCATCAACTTACATCACTCCAATAAAGTATAGAAAGCCTAAAAAAGGCCCTCTATACAGAGATAGTTATTCAATTATGATATTTTTTAAATTAACATCATGATGCTCTCGTTCTTTCGGATAAGCAGCTAGTTCCTCTTGTAAAATATTTAATATTTGCTTAGCTGATTGCTGGATTGGATTAGGTAGCTCTTCTAATATATGCATCCCGACTTTTACTTTTGTACGAATTACCCTTCGTAGTAATTCCTCATGCATGTACTACACCTCCAAAGCGAATATTTAGTACATCTTCTTCAAATTTTGCTCCTTGAATAGAAAGGTGTGTTAATGTTTTGGGTAACGTGATGTTCCGTTTAACAGAACCGGCTCGAATAATAAGTTCATCACCTTTTTGATTTAATGAAAGTTCACTTTTATTTGAGAAGGGAATAGAAAGAATGAAAATATAATCATCGCCATCTTTTTTTACATATTGTGTGCGGCCGTTAAATTTCACTTCAGTAGGACAATGATCAGTTTTAAATAAAGCATCTCCTACACGCTCTAACATAGGTAAACCAACAACTTCTTGTTCAAACATTGGAGCTTTGTAAATAGGAAGCGGCTGAAAACTATCTTGAATTAATGTTTTATATTTTTTTTGAGTATCTTTCCATGCTTGAAAATAAGGATCGGTGACAGTGTTAGGGATGACGCGGTTAATCATAATGGCATCTACGTTATAATCGTATAAATTTAAATAAGTAAAGCTACGCTGAGCTTCTTTAATGACCATTTTTTCGGGATTTACAACGATGCGGATACTTGTTATTTCTCGGTTTGATAAAATATCTCTCATTTCTCCGAGCTGTTCAAGTGTATTCGTTAATTCGTCCATAATATCATCGGTTGGAAGAGGAACACCAAGAAGTGGTTGAGCTACAGGGCGAACAACTTTTAAAACTTTTCTTTTAATAGGAAAGAGTTTTTCCATCCACCAGCTGAGCATGTCTGGAAAGCTGAGCATTGCTAATGTTTCTCCTGTTGGAGCACAATCAATGATAATAACATCATATGTGTTTTGTTTATAATAATCGAGTACGCGAAGTAAGCTAATTAAATCTTCCATACCAGGAAACATCGTTAACTCTTCTGTTGTAATATCATCAGCTGCTTTGGAAGTGAAGAGTAGCGTAATATATTTCTGTAATTTCCCCCAGCCTTTTTCCATCTCATAAATCGTATTAATTTCTTGTGCCCACAAATTTTCACGAATTTCTAATGGCTCAGAAGATAGCTTTATACCAAATGAATCTCCTAAACTATGAGCAGGATCTGTACTCATTACTAATGTTTTTAATCCTTGTTTTGCGCTTTGAAGCGCTGTTGCTGCTGAAATGCTAGTTTTTCCTACGCCGCCTTTACCTGTATACAAAATAATTCTCATTATTCTATCCCCTTTGTTTCGAGTGTCGAATATTACGAGTATCGAAATAAAATATTGAATAAAAACCCAACTAGGGTTTTATTCAATCGGAATGTTTTTCATTTTAGGTGTAGAAACCTTTTCTTCTGTTTTTTGCTGTGACGTAGCGATGTGATTCATGATCTTTTGGAAGATTTGTAGTAAGAATGCTTTTTCTTCTTCTGATAATGCTTCTGTCACTAGGTTAAAGTAATGGGCTGCATTTTGTTTTACTTCTTGGACGAGCATTACGCCGTTTTCTGTTAAACGAATTAATACAATGCGTCGGTCGTTTTCATCACGGTACCTTTCAATATATCCCTTTTTTACGAGGCGATTTACAACACCTGTCGTTGTACTCATCGGTATATCAAGAAGGTCAGCAATTTTTGTCATTGTAATATCTGTATTTCGCTCCATCCAAAGTAAACAAAATACTTCTGTTTTAGAAAGTGTTAAATCTAGGCTTACCCATTCTTCAGGATAGAAAAGTTTCTTGGCGTTATCTAGCAGTAAGTCTAAAAAATGTTCATATTGCAACAATTAATTCCACTCCCGTATATTTCGAGGTTCGTAATATTTATTTTTATTTTATGTAGAATAGAAATAATTGTCAATGTTTTTAATTGATTTTTCAGATTAAAAAGAAAACTATCTTTAAAATAGTATTCTTTTATGATAGATTTATAAATATAAAACTAGAATTTACATAAAAATCCATCATGGTAAATATACTTATCTATAATGGGTATACAGCTAACGAGGGGGAGAACGATGAGAAGACGTAATACGCAAGCGTTCACATTTTTAGCATGGACTTCATTTGTTTGTGCGCTTTCAGGTATGCTAATTGGGATTTATACGTTAGATGAAACGCTTAGTGTAAAAGGATACTATTTAATTGGAACACTATTTTTAACGATGTCTTGTTTTGTGTTACAAAAAACAATTCGTGATAATGAAGAAGATAACGAGAGATTTCCGAAAAATAAACCGTTAGATAAAGAGTAAATTGTAAAGAAAGGCATTTGCCTTTCTTTTTTTATGTAAAAATGGCGTAAGTGCCGTGTGTTGACTTGCTTGAAGTACTGAAAATTTGGTATCATCAATAGTATTGTAGATTGAACGATATATTATGGAGGTGGCCTAGCCGTGTCAAGAATTTCCGTTGAGAATGTAAAGCACGTAGCACATTTAGCACGTCTTGCAATTACTGATCAAGAAGCTGAAAAATTTCAAAAACAACTAGATGCAATTGTTACATTTGCAGAACAGTTAAATGAATTAGATACAACAGATGTAAAACCAACAACTCATGTATTAACTATGAAAAATGTTATGCGTGAAGATGTACCAGAAAAAGGTTTACCAGTCGAAGAAGTATTAAAAAATGCACCGGATCACAAAGATAATCAAATCCGTGTTCCAGCAGTATTAGAATAGAGGAGGGGAATTTCGATGTCATTATTTGATCATTCAGTATCAGAGTTACATAAGAAATTAAACAACAAAGAAATTTCCGTTACGGATTTAGTAGAAGAATCTTACAAACGTATTGCGGATGTTGAAGATAACGTAAAAGCTTTTCTTACATTAGATGAAGAAAATGCACGCGCAAAAGCGAAAGAATTAGATGCAAAAATCGGCGCTGAAGATAATGGTTTATTATTCGGTATGCCGATTGGTGTAAAAGATAACATTGTAACTAACGGCCTTCGTACAACTTGTGCGAGTAAAATGTTAGCAAACTTCGATCCAATTTATGATGCGACAGTTGTGCAAAAGCTAAAAGCTGCTGACACGATTACAATCGGTAAATTAAACATGGACGAGTTTGCAATGGGTTCTTCAAATGAAAACTCAGGATTCTACGCTACGAAAAACCCATGGAACTTAGATTACGTTCCGGGCGGATCTAGTGGTGGTTCTGCAGCAGCTGTAGCAGCGGGAGAAGTACTATTCTCTCTAGGTTCTGATACGGGTGGTTCTATCCGTCAGCCGGCTGCATATTGCGGTGTTGTAGGTTTAAAACCAACTTACGGACGCGTATCTCGTTACGGATTAGTAGCATTCGCATCTTCACTTGACCAAATCGGACCGATTACACGTACAGTAGAAGACAATGCATACTTATTACAAGCTATTTCAGGTATTGACCGCATGGATGCAACTTCTGCAAATGTTGAAGTTGGAAACTATTTAGCTGGTTTAACAGGCGATGTTAAAGGTTTACGCATTGCTGTACCGAAAGAATACTTAGGCGAAGGTGTTGGCGAAGAAGCTCGTGAGTCAGTACTAGCTGCTTTAAAAGTATTAGAAGGTATGGGCGCAACTTGGGAGGAAGTATCTCTTCCGCACTCTAAATACGCTCTAGCAACGTATTACTTATTATCTTCTTCTGAAGCATCTGCTAACCTTTCACGCTTTGATGGCGTGCGTTACGGTGTTCGTTCTGATAATGTAAATAACTTATTAGATCTTTACAAAAACACACGTAGTGAAGGTTTCGGTGATGAAGTTAAACGTCGTATTATGCTTGGTACATTTGCCCTTAGCTCTGGTTACTATGATGCATATTACAAAAAAGCACAACAAGTACGTACATTAATTAAAAATGACTTTGAAAATGTATTTGCTAACTATGATGTTATTATTGGACCAACAACACCAACTCCGGCATTTAAAGTTGGAGAAAAAGTTGACGACCCAATGACAATGTATGCAAATGACATTTTAACAATCCCAGTAAACTTAGCGGGTGTTCCAGCGATTTCAGTTCCATGTGGATTCGGTGCTAACAACATGCCACTTGGTCTACAAATCATTGGTAAACACTTCGATGAAGCGACAATTTACCGCGTTGCACATGCGTTTGAGCAAGCAACAGACTATCATACAAAAAAAGCAAGTCTGTAAGGAGGCGAGCATAGATGAATTTAGAAACAATTATTGGTTTAGAGGTTCACGTTGAGTTAAAAACAAATTCGAAAATTTTCTCTGCGAGTCCAACAGAATTCGGAGCGGAGCCAAATACACAAACAAGTGTAATTGACTTAGGATACCCAGGGGTACTTCCTACTTTAAATAAAGAAGCAGTTAACTTTGCAATGAAAGCTGCAATGGCATTAAACTGTGAGATCGCAACGGAAACGAAGTTCGACCGTAAAAACTATTTCTATCCAGATAATCCGAAAGCTTACCAAATTTCTCAATTTGATAAGCCAATTGGTGAAAATGGTTGGATTGAAATCGAAGTAGACGGTAAAAAGAAACGTATCGGTATTACACGTCTTCATTTAGAAGAAGATGCTGGTAAATCAACGCATACAGCTGATGGTTCATTAGTAGACTACAACCGTCAAGGTATGCCTTTAATCGAGATCGTATCTGAGCCAGATATGCGTACGCCAGAAGAAGCATATGCATACTTAGAGAAGTTAAAATCAATCATTCAATATACTGGTGTATCTGATTGTAAGATGGAAGAAGGTTCTCTGCGTTGTGATGCGAACATTTCTCTTCGTCCAGTTGGACAAGAGAAGTTTGGTACAAAAGCGGAACTGAAAAACTTAAACTCATTCACTTACGTACAAAAAGGTCTTGAGCACGAGCAAGTGCGCCAAGAAAAAGAACTGTTATCTGGTGGTATCATCCAACAAGAAACACGTCGTTATGATGAAGCAACGAAGAAAACAATCTTAATGCGTGTGAAAGAAGGATCTGACGATTACCGTTACTTCCCTGAGCCAGACTTAGTTGAACTTTACATCGACGATGAGTGGAAAGAAGCAGTTCGAGCTTCTATTCCAGAACTTCCAGATGCGCGTAAAGCTCGCTACGTTGCAGAAATTGGCTTACCAGCTTATGATGCACACGTATTAACATTAACGAAAGAAATGTCTGATTTCTTTGAAGCGACTGTTGCAGACGGTGCTGATGCGAAATTAACATCGAACTGGTTAATGGGTGAAGTACTTGCATACTTAAACAAACAACAAAAAGAATTAAAAGACGTTGCATTAACGCCTGCTGGTTTATCTAAAATGGTTCAATTAATTGAAAAAGGTACAATTTCTTCTAAAATTGCGAAGAAAGTATTTAATGAATTAATCGAAAAAGGTGGAGACCCAGAAGAAATCGTTAAAGCGAAAGGTCTTGTTCAAATTTCTGACGAGGGTACACTTCGTAAAGTTGTAACAGAAATTCTTGATAATAATGGGCAATCTATCGAAGACTTTAAAAACGGTAAAGACCGTGCAATTGGGTTCTTAGTTGGTCAAATTATGAAAGCTACAAAAGGACAAGCAAATCCACCGCTTGTTAACAAAATCTTACTTGAAGAGATTAATAAGCGATAATAGTAGTGACTTTTAAAGATTAAGCAGAAAAACACCCGTACATGGGTGTTTTTCTAGGTTAATCAAACGTTTGTTTAAATGAGACAAAATCGTTTAAACAAACGTTTGATTAACTGTCAAAAGTGGAAAAATGTTTGTATAGCAACTATGGTATGATAGTTGCAAAAAGGTGGGAATAATGATAAATCTAAACATAGAGGTTTTTTTCATCTCATGAAATAATAGATAGTTATTATTCGTTATATGTAAATTTTTATGGAAGAATGGATAGAAATAAAGTGAAACTTTAATCAGTGGGAGGTTCATCCAAAGCTGATTATTAGCCCACACCAATCGGGCATTTACTGCCCACAAATAGCGGGATAAATTTTTTGGTCAAATAAAACAAAACCATTGAAATGAATATTTACTTTTGATGGACTACACGAATCGGGTTCTTACTGCCTGTTTGAGCGGGATAAAAGAAGGATAGCAAGATGAGAGGAGGTAGGCATGGGAATACTGAATAGAAGTTCGGTATGTTCTTTTTCGATGCATAAAGAAATTTCCTGTGCTAATAAATGATGAAGCGAGCAAGAATTATTTATAATCCTACTTCTGGGCGTGAGCTATTTAAGAAGAGCTTACCAGAAGTATTACAAAAATTAGAACAAGCTGGCTATGAGACATCTTGTCATGCGACAACGGGTCCTGGAGACGCTACTGTGGCGGCGAGGCAAGCTGCGGATCGTAAGTTTGATGTTGTTATTGCCGCTGGTGGCGACGGTACATTAAATGAAGTAGTAAACGGTTTAGTTGGACATGAATTCCACCCGAAATTTGGAATTATTCCAGTTGGAACGACAAATGACTTTGCACGTGCGATTGGTGTACCTCGTTCTATTGAAGAGGCAGCAGATATTATTTGCGAAGGAAAAACAGTGCCATTAGACCTCGGTAGAGCGAACGATACATATTTTATTAACATCGCTGGTGGCGGTCGTATTACAGAATTAACATACGAAGTACCGAGTAAGTTAAAGACAGTATTAGGACAACTTGCTTATTACCTAAAAGGTATCGAGATGTTACCATCATTGCATCCGACATATGTTGAAATTGAGTATGATGGAAAGTTACTACAAGAAGAAATTACGATGTTTTTAATTACGAATACTCGTTCAGTAGGTGGATTTGAAAAGGTAGCACCGTATGCATCTATTAACGATGGGTTATTTGACCTATTAGTACTGAAAAAAGGTTCTATCGCTGATTTAATTAAAGCAGCAACACAAGCACAACGTGGTGAACATATTAATAATCCAAAAGTGTTATATACACAAGCGAACCGAATTAAAGTACATTCACCAGATAAACTAATGATTAATTTAGATGGTGAGTATGGTGGAGATGCACCGATGGAATTCGAAAATATATATCATTGTTTAGAACTATTTGTTCCTGAACATCAAGAGGATGCCTTGTAAAGGCATCCTTTTTTACTTTGTTAAAATGAATTGTAAATTGGGAGTTAGTTTGATTTTTATGGTATTTTTACAATTCTTTTATTTTACATCCATATTTTATTGATACACTGGAGGAGATAAGAAACGAGAGGTAGGATGCTATGGAGAAGGTAAAAGCAATACTATTTGATAAAGATGGGACATTAATGGATTTTCATTCAATTTGGATAAAAGTAGCTGAAGAACTTGTAGCTGAATGTATAAGTTTATATCATTTACCAAGTACAATAGGGCAGACCTTATTAGAAGAGATTGGTGTAGAGGGAGCATTTGTTAATCCGAGGAGTGCAATAGCTGCTGGAACAAGCCTTGATGTAGCGAAGGGGCTTTGTAATTATATTGAGTCTGCTAGAGAAGAAGAGATGCATCATTGGGTAAGTGAGAAGTTATTTTCCCTTATGTATGAGCATCGTTCGCATATGAAAATGACAGCAGATTTACCGAAAGTGTTACAGGCATTAAAAGATAAAGGATTTATATTAGGGGTTGTCACGGCGGATGATTTCGCACCAACAGAATTATTTTTAAAACAATATAAGTTGGAGAACTTTTTTGATTATATTATAGCCTCGGATACATTCCTTGCGCAAAAACCAGATAAAAAGATTATAGAAGTGTTTTGTGAGAAATTTAATTTAGAATCATGTGAGGTTGCGGTTGTTGGAGATACGCCAACTGATTTACATTTAGCTAAAAATGGTGGTGATTGCTATGCAATTGGGGTGCTATCTGGTACGGGAGACCGTCCAACATTAGAACCACTTGCTGATTTAGTGTTAGATTCTGTTGGAGAGTTTATTTCTCAATCGGGTGAGTTTTTCTGGGAGAAAGAAAAGTCTAATGTGTAAGGAAAATAAGTCTATAAAGACTCTTAATGAGTCTTTATAGACTTATTTTTTATGCCTGGATACAAAGAATATAGGATAAATGCTAGAAAGGAAAGTTGGCATACATTTTGCAATAAGAAGAGAAAACAATGTAAAGAAAAGGATGGGGTACGCAATGAACACAAAAAAATTTGCTAAAGTAAATGAACAAATTCCAGGACCGAAAGCGGCATCTTTATTGGAACGCCGTCAAAATATAGTACCAAAAGGAGTAAGTAACGGCATCCCAACGTTTGTACAATCTGCAAATGGTGCTCTTGTAACGGATGTTGATGGCAATCAGTACATTGATTTTGCAGGAGCAATCGGGACAATTAACGTAGGACATTGTCATCCAACGGTTAAAGAAGCGCTCCATAAACAAGTCGATCAATACATTCATACTGGATTTAATGTCATGATGTATGAGCCATATATTGAATTAGCGGAAAAGCTTGCGGCATTGGCACCAGGAAGTTTCGATAAGCAAGTCCTATTTTTAAATAGTGGTGCAGAAGCAGTTGAGAACGCGGTGAAAATCGCTCGTAAATATACGAAGAGACCTGGTATTATCGCATTTTCTAAAGGTTTCCACGGGCGTACATTAATGACAATGACGATGACAAGTAAAGTGAAGCCATATAAATTTGGGTTTGGTCCCTTTGCTCCAGAAGTATATAAAGCGCCATTTCCATACGAATACCGTCGCCCAGAGGGATTAACGGAAGAGCAGTATGATGATTTTATTATTGAAGAGTTTAAGAACTTCTTCATATCGGAAGTAGCACCAGAAACAATTGCAGCTGTTGTAATGGAACCTGTTCAAGGGGAAGGTGGATTTATCGTCCCAAGTAAGAAATTTGTTCAAGAAGTACGCCGCATTTGTTCAGAGAACGGCATCTTATTTGTAGCGGATGAAATACAAACAGGCTTTAGTCGTACAGGAAAATATTTTGCAATTGATCACTATGATGTCGTTCCAGATTTAATTACAGTGTCTAAATCATTAGGGGCTGGTGTACCGATAAGTGGTGTCATTGGACGTAAAGAAATTATGAATGAATCTGCACCAGGTGAACTTGGTGGAACGTATGCAGGAAGTCCATTAGGATGTGCGGCTGCATTAGCTGTTCTCGATGTAATAGAAAATGAGAAACTAAATGATAGAGCGATAGAATTAGGAAAAGTCGTAATGAACCGATTCGAAGAGATGAAAAATAAATATCATTGCATCGGTGATGTGCGTGGGTTAGGCGCAATGTGTGCATTTGAGGTCGTTCAAGATCGTAAGACGAAAGCACCTGACAAAACGTTAACGGCTAATCTATGTGCAGAAGCAAATAAGCGTGGGTTACTTTTATTATCAGCAGGAACGTATGGAAATGTTATACGTGTGTTAATGCCTTTAATTATTACAGATGAGCAACTTGAAGAAGGATTAACAATAATTGAAGAATCGTTGCAAGCTTGTTATGAGCAAACAAACATCGCTCGCGTTTAAAAACTGAAGTATAAATAGCAAACATTCTAGCTGACTCTATATTAAATGCAGAAAATTCACTTTATAATAAAGGTAGTGAAGTGGATCGATGGATTTGAAGTTAGGGGTGGCTAGGATGGTTGCAGAAAAGGAACGAGTGTTAATGGATTTAAAAGATGTATTTGAATATGCGTTTGACGAAATTTTTGTTACAGATGAGCAAGGGATCGTTGTGCGTGTAAATAGTACATGTGAAAGGCACTACCAACTAGCTGCCGAAGAGTTAGTGGGTAAGCATGTAAAAGAACTACAAAAGGATGGAATCTTTTATCCATCAGCGACATTAGAAGTGATTGAAAAAAAGAGGCCAATTGAACTCGTTCAAACTACAAAATCAGGAGAGTATTTACACGTTCGTACAAGGCCTGTTTTTGATGATGAGGGAAATTTAAGAAGAGTGATTAGTTATTCTCGCGACCTTACTGAACTCTATCAATTACGTCAAAAGGTAGAGGAAATGGATAATCAGCTAAAAACATATAAAAAAGAATTAAGAGAAACATATGAGCATGAAGGACTTATTTTTAAAAGTCTAGCTATGCAAAAAATAGTCGATACAATCAAAAAAGTATCTGTAGTGGATAGTACTGTTCTCGTTTTAGGCGAGACTGGAGTAGGAAAAAGTCGATTAGTACGCCATTTACATGAGGTGAGTCATCGGAAGAATGAAAGTTTCTATGAAATTAATTGTGCGGCATTGCCAACTAATTTAATTGAATCGGAGCTTTTTGGATATTCAGGTGGATCTTTTACAGGTGCAAATCGTGAAGGGAAAAAGGGACTATTAGAATCCGCGCATAAAGGAACTCTTTTTTTAGATGAAATCGGTGAAATGCCGATTGAAATCCAAGCGAAGCTTTTGCAAGTATTGCAAGAAAAAACATTTCGTCCTATAGGCGGAAGAGAATTAAAAAAAGTGGATGTTCGAATTGTCGCGGCAACAAATAGAGATTTAAGCGAGATGGTGAAACAAGGAACATTTCGGAAAGATTTATACTATCGTCTGAATGTCATTCCAATTGCAATTCCCCCGCTTAGGGAAAGAACAGAAGATATTTTACCGCTTATTTATCATTACTTGCAGCACTTTAATAAAAAGTACGGACGTGATGTGAAACTAGCACCGGGTACATTACAAATGTTTGTTGGATATCCGTGGGAAGGAAACAATAGAGAAATAGAGAATGTAATTGAGAGAATTGTTATTACTGTCGATGATGTTGTAACGGTAGAGGATTTGCCACTCTCTATGCAAGAGGCTGCAGTTGAACAATCGGGGCAAAGCCTTTATAAAATGCTGGAAGAGGTAGAGAGAAATATTATTCTTAAAGCGTATAAAACGTATGGATCAAGTTATAAAGTGGCTGAGTTTTTGCAAATTAGTCAATCTGCTGCTACTAGGAAAATTAAGAAGTTCATAGAGGGGGAAGAAAACATTGGATAAAAAGGCGACTTTCGTAAGTATAGATAAAAAGGCGATGTATATAAATGGTGAGTGGATTACACTACAAGAACAAATTGAAGTAAATAATCCTGCGACGAAGGAAATATTTGCAACTGTACCAAAAGGCGGAGTAACAGAGGCAAAGCAAGCTGTTGATGCTGCACATGAAGCTTTTAAAACGTGGTCTAAGTTAACGGCAGCGGATCGTGCAGCGAAGTTAAAAAAGTGGTTCACACTTATTGATGAAAATAAGGAAGAGATCGCAGCGATTATGACGAAGGAACAAGGAAAGCCGTTTGCAGAAGCGCTTGGTGAAGTAAATTATGCAAATAGCTTTGTTGAATGGTATGCAGAAGAGGGGAAACGTGTATATGGTGAAATGATTCCTGCTTCTCATCCGAATAAGCGCATTTTAGTTATGAAGCAACCAGTTGGCGTTATGGCAGCTATTACACCATGGAACTTTCCAGCTGCTATGATTACGAGAAAGGTAGCCCCAGCGCTTGCAGCAGGCTGTACAGCAGTTGTAAAACCTGCAAGTCAAACACCACTAACTGCATTAAAATTAGCTGAATTAGCACATGAAGCGGATATTCCAAAGGGTGTAATTAATATCGTAACAGGTAGTGCAAAAGCAATTGCTGATACGTGGATGGAAGATGGTCGTGTGCGAAAAGTGTCCTTTACAGGGTCAACGGAAATCGGAAAAGAGTTAATGGCTAGTGCGGCGCAAACGATGAAAAAAGTTTCACTTGAGTTAGGTGGTCACGCTCCGTTTATCGTAATGAATGATGCAGATTTAGATAAAGCAGTAGAAGCGGTGATTGGTTCGAAATTCCGTAACGCAGGACAAACGTGTATATGTACAAACCGAGTATTCGTTCAAGAAGAAGTATACGAAGTATTTGTAGAGAAGTTCCAAAAGGCAGTAGGGCAGTTGAAAGTAGGAGACGGTTTCGGTGACGGAACGACTGTCGGACCACTTATTGATGAGAATGCAGTTTCAAAAGTACAAGAACATATTGAAGATGCTATTCAAAAAGGTGGAACAGTTTTATATGGTGGTCAAAAGGTCGCAGAGTTAGAGGGACATTTCATTCAACCGACTGTAATTGGGTTGGCAAATGATACGATGCTTTGTATGAACGAAGAAACATTTGGGCCAGTGGCACCAGTTGCGAAATTTAAAAAAGTTGATGAAGTAATCGAACGTGCAAATAATACACCATACGGTTTAGCTGCGTATATTTTCACGAAAGACATTAGCCAAGCATTCCAAATTAGTGAAGCGCTAGAGTACGGTATTATTGGTCTAAATGACGGTCTTCCATCAGTTGCACAAGCACCATTCGGTGGCTTTAAAGAAAGTGGTATCGGCCGTGAAGGAGGCCATTTCGGCATCGAGGAATATTTAGAAATTAAATATATTTCATTAGGACTATAAGTAGTATACTAGAATCTCTATAAGGTAACAGAGAAGGAGATTCTAGTATGGTATATTGGCTATTATTACTTGTTACAATTATTTTTGAAGTGGCTGGAACAATTGCGATGAAACTATCAAATGGTTTAACAAAGCTCGTTCCAAGTGTATTGATTTTCGTATTTTATGGAATTTGTTTCAGCGTGTTCGCCATCGTTGTGAAGAAGATTCATTTAAGTATTGCTTATGCTATTTGGTCTGGCGTTGGAACATTACTTATTACAATCATTAGTGTGTATTTTTTTAAAGAGCACATTAGCTTATTCCAAGCATTTTGTATTCTTTTTATTGTTTTGGGTGTCATTGGTCTTAAGGTTTCATCGGCATCCTGAAAGCTATCTTTTGTAGAAGATAGCTTTTTTCTATTTGTGCAGTTAGCAATTAATACGACAAAATATGACAAGAAAGAGTAAAGCGTTTTGTTATGATACATATGAAATATTGTCTTATGTGGAGGAAAGAGTATGTTAAAAAAGGTGAGTCAAATTGTTTTAATTTTTGGCATAGCTTTTAGTTTAAGTGCTTGCACTGAGACTAAAGATAGTAATGAAAGTAAACAAGAAGATGTTCAAGATAAAGTGTATAAAATAGGGGAGACAGTAGACGTAGATGGTTTGCAAGTAACTATCGATTCAGTTAAATTAGGATATCCGGATTATGATGAGGATAAAAAGAAAGAAGAGATTTTGGGGGTTATTTTCAAAGTGGAAAATAATAGTAAAAAGGAAATACCTTTTGCATTTTATGAATTTGAGATTATCGATAAGAAAGGTACAAGATTTAAAGAATATAATAACCCTGATAGCTTTATTAGTAAAAAGTTAGCACCAGATGAAAAAATTCAAGATATCATGCTATTTGACGTAGCGAAAGAAAATACGTATATCGCTACGTATAGACCGGAGTTTACGCGTGAAAATAGAACGATAAAATTTGAATTGAAACCAAATAAATAAAAAACACATTGGATTATCCAATGTGTTTCTTTATGGTAATAGATTTAAAACGCCCAGTTACCTTTACGGAAGATAGGCTCATGTCTGCCATCAGCTGTAATACCATCGATATCAAGCTCAGCGGATCCAATCATGAAGTCGTTGTGTGTAATACTAGCGTTTGCGCCGTTTTCAGCAAGTTCTTCTTTAGACATTGTTTTTCCGCCAACTAAGTTAAATGCATAAGCATTTCCGATTGCAAGGTGGCAAGATGCATTTTCGTCAAATAGTGTATTGTAGAATAAAACATTTGTGTTTGAAATTGGTGAGTCATGAGGTACTAAAGCTACTTCTCCTAAGAAGTGAGAACCTTCATCTGTTTCTACTAAATGTTTTAAAGCTTCTTCACCAGCTTCAGCTTTATAGTCTACGATACGTCCGTTTTCAAATGTTAACGTGAAATTATCGATAATATTACCTGCAAATACTAACGGTTTTGTACTAGAAACTTGGCCGTTTACACCTGTTTTAAGTGGCATTGTAAATACTTCTTCAGTTGGAATATTAGCCATAAATGGTACGTTTTTTTCATTTAAGCTACCAGCACCAGCCCATACATGTTTTTCTGGAAGTTCGATTGTTAAATCTGTTCCAGGACCTGTATAGTGAAGAGCTTTATAATGCTTTTCGTTTAAGTAATCCACTTTTGTATGTAATGTTTCATCATGTTCTTTCCATGCTTCTACAGGATTTTCTAAATCAGCACGAGTAGCTTTGAAAATAGCATCCCATAACTTTGCTTCTTGTTCTTCTGGCGCTATGTCAGGGAATACTTTCGCAGCCCATTCTTTCGTAGGAACAGAAATTACACACCAGCTTACTTTATCGGCTTGTACGTAATCACGGTATACTTTCATCGCTTCTCCAGCTACTTTATGAGCTGTTGCGATACGTGTTGCTTCTACACCTTTTAATAAATCAGGGTTTTCTGCATAGATAGACATAAATGCAGCGCCTTCTTTTGCTAATTCCTCACGAGCATGTGCTTTCCAAGAAGGGAATTCAGAGAAAGCTTCTTCAGGAGCTAGATCGAACTTTAAGCGTGTTAAAGTCTCATCATTCCAATCCACATATACGTGTTTTGCACCAGATTTATATGCTTTCTCTGTAACGAGGCGTACAAATTGTACAGCTTCAAGAGGTGCACTAATTGATAAAGTTTGTCCAGGTTGAATATTAACGCCAACATTAACTGCAAGAGCAGCATATTTCTCTAACGTTTGTTCAAATGACATATGTATAATCTCCTTTAATTTGAAAAATTTCTTACTATATATAATACAAGAAAATTCTAAAAATATATATAAATATAGCGCAAAAAGAGAGCTCAAAATGTATTGAGCTCTTACATTTACTTAATTGAAGAAGCAAATTGCTCTACAGTCGTTGTATGGTGTATACGAACGCGCTTCATCTTTAACAATTCATCAGGTTCACCCTTCGTAATGAATTGCCCAGGCTTTGTCGTCGTCGCAAATTGATAATACTTCTTCGTTTCTGCAACAACCTTATCATCTACATGGCCGAATGGATATGCGATTGCGATAACAGGCTTACCTGTTATTTTTTCTAGCTTTTCTTTTGAACCTTTTAACTCTTCCTCATAGTTTGTAATTTTCGGCAAGTCTGCATGTGTTGCAGTATGAGATTGCACCGAGAAAATGCCGGAATCAACCATTTCTTTTATTTCAGAAGTAGACAATGCTCCTTCTACATCAACGTTATCAACAATCATATATTCTGTTGCTGCCGGTTTGAAAGTATCATCTTTTAGCTTTTGTAAAACGCGAAATGCATTCATATTATTTTTCATACCGTCATCAAATGTAACGAAAATCGGCTTATTTACTTTATTTATATCACTCCAGCGTTCAAACGTTAACAGCGTATAACCATTGTCCTTTAAATGTTTCATTTGTGCTTCAAAGTTAGCTGGTGATACGAATAAGTCTTTAATACCTTGACCATGATAATCATCAATTGCGTGATACATAAGAACAGGAACCTTTTGTTCGAAAGTAATAGTAGATTTCGTAAGCGAGATTGTTTTCCCATCTTCTTTCATTCCTGTTGCTTCAATTTGGAACTCACCGCGTTTTCCTTCAAATTCCTTTATATCAAAAGGAAGTGTAAATTGTTTCTCTTTTTCTTTAGAAGAAAAAGATTTAGCACTTTCCTTTCCATCAGCTGTGCGCCAAATTTTATATTGTACTTCATTTAAAGAATCTTTTATGTCTGTAATATGAATAGTAGTGTCTGTAGATTCGTATGTGATGGGAGTATAAGAAATTTTACCTTGTTCTTGTACAGTCTCTTTTTGTTTAGCTACTTCTTGAACCTTTTTCTCTTTTTTAGGTTCTTGGCTTACATTGCTAGTATTGCAGCCTGCTAGAATGGCAGACGTACATAAAGCAATTGTTGCGTATTTTCTCATAAAAATCACCTTCTATTGTGTAGTATGTTGCATATTGACATTAAAATCCCCACCGCTATAAGAGTGGTGGGGATATACCCTTGTTCATCATATCATTTGAAGAAAATGAGGGGAATATGATTTTTAGGAGGCTATTAAGGTAATAGATTAGTGACTTTGAATAGATGTATTTTTTTGTTTCTTATTAGAATTAATAATAATATAACCGACTACAAAGATAAGAGGAATAATAAAGACATAGATAGGCATTCCCCATACATAATAGCTTTTTAGGGTTAAGACTAGTAAATGTAAGAAATCGAAAATTGCGTGGGCTTTCATAATATCCTCCAATGGCTTTTTGAAAATTATAACATTTTAAACTTGTTATTTGTATAATTTGGAAAGTGATTTAAGCTAATTTTAAAGTAAGAAGAAGACTTATTAATATGCAATTTTGCATACGGGTATGGATTCTATTAAAATATAAAGATTTTATACTATAATAAAAACCGCTATAAAACTAAGTAAGGATAATGTATGGAGTGGAGAATAGAAATGAAATATAAAAAAATAATATATATCTTTTTCATATCGCTATTTATAGTTGGTTGTCAAAGTGAAGTGAGTAAAGCGAATAGTGTGGAAGAGTATATTCCATCGCATCTTATGAATGCGGAAGTGACGGCGGATATTATGACACTAGAGATGGATCGTGATACACGTAAAAAAGTAGAGGTTATTACTAAAAAGATGAGTGATCATGTAAAGAATGATAAAGAGTGGTACATAAACTATATATCAGGGCATATAGATAAACAGGTGAAACCGTATCATCCTAACTTTGGTATTACAGAAGAAGAATATAACTTTTTTAGAAACGCCGTTGAGAATAGTAGTTTATCTAATACAAGTGATGGAAAACTTCAATTTAAGCAAAAAAGTAACCATGAAATTGAAATTGTTTCAAGTAGAAACCTAGAACTATTCCAGCATCTAGTAATTGATACAGAGAAGAATATAATAAAAACTTCTTTTGGAGAATGTCAGTATGTTGGAGAAATAAAGCCATCTTCAGAAAAAAGAATATTAGGTCGAGTAAATGGCAAACAATGGATGTTACAAAAAGAAAATTTAATCTATTTATTCTCTTTAGGAAAGCTTGAAGGAGAAGATAAATCTGTTATGGTTATTTCAGTAAAAGGCATACACGAAGGAAAACTTATTAGTAACGAGGAAGTAGTCGAATTCCGTTCGATTTCATAAAGAATCAAAAAAATCACCTTACTCGTTAAAGTAAGGTGATTTTTTATTAAATAAACAATCCAGCGATTGTTGCAGATAAAATAGAAGCAAGTGTTGATGCAAATAGCATTTTCCAACCAAATTTAGAAACAACGCTTCCTTGTTTTTCAGAAAGGGCACGGATTGTACCAACGATTGCACCAATTTGGCTAATACTTGCGAAGCTAATTAAGAATACTGTAACGATTCCAACTGTACGTGGAGCTAATGTTGTAGCTGTGTCTTTTAAATCAAGGATTGCTACAAACTCGTTTAAAACAATCTTCGTACCCATAATACCACCAGCTGGGATAATATCTTGAGTTGGAATACCCATTAAGAATGCGAATGGAGAAAGTACGTAACCGAAGATTTGTTGTAAAGTAACAGCATGTCCCATTGCGCCTGAAGCTGCACTAATTACGTAGTTTACAACTTCCATCACACCGATAAAGGCGATCATTAATGCGGCAACGATACCAGCTACTTTTAAACCATCAAGCGCACCGTTAATCATTGCGCCGATAAAGCTGTCTCCGAATAGAGTTCTATCAAATTTTTGAATCACTTCATCTTCTTTTTTCGTATCAACTGGTGTTAATAACGAACAAACGATTAAGCTTGAGAATAAGTTTAGCGGAAGAGCTGCTAGTACGTATTTTGCATCTAACATCATTACGTATGATGCTGTAACAGAAGCAGAAACGGAGCTCATCGCAGAACAACAAATGATAAACATACGATTTTTATTGAAATGCTGTAAATCGTTTTTAATGACGATTAACGCTTCACTTGAACCGAAGAATACAGAGTTTACTGCGTGGAATGACTCAACGCGCGGCAAACCAGTAATTTTTGAAATTGCACCGCCGACAACACGAACGATGAATGGTAAAACACCTAAATAACTAAAGATTGAAAGTAGTGCTGAGAAAAATACGATAATTAATAATACGTTTAAGAAAAAGACAAAATCTCTGTGAATTCCATTAAAGAGAAAATCGACACCTGTCGTACCAAGTTTAATTAGTTTGTTGAAAACTTTACTAATGAAAATAATGATTTGTTGACCAATCTTTGTAGCAAACATAAACCAACCGATTAAAATTTGGAAACCAATCATAATTGCAATTGCACGGAAGTTGATTTTACTTTTGTTGTTTGACAAAGCAAAACATAAACCTAACACGGCAAGAATACCGATAATGCTCATTACATATTGCATGTAGTTGCCCCTTTCAGAAGTTCGTATAAAGTTTGTACATAAAACGTTCGTTATATTACTAAAAATAAAAGAACGAGGTTTTATGTCATACGTAAGATGTCTGACCTTTTAGAAAAATAAAAATAAAAAAAGACCCATATGGATTCACTTTCATCTATGAGAGAAAGCTAATCAATATGAGTCCTTTTTTACGCATAGGCTAATATTCATTAGTTTTCCCCATAGTCCAGCAATTTAAGGTTGCCGGGTAGAAACTCTCGATCCATATTATCAAGTATATATGAGGTAACATCGTCCGTATTAAATTAGTAGTAGCGTAACATTAACAGAGAAGTATCGTCAATAGCTTTTTTTCTTCCAATAGAAAAAGACCATATAAGTATGATAAAATGTAACGCAGTGTTATGAAAAAGAGAGGTCGGAAAATGAGTACTAAAATGACGCCACCAGTTGAGAAAAACGAGTTTATAGATGTAGTATTTGAAGATTTAACACATGATGGTGCCGGTGTTGCGAAAGTAAAGGGCTATCCTATTTTCGTTAAAAACGGATTACCAGGTGAAGAAGCGCAAATTAAAATTATTAAAGTGAAGAAAAACTTTGCATTTGGTCGTTTAATGAAGCTTCATACAGAAAGTCCATATCGTAAAGATGCTGAATGCCCAGTATATAATCAGTGCGGCGGTTGTCAGCTTCAGCACTTAACTTATGAAGGACAATTACAAGCGAAAGAAAAACAAGTACGTGACGTTATGCAGCGTATCGGAGGACTAGGTGATGTTCCTGTTCATCCTGTACTTGGCATGAAGAACCCGTGGGTATACCGCAATAAAGCACAAGTACCAATCGGAGAACGTGAAGGTGGGCTTGTAGCTGGTTTTTATCGCCAAGGAACGCATGACATCATTAATATGGAATCATGCTTAATTCAGGCAGAAGAAAACGATACATTAATTCAAGAAGTAAAACGTATTTGTGAAAAGCACGGTATCACTGCGTATAACGAAGAGCGTAACAAAGGAACACTTCGTCACGTAATGGCTCGTTACGGACAAGTAACAGGGGAAATTATGCTTGTCTTCATTACGCGTACAGCGGAATTGCCAAACAAAAAAGCAATTATTGAAGAAATTGCAGCGAAATTCCCAGAAGTAAAATCAATCGTTCAAAACGTAAATACGAAGCGTACAAACGTAATTTTCGGAGATAAAACGACAGTACTGTACGGATCAGAATATATTTATGACTTTATCGGTGACATTAAATTTGCGATTTCAGCACGTTCATTCTATCAAGTAAACCCAGAACAAACGAAAGTGCTATACGATAAAACGTTAGAATACGCAAAATTAAATGGTAACGAAACAGTAATCGATGCCTATTGCGGAATCGGATCAATCTCGTTATTCCTAGCGCAAAAAGCGAAAAAAGTGTACGGCGTTGAAATCGTCCCAGAAGCAATCGAAGACGCAAACCGAAACGCAGCACTAAACAACATGACAAACGCTGAATTTGGCGTAGGAGAAGCAGAAGTAGTCATTCCAAAATGGTACAAAGAAGGCGTAATCGCCGACACAATGGTCGTAGATCCACCGCGTAAAGGCTGTGACGAAGCATTACTAAACACAATCATCGACATGAAGCCAAACCGCGTCGTATACGTATCGTGTAACCCAGCAACATTAGCACGTGACTTAAAAGTACTAGAAGAAGGCGGATATAAAACACAGGAAGTACAGCCTGTTGATATGTTCCCGCATACGACTCATGTGGAGTGTGTGGCTTGGCTTAAGTTAGTATAATAGGAAAGCAGTTGATATAGGAAAATCTATACCATCTGCTTTTTGGTTTACAAAAATACCATTCATAAGCGATTTTAGTTAAAATAAATATTGCTGATTTTCACAAATTATAAATTGAGATTTTGAAATTGTATTCATAGTGAGAGGATTTGAATTTGAAATGATAGATAATTTTTGGCGTGAATTACCACGACCATTTTTCGTACTTGCACCAATGGAAGATGTGACAGACGTTGTTTTCCGTCACGTAGTAAGTGAGGCTGGTCGTCCAGATGTATTCTTTACAGAGTTCACAAACTCAGATAGCTATTGTCATCCAGAAGGTATGAAAAGTGTACGTGGTCGTTTAATTTTTACAGAAGATGAACAGCCAATGGTGGCACATATTTGGGGAGATAATCCTGAATATTTCCGTCAAATGAGTATTGGTATGGCAGAGTTAGGATTTAAAGGCATTGATATTAATATGGGCTGCCCTGTACCGAATGTAGCATCAAGAGGAAAAGGTAGTGGTCTTATTCTACGTCCAGACGTTGCAGCAGAACTTATCCAAGCAGCAAAAGCGGGCGGACTACCTGTCAGCGTAAAAACAAGACTTGGCTTTAAAGAGTTAAGCGAGTGGGAAGATTGGTTAACGCACATTTTCAAACAAGATATTGCGAACCTTTCTATTCATTTACGCACAAGAGAAGAAATGAGCCAAGTAGATGCGCATTGGGAACTAATTCCGGAAATTAAAAAATTACGTGACCGTATCGCACCAAATACGTTAATAACAATCAATGGAGACATCCTTGATCGTAAAATGGGACTGGAACTTGCTGAAAAATACGGCATTGATGGCGTAATGATCGGACGAGGCATCTTCAAAAATCCATTTGCTTTTGAAAAAGAGCCAAGAGAGCATAGCAGTAAAGAACATCTAGATCTTTTAAGACTACAACTTGATCTTCAAGATCAATATGCAGAAGTACTGCCACGCTCAATCACAGGACTTCACCGCTTCTTCAAAATTTATGTGAAGGGCTTCCCAGGAGCTGCGGAATTGAGAAATCAATTGATGAGTACGAAATCGACCAATGAGGTGCGTGCTTTGTTGGATAAGTTTGAGGATAGTGTTGGTGTTGCTCAGGATAGTGAGACGGTTTAACTTTTAAGCAGTTAAATCATTTCATATGTAGTGTATGACATGAGTGAGTTGAAAATAAGCGTAGAGCTGGAAAAGAACAGTGTATTTGAGAAATCAAAGCACTGTTTTTTTCTTTTAGTTAATGTTAAGAGAGAAATCTTTTTAAAGGCATATAAAAAACACGTAAGAGCTCTGTAGATACAATGATAGAGAAAAGTTCGGGTAAGACTATAAAACATATCTTTAAAATGTTAAAGTATTAATTTAGCGGACAATAACTAAAAGGTTAGATTTAAACATGATAATTTAAAGCACGTTATAGGATAAACTTTAACTGCTGAATAAATAATCAACATTTCAGGAGGAAACCCAATGGCAATGAGCAACAACGATATATTAAAAAGAGTACGATACGCTTTAGATATAAGAGATATAGATATGGTGGAAATCTTTAAACTCGGCGGGATGGAAGTAACGAAAGAAGACGTAGTTGATATGCTTACAAAAATAAAGAGAGCTCCTCAGCATGAAGCCGAAGATGCGGATGTAATCGAAGATGAGTACGTAAAAACATGCGATATGATGATGTTAGAGGCATTTTTCAATGGATTTATTACTTTAAAAAGAGGAAAGCAAGATCCGAAACCAGGGCAGCCTGCACCTGTACAGAGTAAGGAGAGTGCCAATAACCTTCTTCTAAAGAAAATGAAAATCGCACTATCTTTAACGAGTGAGGATGTACTTGATATATTAGATAGCGTAGGCGTTACGGTAACAAAAGGAGAGTTAGGCGCTCTATTAAGAAAAAAAGGTCATAAAAATTACAAAGAGTGCGGCGATAGATACGCAAGGAATTTCATTAAGGGATTAGGTGTAAAGTATAGAGGATAATGAGTTCGTTAAAGCAGTAAATGATATAATAGGTAGAGTAGGACGTTTGTATCCTACTCTTTTTTATTTGTAAAATAATACGCTAGGTGATGAAATGGTACATACATATTTAGGTGAGACAATTAATTTTCATATAACTTATAAGAAGAAAAAGTCCGTGCGTCTTTTTGTAGATTCGTATGAAAATGTGGAAGTGCAGGCTCCGAAAGGGACACCTGTTGAATACTTAGTCCAGTTGCTAGAGGAGAAGTGGGATTGGATTCAGACAACTCGTAAGGAAATGGCGGAGCGAGCGCATGGACCACAGGAAAAGGATTATGATCAAGGAGAGGGCTTTTTGTATTTAGGGAATACGTATCCGATACAGATTTCCCAAGATGCAAGAATTGAGCAAGACAACGCAGTATTTGAAGGGGATAAGTTACATATTTATGTGAAAGAGCTTAAGGATGAGAAAATACAACAAGCTTTAAAACGATTTTACTATAAGCATTGTAAATCTTTAGTAGAGAAGAGTATTAAAGCGCATCAAAGTAATTTCAAAACAAAACCACGTTCTATTCGTATTACAGATAGTAGTCGTACTTGGGGTACTTGCGATTCGAATTTACAACTAACATTCAATTGGAAGCTAGCAATGGCACCACAGCGAGTAATTGACTATGTAGTCGTTCATGAAATGTGTCATATGGTTCATTTAAATCATGATCGCTCTTTTTGGCGTCTTGTCGGGAAGATAATGCCTGATTATAAGGAAATGGAGAACTGGTTAGCTTTATCTAGTTGGAAGATGACGGTTTAGGAAGGGATATCAATTTTTGTCGGTAAATCGATATTTCTTGTCGAATCGTTGATATATTGTAAGTTTTGATAGATATATTTTAAAAATCGTTGATATATTGTAAGTTTTGATAGATATATTTTAAAAATCGTTGATATATTGTAAGTTTTGATAGATATATTCGAAAAATCGTTGATATAATTTCATTTACTACAGGATTGTTCAACAAATCGAAAAGAGGAGATGCCACAAGGGACATCTCCTCTTTTCGAGTATATAGATTATCGTCCAAACTTCACAACAAATTCTTCATCAACTTTCTCCATCTCATACCCACGATACCCCTCCGAAAGCAAAGCCTGCTGTCCACTAGCATCACTCATTAGAATACTTTGAACATCCGTCCAATCTCTTTCATTATCTCCGCGCAATTTCTTCACAAAAACATACCGCAGACTATCACCATATTTTTCCTTCAACACAGCAATCTCCATCCCTTGCGCAAATTTATCCTTCAAACTCGGGATGTTAAAAGGAGCAACGGTGCAGCATACATAATCATATTTGCTATCTTCTTTTTGCAATTCGTCCATGATGACGTTTGCTAATATTTTTTGCATACCATTTCCTCGGCAGTTCGGATGAACGTTTGAGATTTCTTGATAGATGACGCGGTGTAGTTCACTTTCTGGCAAACCAATATCAAGCCCTAAATGTTCATCATCGATAGGCGGGACGAGTAGAGCGCGAAATGCGATGAGTTCGTTTTCGATAAAAGAACCGATCATCATGCCGTTTCCTTTTAGAATGTATTGAAATTCTTCTTGTGAGAGTGGTTGTAAACGACTTTTATCTTCTAGTGCTTCAACTACAATGTTTTGTAGTGATAAAATTTGTTCGATGTGCTCTAGTGATAGTAATGTAACGTGAAATGATTCGTTATTTTGTTTTAATGTTCCTTCGTATAGAACCGTCATATGATAGTCCTCCTTTAGCGTACAACGTCTTGAAAGACGGTTAGTTCTTGTAGTGTATCTTCGTTTATTTCAATGCCGAGTCCCGGCTTTTCGTTTAAGCGAATGAATGGTACATCGTAATGTAAGTTTCCAATGTCTTTCGTGAATTTTAATGGTCCTGTTAGCTCTACGCTCGTAATGATTTTCTTTGAGAAAGCGACATGGAATCCTGCGGAAGAGGCAACAGAGGATTCGACCATTGATCCCACTTGGCATTCAATGCCGGCCATTTCAGCTTGATGAGCGAGCTTTACAGCTGGATATATGCCGCCGCATTTCATTAGTTTTATATTCACTTTATCGGCAGCTTCTAATTTAATAATTTGGCGCATTTCACGAGAACTTTTTAGTCCTTCATCAATCATAAGCGGGAGATCTGTTTTAGAACGAATATGAGCCATGGCATCAATATCGTCCGCGATAACAGGTTGTTCAATCCAGTCAATGTTTAAATGTCCTAATGAACGCAGTGCTGTTAATGTGTTCGCGCTATTTTTCCAGCCTTGGTTTACATCAATGCGAATAGCGATGTCATTTCCTACACGTTCTCGTACAGCTTCAATACGTTTCACATCTTCTTTTACATTCGTACCAACTTTCATTTTGAAAGATTGGTAACCTTTTTGAATCATAGAAGCAGCTTCTTCAGCCATATCTTCAGGATCGGCAATACTTAAAACGTGAGTGACAGGGAATTCTTCATGATAGCGCCCACCAATTAATTGATATACAGGTTGATTTAGTTTTTTGCCCATTATATCAAAACAAGCAATATCAATTGCGGCTTTCGCTGTTGGAACACCGTAAATTGTATTGTCCATCATGTCGTGTATTTTTTCGATATTCATTGGATTTTTCCCGATTAGAGCAGGGGTTAGCGTATGTTTTAAAGTATGGAAAGTACTTTCCCATGATTCACCTGTGACGTGATCATCAGCAACGCCTTCACCGTAACCGATAATACCTTCATCTGTTTCCATTTTGACGATAATAGAGGGCATATCAGAATAAGAGCCATAACTAATAACAAACGGACTGCGAAGCGGTAAACGAATTGCGTAAAGATGAATAGCTGTAATTTTCATTGAATAGAAACTCCTTCCTGTTTTACAATAGTTTTATACATTTGATATAGTTGACGTTAAATAGTCGTTAATTAATGATAAGGAGTTAGAGAAAATGATGATAAAAATTGCAGTTGTCGGTTCAAAGGAGTTTATGGATAACCTTTTTCCTATTGCTCAAAAATTAGAAGGAATAGAAATTGATTCCTATATTTACCTTCATCCGGCAGAATCTTCTGAACTATTAAAGTGTCTAAAGCCTTGTGATGTCATCTTTTTCTCAGGTGCTTTACCTTATTATATGGCAAAAGAAGTAAGAGAACAATTACGAATTCCAAGTACATACTTACAGCAAGACGAGACAACTGTCGCATCTTCCATTCTTTCTATCATGTATCATCAAAGTATTCAACCACATAACATTTCCATCGATTTAGTAGACCGCTCGTTTATTACAAATGTGTTCCATGATATCGGTATAAAAGAAAGTCCGCAAGTGTTGGATTATGAAAATATGCTGTGGAGTAAAGATGAAATAAATAGAGTTATCGATTTTCATGTAGCTAAATATCAATCTGGAGAAGCTCATTTAGCTTTAACTAGTATTCACGCTGTTTACGACGAGCTTCAAAAAATGGGTGTTCCTTCAGAGCGTATGATTGATCCAACACAATCCATTATACATGGGCTAAAAGATGCAAAAATAAAAGCTGAGTTAGCAAAAAGCTATTCAGCTACTGTTGGTACTTGTATTATTTCGTCCTTAGAATTACGAACGAGTTTGCTTGAAAAACTAGATGTCATTTCAAAAGAACTACGTGGTTCATTTAAACAAGTGGATGAAATGACATGCATTTTGTATACAACTCGTGGTGATATCGAATCAATTATTAAAACAAATGCGATAGATAACTTGTTTGCGAGTATAGAAGGAACGATAGCTATTGGATTTGGTTATGGAAAAACCGTGAAAGAAGCGGAGCAAAATGCAAAAATTGCTCAAAGTTTTGCAAAGAATAATCCAATAGATCGTTGTTTTTATATACTAACAAGTGATAAAGATTTGTTTGGTCCATTCCCGAAAGAACAGAGAGTACAAAGTTTGAAAAATGATAATCCGGAACTAATGAAAATAGCGAAGGAAACGAAGCTTAGTCCGGCCAACTTGTCAAAAATTATTCAATTTAGTCAATCGCATCCGTCATTGAAATTTACAGCAGCTGACCTTTCTGAGTACTTACAAGTGACTCGAAGATCGACAGAAAGGTTGTTAAAGAAATTAGTTGATTACGGGTATGCTCATATTTGCGGCGAGGAAATGCCCTATCAACAAGGGCGACCTCGCGCACTATATGAACTGAATTTACCGCTATTTTTAAGCTTCTAGTTGAGCTTTTTGTTTCTTTAGCAGTTCTGCTTTTTCAATGTCTGATAGTTTTACAATTGTGAAACCTGTTATACCATAAATGATTGAGATAATAGGTACGATGAAATTCAAAATAGCATAAGGAGCATATTCAAATGCACCTACGCCAAGTGTAGCGAGAATAAATACACCGCACGTATTCCAAGGAACGAAGACAGAAGTTAATGTTCCGCCATCTTCTAATGCTCTGGATAAGTTTTTTGAATGTAGTCCTTTTTCTGTGTATGCATTTGCGTACATTCTTGAAGGGACAACAATTGAAATATATTGTTCAGAGCAAGTAAGGTTTGTTGCAAAACAAGATGCGATAGTAGAAGCGATAAGCCCTTTTGCTGATTTCGCTAACTTTAAAATTTGATTTACAATTGAGCGAAGAATACCTGTATGTTCTAATACTCCTCCGAAAGTCATAGCGACAATTGTCATAGAGACTGTATTCATCATCGAATCTAAGCCACCGCGGTTAAATAGTTCGTCTACTAGCTTGTTTCCAGTGTCTATAACAAATCCAGCTTGGAGTGCACCGACAGATGCTGAGACAGAACCACCTTGAATAAAGACTTGTGATAAGAATCCTAAAATAATACCGACGAGAATGGCTGGTATGGCAGGAACCTTTTTAGCGACCAATACCATAACGGCTACGGGTATAATGAGTAGGAAAGGTGAGATAACAAAGTTTTGTTGCAATACTTGTAACGTTTGATCGATGCTCTTCGCATCAATATTGTTAGCGCCGAAGCTTCTTCCTAAGACCGCGTATACGATAAGAGTAATAATTAAACCGGGAACTGTAGTAAATAACATATGACGAATGTGTGCGAATAAATCTGTATTTGTTAATCCTGCGGCTAAGTTAGTTGTATCTGAAAGCGGTGACATTTTATCGCCAAAATAAGAGCCTGAAATAATGGCACCAGCAACCATTGGAGCTGGAATTCCCATACTTAGGCCAATTCCCATTCCAGCAACACCAATTGTACCCATTGTAGACCAAGAGCTACCAATCGCTAATGCAACGATAGAACAAATGACAGTAATGGAAACTAAAAATAGTGATGGAGTTAAAAGTTTTAAACCGTAATAAATCATCGTTGCGACAATTCCACCGCCAATCCAAGCACCAATTGTTAAGCCAACAAGAATAATAATGACGATAGCGGGTAATGCAAGACGAATCCCTTTATACATTGCTTCTTCAAGATCATTCCATTTGTAACCGTAACGCCAAGCGACAATAGAAGCAACGGTTGTACCGATAATAAGTGGAACGTGAGGGCTTTGTTTTAATACAACAATTGTAACCATCATAACTGCAACGGTAATGATAATAGGGATAATCGCTATTCCAAAAGGTATTTCTTTTTTCATAAAGTTCCTCCTTGTTACGTATGTTTGTTTGTATTTTTAGAATTGTCGTAAAATAGACGTTTATTAGGTTATGATAACTAAAAGTTTATGTAAGCGTCAACATAAAAACAGAAAATAAGGAATGTTCTATCGTTATGAAGTGAGTTGTCGATCGTATTTAAAAATAAACAATTGACTTTTTTCTTAAAATTCAATATGTTCATAAAAACATCTGTTTTTCATAAGTATAATTAACCTGATGGTTTATAATTTGGGAAGGAGACTGGAACGTTGAAAACATTAGAACTACAAGAGCGCTTAACGGAGATTTTTCAGCATTTACACGAAAACCCTGAAGTAAGTTGGAAAGAATATGAAACGACAGCGTATATTACTGACTTTTTAAAAGAAGAAGGAATTTCATATAGAACATTTGATGATTGTCCAGGTGTAATTGCTGAGATTGGAGGCGGGAATCCAGTTATTGCGATTCGTGCTGATATGGATGCACTTTGGCAAGAAGTAGATGGAGAATTTAAAGCGAACCATTCATGTGGTCATGATGCTCATATGACCATTGTAATGGGAGTTATTTTACAATTGAAAAATATGAGATGGAAAAGTGGTACGGTTAGGTTTATTTTTCAGCCGGCAGAAGAGAAGGGTAATGGTGCTTTGAAGATGGTGGAGAAAGGTGCTGTAGATGATGCTGATTTCTTATTTGGTGTCCATCTAAGACCGATTGAAGAACTATCTTTGAAACAAGGAGCCTCATCTATTCGCCATGGAGCAGCTGGATTTTTAGAGGGGATGATTCATGGGGAGGATGCACACGGGGCGAGACCACACCAAGGTGTGAATGCAATTGATGTCATTTCCATGATTAATATCGGTTTGAAAAATATTTGGTTGCCACCGCAAAGTTCCTATTCAGTAAAAATGACGAGATGCCAAGCTGGTGGCGATAATTTAAATATCATTCCGGGAAATGGTCATTTCAGTTTAGATGTAAGAGCAGAGAGTAATATACTATTAGAAGAATTAAAGGAAAAGATTGAGCATGTAATAGAATCAGTTGCATCGATGGGGTCGAAAACTTCATATGAATGGATGGATCTTGCACCAGGAGCAGAGGTTTCCGAAGAAGCAGAGCGCTTTATGCGTAAAGGTATTATCGAAGTGTATGGGGAAGAGAGATGTACGGGACCTCTCTATACGACAGGAAGCGATGATTTCCATTATTACACAGTGAAAAGACCACATTTAAAAGCTGTCATGCTTGGACTAGGAGCAGACCTACAACCTGGATTACACCATCCGTATATGAGGTTTGATCATAGTTGTATTATGGATGGAGTAGAAATATTGAAACAAACTGTATTGAAAGTGTTAGAAGACAGGGGCTAGAGAGCTCCTGTTTTTTTGTCGTGGATTGTCGGTAAATCGATATATTTGAAAAATCGTTGATATATTTGAAGTTACGATAGATATATTAAGAAAATCGTTAATATAATTTCACGTACCTATTAATTTGATTAAAAATGAATCTCCAGTACATGGTGTATAATAATAAGTACCATTTTTTAATAGGAGAAAACGAATGAACGAACAATATTACGATGCAGTTTTACATATAAAAACAGTCGGTGAGCAAAAGGGGTTTAACAAGTCTATGCATTATCACCGCTATGAACCGACGCCCTATAGCGGATTAGATGAGTTACTGAATCAATATGAAATACGAAGTAGCGACCGAATTGTAGACTTTGGGTGCGGAAAAGGAAGATTAAACTTTTATATGCATCATAAATGTGGTGCATCAGCAGTTGGAATTGAAATGAATGAAGAGTTTTATAAAGAAGCGATGGATAATCGAGATCGTTATGCACGAAAGACACGAAACAGTAAGGGGAAAATCCAGTTCCAATGTTGTTTAGCGCAGGAATATGAGATTGATCCGCATGATAATAGGTTTTATTTTTTTAATCCATTTTCTGTACAAGTGTTTATGAATGTAGTAAATAACATTTTGCTTTCGGTAGAAGAAACGGGGAGAGAAGTGGATATTATTTTATATTATCCTTCTGAGGACTATATTTTCTTCTTAGAAAATCAGACTGCGTTTGAGCTGAAGAAAGAAGTTAGATTGCCAGGTGCTTATGAGAAGAATGGGAATGAGAGGTTTTTAGTTTATACATTAAGGTAAAAAAAACAGGTGCTAAGGCACCTGTTTTTTTATTAGTTACGAATTAAGTAATCAAATGCACCTAAAGCTGCGTTTGCACCTGAACCCATAGAGATGATGATTTGTTTGTACGGATTATTTGTACAGTCACCTGCAGCAAACACTCCTGGTACGTTTGTAGCGCCGTGCTTGTCTGTTACGATTTCACCGCGAGCGCGTTCAACTGTTTCGCCTAACCAGTCTGTGTTTGGCACAAGACCGATTTGTACGAATACACCTTGTAATTCAACGTGATGAACTTCTTCAGTTTCACGATCGATGTAAGAAATACCGTTTACTTTATCAGTACCAGTAATTTCTTTCGTTTGAACGTTTTTCAGAACAGTTACGTTTGGTAAGCTGTTAAGACGCTCTTGTAATACAGCATCAGCTTTTAATTCTGGCATGAATTCAAGAACAGTTACGTGCTTAACAATACCTGCTAAGTCGATAGCTGCTTCAATACCAGAGTTACCTCCGCCGATAACTGCTACGTCTTTTCCAGTGAATAATGGACCGTCACAGTGTGGGCAGTATGCTACACCTTTATTTTTGAACTCAGCTTCACCCGGTACGCCAACGTTACGCCAGCGAGCACCTGTTGAAACGATTACGCTCTTACTTTTCAGAATAGCGCCGTTTTCAAGTTCCACTTCAATAAGTTCTTTTTTCTCTAAACGTTTCGCACGTTGTAGATTCATTACATCGATATCGTATTCTTTTACGTGCTCTTCAAGACTTGCTACTAGCTTAGGACCTTCAGTCTTTTTTACGCTGATGAAGTTCTCAATGCCCATAGTATCCATTACTTGACCACCGAAGCGCTCAGCAACGATACCAGTGCGGATGCCTTTACGTGCTGCGTAAATTGCTGCACTTGCACCAGCAGGGCCGCCACCAACAACAAGAACATCGTATGGATCTTTATCAGAAAGCTCTGATGCATCTGGACCGTTACCCATTTTAGCTAAAATTTCTTCAAGTGTCATACGACCGCTTCCGAAAGATTCGCCGTTTAGGTAAACAGTTGGTACTGCCATGATGTCTTTGCTTTCTACTTCCTCTTTGAATGCAGCGCCATCAATCATAGTATGTGTAATACTAGAGTTAAGAACGCTCATTACGTTAAGAGCTTGTACAACATCAGGACAGTTATGACAACTTAGGCTGATATAAGATTCAAAATGATATTCGCCTTGAATGTTTTTAATTTGATCGATTAATTTCTGTTCAACTTTTGGAGCGCGTCCACTTACTTGTAGTAAAGCTAACACTAATGATGTAAATTCGTGTCCTAATGGAATACCAGCGAATACGACACCAGTGTCTTCACCAGGGCGGTTTACGCTAAAGCTTGGTGTTCTCTCTAATTCAACTTTTTCTACTGTAATCTTAGATGACATAGTAGCTAATTCGTCTACTAGAGCTAACATATCTTTAGATACGTTATCGTCTCCTGCGCTTACTTTAAGTAAAATATCGTTCTCCATTAACTGAAGGTATTGGGATAGTTGTGTTTTTATATCTGCATCTAGTATCATTTTGATCGAACTCCTTAGATTTTGCCTACAAGGTCAAGGCTTGGTTTAAGTGTTGCAGAACCCTCTTGCCATTTAGCTGGGCAAACTTCACCTGGGTTGTTACGTACGTATTGAGCAGCTTTAATTTTGTTAACAAGAATGCTTGCGTCACGGCCGATACCGTCAGCATTGATTTCCATAGATTGGATAACGCCGTCTGGATCGATGATGAATGTACCACGAGCAGCAAGACCTTCTTCTTCCATTAAAACGTTGAAGTTTGTAGTGATTGTTCGAGTTGGGTCACCGATCATGATGTACTCGATTTTGCCGATAGTTTCTGAGCTATCATGCCATGCTTTGTGAGTGAAGTGAGTGTCTGTAGATACAGAGTATACTTCAACGCCTAAGTCTTTTAGAGTTGCATATTGGTTTTGTAAGTCTTCAAGTTCAGTTGGGCAAACGAATGTGAAGTCAGCTGGGTAGAAACAAACTACACTCCATTTTCCTTTTAAACTTTCGTCAGTAACTTGGATAAATTCTCCATTATGGTAAGCATTAGCTTTAAACGGTTTTACTTCTGTGCCGATTAATAACATGTTAAAATTCCTCCTAAATGTTGGTTTGAGCATCAAAAAATAGTGTGCTCATAAAATATATTTTTTAATTAACTATAATAATTCTAATTCGATATTAATTATCATATAGAATTGGTTATTTTGTCAAGCGAATAAACCAACTTTATTCCAATTTAATTAATATTTATTCTCAATTAAGGCTATCAGGGAATAGAAAGGTAATTTTAAGTCTATAAATTTTAGATGAGTGTTTGAAAAGTTTAGTGTGTATGTTAGAGATAGTGTGTAAGTTTAATTTTTTAGGAAGGAAATATTTCTTAGAAGTTGTGGTTTTGAAAAGGAACTGCTTACTTCTATTTTACAAAGAATTTTGTGATAAATAAAATAAAATGAATCGGAAATTTTTTGAACAATTTTTGTCATCTCAAATATATAATTAGGAAGTATATTAAGATGATAGTTAGAAACATTGACTCAAAGTGCTAACAAGATATAATAAAACCTAGATATATCTTTCAAAAAGAAGAATACATATTTATAGGATGAAAAAATTCAACCTATTATTTTTTATAGCTTTTAGAAAACGCTTACAATTAGTGTGGAGGGGAAACCATGTCTAAGTTCACGAAGTATTTTTTAATGGAAGCTAAAGATGTGATTGCATATGTGAAAGAGAAATTGTCTAAGTTTGAACATGCAAAGGAGTTACAGTGTAAAGAAATAGGTGATGGCAATTTAAATTATGTGTTCCGCGTTTGGGATGAAAAAGAGAACATGTCAGTCATCGTAAAGCAAGCTGGGGATACAGCTCGCATTTCAGATGAGTTTAAGTTGTCGACAAACCGTATTCGTATAGAATCAGATGTTTTGCAGTTAGAGGATGAGTTAGCACCCGGACTTGTTCCTAAGGTGTATTTATTTGATAGTGTGATGAATTGTTGCGTAATGGAAGATTTATCGGATCACACAATATTACGTACAGCACTTATAAATCATCAAATATTTCCGAGGCTTGCGGATGATTTAACTACTTTTATGGTAAATACACTTTTATTAACATCGGATGTTGTAATGAATCATAAAGAGAAGAAGGAACTTGTGAAGAATTATATAAATCCTGAATTATGTGAGATTACAGAGGACCTCGTATATTCAGAACCATTTACCAATCATAATAAGCGTAATGAGTTATTTCCGTTAAATGAGGGATGGATTAGGGAACATATTTATAGTGATAAAGAGCTTCGTATGGAAGTAGCGAAACGTAAATTTTCTTTTATGACGAATGCACAGGCATTACTTCATGGTGATTTACATACTGGTTCTGTTTTTGTAAGAGATGATTCTACAAAGGTTATTGATCCTGAGTTTGCTTTTTATGGACCTATGGGATATGACGTTGGGAATGTAATGGCGAATTTAATGTTTGCTTGGGTGAATGCAGATGCAACGATGCCACCTGGAGCGGAGAAAGATACGTATATGGATTGGTTACAAACTACGATGGTAGAGGTAATTGATTTATTTAAGAAGAAGTTTTTAGATGCTTGGGATATTCATGTGACCGAGATTATGGCGAAGGAAGAAGGCTTTAGCGAAGTATATTTACAATCTGTATTAGAGGATACGGCTGCAGTGACAGGTCTGGAATTAATTCGCCGTATTGTTGGATTAGCGAAAGTAAAAGATATTACTTGTATTGAGAATGAGGAAGCACGTGCTAGAGCGGAGCGAATTTGTCTTCAAGTAGCGAAGAGTTTTATTTTACGAGCGAATCAATATAGAACGGGTACACGTTTTGTAGAAACGTTAAAAGAACAGTCAATGCACTACGCGAAGTAAGGGGAGAATATGATGGAAGAGCAATTAATACCCATTCAGTGGAAAGATGATGCTTTAGTTTTATTAGATCAAACATTATTACCGAATGAGGTTGTCTATGAATCTTTCAAGACAGCTGAAAGTGTGTGGGATGCCATTCAAGTAATGAAAGTACGAGGAGCACCAGCAATTGGTGTTTCGGCAGCGTACGGTGTGTATTTAGGAACAAAGGAAGTTATTCAAAGTAAGATGGAAGACTTTATAGAGGAAGTCAAAAAGGTATGTGCATATTTGGCAACATCAAGGCCAACGGCAGTAAACTTATTCTGGGCACTTGAAAGAATGGAAGCGGTAGCGACAGAGAACGCGCACTTATCAATCGTCCAGTTGAAAGACAGATTACTAGAAGAGGCAAAAGAGATTCATAGAGAAGATGAAGAAATTAATCGTCAAATTGGAGAGCATGCATTAACATTATTCCATGATGAAATGGGAGTATTAACACATTGCAATGCTGGTGCGTTAGCGACGACTAAGTATGGTACTGCGACAGCACCAATGTACTTAGCGAAAGAAAAAGGATGGGACTTAAAAATCTATTCAGATGAAACTCGTCCTAGGTTACAAGGTTCAACGTTAACAGCATTAGAACTACAGCGAGCGGGAATTGATGTTACTGTCATTACGGATAATATGGCAGCTATGGTCATGTCACAAGGAAAAATCGATGCTGTAATCGTTGGATGTGACCGCGTGGCAGCAAACGGTGATGTAGCAAATAAAATTGGCACATTAGGCGTATCTATTTTAGCTAAATACTACAACATTCCGTTTTATGTAGCAGCGCCAACACCAACAATCGACTTAAAAACACCGACAGGAAAAGAAATTCCGATTGAAGAAAGGGATGCTTCTGAAGTGATTAATCGTTTCGGACAATATTCAGCTCCGAAAGAAAGTAAAGTATATAATCCAGCATTTGATGTTACTCCATATGAAAATGTAACAGCGATTATTACAGAAAAAGGGATTGTAAAGGCACCGTTTACGGAGAATTTAAAAAAGCTATTTCAATAAATAGATAAATATAAAAGTCAGTCATCATAAGCTTCATACTTAGGGGGATGTATATGTTATTACAAAAAGAAAGAGAAGAAATTGTAGCGTATGGAAAGAAAATGATCTCTAGTGGTTTAACAAAGGGGACTGGGGGTAATATTAGTATTTTCAATCGCGAACAAGGTCTTGTTGCGATTAGTCCAAGTGGTTTAGAGTATTATGAAACAAAACCTGAAGATGTAGTTATATTAAACTTAGATGGTGAAGTGGTAGAGGGAGAGAGAAAGCCATCAAGCGAACTAGATATGCATCTTATTTATTATAGAAATCGTGAAGATATAAATGCGCTTGTGCATACACATTCTCCTTACGCAAAGACGATTGCGTCATTAGGATGGGAGCTTCCTGCTGTTTCATATTTAATTGCTTTCGCAGGCCCGAATGTTCGCTGTGCACCGTATGAAACATTTGGTACGAAGCAATTAGCGGATGCTGCTTTTGAAGGCATGATTGATCGTCGTGCTGTGCTACTTGCAAATCACGGTTTAATTGCTGGTGCAAATAATATAAAAATGGCGTTTACTGTTGCAGAAGAGATTGAGTTTTGTGCTCAAATTTATTATCAAACGAAAAGCGTCGGAGAACCGAAGCTTTTGCCAGAAGATGAGATGGAGAATTTGGCGAAGAAGTTTGAAGGGTATGGGCAGCAGTAGAATGAAACAAAAACACCCTCAAGAAAAGATCTTGAGGGTGTTTTTTACGCTTTCTTAAGCAACAAATACATAAAGTAAGGAGCCCCAATTAAAGCAACGACAATACCTGCTGGGATGCCGTTAGGTTCAACGATGTTTCGGCCAATTGTATCTGCTAATAGCAATAGCCATCCGCCGATTAAAACGGCAATAGGCATGAAAATTTGATGTCTTGGACCTACTAAAGATTTCGCGATATGAGGAGCCATTAGTCCGATAAAGCTAATTCCTCCTGTTACGGAAACAGCTGCAGCTGCAAGCGCAACGGCTGCAACTAATAAGTATCTGCGTTCTTTTTCAATTTCAATTCCAACACCGATTGCGACTGGCTCGTTTAATGCTAGAATGTTTAATCGATTTGCTTTATAGAAAACGAACGGAATTAATACGATTAACCATGGGAGCATTGCTAAAACGAAGACCCAGTCATCTCCCCAAATGTTTCCGGCAATCCACTTGGCGATAAAGTCCACTTTCATACGATCAGCGGATGAAATAAGGACAATCATCATTCCAGATAGTGCAAATGAAAAACCAATACCGGTTAATGTTAGTCGGATTGGCTGAAGCCCAGTTGATTTACTATATGAAAATACGTAAATTAGAACAGCTGTCAGAAAAGCCCCGATAAATCCAACGACTGGTAGTAAGTAAAGAAATGAACCTACATCTATTGGAAAGTATAAAAAGAAAATAGCAACAGCAACACCGGCCCCAGAGTTGATCCCGAGAATACCAGGTTCAGCTAAATCATTTCGAGTAATTCCTTGGAATATAGCCCCTGATAAAGCGAGAGCCATACCAGCTAATAATGTAATCACAATTCTAGGTAGTCTTAAAGAGTATAAAACAAACTCCTCTTTAAAAGTCCCTTGTCCCATTAATGTTGGGAGTAGTCGATCATAAGATAAAGATGCTGAACCAAGTCCCATTCCAACTACAATGGTGGTGATGGTCAGTATTAGTAAAGCGAGTATAATAAGACGTTGTTTTCTTAGAATAGATTGCATCATGAGAATGTTTTTCCTCCTTTACGTACAATGAATAGGAAGAATGGTAACCCTACAATCGCGACAATTGCCGCAACTGGTGTTTCGTACGGAGCGTTAATAGTACGTCCGATTGTATCTGCAAGTAGCATAAAGGAAGCTCCAGCAATTGCTGACATCGGTATAACAAATCGGTAATCTGGACCGACAATTGGGCGTACCATGTGAGGTACCATTAAACCGATAAATGCCATATTTCCAACAAGCGCTACAGATGCACCTGCAAGTAAGATAATAATGATAAATAAAATAGTTTTAATAACAATAATTTTTTGACCAAGTCCAATAGCCACTTCCTCACTGAAACTAAGAACTGTTAATTTTTTTGCTAGTAAGATAGCGATAAAGATACTAATTGAAATGACTGGAATAATAATTTTTAATTGGCTCCAAGTTGTTCCAATTACGCCCCCAGCAGTCCAAAGTGATACATCTTGTGAAATTTTAAAATAAATGCCGATTCCTTCTGAAATTGCGAGTAGAAATGCGGAAACTGCAGCGCCCGCTAATACAATTCGAAGAGGAGAAAGGCCGCCTTTTTTCACCATACCAATTCCAAATACCATGATTGCGCCAATTGCCGCACCGATAAAGCAAGCTAATGTTAAGTAAAGATAGCTGATGGAAGGATTGAAAGCAAGTGTCAGTGCAAGCGCAGCATTTGCTCCACCAGATAGCCCTAATAAACCAGGATCTGCAAGTGGATTTCGTGTTAATCCTTGCATAATCGCTCCAGAAACGGCTAATCCAGCTCCTACAAAAATAGCAGCAACTTCACGTGGTAAACGTATTTCTCGAATAATAGATATTTTGTCTCCTTTAGCGGAGGAAGTGAGTGCTAACCATACATCTTTTATCGAAGTATCTGCAGCACCTAATACCATTGCAACCATAAAAATAAGAAAGAATGCAATTAAGCTTAAAATTAGTTTGTATGTAAAAGCTATAGAACGTGGATTTTCATGATCTTTTGTCATTCGTTTCACATCTTTTCTGTTCATAGAATAAAGGAAGAGGAATTCTTAAATTAAGAATTCCTCATGTTTGTATTATTTACCAAGAAAGTTCTTCTTGAAGAAGTCTAGTTGGAAATCTAATGTAAGTGGATCATTGAAATAGAATTCCATCATGTTTGCTTCATATACGCGATTATTTTTTACTGCTGGGATGTTTTTATATGATTCTGTCTCTTGGAATGAGTTATCAGTCTCTTTATTTTTACTTACGATTAAGTAATCACCAGCAAATTCCGGTAATACCTCAGTAGATAATGCGTAGTAACCTTCTTTTAATGCTTTTTCTTTTACTTTTTCAGGCATTTTTAATTTCATTTCTTGGTACAGGATTTCTGTTCCGCGGCCCCAGTTCTCGCCGTATACATAAAGCTGTTTGTTGAAGTTTTCTACAACAGAAACTGTTGCATCTTCACCGATTTTTGCTTTAATTTCTTTACCAGCTTCTTGTGCACGTTTCTTGAAGTCATCAACCCAAGTTTTTGCTTCTTTTTCTTTGTTTAATAACTTACCAATTTCTAAATGCTGTGTTAAGTAATCAACTTTTCCGTAAGTGTATGTTACAGTAGGAGCGATTTTCTTTAACTTATCGACATTTTTAATATTTGATAAACCGATGATTAAATCTGGATTTAGTTCAGCGATTTTTTCAACATTTTCATCTGATACTTCAGCAACATCTTTAAGTTTGCTATCAAAACGTGGGTTTTGTTTAGACCATGAATCTACCCCAACAAGATTTACATCTAATGACATTACGTTACCAGCGAATGATGATAATACAACAACGCGTTTTGGATTTGCAGGAACTTCTACTTTACCATTTTCAGATTGGTATGTAATTGTTTCTGATTTACTACCTTTTGCATCGTTCTTTTTGTCTGTAGAGCCATTGCTACAAGCACTCATAACAAGAACGAAAAGAACTGTTAGTGAAATAAATAACTTTTTCATCGTCTTTCTCCTTTAACATAGATGATATGTGTATACAATAATTTGTTTAACTGTAATCTTTTTGAAAGAGTAGTGGTAATGCAAAATAATTTATTAAAAATCTTGAATATGAGATTTTATAATATAGTATTAACCATATTAATGAAAGAAGATGTAATCTCAATTTGCTAATTATTAACAAATTGATAATGATTATCACTATTGATTCTTTAAATAATATAATTTTATATAGGTGTATTGTCAATAGTAATTTTGATTGTAAATTTTGCGGAAACAGGTTATATTTTATTGAGAATGATAATCAATGACTAGTAGCTGAGGAGTGACACGAATGAATCAAGAAGAATTGTTTGATGTAACTGTGATAGGCGGAGGACCTGCAGGGCTTTATTCAGCTTTTTATAGTGGACTCAGAGAGATGAAAACGAAAATAATAGAATTTCAACCACAGTTAGGTGGAAAAATACATGTTTATCCAGAGAAGATGATTTGGGATGTAGGAGGGCTGCTGCCAGTTACAGGTGATAAATTAATTGAACAACTTGTACAGCAAGGGCTAACATTTAAGCCAGAAGTGGTATTAAATACAAAAGTAGAATCGATTATTCGTAACGAAGATGGCACTTTTACGTTAAAAGCAAGCAATGGCGAAGAACATTTTTCAAAAACAGTTATCGTCGCAACTGGAAGTGGTATATTGAAACCTCAAAAGTTATCAATTGAAGGTGCTGAGCGATTTGAAGTATCTAATTTAAATTATACAGTGAAATCTTTAAAGCGTTTCAAAGGTAAGACGGTCATTATTTCCGGCGGAGGAAATTCTGCGGTTGATTGGGCAAATGAATTAGAACCAATTGCGAAAAAAGTGTATGTAACATATAGAAAAGAAGAATTATCTGGTCATGAAGCACAAGTAAAACAACTGCTGAACAGCTCGGCGGAGTGTTTCTTTAATACATCGATTACAAAACTCATTGCTGGTGATAATCATGAAGCGATCGAATATGTAGAATTGACAAATCATGAAACAGGTGAGGTTTCTCATTTACCTATTGATGAAGTTATTATTAATCATGGATATGAACGTGACATTACATTATTAGAAAATAGTGAGTTAGACGTTGCGATTATAGATAATTATTATATTGCAGGTAATGCAAATAGTGAGTCTTCAGTAGATGGATTATATGCTGCTGGAGATATTTTAAAGCACGAAGGGAAACTACACTTAATTGCAGGTGCATTCCAAGATGCTGGAAATGCTGTGAATAAAGCAAAGCAATTTATCCAACCAGATGCAAGTGAGTACGGAATGGTTTCTTCTCATAATGAAGTATTTAAGAAGAGAAATCGAGAACTGATTAAACAGATGATGAAATAATAAGGAACAAGTATACCCCCCCACATACTTCTCTATTCAAATGGATGAGAGATGTACGTGGGGGTTTTCCTGTTTACTATATTTTCAATCATTATAATGACACCGGTTTCATCAGTTCATATGATATGAACATTTTATTGGTAAAGCATCCTAGAAAACAATTTAGCTATGTTTTGCTTACGCAGAACATGGCTAAATTACGCTGTCCCTTTAGCGCGTTCATTAGGAAATGGCATATTTAGTATAGAAGCAATATATTGTTTTCCATGTTTTCGAGCCAATGATTCTAATATTTGACGGACGCGTTTTGTAAGATGGCCTTGTTTTTTGATGGCTTCACAATATGCGTCATAGAAAGCATATTTAGCCCAAAGGAAATCATCTTGTTGGAATAAGAAATGATTTTTGTACCATTCACCAATTGTATGATAACAATTGTTTTCATGTATTGCTGTGCTTTGAGAAAGAAAACGATCAGATAAAGATACATTCAAATGAGAAATTGTGTTTTCTGTTTCAACTTGTAGTGTTTTTTCTAACATTGTAATGATGTGACGAGTAGCCATATGTTAACTCTCCTTTGTGTAAATGGGTAATACCATTCTATATTTAAAAAATTCTTACTATATAATACTATACAATATATGGAATGCATCTACCTGCTTTTTGAACTGCATTTACAAAATCTTTTTTATTTGTTTACAAAAATAAAGTAAAGTAAGATACAGTATAGATGAAAAAATAATAAAGGAATGAACGCATTGTATATAACAGTAGAAGAGACTGCGGAGTATTTGAATTTACCGAAATCGTATATTGAAGAGTTAATTCAGCAAAAGAAAATTCGTGCGCTATTCGATGGAGAGCAATATTTAGTAAATAAAGAACAATTCAATACACATTTAGAACAAATGGAGAAATATAAGCAGTTAGTGGAAGAAATATTAAATGAACCAATTCCAGAAGATATGGATGTTAAAGACGAAGACTAAACTTTGGGAAATCCCGTATGAAGATATGCAGAAATGTATCTTCATACGGGATTTTTGTTTAAATGTATCAAAATCCTAATGGGCACGCAGAATTTCTTATATTTTTGATAGGTAGTAGTCTACCATGTTAAAAGCATATTTTTTTCTAGCTAGGACAAACATAGAGAACGTAACCTGTACAGATACATATACTATCAGTGCAAAAGCTTATAAATTAATGGAAGGGGTTTTCTCGTGAGTTTATTTCATTGTGATTTTCTGAAAGACTTAATTGGATCTTTTGTGAGAGTAAACAGGGGTGGTCCAGAATCTCAAAAAGGAACAATAATATCAGTATGTCCGGACTACTTCGTATTGAAGAATGAAAAAGGTGAGCTTTATTACTATCAACTTAGCCATCTGAAAAGTATTACGAAAAATGCAAAAGACTGTGGATCAAGTGATTGTGATTGGGAAGATTGCGAATGTGCAGACGACTTTGAAGCACTACTTCTAAGCTTCAAATATTGCTGGGTGAAAATTAATCGCGGTGGTCCAGAGAAAGTGGAAGGCATTTTACAAGATGTTTCTTGTGACTTCGTTACATTAATTGTAAAAGAAGAAGTTATATTAATTGCAATAAAGCATATTAAAAGTGTTAACTATAATGCATTAGCATGCGGAGAGAGCGATGAGAGCGAAGATAGTAATAGTAAGGAAAGTAGTAGCGATAATTCAGGTCGAGCTCGCGCACAAAGACAGTCAAGTAGAGGAAGATAATAAGAAAGGAGGATACAAATTTGGAAAGTATATTATGCTGTGAGCAAATTAAATGCTTAGTCGGTGAGACTGTAAAAGTAAATCTTCGTGGACCAGAGAGTCGAGTGGGGGTACTTGTATCGTTAGGGAGAGATTACCTTACATTACAACTTCCTCTTGGTGAATTAGTATATTACCAATTGAAACATGTGAAGAGTCTAGCTAAGAAAGTGAAAGAAAGTAAATGTGGCGATTCCTATGTTTCATGTTTCTACTCTGATGATGATACTTTTGTCGATGTATTACGTGACTTGAAGTATAAGTGGGTAAAGATTAATCGTGGCGGTCCAGAATGTGTGGAAGGATTATTAAGTGAAGTGCATGAAGAATGTATTACACTAGTAAACTGCGATGAAGTCATTTATATCATTAATTATCATATTAAGAGTGTGAGTCAAGTAGTGAAATGTAAAAAGAATGAAGATGAATAATGTTTAATAAATAAGAGGGGCATTATGAGGGAAAGAGAAGAACAATTTCTTATTTCGATAGTATGAAAAGGAATTACTTACTATTAAGACAAAACATTGCCCTGATTATTTTTTTTGAAACGGAAGATAGGAAAGCTGATATTCATAGGAAGGAGGATATAGATGAATGAGTTGAATAAAAGTATTGGAGAAAATATATATGTTAAATTAATCGGTGAAAAAAGATTTAAAGGTGTATTAATTGATGTAGGAAATGATATCGTTGTTCTTTACAATGGACAAGATTACGTATATATATCTTTATATCATGTACAATACTATAAATTTTTAAGACCATATGACGAAGAAATATCAAAACCAGATGTTGATTCTGTAATTAAGAGGGAATCCCCTTCAATTTCTTTGAGAAAAGTATTAAGTACTTCTAAAGGTATTTTTACAGAAGTTTATGTAGCAGGAAATGCTCCAATACATGGTTATGTTACAAGTGTGATGAACGATTATATTGTTTTTTATAGTCCGGTTTATAAAACGGTATATATATCTTTAAAGCATTTAAAATGGTTAATTCCGTATAAAGAAAACCAAGTACCGTATGCCCTCAATAAAAATGAACTCCCCGTAAATCCGTTAAATATTACGTTAGCTAGAACGTTTGAAGAACAGCTTATTAAAATGACAGGGAAAATTATGGTGTTCGATTTAGGTGAGGAGTCCAATAAAATTGGAAAAATGGCGAAAATTGATGAAGGTCATATTGAAATATCAAAAGCACGTGATGCAAAAATGTATGTGAATATTCAACATGTAAAATCCGTCCATTGTCCGTAGATTAGTTGGAAGGGCTGGCTTTTTCTTTTATATGCAGAAGAAAAGGTCGAGCCTATTTATTTAGTTTAATTTGGATATGAGGGGAAAAATGAATTGAATATAAATATATTATAGTGTGATCTTTTTAAAAATAATTTTGCACTACTTTATAAAGAAATATGTACGAGCTATCTTTTTATGTATTCAATTTATTTTTTGAGGAGGAGCTGCTCAACTAATTTATTAAAGGGGTTTTGTTTGTGGAGCAGTTTCCGAATTCGTTATCAATTACATTGCTTGGTAGTGCTGGTGGAGCAGCAAAAGCAGTTTTAGCAATTTTAAATCAAGCGATAGCAAATGAAAAAGATCCAATTTATGAAGTATTAAAGAATGCCAAATTTCATTTGGTGGATATAAAACAAAAAGATAGGACTTATTATGATGAGTTGTTTTCGAATTTGAAAGGTCGCTTATATTTATATGAAATAAACCTTCAAAATGTAGTGGAATTTAAACAACATTTAAAAGAAAAAAGAACGAGTGTTGTGATTGATGTTTCAGGAGCAGATACAATTAGAGTATTAAGCTGCTGTAATGAACTAGGAATTTGTTATATTAATTCAGCCTTGGAAAATGAGGCCGTAGATCAGGACGATAGCTTAATCGGCTTTCAGCTTACGGAAAGATATACAAGGTTTGAGAAGGAGAAAGAGAAATTTACAAATACAAAAGCGATTATAGGTTCAGGTATGAATCCAGGTGTTGTTCAATGGATGGTTGTTGAACTTATGAAGGAACGACCAAATGAAAGGCCAAGAGCATGTTATATTGTAGAACATGACACGTCGTTTTTGAATGATACAGCGCTTATAAAGCCACATACACTTTATGCTTCATGGGCAGTAGAGCGATTTTTAGATGAAGCAATCTGGAGTTATCCGATGTATATGAGTCAACATCGCCCTCTTTACTTTTATGAAGATGTATATGCTTCAGAGTATAAAGTGAAGTTGGGAGAAAAAGAATTCTATGGTTGTTTAATGCCACATGAGGAAGTATTAATTTTAGGGAAAAACTTTAATATGGAAGTTGGTTTTCTTTACCGAATTAATGAGTATACAACAAATATAATTAGACAGAATTTAGACCAAGTAGAAGATTTATGGAACTGGAATCGTAAAGTGTTTAATCCAGCGGAAGAAGAGGTTGCTGGAGAGGACTTGGTCGGTGTGTTACTCGTTTATGAAAATAGTGAGACATATATGTATAATGTGATGAATAGTAGCCAAGTTTTTCGTAAATATAAAACGAATGCAACGTATTTTCAGGTAGGGTGCGGGATTTATGCGGGCTTGTCCAGTTTACTTTTAGATCGATTTGAACAAGGTGCTTATTACGTCGAGGAGTTGTTATTAAATACAGAAAGTAAGTACGGTGAGTATTTAAATTTATATATGAAGGATTTTGTAATGGGGCATAATAATTTTACTGATGGATTGTTACATGACAGGGTAAGATGGGTGTAATTTGTTACCAAAAGGAAGGAGAGATCTCCTTCCTTTTAGTATTATAAGGTTAAATATTGCCCTGAAAGCAATTTCATACTTATACTTTAAGGAGATAACAATGAAAGTTTTTTGTATCGATCAAGGGGAGTTTTTATATGAACAAATACAAGAGCTTGATTTATGAAGAAAGAAGAGCCTTAAAGGTATTTATATTATTATTCTATATTATATTCTTTTTATATGACGCTATATATTATTTTGTGTATCCTGCTATGAATATTAGTGGAACAGCGGTAGGTTGGCCAGAAGGTAGTCTTGGGATAGGTGTGCCTATATTTGTAATAGCAATATTTCCTATTTCTATATACCTTCAAAAAAGAGGGTATGTATATTCTGTAAAATATTTATTTTTATTTGGGTACATGTTTATCAATCTTGTTAATAATTTAATGATTTATTTGCGAACGGATAGACCTTTTGAACATGGTAGTATGGTAGAAATGTTATTAATTTTATTTGCCCCAGTTTTCGTGAATAGAAAATACTTTTATTTAGTTTCCTTTAGTGTAATTGGAAAGTACGTATTTTTCACATTGCTATTACAAGATTTAAAAGTGGTAATTCCACTTGTTTTATGTGTATTCTATTTCATTATTTCACATTCTTTATTAAAACGATTTCAATCTTATGTAAGAACAGTGGTTGAAATGATGAACAATATGAAAGAGACGGAAAATTTAGCTGTGATTGGAACTATGTCTACAACAATTGCCCATGAAATTCGAAATCCGTTAACAGCGTTAAAAGGGTTTACGCAAATGCAAAAAGAAAGAAATCCAGCTGATACGATGAGCTACGACATTATGTTACAAGAAATTGAAAGGGTTAATGGATTTGTTAGTGAATTGATGTTGTTAGGAAAACCAAAGCCAACAAATTATGAAAGGTGTAATATACGAGACATCCTTCTATATGTTGTGCATCTAATGGAAAGTTATGCAACGCAATATAGAGTTAAATGTCATTTACAAGTAGATGGGAATTTACCGGCTATAAACGGTGATGATAAGCAATTAAAACAAGTGTTATTAAATATCATTAAAAATGGAATAGAATCAATGCCAGAGGGTGGAGAAATTCATATCCGTGCATATCAAAAAACGCAAGGACATTTGTGTATTTCTGTTGAAGACCAAGGATTTGGTATAGAGAATGAAAAGTTGGAAAAAATCGGAAAGGCGTTTTACACAACAAAGGAGAATGGTACAGGACTTGGATTAATGATTACATATAAAATTATTAAGGAACATCAAGGGAGTATCACGATCCAAAGTAGTCTAGGAGTAGGAACGAAAGTCGAAATTTTTCTGCCGACCGTTTAATGTATTGGGAGAAAAGATTTTTCAGAAAAGTGTTCTTGTTGTGTAAATATAAACATTTTATAAAATGTTTCAAGAAGGGTTTTTTTTATAAAATACTTCGTTTATAATGGAGGAAAATATCGACATGAGATTGATTGCTCATGTAACGGTTCAGTAGTGTTATGAAAAGATAAGAAGGGGTGCACGCGCATCCTTTTTTCTATGCAGATATTATGAAAGAGGTGGTATGATGGAATTAACATTAAATTCGACTGTATGTTTACACACGATTCAATTTCGAAAAGAGCAAAAGAATTATATTGTAAAAGATACAATTACAGGAGAAAAATATGAAATGCCGCCACTTTGGATTGATGCATTGGCAATGATGCGTGACGGTTTTTTATTGGGAGAAATTGAGGAGAAATTAAAAGAAGAGTATCCATCTGAAGAAGTGAATATGTTAGCATTCACGAGGCAACTGTTAGAACTAGAACTTGTTGAAATGGTAGATGGAGAAGAGATAGCTTGCACAAAGAAGAAAGAGATAGATTGTTTAGCTTGGGTGCGTCCCCGTGTGGAACAATTCTTTCTTAATTTAAATAGAAAATATAGAAGCAAAGACCAGTAGTGGCCTTTGCTTTTTTTAATCCCGCTATTTGCCGGGCAGTAAGACCCCCACCTCAAAATTCAGCGGAAGCAAAGAAGTTAGGTGTGGGATGAACAAACCCCCCACTGATTAAAGGTTCGCTTTATAGGTTGTGTTTAAAATATAACAGCAAATGCTCTTGCGAAAGCACCGTCACTATTTTTAATTTTTAAAGGTGCGGCTGAGAAAAAGAAACGTTTTGTTTCGATAGCATCTAGATTTGTTAAGTTTTCAATTAAATAAATATTATTCCCTAGTAATATGTGATGAATCGGTGATGTTTCTGTTGTGACTTCATCAGGAGAAATGAAATCTAAACCGATAGATTTTACCTTTAATCGCACTAGTTCTTTAGCTAATTCTTCAGAAAGGTAAAATGCTTCTTTCTCATAAGCTTCTGTATTCCATTTAGTGGATAGATTAGAATGAAAAATAACAATATCACCTTCTTTTATGTCAGTATTATGCAATACTGCCTTAGGTAATTTTCGCTCTTGAATATGTGTTACATCTATAAGAACAGCTTCGCCTACAAATTGATCCAGCGGTAATTGATCGATGGTCGTTGCGCCTGAAATAAAATGCGCAGGGGCATCACAATGTGTGCCAACGTGAACGACAGAATGAAAATCTGTAACTTGATAGCCTGATTCTTCAACACTTGTAACAGCTTCTAGTTGTATTTTAGGTGTTCCAGGAAATTGAGACATATTATTTTCAAATGTTTGCGATAGATCAATTACTTTCATTTTACATACCTCCAATATATATTTTTCAAATAATAAAAAGCTCATCCTTCAGTATCAAGAAAGATGAGCTTTACATGCTAGTTGAGTTTTATCTTCCAAAATGCAATGCATTTTGCAGGAATTAGCACCTATTCAGTTTGTATAAACTGAGGTTGCTGGGCTTCAAAGGGCCGGTCCCTCTGCCTCTCTTGATAAAGAAGTATTTAATTTTGAAATCGGAATTTTCCGATGGTTAAATTGTAATTCATTTCCTTTTTTCGTGCAATACAAAATAGGTATTCACCCAAATAAAGCTGCTCGCATATTGTAGCTTATGTAAATAGAATGCTGCGAAGGAGTGAGTGCAGTGACAGGAAATGTATTGAATTATTATGCTGGTGGTAATACAGCTAGGGGATTTCACAATTTATACGAAGAGAATTTAAAAGGATTAGACAGATTATTTATCTTAAAGGGTGGCCCAGGAACGGGAAAATCTTCTTTAATAAAGGCAATAGGTCGGGAATGGGTTGAAAAAGGATATGATATTGAATTTTTACATTGTTCTTCTGACAATAAATCGGTTGATGGTGTAATTATCCCAAAATTAAAAGTAGGAATTGTTGATGGGACATCGCCGCATGTTATTGAGCCAAAAATGCCAGGCGTTGTTGAAGAATATATAAATTTAGGAATTGCTTGGGACTCAAATAAACTAAGAAAGCAGAAGTTAGAAATTGAAAGATTTGTTTCAGAAGCAAGCAAAGCTTTTCAGTCTGCTTACGCACATTTTAAAGAGGCATTGGTTATACATGATGAGTGGGAGAAGATATATATTGATAATATAGATTTTAATAAAGCAAATGAACTAACCGATCAGCTAATCCAGAAATTATTTGCAGATAAAAGCGGGAGACAATCGCTTGTAAAACATCGTTTTTTAGGAGCTGCTACACCGAAAGGAGCAGTTGATTTTGTTCCTAATTTAACAGAAGGGTTACCACATCGTTATTTTATAAAAGGGCGCCCAGGCTCTGGAAAATCAACGATGCTCAAAAAGTTAGCTAAGGCAGCTGAAGAAAAAGGGTTTGAAGTTGAAGTATATCATTGCGGATTTGACCCGAATAGTCTTGATATGGTTATCGTAAGAGAATTAGGATTTGCAATTTTTGATAGCACCGCACCACATGAATATTTTCCAAGTCGCGAGGGTGATGAAATTATTGATATGTATGCCCTTATTGTTACGCCAGGGACGGATGAGAAATATGCGAAGGAAATTCGTGATGTCTCCATTCAGTATAAAGCAAAAATGAATGAGGCGATGTCTTTCTTAGCGAAAGCAAAATCGGTTCGTGATAAATTAGAACGAATTTATATTGCTGCTATGGATTTTTCAATAGTAGATGCATATAAAGAGGAGATTCAAAAAGAGTTTGAACGAATTGCTGCTACTGTAATTGAAAAGCAACAATAGACGTTTCATTAGGCTGTCAGTAATTTCTGACAGTTTTTTTAGTATGTAGTAAAATTAATAGTGTATTGTCGAATTTCCAAGGAAATAATCAAAAAATGGAGTTGTTATGAAATGAGAGAGAAAATCGAGTTGGAGTTAGAAAGAATTGAAAAAGAGAATGATGTGAAAATTTTATTTGCGGTGGAATCAGGGAGTCGTGCTTGGGGGTTTCCATCGAAAGATAGCGATTATGATGTTAGGTTTATTTATATACATCCAGTAGAATGGTATTTATCAATTCATGATAAACGAGATGTAATTGAATATCCAATTAGCGATGATTTAGATATAAGTGGTTGGGATATTAAAAAGGCATTGCAACTATTCGCGAAGTCGAATCCAGCTTTACTTGAGTGGATTCGATCACCAATTTTTTATTCGAAAAACTCTAATTTTCCAGAACTACTTCAACAGATGAGTGATAAGAATTTTGATCCAAAAGCAACGATATATCACTATTTACATATGGCGTCGAAAAATTATCGTGAATTTTTGCAAGGTGAGAATGTAAAGCTGAAAAAGTACTTTTACGTATTACGTCCCATTTTAGCTTGTAAGTGGCTAGAAGAGAAAGCAACTTTACCTCCTGTAGAGTTTGATCGATTGATTACAGAATTACCATTAGAACGTAGTGTATTAGATGAAATTGAAAAGTTGTTAATAAAGAAAAAAGCAGGTACTGAATTAGATGTTGGATTGAAAATTAAGGTGCTAAATCAATTTTTAGAAGAACAAATTCATTACTATGGGCAATATGTAAAAGGAATTGAAAAGGGATCAGGAATCGATATTGAGGTTTTAAATACACTATTTCGAGACATGCTGTTTGAAGCATATGAAAAAGAGCACAAGTAATGAAGTGACCCCTAAAAGTTAGACACGGTTATTTCATTAGGCAGCTTGATAAAAGTGAGTCCGGTATTGTACCGGGCTCATTTTTAATTTTGCCTTAATCCGTTTCGTATTATAATAATCTATATATTTTTCTAATTCTATTTTAAAGTGCTCTACATTTTCAAATTCTTTTATGTAGAGGAACTCCGACTTCATAATCCCAAAGAAATTTTCTATTACTGCGTTGTCGTAACAGTTGCCTTTTCGAGACATACTCTGGACGATAGCTCTTGATTCAAGAGTACGGACGTATTGTCTCATTTGATAATGCCATCCTTGATTCGAATGCATCAGTAGCTGGTGCGTTTCAGGTAAACGTTCCAATGCTTTCTCTAACATGTCTGAAATAAGCGAATACGTCGGTCTAGAACCAATTGTATAGGTAATAATTTCACCATTATACAAATCTAATACAGGTGATACATACAGTTTTTCTCCAAACAATTTAAACTCTGTGATGTCTGTTACCCACTTTTGATTCGGTGCATCTGTATGAAAATTACGCTCTAAAATATTAGGTGCAATTCTACCGACTTTTCCTTTATAGGATTTATATTTCTTCATACGCACAACACACTTTAACCCAAGCTCTTTCATAATGCGCTGAACCTTCTTGTGGTTCACTTTCTGGCCACGATTCGTTAATTCATCACGAATGCGACGGTAACCATAACGACCTTCATTTTCCTCATAAATCGCTTTAATCTCAGCTTTCAAATCGGCATCTACATCTGGACGATTCATTTTCTTTACTAAATCATAATACGTGCTTCGAGGAATAGTAGCTAGCTCCACGAGTGCCTTCACCGAATATTTATGCCTTAATTCATAGACTACTTGCGCTTTGTCTTGTTTTGTGATTTTTCCTTGTTTTGAACTAAGGCATTTAACTTTTTTAAGTACTCATTTTCCATCTCAAGCTGTTTAATGCGTGCTTCAAGTGCTTCGACTGACCCTTCAGCTAAAGGTTGTTTTAATTGTTTATTTGAATCTTTTTTCATGGATGGACGCCCCTTTTTCTTAGATTGAAGGGCATCAATTCCTTGTGTTTCGAGCTGTTTTTTCCAAACAGAAATCGTTGAAGGGGCAGGAATATTAAAGATAGCTGCCGTCTCAAATAAGGACATACCGTTTTCAATCATAAAGTTTAGTACGTCTAGTTTAAATTGTTGTGTGTAATTTGTACATCGTTTTAGAAAAGCTTCCAGACCATTCTGTTTATATTGGTTTACCCAATTCAAAATGATTGTGTCACTTATACCGAGCGATCTACCCATTTCTCGATAACTTTCATTTCCGTTCAAATAACGTAGAACGATTTGTATTTTTTCATCAGCTGTAAATTTAGCCATAGAAAAACTGCACCTCCAATTGTTAGACTGTGTCTAACAATTGGGGTGCAGTTCAGTAAGTTTGTGCTCTTTTTATTTTGTAGGAATGAAGAAAACAGATATAGCTGCGATAAGACCTGCAAAGGAGAATAAGTAAAAATTCCATGATAAGTCATATTGCATTGTCATAATAATACCGACGAGAATAGGGCCAGCAATTGCACCAACTCGGCCAAGCCCCAATCCCCAGCCTAAGGAGGTAGCTCGGATATGTGATGGGAAGTATTGTGTTACATATGCATTTAATATTTGAGTAATACCGACCGATCCAATACCAGCAAGGCCAATTAAAAGATAAATGATTGTAACAGATGGTTTGATTGTTAATAGTCCGATACATATGGCTGCCATAAGATACGAGATGCTAATAACAATTTTTGCTCCTATACGATCGGCAATTGCTCCAGCGAATAATGCACCGATAGCTGCGGTAATATTTAGCATAAGTAGAAATGACAGACTAGATCCAAGAGGATATCCCGCCTGACGCATCATCTGTGGTAACCAAGTATTTAAGCCGTATATTAAAAACATTCCCATTATATAAGTGATCCAAAAAAGTAGCGTTGCTTTTATGTATTCTTTTGAGAATAACGTAGTAAATCCATTTTTCTTTTGTATAGTAGATGGAGCTTGATGAGTTTTATTTTTCACATGAAATTCAATTGGAAAACGATTAAGAATTTGGTTCACTTCTTCTTGGCGATTACGTGATAATAAAAATTGAATGGACTCAGGTAAATAGCGAATAATGAAAGGAATGAGGAGTAGTGGAATCATTCCGATACCAAACATAATTCTCCATCCGAAATCTTCTAACATAAACATAGACAAAATAGCACCTAACACGATACCTAAAGGATAGCCAGTAAACATAAGAGCATAAATAAAAGATTGCCTTTTTTTGGGTGAATATTCAACAGTAAGTGCTGAAGCTGTTGGGATAACACCGCCTAATCCGATTCCTCCTATAAATCGAGATAATCCAAATAACTCAGGAGAAGGAGCGATAGCCGCTAAACCCATTGTGATAGAAAAAAGTGCTAAACAGCATATAAGCGTCCATTTACGTCCAATTAGGTCTGTAATCGTTCCAACTAGAATAGCCCCAATAAACATCCCAAATAAAGCATAGCTTGCAATTGTGCCAGCGTGCGATGGTGATAGCGCCCAGCTTTTGTCTTCTAGGAGCTTTGGTAGAACGGCACCGTAAATACCTAAATCATATCCATCAGCTAAAATGGCTAGCCAACAAATAAAAACAACAAGTTTTGTAATAGAGCTTGAAAAGATAGTTTCTGTAGATTCTAGATGAGGTGGAGCTGAAGGCTGCATAATATTCCCCCCCTTTTTAATTTGTAGATGAATATATTATTTTATTTAATGTTAATATTTTCCTCCCTTTGTCGAAATTTATCTGAAAAGGTTTTATAACAAATAAAGAAGTTCAACAGTAATTATGTTGAACTTCTTTATTTGTTCACTCATTATCAACTCGTTTTAACGGTTGATCTGCTGGACCTTCAAGAACGTCTCCTTCAATTGAAAAACGAGAACCATGGCAAGGACAATCCCAGGTACAATCACCATTATTCCATTCAACTTCACAGCCGAGATGTGTACAAGTTGTATCGACGATATGTAATTTTCCTTCTTTGTCCTTATAAGCACCTGCTCGTTTACCGTTAACATGTACGACAGATCCTTCACCAACTTCGAGATCTTCTGGCTTACGTAATGCGGTTTCGATCTTTCCTTCAATTAAATGTTTCGCAACATCAATGTTCTGGGAGAGGAACGTTTTTATATCTGGATTTGCATGGAAGCGTGATGGTGCATACAGTTCTTTATAGGGACTGTGGACTTTTAGGATGGAGTCCTTCAGTAGCTGAGCAGCAGCAGTTCCAGTTGTCATTCCCCATTTGCGATATCCAGTTGCAACAAATATATTTGGATTTCTTTCGTTAATATGTCCGATATAAGGAAGCTTATCTAGAGTGATTAAATCTTGTGCTGACCATCTATAAGGAACCTCGTCTATTCCAAAAGTTGCTTCAGCAAAAGAATAGAGTGCTTCATAATGAAGCATCGTATTTATTCCTTGTCCTGTTTTATGACTTTCTCCGCCAATTAAAATTAATTTCTCTCCATTGTTTGTTATATAGCGTAAGGAGCGCTTTGGATCATCAATACTTAAATACATGCCACCTGGATAATCTGTTTTGGCTTTTATTGCAAGAGCGTAGGAGCGTTCTGCGTACATTCGCGTAAAGAAAAAGCTATTCGCATCATAAAAAGGAAAATGTGAACAAGAGACAACATATTCACAAGTGATATGATGGCCCTCTTTTGTAATTATTTGTGGATAATCTCCCTTTTCCACATCCATAGCTGTTGTTTGTTCGTAGACCTTTCCACCCATCTCCACAAACTTTTCTAAAAGTGTTTTTAAATAAAGAAGGGGATGGAATTGTGCTTGATTTTTCATGACAAGTGCAGATTGTACTGGAATAGGAATCGATAGAGATTGAACATAATCACAAGGTATATTTAATTTTTGATAAGCTTCATATTCTTTCGATAAATTTCTTAATCCGTTATCAGTAGTTGTATATAAATATGAATCTTCATTTGAGAAATTACAGTCGATTTTATATGTTTGAACAGTTTCGTTTATGAATTGTAGAGCCTGATTATTTGATTCATAGTAAAGCCCGGCCTTTTCTACACCGAAGTGATTTATTAATTCATCATAAATAAGATCATGTTGTGCTGTTACTTTCGCTGTTGTATGCCCAGTCGTCCCGTTTAAAATACGACCAGAATCAATTAAAACAACATCGATGCCTTCTTTTGCAAGTAAATAGGCAGTAGTAATACCTGTAATACCAGCACCGATAATAGCAACTTTCGCCTTTATATTTTCGGATAAACGAGGGAAAGTAGGAAACTGAGTAGATTCAATCCAATAAGATAGCGGCAGTTGTGGAAATGTATCACTTGTCATTGCTGAAACCTCCTGATTTTAGAACAATTTTCCTTTTAATATTTCCATATTATATGAAATTCATGTGTGCTGTTTTAGAAGAAGTCTATTTTTATTAAAAGAGGTTATAAATTATTTTAATATAATTAATTAGGTGGGGCATTATGAAGAAGTAGGATTTATATAAAACTAAATTCAAGTGATTCTGTTTGTTGATTACATAGATATTTATTGAATGAGATAGGGTCTATGGCGTTTAAGAAAATGTCTATAGATAGTGGATAAATCCTTATGTAATATATACATTTTCTTTAGTGAAATAAAGTATGATTATAAAAATATAACCAACTTTTATTACTAGGTCATAAAAGTTGTTGACAATATAGAAATTCTATTGTTATGATTCATCATGTGGAAAGGTTGATAGAGAGTAAAAAGAGAAATGTTTTTCATTGATAATAAAAGCGAAAAATAAGTGACGATAGAGTGAGTATATTTTCCTTATAATACATGCTTTTTGGATCATTTAGTAAAATCAATCTGGAAGCAAGAATTGATATATGTAAGTTGCGCAAGGCGCGGCATAAGAAAGGGGCAAAAGGATGAAGGAGCTTCATACATTTGGGTGGTATGCAGCACGTGTATCACCACATTTGCCGAAAAAAGCATTTAAACCAGTGCCTACTCGTTTATTTGGTGGATTGGCTTATTTGCTTGTGGCATTGTCGGGATTAATATCGATTGGTGTATTTGAATTGAATGTGTGGGCGAATCTAGGAATTGCGATTGTTCTTGGATTATGTTTTGCTTCACTAGGATTTTTAGGGCATGAAATTTTACATGGAACTGTTGTAAGAAAGGCATGGCTTCGTGACTTCTTAGGAGCGATTGCATTTATGCCATTATCAACAGGGCCAAAGCTTTGGAGAAAGTGGCATAATGCAACGCATCATGTTCATACACAGCATGAAGAGAATGATCCGGATGCATGGCCGACACTTGAGAAACTTAAGAAGAGTAAGTTTTTGAGTTGGGTATATCGTATGCCTCTACATGTACGTTCATTCTTTAGTTTTCTGTCACTAACAATTCAATTTACATTGCATTCGACTCGAATGTTCTTTCATTTTATAAAAGAGTTCAAGTCATCCAATCAAAAATCTGTATGGCTTCAACTTCTTTTGCCTTGGACAGTTTGGATTAGTTTATTGTTTATTATGGGACCTGGAAAATGGTTATTTGCATATGTCATTCCGTTGTTAATTGCTAACTTTATTGTAATGGCATATATCGCAACAAATCACCGCTTAAATCCAATTGTTCCAGTAAATGATCCGTTAGCAAACTGCTTATCAGTAACAGTGCCGCGCTGGGTAGACGTTTTGCATTTCAATTTCTCATATCATACAGAACATCATCTGTTCCCTGCTATGAGCTCTAAATACTATCCGTTAGTAAAAGAGAAGATTAAAGAAATGTGGCCGGAACGTTATCACGAAATGCCGATGACAAAAGCATTGGCAGCACTTTGGAATACACCACGTGTGTATTATCACGGAAGTGAATTAGTTGATCCGCATAGAGAGCATTTCTACGGTTCTTTAGGAAATGGCTTAGACCCTCATAATATTTCATATCGTGAGGAACATATAGAAGAAAAAGAGAGTATTAAAAAAATAAATCAGTAAAAATTAATATATTTTTGCAGTGAAAAAGCAAGCCATCTCAGGCTTGCTTTTTCTTATAAAGAAACTTCCTTTTTGTTCTTTTTATTGACTTGGAAGGAGTTAGTTTCTTTTCGTTGTAATCGTTTTTCTAAAAGATTAACAAAATAAGTAAATAGAAGAACAAGTACGAGATAGTATGCACCAACGATTATGTAAGTATCTAATTGTTGGAAGTTACCTGCTGCAATTGATAAACCCGATCCCCATAATTCGGACATTCCTACATAAGCAACAAGTGAAGAATCTTTTAATCCGATAATAAATTGGTTTCCTAGAGGAGGAAGAGACAGACGAAATGCTTGTGGTAATATAATTCGTCGCATAGCTAAAGGATAAGGCATGCCTAAAGAGCGAGCTGCTTCTAATTGTCCTCGGTCAACGGATTGAATAGATCCACGGAAAATTTCCGTAATATATGCACCGTTATGAATTGCTAAAGCGATTGCTCCTGCCCAAAAAGGGGTGAAAACAACAACAGATGTAATTCCAAAATAGAGAATGGCAATTTGAACAATTAAAGGTGTACCACGAATAATAGCAATGTAGACATGAGCGATACTATTTAAAACTTTATTGTTAGAGATTCGAAAGAAAGCGAATAATAATCCAATTAATGAACCGAGTACTAGGGAAGTTAATGTTAATTGTAATGTGACAATAGTAGCTTTTAAGAGTGTGGGATAGGAAGAGATAAAAATTTCAAACATGCGTTTCACCTCATATTGTATAGATTTTAGTAGAGAATGAAATGCCCCACATAAAATGAACACTTAATCAGTGGGGCACTGTTTATGAATCTTTTGAATGGCTAACTTACTTACTTCGTTTTTTCCTCTTCACCAAGAATATTACGTCCGAACCATTTTTTACTGATCTTATCATACGTACCATCTTTAATGATTTCATCTAACGCTTTATTTACTTTCTCAACCATTTCTTTATTATCTTTGCGAATAGCAATTCCCATTTCATCAAGATTTAATGGTTTTCCGGCTTCTTTTATATTCGATTTTCCTTCTTTTATCATACGTAGACCAACCATTTGATCCGTAATTACTGCGTCAACACGCCCAGGCTCTAAATCCATAAGAGCAGTAATATCACTGTCATATTCTGTGATTTGATCTGTATATTTTGCAACAAGATTTTTAAAGGTACTAGCTTTTACAACACCAATTTTCTTACCTTTTAAATCTTCTGGAGAAGAGATAGCGGTATTCTTTTTAGCTACAAAAATTTGGGCGCCAGAGCGATAGTACGGATTTGAGAAACTAACAGCTTTTAAGCGCTCCTCTGTAATTGCCATACTACCCAGTATTACATCATATTTCTTCGCTTGAAGACCTTGAATTAGCGTTTCCCATGGGTTTGTAACTGGCGTAGCCTTCATGTTCATCTTTTTAGCAAGAGCTTCACCGATTTCTACATCAAAACCGACAAGTTTGCCGTCATTTTCTTTATAGTTAAAAGGTTTGTATAATCCACTCATCGCATAGCGAAATTCTTTTTCACCATTTGATGAAGTAGTAGAACTTTCTTTGCTACAAGCTCCTAGTATGAAGGATGTACATAGTGTAATGCTCGCAACAATGGTTAATAGTTTTCTTTTCATAAAACCCCTCCTATATATTGATCATACGGATGGTTTTTTAGTATGTTATTGAAATATTTTATTTGGATGATTAGTTGTGCACCGTATGAATGTATTCCTTTTCGTTTGAAACAGAAGTTACATTATAAAACGTTGCGTAAAAATTGTTTCGCTCGTTCATGTGATGGAGCTGAAAAGAATTGTGCTGGCGGAGCATCTTCTACAATCTTTCCATCGTCCATAAAGATGACGCGATCAGCTACATCTTTTGCGAAATTCATTTCATGAGTAACAATAACCATTGTCATCCCTTCTTCAGCAAGTTCTTTCATAACTTGCAATACTTCTCCAACAAGTTCAGGGTCTAAAGCTGAGGTAGGCTCATCAAATAGCATAATCTTAGGGCTCATTGCAAGAGCTCGTGCAATGGCAATGCGCTGTTTTTGACCACCTGAAAGAAGATGAGGAGTTACATCCGCTTTATCTTGAAGGCCGACTTTTTGGAGAAGTTGATTTCCAATATCCTTTGCATTTGCTTTCTCTAATTTTTTTACGTGAATAGGTGCTTCTATGATGTTTTCTAGTGAGGTCATATGAGGAAAGAGGTTAAAGTGCTGAAAAACCATACCGACATTTTCACGGACTTTATTTAAATTTGAATGCTTTGGATCAATTCGCTCACTTTGTAAGTGGATTTCACCTTCATCGTACATTTCTAAAAAGTTAAGACAGCGAAGTAATGTACTTTTACCAGAACCACTGGCACCAATTAAAACAACAACTTCTTTTTCTTTTACTTCTAAATCAATTCCTTTTAACACATCAAGTGAACCGAATGATTTTACTAGATTTCGAACTTGAATCATACAAAACCCCCAGTTAAAAATATATTTTACAAATGTTGCCCCTTATTTCTGTTATTAGTCATAAATTGTCAGAATCCTTTATTTTTTTCGTGCAATTTGATATTCAAAGAAATAATATTTTTAAAATCTCTATATCCTTCTATAATGAAAATATGGATAATAATATATAGGTAGTATTTATATTGCTTATAAAAAGGGGGAAAGGAAAGATGGAAAAAGAAAGAAAAACATTTTCTTTTGGATTACGTACACAACTTATGCTATTCACTACAGTTTTAGCTTTTATTACATATTCAACAAGTATATTTTTTATTTACGTGATATACGATTATTTTCAAAGTTATGTAAGTCAAACTCTATATAATATTATCGTTATGTTATTAGGGGTAGTATGGTCTGGAATTTTAGCATATGGAGCAGCCGTATTTTTAATTAAACCACTTCGCAAGTTAGAGGAAGCGGCAAGAAAAGCAGCTGAGGGTGATATTCGTGAAGATGTTCCATTACCGAAGACAGATGATGAAATTAAATCTTTAAGTGTTGCATTTAATATGATGTTAGGAAACTTAAGGGGCATGGTAAAAAATATTGATACAACATTTTCGTATACAAATAATCAAGTACAGCAGATTAGAAAACAAACAGGCGAAGCAACGAGACAAGCGCAAGGTGTATCTGAGACACTTGCAGAGATTTCTTCAGGCGCTGAGCAATCAGCGGCATCAATTCAAGCAATTGTTTCTGCTGTTGATACAACGACGTCTATTGCAAGTGAAGTAGAAGAAAAAGCGAAGCAGTCTGATACGTTGTCTTCAGAAATGGTTCAAGCTTTAGGGCATAGTACTCGTGTCTTTACGTCTTTAATTCAAGGTATTCAAACATTGGCAAAAGAAAATGAAAATTCAATGCAAAATGTACAGAAGTTAGAAGAACGAATGAAACAAGTAGAACATATTGTGTCTGTTGTGAGTGCGATTGCTAGCCAAACGAATTTATTAGCACTAAATGCTTCTATTGAGGCAGCTCGCGCAGGAGAGCATGGAAGAGGTTTTGCGGTTGTTGCGGAAGAAGTACGTAAACTTGCTGATGAAAGTGATCATTCTGCAAGAAACATATCGCAGTTATTACGGAATATGCAAGATGAAGTACAACAAGTTGCAATGAAAATGACAGAACAAGTGAAAATAGCTAAAGAAGAGGCGAAAAGTGGGGAAGTTACGGAATTAATTTTAAAAGAAATGTCATCAAGTGTTATGGAAGTAGCCGATGCAACTCAGCAAATCAGTAGTTATATGAATGAACAAGTGAGCCACATTCATCAAACAGGAGCACAAACAAAAGCTGTAGCAGCAATTGCTGAAGAAACGTCAGCCAGTTCGCAAGAAGTGGCGCGTGTGACGCTACAACAGTCTAAAAATATGGTAGTAATCGATCAATTATTAAAGGATTTAGAGAAGCAAGCAACTGATTTGAAACAAACAATTGAACGATTTTCAATGTAAAAGGAAGAACAGAATGCTGTTCTTCTCTTTTTTATTTAGCTTAATTTAATATTTATAGTTAAACTATGAACGTTTCCGCAACATTCTTTTCTGTCCCTTTCGGATGAAAATTATAGCGAGCTATAATATTAAAAGGGGTGTCTTTTATGAAAAAAGAAAAAAGACAACGGTTAATTAAACAATTTGTAAAGGAGTATGAAATAGATAAGCAAGAAAGATTAGTAGAATTGTTAGCAAAAAAAGATGTATTAGTAACACAAGCTACGATTTCTCGCGATATTCGTGAGTTAAACTTAACGAAGGTACCTTCTCAAGAAGGATTAATGATATATAAAGTTTTCTCAGAAGAGCATTTACAAACTGATATAAAGTTAAAGAAAAAATTACGAGAAGTTGTTGTGAAAATTGATTGTGTAGATCAATTAATGGTTATTAAAACATTACCTGGTAATGCACATGTTATTGGTGTTTTATTTGATGAGTTAGATTGGAAAGAAAAAATAGGATGTATATGTGGAAATGATACATGCCTTATAATTTCACAGTCGAAATCAGATAGGGAGATTATAGAAGAAAGATTAAATTTAATTATTTAGATACAAAAATCCTGTTTTTAATAAAATTAAAAACAGGATTTTTGTTTAAATACGGAAGTTAAATATTCAAAGTATATGCGTAATATATGTATTTTTTACTGAGAAAGCGAGATAGTTTGGTATAAAAATACATATTCGTATGATTTTAAAAAAATAACTTGTTTAATATTTCACAATGATAATGTGGATGCTTTCACAAAGATGAAAGTGCAGAGCATTTATTATGTACTTGTAAGACATCAAACATATTTAAAAGGAGGTACAACAAATGAAACATCCGATACATGTTACTTCAGAAATTGGAGAATTACAAACGGTTTTATTAAAACGACCGGGTAAAGAAGTGGAAAACTTGACGCCAGATTATTTGCAGCAATTATTATTTGACGATATTCCATACTTGCCAATTATTCAAAAAGAGCATGATTATTTTGCACAAACGTTACGCAATCGGGGTGTTGAAGTTCTTTATTTAGAAAAACTAGCTGCTGAGGCGTTAGTAGATAAAAAACTTCGAGAAGAATTTGTTGATCGTATTTTAAAAGAAGGACAGGCCGACGTAAATGTTGCACATCAAACTTTAAAAGAATATTTACTTTCCTTTTCAAATGAAGAATTAATTCAAAAAATTATGGGCGGTGTACGGAAAAGTGAAATTGAAACAAGTAAGAAGACACATTTATATGAATTAATGGAAGATCATTATCCGTTTTACTTAGATCCAATGCCTAATTTATATTTTACTCGTGATCCAGCAGCTAGCGTGGGCGATGGCTTAACGATAAATAAGATGAGAGAACCAGCGCGTAGACGTGAATCATTATTCATGGAGTATATCATCAAATATCATCCAAGATTTGCAAAACATAATGTACCAATCTGGTTAGATCGTGATTATAAATTTCCAATTGAAGGTGGCGACGAGCTAATTTTAAATGAAGAAACAATTGCGATTGGAGTATCTGCTCGTACTTCAGCTAAAGCAATTGAACGTTTAGCTAAAAATCTCTTTAGCCGACAAAATAAAATTAAGAAAGTGTTAGCGATAGAAATTCCAAAATGCCGAGCATTTATGCATTTAGATACAGTATTTACAATGGTTGATTATGACAAGTTTACAATTCATCCAGCCATTCAAGGGCCAAAAGGGAATATGAATATTTATATTTTAGAAAAAGGATCAGATGAGGAAACTCTTAAAATTACACATCGTACTTCTTTAATGGAAGCATTAAAAGAGGTATTAGACTTAAGTGAATTAGTTCTTATTCCATGTGGAGGAGGAGATGTAATTGCTTCTGCTCGTGAACAATGGAATGATGGCTCGAACACATTAGCAATTGCGCCAGGTGTAGTTGTTACATATGATCGCAACTATGTATCTAATACGTTATTACGTGAACACGGTATAGAAGTGATTGAAGTGCTAAGTTCGGAATTATCTCGTGGTCGTGGGGGTCCACGTTGCATGAGTATGCCAATTGTTCGTAAAGATATTTAGTATAAATAACGGAGAAAGTAGGGATGAATTATGTTAATGACTAGACCGAATTTAAAAGGAAGAAGCTTTCTAGCAGAAAAAGATTTTACACAAGAAGAATTGTTATATTTTCTAGATTTGGCAGCAGAATTAAAAGAGAAAAAGAAAAATGGTATTCCGCATCATTATTTAGAAGGTAAAAATGTAGCGCTCTTATTTGAAAAAACTTCTACTCGTACGCGTTGTGCATTTACAGTAGCATGTACAGATTTAGGGGCAAATCCTGAATATTTAGGGAAAGGTGATATTCAACTTGGGAAAAAAGAATCTGTAGAGGATACAGCAAAAGTGTTAGGGCGTATGTTTGACGGAATTGAGTTTCGTGGATTTAATCATGAAACTGTAGAATCTTTAGCACAAAATTCTGGTGTGCCGGTTTGGAATGGATTAACAGATATGTGGCATCCAACACAAACACTAGCAGATTTATTAACAATTAGAGAACATATAGGGAAATTGAAAAATGTGAAGCTCGTTTACGTTGGCGATGGACGAAATAATGTTGCTAATAGCTTACTAGTTGGTGGAGCAATCGTTGGAATGGATGTATGTATTTGTACACCGGAATCTTTATGGCCTGCACAAGAAGTAATTGATTTAGCAAAAAAATATAATGAACAGGTAATGATAACAAGTAATGTGGAAGAAGCTGTTGCGAATGCAGATGTAATTTATACAGATGTATGGGTGTCTATGGGGGAAGAAGAAAAATTTGCTGAACGTGTCGAGTTATTGAAACCTTATCAAGTAAATATGAAAATGATTAAAGCAACAGGGAATGAAAACGTGATTTTCTTACATTGTTTACCTGCATTTCATGATGTTGAAACGATGTATGGCGAAGAAGTTTACGAGAAATATGGGTTGAAAGAAATGGAGGTAACTGACGAAGTATTCCGCAGTAAACATTCAAAAGTATTTGATCAAGCTGAAAATAGAATGCATACAATTAAAGCGGTTATGGCAGCTACTTTAGGAAACATGGAGTAAAGAAGAAAGGGAGTCTTCCTTTCTTCTTTCTCCTCCTTTAGACACTATCATTCACTATTGCTTTTGTATTGTTATTGCAATTAAAGAGAGGTGAGTGGAATGGGTGAAGATAAGAAATTAGGGTTGTTTACACTAACGGCTCTTGTAGTTGGGTCTATGATTGGCGGTGGAGCATTTAATTTAGCGAGTGATATGGCAAAAGGTGCTGGTGCGGGGGCCATTATTATTGGTTGGGTTATAACAGGAATTGGGATGATTGCACTCGGATTATCTTTTCAAAATCTAACTGTAAAACGGCCAGATTTAGATGGTGGTATTTTTAGTTATGCAAAAGCAGGATTTGGTAATTTTATGGGATTTAATAGTGCGTGGGGATATTGGCTATCTGCTTGGCTTGGGAATGTAGCTTACGGTACATTATTATTTTCTTCATTAGGATATTTCTTCCCGATCTTTGAAGGCGGTCAAAATGTAGAATCCATTATTGGTGCAAGCGTATTATTGTGGTGTGTTCACATGTTAATTTTACGTGGAGTTCAATCAGCAGCACTTGTGAATTTAGTAACTACAATCGCAAAATTAGTACCTGTATTTGTATTTATTGTCATAGGAATCTTCGCGTTTCATATTGATACGTTCTTAGATGGATTTTGGGGGCAAACTGGTTCTTTTTCATGGGGAGCAGTTGGCAGCCAAGTTAAAAGTACAATGCTTGTAACTTTATGGGTATTTATTGGGGTAGAAGGGGCTGTTGTTTTATCCAGTCGAGCAAAAAATAGAAGTGATGTAGGGAAAGCAACCGTTATTGGCTTAATTGGTACACTCATCATTTACATTTTAATCACATTATTGTCTCTTGGACTTATGCAGCAAGCAGATATTGCAGGTTTGAAAAATCCGGCTATGGCTTATTTATTTGAAAGTGTTGTTGGAAAATGGGGTGCTATCTTTATTAATTTAGGTTTGGTCATCTCTGTATTAGGTGCTTGGTTAGGTTGGACTTTGCTCGCTTCTGAAATTCCATATTTAGCGGCTAAAGATGGAGTGTTTCCAAAATGGTTCGCAAAAGAAAATAAAAATAAGGCTCCAGTAAATTCATTATGGATAACAAATGGTTTAATACAAATATTCTTGTTAACATTCGTCGTTTCTGATCAGGCGTATAACTTTGCATTCTCTTTAGCATCTTCAGCTATTTTAATCCCATATGCTTTTTCAGCATTTTATCAACTGAAGCATAGCTTAAAATCTGAAGAAGTAGATCGAAATAAAAATATAATAATTGGTTTGATAGCAAGTATTTATGGTGTGTGGTTAGTTTATGCAGCTGGTTTAGAGTATTTATTATTAACAATGACTTTATATGCGCCAGGTATTTTTATTTTTTACAATGTTCAAAAGCAAAAGAGTTCGAAGCAAATATTTACTCGAGTGGAATTAGCATCATCCGTAGCAATTGGTGCTTTAGCATTCTTTGCGATTTATGGATTAATTACAGGCAGTATTACTTTATAAAGCGCTGTGAAAGCGAAATGAACTGGAGGGCTGAAATATGGCACGAAGAAAAATTGTAGTTGCACTAGGGGGAAATGCGATACAGTCTGGAGAAGCTACTGCGGGAGCGCAGCAAGAAGCGTTGGAAAAAACGGCAGAACAACTTGTGAAAATAATGGAAAATGATGTGGATATAGTAATTGCGCATGGAAATGGCCCACAAGTGGGGAATATTTTATTACAGCAAAAAGCTGCAGAAACGGAAAAGACACCTGCAATGCCATTAGATACTTGTGGGGCAATGAGCCAAGGGATGATTGGATATTGGATGGAAAATGCGATTGAAAAGGCATTAAAAAAACGGAATATACAAAAAGATGTAGCAACGGTTATAACGCGCGTTGTTGTGGATAAAAAAGATGAGGCATTTAAAAATCCAACTAAACCAATTGGTCCTTTTTATACAGAAGAAGAGGCCAGAAGATTAATGGATGAAACGAAAGCAGTGTTTAAAGAAGATGCTGGTAGAGGATGGAGACGTGTTGTTCCATCACCGAAGCCTGTAAGTATTCATGAACATAAAGTGATTAATTCTTTGGTGGAAGATGGAAACATAGTGATAGGTGTTGGCGGGGGTGGAATTCCAGTAATTGATTCCGAAGAAGGGTTAAAAGGAACTGAAGCGGTTATCGATAAAGATTTCGCTGCGCAGAAATTAGCAGAATTAGTAGATGCCGATACGCTCGTTATTTTAACTGCAGTTGATCATGTGTATGTAAATTATAATCAACCGAATCAAAAAAAATTAGAGCATGTCACAGTGAATCAATTAGAAGAATATATTGAAGAACAACAATTTGCTGCGGGAAGCATGCTTCCAAAAATTGAAGCTGCTATTAATTTTGTTAACACAAATCCAAAAAGAAAAACAATTATTACGTCTTTAGAAAAAGTATATGAAGCACTAGAAGAAAAAGCTGGTACTATTATTTCAAAACAGAATGTATGCATGTATGTTTAAATTATTATGTACGCTACTTAGTAGTAAAAAAAGAATGAGGTTAATAACTTCATTCTTTTTATTTATTAATATTTTTTGTACTCATTGTTCATAAAGTTTTCATGATGAGATCTGAATATATAAGTTAATTATGATAAAATTCAAATTGAATACGCTTTCTTGATTTTTCGCTCCAACATACAGCAAGAGAGAGGGAATTTTATGAATAGACGGAACGTAGTGAAAGACCTAAAGCAGTTCGAATTATTTGCTCATTTAACAGAAAAAAAATTGAAAGGGTTAACAGAGTTTGTTTATTGGCGAACTTATAAAAAAGGTCAATTTTTATTTTTAGAAGGGGATTCAAGGGAAAGAATCTACTTTATGTTAGATGGTTTTGTAAAGTTAGAGCGGGTTAATCAAAATGGGAACTTATTATACGATGACTATGTAAAGCGGTATTCTATTTTTCCTTATGGTGGTATGTTTACAGACAGAGGATATAACTATACAGCAGAAGCGATGACGGATGTGGAAGTATATTATATTCCCACGGTAATCTTTGAAGATGTGGTAAAATCTAGCAAAACGCAATTGATGTACGTTGTTCAGCAATTATCATCTATATTAAAATTGAACGAAAATCGAGTGCAAAATATTACAATTCCTAATGCACAAGATCGTGTTATCCAGACGTTAAATTATTTAATGCAGGATTTAGGAGAACAGAGTGGGGAAAAGATTGTAATTTCATGTCCGCTTACAACAATTGAAATATCCAAAATATCTGGAACATCTCGAGAGACAGTTAGCAGCGTATTAAAACAATTAAAAAATGAGAGCATTGTTACAATTTTAGATAAAAAAATTACAATACATGATCCAACATATTTTGAAGAAATTTCTATGTGAAAATTGTATATTAATTTTTTAATTCATAATGTATATTAATAAGGTTCTTTATATATTTATAAGGAACTTTTTTACGTTATCCTCTATAAAAAGATTGTATAGTATGGTAATAATAGCTAAAATCGATAATAAAAAACAAAGTGAAGGGGAGAAAGAATGATTCGTATTGAGTATGATCGATTAGTAGCTATTTGTTACAGTATAGGGGTTTTGTTATTATTAAAAATTCCAAATGATAATGAATTAATTGGGGAAAAACTATTCAACGTCTATAGGGTTCCGATACATACGTATGTTTATATGGATTATAAAGTCTCAAATATATTGATTGTTTCTTTCATACTACATGTAATTGCATTTATATTATTTTTAAAATGGCTAGGAAAAAAGGAGTCTAGTACATTTAGAAAAACGAATAAGATAAAAGTAGTAGGCATTAGTATTTTGATTGTAATGATGCCGTTTATTTTAAATACAATCCTCCAGACATTGAATAAAACATGGTACTACGCAGGAAAAACAGGGGTAGAAGCAATAGAATATAAAAAAGAAGATAGCCAGTGTAGAATGGAGAAAAAAGGAGAGAATATCCAACCGAAGTGCATTGTTACTTTAAAAAATTATCGTAATCATTCACAAGCATTAAAAGTTGTTTTATATGATAATGCAAACGAGAATTCAAAAAGCTATCCAGTACCGAAACCAGTCTATTTACAAAAACACGAGACAAAGCAATTCGAATTTCAAGTTCCTGTTTCTTATAATAGAGGTATTGAAAAAGATAAAGTACCAAATATTAAATTACATTTATTGCATGAAAATGATGAGAAATACAATTAATTCGTAATTGAAAGCTTATGAGTAGGAGCAATCATTTGAAACGATATAGAAAATCAACTTGAATCATCCAACATACTGCGAGGTAACGGCATATTGGATGATTTTTTTATGTTATCCCCTTTTTCACGTATGAAAAGGAGGAATACTTTGTTGGAAATGAAAAACATTACAAGGATCATACATAGTTTTTACTTTACGCAATCTGTGAAAGTTAGAGCCATAATAACTAGTTTGCCAATTTTTAATGTCGATATCGGGCCAGTTAACATAATCACCTAGTGTATAAGGGTCTAAGCTTTCTCGTAAACCTTTAACCCAGCGTATATTTCGATTTTCTTCATCATCGCATTTCCAAGAGGTAATGTATTCTTGAGCAATAATTGCTTTACGATGAAAATAAGCCGTTTCATTCGGCGAAATATTTTCAACAGCACCTATGAGCGATTGATGCCAAATACTAGCATCTTTATTTGGGGCATGAGAAAGAAAGTATTGCATGATTTGAATGCCTTTAAGGGGAATAGGTTTATAGACATAGGAACCAGAGCGCTTGAAATTTTCAGGGATGTTACCGCCATTAAAAAATTCAACAGCCTTTATATAAGGAACTTCTTCTATAAAGAGAGAGGGGCTACCAGTTTCAAGAAGAGGGGATAATAGGAAATGGAGTTCAGAGGGAGAACCGACAAACTCGCCTTGTGCTTTGATTTTATTTCGTTGCTTGGCGAATAATTCGATCGATGAAGTGAGACGTTCATCTATATAAGGTGCCCAGTTTTGCCACGCTTGAAATGCAGCAATAAAGTCGTCCCATTCCCATGTAATTGAGAAAATTGATACATTTTTTATCGGGTGGACTCGAAAAGTTAAGGAAGTGACAATTCCGAAGTTGCCACCACCGCCACCACGGCATGCCCAAAAAAGGTTAGAGTTCTCTTGTTCATTTGCACGAATGAGTTTTACACCAAATTTTCCACACGCTTGTACCATTTCCACTTCCATTAATTGATCACATGTTAATCCAAATAAGCGCGAAAGCATACCAATACCACCGCCAAGTGCTAATCCAACAATTCCAACGCTTGCACTTGTACCAGCAGGAATTGTAACACCGTAATTCCAAAGTTCTTTATAAACAGTGCCAAGATTTGCACCAGCCTCAATTGTTGCTGTTAATTTCTCTGTATTAACAGTAATGCGATGCATTTCACTCACATCAATAATAAGTCCTCTATTTAAAAGAGAAAAATTTTCATAGCTATGACGTCCGCTTCTTAACCGAAATGGTATATGACGTTCACGTGCCCATTTTAAGGCGTTACAGATATCCTTGTTATTTTGACAAAAAACAATAATACAAGGGAGTTTTGGAATACTTAAATTTAAATTCATTCGGGCTACGTCGTAGTCAGGATCTGTGGGAACAACGATACGACCTGTTAATTTTGTTTGCTTCAATTTATTACTCCTTTCTAAAATAATCAGAGCTTTTTATTAATATATGAAAAATGTCTGTAATACGCGTGGACAAGGAGAGGTGAAGAATGAGATTTACCTTTGTGAGAAATAAATAAAGCATAAGAATAAAGAATCTACATAGAGTTCAATGAAAACAGTTGCAAACTGTTCATATTTTGTTATGATAGTGTTACGAAAACGTTTGCATAAAATTCCGATGGGATGCAAAAGGAGAGAATGACTATGAATAAGACATGGTGGAAAGAAGCGGTTGCTTATCAAATTTATCCACGAAGCTTTATGGATTCAAATGGTGATGGTATTGGAGATTTACAAGGTATTATTGCAAAACTGGATTATTTAAAAGACTTAGGTATAGATGTAATTTGGATTTGTCCAATGTATAAATCGCCTAATGATGATAATGGTTATGATATTAGTGATTATCAAGATATTATGGATGAGTTTGGTACAATGGCAGACTTTGATGCTTTACTAGATGAAGTTCATAAGCGTGATATGAAGCTAATTATTGATTTAGTTATTAATCATACGAGTGATGAACATCCATGGTTTATTGAATCACGTTCATCTAAAGATAATCCGAAGCGTGATTGGTATATTTGGCATGATGGTAAAGATGGTGCGGAGCCAAACAACTGGGAAAGTATTTTTAATGGTTCGGCATGGGAATATGATGAAGAAACAGAACAATATTATTTACATCTATTCTCACGTAAACAACCAGATTTGAACTGGGAGAATAAAGAAGTTCGCGAAGTACTATATGATACGGTTAATTGGTGGCTTGATAAAGGTATTGATGGTTTCCGCGTTGATGCAATCAGTCATATTAAAAAAGAAGAAGGCTTTAAGGATATGCCAAATCCAAAAGAGTTAAAATATGTGCCATCTTTTGATAAACATATGAATGTGAAAGGTATTCAACCTTTATTAGAAGAGCTAAAAGAAAATACATTCTCTAAGTACGATATTATGACTGTTGGTGAAGCAAATGGCGTTAAGATTGAAGATGCTGAGCTTTGGGTTGGAGAAGAGCAAGGTAAGTTCAATATGGTATTCCAGTTTGAACATTTAAGTTTATGGGATGCAGAGAAGAAGAAAGACCTTGATGTTGTAGGATTGAAAAAAGTATTAACGAAATGGCAAAAAGGATTAGAAAATAAAGGATGGAACGCTTTATATATTGAGAATCACGATAAACCACGTATCGTTTCAACATGGGGAGATGACAAACAATATTGGCGTGAAAGTGCAACAGCTCTAGGGGCGATGTATTTCTTTATGCACGGTACACCGTTTATTTATCAAGGCCAAGAAATTGGTATGACAAATGTTCAGTTACCAAATATTGAAGATTACGATGATGTAGCAATTAAAAATTTATATCGCGAGAAGATTGCAGAGGGCGTACCACATCAAGATATGATGGAGATTATATGGGCTTCTTGCCGCGATAATTCACGTACACCTATGCAGTGGAATGATGAGATGAATGCTGGTTTCACAACAAGTACACCTTGGTTTAGCATGAATCCAAATTACAAAGAAATTAATGTTGAAAAGCAAAAAAATGAAGAAAAGTCTATTTTCAATTTCTATAAGAAAATGATTGCCCTGAAAAAAGAGCACGATGTACTGAACTATGGTACGTACGATTTACTTTTAGAAGACGATCCACAAATTTATGCATATACACGTACGTTACAGGATGAAAAAGTCATTGTAATTAGTAATATCTCAAAAGAGGAAGCTGTGTATAATGAGGGTTCATTTGCACTAGAACGCAAACGTTTGCTTTTAAATAACTATGAAGTTGCGGAACATGAAGAAGTAACAACAATTGCTTTAAAACCTTATGAAACAAGGGTTTATCGCATTTCATAATAAAAAAGGATGCTCTTTGAGCATCTTTTTTTATGAAAAAAAATAAATTTCTATTGCAAAGTGAAAACGCTTTTATTAAAATAGATTTATGAAAACGGTTGCGTAAAGATAAAAATAAAGTAATATAAGGAATCGTTTTCATAAAGGGAACAGAAATTATAATTTAAATCATTATGTTGTTATAAATAAAGGGGAGGAAGAACAGATGAAAATTACGTCTTTTGATTTTTGGCAAAAGTTCGGGAAAGCTTTATTAGTTGTTGTAGCCGTAATGCCAGCAGCTGGTTTAATGATTTCCATCGGTAAGTTAATTGGTATGTCTGCTGGGGATGTTAACGCAGTTCATACAATCGCTCGCGTAATGGAAGACATCGGTTGGGCAATCATTACAAATCTACACATCTTATTCGCAGTAGCAATTGGGGGATCTTGGGCGAAAGATCGCGCGGGTGGTGCATTTGCAGCGCTATTAGCATTCGTCTTAACAAACCGAATTACAGGAGCTATATTTGGCGTAAACGCTGAAATGTTAGCGGATTCAAAAGCGAAAGTTTCTTCAGTAATAGCGGGAGATTTAATTGTAAAAGATTACTTTACTTCTGTACTTGGTGCACCTGCATTAAACATGGGAGTGTTCGTAGGGATCATCACAGGTTTCTTAGGAGCTACTTTATATAACAAATATTATAACTATAATAAACTGCCACAGGCATTAGCATTCTTTAATGGAAAACGATTTGTACCATTCGTTGTAATTCTTTGGTCTACAGTTACTGCGATTGTATTATCACTTCTATGGCCATTCATCCAAAGTGGGTTAAATGAATTTGGTCGCTGGATTGCAGCTTCAAAAGATAGCGCACCAGTTGTTGCACCGTTTGTATATGGAACGTTAGAGCGTTTATTATTACCATTTGGTTTACACCATATGTTAACGATTCCGATGAACTATACAGAGCTAGGCGGAACATATACGATGCTAACTGGTTCAAAAGTTGGACAAGTTGTAGCAGGACAAGATCCATTATGGCTTGCATGGATTACAGATTTAAATAATTTATTAGCAAATGGAGATACGAAGGCATATAACGATTTATTAAATAACGTTGTACCAGCTCGTTTCAAAGCTGGACAAGTTATCGGCTCAACAGCAGCGTTAATGGGGATTGCATTTGCGATGTTCCGTAACGTTGATAAAGAAAAGCGTGCAAAATATAAACCAATGTTTTTATCAGCAGCATTAGCAGTATTCTTAACAGGTGTAACAGAACCAATTGAATTCATGTTCATGTTTATTGCTCCAGTATTATATGTTGTATATGCTATTACAACAGGACTTGCATTCGCACTAGCTGATTTAATTAACTTACGTGTTCATGCATTTGGATTTATTGAGTTAATTACTCGTACACCAATGATGGTTAACGCAGGTTTAACAAGAGACCTAATCAACTTTGTTATTGTTTCATTAGTGTTCTTCGGTCTTAACTTTACACTATTTAATTTCTTAATTAAAAAATTCAACTTACCAACACCAGGGCGTGCAGGTAACTATATTGATAATGAAGATGAGGCATCAGAAGGAACAGGAAATGTACAAGATGGTTCATTAGCAACAAAAGTTATCGATTTATTAGGTGGAAAAGAAAATATTGCTGACGTAGATGCTTGTATGACACGCTTACGTGTAACAGTAAAAGACTTAGATGTTGTTGCACCAGAAGCACAGTGGAAACAAAATGGTGCTTTAGGGCTTATTGTAAAAGATAAAGGTGTACAAGCGGTATATGGTCCGAAAGCTGACGTATTAAAGTCAGACATTCAAGATATGTTAGGTGCGTAATAATATGAAATTGCTAACTTTAAACTGTCATTCTTGGCAAGAAGAGAATCAAATAGAAAAGATACAATACCTTGCTAAAGTAATTCAAGAAGAAGAGTACGATGTCATCGCATTACAAGAAGTAAGTCAGTCCATACAAGCTGAAAATGTATGCGGTAACAAGAAAAAAGATAATTTTGGACTTTTACTATTAGAAGAGTTAAAAGCGCTACATGTAAAAGATTACAATATTACTTGGGATTTCTCTCATATTGGTTATGACGTGTACGAAGAAGGATTAGCGATTATAACGAAGCATAATATTATAAAAGAAGATACGTTCTTTATTTCAGAAAACGAGGATACAACGTATTGGAAAACGCGTAAAATTGTAAGTACAACACTTGCTTATAATGGTAAGGATATAACGTTTTACTCTTGCCATCTCGGTTGGTGGAATGATGAAGAAGAGTCATTCAAAGGTCAATTCGATCGTTTGATGGAGCGTGTAGATAGCAATAAGCTCGCCTTCTTAATGGGAGATTTTAATAACAATGCTCGCTTGGAAGGCGAAGGTTATGAGTATATGATGCAAAAAGGGTTGTATGACACATATGAATTAGCAATAGAGAAGGATGAAGGAACGACTGTCCAAGGCGAGATTGCTGGTTGGGATGAAAATAAACATAGTTTGCGAATCGATCTAATATTGTGTAACCAAAGTAAAAAGGTTCATTCTTCAAAAGTTATTTTTAATGGTACAAACAGAAATGTAATTTCAGATCATTTCGGTGTAGAGGTTCAATTGGATATATAATAGAAGAAATCCTCACAGAGAATAAAAGCTGTGAGGATTTTTTTTAGGAATACAAGTATTTCCAAGAGAAAATACTTGTATTTTTTATGACATTTCATATATATTTGTTATTATTGAATGTAAAACCGATTTGGTCATTTTGTATTCATACTTTGACTCACTTCGTTATATAATGAAGTAAGTGAAAGTTAATGGGAAAAAATAGTACGTTTTTGGTTAATACACGATGTAGAAAGTGATATAATTGCAAAATGCATGTATCATTTTCTAAAGAAGGAAAAATATATAATTAGGTGATAACTTCTATGAAACAGATTTGGCGTATTTATAAGACAGATTTACGGAATGTAGCCAAACATTGGGCTGCAATTGTTATTGTTTTAGGATTAATGATTTTACCATCGTTATATGCATGGTTTAACATTAAAGCTTCTTGGGATCCGTATGGAAATACAAAAGAGGTTCCCATTGCAGTTTCTAACCAAGATGCAGGTTCTAATTTAAGAGGGAAAGATATTAATATCGGGAAAGAGATTGTAGACTCCCTTAAGAAAAACAAAAATCTTGGCTGGAAATTTGTAGATGAAAAACAAGCAATTTACGGAGTTGAGCGTGGGGATTATTATGCAAGTATTACGATTCCAAAAGACTTCTCTGAAAAAATCGCAACTGTTCTGGATGAAAATCCGAAAAAACCAGAACTGGATTACTATGTGAATGAAAAAGTAAACGCGATCGCACCGAAGATTACAGCAAAAGGTGCATCAGGTATTACAGAAGAAATTAGTAAAAACTTTGTTAAAACAGCAAACGGTGAGATTTTTAAAATTTTCAATGACCTTGGAATCGATTTAGAAACAAACTTACCAAGTATCGAAAAAGTAAAAGATCTTGTATTTAAGTTAGAAGCGCAGTTCCCAGAAATGAATACACTCATGGATAAGGCGTTAGATGATGCGACTCGAGCAGAAGATATTGTGAAAGTGGCGCAAAAAGATTTACCTGTTGTAGAGAGTGTAATAAATGATGGGCAGGAAGCATTGGCGAATTTAGATAAGTTCTTTGCAAGACAAGATCAAACATTAAAAAACGCTCCAGGAACGATAAGAAATGATTTAGTAGTAGCAAAAGGCGTTATGGATAGTGCAGCTGTATTTACTAACTTTTTAATGAATCCAGGTGTGGATTTAAATATTCCTGATTTCTCTGGAATGAATGGATTACCTGAATTCCCTGCAAGACCGGACCTTTCTAAGTTGAATAATGACGGATATAAAAGTATAGCGCAAAATATTAATCAAACAGTAAATAATGTTTTAAGCTCATCACGTGCAGGAACAGCTTATGGGAAAAGTGTTTTAAATGGATTGCAAAATGGTCAGTTTGATCCAGAACAAGCAAAGAAAGATTTAAATGCAGTATCAAATCAATTGCAAGCTCGTACAGAAGGTATTTCGTATCTTATTAATGTATTTACTGAACTTCAAAACTCAGCGACGACTGATTTTGGAAAAAGCTTTTTCCAAGGGCGAGTGGATCGCCTAACTAAGCTGAAAAGTGGTATGGAAAATGCAAACAACGGTATTAAAGATATTGTAAATGTTATCGGTACAGGACAAGAAGTAAAGAAAGATGTAACAGATGTAGCAAATCAAAAATTAGATGCAGCAAATGCATTAATTGATCAAGCTGAAAAAGATTATAATGAAACGTTTGTAGCAGATTATAAAAAAGCAGTTAGCACAGTAGATCAAGCTAAAGCTAATGCGAATGAAATATACGATAATGCAAAAGCTGATTATGATAAAGCGAAAAATGGTCTAGAAAGTACTAAATCTAGTGTCCAAAAAGCACTAGAGGATGTACAAAACAAAGGTATTAATGGTTTAGAAGGTTCGAAGGAAGCCTTGAAAAGCTTAAATGGTCAATTCCAATCTGGAATCGGTTTAATTGATGATATGATTCCAGTTCTAGAAAGTACAAATAAGGTTTTAGCGGATGTAAATAGTGATAAAAACCTTAATAATGGAATCGCAAAATTAAATAAAGCGAAAAGTAGTCTGCAAAAAGGTGTAGATGCAACGAATAAGGGGATTACACTTCTTAACAATGGACAGAAACCTACAAAAGATGTAATTGAAAGTATTAACAATGCTGCGAAGGGCGGATCAGCTCAATTAACAGATGTATTATCGACGTATGATTCAGAGATTGTACCTAACTTCAATACAGCAATTGCTCGTACAAAAGAGATGTCGAAAAATACAACTCAAATTTTAAACGATGCAGACAAAAAGCTTCCAGATGTTAAAAAGTTACTAGAAGATTCATCAAAAGGCTTGGTAGACGGTAGAAAGAAATTAGTAGACATTAAAGCTGAAATGCCGGAGACTGAGAAAAAGATTAAAGATTTAGCAAATAAAATTCGTGATTTTGAATCTGAAGAGGATTTAAAAGACATCATACGCTTATTGAAAAACGATGTTGAGAAGCAAAGTGATTACTTTGCGAATCCAGTAAATTTAAAAGAAAATAAATTATTTGCGATGCCGAACTACGGTTCAGCGATGTCACCATTCTATACAGTGCTTGCATTATGGGTAGGCGCATTATTAATGGTTTCATTATTAACGGTAGAAGTACACGAAGAGGGCGCGAATTATAAGAGCCATGAAATTTACTTCGGACGTTTATTAACATTCTTAACGATAGGTCTTTCACAAGCGTTTATCGTATCGATGGGAGATATATTCTTACTCGGTACGTACGTAGTCGATAAGTTCTGGTTTGTGTTATTTAGTTTATTTATTGGTGGAGTCTTCGTTTGTATCGTATACTCACTCGTTTCTATTTTCGGAAACGTTGGGAAATCGATGGCGATCATTTTACTTGTACTGCAAGTAGCAGGATCGGGCGGAACATTCCCAATTCAAATGACACCAGCGTTCTTCCAAGCAATTTATCCGTTCTTACCGTTCACGTATGCAATTAGTGCAATTCGTGAAACAGTTGGCGGAATGCTTTGGGATATCGTAACACGAGATTTACTTGTGTTAAGTGTTTTCGTAGTAGTTATGATTGTTGCTGCGTTATTACTGAAAACACCAATTAACAAATCAAGTGAAAAATTTGTTGAGAATGCAAAAGGAAGTAAAATCATTCATTAAGAAAAGGTTCCTACCGAGAGCGGTAGGAACCTTTTTGTTTAATCGAACTTTAGTTTTTTTAATGCGTCTGCGAACGGGTTGTTTAATGGTTCTTCTTCTTTTTTCTGTTGTTTCATATATTTTTGAACGTCACGTTTATCAGCTTTGTTTCCAGATTCTTTTTTACGTCGCTCTTGGAATGTTGATAATTTCTCGCGATAGCCACATTTACATGCAAAGATTTGACCTGCACCTTCACCACGTAATTCTAGTTTCTTCTTACATTGCGGACAGCGAGCGTTTGTTGTACGAGATACATTTTTACGATGACCACATTCACGATCTTGGCATACGAGCATTTTTCCCTTTTTGCCGTTTACTTCTAGCATTGGTTTACCGCAGTCTGGACAAGACTTCGTTGAAATGTTGTCATGTTTATATTTTTTATCACTCGATTTAATTTCAGAAACAATTTCTTTCGTATAGTTCTTCATTTCAGAAATGAATACTTCTTTTTTCAGCTTACCTTTTGCGATAGCCTCAAGTTTTTGTTCCCATTCACCAGTTAGTGTAGGGGATTTTAACTCTTCTGGTACTAAATCAAGTAATTGACGACCTTTTGATGTAATGTGAATATCTTTACCACGTTTTTCAATTAAGAAAGAGTTGAAAAGTTTGTCGATAATATCTGCACGTGTCGCTACAGTACCTAATCCACCAGTCGATTTTAACGTATCAGCAAGTTGTTTATTTTGCGTATCCATATATTTTGTAGGATTCTCCATTGCTGAAAGTAAAGTTGCTTCATTAAAGCGTGCAGGTGCTTTCGTTTGACCTGATGTTTGCATAATTAACTTTACAGTTAATGTATCGCCCTTTTCGATGTGGGGTAGAAGCTGCTCTTTTACGTCATCAGTTACATCATCGTCTTCAAATCGATTTTCGTATACTTCCTTCCAACCAGCATGTAAAATTGTTTTTCCGCGTGCAATGAACGTTTCACTACCAACTTTGGTACGTAATGTTAGTTGCTCGTATTCGAATGCTGGGAATAAAACAGCTAAGAAACGTTTTACAACTAAATCATAAATTTTACGTTCTTTATCTGTGAATGCTGAGAAGTTAACGTATCCTTCTGTTGGAATAATCGCATGATGATCGCTTACTTTACTATCATCAACAAATGATTTATTAGCCTTGATAGGCTTTTGTAATACTTTATGTGCTAAAGGACGGTACTCTCCAACGCCACATGCTTTTAAACGTTCTGGAAGTGTTTCAACGATATCAGATGAAATGTAGCGTGAATCTGTACGAGGGTACGTTAGCACTTTATGTTGTTCATATAACTTCTGCATAATGTTTAATGTTTCTTTCGCAGAGTAACCGAACTTTTTATTTGCATCACGTTGTAATTCAGTTAAATCGTAAAGACCAGGAGAGAATGACTTCTTCTGTTTTTTATCAATTTCCACAACAGTAGCATGTTGTTTATCTAAACCTTTTACAATACCATCAATTTTTTCTTTATTAAAACTACGGCTATTGCCATTTGCATCTTGCCAAGTAAGTTTGAGTTTCTCCATCGTTTGAGCTTCGATGCCGTAGTAAGTTTGTGCTTTGAAGTTCTTGATTTCATCTTCACGACTAGCAATCATAGCGACAGTAGGCGTTTGTACACGACCGCAATTTAACTGAGCATTAAAGCGAGTCGTTAAAGCGCGAGTTGCATTAAGACCGATATACCAGTCAGCTTCTGAACGTGCAACTGCTGAAGCGTATAAATTGTCATAGGCTTTACCTGGTTTTAAATTTGCAAAACCATCTTTAATTGCTTTATCGGTTACAGAAGAAATCCATAAACGTTTGATTGGTTTGTTTAGCTTAACTTTATCGATGATCCAGCGTGCGACTAATTCCCCTTCACGTCCAGCGTCTGTTGCTACAATAATTTCATTTACATCTTTTCTAAGTAGCTGACTCTTTACAGCATTAAACTGTTTACCAGTTTGTTTAATAACCGTTAATTTCAAACGCTCTGGTAGCATCGGTAAATCTTCTAAATTCCACTGTTTATATTTCACATCATAGCTTTCTGGATCTGCTAATGTAACGAGATGACCTAAAGCCCAAGTTACAATATATTTACTACCCTCAAGATAGCCGTTTCCTTTTTTATCACACTTCAGTACACGAGCAATATCTCGTGCAACGGAAGGCTTTTCAGCGATTACAACGCTTTTTGACATATTAAAAACATCCTTTCAAATTTCCATAAGTTAAATATAGCATACATCTTCTTGAGATTCAGTTTCGCTTCATATTTGAGCTGTTTTTAGTGGAATGAACAAAATCCTGACTGATTAAAGTTTCACTTTATATAGAAAAGTAAAGAACTTGTTATTTTACTAGAATAAGAGTAGACTTTGAAGTAGATGAATAAGAAACACATGGGAGTTTGTGGATACAAACTGAGAGTATGGCTACTAGTCCGTCATTGACCATTTGAACCTGTTGGATAATGCCAGCGTAGGGAGAGTGTAAAAGCACATGTTCAGGCACTTTGCGTACGCGCGAAGTGCCTTTTTGTGTATCTCCCATCATTATAGTTAGGAGATGAAAAGGATGAATATGAAAGAAATTAGTAAAGTAGTGGATTTGGTGAGAGAATCTAATCCGCTCGTTCATAATATTACAAATGTTGTTGTAACAAATTTTACTGCTAACGGTTTGTTGGCACTTGGGGCATCGCCTGTAATGGCGTATGCAAAAGAAGAAGTAGCAGAAATGGCTAGCATTGCTGGAGCGTTAGTATTAAATATGGGAACACTTCGTCCTGAGGAAGTAGAAGCGATGTTACTTGCTGGTAAATCAGCAAATGTGAACAATGTGCCAGTACTATTTGATCCAGTTGGTGCAGGAGCAACTTCGTATCGAACAGAAGTTGCGAGACATATTCCGGCTGAAATCGATTTAGCGATTATCCGCGGAAATGCAGCTGAAATAGCAAATGTTATTAATGAAAAATGGGAAATTAAAGGGGTAGACGCTGGTACTGGAAAGGGCAATGTTGTAAGCATTGCAAGGCAGGCAGCAGACGAATTGAATACAGTTGCGGTCATTACTGGAAAAGAAGATGTTGTTACAGATGGAGAGCGAACTGTTCTTATTCGAAACGGTCACCCTATTTTAACGAAAGTTACGGGAACAGGGTGTTTACTAACTTCAGTAATAGGAGCATTTGTAGCAGTTGAAAAAGATTATGTAAAGGCAACTGTAGCAGCATTAACGTTTTATGGTGTAGCTTCGGAACTGGCAGCTGCTAAAACAGTAGAAAAAGGGCCAGGTAGTTTCCAAATTGAATTTTTAAATCAATTAGCGAATACAACTTCAGCTGATATAGAGAAATATGGGAAGATTGAGGAGTTAGAGTAAGGGGGATGAAACACATGATGCGCATTGAAACAAAGAAAATGTCTAACCTATTGCAAGTGTATTTTATTATGGGAAGTAATAACTGCACGAGGGATCCTTTAGCTGTATTGAAAGAAGCGTTAGATGGTGGAGTGACACTTTTTCAGTTTCGCGAGAAGGGGGAAGGTTCTTTAATCGGAGGAGATAGAGTGCGCTTTGCAAAAGAATTGCAGACGCTTTGTAAGGAATATAGTGTTCCTTTCATTGTAAATGATGATGTAGAATTAGCCATTGAATTAGATGCAGATGGTGTTCATGTAGGACAAGATGATGAAGGGATTACATCTGTTCGTGAAAAAATGGGAGATAAAATTATCGGCGTATCTGCTCATACAATTGAAGAAGCACGCTTTGCAATCGAAAATGGAGCAGATTATTTAGGCGTTGGACCTATTTTTCCAACGAGTACGAAAAAAGATACGAAAGCGGTTCAAGGAACGAAAGGATTAGCTTATTTTAGAGAACAAGGAATTACAGTGCCAATCGTTGGTATTGGTGGGATTACAATTGAAAATACAGCGGCAGTTATAGAAGCGGGTGCGGACGGTGTTTCAGTTATTTCAGCAATTAGTTTAGCTGAATCTGCGTATGAAAGTACGAGAAAATTAGCTGAAGAAGTAAAGAGAAGTTTGTAGAAAAGGACATGTAGTATTTTAAGTGCTACATCGAGAAGTAGACTGCCCAAAAAATTTAAACAAACATTTGATTAAAAAAGCACAAACCTTTTTAAATAAGGGTTTGTGCTTTTTCTTTAAAACATAATAGAAATTAAAAGCATTCCAATTCCGATAGAAGTAAATGTTGCAATTAAGCCTGGAATCATAAAGCTATGATTTAATACGTATTTACCGATACCTGTTGTACCAGTACGGTCAAAGTTAATGGCAGCAACGATTGTCCCGTAGTTTGGAATGAAGAAATATCCGTTTACTGCAGGGAACATCGCAATCAGTAGTGCTGGTGGAATACCAAGGGATAGTCCAAGTGGCATTAAGGCACGTACTGTTGCTGCTTGGCTGTACAGTAAAATAGATAGAATGAATAGTGCGATGGCAAATAGCCAAGGTGCACTTGTTACTAAATGCTGAATAGATCCTTGAATCATATTTAAGTTTCCATTAAAGAAAGTATCTCCCATCCAAGCGATACCGAAAATAGCAACAACTGCTGTTGCTCCTGCTTTAAAGACGTTACCAGACACAATGCTTTCTACATTTGGTTTACAGAAAATAATAATAAGAGCCGCGATAGTTAACATAACCATCTCAATTGTGTTCGGCATGGAAAGACGGGCTAACTTCCCATCAACTATCCATCCTGGACGAAGTGCTTCAAATGAACCAAGAAGTACAACAAGGAAGGTTCCTACAAGGAAAAGGATAACTGATAATTTGGCGCCCTTTACACCTACAAATTCTTTTTTCTCTTCAAGCTTAGGAATCATTCCTTCTTTTAATCGTTTTAAGTATTCAGGGTCTTCATTTAATTCTTTTCCCATCTTACTAGCAACGAATGCTGCTAACATACAAGCAATGAAAGTAGAAGGAATACTCACTTTTAAAATATCTAATAAAGTGATTTTATAGTCAGCTAACATTGCTAAAAGAGCAACTGTGGCAGCTGAAATTGGGCTAGCTGTAATTGCTTGTTGAGAAGCGATTACGGCAATCGACATTGGGCGTTCCGGTCTAATCCCTGATTCACGAGAGACTTCTGCAATAACAGGAAGTACAGAATAGGCAACGTGACCAGTACCTGCACATAGTGTGAATAAATAAGTAACAATTGGAGCAAAAAAAGTAATACGCTTTGGATTTTTTCGTAATGCCTTTTCAGCTAGATGAACAAGATAGTCCATTCCTCCAGCAGCTTGCAAAGCACCAGCAGCAGTAATTACTGCCAAAATCATAAGCATTACATCGATAGGAGGCGCGGTCGGTTGTAAGTGGAAGACAAAAACGAGTATTGCCATACCAACTCCACCCATTACTCCTAAACCAACTCCGCCTAGGCGTGCACCAATAAAAATACAGAGTAACAAGGTAAGAAATTGTAGCCAAAACATGATAAACTACCTCCGAAATTCATTAGTTAAGATATATTCGAATAGTTTAATTTGAATGAAAATTAAATAAATACCCGAAGAAATCCTTGTTATTTATACATTTTTTATTATATAACACAAAAAAAGTAACATTCACGTACTTTTTGAAATTATTTCGAAAAAGCAATGCGTTAAAAATTTGTATTTATATCTCTAAATAAGTAGACATTTTGATTTATATGTTGTAATCTTTGAAAGAGAATAAATTAATTCTCATAGAACTCCCATATCGTTCAACTCGTTCAGCGAGAAAGGCAAACTGATGGAAACATGAGGACGCAAAACTACAGGAGCTAAGGTCGAAAGGCTATGCTAGCCAGTTACCGGACGGATAGGGTTGGTCTTGGCCAATGCTTTTACATTGGCTTTTTTTTATTCTCGAATATATTGAGAATCATTTTCAAACAAAATATTCGTATATTTTGTTTTTTTGTTATGTTAATTAAGGAAGGTGGATATTAATGAAAAAATATTGGCATAAGTTATCGTTCCTTCAAAAGAACGTCTTATTAACTGTATTAGTTATTTTGACACTTGTTGGAAGTATGGGTGCGTTAAGTTTCAACATGTTTCAAAATAGTATGATGTCTTTATTTGAAAGGCAGTCTATTGAAACAGGAGAAATAGTATTGAAAAAATTGGATGTAGAATTAGTTAGAGACATGGCGAAAGATCCTACAGCCGAAAAAGTGAAAAAAGAAAAGTTAACAGAGAAATTAGATGAAGTGTCAAAAGAATTGAAAAGTGTTGGACAAACGTATGTTACAGGAGCAAAGCCGAATGAAAAGCGAGAATTACAACTCGTTGGTTTGACTACAGAGTTAACAAATGCATTCCCTATAAAGCCGGGAGATTATTATGAACAACCCGCTCATTGGATGAAGGCATACGATAAGGTCATTGATACGAAAAAGGCCCAAATGACAGAAGTATATGAAGATGAAATAGGTTCGTGGGTGACAATATTAGAACCAATTACAGATGGAGAAAACAATATTGTTGCAATTATTGCGGCTGACTTAGATGCTTCCATTGTTCCTATTACAAAAGAGAAGTTTATGATACAGGGCTTACTCTTTATCATTATTTCATTAGCAATTGCGACTATTACTCAATTCTTTATCGTGCGTCACTCGCTAGCTCCATTAAAAGATTTACGAGAAGGATTACGTAAAATTGGTGAAGGTGATTTAAGTATTAAATTAAAAGAAAGACCAGATGATATTGGAATTATTAATGTTTATTTCAATAACACGATTGAAAAATTTAAAGGGATTATAGATAAAGTAAGGCAAACTGCTGAGCAAGTTTCTTCTTCTTCACAAGAATTGTCGGCGAGTACAGAGGAAAACAGTATGGCAGTTCAAGAGATTGCAAGTTCTATTGAAGGTTTAAGAGTAGGGGCACAGTCTCAAAAAACTTCAGTACAACAATGTTTAGGAATTGTACATGGAATGGAAGATAAGGTAGAAGAGATAACTGGGGCTGCAAAACAAGTTGCGGTTGCTTCTGAAGGTATGGAGCAACATTCAATTGAAGGTAATGAAGTGATTGGACAAATTATTAATCAAATGAGTTTAATCCAAAATGCAGTACAGGATTTATCTTCCATCATTTATTCGTTAGAAACAAGGTCAAAAGAAATTAGTGATATCGTAACTGTAATTACAGGTATTTCAAATCAAACAAATTTATTAGCTTTAAATGCTTCTATTGAGGCTTCACGTGCTGGAGCAGCTGGAAGAGGGTTTGCAGTTGTTGCTGATGAAGTACGAAAATTAGCAGAACAAACTGAAGCGTCTGCAAAAGATATAGCGAAATTAATTGGTGAAACACAAGCTGAGACAGAAGATGCTGTAGTTTCAATGCAAAAAGGTTCAAAAGAAGTAGAAACTGGAATTTCACTTGTTCAAAGTAGTGGAGATTTCTTTGAAAAAATTTCAAAATCAGCGCAATCTGTTACAGATCAAGTAAAAGCTGTCTCTGGTAATTCGAGTGACATTTTACAAAATAGCCAGAATATTGTTCAAGTCGTAAATGAATTATCACATATTGCAAATACTTATGCCAACAGCAGTAGTAATGTTGAAGAAAGCATGAAAGAGCAAGAAATATCAGTACAAGATATTGCAGAATTAGCGACTTCTTTAAGTTGGCTTTCTCAGGAATTACAAGAGCTAATTGGTGAGTTTAAAAGTGAATAAGAAGAAAGATCAATTCTAATCGAAGGGGGATCCCCCCTTTGATTATGAATTGAACTAATTTGCCCGTTAATAAGGGATGAAAAAGGTGTGAATTTTCACACCTTTATTATATTTGAGAGAGGAATTTACATAAATATGAAATTAGCAATTTCTTATAATGAGATGGTAAAAGAATTTTTAGGAAAAGTAGAAGGAAGTATTAAAATACCTAAAGATGTTCAAGGAACAGAATTTGGGGTAAAAAGAAAAACTGAACTATTTCCAAATTTGACTCACATTGTAGATTTAATAGGAGCGACTGCAACGTGGTTATATCATATTTCTAAAGAAAAACATATTGTTGTGCTTTATCATGTAAGAGGAAGTTTATTTCCGATTACTATTGAAATTTCTAATTTTCTCTCCTATGAAAGTTTGAATTTACAGATTGAAGAGCAACTGGAACAAATTAAAGAAATGAATGAGGAAGAAATAGAAGAGTTTCAAAACGGTAATACATTATATGAAATGTCACCTATTATTATTGGTGAAACATATTATGAGCTACAAGACACGAATACATTACAATTTGTATTTAGTAAAAATATGCAAAGCGTAGAAATAATATTTAATAGTGTTAATTGGAAAGAGACAACGATTACTCGTTATGCACAACAAATACAAGGTGTTTTAATCAATGCATCACAAAATACGAATAATTATATAAATGATTTTAATGTTATTACAGAGGCCGAGATGGCACTTTATAGTCAAGTGAATGATACGACAGCGGTATATCCTGAGAAAAGCATCGTCGATATGTTCTATAATACTGTTACTCAATTTCCAAATCGTATAGCTTTATCTTCAAGGGAAGGTACTTTAACTTATGAGGAGCTAAATAAAAAAAGTAATCAGATAGCTCATATGTTAATTAAAAACGGCGTCCAATTAGGAGACTATGTTGGAATATTTATGAAACGTAGCATAGACACAGTAGTAAGTATGGTAGCTATATTAAAAGCTGGTGCAGCGTATGTTCCGATTGATCCAGATTATCCGGAAAGTAGAATACAGTACATTATTCAAGATAGCCAAGCGAAAGTTATATTGATGAAAGAGACGCCTATAACATGTGATGGGGCTCAAACAGTTTCAATGTATGATAGTGAAACTTGTGAAGATATAGATGTAAAGTTGTCTATTCATTGTGATGATGTAGCTTATATGATTTATACATCTGGTTCAACAGGGAATCCAAAGGGAACGATGTTAGCACATAGAGGCGTTGTTAATCTGTACACTTGGATGCAAAAGCAATATGAATTGACAGAAGAGGATGTATTTGCCCAATTTCCTTCCTTTAGTTTCGATGCTTCTGTATGGGAGTCATTTGCTTCTTTATTCTGCGGAGGAAACTTGTATGTATTATTAGAGGAAGAGCGATTGTCTGTAGAAGCATTTGCACATGCAATCTATAAAGTGAAAGCAACTTCGATCTTGGCATTAGCAACAATTTTTGTTCGACAAGTAGCAACTTATTTAGCAGAAGAAGATATATATAAGCTAGCTTCCCTAAAAAGAATTGCGATTGGCGGTGAAATGTTGCCTGTAGAAGTTATTAAATTGTGGAGAGAAAGAATAGGTACAAATGTTGAAATTCATAATGTATACGGACCGACAGAATGTACAGTAGTGACGACAACTTATAAAATACCTAGTCAGTTAAATGAGGATGTTGCGAGTATTCCCATTGGTAAACCATGTTCTAATTATCAAGTTATGATTTTGGATGAGAATATGAATCTTTGTCCAATTGGTGTACCTGGTGAATTATATATAGATTCAGTAGGATTAGCAAAAGGGTATTTTAATAAACCTAATAAAACAATTGAAGCTTTTATTCCGAACCCTTTTAATCCTATAGTTAATATATATAAAACAGGTGATATCGTTAAGTTGCTAGAGGATGGAAATATAGAGTTTTTACATCGGAAAGATGATCAAGTAAAAATTAGAGGACATCGTATTGAACTAGGAGAAATCCAAAGTGAAATTTCTCAAAATCATAATATAAAAGAAAATGCTGTTTTTGCTAAGAAGAGTAAGGAAGGTAGCCAATATTTAATCGCGTTCTATACAACTTTAAATAAAAAAGAAATACCAGAATTAGTTTATCAGTTACAAGAGCAATTACCAGATTATATGGTGCCATCTAAACTAATTTATATTAATGAATTACCACTTACACCTAATAAAAAGATTGATGTTAAGAAGTTAGCTCAGTTAGAAGAAAAGTATGAACCGGTTCGTCTACAAGAATATGTTGCACCTTCTAATAAAGCAGAAAAACAAATAGCGAACGCTTGGGCGGAAGTATTAGGAATTTCAAAAGTTGGAGTGCATGATGATTTCTTTACAATTGGTGGACATTCATTGAAAGTATTACGAGTCTTAACATTGTTAAAAGAAGATTTCTCACATTTAACAATTCAAGATTTCTTTAAAGAAAGAACGATATATGGATTAGCTCGAATTGAGCGAGAAGTAAAAGTAGAGAAAGAAGAAGTATTTCGTGAATATAAAGTGATTCACGAACCGGATACTATTAAGTATGCAAACGTTTTGGAAGAAACCCAGATTTCAAATGTCTTTTTAACAGGAGCTACTGGTTATTTAGGATCACACATATTATATGAATTGCTGAGAGATACATCTGCTACTATTTATTGTTTAGTAAGACCAACCAAAGATGTGCAGCAAAGAATTATAGATACATTAACAGGTTACTTTAATGATATATGTGAAGAATGGTTACAGCGTATACAGGCCGTAGCTGGTGATCTGGGAGAAGAGTATCTTGGGATGAGCGAAGAAGAATTTATGTTCATCAGTTCTAAGATGGATACGATAATTCATTGCGGTGCAGATGTAAGACATTTTGGAGATGTAAAACAATTTGAAAATATAAATGTCCAAGGAACTAGCCGTATGCTAGCATTAGTGGAAAAAGATGCTACATTCCATTTTATTTCTACGATTGGTATCCCGTTAGAATTAGCGGTAGATCAATGGGATACATACATGAAAACTGGTGATTTTAATTACAGTGTAGACTTAGAGAATGTATATTCAAATAGTAAACTACAAGCGGAAAACATTGTTCGTGAAGCAATGAAAAATGGTTTGCGCGGAAATATTTATCGTGCAGGTAATTTAGCATGTCATTCAGAAACAGGTTCGTTCCAACAAAATATTGAAGGAAACGCATTTTATCGTCTTATTAAAACAATGCTATTAATTGGGAAAGCACCAAATGTGAAGTGGAAAGTTGATTTCACACCAATTGATTTTGCTAGTAAATCAATTGTAACGTATTTAAAAGATTCGCAAATTGTAGGAGAGACGTTACATATTTGTCATCCACATCAAATTGAGTTTGAACAATTTATACAGCTAATTGGAGAGTGTGGATACAATCTTGAACTGGTTACACTTTCAGAATATGAAAATGCCGGACTTGAATTAGCAAAGGGAAATGAAGTAATAGCAGAGTTAATTGCTTCTCAAGTTGCAGGAGATGGAGCGCAGCAATCTGAAATTGTAATGGGTACGCGTAGAACGAATGAATGGATTAAGAAAAAAGAATTGAAAGTACCAGCAATTAATAAAGAATTTATACAGCAGTTATTAGCTCATGGTGAAAAAGTTGGTTATTTTCCAAAAATAATGAAATGATTATGCATGCTTTTGTTTGTTCAATAAAATAAATCATGCTACAATGAAAACGAATTAAGGACCGGGGAGCCAATTGGCTGAGAGGATGTAAGTAAACATCGACCCTCAACCTGATCTGGATAATGCCAGCGTAGGGAGTTACTTAAAGTGATGTAGCATATGTTATTCTATAATAACTTGCATACAAGGCTTTCCTACGCAGTAGGAAAGCCTTTTCTTATTTTTGAAATTTAATTTTATAAGGGGGATTTTATTATGTCACAACAAGTTACAATGTCATTTTCAGTAGTACCACAAGCGAAAACGAAAGATGTATATTCTGTTGTCGATAAAGCAATTGAAGTTGTGCAACAATCGGGAGTTCGTTATGAAGTAGGGGCAATGGAAACAACTTTGGAAGGAGAATTAGATGTACTTCTTGATGTCGTTAAACGTGCACAACAAGCTTGCGTCGATGCTGGAGCAGAAGAAGTGATTACTTCTATTAAAATCCATTATCGTCCAAGCACTGGTGTAACGATAGATGAAAAGGTTTGGAAGTACCGTGATGAATATGCAAAACCAGAAGCAATCTAAACTTATTACAACTATTTGGCTTATCCTTCTCATTGCGATATGGGAAGGATCTGTTTCATTATTTAAAATCGAACCGTGGATTTTACCAAAGCCTTCTGCCATTGTTCAAGAATTAATTAGGATGAAAGATTTACTATTACCAAATACGATGCAAACACTGCAGGAAGTTATAATTGGACTATTCTTTGCAATTTTATTGGGGACGAGCATCGCAATTATTATGGACGTTATACCGTTATTTCGTATTTTAATAAATCCATTGCTCGTTATTTCGCAAACAATTCCAATTGTTGTACTTGCACCACTATTTATTATTTGGTTTGGATATGGGATGTTGCCGAAAGTAATGGTCGTAATACTCGTTTGTTTCTTCCCAATTGCGCTTAGTATTTTAGAAGGTTTTCAAACAGTAGATAAAAACATGTTGAAGCTGTTACAAACAATGAAGGCGACGAAATGGCAAGTTTACCAGAAAGTAAAATTTCCAGCAGTGCTTCCATACTTTTTCTCAGGCTTAAAAATTGCAGTTACATATAGCGTAATGGGGGCAATTATCGGAGAATGGCTCGGTGCAAGTGAAGGATTAGGCGTTATGCTTACGAGGGCTACAAAATCATTTTTGACTGCTCGAGTATTTGGTGTTGCAGCAATCATCGTTATGGTGACATTGTGCCTGTATTTTATCGTAGAGTTTATGGCAAGAATAACAGCACCATGGATATATAGAAAGGACGGCAGAAAATGAAAAAAGGTTTGAAAGTTATGTTAGCTGCCTTATTAGCGGTAGGTGTGGCTGGATGTAATCCGGCGAAGAAAGAAGAAAGTAAAAGTAAAGATCAAAAAGTAAAAGTAGTATTAGATTGGTTTCCAAATACGAATCATACTGGCTTATATGTAGCACAAACGAAAGATTATTACAAAAAGCAAGGATTAGATGTAGAAATTATTCAACCGGGTGACAATGTAACAGCAGAGCAAATGATAGCATCAGGAAAAGCTGACTTCGCAATAAGCGCACAAGAAAATGTAACGTTGGCTCGTGTGGAAGGGATTCCTGTTGTATCTGTCGGAGCGATTATTCAGCATAACACTTCAGCATTTGCATCACTTAAGAAAGATAATATGACGTCACCGAAAGATTTTGAAGGTAAACGTTACGGCGGCTGGGGAGGACCAGCAGAAGAAGCGACATTAAAGACGATTATGGATAAGCATCAAGCTGATTTTAATAAAGTTGAAAAAATCATCTTAGGACAAACCGATTTCTTTAAATCAATCGGCCGTGATGCAGACTTTGAATGGATTTATTACGGATGGGATGGAATTGAAGCGAAGCGCCAAGGAAAAGAGTTAAATACGATTATGGTGAAAGACTTAGACCCAGCGCTTGATTTCTATAGTCCTGTTATTATTACGAGTGAAAAACATACGAAGCAAGATAAAGACTTTGTGAAAAAGTTTATGAGTGCAACAACAGAAGGTTATAATTTTGCAATTAAGGAACCGAAAGAAGCTGCTGATATTCTAATTAAAGCTGTTCCAGATGTAAATAAAGATTTAGTTCAAGAAAGCCAGAAATGGTTAAGTACGAAGTATCAAGATGATGCGAAAGCATGGGGAGTACAGAAGGAAGAAATTTGGACGAATTACATGAATTTCTTATATGACAACAAAGTTATTAAAAAGAAAATCGATGTAAAAGATGCTTTTACAAATGAATTCCTTCCAAGTGAAAAATGAGCGGATTACAAATAAAAAATATAGTGAAATCTTTCGACGGAAAGAATGTATTAGAGAATATTAGTGCCTCTATACAAGAGGGAGAGTTTGTTTCCTTTGTAGGACCGAGTGGTTGCGGGAAAAGCACATTATTAAACATGATTGCAAATGTTGAAAAACCAACAAGCGGGAACGTAACGTATAAAGATAAGCAAGTACAAGAGCAAGATGTTGTTAGTTATATGCCACAACAAGATTTATTACTACCGTGGCGATCAGCTTTGCAAAATATCGTTCTTCCGTTAGAAATTGAAGGAAAGCCGAAAAAACAAAGGCTGACAGAAGGAATGGAAGCATTAAAGCAGTTCGAACTAGATGAATATGCAGACCATTATCCAGATGAATTGTCTGGTGGTATGCGTCAAAGAATTAGTTTTCTGCGCACATATTTGTGTGAAAAGCCAATTATGCTGCTTGATGAGCCTTTTGGAAAGTTAGATGCATTTACAAAAATGGAAGTACATAGCTGGCTTTTAAACTCTTGGCATCAAGAGAAGCAAACAATCGTTATGGTTACACATGACTTAGATGAGGCAATCTTGCTTTCAGATCGCGTATTTATTTTATCTCAAAGACCAGCGTCAATAGTTGGCGAGGTACAAGTGAAATTACCTAGACTGAGAACGATGGATATGTTAACATCACTCGAATTAAAAAAGGATAAAGAAGAGATTTTAAGTGTGTTAGCTCCTTATATGAAAAAATAGAAAAAGCTGATGTTTTAATTTTAGACGAACCGACTAATCATTTGGATGTAGAAACTAAGATGGCTTTAAAAGAAGCGTTATAACAATATAAAGGAACGGTTTTAATTGTCTCACATGAACCTTCTTTCTATGAATCGTGGATAACAAAAGTATGGAATATAGAAGAGTGGAATGCTGAACAATATGAATAAAGAAAAGACATTAGCTTTTATGAGCTAATGTCTTTTCTTTGTGATTAACATGATTTTCGAGAACTCTTACATGAGAATTGTATGAAGAAGCACTCTTATGGTGCGCTTATAAGCGTGCTTTTTCTTTTGTTATATTTATAATAATACGAAAGCCTTTCCCTAACAGGTGACTATCTTTCTTTATATATATAGATAGTTCAAAATGGAATGAAAATAATTCCTATATGTAAAGGATAATGTGGATATTATAGGAAGACAATAGAAATTAAAGGAAATTCATGTAAAATTCAAATGAACTTCATATAAACTTCATATTAGAAACTAAATATAATTATAATAAGTTATTGTAATGTTTTTGATTTTTCGTAAAATTAAAAGTTTGAATTTAGGAGGTATTGCTCGAACCTAAATTCAAACTTTAGTGAAATAATTAATGGATATTACGTCTAGTTTTCGCTAATGACGGCATTTAAAAGTTCGGCAGGATTACCTGTTCCTGCACCACCAATTGTAATAGATCCGCCAGGAGGAATTTCGCCATTCCATCCTGCGTTCGTAATTACATAATGATTATTTGTTTTACTATTAATTTTAGAATCCCAAACTTGTGTTAAATTGCCGCTATAATCAAATTCTAATTTCCAATTTTTAATAGGGGTCGTTCCATTATTTTTGATTATAATCGAGAAGTTATAACCGCTGCCCCAATTCGAAGTGACTGAAAATGTAGCAGTGCCATTTCCATCAGGAGGTGTCGTATTAGCTTCATCTGTTTTGACAGTAAGAGCGGTAGGTTGTGATTTATTTCCAGAAGCATCTTTGGCAATTACTGAAAATGTGTATTCCGTATTAGGTTTTAAGTTTTTAATTGTAATGCTATTTGTTGTTGAACTCCATTTTTCTTCTCCGGCAGTAATTTCGTATTCAGTAACGCCTACGTTATCAGTGGATGCAGTCCAACTTAATTGAACTGAGCTTGAATTTTTATTCGTAACTACAATATTTTTAACATTTGTTGGTGGCTCAGTATCTTTTTGACTAATAGGTCCACCAAGTAATTCTTTTACTAGCGTATCAAGTAATTTTGGACCACTACAACTATATTTTGGACTTGTACGGCAATCCCCGCTTAGTTCCCAAAACATTGCTCCACTTAAACCTTTCGTCTTTATATAGTCTGTTTTATATTTCATAGATTCATTGTCATCGTAGCTAATAAATGTGCCTGTAGTTGCATTATATAAATAAGGTACTTTAGCTGTGTCATTCCAGTAGCGTACAAAACCATTTTTATTAACGTAATTGGCTGCTAAATCACCGTAATCATATACACCTGTGTCACCGGTAGAATAATCATCCCAAGTACCTTTAGAAGCAAGTTTCCCATCACTACCTGGTTTGCAAGGTTGATATTGTCCGTTATTTTCTTTACCACAACTTTTCCAGCCACGTCCGTAAAAAGGTACGCCTAATACTAGTTTATCCACTGGAACACCTTCATTTGTATAAACATCTATAGCACCATCTACGTAAAAATTCGTATTTGCTGCTGGGTCATTTGGATCCTTATATAGAGCTGCATTATGATTAGAAGTAGCTTCCCATCCGCCGTGGAAATCATATGTCATAATATTAATCCAATCGAGTATTTGAGAAATTTTCTTTAGCTCTGTATGATCAGCGTAGCGTTGGCTTGCGCCTGAAGCGATTGTTAGTAAATATTGTTTGCCATCTTCAGCACCTGCTTTATTCAAAGCATTTCGGACGTCTTGAAGAAGGAGAGTGAAATTTTGTTTATCTTCAGGACGATAACTACCACCAGGAATCGTTTCAACGCCCGGATATTCCCAGTCTAAATCCACGCCATCAAACCCATATGCACGAAGAAAAGATACTGTAGATTCAGCAAATACTTTTCTTGTTTTTTCATCAGCGGCCATATCAGAAAAGCGGTTAGACCAAGTCCAGCCACCAACGGAAATAATTGTTTTTAAGTGAGGATATTTAGCTTTTAATCGTTTTAGTTCTCCGAAATTTCCGCAACGGGCATATTTATCGCAATCTTCCCAAGTTGTCCCTGAACCAGGATACGATTTGGTAACATCAGCCCATGGTTCACCGAGTACGAGAGTACCATTAGGAACCTCTTTATTTTGCAATGGTACACCAGATTCTTTACAGTTCCACGTTTGTTTATTTGGATTATCAGGATGAGTAGAAGGGTTTCCATGTTTTCCATTCCAACAAATATCCGCGAAAGCATAGTTAAGGTGAGTAAGTTTTGATGCATCAATGTCAGCAACTTGATAATTACGTCCGTAAACGCCCCACGAAGGAAAGTACCCAACAATTTTTTGACTTTGCTTTGGTGAATCTGCTAATGCGAGATTTGGAGTAATAAAATTTGTGAGAAAAAGAGGTAAGAAAAGTAGTAGAGATAGTAATAGCAGTGTGAATTTTTGAGACCTCATAGCCATTTCTCCTTTCAAAATAAAAAATATATTTAAAGGCATACGCCAATAAATCAAAATGAATCTAGACGTATGAAACGTCTAGATAAAATGATCAGACATCACGAAGTCTATACAAGGGAGCTGGGGGTGATTAAATCGTAACAAATGTAAGATTTAGTGTAAACGCTTTATTAAGTTAAAACATACTTTCTCAATACAAAAAGGCTTGAATACAAACTATATATGAAAACGAAAGATCGGTATGGGAGGAAAAAGCTTATTATAAATAAATTTGAGAAAAAATTGTCTGGAGTCAATTATTAAAGACGTAGAAAGATAAGGAAATATCATGTAAAATAATAGTAAAAATATGTAAAGGAGGGAATGGTGTGGATGTGTTTTTGAACATTGCTGAAGAAAAAATTCGACAAGCAATACGGAATGGTGATCTTGATTATCTTCCGGGAAAAGGAAAACCACTACAATTAGAAGATCTTTCAATGGTACCTCCAGAACTTAGAATGAGTTATAAAATTTTAAAAAATGCGGGAATGATTCCATCAGAAATGGAACTACAAAAAGATATATTAAAAATAGAGGATCTAATTGCTTGCTGTTATGATGAAGAAGAGAGAAAGAAATTACGAGAAGAGTTAACAGCAAAAACGCTTCGTTTTCAGCAGGTAATGGAAAAGAGAAGGATTAAAGATAGTTCAGCTTTTTGTATGTATCAAGATAGAGTATTTCATAAATTGCGTTAAGAGGGATAAGATGCATAAATTTAAAACGATAGAAGAATTAGCGACATATATTGAAGAACAACAATTGGTACTTCTGTTCATTAAAACAGAAAATTGTGGTGTTTGTGATGTTATGTTAAGGAAAGTAAATTACGTATTAGAGAATTATGATTACGTAGAGAAAATAGAGATATTACTACAAGATATGCAAGAGATTGCGGGGCGATATGCAGTATTTACAGGACCAACAGTTTTATTATTTTATAATGGAAAAGAGATCCTTCGGGAATCGCGCTTCATTTCACTTAAAAATCTAGAGAGAACCATTCAATTATTCGAGGAATAAGGGAGGCTTTTATATGGAATTTATTATCGTCATACTATTATTTGTTGTAGTTGGAATAATCGTAACAGCAGTTCGATCGAACAAAAAGAAGGTAAATCTTACAAAACAAAATAACATTCATAATTCATCTAACAGCTCATCACCATTATTTTTCTTTGCTGGATCTGATAATGATAGCTCGCATGATGGCGGTTCACATGATTGTGGAGGGTCTTTTGGGGGAGATAGCGGGGGAAGCTGCGGTGGTGGTGATTGATGAAAATGCGCCTTATATAGGCGTATTTCTTTTTAAACAAACGTTTGATTAGTTGGCTTGCATATGCATAAACACAGTTAAACAAACGTTTGATTAATATTTTTAACATACTAAGGGGAATGGAAATGAAAAGGGAACCGAGAGTGAAAAATAAGGGGAAAGTAGTGTTATTTTTATTAGCTGCGGGAGGCGTATTTCTTGTTAAATTAACATTTAAATTTGGAACAATACATATGATTCGAACTTGGTTTGAAAGTACATTTTCTTAAATAAGGAATATAGCCTCTTGCGATAGAGGTTTTTGATTTGTTATTATTAGACTGAACGGTCGGTTTAAAGAGGTGTGAATATGAGAAGAAGCGCAGAAGAGATAAAGAAAGAAATTGCATATAAAGCAGAAAGTCTATTTTCACAGAAGGGCTACGCAGCTACATCTATGGAAGAGATTTGTGAAATTACAGAGCGAAGTAAAGGAAGTATTTATTATCACTTTAAAAGTAAAGAAGATTTATTTTTATTTGTAGTGAAACAGCATACGTATGATTGGCTTGAAAAATGGAATGAAAAAGAGAAGTTGTATAGCACTAGTACTGAAAAACTATATGGTCTCGCGGAATATCATGTAGAGGACATACAGCAACCAATTTCAAATGCAATAGAGGAATTCTCTATGAGCCAAGTTGTAAGTAAAGAGATTCTGGATGAACTGTTAGCTTTAACTAGAGAATCATATGTTATGTTTGAGAAATTAATTGAAGCAGGTATACAGTCTGGAGAGTTCCGTGAAGATAATACTCGTGATCTTATGTATATTGTGAATGGATTATTATCAGGGCTTGGAGTACTTTACTACGAGCTAGATTATAAAGAGTTGAAGCGTATTTATAAAAAGGCAATAGATGTATTGTTAAAAGGAATGGCAGCTGAATAATAGGTCAGTTGCTTTTCTTAAAGAATAAATTAGACCGAACGGTCGGTTTGTGAAAGGGGAATGAAAATGAACGCTTTATTTAAAAACCGAGCATTTATGCTCGTTATGGCATCTGATATTTTACAACAATTTGCAATTTGGATTAGAAATATGGCTCTTTTATATTTCATAATGGAGCGGACAAATAATGATCCAGTTTCAGTGTCTCTATTATCTGTCATGGAGTATGCACCTATCTTTATTTTCTCGTTCATTGGTGGTGCATTAGCAGATCGTTGGAATCCGAAAAGAACAATGGTTGCTGGAGATGTGTTAAGTGTACTGTCTATTATAGGAATTGTCGTATTGTTAAAATTTGATTATTGGCAGGCTATATTTTTTGCAACACTCATTTCCGCGATTGTAGGTCAGTTTTCTCAGCCCTCATCTTCGCGTATATTTAAGCGCTATGTAAAAGAAGAAGAGGTAGCAAATGCGATTGCATTTAACCAAACATTACAGTCATTATTTCTAATTTTTGGGCCAGTGGTAGGATCGCTTGTGTATACACAACTTGGTTTATTTACGTCACTATATAGCTTAATCATTTTATTTTTGTTATCTGCTATCGCCCTTTCATTTTTACCAAAATGGGTTGAAAAAGAGCAAGTGGCGAGAGATTCATTAAAAAATGATATAAAAGAAGGTTGGAAGTATGTTCTTCATACGAAAAATTTACGTATGATTACGATCACTTTTACTATTATGGGTTTAGCTGTTGGATTAACAAATCCATTAGAGGTGTTTCTTGTAATAGAACGCCTTGGAATGGAAAAGGAAGCGGTTCAATATTTAGCAGCAGCTGACGGAATAGGTATGTTAATCGGTGGTATTGTTGCTGCAGTTTTCGCTTCAAAAGTGAATCCGAAAAAGATGTTCGTATTCGGTATGAGCATATTAGCGATGTCATTTTTAGTAGAAGGGCTATCTACATCATTTTGGATTACTAGTTTCATGAGATTTGGAACAGGTATTTGTTTAGCTTGTGTTAATATCGTTGTCGGTACGCTTATGATTCAACTTGTACCAGAAAATATGGTTGGAAGAGTAAACGGGACGATTTTACCACTGTTTATGGGGGCAATGCTAATTGGAACTTCACTAGCTGGAGGATTAAAGGAACTAACTTCACTAGTTATTGTGTTTTGTATAGCAATGGCACTTGTTTTATTAGCGATAGGGCCAGTTCTACGCATGCAAATAAAGAAAGAAGATGTCGTTAATAAAGAGAAACTAACAAATTCGTTAGCTTCGAAATAACTATTTTAAGGGAGCAAAATTGCTCCCTTTTTCTTTGAGGAACTTTTGACAACTATATGAGCCAATTATATACTGATGTTGTAAAAACGATTTTACAGGTTAGGAGCAATGGTGTGAAAAATCAAATCTATGAATTACGCACTGAAAATAATATTTCACAAGGCGCATTAGCTGATAAATGCAAGGTTTCTAGACAGACGATAAATGCAATTGAGAATAATAAATATGATCCAAGCTTAGCGTTAGCATTCCGTTTAGCTGAAGTATTAGGAACAACTGTTGATAAATTATTTTTGTACAAGCAGTAGAGTCGTTTATTATAAGGCGCACCGTTAAAAATAAAAAAGATCCTCTTCTCATGAGAAGAGGATCTTTTCTTATAGCGTTTTAGTCTTTGGACTAGGTGGTGTAACGGATGTATTATTTTCTGGAACTCTAGTTAATAAGAATCCACCGATAATAAACAGAACAATAATACTAAGAACACCAGCGTTTGTTTTTCCTGTTAATTGCGTTGTAACACCGACTAATACCGGGCCCATAATTGCGGCGAACTTACCAAAGATATTATAAAATCCGAAGAATTCATTAGCAGATTCTTTTGGTACTAGTTTTGCAAAGTATGAACGACTTAGTGCTTGAATACCACCTTGAGATGTAGCAACTAACATTGCTAAAATCCAAAAATCAAGTGTCGTTTTTAAGAAATAAGCATATATGCAAATGATGATATAAATAATGATACCGACATATAGCATTTTTTTACCTGTAAATGTTGCTGATAATTTTCCATATAATAAAGCAAATGGACAAGCGACAATTTGTGTTACAAATAATATGATTAATAGATTAGTTGCACTGATACCGAGATCTGTTCCGTAAGCGGTGGACATGGTAATAATTGTATCGACCCCATCAATATAGAAAAAGTAAGCGATTAGGAACATGAATACAGTTTTATATTCTTTAATATTTTTAAAAGTAGCAGCAAGGCGTTTGAAGCTCATTGTAATTGGTCTAGGGTGACGTTCAATATAGTGCTTTTGCTCTACGTTTTTTAGCATTGGAATTGTAAATAACCCCCACCAAAGAGCTGTTATCGCAAATGAAATTTGACTAGCGATACCAACAGATAAAGGGATAGTTCCTTTTTGAGAAAGAATAATAAGAGCGATACAACCGATGAAAGGAATAGTACTCCCAATATAGCCTAATGCGAAACCTCGCGTAGAAATTCGATCCATTCTATCTTCAGAAGTGACATCTACTAAAAATGCATCATAAAAAATGTTTGCTCCAGCAAAACCGACTAAGGCGAGCATATAGCATCCTAATAATAAGTACCACTGAGATGTTGGAACGACTGCTAACATACTTGTAAATACGATACCGAGTCCAAAGAAGAATGTGAAAAATCGTTTTTTAAATCCTTTATAATCAGCAACTGTGCCGAGAATAGGAGCAAGTATAGAAATTAAAAGTGTAGCGAACGAGTTTGCATATCCCCAATATGCTGTTGAAGTTGCCCCGGATAGTCCAGCTTCTTTTGCAGCTGCTTTAAAGTAAATTGGAAATAATGCAGTTGTAATGACGAGCGAATATACCGAGTTCGCCCAATCGTATAATATCCAGCTTTTTTCTTGTCTGGACATTTTTTTCATATAATGTTCCCCCTTAAATTTGTTTTACTAACAGTGTACAAAAATAAAAATTATAAAAAGAGAAACAGTGATGAATTTTACATAACTTTTACATATATACACAGTTCTTTACAATTGGAGTAAATCCTCTACAATTGCTCCGTCTGTTTCACCTAAGTGTAAACCGAGTAGTCTAGCGATAGTTGGACCTTCATCAATAAGCCTCATGTACGGGACGGTAACGCCGCTTTTTATTCCTTTCCCAGCAGCGATAAAAATTGTTTCATAGTTAGGTTTTGTTGGAGAGTATCCATGCGTACCAAATGTATATTTTTTACTAGGCGTAACATCTTTTTCAGTAATTTCTTTTATAAAATCTCCTGTATAGTTTTCAGTGAAATAATAACCCTCTTGTGCTTCTAACATAAATAAACAATTACCATCTGCACCGCGGTCTTTCGCAGCTTCATCATGAAGTATAAATTCAATTCCATTCTGTTTATTTTGCAGCAGTTCTTCAAGGAGTAGTTGTACTTCTCGAATTGTATCCGTATCATTTTTGTCTTTCACATATACATAGGCAGAGCCATCACAACTTTGGCAATAGGCTTTCCAGTCTACTAATTTGCCTTTTTTATTAAGAGATATAAGTCCTCTTTGATGGAATAGCACATTTAATTGGATGGATTTGTTTTCACTTAAAGCGCTATGATCACCAAGGGCAATAATTGTACTTTCTTCGTATAGATCACTGTCTTTTAAAGTTTGAATAATTTTCCCTAGCCGCTCATCATGTCTATGAATTGCAGCTATTGTTTCGTTAGATTCAAAGCCATGATAATGTCTTTGCGTGTCTAAATCAGTGAAATGTACGAACATAACATTAGGCTTTTTCGTCTGAATGGTGTGTACAGCAGAGGCGAGGACGAAATCATCCAGCTCTGGTTGTGATAAACCATTTCTTATATGGCCGAAACGACGATTTAAATCTAATTGGTATAGTGGGCTACCGCTAAATAAGGAAACTAACACTTGATTTTGCCACGGTCTATTGGGGAAAATTTCTGGTAAATTGTAATCAATGTTTGCTCTCCCAGTAACAGGCCATAGAAGGGCAGCTGTCGTTAAATTTGCTTTACGCGCTTCATCATACAATGTTGTTCCTTTTATCGATTTTCGGTACCAATGCCAATCAGGTGATTCACGTCCTGGTTGAAGTAACGTATTACTAACAACACCGTGCTTGTTAGGATAATTACCGGTTACGATTGTTGAGTGGCTTGGATATGTTACAGAAGGATAAATTGGTTCTACTTTTTCGACAACCGTGCCCTTTTTTATTAGAGATTGGAAATGAGGTAGTTTTTGTAGTATAGGAAAATCTAAAGCTGATAAACAGTCGAATGATAAAATAATGACACGATTCGTTAATGCTTTATCCATAAAGTAATCCTCCTAATTATATAAAACCTATTCTTATATATTACTATTAATACCTAGTAATAAAAATATGTTTTCGAATAAAATTTATTGTTTATTTTCAGAAAAATTAAACATATAATAAGTATAAGGGAATCTACGGACGGAGGGAATAGTATGGACTGGTTAGATGGATTCGGTATATTTTACATCATTGGTGGCATCACAATTCTCCTTGTATTTGCTATTTCATATTTACTAAAGAAACGTTTTCCAGACAAACAGTTTGATATTATATTTGCACTGATTGTAATACTTCTTTGCTTAGCATCATTTCCTGTTACCATGATGGTTATTGGTGGGTGGGAAGGAATGGGATATGGATTTATTGGTTTCTTCGTTCTACTAGGTACACTTATTGGTATGATTGCACATCAACTTGTAAAAATCTCTCGAAAAAGCTACGTATAAAACTGTAAAAAACGAAAAGAATATATAATAATAAGAAAATTAGCTATTGTTTTAAAAAAGAATTTGTATTATGATAATCAACAAATTTATTTCATTATAACGATGAAAAAGGACTAGTACATGTTCAACCTTTTTAGCAGAGAGAGAATCCGCCAGGCTGAAAGATTCTTAAAAAGGCAATATGGAACCTGCCTTTGAGTTCTGCATATGCAGCGGGAATTTCCCGTTATCAAGAAGAGAGCATATACAATTTTTGTGTATGAATCAGGGTGGTAACGCCGGCAAAGCTCGGTCCCTATTTAGGGACGCGGGCTTTTTTGTATTTTCTAGAAGAAGGAGGAAGACTGACTATGGCAAAAGAACAAGTGCAAGCCATTACGAAGATGGAAGAGGACTTTGCGCAGTGGTATACCGATATTGTAAAAAAAGCCGAACTGGTTGATTATTCAAGTGTAAAAGGGTGCATGATTTTACGTCCATATGGTTATGCCTTATGGGAGAATATGCAGAAGGTGATGGATGAGAAGCTAAAAGAAACTGGCCATGAAAATGTATATATGCCAATGTTTATCCCAGAGAGTTTATTGCAAAAAGAGAAGGATCATGTTGAAGGGTTTGCTCCTGAAGTAGCATGGGTTACGCATGGCGGAGATGAAAAGTTAGCGGAAAGACTTTGTGTACGTCCTACATCTGAAACTTTATTCTGTGAGCATTTTTCAAAAATTGTGCAATCCTATAATGATTTGCCAAAATTATACAACCAGTGGTGTTCAGTAGTTCGTTGGGAGAAGACAACTAGACCATTCCTTCGTACGACTGAATTTTTATGGCAAGAGGGTCATACAATCCATGAAACAGCAGAAGAATCGCAGGCTGAAACATTAAATATTTTAAACTTATATGCTTCTTTCTGTGAGGATTATTTAGCGATACCAGTTATTAAAGGACAAAAAACAGAAAAAGAGAAGTTTGCTGGAGCAAAGGCAACTTATACAATTGAAAGCTTAATGCATGATGGGAAAGCACTTCAAACAGGAACATCCCATAACTTTGGAACGAATTTCTCTGAAGCATTTGATATTAAATTTTTAGATCGTAACGGTAAGTGGCAATATGTACACCAAACATCTTGGGGTGTATCAACAAGAATGATAGGTGGGCTAATTATGGTTCATAGCGATAATAATGGACTTGTAATGCCACCAAAAGTTGCTCCAGTGCAAGTTGTTATCGTACCAATTGCTCAGCATAAAGAAGGAGTTTTAGCGAAAGCAACAGAGTTACAAGGACATATTCAAAAAGTTGCACGCGTGAAAATAGATGCTAGTAATAAAACACCGGGCTGGAAATTTAATGAGTATGAAATGAAGGGCATTCCAATTCGATTAGAAGTTGGGCCTAAAGATATTGAAAAGAATCAAGTTGTACTTGTAAGAAGAGATACGAAAGAAAAAGAATTTATATCAATGGATCAATTAGAAGAACGTATTCCAGCACTACTTGAGGAAATTCATGACTCTTTATTTAATAAGGCAAAAGTATTTCGCGATGAGAATACGTATAGTGCGACGAATTTTGAAGAGATGAAACAAGTAGCTGATGAAAAGCAAGGATTTATTAAGGCAATGTGGTGCGGAGAATTAGCTTGTGAAGAGAAACTAAAAGAAGAAGTTGGAGTATCTTCACGTTGTATGCCTTTTGAGCAAGAGCATTTAGCTGACGAATGTATTTGTTGTGGTAAAGAAGCTAAACAAATGGTGTATTGGGGAAAAGCGTATTAATAATCCTTCTGATAGGTGATAAAAAGGACTTTAGGCTGCATAATAAAATGCAACCTAAAGTCCTTTTAGTTTTTACAATTTATTTCATGTATTTTTTAGTGGAAGGATGTGTTTTATTTTGCGTTTTTACGGCGAATAAATAGTAACATACCAATTAGGAATGTTGAAAGCCCCATTAAAATAGATGCAGGATAATGTGTTGCCGTATTCGGTAACTTATCGCCTTGTTTTTTCGCATTATCTTTTACATTGCCACCTTGAGAGCCGTTTCCACTGCTATCGCCTTTAACACGGTTACCGCCCTGAGAGCCATTACCACCTTGAGAACTGCTATCGCCTTTAACACGATTACCGCCTTTAGAGCCATTGCCACCAGAGCCATTGCCACCAGAGCCATTGCCACCAGAACCATTGCCACCAGAACCATTGCCACCAGAGCCGTTGCCACCAGAGCCGTTGCCGCCAGAACCATTGCCACCAGAGCCGTTGCCACCAGAGCCGTTGCCACCAGAACCGTTGTCACCAGAGCTACTGCCACCAGAACCGTTACCGCCGGAACCATTGCCGCCAGAACCGTTGTCGCCAGAGCCACTGCCACCAGAGCCACTGCCACCAGAGCCGTTGCCACCAGAACCGTTGTCACCAGAGCTACTGCCACCAGAGCCGTTACCGCCGGAACCATTGCCACCAGAGCCGTTACCGCCGGAACCATTGTCGCCAGAGCCGTTACCGCCGGAACCATTGTCGCCAGAGCCACTGCCACCAGAGCCGTTGTCGCCAGAGCCACTGCCACCAGAACCATTGCCGCCAGAACCGTTGTCACCAGAACCACTATCGTTCTGAGAACCGTTATTTCCTGGAGGTTTATTATTATCCTTTGAGTTTCCTTCTGCAAAATGATCACTATTTTGTACAATAGCGTTTGTTAATGGGCGGAAGTTTTCAGTTGCAGCATTACCAATATTTAAACCGCTAAAAAAAGATAAAGAGAGTGTTGATGCTAAAATGAAGATTTTCGTCATGGTTTTCCTCCTAAGAAATTAATATTCCATCTAAAATACATCCCTTTGTAATATTTCTTAGGAAAAAGAGTTTTATGCAAAAAAAACTATATATAGAAAAAGGTGGTGTATTTCTCAAAGCAGAAAAGAGTTAATGTAGATTTCCTACAAATAGTAGAGGCGGAGAATTTACATTCAGAACGGTAGAGGAAGTGGCAGTAGATGAAAGAGTATATAGCGTTTGATATTGGCGGTACGCAAATTAAGTATGGCATTGTTTCAGAAATAGGGAGAGTATTAAAGCGTAAAACAGTTGCAACAGAAATTCATTTAGGCGGAGAACAAACTATTCAAAAACTTATATATGTATCAAAAAAAATAATGAATGAACATACTATTGCAGGAATTGGTATTAGCACCACGGGGATTGTTGATATTAGTAAAGGAATTGTGACGGGAGGTGCGGATCATATTCCGGGATATCGTACTATTCCTATTATTGATAGATTGCAAGAGATATTAAAAGTTCCAGTATCGATTGACAATGATGTGAATTGTGCAGCGTTTGGAGAAAAATGGAATGGTAGTGGAAGAGAGAAAGAGAACTTTATTATGCTCACCCTTGGAACAGGGATTGGGGGAGCGATTTTTATAGACGGAGAATTGTACCGAGGGCATTCATTTAGTGCTGGTGAATGGGGGAATATGTTAATAGAAGGAAAACCGTTTGAAGAGGTTGCCTCGATTTCAGGATTAATTCGTCTTGTCAGAAAATATAAAGGCAAAGGTGAGTGGAATGGGAGATTAATTTTCGAGTTGTATGATAAAGGAGATCAGGAAGTTGCTCAAGCAGTTAGGATCTTCTTTAAACATTTGGCAATCGGAATTAGTAATCTTGCTTATATTTTCAATCCAGAAAAGATTATTATTGGTGGAGGAATTACCGATAGAGGAAATGAGTTTTTAAAAGAAGTAAAAGAAGAGGTCAGTAAATACTTAAATCAAGAGATTTATAATAATTGTGAGATTGAACTTGCACAAAACGGTAATTGTGCAGGAATGATTGGTGCTATTTACCACTTCTTACATCATCATAAGTAAATTATATGAATGTTTTCATATAACTGAGAATTTATCCTTTTTATCGCTAGGTAAATAATGCTACAATATAAGAGAAGAATACAATATTTTCCGATTTGGAAAATGCTTTGTAGAAAGGGAGAAACTTCATGCCTATTATTTTAGAAAAAGGTCAAAAGATCGATTTAACGAAAGGACAACCAAAAGTAGCAAAACTACAGGTTGGCTTAGGCTGGGATCCAATTGGGCAATCAGGTGGATTTCTGTCTTCATTATTTGGAAGTAAACCAAATGTAGATTGTGATGCATCTGTTGTTATGTTAGAAGGAGATCGTTTTTTAAACAAAAATGATTTAGTTTACTTCGGAAATAAACTTTCTACTTGTGGTAGTATTATTCATTCAGGAGATAATTTAACAGGTGAAGGCGCTGGTGATGACGAAACAATTTTCGTAGAATTACATAAAGTTCCGAGCCGTATTAATCGTTTAGTATTCGTTGTAAATATTTATGACTGTGTAAATCGTCGTCAAGATTTCGGGATGATTCGTAATGCATATATTCGTATTCAAAACCCGCAAACTGGTGAAGAATTAGCACGCTATAATTTATCGGATAATTATGCTGGCAAAACGACTCTAATTGCAGGTGAAATGTATCGTCACGGAAGTGAATGGAAGTTTTCAGCTGTTGGAGAAGGCACACAAGATAAAAACTTAAGTGAGATTGTATCACGTTATCAATAAAATAAACCGAGGAGGAATTGAATATGGCATCAATTTCATTGAAAAAAGGACAAAAGGTAGACTTAACAAAAACGAATCCGGGTCTTTCAAAAGTTCTTGTAGGACTAGGTTGGGATACGAATCGTTATGACGGACAAAACGATTTCGATTTAGATGTTAGTATTTTCTTAGTAGGCGCTAACGGTAAAGTTTCAGGTGCAGAGGATTTCGTCTTCTATAATAACCCAAAAGGTGCGAATGGTGCTGTCGAGCATTTAGGAGATAACCGAACTGGCGAAGGTGAAGGCGATGACGAATCGATCAAAGTAGATTTGAAAAATGTACCTGCACATATCGAACGTATTTGTTTCACAATTACAATCTATGATGGAGAAGGTCGTAGCCAAAACTTCGGACAAGTTTCTAACTCTTTCGTACGTATTTTAGATGAAGAAAAGAATGCAGAATTAATTCGTTACGATTTAGGAGAAGATTTCTCTATTGAAACAGCCGTAGTAGTAGGTGAATTATACCGTCATGCAGGTGACTGGAAATTCAATGCAATCGGAAGTGGATTCCAAGGTGGATTAGCGTCTCTATGTAATAACTTTGGTTTAGACGTAGAGTAATAGATTTAATTTATATATCCATCGGTGAAATGTATGTTTACCGATGGATATATTTTTAAAGATAAAAATATAGAGGTGAATATAGATGGTTATTCAATTACAAAAAGGACAGAAAATTGATTTGGGTAAGACAAGCCCTGGTTTAACAAAAGCAGTAATTGGTCTTGGATGGGATATTAAATCTTATGACGGTGGATCAGATTTCGATTTAGATGCATCTGCCTTTTTATTAGATGCAAACGGAAAATGTACGAAGGAAACTGATTTTATCTTCTATAATAATTTACAGTCTCCTTGTGGATCTGTTTTACATACAGGAGATAACCGTACAGGTGAAGGTGAAGGTGACGATGAGCAACTTGTTGTGGACTTAAAGAAAGTTCCAGCAGATGTGCACAGAATTGCTATTACAGTTACGATTTATGATGCAGAAGGCCGTAGTCAAAACTTTGGACAAGTAGGAAATGCGTTTGTTCGTTTAGCAAATGAAGAGACGAATGAAGAAGTTCTTCGTTTTGATTTAGGGGAAGATTTCTCCATCGAAACAGCAGTTGTCTTTTGTGAATTATACCGTCATAATGGACAGTGGAAGTTTAATGCAGTAGGAAGTGGATTCCAAGGTGGTTTAGGTGCGCTTGTAAGAGCGTATGGCTTGGATGCATAGAAAGGAAACGATATTCGTTTCCTTTTTTTGACCTTTCTATAAATCTAGCAAAGAATAGGGGATAAAGGTAAGATGAGTATTTTGCAAGGAATCCTTGATACGTATGCTCAGTTTTTCGACTTGGACATGTGGATTAAAGTGTTGCAAGATCCAGTATCTTGGGGATTAATAGGTACACTTGTTGTACTTGAAGGTTTGTTATCTGCCGATAACGCACTTGTGTTAGCAGTAATGGTAAAACACCTTCCGGAAGAAAAACGTAAAAAAGCATTATTCTATGGACTTATTGGAGCTTATGTGTTCCGCTTTATTGCGATTGGAATTGGAATGTTCTTAATTAAATTATGGTGGGTAAAACTTCTTGGTGCACTTTACCTTGCTTGGTTATCAGTAAAATACTTTATTGATAAGCGTAAAGGTGCAAGTGAAGAAGACGAAGCTCACGGTATGAATCAAAACAGTATTTTCTTTAGAATGTTCGGTGTCTTCTGGGGAACAGTTGCGATGGTTGAATTAATGGATATCGCGTTCTCTGTAGATAGCGTACTTGCTGCATTTGGTGTATCTAATGAAGTTTGGATTTTATTATTAGGCGGAATGCTAGGTATTTTAATGATGCGTGGTATCGCTGGTGTATTCTTAAAATTGTTAGAGCGTATTCCAGAGCTTGAAACGACAGCATATATTTTAATCTTAATTATCGCATCGAAAATGCTATTGTCTCTAATTGATATTCATATTAGTCATACACTGTTCTTCATTATTTTAGTTGTAGCATTTGGAGCAACATTTATAATTCACTACATGAAGAATTCTGGACAAGCTAAAGAAGAAGTTGCAGCTACTAAAGAAGACAATAAATAATTGAAATGGGTTTGCTCGTTTTACGAGCGCCCATTTTTTATAACCAAAAATAGTTTATAATAGAAGAAAGATTTAGAAAAAACGTAAATGTTTTTGGAGGTGAACTGTTGTGTTTTCACGTTTTACACTTCAACCATATGCATTAAAAGATGAATCAGATTTAAAGCAATTTGAAACACTTTTAGAAAAACGCCCACAATATGAGCTGACAGAGAATGAAATGAAATTTAGTTATATAGCATGTCGAATCCTTGGCGTTCCTAATGATGTAGATGAATATTTTAATGAACTGTTTGATTATAGTGAAGCGAAAGGAATCGAAGTTTTACACGAACAAAATTTAAACAAAGTGATTGATTCGGAAAAGCTTCGTCATATTCAAGAAGTGTTCGGATTACATCAAGAAGCACCAAATGGTCTGACAGTAAATAGGCTAGTTGCACACTTATCTGGGAAACAACTTTTACCGAAAGTAGACAATCCTGATTTACAGCATTACATACATGCGACGTTCATTTCAGTATTGAAATTATATGAGAAACAACATAATCAGTCGTTAAAGACAGAAGGTTTCCGTCGTTTCTTAATCGACATAATTAAACTAAGCGAAAATTACGTAGCGAAGTGGTTCTCTACGATTAATTATAAGAAACAAATGCCGCGTATCGTTTGGTATGGTGATGCACAGGAAAGCCGTATATATTTCTTATATTTTCTTATTATGCTCGGTTGTGATGTGCTTTATTATCACCCCGAAGGAAAAGATGGATTTGAAAATATTGATGAAGAGGGAAGAACTTTTGTTGTATCTCATCCGGGTCGCATTTCGCTTGAACCATTCCCTGATCGTCGACGTGAGCGTGTTGCAACAGTAGCGTATCAAGCTTCGAAAGAAATTGAACAAGTACTTCACCACGATAATTCACTATTATATAAACCGTGGCAATTTCGTTCGTATACACCTGTAGCACGTACGTTAAAAACGACATATGATGAACTCTTTTTAATTACGAAAGAAAAGGCATTTGTACGTCCAACATTCTTTGTTGAAAATAAACATATTTATATTCCTTCTTTATTTGCGAAAATATCAGGCGTTTCAAAGAATGATAAAGAATATTTTCAACGATTAAAGGTTGTTACATCATTTGATAACAGTTTATTAATTAATACATTCCCATTTACGAAAGAGCAAAAAGCAAATTTCCAATATCATTATCGAGATGCATTGGACCGAGCTGGGAAATTACATCCTGATCTAATTATGAATAGCCATTGGTGGCCGCATAAGCGTTTACCGGAAGGTTTACAACATGGGATTGCAGAGGCGATTATCCATACGTGCGAAAGTGAAATGTGCAAACCAATTGCGAAAGAAACGAAACAAGATTTAGCACTGTATGTTTTCGCACAACTTTCTCAAATACCACCTAATATTTTAGAACAGCTTGAGAAATTTGATTATTCACAAGATGTACCGAAAATTGTTATATTTAATAATGAGAAGAGTGGAGAATTAACTCGTTCTGACGCTGTTTTATTACTATTTTTGAATCAAATTGGAGTAGATGTATTCCATTTCAATCCCACGGGCAGAAACGATATTGAACCGTATGTTGAAGCAGGAGCATTCGATTCCCATTGGCTTGAAGAAGTTAATTTCGATCTTGAGTTTCATGGTTCATCAGCCTATAAAAATTTATCACAAACAATAAAAGGACTATTTCGTCCATTTTTATAAGGAAAGGGAGAATACCATATGAATAACCCAGTCGTACTAGATTCGAAAACTGAATTGAATGAGCAAACCGCACAAGATGTTCGCTTGCAACTTAGACAAGATGCAGATGTGCAACGTATTTATAACGCAGTAGATATTAAAGATCAACTGGAATTAATTGAACTTGGAAAAGAACCTTCTATGGAAATTTCACGTTTCGCTGATCAAATTTTACATACAATGTCTCTATCAAAGATAGAAGATTCTGGTGAATTGTTAAAGCAACTTGGTAAAATTATGGACAGATTTGATAGTAAAGACTTTGCGGAAGAAAAAAGTGGTTTCTTCTCGCGCATGTTCAAAAAAGCGGATAAAATGATAGAACAAATCTTTAGTAAATATCAAACGATGGGCCGCGAAATTGATAAAGTTTATGTGGAAATTACGAAGTACCAAGATGAGATGAAAAAATCAATTGGTACGTTAGATGGCTTGTATGAGCAAAACTTAAAATATTATTTAGACTTAGAGAAGTATGTAGTAGCAGGAGAAATGTTATTAGAGCGTTTAAATACAGAATTAGTTCCGATGTATGAAGAGCGCGTGCGTAATAATGATCAATTAGCAGGTATTGAATTAGAGTCGCTTAAAAACTCGGTTGAAATTTTAGAGCAACGTATTGATGATTTAGAAAAAGCTCGTATGGTTGCGCTACTTACAGCACCACAAATTCGCATGATTCAACGTGGTAATAATAAATTAATTGGTAAAATCAATACAGCATTTATTACGACGATTCCTATCTTTAAAAATGGTATCATTCAAGCAGTAAATGCGAAACGTCAAAAGCTTGTTGCAGATTCTATGGCTGAACTTGATCGCCGTACAAATGAATTACTTAAGAAAAATGCACAAAATATCGCAACGCAAAGTGTAGAAGTAGCGAGATTATCAGGTTCTTCTAGTATTAAAATGGAAACACTTGAGGAAACTTGGAACATTATTTCAAGAGGTATGCAAGAAACACAACAAATTGAAGAACAAAATAAACGTGAGCGTGAAGAAAGTCGCAAGCGTATGGCTACATTAACAGAGAATATCAAAAAAGAATTACAAGGATAAATGAAAAGGCAATGAGGAATAGTCCTCATTGCCTTTTAGTTTCTCTTCACTAATTTAATAATTTCATTCACAACAAGTGGAATGATACTTAATAAGAGAACAAATCCCCAATCTCGCATCGTTAATGCATGTACACCGAATATATTTGCAAGGGGCGGGATGGAGATGATACAAACTTGCATAAGAACACCGATAAGAAGGGAGAAGACTAAATATTTATTTGTAAAGATCCCAATTGAAAAAATCGATTTCGTTCTTGAACGCAAGTTAAATGAATGAACAAGCTGAGAAAAACTAAGAACGACAAATGCCATCGTTTGGGCATGTAATAGAGCATCCTCATCAATTCGCTCTGGGAAAAGAGGGAATAAATTTGTATCTCCAGTATAGAATTTTGCTCCGGCGATAAAGGCTATTAACGTTAAAATCCCAATGACAGCCCCATTGAAAATAAGAAAAGGAACGCTACCACTAAATAGGCTTTCTTTCGCATGTCGTGGTTTTTCCTTCATCACATCTGGATCTTCAGGATCAACCCCAAGTGATAATGCAGGCAGTGTATCTGTAATTAAATTTACCCACAAAATATGAATAGGTCGTAGGGGTGTTGCCCAGCCAAGTAAAATCGCTAAAAATAAAGCGATAATTTCTCCAAAGTTACAAGAGAGTAGGAAGAGAATTGATTTTTTTATGTTACGATAAATATTTCTACCTTCCTCAACAGCTTTCACGATAGATGAGAAATTATCATCTGTTAACACGACATCAGCTGCTCCTTTTGCGACATCTGTTCCTGTAATGCCCATCGCTACGCCAACATCAGCTTGCTTTAAAGATGGTGCATCATTGACACCATCACCAGTCATAGAAACGATATTTCCTTTTGCGCGTAATGCCTTTACAATTTTCACTTTATGCTCTGGAGAGACTCTAGCGAATACATTTAAATGATTAATTTTGCTAGCTAGTTCTGTATCTGAAATGTTATCTAATTCAGTTCCAATCATAATTTCAGATATTTCTTCAGCAATGCCAAGTTCTTTGGCAATTGCAAAGGCGGTATCTTTATGGTCACCGGTAATCATAACTGTGCGAATACCGGCTTTTTTACATTCTGTAATTGAATCTTTCACTTCAGTTCGCGGTGGATCAATCATACCGACAAGACCGATAAAGATAAGATTTTCTTCAAGATGATTTATATCCACATCGTTTGAATTGTATTTTTTAAATGCGAATGAAAGTACTCTTAAAGCTTCTTGAGACATTGCTCCGGCAGATTCTAATATTTGATTTTTATCAGAATCAGTTAAAATCTCGATTTTCCCGTTTTTAAAAATATGGTTACATCGAGGTAAGAGCTTATCGATAGCACCTTTCGTCATGCTATAGCAGTTTTCATCGTATGTATGCACGGTTGACATCATTTTACGATCTGAGTCGAAAGGTAGCTCGTTAACACGTTCATGTATTTTTTCTAAATGATCTTTTTGCATGTTAAAAGTGCTTCCGGCCACCAGAAGAGCAATTTCAGTCGGGTCCCCGGTTTGTGATTCGTTATTGTAAGACGCATCATTACATAGCACCATATTCTCTAACAATAGACGTTGCGTATCATTATTTACATTCAAATGTTCTAAGTGATCGTATGTGTTATCACTATAAAAGTGAGTAACAGTCATTTTGTTTTGCGTTAATGTGCCTGTTTTATCTGAACAAATAATTGTGACAGACCCGAGAGCTTCAACAGCAGGAAGTTTACGGATGATGACGTTTTGTTTAATCATACGCTGCACACCAATTGCAAGAACGATGGAAACGATAGCTGGCAAGCCTTCTGGAATAGCTGCAACGGCTAAACTAATAGCAGTCATAAACATTTCTAGTGTATCTCGTCCTTGTAAAAAGCCGATGAGAAACATCACGATACAAATAGCTACAGCAACAAAGCCTAAATACTTTCCGACTTGTGCTAAGCTTTTTTGAAGTGGTGTCATATCATCGTCTGCTTCATGTAACAGGGTAGCAATCTTACCAATTTGTGAGTTCATTCCAGTTTCAACAGCAACACCGACGCCTCTTCCGTATGTTACAAGAGTAGACATAAAGGCCATGTTTTTTTGGTCGCCGAGTGGTACTTGCTCATCACTTTGCATGGAAGGGTGGTAGATTGCATCTTTATCAACAGGGACAGATTCACCAGTTAGAGCAGATTCTTCAACTTTTAAATTTGCGGTTTCGATAAGGCGTAAATCGCATGGGATATATCGTCCGGCGTCGAGCATAACGATATCCCCTGGAACGACGTGCTCAGATGGAATTTCTTTTAGTTCACCATTTCTCTTGACGATAGCTTTAGGCGTCGCCATCTTTTTCAATGCCTCTAAAGCTTGTTCTGCTTTCGATTCTTGGACAACACCGATAACAGCATTTAAAACTACAACGAGCCCGATAATACTGGCATCCGCCCATTCACCTACAAAGGCAGAAATAAGGGCAGCAATAATAAGGACATATACGAGGACGTCATTAATTTGGGCGAAAATACGCTGCCATAAAGTGCGTTTTTGTTTTGTAGCTAATTCATTAGAACCGTATTGCTTTAAACGGTCACTTACAATCTCATCTGTTAAACCGTGTTGTTCGTTTGTTTCTAGGTCAATTAATGTTTGATCTTTCGTCTTACTGTACCAATTGCTCATAAGTAAGCACCTCCAGTAAAAACAGTTAGCAATGGTAGTGTTGCTATTATTTGTGAGTAGTATGTATGGAGAAAAAATCTAAGATGAGGTTCTACTTCTATTGTACAATATTTTACAGTTGGTTGAGGGAAAGAGAAGAGTTGTCATGAATTTGTTGGAAATAAAAAAGAGCCTCATATAAGAGAGGCTTTTTTACTTTTTAATTAATGTACCTAATTCTTCTGTAATAGCTTGCATTTCACTAATGCTGAAAGTTTCACGTTTCATAACATGATCATAAATGTCACGTAAATCTTCGTACATTTCTTCGTTAAAACTAGCAGCTCTCATCGCTCCAGCATTAACCATACGTAATTTTTCTTTAATAGCTTCGACCATATATTCAACGTTTTCTTCTGACTTTACGGATAAATCCACCGAAGTGTCCCCCTTTAAAATAACATAAGGCTATCTTAACATTTTTTATCATTTTCGTTAATGAATCTTTTCAATCCTATTAAATTAGTAGGGATTTCCTTTATATTTAATAATTGGTTGTTTATACTATAAGTATATATTAAGAAATGCACCAAGAAGGGAAGAAACAAAAACATGGTTCAAGTATTGTTTGTTTGTCTTGGGAACATTTGCCGTTCTCCAATGGCAGAAGCGATTTTTCGAGATCTTGTCGTAAAAGAGGGACTCGAAGAGAAAATTGTCATTGATTCTGCAGGAACTGGAGATTGGCATGTTGGCCATCCGCCACATAAAGGAACACAAAAAATTTTAAAAGAAAATGCAGTCACTTTTGAAGGAATTAAAGCAAGGCAAGTAGAAAAAGAAGACTTAACAAAGTTTGATTATATTATTGCCATGGACAACAAGAATATAGCAGATTTAAAAAGTTTAGGTAAAACTGGAGGCTATATTGGTAGACTGTCCGACTTTGTTCCAGACGGTGGCTGGACAGACGTTCCTGACCCTTACTATACAGGGAATTTCCAAGAAGTATATGACCTTGTAACAGAAGGGTGTGCAAAGCTATTAGCTTTCATTCGAAATGAACAAGGAATATGAGGAAGCTTAGAAAGAAATACTTTCTAACATAAGAAATGAAAGGGTGAAGGAATATGGCAAAGAAAAATAATATTGCTCGAAACATTGCGATTGGTGTAGCGGCAGGTGTAGCTGTATCCATGTTAAAGAAAGAAAACCGTGAAAAAGTAAAAAATACAGCAGAAAAAGCAAAAACAAAGATGATTGAAATTGGTGAAAATGCAAAGATCAAAGAAAAAGTGCAAACTGTTACAGATAAAGGACGCGAACTTGCTGATTTCAATGTGGTAAAAGCGAAAGTAGCAGAAATTAAAAAATTAACGCCATCTGTTGTAGAGACGTTAAAAGAAACGAAAGAAATTTTTAGTAAGAAAAAAGTTGAGCCAGAAGAAAAGCCAGAAACGATTGAAATTCAAGCTGTATCTCCAAAGGTAGATGAGCTGAAAGCAGAAGAAGAGCCAGTAGTTGCTGAAGATGGTGGTATGAAAGAAGCGCGTGAATTATTTATAAAAGACTCAAATGCAGTGGAAAAAAAAACTGAAGCGTACATTGAGTTAAAGCAAGATAAAGAAGAGAAGAAAAGCGTTTAAACATATATGAGAAAAATTTTAGAAAAGGTGAGAAGAAATCGTACTTATTCGTTTGGTAAAGATTTATATGACCGGACGATGCGTGATGATGTAGCGGGCTTGGCAGCACAGCTCGCTTATTTCTTCTTGCTTGCAATTTTTCCTGGGCTCGTTTTCTTAATTACGCTTCTTGGATTTATCCCCATTCAAACAGAGGATGTGCTTAGTTTATTAGAGGTTTATGTACCAGATGATGCAATGAACTTAATTGAGGTAAATGTAGATAAAGTTGTAAACCAGCAAAATGGTGGTTTATTATCGTTTGGTTTATTATCTATGTTATGGTTTGCCTCAAATGGTGTTAATGCGGTTATGAATGCTTTTAACCGCGCTTATGATGTGAAGGAAACACGTTCTTTTATTACAACAAGAGCGTTATCAATTGTGTTTACATTAGCTATCATTTTTATGATTGTCTTTGCGTTAATTGTCCCAGTATTCGGACAAGTTATTGGAGCAGCAGTGTTTAAAGCACTCGGTTTATCAGATAGTTTCTCTTTCGTATGGAGCATTACACGATTAGTAGCGAGTTTCTTCGTGTTATTTGCATTGTTTAGTTTTTTATATACATTTGCACCAGATCGAAAATTAAAAAGAAGAGAAGTTATTTCAGGGGCGTTATTTGCTACTGTAGGATGGATTGTGGTATCGTACTCATTTGCTTATTATGTAGATAAGTTTGCAAATTACGCCAATACATATGGTGGTCTCGGTGGTATCATTATTTTAATGTTATGGTTTTATTTAACTGGATGGGTAATTTTACTTGGCGGTGAAATTAATGGTTTACTCCATCATTATAGAACGGGTGACAATAATTCCCGTAATGAAAAGTGAGCTCTTGTTCCATAATAATAGGGAACAGGGGGGATATTTCATGAGTAATAATAAAAAGAACCATAATAATAAAAATAACAATAAACAAAAAAGCAGTTCGCATCCAAAGCATAAAACGAGTAGCAGTGCGAATGGGCATAATAGCTACCATTAAAAAAAAGCGGGTCCTTTATGAGGGACCCGTTTTATTTGTTTCCTTTTAATAATCGTAAGCCATTCAAAATGACAAGAATCGTACTTCCTTCATGGCCAATAACACCGAATGGAAGAGCTAAAAATTGTAAAAAATTCGAACAAATTAGTAGTGCAATTACAGCTAGCGAAAAGATTACGTTTTGCTTCACAATACGGTTCATTCGTTTTGATAGACGGATCGCTTGAGAAAGTCGAGATAATTCGTTCTTCATCAGTACAACATCCGCAGTTTCTAAAGCTACGTCTGTTCCTTCTCCCATTGCTACACCAATGCTAGCAGTAGCTAGTGCTGGTGCATCATTTATACCGTCTCCGACCATTGCTACTGTACCGTATTTTTCTTTTAACTTTTTAATCGTTTCAACTTTTGTTTCTGGTAAGCATGATGCGTAATATTCCTTTATATTACTTTCAGAGGCAATTGCTTTTGCCGTTTCTTCATTATCTCCAGTAATCATAATTGCTTCGACACCAATGCTTTGTAAATCACGAATAGCAGCTATTGTTTCTTGGCGAAGCGTATCTTTTAAAGCGATAAGTCCAAGAATGCCTCCCTCATCACTAATATAAACGACAGTTTTACCTTCTTTTTCAAGTGAGGCAGAAATACCATTATGAAATGTCTTTGTTTCTTCACCGATAAAATCAGCTTTACCTATTTTATAAGCGCTGTTTTCCAATCTTCCTTTTAGACCAAAACCAGTTACATCTTCAACCTTTTCTGGTTTTTTTAATATAATGTCGTACGCATGTTGTGCATATTTAACAATGGATTCAGCTAAAGGATGTGTAGAGTGACTTTCAATTGATGCTGTAATAGAAAGTACTTCTTTTTCTGTTATATTTTCTCGAACATATACATCTGTTACGGTAGGTTTACCTTCTGTTAATGTTCCTGTTTTATCAAACGCGATTGCTTTCACAGAAGCAAGGCGTTCTAAATGTATACCGCCTTTAAAGAGAATACCGTTTCTCGCTCCGTTAGAAATGGCTGATAACGTAGCTGGTGTAATGGCAGCTACGAGTGCACAAGGAGATGCGACTACAAGTAAGATCATAGCGCGATAAAACGTTTCATTCCAGCTCCAGTCAAGTAAGAAATGAGGAACGAACATCATAAGCGCAACAACGAGTAGTACACCTTTTACGTATGTTCCTTCAAACTTTTCGATGAATAGTTGTGATGGTGATTTTTCACTTTGTGCACTTTGGACGAGACGGATAATCTTTTGGAATAATGTTTGATCGCTCGGCTTCGTAATTTTAACTTCGATAGCACCACGTAAATTTACAGTACCGGCAAATACTTCATCGCCATGTCTTTTCTCATTTGGAATAGGTTCTCCTGTGATTGCTGCCTCATCGATATTTGTTTCACCGTTATGAATCGTACCGTCAGCAGGAACACGTTCACCTGGTTTAATTAAAATAATGTCGTTAATTTGTAACTCTCCAACAGGAACACGTTCCTCAGTTCCTGTGGAAATACGTAATGCTTCTTCAGGTTGTAAGTCAAGAAGAGCGGAAATTTCTTTTTGGCTCTTACTTAACGTATAAGATTCCATAGCACCGCTGAGTGCAAAGATGAAGATTAAAATAGCCCCTTCTGCCCAGTAGCCAATAATTGCAGCACCGATAGCTGCAAAGAGCATTAGCATTTCAACATTTAGCTCTTTTTCTTCAATCGTATCTTCAATTCCTTCTTTCGCTTTTGCATATCCACCAACTATATAAGCAAGGATATAGCAAGTAATACCTACATTCATTGCATCGTTCTTTGTGAATAGCCAGCCAGCTAAAATAAAAATACCAGATGCCAATGCAAATACAAGTTCATAATGTTTTTTTAATGTGTCCCATAAAGAGGGATGGGAAATTGCTTCTTTTGCCTGTAACGTTTTTACTTCTGAGTTCATTACTACTCGCTCCTTCCGAATTCTTATTGAGAAAAATAATCAAAATCGAAACCCCTATAAAACGACGAAAGCTGCCATCCATAATGGATAGCAGCATTTCTGTTGAATCTGTTTTTAATCGTTATTATGTTGTAATTATTCTATAGTATATCATATGTTTTTATGAGATGGTACGGTTTTGTTTCAAGTATAAACGGAAAACTTGTGTTTTCGCAATTCCTCTGGTATATATGAATATTGTTCATAAAAGATCGGAAAGGAAGACAACAAGTGAAGACAGAGAAATTTTTTACCCATCCGATTGGCGTATTTATTGCTGCAATAGTAGCAACTTTTTTATGGGGAAGCGCATTTCCTTTTATTAAATTAAGTTATGTTGAACTTGGAATTCAACCACAAGAAGTTGGAGAGCAAATATTATTTGCTGGTTATCGTTTCTTGTTATCTGGGGTAATGCTTTTATTCTTTTTTAAAGTGTTAGGGAAAAATATGAGCTTCAAAAAAGGAACGGGGAAACAGTTAATACAAATTGGTTTATTCCAAACGTTTCTTCAATATATCTGTTTTTATATTGGAATGAGTTATAGTTCGGGGATTGAAGGAGCTATCATTTCAGGGACATCATCATTCTTTCAAATTTTACTCGCCCATTTTGTATATAAAGATGATGCTCTCAATATGAGAAAATTAATTGGGGTATCGATTGGTTTTTGTGGCGTCATTTTAGTAAATGTGCCGAGTGATGGTAGCTTATCATTTCATTTTGGAATCGGAAGCTTATTACTTCTTAGTGCAGCAATGCTGTATTCATATGGAAACATATTAGCAAAAGAAGGTAGTAAAACATTAGATGTTGGCTATATGACAGCATACCAAATGATTTTTGGTTCTATAGGATTATTATGTATAGGGGCTTTACAAGTTGGAGTAATGCCATTTACATTTAGTCTACACGCACTACTTATGCTGATTTATTTATCTTTCTTATCTGCAGCTGGTTTTTGCATTTGGAATACAATTATGAAATACAACAAGGTTGGAAAAGTATCTATGTATATGTTCTTTATACCCGTATTTGGTGTGTTATTATCGAGCATGATTTTAGGTGAAGCAATTCATTCATTTGTGCTACTTGGTTTAGCATGTGTAGCCGCGGGAATTATTGTGGTAAATCGGACGCCAGCTAAGCAAAAAATAGAGCAAGAAAAACAAGTGGCATAGAGAGCAGAAAAGCGATTACAATGGAAGAACAGTGCTGTTCTTCTTTTTTTTAGAAAAAGGATAATAGACTAAGTGTAACGAAAAAAGATACAAAAAGCATTTATTGAGGAGAACATATTATGAATCTACTTTACGTGGTGTTAATTGGGCAAATACTTCTTTTTTTTATTGGTGCAATTTATGCAATAGGGCAGACAAAAAGAACGAAAGTTAATATGCCGTTACCTTTAGCAATCCGTCTTATTCTTAGTTTTTCTTTAACAGGTAGTGCAATTTGGATATGGTTACAAGATCCATCTGTAGAGTATAGTACGTGGGTTGCACTTGGTATGACTTTATCGACTGTGGGAGATTTGTTTATGGCTGGGTTGATTCCAATTGGTCATCGATTAATTGGTGGGATGGTTACTTTCGCCCTTGCTCATTGTTTTTATGTAAAAGCATTTTTGCAAACAGGAATTTCATGGAATGGTTTTTGGATTGGCTTACTTGTATATGGGCTCTTTCTAATTGTAGGATGGTTCTTCTTTATCCGAAATGATAAACAGGATAAATTGTTTACGATAGGAGCTCTAATTTATGGATTGTGGGTTGGGGGAATGGCGTGCTTTGCATTCGCCTTATATTATGAAAATACAGGAATATGGTGGATACCAGCGTTTGGTGGTTTACTGTTTGTGATTTCTGATTTTATTATTGGCGTGACAGATATCGGAGGGCGTAAATTGAAGTATGAGCCACTTTGGATTTGGTTTACATATGTAGCTGCTCAAATGTGTATTGTATATGTGGGATTATAAAAAGATACTCTCAAAAATAGTGGATAGACTATTTTGAGAGTATCTTTTTTGCTTGTTTAATTTGATCAGTATTGTTATTTTGAAATTTCTGATATTGTAATTTAATAATTCAGAATTTTGTAGAAAAATATCAGTCGTATTATTTATAATAAAAGTAAAAAGATGATGAGATGGTGAAATGATGCAAAGGAAAAAATGTTGGCGTGAATTTTTTGGAACGATTGCAATTGCATGTTTATTGGTGTTTTTGGCGAAAATTTTTGTGTTTTTCCCTACGACTGTAAAAGGAGCATCCATGAGGCCGACGTTGCAAGATGGAGATAAGGTGATTGTTAATAAGTTAGCAAAACAATTTGAAAGCTATGGGAGAGAAGACATTATTGTTGTGAAAACAGATAATTTTTATGTCAAAAGAGTGATTGGATTGCCAGGAGATATTATTGAGATGAGAAATGATCAATTATATGTAAATTCTGAAGTGAAAGATGAAGAGTATTTGGATAGTAATAAAAAACAAGCAGAAAAAAAACTTATGAATTTAACAGAGGACTTTGGACCGATTACAATTCCTAAAAATAAGATTTTTGTTATGGGAGATAATCGCCTAATAAGTAAAGATAGTAGAAATGGTTTAGGTTTTATTGATAGAGAAGATGTGTTAGGAAAGTTAGCAGGCATTTATTATCCGTTTGAACATATGAAAATAATAAAGTAAAAAAACCAAGCAAATTTTAGTTTGCTTGGTTTTTCTGTTAAACAGTAGGAGATTCGTTAGATACAAAGATATCTTCATGTTTCTTTGTAGTACTTAAAACGAATTTATGTTGTAGCAATTGTAGTTTAAATAACGCTAAAGGATCATGATATGTTTCTGGATTGCTTCTTAGCGTTGCTAATGTTTGTTCATCTTCCTGTATCTCAAGTTGAGCTGCATCCACATTTTGTTTCAATATGCTAAGTGGATCTTTAAAGAACATCATGATATCGCGTTCTAATGCCCCTTCAAATACTTCAAATTGTAGGAAGAATTGTTTTGAAATTGTGTGAGCAATTTCTGTATAGTCTTCTGTTTCAATATATTGTTTATATTTGTTGGCGAGCATAGATTGGTTTTTTTGCATATTACCAAATAATTTTCCGGCACTTTTTAAGAAAAACTGTGTCGGTGTAAAGCGTAATAAAATATTGATGTTTGTTACTGTAATTCGATTTGTCATTCGTACAACATCTCGATTCCAATCATCTAATAATTTGAAATCGCAAGGAAGTTTCATACGTTCTTCTTTATATAATTTATTAAATGTTTCACTCATTTCATCTAAATAAGCTTGAGCTTGAATAAATTCATTATGTGCTGTTTCAATCCATTCTTGAATAGACCCAGTAAATTTAGGAAGAAGTACCTGTTGTACATGCTTTTGAACTCGTTCATTCATTGCAGCATTTAATTCTTCATGAACTAGTTTGAAATCACTATCTTCTTGAACAAGATCAGAGCAGCTCTGTAATAATTCAGGAATTTGAGAATGTATATCTCGTGTAATTTCTTCTTTCGTTAAAAGATAGGATTCGGTAATAGAGCGAATTTTATCTTTTTCAAGAGCAGTAAGGTTATTAATAAATCCAGTAAGTTTCACTGAGATGTGTTTATTCCAGCGTACGGATTTTACTAATGTATTTTCTAATTCCACACGTTCGTTTATGAGATAAGCAATCGTCTTTTGCGTAAACCATATTAGCTTTTCTATACGTTCTTTTTCTATATCGCGTTTTGCAAGATTAGAGAGAATAGATTCTGTTACATCTCCAAGTTGCTGGCTACTCTCTTGCGAAGGAGAGTATGGGAAGAATTGTGCATCTGGAAAATGCACTTTAAGTTTACTAATTAGTTTTTCATTAGTAGTCGTATTATTTGTGTGTAATACGAAGTGAATTTGTAAGTTTGATACTTGTTCACGTAAATAAATTAACGTATCAATTTCTTCACTATGCAATGGTGAAGAAGAATTTAATACGTAAACAAGACTATCTGCTGCTTGTAAGTATTCAAAGTATGCATTGTTTTTATCCAATTGTCCTTGAATGGATGGTGTAATAAGAAATGTAAACTTATTTTTTCTTAAAAACCTACTTGGTAGCTTAATTTCTATACATCTTTTCTCAAGTTCCGACTGAGCAGATGTAGCCGTTACTTGATGGAATTCATCAAGGTTAGGGATACTTCGTATATCTAACGCGGTAAATTCTGTTATTTCAGTTTGACTAGCGTCTTTAAATAGAATAGGAGTTGTTAAAGTTTCATTTAAGATGTTCTCTCCTAATATTGAATTAACAAATGATGTTTTATCATGGTCACTAGTTCCAGCTATTAGTAGTGGCGTGACATTTAAATCGCATAGTTCATGGACGAGTAGCGTAAATTGATGACTTAAATCTACATCATTTTTCTCAGCCCATACAGCGATTGTTTCGAATAAATGAGAAACTGTTTCCATATTTACATCTGCTTCAGCAGATGTATTAGAAAGTAAGGATCCAGCACTTTTTACGAGTAATGATTCTAAAGTTGTAGGTGAGACTTCATTCCATGCTAACACTGCTGCAGAGACAACTAGAGAATCTTTTGCTTTCGTTAAACTGAACCAATTTGTTAATAAATTTGGTACAAGTCCGTTTAATTCATGCATAAAATGATTTCCGGTAATTAATGCAAAGTATGTTTCTTGATAGCGAGTAGAAATTTCATTCCAATCGTCATTATTGTCTGTTTCAATATGCAAGAATAAATGATTAATACTTTGAATCCAAGGAAGGTATAAGGATTCATGTTGATAGCTATTCCAAAGAGCAATAACAAGTTCTTTAAATTGAGCTTGATCAACAGCATATAGAGCTTTTAAAGACTCATAGAAATATTCAGGCTTAATATTTTTTGTAAATCCTTTATTTATGTAATTTATTAACGTATCAAACCAGTGTAAAGATTGTGTTCGAATACCTTCTTGAACAGCTAGTTCGATAGCGTTGTTCCAATCTTCTTGTTTTTCATAGAAAGAACGTGCAATTGCAGTAATATTTGGGTAATCCGGTTGGAATGCAACAGCTTCACTAATCGTCTTAAAAGCAAGTCCTAAACGATCTTGTTCGATATAAAGAGAAAGAAGTTGTAAGGAAACCTCCATCGTAAGAGTTGTATCTTCTGTTTGAATGGATTGATAAATTTCTTCTGCCTTTGGTAAAAATCCTAGTTCAAAATAAGCATCTGCAATATTTTTTGTTGCCCAAAGTGCAAGAGCATTATTTACTTTTTCCCATTTAAATATAGCTGCTTCAAAATCTTTATTTTGATAATAAAATTCACCTTGAGCAAATCGAATATTAGAAATGTTGGAGAATTCATTTTTAGATTCATTTATATATGCTTCACCGAGTACTTCCGATGCAGGAGTAGAAGTTTCTTCTGTTAAAAATGTTTTATAGTAAACTTTTTGAATAAATTGATTTTCAATGGTCATGTTCGTTCCCCCCTGTATAATTTAGAAAAATGATGTTGTATGTAAAAGGGTTCATGTTCTTTTAATAGGTAGAAGTTGCATTATATAGACCAAACTATGTTTTTGCTAGATATATCATTTTTCTTGAGAGTTAAACCGTTGCGAAAAGTAACTTTCCTTTATTGTAACAAAAAAACACGCATATGAATTTTTATTTTTTATCGGGTCATTTGCGGGCAGTAAGAATCTACTCTCAAAATTGGTGAATGTAAGTGAGTTATGTGGGAGTCGGGATGTCTGTAGAAGCAAGATTGGCGTAGATTAATAATTAGTAGAGGATGAAGAAAAGCCCCACTGATTAAAGTTTCACTTTATCTCTGTTAAAGGAAAGAATAGAAGTAGAGTTCATTATAAAAACAATGTATAGTGAATATGTATACCATGTTTGCCTTAAAGATAGAAAGGGTACAATGTGGAATAACGATCGTGCATAGGATGTGTCTTCCGAATGGAACAACATATTGGCGAGTTAATCGCGCATTATGGCTATTTTGGAATTGTTATAGCTTTGGCTGGTGGGATTGTCGGATTACCGATACCAGACGAGTTTTTATTGACCTTTATTGGTTATAATGTTTCAAAAGGAGTTATGTCAGGAACTGCTGCTTTTTTAAGTGGGATGGCTGGTGCGATGTTAGGGATTACGTTAAGCTACATATTAGGTTTAAAACTTGGGCTCCCTGTTTTAAAGAAATATGGGCCGAAAATTAGAATTAAAGAACATCACATTGAAAAAACACATATTTTATTTGAAAAATATGGGCCATTTCTTTTAATGATTGGTTATTTTATACCGGGAGTACGTCATTTAACGGCATATTTTGCTGGGGTATCAAATTTGACACTTTGGCGTTTTTGTTTGTACGCTTACGGTGGTGCGCTCATTTGGATAAGTGTTTTTATTGGGCTTGGCTGGAAGTTAGGCGAGAAGTGGCGCTTCGTTGAGTATAGTTTACATCATTATGGAATATGGATTTTATTAATTTCAGCAGTTGTTACATGTGTTGTATGGTTTTACATAAAGAAAAAGAAAAACCGCTAATAGCGGTTTTTTTAGCTGAAAGCAATAAATAATACACCAGCTGTAATAAAGACTACACCAACACCGGTCATAAAGTTTAACTTTTCACCGAGGATAATCATAGCGAGAATGATAGAAAATACGACGCTTAATTTATCGACAGGAGCTACTTGTGAAACCTTTCCTGTTTTGAGGGCAAGAAAATAAAATAGCCATGAAGAAGCACCTGCAATCCCACTTAATGTGATAAATAGCAGTGCTTTTTTATTTAGCAGTACGTCGCCGATATTTTGAAATTTACCTTGTATGATAATAACGCCTATCATAAATAATGCCATAATAATAGATCGAATTGTTGTTGCAACGTTTGCATCGATTCCGTCTAAACCAAACTTCCCAAAAATCGATACAAGGGCAGCAGCAATTGCTGATAATAGTGCAAATAAGAGCCACGAACTCATAGTAAAATCCCTCCAATCTTACAGTATTATACATGAAAATGATTCTCATGTATAAAGTTGAAGTAATTAAGGTTTATAGGAAGCATGACTCCAACTTAACTTCTTGCTCCACTTGAATTTTAAGATGGGAGTTTTACTGCCCGCAAATAGTGGGCTAAATAACGAAATAATCCCCACCTTATATTTTTAATAAGGTGGGGATTATTATGCTACTCTGCAATTTCCTCATATAAAAAGTACGTTACATTATAAATATGCTCTACTTCATCGTCTGTCATAAACAGTAATTCGTCACGCTCAATCCCTTTCTTCTTTTCAATAAACTCAATCATATTTTTGCGTTCTTCTCTCTTCATCAATTTTATTTCTCCTCTCAATCTGTTTTAATACAGTTTATTTAAGTTACTGCTATTATATAACAGAATCTTTAGAAAGTTCCACCTATTTTATTGTTTTTTTCAAAAGAACTTTTCGACAAAACAAGCCCACCTAAAGGGGGCTTGTTTTATTTTATAGTCGTAAAAACTCAGGCTCCGTCGTACCGGCACCATCGATGTAATAAATTGTGTCGGGATTGATTTTTATCAATACGTAATTAGGGTCTTCAGGACCGAGTAACCAACGTTTTAAGCTATTATTCCAAAACTTGTTTTTTAATGTTGAGTCTTCCTCGATTGAAGCTAACCCTTCAACTTCAATATAATCTTCATCTAATTTTTTTCCTTCTCGTCCGAGTAGTACATGGACATTAGGATTTTGTTCAATATCTGTTATCTTTTTTGATTGTCGATCTGTTGCAACATATAGTACAAAATCTTCATGGAAAAACATCATAAAGGCACTATGCGGTTTCTCGTTACGTACTGTGGATAATACACCGGTACGTTGTCCTTGGATAATAGTTGCAATTTTCTCTTTTAAGTGCATATTCTTTACCTCTTTTCCTAATTTATATTTTCTCTGTTTAAACAAGATAATTTAAATATCTTTCATACTGTTTTCTTCAAGTCGATTTTTTAAACGTAATTGTGATGAAATCGGACAAGTTAGGAGAAGAATAATAATAATATTGAGGAGAAATACATACGATGGAAGGGTGAAAAGCATGTTTAATAAAATATTTCTTATAGTAGCACTTATAGGTGTACCACTATCTGTACTTGGAAAAACACTTCATTGGCCAGAAACAATTATGTTCGCTGTGTATTGTATTACGATTATCGCGTTAGCTGGTTTTATGGGGAGAGCAACAGAGAGTTTAGCAATTGTATCTGGTCCTAGAATAGGCGGATTATTAAATGCTACTTTCGGTAATGCTGTTGAACTTATCATTTCAATTTTTGCACTTCAAGCAGGGTTAATTGAAGTGGTGTTAGCTTCTTTAACGGGTTCTGTACTTGGAAATTTATTATTAGTAGGAGGACTATCCTTCTTTGTAGGTGGACTTAAATATAAAAGGCAAAGCTTTAACGTTTACGATGCAAGGCATAATTCAGCTTTATTAATATTTGCTGTTGTCGTGGCCTTTGTTATTCCAGAGATTTTTTCAATGAAGATGGACGCTGGCAAGACGTATCAATTAAGTATAGGTGTTTCTATTATTATGATTATCATGTACATTGCTGCATTACTATTTAAGTTAGTTACGCACCGTGGTGTATATCAACATAAAAGTGACGAAGTAGCGCATGAAGAAGAGCCAGAGTGGTCGAAAGGGAAGGCACTCCTTATTTTAGCGATAGCAACACTGGCGGTAGCTTATGTATCAGAGGCGCTCGTGCATACTTTTGAAACTGTTGCAAAATCATTTGGTTGGTCAGAATTATTTATAGGGGTTATTATCGTTGCAATTGTTGGAAATGCAGCGGAACATGCATCTGCAATTATTATGGCTTATAAAAATAAAGTAAATATTGCAGTCGAAATTGCAATAGGTTCTACATTACAAATCGCCATGTTTGTTGCTCCTGTACTAGTATTGCTATCTATGTTCTTCGCGCAGAGGATGCCTTTAGTATTTACCATACCAGAACTTGTATCTATGATTACAGCCGTTTTCTTAACGATTGCGATTTCAAATGATGGAGATACAAACTGGTTTGAAGGCGGCACTTTACTAGCGGCGTATGTCATTATGGGAATTGGTTTTTATTTATTATGAAAAATAGGCATAACAATTGTGCTCAGAGAAAACAATAAACAAAGTAGTATATATACCTTTACATAGGAAGGAGCCAGACAGGTGAAACGAGTATACAGCATATGTCTTTCAACTATGGTCTCGTTTATTTTATTATTTCCTAACATGAGTTTTGCAAAGACAACAGTAGGAACAAAAATGCCTTCATCTGTTTTAAATATTTCAAAAGACAATACATTTCCAAATGATGCGCAAGATTTGCCACGTTTACAGCCAAGTAAGTTTGCTCAAGAACTATTGAAAACAGCTAATATTAAAATTGAAAATCCAGACTTAATTCGGATGTTTAATGAAACGACAATTTCAAATGCGCCGCTTGCAGTAGGGTACCGGGCAAAAATTTATTTAGGTCAATGGGCTTTACATTATGAATCAGTAGACACATCGATTAATTGGGAATATAAACAAGTGAATCGAAATGTGTATGATAATCGCGGAGGAGACCGTTTATATCCACTTCGCTATAAGCAAGAAACACAAAAGACGGTTGAAGGCGATTTAACAGCAGATATGAAAGATGCTGCAGATGTGAAAAAAATGATGCTTCTCAAAGCGCTTGAAAAAGTACAATTGCCCCTTTCGTTTAAAACAACTATTGGTTATGGTACTGGACATGAGCGTGTGTATAATATTAGTCCGAGTCAACTCGGATATTTATACGCTTATACACCAGCAGTAAATGAAAAGGGAAAAGTAACATTTGGAGAAGTGTATCTTGTATTAAAGGGAAATCAAAAAAGACTTGTTGTGAAAAATATTACTTCTCAAGGAATTGGAGCGGCGATTCCAATTCATGATCATTTATTTTTTAAATTCATTTCTTCTTCCCACTCGCAATAACATAAAAAAACGTCAGCTTATAAGCTGACGTTTTTTTATAATGTAATGTTTGCTGTTTTTGATAAGAAATCTTCTGTCGGATAGTAGCTGTTTTTTACAAGAACATTTGGTCCAAGACATTTTACTGCAGGACAGTGACAGCTTAATGATTTTGCTGTTTTTGAAGCACTCCATTTGTCATATGCTTCTTGTAATGTGTTTGTTTGTATGTTTCCTAGAAGTGGAACATCACCAAAGTCCGTCACAATAATATTTCCATCGAAAATATTTATATTTAAACGAGAACGGCCATCTGGATCGTTACGAACGGTTACATTTTTGCTCTCTTGTAATTTTTTAAATGTGGCAATGTCTCGCTCGTCATCGCTACAAGCATAGAAAGGTAAAGTTCCAAATAACATCCATACATTTTCATCGCGAATTTCTAGTAAATGCTCAATCGCATCACGAATTTCAGCTTTTGTTAAAATCTCTAGATTACTCGCGAAGTCACTTGGATACATTGGGTGAACTTCATGACGTTTACAGCCCATCTCTTCGACGATTTGGCGGTGAATATGTTCAATATGTGGTAGAGTTCTTTTGTTTAACATTGTTTCGGCAGATACAAGTACACCTGCATCTGATAGAGCCTTACTATTTGTAATCATTCTTTCGAATAATTTTGCACGTTGTTCGTAAGTAGGTTTACGCTCCATCATTGCAAATCCGCCTTCAACGAAGTCATCAATTGTTCCCCAGTTATGAGAGATATGCAACACGTCTAAATAAGGAATAATTTGTTCGTAACGTGCTAAATCTATAGTTAAGTTAGAGTTGATTTGAGTGCGAACGCCTCGTTCATGGGCGTATTTTAAGAGTGGTGTTACATAGTTGTCGACGGATTTTTTTGAAAGCATAGGTTCTCCGCCAGTAATACTTAAAGAACGTAAATGAGGAATCTCATCTAATCGTTTTAATAAAAGATCCATCGGAAGCGGATTTGGGTCTTTCGGCTGTAACGTGTAACCAACAGCGCAATGCTCACAGCGCATATTGCATAACGTCGTCGTTGTAAATTCAACATTTGTTAATAGTAGTTTGCCGTACTCTTCAAGGTCCATATACGCTTCCCATGGATCGTAAGAAGGAGTAATCGGCTTCATTTTTTGTGATATCGTCATATGAAATACTCCTTTGACTATTGAAATAACAATTTGTCCATTCTCTATAATAGAAGAATATGTGCTTTTTATAAAGTGAAACTTTTTAGCATGAAAAGAGAGAGGGCTTACATTATAGTGGATGATTGTGACAAAATTGGTGAAATTTCATGCCCATAGCAATCATTTTTGCGGTATAATAAAAGCAACTCGAATTAAAAGGAGAGTGCCTTCATGGGAAAAGCAATTCAAGATAAAGATACACAATTAGTATATTTAAAAGAGCGTTTAAATATGTTCATTGAAGTAATTGATACAATTGAACCTGAAGAAGTAGAATTAGAAGATGTAGATCGTCTTCTTGCAATGTTAGATGAATTAGAATTAAAATGTGAGCAATTTAAAAAAGACGAATAATATATTAAAAAGGCTGCCAATTCCAATTTGGTAGCCTTTTTCTGTGCGGATAATAGAAGGACGATAGAAAAAGAGGTATAATCAAGTTGTGAAAAATTTCATTTATGCTTTAATAGCGTGAAACAAATAAAAAGCTAAAGAGCATAACAATGGAATTTTCAGCTCATAACGTTTTGGTAGCGTTCACAATTGAGGGGGAAGTAACAATGGAAAAGCTTCAAGAAAGCATGTATCAACTAATTGTTGAAACGTCAACGAACTTACCGAAAGATGTTCGTCGTGCGATTCAACAAGCGAAAGAGCGAGAAAATGCAGGGACTCGTTCTGCGATGGCACTTGGCACAATTACAAATAATATTAAAATGGCTGATGATAACATCTCACCGATTTGCCAAGATACAGGGATGCCAACGTTTAAAATTTATACACCAGTTGGTGTGAATCAATTAAAGTTGAAGGAAGCTATCTATAATGCGCTTGAGCGGGCGACAAAAGATGGTAAACTTCGTCCAAATTCTGTTGACTCTCTTTTTGGAGACAATAGTGGAAATAATTTAGGACCAGGTACACCGGTTATTAAGTTTGAACAATGGGAAAAAGATTATATTGATGCACGTTTAATCCTAAAAGGTGGTGGCTGTGAGAATAAAAATATTCAATATAGCTTACCGTGTGAACTAGAAGGACTTGGACGAGCTGGCCGTGATTTAGAAGGAATTCGTAAATGCCTTCTTCATGCAGTATACCAAGCACAAGGTCAAGGATGTAGTGCTGGTGTAATTGGTGTTGGTATCGGGGGAGACCGCACATCAGGTTATGAATTAGCAAAAAATCAATTATTCCGTACATTAGATGATGTCAATCCAGTACCAGAGTTACAACAACTTGAAGAGTACGTATTAGAAAATGCGAATAAGCTTGGCATTGGTACGATGGGATTTGGTGGAGAAACAACTTTACTGGGCTGTAAAATTGGCGTGTATAACCGCCTGCCAGCTAGCTTCTACGTATCTGTGGCGTATAATTGCTGGGCATATCGCCGCCTAGGTGTAACAATCCATCCTGAAACAGGTGAAATTATGGATTGGTTATATCAAGAAGGTGAAGATACACTTCAGCATGAAGCACAAGAAAAAAAAGAGCAACGTGAGATTGTATTACAAGCACCAATTACAGAAGAGCAAATTCGTGGACTTCGCGTTGGTGATGTTGTAACAATTAATGGCATGATGTATACAGGTCGTGACGCAATCCATAAGCATTTAATGGATAATGATTGTCCAGTAGATTTAAATGGACAAATTATTTACCACTGTGGTCCAGTTGTTGTGAAAGATGACAATGACAATTGGCAAATTAAAGCAGCAGGTCCAACGACAAGTATTCGTGAAGAACCGTACCAAGGCGATATTATGAAGAAATTTGGTATTCGCGCTGTTATTGGAAAAGGCGGTATGGGTGCGAAAACATTAGCGGCTTTAGAAGAACACGGTGGCGTGTACTTAAACGCAATCGGCGGTGCCGCGCAATATTATGCTGAATGTATTAAAGAAGTGGAAGATGTTGATTTCTTACAATTTGGTATTCCAGAAGCAATGTGGCATTTACGCATTGAAGGTTTTAAAGCAGTTGTAACGATGGACTCTCATGGTAATAGTTTACATGCAGATGTTGATAAAACATCACTTGAAAAATTAGCGAGCTTTAAAGAGCCGGTATTTAAATAAACAAAAATGCATCTCGAATCTTTCGAGATGCATTTTTTGGTATATATAGAAAAACATGCACAGCATGAAAGTAAGTAAGGAAACAGAAACTACAGGTACGATTATATATGGAAAGGAGACTATTTATGAAATATAAATGGTTATATATCGGTCTCATTTTTTCAATTATGATGGCACTTGTTCCAGTTTCAACATTGGCTTATACAAATACTCCACATAACTGGGGAATCCCGCGTCCTAAAAATGAAACAGTACCAGATGCAGGAAAGTTATATACGGATTTACTGCAAAAAAATGGCGGGTTTTATTTAGGAGATACGAAGAAAAAAGATATTTATTTAACATTTGATAATGGATATGAGAATGGATACACAGGGAAAATTTTAGATGTATTAAAAGAGAAAAAAGTACCAGCAACTTTCTTTGTAACGGGGCATTACATTAAAACACAAAAAGATTTATTGTTAAGAATGAAGGATGAAGGACACATTATTGGAAATCATTCTTGGAGTCATCCTGATTTTACAGCGGTAAATGATGAGAAGCTTCGTGAAGAATTAACGAGTGTAACGGAAGAAATTAAAAAAGTAACTGGGCAAAAAGAAGTGAAATATGTACGTCCTCCGCGCGGCGTATTTAGTGAAAGAACGTTAGCTCTTACGAAAGAAATGGGCTACTATAATGTATTTTGGTCACTTGCATTTTTGGATTGGAAAGTGGATCAGCAAAGAGGATGGCAATATGCGCATAATAATGTTATGACGATGATTCACCCAGGATCTATTTTATTACTTCATGCAATATCAAAAGATAATGCAGAAGCACTTGCGAAAATCATTGATGATTTGCGCGAGAAAGGGTATCATTTTAAAAGTCTAGATGACTTAGTAAAAAGCAATCAACCGTAAGCATGTATGCTTACGGTTTTCTCATGCTATAATGATGTGTAAAAAGGATGGGGAAACGTATGTGGAGCGAACATGTTACGTTAGAGTATCCGTATCATTTTGAAGAAGTATTAAAACGTTTATCTTTTGATCCTCTTAACGTCATTCAATTAGATGAGAAAGTCATTTATATCCCGCTTTGCATAGAAGAGGAACAGGTTGTTGTTCGCTTACAAGGGATTGGTACTGTTCAAAATCCACAGTTTTGGATTTCTAGTCAGACAGGAGATCCGGAGAAAGTCATGAAACGAATGAGGGCCATTTTTCATTGGAATGAACCGTTTCAAGATATACAAAATCATTTTTTAAACACATCATTACGTCCACTATTTGAAACATATGCTTATACTCCAATTATTTTAGAATTTGATTATTTTGCTTGTCTTCTTCGCTGTATCATTCACCAACAAATAAATTTGAAATTTGCTACTGTGTTAACAGAACAATTTGTGAAACGGTATGGAACAGAGAAGAACGGTGTATTCTTTTTCCCCACTCCGGAAATAGTAGCAAATATTTCAATAGAAGAATTGAGAGAGCAGAAGTTTAGTCAGCGAAAGGCTGAATATATAGTAGGATTAGGTCGAAGTATTGTCAGTGGTACATTAAATTTAGCGAGTATAGAAACTGGGACGGAAGAAGAAGTTTCAGCACAATTGTTGCCAATTAGGGGAATTGGTGCATGGACAGTGCAAAACTTTTTAATGTTTGGGATTGGACGGAAAAATATGTTTCCGAAAGCGGACATTGGGATTCAGCGTGCAGTGCAAGGTATATTTCAATTAGATGATAAACCTGATGATGCATTTTTAGAAAAAGTGAAACAAGAGTGTGAACCATACTGCAGTTATGCAGCGTTATATTTATGGAAAAGTATAGAGTAGAGGTGTAATAATGATACAAAAGCAACATGAGAGTAAGTTGGAAGTTGGTCAAACGTTTCCTGTGACAATTAAACGTCTTGGGATTAACGGAGAAGGCGTTGGTTATTTTAAGAGACAAGTTGTTTTCATTCCAGGGGCATTACCAGGAGAAGAAGTTGTTGCAGAAACAACGAAAATTCAGCGTGGCTTCGCTGAAGCGAAAGTGAAAAAAGTTCGTAAAGCTTCACCGCATCGTGTGAAAGCACCGTGTCCAGTATATGAGGAGTGTGGCGGTTGTCAGCTGCAACATTTAGATTATAAAGAACAATTGAATCAAAAGCGTGATATCGTTGTACAAGCATTTGAGAAGTACATGAAAAACAGTATGGAAGAGAAAATTCGTCCAACGCTTGGCATGGAAAATCCATGGCATTACCGTAATAAGAGTCAATTACAAGTGGGGCGTAAAGACGAAAAGGTTATTACAGGGCTATATAAACAAAACTCACATCAGTTAATTGATATTGCTCACTGTATGATTCAACATAAAGCAACGAATGAAGCGACAAAAGTTGTAAGACGTATTTTAGAAAAATTAAATGTTTCTATTTACAATGAGAAAAAACAAAAAGGTTTAGTACGCACAATTGTAACACGTACTGCAGTTCAAACAGGGGAAGTACAAGTTACACTTATTACAACAAAAGAAGAATTACCAAATAAAGAACAATTTGTTGCAGAAGTACAAAAACAGATGCCAGCGGTTAAATCAATTATGCAAAATGTAAACTGGCGTAAAACATCTGTTATTTTTGGAGATAAAACATTTAAATTAGCTGGAAAAGAAGTAATTCAAGAAACACTTGGCGATTTATCATTTGAATTATCAGCACGTGCATTCTTCCAGTTGAATCCAGAACAAACAATTGTTTTATATGATGAAGCGAAAAAAGCAGCTGCGTTAACAGGCGATGAGAAAATTGTAGATGCGTATTGTGGTGTTGGTACAATCGGACTTTGGCTTGCGAACGATGCAGCGGAAGTACGTGGTATGGATGTAATTCCAGAAGCGATTGCAGATGCAAGAAAAAATGCGAAGCGTCACGGATTTACAAATACGAAATATGAAGCAGGTAAAGCTGAACAATGGTTACCGAAATGGGTAAAAGAAGGATGGCGTCCAGATGTAATTGTTGTCGATCCACCACGTACAGGTTGCGATGATAAATTACTGGAAACGATTTTAAAGGTGAAACCGAAACAAGTTGTGTACGTGTCTTGTAATCCTTCTTCATTAGCACGTGATGTACAAGCATTAATGAAGAGTTATGAAGTGGAGTATGTGCAACCAGTTGATATGTTCCCGCATACTGCGCATGTAGAAAATGTAGTTAGATTAAAGTTGAAATAAGAAGGATTAAAAATGTTGATGTAGTTAACTACATCAACATTTTTTGTTATGCTGGCAGCTAAATCACGTTACGTAATCAATATACATACTTTCTGTATGAAGTATATGAAATTATTTTCTGCATTTGAAAAGAATTTGTAAAAATATACAGTATTCAGATTGTATAGACCACTTTGTATTAATAAATTACAATATGGATGTAACATAGCAATTTTGCTATAGAAAATAAGCTGAAAGGGAGAAGATTTATGAAAAAATGGTTGGCATTGTTTGTTTTTGGGATGGTTTCTTTATTTGCAACTTCTGCACATGCGGAATCATATGAAACAACAAAAACATTAAAAGTATATGAAAGTCGTAGTTTTAATTCGCCTGTGAAAAAAGAACTGCAGCCAGGAGAAAGGGTTTATGTTACAAATCAACATCCTAGTGGATGGTGGAAGATAAGTGGTGGATTTATCGCACCAGAGGGCGCTAAAGTAGAAATTAATCGAACTTTTGAAGCTTTTGATTGGATTAATATGGACAGTGCGAAGTACGTATTTGGTCCTCAAACTGTTATTGCACGTGATGGTACACTAAGAGGTGAAATTTTGATTGATACATATTTGGGGCAGAAGTGGACAAGTGTAAATGGAATGCCACAAATAATGAAGCAGAATTTTGCAGCATACAGTAGCCCTGAAGCTAAAAATCCAGATGCTTGGTTCGCTCCACAAACGGTTAATATTTTGCAGACAAAAGAAAACGGTTGGTCTTTAATTAACACGTATTTAGGGCCAAAGTGGATTGTTCGTTATCCACACGTGGAACATATTAATCGTGATTTTTATGCATACAATGAACCTAAGTACATGCATCACGGTGTGAAATTCTCAGCCCAATCTGTAAGAGTACTTCAACAAGGAGAAAATGGTTGGAAGAAAATTAAGGTTGAGGTTGGAGAAAAATGGATTGCACCACAAGGATCTTATTACCATGTCCCAAATGTATTTACGGCATTTGATCAACCTTTCGGTAGAGCAATCGGTACTTTTGCACCACAAACTGTATTTGTAGTTGAAGAATCTACAACATCATTTGGTTGGTTAAAAATTAGAACATACTTAGGAGATTCCTGGATTCGAACGAATCGTAATTAGTAAATAGATTACTTTATTCCTTTTAGAATGAAGTAACAATATGTTATAGTTCCCTCATATGGAAAAGCTGTATGAGGGATTATATTTTTAGCCCATTAAGACAAGGAGAATACGATGAATAATTATAAATTAACGATTCAGTACGATGGTGCACGTTTTAAAGGATGGCAACGTCTTGGTAATAACGATAATACGATTCAAGGAAAAATCGAAAGTGTCATATCTGAAATGATCGGAAAAGAAATTGAAATTATCGGTTGTAGTAGAACAGACGCTGGTGTACATGCTTTGAATCAAGTTGCTAACTTTCAAAGTGATGAGAAGTTAGTGGAACATAAAGTGAAAAAATATTTAAATCAATATTTACCTAATGATATTAGCATTACGAATGTGGAAGAAGTACATGATCGTTTCCATGCTCGTTACAATTCTAAAGCAAAAACATATCTGTATAAAATTTGGAATGAAGAGCATACAAATCCATTTATGCGTAAATACAGCATGCATGTGAATAAAAAATTAAATGTGAAAAGCATGAAAGCAGCTGCAAAACATTTAGTTGGTTCACATGACTTTACTGCTTTTTCAAATGCGAAATCAAAGAAAAAATCTATGGTTCGAGAAGTATATACACTTGATGTGATGGAAGAGGCAGGATTTGTACAAATTAGAGTAAGTGGGAACGGATTCCTTCATAACATGGTAAGAAAAATTGTTGGGGCATTAATTGAAGTTGGATTAGGACAATTAGATGCTGAAGCAATTCCAAACATTTTAGAAGAAAAGCAGCGCAATCAAATTAATTGTCTTGCTGAGGCAAGTGGGTTGTATTTAGAGAATGTTGAGTTTTAATGGCAAATAAAAAAATCGGGCTAAGTAGCTCGATTTTTTTAGTATTACGAAGATTTCTCGTTTTTTATATGTAGCTTCAAATTCCAAAAAGCAGCAAGCATAATAGCTGCAAAGGAGCCCGAAATTGTTCCTAATAGCTTTGCATAAGGAGAGCTGCTTACATCGGAATTAATGAATAACATCATACAGAGCATGGCAGGGAAAAAGTATAAGTATTGTAATAACTTTAATTTTTTATCATTACTCATATATATAGCCCCTTTCTAGCATGTTATATGTTCATTGTAACATATTTTACCAAATTATTTTTTGCATTTGGAGAAATGTTCATTTCATATGTGTAAATGCAGTTTTTTAATTCGATATTGTAAATTTTGTCTACTTAATCCTAAAAATTTTGCAGCTTGTGAGATGTTACCGTGATTCTCTTTAAGAATTTGATTGATGTAGTTTTTTTCCATTTTTTCTATTGTGTGTTTTAAAGTTTTAGGTGCATCAGTATTGTGATTAGTTAGTGTATGCTGCATGTTGAATTCTTTTTTTATTTGTTCGCGAAAGCGAGTAGGAAGATGAAAAGCTGTAATGATGGTTTCATCTTCTATCAAGTTCATGGAACCTTCAATTATATGTTCCAATTCCCGTACGTTTCCAGGCCAATCGTATGCATAGAAAAATTCACTTACATTTACATCTACATCGGTTACGTTGAGCACGAATTGAGTATTATATTTTTTAATAAAGTGCTGAACAAGAGCTGGAATATCTTCTTTTCTTTCCCGTAAAGGCGGAAGACATAAAGTAACGACGCTTAATCGGTAATATAAGTCTTCTCTTAATCGATCATGTGCGATGGCTTCGAAGGGATCTTCATTAATAGTTGCTATAATACGAACATCAATTTCTTTTTCGTGTGTACCTCCGATTCTTCTTATTGTTTTTTCTTGTATAGCCCGTAGCAACTTAGCTTGAAGAATTGGGCTTAATGAATTGATTTCATCTAATAACAAAGTTCCTCCGTTTGATTCTTCGAATAAACCTGGTTTATCTATTGCTCCTGTAAAGGCACCTCGATTTGTACCAAATAATAGGCTTTCCATTAAGGTATCAGGTATAGCGGCACAGTTTTGTGAAATAAAAGGTTTTGTTGAACGCTGACTTTCATTATGGATGCTTTGTGCAAATAGTTCCTTACCAGTACCTGTTTCTCCTACGAGAAGTATGGAGGAAGATGTACGAATTACTCTTTTTCCTTCTGTAATAATGGATTGAATTGCTTCAGAATCACCAATTATGTGATCAAAGGTAAATTTAGTGCTTTGTTTTCGAGAAGGGCCTATTCTTATTGTTTGCTTTAAGTGACTGATCTCTTTTGATATTTCAATGGCACCTTTAATTTTTCCATTTTCTATTATAGGGAAAGTATCGTTAATCGTTGTAATTTCTTGTCCTTTATTGTTAAAATACGTTTGTTTTATATTTTTCTTTGTTTTTCCAAATTTTAATGCCTCTATAAGAGTACTATTTTTATTTTCTTCAAATGCAAATACCTCTAAAGGACTTTTATATAGCACATCTAAGCGATCCATTGATTCAATTTCCATCATTTTGCGGTTATAGACAATCGTTTTACTTTCCTCATTAATAATATGAATCCCGATATCGAGTTCATTGAGTAAAGTTTCATATAGCATATTCATTTCAATGATCTGTTTAAAATTAATGTCTTCTGTACGCATAGATTATCTTCTCCTCATTTCACCCTATGAAGACTGACTTTTTATAATTTTATTAAAATTCTTATAAAACCGCAAAATTTTTTGCTATTTTCCTTTTAAAACTTCTCAAATGATAGAAAAATTTTGCGGTTGTGCACGCTTTTTTGTGTGAAACTCTCATTTAATATATGAATCAGAGACTTGGTACGTATTTTGCATAAATAATATTCGAAATCTCTAGAGGGGAGAATATGAATTTTTATAGGATATACAACGTTGCGGTGTCAATTAATAAGAGGGGGAATTTATAAAGTGAAGACAGTTATAGAAGGTGTGTATAGTCCTTGTTATGGAAAAGTAGAGAAGTTATTTGTTACGGAAAGTTCTTACGTATACGAGTGGGAGAAATTAGCGTTAATTGAAACAATAGATAAACAGAAAGTAGAAATTAAGATAGGGATCAGTGGTTATATTGAATCATTAGAAGTAGTAGAAGGACAAGCTATTGCTGATCAAAAGTTATTAATAACAGTAAGGGATGACCTTTTAGTAACAGGCAGTGATTAATGTAAGTGACGTGTAATTTTGCTCTTTTAACTCATTATTTTTACGGTGAATAATTTTAAAAACGCTTACATTAAATGGGTTGGCAAAGTGAAAAGGGGGATTTATATGATGGATCAAAACCAAGGATTAAAAAGAGAATTGAAAAGCAGGCACATATTTATGATTGCACTCGGTGGAGTTATTGGTACAGGACTTTTTTTAGGGTCAGGTTATACGATTCATGAAGCTGGACCTGGAGGAGCAATTGTAGCGTATCTTGTCGGTGGATTTGTAATGTATTTAACGATGCTCTGTTTAGGAGAATTAGCTGTTGCGATGCCTGACGCAGGGTCTTATCAAACGTATGCGACAAAGCACATTTCCCCTGCAGCGGGTTATGTAGTGGGATGGATGTCGTGGTTAAACTGGTCTGCTACGATAGGCATTGAATTAATTGCAGTTAGTATTTTGATGAAACGCTGGTTTCCCGATGTACCGTCATGGATTTGGTGTGTAGTGTTCGCAGTACTGCTCTTTGCTATTAATGCGTTATCTTCAAGAAGTTTTGCGGAAGTGGAATTTTGGTTTGCAAGTATTAAAGTAATTACAATTATTGCATTTATTATTTTGGGCGGGGCAGCAATGTTTGGTTTTCTAGATATGAAAGGAAATGAACCAGCGCCAATGTTCTCTAGCTTTACTGATTATGGTGGATTGTTTCCAAATGGATTATCAGCTATTTTAATTACAATGATTGCAGTTAATTTTTCTTTCCAAGGAACAGAATTAGTTGGTATTGCAGCAGGTGAGAGTGAAAATCCAGAGAAAACGATCCCGAAGGCAATTAACAATACAGTTTGGCGTATACTTGTTTTCTTTGTACTATCTATTTTTATTCTTGCTGGACTATTCCCTTGGCAGCAAGCAGGAGTAATAGAAAGTCCATTCGTAGTTGTATTTGATAAAATTGGTATTCCTTATGCAGCAGATATTATAAATTTCGTTATTATTACAGCAGTACTATCCGTTGCGAATTCAGGATTATATGCAACTTCGCGTATGCTATGGTCTATGTCTAATCAAGGAATGATTAGTCCAATTTTTGGCAAGTTATCTAAAAACGGTGTTCCTATTTATGCATTAATCGTAAGCACAATTGTAGGGTGTCTCTCACTACTATCAGGTATTTATGCGGAAGATACAGTTTATTTATGGCTGCTTTCTATCGCTGGGTTCGGAGCGATACTAGTTTGGGCATCTATTGCTTTATCAAATTTATTAGCTAGAAGGTCATACATGAAGCGGGGCGGGGATGTTAAGGACTTGAAATTTAAAACACCATTGTATCCATTTGTACCACTTCTTGCGTTAGTATTAAATTTAACAGTAATCGTTGGCATGGCCTTTATTCCAGAACAAAGAATGGCATTGTATTGTGGTATTCCATTTATGATTGTTTGTTTACTGTTTTATCGTGCTACAAGAAATAAGGGAAGTAATGTGGAGCATATTGAAAAGACAAATACAACGGAAGTAGAGAATTTATAATAGTGATTAATTAGGAGACTGTAAAATTGTAAACAGTCTCTTTTTTTGTGAAAATAAAGCTGGAAACATACTATGTATGCAAAGGGGAATTAGCGATGAATCCAGAAGTTTCGCAGTTGTTAAAACAAATAGATTCAAGGAAAGAGGAATTACTAGAACTTACAAAAACTTTAATTCGTTTTGAAACACCAGCACCACCAGCGAGAAATACAAATGAAGCGCAAGAATTTATTGCAGAGTTTTTAAGAAAACGAAATTTTAGTATTGATAAATGGGATGTATATCGGAATGATCCGAACGTTGTTGGAGTAAAAAAAGGAATAAAAAGTGACTCATATAAAAGTCTTATTATTAATGGGCATATGGATGTAGCTGAAGTTTCAGCAGATGAGGCGTGGGAAACAAATCCATTTAATCCATTTATAAAAGATGGCTGGTTAGTTGGACGTGGCGCAGCAGATATGAAAGGTGGGTTGGCTGGAGCGCTATTTGCCATTCAACTTTTACAAGAAGCTGGTATTGAATTACCTGGAGATTTAACTTTTCAATCAGTAATTGGAGAAGAAGTTGGAGAAGCAGGTACACTTCAATGCTGCAAAAGGGGTTACGATGCTGATTTTGCAGTCGTAGTGGATACGAGTGATTTACATATGCAAGGGCAAGGCGGTGTCATTACTGGATGGATTACAGTGAAAAGTCCGCAAACGTTTCATGATGCAACGCGTAGACAAATGATCCATGCTGGAGGACGTTTATTTGGAGCGAGTGCGATTGAAAAAATGATGAAAATTGTGCAAAGCTTACAAGAATTAGAGCGCCACTGGGCAGTCATGAAAACATATGAAGGCTATCCATCTGGAACAACAACAATTAATCCAGCTGTTATTGAGGGAGGAAGGCATGCGGCGTTCATTGCGGATGAGTGCCGATTGTGGATAACAGTGCACTTCTATCCGAATGAAACACATGAACAAATAATAAACGAAATTGAAGAGTATATTGGAAAGGTGGCAGCTGCCGATCCATGGTTAAGTGAAAATCCGCCACAATTTAAGTGGGGCGGAGAATCAATGATTGTAGATCGTGGTGAAATTTTTCCTTCTTTAGAAATAGATAGTGAACATACAGCTGTAAAAACGCTTAGCTCAGTACATGAATCAATTCTTTCTAAAAACGCAATTTTAGATATGTCTGCAACGGTAACGGATGGTGGTTGGTTTAGTGAATTTCATATTCCGGCTGTTATTTACGGACCAGGCACATTAGAGGAAGCTCATTCAATAAATGAGAAAGTAGAAGTAGAGCAGTTAATTGAATTTACAAAAGTAATAACAGCATTTATATATGAATGGTGTCATATGAAAAAATAGATTAGTATGTTGAAATAGTACAGGTATGTATACTTGTACTATTTTTTAGTGAACTATTTCAGAGTTAAATAGAAACAACTGAAATAGTTCTTTATTTTGCTATGTCTTTCGTTTCATTTCAAGTAATTTCTCTTTTGCTAATTCAACGGCAATCGCATCATCTAAATAGCCAATTGGAAAGAGATAGTCGGGAATAATATCTGTCGATAAAATGAAATAAAGTAATGCGCTCCCAAGAACTGCACGTTCTTCTTTTGAAATGGTTTCATTGCAAAATTGTTGATACATATCTGTTAATTGTTCAATAAAAGGACCAGCACTATCAATTTGCTCTAATTTGCTTGCGAAACTGTCACGAATACGATTTTCGCCTTCTGTTGTCTGGGCATAGCGTTCGTAATTTTCGAGTTCTTGTTTTACGCGAGTTGTAGTGTAATCGAAATCGAATAAGTTAGAGGATTGTAAAGTTTGCTGAATGGTATCAAGAGATGTGTACATATCCGTTTTTTCTTTATTTATGTGAGGAGAATCAGGGTACATTTCATCAAATAACAATTGGGGTGGAACTTGAAGACATTCTGCAAATTTTTGTAGATGTTTTTGTTTCGGCGGTTGTTTGCCATTAATAATTCTTGAGACCGTTGCAGGATCAATATTTGTAAGTATTCCTAGTTGGCGCATAGATAGGGCGCGTTCTTTTAAAAGTTTTTTTATTAATTTACCAAGCCGATCATTCGGGTTTTCATTAGCCATAGTGTAGGCACTCCTTTTTTAGTGTTGAAAAAATGTTGAGCATTTATTACAAGTATATGAAACAGACAGGCACAGTTGCTCAACATTTTCATAATATGCATTGAAAAGTGAGAAAAAGGGGTGACTATTTATGAGTACGGCAGGCTTATTTTCAATTTTTTTAATCGGGATCGCTTCTAATTTAGATAATGCAGGTGTTGGAATTGCGTATGGCATTCGTAAAATTCGTATTTCGTGGTTTAACAATTTTATCATCGCATTCTTTGGATTTTTATTTACTTTATTAGCGGGATTTTTTGGGAACTGGATTGCGTTATTTATTTCAGAGTTTACAGCAAACTTGATTGGAGCAATCGTTTTAGGGATAATCGGGGTGTTTATTTTATGCCAGCCTTTCTTGAGTCAAAAAAATACAGCAGGTTCTAAAGATGATAATGTACTTATGGGAATTTTACGTGATCCAGAAAAAGCAGATTTCGATGGATCTAAAACAATTAGTTTTTCTGAAGCACTTGTTTTAGGGGTTGCATTGTCTATTAATAATATCGCAGGTGGGTTCGATGCTGGAGTAACAAATTTAAACCTTTGGCTTACAGCGACTATTTCTGGGGTGTTTAGTTTTATTTGCATAAGTGGTTTTGGGTATGTAGGAAAACGATATTTAGCAGAATACTTAGGGAAATGGGCGACGGTTATTGCAGGAGTGTTATTAATTCTTATTGGGATCGATCAGTTGTTGTAAGGAGAGTAGAAAACAAGGTTCGAGTATTTCCTTGGAAATACAGCAAGGGATTGCATATATCGACGTACTTTTCTCCATACTAATACGGATTTCTTTTAAGAAAGGGGGATTTGTATGGGACGCGGGAAAGCATTTGATCATAAGAAAAAAGGGCATGATCATCAACCACCTAAAGGTGCGTTCATTCATAAAGATGTAAATGAACATACTTTGGAAGAGGAAGAGCTACCAGTAAATATTGAGGCGTATAAAAATAGTTTAAAAAAACATTAAAAGCACCTACATAGGTGCTTTTTTTACCGTATATCTTCAATTAATTGTTCGGATTCTTCATGCATACTGTACTCACTTAATACTTGAATGCAAAGCCACTTTAATTCTTCGATCGTATGCTCAAGTTCTTCAGGAAGCACATGGTGAATGTCTTCAAGTCCCATTCCGAAATGAATAAGTTCAAGTACTTGATCATCGATGTTCCGGTCCATTAATAGTTCAAGTACTTCTAAATTGAATATGTATCGGTGAGCTTCGTCGAGTGAAACAACTTTTAGCTTTAAGCTTTCTACAATACTCAATATAAAAAGAAGAATTGTTTTTTCAAGAACAGGTTGTTTTCCCATTTGAAATATTAGTTTCATCTTTCACACCTCCACATATAGCGCTAGGTTGTACTATATTATTCGGGAGGGGGGAGCAAATATGCATAATAAAGAGAAACTTTCAATACCGTTTTTGTATGGATATTGATAACAGATCAAATAAAAAAATCCCGCTATACTAGCAGGATAACTTTCCATTAAAAAATACTCCAGCCTTCTTGAGCAGAAAGAAGTTCAAGAATTTTAAAACCAGCGATACTATTTCCGTTTGCATCTAAAGCTGGCCCGAAAATACCGATTCCCATTTCACCTTTTACGCAGCCGAAAATGCCACCGGCTACACCACTTTTTGCAGGGATACCAACACGGATTGCAAATTCACCAGATTCGTTATACATACCACATGTGACCATAAATGTTTTGCAAATTTTTGTAATATGTTTAGGGATAATCTGTTTCTTTTTATATGGATCATATCCATCCATTGCAAAAATTAAGCCAATACGTGCTAAATCAATACAGTTTACTTCAACTGCACATTGACGAGTGTATAAATCCATAAGTTCTTCGATGTCACAATCGATAATTCCGTTTTGTTTCATATAGTAACAAAGTGAACGATTTAAGTAAGCTGTCTCTAATTCTGAATTGGCAACTTTAGAAGAATAATTAATAGTAGGATTATCTGTTATTTCACGTACAAAATGAAGGATACGCTCCATTTTTTCCTCGTTATCTTTTCCTGCTAACATGCTTGTAATAGCTAATGCTCCTGCATTAATCATTGGATTAAGGGGTTTGGACGGACTTGTCGTTTCTAACTTAATAATAGAATTAAATGGGTCACCCGTTGGTTCCATTCCAACTTTAGAAAATACATATTCTTCGCCACGGTCTAAAAGGGCAAGGGCAAGTGTAATTACTTTGGAAATACTTTGAAGAGTAAATAGTGTTTGTGAGTTGCCTGCATGGATATATTCTGATTCTTTATGGAAAATGGCAATCCCTAAATCGTCTGGATTTGCATTTCCTAGTTCGGGGATATAAGTAGCAAGTTTTCCTTTTTTTGTATATGGTTTTACTTGTTCTAACAACTGTTGTAAGTTGTTTGTTTCAATGCACTGCATAGTACCAACGCTCCTATTTCGAATTAACTAAGTTTACTTTTCCCGATATGCTCGGAAATAAATAATAACATGAAAAAGTGGAATGATAAAACGAAAGTTACATGTTCTATAGTAGGTCGTTCGTTTCGCGTCCTCTGTATTAAAAAAGGAGAATTTCCCTTTTATATAACAGTTTGGAAATAGGAGATTTATCCATAAAAAATCCAAAAATAAAAACTACACATCTATACAACTATATGTTATTATGGTTATGTAAATAGAAAGCGTTTTCTAAGGCGTACTTATAATGATAACGATTTCATAAATTGAATTAGGGGGAATTAAAATGTTGCAGTTTTTACAACGTATTGGTAAAGCTTTAATGCTTCCGATCGCAGTACTACCAGCAGCAGGATTATTGCTTCGTCTAGGACAAGAAGACGTATTAAACATTCCTGTTATGGCACAGGCCGGTGCAGCAATTTTTGATAATTTAGCACTTATTTTTGCAATTGGTGTTGCAATCGGCTTATCTGTTGACGGTAGTGGTGCAGCTGGTCTTGCAGGTGCAATTGGTTATTTAGTTATGAAGAATACAACTAATGCTTTAAGTGTTACTTACTCAACAGCAGAATTAAATGATAAATTAAAAAGTGTTCAAGATTTAGTCGGTTCAGTAGATCCAACTAAATTAGCAGATACGATGAATAAAGTTTCTAAAGCAGCAGCTTTGACACCAAAAATAAATATGGCTATACTCGGTGGTATTATTGCCGGGGTTATCGCTGGATTACTATACAACAAATTCCATAAGATTAAACTACCAGAATGGTTAGGATTCTTCGCTGGAAAACGTTTCGTACCGATCATTACGTCTATTGTAATGCTTCTTTTAGGATTATTATTTGGTCAAATTTGGCCAACAATCCAAACTGGTATTGATGCAGTGTCACACGGTATTGTAAACCTAGGTTCAATCGGTGCAGGGTTATTCGGATTATTAAACCGTTTATTAATTCCAATCGGTTTACATCACGTAATGAACACTTATTTCTGGTTTGTACTTGGTGACTTTACAAATGCAGCTGGTGATCTTGTTCATGGTGATATTGCTCGTTTCTTTGCAAAAGATCCATCAGCAGGTATGTTTATGACTGGTTTCTTCCCAGTTATGATGTTTGGTTTACCAGCAGCGTGTTTCGCAATGATTGCGGCTGCTAAACCAGAAAAACGCAAAGCAGTTACTGGTATGTTAGCTGGTTTAGCATTAACTTCATTCTTAACTGGTATTACAGAGCCAATCGAATTCTCATTCATGTTCTTATCACCAGTATTATATGGTGTGCATGCAGTATTAACAGGTCTTTCTTTATTCATAACAACATCACTTGGCATTCGTGATGGTTTCACATTTAGCGCAGGTGCTATTGATTATGTTATTAACTTTGGTATTGCAACAAAACCTGTATTATTAGCAGGTATCGGTTTAATTTATGCAGCAATTTACTTTGCAGTATTCTACTTCTTAATTAAGAAGTTCAACTTAAAAACTCCAGGTCGTGAAGATGACGATGAGTTAGTTGAAGATGTGGATGCACCAGTTGCAGGTTCAATTGGTGAAACTTACGTAGCAGCTCTAGGTGGAAAAGAAAACTTAACAGTTATTGATAACTGTGCAACACGTCTACGCTTACAAGTAAAAGATGCTAGTCAAGTAAACGAAGCAGCATTAAAACGTGCCGGTGCAAAAGGCGTTATGAAATTAAGTGACACAAGTGTACAAGTTATCGTAGGTACAAATGTTGAATCTGTTGCCGATGATATGAAAAAACACGTATAAATAATGAGATAAGAGGATGTCCAAAAAGATTGATAACATCAATTTTTTACAGGATATCCTCTTTTTTTTTGATAATTTAAAGGGAATCTTACTTTTGTAAATTTTCTTTTTCTTTTTTGTACATATGGGTTGGTAATATCTGCAGTGCGTGATAAAGTAGGGATGATATAGAATGGATTATCCATAATCTACTAAAATAAATCTTTAGTAGAGGAATTAAATTATTGGTGAGTAAGGGGAAAAAAGCAATTATGGATCAGGAAAAAAATAATGCGAATGGGAAAGCACATCGGCCGATTGTATACATAAAAAGGACAATCATTCTCGTCTTACTATTATCACTTGTATATTTCATGTATACAAAAATTGTTGAGCATAATAAGAAAGAAGAAACTTTAAAAGCGGCAGCAGAAATGAAGAAACAAGAAGAGCTAAAAAAGAAAGAAGAAGAAAAAAAGAAGCAAGAAGAACAAAAACAAAAAGAGCAGGAAGAACAAGTGAAGCAAGCGCAAGCTGCGGAACAGCCTACTGAAGGACCACCTCAAGAAATTAATGAAAACGCTCAATTGGACCAGTATTTACAAAACGCAGGATTTAGCGGGACAGCTGTTATTGTGAAGAACGGAAAAGTTCTTCTGAATAAAGGGTACGGTATGGCAAATAAAGAGCAGCAAGTACCCAATAATTCAGAGACGACTTTTTATATTGGTTCTATTTCAAAGGCGTTTGTAGCAACCGCTATTATGCAGTTGAAAGATCAAAAAAAATTACAAGTAGAAGATACTGTTGCGAAGTATATTCCAGATTTTCCACAAGGTAATAGTATTCAGCTAAAACATCTATTAACACATACATCAGGGATTCCAGAATATGAGCAGGGAAAAGAAGATATTTCTCATGAAGAACTGATAAAGCGAATAGGAAATCAAAAGCGTATTGGTGGTCCAGGAGAGAAGTGGAAGTATTCCGATTCGAACTACTCTATACTTGCATACATTGCCGAGAAGGTAAGTGGACAGCCGCTCGAAGAATATATTAAACAACATATTTTTGCTACTGTGGGTATGAAACATTCTGGTTTTGGCACAGAATTAGAACAAACAAGATTCCCATCAACGGGTTATAAAATAGTAAATAACAATATGACAACACCTAATATTCCGAGCATGTCACAACTATATGGTTGTGGTGATATATATACGAGTGCACATGATTTATATTTATTTAACGAAGCACTCTTCTCTGGAAAGTTAATTTCAAAAGAGAGCTATGATCAAATGTTTACAGGTGGAAAAAAAGATTACGGATTTGGATGGTACGTAGACCCAGGAAGTTATTCGAATCACGGTGTAATGCCAGGATGGAATTGCTTAAATGGATTTAGTAAAAGCGGAAGTGTGTATGTCGTTTTATTATCTAACATCCAAAACAACATTAAATCGTTTGGTAAAGTGAATAACGACATTTATACAATGTTGCGGAATATTGAAGTGTAAGAAACTATCCTTTTGGATAGTTTTTTTTATGCCCTTAAACAAATATTTCTTTTAGAAAATGTATGTCTTACCTATCACAAAAATATCTGTTTTGTATACATTAAGATGTATGGATGTAAAATTTTGTAATCTAAAAATAATAGGAGGAGAAGTGTATGTGTCTGTTCGGAAAATATTGGCATAAGTTATCAAGATTATTTAATAGACAATTAGGCTATTTTTTAGATGACAAATTATTGCCTGCTGTGGAACGACTTTTATTTTCGCAAAACTTTGCAAGGTTTATTCAAAGAAACTCTAAGCAAGCTACGGAAGAATTTATAAAATCAAGCCAATTTCAATCTATTATTTGTAATATTTTAAAAGAATGCAATACATCACCTTTTAAAGAAATTGCAAAGCAGTATTTAGGTAAAAACGTAGAAATTACGGTGACGGTTGGACAATTAACAGGCGTTATTGTAGCAGTTGGTGATGATTTCTTAACATTGCAAGAAGGAATAGGAACTGAAGTTTTATTACCATTTACAAGCATTATATCAATTAAAGAAGTGTAAGAAAGGAGAGTTATATATGTTATTTACTGATGAATTACGTAACCATGTTGGTGAGCTAGTGCAAGTTGTGACAGCTGTAGAAATTGTTACAGGCATTCTTTTATCTGTGACAGATGGGGCGATAATTGTGCGTACTTCTCCTTCTTATGGACCACCGGAAGATGTAATTGTGCGTACTCCTATTATTGCTTATGTTCGATTGGAAGGGTAAGCGTGATACAAGTATGAGAGTATCAGTTGTTATTCCAGCGCACAATGAAGCGAGTACTTTATCGCAAGTTTTAGTAGAAGTGGAGAAGCTCGAGCCTTACGAAATTATCGTGGTAGATAATGGGTCAACAGATGGGACGAAAAAAATAGCGTTACAACATCATTGTCACATGATTTATTATAAACATTCTCTTGGCAATGATGTTGGACGGGCTATTGGAGCTAGAGAAGCAAAAGGTGAAATTGTCTTGTTTTTAGATGGTGATATTGTTATTGATAGTAAAGAGTTACAACGTTTCGTGAAAGGGATTCAACAAGGGCATCAAATTGTTGTGAATAATTTAACATGGTCGGTTTATTTAAAGATGAGACCACATTATACGACAGTTGGAAAGTTCATGTTGAATCGTTATTTGAATAAAAAGGAGCTTGTTGTTGGATCTTTAATCGCAATTCCACATGCGATGAACAGGAAAGTTATCGAGAAACTTGGGTGGTGGAATTTAGCAGATCCAGCACTATTTCAAGCGATGGCGATGTCTAGAGGAGTAGATATTGTTGATACGGCTTCGGTCGATGTAATTCACACAAATAAGGTTCGTCCTGTGCATACGGGAACATCACCTGGTTCTCCTTATCCGAAAGCGACTAGCCGTATTATGGGTGATCATTTACGTGCTTTACAATACGTAATCGAAACATATGGTAAACGCGGCGGTTTTTCGGAGGGAAACAGGGATAGAGAGTTTATAGGGAACTATAAACCCGTTGTATTAAAGAAGGAAAAAGCGAAATATAGTGCGATTATACCAGTGTCAGAAGAAAAAATGACGATAAGATCTGTTATACAAGAAGTGAAAAAAGCAGGGGTAGATGAAATTATTGTTGTCGCGAATGGCGCAGATTTTGAGACTGTTAAACACGCAAAGCTAGAAAATGTTATTGTTGTTGAATTTACGAAGGCGCTTGGACATAATGTAGCACGAGCGATAGGTGCCATGCATGCTACGGCAGATATTTGTTTATTCGTTGATGGTGATTTTGTTATTCCAGCAAAAAAACTCACTCCATTTTTGCAAGCTGTTGAAGATGGAAGTGACGTGGTTTTAAATGATTTACAATGCTTATTAGATATGTTTCATCCTGCAGATCCAATTAGTATGGGGAAATATTTTGTGAATTTAGTAGCGAAAAGACCGGATTTATGGAATAACTCATTAACGGCAGTACCACATGCTATGCATAAAAGGGTAATAGAGAAAATAGGATATGACTCGCTTGTTATTCCGCCATTAGCCCAAATGAAAGCTATTTTGGAGGTTTTTTCTATTACAGCAGTAGAATTTGTAGATGTTATAAAAACCAATCGGGTACGCCCGGAGCAACATGGGTTTGTAAATGGACGTATTCCGGCATTTGACCGTATTTTCGGTGATCAACTTGAGGCGATTGCTTATCTATTACAATATACAGACGAACGTGGGAGTTTTACGGATGGAGATCGCGATAGAGACATTATTCAACAATTGAGAAAGGAAGAAAAGAATACAGATGAATGCTAGTAGTAAAGTAGCTATTATTGGATTAGGGTATGTTGGTCTTCCTTTAGCAGTCCATTTTGCAGAAAGAGGATATACCGTACTAGGATTAGATAAAGATACTAGAAAAATAGAATCGATTATAAAAGGAGAAAGTTATATTCCAGATGTTTCTTCTAAAGTGTTACAAAGTTTATTGACTAAAAATAAATTAATAGTAAATACACCAGATAAAGGTATTACTGATTTCCAAAATAGTGATTATGTTATTGTTACTGTTCCAACTCCAATTAATGAACGAAGAGAACCAGATTTAAGTGCCCTCATTTCAGCTTCGCATTATATACAACAAAATCTCCAAAAAGGACAAACCTTCATTTTTGAAAGTTCCACATACCCAGGCACACTTGAGGAAGTTATTATTCCTATTATTTCTCAAGCCGGCAAAAAGGTAGGAGAAGATTTCTATATTGGATATTCTCCTGAGAGAATTGATCCAGCAAATAGTCAATATTCAGTTCAAGCTATTCCAAAAGTTATTAGTGGACAAACAGAAAAGTGCAAACAAAAAGTACAGGATTTATATAGTAGCATTTTTGACGTAGTTGTACCTGTTAGCTCTCCGAAAGTAGCAGAGATGTGTAAGCTATTTGAAAATATTCAGCGCTTAGTTAACATTTCTTTAGTAAATGAGTTAAACACACTATGTGAAAGTTTAGGGATTGATTTTTATGAGGTTATTGAAGCGGCATCTACAAAACCGTTTGGATTTACTCCGTATTGGCCAGGACCAGGGATAGGGGGGCACTGTATTCCCGTAGATCCTTTATATTTTCAATGGAGAATAAAAAAGAATGGGGCAATTAGTCAATTAATTGAGGCGGCACATGTAATTAATGAAGAAATGCCAGAGAAAATTGTCCGGAAAGTAAAGGGCATGGTGCAATCACCCGGACTAGTTTTAATTGTAGGAATCGCGTATAAGAAAGATGTAAATGATTTGAGGGAATCACCGGCTTTGCCAATTATTCAATTACTAATAAAAGAAGGATACAAGATAAAATACCATGATTCATATATTTCTTCTGCAGAAATTGGAGATAAGGTGTATCAATCCGTTGCCTTGGATGAACAAACAGTTAAAGAGGCAGGTTGTATTTTAATTTTAACTGATCATTCTAATATCGATTGGAAGCTTTTTAAAGGAATGAACCGAGTAATAGATACAAGGGGAATTATAAAGAAGGTGAGTGTATGAGTAAGAAATGTTTAATTACAGGTGGGGCCGGATTTATTGGATCTCATTTAGCTGAAGAGTTGGTGAGAAGGGGTTATGAAGTCACGATTGTGGATAACTTCTATAAAGGGAAAAATAAGTATCATAATGAGCTAATGAGAGAGATGCGGGTTATTCCAATAAGTGTTTTAGACAAAAATTCTATTTATGAGTTAGTAAATCAACATGATGTAGTGTTTCATTTAGCAGCAATTTTAGGTGTTAAAACGACAATGGAAAAAAGTATAGAGCTCATTGAAACGAATTTTGATGGAACGAGAAACATTTTACAAGCAGCATTAAAAGGAAAGAAGAAAGTAGTTTTTGCATCTACTTCCGAAGTATATGGCAAGGGCAAACCGCCTTTCTCAGAAGAAGGGGACCGATTGTACGGGGCAACTTCTAAAATACGTTGGAGTTATGCAGTGTGTAAAACATTAGAAGAAACATTATGTTTAGGCTACGCATTAGAAGGTTTACCGGTAACAATTGTTCGTTATTTTAATATTTATGGTCCAAGAGCGAAAGATGGTCCGTATGCAGGGGTAATCCCGCGATTTATCAGTGCGGCCCTGCAAGGAGAAGATATTCTCGTATATGGAGATGGAAAGCAGACACGTTGCTTTACGTATGTAAGTGATGCGGTAGAGGCAACGATTCGAGCAATGGATGAGAAGGTAAATGGTGAGATTATTAATATAGGTTCCGAGAACGAAAAGAGTATAAAAGAAGTAGCAGAAACAATTAAAAAACTAACGAAATCTTCTTCAAAAATTATACAAGTTCCTTTTGAGGAAGTATATCCACATGGCTTTGAAGAAATTCCAAATAGAAGGCCGAACGTAACGAAGTTAAGAGAGCTTGTTCAATTTCAAGCGACAGTAACGTGGGAACAAGGATTGAAAGAAACTATTAAGTGGTTTCATGAAGAAAACAATGGCTAAGTCGCTATCAGTTATTATTCCTGCAAGTAATGAAGTGGATACAATTTCAGACGTTATTCAATCGGTAAAACCGTTAAATCCAGTAGAGATTATTGTAATAGCAAATGGTTGTAATGATGGTACAGAAGAGGTTGCTAATCGGTTAGGATGTAAAGTAATCAGGCATACAGAACTATTAGGAAACGATGTTGGACGTGCAGTTGGCGCAAAATATGCGATAGGTGATGTATTACTATTTATAGATGGGGACTTTGCTATTCCAACTTCAAAATTACAATTGTTTCTTAATCCGATTTTACATGATCAGACTGACATCGTTTTAAATAATTTGGACGCATTGTTTTTAAAGAAACAAAAACCCCATTCTGTTACAGTGTGGCGTCAAATATTAAATGCAATGTTAGAGCGTGAAGAATTAAAAATAGATTCTTTATTATCTGTACCTCATGCGTTGACGAAAGAAGTCGTCCAGAGTATTGGATACGAATGTTTAGTTAATCCTATTGTAGCTCATTTACGTATAGCACAAAGTAAATGGAGAATTAGCCGTCATTGTGCTATTGATGTTATTACGCCGAATAAATTTCGACCGGTTGAACATGCTGCATATGGCACGAGCCTTTCTCAATCTGAAAGAAGAATGATAGGTGATCATATAGAAGCTGTTGCGGAACGGATAGTAAGCAGTGATACACGCGGGGGATATTATGATGGAAATAGGAAAAGGAATAGCGTCTATCATACTTTAAATTTCGAAGATTTTTATCAAGGATGGGGCGTTACATCCAATTTGTATAAAGGAAAGCAACTATCGGTTGTTATTCCTGTACAAGATGAAGAGAAAACAATTGGAAACGTTATAGAAGAGCTTCGTAAAATTGAACCTTTTGAAATCATCGTCGTCGTAAATGGTTCGTCAGATAAAACAGCAACGATTGCAAAAGACAAGGGCGCAACGACAATTGTATATAAAGAAGCCCTTGGAAACGATGTAGGGCGTTCACTTGGAACTTATTTTGCAAAAGGAGAAATTGTGTTATTTATAGATGGTGATTTTGTTATTCCAGCTAGGGAGCTATATCCTTTTGCAAAAGCTATTGCAGATGGAAAGGACGTCGCATTAAATGATTTAAATCATTATTTAGATCTAAGAGTACCACTTCATCTTGTAACTGCGTTTAAGTATGCACTAAATTTAGCTTGTGATAGAAAGGATTTAGGGGTAGGATCACTTATTGCGGTACCTAATGCATTTAGCCACAAGTGTTTGAAAGCAATTGGGTATAAATCTTTATTGTCACCTTGTGTAGCACAAGTGAAGGCTCTTCTTTCTGGATTTGAAATTGCGTGTGTATATCGTGTTGAGGTTGATAAGATGAACCGTATTCGTCCCAGTGAACATTTTGCAAAAATAGGTCATCCTCCAGCTGTACTTCGAATTATAGGTGATCATATAGAGGGACTAGAGCAAATAATTGCATTAACAGACAATCGTGGCGGATTCTATGATGGCAATAGAAAAAGAGATGTTTTATAGAAGTAACAAAAAAGTGTACAACATGTGTACACTTTTTTGTTCTGTTATAAAAACTATAACAGATTAGGAGATAAGAGTATTACAGCTCTACAATGGGTATTGTTCTTATATTACAAAATAGGACTCGTATATAAGAATACCAAAAAAATACAATTAAGGAAAGGGTTAATTTTAAAGACTTTTAAATGAAGTTACCACTATATATATAGTGGTTTGCTCAACTTTTCACAAACATGTCACAACTATTTCGTTCACTTTCTTAAAAAAGTAGTATTCTAAGTGTGTAAGCTGTTATATAAAAAATCTTAGTCCTGTACTAATCAAAAATGGAGGAGATTAGGATGACTCAAGTATTAGAAAATGTTAAAAACGCATGGGAAAACTTTAAAGGTGAAAAATGGAAAGCAGAGATTGATGTTCGCGATTTCATTTTAAATAATGTAAACGTTTTCGAAGGAGACGAATCTTTCTTAGCAGAAGCAACTGAAGCAACGAAACAACTTTGGGATCAAGTAATGGATTTAACAACAAAAGAACGTGAAAACGGTGGCGTTCTTGATATGGATACAAAAATTGTTTCTTCTATTACATCACATGACCCAGGATACTTAAATAAAGATATTGAAAAGGTAGTCGGTTTCCAAACTGATAAACCATTTAAACGTTCTTTACAACCATATGGTGGTATTCGTATGGCGGAGCAAGCTTGTGAATCTTATGGATACGAAATGGACAAAGAACTTAGTCGTATTTTTAGAGATTGGAGAAAAACTCATAACCAAGGTGTATTCGATGCCTATACACCAGAAATGAGAAATGCACGTAAATCAGGCGTTATTACTGGTCTTCCAGATGCATACGGTCGTGGACGCATTATCGGTGACTATCGACGCGTAGCATTATATGGTATTGATCATTTAATTGAAGCGAAAAAAGCTGATTTGAATTTAACTGGTGGTGTAATGAGCGAAGATACAATGCGTTTACGCGAAGAATTATCTGAGCAAATGCGTGCACTTCAAGAACTAAAACAAATGGCTGCTTCTCATGGTTTCGATATTTCTAAACCAGCAACAAATGCACAAGAAGCGTTCCAATGGTTATACTTCGCATATCTTGCGGCGATTAAAGAGCAAAACGGAGCTGCAATGAGTCTTGGACGTACTTCTACATTCTTAGATATTTACATTGAAAGAGATTTAGCAAATGGTACTTTAACAGAAGAAGAAGTACAAGAAATTGTAGATCACTTCATTATGAAATTACGTCTTGTGAAATTCGCAAGAACACCTGATTATAATGAATTATTCTCTGGTGACCCAACTTGGGTAACTGAATCTATCGGTGGTATTGCATTAGATGGTCGTCCATTAGTAACAAAGAACTCATTCCGTTTCTTGCATACATTAGATAATTTAGGACCAGCTCCAGAACCGAATTTAACAGTTCTTTGGTCTAAACAATTACCAGAGAACTTTAAAAACTACTGTGCGAAAATGTCCATCAAAACATCAGCAATTCAATATGAAAATGATGACATTATGCGTGCTGATTACGGCGATGATTACGGAATTGCTTGTTGTGTATCTGCAATGAGAATCGGTAAGCAAATGCAGTTCTTCGGAGCTCGTGCAAACTTAGCGAAAGCATTATTATATGCGATTAACGGTGGTAAAGATGAAAAATCAAAAGCACAAGTTGGTCCTGAGTACGCACCAATTACTTCTGAAGTATTAAATTACGAAGAAGTTATGCATAAGTTTGATATGACAATGGAATGGTTAGCGGGTCTATATTTAAACACACTAAATGTTATCCATTACATGCATGATAAATATAGCTATGAACGTATTGAAATGGCACTTCATGATACGAATGTTCTTCGTACAATGGCAACAGGTATCGCGGGTCTATCTGTAGTAGCAGACTCATTAAGTGCAATTAAATACGCACAAGTAAAACCAATCCGTGATGAAAACGGTATTGCAGTGGACTTCGAAATTGAAGGAGACTTCCCTAAATACGGTAACAATGATGATCGTGTAGATGAAATCGCTGTAAATCTCGTGAAAACATTTATGAATAAACTTCGTAAACATAAAACATATCGTAATTCCGTTCATACAATGTCAATTTTAACTATTACATCTAACGTTGTATACGGTAAGAAAACTGGTAACACTCCAGATGGACGCCGTACTGGAGAACCATTTGCACCAGGTGCAAATCCAATGCACGGACGTGATACAAAAGGTGCATTAGCTTCATTATTATCTGTAGCTAAATTACCATATGAAGATGCACAAGATGGTATTTCTAATACATTCTCTATTATTCCAAAAGCACTTGGTAAAGAAGATGATGTACAAGTACGTAACTTAGTATCTATGCTTGATGGCTATGCAGTAAAAGAAGGCCATCACTTAAATATTAACGTATTTAATCGTGAAACATTAATGGATGCAATGGAACATCCTGAGAAATATCCACAATTAACAATTCGCGTATCTGGTTACGCTGTAAACTTTATTAAATTAACTCGTGAACAACAAATTGATGTAATTAACCGTACAATGCATGAAAGCATGTAAATGAAAAAAGTGTCCCTTCGCTCTTAATATATAGCGAAGGGAGGCTGTTTCAATAAAGGAGGAAGTAACATGGTAAAAGGAAGAATACATTCTGTAGAGTCTTGTGGTACTGTTGATGGCCCAGGGATTCGTTATGTCATATTTACACAAGGGTGTTTATTACGTTGTCAATATTGTCATAATGCTGATACTTGGGAAATCGGTAAAGGTAAAGAAATAACAGTTGAAGAAGTGATGCAGGATGTGACATGTTACCTTCCATTTATTGAAGCCTCCGGAGGCGGTATAACAGTTAGCGGTGGAGAGCCATTATTACAGCTAGACTTTTTAATTGAGTTGTTTAAAAAGTGTAAAGAGGCTGGTATCCATACAACAATCGACTCTTCTGGTGGTTGTTATTCTGAGGAACCAGAATTCCAAAGTAAGCTAGATATTTTAATGGATTATACAGATTTAGTTTTATTGGATTTGAAACATATCGATTCCAAAAAGCATCGTAAATTAACAGGGAAACCAAATGAACATATTTTACAATTCGCTCGTTATTTATCGAATAAGGATAAACCGATTTGGGTACGACACGTATTAGTTCCTGGTGTTACGGATAATGAAGAGGATCTACAAAAACTATCTAGCTTTATTCAAAGTCTGTCTAATGTTCAAAAAGTTGAAGTGTTACCATATCACAAGCTTGGTGTATATAAATGGGAGGCGCTTGGACATAAGTATCCACTCGCAAATGTAGAACCACCTACTGAGAAAAATGTAGAACATGCTAAACATATTTTACAAGCGGTCTAATCCAAATATTGGATTAGGCTTTTTGCTTTCTTTACAATAAAATCTAGAGTATATATTGATAAAAGAGTATACTGAAAGTAGAATATCCATAATTTTGTACGGAATAAGTGGAGAAATTTACATAATTGTAAAGGGAAATCAAAATAGTAAAAAGAATTAAGAAGTAAAAGAGTGAGTATCATGGAATAGAGAACATTTGTAAGTTATTGCGAAAGCTCTTATAGGAAAGTATAATGTAAAGATATGAGCACAGATAGGATTAAGGGGTCAATCTTATATGCTTTGCATATCCACGACAGGTACATAGCTGAAAAGGGAATTATTAGAATCTGTTTATGTAATTTTTAAGGAAAATGTTTTTCCTATTGTCGTATATGCAATATGGAGAAACAAAAAGCTAGGAGTGGATTTGTTTGATAAAAAACCCCAAGGTTTTAATATTAACTGCACATTACGGTAATGGTCATGTGCAAGTAGCAAAAACATTAGAACAAACATTTCGCCAAAAAGGAATTGAAGATGTTATTGTATGCGACTTGTTTGGAGAATCACATCCATTTATAACTGACATTACAAAATATCTATATTTAAAAAGTTATACAATAGGAAAAGAATTATATCGTTTGTTTTATTACGGGGTAGAAAAAATTTATGATAAGAAAATAGCATCTTGGTATGCGAACTTTGGAAGAAAACGTTTGAAAACACTGTTACAGGTGGAGAAACCAGATATTGTAATTAATACATTTCCAATTATCGCTGTACCAGAATTGAAGAAACAAACAGGGATTTCAATTCCTGTCTATAACGTATTAACTGATTTTTGCGTGCACAAAATATGGATTCATCGAGAAGTAGATCGTTATTTTGTTGCAACGGATCACGTGAAAGAATTGATGGTTGATATCGGTGTACCTGCGGAACAAATTGTTGAAACAGGAATTCCAATTCGGAGTAGTTTTGAGTTAAAGGTAAATCCAGACATCATATATAATAAATATCAGTTATGTAAGAATAAAAAGATTTTACTAATTGTAGCAGGTGCTCATGGGGTATTAGGAAATGTAAAAGAACTATGCCAATCATTTATGTCAGTGCCTAATTTACAAGTAGTTGTCGTTTGTGGGAAAAATGAAGCTTTAAAACAGGATTTATTAAGTTTACAGAATCAAAATTCCGATGCATTAAAAGTGTTTGGGTATGTTGAAAATATTGATGAATTATTCCGAGTTACTTCGTGTATGATTACGAAGCCAGGCGGAATAACATTAAGTGAAGCAGCAGCGTTGCAAGTACCTGTCATTTTATATAAACCTGTTCCAGGACAAGAAAATGAAAATGCGATGTACTTTGAAAAAAAAGGAGCAGCAGTTGTCATTCGCGATGATAGTGAGGTTTTTGCAAAAACAGAGGCATTATTACAAGATGATGTGAAGCTTCTTCAAATGAAAGAAGCAATGAAAAGCATCTATCTTCCAGAGCCAGCTGGTCATATTGTAGATGCAATTTTGGCAGAAAATCATGCAGAACCGCGGCATATACCTATTAAATCACCTGCTCTTGCACAATCTTTTACTTAATATGAAACCCTCTTTGTATATGTAAAGAGGGTTCTTTATTATTTTCAAAGAAAATTCAGCTAGTTATCCACAAAAGGATTGCGCTTTCATTAAACAGTAAAGTCGGAATATTAACAACTATATCCACATTGTCCACAATTTTTAGAAAAATATCCACAATTAAAACAGCTGATATATACTTTAATATAGAAAAATATTAAATGTTTTTGAAAATTACTAACAATTTCGTTGGTTTTGTGGATAAAGTTGTCCACAGCAAAAAGGACCCTTATGTATAAGGGTCCTTTTTGCTTACTTCTATCAGTCGAGAAAATTATGTAATGAAAATGAATAATTAGGGGGGAAACTTCTAATTATTCATTTTCACTTTAAATGCTTTTCGAGCGATATCCTGCTGCACGATCTGCTTTTTGAAATTCTCGTTGATAGAGAACTTCTTGTGTACTAGATAATGTATTTTTTGCTTTATCACGTTTCTTTTTATCCATTACAAATCACCTCGTGTCTTAAAGTTACTATTTATCGTTTCCAAAGACATGAGGGGATATACGCATATGGAAAATGTTAATGATTGATTATCATTTCAGAAAATTTAGATTATGCTTCTTTTAATTGATGAGCATCTTGGAAGGTTGTATCTCGCATTGTAGCAAGTGTGTATTGATCTTTTGGAATTTCATATAAGTTATATACTTCTTCGTTTGCGTTAATTTCATCATATACGGCTTTTCTTGTTTCGTTTGCTAGATTTACATATTGCAGTTTTTCTGCAGCTTTAATAGAACGAATATTTATTTTACGAATACGCATGAAGATTGTTTCAATATCTAATTCATAGAAAAGTTCACTAAAAAATGAATCTTTTGCTAATTTATTATAGCCTTTTCCATGATATGGTTTGCCGAGCCATGTCCCGAGAAACCCAGCTTTTTCTTGCACATCAAATAAAGTAATTGTTCCGATGGGGTTACCCCATTCATCTAAAATTGTGCGTGAAATTAATTCACCACGCTCTTCAGCTTCAATTGTTTGTTTCGTTAAGAATAAATATTCTTCATAAGAATAAGCCTTTTGACGCACAAAAGGGAAGACAGCTGGATCCACCATTAACTCGTATAGAACGTGGCTGTCGTGTAAGTCGCGTTTTTTCAACATACTAACTCCTCCTCACACGAGGGTAGCATGACGAAAAAACACCCCACCCTCGAAATTTTTATATCAATCTTTAAAAAATTTCGGGGTGGGAATCGAACCCACTAGAACCAGTTTCTAACGCTGGTGGCGCACCATTTGCCTTCCCCATTCATCAATTTGAAAATGATAATCACGACACAAATTGATTATGGTTTCATTCAGTTTATAATCGTATAATACTTTATCTAGTCAAAAAAATAAACTAGTTTTTTTTATTTTTTTTGTAAATTATTTTTCCATCAATCATAGTTAGTACAGGCTTGGCTAAATAATGAAAAGGATGATGAGTCCATAACACGAGATCGGCGTCTTTTCCAACCTCGATACTTCCAATTCTATCCTCTAAACGCAAATTTCGCGCTGGGAATATGGTGATTCCTTCTAGTGCTGTTTTCTCATCTAACCCTTCTCTTACTGCAACAGCAGCACAAATATTTAAATATTGAATGGGTGTATAAGGATGGTCTGTCGTTATAGAAACTTCCACACCATTTTTGGATAATATATGGTAAGTATCCCATGTCTTGTTTTTTAGTTCGATTTTAGAACGGCGTGTCAGAGTGGGACCAACTGAAACCTTCAAATTGTGTTTCGAAAGCTCTTCAACAAGAAAGTGTCCTTCTGTACAATGTTCAATACGTAGATCGAGGTTGAATTCCGTTGCAAAGCGTAGCGCAGAACTAATATCATCTGCTCGGTGAGCGTGGATACGTACGGGTATTTCACGACGTAATGCTTTTAAAATAGGAAGCATTCGAAAATCAGCTTCGTGCCCGTAGTGTTGTGCTTCATAGAATGATTCCCGTAGTAACCCCATAATCCCCATACGTGTTATGGATTCTTTCGTTCCATTACTATGGACCTTTTTAGGATTTTCTCCAAAGGCAATCTTTAAACCAGCAGGTTCTTGAATAATCATATGATCAATACAAGTTCCAGCTGTTTTTATTACACAAGTAGTACCCCCGATAATATTTTGACTACCAGGCATAACGTGAACGGTTGTAATTCCATTTTGCACAGCGTCTTGAAAGGCAATATCGAAAGGGTGGATACCATCTAAAGAACGAATATGTGGTGTTGAAACTTCAGATGTTTCATTGGCATCATTTCCAGCCCAACCAGTACCTTCATCATAGAGACCAAGGTGAGTATGGACATCAATAAAGCCAGGTAAGAGATGGAGTGCCCGTGCATCTATAACGGTCATATCTTGAGTAGGTTGAATAAAAGGTTTGACCTCGGTAATTCGCTCTTCTGTAACGAGTACATCGCCTTGAAACTTTGGAGATGTAATAGGGTATACAATGGCTTGTTTGAGCAATATTTTCATAGGTACCTCATTTCTGTTACTTTATAATGCTAATGGAAGTTAAGGGAAAGTAACTGAAAGGTTATTTGTATGGTAATGCTTCGGATCCTAGAAAATGAAAGTTTTAAAAGGGCCCATGTAAAATTTTGTTTTAGAAGTACTACATTGTATGCGAAAGTATATTTTGTAATGCATGGTCTATTGCCGGAAATGTGTATTGGTATCCATGTTTAATTGCTTTACTAGGTAATACATGTTGCCCTTCTAGTACAAGTATGCTCATCTCACCTAATAAGGCGTGAAGCATAAATGAAGGGACAGGCAGCCAATGTGGTTTTCTCGTTGCGGCAGCGATGGTTTTTCCAAATTCCTTCATTCTTATAGGTGTTGGTGCTGTCATATTAAGAGGGCCATCAATTTCTTTTTTGTGTATGATGAAATCCATCATACGAACGACATCGTCTATATGAATCCATGATAACCATTGCTTCCCAGAACCAATGGTGCCGCCGATATAGAATTGATAGGGAAGTAACATCTTTGGCAAGGCTCCGCCATCTGCACCTAATACAACGCCAAATCTTGTGTAAATTGTTCTTATTCCGAGAGAACATGCTTTAGCTGCTTCTTGCTCCCATAAAAATACTGTTTCTGCTAAAAAATCATTTCCGGGAGTTTCTTGTTGCTCAGTAAAAGACTCTATTTCAGATGTTCCGTAGTATCCAATAGCACTTGCATTAATAAATGTATGTGGTTTTGTTTCCATTACTTGTAGTTGTTGAATAAGTCCTTTTGTTGTTTGAATTCTACTGTTTAATATTGTTTCTTTTTGTTTTTTTGTCCATCTACTATTGATAGATTCTCCAGCTAGATTAATGACTACATCGATAGAGGAGAGTGGAAAGGTAGATAAATCTGGTGTCCAGTGTACGTATTGAAGGTTATGGTTTGAGGTTCTAGTAGTTTTCTTTCGAGTAAGAATGTAGACCATATATCCTTTTTGAATAAAAAAAGTAGAGAGGTATTTACCAATAAAACCAGTGCCACCAGAAATTGCGATTTTCATAATCATTTCCTCCTCATTATATATATTCTTGAAAAGAAAAAATGTTCCTCGACTATGTTAAAATAATAGGGAGGTGAGAGTATGGCTGTCATTACAAAAATAGAAGTACAAAAGCGATCGAAAGAACGATTTAATATTTATATTGATAAAGGCCAAGGTGAAGAGTACGGGTTTAGTGTGGATCAAGTAATCTTAATGAAACATGGATTACAAAAAGGCTTAGAAATTGATGAAATAGAGTTAGGAAATATTTTGTACAATGAAGAGGTACAAAAAGCATATTTACAAGCAATCTCCTATTTATCCTATCAAATGAGAACAAAACAAGAAATAGAAGATTTTTTACGAAAAAAAGAAGTGGGACAGGCCATCATCTCTGAAGTCGTTTCGAAATTATTACATGACCGATATATTAATGATAAAGAGTACGCGGTTTTATATACGCGAACGCAAAGTAATGTGAATCGAAAAGGTCCAACTGTTATTAAAAGAGAGTTGTTAAATAAAGGTGTTCAGGATTTAATTATTATGCATAGTTTACAAGAATATCCGAAGGAAAAGCAAATTGAGAATGCCTTGTTTCTCATAGAAAAGAAAAAAAAATCTTATCAAAAGCATTCTTTTTTACAAATGAAGCTAAAGTTGGATGAGATGCTTGTTCGAAAAGGGTATTCTAGAGAAGTAATTCAAATTTGTTTGGAAGAATTGAAAGACGAAAGAGATGACGAAAAGCAACAAGAAGCGTTACACTATCATGGGAATAAGTATTATGAGAAATATAAGAAGTATGATGGATGGACATTTGAAAACAAGATGAAACAAGCGTTATATCGAAAAGGATTCTCTATTGATGAGATAGAGATATTTTTACAAATGAAACGTGAAGAGGGATGAGGGGAATAATGAGATGAATATGCCAAAACGCTACAGTGAAATGACACCACATGAGCTTAGAGAAGAAATTGGGGATTTGAAGGAGCAAGCAATAAAGGCTGAACAGCTTGGAATTGTAAATGAGTTCGATGTATTAATGAGAAAGATGGCAATGGCTCGCGCTTATATGACTGATATAAACAAATTCCATATTGGTGAAACATATGAATTAATAGAAGAACCTGGTATATTATTTAAAATTACTTACTTCAATGGGGTATTCGCTTGGGGTTATAAACAAAATGATAATGAAGAGATTGGAATACCAATTTCCTTATTGCAAGAAAAATAAAAACCAGAGAGCAAATATCTCTCTGGTTTTCATCTTTGGTAGGCGTTAAAGGAGATAGGAGATTCTAAAATTGGCGTTTTTTACATTCGTTGGCCAATATAATGAGAGACTGGGTTTGCTGCGTCTGTCCGTTAACTTGCGCTTTCGCATGTTTCGGACGAGTCCACGTATGGTTAAATAATTCAGAACGACTATCTAAACGATCACGGTAGCTCATCTTTATCACCTCGTGTAGGAAGTTAATTTTTTAGGTTGTAACTGTATTACTCTTCCTGCTGATTTGCAGCACGCATACGTTCTTGTGGGTGCGTGTTAATTGTGCCGTTAGGTCGCTTCGAAGCGAAGCGTGATTTCGCTTTCGGCTGACCGTCGATTTTGCTGTTGTTTTTTGACTCAGACCAAAATTCGGCTTGTTTACCCATTGCGAACGCCCTCCTCATCATCAGTTGATACCTCTTTAAGAAGTATCACTTATAGAATGTGCAAAACAGAAGAAACTATCCTTTAGAAATGAAGGGATAAATAGGGAAAAGGAGATTAGAACATGAATGATATTTATGAAGCATTAACGAAAGAATTATTAGATAAGAATGACAAGCTTTCTTACGGACAAGCACGTGCGTGGGTTGAATTACTTTGGGAAGATTTTCAAACAACTTATGCAAAATCAGGGCGTTATCAAGGTGAGGAAATGACTGAGCAAGTGGTACGATCATGGATTAATAATCATGGTGTACGCCTTCATGAAATGCGTACAAATAATCCGAAGTATAGCCATTTAATTAATCAAGAAGATCATTTGAAACATTAAAAAAAGCGACTTAAGTCGCTTTTTTTAATGTGGAAGTAATTCCAGCTTTTTTCGAAGTTTTTCTTCACTAAAAATCCATCCTGTATAGGAACTAATAATATTTAAATTATGGTCGAGCTGAACAATCGCGACAAATGGATAATAATCTTTACTGCGATACCGTAAATCAATGAATCGTACTTCATAATAATGATCATGATCAAAAATATCCCAGCGATATACAGGAGAGAAAGATAGGAAGGCCGAGATGTTTTCATCTTGTTTAGCTGCTCGCATAATATCATTTTCTGGGAACGGTACCCGATCGAATTTGTCATATATCATGATGTTACCACGGTGCCATCTCGCAACGTAGTAATAATCAGCTGTAACGACTGCTAAATGATAATGATAAAATCGGTAAGAAGGAGAAATGATAATCTTTTCGACATTTTTGAAACGTTTGTGTACAACGCTTCTTATATTTCGGTGCATCATAACCCGTCCGATATAGTAAATAATCATTAATATATATGCTGCTAAGGCTGTGTATCCTTTATGAGAACCGACGAGCATGCAAGCAATTGCAAGTATATGGATAAAGAAAATTACGGTATCAAATGTATTAATCACGCCGAGTGCGACCCATTTTTTTGTGAAAGGCCGTAATGCTTGTGTACCATAGGCGTTAAAAATATCGACAAAGACGTGAAGGAAGACTGCAATAAATGACCAAAGTAGTAGATGAAGATATGGAGCGTCTGAAAAGAAGGCGAAAGAGATGCCACTTATAAGAAATGACCAAAGAATTACCGCGGGAATGGAATGAGTAACTCCGCGATGATTTCTTATATATTTAGCGTTATTACGCAATTTTAAAACTGTGTCAATGTCAGGAATGTTGGAACCAGCAATTGTAGCAAGCATAACAGCTTGTGGGCCAATATCACTTTGTGCTATGGCTGGATCTAATGTTGCTAAGCTACCTAAAGTGATACCCATAACAAGGTGAGTGGCTGTGTCCATAAAAATCCACCTCCGTTTTTTATTAATGTAACTCTTTTTATTCGATACCTCAAGTCCTTTGCCTTCAATTTCCTATGTCATCTTACTTAAATTTTTTCCTAAAATCTTTATAATAGTACTTATATGCAAAAAAATGAGGGGGATCAAGTTTGACACTTGAAATACTAAAAAAATTTAATATAGAGCAGTTTCAAAATGATTTAATTGGTTGGTTTGAAGAGGAGCAGCGCGACTTACCATGGAGAAAAAATAAAGATCCATACCGCGTTTGGGTTTCTGAGATTATGTTACAGCAAACAAGAGTAGAAGCCGTAAAACCATATTACGCAAATTTTATGGGGAAGTTTCCTACACTTGAAGCGTTAGCGAACGCAGATGATGAAGAAGTATTAAAAGCATGGGAAGGTTTAGGATATTATTCTAGAGCACGTAATTTACATGCGGCAGTAAAAGAGGTAAAAGAAGTATACGGCGGGGTTGTACCAAGTGATGTAAAGAAAATTGAAAAGTTAAAAGGAGTCGGACCATATACAAAAGGTGCTATTTTAAGTATTGCATATGGTATACCAGAGCCGGCAGTTGATGGAAATGTTATGCGTGTATTATCTCGCATTTTATCAGTATGGGATGATATTGCAAAACCGAAGACTCGAAAAGTTTTTGAAGAGATTGTGCGTGAAATTATTTCAGTAGAAAACCCATCTTATTTTAATCAGGGATTGATGGAATTAGGTGCACTGATTTGTATTCCTAAAAATCCATCGTGCTTACTTTGTCCTGTACGTGAGCATTGCAGAGGATATGCTGAAGGTGTTCAAAAAGAATTACCAGTAAAAAGTAAAGCGAAAGCTCCTAAAATGGTACCTATTGTTGCAGGAGTACTTCAAACTGAAGACGGTCGTTACGTTATTAATAAACGTCCAAGTACAGGTTTGTTAGCTAATATGTGGGAGTTTCCTAATGCTGAACTTGGAGAAGGTATTCGAAATCAGAAGGAACAGCTTATAGATTATATGAAAGAAAAATTTGAACTCGCGGTTTCTATTGATGAATATGCAATGAATGTACAACATACGTTTACACATCGTACTTGGGATATATTTGTATTTTATGGAAAGGTAACTGGCAATATTGTTGATACAGATACATTGAAATTTGTATCGAAAGAAGCATTTGAGCAATTACCTTTTTCGAAATCGCATCGTACTATTTACGAAAATTGCGTGGAGAAAATTACAATACAATAAATAAAAAAGTGTTCCCAATCTAGGGAACACTTTTTTAGTCGTAAGAAATTTTTGTCCCATGAGTCCAACTAGCTTCACCTTCTTGTAAGCCGCCTCTTGATTCAATTTCTACTACAATTTCTTTGTAAATACTTTGACCTTCTGCATTTAAATAAGGCAGAATCTGTTGTAGTGAGTGATGAAAATAAGCTAATTCATCTTCTTTCCATTCATGTTTTGAAACCATTGTTAGTTCAGTCATATCGCGTCCTATATACATATTTCCACCTCCATTTCTTATAGTTTGAATAAGTAACAAAAGATATATGCGGAAATTATTCAAAATAAAATTACGGATAGCCTCTAAGTGAATTGGTTACATTATTGGTTGTGGAGGTGAGAAAGATGAGTAAAAAACAACAAGGTTATAACAAGGCAACTTCTGGTGCTAGCATTCAAAGTACAAATGCTAGTTATGGTACAGAGTTTGCGACTGAAACAAATGTACAAGCAGTAAAACAAGCAAACGCACAATCAGAAGCAAAGAAAGCACAAGCTTCTGGTGCACAAAGTGCAAACGCTAGCTATGGTACAGAATTTGCAACTGAAACAGACGTGCATGCTGTGAAAAAACAAAATGCTAAGTCAGCTGCAAAACAATCACAATCTTCTAGTTCAAACGAGTAATGAAAGAAAAACACTTCTCCAATTCGAGAGAAGTGTTTTCTTTGTGTGTGGATCTTTGTAATGAAAAGAAAATGAACGACATAACTTCTAATAAGTCAACAAATGTAGTCAAAGGAAAAGGAAGTTAACAATTAGAAATATGTAATTAGGAATAATAACTGATGAATAAGTCCAAAGGGGGTAAGTAATGAACGATTTTGATAAGTTGGTAGGGGAGCAATTAGAAACGATGGATGAGTTGTTAAAGTTACAAGCACATCTAGAGAAGTATCAACAAATTGAAATGAATGAAAAAGATATGTGCGATAAAAAGGAACTGCATTTTATCCGTCAGGAAATATATAGAACAGAAGTAGCGTTGAAGATGTTACATGAGAAATTTGAAGAACAAACAAATAGTGTAATCCAATCTTTTGCAACTGAAAAAATGATTTCAAATTTAGGATAAGATATATCATTGTCTCAGGTGAAAAGTCCTTCAAATAGAGAAGGGCTTTTTTTATTACATGTCCTCGTTTATCCCGCTATTTGCCGGGCAATAAGACCCCCACCTCAAAATTCAGCGAAAGCAAAGAAGTTAGGTGGGGGGCGGGCTGCCCGTAAAAGCCCGATTGGTGAGGGCTGATTAAAGTTTCACTTTATAAATAATACAATACAATCCTTGTTTCCTGAGAAGATTGGGGATTATTGTATTCAACGATAAACCTCCTGCATATTCAGTGTGGAAAATAGAGTCTTATCCCTTTAGTTTTAAAATTTTGACAAAAAAGTTATAATAGAAAAAAAGTGAATGCCGTTCAAAGGGCATTTGCAGTTGAAAGAAGGGAGCATATATGGGATTTCCCAAAGAAGGAGAAAAAGTACAAATACATAGTTATAAACATAATGGCTCCATTCATAGAATGTGGGAAGAAACAACAATTTTAAAAGGGACACAGAGTCTTGTGATCGGAGCGAATGATCGTACAGTAGTTACAGAATCAGATGGTCGAACATGGATTACGCGCGAACCAGCAATTTGTTATTTTCATGCTAACTATTGGTTTAATGTGATTGGGATGCTTAGGGAGGATGGCGTATATTATTATTGCAATTTAAGCTCACCTTTTGCGTATGATTCTGAAGCATTAAAGTATATTGATTATGATTTAGATATTAAAGTGTATCCAGATATGACATATACGCTTCTAGATGAAGATGAGTATGAAAAACATAGTCAAATTATGCAGTATCCACCTGTTATAGATACAATTTTAAAACGAAATGTAGCACATTTAACACAGTGGATTCATCAAAGAAAAGGTCCATTCGCACCAGATTTCGTAGATATGTGGTATGAACGATATTTAATGTACAGAAATTAAAACAAACCTGCAGGGAATTTCCCGGCAGGTTTGTCCTATTAGAGGGGGGGATTATGTGCAGGGCATAAAAAGATATTTACAATTTGTTAAACCATATCGATGGCTTATTGCTATTACAATTATTATTGGACTAGTTAAGTTCGGTATTCCACTTATTATGCCGTGGTTATTAAAGTATATTATCGATGATGTAATTCAAGGGGCGGGTTCACTTCAAGATAAAACATCTCAATTAATAACAGCGATTGGAATTGCTTTTTTTATTTTTGCGGTATTAAGACCACCGATTGAATATTATCGTCAATATTTCGCGCAACGTATCGCAAATACAATACTGTATGATTTGCGGAAGCATATTTTCGGTCACTTACAAAAGTTAAGCTTACGTTATTATTCGAATACGAAAACAGGGGAGATTATTTCACGGGTCATCCATGATGTAGAACAAACGAAAGATTTTGTAATTACAGGTTTGATGAACGTCTGGTTAGATACAGCAACAATTGCTATTGCTATTATTGTTATGTTTTCTATGAATGTAAAATTGACATTTGTCGCACTATTAATTTTACCTATTTATGTAGTAGCAGTGAAATACTTTTTCGGGCGTCTTCGAAAATTGACGAAAGAGCGTTCACAAGCGTTAGCAACGATGCAAGGGTATTTACATGAGCGGATTCAAGGGATGCAAGTGACACGTAGCTTTGCATTAGAAGAGTATGAGGGGAAGCAGTTTGAAAAAAGAAATAATGAATTTTTGACGAAAGCGTTAACGCATACGAGTTGGACCGCGAGAACATTTTCGGCGGTAAATACGTTAACAGATTTAGGACCATTACTTGTAATCGGTTTTGCAGCATATGAGGTGGTTCAGGGGCAGTTAACGTTAGGGACTATGGTTGCCTTTGTCGGGTATATGGATAGTTTGTATAGTCCACTTCGTCGCCTTGTTAATTCTTCTACAACATTAACACAGTCTTTCGCATCGATGGATCGAGTGTTTGAACTGTTAGATGAAAAATACGATATTGTGAATGTGCCAAGTGCGGTACAAACGAAGAAATTAAATGGTGAGGTGATATTTGATAATGTATCTTTTCGCTACAATGCGGATGAAAAAGAGATATTACATAACCTTTCATTAAATATGTCGCCTGGAGAGAAGGTAGCACTTGTAGGAGCAAGTGGGGGAGGGAAGTCATCTCTTGCTAGTCTAATCCCACGTTTCTATGATGTTTCTTCCGGTGCAGTTTATGTAGATGGGATAGATGTCAGAAAGTATGATATGAGAAATTTACGTAGTCATATTGGAATTGTACTGCAAGATAATTTGTTATTTAGTGATACAATCGGGGCAAATATTTTATACGGAAATCCGAAAGCTACAGAGGAAGAAGTGATTGCAGCTGCCAAAGCTGCGCAAATTCATGATTTTATTATTGAGTTACCTGATGGTTATGATACTGTCGTTGGGGAACGCGGTGTGAAGTTATCCGGTGGACAAAGACAACGTGTAGCGATTGCACGAGTGTTTCTAAAGAATCCCTCGTTACTTATACTAGATGAAGCGACTTCTGCTTTAGATTTAGAAAATGAACGATATATTCAAGAAGCACTTCAGACGTTAGCTGCTGATCGTACGACGATTATAATCGCACATCGATTAGCAACAATTACGCATGTGGATACGATTATTTACATTGAAGATGGTGAAATTAAAGAAACAGGTTCTCATGAAGAATTAATGAAAAAAAGAGGATTTTATTACAACTTATATCAACTTCAACATATAACAGAAACAGCTCCTTTAGCGTAAAAGGAGCTGTTTTTTATTCGTCTTCTTTTTTATCGTCGATTTTAAGTTCTGCTTCTGGTTTATGGTATGTGTAGAAGCTATCCACAAGTAAATCTAAATGCTCTACTTCCTCGCTATAGTTAATAATAGCGGAAATAAGAGGGAAGAGGTGTAGCCATGTTTTATACGCTTCCTCATCGTCTTTGTTTTGATAATCCATAAAGATATCAATTAATTCTTGTTTACCTGTTTCAACTTCATCAAGCATTTCAACGGATTGTTGTTTTTTTGCTTTACCAATAAATTTTAATAAAACTTGTTCATGATAATGCGTTAATGAATCAAGTTCATTCTGGATAGATTCTTGAAATTCTTCTGGCATATAGCGCAGTTCATTTTCCGTACGATGTAATGATTTTAACGTACTTAAGGCACGGCTTGTCGTTGCTAACATTTGTCTGAATAAAACGAGCTTACGAATTTTTGCGAACTGTACTTTTTTCGTGTAGCTTCTTTCTTCTTTATACAGCAAATAGTAGTGGTTTAGTTTGATCATTTTTTCTTTCATACGATCAATATCAGTTTTTAGCGTTGTAAAATCAGAAGCTTGCCTGCTATTCATTCGAATCCATTTTACAATTTCTTCTGTATTATCAACGATACGATGATATAGCTTTGTTTCGTATTTTGGCGGCATAAACACTAAATTTACAAGTGAAGCCGCGATAATTCCAATCATAATTGTTGCAAAACGAAGTAAGGCAAAACTAAAGAAATCTTCGCCTTGATACTCCATAATGGCGATAACTGTTACTAAAGCAATTGATATTGTGTTTTCTAATCGTAATTGCAGTGTAAGTGCAATTACTAATATACATGTTAATCCAATAATAAAAGGATTATGTCCAAAAGCAGTAGCAAATGCGATAGCGAATACCGCACCAATGACGTTTGCTTGAATTTGTTCAAGTGCAGTTAAATACGAACGGTATACAGACGGTTGAACAGCGAATATAGCTGAGATTCCTGCAAATACCGGACTCGGTAATTGAAGTAAAATACAAGCAAATAAAGCTAATGTGATGGCAATACCCGTTTTTAAAATGCGAGCACCAAGTTTCATACCCTTAATAAGATCCTTTCTCTTGTCATAATGAATGTACAACATGATACTATACATTCGTTACAATATGTTAGCAAGTGATATTTTAGTGACGTTAATAAGAAATTGAGATTCATTTTATAATTTTTCCTAATTCTTTTTAAACATCAATTTTTAGTAAAAAAACCTGCTGAATTTCAGCAGGTTTCAAATTGTTACTATAGATTACTATGAGAAGTGTACTTCGTCAATTTATTCTTGAAAATGAAAGTAAGGCATATCACTCAGTTGAGATAGATGGGTCAGCTTGCTCTTTTTTCGGGATAATTTCAAAAAACTGGTGCTGTATATCATCGAGTAACGGTGTTAATAAAGCAACTTCTTCGTATTGCTCATGTTCATTTAATACACGAATATAATCTAACAATAATTCAGTCACATCTTGCACACCATTTTTACTAATTGGTTGTAATGTAACATTTGCCCCTTTTGCGATTCTTCTTTTTAAGGCCTGTTCTGTTAAACCTAAGCTTGAATCATGACGTAAATAAACAACACCGCCAGTCATACCAGCGCAAATCCATGGACCAGGATCCCCTAAAACAAGCGCTCGCCCATTTGTCATATATTCAAAAGCGAAACCTTTAATATTAGAGTATGCTCCTATATTTCCTTGCTCTTTTTCACGGAGTGGCTTTGTCATGCGCCCTCCAATTATCATGTCTGCTCCAGAGAGGCGAATGCCAGCGCGAGCATCGGCGTTACCTTGAACGTATAGCGCTCCTTTTTGTGCACCGTATCCAAAACCTTTTCCGACAGAACCGTTATAATATATGCCGTCTTTTCCTTTTGCTTTCGTTATATAAATACCACCACCAAAGGAGGTTTTACCAATGCCATCTTGTGCACCGCCATTTACGTGTATAAATAAGTTCTCACTATTGTAAGCGCCTAATCCATTTCCAGGAATAGAGCCATTCGTATACTTTAATGTAAGTGGTTCAAGCTTCGTGTCTTCATATAATTTGCTACGAACGCGATAGCAAGATTCTAGACCGCCCATAACGCGTTGCTCTACGCCAACTCCTACTAATTCTTTCGAATGAGGGGAATGAACTGTTTCAAATTGTTTTTCTAGTACGTCTTCTGTTTTTGTGACAGATGGATGTTCTATCGTTTGTAGTAAATTACATAAGTCTAATAAATTTTCGCCTCGAACTTGTTCTAATAAATCGGAACGCCCAACAATTTCTTGTAAATGTGTATAACCAAGATTTCCTGTTAATCGTTTTAGTTCTACGCCAAAAGTAGTGAATAAATGTAATAATCCAGCGACGGCGCTTTCTAATTCACGTGGGACGAAGCGGCGTAATCCGTGTTCTTTCGCCTGTGCTTCAGATTCAATTTGTGTTGCAATTCCGACATGACAAGTATCTAGATGACATCCGCGGCAAGTTGTACAGCCAATTGCAATCATCGATAATGTACCAAATCCAATACGGTTTGCCCCAAGAAGCATGATTTTTAAGGCATCATTCACACTTCGAATACCACCATCAGCCCAAATTTCTACTTTATGTCTCATATTCGCTTCTAATAAAGCATTGTGAGCGGCTTTAACGCCGATTTCTACAGGAAGCCCTACATGTTGCAATGCGTGAATACGTGCGGCACCTGTACCACCATCAAATCCGCTAATGTTAATAAAATCAGCACCAGCTTTTGCGATACCGACAGCAATTGTTCCAATGTTAGGGACGACAGGAACTTTTACAGCTACTTTCGCAAGTTGATTGGCCGTTTTAATTTCTGTAATCATTTGAGCTAAATCTTCAATGGAATAAATATCATGGTTGTTAGAAGGTGAAATTAAATCAGAGCCAATTGTAGCATTACGCGCTTCAGCGATTTTGGCTGTTACTTTTGAACCAGGCAAATGTCCGCCTTCACCAGGCTTGGCTCCTTGCCCAATTTTTATTTCAATTAAGTTTGATGAATTTAGTAGTTCGGCGTTTACACCAAATCGCCCAGATGCAACTTGTTGTCCACGTGTATGTGGATACTTTCCAATCATATCTTTAATTTCTCCGCCTTCACCGTTCAAACTAATCATATTTAGCTGGTTAGCTGCTTCTGCATATGCACGAAAGGCGACTTCATTTTGAGAACCGAATGACATGGAACTAATAATAAATGGTAAATCATGATTTTGAATGCGGATGGACACTTCTTCAGCCGGAACGATCTGTTTTGTTTCTTTCATTTGAACAAGATGTCTAATCGCGATTGGATTATTTTCTTCTAACTCACTTAATTTTTCACGGTAATCATCATAAGAGTTTCCTTTTGCAACATCACCAATTGCTTTCCAAATTCGCGGGAATATATGAAAAGATTTTCGCATTCTAACTTTAGGATCGTTATAATCATCTGCTCGCATTTGTGCATCTTCAGCAAGTGACTCAAGCGAAAAAGCTAAATTATTTGAGCCGAAGAAATTCGTAATTTGTAATATATTTGCGATTTCCTCATGTAATCCGATAGAAGAATAGAGGCGACCGTAACCACGTAATTCATGAATTCCAATTGTTGAAATGACTTTTTCTAGTCCTTTATTAAGTGCATGATATAAATTCGTAATTGGTGTTTTTGTCCCATCATTTACGGTTGCAAATAATAAATATGGATTAATACTATCCGCTCCTAATCCATACAATGTGACGATATCGTGTAAGGAACGAAGGGCACCAGAACGTATAACGAGAGAGCAGTTTCGGCGTAATTTATTTTCGCTTAATACTTGATGTACTTTAGCGGTAACTAAATGCGGATCAATCCATAACTGTTCATTTAGATGAGCGTTGGCATCGTCTATTAATAGTAGGGAAGCTCCATCGTTCACGGCTGTTATCGCTTCAGAACTAATTCGATTTAAGGCGCATTGTAAAGTTTCTGCTGGACTGAATGTAGCTGAGATTGTAGCGATAGAGCTATGAGTATTGAATAGCTGTATAAGTTGTTCGTACGTAATGGTGTGTAATTCCTCTGCAATAGATTGCGCTACACTTCCTTCTAAAATAATTGGGGAAAGCATCTCAACTACAAATGGTTGTTTAGCACCAGCCAATAAACTTGGACGTTCTCCAAGTATCGTTCGTGTGGAGAAGTGTTCGACCTCTCGATCACGATCGATTGCTGGATTTGTAACAACGGCTACACTTTCCTTAATGAAGTCAGCGATATTTCGTCTATCAGTATCGAGTGCAGCAAGTGGTGAGTCATGCCCAAGTGAGCGAATTGGCTCAACACCTTTTGTTGCCATTTGTTCAAGAAGCTGAATATGTTCACGATCCCATCCGAAAGCAACGTATTGCTTCGTTTCAACTTGCATAGGATCACATAATCCTTGGATTTCTTTCATTTCAGGAGTAGATAAGTTTAAATGATAATCTTTGGTATCAACTCGCTTTTTAAAACGGTCGTATACGTGAGCTTGGTATTTGTCATATTCATAAAGAATAAGCTCATCTTGTTCATTCCACTTTAGGCCGACCTTTTCCCCAGGAGCGAGTGGTTTCGGTTCAGCCACATATTCAGTTGGAGATACAACTCCAGGTTCAGAAGAGAAAATATAAGAACTCTCTGTCTCTACTTTCCAAACTGGTCGTAGTCCAAGGGAATCGACGCTGAAAACGGCTTCATCTTTATAACGTGAGATAATACCAGCTGGACCTTGTGCAAAATGGCCCCATGCTTCACGTATATACGTATATAAATCTTGTAAATGCGGTTCATAAAGTTTAATTTCATTAATAATTGGTGGGAATAGTATATCCATTGCTTCAAATAAGCTGTAGTCGTATTGAACAAGTAGAGTTTCTAAGGTGCGGTTTAAATCTTGGGAGTCACTGCCCCCAGCAGTAAGTGGAACATGAATCATGTCAGCTTGATCGCGTAATTTTGCAATCGTGTTAATTTCACCGTTATGTCCGAGAATGCTAAATGGTTGTACACGAAAAAAATTAGATAATGTATTAGTAGAATAGCGATTATGTCCTAATGTCATAGTTGAAGCGATCAGCGGATGTTGTAAATCATTATAATAAGCAACGAGTGTATCACCAGCACCTAGAACTTTATATACAACATGATCACGACTTAAGGAAGCAACATGAATCGCTTCGTTTTCCTCTATTTTTATCGTTACTGAAAATAATGTTTGCTCAATATTTTTAACTCCATTTTCTGCGATAAGGGCAACTTGCCAAAATAAAGGTTCTTCTTGTTTGCCAAGTGGACCGAGTGCATCGGAGTTTATTACATCATCACTTTCAAATATAATTGCAAAGTTTTCGTTGTTTAGTTGTGTACGAATATGATTTTTTAAATTAATTATATTTGCGCTTTTGTTTAGAAAAAAATGTCCAACGATAAAGTGGGGATGATCCACGATCGTTGGATTATATCCGCTACTTTTTAGTTTTTCACTCCAAAGTGCTTTTGGTACATCAATGTGAATGCCGATTCCATCGCCTTCACCATTAATGAAACCAGCTCTATGATTCATTTTGACGAGTGATTGTATGCAAAGGTCAATGTTTTCTTTTGTAGGAATTTTTCGTTTCTCCATAACGGAAACGATTCCACACGCATCATGTTCTGCATTTTTATAATCTCGAAATAAAGACGGTGTCCATGTATTTGTTTTATTGAGCATCCGTCAATCCCCCCTCTTATTGAAGTTTGAATAATCTTACTATTCGAGGCGTGAGCAGCCTTGTATACAAAGATAGTAAGGATATAAAAGAAAATTAAACAGATAATTATGAATAATTATACTATTAATAAGGGATTTATGAAATAGAAAAAAGGAAAAAAGAAAGATGTGCTTTCTTTTTTCCTTTTAATGATGCGATTATTTATTGTCTGCTAAAGCAGCAAATGCTCTGCCTACAGCTTCAATTGTATATTCAATATCTTCTTTTGTATGTTCTGTCGTTAAGAACCATGCCTCATATTTAGAAGGTGCTAAGTTCACTCCTTCTTGAAGCATAAGCTTGAAGAATTTACCGAACATTTCACCGTCTGTATCTTGTGCTGCATCGTAATCTTCAATTGTATTTGTTGTGAAGTATACAGTTAAAGCACCTTTTAGTCGGTTTAATGTAATATCGATGTTATGTTTGGCAGCTTGCTCTAAAATTCCTTTTTCAAGCATTGCACCAAGTTCATCTAATTTTTCATAAAGCCCTTCTTGTTGAAGAACTTCTAAACAAGCAATACCAGATGCCATAGAAGCAGGATTTCCTGCCATTGTACCAGCTTGATATGCAGGTCCAAGAGGAGCAACTTGTTCCATAATTTCTTTCTTACCACCGTAAGCACCGATTGGAAGCCCACCGCCAATAACTTTACCAAGAGCTGTTAAGTCTGGTGTTACGCCAAGTAAGTCTTGGGCACCACCGTACATGAAGCGGAAAGCAGTAATAACTTCATCATAAATTACTAGTGCGCCAGCTTCGTGAACAAGTTCATTCACTTTCTCAAGGAATCCAGGTTTTGGCTCTACAATACCGAAGTTTCCAACAATTGGTTCTACAAGAATAGCTGCTACTTCATGTCCCCATTTATCTAATGCTTCTTTTAAAGTTTCTACATTATTAAATGGAACAGTAATAACTTCTTGAGCGATACTCTGTGGTACGCCAGCTGAGTCAGGAGTTCCTAGTGTAGAAGGACCAGATCCAGCTGCTACAAGTACTAAATCAGAATGACCGTGGTAACAACCAGCGAATTTCATAATTTTTGTGCGGCCTGTGTAAGCACGAGCGACACGAATTGTTGTCATTACTGCTTCAGTACCAGAGTTTACGAAACGGACTTTATCTAATGCAGGCATTGCTTCTTTTAACATTTTTGCAAATTTTACTTCTAGAGCTGTTGGTGTTCCGTAAAGTACACCATTTTCAGCAGCCGTTGTAATTGCTTTTGTAATGTGCGGGTGAGCATGTCCAGTAATAATAGGACCGTATGCTGCTAAATAATCGATATATTTATTTCCGTCTACATCCCAGAAATAAGCACCTTTTCCACGTTCCATAGCAACAGGAGCGCCGCCGCCAACTGCTTTAAAAGAACGAGAAGGACTATTAACGCCGCCAACGATATGTTTTAAAGCTTCTTTATGTAATGCTTCTGATTTTGTGAATTTCACTACCATTCATCTCCTTACAAAAATCTATGTATTATTCTAACATGTTTTTCGAAAAGACGTATTGTTTGTGATAGAGAAGGCAGTTGGGTAAACTATTCGTTGTGACATTTAGGAAGGGGGTCCGGTTATGAAATCGGTAATTGAGGTACAAGGGTTACGTAAAGAATTTACAGCCTATTCAAGTCGTCCAGGTTTAAAGGGTGCATTTCGCGATTTATTAAATCGTAATTATAAAATAGTACCAGCAGTAAATGACGTATCTTTTACTGTGAAACAAGGTGAAATGGTTGGATATATCGGTGAGAATGGTGCCGGTAAATCAACGACAATTAAAATGCTTACTGGGATTTTGACTCCGACATCAGGTGAGATTTTAGTAAATGGGATGAATCCGCATAAGCAGAGAGAAGAATTCGTAAGAACAATTGGTGTTGTTTTTGGTCAACGTTCGCAACTTTGGTGGGATATTGCTGTACAAGAATCGTTTCGTTTATTAAAAAAGGTGTACGGTGTATCAGACGCCCAGTATAAAGAGCATATGGAGCACGTGATTGAAACATTAGATATTGGGCCTTTATTAGATAAGCCAGTGAGAAAGTTATCTCTTGGTCAAAGAATGCGTTGTGAATTAGCGGCAGCATTAATTCATAATCCGCCGTTATTATTTTTAGATGAACCAACAATTGGTTTAGATGTACTTGTTAAATTGAAAATACGTGAATTTTTAAAAGAAATGAATGAACGTTATAAAACCACAATTTTATTAACAACCCATGATATTACTGATATTGAAGCTTTATGTGAGCGTGTCATCATGCTTGATGAAGGAAATATTATGTATGACGGTTCTTTAAATAATCTTCGTACGCAGTGGGGAGCAGAGAAGGAAATACATTTTCAATTTATTGCACCAGTTTCCTATCAAGCTTTATCAATGGTTATGCCAGATAGCCATGTCGTTTGGTCGAAAGCGAAAGAGGAAAACTCGTGGATTGCAAAAATACCGAATGAAGAAGTTATCATTTCAATGCTTATTTCTAAAGTAGTACAAGCCTTTCAAATTAAAGATTTAAAAATTAACGAAGTGTCTACAGAGGAAATTATTCGTAACATCTATGAAGAAGGTATTAAACATGGGTAAGTATATTGAAATGATTCGAATTCGCTTTTTAATGATGCTTGCGTATCGTACAAACTATTATAGCGGGATTTTAATTTATACAATTAATATCGGCGCGTATTATTTTTTATGGCAAGCAATTTATAGCGGAAAAGAGAATATTGAAAGTTTATCTATTTCGCAAATGACTACGTATATCGCAATTGCGTGGATGGCACGTGCCTTTTATTTTAATAATATAGACAGGGAAATTGCGATGGAGATTCAAGAAGGACGTGTAGCGGTAGAACTTATTCGTCCATATAACTATTTAGGGATGAAAGTGATGCAAGGTCTTGGTGAAGGAATATTTCGCTTTGCCTTCTTTTCAATTCCGGGTATGGTTATTGTTACCTTATTATTTTCATTGCAAATTACAACGAATTTTCAAACGTGGTTATATTTCTTCTTGTCTTTAATATTTAGTTTTATTATTAATACACAAATTAATTTAATGACGGGAATGCTTACATTCTTCTTATTTAATAATAGTGGAATTATGTATGCAAAACGTGTTGTTATTGATTTATTTTCAGGTTTATTATTACCAATTAGTTTTTATCCGTTATGGGCCCAGAAGGCAATGATGTTTTTACCGTTTCAGGCCATTAGTTATATTCCGAGTATGATTTTTTCAGAAGGTATACAAGGAAGTAAATTGTATGAGGCATTATTATTCCAAGTAATTTGGGCAATTGTACTTATTATTCCAATTGTACTCATGTGGAGAACGGCGAGAAAACGTCTAATTGTACAAGGGGGATGATGAGATGATATATATAAAACTATTTTTGCAGTATGCAAGCCAATATATAAAAACAAAATTGGAGTATCGGGGCGATTTTATCGTTGGATTACTTTCTGATTTATCACTACAGGCTGTTAATTTAATCTTTATTCTCGTTGTGTTTGGACATACACAAGCATTAAAAGGTTGGAGTAGAGAAGAAGTCATCTTTATTTATGGTTTCTTTTTAGTACCGTTTGCCATTTTCTCTGCTTTCTTTAACATATGGGACTTTAATGATCGTTACATTATTAAAGGAGAAATGGATCGTATATTAACGAGACCGATTCATAGTTTATTTCAAATTATATTAGAAAGAATGGAACTTGAATCTTTAATTGGAGCGATTACAGGGATGGTTGTAATGGGCTACGCAGCAGTGGAGTTGCAATTATCTTTTTACTGGTACGATTTCTTCTTATTCTTACTAATGGTAGGAGGGGGCGCACTTGTATATGGAGGGATATTTGTTACGCTTGCAAGCCTTGGTTTTTGGTCGGATGCGAAAAGTTCAATTATGCCGCTAATGTATAACATAGGTAACTATGGCCGTTATCCTGTTAATATTTATAACCGTGTGATTCGCTTCATTTTAACCTTTGTTCTACCATTTGCGTTTGTTGGAGTGTATCCAGCAGCATATTTCTTAAGAAAAACAGAGTGGAATAGTTATGCATTTGCAACACCATTTGTGGGTGTTATCTGTTTTACGATTGCAATCACTCTTTGGAATCAAGGGGTAAAAAGGTACCGTGGTGCTGGGAATTAATTATAGAAGCTTGTTTGTTTCTAAGGGATAAATCCAATGGTCGTCTCATACATATAAAATGAGGTGGAGGACATGTTATGGGGATTTATTCTATTACTTGCAGCAATCGCTATTTTGAAAAGTGTCCAATTATTATGGAGTTCCTATTCAGATTCAACGCGTTTTTTTTCGCTGTATAATTTGGCCACATTATTTTTAATCTATACAACAGTACTGATCGCGTTTGGATTAAGTTACGTTGTATTAGAGGAAATGGGTTTCGCAGTTTTGAAAGAGGACGGAGAAAGTTTGAACGCTCATTCTTTTCAACTCGTTGAAGTTTGTTTATATTTTAGCGCAGTTACTTTATTGTCTGTTGGATATGGTGACATATCTCCGATTGGAATTGGGCGATGGATTGCAATTGCAGAAGCGCTAATTGGATATACACTCCCTTTTGCTTTTGTGATGAGGTCTGTAATAGACAATGAAAAATAAGGAAGCATTTGTTATAGTAAAGGAAAAGAGTAGGAGTGATAACTATGATTACAGTAGGAGAAATGGCACCAGAATTCACATTAGAGGGAAGTAACGGAGAAGAAGTTAGCCTAGCTGATTTCCGCGGTAAAAATGTAGTTCTCTATTTTTACCCGAAAGATATGACGCCAGGATGTACAACTGAAGCATGTGATTTTCGTGATGCGTATGGAGTATTTCAAGAGAAGGATACGGTTATTCTTGGAGTAAGTCCTGATTCAGCGAATAGACATTTGAAATTCATTGAGAAACATGAATTGCCATTTACACTTTTAGTAGATGAAGATCATAAAGTAGCAGAGTTATATGATGTTTGGAAGCTGAAAAAGAACTTTGGGAAAGAGTATATGGGAATCGAGCGTTCTACATTCCTTATTAATAAAGACGGTGAACTTGTAAAAGAGTGGCGTAAAGTGAAAGTGAAAGGACATGTTGAGGATGTTCTTTCTTATATAAAATAAATCTATAGTGGAGATAAAATATGCAGAAACAAGGCAAGTGTCTATACATATTTTACTGCCTTACATAAAGTGGAAGTGTAGGGCATACCTCCTCAGATGATAGTATTCCAAGTGCGATTATGTCGCACTTTTTTCTATGTAATATATGAAGAAAAAGGGAAAGATACATAAAAACAAGCTCTGAATATAAAAATAAACCACATACTTATAGTAGAAATATTGACGATTTATAAGAAAAGGAGTACACTCTTTATAAGAATTATAAAATAATAATCCGTATAGAATCGGGGTGCATGACGGTGGTCAAAGAAGAATTAAAAGAAGCGCTAGAAATGCTGAAAAATACGGGTGTACGCATTACTCCACAGCGTCATGCTATTTTAGAGTACCTTGTGGAATCAATGACGCACCCAACAGCGGATGACATTTATAAAGCATTAGAAGGTAAGTTTCCAAATATGAGTGTTGCAACTGTCTATAATAACTTACGTGTATTTAAAGAGGTTGGACTTGTAAAGGAATTAACTTATGGAGACGCTTCAAGTAGATTTGATTATGTTACAAGTCAACATTATCATGTGATTTGTGAAAAATGTGGTAAGATTGTTGATTTTCCTTATGGAGGTTTGGAACAACTTGAAGAGGAAGCTGCAAAAACGACAGGCTTCGTTATTAATAGTCATCGCTTAGAAATTTATGGCGTTTGTCCAGAGTGTCATAAGGCGTAATATATAATAAAGAAAGAGGCTGACGGCTATACGTCAGCCTCTTTCTTTATTATATAAGGATTAGCGTGAGGTTAATCGGGATTTACAGTGCTAAGTTAGTAAGAAGGGTTAGATAAAAGTTTGTCGAATTTACTTTGTATTGGTGGAAATGAATTCTTGGAGGGGACATTTTGAAGAAATATGAGATTAAAAGTGACATTCCAACATTGGAAGAATATAAATATTTATGTGATTCTGTGGGATGGACTAATTATATGAACTTTGAGGTGGCGGAAATATCACTTCAAAATTCGATTTACTGTATAACAGTCAAGGATAATAATCAAATCATCGGCATGGGGAGAATTGTTGGTGATGGGGCTATCTATTTCTATATTCAAGATATAGTGGTTCATCCAGAGTATCAAAAGAATGGTATTGGAAAGAAAATAATGAATACTTTAGTAGAATACTTAAATCAGAATGCTCCAGATAAAGCATTCATTGGTTTGTTTGCGTCGCAAGGTAAAACGTCATTCTACGAAAAATATGATTTTAAAGATTATTCGCCTAACATGACAGGGATGTTTACTGTTATTTCGAAAAAATAGGTGTAATAAATTTAATAAAACAATTAAAAAGTTGATTTCTTAAGAAATCAACTTTTTAATGAGTTGAAACGTTTGTAGTGTTGCAAACTCGTATTTCCCTTGATACTTATGATTTATAACTCTTCTTATTATACTTTTCATCAAATTCTTTTCCTTCTAGATCTCGATCTAGTGTTAAAGGTTGATTGCAGTGCATACATGCATCGACACGGCCGAGCATTTTTGTTGGCTTATCACAGCTTGGACAAATAATTTGGATAGTCTTAGTAGATAACATACCAATCCAAAAGTAAACGACAGTGCTAGCGATAACAGCTAAAAAGCCAACCATCATAAACGTTGTCATAACAATAATGTTTTCGCGGAAAAAGACACCTAAGTATGCAATGAAGAGGCCGATAAATACTAAACTTAATGCAAAGGTCCGGATTTTATTGATTTTATTTGAATACTTAATGCTCATTCTCACCACACTCCTATAATAATAATATAACATAAAATTTAGAATTTTCACTCTCGTGTAAATTGATAAAGGGATAAGATATGAAATGGATAGGAGGGGAGCCATGAAGAATGAATGGGTGCTATAATGATTTTTACAGCGATTTTTAAGTTTTTAACGGGATGTGAAATTTTTTTGTAAAAAGTATTGACCCTGTATATACTGCATGATATATTAATAACCGTCGCTGATGCGGAAACGCAGAAAACGACAAAAAAGAAATTGAAAAACTTAGTTGACATTGAAAAATGAAGATGTTAACATAAGGAAGTCGCAAATGAGCGACCAAGTAGTTCTTTGAAAACTGAACGAAACAAACAACGTGAAACGTCAATTTTTATTTTTAGATGCTAGACAAACTAACTTTATTGGAGAGTTTGATCCTGGCTCAGGATGAACGCTGGCGGCGTGCCTAATACATGCAAGTCGAGCGAATGGATTGAGAGCTTGCTCTCAAGAAGTTAGCGGCGGACGGGTGAGTAACACGTGGGTAACCTGCCCATAAGACTGGGATAACTCCGGGAAACCGGGGCTAATACCGGATAACATTTTGAACTGCATGGTTCGAAATTGAAAGGCGGCTTCGGCTGTCACTTATGGATGGACCCGCGTCGCATTAGCTAGTTGGTGAGGTAACGGCTCACCAAGGCAACGATGCGTAGCCGACCTGAGAGGGTGATCGGCCACACTGGGACTGAGACACGGCCCAGACTCCTACGGGAGGCAGCAGTAGGGAATCTTCCGCAATGGACGAAAGTCTGACGGAGCAACGCCGCGTGAGTGATGAAGGCTTTCGGGTCGTAAAACTCTGTTGTTAGGGAAGAACAAGTGCTAGTTGAATAAGCTGGCACCTTGACGGTACCTAACCAGAAAGCCACGGCTAACTACGTGCCAGCAGCCGCGGTAATACGTAGGTGGCAAGCGTTATCCGGAATTATTGGGCGTAAAGCGCGCGCAGGTGGTTTCTTAAGTCTGATGTGAAAGCCCACGGCTCAACCGTGGAGGGTCATTGGAAACTGGGAGACTTGAGTGCAGAAGAGGAAAGTGGAATTCCATGTGTAGCGGTGAAATGCGTAGAGATATGGAGGAACACCAGTGGCGAAGGCGACTTTCTGGTCTGTAACTGACACTGAGGCGCGAAAGCGTGGGGAGCAAACAGGATTAGATACCCTGGTAGTCCACGCCGTAAACGATGAGTGCTAAGTGTTAGAGGGTTTCCGCCCTTTAGTGCTGAAGTTAACGCATTAAGCACTCCGCCTGGGGAGTACGGCCGCAAGGCTGAAACTCAAAGGAATTGACGGGGGCCCGCACAAGCGGTGGAGCATGTGGTTTAATTCGAAGCAACGCGAAGAACCTTACCAGGTCTTGACATCCTCTGAAAACCCTAGAGATAGGGCTTCTCCTTCGGGAGCAGAGTGACAGGTGGTGCATGGTTGTCGTCAGCTCGTGTCGTGAGATGTTGGGTTAAGTCCCGCAACGAGCGCAACCCTTGATCTTAGTTGCCATCATTAAGTTGGGCACTCTAAGGTGACTGCCGGTGACAAACCGGAGGAAGGTGGGGATGACGTCAAATCATCATGCCCCTTATGACCTGGGCTACACACGTGCTACAATGGACGGTACAAAGAGCTGCAAGACCGCGAGGTGGAGCTAATCTCATAAAACCGTTCTCAGTTCGGATTGTAGGCTGCAACTCGCCTACATGAAGCTGGAATCGCTAGTAATCGCGGATCAGCATGCCGCGGTGAATACGTTCCCGGGCCTTGTACACACCGCCCGTCACACCACGAGAGTTTGTAACACCCGAAGTCGGTGGGGTAACCTTTTTGGAGCCAGCCGCCTAAGGTGGGACAGATGATTGGGGTGAAGTCGTAACAAGGTAGCCGTATCGGAAGGTGCGGCTGGATCACCTCCTTTCTATGGAGAATTGATGAACGCTGTTCATCAATATAAGTTTCCGTGTTTCGTTTTGTTCAGTTTTGAGAGAACTATCTCTCATATATAAATGTATGTTCTTTGAAAACTAGATAACAGTGTAGCTCATATTTTTTAATTTTTAGTTTGGTTAAGTTAGAAAGGGCGCACGGTGGATGCCTTGACACTAGGAGTCGATGAAGGACGGGACTAACGCCGATATGCTTCGGGGAGCTGTAAGTAAGCTTTGATCCGAAGATTTCCGAATGGGGAAACCCACTATACGTAATGGTATGGTATCCTTACCTGAATACATAGGGTATGGAAGACAGACCCAGGGAACTGAAACATCTAAGTACCTGGAGGAAGAGAAAGCAAATGCGATTTCCTGAGTAGCGGCGAGCGAAACGGAACATAGCCCAAACCAAGAGGCTTGCCTCTTGGGGTTGTAGGACATTCTATACGGAGTTACAAAGGAACGAGGTAGACGAAGCGACCTGGAAAGGTCCGTCGTAGAGGGTAACAACCCCGTAGTCGAAACTTCGTTCTCTCTTGAATGTATCCTGAGTACGGCGGAACACGTGAAATTCCGTCGGAATCTGGGAGGACCATCTCCCAAGGCTAAATACTCCCTAGTGATCGATAGTGAACCAGTACCGTGAGGGAAAGGTGAAAAGCACCCCGGAAGGGGAGTGAAAGAGATCCTGAAACCGTGTGCCTACAAATAGTCAGAGCCCGTTAATGGGTGATGGCGTGCCTTTTGTAGAATGAACCGGCGAGTTACGATCCCGTGCGAGGTTAAGCTGAAGAGGCGGAGCCGCAGCGAAAGCGAGTCTGAATAGGGCGTTTAGTACGTGGTCGTAGACCCGAAACCAGGTGATCTACCCATGTCCAGGGTGAAGTTCAGGTAACACTGAATGGAGGCCCGAACCCACGCACGTTGAAAAGTGCGGGGATGAGGTGTGGGTAGCGGAGAAATTCCAATCGAACCTGGAGATAGCTGGTTCTCCCCGAAATAGCTTTAGGGCTAGCCTTAAGTGTAAGAGTCTTGGAGGTAGAGCACTGATTGAACTAGGGGTCCTCATCGGATTACCGAATTCAGTCAAACTCCGAATGCCAATGACTTATCCTTAGGAGTCAGACTGCGAGTGATAAGATCCGTAGTCAAGAGGGAAACAGCCCAGATCGCCAGCTAAGGTCCCAAAGTGTGTATTAAGTGGAAAAGGATGTGGAGTTGCTTAGACAACTAGGATGTTGGCTTAGAAGCAGCCACCATTTAAAGAGTGCGTAATAGCTCACTAGTCGAGTGACTCTGCGCCGAAAATGTACCGGGGCTAAATACACCACCGAAGCTGCGAATTGATACCAATGGTATCAGTGGTAGGGGAGCGTTCTAAGTGCAGTGAAGTCAGACCGGAAGGACTGGTGGAGCGCTTAGAAGTGAGAATGCCGGTATGAGTAGCGAAAGACGGGTGAGAATCCCGTCCACCGAATGCCTAAGGTTTCCTGAGGAAGGCTCGTCCGCTCAGGGTTAGTCAGGACCTAAGCCGAGGCCGACAGGCGTAGGCGATGGACAACAGGTTGATATTCCTGTACCACCTCTTTATCGTTTGAGCAATGGAGGGACGCAGAAGGATAGAAGAAGCGTGCGATTGGTTGTGCACGTCCAAGCAGTTAGGCTGATAAGTAGGCAAATCCGCTTATCGTGAAGGCTGAGCTGTGATGGGGAAGCTCCTTATGGAGCGAAGTCTTTGATTCCCCGCTGCCAAGAAAAGCTTCTAGCGAGATAAAAGGTGCCTGTACCGCAAACCGACACAGGTAGGCGAGGAGAGAATCCTAAGGTGTGCGAGAGAACTCTGGTTAAGGAACTCGGCAAAATGACCCCGTAACTTCGGGAGAAGGGGTGCTTTCTTAACGGAAAGCCGCAGTGAATAGGCCCAAGCGACTGTTTAGCAAAAACACAGCTCTCTGCGAAGCCGTAAGGCGAAGTATAGGGGGTGACACCTGCCCGGTGCTGGAAGGTTAAGGAGAGGGGTTAGCGTAAGCGAAGCTCTGAACTGAAGCCCCAGTAAACGGCGGCCGTAACTATAACGGTCCTAAGGTAGCGAAATTCCTTGTCGGGTAAGTTCCGACCCGCACGAAAGGTGTAACGATTTGGGCACTGTCTCAACCAGAGACTCGGTGAAATTATAGTACCTGTGAAGATGCAGGTTACCCGCGACAGGACGGAAAGACCCCGTGGAGCTTTACTGTAGCCTGATATTGAATTTTGGTACAGTTTGTACAGGATAGGCGGGAGCCATTGAAACCGGAGCGCTAGCTTCGGTGGAGGCGCTGGTGGGATACCGCCCTGACTGTATTGAAATTCTAACCTACGGGTCTTATCGACCCGGGAGACAGTGTCAGGTGGGCAGTTTGACTGGGGCGGTCGCCTCCTAAAGTGTAACGGAGGCGCCCAAAGGTTCCCTCAGAATGGTTGGAAATCATTCGTAGAGTGCAAAGGCATAAGGGAGCTTGACTGCGAGACCTACAAGTCGAGCAGGGACGAAAGTCGGGCTTAGTGATCCGGTGGTTCCGCATGGAAGGGCCATCGCTCAACGGATAAAAGCTACCCCGGGGATAACAGGCTTATCTCCCCCAAGAGTCCACATCGACGGGGAGGTTTGGCACCTCGATGTCGGCTCATCGCATCCTGGGGCTGTAGTCGGTCCCAAGGGTTGGGCTGTTCGCCCATTAAAGCGGTACGCGAGCTGGGTTCAGAACGTCGTGAGACAGTTCGGTCCCTATCCGTCGTGGGCGTAGGAAATTTGAGAGGAGCTGTCCTTAGTACGAGAGGACCGGGATGGACGCACCGCTGGTGTACCAGTTGTTCTGCCAAGGGCATAGCTGGGTAGCTATGTGCGGAAGGGATAAGTGCTGAAAGCATCTAAGCATGAAGCCCCCCTCAAGATGAGATTTCCCATAGCGTAAGCTAGTAAGATCCCTGAAAGATGATCAGGTTGATAGGTTCGAGGTGGAAGCATGGTGACATGTGGAGCTGACGAATACTAATAGATCGAGGACTTAACCATATAATATGTAGCAATGTTATCTAGTTTTGAGAGAACATAAAAAATTTGTTGACTTTTAAAGTGAATAAGTTATAATAATGATTGTCTCAAAAGAATAATGTCTGGTAATGATGGCAGAGAGGTCACACCCGTTCCCATACCGAACACGGAAGTTAAGCTCTCTAGCGCCGATGGTAGTTGGGACCTTGTCCCTGTGAGAGTAGGACGTTGCCAGGCAATATTATTCCGCAGTAGCTCAGCGGTAGAGCTATCGGCTGTTAACCGATCGGTCGTAGGTTCGATTCCTACCTGCGGAGCCATTGGAGAGCTGTCCGAGTTGGCCGAAGGAGCACGATTGGAAATCGTGTATACGTCACAAGCGTATCAAGGGTTCGAATCCCTTGCTCTCCGCCATAGGATTTATAATATTTGGCCCGTTGGTCAAGTGGTTAAGACACCGCCCTTTCACGGCGGTAACACGGGTTCGAATCCCGTACGGGTCACCACTTTGGAGGATTAGCTCAGCTGGGAGAGCACCTGCCTTACAAGCAGGGGGTCGGCGGTTCGATCCCGTCATCCTCCACCATATGAATTTTATATAAATAGTATTATCGCGGGGTGGAGCAGCACGGTAGCTCGTCGGGCTCATAACCCGAAGGTCGCAGGTTCAAATCCTGTCCCCGCAACCAAATGGTCCCGTGGTGTAGTGGTTAACATGCCTGCCTGTCACGCAGGAGATCGCCGGTTCGACCCCGGTCGGGACCGCCATTTTAATAAGGCTCGGTAGCTCAGTCGGTAGAGCAGAGGACTGAAAATCCTCGTGTCGGCGGTTCGATTCCGTCCCGAGCCACCATTTATTTTAATAAAATACGCCGGCTTAGCTCAATTGGTAGAGCAACTGACTTGTAATCAGTAGGTTGGGGGTTCAAGTCCTCTAGCCGGCACCATGTAAGTTTCGGAGGGGTAGCGAAGTGGCTAAACGCGGCGGACTGTAAATCCGCTCCTTCGGGTTCGGCAGTTCGAATCTGCCCCCCTCCACCATTTACATAGGGGCATAGTTTAAAGGTAGAACTGAGGTCTCCAAAACCTCCAGTGTGGGTTCGATTCCTACTGCCCCTGCCAAATATATTTACACAACATGGCGGTTGTGGCGAAGTGGTTAACGCACCGGATTGTGGCTCCGGCATTCGTGGGTTCGATTCCCATCAGTCGCCCCATTTTTATTTTTAAAATTACAAATAATTTAATTGATACTTACATATAATTAAGTAAGAATTCGATGGGCTATAGCCAAGCGGTAAGGCAACGGACTTTGACTCCGTCATGCGCTGGTTCGAATCCAGCTAGCCCAGCCATTTTTGCGGAAGTAGTTCAGTGGTAGAATACAACCTTGCCAAGGTTGGGGTCGCGGGTTCGAATCCCGTCTTCCGCTCCAATGAAATTTAATATGGCGGCATAGCCAAGTGGTAAGGCAGAGGTCTGCAAAACCTTTATCACCGGTTCAAATCCGGTTGCCGCCTTTTCTTTTGTGCCGATGTGGCGGAATTGGCAGACGCGCACGACTCAAAATCGTGTTCCTTCGGGAGTGTCGGTTCGACCCCGACCATCGGTATCATGAACGTCGTAAAAAAACTCTATACAATTAGTATAGAGTTTTTTTTGTTTTCTTTTCATTACATGACAAAATAAGCACAAAAAGTGTACGGTGAGTAAACTGCGAAACATTAAAAGGATAAAAACAAACATTCAATTTTATCCTTTTAATTGCGGTATTCTATAATATTCCCTTCGAGCACTCTAGAGAGAATTTCTCCACCCCGGTGACATGAAGTTAAATCCGACACCACCAGTAGATATTAGTACATGATCAGCTGTTAATTTCGTAATTTCTAAAAACTTCTTTTCAAACTTTTCTCTGTTGTATTTGTACATAGTTGAGTGGCACGACCACATGTGCGTTGAAGTACTCAACCAGTCCCCTAATTCCTTCAATTCAGGAAACGCCTCAAATTGGATTGGTTCATCTAATTTCATGAATCTTACTTGATAGATAGTTGGGTTTAACTTCTCTCCTATTCCTTTAAAAGCATGTGATTTTTTCTCATTTGAATGTGTCATAATTCTCCCTCCACCTTTTCTTCAAATTTTTCCCTATTTTTATTGTACAGCAATAGAAAGTAATTATGGGAATATTATGGAAATCGGTATCGGCAATATAAAAAGACTCTAACAGAAATGTTAGAGTCTTTTTTGTTAAATTATATTATGTGATGCTAAAATTCGTAATAAACTTAGGAATTCATGTATAATATAACTTGTCGAAAGAACAAAATGATAGTGATTTATATTATGTCTGTAATATGAATCAAAAATGAACTTTTTATATTTCTTTTAAAAATGTGTTGAACACACATTATATTTCATATTAATATTTTTATGTAGATTTAAAACGAGAAAGAGAGTGGAAAGTATGGGCCGTAAATGGAACAATATTAAAGACAAAAAAGCATCGAAAGATGCAAATACAAGCCGTATATACGCGAAATTTGGACGTGAAATTTATGTGGCGGCAAAACAAGGAGAGCCAGATCCAGAATCAAACCAAGCGCTTAGAGTCGTATTAGAACGTGCGAAAACATACAATGTACCAAGAACAATTATTGATCGTGCAGTTGAAAAGGCAAAAGGCGGTTCAGAGGAAAATTATGACGAGCTTCGTTATGAAGGATTTGGACCAAATGGAGCTATGGTTATTGTAGATACACTTACAAATAACGTAAACCGTACTGCAGCAGATGTACGAGCTGCATTTAGCAAAAACAGTGGTAACATGGGTGTAAACGGTTCTGTAGCTTACATGTTTGATGCGACAGCTGTTATCGGCCTTGAAGGTAAAACATCAGATGAAGTTCTTGAAATTTTAATGGAAGCAGATGTTGATGCACGTGACATTCTAGAAGAAGAAGATTCTGTTATCGTGTATGCTGAACCTGATCAATTCCATTCAGTACAATCTGCACTTAAAGGTGCTGGTGTTGAAGAATTTACAGTTGCAGAATTAACAATGCTTGCACAAAGTGATGTTACACTTCCCGAAGATGCTCAAGTACAATTTGAGAAAATGGTTGATGCATTAGAAGATTTAGAAGATGTGCAACAAGTTTACCACAACGTAGACTTAGGAGAATAATACGATAGAAGCCCTGTCCGTTTAACGGATAGAGGCTTTTTTTATGAAGTTAATTAAGTTGATGAATTAGTAAAGGTATTTTGTTGTAGACAGGGAATATGCTTATAGGGATATATGAAATAATCATTATTTCTAGGAGGTTTAATATGGAACATAAAACACCAAAGCATATCGTTGCTGTAGCAGGTTATTTAACAAATGAAAAAGATGAAGTGTTATTAGCTAAAGTACATTGGCGATCGGATACGTGGGAGTTGCCAGGAGGACAGGTGGAAGAAGGAGAAGCGCTCGATCAAGCAGTTTGTAGGGAAATGTTTGAGGAAACCGGTTTAACTGTGAAGCCGGTTGGAGTTACAGGTGTTTACTATAATGCTTCTATGCATATTTTAGCTGTTGTTTTTAAAGTGGCATATGTGAGCGGTGAAATAAAAATTCAACCTGAAGAAATACAAGAGGCTAAATTTGTTGCTTTAAATGAAGAGAATATAGATGAGTATATAACGCGTCCTCATATGAAATCCAGAACGCTTGATGCGATGAGAGCAACACATTATATTCCGTACGAAACGTGGGAAGTACAGCCGTATAGTTTAATAGGAAGATTGTAAAGAAAAGAGTGACTGATTTGAGATACATTCAAATCACTACTCTTTTTTTTGTATACTGTTTAAGAAAAAGGTCAAAATAATAATAGCGCTAGTATTGATTTGTAGAACGTTTGTTCTGTATAATGGATTTATCCCGCTATTTGCCGGGCAGCTCAATTGGTGAGGGCTAATAATCAGTGGGGATGAACAAAACCTCCACTGATTAAAGTTTCACTTTATATGTTATATACATTTAGATTACTAGATAGTTAAAAGTACATATATTTGTAGATGATATAATTAAAGTGTAAAGTGAAAATATAATAGTCTTAAGGGTTACTCTCTTATTGGTTATTCGTACTTTAACATACCTATATTCAATATTTCAGATGAATAGTAGATAAAAAAAGACTGTGATACAATACTTTTTTATCCGACTATTTGCTGGGCAGTAAGCCTGATTGATGAGGGCTTATTAAAGTTTCACTTTATACCTTACAATGATGTAAGGTACGTGTAAGAGAAATCGATGGGATATTTTTTTACAACAATGTATTCTTAAAGTAAGAGTTATATGCTGTGTGGAAAAGAGGTGTTCAAGATGAAAGAACGAGTATTATCTAGGGTGAACTATCATCAAAAAGTTGCATTAAATCCAATGACTAAACTTTTTTATAAAGCCATTATATTATTATTATTGTTAAGTTGTACGTTATTATTCATTGGAAATGTAATGATTGAGCAAAGTGATATTAGTAAATTACATGTGCCGGCTAAGTTAGAGGTACCAGAATCATTAACACATGCATTTATTGCGACAGAAGATAAAAGATTTTATCATCATAACGGTTTAGATTATATAGCAATTATTAGGGCCTCTGTTGAGAATATAAAGGCTGGTGGTGTCGTACAAGGAGGAAGCACGATTACACAGCAGCTATCTAAAAATGCTTTTTTAACGAATGAACGTACATTTTCTCGTAAGTGGAAAGAGATTTTTTATACGAAAAAAATTGAACGTACATTTACGAAGGATGAAATTTTAAAATTATATGTAAGTAACATTTATTATGGAGAAGGAGCATGGGGAATTGAAAAAGCAGCAAACCTTTACTTCGGTAAAAAGGTGAACCAATTAACGTTGGCTGAAAGTGCAATGATGGCTGCTGTAGTAAAAGCACCTGCTTATTACTCACCTGCCCAAAATTATGATAAAGCAGTAGAGAGACGAAATGTCGTTTTGAGACTAATGGAGAAAGAAGGCTATATAAGTCATGATGAGTATGTTCAAGCAGTTAGTGAGAAATTGGTAATTCGTCATGATATAAAAATAGAGCAGTCGATGTTAAATAGCGCGCGTAAAAAAGCAGTAAGTTAAGAGAAGTTCCTACAGAGGAGCTTCTTTTTTTGAATAAATTGTGACAAATTGTGACACAATATCGTCACAATTATTGTGTTTTTGTAATTTATGTGAGCGTGTTCATTGCGTGACGTATATAAGTGTTGATATTATGTGTATTGTGTACAATGCTGTATACAGAATATGAATTTAAAGAGGAATGTATATGAAATCAAATAAACTCATGGCTCTTGGTATAGTTTTTTCTATCGCAGTATTGATTGTAATTGGAACAATTGCGTATAGCATCATAAATGACAAAAAAGATAAAGGGAATGAGATGTTTGCTTATTCCACGCAACAATCTTTAGGGAAAGATGATGCTCCAGTTAAGGTAGTTGAATTTGGAGACTTCAAATGTCCTGCTTGTCGTACTTGGGATGTAACAGTATTACCTCGATTAAAAGAAGAGTATATTGATAAAGGCAAAGTGCAGTTATATTTTATTAACTTCCCATTTATCGGAAAAGACTCGGATTTAGGTGCAGCAGCTGGTGAAGCAATTTATAAACAAGATAAAGATTCATTCTGGATTTTCTATGATGAGATTTATCAAAATCAAAAGAAAGATACGGAAGAATGGATTACAGAAGATTTGCTTCTTAGCATTGTGAAAGAGAAACTTCCAAAAGTTGATGTAGAGCAATTTAAGAAAGATTTACACAGTAAAGAAATTACAGAAAAAGTACGTAAAGATTCAGATCGTGCTCAAAAATTAAAAGTTCAAGGTGCTCCTTCAGTATATGTAAACGGAAATCTTGCAAACCCTGATTTCGATAGTATGAAGAAGGCCATTGATAAAGAATTGAAAAAGTGATGAGGTCTCTCATCACTTTTTCGACTTTTTTCGATAAAATTCTTGCCTCTATTTTTTTAACATGCTATACTACTTTACATAAGTTATTCTAATATCTTATATGTAATTCATATTTGCGGGTGTAGTTTAGTGGTAAAACAAGAGCCTTCCAAGCTCTGGTCGAGAGTTCGATTCTCTTCACCCGCTCCAAATTTTATTAAATGTTTTTCTATAAATTGTGATCAACGCAGTGTTTCGTTTCCGAGATAAACGAGGCATTGCGTTTTTTAATGTTTGAAAAATATAATTACATGCGAAAATAGAAGTAAATAATAGTATTCCAAAAGTGAATTACTAACCAATAAAGTCGTTACATAAGGGATGATGGATTCATCTGAGGAGGCGATTAAGAGTGGATTTTGAACAATTAAAGCAAGATGTAATTGCGTATAGTAAAACAATTGGCATAGATAAAATAGGCTTTGCGAGTGCTTCTCCTTTTGAGGAATTAAAGCAGCGCTTAATCCAGCAACAACAATTAAATTATCAATCTGGATTTGAAGAGCCTGATATAGAGAAGAGAACGAATCCGCAACTTTTATTACCGGGTGCTAAATCAATTATTGCGATTGCTTTAGCATATCCTTCAAAATTAAAAAATGCACCATTAAGTAAGCGTGGAGAACGCCGTGGAATTTTTTGCCGTGCTTCTTGGGGACAAGATTATCATCTTGTTTTACGAGATCGTTTGCAAAAATTAGAAGCATATTTAATTGAAAAACTTCCGGATATAGAAGTGAAGTCCATGGTTGATACAGGTGAATTAAGTGATCGAGCTGTATCAGAGCGTGCAGGCATTGGCTGGAGTGGGAAAAACTGTGCTATTATTACACCTGAATTCGGTTCGTACGTATACTTAGGGGAAATGATTACAAATGTTCCATTCCCGCCAGATAAGCCGATAGAAGATCAATGCGGGGGCTGTACGAAATGTATCGATATTTGTCCTACAGGTGCTTTAATACAGGGGGGACAGTTAGATTCGAAGAAGTGTATTGCGTTTTTAACACAGACGAAAGGATTCCTACCTGAAGAATATCGCGATAAAATAGGAAATCGTATATATGGATGTGATACGTGTCAGACTGTTTGCCCGAAAAACAAAGGAATGGATTTTCATAATCATCCTGAGATGGAGCCGGACCCTGAGCTAGTTAAACCATTATTAACACCACTTTTAACAATTAGTAATCGTGATTTTAAAGAGAAATATGGGATTATGTCAGGGTCATGGAGAGGGAAAAAGCCACTGCAAAGAAATGCGATTTTAGCATTAGCACATTTTAAAGAAGCATCGGCAATTCCTGATTTAATTGGTGTTATGAAAGATGACCCAAGACCGGTATTGCGCGGAACGGCAGCATGGGCACTTGGGAAAATTGGGGGAGATGGAGTAGGCGAAGCGATTGAGAAAGCGATGGAACGTGAGAAAGATGAAGAAGTACTTCATGAAATGAAGCGCGGGCTTGAATTGTTAGCACAGAAAAAAGAGTAGATAATATTTCCCTTTTTCATATTGTAATATGGGAGGGAAACGAAATGGCTGTAAAAATGAATATTGAAAAGCAAGTACAACAGTTTTTAGCATATATCACAGAGAAACGAACAGACGTGGATGGTATTGCTGAGGATTTACTACAAATGGCACAGAGAAAGAAACAATTGTTTCAAAGGCGTAGTGCACATATAGTGAAAGCAACTGCGGATGTTTCTTTCATTAGACAATTAAATAGTAATGACCATCAAGAAATTGATTATCAAATACATTTTAAATATTTAATTAAGCATAAAGAATTATTTTATATTGAAGAGGAACAATTAAAACGAAGAGTTTGTTTAAATAATAGTCGGATTATAGGCGATTATGATATTGAAGTGTCAGAAGAAATTAGAATGGGTGAGACATTAGAAAGGGAAATTACGAAAGAGAAGTACGGTTCTTATCAGTATAATCGTTTAGAGGCAGTGAAATATGCAGAGCGTTGGTGGGATGACCGAAATCCTATGTATCGTAATTTCCCTGATAATTGTACGAATTTTATTTCTCAATGTCTTCATACTGGAGAAGTACCTATGAACGGATATCCTAATATTCGTAAAGGATGGTGGCAAAGGGAGAATCAGTGGAGTTGGAGCTGGGCTGTTGCACATTCTTTTTATTGGTATTTGTCAGGTGCTACAACAGGACTTCGAGCAGAGGCGGTAGAGAGGCCAGAAGAACTTATTCTTGGAGATGTTATTGCTTATGATTTCGAGGATGACGGAAGATGGAATCATACGACGATTGTAGTAGCAAAAGATGCAGATGGTATGCCGCTTGTAAATGCACATTCAGCGAATAGCCGTCGACGTTATTGGAACTATGAAGACTCTAGTAAATATACACCACAAATGAAATATAAATTCTTTCATATTATTAATGGGTAGAGATTTTTCGCTCAAGTGGTATAATACGTAGTAGACAAAAAACAGAGGTGAATATCGCGTGGGAGTACATGTTGTTTTATATCAGCCAGAAATTCCAGCAAATACAGGGAATATTGCTCGTACTTGTGCAGCAACTGGAACAGAATTACATTTGATTAGACCGCTTGGATTTTCAACGGATGATAAAATGTTAAAGCGTGCCGGATTAGATTATTGGCAGCACGTGAAAATTACGTATTATGATTCAATTGAAGAATTTTATGAAAAAAATAAAGATGGTGAATTCTTCTATTTAACGAAGTATGGCGAAAAAGCTCATACAGCGTTTGACTATAGCAAGCGCGAGAAGGATTACTATTTTGTATTTGGAAGAGAAACAAACGGCTTACCAGCTAATGTAATCGAAGAAAACTTTGATCATTGTTTACGTATTCCAATGACAGATAAAGTACGTTCATTAAATTTATCTAATACAGCAGCAATTTTAATTTATGAAGCGTTCCGTCAACAAAATTACCCTGGATTAGATTTAGAAATCGTTTATTAAAAGTCGCCATATGGCGACTTTTTTTTATAAAATAAAAATAATATGTAATCATACATTTAAAAGAGAGGACATAATCATATAGAATGGGATATATGATTAAAAATAGATAAGACGGGTTGAGATAAATATGAAGGAAGAATATAGTAATCAAAATACCTTTTTAAGTATGATAGATATGGATTTAATTAGACAAGGATTATTACATGCTATTCAAGATTTAGTATTTATTTTGAAAGTTATTGATGATGAAACGTTTAAATATATGTATGTGAATAGAATAGGAATGGATTATGCTAGGTTAAGCGAAGAGTGCTATGGAAAAACTTTTGCAGAAGTATTACCAAAAGATATAGCGGGGATATTGCAAAGGCAATATGAAAAAGTAGTGAGAGAAGCGAAAGCACACACATTTTGTGATGTAGTCAAATTACAAAAAGGTGAGATACATTATGAATCTTCACTTAATCCTGTCTGCGATGAAGAAGGAATATGTCAATTTGTTATTTGTATTACAAGAGATATTACAGCTCAAATTGAGGAGAAGACAGAGATAGAGGAAAAACAAATGTTATTTAAGTCGTTACTAGAATATAATAATGACTCAATTATATCTATAGATTCTATAGGGAGAGTTACATATGCAAACCCGGCAACGTATGAAATATTTGGATACCGGTATGAAGAGTTAAATAATAAATTTATTTTTGAATTCATTAATAAAGAATATGAAAAAGACTTTCAAATTCTATTTAAAGGAGCTCTGCAGGGAAGAGCAAAACAAATTGTTTCAAAGAAATATGTTCATAAAGAAGGGTACGAGCTATATATTTCTTTGAGAACTATCCCGATTATTGTGAACGGTGAAATTGTTGGAGTTTATATTGTTACGAGAGATGTTACAAGGCAAGTATTAAACGAAATGCGAACAGAATATTTAGCCTACTATGACCAGTTAACGGGATTAATGAATAGAATTTCATGTACAAATAAGTTAAATACTTTTTTAAAAGAGAGTATAAATTTTGCGCTTGTATTTATAGATTTAGATGAGTTTCATCGTATTAATGATACATTTGGTCATAAAGAGGGAGATAAAGTATTACAAAAAGTTACAGAATGTTTAAGCAATCTAAAAATAGAAGGTATGCACTTATTTAGAGAACACGATGATCAATTTGTTATGTTAATAGAAAATATAACGAAAGAATGTGTAGAGGAAATTGCAAAAGGCATACTGAAAAATATTAGTGAATATTTTGTAATCGAGGAAGAAGATGTATATTTAAGTGCGTCAATTGGAATTGTAATGGCTCCAGCAGATGGAGAAGATGAAAAAATACTATTTCAGAGGGTCGATGCTGCTTTAGAAAAAGCAAAAGAAAAAGGAAAAGGACATTATCATTTTTATTGTAGTGGATTAGACTGTGAGCGTGAACAAAGGTTTATAATAGAAAACCAGTTACATCGTGCTATAGAAAAAAATGAGTTTTTCTTATATTATCAGCCACAAATTAATATTGAAACGAAAAAAATAGCTAGTATGGAAGCTTTAATAAGGTGGGAGAATAAGGAATTAGGATTTGTTTCTCCAAATCAATTTATTCCGTTGGCAGAAAGAACAGGATTTATTATTAAGCTCGATGAATGGGTAGTAAATCAAGTGTGTCAGCAACTGCGCGAATGGTTAAATAAAGGATATGAAGTGGTCCCAATTGCAGTTAATATTTCAGCTAGACACTTTCGCTCTATTACATTAATAGAGATGATTACACGGGCTTTAAATAAGTACAATGTACCAGCTTATTTATTAGCGATAGAGGTTACAGAAGGAGCTCTTATACATAAAGATATATCGAAGAGAGTGTTACTACAATTAAAAGAACAAAATTTAAAGATTCATTTAGATGATTTTGGAACAGGCTATTCATCTTTAAGTTACTTGAAAACATATCCAATTGATACTTTAAAAATTGATCGTTCTTTTATGGAAGGTATACATATAGATGAACGTGATACGAATATTACAGCTGCAATTATTCATTTAGCTCATACTTTAGAACTGAATGTAATTGCAGAGGGAGTAGAAAAAAAGGAGCAAATACAGTTTTTGAAAGAAAAGAATGTGAAGCTTGTACAAGGTTATTATTATAGTCGACCATTATCCAAATATGATATGGAAAATATGTATTATAAATAATGTATAAAAAAATGATGTGCTAAAAGCACATCATTTTTTATGTGTACCTGGTTTGTCATTGTAACCAGATGTAAAAATAGCTGTAAGAAATGTGAGTGATACACCTAAAATTAATAATAATTTCATACTAATATCCTCCTTACTTTTTTCGGTTCACGAGTTCTATTTATTACCCAAAATGTATGTAAGGTTCTTAGAAGAAAAGAATTTATTTATAATGAATAGCAGTGTGAAAACGTTAATACCTATATTATACAGAATTTTCTTTGAATTTTGGAGAGAATTTTAGCGTGCTATTATATATTTCGTTTTGATTTAAAGAATGTTTAAGGACATCCTAGCATACCTTTTATAATAATCCGATTGAACAAGGAGATGGGGGAGGAGCTATAATGGATATTCTAAAAAAGATTGAACAGCATCGAGCAGCAGAAGAACGGTTACAATGGGAAGGTACGTTTGCGGAGTATTTGGAGCTTGTGAAAGAAAGACCATGGGTGGCTCAAACAGCACACTCTCGCATTTACAATATGATAAAAGATGCTGGAATTGAAGAAGTTGATGGTAGAAGAAAGTATAACTTCTTTAGTAATCAGCTCTTTGGATTAGAGGATGCTCTAGAACGTCTTGTAGAGGAATATTTTCATCCATCCGCAAAACGATTAGATGTTAGAAAAAGAATTTTATTATTAATGGGTCCTGTTAGTGGAGGGAAATCAACGTTAGTTACGATGTTGAAACGAGGATTAGAAACATATTCACGAACAGATCGTGGAGCAATTTTTGCAATTAAAGGATGCCCAATGCATGAGGATCCACTGCATTTAATTCCACATCATTTACGAGATGATTTCTTTGATGAGTATGGGGTTAGAATTGAAGGAAATTTATCACCACTAAATGTCATGCGTTTAGAGCAAGAATACGGATCAAGAATTGAGGATGTAGTTGTAGAGCGTATTTTCTTCTCTGAAGATCGCCGTACAGGGATTGGTACATTTAGCCCGTCTGATCCAAAATCACAGGATATTGCAGATTTAACAGGTAGTCTGGACTTTTCTACGATTGCAGAATATGGTTCAGAATCAGACCCGCGTGCGTATCGATTTGATGGAGAATTAAATAAGGCGAACCGAGGAATGATGGAGTTCCAAGAGATGTTAAAATGTGATGAGAAGTTTTTATGGCACTTATTATCGCTTACGCAAGAAGGGAATTTCAAAGCGGGAAGATTTGCGCTTATTTCAGCAGATGAATTAATTGTAGCGCATACGAATGAAACAGAGTATCGCTCATTTATAGCAAATAAGAAAAATGAAGCATTGCACTCAAGAATTATTGTAATGCCAGTTCCTTATAATTTACGAGTAAGTGAAGAAGAACATATTTATGAAAAAATGATTCGTGAAAGTGATGTGTCGAATGTTCACATTGCACCACACACACTTCGCGTTGCAGCAATGTTCACTATTTTAACTCGTTTAAAAGATCCGAAGCGTCCGGATATTGATTTAATTAAAAAGATGCGTTTGTATGATGGAGAAACGGTAGAAGGTTATAATGCGATTGATGTAGAGGAGCTACAACGAGAATATCAAGATGAAGGTATGAAGGGTATTGATCCTCGTTATGTCATTAACCGAATTTCGTCTACAATCATTCGAAAAGAGGTACCATCTATTAACGCGTTAGATGTACTTAGATCTTTAAAAGATGGGCTGGATCAGCATCCATCGATTAGTAATGAAGACCGTGAACGTTATATGAATTTCATCTCATTAGCGAGAAAAGAATACGATGAAATCGCGAAGAAAGAAGTACAAAAGGCGTTTGTTTATTCATATGAAGAATCGGCTAAGACACTTATGGATAATTATTTAGATAACGTCGAGGCGTACTGCAATAAATCGAAATTACGTGATCCGTTAACAGGAGAAGAAATGAGTCCAGATGAAAAATTAATGCGCTCAATTGAAGAGCAAATTGGGATTTCAGAAAATGCTAAGAAAGCGTTCCGTGAAGAGATTTTAATTCGCATTTCTGCTTATGCCCGTAAAGGAAAACGCTTTGATTATAATTCACATGAACGTCTTCGTGAAGCGATTCAGAAAAAACTATTTGCTGATTTAAAAGATATAGTGAAAATTACAACATCAACGAAAACGCCAGACGAAAATCAGCTTAAGAAAATCAATGATGTTGTTGCGCGTTTAATTGATGAGCATGGCTATAATTCTTCTTCAGCAAATGAATTATTACGCTATGTAGGTAGCTTGTTAAACCGATAGTTTGATAACAAAACGCTGTCTCTTGTATTTTGCGGGACAGCGTTTTATTATCCGTTCATATGTGTATAAAGTGTCATACCTTGTCCAAATGTAATAAATTAAGATGCAATTTCATGAATTTATTGTCAATTATTTTTACAATATGCATATGATAGAGTAACCAACCATTCATACGAAAAAAGCCAACACAATACAATATGTTGCAAAGTAAAAATGTGTGCAACAATGCATTGTGTTTCTTTCTTATCAGTGGCTGAATATTTCTTTCTATTATGTGAGTGGCAAAATTTTGTTTAGGATGCTCGGGTATTGTATGAAAAACGTTATAAATGTTTATGGGATGATTTTCTGTGGGCAGTTACCTTTCAAATATTCTAGCTTGCACAGTACAGAACAAAATTTATAGATTGCTGTTCATAAAGGAAGACAATTACAGTAAGGAGGGAAAGGAATGGGCGAAGAAAATCAACCAAATTATACGATTTCACAGGAAAACTGGTCCCTCCATCGCAAAGGATATGACGACCAACAACGCCATCAAGAAAAAGTACAAGAGGCAATTAAGAATAATTTACCCGATCTTGTAACAGAAGAAAGTATAGTTATGTCTAATGGCAAAGATGTTGTAAAAATACCAATTCGTTCTCTAGATGAATATAAGATTAGATACAATTATGATAAAAATAAACATGTTGGGCAAGGAAACGGTGACAGTAAAGTTGGTGATGTCGTTGCGAGAGATGGATCAGGTGGTCAAAAACAAAAAGGGCCAGGAAAAGGGCAAGGAGCAGGAGATGCAGCTGGGGAAGATTACTATGAAGCTGAAGTCTCTATTTTAGAATTAGAGCAGGCGTTTTTCAGAGAGTTAGAGCTGCCTAATTTAAAGAGAAAAGAAATAGATGAAAATCGGATTGAACATGTTGAATTTAATGACATTAGAAAAACAGGATTATGGGGAAATATCGATAAGAAACGAACAATGATATCTGCATATAAACGAAATGCGATGCGTGGTAAAGCATCTTTCCATCCAATTCATCAAGAAGACTTAAAGTTCCGCACTTGGAATGAAGTATTAAAGCCAGATTCAAAGGCTGTTGTGTTAGCGATGATGGATACGAGTGGATCGATGGGAATGTGGGAGAAGTATATGGCACGTAGCTTCTTTTTCTGGATGACAAGATTTTTACGAACAAAGTATGAAACAGTTGATATTGAATTTATTGCTCACCATACAGAAGCGAAAGTCGTCACAGAAGAAGAATTTTTCTCAAAAGGAGAAAGTGGCGGAACAATATGTTCTTCCGTATATAAAAAGGCATTAGAACTGATTGATAATAAATATTCACCAGACCGCTATAATATTTATCCATTCCATTTTTCAGATGGTGATAATTTAACATCAGATAACGCTAGGTGTGTAAAGCTTGTGGAAGAATTAATGAAGAAATGTAATATGTTTGGATATGGGGAAGTGAATCAGTATAATCGCCATAGTACACTCATGTCAGCCTATAAAAATATTAAAGATGAAAACTTTAGATACTATATTTTAAAGCAAAAAGCAGACGTATTTCATGCGATGAAAAGCTTTTTTAGAGAAGAATCAGGTGAGAAAATGGCATAACCTCTTTTAAAGAGGTTCTTTTTTTGTAAACTTTTTATTTTTTTAGTTGACAATGATAATGAAAATCATTATCATTTATTCGAGAAATGATTACATTTCGAATTATATATTTTGGAGGAGATGTAAAGTTGAAACAAAATAAAAGAAAACGTATAAATGCAATGATTATAGCGGCGGCGTTATCACTTCCGTTTGCTGTTTATTCAACACCTGCTTTAGCGGCAGTGGCAATTGAGGCGAATAAAACGGGACAAGGTTTAGAAGATGGTACATATGATGCTGTTATTAAAGCGTATAAAGATAAAACGAATGAAGAGTCTATGGCAGCTGTTTATATAAAGGATCCGAAATTAACAATTGAGAATGGAAAGAAAATTGTAACAGCAACGTTAAGTGATAGTGATTTCTTCCAATACTTGAAAACAGAGGATATTCATACGCCAGGTGTGTTTCATGATGTAAAGGTCCTATCAGAAGACAAAAAGAAAAATGGGACGAAGGTTATTCAATTTGAAGTTGGAGAATTAGGAAAAACATACAATATGCAAATGCATATTTATATTCCAACGATGGCCTATGATAATAAATATCAAGTGCAGTTTGAAGTGAATGCTATAAATTTAGAAAACAATGTTTCAGAAAAACAAAAGGAAAATAAAGAGGAGCAACAAGATGAAAACGGAAATGTAATATTAGATAAGCAATTACAAAAATATATTAATAAATATAACTTAGATAGAGATAATGTAGATGCGCCAATCACAAAGAAAGATTTATTACAAATTAAAACATTATCCATTTATTCAGGTAAAGGGATAAATGAAATAGCTGGTTTAGAGTATATGACAAATTTAGAGAAGTTGACGTTACGAGAGTCTAATGTAACAGATATATCAGCTATCTCGAAATTGAGAAGTTTGAAGTACGTTGATTTAACTTCTAATTCAATTGAAAGTATTCATCCAATTGGGCAATTAGAGAATATTAATATGCTTTTTTTAAGAGATAATAAAATTTCTGATCTTACACCATTAAGTAAAATGAAAAAAATCAAAACATTAGATTTAATCGGTAATAACATTAAAGATATCCAGCCATTATTTACATTATCAACTATGAAACAATTATACTTAGCAAATAATCAAATCAGTGATCTTAATGGAATTGATCGATTAAATAATGTGGAACTATTATGGATAGGGAACAATAAAATTAATAATGTTGAATCTATTAGTAAAATGAGTAATCTTATTGAACTAGAAATTGCTGATAGTGAAATAAAAGATATATCACCATTATCTCAATTAGGAATTTTACAAGTGCTGAATTTAGAAGAGAATTATATCTCTGATATATCGCCGTTGAGCACTTTAACAAATTTACATGAGATAAATCTTGGAGCAAATGAAATTTCTGACGTAAGGCCTGTTGAGGAATTAGGTAAGCGAATTTCAATTGACATTCAAAGACAAAAAATCTTTTTAAATGAAGCAAGCGTAGATGAGGAATTAAAAATCCCAGTATACAACCTTAAGGGAGAACCACTTCAAAATATTAATGTAAAAAGTGAGGGGGCTACTCTGAATAACGGATTTATAAAATGGAATAGTCCTGGAGAAAAAATATATGAATTTAAACTAGATACTAATTCTACTGAAAGTAAAATAAGATTTAATGGTACGGTTATACAGAATATAGTTGAAAAACAAAAAGAACGTGCAAATGTAATTCTCGATAAAACTTTACAACAACATATTAATAAAGAGAATTTAGGTAGAGAGAACTTAAACGCTCCTATCACAAAAGAAGATTTATTACAGGTTAAAAAATTAGAGATACTTAAAGAAAAAGGAAATGAGATAAAAGATATAACAGGTTTAGAGTACATGACGAACTTAGAAAACCTTACTTTAGAAGGAGTAGGCCTGAAAAATATTGATTTCATCTCAAACTTGAAACGATTGAATAATGTGAATGTATCTCATAATCAAATTGAAGATATAACACCGCTATCTTCATTGAAAAATTTACAGTGGTTAAATCTTACTGAGAATCGTATTACAGATGTAACGGTTCTTGGCTCAATGTTAGACTTACTTAGTTTAAAATTAGCTGAAAATGAGATTCGTGATGTAAGGCCATTAATACAATTAGGTCAGTGGGTAACAATTGATGTTAGAAGGCAAAAGGTCATTTTGGATGATGCAGAAATAAATAAAGAAGTGAAAATACCTGTATATGATTTAGAGGGAGAGCCAATTGAAAAGATTACACTAAAGAGTGAAGGTGGAACTCTTACTGATGAGGGAATCATTTGGCGTACTTTAGGAGAAAAAATATATGAATTTGATTTAGATGCAGATCATTATGAGACTGGCATATTATATAGTGGCATTGTAATGCAGAATATAGTAGAAAAATTAATACCAAAAGAAGAAGTGAAAGAACCAACAAAGGAAGTTGAAGAGTCAAAAGAAGAAGTGAAAGAACCAACAAAAGAAGTGGAAGAAACAAAAGAAGAAGTGAAAGAACCAACAAAGGAAGTGGAAGAGTCAAAAGAAGAAGTGAAAGAACCAACAAAGGAAGTGGAAGAGTCAAAAGAAGAAGTGAAAGAACCAACAAAAGAAGTTGAAGAGTCAAAAGAAGAAGTAAAAGAACCAACAAAGGAAGTGGAAGAGTCAAAAGAAGAAGTGAAAGAACCAACAAAGGAAGTGGAAGAGTCAAAAGAAGAAGTGAAAGAACCAACAAAGGAAGTGGAAGAGTCAAAAGAAGAAGTGAAAGAACCAACAAAAGAAGTTGAAGAGTCAAAAGAAGAAGTAAAAGAACCAACGAAAGAAGTGGAAGAGTCAAAAGAAGAAGTGAAAGAACCAACAAAAGAAGTTGAAGAAGCGAAAGAGGAAGTAAAAGAGCCAAAAGGAAATAATCAGGTTGTTGAAAACGAAGGCAGAACAGCAGATACTTTAAATACACAACATGTTAATAAGACGGAGGAAGGAAAGAAATCTTTACCATCAACAGGCGGTGAAGCTAGCACATCGACTTTACTTTCTGGAATAACACTTGTTCTTTCCGCACTAAGTATGTTCGTATTTAGAAAGAGGTTATTTAAGAAATAAATAACGTTTAATCTTATTATTGTATATAATTAATGTTTGTCTTTTGTGTAATAGATAGAGTAAAACCCCATTCGTATGAAAATTATATTTCATACGAATGGGGTTTGTTAATTTTCTTTTTTCTCTCAGTCATCACGGATTCAGAAGTAATTTGAGGTGCCAATTGTTACATAATCTTTTTTATTTTTTGCGGAACTTCTTTCGTTTGCGAATTAACATCTTCCTTTCGCAGCTCTTTAAATAGCGAAGCAACCATAAGAACGACTACGATAGAAAATGGTAGTGCTGCGATTATAGCTGCAATTTGTAGTGCATTTAATCCTCCAGCTTGTAATAAAAGTGCTGCAATGATCGCGATTGTTAATCCCCATATAAGTTTTAAACTATTTTTCGGTGATAAGCTTCCGTTACTCGTTTGCATTGAAACAACAAATGTTGCCGAGTCGGCAGAAGTAACGAAAAATGTGGCTACTAAAATTAACCCGATAACCGTTAAAAATGTAGAGAATGGTAGGTGCGAAATAACAGCAAATAATCCAATCTCTGTACCATTTTTTGCGATTTCATCAGCTATCCCAAGCGATTGGAACATTTCCATATGGATAGCGGTACCGCCAAATACTGCAAACCAAAATGTACAGATAAGAGTTGGGACTAATACAACTCCAATAATAAATTCTTTTATTGTGCGCCCTTTAGAAATACGAGCAATGAATGTACCGACGAATGGAGACCAAGAGATCCACCATCCCCAATAGAAAATAGTCCAGTTTTCAATCCAAGAAGAAGATTTTTCACTAAATGCTCCTAAATTTAATCCCATACTAGGTAAAGCGCCGATATAAGAACCGAGTGTAGATGTGAAATATTTCATAATAAATACAGTTGGTCCTAAAATTAAAAAGGAGACGAGTAAAATACCTGCGAGAGAGAAATTCAAGTTACTCAAATATTTAATCCCACGATCTAAGCCAGTTTGCGCACTTGTTAAATATAAAACAGCGAAGATAGCTATAAGTACGAGCTGAGTAAGTAAAGTGTTATGAATAGAAGGGAATAAATAGCTTAATCCTCCGGCAATTTGTTGAGCACCAATCCCAACAGATGGCACAATGCCAAATACTGTGGCTAAAACAGCCAAAATATCGACTGTTTTTCCGATAGGAGAATTTTTCGATCGATTAAATAATGGAGTAACTGTAGCCCCAATTGTGCTACCTTTTTGTTTGCGGAATGTGAAATATGCAATTGTTAAAGCAACCATCGCGTATAGTGACCACGGAAAGAGTCCCCAGTGGAAAAATGAATATTGCATAGCGAGTTTGGCGCTTTCCTCTGTACCTGCTTTTCCTGTTAATGGATCTGTAAAATGTGAAATCGGTTCAGCGATTCCATAGAAGAGGAGTCCAATCCCCATTCCTGCTCCAAACAACATGGATAACCAAGATGAATAGCTGTATTTTGGTCTTTCTCCATCTTTACCAAGACGAATAGAACCGTATTTTGAAAAGGCTAAATAAGTAGCTAAAACAAGCATTGTGGTCATAAGTAGAGAGTAAAACCATCCAAATTTATTGAGGATAAATGAGTTTAAAGAAGATGTGATACTTTGTAAATCATGGCCTTGTATCCAGCTTGCTGGTATGACACCCCATATAATAAATAAGGTTGTAAGCAAGATGGAGATATAAAATACACTGTTCTCTTTTTTTATCATAGAATCCCACCTTTATTTAATAAAGTTAACAATTATATTAACCATAACAATTAAAGGGTTAAATGTCAAAAAATTCTCTTTTTAATATTTGTAAAAGGGAATTTTGATTGTTATAAGTTCATAATCAGCGGAGGTTAGATAAAGGAAAGGGTGTTCACGATATGTACAAATTATAGGAAGAAATAATATGAAATATTGCATTTTATATTGTTACATCCAGATTTTATGTTAAATTCTTGAATGGAATATTAAAATAGGGGGCAAGGATATGAACAAGAAATCAAAGATCAATAAAGTGATGCTTAGCATTAGTACAATGGCTTTATCGTTAGGGGCACTTCAAACTCATGCAGTAGCGGAAGAAAAAGTACCGTATAATGTGCTAAAAACGAAACCGGTTGGAATTGAAAAGCCAGTAGATGAAGTTGGGCATGTTTCAAAAGTTGATGAAACCTTATCATTTCAAGAACGTTTAAAAGTAGGCGATTTTTCACAGCGACCAGCATCTATTACGAAGAAAACGGCAGTAAAGCAAGTTAAAGAAAGCTATTCAATGGCTGATTTAAACAAAATGAATGATCAAGAATTAGTTGAAACATTAGGCAGTATTAAGTGGCACCAAATTACAGATTTATTCCAGTTTAATGAAGACACAAAGGCCTTTTATAAAGATAAAGGAAAAATGCAAGTCATTATAGATGAATTAGCTCATAGAGGTAGTACATTTACGAAAGATGATTCAAAAGGAATTCAAACGTTTACTGAAGTGTTGCGTTCCGCTTTTTATCTGGCATTTTATAATAACGAATTAAGTGAATTAAATGAAAGAAGCTTCCAGGATAAATGTTTACCTGCTTTAAAAGCAATCGCAAAAAATCCAAACTTTAAGCTTGGTACAGATGAACAAGATACAGTCGTATCTGCATACGGAAAATTAATTAGTAATGCATCAAGTGATGTTGAAACAGTTCAATACGCATCAAATATTTTAAAGCAATACAATGATAATTTTACTACTTATGTAAATGATCGAATGAAGGGACAAGCAATATACGATATTATGCAAGGGATTGACTATGATATACAGTCGTATTTAGTTGAGGCCCGTAAAGAAGCGAATGAAACGATGTGGTATGGAAAAGTAGATGGGTTTATTAATGAAATAAATCGTATTGCTCTTTTAAATGAAGTAACGTCAGAAAATAAATGGCTCGTTAATAATGGTATTTATTTTGCAAGCCGTTTAGGGAAATTTCATAGCAATCCGAATAAAGGATTAGAGGTTGTTACACAAGCAATGCATATGTACCCACACTTAAGTGAACCATATTTTGTTGCGATAGAACAAATTACAACAAATTATAATGGTAAAGATTATAGCGGGAATACAGTAGATTTAGAGAAAATACGTAAAGAAGGAAAAGAGCAGTACTTACCAAAAACGTATACATTCGATGATGGATCAATTGTGTTCAAAACAGGAGATAAAGTATCAGAAGAAAAAATTAAGAGATTATATTGGGCTGCGAAGGAAGTAAAGGCACAGTATCACCGTGTAATTGGAAATGACAAAGCATTAGAGCCAGGAAATGCGGATGATGTGTTAACAATCGTAATTTATAATAGTCCAGATGAATATCAGTTAAATAGACAATTGTATGGGTATGAAACAAACAACGGTGGAATTTATATCGAAGAAACAGGAACATTCTTTACATATGAGCGTACACCAGAGCAAAGTATTTATAGTTTAGAAGAGTTATTCCGTCATGAATTTACTCATTATCTGCAAGGGAGATATGAAGTTCCTGGTTTATTTGGAAGAGGAGATATGTATCAAAATGAAAGGTTAACTTGGTTCCAAGAAGGAAATGCAGAGTTTTTCGCAGGCTCTACTCGTACGAATAACGTTGTACCAAGAAAGAGTATAATTAGCGGATTATCATCTGATCCTGCAAGCCGTTATACTGCAGAGCGCACACTATTTGCTAAATACGGTTCTTGGGATTTCTATAATTACTCGTTCGCATTGCAGTCTTACTTATATACGCATCAGTTTGAAACATTTGATAAAATTCAAGATTTAATTCGTGCGAATGACGTGAAAAATTATGATGCATATCGTGAAAATCTAAGTAAAGATCCTAAGTTAAATAAAGAGTATCAAGAGTATATGCAGCAGTTAATTAATAATCAAGATACATACACTGTACCAGAAGTAGCTGATGATTATTTAGCTGAACATGCAACGAAGTCGTTAACAGCGGTGAAGAAAGAAATTAGTGATACGTTGCCTATGAAAGATACAAAAATGACAAAACATAATTCTCAATTCTTTAATACATTTACATTAGAAGGTACGTATACAGGTAGTGTCACAAAAGGTGAATCAGAAGATTGGAAAGCAATGAGTAAAAGAGTAAATGAATCTTTAGAACAATTGGCGCAAAAAGAATGGAGTGGCTACAAAACTGTTACAGCATACTTCGTCAATTATCGTGTGAATAGCTCAAATGAATTTGAATATGATGTAGTCTTCCATGGAATCGCAAAAGATGATGGAGAAAATAAAGCTCCGACGGTTAATGTAAACGGGCCTTATAATGGAGTTGTAAAAGAGGGAATTCAATTTAAAAGTGATGGCTCAAACGATGAAGATGGAAAAATTATTTCTTATTTATGGGAATTTGGAGATGGAAGCACAAGTGCAGAAGTGAATCCAGTACATGTATATGAAAGAGAAGGTTCTTATAAAGTATCGTTAAGAGTAAAAGATGATAAAGGAAAAGAGAGCAGAAGCGAAACAACTGTTACGATTAAAGATGGAAGTTTAACAGAATCAGAACCAAATAATCGTCCAGAGGAAGCAAATCGTATCGGGCTAAATAGTACGATAAAAGGTAATCTTATTGGCGGGGACCACACTGATGTTTATACATTTAATGTAGCATCAGCGAAAGATATCGACATTTCTGTTTTAAATGAGTATGGAATTGGGATGACATGGGTACTTCACCATGAATCAGATATGCAAAATTATGCGGCTTACGGTCAAGCTAATGGGAATCATATAGAAGCAAAATTTAATGCAAAACCAGGTAAGTATTACTTGTATGTATATAAATATGATAATGGCGATGGAACATACGAATTGTCAGTAAAATAAGTACTTTTCCAATGTATGTTTAACTTTACTTTTTGTGGAAAATAGTATATTATATAGATATATAATATATCGGTTATTTTCTAGGAGGAGCCTGTCACAATAGGTTTCTCCTGTTCTTTTTTAGAGGCCTGTCTTACAGGCTTTTCTTTAAAGGGTAAATAACTGAAAATTTAGAACGATAATCTTTGAAAGAGGTGGGGCATACACATAACAAAAAAGGGATTGTTTAAGAGAGGGGGATAAGAAATGGCTTTGTTTGGTTATCCACTTGAAACAATTTATTTATATGGATTTATTATTGCTACTATACTCACTGTAATTTATATCTTTTTTGGAGATATATTTGAATCCATATTTAGTTTTGGAGGCGGATCTGTATCCGTTGTTACTTTATTACTTAGTTTTTTCGCCATGTTATGTGGACTTAGTTATATAGGAGAATATTTATTTTCCTTTAATAGTATTCTTATTTTTGGGGCTGCATTTGCTATATCTTTTATCGGTGTATTCATCATGAAAATACTAATTTTAAAACCGATTGCAGAAGCAGAACAAAACACGGTGCAACGTATGGATGAATTCATCGGTTGCAAAGGAGAGGTCATTACGACTATTCCTACAGAAGGGTTTGGTGAAGTATTAATTTCCTCCCAATTTGGAAACAATGCAATCCTAGCTAAAACAGTTGGAAAGAAAGATATTTCGCAAGGAACAGAGGTTATTATCGAGGGAGTCCAAGATGGTGTTTTACTTGTACAGAACATCGCTTATTCTTTAAAGAAACCAAAATTATAAGGGGGAATTTACATGACGATTCCATTAATTATCGGTGGAGTATTACTCGCAATTTTAATTCTACTCATTTTAGTATTCATTACAAAGTATCGAACAGTTGGACCAGATGAAGCATTAATTGTTACTGGAAACTGGCTTGGTGGCGGGAAAAATGTAGTTACCACTGATGATGGAAAGAAGATTAAGATTATTCGTGGTGGCGGTACTTTCGTAGTTCCGATTATGCAAAGAGCAGAGCCTTTAAGTCTATTAAACTACAAATTAGAAGTGGGAACACGTGATACGTATACGAAACAAGGTGTACCGATTACAGTAAATGGTGTTTCTATTATTAAAGTAGGATCTACCATTGAAGAAGTTTCTACAGCAGCTGAACAATATTTAGGAAAAGAAACAGAAGAGTTGAAAATAGAAGCAAAAGAAGTTTTAGAAGGTCATCTACGTGCTATTTTATCTTCTATGACAGTAGAAGATGCCTATAGTAATAGAGAGCAATTCGCTCAAAAGGTACATGAAGTAGCTTCTACAGATTTAAAGAAGATGGGACTTCGCATCGTTTCCTTTACAATTAAAGAAATCATGGATAAGAACGGTTACTTAGATGCACTTGGTCAGCCACAAATTGCGATGGTTAAGCGTGATGCAACAGTTGCAAATGCAGAGCGTGAAAAAGAGGCACGAATTGAAAAAGCTCGTGCTGAGAAAGAAGCAAAAGAAGCTGAGTATCAACGTGATGCACAAATCGCTGAAGCTGAAAAACATAAAGAGTTAAAAGTACAATCTTATAAGAGAGATCAAGAACAAGCTCGCGCAGATGCAGATCTTTCCTATGAATTACAACAAGCAAAAGCGCAACAAGGTGTTACAGAAGAGCAAATGCGCGTTAAAATCATTGAACGTGAAAAGCAAATTGAATTAGAAGAAAAAGAGATTGCGCGTCGTGAAAAGCAATATGATGCAGAAGTAAAGAAAAAGGCAGATGCAGATCGCTATGCTGTTGAACAATCAGCAGAAGCGGAAAAAGTAAAACAAATGAAAAAAGCAGATGCAGATCAATATAAAATTGAAGCGGAAGCAAGAGCACGTGCAGAAGAAGTTCGTGTAGAAGGTTTAGCGAAGGCGGAAATCGAAAAAGCGCAAGGTCAAGCAAAAGCAGAAGTACAAAAAGCACAAGGTACAGCGGAAGCAGATGTTATCAGATTAAAAGGTTTAGCAGAAGCGGAAGCGAAACAAAAAATTGCAGAGGCATTTGAGTTATATGGCCAAGCGGCGATTATGGATATGGTTCTTAACATGCTTCCAAGTTATGCGAAGGAAGTTGCAAGCCCACTTAGCAACATTGATAAAATTACAGTTGTCGATACAGGTGGCGGTGGTAAAAATAGCGGCGCCGGAAAAGTTGCAGGTTATGCGACTGATTTAATGGCAACGATGCAAGAAACATTAAAAGCTTCTTCTGGGATTGATTTAAAAGAGTTATTAGAAGGATTTGCTGGAAAAGGAGCAGTACAACAATTATCAAACGATAAATCTGTTGTATCTGTAGTAGAAGATGCGAAAAAAGAAGTAGAAAAAGATAAAGAATAGTAAAGCGGGAGGAACCTCTAGTAAGTGAGATACTAGAGGTTCTTCAGTGAATTATAATATTTCGAATAATATACATTTTTATATATTGTTTTAATTATTTAATTTATATAGAATGAAAAAGGTATGTATCAATTCTTTATGATGTAGAAAAAGATAGAGAGTCTCATCGATACATTTAAATTGTATTATTTTTATAGAAAGATTAAATGTTAATTAATTACATTTAAAACGGTATGGAGGGGTAGAAGTATGTTTCAAGGGAAATTAAGGAGTAGTAGTTTAAAAACAAAGTTACTTGTATCATTTATTATTATTTTAATTCTTCCAAGTATTGTAATTGGTTGGACGTCTTATCAACAGGCGAAGACGAATTTTAATGAAACGATTTTGAACTCGGCGAAAGATAATATAAAAATTTTGGATAATGTAATTAATAAAGAATTGGATAGTAAAAAAATAGATGCAACTTATTTTACAAAATTATTCACACAATCAAGTTACCAAGCAGATCAAATTCAAAACATACAAAATAAACTAGAAGAATACAATAAACTGCATCCAGAAATGGAAGCAATCTATACAGGATCTAGTAATGGACAGTTTATTCAATCACCAGCTATTCAGATGCCAGATGGATATAATCCTACAGAAAGAGATTGGTATAAAGAGGCAGTGAAGAAAAGCGGAGAAGTAATTGTAACTGCTCCATATAAGTCAAAAACGACAGGTAATATTGTTATTACACTAGCAAAACAAAATGAGGATAAAAGTGGCGTTCTTGGGATTGACTTAATCATTAATGATATTGTTACTACTTCCAAGATGGTTAATATCGGTAAGGAAGGGTATGTAGCAATATTTGATCAAGATAAAAATGTAGTAGCGCACCCGACACTGAAGCCAGGAGAGAAATTAGAAGAGAAACTTAGTAAAGAATTGTATAAACAGGAAGCTGGGGATGTTCATTATTCGTTAGATGGTGAAGATCGTAATATCACTTTTAAAACGAATAAGAAAACTGGATGGAAAATAGCAGGAATTATGCCTTCCAAAGAAATTATCGAAGCGGCTGAACCTATTTTCTATAAAACAATAACTGTTCTTGGATTTTCGCTACTAATCGGTGGGATTGTAATTTACTTCATTATTGCGTCTATTATTAAACCGTTAAAACAACTTGTTATATCATCGAAGAAGATTAGTGAAGGCGATTTAACAGAATCAATTACAGTTCATTCTAAAGATGAAATTGGACAGCTAGGAGAAAGCTTTAACGAGATGGCTACATCGTTACATAGTGTCATTTCCAATATAAACATTTCAGCAAGTCATGTAGCAGCATCTTCAGAAGAATTAACAGCTAGTATGAAGCAGACAAGCGAAGCAACGGAACAAATTACACAGGCGATAGAGCAAGTATCGAGTGGTGCAGAAATACAAACGAAAGAAGTTGAAGAAGGAGCAACATTGTTAGAAGAAGTTACAGAAGGAATTCAGCGTGTTGCAGATAGTTCTTCATTAGTATCTACAGCCTCTATGTATACGAAGAAAAAAGCTGAAAATGGTGGGACGTTAGTTGAAAAAACTGTGAATCAAATGCAATTAATTCATGATTCTGTTTCACAGTCAGACAAAATCATTGGTTTGTTAGACGATAAGTCGAAACAAATTGGAGCAATTCTTGAAGTGATTCAACATATTGCAGAACAGACAAATTTATTAGCGTTAAATGCGGCAATTGAGGCTGCGAGAGCTGGAGAGCAAGGAAGAGGATTTGCAATTGTAGCAGATGAAGTGCGAAAGCTAGCAGAACAATCAGGAAAGTCTTCTACGGAAATTGGAAAACTAGTGAAAGAGATTCAATTTGATATAAAAGAAACAGTAAGCTCTATGAATCAAGTTGGAACAGAAGTACAATCAGGACTTGTAGTTGCAAATGAAACGAAGCAAAGCTTTGCCGAAATATTGAAGTCTACAAATGATACAGTTGTACAAATTGATAGCATGGTAGATGTAGCAAAACAAATGACGGTAGATGCAAAGCAAGTAAGTGCATCTATTAATGAAATTGCAGCTACGATTGAAGAAAATGCGGCAAGCGTTCAAAATATTGCTGGTTCCTCTGAGGAACAATTAGCTTCAGTAGATGAAATAAATGCAGCAGCAGTTCATTTATCACAAATGGCAGAAGAATTACAAGAGATGATTGGTAAGTTTAAAATATAATAATAAACTGTTAAGAAACGAAGTAGTGCTTATGCTTCGTTTCTTTTTTTATGAAGATAAAAAAGAAAGAAATATATAGTAAGCGTGTTATGATAATAAAAAACTGTATTTTCTTTAAATTCTATCTTTAATTATGTTAGGGGAATGGTTTTGACATTGAAAAAATTAAAACTACAACCGAGAATTACATTAACTATTAGTACACTTATTCTTGTTGTACTTTTGCTAACAAGTTATTTATTTTTTTACATATTATCTGAAACAGTAGAAGAGCAAATTGGTAAAAGGGCCTTGCATGTTGCGAAAACAGTTGCTGCGATACCAGAAATTCAGGAAGCTTTTCAAAAAGAAAATCCAGCTTCTATTATTCAGCCAATCGCAGAAAAAATTCGAATTGATACAGAAGCTGACTTTATTGTAGTTGGAAACAAAGAGGGGATTCGTTATGCGCATCCTGAGCGAGATAAAATAGGAGAAAAAATGGTTGGCGGAGATAATAAAGGCGTTTTATTAGAAGGGAAATCTTATGTTTCGAAAGCTAATGGATCGTTAGGCCCTTCATTGCGTGGGAAAGTCCCAATCCGTAACCAGGAAAATGAAATTATCGGTGTGGTGTCTGTTGGGTTTTCAATGGCTGATATTCATGGAGCAGTAGAAGTGTATGGAAAGCGTGTATTTTGGATTACAGTAATAGGTCTTTTAATTGGGGTAATCGGCTCTATATATTTAGCGGGAAGTATAAAAAGAATGATGTTCGGGATGGAGCCAGAAGAAATTTCATCTTTATATGAAGAGCATAGTACAGTGATTCAATCTGTACGTGAAGGGATTATTGTAATCGATAAAAATGGCATGATTAGTTTAGTCAATCAAGCAGCTTATGATATTCTTTCGCTAAATAAACAACAAAATATTATTGGGGAATTTATTTTAAATGTAATTCCTAATTCAACGATACTAGATGTATTTCAAACTGGTGAAGAACAGTTTGACCGCCAATTAAATATAAAAGGACAGGCTGTTATTGCGAACCGTCTACCTATTAAAGTAAAGAATAAAGTAACTGGCGTTGTATCGAGCTTACGTTTGAAATCTGAAATGGATCAGTTAACAGCAGAATTGTCCCAGACGAAGCAATATACAGAGGCATTGCGGGCGCAAACGCATGAATATAATAATTTATTGTATACGCTTTCGGGTCTTATCCAATTAGAATCATATGAAGATGCTTTAGAGCTTATTCATAAGGAAACAGCGGTATATCAAGATTTTGTTCAATTTATTATGAAGCGGATTCAAAATCCATGGCTAGGTGGAATTTTAATTGGATTTTATAATAGAGCACGAGAGTTGAAGATTGATTTTATGCTAGATAGAGAAAGTGGTTTAGACAAATTAAGTCCACATATTGAGAGTAATTATGTCGTTTCTATTTTAGGGAATTTAATTACGAATGCATTTGAAGCAATTGAAAAAAATGAAGAGAATGATAGGAAAGTAAGGATGTTTGTAACTGATATTGGAGAAGAAATATTAATTGAAGTGGAAGATTCAGGGCAAGGGATTCATGATGAAATAATTACTAGCATATTCTATAAAGGCTTTTCGACGAAAGAAGGAGGAGAGCGAGGATATGGATTAGCAAAAGTGAAAGAGTTAGTAGAAGATTTAAATGGAAGTATTGCAATTGAAAAAGGGGATTTAGGTGGTGCGTTATTTATTATTGCACTACCGAAAGAGAGAGGCGAATAGTAATGGGTGAGGAGATTGAAGTATTAATTGTAGAAGATGATATTCGGATTGCTGACATTCATCGTCGTTTTACTGAAAAAATTGAGGGATTTAAAGTAATTGGAACGGCAACGACTGGAGAACAAGCGAAAGAATGGCTAGAGCTTGTGAAGCCACAGCTCGTGTTATTAGATGTGTACTTACCTGATATGCAGGGAACGGAACTTGTCACATATATTAGGAATCATTTGCACGATACAGATATCATTATGATTACAGCGGCATCGGAAACAGATGTAGTGAGGCACGCCCTGCGGGGCGGAGTAACAGATTATATCGTAAAGCCACTAATGTTTGATCGATTTAAAGCAAGTCTAGAAGGCTATCAAAAAAAGATTATACAGTTAAAGAAGAACAATCAATTATCTACGGAACAAATTGAATATTTATGGTCTCAAAGAGGTGTGAAGGGAGATCAAATAGAATATGCCCCGAAAGGGATAGATCCTTATACTTTAGCGAAAGTAAAAAAGCATATGTTAACAGTTAATGAAGAAGGGATTACAGCAGAAATGTTAAGCTCAATGATTGGAGTAAGCCGATCAACGGCAAGGCGCTATTTAGAGTATTTGATATCTGGGAAGAAAGTCCACGCAGAGCTAATATATGGAAGTGTTGGGAGACCGGAGAGACGTTATTTTCTTGCTTCTTCATAATAAAAAACAGTAGAGGATTTTATTTCTTCTACTGTTTTTTTGCATCTTATATTGGAATAATCCCAATTACAATTCCGGTAATTAACATAACCATTGTCGTTCCAACGGCCCACAATAAAGTGAAGCGTTGATGTTCACCGAAATCAACTTTGGCCATTCCGACCAATAAATAAGTGGAAGCGACAAGAGGACTTAATAAGTGAACGGGTTGCCCAAGTAAGGAAGCGCGTCCCATTTCAGCTGCACTAATTCCGTAAGTAGCAGCAGCTTTCGTCAAAATAGGTAATACCCCGAAGTAAAATGCATCATTAGACATGAAAAATGTGAATGGCATACTAAGAAGAGCTGTAATAATTGGCAATTGTGGTCCAAGTACATCTGGTATAAGAGTTACTACACTGTTAGCCATCGCATCTACCATTTTTGTTCCGGATAAAATACCAGTGAAAATACCGGCAGCAAATACGAGAGAAACAACTGCTAATACATTCCCTGCATGAGAAGCAATACGTTCTTTCTGTTGTTCTAAGTTTGGATAGTTAATCATAACAGCAATAGCAAAAGCGACTGTAAATAAAACAGGTAACGGCATAACTTCTAGTATGAGACAGACAAGTAATGTAGCGGTTAATAAAAAGTTAATCCATAGAAGTTTAGGACGTTTATGTACTGCGGCTTCGACAGTTGCAGCTTGCTCATCCATTGTTTGCATTTGTTTTAAATACTGTACATCCATAATTCCTAAACGTTTTCTTTCTTTTTTTCCAAGATAGTAGGCAACGAAAACAACCCAAATTGCACCAGTAATCATTCCTGGAATAAGAGGTGTAAATAATTCGGAAGCATCAAGCCCAAGTGCGCTCATAACACGAGCTGTGGGTCCACCCCAAGGTGTAAGATTTGTTACCCCCGCCCCTAACATAACAACTCCAGCTAATATGAGGGGGTTCATTCCAAGGCGCTTATATAGTGGATACATTGCGGAAACTGTAATCATGTATGTTGTTGTACCGTCACCATCTAGAGAAACGATAATAGTCAATATAGCCGTTCCGACAACGATTTTTAAAGGATCTCCTTTTACAAATTTTAAAATCTTACTAATGACAGGATCGAATAAACCGCTATCAATCATAATCCCAAAATATAAAATAGCGAACATAAGCATAATACCAGTAGGTGCTAATTTTTGAATTCCCTCTAACATCATAGGCCCCATATTGGCATAGAATCCGCCAATTAATGCAAAAACACTCGGAATTAATATTAATGCTACTAGCGCTGACATACGTTTCGTCATAATTAAAAACATAAAGACAAATACCATCGCAAATCCAAGTAGTGCTAACATGTAATTTCCCCCTCAAAAGAATGATTGCGCTTTCAAAATAGAATAAAAATTCAGAAAAAGGTTTTTTATTTATAATAAAAGCATCTATTCAAATGGTAAATAATTTGAAAAATAACATCATTAGAAGCATAATTTTTATTTTGTTCATTTTGTTCACGGTAGTTAATTTGAATTTTTAAAAAGTAAGCTGCTCCTCGTAAGAATGGTAGAATAAGATGAAAATAGTGAAGTGTGAAATAGGGAGTAGATGTTATATGAAAACGAGAATTGAAGAGATTTATAGCTCTTATGAAGGAAAAGTAGAGGAGATTTTTATTAATGAATCTTCTTACGTATATGAATGGGAAAAATTACTGATGATCCGAAAAAATGACGGTGAGCTAAAAAAAATTGCAGTCGGGATTAGTGGAAATATAAGATTGGTAAATGTAGAAGTTGGACAGGAAATTAGTGCGGATACATTATTAGTTAAGTTAGAAGATGATTTGTTAATTACAGGCTGCGAGTGATGAGAGATGTGTAGAAATAACTACACATCTTTTTTTGTTTCCTATATTACAAAAAGCACATTGTTTTTTCACAAATCTCACACAACCTTTTGGTATTCTTTTCGTGAAGTATACGGTTTCTAGGGAGGAATATTGATGAAAGTAAAATATGTTGTACTTGCTATATGTTTATGTTTCATATTTACAGTAGTCGGGTGTGGGAAAAAGGAAACAGCAGCTGTTGCCATTGATGAGAAACATGATAAATGTGATATTTGTCAAATTGGGGTAACAGATAATCAATTTGCAACAGAAATTATTTTAGAAAATGGAAAAGCGTTAAAGTTTGATGATATCGGTTGTATGTATAAATGGATGGAGATCAACTCAGATGAAAAGACGAAAGAGAAATTTGTTCGAGATTATGATTCGAAAGATTGGATTTCGTTAGAAGACGCTACTTACGTATATGATAAAACAATAACGACACCGATGGCTTATAATGTCATTTCATTTAAAAATAAAAAAGATGCAGAGAGCTTTGTATCTAACTATAAGGGCAAAGTTCTTTCGTATAAAGAGTTAGCAGAGCATAAATGGGAAATGAATAAAGAGATGATGGGGAAACCGAAAGCAGGAAATCATGGTGGACATCATTAATAATAGAAAAAGACAACTATATAGTTGTCTTTTTCTATTATTACTCAGGTGCAAATATAGAAAAGGTGTAAAATTTTTAGAAGAACGGTTACAATGGAATATAGTAACCTAAAGCAATCATTTATCCCGCATTAACGGGCAGTAAGATCCCCACCTCAAAATTTAGTGAAAGCAAAGAATTTAGGTGGAGATCAACTGCCCGTAAAAGCCCGATTGGTTCAACTAATAATTAGTGGTGGATGAACAAAACCCCCACTAATTAAAGTTTCACTTTATGTACTTTTTAGAAATGTATACAAATGCGGTAAAAACGTGCTAAACTAATTGCTTCATAATGTTAATGATGGGGCCATCAGGCGTATCATTTCAATAGGTTGAGAAACATAGTATAAGCTTAAGATAATCTGATTAAAGAAGGAATCTAAAGGGCTTATGGATAAATGTACTCAAGAAGAGTTATTGTATGTGATGGAGGAATGGTTAAGAAAACATTATCTTTCATAGGAGCTGTAGTTGTGAGAAAACAAAAAATTTTATTATGTATTTTATTAGGACTTTTAATGACGGTAGTGGCTTGCGATAAGCAAGAAGAACCAGAATCGAAACCGGTTCATGTGAAAAATGAAAAGAAAAAAGAGAAGCATAAAGAACAGGAAGAATCTAAAGAAGAGAAAAGTATAAATTTAATGGACAAACAGTTGTTACTTTCAGCTACTCTTGGAGACACAGAGACAGCTATGAAGTTGATTCAGGATGGAGCGAATATAAACGTAGAAGGTGACAACGGAGAAACGCCTGTCCTTGCAGCGACGTACCAAAATCATGTAGAGACAGTTAAAGCATTAATTGGTGCAGGTGCTAATATTGAAATTAAAGATGAGAAAAAAAGTAATCCACTTCTTTATGCAAGTAGAGAAGGATATACGGATATTGTAAAAGTATTAATTAATGCAGGAGTTAATACGAAAGAAACGACTAAGTCAGGTGGAACAGCACTTATTTCTGCATCTGAGCGTGGCCATGTAGAGGTTGTTAAAGAATTATTAGAGCATACAGATATTGATGTGAATTATAAAAATGAACGTGGTGGAACAGCGCTATTAGAAGCAATTGTATTAGGAAATGGTAGTGAAAACCATAAGAAAGTAATTCAATTGCTTATTGATCACGGTGCAGATGTAAATATGGCTAACAAGGAACATCTGACGCCACTGCAATACGCTGAAAAAAGAGGTTTTAAAGATATTGTAAATATGTTGAGGGTAGCTGGAGCAAATGAAGTAGTACAGCCACAACAACCAGTAGAGTAAAAAACGAAAAATAATCCCATTTAGATAGACAGAATGAAGAAATCAGTTAGTATGATGGATTCAGTAATGTGTATTTGAATGGGATTTTTGTTTTGAACATGAAAAATAGATTATGAATGGATGGTATATGGAGTAAATAAGGAGGATAAAAATGAGGCTCTCAGAACTTGATTTAATAGTAATTCAGGTAGAGGTTTTGTTTGTTCATAATCAAGTCGGAAAAATGAAATATGTAAATGAACAAGGAAATCCGAAAGCACCACGTTTTTTTCTTGGCAGAACTCGTGAAGGGAGTATAACGAGATATCATTGTAATGTGGATGATGAAACGGTAAGTAAGATTGAGAAGTTAATTCAAGAACCTTCAAAGCATATAGAGATAGCAAAGATTATTAATGTATTAAATGAAGAAAGAACAGTGAAAAATATTTGGATGGGTCCTGCTTTCATGTTTCATAGTAATTTACATAAGCCGACTAGAACAATACAAATAACTGAGAAGAATAGAGAGCTTTTGCGAGAAAATTTTCCTAATCTAATAGAACAGATGGAATGGAGGAAACCTTATTTTGCAATTGTAAAAAATGAAAAGGTAGTTTCTGTTTGTTGCAGTGCCAGAAGTACGCCCGTAGCTGCTGAGGCAAGTGTGGAAACTTTAGCGGAGTTTCAAGGGAACGGATATGGTACTGATGTTGTTACAGCCTGGGCGATATCATTACAAGAAGAAAAACGCATTCCACTTTATAGTACTTCTTGGGATAATTATGCTTCACAAGCAGTTGCGAGAAAACTAAAACTAATTAACTATGGAATGAATTTACATATTGATTGAATTTTAAGTATTGTTTCGTTCTATTTGTTTATATTTTAATATCTAGATTAATGTAAATAGTGATATGGTGAATATTAACATTCGGTTAACACCTAATTAACAATCTATCAAAACTGACTTAATAAATGCGTAATATAGTAAAGGTAACAAAATAACTAGGGTAGAGAACATTTGAGAACACCCACTTACATATAATGTGCCACTTTCTTAGGTGTGCTCTATTCTCTAGAGTTCAAATAAGGAGAAAGGCGTTCTATGTAAGTAGGTGTTTTTAGTTTGGATAAAAATAGAACAGTTAGGTGGAATGAATGTTTAAAGAATCTTATATTGCGATGATAAAGGATTGGAAAGGATACAAAGCATACAAAAAATTGCCGAAAACAGTTTTTCTTATGACTGGTTCAATGCTGGAATTACCAGAGCGTGTATATGAATTGCAGAAACATGGACATGATGTATTTCTTCATTGTGATTTTATACAAGGCTTAAATACGAATACAGAGGAAGCACTTTTGTATATTGAAGATGTTATCGGGGCACAAGGTATTATTTCAACAAAGGGTTCGACAATTCGAAATGCTAATAAAATTGGATTGAAAACAATTCAACGTATTTTTATTGTAGATACTTTATCCCTTACTAAATCAATTGAAAATTGTAAAACGACTAAACCAAATGCAGTAGAGATTATGCCGGGGATTATGCCTTCTATAATTAAACAGCTAGCAGAGGAAATAGAGTTTCCTATTATTGCAGGCGGGCTGATTCAAACGCGAGAAGATGCGGAAATTGCAATTCGTGCAGGAGCAAGTGCGATTTCAACAAGTCATTATGAAGTATGGATACATGAAGAAAAAAGGAGTGCAACCTTGTGATTGAATTGAAAAATGTTTCAAAGGTATATAAAAATGCAGAAGAGACAGCGGTTAAAGGCGTATCGGTTCATATTAAGAAGGGCGAATTTTTTGTTTTAGTTGGACCTTCGGGATGCGGGAAAAGCACATTATTACGAATGATCGCTGGCTTAGAAGAGATTTCTTCGGGAGATTTAATTATTAATGAACGTGTTGCAAATGATCTAGAGCCGAAAGACCGTAATCTATCAATGGTATTTCAAAATTATGCATTATATCCACACTTATCTGTAGAAGAAAATATTTTATTTGGACTTAAGGTAAGAAAAGTACAAAAAGAAGAGCGACAAAAGCGATTAATGGAAGCTATTGAAATGGTAGGACTGAAAGAGTATGTGAAAATGAAACCAGGCCAATTATCAGGCGGACAAAGACAGCGTGTTGCGCTTGCTAGGGCGATCGTGAGTCAAGCACCAATCTGTTTAATGGATGAACCACTTTCGAATTTAGATGCGAAATTACGTGCGCAAATGAGAATTGAAATTAGAGAAATTCAGCAGCGATTAGGAATTACGATGATTTACGTTACCCACGATCAAATAGAAGCGATGACTATGGGAGATCGTATTATGGTTTTAAATAAAGGAAGTATACAGCAAGTTGGAACACCACTTGACATATATAACGAACCAGCAAACGAATTTGTTGCAAGCTTTATAGGTTCTCCTTCTATGAATATAAATGATGGAGAAGTGGATAAAGAAAAAGGTGTATTACATATAGGGAAATTGCAAATTCCATTATCTATTGGACAGTTAAAGCAATTACCAGAAGGAATAATTCGTATAGGCATGCGTCCTGAGCATATTGCACTGTCTGAGGAAGGACAAGAAGTGACGCTGCAATCTGTAGAAGTATTAGGGAATGAATCTATATTAAACTTTGCGGTAAATGGAACAATTTGGAGTGCGAAAGTCATCGGACAGTTACTCTTGAACAAAGGTGACAAAGTAAAATTATTATTCTCGCAAGAAAAGTTATGCTTCTTTAACGAAAACACGAATGAACGCTTAAAAGTGGTAGCTGAAGAAGAGTTGAAAGTGGTGGCGAAATAATGATCGAAGTAAGTAAGTTACCAGTTCAAACAAAGGTGTCAAAAAAGAAAAAATTATGGGGGAGAACGAAAGATTTAAGAATAGGATTATTGTTTTTGGCGCCATCTATTTTGCTATTTTCGATTTTTCTGTTCTATCCATTGTTTAGGACGATTTACTATAGTTTTTATTTAACCGATATACATGGAGAAGCTAATCTTTTCGTTGGCTTAGAAAATTATCAATATTTATTCTCTGATCCAGCCTTCTACAAAAGTATAAAATCAACTTTACTATTTGTTTTATATACAGTGCCTACGAGTATTATATTTGCTTTGTTTCTTGCATTGATTGCAAATGGAAAGGTAAGAGGTATTGGGTTATTCCGAGTTCTGTTTTCTTCGACGATGGGAATATCAGTAGCTGCTAGTGCAGTGATTTGGCTATTTTTATTTCATCCAAGTGTAGGATTATTTAATAATATATTAGCCGCTATGAATCTTCCTGCAATCGCATGGTTAACGAGTCCGGACTGGGCACTATTCTCTGTATCAGTTACAACAGTTTGGGTGAATACAGGGTTTGCATTTTTAGTTATATTAGGTGGTTTACAAAATATCGATACGTCTTTATATGAGAGTGCATCTATAGATGGTGCTAGTTATTTATATAAGCTTCGCCGTGTTACATTACCGATGCTATCGCCAACTTTATTCTTTATTGTAACCGTAACGTTAATTAGTGCGTTCCAAAGTTTTGGACAAATTGATATTTTAACGCACGGTGGACCGAATGATGCAACGAATTTGATTGTGTACTCGATTTACAAAGAGGCGTTTGTGAATCATCAATTTGGAACAGCAAGTGCACAAGCGATGGTATTATTTGTTTTCATTTTCGTTGCTACATTACTTCAATTTAAGTTTGCTGAGAGAAAGGTGCATTATAAATGATTGTTAAACAGTGGAAACAAAATTTCCTATTATACATGCTGCTCATTATTAGTGCAGTAATGGTATTTTTTCCTGTACTGTATGCATTTTTAATAAGTTTTATGACACCAGACGATATTCAAATGAGAAGGTTATTTCCGACCCAGTTTACTTTTGATAATTTCATTAATATTTTTCAAAAAGTACCACTTTTTACATACTTATATAACAGTTTAATTGTATCGACAGTCGTTATGATTGGACAACTTATCGTATCAAGTTTAGCAGCTTATGCTTTTGTTTTTCTTCAGTTTAAAGGGAGAAACTTAATTTTCTTCCTGTTTATTTCAACGATGCTGATTCCGTGGGAAGCAACGATGGTGCCTAACTTTTTAACGATTCAAAACTTTGGCTGGATCAATAGTTTCGCCGGGATGACAGTGCCGTTTTTTGCAACAGCTTTCGGTATTTTCTTGTTACGTCAACATTTTATGACACTTCCGAATGAACTAAAAGAAGCTGCGTTTATTGAAGGGATTGGAAATGTAAGGTTTTTATTCAGCGTTGTAATTCCGTATTGTAAAACGAGTTTTATTACGCTTGGAGTATATAGCTTTTTAACAACATGGAATATGTATTTATGGCCACTTTTAGTGACCACTGATGAAAAAGTAAGAACAGTGCAAATCGGTGTGAAGCAGCTTCAGTCTCAAGAAGTTGCAACTGATTGGGGAAGCGTAATGGCCGGTGTTACGGTTATCGTTATTCCAACATTGATTTTACTATTTTTAGGGCAAAAGCAATTACAACAAGGATTAACAAAAGGTGCAATTAAATAATTAAGAGAAGGTGAGATTTAAATGAATCTAGTAAAAAAAGGTGCTGCTCTATTAATGGTAGCAACAATGGCATTATCTAGTGTCGCTTGTTCAAATAGTAAAACAGAGGGAAAACCTGAAGCACAGGCAAAAGTAGCACCAGTTGAAAAAAATGGTGATAAAACAGTAATTCGCTTCTGGCATGCGATGGGTGGAAAAACACAAGGAGTACTAGAGGGTCTTGTTGCAGACTATAATAAGTCGCAAAATAAATACGAGATAAAGGCAGAGTTCCAAGGGACATATGAAGAGTCTTTAACGAAATTTAGAACGATGTCTGCAACGAAAGAAGCGCCAGCTCTTGTTCAATCGAGTGAAATTACAACGAAATATATGATTGATAGCAAAAAAATCACACCAATTGATAGCTGGATAAAAAAAGATAAGTACGATACGTCAAAATTAGAAAAAGCAATTACAAATTATTATTCAGTTGATGGAAAAATGTATTCTATGCCATTTAATTCATCTACACCAGTATTAATTTATAATAAAGATGCTTTCGCAAAGGCGGGCTTAGATCCAGAGAAAGCTCCAAAAACATATGCGGAATTACAAGAAGCAGCGAAAAAGTTAACGATTAAAGAAGGCGGAAATGTAAAACAATATGGATTCTCCATGCTTAACTATGGTTGGTTCTTTGAAGAGTTGTTAGCGACACAAGGTGCTTTATATGTAAATAACGAAAACGGCCGTAAAGATGCTGCAAAGAAGGCGGTATTTAACGGTAAAGAAGGACAGAAAGTATTTGGAATGTTAGATGATTTAAATAAAGCTGGCGCACTTGGAAAGTATGGAGCAAGTTGGGATGATATTCGTGCTGCGTTCCAGTCTGGACAAGTTGCTATGTATTTAGATTCTTCAGCAGGTGTTCGTGATTTAATTGATGCATCTAAGTTTAATGTAGGTGTTTCATATATTCCATATCCAGAGGATTCGAAACAAAATGGTGTTGTCATTGGAGGCGCATCATTATGGATGACGAATATGGTTTCAGAAGAAACGCAACAAGGTGCTTGGGACTTTATGAAATATTTAACGAAGCCAGACGTACAAGCGAAATGGCATACGGCAACAGGCTATTTCTCAATTAATCCAGATGCATATAATGAGCCGTTAGTAAAAGAGCAATATGAAAAATATCCACAGTTGAAAGTAACAGTAGATCAACTGCAAGCGACGAAGCAATCTCCAGCAACACAAGGTGCTTTAATTAGTGTATTCCCAGAATCACGAGATGCAGTTGTAAAAGCATTGGAAGCAATGTATGACGGAAAGAATAGTAAAGAGGCGTTAGATGAAGCTGCCAAAGCAACAGATAGAGCAATTAGCATTTCAGCTCGTACGAGTCAAAAATAAGAGAAAGCCGTATCCTTAAAAGGGATACGGCTTTCTTTATAGGGAGATAAGGGATCAAAGAAATGATGAAGTCTTATCTCTTTTATATGAGTAAAGGGTCTAGAGTGAATGTTGTCCTTTTCATTATTTATTCAACTCCATTGCGACTTGTTTACCATTTACGAAAACCTCTACTATCGCTACTACAACTTCCATTACTTTTTTCATCTCTCATCTCTCCTTGTTTTTTGTTTCATTTCTTACTCTCAGTATAAGGAGATACAGTAATTACAACTATCGAATTGGATGACAAGAGACTTACATTGTTGTAAGGATAATAGTTTAGTTTGTAATAAAGTGAAACTTTAATCAATGGGGCTTTTCTTCATCCCCCAATGATTATTAGCCCTCACCAATCGGGCTTTTACGGGCAGCCCTACCCCCACCTAACTTCTTTGCTTCTGCTGAATTTTGAGGTGGGGGTCTTACTGCCCGTTAATGCGAGATAAATTTAATTCAAGGTTAAGATTCGGAATTTTCCGTTGTTTTGAACTATAATTAGAAAGAGGGGGGATAATATGAAAAGAATTCTTGTTATTAGTGATATTCATGGAGAAATAGAAAAGTTCGAACAGTTGTTGAAAGAAGCTCAATATGATGCGAAACAGGATCAATTAATCTTACTGGGAGATTATGTAGATCGTGGTCCAAATGCGCGTGCTGTAATTGAAAAGGTAAAAGAATTGAAAGAAGAGGGAGCTCTCATTTTAAAAGGAAATCATGAAGATATGATGATTAAGGCGTTAACGACAAATGAGGAACGTTCATGGAACCATTGGGTAAAAAGAAATGGTGGAGATAAGACATTATATAGTTATGGATTTCTAGAAGAAGATATTGTGGTTAATGAGAAAGACTTCCAAAAACCGATTTTACAATCTTCTGTATTAGAGGAACATATAAAGTTTATTCAAGAATTAGATCATTACATTGAAACAGAAGAGTATATATTTGTACATGCTGGGGTTGAGCCGATGAAACGAGTTTCTGAATCTGAACCATATACGTTAATGTGGATCCGTAATGAATTTCATAATGGATATAGCGGTGAAAAGGTTGTTGTATTTGGGCATACGGAAACAAAAACGCTTCATAGTAGTGAGGATTGCGGAGTGTATTTTGGTAGTAATCGTATTATTGGAATTGATGGCGGGGCTGTGTATGGTGGTCAGCTAAATTGTTTGGAGTTGCCAAGTAAAAAGGTATATGTAATAAAAAATTGAAAGAGATAAGAGGAATCTTATTTCTTTCAATTTTTTATTAAGGTAAATTTAAGACAAAGTTTTTATAATAAAATTTCAAAATTTTAGAAGGAAATAGTTGAAAATGAAATTACGTAATATAACTACATTCTTTTGTTATGAAGAGAAGAAATGTAATAATAAATAGAATTGAACTATTTGATGGAAGGTGAGAGCATGCGCTTACTTGTAGTAGAAGATAATACTTCGTTATTAGAGTCTATCGTACAAATTTTGCGTGATGAATTTGAAGTAGATACGGCAATAAATGGAGAAGATGGATTGTTTTTAGCGCTTCAAAATATATATGATGCAATTTTGTTGGATGTGATGATGCCAGGGATGGACGGATTTGAAGTGATTCAAAAAATACGTGATGAAAAGATTGAAACACCAGTCCTGTTTTTGACAGCGAGAGATTCTTTAGAAGATCGGGTGAAGGGATTGGACTTTGGTGGAGATGACTATATCGTTAAGCCATTTCAGGCCCCTGAATTAAAAGCGAGAATTCGCGCTTTACTACGCAGAAGTGGTAGTTTAACAACGCAGCAAACGATTCGCTATAAAGGGATTGAATTGTTCGGAAAAGATAAAGACGTTCAAGTAGATGGACAAGGTATTAAGTTGACATTGAAACAATATGAGCTACTAGAGTATCTCATTCAAAATAGCGGGAAGATTTTAATGCGTGAACAAATTTTTGATCGTGTTTGGGGATTTGATTCAGATACGACAGTAGCAATTGTAGAAGTGTATGTGCATCATTTACGTAAAAAATTAGAGCCATTCGGTTATCAGAAAGATATTCAAACCGTTCGAGGTATTGGATATATATTAAAAGAACAATGAAAAAAGGAAGTATGTTTCAAAAGACACGCATTCGTTTGACTATAGTGAATTCATTAGTATTTATCCTATTAATAGGTATATTAGGCAGTATTATTTATTCATACACATATAAGCGTATTTATAATGAAGTGGATCAATCTATAAAAATGATGGCTCAGTATAGAGAAAAATTAGATGTTAAAATACCACCAAGAAAACGCATAGAGAATATCCAGATTGGAGATCCGCGAGTAACTAGAATAACTTGGAATGGGAAAATAGTGAAAATAGAGGGCGATAACCGTAAATTCCGTTCTATTTTTGAAGAGAATTTGGAAAAGTTTTCTCCAAAAAAATTAGGGGAGTTACAGGATATTGAAGTACAAGGACGATATTTTAGAGCATTTTCGCTTCAAAAAGATGGAGAAATAGTTCAAATCGTGCGAGATATAACAGCGGAAGAAAGAATGTTAAATACTTTATTTTTAATCCTCGTTATAGGTTGTAGCATAGGAAGCCTCTGTGCGATAGGTATCGGCTTTTTCCTAGCTGGCAGAGCACTTGTACCTATTCAAAATTCATGGGAGAAACAGCAGCAATTCGTTTCTGATGCATCACATGAACTAAGGACACCGCTTGCAGTTATTCAATCAAAAACGGATGTGTTATTCCAATCACCATCCGCTACGATAGAAGAAAAAGCGATGGATATTTCTACAATTTCAAAAGAATGTAGGCGGTTATCGAAACTCGTTAGTAATTTATTATTGCTAGCACGTTCTGATTCTAATCAAATTGAGATGGATAAGAAAACATTTGAACTTGATAAATTGTTAGAAGAAATAGTAGCTCCATATAAAGAGATTGCTTCTTATCAGGAAAAAGAAATGATACTAAAAGTAGAACGTGGTGTATCTTTTATGGGGGATAGAGAGCGGATTCATCAAATGATGGTCATACTGTTAGATAATGCGATGAAGTATACAAACGAAGGTGGGCATATTCAAATAGATTGTACGCAAACGAGTAGTTCAATTCGTATACAGGTGAAGGATGACGGGATAGGAGTGAAAGAAGAAGATATTCCGAAATTATTTGATCGTTTTTATCAAGGGGATAAAGCAAGAAGTACGTCAGAAGGAGCTGGATTAGGTCTTTCAATCGCAAATTGGATTGTAGAAAAGCATTATGGAAAAATATCAGTAGAGAGCAGATGGGGAAATGGCACTTGTTTTGAAGTGATTTTTCCTAAAAATCAAAAAATATAAGTAAGAAGACGATCTTGTTTTTACAAGGTCGTCTTTTTTTTAAGGGAAAGTTAAGAAACTATTTATATTATGTATGGCATAAAGAACGTTCGTTACATGAAGAAGAGACTAGGTGTATGTGAGTGGATTTTATCAATCATAATGTTATCTCAAGCAGCGATGAGATGTATGTATAGTATTAAAAAAATTATGGGAATGCTGAAAAAGAAAGTGTAAGAGGGAGGAATTAATTTTGAAAAAGAAAATGATGACGGTATTCACTATTGGAGTAATGAGTTTAAGCATATTAGGGGGTGCCTCTCCTTCTGAAACACAAAAAGGAAAGACAGATTACACGCAGCGCAGTAAAGAACAATTGAACAATGGTAAGATACATGCAGTGCATACAGAAGAAAAAGCAGAGGAACTAGGTATTGAAACGGAAGGAAAAGAACAAATTACATTAGAAAAAGAAATTCATGAAACAGAAGTAGGAAGGGAAGCAGAGCAGTTAGGTATTTCGATTGAAGGAAAAGATGTTGGGATGCTGTCAGAAGAAATCTATGAAACAAAAGTAAAGCAAGAAGCGTTAAAGCTAGGTATATCTATAGAGAATACATCAATTGTAGATTTAATTACTCAAATTAATACGATTAAAATTAAAGATGAAGCAGATAAATTAGGCATTTCTACAGATGGAAAAGAAATTGAAGACATCGCGGAAGAAATCTACGGAACGAAAGTAAGAGAAGAAGCAGGAAAGTTAGACATTTCTCAAAAAGGAAAAGAAATTGAAGAGTTAGCACAAGAAGTGTACGAACAAAAAGTACAGGAAGAAGCAAAAAAATATCATATTGATTTGTACGGTAAAGATATATATCAAATATTAAAAGAAATTAATGAACAAAAGGTGCTACAAATGGCAGATGAGCTTAATATGGATAAAATGAATATGAATATTCAAGAGTTAGCGGAAAAGATAAAAAAAGATCAGCCTGAAAAAGGAAAAGAACTAAATTTTGTACCGATGATTAGAACGGATGCTGACGCATTTTATTCTTATTTAACGAATTAATAAGGGCGTGAAAGTGATAAGAAAATTGAAGTGGTATATATGTACAGCTTTACTAGGTGCAGCAATATGGAGTGTATATACAAATGGAATTCCAAAGTATGTAGAGAAGTTTACATTCTCAAATATACAAAGAGGAAAAGAAACGGAGTTTAGTAATAACGATGAAAAAGTCATCTTATCAAATGTTCCATTAATTCAGCAGTTACCAGAATTGGATAGAGGCTGTGAAGTGACAAGTTTAGCAATGATGTTACAATACGCTGGTGTTTCAGTGGATAAGATGACATTAGCAAATGAAATAAAAAAAGTTGATTTTATAGACGATGGTGTGCGCGGGAATCCGAATGAAGGATTTGTAGGTAATATTTATACATTCTCTGAATCAGGATATGGTGTATATCATGGGCCACTTTTTCAGTTAGCAGAAAAATATTTACCTAATAAAGCTGTAGACTTAACTGGGAAGAATATAGAAGAGATTTATAAGAGTGTAAAAGCAGGGAAACCGGTAGTCATGATTACGAATGCAACATTTGCACCATTAGATGAAGATGAATTTACTACATGGGAAACAAATAGTGGAGATGTTTCTATTACGTATAATGAACATTGTATTGTACTTATTGGGTATGATCAGGAATCTGTATATATTCGAGATCCACTTGAGGATAGCTTAGATGTAAAAGTACCGAGAGAAAGCTTTGAACAGGCATGGGTGCAAATGGGGAGTCAGGCAATTAGTTATGTAAAGAGCTCCAAATAAATTAGGATGAAGAGTTTTAGTAAGATGACTATAAGGCGAAGGATAGAGATTGAAGATTATAAGAGAAATTTTTTAGAGTAGAAGCTGTTGAGAAATAAGAGAACTTTAGTATATATAATGCTAAAGTTCTCTTATTTTATGATTAAAATCCTTATTAAGGAGTGAATATGGAAAAATGCATAATTGACGAAAAATTTACATGTTATCATTATATATTGTTTTATGTATGTTAATTGTATAAAATGACACAAGTATCCACATTACATAAAGGAGGCTTATTATGCAAAAAATATTTAACTGGGTTAAATGTATGAGTATCAAGAAAAAATTAATCATTTCATTTTTTATTATTTTAACTATACCAGGAATTATTATCGGTGGTGTTTCATATCAAACTGCCAAAACAAATTTTGAACATCAAATGACAGATAAAGCAAAGGAGAATATTTCAGTTTTAAATACTGTTATTTCTCAAAATATAGAAGAGAAATTTGTTGATGCGACGTATTTTGCAGACATCTTAACAGAGGATACATATCCAAATGGACAAGAAGAGATAGTGAGAACGAAGTTAGCACAATATATAAAGCTTCATCCAGAAGTAGAAGGTATTTATATTGGAACGCAGACGGGAAAGTTTATAAGAGAACCATTTATCCAAATGGCTGATGGGTATAATCCAACAGATAGATCTTGGTATAAAGAAGCACATGAAAATAAAGGGAAAGTAATTGTTACTGCACCATATCAATCAGCATCTACAAAAAATATGGTAGTGACCATTGCGAAAGAAGTAAAAGATGGTAAAGGTGTTATAGGAATTAACTTAAATTTAGATAACATCTTAAAAATTTCTAAAATGATTAACATTGGTGAAAAAGGTTATGCAGTTATTTTAGATCAAAATAAGCAAATTGTTAGTCATCCATCTAGAAAACCAGGTGCGAAAGTTACTGATCCTTGGGTTAAACCAATTTATGAAGATAAACAAGGAAATGTGTCTTATACAGAACAAGATGATAAAAAGAATTTAATCTTTGCAACAAATGAAAAAACCGGCTGGAAAGTAGTTGGAGTTATGTTCGATGAAGAAATTACCCAAGCTGCCAGTCCAGTGTTTTATAAGACTTTAATTGTTATTGCTATCGCTATTGCATTTGGTAGTGTATTAATTTATTTCATTACAAGGTCTATTACAGGGCCATTACGAAAAATAGCTGAATCAGCATATAAAATTAGTAAGGGAGATTTAACAGAGAAAATTACAATCCATTCTAAGGATGACATAGGGAAATTAGGGACTTCATTTAATGAAATGTCTACGTCTTTACAAGATGTTATTACCCAAATTAGCTTTTCAGCAGAACATGTCGCGGCATCGGCTGAGGAGTTAACAGCGAGCGTACAGCAAGCAAATGATGCGACAGATCAAATTACAATTGCAATGGAACAAGTATCAGGTGGGGCTGAATCACAAAGTCAAGGTGTTGAAGAAGGTGCGGCTACATTACAACAAGTAAATACAGCAATTCAAGATGTAACCGGAAGCGCAGAGTCAATTTCTATTTCCTCATTACATGCGAGAGAAAGAGCTGAAGAGGGAGAAGATTTAGTTGAACAAACTGCAAAACAAATGCAGTCTATTTCTAGGTCGGTATCCGAGTCAGATGCTATTATTAAACTTCTTGATGAGAAATCAAAGCAAGTAGGAGCTATTTCTGAAGCAATTCAAAACATAGCTACTCAAACGAACTTATTAGCTTTAAATGCGGCTATTGAAGCAGCAAGAGCAGGTGAACAGGGTCGAGGATTTGCTATTGTAGCAGATGAGGTTAGAAAATTAGCAGAGCAATCAGGAGAGTCATCTGGAGAGATTGCAAATTTAATTGCAGAAATTAAGGCGGATATTGAACATACTGTTAAGGCAATGGATAATGTGAATGGAGAAGTTCAACAAGGCCTTGATGTTGTAACAAAAACGAAAGTAAGTTTTACGGAAATTTTAAGTTCTACTACACATATTGTTTCTCAAGTTAATCAAATGGTAGAAACAACGAAGAGAATTGCTGGAGATGCAAATGAAGTGACAAATGCTATTGATGAAATTGCAGCGGCTGCAGAAGAAAATACAGCTAGTATGCAAAGTGTTGCGGCTTCAACAGAAGAACAGGTTAATTCAATGGAGGAAATTAGTTCAGCTTCGCAAAACTTAGCTGGGATGGCCGAAGAACTACAAGCGATGACTAGTAAATTTAAAGTATAATAACAGCAGATAAGTAAGGTGAAAATAATATCACCTTACTTATTTTTCTATTCAGCAATTAGGGGAGTCATTAACGGGATGAAAAAAAGAAAAAGACTATGGAATTTGTGGAAAACGATTACATTGTTAGTTTGTACAGTTGTAATTTTTTCTTTACTTGTGACAGATATATTAATTAGTAATAATGTAGAACGGGCGACGGAGGATAGCCAAGCAGAGAAAGCAAAAACAATTGCACACATTGTGGCGAATGATTCAATTGTAATCAATGGCTTGGTTGGGAAAGCGGATAATCCTGCAATCCAAACGTATACAAATAGGATATTAAAAAACACAGGTGTTCAATTTATTGTAGTTATGGACATGGATGGAATAAGAAAATCTCATCCAGATCCTCAAAAAATAGGTCGTCATTTCATTGGTGGGGACGAAGGGCCTGCATTGAAAGGAAAAGAACATGTATCGTTAGCAGAAGGAACTTTAGGTATTTCCATGCGAGTGTTTGTACCAATATTTTCTGAAACAGGTGAACAACTTGGAGCAGTGGCCGTTGGTATTTCAGCAGATAATGTAAAAGAGAGAGTTAAGGAAAGTAGACATATCATTTATATTGGTGTCGGAGTTGGAGTATTAGTCGGAATTATAGGAGCAATATTGCTAGCTAGACATATCAAGAAAAGTTTATTCGGTCTTGAGCCGCACAGGATAGCAAAAATTCTTGAAGAAAGAAATACGATGCTACAATCTGTAAAGGAGGGGATCATTGCTGTAGATAAAGAGGCTAGAGTAACGTTAATTAATAATGAAGCAAAACGTCTATTTAAAAAAAGTGGACTTGAAGAAAATTTTATCGGTAAAGATGTTGAGTTGTATATGCCAAATTCACGTATAAAAGAAGTATTGCAAACGGGAGAAGTACAATTAAACGAAGAACAAAATATTTATGGAATTACGATTGTGACGAATCGAGTTCCTTTATATGTAAAAGGAGAAATAGTGGGTGCAATTGCAACATTTCGTGATAAAACAGAGATTAGAAAACTAGCAGAGGAACTAACTGGTATTAGACTATATGCAGAAGCATTACGGGCACAATCTCATGAGTTTATGAATAAGATGCATGTCGTATTAGGGCTTACACATATGAAACAGTATGAAGAATTACAGAGGTATATAAGCGGTATGGTATCAGAGCATCAATATGAAATTGGTGGAGTTATGAAAAGAATAAAAAGTCCAGTATTTGCTGGTTTTTTACTAGGTAAGCTCAGCTATGCTAGAGAGAAAAATATAAAATTAATTATAAGTGAAGATTCTTATATGCCGGAAATAGATGATGAAAGTATTACTCATGAACTTATTACGATTGTCGGAAATTTAATTGATAATGCATTAGAAGCAGTGATGAATTGTGAAAAGAAGCAAGTTGAAATTGAGATACAACATGGGGATATATTAACTATTACAGTACAAGATACGGGAAAAGGTATACAAGAAAAAGAAATAGAGGAATTATTTACGAAAGGTTATTCCACAAAGGGAGATAACCGGGGTTATGGTTTGTATCTTGTAAAAGAAAGTATACAGCGAATAAATGGGGAAATTCATATGCATTCATTAGTAGGAAAGGGAACAACGATAACAATTGAAATACCTAAAGGTAGGGATGAGAGGCAAATATGATTAAAGTTTTAATTGTAGAAGATGACCCGATGGTAGCAATGTTAAATACGCACTATTTAGAGCAAGTAGGAGGGTTTGAACTTGTTCAAGCAGCTAACTCAGTAAAGTCGGCGATAGAAGTATTAGAGACATCACGAGTGGATTTAGTATTACTTGATATTTTTATGCCTGAAGAGACTGGGTTTGAGCTTTTAATGTATATCCGGAACCAAGAAAAAGAAATCGATATAATGATGATTTCAGCTGTACATGATATGGGGAGTATTAAAAAAGCATTACAATATGGAGTTGTAGATTATTTAATTAAACCATTTACATTTGAACGATTTAAAGAGGCATTAACTATATATCGAGAGAAATTTACTTTCATGAAAGAACAACAAAAAATTAGTCAATCGGAATTAGATTCGTTAATTTTACAAAAAGAAAAAAGAGAGCCTACTGTCACTAAAGAGCTTCCGAAAGGGTTAACGAAGCAAACGTTGCAATTAATTTGGCAGAAGATCGAGTCGCTGAATGGAAGAGTGTTTACAACAGATGAAATGGCACAATTAGTTGGAATTTCAAGAGTTTCTATTCGAAAATATGTAATGTTTTTGACTGACATTGGGGTGTTAGAAAACGAAATGATGTACCAACATGTGGGAAGACCTGTAAGTAAATTAAGATGTGTTGATCAAAAGAAAATAGAGTTTTACGTATAAGCGACTTAGTATAAGTCGCTTATACTTTTTTTAATTACAAAATCAATTACAAAACTTACAAAAACTATTTTTACTATTGAAAGCGTTTTAATATTGTTATTAAGAAAACGAGGGGGTGCCATATGGGAATTCAAAAGAATGTGGAAGCGGTATCATTTTCTGAAGGAAATGAAGTACAAAGAGAATCTTTCGCTTCTAAAATTATGAATGTAAAAATCGGTGTTATACCTTTACCGTTATATGTAGTATTGGCTGCTATTATTTATGGGGCATCTGTATATAATAAATTGCCAGCAGATATGATTGGTGGATTTGCAGTTATTATGATCATGGGGATTTTCTTAGGCGATATTGGGATGAGAATTCCAATTTTAAAAAATATCGGCGGTCCAGCAATACTTTCGTTATTTATTCCATCATTACTTGTATTTTTTAACTGGATGAATCCAGCTTCAATGGAAGCTGCGACAATGTTAATGAAAAAATCGAACTTTTTATATCTATATATTTCTTGTTTAGTAGTCGGAAGTATTTTAGGAATGAACCGTAAAGTGTTAGTACAAGGTTTCGTTCGTATGTTTATTCCTTTAGTAGTAGGGACGTTAGCTTCTGTAGCAGTAGGATTATTGGTCGGTTCACTATTTGGATTTGAAATGAAGCAGACATTCTTCTTTATCATCGTACCAATTGTGAGTGGTGGTATCGGGGAAGGAATTTTACCATTGTCGCTAGCTTATAGTGATATTTTAAATGAATCATCAGCAACGTTTGTATCACAGCTTATTCCAGCAGCTATTATTGGAAATATGTTCGCAATTGTAAGTGCAGGGTATATGAAGCGTTTAGGTGAGAAGAAACCGGAGCTTAGTGGTAACGGTGTATTAGTGAAAACGGACAATCAAGCAGAATTATTAAAAGAACAAAATACAGAGAAGCCAATTGACTTCTCATTAATGGGAGCAGGTTTATTAATTGCGTGTACGTTCTTCATCTTCGGAGGATTTGCTTCTAAGTTCATCGGTATTCCTGGGGCAATCATTATGATTTTCTCAGCAGCACTTGTGAAATACTTTAAATTAATGCCAGCGAAAATGGAGCAAGGAGCATTCCATTTATATAAATTTATTTCAAAAAATTTAACTTGGCCTTTAATGGTTGGATTAGGATTGCTATATATTCCGTTAAAAGACGTAGCAGCAGTTCTTTCAGTAGGATATGTTGTTGTGTGTGCATCGGTTGTTCTTACAATGGTAGCATCAGGTTTTCTTGTAGGGAAAGTGATGAAAATGTATCCAGTTGAATCAGCGATTGTAACTGGATGTCATAGCGGTTTAGGTGGAACTGGAGATGTCGCTATTTTATCGGCTTCAAATCGTATGGAATTAATGCCGTTCGCGCAAATTTCTACTCGTTTAGGCGGGGCAGCAATGGTTGTAACAGCGACAATATTATTAAAGATGTTTTCATGATTAAACAAGCTAGCTATATTCATATAGCTAGCTTGTCAAATTAAGGGGAGATTATAAGTATGTTAGCAAATCAAATTAATGAAAGATCATTGTTATTGCATAAAGAGTTAGTAGGGAAAATTGAAATTACAAGTAAAGTGGAGGTAAATTCAGCGGATGATTTAAGCCTGACGTATACACCAGGTGTAGCTGAGTCTTGTAAAGCAATTGCGGCAGATGAAGAAACGGTGTATGACTATACAGCACGTGGTAATATGGTGGCGGTTGTCTCAGATGGAACAGCGGTACTTGGTTTAGGAAACATTGGACCAAAAGCGGCTATGCCTGTTATGGAAGGAAAAAGTATTTTGTTTAAGAAGTTTGCGAATGTAGATGCTTTCCCATTATGTTTAGGCACAACGGATGTAGATGAAATCGTTACCCTTGTAAAAAATTTAGAGCCTACATTTGCAGGGATTAATTTAGAAGATATTGCAGCACCACGTTGTTTTGAAATTGAAAAACGATTAAAAGAAGAAACGAATATTCCTATATTCCATGATGATCAACATGGAACAGCTATTGTCGTTTTAGCAGCTGTTATTAATGCATTAAAAGTTGTTAGCAAACAAATGGATAATGTAAAAATCGTTATTAACGGTGCGGGTTCGGCAGGAATTGCAATTGGAAAATTATTATTAAAGGCTGGTGCAAAGTACATTACATTAGTTAGCTTAGAAGGTATTGTTTGTGAAGGTGAAACATGGATGAACGAAGCGCAAATTGAAGTTTCAAAAAAGACAAATCGTGAACATGTGCGTGGAACGTTAAAAGAAGCGATTCACCAAGCTGATATTTTTATTGGCGTATCTGCTCCTAACGTATTAACGAAAGAACTTGTACAGACGATGAATGAGAAAGCAATTGTGTTTGCGATGGCGAATCCAATTCCAGAAATCTTCCCTGAGGATGCATTAGAGGCTGGGGCAGCTGTAGTAGGAACTGGGCGCTCGGATTATGCGAATCAAGTAAATAATGTATTGGCGTTTCCCGGAATATTCCGCGGTGCGTTAGATGTGCGCGCGACTGATATTACAGAAGAGATGAAATTAGCGGCAGCATATGGGATCGCTAACATCATTACGGACGAAGAACGTAATGCGAATTATGTAATCCCGAATCCATTAGATAAAAGAGTTGTTCCAAGTGTTGCAGAAGCAGTAGCGAAAGCAGCTATTGATTCAGGCGTGGCGCAAATTACGAAAATAACAAGTTATTAATAGCTAAAAGCAGTGCCTAAAAGGCACTGCTTTTTTGAGATAAGAAATCAAAATAATGAAGAAGTGTAGAATTATTTATGTTTCTTCACTATTTATTTAATTCCATTGCAACTTGTTTACCATTTACTAAAACCTCAGTTACTGCTACGATCACTTCTATCATTTTTTTCATCTCTCATCTCTCCTCGTTTCATTTCTTACTTTAAGTATAAGAGAAGAGAGATAATTCAACTATCGAAGTACATGACGTAGAAATTACATTGTTGTAAGAAAGTGGTTTATTTTTGTCACTTTACTCAGCGGTGATTACAAACTGATCATAATATTTTTCATTCACATATATATTTAATAACCATAATCCAGATGAAGGTAGTGACATAGCGAGAGGGAGTTCGCTTGTAGTAGAATCGATTGTATTTGAAGTAGTCCAAGTTTGTTTGGAAGTTTCTTTTTGAAAGAGTACTGGTGTTGGAGTTACAGATCCTTGTTTTAGCGCAATAATAGACAATTTTCCAGTTGGTATTTCAGAATCTAGAAAGTACCACATTATTTCATTTTGTTCATTTGCGATAATAGGACTATCAGCCATTGCGATTTTTTTTTCGATGCCTTTTAAAGGTATTTTTCCGTCTATGAATGAGGGTGCTTCTTCCCAATTTACATCTTTTAAAACACTAAGGTGAAAGAAGGAAGGTGCGTTCACTTGAGTGGATGATGTTGTGACAGCTTCTGTTTTAGGTACTTTTGAATCAGGTTGTGCTTGTGTGCATCCAGTGATGAGGAAGGAGAGAAGTAGCATAGTTCCGATTTTTTTCATGGTGCCACACTCCTAGTTTTTATTGTTAGTGTAATTGTATTTGCTAGAAGGCGGGACAATTCCTTTAAATTATAAAAAGAGGTCGTAAGTTTTGTACGACCTCTTTTGACATTTTTTATCCCGTAAAAGCCCGATTGGTGTAGGTTAATAATCTGTGGGGGGGATGAACAAACCCACACTGATTAAAGTTTCACCTTATATTTGTTCCGTTGTATAGGTTGGTTCGGTTTCTTTTTGAGGCATCGTCAAAAAAATAACGGACAGAACGATACATACGCCGCCTAATAATTGATATGTTCCAAAAGATTCATTTAGCCAAGTGATTGAAACGATGGCAGCTACAAGGGGTTCAATGCTAGATAAAATGCTTGTTTCTGTTGCGGCTAAATATTTCAGACTACCGATATAAAGAAGGAAAGAAAGAGTGCCGCTTATAATGATAAGAATAAGCATAGAAAAAGTTTTTGGTGTAAAGGTTTGTGAAAGCTGACTCCATCCAAACGAACTATTACAAATAAGCAGGGCGATGCCGCCGATTAACATCCCCCAGCCAATTACTATGGTTGTTCCGCATGCTTTAATAAGCGAAGCTGGATGGAGGGTATAAAATGCAAATCCGATTGCTGTTAATAGTCCAAAAATAATAGCTTCTTTAGATAAAACAACATTTTCAATTGAGCCATTTGTAATAATGAAGTATGTCCCTGTTAGCGCAGTTATAATTGCGAATAGTTGCATAGAAGCAGGGAATTTTCTTTGTTCAAATGCAACATACATGGTAATAAGAACAGGACCTAGAAATTGAAATAGCGTTGCTGTGACCGCGTTACTAATATGAACCGTTTCGATAAAGGCGTATTGTGCACCGAGCATGCCGAGAATAGAGAAAATAATAAGTTGTATAGAATATCTAGGGTGTTTCCAAATTTGAAATATGTTTTGTTTCTTTGTAAGTAAGAAAGACAAAATAAATATTCCTGCAAGCAACAAGCGAATTGTTAAAAAATCAATTGAGGATACATTAGTATGCTGAAATAGCCACTGAATCATTGGACCAGATAATCCCCATAATGTAGCCCCTGTAATAATCATAATAAGTCCGATACGTCTACCATTGTTCATTATCATGTTTCTCCTCTCCGGTATTTGATTTTTTATGTGTGACATGATAAAAGGAATTATATATAACTTCTGGTACTGTAAAAAGTATCAGATTTTAGTTTTATTAAGGGGTCAGATATTATGTTAGAATTAACGCCTAATTTAAATGTGAATAGTAAAAAGGCATTATATGTGCAATTGTATGAGTATATAAAAAAAGAAATTAAAGATGGATCGATTGTACCTTTTACGAAATTACCAGCTAAGCGAAAGTTAGCGATACATTTACAAGTAAGTAAAAATACAGTAGAGGCAGCGTACGAACAATTACTTGCAGAAGGTTATATTGAGTCGATATCGAGAAAAGGTTATTTTGTATGCAAGATTGAGCAAATGGTTCATGTAGAGGATTGCGGAGAGAGAATAGAAGAAGTACCGTTTCAGGAGAAGAGTTATAAATTTGACTTTACACAAACAGGAATTGATACAAATGCTTTTCCATTCAATATGTATCGGAAAATTGTAAATGAAGTATGGCAGCCGCATAATAACGAACTTCTCTTTCTAGGACACCCTCAAGGGGAAGCGAGCTTAAGAGAAGAGATTACGAATTATTTGTATGAATCTAGAGGTGTGCGTTGTTCAGCTAGTCAAATTGTATTAGGAGCGGGAACACAAATATTAGTGAAACTATTGTTTCAATTGTTAAAGGGAAGCAATTATGCAGTTGAAAACCCAGGGTATCATAGGAAGATGGTTGTTTTTGAACAGGGAGAAGCAAGAGTCCAAATGTTATCTTTAGATAGAGATGGAATTTGTATTGCAGATTTAGAAAATAGCAATGCGAATGTTGTATTTGTTACACCTTCCCATCAGTTTCCATATGGAATGATTATGCCTATTACGAGAAGGATGCAGCTCTTACAATGGGCAAAGAAAGAAGAGGGCAGGTATATGATTGAAGATGATTATGATAGTGAATTTCGCTATTCTGGAAAGCCTATACCGGCGCTACAAGGGTTAGATACAGAGGGGAAAGTTATTTATATGGGGACGCTATCTAAAGCATTATTGCCATCGCTACGGATGAGCTATATGGTGTTGCCGAAGAAATTAATTAAAAAGTATCAACAGCAATATTTATTTTATACACAAAGTGTTTCAAGAATGGACCAAGAAGTGATTAGAAGATTTTTAAATGAAGGCTATTGGGAAAAACATATTCATAAAATGCGTGTCGTCTACCGAAAGAAGAGAGATCGACTTGTTTTTGAAATAGAGAAGTATTTCTCTAATCGTGTTGAAGTGATAGGAGAAGATTCGGGATTACACATTTTATTAAAAGTGCATAACGGAATGCGGGAAGAAGAATTAATTCAAGAAGCTGCGAAACATAGTATCAAAATATATCCTGTGTCTACGTACTATAAAGACGGTACGGCGCCTGAGAGTGTAGTTTTACTTGGGTTTGCGATATTATCAGAGGAAGAAATTGCGAAAGCGATTCAATTATTACACACGGCATGGTTTACCAGAAAGTAAAAAACATCCTCCAAACATGAGGATGTTTTTTATTATTTATTTTCATCTAAGAATAAGACCATATGCTCTTCGTCCCAATATTGTCCGTTATATTTTAATGAACGTTCTTGTACACCGAATGTTTTAAAACCTAATGATTCATAAAGTTTTTTCGCTCCATCGTTGCCAACAACAACATCAAGCATAACTTGTTCTACTTCTAAAGATTTAGCAAGCTCAAGACATTCTTTAATAAGTGCTTTTCCTGCTCCAAGTCCACGTGCTTTTGGAGATACATATACAGAACCGATTTTAGCTTTATGTTCTTGTTTTACATATGGTTTCGTTTCCAGTGTTGCAACCCCGATTAATTTTCCATCTTTAAATGCACCTAGCGTATAGTTTTCATCTTGTGCTAATTTTTGTGCTTTATATTCAATCGCACACTCTTTATTAATAATATCTTCATAAGAAGAGCTGAATGCTTCAGGGTTTTGCTTTAATCCTTCTACGCGAAGTTCTAAGTAAATTTCTGCTTCGTCTTTTGTTAATACATGGATATCCAATTATATCACCCTCCAAATCTTTGCAAATGTACCTTTATTTTATATTGAAATAAGAATAATTTCAAAAGCTTAGCTTATATGAGCTGTTTTTATGAACAAAATAACACCAGTAGTGTTTACTACTACTGGTGTTTTCACACGCATATTATTCAAAAGGTAGCTCGATTATAAAGTTTGTTCCCGCTCCTAATTGGCTTGTTACTAGAATAGAACCGTTATGCAATTCTACAATTTCCTTTGCAACAGCTAGCCCGATACCTTTTCCGCCTGTAGCTCGTGTTCTAGATTTATCGACACGATAAAAGCGGTCAAAAATATGCGGGATATCTTCTTCAGGAATACCTTCACCTTCATCTTGTACACTTATTGTAAAAGAATCTGTTTCCATGAGTACACGTATCGTAATAGATGTGTTTTCTGGCGAATGTTGATAAGCGTTGTGTAATAAATTTAACATAACTTGTTCCATACGTCTTTCGTCTATACAAACTTCTAAATCATCTTTGCAATATACATGAAGTTGCATTTGCTTATTCGTTAATGTTGTTTTTGTTTTTTCAACCATTCGTTCTAAAAATGGCTGAAGAAGCACTTTTTGTTTTTTTATAACAAATTGGTGTTGTTCTAATTGTACAAGCATAAATAAATCTTGGACGAGATCGGTTACACTATCCGTTTCATCCTCAATGATTTGTAAGTATTCTTCTCGCTCCTCTTTTGTTAAAGAGTCTCTCTTTGCTACCTTTGCATAACCCTTCATATAGGTCAATGGAGTTAATAGTTCATGAGCGACACTAGCGAGAAATTCATTGCGCTCTTTTTTCATATACGTAAGTTCACTCGATAAATCTTCAATTGTTTTTGCTAAACTTCCGAGTTCATCATTCCGTTTAATACCTAATTGAATTGGTTTATTTAATTTTGACATTTTTTCTGTCGCTCTCTTCATTTTTACAAGTGGTTCTGTAATAACGCGTGAAAAAACAAAGACAGAAATTGTTGTTAAAATAATTGTTAAAACGCTAATGATAAGAAATTGGTTCATGAGTTTAAGTAACATATTTTCTAGGAAAGATGTTTTTAATAGCATATATAGCTTTCCTTGAAACTTTGTTGTGTTAAGTGGGCTTACTGTTGTGATGAACTTTGATTTTTTCCAGTTTCTTTCAACGACCAATCCGCCGTCTGGGACAGTTTCTGTTTTACAAGTAAGTTGTTTTTGCATATCTTTTGTTACGGGTTCTGAGGTGGAAATAATTTTGCCGTTATGGTCAGTAATAATGATAGCTATATCGGAGTTAGAAATTGATTCCGATTCAACTAAGTGTGCAGCCTCATTCGTAATATCGAACTCAGGATACACAGGACGTTTAGGATTTTTATTATGTTCAGCGTGTTTCATTTCTTTATAATATTCATCCCGTCTCTCGCGGCTTTTAATTTTTTTACTATAGCGATTACCTTTCTCTAAAAGAGCATCTGTTTCCTCTACAATACGCATTTTTGAAAGGCTTTTATAAAAAGATACGAAAGCAATTGTTTCAATACATAAAGCTAATATTAAAAAGTATGTCCCAATTTTAAGGGAAAGTTTACTCATTTTTTCACCATACCTTATTCATAATAAAGAGTCAGTGGTATACGATTTCCCACTGACCGAAGTAATTATTCACTTTTCCATTTATATCCGACTTTATAGACCGTTTCTAGGTAATCTTCAATTGGAAATCCTTTTTTGCGTAGTTTATCACGGATATTACGAATGTGTGAATCAATTGTTCTATATTCGATATCTGTTTCATAGCCCCAAATTTTTTCGATTAAATCATCTCGGCTATAAGCACGGTTTGTATTTTGCAAAAATAATCCGAGTAACGAAAATTCGATAGGAGTTAATGAGATTTTTTCATCATAAACTGTGACAGTATGTTTCGTTTTATCCCACTCAATACCATTGAAACTAACAAAGCCATCTTTCTTTGTACGGCGTAATATAGCCTCGATTCGTGCGACTAATACATGCTCATCAAATGGTTTTGTAATATAATCATCTGCGCCCATCGTGAGGCCTTTCACCATATCGTAGTTTTGGTTGCGAGCTGTTAACATAATGATAGGAACGTTGGAAATTTGACGAATTTGATAGCAAGTATCCCATCCATCCATACTTGGCATCATAACATCTAATAAAATAATATCGAATTCTTTTTGTTCGATTAATTTTAGTGCTTCAAGGCCAGAGGTAGCTTTCATACAAAAATAGCCGCGAGGGCTTAAGAACAGATCTAATAATCGTAACATACGTTCTTCATCGTCTACTAATAAAATTTTTACCATAATCTTGTGCACCCCAAACTGTTCATTCTACTTGTATAGTTTACATGAAAATAGTCAACTACCCCCACTGAAATGAATCGTTTCAGTGGGGGCTTGAGTTTGAACGCTAGGTCTTTTCGTCCATCGCTAGACAGTTTGACGCTCTAGCATTCATGCCACCTTATGGTAACACCCCAAGTATGTTTTTGGTTGGTACTGGCAACGAATGATTGTTTTCCCACTTGCACCACCCTTTCGAAAAAGAGCAATTCTCCCTTGTGGAAGAAGCCACCACTCAGATGAATCTGGCGTGTGCTACAAGCCCCGACAAGTCGAGTACATATGGATGGTTGACGCACCCACTAAGCTATGCGCGAAGCAACAGCCTTACGTTTTTGCACTTCTAATAGAATCGGCGTTTTCACTTTAAGATTCTCTTTCAATTCTACCACTTTTGATTTGTGCAATGTATTCAGTGCACCATTAATATCAGCGTGGATACATGTTCCTGCTTTACTTTGGTACAGACCACGAGTCATTCGTTTGCCACTAAAGTGATAGTGTGTCCTATCATCCTTAGTCCAAACTGGAACCGGATCTTTATCAAGAAAACTAGCTTTTGAAGTATAGCTTTCTTCTTGTTTGAAAAACCGGATGCCTTCTTTTATACATTTATTCTCAATTGCCGCAATCAGTTTATGAAACGGGATTTGAACAAATTGTTGATTATTCTTTTTTCCCATATCTGATTTTTGTTTCCAACCAGCGTTATAACCTACTACAACCGTATCTACACTACATTCTTTCACTTTTTTAAACAACAAGCCTACAGTTTGTGAAATGTAACCATTTATTTGCCTTTCCCGTTTATGCCAAAGTGCAGCCATTTTGTTCGTTACAACTCGTTTTGAAATTCCGTTTTCAACATTTTTCTGTTGCAGACTACGTATCATTTTATTGAAGTATTGGTTAATGGCTTTTAGTTTTTTACCATCAATTAAAAATGTATCACCTGTATTGGTTACGCAACTTACTAATCTGTCTACACCTAAATCGCAACTCAAAGCGTTATTCGTAGTCGTGGATGTTTTCTTCATTTGAGAAACGTGCATCTCATATGTGTAATGCACCTCAAAGAACCGACCTTTTTGCTTCGGTACAAGCTCAATGTAGGAGATTTTTTTATGTCTTAAGTTTTTCGGCATACGTATTTTAATGGAACCGAATTTTTTTCTGAATGCAACACTCATCGGAATCAGCCAATACCCGTTATCATCCACTTTTGGCACTTGATAGATTTCAATGATTCGTTTGTCAGTTGAATGAGAATAATTCGGAAAATTAGGACGCCCTGTGAATGCTTCAGGATTTTTCTTCCACGTTTCCAATGCCTTAAAAAAGCTCTTCACTTCTGCATATAAGGCTCTACGAATAGCCTGCACAGAGTTTGATTGCACGCCCCAGTAGTTCATATCGGCTTGCATGGCGGTATCTACTTCTTTTACAGTAGCCATTTTATTATGGTTCAAATAACTTTGTTTCATCGTGTACAATCCAACATTTCGCAATGCTTTTGAACTATGTGACATGCGTTGCAGTAAGCGGAATTCTTTTGCAGTCAGACTAGCTCGTCCGATATTTTGTTTCTGCGTGAATCGTTGCATGTTTTCTCTTTTCTTTTGTTTGCGTAATACTTTCACTGCTTTCTTTTTAACCATTGTTTTCACCACCTTTCTCAGAGAGTTCATTAAAATTATTTCTTCCCTAAGATAATATTTGAAATGAAACGGAACAAAATGTGAATATAGTCTTCATCGTAATTCCTTTTGGCTCAAGTAACCGAATGATTATCATTATTCAATTTCGTTGTTTTACGATCTATACCCTCCTTATCTAAGAGTAGATTGTATCGTAAGACAAAAAGAAACAAAAAAGTTCAGCCTTATTGACTGACGGCAATTCATCTCCACCTGAATTGTTGGGTTTCACCCGTAACACAAATCAGATGGAGTCTTCTTGCCGAAAAGGATAAAAACTCTTTTTATGTGATTGAATGGAGGGCTGATTTTTTCGCTCAGAGTAATTGACATAAAAAATGCACTAGTTTTGCACAACTATTTTTTATAATAGAAAACGTAGCGACACAAAATACCCTATGTTGCGACATAACGTCATGTCATTTTATTTATAAAATGACAATTCCATTCTATTGTGTATGTGAGATAGAGAGGGTTTTCGTATTCACCTCGCATCGGATAAGAAAAATTTCCTATCTCACACTTTTTTTAAAAGGAGATCATACACATGAATCCAAAAGAAGAAATTTCAAAAAAAGAAAAGCAAGATCGTAATACGGTTGTCATGTGTGTTGCCGTATCTATGGTTATTATTATAAGTTGCGTAAATAAAATTTTAGGGATTTTATAAAATAAAAAAGCTGATTGCTTCTTAAGAAGCAATCAGCTTTTTTCATTATTAGGGGAGTATTCCTATATGATAAACCAAGGTAAAATTGCTAAACCAGAAGTTACAATTGCTGTAGTAAATATTAAAAGAACAGCTCGTTTGTTTTGTTTCATGTCACATTCTCCTCTACATATCAATTGAATGCTATACGTTCATTTTGTGATTGGTGCTTTACTAATTAAAGTTTCACTTTATATTTTTAGTATAATGAATGGTAAGGATTGGTACGATCGATAAAGGTGACATGAAGATTACATTGTTGTAATGCAAAAAAACATCTTTCTTATTAAGAAAGATGTTTTTGGAAAACTACCCCGTAAAAGCCCGATTGGTTCAGCTAATACTCAGTGGGGGATGGAAAAATCCCCCACTGAGTAAAGTTTCACTTTATATTGAAGTATTAATCATTTAAGAACAGAACCATATGTTCCTCGTCCCAATATTGACCGTTATGTTTTAATGAACGTTCTTGTACGCCGTAAGTTTGGAAACCTAATGATTCATATAATTTTTTGGCACCAGCGTTACCAACTACAACATCGAGCATAAGTTGTTCTACATGTAATTTATCGGCGTTTTCAATAATGGCTTTAATGAGAGCTCGTCCTGCTCCGAGACCACGTGCTTTTGGAGAAACAAAAACGGAGCCAATTTTTGCTTTATGTTCTTGTTTAATAAATGGTTTTGTTTCTAAAGTAGCGATACCAATTAAATCATTATCTTTGAAGACACCTAGAGTATACTTATCCGGATTGCTTAATCGTTTAGCCATAGCAGCTACAGGATCCTCATGTTTCAAAACATCTTCATAAGAAGAGCTAAAAGCTTCCGGATTTTTCGTTAAACCTTCCATACAAACTTTTAAATATATTTCTGCGTCCTCTGTTGTTAATAAGCGAATTTCCATAGTTGTAACCTCCCTGGTGGATTTCAAATAAATCCATTACTTTTATAAGATTGAGTATATGTTTTGTTAGTATTCTCTTTTAATTTGTAAAAGAATGAAAAGATATATGCTACAATGTTTTGTTTTAATTATGTAATGAAATTATATATTAACTTTGTTAACTATTCAAGTGTTTAATATGTTACATTTTTATAACTAAAATAAATCCTCGATTGAGGATTTATTTTTTAAACATTGGATTGATAGCCATCAATTCGTTTTGGATGTGTGTAAATATTACAAGATTCATTTCTAATAAACCCTACGACTGTAATGCCTAAATCATGGGCAAGTTGCAATGCCAGTTTTGTTGGAGCGGATTTAGATAGAACAATTTCACATCCGATTTTTGAAACTTTGAGTAAAATTTCGGATGAAATACGTCCGCTAAATGCGATGATTTTTCCTTTAATGGATATATCGTTACGCAAACAATGACCATATATTTTATCTAATGCATTATGTCTTCCAATATCCATTCTTGATAGGAGGATATTGTTTCGATCACATAGCGCGGTATTGTGAACACCGCCAGTTTGGCGAAATGTAGTAGAAGATTGTTGCAAGGTATTCATTAAATGAAAGCATTCTTCAGGAGTAATTTTTACATGTATATCATGTAAGTCTTTTGCTTTTGCTGCGTCGTTTACGAAAATAAAACCTTGTCTACCTTTTCCGCAGCAAGAAGTGATGTATCGTTTATTATATAAAGTTTGATAGAGCGGATTCACTTTTGATGATTTTACATGGACAATTCCGTTATCTTTTTGAACCCATAGTTCTTCAACATCTTTATAGGAAGAAATAATCCCCTCAGAAATTAAAAAACCAATTACCATATCTTCAATATAATTTGGTGTGCATACGACTGTTACATATTCTTCACCATTCAATTTAATAGTAATAGGAGATTCTGTGACAATCTCATCAAGTTGTTTTGAAAATGTACCAGATTGATAACGTACAATTGTATAAGTCTCTTGCGTAGGCCCCATATTTAATTCCCCTTTTATATGTATTTCTCTCCCACATTTATCATAAAACAATGGAAAAAATAAAAACACCTATTAACAAGAAGATCACAGATTATTTTGGTTATTATTGTATATGTACGATATAATAGAACTGTAGAATAGTGATATTTTCAAGCTTTCGTAGTTATACCTTATAACATCTAGAATCGACTTCATAAGAAAGTATTTGGGTAGAGCGTTTCAAAAATATGTACAGTAATGCGATTTTGAAAACGGATTCATAATTGTGTTGTACAGTTGGTTGTAAGGAGAGGGGAAACTATGGCAGAACAGACAGTCCGTGTAACCGTCGATGGTAAAGAATTTTCTGCATCAGGTGAAAAGACGATACTACAATTATTTAACGAGAGTAATTTGGAACATCCTCAAATTTGTCATGTACCAGAAGTAGATCCAATTCAAACTTGTGATACGTGTATTGTAGAAGTAAATGGAAAGTTATTGCGTGCTTGTTCAACGAAATTAGAGAACGGTATGCATATCGAAAGACAGTCCCAGCGTGCAAAAGAGGCACAGACTGAGGCAATGGATCGAATATTAGAGAATCATCTATTGTATTGTACCGTTTGTGATAACAATAATGGTAACTGTAAAGTCCATAATACAGTACATATGATGGGAATTGAGGAACAGAAATATCCGTATGAGCCAAAAGTAAGTGCGTGTGAAGTGGATATGTCACATCCATTTTATCGATATGATCCAAATCAATGTATTGCTTGTGGGCAGTGTGTAGAAGTATGTCAAAACTTACAAGTGAATGAAACTATATCAATTGATTGGAGCTTAGACCGTCCACGTGTTATATGGGACAATGGTGTAAGTATAAATGACTCATCTTGTGTAAGTTGTGGGCAGTGTGTAACAGTATGTCCATGTAATGCGTTAATGGAAAAAACAATGCTGGGTGAAGCTGGATTCATGACAGGATTGAAACCGGATGTGTTAGATCCGATGATTGATTTTGTAAAGGATGTAGAGCCGGGATATAGTAGTATTTTAGCAGTTTCAGAAGTAGAGGCTGCGATGCGTAAGACGAAAGTGAATAAAACAAAAACAGTTTGTACATTTTGTGGTGTAGGTTGTTCATTTGAAGTATGGACGAAAGACCGCCACATTTTGAAAGTGCAGCCTGTTTCAGATGCGCCGGTTAACGGTATTTCCACATGTGTAAAAGGCAAATTTGGATGGGATTTTGTAAACAGTGAAGATCGTATTACAAAGCCATTAATTCGCCAAGGAGATATGTTTGTTGAAGCTTCATGGGAAGAGGCTCTGGAAGTTGTTGCATCCAATATGCAGCATATTAAATCAGAATATGGAAGTGATGCATTTGGGTTTATTTCTTCTTCGAAAGTAACGAATGAAGAAAATTATCTTATGCAAAAACTAGCCCGTCAAATATATGGAACGAATAATGTAGACAACTGTTCCCGTTATTGTCAATCTCCAGCAACAGACGGTTTATTTAAAACTGTCGGTATGGGCGGGGATGCTGGAACAGTGAAAGATATTGCGGAAGCAGGCCTTGTCATTATCGTTGGAGCAAATCCAACAGAAGGACATCCTGTACTTGCAACGCGTGTAAAACGTGCTCATAAATTACATGACCAAAAATTAATTGTGGCAGACCTTCGTAAACATGAAATGGCAGAGCGTGCGGATTTATTCATTCATCCGCGCCAAGGAACTGATTACGTATGGCTCGCTGGTATTACGAAATATATTATTGATCAAGATTGGCACGATAAAAAGTTCATAGCTGAAAATGTGAAGAATTTTGATGAATATAGCAAAATGGTAGAAAAGTATACGCTTGATTATACAGAAGAAATTACGGGGATTTCGAAAGAAAATCTGAAAGAAATGGCTCGTATGGTATATGAAGCAGATGGTACTTGTGTACTTTGGGGAATGGGTGTAACTCAAAATACTGGAGGAAGTACAACTTCAGCAGCAATTTCAAATCTATTGCTTGTTACGGGTAACTATCGTCGTCCTGGTGCAGGAGCATATCCATTACGCGGACATAATAACGTACAAGGCGCTTGTGATATGGCAACATTACCAAACTGGCTTCCAGGTTACCAAGCAGTTTCAGATGATGCGCTCCGTGCGAAATTTGAAAAAGCATACGGTACTACAATTCCGAAAGCACCAGGCTTAAATAATATTGCAATGTTACTGGCGGCAGATGAAGGGAAACTGCGTGGTATGTATGTTATGGGTGAAGAAATGGCTTTAGTAGATTCGAATGCCAACCATGTACAACATATTTTAGCGAATTTAGATTTCCTTGTTGTTCAAGATATGTTCTTATCGAAAACAGCTCGTTTTGCTGATGTTATTTTACCGGCAGCACCAAGCTTAGAAAAAGAGGGAACATTTACGAATACAGAGCGCCGTATTCAAAGATTATATGAAGTATTGAAGCCGCTTGGTGATTCAAAGCCAGACTGGTGGATTTTACAAAAAGTAGCTCGTGCACTTGGCGGGGACTGGAATTATGAAAGTCCAAGTGAAATCATGGATGAAATCGCATCGCTTGCACCTTTATATTCTCAGGCAACATACGATCGTTTAGAAGGATGGAATAGTTTATGTTGGGGTAGCCATGATGGCAGTGATACACCGCTATTATATGTGGACGGATTTAACTTCCCGGATAAACTAGCTCGTCTATCATTAGATGAATGGGTACCACCAGTTGTAGCACCAGATGAGTATGATTTACTTTTAAATAATGGTCGTATGTTAGAACATTTCCATGAAGGGAATATGACGAATAAATCGGCTGGTATTTTATCTAAAGTATCTGAAGTGTTCGTTGAAATCTCGCCTGAACTTGCCCTAGAGCGCAATGTGAAAGATGGTGGTCTTGTAGAATTAGCATCACCATTTGGGAAAATTAAAGTACAGGCACTTGTTACAGATCGTGTAACGGGGAAAGAGCTATATTTACCGATGCATGCAACGGTAAATGAAGAGGCAATCAATATTTTAACTGGAACGGCGACAGATCTTTATACATGTACACCAGCGTACAAACAAACGATGGTAAAGATGCGTGTACTACGTGAAAAAGGGAATCGTCCGTTACCATCTTCAAACCCGAGAGATAAAAAGCGTAATCCGCAAAACGGTGTTGAAATCGAGCAAAAATGGCAAAGAAAACAATACGTATCACTTGTGGACTAGGGGGCGGAGATAGTGGCGAAAGAAATTACTGTAATTAAAAAGAAAGTTGTAACAGAGGAAGAACAGAAACAGCAAGTAGCAGATGAACTTCTAAATGAGCTATCTAATAATCGTGAAGCAGTAGAAGAAACGATGCAGCTTTTAGCACAGTTGCAGAAGGCTGGTATATTAGATGCGGCAATTAGTTTACTTGCTGCGAAGGAAGATGTTTCAAAAATCGCTGTGGAGCAATTAAATCGTGAACCCGTTAAAAATGCGTTAAATAATATGATGGGGGCAGGAGAAGCGTTATCTTCAGTTGACCCAGAAATAACGAAGCAAATTACGTCAAGTTTAGTTACAGGATTGCAATTTGCAACAGATGAATTAAATTGTGGTAAAAAAACAAAAGTGATGGATTTCTTTAAAGTATTAAAAGATCCAGATATCAATAGAGCTATTACATTCGGTTTTAGCTTCTTGAAAGCATTTGGACAAGGGCTAGAGAAAAAATAGAATAAATGAAAAAGTGATGGGAAGTAGCCATCACTTTTTTCATTATATGTATAAGAGTGTTCATGTTAAGCGGAATATATTATTATTAAAAAGATGGATTAGAACTGGAAATATGGAATCCATCTCAAATACCGTTTTAGAATTTGGAGGAGTATATGCAACACCGTAAAAAACTATCTATACCAGGAGTAATGAGACATTCCTTTCAAACAGTTAAATTTGCTTTTTGGAATGTATTAACTTTTCAACTTGCTTATAAATTATTAGCAGCGATTGTGTTTGTTCCACTATTTGGAATCATTTTTAATAAATTATTGTATTTTGGTGGTTATGCAAATGCGACAAATGATGAATTATTAGCGTTTTTAAAGACGCCTTATGGCATCTTAGCAATCGTAATTTTGTCATTGTTAGCACTGTTTCTTATCTTTACAGAATTTGCGGTGCTTATTATTATTTCGTATTTCGCTCATAAAAGACAGAAGGTGAAATTACGTCCGATTTTATATAAAACGGTAACGTATTTACCTACTCTTTTCACATATTGCTTACCAGGATTTATTTTATATGCTGTCGTATTGTTGCCTCTTTTAAATATGGGATATGAAACGGCATTAATCCCGCAAATTCAAATTCCTAACTTCATTACAGGAGAACTGTTTAAGACAACGATGGGACAAGTTGGTTATTACACGTTCTTTGCTGTAGTCGCGTATATAAATCTTCGATGGATTTTCGTTCTACCTATTGTTGTTTTAGAGCAAAAATCATTTCGCGTGGCAGCACGTAAAAGTGCAACTTTAGTAAAGGAAAGCTTTTTTAAAGTACTGCTCTTTTTAGTAGGATTTTTTATTTCAATTGGAATTGTATATGTCGTATTTTTGGGAATATATTTATTGTGCCTATGGGGTGTTTATGAATTTACAAATCCGAAAGGAACATTTGCATTATTAGCAGAATCAACGATTTCTGTATTTTTAACGAGTACATTGTATTTATTTAGTTTTATCGTGACGCCATTTTATATTATGGCGATTACGCGATTATACTTACAAAAGGTACCGGTTGAAGATGTTTTATTAGAAGAAGGATTAGATTATTCGAAAACGAAAGCAGATAAATGTTTCTTCCAAAAACATCGTTGGAAATTTATTGGCGTATATATTGTGGGGATTATTACTGCTGGAATGGTTGTTGCCTTCATTGTAACGTTTATTTCAAATTCGTATAAAGAACCAATTATTATGGCGCACCGCGGGTATATATCAAAAGGCGTAGAAAATACGAAAGAAGCTGTGCAAGGTGCTATTGATGCAAAAGCAGACTACGCTGAAATAGATGTATTACAAACGAAAGACGGTGAACTAGCGGTTATACATGATTTGAAGCTGAAGCGTCTTGCCAATGCCAATGTGCATGTGTCAGATTTAACGATGGCTGAGTTAAGGCAGCTTACCCTTAGTCAAGATGGACTTTCAGGACAAATAAGTACACTTGATGAAATCATTAAGCTAGCAAATGGCAAAATCAAACTTAATATAGAAGTGAAGCTTCATGGGGGCGAAAAAGATTTTGTAAACAAAGTCTTAAAAACGATTAAAGATAATGAATTTGAGAAGCAATGTGTAATTCAAACGTTACACTATCCACTTATTAAAGAGTTTAAACGTGCAAATCCAGATATAAAAGTAGGGTATATATTGTATGCAAGTAGAGCTAACTTAAAGAATGTGAAGGCTGACTTTTACGTAGCAGAAGAATATATGTTAAATAAGAAATTAGTAAAAGAAGCAAGGAAGTTAAACAAACCAATTTACGTATGGACAGTAAATGATATGGAAAATTTAAAGGCATATTATAAGTTAAACGTAGATGGTATCATAACCGATTATCCTGAAGATGCACGTGAAACAATTAAGATGTTAAAAGAGCAAGAAGCGGAAGAAAGTGATCTGTTTGATAAAATTACTGAAACGACAGATGATTTATTTTCTAAGTTATTTATAAGTTACCCAGCTGCTAGCTAAATGCTAGCAGCTGTTTTTTTGTGAAAAGAATATATCTCTAAAGTATTGAGTAAAGTAATAACTGTATATGTATACGTTATCGCTTAGGTTTCTTACATTGTTACATTATTGTCAAATAATAAATGATTGCTGTTTATTTTGAAATAGTATAATAAAAATAGAGTGAAAGATAATGGAATGACACAAAACCCCTAATAGAATCAATGTTTTATATATTTACACTATTCTAAATATAAAAACTTTAGGAAAATGGTATGTTAGCGTTTTCATAACTTTTAAGTTATGCTAGAATAAGGACATAAGTTATTAATTATTACAAAAAGAAAAAAGAATCTCTTTTTTCTGTTAATTATAAGGGGGCATTTCATTATGCGTATTGGGGTACCAGCAGAAATTAAAAATAACGAAAACCGTGTGGCAATGACACCAGCAGGTGTTGTACATTTAATTCGTAACAATCACGAAGTATTCATTCAAAAGGGTGCAGGTTTAGGATCTGGTTTCACAGACGCTCAGTATGTTGAAGCGGGAGCAAAAATTGTTGATACAGCTGAAGAAGCTTGGAACATGGAAATGGTTATGAAAGTTAAGGAACCAATTGAAAGCGAATACAAACACTTCAGTGAAGGCTTAATCTTGTTCACATACTTACACTTAGCTCCAGAGCCAGAATTAACAAAAGCTTTAATCGAGAAAAAAGTTGTTTCTATCGCATATGAAACAGTACAATTAGAAAACCGTTCATTACCATTACTTGCACCTATGAGTGAAGTAGCTGGTCGTATGGCTGCACAAATTGGTGCACAATTCCTTGAGAAAAACAAAGGCGGTAAAGGTATCTTACTTGCAGGTGTTCCAGGGGTTAAACGTGGTAAAGTAACAATCATCGGTGGTGGACAAGCTGGTACAAATGCTGCTAAAATTGCAGTTGGACTAGGTGCGGATGTAACAATCATCGACTTAAGCGCAGAACGTCTTCGTCAATTAGATGACATTTTCGGAAACCAAGTAAAAACTTTAATGTCTAATCCTTACAATATTGCAGAAGCTGTTAAAGAGTCTGATCTTGTAATCGGTGCAGTATTAATCCCAGGTGCAAAAGCTCCAAAACTTGTAACAGAAGAAATGATTAAATCAATGGAACCAGGTTCTGTTGTTGTAGATATCGCGATTGACCAAGGTGGTATTTTCGAAACAACTGACCGTATTACAACTCATGATAACCCAACTTACGAAAAACACGGCGTTGTTCATTATGCAGTTGCAAACATGCCAGGTGCGGTTCCACGTACATCAACTCTTGCATTAACAAACGTAACAGTACCATATGCAGTACAAATTGCTAACAAAGGCTACAAAGAAGCTTGCCTAGGTAACTCTGCATTACTAAAAGGTATTAACACATTAGATGGCTATGTAACATTCGAAGCAGTTGCAGAAGCTCACGGTGTAGAGTACAAAGGTGCTAAAGAATTATTAGAAGCAAAGACAGTATCTTGCTAATAGAAGCATTATACAAAACAAAATCGAACAATATATAAAACAACATGATAAGAGCTAAGAGTGAAGATCTCTTAGCTCTTCTTGGCAAAAGGGGGCATACATCGTGGCCAACCTATTTAAAAAGAAATCCGTTACGCAATTGTTAGGGGAAAGTAAAAGTAAAACTTTGACGAAAACGCTAGGGGCATTTGACCTAACAATGCTAGGGATTGGTGCGATAATTGGTACAGGAGTTCTAGTATTAACTGGATTAGTAGCAGCAAGAGATGCTGGTCCAGCAGTTATTTTTTCATTTATGATTGCAGCAATTGTTTGTGGATTTGCAGCATTATGTTATGCAGAAGTTGCATCTACACTTCCTGTTTCAGGTAGTGTGTACACATATTCGTATGCAACAATTGGTGAGTTTGTTGCTCATTTAATGGGATGGACATTGTTATCCGTATATGTCGTAACGACTGCCGCAGTAGCTGGCGGATGGACGGGTTATTTCAATAATTTAGTGAGTGGGCTGGGACTTGAAATTCCGAAAGCGTTGCTAACGATTCCAGCGCAAGGTGGTATGGTAAACTTACCAGCAGTTATTGTTACGTTAGTGATAACTTGGTTATTATCACGAGGTACGAAAGAAAGTAAGCGTGTGAATAACATAATGGTATTAATTAAAATTGGTATTGTTGTTTTATTCATTGCAGTTGGTGTATTCTACGTGAAACCAGAAAACTGGATACCATTTGCACCTTACGGTTTAAGTGGAGTGTTCGCAGGGGGAGCAGCAGTATTCTTTGCTTTCTTAGGATTTGATGCATTAGCAACTTCTGCTGAAGAAGTAAAAAATCCGCAACGTGATCTACCAATTGGTATTATTGCTTCGTTAGTTATTTGTACAATTATTTATGTTGTAGTTTGTCTCGTTATGACAGGTATGGTTTCTTATAAGGAATTAGATGTACCTGAAGCTATGGCGTATGTGTTAGAAGTTGTAGGACAAGATAAAGTGGCTGGTGTAATTGCAATTGGAGCTGTAATTGGTATTATGGCTGTAATTTTCGCTTACATTTATGCGACAACACGTGTATTCTTCGCAATGAGCCGTGATGGTTTATTACCAAAATCTTTTGCGAAAATTAACAAGAAGACTGAAGCGCCAACATTTTCAGTTTGGTTAACAGGAATTGGTAGTGCTTTAATTGCTGGATTTATCGATTTAAAAGAATTGTCGAATTTAGCGAATATTGGAGCGTTATTAACATTCGCCATGGTTGGTGTAACTGTTATCATTCTTCGTAAAACGCATCCGAAATTACAACGTGGATTTATGGTACCACTTGTACCGATCTTACCGATTATTTCAATTGCATGTTGTCTATTCTTAATGGTAAATTTACCGTTAACAACATGGATATACTTTGGTATTTGGTTAGCAATTGGAGTAGTTGTATACTTTGTTTATTCGAAAAAACATAGTCATTTAAAAGACGATAGCAGTTCGCAGGATAATTTAGATCAAGCTAATTAAAGGGATATAACACAGTAAGCCTTGTGCGTCTAGGGAGCGCGCAAGGCTTTTTCTTTTGTTGAAATAAAGGGAACATATATTACTTTGTTGAATTTTTATGTCGGAATATGAAAAAAAGGGGTGTGCGACTTGTGCATCCTTTTTTGTATGAGAATATAGAGGATGCGGAAAATATGTATATGCCTTATTAAAATGTTCATAAAAAAATTCAGATTTCATTGACACATATGAGCAGGTGCTCATATAATAAGAGTATAAAATATATGAATGATTGTTCATATGTTCAATTAAAGAGGTGAGCTATAATGGCTGGAAATAAAGTAGAAACACCACAAGAGACATGTTCTCAAACGATAATTCATGAAGAAGTTGTTGAGCAAGTAAAACAAACAATTCCAACTGATGAAAGTTTAAGTAAAGTAGCAGAACTATTTAAAGTATTAGGTGACCGTACACGTACGAGAATATTACATGCGCTATTTGAAGCTGAGATGTGCGTTTGTGATTTAGCTTATTTATTAGGAATGACACAATCATCTATTTCGCATCAGCTTCGTGTGTTAAAGCAAGCGAAACTTGTAAAGAATCGTAAAGAAGGAAAGGTTGTTTATTATTCGTTAGCTGATCAGCACGTAATTCATATCTTCGAGCAAGCGTTTGAGCACGTAAACGAAGAAGAATAAAAAGAACGCGAGGAGGGAGAACGATGGCTGAAGCATTAGTGAAAAAGAAATTGATGTTAGAAGGTTTAGATTGTGCGAACTGTGCAATGAAAATTGAAAAAGGTGTTGGGAATATAGAAGGAGTAAATTCTTGCTCTGTAAACTTCGCAACAAAGACAATGATCTTAGAAACAGCACAAAATAAAGAAAACGAAGTTGTTACGGAAGCAAAACAACTCGTTACAAAATTAGAACCGCATATTAAAGTGCAAGAAGAACAAAAAAATAAAATTGCTAAAGAAGTATTTATATTAGAAGGTTTAGATTGCGCGAACTGTGCAATGAAAATTGAAAATAAAGTTAAGGAAATGCCAGCTGTCTCAGAAGCAACTGTTGATTTCGTATCGAAGAAACTACGAGTAGAAGTTGCGAATAAAAGAGAACTAGAAGCGACTGTAGCAAATATAACAAATGTCGTTCAAAAGTTAGAGCCAGATGTGAAAGTTGTTCGTGAAGAGAAGAACGGTCATGACCACGGACATAGTCACGATCATGGTGAAGCAAATGTGAAAAAGATGGTAGGGAGATTAGTGGTTGGCGGAATTTTGACGGCAATTGCTGCATTAGCGGGCTTACCACAAATGGTAACAATTCCGTTATTCGTCCTTGCTTATTTATTAATAGGTGGAGATATCGTTTGGAGAGCGGTAAAAAACATAACTCGTGGCCAAGTATTTGATGAAAACTTCTTAATGGCAATTGCAACTGTAGGAGCTTTTGCAATTCAGCAATATTCAGAAGCTGTAGCAGTAATGCTATTTTATCAAGTAGGAGAACTATTCCAAAGCATTGCGGTAAACCGCTCTCGAAAATCAATTACTTCATTAATGGATATTCGTCCTGATTATGCGAATGTAAAGGTTGGAAATGAAACGAAACAAGTATCACCAGAAGATGTACAAATTGGCGATTATATTATCGTTAAGCCAGGTGAGAAAGTACCATTAGACGGAAAAGTAATTGAAGGAACATCAATGGTAGATACTTCAGCATTAACTGGTGAATCTGTACCACGTGAAGTTGAAGTTGGAAATGATGTATTAAGTGGCTTTGTGAACCAAAACGGCGTGTTGACAATTGAAGTTACAAAAGAATTTGGTGAATCAACTGTATCGAAAATTTTAGATTTAGTTCAAAATGCAAGCAGTAAAAAAGCACCAACAGAAAACTTTATTACGAAGTTTGCGCGTTACTACACTCCAGTTGTAGTTATTACAGCGGCGATCATGGCGTTTATTCCACCGCTTATTTTAGAAGGGGCTACATTCTCTGAGTGGATTTATAGAGCTTTAGTGTTCTTAGTAATCTCTTGTCCATGTGCGTTAGTTGTATCCATTCCTCTTGGATTCTTTGGAGGTATCGGTGGTGCATCTAAAAGTGGTGTGTTAGTAAAAGGTAGTAACTATTTAGAAGCTTTAAATGATGTAAAATATATTGTTTTTGACAAAACAGGAACATTAACAAAAGGTGTTTTCAAAGTTACAAAAATGGAACCGAGCGAAGGTACTACAAGCGAAGAGTTATTAGAGTATGCGGCATTTGCTGAAGTGTATTCTAACCATCCAATTGCCCAATCTATTCGAAAGGCATATGGAAAATCAATTGATGAAAAAATAATCGATGATTATAACGAAATTTCTGGTCACGGTACAGTCGTAAAAGTACAAGGAAAAGAAATTTTTGCAGGTAATGCAAAATTAATGAGAAAAGAAAATATTGAATTTAAACAACCAGAAACAGTAGGTACATTAGTTCACGTTGCTATAGATGGAAAATATGCAGGTTATATTGTTATTTCTGATGAGGTAAAAGAGGATTCGAAACAAGCGATTCAAAAGTTAAAAGAACTAGGTATTAAAAAGACAGTAATGTTAACTGGTGATGCAAAAACAGTTGGTGAAGCTGTCGGTAAAGAATTAGGCTTAGATGAAGTTCATGCGGAATTACTACCGCAACAAAAAGTAGAAGAGATTGAAAAAATTGATGCAGCGAAGCATGGAAAAGAAAAAATTGCCTTCGTTGGTGACGGTATTAACGATACACCAGTATTAGCCCGTGCAGACGTTGGTATTGCGATGGGTGGTTTAGGATCAGATGCAGCAATTGAAGCGGCAGACATCGTTATTATGACTGATGAGCCTTCAAAAATTGCGACAGCTGTAAAAATTGCAAAACGCACAAGAAGTATAGTGTGGCAAAATATCATCTTTGCTTTAGGTGTAAAAGGGATCGTTCTATTACTTGGTGCCTTTGGTATTGCAACAATGTGGGAAGCTGTTTTCTCAGATGTTGGTGTGACACTACTTGCAGTGTTAAATGCAATGCGTGTATTACGAGTGAAAGATTTATAAAAAAGAGGACGCAACCTGCGTCCTCTTTTTTATTGGTTATTTTGTTGAAATTGATTTAATAAAATAATATCAAATATTATTTTACTTTTAAATAATATGATATTAAAATTTGCAAATAAAAAACATTCGTCGTATTATTTTAATATATTTTTTACAAATATCCATATAGTATTGAAAAAACAGAGAAGGAGAAACTTCTCTGTTTACTTTTGTATGTTTTTTTCAACTTGTTCTCGAACAGTTTGAATGTAATTCATTTTATGATCCCAACATTCTTGGCTTAAATCGACAGGATACTCTTCGGGATTTAAAGTTCGCATGTATTCTTCCCAAAATAGAGCGAGACTCTGTTCATTATATTGCTGAATATCTAATATACTTGGTAGTTCATATGTTCTTTCACCGTTAACGAAAATGTCTTTATGGAGTTCACGGGCTTCAAAGTTTGTTACGAATTTACTTATATATGTGTGAACTGGATGGAACATTTTTAAGCGCTCTTCTTTTCCAGGTTCTTCAGAATCTAACGCAATATAATCGCCTTCTGCATGATCGTTAACCCGATTGATAATACGATAAATTCGTTTCAGTCCTGGAGTGGTAATTTTTTCAGGATTAGATGAAATTTTAATCGTATCATTTAATTTTCCGTCAGTATCTTCAATCGCAACTAGTTTGTAAACAGCCCCTAATGCAGGTTGCTCAAAGGACGTAATTAATTTTGTCCCAACACCCCATACGTCAATTTTTGCCCCTTGAGATTTAAGGTGCATAATTGTGTATTCATCTAAATCGCTAGAAGCGATAATTTTTGTATTTGTAAACCCTGATTCATCTAGTAGTTTTCGTGCCTTTTTCGATAAATAAGCCATATCACCACTATCAAGACGTATACCATAGAAATCAATACGATCCCCAAATTCTTTTGCAACACGAATTGCATTTGGAACACCAGATTTCAATGTGTCATATGTATCAACGAGAAAGACGCACTTCTTATGAGTTTCAGCGTATTTCTTAAACGCGACGTATTCATCGCGATATGCTTGAACGAAAGAGTGAGCGTGTGTGCCAGCTACAGGGATCCCAAAGCGTTTCCCAGCACGAACATTGCTTGTAGAGGAGAAACCACCAATAAAGGCAGCACGCGTCCCCCAAAGGGCAGCGTCGAACTCGTGGGCACGTCTTGTGCCGAACTCTAAAAGCTCATCATTATTTGCAGCATGTTTCATACGGGCTGCTTTTGTTGCAATTAATGTTTGGTAATTCACAATATTTAAGAGAGCGGTTTCAATAATTTGTGCTTCACCCAGTGGTGCATCAACGCGTAATAAAGGCTCGTTATTAAATACAACTTCACCTTCTTGCATACTACGAATCGTCCCAGTGAATTTCATATTTTGTAAATAATGAAGGAATTCTTCTTCAAATTGTAATTCTGCTAAATAAGCGATATCGCTTTCAGTAAAGCTGAAATTTTCTATGTACTCTACAATTTTCTCAAGGCCAGCAAAAACAGCGTAGCCGTTCTCAAATGGAAGCTTTCGAAAGTATAAATCAAACACGGAACGGCGATTATGAATACCATCTTTCCAATATGTATAAGCCATGTTGATTTGATATAGGTCTGTATGTAAGGCATAACTATCGTCTTTATAATGAGTCATCGCGAGAACACCTCCATAATTTGGTTATAGTATACCAATTTTTCACCATTCGTAGCAAAGAAGAGATATTGAAGTGAAGTCAAGAGAGAAAAAAATGAAATTATGCATATTTTTTAGAAAATTTATATTTATCAATTTATATTTCTCCAAATTTTATGTATTATTAGAGTAATGGGGTAATGAGAATGGAGGAGGACAATGCAACAAACATTAGAAAAAATAGGCAAACAAGTCTTTTACAAACGGCTTCAGCAAAAAATGACACAAGAAGAATTATGTCAGGGCATTTGTTCTGTCTCATACTTAAGTAAGATTGAAAATGGAAAGATCGAAGCATCAGAAGAAATTCTACAATTGCTCTGCACAAGACTGGAAATTGCCGTGACGGATTTGAGAGATGTAGAAGAAGATGTGAAGGGGAAGCTGGATGAATGGTTGAATGCACTAGTTCATTTGGACAAGCAACAAGTAGAACGTATATATGAAGAGTTGCAAGGTGAAATGAAGCATGTGTTGGATTTTGAAATTATAAATTATTATAAACTGCTGTATACACGTTATTTAATTATGAAAAGGGATTTTCCTGCACTCGAAGAAGAATTAGATAAGTTGAAGAAGGTATATAAAAAATATTCTCCATTTCAGAAGTTATTATATATGTATAGTAGAGGGTTATTGTGCTGTTTACAGTATAGATGGAAGGATGGGCTAGATTACTTATTAAAAACAGAAGTAATGGCCAAGGAACAAGGGTATCATGAAACAGGCTTGTATTATAATATAGCGCTTGCATATACTCATTTAGATATTCATCATCTTGCGATTCATTTTGTAAATATGGCATTAGAAGGATTTCGTAGTGAATATAAGTTTAGAAACATAATTAATTGCCAAATCCTTATTGCGGTAAGTTATACAGAAAAAGGTCAGTATGAAGAAGCTTTAAAAATGTATGAAAGTATATTGAGAGAGGCCACATCTTTTGCTGATAAGGATGTACTATTAGCTATTACTTTAAGTAATATGGGAAGTATCTATTATAAAAAAGGAAAATATCAGCAAGCGAAAAAATATTATTTAGATAGTCTACAACTTCAAAAACAAATAGATTTAAACTATTTAGATACAATATATGAAATGGCATTAGTATGCATTAAATTAGAAGAGTTGGATGAGGCAAGGGCATTAATTGATAAGGGAATTGATGCAGCAAAACAAGAAGAGAGATTTAATGCAAAATTATACTTGCTTTTAATGCTTAGATATAAATATTTTGAAGAAGCAAAAGATTATAAATTATTTTTGGAAAATGAGGCTATCCCGTTGTATAAATCTGCAGGAAATAAAATAGAATTAAAGAAAGTATACGTTGAACTAGCAGAACATTTTTCAAATTTATCCAGATTTGAAGAAAGTAATCGATATTATAGGTTAGTTATTGATTTGATGAATGATAATAAGGAGGAATAAAAATGAAAAAGATGGTATTTGGAGTATTAGCATTTATAGTGACTCTTACAGTTGCTGGAGGAATACATCAGTATAGCAGTAAACCTGATATTGTTGGTCAACAAGCTAAAACTGTTGAACAAGTTAATTCATAATAATCCCCCTTTCCAACCGGAAAGGGGTTTTTCAATATTTGTTCCTCAAAATTCTACAAAACTTGAGAAAATAATTATTTGAATTTTTAGTATATTAATAGTGAAAACATAATGCTAATATGAAACTACTCTTTTTCAAAAAATAATTTATTAGGGGGAAGGTTCATGAAAAAGAAAAGTTTAGCGTTAGTGTTAGCGACAGGAATGGCAGTTACAACGTTTGGAGGGACAGGCTCTGCATTTGCAGATTCTAAAAATGTGCTCTCTACGAAGAAGTACAATGAGACAGTACAGTCACCGGAGTTTGTTTCTGGGGATTTAACTGGAGCAACTGGTAAGAAAGCAGAATCTGTTGTGTTTGATTACTTAAACGCAGCAAAAGGTGATTATAAGTTAGGGGAAAAGAGTGCGCAAGATTCTTTCAAAGTGAAACAAGCGAAGAAAGATGCTGTAACTGATTCAACAGTATTACGTTTACAACAAGTATACGAAGGAGTACCTGTATGGGGTTCTACGCAAGTAGCTCACGTAAGTAAAGATGGTTCTTTAAAAGTATTGTCTGGAACAGTTGCACCTGATTTAGACAAAAAAGAAAAGTTGAAAAATAAAAATAAGATCGAAGGCGCAAAAGCAATTGAAATTGCGCAAAAAGATTTAGGTGTTACACCTAAATATGAGGTAGAACCAAAAGCGGACTTATATGTATATCAAAATGGTGAAGAAACAACATATGCATACGTTGTAAATTTAAACTTCTTAGAGCCGAGCCCAGGAAACTACTACTATTTCATTGAAGCAGGTAGCGGTAAAGTATTAAATAAATATAATAAGCTTGATCATGTAGCAAATGAAGATAAATCACCAGTTAAGCAAGAGGCACCTAAACAGGAAGCGAAACCAGCTGTAAAGCCTGTAACAGGAACAAATGCAGTGGGTACTGGTAAAGGTGTATTAGGAGATACGAAATCGCTTAATACAACGTTATCTGCATCATCTTACTATTTACAAGATAATACGCGCGGAGCAACGATTTTCACATATGATGCGAAAAACCGCTCAACATTACCAGGAACATTATGGGTAGATGCAGATAATGTTTTCAATGCAGCGTATGATGCAGCAGCAGTAGATGCTCATTACTATGCAGGTAAAACATATGATTACTATAAAGCTACATTTAATAGAAACTCTATTAATGATGCAGGAGCACCATTAAAATCAACAGTTCATTACGGAAGTAAGTATAATAATGCATTCTGGAACGGCTCACAAATGGTATACGGAGATGGTGATGGTGTAACGTTCACTTCATTATCTGGTGGTATTGATGTAATTGGTCACGAATTAACGCATGCTGTTACAGAGTATAGCTCAGATTTAATTTATCAAAATGAATCAGGAGCATTAAATGAAGCTATTTCAGATGTTTTTGGTACATTAGTAGAGTATTATGATAACCGTAACCCAGATTGGGAAATTGGGGAAGATATTTATACGCCTGGCAAAGCAGGAGATGCGCTTCGCTCTATGAGTGATCCAACGAAATATGGTGATCCAGACCACTATTCTAAGCGTTACACTGGTACTAGTGATAACGGTGGGGTTCATACAAACAGTGGTATCATTAACAAACAAGCTTATTTATTAGCAAATGGTGGTACGCATTCGGGTGTAACTGTAACGGGCATTGGTAAAGATAAGTTAGGTGCAATTTATTACCGTGCAAACACACAATATTTCACGCAATCTACTACATTTAGCCAAGCTCGTGCTGGTGCAGTGCAAGCGGCAGCTGATTTATATGGTGCGACTTCTGCGGAAGTAGCAGCAGTTAAGCAATCATTTAGTGCTGTTGGTATTAACTAAGGATTTAAAGGATAGCTATTAATAAAATACTTCAAAAATAAAGAAGGAGCATAGGCTCCTTCTTTATTTTTTTCTCCATTTTTTCCACAAATAAAACAATCCAATAGCGCCTGCGATTGTTACAATCCACTTCGCTTCATTTGTTCCGTTCATAACATGATATGCCGAATATACTTCAATCAATAAGGCCGGTATTTTACCTATTGTACTGGCAATACTGAAGGAGAGTAATGACATTTTCCCTAGAGCTGCAAATAAAGTCACGATACTTGATGGGATGAAAGGTATCAATCGAAACGATAGAACGAGTAGAAAGGCCTCTATACCTTCTACATAAAGAAGACGCTCTACCTTTGGGTACTTATTTACTTTATCGTGAGTGAACTTTTGAAGGCCTATGCGATAAATATAAAACGAGATAATAGCCCCTAAGGCCTCACCTGCGATCGAAATGATTGTGCCATTTGTTACACCGAAGAGCTGTATATTAATGGCGGTTAAAAAGATGCTAGGAATAACACCTAAAAGACTAATGATGATGTTAATTAAGATACTAAGTGGAATTGCGATTGAATAGTATTCTGTTAAGAAATTTTGAATCGTTTCAGCCATTGTTTAAAATCCTTTATCTTTTTTTGCATTACACCATATTTCGTTTGTATAGGCAAGGGTAAATTTACATAATGTAGAAAAACGTTGATAAGAAGGGGGCTTTATACCTTATATGGGTATTAGGTATATAAAAATGGGGGTATTTTAAAATATTTTTTAAAACACTATAAAAACCTTTGTATAAAAGAGTTTTATAGTTATGTTATCAGTGTTTTAATCTGGGAAATAATCATAAAATATAGGGGGTATATATTATAAAAGTCGAAAAATAGAGGGTTGATGAAATTGCGCGGGTAAATATGGAAAAATAGATGAAAAAAATGAAAACTGATAGATTTTTTCGTTGTGAAATTGACTTTTAGTGAAGTTGCGATAATAATCATGAAAGAGGTGATATGATGAAACGAATAAGTAGTCTTTTCTTGAGTGGTTTATTGGCACTAATGCTGATCTTAAGTGGATGTGCAGGAAAAGAACAAAAAACAGAGAAACAAACAGGGAATCAATCGACATCAGTAGAAAAAATTAGTGATAATATTTTAGATGAAATGGAAGGGCCACCTAAAAATGGTCATACGATTGAAAGACATGTAGGCAAATCAGAAGAAGATTTGAAGAATCGCTTGAAGACAGATAAAGTATCAGCAGCAAGTACATACTATGACAAGGAAATAGCAACGAAAGCTGTAAAAGATAGTTTGAAGCAGCATGATAAGGAAATTCAAGACTGGTTAAAAAATTCTAAAGAGGCTCGTCTCGTATTAAATACAACACATTCATTCCCGGTTGGAAAAACGGTAATAAAGAAAAATATGAGTTTAAAAGACAAGTTGGTAAAAACTGTTACTGTTTTAGCAAGAGATAAGTCAGGAGAATTAGGGTTTAAGATTATTACTTCTTATCCATCTGATAAATAAGAAGGGGGAGTACATTATGTATACGACATTACAATACTTTCTTAAATCGTACTGTACGTTAAGTATTCATGAGGATGAAATAGTAAGCGTGATGGAAGAGTTTATTGAACAAGAAGACGAAGAAATTGTTTTGAAATTACGTGATGAATTAATAAATATGAAGAAAAAGAACGCGTGGGAAGAGGCGTGTGTATTAGCTGCGAAGCAAGGCAATCGTATGTGGTCTTTAGAAGAAACGAAAGACCATCTTGAAACTTTTTTACTATTACTGCAAAAGAAAAAGGCGTGATATAATCACGCCTTTTTCTTTATGCTATTCGGTGGATATTAGCTATTCTTTTGGAGCGCTTTTATATACGCTTTTTGAAATTTGTCCATTTGATATTACTTCCCCGTTTTGTGTTACTTTTTTATACGTAACCGCTGTGATTTTATCACTAGTCCTACTAATTACTTGAGAAGAAACTTCAACATTTTTACCAGTATTTGTACCGAAAATGCGTGTAGTAATACTACCTCCATTTGAAAATGCTTGAATATAAATATGATTGCCCGTATTATTTTTAAATTTTAAATCTGGACCATAATCTGCTACTGCTGCATCTTGCCCAAGTGGTAAATAATTTACCGGCATAGAATGATTGCTTCGAGAAACAATGCCTAAATCTGCCCTTAAAGCTGCGCTGTATAATGTACTACTGACTTGGCAAACTCCTCCGCCTGCACTTTGTATTACTTTACCTTGTGAATATACTGCTGCAGATTTGTAACCATGTGCAGCATCAGTTACGCCAACGCGGCCGTTAAAACTAAACGTTTCATCAGGTGCGACAATAACCCCACTTAAAGTATTGGCTGACTTATTTACGTTAAATGATTGATTTCCGTTACGGCCGGCCATTGGAGTAGAATATTCAGCGATGACTTCTTTAATCCCCATTTTCTGTATGTCTTCTGTAGAGCGTTCTGGTTTTATGAATGTGACTGGCAATGTAACATCTGATTTACCGGTAGTAATAGCTTCGTTTGTTAAACCGTTTAGTTTCCCTTTATCAATTTTTTCTCCGTTTTGGCTTTGACTAACATTTACTGTTGAGCCTTCAATACTGAATTCTGCATTAATAGGATTTTTTAATGTTTCATTATATTTATCTTTTATAAAGGTTTCATAAGCTGTTGCATTTAATTGTGGTGTTAATTTATAGTCACGTTTTAATTCACCGTTTTCAGCTTGCTTACGCATTTTGTAACGATTCATTACGTTTCCTTCTTGTTCTTTAAAGATTTTGTCAATAATATCTTTCTCTTTATAATTTATCCCTAAATCTTTCCATGTGTAAGTTTGTTTTTCGTTTTGGAATATGTAGGTAAGGGATTTTTGATCTAATTCAGTTACCTTTTGATTAATAATTGCTTGAATATCTTTCTTATTTTTTCCATCGAGAGAAATACCTTCAAATGTAGTATTCGGTAATGCAGTAGTATCTAATTGATTATTTAATTTGGAGACATATTGATATCCCCCAACACCGCCTACACAAAGTAATATGCCCCCAGCAATTGCAGAACCGATCAGTATTTTACTTAGCTTCATTTATTTCCCCCCAGAAATTTATGTATAAATATATGTATTACATTTTTTGTATAAAAATGATGAAAATAACATTATGTACGTACTAGTATACTATTATTTTCACTGTGTGTGTAATGTTTTCATAAAAAATGTTACACCGCTGTAATAATTGTCACTTCTTGTCACAATGTGTATGAAAAATATGTTGAAAAATATAATAAAAAGGCTGTCTAGAGAAATCTAGCAGCCTTTTTATTATAATTTTTTATGCTCATTTTTATTCGTAACACCGAGATGTTCTTGTAGTTTTGTCGAAATATTATTGACGCTTTTTTCATTTGGAACGTAATAATAAATACCGCCTATATATTTATCTGTACCTTCTACTTGCATTTTTTCCATCTTTAAATTTGAATCCATTGAATTTTTTGTAATTGTCATCATATCATCAAAAGTTAAATTGGTTTTTAAGTCTTTATCGACAGCGTCTAGTAGGCCTCCGATTTTATTAATGGAATTAAGAGATAGTGCCTTTTCAGCAATGGCCTCTAATACAAGCTGTTGGCGTTGACCACGCATATAATCACTATCGATATGACGAGTTCTAGCCAGTGCCAGTGCCTCTTCTCCATTTAAATGTTGACGTCCTTTTTTTAGATGAATTGCATCTGCTTCATCTTTACTATTTTGCTCTGTGAACTCAACTGGAACGTCTACAGTAATACCACCAAGGGAATCAACAATTTTAATAAATGATTTAAAGTTGAATTTTACATAGTAGTCAACTGGAACATCTAAAAAGTTCTCTACCGTATCAATTGTGCTGTCTACACCACCGAATACGTGCGCATGTGTGATTTTATCGTATTTATCACGTGATTTAATGTAGACGCGTGAGTCACGTGGAATGCTTACAAGTTTAACGGATTTATCGTTTTTATTAATTGTTGCAAGTAATAACGCATCTGTTCGAGTTGCTTTTCCATAACCTTTTTCCCTAATATCACTTTCATCAACACCCATAATTAGTACAGAAATGTTGTCGGTCATAGGTTTAACAGCTTTTTCACGTTTACTGGACTTATCTCCTCGACCTAGTTCAGCATAAGCATTATTTAAGACGGACTTTGCTTTACTGTATATATGGAAGGAGTAGCCTCCTGCTCCAAGTGCTACAATTAGTAATGGAATAAGAAGGAACCAAAGTAGGCGTTTTTTCTTTGAGCGTCCTTTTCTGGCTCGCGTATTGTTGTTCGGGTCGGATTTCATCATTTTTTCTCCTTTAAAACTATCGAAGTATATACATTTAGAAGTGTATTCAAACACATAAAAAATATTTTACGCTAAATAAAAGCGATTGTACATGTATAAAAAATAGATGTCTTGATTATTTATCCCGCATTAACGGGCAGTAAAACTCCCACCTCAAAGTCCAGCGAACGCAAGGAAGTTAGGTGGGAGTTAACTGCCCGTAAAAGCCCGATTGGTGAAGGCTAATACTCAGAGGGGGATAGCCCCTCTGAGTAAAGTTTCACTTTATAAGACATCTATTCGTTATTGTATACAAAAGATAGGGATAAGAAAATGATAAAATTTTACCTAATTACAACATAATGCTTACGATAATTGCGGATAAAATGCTAACGAGAGTAGCTCCATATAGTAATTTAAGGCCAAACCTCGCAACAACGTTTCCTTGTTCTTCGTTTAGTCCTTTTACCGCACCTGAAATAATACCAATGGAAGAAAAATTGGCAAAAGACACAAGGAAAACAGAAATAATCCCAACTGTACGGGGAGAAAGGCTATTAGAAATTTTACTAAGGTCCATCATTGCGACAAATTCATTCGTTACAAGCTTCGTTGCCATAATGCTGCCAGCTGCGACAATTTCAGAACTTGGTACACCGATAAGGAATGCGATAGGCGCAAATACATAGCCGATTAATTGTTGGAACGTAATACCGAATATAATGAGGAACAGGTCATTAATACAACTAATTAATGCGACAAATCCGATGAGCATAGCGCCGACAACAATGGCTACACGAAAACCATCAAGAATGTATTCTCCAAGCATTTCAAAAAAGCTTTGTTTTTCACCTTTGATTTCTAAAATATCTTCGTCATCTTTAACGTCGTAAGGGTTAATGATGAGTACGATAATAAAACCGCTAAATAAATTGAGAACGAGTGCAGTTACTACATATTTAGGTTCAATCATTGTCATATAGGCACCTACGATAGACATAGATACGGTTGACATAGCAGAGGCACAAAGTGTATAAAGACGGTGTTTTGGAATTTGAGCTAATTGCTTTTTCACTGTAATAAAAACTTCTGATTGACCGACAATGGCAGAGGCAATAGCATTGTAAGATTCTAATTTCCCAAGACCATTTATTTTACTAAGAAAGTACCCGATCCAATGAATAAAAAATGGTAGTATTTTGAAATGTTGTAATATACCAATTAAAACAGAAATAAAGACGATTGGTAATAATACAGTAAGGAAAAATGGCATTTCACCTTTATTTGCAATACCACCAAATACGAAATTTATTCCATCAGCAGCATACTCGAGTAGCTTTGTAAACAGACTGGAAATGACACGAATAAGTATGAGACCGATTTCTGTATTTAATAATAGGTAGGTTAAAATTAACTGTATAATAAGCATGATGAAAATTGGTTTAAACTTAATATGTTTCTTATTGTTGCTAGCAATATAAGCGAGTAAGAAAACAACAATTAGTCCGACGAAAAAAGTAATGAATTTCATGATAAGCCCCCTAAAAGAGATATTCTGCTATATATGTTTTTCATTTCAAGGGAGAATATGCATCTTTGGTAAAGAAAGGAATAGAGAGAGTATGAATATATGTAGAGTGCATCACGTTGCAATTATTTGTTCGAATTATGAGAGGTCAAAGAATTTTTATACTAGAATATTAGGGTTTAAAGAGATAAATGAAGTATATAGAAAGGAACGAGATTCTTATAAATTAGATTTATGTGTAGGAGAAGAGTATCAAATCGAATTATTTTCATTTCCAAATCCGCCTGAGCACAAAAGTTGTCCAGAAGCAGCCGGTCTTAGACATTTAGCATTTGCTGTTACAAATATAGAAGAAGCTGTGAAGCATTTAAACCAATGTGGTGTTAAGACAGAACCAATCCGTATTGATGAAATAACGGGGAAGAAATTCGTCTTTTTCCAAGACCCTGATGGTTTACCTTTAGAATTGTATGAGGTTTGAAAATTGGTGGATTTTATATAGAGTTGCTTTCCAATAATTGAAGAAACTAAAGTGAAACTTCTTTTTAAAAGGAGGTGTAACTTTAGCTAAGAGAGCTAAAGAGCATATGTGGATATTTTAAAATTATTGATGGTAGTCATTCTTATTGGGTTAACAGCATTTTTTGTGGCTGTTGAATTTGCAATTATTAAGGTACGTAGCAGTCGTATTGATCAACTCGTTAGTGAAAAAAGACGAGGTGCACTGGCAGCTAAAAAGGTAACTTCAAATTTAGACGAGTATTTATCGGCCTGTCAGCTAGGTATTACAATTACTGCTTTAGGGCTCGGGTGGTTAGGGGAACCAACTATTAAACATTTACTCGAGCCGTTGTTTTTAAAATTACAATTCTCACCTGCAATTTCCAGTACAGTTTCATTTATTATTGCCTTTGCAGTAATTACATTTTTACATGTTGTCATTGGGGAACTTGCTCCAAAGACATTTGCTATACAAAAAGCAGAACAAGTTAGCTTATTGTTATCGAAACCACTTATTTATTTTTACCGAGTTATGTACCCGTTTATTTGGGCTTTAAATGGTTCAGCGAGGGTTGTAACTGGTTTATTCGGATTACATCCAGCTTCTGAACATGAAGTAGCTCATTCAGAAGAAGAATTAAGGTTAATCTTATCTGAGAGCTATGAGAGCGGAGAGATTAACCAAAGGGAATTTAAATATGTAAATAATATTTTTGAATTTGATAATAGAGTAGCAAAAGAAATTATGGTACCTCGTACGGAAGTTGTAGGCTTATATGAGGACGAACCATTTGAAACACATATTAAAGTCATCGCACAAGAAAAGTACACGAGATATCCTGTATTTGGTGAAGATAAAGATGAAATTATTGGGATGGTAAATGTAAAAGATTTATTTATTCGTTATATGGATGGTAATCGGGACGAGGAGTGCTCAATTATGCCATATACAAGGCCAGTTATTGAAGTGCTAGAAAATATTCCAATTCATGATTTACTGTTACAAATGCAAAGAAAACACATTCCATTAGCTGTATTATATGATGAATATGGTGGTACAGCAGGGATTGTTACACTAGAAGATATTTTAGAAGAAATTGTTGGAGAAATTCGAGATGAATACGATGAAGATGAGAATCCACCTATAGAGCATGTAAGTGAAGGATATAAAATCGTAGAGGGAAAAGTGCTTATTAGTGAAGTAAATGATTTGCTTGGCATACATTTAATTGCTGATGATGTAGATACAATTGGTGGCTGGATTATGGTACAAAAACAAATCGTTGCTGAAGGAGATGTTATTGAGAAACACGGTTTTTATTTTAAAGTCCTTGAAAAGGATATGCATCAAATTAAACGAGTGGAAATAAGGAAAGTAGAAGAATGATTTTCTATAAACTTTAATAAAAAGGATATACAGAAAAATAAATGTTTGCGCTTTCAAAAAAGGTGCTATATAGTGAAGGTGGATACTGAAAAATTCTTCTGAATGATACTCGTGTTTTTAGAGGGCGGATTTTTTGGATAAGGATTTAGAATGAAAAAGTATAGGTGATAAAAATGATAGCAACGAAGGATATACGTATAGAAAAAGATTTTTTAGGTGAAAAAGAAGTACCAAGTGCAGCTTATTATGGTGTACAAACATTACGTGCCGTAGAAAACTTCCCAATTACAGGATACCGCATTCATCCATCACTCATTACAGCAATGGCAATTGTGAAAAAAGCAGCGGCACTTGCGAATATAGATACTGGTTATTTAGCTAAAGACATTGGACATGAAATTGCAGAAGCAGCGCAAGAAATTGTTGATGGAAAGTTTCATGATCAATTTATCGTGGATCCTATTCAAGGTGGAGCCGGAACTTCTATTAATATGAATACAAATGAAGTAATTGCGAATAGAGCGTTAGAGCGTATGGGATATGAAAAAGGGGAATATGCGAAAATTAGCCCAAACACTCATGTGAACATGGCCCAATCAACGAACGATGCGTTTCCAACAGGGATTCATATTGCAACTCTTATGATGTTAGAAGAGCTTCTTATTACAATGGAAGAACTTCATTCTGCTTTTCGTAAAAAAGCAAAAGAGTTTGATCACGTTATTAAAATGGGACGCACACATTTACAAGATGCAGTTCCAATTCGCCTTGGACAAGAATTTGAAGCGTATAGCCGAGTGCTTGAGCGTGATATAAAAAGAATTAAACAGTCTCGTCAACATTTATATGAAGTGAATATGGGGGCGACAGCTGTTGGTACAGGATTAAATGCAAATCCTACGTATATTGAACAAGTGGTAAAACATTTAAGAACGTTTAGTGGATTCCCACTTGTTGGTGCAGAGCATTTAGTTGATGCAACGCAAAATACAGATGCATACACAGAAGTATCTGCAGCGCTTAAAGTATGTATGATGAACATGTCTAAAATTGCAAACGATCTTCGTATTATGGCGTCTGGTCCACGTGTTGGGTTAGCTGAAATTCAATTGCCAGCACGTCAGCCAGGTTCATCCATTATGCCAGGAAAAGTAAATCCAGTTATGGCAGAAGTAATTAACCAAGTCGCATTCCAAGTAATCGGAAACGATCATACAATTTGCTTAGCATCAGAAGCAGGACAATTAGAGTTAAACGTAATGGAGCCTGTGCTTGTATTTAATTTAATTCAATCTATAAGCATTATGAATAATGGATTCCGTGTATTCCGTGAATATTGTATTGAAGGAATTACAGCAAATGAAGAATTGCTGAAGCAATATGTTGAGAAAAGTGTTGGAATTATTACAGCAGTTAATCCTCATATTGGTTATGAAGCAGCATCTCGTATTGCACGTGAAGCAATTGAAACAGGAAAATCTGTTAGGGAGTTATGTTTAGAACATGGTGTACTGACAGAAGAGGAATTGGATATTATTTTAGATCCATTCGAAATGACTCACCCTGAAATTGCTGGAGCTTCTTTATTAAAAAATAAAAAAATATAATGTGAAAAACACCGATCCATTTGGATCGGTGTTTTATTTTTAAAAGATATTAAACACAGCGTTTAATTGAAGTAAGCTAATAACAGCTAAGAAGATTAAACTGTATTTCATTGCTGTTTTAAATAGAGCAGATTCTTTACCAACTAGTCCAACTGCGGCACAAGCAACTGCTACAGATTGTGGTGAAACCATTTTTGCCATTGTACCACCTACCACGTTTAAGGCAACGAGTGTAGAAGGAACGATGTTTAATTGGTCTGCTGTTACTGCTTGCAGTGGTGCGAATAAAGAACCACTTGAAACTACTGAACCTGTAATGAATACGCCAATCCATCCTAAGATTGGAGAAAGAATTGGGAATGCATTACCAGTAGATGAGAATGCAAGTCCAAGTGTAGATGACATACCAGAGTAGTTCTCTACGTAAGCTAAAGCGATAACGCTACAAATTGTATATACTGGAGCTTTTAATTCTTTCATTGTTTCAATCATTAATTCTTTAACCATTTTACCTTTTACGCGGTAAACGATAAGTGAAACGATAATTGCTAGTACAATCGCAGTAGTTGTAGAAGAAAATACATCAAATTTGAAAACAGCTGCGAAAGGTGTATCAGCTTTTGTAATTGGTGTAGTTTTCATAACAGCATTATGAAGACCAGGGAACTGAATGTTAAATACTAAGTTTGCTAACGCACCATCTGGAGCAAATAAAGCTTTAATTGGTTTTAAATTAAAGATTGTTACAAATGCAGTTAAGAATACGAATGGAGACCAAGCATATAAAATTTGATTGAATGTATGTGATACTTTAGTTTCTTGTTTTTCTTCTTTAGTAGAAGATTTTGGTTGCCAAACACGTAAGAATAATGCAAGAGCAATCATACTTACAACGGCTGCGAAAATATTAGTAAGTTCTGCACCTAAGAAGTAAGTTACAGCGAATTGAGTAATAGCGAAAGAAACACCACTTACAAGAATACCTTGCCAAGTTTCTTTAATACCTTTAACTCCATCGACCATTGAAACAAGTAAGAAAGGTAAGATAATACTAATGAAAGGTAAAATAAGAACAGTTTGACGACCAATTGTTAATGCGTCAAGTTCAGTTAATTGTGCCGGTACTGTAACTGGAATACCCATAGCACCCATAGCACCACCAGCAATATTAGCTACTAAACAAATACCTGCTGCTTTTAATGGATTAAAGCCCATACCCACAAGTAGTGCAGCTGTAATAGCAACTGGAACCCCTAGACCAGCTGCGCCTTCTAAGAAAGCACCGAAAGAATAAGCAATTAATAATACTTGTAAACGTTGATCATTTGTAATGCTTGAAATACTATCGCGAATAATATTGAACTGCTCTGTTTTAACAGTTAATTTGTAAAGGAAAATTGCGGCGATAACGATAGTACAAATTGGATAAAATCCAGATAAAACACCGAATCCAGCAGATGCTACAGCTACTGTTGCTGGCATTTTATAAACAAATATTGCAAGAATAATAGCGACAATCACACTGTAAAGACCAGCGATATAACTTTTCATTTTCAGTCCCATTAAACAAATGATGAAGCAGAAAATTGGAAGTGCTGCGATTAGTGCAGATAACCAAATATTGTTTAATGGATCATAAATTTGTGTCCAAGTACTCATAATAATGACAACTCCTATCTATTATATGTGAAGAAATTCACATTATTTGTGAAACTATTCACAATCAACTTACATGCTTAGTATATTCTCCTTCAACACTATTGTCAACGTAAAAAAGTATAATTATTCCATAATAGTGTTAAAAGAAAAGCTTTGTTCATAAAGTAGACAAAAAACACACTCAAATGAATTTAAGTGTGCTGTATAAATTATTTGCATATTATTTTGCTTATTCAGATGGCATGTTCCCTATAGGTGTATATTAGATGCCGTCTCTTATCCCGCATTAACGGGCAGTAAGACCCACACCTCAAAATTCAGCGGAAGCAAAGAAGTTAGGTGGGGATCGGGCTGCCAGTAAACGCCCGGTTGGTGAGGGCTGATAATCAGTGGGGATGAACAAAAACCCTACTGATTAAAGTTTGATATATGCACTTATCTGTCCTGTTTGATTTAGTGAGAGAGGAACGGTGAGTGGATTTAATAGGAAGTTTTTCACAACAATTCAACCGCTTGCAATACGAATAAAAAATAAGAAACAAATTTTTAATACCATATCATCTCTTTTTACTGAAAATTCCTTTTAGCGTAACAAAGAGGTTAAGTATAGTTCAACTACATTACGATAGGTTATCAATTATAGACGATATTTTACAATACCGTTACTGTGCATTTCAATGAGGTGAAAATATAACAAAAAGCCTGATAAAACAACGTTTGTAAGCAAAGTATTCGTAGGCCATTATTTTGCTTTTTCGTTATATCATATAGTATAATATTCAAAATCAGCAAGGATTTTTTCCTGAATTTTTGCTGATGAAGATGGAAAAAATTTTCGGCTTTATAGGTTGATAAAGTTATGTCGTAACAGGAAATATAAGAACAGATATATAAATAAATAAAAAGAACATAAAAACGCAAATAAAAACGAAAATGAGGGGAACTTTATGAACCAAAATCAATTCGAATGTCGTATTTCAGAAGAAGATGTACAAATGTTAAGAGCGTTAGCTCACCCACTTCGCCTACGTCTAGTAATGGAACTTATGCAAAGAGGAACATGTAATGTAACACAACTACAGGAAGTGTTAGAAATTCCGCAATCAACGGTTTCACAACATTTAACGAAGTTAAAGCAAAATAAAGTAGTGCGCTTTGAAAGACGAGGATTAGAAGTGTATTATCAAATCCATAATGATAAAGTAAGTGCGGTAGTAAAAACATTATTTTCTTAAAATTTGAATATTATGGAAAAAGACGTGTAGAATATACGTCTTTTTTTATTTGTCAGAAAGGTAGCGAGAGAGTAAATATTAGCATGTGAGGTAGAAATGACTATTAATCAATATGCTGCCTTACCGAATATATTCTAAAAGGAAAAGAAAAAATAGAAAGGAGTGTAGTAAGCAAAAGGAGGGATAGTAGTATGGATGTGAAACGTGTGAAACAAATCTTATCTTCTTCAAGTAGAATTGACGTTACATATGAGGGCGTACCAGTATGGATTGAGAGCTGTGATGAGCAGAAGGGGAGTGCTCAAGTGTATGATGTATCTAATCCTGGTGAGAGCGTTCATGTGGACGTGACAGCTTTAGAGGAGAAATAATAAAAAAGACGCTTCTAATTTTAGAAGCGTCTTTTTGTTATTCCATCATATGTGCAATTTTCTTAGAGAACATAAGAAGTACTAATCCCAGTACAATTACGATAATACCGATGCTTGCGAATACTTCTAAATATCCTAAAGATTGAGTGAAAGCGGCTAATTGTCCTGCTAATAAGTTTGCGAAGCCAGTACCAGCTAACCATACACCCATTAATAATGATGCTAGTTTAACAGGAGCGATTGCACTTACCATAGATAATCCGATTGGTGATAAGAATAACTCACCGATTGTGTGGAACATGTAAGTGAATACAATGAATAGTAAGTTTGCTTTCATTGTAATGTTACCTTCATCGCTACCAGTTTTTAAAACAGCTAAAGTTAGAACTAAATATCCAATCCCTAGTAAAATCATACCTAATGCCATTTTTGTTGGGATTTTCAAATCACCATTTTTTGTTTTTGAAAGCTTAATCCATAACGCAGAAACAGGTAATGCTAGTAAGATAATGAATAGTGGGTTTACAGATTGGAACCAAGGTGTTGGAATTGTAAATCCACCAATTGTACGATCTACGAACTTATCTGTGTAAAGTGTTAAAGAGCTACCAGCTTGTTCAAATCCTGCCCAGAAGAATACAACGAAACAAGTTAAAATTAAAATTGCAACAGTACGTTTTTTCTCTTGTGGTGTTAAAGGTTTTTTCTCAACAGCTTTTGCATTTTGTTCTTTAGATTTTTTACCCACAACTGTTGTTCCAGCTGATCCTAAGTAACGAGGTGCTAATAAGTTAAATGCAATTTGTCCAATAATCATACCGATACAAGCTGTTAAGAAACCGTATCTATAATCTGCGAAGTAACCGCAAATGAATGGAGCGATAAGAGCTCCTAAGTTAATCCCCATGTAGAAGATAGTGAAGGCACTATCACGACGAGAATCGTTGTCACTATATAATTGACCTAATAAAGTCGAAATATTCGGTTTGAAGAATCCGTTACCGATAACTAATAATCCTAATCCTAAAAATAGTCCAGTTTTCGTATTCATTGAAAATAGTACGAAGTTACCAATTGCCATGATGATACCACCAATAGTAATGGCATGTCGCTTCGTAATGAAATGGTCAGTTAACCAACCACCAATAATAGGTGTGAAATATACAAGCATTGTGAAAATACCGTAAATTTGAACTGCAACTGCTTTATCAAATCCTAAACCGCCGCTTACTAAGCTCGTTGTTAAATAAAGAACTAATAAGCCACGCATTCCGTAATAACTAAATCTTTCCCATGCCTCTGTAAAGAACAACAAGTATAACCCTGGTGGATGTTTTTTTGGTGATTGTTGCTCTCCAGCTTTGTCTAATTTTAAAGCTGCATCCATGTTTGTTTCCCCCTAATCCTGTATAACGGATATTTATGTAATCATTTTAATTTACAAAATATTTAGAAGTCAATAGAATTATATGGAAATAGAAAGAAAATTTCTGAAAAAGTTCTATTTTTCTTCGACCGTTACTGTATTTTGCCCTGAAAACAAGATGATAAGCGTTTTCAAATGTAATAATTGAATTCTAAAAGAAAATAAAATAGTGATTAATCAGAAAATTTAGATTAAAATATTTATTCTGATATAAAGAAAATATATTCTATTTACTTTCTCAATATAACATATTGGGAATAAAAATACAAAACGAAATAATGTGACATTTAAGTGAATTGAAAAATAACCAGCTCCATAGAAGGGAGCTGGTTAAGGAAATATTATTTAACAAAGCGTTTTTCGATGTCATCTAATAGTAGGTTAGCGGCCATTACGCCACCAGCTGTATTCCAAATAACGTCATCAACTTTGTATGCTTTACCATTTTTTACTGCATTTAAATTTTTAAATAGCGGATCATTAATATATTCTTTTTCTAATTCAGATCCTTTTTTCTCATTTCCTTTATCGAATGTGAAGTAGAATAATACGTCACCATCCATTGCAGAAATACGCTCTTTAGATACGTTACGCTCTGCAAAATCATCTTTGTTTTGATCTCCAGGACGTTTAAATCCAAGTTCTTTTAAAATAACACCAGAGAATGTATCACCATGATAAATACGAACATCACCAGGCATGAAACGAACCATAGAGATTTCTTGATTTACTTTATCGCCAAGTTTGCCTTTTAAATCTTTCATACGTGATTCGTAATCAGCTACAACTTTTTGACCTTCTTTTTCTTTATTTAATGCTTTTGCATAAAATTTGAAGTTATCTTTCCATTCACCACGTAATGTTTCTGAGAACACAGTAGGTGCAATTGCTTTTAGTTGTTCGTATACTTTTTCGTGACGCATTTTGTTACCGATAATTAAGTCTGGTTTTAAAGAAGCAATTGTTTCAACGTTAACTTGTCCTTCATCACCAACAACTTTTACATCTTTCATTTTATCCTTAATATGTGGATACCATGGGTCACCAGTCCAAGACTTTACAGCACCAACTGGTTTCACACCTAATTCAAGTAAAGCTTCAGTTCCTTCATTTGTTAAGATAACTACACGTTTTGGATTAGCAGGAACTTCTGTTTTACCCATTGCATGTTCTACAGTAACCACTTCTTTTTTATTATCTTCTTTTGTAGATTCTTCTTTGTTACTTGATTTTCCACAAGCGCTTAAAAGCATTGAAAATGCTAGTAAAAATACAAATACTGTAAACGATTTCTTCCGCATGAAATTCATTATGTACCCCCTAAATGTTGAGAATATTTTTCAATAGCAAGCATGATATTAAGCCTTTATCTTTTAATTGTCAATATATATGGGTGAAAATAATTCTCATTTCCGTTGACAATAAGAATTAAGTTGAAATACACTAACAACGTATCATTATACATTGAAGGGGAAACGCTGCATGTTATTAAAAACAAATCGAGCAAAAGGGATTGGATTATTTGTTGGAATCATTGCAGTCGTTATTTGTATTTGGGGAAGTATTATTTTCGGATATACAAATACGAGTTGGAAACTAGCATTGGATGCTTTTTTCCATTTTAACGGTTCCAATGAACATATTATTATTCAAAATGTACGTCTGCCTAGGGCGTTAATTGCAGCTAGTGTTGGTGCTAGTTTAGCCATTGCTGGTTGTCTTATGCAAACTTTAACTAAGAATCCACTTGCTTCTCCAGATTTTATTGGATTAAATTCAGGTGCTGCGTTCTTCATAGTTGTAGCAATTGTAATCTTTTCAGTAACATCATTATCAGCTTTCACATGGATCGCCTTTTTAGGAGCGGCGGTTGCAGCTGTACTTGTATTTGCTTCTAGTTCTTTAGGAAAAGAAGGGACTACTCCTCTTAAGTTAACGTTAGCAGGGGTCGCAATTAGTGCGTTATTTTCATCATTAACACAAGGATTACTTGTGTTAAATGAAAAAGCACTTGAAGAGGTATTATTTTGGCTTGCTGGATCTGTGCAAGGGCGAAAGTTAGAAATTTTACAATCTGTATTCCCATATTTATTAATAGGATGGATTGCATCTCTTATTATGGCAGGAAAAGTAAATACATTGATGATGGGAGAAGACGTCGCGAAAGGACTTGGACAACGAACAATTTTAATGAAATCATTCGTGTTACTTATTATTGTACTGTTGTCTGGTGGTTCAGTTGCGGTTGCTGGCCCAATTGGATTTATTGGGATTATTACTCCGCATTTTGCTAGATTTCTTGTTGGAGTTGACCACAGATGGAGAGTGCCTTATAGCGGATTGTTAGGTGCAATACTACTAATATTGGCTGATATAGCAGCAAGATATGTCATTATGCCACAAGAAGTACCAGTAGGAGTTATGACAGCATTTATTGGAGCACCGTTCTTTATTTATATTGCACGTAAGAGAGGGCTTAGCAAATGAAGAAATATATTCCGTTTCGTATAGGAAAAGGCGAGCTCTCGTTTTTAATGTATAAACGAGCTTGTCTCGTCTTGTTAAGTTTACTACTTGTTTTAATAGGATTATTCTTTGCGAGCGCAGGTATGGGAGACATGAAAATTGCTCCTTATGACGTATGGCAAGCAATTACCGGAAATGGCGATGCGATGTCAAACATGGTTGTAAATAAGTTTCGTATGCCGCGTATTTTAATTGCTATCCTCGTAGGAATTGCGCTCGCGGTAGCGGGCTGTATTTTACAAGGGCTTGTTCGAAATCCACTTGCTTCTCCTGATATCATCGGGATTACGGGCGGGGCAAGTGTTGCAGTTGTATTATTTTTAGCGCTATTTAGTGATAAAAATAATGCACTAACGGTAAGTATTCATTATATGCCGCTCGCAGCTTTTGCAGGAGCAACGATTGTAGCGGTTTTTGTATACTTATTTGCATGGCAAAATGATGGATTATCACCAATTAGTCTCGTTTTAATTGGTGTTGGATTCTGGGCATTAACGAAGGCTGCGACAACATTATTTATGTTGCTAGCACCAATTTATCAAGCGAGCCAAGCAAATGTATGGATTACGGGTACCGTTTACGGCTCTTCTTGGCAAAATGTTATGGTACTTGCGCCTTGGGTTCTCATTTTAACAGTAATATCATTTATCGCAGCTAGGCATTTAAATGCACAAGAGCTAGGGGATGATATAGCGGTAGGACTTGGGGTTCCTTTAACGAAGTCGCGTGTATTTATGCTATTACTTAGTACAGCTTTAATTGGTGGTGCGGTAGCTTTTGCCGGAGGGATTGGATTTGTCGGTTTAATGGCACCTCATATTTCACGAAGATTGGTTGGTTCTTTATACGGTGCATTACTCCCAGTTGCAGCTATTGTCGGTGCAATTCTAGTACTTGCTGCAGATTTAATAGGGCGTACAATTTTCACGCCACTTGAAATTCCAGCAGGGGTATTTACATCAGCAATTGGTGCACCTTATTTTATTTATTTACTTTATAAAAGTCGGAATTCATAAAGGGAGATGAATATGCAAAAAGCATTGGAGACGAAACGCTTGACGTTGTCTTATGGTGAAACAAGTATTATTGATGAGTTGAATTTAGAAATTCAAAAAGGCGAAATTACAATCTTTATCGGCTCTAACGGTTGCGGGAAATCAACTTTATTACGTTCACTAGCTAGATTATTAAAACCAACAACTGGTGATATTTTGTTAGATAATCAAGCCATTCAAAGTATGCAAACGAAGCAAATCGCTCGTCAAATGGCGATTTTACCGCAAGGACCACAAGCACCAGAAGGACTTACAGTATTACAACTTGTAAAGCAAGGGCGTTATCCATACCAAACATGGCTGAAGCAATGGTCAGAAAAAGACGAGGAAATGGTACAGAAAGCACTTGCAGCGACAGGTATGACAGAATTTGCTGAGCGTGATGTGCATGCTCTTTCAGGTGGGCAACGTCAACGTGCTTGGATCGCAATGACACTTGCACAAGATACAGATATCATTTTACTGGATGAGCCCACTACATACTTAGATATGACTCACCAAATTGAAGTGCTGGATTTATTATTCGAATTAAATGAAACAGAACAAAGAACAATTGTTATGGTATTACATGATCTAAATTTAGCATGCCGCTATGCAGATAACATTGTAGCAATTCAAGATAAACAAATATATGCACAAGGTAAACCTGAAGAAGTGGTAGATGAGAAACTAGTACGTGATGTATTCCGAATGGAGTGTCAAATTAGTACGGATCCGTTGTTTGGAACACCGCTTTGTATCCCGCATGGAAGAGGAAGACGTGTAGTTAAAGAAGTTGCTCAGGCGATAAGATAAAAAAACGATGAGTGATTCATCGTTTTTTTTTTTATTTGGTACAAGAAAATAAGAGGAAGAGAGGAATTCGTAAGCGACGTTTATACTCTTCTTCATTTTGAAAATAGATTGGATTTGGTGTAGCTTCTTTTAATGATGTAATGGTAAATCCAGCTTGCTGTAATAATGTGAAATACTCTTCCGTTGTACGATGATATTTAATAACTTCTTGGTCAATCCATGGTTCAACCCGTTTGCCTAGTTTAAAATAATCATCGACGAGCCAACTCGTTCTTTTACCACTTGTTTGTAAGCTTTCAAATGAAGAAGTAATAACGGGATGTTGAACGCTAAAGGTAAAGGTGCCATTTGTTTTTAAAGTTTGAAACACATTTTGAAAAATGGTATCAAGATGTTCAATATAATGTAAGGCGAGTCTAGATGTTACTAAATCAAAAGTGGAAGAGGGATAGGTATAATCTTTGAGGTTTAAAAAATGAACAGATCCATTTTTATTTTCTAGTTGATTTTTAGCTTTTTCATACATAAGTTCGGAGCCTTCAATGCCAGTGTAAGAGTAGCATCCCTTTTCTAATAATTCCGCACCAAACTTAGCGTCACCACAGCCTAAATCGAGAATTTGTTTTCCTTGCACATGACCAATGAGCTGAAAGAATACTGGTTTTTCAATGGATTCATTTGGGCTATTTTCTCGGTATCTTCGTTTCATATATTGTTCGAAAAATGCTGTGTTATTGTATACATCAGATTCTGTAAATGCCATGTTTGAAACCTCCCAAAATATTTTTTAAATTCTATCAAATATGAAAAGTAAATGATAGATTTATTATAATGAATCATATATAATCTAAAATTGTAAGCGGTTACTTTAAACTATTTTTCTATAATAAATTCTGAAAACGTGTTAAGCTAGTAGAGGGATTATTAGAACTATTAAGACAATAATCCGCTTACATGAACGATGGGAGGCTTCACGATGTCTAGTAAAACACTTGCAAAATTTTTAGAAGAAAATTTAGAGGATTTAAAATCAAAGGGGCTTTATAACGTAATTGATCCGCTTGAGAGTTCAAATGGACCAATCATTACAATTGGCGGAAAAGAATATATTAACTTATCTTCAAACAACTATCTTGGATTAGCAACAGATAGCCGTTTGCAAGAAGCAGCAATTGGTGCAATTCATAAGTACGGTGTTGGGGCAGGAGCTGTTCGTACAATTAACGGTACTTTAGATTTGCATATTAAATTAGAAGAGACAATTGCAAAGTTTAAACATACAGAAGCGGCAATTGCTTACCAATCAGGATTTAACTGTAATATGGCAGCGATTTCAGCTGTTATGGATAAAAATGATGCAATTCTTTCAGACGAATTAAACCATGCTTCTATTATTGATGGTAGTCGTCTATCAAAGGCAAAAATTATTGTTTATAAACATTCTGATATGGAAGATTTACGCCAAAAAGCAATCGCGGCGAAAGAATCGGGTCTTTACAATAAATTAATGGTAATTACAGACGGTGTCTTCTCAATGGATGGAGATGTTGCAAAACTACCAGAAATTGTTGAGATTGCAGAAGAATTAGATTTAATGACATATGTAGACGATGCACACGGTTCAGGTGTACTTGGAAAAGGTGCAGGAACTGTAAAGCACTTCGGTCTATCTGATAAAGTTGATTTCCAAATTGGTACATTATCAAAAGCAATTGGGGTAATTGGTGGATATGTAGCAGGGAAACAAAACTTAATTGACTGGTTAAAAGTTCGTTCACGTCCATTCTTATTCTCTACAGCATTAACACCAGCTGATGCAGCAGCTTGCATGAGATCAATTGAAATCTTAATGGAAAGCACAGAGTTACATGATCGTTTATGGGAAAATGGCCGCTACTTAAAACAAGGATTAAAAGAACTTGGCTTTAACATTGGGGAAAGTGAAACGCCAATTACACCTTGTATTATTGGGGACGAAGTGTTAACACAAGAATTTAGTAAGCGTCTAAATGAAGAAGGTGTATACGCAAAATCTATTGTGTTCCCAACTGTAGCAAAAGGAAAAGGTCGTGTTCGTAATATGCCTACAGCAGCTCATACGAAAGAAATGTTAGATGAAGCAATTCGTAAGTATGAAAAAGTAGGAAAAGAAATGGGCATCATTTAAGTAAGGGCATCTTTTGAATAGCTTGCAAATGAGGAGTGGGGAAAATGAAAAAAATTCTAGTAACCGGTTCTTTAGGGCAAATTGGTTCTGAACTAGTAATGAAACTTCGTGATGTATACGGCGCATCAAATGTTATTGCAACAGATATTCGTGAAACAGATAGTGAAGTAGTAAAGTCTGGTCCGTTTGAAACGTTAGATGTAACAGATGGACAAAAATTACATGATATTGCAAAGCATAATGAAGTAGATACAATTATTCATTTAGCAGCTTTACTTTCAGCAACAGCAGAAAAAAATCCGTTATTCGCATGGAACTTAAATATGGGCGGACTTGTAAATGCATTAGAAGCAGCTCGTGAATTAAACTGTAAGTTCTTCACGCCAAGTTCGATCGGTGCATTCGGTCCATCGACGCCAAAAGATAATACACCGCAAGATACAATTCAGCGTCCTACTACGATGTATGGGGTAAACAAAGTAGCAGGAGAATTACTATGTGATTATTATCATCAAAAGTTTGGCGTAGATACGCGCGGTGTCCGTTTCCCAGGTTTAATTTCTTACGTAGCTCCTCCAGGAGGCGGAACGACTGATTATGCAGTTGAAATTTATTATGAGGCGATTAAAAAAGGTGCATACACCTCATACATTGCTGAAGGAACGTACATGGACATGATGTATATGCCTGATGCTTTACAAGCGATCATTTCATTAATGGAAGCTGATCCAAGTAAGCTAGTGCATAGAAATGCATTTAACATTACGGCAATGAGTTTTGAGCCAGAGCAAATTGCAGCATCAATTCGTAAACACATTCCGACGTTTACAATGGATTATGCAGTAGATTCAGCTCGTCAAACAATCGCTGATAGTTGGCCAAACTCTATTGACGCAACTGCAGCAATGAAAGAGTGGGGCTTTAAAGCAGAATACGATTTAGACAAAATGACAACGGACATGTTGGCTAAGTTAAAAAAAAAGCTCACAGCTGAGTTAGTGATGAATTAATAGGAAGAGTCGATTCTTAGGAATCGGCTCTTCATTATTTTTGGGAGGAGAGAAGTCTTATGCAAAGAGTAGATGTCGTATACGCACTAATACATGACGAGGAAACAGATAAAATATTAATGGTACATAATGCAGAACAAAACGTTTGGTCATTGCCAGGTGGGGCTGTGGAAAAAGGTGAAATATTAGAGGAAGCACTAATAAGAGAAGTGAAAGAAGAGACAGGTTTAATTGCTACGTTAGGTGGACTTGTTGCGATCAATGAAAAATTCTTTGAGGAATCAGGGAATCATGCACTATTTTTTACATTCCGAGCGAATGTAGTAAAAGGTGAACTTATTGCGGAAGATGAAGGTGAAATTTCTGCAATAGAGTGGGTGGATCGAACAATTGCGAATGAGCGCTTCCCATACTATGACGGAGGATTTGAATCCTTATTAGAAGTAGCCATTCCATATAAGTTTCAACCAGAAACAAAGTAATTGAATGAAAAAACAGGAGCCACAAGGCTCCTATCTTCTATTCAATCGTCTTCAGTAATAATTTTTTCAGTAATGGTTTAATCTTCAATCGTAAATCTTCAGCATGATTTGCAACTAAGAAGTGATGGTTATAAATGTTCTTCATCAATTGATAAGTTGCTTCTTTTGCCTCGCCTTCTTCGATGAAGATACCGATTACTTCCATGCCACTTTTACGCGCGAGTTTAACAGCTTCATGCGTATCTAAAATTCCATCTTGTTGATAGTCTAGCGCAGAAGGCTCACCATCTGTGAAGACTAGTAAGAATTTATGTTTCTCAGGTCTTTTTGCAAGCTTTTCAGAAACGATACGAATAATATATCCGTCGCGGTTATCTTCTTCTTCACGAAGTTGCATAATTTCCGGACCAACGTTTGGTAACGTTGAGTTTTTATAATTTACAACTTCATGGATAACGTTCGGCTTATCTTCAGGTTTAGCGCTAGAGGCATCTTCCCAAAATCCGCTAATAGCGTGCGGGATTTTTAAAGATTTTAAAGCTTCATGGAATAGTACAACACTCTTCTTCGTCTCTTCCATTTTGTTATACATAGAACCAGAACAGTCAACTAACAGTTGGAATGCAACATCGAGTTCTTGTGACTCTTGTCCTTTTTTATAAAACATACGCGGTTGTTTTTCGGTATAAATACGAAGGAATTTTTTGCGAAGCCTTCCGTAATATTTATCACTATTCGCATTCGTTTTATTTTCAATCGTTTTTTCGATAATTTTCTTTAATTCTTTTACATCTTTATTGACGACTGATTTGATAGCTTGGTAATCTTTTTTCTCATCGATATTTGCTTTGCGAGCTTCTTTAAATGTATGAGAAGCACCTACATTATACTTACCGTATGCACCGTCGTGCTGGCTAGAAGCGTGTGAAGCTCTTGCTTCTTCTGTATCAGCGCCATCAAAGTTGGATTGTGTACTTTTTTGAGAAGTACCTTGTACAGAACCAAGTGCTTGGTCGCCATCTTCTGATTCACGAGCAGTATCGCCCATCATGTTTGTTTTTGTTCCGCTTTCTAATTCAAAGCGTAAAAAGTTCTCGTTTTCGTTATTTTTATTTTCACGATGCCATGTGGAGAAACTTTCATCCATTTTGTTTTTATTTTCATCGTCATCTATAAGCTGTGTATCATCATTTGCTAAATCTTCGACGCGACAGTTCTTTTCGTCTGCAAGAACAGATAAGTAAAGTGGAGCATGTCCGAAATAGTTGTTAAGCATATCACTTTCAAGAAGCGCCTCTAAGCGATAGCGAATTTTCTCAACGACATACATAATATCTTCTGTATTACGTGCTTGGAATGTTTCATGTAAAATCGCTTCAATTTGCTCAAAATATTCATTATTAAACATTTCATATTTATCGCTCGTTAATGAAAGATAGCATAGGCAAAACAAACGATCACCGTGATAATTACGAACGCGGTTTATTTCATTTTGAGAGCCGAAATAATTGCGGTACATTTCTTTTCGGCGTTTAAAAATATGCTTCGTGCCAGGACGTAAGTTCTTTACGATTTCCTCAACGCGTAAATCTTCTAATAGAACAAATAATTGTGTTAAAAACTTTTTTAGGGGCGATTCTTGCAATTCAATCGCATAAGAACGAATTAAAGTCATGTCCGAGTAATGTTTATTACCAAGTGCTTTTAAGAACACTTCGCTTTTTAATCCGATTACTGTATCTTCTTCTTTTCGATCATCCCAAAAGTGACTAATGACAACTTTCTTTTCAATTTCGTCGTAGTATGCTTTATAGCCATATTCAAGATAGGCATCGTCTTCTTTTAGAAGGGCATACATTAAGTTTTCCATTTGTAGAAACAGCGACGCATCAATTTTTTTGTCACTAAAAATTTGTCTCATAAATTATCCCTCAAAGAAATAACTTTCTGCTAATTCACGGACAGTCATTTGTTCTGTTTCATCATTAAGTTTTGCAATTATGCTTCGTTCAATAGCGCGCATAACAGGAATATATACACCTAAATCACATGCGTCGATAATACCACGAATACTTGCTGCTTCTTCACTTACACGTCCATCGCGAGCTAAAGGCATAAGGTCGCTTGCAAATGCAACAAACTTTTCAATTGTTGCAACATCATTTAATTTTGATTCTGCTAATAATAGTTCTTTTAATGTGTCACCTTGAATGTAAGGAACTTCAATAATAACGAAACGGTTTTTTAATGCTTCATTTAGTTCACTTGTTCCAACGTAACCTTCGTTAATCGCAGCAATTACACGGTATTCTTCATCACCGTATACAACCTCTTGTGTAAATGGGTTTGTGATCATTTTACGGTAATCTAATGCGCCGTGAAGTAGCGGTAAAGTTTCAGGTTTTGCCATATTGATTTCGTCAATATATAGGAAGTGACCGTTCTTCATTGCTTTCATAAGAGGACCGTTAACGAATGAAACTTCAGATGCACCATCTTTCGTTTGTAGTGTGTTGTATCCTAAAATACCTTCTACATCTAAGTCGACAGAGCAGTTAATGCTATGCATTGGTTTTTGAAATAAAGAAGAAAGAGTTTCCGCTAGTACTGTTTTACCACTACCAGTCGGTCCTTTTAATAAAATGTTCTTGCCAAGAAGAAGTGCTGTAATCGCATCTTCGATAATGCTGTTATCAGATGCTTTATATATTTTAGTACCGATTAAATGAGCATTTTCACCAGCTTCTTGTTTATTCTTTTCATGAATCGTAGAAAGCTGCTGTTTTAAATCAGAATGTATATGAAATTGTTCTAACATGTATTTCCCACCTAACATTATTTTCATAAAGTAATACATCTTATGATAACTTGTTTTAATATGGTATGCAAAGAAAAGGAAGGAGGATAAAGGGAAAAGAAAAAGCAATCAAGATGAAGTTGATTGCTTACAGTAAAGGAGAAATGAGCCTCATGAAAGACTCCAATATGCGTTTTTTTATACTTCTGTTTTGGAAAGAGTTCCATTTAATTTCAGTTGAATGTTTAAAATCTTTTTCAAAATCACGTTTAATATCGTGAACTGTTTTTGATTCATAAAGTACGCTAATAATTTCGTAATTCAATTCAAAGCTACGTACATCCATGTTCGCTGTTCCGATAGTTGCAATTGTATCATCAACGAGTACAATTTTTGCATGCATAAAACCATCTTTATAACTGTAAATAGAAGCACCAGCTTTTAAAAGTGGAGTGAAATAGGATTGAGATGCTTGATCACTAATGATGCTATCACTTTTACCTGGATATAAAATCCGTACATCTATTCCGGCAATTGCACTTAAGCGTAATAATGTTAAAGTTTCTTGATCTGGAATAAAGTAGGGTGTAGCGATCCAAATGGATTTTTTTGCAGAGCCCATAACAGCTAATAATGTATTACGAATACTTTTATCATCGGAGCTTGGTCCGCTTGCTACGATTTGAACAGCACCTTCTGCATGTGAAATCTCTTTACCTGGGAAGTATTGTCTATTCATGAATTGATCCCAGGAATAAGTATTTAAACCACTAGAGGCATAGAGCCAGTCTTCTAGAAAGATTGCTTGTAATTTATATAATGCTTTTCCTTCTATTTTTAGATGACTATCACGCCAAACAGGAAATTTCTTTGAACGGCCAAGATATTCATCACCGACATTGAGTCCTCCGGTAAAACCAATTTCTCCATCTACAATAACAATTTTTCGATGGTTACGATAATTGACAGTTTCAAGTAACCAAGCTGAAAAAATAGGGTCAAATTCTACAATTTCAATCCCAGCTTCTTTCATAGGTTGCAAAAATCGTCTTCTTAACGTGTTACTTCCAAGACCATCATAAAGGAAGCGTACAATAACACCATCTTTTGCTTTTTGTATTAAAGCATCTCGAACTTTTGTACCAATTTCATCAGATTTATAAATGTAGTATTGAATATGTATATGATGTTTTGCCTGCTCTATAGCTCGCAAAATTTCTGAAAATGTTTGATCTCCGTTTGTTAAAAGTTTTGTAGTTGTTTTATCTGCGGCAGGACCGCCTCCAAATTTTTGTATGACTTCTGTTAAATGTATGGAACGTTCATTTAGTGGGACTGTGAGTAATAACTCTAGTCTTCTTCCTTCTAATATTTCACGGAATAATTTTCTTTGTTCTTCTGAACGATGGAGATGTTTTTTTCTTCTCCAGCGGCTGCGCCCGAAAATAGCGTATAAAAGCACACCTATAATAGGAAGAAGTGCTAATACTAAAAACCATGCCAATGTACTTTGTGGAGATCTATTTTCTATAAAGATAACGAATGAAATTCCTACGATTGTGATGGACCATAGAGCACCGACAAATGTATATAACGAAATATACGATGTATTTAATAGGAACAGAACGATAGATACAATTGTAAATATTAATAGTAACTGAACGATAGGCTTCTTCATTTCTATATAATTCCCCTAATCTTTTTTCAATATAGATTTCTTAAATAGAAGATGTAATATGACATCTTTATTATAAGGTGTTTTGCTTTTTTTACAAAATATAGACATTTCACCTATACTTTCCGCATTTGTCCTACATACAGTGTACTATCACATTTTTATCCCACTCTTAATGCATATGAAAATGAAAAAATCGAAAAGGAGCGGAGAAACATGAATTATATAGAAAATAATGGATTGTATTATCGGAATCATCATCATGGAGGACACAATCATGGTGGGCACAATCATAACGGCGGACATCATCACCATGGAGGACACAATCACCATGATCACCATCATCATCACGGAGGCGGATGGGGCTGGGGGGGTAGTTCATGGGGAGGCGGATTTTTCCCTGGAAGCTTTGCAGGAGGAGTGTTAGGTGGACTGACAGCTGGCGCATTAACGGGTGCAGCAAGTGGAGGGTATTATCCAGCGCCATATCCAGTAACTTATCCATCACCATACCCTGTAACGTATCCAATGCCATACCCAGGTTATCAGCAAATACCATATTCGTATTAAACTAAAAAAGAGGCTACCCTCTTTTTTAGTTTAATACGGTATTTATTTATAAAATACTTCCAAAATTAAGGTGAAAATATGTTAATATTTTGTTATTGTAATTCAAAAACATATACATTAATGTAGATTTTCATATTATTATTCGTGAATAGTTATGTAGTATGGTCTAATTTCTATTTTGTTATTAAAGAGTAAAGAGATCAGATGTGAATGGTATTAGTTAGAAACAGGGCTTGGATAGAGCCACTTAAAAGGATTGCAGTATAATAAGGTGCGAAATAATTAGGGAGATGAGAAGCTACTAGTTATAATTGAAACGGTATAATATTGCTTTTTATTACAAATAATATTATGTTATTTTAATCGGTCTATTTAAAAAGATAATTTATGTAATGGGCTAGTATTAGAAAATGAAATATCTCTATTTCTATGAAGAGAAACAGGTTGTGTTTTAGTCAGATAGGAAGCAAGGAGAGATGCGCATGCTAGAACAGAGAGGTCATGCATTATATGACTCTTCATTGCGAGATTTAAAGTTAGCATTAGATGAGTCTTCAATTGTTGCAATTACAGATCGAAAAGGTCTTATTACATATGTAAATGATAAATTTTGTGAAATCTCTAAATACAAAAGAGAAGAATTAATTGGAAAAGATCACCGTATTTTAAATTCAGGACATCATCCGAAAACCTTTTTTCAAAACTTATGGAAACGTATTTTGAATGGGAAAGTATGGACAGGTGAGATTCGGAATCGAGCAAAAGATGGTACATATTATTGGGTCAAAACAACAATTGTTCCATTTTTAAATGAAAAAGGAGAGCCATACCAGTTTATCGCAATTCGAAATGATATTAGTAGTAGAAAAGAAGCAGAACATAGATTGCGGCTAAGTGAAAGTCGTTATAGGGAACTTGCCTATCATGATGCTTTAACCAGTTTGCCGAACCGTTTGCAATTAATAACAACCGTTAATAAATTGATTGCAGATAAAAAAGAATTTGGTATGATTTACTTTGATTTGGACCGTTTTAAATTAGTAAATGATACGTTAGGTCATATGATAGGGGACTTACTTTTAAGCGAAGTCGCTTCACGGTTGCATTATGTACTAGGAGAGAAAGATGTTCTGGCTAGGCTAGGTGGCGACGAATTTGTGCTGTTAACAAAAAATCATAGGCAAGATGATATGAGTCAGTTAGCGACATCTGTGTTGTCATGTTTTCAGGCACCATTTATGTTGGAAGGCCATGAAGTATACATTTCAGCTAGTCTAGGACTTTGTTCTTATCCACAAGACGGACTAGACGTGGAAACGTTATTGAAAAACTCTGACTTAGCTATGTATAGTGCAAAAGAACAAGGTAGAAACGCTGCATGTTTCTTTACAGATGAGCTACGGGCGAAAATAAATCGTAGAATGAAAGTTGAGTTTGCTTTGCAAAAGGCAATTCGTGATGAAGAGTTAGATGTAGCATTGCAGCCTATTATTGATTTGAAAACGAAGAGATATTCTGGTATAGAAGCTTTAGTACGCTGTATGACAGAAGACGGCCCCATTGCACCAAGCGAATTTATCCCGGTAGCTGAAGAGTCTGGACTTATTATAAAGCTAGGAGACTGGGTATTAGAAAAATCGTGCCGATTGTTTAAAACATTGCCAAATTATCAAGAAGGACTAAAGTTATCTGTGAATTTATCTATACAACAATTAATGCAGAAACGTTTTATTTTGTCTGTACGTAGCATTTTAAAGAGAACTGGTTTTCCTCCGAACCGTTTAATATTAGAAATAACGGAAAGCATTGCAGTCCGCCATTTTGATTATATTATTGCTACATTACAAGAATTAAGAAATATGGGTGTTTTAATTGCTTTGGATGATTTCGGAACTGGCTATTCTTCCTTATATTATTTAAAACAACTACCACTGGATATTGTGAAAATTGATCGTAATTTTATTCGTGAATTTCATTATGATCACGCGCAACCAGAACGAACAATTGTAAAATCTGTTATTGAAATTGCTCATAGTTTAAATTTAGCAGTAGTTGCTGAAGGGGTAGAAACAGTAGAGCAAGAGAGTTTGTTACAATCAATGAGCTGTGATTATGTACAGGGATTTTATTATGCGAAACCTTTATCTGTAGGAGAGTTAAAAGAAAAGTTAATTACAGATTTTTAATAAAAAAGAGAAGCCAGCAGCTTCTCTTTATTTAATCCGTTTTTTGTGAGTCTTTCATTAGTACTGGATAAAGAATAAGACCTAATACGAACAATCCAATTCCTAAGAAGAACGTTTTTAAATCAGCAGTTCCCGTTTTGATAACCCAAATTGAGTATACAAATGCTAATGTAGTGATGATCCCGTCCTTTATTCGAGAACCAGGCATTATATCATACGTTTCTCCTGTAATAACCAGTTTGAATTGGTACAGAGTAGAAACTAGGTATGGAATTAAATAGGCTAATGTTGCTACGACAATAGCGAAACTATACGCTTCTGAAACAGTACCAGAAATCGTTGAAAATAAGAAAATTTGCGTCATTACATTTGTAATCAATAATGATTTTGAAGGACTACCTTTTTTATTTGTTTTCCCGAAAAACTTAGGGAAAAGTCCATTCTTTGCTGCCTGGTAAGGTACTTCTGAACTAACAACAATCCAACCAACTGTAGATCCAAATAAAGATATAAGAGCGAGTAAAGCCATGATATATGCGCCTTTATTTCCAATTGCTAAATTTAATGCGTCTACTAATGGTTTTTGAGACTCTTTTAAAGCATCTTGCGGAAGAGCTCCCATTGTAAGTAAAGTAATTGACATGTAAATAAGAAGAGCGATAATTAATCCGAAAATCGTAGCTTTTTTTACATCGCGCTGTGATTTTGCACGATTAGAAAGCATAACTGCTGATTCAATACCGATAAATGCCCAGAGTGTTGCAATAGCAGCTGAATTGATTTGTCCACCTAACGAGATGGATTGTCCTGCTTCATTCATAAAGGTTTGACCGTCTCCGAAATTAGAGGCATTGAAAATGAATAATGTAATTACAATAAACATTGTAAATCCGATAATTTTTGCAATGGTAGCAAGTAGATTCATATTTCCAGCTCGATCAATATTTTGAGAAAGAATATATTGAATTCCCCACAGCATAAGGCTACATACGAGGAAAGTTAATCCTTTTCCGAGTTCTAGTGAAAATCCGTTTATTGAAAAAAGAATTTGCTTACTTTGTAAAACTGGAAAGAATGTTGATAAATATCCAGCAAAGGAAATAATAACAGATGCTGTTGCAGCCCAGTTAGCAGCCCAATATCCCCATGCCATACTATATCCCGCAACTTTACCAGCTTTTTTTGAAGGAAACATCGCTTGAGCGTAGCTTTGTGGTCCAGCTTTTAATTCTGGTTTCCGAATCGCTAAATTTCCAAATACAAGTGCAATCATAAATACGCCAAGGCCTGTAATACTCCATGCGAGTGTAGAACCCATTGGCCCTGATACTTGTGCTAAATTTGCTGGAAGCATAAATACGCCACCGCCAACCATATTCCCGATAACAAATGCTGTTAAAACCCATAATCCCCATTTTTTCGTTTCCATTTTTGTTAACTCCTTTGTAGTAAGTTTTGCTTAAACATCATTTTTTACTAGCTTTTTGACAATAAAAAAAGAGCCATGTAGATAAAAAAATACCTACATGGCTCTTTCGCCAAAGCGTAGGTACAACGGGAATAACCCTTGTACCTACGCGTAATTTTTCCGCTAGGTTTCAAGGGTTACGTATGATGATGATGTTTTTGTGCAAATGAAACTACAGTTGTTGTATAAGTAAGCATAGTTCTTTGCTCCCTTTCTCCTCTGATTTTGAAGTTAGTATACTACATGTTTTTTTGAATGAAAAGAAAAATATAAAAATTTTTATAAAAATACGTTTTAAAGATTAAATATTTACCTATATTTTTCTTGTACTGGAAAATAAGTGAGAGATTGGCAGAAGAGTGAAGCATGTTATAATACATATAGAATTAGAAGGTGACAAGGGGCTATTGTAGATGATGAGTAAGTATGAACAAATTTATACAGAAATCAGTAAATCTATTGATAATAAACAATTAAAAGAGGGATGCAAAATCCCATCAGAAACAGAATTAATGAAGCAGTATGAGGCAAGCCGAGGCACGGTAAGAAAAGCTGTAGATTTACTGCAAGAGCGTGGATATGTGCAAAAAATTCATGGAAAAGGTGTTTTTGTTTTAAAGCGAAAAAATATTGAATTTAATTTTGGCGGTATTGTAAGTTTCCAAGAAGAAAATGAACGTTTAGGACGTCATTGTATTACGGAAGTTGTGGAAATGGACAAAGAAAAAGCCACAAAAGAAATTGCGAAATTATTAAATGTAAAAGAAAAAACAGAGATTGATCATATTAAACGTGTACGAAATATTGATGGAGAAAAAGTAATTTTAGATATAAATCATTTTGTATCTGAGTTTATTCCAGGATTAACGAAAGAAATTGCAACTGCATCGATTTATAAATACATTGAGAAAGAGCTTGGGCTACATATTAGTTATTCGCAGAGGGTAATTGAAGTACAGCCGTGTACAGAGGATGACAGAAAGTATTTAGATTTAAATGGAACAGACTATGTTGTCGTTGTGAAAAACTTTACACATTTGTATGATGGAAGTCAGTTTGAATACACAGAATCACGCCACCGTTTAGATATTTTTCACTTTTCGGATGTGGCACGCAGGAAGTAAAGAGGTGGAACAAAATATTGTTTCATCTCTTTTTTTATAAAAAAAAAACACAAACTCGTATATACGAGTGTTGACTAACTTATATATACGAGTTAATATGTAATTGTAAACGGTATCAAAAAAAGAAAAGAGGGACGGGAATATGGGGAAAGACTATCGTAAAACAGCAGAGGAAGTGTTGCAGTATATTGGTGGGAAAGACAATATTGAACAAGCTGCACATTGTGTGACAAGGCTCCGTATCGCTTTAAAAGATGAAAGTAAAATAGATAATGATAAATTACAGTCTGTTTCATTAGTGAAAGGAGCGTTTCATAACGCTGGTATATTTCAAGTTGTAATTGGTCCAGGGGATGTAGATCGTGTTTACGCTGAATTGATAACGCTTGCAGGTATGGAAGAATCGACTGTAGCTGACGTAAAAGATTCTGGAAATCAGAAGTTAAATCCAGCTCAAAAGTTTGTGAAAATATTTTCGGATGTATTTATGCCGATATTACCAGCGATCGTAACAGCTGGTTTACTAATGGGTATTAACAATCTATTAGGGGCAAAGGACTTATTTTTTGATGGGAAAAATTTATTAGATGTTTATCCGAACTTAGGCGGGCTTTGGGATTTAATTAATATGATGGCCAATACAGCATTCGTATTCTTACCAGCACTTGTCGGGTGGTCAGCAACGAAGCGTTTTGGTGGTAGTCCAATACTAGGGATTGTTATGGGATTAATGCTTGTGCACCCGGCCTTATTAAACGCTTGGGACTATGGAAAAGCAGCGACTGGTTTAGAGGGTCAAAAGATTGAGTACTTCAATATTTTAGGACTGTTCCAAATTGAGAAGGTAGGATATCAAGGACAAATTTTACCTGTTTTAGTAGCAGCTTTTGTATTAAGTAAAGTGGAAATTTTCTTAAAGAAACATGTACCAAATGCAATTCAATTATTAGTTGTACCAATTACAACAATCGTTGTGACAGGTGTGTTAGCATTAGGAATTATCGGTCCGGTTACACGTCATATTGGAGATTTATTAACAGTAGGATTAGTAGGTGTATATGAAACAGTACCAGTAGTTGGAGCAGTATTGTTTGGAGCATTATATGCACCGCTTGTAATTACAGGTATGCATCATATGTTTATTGCAATTGATTTACAATTGATTGCACAGCACGGTGGCACATTCATTTGGCCAATGATTGCTCTTTCTAACATTGCGCAAGGTAGTGCGGCACTTGCAATGTTCTGGATTTCTAAAAATCAAAATGATAAAAGTATGGCATCAACATCAGCCATTTCAGCATACTTCGGTATTACAGAACCAGCGATGTTTGGTGTGAATTTACGAAATAAGTTCCCGTTCTATGCAGCGATTATAGGGTCTGCTGTGGCAGCGATATTCATTACATTAAATGGTGTATTAGCACCTGCTATCGGAATTGGCGGATTGCCAGCATTTATTTCTATCATTCCGAAATCGATTCCAATGTTTATTGTAGGAATGATTATTGCAGTTATAATCCCATTTACTTTAACATGGTTATTTGCAAAAAGAGTCAAACAGAAGTAGGAGGAAGTTAAACATGAAGGATTGGCATAAAAGTGTAGTCTATCAAATTTATCCGAAGAGCTTTAATAGCTATTACAATAAAGAAACCGGTGATATAAAAGGGGTTACAGAGAAACTAGATTATTTAAAAGAACTCGGAGTGGATTATATTTGGTTAACACCGATATACCAATCACCACAAAATGATAATGGATATGATGTAAGTGATTACTACAGCATTGATCCATCTTACGGAACGATGGAAGAGTTTGAGGAACTTTTAGCAGAAGCGAAAGTACGTAACATTGAAATTATGCTTGATATTGTTGTAAATCATAGTTCGACTGAACATAAGTGGTTTAAAGAAGCGAAGGAAGATAAAAATAGTCCATATCGTAATTACTATATTTGGCGTGATGAAAAAAATAATTGGCAGTCTAAGTTTGGTGGATCTGCTTGGAAATATGATGAGAAGACGGAGCAATATTATTTACATTTATTTGATGAAACACAAGCTGATTTAAATTGGGAAAATGAACAACTTCGCGAAGAAGTATATGATATGATGCGTTTTTGGCTGGATAAAGGGGTAACAGGATTCCGATTAGATGTCATTAACTTAATTTCAAAAGACCAATGTTTCTTAAACGATGAAGGTAATACTGCGACAAGTGATGGACGCAAGTATTATACAGATGGTCCGCGTGTTCATGAATATTTACAAGAGATGAACCGAAAAGTTTTTGCAGGAAAAGATGTAATTACAGTTGGAGAAATGTCATCTACGACAATTGATAATTGTATTAAATATTCTAATCCTGAGCGTAATGAACTGAGCATGACGTTTAGTTTCCATCATTTAAAAGTAGATTATCCGAATGGTGATAAGTGGACGAAAGCAGAGTTTGATTTTATTAAATTAAAAGAGATTATGTCTAACTGGCAAATTGAAATGCAAAAGGGCGGAGGATGGAATGCGTTATTTTGGTGTAATCATGACCAGCCTCGCATCGTGTCACGCTTTGGTGATGATGGAAAATACCGAAACGAATCTGCGAAAATGTTAGCGACAGCCATGCACATGCTGCAAGGAACGCCTTATATTTATCAAGGGGAAGAAATCGGTATGACGAATCCTAAATTTGAATCCATCGAGCAATATCGTGATGTGGAATCGTTAAATATATATGATATAAAGCTAAAAGAAGGGCTATCAAAAGAAGAGATTATAGGGATTTTAAAGCAGAAATCTCGTGACAACTCTCGCACTCCGATGCAGTGGAATGAAGAGATGAACAGTGGTTTTACAACAAGTACACCTTGGATTTCAGTGGCTGAAAACTTTACAGAAATAAACGTAGAGAAGGCATTAGAAGATAAAGAGTCTGTATTTTATCATTATAAAAAGTTAATAGAACTTAGAAAAACGTATGATGTAATTACAGAAGGAGAATATGCTATTTTGGATAAAAATGATCCTAAAATTTGGGCATATACTCGTACTACAGAAAGTGAAGTACTACTTGTTATAAATAACTTCTATGGAGAAGAAATAACGTACTCTGTACCAGCGCACGTTCAATTAGATGGAATGAAACAAGAAATACTACTGTCGAATTATAAAGATTCCAGCAATGATATTACAAAGCTTAACTTAAGACCATATGAATCAATTGTATATCGATATACGAAATAAAAAGGTTGTATGCCGCATGGGCATACAACCTTTTATTTTAGGACACCACTGTACAAAATGTTTACCTCTACCTCAGGTTTGAATTTTACTTTTGCATAATCTTTATTCCAATTTTTCTTCTTCCATAAGTTAGGGTGATAGGCGATAAGGTGTCTGCCGATACCGAAAGCATCACAGTTTGCTTTTTGTAACTTTTTCGTTATCTTTTTAGCTTCTTTCGTAAGTTGTTTAGACAATTCTTTATTTAGTTTTTTTCTTTCATCCATTTTGTAAAGATTATCTCTCGGAGATTCAAGTGCTATAACTTTTAATTGGAGCTTAATGTGAGCATAAACATCTCCTTTTTTATCTGTTGTTATTTTTAAGTTTCGTTTTAATTTCTGATTGCTCACGTCAATGGTAATGTAGTCAGACGTATTAGATGAATCGCTATTTGTAAGCTTTTGGGTTATGCGAGCGCTCGTTCCCATTTTATCAGTTAGTAATACGAAGAGTACCGATTGTCGTGAAGGTAAAAGCCCAGTTAATTTATCCTTATTAAATAGAGCTATCCCATTGGTTACAACTTCTTTTCCTTTTAGCTTTATAGATGGGAGGGTGAAATCTTTGCCGGGATCTAACATTTTTGTAGCGGCTGTTTCCAAAGTTTCATTTGGAAATATGCTCATGTCCTCTAAGCTTTTAATTTTTTTCTTTAGAAAATCTCCAATTAGTAAATTTCCTACTTTCTTTTTTTCTAGTATTGCAGCTGTTTCACCATCTACTGAAATAAGTTTTACCAGAGCAGTGGGGTTTGTAGGGTCCCGAAAACTAATATCTAAATAAGGTAATATCCCCTTTTTTTGAATTTTTGTTCCCAATAGTTGCACACCGTATTTGAAATAGCGAATATTTCCAGTCACATTTTCTTTCAAAGTATCGCTAGTATCGCGTATGTTACGGCCGGTTGCTGAATGTATTTCATTTTCAAATGAAGATTGTTGGCTTCCTGAACTTCTTACAAGTTCAACCGTTTGCTGAAGTTGATTTTCTTCTGTAATATCAAATCCAATACTATAAGCTAATCTAGCCTCTCTTAAAGGCTCTTGATCCCAGCAACCAGAAAGAAGTGAGCTAGCACATAAGATACTACATAATTTAACTGTTTTTTTTGTGCATATGGAGCTCCTTTCTTATTTCTTAATAAGGAATAAAGAAGAAATAAAAAAGGAAGAACGATAATGAAAATATAAGTGAATTTATCAGTGAAATTTGCAATCAATTTTAATTCTTCAGGTGTATCTATAAATAAGGCGATACTAAAAGAAATAACTCCAACAATTGGAACAGATTTTTTATGATTAGCAAGGTTGAATATATGCCCAATACCTATAGAAGCAGCAGCGTAACAACTAGCAATAGAAGCTACGACAGTTATCATCCAAATTGGTATGAATATTAAATCAGTACGGTCTACAATCCCAATATGTAAGGAGCGCAATAAGTAAGCAACTGGCTCTGGAATAAGCTCAACTTGCTTTGGACTAAATACGATAAAGCAAATCCAAACAGTAAAAGCATAAAAAAGAGTTACGAATCCGTTAGCGATAGAAATTGCCTTTAGTTTTGCAACAGCAGTCCCATTTACTTTAGGAAATGCGATGAGAAAGATTTCAAAACCATACATAGCTGTAATTGTTTCTTTCGATGCTTTAATAATATTCCACCATCCAGCCTCTGTAATGGGAAAAATATAAGAAAAATCAGCCCGTGAGAGCCCAAGTCCAATTAAAAGCGCCATAGGTAAAATGAGAATAGAGGCCATGACATAAAATCGTACAATTACTTTAAAGGTATTATAGGCTACGTAGCAACAAGCTATTGTAAATAATAGGAGAATTGCGTACCAAGGAGTTGCTTGTAAAATCCATATTTTAATGACGGTACATGCATTTAACATAACGGTCATACCGATAAGAGTAAAATAAAAAACATAAGAAAACCCTAATAGTTTTCCAAATTTATTACCAAACATCATACAAGCAATTTCATACATATTTGCATCAGGAAACCTTCTTAATAAAAACCACATGAGTAAAATGATAAGTTGAGTTGCCAGCCCCGCAATGAGAACAGAAATCCATCCACCACCTTTTGCTATTGGGTGAAGACGGTTTGGGAGAGAAAGTATACCAACCCCGATTTGACATTGGATAACGAAAAAGGTCAATTGAACAAGTGAAATTTTACTTTGCGTGTTTGTCACCGTTCTCATCCTCTCTCGTTACATGTTGTCGTTGCATTTTTTTTGGTTTTGAATCATGTGGTCGTTCCCAAAATGACCAAATTGGAAATCTTACAAAGGAATCTTTCATATCTTTTATCCGCATTGGTGCAAGAGGAGAAAGATATGGTGTATGAAAAGAATGAAGTTGACATAAATGAACGAAAGTTATAATTATGCCGAATGAAATCCCTACATAGCCGAATATAGCAGCAAGAACCATTAACGGGAAACGCAGAATCCGAACTGCTGAACTCATATCATTTGATGGTACGAGAAAAGAAGCAATTGCAGTTAAAGCTACAACGATAATCATTGTGTAAGAAACGAGTCCAGCTTTTACAATTGCATCCCCAATTACTAAACCGCCTACAATACCGATTGTTTGTCCAACGCGGCTCGGCAAACGAATACCAGCTTCTCGTAATAATTCGAAGATCAATTCCATTAAGAGAGCTTCAAAAATAGGAGGAAGTGGCACTTGTTCTAATGAGGCTTTAATTGTATAGACGAGTTCGAGTGGCAACACATCTGGATGAAAAGCGACGGTTGCGATATATATAGCTGGTAAGAGAAAGGCGATTAAGAAACTTACTAAGCGAATCATTCGGACGAAAGAACCGACGATCCAGCGGTTATTATAATCATCTGGTGATTGATAGAAGGCAAAGAGTGTAACAGGAACGATAAGTGCTGTTGGATCTCCATCTGATAAAATAGCGACTCGTCCCTCCATTAAATTAGCAGCAGTTCTATCTGGGCGCTCTGTATTTAATTGCTGTGGGAATGGTGAGAAAGACGTATCTTCTATAAATTCTTGTATGTAGCCTGGTGGCATGAGTGCGTCTGTCTTAATCATTTCTAATCTTCTTTTCACTTCTGCAACGAGATCGTCATTAGCTATATTTTGAATATAAGTAATTGCCACTTTCGTGTGCATTTCTTCACCAAGTGTGAAATATTTAACGACGACATTTGGACTTTTTATGAGTTTACGAATAGACGCTAAATTGGTTGCTAAATCTTCTACGAAACCAGTATGTGGTCCGCGTACAATCCCTTCATTATCAGGTTCTGTTATAGCTCTTTTTAAAGATAATGCTGTTTCAAAAGTACAAAAGCTTTCGACATGTTCATGGAAATATAAAGATTTACCTTGTAATAAAAGTTGTACACCGTAATTTAAATTCGTTTCTTTTTTCATATTTAATGTAGAAAATGCTTTATCTAAAGATAGATCAGATCGAGTTAATAAGGGTTCAAGAGCTAATTGATGAATTAAATTTGGGTCTGCTAAAGATTCGATATATAAAATTATTCCTTTTCCGTTTTGAAAAGGGATATCTAATTTTTTTATATCATCTGAATGACAGAGCTTATTTTCAATGTAATTAATATTTTCCGGAAGTGATGGAAACATATGCTTTTGATTCTTACTCTTTTGCTGTTCTTCTTGTTGTGTCATAATTTCCACCTCTTTTAGAATAAAATTCCTTCTGTTAATTTTTGTTGTTTGTGAAAAATTTATGCTTGGAATATTTGAGAAAAAATGGATTTAAAGTTATCTCCCGGCATCTTCTACGCATTATTCAATTTCATAGCAGTACTTCTCACATTTGTGTCGAATTAAGAAGATATATAGGAGGGATACATATGGAAATAGCTGTAGAACGTGTTTTTACGAAAGAGATTTTAAGAAGAGCGGCAAAGGCATTTCATGTAACAGTGGAAGAGAAGCCGCTTGGAGATTTTGAAAATTATATTTTTAAGGCGAAGGGAGATAATGATGAGGACTATGTATTACGTTTAACGCATTCTTCGCATCGCTCTAAAAAAGAAGTTGAAGCTGAACTAGATTTTTTACGATATGTTGCGGAGCATGGGGCAAAGGTAGCAGGACCTCTTAACTCAACTTCTCAAAATCTTGTAGAAGAAATTGGAGCGGAAGATAGCACTTTCTTTTTTGCTTCTTTATTTACATATGCAAAAGGTGAGCAAGTAAAAGGAGAGGAATCACCTTATTGGGGAGAGGCTTACTTTGAAGCATGGGGAAAAGCGATTGGACAACTGCATCGCCTAACAATGAGCTATCCTAAAACAGACTATCGTGATACGTGGGAAGAAGACGAAAGTGGAATTGTTAATGAATTAGAAGATGATCAAGTGAAAAAGATTGCAGCGGTATTAATGGATGAGATTAAGGCCCTTCCAGTTGAAAGAGAAACGTTCGGTCTTATGCACGGTGATATCCATCCCGGTAATTTTCATTATGATGGTAAAGAGCTAACAATCTTTGATTTTGATGATGCGGCTTATAATTACTTTATACATGATTTAGCGATGGTTCTCTATTACTCTATTCTATTTACACCATGGACAGCGGAAGAGAAGACAGACTTTGCTCGTAAACAGCTACAAGTGTTACGAAAAGGCTATGAGCATGAGCACAGACTGGCGGATAGTTGGTATGAATCGTTACCGTTGTTTTTACGTCTACGTGATGTTGGTTTATACGGTACACTTCAAAAGAAGTTTAAGGGGAAAGGTATGCCAGATAACTTCCGAGAATTATCAGAAGAGCTATATGAAAGAATTATAAAAAGAGAAGCAATTGTGAATATATAATACATTTAGTTCGAAACAAAGTATATAAAACAAATATATACTTTGTTTTTTTATACAAAAATATGTTTACTTTATTAAAATAATATTGTCCTAGATTCAGTATACACTTATAATTTTATATATATTCTGAATATTCTTTATAAAGAAGGAGGGGGAATGTTGGAAGCTTTCGTGAATTGGTTAAATAATATTGTTTGGAGTCCAGCACTTGTTTATTTATGTTTAGGAGTAGGTTTATATTTTTCCATTCGAACGAGGTTTTTACAAGTAAGGCATGTAGGAGAAATGGTGAAGCTGACATTTCAAGGTGAAAAATCAGAGGCTGGTGTTTCTTCATTTCAAGCGTTAGCACTTTCGTTATCAGGACGCGTTGGGACGGGGAATATAGCTGGGGTAGCAACAGCGGTTGCCTTCGGTGGACCAGGAGCTGTATTTTGGATGTGGGCAGTGGCCTTTTTAGGAGCAGGATCAGCTTATATAGAATCTACATTAGCGCAAATATATAAGACGAAACATCAAGGACAGTTTCGTGGTGGACCTGCTTATTACATTGAAAAAGGTTTAGGTGTGAAATGGTATGCATTAGTATTCGTTGCAGCGACAATTCTTGCAACGGGGCTTTTACTGCCAGGTGTGCAGGCAAATAGTATTGCTGTAAGTTTAGAAACAGCTTTTGGAATTAACACTACCGTATCAGGGGCTTTATTAGTTGTTGTACTAGCTATTATCATCTTCGGTGGAGTAAAGCGAATTGTTAACGTTGCACAAGTTGTCGTACCGTTTATGGCAGTTGGTTATATTTTAGTAGCTTGCGTTATTGTTGCTATGAATATTGAAAAGTTGCCAGAAGCATTTATGCTAATTATAAGAAGTGCTTTTGCATTAGAAGCGGCTTTCGGTGGTATTATCGGTTTAGCAATTTCTTGGGGAGTAAAACGAGGTATTTATTCCAATGAAGCAGGGCAAGGAACTGGACCACATGCAGCAGCAGCAGCTGAAGTATCACATCCAGCTAAGCAAGGTTTAGTGCAAGCATTTTCCGTTTACATTGATACATTATTTGTTTGTTCAGCAACAGCATTTATGATGATTATTACAGGCATGTATAACGTATTTGATGCAAGCGGAAAAAACTTTATCGTTAATAAATTAAATGGCGCTCAGCCAGGACCAGGATATACACAGGCGGCGGTAGAATCTGTTTTTCCTGGATTTGGAAACGGTTTCGTTGCAATCTCGTTATTATTCTTCGCGTTTACAACAATTATGGCGTATTACTACATTGCAGAAACGAATATCGCGTACTTAAATCGTGATAAAGACCGTCCTTGGTTGTCTATTGTACTAAAATTTGTTTTTTTAGGAGCTGTATTCTACGGCTGTATTAAAACAGCAGCAACGGCGTGGGCTTTAGGTGATATCGGTGTAGGAATTATGGCATGGGTAAATATCATTGCGATTTTATTATTACAAAAACCTGCATTAGTCGCATTAAAGGATTATGAAAAACAGAAAAAAGAAGGAAAAGATCCAGTATTCGATCCGCAGCCATTAGGAATTAAAAATGCTGATTTTTGGGAGCATGAATACGGGAAAGATAAGAAAGAAGAAGTATCTTAATAGAATAGAAATGAAGAAGCAAAGGGGAAACCCTTTGCTTTTTTTATGGACAAATTGAAGCTGAAAGTTATTTTTGGGACTATTTTTGAATATAAAAAGAATGTACATGCGTTGTTAGGGGAAGGGGGAGTATGTTGATAGAATTTCGTAATGTAAATAAATATTATGGTAATTTTCAAGTTTTGAAAAATATTAATGTGCAAGTGAAAAAAGGAGAAGTGGTAGTAGTTGTCGGGCCTTCAGGATCAGGAAAAAGTACATTGCTTCGATGTATAAATCAATTAGAGGCAATTACAGATGGAGGATTAATTGTACAAAATACAGAGGTACACAATAAAAAGACGGACATGAATGAATTGCGGCGAAATATTGGGATGGTCTTTCAACATTTTTATTTATACCCACATAAAACAGTTCTGCAAAATATTACACTAGCACCGATTAAAGTAAATAAAGTTTCCAAAGAAGAAGCAGAGAAAACAGCAATGTTTTATTTAGAGAAAGTAGGAATCCCGGAGAAGGCTAATGTATATCCACATCAATTATCCGGAGGACAACAGCAAAGAGTAGCAATTGCTAGAGGACTTGCGATGCAGCCGGAAATTATGCTGTTCGATGAGCCTACGTCTGCTCTTGATCCGGAGATGATCGGGGAAGTACTTGATGTTATGAAAACGCTAGCTAAAGAAGGGATGACAATGGTCGTTGTCACGCATGAAATGGGATTTGCGCGAGAAGTAGCAGATCGGATTTTATTTATGGATGATGGTCAAATTATTGAAGATACGACACCGGCGCAATTTTTTGCAAATCCTGAACAAGAAAGAGCTCGTTTATTTTTAAGTCGGGTGCTAAATCATTAGAGGAGGAATTCCATGCTTAAAATGAAAAAGTTATTTACTTTAATCGTATTTTCATGTTTATTCGTGCTTGTTGTTGCTGCATGCGGAAGTAAGAAAGATGAGGCAAAGGAAACAAATACGAAGCAAGGCGGGGCTGTTGAGCAAATTAAGAAACGAGGAAAATTAGTAGTCGGGGTGAAGAATGATACGAATTTATTTGGATTAAAAAATCCTTCAACAGGGCAAGTAGAAGGATTCGATGTTGATGTTGCGAAGGCACTTGCGAAAAAAATTCTTGGAGATGAAAAGAAGCTAGAGCTGAAAGAAGTAACGTCTAAAACACGTATTCCAATGCTGAAAAATGGTGATATTGATGCAATTATTGCGACAATGACAATTACGGAAGAGCGCAAAAAAGAAGTGGATTTCTCAGATGTATATTTTAAAGCCGGACAATCGTTACTTGTGAAAAAAGGAAGCAATATTAAGAGAATCGATGATATAAAACAAGGCGTTAAAGTATTAGCTGTAAAAGGATCAACATCTACAAATAACATTCGTCAAAAGTCACCAGAAGCGACTGTATTAGAATTTGAAAATTATAGTGAGGCATTTACAGCGTTAAAGGCAGGTAAAGGTGATGTGTTAACGACAGATAATGCAATCCTTTACGGAATGGCAAAACAAGATTCTAATTATGAAGTAGTAGGAAAAATTTTTACAGATGAACCGTACGGAATTGCAGTGCAAAAAGGTGCAGACGATTTAACGAAAGAGATTAATAACTTACTAAAAGATATGAAGGCGAGCGGGGAATACGATAAATTGTATGAAAAATGGATCGGTCAAAAACAAGAGAAGTAAAGTGAAACTTTATTTTTCTTGATAAATAGTAAAAGTGAGAGGATGAGAGTGCTCATCCTCTTCTTGTAAAGAAAGAGGGGAGAATATGTGCCTGATTTTTCTATATTAACGAATAACATTGATATGTATTTAGAAGGATTTAAATATACAGTTATGTCTAGTGTAATTGCATTGATAGGCAGTTTTATTTTAGGAGTAATTTTGGCAGTAATGCGCATCGCACCGATTCGTATTTTAAATTGGGTAGGTTCAGCTTTTGTAGAGTTTGTAAGAAATATTCCACTCGTATTAATTGCATTTATATTTTATTTCGCGTTACCTGTAATAGGAATTACTTTAAATGGTTTTGTAGCAGGAACAGTTACGCTTACCGTATATACAGCAGCGTTTATTGCGGAAGTTATTCGCGCTGGTATTCTATCAGTCGAGAAAGGTCAGATGGAAGCAGCACGTTCCTCAGGATTGACTTATACGCAAGCAATGTACCATGTCGTTTTACCTCAAGCTATGAAAATTGTAATTCCCCCTTTAGGAAACCAGTTTCTCAATTTAGTTAAAAACTCCTCAATACTTGGAATTATTGCTGGTGCTGATTTAATGTATCAAGGAGATTTAATTTCAACGAAGACGTTTGTTACGTTTGATGTATATATATTTGTCGGGATGTTTTATTTAATATTAACAATTCCGCTCAGTATGCTAGTGCGTTATTTAGAAAAACGCTTAGCAAAGGAGGCGGTGTAAATGGATTTTAAGGGAGCAATTACAGGGGATCATATTCTATTTTTATTAAAAGGATTACTTATAACGTTAGAGGTAGCACTCGTAGCAATTGTACTTAGCTTTATTATTGGTAGTGTAATAGGGATATTGCGCTACATGAAAATACCTGTCGTCTCACAAGTATTAGGAATTATCGTTGAAGTAATTCGAAATTTACCACTACTTTTGATTATATTTTTCACGTATTTTGCACTACCAGAAGCAGGCTTGAAATTAGAAATTATAACAGCTGTAATTGTTGCTTTAACAATATTTGAAGCAGCAATGATATCTGAAATTGTTCGAAGTGGTCTATTATCGATTGAAAAAGGACAAATTGAGGCCGCAAGATCTTCAGGATTAACGTATGTGCAAGCGCTTTGGCATATCATTTTACCACAAGCATTAAGAAGAATGGTTCCACCGCTTGTCAGTCAATTTATTTCATTGCTGAAAGATACAGCATTAGCAGTTGTTATATCACTGCCAGAGCTTATGCATAATGCTCAAATTATTAGCGGGCAAAATGTGAATTATATGATTCCAACGTTTATGGTAGTAGCTTGTATGTACTTTATCGTAAATTATAGTTTATCAATTTTATCCAGAAGATTAGAACTTCGTTAACCCTTACAATATATGTAAGGGTTTTTCCTTGTTTCTCCTTATTTTCCTCTAAATAGAATCTAAATCTAGCTATAATTAGATTTTTTATATTATTTTATCAGAAAAGTTTTAATTTTATATAGAAAATGTAATCGCTTTCGTGTATATTTTTATTATCAGAAAATTTTAACAAGATATAGGGGTATTTGTAGGGGGAGGATTTAGATGCAGCAACCAACGAATGAGAAATTACATCGTACGATGAAGAGTAGACATTTATTTATGATCGCACTTGGTGGTGTAATTGGAACTGGTTTTTTCTTAGGTTCGGGTTACACCATTAATCAGGCTGGACCAGGGGGGGCCATCCTTTCATATTTAGTAGGCGGATTTATTATGTATTTAACAATGCTTTGTCTTGGAGAGTTAACGGTAGCAATGCCGGTTTCGGGATCTTTCCAAAAGTATGCAACGAAGTTTATTGGACCAGGAACAGGCTTTATGATTGGTTGGTTATACTGGCTCGGCTGGGCAGTAACAGTGGGTCTAGAATTAACGTCAATAGGTTTAATGATGAAAAGATGGTTTCCAAATGTTGATGTTTGGGTATGGTGCCTTGTATTCGGCGTTATTCTATATGCGTCAAATGCTATCTCAGCGAAAAGCTACGCTGAATTAGAATTTTGGTTTTCTAGTATTAAAGTAATTACAATCCTTGCATTTGTTGTTCTTGGTGGTAGTGCATTATTAGGATTTATATCATATGACGGAAAAGAAGCAGCACCTCTTTTCTCTAACTTTGTAAGCGATGGTGGACTTTTCCCGAATGGACTAGCTGCCGTATTACTTACAATGATTACAGTTAACTTCTCGTTCCAAGGAACAGAGTTAATCGGGATTGCAGCGGGAGAAAGTGAAAATCCAGAAAAAACAATTCCACGTGCGATCCGTAATACAGTATGGCGCATTATGTTATTCTTCATTTTAACAATGACAATTTTAGTAGGATTAATTTCTTGGAAGGAAGCAGGCGTAATTGAAAGTCCATTCGTAGTTGTATTTGATAAAATCGGTATTCCATATGCAGCTGATATTATGAACTTTGTTATTATTACTGCGTTATTATCTGTAGCGAACTCTGGATTATATGCAGCGACACGTATATTATGGTCACTTGCAAATGAAGGAATGGCACCAACTTCTTTCAAGAAAGTAAATAAACGTGGTATTCCAATTACAGCGCTAGTCGTAACGATTGCGGTAGCTGGATTATCCCTATTCACAAGTTTCCTTGCAGAAGATACAGTATACATGTACTTATTATCGATAGCTGGTTTATCGGCTGTTTCAAGTTGGATCATTATTGCTCTATCGCAACTTCGCTTTAGAAGTCAGTATATAAAAGGCGGAGGAAAGTTAGAGGACTTAAAGTATAGAACACCACTATATCCGATTGTTCCAATTTTAGCTTTAATTACAAATAGCATCGTTGTTATTAGTTTAGCGTTTATTCCTGAACAAAGAATGGCGTTATACTGCGGTATTCCATTTATCATTTTCTGCTATATATATTATTATTATATGAGTAAGAAACAGCAGAAACCGATGAAAGTGGAGATGGACAAAACAAATGAAACTAACAATCAAACACGATGATATAAAGGCAGATTTATCGTACGCTCAATTAGCGATTGGAAAAGAAAACGGGTATTCACCGTTACAATTACTCGTTTCTTCTATCGCAGGATGTAGTGCAATTGTCTTTCGAACAATTTTAGAAAAGAAACGTATTACATACGATACGTTTACGATCGAAACTGAAATTGGTAGAAGTGAAGCTTTATCCAAACCAGTTGAAAGTGTTCATTTGCAATATAAAATTAAAGCGGAAAACATTACAGAAGAGCAGTTGGACAAAGCATTGCAGCTTGCAGTGAAAAATTGTACGATTGTTCAATCTGTAAAAGATAGTATAAAGGTTACGGAAACAATTGAACTAATAAAATGAAACATAAAAACGTGAGAGCCGTATTCTCACGTTTTTATGTTTTTAGAAAGAGGGGAAAGTGTAGTGGACTGTTTAGGTTGTAAATTAGCAAACGAAGAGGAAAAAATATATAAAGTATATGAAGATGATTATGTAACTTGCTTTTTAGATCATGCGCCTTTCTACCCAGGACATACTTTAATTGTGCCAAAGCAACATGTTGTAGAAGTAGAAGAATTAGATGACGTTGTAGCAAGATCAATTATGGATGCTTCTAAGCTGATTGCAAAAGCGATTAAGGCATTATATAAACCAGATGGAATTACAGTTTGTCAAAATGGTGGAGTATTTAACGAGTTAACACATTACCATATGCATGTCGTACCAAGATATAAAGAGCGTTCGTTTGCTGAGTTTTATACGGTGCAACCGGAGGAAAAGAAGAATCATAACTTTGAAGAGACAAAGAATTTGTTAAAAGAAGCGATAGAGCAAATACTGCATATTGAAAAGGTGTAAAAGAATTTTTCTTAGAGATACAGTCAGGAAAATTCTAATATTAAAAAGCCCAATTTCTCAGTTACAATAGAGAAATTGGGCTTTTGTTTATTCTATTATTAAATTTTATCTATAAAAAGATTTTGCAGTGTCACAAAGTACAGTGCTCATTCGTTATATAGAGTGAGAGGAGGAATTATATGAAAGTTACAAATAACGATTATGAAAAGATGGAAGAGCTATACGAGTTGTACGAACAAAAAATTTATTATGTAGCGTATTCTATTTTAAATAATATTCAACAGGCTGAAGATGCGGTTCAAGAGACGTTTATTACTCTTTATAAGAACTTGGAAAAGCTCCATAGCTTGAGCACTGAAGAGCTTAAACGCTATATTTTGAGGATCGCGAAAAACAAGGCGATTGATAGTTACCGGAAAAATAAACGACATGAAACATTTTTAGAAGAATATGAAAGAGAATCAATAGAAGCAGTAGATGAAAATATTGAAGAGTGGGAAAAACGTAAAATGTCTGAGGTTCAAATTGATACATTGCTAAAAGAGTTAAATGAATCTAACAGACAGGTGTTTAAGTACAAAGTCTTCTATAACTTAACGTATCAAGAAATTTCAAGTGTAATGGGGATTACGGAGGCTAATGTCCGCAAGCAGTTTGAACGCGCTCGAAAACGAGTCCAAAATATGATAGGAGGTATACAACATGACGAATTCAAAGAACTCCAAAGAAATATATGAACTTGCTGAAAAAATTGCTTTAGATGATTTTGATAAATCCGAAGAACAACATGAATTTTCACATACATATACGCGCAAAAAGAAACTGTTTATGGAGGAAATGAAGCTGAAGGGCGAGCGACCACAGAAAAAGAGTAAAAGACATCGTATGTTAATCGCTGCTGCCTGCTTATTGATTGGTATGCCGACAACCGTTTTTGGTGCAGTAAAAGTCTATAATATGATTGTTCAAAAACAAAATTATGAAGTAAATGTGTCGGTAACAAATAAGGACACGAAAAAGGCTGATAAGTGGTATAAGCTGAAAATTGATAAATTACCAGAAAATATGGAGGCAATTGATGACTCTGCTATGAAATATTCGTTTAAAGATAACTACGCAATGGGTGGATTTTCATTCGCACTTTGGAGAGTAGGGGAGAATTCAGATTTTCCAACTCTGTACTCGAAAAGTTATGAAGAAAAAGAGATAAATGGTAAGAAGGCAGTAATTGTCCATAGAGAAACTGGTAATAAAGATTTAATGTTTAATAGAGTGATTTTTCTCTATTTTGAGGAAGAGGGAATTATGTTACAAAGTTATATTGGAAACGATATAAACGAAGAGCAAATGATAGATGTGTTAGGGAGCATTTCACTTGAGCCCACGTCAAAAGAAAAGTCATCACATATAAGCGATTATGATAAAAAGTATTTTAGCCAAGAAGGTAAAACAACTAAGGTGATTCCTTTGAAAAAAGATAGCAAACGACTATTTCATATAGGGCAAAAGGTTCCAGTAACGATATCTATGGATCAGAGCCAAATTGAATATGTGATAGAAAAAGTTGAAACTTTTGATTCAATCAAAGATTTTAAGCAAGAAAACTTTAATGAAATGGGATTAGGAAGACTAAGCGAGAATCAAGCTTTGGATCAAGCGGGACAATTGATACCATATAGACGGGATGAATATAAAGTTGGAAATGGTAAAGATTCAATTGATACATTAGTAGAGTCAAAATTAATTCGTCCTAAATTTGTCTACCTGACAACAACAGTGAAAAATATTGGTAAACAGGCGACAGAAGAAATCTATATGACTCCATCCATACAAGTGCTTAAAGGTAAAGGTAATGTATGGAATTACGCTGAAAGAGATGGAATTGCGGAAAAAAATATTATGACGGGCGAAGTCGATTATTTAGAACCTCACGGAGATGGAAAAAGCTTTTACAATATTGGCAGTATCCTACCTGGCCAAACGATGAAAGTTAATTTAGGTTATTTTGTGGATGAGGATAAACTAGATTCAATTTTCCTTGATGCTTTCCGTTACAGTGGTTTTAGTGGAACTGAGAATATGAATTCGAAAAATCGTTGGTGGTTTGACATTCGTCAATAATAAAACAATAGGAACAACGGGACGAAAAAAGCTGCTTATATTTAGCAGCTTTTTTCGTCTTCATACATATGTAAAACTTCTTTCGCACGCATAAGTAAACCATCTATCAATTCTTTCGGTTCTAAAATTCGTGCATCTTTTCCAAGTCTATAAAATAAAGGGGTAATAAAGTTGATTTCGCCTTTATCAATTGTTGAATGTATATATCCTGTCCCGTCTTCGTTTATTACCACGAATTCTTCAAGGTAAGGAACACTTTTACATTGGCGCACGCCTTCTGTCGTTAGTAAAACATGTAATTGGGTAGGAATGTGCACTACGTTAGAGCTAGAGGTAAACCATTCTTCTAAATTCATGAACGTACTTTCATTTTTTTCTGTTGATAATATAGAAAGAATACGATCAACACGATACAGTAATACTTTTTTTCTCCTGAAGTCATAGGATGGTAAGTACCATAGCCCATCATGAGCGTATACACCGATAGGATGAACATGTTTTGTTTTTATCCCCGATTTAGATTCGTATTGAAAGTGTAAATTTTTATTTTCAATAGCCGCACTTAACACTGCGTTTAATAGAGGTGTATCAATTGTTCTCTTCGGATTCCAAAAAGCGATATAAGAACGTATTTTATCAACTTTCGCTTTCGCATCATGTTGTAGGGAGCTATATAGTTTATGTGTAACGGAATTTATTGCTGTGTTAAAAGGTAAGTCTCTGTAGTAGCTTAAAGATTGAAAGGCAAAAAAGATGGAGACTGCTTCTTCTTCGGTAAATAAAATAGGCGGAATTACTCTATTCGTTAATACTTTATATCCTCCGTTGCGACCTTGTTCAGCGTAAATGGGTAATCCCATATCACTTAAATCTAAAATATATCTATGGACAGTACGAACGGAAATATTAAATTCATCGGCTATTTCTTGAGCTGTAAATGCTTTTTTTGCAGAAGCAAATATAAGAATATCTAATAAGCGTTTAGCCTTTGACAAATGTATCACCTTTTTTCTTTTTAAACATGACATAAATTGTCGTGTTTTATTGTTAGTATATTGTTTACAGCATAATGTTATCAAGATGAGATGTAAGGAGGAAAAAATATGTCACGTGAAATAGTTTTATTTATAGCCGCTAGCTTGGATGGATATATTGCGAAAGAAGATGATGATTTACAGTGGTTAATGGAAACCGAAGGAGAGGGAGATAACGGTTATACAGAAATGTACGAAACGATTGATACAATAATTATGGGAAAAAGAACGTACGATTATGTAGTAGAGCATATGGAAACATTCCCGTATTTAGATAAAAAATGTTATGTTTTTTCTAAATCAGAAAAAGGTTCAAATGAACACGTGGAGTTTGTAAATGAAGATGTAGTGGAGTTTACAAAAAGGTTAAAATCACAAGAAGGATCTAAAATATGGATGGTCGGTGGAGGGAGTCTACTAAGAGAGTTCTTTAAGAATAATCTAATTGATGAATATGTTGTTACAATTACACCGCATATATTAGGTTCTGGAGTTCCGTTATTTCAAGACAAGAATCCGGAAATTAATTTAATTTTAACGGATACGAAACGTTTTGGGCAATTTGTAAATTTATATTATAAAGTAAAATGATAAAGTGAAACTTTAATCAGTGGGGGTTTTGTTCATCTCCCACTGATTATTAGTTGAACCAATCGGGCTTTTACGGGCAGTTGATCCCCCACCTAACTTCTTTGCTTCCGCTGAATTTTGATGTAGGGGTCTTACTGCCCGTTAATGCGGGATAAAAAAACACGACTATTGATGATAGTCGTGTTTCTTTATGGATGGTAATGAAACTATAAAGCAAGACCCGTAATCGACTTCGCTCGTTACAGTAATATTTCCGCCGTGTAGTTCTACAATTTCCTTCACGATAGAGAGTCCTAAACCAGTTCCGCCTGTAGATCGTGATCTTGCTTTATCGACACGGTAAAAGCGGTCAAAAATGTGAGGGAGGTCTTCAGGTGGAATACCTTCGCCTTCATCTTCAATTGTAATGGAGATACGTTTATGTTCGTCTGTAATAGAAATGTTTATATGAGAATGTTCTTTTGAATGTCTATAAGCGTTATTTAAAATGTTCACTATCACTTGTTCGAATCGCTGTTCATCTAAGTTTACTAGCAATGTAGGAGAACAAGAGAAAGAAACTTTAATGTATCTTTCTTTATACATGGCGTTTACTTTTTCAGCTATGCGAGTAAGGAAGGTGTGTAAATGCACTTCCTTTACTTGAATAGAAAAGCTATGTTGTTCTATTTGTGCAAGTGAAAATAAATCTTGAACTAAGTTTGTAATGTAATCAGACTCGTCTTTTATAATTGATAAATATCGCAAACGTTGTTCAGGAGGGGTGCTTTCTTTTAAAGCAATGTCAGCATAACCTCGTACGTATGTTAACGGTGTTCGTAATTCGTGAGCAACACTTGCTAGAAATTCACTTCGCTCTGTTTTCATATAATGTAAATCATTTGCGAGCGTTTGAATAGATGATGCTAGTTCACCAATTTCATCATTTCGAGTAGTCGTTAATGAAACGGACAAATCGCCTTTACTCATTTTTTCAGTTGCATGTTTCATGTGTAACAATGGCTTTGTTAATAAACGTGATAATAGGAAAATTGTGATGACTGTGAGTAGAAACGTGATGGCACCAGCAATAATGAATTGTTTCGTTAATCCATTAACCAACTTTTCAATTGATTCTGTTCCAAGAAACATGTACACATAGCCTTCATGTTTTCCATCGACTACAATAGGGCTAACTGTACATATATAATTAGATGTTTTCCAATGATTTTCTATAATCGCTCCATTATGGTCTGTTCGAGTTTGCATTTTACTAATATGATCGTTTATAGTCGTGTTTATTTCGTTAGATTTAGCTAGTATTTCTTTATTTGTATTTGTAATAACGACAGTTGTTTCAGCTTCAGATTCCATTAGTGCTACGTGAGAGATTGTTTGCTTATCATAATATTTTTCAAGTACATCACGATGACTGTTTCCACGTTTTAATAAAGCAGTCATTTCTTCATTTACTCTAGTGTTTACGAGACTATAATAGAGCAATACAAATAGAACACTTTCAATTAAAAGTGTGACAATTAAAAAATAAAATCCGAATTGAATAGAGATTCGTTTCATCACTTTGCTCCTTAATGTTCGGTATCAATCCATCGATAACCTACTCCATACACGGTTTTTAAATGATGATCAATAGGGAAATTTGCTTTTCGCAATTTATCACGCAAATTACGAATATGTGAATCGACTGTGCGATCTTCTGTATTTGTGTTTAATCCCCAAATTCGTTCAATGAGCTGATCACGGCTTAATACATAATTCACATGGCGTAAAAATAACCCGAGTAAAGAGAATTCGATCGGTGTGAGAAGAAGTTCTTCATTATGTACAGAAGCGAAGTGTTTTGTTTCATCCCATACAATACCGTGATATTGGATTTGTTTATGTTCATTTGTACGTCTTAAAACGGCTTCAATTCTTGCGAAAAGTTCTTCTTCATGGAAAGGTTTCGTTACGTAATCATCCGCTCCGAGTTTTAATCCTTGGATGACATCTACTGTTTGATCACGAGCGGTAACCATAATAATAGGAACGTTACTAAATGAACGGATTCTTTTGCACGTTTCCCATCCGTCCATCTTTGGCATCATAATATCGAGTAAAACAAATTTAAAGTTTCGATTTTCTATATGTAAAATAGCTTCTTCTCCGGAAGTCGCACATACGCAGTTATATCCAATTGGAGTAAGATAAAGCGTTAATAATTCAAGCATTCTCGGTTCATCGTCTACGAGCAGTATATCAATCATAGAGAGCCCTCCATATTTATAATCGTTACTTAAAGTGTAATGCAAAATCATGAAGAAATGGTGCAGATTATGATGTGTCTGCATAATTTCTTCAGAATTGCTTGTTATTGTGGAGTTGAAATTACATTTTAGGTAATCATATTGGCTCAAAAATGATTAATACGGAGGCGGTATAGTGAAAAAAATGACCCGAATTTTTGGGATAACAATAATTACAGCAGTTGGTCTTGCTGCATGTGGGCAAACGAATACAGACCATAAAAATCATGAATCTACAAAAGAGAAGAAAACAGAGCAAAAGGAAATGAAAATGAATCAGGAAGTAACCGCGCCAAAAGAAATGAACGAAGGGGCATCGAATGATTTATTAACGACAAGTCTAAAAAATGTAACGAGGTTAAATACAAATGACCCCCTAAAAATGGCAGTGTTAACTTCGCAAACGATATGGCCAGCAACCCATAAAGAGAACCAGCCAGGTGCTGTTATTTTAGTACCAGCAAGCGAGTGGCAATTAGGTATTGCGAGTGCAGACCTTATTCATCATCCGAATAACGGGCCGATTTTATTTATAGAAAAAGAAAAGATACCGGAAATGACGTTAAAAGAAATAAAACGATTAAATCCAATCGGAACGAAAGATGGAACACAAATTATGGTGATGGGAGATGTAGGTACTAGCGCGCTTGAACAATTGAAAGGTTATAAAGTAAAACAAATAAAAGAAACGGACCCAGCTATATTTGCGAAGGATGTTGATAAGGAGTATGCCGATATAACAGGAAGCTACCCAAATAGTGTTATTATCGGTTCGTCTGCAGAAGAAGGACGTTTATATACAACACCCGCTGTAAATTGGATTTCTCATATGCCGGAACCACTACTCTATACAGAAAAGAATAAAGTGCCAGAAGCGACAATAGAGGCATTAAAAATGAGAGAAGATAAAGCAAATATATATGTATTAGGGCCAGAAAAAATTGTTTCAAAAGAAGTAGAAAAAGAGTTAAGCAAATACGGGAAAGTAACGCGTATTAGTGGAGAGACCCCTACAGAAAACTCGATTGCGTTCGCTAAATTTAAAGATGAAAAAACAAAATTTGGCTGGGGATTCACAAAACCTGGTCACGGTTTATCATTTGTTTCAAGCAAAACACCAGATTTAGCAGTTGCTGGAGCACCTTTTTCACATATGGGTAAACACGCACCTGTTGTCTTGTTAGAAGAAGGGAAAGCTTCACAACCAGTGTATGACTTCCTGGCTACTATTCAGCCGAAGTTTAAAGATGATCCAACACTTGGACCATATAATCATGGCTTCTTATTAGGAAGTACGAGTGATATTTCATTTGAAACACAAGGAATACTAGATGAGAGGTTAGAAATTGTTCAGGAAAGTGGTCAAGGACACGGTGGACATTAATAAAGTGAGTAAAGGCGCTGCTAAGGTAGCGTCTTTTTCTTTAGGAAACTTTTACATAGCAAAAAATCTTCTACTCGTTATATAATAGCTTTCGTGCAGTCGGCTAGATTTTCTTATGGAGAAAATCAAATTATAAAGGAGTAGAGGAGTGGTATTTTGTTTCAAACGATAAAAAATGACTGGTTTTCTAATGTGAGAGGGGACGTGTTATCAGGAATTGTCGTTGCTTTAGCATTAATCCCTGAAGCGATAGCCTTCTCTGTTATTGCAGGCGTGGATCCGACAGTTGGACTATACGCAGCCTTTTGTATTGCGGTTACCATTTCATTTGTTGGCGGAAGAACTGGAATGATTTCAGCTGCAACAGGTGCAATGGCATTATTAATGGTAACGCTTGTTAAAGATCATGGTTTGCAATATTTATTTGCTACAACAATATTAACAGGTATCGTCCAAATTATTTTTGGCGTGTTCAAACTGAGCTCATTTATGAAGTTTGTTCCGAAATCTGTTATGAGTGGTTTTTTAAATTCACTTGGAATTTTAGTTTTTACAGCGCAATTACCGCATTTTAAAAATGCAACTTGGCAAATGTATGCACTCGTTGTATTAGGACTTGCAATTATATATTTATTTCCACGTATTACAACGGCTGTACCTTCTACGCTTATTTCAATTATTATTGTGACGAGTATTGCACTTATGAGCGGATTACAGTTGAAAACAGTAGGGGATATGGGAAGCCTACCGAAAGAATTACCGTTCTTTAGTATTCCTGATGTGCCATTTACATTAGAAACATTAGGGATTATTTTACCTTATGCAGTTATGCTTGCAATCATTGGTTTACTAGAGTCTTTATTAACAGCTTCAGTTTTAGATGATATGACGCATACAGAAAGTAATAAGCATAAAGAGGCACGCGGACAAGGGATCGCAAACATCGTTGCTGGATTTTTCGGAGGAATGGCAGGATGTGCAATGATCGGTCAATCTGTTATTAATATTAAATCAGGTGGACGAGGTCGCCTATCAACATTTGTAGCGGGCGGATTTTTAATCGTATTACTATTCGTTTTAGGAAATTATGTCGTTCATATTCCGATGGCAGCTTTAGTTGCGGTTATGATTATGGTTTCAATCGGAACGTTTGATTGGAACTCTGTAACAACGATTCATAAAGTACCAAAAGGAAACGCATTTGTTATGATTGTAACAGTTGTGATTGTCTTAATTACACATAATTTAGCATTAGGTGTAATTATCGGAACAGTAATTAGTGCGGTGTTATTTGCATTCAATATGGCAAAGATTCACGTGAAACATTTATATATTGAAAATAAGAAAATATACGAAATTCACGGTCAACTTTTCTTTGCATCTACAGCCGATTTCATAAATAATTTTTCATTTAATGAAGATGTAAAAGAAATTGAAATGAATTTTACTCATGCGCACGTATGGGATGATTCAGCAGTGGCATCAATTGATAAAGTTATCATGAAGTATGAGCAAAGTGGTGTGAAAGTAAGTATAACAGGATTAAATGAACGTAGCTCAAAACTTGTTGCAAATTTGGCTACTTATAATAAAAGAATTGCTAGTTAAAAGCCTCCTTTTTAGGGGGCTTTATTATATAATACGAGTAGGATAACGAAAAGGGGATTCAGCATATGTACAAACAAATTATATTAGCATGTGACGGTTCTGAACATGCACTTCGAGCAGCGGAACATGCAACATATATTGCGAAATGTAGCGAAGAAACAAATGTTGAAGTTGTGTACGTAGTAGATAATAGAACGGCAAAATCAGATATTATACAAGGTCAAACAGACTTAGAAACAATATCAGCTAGTCGAAAAGATAAATTAAAAGAGATTGAAGGTCTATTAAAGAAAGAGAACATTTCTTATACAATTACGATATTACATGGTGATCCTGGAGATACAATTGTTCAATATGTAAATACAGGAGATATAGATCTTGTTATCGCTGGAAGCAGAGGGCTAAATACACTGCAAGAAATGGTGCTTGGTAGTGTCAGTCATAAAATAGCAAAACGAGTGAAATGTCCGGTGATGATTATAAAATAAAATAGAATGTAATGAAGACCTTAGTATAACTGAGGTCTTTTTTATGTATAAATAACTCTTATTTGTGGAAATACTAGATATATAAGTTGAAAAGATGTTAACTTACAAATTTGTAAGTTAGTTGTTAGAGAAATCGATGTTATGAAATTTTTCCCATTGGTAAAATAAAAGTATCACAGGGGAGATAGGGAGGATGGAAGCAATGAAATCATTTCAAAATTTGTCATATAGTCAAGGGGTAAGCTTAATTTGTCTAGGGGGATTTGCTGCATCTGTTACGTTAGCTGTTTTAATAAAGGTGTTTCATCAAATTTTTTAATATTAGAGTAGGGAAGGAATTGGTTGTTATCATTAGTAGGAACAGCAATGAAAATAAAAAATAGCTCTTAGCATGTATGTAGATGCTAAGAGCTATTTTTATGATTTTTATATGTTATTTAAGCTTGTTTTGATTTTACTGACCCTGTATTTAAAGTAAGGGCAAGGAAGAACATTGCAAGTATGCAAGATGCAAGTAATAAGATGAATCCGCCATCCCACCCGAATGCATCTACGATAAAGCCCATAGCGGCACTAGCGAAAGCAGCTCCGCCTAAGTAACCGAAGAATCCAGTTAAGCCTGCTGCAGTTCCAGCAGCTTTCTTTGGTGCTAAGTCAAGAGCGTGTAGACCAATTAACATAACCGGTCCGTAAATTAAAAATCCAATTGCGACAAGAGCGATACTATCAACCATTGGATTACCAGGAGGATTTAACCAGTAAACAAGAACTGCGATAAATACACCAATCATAAATAAAATACCAGCAGGTGCACGACGTCCTTTAAATAGTTTATCACTCATCCATCCGCAAAGAAGTGTACCTGGAATACCAGCCCATTCATATAGAGCGTAAGCAGTACGTGAGCTACTATGAGTAAAGCTTTTTTCTTCTACTAAATAAGTAGGAGCCCAGTCTACAACGCCGTAACGTACGAAATACACGAAAACGTTCGCAATAGCGATGTACCATAAAAATTTATTGTTTAGTACGTATTTAAATAAAATTTCCTTTGCCGAAAGTTCGCGTTCGCGATCTTTTATTTTCTCATCTGGTGGATATTCTCCAGTATGCTCTTCAATAGAAGGTAGTCCACAAGATTGAGGTGTATCTTTCATTGTAATTAGTACATAAATACCAACTAAAATTGAAAGAATACCTGGGAAGTAAAAAATACTATGCCAGTCATTTGCAAAGAAGTATAAGCCTAATGTTACAAGAGAAGGCATCAGCGCGCCGCCGACATTATGAGCGACGTTCCAAATAGACATTTTTGTACCACGTTCGCTAATAGAGAACCAGTGAACCATCGTACGACCACAAGGAGGCCATCCCATGCCTTGTACCCATCCATTTAAAAACTGAAGTACAAACATAAGTATAATGCTCGTTGTAATGAAAGAAAATGAGCCGAAAATAATATTAATGATACCTGATAAAAATAGCCCAGCTGCTAAAAAGTAGCGAGGATTACAACGGTCGGATACGATACCCATAAGAAATTTACTTAATCCGTAAGCGATAGATACTGCTGAAAGGATAACCCCAAGTTCCCCTTTACTAAAGCCTTGCTCGATTAAGTATGGCATTGCTAGTGAAAAGTTTTTTCGAACAAAGTAGTAACCTGCATAACCAATGAAGATACCTAAGAATACTTGTAAACGTAATTTACGGTATTCGCTATCAACGCGATCAGCTGGTAAGCGTTCCGCGTGGGGCGCAGGTTTAAATAATTGTGTGAAAAACATAAAATGAAAATCCTCCCCTAATTAATTCGAAGCGTTTTAAGACAGAGAATATAAAAAGGCCATGAAATATAAAAAAGTTTCCTTTTTTATGATTCATAGCCGTGTACTCCGTTTCTCCGTGACTGTCAATATTAACTTCGTCGAAAATTATACAACTTTGTGACAAAAATGTAAACGTTTTTATGAATAAAAGTATTGACGGATTTTGTTCGCGGGATTAATATTTAAATACGTTAAATATTTTATTGTTTAAATAAGAGGTGGATAACATGCCAAATGATATGACGCATATCGATAAAATTCAAGCTCTAGCCTTTTCGATTGGAAAGAAAATGCAGACGGAGTTATTAGAACAAATGCAAGCAACAGGACTTACACCACCGCAGTTTTATATTTTAAAGATTCTAGATCATTATGGGGCTTCAAGAGCGACAACATTAGCAAAAAAGATGTATGTGAAGCCTAGCGCGATTACAGTGATGATTGATCGTCTAATCGATCAAGAACTTGTAGAACGCTATCACGACAAAGATGACCGTCGTGTTGTCATCATCGAGTTAACGAAAAAGGGGAAAGCTAGAGTAGAAGAGGCAATGACAGCTCGCAACGAGCATATTGCAAAATACTTTTCACATTTAGAGTTGCAAGAAAGAGAAGATTTATTACGTCTCTTTGAGAAGTTAGAAACCATTATTTGCGGGACACAAGAGAAAAAAGAGAATAACTAAGAGGAATTGAGGAGATTACATGGAGCAACAAGAAAATCAAAATAGAAAGTTGTTGTTAATCGGTTTAGTAATCGCGATGCTATTTGCTGCATTAGATGGAACAATTGTTGGTACAGCAATGCCACGTATCGTCGGTGACCTAGGCGGATTAAGTTTAATGACATGGTTAACGACAGCTTATATGTTAACATCAACGACAGTTGTACCAATTGCAGGTAAATTAGCGGATTTACTTGGTCGTCGTAACGTATATATAACAGGGCTAGTTATTTTCATGATTGGTTCGGCGTTATGTGGTATGGCGAATGGTATGACAGAATTAATTATTTTCCGTGGTATTCAAGGTCTTGGTGGCGGTATTATGATGCCAATGGCTATGATTATTATTGGAGATATGTTCACGGGAAAAGAACGTGCGAAATGGCAAGGTATTTTTGGTGCGTTATACGGTCTTGCTTCTGTAATTGGACCACAAGTTGGTGGGTGGATTGTAGATGCAGTGAACTGGAGATGGGTATTCTACATTAACTTACCGGTTGGTATTTTAGCAACAATCTTTATTGCAATGGGATTAAAATCACATAAACAAACAGGACCAATTAAAATTGATATCGCTGGAATCTTTACGATGATTCTAGGTGTTGTAAGTTTATTACTTGCGCTAACGTTTGGCGGAAAAGATTATGCATGGGACTCTTGGCAAATTATCGGTTTATTTGCACTAGCTGTAATTGGTATCGTTAGCTTTGTTATTGTTGAAACGAAAGCTGAAGAGCCGATTTTACCAATGCATTTCTTTAAAAATCGCACATTTACAATACTGAATGCGATTGGATTCTTTATGAGTATTGGAATGTTCGGCGCGATTATGTTCGTACCATTCTTCATGCAAGGTATTGTAGGAGTAAGTGCTGCTGAATCAGGAACAATTATGACTCCAATGATGATTACAATGATTGTAATGAGTATTATCGGTGGGCAACTTGTATTAAAAGTTGGTGTAAAACCACAAATTATCGCAGGTATGCTTATTATGGCGGGTGGTTTCTGGTTATTAACAACGATGGATATGCACACAACGAAGCTTACAGCTACTTCTTATATGATGGTTATCGGTTTAGGAATGGGTCTTGTAATGCCGACATTAACATTAGCGTTACAAGAAAGCTTCCCGAAAAAAGACCTTGGTGTCGTAACGTCATCAAGTCAGTTCTTCCGTCAAATTGGTGGAACATTTGGTATTACAATTTTAGGATCAATTATGAATAACACTTCAGGTACAACGTTAACAAATAAATTAGTACCTGTATTAGATACATTCCCGAAAGAAGCGGGACAAATGGTAACGAAATTTAAAGATATGATTCACACAGATCCACAAGGTTTATATTCGATGCTATTTAGCCCAGAGGCATTAAAACAAATGCCAGAAGCGTTCGCTAACAGCATTGTACCTATTTTGAAAAACTCTTTAGTAGACTCGCTTCATACTGTATTCTTAACAGGATTAGTATTTATCGTAGTAGGTGCCATCTTTACGATTTTCTTACAAAAAATTAAATTATCAGATCGTAAAAAAGATGCTAAAGAGCCTGCTGTAGAAGAAAAAGAAAAAACTGTATCATACTCGTAATGAAGAAGCATCGCCTTATGGTGGTGTTTTTTTTGAGTATAACCTTAAAAGCTTTTTAGTGAGAAATGATTGACGTATTTTTAGAAATACGTTATATTATTTTCTGTAAACGGTTACATGAAATGAGGAGAAAAGAGAATGAGTACGATTAAAGACGTTGCGAAATTAGCGGGAGTATCTGTTGCGACCGTTTCCAGAGTTTTAAATAAAAATGGATATGTTCACGAAGATACATTAAAAAAGGTAGAGCGTGCAATTGAGATGTTAGATTATAAGCCTAGTACAGTAGCGCGTTCACTGTATAATAAAAAGTCTCGTTTAATTGGCTTAGTTGTTCCAAATATCGTGAATCCGTTCTTTCCAGAAGTTGCACGTGCCGTAGAAGATGTAGCACATAAACAAGGTTACACAGTTGTCCTTTGTAACTCTGATGAAAGTTTAGAAAAAGAGAAACAATACATTGATGTACTTAGACAAAATAATGTAGATGGATTTATTGTAGCAACGAATCCACAAAATAGTGTTAATTACATGAATTTATCTGTCCCGGTTGTTGCGATTGACCGTATGTTTAATGAGCGTATTCCTACTGTATATGCAGATAACTATGCAGGAAGTCAGGCTGCGACAAAGTTGTTACTAGATAAAGGATGTAAACATATTGCACATATTCGCGGTCCACGTGATGTGAGTACTGCAAATGAACGTTTTGAAGGTTTTGTAGACGTTATTACGCAAAATAATCTTTCGTATATGATTGCAGAGAGTACGTTTGATCCAGCAAATAGTGAGCGTGTAGCGATGGAATTATTAGAAGAATACCCGCATATTGATGGTATTGTTGCTGGGAATGATTTAATTGCGATTGGTATTGTAAAGGCTGCACTTCAAAAGGGGATTGCCATTCCAGATGATTTACAAATTATTGGATTTGATGGAATTTCTTTAACAGAAATGATGTATCCATCTATTACAACAGTTGCACAACCGATATATGAAATGGGGAAAATTGCAACAGAGTTGTTGTTAGAACAAATGGAAGGAAATACATTAGAAGAGAAACACTATCGTTTGCCGATTGAAATTATAGAACGAAATACAACGAAGTAAGGAGATGAAACAGATGCCAAATATTGCAGTAGTAGGAAGCATTTCAATGGACTTAGTGGCTGTTTCAAAAAAACGGCCGAAAGCAGGAGAAACAGTAATTGGTGAAGCGTTTCATACAATCCCAGGAGGGAAAGGGGCAAACCAAGCAGTTGCTGCAGCTAGGTTAGGAGCAAATGTAGCAATGGTTGGAGCGGTAGGAAATGATGATTATGGAACAGTAGTTAGAAAAAATTTAGAGAACGAACGCATTTTTATCGATTATGTGGTACCGGTTACAGATAGAACGACAGGAATTGCTCATATCGTTTTAGCAGAAGAAGATAACAGTATTGTTGTCGTACAAGGGGCAAATGCTCTTGTAAATAAGTCAGTTGTAGATCGCTCCAAAGACCTTCTTGTAAAAGCGGATATGGTTGTTCTTCAACTAGAAATTCCACTTGAAACAGTAAAATATGTATTGGCTATTTGTGAGGAACATAATATTCCTGTTATGTTGAATCCAGCGCCAGCACAAGTTTTATCAGAAGAAATTTTAGAAAAAGCAACTTATATTACGCCAAATGAACATGAGTGCCGCATCGTATTAGATGATTTTAAATCACCAATTGAAGATTTACTGGCTAAATATCCAAATAAACTATTGATGACAGAAGGTTCTAACGGTGTTCGTTTCCACAATGGCACGGAGATTGTACATGTTCCTAGCATTGCTGTTGATGTAGTGGATACAACTGGAGCTGGTGATACATTTAATGGTGCGTTAGCAGTTGCACTTTCTGAAGGAGAGACACTTCAAAAAGCAATTCGTTTCGCGAATATTGCCGGTGGTCTTTCTGTAACGAAACTTGGAGCACAGGGCGGTATGCCAACGAGAGATCGAGTACGTGAAGTGCAGGTGATTGTTGGATGAAAAAGCATGGTGTATTAAACAGTGAAATCGCGGCAGTCCTTGCTTCACTTGGGCATACAGATACGGTTGTAATTGCTGATTGCGGGTTACCGATTCCGTATGGAGTAAAACGAATTGATTTAGCTGTTGAGATTGGAAAACCGAGTTTTTTAGAGGTGTTACAAGTTGTAGCTGATGATATGGCAATCGAAAAAGTGACGTTAGCAGAAGAAGTCATTATAAATAATGCGGAAGTAAATAAAGAGATCGAGCAGAAATTAATAGAGCCAGCATTTGAGTATGTATCTCATGAACAATTTAAAGAGCATACAAAGAAAGCGAAGGCGATTATTCGTACAGGCGAGGCTACGCCTTATGCAAATGTAATTTTACATGCAGGCGTGATTTTTTAATAAAGGGAAGTGATGGGAATGCATATTGAAATGAAAAACATTTCAAAAGCGTTCAATGGCAATTCTGTTTTGAAGAATGCACAGTTTATGATTGAAACAGGAGAAGTCCATGCATTGATGGGGGAAAATGGAGCGGGTAAATCAACGCTCATGAAGATTTTAACAGGTGTATACAAAAAAGATGGTGGGACAATCACGATTGATGGGCAAGAGCGCACCTTTAAAAATGCGAAAGAAGCTGAAGAGTACGGCATAGCATTTATACATCAAGAACTAAACATATTGCCGAATTTAACAGTAGCTGAAAATATGTTTCTCGGTAAAGAGTTAATGTATGGGAAAACAGGTATTTTACGCACTCGACAAATGAACGCGATTGCGCAGCAGCAACTAGCAGAGCTAGGATTGCATGTAAGAGGCGCTATGTTAGCAGAGGAACTATCGGTTGGACAACAGCAAATTATCGAAATTGCGAAAGCATTAATGACAAACGCGAGCGTTATTATTATGGATGAACCTACTGCGGCACTGACGGATCGTGAAATCGAAACGCTCTTTATAGTAATCAATAAGTTACGTAAAGAAGGTGTTTCATTCGTGTACATTTCGCATCGTATGGAAGAGATTTTCTCGATATGTGATGCCATTACGATTTTGCGTGATGGAGAATACGTCGGAAAGAGATTAATTCCAGAAACATCATTTGATGAAGTAGTGAGTATGATGGTGGGGCGCAGCATTGGTGAACGTTACCCAGAGCGAAATAGTCAAATTGGTGATGTCATTTTTGAAATGCGTAACGGAACGAAGAAAGGGAAATTTGAAAATGTTTCGTTTCAAGTAAGAAAAGGTGAAATCCTTGGTGTTGCTGGTTTGATGGGAGCTGGACGCACTGATATTATGAAAGCGATATTTGGTTATGAACCTTTAGATTCTGGACAAATTTTTATAAATGGACAAGAAGTAAAAATTGATAGTCCGATAGATGCAATTAGACAGAGAATTGCTTTCATTACAGAAGATAGAAAATCTGAAGGATTAGTGTTAGATTTCTCTATTCGCGAAAACTTATCGTTACCGAATTTAGAAAGTCTTTCAAAAGGAAGTGTTCTGAGCAACGAGCTAGAACAGCAGTTTACAGAAGATATGATGAAGCTTCTTAATGTGAAAGCATCTAGCGGGGAGCAGGCAGTGAAATCTCTTTCTGGTGGAAATCAGCAAAAGATTGTAATCGCAAAATGGCTAGGCATTCATCCGCAATTACTTATTTTAGATGAGCCAACAAGAGGTGTAGATGTTGGAGCGAAAAAAGAAATTTACTCTATCATGAATAAGCTTACAGAGCAAGGCGATGCCGTTATTATGGTATCATCTGAGCTTCCGGAAGTTTTAGGGATGAGTGATCGAGTTCTTGTCATTCATGAAGGAAAAGTCGGCGGCATTTTAGGGAAAGATGAGACATCACAAGAGTCTATTATGGCACTAGCTACAGGGGGAGAGTAAGGATGGCTAAGAAGGGGAATGTATTACAACAACTCGGTTCTTTAATCGGTTTAGTATTAATTATCGTCGTAATTACAGCTTTAAATCCAGCATTCATTGAAATTCCAAATTTATTTAATATACTGCGTCAAGTATCGATTAATGCGCTTATTGCATTCGGAATGACCTTCGTAATTTTAACAGGGGGTATTGACTTATCGGTAGGTTCTATTTTAGCATTATCAAGTGCACTTGTTGCTGGAAGGATGGCAAGTGGCATGGATCCGTTCCTTGCAATGGCAGTTGGACTATTAGCAGGTCTTGTAATGGGAATTGTAAACGGTATTATCATTGCGAAAGGAAAAGTAGCTCCATTTATTGCAACTTTAGCAACAATGACTATTTTTCGTGGGTTGACGCTTGTTTATATGGACGGACGTCCGATCACCGGTCTTGGTGATCATTTAATGTTCCAAATGTTTGGCCGCGGTTATTTTCTTGGTATTCCGGTACCAGCTGTTACAATGATGATCGCTTTCGCAGTACTGTACTTCATTTTGAAGAAAACGACATTTGGCCGTCGTACATTTGCAATTGGTGGAAATGAAGAAGCAGCAGCACTATCAGGTATTAATGTTACGAGAATTAAAGTAATGATTTACGGTCTTTCTGGAATTTTGGCAGCGCTTGCAGGTATTGTCTTAACATCACGACTAGATTCTGCACAGCCGACTGCAGGTACTTCTTACGAATTAGATGCAATTGCAGCAGTTGTATTAGGTGGAACAAGTCTTTCTGGGGGAAGAGGATGGATTGTTGGTACATTCATCGGTGTACTAATTATCGGTGTACTAAATAACGGTTTAAATTTATTAGGTGTATCTTCTTTCTTCCAACAAGTTGTAAAAGGACTTGTAATCTTACTAGCTGTATTAATTGATCGCCGAAAAGAAGCATAATGGAGGGACAGTTCATGAAGAAATGGTTACTTATACTCGTTGCATGTATTATGGTCATTACTGCTGGTTGTTCAATGGAACCACCAGAATGGGCAAAGGATTCTAGCGATAAAGGTCGAAATAAAACTATTAAAGTTGGATTCTCTGTTTCAACTTTAAATAATCCCTTCTTTGTAACTTTGAAAAAGGGTGCAGAAAAGAAAGCGAAAGATAGCGGCATCGAATTGATTGCTGTTGATGCGCAAAATGATGCAGCAAAGCAAACGAACGATGTTGAAGATTTAATTCAAAAGGGTGTCGATGTAGTTGTTATTAATCCGACCGATTCAGATGCTGTTGCTTCAGCGGTAAGTGCGGCAAATGCAGCAAATGTTCCTGTTATTACAGTAGACCGCGTTGCAAATTCAGGTAAGGTTGTTTCTCACATTGCTTCTAACAATATCGAAGGTGGTCAAATGGCTAGTGATTACATTCGTGAATTAGTCGGCGAAGGAGCAAACGTTGCTGAGTTAGAAGGAATCCCTGGATCGTCTGCTGCTCGTGAACGTGGGAAAGGATTCCATAACGTAGCCGATAAGTCTTTAAAAGTAGTTGCCAAACAAGCGGCTGATTTTGATAGAGCGAAAGGATTATCTGTTATGGAAAACATTTTGCAAGCAAATAGCGATATTAAAGCCGTGTTTGCGCATAACGACGAGATGGCATTAGGTGCACTTGAAGCATTGAAGTCTGCTGGAAAAACAGATGTAGTCGTTGTTGGATTTGATGCAACTGAAGATGCTGTGAAAGCGGTTAACGATGGGCGTATGGCTGCAACAGTCGCTCAAAAACCGGAATTAATCGGAGAGAAGGCGATGCAAACAGCAAAAGAGATAACACAAGGTAAAAAAGTGGACAAATCTATTCCGATTGAATTAGAGCTTATTAAGAAAAATAAATAAATATAAAATGAAAATTAGGAAGGAAGAATAACAAATGAAATTTTTTATTGATACAGCAAACATTAACGAAATTAAAGAGGCAAATGCATTAGGCGTAGTAGCTGGAGTAACGACAAACCCATCACTTGTAGCAAAAGAAGGCGTAGATTTCCATGAGCGTATTCGTGAAATTTGCAGCTTTATAGAAGGACCTGTAAGTGCAGAAGTAATTAGCTTAGAAGCTGATAAAATGATTGAAGAAGGAAAAGAATTAGCGAAGATTGCTCCAAACGTTGTTGTAAAAGTTCCAATGACAACAGAAGGTTTAAAAGCAGTAAAAGCGTTCTCTGATTTAGGAATTCGTACAAACGTTACATTAGTATTCTCAGCAGTGCAAGCATTACTTGCAGCTCGCGCTGGTGCAACATATGTTTCACCATTCTTAGGTCGTTTAGATGATATCGGTCATAACGGTATGGATTTAATTCGTCAAATCGCAGAAATCTTTGCAATTCATGGCATCGAAACAGAAATCATTGCAGCATCTGTACGTCACAGCGTTCACGTAACTGATGCAGCATTAAACGGTGCACATATTGCAACAATCCCAGCAAACGTAATTGCTTCATTAGTGAAGCACCCATTAACAGATCAAGGAATTGAGAAATTCTTAGCTGATTGGGAAAAAACACAAGAGAAATAATAGAAAATCAAGAATCCTAGTTTAATTGACTAGGATTCTTTTTTATTTAAAAGAATTTTCATGCAATTTTGCATATTGTCTTTTAAATTTGTTATATAAGATATTTAATATATATCACATAACTCTTTATTTTTCATATTTCGATATAAAGTGAAACGTTAATAAGTGGGGGCTTTGTTCATCAGCACACTGATTATTAGTTGAACCAAGGGATAAACAGATAGAGGGTCTGACCAGAAAACTGGAGGGCATGATTCTATAACAGAAAGTTTAATGTTTATAGAATTATGTCTTTTTATATAGGGAGGGTAGTAAACAGAGATTTCGACAAAAACGCACCGATTTATCTGAATTTTAAGTTTTATAAAAGGAGAGAAATGGAATGAGAAGAAAAGCCCCATTTAAAGTGTTGTCATCATTAGCAATTGCAGCAATTATCGGATGCACATCTGTAATGAGTGCGCCGTTAGCATATGCAGAAACGCCAGCAAAAGAGAAAGAGAATGTGTCTACAACGCCAATTGATTACAATTTAATTCAAGAAGATCGTTTAGCGGAAGCTTTGAAAGAAAGAGGAACAATTAATCCAGCATCTTCTAAAGAAGAGACGAAAAAGGCTGTCGAGCAATATATTGAAAAGAAACAAGGAGATCAGGCGAACAAAGAAATTCTTCCAGATGCTCACTCACAAGAAACGTCTGATTTCACAAAAAAAGTAAAAGAGAAAAAGATGGAAGAAAAGGAAAATGTAAAAAAGACTGAAAAAAATATTAATCTTGAGCAAAAGCCAGAACCAAATAAAAAGCAATTGAATGGGCAAGTTCCAACTTCAAAAGCAAAGCAAGCTCCATATAAAGGATCTGTTCGATCAGATAAAGTATTAGTGCTACTCGTTGAATTTAGTGATTATAAACATAATAATATTGATCAAACACCAGGTTATATGTATTCGAAAGACTTTAGTAGAGAACATTATCAAAAGATGTTGTTCGGTAAGGAGCCTTATACATTATTTGATGGTTCAAAAGTAAAAACGTTTAAACAATACTATGAAGAGCAGTCTGGTGGTAGTTATACGACAGACGGATATGTAACGGAGTGGCTAACAGTTCCAGGAAAAGCATCTGATTATGGAGCTGATGGTAGCAGTGGTCACGATAATAAAGGTCCGAAAGGTGCACGTGATTTAGTGAAAGAAGCTTTGCATGCAGCTGCTGAGAAAGGACTAGATTTATCTCAGTTTGATCAGTTTGATAGGTATGATACAAACGGGGATGGGAATCAAAATGAACCTGACGGTGTAATTGATCATTTAATGGTAATCCATGCTGGTGTTGGTCAAGAAGCAGGTGGTGGTAAATTAGGTGATGATGCGATCTGGTCACATCGTTCAAAATTAGCAGTAGATCCAGTAGCGATTGAAGGTACAAAATCAAAAGTAGATTACTTTGGTGGAAAAGTAGCAGCACATGATTACACAATTGAACCAGAAGATGGAGCTGTAGGTGTGTTTGCGCATGAATTTGGACATGATCTTGGATTACCAGATGAATATGACACGAAATATACTGGAAATGGTTCACCTGTCGAAGCTTGGTCATTAATGAGTGGAGGTAGTTGGACAGGAAAAATCGCAGGAACGGAGCCGACAAGTTTTTCACCACAAAATAAAGACTTCTTACAAAAGAATATGGGTGGCAACTGGGCAAAAATATTAGAAGTAGATTACGATAAAATTAAGAGTGGTGTGGGAGTTCCTACCTATATTGATCAAAGTGTTACGAAATCAAATCGTCCAGGCGTTGTACGTGTTAACTTACCAGGTAAAAGTGTTGAAACGATTAAACCGGAGTTTGGAAAGCATGCATATTATAGTACAAGAGGCGATGATATGCATACAACGTTAGAGACACCTTTCTTTGATTTAACAAAAGGAACAAATGCAAAATTCGATTATAAAGCAAATTATGAGTTAGAAGCAGAGTGCGATTTCGTCGAAGTACATGCAGTAACAGAAGATGGAACGAAGACGTTAATTGATAGACTTGGAGAAAAAGTAGTCCAAGGAGATAAAGATACAACAGATGGGAAATGGATTGATAAATCATATGATTTAAGTCAATTTAAAGGCAAAAAAGTGAAACTACAATTAGACTATATTACAGATCCGGCTGTAACATATAAAGGTTTTGCGATGGACAATGTAAATGTAACTGTTGATGGACAAGTTGTATTTTCTGATGATGCAGAAGGACAGTCTAAAATGAATTTAAATGGTTTTGTTGTTTCTGATGGGACAGAGAAGAAAGCTCATTATTACTACTTAGAGTGGAGAAACTATGCGGGATCAGATAATGGTTTAAAAGCAGGAAAAGGTCCAGTGTATAATACAGGTCTTGTCGTTTGGTATGCAGATGATAGTTTTAAAGATAACTGGGTTGGGGTGCATCCAGGTGAAGGATTCCTTGGTGTTGTAGATTCTCATCCAGAAGCGCTAGTTGGTAATTTAAACGGAAAACCAGCATACGGTAATACGGGCATGCAAATTGCAGATGCTGCATTTTCATTTGATAAAACACCAGCATGGAGTGTAAATTCATTAACACGTGGTCAGTTTAACTATTCTGGATTACAAGGTGTTACAACTTTTGATGATTCAAAAGTATATAGTAACAAGCAAATTGCAGACGCAGGAAGAAAAGTTCCAAACCTTGGACTTAAATTCCAAGTTGTTGGACAGGCAGAAGATAAATCGGCAGGCGCTGTTTGGATTAAACGTTAATAACATAAAAGCACATTCTTCATATGAAGAGTGTGCTTTTTAATTTGTACAGTAAGTTATTATTTTAGTTTATGTAATACAAGTGTTTATTCATGTGTAGTGTATCAAATTATGTGGGGAAAGGAAATATTTCCGAGGAAATTGTCGAAGTATCGTCGTTATTTATAAACTTTCTTTTTAAAAGAAGTAATGTATTATTGCCTTTACGGCTCAATTTATTTACATTGTTATTTGGTTATACACAAAAGTAATATATTGGGCAAAAAAGAGTTCTATTCAATAGGGCTCTTTTTATAGATAGAAAGGATTAAGCGATAAATGAAAGAAGTTATTGGATGTCCACAGTGTGAAGGGGATATTACTGTACAACATATTATTGATCTCCCACATCCTTTTTCATTAAGGTGTCCACATTGTAAGGTGAAGTTGAAAGAAATAAGGGTAACGTCATGTTTAATATTAGCGATGATTTGTATAATTCCATTGTTTATTATTATTGGAGAGAGTATTAAGGAATTACTAGTAAAATATTTTTCTATTGTAGACAATGTACCAACTGTACTTATTTTCTTTTTATTTTGTTATCCATTGTATTATTTCTATGAAAAATATAATGCTATATTGTTTATTAAATATGGTTTGCTGAAAGTTAAAAGTTGAATTGAATAGGAGATTATCATTATGCTTTGGAAAATATATTTAGTTATTGTAGCAATGTTAGCTATTATTTCGTTAGTAAGGGGTATGTTTCAAACACCAATTCAAAAGTTTGACTTTGTAGTATCTATTATTACGTGGATAGGGCTCTTTGGTTTTGTATTTGATATACAAATATTAACCTCGATTGTTTGGAAATGTATCTTCTTGTTTAGCGTCATTTGGACTTTAACTGCAGTTTTTGTTTTTCGTTTATATGAAGAGCGAGATGAGCCATTACCTTTTATATTTAAATTAATTGGCATTATTCCAACGCTTCCATTATATTACGGATTATATCAATATGCATTTTAAAAAAGACAACGATGGATTATCCCATCATTGTCTTTTTTACTTTGCTTCTTACATAAATCATCCCAGCAAATGTTAATAAAAATGCTGTCCCGATAATGAAGCTGATGCTAGGTGATGCTCCGATTGCGCCGACTGTAAAGGAGCCAGCAACAACTCCTAATGAGAAGAAGGCATAAAATAATCCGAATGCCTTTCCGCGATTATCGTCTGTAGTATTTTCAACGAGTAAAGCGTTAATAGACGGAAAGAGGATTGCGAATCCAATTCCATAAATCATCATTACAATAAAGAGCATACCTTTTGTAGCAAATAATCCGAGTAAAGATAATGCGAATGCCATAACTGCAATTCCGATTAGCATTAGTTTCGAACGATTAAATCGATCGTAAATACGATTTGTTGGAAGCAAGAAGAAGAGGATAGCAGTAATACCAAATACACTTAACATCATGCCTGTTGTAGATGCTTTAAGCGCTAATGCCTCAACTTTTACTGGTAACATATAAGTGACAATTCCTTGTGAAAACATTAATGTGAAAGCACCAATATATGCTTGTAATAACGGTTCTGATTTTAACAGTTCAATCATATCTTCTTTGTTCATCATTTGCGTTCTTGATGTATCTTTTCTTGATACGTTATTTGGTAAGAAGAATAGAGATACGATTGTACCAAGAGCCATTAAAATAGAAATAGTAATGAAGACCCATTCTACGCCAGCTGTTGCTTTCATAATACCGCTGAAAGCAGGTCCTACGATTGCCGCTGTTCCAACAGCAGCACCAGATAGAGCCATTGCTTTTCCTTGTCTTTTTGCATTTGTTTGTTTTGATAAAAATGTAAAGGCAGCAGGAATTAAAAAGCCATCACTAAATCCATGCATAAAGCGCACAACTAATAGTTGTTCACCACTTTGAACAACGGTGTATAACAAGACTATGAAACTCGTAATTCCCATGCTTATATAAAGGATTTTTTTTGCACCAAATTTATCGACAGCGGCTCCAGCAATAATATTACCAATCATATTAGCGAATGAGTACATACCGACAACTAGCCCGATAATAAGAGGAGTTCCTCCAAGGCTTTGAGCGAAAGTACTCATAATAGGTAATTGTGAAAATGTATCTAAAAATGCCACGATAACGATAAAGTAAATAAAATATTTCAAGCGATATTCACCTCTCCAATGCTATTATGGCACAATGCTAATTTCACCTGCAATGAAATTGAATTAACAGATGTGGAAAAAAGTACAAAGTGACAAAATATTGAACGTTATTTGTAAAAAATTAGTAGGGATGTGATTGTTTTTTTGAAATATATGGATAGAAGTATTATAATAGATTTGTAAACTTCACCAGGTTAAGTATATACATAGAGAGGGATGTATAAAATGAAAGCACTACTTTGGCATAATCAACGTGATGTACGAGTAGAAGAAGTACCAGAACCAACAGTAAAACCAGGAACAGTGAAAATCAAAGTTAAATGGTGTGGTATTTGTGGGACAGACTTGCATGAATATTTAGCAGGGCCTATTTTTATTCCAACAGAAGAACATCCATTAACACATGTGAAAGCACCTGTTATTTTAGGTCATGAGTTTAGTGGTGAGGTAATAGAGATTGGTGAAGGAGTTACATCTCATAAAGTGGGAGACCGCGTTGTTGTAGAACCAATTTATTCTTGTGGTAAATGTGAAGCTTGTAAACATGGACATTACAATGTTTGTGAACAACTTGTTTTCCACGGTCTTGGCGGAGAAGGCGGCGGTTTCTCTGAATATACAGTAGTACCAGAAGATATGGTTCATCACATTCCAGATGAAATGACGTATGAACAAGGTGCGCTTGTAGAACCAGCAGCAGTAGCAGTTCATGCAGTACGTCAAAGTAAATTAAAAGAAGGGGAAGCTGTAGCAGTATTTGGTTGCGGTCCAATTGGACTTCTTGTTATCCAAGCAGCTAAAGCAGCAGGAGCAACTCCTGTTATTGCAGTTGAACTTTCTAAAGAACGTCAAGAGTTAGCGAAATTAGCAGGTGCAGACTATGTATTAAATCCAGCAACTCAAGATGTGCTAGCTGAAATTCGTAACTTAACAAATGGTTTAGGTGTAAATGTTAGCTTTGAAGTAACAGGTGTTGAAGTTGTATTACGCCAAGCGATTGAAAGTACAAGCTTCGAAGGACAAACTGTAATTGTTAGTGTATGGGAAAAAGACGCAACAATTACTCCGAATAATTTAGTATTAAAAGAAAAAGAAGTTATTGGTATTTTAGGATACCGTCACATCTTCCCAGCTGTTATTAAATTAATTAGCTCTGGTCAAATTCAAGCAGAGAAATTAATTACGAAAAAAATTACAGTGGATCAAGTTGTTGAAGAAGGATTTGAAGCACTTGTAAAAGATAAAACACAAGTGAAAATTCTTGTTTCACCTAAATAAGATAGAATCGAAAAGAGTAGCCCTTTTCTAGAAATAGAAGAGGGCTACTTTTTTTCTATACTGAAAGGTGATAGACTTTCCTTTGACTAAATGTATTTTTGTTTGGAAGGGAGAATCTAATGCTTTCATTTTTGTTAACTTTAAAGCGAATGTTAAGAGCCTGTTTACGAGCGTGGAAAGATAAAGAATTTCAAGTATTATTCGTATTAACAATTTTGACTTTAATATCGGGTACGATTTTTTATAGTACGGTTGAAGGGTTACGTCCTTTAGATGCGTTATATTTTAGTGTTGTGACATTGACAACTGTAGGAGATAAAGATTTTAGTCCTCAGACAGATTTTGGAAAGGTTTTCACGATATTATATATATTTATTGGAATGGGATTAGTGTTTGGATTTATTCGTAAGCTGGCAACTAATGTACAATTACCAACGATATTATCAAATAGAAAAAAAGAGTAAAGCATTCAGATGCTTTACTCTTTTTTTACATTAGTTTAGACAAGCCTTAATAATAGTTTATTAAAATGAAAGTGTATTCATTCATTATATTCACTGTGTATAAAGTTATAATGATATGAACATTTGCATATTTTGATTTAGTGATAGAATTTTCATGAAAGGTGGGATATTCTAGTCATAGGTTAACCGGATGACATCATAGGATCCTAACAAAATGTTTACAATAATTCAATTATAAAATGGAGGATTTTATATGAAAAAGAAAGTACTTGCTTTAGCGGCAGCTATTACATTAGTTGCTCCATTACAAAGTGTTGCATTTGCTCATGAAAATGATGGGGGACAGAGATTTGGAGTTATTCCGCGCTGGTCTGCTGAAGATAAACATAAAGAAGGCGTGAATTCTCATTTATGGATTGTAAATCGTGCAATTGATATTATGTCTCGTAATACAACACTTGTAAAACAAGATCGAGTTGCACTATTAAATGAATGGCGTACTGAGTTAGAGAACGGTATTTATGCTGCTGACTATGAAAATCCTTATTATGATAATAGCACATTTGCTTCACATTTCTATGACCCTGACAATGGGAAAACTTATATTCCGTATGCAAAGCAGGCAAAGGAAACTGGAGCTAAATATTTTAAATTAGCTGGTGAGTCTTACAAAAATAAAGATATGAAACAAGCATTCTTCTATTTAGGATTATCTCTTCATTATTTAGGTGATGTAAACCAACCGATGCATGCGGCAAACTTTACGAATCTTTCGTATCCACAAGGATTCCATTCTAAATATGAAAACTTTGTAGATACGATAAAAGATAATTATAAAGTAACGGATGGAAATGGGTATTGGAACTGGAAAGGTACGAATCCAGAAGATTGGATTCATGGAGCGGCAGTAGTTGCGAAGCAAGATTATGCTGGCATTGTAAATGATAATACGAAAGATTGGTTCGTAAGAGCAGCTGTATCACAAGAATATGCAGATAAATGGCGCGCTGAAGTTACACCAATGACAGGTAAGCGTTTAATGGATGCACAACGTGTTACTGCTGGATATATTCAGCTTTGGTTTGATACGTACGGAAATCGTTAAGTATTTGAAGAAGGTCAAATCTCAGAATAGAGTATTTGGCCTTTTTATCACTATACAATACATGGAGGTATGAAACGTGAAAGGTAAATTGCTAAAAGGTGTACTTAGCTTAGGTGTTGGTTTAGGAGCTTTATATAGCGGAACGTCAGCTCAAGCAGAAGCATCTACAAATCAAAATGATACATTAAAAGTGATGACGCATAATGTATATATGCTATCAACAAACTTATATCCAAACTGGGGACAAACTGAGCGTGCTGATTTAATTGGGGCGGCAGATTATATAAAGAATCAAGATGTTGTTATATTAAATGAAGTGTTTGATAATAGCGCATCAGATCGTTTATTAGGCAATTTGAAGAAAGAATATCCAAATCAAACAGCAGTATTAGGTCGTAGTAGTGGAAGCGAATGGGATAAAACGTTAGGGAACTATTCATCTTCAACTCCTGAAGATGGTGGCGTTGCGATTGTCAGCAAATGGCCAATCGCTGAAAAGATTCAATATGTATTTGCAAAAGGATGCGGGCCAGATAATTTATCGAATAAAGGATTTGTATATACGAAAATTAAGAAAAACGATCGCTTCGTTCACGTAATTGGGACGCATTTGCAGGCGGAAGATAGTATGTGCGGAAAAACTTCACCAGCATCTGTACGTACGAACCAATTAAAAGAAATTCAAGATTTTATTAAAAATAAAAATATACCAAATAATGAGTATGTGTTAATTGGTGGTGATATGAACGTAAATAAAATAAATACAGAGAACAAGAATGATTCAGAGTATGCATCTATGTTTAAAACATTGAACGCTTCTGTACCATCTTATACTGGACATACAGCGACTTGGGATGCAACGACAAACAGTATTGCAAAATATAATTTCCCTGATAGTCCTGCTGAGTATTTAGATTATATTATTGCAAGTAAAGACCATGCGAACCCACCGTATATAGAGAATAAGGTGTTACAGCCGAAATCTCCACAATGGACTGTTACATCATGGTTCCAAAAATATACGTATAATGATTACTCTGATCATTATCCAGTAGAGGCGACTATTTCTATGAAGTAGTTTCAAAAAGTTTCTTCGTAAAGAAGAAACTTTTTTTATTTGCAAACAGGAAAATCACACTTTCTTTCCAATATGTATAAGACATATTGAGAAGAGGAGAGAAAAATGTGGATCGAGGAATTTTTAAAGAAGTTCCATTACCGTGTGCATTTTTGGATGAAGTGGCTTTAGATAGAAATATTCAATCAATTATAGAGTTAAGTGGAAATAAGAAGATTCGTATAGCGAGTAAATCGTTACGTTCTGTTCCGATTATGCAAAAGATTTTAGCTGCAAATGATCGATTTCAAGGTATTATGTGCTTTTCACCTAGAGAGACTTTATTTTTAATAGAACAAGGATTTAATGATTTATTGCTTGGATATCCTGCTTATGATGAAAGAGCTTTGTATGAAATTAGTTTGCTAACAAAGAAAGGTTTCATTATAACTTGTATGGTGGATTGTGAAGAGCATATTGTGTATTTAGAAAAAATTGCTGAGAAATCTAAAGGATGTTTTCGTGTTTGTTTGGATATTGATATGAGTAGTCGTTTCTTTCAATTTCATTTTGGTGTACAAAGATCCCCAGTAAAAAATGTGCAGGATGCGTTGAAAGTAGTAGAAAAGGTGAGAAGGTCATCATATTTAATGTTAGATGGTGTGATGGGTTATGAAGCTCAAATTGCTGGGGTAGGCGATCGTATACCAAATCAATGGCTGAAAAGTAAGGTGATTTCGTATTTAAAGAAGAAATCAGTGTTAGAAGTTAAAGAAAGAAGAGAACATATTGTAAAAGCAATACAAAACCTTGGTATTGAGCTAAGGTTTGTAAATGGAGGCGGAACAGGAAGCATAAAAACAACTGAGAAAGATAATTCAGTTTCAGAGATTACAATAGGTTCTGCTTTTTATTCTCCGAAGCTGTTTGATTATTATAAAGAGGTGAAATTTCATCCAGCGATCGGATTTGCCTTACCAGTTGTGCGTAAACCAGTCCCGTTTATTTACACTTGCCTAGGTGGTGGATATATTGCTTCAGGAGCAGTTGGAAAAGATAAAGAGCCTGAAGTTTGGAGACCAAAGGGTGCAAAACTATTAGCTTTAGAAGGTGCTGGCGAGGTACAAACGCCAATTTTTTATAACGGCGAGGAACGAGTGGACATAGGAGAGTCCATTTTGTTTCGTCATAGTAAGGCTGGTGAATTATGTGAACGCTTTCCTTTTTTGTATCGTGTTAAACAAGGAGAGATTGTTGGGGAGTATTCAACATATCGGGGGGATGGCCAATGCTTTCTATAAAGGGACAAAGGTGGAGGAATTGGACAGGGAATGTAGAAGGAACGCCGCATTATACGATGTATCCAGAAAGTATACAAGATGTAGTAGAAGTAGTGGGGGTTGCACGAAAAAAGGGGCAGAAAATTCGTGTTGTTGGTTCAGGACACTCGTTTACACCCCTTGTGCAAACGGAAGAAGTTTTAGTTTCTTTAGATGAATTGAAGGGCATTGTGAATATTGATGAAGAGAAGATGGTCGCTGAAGTGTGGGCAGGAACAAAGTTATATGATTTAGGGAAGTTACTTGAGGAAAAAGGTTATGCGCAAGAAAATTTAGGGGATATTGATTCGCAATCTATTGCAGGAGCGATTAGTACGGGGACTCATGGAACGGGTATTACCTTTGGGAGCTTATCAACACAAGTTATAGAGATTACGGCAGTTTTATCTAATGGTGAGAGTATAGTTTGTTCGGAAGCTGAGAACGTAAAATATTGGAGAGCGTTTCAGTTGTCACTTGGAATGTTAGGTATCATTGTAAAGATAAAATTGAAGGTTATTCCAGCGTATTCACTCGTTTATGAAAGTGAAAAACAGTCATTATCTACTGTAATGAACAAACTAGAAGAGTATAAGAAGCATCGTCACTTTGAATTTTTCGTTTTTCCTTATTCTGATGAAGTACAAGTAAAACTTACGAACGAAACAACGAATACAGGCAGTGATTTGAAATGGCATAAACTAAAGGTGGAGTTACTTGAAAATAGGATGTTCTCTTTACTATCTAAAGGGTGTAAATGGTTTCCTTCTATAAGTAAAGGAGTGAGTCGATTATCAGCTAAGGCTGTACCAAACACAAAAATAATTGGCCCGAGCTATGAAGTATTTGCTACATCACGTACGGTACCATTTTATGAAATGGAGTATAGCATTCCTTCAAAGTATATGAGGACTGTGGTAGAAGAAATCTCAAATCTTATTGAAAAGAAAAAGTATAAGGTGCACTTCCCGATCGAATGCCGCTATGTGAAAGGTGATGATATATGGCTTAGTCCAGCCTATGGAAGAGATTCAGCGTATATCGCTGTTCATATGTATAAAGGTATGAAATATGCTGCTTACTTTGGCGAAGTGGAAAAAATTTTTCTGAAGTATGAAGGGCGTCCGCATTGGGGGAAAATGCATACATTATCGTATGAGCAATTACAAGATATATATCCAGAGTTTCATTCGTTTTTACAGGCGAGGAAGTCTCTAGATGAACTTGGAATGTTTTTTAATCCTTATGGAGAAAAGTTATTTATCCCGCATTAACGGGCAGTAATACTCCCATCTCAAAATTCGGTGGGAGATAACCGCTCGTTTTGGGAGGGTTGATTAAAGTTTCACATTATGTATATGAAAAAGCTGACAAATAATTATTTGTCAGCTTTTTTTAGTGTAATTGCATTTCTTGTATGACTAATATGCTCATAAAATAGTAGTTTATCACGGCTAAATACATGCAGTAAAACATGAATAATAAACAGGCCGTTAATGATGAATAGGAATAACAATGTAACGAGTAATACTAAAGGTTCTGTATGATTTAACATAGAACTACTAGAAAGAATATAATTGATTCCGCCTAACGCAAAATAAAATATACCGTATCGAATAAATAGTTCTTTTAATGTAATACGATCTGATTTTCCTTTCAGGTGAATGCGAAGCAATGCTTTCCCAATTGTTTTTCCATTCGTAAAGTATGGAATAATAATAAAGTAAATAAGGATTGAACACGTAATGAAAATGAGTTCATACATATTGGTGTAAGATTGCATATTAGAAACGAAGAAAGAATTTCCTTTGTTTTTAATGACAGGTACAACGATAGATAAGAAAATCCAATCAATTTGCATCGCGATAAGACGACGAATGAATCCGACTGGTTTCGTTTCCAAATCAATATGACTATCTAACTCGTTTGTTTTTGGAAGGAAGTACGTAAATATTGGTGCAATGATAAAACCAATTACGCCACCTAATGTATTTAAAAACAAATCATCGATATCAAATAATCGGTATGCACAATTGTATATACCGTATAATCCAGTCACTTGTGTTAGCTCGAAAAATAGTGAAAGGAAAAAGGAAATGCAAATTGTTTGTAGGAAACTACGTCGGAAATAATAACGTAAGTAAATACCGAATGGAACAGTTAATAGAACATTAAATGCAACTTGTAAAAAAGCAGACTCTTTTAATAAGTAGAAATAAGTAGCCGGTTTCGTTAAAACTGCCGATGTATGACTACTAATCTCTTGTATGAAATAAAATGGTGAGAGTTGCATGTGTTGTGTATTAGCCGATTGTAGGCTACAAGTATCAAACGTTTGTGGCAACGGCAAAATAACAAGAAAATAGGCATTTAATAAGTAAAGTAATAATGAGTATAAAATAAATGAGCGCCATTTATTTAAATAACCGTATTTTCGATAATTAAATATTAGAAAAGGGATTAAAAGAAACATTGCTAAAAAAGGAAATAAAATAAATGCTGTTTTTACTGGAAATAAATATGCAGTCAAAGTGAAACTCCTTTCAATAAAAATTCGTTTATCATTATAGCGCTAAAAATATTTAAATACAAAGTTAAAATCTTTCGAAATAGAAATAATTACTAATTTTATAGGAATTAAGTTATAATAAATTTAATATAAGGATATTATGATTATGTAAGTTGAGAGAGGGTACAAGAGATGCGATATGAACTTTTTTCTGTAAGTGGGGATCATATTACGACTTTTGAAAGTGCATGGCGTTTTCAGGAGGGAGAACAGATTTTTGTTCATGATGATCAAACAAAACGAAACTTTATTATTATTCGTCTGACGCATGATGTATTTCAACAAAATAAACATGTTATTCGTTTGTATTGTCAAGAAAAGAAAGTGTATGCATAAGAGAAGCCCTCTTACAGTATGAAAAGTAAGAGGGCTCTTTATCCCGCTATTTGTGGGAAGCACGATTGGTGAGGATTAAAGTTTCACTTTATCATTTTTCTCCTCGCAAGGAATAAAAAGAGAAGAGTTAATGCACATAGGTAGCATTTGATTTGGAAGAAAGGATATAGCCTTGTATTTTGTACTTCAAAGTTACATGGCCTTCTCTTTGAGAAAGCCATGTATGGTAATCTTGTTGTGTTTTCCATAACATACGAAACATATATTCTGTCTTATCATTTGTACGATGAACATGTGAAAACTCTATGTTAATAAAACCGTTCGTTCCAGGGGAAGGATAATATTGTTTAAGCTCACAAAGTAGCTCACTTTCATATCCGTACTTAATGTGAATGAGTTTAGTAACTATAAGCATATAAACACCTCTTTTACGATAATAGTAGGAAAGATAGAATTACTATAATAGTGAACTTGATCGTTATTATACTATTCTGGAAATTCGAAGTAAATGATAGGTTTTAACTTAATAAAGGTATAAAAAAGCGAGTCATCTAGTGTAATAGAATGACTCGCTTTCGATTTGTAAGTTTCACTTTATAAGAAAATAAGAGTAAGTACACCTACGATAATACAATAGAAAGAGAAATACTTTAAATTTCCTTTTGCCATAATGTTCATAAACCATTTTAGTGAAATATACGTCATGATAAATGTTGCGATGAATGCAACGACATATGGTACGAATAATGTGTCTAGATTTGGATCATTTGCAATGTCTGTAATGCTTAACAATAAGCCACCTAAGCTAACAGGAATGTATAGTAAGAATGAGAAGCGAAGAGCTGTTTCTTGCTTCATACCAAGTAACATTGCTGCTACGATTGTGGCACCAGATCGGCTTATTCCAGGAATCAGTGCGCAAGCTTGTGCTAATCCGACGATGATTGCATCTTTCATAGAAAGGTCGCCATCATTTTTACGACCGCGTAAATTTCTAATAATCCAAAGGCCGACAGCAGTAATAAGAAGGGAAATCCCAACCATCTTCACACCTTTTAAGTACTGATCGATGTAATCTTTAAATAAAACACCAATAACACCTGCTGGAATGGTTGCAATAACAAGATAAATAATAAAGAAGAAATCTGATTTCGCGTCTTCTGCTCTTGTAAATATATAAGAGAGACCATTCTTCGTCAGACGAATTAAATCATTTCTATAAATAAGTAATACAGCTAATAATGAAGCTGAATTAACAAGTAGTTCGAAGCTAAATCCTTCTATTTTTAGTTCTAGCAAATGTTGTGCTAAAACGAGGTGACCACTTGAAGAAATCGGAATTGGTTCTGTTAGTCCTTGGAACAGACCGAGAATTAAATATTTTAAAACGTAGTAAAATTGTTCCATAATAACCTCCTTGTTTATTAGTTGAAAGAAACAACTTTTCCATTATAACAAAGATATGGATGAATATTGAAAAGAAATAAATATTCGAAATAAAATAAAAATCCCTTATAGCAGTATAAGGGATTTTTATTTTTAATTAAGAAGTTACTGTTCCTTGAAGACTTTTAGACAATTGAACATCGACTTTTTCAGCATCATGAATATGATTCATAATAGTAGTATTTAATTTTTGGAACATTTGTTGTGTGTTAGCGAATTCTCGTAATATGTCATCATTACAAGACTTTTGGTTTTCAATAGCCTTAATAACATTTGTAGCGCCATTTTGTAACGTTTGAATCATAACTAAAATATTTTCAATTCTAGCGTTTGTATCGGCGCTCATTTCTACACCTTCATCGACTAAATGTAAATTATCTTTTGTATTATCGTATGCTTTTTCAATTTCTTCTTGAATTTTTTTCGTTAAGTTGCCGATGTTTTTTGTGCTTTCTGCTGTACTTTCCGCTAGTTTTCTTACTTCATTGGCAACGACAGCGAATCCTTTACCGTGCTCTCCAGCACGTGCGGCTTCAATACTCGCATTTAAGGCAAGTAAATTTGTTTGTGCTGCAATGTTTTGAATGACTTCTACAATTTGCTCGATTTCCTTTGAGCGTTCGCTTAGATGATTCATACTATTAGACGTGCGTTGAGATTGTTCACCTAATTTATTAATTACAATAAGTAAGCGGTGAACGGATTCTTTTCCTTCATTAGAGCAGTCAATAATTTCTGCAATAGACTGAATTAAGCTTTGTTCCTTTTGCAACATTTCATTATTTAACTCATTGGAATGTGTCGTACGTGTTGAAACATTTTCGAAACATGAACTTAATTGTTGAACTAAATTTTGGAGTGTATTGTGTTGGTTATTTACAAGTTGATGCTCTTGTACAACGCTTTGTACACGATCGTGGATAGTCGAAATAGTCTCTTGTTTTTCAATATCTTTTTGTTTCAATTCTGCTTCTAATTCTTGTATACGCTCTTCTAATTGAGCAATTGTATGTTGGAGTGATTTCTTTTGAGTAAACATATATTTATTTCAACCGCCTTCAAAAGTTATATTTTCTCTATATTTGGATTTTAGCATCTTTTGTATTTTTTAAATATAGGAATTGTTAAATATTTAAGAATCTATTACATTTTATTCATAATTCTCTTTTTTTCGTCACGAAAAATAAACTGTATTTAATCGTTTTGTAAACAAACTGTAAAATAAATCATGTATAACTGTATAAGAAGGGAGTCGGATTATGAACTATTTTAAGCGAATCAGTAGTCTAGTATTAGCAGGAATTATCGTTCTTTCTAGTACAGTCGCTGTAAAAGCAGAGTCAAACGACGAGAAACTTAACAACATGCAACAGCAATTGCAACAAAACGATGCAGAAATGCAAAAGAAAGAGCAAGAGAAGCAAGCTGTTAGTAAAGAAATTAAAGGTATTGAAAACGAACTACATAATTTAAATAATACAATTGCAAAAAATAAAGAGGATCAAGCTGCTATTCAACGTAAAATCGATGAAACACATAAGCAGATTGAGCAAAAAAAGCAAGAAATTGTCGTTTTAGAGGATAAAGTCCTTGCTCGTAAAGATATTATGAGAAAACGTATGGTTTCTGTTCAAAACAGTTCAAATACAAGTTTAGTAGTAGAAGTTGTGGTAGAGTCAAAAAACTTTGCAGACTTCTTACAACGTATGAATGCAGTTTCTACTATTCTAGAAGCTGATAAAGAAATTTTACGTCTACAAGAACAAGATCTTCGTCAAATTGAAGAAGATAAGAAAACAATTGACGAAAAAGAAGCATCTTTAGTAGTAGACAAACAAAAATTAGCAAAAGCACAAGCTGAACTGCAAGATAACTTGAAAAAACGTCAAGATAACTTACAAGCAGTTCAAGCTAAATATAATGAGGTTGCAAGTCAACTTAATTTAGCTACGGAAGAGAAAGCTAAAATTGAGTCAAATATGAAGGCAGTACAAGAAACGATTGCTCGTGAGCAAGAAGCAGCAAGAATCGCAGCGGAAGAGCGTGCAAAAGCAGAAGCGGCTGCAAAGGCTGAGCAAGAAGCTTTAGCGAAAGCACAAGCGGAAATTGCTGAAAAGCAAAAGCAAGAAAAAGCTAGTAAACCAGCTAAACCAGCTGAACCTGTTGTTAGTAATAATTCGAAGGTAGAGCCTGAACAACCTTCGAAACCAGCTGCTGGTGGGAAAGAACTTTATGTACACGCAACAGCTTATACAGCAGATCCATCTGAAAATGGTTATGGATCAGGTCAACAAGTATACTCTGCATGGGGACCAGGTGGTAAACCTTATAATTTAACTGCAAACCCAGGAATGAAATTAATTGCTGTAGATCCAAGTGTTATTCCATTAGGTTCTATTGTATATGTTGAAGGTTATGGGCAAGCAATTGCAGCAGATACTGGTGGCGCAATTAAAGGTCACAAAATCGATGTTTTAATGCCAGATAAAGCTTCATCTAGTAATTGGGGCAGAAAAAATGTTAAAGTGACAATTTTAAACTAACATAAAATCCAACTTTACAATGTAAAGTTGGATTTTTTTATAATATTAATGTTAAGTTGAGTTTACATTTTGTTAAGGTAAGCATACAATAATGGTGAGAGGTGGTAAATTTGACCATTTTAAATAGAGTAAAAGAATTAAGAGCAAGATTTAATTTTTCGCAAAGTGTATTAGCAGAAAAGGTTGGAGTAACGAGACAAACAATTGCAGCAATTGAAAAAGGGGATTACGTTCCTTCGTTGTTATTAGCGCTTATGATTTGTGATGTGTTCCAGTTAAAGATGGAAGATGTGTTTGTTTTAAATAAGGAGGGGGAAGAGGATGAATAGACTCGTATTTTCCTATATGCTAAATGTACTTTTAATGGTATTAGCAGGCTGGGCTTTTATTGAGTTATATTATTTTACTATTGAAGTCGCTAATTTTATTCAAACGAAGAGAGTACCATTCGAAATTTCAATAAGTTTAATACCGCTCGGGTTACTTTTAACATTTGGTATTGTATCGACCGTTATTTATAAAATTCAAAAGAAAAAATATAAAGAGCTCTCGTATTGGATGTTTCCACTATTATTTCCTCAAGAAGATGAGCGTGAAAAGGCAATTACAGAAAAGGCTTGTCGTACTACATTTATGTCATTATGGTATGTGTTGCCTTGTGCAGTTGGTTTTTTAACTCTTTCTCCAATTGTTATTCTATATGTTCCTGCATATCCGATATATATTGCATTTAGTATCTTCTTTATTCAGATGACGATCTTTCACGTATCACTATACCGAAATAAATTAGCTTAAAAAGAAACCTTCTTGCACCGGCAAGAAGGTTTCTTTTCAGCTAATACTTGTACATATGGCGATATTATTTTATCATTTTATATAGAGTAAGATTTTGTAAGGGAAAGGAATTGTATATGAATAAGCAAAGAATTTATAGTATAGTAGCAATCCTGCTATTTGTTGTAGGTGGGGTGTTAATTGGAAAGCCATTTTATGATGGATATCAGGCTGAAAAGAAACAGACTGAAAATGTGCAGGCTGTTCAAAAGATGGATTATGAAAAGCATGAGACGGAATTTGTAGATGCTTCCAAAATTAATCAACCAGACTTGGCGGAAGTAGCGAATGCATCATTAGATAAGAAACAAGTAATTGGTCGTATTTCGATTCCAAGTGTTTCAGTAGAACTGCCTGTTTTGAAAGCTTCTACTGAAAAAAACTTATTAACAGGTGCAGCGACAGTAAAAGAGAATCAAGTTATGGGAAAAGGAAATTACGCACTAGCAGGACATAACATGTCTAAAAAAGGTGTTTTATTTAGTGATATAGCTTCTTTGAAAAAAGGCGATAAAATTTATTTGTATGACAATGAAAATGAATATGAGTATGCGGTTACTGGTGTATCTGAAGTAACTCCTGATAAGTGGGAAGTTGTGGAGGATCATGGGAAAGATGAGATAACGCTTATTACATGTGTATCTGTAAAGGATAATTCTAAGCGTTATGTTGTTGCTGGTGATTTAGTAGGAACGAAGGCGAAGAAGTAAAAAAGAAGGTGAACTCTTTAAAGAGTTCACCTTCTTTTTTACTAATGTTGAGAAAAAATAGAATGTTTTGGTTTGTATTTAAGTATTCTTCTATTTGTGTATAATAAAGTTATAATTCTATATTTTGGGAGGAACAAGAGTGAGACAACAGGTGAAGAAACTTCTTTTAACAACGAGTATAGCGTTATTGGTAGCTCCAATTTCAGCTTATGGGCATCCAGGGCGTACAGATGCTAACGGCGGACATACGTGTCGTACAAATTGTGAGAAATGGGGATTACAGTACGGGGAATATCATTATCACAATAAACCAGCTTCTAGTAGTGGTGCAACGAGCCCAGCTCCTAGCCAGAATAATAATAGTGCTGTAGAAGCTGAGAGACAAGCAGAAGCACAGCGCAATACTGAGGCTGAAAAACAACGTGCTGCAGAAGCACAGCGCAACGCTGAGGCTGAAAAACAACGTAATGCAGAAGCACAGCGTAAAGCTGAAGAAGAGAGACAACGTGTAGCCGAAGAACAAAGAAAAGCTGAAGAGGCACGTAAGCAAGAGGAAGCGCAGCGCCAAGCTGATATGGAAAAAGGTCAACTTGAAGGTCAAAAGAATGGAGAAACTGATTTTAAAGCAGGAAAAAATGATGCAGAAGTGCATGTAGCTGGAAAATCTGATGCATATAAACAAGCGTTTAAAGCGACTTATGCAGCCGCATGGTCTTTAGAAGAGCAGAAGAAAACGCATTTTGAAAAAGGAAAAGAACAAGGTTTAGCACAAGAGACGATGGACGATAGTCAAGTTGCTCCAGAGTTTAAGGTAAACTTTGTAGACGGGTTCAAAGTAGGGAATAAAGAAAGAACAGAAAAAATTGAAAAAGAACAAGCTGAATTAGGAGAAAAGACAGGGAAAGAACTTGCTGAAAAGAATCCTGGAAATAGAGAGAAAGAAGTATACGTGAAGGCATATGAAACAGCGTATGAAAAAGGCTATAAGTCTACAAAAAAGGCAGTAGAAAAGGCTGGCTATAAGTATGCATTTGAAAACTATAATTTAAAAGTTCCTGCTAAGTATGAAAGAAATGAATTGTTAAAGAAATGGTTTACTGAAGGGTTTAAATTGAATAAAAAAGCAGCAGAAATTCGAGAAGAAGGGTATAAAAAGGGAGACAGCTGGTTCTCATTCTTCTATAAGAGTTTCGTACCAAGTGAATATAAAGAACATAAAGAGCTGTACGAACAAGCAATAGAAAAAGGTAAAACGGCATAAAAAAGATGAGGAGAAATTCCTCATCTTTTTTAATCCATCCATTTCACTAATTTCTTAGAAATTAGTAATAAAACACAACCTAATATAATTGCCACAGCGCCAATAACTGTGAATACTTCAGCGTATCCAAGTGAGGTTGTAAAGCTTGCAAGTTGTCCGCCTAAAATATTGGCGATACCTGAACTTGCTAGCCATACACCCATTAGTAAAGATGCTAATTTTACCGGAGCAAGCGCACTAACCATTGATAGTCCGACAGGTGATAAGAATAGCTCACCTAACGTATGGAAAAGATACGTAAAGACGATAAATAGTAAGTTTGCTTTTTCTGTAATGTTATGTTCATCACTACCTGTTTTTAATGTAGCGATAACGAGAATGATATAACCGATACCAAGCAAGATCATACCAAGTCCCATTTTAGTTGGGATTTTTAAATCACCGCGCTTGCGAGTTGCAAGTTTTGCCCATAATGCAGAAATGACTGGAGCAAGTAAAATAATAAATAATGGATTGACCGATTGGAACCAAGATGTTGGAACTTCCCATCCGAACACAGAGCGGTCTACAAATTTGTTTGTATATAATGTTAACGAGCTACCAGCTTGTTCAAAGCCAGCCCAGAAGAAGACAACGAAGCATGTTAAAATGACGATAACTGCGGTACGTTGTTTTTCTTTTTTTGTTAACGGTGTATCTCCTACTGATGGTTGTCCATCTGTTGTTTGTAAATCGCGAGTTGGTTTTTTACCGATATCACCAAGGAAGCGATTTGATAATGTTGTAAATAAAATTTGTCCAATAATCATTCCGATTGAAGCGGCTAAGAAACCGTAACGGAATCCGTAATGTACAACGCCATCAACTGTTGTTTTGAATAAATTTTCTGATAAAAACCCGCAAACGAGTGGAGCTAAAAATGACCCGACGTTAATACCCATATAGAAAATGGTAAATGCACTATCACGTTTTGGATCGTTCTCTTCGTATAATTCTCCAACCAGTGTAGAGATGTTCGGTTTGAAGAATCCGTTACCGATAATAATAAGCGCTAATCCGAGGTATAGGCCTAATTGGTTTTGCAAGGCAAATAGTGTAAGGTTACCGATTGCCATTGTTATACCACCAATTGTGATCGCTTTTCTTCTACCTAGAAAACGGTCTGTTAAGTATCCACCAATCATTGGTGTGAAATAACAGGCTCCAGTATAAAATCCGTAAATAGAGAGTGCCCATGCGGGACTAAACCCAAGACCACCGCTTACTAAAGCTGTCGTTAAATATAATGTTAATAATCCTCGTAATCCATAGTAACTAAATCTTTCCCACATTTCTGTAAAGAAGAGTAAGTATAAACCTGGAGGATGTTTCTTTTTTCTTTGTTGTTCTCTTTCTAGTTGTATCGCTGATTCCATGTTATTTTCCTCCTGACACAAACAAAAACAAAGTTAATAATTTTGTACATTTAATATTTTACCTTATTAACTATTATAAGTCAATAAAGGTTGATTTTTCAGAAGAGATTGGAAAAAGGGAATAGCTATAGAAGGGGTGTTTCTTTTGTGATAGACTATGGACTATGTTTTCTTTGTAAGGAAGCGGGTTATTGTACTTTTTTTATATGTGGAATTGATTTCATAAAAGATGAAATTAAAGAAGGAGAAAGAAATGAAATTGTTACAGAAAAAAGAAATTTTACTTATTAGTCTTATGTTATTCTCGATGTTCTTTGGAGCAGGGAATCTTATATTCCCACCTTTTCTTGGATATGAAGCAGGAGAACATGTGTGGATTTCGTTAGTAGGATTTATTATATCAGCAACAGGTCTTCCTATATTAGGTGTTATTTCTATTGCAAAAGCAGGAAGTTTTCAAACGTTAGCGGGTAGAGTTCATTCTTCATTTGCAATTATTTTTCCATGTATCGTGTATGTATTTATTGGACCTGGGCTTGGTATACCACGTGCGGGAAGTTTAGCCTTTGAAATGGGGCCAGGTCAGTTATTCCCTGAAGCAGGAAGCGGAGTATTATTGTTTTACACAGTTATTTTCTTTAGTATTGTTTACTGGTTAAGTTTATCACCATCTAAACTAATGGGGTTGTTTGGAAAAGTCTTGACGCCGTTATTATTATGTATGATTGCACTTATTTTTATAAAGAGTATGTTTACAACAGTAGGAGATATGAAAGAACCAATAGGGAACTATGGCCAAGCTCCTATGTTTCAAGGGTTTTTAGATGGATATTTAACAATGGATGCGTTAGCTGCTTTAATCTTTGGAATTGTTATTGCAAATGCATTACGTGCAAAGGGTATTGAAGATGATAAAGGTTTAGCGAAATATATGAGTATTGCTGGAATCGGGGCAGGACTATTATTATCGATTATTTATGTCATCCTTGGATATGTGGGGGCAATTAGTGGCTCATTAGGAACATTTGATAACGGTGCCAAAGTGTTAGCACAAGTTATGACTACATTATTTGGACAGGGTGGAGTCGTTTTATTAGGTCTTATTTTTACTATCGCATGTTTATGTGTTTCAATTGGACTTGTTACGTCTTGTAGTCAATTTTTTTCGAGTGCATTTCCGAAAGTATCTTATAAAGTGTGGGCATTTATAGTAAGCGTTGTTAGTATGATCTTAGCTAATTTAGGATTAACGCAAATTTTAAAAGTATCAGTACCAATTCTTGGATTTATTTATCCAATTGCATTAACGCTTATTATTCTAGGGTTATTCCATAAGTATATTGGGAAGTATGCATACGTATATGCAGTAACTGTTTGGATTGTAGCAATATTTAGTGCAATTGATATTTTAAATAAAAATGTAATGATGAATCAGTGGACGTCAGTATTAAAATACATTCCGTTTTATACAGAAGGTGTTGGATGGATTGTTCCAGCTATTGTAGGCATGTGTCTTGGTTTCATCGTTAGCATTGCTTTAAATAAGAATAAATGAGTAAAAAGGTGTTTTCCTATTTTGGGAAGACACCTTTCTTTTTTTGGAAAAATACTATTGAAAATGAATAGACTAAGAGTATGATAAAGGTAATTGGTAATATATAGGTTTAATGAGAGTTACGAATAAGGGGGGAGCATATGAAGAAGGATTTGGATAAGAAAATAGAAGCACTCGAAACGGCAATTGAAACGATTCAAGAAGCACTTGCTGAATTAAAGGTGAAGCAAAGGGAAATAGAAGTAGAAAACGCTCAGCAACATGTTAGTAAGGATAAGAAAGAATATATTGAAACGGTAATGGAGGAAAAGCCAAAAGAAGAAATAGTTAAGATAAAAGAGCCTTTGCAAGAACGTGAGGTAAAACAAGTAGATATATCTGCTTTTAAACCAGAGCCATTTAATATTATTAAGTTTTGTCAAACGTGGTTACCACGTGTATTTGTCGGTATTATGTTGCTTGGAGTGATCTGGTTATTTAAAGCAGGGGTAGATGCTGGTTTATTAACACCAGCGATACGAATTGTGTTTGGTATCGCAGTATCTATCGGGTTGTATTATATAGGAGATATTCAAGTTAAAAGAGAGCGGCAAGCGTTAGGATTAGTATTAGCTGGAGGAAGTATTACCGGGATTGTTCTAACAACGTTTGCAGCACATTATTTATACGGATTTATTCCGGCAAGTGTCGCGTTTCTCTGTAATATTGCATGGGTTATTTTAGGCATTTATTTAGCGAAAAGATATCAATCGGAATATCTCACTATTTTCGTAGCGGTCGGAGCGTTCTTCGTACCATTTTTGTTAAATAGTACGACTCCTAATCCTTATATTTTCTTTGGATATGAGACAGTGTTAACACTTAGTTTATTATGGTATGCGTTGAAAAATCGTTATAAATATTTATATATGATTTCTTATGCTGTTGCTGCCATTGTCCTTTTCGTTTTCTTTGCTGTTATGTCAATGTTAGTAGAGAACTTGCAAATACAGTTAACGATTGTATATGGTTTGATTCATTTACTATTATTTTGGCATATGTTTACGGAGAGAAGTTTTATACCAGAACCGCGTTTGGCGATATTTAGTGCGAATGCAGTTTTCTTTATACTAGCTATTGCTAAAATACCTGATTTTACAACATGGGGATTGATTATTAGTGCAATTGTGCACGCTGCTATGTTTGTGCTTGAGTATAGGAAGAATAGACATTCTACATTTACAAATCTCTTATTTGGTTTCACGATGGGAGCATTTAGTTTAGCGATTTTATACGAGTATAGTTTAGTGAATGCAGCGATCGTACTATTATTACAAGGTTTCCTTGGAATGGTTACTTCTATTAAAGGAAAACAACAGATAAAATTGTATGTTAGTGCAACGATTTACGCGATTGGAATGATACAAACGATTTTTAGTCCGTTTGATCAATTTATTTCGGCAGGCTTTGTTGCTCATATTATTTTAATAGGAACATTCTATTATTGCATGAGACAAGCGAAAGAAGTGTTAGCGAGTTTTGGTAAGTATGTGTACTCTATAGCGCTCTACTGGTTAATGGTCATTGTATTTATTACAATCACTAGAATTGGTGAAGTTCTTTCTACAGATGGAAGTATAATTAGCGTATCTGTATCGTTATTATGGATGATATATGCGTTATTTGCAGTTTGGTTTGGCCGTTATAGACAGATGAATGAAATATTATATGCTGGATTAATCGTATTAGTAGTAACGGTAGGGAAGTTATTCCTACTTGACTTACCGGAGGTTTCGATGATGATTAGGGCAGTGTTATTCCTAATCGTCGGTAGTATAGGTATCGTTATTTCAAGAATGTTTTTCTCAAAAGAAGAGAAGTGAAAAGAAGGCAATCCATGTATGGATTGCCTTTTTCATTATTTTTTATTAATCGTTACAGTTTCATTATATTTCGCTGTTGTATTTTGACGTAGACGAAGCGTTGCTTGTCCAGTTGTATTTGAATCAATCTGTACATTTACAACTTTTTCAGCAGAGCCTAAGCTGTTTGTTGTGAAAGAGAATGCACTACTATATCCGAAAGCAGATGGCCAAGTGCCGTTTGTATTTTGAACTTTTGCTACTTGTGTTCCACCAGTAGTGAATATACCTAAAGAATAGTTGTTATAAGTTGTATTAGGTAGGAAGTTGTTTACTTGAATCTTCATTTGGAAAATTTCATTGTTTGGTAGAATGCTAGGGTGTGTAACGACGTAGTCGCTTGTTGTTACCGCACCGTTATAACCGTATGAACCTGGTTTAAAAGTATTTGTATTAAACCATTGATAACCTGCATTTGGTGCACTCCAAGGTTCAGGTTGTGGTTCTGTTGATAAGCTTGGCTGTTCAAATGTTTGTAGAGCTGTAGGTGAATCAAGTTGTAAACCATTTACTTGATCTAAACTTGTAAATGTCTCTTTATTCGATAACCAATTTACGATGTTTTCTAATAAAATCGCATCGTTTTCTTCTTTATAACCATCGTAAGTTTTCTTTGTTTGGCCAGAATCTTCACGAACGTACTTTGGCGTTGCATCTTCAACAGGAGAAGAGTCACCAATAAAGGCAGCTTTTCCAAGTCCTATTTTTGCAATTGCAGCATATGGGCCTTCTGCAATACCACCGCCATTATAAACGCCACTATCAACAGCGTTATTCCATTTTGATGGATTTTCTGGAAGGTAAACAAGTCCTTTTGCTAGTTTTGGGTTTGTAATTGCTAGAGTAGAACCAGCATGCATTGCTACAGAAGAAACACCTTTTGTAATTCCGAAAGATTGTTCAGGCGATACAATTGTTTTCGCTGAAACATCACCAAGTGCATTGTAGCGGAAGCGAATACCGAAGTTGTCAGATAGCCAATCAGAGCTTTCTACTCCTTGCATAGCTTGTGAATTTGCTTCTTCATTAGACATTCCTTTTGCTGGATTATCCCAAGCACCGCGTCTATATCCATTAAATACTTCAGAAGAGTCCCAGCGATTTTTATTACGATCCGCATTGTAATGATCGGCAATAAAGAAGATACTACCACCATTTTTTACATATTGTAACATAGCGTCCTGCTCAGATTTTTTGTAAGGAATATTAGCTTCTGGAACGATAAATACATTGTAACCATTTAGGTCTTCGTACGTAATAGGTGTTGATTTACGAAGTTCTTTTACGTGATATCCGTTTTTTGCAATGCCGTTTCCGAAGTCAGAAAAGCCGCCGTCAATAACCCAGTCAGCTGTCCCAGCAGTTTGACCGTGTGTATTATCGAATAATACTTTCTTCCCATTGTTTTGATTTACAACTTTTGCAGCAATTTCAGGAGCTGGGTCTACAGAGCTTTCGGCATAAGTAGACGGTATGAACGAGGTCCCTATACTTAGTGTAATTGCTGTTGCTAAAGAAAATGTAATCCATTTTTTATTCTTCATAGAAGAATCCCCCTAATAATAAATATATGTGCTTTAATAATGTAATTTATTTTTCTGTAAAAATAAAGACGGAAAACATAAAAAATATTAAAAGATTGTAAAAATACCGTGAATTTTGTTGAGAAATATTTATATAGATATAAAAACACCCCTTCCAAGTAATAAGGAAGGGGTGCTTTGCTTAACTAATTTTTGAGTTAGGTGTTTCATCAATCTTATGAAACCCTTTCATGTAATATACGATTGCTAAGCCGATAAGCCAAATTGGGCCGACAATCAATGCAATTCGTGTATCTTCTGAATACGCCATTATACCTAGTACTAATACAAGGAAAACGAGTGAGAAATATGAGCTTAATGGGTATAAAGGCATTTTATATGATAACTTTTGTTTATTTTGAGTAGGTAAGCTTTTACGGAATTTAATTTGAGCAACTAATATAATTCCCCAAGTCCAAATTGCGCCGAAAGTTGAAATGCTAGTAAGCCATGTAAATACCTTTGCAGGTACGAGATAGTTTAATATAACACCAATGAGTAAAACGATAGCAGTTGCTACAATTCCTTGGCTTGGAATGCCGTTTTTATTTAAACGACCAAATCTTTCAGGAGCTTTTTTCTGCTGAGCTAATGTAAATAGCATACGGCCTGTACTAAATAAACCACCGTTACAAGAAGAAAGAGCTGCTGTTAATACGACAAAGTTAATAATACCTGCTGCTTTTGCGATACCAATTTGCTGGAATGTTAATACGAATGGGCTTCCTTTCTCACCAAGTTCGTTCCATGGATAAATTGCCATCATAACGAATAGCGCTCCTACGTAGAACAGTAATATTCTCCAAAATACGTTATCAATTGCTTTTGCGAGTGTTTTCTTCGGATTTTGAGCTTCACCAGCTGTGACACCGATTAATTCAACGCCTAAATAAGCGAATAGTACCATCTGCATGGAGAGTAGTAACCCAGAAAAACCATTTGGGAACCAGCCACCATGTGACCAAAGGTTTGAAATACCAGTAGCGATACCACCGTTTCCGAATCCGAATAAAATAATACCAGCGCCGACTACTATCATACAGATAATTGTGACAATTTTAATGAGAGCAAACCAAAACTCAAGTTCTCCAAATACTTTTACTGATAAGAAGTTAAAAGCGCTCATTAACAATAGAGCAAGTAATGCCCAAGTCCAGCGCGGGATATCTGGGAACCAGTACTGCATGTAAATACCAGCTGCTGTAATTTCAGCCATACAAGTAACAACCCATAAGAACCAGTAATTCCAACCAGTAATATAACCAGCGAGTGGGCTGATATAATCATATGCATATTTACTAAAAGAACCGGCAACAGGTTGTTCAATTGCCATTTCCCCGAGAGCTCGCATAATGAAAAAAATAACGAGTCCGGCAATCATATAGCCTAGTAAAATAGAAGGACCGGCTAGTTTAATAGCGGAAGCGGATCCTAAAAATAGCCCAACACCAATAGCTGAGCCAAGTGACATTAAAGTAATATGTCGTTCTTTTAAACCACGATTTAAAGTTCCAGATTTGTTTGTGTGCTGCATAAGAAGAATCCCCCTTGTAGAGTGAACGATATTTGAATGCGTTTGTTAAATGTTTAACTATTTCAAATTATAAAACATTTCTATCTGTTATGCTACAAAAATAATCATAATGAACTGTACTACATCTGTACTTGTCAGACTTAAACTTAAAATTCGAACTATTAGGGAATATATTGACTCTTCTTTTTATTGATTGTTAAGATTAAGTATTATATTTTCTCACATACTAGTAAGAAAAGAATGTGTGATAATAATTCAGGTGTAGGAAGGGTACATAAGCATGTTTCAATTACAAAAATATAACACTTCTGTGAAGCAAGAGTTTTTAGCTGGCATCACAACTTTTTTTACATTTGCGTATATTCTTGTCATCAATCCAAAAATATTATCTGATGCAGGTGTACCATTTGACCAAGCGTTTACAGCAACAATTATTGCCACCGTTGTTGGAACAGTAGGTATGGCAATTTTCGCGAATTACCCGATTGTTATTGCTCCAGCTATGGGAATGAATGCATATTTTGCTTATTCTGTTGTACAGAAGGCAGAAGGGATTACATATGTAGTTGCCTTTTCAGCTGTATTTGTAACGGGGATTATTTTTCTTTTATTATCTTTTACTTCGTTTAGGCAAAAGTTAATTTTAGCAATTCCTGATAGTTTAAAGCATGCAATTGCAGGTGGAATTGGACTATTTATTGCTTTTATTGGATTGCGCCTTTCTGGAATTATCGTAGATCATCCGTCTAATTTAGTTACGATTGGTGATTTTCATTCTCCAGCTGTTATTTTAACTTTAATTGGTTTAATATTAGCGGCGGTATTAATGGCATTACGTGTGAGTGGTGCATTATTTATTAGTATGATTGTGACAGGAATTATCGCCTTCTTTACAGGGCAATTGAAGTTTGCTGATAAAATTGTGGCGATGCCTCATTTGCCAGAGGGTATTATCGTTTCAAACCCAACCAATGCATTTTCAGATGTAATTGAATACGGATTATATGGTGTTGTATTTTCATTTTTACTTGTACTTTTATTCGATACAACAGGTGCATTACTTGGTTTAATTAAACAAGCAGGTTTAATTACAGACAATACAGAGAAGCGTTTTGGTAAAGCGTTTATTGCAGATGCAATTGGAGGGACTACAGGTTCTATCTTTGGAACAAGCCCAACAGCAGCGACGATTGAATCGTCAGCAGGTATTGCTGCAGGTGGGAAAACTGGATTAACAGGGATTGTAGTTGTTGGTCTAACAATTATAACGGCATTTTTCAGTCCTGTTATTGCTTCTTTATCAAGTGTGGCCGCTATTACAGCTCCTTCATTAATTATAGTAGGTAGTTTAATGGCACAAAGCATTCGAGATATTAATTGGAATGAATTTGAAGATGCGTTACCAGCATTTTTGATTTTTATAGGTATTCCGTTAACATCTAGTATTGCAAATGGAATCGCAATTGGGTTTTTAGTATATCCAGTTTTGAAAATTGTGAAGGGTAAAGGAAAGGAAGTACATCCATTACTATACTTATTTACAATTTTATTTGGATGTCATTTATTCTTATAATATAGATATAGGAGAGGGAGCTTCTTATGAGAGGCTCCTTTTTTGTGTATAATAAAGTGAGACTATAGGCAGTAGGGAGGATCCCCACTGTGTATTAGCCCGCACTAATTGGAATAAGGTGAAAACTTAATTGGTTTTGTAAAATATAAATTACTTAAAGGAATATATATGTTACAATAAAGGTAGAGGAGGAACATGAATGGCTGTAAGTAAAATAAAAGTCGCGCGTGTTCAGTTAGATTTAACACAGCAACAATTAGCAGAAAAAGTAGGCGTTACAAGGCAAACGATTAGTTTAATTGAGAAGGGGAAATACAATCCATCTTTAGATTTATGTTTGAAAATTTGTTATGCAGTAGATAAAACGTTGAATGAGTTGTTTTGGGAGGAAAAGGAGTGATAGGATGAAAATCGTGAAAGATGAACGTTTAATGATTGAAGGGTTAAAACATATTAGATGGGCTTTCATCTTACAAAATATCGTCATACTAGCTATCATCTTTTACCGCTATGTCTTGCAAGAGGCAGGATATGAAAGTGTTTCGGATTTATTAATGATATTTATTGGCGGGATCGTAGTTATTAACTTCTTAAATTTAAAACATTCTGTAGAGGTATATGAGCACACAGGCGGAGTGTCACGTAGCTATTTCATGAAATTATTATTAATTCCAGTAGGTATTATTATTGGGATATTAGCTGTTTGTATCATTGTAACACCAGATATCTCGATAAAAGAAATAAATATAACAGCACTTATTATGTTTGCTTGTTTTTTAGTTCCTAGTTTATTTATCTACATATATATGAAAAAGATAAAAAGTGAAGATTGAAATATAAGAAAAGCTTTCCCGTATTGAGGAAAGCTTTTCTTATATCTTTTTATACAAAACTTTATGAAGGCCAATCGGTTCAATTTCAAAGATTTCACCATGCTCCTGAAAGTCTAATCGCTTGTAATAGTCAGTTACAGTAATACGGCTATTACACCATAGAATGTTTGCTTTCCGTTCTTTTAAAATTTGTTCTGCCTTCTGAATTAAGGAGCTTCCAGCTCTTTTGTTCCGAAAGTTAGGTAATGTTGCCATTCCTCGTAGTCTATAATGGATACCATTTTGCAAATCAGGATATATTTCTTTTGAGAAGGAAGCGATGCTAATTAACTCATCGTTTATAAAGGCACCTAAGTGGAATGTGTCTTTTTCGTAGTCAGAAGAGTATTTACAGTCTGCTAGGGACTGATTGGGACGCAACACCGCTTGGCGTAATAAGTGTGTCTCGGATGCATCAATATACTGCACAGTAATCATATTATCATCCTTTCTTATAAACCTTTTTCTATAAGTTGTATAAAGAAGTATGCAGGTGCAGCGAGAAGGCCGAGTATACTAGCGGTTCCTAGAAGGAGTGAAAGAAAAAGGCATGAGTATTTAACTCCATTTGATTTTTTCCAACCATAGCTGCAAATTTCAATGCTAACACCGATGAGAATAATGGCGACGAGTACTTCTGCTAATAATAAGAGAGCTAAAGTTACAATAGACATAATGTAATCCATCCTCATAATATGTGATAGTAACATTTTACCATATAAAAATTAAAAAATGCCCCTCAATTATGTGGGGGGCATTTTTTTACTCTAATATGTTTTTTAGTGTATCGATATGCTCTTTCGAACCTGTTACAAGTAATGTATCACCGTGTTGTAGTCTTGTATCACCATGTGGTATTAATGCTTTATTAACGCGGTAGATTTGAATGACAAGTACATCACCTAAAAACGGGAGGCGGCGAAGCGCAATGCCGTTATATTTATTGCTGCGCAGTTCAACTTCGCGTACTGTTTCGTTTGCTGTTGTAATTAAGCGAACGAGACTAGGTTTATCAATAAGTGCACGTAATAAAATACGTGTAGAGTTAATTGTTGAGAATACAGCGATATGTTCTTGCGTTGCTTTTTCTTGTAGAAGTGGATCTTCTACACTTGCAATAACATGTTCAACACCTAGCTCTTTTGCATGTTCTGCCAATAATAAGTTTTGTTCATCATCGCTTGTTGCAACAACGACGCGATCTGCATCAAATGCTGTTTGTTCAGTTAATGATGCAATTGTGATGTCATCTAATTTCACGATAGGAAAGTCATGTGATTTCGCTTCTTCATCATTTATTTTGTTTTGACGCATCATATATAGCGTTACGTCATAATCTTCTCGTTTTAAATCTAGTGATAACGGAAGGGTAATTCTGCTCGCGCCAATAATAGCTACTTTTGGTTTTGGTGTTTCTACTTTTGGGAACATTTTTTTAAATAATATAGGTGCAAAAATACAAGTAATAACTGCGCTTAAAATAAGAGAGGCAGATAAACTTGGACTGATAATCCCCAGTTTTTCACCAATTTGTGCAGCCGCAATAACTAAAGAAAGTGTCGATGTTAATAAAATTGCACTTCCAAGTACGATATTACGTGGATACCATTTTCGTAAGACGAGTGATGGTAAGAGTTTTGAAATAAAGAGTCCTACAATTAAGATTGGGATCATTAGCATGCTAGAAGGCTCTTTAAAAATAGACCATACCTCTAGATTTACACCAACCATTACGAAGAAAATAGGGATGAAGAAACCATAGCCGATGGAATCAAGTTTTTCAACCATATCTTCATTTGGTGATAATAACGATACAAGTACGCCTGCTAAGAAGGCACCTAAAATATTTTCTGCTCCAACAGATTCCGATAAACCAACTAAGATTAAAATGAGTGCAAAAACAGCCCGTGTATCAATTTGTACACTACCAGCTTTTAAACTATCTAAGTATGGAATGTTTTTAAAGCGTTTTGCAATAAAGTAAATGACAATACCGGCACCGAATAGAAGAAGTAAGAGCCACATACTTTGGCCGCTTTCGGAATTTAATCCGACGAAAACAGCGAGTAAAATCATTGTAACTAAGTCTGCAATAACAGCAACTAATAAAATGATTTGTCCGATTGCAGTTTTTCCTAGGTTGTTCTCTTTTAATGTTGGTACAACAACCCCTAAAGAAATAGTTGAAATAATTAAAGTCATGAACATTGCATTATCTACGAATCCTAGCCATACGAATAGTAATGATAGGGCATAAGATAAGATGAAAATAAATAAGAAGATAATGCTTGCTGCTTGAAATGTATTTGGCTCGTTTGTCGTATTTTTTTTCCCTTTTTGTTTAAAGATAGAAAAATCAATTTCTAAACCGCTTAAGAACATGAGGAAGATAAATCCTAATGTTGATAAAACTTGAAGCCATATATCTGGCTCAATAATATTAAACCCACTTTTACCTACAAAGATTCCTGCAATAATTTCTGCAACGACAACAGGAAGTGCTTTTAATTTAAAGCGTTGTAACAAAAGGGGAACGAAAAACGCGATTGCAACGACAACCATAAGTGATAGAACAGAAGTATGATGTTCCATTGCGTTCTCTCCCTTCAAATAAATATAGTACCTATTTAGCCATATAATAGGTAGAAAAGCAACGCATATGGATTCGATTTCATAAAGAAAGACTTTTCTTAACATTTGTCATAATAAGTATATTTTTCATGATTCTGTTGTTAATTCCGTAATGTGGATGTAATAGGGGAGGGGATAAAAAAAGACTGCTGAGGAATCTCAGCAGTCTTTTTCATGTACATTACATTGAGAAGAAGATCCATACAGTTAAACCAACTGTTGCAGTTGCAACGAAGAAACTGTATATCATTGTAAGAATTTGAACTCTTCCTTCTCCTTCTTTTAAATGCATGAACATAATTAATTGTAACAATGCTTGCGCAACAGCCATGATGATAATAGTTGTTAAGACTGTTGAAAGTGGCAATGTTGTGTAAAGTGCCACGTATAACGCTAGAAACGTTAATGCAAGCGATAAAATAAATCCGAAAACGTGTGACCAAGGGAATCCGCTATGCGCATGCCCATTTGCTTGATTGTTGTTTTGAGCCATTTACGCCACCATCCCGTTCAAGTAAACTAGTGTGTAAATGAAGACCCAAACAAGGTCAAGGAAATGCCAGTATAAGCTGATAATGAATACTTTACGAGCTGTAACTGGTGTTAGACCTCGTTTTAAAATTTGGATAATAACACAAATTGCCCAAATGATACCGCCTGTTACGTGGGCTCCATGCGTTCCAAGAAGAACGAAGAATGCAGATAGGAAAGCACTTGTTTGAATTGTTGCGCCTTCACCAATATACATAATGAACTCTTCAATCTCGAAGAATAGGAAACCTGCACCTAAAAGTAATGTAAGGACGAACCATCCAAGCATCGCTTTTTGGTTGTGCTTACGCATTTCGTGAATTACGATACCACATGTGAAACTACTTGTTAAAAGTAGTAATGTTTGAATTAAAAGCGTTTTAAGTTCAAACAGTTGCGCTGGAGTTGGGCCATCTGCCGTACGACCAGCAAGGACTAGATAAGAGGCGAAAAGTGTTGCGAACAGCATAATTTCAGCCCCAAGAAAAATCCAGAATCCTAGGATATTCAATCTGCTTTGTTCGGATTGATATTCCAAAGGTAAGCTTTTATCTAAAGCCGCCATGTTATTTCACCTCTCATGCTATATGTTCTGTTTCTTTAATTTCATCAACACTTACGTAGTAACCATCGTCATAATCGAATGAACGATAGATTAAGCAAGCTAAAATACCAATACCACCGATTGCTGCAAGCCAGAACCAGCTAAATACTAATGCGAAACCTGCAAGACCGAAGAATAAAGACGCAATAATAGGCACACCAGAGTTACTTGGCATGTGAATTGGTTTGATATCTTCTGCTGCTGGTGTAACTGTTTCTCCGCGTTTTTTCATGTACCAGAAAGCATCAGCTTCTTTAATTTCAGGAAGCTTTGCGAAGTTGTAATGTTGTACAGGAGATTGAGTTGCCCATTCAAGTGTACGACCATCCCATGGATCTCCAGTTGTGTCACGTTCACCGTGACGTGCACTCCAAATTACGTTGTAGCAAAGAAGTAGGAAGCCAATACCCATCATTACCGCACCAACAGATGCGATTTGGTTTAGCCATCCCCATCCAAGACTTTCAGAGTAAGTGTACATACGACGAGTCATACCGTCTAAACCTAAGAAGTACATTGGGAAGAAACAGATGTTAAATCCGCTCATAAAGATCCAGAATGTCCATTTACCTAGGCGTTCATTTAACATATGACCAGTCATTTTTGGATACCAGAATGTGAATCCAGCAAGCATAGCGAATACTGTACCTGCGATTAATACGTAGTGGAAGTGAGCAATTAGGAAGTAGCTGTTATGGTATTGATAATCAGCTGCTGCCATTCCAAGCATAACCCCTGTAACCCCACCGACTACGAAGTTTGGAATAAATGCCAATGACCAAAGCATTGGAACTGTAAAACGAATACGTCCTTTATACAGTGTAAACAACCAGTTAAAGATCTTAACCCCGGTTGGAATCGAAATCGCCATTGTCGAAATCGAGAAGAATGAGTTAACCGCTGGACCTGCACCCATCGTGAAGAAGTGGTGAAGCCATACGACGAAACTTAGTAAAGAAATTGCAACCATTGAGTATACCATCGCACTGTAACCGAATAGACGCTTACGTGAGAATGTACTAATGATTTCAGAGAAAATACCGAATGCCGGTAAAATAACGATATATACTTCAGGGTGACCCCATACCCAGAACAGGTTGGCCCATAACATCGGCATACCGCCGCTCGCCATCGTAAAGAAGTGAGCATCGAATAGACGGTCAAATGTCATTAATGCAAGAGCAACTGTTAATACTGGGAAAGCGAAAATAATGATAATTGTTGTAATTAAGATTGACCAAGTAAACATTGGCATTCTCATGAAAGTCATACCAGGTGTACGCATTTTTAAGATAGTAACAAGGAAGTTAATACCGGTCATTAGCGTACCGAGACCTGAAATCTGTAATGCAATTGCGTAGTAGTTATTTCCTACGCCTGAAGTAAACTCTGTACCTGCCATTGGGAAGTAAGAAGTCCACCCAGCGTCTGGAGAACCACCGATTACGAAAGCGATGTTGAATAACATTGCTCCGACAAAGAATAACCAGAAACTTAAAGCATTTAAGAACGGATATGCAACGTCACGAGCACCAATTTGTAATGGTACTACAAGGTTCATTAATCCCATAACGAATGGCATTGCCATGAAAAGAATCATTACTGTACCATGCGTTGTAAAGATTCCGTTATAGTGTTCAGCGTTTAAATAAGTTGTTTCTGGGAATGTTAACTGTGCACGGATCATTAAACCATCCATACCACCGCGGAATAACATGATAACCGCAGAAATAATATACATGGCTCCGATTTTTTTATGGTCAACAGTTGTCAACCATTCGTCCCAAAGCCATTTCCATTTTTTATACTTTGTTAGTACGAAAATGATTGCTAATGTCACAAGAACGATAGAAGCGTCTGCACCGTAAATAATCGGGTCACCTGTGACAAAGAATTCATCAAGCTTCACTGTGTTCACTCCAATCTGTTGGAATAATAGCTATTATTTTTTGTTTTTGTAGTAGTTGTAATCACAATATTCAAGTGATTTTGGATCTACATAACTTAAGTGGTGACTAGAGAACGTCATGCGTCCAACTACACCAGGTTTAATAATTTCGTTGTACTTCTCTTCGGTTAACTTATCAGCCTTTTCTTGTACTTCTTTAACCCACTTGTCATATTTCTCTTTAGTTTTTGCTTCAACTTCGAACTCCATGTGTGTGAATCCTTCACCAGAGAAGTTCGCACTACGGCCTAGGTAAGAACCTGGCTTATCAGCTTGTAAATAAAGATCCATAATCATGCCATCCATTGTGTACTTCATACCACCAAGTTCTGGTACCCAGAAAGCATTCATTGGGCCGACAGAAGTCAGTTTGAATTGAATTGGTACACCAGCTGGGATATTTAAATAGTTAACGGTTTCAATTTTTTCCTCTGGGTAACTGAATAACCATTTCCAGTTTGCAGATGTAACATAAATTTCAACTGGTTTAATATGTTTGGACTCTTTCGGAACCTCTTCCGAAGCATAAGTTGCTTTTACTGTTGGAATCGATAATGCGATAACGATAATAACAGGAACAAGCGTCCAAATAATTTCTAGTAATGTGTTACCGTGTTGTTCAGGTGGCTCATAGTCCATATTCTCTGGTTTTTCACGATAACGAATCAAGATGACTGTAAACAGAATGAATACAATTGCGATAATTAATGACATAAGCAAGAATGACCAAACAATTAAATCATACTGTGCTTTTGCAACAGGTCCTTGCGGATTTAATACTGCGAGTTTTTTATCACAGCCACCGAGGAACAGAAGTAATGATAACGGAAGAAGCGAAGCCAACTTCCAAAACGCTTTCTTTAGTTGCACGATTGAAAATCTCCTTTCTCCTTGGATTGAAACTATGCCAATAAAACAATATAAACCTATTAATTTATAGAAGGCAATAGTTTTTGATATATTGTTAAAAAATAGACACAAATGCACACTTTTTAAGGTGAATATCATTTGTAACTTGATTACATTGTAAACTATTTTCCAGAGAAAAACGTGATTGTGAAAATTTTAAGATAAATAAAGTTATACCAGGATATCCAAGAAATAGAAAAAAGCTATCTTATCATAAGAAAGATAGCTGAATATTTTGTATATTTAGTTTATTTTTTGTGTGATAGTTCGTGGCTGTTCAAGTGTGACAATTTTTTTATATTTAAATTGGTATAAAATGTAACAAATAATCATAAATGGAATGCCACAATAAAGAGCAATTCTTTGATCTGGAATGAAAGCCAAACTAACAAATGTAATGAAATTGAGTAAGAACGCCACGATTGGAACTAGCGGATAGAGCGGTGTACGATATTTTAAATCATTTATGTCGCCACCATTTTTTACGAAATTTCTACGGAAGAAAAACTGTGAAGCGGCAATTGACATCCAAACGACAACGGCAGCCATTGCTGCAATAGATGTTAAAACTAGAAAGACAGTATCTGCCGCAAATACACTTGTTAATAAGGAAAGGCTAGCAAAAATCAGACTGAAAATTAATGCATTTAGCGGTACACCTTTTTTAGTTAATTTCGTAAATGCTGGGCTTGCCATTCCTTGTTTTGCCATCGCCCACAGCATACGAGAATTTGCGTATAGACCAGAGTTAGCAACGGATAATACAGCTGTAATAATAACAAAGTTCATAATGTCTGCTGCATATGGGACACCGGCTACATCAAAAACAAGTACAAACGGACTTTCGACTAGATTAGCCTCTTGCCATGGGAGTAAACCTACAACAACTGATATCGCTAAGACGAAGAAGAAGAGAGTTCGCCAAATTGTATTTTTGATCGCTTTTGGAATTGTTTTTTCAGGATTTTCACTTTCTCCTGAAGCGATTCCGATTAATTCTGTTCCTTGGAAGGAGTAATTTACTGTAATCATCGTAAGAAGAACAGCTAATGCACCGTTTGGAAATAGCCCGCCATTTTCAGTGAAATTATGAAGCATCGGAGCTGGCTTTCCGTTAAAGTCTAGTAAACCGAACATAACAGCGCCACCAAGTACGATGAAAATAACAATTGTTGCAACTTTTACACTTGCGAACCAAAACTCTGCTTCTGCATATGCTTTTGCTGATAAAGCGTTTACGAGGAAGAGCGCTGCTGCAAATGTAACGCACCAAATCCATGAAGAAACGTCTGGAAACCAGCGTTTCATTAAAATACTTACAGTTGTTAACTCTACGCCAACTGTAACAGCCCAATTTAACCAATACATCCAACCGACAACAAATCCAAAACCAGGTGAAATGAATTTGCTTGCATAGCTTTGGAATGAACCTGCTTCTGGCATAGCAACAGATAATTCACCAAGACATAACATCGTTAAATACATAACAAATCCACCGACTAAAAATGCAAGAATAGCGCCACCAGGTCCGGCATTATGGACGATTTGACCAGATCCCATAAATAGCCCGGTTCCGATAACACCACCGAGTGCAATCATAAATAGGTGTCTACTTTTCATTGTTCGTTTTAAATTTGTTTGTTCAATTTGTTGATTCATATGCCCCTCACCCCGTATTTTCTTGAATGTGTGAACTTCATTTTATTCTGAGTTTTTAATCATTAGTGGGGGATGCAACACACACTCGGTTTATTTGCTATGAAATGAATGGAGTATGTAAAAAATGAACTATGACTAAATACTCTAAGAATGTTTGTTAACATGGTGATATCTTCACCATGTTAACAATTTTGATTTTAGCAAAAAATTTTGGAAATGTATATTTATTTTTCTTTTTATTAAAAATAATTAGAATTTTTATAATTAATTCTATGAGCGATAATTCACATGATCTTTCTAGTAAACTAGTAAGAAGAAGGGTACAATGATAAGAGTTGTGTCTGTAAAATAATAATTAATGGAGTTTTGTTTATAATGAAAAAGTTAAAATATCTTTTTGTTTTTGGTATTATACTTGCTGCTGCATTTTTTATAGGGAAAGATAAAATCATGCAAAAGGCGCAAGTTTTACGCTTAGAGTTTCTATCTGAAATGAAAGAAGCAGCTATGATTGAAGATGTTCCGTTTATTAAACAATTACCAGAATTACCTCGAGGATGTGAAGTGACAAGTTTAGCTATGTTGCTGCAATATAAAGGTGTACAAGTAGATAAGATGCAACTTGCTAGCGAAATTTATCGTGTTCCATTTGAACAAAATGGTTTGCGTGGAAATCCTTACGAGGGGTTTGTAGGAAATATTTATACAAAGGCAAAGCCTGGATATGGTGTATACAATAAACCAATCTTTGATTTAGCAGAAAAATATGTTCCTGAAAAAGTAATTAATTTAACAGGTAGAGACATGCAAGATATATATAAAGTAATTAGTTCTGGCTCCCCGGTATGGGTCATTATTAATACGACGTTTAAGCCGCTAGCTGAAAGTAGTTTTGAAACATGGAATACGAGTTCAGGCGAAGTGAAAATTACATATTATGAGCATAGTGCAGTAGTAATTGGATATGATCAAAACTTTGTATATGTAAATGATCCTCTGAAAAATAATCCACGTTTGGCTGTTCCACGAGCAGAATTTGAGAAAGCTTGGGAGCAAATGGGAAAACAAGCGATTACTATTTTATAATAAAGAAAAAGTCATCTTTTGGATGGCTTTTTCTTTTTGGTTTATCATATTTGAAAATTCAGAAGATTCTTTTAAAAGTTAACAATTCACGTTATAATAACATTTAACTTGGTGAAGAAGGAGTGAAGGGGTATGGATGTTGCAAAGGAACTTGTTTTGTCAAAAAATCAGTTAGTTGAGTGGAGAAGGCATTTTCATAAGTATCCAGAGTTATCTTTTCAAGAAGAAAAAACATCGCAGTTTGTGTTCGATATACTTCGGAAATGCCCATATTTAGAAGTGTCACGGCCGACTAAATATAGTGTGATGGCAAAGTTAGTAGGTAAACAGCCGGGCAAAACAGTTGCGGTTCGAGCCGATATGGATGCTCTTCCTATTCATGAAGAAAATGAGTTTGATTTTATTTCTACATATAAAGGTGTGATGCATGCGTGTGGTCATGATGGACATATAGCGATATTACTTGGGGTTGTATATAAGTTAGTAGAAGCAAGAGAGAAGATTAAAGGGGAGATTCGTTTTCTATTCCAACATGCTGAAGAAAATTTTCCTGGTGGTGCAGAGGAGATGATTGCGGCAGGTGTAATGGAAGGTGTGGATTATATCATTGGTGCTCACCTTTGGGCGTCGTTAGAGGTTGGGAAAATAGGCGTTATTTATGGTCCTGCAATGGCTGCACCGGATGTTTTTAAAATTAGGATAGAGGGAAAAGGTGGACATGCTGGAATCCCTCATGAAACGGTGGATAGTATCGCAATCGGTACACAAGTCGTTTCGCAACTTCAGCAAATTGTATCTCGCCTCACGAATCCATTAGATTCTCTCGTAATATCCGTTACTCAATTTCATGCGGGGACAACTCATAATGTAATACCAGAGCAAGCGGAGATTGAAGGGACAGTGAGAAGTTTAAGACATGAGTTACGAGGTGAAACAGAGAAGAAGATTGAGCGGATTGTGAAGCATATTACGGAATCTTACGGAGCGAAATATACGTTTTCTTATGAATATGGATATCGACCAGTTGTAAATAATTATGAAGTTACAGAGCTTATTGAACAAACGGCATTACAACTTTATGGAAGAGATAGAGTTGTTCGTTTGCAGCCGACGATGGCTGGAGAAGATTTTTCAGCGTTTTTACAAAAGGCACCAGGGACATTCTTTTTTATCGGAGCGGGAAATAAAGAGAAAGGTATTATATATCCTCATCATCATCCTCGTTTTACAATTGATGAAGATGCATTACCGATTGGAGTGGAAGTCTTTGTATCAGCCATTATGAATTTTATAAGTAAAGGAGAATGAGATGAAGAAAATACACATCTTAGCGCTTATTCCAGTACTTTGTTTAGTAGTTGGGCCAATATTTGCGAATTCAGTTACTCCTTACGTATTAGGGATGCCATTTTTATTATTTTGGGTATTATTATCAGTGTTTATTACATCTCTTTGTATGGGGCTTGTGTACGTGTTTGATCCTGCTAATAAGGAGGATGTAAAATGACTGCATTACTTATTATTATTTTATTTTTGTTTCTCGCACTATTTTTAGGGATTCGGGCACAACATGGAAAAGATATGAATTTAGAGCAATGGTCAGTTGGGGGAAGAGGATTTGGCACTATTTTTGTTTTTCTCCTGATGGCAGGTGAGATTTATACGACATTTACATTTTTAGGGGGAAGCGGCTGGGCGTATAGTAAAGGAGCGCCTACCTTTTATATTTTGGGATATGGTGCTTTAGCTTATCTTTTATCGTATTTTTTATTACCACCAATTTGGAAGTATGCGAAAGAGCATAACCTTGTTTCGCAGTCGGATTTTTTTGCGAAGAAATATAGAAGTAAAGCGCTTGGACTTATTGTTTCAGTTGTTGGTGTTGTTTCCATCATCCCATATCTTGTTTTACAGTTAAAGGGACTGGGGATTATCGTTTCAGAAGCTTCTTACGGAAGGGTGTCACCTGTTGTTGCAGTATGGATTGGTGCTATTGTTATAACTATATATGTAATGGTTTCAGGTATACACGGTTCGGCTTGGACGGCTGCTTTGAAGGATATTATGATACTGTTTATCGTTATGTTTTTAGGTATATATTTACCGTATCATTATTATGGAGGATTTCAGCCTATGTTTGAGGCTGTAGAAGCAGCGAAGCCGGGATTTTTATCTTTACCTGAAGAAGGAATGAGTATTTCTTGGTTTGTTTCTACTATTATATTAACGGCCCTAGGTTTTTATATGTGGCCTCATACATTTGCTTCTGCTTTTTCTGCAAAAAATGAAAAAGTATTTCGTAAAAATGCAGCAATTATGCCATTGTATTCTTTAGTGTTACTTTTCGTATTTTTTGCAGGGTTTGCTGCTATATTGCAAGTTCCTGGGTTAAAGGGAGCGGATGTGGATCTTTCGTTATTCCGTCTTGCTTTACAAACTTTTGATCCTTGGTTTATTGGAATTATTGGTAGTGCGGGAGTATTAACGGCGTTAGTTCCAGGCTCTATGCTTGTTATGGCGGCTTCTACACTGTTAGCGAAAAATATTTATCGAACGATGGTTCCATCTGCTTCAGATAGACAAGTTGCTAAAGCTGCAAAGTTATTTGTACCTGTAGTAACGCTCGTAGCAGTTTTATTTACATTTAAAGGAGGAGAAACAATAGGAGCCCTTCTGTTAATGGGATACAGTATCGTTACACAACTTTTCCCTGCACTTGTTTGTAGTTTGTTTCCACGCCAGGTTATTACGAAGCAAGGAGCGATTGCAGGAATGGGAATGGGGTTATTAGTTGTTGCATATATCACTTTATCGGGCTCTAATATAGCTACGATGTTTCCGAGTTTTCCGCAGTCTATAAAAGATTTAAATGTAGGTATAGTCGCATTGTTAATTAATATGATTGTGATGTTTGTAGTTAGTGGATTTACAAAAAGTGTATCTATAAAGAAAAACAGCATAATAGTAGAAAAGTAATTCGTTTATTAGAGCTATCTTTGAAAAGAGATAGCTCTTTTTTGTATATATTTTCTTCTATTAGCGGAATCTAACTAAAAACTTGTTGAAAAGGAAGTTAGGTGGGGAAATTGTTAGAGCTTGAAGGTAACTTATTTGAAGTTATGAAAGAAATTAGGGATGAGTTAGGTTCACCTAATGATTTAACAATTAGAGAAGTTGCTCTTGCTGGGAGTTTTACACGTTGTGCGGTTGTGTTTTTATGTGGATTAACAGACAAGGATAATGTTTATAAATATGTCGTTCGTACGCTGCAATACGAAGAAATTCCAAGTGAGGAAGCCGTTGTTCAAACGTTATTGGATCGTTTTATTTCTATCGCAGAAGTGGGTGTAAAGACGAAGTTTCCAGACATTATGAATGCGATTTTAGCGGGAGATACAGTTATATTAATTGATAATATTCAAACTGCTATCGTTATTAATAGTAGGGCTTGGGAAAAAAGAAGTTTAGAACCACCAGTAACTGAAGATTTAATACGTGGACCGAGGATCGGATTAAATGAAGATATTAATGTGAATAAAATGTTAATCCGACGTAGTTTACGTGACCCAAAGCTGAGATTTCAATCTTATATTATAGGGAAGAGATCCCAAAAAGAAGTAACTTTAGTATATGTAGAAGACGTTATTAATCCTTACATTGTAAAAGAGTTAGATCGGCGTCTTCAATCAATAGTGACAGATGTCGTTTTTGAGACGGGAACGATTGAGCAATTAATTCAAGATAATAATTTGTCACCGTTTCCACAATTTTTGAACACAGAAAGGCCTGATAATATTGTGGCCTCATTAATGAAAGGTAAGGCGGCTATTTTAGTGGATGGATCACCGTTTGCTCTCATTGCGCCATTAGTATTTGTTGATATTTTTCAATCTGTGGAAGATCATTATGAGCGTTGGGTAATTGGGACTTTATTAAGAATTTTGCGGATGGGTTCTGGTATAATTGCGATTTTAATGCCAGCGATGTATGTAGCGCTCGTCTCATATCATCAAGGACTTATTCCTTCTAAATTAGCTTATTCAATTGCTGGAGCAAGAGAAGGGGTTCCGTTTCCTGCATATATTGAAACGTTAATGATGGCATTAACGATGGAGCTAATACGAGAAGCAGGAATTAGGTTGCCGAAACCGATGGGGCAAACAATTGGGATTGTAGGTGGTCTTGTAATTGGAGAAGCAGCGGTGAACGCAGGAATTGTAAATCCGTTTTTAGTTATCATTATTGCGGTTACAGCTATCGCTACCTTTTCTCTCCCTGTATATAGCATTACGATCACGTTTCGTATTTTACTTTTCGTCTTTGTGTTAGCAGCAACTGCTTTTGGGTTGTATGGAATCATTCTAGCTCTTATTGCGCTTGCTGTTCATATTACAAATTTAACAAGTGTTGGTGTACCGTATACAACTCCAATTGCTCCTGCATTTTATAAAGATTGGAAAGAAGAGTTTATTCGCATGCCAAAATCAATGTTGAAAGATCGACCAGAATATTTACAAACGAAAGATTCTACAATACGTCCAAAGGAGCGAAAATAATTGAAACCATTTGAGTATGGCGATGAAGAGATTGGATCTCGGGAAATTGGGTTTGCAGTATCGTCGACCATCATTGGCATAGGGGCATTGTCTATGCCAAGAGATATCGCTAACCAAACTCTATTTTCGGACGGTTGGATTATTTTACTTTTGGGTGGATTGGTATGTGCAGTTTTAGGCTGGTTTGTAACGAGGGTAGCTATCTTATTTCCGAAACAAAACTTTGTTCAATATACAAGTGCACATTTGACAAAGCCTGTTGCATACACAATTAGTAGTATTTTAGTATTAACGTTTGCTGCTTTGACAGCATATGAATCGCGAATGATTTCAATTATTTCTCAAACGTATTTATTTAGTGAGACACCGATACAACTACTGTCTTTCTTCTTCTTACTAGTTGTTATTTACGGAATAGCAGGATCAAGAGCAGCCTTATTAAGGTTAAATGTTCTATTTTTACCTATTGTTTTAATTGCGATAATGCTTCTTTCTTTATTAAATATAAATTTAATGGAAATAAACAATTTATTTCCAGCTTTTCAAACGGAAGTAAGTCAATACGCTGTTGGGGTTAAAAATTCTATATTCACATTTATTGGATTTGAGGTAGCTCTGTTTTATGCTGTGTTATTGAATGATAAGACAGCGAAAAAGGCACCAATGGCAGTTGCAAAAGCCGTGATAGTAAATGTGCTCTCATACATTTTAATTTATGTAACTTGTATTAGTGTTTTTACGTATATGACAACTCGTGGATTGACATATCCAACGATTGAATTAGGGAAAGAAATTGAGATTGGTGGAGGTTTTTTAGAAAGGTTTGATGCGATTTTTTTTACGACTTGGATTATTACTATTTATAATACTACAGCAATGTACTATGACGTCGCATCTTTATTGTTTTGTGCCATGTTTCCGAAAGTGAAGAAACATATTTTTATTTTCGGAAGCGCGCCTATAATTTTTATGCTGAATATGCTTCCTGGCAATTTAGATACGTTATCAAGTTACGGAACGTATTTAGCCTGGATAGATATGGGGTTTGTCGTGTTAGCTCCTTTGTTAGTTTTTATTGTATATAAAATAAAAAGAAGGAATGGTAGAAATGAAAAACCTTCTTAAAATTATAATGGTTATGATTTTAGCTGGATTTATAAGTGGGTGTTCTGAACTAGAAGAAATAGAAGAAAGAGGATTTGTAGTAGGCGCAGCTTACGATATTGTGAAGAAAAAGAAAACAAATCCGATTATAAAAGGGACGTATCAGATGGTACTTCCCAGTAAGTTAGCACAACAAGGTGGACAGGGGGATGGAGATAGTGAAAATTATATTAATGTGAGTGCAAAAGCAGATAGTGTCTTTGAGCAAATCCGAATTATTGCTAAAAAAATTAGTCGAACATTATTTTTTCCACATATACAAGTGATTATTTTTTCGGAAGAATTACTGGCGAATCCGTATGTTTTGCAAAATACGTTAGATGTATATATTCGTGATCATGAAATGAGAAGAAATATTCGTTTGTTTGTTTCAAAGAAAAATGCAGAATCTATTTTAAAACAGAGTGCAAAACCTGAAAATTTACCGGCGCAGTATATTGATATGTTAGCTGAACATCCTCCGAAAAACGCTCAAATGATTGAGGCGGCGAGAATTGGTGAAGTGCAGGGGAAAATGATTGCAAATCGAAGTTTTGCATTACCTCTTTTAGGGCTAACAAAACAAGGGGTGCAAATGGAAGGAGCGGCATTGGTTCGTGGAAAGGATAATAAGTGCGTTGGAATTTTGAGTGGAGAACAAACATTAGGAATGAACTATATAATAGGTAAAAAAATTGGAGGTTTCTTTACTGTTCGTAAAAAGAATCAGCTTATTACATATGAAATTCATAAGTTGCGCCGAAAGATCCAGGTGTCTACTGAAAATGCTACAAAACCGAAATTTGATATTCATTTGTCCACAGAAGGCATATTAGCTGAGTTGCATTTTAATGAACCGAAACAAGTGATGAGTGAAAAGCTTTTAAAGAAAGAGATTTCAAAGGAAATGACGAAGCGTATTGAAAAGTCTATACAACTTGTTCAAAAAAAATATAAGGTAGATGTATTGGAATTAGGAGAGGTATATAAGAGGCATAATTATAAAGAGTGGAAAAAAATTAGTAAGAATTGGGATCAAGGTCAGAATTATTTTAGTAATGCTGAAATTAATGTTCATGTTGATCCGACAATTGAACATTCAGGTTCAGCTTTACCGAAGAAAGTGAAATAAGGTGATGTAAGTTGTTTACGGGTTTAGGGATTAGTTGCACGATATTAATGGCAGTTCTTCCAGGAGCTATATATTTTATTCATAAAAAACTCACAACGTATGGAGCACAGCCGTGGAATACTGATGTACAAAAAAAGAAACCTGAATGATTTTCAGGTTTCTTTCGTGCAAAGCAAACGTGAAGGGGGATACCTTCTATGTATGCTTTGCTTTATACAAGCCCTAACCAATGTACCAATTGTGTAGAGAGGAATGTAACAACAATGGCGATAACGGTAGGGATTGCAAACGATAAGAATGTCCATTTTGCACTTTTTGTTTCTTTATATATGTTAACCAATGTTGTTCCACACGGGAAATGAAGAAGTGAGAACAACATTGTGTTTAACGCTGTTAACCAAGTCCAACCATTTTCTAGGAATAGATTTTTAATTTGATTAAAATCATCTATTTCAGTTAAAGCCCCAGTTGATAAGTAAGACATTAATAAAATTGGGATTACAATTTCATTAGCGGGTAGTCCAAGAATGAATGCAGCTAGAATAAACCCGTCAAGTCCTAACATTTTAGCAAATGGATCTAGGAAGTTTACAAAATACATAAGTAAGCTTGTGTCACCGATAAAAATGTTAGCAAGTAACCAAGTTAATGCAGCCGCAGGGGCAGCAACAACTATAGCTCGTTTTAAAACATAGATTGATTTATCGAGTGTTGCGCGAACAATTGTATTCCAAACTTTTGGCTTGCGGTACGGAGGTAACTCAAGTGTGTAGTGAGTTGGAACCCCTTTTAAGGCTGTTTTTGATAGTACCCAAGAAACAGTTAATGTCATAATAACACCAATTACAACCATTCCAACTACAACGCCAGCAGTAACCAATGTTTGCATACTGCCTGTATAACCAGCAGCCATAAATAGTGAAGCCATTAAAATTAACATAGGCCAGCGACCGTTACAAGGAACGAAGTTGTTCGTTAAAATTGCTAGCATACGTTCACGTGGTGATTCAATGATACGTGTTGACATAATGGCTGCTGCATTACAACCAAATCCCATTGCCATTGTTAAAGATTGTTTCCCGTGTGCGCCGGATCGTTTGAATAAGCGGTCCATATTAAACGCGACACGTGGTAAGTATCCGTAGTTTTCTAATAGCGCGAACATAGGGAAAAAGATTGCCATAGGTGGTAACATAACGCTAATAACAGCACCGATACCACGGAATAAACCAAGTATTAAAATGCCATGTAACCATTCAGGTGCATGCGCTGCTTGGAACCAAGATGTTAAATATCCTTCGGCCCATCCGAAGAATTCGGCAATCATATCAGATGGTACGTTAGCACCTGCGATTGTAAGATAAAAAATAATAGATAAAATACCGAGCATAATTGGGAATCCCCAGATTGGAGATGTGAAAATTTTATCTAGTTTTTCGGAACGATATAATTTATCAGTATTTGTATATTGGACGGATTCTTTACATATGCTTGCAGATGTTCGATAAATATCTCCGACTATATCATCTCGTATATCTTCTTTTGAAAGTGTTTGTGCATGTTGAATAATATAGTCTAATGGAAGAGCTTTACTGGCTGAGTGAGATTCCATTAATTACGACCTCCCTTACAAGTGGTTCATTATGGTGTTTTTGAAGTGTAGTTAAGAAATTTTTATCTCCATCCAATATACGTAACGCAATCCAACGTGCTGGATACGTATCACCGAACACCTTATAAATTTGTGGTTCTAATTCTTGAATCATATTTTCAATTTTTTCGCTGTAAGTAATTTTAATTGGTGTTGGAATTAGTTTTTTATTTGCTACTTTTGCAATAACATTTAGTAAATGACCAATGCCTACTCGGTTACGTGCTGAAATTTTAACTACAGGTACACCAAGTGATTTTGCTAATTTTTTTTCATCAATAACAATACCTTTTTTCTCGGCTTCATCAATTAAGTTAATGCAAATGACTACATTGTTTGTCATTTCCATCACTTGGAGTGCTAAATTTAAATTTCTTTCCATAGCAGTTGCGTCTATGACAACTACAGTTACTTCTGGTTTTTCAAATATAATATAATCCCTCGCCACTTCTTCGTCCGCGGAATTTGAGTATAGTGAGTAAGTTCCAGGTAAATCTATTAATGTATAAGTACTTCCGTTATGTTCATATTCTCCTTCAGCTTTTAAAACAGTTTTTCCTGTCCAATTTCCAGTATGTTGTTTTAAACCTGTCAAAGTATTAAATAATGTACTTTTCCCGGTATTCGGGTTGCCAGCTAAAGCAATACGATGTTTGCTCATCTGAAATCATCTCCTATTAATACCCCGAAAATAAGGGAACTTTCTTCTTTTCGCAGTGCAATAGTTGTGTTGCTCACTTGATAGGCGACCGGATCTCCAAGTGGACTGCGTTGCAATACTTTAATCGTTGCCCCAGGGATAAATCCCAAATCTAATAAACGTCGTTTCATAGTTCCTTCTAATTGTATCTTCTCAATTTGTACAAATTCCCCTGTTTTAAAATCGGAAAGGGGTTTAGTATTAGCCGATACCATAAAAGTTACCTCTTCTCTATATTGTTAGTGTTAGTTTAAAAAGTTTCCTTAGGTAAACTTTTTGTTAGTAATATAGTAGACTACATTGGATGATGCTGTCAATTAGTACTTTAAAAATATTCATTTAATTTTAGAATTGTTCCAATTTATTTAGTTGTACTAAAAAATATTACTGAAATTCTTTTTAATGTGCATAAATTAGGCGTGTAAAAGTTACAAAATACAGCGGAATTGTAAATATAACTTTAACTAAAAGGGAAAAAGAGAGAAAAACATTTACATTGAATTTACATTGTTAAGAATAAATTTACATTACAGCATAGTTAGTGTGGTTTTTGTTGGATTCTTTAACTGCAAATGTTGGGATTCATAGATTTTAAGGGTTATTATCGTCATTTACTTAAAATTAAAAATTGCTTAACACTCACATAATATTGTTGTCCTACAATGAATTTGTGTTCGAAAGAAAATGAATTCGAAAAGTGATAATCCAAATGGGGGTACAAGACATGGTTATGAAAAAAGGTATTAAATTCTCTTTAGCAGCTTTAGTGGTAGCAGGAGCATTAGTTGGGTGTGGAAAAGCAGAAGATACAACTAGTAAAGAAACTGCTAAAGGAAGCGATAATACAAAACAAGAATTATCGGGTACGATTGCAGCAGCTGGTTCTACAGCTCTTCTACCTCTTGCGGAGGAAGCTGGAAAGAAATTCATGGAGAAAAATTCAAAAGTTTCTATTCAAGTTCAAGGTGGCGGTAGTGGAACTGGGATTAACCAAGTAGCATCTGGTGCAGTGCAAATTGGTAATTCAGATGTTCCGTCCGGAGATAAAATAAAAGATGCTGAAAAGGCGAAAGAATTAGTAGATAACAAGGTAGCGGGTATTGCATTCGCTCTTGTTGTAAATAAAGATGTAAAAGTTGATAACTTAACAGTGCAACAAGTACAAGATATCTTCACTGGAAAAGTAACAAACTGGAAAGAAGTAGGCGGAAAAGATGAAAAAATCAACGTAATTAATCGTCCAGCTTCATCTGGTACACGTGCTACATTCGAAAAAACAATTATGAAAGACGCAAAAATCAATGATGGAACTGGAACAACACAAGATTCTAACGGTGCAGTAGAGCAAGCTATCAATTCTACTCCAGGTTCAGTAAGCTATTTAGCAATGTCTTACATGGTGGGTGATAAAAAAGGTGCACTGCAAACAGTGAAAATTGATGGTGCTGATCCAAAAGTTGAAAACATTGCGTCTGGTAAATATCCATTCTGGTCTTACGAGTATATGGTAACAAAAGGTGAAGCGAAAGAAGCAACAAAAGCTTACATCGATTATGTAAAAGGTAAAGACTTTGAAAAGCAAGTAGAAGATATGGGCTACATTCCAATGTCTAAATTAAATAAGTAATCAAATTTATGGGGCTGGCTGCAAGGCCAGTCCTGTTCATTTCAATCTGTGAAGTGGGGTCTGTCCTGTGATGAAGGGGAAAAAACAAATTAATTACGTGAAAAGTGAATATATAGGAAGATCACTTGTTACGTTTTGTGGTATTTTTATTGTTTTAATTACATTAGCTATTATTGCGTTTATTTGTGGCAAAGGAATTCAATCTTTTACACAAAGTGGTATCTCGTTTACTGAGATGTTAACATCGACAAAATGGAATCCAAATGCTGATCAAGGATCTTTTGGGGCTTTAATTTTTATTGTAGGTTCAACAGTGGTTTCGTTAGGTGCGGTTATTATTAGTGCACCAATTGCTATAGCTCTGGCTATATTCATGAATTTAATTTCGCCGAAGTTTGGAAATAAAGTATTGAAGCCTGTTTTAGAATTATTAGTCGGTATTCCGTCAGTAGTATACGGATTATTAGGGGTTACGATTTTAGTTCCGTTATTACGTGATTCGTTCGGGGGAGTGGGCTTTAGTTTAATTGCGGGTATCGTTGTATTAAGTATTATGATTTTACCTACTATTGCTAGTATCGCTTCTGATGCAATACGCTCTGTTCCATTTGATTATTTAGAAGCTTCTTATGGCCTAGGATCAACGAAATGGCAAGCAATTAGCCGAGTGATTGTTCCTGCTGCGAAAAAAGGAATTTTAACAGGTGTTGTTTTAGGTTTAGCGCGAGCTTTTGGTGAAGCGCTAGCCGTTCAAATGGTAATCGGGAATACGATTAAATTACCAGAAGGAATATATAGTCCGACAGCAACGTTAACTGGTATTTTGACAATGGACATGACAAATACATTGAACGGAACTGCTTGGAATAATGCGCTATGGACTTTAGCGATGATTTTACTTGTTATTTCATTCCTGTTTATTTTAGTAATTCGAGCGATTGGGCAAAGAGGTGAGCGATAATAATGAATGCAAGAACGGTAAATAAAGTTTGGACGGGTATCTTTTATGCGGTTGCGGCTTTGGTCGTAGCTATGCTAGTGTTCTTAGTGTTTGAAATTTTACAAAAGGGATGGGGTTTTTGGGATCCTAATTTCTTGTTTGGAGAACCAAGTAATACAAGAGCTGGTGGTGGGATTGGTCCGCAGTTATTCAATTCATTCTACATGCTTGTTATAACGCTTATTATATCTATTCCTCTTGGACTAGGTGCTGGAATATATTTAGCAGAGTATGCAAAACAAGGGCGCTTTTTAAATTTTGTTCGTTTATGTATTGAGACAATGGCGTCTTTACCATCTATTGTTGTTGGTTTATTTGGTTTGTTAGTGTTCGTTACAATGACAGGCTGGGGATACACAGTAATGGGTGGTGCTCTTGCTTTAACTATTTTAAACTTACCAGGTTTAACACGTGTTTGTGAAAATGCTATTTCAGAAGTGCCTCATAATGTAAAAGAGGCAAGTCTTGGATTAGGTGCAACAAAGTGGCAAACAATCGTTCGTATTATTATCCCATCGTCATTACCGCAAATTATTACAGGGATTATTTTAGCGGCGGGTCGTATATTTGGGGAAGCGGCAGCATTAATTTACACAGCGGGTTTAACATCTCCGATTTTAAATTCAGCAGCGGACTTCTCGAGTCCTGCGCATCCTTTAAATCCGTTTAGACCAGCTGAAACGTTAGCAGTTCATATTTGGAAGTTAAATTCTGAAGGGTTTATTCCAGATGCGAAGTTGATTGCGACAAAATCTGCAGCTGTATTAATTATTATGGTATTACTATTCAATGTCATTTCACGCTTGATAGCATCTGTATTGCATAAGCGCTTTACAGGAACGAAAAGAAAAAGTAAAACGACGAAGAAGATAAAAGCGGCATAAGTTACAAAGGAGAACTCTCTATTTATAAGTAGAGGGTTCTTTTTGCATTTTAATATAGAAGGAAAAGGTATAGCGATTGTTGAATTTGTAATTCGTTATATAGATAAAGAGGTGAAAATGAGGGAGTGGATTTAATTTGTTTTTTCTGCAAATGTCAGGTTTTCCAGGGGCGGGAAAATCCACAGTTTCTAAGTATATAGCGAAGTTAACAGGTGCTATAATTGTAGATCATGACGTTTTGAAATCAGCATTGTTAAAATCACTAGAAGTGAAAGGTATTGAATCAACGATAGTTGGTGGACTTGCATATGATGCTGAATGGGCATTGATTGATTCTTATTTAGAACAAGGGCATAGTGTTATATTGGATAGTCCATGTTTATATGAGGGAATGGTTGAAAAAGGGATTAAATTATCAAATAAACATGGTGTGAAATATAAATATATTGAGTGTTATCTTAATGATATGGAAGAGATTAATGCGAGACTGCAAACACGTAAGCGTATGATTAGTCAAATTGAAAAAGTGAGGTCGGAAGTAGGTTTTAAAAAGTGGTTAAATGGTAGTAAGAAACCTTTAAATAGTGAATATCTTATTGTGGATTCTAGTGAACCTCTAGAGCGGTATGCGGAAAACATGATAGATTATATGAGTAGATAGAGAAAAGGCGTTATCTTCATTCGTGAAGATAACGCCTTTTGGTTTTAAATATCGGGTGTTTCTGTAGAAGTGCTTATTTTTCTACGGGAGCGCCTTTTTTTTCCGATTTTATCTAATAGTTCATACATAACTGGAACGACTACTAATGTAAGAACAGTTGAGACTGCTAAACCACCGATGACAACTACGGCTAAACTTTTTGATACCATACTTCCTGCTTGCGATTGACCGAATAAGAGTGGTAGCATAGCGACGATTGTTGTTATAGCCGTCATAATAATTGGACGTAGTCTAGTAGAACCTGCTTCCAGTAAGGCTTCTCTCGTTTCCAGTCCGTGTTCCCGATTTTGTTGGACCCTTTCTATTAATACAATAGCGTTTGTAACGACAATCCCGATTAACATTAATGCACCGATTAAGGAATTTACATCAACAGGTGTTCGTGAAATGATTAATCCTAAAATACCACCGACAGCAGCTAATGGCAGGGAGAATAAGATTGCAAAAGGAGCACGTGCTTGCCCGAAGGTGATAACCATAATTAAATATACAATCCCGATTGCGATCCCCATAATTTTAAATAAATCTGTAAAATTCTCTTGCATAGATTCAGTAGCTCCTGCGATATTTACTTTTGCACCGCTAGGTAAATCTAAGTCATTTATCGCTTTATTTACTTCTGTGTTTACTTTACTTAAATCTTTATTTGAAGCTTCGGCGGTAATTTGAATTGTTTCTTTTCCGTCTTTATGGAAAATTTCTGTTTGTGTTTGTTTTTCTGAAATAGATGCGATGTCTTTTAAAGGAATTGGTCCATTAATAGGTGATAGTAAGTTTGTGTTTAAAATATCGTCTTGTTTATTTATGTTTTCCTTTTTGTGTTCTATCATAATAGTAGTTTTTTCATTATTAATTGTAATTTCGCCAATAGGCGATCTCTTCATAAGGAATGCTACTTGTTGCGCAGCTATTTCTGGTGTTAAGCCTAGTTGTTCAGCCTTTGTTTGATCAATATGAATTTGCCATTCTTTCTTAGAGTATTCTAAATTCGTTTTTACTTTAGAAAGATTATCCATGCTTTTTAGTTTTGTTTCGACGATAGTAGCCGTCTCTTTTAAATTCCCTTCGTTAGTAGCTGTTATGTTAAATTGCAAATTGTTTCCGCCGCCAGAGCTTGAATAACTTGTTTTTATATAATCCAGTTCAGCAGGCTCGAAAGTTTTATTTTCCTTTTTTAACTCTTTAATATATTGATCAATATCAGAACCTTTTTTAAAGACTACAAATATACTAGCGAGGTTATTTTTAGTTGTTTGCCCCCATTGTGCATCTTCTGCGCTAGATCCCATTCGTAAAATAACGTCTGTTACATCTGAATTAGAAAGTAATTTCTTTTCGAAATCGAATGCTTTTTGTTTTTGAGCTTCAGCATTATAATCGGCTGGAAATGTCATGTTAATAGATAACATTGTGTCGTCCTCAGATTTTATGTTTGCTTTCGGTAGTAATATATAGGCTGCAATTGATCCTGCAAATAATAAAAATGCAGTAAGTAGAATAATGAATTTATGAGAAAGAGACCACTTTAAGGTAGCAACATATCGTGATGAAGAACTTGGCTTTCGATGCTTTGTTTTTTTGAGTAGTAAAAAAGCCATAAGTGGAACAACTGTTAGTGCAACGATTAAGGATGATAGAATAGAATATACAACTGCTAATACCATAGGTAACATTAATTTTCCGATTGCTCCTGATACGAGGCCGATAGGTAAAAAAACAGCGACCGTTGTTAAAGTAGAAGAAGTAATTGCGACGGCGACCTCTTTCGTTGCATCAAGAATAATATTTTTAGAGAAAGAATCTTTTTGTAAACGGCGGAAAATATTCTCGATGACAACGATACTATCATCGACGAGACGTCCAACCGCAACAGCTAAACCACCAAGGGTTAAAATGTTAAGTGTGATGTTAGATTGATGTAGTAAAAAGAGTGTTAATAAAATAGATAATGGAATACTGACAACAGCGATGAGTGTTGTTCGGAAGTTACGTAAAAAGATTAAGATAATTAGAGTTGCAGCGATTGCTCCAAGTATTACTTCTTTTCCCATGCTAGTAACAGCATTTTCAACTTGTTCATGGGTTGAAGCCAAAAGTTTAATAGAAAATTGATCTTTATATTCCTTATTTATCTCTTTAACTTTTTTATCAATCTCTTTTCCGATGGCAACTGCATTTTTACTCGGTTCTTTCATGATGATTAACCCTGTGCCTTCTTCGCCGTTTATATGTGAGATTGTATCGTAGTGTTGTTTGATTTCGATTTGAGCAATGTCTTGTAATTTCACTTGGGGTGCCACAGTGATGTTTTTAATGTCATTTACATTTTTTATGTCCCCGATGACGCGGAGGTTGTATTCTTCCTGATTAACAGTAATTGCCCCGGCTGGAGTAGAAGTTTCTTTTCCTTGTAAAACAGTTAGTACCTGCTGTGATGTTACGTTTTTGTTTTTTAATTGGTTCGGATCAAGTACGATAGATAATTCAGAGGTTGATTTTCCGAAAAACATAACGTTGGCAACACCATCAATGTTTTCGAGTTGTGGTACGATTTCTTTTTCAATTTGTTTTTCATCTGCTTTTGAAAAACCGTTTTGTTTCTGGATAGTAATTTGGGCGAGTGGAATCATAGAAGTGTTTAATTGACTAACTACGGGCTTGGTTACATCTTTAGGTAATTTAATTGTATTGACGGCTTTTTCGACTTCGCGTGCTGCATCTTTCATGTTTGCTTTTGATGTATATGCAATGTCGATACGTGATAATCCCTCGTGCGTAGAAGAAGTGATGGTATCGATATGTTCCAAATTACGAAATTGTTTTTCGAGAGGGTCAGTTACGTCTTTTGTCATCGTTTCAGCGTCAAGTCCCTGAGATAAGGTTGTGACGGTGATTGCTGGATTATCGATACTTGGCAAAAATTCCATAGGTAATTTAGAGCCGGAATAAACACCGAGTATGGAAATGAGAAAAATCATGATGATAATGGCGGAGCGGTTTTTTAATGAAAACTTTGTTAACCTATCCATAAAATAATTCCTCCATTGCTTTATTTATAGTTGAATACGTCCTTTCTTACTATATAACAAAAAATGGATATCTTTCATTAATTAAATGTAAAAAAATTCTAATAATATTCTTAAGTTTATATTTGCGTTGGAATGTTGTTATTTGTAGGGAATTAAATTTTTGAATGGGAAGGAAGGGATTAATGCGCGTGGTTGGCTATTTAATTGGGATGTAATTTTTTCTTACGGCTAATTTATATCGCTATTCTATAGAAGGATAATTATTATAAATTTTTATATAGAAGAGAATGAAAATCTGGGAAGGTATTGTGAAATGCAATTTGGTTGAATGAAGTGTAGTAGTATACAATCAGAATAACTATTCTTAGTAGAAAGGATAACAGTTCTTTTTATAGAAAAAGTAGGATAGATAATTTTTTTGTGCTTTTTATAAAAAACACTTGTTATTTAAAAAACATGATGGTATATTAATAAACGTCGCTGATGCGGAAACGCAGAAAAACGACAAAAAAGAAATTTTAAAACTTAGTTGACATCGAAAAATGAAGATGTTAATATGATGAAGTCGCTTCTGAAGCGGCGGACAAGTTCTTTGAAAACTGAACGAAACAAACAACGTGAAACGTCAATTTTTATTTTTAGATGCTAGACAAACTAACTTTATTGGAGAGTTTGATCCTGGCTCAGGATGAACGCTGGCGGCGTGCCTAATACATGCAAGTCGAGCGAATGGATTAAGAGCTTGCTCTTATGAAGTTAGCGGCGGACGGGTGAGTAACACGTGGGTAACCTGCCCATAAGACTGGGATAACTCCGGGAAACCGGGGCTAATACCGGATAACATTTTGAACTGCATGGTTCGAAATTGAAAGGCGGCTTCGGCTGTCACTTATGGATGGACCCGCGTCGCATTAGCTAGTTGGTGAGGTAACGGCTCACCAAGGCAACGATGCGTAGCCGACCTGAGAGGGTGATCGGCCACACTGGGACTGAGACACGGCCCAGACTCCTACGGGAGGCAGCAGTAGGGAATCTTCCGCAATGGACGAAAGTCTGACGGAGCAACGCCGCGTGAGTGATGAAGGCTTTCGGGTCGTAAAACTCTGTTGTTAGGGAAGAACAAGTGCTAGTTGAATAAGCTGGCACCTTGACGGTACCTAACCAGAAAGCCACGGCTAACTACGTGCCAGCAGCCGCGGTAATACGTAGGTGGCAAGCGTTATCCGGAATTATTGGGCGTAAAGCGCGCGCAGGTGGTTTCTTAAGTCTGATGTGAAAGCCCACGGCTCAACCGTGGAGGGTCATTGGAAACTGGGAGACTTGAGTGCAGAAGAGGAAAGTGGAATTCCATGTGTAGCGGTGAAATGCGTAGAGATATGGAGGAACACCAGTGGCGAAGGCGACTTTCTGGTCTGTAACTGACACTGAGGCGCGAAAGCGTGGGGAGCAAACAGGATTAGATACCCTGGTAGTCCACGCCGTAAACGATGAGTGCTAAGTGTTAGAGGGTTTCCGCCCTTTAGTGCTGAAGTTAACGCATTAAGCACTCCGCCTGGGGAGTACGGCCGCAAGGCTGAAACTCAAAGGAATTGACGGGGGCCCGCACAAGCGGTGGAGCATGTGGTTTAATTCGAAGCAACGCGAAGAACCTTACCAGGTCTTGACATCCTCTGAAAACCCTAGAGATAGGGCTTCTCCTTCGGGAGCAGAGTGACAGGTGGTGCATGGTTGTCGTCAGCTCGTGTCGTGAGATGTTGGGTTAAGTCCCGCAACGAGCGCAACCCTTGATCTTAGTTGCCATCATTAAGTTGGGCACTCTAAGGTGACTGCCGGTGACAAACCGGAGGAAGGTGGGGATGACGTCAAATCATCATGCCCCTTATGACCTGGGCTACACACGTGCTACAATGGACGGTACAAAGAGCTGCAAGACCGCGAGGTGGAGCTAATCTCATAAAACCGTTCTCAGTTCGGATTGTAGGCTGCAACTCGCCTACATGAAGCTGGAATCGCTAGTAATCGCGGATCAGCATGCCGCGGTGAATACGTTCCCGGGCCTTGTACACACCGCCCGTCACACCACGAGAGTTTGTAACACCCGAAGTCGGTGGGGTAACCTTTTTGGAGCCAGCCGCCTAAGGTGGGACAGATGATTGGGGTGAAGTCGTAACAAGGTAGCCGTATCGGAAGGTGCGGCTGGATCACCTCCTTTCTATGGAGAATTGATGAACGCTGTTCATCAATATAAGTTTCCGTGTTTCGTTTTGTTCAGTTTTGAGAGAACTATCTCTCATATATAAATGTATGTTCTTTGAAAACTAGATAACAGTGTAGCTCATATTTTTTAATTTTTAGTTTGGTTAAGTTAGAAAGGGCGCACGGTGGATGCCTTGACACTAGGAGTCGATGAAGGACGGGACTAACGCCGATATGCTTCGGGGAGCTGTAAGTAAGCTTTGATCCGAAGATTTCCGAATGGGGAAACCCACTATACGTAATGGTATGGTATCCTTACCTGAATACATAGGGTATGGAAGACAGACCCAGGGAACTGAAACATCTAAGTACCTGGAGGAAGAGAAAGCAAATGCGATTTCCTGAGTAGCGGCGAGCGAAACGGAACATAGCCCAAACCAAGAGGCTTGCCTCTTGGGGTTGTAGGACATTCTATACGGAGTTACAAAGGAACGAGGTAGACGAAGCGACCTGGAAAGGTCCGTCGTAGAGGGTAACAACCCCGTAGTCGAAACTTCGTTCTCTCTTGAATGTATCCTGAGTACGGCGGAACACGTGAAATTCCGTCGGAATCTGGGAGGACCATCTCCCAAGGCTAAATACTCCCTAGTGATCGATAGTGAACCAGTACCGTGAGGGAAAGGTGAAAAGCACCCCGGAAGGGGAGTGAAAGAGATCCTGAAACCGTGTGCCTACAAATAGTCAGAGCCCGTTAATGGGTGATGGCGTGCCTTTTGTAGAATGAACCGGCGAGTTACGATCCCGTGCGAGGTTAAGCTGAAGAGGCGGAGCCGCAGCGAAAGCGAGTCTGAATAGGGCGTTTAGTACGTGGTCGTAGACCCGAAACCAGGTGATCTACCCATGTCCAGGGTGAAGTTCAGGTAACACTGAATGGAGGCCCGAACCCACGCACGTTGAAAAGTGCGGGGATGAGGTGTGGGTAGCGGAGAAATTCCAATCGAACCTGGAGATAGCTGGTTCTCCCCGAAATAGCTTTAGGGCTAGCCTTAAGTGTAAGAGTCTTGGAGGTAGAGCACTGATTGAACTAGGGGTCCTCATCGGATTACCGAATTCAGTCAAACTCCGAATGCCAATGACTTATCCTTAGGAGTCAGACTGCGAGTGATAAGATCCGTAGTCAAGAGGGAAACAGCCCAGATCGCCAGCTAAGGTCCCAAAGTGTGTATTAAGTGGAAAAGGATGTGGAGTTGCTTAGACAACTAGGATGTTGGCTTAGAAGCAGCCACCATTTAAAGAGTGCGTAATAGCTCACTAGTCGAGTGACTCTGCGCCGAAAATGTACCGGGGCTAAATACACCACCGAAGCTGCGAATTGATACCGATGGTATCAGTGGTAGGGGAGCGTTCTAAGTGCAGTGAAGTCAGACCGGAAGGACTGGTGGAGCGCTTAGAAGTGAGAATGCCGGTATGAGTAGCGAAAGACGGGTGAGAATCCCGTCCACCGAATGCCTAAGGTTTCCTGAGGAAGGCTCGTCCGCTCAGGGTTAGTCAGGACCTAAGCCGAGGCCGACAGGCGTAGGCGATGGACAACAGGTTGATATTCCTGTACCACCTCTTTATCGTTTGAGCAATGGAGGGACGCAGAAGGATAGAAGAAGCGTGCGATTGGTTGTGCACGTCCAAGCAGTTAGGCTGATAAGTAGGCAAATCCGCTTATCGTGAAGGCTGAGCTGTGATGGGGAAGCTCCTTATGGAGCGAAGTCTTTGATTCCCCGCTGCCAAGAAAAGCTTCTAGCGAGATAAAAGGTGCCTGTACCGCAAACCGACACAGGTAGGCGAGGAGAGAATCCTAAGGTGTGCGAGAGAACTCTGGTTAAGGAACTCGGCAAAATGACCCCGTAACTTCGGGAGAAGGGGTGCTTTCTTAACGGAAAGCCGCAGTGAATAGGCCCAAGCGACTGTTTAGCAAAAACACAGCTCTCTGCGAAGCCGTAAGGCGAAGTATAGGGGGTGACACCTGCCCGGTGCTGGAAGGTTAAGGAGAGGGGTTAGCGTAAGCGAAGCTCTGAACTGAAGCCCCAGTAAACGGCGGCCGTAACTATAACGGTCCTAAGGTAGCGAAATTCCTTGTCGGGTAAGTTCCGACCCGCACGAAAGGTGTAACGATTTGGGCACTGTCTCAACCAGAGACTCGGTGAAATTATAGTACCTGTGAAGATGCAGGTTACCCGCGACAGGACGGAAAGACCCCGTGGAGCTTTACTGTAGCCTGATATTGAATTTTGGTACAGTTTGTACAGGATAGGCGGGAGCCATTGAAACCGGAGCGCTAGCTTCGGTGGAGGCGCTGGTGGGATACCGCCCTGACTGTATTGAAATTCTAACCTACGGGTCTTATCGACCCGGGAGACAGTGTCAGGTGGGCAGTTTGACTGGGGCGGTCGCCTCCTAAAGTGTAACGGAGGCGCCCAAAGGTTCCCTCAGAATGGTTGGAAATCATTCGTAGAGTGCAAAGGCATAAGGGAGCTTGACTGCGAGACCTACAAGTCGAGCAGGGACGAAAGTCGGGCTTAGTGATCCGGTGGTTCCGCATGGAAGGGCCATCGCTCAACGGATAAAAGCTACCCCGGGGATAACAGGCTTATCTCCCCCAAGAGTCCACATCGACGGGGAGGTTTGGCACCTCGATGTCGGCTCATCGCATCCTGGGGCTGTAGTCGGTCCCAAGGGTTGGGCTGTTCGCCCATTAAAGCGGTACGCGAGCTGGGTTCAGAACGTCGTGAGACAGTTCGGTCCCTATCCGTCGTGGGCGTAGGAAATTTGAGAGGAGCTGTCCTTAGTACGAGAGGACCGGGATGGACGCACCGCTGGTGTACCAGTTGTTCTGCCAAGGGCATAGCTGGGTAGCTATGTGCGGAAGGGATAAGTGCTGAAAGCATCTAAGCATGAAGCCCCCCTCAAGATGAGATTTCCCATAGCGTAAGCTAGTAAGATCCCTGAAAGATGATCAGGTTGATAGGTTCGAGGTGGAAGCATGGTGACATGTGGAGCTGACGAATACTAATAGATCGAGGACTTAACCATATAATATGAAGCAATGTTATCTAGTTTTGAAAGAATATAAAAACTTGTTGACTTTCAAAAGTAAATAAGTTAAAATGATTCTTGTCTTAAATGAATACAGTCTGGTAATGATGGCAGAGAGGTCACACCCGTTCCCATACCGAACACGGAAGTTAAGCTCTCTAGCGCCGATGGTAGTTGGGACCTTGTCCCTGTGAGAGTAGGACGTTGCCAGGCAAAATGGAGGATTAGCTCAGCTGGGAGAGCACCTGCCTTACAAGCAGGGGGTCGGCGGTTCGATCCCGTCATCCTCCACCATATATGTCGGAGGGGTAGCGAAGTGGCTAAACGCGGCGGACTGTAAATCCGCTCCTTCGGGTTCGGCAGTTCGAATCTGCCCCCCTCCACCATTCTTAATTATTGGGCTATAGCCAAGCGGTAAGGCAACGGACTTTGACTCCGTCATGCGCTGGTTCGAATCCAGCTAGCCCAGCCATTAAGAGCCATTAGCTCAGTTGGTAGAGCATCTGACTTTTAATCAGAGGGTCGAAGGTTCGAATCCTTCATGGCTCACCATTTTTAATAAAACATGCGGGTGTGGCGGAATTGGCAGACGCACTAGACTTAGGATCTAGCGCCTTTGGCGTGGGGGTTCGACTCCCTTCACCCGCACTTTTAATAAAACAACTCATACATGTCTTGCGGAAGTAGTTCAGTGGTAGAATACAACCTTGCCAAGGTTGGGGTCGCGGGTTCGAATCCCGTCTTCCGCTCCAATTTTCAATATGACATGCCGGGGTGGCGGAACAGGCAGACGCACAGGACTTAAAATCCTGCGGTGGGTGACCACCGTGCGGGTTCGACCCCCGCCCTCGGCACCATATGCGCCCGTAGCTCAATTGGATAGAGCGTTTGACTACGGATCAAGAGGTTAGGGGTTCGACTCCTCTCGGGCGCGCTTTTATTAACGGGAAGTGGCTCAGCTTGGTAGAGCACCTGGTTTGGGACCAGGGGGTCGCAGGTTCAAATCCTGTCTTCCCGATATTCCAAAAAACATGGGGCCTTAGCTCAGCTGGGAGAGCGCCTGCCTTGCACGCAGGAGGTCAGCGGTTCGATCCCGCTAGGCTCCACTTTATTTAATATATGTCTCGGAGGTATACCCAAGTTCGGCTGAAGGGATCGGTCTTGAAAACCGACAGGCGGTGAGAATCGCGCGGGGGTTCGAATCCCTCTACCTCCTCCATTTTCTTTTAAATGGTTTAGACATATAATAATAAAATATTTATTTTTCCTTCATGGAGGTATACCCAAGTTCGGCTGAAGGGATCGGTCTTGAAAACCGACAGGCGGCGAGAGTCGCGCGGGGGTTCGAATCCCTCTACCTCCTCCATTTTTTAAATTTAATATTGTCGCGGGGTGGAGCAGTACGGTAGCTCGTCGGGCTCATAACCCGAAGGTCGCAGGTTCAAATCCTGTCCCCGCAACCAAATGGTCCCGTGGTGTAGTGGTTAACATGCCTGCCTGTCACGCAGGAGATCGCCGGTTCGACCCCGGTCGGGACCGCCATTTATGTTGGCTCGGTAGCTCAGTCGGTAGAGCAGAGGACTGAAAATCCTCGTGTCGGCGGTTCGATTCCGTCCCGAGCCACCATTTTTTTTATGCCGGCTTAGCTCAATTGGTAGAGCAACTGACTTGTAATCAGTAGGTTGGGGGTTCAAGTCCTCTAGCCGGCATCATTTAGGGGCATAGTTTAAAGGTAGAACTGAGGTCTCCAAAACCTCCAGTGTGGGTTCGATTCCTACTGCCCCTGTAAGTATATGGGCCTATAGCTCAGCTGGTTAGAGCGCACGCCTGATAAGCGTGAGGTCGATGGTTCGAGTCCATTTAGGCCCATCATATATTATTCCGCAGTAGCTCAGTGGTAGAGCTATCGGCTGTTAACCGATCGGTCGTAGGTTCGAGTCCTACCTGCGGAGCCATGGCCCGTTGGTCAAGTGGTTAAGACACCGCCCTTTCACGGCGGTAACACGGGTTCGAATCCCGTACGGGTCATACAAAAAAGAGTCAGCATTATGCTGGCTCTTTTTTATTTTGTTAATCCTTTTTATAATGTTACTTTCCAGAAATAAATAAAGGAATTTTGGAAAAGCTATGGTATGTATAAAAAGGAGGAAATAAATAATGACACAAGTTAGAGACTTAATGAGTACCCATATTGTACATTGTACACCGCTAGACAATGTATATGAGGCAGCTGTAAAAATGAAGGAAGAATCGGTTGGATTAATTCCTGTTGTTGAAAATGAGCAAGTTGTTGGGCTTGTTACTGATCGAGATTTAGTTGTTCGAGGGATTGCTGAAAAACATCCTGGATCTAATAAAATTACAAATGTAATGACAACAAATATTATCTCAGTTTCTCCAAATGATTCTATTGAAAAAGCTACAGAGCTAATGGCACAGTATCAAATTAGACGGTTACCAGTAGTTGATAGTGGTCAGCTTATTGGCATGTTAGCACTAGGAGATTTAGCTATAAGGGAATCAGCAGATGATCAAGCTGGATTTGCCTTGAGCGAAATCTCAGAGCGTACAGAGTAAATTGAAACTTTAATTAACCGAGAGTTTAATGGTCACTCATAAAGAGCTAAATTATATATAAAGTTCAGATGCATTATTCTAGCATATATGGATTAAACTAATATGTTAGCGTGATGTATCTGAGACATTATATAATAAGGATACGGTTAATAATTTCGACATTTTTTTAAAATTTGTTATTCTTAATTTTTAATAAGAGAAAAGATGATATACTGATAGATATAAGTATTATGATAGATTTTGAATATAACAATATTAATTTTTAGTGGTGCGATAATAAATTAATATTTCCTACATAGATGAAAAGGGAAGGGGAATTATATGAAGGCTGTACAGGGCGATCCAAATTGGAATTTGGTTACAGATACATATATAGAACCAAATAATTTCGCTGAATTATTTTCTTTGCTTGTACCTTGTCACCCAAAAGGTGAGGGGAAAGAACGAACTATATTAGTATGGAAAGAGAAAGAATTTTATAAAGAAGAAAATTTAGCGGCATTTATCGTATATGGCATGAATAAAGCAAAGAAATTACCGCAGTTTCATAAAGATGAAATTCCAACTTTAGTGCGTATTCTTCGCTTATGCCAAGAGATTGGTTGGTATGAAGAGGCAAATGATTTTATGATAGCGCAAGGATTAGCTGAGTTTGTTCATACTTCATTGGAATATGAAACATGGGATCTTTTGACGCAATCAGTTGCTTTAAATTATTTAATTATTAAATATCGTATAGGTGAATTGACAGATAGGGATATTGAAATTTGGGATAGAGTTAAATTTAATGAGAAGTGTATAACCGATTGTAAACATTTATTATCTCATAAAGAAGTATTGGAATTTACATTCTTTTATATGTGCAAGAGAGCGAAATCATTATCAAAAGAGCAATTAAATAGTGATATGATGAGTTTAGCAATGTATTGTAATACTTTTGTATATGATTTGTATACACATGATTTATTACGGAAATATCGTAAGTGTACAGATTTCCTATCATATTATGGACCTAGTCAGGCAGTTTTAGCATGTCAAAGAGCTGTATTATCTCAAATTTCCGATCGCTTAGACCCATTAAAGACAACGCATGTAGATGATTATTTATATGTGATGAAAGAAATGATGGAGCATATGACGATAGGAGTAATGGATCGATATGGTCATTTTATTGGAAAGCTACTATCTTATGTGCCATTTTTCGAAATGATACAAGTTCCACAGCATGCATATTATTGTGAAGAATTACTGTATATTTGTAAGGGCATTGAATATAAAGAAGAAACACTACGCAATTATATATTTATACAATTACATGATTGTTTACCATCATTCTTTAGGCTATTTCTTAAAAATAAGCGTTATGCAACGATTCATGATATTCTTTTCTATTGGTGCGATGACGAACAACGAATGAGCTTAGAGAAAAAATATAATCTGAGCTTTATTTATGAAAAATATGCTTGTGGATAAACAATATTTTCGATATGAAAAATTAATATAAATTAAAAAGGATCTCCAGTTTATGTGAGATCCTTTTTTGTTAGTAAAACAAGGAGAAAATGATTAAGACAAGAAACAACATTCCATATAGGAGAAGTTGTGCAGTATAACTTCCTTGTATACCAAAAAAAGTATTGGCTTTCTTATACAAATTCAATATGTATTTTATTGGAGTATCTTTGAAAGATTGGTACACAGTGTCTCCTCTTTCTAAGCTTCGTGTTCTTGTTCTTGTTTTTGTTTATAAGGGACATTAATATATCTAGCTACAAATAATAAAACAGCCATAAAGAATACTGGAAATACAGTAGATAAATAAAAGCCATTACTAATTATATTTGTTATGAGAGCACTCAAAAGAAAAATAGCATTATAAATATGGGCAATTTTTTGTTTTAGTTGCACTTGAAATGATTCCATCATAATTTCTAATGCAACAAAAGCAATAATAATAGATAAAAATACAATGTTTGTATTGTAAATGATTAAACAACAGATTAAACCTAAAAAGGCTACGTATTCAATTATAAGAGGTATATTGCGTGGCATACAATTTACCTAACTAAATATGGCAGTGGATTTACTGCATTTGTTTTTTCAAAATTCCATTCTCCATTATGTAATTCAAAATGAAGATGTTGCCCGTATGAATGACCTGTGTTTCCCATATGACCTATTAATTGTCCAGTTTGTACTTGATCACCAGCTTGTACAGTGCGATCCTTCATATGAGCATAAACAGTTGTATATAATTTCCCATTGATTTGATGCGCAATGAAAACAACATTGCCATAGCTAGCTGAATAATAAGATTTCACAACTTTACCTGCAGCAGCAGCTTGGATAGAGACGTTTCCTGGAGCGGCAATATCTATACCATAATGCATTTGTTCCCAGCGTATATCAAAGGTTGAGCTAATTCTTCCTTGAGCAGGGAATTTGAAAGCAGCTGGAATTGATGAAGGTTGATCTGTTTTAGCTTGTGGTTGATTTTGTACTACATAGTGTTTTGCTACATACCCGTATCCTGTGCCAAAACGAATTTTATACCAAGTTCCTACAGTTTCTACTACTTGTACTTGTGTACCGTTTTGTAATGAACCGAGTAGAGCGCTACTTGTACTAGCGTTGCTACGTACATTTAGATTAGGTGTTGCAACAGTATATTTTGTATTATTTTGAACGGTGATTCCTTTTACTAAGGGTTGTGAACCATTAGAGATGAATGCTTTTTGTACGTAACCTGTTTGGCCATTATGCGATATTTTATACCATTCGCCTTGATCTTCTTGAACGGTAATAAACTTGCCATTTGGTAATACATCTAAAATGGAAGATTCTAAATTAGGTTCAGAGCGAACGTTTAATGCATTAGCATTAACGATGTATTGATCATTAGAATGAAGTTTGTTTTTTAGTAAAATAGCATCTTTTTGTACATAACCTACTTTATTATGAACAGATACTTTATACCACTCATTAGTTGTTTCAAGGATGTTCACTTTTGTATTAAAGCGAATTGTATCAATTGATGTGCTTTTTACGTTATCTTCTGTATGTAATGCTACTTGATCGACTTTGACATACCCAGTTTTAATATTAGATAATTGTTCAGCGTTTGCTTTTTGTACATTTGTTTCACCCATAGAAGGAAGTAAAGAAGCAATCGCTACAGTAGTTGCTGTTAAAGCAGTAGCTTTCATATTCATGGAATAGAGACCTCCTCTAGTTGTATAGTTGTAATTTTATTATAGTATAAAGATATAATATAGTGGGTGTATTCACATAAATGTAATATGAAATCAATATAAAAATAAATTTTTTGAGGATAATGATTCCTTCTTATGCAATTAATTGGGGTTTTATTTTCTAAAATAGAATGTATGTATTGTATAACTTTGATATTCTGTTAATAATTAAGAAAATTAAAAAAGTTGATGATGTCTTATTAGGGTGTTATACTGACAGTGATAATTTTATAGTTTGCTAGGAGAGCTGGTGTTGCCAGCTGAGAGTAGGCCGTAAGCCTTTGATCCTTTTTATTACCTGATCTAGATTATGCTAGCGTAGGGAAGCAATTCGGACACTAACAATGAGTCCCCGTTTCTTTGCGTATAGAAACGGGGCTTTTTTATTTAAAAATTTCATATTGAAACCACTAGGGGTGCTTGATTTGCTGAGAGAGGAATAATCCTTAACCCTTACAACACCTGATCTAGGTAATACTAGCGAAGGGAAGTGGAACATCGAATAAATGTATAACTTTATTTGCTGTAACCACTTCTTATATATAGAAGTGGTTTTTTATTTAGATACATATATTGAAAGGGGATAGAGAAATGAAATTTTGCGATAGATTATTAGAAACTGTGCAACCGGTTTGGGAGATGAGTCATAATCATCCGTTTGTAGTGGGTATGGGAGATGGCACGTTAGAAAAAGATAAATTCCAGTATTATATTATTCAAGACTATTTATATCTGCTAGATTATGCAAAGTTATATGCGATTGGTGTTGTAAAAGCAACGAATCCACAAGTAATGGGAAAGTTCGCTGAACAAATTGATGGAATATTAAATGGCGAAATGACAATCCATAAACAATATGCAAAAAGACTTGGAATTTCTATAGAGGAGATAGAGTCTGCGAAACCATCTGCTAAAAATTTAGCTTATACAAATTACATGATGTCTGTATCTCAAAATGGCACACTTGCGGAATTAATAGCAGCGCTTCTTCCATGTATGTGGAGCTATTGGGAAATTGGAAAGCGTTTAAATGATATTCCTGGAGCAAGAGATCATGAGTTTTTTGGTGAGTGGATTCAAGGATATAGTTCGGAAGAATACGGTAATCTGTGTATTTGGTTAATAGATTTATTAAATGAAATGGCAGTTGGAAAGTCTGAGACAGAACTAGAAAGATTAGAGGAGATTTTCTTATATTCCAGTCGATTTGAATATTTATTCTGGGATATGTCCTATCGTAAGGAGATGTGGGGATTTGAGGAGCAAGAACATACTACAGTTTCATAATGTTTCTTTTCATTATGATGAGAAACCAATCATCCATGAATTAAATGCTTCTATACATGAGAAAGAGTTTGTCAGTATTATCGGACCGAGTGGATGTGGGAAAAGTACTTTATTTCGCCTTATTACAGGTCTAGAAAAGGTAAGTACTGGACAGATAGAACTGACAGAAACAAAGCACCATCCTGTAGGATATATGCCGCAAAAAGATATGCTTTTGCCGTGGAGAACAATTATTGAGAATGCTGCCCTGCCGCTAGAGTGCCAAGGTGTACAGAAGAAAGAAGCACAAGTAAAGGCAAAGGAACTGTTACATAAATTTGGTTTGCAAGGGTATGAGAAAAAATATCCGAAAGATTTATCTGGTGGTATGAGACAACGTGTATCTTTTATTCGAACTTTATTAACAGGCGGGGAAATATTGCTGTTAGATGAACCATTTAGTGCATTGGATGCTTTAACGAAGACCTCTTTGCAAGAATGGTTGTTTGAACAATGGCAAGAGTGGGAAAAAACAATTTTATTCATTACTCATGATGTTGAAGAAGCGTTATTTCTTTCAAACCGAGTTTTAGTAGTGGAACAGCAGCCGATAACGACTTTGACTGAGCGGACTGTACCGCTTGATCATAACAGAACACGAAAAGATTTATATAAACCGGAAGTATTAGCGCTGAAAGATGAGCTTCTTAGTATGTTACAAAGGCAGGTACTTGTGTGATGAACCGATTGAAAGAATTAGTTCCTGCTATTACACTTTTTAGTACTTTACTAGCTGTGTGGGAAATAGGAGCAAGAATTGTAGATGAGATGTACATTTTACCGTCACCTTCTGCGATTGTAATGAAGATATGGAAACTAAAAGACATATTATTTACAGTTCATTTACCTGCAACGTTATACGTCGTTTTAATAGGTGTTGTTATCTCTATCGTATTAGGTGTAGGGCTAGCGATGTTAATGAATGTGAGTACATGGATGGAGAGAGCATTTTATCCATTATTAGTTGCTTCACAAACGATTCCGATTACTGCGCTTGCTCCGCTATTTGTTTTATGGTTTGGATACACAATTTGGAGTAAGGTTGTTGTCACAGTTTTAATTACGTTTTTCCCAATTGCGGTCAATACGTATGATGGACTACGCAGTACGAAAAAAGAATGGGAGGAGCTATTAGTTACGTATGGGGCAACGAAAAAAGATGTTTTTCTTAAATTAAAGTTGCCATCTGCTCTTCCTTATTTTTTCTCAGCTTTAAAAATTGCAGTTCCGCTTAGTGTTATCGGAGCAGCAATTGGAGAATGGCTCGGTGCACAAGCTGGGCTTGGATATTTCAGTAAGAGAATGATGACGCAGTTAGATGGAGCTGGCGTATTTGCACCTATTGTATTGTTATCATTATTAGCTATTTTCTTCGTCATACTTATCTCAGTATTAGAAAAGAAATTTATTAGTTGGAGGAAGTATTCATGAAATTTTTAAAAAGCATCTTTGTGTTGACATTATTAGTTGCAATGATTGCTGGATGTTCTAGTAACTCAGCGTCAGATAAGGGTAAAAAGGAAAAAGAAATAACGGTCATGCTTGATTGGTACCCAAATGCGGTACATAGCTTTATTTATGCAGCAATTGAAAAAGGCTATTTTAAAGAAGAAGGAGTAAAGGTGAATATAAAATTCCCTTCTAATCCGACTGATCCATTAACTTTAGCAGCTGCAGGAAAAGTAACGGTTGGTTTATATTATCAGCCAGATGTTGTCATGGCAAAAGCAAATGAACAAATTCCAGTAAAATCAATTGGAGCTGTCGTACGTTCACCATTAAATCATGTTGTATCGCTGAAATCAGCAGGCATTCAATCGCCAAAAGATTTAGAGGGGAAAACAGTTGGCTATTCTGGAACACCTTTAAGTGAGATGTATTTAAAAACGATGGTAAAAGAAGCTGGTGGTAATCCAGATACAGTGAAAGTAGTCGATGTTGGCTTTGATTTAGTACCAGCATTAATTACGAAAAAAGTGGATGCGGTAACAGGGGCATACATTAACCATGAAGTACCTGTTATGCGTCATGAAGGTCATGAACCAGCGTACTTTAATCCAGCAGATTATGGTGTACCGAATTATCATGAGCTTGTATTTGTAACAGGTGATAAAACGTTGAAAAAAGATAAAGAAGCGTTGCAAGCCTTCTTACGTGGTACGAAAAAAGGCTATGATTTCATGAAGAAAAATCCAGATGAAGCATTAAATATTTTATTAAATCATCAAGAAAAAGAAAACTTCCCGCTTGTGCCAGAAGTTGAAAAAGAAAGTATGAAAATTTTATTAGAGAAGATGGAAACGAAAGATGAGCCATTTTTATCAGATTCAAAAGAATCATGGGAAAAACAAAATAAATGGCTGAAAGACAAAGGAATGACGAAAGAAACCGTCCCAGCCGATGAACTATTCGAAAATATTTTAAAGTAGGCGAATGAATATGAAAAATGAGCTCCACGTAATCTCAAATGGCCATATGCCATTCGAAGAGTTAGTGAATGTAGCGATGCAAATTGAGAGTGAGATTGATTATTTGCATATTCGTGAGCGTGAGAAGAGTACGAAGGAATTATATGAAGGTGTGGAAAGTCTATTAATGGAGGGCTTTCCGGCTTCTAAAATTGTCATAAACGATCGAATTGATATCGCCATTTTATTAAATATTCCTCGTGTTCAACTAGGATATCGAAGTACAGATGTAAAGTCAGTGAAAGAAAAGTTTTCGTATTTGCATGTCGGTTATTCTGTGCATTCGCTAGATGAAGCAATAGTAGCTTTTAAAAATGGAGCGGATTCACTCGTTTATGGCCATGTATTTCCGACAGATTGTAAAAAAGGTGTGCCAGCGAGAGGGCTTGAAGAAATTTCAGACATTGCAAGGTGTTTATCTATACCGATTACAGCAATTGGAGGAATTACCCCAGAAAACACAGTGGATGTTCTTACTAACGGTGTAAGTGGTATAGCAGTTATGTCTGGAATTGTAAGTAGTAGTAACCCGTATAGCAAAGCGAAGTCTTATAAGGAATCAATAAGAAAGTGGGCGGAAAAACATGTGTGAGAAGTATGATGTAGCGATTATTGGTGGTGGTGTAATTGGTAGTTCAGTTGCACATTTTCTAGCAGAAAGAGGACATAAAGTAGCGATTGTAGAGAAGCAAAAAATTGCATCGGAAGCTTCGAAAGCAGCTGCTGGTTTACTCGGGGTTCAGGCAGAATGGGATGCGTATGATCCGCTATTTGAACTTGCTAGAGAAAGCCGAGCTATATTTCCACAACTTGCAGCAGTTTTACGTGAAAAGACGGGTATTGATATTGGATATGAAGAAAAAGGAATTTATCGTATTGCTCAAAATGCAGATGAGAAGGAAAGAATTCTTCACATTATGGATTGGCAGCAGAAAACAGGTGAAGATTCTTATTTTCTAACGGGAGACCATGTGCGGGAAAAAGAGCCATATCTATCCGAATCTATTATAGGAGCAGTATATTATCCGAAAGACGGTCATGTTATTGCACCAGAGCTTACGAAAGCATTCGCACATTCTGCAGCAATTTCCGGTGCTGATATATATGAACAGACAGAAGTGTTTGATATTCGTATTGAAAATAATAAAGTGACTGGAGTTATTACAAGTGAAGGTATTGTCACATGTGAGAAAGTCGTTATTGCAGGAGGTTCATGGAGCACGCAGTTACTCAGTTATTTTCACCGTGATTGGGGTACATATCCAGTTAAAGGAGAAGTGGTTGCGGTAAGAAGTAGAAAACAACTTTTAAAAGCACCTATTTTTCAAGAAAGATTTTACATTACTCCAAAGCGCGGTGGACGTTATGTAATTGGGGCAACAATGAAGCCACATACGTTCAATAAAACTGTGCAGCCAGAAAGTATAACTTCTATATTAGAGCGTGCTTATACAATATTGCCAGCTTTAAAAGAAGCAGAATGGGAAAGCACGTGGGCAGGATTACGACCACAATCGAATCATGAAGCTCCTTATATGGGAGAGCATGAAGAAATAAAAGGTTTATATGCTTGCACGGGCCATTATCGAAACGGTATTTTATTAAGTCCTATTTCTGGCCAATATATGGCTGATTTAATAGAAGGAAAGCAAGAGAATCATTTGCTAGATTCATTGCTTTCTAGAAGAGTTTAGAAAGGGGATGGAAGTTTGAATTTAAAAATTAATGGTAACCAAATTGAAGTGCCAGCGAGTGTAAAAACAGTAGCTGAGTTACTTACACATTTAGAGCTAGATAACAGAATTGTTGTAGTAGAGCGTAATAAAGATATTTTACAAAAAGATGATCATACAGATACATCTGTTTTTGATGGAGACCAAATTGAGATTGTAACTTTCGTAGGAGGCGGTTGATTATGTTGAACATTGGACCATTTTCATTTCATTCTAGACTTTTATTAGGAACAGGTAAATTCCCTGATTTTGACGTACAGCAAAAGGCAATTGACGTTTCTGAAGCTGAAATTTTAACGTTTGCAGTACGTCGTATGGATATCTTTGATGCAAAGCAACCTAATTTATTAGAGAAACTTGATGTGAAAAAATATACGTTATTACCAAATACAGCAGGGGCAAAAAATGCTGAAGAGGCTGTTCGCATTGCAAAATTAGCAAAAGCGTCTGGGCTTTGTGACATGATAAAGGTAGAAGTTATTGGTGATGATAGAACGTTATTACCGGATCCGGTAGAAACGTTAAAGGCATCTGAAAAGTTACTGGAAGAAGGATTTATCGTACTTCCGTACACATCTGATGATGTTGTATTAGCACGTAAATTACAAGAGCTTGGCGTGCATGCGATTATGCCAGGAGCATCTCCAATCGGATCAGGACTTGGTATTGTAAATCCATTAAATTTGGGCTTCATTATTGAACAAGCGACAGTACCAGTTATCGTTGATGCTGGTATTGGTAGCCCAGCTGATGCGGCATTTGCAATGGAATTAGGAGCAGATGGTGTGTTATTAAATACAGCTGTATCAGGAGCAAAAGATCCTATTAAAATGGCACAAGCAATGAAACTAAGTATTGAAGCAGGCCGTTTAGGATTTGAAGCAGGTCGTATTGCACGTAAGCGCTGTGCAACTGCAAGTAGTCCTTTAGAAGGAATGAGCGTAGTTGAATAATCGATATTCTCGCCAAGAACTATTTTCTCCAATTGGAGCAGAAGGGCAGCAAAAGATAAGAGAAAAGCATGTACTTATTATCGGTGCAGGTGCATTAGGTAGTGCAAATGCAGAGATGTTTGTAAGAGCGGGTGTGGGCAAGATAACAATTGTTGACCGTGATTATGTAGATTGGAGTAATTTACAAAGACAGCAATTGTATGCAGAGAGCGACGTAAAGAATAATCTCCCAAAAGCTATAGCGGCTAAAAAACGTTTAGAAGAGATTAATAGCGATGTAACAATAAAAGCTCTCGTTCAAGATGTAACAGCTGAAGAGCTAGAAGAACTTGTTACAAACGTTGATGTAATTATTGATGCGACTGATAATTTCGAAACACGCTTTATTGTGAATGATATAGCACAAAAATATTCTATTCCATGGATTTACGGTGCATGTGTAGGTAGTTACGGTCTTTCTTACACAATCCTTCCTAGTAAAACACCATGTTTATCATGTTTATTACAGTCGATTCCGCTTGGCGGGGCAACATGTGATACAGCGGGTATTATATCACCTGCTGTATCTCTTGTCGTTTCTCATCAAGTAACAGAAGCTCTTAAACTGTTAGTAGAAGATTACGAATCACTTCGAGATGGGCTTGTATCGTTTGATATGTGGAAGAATGAGTATTTATGTATGAATGTACAAAAGCTTCGCCAGCATAATTGTCCTTCATGTGGAGAGAATGCATTGTATCCATATTTAAATAAAGAGAACACATCAAAAACAGCAGTTTTATGCGGACGAAATACAGTTCAAATTAGACCACCTCATAAAGAAGAAATAAATTTTGAACAATATAAAGAGTTGCTGGAAGGTCGCGTGAATGATTTAAATGTAAATCCATATTTATTATCATTTTCTGTTGAAGACAAGAGGTTAGTCGCCTTTAAAGATGGCCGTGTGCTCGTACATGGAACGAAAGATATAAGCGAAGCAAAAACGATTTATCATCGCTATTTTGGATAGAAAAGGATGAGTGGGATGAAAGTGAATAAAGCTTTAACAATTGCAGGGTCTGATAGCGGCGGTGGTGCTGGAATTCAGGCAGATTTAAAAACATTCCAAGAGCTTGGTGTATACGGAATGACGGCTATTACGGCAATTACTGCTCAAAACACGCTTGGCGTTCAAGGGGTATATCCTGTTCCTTTAGAAGGTATTACAGAACAGCTGAATTCAATTGGTACGGATTTAACACCAGATGCAGTGAAACTAGGAATGTTATTTAGTAGTGAAATAATTCAAATTGTTGCAGAACAAATTAAAAAATTTGGCTGGAATAATATTGTGCTAGATCCTGTTATGATCGCAAAAGGCGGTGCATCATTATTACAGCAAGAAGCAGTTCATGCATTACAAGAATATTTATTACCAGTAGCAACCGTTATAACACCGAATGTTCCAGAAGCAGAAGTGTTAACTGGGATGGAGATTCATAATGTTGAAGATAGTAAGGAAGCTGCAAAAGTATTGCACAAATTAGGTGCTAAATATGTGCTTATGAAGGGCGGACATGCAGAATATCAAGGTAATGAAGTAATTGATTTCCTCTTTGATGGAGAAGAATTTATTGAGTTTAGAAGCGAGCGAATTCCTTCAAAGCAAACGCACGGAAGTGGGTGCACATTTGCTTCAGCGGTTACAGCAGGACTTGCGAAAGGATACTCAATTGAAGATGCTGTTCAAGAAGCAAAACGATTTATTAGTATAGCAATTGAAGAGCCATTGAATATTGGTAGTGGTCATGGACCGACGAATCATTTTGCGTATAAAGTGAATAGAAAGCGTGTATAGATAAGTGAAAAGCCAGTTTTATAACTGGCTTTTTTTCTGTTTACTTTTTCAAAATACAGGAGTAATATATCAGCCAGAATATATTTTTTTGTAAACGCTGAGTCCAATTATATGGAGCGGAGGAACCAATTTGTGCGTCTGCACTAGGGGTGAATCTTTCAAATTTGAAAGTAGGGCTACTCTCAAAGTCCGAATCCGACAGCTAACTTCGTAAGCGTCTTGAGAGAGGACGGTGCCATGATGGATACATCACTTCATCGATCTGATTAGTATAGGGGAATATCAATCTATGTTTGATTTCTTTTATACTAAGGAGGATGAGGTACATGGAACTAACACTTATTTGTGTTGGAGAAGAAAGTAAGGTAGATAGTTTAAGAGATCTAGTATCATTTCAACATGAGTTAATTATTTTTACGGCAAATGAAGAGATAGCGGCTGAAGTTAGGAATTGTGGGTTTGATTGGACTTATAGTTGCAGTAAGGAGCAGGACTTTACTAGTATTTTTGAGTGTATTAAGAAGGTGATTTTACTAGGGGATGAGCTTCCAATCGTTAGTTTTTTCACAGAACACATTCGCTTTTCTTTTCAAGCACCTATTACTGTTGTTACAAGGAATAAACGATATCCAGCGAGGCTCTATGAAACAATTGGAGCTAAGTTTGTCGTGTTTACAAATTGTAATAATATTTCTTTTTTATTTTTTGAATAGAGCGGGGGAAGAAATGATGAAGGTACTATTACTTGGAGATATAGCAAATCGTTGGGCAGTATCGGTAGAGCGAGTTCAAGAATTGGTTCAGATCGATCCCCTTTTTCCAGGGCCGTATATTATATTACCATCAAAAGATGCTTTGTATTTAGAGGTGGATATTACCGAATATGAGCAGCTACATGCAGAATTGTCACAGGTTTATATTCGCGGGAGAAATTTACGTGCTTTTTTACGAGGAGAATAAATAGTGAAATAAAAAGAGCGAATGCTAAGTGCAACAAGCTATGCACTTTATGTCATTCGCTCTTTTTATTTCGTATTGAAAAGATCATTTCTGTGAAAATGAAAGAAAAGACGAGTAAATAGATGAAAGAATATTAATAATACTCAATGTAAGCGTTTAAATAGATGGATATTTTCTTATTTTCAGTAATTTACCCCTTTACAAGTGAAATATAGAGGAGTATATTTACTCTCATAAATCATTCATAAAATTTCCAAAAAAACCTAAAATCGCTGAGTTCCAGAAATGGAGCGGGGGAACCAATTTTGTGCATCGTCACTTGGGGTGAATCTTTCAGTTTTGAAAGTAGGGCTACTCTTTAGGCCCGAATCCGACAGCTAACCTCGTAAGCGTTTAGAGAGGAGGTTTACTTTTTGTTGTTCATTTTTTGAACACTGAGTAGAGCTCAGTGTTCTTTTTTAATATTTAAATGGTAAATTTTAACAAAATGAAGAGAGGGATAGTTATGTTAGATGTTGTAATGGTCGGGATTTTTATTTTATTAGTTGCATCGATGGCAAGTCTTGCAAGTTGGTCAGATAAAGTTGTGAAAGAAGGAAAGCAATCATGATGATTGTCTTATCGGTTATAGTCGCAGCAATTACAGTGTATTTAGTGTATGCATTATTAAATCCAGAGAAGTTTTAATTAGGGGGAATCATTCATTATGATTTGGGTTGCAGTCATTATTACAATGCTCTTGTTTATTTTAGTAGCAAAGCCAATGGGGATTTATTTAGAAAAAGCTTTTCAAGGTAGCAAAATGCTAGATAAAGTATTCGGCCCTTTTGAAAAACTTATTTTTAAAATTACGGGTGTAAAAGAATACAATCAAACGTGGAAACAGTACGCATTATCATTAGTTTTACTCAATGGATTTATGATTGTTGTCGTATATTTCATTTTCAGATTACAAGGTGTGTTGCCGCTAAATCCAGCACATATTGAAGGAATGGAGCCTACGCTCGCTTTTAATACAGCAATTAGTTTTATGGCTGATACAAACTTACAGCATTATAGCGGTGAAAATGGTTTATCTTATTTATCACAATTAATCGGAATTACATTTTTAATGTTTGCAGCACCGGCAACGACATTAGCACTCGTTATGGCATTTATAAGAGGGCTCGCTGGAAAAGAACTTGGTAACTTTTTCGTTGATTTTACGAGAGCACTAACGAGAGTGTTTCTTCCTATCGCATTTATTGCGGCGCTAGTCTTTGTCGCACTTGGTGTACCGCAAACGTTAGATGGAGCGGTTACAGCACAAACGATTGATGGGGCAAAACAAAGTATATTACGTGGGCCTGTTGCATCATTCGTTTCCATTAAGGAACTTGGAAATAACGGCGGTGGATTTTTCGGAGCAAACTCTACGCATCCTTTTGAAAACCCAGGACAAATGAGTAATATTTTGCAAATGATGCTTATGATGTTATTGCCAACAGCACTTCCATTTACGTACGGACGAATGGTAGGAAATAAAAAACAAGGTCGTATTCTCTTCGTATCACTATTCATGGTGTTTCTACTAGGATTTATAACAATTACGACATCTGAACTAAACGGGAATCCGGCATTAAATGGAATGGGTATCGAACATGTACAAGGAAGTACAGAAGGGAAAGAAGTACGATTTGGAACAGTATTTTCTTCACTATACGCAACGGTAACGACAGCTGCTGAAACAGGCGCCGTTAATACGATGCATGATACGTTAACACCAATTGGCGGTTTAGTTCCACTTGTAAATATGATGTTAAACACAGTATATGGCGGCGTTGGAGCAGGTTTTGTAAATATTATTATGTATGCAATTATTGCAGTGTTTATATCTGGGTTAATGGTTGGACGGACACCAGAGTTTTTAGGTAAAAAGATTGAAGGTAAGGAAATGAAATTAATTGCGGTCACGATACTATTTCATCCATTGCTCATTTTAGGCTTTTCGGCATTAGCTCTTTCAACAAATTTAGGGACGGATGCTATTTCTCATTCCGGTTTCCACGGTTTAACGCAAGTTGTATATGAATATACATCGTCAGCTGCGAATAACGGATCTGGATTTGAAGGATTAGGAGATAATACACCGTTTTGGAATATTACGACTGGTTTAGTTATGTTTTTAGGACGTTACTTCAGTTTAATTACGATGCTAGCTGTGGCAGCTTCGTTGAAAGAAAAAACGGTAGTGCCAGAAACAGTCGGAACGTTCCGTACAGATAATAGTTTATTTGGTGGTATCTTTATCGGAACAATTGTAATTGTTGGTGCATTAACATTCTTCCCGATGTTAGTACTCGGACCAATTGCAGAATTTCTTACATTGAAGTAATGGAGGGTAAATGATGAGACCGGTAGTAGTAAAAGAAAAACAATTAAATGAGTCACAAATACATGCTGTAGAAGATGAAGTTAGACAAGCGAAAACGATGGATCGTGATATCGTAACACATGCGATGAAGCAATCCATTGCGAAATTGAATCCGAAAGTCATGATAAAGAATCCGATTATGTTCGTTGTGGAAATTGGATTTATCATTACGTTCATTTTATCTTTTCTTCCAAGTAGTTCTAGTAGTATACCAGGTTGGTTTAATATAACAGTTTCTCTCATTCTATTATTTACAGTTTTATTTGCGAATTTTGCAGAAGCATTAGCAGAAGGTCGTGGTAAAGCGCAAGCCGATTCTTTAAAGCAGTCGAAGAAAGATGTGTTTGCAAATGTTGTAAAAGAAAATGGAGACATTGTCCAAGTTTCAGCAACTGATCTGAGAAAAGGTGACGTTGTTATCGTAAAACAAGGAGAAATGATTCCGAATGATGGCGAAGTAATCAAAGGGTTAGCATCTGTAGATGAATCTGCAATTACAGGGGAATCAGCTCCTGTAATAAAAGAAGCGGGCGGCGATTTTTGTTCCGTAACAGGCGGGACGATGGTCGTAAGTGATGAGATTACAATTGTCATTACGAGTAATCCTGGTGAATCATTTATTGATAAAATGATTTCGTTAGTAGAAGGAGCTGCTCGTCAAAAAACGCCGAATGAGATTGCTTTAAATACAGTATTAACGAGTTTAACGCTTATTTTCTTAATCGTTGTTGTGACGTTGCCGATTTTTACAAACTATTTAGGATTTCAAATTGATACAGCTGTACTTGTAGCGTTGTTAGTTTGTTTAATTCCAACGACAATTGGTGGTTTATTATCAGCAATTGGTATTGCCGGGATGGACCGCGTGACAAAGTTCAATGTGTTAGCGATGTCGGGTAAAGCAGTAGAAGCTGCGGGTGATATTAATACAATCATTTTAGATAAAACAGGTACGATTACTTTCGGGAACCGAATGGCACATACATTGCTTCCTGTAGGAAATGAGACGATTGAGCAAGTAGGGAAATGGGCCGCGATTAGTTCAGTTTTAGATGAAACACCAGAAGGTCGATCAGTTATAGAATATGTAAAAACGAAAGCTATATCATATAATCGAGAAATTGCAGAGCAAGGTGATTTTGTTCCGTTCAAAGCAGAAACGAGAATGAGTGGTGTGGATTTACAGGACGGAACGAAAGTGAGAAAAGGTGCTGTAGGTAGCGTAATTGAATGGGTTAGGTCACAAGGTGGAACGATTCCGAAAGATGTAAATCAAAAAGCAGATTCCATTTCCAAAGAGGGCGGGACACCACTTGTAGTTGCAGTGGATAATCGTATTTACGGTTTAATTTATTTAAAGGATACAGTAAAGCCAGGTATGCGTGAGCGTTTTGAACAATTGCGCCAAATGGGGATTAAAACGGTTATGTGTACAGGTGATAACCCGTTAACAGCAGCAACGATTGCAAAAGAAGCAGGGGTAGATGAGTTTGTTGCTGAGTGTAAGCCAGAAGATAAAATTGCGGTTATTAAAGCAGAGCAAGATAAAGGGAAACTTGTAGCGATGACAGGTGATGGTACAAATGATGCGCCGGCATTAGCGCAGGCTGACGTTGGATTAGCGATGAATAGTGGTACGACAGCTGCGAAAGAAGCAGCGAATATGATTGATTTAGATTCGAACCCGACAAAAATTATTGAGGTTGTAGGGATTGGTAAGCAATTGTTAATGACGCGTGGTGCGTTAACGACGTTTAGTATTGCGAACGATATTGCAAAATATTTTGCAATCATTCCAGCGATGTTTACACTTGCGATTCCGCAAATGGAGGCATTAAACATTATGAAACTAACATCACCACTGTCAGCGATTTTATCAGCATTACTATTTAATGCAGTTATTATTCCATTACTCATTCCATTGGCGATGAAAGGTATCGCATATAAACCAATGAGTTCGAATGCACTACTTGGCCGAAACCTACTTATTTATGGACTTGGCGGAGTGATTGTACCATTCATTGGAATTAAAGTAATTGATATAATTGTCGGCTTGTTCATATAAGGAAGAGGGGAAAAAGATGGCGAAGAAACAAAGTATACTATCACCAATTATCCGTATTACTTTTACATTTTTAGTGTTGTGCGGGCTTGTATATCCGCTTATTGTTACTGGTATTGCACAAGCAGTAATGAAGGATAATGCGGATGGAAGTCTAATATATAATGATAAAAATGAAGTGATTGGTTCTAAATTAATTGGTCAAAACTTCACGGATCCACGTTATTTTCAAGGGCGTGTTTCTAGTATTGAATATAAGGCTGAAGCATCTGGTTCAAATAACTATGCACCATCTAATCCAGATTTAGAGAAACGAGTAGAGAAAAGTATTGAAGAGTGGAAGAAACAAAATCGGGCTGTTCCGGTAACAGAAGTGCCGATTGATCTAGTGACGAATTCAGGTTCAGGGCTAGATCCTGATATTAGTCCGCAGGCAGCTTCTGTGCAGGTGGATCGTATCTCTAAATTAACGAATATTCCGAAAGAAACGCTAAATCAGTTGATTAAAGATCAAACAGAAGGTGCTGCACTTGGCTTATTTGGAGAGAACCGCGTAAACGTTTTAAAGTTAAATTTAGAATTGCAGAAACTACTGAAATAGAAACAACGCTACCTCAATCTAACGGATTGAGGTAGCGTTGTTTCGAAAGAAAGGTTGTGAGTGTTTTGTATGCGGATGACTATAAACCAACTTTTCAAAGGCGAACACCAGAAGAGTATTTAGAATATATTCGTCAGCAAAACCGCGGGAAGTTAAAGTTATATGTAGGAGCGGCTCCAGGAGTAGGAAAAAGTTATAAAATGCTCTTTGATGCAAGAGAAATGAAAAAGGATGGTACGGATATTGTAATTGGTTTAATTGAAACGCACGGTAGAAAAGAGACGGAAGAAGCAATTGCTGATTTAGAAAAAGTTCCTTTAAAAGAAATAGAGTATAAAGGGAAAGTATTTTATGAACTCGATGTGGAAGGAATTATAAAACGTGCACCGCAAGTCGTTGTTGTGGATGAACTTGCGCATAGCAATATTCCTGGATCTAAAAATAAGAAACGTTATATGGATGTACAGGAATTGCTAGATGCCGGTATATCCGTCTTATCAGCTTTTAATATTCAACATTTAGAAAGTGTTCATGACATTGTTGCTCAAATTACGAATGTTAAAGTGCGAGAACGTATTCCAGATTTTATTTTACAAAAAGCAAATGAAATTCAGCTCGTTGATGCAACGCCGGAAGTATTAAGGAAGAGGTTAATAGATGGAAAGATATATAAGGAAGAAAAAATAGAGCAAAGCTTACAAAATTTCTTTACGCTTAATAATTTAGGGGCACTAAGAGAATTATCACTTCGGGAAGTGGCAGATGATATGGACGAGAAAATTAGCCAAACAGTAATAGAACCGATTGGTGTAAAAGAAAAAATTCTTGTTTGTGTACAATACAGTTCGACAGCGGAGAAATTAATACGACGGGGATGGCGCATGGCTGATCGGTTAAATGCTGAATTGTACGTATTAAACGTTGAGAGGGAAAATATAGATTCTATTTCAGCTGGGAAAAAGCAGACGATTGAAGAGTGGAAGTCGTTAACGAATCAATTTGATGCGAGTTTTGTTTTAGAAGAGGCAAAAGGAAGAAAGCCAGCGGATGTTATTATTGAAGTTGCGAAAAGACTACAAGTAACGCAAATTTTACTCGGACAATCAGCAAGAACAAGGTGGGAAGAAATTCGAAAAGGTTCAATTGTAAATGAAATTATGAGAGAAACGAAGTATATTGATATTCATATCGTTGCAGATCAAAGAGTTTAGAATAGAGACCATCTATAGGTCTCTATTTTGCTTTTTGTACAGCCTGAAAACGTAGCATTTTCAGTGCGCATAAAATGATAAATAGAAATGTAATTGCACCTAGGAAGAAAATCCAAAAGTAATTTTGATTAAATACAAGAAATCCACCTACAAGTGGCCCTGTGCCCATACCGAGATAGCGTATGAAGTTATACATACCGATGGCTGTTGCGCGTTCTTGTACGAATTCTTCCGTTAATAAAGTAGTGTGAGTTGGCATAGAAAGTCCCATACTAAAACCGTATAAAGATGTAACGATAATGGTGAATGGGATATTGATGCTATATGTGAAAGAGAATAAAGTGACACATATAATATTGAAGAAACTAGTGATGAATAAAGCTTGCTTTGTTGTGAGGCGTTTTTGCAAAAGCTTGTAGCAATAACTTCCTAACATAATAGAAAGGGACATTGGTACAAATATAAGGCCAATTTTACTTGCAGTTAAGTGAAATGAATTTGTTAAAATGCTCGGTAAAAAAACGAGGAAGCAAAAGTAAATACAAAATTGAATGAAGCCAATAAGAGTAATAGAAAATCCAGTTTTATTTTTTAAGATAAACCAGTAATTCTTTTTTGCTTGCGGTTGTTTACTTACAGTTGGTTTTGTTTCTGGAAGTAGTGAAATATTTATCGTTAATAAGAGAATGCCAAGTATAGATAAAAAGAGAAATACGGATACGTGGCCATTTATACTGCCTAGATAACCACCAATGAGAGGGCCGATCGCAGGTGCAAGAGCAAGTAACATTTGATACAGGCTCATTGCTTCTCCTCGTTCTTTTCCTTCAAATAAATCGCCGATAATCGTTGCTGCTACTACAGGTATAGCTGCTATTCCTATAGCTTGAACAGCTCTGAAAAATAGAAATACATATATGTTCGCTGAAAAAGCACATCCGATTGAACCAATTGTACTAATGATCAAACTAGGGATAAGGACAGATTTTCTCCCTCTTGTATCAATCAAAGGTCCATATATGAGCTGCATAATCGCAAGAACGAATGTGAAAAGGGAAACTGTTACATTTACAAGATAAAGAGAAGTGTGAAAAGAACCTTGAATCATCGGTAAGATAGGCGTGTAAATATTTTGAGCGAAGGAACCGAGTAAGGCACTCATACAGACGACATATAAAATGAAATGTATTTTGGATTTTTTCATCTTGTTAACCTCCTTGTCATTTAGTTTCCTCGGAAACTAAATTTATTTTAACATGATTTTCTCACTTGTAAATATGAAAAAATGATTTTAAAATGGTATATAGTTAATTTGTTTCTTTAGAAACTCAGGAGGCGAACGGATTGGATTATGCAACGAAACAAATGGAAATACTTTCGGACATTCGTACACTTTTGCATAAAAAAGAAGAACATTTGAAAGGGCAAAATGAGAAATTTCTTCGTGAGACAGGTATAAGTGGTATGTCTTTATCTGAGTTACATGTGATCGAGTGTATCGGGAAAAATGGTTTGATGAATGTAACTGCTATTACGACAGAAATGGGAATGACGAAGGGTGCAATCTCTAAAATTTGTACAAAGTTGTTTCAAAAGAAATTCGTTGAGAAGATGCAAATGTTAGATAATCAAAAAGAAATCTTCTTCCGTTTAACGGAAAGCGGAAATGAAATATATAAAGCTCATGATAAATTACATAAACAAGCTGAAGAAAAGTGGCTGTTATTTTTAGATAGATATACGAAAGAAGAGCAAGATTTTATTCAAAGATTTATAAAGGATGTCTCCAACCATTTGGAAATATAATTGGAAGAAAAAACTCCTTTTTCTCAAGTCTTTTGAATATAATTTCTGAAAGAACTCATATATAATAGAAAAAGATACTTAACATGGTGAATAATTAAAGAGTCAATATATATAGAGGAGAGAGTAACATGCTTGAAAATACGGGGTTAGTATTAGAAGGCGGCGGTATGCGTGGTGTGTACACGGGCGGGATATTAGAATACTTTATGGAACAAGATTTATATTTTCCATATGTAATCGGTGTATCAGCTGGTGCTTGTCATGCAGCGTCGTATCTTTCCAGACAAAGAAATAGAAATAAAACAGTAAATATTGATTATGCATCACACCCAAAATACTTATCGTATAAAAATTTATGGAGAAAACGCCAGTTATTCGATATGGAGTTCATTTTTCATGAGATTCCAGAAAAGCATGTTCCGTTTGATTTTGAAACATACTTTAATAGCCAAGAGCGTTTCCTTGTAGGAACGACAGATTGTGAAACAGGACAGTCTGTTTATTTTGAAAAAGAAGGAACGAATGATGATGCACTAAATTTATTACAAGCATCTAGTTCATTGCCTTTCATTGCACCTGTAGTAAATTACCGTGGTAAGCAATTATTAGATGGCGGGATTTCGGATCCAATTCCAGTTCGTAAAGCACAGGAAGATGGTTTTAAAAAATCAGTCGTTATTTTAACGAGAAATCATGGTTACGCGAAGAAAAAATCAAAGTTTGGATGGGTTGCAGCGAAAGCTTATAAAAAATATCCGAACCTTGTTAACACGATGCTGAATCGTTATGAAGTGTATAATGAAACGCTTCACTACATTGAAAAAGAAGAGCAAGCGGGTAATTTATTTGTTATTCGCCCAGAAGTGCCGCTTCAAGTAGATCGTATGGAAAAAGATACAGCAAAACTACAAAATTTATACGAGCAAGGCTATGAAGATGCAAAGAGACAGTTTGCAGATTTACAGTCGTTTTTACAAAAATAATGATTAGGCTGCGGAGAAGAATTTCTCTGCAGTCTTTTTATATTGCTACTTATACGTTACTTTTTAAAAATGTATGAATGTTTAAGTGTTTAAAGAGTTTGTAAAACATCGAGGTTTCTTATTGAGGAGAATTTATTTGAAGGATATTATGATGATGTAGCGCTACTAAACTATTAAATTTATGAGGTGCTTGTTAATGAAAGGAAAAGTTTTTTCAATTACGACTTTAGTATTATTAGCAACATCAATCTCAACAAGTGCATTCTATCCAACTCTAAGCGGTCACAAAAGCGGTAACCTACTATCTTACAGAGCTCAAACTACTACGAATCAAAATGCATCTCGTTGTTCAGTAGCAATTTCTTTTATTAAATCAAATGGAAATAATTCATATATTGAAAGCGCTTCAGACAAATTAGGATCCCATGAATCTGGAAGAGCATTAAACGCAACTGTGAGTAATGGTGCATATAACGCCTTTGGTGCAAAAGGACTATACTCGGAGCACTATGCGAATGAGAATAATGACTATCAAGAAGATACACACAAAGGTACTTTTGATAGTAATGGTAACTTACGATTACAGTGGTAAAAAATATTAAACAGTTGTTTTTATAAATATTTGGATAAGGAGAAGGGGATGTTCATCATCTCCTTCTTATTTAAAAGGAGCACAGACATGTACCTAGCTTTTAAAAATATAAAAAGTAATAAACTGTTTTTCTTAATTCTTCTTATGTCATTTTTTATTTCTTTTCTTTCTATATCAGTAGCCGCGCTTTTAACAGAGTCTAAACGAAATTTTATAGCTGCCTTTCAAATTGGTTTTCCAGAAAAGAATCAAACGTTAACTGTTCCGATAGCGAATGAAACCGAATTGGAAACGATAATTCCCCTCATACAAGATACTTTTGTGAAAAGTGATATTTACGTAGAAAATTTAAAAGCATTGAATAGTTCAGGGGCAACAAAGATCATAGCTGTGAACTTAAAAGATGATTATTATTGGAAGCCATATATTTCTGAAGGACAATATTTTCATCGTGAAAATGTAAACGATATGGTTGTTGGCGATCAAACGAATGTAGAGGAGTTATATGAATTTGATGATACATATAAAAAAATAGGAACTATATCAAGAAAGGACAGTGACGTCGGTGTAGCAGGCATATACGTTCCACTTCAAAACTTACCTACTATATCTAAAAAAGGTATTATCGCGAGTAAACAATTACAATTAACAGTTGTTAATCCTACATCATCTATTCATAACGAAATAAAAAAGTTTATGGGTAGGAGTAAAGAAGTGCTTTCGGGAGATGTTCAAATACTGAATGAACGAAATCTTCAGGAACTAGATGTGACACATGTAGATCCAGCAAATAAGTATTACTATAAATTCATTCTTGTTGCAATTGTTTCTGGCATTTCTGCGGTTTTATTTTGGATTTATAAAAAAGAAAAAGAGATTTCATTAAAAAAAGCAGTAGGTGCTTCTAATATATCTATTTATTGCGAACTATATATTCAAATTTTGTTTATTTCTCTAGTAGCGATGTTCTTAGTTTTTATTACGTTAGAAATGTTTTCGGGAACAATTCATACTTATTTTCAGACATACTTAGTAAAACCGTTAACACTATATGTATTGATATGCAATGTTGTTTTTATAATTCTTCTTACAATTTGTGTTACTGTAATTCCAATCAAGCACATTATAAATATATATCCCGGAAAACATTTAAGAACGTAGGAGGTCTTCATGTTTTTTATATTTGATTCTATACGGTCTGTGAAAAAACGGTTGTTACCAAGTTTGATTATAGTAATTTCTTTAATTATTGCATTTTCTTCAGCAATAGAATTTGTTAGTAATCTTTCCGGATATCGAAAAATGATGACGATAGCAAATAATTTATCGACTCATAAAAATTTCTATGAACTTTATGCGACGCAAGATATAACATTGTTTAGCGAAGAAAAAGCGAAAAATGATTATCAACATTTCATGCAAGGGTTATCTAATACGATACCAATAACAAATAAAACAAATTATTTGTTCCGTAACTATTCACTTAGTTTAAAAGAAGAAAATGGAACGATAAAGACTCTTATTGTTGATAAAGATATTAATAAGTACTTTCATATACGAATTTCACAAGGAAGATATTTTGAGGAATTGGAATTTCATAAATCAGTATTTGATATTAGACCTGTTATATTAGGGGCTAATTATATAGGTAAGGTATCTATTGGTGATGTTATACCATCTGGAAAAATGAAGCTAAAAGTAATTGGCTTTTTAGAAAAAAATTCACCATTCACATATCCTCGAAGCGGTGAAATATCGGATAATCGTATTACATTATTAGATGACATGGCGATTTTACCAATTGGAACAGAAGAAATAGAGTTCTATAGTGCAGAACTTTTATACAATGGGTTAATTATAGAAACAAATGAGAAGATAAATATAAATGAATTTCAAAAGAAAGTATTAAAGGTAACAGAAGGTAAGGGTTATTCGTATTATGTTACAAATCCGAATAAATTGTTAGAAAATGAAAAACAAGGTATTGATAATATGTCATACCCCTTATTATTAAGCGGTACAGTCTTATTTTTTTCATTTCTATCTATCGTATTAACATCAATGGCAGCACTTTATATGGAGTGTAAAAATATTTCTATTAAATCAGCGTTAGGTGCAAGCACTTTTCAAATATGTCTTCCATTTATTATTGAGTATATGTTGCTATTCGTTTTATCGATATGTTTAGGAATAATGTATTTTCAATGGGAGAATAGCGGAGTAATTGAAATTCAGAAAGGGCTAGAAAATAGTATAGTATCTTTCTTTGGAACGTTAAAAGTCTCTATAGAATCATTGGTTGTTATAGGTGCTTTATCAATTATAATGATCTTCATTATATATGCAATCATTTATTTCACTGTATTAAAAATAAAAAAATATATATGAAAGAGGTGTTATAGATGATTAGGCTTGAAAATGTAGCGAAGTGCTTTGGACATAGTAATTTTAGTGCTTTAAAAGATATTAATCTTACAATAGAACAAGGCGAAATGATAGCTATTATGGGCCCCTCTGGTTCAGGGAAATCTACTCTTCTTAACATTATTGGCTTAATTGATAGCCCCTCTACTGGAAAGTATTTTTTAGATGGAGTGGATACAAGTACATTAAAGGCAAACTATCATAAGTATAGAAATACGGAAGTGGGATTTGTGTTTCAGAACTTTTCGCTATTAGATGATTATACAGTTGTTGAAAATGTAATGCTTCCGCTTGTATATAGAAGAATTTCTCATAAGAAACGTATGCAAATTTCAAAAGAAATGCTGAAAATGGTAGGGATTGAGAGGCATATTAACAAATATCCTTACGAGTTATCAGGTGGAGAACAGCAAAGAACAGCAATAGCAAGGGCTTTAGCACAAGATACTAAAATTATCCTCGCTGATGAACCAACGGGTGCTCTTGATCAAGAAAACGGAAAGAAAATTATGAGCATCTTAAAAGAGATTCATAAACAAGGGAAAACGGTGCTAGTTGTAACACACGATCAAAAGGTAGCTGCATGCTGCCAGAGGACAATACGTTTGCTTGATGGATGTATGGTATAATATGGATAAAAGTATGTGAAGAGGTGATACATATGGAAAATGTATATAAAGGTCTTAGACATACTGGATTTACTATGTTGCTTATTTTTGGTGGTGTATTTTTACTGCGCTGGTTCATTCATGATGAAATGCTACTAGATCAGCTTATTGGGTTGAGTGTAGGGATGGTAATGGTTATTTCGTCAGTGTTCATTCAAAAGTACAGTAAAGAATTACAAGTAAATGAGAAGTGTTAAAAGTAACAAAAGAAAAAATCCCTCTTTATGAGGGATTTTAATGTGGTAAGAAAATTAATTGATAAGCAAACAAAATTCCAAATACATACACAAGTGGGTGAACAGCACGGAATTTACCTTTTGCTACTTTCATAAGTGGGTATGAAATAAATCCAAGTGCGATACCTGTTGCGATACTTGATGTAAGTGGCATGCTTAATATTACTAAGAATGCTGGGAATGCTTCATCAAATGCGTCCCAATCGATGTGGCGAACTGAACCCATCATAAGACTACCAACGATAATTAATGATGGGGCAGTAATAGCTGATACACCAGAAACGGCACTTACTAATGGTCCAAAGAATGCTGCTAGTGCGAATAGAACAGCTACTGTAACAGTTGTTAAACCAGTACGACCACCAGCTGCAACGCCAGCAGAAGATTCAATGTAAGCTGTTGATGGTGTTGTTCCGAACATAGAACCGATTGTTGCCGAGAATGAGTCAGATAGAAGAGCTCGTCCTGCTTTTGGAAGCTTTCCGTCTTTCATAAATCCACCTTGTTGTGCAACGCCAAGTAATGTACCTGTTGTATCAAATAATGTAACAAGGAAGAATGAGAATACAACGCCGTATAATCCGTAGTTAATTACGTCAGATACAGCAGTAATTGGATTTGAAACGATAATTCCTTCTGGTAATCCAGGCATTGATGTAACACCATTTGAGAATGTTAATTGTCCTGTGAAGAAAGCGATAATACCAGTTAATAGCATGCCGATAAATAGTGCGCCATTTACATTTAAAGACATAAGGATAATAGTAATTCCAAGTCCAGCTAATGCTAGTAGAACTGGAGCAGAGTGAAGATCACCAAGTCCAACTAAGTTTGCATCATTTTTTGTAACGATACCTGTTAAACGTAAACCGATAAAGGCGATAAATAGCCCGATACCAGCAGTAATTGCATGTTTTAAGTTTTCAGGAATTGCTTCCATTAATTTTGTACGGAAAGATGTAAATGATAGCAAAATTAAAATCATACCTGCTACGAATACAGCAGAGAATGCAATTGCGAAAGTCATGCCTTCATGTGCTTTTACAACAGAGTAAGAGAAGTAAGCATTTAATCCCATACCTGGCGCGATTGCGATTGGTAAGTTTGTAAAGATTGCCATAAATAATGTTCCGACAACAGCAGCAATAATTGTTGCTGTAAATGCTTGTTCAAATGGAACACCTGCATCCCCAAGGATGACAGGGTTTACGACAATGATATATGCCATTGTTAAGAAGGTAATAATACCTGCCATAATTTCAGTTTTAATAGAAGTTTTATGTTTTGAAAGGTTAAACATATAAACATCCTTTCTGTTTACGAATAATTTTCACAACAGTTATATATAATATTCGTTTTTTAACTATTTTGCAATAGTTTTGCATAAAAAGTTTACAACAATTCATATTTTGTGTCTTAAATTCGAATATTAATCGTAATATGATGTGCGAATTCCAGTTTTTATTATGCACATTATAAGAAAAAGGAGTTGAAAGAAGCTATGCCACAGCAAAAAAACTTTGTAACAATGCCGGCGCAACATCAAAATAAACAGCCTGGCATTGAATCATTAATGAATCCTCTACCGCAGTTTGAAGATCCCAATTATAAAGGAAGCGAAAAGTTAAAAGGAAAGAATGTATTAATTACAGGTGGAGATAGCGGAATTGGACGAGCTGTTTCCATCGCTTTTGCGAAAGAGGGAGCAAATATTGCGATTGCGTATTTAGATGAGGAGGGGGATGCTAATGAGACGAAGCAATATGTTGAGAAAGAAGGTGTAAAGTGTGTATTGTTGCCGGGTGATTTAAGTGATGAACAGCATTGTAAAGATGTTGTTCAAGAGACCGTCCAGCAGTTAGGTAGTTTACAGGTTTTGGTAAATAATGTCGCGCAGCAATATCCGCAGCAAGGCTTAGAGTATATTACAGCAGAACAGCTAGAGAAGACTTTTCGTATTAATATTTTTTCTTATTTTCACGTTGCGAAAGCCGCACTTTCTCATTTAAAGCAAGGTGATGTCATTATAAATACAGCGTCTATCGTTGCATACGAAGGAAATGAAACTTTAATTGATTATTCCGCAACGAAAGGGGCAATCGTAGCTTTTACAAGATCACTTTCCCAATCGTTAGTGCAAAAAGGGATTCGTGTAAATGGTGTTGCGCCAGGACCAATTTGGACACCACTTATTCCATCAAGCTTTGATGAGAAAAAAGTATCACAGTTTGGGAGCAATGTTCCGATGCAAAGACCTGGTCAACCATATGAATTAGCGCCAGCATATGTATATTTAGCGTCTAGTGATTCATCCTATGTTAGCGGACAAATGATACATGTAAATGGGGGAGTTATTGTAAATGGATAGTTTTCATTTATAAGAGCAAAGTAATGTTAATTCCACTTATTATAGTGAGCACTAGGGGGGATATAGCTGAAAAAGTCATGTTTCGTCATACTATTATTTTTCATCCTACCGGTTAGTGCTTTTGCTAATACAGATCATTTAATATTAGTAAATCTTACGACAAACCAGTTGTCTTTTTTTGAAAATGGAAATTACACAAAAACATTTCCAGTAACGACTGGAAGAGAGCGTACACCTACGCCTGAAGGTAACTTTTGTATTATAACTAAATTTAAAAATAAAGAATACCATCGAAAAAAAATACCTGGGGGTGCACCGAATAACCCTCTCGGTACGAGGTGGCTGGGACTAGATAAGAATGAATATGCGATTCACGGGACAAATCGGGAATGGACGATTGGAAGTAGGGAATCAAATGGTTGTATTCGCATGCATGACAGGGATATACAATGGTTATATGACCGAGTACAATTACAAACAAAAGTAATCATTTCTCGTTTTCATACGAGTCCCGAATATGAAGCGAATAAGCTTGGTTATCGCGTTGTGAGCTGGAATGGTCGAAAAATAGAAGAAGAACAAATTGGAGTACTTACGCTAGTAGACCGCGCGGATATATATTGGCAAGAACCAAATGGACAGTTAACGAAAGTGAAAACGGTATTGCCAAATGAAAGATATCCAGTGTACTCAAAACGAAAAGATGGAATATATTATATAGGAAACAATTCGTATATTATAGATGAAACAGGAGAGAAAATTCGTTACGAGCAAATTCCTTCTTCGATTTTAAGTAATATATATAAACGGAAATACAATGTTCCGTAATGGCTACCGTATTATAGACGGTAGCTTATTTATACTTGGAGTTTAACTGCAACTATTGTATTTTGCTGAATATAATACAGTACAGATAGGGGGCGGTTATATTATGAAAAGTGAATTTGCGTTTAAAGTTTTCTTAGTAACGACCTGTTTATTTATCGTGTATTTATATGCGTTTCTCGTCTTTTCTTTTTATGTTCCATATGTTGATTTAATATTGTTCTTCGGATTTATTTGGGCGTTTGTGAAAGCAAGGGAAGGAGAGAAGAGTATATATCGGCGCATTACCCTATGCGGGACGGCCGTTCTCGTTATTTTGTACTTTTTTATTATGCATGATTTTTGGAGAGGAATGTAAAAAAAGCATACGATTAATCGTATGCTTTTATATCTGTTAATGATGGAAGAGAGGCAATTGCACCGTAATTTGTACATGTGATAGCGCCTACTTTATTTGCAAAGGAGATAAACGCTGTTAAGTCTTTGAAATGATACGAAAGTGTATGTTCACTTTGGGCAATCTGATATAACATTGCTCCAACGAAAGCATCACCAGCACCAGTTGTATCGACTTGTTGAATGGAAATAGAAGAGACAATGGTTTGACCTTCATTTGTCGCAAGAAGGGTACCGTCTTTTCCAAGTGTAATAGCTACTACTTTTGCGCCATAATTTAATAATTTGAGTGCAGCTTGTTGTAAATCACTTTCTTTAGAGAGCATAGTAGCTTCCTCTTGACTTACTTTTACGAAGTGTGCATGTTTTATAAAGGTTAGACAATCTTGAGAGAATTGTTCTGTATTTGTAATGAGTGCACTTCGATAATTTGGATCAAAAGAAATAAAATGGCCGTTATCTTTCGCATATTGTAACAACTGGAAATACGTTTCTTTTAATGGGCTTGATAGTAAAGCTGTCGCTGAACCGAAATGTATTAAATCATTTGTGTGTATTTTTGATAAATCAATGCTATTGAATTGATATTCACCATCTGCACCACGCATAAAAGTAAAATCACGTTCGCCATCTTGATCGATGGATACGAATGCAAGTGTTGTTTGTTTATCTTTTATGAGCATGGATGTATCGACTTGCGCACGCTCTAAAGTTTGTTCAAGAAACTCACCAAATGGGTCGTTTCCTACTTGCCCCATAAATGTAGCGTGTCCACCTAATTTTGTAATCGCAGCAGCAACGTTAGCGGGTGCTCCACCAGCTTTTTTTTCGAAATCTGAACCGTTTACTAAAGAAACGTTAGTATTTCGGCACACAAAATCAATTAATAGTTCACCTATACAAAAGACATTTCTCATACAATCCCTCTTTTCAGCTTATATTGTGTGATGGTAAAGTTTAGTTTTGCATCTGAAAAGATTGCGATATGATGTTTCATGTCTTTTCGAGGAAAAACTCGGGACGTAAAGACTGTTGAACCATCGTATAAGAAAATTTCCACGATGCTTTTATCTACAAATATTTGTAGTTCTATCGTATCTTGAATATCGATTTTTTTACAGCGTTCAAATCCATATTCTCCGCCAAATTGATGGTAGAAGTTGCCCCTGTCTATAGAAATAGTACCTTGTTCCCGATTAAATGTAATGGGGAAACATTCCTCCTCATTGTGGAAGAGAGAAAGCCCAAAACGCTTTGCATCTTCTGTTTTAAGTGTAACAATTAATTCATAGGAGCCTTCATCATCAAGCGTTGATAATACATTTAATCCAGCTGTTATATCTCCTGAAATGTCTTTTTTTGTTGTTCGTAGTTTTGTTAATTCTGAAACTGGTTTTTGTTTTATGATGTTATCTTCTAATGTTAATTCACGTGGAAGTGTTAGGCAATGAGCCCACATATAATCATCAGAAGGATATGTGATTTCACTTGATCCTGCCCAAGCAAATAATAGGCGACGACTAGTAGCGTCTTCTAAAGTTTGAGGGGCATAAAAATCGAATCCTTTATCAGCTTCGTAATAGGAATCAATATGGAAATATAAATTTTTAATATCGAAATGACCTATAGCATAAACGACATTGTATACATTGTGAAAGTTTTCTCCGTCTTTTTCAATTCCTTGCGGTGAAAAGAGAAGTACATCTTTCCCTGATAATTGGAAGTAATCGGGGCATTCCCACATAAATCCAAATTCTTTTAAATTTGTTGTAATTTCGCCTTGGAAATGCCAATTGTATAGGTCTTGTGATTTGTATAGTAATAGAGTTCCTGTTGTATTTTCACGTTGGGCACCGAGTAACATATAGTACATATCATTATGTTTCCAGACTTTTGGATCACGTACATGTTTTGTATATCCGTCAGGAATTATATCAATAACAGGATTATTACTATATTTCGTCATCGTATATTGTGAATCCATTGTTGCCATACATTGTTTTGCATCACGGGAATCATCAGGATTTTTTATATTCCCTGTATAAAGTAAATGAAGAAGGCCATCTTTTACGATAGCACTACCAGAATATGCACCGTGTGATTCATAGCTTTCAGTAGGGATGATGGCTACAGGCATACGCTCCCAGTTAATAAGGTCTTTTGACTTCACATGTCCCCAATGCTTCATTCCATGAATGGGACCAAATGGATACCATTGATAAAAAACGTGATATTCATCATTGTAGTATGATACACCGTTAGGATCATTCATTAATCCAAATGGTGGATGGATATGATAAATTGGTTTCCATGAATCTTGGTTTGCAATTTCATATAAAGAATGTAATTCGTCTTTATTAGATTGCAGTATTGTTTTATATTTTGACATAGGTTTTCACCCCGTTATTATTTACTTTCTTTATATAAAATGAATGTGGCAACAAAAGCAGTGATAACTGCAATAGCGAAGCCAATTATATAGTGAATCATGTTCATCATGCCAAGAGGTGCAACAATTGTAAGCATCGGAATACCTGTTAAACCGTATGCGTTAGCTGCTACTTGCATCCAAACAACGTAAGCGCCTCCAATTGCGCCGCCAATAGCTGCTGCAATAAATGGTTTACCTAGTTTTAAATTGACACCAAAAATAGCTGGTTCTGTAATTCCTAAAAATGCTGAAGCTGCTGCCGGAATTGCAATTTCTTTCGTTTTTTTGTTTTTTGTTTTGAAATAGACAGCTAAAGTAGCGCCGCCCTGTGCAACGTTCGCCATTGACCAAATAGGGAGTAAGAAATTGACACCGATATCTTTATTTGCGAGTAAGCCTGCTTCAATAGCATGGAAGCTATGATGTAAGCCAGTAAGAACAATTGTTGAATATAGACCACCGAATATAAGACCAGCTACTGGTCCTGCAAATTGATAAATTGTATTTAAAAGGTACGTAATACCGTCACCGATTTTATATCCAATTGGTCCAATAATAATAAGTGATAAAAAGCCAGTTATAATAATTGTTAAGAATGGTGTAACTAATAAATCTAAAGAGTTCGGAACACGTTTTCGAAGTTCTTTTTCAATTGTACTCATAACGTATACGCATAATAAAATAGGTAAAACAGTACCTTGATAGCCAATCATATCAATATCCATGCCAAGGAAATGTAAAACAGTTGGTTTTGCATTTGAAAGAGTCCAAGGATTTGTTAAGCTTGGGTGAGTTAATATACCACCAACAACTGCCCCTAAGAAAATATTTCCACCAAATTCTTTAGCGGCACTTACTCCAATTAAAATAGGTAAAATAATGAAAGCTGCACTTGAGAACATATCAAGTAATTGGATAAGTGAGTGATCTCCAGGAACTAATTTAAACGCTTTCAACATTCCGAGTAGACCCATAAGTAAACCGCTTGCGACGATAGCTGGAATAATTGGAACGAAAATATTGGATAGTGTCTTTGCTAGGCGGGCGATAGGATTCATTTTTTTCTTAGGTATATCGTTTGATGTTGTAGAATCTAGTTCGGCTATTCCAATTAGTTTTGAGAATTCATCATATACTTTGTTTACTATGCCAGTTCCAAAAATAATTTGATATTGTTCGGTCGTTGCGAAAGCACCTTTTACTCCATCGATGTTTTCGATTTCTGCAGCGTTTATTTTCGTATCATCCTTTAATATAAGACGAAGGCGAGTCGCGCAATGTGTGGCACGAACAATGTTTTCCTTTCCACCAATGTTCTGTAATACTTGATTTGCAATTTGTTTCATATCCATAAAAATTCCCCCTTACTATAAATTTCTCTTGTGGAACCGGTTCCGCAATAAGTTAAAATAAAAAACAGGGAAATGATGTTGAAAATCCTGTTTTTAAAATGTGGAACCGGTTTTAATTTTATTATAGAGCGCCTTTATATTTTGTCAACGCTTTCTTGGATTTTTAATGTATAACGAGAGTGTAATATTTTTGGTATAGTTTTGTTTTCAACAAGCTGTGAAAGAGAAGTGGCAGCAAGCTTTCCAGCATACTCATAGTCAAACGCAATTGTCGTTAAGCTAGGGTGTACCATTTCTGAAATATCATATCCACCGAATCCTGTTACAGAAATATCACCTGGTACAGAAAGGGAGTGGGAGTGAATCACTTTCATTGCGCCAAGAGCGATGTTATCTGTAGCACATACGATAAGAGTTGGGCGATTATTATCTAAAATATGTTGTACTTGTTTCATGGCATCTTCTATGCGGAAAGTTGTTTCGTAATATGAAACGTTGCAAGCCGGTTCTAAATTTTCAATTGCTTTTTGAAAACCATTTTTTCGATTTATTCCAACAGAAATATCATCTTTTTCTATCCCTAAATAGGCAATATGTCGATGACCTTGTGATAACACGTATGCCCCTAACTCATAAGCTGCATCATAATCATCGTGAACGAGGCAATATTGATCTTTATATTCTTGCCCGACGAATAAAATAGGGATGTTTGAATTAGCCATAATTTTTTGATGTTCATTCGTTAATGTTTTTGTTAATAAAATAATGCCAGCTACTCTTTGTTTTATAAAGTTTTCCATAGCTTGTATTTCAGTTTCGGTTGTTTGATTTGCATTTGCTACAAGCATTTGATAGTTATTTTCCTGTAATGTTTTATCAATCCCGATAAGTGTTTTCATTGTAGCGAAGGAGTCTAATCGGGGGATGATGACACCAATTAAATTTGTTGTTTTTGCTTTTAAACTTTGAGCAAATGTATTGGGAGAGAAATTTGTTTCCTGAATAATACCTTCGATTTTAAGTTTTGTTTTATCACTTACATATCCGCCGTTTAAGTAACGAGAGACTGTGCTTTTTGCAACTCCAGCCAATTTGGCGATATCTGCAATTGTTTTAGCCATAGTATTTCACCTTCGTATTCATAAAAATGTTAACTTTATTATAGGGAGAATTAGAGATGACGTAAACAAGAAGAGGGAAAGAAAAAACCACCTCACGTATATGAGGTGGAATAATTGTTAATATCTAGGCTTAAATGTATGACAACAAGTCTCTACACTCGTTGCTACAGAACTTTCTAGCGTCTCGTTTGTTAAAACAGCAGCTGTATATGAATCATTTTCAGTTTGACCAGTTTCATCTGCATCAGGCTGAACGACGATTGCACTTGCTTGACAAAAGTTACCTTGTCCCCAAAAAGAACAGTTGGAAACAGAACATCTTACTTCTGGCATAAAACCCCCTCCTTATACATTAGTGTGGGATTTTACGCCCATTTCATGTGTAGAAGGAGTTTCCTTTTCTCGTTAATTTTTCGTTTGCTCAAGCCATTCTTTTAATTTGTCTTTTGGCTGTTCACCGCTAATACGGCTTACTTCTTTGCCATCTTTAAAATGAATGATTGTTGGTGTACCTTGAATTTTATATTCATCCCAAGGAGCATCTAATTTTTCAATATCCATAACTTTCATATCAACGTTCAAGTCTTTAGCCATCGGCACTACGACAGGAGATAATTTTTGGCAATGAACGCAAGATGTTTGATAAAAGTATACTGTTTCTTCTTTTTTCTCTTTTAAGTTCTTTTGAAGATCTGAAAGAGAGATTTTATTTGTGTAGTAGTCAGAACCGTTTGTCTTACTTTCAGTAGGATTATCAATTTTTTGGCTAGTAGCATTTTTTTCTTCCATTTGTGTTACTGCAAAAATTGCCACGAACAAGGCGATAATAATACCACCAAATATAAGCATTTTTTTCATTCTTTCATCTCCTTATTTGTTTTTAATGACAATAAAGCTACAAACAGCGATTGTAATAAAGCCGATAAGTGCTAAAAACGGGATTGTCACAAAGCCGAACCAGTTTATGTATTCTCCCGTACATGGTACACGTCCACAAGCTGCCCCAGCTGCTGAAAATGCTGCGACTTTTTGAATTGCATAGTGATATAAAGAAATACAAGCGCCAATAGTTGCGATTGGTAAAGAATAACTTGCGATGCGATAGTCTTTCTTTGCTACAGCAATACCAAGCCATAAAACGAATGGATACATAAAAATGCGTTGATACCAACAAAGGACACAAGGCTCAAATTTCATGATTTCGGAAAAGTACAGACTTCCTAGTGTAGCGACAAAAGAAGCTCCCCATGCGGTAAGTAAAGCATATTCTTGCTTTTTTTCTCGTCCCATATTTTATACCTCTCTTATAATAGTTACATACTAAATTATAGTATGAAGTGGTATAGAAAAGAAAGAAAAAATATGTTTATCAATAAAAGTTTTATAAGAGGAAACTTTTATTGGTATTAATATTTTAAAAAAGCGCCATTCTCCTAAAGAGAATAGCGCTATATTTTACATTTGAATTTGCTCTACTTCTTCTACATGCGACTTTTGGGATGCATGGTCAATATATTGAAATAGGAGCTGCAGTTGTTTATCAACTTCTGGTAGTTCTTTGCTGTATTGATAAGCGTGTAAAAAATGCTCAATACGCTTAGAAAATAATTGATCGTTCGTTTGAACCATGAGAACGAGTAACTTATCCCAATTACAGCAATACGTGTAATAGAGAGCTTTATCATAGTCGTTATATGTTTGCACTGTGTACCCTCCTTACCGAGAGTTATATATAGTGTGTGATAAGTAAGGAGAAATACACTTGAAAGAATTTGTTAAGAAAAAAAGAGAATGAAAAGAAAAAACGAGGAATTCCCTCGTTTTTTAAGCTTTTGGCATTGGCGTAGGTGTTGGTTTGCCATAGCCTTCTTTGTATTTATTATCGATATAGTTACGAATTTCAAGCGTTGATTTTCCTTTTTGTTTCATGGAAGCAGATTCAACTGCGATTTCTAGGCAATTGACGCAAGTCGTTGCGTGGGAATCCCAAACAACTTCACCATTCTTTTTAATTTCACGAATAAAGCAGTTTTTATTATTTTTATGTCCTACACTTTCACCGCAACCACAATAGCATGGAATCCAATCTAATAGCTCTGCATTTTGCCCAGCGACGCTGTAAATATCTTTCATTTGTGGATCAAGCTTATCTAGGAAGGTCGGAAGTGTGTCGACTCCTTTTGTTTTCTCTTGAATGTCAGCTTGTTGAGTGTGGGATGCATGGTCATGTTCTTCTTTTTTTGATTCAGAAGATTTTTTGTCATTTGTACCAGTACTTCCGCATCCAGCAAGAATTAAGCTTAGTACTGCAAGTAAAGAAAATACATACTTTTTCATTCGCTTGTCCCCTTTACAAATGTATTAATCAAATTGTATCAGAGATTATGGAGTGTCGGGTGAAGATTTTTTCGACTGATTTTTGAAACGCCATCTTAGCGAATGAAATAGAAATAAAATTGGGATATAAGCGTATACAATATATAAACCCGCTTGAGATAGTACGGTATTTAATGTATTGATACTTTCACGGTTTGTGAAAAGCAGAGAAGCTGAAAATATGATGAAAATAAAAAACGGTAATGTAAATTTAAATGAAATATGAAAGGAACGCTTCATCGTTTGACATGATGACCAAATGGTTAAGCAAAGGTTTGGTAAAATAATTAAAAACCAAACGAAAATAATAATATATTCAAAACGCTGAATAAAAGGAACTTTAATTATTTTTAACATTGTTAAAGTAGGCCAAATAGTACGGTTTAATTGACCCTCACTATAATACATAAAGGATACGATAGCTAAAACTACATAAATTAAGGTGCTAAAAGCAATTCCAGCATGGGCCCATCGTTTTAAAGATTTTCCTTTTTCAATAAAGGGATAAAAGATAAGAATTGTTTCAAACCCCAGAAATTCCAATGCAGAGTGTTTTGCAGATATAAGCATGTCAAAAGGTGAATGTGTAAAAATAGGTAAAATATTACGGAAATGAGCATATTTCATTGGATAGATTAAAAAGAATACAACGAAAATAGGAAGAACAATACCCCAAAAACATATCCCTGTCACAGAACGGAAGCCACCTTTTATAATGTAGTAAGTGACTAACAAAAACATAAGCGTAAGTTTCCATAACTTAATGGTAGGGAAAATCCAAACTTGTATCACTTCCATATATGTACGAAGAACAGTAAGGCAAAATAATAAGCAATAAAGAGTGAAAATTACAGAAAATATAGAGCCAAACCACTTTCCAAAGGTTGTTGTATGGATACTAATTAAATCTCCGTCTTTTTCAAGCATTTTTAACATACAAAACAGCACAATATGAGTTGCAATTCCCGCAATAATAAGAGAAATCCAGGCATCATAACCAGCGTTTTTTAAAATTACACGTTGATATCCGAGAATTCCTATACCAATCTGGAGAGAATGCAATAAAATAAATGCAAAATATGGAGAGACTGTCTTTGTTTTATTTATTGTATTCATTGCTTATTTCACCTCACTATTCTCCGATTCCAGATTGTACAATATTAAGATCTAAATTTATATCCACCGCTACATTTTTATACATATTTCGAATTTGTTTTATATTCCATTTTCTTGTATGGCTTCTAATTTCATCTCGTATTCCTAAAGGATCAATTTCCTTTTCTTGAAATTGTTTTATTAAATCTTCACAGTCTTTTTCGACATTTCGTTCAATTTGTTTTTTTATATAGTTGATATTTGTTTTTTTTCTTAAATCAATCCAATTAGGAGAGTTTTTAATTAATCCATTTAATTTTAAATGGATTTTTACTTTTGGTATGTCGCCAGATTGATCTATATCATACTTATTTTCCCCAGCTAAGTTTTGTATAACAACCATGCCTTTATGTTTATCCTTTGTTATCGCAGCTTCGTAACGTCCATTTTTCGTAGGGTTAATAAGTAATTTTGCTAAAACAGAATGTCTTTTATCCGTATACATGACGACTTTATCGCCTTTTAAAAAGGCAAGTCCTTTGACAGCGACAGAATGATTATCGTCCATTTTAATATAAGGAACATAGGCATCACATACAGAAGAGTAATAATTATATAAAAAAATGTTTAATGTGGTTTGTGGAATGTTCTCATTTCTTATATTTTGTTCGAGTAAATCAGCAATATATAAAGACCCATTTTTTTTTCCGTAATTTAAAAGCTCTTCAGCCGATCCATCTACAATTGCTAGTTGTACATCACGCCCGATATTTGGGTCACGTTGTAAGTTAGTAATAATCTCTCCCATTCCGCGTTCTCCTAGAGCTTTTCCAAATAGGACGACACGCATTTGACCTACAACAACATTGTGAGGAGATTTCACATTCAATCGTGAAGCAATTGTTTCAAGTGAACGGGCAGATGTTGTTTGCGTCTCTGGCTTAGACTTTACACCATGTGTGTACTCTGGGAATAGAATAGTTCCTTGGAATCTTTTGTTTTTTGTGATGTCAAATCCAACAATATGAATAATACGCTGTGCATCTACTATATACGTTTGTGTACAGCCAGTTTGTAAAACGAAGAAGATAATGATAAGGTGCAATAAAACTTTTTTCATTCATTCTCACCATCACGTTTTTGCTTCGATTTGTTTGGATTATAGCGCCATTTTGATTTTGGTCTAAGAAAAGAAGGTCTTTGTGCCGTTTGACTAAATGGTAATCGAAGAAAACCTTCTGCTGTACCTAAACCACGAAATGGATATAAAGGTAATAAATAAGGTGATCCAAGTGATTTTAATTTAATTAAATGAGCTAAAATAAATACAAATCCGACAATAAGGCCTAATCCTCCGAATGCACCGGCTAAAAGAATAAGCGGAAAGCGTAACAACCGGATAGTAGAAGACATCTTTACGGTTGGTGTTGTGAATGATGCAAGAGCGGATAAAGCAACTGCAATTAGTAAAATAGTACTTGTCAAAGCCGCTTCAACAGATGCTTGGCCAATTACAATCCCCCCAACAATTCCAATCGTTTGTCCGACTTTTGTCGGTAAACGCGCTCCCGCTTCACGAAGCAATTCGATTGTAATTTCTAAAAAGAGTGCTTCTAGAATAGGAGGGAAAGGTACGTTAGCTCTCGAGAAAATAATAGGACCTAGTAAATCGGCAGGAATCATTTGATAATGATATGTTAAAGCCGCTGTATAAATAGCGGAGGAAAACAGAGAAAATATAGCTCCGAAAAAACGAATAATACGAAAGAACGATCCAATCATCCACGGTAAATAATAATCTTCTGGTGAAATGAAAAAATCCAGTAACGTTGTTGGTCCTGATAAAGCATATGGAGAGCCATCTGTTAAAATTAAAACTTCCCCGTTAATTAACGCAAATACAGCTCGATCTAATCGCTCTGTAGGTAATAGAACAGGAAAAGGTGAATTGCTATTATCACTAATAAATTGCTCAATCATAGTTGAATCAAATGGGACATCAAAGTCAATGTCTTCTAGCCGTTGTATTGCGGTGTTGATGAATTGTTCATTTGTAACTCCTTCTATATAAGCAACTGCTACTTTCGTTTTTGATATAGATCCGACGGTAACTTCTTTAAAGATGAGTTGCTCAGTTACAATATTTCGACGTAATAAGTGTATATTTGTATCAAGGTTTTCAACGAAACCGATTTTAGGCCCGATTACGCTATACTCATTTTCTGTATCGTTATATAATCGTTTTCCTAAAACAGTACTTTCGGCACGAATTAAAGCATATTGATCAGGATTCGAATTGTTTTTTAATCGTATTAAAATGTATCCACCTAATAATTTTTCACGAATATCATCAATAGAAGGGGAGGTAATAATGTCTTCAATAGAGATGATATTACATAAATCAGAGATGTTTTGGATTTGTTCCGATTCCTTTTTTAGAGGAGTTAAAATGAATTGTTTAATAATAAGTGCTTCCACGACAGATTTATAATAAAATAAGCACAACGTTTCATCTTTAAGTATGTTATAAGAGACAAAATCGCTTGATTCTTTCATGGTTTGTATAAATTCTGGGATAGAACAAAGTGTTTTTGTATTAGTCTTTTTTGATTTCTTAGATGATAAACCGAACATTTTCTCACCCCTAACTTACATCATTTACTTGTGTTAGTTTTTGGGAAAGACGGGAATTTATACTTAAAAATTGAAAGTTCATAAAGAAAAGGAAGAGTGGTGAATGGCTCTTCCTTTTTAGCATTTTAATTTGTTTTTTGTTCTTTAATAGACTTCACTAATTTCATCATTTCCGCCCGTATATCTTCTCTTTTTACATTTAATTTTTCGGCAATTTGTTTCATGTCCATTCCATCTTTTTTCATTTTTAATACATCATCAAGAGGGGTATTGCTTTTTTGAGAGATGATTGTTAACACAGTAAGGTGACGCAATTTGATGTTATATTCTTTCATTTTTTGTTTTAGCTGATCCGGTGTGGATTTTTGCATAGTTGCTAACTGTTGTAGCAGTGCTTGCTTTGTTTCTTTATTCATATGATGTTTTTTCAGCTTACTTGGATCTACACCGAAATGCTCGGCTGTTTTCTCCCAAGATTTATTTTGCTTATAGTAAGCTAAAACGTCTTTTATTTCTTTTTTACTGATTCTTGCAATGTGAGCAGCTCTCCAAATTTCATGTTTGTTGTAGCCGAGTTTTTCTAGCGACTGCATTTCTTCTTCTGAAATAGGCTTATGATGGTGCAATGTTACTTCTTTTGGCGTGGCAGCGAAAGTAGGGAAGACGGTTGCCCCGAATAATAATGTTGCCATGGTCATACTTACTGCGATTTTTTTGTACATATAAACTCCTCCTAGATGGATAATGTAGAAAACTGTACACATATCATTTCCATAAAATGTGAAATACTTGTGAACAAGTTAAGTTTTTTTATTCACAGTATTAAATGACATTTTTAGAAGTTTTCCAACATAAAACATTGATTAATAGTAAAAAACTAAGGTATAATCGAAATTGAAAATCAATATCAATAACAAATGTATACATATAGATAAAAATAAGGGAGAGAAAAATATGACTACATATACTTCCATCGCAAATGTGATTAAAGAAAGACGCTCTGTACGTACATTCACAGATAAAGCTGTAGATAAAGAGTTATTAATTGAACTATTAAACGACGCAACGTGGGCACCGAATCATAAACACCGTGAACCATGGAATTGTAAATTATACATTGGAGAAGGTCGCAAAAAATTAGTAGACGCAGTATTAAACTCTTTCACAGAAGAAGAAAGAGCGAAACGCGGCAAAATTTTATCAGATCGTTTCTTAAGCACGCCCGCACAAATCGTTGTTTATATTAATGAAGATCCACGTCAAATTCAACGTGACGAAGATTACGCTGCAACATGTGCATTTATGCAAAACTTCCAACTGCTTGCTTGGGAACGTGGATTAGGTTGTGTTTGGAAATCAGGCGGATTAAACTATAATCCATTATTTATAGAAGGACTTGGTTTAACAAGAGGTCAACGTATCGTTGGAATTCTTCACCTTGGCTATTTCGATAAAGCACCAGAAGGAAAAGCTCGTACTCCGATTACGGAGAAGATGGAGATTATTGAAGGTTAATAGATAAGACATTCTCGTTTTTGCGGGGGTGTCTTTTTATTATGCAATCAATCCTCATGAAAGCTTGTTCTCCATCATACACTTTCTTAAGGGAAAGTGTAAGGAGGGAAAATAATGAGAGCAAGTGACGATAAAGCACTGCAATATGCGATTGCGGAAATTACGGAAATTGCGACTGGATTTGGGCTTGATTTTTATCCGATGCGTTATGAAATATGTCCAGCGGAAATTATTTATACATTTGGTGCATATGGGATGCCGACGCGGTTTTCACATTGGAGTTTTGGAAAACAGTTTTTTAGAATGAAATTACAATACGATTTAGGTCTTAGTAAAATATACGAACTCGTTATTAACTCTGATCCATGTTACGCCTTTTTATTAGATACGAACTCGTTAATTCAAAACAAATTAATTGTAGCGCACGTTTTAGCACACTGTGACTTCTTCAAAAATAATATTCGTTTTTCAAATACGAAGCGAGATATGGTAGAAAGTATGGCGGCAACAGCGGACCGTGTGAAAGCGTATGAGCATAAGTACGGAAAAGCAGAGGTAGAAACATTTTTAGATGCCGTACTTGCCATTCAAGAGCATATTGACCCATCGATTATGCGTCCAAAACTTGCGTGGAGTATTGAAGATTTAGAAGAGGATGTAGAAAAGAAAAAGATATCACAGTACGATGACTTATGGAATTTAGATGATCGAAACAAAAAGAGAGAACGACCTAATATGCATAAAAAGAAGAAAATTCCGCCGCAACCAGAGAAAGATTTACTCCTCTTCATTGAAGAATATAGCCGTGAGCTAGAAGATTGGCAGCGAGATATATTAACGATGATGCGTGAGGAAATGCTATATTTCTGGCCGCAGCTTGAAACAAAAATTATGAATGAAGGCTGGGCATCATACTGGCATCAACGCATACTCCGTGAAATGGACTTAACATCTTCTGAAGCGATTGAATTCGCAAAGCTTAATGCAGGTGTAGTTCAACCATCAAAAACAAGTATTAACCCATACTACCTAGGTATTAAAATGTTTGAAGATATAGAGGAGCGCTACAATAACCCGACAGAAGAAATGAAACGACGCGGTGTAAAACCAGGATCTGGCCGTGACAAAATCTTTGAAGTACGCGAAATCGAATGGGATGTATCATTCTTAAGGAACTACTTAAACAAAGATCTCGTAATGAGAGAAGATATGTACTTATTCCAACGCCAAGGAAAAGAATATAAGGTAATAGATAAAGAGTGGGAACATGTACGTGATCAGCTCGTAAATATGCGTACAAATGGTGGCTTCCCGTACTTAGTAGTAGAAGATGGTGACTACTTAAAGAACGGAGAGTTGTACATTAAACATAGTTACGAAGGAATTGAGCTCGATTTAAAATACTTAGAAAAAGTACTGCCATACATTCATCAGTTATGGGGAAGAACGGTGCATATGGAGTCGATTGTGGAAAGTAAGGGCGTTGTGTTTTCTTATGATGGGAAGATGGTGCATCGGAAGTATGTGTGATGAAAAGAATGGACATAGAATGCTATGTCCGTTCTTTTTTATTTGGGGCAAAGTTAAATATGCTATTCTTGAAGAAAGGGAGTTATATAGAGAAATGGAGCGATTCAAATGAGCAAAATAGGGGTATGCAAGGTAGATATTACGCCGCCTGTCGGTATTGATTTTGTTGGATACCATAGAGAGACAGGAATAAATAATATTGAAGAGCATATTTATGGGACAGTTTTTGTATTTGAAAAAGATGAAATGAAAACTGTGTTTATAAGCATTGATAATATTGGGATGTTAGTAGAAGATACGAATATTATTCGTGAGCGCGTAGCTAGCAGGCTTCATGTGCCATTTGAGCGAATAACAGTTGTTTATACACATACACATTCTGGTCCGGAAACTGTTGGTGAGCAAGCTTTAGTAAAGTCGTATAAAACGAGTTTAGTAAATAATGTAGTGCACGGTGCTGTTACTGCAAATAATAACTTGGGGCTATGTGAAGTTGGCTGGAGTGTTACGACAGGTGATATTGGGATAAACCGAAGAGAGAGAATATCTGATGGAAGAGCAAAGATGGGAACAAATATAGAGGGTGTTGTAGATAAACGAATTGGCATGTTAGCAATAAGAAATGCTGAAACGAAGGAGCTATCTGGGATTATTGTATTTTGTACTGCGCATCCGAATGTTTTAAAAGGTGATAGCGATGTATTATCAGCGGATTATCCTGGAATGACGAGGGAGATTCTTGAGAAAATCGTAAATTGCCCTGTTATTATTGTGCAAGGAGCTGCTGGTAATGTAAATGCGAAGTATCGCGGTTCAAGGGAAGCAGTAAAACAAATGGCTTACACACTTAGTGGACATGTATTAACAATATTGCCAATAGTTACATATAGTCCAATTGTAAATTTAAGAACAGTTTCGAGTATGATGCAAATGAAGTTGAAAGATATTCCTGAAATGAATGAGATACGAAGCATGGCTCAATTGGCGGAGAAGCAGTGGGGTGTGAACACGGACGAGTGGCTTACTATCGTTTTAGAGAAATATAAGCAAGGTATTCGGCAGTTACGTATTGATTTAGAAGTTCAACTGTTTCAAGTTAATGATGGAATGTTCTTTGGTATACCGATGGAACCTTTTTCAGAAACCGCGTTAGAAGTGAAAGAGAGTCTTCAAAATGAAATAGCCTTTCTTGGTGGATATACGAATGGATATATTGGTTATTTACCGACAAGGGAAGAGTTTACATATGGTGGATATGAAGTAGAATTAAATCCTGTTGTATATGGGCCTGTTACGAATTTATTGATGCCACCGGAGAAAAATACTGCGGAGCTGATTGTGAAGAAGGTTACGGGCTTATGTAATAAAGTGAAGCTTTAATAAGACAGATTTTTGAAAGCAGAGTAAAGAATATAAATAATTGTTTGAGTTTATTAAGTCAATGTAATTAACAATGATTATCATTGTTAATTACATTGACTTCTAAAAAAAGAAAAACTAGAATTTATAAAGGGATCCTCAATTGTTTGCTATCACTTGTATAGGAGGTAAGTTATGTTGGATAGCTTTATTTCTATAAGATGCAGGTTGGCTCTTTATCGTTTTGGTGTTCTTTTTATATTTTTTTGCATAGTATTTTTGGTGCATCAGAAGGTGTATGCAGAAGATGTACCGTGGACATCGGTCTCAAATGAGGGAGAACGTGAACTGTTTCAAGAACAATCATTGTATAGTAATGATCGAAGGGGAGAAGATCTTGTTTCGCCCTCATTTGAAGGGCGAAAACATGGTGGGGAAGATTGGGGAGCATATTTGGAAAATAGTACGTTAAATTATTCACCTAATATTCTTACCTATTCTGTTATAGGAAGCGATGATCGAATACGGGTTAATGATACAACTTCATATCCGTATAGCGCTATAGTCCATGTTGCGACTCAGTATAATAGTGGAGAAGTTTATGGGTGTACAGGAGCACTAATTAGTAAAGATACAGTGCTTACAGCTGGACATTGTATTTACAATAAAGAAATTGGTGGATGGGCGACAAATGTTATTGTGACCCCTGGTAGAAATGGAAACCAAGCACCGTATTTACCTTATAGTTGGACAAAACTCTATTCAGTAAGTGGATGGACTGATAATGAAAATTCAGATTATGATTATGGAACGATTAAATTAAATGGGTCTCCAGGAGATTATACTGGCTGGTTGGGATATAGAACTACCTATGTAGAATCACCAAAAGGTTTACTTGCGGCGATTCCTGGATATCCCGCTGATAAAATAGGAAATGAACGTTACACAATGTGGAGAGACTATGGTCCAATTGAGGGAGTTTCTCCTAGAATGTTAACATACAAGATTGATACTTATGAGGGGCAAAGTGGATCACCTGTATATCAGTATTTCGATACCGCTATCAAAATAATAGCCATTCATACAAGAGGAAATAAAAATATGAATTTTGGAAATCGGATAACAGACGATGTGTTTAATAATATTAAAAAATGGTCTGAATAAATATAGTAATTCTATTTGGATTTTGTATTGTATATTGGTCATAATCATGATGTCTAGTTATATAGTAAATAACGAAGAGAATGTTAGTAAAGTTGTTAATCCTATAACTTTCTATGTTCAAAATAAAGAGAAACAACAGATAAAAGACTTTGAAATTATGCTTATAAAAGATGAATTACCTCAGCCTAGTAAAGAAATCGTGATTTCGATAGGGAAAACTAATCAAGAAGGAAAATTGATTTGGAAGATTCCTAGAAAAGGAAAGTATATAATTTTATTGCCGAATAATGAGAAAAAAGAGATTGTGATTAATGATAGAAATGTAGCTAAATTAATAATGATTAACGTAAATTAATAAAAATAGGCCGAAACCAATCATATGGTTGATTCGGCCTATTTTTATATGATTCAGAAAAAGTGTGAAGTAAGTATAAATTTCAGTCTAAAGATTAAAAACTTTACAATATACCCTGAAGGGTATATGATATTATACAAAGTTATAAAGTAATGTATAATATATTTACAATTACGGAGGTGGTCTATAGTGGAATACAATCAAGATATGAAAAATAGATTGAAACGTATTGAAGGTCAAGTTCGTGGTGTGCTTCGTATGATGGAAGAAGGAAAAGATTGCCGAGAAGTTATTACACAGTTAACGGCATCTCGTTCTGCACTTGATCGTACAATTGGACTTGTTGTTGGAACGAATTTAGAGCATTGTTTACGTGAACAGTTTGAAAGTGGCAATGGTTCAAATGAAGAGTTAATTAAAGAAGCTGTTCAATTACTTGTAAAAAGCCGATAATCTGTCAAACGTAAGTGTTGACAGATTTTCAAAAACATTTTAATATACCCCTGCAGGTATATGTATATAAATTGTGGAGGAATCGATTATGAGTATAAAAGTGGATATGAGTTTAGATTGTAAAGGTTTGGCTTGTCCGATGCCTATTGTGAAAACGAAGAAGGCGATAGAAGGGTTAACACCAGGGCAGGTGATTGAAGTTAAGGCAACAGATAAAGGATCTACGGTAGATATAAAAAGTTGGGCGAGTAAAGTAGGACATCAATATATCGGGACGAAACACGAGGGTGATGTATTGGTGCATTATGTTAGGAAAGCAAACGAGCATGAAGTGAATGAAGCTGTGAAATATCCACATACAATTACGAATGCAGAATTACAGTCTATATTGTCTCATGGGGAAGAGAGCATTGTATTAGATGTTCGCGAAGCAGCGGAATTTGCTTTTGGCCATATTCCATCTGCCATTTCGGTGCCATTAGGTGAATTAGACAGCGCAGTGTTAGATCAGACGAAGCAAATTTATGTTATTTGTCGAACTGGTAACCGCAGTGATGTAGCTTGCCAAATGTTGAAAGAGAAAGGTTTTTCAAATGTGAAAAATGTCATTCCTGGTATGTTAGGGTGGCAAGGAAATGTGGAGAAATAAAATTTTTTAAACAGAAATATACCTATGGGGGTAATTAAATGGACATTAAGATGTTACAAGCAAAAGATGTTGCAGAGAAAGTTTTATTCGGAGAGTTATTCATTTTAGATGTTCGTAATGAGACGGATTATGAAGATTGGAAAATTGAAGGGAAACAAGTTTTTTCTATTAATAAACCTTACTTTGACTTGTTAGATGGTGTAGATCATATTGTAAGTGAATTACCTAAAGATAAAGATGTTTTAGTAGTATGTGCAAAAGAAGGGTCTTCTATATTTGTGGCAGAGCAATTAACAGAAGCGGGATTACAAAATATTTATTATTTAGCTGGTGGAATGAAAGCTTGGAGTGAATATGTGAAGCCGTTAAAAGTAGGGGATGTACAGGGCGGAGGGAGTATATATCAATTTAATCGTCTTGGAAAAGGCTGTTTATCTTATATGGTTGTTTCTAACGGTGAAGCAGCAGTTATTGATGCGGTAAGGACAGCCGAGGCATATGAAGAGTTTGCGAAAGAGCATGGCGTTACGATTACGAATGTAATGGATACACATTTACATGCAGACCATATTTCTGGTGGACGTAAGTTAGCTGAAAAGGTAGGTGGTACGTATTGGTTACCGCCAAAAGATGCCGAGGAAGTTGTTTTCTCATACGAACCGCTTGTTGAAGGATCTGTTATTACGGTGGGGGGTACTAAAATTGTAATTGACGCATTATACTCACCAGGGCATACGATTGGAAGTACGTCATTCATTGTAGATGATTCTTATTTATTATCAGGCGATATTTTATTTGTAGATTCAATCGGGCGTCCTGATCTTGCTGGTAAGGCTGAAGATTGGGTGAGTGATTTAAGAAATACGTTATATACACTTTATAAGGAACTGTCTCAAGATTTAATTGTTTTACCAGCCCATTATTCAAAAATAAGTGAAATGGATGAAAGAGGCGTTGTGAGTGCGAGCTTACAAGATTTATTTAAAGAGAATGTAGGGTTAAATATTGCTGATGAAATAGAGTTTCGTAAAGCTGTGACAGAGAACTTACCGCCACAACCAAATGCATATGAAGAAATTCGTCAAACGAATATGGGGAAAATTCATCCGAGTGTGGAAGAAGAGCGAGAAATGGAGATTGGCCCAAATCGTTGTGCAGTGCATGAGTCATTATAAAAATAACAAATTGGAGGAATTGATCATGAATATAAAACAAGTATTAGATGCGAAAGGTTTAGCATGTCCAATGCCGATTGTAAGAACAAAGAGAGCAATGGATGCTTTAGACACTGGAGAAGTGTTAGAAATACATGTAACGGATAAAGGGTCAGTTAAGGATATTCCAGCGTGGGCAAATAAAAGTGGTCATGACATTGTAAAGCATGAAGAAGAAGGCGATGTACTAAAGTTTTGGATTAAGAAGGCGTAGTAAAGAAATAATTTTATAAATATAGAGGGGGAGTTATATGAACACAATATTAAGTACGCTTTTCATTGTACTTGCTGCAGGATTTGTTATTTCACGTTTTTTACCGGTAAAAGGTGTTCGAAATATAAGTGGAAAAGAATTAAAGAGTATAGTGGGGAAAAAGGGGAAGCAATTTATCGATGTTCGTACAGTAGGTGAATATAGAGGGAATCATATGAAGGGATTTCGAAATATCCCGTTAAATGAGTTAGCTAGTAAAGCAAATCAATTAGATAAAAATGCGGAAGTAATCGTTATTTGTCAGAGCGGGATGAGAAGTAAGCAAGCGGCAAAGGTATTAAAGAAATTAGGATTCCAGCACCTTATCAATGTTTCAGGTGGTATGAATGGTTTGTGAGGAGGACTTTAAAATGAAAGAAATGACAGCAAAAGAATTAGAAGAAAAATTATTACGTAAAGAAGCAGTAAATATTGTGGATGTCCGTGAAGTAGAAGAAGTAGCTGAAGGAAAAATTCCAGAAGCATGTAATATTCCGCTAAGGATATTAGAGTTTCGTATGCATGAGTTGAATAAAAAGAAAGAATATATTATCGTTTGTCGCTCTGGCGCGAGAAGTGCAAGAGCCGTTCAATTTTTAGAAGGTTACGGTTTTCGAGCAATCAATATGGTAGGTGGTATGTTAGCTTGGGAAGGTAAAGTCATATAGCATAGAGATAAAAGATTTGAGACTTTTTAAAAATAATTAAATACCCCTATAGGTAATTTGAAGGAGGAACAATATGGAACAACAGAAGAAAACGACAATCGTGTTATTTAGCGGAGATTACGATAAAGCAATGGCTGCTTATATTATTGCAAATGGTGCAGCGGCGTATGACCAAGAGGTAACTATTTTTCATACTTTCTGGGGATTAAATGCTTTAAGGAAAGATGAACATGTGAATGTAAAGAAAACATTTATAGAAAAAGTATTTGGAAAAATGATGCCACGCGGTGCCGATAAGATGGGATTATCCAAAATGAATTTTGCTGGCATGGGGCCAAAGATGATTAAAGGCATTATGAAAAAACATAACGCAATGCCTTTGCCAGATTTAATTGATTTGGCGAAAGAACAAGGAATTAAACTTGTAGCTTGTCAAATGACAGTAGATTTATTAGGGTTAAAAGAGGAAGAGATTATGGAAGGGGTAGAGTTTGCAGGCGTAGGGGCATATTTAGCAGATGCTTCGGATGGGAATGTAAACTTATTCATTTAAATCACCTTCTTTTTAGAAGGAGGGGGATGTAAGGTGAGTTTAGTATTATTACTTTTTATAATTGGGTTTATAGGATCGTTTATATCAGGAATGGTTGGAATTGGCGGTGCGATTATTAATTATCCGATGATCTTATACATTCCAGTATTTTTAGGATTTACTGGTTATACGTCACATGAAGTGAGTGGTATTACAGCGGTACAAGTATTCTTTGCAACTTTTGCAGGCGCATGGGCTTATCGGAAAAGTAATGATATGGATAAAACGTTAGTTGTGTATATGGGAGCTAGTATTTTAATAGGAAGTTTCATAGGGAGCTTTGGTGCTAACGTATTAGAGGAACATACGGTCAATGTTGTTTATGCAGCGTTAGCAACAATTGCTGCTATTATGATGTTCGTACCGAAACGAAATAATAGTGGTGAAGTGAAATATAATAAATGGTTAGCAAGCTTGTTAGCGTTTATTGTAGGAGGAGCATCAGGCATTATAGGTGCTGGCGGTTCTTTCTTATTAGTACCGATTATGTTAGTTATTTTAAAATTGCCGATACGTACAACAATAGCAACATCTATCGCTATTACGTTTATTTCCTCAGTAGGGATTACGACTGGAAAAGTGATAACTGGTCAAGTAGTTGTAATTCCAGCTCTTATTATTGCGGTTGCAAGTATCTTTGCTGCGCCGCTTGGAGTGCGAGTCGGGAAGAGGATCAATCAAAAAGCACTGCAATATATGTTATCGATTTTGATTGTAGGCACTGCTGTTAAAATGTGGATTGATATGATATCGAAATAAAAGGATGGGCTGCTTGTAGCCCATCCTTTTATTTATGCCCAAATAACTTTCATTAAGTTTTTATATTCGTCATTTGCTAATTTATATAGCATTCTCGTATGTTCAAAGACAAGTGCTGGATTAAAGTTTGGTTCTGAGAATGCAAGAGATGCTGAAATATCAATTGCATTTTGCTTGTTTAATGTGAATTTTGCAAAGCGATAAGATGTGTTTAATTCATTAATGACATGTAAAATATTATTTGTTGATGTTGCATCAGGCACGTGAGCAACATTGAAGCAGTATATATCCACCGTAGGATGTTCGTTTTGGAAAGCAGCGATAAGTTGAATTTTTGCGCCAGCTTCTGTCTCTAATCCTACTGAAAAATGAACAGAGCCATCATTTTCATCTATATTTTCTTCCATGTATATATCGTTGGATTTTAAGTAGTCTTTAAAATCTGAGATGTTATGTTTTACTGCAGCTTTCATATGTATGAGCCCCCTGATAATTGGAATAGATTGCTACTATTTATTATAATTTAAAAATATTAAAAAAGATAGTTAGAAAGTTCTGATTTTTGATTCTGACGAAATAAAAAGAAGCAGTACTCTACCTCCATAGAGTACTGCTTCTTTACTATTCATTGTCGTTAGACGATGTTTCTGTATCTTCACTGCTATTTTTGTTCTTATTTTTCACTTCATTGTTACTTGATTCGCGTTCACTTGAATTTTCAGACTTAGATTCTTTTGTCTTTTTCGAATCAGAGTCTGAGTCAGACTTTGTATATGCAGGTAGCCCAAGATGAGTACGAAGTTCATTTGTAACATTAGCTAATTCTTTTTTATCTGGATTGTAGTAGTAAGTTCGACCACCACCAGCAGATTTGCTACATGTATCGTCACCTTTTGCCATATAGCAATCATCACCTTGGATTTGTAATTTCTCAATTTCCGAATCCGATCCATATTTATAGAATGAAAGCATATCATCAAATGTTAAGTTTGTAACGAATTGTCCGTTAATATCATCAATGATGTTGCCAACTTTTGTTACAGAACCAACACTTGTTAGTTTCTTTAAAATAGCTTCGATAACGAGTTGTTGACGTTGTCCACGCATTGCATCACTATCGATGTGTCTTGTTCTAGCAAGAGCAAGAGCTTCTTCGCCATTTAACTTTTGAACACCTTTTTCTAGGTGAATTGCCTCAGCATTATCATTGCTATCTTGCTCAGTAAATTCAACTGGTACATCAACTTCAACACCGCCCAAGTCATCGACGATTTTTATAAATGATTTAAAGTTAAATTTCACAAAATAATCGACAGGAACATTCATTAATTTTTCAACTGCATCAATGCTTGCTTGTGGTCCACCATTTTTTCCGTTTTTAGCAGAACCGAATGCATGAGCATGTGTAATTTTATCTTTTTTCTTTTCTATTGGAATATAAGTATATGTGTCACGTGGGATACTTAATAGTTTAACAGTTTTGCTATCTTTATTAAATGTTGCAAGTAAAAGCGCGTCTGTTCTTATAGCTTCACCATATTCTTTTCCTCGGACATCGCTTTCATCAACACCCATTATTAAAACAGAGACGTTATTTGTAATAGGTTTAACAGCTTTATCTCGTAAATCTGATTTATCACCGCGTGCTAAATCGTGTGCGGCATTTCGAACAGCAGAAGATGCTTTATTTACTAAAAACCAAGTATAACCGCCACCTATTAATAAAACGAATAGTATAGCGCTTATAATAATTTTTATTTTTTTCTTATTTTTGTTCGGTTTACTGCGTGTATTTTCTTGCAAAGATGGGTTTTGCTCCATTTCCTGTACTCCTTCATTTGGATTGAAATACGACACTCATATCCACTTATTATAATGAAATTTAGCGAAAAAAAACATTACAAATCATTTACATTTCGTAAAAATTCAATTTATTTATAAAAAGTCAGATTTTCTATATATTCTTTTTTAGATGTAGAATAAGTATAAGGGCTTTTGGTAGAAATGAAAATATATATTATGAGAAAGTGATAGGGAAGTAAGATTTGTTGAAATATAGCCAAGAAGAAATGAGTAAGCTTACTTAATTCTTCTATATAATAAAGAAGAATTTGACGGATAAAGGAGAGAGCATAATGAATCATACATCATTCCGAGCAATCGTTGTGAACGAAACGGAAAATCATCAGTTTGTAAGAAAAGTTGTTGAGAGAGAAGTAAGTAGTTTACCTGAGGGAGACGTATTCATACAAGTTCATTATTCTTCATTAAATTACAAAGATGCCCTTTCAGCTACTGGTAATAAAGGTGTTACGAGAACGTATCCTCATACGCCAGGAATTGATGCCGCAGGAGAAGTTGTGAGAAGTGAAGATAACTCCTTTAATGTAGGAGATCAAGTTATTGTAACGGGATATGACTTAGGTATGAATACCTCTGGTGGTTTCGGAGAATATATTCGCGTCCCATCATCTTGGGTCGTGCCTTTACCAGAAGGAATGTCATTAAAGGAAAGTATGATGTATGGGACAGCAGGTTTTACTGCTGCTTTGTCGGTATATAAGCTTATTGGAGCAGGAATTAATCCTGGTATGGGAGACGTTCTAGTAACTGGTGCTACAGGCGGCGTAGGGAGTGTAGCTGTTAGTATTTTAAGTAAGTTAGGGTTTAATGTAGTAGGAGCGACAGGGAAAATGGAAGAGGAACAGATGCTACTACGTCTAGGAGCGAAAAAAGTGATTCATCGCGCGGAATTGAATGATGAATCAGGAAGACCAATGTTAAAAGGGATATACGCCGGAGTTATCGATACTGTAGGTGGACATATGTTAGAAACAGCTTTAAAAACAGTAAAGTATGGTGGTTGTGTAACGACATGCGGTAATGTGGCAGGACAGGAATTACATACAACGGTATATCCGTTTATTTTACGAGGCATAAGCCTTTTAGGGATAGATTCCGTGCAATGCCCGGTGGATGTGAGAAGAGATGTGTGGACATTGTTAGCGGATGAATGGGAAAATTCAAAGTTAGCGTCTTATACAGAAGAATGTACATTAGAAGAATTAGATGAGAAGTTTGCACTTATATTGCAAGGAAAGTTAAAAGGAAGAACAGTTGTTAAAATAAAGTGAAAAAAGAGACGCTTAATGTAGCGTCTCTTTTCTTCATTATAATGATTGTTTTAAATTGATTTTTCCTTGTTCACCTAAAACACCGTCAGCGATATTTACAGCGTGATCGCCAATGCGTTCTAAGTTACTTACCATATCGACGAAGATGATACTTGCATCACCTGAACAGCTACGCTCGTTTAGACGTAATACGTGACGTTTACGAAGAACACGTTCCATTTGGTCGATTTTGCGTTCTTTTGCAATAACAGTTTGAGCTAGTTCGGTATCGAAGTTTGTTAAAGCTTCAACTGAGTCTTGCAGTGTTGAAATCGTTAATTCCAGCATTTCGTTTAATTCACCTAATGCTTCGTCTGATAGTGAAACACGATTTGAAATTTGGAAATCTACAAGTTCTACAAGGTTTTCTACATGATCACCAACACGTTCAATATCTCCAACAACACCTGCTAAAACGGAATGTTTTTCAGAATCCGTAGGTGAAAGCGGCTTTTCAGATAGTAGAACTAAATACTCGGTAATTTTTTTATCTAAATTGTTAATAGCTCCTTCTAATTGAGTAGCCATGTCAGCGTGTTTTTTGTCTTGTGTATTTAAAAATTGGTTTGCTTCTTTTAATCCATGTAATGAAAACTCAGCCATACGGATAATTTCTTTTTGAGCTTCTGTTAAAGCGATAGCTGGAGATTGCTCAATAAAGATTGGGTTTAAATGTTGCGGTTTGAAATCAATAGCAGAGTCTTCACCGCGAATAAGTTTTGTTACAATCCATGCTAATACAGCGATGAATGGGAATTGAATAACTGCATTTGTTACGTTAAATGTTCCGTGTGCAAATGCAATTGTCATTTCTGGATTTAAGTTTAATGATGTTTGGAAATATTGAATTAAGCTTGTAAATGGTACTAATAAAATCGTAAATATAATTGTACCGACGATATTAAAGATAACGTGAACTAATGCTGCACGTCTTGCGGCAATAGAAGTACCGATTGCTGCTAATACAGCTGTAATTGTTGTACCGATGTTATCACCGAATAATACAGGAAGGGCAGCTTGTAAATCGATTGCACCTTGACCGAATAATTCTTGCAAAATACCGATTGTTGCGCTTGAGCTTTGTACAATTAAAGTGAAGACTGTACCGACAACAACTCCTAAAATTGGGTTATCACTCATACTAACCGTTAATTCTTGGAATGATTCTAAAGAGCGAAGAGGTTTCATACCTGCGCTCATTAATTCCAAACCGAAGAATAACATACCAAAGCCGAATATAACTTGACCTAAAGAATGTACTTTTTTATTTTTAAAGAAGAATAATAAGATAGCTCCAACTGCCATAATTGGGAGAGCGTATTCTCCGATTTTAATTCCGATAATAAATGCAGTAACTGTCGTACCGATGTTTGCACCCATAATAACACCGATTGCTTGTCTTAATGTCATAAATCCTGCGCTTACAAGTCCGACTGTTAAAGCGGTTGTTCCTGAGCTTGATTGGATTAATACCGTAACTAACATACCTGCTAGTACACCCATGAGTGGGTTTGTTGTAAAACGATCTAGAATATCACGAAGACGATCTCCAGCTGCTTGTTGCAGTCCATCGCCCATGTATTTAATCCCGAATAAGAAAATACCTAATCCACCAATGAACTGGAAGATCATATCTTGAACATTATATTCCACGCATTCCACTCCTTAAATTTCATGTACGATGTAATTATTAACTGAACCTTGAGTCACTGTAAACGGTTTGCTAGTAAAATTTACACTAAATTTACAAAGGGTAGAAAAGTTTACAATACCTTAAAGAAATAGCTGTATTTTATTGGTTTTCATCTTGTATAAATCTTAATTTTGTAAAGAAATCATACTTTTTAGAATAGTATTGTTCAGTTGAATATCAAGGAAAGCGTCTGCGAGTTCATCGTATATTTTTTGATGAAAGTTAAAAAAATATGTAGGAAAATGCATGTAGTTTTATAACAGCAAAACGAGAGAAAACAATTTTTTTAACACGATAAAAAAGCCACTGAATTATCCAGCAGCTTTTTCCGTGTTTTTATCGCCATACTTTTGTTTTCTTATGCTTGTAATGTAAATGAAGAGAAAAGCAATAAGTAATAGAGAGGAGTAACGATATACAGTTGCATAGTTTGTAAAATGAGCAATAAATCCAAATATAATCGCTCCAGCGCCGATTCCAAGGTCAAATGCGGAGAAGAATGTAGCTGTTGCTACGCCGCGTCGATGCGGTGCTACGCGGTCAATCATCCATGCTTGTAGTGCAGGTTGGATCGCTCCAAAACCACTTCCGTAACATGCTGCAGCAATAATTAAGCTCGGAATTGTCGTCGTATACGACAATAAAATAATGCCTGTAAACGTTATAATAACTCCCGGAATGATGACGAATGTATGGCCTTTCGCATCATATAGCCTTCCAGAGAATGGACGAGTTACAGCAATTGCTAGTGCATTACATAAAAAGAAGAGGCTAATATCAGCTATGCCGACTTCTGTAGCAAATAGTGTGATAAAACTTCCAATTCCTCCGTACATTAATGTAATACATAATATTAATAATGAAGGAAGTAAAGCTTTACGCTCAATAAATCCATCGAGAAAAGTACTAGATGATTGTTGTGGCGGCTGTTTCGTTTTTTGGATTTGAAGTAGTTTCGTTAATATTAATGAAACAATTGTGCACGATAGTGCACATAAAAAAAGAATTGTGAAGTTATATGTTTGCATGAGCCATAGTCCGATAAGTGGACCGAGGGCCATTGCAATTGTTCCAGAAAGGCCAAAATATCCCATGCCTTCTCCGCGGCGAGCTGAGGGAATTAAATCAGAAACGACAGTTCCATATGTAGTCGTTGTAATACCGAAACCAGCTCCGTGTAAAATACGAACAGCAAGCAAGAGAAAGATTGTTGAGGCGAAAAGGTAACTGCCCATAGCGAGTAAACAAATAGCAGTACCGATCATTAAAATGATTTTTTTATTAAATTTTTGCAAGGCGTTCCCAGTTAGCGGTCTAACAAAAAGTGCCGCAACGGTAAACATGCCGACAACAAATCCGATATTGGAACTTGTGCCACCAATTTCTTTCACATAAACAGGTAAGGTTGGAATTAACATTTGAAACCCTAAAAACATACATAAGTTTGCAAAAATTAAAGCAACAAACTCTTTTGTCCATAACGGCTCTCGTTTTACGAGTATTGCTTCTCCCATATATTCATCCCCTATATAAAATTTTTCCGCTATTAACGGGCAGTAAAACTCCCACCTCAAAATCGGACTGGAGCAAAGAAGTTAGGTGGGAGATCAACTGCCCGTAAAAGCCCGATTGGTTCAACTAATAATCAGTGGGGGATGAACACCCCCCTCACTGATTAAAGTTTCACTTTATCTCTTTTCTTTCGAGTATATGTATTGGCCAATGAAACAGTCAAGGAAGGTGTCTTGAAAACGGATAACAATTTTTAAGATGAAAAACTGACAAATTTGTGTAAAAGCTACACAACTAAGAAAAAAAGATGTAAAGTATAGATGTATAGACTTGTAGGTGTTAAGAATGATAGAAATTATTTTTTCTTTAAAGAAAGCGGATTCAAAAGAGTAGTGAACAAGAAGGGGATATATACTTTTTCACTACATATATTTGAAAAGGTTTACAATATGATGAAGAAAGAGGCGTGTACATATGAGACGATTAGGTATTTCTATTTATCCAGAACATTCAACAGTAGAGAAAGATAAGGAGTATTTAACATTAGCAAGTAAATATGGATTTACACGTGTGTTCACATGTTTATTATCTGTGGATGGAGAAAAAGAGAAAATTATAGAAGAATTTAAAGAAACGATCTCTCATGCGAATGCATTAGGGTTCCAAGTATTAGTTGATATTAGTCCATCTGTTTTTGAACAATTAGGTATTTCGTATAATGATTTATCATTCTTCCATGAATTAGGTGCGTACGGTATTCGTTTAGATGTCGGTTTCTCAGGATTAGAAGAATCAATTATGACTTATAATCCGTATGGTTTGAAAATTGAGATTAATATGAGTAATGGTACGAAGTATGTAGATAACATTATGAGTCATAGACCAAATCGTGAAAATTTAATTGGTTGTCATAATTTTTATCCGCATCGTTATTCAGGGTTATCATACGATCATTTCATTAAATGCTCGAAACAATTTAAAGATTACGGTATGAGAACGGCTGCTTTTATTTCATCATTTGATGCAACATACGGACCTTGGCCAGTAACAGAAGGGTTATGTACATTAGAGCAGCATCGTGAATTACCGATGACAACACAGGCGAAGCATTTATTCGCGACGGAATTAATTGATGATGTTATTATTGCAAACGCATATGCGTCAGAAGAAGAATTACAAGCACTAGGTGCATTAAATAAAGAAAAACAAGCATTTGATATAGAACTATATGATACAACGACAGAACTAGAAAGAATTATCGTATTAGACGAACCACATTTTTATCGAGGAGATGTATCTGAATATATGATTCGTTCTACACAAAGTCGTGTGAAATATAAAAAAGAAGAGTTTAAACCTCATAATACGCGCGAAATTAAGCGTGGAGATTTATTAATTGACAATGAGCAATATGGCCAGTATAAAGGTGAATTACAAATTGCATTAAAAGATATGGTGAATACAGGAAAAACAAATGTAGTTGGTCGAATTGTAGAAGAAGAGATTTTCTTACTAGACTATTTACAAGCATGGGATAAATTCGGATTCACATTAAAGAAATAGAGAGAATATAAAGGGGAAAAACTACTGATTTCAGCAGCGTTTCCCCCTTTATATATAAAGAGCGAGAGGAAGAGCTATGACAAAGGTGCATCAGCGATTAATTTCTATTTTAGAGGAATTTTTAGAAGAGAAATCGATGTTAAATCGAGCTTTTTTAGCGGGCCGTTTACATGTATCAACGAAGACGATTCAAAAGGATATAAAATTATTAAATGATATATTGGAAGAAAACGGAGCGAAAATCGAATCGCAAAGAGGGAATGGGTACGAATTAGAAATTATACAAAAGAAGAAATTTGAAGACTTTTGTGTGAGTCTATTTCAAAAACAGACGGAAAAGATCCCAACTTCTTATGAAGAAAGAATAGCGTACATTCTGCAGCGTGTTTTAACGGCAGAGGGATATGTGAAGCTTTCAGAATTAGCGGAAGAGATTTATGTGAGCAAATCAACGGTTAATTTAATTATGAAAGATGTTACAGATATATGTGGTCGCTATAAATTACAAATTGAGAAGAGACCGTATTATGGTATACGTATTGTTGGAGAGGAATTTAATATTCGTTCTTGTTTATCACAATATGGTTTACCGCGTTATGACCATACTCCGTTTCATGAGCAATTTGAGCAGACGGAGACATATTTATCGCTACCTTATATATCACACATCCGTTCAATTATATTAAAGTATATTGAAGGTGGAACAATATATTTATCTGATATAGAAATTGATAATTTAGTCATTCATATTGCAATCGCATTAAAGCGTTGTCAAAGTCAACATTATATGAAAGAACTGCATACGGAGCAATCAGAACTTATAATAAAGAAAGAATATACAATTGCGAAGCAGATTTTAGGAGATTTAGAGAAAGAGTTGAAATTTTCATTTCCAGAAGAAGAAGTATTATATGTGACGATGCATTTATTAAGTACTGCTGTTACAACGAGAGATCGCTATGAAAATGTAGAAGAGCTATTAGGAAAAGATATATATGCATTTATGCAACATATTCTTTTTAAAGTAGCGGAAGAACGGAATCTTATTTTTTATTATGATGAAGAATTATTATTTGGATTTGGTATTCATTTAAAAACGTTATTAAATCGTTTGAAGTATAAGTTAAATACGAGGAATCCTCTTTTGGCAGAAGTGAAAAAGAATTATCCGTATGCTTTTGAAGTTGCGGTTCTTGTTGGAGATATCATTGGTGAATATATGGGTGAATCGATTCCTGAAAGTGAAATTGGTTATATTGCAATTCACTTCGGCGGAGCGATGAGCCGTTTGCAGGAGCAGAATCAAAAGAAAAGATGCTTATTAGTTTGTGCGACTGGTCAAGGAAGTGCACAACTATTAAAATATAAAATTTTATCACAGTTCCGAGATAAATTAGAGATTGTAGGTATTACAGGCTATTATCAATTGAAAGTAGAAGATCTTTATAAAGAAAAAATAGATTGTATTATTAGTACGATTCATATACCGAGTGGCTTGCCTGTTCCAGTTATAAAAGTGAATTCAATATTTGATGATAAAGAGATTAAATCGATTGGTCAGCGGTTGTTTACGCATGTGAATAATAGTGTGCAGCCTTATATTAAGGAAGATTTAATTTTTTTAAATCATAGTGCTTCTACGAAAGAGGATGTTATTCAGTTTTTATGTGAGAAAGCTGCTGAGAAACATTATGTACAAGAAAACTTTTATGCTTCTGTTATGGAAAGAGAAAATACGTCTCCGACAGCGGTTGGGAATTCAGTTGCAATCCCGCATCCGATGCAGTTATTAAGTGAGGAAACTTTTTTGATGTTTTGCACACTTGAAAAGGCTGTTGATTGGGGAGATAAAAAAGTACAAGTAATTATTTTATTTAGTGTAAAGCGCAGTAATAATGAAGATTTGCAAAGGCTTTATGATTTTTTATATGATATTATGTCTAGTCAAACTACGATAGAGAAACTTACTCAGACCGAGGTAATTGAAGATTTTCAAGAGATTTTATTATCATTTTGAAAAAGTATATAAAAACTTCCGTTACATAACGGAAGTTTTTTATGTTTAATTGTATGCGTTTTCATAATAATATAAAAATATAGAAAACATATAGCTTGGGGGAATTTAAAATGGCTGATATGCAAACTCCATTTGCATTAATTTTACATGGTGGCAATGCGAGAAGTGCAGCGCTTGAAGCAATCGCTTTTGCAAGACAAGGAGATTTTGAGAATGCGGGTGAAAAGATGAAACTTGCTAGTGAGGAAATTTCAGCAGCACATCGTATTCAAACGGATTTAATTCAAGAAGAGGCAAGAGGAAATCATGCAGAAATCAGTTTACTGTTAGTGCACGCACAAGACCATTTAATGAATGCAATTACAGTGAAAGAACTAGCTGAAGAATTTATTACTCTTCATAAACGAGTAGAAGAGAAAGTGACAGTATAAGATGTATATTTTATTATGTTGTGCAGCAGGCATGTCAACGAGTATGGTCGTAAGAAAAATGCAAGAAGAGGCAAAGAAACAGGGGAAGAATTATAAAATTAAGGCGGTTGATTCAGAACTTGTGAAACTTGAAATAAAAGAAGCCGATGTCGTTTTAATCGGTCCACAAGTGAAATATTTATTTCCAGCTGTAGAGTTTCTTGCAAACTCATACAACATACCAGTTGCAATTATAGACCAACGAGATTATGGCATGTGTGATGGTTTGAAAGTGCTTAGGCAAGCAGAACAATTAGTTTTAGCATAATTATATCTTTTTAAATATAAACATTATAATGTTATAAAGTTTATTTCATTCTTTTATAGTAGAGAGAAAGAGGAGGGCTATTGATGAATGGGTTTATGAGTTTTATGGAACAAAAGATTATGCCAACAACGCAAAAGATTGCAGGACAACGACATTTATTGGCAATTCGAAATGGGGTTATTTCTACATTACCGTTAACGATCGTCGGGTCATTTTTCGTTATCTTTTTAAATTTACCAATTGATGCATATATGGAATGGATTGCACCGTTTCGCCATATTTTAGATATTCCATTCCGATTTACAGTAGGACTAATGGCCTTATACGCAGCGTTTGGAGTAGGGGCTTCGCTCGCGAACTTTTATCAGCTCAATCAATTAAGTGCAGGGCTACTATCTGTACTCGCCTTTTTACTAGCATCAGTTGAACCAATTCAAATTACGAAAGCTGTACCAGGTGTTATTGATGCAGGTCGATATATTTCAGTAGGAACATTAAGTGCAACGTCTTTATTCGGCGCAATTGTGACAGCATTAATTGCAGTGGAAATTTATCATTTTATGATTAAGCATAATATCTCAATAAAATTACCAGACAGTGTACCACCAGCAGTTTCAAATTCGTTTGCAGCATTAATTCCAACATTAGTAGTTATTCTTTTATTCTGGGGCATTCGCTACGGTTTGAAATTCGATGTAAATACAACAATTACATACTTAATCGCACCATTAAAATCAGTACTAGTAGGAAATAACTTATTCGGTGGTTTATTAACAGTATTCTTAATCGTGTTCTTCTGGTCATTTGGTATACATGGACCGGCAATTTTAGGACCAATCATTCGTCCGATGTGGGATTCCGCAATTCTTGAAAATATGGAAGTGTTCACGGCTACAGGAAATGCACATCAGTTACCAAACTTATTTACAGAGCAGTTCATTCAATGGTTCGTATGGATTGGCGGATCTGGCTCAACGTTAGCTTTAGTAATTATGTTTATGTTCTCTAAATCTAAGTTCCTAAAAGAGTTAGGTAGATTATCATTCGTACCAGGTTTATTCAATATTAACGAGCCAATTATTTTCGGGGCACCAATTGTAATGAACCCAATCTTAATTATTCCGTTCGTTATTACACCGTTAGTGACAACGACAGTATCATATTTCGCAGTTGTTTCAGGTATGATTCCACTCATGATGGCGAAATTGCCATTTACGATGTTAGCACCAATTGCAGCGGTGATTAGTACGGACTGGACAATTATGGCTGGTGTACTTGTACTTGTTAACTTTGTAATCTCATTCGTTATTTACTATCCATTCTTCAAAATGTATGAGAAACAACAATTAGCAGGAGAGGAGAAAACAGAATGCTCGGAGCAATTATCATCTTAATTACATTTGTGATCGGACAGTGTATTGCCCATTATTCGAAATGGGTACAAAGTAAATCCTTATTAGTGTTACTACTAGTATCAGTTTTATTTATCGGTTGTTCAATGGGTGCATATGTAATGTTAGGTCTACACTCACCGTACGTAATTATTGTACCGACAATTTTATGTGCAACATGTTTATCTGCAAAATATAGATTTACGAGCATGGCATTAATACAACGTGTGAAGGAGATGCAAAAGCATGGAGCGTAAATTAGGGATTTCACTTTATCCAGAACATTCAACGAAAGAAAAAGATATGGCTTATATTTCGTCAGCGGCACGACACGGTTTTTCAAGAATATTTACTTGTTTGTTATCTGTGAATCGTCCGAAAGAAGAAATTATAGCTGAATTTAAAGAGATTATTAATCATGCGAAAGATAACAATATGGAAGTTATTTTAGATGTAGCTCCAGCTGTGTTTGATCAGCTTGGTATTAGTTATAGTGATCTATCATTTTTCGCAGAGTTAGGTGCAGATGGTATTCGATTAGATGTAGGCTTTGACGGATTGACGGAAGCGAAAATGACGAATAATCCGTACGGTTTAAAAATCGAGTTAAATGTAAGTAACGATATTGCGTACTTAGAAAATATTCTTTCGCATCAAGCGAATAAATCAGCTTTAATTGGTTGCCATAATTTTTATCCGCAAAAATTCACTGGTCTTCCGTACGATTATTTCATTCGCTGTAGTGAACGCTTTAAAAAGCATGGTATTCGCAGTGCAGCCTTTATTACATCACATGCCGCAAACATCGGTCCATGGGATATTAACGACGGATTATGTACGTTAGAAGAGCATCGTAATTTACCAATTGAAGTACAAGCGAAGCATTTATGGGCAACAGGGCTAATTGATGATGTCATTATCGGAAATGCTTATGCAAGTGAAGAGGAGTTAGAAAAACTAGGAAATTTAAATCGCTACATGTTACAGCTAAAAGTGCACTTTGTAGACGAAGCGACTGAAGTAGAGAAGAGAGCTACGCTGCAAGAATTACATGTAAGACGCGGCGACATAACAGAGTATATGATACGTTCTACAGAAGTGCGTAAAAAATATAAAGACTATGACTTCCCAGTGCGCGAAAGTGTGCTACAGGAAAGAGGGCAAGTTGTAATTGGTAATAACTCATTCGGAAAGTATAAAGGTGAACTGCAAATCATTTTAAAAGAAATGCCGATAGATGAACGGAAAAATATCGTCGGTACAATTGCGGAAGAGGAGTTATTCTTACTAAATTATGTAGGAGCTTGGACGCAGTTTACTTGTGTGGAATAGAGAAGAGAAGGAGAGGATGCTATGACATCCTCTTTTTTCTGTTGAAATAGTAATCTCTCGTATATAGAATGCAAAGAGATAGATTTAATTTAGACGGGAGAGAAGGAGATGGAAGGGTATATAGATGATTTATTAAGGCGGATAGCTGATGAAGAGACAGATATATGGCATCGTGCGTATGATGAAGCAAAAGCGTTAAATGACTTATTAATTTTTCCTTATTTACAGGGGAAGTTAAGCAAAGCAAAAAAGGTATCTATGAAGAAAGATATTTATTATTTAATGACGAAACTTGCTATTAATACGAAAGAAATTTGTATTGCAGATTATCTTATAGATTGTTTGGAATATGAAGACAGTCCGACTTTGTTAAGTGAATTGCTTAGTAATATTTATACATTACCAGTAGTAAGTAGTACAAATAAAATTATTCCTTATATTTATCATAAAAACGATAGTGTTCGTTATTGGGCAGTTGCTTCCTTAAAGTTATATAAATCGTTAGAAGCGGAAAGTGCGTTGCTAAAGTTGCTGGATACTGAAGAAAATAAAGATGAGATTACACATATTTGTTATACATTGCTTGAGATTGGAACGAAGCAATCGATTCTGCCGTTAACAAAGCTTTTATATAGTAATAGTGTCTATGTTCGCTCAACCGTTATTGAGGTTTTAGCAAAAATAGGGGGATCGGACTTACAAATAGTTTATATTGAAGCTTTACATGATAGAAATGTGATGGTGAAATATGAAGCTGTTCGAGCTATTTATACGTATGGCGACGAAATGGCAATGAGAGCAATTTGCGAACGTGTGAATAAAATTGTTGCTAGAAGACGTAAAAATGAAGTAGAGCCTACGGATGAAGCAGAGATTATCATTGCTCTTCGTTTCTTACATAAGTTTGCTAATCATGAAGAAGTTTTAAAGATATTTGATAAAGTGTACAAAAAACGTGGAAACTTGTTTATGTCGGAGAGGGAGTGGCTTCGAGATAATATTACTTACTTTCAAGAGAAAGAAAGCATGTAAGAATCATAAAAAAGAGCCAGCCTCAACGATGAGACTGACTCTTTTTTATAACTAGTTTAATACTTTAACTGTAACTGTTTTACGTCCCCAGCTACTTGATGTGCCTTTATCTGGCATTAAAACGTCGATTTTATTACCTTTAATAGCCCCACCAGTATCACCAGCGATTGCTACTCCGTAACCTTCAACCCATACTTTTGAACCTAATGGAATGACACTTGGATCAACTGCAATTAGTTTCATGTTTGGATTAGCTGTTAAGTTATGACCCATAGCTGATTTTACTTGGTCGCCTGCTTTATAACCATTTTCAAGTGGATCTGCTGTGTAAGCTGTTGCTACAACACGTAACTCACGAGAAGATGATGGTGTACTTGTTTCAGTTTCTTTTGCAGCAGGTTGTTGTGTAGCTGGTTTTTGAGCTTTAGCCGCTTCACGAGCTTTAGCTGCTTCTTGAGCCTTAGCCGCTTCACGAGCTTCAGCTGCTTCTTGAGCCTTAGCTGCTTCACGAGCTTCAGCTGCTTCTTGAGCTTTAGCCGCTGCTTGAGCTTCAGCATCTGCTTGAGCTTTAGCTGCTTCACGAGCTTTAGCCGCCTCTTGAGCTTTAGCTTCTGCTTGAGCTTCAGCATCTGCCTGAGCTTTAGCTGCTTCTTGAGCCTTAGCTGCTTCACGAGCTTTAGCCGCTTCTTGAGCCTTAACTTCTGCTTGAGCTTCAGCTGCTTCGCGAGCTTTAGTTGCTTCCGCGGCCTTAGCTTTTGCTTGAGTTTCAGCTACTTCTTGAGTTTCAGCTACTTCTTGAGCTTTAACTGCTTCACGAACTTTAGCTGTATCTTGAACTGTAGTTGTTTTTTCAACTTTAACTACTGGCTGAACTTTAATTGGAGCTTTACCTGTTAAGTAAGGAACATGAACATAAGCTGTTTTTCCGTTATATTCAAATTGAATCCAATCATTTTGTACTTGGTGTGTTGTTTCGATTATATCATCTTTTTTCAACTTACCAAGAATCTCTGAATCTGTGTTTGCACCAGCACGTACGTTTAATACGTTTGCTGTTACGTAGTAAGTGTCTTTTGTATAGTCAGCGCTTATGAAAGCTTCTTTACCGCTATTCAATTGAACTTTTGACCAACCATTTTCTGTATGTAAAACATTTACTTTATATCCATCTAATAATTTTCCTACAACTTTTGATTCAGTAGTTGGGTTTTCTCGTACGTTTAGTACGTCAGTCGTTACGATTGTTTCTGCTTTAGCAGATGTTGTGAAAATCCCAAGACCAAAAACCGCTGCTGTTGCTATACCCATAAATTTTTTCATAATAGCCTCCATTGCATTTGTTTTCGTTGTCCTCATTATAGCAACCATTATTTTCTTATTTGTGAAAAACATATAATTACAAAGCTTTCGTAACGGAGCATTAATATTCTGTAACAATTCCATAAATATCCTGATAGCGCTTCCTTGTTGTTTTTTGGCGTATCAGGGCATATAAAACACAAAATGAGTAGCATTTCAATTACTGTAATATTAATAATATTACAGTAATGTTTCTCTTGAATGTCTATAGTGTTACAAGAATGATGTATTTTACTGTTTGAATGAAAAATTAGTTATGAAATGATAATGTTTTTAGGTGTGAAAACATATAAACGAGGTGAAATTTAATAAAATATCGATATAATTGTTACAAAATCAGTCGATGTATGGAAAAAATTACGCCTTGATTTTCGTCTGTTACATAGTATTTTTGCAATAATAGGATTAGATAATAGCCTTAGTACCTATAAATAATGAAGAGTAATAGAATGATAGTTGTAACGTGAAACTTATATAATAGAAGAAACTCGATTTAATAGGTAAATAAAAAACGCAGGAGTGTAAACTCCTACGTTTTTGTTTATTCATATCGTAAACATTCAATTGGATCAAGTTTTGCAGCTTTGTTAGCTGGTAGTAGTCCGAATGCAATACCGATCAGCATTGAAATACCTACTGCAAGAAGTCCAAGTTCTTTTGAGACAACGAGTGGCCATCCAGCAAAGATTGAGACGATCCAAGCGAAGAAAATACCGAGCATGAATCCGATGAAACCACCAAGTCCTGTTAAAATACAAGATTCGATTAAGAATTGTGTTAATACTTTACCACGTGTTGCACCAAGAGCTTTACGAATACCAATCTCACGTGTACGTTCTGTTACAGATACGAGCATGATGTTCATTACACCGATACCACCAACAAGTAAGGAGATAGCAGCAATACCACCGAATACCATTTTCATCATACCGATTGATTCGTCTAGTTGTTTCGTAAATTCACCTAAGTCTTGTGCTTCGAATTTGTGCTCAAATTTAGGAGCTTTCAGTTCGTTTAAGACAGAAACGGCTTGTTTTTCTACACTTTTACGTTCTGTCGGAGAGGTCATTGTTAATCTTACGGAGTCATACTCATTTACTCCTGAAATTACAGGTGCATTTTCAAGTGATGTATAACCTTCAGGCATAGGCATTCCAAAGTCGTTTTTCGTTTCGTATACACCGACTATTTTATAAGGCTTTCCTTTTATATCTGTGTATTGGTTTGATTCCCAACCACTAAATAATTTGTTGAAAGCTTCTTCATTTAATATAACAGCAGGGATTGCTTGGTTTAGTTCACTGTCATTTAATTCACGACCGTGAACTAATTTTATTTTCGAATCTTTCATAAAGGCGCCTGTTCCACCTTTTAAATCAAGATTTACATCTTTTGAACCAGCAGATGCTTTTACTTTCATACTTACGTCTGGATATACATCTTTAACGCCTGGTACAGTTTGCAGACGGTTTAGCATATCAGGTGTGATTTTGGCACTATCTGTTCCGTAATCAGGATTGTTGTAGTAAATCGTTACTTCGTTATCTTTTCCTTGGCCTAATTCTTTTTTAAACTTTGCGTTTGTACCATCACCCATTGAAATGATAGTAATAATGGCACTAATACCGATAATAATACCTAGCATCGTTAAGATGGAACGCATTTTATGAGCAAAGATAGAGGAAAGGGCCATGCGTATATTTTCACTCGTATTCAAAATTAACCTCTCCAATCTTGGACGACATTTCCGTCACGAATTACAATTTGACGTGCTGCAGCTTCCCCGATTTCACGGTCATGGGTAATCATAATGATTGTTGAGCCTTGTTTATTTAATTCGTAAAAGAGGTCCATAATTTGTGTACTTGTTTTCGTATCAAGTGCTCCCGTCGGTTCATCGGCTAAAATGAATTTTGGGTTATTTACGATTGCGCGGGCAACGGCGACACGTTGCTTTTGACCACCGGATAATTCGTTTGGTAAGTGAGTAGCGCGATCAGCTAAACCGACTTTTGTTAAAGCGGCTAATGAGCGTTCGCGTCTTTCTTTTTTATCAACTCCAGCGTAAATAAGAGGTAGCTCTACATTTTGAAGTGCTGTAAGTCTCGGTAATAACATGAAGTTTTGGAATACGAATCCGATTTCTTTATTACGAACATGTGCAAGTTCTGTTTCAGACATGTTTGAAATGTTTTGTCCAGCTAGTTCGTACGTACCCGTCGTCGGTTTATCTAAGCAACCAATAATGTTCATTAATGTTGATTTACCAGAACCAGAAGGTCCCATAATAGAAGTGAATTCTCCTTGATTCAGTGTTACGTCAATTCCGTGTAATATTTGAACGGATTCTGCACCATTTTGGAAGGATTTCGTGATGCCTTTTAAGTTAATCACTGGGCGACAACCTCCATACCATCTTTTAAGTCTTTTTCAGGTTTAGAGATAACTTCCTCTCCTTTTTTCACTCCAGAAACTTTTGATTCGCTATCAGTCTCGAATTCAACAGTAACTGCTTGTTCTTTCGCTTTACCGTCTTTTACAACGAAGACAACATTTTTGTCACCTTTTTTCACGATACTGCTTTTCGGAACAATTGTACCAGTTGCTTCGCCAGATTTACTTGTTACGTATACGTGGAAGCCGTTTTGTAGTTCGTCACTATTATCTAATGTGACAGTGAATTGATAGTTAGAAACAGTTTTATTTTCATCCATGCTCTTTAATGGTGTAGAACCGATTTCTGTTACTTTTCCTGTCCAAGTCTTACCAGCGACAGTTTTTGAGGAAACAGTTACTTCTTGCCCAACTTTCATACTAGCAAGCTCATATTCAGAAAGTTGACCTTTTACCTTGAATTGACCAGCGTGACGAAGAGTAATTCCGCTCATACCTGTTTTTTCGTCAGCAGTTTTCACGATATCATCAATTACGCCATCAGCAGGACTTGTTACAGAAAGTGTGTTTACTTTTTCTTTTGCTGCTTTAATCATTTCATCAGCTTTTTCAACTTCAAACTTTTTCATTTCAAGTTGTGATTCTAATTGCCCAACTTCAACTTCTGATGCTTTTAATGCTTCAGAAGGAAGGCCTGCATTTTTATCTTTTTGTAATTTTTGTTTCGCTGCATCAATTTGTTTTTGAAACAACGTTACTTCTTTTTGTGCGATTTTCTTTTGCATTTCTGCTTCTGTTACACCTTGTTTAGCAGTAGGGTCATTGTATTTAAACAGAAGCTGACCTTTTTTCACTTCATCGCCTTTTTTTACAGCTAATTCATATGTTCCTTTTGTTGGATCGAATGAAATAGTTTCAATTCCGTTTGGAATAACTTCGCCACCAAATTTTTGCGCGTTTTGGATTTGTTTTTCAGTTACTTTATATCCGCTATATGCCATTGCTACTTCTGAACCGCCACCACCAGCAAATGCAAAGTATGATCCAGCTGCAATTCCAATTGCTACTACACTAGTAATTAACACTTTATTTTTCTTTTTCATCTATTTATCACCTTTTCGTTCGTTTTAGTATCTACATTAAGTATAGAAGAGGTGAAGAATCTGACAAATCGTTTTAGCTTACAATAACCTTACAGTTTTGTAAGGTATGAATATGTAAATGTAAGGTAGAGGTTGTCCTAGTATAAGCAAATGAATTGACTCGTTGTTTCTTTCTTACAATAATATTGTATGAAGGAGAGGAGGAAGGAAGATGGAAGCTTATTTTAGTGCGCATCCATTAAAATCGTTTATTCCATACTCAAGACAACACGTCCTTATATTATTTATTATGTTGGTGGGGATATTTTTTCTGTATCAATACCAAGATTTATTGCGTCAAAGTGAGTGGAATATAACGGTTCGATATGCGATTGCATTTTTATTTATAGGTAGTGAAATTGGGCTCTATATGTGGGAGTGGAAAGCGGGGATTTTTGAGCTAGCTACTTCATTACCGTTTGAGTTATGTACGATTAGTTTATTATTAGCGTCGATTATGATTGTAACGAAAAGTTACCGCATATATGAGATTGTATTTTTTACAGGAATTATTGGTGCATCACAAGCCATTTTAACGCCGAACTTGCAGTATACTTTTCCACATTTTCGTTTCATTGAATATTTCATCGCACATGTATTGCTCATTTGGGCACCGCTCTTTATGACTTGGGTAGAAGGGTATCGTCCTACATTACAATCTATTAAACGTACGATGATATTTTTAAACATATTGATTCTGATTGTTTCGTTTGTAAATTACAAAACAGGCGGTAATTATATGTTTTTAGCTCATAAGCCAGAAACTGCTTCATTACTCGATATGTTAGGGCCGCATCCTTACTATATTATTTCATTAGAAATAGCTGCGCTTATTGGATGTTACACTTTGTATATGCCGTTTGCGAAAAGAGAGAGGCATGCGCATAAAGAATCACTAGGATCATAGCCTAGTGATTTTTTATCTTTAAAATATTTATAATTCTGAAAATTAAGAATAAAATTAGGGGGTAAATTATATATAGAGAGAAGGGAAAATGTGGTCAAAAAAGTTTTTCTAAATGGAATGGAAGTGACGATTCAATTTCTTATTTCGATTTTGGGGATTATTATTTTAGGGGCTTTGCCGAAATTATTTTATGGATTTAAGGTGGATGTATCAAAGTACATACAGACTTTAAAAGAAGTGTTTGTGAACTTAATGGATATTTCCAATTTGCAATATGTGAGAGGTAAATTTTTATTTCCACAGTTGTTCGTCCATTATAAAGAAACGATTATTATTTTTTTGGCTGCTTTTTTCATTTCATTATTTGTAGCATTTTGCATTGTTTATGTAATTATGAGTAGTTCACCGCGTATACAACATCGAATTAAATCATTTCTTATCTTCCTAGAATCCATTCCAGATATTCTTCTTATTTTAGTATCACAAATCTTAGTTTTATGGTTTTTTAAACAAACAGGTTTTTTACCTTTTCAAATTGAGTCAATTGGAGGCGAGTCGATTAGAGGGTTGCCAATATTGTGTTTGAGCATCCCGACTACGATTATGTTTGTAAAAATGGTAGTGATTCGTTTTGAAAATGAACTAGAAAAAGATTATGTACTATTTGCTAAGGCGAAAGGGCTGGGGCGTTTTCATATTTTAAATCGTCATATTTTACGAAATGTGTTGCTTAGTACATTATTCTTTGCGAAAACGAATATCTTTTTTATGTTATCTAATTTATATATTATAGAATGGATTTTTAATACGGGTGGTATTTTTATGTTTTTGAAATCGTATGAGGGTATTAGAGTTGAGGTTTTCATCGTTAGTATGCTGCTTATATATATCCCGATATTTATTTTATTCAAGCTGTTTCATTATTTCATTCCAACTGCGATGAAGGAGAGATTATAATATGTGGATGTATATAAAACGCGATAAAAGATTTTGGATAAGTATTGGTTTTCTTCTCATATTAGTTCTTTTGAGCATCGGAAATACGTTATGGAATGATGGACACATTAGGCAAGTTACATTGCAATATGATGCAGATGAAAATCCACAAGTGCCACCGTTTTCACCTTCATTACAATTTTTACTCGGGACAGACCGGAAAGGATACGACCTGTTACATTTAGTCATTGAAGGTGCGAAGTGGACGATTGGTATATCTATTTTAATTGCGGCACTTAGAATGGTGATAGGTGTGTTTTTTGGTGTTGTGCTTGGAACATATGTAAAAAGAGGGTTTTCAAAAATTGAGGCTTTCTTTGATAGTTTTACAGTTATTCCAACAGTTATGATTGCGTACTTTTTTCTTCACTTTGCAAATGCATTTGGGAGTGGAGAGGAAACAACAACCTTTTTTGAAAGGGCTTCGTTTCAAGTTTTATTACTTGTAATGCTTGTGATGCCAGTTATTGCACTGTATGTTGCGAAGGAAGTCCGTAAGTTGAGAACCGAAGAATTTATTGAAGCTGCGTGCATATTAGGTGGATCGAGAAGGCATATTGTTATAAAGCATATTTTCCCGCATCTCTATATGACGTTTATACTTGTATTTTTTCAGCAGTTTACGCAAACTCTTACTATTTTACTGCACTTAGGGTTACTAGAAATATTCTTTGGCGGAACAGTTCAGTTTTTAGGACCGATAGAAGAAATAGAATCATACACACATGAATGGTCAGGCTTAATTGGAGTCTATTTTAGATCATTAACAGTGAATCCGTGGATCCCTCTCGTTCCGATTACATTTTTTGGACTTACTATTTTTTCAGGAAATATGATTGTAAAAAGTATAGAAGAGGCGATGTTGAAAGTAAGATTAGGAGGAGAGATAAAGAAGGACGTAGTAGAAGCGGAACAATCTGTTGTGCAGTCAAAAGAAGATTTATTTACTTTTAAACATACGATGTGAAGAGAAAAAGAAGCAAGCATGGATTTCATGCTTGCTTCTTTTTTTTATTTTGTAGAAACTTCACCTGCAGCTTCTGTTTGCGGAATAAAGTATCCAATTATACCACCGATTATTGCTGGAATGATCCAGCCAATTCCTAAGTTATAAAAAGGAATGGTGTGTACGATATTAGCGATAAAATCTGGTATCATTTCCACATTATCAAGTGCATGAATACAGCTAATAATAAACGCTGCGATCATCGCTCCAATGTAGACAGAAGGTTTACGTTTCGTATATTTATCGATAAATGATACGAAAACTAAAATGATCGTAATTGGGTACAAAATAATTAATACAGGTAATGTGATTTTAATTAATAAGCTTAATCCTAAGTTTGAAATAACGAAACTAAAGATACAAACGTATAGTACAAGCTTTTTGTATGAAACATTTGTTAGCACTGTTGTGAAGTAATTTGCAAATGCACTCACAACACCAATTGCCGTTGTTAAACAAGCGAAGATAATGGCGATACTTAATAAAATATTACCGCTTGTCCCAAAGAATTGATACATAACAGTAGCTAATAGCTGCCCACCGTTTTCGAATTGTCCTAAGTTTCCGTTTGAAGCTCCAATATAACCGAGTAAGAAGTAAACAATTGTTAAGAATAGAGCAGCGATACTTCCGCAAATGATTGTATATTTTGCGATAGATTTCTTCTCTTGTATACCATTTTGACGAATTGCATTTACAACAATTGTTGATAGTACGAGAGCCCCAATTGCATCTAACGTTAAAAATCCTTCAAGAAATCCTTTGAAAAACGGGATGTCTTTATAGTCACCGATAGGTTCTGCAAACGTTCCTGGTGAAAGAATCGCTTTTGTTGCCATAATTGCAATAATTACAAGTAAAATTGGCGTTAATATTTTACCGATATGATCTACTAGCTTGGATGGATTTAATGATAAGAAGTAAACGACTGTAAAGAAAATCGCACTAAAAACTAACATAGAATACCATTGATCTGGGAAAAGTGGTACAATCCCAATTTCATAAGATACAGATCCAGTTCGTGGAATAACAAATAGTGGGCCGATTGAAAGATAAATAATGATAGCGAATACTGCTGCGAATTTTGGATGAACACGGCTCGCTAAAGTGTTAAAACTACCACCAGCAAGGGCAACAGCAACGATAGCAAGTAAAGATAAACCGACGTCTGTAATAATAAACCCTGTAATGGAAACCCACATATTTTCTCCGGAAGAAAGACCAAGAAGGGGCGGGAAAATCATATTACCAGCACCGAAGAAAACTGCGAATAGTAATAAACTAATCGAAAGTATTTGCGCTGGTTTTAAAGTTGTACGCATATAAAGAAAATCCTCCTAATGAGTATTTTTTGTCGAAAATTCAAATAATTTGTCGAGTAACTGTTATTATTTTAAAGGTCTGATGATTAGAAAGCAATAGGGAATTTTGAAAATATTAAAAAATAATGCATTAAATCGAATAAATATACTATTTATATGTTTAATAGGAAGGATTTAACTTTTAACATAAAAAAACACATACCGCTAGGATACATGTTTTAAAAAAATATTTTTTTATCACGTTCTTCTTTTAAAATTTCAACTGCTTCTCGGAAACGTTGTGAATGGACAATTTCTCGTTCGCGTAAAAAGCGTAGGCTGTCATTTATATCTGGATCATCTGATAAGTTAATGAGCCATTGATATGTTGCGCGTGCTTTTTCTTCAGCTGCAATATCCTCGTATAGATCGGCAATTGGATCACCTTTAGCCTGTATATAGGTTGCAGTAAATGGAACACCAGCAGCGTTATGGTAATGAAGAGCGCTGTCATGGTCGACGTAATGAGGGTCAAGACCAGCTGCCTTCATCTGTTCAGGAGTCGCATCTTTCGTCAGCTTATAAACCATCGTAGCAATCATTTCAAGGTGAGCAAATTCTTCTGTGCCAATATCAGTAAGAAGGCCAATGACTTTATCAGGAATTGTATAACGTTGATTTAAGTAACGTAGTGCAGCAGCTAACTCGCCATCTGCACCGCCGTATTGCTCAATTAATAATTTTGCAAGTGCTGGATTGCAAGTTCCCACTTTAACTGGGTATTGTAATTTCTTTTCATAAATCCACATAGTTTCTCTCCTTTATATTTGCCATGGCCAAGGACCTTTGCTCCATTCCCAAGGGGCATTAGAATAGCTGTTTCCAAACTGTTGGAGTGGTCCGTATTTTTCTTCCATCTTTTGTTTTAATACTCTCCGTTTATAGGAAAAATCATTAAATTGATTAATCGCAGCGGTGTCATCTGGATGTGTATCTAAATAAAGAGTGAGTTCAACTAGTACAAAGTCCAGTTCTTGAAGCTCCAGTAAAAGCTGATAGTATTCTTCTGGTAGCGATTGAGTCACGTCAGTAGTCACCGCCCTTTTTTATAAGGATTTTCATAATAGTCATAAAAAACAGGCCATAAAGTCCCTTTTTGTAGTGCTTCTTTTGGCGTGAATTGCGGTAAGTTTGGCGGTTGAAAGCCTAAAAATAAATTAGGAGGAGTAGAATAATATTTTTTTCCGATAGGAGGACAAGGATCGAGAGGACTATGATAGGGCACGAATGATCTCATATATTTATTCACGAATAAACCTCCTTAAATGTTCATTACTACGTATTGTATTCAGACATAATAGGCCTTTATGACACATATAAAAAAGTAATAAGTGCAGGGGGAATGAATGTGGAGAATGTAAAAAATTTAATTGTGTTAGAAGTAAAGAACTTAAAGGAAACTCTGTATTTTTACGAAGGAATTTTAGGAATAACACCTAGTTCAGAAAGACCACAATTAGATATTACAGGTGTTTGGTATGATGCCGATTCAACGAGAATTAGTTTTGTTATGAATCGCATGTTAGGAGGAAGAGAGAAGAGTGTTACGAATTCATGCGATGGTTTAACATTTTCGATTTCTAACATAGAGAAGTTAAAAAAGAAGCTAGCGTTTTATGAAATTTTATATACGGAAAACAAAAGTGAGAAGAGTATTGTAGTACAAGACCCAGATGGATACAAACTTCAAGTGATAGAGAAGGCCGAATAAAAGGAGGGGATTTAGTGGAGAGAAATTATGAAGAAAGTGCGTTGTTTGAGCATCAATTTTGGCTAAAGGTGCTTACTGATCATTCGCAATTTTTACTTGATGCATTAGCTCCGAAGGAAAAAGAGGATATAAAGAAGGCCGCTTATTTTCTTGAAACATTTACGAATCTTTTAAATAAAGTACATAATGTGAATCTCATTACATTTTCAAAAGAGGCAGAACGAGCCGCAAAGGAAATAAGAATGTTTAAATTAAGTATTATACAGAAACAACTCGAGGGAAAAATCACTATTCATTTTACGCCAACTTTCATCAATCATATGGTAAACGAAGTAGAAGAGTATATAACAGTGTTAGAATTTTTAAAGAAAGGAGAAGTTCCGCCTGTTTTTCATGAATTACATTATCACCTCGTTTGGTTAACAGATGCGGCTGGTCATGCAGGATCTATTTCTGGTGGACTAGATCTTGTTGAAAAAAGATTAAAAGAGAAAAGTGAAGAATTCACGAAGCACTTTGAAAAATTTTACTTAAAGGCAGTTGAGATGACAGGGTATTTACGGACAGAGCTTCATCATTTTCCTGCATTAAAGAAGTTTACAAAAGATGTTTCACTTGAGTTAAAATTATTTTCACATTTTCTCCATGAAGTTGAAGAGCTAGAGTTATCGAATGAAATATTAAGTACATTATCTGCTAGAATGGCGGATCATATGGCAAGAGAAGAATGTTATTACTTATTAAAATTAGCGCAATCATCTGGACTTGAGATACCAAAATGTAATCCGCTTTAAAGAAAAAAGAGGCCAATTTTATTTGGCCTCTTTTTCTGTTTTATTTTCTCTTTTTATTTTCGCTTGTTCAATACTTGCCTGTAATGTCTCCATAATATTGATGATGTTTGGAGTTGGAGAGATTGTTTCGGTTTTTTCCTGTTGTTCAATTTTGTTTTCGATTAGTTCGGTAAGTGCTTCTTTATACTCATCTGTATACATTTCTTGTTCAAAAGGATTTGTAAGGTGGTGGATTAAATTAATTGCTGCTGTGAGTTCTTGTTTTTGAATAGGATAATTTTCATTACTTGGTAAGTTAGGTGTATTTGTTATATCGCGAATTTCATTAGGATAGTGAATAGTTTGTAACATAAGCCCATCTTCAAAGTTACGGATAATAGCTAAATGTTGTTTTTTTCTAATAGAAATATGAATAAGCCCAAGTTTATTTGTACGTTCAAGAGCCTCTTTTAATAATAAATATGATTTTTCATGTCCTGGGGTAGGGCCTATAAAATAAGAACGGTCATAAAGAACAGAATCGATTTCGTTATTTTGGACAAAAGATATAATACGAATGGAGCGTGGTTCGTGAGCTTTTTGTAATTCAGCCAATTCTTTTTCATCTATAATAATGTATTTATGAGGTGCGTATTCATAGGCTTTTACAATATCTGTATCATCGATTTCTTCATCCGTGCAATCGGGAGCAAATTTTTTATATTTAATAGGTGTTAAGCATTCTTTATGGAGACTTAAAAATTTTATATCGTTTTCTTCTACAGCACTATATAGTTTAATTCCTATATTTAATAATCCAAGTGAGAGTGCACCTTTCCATACGGTATGCAAATGAAGTCTCTCCTTTCCTTACAAATGATTATGTATATTATGAGATAGTAAGAAATTTCCTATACGTTTATTTGCTTTTTTAGTGAAGAGTAAGCGGGAGAACCTGAGATATAAAATATATTGACAAGCCCTTCGAAATATTTTAATGTGAGTGTATAAAATTGTCTATAAAGGGGAGTAACTTATTACAGTAAAGTCGTCATTACAGGGAGAAACCCTCGGCTTTATTGGCAACGTTCCGTTGTTAGTGAGACCTTTACCAGCAATGGTAAAGGCCCCTTATTGTCTTTTTTAGGACCCTTACCATGTTTGGTAGGGTCCTTTTTGTATACAAAGAGAGGAGATATAAAAATGAAAAAACTTATTAGTAGATTAAGAGTTGTATTTCATGTTCGCCGATTTGTTCCATTTCTATTTGACTTTTTCACTTCAAAAGAGGTTTCAATAAAGAAGAAAATTTTATCTATTGCGTTTTTAGTTGGTTATGTTGCGATGCCGCTCGATTTAATTCCAGACTTCTTACCGTTTATCGGTATTTTAGATGATATTGGAATTGTGTTATTTATTTTGAACCGAATTGTAAAAATGGCGCCAGTTCAATTACAAGAAAAGCATAACGTAAACGTAGGATAGGAGTTAAAAATATGGAGCAAATTATTTTAGATATAATCGAGTTTTTAAAGCAGTTTTCTTATTTTGGAGTTGTGTTAGCATTAACGTTTGAATTTATTCCAGCAGAAGTAGTTTTGCCCATGGTTGGTTATTGGGTGTACGAGGGAGATATGAATTTTTGGCTTGCTGTACTAGCCGGAACCCTCGGCGGAACGACAGGACCTTTAACGTTATATGCACTCGGTTATTACGGCGGTCGTCCTCTATTAATAAAATATGGGAAATACTTCTTCATTAAAGAAGAACAAATTCAAAAAGCAGATGATTTCTTTGAGAAATATGGACCGGTTGTAGCATTTGTTGGACGCTTTGTGCCAGGAGTTCGAACGCTTATTTCTGTTCCGTGTGGTATGGCGAAAATGAACATATGGAAATTTAGTATATATACATTTGTAGCAATGTTCCCATTAACGACTTTATATGTTTATTTTGGAATGAAATTAGGTCCTCATTGGGAAAAAGCAGCGGACGTTGTTGGGCAATATATGCTACCGATATTAGGAGGCGTTATTCTTATCGTTGCTAGTATCTTTGTCTATAAATATATGAAGAAAAGAAATAAAACGGAATCTATCTAGTCATTTGAATATTTTTTGAAAATAGATGAATAGTACAGGCAAAAGACTCTGAGGGACATACACATATAGGGAATATAAAAGAGAGAGGGGAAACAACTATGTCTTGTGAGTGCTCAGGGTCAGCATTAACTTGTTGTCCAGATAAAAATTATGTGCAAGATAAAGTGTGTAGTCCGTGGTCTGCTACTGTAGTTGCAACAGCAATTGATAATGTTCTCTATACAAATAATATTAACCAAAACGTAGTTGGTACTGGTTTTGTTAAATATGATGTTGGACCAGGCCCAATTACTGTAGAGGTACTTGATTCTGCTGGGGGTACAATTGATACACAAACATTAAACCCAGGAACGAGTATTGCTTTTACGTATCGCCGCTTTGATAGTATACAAGTTGTGTTACCTGCAACACCTGCTGGAACGTATCAGGGAGAATTTTGTATTACAACACGTTATCCACTTTCATAGCAGAATAGGAGAGGTTCAAAATGGGAATGAGAAGTTCCAGTTTGTCTTGTTGTTCTAATAAAACACTTGTGCAAGACCAAGTATGTACAGACTGGTCTATTACAGGTGCTGGTACTCAAATTGTATATACAAATAATATCACGCAAGAAGTATATGGTTCAGGTTACGTGAAATACGATGTGGGAGCCAACCCGATTACAGTTGATTTTTTAGTAGGGGCAACAGTAGTTGATACAATTACTGTACAACCACAAAGTAGTGGTACTTTCACTGTCCGATATTTTACTACTGTCCGAATTACTACGACAGGAACGACTGTTAATCAAGGTGAGTTTTGTATTACAGTACGTTATCCAATCTCATAAAAAGCATACCGTGAACGGTATGCTTTTTTTTGAGAAAGTAATGAAATTGGTATTCTATAAGCAACATGTAAATTCGCAACAGTACTTGCCTTCTAAATATAGTGAAGGATTACTTGTTATATTGATAATACTGACTGACTGTAAGTTTTTTCCTGTGTACGATATTGTATTACCAGGAAACACAGTGAAAATATTGGTTGCGGCTCCAACGATTTGAATTGTAATTGATTCTGTGCTGCTAGTACTATTGTAAACCGAAACAGTACCTGATATAAGTAGTATCCCATCACTTTGCCACAGTATCATTGATTGTGATGCATCTTTGGTAGAAGGAATGGTGTTATTAGTTATAAGGAAATTCCCTGCAAATTCATTTGTTACTCGCTCGCAATTTGGATTTGGAGGAGGGGGCGGTGGACAAGGGGCTGGACAAATAATAGATAAAGGAGCGAAACAGCCGATATTTTTTTTATTCTTCAATACAACCCCTCCTTTTAAGTGGTCTTTTACTACTATTAAATGTAAAAGCATGGCCGATGTGTTAAAAAAAGAAGGAAATATTAAAAATTAAGATTGTCTAATAGGCTTAAACCTTAACTTATCATTAGTGTTATAGAAAAGATTATATGTGAATAGTCATAGGAAAAGAATGATCAGACTCTTTTAGACAAAAGGTGGTTGTATACAATAGTACGAGGAATGTTGGACTTAATTTCTAATTAACTGTATATTTACAAAAATCTAATAAAGTTCATTTGTTATTTAAACGACATTAACATGTATTAGATAAAATAGCCCTTGTAATGAATCAATTATTATGAGGAGGATTCACGTGGAAAGAATTGCTTTACGAAAAGTAAAAGGTCTTATTGGATTATTGATGGTTTTTGTATTAGCATTTGTATCATTTCCGTGGAGTACATCAGTCAAAGCGGAAGAGAAAAAGCAAGAAAAGGCACCAAGTGAGAAGAAAATAGTTTTCCCCGTTGTAAGTGATGTTCATATTAAAAATAGTGGAACAGATGATATGTTTCGCTGGAAACGAGCAATTGAGCAATTTAATTCAATCGCACCAAAGCAAGATGCTTTTGTTATTGTAGGTGATTTTACTGATTCAGGGTCTGTGCAGCAATATGATCGTTTCATGCAAGTGTATAATGACAATGCAAATAAAGATGCGGTACGAATGAATTCTCTAGGTAATCATGATTATTGGAACGGTTTATCAGTAGAGGGAGCACAGAAGCGTTTCTTAGAAAAAACAGGAATGGAATCAATTTATTATCATAAAGTGGTAAAAGGGTATCATTTTATCGTAATGTCTCCAGAAAATGAAACGACACATGGGTATTATTCGGACAAACAAATTAATTGGTTAAAAGAAGAAATGGCAAAGGCGCAAAAAGATGATCCAGAAAAACCGATTTTTGTATTTTTACATCAACATATTAAAGATACAGTGTACGGTAGCCAAGAATGGGGAACAAAGGATAGTGCAAAAATTAATGCAGTATTAAAAGAATATCCACAAGTCATTACGTTTTCAGGTCATTCACATTATCCATTAGACGATCCAAGATCGATTCATCAAAAGGACTTTACATCTGTTGGTACCTCTTCTGTAAGCTATATGGAGGTAGAGGGTGGCAAAGTGCAAGGGAATATTCCTTCAGAATCGCGTGCATTAAGCCAAGGTTTATTAGTAGAAGTAGACGATAAAGAAGTAACGATTAATCGACGCGATTTCCATACGAATTCTTGGACAGGCGAGCCATGGAAAATTCAGTTGCCATCAAAGAAAGAAACTTTTACACATGTAGAAGATCGTGATAAAGAAAAGCCATCTTTTGCAAAAGATGCAAAGTTATCAGTATCGAATGTAACAGAAAATGCAGCAACAGTAACATTCATGTAAGCATTGGACAACCTTCTTGTTCATTCTTATCGCGTACAAGCTAGAGATAAGCAAACTGGAGAAATAAAAAATAAATTACTAGCATTTTCAGAGTTTTATCGTGACCCAGTGCCGAAAGAACTGACATTTACACTTGCAGGATTAGATGGCGGGAGAACATATACGTTTGAAGTAGTCGCGATTGATTCATTTGGTAATGAAAGTGTGCAACCGTTAACGGCAGAAATTACTACGAAAAAAGATAACATTGATCCGAATGTGAAAGTACCAAAGGCTGATATTTTTGATGTGAATTTCTCAGATGGTACATTTAAAGACAATTCACCATTTGGTACAAAAGGTGAATTGAAGGGTAATGTGACTATTGAATATGATAAAGCATTGAAAAAGAATGTTATGAAGTTAAATGGAAAAGCTAATACATTTGGATATATTCCATTTTCAGCAGCACAAAAAGAGAAAATAGCAAATACGTTTACGTTAGAAACTGTGTTTTCAATGAATGAAATTCGCGGACAAGGTATTTTGCAAAATACAGAGAGCGGCGGAATTGGTTTTGAGTCTACAGGAAGTGGATATGTTGAATTATGGGCTCACATTGGCGGTAGCTACAAACGTGTTGGCGTTCAATTGGAAGCGAACAAAACGTATCATTTAACAGGAACATATAACGGAAGCGAAGTGGCAATTTACGTAGATGGTAAAAAAGTAAATAGTCAGTTAGCTCAAGGGAAAGTTTATAACCCGAACGTACCATTTGCATTTGGAGCGGATCCTGATAGCAATGGAAATGGCGGCATTCCATTAAACGGTCAAATCGCGCTTGCAAAATTATATAGTAAAGCGTTAAGTTCTTCAGAAGTATTAGCAGCGTACAATGAATTTTCTAACCGTACGAAGTTAGAGCAAGTCAACGCATTATATGAGGAGCTAGGAAAAGTAAAGGAAGTGTTAGATGGTACGTATGAGTTTGGTGGTAAGCCAGGTCAATATTCAAAGGAAGCATTTCAAGAACTAGAAAAAAGCTATAACACTGCTAAGCAAGCATTTGAAAATGTAGGAAGTACTGGGGAACAAATTATTCAAACATATAACGAATTAAAAACAGCTAATGTAACATTCGTACAATCAAAAGTGGCAGAAGAACAACCAAAAACACCGAAAGAAAAATTACAGATCAATATTGAATCTGCAAAAGCAGTAGTGAAGAAAGCGCAAGCTGTAAATGTAACAGATGGTTCAGTGAAATCATTGCAACAAAAAATTACAGTTGCAGAAGCTGTATTAAAAGATGCGAAGGTAAAAGATGCACAGGTAGAAACGATGAATCGTACATTAGAATATGCGATTTCACTCGTTGAAAAAAGTATGAACAAATAAGAGAGAAGAAAAGAAGCTTATCATGATAGGCTTCTTTTTTGTTATACTAAAAGTAGCATAGAAAGAAGGAGCGAATAATTTGGAACAGAAAAAGCTAAAAAGAATTCTTGAATATGTATGGATCGCGGTTGTGCTCCTTGTAGGATATTATTTCTTAAAAGAGAAAAGTATTTGGGTTTTATTTTTAATGACTTTCTTATTAGCAGGACTAGGAACGTTATTTATTAACTTTTTCTTTGATAGTTTGAATGCCTGGAAGAATAAAAAGAAGGGAACGAAGTAAAGGAGGGAATATATGCAAAAGTGGAAGCTCATATATCAAGTAATCATTTTCATAGTGCTTGTAGGTATTGGCGTTTTTAAATATTCTACACCAATAGGAAATTGGGCGTGGTTTACAGCTTGCATCGGCATATTTTTCATTTTACAATCGTTAACGAAAAAATATAATTGTACAGAAAGATAGCTCGCCGCTAAAACGGCGAGCTATTTTGTTATGCTTTTTTCTGTTCATCATTCGTTTTTTCGGTAGCTAAATGGCTATGCTTTCTAGAGTAGAAGAAATAGAAGCATAAACCGACTATAAGCCAAGCTATAAAGCTAATCCATGTCGTTTTAGATAAATTAGCCATCAAATATAAACAGCAAAGAATCGCGACAACTGGTAATACAGGTACGAAAGGTGTACGGAATCCACGTTTTAAATCAGGATGTGTTTTTCGTAAAATAAGTACCGCGCAGCAAACGAATGTAAAGGCTGTTAACGTACCGATGTTTACTAAATTTGCTAGCAAATGTAAATCTAAAAGTCCTGCTAATAAAGCGGCAATAACGCCAGTAATCCACGTATTTAATAAAGGGATTTTTACTCTTTTATTTACACGTGCTAACGCTTTTGGAAGTAGACCGTCACGGCTCATCGCATACGAAACTCGAACTTGTCCATACATAACGACTAAGAGAACGGTTGTCATTCCAGTCATCGCTCCAACAGCGAGTAGTCCTGCAATTGCATCCTCACCAACGAAATGCAATGCAAATGCAACTGGATCAGAAACGTCTAATTGCGTATAAGGAACCATACCTGTTAAAACGAAAGATACGATCATATATAAAACAGTACAAATAAGAAGAGAACCGATAATACCAATTGGTAAGTCACGCTGCGGTTTTTTCGTTTCTTCTGCAGCGGTTGCGATTGCATCAAAACCTAAAAAGGCGAAGAATACAGTGGCAGCTCCGGTAATAATACCGTCGTATCCGAATGGAATGAACGGTGTCCAGTTTTCAGGTTTTACATATTTTGCGCCTGCTACGATAAAGGCAATGATAACAGCTAGTTTAATAAGAACCATAATATTATTAATGCGTGCACTTTCACGTATACCAAAACTTAAAAGACCAGTAATAAGAAGTAAAATGCAGACAGCTGGTAAATCGATGAGACCACCTTTTCCTACGCCGGGGGCCGAGGCGATTATGGCGGGTAGGTGTATATTGAACCCTTGTAGTAATGATTGCAAATAACCAGACCAACCGACAGCTACTGCTGCAACGGCAAGTAAATATTCGAGCATTAAACACCATCCGACGATGAAGGCGACGACTTCTCCGACTGTCATGTATGCGTAAGTATACACACTTCCTGAGACAGGAATAGAAGAAGCAAATTCAGCATAACAAAAGGCTACACAAGCACAAGTAAATGCAGCAATAAGGAATGATAGCATAATACCAGGACCAGAATGTTTTGCTGCAACAATACCTGTTAATACAAAGATCCCTGTCCCAATTACGGCGCCGATCCCTAAAAACGTTAAATCGAGTGCAGTTAATGTTCTATCTAGCTGCTTTGGTGATTCAGTACTAAGCGCTTTTTTTCGTAATAATGACTTCACTTTGGACTCTCCCCCCGTTTTTTCATTTCCATAACTGCGACTATAGTATGAGCCCATTAAAAAAGAGTATGTAAGGAAATGGAGGTACAGTTATGGTATGTAGTTTTTTAAAATTGCTGGATTAATCTTAATATAATTCAGAATATTTTGTCAAATAAAAATATGAAAAATAAAATTCGGATCAATAGGGGAAACTACTTGCAGAAATGAACGGGGGTTAACGACCCACTGATTAAAGTTAAAGTAGGAGCAGATGCTATGTTATTTTATTTTGAACTTGTCGTCATTTTACTTTGTACGAAATTAGCTGGTGACATTAGCGTGAGACTTGGTCAGCCTTCTGTACTTGGTAAGTTAATTGTCGGTATTATTATCGGTCCAGCTGTACTCGGTATTATTAATAGTTCTGAACTAATTGATGAACTGAGTGAGATTGGTGTTTTGTTACTTATGTTTATGGCGGGACTTGAAACAGATTTAGAAGAGTTAAATCGGAATTTGAAATCGTCATTTGCAGTAGCGGCTGGTGGAATTATTTTTCCTTTCATCGGTGGTTATGTAACAGGATTGCTGTTTGGATTAATGCAGTCCCATGCCATTTTTTTAGGATTATTACTTTGCGCAACATCGGTTAGTATTACGGTGCAGACGCTACGTGATTTAGGAAAAATGAATACGAGAGAAAGTACAACAATTTTAGGTGCTGCCGTATTTGATGATGTCATTGTCGTTATTTTATTGGCATTTGTAATGAGTTTTTTAGGAACACAAGATGTAAATATAACACTTGTCATTGCAAAGAAAATTATTTTCTTTGTAAGTATTGTTTTTATTGCTTGGAAAGTCGTTCCTTGGATTATGAAAATGCTTGTCCCGCTTCGTGTAACAGAAGCGTTAATTAGCGCGGCTCTTATTATTTGCTTCTCTTTTTCTTATTACAGTGAAATGATGGGAATTGCAGGCATTATTGGAGCATTTGCAGCAGGAATTGCTATTTCTCAAACAGAGTATAAGCATGAAGTGGAACATAAAATTGAACCGATTGCTTATGCAATATTTGTTCCAGTATTCTTCGTAAGTATCGGAATGGAAATTACATTTCAAGGCATTGGAAGCCAGCTTTGGTTCATTATTATTATGACCCTCATTGCGATTTTCACAAAGTTAATTGGATCAGGGTTAGGAGCGAGATTGACAGGTTTTAATCTCCAATCTTCTATTAGTATTGGCGCGGGGATGGTATCACGTGGTGAAGTAGCACTTATCATCGCAGCAAATGGACTTACGGCGAATTTATTAGCGAAAGAAAATTTCACAGCGATTGTTATTGTGGTTATATTGACGACGATTATTACACCGCCACTTTTGAAGAAATATTTTGTATAGAGAGGAAGGGCTTATCTGATGTAGGTAAGCTCTTTTTTTATTCCAAAAAGCAATGGTCATATAGCATGAAGGGTTTGTAATTATGGTAAAATCTATGTATGTGATATGACAAGGAGAGGGAAGTGTGAAGATTACGAAGGAGAAGGTTATCGGTGTAATCGTACTTATTGCAGTATGTATACCATTTACTGCATGGAAAGAATCAAAAGTGAAAGATTTTCCGGTTTCTATTTTTTCGGAAGAAGCAGATGGTGAGTACGGTCAGAAGCTGAAATATACTGCTTTTTTACCTGATGTTGCGATTTGGATGAACGGTTGGAAAGAGAAGTGGACAGAAGGAGAAAGAACTGTTTATCAAAAAGGGAATCGCATTGTAAATGTGTTTCATCCTCCTGGCGATGATGGTTTTTACCTTCTTGAAGCAAGAGAAAATAAGTGAACGCAACCGTAAGAAGTGGAGGTTAAATAGTGAAAGCTTCAACATTACTATTTAAAATTGAAAGTAATATGGATCAATTTTCACCAGCTGAAAAGAAGGTTGCCATGTACATAATGGAGAATGCAGAGATTGTTCCGAACTTAACGACGAAAGAAGTGTCAACGAATGCAGGCGCAAGTGAGGCGAGTGTCGTTCGTTTTTGTAAGTCGATTGGGATCGGAAGTTTTAAAGCATTTAAGATAGCACTCGTTCGTGAATTAACGATTGCTGATTATAATATTAACGATTTTTCAGTGATGAATACGGAAGATGGACCGTACGATTTGTTTAATAAAGTCACTTATGTGAATAAAGCTGCAATTGAGGCGAGCGTTACTGCGATAGATAAGAAGGAACTTGAGAAAGCTGCAGATCGTATTGTCAATGCGGGTAAAATTATATTTTACGGCGTAGGTGGATCAGCTACGCCAGCAATGGATGGGGCGTATAAATTTACACGGCTTGGATTTACAGCGATGATGCTATCTGATTTTCATATGATGTTGCCGCTTGTGACGAATTTAAAAGAAGGCGATATATTTGTTGCGATTTCAACATCTGGTCGAACGAGAGATGTGCTTGAAATGGCGCAGTATGCAAAGAGACAAGGTGCAACTGTTATTGGAATTACGAAGCTAGATCAATCATCCCCCTTATATAAAGAAGCGGACATTCGTCTTTGTATGCCAGATGTAGAACAAGATCATCGTATTGCAAGTATTGCGTCGAGAATGACGCAACTGAATATGATTGATGCTTTATATGTGATTACTTTCAACCGAATTGGTAATAAAGTATTGGATCAATTTATGGAGACGCGAGAAGAAGCGTTGCGGTTACGGAAGTTAAAGTAGAAGAAAAGATGAGGAGACTCATCTTTTTTATTATCTTTGACACAAATATGTCATGTTGTGAAATTTTATTTCATAAAATAAGAAAGGGATATTGATTTTTAGTTTCTTAAAGTTATAATAAAAGTGTGAAATATAATTTCAAAGAGGGTGGCAATATGTTAGAAAATTTATCGACAGAACATCGTAATGAGAAAACAATGAATTTGGATGAGATGAGCATAAAAGAAGTGTTGCAAAGTATGAATGAAGAAGATCGAACTGTTGCGTTAGCAGTTGAAAAAGAGATAGAACAAATTGAAAAGGTTGTACAGACTGTTATTAAATCTTTTGAAGAAGAGGGACGTTTAATTTACATTGGTGCTGGTACGAGTGGTCGTTTAGGTATTCTAGATGCAGTGGAATGTCCGCCGACATTTGGCACGGATGATAAAATGGTGCAAGGATTTATAGCAGGTGGATTGAAAGCGTTTACTAAAGCGGTGGAAGGTGCCGAAGATCGCGAAGAGTTAGCAGAAGAAGATTTAAAAAGTATTGGATTAAATGAGAAAGATACAGTGATTGGAATTGCTGCAAGTGGCAGAACTCCTTACGTAATTGGCGGCTTGAAATACGCACAGAGTGTAGGAGCGAGTACAGCGAGTATTTCTTGTAATAAAAATGCTGAAATAAGTAAATATGCAAAGTTAAATGTGGAAGTAGAGACAGGTGCAGAAATATTAACAGGATCAACGCGTTTAAAAGCTGGTACAGCACAAAAATTAGTGTTGAATATGATTTCAACAGCTTCGATGATTGGTGTAGGAAAAGTATATAAAAACTTAATGGTAGATGTTCAATCCACAAATGAAAAGTTAGTAGAACGGTCAAAACGAATTATTGTGGAAGCAACAGGCGCTAGTTATGAAGTAGCGGCAGAGTATTATGAAAAGGCAGAACGTAACGTAAAAGCTGCCATTGTTATGGTGTTGTTGCAGTGTGAATATGGGGAAGCACTGGAGAAACTAAAATACGCTAAAGGGTTTGTGAAGAAAGCACTATAAAATAATAGGGAGGGGGATTCTATTATGAAGAAAGAAGAGAGAATGGCCAAGGAAATTTCGGAGCAACTTGGAGGAATAAAAAATATTCGTAGTATTGCTCATTGTATGACGAGACTACGATTAACGCTTCATGATGAAAGTAAAGTAAATATGGACCTTTTAAAAAAAGTTGAAGGCGTTATGGGTGTTATAGAAGATGAGACGCTTCAAGTTGTCGTTGGTCCAGGAACAGTAAATAAAGTAGCAGCTGAAATGGAAGGCTTAACAGGACTACGAATTGGTGAGGTAGCAGATCATCACCTTGAAGATATTGGGCAAGAGATGAAATCAGAGATTAAGAAGAAAAATAATACACCGGTGAAAAACTTTTTACGAAAAATAGGAAGTATTTTCATTCCGTTAATTCCAGGACTTGTTGCGTCAGGAATTATAAACGGGGTTGCTAACTTTGCGAAAAACGCTGGTGCTGATCCAAATGCAACGTGGTTACAAATGTTACTACTCATTGGCGGCGGTATCTTTACATTCTTAGGAATTTTAGTCGGTTGGAATACAGCGAAAGAGTTCGGCGGGACACCGGTTCTTGGGGCAATTGCTGGCATTTTAATTTTCAACCCAGCGATGGCAAACGTAAAATTGTTTGGTGAAGCATTAGTGCCCGGACGTGGCGGATTGTTCGCAGTTATTTTTGCAGCATGGCTTATGGTTGTAGTGGAAAGACAAGTTCGAAAAGCAGTGCCGAATGCAGTTGATATTATCGTGACACCACTCATTACTGTATTAGTTGTAAGTATTGTAACAATGTTAGCCATTCAGCCATTAGCAGGTTTCTTATCAGATGGTATTACGAGCGGAATTAATGCGATTTTAAATATTGGCGGAGCATTTGCTGGCGCAGTACTTGCGGGAACATTTTTACCTCTCGTTATGGTCGGATTGCATCACGGTTTAACACCAATTCATATGGAATTTATTAATCAAACACACGTAACACCTTTATTACCAGTACTCGCAATGGCTGGTGCTGGCCAAGTGGGCGCAGCAATTGCGATTTATGTGAAAACAAAAAACAAACGACTTCGAAATGTAATTAAAGGTGGATTGCCAGTTGGCTTTTTAGGAATTGGTGAGCCGCTATTATACGGGGTTACATTACCACTTGGGAAACCGTTTATTACTGCTTGTTTAGGAGCGGCTGTCGGTGGTGCATTCCAAGCAGTTATGCAAACAGCTTCTCTTGGAATTGGCGTATCAGGGCTATCTTTAATTCCGTTAATTGCTGACAATAAATATTTACTATATTTCTTAGGTTTAGTAATTGCATATGCTTTCGGATTTATCTTTACGTACTTCTTCGGATTTAAAGAAGAAATGGCAGAAAACATATAGAGAAAGGGATTCCTTTCTCTTTTTCTATTAATAGAGAGGGAGATTTATATGATCGGAGTTTCCATTTATCTTTCAAAAGAACGAGTAGAGAAACAAGAAGAGTGGCTAAAAGTAGCGAAGGAACATGGGTTTACATCTATTTTTACATCACTGCACATTCCAGAAGATGATCCAAATACGTATAAAGAGTTAATTCAAATATTAGGGAAACAAGCTTTTGCACATGAAATGGAGCTAATGGTTGATGTTTCTCCAAAATCGTTACACCATTTAGGGCTAACATATGAAAATGTGGAAGAGCTATTGGACTGGGGTATTACCGGTTTAAGAATGGATTACGGCATTGCGCCAAAAGAAATTGCAAGCGTATCTCATAAGATGAAAGTAGCTTTAAATGCGAGTACGATTACAAAGTCATTTTGGAAAGAATTACTTACAGAACATATAAGAGTAGAGAATGTAGAAGCATGGCATAATTTTTACCCGCGCCCAGAGACAGGACTAGCAAAGTCCTTCTTACAAAAACAAAATCAATATTTACAGAAGTGCGGAATAAAGACAATGGCATTTATTCCAGGAGATGGTGAAAAACGTGGTCCGTTATATGAAGGGTTACCAACGTTAGAAAAACATCGCAATATGCGCCCGCTTGAAGCGTACGTAGAACTTGTTCAAGATTGTGGTGTTGATAAAGTGTTGATTGGAGATATAAGCGCGAGTTTGGAAAGTATGCAAGAAGTAGCTAGTGCAAGTAGAGGGATTATTCCATTGCGTTACAAATCATTTATAACTGATAAAGAAGTATTAAAAGTGGTGGAGCAAGTGCATACAAATAGACTAGATCCGGCTCGTGATGTTATTCGATCTGTAGAATCAAGGGAAGGAAATAGAGTGGTTTTACAGCCGATGCATACAATTGTAAGAAAGAAAGGCAGCATTACAATTGATAATGAATTGTACGGTAGATATGCAGGGGAGATGCAAGTTGCTACACATGATTTACCTGTAGATGAGAAAGTGAATGTTGTGGGAATGGTTGTGGAAGAGGACGTGTCTTTACTGCCTTATATTGGCGCTGGAAAAATGTTTCAACTTTTTCTATGCGATAGAATAAAAGCTTGAATTAGCGCTATTTTGTAGGAAAACATTATCCGTAAAACGGATAATGTTTTTTGTTTTCTTTAAAAAAGTATTTGACGAATGAAATAAAATACCGTATTGTTTTGACTTGTAAATAAAAGTTCACCATAACAAAACAAAAAGGAGAGTTCAAAATGAATCAATATATTGGGAATTTAATTATTCGTATCGTGTTAGGAGTTACGTTCTTTGCACACGGTTTAGCAAAGTTTCAATCAGGTATCGATAATGTAGCAGGATGGTTTACAAGCATCGGTTTACCAGGTGGCCTTGCATACGGCGTAGCAACTGTAGAATTAGTTGGTGGTATATTATTAATTATCGGTTTAGGTGTACGATATGTAGGATTGTTATTCGCTCTTATTTTAGCTGGAGCTATCGTAAAGGTAAATGGAGCAGCAGGTTTATTAGGAGATGGAAAGAATCCAGGATATGAATTAGATCTTGCATTATTATCAATGGGTGCGTATTTATTCGTAGTAAAAGCAGAAGGATATGTAGATCGTTTCTTAAAAGAGAAAGTAATGAAAACGAAGTAAATTTTATTTATAAATTGTTGACTTGAAGAATTATTGTAACTATAATGATTACAACTAATGAATTACGAATGAAACAATTTAAATATTTTTTTACACAAGGTGTAACTACATTGGTTACGTCTTGTGTAAAAATAAATAAACGGGAGGAAGTAATATGCCTAAATCAAATTTAGAAATTATTCAAAGCACGTATGAAGGATCAGCTTCTTCGAATGCAAAGCATTTAGCAGAAGCCTTCTCTGAAAAAGTGGAATGGACAGAGGCAGAAGGTTTCCCATACGGCGGAACATATAAAGGCGTAGAAGCTATAATGGAAAATGTATTTAGCCGTTTAGGATCAGACTGGGATGATTATAAAGCAAGTGTAAATACATATCATGAGGTAGACGGAAAAGATGTAATTATTGCAGAAGGTATGTATTCTGGAGTTTATAAAGAAACAGGAAAATCATTTGAAGCAGAATTTGTTCATGTATGGCAGCTTGAAGATGGAAAAATCGTGAAGTTTAAGCAATATGTAGATAGTCATATTGTTAGGGAAGCGATGAAGAGCTAATGCTTTTTAAATGGATTGTAGGTATATGTATTACCATTATGGTAATCATCTCTTCTATAGTTGGCGGAAAGAAATTGCTTGCATATGTGGAAAAAGAAAATACAAATATTCAAACCGAGCGAGCGGCAAACGAAAAAGAGAAAAAAGCTGCAGAAGAAGCCCCGCAAATTAGTGAAGGTGAAATTATTTCTACCATGCATAAAATGGTGCACCAAAAGGTAAAATCCTCTGAAAAATGGGGATTTGTAGAGATGACAAAAAAGGAAATTTCTAATGTAAAAAGAGATATTGAAAATAGTACAGGTTTTCAATATAAAATGAAGTTATTTTCTATTATAAATAGATGGGAAAAAGGAGATTTTTCTCAAACTGTTGAGGAGCATAACTTTTTATGGAGCCTTCAAGGTGGAGATACTGGCAAGGCGACGGAACGTTTATCGCCAGAAGAGGAAAAGCAGTATATAAAAGAAATGAAGAGTAAATAAAAACATCGCCAACCCAGATGACGATGTTTTTTCATTAAGGATGTTTTCGCATTAAAGGTCTAACAGGCTGAACAGCGACAGTTTTGAAATGAGAAAATAAATAACATCCTGTTACAACGACAATTGTTCCTAAAATTTGTATCCACGTTAATTCTTCTCCGAGGAATATGAATGCTAAAATGGCTGTGAAAATTGGATTGAAGTTTAGAAAAATACCTGATGTAGTTGCGCCTAATTTTTGTACGCCAATATTCCAAAATACCATACAAAGAACTGTCGAAATAAGCCCAGTATATAAAAGTGATGTGATGAAAGAAGTATTTATATTTGAAACAGTGAAGCTACCTATGTTAAACGGTAGTAATAAAATAACGCCGAAAATACCAGAGTACAACGTTGCCATAAGTGGTGTAGTTGTTTTTGTTGCCCATTTACTACAAACAGAATAGATTCCCCAAATACAAACTGCTGCAATCATCCATAAATCGCCACTATTAAAATGTAGTGAAAATAAAAGCGAGAAATCACCTTTTAATAGGACGAGGATAACCCCGAAGAATGAAAGAATCATGGATAGGATTTGGAGTGTATTTACTTTTTCTTTTAGAAATAATACTGAAAATAATGCAATTGAAATTGCATTCAAAGTAGAGATAAGACCTACATTCGTAGCGGATGTTTTTTCTAATGCTAAAAATTGAAAGATGTTAAAAAGAGCGACCCCTGAAATTCCCATCAATATTAACGGAAGTATTGCGGTACGTGGTGGAAGGATTTTCTTTTCTTTAAACCATACCATTGGTAATAAACAAACAATCGCAATCATCCATCTTAAATTTGTCAGTGTCATCGGCGATGCATGATCGACGAGTGATTTTCCAACGACAAAATTTCCTCCCCATAATAAGCTCGTTAGTAATAGTAAAAAGACGTAAAAATAAGGCATGCTAAAATCCCCTTTTTTGTAATCAATACGAATTGTAAATAATTTTAGCATTTTTCTTTATTGTGTAATATATTCTTTTGTATAATAATGAAAACTCGATAAAATCTTTAGTTATGAATGGTATTTACGGAATGATATTCAGTTTTGTGTAAGGTATAAGGTGTTTTTTCGAATAATCATCGGTAAGAAAAAAGGGGGAATTGTAATGGAGTCGTCTGTTATTAAAGTGTTGGATGATTTGGATGTACAAATTTTAGATATATTGCAGAAGGAGTCACAAGTAAGTAATGCAGAGCTGGCACGTCGCGTTAATTTATCACCGGCTGCGATGCATGCAAGAATAAAAAGATTGGATGGGGAAGGTTTCATCGATAAGCAAGTCGCGATTTTAAATCAAGAAAAGCTTGGGTTTGATTTATTATGTTTTATTTTTATGAGTACGAATATTCATCAATTTGACAAGTTGGAAGTGTTGGAGAAAGAATTAGAATCGATGCCGGAAGTGTTAGAATGTCACTGTTTAACAGGAGAGTACGATTATTTATTAAAGGTTGCAAATCGTGATCGTAAAGAACTAGAGCAGTTTATTAGAAAGCTGAATAAGCTTGGTATTACAAGGATACAGACAAGTTTAGCACTTCGTGAAATTAAATATTCGACAGTATTGCCGATACGAAATGAGGAACCGAGCATCGATTAGATTGCTTGGTTTTTTGTTTGTATAAATTGATTGACGAGGAGAAAAGAGAGATGTATTATTATATAAAATTATGAATTAAAATTCATTTTAAGTTATAAATATTAATATCGAGGGCAAGGGGATGTAATATGAAAATCTGTAATGCGGTGACGAGTGATGTGAAAGAAATTTATAGTCTTATTGAGGTTTATGCAAAAGAGGGAGTTGTTTTACCACGTTCTCTTTTGTCTCTTTATCAATATTTGCAATGTTTATATGTTATGAAAGAGGACGAGAAAATTGTTGGAGTTGCTGGATTGCATGTATTGGGGGAAGATCTTGCAGAAATACGATCGTTAGTAGTTTCGCATACATATGCAGGAAAAGGGATAGGGCGTATGTTAGTGAACCATGTAATAAATGAAGCAGCGAAAATAAAAGTGAATAGAGTCATTTCTTTAACATATGAAACGGAATTTTTTCAAAAGTGCGGGTTTGATTTTGTGAATAGAGAGGCGTTACCAGAGAAAGTATGGATTGATTGTAGACATTGTCCAAAGGTTGATTATTGTGATGAAGTGGCGATGGTTCGGTATGTTGGATGAAGTAAAAGGAAAAAAGAGCAGCTAGCAAAAGCTAACTGCTCCATTCAAGGGATCTCTCCAAGGGGGAGTGGAGAAAATATTATGTTACTAGCATTATTGACAGATTATTAGGAAATATACAAATCGGATGAAAGAAATTTTATTTAAAATTTCGGTATTGACAGTTTTTAAAATGTTCATGTACAATACATATGAATGACATTCAGTCATTTTTATATGGCAGGATGCAGTTAGCTTAGAAATGGAACAAATACAATGATAAATGAGGATGATATTTGTTTTTATATAGTATTGATGAAAGAGTATATTTTTTTAAAATAAAAATGACTGATAGTCAGTCATAAGAGGTGAGAGGTATGAAAAATAGAGCTTGGTTATATGTCATATTAACATGTATCTTTGAAATTTTTTGGGTGTTTGGTTTTAATACGGCTAATACTTGGTGGCATTGGATTATTATTTTAGGAGTTATCGCTGTTGATTTTCACTTCCTTTCTAAAGCGTGTGAACATCTTGCAACAGGAACTGTATATGCTATTTTCGCCGGAGCTGGTACGGTAGGTACTTTCTTAATGGATGTATTTCTTTTCGGTGGAAGTTTCAGCGCAGGGAAACTATTCTTCATTCTTATGGTAGTAGCCGGTGTTATCGGTTTAAAGTTAGCTGACAATAAAGAAGAAACTGTGGAAGGAGCTGCTTAAAAATGGGTTGGTTTTTCGTATTTTGTGCTGCAATTAGTGAAATAGTCGGTGTGATAGGACTTAAAATGTATAGTAAAGATAAGACATTAGCCAATGGTGCGATTTATATAGGTGGGTTTGCTACATCCTTCGCATTTTTGTATACTTCCTTCTTATTTTTACAAGTAAGTGTCGCGTATGCGGTTTGGATTGGTATCGGAACAGCAGGTGCAGTTTTGTTAAACATGTTCTTGTTTGGTGAGTCGAAAAGTAAAGCGCGTATCATTAGTGTGTTTCTTATTGTATGTGGAGTGACAGGATTAAAGGCACTTTCTTAAAGATATATTGTATTTTTATCTCCTAATTGTTTATTAGGAGATTTTATTATAAAAAAATGATTTCCTCTTAGAGTTCACTATCATTGACAGTACAATCGATTATCTTATAAAATGAGTGACAGTCATTCAATATGAGTGTGAAAGGGTTTAGATGATGAATAAAAAAGAGAAAATTGTCTATGCAGCTATTGAAGTGTTTCAGGAAAAGGGCGTCGAAAAAACGAAGATTTCTGATATCGTGAAATTAGCTGGCATTGCGCAAGGAACTTTCTATTTATATTTTCCTTCTAAGCTATCTGTTATGCCTGCAATAGCAGAAGTGATGGTTGAAAAGATGATACTTGCAGTGAAAGAAAAAGTACAAAAAGATGTACCTTTTTCAAATAAAGTGGCACAAGTAATCGATGCGGTGTTTCACTTTATAGAGGAATATCGTGAAATACAAGCTTTAATGTATGCAGGTCTTGCATCTACGGAACATATAAAAGAATGGGAAGCTGTGTATGAGCCTCTTTATATGTGGCTAAGTGAATTTTTAAGTGGGGCGAAAGAAGCCGGTGAAATTCGTGATTCGGTTCACGCAGAGCGAACAGCGAAGTTATTTATTGCTCTTGTTGAATCAGCAGCGGAACAAGTTTATTTATATGATCATAAAGATGATGAGCAGGTCGAGCTACAAAAGGCAGAAGTACTAGATTTTTTAACACATGCACTACATATAAAGAAATAGTGAGATGAACCTGTCTGAAAAGGTAGGTTTATTTTTGAGGGGAAATGAATGATAGTCATTCACCTAATATTTATGTATGTGTGGAAGGATAGAGTGAAATTCTAATGAGTGGAGGCATCTCTACTCATGATTAGCCCACAAATAGCAGGATAAAGAAAAAGCTTCTTGGGCATTATTTTTTGAGAGGAGCTTACGGGAAGAGGTGTTAAAAGTGAAGAAACCGATAAAAGAACAAAAGATGGTATTAGTCATTCTTTTGAGTAATATATTTATCGCTTTTTTAGGGATTGGATTAATCATTCCGGTTATGCCGTCCTTTATGAATGACATGCATTTAACAGGGAAGACGATGGGATATCTCGTTGCAGTATTTGCAATGGCCCAGCTCATTACTTCACCTATTACAGGCCGATGGGTTGACCTTTACGGTAGGAAGAAAATGATCATCATTGGCTTATTTATTTTTGGTGTTTCAGAACTTCTTTTTGGATTAGGAAAAGATGTATGGATGCTTTATGTAGCAAGGGTATTAGGCGGAATTAGTGCTGCGTTTATTATGCCTGGTGTTACGGCATATGTTGCGGATATTACATCTATTCAGGAACGTCCAAAGGCGATGGGATACTTATCTGCAGCGATTAGTACTGGATTCATTATAGGGCCTGGAATCGGCGGATTTATTGCAGAATACGGTATACGTGTGCCGTTTTTCGTTGCAGCAGCAATTGCCTTTATAGCATGTGTGATTTCGATCTTTATTTTAAAAGAACCGTTAACGAAAGAAGAACTTGCAGAGATTTCTTCTAATACGAAGGAATCAAGTTTTATTGGTGATTTAAAAAAATCATTACATCCAATGTATGCAATTGCATTTATTATTGTATTTGTACTCGCATTCGGATTATCAGCGTATGAAACAGTGTTTAGCTTGTTCTCTGATCATAAATTTGGTTTCTCGCCGAAAGATATTGCAGCCATTATTACAATTAGTTCAATCTTTGGGGTAGTTGTACAGGTATTTATGTTTGGCAAATTGGTAGACATGTTCGGTGAGAAAGTATTAATCCAAATATGTTTAATTGTAGGGGCAGTATTAGCATTCGTCTCGACTGTAGTCTTTAATTATTGGATTGTACTTCTCGTTACTTGCTTCATTTTCTTAGCATTTGATTTACTTCGTCCAGCTTTAACGACGTTTTTATCAAAAGCAGCCGGAAAAGAGCAAGGATTCGTCGCTGGTATGAACTCGACTTATACGAGTTTAGGAAATATCGCAGGACCAGCGATGGGCGGAATATTATTTGATATGAATATTCATTATCCATATGCATTTTCAGGCGTTGTTTTAATAGTTGGTCTCGGCATTACATTTATGTGGAGAGAGAAACAGTTGGCTGAAAGTTTTGCGAAGTAATAAAACCCCTTACGACGTGAAGTGAATCCCGAAAACGGGACACCAATCAAAACACCTAAACCACTTGTTCCCTAAATTCTTTAGGGGATAGGTGGTTTAATTTTTCTTGAATTCGCACACAATTGTAGTAATGAATGTATTCTAGCACAATCTTTCGCACAGTTGTGTTGGATACTTTTGTTATCTTTTGTGAATAGAAAGCTTCACTTTTTAAATGACCAAAGAAGCTTTCCATGACGGCATTATCATGGCAATTTCCTCTCCGGGACATGCTGGTGATCATGCCGTTTTCTTTGGCATACGCTTGAAATTCTTTTGCTGTATAAATACTTCCTTGATCCGAGTGAAGAAGGACATCTTTTACTTTTCGCCCTCTCATTGCTTGTTTCAATGTTTTCATCGCTAATGTCAGTGTTTGTGATTCGCTGATGACACAACTAATAATTTCACGATTAAAGGCATCCATGATCGTTGATAAATACAAGGTACGCTCTCTAAATAAGAGATACGTCACATCCGTAAACCACTTTTCATTTGGTTTGGATGCATCGAATTGGCGCTCCAATCGATGAGGGGCTACCATTGGTTCCGCACCATTGATATATTTCTTTTTTTGACGTTCTTTACTTTCTCTTCTAAATGGGATACCACCCCATACCCATCAAGCTAAAATTTTATTACACCCCCAGAACGAAATTTTTAGGCTTTCTTGTAACGAAAAAGCTTATTTATTGTTTTGGGGGTGACCTGTTTTCTTAGGTTGATGGCAATGGGCTAGCACCAACAAAGCGTAAACTTCGTACGCTAAGCAAAATTTCATAAAGAAAAACCGATTTCCTGTACGCAAAGAGATAATCGACTTCTTATTGTTAAGTTATCTTAGCGCTCTTTCTCGTAATTTACCATGTTTCCCAAAGAAAATAGCAAAAGGTAAGGCTATGAATACATTTACAAAATGACGAGAAAAATGACAAAACTGTAAGAATGCACGAATGTTTGTAAGAAAGTTCGATGTTTTCCTTTTTCTTTTTTTATTATAGTGAAAAAAGAAGGAGGAATTTGAAAATGTCTTTTTCTCAATTCAATATTGATATTTTTCGAGCAATTAATGATTTAGGTAAACAATATTCATTCCTAAATTCAGCCATGATATTTTTGGCAGAATATATGGTATATATTCTTGGTTTAATTATTATAGCTTATTGGTTTACCGGGTCTAGAAAAAGTAGGATGATGGTTATTCAAGCGATGGTTGCTTTTGTGATTGCTGAGATGATTGGAAAAATAGCAGGGAAATTTCATTTGAATTATCAACCGTTTGCAGTATTGCCTGATGTTAATAAACTTGTCGACCATGCTGTAGATAATTCATTTCCTAGTGACCATACGATTCTCTTTTTTTCGATTTGTTTTTCATTTTGGCTTGTTCGTAAAAAGACTGGATGGTTATGGCTTATACTTGCATTTTGTGTAGCGATCTCTCGTATTTGGGTAGGAGTTCATTATCCTTTTGATGTTGTAATAGGGGCTTTAATAGGATGTGTTTCAGCGTTATTTTCGTATTGGTTAGTACCGAAATTTTCTTTTATCAAGCAATTGCTTACTCTATATGAAAGAGTAGAGAAACATGTTTTACCATCCAAAAACAAATCAAAGGGATTTTGAGTATACAAGTATAAAAGTTAACGTGAAAAGTGGGGGAATTATGGGGAAAGAAATATTATTTGATAATGAAGGTCTGATTCTAAAACTAAATGGGATAACAGGATTACTTGCATTAAAACTAAAATTAAAAATGCCTTATAACACGATTAAGAGCGTGTATGTTGACTATTTTGATCCTCCACAATGGATGCTTCGTATGCCTGCAACATCAATTTCTCCTCTCAATATTTTTGAAGGAAGTTTTAAATATGCTGATGAATGGTACTTTCTCTCTTGTGAAAATAGAGTCCCTCTCGTAATGATTGAATTAAAAGGTCATGAAAAATATAAGTATGTCTTTTTTGAGATTGATGATCCTACCAAAGTAGCCGCAGATATTAGAAAACATATAAAAGATTTGTAAGTATTGACCTATCAATATATTACTTCCGCTAACGAGAATTTTACCTTTTCACAATTATTTATGAGAATTCGGCTCATTTTTTCCGTTTTGGGGAACAATCAATTTCTTAAGTTGATGGCGATGCCGATGCAATATCAGACATTTTTAGCTGAAATGGGCAGGAATATTTCAGGAGGACAAAGACAACGAATAGCTTTGGCCAGGGCACTACTTAATAATCCTACCGTACTAGTATTGGGTGAAGCAACGAGCGCTTTGAATCATATAAGTGAAGCGCGGGCAGATGAATATTTACCAAGTATTAATTGTAAACGAATAGTGATGGCCCATCGGTTATCGACGGTGATGAATAGCGACATGATCATTGTTTTGGAGAATGGGAAGGTTTACGATGTAGGAAATCACAGTCAGTTGTTACATACTTCAAGTTATTATCAATATTACTATAGAGAAATGAGTTCATAGCTGATTTTTCTTTACAGGCTGTTCTTAATGAATTCATGAAATGAGGCTGTACTTATATTGTAAGGAGTGGGGAAATTGAAAACGGTACTATCGGTGCAACACCTAACGAAAGAAATCAAGGGCAAGTTGATTGTGCAAGACATATCGTTCGATGTGGTAGAGGGAGAGATTATTGGACTACTTGGTGCGAACGGAGCGGGCAAGACAACCACAATGAAGATGATAGTTGGTCTAAGCACAATAAGTGCCGGGGACGTGCAGATTGCAGGCTACAGTATTAAAAGTCAGTTTTCTAAAGCACTCTTCAATGTAGGGGCAGTGATTGAAGCACCTGCATTCTATCCTTATTTGAGTGGGTACGAAAATTTACGTCAATATCAGCGTTTGCACAAAAATGTGAGTAAGGATTGGTTGCTGGAGGTAGCCAGTCTAACCGGTATAGAACATGCACTTGAGCAGCGAGTAGGCACGTACTCCATGGGAATGAAACAACGCTTGGGAATTGCACAAGCGCTACTGGGAAAGCCAAAGTTGCTTGTGTTAGATGAGCCGATGAATGCACTTGATCCTGCTGGTGTCCGTGAAACCCGGAACTATTTAAATAGAATTGCGGCAGAGTTGGGCGTAGCAATTGTGATTTCCAGTCATCAACTGTCTGAGATTGAGCAGATGGCACGCCGAGTGGTTATTATGCAGAATGGCTGCTTAGTGACAGAGCAGCGGATTGATGATGGGTTAAATGATGGGGAATTCTGTATCACACTTCACATTGATAATGTTGAGCTTACAAGCGAAGTTGTGGTTAACTTGTTTGGGGATGATCATCATGCATTGGATTATATGCAGACAGAGAAATTATCTAACGGTTTGCATACTATGATAGTAGCTATTGATGAAGGTCAAGTTCCAAAGCTGATTCGAGCATTGTGTGATGCTGGGGTGGAAGTTCATCGGGTGTTGTCGGCACATACGAGTTTAGAGGATAAGTTTTTAAAATGGACAACTGCGCGCGGTGAGGTGAGTTAAATTGTTATGGAATGAATGTTTGAAGATAGTGAATAAAAGAATCTTTATTCTTTCACACATTGGTTTTATTGTGATGACAGTACTGTTCTCTTGGGCATACACCAGTAATCTCAAGGCTGATGATACGGTGGCTCAAATGGTAAATGCTTTGCTTGGCCTATCGGGAATGCTTGTTATTCTACCTTGGGCGATTGTTTTGTCACCTCTTATTTGGACGGATGAATATCAATATGGTACTCTGAAACAACTGTTCCTGCATACGTCCTCGCGCTCGAGGTTGTATGTTGCAAAAATTGCTGCGATGATTTTGCTCATCATTACGGGTGCTGTTAATATATTCATTGTTTCTTTGTTAGTGAATCCTCTGATGGCTCCCACAAATATACAATGGGGTGACATGATGGATGTTATATACTCTATCGGAGCAATCGTATTGCAATGTTGCCTATATGCAAGTCTAGCATCCTTGATTGGCGTGTGGACGAGATCAGCTGCTATCGCAGTAGGCAGTAGCTTAGTGCTATACTTTTTACAAATGATATTTGGAGGTAGTCTCTTATCTACATCATGGACACACATTCTATTCATTCATCATGATGATTTAAGTGTCTATTGGAGCACGTCACAATATAAATCAGAATTAGTTGGCTTACCTATGTCGTTAGCGATAGATATCGCCTATATTTTGCTTTTCTTTGCAATTGGATTATGGTTGTTCGTCAAAGAGAGAGGGGCAGACTAAACATAAAACGGAGCTAAGAATGAGAAAAATAGGATACAGTTGTGTCGCTTATGCCGATACTCGGGATAACGGTATGGAAGACAAAATGAAAGTAGCCAATAATGATAAGTGACAATTAATTACGCTAGTCCAATAAACCAGCAGCAGTCTAGGACTTTATTTTTGTCAAAGACTATCGCTGGTTTTACATTAAAGTCAGTCTAACATTTTATCTTTTTCGGGCAGAAACAATAGAATCAGGGGTCCCACCACATCGCTATCAAGCTAATAAAACAAAATTCCCCCTAAAATGAAAAAATACGCTATTCTTTCTATAGAATCATAGGAAAGGATGGCGTTTTAGTATGAATTTATCGATTTCTGATGAATTAGAATTGTTTTCTAAAGAATTGCAACGATATATGTCACCTGATGCTTTAGAGCAATTAGCTAAAAATGTAGGATTTGTTAAACGAAAAAGTAAATACCGCGCACAAGATTTAGTGGCTCTATGTATTTGGTTAAGTCAAAATATAGCCCATACTTCATTGGTACAATTATGTAGTCGATTAGAAGCTAACACAGGCATTTCTATGAGTCCAGAAGGACTCAATCAACGTTTTAATTCTCAGGCTGTTCAGTTTTTACAACAACTCTTAGCACATTTACTTCACCAACAATTTTGTTCTTCTAACAAGATTCCAACTTTGTATACAAACTATTTTCGACGTATTCGTGTATTGGATTCTACACATTTTCAGATTCCGGATAAATTCACTTCTATATATCAAGGTTCAGGTGGTAGTGGTCAAAATGCTGGTGTGAAAATTCAACTAGAGTATGATTTACTAAGTGGTCAATTTCTTCATGTTCATGTAGGATCGGGAAGGCACAATGATAAAACGTATGGTTCTACTTGTTTAGCGTCCCTTCAACCGAACGATGTATGTATACGTGATTTAGGATACTTCGACCTAAAAGACTTACATACTATAGAAGAGTGTAATGCTTATTTTATTTCAAGATTAAAGCTCAATACACGTATATATCAAAAGAATAATGAGCCTGAATACTTTCAAAATGGAACAATAAAAAAGCACTCTGAGTACATCCAATTAGATATGGAGCAATTCATTGACCAATTACAGTCAGGTGAAACATATGAAATTCCTGAAATTTATATTGGAATGTATCAAAAACTTCCTGCAAGACTCATTCTGTACAAATTAACTGAAACACAAATGAAACGTAGGCAAAAGGATTTAGCATCTAAAGAACATAAGAAGCAAATTACCTATAAAGAACGTAGTAAGAGGCTTAGTGCAATTAACTTTTACATTACAAATATTCCTTTAGAATATCTACCAAAGGAACAAGTATACAATTTTTACTCCTTACGCTGGCAAATTGAACTTATTTTTAAAACATGGAAATCATTTTTTCGTATTCATCACTGTAATTCTGTAAAATTAGAACGACTAGAATGTCACTTATACGGACAATTAATAAGTATCCTTCTTTGTTCCTCCACCATGTTTCAAATGCGCCAATTACTCCTCATCAAGAAGAAACGAGAATTAAGTGAATATAAAGCAATTTATATCATCAAAGATTATTTTCCACTTATTTATCAATCTTTACAAAAAGACACCCAGGAATTAACAAAGATTCTCTTTCGTCTGTTCAATCTCTTACAGAAAAACGGACGAAAATCCCATAGGTATGAGAAGAAAACAGTCTTTGATATCTTAGGCGTCGTATACAACTTTTCTATGTCTCACAGTCATGTAGCGTAATCCAAAAAACTGAAACCTGATAGGGTTTATTTGGCATGCAAATCTTTAAAGAACTTACATTGGTCTTTAGAAAAACGAAAAAATTTCACGTGAAATTAAACTTATATAAGCTTAGCTTGATGGCGATGGGATACCACCCGCATTTTAACGAAAGTATACGCTAAGCAAATTTTGACATAAAAAAAGCCGATTTTTCTACTCTAAGAAATTTTCGGCTCTAATTCGTTATAGGTTAGTTGTTACTTTGTGTGCTTCATATTCTTTCACTATTTTATAAAATTATTTTTCTTCAGTTTTAATAGTTTCATAAACTTAACTCCTGTTATTTCTCTATTTTTCTACCTTGGATAAATTTCTTCTGTAAATATTTTGCATATAAAATTATCTCTTTACATTTGCTACCATAATTATACCTCTACAAACTAATGTTGATTTCCCAATAATCCGTTTTAATATTAAAATCTTAAAAGCAATTAATCTTTTATAGGAAGATATTTTTAAGCACATTTATTTTGCTTAAAGGTATCTTTAAATAGCATAAGTGAACAAGGCTTGCTGGAAGTAATGAACTAAGAGCAATATTTAAAATAAGATTGCAAAATGCAGAGAGTTTAAAAATTTAATGAAAATTTTATATTTGCCCTACATTTTATTTAATTAATTTTCTCTATCTTATACATGTTGGAATTCATATAATACCTTTCTGTTAAAGAAGGAATTGTACTGAGCTACGCATTAGATAAAAAAGTGATAATGAAAGGTAAATGTATAATGAAAAAAATAAAAAAGTTAATTGTTCCAATTAGCCTTAGTTTATTGCTAATTGGATGTAGCGGTAAAGAATTGAATGGGAATTGGAGATTAGCGGATAATGACACTACTTGTCCGGTTTCTTACCAGTTTGATAAGAAAATCGAAGTTAATCCAGAAAATAAAAAAAGAAAACTATATGGTTAATAGAGATGCATACTCAAAAAATAGCAAATGAATATAAAAATGCAGGGACATACACTTGGCTTGATAATAAATGGATAAATATTGATTATGGAAACAATTTTACTCAAAAACAAAAAATGGTACAAGATAAAGACAAATTAATAATTTATTTTCCATGGGTAGAAAAAGTATGTACGTATAAAAAAAAAGGAGGATGCCTTCAAAATTATAGAAGAAACTATGGATTGATAAAGGAACTTTAGATGTATGGCTAAAAAGCAATCTAGATATTATATATATTTGATATGTATGTAATGGAATACGAGCTGGTTTTGCTTGTTATCTAGTCAATGATACTTTATTCCAAACTTGACTGTATGCGATAAGTTCTATTCATAATGGAGCTACATTTTCAATGAGGGAAAATATTAGAATGATGCTAGTAAGGTATTTAAAAATATGCTTTATTAGAGACATTCTGCACTTTCCTTCTGAAAATGATAAGATTTCAATGTAGAAACGTGGAATTTTATAGCCATTCAAAAAATACTAAAAGAATGTTTTTTTTTTAGGAATGATAGGAATTCAAACTATTTTCAAAAAGAATGAATTACACATTAGTAATTTTGCAGATGAAATTAATAGAGTAATCAATTTTGTATTTGAATATGAGGAAGAAAAAGAAGAGGTAGGATAAAATGAAGCAGATTACAATTCTAATAGCTGATGATGACTTGAAGATTGCTGAATTAATTGAAATACATTTAAAAAAAGAAGGATACCAGGTTGTAAAAGCAACTGATGGAGAAGACGCAATTGAAATTATTCAATCGCAGGCAATTGATTTAGTGGTTTTAGACATCATGATGCCAAAAATGGATGGTTATGAGGTGACGCGTCAAATCCGTACCAAACAAAATATGCCAATTATTTTCTTAAGTGCGAAAACATCTGATTTTGATAAAGTGACGGGTCTTGTACTAGGTGCAGATGATTATATGACGAAACCTTTTACACCAATTGAATTAGTTGCACGTGTGAATGCTCAACTTCGCCGATTTCTTACGTTAAATCAACCGAAAGTAGAAGAAACATCTGTTTTAGAGGCTGGAGGCGTTGTTATTGATTTTGAGAAAAGAACGGTACATGTATACGGAGAACGAATTGATTTGACACCAAAAGAGTTTGAGATTTTATATTTATTGGCAAGTCATCCGAAAAAAGTATATAGCCTTGAAAATATTTTTCAGCAGATATGGACAAATGATTATTATGATGATAACAATAATACAGTTACGGTGCATATTCGTACTTTACGAAAGAAACTTGGAGAAGATAAAAGGAAGAACAAGTTAATAAAAACGATATGGGGAGTAGGTTATACTTTCAATGGCTAAAATAATAAAAAGTTTTAGGTTTAAAATGATTGCCTTGTTTGCACTAAGTATGATGTTAGCAGCTTTCGGAACATATATAATTTATAAAACATTAGGGTTCTCTTTTAGAATGATGGTTAGTCATGAAGACTATGTAGCAAATAGAGTGGTTGGGGGAAGTATTTATTTTTCTTTCCTTTCCTTCACTTTGCTATCTATTTTATTCTTTTTCTTTTTAACGAAACCTTATTTAAGGTATTTTGATGAAATTTCTAATGGCATTCATCATCTCTCTAAAGGAGATTTCACACATAAAGTTTATATTTCATCAAATGATGAATTCAGCGATATTGCACGCGCAATTAATATTGCAAGTGAAAAATTAAAAGAGGCGGTTGAACGAGGAGACTTTGCAGAAAGTAGTAAAGATCAACTTGTTGTTAACTTAGCTCATGATTTAAGAACACCATTAACATCTGTCCTAGGTTATTTAGATTTAATTCTCAATGAGAAAAACTTAACTGCGGAACAAATTAAATATTATTCTACAATTGCATTCGCAAAATCACAACGACTTGAAAGTTTAATTGATGAGTTATTTGAAATTACACGAATGGACTATGGTGTACAACAAATAGATAAAAAAAACATTAATATAAGTGAATTGCTCGTGCAATTAGATTTGGAATTATATCCATTATTAGAGAAAAATCAATTAGAGGCTAGATTACATGTTGCACCAAATTTAACTATCAACGGTGACGGGAATTTGTTAGCACGAGTATTTGAAAATCTTCTAACAAATGCGGTTCGATATGGAAATAATGGGAAGTTTGTTGATATGAATGGATACAGTGAAGATGGAGACGTTGTTGTACAGATTATTAATTATGGAGAAAGTATTTCAGAAGAAGAGTTACCCTATCTTTTTGATATGTTTTATACAGGTGATAAAGCAAGAACAGTACAGAAAAATAGTACGGGTCTTGGATTATTTATTGCTAAAAATATTGTTGAGAAACATAATGGGAAGATTTCTGCAGAAAGTAATGTAGTGAGAACAATTTTTGAAGTAAGATTACCAAAAGAAGAGAATTGAAAAATTTAATAAATATTTAATTATTACCCCACTTTTTATTTAATTAATTTCTTCTATCCTATTTATAGGTTAGGCCAAAGAGAAATTACTAATAAAAGGTGGGGCTTTTTATATTGCGAAAAGTATAGGCCTAGATTTTTATCACAATTTGATTTTAAAAGAGATATGTTAATACTTTGAAATCTAATTTATATATAATTTCTAAAAATGTTAACTAATTATACAAACGGAAATAATGGTCTCCAAAAATAAAGTACAAGAAATAGTGAGGATAATATGAAGACAGTAAATAAGGTAGTCATTGTTGGTGTATTAACAGTTGGTATAGGAGCTGGGGCTTATATGACTTTTGCCGGAAGTTCTGAACCAGTTATGACCTATAAAACATCTGAAGTACTAGAAAAACAAATCGAAAATCAGCAAAAGTTTGCTGGTGAAGTGATTCCAAATGGAATGGAGATCATTTCATTTGATCCAACAAAAGGTACGAATGAACTAGCTGTTAAAAAAGGCGATGAAGTAAAGAAAGGACAGCTTCTGTTTAAATACAATGATCCAACTGTTAAACAAGGTGTAACAGAAGTGGAAATGCAAAAGAAAATTGCACAAAAAGAAGTAACATTACAACAAAAACAAATTGATGCAGCAAAACAAAAGCTACAAAAAGATAAAAATGCTGGTCTTCCTGCAGAAGCAGTAAAAGCGTCAGAGATTGAAATTCAACAATTAGAATCACAGCTTGAAATGAAGAAGTTTGAAGTAGAAAAAGCGGATGAAATGATTAAAGTAGCAAAAGAGAAAGTAAACACACTTTCTGTTATGAGTCCTGCTGACGGTGTAATTGATGATATTATTACAGCTTCTAATGAAAGAAACGGTATGAGCGGAATTACACTTCGCCATGCAGGTCCATTTAAAGTAGCAGGTCAAATGTCTGAATTTGAACTTGCTAATGTAAAAATTGGACAAGAAATAATAGTTTCATCAAAAACTGTAGCGGGTAAAACATGGACAGGAAAAGTAACAGAAATTGGTTCTACACCATTAAAAAGTATGGATGAAAACAAAACAGTTTCTAGTTATCCATTTACTGTGACATTAGACAATAGTGAAGGCTTACAAAATGGTTTCCACGTATACGTAGAAACTAAATCAGGTGAAGCAACGGGTACAGTCATTCCAAAGACCAGTATTTTAAAAAAAGGTGATAAAAATGTTGTCTTTGTTGTAAAAGACGGAAAAGCAAAAGAACAAGTTGTTACGGTTGAATTTGAAACAGGTAATGAAGCAAAAATTTCCGGAGTGAAAAAAGGAGAAAAAATTATCTCTAGACCTACTGTAAATCTAAAAGACGGTATGGAGGTTTCCACGCAATGATTAACTTACAAGGCATTAAAAAATCTTTTCAAAATGGTGAAGAATCCATTCAAATATTGCACGGAATTGATGTAACGCTAAATCAAGGAGAATTCACTTCTATCATGGGGCCTTCTGGTTCTGGTAAATCAACATTAATGAATATTATTGGGTGCTTAGATAAGCCTACGACAGGTACGTATGAATTAGCTGGGCAAAATATTTCAAACATGTCTGAAACTGAACTTGCGCATGTTCGTAATAAAGAGATTGGATTTGTATTTCAAAACTTCATGTTATTGCCACGACTTACAGCGTTGCAAAACATTGAATTACCACTTATTTATGCAGGAGTCGATAAAAAAGAAAGGCAAGAGCGTTCATTAGCAGCTTTAACAAAAGTTGGTTTAGCTAGTCACGCTACCCATCTTCCAAATGAATTGTCAGGTGGACAAAAACAGCGTGTTGCAGTTGCACGCGCAATTGTAAATAACCCGAAATTTATTTTGGCAGATGAACCAACAGGTGCACTAGACACGAAAACAAGTGAACAAATTGTAAATCTATTTTACGAATTAAACAAGCAAGGCTCAACCATTATTATGATTACTCATGATCGTGAAATCGGGGAAGCTGCAGCACGGCAAATTGTTATTCGTGACGGAAACATTGTTCAGGATTGGAGAGAATAAATTTGAATATACATGAAAATATACGTATGGCTATATCTTCTATCTTTGCACATAAAATGCGATCCATTTTAACGATGCTGGGACTTATTATTGGAATCATTGCGATTATTACGATTCTCGCAATGGGTGATGGGCAAACTGCAAAGATGCAAAAAGAGTTTGAGAAGAACAACCATATGGATGAAATTAATATAGAGTATAACAATCCAGATTTCCCATTAGAGAAAGCGAAAATTACATCAGATATGGTAAAGCAATTACAAATGATACCTGGTGTAAAAGATGTGTATCCAGATGTGAGTATGAACGTAAAAGCATATACGGGTTCACAAGATGTTGCTTTTAATTTGTTTGCGGGAACAGGTAATTTTATGCAGGATCGTAAAATAAAAATGGTACATGGACGTGAGTTAACAGAGGATGAGCTAAAAAAACCAACTCCTATTGTAATTCTCCATGAAGATTTATTTATAAAGGTATTTGATACTTGGAAAGATGATTTGTATATAGATATAAAAGGAAAACCATATAAGGTTGCTGGGGTGTACAAACATGAGGATAGTTTGAACCGGCAATTTAAATCTTATGTAGGGTATACACCGATTGATAATGTACCGCTGATTTCAGGGATTGAGGAGTATGATACAGTGCAAATTAAGTTATCTTCTCCTAGTGAAAGAGAAACTGTAGAGAAACAAGCTTTATCTGTATTAAATGAATTGAAATCACCGGAATTTGAGCATCCATTTACGGCGGTGGATACGGGAACAAATAGTCAAGGACTAGAAGAAACATCCCGAGAGTTGAAAATGGTGTTCGCTTGTATCGCTGGGATGTCTTTAATGGTAGGTGGTGCTGGTGTGATGAATATCATGCTTATATCCGTTACAGAGCGCACGCGTGAAATTGGTGTTCGAAAAGCACTTGGTGCAACAAGAGGGGAAATACTAATGCAATTTCTCATTGAAGCTTGTATTTTAACAGCATTGGGCGGAGCGATTGGTTTTGGATTAGGTATTATCTTTGCCTGGATAGCTGCACTCATAGGTGGCTGGCCACTTATTATTTCTGTAAATCTCGGTCTACTATCTGTTGGAATATCAATATCAATCGGAATTGCCGCTGGTATACTTCCAGCTAATAAAGCATCTAAATTGGATCCAGTTGATTGTCTTCGTTATGAATAATAGTGTAGGTGAAAGGAAAGATGTTCTAAAAAGGGTGAATACCCCCATGTGTATTTTCTCTTTTTAAATAAGGACTTTCCTGAGGTAACCCAAAAGTTAAGCAATCTTATTTCTAATTTTATATAGATTTTTTTGGCTATAGATATGAAGAGAAGAGAGGAATATAAAAATGAAAACAGTATTAGAAACAAAAAATATAATAAAAGTATATGAAACAGGGGGAAATGCACTTGAGGCGTTGAAAGGTATTAACTTACAAGTAAAAGAAGGTGAATTCGTTGGAATTATGGGACCTTCTGGTTCAGGTAAGACGACGCTATTAAATGTTCTTTCTACAATCGATAATGTGACTAGCGGTGAGATTTTAATTGATGGAAAAGATATTGTAAAGATGAATGATGATACGTTGGCATTATTTCGACGTAACCATTTAGGTTTCATTTTCCAAGATTATAATTTATTAGATACGCTAATAGTGAAAGAGAATATTGCCCTTCCGCTTGCGTTATCAAAAGTGGAAGCGAGCGAAATTGATCGACGCGTTTTGGAAATTGCGAAGAAGTTTGAAATTGAGCATATTTTAAATCAATTTCCATACCAAGTATCTGGGGGACAGAAGCAACGCTGCGCAGCATCTCGTGCAATTATTACCAATCCAAGTATGGTCTTTGGAGACGAGCCAACAGGAGCGCTTGATTCTAAGTCAGCCACAGACTTATTAGAAAGTATGAAGTCATTAAATGAACAGGATAATTCAACAATTCTAATGGTAACGCATGACGCGTTTGCAGCAAGTTACTGTAAACGAGTTATTTTTATTAAAGATGGTGAGTTATGTAAAGAATTACATCGCAGGAAATTAACACGTAAACAGTTCTTTCAACAAGTGGTTGACGTAATGTCATCCATTTCCGGAGGTGTAATGGATGACGTTATTTGATATCGTTCAATGTAATATACGACGTAATTTTAAAGAGTATATACTCTATTTTGTTTCCCTAACTGTGAGTATGGTTATCTATTTTATATTTGCCTCACTTCGCTATAGTGCTCAAATCAAAAAAGTAATGGTTGATAGTGTGATGGTTAATAGTGTTCTTCAATCATCCAAAGTAATTCTCATCCTTTTTATAGCGATATTTATTATTTACTCTACTAATTTTTTTATGAGGAAGCGCAAAAAAGAGGTAGGATTGTACTCTTTATTAGGTATAACTAAAAAACAAATCAGTACAATGCTATTTTGGGAAACTATTATTATGGGGAGCGTGGCTTTAGTAATTGGAGTACTAATTGGTAGTTTAGGTTCTAAATTAGCTTTAGAATTGCTAACAAACTTGATGAAATTAAATGCACCTGTTTATTTTGAGTTTTCTATAAAATCGCTGATAGATACATCTGTCATCTTTTTAGCTATTTTATTATATACTGCATGGAAAAGTTCTCGTATAATTTATCAATTTTCTTTAATTGAGATGTTTCAAGCCGATCATAAAGGAGAAAGTATGCCAAAAGGATCTAGAATGTTGGCGTACATGAGTATTATTTTAATAGGAATAGGTTATGTTTTAGCCTTTTATTTTAATGAAGTCGTAAAGTTTGTGAAGAGACCTATGGAAGATCCTGTGTATGTCCCGGTTATTATTTTGATTGCAATTGTTCTTGGAACATACTTTCTATTCTCATCTTACACAGTAATTGTATTAAAGAAAATAAGAAGTAAAAGAAACATACTTTACAATGGTATGAACATACTAAATATTTCACAGTTGTTATATCGGATAAAAGGAAACGCAAAGTTACTTGCAATCATTGCTCTATTAAGTGCTGTAGCTTTAACAGCAATTAGTACTGTTGTATCAGGGTATTTCGAAGGACAATTGGAAGCAAAAGGCGAGGCACCGTACAGTTTTTCATATAAAAAACAAGAGAATGCGATTGAAAGGCGCATACAGACTCTTTTCGAAGAGAACAAGAAAAAAAATTCAATTATCCGTGATTTTGAAGTTGAAATGGTAACGATTAAGGGAGGTCCTTTTGAGGAAAAAGAAAGTACAGCTTTACCCAATTCACCTTTTAAAATACCGTATGATTTTCAGCTTATGTCCCAATCTATGTTGAATAGAAACGCTAAAAATATGGGAGTGAAAAAATTCAACTTAAATCCGGGAGAAGTATTTATATATAATCTACATGAAGATAAGAATTTTGAAAAGGGAAATAGAATTCAATTACCCCTTGAAGTTGAGCCGAAAATATTTGTCATGCAGGACGTCAAAATTCGTAAACTAACAAATTTAGGAGAATTGGTTGTCGTTGTACCTGATGAGCTCTATGAAATAGTTAAGCAAACACATAAGACCTATATCGTGAAAAATATTGATGTAGCACAACAAAAGGATAGTAAAGAATTGACTGAAGGTTTATTAAAAATAGTACCTGATGATGATGTTTTTAAAATCAATACTTTCTATAAAACAAATTTAGATGTTATGGAGATGTATGGGCTCATATTATTTATTGGTATCTTTTTAGGGGCTGTATTTGTGCTGGAAACAGGCTCTATTATCTACTATAAGCAATTATCTGAAGCATATGCAAATCAGAGATATTATGAGACACTTCGTAAAATTGGTGTTACGAAAAAAGAAGTAAGAAAGTCAATTTCAAAACAAGTTAGCTTTAGTTTTATTTTACCTGTGATAATCGGACTAACTCATAGCTTATTTGCTATACCAATACTAACAAATATGCCTAAATATACTATTATAATTCCTATATTAATTGGTAGTGGTGTATATTGCATAATCTATTTTGGGTATTATGTATTAACGGTTTATTCTTATTTTAAAGTTGTGTATAAGTAATAAATAATTTTAATGTTTGAATTAAAATTTACTAAGTTTTAATTGGTAAAGAATAATGGAATGAACAAAAGCCGATATCCTTAACGTGTAGGGAATCGGTTTTTTCTATATGGGGTACCGCCACATCGCTATCAGGCTAACAAAACAAAATTCCTCCTAAAATGAAAAAATACGCTATTCTTTCTGTAGAATCATAGGAAAGGATGGTGTTTTTTTAATTTTATAGATACTTTGTGGTAACCTCAAGTAGGAGGATTTAGCACAGTCAAATAATAATATCTTTTGTCTAGAAAGGAGAATGTTTTTTGAAATATAAATTAAGGGTGTTTTTTATAGGATTATTAGTACTAGTACTAATCGCTTCTATTTTCGTGTATTATAAGTTTTTAGCACCTTCAGCAGATATTCAACAATACAAGGCATATTATGCTCCAAAAACAACACAAAAAGTATTGAATCACGGTGAGGTAAAGGTCACATTCTTAGGAACATCATCTTTACTATTTGATGATGGAAATACGCAAGTAATGATTGATGGTTTTATTTCTAGGCCATCCTTACCAAAAATGTTGTTCAGCAATATAAAAACAGACGAAGATACTGTAGATAAAATTTTTAATCAAATAGGGGCTGATAATAATAAACTTAAGGGATTATTTATTGCACATACACATTATGATCATGCGTTTGATTTAGCTTACATAGCTAAACGAACTGGAACACATGTATATGGTTCAGAGTCAGCAATTAACATAGGTATTGGTGGTGATATAAATAAGAACCAGATGTCTGTATATGAAGTAAATAAGGCTATGAAGTTTGGTGATTTTACTGTTACTGTCCTTCCATCGAAACATTCACCAACCTTTGATGAAGGAGAAAAAATAAAAAAGCCACTTAAACAACCAACTAAAGCACTAGATTATCATGAAGACTCTTCATATGATTACTTGATTACGTATAATAATAAAACTTTCCTTGTTAAACCAAGTGCTAACTATATAGAAGGTGTATTAGATGATATTCGAGCTGATGTCCTGTTTTTAGGAATAGGGGGATTAGGAAAGCAGGAAAGTATTTTCCAAAATATGTATTACGAGCAAGCTGTACGAAAAGTACAACCGAAGCTTGTTATTCCAATACACTGGGACGATTTCACCAAACCATTGACAGATACACTTGAAGCAATGCCTAAATATGCGGACAATACTAAAAATGGATTAGATTTTATAATTCAAAGGACAAAAGCAGATAAAATTGATCTTCAAATACTACAAGGTGTTAGAAGTATTTACTTCTAAAAAAGGGATCCACCACACCTCTATCAAGTTAAGAAACATAAAAAACGATAATAATGAACTTCCGTGCTAAAAAAGCTACAAAATTTTCGTTTAGGGACAATCTGTTCTGTTAGCTTGATGGCGATGTGTCTGTACCCCTATATCATCTTTCAGATCTTCCGTTCGTTGTAATTAACGATAAAATGTGGAAGGGGTAATTCTAATACGTTACGCAATTCTTTTACCGTTATTTTTGTTTTTAAATTTTTCCATAAAGTAACTACAGTTTCTGATTTCAGCCCCTTTCGATTTCCAGATAATTTCCCCATACAAGTAATTTTGTTTTTAGGTGTTTATTTTCTATACGTAGCTATTCTAATTCACTGAGCTCTTTTGGTCTTTTTCCATAAGAATATTGTTTTCCTACAGGTTGTTGAAACTGATACGTTTGATCTGTACGATACCATTTCATCTATATCTTAATTTGGGAAACATTTTTAATTCCGAGTTTCTCCATAATGGTCCAATTGGAATACCCATCCTTTTTCATTTCAATCACTTTCCACTTTACTTCTTCTGGGTAATGAACTCTTATTTTTTTCATGTACCACTATTCGGGTTCACTTCACTTTAACGGTAAGGCTTTTTTGTTTTATAAGCTTAATCCAAACCGTTTTAATTCAATAAAAATCCCCTCTAATTGCTTTCCTTTATTCGTTAATGTGTACTCTACACGAGGCGGAACTTCTGGATATACTTTTCTCGTTATAATGCCTTGAGACTCTAATTCTTTTAGTCGAAGTGATAATGTTTTTGGACTAATCCCATCCATTGATTTTTGTAAATCACTAAAGCGTAATGTTCCTTCGATAAGAAGATCACGAATGATTAAAAATGTCCATTTTGTACTAATAACATCAAGCGTTTTAGCGATGGGACAAGGTATGCCAGGTAAACCTTTCGTTAATTCAACTGGATTTATATCGTTCATGGAACTAGCCTCCATAAAATTTTTTTTGGATGAATTTGCTTTATAGTATCACAAAACTATACTTTTGGTAACTATATGAAAAAAATATCACTACTTCCATAAAGGAAGTTAGTGCATATACAATAGCAATACGAAACAAAAAGGATTTATATAAGGAGGTGGTGATTTCCATGGGGATAAAAAAGTTATTTGGATTTCTTAGTTTGTTTGTTATTTGTATTGTGCTTGTAGCATGTGGTGTGGAACAAAAAACTGAAGTTCAGTTATTAAAAGAAATGCCAAAGCCAAAAGCAATGACAATTGATCCCTCACTAAGTAAAAAAGAAGCGACAGAAATGGTTCATGCGGCGCAGCGTTTTTATGCATTTTGGGATACAGGTAAGGAGGAACTTATTCCGCAGACTGTTACTAAGGATTTCTTCGATAATACATTGCCGAAAGGGCGACCACAAGGCATTGAAGGATTAAAGTTTGCAGCGCAAAATTTTCGTAAAGTTGTGCCTGATATACATTGCGAGATTGAAGACTTATTAGTTGTTGGTGATAAAGTAACAGCCCGTCTTTCTTTTACAGGAACACATAATGGTAAGAAAATTAATTTTTTTGCAATTGATATTTTACATGTGAAAGACGGAAAGATAACGGAGGATTGGCATTTAGAAGATAATCTTACACTACAGCAGCAACTCGGCTTAATAGCTGAAGAGTAGATCATATAGGGGAGAGAAAAACGATGAAAAATATATTTATTATAAATGGACATGAAAAATACGGTACAAAGGAAGGACGATTAAATAAAACGTTAGTAGATTATATGGTAACGGTATTAAGTGAGAAGCATCATGTGAAAACAACAACGATTCAAGATGGCTATAGTATTAAAGAAGAACAAGAGAAGTTTTTATGGGCTGATGTTGTGATTTATCAAACGCCGATTTACTGGTTTAGTGTACCGGGCTTATTTAAAACGTATATGGATGAAGTATATGAATACGGTTTGTTCTTTAAAGGTGCTGATGAATATGGAACAGGTGGTTTATTAAAAGAGAAAGAGTATATGTTCTCTACAACTTGGAATGCACCTGAAAAAGCATTTGGAGATAAGACGAAGTTCTTTGAAGGAGAAAGTTTAGAATCAGCGCTTAGTCATTTACACCGCGTGCAGAAGTTTCTCGGTATGAGTCCGTTAAAGAGTTTTGCTTGTTATGATGTGGTGAAGAATCCGGATATAGAGAAGTATTTAGGGAACTTGAAGAATCATTTAGAAGAAGTCATTCAATAATTAGAGTCATCCCCGTATTTAATGCGGGGATGACTCTATCCATAACTTCGCAAAATTTGCCCAGCCGAATGAATCAGTTGTTACGTTTTTTTAGGAAGGGTGATATGTTATTCTTTTTAAAACGGATCAACTTCAGCCAAATCAGGGTTAGCATTCGGATTTGTTAATAAGGTTTTCAGCTCACCTACTTCAGAGAGCGCAACGAGGATATAACCACTAATAAGGACGACGAGTCCGATGACCCTTAATGTTTGCAGTGTAATATCACGGCTATTGTTTTCGGAGTTGTCTTGGGGCGTTGAAGGCGGATTGTTATTCATAAATAAGGCTCCCATCTTTTGTATTTATATATGTGCGAAATCATTATTTAACTTATGGATAGGAATTATATAGTCATTTTCACTATATGAGAAATGCCTATGAAAAGTGAAAAGGAATTTTGGGGCGAGAAAAGGGGGGAATCCAAAAGATTATTAAAACTGAACTTTTGGATTCCCCCCTTTTTTATTTATCCTGCTATTTGTGGTGGTCGGATTTCCTGCAAACGACCAGTTGGTGAGGGATAATTAATCAGTGGGGGATGAATAAAACCCCACTGATTAATTATTTTCATGTAAATAAAAGGAGGTTAGTTAACCGAAGTAGTTATCCTAATATACGCAACGATTCTTCAATAAACGCTGGGATGTCCTCTGGCTGTCTACTTGTTACTAGCTGATTTTGACATACGACAACCTCTTTGTCATGAAAGTTCCCGCCGGCATTTTTCAAATCGACTTCAATAGATTTATATCCAGTTACATCACGTCCTTCAAGTGTTTGTGCAGTGATGAGTAGCTGAGGTCCGTGACAAATAGCGAAAACAGGTTTTTCCGCATCCATAAATGCTTTACTAAAGCGAACAAAACGTTCATCGGCACGAAGTATATCTGGAGAAAATCCACCCGGTATGAAGAGGGCATCAAAGTTCTCTGGAGAAACATCATCAATACTTTTATCAATCACGACTTCACTTTTTCCTTGCTTACCGTGTACCGTTTTTCCTTTTTCCATTTCAATAGTTGTGAATTCATATCCCTTTTGTTTAAAAGCTTCTACTGGCTCTGTGTATTCTGTATCCTCGAAATAATCCGTTATTAAAATAGCAATTTTTTTACTCATTCTAATCCGCTCCTTACATTATATTATCGGTTCCAGAATCTTCCTTGAGCAATACCTTTTATAAAGTGAAACTTTAATTCATATTTTTTCATTCCCTCCAGTTCCTTTGCCCTGTTAATTTAATAAATACCCTTTTTATTAGGTCGTAAACATGTATTATCGTTTTTGTATGTAAAAATCATAAAATATCGGTTGTTTCAGTGATTCTTGTTTGAGGAAGCAAAATAAAAAAGCCAAGGATAATTTATTTTCTCCTTGGCGTTTAAGAGATTTCTTTTCGTTAAAACGAAGAAACGCGTTGCTTCGTTTTTGGTACAATAATAAATTTGATCCAGAGTAACCCGACAATCATAATGATAAGGCTATGTAAAAATTGACCTGTAGCAATGAGTATAACACTCGAAAATAAAATGAGTTGAATACTTAGCAATATAAAGATTAAGCTAAGAAATTGTTTCATTCTTTCTTCAGTATGGATTGGATATAATGCTGCAATAATATTTCCCGAAAAATATTTCCATAGTGAACGAAGCTGGATAGAGATCATATATAGAACGATGTAAGTGATAGCACCTTTTACGTATATATTTGGTATGAAATATAAGGCGAAAGCACCGATCAATCCTAAGCGAATATATATACCGAAATAATCATTTCCACGTAAAAATGCTAGTGTATGTAAGTAGAAGAAAGTTGCTCGTTTTTTATGTAATAAAGGTTCAATCCAATTTGTAAGCCATTTTCTTTTATTTACTTGTTTATTCAGTTGCGGAACATCTGTGAAAATGCTAGCAAATTGATAAAAACGAACGTTCATTTTTTCTTCTTGCTCGATTATGTAATCCCACGGTATTCGTTTTGTAGGCTGTTTTTTCGTATATAGAAGTAGGAAAGCAAGTAGTAAGAGTAGTCCGCCCAATATGAGAACATTTGCGGAATAAAACAGCATGTAAATGATTAGGGCGTTACAAGTAATACGAATGATCAGCCATATATTTTTTTCGTGACTATCACGCCACATCCAATGTATGTACATGTTCCAGGCTTTCGTAATCATTAACACGATAAAGATTGTACATAAAAAAGGTACAGTTAATTGTAATGATTGCATAGCAAGTGGTACGAGAATAAGGAACGTAAATAATAATGGGAAAAGCTGAATGATGTAATTATATAGAAGAGATTTTTTGAAATAGGATGTTAGTTTCTCTTCTAATGCAAGCAAATAGACAGCATCAGGTTTTTGAATAAATGTACGGATAGGGCATCTCGTTATAATGAACGTAAGTACAATCGTTATAATTATTAAAGATATTCCTTTAGAAGGAGATGCTTTTAGAAACTGAGCATAATAATATGCACCAACGCATGAAATAAAGATAAAGCTATATAGTAAACCGTTAATCATACGTGCAAAGTATGTAATGATATTTTGAATATGTTGTTGGAAGCGACTGCTCCATAGCGATTCGATTGACATGTTTTTCACCTCTTTGTTCTATTATATATGTTTTACAAAAGAAAAAACGAGCAAATTGCGTTATGCAACTTGCCCGTTTTTCTTTTCGTTATTTTTTTTCTGATCACGATTCATTAATGGATAGAAAGCAAATCCAATTACGAATAAACCAATTCCGAGAAGGAACGTTTTTATATCGGATGCGCCGGTTTTAATAACCCATAGTGCGTAGCAAAGTGCGATCACTGCGACTATACCATCTGTAATTCTTGCCCGCATTTCATTTTTATATGTTTCACCAGTTGCGACTAGTTTTAACTGGAAGATTGGTGAAACGAGATATGGAATGAGGTAGGCCAGTGTTGATACGGTAATAACGAATGTATAAGCTTCCGCAATAGTTCCTGATAATGTTGAGAATAGGAATACTTGCGACATAATGTTTGTTAATCGTAATGAGTAAATTGGACTTCCTTTTTTATTTGTTTTCGTGAAGAAGGAAGGGAAGAAACCTTCTTTTGCTGCTTGATAAGGTACTTCTGAGCTTAATAAAATCCAGCCTAAGATAGAACCGAACAGGGAAGTAAGAGCAAGTAATGCCATAAGTTTCCCGCCGCCATGACCCATTGCAGCGTTTAGTGCATCTGCTAATGGACGTTCCGAAGCTTGTAATTTATCAACATGAAGTACACCCATTGTTAAAATTGTAATTCCTAAGTAAATCGCAACTGTAATAAGTAATCCCGCAACTGTTGCACGTTTTACCGTTTTTGGGGAAACAGCACGGTTTGATAAAAGAACGGCTGATTCAATTCCGATAAACGCCCAAAGCGTTGTAAGAGCAGCTAAATTTACTTGTGAAAGAAGACCATGTGATACACCTGATTTATCAATCATCGGCGTGTACCATTGTCCAAACTTAGAAGCTTCGAATGCAAATAACGTAACGACGATGAATAAAAGGAATCCAGTTACTTTCGTTGTTGTTGCTAAGAAGTTTAGCTTTCCAGCTCCGCTTACACCATTTGTTAATATAATATGAGTTCCCCAAAGTAAGATGGAACAAATCGTAAATGTAATTAGTTTTCCGACTTCTATGTTAAAAGAACCGATTGAAAATAGTAGTCGCGTATCTTTCATAATTGGGAAGAAGAGTGATAAATATCCCGCAAATGATGTAATGATGGCAACGTTACTTGCCCAGTTTGCAACCCAATATCCCCATACCATACTGAAGCCAGCCATTTTTTTCTTTTTTGGTGTTGAGAATAAAGCATATGCATGACTTTGTGGCCCTGTCGTTAAATCAGGACGACGAATTGCTAAATTACCGAAAACAAGAGCTAGCATTAAAACACCAAACCCTGTAGTTAACCAAGCTAAAGTGACACCGAGTGGGCTTGCTGTTTGTGCCAACGTACTTGGCACCATGAAAATACCAGCGCCAACCATGTTACCGACAACGAAAGCTGTTAGTACCCAAAAGCCCCATTTTTTTTGTTGCATAGAAAATACCTCCAAAGTTAGTATAACCAAGTCAAGCGAGGAGATATGTATGTCTTCTTAGTAGAGAAGAGAAGTCCCAAACAAAACAAAAAAAGCACGTAATCTGCCGCTACATGCTTTCTATCTTATAAGAAACCCACGACATATCTCTCGATAGCTCTCCACAAACGAAACGTTTGTGACAGTTCTGCACTTATTAAATGCAGACCCAGCAAGTGTGCATGGTGGACACGACTTACTTCGGCAACCATTCCTTTCTCATTTCTTCATCAATGCCACTACATCTCCTGAAATGATACTCTTAATGATTGCAACCTCTACCTCACCGAGATACGAATGAGGATTTAAATATTAAATTAACGTCTTTAAGAGTAACAAATGAATTTTTATACGTCAATGGATATAGTAATAATCAGATTATAGAGAAGAGTTTGTGATTAGGAATGAATAATTATTTGATATAAAAAGAAGCCGATCTAAACTAGATCAGCTTCTACATATAAAATTAAACTAAGTTTAATACTGTTACTTTTTCACGTGTCATAGACTCAAGGCTCTTACGAATACCTTGTGCGCCCATACCTGAACCTTTTACACCAATGAATGGGAAGTGGTCAGGACCGCGCTCTGTGCGTCCGTTAATTTGAACAGAACCAGTTTCGATTTTGTTAGCAATTGCAAATGCTTTGTTAATGTCTTTTGTGAAGACACTTGCTTGCAGACCGAACTCTGATTTGTTAGCAATCTCAATTGCTTGCTCATCTGAAGAAACACGGATGATTGGAAGGATTGGGCCGAATGGCTCTTCCCAAGCAACTTTCATTTCTTCTGTTACGTGGTCGATTAATGTTGGGTAAATTAAGTTACGCTCACGTTTGTTACCGATAACGATTGTAGCACCTTTTTCAACAGCATCGTCAACTAAGCCTTGAACGAAGTCAGCAGACTTGTCGTCGATTAATGGAACGATTGTGCTGTCTTGTTCTGGAGATCCAACTGATAGTTCAGCTACTTGCGCTTTTAATAAGCTAACAAGCTCGTCCGCTACGTTTTCGTGTACAAGTACACGTTTAATAGCTGTACAACGTTGACCAGAGTAAGAGAATGCACCGCTTACGATATGGTTTGCAGCATCTTGTAAGTCAGCATCTTCACGAACGATACCAGGATCTTTACCACCAAGTTCTAATACAAGTGGAATCATTGAAGCTTTTTTCGCTAAATGTTTACCTGTGTTTGTACCACCTGTGAACGATACCATATTGATGCCTTCGTGTTCTACTAAGTAGTCACCAATTACAGAACCGCGTCCTGTAGCTACGTTTACAAGACCTTTTGGAAGGCCAGCTTTGTGAAGTGCTTCCACCATTTTAATACCACTAATTGCACCTTGAGTAGCTGGTTTGAAAATAACAGCGTTACCCATAATTAATGCTGGTGCAAGTTTTGCAGCAGATAAGTTTACTGGGTAGTTAAATGGTGCGATTGCTAATACAACACCAAGTGGTGCACGTTGGATAATCGCAAGTTTAGATTTCGTTCCGCCCGGGAAGCTATCGCCCATCATGCTTTCTCCGTGCATATGTAAAGCTTCTTCGATCGTGTAACGAATGAAGTCAGCTGTACGAACAACTTCTTTCTTCGCATCTTTATAGCCTTTACCGACTTCTTTCATAATGATATCGGCAATTTCATCCTGCATATTTACGAGCTCATCAGCCCATTTATATAAGTATTTTGCGCGATCTTGTAGGGAAGCTTCAGCCCATGATTTTTGAGCTTCTTTTGCAGATGCAATTGCTTCATCTACTTCTCCGCGAGTAATTGCTTGTACTTGTCCAATTACTTCGTGTAAGTATGGAGATGGAATTTCGATTGTTTCTCCTGAAGAGCTTTCTCTCCATTCTCCGTTTAAATAAAATTTGTACGTATTGCTAGTTGTCATGATTAGTCCTCCTAAAATAGCAACTTGTAAGAGTGAGTATAAGGTGATTGTAGGGGGTTTGATAACATTTTTCAAATGAAATGTTTGTGAAAACGATTTCTTATTCTTTTTTTATTTTGTATGCCCTTTCTTACGGAATATTCTCTTATTTCAAAATGATGTAGCGTATATTTTTATTCAGTTTGTAAAAAAATAATTGACAGAATACTCAATAAAGTTGTAAGATTATAAATGGAAAATAAATGAAAGGGGTGTGCGTAATGATTGTAATCGTAAATGTAATGGGCTTAGCTCTGTTAAATGGCAGAAAACATTCATATCATTACGCAACCCGTGCGGATATATAAGGCATTCTCTGTCTTATAAGAAGCGTACGTTGCGTATATCGTAACGTACGCTTTTTATGCATTTTTGTGCATATCGTCAAGCGGCGGTATGCTTTTTTTTGTTTATTTTTCCTTGTATGGTTACGATGAAAATTTTGGAAGGTGGAAAAATGTGATGAGATTGTATGGGTTACGAAATGTAAATGTGATGGGTCTGGATAGTGGATAAAGAAGTGAGAGTTAAACGAGAACGAGAAGGGAGAGGTTACATTGTTATCAGTATTACTAAAGCTAAAATGGTTTTTTAAAGAGCATTGGAAGAGATATAGTATCGCTATTGGAGCTCTTTTAATTGTAAATATAGTTGAAGTCATTCCCCCGAAAGTGTTAGGGGTTACGATAGATAATATAAAAACAGGAACGTTAACGAATGCGGAGATTATGCAATTTATTCTCATTTTAATAGGGGTTACGGTAATTGGATATGGTCTTACTTTCGTTTGGCAACACCAGCTGTTTGGGGGAGCATTCGTACTGGAGAAAACGATGCGCTCTAAATTTATGGGGCATTTACTTAAAATGACACCGACGTTTTATCATAAAAATCGTACGGGTGATTTAATGGCGAGAGCGACAAATGATTTAAAAGCAATTGCTATGACAGCTGGTTTCGGTATATTAACGCTCGTGGATTCGAGTTTATATATGCTTACGATTGTCTTTATGATGGGATTTACAATTAGTTGGGAGCTTACAGTTGCGGCGCTTATACCGCTTCCGATTATGGCGTATGCGATGAACATATATGGAAAGAAATTGCATGAGAGATTTACAGTCGCGCAAGATGCGTTCGGAGATATGAATGATAAAGTACTTGAATCGATTGCTGGTGTGCGTGTTATTCGTGCATACGTACAAGAGAATGCAGACGAGGAAAGATTTCATCATTTAGGAGATGACGTCTACGAAAAAAATATGAAGGTAGCAAGAATTGATGCATTATTCCAACCAACTGTGAAAATGCTTGTCGGTCTTAGTTATTTAATCGGCTTAGTGTACGGTGCATACCTTGTGTTCCAGTCAAAGGTGACGCTTGGTGAACTCGTTTCTTTTAACGTGTATTTAGGGATGATGATTTGGCCGATGTTTGCAATTGGTGAATTAATCAATGTTATGCAAAGAGGAAATGCTTCGCTTGACCGTGTGAATGAAACGTTAGCGTATGAGCCAGATGTAAAGAATCCAAAACATCCAAAGCTTGTGCAAGATCCGGATTATATTCAGTTTGATGATGTGTCTTTCTCATACCCTTCATCAACTGAAGAAAATTTAAAAAAGGTTTCTTTCACATTAAAGCAAGGAGAAACGCTAGGGGTTGTCGGAAAAACAGGAAGCGGGAAAACGACGCTTGTACGTCAGCTTCTTCGTCAATATCCGCTTGGAGATGGAGATATTGCGGTCTCTGATGTGACATTAGATAAAATAACGAATGAAAATGTACTCGGATGGATTGGGTATGTACCTCAGGAACATATTTTGTTCTCAAAAACAGCGAGAGAAAATATTTTATTCGGAAATAGGGAAGCGACGGAAGAAGAACTTGAGAAAGCAATTGAAATTGCTGCGTTTAAAAAAGACTTAGAGTTTTTACCAGAAGGATTAGAAACGCTCGTTGGAGAAAAAGGTGTTTCTTTATCAGGAGGGCAAAAACAAAGGATCTCGATTGCGCGAGCTGTTATTCAAAATCCAGAAATTTTAATTTTGGACGATTCTTTATCAGCTGTAGATGCTCGTACGGAAGCAGCGATCATTGAAAATATAAGAACAGAAAGAAGCGGAAAGACGACGATTATTACGACGCACCGTTTATCTGCAGTGCAACATGCGGATTGGATTCTCGTTATGGATGAGGGGCAAGTAATGGAAGAAGGTACACATGCTCAGCTTATCCAGAGCGGAGGCTGGTATGCTGAGCAGTTTGAAAGACAACAAGGTGAAAGTGAAAGTGCGGATAGTGGGGTGAAAATATGAGCGTTTCAAAACGATTGTTTCAATATGCGATGAAAGTGAAGGGGACGATTTTTGCAGCGATGCTAATGTTATTTATTTTCGTCATTGCAGAGCTTGCTGGTCCTTTCGTCGCTAAAACGATGATTGATGATCATATCGTCGGGATAGAGAAACCTTGGTATGAAACAGAAAAGAGTGAAGAAGCTGTTTCATATAATGGCGCTTTTTATAAGCGAAGTGATCGCTTTGAACAAGGCGAGACAAAAGGTAAAGAAGTACGTGTGATGCAAGTCGGTTTTCAATATTATTTTGTACCGAATAAAGTGAGTATTGAAGGGTCACGTACTGTAAAAGGTGATATGATTACCGTTCAAAATGGTAAGGCGGTGCAAGTGTATAAAGCGAAGGCATTAACGAAAGAAGAAGTGTTTGCATTTTATAAACCAGAAATAAACCGTCTATTATTACTTGGTGGTGGCTATTTCGCTTTATTAGTAGTCGTATCATTATTTGCATACGGAAAGCAGTTCTTCTTGCAGAAGGCAGCGAACAAAATTATTCAAATTATGAGGGAAGATGTGTTTTCTCATATTCAAACGTTGCCGATTCGTTATTTCGATCATTTACCGGCAGGGAAAATTGTTTCGCGTGTGACGAATGATACAGAGGCCATTCGTGATTTATATGTAACTGTACTTGCAACATTCGTTTCTAGTATCATTTATATTATTGGGATATTCGCTGCGCTATTTTTATTAGATGTGAAGCTCGCTTCATTATGTTTATTAATTATCCCAATTTTAATTGTTTGGGCGATTCTTTATAGAAAATATGCGTCTGTATATAATCATAAAATGCGTTCACGTTTATCCGATATTAACGGAACAGTGAATGAATCCATTCAAGGGATGCCAATTATTCAAGCGTTCCGTCAAGAGCGTGAAACGAAAAAAGAATTTGAAGAATTAAACGGCGATTATTTTAAGTATCAAAATAAAATTTTAAATTTAAATGCAGCAACTTCGCATAACTTAGTAGCTGTATTAAGAAATATCGCTTTCACAGGAGTGATTTGGTATTTCGGCGGTGCGTCATTAAGTGCTACAGGTATTATTTCACTTGGGGTACTGTATGCGTTCGTCGATTATTTAACACGATTATTCTCGCCAATTACGAATATGGTGAACCAGCTTGCAAACTTAGAGCAAGCGCGCGTTGCATCAGAACGTGTCTTTGAATTGTTAGAGGAAAAAGGAGAAGCGGTAGAAGAAGAACGTATGCCTCGTTTAAAAGGAAATGTAAAATTTGATAATGTATCATTTTCTTATAATGGAAAAGATGAAGTGTTAAAAAATATTTCTTTTGAAGCGAAACAAGGCGAGACAGTGGCACTTGTCGGTCATACTGGATCAGGAAAAAGTTCTATCATGAATGTACTCTTTCAATTTTATGAGTTTGAAAAAGGAAAGCTTACGATTGATGGTCATGATGTAAGAGAAATGCCGAAACAAGCAACTCGTGAGCATATGGGAATCGTACTGCAAGACCCGTTTCTTTTTAGCGGGACGGTCGCTTCCAACGTAAGCTTAGAAAACGAAAAAATTTCAAAAGAGCGCATTGTAAAGGCGCTACGTGATGTTGGTGCTGAAAGATTTGCAAACAATATAAATGAAGAAATTACAGAAAAGGGAAGTACGCTTTCCACTGGAGAACGTCAGCTTATTTCGTTTGCTAGGGCGCTTGCTTTTGATCCAGCTATCTTAATACTAGATGAAGCAACGTCTAGTATTGATACAGAAACAGAGGCGATGATTCAACAAGCACTAGAAGTTGTGAAAAAAGGAAGAACGACGTTTATTATCGCTCACCGCCTTTCAACAATTAAAAGCGCAGATCAAATTATTGTGCTCGATAGAGGGACGATTTTGGAAAAAGGGTCTCATGATGAACTCATGAAAAAGCGTGGGCGTTATTATGATATGTATAAAACGCAAATGGAAGGCAATCAGAGTGCTTAATAGGTATGGAGGAGAACTTGTGATTTTCACAAGTTCTTTTTTATTGATGAACATGTCGACTCTTTAGCGAATTACGACAGTTAAATAAGAAGTATTGTTTTACCTTTTTCTTTATAAATGCTATATTAAAAAATGTTACTTATTTTTTGTATGTGGCGTTATTTTTCCCTTTTGTTTGATTATGAAGAAAAAGGATAAACTAAATAAGAACATTTTCATTGAAAAATTGTTCAAGATTGCATACAATCAATATAGTTTTTAAATTCCTATCAGAATACTTGGAGGATTACAATCATGAAGAAATTATTTTCAGTGCTTGCAGTAACTACATTAGCGATCGGGATTGTAGCCGGCTGCGGTAAAGAAGAGAAAAAAGATACAGCTAGTCAAGACGCGTTACAAAAGATTAAACAAAGCGGTGAACTTGTAATTGGTACAGAAGGTACATACCCACCATTTACGTTCCACGATTCAAGCAATAAATTAACTGGATTCGATGTTGAATTAGCAGAAGAAGTTGCAAAACGTTTAGGTGTAAAACCTGTATTTAAAGAAACACAATGGGATAGCTTACTTGCTGGTCTTGATGCAAAACGTTTCGATATGGTTGCAAACGAAGTTGGTATTCGTGAAGATCGTCAAAAGAAATACGATTTCTCTAAGCCATACGTTTCATCTTCAGCGGCATTAGTTATTGCAAAAGATAAAGATAAGCCTGCTACATTTGCTGATGTAAAAGGACTAAAAGGAGCACAATCTTTAACGAGTAACTATGCAGATATCGCTAAGAAAAATGGTGCGGAAATTATTGGTGTAGAAGGATTTAGCCAAGCAGCAGAATTATTAGCTTCAGGACGCGTTGACTTCACAATCAATGATAAGTTATCAGTACTAAACTACTTAGAAACGAAAAAAGATGCGAAAATTAAAATTGTAGATACTGAAAAAGAAGCTTCAGAAAGTGGATTCTTATTCCGTAAAGGTAGCACTAAGCTTGTACAAGAAGTAGATAAAGCGTTAGAAGATATGAAAAAAGACGGTACGTATGACAAAATAACGAAAAAATGGTTCGGTGAAAATGTATCTAAGTAGTGCATTGGTTTCAGATCGATTGTCTACTTGGATAGATATTATGCAGTCTTCCTTCATGCCTATGCTGAAGGAAGCTGTTTTTACGACAATTCCATTAACGCTTATTACATTTATTATCGGGATTATACTGGCAACGTTAACAGCGCTCGCACGTATTTCTGGTAGTCGTATTTTACAATGGATTGCTCGTATCTATGTATCTATCATTCGCGGAACGCCACTTCTTGTACAGTTATTTATTATTTTCTATGGTCTTCCAACTCTTAATATTGAAGTTGAGCCATATACAGCAGCAGTTGTTGGATTTTCATTAAATGTCGGTGCATATGCATCTGAAATTATTCGTGCTTCTATCCTTTCCATTCCGAAAGGGCAGTGGGAAGCAGCTTACACAATTGGGATGACATATCCACAAGCATTAAAACGTGTTATTTTACCACAAGCAACGCGCGTATCAATTCCACCGCTTTCGAATACATTTATTAGCTTAGTGAAGGATACTTCATTAGCATCATTAATTTTAGTAACAGAAATGTTCCGAAAAGCGCAGGAGATTGCGGCGATGAACTACGAGTTTTTAATTGTTTATTTTGAAGCAGGTCTTATTTATTGGGTTATTTGTTTCTTATTATCAATCGTACAACAGATGTTAGAGAAGCGTTCAGAACGCTACACATTAAAATAATCCTTTTACAAAAGGAGTTTTTGTTTTTATGATTTCAATTCAGCACTTACAAAAAAGTTTCGGAGATAATACCGTACTAAAGCATATAGATTTAACAGTTGAGAAAGGCGAGGTTGTTGTTATTATTGGACCGTCTGGATCTGGTAAAACGACATTCTTACGTTGTCTTAACGTACTAGAAACACCAAACGCCGGTAGCATTCGCATCGGCAATAAAGAGCTTAATTTTGCTCAAAAAGTATCGAAGAAAGATATTGTAAATCTTCGTACGCAAACAGGTATGGTATTCCAGCACCATAACTTATTCCCTCATTTGACAGCACTTCAAAACGTAATGGAAGGACTCATTACAGTGAAAAAAGTAGGGAAAGAAGAAGCGAAGAAAAAAGCAAACTACTTCCTTGAAAAAGTTGGTTTAGCAGATAAAGTGGATTTATATCCATTTCAATTATCAGGCGGACAACAACAGCGTGTTGGAATTGCGCGCGCGCTTGCGATGGAGCCGGAAGTGTTACTATTTGATGAGCCGACGTCAGCACTTGATCCTGAACTTGTTCAAGAAGTTCTGAAAGTAATGAAAGAACTTGCTAAAGAAGGTATGACGATGGTCATTGTAACGCACGAAATGCGTTTTGCACATCAAATTGCGAACCGTGTTATTTTCATGGATGGCGGTGTCGTTGTTGAACAAGGTACACCAGAAGATGTATTTACAAATCCAAAAGAAGAACGTACGAAGAAGTTTTTACAAATGTTGCAATAAATTAAGGAAGGTCTCAAGGCATATGCCTTGAGACCTTTTTGCCATATATATTTATTTGTGGAATCCGCCAAGGCTTTGCTCAGCCATTGCAACTAGACGTTTTGTAATTTCTCCACCAACTGAACCGTTAGCGCGAGCCGTAGAATCTGCTCCTAATTGTACACCAAATTCTTGAGCGATTTCGTACTTCATTTGATCGATTGCAGCTGTTGCACCTGGTACTACTAATTGATTTGAAGAATTTTGGTTTGCCATAGGAATATATCCTCCTTAGAGTTATAAAAGTTTTTTTGGTTGGACTAGCTGGAGTTGAACCAGATTATCGCCCCGGTTGGCGCTAATCCATCGGTAATTAAGTTTGTACTCATAGTATGGATGTTACCTAGAAAGATATACAAAATAATAATTTGTAAATTTTGTCAAAAAAACTTATTGATTTCGTAAATTATGAAATAAGAGTAATCGTTGTATTTTTAAGAAAACAGGCCAAACTAAGGAGGATATTAAATATAATTTTCTCATTGTAGCCTGCTACTTGTAGGCTAATTATTAGCTTCTTATTTATGATTTATTGAAATAAAAATGAAATCGGTAGCAACTTCATAGTTCTATTTTTAAGTAGGGATGGGGTGACCGCTCCTATGCATGGGTAGGTGCTCTCTTCAATCTAAAAAAGAGAGGCTTTAAACGATAACGTATGGAGGAATCATGATGGGGATTTGCCCGCTTTGCAACGCATTAGAATCACAAACATATTCTTGTCAAAATTGCCAAAGTATACTCCAAGATTATGGGAAGTCTGTAGATTACATAGACGATTATAGTGCCTATATGGATCAAGAATTATTAAGTGCAGTAGATGGTTTAACGCATAATAATTCAAATGAATATTGCAATCATATTTTTTATTGCGGAGTATGTAACGTGGAAACAGAGGTTGTAGTAAAACTTGTGTAAATAGAAAACTTCCACCTTATTATCTAGGTGGAAGTTTTTGTTTTTGTATTTGTGAGTGAATCATAGGGGAAGGGATATGTTCGGTATTTGATGAAGCCCCTGATTTTATTTGAGACATTTTTTCTTTTGTATCACGTAAAGAATGTTCAGTTAAGTAGACGGCATATTCGTAAAATAACTGGCGCGTCATTTCACTTTGCTCTTTTAATTTTTCATCTTGGAATACAGTTCGCCCAGGTTTAGAGTTGGCTTCAAAGAGCCACGGATTTTCCTTTGTGTCTAAACCGATATCAAAACCGATTTCTCCAATATTTCCGGTTACTTGTTCATCGAGCGCGTAACTTATTTGTAAGGCAGTATGTTTTAATTTGTTTTCAATTTGAACTTGTTTCGTTGAATCTGGAAAAAGCTCTTGTAGCAATTTTGTATCACCGCCGCTATTTACGTGCGTTGTTAAACTGCCTTTGCCGGCGATTTTGGCGACGATTGCACTAACTATCCAATTACCGAAATGATTTTTATTTGTATGAATGCGGAAATCAACAGGTTGCCCATCGAAGCGAAGTAACGAAATACCTTGCTGTACGATAAACTTTTTTAAATCATGTCCCTTTAATACGTGGTTTAGAAGAGTTTCTAATGATTGATACTTTCTCAGTTTATTTTCTTCATTTTCGCGATAACGACAGTAGTAGCAATTCTCTGTTTGAGAATAAAATATTTGATGAATATTTCTACCAAAGCTCCCGTGTATTGGTTTCATGTACACTGATTTATACGTGCCAAGAAACCGTTCTACTTGTTCAAAATGCTGAAATGCTTCTGTGTTTGGTAATAAGGGTCTAATTGATTCGTCTTTCATAAGAAGTTGATGAACTTCCCATTTATTGAAAAAACCTGGATTAAACCATGGAATGGAGTAGTCTTGTTCTAACTTTCTTTTTGCTCTGACGATTGGTTTGTAATTTTCTGCTTGTCGATTTGGTAATCGATCGTAAATGACATTTGGTAAAGGAACCTTTTTCTTTATCCATTGTTTCTCTTGAAAGAAATATCCTTCAATCGTTTCTTCTTCCCAGTTTATATGTTGAACGCCAAAGACGAATACGAACGGTCGTAATGAGAATGGTGGTGTTAACAACTCACTGAGGGCAATTGAACGATTTCCTAAAGGGATAGAAGAATCATCGTTAAAGCCAGTTGTGAAAATGCCGATTAATGGTCCGAAAATAATTGTTTGGTTTTGTGTTAATGCATGAATAGTGGTTGATTGAGGTAGTAAAAGTTTTTCAGCAATATGTTTTCCGATAATAATTTCGCGAGTAAAGGAATAATGAATTTTCACCTCTTCACTTGCAATGTGACGTATACCGAAGGAGAGGGATGTAATAGGTGGCGTAATAGAAAAAACGTAAGGTAAAGTAATACTATTTGGATGTTCATCTGAAATGTTTAATGTATATATATGTTCTTTCAAAATAGGTTTACCTCCTTTCATTATGGTGTAAAGCGACTGAATTTAAGTGGTCCGTGAAATATCTTTTCAGCTAATGAATCACTATGACGAATGTATTGTTCGTAAGGGGGAATCGTGTTGACATACATAAGCCAAATTGCGCCTTTTTGATCCATAATTGTGGAAAGTTCTAGTTCAAATAACGAAGAATAAGACTGATCTAGTGTTTGGAATACTTCATTTACAATGTCGTGTAAAGCATCTTGCAATAGTTGCACACCCGTACTAGATAGTACGTATTTAATTTTTGAAAATGAATGTAATGAATCATCGTCCGTTGTTGAGGGTAAAAGTTGATTAGGAAATGAGCTTTTTTGTATAAATTGACCGATAACATTCCAAGTTTGTTCTTTGTTTTTTTGCAAAATGGTTCGAATGTGGAGTGGATATGTTAATTGATTTGGTGGTTGTAGCATAGTGTGCGCTATGTAACGGGATGAACGTATGTTAGATTTACACCAAGATATAAATTCGTCTGTCCGTTTGATTGTAATAGAAGTATGGTATTTTTCATTTACTGTATCGATATGAAACGTTTTATTTTTGTAAGCAATTCGATATAAGTTATCCTTAGAATGTATATTAGTGGGGCGTATAATAATATCTTTAGTTTTTAACAACAGTTTGAAAATGTTTTGTAACGTTGCAATTTCAAATTTTGGTATATAAGGAGACAGTTTCTTATTAGTGAGAAATAAATCATGTAGTTCACTTAAATTAATAAGTGTGTTATTTAAAAAGGTAGTGGAAGGACGATTGTGCAAAGAGTGAATAATTGATTTTGCTTTTTTAAAGTCTGTTTCCTCGTGAAAAGAATAACGATCATATATATAAGAAGGAATAGGGAATGTTTGCTCTTTCCATTTTCCTGTATCTGTATCGTAAATAAGACCAGAAACAAGGTCTGTTTTAGGATCAATACAAAATGGCGTAAACTGGGCAACGACATTATGATAAAGCCGAGCGCGTTTAGCGATTTCGGTGTAATATGTTTGCTCATAATGAAGTTTAGAAGCTAAAAGACCGAGAACCAACGAAATCACTCCTTTACTACTATTTGCATAATAGGCGAAGCTATATATTGCAAATACGTTTTTATACCATTATACTTTTGTCCGTATGATGATATGCTATAGTTTTGGAGAAGTGAAAGGTTGATTGTAATGAATATATGGTTAAATATGTTAACGACGACAGGACTCGGAGCAATTATTGGGGGATACACGAATCATTTAGCGATAAAAATGTTATTTCGTCCTCATCGCCCTATTTATATCGGAAAGTTTCAAGTTCCATTTACACCAGGATTAATTCCGAAACGTCGTGATGAACTTGCTGTTCAATTAGGGAAAATGGTCGTAGAACATTTGTTAACACCGGAAGGAATCGGAAAAAAGCTAACAAATGAAGAGTTTCAAAAAGGTTTAATCCACTGGGCGCAAGTGGAAGTGGATAAAGTAATTAAGAATGAACAATCACTGCGACATATGTTAGAAAAATGGAATGTAGCGCATGTAGAAGAAGAAGTGACTCAAAAAATTGAACATGTGATTACAGAAAAAATACAGGCATTTTTAGCTGAGTATTATACATATACATGGGAACAGGCTTTACCTCATTCTGTAAATGAAAAAGTAGAGAATGCGATTCCGAATGTCTCGGCGTTTATTTTAGAGCGAGGAATTAGCTTTTTTGAAAGTGAAGAAGGGAAAGGCCGTCTTTCAAAAATGATTGATGATTTCTTTGCTTCTCGCGGAACGCTACTTAACTTAGTCGGAATGTTTTTAGGAAATGTAAGTGTAGTGGATCGTGTGCAGCCAGAAGTTATTAAGTTTTTAGGGCAAGATGGTACAAAGCAGCTTTTAACTGACGTACTGCAAAAAGAGTGGGAAAAGTTAAAAGGAAGAGATGTAAAAGAATTAGAATCGTTTGTAGAGAAAGAAATGATTGTAAGCTCCGTGTTGTCAGCAGTTAAAGTAGAGGAAACAGTGAGTAAGTTTTTAAATCAATCTGTTCAGCAAGTATGTGAGCCAGTTCGAGAAACAATTATTGAAAAAGTGGTTCCAAGCACAGTAACGAAAGGCTTGAAGTGGGGAACAGAAAACGTAGAGAGTATACTAAACAATCTACATCTTGCGGAAATTGTCCAGCAAGAAGTGTCTACATTCTCAACAGAAAGATTAGAAGACTTAGTTCTGTCTATTACGAAAAATGAATTGAAAATGATTACGTATTTAGGAGCATTATTAGGTGGAATAATCGGACTCGTACAAGGATTGTTACTATTGTTTCTTAGATAATAAGGTGAGTACATAGAAATAAAAGTGAAATTTCTTCACATCTCTTGCATAGTTTGATATGGTAAGAAGAGGTGCGTATGTAAATGCACTGAAAAGGCAGTGCGTATGAAAAGCGCTAGCCTTCTAAAGGAGGAAAAATAAAATGACAAAGAACATTCATGATGTTGCATATGAATTACAAAAAGCAATCGCTGAAAACGAAGACTTCAAAACTTTAAAAGAGAGCTACGCAGCAGTTCAAGCCGATGCGGCTTCAAAGAACTTATTTGATGAGTTCCGTACAATGCAACTTAGCCTACAACAAAAAATGATGCAAGGCCAAGAAATCACTGAAGAAGACAACCAACAAGCACAAGAAGTTGTAGCTCGCATTCAACAAGATGCTAAAATTACAAAATTAATGGAAACTGAGCAACGCCTAAACGTTGTAATCGGTGACGTTAACAAAATTATCATGAAGCCACTTGAAGAATTATATAGCGCGCAACAACAAGCGTAATAGTGGAAGACGCTCCTGTATAGGGGCGTCTTTTTTGTTTAGGGAATTTGATAGTTAGACCACAAAACCTCACTTTCAAAATAGCTATTTTGAAAGTGGTATGTAGTACATCCGTTAATTCTTTTTATTGCTGTTAATTGAAGTTTTAATGTTTTTTTCGTTTAAAAACTTTTCAATCTCTTTTTGCTTCCGTCCATTAGCTTTCTCAAGGTGCTTCGTAAAAGAAAAATCGGCTTTGAATAAGTTACCATCTTGGGCGAGTTTGTTTAATTCTTGATCTAGTTCTACGAAAATAGCCGTAGATGATGACATAAATTCATAGATTTCTTTTGAAGGTTTTTTATAATCAGTAGGTAAATTATTATTACTAATAAACTCATGGAAATTCATATCGTTTTGTTTCGCTAGATCGATTAGTTTTTGTAATTTTTTTCGATCGGAATCAGTGAAATTCTTATCAGGAGTTGTTGAGGCAAGTGGAATGATGTTTTCAGATAACTCCCAGCTATAATCTATATAATCTTTTATATTTTTTCTCATTTCATCTTCATTAATAGTTTCATTCTTTTTTGAGGAAGTGAATATAGTTTCCGGAATTTTAACCGTAACATCTTTAATAGATTGTACATCGTTTTCTTCCTTAGGTTCTGCACTGTTTGAACAAGCTGATAGAAATAACATTGTAAGTAACGTGAGTGGGTATAAAATATAATTTTTCATCTTAATCTCCTTTTGCATTAGTGTCGTTGCAAAATAGCTACATTCCATTTCAAATACTTAACTAAAGCTACGTATAGATGTTTTATTATTTGATAACATATGACTGATATTAGTAAGCCGATGCAAAAAGCTATGAATACATTGTAAACATCGGAATAACTGATTTGATGAAACCCTTTAAAGAATCCTAACCCTATTAATAATATAGGCGAAATAATTAATAACGGTGTAGCAATTATAAGTGCTAGAAGAAGCGGTAATAGAAAGAGTAATACGAAAAAGGCGATAATGATAAATATAAAGTTTAAAACACTTAAGCTCATAACAGAAAACAGTGCTGTCATAATATTTTTTAGGCTGCGCCTATTGTCAGCGTTACTTATTACATATGAAATATTAAGTTCTTTAGCGATAGTTTTAGGGTTTCCTAGCTTTTTAGAAATTTCCTTTTCAGAAATTCCATCTTGTTTACCACTAATAAAATGAGTTTGGTACTCCGAGATAATATCCTCCTTTTCTAAATTAGGCATATTCCGTAGGGAAGAACTAAGTTGCTCTAAAAATTCACTTTTGTTCATAACAATCACTTTCCTTTATAAAATGATGAATTATGGCTGAAAATCCTATCTTTTTTCTAAACAGCACACACAATCTATATCTCCTTTTTGAAAGGAGATATAGATTGTGAATAACATTCCAAATAATGGTTATTCCATTATTTACAAATATATCACTTACTATTGTTCTTTGCAAGGTACTATAAAATTTTTAATATTATAAATGGATGGAAATATTTTTGCGTATTTTTAGAAGAGATATAAAAATGTTATTTTAAGATAAACAAAAGGTTGTAAGCGCATTCTTTTAATCTTGTCAAAATAATGTTGAATTCATATTGTTGGAAAAATAATGCATTTGTAATATAATGATAACGATACTTCACCACATTAATTAACTAGGTGAAATTAAAATCTTTATTACACACATTATGAAATAAAGGGTGATTAGTTTTGAGTACAGATGTAAAAGCAAACGACGTGAAGACAAAAACAAAAGGAGCAGATCTTGTTGTTGATTGTTTAATTAAACAAGGTGTTACACATGTTTTCGGTATTCCAGGAGCGAAGATTGACTCTGTATTTGATGTATTGCAAGAAAGAGGACCAGAGTTAATCGTTTGTCGTCATGAACAAAACGCAGCATTTATGGCAGCTGCTATTGGTAGATTAACAGGGAAACCGGGCGTATGTCTTGTAACTTCAGGACCAGGGACATCAAATTTAGCGACAGGTCTTGTTACTGCGAATGCGGAGAGTGATCCCGTTGTTGCTTTAGCTGGTGCAGTACCTCGTATGGATCGATTAAAACGTACGCATCAATCTATGGATAATGCTGCACTATTCGAACCAATCACAAAATATAGCGTAGAAGTAGAGCATCCTGATAATGTGCCAGAAGCATTATCAAATGCATTCCGAAGTGCAACTTCCACAAATCCAGGCGCTACTTTAGTAAGTCTGCCGCAAGACGTTATGACTGCGGAAACAACTGTAGAGTCTATCGGTGCGCTTTCTAAGCCACAGCTTGGAATCGCTCCCACACATGATATTACATATGTAGTAGAAAAAATAAAATCAGCGAAATTACCAGTTATTTTACTCGGTATGAGAGCGAGCACAAATGAAGTGACGAAAGCTGTTCGTAAATTAATTGCGGATACAGAACTTCCTGTCGTTGAAACATATCAAGCAGCTGGTGCGATTTCACGTGAGTTAGAAGATCATTTCTTCGGCCGCGTTGGATTATTCCGTAACCAACCAGGTGATATTTTACTAGAAGAAGCAGACCTTGTTATTTCAATTGGTTATGATCCAATCGAGTATGATCCAAAGTTCTGGAATAAACTTGGCGACAGAACGATTATTCATCTTGACGACCATCAAGCAGATATCGACCATGATTACCAACCAGAGCGTGAATTAATTGGTGATATTGCCTTAACGGTAAATAGCATCGCGGAGAAATTACCGAAACTTGTATTAAGTACGAAATCAGAAGCGGTATTAGAACGATTACGCGCGAAATTATCAGAACAAGCAGAAGTTCCAAATCGTCCTGCAGAAGGTGTTACGCATCCACTTCAAGTGATTCGTACACTTCGTTCTTTAATTAGTGACGATACAACCGTTACATGTGACATCGGTTCCCATTCTATTTGGATGGCAAGATGTTTCCGTTCTTATGAACCACGTAGATTATTATTTAGTAACGGCATGCAAACGTTAGGTGTTGCACTTCCTTGGGCAATCGCAGCTACTTTAGTAGAACCAGGTAAAAAAGTAGTTTCCGTATCAGGTGACGGTGGTTTCTTATTCTCAGCGATGGAGTTAGAAACGGCGGTACGTTTAAATTCTCCAATCGTCCATCTTGTTTGGAGAGACGGCACATATGATATGGTTGCATTCCAACAAATGATGAAATACGGCAGAACATCAGCTACAGAGTTTGGCGATGTTGATCTTGTGAAATATGCGGAAAGTTTCGGGGCGTTAGGTCTTCGTGTTAACACGCCTGATGAATTAGAAGGGGTATTAAAATCCGCATTAGCAGCAGACGGCCCTGTCATTATTGATATTCCAATCGACTACCGTGATAACATTAAATTAAGCGAAAAATTATTACCAAACCAACTAAACTAATGGAGGCAGATTTGAGATGACTGTTGCGCAATTAATTGATATTGATGCAAAAAAAACGAAAATGAGTAATGAAGTATATCAAACATCTACAATGCTTGCGCTATTAGATGGTATATATGATGGTGTGATTAGCTTTGAAGATTTGAAAAAACATGGTGATTTCGGCATCGGCACATTTGATCAATTAGACGGTGAAATGATTGCATTTGATAATGGATTTTATCATTTACGTTCAGACGGTTCAGCGGAAAAAGTAGAGCCAGAAGAAACAACGCCATTTGCGACTGTAACGTTTTTTGAAAAAGAAATGAGTTATAAGGTAGAGCGTCCGATGAATCGTGAAGAAGTTGAAGCGTTATTACATGAATTAATGCCAAGTAAAAACTTATTTTACGCTATTCGAATGGACGGTACGTTCCGTGAAGTAAGAACGAGAACTGTTCCAAGACAAGAAAAACCGTATACACCACTCGTTGAAGTGACGAAATCGCAACCAATCTTTTCGTTTGAAAATACAGAAGGTACGCTTGCTGGATTTTGGACACCGGACTATGCACAAGGTATTGGGGTAGCTGGATTCCACTTACATTACATTGATGATGAAAGAAGCGGAGGCGGACATGTTTTCGACTATGTTGTAGAAAACTGCACGATTCAAATTTGTCAAAAAGCTCATATGCATTTAGCACTTCCAGAAACAGCAGATTTTATGGAGGCTGAATTATCAAGAGAAAATTTAGAGGATAATATTACAACTGCGGAAGGTGCAGAGTAAAAAGGGAAGCCAATTCGGCTTCTCTTTTATTTTGAGTTACTCCCGATATGCGGAATAATGCTCATCAGAAATAGAATAGTTCTCTTTACCAGTTAAGGCTGATACTTCTACTAATTGATGTCCAAGCCCATCCCATACTGTAACAGTATATAAGGATGACCATTTAATATTCCCACGAGCGAGTCGGAAAGAATAATAGTCGTTATCTGTTGTTACTAAAACTTTGTTATAAATAATATTTTTCGTTTTTTTATTTTGTAAAATAAGGACAAAGTCTAGTTTATCTTCTTGTTTCGGAATTTGTAGTATTCTTGCTATAAACATTCCATTTGGATTTTTCTTCGTTTTATATACTTTTTCTGATTCTATTTTTAGTTCAGGTTTGCCTCTCATAGTCTCTCCCTTTACATATGTTTATTTCTTTGAAACAAACGGATGCCCGTCATAATAAAAACGCCACGGATAATGTACAGCTTCTTCTGCATAGTCGATATTAATACGAGGTCCTGCTGCTATTTTATATTGTGATGATATATGTTCATCTTTTGGGACCAGTTCAATATGCAATGTGTCACTTTGTAATGATAAGCCTCGTTCTTTTAAAGTAATTCCGAGTGCACGGCATAGTTTGCCAGGACCGCTTGTTAAGTTTTTATATTGCGCTTTTGTAATGTCTGTTTTGTTGTAGCGCGCTAGTTTTATTTCTTCTATTCCATCTACCGGCTCAAGGGCTCGAATGAGAACACCTTGCGGGGTGCCCGCTGGTGCTGTAATAACGTTAAAACAATGATACATACCGTAAATTAAATATACGTAAGCATGCCCTGGTGCACCAAACATAACTTCTGTGCGGTCCGTTCGTCTGCCTCCGTAACTATGTGCGGCCTTATCATCGGGGCCTTTATATGCTTCTACTTCTACAATGATTCCGCTTCGCTTTATTCCGTCTACAATATGAACAAGTTTTTGTCCGAGTAATTTTTTTGCGACTTCTAACGTATCGCCTTCATAAAAAGAAGGAGGTGCCTGCATTGTACTATCTCCTTTGCTAAGTGTATATGTATATAGTAAACCAAATTTTCAGTAGTAATTCTAACTCGTTCTATTTATCGGGTTTATTTCATAAATTATGGATAGAGTACAACAGCGAAGAGGGGGAGTGCGACATGATTTATCGCTTACTAGCTCTTAATATAGATGGGACACTACTATACAACAATGGAAAAATTGCAAAAGGATTACGAGAAACAATTGAATTTGTGAAAAGAAAAGATGTATACGTTACGTTATTTACGAGTCGTAATTTTCAATCCGCTCATAAAGTAGCAAAGGCGTTAAAATTAGATTCTATATTAGTGACACATGGTGGTGCTTTCGTTTCAGCAACGTTAGATAAGCCGTACGTTCAAAGAAGATTGTCTGAAGAGAAGACTTTTAACATTGTGCAAGTGTTAGAGCACTTTGATTGTAACGTACGTATTTCTCATGAACGGTTTTCGATAGGAAATCGTGAGAGAAATACACCAAACTTAATTGCGCGCACTGTATTATCAAGCGCAGATCCGTTATTTTATCCAGTTCAATTTGTAGATTCGTTAGGTGATGCGCTTCGGGACCATCCGGTAGCGGCGCCAAAAATTGATGTTCTTTTCCAAAGTAAAGGTGAAAAAGAAAGAGGACTGAACACATTAAGAAAAGCATTCCAAGATGTAGAGTATGTTGAATGTGATTCAAAACGAATAGAAATTTTACCGCAAAATGTATCAAAGTTACGTGGATTACAATTGCTTGGAGAGCATTTAAATATTTCGCTAAATGAAATGGTTGCGATTGGAGATAGTATGGAAGATTTAGAGGTTATTGAAAACGTGGGACTTGGGGTAGCGATGGGGAACGCGCCTGTAGAATTAAAGCAAGCAGCAGATTGGATCACACGTTCAAATAGTGAAAACGGTGTAGAGTATATGATTAAAGAGCATTTCCGTAAGCAATTCCCGCTTCCGTTTTTGAAGAATCATAAAAATACACCGAAACGATGACAGAAAAACGTAGCTTTTTGGCTACGTTTTTTTGTTTATCTTATTAAAAACAGTGAAAGCGTTTTAAAATATGAATTGTGTATGAAATCTATACAATTCACTTGAATCCTTTAGAAAACTAATGTAAAGTGAATGATGTTGCCAAAATAGTTACACCACATGAAATATTCTTCAGATTAATTTTATTGGGCTCCCATACGTAAAAGTATTTCCGCATGACAGTTTAGTTCACGTATTATTTCAAAAATGAATTGTAGCAATCTTATTAAGTAGTTGTAGTGTTTCTTTGTTTTATTTAAATGGATTATTTTAAGTTAATGTGAGTAAGGTTTGGTACATATGATATGTATTTCTTTTTGTGGTTTTAGGAAGTTTAAAAGGGGGAATGAATTTCTTGAGGAAATCATTTAATCAAAAAATTAAAAAGTTAAGTAGTAGTTTGATAGTTGTATTACTAATATGTATGAATTTTTTAATCCACTTACCATTTAAAGCAGAGGCAGCTACAAAAGAATTAAAGGGTTTAGGTGATGTATCTTATTACAACGCCATCATTTTTGGAGATCATAGTGCAACGAGTGCGGATATTGAAGGTGCGATGGCTGTTCAGAAAAATATGAACGCATCAAGTTATACAGTCGTAGCGGCTGCAACTGGAGCAAATAACTTAGCTGGAGCAACTTGGGTAGATGAAGGATATCCATCATTATTACTAGGCGGTCAATTTACGAAAGCGGGAGCAGGACAAGTAATTATTCAAGATGGAACAGTGGCGATGACAAAAGACGGTGACCCAGATGGCGCAATGAAAACATCATATGACCGTATCTCTTATAAAGAGCAAGCGGAGATTGATGCTAAGTTTAAAGAATTTAGAAAAGACGTTGATGGTGTAATCGGGGATGCAAGTAAACTACAGACTGATAAGTCAAAACCTAATATGAGCTTTGGCATCGGTGAAGATGTAAATAACCCTAATATTTATGTCTCTTCAGGCCAAACTGGAAAGAAAACATTTGATGTAAAAGACGTTTTTCTTCCGAATGTAGAGAATAAAGACTTTATTGTTATTTATTCAGATGCAGAAGAAGTGAGTTTTGGTGGCGGTGCAATTTTGTATGATACAAGAAATACTGGGATGGCGACGGATTTAATTAATACATCTCAAGCATACGATCCTAATTCATCTTTTACTGAGTTAGCTAGTAAGGTAATTTGGGTATTTCCTAATGCTACAAAGATAACAACTAAAGGTTATGGTGTAGTAGGTAGTGTGTTTGCACCTAATGCAGTTGTAGAAACAAAAGGTGGTTCTATTAATGGACAAGCCTATGTTGGAGGATTACACCAAAGAGATGGTTTTGAGGTTCATAACTTTAAATTTAACTGGCCAAAGTGGAATAAGCCAGCAGCTGAAAAAGGACATTTACAAATTAAAAAAGTTGATGAAAATGATGAAAACATTGTTTTAAAAGATGCAAAATTTGATGTTATAGACAAAGATAATAACGTTGTGGCTACTGTTACAACAAACGAAAAGGGTATTGCGGAAGTTAAAGATTTACCACTTGGTGACTATTTTGTAAAAGAAATAAATGCACCAGAAGGATATATAAAAGTTGATACACCAGTCAAAGTAACAATTGATAATACAAACGTAATTGAACTTGTTATGAAGAATACGAGAAAAGTAGAGAATGGCCAATTTAAATTATTGAAAAAAGATAGTGAATCTGGTCAACTTCTACCAGGTGCAAAATTTGATGTTATCGATAAAGATGGGAAAGTTGTGGAAACAATTGTTACAGATGATAAAGGTGAAGCCTTATCGAAACAACTTCCAGTTGGAAGCTATACATTAAAAGAAGTAGAAGCACCGAAAGGATATGAATTATCATCTAGTTCAGTTTCTGTTGATGTAGAGGCTAATAAAGTAGTGACTGTAGATGTGGTGAATAAAAAGATCTCCGAAAAAGTAACGGGTCAATTTGAAATCGTGAAAGTAGATGCGGAAGATAAAACGAAAGTATTATCAGATGCAGAATTCGAAGTGTATAAAGATGGTAAAAAAGTAGATACGTTACGAACAGATAAAACTGGTAAAGTAGTTTCTCAGAAATTAGAACCAGGAACATACACATTAAAAGAAACGAAAGCACCACAAGGATATAAATTGTTAAAAGAAGAAATTGAAGTCGTTGTGGAAGCAGACAAAGTAGTAGAAGTACAAATAGAAAATGCGAAAGAACTAGGAAGCTTACAAGTAATCAAAAAGGATGCAGAGAGTGGAAAAGTTCTAGCAGGTGCAGAATTTAAATTAAAGAACGAAGCTGGTCAAGTAGTTGGAGAAGCGAAAACAACGAATAAAGACGGTGTTGTGAAATTCGAAAACTTAGTGCCAGGAAAGTACACGTTAGAGGAAACGAAAGCGCCGGAAGGTTATAAAGCGCTAGAAGTGACAGTAGAAGTGAACGTTGTAGCGAACGAAGTAGTAAAACAAGAAGTCATGAATGAAAAAGTAATGGGTCAATTCGAAATCATGAAAGTAGATGCGAATGATAAAACGAAATTGTTATCAGGTGCAGAATTCGAAGTGTATAAAGATGGTAAAAAGGTAGCAGAACTAAAAACAGATGAGAGTGGAAAAGTGATGTCACCGAAATTACCGCTAGGTGAATACACAGTGAAAGAAAAGAAAGCACCAGCGGGCTACAAGCTTTCAAATAAAGAATGGAAAGTAACAATTCAAAACGAGAAAGAAGTAGTAAAAGTAGAGGCAGAAAACGAAAAAATCTTAGGTTCTCTACAAATTATTAAAATGGATGATAAAGATCAAACGAAACGCTTAGCAGGCGCAGAATTTACATTGAACGATGCGAAAGGAAATGTTGTAAAAGAAGGAATTACAACAGATAAGTCTGGAACGGTTAAAGTAGACGGACTTGTGCCAGGTGAATATACGTTAGAAGAAACAAAAGCACCAGAAGGTTATGAGTTAACAAAACAAATAATTCATGTAACAGTTGACGGTGAAAAAGTTGTTGATGTAAAAGTAACGAACAGTAAGAGTCTTGGTCAATTCGAAATTGTAAAAGTAGATGCGGAAGATAAAACGAAAGTATTATCAGACGCAGAATTCGAAGTGTATAAAGATGGTAAAAAAGTAGATACGTTACGAACAGATAAAACTGGTAAAGTAGTTTCACAGAAATTAGAAACAGGAAAGTACACATTAAAAGAAACGAAAGCACCACTAGGATATAAGTTGTTAAAAGAAGAAATTGAAGTCGTTGTGGAAGCAAACAAAGTAGTAGAAGTACAAGTAGAAAACGCAAAAGAACTAGGAAGCTTACAAGTAATCAAAAAGGATGCAGAGAGTGCAAAAGTTCTAGCGGGTGCAGAATTTAAATTAAAGAACGAAGCTGGTCAAGTAGTTGAAGAAGCGAAAACAACGAATAAAGAAGGTGTTGTGAAATTCGAAAACTTAGTGCCAGGAAAGTACACGTTAGAGGAAACAAAAGCGCCAGAAGGTTATAAGGCGTTAGAAGTAACAGTAGAAGTAAATGTTATAGCGAACGAAGTAGTAAAACAAGAAGTTATGAATGAAAAAGTGAAAGAAGAAATTACAGGTCAATTAGAAATTACAAAGGTAGATGCCAATAATACAAATAAAACTTTAGCAGGCGCAGTGTTTGAAATTTGGAAAGACGGAACAAAAATCGACACATTAACAACAAACAAGAGCGGTAAAGCGACTTCTGAGAAGTTAGAACCAGGAGATTACACTTTAAAAGAAATCCAAGCGCCAGAAGGATACACTTTATCCAATAAGGAAATGAAATTTACGATTTCTAATGAAAAAATTGAAATTGTAAAGCTTCAAATTACAAATAAAAAAGATACAGAAAAAGGTCCGGAAAAACCAGGTGAAGGAACAGAAAAGCCGGGTGAAGGAACAGAAAAACCAGGTGAAGGAACAGAAAAGCCGGGTGAAGGAACAGAAAAACCAGGTGAAGGAACAGAAAAGCCGGGTGAAGGAACAGAAAAACCAGGTGAAGGAACAGAGAAGCCAGGTGAAGGAACAGAAAAACCAGGTGAAGGAACAGAGAAGCCAGGTGAAGGAACAGAGAAGCCAGGTGAAGGAACAGAGAAACCAGGTGAAGGAACAGAGAAGCCAGGTGAAGGAACAGAAAAGCCAGATGAAGGAACAGAGAAGCCGGGTGAAGGAACAGAGAAGCCAGGTGAAGGAACAGAGAAGCCGGGTGAAGGAACAGAAAAACCAGGTGAGGGAGTAGAAAAACCTAATTTACCAGAAAAAGGACAAGGTTCTTCTAATAATCAACAACTTCCAGCTACAGGACACAATACGAATTACGTTCCATTCATCGGTTTTATGCTTCTGTTACTAGGAATACGTTTAAGATTCATGGCTAAAAATAGTTAAAAGATGTATAAAAGGCATCAGAGATTATACAATCTCTGATGCCTTTTAAATTAATACAGATAAATATTTTAAGCTTCAATTACGCTAAGCATTCTGTTTATAAATGCAGCTGCGTGTGCACGTTGTGATGGTCCTTTTGGTACGAATTGATTAAATTCATTACCTTTTACAATTCCATATCCATACACTCTTTGTACTTCTTCTTTAGCGTAAATTAAGTTTTGGTCTACGAATGGTAGTTCAACTTGTTTTGCAAAAATACCAGCGTGTTTTAGAGAACGATCAATCATAATAACAGCTTCTTCGCGTGTAATTGTAGTATTTGGATCAAATGTATTATCACCACGTCCGCGGATTATGCCTGCGCTTGCTGCACGATTAATACCGTCTCTTAAAGATGGGTGTACTTGTTCTAAGTCTGTGAACTTAGCGTTTCCACTTGGTAATTGTAAAGCACGAGTAATTAGTGTAGCAAATTCAGCACGCGTTACAAGACGTTCTGGGAAGTACTTGCCGTTCCCTTCTCCTTGCATAATGCCTCTAGCTGCTAATTGACGAATGTCTTGTTCATACCATCCACCTGTAATGTCATCAGTTACGGGATTTTTTTGGTTTTCCTTATAGTATGTTTCAGTTCCTTTTAAGAAAGCATTCCATTGTCCGCGTTGAATCATAAACGCAGGGCAGTTTTTTCCTGACCAAAATTGGTGTTTTTGGACCTTATCTAGAGAAATATTTAAGTCGTTCATTAAATAAGCTGCCAATTTACGGGCATTTTCTACCGCTTTTTCATAGTTTCCATCTTGATTAACGGCAATTTCAATTCCGATAGATTCATAGTTTCCAGTTTTATTTCCAGCATGCCATCCAACTTCATTTACTGGAAGATGTTGATAAATTTCTTTATCATCTACTGTGAAATGCCAAGATGCGGCGCGATCAGCTGTTCCGCGTGCTTGATTATCTAAGAATTTTGCATGATTTAGAGCATTGGCACCTTTCGCTGTATTAGCCGTTTCGTGAATCGTAATATATTTAGGTACCATCGGGTAGCCAGGGCGAATATCGTCATTTCCTTTTGGGACAATCATTTCTTTAAATGTAACGCCATAAATATTGTTTGTTTGTAGAGCTTCCGGAGCTCTCAATAAACTATTTTTAGCAGTACGACTGTTTTTTAATAATGAAGCTTTTGTACCTTCAAATGTAGCAGAAGGTGCATAAATCCATTTTGCTGTTTCATTTATTTGGACTTTAAACCAATTTCCAGCTTGTTCAGTAGGAGTAATGACTTGTGGCTGTAGTTTCCCTTCTTCGTTAAACGATTGGAACGGAAGTGCATGTATGGAAGCTTCTTCTTTTACGATTAATTTTTGGTTAGATAGTTTATGAATCTCTTGAACTTCTAAGCTATTATCATTGTTATCTATCCATCCAGCGCCAGTTGACGTCGTTATGTAGTAAGCATTTCCTTTTTTCTTTGTCGCCGTTACGACTTGTTCTGTAATCTCGATATTCGATTTGTTTTTTAAATCATTCGCGGTATATAATGAATGTTTTTTTGAAGTGTATAGTAGGAATTGACCAGTAACCTCGATATCTTCTTCATGAGTACTATGCTCATTAACATGCTCTTTAATACTTTTAAAAACTTGATCCTCCGTATATACTTCGGCGGATTTTTCAGCACTCTCTGCAAATGAATAAGTAGGTGCAAGAACAGTTTGTAATGCAAGAGAGAGAGTTAAAACACTATAAAATTTCTTTTTCATATTTGTTTTTAACACATTAGATTATGGAATCTAGTGTTAACATTCCTCCTTTTTATATTGTATTTTCACTATGTATCAATTTTAACACTAATAAATTTTAACAAGAGAAAATCATGATGTCTATATACATGAGCGATATTCATATAAAAAGAATTATTTGAAAAAATGTAAGAAAAACAGGTAAAACCTTCTGTATTGACCTGTAAACGCCCTTCAAGTAAACTAAAGAGAGTTTGCAAATGAAAAGGTGATAATGTGTTAATTTCAATTAAAACGTTACAAGATGATCGTTTTTTACGTCCGCTACAAAATATTGGCGGCTTATTTTTTGAAGATAGTACGATTGGATTTGAACAAGAGGAAGCGAATCTGATCGTTGATATACACATTGAGGATAATGTGAAAGCATCCGCTCGATTAACGGATGTTAGCACAGGAAATGTGTATGAAGAAACATTCTCGAAAGATTTATCTGCTTTCACAGATGAAAAAGAGCGTATGAAGCAAGTGAAGCACGTTGTTTCTTATGTATATCTTTCTGTTCTTCAGCAGTTAACTGGACTTGAACAAAGCTGGGGTATTTTAACGGGAGTACGTCCGACGAAACTTCTTCATAAAATGCTTCAAAATGGTATGTCAAAGGAAGAAGCGCATCAAGAACTTCGTGAAAGTTATTTAATTCATGAAGAGAAAATTGAACTTCTTCAGCGCATTGTTGATTGCCAATTAGCAGTTGTTCCGGATTTATACCGTTTGAAAGAAGAAGTAAGTATTTATATCGGTATTCCGTTCTGCCCAACGAAATGTGCATACTGTACATTCCCGGCTTATGCGATTAATGGACGCCAAGGGTCTGTTGATTCGTTCTTAGGTGGTTTACATTATGAAGTTCGTGAAATTGGTAAGTTTTTAAAAGAAAAAGGTGTGAAAGTTACGACGATTTATTATGGCGGCGGTACACCTACAAGTATTACAGCAGAAGAGATGGATATGCTGTATGAAGAAATGTACGAAGCGTTCCCAGACGTGAAAAATGTACGTGAAGTAACAGTTGAGGCAGGTCGTCCAGATACGATCACGCCAGCAAAGCTAGAAGTGTTAAATAAATGGAACATTGACCGTATTAGTATTAATCCGCAGTCATATCATCAAGAGACACTAAAAGCAATTGGACGTCACCATACTGTAGAAGAAACAATTGAGAAATACCATTTAGCTCGTGAAATGGGAATGAACAATATTAATATGGACTTAATTATTGGTCTTCCTGGTGAAGGGTTAGATATCTTCAAGCATACGTTAGATGAAACAGAAAAGTTAATGCCAGAATCATTAACAGTTCATACGTTATCATTTAAACGTGCTTCTGAAATGACGCAAAACAAACGTAAATATAAAGTAGCAGGTCGCGAAGAAATTACAGCGATGATGCACGAAGCAGAAGAATGGACGCAAAAGCATAATTACGTACCATATTACCTATATCGTCAAAAGAATATTTTAGGTAACTTAGAGAACGTTGGTTATGCAATGCCGACGCAAGAAAGTATTTACAACATTGTCATTATGGAAGAAGTACAATCAATTATCGGACTTGGTTGCGGTGCATCAAGTAAATTTGTTCATCCGAAGACGGGGGCAATTACGCACTTCGCAAATCCGAAAGATCCAAAATCATATAACGATGGCTTTGTAAAATATACAGAAGATAAACTGAAAATTTTAGAAGAGCTATTTGTATAAGAAGGAGAGTGTTCCAAATCGGAACACTCTCTTTTTTATATTGTCAGCTTTTGTCAGTAAGGCGATATATTCGAAAAATCGCTGCTATAAATTGAATTGCGGTCGATATATTTGAAAAATCGCCAATATAATTTCATGTACCAAAGGTTTGCACGTGTTGTAAAACTATGTCGATAATAATCAGAAAAATTAGTCAAAACATTGAAGGACAATGTCTACTTATGGACGAAATGATAGATTTATGAAAGAGAAAAGGGGGAAATTGTTGGCATGTACATGACGATAGGGAGAATTTTTGATTTATCTGTTGGTAAGTATCCGAATAAAGAGGCGTTAGTGGAACCTGAAAAAAATATTCGCTGGACATATAAACAGTGGGACGAACAAATAAATAAAACGGCACACGCTTTATTAGAAGACGGAGTAAGAAAGGGAGATACGGTATCTGTTTACTTATATAACTGCCATGAATTTGTAAACGTTTACTTAGCTTGTGCGAAAATTGGTGCGATTTTTAACCCAATTAACTTTCGTTTAAAGGCGAAAGAAGTATCTTATATTCTTCAGGACGCATCCTCGAAAGTCGTTGTCTTTGAAAAAGCAGTTGAGTCAACTGTTGCTATCATTGAACGAGATTTTCCAAATACATCTTTTTGGTCTATAGAAAACGATAAACCTTCCTATGCAAGTTCCTACCATGAAAAAGTGAATGCAGCATCTCCTGAGAAAGTAAATATCGAAATTGATGAAATGGACTTTTGTTCTATGCTTTATACGAGCGGTACGACAGGTCATCCGAAAGGTGTGTTACATCGTCATCGTGAAATGGCTGAGCATAGTATGATTTGTACGTATTTCCTAAAATATAATAGAGATAGTGTGGGGCTTGTTGTTGCGCCTTTATATCACTGTGGTGAATTAAATGCCGGAATCATACCACGCATTCAAGTTGGCGGGAAGAATGTTATTTTGCATCATTTTGATACAGAAACAGTATTACATACGATTCAAGAAGAAAAGATTACGACGTTCTTTGCAGCACCGACGATGTGGAATATGTTGTTGCAAAAAGATTTAACTCAGTATGATTTAACTTCAATGAAAATTGGTATATATGGCGGAGCGGCAATGGCGCCGGCGTTAGTGAAGGAATGTAAAGAACGTCTTTATATTGACCTTGTTCAAATATACGGAATGACAGAAATGGGACCAGTTGTTGCGTTTCTCGTAGAGGAGGATCAAATTACGAAAGCTGGTTCAGCAGGCACGCCATGCTTTAGCCACGAAGTTCGTATTGTGAAACCGAACGAGGAGGCACCGGCAGAACCAGATGATGTATTACCTCCTTATGAGGTGGGAGAAATTATTTTACGTGGCCCAACTATGATGGCTGGCTATCATAATCGCAAAGAGGCAAATAAAAAATCGATGTATAAAGGATGGTATCATTCTGGTGATTTAGGATACTTCGATAAAGATGGTTATTTATTCGTTGCAGATCGCGTTGATGATATGGTAATTAGCGGTGGTGTAAATATTTACCCTCGTGAAATTGAAGATTTCCTTCATAGTCATCACGGTATATTAGATGTGGCGGTACTTGGTGAGCCAGATGAATTATGGGGAGAGCGTGTGGTGGCAGTTATTGTGAAGAAAGATGAAACAATAACAGAAGCTGATTTAGAAACGTATTGCAAAGAAAGTGACGAATTAGCAGATTATAAGCGTCCGCGTCATTATTTATTTGTAGATGAACTCCCTCGTAATGCGAGCGGGAAGTTGCAGAAGTTTGTGCTGAGGGAGTCACTGAAAGGTGCGAAAAAATAGAAAATGAAGGATACCCCATATCTATGGGGTTTTCGTCTCTTTTTCTGTAAGAGATTAAACAGAAGAAACAATATCTTTGTTAATTCTTAAATGTCCTGTTCTTTTGTAGAGGTTGGGAATTAAGTAAATATCAATCACTTTATATTTACTTAATTCTCATTTCTTCTTGGTGAAGGTTAATTAGCGCATTTGAAATAAGGTGGAAAAACAAAATGGATGTAATGTCCAAAAAGAAAAGACACCTTAAGGTGCCTCTCTCCGACTTGAACCATTTCATTTCATACGAATCGGAATCTATCCGTATTACCATTACCCCTTTGTTATGAGTGTAAACACACACTATAAAGCAGAATCGTCTATATACACTAGATTGTTAGTTCACAAAAGACAAGAGATTTGAGATCAATATCGAAGTGACGCCACATCCCCTATAATAATTGATATGTTACGCCTTTTAAAAGAATCTGCTTTATAGAACGTGCCCACAAGTTATATTTTACTACATGTAATATTCATTTAGTGTATTTTTTAATGAATATGTATAATTACATAAACTGTATGAAAAAAAAGAGAGTATACTCTAACATTTTGTAATAAAGATAAAGCCCGCTTACGGAATAGGGGGCTTTTCTTACTTTTTATAGATATTTATTCCAATTATATTATCAGATGAATCTAAACGAATATAAACGTCAGCTGATAAAAGGTGTGCATTATATATTCGTTGTTTATATGTTGATATCTCGAAGCGTTTTCCATTTAATTCACATTCTAGAATAATCATATCGCCATGTTCTTTCCAATTTATTAATTTAGCAGTTGTATTCATATAAACCTCCTCTGAATCATTTTATGAAAATTAATAGAGATAGTGTGAGAAAGGAGTTTATATAACAAAAAAAGACACCTTAAGTGTCTTTTTTGATTACTATAAAAGTCGTTGAATGAAATAGGTTTCTATTTTTATTTGCGTGAAAAACCTTCTTCATCAAGGTATTCCGCAGCTTCTGGATAAGAGTTGAATGTACCGTCTAAGTTTACACCAGCGTACACGTTCCACATGTCATCCTCTGAAATAAGAGTAAGAATATGACCATCTTCGTTCTGCCATTCTTCTTCTTTCGCAGGTTCTACAGGTGCTACTACTTCTTCTTGTGATAGAAGGTCAATTGATTTCTCAATTACTGAACGTAACTCTTCTGCTGAAAACTCGCGGATGTTAACCATACCTTTATCATCCGTTTTGTAACCTTTAATACCGCTTGCATACACAAATCCATTTCCATTTGGGTGTAAATGAAATACAACGTTCTTTTTATCTAAACGACTTTCTTCAAAGTGGAAGTTTACACGTTTTAATGATACGTTCTTTCTTTCTAGTTCTGGGAAAGATTCAATAATCGATAATTTTTCTTCAAAAGTTAGCATAGTGCCTCCAAGTATATAGTAAAAGATTTAATTTGTTCATTATAGCATAGTTGCAATTGTTTCCAAAGATAAGGGGGAAACTTTTCATTAAATCCGTTTACGTCACGAGAATGTAAAAAGTGAGCTAACGAATGTATCTTTTTAGGTGTACAATGGAACATGGACTTTATACAAAGGTGGTTTTTTTATGTTTCAAAAAATAGCAAAGGAATGTTTAGCAGGATTTACTGTTGCGATTGTTGCGTTACCACTTGCGATTGCATTTGGTATTGCCGCGACAGGAACGTCTGAGGGAGCGCTTGTTGGATTATATGGTGCGATTTTTGCAGGTTTATTCGCAGCGTTATTTGGCGGGACACCTGGGCAAGTAACGGGGCCAACTGGACCAATTACCGTTATCGCAACTGGAGTTATTGCGACGCACGGGTTAGAGGCAAGTTTTATTGCCTTTATGATGGCAGGATTATTTCAAATTTTATTCGGTGTATGTAAGCTCGGTTCTTACGTTCGATATATTCCGTATCCTGTCGTTTCAGGATTTATGAATGGTATTGCATTAATCATTATTTTAGGTGAAATAAAGCATGTACAAAATAGTTTTCTACTTGTTGTGTTAACGATTATTGTAATGATTGTTTCTGGCAAATGGATTAAGGCGATTCCGTCTAGTTTAGTAGCACTAGTCGGTGTGACAGCTTTGCTTCCTTTATTTTCTTCTCTACTCGAAGGACTTGCAGTAAAGTTACCGATTATCGGAAATCTTTCACTAAATAAAGTAATTGAAAAGATTGGAACCATTCCAGAAGCGATGCCTACGCTTCATATTCCATCTTTAAGTGGAACAGGAATAGCAGCACTTATTTTACCAGCGCTTAGTATTGCTTTATTAGGATCGATTGACTCGTTGTTAACATCGGTCGTAATGGATAATGTGACTGGTACGCGTCATAAAAGTAATAAAGAGCTTGTTGGACAAGGTATCGGTAATATGATGAGCGGATTGTTTGGCGGATTAGCAGGTGCAGGTGCGACTGTAAGATCTATTGTGAATATAAGAAGTGGTGGTAAAACGGCACTTTCGGCATGTATGCATAGTGTTATCTTATTTATTTTTATTATGGGTCTTGGTTCGGTCGTACAATATATTCCACTTGCTGTATTATCAGGTATTTTAATTTTAACTGGTATTGGAATGTTCGATTGGGAAAGCATGAAAAAGATGCATGTCGCTCCTAAAGGTGATGTCGTTGTTATGCTCGTAACGATGATTGTAACGGTGAAGTTCGATTTAATGATTGCCGTTGCATTCGGTATTATTCTTTCGTTCATCATATATATGGTGAAATGTAAAGAACGTAAAACTTCTATCGTAAAAGAAAGAGAAGAAACGTATACAATTCAAGGACCGCTCTCTTTCCTATCAGTAGATCGTATTTTCTCTACTTTACAAGATGTGAAGTCACCAGTTGTATTACGTATGAAAGATGTGCGTTATATGGATGTATCAGGAGCTATGGCATTATTAAATTTTGTTGAGCAATCAAATAAAGTAGGGGCAAGTGTAAAGCTTGAGCAAGTACATCCAAGTATTGAAAAAACAATTGTAGTAATGGCAAGCGATGAACAGAAAGAGCAATTGAAAATCTTAAGTGTTTAGATGGCAATTAGAATATCTCACAACTTTACATAAATTATAATGTAGAGTTGTGGGATATTCTTATAATGTTTTTAGTAATATGTATCGCAGTGATAGAGAGGAAGAGCTCTTTTTGCGTAACAGAAACGGTTATAATGTGTACATATATATAATGGAAGGAATTAGAAAAAGATTGTGAAGAGATAGGTTTGAATTGGTTCTGTTTTCTATTTTGAAAAAAAAACCAAGTATTCAACCTATAATAAATTTGTTATGATAACCAATGGGATAAAGTGAATCCCTATCGTTTAAAACAATATGTTTGAGAGTATATGTATAAAAGAAAAGAGAAAAAATATGAATAAAACATTTGTAAAAGGAGCAGCAATTTTAACCATTACAACTTTTTTGTCGAAATTGCTTGGTAGTTTTTTTCAAATTCCATTACAAAATATTGCAGGAGATGAAGTGCTAGGTATTTTCCGCCTTGTTTTTCCTGTATATATGATTGCTCTTACATTATCGGTAGCCGGAGTTCCACTTGCAATTTCGAAACTAATTGCAGAGTTGAACGAAAAAAATAAGCAAAAGGAAATTGCGAAATTATTTAAATCAGCGTCAATTATAGGGATAGCATTTGGCGTTTTCGGCTGTTTAGTCATTGTATTATTTTCTATTGAAATTGCAAATATGCTCGGTGGACAAGAAACTAGAATGCCGTTGCTTATTACTTCATTAGCATTACTCATTGCGCCATACATGGCGGTGTATAGAGGGTATTTCCAAGGTTTCGGTGATATGAAACCAACAGGAGTATCACAAGTCATTGAGCAATTTGTCCGTGTGTTTTTTATGTTAATAATTGCTTACATACTAGTATCGTGGGATAAGAGTAATACTGTTATTACTAGTGGTGCGATGGTTGGCTCTTTTCTTGGAGTCATTAGTTCGCTTATATATTTGCGTATAAAATATAATAGAAGTCCATACTACAATAAAAGCAATTCCTATTCGCTCCGAGATTTAAGAGAAAACGGCAAAAAGATATTGCGGGTATCGATCCCAATCGCTATCGGAGCTTTATCAATGCCGCTTTTAAATTTAGTAGACTCGCTTACAATACCGCATGTATTACAAGGATCATCAACAGAAATTCAAGAACAATTTGGAATATACAGTCGCGGTTTTGCATTCACGCAAATAATTGTTATTTTTGCAAGTGCAATTGTATTTCCGTTAATACCACTCTTAACTTCCGCATTGGCCAAAAGAGATATAAATTTGGCGAAAATAACAATTCAAAATACAAATCGACTAGCGCATGTTTTGACAGCACCATTAACAGTATGGTTGATGGCATTAACAGTACCGTTAAATGTCGGATTGTTCACAGACGTAAAAGGCAGTAGTATGTTAACAGTTATGATTGGCAGTTCGTATTTTACTGCGGTTATGGTATTATCAATAGGTGTTTTACAGGGGATTAATCGTTCTGCACAAGCTGCATGGATTGTTATTGGCGCGAGTTGTGTGAAAGTCGTGTTAAACATTATGTTAGTGCAGAAGTTTGGCATAGATGGAGCGGCGTATAGTACATTAATTACTTACGTATTGATTTGTATTGTAAATCATTTGTATATTCGAAGCTATATTGCCTATTCTATTCATTTCAAAAACTTTTTCGGTGTGCTAGCAATAGCATGTATTTTCGGACTAGGATTGTATGAACTATGTAATGTGATAGATGTTACATCTTCAAGAATTATGACGTTATTATTCAGCGGTATAGCATTAAGTATTACAACCATTTTGTATGGTGTATGTGCTTTGAAATTAAAATGGATATCAATGAAAAAAATACCATTTTTGAAAAGATAAATATAGAAATTTAATTTTTTATTAAAATTCATATGAGCTGATAAAGAGGAAACTATGTAGGGTATTAAGTGTTTAGGTAAGGAATGGGTACCAGTTTATGTTAGATGAAATAAACGGTTACCTAGTTTTGGAGGAGATTTAGGGTGCGTTTAGTCTTATCAGGATATTATGGTTTTTATAATGTTGGAGACGAGGCGATTCTACAATCAATTATTGAATCGTTAAGTAAAGAGAACCCGGATATAGAACTAGTAGTACTATCAAATGATTCTAAATATACAAAGGAAAGGTATGGTGTAGAATCGGTAGATCGCTGGAATATAAAAGCTGTTTATCATGCAATCAAAAACAGTGATGGAGTTATTAGCGGTGGCGGGAGCCTTCTTCAAGATCAGACAAGTACGAAGAGTATTCTATATTATACGGGTATTATGGGACTCGCTCGATTATTAAAAAAGCCATATTATATTTATTCACAAGGAATAGGTCCAATTACAAAAGGATATAATCGTCTATTGGTAAAATGGAACTTGTCAAAAGCTTCCTATGTATCAGTTCGAGATGAAGATTCGTTTTTATATTTAAAAGAACTTGGCATAAAAAACGATATTGAAATTGTTCCAGACCCTGTTTTAACATGGAAACGGACAAAACAATCGGATTGGTTGCAAAAGCATTCGATACATGGAAAAGTAATCGCGGTTAGTGTGCGTTATTGGAATTCAAAAGAAGATTATGTAAAAAAATTAGCTACGGCATTAAAAAAATTAAAGCAAGAAGGATACCAAATTCTATTTGTTCCAATGCATGAGCCATTTGATCAAAAAGCTTCGCGTGAAGTAGTAGACTTAATGGGAGAAGAGACGTATATGCTTCCATATAAAATGGATATCGACGAGAAAATATTCATTTTATCACAATGTTCATTACTAATTGGTATGCGTCTTCATGCACTTGTTTTTTCTGCTGTAGCCAAAACTCCAATGGTCGGGATTTCGTACGATCCGAAAATTGATTCGTTTTTAAGTCAAGTGAATCAGCCAGTTATAGGAAGTGTGGATGGCGAATGGAGTGCGCAGTATTTATATGAAATTGCGAAAAAGCAATTAATGCAACAAGGAACTGTGGAGCAAGAGTTACAATTAATAATAGATGAGCTTCGGTTGCAAGGCAAACAGGCAACAAAGAAACTCATTGATCATATGGAAAAAGACACTTTATTAAAAAAGTAAAGTGTCTTTTGTTTTGAATTTAATGAAAATTATAATTATAAAAACGTTTTATTTTAATTCCTATTTATTATGCTAAAATGATTGTGATTATTATATAATCAAATTTGTGATAATAAATTCGTAGATTACGAGGAGGATAACCTTGAAGACTTTTTCAAAAGGTATAACAGCAGTGGCATTAACGGGATCATTACTTTTAACTCCTATTTCAAGTTATGCGGCAAATGATGATATTACAGGACATATGTTTGAGACGCATATGCGCTCACTTATTACTAAAGGAGTTTTAATGGGGTATGGTGAGAATGTATATGCGCCTGATAAATTAGTAACAAGAGCAGAGTTTGCTACATTCATAGCAAGGTCTTTAAATTTACCGAAAGCTGATTCGAATTTCGAGGATGTGCCGAAGACTTACGGTTTATATGATGGTGTAAGTAGAGCATATGGAGCGAAAATTATTAATGGTCGTACGAACGAGACGTTCTCACCAAATGATGTGATTACACGTGAAGAAATGTCGATAATGGTAAAGCGAGCGTTAGACTATAAAAATATTAAAGTAGCTGTAAGTCCGCTTACCTTTACTGATAAAGATAGTATTAACTATAAAGAGCATGTACAAGTTATGGTGGCTACTCAAATTATTAAAGGGTATCCAGAAGATAATACATTTAGACCACATTTATCAGCTACAAGAGGGATGGCTTCAGCTATGTTGGATCGTATGCTTCAGACGATTGAAAAAAACGGAAATAGCAATCCTGTAGAAACTAAGAAATATGTTGTGACAAATGTAAGAGAAAACGGAACAGAGCAAGAAGTAGAGCGCTATAATACGTATAAAGAAGCAGTTACGGCTGCTCAAAATAAAGGTATGAATGCGGTAAAATACGAGAACGAATTTTTATGGATTAAAGATGGTTTTGCAAGTGCGAAAAGAATAACTGGGCAAAACATCATTAATATTTATGATGAGAATTTGTCAACAGTATATACGTATATTCAGTATGGAACAGAATTGAAAGTTTTAGAAGTTGGCGAAGATCGTGTGAAAGTTCAACTTTCTGGTTTGACAGGTTATGTGAAGAAGAATGAAATCACTTTAATTCCTACAAATGAAATGAAACAGTCGTCTTATTATGTGAAATCAGATGGATATTTATACCATAAATATTATACATATAATACAAGTTCACCTGGATATACAGAATTTAGATATGGTGTGGCACCTTCTTTCATGAAGCAAGGACAGCAAATGTATAGTGTAGATGGAAAAACATTTGGAGATGAAACTTTCTATCAATATTTCAATTATTTATCATTACGTTCGAAAACAAATTATACAGCTGAACAACTAGATAGTTATGTGAAATCGATTAAGCCAGACTCTCCATTAATTGGTTTAGGAAAGAAATTTAAAGAAGTAGAAAGCAAGTATAATGTAAATGCATTATTCTTATATTCATTAGCAATCCATGAAAGTTATTATGGAACAAGCGCTCTTGCAAAAGATAAAAATAATTTATTTGGTTTAAAAGCAACAGACGATAGTCCATATGGTAACGGGGAAGCATTTAATTCAAAAGAAGATTGTATTGAACATGCAGCAAAATTATACATGAATGAAGGATATTTAAATCCAGGACATTGGCGTTATACAGCAACATATACAGGTGATAAAGCTGCTGGTTTAAATGCGAAATATGCATCTGATGCGAACTGGGGTAAAAAAGTAGCGGGGCATATGAACCGTTTTGATTCTTATTTAGGTAAAAAAGAATACAACAAGTATAAACTTGCACGTGTGATGAATAACGTAGAAGTGAAAAAGAATCCTAGTATATCAAATGAGCGACTGTATCGTTTGAATACAAATGTAGTTGTCACAGTTACTGGTGAAGAAATAATAAATGGAAAAGCGTGGATTAAAGTTATTTCAGATAATCCTACTGTAACTGAAGCGTATATTGCAAAAGAAAGCTTAGAGTACGTAAAACATTAATTAAATAAAAAAGAAGGTGCTACTAATATTTCGTAGCACCTTCTTTCTATTCAATTTCAAAATCAACAATGATATAAGCGAGTATAACAACGAAGAAAATACTAACGGCTGGCGCTGTTAATACGTGGCCAGACATAAAACCAATGCCAAGTGATAGAACGAGTGTGCTCGCTAATAGCATATACTTTACTTTCATGATTTTCTTAAAGTTTGTGATCATGCGGATGAATAATTTAATACCAAAGTATAGAAGTGGTAGTAGGTAAATAAGGAAACCGACAATGCCAAAGGCGAAAAATAGGTCATGGAAGTCCATTTCAATTAATTTAATTTTATCTGTGTAGTTACCAGCGTAACCCATTCCGAATAGTTTTTGTGAAAGCGGTGCGTCTTTATAGTATTGTTTGTATGTTTTTAAGAATTTGTCGCGATCACTATAAATTAAACTTTTCACTTCAGAATCTGTAAGTTCACCTTTTGCATGTTTTTTTGCATCTTCTGGATCTTCTTTAATTACTTTTCCTTCTTTTCGATCTTTCTCTTCTTGTACTGATTTTTTGTATTCGTATATTTGCATGTGAATGCCCATATTTTTTGCGATAGGAGTATGCGGTGTAAGAGCAATTAAACCTCCTAGTATAACTGCGGCAACAATGGTATTTACAATATGTGTAAATCCTTTTCCTTCTTTTTTACGATTTATCATGTATTCAATGAATGAGAAGAAAAGTGCTACGCCTAATGTAATAACAATTGCGCCATATCCGACTTTCGTTCCGACCATAATACTTGCATACATCGCAAGTATTGTTGGAATCCAGTAATATATTTTCGAGAAAGAAGTTGTTTTATGTATCGAATATAAGACAATGATTGGGAACATAATGGCGAAAAGAGAACTTAAATCATTTCCAGCGAAGAACCAACCTCTTGAACCGATTTTTGAGTGAGGATAGCTTGGGAAATCTGTTCCAGTTTGCATTGCGACAATCATTGTGATACTTAAAATTAAAGTTGCATATAAGAAATATGTAATGATTTTATGAAATACATACTCTTTATTTTTTAGCTCTTTAAAGGCGATAATATATCCAAACAGTAGCACAATTGGATATATGCTCTTTAAGATAAATTTAACTTCTTCTCCAAATGAAACTGGAGATTTAACCATCATATTATTTACAAGACCGATTGCGAGTGCGATTCCGAGTAAACATAAATAGAGGATGTACTTTTTCGCATCTTGTTGTTTGTGATGAAGAAGTAGGTATCCTAATGCAAGAAGCATAAAGGCGAAACGGACTACAACTCCAACTGTTGCGTTCATGTGTAATATATAGATTGAAAAAGATGTTAATAAATCTAAAATTGGTTGAAACACAATGAATAGCAATAGGAAATGTGGGAAGTAGTTATCCGTTTGTTTCAACTTAGTAACCATATGTTCCTCCAGTTCTTCATTCCTTTATTACAACACCCAAAAGATGGGTATAAAGCCTTTTTTACATAGTAAGGCGAATGAATTTCAATATTTGTTTTTTATCAAACTTAAGAATACACCATTTCATTGTAATGGTAAATAGATGAAAAGCATGGATAAACCGACTTTAATTTCTATATTTTTCAACGGAATTGTATGTTTTATACGATATATGTACAAATTGCGAGATTATTAGACAGAAAATTAAGAAAAAAGAAGGATTTTTCAGTGGTTTTCTATAATTATATAAGTATAATCTTTATGGAGAAAAGAGGGGTATATATAATGGAAATAACAAGTAAAACAGAATCTGTCGTTGTGAAATATGAAGGCCACGTTGCAACGGTTATGGTCAATCGTCCAGAGGTGTTAAATGCGTTAGATGAGCCGACATTAAAAGAGTTATTACAAAAGTTGAAAGAAGTAGCGGAAAGTTCTGTGCATATCGTTGTGTTATGCGGGAACGGCCGTGGTTTTTCTGCGGGTGGGGATATTAAATCGATGCTTTCAAGTAATGATGAAAGTAAGTTCGATGGTATTATGAATACCATTTCTGAAGTTGTCGTGACATTATATACGATGCCGAAGCTTGTTATTAGTGCAATTCATGGACCAACTGCAGGTCTTGGATTAAGTATTGCGTTAACAGCTGATTATGTAATGGCGGATATATCATCTGTTATTGCAATGAACTTTATTGGAATCGCTTTAATTCCAGATGGAGGCGGTCATTTCTTCCTTCAAAAGCGCGTCGGTGAAAATATGACGAAGCAAATTATTTGGGAAGGTAAGAAATTATCAGCGACAGAAGCGCTTGATATCGGCTTAATTGATGAAGTAATCGGCGAAGATTTCCAAACGGCTGTGAAGCAAAAAATTAATGAATGGTCACAAAAACCGATTAAAGCAATGATTCAAACGAAGCAAATTTTATGTGAAGTAAATCGCTCTAATTTAGAGCAAACATTGCAATTAGAAAAGCGTGGTCAATATGCAATGAGACAAACAGCGGATCATAAAGAAGGAATTGCTGCGTTTTTAGAGAAACGTTTACCAGCATTTAAAGGGGAATAAAGTTTGTCCATTCCTCATGAGTAGCTCGTTAATTCGGGATAAAGGGGAGAAAGTGCTAACACATTTTAGTATAATTGTGTTAGCACTTTTTTTTAAGGAGTAATACATGAAGAGAATGATCGGTGTTATCACTATTATTTTGCTTACATATTCTGCTTTGCATAGTACACCATCTTTGGCAGTTCGGACTGCGTTATTTTTTGAGGGACATCCAAGTGTTGCGTTTTCTGGTGGGGTGACGAAAGAAAAAGATGTGAAAAAAGAAGCGATTCCAGATGAGTACCAAACTCTATATGGTAAGGAAGAAAACTCAGAGCACTATTTCTTTCCGCATGTAAGAGCACATGAATCAGGAATTGATATGTTAAGTGCATGCGTGAAGAAAAAATGGTTTTTCTATAAAGCAGAGCTCGGGTGTTATTAAATATAGGAGGATGAATGATGTCAGCATATAACAAGTTAGTAAGAGATCGTGTTCCAGAGAAGATTTTAATGTCTGGAAAAACGTATACCGCACAAAAATTAACAGGTCAAGCATACATACAAGCTTTAGCGAAAATTGGAACGGAAGAAATTCGTGAATTTGCTTCTATGAAAGAACGCGAACATGCGCTAGATTCTCTTGCGGATGCACTAGAAGTAATCATTTCATTAGCACGTGCGGAAGGTGCATCAATTGAAGATGTGGAACGCCTTCGTAAGAAAAAAGAAGTAGAGCGCGGTGGATTTGAAAGAGGGATTTATTTATTAGATGTCTCGGAAGAATAGTTTAATAGGAAAAGCATAGCGTTAATGAGTAACGCTATGCTTTTTTGTTGCAATGAAGCTAATAATGAAGAAAATAGCTGTTAATATCCAGCCGATTGTAATAGAAGTAGTAGTATGAACGGCATAAGAAACTTGTAAACAAAATAATGATGCTAAAAACCAAATGAGTGCAATGTGTATATATTTTTTTGATATATTCATATTTCAGGACTCCTTTTGTATACTAAAAAGAATTTTACTACAATTTAGAAAATTAAGCTATATAAGTAGAGGTTTTCTGGTGAATTTTGTATACTGAATAGTAGAGAAAATGAGGAGGAAACGACAATGGCACATCATGCGAGAGAAACGATGGAACTTATTAAGGAGCTTGTCTCTATTCCGAGTCCGTCTGGAAATACAGCAAAAATTATTGATTTTATTGAAAACTATGTCAGTGAGTGGAATGTAGAAACGAAACGTAACAATAAAGGCGCTCTTATTTTAACGGTAAAAGGGAAGAATGATGCGCAGCACCGCTTATTAACGGCACACGTTGATACGTTAGGTGCGATGGTGAAAGAAATTAAGCCTGATGGTCGCCTGAGTCTTTCTATGATTGGTGGATTTCGCTGGAACTCTGTAGAAGGAGAATATTGCGAAATTGAAACATCAAGTGGCAAGACGTATACAGGAACGATTTTAATGCATCAAACATCTGTACATGTATATAAAGATGCAGGTGAAGCAAAACGCGATGAGAAAAATATTGAAGTTCGTATTGATGAGCGCGTATTTTCAGCTGATGAAGTACGCGAATTAGGAATTGAAGTAGGAGACTTCGTTTCATTTGATCCGCGCGTTCAAATTACAGAGAGTGGATACATAAAATCACGTCATTTAGATGACAAAGTAAGTGTTGCGATTTTATTAAAATTAATTAAAAGATTACAAGATGAAAACGTAACATTACCATATACGACGCATTTCTTAATTTCTAATAATGAAGAGATTGGATACGGTGGTAATTCTAATATTCCAGAAGAAACTGTTGAATACTTAGCAGTTGATATGGGAGCGTTAGGTGATGGACAAACATCTGATGAATATACAGTATCTATTTGTGCAAAAGACTCTAGCGGCCCGTACCATTACGCTTTACGTAAACATTTAGTAGAGCTTGCGAAAACGAATCATATTGAATATAAAGTAGATATTTATCCGTACTACGGATCTGATGCATCAGCTGCGATTCGTGCGGGATTTGACGTGAAACATGCGTTAATTGGAGCGGGTATTGATTCTTCTCACGCATTTGAACGTACACATGAAAGTTCTATTGCGCATACAGAATCATTAGTGTATGCATATGTAATGTCTAATTTAATTGAAGAATAATTTCATAGATAATAGAGAGCTGATTAAAAATATTATTTTTAATCAGCTTTTTATTTGGCGAAGCGATTAGGAGACATGTTCTAATCGCTTTTTTAGCCCGCTATTTGTGGGCTGATTAAAGTTTTATTTTATATACATTCATTATAAGTTATATATATGCGATTTTTGTTATACGGCCGGAAACGTGTTTACTATAGATATATAATGTTATACACTATGAAAGGAATTAATTAATAGTTAATATGTTTTAGTTAGCTTGATTAAAAAAATTGTATGAATATGAAGTTTTGAGAGGAGATTTATTTTTCATGAAGTACAAAGCAATAGCCGCAGGTTTATTAGCAGCAAATTTACTAGCACATCCAATTAGTAGTTTAGCAGAAACGAAGAAATTTCCTGATGTTTCAGATAGTGCGTGGTCGAAAGACGCAATTTATTATTTAGTAGAGAGAAATGTAATTAACGGTATGCCAGATGGTAACTTTATGCCATACGGAAATTTAACACGTGCCCAGGCAGCAAAGATTATCGCAACAGCAATTGGGGCTAAAGTAGATCCAAATGCAAAGCCGTCTTATAATGATGCAAAAAATAGTTGGGCAGCTTCATTTATTGCAGCCATGGAAAAAGAGAATATTATTAAAGGGCGAGAACCAGGAGTATTTGATCCTGAAGGAAAAGTAACTCGTGCTGAAATGGCAGCTATGCTTGTAAGAGCATATAATCTGAAGAGCAAAGTAACAGGACCAGTTCCTACAAAATTCGCTGATTTAGAGAATCATTGGGGTAAAGAAGAAGTTAATATTTTAGTAGAATTAAAACTTTCTTTAGGTACAGAGAATGGCTGGAAACCGAATGATTCTATTACGCGTGAACAAGCAGCTCAGCTTACTGCGCAAACAGATAAATTTAGCAAGAATAGTGATCGTCCAGTAGAAACAAAGAAAATGTACATAGATAGAAAATTCATTACATATCACGCACCATCATTAAGTTCTGGGATTAGTGCAAATCAGCATAATCCACAAATGGTTGAAATTAAAGAAGAACGAGATGGATGGATCAAAATTGCAACAAGTAAAGGTGATAAATGGACACCTTTAGTAGAGAAAACAGAAGTTATTAATGAAGGATTCACTACTTATGCAGAAGCTTCTTCTTCTTCAAAAGTAATGGGAACACATAACGCACAACAAGTAACTGTTATTGAAGAGAACGGCAGCTGGATTCGTATCCGCATGGGCGCTGGTTTCCAATGGGTTAATAAAAATCAATTAAATCCAGTGAAGCAAGGTAACTTCTTAGAAGGAAAAGCTATTATCATTGATCCAGGTCATGGCGGAGTTGATTCAGGTAATCCAGGTTATTATGAGAAAGAAAGTGAAACTGTATTAGATGTATCACTACGATTACAGAAGATATTTGAGAAAAAGACACCATTTACTGTGTTATTCACTCGTACAGATGATACACGTCCAGGAACAAGTGCTTCTGATTCTTTAAAGAAACGTGTAGAATTTGCTCAAAAAAATAATGGGGATATTTTTGTAAGTATTCATGGTAATGGCACGGAAGAGAAAAATGGACAAGGTACAGAAACGTTCTACTATGAATCAGCGACAGCAAGAGGAACAAATCCTAACGTATCAGAAAGTCGTTTACTAGCAGAAAAAATTCAAGAGCGTCTTGTAGATGCACTGGGAACAAAAGATCGTGGTGTGAAAAAAGGCGATTTATACGTAATTAGAGAAAATACAATGCCAGCTGTATTAGCAGAATTAGCATTTGTAGATAATAAAAGTGATGCAGATAAAATAGCTACACCAGCGCAAAGACAACGTGCAGCGGAAGCTATTTATCAAGGTATTTTAGATTACTATGAAGAAATGGGTAACAACGTGTCTTCTTTCCGTTAATAAATAATAAGAGATTGCCATTGGCAGTCTCTTTTATTTATTAACGTTTCTCTTTATTTCCGGCATATGATATCATTTAATTTTATATACAAAAGAAAAGTATTTGAGTAATTGTAATCATAACAATTTTAAACGATAGAGGATGATAATAGATTGAATAATCATAGTAAAACACCTGCCTGTATATATACGTATGCATTTCGTGAGGAGGAGCGTGCTTTATGTTACTTGGAAATGCGCTCGTTCTTTGGAATGGAGTCCCACGTTAATATTTTAAAAAGTGATGTCAAGATTGACCCGAGTAGAAGTGCGTTTATGAAAGAGCGCGTTGAGGTTATGTATGAAGGGGACGACTTAGAAAGCATTTTAAAACAAGTGGAACAAATTGATTTGGCGGGAGCGACATTTAAAGTTATCTTCGTTAAAATCAATGACCTCGTTGGAGAAAATAAAATTGAATATGGAGAAAGGCGTCTTATTGAACGAGACCTTGGCATGCATATTGAAGGAGAAGCGGATGTTCGTAATCCAGAGCGTGTATTCGGGATTGTTCCTCTTGAAGGACGCTGGTACTTCGGGCACTATGTAGAAAGCGAACCAGTTTGGTATCATCACATAAAAAAACCGCATAGCTATTCGACATCACTTAGCACACGTGTTGCGAGATCAGTTGCAAATATCGCTGTACCAAATCCAGAGGGAGTACGAGCAATTGACCCGTGCTGCGGTATTGGAACAGTAGTAGTAGAAGCACTTTCTATGGGGATTAATATCGTTGGTAGAGATATAAATCCACTTGTAGTTCTTGGAACGAGAAAAAACATCGCACATTTTGGATTTGAAGGAACAGTAACAAAAGGACCAATTGAAGAAATTACTGAGAACTACGACGTTGCAATTATCGATATGCCGTATGACTTATTTACGCATGCCACACCAGAAGACCAGCTCTCCATTCTTTCAAGTGCGCGCCGCATTGCTAAAAAGGTAGTCGTTGTAACGATGGAGACAATGGATGACATGATCCATGAAGCAGGATTTGAAATTACAGATCGCTGTATTACAAGAAAAGGGTCATTTACTAGACAAATTCTTGTTTGTGAATAAGAAAGGAAGGTCACCCGTTTGGGTGACCTTTTTAGTGTAGTTTAATGTGTGATTGATTGGCAGTTTGTAGGCGGCGATAAGTTGATATTGTGATAGGAGAATCTATTACTGTTCTTTTAATTTCTCTTGTTGTGCAATTAATAAATTGCGTAATATGTGCCCGCGGTAACTTTCTAGTTTTCGTCCTTCATGATAGCGTACGCCTAATTTTTTTAGTTCAGCTACGTACCAGCCTTTTGTTCCGTAGTACATTGGATCACTTCCTTTTTGCTTTTGAACAGTATATGTTTGGGAGCGAAGTAACTTTACATTGAAAATAATAATGATAAAAGGAATCCTACATGTGTGTACCAGTGAAATTGCAAAGTTATCGAGGTGTTTTATAGCGTAACGTCCAAGCCGTGTATAAAAAAGTAGACAGTTGTATATGAATTTGTTGAAAAAAGAATACACATTGTCCAGGGGATTTGAAAAAAGGAATGCTATACGATTTGGCATGATACTTGCGTTGGAAATAGTATCAACGTATAGGGGAGAGATAGAAATGAAGGTTAGTAAAATATATACAACGATTGATGCACACGTAGCTGGGGAACCGCTTCGAATTATTACGGGCGGAGTGCCAGAAATAAAAGGGGAAACGCAGTTGGAAAGACGCGCATACTGTATGGAACATTTGGATTACCTTCGTGAAGTTCTGATGTATGAACCGAGAGGGCATCACGGAATGTACGGTTGTATCATTACACCGCCAGCAAGTGCTCATGCTGATTTTGGCGTGTTATTTATGCACAATGAAGGATGGAGTACGATGTGTGGTCATGGCATTATTGCTGTCATTACAGTTGGAATTGAAACAGGCATGTTTGAAGTAAAGGGTGAAAAACAAAAGTTCATTATTGATAGCCCGGCCGGAGAAGTTGTTGCGTATGCAAAATATAACGGGAGTGAAGTAGAATCTGTATCATTTGAAAATGTTCCTTCATTTGTATACAAAAAAGACGTTCCTATTAAAATAGATAAATATGAATTTCAAGTAGATATTGCGTTTGGAGGAGCATTTTACGCTGTTGTAGATTGTAAAGAATTTGGTTTGAAAGTTGATTTTAAAGACTTGCCTGCTATTCAAACGTGGGGCAATAAAATTAAACATTATATAGAGAGTAAAATGGAAGTGAAACATCCACTTGAAGAAGGTTTGAAAGGAATATACGGCGTTATATTTTCAGATGAACCGAAAGAAAAAGGCGCTACGCTACGAAATGTGACGATTTTTGCTGATGGGCAAGTAGACCGTTCTCCTTGCGGTACAGGAACTTCAGCGAGAATCGCAACTCTTTTTGAAAAAGATGCCTTACAAAAGGGAGAAATGTTCGTCCACGAATGCATTACTGATGGGAAATTCGAGGGAGAAGTATTGTCGGTAACCCTAGTAGATACATATAAAGCTGTCGTTCCGAAAGTAACGGGGCATGCATTTATTACAGGGTTTCATCAGTTCGTTGTAGATCCGAGAGATGATTTGAACCGAGGATTTTTGTTAGGATAAAGTGAAACTTTAATCAGTGGAGGGGTTCCCCACTGATTATTAGTTGAACCAATCGGGTTTTTACGGGCAGTTGATCTCCCGTGTAACTTCTTTGTCCAACCGAATTTTTAGATGGGAGTCTTACTGCCCGTTAATACGGGATAAGAGGAGGAGGTGAACAAATATGCTAGTCATAAGCGCGAACGAACAAAGAAACTTAGTAAATATGAATGAAGTTATTGAATACGCGGCGCTTGCTTTAAAAGAATTTTCCGCAGAAAGAACGATTACACCAATAAGGGGGTCATTACCATTTGCGAACGAGAAAAATACGGCATTAATTATGCCTTCAGTAGCGGAAAGGCTTGAGGCACTTGGAGTAAAAATAGTAACGGTAGTCCCGCAAAATAAACAGATAGGAAAGAAAACAATCAATGGGATTGTGATGCTATCAGACTTTCAAACGGGAGAACCACTCGCACTTTTAGAAGGATCGTACTTAACGATGATTCGAACAGGTGCCTTATCAGGAGTAGCGACAAAATATTTAGCTCGTCATAACGCAAAAACTTTATGCATTATCGGCACGGGTGAACAAGCAAAGGGGATTGCCGAAGCAATATTTGCAGTTAGAGATATCGAAAAGGTCATTTTATACAATCGAACAGAAGAAAAAGCGTATGCATTTGCGCAATATATACAAGAGAAATTAGGTAAACCAGCATACGTTTATAGAGATCCAAATGAAGCAATAAGCGAAGCAGACATCATCGTTACAACTACGAACGCATCCACACCAGTCTTCTCAGAAACACTACAAAAAGGCGTCCACGTAAACGCCGTCGGCTCATTCAGACCGAGCATGCAAGAACTACCATCTCACGCCATCACAAGCGCAAACAAAGTAGTAGTCGAATCAAAAGAAGCAGCACTAGACGAAACAGGAGACCTTCAAGTTCCAATAAAAGAAGGGCTATTCAAAGCAAACGCCATTCACGCTGAACTTGGTCAAATTATAAGCAAAGAAAAAGCTGGACGCGAAAATGATGAAGAGATTACTATTTTCAAATCAGTTGGTTTGGCGGTAGTAGATATTATCGTTGCGAAGTATTTGTATGAGAGAGCGGTGGAGCAAGGAGTAGGGAGTAAGATTGAGTTTTGAGACTGCCTTTTGGTGGTCTTTTTATTTTATCATCCTTATAAATATATTTTATGGCAAGAATGCATTAGTAGATTGCAAACTTTCCACATTTACAAAAAAGTTTGACTTTACATACAGGTAGTGGTAATTTAAAACTTATAAGAAAACTCGGGATTAATTCCGAGTTTTCTTATGGGTATAAACAGTTCGAGGGGGCCGAAAGATGAAACAGAAGTTATTTGCATTACCATTTGTTCTAATACTAATTATTGCATTAGCGGCTTGTTCTGGGGAAAAAGATTCTTCGAAGCAAGCGGGCACTAGTAAATCAGGGACTCCGAAAGATGGAGGAACGTTAACGATTGGTGTTAGCGATAATCCAGATACGATGAATCCGCTTTATGCGAATGATCGTGTGTCATTAACTGTGCAGCAAGCTTTATATGCGCCGCTATATCATATGGAAGACGGTAAGAAAAAGTTTGTTCTTGCTGAGAGCTTTACGCTTTCAGAAGATCAATTAACGTGGACATTGAAACTAAAAGATAATTTAAAATGGCATGATGGTAAGAAAATTACATCAGACGATATAGCATTTACATTCCAATCTATTTTGGATGAGAAGCAAAATAGCTCAAGTCGTGAAAACTTTATTTTTAAAGGAAAGCCGCTTGAGGTGAAAAAGGTAGATGAGTTAACAACTCAATTCGTTTTACCACAAGTAAGCGCATCTTTCGAAGGTGTGATGAATGATTTCTTCCCAATTCCGAAACATGTATTTGAAGGGGAAGCAGATTTAGCGAAGAGTAAGAAAAACTTACAGCCTGTAGGATCAGGACCGTTTAAGTTTAAAGAGTATAAATCAGATGAGTACGTTGCATTAGATCGATTTGATGATTATGTAGGTGGTAAAGCTAAATTAGACTCTATCGTATACCGCGTTGTAAAAGACCGTAATACAGCAAATGTTTCACTGCAAAATGGTCAAATTAACATGAAGATGATTGAGCCGCAAGACTTTAAGAAATTAGATAGCACTGGGAACTTCTCAATGGTGACATTCCCTGAAGGTAGACTATTCTACTTATCTTATAACATGAATACAGATTTGATGAAGAAAAAAGAAGTGCGCCAAGCAATTGCGCATGCGTTAGATAAAAAAGAAATGATTAACTCAGCATTCGTTTCAGGTGAATTTGCAGAACCAGCAAATTCAATCTTAACGCCAGACGCTATGTATTATGCGAAAGATATTAAAGACTATAAGTATGATAAAAAAGAAGCGAAAGATTTATTAGCAAAAGCTGGCGTGAAAGATAAAGAAAAAGTACGTGTGATGTATGTAACGAATAATAAAATCATGGAAAGCTTAGCGTTATATACACAACAAAAATTAAAAGAAGTTGGTTTAGAAGTTGAACTAAATGCATTAGATGCTAGTGCGGCAAGTGAAAAAGGCTTAGATAAAGAGAATAAAGAATATGACATTACATTTGGTGGTTACATAATGGGACCTGAGCCAGATTCATATAAGAGCTTATTCTTAAGCAATGCTGAATACAATTATGCACGATATAAAAACGCTGATTTCGATAAGTTATGGGAAGAAGCTGCAGTTGAAACAGATAAAACAAAACGTGCAGAGCTATACCATAAAATTCAAGAGACAGCTAGAGAAGACGTACCTTATCTACCAATTGCATATCCGAAAGCAGTTATTGCAGTAGATAAAAAGTTTGATGGATTAAAAGAAGCGAAAGCAATTCCTGTCACAATGTTTGAAGATCTATCTAAGATTTATGAAGTGAAATAAGAAACAATAAAGAAGCTGGTGGAAATCAGCTTCTTTAGCTTGAGGGGGGAAGTTTGTGTATAAAGTAATTGCGAAGAGGCTTTTAAATGCAATTCCGCTTTTATTTGTTATTTCTATTATTTCTTTTTTATTAATAAAGCTAGCGCCGGGCGATCCTGTTCGAAACTTTGTAACGCCAAATATGAGTCCAATTGATGTGGAGCGTATTCGCAAAAGTTTAGGACTAGATCAACCAATTTACGTGCAGTATTTTTTATGGTTAAAAAACATTTTAACAGGGAACTTTGGTTACTCACTTCAAAATCATCGTCCTGTTTTAGATCTTATCGCAGAAAGATTACCCGCAACAATTGGATTAATGGGATCATCTTTACTCGTCTCATTCGTAATCGCAATACCACTTGGACTATTTACAGGTGTGAAAAAGAATTCATTCTTTGACCGCATTGTAAACTTTATTTCATACGTTGGTATTTCTATGCCGGTTTTCTGGTTTGCACTACTATTAGTCTACTTATTCTCCTTAAAATTGAACCTACTTCCGAGTATGGGTATGCGCACCGTAGGTAAAGACTCTGTCTGGGATATTGTGCAACACGGCATTTTACCTTGCATGGTGCTTGCGTTCCAAAGCGTATCTGTTTATATGAGATATATTCGTTCAAGTACGATTCAGCAATTAGAAGAAGAATATGTACAAATTCAATATGCGTACGGCGCTTCAAAGAAAACAGTGTTATTTAATCACGTACTTCGAAATGTATTAATCCCGATCATTACAATTTTCGGATTATCGATTCCAAGTTTAGTAGGTGGAGCGTTTATTACGGAAACAGTATTTTCATGGCCGGGTCTTGGTTCACTTGGGGTAAATGCTATTTTTAGATTTGATTATCCGATTATCATGGCAATTACATTACTATCATCATTCATGTTAATTCTCGGTAACTTAATTGCTGATATTTTATATGGCGTAGTAGATCCGCGCATTCGAATGAGGGGGTGATTTGGAATGAATAATAGGAGATTTCAAACGATAAAACATAGCTTTACGAAAAATAAGTTTGTTGCAATGGGAGTTATTATACTTGCGATTTTAACGGTCGCATCAATTTTCGCATTCGTATCGCCGTACGATCCTAGCAAAATGTCGATTCCAGATCGCTTACAAGAACCAAGTATGAGTCATCCTTTCGGAACGGATGATTACGGAAGGGATTACTTAACGAGAGCGTTATATGGCGGACGAGTTTCACTTGCGGTCGGTTTTCTTGCGATGGTTGTTTCTATTACAATCGGTACTACAGTTGGAACAATTAGCGGATATTTTGGCGGAAAGTTAGACAACTTTTTAATGCGAGTTGTTGAAGTACTGATGTCAATTCCATCATTCTTTTTAATGCTACTATTAAATGCGTATTTAAAACCAGGAATTACGACGCTAGTTCTTATTATCGGATTACTAACATGGATGGACACCGCCCGTATTGTAAGGGCAGAAACGTTATCTGTAAAAGAGCGTGAGTACGTTTTATACGCAAAAGTATCAGGACAAAAATCACTTATGATTATTGTAAGACATATCATTCCTAACATTTTATCAACCATTATTATCGCCGCGACATTAACGATTGCGACATCGATTTTAATGGAATCATCACTTAGTTTCTTAGGTTTAGGTATTAGAGAACCAGATTCTTCTTGGGGCAGCATGCTAAACAATGCGCAAGGATATATTGGTGAAGCTTGGTATTTAACACTCTTCCCAGGATTCCTTATCCTTTTAACGGTACTTAGTTTTAACGTAATTGGTGAAGCATTGAAGAAAGCTTTCGCACCAAAAGGAGCCGGACATGAAAACTAAAGTGTTAAGTGAAAGGAGTGAGAAGCGTGTCTGAAAAACTACTAGAAGTAAAAAATTTAAAGACTTCTTTTTTCATAGAAAGTGGCGAAGTTGAAGCGGTTCGCGGCGTTACATTTCGCTTAAATAAAGGAGAAGTAGTCGGTATCGTTGGGGAATCTGGAAGCGGAAAGAGTGTAATGGCGAAGTCTGTTATGTCTCTCGTTACGTCACCAGGAAAAGTGAAAGAAGGGGAAATCCTTTTTCATAATGAAAACATACTTTCTAAATCTGAAAAAGAATTACGTTCTATTAGAGGAAATCAAATTTCACTTATCTCTCAAGACCCAATGTCAGCGCTAAATCCAGTCGTGAAAATTGGGAAACAAATGACGGAAGTAATTATACGTCATCAAAAAGTGAAAAAGAAAGAAGCAGAGCAGATTGCGATCAACTTGTTAAAACAAGTCGGCCTTTCGTCGCCAGAAGAAAGGGTAAAACAATATCCGCATGAACTAAGCGGTGGTATGAAGCAGCGGGTTATGATCGCAATGGCGATGTCTTGTAATCCGGACCTTCTTATTGCTGACGAACCGACGACTGCACTTGATGTAACGATACAGGCGCAAATACTAGATTTAATGAAAAACTTAAAGAACGAAACGAATATGGCGTTACTTCTTATTACGCATGACTTAGGAATCGTCGCGCAAAACTGTACGCGCGTTATCGTTATGTATGGCGGGCTTATTATGGAAGAAGGACCTGTACTTGATATTTTCCAATCGCCGAATCATCCATATACGAAAGGGCTATTAAACTCTTTGCCAAAAATAGCGAACGGCGTAAAAGAAAGACTCGCTCCTATTCAAGGTGTAACGCCAAACTTATTAAACCCGCCACAAGGTTGCCCATTCGCAGAGCGTTGCCCGCATGCGATGGACATTTGTGAAAAAGAACGTCCGCCATATTTTGAAATCGGAAACAAAAGACGTTCCATGTGCTGGTTAAACGATAAGACAGTAGGTGATTCACATGCATGAAGAAAACTTAATTGAAGTTCGGAACTTAAAAAAGTATTTTCCTATTAAAAAAGGACTATTCGGCAGAAAAACAGAGCAATTAAAAGCAGTCGATGACTTAAGCTTCACTATTAAAAAGGGTGAAACATTCGGGTTAGTAGGGGAATCTGGCTGTGGAAAATCAACGACAGGAAGAAGTATCATTCGCTTACATGATGTCACTTCAGGTAACGTTTTGTTTGACGGAAAAGATATCGCAAGTTTAAAGGAAAGTGAACTAAAAGAATATCGAAAAAGAATGCAAATCATTTTCCAAGATCCATACGCATCATTAAACCCGGCAATGAACGTATTCCAAATTATTAGCGAACCGATGAACATTCACGGTTCCTACGAAAAAGAAGAACAAAAAGAAATCATTTTAGACCTTCTGAAAAAGGTAGGTTTAAAAGAAGAACATTTATATCGCTATCCGCACGAATTTAGCGGAGGCCAGCGCCAGCGCATTAGCATCGCGCGGGCACTATCTGTAAAACCAGACTTTATCTTATGTGACGAACCAATCTCAGCACTCGATGTCTCAGTCCAAGCACAAGTCGTAAACATGCTGCAAGACATTCAAGAAGAAACAGGCGTCACATACTTATTCATCGCACATGACCTATCTATGGTAAGGCACATATCAGACAGAATCGGAGTCATGTACTTAGGAAACATAGTAGAAATTGCCGACAGTGAAGACCTATACACAAAACCGGCACATCCATACACACAAGCACTACTTTCATCTATGCCAGAACCAGATCCAACAAACACAGGCAAAGAACGGATCATCCTAGAGGGAGAAGTACCAAGCCCACTAAACTCACCATCCGGCTGCAAATTCAGAACGCGCTGCAAATTCGCCACTGAAAAATGTGCACAGGAAGTACCGAAGATGGTGGAGATTGAGAAGGGGCATGAGGTGGCTTGTCATTTGTTTTAGAGGGAGAGCACTAGGGGGGACCTGGTGCTTTTTTCTTTTGTGTTGGGGTGTGGGGTTGATTGTAGACTAATGGTCAGTGATTGTTTATAGTTGCATTTCCTGTTATATAATTTTCCTTATTTTTCAACTATAATTGTAATGATATGTTAGATTGTATATTTTATCTTTAATATATTTAATGGAAGGGGGACTCTCTATGAAATTGCTTCGTTCATTTCTCATTTTGACTCTTGTTGTATTGTTAAGCGCATGTAATACAGCAACAAAAGTCACAAAGGTTCAAAAAAATGGCGAAACGACTTTAACAATTGGTTCTTTGCAGGGGTATTACGATGTACAAACGCTTAAAGCTGAAAAAGGAAATGTGGAAATTCCTTATGAGGCAGCAGTTGAAGAAGGTACGATTTTATTGCAAGTCACAAAAGACGATAAGGTCATTTATGAAGAAGAAGTCACTTCTCAAAAAGAAGGTTTGCTTTCTTTTGAAGCGCCAAAATCCGGATCATATGATTTAATTGTACGTGTGAAGGGTGAAGAAGAGAAAGCGAAAGGAATTCAAATACATACGAAGCTATGAAAAAACGGCAAGCGGAGTATACTCGCTTGCCGTTTCCATTTCCAATTGGTTCTGGCATAACAAATGCTCATCAATTTCAAGAAGTGAACGTAAAGTAATTCTAAAATATACAATATTTCACTTTCAGCGATGTAATCTCTAATAAAAGATTCAATAAATTTCATAATATAAATATTTAATTCTAATCATTAAAAATCCTACTTTTTCTTACTTTAATTGTTTCTAAAATATAAAGAAGAATACCTAAACCAAATATTTTTTCAGTATTAGAAATATTATTACCTAATTTAATAATCGGTACATTTAAGCCAAATCTTTCACTCCATTCTAAAGGCATATATCCCCTCTTGCAGTTTATTAATATACGATCATCCATTGTATGAAAAGACGTTTCGAAAAAATCAAATTCCACTTCTATCTCAGAAATTTTTATCTCTTTTTCATTCATCAAAGAACCACGTACCATTCCAAATCCTTGTATCATATTTTCTTTAAACATACCTACACAATTATAATTCGAATCATAAATAGCCCAATCATAATTTTCAACTTCACTTTGAAAATATGCAAGAATTTCTCCATCACTTGCTTCCAATCCAAAAACTTTTTTGTTTTTTAAAATAGGTAATGTTGAAGAAATCATCTTTGTTCCTGCTACATATCTTCCATCAGGAGTATATAAACCTAAATGTTTATTATTGCTGGGTAATTCTAACAAAACATAAGTATCAATATCCCAAAATGTTAAATCATTTTTAACTATATTTTTTTCTAGTAAATTTTCTTTTCTTAATTGCCAAAATCCAATACTAAAAAATACAAGAGAAGCTATAATAATTAAGATTACTGGTCCCCAATTAATATTACCCCAAGTATTATACATACCAATTAATCCATAAAGAAAAAGCCCAGTTCCAATTAAACACTTCAACTTCCCCCTTTTTTTATAATACTCAAATAATTCCACGCAAACACCTCTATCAGTTGGTCTTAATATTCCAATTATCCTTCAAATGGGGGGCACATTACCGAAAGTAAAAAATTGTACGCTAAGGGTGTAAAAACCTATTATAGCAGGCTTTATAGACGTTATATTTACCTTTATAATAAAAGAGGACGTGGAGTAACTTGATTATTCTTAATCATTCGACAAGATGCAACAATTTAAGATTGTATTTTTTGCTATGATAAGTAAGGAATTTACATATCGTGTTATTGGGGGATAAAAAGAGATGTTGAAAAAATTTACTACATGTATTTTAGGTGGCGCTTTAGTATTTAATTTATCTGGTTGCGGCAATACATCCGACAAAACTTCTTCAGAATCTAAAGAAACCAATTCTAAACAAGAAGAAAAGAAAGTGCAAACAACTGATGAGGCGAAAACGAAAGAGAATACAAAGCAGAAAAATACAGAACAAACAAAAGAGAAATCAAAAATAAAAGAAAAAGAGTATGCTGTAAACAAGGATTTTCATACACCTAAATTTGATGTAACTGTAAAAAGAGTTGTAGAAAGAGATAAGGTTGGTAAAGAAAGTATAGGATTCCAAAAACCTGAAGATGGACATGTCTTTATTGTTGTAGAAGCAGAAGGGAAAAATATCACAAACGAACCGATGAAATTAGCCGTTTTACCATCAGTGGATTTAGTGGATGAAAATGATAATGCTTACCAAAGTGATGTGTTGGCAGCTAGTAGTTATGCGGTTGAAAAAGGCGAGACCTCTACTATTACTAAGGAATTAAAACCAGGGGAGGTAAGGAGAGAAAGTAAAGTTTACGTGATTAATAAAGAAAAATTTGATACAGGAAAATGGTATGTACTTGTTAACAAGGAGTATAAGGAACAAATTAAATAGTGTTTATTTATGAAGAGGAGATGGCTCCTCTTTTTTTGTTATAAGTTAACACAGAATTTCGTTATAATGTAGAAATTTAATGTTTTCGAAAAAAAGAATTGACTTCTATATTAGTTGTAACTAAAATAGTTACATAAAGATGTAATGAATTTAGTTACAACTAATATCTGCTAAAAATATGATTTATATATTTAATTAAGGATGGTGGTCCATACGTTGCCACCCGGTGTAGAAAGTTACTAACACATTCAAATCAATGCATATTCCAAGCTTTAGTATTTTCTGTTACGGGGCAATAAGGTGCAACGTTATCTTTTGTTAAAAACCTTGGTGGATCTTTCTTTGGAAATATTAGTTTTGGGGAAATATAGTAAGGTATCTAAAAAAGAACAAGGTATAAAAAGATGTACTTATATAAACCAAAAATTTAGTTGAGCTGGATAATAAAAAAAAGGTAGGAGATTTAAATGGAGACGAAACAAGATAACCTTATTTACGTATGGGATGCATATTGTGGATGGTGCTATGGTTTTTCAGAAAGTATTAAAGGATTTTACAAAAACCACACTGAAGTGCCATTAACAGTTTTATGTGGAGGGTTATTTTTAGATAATTTACCAATGAAAAACTTCTCATATATAGAAGAGGGAAATAAAAGAATTAATCAACTTACAGGTGCTGAATTTGGTCCTTCCTATCAAAAATTGGTGGAGGAAGGGACTTTTAAAATGAATTCGAAAGATGCTGCAATTGGTTTTTCAGCTTTACGCTCATTAGCGCCAGACCGTTTATTAGAATTCACTTCGGCTATGCAAAAAGCGTTTTATTATGAGGGCCAAAGTCTGAGTGATCCTGAAACATATCGCAAAATTGCAATCGAGCATGGTTTGGACCCTGAACAAGTATTAGAACGTTTAAACGCTCAAGAAACAATATTAGATGTCCAAAATGATTTCAATAAAGTTCGACAGCTTGGTGTTAATAGCTATCCTTCATTACTTTTACAAAAGGATAATCAAATTATTCCTATTGGTGGTGGCGTAATGACGTCAGGTAAAATTGAAGCGCGTTTTAAAAATTTATATTAAGAAAATTTAGGATATAGTAGCAAACATGTTATCTTAAGCCACCTGACATTCATCTCCGGAATATTCGCCAGTACTATTACACTTTCAGATAAATGGGAGTGGGAGATTTTATCCCGCTTTAACGGGCAGTAAGACCCCCACCTCAAAATTCAGTGGAAGCAAAGAAGTTAGGTGGGGGATCAACTGTCCGTAAAAGTCCGATTGGTTCAACTAATAATCAGTGGGGGATGAACAAAACCCCCACTGATTAAAGTTTCACTTTATCGGAACAAGATAAAAATATGATGATTAGTTAATAACTTTAATAAAAGGAGAATAACATACTATGTTTAAAACAATCGATACAAATCAAAAAGATGTGAAATTAACGGTGTTTAGTTCGGACGAAAAAAGCTTTATGGTCACGGCAACATTAGTTGAGAAAGCAGGACATGCATTTTTAATAAACTCAAAATTTACTCAATCTGATTCGAAAGAAATTGTTGAGTATCTGAAAAAAAACAACTTATCTCTAGATAAAATCTTTATTATTCATGGGGATCCAGACTACTACTTTGGATTAGAGAGCATTAAAGCCGTTTACCCAGAAGCTATAGCGTATGCAACAGAGTCTACTGTTGAACATATCGTTCATTCTGTCTTAGGGAAATTAAAAGTTTGGAAAGACGCCCTTGGAGAAAATGCACCGAATAACGTGGTATTACCTCAAGTGTTTAAAGAAAAAACAATTGATTTTCAGGGGTTAACATTTGAACTAGTAGGCTTAGATCATTACAGAACTAGCTTATTTAATAAAGAGCTGAAAGTATTAATTGGTGGTATTGATGTATTTAACGAAATCCATGTATTCTTAGCTGATACTAGCTCAAAAGCGGCAATGGAGGCTTGGATTGAAAACTTGAAAGTGTTACAAGCATTACATGCTGACATCATTGTACCTAGCCATGGATCAATTGAAAAATCCTTAAATAATCAAGCACTTACTGCGACAATGGATTATCTAAGAACTGCGATTCAAGCTTCTGAGGAAAGTAAAACTTCAAAAGATTTTGTAGCAAGACTTGATGCAGCATATCCAGGCTATGCAAATAAAGGTGTATTAGAATTAAGTGCAAAAGTTGTAACAAAAGAAATGCCTTGGGGTTAATGATATGAATAAATATCAAAAGCTTTTACATGAAACGTATGTGTTAACTGGCGAAGGGAAATTGGATGCGTTCAAAACGTATTTAAGTGAAAATGTATCTTGGACAGAAGTTGCTGGGTTTCCATATGCGGGTACTTATATTGGTCCAGATGAAGTAGTGAAGAACGTACATGAACGTCTTGGTACGGAATGGGATAACTATAGTGCAAAAGATGAAATTTATACTTTTAATAACAATACTGTTATTGTGTATGGAAAATATAGTGGAACATATAAAGCTACAGGGAAGTCATTTGTAGCAGATTTTTGTCATCTTTATAAGTTTGATGAGAACGATAAGGTTAAGAAGTTTATTCAAATTGTGGACAGTGCAACTGTTAATGAGGTATTAAGTTAGAGTTAATCGTTTCTAATATGCCTTGTATAGGGGGAGGATAAATGAAATTCCTAACATTACCCCTGACATTACATTTTGGGGAAGGTTTCTCCTTCTTCAAACTTTTTATAGAAGAAAACTTATTTAAGTAGAAGAGGTAGGTATATATGAAATTAGAGAAAAGTTTAATCATAACAATTATTTCTGTATTTATTTTAGGAGTAGTTTCGACTTTGGTATATCAAGCTTCCACCGGTAATAACAAAGGGAACTCAATAAAGAGCGAGAATGTTACTTCTGTATCAAAAGAAGTGAAAGAAAATGAAAAGAATAAAAAGATGGTAGTTGATTTCTATAATGAAGTTTTTAACAAACATAATATCGATATTATCCCTAAATATGTTAGCGAAGATTATAAGCAACATAATCCTTTTGTTGCTGATGGACGAAAAGCCTTCATGGATTTCTTTAAGGAGGATTTTGTTAAAAATCCTAATTCCTCTGCAGAGATTAAACGTGTAGTAGCTGAAGGGGATACGGTTGCTCTTCATGTACACTCTCGTACTAATTCTCAAGATAAGGGAGTTGCTATAGTGGATATATTTCGTATCAAGGATGGAAAGATTGTCGAACACTGGGATGTAATTCAAGAGATTCCAAGTGAAGCAGCTAATGATAATACGATGTTTTAGATAGAAGATATATTTAATAATTGTTTAATTGATAGTGCTGTATAGAATTTAGAAATTTAGATAATTAGTTATCAAATTTGGAAATCATTTAAAAATAGCATATTAAATGATGGCACAAATTAATACGAAATAGCTCTTTAATAAAAAATCCTACTCAGTAAAAAATGAGTAGGATTTTTTATTAAAGAATAGTGCTAATTTTGTGGTTCGACACCATCTAAATTTGGAAACCATGAAAGTATAGGTACTCTATATCCACGTAAATTAAAATTGTAATTTTTTCCTTCTTTTATGTTTGCTTGCAGATCCACTGAATTAAACTTCATCATAAGAAGGCTATTCTCATTAGAAATAACTTTTTCGGTTCCATTTTTTTGCTCAACCTAGTACAATCTCACCAATTTAAAAAGACCACCATTACTGGCAGTCCTTTTTTGGTAGTTTTAGAAATTAAATTATAACATATTAAGATATGGATTATAAATATATTTTTCCGAAAGATACTATAAGTTTTTTATAATTCTTGATTTCTCAATTTCCATTGCATACTGAATTTTCCTGTAAGTATTAATAACTAACATTAAAATTATCAATCCACTAGATTATTAGAAAAAACTGGTTATCTATATATTTTTTGGTAAAATATAGATATAATTTAAGAGGGTAAAGTTAATATAGATCAACTAAGTAATGATAAGAAAATATTTTATTGCATAAAAAAAGGCTCCATTGCTGGAGCACTCAAAATAAACAAACGAATTAAAACAAGAAACAGACAATTTAACTATATAGATAAAACATAAATAAATCTATATATATGTAAAGATTCATATAAAAACTCTATTTATTGATGCTATAATATGTTTACTCGATGATTGTTATATTTTTTTATGGTTTTTAAGCAATAAATACCTTCTTAACACCAAGTGTACAAGTAAAAGAAGACATCTTAAGCGATGTCTTCTTTTCTTAACCTACAAAAAGAAGAACTACAATTCAACGGTTATTTTTTAAAGGCTCAAAATATAGTTAGAATACAAGTAAAAACTACAGAATTGCCAATAAAAGCTATAGTAGAAATAATAGATGCTCAAACACCAGAAACTATTGCTTGGTTTGTAACAAAAGAGGATGCATTTGTTGATGATGAATGTACTCAAGATGTAACAACAGAAATAATAAAAGAAGCTAAAGTAAGAATGCGAGAACCTCTAAAATTATCAGTAAGTCCTTCATCTACTGAAATTGATAATAAAAAAGTATTTATAGTACATGGACATGATGAGAGTGTAAAAATTTCCGTCGCTAGGTTTCTGGAAAGGTTAGATTTGAAACCAATAATTTTACATGAACAAGCTAGTGGTGGATCAACAATTATTGAAAAAATAGAAAATAATACAGAGGTAGGGTTTGGAATTGTACTTTATACGCCTTGTGATTTAGGTAAGGCTAAGAATGATGATGAACTACAAATGAGAGCTAGACAAAATGTTGTATTTGAACATGGATATCTAATTGCTAGATTGGGAAGATCCAATGTTTGTGCATTAGTTAAAGATAATATCGAAAAACCAAATGATATATCAGGAGTTGTATATGTTAACTATGATTCAGGGAATGGTTGGCACATGGCGTTATTTAAAGAGCTAAAAAATGCCGGCTACGAGTTAGATGCAAATAAGTTATTTGTATAATTTATTACTATTTATGAGGTGTTTAAATGCTACTTTTCTTCAGAACCATATATTCAGCCATTGCGCGTTAGCATTTTTATAGTGACAACCTTAAAGATACGTCGGAAGAGTTATTTGGCAGTCTTTCTGTGGTATCGAGTGTAGAGATGGTTAGCTACTTATCTGTTTAGGCATAATCTAGGATCTTTAGAATTCTTAATTTGAACAATCTATTTTTATATTATTTAAATAGTAATCTTTTATAGACCCACTCATTTTAGTTAACCTTTGTTCAAATATAAATGAAGTCGCAATTGTAACTAGATGCACAATTAATCAAAATAGAAAAAAGTACCTATAAGAGTAGGTGCTTTTTTCTTTGTTATATATAAATTATACATTAATTTATATTTGGAACACTTTAAAAAGAAAAGATGATGATGGATTTATTAATAGATGCGTATAACTATATGTATATATTTAATGCATATATTATTTTTAGATAAATATATATATCTTTCAGTAAGAATGCACCATTCTTCGCTATTTACTTATATTTATAATTTAACTAATTCATTATAATATCAATGTTGATTTAAAGTTTTTTGTACAAAATGAACAGATGGGATTTTTTTAGGGATGCAAATACAATGAATCATTCTGTTTTCTTAATTGACTAAATTTTTAAAATTTAAATCTTCAAATGTTAATACTTGTTATATAATTGACTTATTAAGGCATTGCCCCTAAAAGTTAATATGCCTAATGAGATTGTTTACGTTTTCCTTATGGGGTAGCACCAACATTTCATAGATTCTGTACGCTAAGGCTATAATCTTTATAATTCCTGAGCGTACGAAATTCGCGCTTTGTTGTTGGGACCGCTATGAGTACTGTTAAATATAATATTCAAGGAGTGATATAATGAATACTAATCTTAAATTATCAAACAGACCAGAACACACTGTTCAAAAATTATTTGAACAGCAAGTAATTCAGAATCCAGATTCTGTTGCGTTGGTATATAAAGATCAACAGTTAACTTATAAGGAATTAAATGAAAAAGTAAATCAATTAGCTTTTTATCTACAAAAACGAAACATAGGCCCTGAAAGTATGGTAGGGGTTTATATAGAACGTTCTTTAGAGATGATTGTAAGTATATTAGGAATAATAAAAGCTGGTGGCGCATATGTCCCACTAGATCCCGCATATCCAACAAAGAGGCTTAAATATATCTTGAAAGATGCCAACATACAAGTATTGCTAACCCAAAACCATCCAACACAGTGGATACCTAAAGAAATAGACTGTATTAATATAAAAGAACATGAAATGAATATTTCGAGAGAAAAAAATATAAATCCTACAATTGAAGTTAAACCAGATAATTTGGCATATGTAATCTATACATCTGGATCTACAGGAAAACCCAAAGGGGTATTAATTGAACAAAAAAGCTTATGTAACTTTATTATTTCTAGTATTAATTTAACAAAAATGAATTCAGACAGTAGAAATATTCAATTTGCCTCATTATCATTTGATGCTTCAGTATTTGAGATATTTACTAGCCTAGTTTCAGGTGGAACTTTATATGTATGTAGTCAACACGATATTATGCCAGTTGAACCACTTACTCAGTTCTTGCAAAAGAATAAAATTACACATGCACTTTTACCCCCTACGGTACTTAATTTGTTAGATGAATCTGTATTTAAAGATTTACAGGTTGTTATTTCTGCGGGGTCAGCCTGTAGTGAACAAGTGGCAAAACGATGGATGCAAAATCACCTTTTTATTAATGCGTATGGTCCAACAGAAACTACAGTTTATACCGTTGCGGGAATATACAAAGGAGATGGAGCACCTCCTATTGGTCGGTCCATTCCCAATGTAGAGGTATATGTATTAAATGAAGCTAAAAAACTTGTCCCTATTGGAACAGTAGGTGAACTTTATATAGGAGGTATCGCATTAGCACGAGGATATTTGAATCAACCTGAATTAACAAAGGCCTCATTTATCCCACACCCATTCAAGAATAGCTCTAATGATAGATTATATCGGACTGGTGATTTAGTTAAATATTTACCTGATGGAAATATAGAATATATAGGAAGAGCTGATAAACAAGTTAAGATTAGAGGATTTCGAATTGAGTTAGGTGAAATTGAAACAATATTAGGAAATCATCCAGACATTAAAGAAGTTACTGTGGTAGCGCAAGAAGATTCATTTGGAGATAACATCTTAGTAGCCTATATTGTGGGCGAAGGAGATACACAAGAGTGGAGAAAACATGTAGGGGTACATCTTCCAAATTATATGGTCCCGGCTCATTTTATCAAGATAGAATCATTGCCATTAACTGTTAATGGGAAGGTAGATAAAGATGCTTTACCTGCATGGGCCTCTATTATACAAACGAACGATGGATATATAGCACCTCGGAATAGAGTAGAGCAAAAAATGGTAGAAATTTGGTCAGAGGTATTAGGGATTGACTCCTCTGCCATTGGAATAAACGATAATTTTTTTGAGTTAGGTGGACACTCTCTCCTAGCAACTAAAATAACTTCACGTTTAGGTGTTGATTTTTCAATTCTAGTACAAATACGTGATATATTTGAATACCCTACCATTAAACATTTCTCAAAACGTTTAACATTTTTATTGGGAAAAACGGGGGAGATCGATGTTTTTACACCATTACAATCAGTTAAACGTGAACAATACGAACCATTATCTTTCGCTCAACAGCGTTTATGGATAATGGATAAAATTGTAACAAATAGTGCGCTTTACAATGTCCCGATTGCATGGCGTTTAAAAGGAAAATGGAACATTGATATGTTAAAAAAAGGATATAATGCAATAATACATCGCCATGAAATTCTACGGACAGTATTTCATGAAGTTGAAGGAAAACCAGTGCAAATTGTTCAACAAGATATAACAGTTCCCTTATCAGTAATTGATTTGCGTTATCTTTCTCTTTCTCCTGAAGATAAAACATCTAAAATAGAAAATATATCAAAAATAGAAGCTAAAAAGCCATTTGATTTAAGCCAAGGACCTTTATTACGTACTCATTTAATAATAATGGACAATAAAGAGTTAGTACTTCTTTGCACCATCCATCATATTATTTTTGATCGCTGGTCATTAGATACCTTTATCAATGAATGGATGAGTTTTTATCAGGCATTTTTAGAAAACGAAACTGAAAAGCTTCCCCCTTTACCTGTTCAGTATATTGATTTTACAAAATGGCAAAAAAGTTGGTTAACAGAAGACATTATACAAAAACAAATAGCATATTGGGGGAAAGAATTACGCGGTTTACTTCCTATATTGGAACTCCCATTGGATTATCCTCGTCCAATAATACAAAGCTATAATGGAGATACGTATCAAATTGTCATACCCAATAAATTGTTAGAAAAAATAAAAGTATTCAATTCTAAGGAAGGCGTTACATTATTCGCCACATTATTAGCAAGTTATCAAGGGTTTCTTTCTCGTTATACCAATCAAAAAGATATTTTAGTAGGCAGCCCGATTGCAAATAGGAATTATCCAGGAGTTGAAGATCTTATTGGATTCTTTGCAAATACTGTAGTCTATCGTGCAGATTGCTCAAATAATATAACATTTAAAGAATTGGTCCAACAAATAAAGAAAAAAATGTTAGATGCACAAGAAAACCAGGACGTTCCTTTTGAAAAAGTTATAGAAGCTATACAACCAGAACGTGATATGAGTTATTCTCCATTATTTCAGACAATGTTTGTTTTTCACAATCAATTAAAAGAGTTACCAAAATTATTAGATCATAGCGTAGAAAAAATCCCTAGACATATGAATGGTGCAAAGTTTGATATAACTATAGCAATGGAAGAGATACCAACAGGATTACAAGTGGATTTTGAATATAATACAGACTTATTTAAGGTTTCTACAATAAAAAGAATGGCTCAATCTTTTGAAATTTGGCTAGATGAAATTTTACAATTTCCGGAGGAACCTATTGAGAATCTAAGAATACTCACTAAGAACGAAGAAAAGCAATTATTACATGAATGGACTAACATAGAGGGCAATTATCAAAAAGATGTAGTGATTCAAGAGTTATTTGAACAGCAAGTAATTCAGAATCCAGATTCTGTTGCGTTGGTATATAAAGATCAACAGTTAACTTATAAGGAATTAAATGAAAAAGTAAATCAATTAGCTTTTTATCTACAAAAACGAAACATAGGCCCTGAAAGTATGGTAGGGGTTTATATAGAACGTTCTTTAGAGATGATTGTAAGTATATTAGGAATAATAAAAGCTGGTGGCGCATATGTCCCACTAGATCCCGCATATCCAACAAAGAGGCTTGAATATATCTTGAAAGATGCCAACATACAAGTATTGCTGACACAAAGTCATCTAACACAGTGGATACCTAAAGAAATAGACTGTATTGATATAAAAGAACATGAAATGAATATTTCGAGAGAAAAAAATATAAATCCTACAATTGAAGTTAAACCAGATAATTTGGCATATGTAATTTATACATCTGGATCCACAGGAAATCCAAAGGGTGTCCTTTATGAACAAAAAGGTCTATGTAATTTTATTAATGCCAGCATTAATTTTACAAAATTAAATACGGGTAGTAAGGTAGTTCAGTTTTCTTCAATTGCATTTGATGTTTCACTATATGATATCTTCGCAACTCTGGTGTCTGGTGGAACTTTATATGTATGTGGTCAACAAGATATTATGCCAGTCGAGCCACTTACCCAGTTTTTGCTAGAAAAAAAAATTACGCATGCATTTTTACCACCTACGGTACTAAATCTGTTAGATGAATCTAAATTTGAGGAATTACAAACTGTTATTTCTGCGGGTTCAGTCTGTAGTGAACAAGTGGCAAAACGATGGGTGAAAAATCACCTCTTTATAAATGCATATGGTCCAACAGAAGCATCGGTTGCTACTATAGACATTTATAGCGGCAAAGGGACACCACCTATTGGTCGATCTATTCCCAATGTAGAGGTATATGTATTAAATGAAGCTAAAAAACTTGTCCCTATTGGGACAGTAGGTGAACTTTATATAGGAGGTATCGCATTAGCACGAGGATATTTGAATCAACCTGAATTAACAAAGGCCTCATTTATCCCACACCCATTCAAGAATAGCTCTAATGATAGATTATATCGGACTGGTGATTTAGTTAAATATTTACCTGATGGAAATATAGAATATATAGGAAGAGCTGATAAACAAGTTAAGATTAGAGGATTTCGAATTGAGTTAGGTGAAATTGAAACAATATTAGGAAATCATCCAGACATTAAAGAAGTTACTGTGGTAGCGCAAGAAGATTCATTTGGAGATAACATCTTAGTAGCCTATATTGTGGGCGAAGGAGATACACAAGAGTGGAGAAAACATGTAGGGGTACATCTTCCAAATTATATGGTCCCGGCTCATTTTATCAAGATAGAATCATTGCCATTAACTGTTAATGGGAAGGTAGATAAAGATGCTTTACCTGCATGGGCCTCTATTATACAAACGAACGAGGGATATATAGCACCTCGGAATAGAGTAGAGCAAAAAATGGTAGAAATTTGGTCAGAGGTATTAGGGATTGACTCCTCTGTCATTGGGATAAATGATAATTTTTTTGATCTAGGTGGGCACTCTTTAAAAATTATGAGTACTTTAGTAAAAACATTTTCTGAAGGTTGGAATGTAACTATTAAAGATTACTTTGAATTAAAAACAATTAATAATATAGCTAAAAAAATTCAATATGGATATAAAGTAAATTCACATTCAGATACATTAGATATTAAATTGACAACTCCTCCAAAGAAGCTAAAGAAAACAAAAAGACACGAATTTAGTAATAATAGCAAAATACTTTTAACAGGTGCTACAGGATTCTTAGGTATTCACCTACTAGAACAACTATTGGATACTACAGAATGTAAGATATATTGTTTAGTTCGTGGGGAAAATAAACAAGAGGCAAATAATCGTTTATTACACATGTTAAAATTTTATTTTAAAAATAAATTTGTAAGCTATCAATCTTTAGTAAATCAACGTATCTTTATTGTACAAGGTGATTTAGCTAAACAAAATATGGGATTAGAAAACGAATTATATAAGGAGCTTCATCAACAAATATCAACTGTTATTCATGCTGCAGCTTTAACAAAACATTTTGGCGAGTATAGTGAATTTGAAAGAGCAAATGTCCAGGCGGTAAAAGAACTTCTTGCATTTGTTGGTGATACTAAGGATTTACATCATATATCTACAACTGGTGTAGCCGGACAATTTGCATTAAATGAAACGGAAACAATATTTAAAGAAAGCGATTTTTATGTAAAACAAAATTACAAAGATAATGTGTATGTGAAAAGTAAATTTTTGGCGGAATATGAAATATTCAAGGCAATATTAAGGGGAACAGATGCTACTATTTATAGAGTAGGAAATCTTACAAATAGATATATTGATGGACAACATCAATATAACTTCACCGAAAATGCATTTATGAGCAAATTAAAATTTATATTACAATATGGTATCGTGACAGATGTATTATTATCAAGTGAAGTTGAGTTTACACCTGTAGATTATTGCAGCAAAATTATCACAGGGTTTGTAACTTCAAATGAAATAAATGAAAATAGCAAAAATTGCGTAAATCATATATATAATCATCTTACGTTAAATTTAAATGTACTTGTAAAATTACTAAATTCAATGGGATATCCAATTAAAGTAATTTCTGAAACAGAGTATCAACAATTTATTTTAGAACTTTCTAAAGATAAAAAGAAACAGGAAGATATTCAAAACCTCATGACATTTGAAGAACCAAAAGATAATTGTTATAAACCAATAAATCTTGATTCGACTGAAACTCAAAAAACACTAAAATTATTAGGTATTCAATGGCCTATTATTAATAGTGAATATATACAACAAATTATTAATTATATGACGAGTGTTACTGGTAGTAATTCTGTTGCAAAGCTTTTTAAACAAAGTTACACTTTAAAAAACTGAACAGACTCATGAGAAATGAGAAATTTTAAAGGAACACAGTTAAAAAAATACGCAAAATTTTTTAGACAAAATCACTGAAATAGGACAAGCTTTTAGGCGGAATTATATGCATAATTATTGTGATTCTATCCTTTATAAGGAAATAATTTTTAGTCAGCAAACACATGTAACCTTTTGAATATTGGGTAAAAGACACCCTAGTAGAGTTTTTCATATCGTATGAGACATTGCTGTCAAAAAATTGCAAACAGATGGGAAAATACAACAAGCTATTATCCAACAAAGAAAGAAATACCCCCATAGAATACGTTAGAGCGTTAGATACATTAGAAGAATTTAATGAATTGAATTTAGACTATGTAGAGACGAGTATGAAGGAATAATAACAATATAACAAGTACTTTTTCAGCTTTCTACGTTATATAAGGTAAGGGGAAAACTGTCATCGAGATTACAATTTTAAGTGGATTATCTTTTTCTTTATGGGGAATAACATCGTTAAACACGTTATATGAACAAGCTACAGTAACAAAAGGAGATGTGTAGCATTGGAACAGGGAGTAGCGGATATTTAAGTTGATAATTGGGAACAGGAAATGAATAAATGATAGGTGAAGGATTCTTGGGAACCCATGGTTCTTACAACAGATAAAAGATCCCTTCGTTTGTTACGAAAAGAATCTTTTATCTGTTGTGTTTTTTTGTTCTTTTGTTCCCGTATTCCTTTTCATTTTAGGTTTCAAAAATATATAAAATCAATTTTAAGACAAATTACTTACATTAATATGCTAATATCAATAGTAGATATTTTATCTTAAATTAATGAAAAAGAAAGGTGATACTAATGAATTCGACACCAATTGATTCTGAAATCTTTAAGGACCAGTTTGGTACAAAACAAATGAGAACAAATTTTTCAGACGAGAATTTAATACAATTGTGGCTTAATTCAGAAGTTTCCTTAGCAAAAGCTGAAGCTAAATTAGGTATTATACCTCAAAATGCAGCGACTAATATTGCAAATGCAGCTGACCAAAATAAACTTGATTTTAATAAGATTAGAGAAGGAATGAAAAAAACTGGACACCCCTTTGTAGCATTCCTACATGAGTTCGAGAGTTTATGTGATGAAGAATCACGTAAGTACATTCATTGGGGAGCAACAACACAAGATATAATTGACACGGGACTTACCCTGCAAATTAAAGGTGCTCATGAACTTATTTATAATCAAACTCAAGAAATATTAAAGATATGTTTGAGATTAAGCCAGCAATATAAGTCAACAGTAATGCCAGGCAGAACGTTAGGTCAGCATGCCTTACCGATTACTTTTGGATATAAGATATCTATATGGTCAGATGAACTTGGTCGTCACTTAGAAAGGTTACAACAAGGTGCAGACCGATATTTAGTGGGGCAACTGGGAGGTGCAGTTGGTACTTTAGCTTCATTAGGAGCGCAAGGGTTAGCTGTTAGAAAAGAGTATGTAAAAAATTTAAACCTAATTGAACCCTTAGTATCTTGGCACACGTCTAGAGACCGATTTGCAGAATTTAGCATGATTTTAAATATGATTGGAGCAACTACAGCTAAAGTTGCAGAAGAAATAATAAGCCTTCAAGGAACAGAGATTAGAGAAGTAGAAGAGGGGTACCATTCTGGTAAAGTAGGAAGTAGCACTATGCCGCATAAAAGAAATCCTATGACTTGCTCTTATATTGTGGGATTAACTAAAATAGTCAATAGAAAATCAACTTTAGCTATTGACAGTATGATTCAGAAACACGAAAGAGATGTTACATTTTGGCAATCTGAATGGTCTTATATTTCGGAAATTTGCATAACTTTAAGCGGCGCATTAGAACAACTTAAAAATGTCTTAACAAACTTAATAGTAAATGAAGAACAAATGAAAAAGAATCTTTTTCTTACCAAAGGTTTAATAGTATCTGAGAACGTAATGTTAGAATTGGGGAAGATAATTGGTAGAACTACTGCCCATGATTTATTGTACGAATTAACAATGAGAGCTTTTGAAGAAGACAAAGATTTAAAAGATATTTTATTAGAAGACAATGAAATTAAGAAGTATTTTAGCGATGAAGAGATAAATTCCCTTACTAATCCAGAATCATACACAGGGTTGAGTGAAAAGTTTGTTGATGATGTTTATAACAAGTGGTTGAGTTATACATAAAACCAATTTAAGACCATTAGCTGAGGAATAATTCCTCAGCTAATGGTCTGCTTATACACATTATTAATTGTAATATTGCAGCCTAGAACATCTCTTGCAATTGAATCGGATTCAAGGAGTGTTACAGAATTAACCCCTGGTCGCGCTCCCGCAGCAGTTACCCAATGAACGCCTTCTGTTGGAATTCCAAAGGAGTATAAATTAGGATTAACTTTACCGTTTTTATCTATTAATCTATTTGGGGGGGGAGTCACTGCTAAACCTCCACTTTCAAAAATATAATTATTGTTCGTTGCAATCTTAAATTCTGAGGCTAGACCTGCTTTTAACATATTTGAGATTAAAATATTTTTACTTTGATTTATATTAACTGAGGGTAGTCTAGCATCAATTAGGTTCTTTGCATGAAATATCGAATCCTTAACACGGTTAGAGCTAATTTTAAAATCTTTATTTATAGGTGAAGTAGCTACAGTTGCTTCAGGTCCAACTAAAACTAAAATTCCGGCTCTTATTAATGCCCTCAATTCTTTGATTCTTTGAACAGGAGGGCCAATTGAAAGAAATGCGTTTAAAGGTGTATACCAATTGCGTAACTCTTCTTTATAAGATTCAGCATTTATTCCTCCATGATCAACAAGTATTCTTATTTCGTTTCGGATATCCCTTAAAACATCTAATGCGGCTTTTAGTGGACTGTTTTTATTACCCAGGTTTGCTTCGTTAATATCATTATGTAAGTAAGTATCTAACCAATTATGAAAGTCTGTTATTGAATTAAATTTTTTATCACCATAAGGACAACTAATTTTGTGCCAATCAAAAAATAGTTCTGATTTTACTCCAAAGTTGATTAAAAGATCCTTATGGTATTCTATGGCACAATTAACAAACTCGTAAAGGAACTGACAAGATTTTTCTATTCCATAGAGATTGCGAATTAAAGTTGTATAATAGATACTTTCAACTTCCAATTTTACGAAAGGCCATATCTCTTTTTTAAAGCTTAGGTTATTTTTATGTTTTAACTGCTCGATAACTTCATTTTTTAGAAATAGTGGGATATGTCTTTCTGAAGAACCTTTTTGATTTTGTCCCCTAGAGTGATAAGGTAAGCCTCGCCTAGAACCTGCAATTAATAAAGGTTCTTTACCAGAGGGAATGTAATTTAATTTGTCATTAATTTCTTCAAACTTTCCATCTCTCCCACTTGTTAAAAGTGACATGTAATCAAAAAAATTAAGGCCTAATCCCCTTATTATTACGGGAGTTTTAGGTTCTATTGAATCTAAATTAACATCTGCTGGATTGGATGGTGGGAAGTAATTTAGGTTGTTACTATTAGCAAACTCAAAGAAATGTTCTTCAGCTGAAGTTAATTTCTGATCTGAGTGCCCAGTTGTAAAGATAACCTTTTCAGCTTTAATTGGTGTTAAAGACTTATTAAGAAATAAAGTATAATCTTCATTGTTCGGATAGAGATTAATTAATGTGTCTTGAATTAAGTTAATCTTAATATTTGAGGGTAATTCTTCAAGAATAGTATTAAATGAATCTTTAAGATAATAGCCGTATAGAGCTCTTGTAGGGTAAGAGTTAGGTTCTAAGGAATAAATTTCTTCTGTAATAACGGTGGGCATATCTAAAGTGTCAATTTTATCCCTTAATTCATTTGCCCATTCTAATAGACTAGGCCCATTAACGATAGGACCCCGACACTGGACGCTATCATCAGTAAATAAAGTTATTTGCGAAGCCACTGTATTCATTAAAAGTTGAGGTGACTGGTCTGTTCTCCATACAGCTCCTCCTGGAGGATGTGGATCAATCAAAAAGATTTCATAAGATTCTGATTTTAATTCAGATAAAATATTAGAGACTATTCTTTCAAATACTGATATACCTCTTGGTCCTAAACCTACTATCGCGATTTTCATATACTCACACCTATCCTTTCTGCAAGATCTAATTTAATCCGTTATGTAAAACAACATAACTAGTAGGTGCAAAAAAAGTCAAGTGTAAAACTAAAAAAATAATTTACTAAAGGGTGTTTAAATTGGAATTTAAAGAGAAAATTAAGTTATTTCGAACGTTACATGATCAAAACAATCCATTAATGCTTCCAAATGCATGGGATGCATCAAGTGCTAAGATTTTTGAGAGAAACGATTTTCAAGCGATTGGGACTACTAGTGCTGGTATCGCAGCAACCTTAGGTTATCCAGATGGCGAGAAGATTCCTTTAGAGTTAATGTTAAATTCCATTAGTAATATCTCGAAAAATACCAAACTTCCTGTTTCAGCTGATATTGAAGGAGGATATGCCGCTAATATTTTTGATTTACGAAAAATATTAAACGAGTTAGAAAAATTTGAAGTGGTAGGTATAAATATAGAGGATGGGAGAGGTACGTATTTAAGAGAAATTAATGAGCAAAAGGTCATTTTAGACTTTATTAAAGCTTATTCGCCTCATCTTTTCATAAATGCAAGAATTGATAGTTTTTGGCTAGATATTGGCGATTTAAAAGATCGTATTAAGGATGTAATCGTTCGTGCAGAAGAATATAAAAAATCCGGAGCAGATTGTATTTTTATTCCTGGAGTTAAGGATATTGAGACAATAAAAGTACTTAGAGAAAATATAGAGTTACCTATAAATTTGCTTCAAAGTGAAAACTTAAATTCCATGCAAAACATAAAGACATTAAAAATTGAGAGAGTGAGTCTTGGATCTTCAGCTTTTAGGAATATTCTAACAAACCTTGATAAGATAAGCAGCACCTTTAAACAGGGAAAATTATTACATTCAAATGGAAACTTAACCTATCAAGACTTAAACTTGCTTATGGATTGATTTTTTACAGGTGAATAAACTACTAAAAATAGTTATTTCTACAATTTTCAAAAAAAAGTTTCTCAACCTTAAACTATCAGATTATTATGTAATTTCACTTTTTTGTGTGTTATGCTAGATTTATCAAATGTAGGAGGTGATTACATATGATCGTTAAAGTAAAAAAAGCTTCTAAAAAAGTAGTTGCTGCTAATGCACTTACTAATGTACCAGGTTAAGTCATTAAGAAGAACCGGATTTCCGGTTCTTCTTAATTTTTTAATTAATCAATTAATTAAGGAGATGTTATAAAATGAAACCAAAATTTAAAGAAACTATCCCTTATTTTTTCCTAAATAAAGAAATTCAAATTGGTGAAGAAGAAGGTTTAGCAGGTATAATTCCAGACCCTACTGGTAGCATCTCATTTCTAATAAATAAATTAGATGGCCAGAGAAACATTCCAAACATCGTTCAAGAAGTACAAAAAGAATTTCCTGATATTAGTTCAAATGAAATTATTGAGGCTATAAAAGTTTTAGGAAATGAAGGTTATTTAGAAGATAATTCAATTGTACCAGAACTCAATGATTACATCTTAGAAAGATATAAAGCGAATATAAATTATTTTTCACTATTCACGAAATTCGGAGAAGATAAATATAAAATTCAAGAAAAGATTTTAGAAACGCCTATTGCACTTCTTGGTGTAGGAGGACTTGGAACACAAGTACTGTATCATTTGGCAGCATTAGGATTTCATAATATAAAAGCTCTGGACTTTGATAATATTGAATTAAGTAATTTTAATAGACAGTTGCTTTATTCGGAATCAGATATAGGGAATAGTAAGGTTGAAATGGCTAAAAAGCGAATATCCCAATTCAACCCTAATGTGGATCTTCAAATTATAAATAAGAAAATAGAGTCACCTCAAGATGTGATTGAACATATTGAAGGAACTGAGCTTGTGATATGTGTTGCAGATAAGCCAACATTACATATTGCAAACTGGGTAAACGAAGGTGTGGTTAAATGTAATCTGCCAATGGTTTATGGTGGAGTATTAAATACTCGTGGTAGATTCTTTTCTATGATTCCTTCTAAGACAGGTTGTGTACAATGTCACATTAATTATGCAAGACAATTAAACGATAAACAAGACGAGCAATTAGAAGCTATGAATAACATGGAGTTTACTAGAAACAATGCTGCTATAAGTCCAAACGTAGCTATTGTAGCTGGAACAATTGTTAATGAAGCATTAAAAATTTTAACGCAGATTGCACAACCTATTTCTTTAGGGAAAGTTATGGAAGTGGACTTTTTAACCCTAGAAACTAATACTGTTTCTTCGTGGGAAAAAATGTTAGATTGTCCTCTCTGTGGTCAAGTAGTTAAAAGTGAAGTGAAGTGATTTGATATGCTACCTAAAGTTTTTTTTAATAAGAATTATGTAATACTTTTTTCTGGGATGACAATAAGTAAATTAGGAATGTGGTTCTTCACTATAGCAATTCCATTAATTGTTTATGATTTAACCCATTCTCCAAGTAAAATGGCCTTCGTACTAGCATTAGAGCTTGGAGCCCAAGTTATTTTTAGTTTAATAGGTGGGGCATTAGCAGACCAAATGTCTAAAAAGAAGATAATGATAATAGGAGACTATGCTTCAGCGCTTTTTGTACTCGTAGTTCCTATACTTTTTTTAAGTGGTTATAACAGCATAATAGTTATATATATTGCCGCTTTTACCTTATCTGCTTTAGCAGCTTTTCATCATCCTAGTTTTGAATCTGCAGTTCCTGAAATCTTATCTAAAGAGGATCTTATTCAAGGTAACTCATTCTTTAGACTAAGCGAAACGATTATTACATTCTTGGGACCCGCCGTAGCGGGGATTGCAATAGCGCTTTTTGGGAATTCGAATGTTTTATTAATAACAAGTGTGGCCTTCTTTTTATCAGGAACAATATTTTTATTTTTAAAATTTAGAGATTTTGCTGAAGAAGAGAAGAAACGCCCTGAATTAGTAAAACCTATTGTTGAAGGACTAAGATATGTCTTTGGAACGAAAATTATCTTAGTTGGTTCTCTAGTTATTTTTGGTATCAATATAGGATTTGGAGCTGTAGAATCTCTTTTTATGTATTACTTGAAAGATTATCTAGGCTTGAGTCCTATAAATATTGGATTAATTTTTTCATTACAGGCAATTGGACCAATTTTGGCTGTTTATTTTGCAAGTAAATTTAAACATATTCCAAGAGGAAATGTTATTATTTATTCAGGGATTGTTATAGGACTTGCCCAGATGCTCCTGTACTTCTCTCAATTCAGCTTAGTAATTTTAGTATTCTGTCAAATTTTTATTAAAGGATCAGTTACTTTATTAGCTATTAATTGGTTTACATTGCGACAAGAGACTGTACCTAGCAAGTTGCTCGGAAGAGTTATCAGTTCTACTAGAATGGTAGCATTTTTAGCTTTACCTTTTAGTGCTATGATAGCTGGCTTTTTGGCTGAGTCAATAAATGTTTTGTCAATCTTCTTAGTTGCAGGTGCTTTCGCGATAGTATCATCAATCGTAGGTGTAAGTCTTGGTTTATTTGATAGAAAAAGATTAGATAAGATTCAAAATGATACAGCATTGTAATTAGTTAAGTGTAAAGGGAGTTATTTTATGAACAAAATTGAACTAATAATTATGAATTCTAATGAAGTACGCCGGAGAAGTTTAAATTTATGGAGTTCTATTCCCAGTGAGGTTTTATTTCATAGGGTTGATTCATCTTCAATGACTATATTAGAACAAGTACGGCATGTTTTAGAAGCTGAATATTTATATCTTGAAATTTTAAAGACTAGAAAAAGTTTGCCCTATAGCGATGATGAACCAAATCCTTTCAATACACGCGATTTTTCAACCATTCAAGATGAGGTTGATTTTGCAAAACCTTATCGAAAAAATTTCTTAGATTTTATAATGGGATTAAATGAGGAAGATCTTGAAAATATAAAAATAGATCGCTCAGATGTAGGATATACTAGAAACCTTGGAGATATGTTAATGAGAATGGCGTATCATGAAGCCGTACATACAGGGCAATTATTAAGAGATATGAGGGCTTTAGGTTTAAAAAGACCTCATCTATGGGATTAAATTAAAAATGGTTATCCGTTAGCATTCTAAATAAATGTTTCTATTTCTGACGAGTTATACATGTTAAAATATATAACATGAGTATGTAGGGAGAAGAGTTATGAGCACTGAAGAGTTTTTAACAGATATTCATGAGCACACTCCGAGTTATAGACAGATAAAAATAGAAGCGTTGAGAAGATTTCCTAATGAACGTTTGCAAGTTATTGAATATATATAAGAAAATGCAAGTTTATACGATTATTTAATATGTTTGTTAGATATAACACAGAATGCTCTGGTGAATGAATCTGTACGCAAATCGGAAGGCGAGTTAAAGAAGTATGAGTTTACAGCAAGTGAATTAGAAATGTTGTTTAGTGGATTCTATGTTGCAGTTAGGCAATTGCCTGAGAACATTGGACCTAAAATTTATGAAGCTATTCGATGCAAAAGTGAAGACGTATTATTGAAGTGTTTAGAAGAATCAATAAGAGGGTCTGAAGAAAAGAAAAAAGAAAAAAGCGGATTTTAACATTGAAATTTATCGTACAAAGAATTGACACTTAAATCCCTCACAAACGTTACAGAAAGATATAAGACCTAAGTTGAAAGAAAAGTAAAAGGTCAATGGATATAGTTATATTGTGCAGTTGATTCAGAGGGTAATACAATTGATTTTTATCTAAGTAAATCAAGAGATAAACCAGCAGTCAAGCGCTTTTTCAAGAAAGCCTTGGCTTTTTCGCATGTTTCTAAACCTCGTGTGATAACAGTAGATAAGAACCCTGCCTATCCTGTAGAGATTCAAGTCATTTAAAACAGCAATCTCTATATTGAGTGGTGTCGAATCTATGCATATGATAAAAAACGGGCAACTTGTTTTACCGGACAAGTCTGTCCAAAATCAGAAAGAATTTATTCCTAAATGGTTTGGCTTAGCTTCATAAGATAGAAATGAAGAGAAAATTGCTATTCTATGTTTCCAACTAACATTTTTGCACCAGAACCGAATCTTCAACGAATTTACTATGTAACATGGCTAACACCTGCATCCTATTATTAAACGGTGTTCCAAATGCACTAACAATTAAGCTAATACCAGTTGCTAATGCTCCAACTACTAATTTCTTGAACATAATAAATCCCCCTTAATATTTTTTATAACTTGCACCTTAAATATATCACTTTTCTTATTTTGTAAATGTTTTGAATTTGTAGAAATGTTTATTTGAATCTTATTAATATTGGTAATTCATTTTATTAAGTGGAAAATAGAGGGATTTTTATAGGTATGTAAAAATACATAATAAATGAACCGAATATTATGATATACTCTCAAAGAGCTGATACAAAACTTCTTTAGATTGGAAAACTAAAGTCTTATCTACCCAATTGTGGGGGCGCCTTATGGCGTCTTTTTTTTATAAGAAACCTCCAAGCATTCATACACTTGAGGGTTTATCAATTGAAAGGTAGGGCTGTTTGGAGTTCCTTAAATTAAGAACAAAGCGGGATTATTCCTAAACCAATTAATAGAGCTGCAGCAAACGCTGGAATTGGCATAGGGATCTCGATACTTTCTACAACTAAGAAGTATTGTCCACTTACTACTTTAAAACAAACTAATTGCATTAATTAAGAGTTTTAGTGCACTACTCCTTGGAAGTTGATCTTGTAGCGCTCTTTCTCGTAATTCACTATGTTTTCCAAAGAAAATAGTGAAAGGCAAGGCGATGAATACATTTACAAAATGACAAAACTGTAAGAATACACGAATGTTTGTAAGAAAGTTCGATGTTTTCCTTTTTCTTTTTTTATTATAGTGAAAAAGAAGGACGAAATATTCTCTTATGTAGGAAAGGAAGATAATAATGATTGATCTATTAAATAAATGGATGTTAGAAAGTACAGGCAATTTCAATATCGTTGTAGGAATTACAGCACTTCTATTTTTGGGTTCAGTAATTGCACTTATTATTATTTACAAAAAAATTGGTAAACCAGATGAAAGCACAAATGCTATTTATTTAAAAATTACTTCTCGTATGTTTACTACTCAAATTCTAATGAATGCTATATTTATTTCTTTAGTTGGTAAAGATATTGAGAATTTCCGTCAAATCTTTATATTATTTGAAGCTTTTGTATTTTTTATTGGAGCTATTTATTCGTTTAAATTATATAGACAGGAATATAAATAATTTACTTGCAAGAAACAATAAAAAAACTGCACCCCAATTGTTAGACACAGTCTAACAATTGGAGGTGTAGTTTTTTTATGACTAAATTTACTTCAGAAGACAAAATGAATGCAGTAATACATTATCAAGATGGAAGTGAGAGTATAAAAGATATTGCGAAATCATTGGGAGCGAATCACGAAGTGGTTCGCATGTGGATAAAACAATTTGAATATCATGGAATCCAGGCCTTTGAAAAAGGCTATACAACGTATTCTGCACAGTATAAACTAGACGTACTAAATTATATGTTCGAAAATGGGACGTCTCCAAACGAAACGGCAGTCATTTTTAATATTTCTTCACCTGGACTTATTAGAAAATGGCGTATTCAGCTACATCAAAAAGGAGTAGACGCCCTTAAATCGAAGAAAAAGGGGCGTCAATCTATGACTAAGGACAATCAAAAATCAATTAAGAAACAAACACAAACAGAAGAGTCAGTAGAAGCATTACAAGCTGAATTGGAGCGTTTGCGTATGGAGAATGCTTATTTAAAAAAGTTGAATGCCTTAGTTCAAAACAAGGAAAAATCGCCAAACAAGATAAGGCGCAAGTAATCTATGAACTAAGGAAAGCATTTCCGGTGCAGGCACTTTTAAAATTAGCAGAACTCCCATGAAGTACATATTATTACTGGATACAGAATTCTAATCGACCAGATAAAGATAAAGAGCTAAAGATCCTTAATTCAAAACATTTACGATGAACACCAAGGTCGTTATGGATATCGCCGTATTCGCGATGAGTTAATGAACGAAGGACACAAAATCAACCATAAAAAAGTTCAACGAATTATGAAAGAGTTAGGTTTAAAGAGTCTAGTTCGTATGAAAAAATATCGCTCGTATAAAGGACAAGTAGGTAAGATTGCGCCAAATATTTTAGAACGTAATTTTAAAGCTGAAAAGCCGAACGAAAAATGGGTTACAGACATAACAGAATTTAAATTATGTGGCGAGAAGCTCTACTTATCACCGATGTTAGATCTATTTAATGGAGAGATAATCGCTTATACAATTGATTCAAGACCAACCTATTCACTTGTATCGAAGATGTTGGAGAAGTCTTTTCAACAATTGACAGAAGAAGACGAACTCCTTATTCACTCTGATCAAGGCTGGCATTATCAAATGAAGAAGTATCGTCATGCCCTAAAGGAACGCAAGATTACGCAAAGTATATCTCGTAAAGGGAACTGTTACGATAATGCGGTTATTGAAAGTTTCTTTGTTATTATGAAATCTGAATTTCTTTATCTAAAAGATTTTGAAAGCATAGAACACTTTAAACAAGAATTTGAAAAATATATCGATTATTATAATCACAAAAGAATTAAGGAAAAACTAAAAGGCATGAGTCCGGTACAATATCGAACTCATGCCCTAAAGGCTGCCTAATGAAACGACCTGTCTAACTTTATGGGGTCAGTTCATTTTGGTGGTCTTTTTTGCATAAAATCTTGTAAAGCAAGAAAAAGTAGAATATTAATATTCTAATATTCAATAGAAAGATAAATTGTTTAAAAGTTCAAAATAATACATTATAATATATTTAGTAAAATTAACCAATATATATTTTGCTCATTATGTATTAAAGGGGAAATGAAAATGGCTGGACAAATTCGTATGTCACCAGAGGAGCTTAAATCGAAAGCGGCTCGATATGGACAAGGTGCAAATCAAATTGAGGACATTTTAAGTCAACTACAAAACTTGCAAAATGAATTAAGAGGAGAATGGGAAGGTCGTGCTTTCGAAGGTTTTGATCAACAGTTCAATGAATTAAAGCCAAAAGTACAAAACTTTGCACAGCTATTACAAGAAATTAATATGCAGCTGAATAAAACTGCAGAAGCTGTTGCTTCTCATGATGAAGAATTATCACGTAATTTCGGTTTGAAATAAAAATTGTCATACTCTATATAACAAGCATTTCAAATGAGCCATACAGCTTATATTGTATGGCTCATTTAATTGCATGCCTAGAGCGAGTGATATTGATAGGGATATATATTTTATGAGATTTCTTTGATGCGTTTGGAAAACTTATAGAAAGGGTTTGAAAGAATGGGACAATTTCAAAGTAATTTACAAACAGCAACGCAAATTGCTACGAAAATGGGATCAGCCCCTGATAGGATTCAAAGTGCAACAACTCGTTCTATAACAAAGGCGACGCGTACAACATTATCTGTTAACTTCAAAGCACAAGAAGCGAATCAACAAATGTTAGACTTGACGAAACAATTTTCCGCTGCCTTTCAACAAGCGGTTGATAATATTCATTCGGTATCTAATGAATTTGAGAGAATGGATAACGAACTTCACAATACTTTTCGCTAATGTGACAACCTACGTAAAGTAAAATAGTAGGAGGAAAAAGATGAGTCAAGATATTGAAAAACAAATTAATCAAGTAAATCAAAAGTTACGAAGTGTATTTGAAGAACAAGACCGAAATCAATCTGCGATTCAAGCTCAAGAACAAGCGGAAGCAGATTTTTATGAATGTAGAAGTCGAAATCGTCGTTTGTTTGATCGAATTTTAGGAACTTGGCATGGTGATAGAGAAATGTCCCAGTTTTTTATGAATACGTATCAAGATGCACAACATATTGAACGAAAAGTCACATTTGAATTGGAAAACAAAAAAGAAACGTTGCTTAAAGAAAGACGAGACCTTAATGATTTAGAAAACGCCCTTTCCTATCAACAACAACAATTAACAAGGGAGGTCAATGCATGAGTTTAAATATGTATTTGGGAGAGGTACGAAGCCAAACTCAAAGCATGAATGCTGTATGTACCGCTACTATTCAAGGTATGGAACAAGCCATTCAGTCGATTGACGCTTTTGCAGTTGATACTGTTTTACAAGGGCAAACATATAGTAGTGCAAAAGCATTTTTTGTACAAACCTTTCGACCTTTGGCACAAGGAATCATTTATTTGTGTGAAGAATTAATCCGTCAAAATGATGCTTTTCCAAGTCAATTTCAATCACAAGTCGCTTCCACAGATGTAATTGAACAAGAGATATTAGAACAAATTCGGGAAATTGACCGAATGAAAACAAGTATGGAAGCTGTCAATCAAGCTATGCCAATGCCGGGTATGGATGCCATGGTAAATCTTTTTATTGTTATGAGGCAAAAACTGCAAGAAAAGCTGGATCATTTGTATCAATTCAATCAGAACTCTAGTAATAATTATAGTACAGCACTTCAATTAGCAGCTAGTATTGCTGCAGGTCTTGCGGAAGTTCAAAGTGGGAAAGGGTTTAGTCCTGCAAGTGGTACATTTAGTATGCAAGGGTTGAATATGGAATGGACAACTTCAATTCAAGCGATTACAGAAGAGAGGGCACGACAAGCTGCCAATTCAATTGAAGAAGGTGAAATGTGTGGTAAGCTACCAGAAAAATCTACTGGTGAAAAAATATGGGACGGTATTGTAGATGGTACGGGACAAGCAGTTAGCGATACAATAGACGGAATAAAAGCTTTAGGAGATTGGGAAACGTGGGAAAACATGGGGACCGCTGCTTTGCACCCTATTGATACCCTTAGTACGATGTATAATGCATTGTCAGATTCATTTATTAATGATGTAATAAATGGAGATGCAGAAAGTCGGGCAAAGTGGGGAAGTTATGCTTTAACACAAGTTGGATTAGGACTTATTGGTGATAAAGGATTAAGTAAAGTATCGAAGGTAGCAACTACTGCAAATCTAACAAAATTCTCAGAAGGTATTTCGTCTGTTTCGAATCATTTACCATTGAAAGAACGATTTGCATTCGCAGGTACTAGTGGCTTTGGTAGCAATCAGATAAAAACATTTGAAGTTTTACAAGAAGCCCGTGATACATTTATGTTTTCTGAAACTGGTGGAAGAAGTAGAGTTAAAGGTGTACAAGAAGTAATAAAAGATTATGCGGATAAAGTTCTTGATAGAGTTGAAGTGAAAAATGAGTATCCTGATTCGTATACAGCATCTAAAATATTACGTGAAGAACTTAAGGATGCAGGGATTGAACCACCCCCATATTCTAATGCAGCACATCATCTAACACCTTGGAATGATAGTAGGGCAGAAAAGGCACAAAAATTATTAAAGGAATTTGGGATAGACCATGATTCGGCGGCTAATGGAGTATTTTTACCTTATAAAGTTAATAAATACGTGACTACTGAAGTCTTACACATAGGAAAGCATAGTTCAGAGTATATACTTGAAGTAGAGAGAGTATTAAGTCTTGTTAAGAAACGGGGCGGTACTCAAGAAGATGCTGTTGACGCCTTACATGATATAAGAGAACGTTTATTGAATGGTGAATTAAAATTAAATAAACCGAAGAAAGAGTAATCTTATAATAGAAAAATAACAAAGGAGAGTAAAAATGAAAATTTGGGAATTAAAGAGTTCATTTGATGACTATGAATCCTTTCAACTATTGAACTTAGAAGAAGATTCTAAAAAGTATTTTGAAGGGAAAATTGACTCGGCAGTAAAAGCATCTGATTCATGGGGAGAAATACGTATTAAATGTGTAGAAGAAGGAAATCAAAGTGATTTGCCTCATTTTTGGGGAGAAGTTGGTACGCCAATGGTTAGTGGGAAAGCTAAAAAATTTTTAGAGTCTATACTTGGTGATAATGTAGAATTTCTTCCCCTAATTCATGATGTGACGGGAGAAGTGTATTATATAATTAACGTTTTAAATGCACTAGATGCTATTAACTATGAGAAAGCTATACTAAAGAAACTACGTTCTGGCTTAGTAATAGATTTCAAAAAATACGCATTCTTACCTAATATGGTTAAGAACCAAACAATATTTAAAGTTTACTTAAATGAAATATTACATATTCCTTCCGTTTTTGTATCAGATGAATTTAGAAATACAGTGTTAGAAAGTGATTTAAAAGGTTTTGAATTTATCGAGGTATGGGATTCAGAAGCAAACATGTAAAAGAAAGTCCTAAAATAATTGATAGGAGTTAGTGACATGGATGTAAAGGATTTAAAAATTCTAAGAATGTTAAACAATTATGAGGGAAATGAAAAAGAAATTTTTGAACTGATTCAAGCTGAAGCAATGGTGAAATTTATATGTGGAAAAATATGATTTTGGAAATTGGAGATATATTGAAAAGTGTTAATTATAAGCTGAATATACCCGCAACGGATACTGAAGTTCAAAGATTAAGAGAACATGTAAAAGAGAAATTTAATGTTGATTTACCGAGGGAATACGAAGAGTTTCTTAAAACTGTAAATGGTTTAGACTTTGATGGACTGGTACTTTACGGAGTTGATTCTTCTTTACTAGAAACAAAAAAAGATGAACATATTTGCGGTTTTATAGACACGAATGAGATTTGGTATGAAAATGAATTTCAAAAAGAGTATCTTTTCTTTGGCGATTCAAATATTGCGTGGTTTTGTAAGAGCTTATCAGACGGTACTTATTTAGAACTTGATAAACCATCAGGTACGGTAATGAACACATATAATGATTTTAATACAATGCTTGAGGAAGCGTTAAAAATAACCCTTCTTTAATAGGGGGTATTAAAAATTATGTTTAATTTTTTAAAAGAATATGTTGTAGCAGACAGAAGTGTCCGTTCTAAACAAAAACCTATTTTCTATCCTATATATCAAGATGAGATAGATGAGGCAGAAAGCTTATTACAAATGGAACTTCCAAAAGAACTGAAACGCTTTTATCAAGAAATAGGTTGTGGTTTTTTTAAGTCTGATACAAGAACGTTTTTCAACAGATTTATGGACCCGATTTCAGTTGCAGATTTCCGTTTAAGGCAAGATATTTATGAATATAATCCAAACCTAGATGATGATTCATTAGTGTTTTTTGAAGTAACAGAACTTAACTTTTTAACAATTAAATTTAAAGAGGAAAATGAATTAGGTCAATGTCCTACTTACTCTGAAGATGAGAAAATAGCGGATTCTTTAGAAGAATTTTTAATTAAAATGGATGAAAATCCTGACTATTATATTTAATCTTTTTAAGACTTGCATTAAGGTGTAGCATTTGAAAAATATCTAATCATGAGTAAAAAAGCTTATGTATAACCTGCATAAGCTTTTTTAATGTCCATAATAGGTAAAAAGTATCAAAAACATTCACCATTAAATCACTTGAAAGTTTAAAGCGACTCCTAAATTAGAAAATCATATTAAAAATATAGATCCCTCTGTTCCAAGAAGGAGAGGGAGAGGGAGAGGGAGAGGTATTGATGGAGCACACAACAGTGAAGAGTTCTTTAAAAACAATATTAAAAATAGTCAGTGAATCACCTTCAAAAATTCTAGGTGTAAAAACAGTAGAATACAATATGCCTAAGTTAAATATGGATGGCACCCCTACAGGAGAGTATGGAAATAAAGTATTCACAAACAACATTTATGATCCTAAAATTATAAGTGATAAGGAATTTATTAACCGTGGAATTGAAGCAGCTAATGACGCTAAATTAAAAACCAGTGATGGAGTTCTTTCGAGAGAAGGGGCGGGTGTTGACGGTAAAGAAATAACTTGGAGAGGATACCATAAAGGTGGAGAAATCTCTTCTTTTTTTCCAGAATAAATTAAAGATATACGAGGAGAGATATGTATGCAAAGAGAATTTAGATTAAAAGATGAGGATTTACTAGATTTAACCCATTTTCCTATACAAGCAGTGTTTAATATGGTAGATGATGAAAGATTTTTAAAGGTAATCAATTCAGTTTGTGAAGGAGTAGGATTTGGAGAGGAATATGGCGCATGTACTTTTCCAGGAGATTTGGATGAGTATGATATTGCCAATGGAGATTCATTTGAAGGGGTAGAATTTGTATTATACAGTGGTGATGAGGTAATAATTGATTATCAAACATTTTATCATTATTTAAAAAAATGTGTGAGGATTATTCAAAAAAGTATCCAAACACAATTAAGAGATTAGAAGACAGTCTTAACAAATTTATTGAATTATACAATATTAATAGGTAGAGACTATTTATAACTTATCCAAAATTATTATAAAAGGTAGAATGTTTCATGATTAGAATTGATTATATGCTAATATTCAATAGAAAGATTTGATGTTTGAAAATTCGCGACAAAATCTCATAATATGTTTAGTAAAATTAACCGATTCATATTTTACTCATTATGTATTAAAGGGGAAATGAAAAAAACTTGGTCAACAGTAGCAGGGTGGTTTAATTAACATGAAAAAAAGTATAAATTTTAATAAAAAAGTTTTTGAATACTATATGACTCTTTATGCTGTAAATGATATAAGATCGACTATAATTACTCTTGTGATTGGGTGCAATAGGTTTGAAAGGTAGTGTTGGAAAAGAAACTGGTATAACAGTTCCTGTTTTAGAGGGGTTTACTGTGGGAAGTAGTTTTAAATTTGAAAAATCTGAGGAGAAAAAATGATATGAAAACACCAGCGTATAAACCATTATATATTTTAGTTTATGTCGTAATATCCGTATCTATTATAGGGTTAATGATTACTCCATCCAACAATTGGTGGGAAAAGTTGTTAGGAACTATCGTTCTCATTCTTTTGGGAGCAGGTTTAATATGTTTTTTAAAATTCGGAAGGTGGGCGCAAGAGAAATTTTATGATAAATTTACAAAAAAACGGGATTAATATAAGACTGGAGTAATTAAGATATGCGTACAATAAATAGTTTACTGTATGTATTATGTTTATATTGTTAATTGGGGCTTCTTCTACTATACGGTTAGAAGATAAAATTTTACTTATAGGTTTGCTGCTAATTTGCAATGTTATTGCATACTTTACAGTAGAGTATATCTATAAACGTATAGACAATAAGAAAAAATAGTAGATTTATAATTCGGAAAATTCATTTAATATTTAGGAGGAAAAATTATCAATGAAACTATTACCAAATGGTTGGTTTTACAGTAGCACAAGCCGGGATAGAACAAGAGAATATTAAAGGATTTGGAATAGGATCTGAAGCTACTCTAGTAAAATATGAGAGTGCTATAAAAATTCCTATTCCATTTATGGATAAAAGGTTACAAATTGGGGGATCAGCATCGCTTGGAACACTCGGGGAATCTTTTGAAGCTGGAAAAAGTGGATTCAAATTCCATGCACCATTTGGTCCTGATGTAGGTTTATGGGGATTTGGTTTAGAAGTTAATGTTAAGGAATAAAGGAGATAAGTAGCATGAATAAAAAAGTGAAACAATTTAAATATTTTATGATTATATTAGCTTGTATTGCAATTTTTGGTACAATTTTACCTAATGCATTGGATCCAAATGAAACATTAGCAGGTAACATTTCGGTTGCAGTTTTTGGTACAATTGGTACTTGTTTGTTGTTTTCTATCACTTATTTCCTTATAAAAAAGGCTATTTTAAGAAGGGGAAACTAAGATGGTACAAAATTTAGAGTTAGAACTACTTCCAATAGGTTCGGTTGTGAAATTTAAAACATGGGAGCAACCTTTGATGATATATGGTAGAAAACAGGAAGATTCAAAAACTAAGGAAACTTGGGATTATGTGGCTTGTTATTATCCTATTGGAAATGTTTCAACTGAATATAATATGTTTTTTAACCATGAATATATATCAGAAGTTATTTTTACTGGTTACATAAATGAGGATGAAATTAAGTTGCGTGAAGATTTGAAATAATAATTTGAAATTTATAACTATAATAAAACATATATATCTTAATGGATATAATTTTTTATTATAGTTATTTTTATAAGTTTAATGGTGAAAATTTTATTGGGAATAGAAGGGGTAATGATAGTGGGAATTTTTAAAAATACAATTTTATTTGTTTTGTGTTTAGTAATTCTTAGTGGTTGTTTTACAAGAGAGGGAACTATTGTTGGTGGTAAAGTTCATGGTTCTTCAGATAGTGTATCAGGTAGTATATCTGGAGATTATAGAAAATTTACTGGATCTGCAACTCAAGATAGGAAAGTTAAAAAAGATGAGAATTGGATTTTTTCTTTTGATGATAAAACTAAACAAGGAACTATAATTGCTTATGTTGTGGATTCAAATGATAATACAATACTAGAGTTTAATAGTGGCGAAGGCGAAAAAAATATTAAAGTGCCTAAGGATGATACATATAAGGTTAAAATTAAAACGGAAGAACATGGTGGGGAATTTCGAATATCATGGAAAAAAGAAAAATAGTTTTTGGATTGAAAAAAGCATCTAAAGATAGAAGCTTTTTTTAGTCTTTAATTAAATAGTTTTGAATCTGTATTCTGGTGAAATATATAGTAGTCATGTTTTTTAAGTAGAGAATCAGCTCCAATTTAATTCAAAGAATTATTAAGTAATGTTTTTAAATCTGATTGTATATCAAATTTTTCTTTATGTTGATCATATATGATTAGATATACAAATTATCTAGTATATTATCTTTTTCTTCCTTATTGATGCCAATATATTTTAGTGTAATTTATGAGGTGCTATGATTGAGTATTTCTTACAACATAGCGAAATCTTTTGTTTATTTATAGAACCAATAGCCGAAGGTTTTGCACATGGTGCGAGTCCCAATAGATTCGATACCAGAAAACTCTCCGGCTTTTTGAAATTTTTGATAAGCCTAGATTTTATTAATGGGTTGATCTTCTTTTCGAGAAGGGAATAATATTTCACAGAAGGTGTAAAATGGGATGTTGATTTAGATGGTGATGGTGAAGATAATAGTATTAAGGATAGGGTGAAAACGGGTTCGAAAAAAGCTTGGTCAACAGTTGCGGGGTGGTTTAATTCACATGAAAAAAAATACAGATTTTAATAAAAAAGCTTTTGAATATTATATGGCTCTTTATGCTGTAAATGATATAAGATCGACTATAATTACTCTTGTGATTGGGATAGCAGATATATTTGTGCTTTTACCTGCTTTTGCGAATCCTGTTCAACCGATATATATGTACATAATAGTTCCACCAGTTGCTTTTTTAAATGTATGGGCAATATGGATTGTTATAAATCCTAGGAAGCGGCAATTACAATACACTCTATTTCGTGGGGTATTTGGCATCGTATGTTCAGTAGGATTATTAATTATAACCCAAAAGTTTGCATATGGAATGTTAGGATTACAAACTCCTATCTATTTTATTTTTTCGGTTGGTTTGTATATTTTTGCTTTGCATTATTATTATAAAAATCATATTAAAAAACTTCAGGAATCAATCAAAAAATCAAAATCATCGAAAAAAAACTCTAGTTTTGGAGTAGTGGTTTTTGTAGGATTGGGTCAACTCATTGCTAATATCAGTCTTGGTTTTGCAACACAAAAGATGGTAGCAATTGTATTAATGTGTGTATATTCCATGCTTTCGTTTATGTTGTTTCATTTCATTATGGAACTCCATAGGTATTATTATTTAAGGAAGCATATAGAAGATGGGGGTAGAACACATGAAACCTTTTAAAGAGGTTTATTGAATTTTAAGTATTGTGATTTATGGAAGGAAACAAAAACTTATGGTTAAAGAACCTGTGATGTATGACTATATTGGCTGTTTTTATCCAGAAGGAGGAAAGCTGATATGCAAGCATTTAAAGTTGGGAAATTAGTCACATTCGTTGCAATTATAATACTTCTTGTAGTTGCTATTTTATCTCCTTACAACTTATTTAAAAAGATTTATTTTATTATTGGTGTTCTTATTATTGGCGCAATTTCACTTGGTACAAATAAATTCTTTGAACTGATACACAGTAAATTTAATAAGAAATGATATTACTTATGTGATAAAGAAATTCCCCTCTAAATCCTTAATGGTTTAGAGGGGAATTTCTACAATATGATTTTACTGGATTACGTGGAACTAAATTAGTCCATCACCATATTGGTGGTGGTCAAGCTGTTGGTGTTCCGCTGCCACTACATCCTGGTTTTGGAGGGATTCATAACGCAGAAAAATCGATTGGAGCATGGGGGAAAAGATGCAGGATATGTAGAAATGCTTCAGAAATTTATTGAACATCATACATTAGGCGGTAAATAAAAAAATGAAAAATGAAATGAAAAATTGTTTTGATAAAATAATTAGAGAGTGGCAAGATTGTAATAATTCATTGCCAAAATCTTTATGGATAGAAGAAGCAGAGGCTTTTATCTATGAAGGAGAACCAGATATAGAGGGATACGTATTCTGGAAATCGTTAGAAAAAAATATAATTCATGATTTTTCTAATATAGAAAAAGATTTGGGGATACAATTATATAATTCAATTAAAGAATATTATAATTCTTATTGGTTTTTAGACTTAGGAGGTAATTATTTAGGTTATGATTTTGAATTAAATTCTGTTATACCAGGAATTGAACTGCATGATTTTTATGTATCTTTACAAGGGTACCAAGGCGCACATGATAATCAACTGAATAATATTCCTATTGGTATGGAATTCAATGGTCTCTTGGTAGTTGTAGATAATGAAAATGGACAAGTAAAATTAGAAGATTATGAAAGCCGGAGCTTCGAAGTAATCTGTGATAGTTTAGCAGAATTAATTTTAAATCTTTCATAATCAGGAACCTGGTCGAATACAACTTGTAGATTATCAGATACATCACGATACTGGTCATACAGGTGGATATAAAATTTGAGGAAAAGATAGGGCGGTTTATAATTATGAACAACATTACATGGATTAATGTAAGTGAGAAAAAAGTTACAGATGAACAAATTGAACAATTAGAAGAGTACTTTGGTATTAAATTTCCTAATGATTTTATTGAGTGTGTAAAGAAATATGATGGTGGCTATCCTACTCCAGATACATTCAATATTCCTAATCGGGATGAAGATTCACTTAATAACCTTTTATCCTTAGACTCTGAGAGAAAAATTTCTATGCTGCAAACATATAATAGTATAAAAGATAGATTGGTAGATAAAGTATATCCTTTTGCTAGAGACCCGTTTGGTAACCTTCTATGCTTTGATTACCGAAATAATCCTCAGTCACCAACAGTCGTATTTTGGGACCATGAGGAAGAAGAAATGGAAGAATCAATCTATCCTGTTTGTTCATCTTTTGCAGAATTACTTGATAGCTTATATGAGTTTGAAGACGAGGACGAATAATTAATTATGAGTAACAAAAGTAAGACTTATGTGAATTACGCATAAGTCTTTTTAATATTATCTCAAAGTTAAGAAGATTGAGGGGGGAAATTCTCATGAATCTAGGGGGGCTAGTTTAAAAGAAATTAAAAGACAATTAAATATACCTAGATTTCAACACCCGATTAGTCAAAAAATGGTACCATTAACAGATAGTAATGGTAAAAGGATATTAAATGATAATAAACAGCCTATTATAACTCGAGAATTTACATATGAAGTAAAAGGTCAATCAAGATCATTCAGAGGGTCATAAGTTTGGAGAAGGTGGAATTGGAGATCAGTCACCGCATCATAATGTAAGACCTGAATACAATACACGAACAGGACAGGTAGATCGTATGGAGGATCATTATTATTTTGAGAAGAGAAATAAAAAATAGGAAGTATAAAAATGATTGATCAATTTAAATTTTTAAATCCACAAGCGTTAATTAGTATTTTTGGGAAAATACCAAAGTTTGAAGAATCAGAGTTATTAGATGTGCGTCTTAAAAGAGATGGTCCTACTTTAGTTATTCAATTGATGACAAAGGAAAATGTTGAAAACAAGCCAAAAAGATGGGATAAGTGGGATGTAATTTATGTAGAGATATCTTTCTTTACTATTCATAATTTAACAATAAAAGGTTTAGGGACAGAAAATATAATTGATTATTTTGAAATAAATACGATAGAAGAAGGTTTATTAAGAATTAAGTGTAAGAATCAAATGTTAGTTGAGTGCTCGTTTGAATGGGCGAAGGTAGAAGGAGTAATCCCAGGCTTAATAGGATTACCGTAATTTTGATGGGAAGTAGATAGTTAATTTTTATAATATTCATATTTTAATGTTTTGGGGTTAAATAAGGAATGTATAAAGGACATTTGAAACGTTGATAGTGTTGCAAACATATGAAGCGGAAATTACTAAAATTAAGATACCTAATTATATACCTGTATTAGGTGATTATGATATAAGTTCCAAAGGTGAGATTGTAATAGGTGGGTATGGTTATAGATTCCGCAGGAGTTTCATTTAAGTTTGAGAAGGAAGCGAGATAATAGAATGCGAAAATTTTCAAAAATAGTTATATGTGTTGGTGCGTTAATAATGATTATACTAGGCATGATTGTACATGATACATGGAAGGATAGGATTTATTTTTCTTTAGCTGTACTTTTTGTTACCGTACTTTCTTTACTATGGAATATAGTTGCTCATAATATTATGGATAAATTTAGGGGGAGAGAATGAATAGTTATGAAACTTTTACTGATTGGAACAGTAGCGGGGTGGTTTAATTAACATGAAAAAAAGTCTAGATTTTAATAAGAAAGCTTTTGCACATTATATGGCTCTTTATCCTGTAAATGAAATAAGAGTCCACGTAATTGGTCTTGTCCTTTTGGGGGCAGATGTGTTTGTTCTTTTGCCTGCTTTTGCGAATCCTTTTCGATTACTCTATGTATATATAGTAACTCCTCCAGTTATTTTTTTAAATTTGTGGGCGATATGGATTGCTATCAATCCTCGGAAACGACAGTTACAATACACTCTATTTCGAGGAGTATATGGCGCCATATGTTCAGTCGGATTATTAGTTATAACTCAAAAATATGCTTATGAAGTGTTACAATTACAAACTCCCATCTATTTTATTCTTTCATTTGGTTTGTATAGTTTCGCTTTGTATCATTTTTATAAAAATCATATTGAAAAGCTTCAGGAACCAAGAAAAAAATCAAAATCATCGAAAGGAACTGGTGGTGTAAAAGTAGCAGCTATTGCAGCGGGATTGGGGCAGTTAATTGCTAATATAATTCTTAGCATTGCAACACAACAGATGGGGGCAATTGTATTTATGTCTGCATGCACAGTGTTTTCGTTTGCTTTGTTTTATATGATTATAGAACTCCATAAGTATTATTATTTACGTAAGCATATAGAAGATGGAGGGAAAATACGTATAGGCTTTTAAAGAGGATTTGTTGCATTTCAAGTGTATAATTGCATTCTTCTTATGGAAGCCATTTACGAGGCTTATAGCAATAAAAGATGTATAAGTGGAAGATTATATTGTGGTAAAACATCTCAAGGAATGGAAATTAGGTTTGTTCTTATTGATGATAAGATTATAGCTGTTTATCCCGTGTATTAAAGAATGTGAGGTACTCAAAAATGAAAGTAACTAATCAGCCCATAGTTAAAAATGTAAGAAAATATAGAGGTAATTGCTAAGAAGCACTCCCCCTAAGTTTCAGATGAAATTAAATGATTGAATATTTACATTTAAATAATCGACTATTTATGCTTTAATATTTATATGTACATAATTGGGATAATTAGGGATTTACATTTAATATGTTTTAAGAAAGGGGAATGTTTTTTATATGGAAACTCCAGAAAATCAATTTAAACGTGCGCTTAATCCTTGGTTCTCCATTTGGACAAAACCACGTGATACAATGAAAGAAATTTTTATATCCAAACCAAAGAATGTGTTTTTACTCATTTTACTAGGCTCATTCGTACAGACTTTAGATCGAGCATCTTCTAAAAATATGGGGGATTCAATAAGTAGTCCAGTTTCAATAATCTCAATGGTTATATTCGGTACCTTCGTTGCTTTCTTAATTTATTATTTTTTGCTACCAGCGTTATTTAATTGGGTGGCAAAAAAACTTGGTGGACAAGGTACCTTTGAGAAAACACGTTACTCAGTTGCCTATTCTTATATCCCTTACGTTTACTCTCTTATATTAGTTTGGGTGCCTTCATTTTTCTTGTTTGGGATAGAAAACTTTACGAGTGAGACACCGAAAATGGAGAGTAGCATAACTTTAACGATTTTGTTTCTTATTTTTGCCATAATTGATATAGTTATTGGAATTTGGACAATCATTATTTCCTTAAAATGTTTAGGAGAAGCACACCAATTTTCAGCATGGAAAGCATTATTAACAATAATAATATCCTTTATGATTATCATTCTTCCTTTAGTAATAATAGTATTTCTTATAGTAGGGGTTACAACTTTTTAATCATTTATTTGCCTCTTATTTATCCAAATGTTTTCTACGCGCTGTTAGTAATTGTTACAGGGTGAACAACCACATGATTCGGATGTTCCACTTGGCGAAGCGTATGACCTTTATGATCAAATTGATCGCCCGTTACGGCCTGTTTTTCTTATTATTAGTGTTAACAGGAATTTGTGAAGGCAAACTTGAAAATCAAAATATTAAACCATTAAAATCTTAGGGTAGCTGAGTAGATTGTCTTTGTTTGTCCCTTATTTTCCAATTGGAGGCTAATTATTACCAATTGGTTCTGTAGCTCTTATAGAAGAAATTAATCAACCTCTTATGATTTATGGAAGAAAGCAACAACAAGCTGATAATAAATTATGCGATTATGTTTCTTGTCCATATCCTCATGGTAATTTATCAAAAGAATATAATGTGTTTTTTAATCATAATCAAATAATTCATTTATTATTTAAGGGTTTCGAAACAGAGGATGAATTAGAATTAAGAAGTAAATTATCTGAGTTTTAGTGGAAATGGAGAAAATATAATATAGTTTTAGGAATTTCATATTCTGATATTTTTCGTATCATAATTATTGTTTTGGTTTTTTCATTTTTTGGAGATTGAATACTTGGTATAATAAAAAATATAATGTTCCTAAGGTTTTTCAATGGTTTCCTAGAAGATGGGGAAAAAGAAAAGTTTCAGAGCATTTGTCTCAACTAGATAAAAAGTTAGAAGCTGAAGGTAAAGGTATCTGGGTTACAATCTATGCTATAGATTTGTACATTGTAACTATTCCTTGTACAGTAAAAAAATATAAATCTTAATACATATATGTTTATAAAAAAAGACCTTTTATTTTAAAATAAAAGGTCTTTTTTATGATGATTGAAATAGTAATTTTAAGTGAATTAAATTTGAAATGTATCAAGAATATTATCTTTTTCTTCTTTATTAATTCCAATATATTTCAGGGGGATGTGTGGTGTGCTATGGTTAAGAATTTCTTGTAACATAGCAACATCTTTTGTTTGTTTATAGAACCAATAGCCGAAGGTTTTTCGCATGGTGTGAGTACCAATGGATTCTACATTGGCAAAATCTCCGGCTTTTTGCAATTGTCGATAATACGTGTTTTTTCGTCATACAAAAACCCCTACATATAAGTAGAGGTTTTTAAATTATATCTTAATGAATTATGCTTTTTTAGATAAAGCAAATCGAGTTCAGGTAAACGAAGAACATAGAATACATAATTTTAACTAGATTTATTATTAACTAAACTATCCCCACCACCAAGCTCCGCCTCAATCTGCGAAGTTTTCGATGACTCATCCATACGCCAATATGTGATAAAGCTGATAGCGATACATCCAGCTACGTAGAAGTAGAATAGTGATTCCATCCCGATACTCTTTAGCCATAGTGCGATGAACTCAGCTGTTCCGCCAAATATCGCAACAGTTAGTGCATATGGTAAACCTACGCCAAGTGCGCGAATTTCAGTTGGGAAGAGTTCTGCTTTTACAATTGCGTTAATGGAAGTGTAACCAGTAACGATAATAAGGCCGACCATCATGAGTAAGAATGCTACGATTGGTTCTGTCGTTTTTTCCATAAAGAAGAAGATCGGTGCTGTTAGTAACGTTCCGAGAATACCGAATGCCATTAATAGTGGGCGGCGTCCAATTTTATCGGATAGTAGCCCTGCAATTGGTTGAAGTACGACGAAAATAAGTAGTGCGATAAAGTTAATCCAGCTTACAACTTCTTTCGGAAGACCGACTGTGTTTACCATGAATTTTTGTAAATATGTTGTGTACGTGTAGAATGCGACAGTACCTCCTAATGTTAGGCCGACTACTGTTAATACTGCTTTCGGGTGTTTCATAAGCGCACGAACGGTTCCTGCACTTTCGCGTTTTTGCGACTTTATGTTTGCGAACTGTTCTGATTCATCCATCGTGCGGCGAAGCCATAATACAGCTACTGCGCCCATCGCTCCAATAATGAACGGAATACGCCAGCCCCAAGCTTTCATATCTGGTTCGCTTAGCAATTGCTGAAGAACAATTTGAACGCCTAACGCAACCATTTGCCCAGCAACGAGCGTTACATATTGGAAACTTGAATAAAAGCCACGGCGTCCACTACTAGCCATTTCAGATAAATACGTTGCGGAAGTTCCATACTCTCCGCCAAGTGATAATCCTTGTAGTAAACGGGCAAGAACTAAAATAATTGGTGCCATGATCCCGATGCTTTCGTAACTCGGTGTACAGGCGATAATTAAAGAACCACCGGCCATAACCGTAATGGAAAGAGTTAATGCTGCCCGGCGTCCGTGCCGATCTGCATATCGTCCCATTAGCAAACTGCCGATAGGGCGCATTAAAAATCCAACTGCGAAAATAGCTGCTGTGTTCAGTAATTGACTCGTTGGATCACCTTTAGGAAAGAACTCTGCTGAAAAATAAACAGCAAAAGCAGAGTAAACGTACCAGTCGTACCATTCAATTAAATTGCCGACAGAACCTTTAAAGATATTGCCGGCGACTCGGTTAGATTTTGCTTGAGCCATACTAATTCCTCCTCTTGCTTAGTAATAAAAGGTATATATGAAAGCGTGTTCATTGTATTTGAATTGTACTGTTCTTTATTTTAAATCTCAATATTATGACAATTTTATTCTTTTTGTACTTTATGTACATGGATATTTTTAATAGTTGCTTCATTTTCAGTTTTGTCATAATAATAGAAAAAGGAGATTGATAGTTTTGAATATTTTATCAAAGGATATGAAATATGAAGAAATCACGCAAAGTATCATTGCAAACGAAAATAGTAAGCTTAATTATTACGTTAATTTTATTTGTCGTTCTCCTATTAGCAGGAATATTTGTTTACATTCAGTCCGTTGATACGAAACGTCAAGTGGAACAGCTAGCACTGCAAACGGCTAAATCTCTTTCTTTTATGCCAGCTATAAAAGATGCTTTTCAATATAACGAACATAAAAGTAGCATTCAATCCATTGCGGAACAAGTTCGTGAGCAAGCTGGTGCAGATACTGTCATTATAGAAGATCGCTTTGGGGTGACGTATTCCCATTCTAATTCGGAGTTAATTGGCACAAAGAGTAACAATCCATATAACTATGAAGCACTCACTTTTGGTGGTTATTATACGCTCGAAGGAAATGGTACAAGCGGTCCAGCTTTAATGGCGAAAGCACCCATTATTGTTCATAACGAAGACTACGATCAAGTAGTAGGCGTTGTAACAGTAGAGTTTTCAATAAAAGGTATCGAATATAACATATTAAGCAGAACGAAAGAAATTATCCTCTTTTCCTTAGGTGTATTACTAGCTGGAATCATTGGTGGCATTCTTTTAGCACGTAGTATTCGTAAAGATACACTCGGTTTAGAGCCGAATGAAATCGCAGCGCTATACCGGGAACGAAGTGCAATACTACTATCTATAAAAGAAGGAATTATCGCCATTGATCAAAATGGCCTTATCACGATGATGAACACCTCGGCAGAAGAAATGCTGCATGTACATGATGATTATATGCAGCGGCACATTTCAAAAGTTTTACCAGAATTTCATATGGAGAGAGTACTAGAAAACGATCAAGAAATCGCGTTTCAAGATAAAGTGTTTATTTTAAATAGGACACCAATACTCGAAAATAACAGTACGGTAGGCGTTGTATGTAGTTTTAGAGATAAAACAGAACTGCAAAACTTAGTGAACACAATATCTGAGGTAAGAAAGTATTCAGAGGACTTACGTGCTCAAACGCATGAATTTACAAATAAACTTTTTGTTTTATCAGGATTACTTCAGTTAGGGCATTACAAAGAAGCGATTGAATTTATCCAGCAAGAATCTAACATTCATCAAAGCCAAAACCACATTTTATTCCATCAAATTCACGATGCGAAAGTACAAGCTATTTTATTAGGAAAAATCGGAACAGCGTCTGAGAAGAAAATTGATTTTCATATTGAAGGAGATAGTGCGCTTCATCCGTTACCAGACCATATAAAAGTTTCGCACCTTATTACAATCCTTGGAAACATAATCGACAATGCATTTGATGCGGTGAGTGAACGAGAGGAGAAGAATGTTTCTTTCTTTGTTACGGATATTGGGCATGACATTGTGTTTGAAGTGATAGATAGCGGGATAGGGATACCAGAAGAAAAAATAACGACCATTTTTCAAAAAGGTTTTTCAACGAAAGGAAATGATCGTGGTTACGGACTAGCAAACGTGAAAGAAAAGGTAGATCTACTAGGGGGAACAATTGAAATTCAAAACGAGAAAAATGGGGGAGCTATTTTTACAATTTACCTTCCGAAAACATTGAGAGAAAGTACATGACAAACAGGGGGATGGGCATATGTTGAAGGTTGCAATTGCAGAAGATGATTTCCGCGTCGCGCAAATTCAAGAGGAGTTTTTATCGAAAATAAAAGACGTAAAAGTGATTGGAAAAGCATTGAACGCAAAAGAAACGATGGAACTACTACAAAGGGAAGAAATCGATTTACTTCTATTAGATAATTACTTACCAGACGGAATCGGAACAGACTTATTACCGAAAATTCATGCTGACTTTCCAAACGTTGACGTCATTATGGTTACTGCGGCAAATGAAAACCATATGCTAGAAAAAGCAATTCGAAATGGTGTAAGTAACTACCTTATAAAACCGGTCACGTTAGAAAAATTCGTTCGCACAATTGAAGACTATAAAAGAAAGAAACAATTATTACATAGTAACAATGAAGTGAATCAAGCACTCATCGATAACTTCTTCGGTACTTCGCAAACACAAGATATAAAAAACTTACCGACAGGCGTTGATCCGTTAACACTGCAAAAAGTAAAGGGGATTATAAAAGGATTCGAAGAGGGCATTACAATAGAAGAAATGGGAGAACAAATGGGAGCCTCCAGAACAACCGCAAGAAGATACTTAGAATACTTAGTAGCGACCGGCGAATGCACAGTAGAATACACATACGGCATTATCGGACGACCAGAACGAAAGTACCGAATAGGACGAGGACTATGAAAAAACGATTATTACTATGTATATGGATCATGACAGGAGTAATAGCTGGTTGTTCCTCGGAAAAATCCCATACGAATAAAGTGAACATAGACAAAGTAGAAATCGTTGCGCCAAACGTTCAAGGAGCAGGGTGGGACTTAACAGCGCGAGCGATGCAAAAAACGCTCACAGAAGAAAAAATCTTCACAAAACCAATCACAGTCACAAACAAAGTAGGTGGCAGCGGTGACGTCGGATGGAAATATACGAAACAAAAAGGCGGTCACGTACTGGCGATTAACTCAAGCTTACTCATAACGAACAACCTACTAGGTCACAGTAAACTAACATATAAAGACTTCACGCCGCTCGCAACACTTGCATCGGACTGGGAAGTCGTTGTCGTATCAAAAGAATCAAACATAGAAAACGCAAACGAACTAATGGAACAACTAAAACAAAATAAGAAAAACTTCAAAATCGGCGTTGCCCCAGGCCTAGGAAACGACGATCACCTATCATTCGTACAAGTAAGCAAAGCATTCGGCATAAACCCTGCCGAACTACAATTCTTCGTCTACGAAAACAAAGAAAAAATAATAAACGCCCTAACGAACAAACAAATCAGCGCTGCAACCATGACCCTATCCGAAGCCGAAAAACAATACAAAGCCGGCAAAATAAAAATACTAGCCGTATCCGCACCAAAACGCCTAGACCGACTACCAGAGATCCCAACGTGGAAAGAACAAGGAATCAACGTCATCTTCCAGCACTGGAAAGGCATTATGGGCCCGAAAGATATGACAGAGGAAGAGGTTGCTTATTGGAATGGTGTTATTAAGAGGATGGTGGAGAGTGATAGTTGGAAGGGGATTTTGAGGGAGCGGGGTTGGAATTCTTATTATAAGGATAGTGGGGAGAGTAGGTTGTTGTTGGAGCAATGTGATTTTAGGTATGAGGAAATGCTGAAAAAAGAGAATTAAGAGGGAAGTATTCAATCGGGCTTTATTTTTGTAGTTACTTCTATATAATATAAAAGAGATGAGAGTGTTAGGCTAATGACATTAAAAGGGCTAGATAGGGTTAGATAAAATCTAGCTTACTGATTAAAAATATATTAGTCGTTAAAAGATATACAAGGCATTTTTCAGTCTATAAAGTGTGGAAACATAAAGTATAGAGTTTCTGTGAGATTTAAGGAGGACATAATGAAAAAAAATATTTATGTTGTTGGAGCAGTAATTGTCCAAGATGAGAAAATTTTATGTGCACAAAGAGGGCCATCTAAATCGCTACCTCTTATGTGGGAATTTCCAGGTGGGAAAATAGAAGAGGGAGAAACACCTCAAGAGGCGTTAAAGCGTGAAATTGATGAAGAAATGCATTGTAGCGTGCAGATTGGTGAGCAAATTGATTATACAGCCTATGAGTATGATTTTGGTATTGTTCATTTGAAAACTTTCTATTGTAAACTTGTTGAAGGAAGTCCGGTTCTAACTGAGCACGTAGCAATTAAATGGTTATATCCGAATGAACTAGCAGCTTTAGAATGGGCACCTGCGGATATCCCAACTATTGAGAAATTATCAAAAGAATCGCTTGTAAAGTAATTTGATTAAAAACTATTCGTTTTATGCGGATAGTTTTTTTATTGTAATAAATTTGCACTTTAAATCAGTGAGTAATACAATTAGTATAAAAATTTGTCATAAATGGTGATCATATGGAGAATTTCATTCAAAAGTTAGAAGGGTCTTTATATAAAGGATTTATTAATCAAAAACATAATCATCCTGGAATATATAAGCCTAAATTATTAGTAAACAATACGAAGAAAAATGAAAATGTTTTAAGCTCATTGCTGGAAGAGCTTGAAAATAGTACAGCCTTTATTTTTTCGGTGGCTTTTATTACGGAAAGTGGGCTAGCGACTTTAAAGTCACATTTCCTTGATCTTAAACAAAAAGGGATTAAAGGACGTATATTAACATCTACATTTTTAAATTTTAATACACCAAAAGTGTTTAGAGAATTAATGAAACTTGAAAATGTAGAAGTAAGATTAACAAACTTATCTGGTTTTCATTCAAAGGGGTACATATTTGATAATAAAACACATTGTTCATTAATTGTCGGTAGTTCAAATCTGACTGCGCATGCTTTGAAGGTAAACTATGAATGGAACGTCAAGTTAACATCGCATGAAGATGGAGAGATAGTACAGCATTTTAAAAAACAATTTGAAGAAGTCTGGAGAAATTCCCAAATTTTAACTGAAGAGTTGATTGCAAATTACGAAACAATATATGAACAAGTTGCAGAAAATAAGTTGCTAGATCGAGTTATAGAATTACCTGGTCAATATCATAATGCAATTGAAGAAGCGTTGAAAATTACGCCAAATAAAATGCAACAAGCTGCATTAAAAGAAATACAAGCTATTCGAGACGCTGGAGAAGCAAAAGGCTTAGTCATTTCCGCAACAGGAACGGGGAAGACATATCTTTCAGCATTTGATGTTAGAAATTTTGCACCTAAACGGATGCTGTTTATTGTTCACCGAGAGCAAATATTAAATAAAGCAAAATCAGATTTTCAAAAGGTTCTTGGCGGAGCCGATGAGGATTTTGGGATTTTATCAGGATCAAATAAGCAAGTGCATGCTAAATATTTATTTGCGACGATCCAAACTATTTCAAAAGAGGCCACTTTACACCAATTTGATCCTGAGCTATTCGATTATATTTTAATAGATGAAGTTCATAAAGCTGGTGCTAGTTCTTATCATAGGGTTATTGATTATTTTAAACCGAAATTTTTAATGGGAATGACTGCTACACCTGAACGTACAGACAACTTTAATATTTATGAGCTATTTGACTACAATATTGCTTATGAAATTCGTTTGCAAGAAGCACTTGAAGAAGATATGCTTTGTCCTTTTCATTATTTCGGAGTTACTGATTTTGAATATAATGGTGAAAAGATAGATGACACAACTGCTTTATCTAAACTTGTTACGGAAGAGCGAGTGGATCATGTAGTTGAAAAAGTAAAATACTATGGTTATTCTGGTGAGAAAGTAACAGGATTAATGTTTTGCAGCCGAAAAGATGAGGCAGAACAATTATCATATGCCTTAAATAATAGAGGTTTTCGCACATTTGCATTAACCGGTGATCATTCCCAAGAGGAAAGAGAACTGCGAGTGAATCAATTAGAAAATGGCATACTGGATTATATTCTAACGGTAGATATTTTTAATGAAGGAATTGATATTCCAAGTGTGAACCAAGTTGTTATGTTGAGACAAACTCAATCAAGTATTATCTTTATACAGCAACTGGGGCGTGGACTTCGAAAACACGACTCGAAAGATTTTGTTACAATCATTGATTTTATTGGAAATTATAAAAACAACTATTTAATTCCAATCGCCCTTTCAGGAGATAGATCACAAAATAAAGACAATATACGTAGATATACAAATGATACGAGTTATATTAAAGGTATTTCAACAGTTAACTTTGAAGAGATAGCGAAAAAGCAAATTTTTAAAGCGATTAATAATAGTAATTTAACAGCAATGAAAGTATTAAAGGAAGCTTTTGCTGAGTTGAAAAATAGAATAGGAAGAACTCCATATCTATATGACTTTATAGTAAACCATTCTATTGATCCAGTTGTACTGGCAGAAGGATATTCGAACTATTATCAGTTCTTATTGAAAATGAAAGAAGATGTCCCTGCCTTAACAGAGTACGAAAATAAAGTTTTAACGATGTTTTCATTGGAAGTATTGAATGGAAAACGTAAAAACGAAATTGTTTTATTAGAATTGTTACTAAAGCAAGAAAAAGTTGATAAAGATGAGTATATAAAGCAACTTGAAGAATCTAATTGCTTAACAGATGATGATACGATTACTTCTGTACAACGAATTTTTGAATTAGAATTTTTCTTGCAAAACAGCCAAAAGAAATATGGAGAAAAGCCAATTCTCTCTTTACAGGACGATAAGGCGTATATGTTTAATGATTCTATCCGAAAAAGCTTAGAACAAAATGAATACTTTAAGCGTATGGTTATGGACATTATTAAAAGTGCAAGGGAAAAGAGCAAAAACTATGAGTGTGATAGTAACCTTACTGTATATAAAAAATACTCAAGAAAAGATGTTTGTAAACTTTTAAATTGGCATAATGATGAGAGCTCAACTATGTATGGTTATAAGACAAAGTACTATACTTGTCCAATATTTATCACATACCATAAAAATGATGAGGTAGAATCCAGTGTGGACTATGGTGATGAATTCCTTAATCAAGATGTTCTTAAATGGTATACAAGAAGTAATAGAACATTAAAATCAAAGGAAGTTCAAACAATTATTGATGCTAAAGAAAATAATATTGACGTCCATATTTTTGTGAAAAAAGATGATGACGAGGGAAGCGACTTTTACTATTTAGGAAAAGCGAGACCTGATAAAGCAAGTGTAGAACAAACTGAAATGCAAGATAAAAATGGAAAAGAACTACCGGTTGTTACGATGAACATGATTATGGAGAAATCGATGGATAATAAGCTTTATGATTATTTAAAGGATGGTAATGTTTTGTAGGTAGAGTAAGTTTTTAATACCAGCATGTCCTTAAAATGATTAAAGAGCAGTAGTAAATAAGGCTGTATCAAAATGGCATCGGGGGATGCTTGCTTTTGATATGGCCTTATTTATTAGAAAATAAAAAGAGGATATGACGATGATTAGAGAGCATTATTAGTGAATTAGAACGATATTTACAAATTCCAAACAGGAGTGCTTACTAAGCTGGTGGTTGTAAATCTTGCTCCTTTAGAAGTGTTGCACCTTTCGCATAATAATTGGAAATTTGAAGCGTCATTACTACCGTATACATCTAGCGGGATAATGTGGTCGAGATGTATAGTATTCTGTGTTCTTACTAAATTAGAAAGGTCACATCGACAAATTGATATGTTCCCTTTAAGGTAGACAGATTAAAAAATAAAAACTTGTCTACCTTAAAGTTTTTTTCTATGTCAAAAACCCATACTCTATGAAGTTTAAAAAGGAAGTGTTACTTGCTTATAAAACAGGAGAACGTATACTCCAATAAATCTGTTCAAAGTATAAAATTAAGATAGGATCGTTAAAAGAATGGATGCAGCGATGTGAAAGGATATAAGGAAGGGAAATCCAACTCATCATGATGTTCCAGTTACCGTGAAAGAATTTCTCCATTTAATACAGGAGATAACAAACTATTTTGATACACCTCAAAGCGATATAGAGGATATCATCAAAAAATTCTGAACTCCATTATTCGAATTCCCATGCCAACCTACAACAAACTAATCCGAAACAAAATCCCACAAATAATAAAAACCAATGGAAAAACACCCATAACAAGAATTCTACCCGAAGACGAATACATAAAAGAACTCTGAAAAAAAACACAAGAAGAACTAACCGAATACCTAGAAGTAAAAACAAAACCCTACAAACTCGAAGAACTATTAAACCTCCTAAAACTAATAAACCCCCTAACCAAACACGAAGGCACAACACTAAAAGAAATCAACAACATCCGTAAAAAGAAAGCAGAAGAACGAGGCGGCTTCTCAGATCGAATCTTCCTAATCGAAGTAACCGATAAATAGCCCCTCCTAAGCCCCTTACAAGCCCCTACCAAGTAATAAATCACTAAGAAAAAACATAACAAAACAAAAACACCAACAAACACCGTAGTAGTAGGAGTCGAAAAAAATTTTGAAATAACACGCCAAAAACCCTGCCATCCTCCCATATATATTATGAAGAGGTTTTTACTTTTGAACGGAGACGGGAGGAATTAGGATGGCGGTGTATCGTACTGTGCAGGTGAATTTTTGGCAGGATGATTTTGTTTTGGATTTGACGCCGGAGGAGCGGTATTTTTATGTTTATTTGTTAACTTGTTCGAAGACGACGCAGTGTGGGATTTTTCCTTTTCCGAAGCGGTTAGCTGAGATGGAGACGGGTTATAATCGAGAGACTGTTGATAAGCTTGTGCAGCGCTTCATTGATTATGGGAAGATTCTTTATGATGCGGATACTCGGGAGTTATTCGTTTTAAATTGGCTTCGTTATAATCCGGTGACGAATACGAATGTGGAGAAGTGTGTGCTTCGTGAGCTTAAGGGTGTGAAGAATAAGGAGTTTGTACATATGTTTCTTCAGAAGTGCGTTGAGGAAGAGCTGAATGTTCCGATGCTTTTAGCGCATTTCGGCATGCCGAGTGATTTGGCTGTGGATGATGTCGAGCCAGTTTGCGAGGAGACAGAGGAAGAAGAGGTTATAGAGGAGGAAACGGGACGTCGCGTGTTTTCTTTTTATGAGGAGCATTTCGGTAGTTTGTCTCCGCATACTGTGGAGGAACTGAGTGCGTGGATGGAAGATTTGTCAGAGGAGCTTGTGCTGAAGGCTCTTCAAATTGCGTTTGAGAATAATAAGCGGACGGTTGCTTATGTGAAGGGGATTTTGAGAGGGTGGCACGGGAAAGGATTTACGAAAGTGTGTGAGGTTGAGGCGGATACGGCGAGCTTTCGGAAGAAGGAGTCGTCTGTTAGTACGGGGGAGACGGAGGAGTTTTTGGCGAGGTGTGAGGAGTGGGAGAAGAATGCGCCGTCTGAGGAAGAGTTGCAGCGCTTTTTAGCGGAGCGCGGGTGGCGGCCATGAGTATTCAAAATGTGGAGGCGGAAAAGACGGTGTTAGGTTCTCTATTAATTGATGGAGAGCTTATTAAGGAGTGCCGTTTGACGGAGCAGTATTTTTCTCTGTCAGTGCACAAGTCTATATTTCAGTTAATGCGGAAAATGGAAGAAGAGGGGCAACCGATTGATCTTGTGACGTTCATTTCTAGGGTAGATCCGAAGTTTTTAGAGGGGATCGGGGGAATGGAGTATTTTATAGGGTTAATGGATGGTGTGCCTACAACTGCCAACTTCTCTTATTATGAGGGGCTTGTTCGAGGTGCCTGGAAAATGTATCAGGCGGGTGTTCTCGGGCACAAAATGGGGGAGCGTCTTATTGCGGAGAAGAATGAGAAAATTATTGGTGAGACGATTACGGCACTTTGTGAGTTAGAGGAAAAGGACTGTGTATGTGAGTTTGATTTGAAGGATGCGCTAGTTGATTTATATGAAGAGCTTCATCAAGATGCGAAAGAGATTACTGGTATTGAGACTGGTTATACATCGCTAAATAAAATGACGTGCGGATTGCAGGATGGTGATTTTGTTGTCCTTGGTGCGCGACCTTCTATGGGGAAGACTGCGTTTGCGCTAAATGTTGGACTGCATGCGGCGAAATCTGGAGCGGCGGTAGGATTATTTTCATTAGAGATGAGTAGTAAGCAATTGTTAAAAAGGGTGGCGTCTTGCGTAGGCGAGGTGTCAGGAGGTAGGCTGAAAAATCCGAAGCATCGTTTCGCGATAGAGGACTGGGAAAAGGTGAGTAAGGCGTTTGCGGAAATCGGGGAATTACCGCTTGAAATTTATGATAACGTAGGCATTTCGGTGCAAGATATTTGGATGCAAACTCGTAAGTTAAAGAGGAAGAACGGTGATAAGAAGGTTTTAGTCATTGTAGATTACTTGCAGCTTATTACGGGTGATCCGAAGCATAGGGGCAATCGATTTCAAGAGATTAGTGAAATTTCGCGTAAGCTTAAGGTATTGGCTCGCGAATTAAATGTTTGTGTAGTCGCGTTGTCGCAATTATCTCGTTCGGTAGAAGCACGGCAAGATAAGCGACCTCTTTTATCTGACTTAAGAGAGACTGGGCAAATTGAGCAAGATGCGGATGTCATTATGCTTATGTATCGTGAGGATTATTATGATAAGGAAACGGTGCAGAAAGAGATGACGGAGATTCATGTGGCGAAGCACCGGAATGGGCCTGTTGGTAGTTTTAAGCTGAGATTTTTGAAGGAGTTTGGGCGGTTTGTGGAGGTTGGATGATAAAATAGAAGAAGGTATATAAAAAAGTAAAGGAGTGGTTACAGATGACAAAAGTAGGTCGTTTATATGAACAAGAGAAGCAAGAAGAAATTGATAAAGCACTTTCGGCAGCTGGAATGCTCTTTAAAGGAATGAGTGTAGAAGAAATAGCTAAAAAATTAGATGTAACAATTGAAAAGGTGAAAGAGTGGGAGAAGCGTTTATCCGATTAAAAGGGGTGATATTCAGTGTTGCTCTTTTTTTTATTATCCATGACATAATATGACAAATTTTGGGTGGGTTATTTGCTAAGATAGGCTTGGAAATCTTACATTATAGTTAATAGGGGGATTTGAAATGTTAAAAAAACTAGGGGTATTGGTTTTAGGAAGTGCTGTAGCATTAAGTTTAGTGGCATGTGATGATGCTACTAAGGAAGCTTCTAATGAGAAAAAAGAAGAGCCGAAGCAAGAAACGAAGAAAGAAAATAAAGAAAGTAAAAAGAAAATTTCAGCAGCTGACGTAGAAGCTATTAAAGTAGGTGATTCTTTAACTGGTGCGGGTGGGGAGAAATACGAAGATGTGGTCGCAAAGTTTGGAGAGCCGGATAATAAAGCGGAGTCTCAAGCTGGGGATATTAAAATGATTATTGCTAGCTGGACAAAGAATATTAATGGTGACCTTGGAGCGAATTTTAATGTTACATTTACTGAAAAAGATGGGCAAAAACTTGCTACGAGTAAAGCACAAATGGGAATGAAATAAAGGAAGGATAGGGGATTCAAAATGAAACGTACAACAGAATTTGTATTAGGACTTATTGGTGGTATTTTCGGTATTTTATGTGCATTTATTGCTTTATTTATAGGTGGAGTCGCTTCTGCTATGGAGGCAGAAGGAGCGAGTAATGTAATTGGTTTAGGTTGGGCAGCGGTCGCATTATCAATTCTAGGTATCGTTGGATCAGTTATGGTAAAAAGTAAAGCAAAAGTGGGCGGGGCTATGATGACAATTGCTGCAATTGGAGGATTCATTTGTATTTCTTTCATTTATATTTTACCTGCAGTTTTACTATTAATCGGTGGGCTAATGGGAATGTTTCGTAAAGAGAAAGTGGCAGTGTCTGCATAAATCAACATGTTAAAAATAGCCGACTATTATATAATAGTCGGCTATTTTTATAAGGAGAAGTTGTTAGGTTTAATACGCAAATTTTTTGATTTGCTCTTCAATATACTTCTTATTTCCCCATAAAGAAAGATCGTCTCTCTGCAGTGATCCATTGCTCCAAGTCGTCTTGGCTACGTCGGACAAGTCGATTCACTAAAACGTCATGCCATACATAATCCTCAAGTAAGTATATATGAACGGGGTCATCTGTATAAAAAGCAATATTACGCTCTTCAATTGATGGTCCATAAATCATCTCTTTAGAATCTATCGATACAATAAACCAATGTTCTGTAGAGAGGGTTTCTGTATAAGGTGTGATACGATGAGCTTCTAGATTTTTAATTGGATTTTCAACATGTAAGGTAATACCTTGTACTGAAACTTTATCAGCTACCTCACATAGTTCCTCTTTTAACGCTTCATACATCTCATCCCACATTGAAATGACAATACGTTGTTCTGCTTTTTTTATTAATGCCTGACAATAGCTAATGATTGTTTTGTTGTCTTTTAAAGTAATCACTCGATTATCCGTTTTTTCCTCGGAAGTTTCGAGTTTTTTTAATGAATCACTGATTCCTTCATAAGTAGAATGCCATTCTGATTGAGCTTTCTGTAAAAAGATTTCAACAGGTAGAGGTGAATAGCGAGTGGTGTCATTTATTTCTTCCTTCATGACAATTCCTTTTTCTACAAGGTTACCTAAAATCTCATAAATTCGCGCTCTTGGGACACCCGAATCCTTACTCACTTGGTAGGCTGTGACAGGCCCTTGTTTAACAAGAGATACATAAGATTTAGCTTCATATTCATTGAAACCAATTTTTTTAAGCTGTTGCACTATGTAGTCCACTTTTTTCGTCCTCCGATGTTTGCTTTTATCCCGCTTTAACGGGCAGTAAGACCCCCACCTCAAAATTCAGCGGAAGCAAAGAAGTTAGGTGGGAATCAACTGCCCGTAAAAGCCCGATTGGTTCAACGTTACAATAACTCTTTACATTTAGCAAATTGGTAGTTACTATTACAATAGTGACTAAAGGGGAGGCTACTAGTATGGATTTTTATTTAGACCCATCCGTATTAATGATTTTGATTGTTTTTGGATTTGTAGCTGCATTTATTGATTCAGTTGTAGGTGGTGGTGGACTCATTGCTTTACCAGCTTTATTATTTACAGGACTGAATCCAGCAAGTGCAGTAGCTACGAATAAACTAGCATCGACAATGGGAAGTGCAACTAGTAATATTGTGTTTTATCGTTCTGGTAATCTTGATTTGAAATCGGCGTTTAAATTATTTCCAATCACTTTCATAGGTTCCATAATAGGGGCATGGACCGTTCATTTAATGAATCCAGAAGTACTGAAGCTATTAATGCTGATCATGCTTGGTGTGGTCGCTATTTATACGATATTCAAGAAGGATTGGGGAAGTATTTCCACTCATAAAAAATTGTCTGGTCGACACGTCATTATTTTTACCTTTTTTATTTTTGCTATTGGTTTTTATGATGGATTTCTAGGGCCTGGCACAGGTTCGTTTTTAATGTTTTCTCTTTTATTTATTGGGTATGATTTTTTAAAAGCAGCAGGTACTGCGAAGTTTCTTAATTTAGGAAGTAATGTTGGTGCATTGTTGATGTTTATGTACGTAGGGCAAGTAAACTATGTGTATGGCTTCATAATGGGGATTGCTCAAATTGCTGGAGGAATTGTCGGCTCCAAATTCGCTATAAAAAAAGGAAGTGGGTATGTTCGTGCTCTTTTCATTACAGTAACTTGTTTATTGTTAGCGAAAAATCTGTATGACTATATTCAGTAAGTAATCAAAGGATGTAGAAAAGGTCAAATATGTAGATTACATAAAATATAAGAAGACACTAGGGGAAATTCCTTTTAACATTTTTCAGATGCTATTTATTCAAAGATAGCATCTGAAAAATTTTCATTAAAAAAGAAAATTTAAGTGAAGAGAATAAAAATAATATAAACTCATATTTTCTATATAAAATTTCATTTGTTTTGTTTACATAATATCTTTACAATCATTTGCTAAAATATATGTAACTGCATATTGTGAGGGTGGGTGGTTATCCCTTCTTTCCATTTGGAAGGAAAGGGGGTAATAATATGGAGTTTTTGTTTGACCTTGTAAAAGAATTTGTAAAAGCGACTGTACGTGAAGTTTCAGCGTATTTTTTGCGGAAGCAACTTCTGGATAAGGACAACAAAAAAACCACTCCGCGCCGTAGGAAGCAAAAGGGTGGGTTTCGTAAAAAGAAATAGCTTATAATAACTACCACCCATACGGTAGCAGTTAGGGAAGAGATGTTAGCGCATCTCTTCTTTTTATTATATGCCAATTTATTCGCTGTCACACTTATATAATATTCTACCGAAAATATATCATACTCCTACTTTATGGTCAATTTGATTCCATGATTGAAAAGGTGTAGTCTTATTCTTTTTCAAACTGAAAAATATCCTGGTTAATAAGTTGGTGAAGATACCTATCCATTTCAGCAGCAGAAACTTTTCTTTCATTTTTAAACCACCATGCGCTTAATGAGGTGATTGCCCCTGAATAAAATTCAATGATTAAATCATTTGGCATCGTATGATTTTTGCGCAGTTGATGTAACGCTTCTATTTCTTGTTTTCTCGTTTCGTGACTTAAATACTGTGTCCGGTTAATGAATTGTTCATCAGACATTTGCGTTTCTAATATTTTACCGATTTCTTCATGGTGTAGGAATTGTTCCATTACTTGAAATGGTTTACTTAATCGATCTGAAACTGGTATTTCAGCAATCATCTTGCTATATCGTTTAAATCCAAATGCTAATAAAGCATCTTTATCTTCGAAGTGTTTATAAAAGGTTGTTCGGTGTACCATTGCGCGGTCACATATTTGGTTAATCGTGATCGTACTATATTTCTGTTTTGATTGCGTCATTAATTCAAATAAGGAATCCCACAGTAATTTATGTGTACGTCTAATACGTAAATCAAGTTGTTTTTCATTATCGTTCATCTACAATTCTCCTTTTTTGTAGATTAAATATACAGTGGCTGAAAATTGATTCTCCCTTTTTAATCTACATATGTATATTATATTACATGTGTTCCGGTGTATTTAAAGTTTTTTAAGTAAGAAACAGGAGGAGAATTTGTAAATGAATATGACAACTAAGAGCCCAGCAAGTGGCAAAGTTGATACTTCTAATTTGAAACATACCCCCATTTTAATTGCGTTACTTTTAGGAGCAATGGTTGCGTTATTAAACGAAACGTTACTTGGTAATGCGTTAACCGTATTAATGAAAGAATTTGGTGTAACAGCTTCAACAATTCAATGGCTTTCTACAGCTTACATGTTAGTAGTTGGTGTTTTAGTCCCAATTACAGCGTTACTTCAACAATGGCTCACAACGAGGCAAATGTTTTTGATCGCTATGGTAACGTTTTTAGTCGGTACATTAATTGCGGGATTCGCACCGACATTTTCCGTTTTATTAATTGGCCGTATCGTCCAAGCTGTAGCGACGGGGTTAATTACACCGTTATTAATGAATACGATTTTAATCATTTGTACACCTGAAAAACGTGGTGCGACAATGGGATTAATCGCACTCGTGATGATGGCAGCTCCGGCAATTGGCCCTACATTATCTGGAGTAATTGTGGATTCATTAAATTGGCGCTGGTTATTCTATATTGTTATTCCTATCGTGATCATTTCCATTATGATTGGGATGAAGTACATTCAAAATGTTTCAGAGTTAACAAGACCAAAAGTAGATTACCCATCAATCCTTTTATCGACACTCGGATTTGGCGGACTTGTGTATAGCTTTAGTGCATCAGGTGATTTAGGATGGTCTGATACGAAAGTGTATGGCGCTTTACTTGTTGGATTTATCTCATTATGTATTTTTGTCGTCCGACAATTAAAAATTGAGAATCCAATTTTAGAATTACGCGCATTTAAAGTTCCGATGTTTACATTATCAGTTGGATTAATCGTCATTGTGATGATGTCGTTATTTTCAACGATGACTTTATTACCGATGTTCCTGCAAACAGTTTTACTCGTTACAGCTTTTAAATCAGGAATCATCATGCTTCCGGGAAGTGTTATTAGCGCCATAATGGGGCCAATCGCAGGTAAACTATTTGATAAATTTAGTCCGAAAGTTATTATCGTTCCCGGTATTGTCTTAGTAGGAATTGCAATGTTCTTGTTTAAAGGTATTACTCCTGATACATCAATGGTACAAATTATTGTTATGCATAGCGTATTAATGGTTGGACTCATGTTTGTTATGACAGCACAAACATACGGTTTAAATCAATTAACACCAGATCTATATCCGCACGGAACAGCACTGTTTAGCACACTGCAACAAGTAGCTGGCGCAATTGGTACGGCTATCTTTATTTCGAAAATGTCTTCAGGAACAACTAGCTATATGGAAAGCTCCGCAAACCCACTGGACCCAGTGGAGAAGTTAAACGGTTTAACATCCGGATTCCAAGGTGCATTTACACTAGGGTTAGTCTTTATCATTGTTGCATTTATCGTCTCGTTGTTTTTAAAAGAAGAGAAACAGGGAGTAACGGCAGCGAGGGTTTTACAGAACGAGAATTAAGGTTTATATAAAAAGACATCTTTCCCTAAAAAAGATGTCTTTTTTATATTTTTTTCGTAACACTTGTTTTTGATGTCTTAATACATAAGAATTGGTATGTAAAATATTTGTATTTTTTGAACATGAATAATTATTGAGAATAACGATGCAAAGCTGTGCTAATAACTAAAAGTCCAATAATGAGAGAAAGTGTTCTTATAATAAGTTCTGCCACTAATAGTTCACCAAATGATTTAGTGACATCGTATATAGATCCTGTTATGAGAATAGGTGCGATCATAATTATAATTCCAATTATCATTTGAAGAAGTAGATTGATGTTTTTATTCAATACAATCACCTCCAAAAAAATAGGGAATGAGAATATGGTTTTTTTGTATTATAAAATGATTATATCGTATTACATTAGACGATGAGAATATTTTTAAATAGTAGAAATTAGAGACTCTTCAATAAAAAGGAATTAAATATGGTATTCTTTAGTTAATGTATGTAAACGAAGACGGGGGAAGTGAAGATGGATAAGAAGCTAACGTATTGGCTAGCATCTATTATAGGGGGAGTAGTACTTGCAACTGGTATGACTTATGGAATATTACAGTTTGCTGAAGTCCCGCTTAAGGGTGAGGACCATGTTTTTGCAGAGGTTAATAAAGAAGACATACTATCGAATGAAGCAGAAGTGAAAGGTTCAAATGCACAACTTCACATTACAGTAACTTCTACTGAAGAAGAAGTTATTTCAGCTATGCATAGCATGACTCATCAAAAAGTAAAAGCGTGTGAAGGAAAGGGAGCAACCCCTATGTCCAAAAAGAATGCAGAGAAAGTAAGAAATATTCTAAACGGGAACAATTTCAAGAACAAAGAAGAGCTATTAGCAATTACTGAAAGATGGGCAAATAGAGATTTTAGTAAAATTGTAGAAGAACATAACTATTTTATTAAACTTCAAGGTGGCGTGATAGGTGAAGCTACAGTGATGGATAAGGTAGACGAGCAAGTATTCTGTCTCAATACTTTCGGTGATGATGTAACGGCCGCATTAATTAAATCAGGAGATCTTCAAGCGCTGTAAGGTGTTTTTTCTCTGATATAAAGAAAGCCTCAAGTATTCATATACTTGAGGCTTTTCCAATGGAAAGATAGGAATGGTCCGAATTCTTTACATTAAGAACAAAGTGGAATTACTCCTAAACCAATTAATAAAGCTGCAGCAACTGCTGGAATTGGTACAGGAATTTGAATACCTTCTACAAATAAGAAATATTGACCACTTACTATTTTAAAACAAACTAATTGCATGGCTATCCCTCCCTTCTTTTAGGATTAATACATTATATTAACTTATCTATATATTGATATAGTTAAATTATTTATTTTTAAAAATATAGTTAATATGTGAATAGTTTTCGAAAGGACCTGCTCAATCAATGCGGAAAAACATAAGATGAAACGAATCCATTAAAATACATGAGTGAACCTTAGTTTTCCCCTCTTATCTAAAGGAGGAACTATTATGGGTTATGGTGGTAGTTGTGGCGGTTGTGGCTTTTCTGGAGGCTTTGCTTTATTAGTTGTGTTATTCATTTTATTAATCATCGTTGGAGCTTCTTGCTTCTGCTAAAAACTATTGGAAAAGACACTCATATAGAGTGTCTTTTCTTTCGTGCAAAATGATTCCTGACAATAGCCAACTGTATAAAGTATACGGTATACCTTTTCTTTATTAGGCATGTAGAATTGTAATAATTACATTAACACCGGGAGATACAAGAGCTTTCTTATTTGAGGATGTTCAAGTATTACTGTCTCAAATGCTACTACAGCTAACGCTTTACTGATTCCATTATTTATCCAACAAACAACATATATTTGTTGTGATAAATCAAATTCATATTACTGTGAGAATAGTGACTATGGTTAGTATTAGTTATTAAAGAGAGCTTTGGCTCTTTTTTTATTTTCTTTCGACATAATATGACAATATATGAATTAACAGTTTGGTATTATTATCTAGAAATCTTACATTTATCTACAAATTATTATTGTATTTTTAGATTTTTAAATGTAAAATATTTCAATGTAAATACATACCATTTAGGGGGATAAAGAAATTTATGAAAAAATTATTAGCTTCAGCAACAGCGGTAACACTATTAACAGTGGGGTACAGTTCTTCTGCATTTGCAGCTAAGAGTCCTAATGATACAAAAAACTGTGGCCATTTTAAAAGTCAACAAGATGCTCAAGCATTCTGGGATCAAAATGGATATGGTGTTGGAAATGATCCACACCGTTTAGATAATGATAAAGACGGCATTCCATGTGAAGATTATAAATATCCAAAGAGCACAAATACTACAACAGAAAATAAAGAAACTACTAAACCTCAAGAACAACCTAAACAAGAAAATACTAAACAGGAAAACACTAAACAAGAACCTGTTAAACAAGAAAACACTAAGCAAGAGAATTCAAAACAAAATAACCAAACAACAAATCATAAACAAGAACAAACTAAGCCTCAAACAACTGCAAAAGAAACAAAGAAAAATACTAATACAGTTGTGAAAAAAGAAACAAAAAAACAAGGTGAAAAATTACCTAATACAGCATCAAACGGTGTTACAATGATGTTAGCAAGCTTAGGATTAGCATTAGCTGGTTCTGTATTAATGTTCCGTCGTAAAAAGACAAACGCATAAAATAGTTCCTTAAAACGGCAGGAGAAATCCTGTCGTTTTCAAATGGAGTGATAAAAGTGAATAAAAAACAATGGATAGGCTTATGTTTAACTGTTATTGGACTTACTATCTTTTCCTATTATTTTCTAGAATGGTATAGTGCTAGACAATCAGCAGAGTCGTTAACAACTAACGAGGCTAAACAATATGAGACCTCCACACCTTCTAAAGAAAATGAAACGCAAAACATCAATCAAATAGAGACAGAGATAAAGACTGACACTTCATTACAAGAAAAACCTGTACAAATTCCTGCTTCAAAGGTAAACCATCAGTTAGGAGATAAAGTAGCATATTTAATTATCCCTAAAATACAAAAGAAATACTCTATATATTGGGGAGCTGATGATAAAGTACTAAAAAAGGGTGTAGGTATGTTTGTTAGTGACTTAACTACTACACCATCTGGAAATGGTCATACAGTTTTAAGTGGACATAGAGATACTGTTTTTACCGAGCTTGGTCAATTAAAGGAAAATGACCAACTTATCGTGGAATATGAAAATAAAACATATACATATGAAATTAACAAGCATTGGATAACAGATTCAGAAGATCGAACAGTTATTGTAGAAAAAAGTGAGCCAACATTAACATTAACAACTTGTTATCCTTTTGACTATATAGGAGACGCTCCAGATCGGTACATAATTGAAGCATCTCTACTTTCCATTCATTGAGGATGGAAAGTCCAATACACATTAGTAAAATTAAAGTGGTTATCTAGTCGGAGAAAGGCACCTTAGGGTGTCTTTTTTTATGTAAATAAGCTGCTCATATGGAAAGTTTATTATAGTTTTTTGTTTAGCGTGATTTTTTTTCGGAATATTGGCGGCATGTCATGCTCATCAAGCCAACAGAACAGGTTGCTCCCAGAAGTTTTTATACAGAATAACATCAAAAAATACGTCTTGAACAAGCATTAAAAAAGACAGCTGAGGCAAGTAATCCTTTTGGAATCTTTTTAAGAGAAAATGATAAACTGATCGGAGACATTTCATTAACTCAAATTGTTAGGGGAGACCTCCAAAGCTGTTATACAGGATTTACTTTAGATAAGGAGCATAATGCTAAGGGCTATACAATAGAGGCTCTTCAACTTGTTGTAGATTTCGCTTTTAGGAAATTAAAGCTACATAGAATGGAAGCAGGAGCAATGCTTGATAATATAGCATCTATTCGTGTATTAGAAAAAGTCCTACATAAGGGGACTTTTTCTAATACATATAGATTAAAATAATAATAGAAATTTTTTATTTTTTTCCACAACTATTAATTAAATCATATTGTTTAGAAATCATTTCATTTCGAATTTGATTGAGATGTTTATTTAATGTTTCTTTTATTGCACTACCTGTTTTGCTTTCAAAACTTTTGTTTAATTCAATTCCTTGTTCAGATAAACTTTTGCATACATCATGAAATGCTTCTTTGTTTTTTTGAATGGCATGTTTTTGGCTTGCTACTATGCTATTTGTTTTGAATGCTACATCAGTTTTTAAAAGTGATTGTTGCAATTCTTTTTCTAATTGCTTTTTAACAGCTTGCAACTCATCTATAATAGTTCCAACTGCACCAACTGTAGCTTTCTCTATTTCTTTCTCTATTTTTTGAATTTCCCCTATAAAATCCGTCATATTATCTCGCCACCAGTCCTTCAAAATTGGTTCCTAATTGATTATCTTTATCTCGTAATGAATTAGCTGCATAAGCAATGTCATCTCCAAAATGAATCAATTCTTTTTGTTTTTTCCGTAAAAGATGAATTAGTTCTTCTGCTAGTTGTACATCATGAAAATAGTCTCTTCCGTTTTGGGATATTTTTGCAACCTCTCTAATTGCTTCATCTACTTCATGTTCTTCTAACAGATGATATTTTCCTCCAGGGCCTGTCTCATGCTTCAATTGACTCTTTAATTTCGCAACTTCCTCTTCTTCTTGTTGTTGAAATCTTTCTATATTTCTAATAATATCAGATAATATATCGCTTATTTTTTGTATCTCTTTTGCATGACGAATGATATCATCTGGTTCTAATTCTAGTCGAACACTACCATTATTGTGGAACATTTCTAGAAATGTTGACATTGGATGTTGTCCCATAAATACAGCCGCGAGAATACTATCTGTTCCATTACTTTTCGTTGTAAATTGTTTACCAATCATAGGTGCTCCAAATTGATTGAAATTTCCTACAGCATCTTCTTTATGAGTATAATCTACTACTTTATTTTCCATTACGCCTTCATCTACTCGTTTTTTTGCTTTATCACTTAGTAATCTATAAATATTTGGTGCAGCATATGTTGTTGCATAACAATTCATTTCTGCTGCTACATATTGAGCCTCCGCAGCACCTTTACTATGTCCGGTAGTGTGAATAGATGTAGGATTATATTTTTTCTTAATTTTTTCTGTAAATTCTAATGCACTATCAAATGATGTCGGAGCTTTTCCGCCTGCTACACCAAGGTTCTTTTTCTGTCCAAGTGTAATTTGAACTATATCTGTGGTTTTATCTCCATCGAATCTATCAAATTCAGTACCACGGAATGCAATGATTACATCGTCATACTGTTTTTTACCAGGCTTATACTTATCTGCAGGTACTACAGCGATTGCTTGTAATCCATTTTTTACTTTTGTTTTATCTGCATCAAATGTTTCTATAACTTTCCATTCTTTCCCGTTACTTCCTGTTATTACTTTTTTCTTTTTTAAAACTTCGGGATCATAAACTTTATCTGATAACTCGAAATAATCTTCATCTGTCGCAATTGGATTTTTTTTTAATTCATTCATATGTCTCAACTCATTTCATGGTATATTTTAACTATATTCAAATACAAGGGGATTTTTAATGAAAAAGAAATTGGTGATTTTTTTATCCATTATTTGTATTATAGCAGGAGGGTATTTTACTATGGAATACTTAAAACAAAAAGAAAAAGAAGAACAATTTTGGAAAGTACAAGAGGCACGAGTAGAAAAGTATATTTATTATAATATTGAAGATGTAAAATCTATTACGTTTATAGAAAAGGGTGTAAGTCCTATGGGAGTCCCTAAATTAAAAGGTTATATAAACAATAATAAAGAATTAGATTTTATAGCTAGTATAAGTACAACTAAAAACTTTGAAAATAAATTTACGCGTTCTGGAGAATTAGATGAAATGATAAAAAAACCTGCAAAATCTGTATCTGAAATCGAAAAAGAAGAGAAAGAAAAAAAACAAGAGTAGTCTTTGCACTACTCTTATTTTCTGTATCCCATTTTAAGAAGAATACATTGGTAGGCTTTTTATAAGGAGATTTCCAATGAAGAAAGTAATGATTTTGGTTGTATCTGCTGTGGTGATCATAGCAGGAGGATATTTTACTATGGAATACTTAAAACAAAAAGAAAAAGAAGAAAAGTTTTGGAAGGCACAAGAGGCACGAGTAGAAAAGTATATTCATTACAATATTCAAGATGTAAAATCGATTACATTTAAAGAACACAGTGTAAGTCCAATGGGTGTTCCCAGATTAAAAGGTTATATAAACAATAATGAAGAATTGTATTTTATAGCTTATATTAGTACTACAGAAAATTTCGAAGATGATTTCACACGTTCTGGAGAACTTGGAAAACTAATAAAAAACCCTAAAAAATCAGTATCTGAAATTGAAAAGGAGGAGAAAGAAAAACAACAAGAGTAGTCTTTGTACTACTCTTTTCTTCTCTGTCTCATTTTAAGAAGAATCCATTGGTAGGTTTTTTATAAGGAGATTTTCTAATGAAGAAAGTAATCATTTGGGTTGTATCTGCTCTGGTGCTCATAGCAGGAGGGTATTTTACAATGGAATACTTAAAAGAAAAAGAAAAAGAAGAACAATTTTGGAAACGACAAGGAACACGAGTAGAAAAGTATATTCATCATAATGTTAAAAACGTGAAATCTATCACATTTACAGAACATAAAGTAAATCCAATGGGTATTCCTTATATAAAAGGATATATAAATGATGATAAGGAATTGTGGTTTAATGCTAGTATTAGTACTACAAAGGACTTTGAAAGTAAATTTGGATGTTCTGGAGAACTATATGATAACTACATGAAAAAACCAGCAAAGTCTGTATCGGAAATTGAAAAAGAAGAGAAGGAAAAGAAACAAGAGTAGTCTTTAAAATGTACCCTATAGAATAGACACTTGAAAAAAGTCTATTCTATAGGGTACATTTTAGTAAGTACTGATTTTTGTATTTTCTTTTTTTTATTCATGTTTTAACCTCCAATATGTGCTGGTAAAAAACAAGTACGGTAATTAGAATTCTGGTACAAAAACCTCAAAATATTTACAATTAATCTCCAAAACTTGGACACATTTATATTATTACTCTAAACAAACGTAGATTTCTCCTTTTCCACATGCATATAAACTTCAGAAATAATCTTTCTTCCTTCACTTTATATTTTGATTATACGAAGCAAAGTTCTCGTTTTTCTTACTTGATACTTACAAATTCCTTAAGTAGAGGATATTTTAAAAATGGATTTGTAGCGGTACTCCTATGTTAAGAGATAGCTTAAGGAACGAGGATTTTATTGTTTTTATAAAGAGTTGATGTTATGTTTGTTTTGTGATATATGGTGTTTTATGTATGTAGGAGGATTTATTGAAGAAATTATTAATATTGTTTTTATTAGCTACATTTTGTCTACAGATTACAGGATGTTCTAATAATATGGGTGCACTAAGGGAGAAGTCTAAAACTTCAACACTTGTGAAGTTTAAACGCATCAATAAAGGGTGGTACAAACATATGTAATAGTTTGTATCACCCTTTGTTGATGTTAAAAGTCATAAGAAAAAGGTTATAGATATTTTTCATAAAGAAAAGACACCCATATAAGAGTGTCCTTTCTAATAGTTTTTTAGCAGAAGCAACTGCATCCGATAATGATTAATAGTATAAAGAGTACAACAAGCAAAGCAAATCCTCCAGCAAAACCACAGCCTTCTCCGCAACTACCACCATAGCCCATAATAGTTCCTCCTTTAGGTAAGAGGATTAAAACTAAGGGCCATTCATGTATTTTAACGGGTTCACTTTACTTTATGTTTTTAAGAATGAATGGAGTAGGTCCTTTTTTATTTTATCGAAAGTAAACTTTTAGCCAGCAGTTTATTTTCATACTATTAATTTTTATACGTATTTGGTGAAAAATCAAGGAGCTGCAAAAAAATACTATACCGAAAGTTCGGTATAGTAACGTGCATATAAAAGATCCCACTTTGCTATATCCCAAAAAGAGTCATAAAAATCTATGTTTTTTTAATTCAGTTGCAAACTACAAAACTTCTTTTTAAAGAAATGTATGTACATACAAATTATATTTTATTCCATAACTCTCTAACTTTTGTTCGTGGTAGTCTGATATTGAAAAAATATAATATTTGGTACGACATCACTTTGTTTTTTTATAAAGTTTTGTAATTAAACTATAATATTGTATTTTTTTTTGTATTATTGAAATTAGTAATAATAAAATGTATTATTGAAAAGCACAATTTATAATTCAAGTAATCAGGACTATGCGCCCATTATAATTTGAACATTCAGAAATTATAATATTGTCTAAAAATGAGGTGAGATTCATAGAAACAGTACATATTAAATGGTATGGAATGTATAGTATAAATGATTTTTATAATAGGGAAGAAGCTTCTAAGAAGGGGATATTTGCAATCTCTAGAGTATGTGCTAAGAGTGTAACATTGCTATATATAGGACAAACCAAAAGAAGCTTTATACAAAAGATAAGGGAACTTAATAAGGAGTGGCCTTTCGATGAGAGCGAATTAAAGATTACATTAGGAATAATAGAATTTCCTAGTGGTGAAATTTACTCTGAAAAGAAGGTAAAAGAGATAAAATCCCTTTTGATTTTACGACATACCCCATTAGAAAACGAAACATCTTTATTATACTATAGAGGGAAATTTAATTTAAAAATTATAAATAAGGGAAGAAGAGGTTTAATTGTTAAAAAGCTTTCTACAGGAGATCTAATATGGACATAATTGGAATCACCTTTGAATAAAATTGAAGGTTTCTTAAGTGCAGAAGCTTATCAATTTTTAATGTATTAAACTATTTTGAATAACATATGTCAGATACTTGAAAAAACACAAATTTTATTATGATATGAAATCCTGTATGGAAAGTGTAGTTTATTTCTATTGTTTAATAAAAATATTAAGAATTTTAGGGATAATACATAAAGAGTAGAGGAGAAAGTAAACACGGAGGTTTGAAGAATGGGACAAGTAAGCAGATTTCAAGAAAAACAACAGAATCGTCGTCAAAAGGCAATTTTTAATATTGCATTTACTTTGGTATTAGTGACAGTTGGTATAGTGACATACCAGTTATTTACCGCTTCTAATACATCAAAGAAAGCAATTGCTCAAGAAAAGAAAGTAACAAAGATAGAAGAGAAGAAAACTGAAGATAAAGAAACAGCAAAGATAGAAGAGAAGAAAACTGAAGATAAAGAAACAGCAAAGATAGAAGAGAAGAAAGCTGAAGATAAAGAAACAGCAAAGATAGAAGAGAAGAAAACTGAAGATAAAGAAACAGCAAAGATAGAAGAAAAGAAAACTGAAGATAAAGAGGCAGCACAGTTAGAAGAGAAATCAAAAACAGAAAAATCGGTAAAAACGAACGGAACTGAAAATAATGAGGAAGAAAAAACGACATCTCAAGAAAAGGGTTCTCAAACTAATCCTTCTTGGAAGCCAATTGGTACCGAGCAAGGAGCAAAACCTGAAATGAAATTTAAAGAAGGAACAGTAGATTGGAGTGAGATGAAAAAAGCAATTTCTTATGCTGTTGATGTTCCAGAGAGCCAATTGATTTTCGATTTTATTGGGAATAATGGTAGTAATAAAGCATACGGTAATGTACGAGATAAGCAAAATAATAAAAAATATAAGGTTAATATTGATTGGGTAGAAAATCAGGGGTGGAAACCAGTATCTGTACAAGTGGTAAGATAAATAATAGAAATGTAATGATGTAAATCAGCTGTCCATATGGACAGCTGATTATTTTTTTGCTTAGCATATTTTTTTGAAAATGCTGGTAGTACCTCGTTGAGAAACATGAATTAAATCTATATTTTGTTTTATTTACCTCACTACTTTATCCATAATTTCTTTATATTTATAATAGTAATTAGTTTCAAATAAATAGTTGTACGGAAGAAAATGTTCCTTGTAAGTAGTAAGCATCCTTTGTAATTTTAATTTATAATTATTTATAAAAAAGAAAAGACACCCTAAGGTGCCTTCCTTCGACTTGAACCATCTTAATTTTAATAATATATTGGACTCCCATCCAAATATTATTTTACCATGTTAAGTTATTTTATTCATTGAGAAATATGTTTTAAATATATATTTTTAAAAAATATATAGATTTGAACAATATGTATACGAGCCGCATATCAAAAAAAAAGACACTCTCAAGAGTGCCTCTCCTTAGCAGCCGAATCCGCCGCCCCAACAGCTAGCGCCAACGATGATTAATAAGATGAAGAGCACAACAAGTAAGGCAAATCCGCCGCCGAAACCACAGCCTCCACCACAACTACCGCCATAGCCCATATTAACTCCTCCTTCCATAAAGACCATTTATTAATGGATTTAATTTAATTTATGTTTTTAAGGATGAATGGAGCAGGTCCTTAAAAAAATAAAAGGATTTTGGAAGTTAAAAAGAGTTGACGACCTTATTTTTGTCACCGGTATTTCGTCTTCTACATATTGTATTTTATTCTGTGTATTGGGGGAAGGAGGATCTTATGGCTAATTCTGAGATGATTTTACGTTTACTTACGGATTTAAAGATTGAACAACAATTGTTGAAAGAACAGTTAGAAAAAATGCAAACAGCTGTGACTATTCTTGAAGAAAAATCAGTGACGCTTAAAGAAAAACCAGCGACTCTTAAAGAAAAAACAATGACTCCTGAAGAAAAAACATCTGTTACAAAGCAAAGAGCTTTTTCTGGACGCCCAACATCTTTTCGTGATTGGAGAGCAGCTGCTCAAAAAAATTCATAAAATTATAAAAAAAGAAGACATCAATTTAAGCTGTCTTCTTTTCTTATCCAATCCAAATGAGTTAAGAAGGTATATCCATATTGCTTTAAAAATAAGAAGAAAATAACGATTGTCGACTCCTATTTTAGTATAGCGTATAATAATCTATATATTTATGTAATTTTACATAAATATATAGATTATATAATGTTAAGCATATATATTTTAGTTGTCTGTTATTTGTTTTAATTCATTTATTCTTATTATTTTTTAAGAGCCCCAGTAATGGGGCCTTTTTATAATTGTGTTAAAGTAGAAACCCCTCAAACATAAGGAGGGGTTACATAACTAGGAAAATAGTTATTTGTGTTTAATGAGAGGAAGTTCAGGGTGTTGTTTCTGAATTTCTTCTAAATGATTTTCGCTTTTACCTTTTAAAGTTTGATCGAAAAAGCTAGTTACTAGTTTATTAATCAGTTTGTAGTTTGTGGCTACATCTTCGCCAGGTTCATTAATAATAGGTGAAAATGCTGCTAAATCTGTAAAACTAGTATGGTTTGTTTTTGGAATTACCACTGTGTACACGCCCGGTTTTTCAATAGTTTTATTTCTTAAATAGACTATTTCCAATAATTCATTTTGGATTCCGGTTGTCTTTGGATTCTCAGCCTCTTTCATAAAATGAATCGTAGCTTCAGCATTCATCAACATGAATGGTTTTTGAGGACCGTCTTTAGGCATTGGATCGCCATACAATCCACCATCCATATTAATTGCAGCTTTAATACGCGTATCCTTCACTAACATTTGTGCGGCAGTTGCTCCACCAAAAGAGTGACCGAACATTCCAATTTTGTCATAGTCAATTAAGTCTGCAATAGTTTTAAAACTTTTATCGAAATTGCCTTCTATTACTTCATTTAAAACAAAAGTAGTATCCTGTTCCCATTTTTGAACTATGGTATTTAAGGCGGTAGGTGTATATTCAATTGGTATAGAGTCTACACGGTTTCCATTAGGGAAAATCGTTGTTGCTGCATATCCTGTAAAATTAAGAGCGATTACTACATAGCCTTGACTAGCTAATTCCTCTAACTGGAATGTATTTTGTTGACCATATAATCCCATCCCATGGCCGAATAAAAGGAGGGGGAATTTTTCTTTATCTTGAAGTGGCTTAGCATTCTGATAAGAATGTGTTTTTGTCAGCCCTAAATGTGTCGTTACGATATATGGAGCACCGTTTGTTACTGCCAATTGTTCAGCCAGCTCGTTTATGTTCTCAAAATAGGCAGAAGGCTTCCCTGATCCTTTTGCGGCAGGATAGTATACTTGTATCATTAACTCACGATTTCCATGATTATTTGGTACAGTGGTTTCTTTTCGATTTGTATCAATTAAATGAAAAGCTTTCGTTCCTACTGTATATTTTCCAGTAGGCTCTGGGAGTGTTATGATCGGAAAAAGTAAAGGTAATGTAAACATTGCGATAGCAGTTACGATAATTCCTAAACCTTTTAAAACTTTCATCACTAACTTTTTAGAAACGGCTGTAGTTTTTGGTTTCAAAAAAACTTGTAATGTTAAAACGAACAATAAGAAATAGGCGGGAATCATACGCCAGTTTGCACCAATTACAATGATGGTGGCAAATAATAATGCATAATTTATTAGTAAAAGGACTCCATTTTTTTTCGTCAAACCCCGTTTGATAAAGATGGGAATGATACTAGATAAAAGTAATACAGCAACAAAAATGATTTCTAACATTTTTAGCTCCTTTCCTAATCAATATAGATATAGATTGATAATTTACAACCTTCCCAATTATATAACTATAATTGATGATTGTATGCATGTAAGTAAGTTTAGAATGTTTTTATATGACATTAAAAAAAGTACTCATACGAGTACTTTTTCTTAAATGAATTATTATTTATTTTTAAACCGTTCCCCATAAATGATAAACCATACCGATAACAAAAAATGCTAGTCCTACAAACAAAACGATTAAAGCAAGCACTCCATTTTTATTATGTTCCATAAAATTAGCTCCTTTTCATTTACTTATCTACAAAAAGCCTTTAGTCGTAATTATGGCTAAAGGCTTGGATCTTCATACTTTGTAGTTTATAAAAAAGTTGCACTTCTGTATTAATTTGGAATATGATTATTTAAAGAGAAGGTGATGAGTACATGCAGGACAAAAAACAATTCCCGCTTATATCTGGAAATCTCTCATTAGATTTAGTAAATACAGAGCTAGTTAGGCGTGGACAACGTTATGATTTATTAATAACAAATGAAGATGTATTAGAATGGCTACATGTAATAAAGGTTAGTCTTCCTTTTTGGAATGAAAAAACATTTATAAGGATTCAAGAGCGCACGAATCAAGTGACATCTATTATATTGGAAGTAAGAGAGGTACTGAGAAAACAGTTTGAGGTAATTGCTGATCAGCACGAAATTTCCAATGATTTTGTTACGTATTTAGAAACACAAATTGAGAAAGCACCATTTACATATAAAATCATTGAACAGCAGCTAGTATCTATCCCGGTTGGAGAAATCGAGGATGTACTCGCATCGTTAATTGCATTTGATGCTTTAACGTTAATAGCAGAAAATAAGCTTATTTTCCTTAAAAGGTGTTCAAATCCTGACTGTGTTTTATTATTTATAGATAAGAGTGGGAAACGAAAATGGTGTTCTATGAAAATATGTGGGAACCGGAAAAAGGTAGCAAAATTTCAGGATCGAAAATTTGAAGAAGTCTAGAGAATCAACTTATAACAGTTGATTCTTTTTTTTTTCTTCTTTAACTAACCTATAAAATTAATATTTACAGGTTAGTTATGTCGAGTTATAATTGTTGGTAAATAAAGGAGGAGAATGATGGATAATATAACAGCAACTAAGCAGGAAGATCCTCAACCAATAAGTGTACGATATTTTACAAAAATGAAAGGGAAAGGAGGAAGTCCATTACAAGTAAATATAAAGGACTCTTTAACAGGACTACTAGGGGGATTTTTAACAATTATTACCTTAACATATTTAACGAGCATAACCTCTACAGAATTATTAATGGCTCCATTTGGGGCGAGTTGTGTATTAGCGTTTGGAGTTTGGAATGCGCCATTATCTCAGCCGCGTAATATTATTGGAGGACATTTGATTTCAACTTTCATTGGTCTATCAATATATCATTTGTTTGGGAATGAATATTGGACAATTGCTTTAGCAGTGGGGATGGCAATAGCCGTTATGATGTTAACGAGAACGACGCACCCTCCGGCAGGGGCCGATCCGATTATCGTTATTTTAGGGGCAAATAGTTGGAGTTATTTAGTAACACCAGTTTTAATTGGCTCCGTTGTTATTGTAGTTATTGCTTTATTCATTAATAATATGAGTAGTAAAAGAAGCTATCCAACTTTTTGGATTTAGTTTATAAAGCGAAAAACAATTTAAGTAAGTATGTCGTTTTTACTATGTTTTAATTTTTTTATAGAAAAAAGCCTTTAGTCGTAATTATGACTAAAGACTCCATGTCTCAAACTTTTTAATTTAAAGAGAAAAGACACCTTAATGCGCCTTCCTCCGACTTGAACCATCTTAATTTTAATAATATGTATTGGACTCCCATCCGAATATTATTTTACCCCTCAGAACGAAAAATTGTGCTTACTTGCAATAAAAATCTCATTTTTTCGTTTTGGGGTGTTATAAAATCTTGAAGTTGATGGGCATAGGGTGGGACCCAAAACAGTACGATTTTACTACATACTTTTTATTTATCCCACACTCTCATCTGCTAGTATTACTATTTTTTATTACTAATGTTGCCGTTTCACTCGGATGGCTAAGAGGAAAATGATGGCCATATGGAACAAAATCAACCTTACCAAGATGCGATGGAGCAGAATAGGCTCTGTCATAATCCCCCCAAATAATGTGAAGATTATACTTTGTTACTTCATTGAAATCACCTTGATCGTTTTTCAGTAGTAAACTGTTAAGCTGAACCGTAGTATTTAAAATTCTAGGAGAAGTAAAACTGTTACTTATCTTTTCAATATAATGTTCAGGGATGCTCTCCATACTTTCAAACAAACCATTACTTAATAAATAACGCTCTATCAAATTAGTAGTTGCTAATTTTAATGTCCATTTGTTCATAAATTGAGGAACATTTAGTGATTTAGCATTTTTTTTAGCAACAGGTGGCTGAAGTAAAGTGATTGCATACTTCTTATCTATGTACTCTTGTACCAATGCTTCCAGAAGAATAAACGCACCGAATGAATGGCCAATTAAATGTGCACCATTCGTAGCTTTCTCCAATAACTTTTTCACTACATTCAAATAGATATCTAGAAGATTTTTCTCTCGTTTAAAAGGAGAACGTCCCAAACCTGGAAGATCCAAGATCCATATAGGTTGACCAGTTTTTTCATGAAGCTCTTGTGCTAAAGGAAATAAATCTTCTCCATCACTCAATAAACCATGTAATAAAATAAACGGTTTACCCTCTCCTTGTAATTGGTAAAGGGTAGTGTTATCGCATAATGTTCGTTTAAATAAATGATTATGCTGGCCATTTTGATACATCATTCGATAATCCAGATCAGCTACTACGGCAGGCAAAAATTTTATTACACTCGTCTTCTTAAACCAATCTCCTCCCATAATTTTTTTCGCTGAAACATTTGGGAAATTTTGTTTTGTAATAAAATTCAATCCATCAGAAGGAATTTTTGTTATTTTACTTACTCCACTATTCATAATTGCTTTCATAAGTGGCATTGGAACAGAGATTTTTGGTGCCCTCATATTCATACTTTCCGACATAATATTTAATAATTCAGCAATGTTCTGATCGTACTGTTTGTCTTCAACAAGTGTATATGTTTGAATAGTCGGTTGCTCCAATCTGAAAACCTGCATAATAAACTTCGCAAGCTCATCGTTTGAAATAAGTGGTAACCTATATCCCTTACCTCCAGGAATCATTGGCATGAGCCCTCTTCGCATACTCATCACAAGCAAACCTAATCCTGCTATCTGCTCTGTACTCCCTGTTTTACTACTACCGACTACAGTTGGCGGATTAATTACAGAAAGCGGATAACCTACTGCGGATGCCTGCTGACGGATATAGAGATCTGCTAAAAATTTTGTTCTCTCATATGGATTTTTTATTTTTAAATAATTGTTTCCTTCTGTAAACACATCAATTGCAATCTTGCTATTTTTATCATCAAAGGGACTCATATAACCTACAACATGAATAAATTGTTGCAAGCCCTTCAATTGATGAATACTTTTAGCTAATTCACTAATATGTTTGGCGCCATTTAAAAATACGGAAGCTGCCTCTTTACTTGTCGCTTGAATATCCATGGGGCCTCCTGCGTGAATAATCACATCCGTTTTCAATACCCTCTCCTTATCTTCAGCACTTAGACCTAAATCTATTTTCGTCAAATCACCTTCAATAAAGTGCATAACTTTCTTTTTTAAGCTGCCTCTTTCTTGAAAAAGGCGTATTGCTTTACTTTTCGACCTTACTAAAAGAAGAATTTTAACATCCTCTTTGGCTAATTCTTTCACTAATTGCTTTCCAATAAAGCCTGTTCCACCAGTTAAAAATACTGTTCTCATATAAAATCCCCTTTGTAGTACTAATTAGTACTAATTTGATGTAAAAAAAAAGCTTCTTTTATCGAAGCAATTTAAAAAAATGATCTGCTGTTTTCGTGATTACAGTTGCATCTTTCAATGTTTCTGAAATAAATAACGCTCCCTCAAGATTTGTAATAAAAAGTGATGCAACCTCATCAATATGAATCGTATTTCTGAATTCTCCATTCTCTACCCCTTGTTTAAGTAATAGAGAAACTTTCTCTTGTAATCCTGTAAAAAAAAGACCTATTTTTTCTTTTATTTGCGTGGCCTGTGTAGGACTTTGAATATAAAGAGTAATAAATGGACAGCTCCCCTTATACTCTCTCGACTGAACTCCTTGTGATAATTGCTTTAAAAACAGTTGGATACGATCTTCAACTAAAAATTGGTTCTGAGAAAGTACGTTATCAATTGCAGATTGATACATTTCAATCCAATAATCAACGACCCCTTCTAATAATTGTTCCTTATTAGAAAAGTGATAATACACATTAGACTTTGAAACTTTGCTTACACGTACTAATTCATCCATACTTGTATAAGCAAACCCTTTTTCTAAAAATAATGTTGCAGCTACTTCAATCACACGTTTTTGATTCATTAATTTTACCTTTGTCATAACTAGAACTATATAGTACTAATTTAAATATTGCAAGTATTTATGTTAATTTTTAAAAAATTCCCACTAACATTGATTTTACTGCAAAAAAAATCTTATTTTGAATAAAGTTGAACTGAACCCCGAAATTGTTAATTTACTATCGTCTAATAGGGGTCACCATATACGCCCATCAACTTAAGAAAAAGAAATGCCCCCAAAACGAAAAAATGAGCAGCTTCTCAGAATAACTATCTGTAGAGAAAGAAAATTTTAATTTAGGGGGATATGAAAATATTAGCTTGATGATGATGGGGTAGTACCAACGAGTCGCTTAGAATTGTAAATCTGTCTTTTCATAATCCTACTCCATAAAGAAAAGACACCCTAAAGTGCCTTTTATCGATTTGAATTATTTATTGTATGTAGTTCATATTCGTTAGCATAAAACTCTTTTATTAGTTTTATTTCATTCGTATCTGGATTAAACTTAAATATTTTAATTTGATTAGATTCGTCTTTGTATGCAAATGTATACTCACCAACTTGGGTCATATTGCTGGTATTTAAGATAGGATCGCTACCGTGATCAGTAATTTCCACAGTTTTCTCACGATCCCAAAACGCGATGACAATAATCAAAATGATGAGGTATACACGTATGAAACGTAGTTCTCTTGCAACAGGATGTTCCATCTGTTAGTTTCCTTTACTGTTTGATAGAGTCTGTTTATAAAAGAGATAATTGCAATGAATATAAATAAAAAAGACACCGTAAAGTGTCTTTTTTATTTTAGTTATGCGCATTACTTAATAAGACGCTAGTTCCTCAGTCTGGCTATGAGTAACTATGTAGGGTAATTCTATTATAACATTTTAACCAGTAATGGGTCTATATGGAATTTTATTGATTTTCTTTTTGATTATTCAGAATGACTTACCAAGTATTTGGATGAGGAAAGCAGTGAGACAGAAGCGACTAAACTTGTTTTAGAAGAGTGTCTTCTTTTTTGTATCATTGTGAGTAAAGTGTAGAGTTATATTTCCCTTTACACGAAGATAACGGTATACTATAGTTAAGTAAACTTAACTATTAAGCGAAACGAAATAAAAGCATGGAGGAATAACGCTATGACTAGAACTTATAAAGAAGTAATTAATGAAATGAACCGAGCTTATAATGAATTCTACATTTTACTATTTCAGGAGTTAAAAGATGAGTTCGGTCTTACAGGACAGCAAGAGAGCATGCTATTTCATATTAATTTAAATGAAAACACGACAGCAAATCACATTGCGACTACCTTTAATGTATCCAAAAGTGCCGTTAGCCAAGTTTTATCGAAATTGGAGAAACAGAAGATGATTTCAAAACAAGTAAACCCTAATAATAAAAGGGAGTATTTTCTTACACTTGGTCCAAACGGTAGTAAGTATATAGAGCGGTTGTCTGAGTTAGATGATGTATTAATTGAGAAATACTTTTCTAAAATCGATATAAATGCCCTAGAGCAAATGACAGAGACGTTAACGAAAATAAATAAAGTGATATTGGAAGAAAAGCAGAAAGATCTTGATTGTAATGAGTAAGAACTTAGATGAAGCAATTAGTAGAAAGGAGGGGAAGCATGTGATGAGTTACATACCAAATATGATTACGATAGCAAATTTTGTGTGTGGGCTTTTGGCTATTCATGCTGTTTTCGTTGACGATATGTACGGTGCAGTTATGTTCATTATTACAGGTATGGTCCTTGATTTGTTTGATGGCATGGTCGCTCGGAAACTTGATTCTGTTTCAGAAATTGGTGGAGAGTTGGACTCATTTGCGGATTTAGTTACTTTTGGTGTGGCACCATCTATTCTTGCATATAATGCCTCGTTAAAAGATTTGCAGTCTATCGGGATGATATGCGCGCTCGCTTATAGTATTTGCGGAATGCTTCGGCTTGCGAGATTTAACACACAGCAAAGCAAACTCCCGACATTTATCGGAATGCCGATTCCATTCGCGGCAATGTGTCTCCTTATTTTATGTTTTTTAAAGAATCCAGTTTCCGTGGCGTTTGGTACATGCGTACTCGCTTATTTAATGGTGAGCAAAATCAAATTCCCTCATTTAAAAAAAGATATAGCTGAAAGCTTGAAGCTTGGAAGATTGGATTGATGATACGGAACTACAATGAGAAAGATAAAGGAGAATAACATGATTCGTATGGCATTAAGATCATTCAACATACAAATGTATTGTTTGCTAGGCGTAATGTTATTGGGATGGCTCGTGACACCTTTTTCAGCCCAGTTTGTCGGGATAAGCATTGGCCTTTTGGTGAGTATGTACTGCGCCTGGATTTTAGGAAGGCGTATTGAAAAGTTCGGAGATAGCATTGTAAAAAAAGAAAAAGCACCGATGCTCGGAATGATAAATCGGTTCGCAGCGGCAATACTTGGCGCGATTATTATGTATGAAATTGAACATCATGAATTCATGTGGACATTTGCAGCTGGAATTATGGGTGGGTATTTCTTGATTATTATTAATTTGGGGTATTACAGTATGAGGGATGCGAAGGAATAGAGTGAAAACTAAGTTTAAGCATACTGTTGCCTAACAATGAATAGCGGATTATTAAGAAGAGCAATAATTAAACCCAACATAAGATTTAAGAAAAATTTTATATTTACCCCACTTTTTATTTTAAAAGTTTTTCCTATCCTATAAACAAGTTACATCAAGGAGGAGACTGAAAATGAAGAAGTGGGGATTTTATATTTTTAATATATTCCCTATATTCGAAGACAAAGTAGAAGATTAAATATATGAACAAAGTACCAGTTCTTGAACTATGTTCTAAAATAATAGATGAAAATGTAAAGTTAGGGGATTCCACATGCATACAGGAGTTTTGATGAGTTATTTATATACTTATTTTTTTACTATTATGTTTTGTATTATGTTTCAAATTGGATTTTATTTTAAAGCGAAAAGAAACATATCTATTCGGCATTTTCTATGGGTATATATTTTTCTATTCTATCTTTCGCTAGTGTATAAGGTGACGCAGATTGCGACTGTATGGGATATAAGTAGATATGAAACGTGGATTCGTGTAAATCAAATCAATTTGACTCTATTTGATACGGCGGGTAGTACTACGTATCTTTTGAACATCGTACTGTTTATGCCATTAGGTTTTTTATTGCCGACTATTTGGCCGCAGTTTAAAAAAATGAAAAACACCGTATGCGCGGGATTCTTTTTTTCATTGGCAATTGAGTTAAATCAATTACTAAATAATAGAATTACAGATATTGATGATTTATTTACGAACACCCTCGGGGCGATTATTGGGTATTTATTATATAGCGTTTTATTTAAAATGATATGTAAAAGAGATGAAAAAAAGTTTGATACGAATTCTTCTCTAGTCATAAAATACGAGGCTGTTTTTTGTTTAGTGTGTTCATTTGTAGGTGCGATGTTAATTTATTATCCAGCTTTATTTGGAAGACCTGTAATTATTCAGTGAGGTGATTAAGAATTTCTTGTTAACGCCTGTACGATATTTCAATTTGCAAAAAGCCTTTAACACGTTATAGTTAAAGGCTTTTATCATCATAATTTTTACTTACCAATTACCCACTCTAACATCCGCCTTCAACCACTTCACCCAATCCAAGTCCTCTACTTTAAGCAAACTAAGCGAAACACCCTTCATATCTAAAGAAGTCAACAGCGTACCAACCTTTACGAATGTAACTTGCAATCCTTCAAGTTCACACAAACGGCGAATGTCGTTTGCGAAAATGTATTGTTCCATTAATGGTGTCGCACCGAGTCCGTTAATAAGGATGGCGAAGTTGTCGCCTTTTCTCCAGCGATAAATGCTTTTTAGTTTGTTCATCAGTTCAATCGCTAATATTTCAGAAGAGGACAGCGATTCTTTGCGGTAACCTTTTTCACCGTGAATACCGACGCCGTAAAAGACTTCATCTTCGTTTAATGTGAATGAAGCTTGTCCTTTCACTGGATCGTTGGCAGGTGAAAGGGCGACTCCTAATGTGTGTAAGTTTTCAGTGATAGAACGGCCGAGTGCAGTCAGTTCTTCTAAAGAATGTCCTTCAAGAGCGGCTGCACCAAGTATTTTTTGAATGAAAACAGTACCAGCGACGCCGCGTCTTCTTTTATTAAAGGAAACATCATCTTCAATTGAAACGTCGTCATTTACGATGATGTGGTCAATTTTTCTTCCTTCTTCTTTAGCAATTTGCTTTGCCGCTAGAAAGTTTTCAACGTCATCTTTAAAGTTTTTAATGATGAATAAAATACTTTTATCTTTCGGCATAAGGCGAGTTGCCATTATAATTTGTTCCACTGTAGGCGGAGTGAAGATGCTTCCGTTTACTGCTGCCGTAAGCATTCCTTTTCCTACATAGCCAATATCAGCGGGTTCATGTCCGCTACCACCGCCGCTTATTATAGCAACGTTTTGCTTCAGTTTTTCAATATCTTTTACATAAATGATGTTATTTGTTTCGTCGTAATTTACTTTGTCGTTATGTTCAAAATAAAAGCCATGCATCATATCTTGAACAATATTTTGTACATCATTCATAATCTTTTTCATTGCTTTTGCCACCCTTTAATTACTTTGCTGACTGCTCCAGTAATAGTAGTAATTGATTGTTTATCATATTTTTCATGAGAGAAGACATAATGGATGGATTTACTTCGCACTTGCTTTCAATCCAATCTTTTATCGTTCCAACGAAGCCGTGACTATAAAAGGAGGCAATCGTATTTTTCGTTTCAATAGAAAGAGTTAAGCCACAGTTCACGGATAGTTCATCAATAATCTTCATATATAAGTTTTTCGTGTGCTCAAATAAATAGTGATTAAACGAGTTTTGTTCAATGACTTTAAAAGCATTTCGGTAAAATTTTTGATTTTCGTAAAAGTAATCAAATAATAAATCGAAAATGGTTTCCCATGTTTCATAGTCGAGAAAGTCGATAATGTTTTCTTTCGTTTCTTCTCTATAAATCCAGCTTAATAGTTCAAATTTATCTTTAAAATGATAATAAAAAGTTTGCCTACGCATTTGACAGTGTAACATAATATCGCTCACTGATATTTTATGAAACGACTCTGTTTCCATTAAATATTTCAATGAGTTCGCGATTATTTTTTTAGAAATTATAGAAGAGGTCATCTGAATCATCCCTAGAATGTTAGTAATATAAAAATCCTATCTATAAATGAGAGCGGTGTCTTTAGACAGATTGTCCATTTTGTCCGTTTACTATAAAACGCTTTCATTTTAACATGAGTAGTCAGAAGAAGATTTCAAATATATCACAATATATTAAAGGAATTGAGGGATAATCACAATGAAAAAGATTATAAACAAACCAGAAACATTAGTAATGGAAATGTGTAACGGAATGGTTATGGCTCACCCAGAGCTTGAACTTTTGAAAAAATATAAAGTTATTAAGAAGAAAGAAATGAACGAAAACAAAGTAACGTTAATTAGTGGCGGCGGTAGTGGCCATGAGCCGGCACATGCAGGATTAGTCGGAAAAGGAATGTTAGATGCGGCGGTGTGCGGAGATGTGTTTGCGTCACCTTCACAAATTCAGGTGTATCAAGCGATTAAAGAGACAGCTAGTAAAAAAGGAACGTTATTAATTATTAAAAATTACAGCGGCGATATTATGAATTTCAAAAACGGAGCTCATTTAGCGACGGAAGATGGAATTGAAGTCGACTACGTAAAAGTGGATGATGATATTGCGGTAGAAGATAGCCTATATACAGTAGGACGCCGCGGCGTTGCGGGAGTTATTTTAGTTCATAAAATTGCCGGCGCAGCAGCGGAAGAAGGTATGGATTTAGGAGCGGTGAAAGCTGTAGCGGAAAAAGCAGCGGCTAACGTGCGCACAATCGGTTTAGCGTTAACTTCTTGTACAGTTCCAGCGAGCGGATCACCTACTTTCACACTTGCGGAAGATGAAATGGAATACGGCGTAGGTATTCACGGCGAACCAGGAATTAAGCGTGAAAAAATGCTGTCAGCAGATGAACTAGCTAACCGTATGACAAATGATCTTGTAAAAGATTTAGGAGTAAAAGATGGCGAGGAAATCGCACTTCTAGTTAACGGTTTTGGCGGAACACCACTGCAAGAACTTTACTTATTTAACAACGCAGTGACGAGAGAATTAGCTGCTAGAAACATTAAAATCAATAGAGTATTCGTCGGTAACTATATGACAAGTATCGATATGGCTGGCATGTCTTTAACAGTGATGAAGTTAGATGATGAGTTAAAAACATTACTATCAAAAGAGTGTAATACACCAGCGTTTAAAGTAGATGGGCCAGTTGAAAGTGTAGAGTACGTGAATGTGCTTGAAGAGAAAGAAGAGAAGGAAGTTTCCTTTGAAATAGAAACAGCGGAAGAGCACGCTGTTATTAAGGATAATGTTATTACATTAAACAACATGATTTATCTCGTTGATAAAATGAGCGACGTTATTATTAAAAACGAAGTACCGTTCTGTGAGTTAGATACACACGCAGGTGACGGCGACTTCGGAATGAGTGTGGCAAAAGGATTTAAGCAATTAAAACGTGAGTGGCATTCTATTGTAGATCAAGAGAACGTAACGATTGGGTCATTCCTTGACGGTTGTTCAATGATTATTATGGAACATTGCGGCGGCGCATCTGGTCCAATTTGGGGTGGTGCATTCCGCGCAGCTAGCAAAGCAGCAGGAGAAAAACGTGAGCTAACAGTGAAAGAATTCGCTGAAATGTTGCAAGCAGCACTTCAAGGTATACAATCTATCGGAGAAAGATCATTTGGTAGAGGAGCGGTAGTTGGTGACAAAACACTTGTTGACGCACTTGCTCCATGTGTAGATTCTTGGTTAGATAGCGCTTCAAACGAAGAAGACATGAAAACTGCTTTTGAAAAAGGAGCAGAAGCAGCAGTTAAAGGAGCGGAGTATACGAAAGAAATCGTAGCTCGCATGGGCCGCGCCGGTACAGTTGGTGAAAGAAGCTTAGGCTATCCAGATGCAGGTGCACATGCACTTGGAGTTATCTTTACGGAGATTGCGGGTAGTTTGAGATAGAAATTAGAGAAACCCCTCTGCCTTATGGTGGAGGGGATCTTTAATTATAACCATCATTCTTCCAGTGAAAAAATTTATTTGTTAGCCAATCTAGAAGCCGCCTCTTCAACTTCTTTATACGCATTTTGTAATACTTCATGTGGATCTAGTACTGCTGTTCCTTGTGCACGAACGATTTGATAATCTTCAATACCTAGGAAATTAAACATTGCTTTTAAATATTTATGAGAGTATTCCACTTCTGTATACCAATCATCATTTGTATAAATTCCTCCACTTGCTTGTATAACAAGCATTCTTCTTCCATCTTTAAGTAATCCGACTGATCCATTTTCAGTATATTTAAATGTTTCACGTGCAATCATGATATTGTCCATGTAATCTTTTAACTTTGATGGAATATTAAAGTTGTGCAAAGGTAATACGATAACATACGTATTTGCACTTTTAAATTGTTGTAAAATCTCGGACATACGCTCTGTTACTTTTTGTTCTTCATCAGTTAACTTTTGTCCATTTCCTTGCTTTTCCCATGCGCTTAAAACAGTTTTATCTATCATTGGTACTACATCATCGTATAAATTAATCTGTTCAATCGTTTCATTATTAGGAATTAATTCTTTATAAGATACTAAAAAGTGGTTAAGAACCTTAATGCTGACTGATGATGGATCATCCACTTTCGGATGTGCGTTTATGATAAGTGTTTTGTTCATTTGTATTTCCCCTTTTTAAAAGTTTTTACGTTTATATTAAAGACCAAGTTAATCGACGATTAACTTGGTCTTTAATATAAACTCTGAAATTATTTTTGTCAAATGAAATACATACTATTCTAAAAGAGCTTTTTTTATTTGACTAAAATTCTAAATGGTCCTAAGATACAATTTGATAACCCTTAAAATAAAAAGCAGGTGATTTGTATATGCAATATAGTGTTGGGGTTGAATATGCCTTGCATTGCCTAGTTTATTTAATTAATACTCCTTCCAAGGAAAGTGTTGGAATAAAAGATTTGGCAGAGTTTCAAGGACTTTCTGAAACATTTCTTTCAAAAGTTTTCGGTAAATTATCTAAAGCTGATATTGTGAATTCTGTCCCAGGTGTAAAGGGAGGATATAGGTTAGCTAAGTCTCCAGAAGATATTTCTTTTTGGGATGTAATAGAAGCCGTCGAAGGCCCAAAACCTATTTTTCAATGTAAAAATATTGTACAGAATGGTGTACTATATCGGGATGAGGCTTGTAATTCTTGTGAACCTAGCAATTCTTCTTGTACAATTAACTTAGTAATGCTTGAAGCAGAAGAACACATGCGTGAGTTTCTTCGCAAAAAGACTCTTGCATGGTTAGATAAAGAACTTGACATTGCTTTACCTGAAAAGATAAGGGTAGATACTCGTGAATATTTCAAACAAAAAAACTCTAACTAAATCGCCATGACGAATTAGTTAGAGTTTTTTTGTTTTTTTATATTAATTCCATCATGTGAGTACTTCATCACAAATTCCTTCTTTAAATATCACATTTAATTAACTCATAAAGTTTCAAATTGATTAACATTAAAATTCTAAAAAATACAATTTTATTTTCGTAAAAAGTAAATGAATTTATGTGTTCAGATATTTTAAATATAGTGAAAATTACCTTTGAAAAAGGAGCAGAGTATACGAAAGAAGCTTAGGATATCCAGATGCAGGTGCACTTGCACTTGGGGTTATCTTTACGGAGATTACGGGTAGTTTGAAATAGGAATTAGAAAGTCCCTCTGCCTTAGGGCGGAGGGACTTTTATATATTATTCATTTGTATCTATATCAAATTTTCCGGTACTTTTTGCTTATTTGAGAGATTTCTTCAATCAAATTGTATTTTAGACTTAGTTTTTTTGTGATTGCAGCTTATCAATTTTCCAGTATGTTTGTAGAGGGTCTAAAGAGCTTTCAATATAAAACATATATTCATCTACGGTACCTGGTGCTTCAAAAGCTATTTTCAATTCTACCGTTTCATTTGGTTTAACTTGTATATCAGAAGGGTTTTGATCAAGCACCTTTCCTTTATAGATCTTTCCGTCTTTTTCATCTTTTAAGTTATATTTTAATTCTGATAGTCCAATCGTTTGACCTCGTACATTTTTTACAGAGACATTAACCATGACGGAATCGTTGCTAGCATTTAAATATGCACTTTGAACAGCGACCAAGTAATAGCCTCCCTTAACACTCTCGCCAACTAATAAAATACCTTGTTCCAAGCGGCTCATATCTTCCTTTTCTTCAAAGTTTATTAATTCTTCATTTACATTTTTTGCGCTTGGTTCTTCTATTGGAGCATTTTCAACGGCACTATCTGTTTTATCTTGTGTGCAAGCAGCCGTAACACTGACTAATACTAGAATGAAAGTAAGTAATATAGATAATTTTCTCATAAAATTTATCTGTCTCCTTAAGTTTCTCAATTTTGTGCAGCTATACATATAAGATTAACATAATGTCTCATTATTGGCACAAAATAGGGGTGGGTTAGACATCTTATTCTTTTTAATTTTAATATACATTCGATTGGTTCTCGCGATATTTGTTAATCTTTTAAAACATTAGCTTAGTAATACCGAGGGTTATTATAGATATATTAATCATATAATTTGTCCATATCAAAATGAACGTTTTTTGCATCTAATATATTGTAAATATATTTTATTTTGAAAGGATGTGATTATATGGCTCATAAATCTACTGGGGTGTTTCGAGTTCCAGTTTCTGAAAATGGGATTATTCCAACTGCTCTCAACATTATGTTAAACAATGATTCACGCTGCCATACTAGTAATGTAACGGTAACTGTTAAGAGAAGCCGAAACACTTTTTTCCCAACTCAAAATGAATTAGTTGAAATCTCTCGTACTTTTGTTTCTTTAGAACCAAACAGAACAACTAAGATTGTGTTGTTTACTCCAGAATTTCAAGTAGAAGATTTCCTTGATGTCATCATTAGTGGAAATAAAGAGGATGTTAAGGATGTTCTTGTATATTCTTTCTTAGCAGATTCAGTAGGGCATAATCTGCCATCTACTGTTTTCAGAAATGCAGAATACACTTTTGCTTGCTGACACCGTGATGATGTATTCTTTACGGTCGTATATCTGAATTGAAATGTTAAATAGGAGTTGATTTAACATTTATCCCGTATTAACGGGCTGCCCGTAAATGCAGCAGGCGAAAAACGTGAGCTAACAGTGAAAGAGTTCGCTGAAATGTAGCAAGCAGCACTTCAAGGCATACAATCTATCGGTGAAAGATCGTTCGGTAGAGGAGCGGTAGTTGGTGAAAAAACGCTTGTTGACGCACTTGGGGTTATCTTTACGGAGATTGCGAGTAGTTTGAAATAGAAATAAGAAGATCCCTTCTACCTTAAGGTGGAAGGGATCTTCTTATTATTGTTTTTTGATATATATTGCTAAATATGTTCCAATAATTAATTCTATTGTATTGAGAATAATATCAGCTACATCAAAAAAACGACTTATAAAAGGAACTAGTATTTGAGGTGGGTTTATTAACGAATTTTATATATAGCATGAATGAAAATGGGATAAATAAAACAATGTTTCCTATTATGTTTTTAAGAATTAATTGAGTAGGTACTTGTAAAAATAAAGAAAAGATACCAAAAGGAGCATTCTGCCGACTTAAATTATTTTAATATTATCGTTCTAAGTTTAAAAGCTATAGGGATTTTTTCTGTGGGATTTGTAAGTAGTTTTTACGAAATTATGAGTGTTTTTTATTTTGTAATTCAATAAGTTCATCTGGTAGCATTTTTGTATAATATTCTTTTTCTGTTAGTTCAAATATAAATAATGCTTTTTTCCAGTTATAAATAACATCTTCTACATTATGTTGTTTAATTTTTAATAAAAACTGACCTTTTAAATAGAAGAGTTCACCTAATAGGTATAACGTATTTAGATTAATTGCTAATTTGATGCCCTTATCAATGTATTTTATTGCCTCTTCATTTTGATATGTGAAGGCCAAAGATTTTGCTAAATTTAAAATGATTTTTAGTTTAATTTCTTTATCTCTAGGAAAATTTAACTTATTAAAATTAGATAAACATCTTCTTAATATAGTAATACTTTTTTCATATTCTTTATTTTCTCCATGAAATATAGCCATTGTATGCATAATATCTATTTCTCTTTCTGATAAAAAATCAGAATTGGTTAAAGTTAGTTTTAATGCATAATTTAAAAGAGTTAAAGCAGTTTTGGTTGATCTATTTACCTCAAATATAGCAATTGCTTCATGCCATATTAGAAATTGTTTCTCTTCATTTGTTTGAAAGTTATTTAAGTTTTTCTCCTTTTTTACTATTTCATAAAGTTCTTTATATTGTTTTTGTTTTAAGCAATCTTTTATTACGTATTTTACATTTTCTACATATTTAATTTTTTTGTTTTGAGTTAGTGCAAATATATGATTCGGATCAATACCAAGTCTTTCAGATAATTGATATAACAATATGCTAGATGGATAAATCACACCTTTTTCGATCTTGCTAATTTGACTTTGTGAACATATTCCATGACATAATTCGGATTGTGATATATTTTTGTTAATTCTAAGTTCTTTAATGGTAATACCCAAATCGTTAAATTTCATTTTTTCACCTACTATTTAGCACTGTATTAGTATAAGAGTTTTCTCTAACTTTTAATGTAATGTAAAATTAATATATTTACAATTATTATTTGTTTTAAAGGAATTACCGTTTTCATAGGATGGGTGAGGCTTTTATTATGTACAAAAAAAGACACCCCTAAGGTGCCTTCCTCCGACTTGAACCACGTTCATTTAGTATAAACTTATCCGTATTATCCCTTTGTTATGCGTGTAAACACACCCTATAAAACAGAATCGTCTATATACAACAGATTGTTAGTTTACAAAGTACAAGAGATTTGAGATCAGTATTAGAGTGACGCGACACCTTCTATAATGATTGGTATGTTACGCCTTTCAAAAGAATCTGCTTTATAGAATGTATCCACGTTTATTATTTTACTATATATAAAATTCATTCGGTGTATTTTTTTCAGATATGTATAATTGCATAAAGTTGATGGGAAAATCAGAGTATAATTTGGATTGTGTAATAAAGATAAGGCCCACCTACGGAAATAGGTGGGTTTTTGTTGGGTATTACTATCTCATTGCACACAAGGGAATTTCTATTAAAATCATAGCATATTTTTATAGCTCTTATATTGAGAAATAAAGAAAAGACACCCAAATAAGAGTGTCTTTTCCCATAGTTTTTTAGCAGAAGCAACTGCATCCAATAATTATTAAAAGTATAAAGAGTACAACGAGTAAAGCAAAAACGTACTATTCTACATTATCTGAATTAAAGGTAGCTACGCAAAATGGAAGTATTCCTGACCTTGTAAAGAAAGGTATTGTAGATCGAGAAGGAAATGGATTTACTCCAGGTGATGATGATACATTTTATGTAATGTTCACATTCGTAGATAGCGGTGAAGACCAAAATGTATTTCAGGGGAGATGCGTTGAAATTACATTGGGCGTTTAATTCCATGCAAGCAAGCGGTGAAGAAAAGTAAGTGTAATAATTTGTATACTCTATGTTTAAAACTGTAACAAGAAGCATAAGATGGCCGTTTTGATCAACTTATTCCTTTTTAGTTTGCGGCCAACGTATGCTTCTAATATGTATACAACAAAAATAACAACTAGCGCCTCGTAAGAGGTGCTAGTTGACGTGAAATTCGTTATTGATACTGAAAAAGGATCTTTTTTTTTTAAAATCTGGCCCATTTCTATATTAAGTGTAGTTTTTTCTATACTTAATTAATTTTATATACTGAAATAAATTATTTGTTAAATTTTTTTATCTACCACCAAATCCAGGTTGCATAGGGGCAACTTGGGGGAACATGACCCCACCACCAGGTGAAAGTTGAGAAGCTGCAACTGGCGCTAATCCAAGACTAACATTTCCACCAACTACATTAGGGAATACAATTGTAACCACTTCGTTCCCCATTTGATTAAAAGCTACTCTAAAAATAAAAACACGCGTTCCTGCTTGAAGTTGTTGACCATTAGGTAAAATAACAGACTGAGGAAGAATATGAAACTGACCTACTAAATTTACAAATGATTGTTGTCTAGGATTATTTGTATAATCATATGAGTATTCATCATAATTTTGTTGATACATAAACTTTCAGCTTCTTTCTATTTTAAATTTTAACGAATTTTCCGAAAGGATTCTCCTTCCTCAAGCGTGTGAAGGGCGTAGCCCAACGGTAGGTGGGAGATGAATTTCGGTTTGGCGTAGCCAAAAGGTTTTCCTTTTTATTTTGCCTCTGATATAATCAGTCTTATAAATTATAAGGGCTGGTATATAAATGAAATTAGATAGTAATAACCATTCAGTATTCTTGTTATATTATCACCTTGTGTTGGTCGTGAAATACAGAAGAAATGTGTTTGATAATGATATGTCAGACTATGCAAAAGATATGTTTGTTCGACTATCTAAAAACTATAACATCACGTTAGTTGAATGGAATCATGATGTAGACCACGTTCATATTTTGTTCAAGGCACACCCTAATACAGAAATGACAAAATTCATCAATGCTTATAAAAGTGCAAGTTCTCGACTTATTAAAAGAGACTTTCCACAAGTGAAAAAGAAACTTTGGAAAGAGATGTTTTGGTCAAGAAGTTTTTGCTTGCTAACTACTGGTGGTTCGCCAATAGACGTAGTAAAAACATATATTGAAAATCAAAGTGAAAAGTGAGGTGAAATGATATGACAAAGCAGAATAAAGCATATAAATTCCGTTTGTATCCAACAGAAGACCAAGCACATCTTATGCGTAAAACATTCGGTTGTGTACGTTTCGTGTATAACAGAATGTTAGCTGAACGGAAAGAAGCGTATGAAAAACATAAAGATGATAAGGATCAACTAAAGAAACAAAAGCTTCCCACTCCTGCGAAATACAAAGCAGAATTTGAGTGGTTAAAAGAAGTGGATTCATTAGCTTTGGCAAATGCTCAACTAAACTTGCAAACTGCCTATAAAAATTTCTTTCGTGGTCAAAATGACTTCCCAACATTCAAAAGCAAAAAAGACAGAAAGTCTTATACAACGAATGTAGTGAACGGAAATATTATGTTGCTTAACGGTCATATCAAATTGCCAAAACTGAAAATGGTACGTATCAAACAGCATAGAGAAATACCACAAGACCATATAATCAAGTCATGTACGATTTCTATGACACCTACTGGTAAATACTATGTGTCCATTTTGACTGAATACGAAAAAGAGATCGTACAAAAAGAAGTAGAAACAGTTGTTGGATTAGACTTTGCGATGGAACAATTATACGTCAGTTCTGAGGATGAGAGAGCCAATTATCCTAAGTTCTATCGTGAAATGTTAGACCGATTAGCAAAGGCGCAACGAGTATTATCAAGAAGAACAAAAGGTTCTATTCGTTGGAATAAACAACGTATCCGTGTAGCTAAGTTACATGAAAAAGTAACGAATCAACGTAAGAACTTCCTTCATCATAAGTCTCAAGAGTTAGCTACTCATTTTGATGTTGTAGCTATTGAAGATCTAAATATGAAAGGAATGTCGCAAGCACTTCATTTTGGAAAAAGTGTCGCTGACAATGGGTGGGGTATGTTCACTTCTTTTTTAGCTTATAAACTACATGAACAAGGCAAACAACTTGTGAAAATAGACAAATGGTTTCCTTCCACAAAAACATGTAGCAGTTGTGGAAATGTGAAAAATATGTCATTGTCTGAGCGAGTCTATTCTTGTATATGCGGTGTAAATATCGATAGAGATTATAACGCAGCTATCAATATCAAAAATGAAGCAATACGCCTATTAGCGTTAGCATAGATAGCAATAAAATAACCCTTGGAACAAGGGAGTTAGCTCGGCTGTCTTAGGACGAATTCGTTAGCTACCAAAAGTAACGACTAACCGAGAAGCCCCCACTTCAAACAGTCCGTTAGGACGTTAAGTGGCGGGTAGTTCACGAGTTCAACTATTTGTACTAGCTATTCTATAGGAGTGAGGTTTAAAGCAGGAAAATAAATTTTGGTATTATGTGTAATGAGTTCTTCTTTTTTATGAACAGATAAACCACTTTGTAGGATAGCTGTAATAATAAAACTACTATTTTATAGGAATACATTTCCGAATGATCTATTACCATCAATTTAATATTTTTCAAGTTTCCCAAAAACTGAAGTAATTACTAAAGTCTTTATAAGGAAATAGAAAGCTTTTTAAATCTTGACTAATATCTTCTAGATTCCCATATATATTATCTGCTGCTAAATTAATGTCCTCATTAAAATTATATAGCTGTTCATCTACATAACTGAATCCCTCACAGCAATTATTATGTATCAAATTAGATATAAATGGTTTTATTTTCAATACATTTTCTTCATTTAGGATAAATTTATCCCATAACAGCCCCAGTATTATTTTTACGGGTAATTTTTTATCATACGTTCCTTTTACGTTTTTTAATTTAGGTACGATGTCAACCAACTTATCATTACTAGATAGAGAAACTTCTATAATTTCAATAGAAGGGCTATCTAATGCTTCAATTGTCTGATCAGCCCAATCAATTATTTCAGTTTTTGAAAATAAACCAATTTGTAACCCTATACTCAGAACCTCAGCTATTATTTTCATATTATCCATATATAAAACTCCTTAGATTTTCTGGTAATTATACATCGAAGTAACCTAATTTTCAAAAGGTTGTTGCTAGTATGCAGTAACTAAAGGGATTTTTAAACCTAGGATATCTCCACATTGTTAGCAAGATAAAAAACAAAATCTCTCCTAAAACGAAAAAAAGATGAACAAAATAATAAAAAAGGCTCATTTCTATTTCTTTTTTAGATTCCATTCCTTAGTAAAAGAACTTAATAGATGAAAAGGTTAGATTGCACAATTAATTGGGAGATACGTACAAGTAACTTTGAATCTCTTGAACAAATAGTTCTAATTTATCATATACAGAAACAGACATAAAAAAAACATCCTTTCCTATGATTCTACAGAAAGAATGGCCTGTTTTAATATTTGTAGGATAGTTTTAAATACAAAAATATAGAATTGTGCAACTTATACATGACTTAATGTAAAATATATATTGCATTTATGTTATTAATAATTTAATATATAAAATATAAGATTTATGGTATGAAGTTATGTTTACAAGTGAGGTGTATTTAATGTCCGTAAGTAAAGTGAAGTTTGCAAGGGTTGAAAAAGGTCTGACCCAACAAGGGTTGGTCGATATTGTAAATGTTACACGACATAACATTAGTATTATTGAAAGTAATAATTATAACCCTTCTTTAAACCTTTGCATTCATACAGCTAAAACACTAGATAAAAGTTTAGATAAATTATTTTGGGAGGAATTTTAAAATGGAAAAACTAAAAAAATGGTTTTCACTCAGTACACACCCAGATGAAAGAATCCAACAAATTGAAATGAAAAGTTGGGCTCAATCTGGAATTATTGTCCTACTTATAGCTTTTGTTGATTTTATAATAAGAGGAGCATATCTACACCGTCCATTTTTAGAATGGGCTGCTTCATTAGCCATTATAATTTTTTATATGATATTCTTTTTTATTAAATCTATTTTGACTGGTATTTATGAAACAGATATTAATAATAAAGAACAATTAAATGAAAAGTTAAAAGAAAAAATGAGTAATACCTTTATTTTATGTTTTGTCGCAATAGGTGCTACCACATACAAATATAACTTACCTGAAGATTTCGTTGGATGGTTATCAGTAATAGCAAGATTTATTATACTTTTCGCTTTCCTATTTGGTATTCAATATCTTATTACAGTATTAGCATGGAAGAAATCAAATAAAATTTAATAAGTATAGATAAAAAAGCTTATCTTTTAGCACTTAATGATAAGCTTTTTATTATTTTCTCATCTTTTTTCGTTTTGGGGTAAAATGAATTTCTTAGCTTGATAGGGATGGGATAGCACCACATCGCTATCAAACGGAAATTTTATAGTATTCCAGAACGAAATTTCGTGCTAACTTGTAACAAAAAAATGTGAAATTGCCCATAGATAACTATCTTATATTAATTACATAAATTAGTTTGTGATATAATGATATAAAGATATTGTATTTAAAGGAGGATTCAAATTGGTTAAAAACTTACCTTTACTAATAGTGATTTTAATACTTGGTATAAGTTCTTCTACGTTAAGTACAAATGGATACTTTTCTCCAGTTATAGAATGGTCTTTAATGATTATAAGTATTATTTTAAACTTTACTGCAGTGATAGGTTTATCACTACACGTTCTTGTATACCAACCTATGAAAAGATTTGAAACAAATTTAAAAGAAACATGTAAATAAAATAATTATATTTGAGGTAACACCCCATCGTTATCGAGCTAAAAAATGTATCCATAAAAAGAAAAAATACGCTATTCTTTCTGTAGAATCATAGGAAAGGATGGCGTTTTTTTAATTTTATAGATACTTTGTGGTAGCCTCAAGTAGGGGGATTTAGCACAGGCAAACAATAATATCTTTTGTCTAGAAAGGAGAATGTTTTTGAAATACACATTAAGAAAAAAATTAAGGGTGTTTTTTATGGGATTACTAGTACTAGTAATAATCGCTTCTATTTTCGTTTATTACAAGTTTTTAACACCTTCAGCAGATATTCAACAATACAGGGAGTATTATGCTCCAAAAACAACACAAAAAGTATTGAATCAAGGTGATGTAAAGGTCACATTTTTAGGAACATCATCTTTACTATTTGATGATGGAAATACACAATTAATGATTGATGGTTTTATTTCTAGGCCATCCTTACCAAAAATGTTGTTCAGCAATATAAAAACAGATGAAGATACTGTGGATAAAGCTTTTAATCAAATAGGGGTTGATAATAATAAACTTAAGGGATTATTTATTGCACATACACATTATGATCATGCGTTTGATTTAGCTTATATAGCTAAACGAACTGGAACACATGTATATGGTTCAGAATCAGCAATTAACATAGGTATTGGTGGTGATATAAATAAGAACCAGATGTCTGTATATGAAGTAAATAAGGCTATGAAGTTTGGTGATTTTACTGTTACTGTCCTTCCATCGAAACATTCACCAACCTTTGATGAAGGAGAAAAAATAAAAAAGCCACTTAAACAACCTGCTAAAGCCCTAGATTATCATGAAGACTCTTCTTATGATTACTTGATTACACACAATAATAAAACTTTCCTTGTTAAACCAAGTGCTAACTATATAGAAGGAGTATTAGATGATATTCGAGCTGATGTCTTGTTTTTAGGAATAGGGGTATTAGGAAAGCAGGAAAGTACTTTCCAAAATACGTATTACAAGCAAACTGTACGAAAAGTACAACCGAAGCTTGTTATTCCAATACATTGGGACGATTTCAACAAACCATTGACAGATACTCTTGAAGCAATGCCTAAATATGCGGACAATACCAAAAATGGATTAGATTTTATAATTCAAAGGACAAAAGCAGATAAAATTGATTTTCAAATACTTCAAGGTTTTAGAAGTATTTACTTCTAAAAAAGGGATCCACCACACCTCTATCAAGTTAAGGAACATAAAAAACGATAATAATGAACTTCTGCGCTAAAAAAAGACACAAAATTTTCGTTTAGGGGGTAATCTGTTCTGTTAGCTTGATGGATGTGTGGCGGTACCCTATCACTATCGATTTAAAAGAATGACTGCCACGTTTTATGCAAATATTAATTTGTTTTGATTGAAAATAGATTATAAAATTAATATTTAAATATAAAGAATTTGAATATTAATATGTTATCATTTAAATAATTCAAATATGTAGTACAAAGTCAATATTTGTAGCTGAGTTCGTTTATACATATGAAAGAATTAAATTATGAAAAGGCGGTATTTATTATGAAAGCAATTAAATTAGCAGGTTTAACAATTGCAGCAGGTTTATTATTGGCAGCGTGTGGTACTGAAGAAGCGAAAATAGAGCAAGATGTGAAGAAAGAGGAACAAAAAGAAAAAGTTAAAGCATTTCAGGCAGAAAAGCAGCAAGAAGATAGGAAAGTAACTGTGCAACAATCGACGGATACGTCAAAACAGCATGAAAATGTAGTAAAAGAAACAGTTAAAGAAGAACAAAAAGCAGAGTCAACGCCTGTTGAACAACCGAAAGTCAGCGGGTTAAATGAGGCACAAGCAAAAGAAAAAGTGGAACAATCGATGACAGCACAAGGCCAGGGAGCGCGTAATAAAGGTGTGAAATTAAGCCAATTAGGCATCCAAACAGCAAAGGATGGAATAAAGGTGGCTGCACAGGCGCAAGACGTCCATATTGAAGCAAAAGACAATCTAACTCGAATTGTTGTTATCGTTCCAGCTGGAACAACGAAAGAACGAGCGCAACAAGTAGGCGACATAGCAGCGCGCCAGGTGGCAAGTTTTGGGGCAATGGGATTAAATGTAGATTTGAAAGTACCATCAAAAGATTATTTAGGGGAATATTGGGAAAATTTCTCTGGTGATATCGGTATCTATGACAGTAACAAAAAACAATTAGTACGTGGATATATTTCCAAGTTAAATCCAACAAAAATTAAATGGTAAGAAAAACAAGGTCCCTACACAATGTGTGGGGATTTTTCCATAAAAAAAACTTAAGGGGTCTTCCGACGATTCGAATTGTCGTATAGTAATGCATGGTAATTAATAAAATTAACTATACAAATAATATATTATACTTTCATGTATTCTAGCTGATATAATGTGTAAGGGAATTATTGGTTAATTAGTAATACATATATGTTATATTAGGGGGATACATAAGTAATGTTAGATGCTATTTTTGCAGTTGTAGAAATACTCTTAGGTTTTTTCGCATTTATAATAGCTTTGTTTGCTTATCGCTTTTCAACAGGAGAAGAAAAGCGACAAGCAAAAGAGGATTTAAAGGAGCTTTCTAAAACTGCTCTCATCCCATTTGTAGTGTTTGTAATCGTAATATTATTTTTTGTTATTAAGGTAATTGATCATGATAATAAAGTTGAACAAGAACAACAAAGGCTACATGAAGAGAACTATCAACGTTACCATAATAATGGTAATTCTAATCTTGATAAAAGCCTGGAACAAGATAATAAATAATATAGATAAGAACCTCGCCATTTCCATAAGATGGCGAGGTTCTTACGCATAAAGAAAAGACACCCTAAGGTGCCTTTTCTAATAGTTTTTTAGCAGAAGCAACTGCATCCAATAATGATTAAAAGTATAAAGAGTACAACGAGTAAAGCAAAGCCTCCAGCAAAACCGCAGCCTTCGCCGCAACTACCACCATATCCCATAATAATAGTTCCTCCTTTAGATAAGAGAAAAAGACTAGGGGTCATTCCATGTGTTTTAATGGGTTCACTTTACCTTATGTTTTTACGTATGACTTGAGCAGGTCCTTTTGAAAATAAGGGAAAGATAAATTAATGTGTTTCCCTTGAACGTTGTTAAATTGCACATTTTCTAAAAAACAAACTATTTAATTATATAAATAATATGATTATTTAATATAATGTATTAATCCTAACAGAAGGGAGGATTAACCATGCAATTAGTTTGTTTTAAAGTAGTAAATGGACAATACTTTTTAGTTGTAGAAGGTATCGAGATTCCAGCGCCAATTCCAGCGTTTGCTGCAGCTTTATTAATTGGTTTAGGAGTAATCCCGCTTTGTTCTTAATTTAAAGAATTTCAAACAGCTCTACCTTTCAATTGATAAACCCTTAAGCATATGGATGCTTGAGGGTTTTTTATAATAAAAAGAAAAGACGCCATAAGGCGTCCCTACAATTAGGTAGATAAGACTTCAGTTTTCCAATCTAAAGAAATTTTGTATCAGTTCTTTGAAAGTATATCATAATATCCAGTTGATTTATTATGCATTATTACATACTTCTCTCAAACCTTCTAGTTTTTATTTGATAAAATAGAATCCTAATATTACCAAAAATTAAATAAATATTTCTAAAAACCCTAAATATTTATAGGGATAACAAAAGTGATACATTTAAGGTGCAAATTATTAAAAATATAAAAGGAGGGTGAATAAAGCGGTATTTAAAAAAGACTATTATAAACGGTGAGCAGTTATACAGGTTATATGAACCTGAATCTTGTTAAAAAATGATACTCATTTGAGTGTACTTTCTGATTTGAACCACCTTGATTAAAATAATGAAGAATCATCATTCGTTTATTCTGATTTCTGGAAAAGTTTTAATAGATTCATGTTGAACAAACATACTTTTTAGAAAGAGGAGAGATTATTGATGGATAGTCAATTACTATATCAACAGCAAAAAAGAGAAAAGGCACTTGTGATTGGAGCTGGTATTGCAGGCTTACTTACTGCACGCGTGCTTTCCAGTTATTTTGAGACAGTGATAGTTGTTGAAAAAGATGAGTTACCTCAAAAACCATCTGAACGTCCAGGTACACCCCAAGACTTTCATCCTCATCGTGTATTACCACGTGGAGAAATAATTATGAACCGTTTCTTTCCTGGATATGTTGATGATTTATTAAATTTAGGGGCCCATAATGTCAAGAATGATAAAATGATTCGATTTTCTCCGTATGGGGCACTGGAACTAGTTATAGAACGAAAAGGTGCAGCAAGCAGTCGAGCATTGTTAGAATGGACAATCCGCCAACGTGTGCAAGAAATTCCTAATGTCTATTTTTATTCAAAGCAAGTAGTCACAGGCATTTTAGCTTCGTCTGATCACAAGCGTGTTATTGGAATTAATATTCAAGAACGGGACGAATTAAAAACAAAGCGAACTGTGTTAACCGATTTGGTAGTTGACACATGTGGTCGTCAATCTAAACTCAATAAATGGCTTACATCTATGGGCTATGATGTTCCAGAACCAGAACGTTTAAAGGTGAATTTCGGATATAGCACGAGATATTATAAAGTACCTTCACATATCAAAGAGAAATTGAGTGCAATTTCTGAAGGAGATCCTGCTAAAAACGTTGGAGCTGTAGGTTTATTATATATTGAAGATAACATAGCTCAAGCGCTACTATTTGTTGCTGGAGGTACGCATTATCCACCAACAAATTCAAAAGAATATGAAAAAGAACTGGATTCTTTAGTTACCCCTATGATGAGGGAGTTAATTAAAGAGTTAGAACCAATTAGTGTCCCAAGGGGATTTAGAGCGCAGGAGTCCACTCGTCAACATTTTGAACAAATGGAAAATTGGCCATCTGGATTATTAGTGTTAGGTGATGCTTTTTGTAACTTTGATCCCATTTATGGACAGGGGATGACCGTAGCCGCCATTGAAGCTGAAATGTTAGATACTTGTTTAAAAGAACATGCTACTTATAAACCGGGATTCGAGCGCAAAGTGTTGCAACGTATGCAACAAGCTATTGAGCCGGCATGGTGGCTGAGTTCAATTGCAGATTTACGTTGGAAAGGTGTTGAACATGTAGGAGCCGTTCCACTAAAAGGTGTGGAATTTGCACAGAAATATTTTGATGTATATCTTAAACAAGCTGTAAAGCAAGCGAATGAGGGGAATTCATCCATGCTCCAAAAATATATAATGATGAATGGGCTAGTTCATTCGCCTCATGAAATTATTAACTCAGATATGTTAAGGATGTTAATCAATGGAGATGAGTCTTTAGAAGAGAATGAACTTTTGAACGAACTTGGAGAAGTAGATAAGAAACCAATGCAAGAAAGAATACATGAATTAATCCCTTCCTTTACATTAGCTTTTGAGAATAGTATTCCAAATCTGTTCTCATCCATTTCAATTTCTAATGCCAAATGAATAAAAGAAACATTGCTCTAATTAGGGCAATGTTTCTTTTATTAGATAAGCAGTATTTAATAAACTACTTTTTCAATTGTTGGCATTATAGCGATTGGTGGTAAAGAGTAAGTCCAAGCAGCAGCGTATACATTTAATTTTTCACCTAATTTGTAGTTTTCACCATTGGATACAGGTACTCTTAAAATTTTATTTTGGGAAACTAGCTCCCATCAATTATTCTGATAATAAAGTGCGTCTTCTTTCGTAAAAGTATCAGCAACAATTAAGTAATTATCGTCTGCTGAAATAACATAGCCCGTGAAAGGTATTTGTATTCGTACCTGTTCCTCCTTAAATTTTATTACCACATAAAGGCCGCAATAAAATTAAAGGTAAAATAAACAGAATATTTTAAATTATATATATCAACTTATTTAAAGGTTAATCTAATGTAATACCATGATACCATGGTTTTACATTAGATATAGATAATTTTGGAAAAGGGGAAGATTCTATGAATGTTCAACTAGAAAATGAACAAATAACAAAATTATTAAACGACTGGTATCAATCCATGCTAAAACAACAATTAGTTAAAGCAAAACAATTAAAAGAGTATGTAGACAATGAAATTAACAATGTCAAAGAAAATCAAAACGTACTCTTATATTATTCTTTATTAGATTTTAGATACAAAGCATTAACAGATTGGATAAGTATTAACGAAAGCAGTTTTGATGAAATGGATAATTTCACAACTCCAGCAGATGACTTCCTAGCTTATTATTATCACTTTTTTAAAGCATTCCATTCTACTTTAACATCCAATTACACTGAAGCAAGTGAACACTATGAAAAAGCTAAAGAACTATTAATACACATTCCTGATCCAATAGAACATGCTGAATTTAATTATCGAATGGGATATTTTTATTATCAAATCTATAAACAAGTAATAGCTCTTGATTATATAAAATTAGCTAAAGAAGAATTTTTAAAACATGAAGGTTATGAAATAAATGTAGCACTATGTGACAATTTTATAGGTCTGTGTTGTATTGATTTAAAACATTTCGAATTGGCTGAGGAGTCATTTAATAAGGCACTAGACACATTCCAAAAAAATAATCATAAAAATTCTATCCTTATGGTAAGACATAATTTAGCTTGGTTATATTCAAAACAAAATTTATCTAAACTCGCGATTCGTCATGTATCTGAAGTAACAAAGAACAATCCTAACCATTTCAAAGCATTTTTCGTAGAAGCATATGAATACTATAAGATAAATGACCATAATTACAGCGATCAACTAATTCAAAAAGGATTAAAACTTAGTAACGATTTTAACAATCAAGAATTCCAACATCGTTTTAAAATTTTAAAAGCTCTCAACAACAATGTCCCTACATTAACTTTAGAAATATTTATTTCAGAAGGTATTACTTATTTCAAACAAGAAAAACTATGGGAATGCGTAAAAGAATATGCTGATATCTTAGCTCTAAAGTTTTATGAAGAAAATAACCATAACAAAGCAAGTCAATATTTTTACATGAGCAATACAGCTCAAAAAAATGAATTAGAAAAAGGAGCGTTAAAATAATGAAAAAAATCTATCTAACTATACTTGGAATATCTTTAATTAGTATCCTATCGTTAGGGTTAAACGACTCTTTTAAAAATCAAGCTGTAAATATAGGAGACGGTGGAGGTGCACCAGCAAGACCAGATTATTTATTACAAACACACGCTGACTTATAAGAAAAAAACACCTTCATTCTAATATGATCCCCTTATAGTAGACAGGAAAAAGAAAGCACATTAACCTATTTACTATGGAGGGGATTTTTCTATGGGAAAAATTAGAGTTACTTACGATGTAGAATTTAAGAAAAAAGCTATAGATTTATATTTAAAAGAAGCCATGAGCTATAAAACTGTTGCGGAAGAATTAGGTATTCATCACTCAGTTGTAAGTCGTTGGGTAAAACACTTTGAAGCTGAAGATATTAAAGGATTAGAAGAAAAACGCGGTAAAGCGAAAGGACCAGGTTTAGGCAGACCAAGAGTTAGACCAGAAGATCCAGAAGTCAAGATTAAACGATTAGAAGCGGAAAATGAAATGTTAAAAAAGCTCTTAGGGATGTAAAAGGAGGCATGCAAGCTATATCCAAAACGAGAAAGTTTGAAGTAATATTTGAGATGTTAGAAAAGGGGTATACGGTTACCCTATTATGTACCATTGCTGGTATAACTAGAAGTGGGTATTACAAGTGAATAAAACGGCACTTAGTGCCTTCTGAAAAACAACTAGCGGACACTAAAATCAAGAAAAAGATATTGGAGTGTCATAAAAAACTAAAAGGGATTTATGGATATAGAAGAGTGCAAGTGTGGCTGAAAGTCACATATAACCTTCATTTGAATCATAAGCGTATACAAAGATTGATGAATGAATTAGGCATCAAAGCCATAATTAGAAAAAAGAGACCTTATTACGGAAAAAAAGAGGCATATGTAATTTCAGATAACCATCTAAATAGGGACTTTCAAGCCTCAAAACCAAATGAGAAATGGGTAACGGATATAACCTATTTGATTTTTAATGGACAACGCTTGTACTTATCAGTTATTAAGGATTTGTACAACAATGAAATTGTTGCCTATGAAACCAGCCGTAGAAACGACTTAAAGCTTGTGTTAGATACACTTAAAAAGGCAAAGAAAAAACGAAATGTAAAGGGAATTCTCTTACATAGTGATCAAGGATCTCAGTATACATCTCGTCACTATAATCAATTACTTACAAAATATCAGATGAAGGTAAGCATGTCTCGAAGAGGCAACTGTTGGGATAATGCTTGTATGGAAAACTTCTTCAGTCACTTTAAAGCAGAATGCTTTCATTTATATTCCTTCCGCAAAGCGCATGAGGTTAAATTTGCCGTGCGCAAATACATACATTTTTATAATCATCAAAGATTTCAAAAGAAATTAAATAACCTGAGTCCATATAAATATAGAACTCAGGTTGCTTAGTTGCGCTTTTTCAATACTATCTACTTGACAGGGGTCACTGCACTTTAAAGGATTCTTTTTTTTGCCCTTCTTCTCTTTTCCACCCCTTAACAAACCAGATTAGCTAGCCAAAATAGGATATGCGAAGGGGAGGGGGCAAAGCTGGGGCGTGGAAAGCCTTTTGACTATGTGTAATTATTTCACTGCCTCTTTTAATTCTTTTCCTGCTTTAAAAGCAGGTGCTTTTGAAGCAGCGATTTGCATTTCTTCACCTGTTTGTGGGTTACGTCCTGTACGTGCAGATCTTTCACGTACTTCAAATGTACCAAAACCAAGAATTTGTACTTTCTCTCCATCTGCTAACGCATTTGTTATTGTATCTAATAACGCTTGTGTTGCTGCTGCAGCATCTTTTTGTGTAAGTTCAGCTTTTTCTGCTACTACTTTTGTTAATTCTGTTTTATTCATTTTCTGCACCTCATTATATGTAATTAGGTGACTATTATAACGTGTGTGTATTCATGATGCAATTATACTGTACATAGAGTTATAGCAAGAGACAGAGGACAATGTCTGTGTAAAAGGCATAAGAAGGATATTAATTATCGCTTTAAACTCTGTTCATATTTCTTTACATCTTCCATGGTTTTAAATATTAATACATCAAAAATTCCTTTTTCATTCCCACATACGACAACAAAACCATCTGTTGCTTCCAAAACTCTACCGACGCCACCATCTGTAAGTGTAATACTGGTGAGATGTTTTACGTTCAGTTTTTCTTCTTTTCGGATGTAAGTAGTTATGGATGTTCCTACAGGAAATGCGTCTGTGATCTCTTTTGTTGTATATGTGCCATCATCTACTGATTGAGTTTTAGTTGTAATAGAATCAGTTTGAGTGGCACATCCTGTTGAACATATTAAAAGAATGCCAGTAATCATACTTACACATGCTGTTTTTACCATTCACAAAATCCTCCTATAACTGTTCGTATTGTCAACCCATTTAGGGTAACAAACTATATATACGAAGTTTGTTGGTTTATGTGAGTCGTAAATTAACAAAGATACAGGTATTTTGCCAGAATGTGTTTTAAGCAAAAGAAAAGACACCCAAAGGTGCCTTGCTGCGACTGGAACCATCGTAATATGGTATTGGGTGCCAACCCGAATATTATTTTACCACATTAAGTAATTTTGGTTGTTGAGAAATATAATTCAAATCTATATGTTGTTTATTTTTGCTTCGTTAGCTTTTTTGTAATGGATTCTTCAACCTGTTCAGATTTACTTTTAATTTCATCGGTAATTGCTATCTTGCTACCTGGGTGCACACAATAACAGTATTTATTGTACCAGAACAAAAAAAGTGATTAAATGTAAAGAATTTAAAATTCGAAACGTATGTTATTATTATATTGAGAATTATAAATTAAAGGTGGCATCTGGAAGGGAATAGTTATAAATGAAAAAAATAAAGGGGAAGTTATCTTTTAGCATTGATATTATAGGTTGTATCCTTTGCATTATAATGCTTATTATAAGTCTTGTTAATTTTAGAACATGGGTACACCCATTTTTATTCCTTATCTTCGGACTAATTTTCTTCATTAATATAGTAAATACCCGTAAGAGAAAAGGGCGTAATTCAAATTAAAATAAAATTGTATCCGTATAACCAAAAAACGCTATTCTTTTTGTAGAAATATACAGAGAGGATGGCAATTTTTATAAATTTTTTGTTTTAAGATGAACTCCAATGATTTGCTGAGGGATTATATCAATATTTTCCTCCTTCACTTTTAGAACAGCTTACTAGAGGGGGAGATTTTGTTTAAAGAAAGGGAGTTTTTGCGATGTTACCTGATTATATAAAGATAGCTTATGAGATAGCCCAAAAAGCCCATGCTGGGCAAGTAGATAAAGCAGGTATGGATTATATCAAACACCCTGAGGCAGTTGCTAGCTTTGTAAATACGAACGAAGAGAAGGCTACTGCTTATTTGCATGATGTTCTGGAAGATACTGAGATAACTGCTAATGATCTGTTAAGTGCTGGTATACCTCATAACGTAGTTGAGGCAGTGCAGGTACTGACAAAAGAGAAATACACACCTTATTTTGAATATCTGAGCAGAGTGAAAGAAAATTCTCTTGCCCGTACAGTTAAACTTGCAGACTTAAAACATAATTCTGATCGTTCAAGACTTGCTAGGATAACAGATAAAGACCTAAAACGATTAGAAAAATACCGCAAAGCGATTCAGTTTTTAGAGGAATAAAAGAAACAGCAACTTCTTTAGTGACAATTTCTTATAATACTAGTTGTTTAAAGAAACTCCTTCTTGCAATGTTTTAAGGTATGTAAGAACAATTCCCTGGTTGTTGTAAAATAAAAAAATAAGAGACGATATTCTAAAGGAGTCTAGAATATCGTCTCTTATTATAAGCCTTAAAACGTCAATTCAGGAATATGTAAATGATTTTTTAATAAGTTCCAAGTTTCATCTAGTATGGTTTTTGGTGGTATGTAAATAATTGTTCCATCTCGACCTCTGGTCAAAATAACTCTATATGCATTGAGTTTAATTTGGAACGGATCTTCGACACCCCATTGATAGTGCTGCCCCTTCCAAGTTCCATTCTGTAGATATAGATCATCATCCCAATGAACGAGCGTCATATCTAGTTCAAGTCCCTGTGTTTGGAATTCAGTTGAGCTGTAGTTGAGCGCTCTACAATAGTATTGAGATTCGGGATAGTTAAAGTATTGGGCGATCTTACTAGGGCGTTCATATCGTTCATCTCTTGGTAGAACAGGGACTTCTTTTTGACGATCAGCGCCACCAGCACAGACAACGCCAACTGTTTTTGTATCATCCTGATAAAGCTGATGTAAAGTATGTTTGGCTTTGTTTAGATCGCGTGTAATAAAAAGTTGATAATGTTCTTTCGGTAGATGATGAATCAGTTGTTTTGTTTGTTCAAAATTAGCATCTAATAAAGTATTAATAATTTCATAGTATTTTAAAGCTGCATGAGCACGGAAAGATGAGTTTAAATGTAGCTGAGAATGAGTTCTATAATGTGCTGCATTTGTAAATAGAGAATTAGGATGTTTAGAGTGAACAGTCACGTTTTTTCCAGCGATCGCAGTATTCCATAGAGCGAGACCGCCTTCTTCACCAGAATAGATCTCTTGTCCTTCACCAATTAAGCCAATTGTTACACTCCACGGTTTATTGTTTGTTGTGATATTCATTATAATATCCGGTTCGCTTAAGTTTTGAGCTTCTCGATTTTTTCGAGTTAGTGATTGGTCGACTTTTTTTGCATCCCATGCTCGTTGGGCTTCATCAAAAATGATGATTTGTTCTTTTGGAATCATTCTCTTTTCGAGAAAATCCATTTTATATCCATATAAACCTTGTACGAAGGTTCTATTTTTTAACGTATCTTGTAATACGTCTACTAATGGGCCGTTACCAGATAAATAAACTGCATTTTTCATCTCGTGTGCAATAGTCAGACCTAAATATGTTTTACCTGCTCCTGGCTCGCCAGATACTAAAATGAGATGATGGGTATTTGTATGTTGAGCTTCTTCAATGATTGAGCGTACAGTTTGTTGTACTTCTGGAAAATTACTGCTTGATACAGCTTTAATGTCAGGGAGCGGTTCATTATTTAAAATGGATCGAGCAGCTTCTAGCATAGAAGGTGAGGGTTCATAGACACCATTGATTACTTCCTCTAGCGTTAAAGTTGGTGCTTCTGTTTTATTTAATATTCGATTAAGTATGCTTTCCAATCCATCAATGGTGGAAAGGGTTACTTGATATTCTTTTTGGAAAACCCAGCGTTCACCTTCATAGTTTGTAAGTAGTAAAACACCGATGACTTGCATGTTAGATTGTTGAATAGCTGAGTGATAATGTTCAAGATCACGCATATAAAGGGATGTTTGGATATATTCAGAAGGCGAAACGTTATTATAACTTTTACATTCGAGGACTATTAGATAACCCTTGATCAGTAAAAGTACATCTGGACGACGACCACCTCCGCGTAAAATCTCATATTCAAAAATAAGTGATGCATCTAAATTAGAAAATCGATTAAATAAACTTTGTAGTTTATTGAAACTATCAATCCATGCTTTCTTTTGAGAAGTTATTTTTGAATCATTAGCATTGGTTTTATAGATATGATCTAGCAATTGTTTAATAAAAAACTGTACATCTAATTGCTTAAATTGTTCAATAGTTCCAGTCCAGCCATAGTTCAAGATAAAGGCCTCCTTGTAATATGGTTTTATATATGAATATCTTTATTATACAAAATAAAATAAATAGTTTGGAATAAGAAAAGAGTTAATCCATTTATTTGAGCATTTTCTTTCTCAATTTCCCGATTAAGATGAAGAGGTTAAGAAGGGGAGATGAAGTGAGCTAAGATAAAATTTTTATATGCAAATTAAGATAAGTAATGATCAAGTGGTGATCAAGTGATGATCAAGTGGTGATCAAGTGATGATCAAGTGGTGATCAAGTGATGATCAAGTGATGATCAAATAATGATCACTTAATCGAATCTTTGTGTTATAATGTATACACAAAGATGTAATTTGTATTTACAAAATAAAAAAGAATAAGTGTTCCAGCACTTATTCTTTAAAGAAACAATAATAAAACGATTTACCAGCATACTTATTTTTTTAGACCGTTTTCTATAGTTCCAGCTACAGAGACGGTTTTTTTCTGTTGTTCCATAAATGCTTTCCTTTTAAAATAATAGTCTATGTATAATTTTCCAACACATTCAATACTATTAAATAACACCAAAACAATAGCACTTATTACGACATTCTCCATTTAAAACACACCCCCTTCCCACACACAGTAAAAGAGAGTTAAATCGTCTTATTATTGCTGATATATATAGCATACCATATAAAAAATACTTATCCTATAAAAAAATGACGGAAAATAATTTACCGTCATTTTTATAAACAGCTATACAAAATGAGAGTATCATAGCAAAAAATGTTTGTATGCTAATCTATATGATATTAGCTTATTCTATGTATATGATAATTTCGATTCTTCTTTTTTAGGCATCAGAATTTAAAATTCCGAATATTAGTCTTCCACCAAGTAAATTCTTTTTTTTCTTTATTTACCGTATATTCATCTAGTAAAGTTCTAATACTTTCTTTAATATGTTTTTTCTTTTCAAATTCACCAAAGTACTTTGGGTTGTCTAAAGAAAATTTTATATTTTGTAATATCTCAATCAAATAAGAAATCCTTTGATCTCCCCACCTTAAAATCTCATCTATAAATAAATGTTTAAGAAGAATATATAACGCAAGCACAATAATAATACTACCGAATATAACACCTAAATAAGCTGTTGCTTGCCCTAATGCCATTGGATGATTTTCTTTATTATAATATTGAGTAAAAAACCAAGTATTAAAGCCTGTCCAAGCGGGAACCATAAAAGCTATAAATACAGCACTATATGATGAAAAAATTGTTAAAAACCTTGTTTTTTTCTTTCTTTCAAGTCTGCTTTCTAGTCTTTCTATACAAAAATCTAATGTGTTTCTATTTTTTTCTAAATCCTCTTTTTTAACAGACAAAATTTCTTGATAAATCAAAAATTCTTTTAACAAGATACATCTAAAAATATTCCATTCTTCATTATACAATTCTATTTTATAAATTCTAAAAAACTTTTTTTTACCTTTTCTAACAATACATAAACCAAAAATAAAAAGTAAGATTATCTCCCAAATTATAAAAAGGGACATATACCAAGTTGACATTTCATTTGTATTATCTAAACCGTAAAAGGAAAAAATCACAAAAGCTATAAAAGTACATACCTGAATTACTACAAAAAGAGTAGACCTTATCCATACGAGCTTAAATAATAATGACCACATACTCATACCCTTTCTATAAAAATTTAATATTTCTCTTTCAAACAAAGCAAAACCCCTCCAATATAAATTTTAAATGTTTTTAAATATAAACATGTCCTTCTCTCATTATCACCTAAATAAATGAATAAATGAATAAATAAATAAATAACACTTCCATATTTAGAGATTCACATTCATTTTTCCTTAATAGTTGTCTAAACACATGGGGGAAACCACTACTTAAATTCTAGAATATGATATCGTATGAGGATTATCAAAATTTTTGAAGTACATAGAGCAATCTTTTAGGAATATGGAAAAATACATTCTAACTATGTTTTAGTAACAGGTCAATTCAAAAATGCAGTTTTAAAGAGTGATTTAAAAGGTTTTGAATTTATTGAAGTCTGGGATTAAGAAGAGTTTGTATAAGGACATCTTAAAAAGATTGTTAATGGGGAACGATTTATATATGAAGTGAGAATGGAGTAATTATGTGTAGAGAAAAATTGCAGTTTCAAAGAAAATCAAACTGCAATTTTTAATTTTTATAGTAAGAAGATCCAGAATGGAAATTAAGTTTTTAGTAGGTTTGTTTAATTTTAAAATTTGTTTGGATGAAGGGGGAAGCTAAATACACTATGTTGTTCATTTCCTTCTTGACTCATACTTGCTTGATATGATGAAAATCCTTTATATGTTTTTCTTTTCCATTGCCATAAGCCATTACTTTGATCGAATTCCCCATAGTAATGATTGTAATCAAGTTTGTTGCCGGTATTTTTATTGAAATTATTGCTAATAAAAATACGGCTATTACTCGCATAGATTTGGTTATTGGTAATCACATTATTGCGGGTATCGTAATTTAATTCGATTTGGCCACTCTCTTGATCTTTTGTATCATTTTTATAAATCACATTGTTTGTAATTGTGTTATTTTCAGCATATCCTTGCTGACTATCATATCCACCAATTGCAATGCCACTCATGATATTATTGGATATTGTATTGTCCCTAACGGTAATTTGGCTTGCGCTTTTTCCTGCATGTTCGCTGGCTACTTCAATACCAAGGTCGTTTTCATAGCTCTGATTCTGCTCAATGATAATGTCCTTCCCACCATCCACGTAAATACCATCAGCTGAATATTCATTATAACTAGTATTATTGATGGATGAATTATGATGGACAATGTTATTACGAACAATTCCATTCCGTGCTTGATCTAAAGCAGCTACTGGAGATACTCCTTCATGTCCAATCAGAACAATTCCAATATTGTTGTTATCATGTACTTTGTTATTGGTAACTTCAAAAGAATCTACATTCCCGTTCACAGCAATAGCCTCACTCAGTCCTAATTTCAAATTTGCTACTTCGTTATTATCGATGACAATATGATTTAAATTATTTTGTGCACTAGATGAAGTACCGTAGACAGCAATACCGTGTGCATTTCCATCCTTAACATTTGCTTCAATGTGGTGAATATAATTATTTTTAATATCAATGTAACTTCCTGTTCCAGTGATATAAATACCAATAGGGGTTTCGTTAACTTTCGTTGACTTTAAGTTACGAAATTCTAATCCTTTTACTTGAATATAGTTTTTGTCTTCTATTGTAAATAACCCATCATCTTCTAACTTGACTTTAGAACCATCAAGAATGACTTTTTCATCCTGGTAATTTTGAAAAGTAATGGGTGCTCCTGAGGCACCAGAATGATTGACACGGACTTTTTGGTTATAAACTCCGCCTCTTATGTAGATTGTACTTCCTTCTTTAGCGACGTTAGCAGCCTTTTGAATGGTAGCAAAAGGTTGATCTAATGTACCGGGATTGAGATCGTTTCCTGTTGGAGATACATAGTAATTTGTAACAGGATTTGCATTGCTATTGGATTGTGCAAAGGTAGAGGCAGGGAGTGTGAAAATTAACATACTGAAAGAAAGGATAAAGATAAAAAGCGATTTTTTTAATGAGGGAAATATTGTTTGATATTTCATCATGATCCTCCTTCTTTTTTAGGCATTCCTTCTCAACTATATAGTTAAAACTGGCGATTTATATCTTGTTTCAATAAAAAAAGACCCGGGACTGAATTCCGGGTCAAAGGACATCAACCACCGTGGTCTCCGTCTGCCATCATACTTTGAACGACTTTTACTAAGTGACTATCTGTTTGAGATGTAATTCCCAATGTAAATATTAAAGCAGTAGCAATACTCATCACTTTAATTAGCTTTTTCATTTTAAAGCTCCTTTCGCATCGGCTTTTTTCTTAGCTTGCATTGCTTTATAGAAGTATGTACCTGCTTTGGCATGCTGGCCTTGTTCAAAAATCTTTTCTGCTAAAGCATTACAGCATTCATAGATATACTCATATAAATCTTCTCGTTCAAAGTATTCAATTCCTGCAAGAACGGTAGCTTCTAATTTTTCAGCAGGGACATTATTATTAATGTCTCTTAAAATTTTAAACCGATGCTGATATTCTTCATTGTTTAGTTCTGTACAGAGTTGTAATCCTCTTTCAAATAAAGTATTAGCAGTTTCTTGGTTTCCTAGTTTAGAGTGTTCTCTGCCTTCAATGAAAATGGCTTTATAGTGGTTAGGTTTCTTCTCGGATACTTCAGAAAGGTAGCGAATAGCTAATTCAGACATATTTTGCCCTGCATATAATAAACCTAAATTATGACGAACCATTACAGTGAATTTTTCTTCTCCAATTTTTTGGAATAGATCCATTGCTTTTACAAGGTGTTCTTCGGCTAATGCCCATTCTCTTAAATTGGTACATGCCATGCCAAAAAGGTTTTCACAGAATCCTATATTTCGTTCATAGCCTTCATGTTTAGAGAATATTTCTTTAGCTGTATTAACATACTTAATTGATTGGAGTGATTCGTAAATATCGTAATGGAAAGCGCCAATTTTATAGTAAAATTCAGCTTGCTCAATTTCATCAGATACCTCATTTAGAAGTTCTTCTGCCTTATCATAATGATCTCTTGCTATTGAATAGCTGCCCACGGTACTTGCATGAATTGCTTTAAAGAAGTGATAGTAGTAGGTTAATATATTATCATTTGGAATTTGAAAAGATTCTACTTTATCAAAGCATTCCTTTGAAATATTTAAATTGTCTACTATGTATTTATAACGAAAATCTAATAGTGAATAATATAAGTGTAAGCTCTGATCTGAGACATCTTTCATTCTATTATCGATTTCTTCTTTTAGCTGGTGAGCATTATCAATGCGTCTCGCACGAATTTCAATATACCAATCATTTAACATATTAGCGACTACTTCATATTCTGTGACTAAAGTATCCATAGTATCCTCCTCATCCTATTGCAGTATATGTATTAATAATAACAGAATTTGGATATATTTTATCTAAAAATAAAGAAAATTAAAATAAATAAGGGCACTATAAGTAAATTTATGTCCAAAATTATATATTTTTAGAGATTATTGGAGGTTATATAAAAGGAAAAAGAAACATTAATAAGAAATATATATTATGGAGATTTAATAGATATTAGTTTATAAGATTTCCTGCTATACAAGAATATGTGTGGAATAAATGAATTTTTTAGGGAAATCAAAATCTCATAAACTATACTTGTCTTTCTCAATTATTTTTTCTCACTTTGGGGGTGTTTTTTATAGAATGCGTTAAGTGCTATAAAGATTTTAGTGATGAATATTTATATTGTCCTTTCTGCGGATTTAAATCTAATTCAAGAGAAAAGGCGAATAATGTGATTAACGCTGGAACGGGTAATGTAAATATCGGATTGGGTATTAATAGTAAGCAAGATATTTATATTGACAATCGAAATCTATCTAATCAGGAAGAAATAGTTGTTGAGTATGAAGATAGATTGGGTAGGGAAGTCCTTGGAGGAGTAAAGGGTTATAGAAAAAGGTTTGAAATTTCAGGGGTTCTATCTATAGTTTCTGCTGTCGTTACAATTGTGGGTTATTTGTTTAGTAATAGTGACTATAAGGTGTTTTTATTTATGATAACAATTGGTCTAATTCTATATGCACTGGATCAAAACAGTAAATATGAAGACTTAAATAAAAAAGGTATAGTTTATAGAAATGAAAAACCCATTCTATGTAAAGAAGATAGTAAGGTATATAAAGTGAGTAAATCCGGTTACTGTCCAATCTGTGAAGGAAAAGTTAACATCTACTATGATAAAAAGCTTGATAGAAAGCTAGGGCAGTGTGTTAATAATAAGGATCATTTATATACTTATGATCATACTACAAATATGGGGGTTCCCTATGTATATTTCCATATTTATGATAAAAGATAGTTATTATATAAAAAAGAGGCTTTTAAATGAACAAGCCTCTTTTTTATATGTTAATTTAACTATAAGTATGAAAGTAGTAGGGCTAATTTTAGCAGAATTGTTCTCAATAATAGATCTAGATAAGTTATTTATTTAGGATATTGAAATAAATTATAAAAAATATTCTCGATTAAGAAAACGTGGGGAAATTTTGAAAGTATAACCAAAAAAATTTATTGTTGTATGAATCGAAAGAAAGATATTAAAAAGTTAGGGATAAGATAGGAAAGCAATTTAGGTAGGATGTACAGTTACGGAAAAAAGAAGAAGTAATATCTACATATGAACGAGTTTGAATGATATATTGGGTCTATCAAAAACTAGAGAAAGCAATTCTTTTTACAAGGTATTTTATGCATTTTATATAGGGATTGCAGATTAATATATGAAACAGAGAATTTTTCTTTTTAAACTTGTAGTATAATGTTATTTGTATATTAAAATTTAAGAAAGAGGTAGGGTCTTATGGATAGTAATGGCATTACAATATATCAATTTTTTGTAATTTTTGGGTTTTCTGCTTATGTAATTATAGTTTTTGGAGTAGTAATTGGATGGGCTTTAAACACATATCAAAGGCGAAAGAAAATAAAATGTTTTTATAATTCTTTAATCAAAGGGTTTACATTAAATACAATACATACAATTGAAGATGTAAATAACATTTATAGGGGGATAAATATTAATAAGTTAGAAAATAAAAAATATATGTATGATTTAAGTACATTATTGAGAAGGTTTTTAGTAGAACTTCATTCAAAAAAATATGAGAGTCTGAAGATTGAACAAATACACGAGTGGAAGGAAAAAATTGACGATTTTATTAGGCATAATGAACAATTATCTCCGTTTTCTGAACTACCTGAAGCAGAAAAAGGTATGATCAACGATATATTAAGCTTTGCAGAAAATAAAGAAAATGAAGAAATTAAGCGTAAAATAAAAGAATTATCAAGATTAATTCAAGTAAGAAAAGAAGAAATAGATAAAATAGAACGTTCTAATAAATGGTCAATGCCAATGGGTATAGTTGGTATTATTTTGACGATTATATTCGGTATAGCTTCTTTAAAGTAGATCCATAGATATACAGATCTTAGTAAATAAAAATAAGGTGGAATAGCTATAAATTAAAAAAGTAAAATGTGGCTTATGGACATTAGTATTTTTATAATTGTGCTATTATAGGTAGAATAATTTCAGAGATTATTTCTCTTACCGAGATAATAAAGCCAGTTTATACATGAAGCTATAATATTTGGTCATGCGTATATCGATATATGTAATTGATAAATATCAATTATATGTGCATGTGTTATAAGGGGGATACAAAAAGGTACGTGTATTATAAGTTTGCTTTTTAATCAAAAGTATCTCTTATGATCGAATTTTATTAAGCATGAAAGTAAAGGTGCTAGCATTTCTAGCTAGTATTATCTTAACGGCGCCATCTGATTATAAGTATCTAGTTTGTAAAATCAAAATTTTAATATAAAATGCCACATCCCTTTCATTGCTTGAAGATACATATTTTTTCTTTTGGGTACATCGATAATGAAGATAGAATAAAAGTATAGTAAGTATGAAGTAGTGCATGATCGGAATTGGGGCTAGGAGGTTATTTATGACGTATCGTTTAATAGATTTAGAATTAAAAGTTAATGAAAAAATTTCCAATCGAGATGATTTACAGTCTGTAACAGATACCAAGTACAATATCCTGGAAAGTTCTTTTGTTACCTACATTTATTATAACTTAACGAATAAAAGAATTTATATTGGAGAAACGAAGCATTTTTTAATTAGACATAATCAGCATATGGATGAGAAGAAATTTAAAGAAGGAGAATTTGATAATTGCCTCATTGTTTATAATGCTTCTGAATTCTCAGCTTCTCATGTGAAGGACCTAGAATATATGTTGATTAATTATATGTTCGCTGAGTCAGATATTACAAAATTCACTATTCAAAATGGTAATAGTGGACAAAGACAACCAAAAGATTTTTTTAATCCAGGGGATTTCATAACTTTATGGGAAGAAGAATTATTTAAACGGAATTTGGTGAAAACAAAAAATTTACAACAAATTAAAAATAAGATTTTATTTAAATACTCACCATTTAAACAATTAAGTAAAATGCAATCACAGTATGAAAATGAAATAGTAAGTAACCCTAATATAAATCATTTGATTACTGGTGGGGCAGGTACAGGAAAAACTGTACTTTTAATGTCATTAATGTATAGACTCGCTACTGAAAATCCAAATATGAAAATTGGGTTAGTAACGACGGGTAACTTAACAAATAAGTTTAATAAAATATTAAAACAACTAAAATTACAGGATAAACTAAGGTTCGAAAGAGCAGGTAAGCTCATTCTTGATGCTAGGAAAAACAATGAAAAATATCATATTATATTGGTAGATGAGTCACACCGATTACAAAGGTATTATCCAAAGGGGCACCCTGAGGCTAAAAAACATTTTGATATAGAAAACCCGATAATTAATGAGTTGCAAATGCTACAGGAGGTTTCAGAGAAAGTAGTTTTATTTTACGACCCGTTTCAATCGGTGCGACCTCAAGATATTTTAAGAGGGACCTATCTTGAACAAACCTCATCCTTTACAACGTTACCTTTAAATCAACAATTCAGGATAGCAAGTAATGGTGAATTTAGCGGTGATGATTTCGTTAAAGGTGTTTTATATGCACTCAATCTCTCGGATGATAACAATTTTAATCCGGAAATATTTACCTATAAAAATGAGGATTCTTATTTTAGAGTGGTGAATTCAATTAAAGAGTTATTTAATTATGTGGAGGACATGGATTGTTCTTGGGGTGATACAACGAATCGAGTTATTGCTGGATATACGAAAGAATGGGCATCTAATCCGAATTTGAAAAAAAACAAAGGGATTAATAGAGAAAATCTACCTTATGATTGGATAGAAGAGGGTAACAAGTGGCGTTGGAACAGCCAACATGAAAGATGGGTTGAACTTGAGAAGTCGAAAACAGAAATCGGTTCTATTCATGCTATTCAAGGAGCAGATCTTGATCATATAGGAGTGATTATCGGTAATGATATTCAAGTTGGGGAGCAGGGTAAACTTAGAGTAGTTAAAGAAAACTACAAAGATAAAGGTGGTACGCCATTATTGTCAGAGTTTAATGAAGAAGAGTTTACTAACTATGTCTTAAATATCTACTATATACTATTAACGAGAGGAATTAGTGGATGTAGAGTTTATTTTGAAGACCCAGAGGTACGAGAATATTTTGAACAGAAAATCACAGAAGGTGTCTTCACTGGCAGTTCTATATCAAGGGTATAAATATTCTCTATAGCATTATTGTTTAGAGAAATAGATCTTTGTATTTTGATTTATCAAAGGCTTATTGAGTAATAAATAGTTTAAATTGGTACTTTGAGACTAGGTATTTAATCCAAGACCAGTCGGAACATAATCTCTTATCTGTAAGTTATAGGCTAATGTAGAAAGAGAAGGAGAGAACATAAAGAGACAAACTTTTAATTTCTATTTAGCATCTTAAAAAATTTTAAAATAGTCTTATCAGTCTCTGAAATATAAAAGGATACGAATTTTAATTTGTACCCCATGTAAAGGACGTTAAAAAAATTAGGCAATATTAAGAAGATGATTTCTGTATTCAACAGGAGTCATCTTTTTCAATTTCATTGATATCTATAGTGATTATTGATAGATGCATTGTGATGATCTAAAGTAGCTAATGGAGATACTCTTTCATGTCCAATCAGAACAATTCCAATGTTGTTATCATGTACTTTGTTATTTGTAACTTCAAAGGAATCTACATTCCCATTCACAGCAATAGCTTCACTCAGTCCTAATTTCAAATTTGCTACGGCCTTTAACAGGAGATAATATTGAGTTTTTATCTTTTTATGCAAATCAACTAGTGGAGGATATTACTTGGTTTATGTATTGAATGAATTAGATACAATTGATGGTAATAAAGAAATCTTAAAAAGTGATTACGGGTTAAATATTAGGATATGAAAAAATTATAAGCAAAAGCGTTGCGTCATTTACATGCTTCGTATCTTATTAATGAATTTAATGTGTCGGAACTTACTTTGTCTCAATGTATTGGGCATTCAAGTCCTGAAATCAATTTAAAACATTATACTCATATGTGGAGTGGGGTTGATTCTGCAATTGCTGATGTAATGATTGGAAATATAGAAATCAAATTTAACGGAAAACAGGCATTAAATAAAAGTAATGTAAGAGGATAAAATTAGTTTGGCTAATAAATTCTTCGAGGTTATAATGATAATGATGTGATAGTTGTATTAGAAAAGCAAATGAAAGATAATTAGATTTTTAATATAGTTTCTGAGTTATTAGCTAAACAAACCTAAATACTTTCTATAAAGGGGGATTTTTGTGGACCATATAAAATTCAAACAAATAGCTGAATCATTAAGGCAATACAGAAGAGCTGAACTTAGAGATTTTGAAGATGAAATTGGTGTTGATCCAGTTAATAAAATATACGTGGATCCCCTTCCAGGAGATGCGGTATTAAATTCAATATTGTCAGGGAATACAACTTTTCTACTGGGTAGAAAAGGAACAGGGAAAAGCACAGTATTTTCAAAAGCGCAGCTTTCAATGAAAGAAAAGAGGAATATAATTACTATCTATTTAGATGTGAAATCTCTTTATGATATGATTCCAAATCAACAAGTATCAGATGATGTAGTTCAAAAAGAGGGGATTAGTGAAGGGGCATTTAGAGCTCATATTTTAAGAAAGTCGATGCTTGGACAAGTTATTTCAGATTTACTTAAGGAAATAAAATCTACCTGTGAAAATTTATCAATTTGGGAACGCTGGAGGGGGAAAAGAAAACCGTACGATGAATTAACGAAAAGCCTAGAAGAAATACAGGGTAGGGTAAAGAACACCAAAATGGAGTCACATGAACTACCAGTATTACAAAGAATTACAACACAGATAAGATCTAAGAGCCAGACAGAGAATGCTCAAACCACAAATGCAAAAGCATCAGCTCAAGCTCAATATAAAAGTGGATTACCGTCTGTTGGGGGAGTTGCAGAAGCAACAATAACTGATTTTGACAAATCATTGGATGACAATGAAATTTATAATGAATATTCAGATATGGTGTATAAGTCATTTCCCTTTAATGAGATAATAACAGAAATCCAAACATTATTGAATGAATGTGGGTTATCTAAGATGGTTATTTTCCTTGACGATTTTTCGGAACTCAATTTTGTAGACCAGCGATTATTTGTCGATGTTATTTTATCGCCACTTAATAACTCTAGTAATGAAACGATTAAATTAAAAATTGCAGGATATCCAGGCAGAGTTTATTTCGGGAAAATTGACCCTAATAAGGTAGATACACTTAATTTGGATTTCTCTGAACTATATGAATCAAGTGAAGTTCAAGAAATGGAGCGATCTGCAATCAGTTATACTGCTCGGTTATTAGAAACCAGATTTAAAACATTTAATGTAAATATAGAGGACTATTTTGACTGTTCTTCAAACGGTATGGATGAATATTATAAGTTATTCTTCCAAGCTTCATTTAATGTTCCGAGAATAATTGGACATTTATTACATGCATGTTATTTGGATAGAGTTTCTAAAGGGACTAAAATTAATTTACAAGCAATAAGGTTAGCTTCGAAGAAATATTTTGAGCATACTGTAAGCTTATATTTTGATAAATTAAACCGTTTTGCACTTGAACCCTTTGAAAATAAGTTAGATCGTTTTAATCAAAAAGCCCTTCTCGATACCCTAATAAAAGAAGCGAGGGATACTCGTAAGAAGATATCAAGCGGGGAGGTTGGGGGAAATTATTTCTCTGATATTTCCAATCCTCCTACAAGTCATTTTATTGTTACACCTACATTTAATGATTTTTTTGCTTCACTGGAATCAAATTTCTTTTTATCAAAATATAAGAATACAAGGGATAAGAGTGGACAGCAGGTAATAGTTTATGCTCTATTTTTAGGTTTAGTTGAAAGTGAGAGAATGAATTGGGGCTATCCTTTAGGAAGGGAATATCGAAATTATTTCGTCCAGCGTTGTTTTGACTACACTAGAGTTGTTCATCACTACCTTTCAAGTAATCAGACCATTGAATGTAATAATTGCGGAACTTGCTACCCATTAGAAAAAAGGGATAGTTTTGAAATGTTTCATTGGAGATGTCCAGAATGTTCTACTGGGGAATGCTCGATTGTTTATATTGCAGATAATTTTAAAGAAGAGTTCACTGAATTAGATAAAGATATCATGCTAGATCCTATTGAATTAGAGATATTATCAACATTATATACTGAGCAAAGAAAAATGAGAGCTGGAGAAATATCTCACTTAATTGACAGTACCCATCAAATGGTTGGTAAAAGAACAAGTAAACTTAAGGATTTAGGATTGATTGAAAAAACAAGGGAACAGCAAGATAAAACAGTAAATGAAATCACCACAAGAGCAAAAAACTTATACTTTGATAATTAAAAAAGGGCTCAAGGTAATTGTATTTCTTAACGAATTCACCACCAATACAACGAAACTTTTCAAGAATAGCTGTTATTTATGGAAACAGGGAGTACCAGAAACTATTGAGTGGGAATAAAGTTATTTAATAAGTTGGTTTGTGGAAGCTTATTTTTAAATGTTTTCTACATTTACTAAAATGTAAAAAAGCTTGAAAATAAATGCTTCCCCACCAAAAAACCCCCCAAGCTATTTTTAAAGGGTCCGTTTTGAGGTGCTTTCTTAATAAATGAAATAAGAAATGACGTATGAATTGGCATACGTCATTTTCTTTATTTATCAAGATTTTTTGAGTTTTACTGAAATTTAACATAGCAATTGACACTATTTTTTATGATGGATAATAGATATTGGACAATTTACTAAAAAGGTCATTTTTATTATGGGTATTAAATGGGAATCAAATGAAAATCTTTATAAATATCTTTATAAATATCCTATTTAGTAAAAATAGTGTATAATTTTATTAACGTGTGGCTAGATTTTTTCGCTTGTGCTTCGCAAGTGTTGACAATAAAGGTGGGAGCATTCGCTTCTCCGATTCTAACTATCTACTTGGAGGTAACTTTTACGGTAAACTCGACGCCTCTGCATAATGAGTAGCCACACGTTTATTTATGAAGGAGTTTTGTATGATGGAATTTCAAGATATAAAAACACGAAATGATCTTGCGGATTTTCTGGGAATTCCCAGAAAAAAGCTTAGTTATCTATTGTATAAAAAGGGAATTAATACTTTGTACACTTCGTTTGAAATAAATAAAAAAAGTGGTGGCTTTAGAAAGATTAATGCCCCTTTAGCAGAACTCAAAGACATTCAGAGAAAACTTTCCGAGGCATTGTATAAGCATAAGAAAAAAAAACGGAATATAAAAAATAATCTCTCTCATGCATTTGAAAAAGAAAAGAGCATAATAACCAATGCAAAAATTCATCGGAATAAAAGATTGGTTTTGAATATTGATTTGGAAAACTTTTTTGGGAGTTTTCATTTTGGTCGTGTAAGAGGTTTTTTTATTAAGAATAATAATTTCTTATTACCTACTGAAGTAGCGACAGTTATTGCACAATTAACATGTTACGAAGGAAAACTGCCACAAGGTGCGCCAACTTCTCCAATCATTACAAACTTAATTTGTGAAATACTTGATCAAAGATTATTGAAAATTTCTAAAAAATATAAGTTAGATTATACACGTTATGCAGATGACTTAACGTTTTCTACTAATGATAAAAAGTTTTTGGAACGACAAACGGAATTTTATGAAATATTATCAAGCGAGTTAAAACGAGCTGGATTTAAAATTAATGAAAAGAAGAAAAGGTTACAATTTAGGGATTCAAGACAAGTGGTAACTGGACTTGTTGTTAACAAGAAAATAAACGTAAATAGAATTTATTACAAAGAGACTAGAGCGATGGCCCATCAACTCTATAAAAAAGGAAGTTTCGAGATTAATGGTAAACCCGCCAAACTTAATAAATTAGAAGGAAGATTTGCATTTATAAATCAACTTACTTGGTACAATAACAAAGTAGAGGGTATCAAAACTCATTTCAGTAATTTCACTTCGAGAGAACTTCAATATCAAAGGTTTCTATTTTATAAATACTTTTTTGCTAATCCTAAGCCATTAATTGTGACGGAAGGTAAAACTGATGTTATTTATTTAAAATCAGCTTTAAAAAGTCTCTATAAAGAATATCCTAATTTAATTACTAAACATACTGATGGAAGATTTGAGTTTAAAGTATCTTTTCTAAAGAAAACAAAGAGATTAGGATATTTTCTTGGAATTTATCAGGATGGGGGCAGTGCGCTAAATAATATATATAATTTCTTTGGTTCTAAGAAATCTAATCTTAATTATTTAAATGATTTTAAAAAGATAAGCGGAAATTTACCAACAAACCCTGTGATTTTAATGTTCGATAATGAGATTAAGAGTGGAAAGAAAAAACCAATAGGTCAATTTTTTATCCATGCAGGGCTTGCTGATGAAAAAAGAAAAAAATTAGAAAATGAATATATGGTCAATATTATTGATAGTTTATACCTTTTAACTGTACCTCTAATTGGTGGGAAGCCAGAGTGTGATATAGAAGACTTATTTGAAAAAAGTACCCTTTCGCACAAAATAGAAGGAAAGGAATTTTCAAAAAAGGATAATTATGACGTCTCGAAATACTATGGTAAAGAAATATTCTCTCAGTATATTTTAAAGAACTATTCCGATATTAATTTTAATGAATTTAGATCGGTTTTAGATAACATAAATAATATAATGGACATATACCAAAAAAGGCTTGCAGATACGGAGCGTAATTTAGAAGCGAAAAATATAGACAAGAGTAGTGCGGACAAAGTGCTTTTGGAAGTTTAAAATTCAAATGATATTTTAGTGCTATATTTGTATTGCGATTTATCAATACTCAAAACATAAGTCTAATTCTTGAAAATTGAATTTAAGCTGTATATTAATGGGCTTCACTATTGTGAGGTTCATTTTTTATATAGAGGATTCATTTGATAAATAGAAGTATATTAGAGGTCTTGAAATAATTTACTTGGACAATAGAATACTTTAATTGAACAAGATCCAAACTTCAAAACCAAAGAGAACTTTTCATTTTTATTAAAGTATTAATACTTAGCAGCCATAGTAAAATAAATTATGATAGGAAGATTCTATGTTAGATAAAATAAAGGATATTAAACTTGCTCTTAAAAATAAAAGTTATTTATCAGCGCTTGCATTATCTTTAACTTTACCTGATATTTGTGGGGAAATTGAATATCCGGATTTTAAACATGATAATGGAAAACGAAATATAGGTAAACAGTATGCCACATGGTTTGATGATTGGGTAAACCACTACTATGCAGACGACACAGGTTGGATAGAAGATGATGCTAAGGCAAAAAATCCATTATTTACAGGAAAGATGTGTTATTCTTTACGTTGTTCTTTTTTACACGCTGGAAATGCGGATATAAAAAACTGGGGCGTTGAAGAAGATGATAATTATCGTTATGCTTACGAATTTAGACTAGGAGTAAGTGGAGCAGACTCGAGAGGTGTACATTGGTTCAACCAAGCTGATAACAATTCAAAAATATTAAAGACAAATACAGTTACAGTAAATATTGATAAATTGTGTGAGTACATTTGTTTATCCGCTGAAAAGTATTATCAAAAAAAAGATTCTAATCTTTTTAAAGACCATAACATTAAATTAATTGATTTTAACAAGGGATTTCTACAATAAAAGGGGATCTTATAATACAACATAATAAAGAGGACACTTAATAAGAACTGTGGTTTAGATAGCTCTTATTAAGTAGATTTATGCATCATTACTTGTGACATTCAAAGTAAGTGTTTGAGAATTAGAGCCCATTAAGAATTTCTTAATGGGTTTTTTAGTTTGAAAAAGTAAATTTGTCATTTAGAGGTTCAAAAAAAAGTTTTATTTCATTTCCTTTGTTTTCGTAGGCTTGGAAAAGCTCGTTAATTTGAAGAGAATTATATGAGTAATTTTTTTTGTTACTTAAATTAGCTATAAGGTTCATATCATTGAATACTTTGCTCATACGAGATTCAGCTAATTTTCTAAACTTTTCTCCTTTCTCTTCTTGCTCGGTAGTATCTGAAAATTTAAACTCTGTCGATAGAGGAAAGTTTATATTGGATGAAGGCTCAAAAAAGCCTTTTATTTCATTTCCTTTGTTTTCATAGCCTTGAAAAAGTTCTTTTATTTCATTATCTGTATACGAATAATGTTTTTTACTACTCAAATTAGCTATAAGATTCATTTGTGAAAAAATTCTACTCATACGTTTTTCAGCAATGCGTATGAATTTTTCTTCTCTAGATTCCTTGTTCATTCTTACCAACTCCCAATCAATATAGTTGAAGTATATTATTTGTCTGTATGTACCCGTATAATACCATAAAAAAGGTTTTTTTACACTTGGTTGTTGACTGATTTAGGAAGATAAGTTACCATTATCTTAAATACAAAAAATAAGGTTCTGTATTTATTGTATTTGGAATAACGTGAGGAGAGGTGAGTTTGATTGTTTGAAGATGATTTGAAAAACATGTCAGAAGAAGAAAGAGAAATGGCTATTGAGTATATGGAGGAGTTTTTAGACTCTGTTGCAATTGGAAATGGTGATTTTGACATTGATAATAATGGCGAAATTATAATTGAAGATTAATTCAAGAGAGGAAGAGGGGAAATTGCATGAAAACAAAAGAAGAAAGATTTCAAAAACTAGTAAAAAAACGTTTGGCAAGAACATTAAAGGAAATTGACTTAATTAGTAATCTTTCAACAAATCGTTATGCCTTTACGGAGGAAGAAGCCAATCAAGTGTTAGTAGCATTAAATAACAAAGTAAAGTATGTTGAGGGCTTGTTTAAAAGAAGATTAGCCTTAAAAGCAAAAAGAGATATCTCAAAAGGAATTGAGTGAGAGGATTTCTCTCTTCCTCGTTTTAAATTTGAGAAGAAAGAAGCTAATACATGACAAATTTATTCCATTTTATAACTCGAATTATTAAAAAGAGAAGTATAAAAGAAGATTTTAAACTTGTATCTTATACAGGCGATAAGAATCATATAAACGTCTTATTTTGGATGTGTGTCATTGGATCGTTAATTTCTTTTTGGTTAGTTGTACTGTTAGCTCCTTTATTTCCTACTATCAATTTTTTGGGTCTCTTTTATACAACTACAGATTTTATTTTATTGCCTGTATTAGTCTATCTTTTATTTAAAATTTGGAAATTCTATTATAGGCAGTGTAACAAGCTATCTAAAATTGCTGAAAAACTTTTGTATTTTATAAAGGCAAATAAGTTGTATGAAACAGAAATGATAGAAAAAAGGGACTCGGAAAATAATATTGAACGTGTAAAAGTTGTGACAAACAGTGCAGTATTTGGTTTTTGAGAGGACGAGGAAACTCTGATTGTACGTGGCTATAAAAATGCTGATGTTTTTAACGATAAGATAAGTTCTCTCGATACAGGACTGAGTGCATTGGTTGGCTTAACCGTTTATAACAAAGTAGATAAAATTTCTTATTGCGATTATTACTTTAGAAAAAAACAAGATGAACGTATAGTGATGGCAAGTGATCAAGGGAAAGCCCATAACGATAGTATTTATATTCCGTTTAACAGTAACCTTACCTGGAATGTATTAAAACAACCTCATCTTCTTCTTGCTGGAGTTACAGGTGGAGGAAAGACAACGTTTTTGAACTACCTAATTATTGAAATGAAAAAAATGCGAGCCACAGTTTATATCTGTGACCCTAAACGCTCGGATTTATCAAGTATTCAACATTTTTGGGGTAAAGAATATGTTGCTAGTGAAACTAATAATATTGCTAGATTAACTCGTGAAGTAAAAGAACAAATGATGGAGAGGTTTGCTATTTACAAAGAAAATCCTGAAAATTTCGTCTACGGGGCTTCATATGTTGACTATGGTTTGGAGCCTATATTTTTAGTGTTTGATGAATTAGGTGCGTTTAGAGCTGGAGCTGATAAGAAAACCTTTGCTGAAACCATGTCAAATCTAACTGAGATTGTTCTTAAAGGGCGTGAGATGGGTGTGTTCGTTATTCTATCTACTCAGCAGCCAAACGCTTCTAATATTCCGACTGAGCTTCGAGACAATTTGAGTGTTCGAATTGCGTTAGGAAACATGAGTAATGAAGCTTACAGAATGGTGTTTGGAGATTTAGAAGGATTGGAGACAGTTAGCGGTCAAGGGACAGGATATATTTTTCTTGATGGATTAGGTTGGAGCAAGCCGAAGTATCTGGAAACTCCGTTTCTTGACTATAAGGAATTTGATTTTATTGCAGAATTAAAATATTACAGTTAAACGTTCAAATATAACCTCTCGTTTTGCGAGGGTTTCGGTGGCGACTGGGGTCGACAAACGGAGTGGCAAGAAACGCTCGTGAAACGAGAGGTCCAGTTGAGCGGTCTTTGCTCAACTCTCATAAATAACTAAGATTAGCGAAGCCACCCGTTGAGTAACACGGGTGTAATACCCTCAATGGAAATGGTTCAATCGGTTGGGGCTCTAAGGTTGGAAGCTTATTCGAAATCCCGAGAGTTCGGGATTAAAAAGTGATAAAAAGGAGTTGGAAACATGGGAAAATTAATTTTAAAATCGTCAACATTACATTCTTTAAATGACTCGGAAAATGTTGAGTTAGGTGATTTTCACTTTGATATTAAACAATTTAAAGTTCCTACAGCAATGTTAGTGCAAAAAGATGGTTTTTCTACTCGAATTGAAAAAGAAAAGAATCTAAATGGTGAGCTAGTTGAAACAGGTAAGTATGCAATAACTTTTAAAGTTTACGATAGACCATTTATTGAGCTTGTATTACAAAATGGTGGTACTGAAATTGGCTCGCCTATTACTGTAGTTATTGAAAAACAAGATAGCCTACCTATCTTTGATGATTATGAAGATGGTGAATTTATTCCAATTTCTTTTACGGGTCTTAAAGTAAAACCTAAAAAGGTGCAAAAGAAAACATTTGTCGGACAAGGTAAGCCAATGATCGATACATGGCAGTTTGCAGAACTTAAAATTGAAGCTGATAGTTACACTATTGGTGAAGTACATGAGTCAAAAGCGAAGTAATCAGTGCTTAATTGATTACCTTCGTTGTTCAATTCCAAATAGTGGGTTGCCGGCAGTCGCGGATGAAGTTTTAGGAATCCCTATTTCTGAATTTTCTTCAGAGATTAAGGGGTCTCCATATCCCACTTATGATATGTGCATTAGCTTTGCGAATATAAAGCTTCATTCTTCACGAAGTCATAGTAGTGTTCTTATAGATATGTCTGGGCAAGCGTGTAGACAATATGAAGAATACATGTCGAGGGTTGATGGTTGGCATTGGTACAAATTTGTATCAGTTATTTTAGAAATACAAGGTAAGGTATCAAGAATAGATTTGGCTTTAGATATTTTTGATGATTCTACTCCATCTGTAAAAGCGTTGCAGGATTATGTGAAACGAGGACAATTAAGTACGAAAAGTCATAAATTTATTGAAATAAATAGTGGTAGGATTCTTGATGGGAAATTGACCGGTTTTACATTGTATATTGGTGCATCTCCGCAAATATTACGAATCTATGATAAGAAACAAGAAAGAAGAGATAATGCAGATGAAGTTGTAAATGTTAAAAAGTGGGTCAGATGGGAACTAGAGCTGACCGGAAATAAAGCTATGCAAGTTGCTCTTCAAATATCGAATGGGAAACCACTTAATACTATAGTTAAAGGTATTTTATCAGCTCATTATTGTTTCAAGACACAACCTAAGAGTGCTAGTGATTTACATAATAAAAATAGACTTCCTACAATGAGATGGTGGCAAAAATTTGTAGATGGTATTGAGGCAATTCCCTTAAAAGTAAAGCGTGAAAAGCTCACTTTAAAGAAAAAGAAAAATTGGGTTGAAAATGCTACAGTAAAATCAATCAGTATGCTCTATGAGTCATTTAGGCGTGTATATGGTGAAAAATATGCTGAGCTTTATTTGAAAGAGTTAATACATATGGGGAAAGAAAAAATTACTGAGTCCGACCAAACATTAATTGAGCAACGTGTTTTAGAACTTATGAGTGAGGATGAATATTAGTGTGGAAAGGGGTTGTTGTGATGGGTACAACAATATGTAAAGATGATTTAATTAGACTAGGATATAAGAAATATCAAGCTATTTCACTAATTAGGCAAGCAAAAGCAATCATGGTGCAAAAAGGTTGTCCGTATTATAACAACAAAAGACTAGGAAGAGTACCGAGGGATGTGGTTGAATCCATTTTAGGAGTTTCTCTTATAACAGAAATGAGTAATTCCTAATGAAGGATAGAACGCAGCAAACAACAAAATACCCTGGTGTATATGTTGATGATAAAGGGAATTTCTTTTATCAATCAGAATTTGGCATTGATCGGATTACAGGAAAACGAATACGAAAAAAAGGAAGAAAAGACGTTAATGGAAAGCCCTTTTCTTCCGCGTTCGAAGCTAATAAAGAGTTAACTCGATTAAAGAGAGAATATCATAAAGTCAATAGTTACGCTAACTATAAAATGACTTACGAGCAATTTATGAATACTGTGTATATACCGTATTATCAAACAGACGTTGAAGAAAGTACCTTTTCTATTAAGAAAAGAATATTGGAAAAGATAAGAGATAGGTTTGCTTCTATTCCTCTCCGTTCTATTTCAGTGGAGGACGTACAAAATTTTCGTACATGGTTATTAACAAGTCAAGAAAATGGAGGAGCTGGATATGCTCAATCCTATGCAAGTCTAGTTTTTGGAACATTTCGTAAAAGCTTAGATAAAGCTGTGGAAATGCAATATTTAGAATACAATATTTCAAAAAAGGTTAGGGCAATCAACAAAGGAAAAGCTATTGTACCCTATTGGACGAAACAAGAATTTGAAAAAGTGATAAATCAAATTTATATTGGTGATTTTTATGAACACCTAAATTTCGTTATGTTGTGGGTCTATTATATGACAGGGATTCGTGTGAATGAAGGAACGGCTTTATATTGGAATGACATTGATTTAATAAAGAAACGTATACGGATTCATCATATGCTTATTCTGAAAAACAGAACGGATTGGAAACGGAATTCATATACGAAAACAGAAGATGGAAAGAGAATAGTAGCACTGGATGATGACACTATCAAAATTTTAAATGACTGGAAAAGTAGGCAAACAGAGATTGGATTAGGTAAGGAAAATGATTTTGTGTTTAGTTATGATGGTTTACCGATGATTAAATCAACGATATCAAGAATTATTGAGCGATATTCTAAATTCGCAGGTGTGAAAAAGATACAAGCAAAGGGATTACGTCATTCCCATGCTTCATATCTCATCAATGAATTTAATGTATCGGTGCTTGTTTTATCTCAACGTATGGGGCATTCAAGTCCAGAGATTACTTTGAAGCACTATGCTCATATGTGGAGTGGTGCTGATACTGCAATAGCTGACGCAATGACTGGAAATATTGAAATCAAAACGGCTGAACGTACAAAAATTATATTTAATGGTAATCAAGTATTAAATAAAAGTAACGTAAGAGGGTAACTTTATTTAGAGAGAAAAAATGTTAGGACGTTCGGAATATTCAAGTAGTTGGAGCGAAGATAAGATAGAAAGTCCCCAATCGACTTAATAATGAATTTAATATTAGTTTCAGTGAACCGTATTATAAGTAAATGATTTTTTGAGTTTTGTCAAAGGAACAGTCTGACTAATTGATTAGTTAGGCTGCTTTTTATTTGGTATAATTAAATTTAAGAAATTATTTCTAAGGGGTATGAGAAATGAATTATAGAATAAAATTACCTGATGAGAATAATCAAGTTAGAATAGAAGAATTAGAGAACAACGCATTAATTATAATTGGAGCAAATGGTGCTGGGAAAAGTAGATTAGGAGCATGGATTGAACAGCAGGATCTTGAAATAATACATAGAGTTAGTGCGCAAAGATCTTTAATGTTTAAGGATTTTATTGACTTGAAAAGTTATACGCAGTCTGAAAATATTTTATTTTTTGGCGAGGAAAAAGGAGATCGTAGTCAAAATAAGGGGTATCGTTGGAATTGGGGAAAATATACAACCACTATGGTTAATGATTTCGATGCAGTTTTATCAGCAATCATTGCAAAAAGAAATTTACAAAACGAAAAGTATTTAGATGAATGCAGGCAAAGGGATATTGAAGGGAAATCACATGATAAGGTTCCTGTCACAGTTTTAGATCAGTTATATGATATATGGAACCAAATATATCCACATAGAAAAATAAAAATAGAAGATGCGCAAGTGTTTGTGAAATATAATCAAGAAAATTATAAAGGCATAGAAATGAGTGATGGAGAGCGAGTTGCGTTGTATTTAATAGCTCAATGTTTGGCTGTGCCGAGTAATAAAACAATTATAATTGATGAACCTGAAGTGCATTTACACAGATCAATTATGAATCGCTTGTGGAAGGCAATTGAAAGAGTACGTGAGGATTGTTTCTTTATATACATTACACATGATACACATTTTGCGGCTTCACATGAACATGCAAAAAAATTGTGGGTTAAAGAATACAATGGCCGTAACTGGGAATGGGAATTTGTGAATGCAGATGAGTCATTGCCAGAGCAATGTTTGCTAGACATATTAGGTAATCGTAAGAATACTATATTTGTAGAAGGAACAGCTGAAAGTTACGATACAGCTATATATAGGGAAATTTATAAGGATTATTATATTGTTCCGTGTGGAAGTTCACTTAATGTTATTGACTATACCAAAGCAATGAAGTCTAATGGTCAATTACACCATTTGAAAGCTTATGGCATTATAGATAGAGATTTTCGGAGTGAAGAAGAAATACAACATTTAAATTTGCAGGAGATTTATGTTTTAAATATTGCAGAGGTAGAAAATCTATTTTGCATAGAAGAAATACTAAAAGCAGTTAATGAGCACTTTGTATTTAATGACAATGCAAGAATAGAAAAAGCAAAGAGATATGTAATAGAGGAAAGGTTTAGTAAACAAATCTCACAACAGATCGCTAAAGCTATTACGTCGCAAATTAAATATAAACTATCCACATATGATGTATCAGGAAAAAATATTGAAGCAATCGAAGAAAAAATCGATAATATACAGAAATATATTAATTTTAATGAACTTGCTTCTCTAATTAATGACAAATTTCACACAATATTATATTCAAAAGATTATGCAGAAGTTTTAAAAGTTTTTAGTGAAAAAGGCTTATCTTCCTCTATAGGTGGTCATTTTGGAGTGAATAATAAGGAATATTGTGAGTTAGTTTTAAGGCTACTACAAAGAGGGAATGAATCAATCTCTATAGGTATGAAAAGATATTTACCAGATTTGTAAATATCACTTAGTCCCATTAGGCTGTACCTTACCACAAGTGGAGATTTCACTTACTGGATGCTCGGTGATTGTATTTCCCACCAAAAACACCACCAAAACAATGGGGTTTTTCAAGAAGTGCTGTTGTTTAAGGGAACAGGAAATACCGTCTATTATTGAGTGGGAATAATAAAAATAAGCTTAGAATCCTTGTTTTTAAAAGGATTCTAAGCTCTTTTTTTGCCTTTGCAAACAATTTGCAAACATAAAATTAATTTACTGGATAATTAGTTATAATATTATTTAAGTTATCAAGTAATTGACGAAACTCGATAAAATCAATATTTTTATAGTTTTTAGAAATGTGATCTGCAAATATTGCTTTACCATAATGGATTTTGTCATTGAATTTTTTAGAATCTCTTTCAAATGATTTATTATGCAATTTAACATTTAGAGTATCATTATCGAATAAATCTTCTATTTCACATTCTTTAAGATCTTTTACTAATTGATGAGTAGTAAGGTAAAGATTAGATGTTAATAAAATTGTTATCTTTAAAAGAGGCTATTTTAGTTTTATCGAGTTCAACTTGTGAAATTAATTTCTTTAATGGTTTATTCTCTTTACTACTTAATTCATTATCTAATATAAATATAATAGGATTCTCAGGAGATACACCGAATTTTTCAAATTATAGAAAGATCATCTAAAGTTTTTATATTTTCAAAAGTTTTCATAATATCCTCCTCGAAAAAAAGAGAACGTGTGGTTACTCATTACATTCTACAGGATCGATAAATATCGGTACACTACGAGGCGGAAACAAGTCTTCCTACCATTTTTTTTAAAACTTGCGAAGCAAAAGTTAAAAAATCTAACCACACATTCTTATATTTAATTATAATATTTAATTACTAATTGTGGAAGAATTAATATATTTTTTTTAGAAGGAATCTCATTTATTTCTTGTTATATATTGGCTTCAAATTATCTTTCTATTAGCAATTTCATTGTAGTGCACATTAATGATATTTTTAAGCCTATCAGCAACTTCCTCATTCAAATTAGGGTAAGTTTATAATGATGATATAGTGCTACTTATTAATCAAGTAGCTAGGAAATGTGCTATTGCTAGTCCAGTATATTGTAGAGGTAAATATGTGAAATTTGTACATTGTTATTGGCATTAAGGCAACGAATTAGATGCAGAAGAACCTAGAATAATTGGAAAAGATAAATTGAATTTTCAATTAAACCATTTATATCATAGCAATAGCACATTGTTTGCTTTTTTTAGTATACAATTGTTAAATGAATTCGTTATTCACAAGTAACATACACCTTGACTTAGCATATAAATAACAAAAAAATTACTGTGATATGAACCATAAGTTTGCCGCTTCGGCAAGCTTATGGTTCTTTTTGTTTACGGCAAACTTATACTTCCAGGATTTGAAGAATATTTTGAATGTCGCTTTTAAATAATGTCACGGTGTTTATAAAAAAGACGCGATGTTTTGTCCCTTTGGATCTGTTTATTTAAAGGGATGTTTTTATAGTGAAAAGAAAATCTGAACTGAAAGCCGGATTAAGGAACTGTTGAGCGACGATAAAGTTACTCCACTAAAGGGCCAGATTATTGAAGAATTAATTGTACCTATTGTATAAACAGTTTAATATTAATCATGCTAAACCGTACCATAAGTAAATGAGGTTTTTTACAAAAGATTTAGCTAAGAATCATTTAAGTGGTAAAATAATACTTATACACTATTTTAACTCTATAAGGTAATTATTTATGGCAAATAATCTTGATATTAGGTTAGTATTTGAAAAATTAGCGGATTCCTTAACTAGAAACACTCTGGAGACTATATAAAATCATGAAGAACTATACGCAGAAATGGTTCATTATTTAGAAATGTTAAATCTATGGACTTCAAAACTACAAGGATTTGAGTAGGTAGCTGTTCTTAAAGAAGTTTGTTATGTTAATGTCTAGTATTGCTGTCGAAATTTCTATAAATAACAGTGGTGATAAATCAAAAAAAAACAAACTTGCTGTTTAAACAATTGGATTAGGATAATGCAAATTGAAGACGTGCAACTTGATTATTCTATAAAAAAATTAGGCTAAATAATAAAATTATTTAAAAAATATTGTATAATATTACCAAGGTATGTAATAGTTAATTGACTTTGAGGATGTTTAAAAGAAATGACCTTGTACTATATAAATCTAGCTTGATTTTATATTATTAGGAACATTTAAATTAGGTTATGAGTTAATATCGTTGAATATGAGGTGAAATAATGACACTGGTTGTTGCATGGTTAGCAGTGGATACGCATGGTCCAAGCTCTGCATATATTACAAGTGATAGTAGAATCACTTGGGGTAAATTTGGTAAGTTCGATTATGCAAGAAAAGTTTTTGCATTAAAAAATTCACCAGACATTCTTGGTTATTGTGGAGATGTATTATTTCCATCAATCGTTTTGTCACAAATAGCGGAAATGGCTGATTCTGGTTTGTTATTTAAAGAGAATTATACTTGCAAAGAGAAATTTGAAGTAATAAAAGAAACTCTAATACAAGCATTTTTAAAATACCCTAATGAAGTAAAAGAGATTACAGATGATACGTTACAAATCATTTATGTATCTCGAGAACAAAGTGATAATAAAAAGTTTTTCTGTTATTTGATTGAATGGAGAAGAGGAACCGGATGGAGTGGTAAAGAGATTTCATTGCCTGAAAAATCTAATATACTTTTAGTTATGGGTAGTGGGAAAAATGAGTTTAACGATAACTATAAACGTTATCAAGAAGAGGGAAATCAAAATACATCCAGAAACGTATTTCATTGTTTTTGCGATACTTTATTTAATATAAAGGATAAATACTGTGGAGGTGCTCCACAGTTAGTTGGTATATATCGAAAACCAGATTCAGCTGCAAAGAAATTTGGAATAATAAAAGATAGAAAAAGATATTTATTTGGAGCACAGATTGACAAATTAACAAATTTTGATAATATAGAATGGAGAAATGACCTATTTGAATTATGCAATGGGAATACCATGAAGAAAATAGAAAAAGCACAATCACAACCAAATAAACTAAAGAATTATTAATTTCGGCAACTCCCTGGGTCCCCGCCAATAGTTTTAAAATCATGGGGAAGCGAGGTGCGAAGTAATCGATGTACTTTATGTACATCGATGAAAAGCCAGGGTTTATATATGATATTAAGCATACATTATATTTTAAAATATGATGTATGCTTTTTTGCGGAAATAAAAAATCTTTCTTGAGTTTAAAAAACCTCACTTAGCTACATTACGGTGAGCCGTATCATAAATACATATCAAGGCTATTTGGTACAAAAGTTTAATATTCGTTCTTCAGCAATCGGACGCGATTGTGGAGCAAACACAAGTAGAAAAATGATTAAACTTTTTTATAAAAAATTATTCACTAGCAAAAAATAACCCAAGCATTTTAATCAAACTTTAATACAAACTAACAGCATTCACGGCAAGCTTATGGGTTAATAATTTATCCACGGCAAAGATATGATTCCTTTTTCCTCGAACAATCAACTAAATCTCCTCAAAAACATGTGATTTTTGGCAAAGATATACTTCCTTTAGCGGCAACTTTATGGGTAAAGTCACAATTACAAAATAAAAAACTATATAGGAATTTTTTAGCTTAATAGAAATCATTTCATTAAAGTAATTATTACTAGTTCAACAATTGTAATGAATTAACCCCTTCTTGAATTGACGCTTAATCCTTTTAGAGTTAAAATTTAATTAATTAAATAGAAGGAAATTAAGATTAAATGATTCATAAAATTATTTAGTAGTTGATGAAAAAAACTGTTGTGAAGCAATGAGAAATGAAGAAAATCTTGATAGAGGATGTAGTGGTTGCCTTTTTATCAAATGATCTGTTCTTATTTACAATGGTTTTAATTGTAAATAATAATTTTGGAGAGAGTTCATCTATAAATAGACTGAAGTTATGAAAAAGGGGAAGAGGATATGAAAGTTGGTTTTTGGGATAAGGAAATAAAAAAAGAGTTTAGATCAAAGGTATCTGTTATAAGTACCGTTTTTTCCTTAGCTTTGATTTGGCTTACGATTCCTGAAGAATACAAAAAGTATTCTGGTATGGTTTTTAGTGCTGGTTTAATGATCCTTTATGTATTTCTGTGGTTTCGCGCTAATCGAATGAAGGAAGTAAAATTGAAGATTAATAATTCAGTTGTACATGTTAAAGAAGGCGATGTTTTTAGAGAAGTTGGATTGAAAGTAATTCCTTTTAATGAATACTTTGATACACAAGTAGATAATAAAATTATTTCGAAAAGAACGCTAAACGGTATGTATATTGAACGTTTTATAAGAGATGTTGGAGGGCTAAATCATTTAATTAAAGAGGATCGAGATTTAAAAAGGAAAATTATTAAAGGTGAAAACAATAGAAGATTTGAAGGAAATTCTACTAAATATACACTAGGTTCAATATTCAAAAATGGAGAATATTTACTATTGGCTTTTTCAAAATTTGACGAAGATAACAGGGCATATTTATCTATGAATGAGTATGTTAATTGTCTTATGAATTTTTGGAATGAAATAGATATTGTTCATAATGGCGAATCTATTGTAATACCACTTTTAGGATCGGGGATAACAAGATTTAAAGATTATCCTATCTCTGAACAAGAGTTACTTGAATTAATACTGTGGACATTTAAGGTAAGTAGAGTAAAATTTCCTTATTCCGAAAATATCTCAATAGTAATACATGCAACAAAAGTAGATAAAATTAATTTTTATAAGTTAAGGGAGATGGGGAATGGTTTATAAAAATCTAAGCTGCCTGATTTCATAAGGAGCCAAATAAAATTTATGTTAAGAGGGAGTAAATAGTATGTACATCGGATTTGATTTAAAGACTGCAACAAGTCATATAGTTAACAAGAGAATGGTAGAAATCGGTAAGGGTGATTTTGATGATAAGAAGAAGAAAGTAGAGGCTGAATTAGAAGATTTCTTAAATGATGATAGAAGTATAGATGGAACAGCGTTGCAAACAACTTGGTTTCCTTCAATTGATGCTGATGTATTTATATCACACTCTCATAATGACTTGGAACAAGCATATGAACTAGCGGGATTCTTAAAACACAATTTTGGTTTAAAAGTATTTTTAGATTCTTGCGTTTGGGGATCAGCAGATGGATTGTTGAAGGAAATTGATGATAAGTATTGTGAACACCCTACCAATACGGGGAGTTATAGTTATGAAGCTCGAAATTTTTCAACTAGTCATGTTCATATGATGCTTTCAGCTGCAATACATACAATGATAGATAAATCAGAGTGCTTATTTTTCTTAAATACACCTAATTCTATTAGTGCTAAAGATGTCATAAATCAACAAACTAAATCACCTTGGATTTATGCGGAAATTCTTATGTCTCAATTAGTTAGACGGGAGAAACCTTGTAGGGTTCCCCAAAAGGTTTTGTTGGAAAAATCAGCGAAACCTAAATTACAGCTAGATATAAATTATAAATTGGATATGAGACATTTGGCACCCTTGAAGTATGAAGACTTATTAACTTGGCAAAAAGTGTATGAAAAAAGTATTCCTTCATCTGAAGTGATAGGTGTAGTGAATTCGGGAGGAACGGTTAGCAGACATGATTTTGCTGAAATGCATGCACTTGATGTACTGTATAGACAACAAAATTTAATTGAAACAAATCGTTAAAAACGATTTGTTTTTTTTTTTTTTTTTTTTTTTGGATTAATTCTGAATTTTTTATGAAAATTATAAAGATAAGGGAAAAGGTGTTTTCGTAGTTGAAGGGGTTTTAGTGTTTAGCCTTTAGTATCTTGTTATAGTAATAGAGCAACTATTATTAGTAGGATGAAAAATATTCTTTTTAAAGTGCATTTTAGGGATTTGATTCTGTTAATTTAAATATATAATGCAACAGTAATTTTCTGATTAATCATTTTTTTACATTACGAGTGGCTAGTTTGTAAAAGTTGTCACAATATCATTATTTTTAATAATTGTAAATTTCTTTTAGTTTCTTGGAGCTTAGCAGTTTGCTCCACAGACCTTACGTTTATTAATATAATAAAATTCAAAACATTTGGATTTCCCCTGAAAATCTCTTTGCATTTCAAAATAGAAAAAAAGCACGAATTATATTTGTTGTAAAAACTCCTGTTATATGCTTTTCACCATCGAAGTCTTGTTATCTAGATGTTTCGAGATTACAAGTTATTAAATATAATGATTTTAAAATTTATTTAATAATTACATGAAGTAGAAAAAATCTTGAATTAGAGTTCTGTATATATTTCTTTTTTATTTAAAGATTTTATCAGGGGAACATCGAAAAATGATGATGAAATATCGTGATTAAGTAATGTATCCTTCTTAAATACTGATATAATTATAAAAGGAGATTTTGACGAAGGAGACAATAAAAATGAAAGTTTTTTTGAGTTGGTCAGGAAATGAAAGTAAACAATTGGCAGAAATATTTAAGGAGTGGTTACCTAACATACTTCAATATATTAATCCATATATGTCAGCAAAAGATATTGCTTTAGGAGAAAGGTGGAGCAATAACATTGCGGATAATCTAGAAAATTCTAGATTCGGATTAATCTTTGTTACACCATCCAATATTAATGCTCCATGGATTAATTTTGAAGCCGGAGCGCTTTCAAAAGCAATGAATTCCAAAGTTATTCCGATTTTGTATAAATCGAACGTTACATTATTGAATCAAGGCCCACTTAAACAATTTCAGTCAGCCAAAGAATTAGATAGAGATAACATCTTTAGTCTAATTGAAAGTATCAATGATAGTACAGAGTTTGGAAGTTTAGATAAAGATAGATTACAAAAGGCTTTTGATATGTGGTGGCCGGACCTAGAAAAAAGAATTGGAAAAATTATCGAAGACAATTTAAATGTTGATGATGGGGAAGAAAAAGGACCATCTGAACAAGAAATGTTAAATGTTATTTACTCTAAATTAATTGAGCAAGAAAAAGTATTAAATAGGACTCGAAATAATTCTGAAGAACTCTATAGAATCCCTACTGGTTTTTTTAGTGATTTAGAAGAAGTTCGAATTTTACTTGAAACTTTGCATCAACTTTTTACTGAAGAAGATATCGTTAGCGAAAGAATTTCTAAGGATTTAGAGGAAGGAATCTTGAATTTGGAACACGTTATGAATTATTTAAAACGAAGGAACAATAGTATAAATTATCAGAATAAAAAAATGGGATAGTTATGTACTTTATATATTATGGGTTTGAAATAATGTAAAAGAAAATTATTTGAATTACAATTAACATTATGTAAAAAATGTCATATTTAACAAAAAAACTTATTGTACTAAATAATCAATGCATGCTTCAATAAGTGCGTATATCGAATTAACATACTCAGGTCAGCGTGATCAAACACATCTGTATATGTTATGTATATATTTACTAGCTTTTAAAAACATCGTTACGCTTGTATCTTGCAGTAGGAGTGGATTACATTTTTTGTGATACAATCCTCTTTTCAATAAATTTTTTAGCAATTTTAAAATCATATTCTTAATTGAGACAATATGTACTTTACAAATTTTGTTGAAGGTAATATGTCGATGTAAATTACCAGAAAAACTCTACTTTTCCAGCATGAATCAATAGCGAACTAATATTAATAATGTCTTCTCTATGCTAATGATTTAATTAAAAAACAACCTGAATGAGCTATTAATCGAATTCAGGTTGCTTTATTTTTATAAAACCTTTTATCTTAGAAATCTAGATTTTTAAGTAACTTAAATAATGATTGAATAAATTTAGTTATTTAGGATAGGAAATCAACTATTTTGTATGGTTGATTTATCGAAAATCATTTCCCGATAATTCTTCAGGTATGTTTTAAGTAGTTCTTTGCTATGGTTATCGTACGCATTAAGCAAATGTTTAGCAACAAGTTCTCTGCCTAATTGACAAGCTCTTTCTTCAGCAGGGTACTCAAGATTCTTCAATCTTTCAATTATCTCCAAAGCCTCTTTCTTAACTAGTTGAAATTTATTATGTTCTCTATTAGGATTTAGATCTAATTCATCAAATTCAGTAAGTTTATTATAGAGTTTTTCTTTTATAAAATCTAAGTTTTTTAGGAGTTCTTCAGTCAATAAAGCATCCATAGCATGTCCTAATTCATGACAAATAATTAACTCTAGAAAATCTTCTGGTGATAATTGATGCTCTATAGCAGAGAGGATCAATTGTTTTGGATTTATAGTTATCGTACTGTCAAATTTGTTATAACCACCAATAAGTCCCCCAGGAAGATTTTTAATGACTACTGATAATTTCAACCCACTTCTGCTAATTACTTCGGTTGCTTTGGCAGTTAATAATATATTAAGTTCTTTTTGTTTTTCCAATACAGACACCTCTCATAATCTTCTTATTACTGTATTATAAGAGGGAATTCTTTAAATTTATATATTTAAAGAAAAAATTTATGGATTAGGAGATGTAATGAGTTAGAAATGTGGGTATTCTTTATAATTTAATTATTTCTTTGAGTAGAAAAAAAGAATTTGTTAGGCGGGAAAGATAATCATATTTAATGAGGATAATCTATTTTATTTTATGTTGTTTTGATTTAAGTTTTTGAAACAGCAGAAATAATAACAATACATAAACTTAACTCAATCGGGGGGAGATAGGTATGGAAAATAAAATCTATATAAGTGATGTAATTTCTACTGATGTGGTGGAAGAATTGGAAACCGAAAAAACTACCTTATTGGTTCTGAAATGAACAGCGAAAAGAATTACTGGATGAGAAACTTTCTTTTTCCATTTGCTGATAAAAATGAAAAACGAACCTTGATACTATCGCACAGAACTCAGATTTTAAAATAAAAGATTAGTTACTTGGAAGAATATAAATGGGAACGAATAAAAAGTTTAGAGGTGGACTGTTTGATATAAAATCGTATCAAGCCTTCCAGAAGATAGACAAAATAATCAGATTGCTAGAATTTATTATTATATTGTTTGTGATGAAGCTTATTACTTTGTCAGCGACAGCTCATTCAATAGGAAAACTGAACTAGCCTTTGATTTTTTGAACGAAAATACTGACGCTACAAAAATCTTTATGACAGCAACTTCAGAAGGCTTTAGCTATCTTCCTTGGAAAAATAAATTAGACGTGCTACATGAAGCAAACTACTATAACAATTAAGTTAAAGATATGTTCCGATATGAATAAAATGAACCAGCAGCGGCAGCGGCAGTTTCAAATGAAGTTGTTAAAGGAAAAAAGTCATTATTTATCATAATTTAAAAGATACAATGTACGACTTCAATATCGGAAACATAATGATGTGAAGGATAAGCATAAAAAATTTTCACTTTTAATTATGTTGAGTAGATACGAATAAAAAGAAAAAAACCACCTAAATTATTTATGGAAACATTAGAATAAGTGAATTCTAAACAGTGTTACGCGCAATATGGTGATTTTTTAATGATAATGAAGAATTAAAGAAAGTTGTATTTAAATATATAGACGTCGTAGGGGAAATATCAGGATCAGCATTTGGATTTTGGAAACATTTCTTTCTTTGGCAAACTACTTCTTTAAGAGGGAAGAATGCAGGGAAGTAGAGTTAACTTTTTAGTTGAAGGTGTAGATCAATTAAATGGTATGGAATTTGAAGAGTTGATAGCAGATTTATTTCAACACATGGGATATAAAACCGAATTGACAAAAGGATCCAGAGATCATGGGGATGATGTACTTGCATACAGAAGACATGAAATTTTAGCTGTTCAAAAAAATGTTATTTGGGTTCGGTTGGAAATGATGCAATATAATAAGTAGTCGTAGGAATATTATTGTACAATATAAATGAGGGATTAGTAGTTACAACTAGTCATTTTAATAAATTAGCTATGAAGATTACTGATAGTACAGGAACAATTTTATGGGATCGTCAAAGGATTAGTGAAATGATAAATCTATTGAATTAATAAACGATAATTAGAGCATTTCTTTTGGAAGTGCTTTTTTATATTTGAAAAAGAATTTATACATAAACCATGTAGGTATGTATATTCTTTGATACCATTTTATGTAGTGAATTCCTATAATTGTATAAGGGGTGGCGGAGGTTGACTTTTGAAGAAAGACGTATTTTGAGAGAGAAATTAATTAGAGAGTCGTATAATCATCATTTTGAGAATGTAGAAGAAGAATTCATATTTCAGATTAATTGGGGGAATCGAGAATCAGAAGAAACTCATTTAGCATATCGATATTTAGAAGAAAAGGGTTTAATATATTATATATCTACTAGAGATGGAAAGTATGAAGTGAGAATAAATGGACATGGTATTGACCATGTTGAAAAATAATATTGCCCCTTTTTAGGAGGAGAAAATTAAAATGGATGGATATTTGCCTTTATCAAGTATAGAAACTGATAAATTAAATTTTTCAACAAAGGCTAAAGAAATTGCAAATTTTATTGAAGCCGTACCAAATACTATTCCTTATGCAATATCCGTAAATGGGTCATGGGGATCAGGGAAATCAACTATGCTTAATTTTATTGAAAAAGAATTAAACAACAGGATATATAAAGTTGTACGATTTAATCCTTGGATGGTTAATAATAAAGAAGAATTGATTTTACATTTGTTTGAAGAAATATATGATTGTATGGATAGCGGGGCTAAGAATGCGAAAGAAAAGTTTAAAGATTATGCCTTAAAAATTGCTTCTCCATTAGCAAGATTAACAACCCTCGCTGTTTCAGCGAGCCAGGGAGTTCCCACTCAATTTATAACTCCTTTAGTGAACGCAACAGGTGATATAACAAAGGAAACAGGAGAAGCGATATTTAACAAGCCATTGTTTAAACGTAAAATGGAGGTAATTGATGAACTTGAAATGATGTTTGATGGAAATAATCAAAAAATTGTAGTTATGATCGATGAAGTAGATAGGCTATTTCCAGACGAGATATTAAACATATTTCAATTAATAAAATCAACTTTAGATCTTCCAGGATTACTGTTTGTTGTGGCGATGGATGAAACTGCTGTGTGTGATGCTTTAGAAAGTAAAGGGATAAAGACTCCCGTTATTTATCTGCAAAAAATTTTTCAAAGAAAGTATAGCGTAAATTCACAGTTTCAACTAAGAACATTATTTGAAGAATATATAACTAAACCTTTGAAAGAATCGCATGATACGCATAGTCTAGATTTAATTTATTTATTAGAAACGTTCATTGAAACTGACCATCATAATCGGCTTGGAACAACTGATGTCGAATATAAGGAAATGTATCATGAGCTTCGAGGACATTTGGAAAATCCAAGAGCTTTTGTGAATTTTAAAGATTTTCTACTTGAGAAATGGGGAAAGTATCATAGTGAAATCCCTGAATATCATGATTCTCAAGTAAGAATACAGGTAGCCTTTATTATATTAATGAATTTTTATTTATATCCTAATTATAATAACCCTCAATTCGCAAAGTTTTCTTACTTATATCAAGATAAGACTGAATCAATTCCTAAATTTGTTTTACAAGCTAATAATATTATTATACATATAAATGGCTCTAGAGGATCAGAACTAGAAACATTTGTAAATGAGATAGTGCATAATTTGAATAAATATCCTGATTATTTAAGAGGTCTGATAGAGAAAGTGTAATTACTTTCTTGTATATTCTCAGCGTTTTTTCGATATGGGCAATCATATGTTACATATAATAATTAGGAAAAAGCACGTTTTATGTGGAACTACTCAACATGACTAATCTTGTTAAACGAAACATACTTGCTTAAAAAATAGTTGTAAGTGATAATTTAATTAGGATTGAACGTTAAAAAACATATATATAAATGTCTTTCATGGTTTATGGTGAGGATTATATTCTATAACGCACTCAAAATCTTGTTCCTTCGAGAGTGTCGGTTCGACCCCGACTATCGGTATCGTTGAATTTGAGAAAAGAGATGAGTAAATCATCTCTTTTTTGCATTTGTGTGCGAACAATATACGAGAATATTACGAAATATCAAGATTTCCCAAAAGTAGTGAGAGAAGTTTTCTTTATGGCCTAAACGCTCTAATTATGTATCGTCTATCGTGTACACCAATTATACGCAATGATAGGAGGACAGGCGTCTATGTGTATACGTAAAAACGTATTAGACGAAAGTGAATTAGATCTAAAGGTTATAGACAAAATGTATAAAGTTAATAATTGTTTTAATCTATTTATTGCGAAGCTTTCTATATAAAATTTAAGAAAGAAGATGTTTAGAAATTTGTCGATATTCTTGAGGTGGCAGTTTTAGATGATATTACAATCATGAATTCTAGGAGGACTATAGTTAAAAAAATGATAAATTGAATAAATTATTAGCAATATGAAAAATTGAGAGGTAATATAAATGTTGTATTAAAATAAAAAATTGTAAGTTAATAATTATGTGTATTGAAAGGAGAGATTGTTGGAATTACGTTTAGTATGTTTATAGATAAATAATCTGTATTGAAATAAAAGGAAAAGATGTGAAAAAGAAATGTTAAAAGGTATCTGGTATAGTATTGCATCAAAAGAATTTTTTTTGAAAGTTTTAACAATGTTTTTAACGATATTTGGGGGGATTACAGTAATTCTAAAACCATTAGTGAGTTATTTTCCGAACCAAGTTCCATTAGGTCTCCTAGGCATGGGACTACAATTAACCATCGCGTTAATTACATCCATAATAATTAATTTTCCGACTATAGGCTTTACATATAAATTAACTTCTCCTAATACAAAAGTAACAATAAAGATAGGGGATTTAATAAAAGAACCAGGGCACCTAGTAATTGGAATGAATGATGTTTTTGATACTGAGATAGGAGATATTATTAAAGGGAGGAGTATTCAAGGACAATTCTTAAATCAAATCTATAATTCTGATCAAGAGCAATTAGATAGATTAATAGAAAATGAATTAAAAAAGCTCGAAACTGAACCTGAATACGATGAAAATAAAAATAAAGGGAAACGGTATAGATATCCAATTGGAACAACTGTAACGATAGGAAATGAAAACGCAAAATATTTTCTATCTGCTTATAGTTATATGGGAAATGATTTAATGGCTCAATCGTCATTAGATAATCTCTGGCATAGCTTAAATTCTTTATGGCAGGAGATTAGAGTGAAAGGTCAAGGGAATAAGGTGTCAATGGGGATTATTGGATCAGGTCTAGCAAGAATCCCTTCTGCAAGGAAAGATATATTAATCAAGTTGATAGTTTTATCGTTCGTATTTTCTTCTAAAGAAAAATATATAACTGATGAACTTGTAATTGTTATTCATAATACTGATCTTGAATATATTAATATGATTGAATTGAAGAATACTCTTAAAAAACTTTGTTATTAGGGGGGAAATAGCATGGCTTATAGAAATGGAACTTATATTGCCTTTGCAGCGGAGGTCCTAAAAAATCAAGTTAAATTTGATTTATAATATTACAATATTTCAGAGGAATAGGATTATATGAAAGGTAAAGAGTGGAATTTTGTTAATTCTCATGAGAAAGTTGTTTCATGGCGAGAGAGTAGTATGGGTAACTTAATTAAATCTAGCTTGTGTAAACGAATGAATAATAGTGAAAAATTTTTATTATTAGGAAAATCTACAAAGTTAGATGATGATTTTATGTCGTAAGAAATTTTATACGCAATAAAAAATGTTCTCTTCCTATATTGTTTGCTATGTAAATGAAACGGATCTAATAAATGGATCTATTCTGTTTTATTTGAGGGATTTGTGGCCCAAGGTTCTTCAAGAAAAAATTGAAACTGGGGAGGTACAAACAATATACATTATTTAAAGAGAAAATAATGTATAAAGCTATAAATGAATATCATTTAAATAATCAACCTCTATATACTGTATTTGTTATATAACAAGTCAGTTTATACTTCTTTTGGGAGGTAATTCTATTTCGGGTTATAGTAAATTATTGTTTAAATTAAAGAGCCTCATTAAGAAAATAAATGAATAATCAATAATTTTTTTTGTGAAAATTAGGGGGTGAGCTGATTGCAATATAAATATTCCATTACATCGAATAAAATAAAAGTGTTTCTTAGTTCATCTATGAAAGATGAAAGATTTCAAGATCAAAGAAATGGGATAATTTCCTTTTTGGAGAGAATGCCTTTATATGACTTGTTTGCAATAGAGAATTTAAGTAGTAATCAATCTATACGGGCACGTTATATAGAAGAAGTTAAAAATGCTGATATAATAATACTAATTCTCCAAAGTGATTTAAGGGAAGGTGTTATACATGAGTTTTATGCAGCTACGAGAAGTAAAAGGAGAATTTTCGCTTTCATACATACAGGAAGAAAAACAAAAGAATTAAGAGAATTTATTGATCGAGAAGTAAATACATATGTGACAAGCACACAATTTAAAGATAATAGAGATCTAATTGATAAGATAGAGGCTACACTTCTTGAGGATTTAGTTGTGAAATACGTAAGACTATATGAAGAAAATATAAATTTATATAACCAACTAGATAGGTTATCCAAACCAAAAGGATATTAAATAGTAATTAGAGGTGGTGAAAGAATGTCTGAATATAATAATAGAAATGAAAGATTAAATATCATTGAGGAGTATATTTTTTATAATAATGAGACACATATTTTTGAAAACGATCATAAGAAGGATAAGGAACAATTAATATCTAACATGATTTTGTCGCTTATTAAGGGTTCGATGGATCTTAAATATGAGGAGTTAATAAAATTTTTACCTTTGAAAATTAAAGATATTGTCGAGATTAGATGGAAAGCAATACTTAAAATTTTTAATAATGAGTTAGAGGAAGCTGAGCACCTTCTTTTACAAGCTTTAACTGCAGCTAAGTCTAGTAGAATAGAAAAGTGGGTTAGAAGAGATATTATATTAGATTTACGTAACTTAGAGATAGAGATGAATAGAAAAGAAGGTAGATTTATTTATAAAGGTCAAAGGCAAAAAGATTTGGAAGCAATGGCTAAATGGAACTATCGTCCTAATTTAGATTGGCTATTGGAAGGTGCCTCTTTTGAAGTAATAAAAGAAAATTTTAATGTACACACAGATACACCTACAACTGTAAGATTTGGTGGTAATCTTAGAACTTCGTTAGAAAAGATTACAAAAGCTTTTGAAGATGCAATTTGTAATGGCTCTTATACTTTTATTCATATCATAAGAGAAAGATTAGCATATATTCTTTACAATTATGGGAAAATTTACGAAGAATCAATATTATTGTATCATTCTTTAAAGTTATTTATGATTGAAAATAAGATGAAGATGGTAAAAAAAATTCTAGATTCCGAATGGGGATATTTGTATAAGGAGCTAATAGATATTCCTAGTGATTTGATAAATTTATCATTTTTAAATAAGGATAGTGCAGGAAATCTTATAATGAAATGTACAATTATAGAGAAACTAGGTCCTTATTTTTATGAAGATGAAATACAAGAGGTTGAGTTGTTTCTAAATAATTGCATAGAGTATGAATTTTCAATAGTTGAGAGTGGGGATGTAAAAAGAAGTGCAATAAGTGCATATAAAGATATTATTAATAGGATTAACAATGAAGAAATACTAGGGAAATTTTTAGAGATGCTAGAAAGCGAAGCTGTACAATTACTTGTATATGAAGAAATAATTAAACTGTTAATGCGAATTGAATGGGAAAAAGTGGGGTTAGATAATTGTAAGGAATCGGCATTAATTATTTATAAAACTAGAAGAAAAGCAATATCAGAATCAAAAGTTTATTATTTGTTATCTCGTATTAAGACTGCACATCCGAATAGTATTAAAGAAATTGAAGAAGAGATGATTGTAGAATGGTTATCTACTAAGAAATTGGAGATAAGTAATTATTTTAGTATGCAAAAATGTCCATCCGTATTAATTAATACAATATATGAAGATATATTGCAAAAAATAAAAGAAAACAATGAAGGAATGACTGAAGGTAGTGGGATGAGTTTGGGTGGATTTTCTATCTATCATTTATTAGTAAACCACCTAATAAGTGCAAATGTGACAGATTACTACACAAAATTTGAAGAAATTATGCCATTATATAAAGAGGTATTATTGAATCCATATCAATCTACTTCAAATAAACGAGAATGTTTGGAAAGTATGATTAGATTAGTAAAGCATGATGAAAGAATTATATACTTTATAACAAAAGATCTAAAACCGGTTTTAACTGACAGAAAGAAAGATGTATTAGTAGGTAGAAGTGATGACTTATTTGATAAATGTGGTAAAGAGAATTTGGAATTAAAATTACTTGAATTAGTAATAATGTTAAAAATATCATCTACAAATATAAATGAAGTTCTTGCAAAGTGTGTAGAGTATGGTACTCATTCTTTTGTTGATGTAAGGGAAAATACTTTATCATTAGTTAAAGCAATTTCAAGTAATTATGGTGGCAATTACAAAAATGAAATCAGTCAGTATTTATATTCAAAAACGTTTGATAATTGGTATAAAATTAGAGGAGATGCAATTTATACATTGATTGAAGTAAATCATGAAGCAGATGGGTGGAACAGTATAGTTGTAAATAGGGTGTTGGATTTAATTCAAGATAGCAATTCATATGTTCGAAGTTCGGTCATTGCAGCAGCATCAAAAAATATAGAGAATGAGAAATATAAAGCTATACTTGCTATATTAAAAAGAGATAGACATTATAAATTAAGAGAAATAGCGAATGGCTCATTAACTTAATACAAGATATAAAATTTTTATATTTTAGTAAAGTCTATTTTATATCTGATAAAATTTAAAAGTATCATTATATTTTTGTGAATTTAACAGAAAAGTATTAGAGGGATTTTTAGAAGAAATTAATATAAAATTTTTATTGTAAATTACATGAAGAAAACCATTTTGATCAATTTTTCAAAATGGTTTTTTGATTATAAAAAAACTTCTTTATTCTTTTTTAGAAATAAAGGTAATGAAAACCTAAGTGTTTGGAAATACATGGGGATTACCAAGTTCAAATTTTTATTAGTTGAAAAAGCTATCTTGTTTGCCATACTTGATGTTTTTGTTATTCTACTAGAAGGAAGGTATTTATCGGAGGATGTAGAGTATGGTAAAAAAATAGCCCAGCAAATTTTAGTTTTGTATACTTTAGATTAAATTCAACGATATTAGTCAAATAGCTCAATAGACATAGGGATATACCCTTATATTTCTACTGTAATATGGAATGTATTAGGGGTGCGCGAAATCTGTTTTTCAATTTATTGAAATGATATCAGCGGGAAAAATGAGCAGGATAGAAATAGAATCAAGAAGGTTTACTAAAAAAGCTTGATGAGAGTAAATACAGTTTTGGGTTGAAATGTAAAAAAAATTTAATAAGAGATCGATATTTAAGTAAAAGGGTAGTCACTACAAGGCTATCCTTTTTGGCTTAAGATATTAATAGAATTTTAATCTTTAACATTTTACATGGGAAAATTATTTATATAAGAGCAATTCATAAATTGTTTTGTGCTTTGAGTGTTTAATAAATATTATTTTATCGTTTTAATGATAATTTTATTAATTTTGACAATTATTTTTTCTGGTTATAAAATAGTAATATACGAATTTTAAAATATAAAAATGTTAAGTGGGAGTTTTTATAACTTCTTTAATATTGAGAGAGGTGAGCATAATGGCAAGTGTTGACGAAGTAATTTATAGGACAGAATCAGAAGAATTTACTATTAATGTGGATTCAATGACAACTCAAGAGTATGAAAGTAAGTATAGGGGCTTTTTGTTTTGTGCATATGAAGGATGCAATGCAAAAATGAGTTTTGTATATGATAGTTTACAAAATCGTGGGTATTTTAGAAACTGGAGATTGGAAAAGCATTCTTCTCAATGTGACTATCATACAAAGGAAGAGAAAGGTAAAGCAGGAAGATATAAAGAAGGAGAAGTTTTTGGGATTTTAACTAGAAAACAAAAAAGTGATTCACTCGACAGAGCATTCGAGTTACTATCGATGACGGAGGAAGAAAAAAGAAAAAAAAGAGAAGCAAGAAGAAGTGATTCAAAAAAAGAAAAAGTTACAAATGGCTCACCTAAACCAGACACCAAGATTGTTTTTGATTTAAGTGATGCGAGAACTTCTCCAAAAATTGATGATACTGTAAAGCCAAGGCTTGGAAGTAGTAAGATGGCTGATAGAGTAAAAGATACTGATATTGGAAAAACAAAAACAGTTTATGGTTTTCTTAAATCGTTGAGTTATGTTGAAAAACAAGCGACAATAACAATTGAGCATGAAAATGTTTTAGTAGATTTTAAATTTGAAGAAGTCTTTACAGCAAACAGTCCCGATGCAATAGGATATTTTCATCATATTCAAAGATATTTGAACGAATACACAAAAGTACCATTTGCAGCATTAGGCGAAATAAGAAAGAATAGGCATACAGACAGGTTTGAAGTTTTCGTTTATGATAGTGATAGTATTAAAATAAACCGTATGACATTGACTTCTTTAGCAGCTTTTTATGCCACTGATGGTTTATCATAGGTTAATTATAAGGTGTATAATTTAGAAGAGGGTACTTTAAGTGAAGTATCTTCTTTTTTATGGAACAGAAAATTATGAGAGCAGAACTAGGGATATTTAGAAACTTTACTTCTAATAGAAAAGTTTTTAATTTATATAACAAAATTTTACAAGTAATATAAGAGAGGTGACAGAAAGAGTGGTTAGTAAAATATAATAATTAGATTATTCATTGTGATGAAATTTCCATAAACAGCAAAGTTAAAGACTCCAGGGAGCCACTTAATAATGAAGGGAAGCGTCAAAAAAGATAAAAAATGGGAAAATATTTTTATATTGTAGATATTGTTATTGATCCACTAATAGGTAAAAGAAAGCAAAAGAAGAAAAGGGGATTCACTACTAAAAAAGAAGCAGAAAAAGATTTAACAAAGCTATTTTCAGAAGTTCATACTGGAGCATATGTAGAACCTAGCAAGCTTCTCTATGTTGAATTTCTGGAAAGTGGGTTCAATACCAAAAAGCACAGTGTAGGTATCCAAACATCGAAGGTATTGAAAATAGTCGTTTCATTCCTTCATTAGGGGAAATCAAATTAGCTAAGCTAACATCATTGTATATGCAAAACTACGTCAATTCATTACGAGAAGAGGGGTTAAAGCGAGGAACAATTGAGAAGGAAATCAAAATGATTAGGAACTCTCTTGAACATTCAATAGAATTAGAGTTAATTACTAAAAATGTTGCAGCAAAAACAAAGTTTCCTAAAGCCGATAAGGAAGAGTTAACCATATGGAACGAGCAGGAAGTCCAATTGTTCTAGAAAGTTGCGCAGAATAGCGGGTATTCTATGGTCTTTCATATGGCTCTTGTAACTGGAATGTGGCAAGGTGAATTACTAGAGCTTTGGTGGGAAGATGTTGATTTAGAAAAGGGACATTTAACTATTAGCCAAACGTTAAGCCATGATTGGAAGACGTTCTTGCTTGGAGGAAAGACGAAATCAAGTTTAAGAAAGATACTACTACCCGCATCGACAATAGCAAAACTAAAGGAACATAGAACGGTCGTATTGAAAGAGAAGTTGAGTCAAGATAAAGAATAACAAGACAATGACTTGGTGATGTGTACTCTTTCTGGAACAGCAATTAATCCTGTGCTAATGTTCGACGAAGTTTAAACACTTTGATTCAGAAAGCATCTGTGTCAAAGATTCTTTTTCATGGTTTACCTCATACACATGAAACTCTATTATTGGCTAAAGCTGTGAATGTGAAGGTAATTTCCGAACGGTTAGGACATAGTAATATTAAAATCACATTAGACACTTATTTGCATGTATTATCAACGATGCAAGAAGATGCAGTTAACAAAATAGAAGAGATTTTGTAGGGAATGTGATCACTGGCTTTTTAGAGTATAAAAGCAAGCAAATAAAAACCGCATCAAACGTTAATTTGACACGGTTTCTACAACTATGATCCCGACTAGACTCAAACCAGAGGCCCCCACTCTGTCAAGGTGGCGCTCTCCCTGCTGAGCTACGGGGTCCCAACTAACGTTGATGTATCAACATCTCCGAAAATTCTGTTAAATCAATTATACAGAAATGATTGAAACCTTACAACAGTTTTTAATTGTAATATTTAAAGTGAAAGCCTGTAGGATGTGGCTTCCCATTTTTTAAATAATTGATAAGAGTGGGACGTTTAATATTGAGAGCTTGACTCGCCTCTGAGACTGAATGAAAAGAAATTTCTCCAGTTTTACTAGTTGCTACAATGCTTCGTTGTTGTTTTTTATATGCTATTTCTTTATTTTCTTCAGTAGATATAATACTGCAATTCTCAAGTGAATATAGCATTTCACCTTTTTTATCCTTGTCTAATTGATAATCAGAATTATATAATAAATGACCGTTTGGCATAATGTTATCAATATCATATATAAAATTATCGAAGCTATGCCATTGTTCGGAGACTGTCACTCCTTTAGCACCGTAATATTTATAATTTGGATGACTTTTGACATAACATCAAGCCATCATATTTTTCCATGTAGAATATAGGTTGTGTTTCTTTTTAGCTATCATGTTCATTCCTCCAATACATGTGTACTAGTATTATATTGAAAAGATATACAGATGACAGGAGAAACTTCTTTGAAAAGTTGTGACATTGAACGAATTGAATGGACGTATGGAAAAGGCGATGAACAACCAACGATGAAAATTAAATACAAGTAAACAAAACCACGCTTGTCACTGGGCGTGGTTTTGTTGTGTGGAATAGTGTAAAACATTACATGAAGATTTACTCGTGAAATTGTCATTGCACTGTGTATGTAGTTAAATAATGAATTAATTACATTACATTGGAATTTTAAATTGATATAATCAAATGAAAGAGTAAGGGAAGAAAAGGTTTAATATGTTAGGAGGAGTAACATACCGTGAAAGATAAATTTTATGTTGATGTATTAAATGAAAAGTTATTTAACATTTATGAAGGGGAAATTGTTTATCAAAGTCAAGAAGAACTTATTCCTATTTATAGTAAAATAATTCTACAAAACTCACCATATCCCAAAATTTTATTAACTACAGATATTCCTATGAGCTTGAAAGTGGGTATGGATTCATTTCCCCATGGCTATGGTATTAGGACAATGAAAAATCATATGATGAATATTTCAGGTTCTGAATGTAGTTATAATGAAGATATTCTTGAAGGTTTTACAATGTATTTAAATGGTATTAAGACAGATGATAAAGAAGTTGAAGAAGTCGTTTTTTTTATTATGAATTGTGGTCACATTGGGCTAACGATTTATGAGGAAACAGAATATGAATTTGTACATGATGATTGGTTAATAAAATTTAAGTTTAGACCTGATAAAAATATTGAAAATCATTACGATAATTTAAGAAAAAATAGAGGTAATGAAATAACTCATGTGGGTTCTATCTCGAAAAGAGATAAAACATGCTTTAATACTGAGGAGATTGAAGAAATCCTGTTCATTCTTGAATGGTATTTATCTTTTTGTAGTGCTCAGAGTGTGTCTATTCCAATTCAAATTGGATTTAAAAATGAAAGCAAAGTTTGGGAGAATTATGTAATTAAAGATAATACAATGAAGCATTTTCAAGACAGCTATGGATGGGTGCCAAAAGGGGGAGTTGATGCATTTAATAAGTTTTTTTCAAATGTTGCAACAAAATTAAAACAAGAATTGTGGAAAGATGTGTTGCAAATTGTTCTTAATTGGTATCTCGAGATAAAAGGGAATGGTATGATTGAGAATAAGATTATTTCTACCCAAATAGCGTTGGAACAGTTAGCATGGACCTACCTTGTTAACCAGGAACAAATGTTAGATAAAGAAGGGTATAAAAAATTAAGAGCCACTGATATTTTAAAACTCTTTTGTTATCAATTAAATATTTCAAAAGAAATTATATATGAACGTCTTTTAGATGAAGATATTGTTAAGAAGTATCAAAAAGACGGCGTATTTATGTTCGTAGATTTTAGAAACAATCTTGTTCATCCAGATAAAAAAATGAATGTGCATCAATTAGATGTTAACACTCAAGCTATTGTTTATGAACAAGGCGTTTATTTTCTTGAGAGGGCGTTAACTGGTATTTTTGGATACGAAGGGAAATACAGGAAGAAAATGTACTGATAAAATAATAATATATTTTCGATATTTAAGGGGAGAAAGCTTTTGAAAGATTTTTTAACTGTAATAATTGGTCCATTAACTGGCTCTTTTCTTGCTGGAATGGTAGCTTTTATAATAATGAGAAAAAATCAAAGTTATGATGTATTGAAAGAAAAGAGAAAAGAGCGTAATAATTTCTTAAAAGCTACTTATGTATATAATCATGTTGTAGAAGATATAAAAAAATCTTTAAAAGGTATAGATGCAATAGCACCTACTGATTTGGTTTATTTTCAAAAGAATCAAATGTTCACCATTTACTACGAAGTTATTAAAAAAGGACTTAATCAATTAGAAAAAATTCCAGATGATTATATTATTCATGAAAGTTACCAATATTTTTTAGAAACAAAAGCACTGATATCAATGTTTGAATCAGATTATGGTAAATTTTTATCGAGATATCAAGGGGACAGTATAGATTCTTTCTTATTAACAATGAATTTTGAGCATAAAATATCGGAATTAGAAGAATTACAAAATAAAATAATGAAGATTAAAAATGATTTAGTAATTTAATGTTTGTTAAGTATTAACATAAAAAGGGAGGAGCAAAACGTTCACTCCTTGTTAATTGGATGCTCAGTGATTTACCGAGTATCTGTGGGGGAGGTTACTCCCAGCTTCAAGGAGTACCGTGAATTAGGTAGGCTCCGTTTTGAAGCGCACCTATGAGGTCTACCCCAATTTAGGGCATACCTTTTATATCATTGGGTACCGAACAAATTGTTCGGTACCTCGTGAAATGCGAGGCACCTATTATCATTAGGTAGGTAACGAAACGTTACCTATCTAACTAGCGTTTCAGGAACACAGGTTGGAAGTGGTGTTTCTAACCTAGTAATTGGGTTACTAGGTAAACAGATTACCGAGTTGAAATGTGAAAATAATTCACATTTGGTACTCCAATTGTAAAAAAAATTTACAATTGAACTTGGACATTTCGTCTCATTTGAAATTCAGCTGTGAATTTTTTCACAGTTAAAAGGGTGTCGTGAAACACGACTCCCTTATTTAATTTGAAGGGAGCCTTCAAATTGGGGCCTCCTTTGAAATAACAAGTTAAAATAAAAAAGCACTCCTACAGGAGTGCTTATTCAAATTCAATTTCTGTTTTATTGTCTGATGTGAAGTATCTTATGGTTGTTTTGCCGTATTCTTGCAAGCCACTCTGCGCAACGGCGTCTTTTAACTTTGTTCTCGTTCTGTAGCCGAAATTTTCCCGTAGGCCTTCGTCTGCATTTGACAATGCTGTTTTGTCAACGAAAACATATATGACATACAAGTTGTTTTCTTTTTTTAATTCAATCGCTGTAACAGTACCGCCGAAATACTCTTTAATTTCTTTGGTTCTACGTTCAAAACTTTTCATCATTCGTGTTTGCTCATCTTTTGGTTGTTCTGTTTTTGCCGTTGTTTGTTGTGCTTTTGGCTTCTCTTTTTGAACCGCTTCTTTTTCGCCGCAAGCCGCTAACATTACAACCGATAAACCAGCTGCTAATACTGATTTCTTCATCATATAAATCCCTAAATATTAGTATACTATGAAATTTCTTGCTGAATATGGAAAAGATGCCTATTAGGGCATCTTTACTCCATATCCTTAATCATTTCTAAACGTTGTAGGCGATGTTCCTCCCGTTCCTGCTCTTGCCTTATCGTTTCATCGTCTTTATGAAACAAATCGTCCCACACGGTTACAGCAAACATTAACATCATTATTATTACAGACACGAATAGCAATATCATTTTCACACGCTCAAAATCGACTCGTTTTTTCACCATTGGTATACCTCTCATTTGGATATTCGTCTAAGGCTTGGTCCAATCTTTCATCATGCAAAAACATATAACATTGCCATTCAGGTTTGCTTCGGTTTCTTGTGGAATACAAGAACCGACAGTTTGCGAGGTTTTGGGCATATAAGCATGTCCGTCATAACGTACATATTCGTTCTTCAACCAACCAACCCAATCAGAAATAAAGTTTGTTGTTATATCTGACAGATAAAATGCTTTCGTACTTTTTTCGTTATGAAAAGCTTTAATACTGTTGAACATAAGAACGAATTGATTTAAAGATTTTGGTCGCAGGTTTTGTTTAACTTTAACCTCGAGAAATCTTTCGAATAATCGTTCAACTGCATTTTCCTTTGTAATTCTATCAGCTTTTCGCTTATGTGGTTGTCTTTTTCGCACATTTTCTTTTTCGTTAAAGTATCCTAAAGACAATAAAAAACACTCCTTGTATTCTGAATTACAGATTAAACGGAGTGTTGGGTCTCAATCAATATTTGAGTGGAACCTAATGCTAATTTTTTATGTTTAACATTATACATGTATCAACGTTTTTCAATATCATAATTGATAACCCGTCTATAAACCCTGTCAAGGTGGAGGTCTTTTAAATAATCTAGTCTTCTCTTTGTATTATAAACTCCCAAAACTTTTTTAATTCCTCACGTTTTTGAGGAGTCGCATTGCTTATATCTTTAAACCATTGGTAAAGGGCAGGATCTTGTATGTCTGTAACTTGTCTTATTTTAGTTGTACCGAGGAGGTAATCAATTGATACTTCAAAGAAAGTGGCTAATTTTATCAATGTATTATAATCGGGTTCACGATTTCCTTGTTCATACATTGCATATGTAGTTCGGGCGATCCCTAGTTGTTTTGCCATGTCTTCTTGACGCAGTTTGCGTTCTTTTCGAAGAGTGAGTAGTCTTGTGCCAAACATATGCTACCTCCTTTTAGATGTTTTCTATATCAATTATAACGTCACAATATGTAACATTTAATAAAGTACACGAAATGTGTAAAAAATGTTGAATTTATAATTATTTTCATGTAATGTGATTATTAGGTACACATTTTGTGACAATAAAAGGATGGGAACAATGAGGTTATGGTTATTGGAAAAACGCAAATATAGAGAGAAAACACAGGATTATATTGCATATAAGGCAAGAATATCTAGAAGTATGTATGCAATGATTGAAAGTGGTGAAAGAAATCCAAGTGTTCCTGTTGCAAAGAATATAGCTAAGGTACTAAATTTTGATTGGACTCTTTTTTTTGAAGAGTAATGTCACGTTTTGTGTAATTAGAAACGTGATAAGTTATGTTTCTATATTTTTTCCTAAAACGAAATAAATTATAAGTTATTTTTAAGAAAATATTAGATAAGGGAAGTGTTTAATGTGAATATGAAAAGATTTGAAATGCGTGAAAAACGCTTAGCAGAACTACTAGGTGCAAAAGTACTATGGGAATTTATAAGTGCTGTTACAGAAGAAATTGAAAAACAGGAATTAGAGTCTACACCAGGTTTGTTAGAAGATCTATTCATACATGTGAAAGAAACGATTCAAATTCAAAATATGAATCAACGCACAACAAAAGCCCCTGTAAAAACAGAGGCCAATGGTATAAATAAAGATACATTATTTATGGAAGCATATGTAGAATTAATCAATCATAAGTTTGTTATTTCTGAATTAGCTGTAGAGCTTTCATCTGTTCTAAAAGAATTAAATTGTTTTGTTCAATCATCTTTGCCACAGCTTCAAAATAAGCTTGACTCTCAAGAACCTCAACCTGCTTCTCTTTAAGGAATTTTATTTCTTTAGGCTCAAATATGTTATTTCGGGATTGTCGGATTAATTTATTATCTATGCACAACGTATTGTAGAATATGTTTTATTTTAAATTATATATATTTGATATAATATATAAATCATTTTTGGGGAGGAATTATTTATGAAGTGCAATAAATATAATTGGGTACATTTAAAGAGGGAAAGCGTATCAATGACCCTATAAACTACGTCTACCCTTATTATTGGAGGGTAAAGTGTGAATTTATCTCATTCACATTCAATATTACGCCATAATCAAATTTTATTATGGCTCTGTGTTCTTTCTTTTTTCAGTGTTTTAAACGAAATGGTTTTGAATGTTTCATTACCTGATATCGCTAGTGATTTTAATAAGGAGCCAGCAAGTATAAACTGGATAAATACAGCGTTCATATTAACTTTTTCTATAGGAACAGCTGTATATGGAAAGTTATCGGATCAGTTAGGCAGTAAAAAGCTACTCCTATTTGGAATTATAGTAAATTGCTTCGGATCAGTTATCGGGTTTGTTGGACATTCGTTCTTTTCTGTACTTATTCTGGCTCGGTTTATACAGGGAGCTGGCGCAGCTGCATTTCCAGCACTTGTAATGGTTGTTGTTGCGCGTTATATTCCAAAAGAAAATAGCGGTAAAGCATTTGGGCTTATTGGGTCCATTGTAGCTATGGGAGAAGGTGTCGGACCATCTGTTGGTGGAGTAATTGCCGAATATGCTCATTGGTCTTATATACTGCTTTTGCCTGTTGTAACGATTATCACTGTTCCCTTCCTTGCAAAATTATTGAAACAGGAAGATGTAATAAAAGGAAGTATTGATGTTAAAGGAATAATATATATGTCCGTCGGTATTGTATTTTTTATAATGTTTACGACATCTTATAGAATTTCCTTTCTAGTTGTTAGCATTATATGTTTCTTGATATTTGTTAAACATATTAGGAAAGTGTCTAATCCTTTTGTTAATCCTTCGCTAGGAAAAAATATATCATTTATGATTGGAATCATTTGTGGAGGACTTATATTGGGAACCGTAGCAGGATTTATTTCTATGGTTCCTTACATGATGAGAGATGTCTACCAATTAAGTACTGCCGCAATTGGAAGTGGGATTATTTTTCCTGGAGCAATGAGTGTTATTGTTTTCGGTTATATTGGGGGAGTGCTTGTTGATAAGAAAGGTTCTCTATTTGTATTAACAACTGGAGTTGCATTTCTTTCTATAAGCTTTTTAGTAGCAGCCTTTTTTATAGAAACAACGCCTTGGGTCATAACAATTATAGTAATGTTTGTTTTTGCCGGGCTTTCTTTTACGAAAACAGTTATCTCTACCATTGTTTCAAGTAGTTTGGAACAAAAGGAAGCTGGTGCTGGAATGAGTTTGCTTAATTTCACAAGCTTTCTATCGGAAGGAATGGGTATTGCAATTGTAGGTGGATTATTATCGATACATTTGCTAAATCGAAAATTATTACCTATAAATGCTGATCTGTCCACTCATTTGTATAGTAATTTGCTATTACTTTTTGCAGGAATCACAATTACTAGCTGGTTAGTTACAATGAAAATGTATAAACGCTCAATAAGAAATATATAAAAGAGCCAAAGAATTCATTTTTAAACGAATTTATTATTATATTTTTGGATAGTGAATATCTTACATCAAAAATTAAATTATTTTAAGTATAAACTCGTCCTAATTATAGAACGGGGTTATACTTGTTTAAACTTTTAAACGTAAATAACTTCATTGTCGCTTTATTATGATATAAATTTGATTGTGGCTTATAAGGTGTAGTCATTGAGCGATGAGAGGGATAATAATATTGCTGTGGACTTGAAGGTGAAGATGGATGATAATACAAGGTCTATCACTCCTTATCTTAATCATATTTTTCTCGATATTTTATTCATCTGTATATTTTTGAATAATTGTCTATGCATAATTGGGTGAATGCCAACTAAAACAGACGGTTTCCTCTTAAAACTCAATACAACAATATATGTATTAGTTACATTGGATGAAATAAGAAACCCAACTTAGATAAGATGGGTTTTTTTAATATGATACAATGCCTACCTGATGCCCAAAGCTCTTTTTGGCTCTAGGAATATCTGTTAGCACCATCCGCAGTAATAGCAACAATCTAAAGGACTACTTCCACCTTTTGCGCATTCTTTCATACAAGGATCATTTGAAGGGGAATGAGTACTATGCGAATTTACGTACATCGTTTCAGGATAGGAATAGGGAGAATAAGATGGCTGTGGATTATAAGGTACAGCTTGGTTCATGCCATAAGTTGTATATGCCGTAGGTCTTGTACATTGTAGATACCAAGGTCTTGTTTTATACTGCCAACATATAGGCCGACATTCATATTCGAAACCTGGAGCTCCAGGTGTGCAATCCGCCATACATTGGGCATAGGTATAAGGGACTTTATAACAATACTGACGGTACAAAGACAATCACTCCTTATCTTAATCTTGTTTTCCACAATATTATATTTAGCTGTATACTTTTTGGGAAATTGTCCATGCATAATTGTCTAACCATGCATAATAAAGGTTAAATTTAAAATATGAACAAAGCTACTTTAACGGATCCGGAAACGTTCGTTAATTGAAAGGCGGTGAGAAATTGGGTTTAAGGGACAGATTTTCAAATTTTTTATTTAAACAAGCTGAAAAGCGAGGTTTGTTCGAAGATATTTTTAATAATACTGTTCGATATGGTGGTAGATATGCAGGCGATGATAATATCTTGGAATCTAGTGATGTTTATGAATTACTACAAGATATAAGTAATCAAATGATGTTGGCTGAGATTGTTGTGGAAGATAAAGACGGTAAGGAGAATGAGGAGACTCATTCCTTGTTTGATGTAGAGGGGGGATTTTCACAATCGGAGGAGGACTAGTGGAGAGGATAGGTATAGGTTGGTTCAGACACATGGTATGGAAATGTTGAGTGTCCGAGAAAGAAATATGAGAGTGTGGAAGCTGAAAAAGAAAATTGATGATAAAGAGAATGAATTAACAAACATAAAGAGAAAGGTTAAAGAAGGCATGGATGCTGAGCGAAAGAAACTTGACAATAGAAGGACAGGGTTCTAAGAGGTTTTAAACCTTGTTTATAATAAGAATCAATTAACATCAGAAGTTGATAAGCTAGGAATAGATGTTGAGGCTAAGAAAGTCGAGATTAATATGATTTACATTCTAATAGAAAACAATTAAACTGTATAAATGAATTAATTAATAAATAACAGGTACAAAAAGGAGAATTATCGTGAAAACAAAAAAATGGACAATTTGGGGAATTATCTTTTACATTCATTCAGCAGTATTACTTTTCTTAGGATTCGATAGACTCGGAGGATATCAAAATTCTGAAACATATACCGATTCAAATAAATATGCCTACGTAGGCGGAGATGCGTATAATTATATTATCAATACAAATGTACTTACAGGTTTCTTTGTACTTAGTGCTTCATTTTTTGTAGCAGGTACGATGTTAATTGCAACTGGTTCAATTCTAAGGGCTATCAAGGAAAAGTAAGTGAAGAACAAATACTTGAACCGTCAATAACAATATATAATTAAAAATGGACTTCTTTAGGGAGGTCTATTTTTATCTTTACTTTTGTTTCTACGAAGCCGGACATGACTTACGGGATAGTACACATTCAACTCTCTGCTCATTATAAGGAGAAGAATGGAGTCTCTAGAATTGTTTGCTGAAGGGGCTAAGCTAAGAGTGTTTTTAATAAAATCAATATTTCATTAGCACTTGATATGCAATTTAAATGTAACGTTTTTTGTAACCTGATTTTAATAAAATAAAATGTACCTGTTATTTGCTTGTGTATCGTTATATCATACTTATTAGATCGGGATTCGGAAGTATCAGCAAAACATTATAAAAATGTCTCAAACCCTTGGTATCATTGGGTTAGTAGCTTATTAATAATATTATGGTAGTATATGAATTGAGATAAGTCTCGCTCTTCTATTTAAACTTTAAAGACTTATTTGATTCTAAATATAATCAAGAACAGGAGAATGATGATGAATCTAAATAGTATGGTTAATTCAGCTTTAAAAGAAAAAGAAATAAGTAAACATTCATGGGCTTTAAAATCAAATAATATTGCTATGAAAAAAATGGATAAATCCTCTTTTATTAATAATGAAACAGGTATTCCTATTGATATAAGGTCTTTTTTTGAGATAGATGTAATGAAGGAAAATAGCAATTTTCAAATAACTCTAGAGTTTATGAAACAAGACTATCTTGCTAGGATTAGAAAGGGGTTGGGAGAAAAAGCTAGGACAAAATTATTATGGCCTAGTAAACTAACCGAGTATGTTCAAATGAAGTATCCTATTATATATGAAGAATTTAGAAAGGGTAATAAAGTTGATGATAACGTACCGTATATGATTTTTAAAAAGATAGATGAGAAATACTATAAGGTTTCTTTTTCTACAAGTTTGGAAGAATATGAAGGAATAGGTTCTGTTCAAGTTACTTCAACTTCAAAGTTAGAACCAGTTAAAAGAAACCGAGAGTATAGTTCTTATGGAGAGGAAATAAGAGATTCTGTTGTATATGAGTACTTATTCAATGCTAAAAGTCAATGCTGGATTGATGAAAATATCCTTGGTTTAGATTCGAAGGAGAGCAAAGGTTATGAAGCTATGGGTATTCTACATCATATTGGGATAAAGAATGACCATAAAGGAATCTTTGAAGGAATAAATATTTCTGATGCTCTGTCTCTGTTACAAAAAGAAATGGAAAATTTTAATCCTATTAAGGATGTTCTAATACGATTGAGTGAAGAAGCTATAACAATAACTCTTGATACACATGTGGATGAAGAAGATGATTTTCCTGAAGGGAAAGAAAAGTTTAGATTACACAGATATAGAGAACGTAATAATAAATTAGTTAAACAAGCTAAGGAACGCTTTATCCAAGTACATGGGAGGCTTTATTGTGAGGCGTGCGGAATGGACTTTGAACAAGTTTATGGTGATAGAGGAAGGAATTTCATAGAGGCACATCATAGAAAACCGATATCTGAAATGAAAAACGATGAAACGACTAAAATTGAAGATTTAGCAATGCTTTGCCCTAATTGTCATAGTATGATTCATCGTAAGCCACTGGTTACTGTTGAAGAGCTGAGGGTTTTAATTCAATCGAAAGGAAAATTTATATAAATAGATTAAAAAAATTAACAATGTAACACATAATGGTATGAATAAGTCCTTAATATGATGTTTTATCGTAAAGGAATAGGTGAAAGTTATGCCGCACGTGAAGTTTGATTTTTAGAAAGGTGTGATATTACACCTATATATAATAAAGGTACTTAAATTTGGAGTTTATATCAGGAGAAGTTATTCATTTAAGATAATGAATTAATGTGAATTGGATGGAGCAACGTGTTTTTCCGAGTTATATAATCCGATATTTAAATCCAGAGATACATAATAAAGAAGAAAACCCGCTACTCTCAGGGTACACATACATTTATGGAGAGGATAAGAAAGATGGGTGATTTTGAAAATTAAAGTTTTAAAGGAGGACTTCTTTTTTATAAATGCATAGAAAATTCTACTGTATTACCACATGTTACTAGGTGGAAAAGTTTTGGATATTCATAAAGCGGGTGTTCCTAAGGTTCACTTTCATGTTTTACGTCATACCCATGCAATAAACCTACTAGCTAAGGATGTGAATGTGAAAATTATTTCTGAGAGATTAAAAGTTATAGAAACATCAAAATCACATTAAATACTTACTGGTGTGTGCTGCGAACGATGCATGAGGATGCAGTCAACAAAATTGAATATATTTTGTAGGTAATGTGACCAATTTTGTGATCATTGGTGTTATAAAGTATGAGAGTAATCAAATAAACCTTCCCCCTGAAAGGATGGGGGAAGGTTTATTTGATTACTCTTCTTCTTGCATTAAGAATTTCCAAAAACGTTTTAATTCTTCACGCTTTTGGGATGGTGCAAACTTTATATCTTTTAGCCATTGATCTAATTCTATTTTGTTTCCGTCCTCTGTAACATTAAAATCTCGCCCTAGAAGAAAATCAGTAGATACATTAAAGTAATCTGCTATACGTATCAAGGTATTGTAATCAGGTTGACGTTCATTCCGTTCGTACATACCAATTGTACTTTCACTTAGCTGAAGCGAGTGAGCAAGTTCTTTTTGCGTAATTCCTCTTTGTTTTCTTAAATCACGAATTATATTTCCAAACGTTTTCATTCTATCACCTGATAATATATTAACACAATATGTGTTAAATAATTAAAAATTTTAAAAGTTGATAATTAGAATCTATTGACAACACAAAGTGTGCAGTTTATATTTTAAGTAACAACACGAAATGTGGTTTTAGGGGGAGAAGACATGAATTATGAAAGAGTGGCCAAAAATCTAATTAATTTAAGAAATGAAAAATCTAGAGAAGAAGTGGCAAGGGCTGTGGGAATCAGTGTTAGTACATTGCAAATGTATGAAAATGGCCAGAGAATTCCACGGGATAATATAAAAATAAAATTAGCGAATTTTTATGGTGTTACAGTCCAAACAATTTTTTTTGATTCAGAACAACACGAAGTGTGTTGAATAATATTAGATTTTTAAGATTATGTAGTTATTTTTTAGAAATGTAAGTTTGGAAAGTGTCTTAGGAAATTTTACATAAAAAATAATATTTTTATCATTATATATAAATAATAGGAGTGTATTTGCATGAACATGAAAACATTTGAAATGCGTGAAAAACGATTAGCGGAACTACTAGGTGCAAAAGTACTATGGGAATTTATAAGTGCTATTACAGAGGAGATTGAAAAACAAGAATTAGAGTCGACACCAGGTTTATTGGAAGATCTATTCGTACATGTGAAAGAAACTATTCAAATTCAGAATATGAATCAACGCATAACAAAAGCCTCTGTAAAAACAGAGGCTGATGGTATAAATAAAGATACATTATTTATGGAAGCATATGTAGAATTAATCAATCATAAGTTTATTATTTCTGAATTAGCTGTAGAGCTTTCATCTGTTCTAAAAGAATTAAATTGTTTTGTTCAATCATCTTTGCCACAGCTTCAAAGTGAGCTTGATTCTCAAGAACCTCAATCTGCTTCTCTTTAGGGAGTGATTGAAGTATTTCTTTTATTTCTTTACACTCGTATATGTTATTCTCCGAGTCTTCGATTAATTTATTGCGACGATTGGTGTATTCAAGTGCACCTAAAGTCGCTAATGCGCGAGGATCTAATCCTAGAATTTCCATGTATTCCTCTCCTTTCCTCTACAATAATTCGATAGGGGAAAGGAGATTCCTTTAATGATTTGGTAAATTTTTAATATAGCCATATAATATGATATTAATTAGTGGAATGTTATGTAGCAGGAATAAAATAGAATTAGACTTAAAAGAACTTCTAAAAAACATGAGAAGAAAGGGGAATCCAGTAATTTCACTTCTTTTTCTTAAATTCTCTACATATGGAACGGTTGTTTACTTGTATAATGAATTTTAAATTGGATTCCTTTAAGAAGATTAGATAGACATAAGGAATAAGGTATGCATTTGTAGATAAACAAAATGAAAGAGAGTTGTTATGGAAAGAATGATAGAAAATATTCAGGAGTTATTAGATAATATGTTTTAAAGTGTTCAAGAGAGTAGCCGTATATAAATCGTTACTTAAAAAGTAAAAACTTAGTCCTTGAATATAGAGAAAGGACTAAGTTTTTTGTATATATGAAATATTGAGTGTATAAAGTTAAATTAAGTAGGGCTCTAAAACCTGAGTGTCCCTTAAATGTTAATAAGCATTAAACTTTATATTGCAATACTTCCTGGCGATGCTCCAACCGTTACTACTGTATTTACCGTATAATCAACGGAGTTAAGGATCGTAACTGTGTTTTGTTCTGGCTGGGCAATATAGATGAATTCCCCATTAGGTGTAAAGGCAGCGTCTGCTGGTCCATTGATAGAAATTGTTCCTGTAGATAGTCTTTGTGCTGTATCAATAATATTGATTTCATTGTTTGTTTTGTCTCCTAACAATGCTAGAGGTTGATTAGGTGAGAGAGAAAGAAACGAGTTGTAATAGGCCCCAGTAAGAATATCTCCAATCTTTTGGAAAGTAGACAAGTCAATCACTGTAAGAGTGGTCCCAGACGCCACCATTTCTTCTGTAACATAAGCGAATCCATCAAATAAACTGATTTCAATAATGTTTGGATAATCATTTGAAGTAGGACGCTCTTCTACGATATCACCTGTATTTAAATTAACTTTTATAATACTCCAAGCGTTAGCATTTACGATGTAAGCGTATTGTCCATTTGGATCAATGGCTATACTTGAAAACCCACTTACTCCGATTGAGATCGTATTAGAGATCGTTTGAGTTAGAATGTTAATTGTAGTAATATCCATTGATTCAGTTGAAATATTTAGTATATATGCGAACTGACCGTCTGGAGAAAATGCAATATCAATCGGTTTATTTATTGAGAGAGTAGAGGTAATGGCAAGGGTTTCATTTGTAATTATAGAAACACGGTTATCATAAAAGTGCGAAACTAACGTATATGTTTTATTGGGGTTAACAGCAACCTTAATTGGCTGATAAGGGAGATCAATTATTTGCTGAACAGTCTGTGTTGCTGTATTAATTACTGAAAGAGTATTATCATCTTGATTTGCTGTAAAAGCATAAATAGGAGGATTTGGTGGCACTGGTAAAAGGGAAAGGGTGCCACTTAAGATAAACGTATTATCATCTTGTGGTGTGATTGTTAGACTCTTAAGTTTAAAGCCACTAAAATCAAAGCAGCAATTAGAATCCGTTGTATAATAAATAATCTGATTGATGGAGAATTTGTGCCATTTAGAAAAAGCTGCAGCTCCTTGTCCATATTGATTTTGAACAGGGGAAATACTAACAAGCATAGAAAGTACACCATAGATGCGAACACTGTGTACTGGATAGGAACCATCTGGTAAATCAGTTTGAAGAAGACAAGGGTTCGGTGTTTGTAGCGTACATGGTTCAAATGCACATTTTAAGCGGTTTGTATTCCAGGTGACGGCACCAGTGTAATTGGTATCATTAATTATATATCCTTCAGGAGCTTTAATTGAAACCTCAAAATTTACATATTGATTGCACGTACCTTGGCAAGGTAACATGGACTTCACTTCCTTTATTAAAAATTATGTGTTATTTCTTTTGGTATATAAAGTTACTTACATACCATATTAAGAAAAAACCTATGCCTTTTTATGAAATGAATCTATTTGAAAGGCATCTACTTGTTGATACAACATACAAATAGGTAGCAATATTCTATATTATGCTTCCTATTTTCTAATGCTTGTACATATAGTGGTTGTTTTAATTTGGATAAAAGTTAATCCAATAATGGTATAACATGTTGAAGTAAATAGAAGGTGGATACCGCTAGGTTAAGTTGAGAAATAAGACATGCTGAGAAAGTGTTATTAATTCGAATAAGTTAAAGCTTAAAAGGTGTCACCTAAGTTAATTTGAATATCTATTACTAATGCACTCTATATAGAAGACTAGCTGCACTCAAGTACAGCTAGTCTTCTTCACAAACTTATATGGCCTCGATGACAAATTGGGATTGAGGTATATATAGTAATTGGGCTGCTAAGGAAGTTGTTGTATTAGCAAATGGGTATGCTTCCTTATAAAGAAAATTACTATACACTATTTCATTCATTTCATAGGTCGTACACAGTTTTTTTAGGATTTTTTGAGAAATTTTATTTGTACAAGCAGCAATAAAATCATAATCTCTTTTACTTATTTCTTGAATGGCATGTGAAAGAAGGGTAGTGACTATACCACTTCCCATCCAATCTGGATGACAAGCGCCCATATCTAGATAGACCAGTTTTTCTTTATCTAAATGAGAAAACTCAATAGATTCTGTCTCTAATGTATCTAAAAGTTGAAAAATAGGTTCCATTTGTGGGCATAGTTCAATCGCTTTCTCTGTATCTATTAGTGGCTGGGTTAATTTTTTTGTTAAAAGAACTCCAATAATTTGAAAATTTTCTATTGCTACAAATGACATAGCTTGAGATACAGCTTGTTTCATCATTTCTTCGCACATTTTGTGAAAAGGAGCAAAAGGAATTTGTAAACTGCTTACAAGAGGTTCATTATTCACAAAAGAATGTGCAAGTAAATGTGCTGCATCTTTCACGTGGTGTGTATCAAGTAGCTCTATATTCATATGTTTTTCCTCTTTCCTGATATAGTGAATAGTAATTAAAAGGATTAAAAATTTTATTTCATCTAGTTAAGTTTAACTATTAAAGCGCTAACAAATATGGTTATGAAACATATGAATGAATCTGTTTAGTAGCAATCGAAATATGTTCATAAAGAAATTCTACGACCTCATCTATACATTCAACAGTTGTATATGGAGAGATAGAAAAGAATTTTAATGTAGAAATCGGATTTCTATCATAACTGTTTATTACATCTACTACACAAGAACGAGTTGTATCACCAAAAAATACTTGATCGCGATTTTTTCCTAGGTAATTAAATAGTTCTATATTTAATCGGTTTGTATCCTCAATCTCTTCTTTTGTTGCAAGGCCAATTCGTTCTTTTTCCCAATTTTCTTGGCCATCTCCATTCAGATAGAAACGGAAAGTTGTAATTGGTCCATATGTAAAATCATTTGTGATTGCGACTTGAGGCAGGGCCTTACGCAACTTCTCTCTAAATAATAGATTTACACGGATATAATTTGCTAATATTTTTTGATATCCTTCAATTCCAAAGGCTAATAGATTGATATACATTGGAATAGCACTACCAGATCGTGAACATTCTAAGGTATAGCCTGTATGATAACTTCCATATGACCTATTACCAAGATAAGGTGTGTCATCTTGTTCAATGTCCATCAGTTGTAAATCAGTATGATTTTTTACGATTAAAATACTTGAAGCATAAGGTGTTTGTCCTAATTTATGAAAATCAAAACATACACTATCAGCAAGGGACATATATTGCATTTTATCTTGTACGTATTGTAAGGCATTTTTTACATTAGATTCAAATGAGAGTGGATTTTCTTCAAAACTATAATTATTAAAGAAACTATAGAATCCGCCCATTGCAGAATCAGCATGGATATAAATCGGTTTTAATTTATATTTTTTCTGTATTGCTTCAGCGCTCTCTTTAATTTTTCTTATATCATCAATAGTAAATGTGTCTGTTGATCCCATGGTAGCTAGAATATAAAGGGGGATACCGCCATTGTTAATAACTTGTATCATTTTAGCCTCTAAATCTTCTATATCCATAGAACTTGTATAAGGATCAGTTTTCACTTTTATTAAGTGATTTGACCCAATACCAGTTGCTTCAGCTGACTTTAATAAACTATAATGTGCATTTTCAGAAGCAAAGCAATATACATTTTGTGGAGCACCATGTTCTTTTGCCGATGGAAATTGTTTAGAAATTGCTAAGCGTAAGCTCGAAAATACACAACCTTGTCCACCCCATGTGGTATATCCACCGCTATTATGTGGATTATAACCTATCAGTTTTGAAAGCATGGATACCACTTTTACTTCTGCTTCTGCTGCCCCTGGACCATATACATCCCAAACACCATTACCATTTAAAAGTGCCATTGTCATTACCCCTAATAGTGAAGGTATACTTGGTAGTGGTACAGCGTTAGACAAGTAATATTTATTTGGATACGGATGTCCATTCATAAATTGGTTTAGCTCTTCTATAACCTCAGACATAGTGATTCCAGCTAGTGGAATATGACTTTGGTGAATTAAGCCATTGTAGTATCCTTCTGATTTTTCCTCACATTTACCTAAAGTAGCTCGCTCTTCATTTTTTAATTGGTCAAGATTTTTAATTATTTTCTGCATAGATTCTAATAAAAGTTGTTGTTTTTCTTCATTTCCGTCAACGCTCGGAAATAGTTTTAAAATATCTTGCATGCAGTCACTTCTCCTTGTGAAAAACTGGATTTTTATTTTACTTGGTTAAACATAAGGGTATAATAATTTTTAATTGCCCTTTTGAATACTTAGAAATGAGGAGCTATTTAGAAAAAAATGTAATTCCATAGAAGATTATATGAATTATGGAATTTAAAGTAAAGAAAAATTTTTTGATTTATTTTAAAAAAAGTAATTGTGAGATAATGAAGTTTCTAAAAATATTTCTGAATTAATTGTTTATTCGGTTTGCATGTTGCCTTAGCATGTATTCAACTAGTGTAGTAGATATTTTAATATAATGTAGAACGTATTATAAGGTAGTTGAATAAAAGGGTTCAACTACCTTATAAACTGTAGATATTGCTGAGAAAAGGGAAAAAATAAGGTGGAAGTGTTAAAGATATGTTTTAGTGGAGAAGAAGTAATGGTATGGATTTGGTAGCTACATCAGTTTGATTTTTATGGGAGAATAACGAGCTGATCAAAGCTTTTTAATGAATTCAATTTCATTATCTAATAATAATGGACGAGTTAAGTGGGAAGAGTTTTCTTTAACCTGAGTAGAACTTTTTGCACCAGGAATAGCAACTGAAACGGCAGGGTGACTTAAAACATAACGTAAAGCAACTTGCGCTAAACTTCGATTTGAGCGTACAAGTGAACGTAATTTCTCTACTTTGTTTAAGCTATCTTTAAACCACTTTTCTTTGGGCCAATCTTTTCTTAAATCATCGTCTGGAAATTGAGTTTCATGATTAAATTTCCCAGTTAAAATCCCCATCTTAAGTGGACCTCTTATCACAGCACCTAAATTATGTTTTTCAATATAAGGAAGGATGTCTTTTTCAGGTTCTTTATTCAAAATACTATAATCGAATTGTACGACATCTAAATCATTATCTTGATTAAAATGTCTTATATAATCTAAATCATTAGTAGAAACACCAACGGCTCTCACTTTACCAGATTTTTTTAAGGTTTGGAAAGCTTGTAGAAAGGCTTCTGTTTCTTCATGTTTATCCCACCAAATATGACAAAAGTACACATCTATATAATCCGTTTTAAGCCGCAGTAAACTAGCCTCAAACGCATCAATGATCTTTTGAGGATCTCCATAAACGGCTGGTTGATTTGGGTCATAATGATGACCAATTAATCCACCTTTTGTAGAAAGAATGATATCCTGCCTGCGATTATTTATGGCTTTTGCAACGAGTGTTTCACTATGACCTAATCCATAAACATCAGCAGTGTCAATAAAGTTGACTCCTAGGTCAATCGCTTTCTCAATTGCATCAAGTGATTCATTATCTTTTACTGCTCCCCATTCATCTCCACCAATCGCCCACGAACCGAATCCTATCTCTGAAACTATTAACCCGGTGTTACCTAATAATCTATATTCCATTATGTACGGACTCCTCCTTTACAGTTTATGTTATTAGAAGTATATATAGTGACCAGTTGGAATATTCTTGAATTTATTTTCGGAGTATAAATTAGACTATTTCCTTTAATAAAATATGTAAGATTGCTGTATAAAAAGAAATTAGAATTATTAGTGAAATGGTTTTTTATGCTTAAATTGAATAAAAGTATGAATTGATACAGTATAAATATGAGTTTTATTCATAATTTTAATAACTATGCAATAAGCGAAATAAATGTTGAATTTAGTCGGAAAATATAGATTTACAAATTGCAGAATGTGTACATATAGTTGTAACTGTAAATATTATCCGTTTTTAAATATTTATAAAAGGAGAAATTCATATGAAAGAAATACAAAAGAAATATGAAATTGTAGAAGAATTGGATGTAACAGTAGGCCAAGAAGCATTATGGATAGCTCATCAAATGGAAATAGAAAAAGGAATGAACAATGAACCGATTATAATAAAGTTAAAAGGAAAACTTCAAATAGAGGTTTTAAAGAAAACGCTTACTACGATAGTGCAATCACATCCGGCGCTACGTACAATATTTAAGAAGAGGGATGAAAAAATAAAGCAATTAATTCAAAAGAATGTAGAATTTGATATACCAATTAAGGACTTAACTGCTTTTAAAAACACAGAACAAAAATCTATTTTTAAAAATTTCTTAGAATCTATAGTGAATGAGAAATTTAGTTTAGAAGAGGGGCCTTTGTTTAAATTCCACATTATTAAATTCAGTGAAGATACATTTGTTTTACATTTAATGTTTCATCACATTATTTACGATGGATGGAGTTTAGGAGTTTTCATCCGACAATTATCCAATACGTATGGTGAATTACTTCAAGGGAAGACAAATGTAGAATTTGAATTTCCTTATAAGAACCTCGTAGAGTATGAGGAGGGTTTTATTGATAGTGCAATATATAAAGAAGGATCATCGTATTGGAAAGATTATTTACAAGGTGAATTAACTCCTACAGAGTTTCCTATTGATTTTAATAAAATAAATGAAAAGAGATATACAGATCAAAATATAAGCAAGAATATTAATTCGGATCTATTTTATCAAATACAATGTTTTGCTAAAAAAAATAATATAAGTATTTATCGAGTAATGTTAAGTACTTATTGTACATTACTTCATCAAATGACAAATGCTGAAGAGATAATTGTTGGTATTCCAATTAATACTAGACCACATACAGAAGAACGAGATACTTTTGGCTATTTTGTTAATACAGTACCTATACGTATAACAATAGAAAAGGGAGAAACATTTAAGGAAATACTTAATAAAGTGAATAAATCTATTCATCTAGCTATTACGTATAAACATAATCCTTACTCACATATAGTAAAAGATTTAAATCTAAATAAAAATACAAATGATAATATGGTATATTCCACAGCATTTAATACGATGAAGATACCAGAATTAAAAATTCCTGATATTGAGTCAACAGTTTTAACAGATTGTAAAAGAGTAAATCCTTTTAATATGACTTGGAGAATAATGCGATATGAAGGGGAAACAGAGAATAAAATTGAGGTTGACTATAACTCAGCATTATATAAACCAGAGAGTATTAGTGATTTAGTCGAAAGGTATATATATTTGTTACAAAAATTAATGAAGAATGTGAATGAACCTATTCATTCATTGGATTTGCTTTTAGAAAAAGATCATCGTCTATACAAAGAGATGAACTCAAATGCTCTTACATATCCTCATTCAAAAACATTAGATCAATTAATCGATCTACAAGCATTAGAATCGCCAAATCAAATAGCGATTTCAATGGGGGACAAATCCATTACCTATTATGAATTACAGCAAAGGTCAAATCAAATAGCGAATTATTTACGTGAAAATGATTTGAAAAAGGGACAACGTGTAAGTATTACAATGGAGAGAGAGATTGATACCATTGTATGGATTCTAGGCATCTTAAAATCAGGTGGAGTTTATGTACCAATTGATCCAAAGTTTCCTGAAAAAAGAATAGAATACATCTTAAAAGATAGCGAAAGTCAAATGATTATTACGAAGAAAGAATACAGGGGATTGGTTGAAAGGTTTGCGATTCATACAATTTATCTAGAAGATTTTCACTACGCTAATTCTATAGAAAATATTGCGTCTACACATACCATAGAAGATGCAGCTTATATTATCTACACGTCAGGTTCAACAGGTTTGCCAAAAGGAGTCGTTGTACCACATAAAGGCGTAGTTAATTTATCATATTCAGTAATCAATACATTTCATTTAGGAAAAGAAGATGTGTTTTTACAATTTGCAACGATCATTTTTGACGCCTCCATTATGGAAATATTTCCGATTTTGCTATGTGGAGGGAGAATGCATTTAATTTCTGAAATCGAAAAACGTTCAGCAGAGGAATTTATAAATGTAATTGAAAAGAATGGTATTACAAATGTGGTTTTACCAACTGCGTTTTTTAAATTAATAGCTGATATGCCAAAAGAAATGTTACTTAAATTAAATTCTGTAAAACGTGTATTTGTAGGAGGGGAAACTTTACCTGCTGAATCAGTTCGTAAATGGCAAAGTAAATTAGGGTTAAAGATTCCAGTTCTTAATGCATATGGTCCTACTGAAACTACTGTATGTGCAACCATGTATGAAGTAAATCGTGAGATACAAAAAGAAATTTCTAATATCCCAATCGGTAAACCAATTGCTAATAGTGAAGTTTTCGTGGTTAGTCCGTTCAATACATTATGTCCGTCAGGTGTAGTAGGTGAGTTATTTATTGGCGGTGATGGAGTTGCCAACGGATATTTAAATCAACAGGAAAAAACAAAAGAGGCGTTTATTTCTTTTGATAAATCCTATAATCACGATAAAAAGATGTATCGTACTGGAGATTTAGTACGTCTTTTACCGAATGGAAATTTAGAATTTATCGGAAGGAAAGATAATCAAGTAAAAATACGTGGGTATCGAATTGAGCTGGATGAAATTGAAGGAACATTATTTAAACATCCAGAAGTGAGAGATGCTGTAGTATTCACGTATCAAAACGACAAAATCGTTAGCTTTTATTTATCAAAAGACAATACAGAACTAAAACAAGAGGCATTAAAAACATTCTTAAGTGAAAGTTTACCAGATTTTATGATGCCAAATTATGTATTTCACCTTGAAAGTTTTCCTGTATCACCAAGCGGGAAACTAGATAGAAAAAAATTAGAATTACAAATCCCATCTTTACTTGCAAACATGCAGAAGCAATATGTTCCACCGATAAGTGAAACAGAAAAAAGATTGGCAAAAACATGGGCAGAGATTTTAAATTTAGGGAAATATAGAATCAGCAGAGAGGATGACTTTTTTAAACTTGGGGGACATTCATTAATTGCTGTGCAAGTGTTAAATCAAATTCAAAAAGAGTTTCATCTAAAAATTGAAATTAGAGATATTTTTGAGTATACAACGATTGCTAGTCTATCTGCTTACATCGATAAATTAATGGCAGTAAATCATGATAGGGAAGAACAGGAGATGCAAGTATTAAAAGTCGCAGATAAGGAAAGTTATCAGTTATCAAGTGCTCAAAAAAGAATCTGGTTTTTAAATAAGTATAACGCCATTAATAGAGTATATGATACACCACTACACATATATATTGAGCCGAGTTTAAATAAGGATATTCTACAAGACACCATAAGATTTTTAGTTGAACGACACGAGATGCTACGAACAGTTTTTATTGAAAGAAATGGGGAGCCTAGACAAGTCATTTTAAACTCAATAGCCATTGACTTGATTCACGATGAGATTGAACACATGTCTAAAAAAGAACAACAAGAATATATACGTACAACAATAAATCAAACGGATCATACACCATTTGATTTAGAAAAGGGCCCTCTTTTTAGGATTAGAATTTTTAATCTGAATAAGAAAAAGTCTTATTTATATATTAATTTACATCACATTATTACAGATGAGTGGAGTGTAAGGAATCTATTAGATGAATTAATGAAGGTATATAGTGCCTTTGCTAAACGTAGGAATCCTGAGTTGCCAACTATTTCTAATCGATATGTAGATTATGCAGAGTGGGAACAGGCGCAGTTAAATTTAGGTCGATGGGATACAGAAAAATCTTATTGGATGGCCGAACTTGCAGCACCTCTTCCTATATTAAATCTTCCTTTAGATTTTAGTAGGAATCGTCAAAGTACAAATAAAGGTACAGTATTTGAAATGAAGTTAGATAATGAAATGAAAGAGTCTTTGAAACAAGTATGTGAACAAGAGAATGTTTCTATGTATATGCTATTTTTAGCAGCGTATATTCAATTGTTACATTATCTAACGGATCAAAAAGATATTATTGTAGGTACACCGATTGTTGGAAGGAATCATCAAGAATTTGAAAAAATACAAGGATTTTTTGTAAATACCTTAGCGATCAGAACACAATTGAATGATGTGAAAAATTTAACACAGCTATTACAAGTAGTGAGAGAGAAATGTTTGAATTCATTCCAAAACCAATCGTACCCATTTGATAAAGTAATTGAGCAAATAAATCCTGATAGAAGCTTTGGGAATAACCCGATCTTTTCTACTATGTTTAGTTATCAGAAAGATATTCTGCAGCAACATGATGCGTATAAGCTTCAGTTGTTACCTAATAAACAAGATATTAGTAAGTTTGACATTTCTTTAGCTGTTGAAGAAGGATTGGATTATGTAGGGATTTCATTTGAGTATGATATTAATCTTTTCAAGGAAGAGTCAATTAACAGGTTTACTCAAAACTTACTTAATATACTGGACGCCTTTATTCATCAACGAACAGTAACATATGAAAATCTTTCATTCCTATCACAGGAAGAAGAATCTTTATATCAAAAGGTAAATCATACAGAAAGACCATATCCTTATTTTCAAAATATACAGGAGCAATTCTATATGCAAGTAGATGGACAACCCGAACGGATTGCTATAGTGACTGGAACGGAATCTTTAACATATAGACAATTAAATATGAGCTCTAATCAAGTAGCTCAACATTTACTCGAAAAAGGTATAAAAAGAGGTGATAAGGTAGCCATATTTTTAGATAGAAGTATGAATAGTATCGTTTCTATGCTTGGAATATTAAAAGCCGGTGCTGCCTATATACCAATCGATGTAAAATATCCTGAGGATAGAATAAATTATATAGTTCGTGACAGTGAGGCATGTAGAATTATAACGAGTAACAAATTCAAAAGTCATTTGAATGTAAGTGATTATAAGGTTTCAATAATAGAGGATATATATCGTACGACTATAAATGATGATGTAAAAATTTTAAATAAACCAAATGACTTGGCATATGTAATTTATACTTCAGGCTCAACAGGAAAACCAAAAGGTACATTATTAACGCATAAAGGAGTATTAAATTTAGTTGAATGGAGAAATGAAGTATTTCAGATCTCTCCAAATGATAAAGTAACACAGTTTTATTCCCATAGTTTTGATTCTTCAGTATCAGAAATTTTTTCTACCTTGTTAAATGGGGCGGAACTATATTTATTAAGTGATGAACAGCGCTATTCAACTGTCGAATATGCTCAAGCCATTCAAGAAACTCAAGCAACTATTTCTGACTTACCAACAGTATTTTTCAATGAATTATCAACTTCATTAACTAAACTGGATAGCGAAAAGATACGTTCTTTAAGATTTATAATAATGGGAGGGGAAGCTGCATCAACAAATGCCATTAGAAGTTGGCAAAATACTTTTAAAAACCAAGTACAGCTGGTAAATGAGTATGGCCCTACTGAAGCAACCGTTTCAGCAATGTATTATTTCATACCAGTTTTAGAAGGCGACAATAATCTTTTAGGAAGCATACCAATTGGTATTCCTATTTCTAATACAAAGGTTCATATATTGAATTCATATATGCAACATTGTCCGGTAGGGGCTATGGGTGAATTATATATTGAAAGTTTAGGATTGGCTCAAGGGTATTGGAAGCAGGAAGAAAAAACAAAACAGGCATTTATTTCAAACCCATTTTCAGAAGACAATAGTAAAAGATTATATCGAACAGGTGATTTAGCAAGGTGGTTACCAAGTGGAAATATAGAATTTATGGGGAGAAAAGATAAGCAGGTTAAAATTAGAGGGCACAGAATTGAATTAGGTGAAATAGAAGATGCAATGTTACAACTTGAGGGGATAAGTCAGGCTGTAGTAACACAAACGGAAGATGGAATGTTACTGCAAGCTTATTATAAAACAGTGGACGGTATAGGGATAGAGAAAAATAAGTTAGCTTTACATTTATCAAATGTATTGCCAGAATATATGGTCCCTAAATATTATTCTCATGTGTTAGAAATACCAATAACGGCGAACGGTAAAATTGATTTTGAAAAGCTGCCAAAAATAGAGTTTGGTTATGAGCAAAAAGATGAGTGTAAACTTAAACCTCAAACTAAAGTGCAAAAAGACATTGCAAAGGTATGGTCTGAAGTTCTAAACGTAAAATCTATAGGTTTAAAAGATGATTTCTTTAATTTGGGTGGACATTCTTTAAAAGTTATGCCGGCATTAGTCAAATTAAAACCGTTATACCCTAACTTGAAAATTCAAGATTTCTTTAAGTATAGAACCATAGAAAAATTAGCCTCTCATATTGAAGAGATGGAAAAGATGTTGTTAAAGAAAGAGAAAAATATGAATGTAGCATGTATGGAAAATGAAACGAAAACGACTCCTGTTTATGAAACAACTAAATTAGAAGAATGCGAGTTAGATATGGTGAATTATCCAAAAGCAGTTTTCCTTACAGGGGCAACAGGATATTTAGGAGCACATATTTTAGAGAGGTTATTACAGTTGCCATCTACGACAATTTACTGTTTAGTAAGAAAAAATGAAGATCAAGTAATTGGTGCAAAGTTAAAAGAAAGAATGGAGTTTTATTTTGGTAAAGAAATCTTCCAAAAGTTGAAGGAGAGAGTAGAATTAATTGAAGGAGATTTATCTTTGATAAATCTAGGTCTAGATTCAAAGCAATTGGATCATTTAAAGAAAAACGTAGAATCAATCATACATTGTGGTGGAGAAGTTAGACACTATGGCGAACGTGAGCATTTCCAAAAGGTAAATGTTGAGTCTACAAAATACTTATTGGAATTAGCTAAGAACACAAATGTGCGTTTTCATTATATATCGACTTTAAGTGTAGTAGGTCAGGCTGAAAGCGATCCAAAAGAATTTGAATTCTTTGAGTCTGATTTTGATAGAGGGCAAAATTTAGATAATCTGTACCTAGAAAGTAAGTTTCAAGGCGAGAAAATGGTCAGAGAAGCAATGGAAAAAGGAGTTCGTGCCACAATATACCGTGTGGGGAATTTAGTGGGTAACTCTAAAACAGGTAAATTTCAATACAATATTAATGAAAACGCATTTTATAGATTATTAAAAGGGATATGTCTATCTAGCATAGCTCCTGACGTCAATACGTATGTAGATTTAACGCCTGTAGACTATGGAAGTTTAGCTATTACTGAATTATCTTATAAGGCCAATACAGTAAATAAAACCATGCATATTTGTAATCCAAATCAGCTTAAATGGGACCAATTTATTAATAGTTTACAAGCTTTTGGATACGATATCCTGTTAATGAAACAAGAGAAGTATATAGAGAAGTTTTTTAATACGAATCTAACTACTGATGAACAGAAAGCTTTAGAGCTCATAATGCCTTTATTAGAATCTGTAGAAGAGCTATCAGTAGCTATACCATCTTGTTTATACACGCAAGGATATTTGAAGAACATACATTGTTTAGAGCCAAATCAAGAGTATATTAATTTGTTATTAAATTATGCTATGAGTATAGAGTATTTACCATTAATTAAAGAACCAATACTGTTGTAGTATACTCTATCTATTTTGAGCAAAAGAAGGGTTTCACTTCGAAACTTTTTATTTAAAAATCTTAATTATTTGATTACAAAAAATAAAAGATTGTATAGCGGAGAAGTAATAATGAAAAAGAACCTGTTTTCTATGGAAAACAGGTTCTTTTTTTGGGGTAAAGATAACTTAGGGATACGGAAAAAATCCTTCCCAGTATGATTGGGATCGCACTATCGAGAATATAAATATGCAATTATGCATATTTATATTGAATATTTTTAATAATTTTAAAATCTAATATATAATTAAAAAGTTTTTAATGAATTGATAAGGAGATGCGAGTATGAAGAAAGTCATAGGACTTATAGTATCATTATTTTTATTATTCTCTACCTATGCACCAACATTTACAGAAGCAGCCGAAGTTTTAAATAAAGTAGGCTGGGTGAAGGAAAATGAGAATTGGTACTATTATCAAAAAGATGGAAGTAAGCAAATAGATAACATTATTTTAGATGGAATAGAGTATTCCTTTTTTAAAGATGGGAGGCTATTCCAAGGGAGAAAACAGGTAGGAAAAGACGATTTATATTATAGTGAGCCTGGTAAATTAAAGACTGGATGGAGTTTTTCTGCAACTTCATGGAGCTATTTAAAAGATGGGAAGTATGTAACAGGAACATTTACCTATCAAGGAAAACCATTTGAAATTAATAAGTACGGGGATATGGAAAAAGGATGGATTACTCTTCGTTCTGCTGTTAAAAGAATCTATCCAAAGCCAGAAACAAAATTTCTATTTAAATCTAAACCTGTAAAGGATGGGGATGTCTTAGAGGTCATTTCAAAGCAGGGGTTATGGTATCAGGTTAAATATCAAGGAGAAGTCGGTTATGTTCGGATATTTGAATCTGTTGTAATTGGTGAATCACCAGTTCGTTCATGGGATGTAACAAAAGAAGCAACGAATTTGTCTCATTTTATGATAACGGAGTATCATAAAGATCCTGAAAAATACTTTCCACCCAATATTCAAAAGAAATTTGATAAACAACTAGATAGTGATTTAGCTCTTCTTGCGAATGGATTAAAATGGATTGATCAATTAAAAGAAGCACTCTATTTAGATAATAAACAAGGATGGGTACAAGAAGAAGGGAAATGGACGTATTATAAAAAAGATGGGCAAAGAATAACTGGTTTCCAAGCAATTGATGGGAAACGTTATTATTTTGGTACTGATGGTTTTATGCAAACGGGATGGTTACATACAAATGGATCAGATTATTATCTGGGAACCGATGGTGTGATGCAAACAGGAGTCCAACATATTGACGGGAAAATCTATTACTTTAGTCCGTTAGGTTCTGTACAGTCAGGATTTACAAATGTTGAGGGGAAACCATATTATTTTGATGCTTCTCATGAATCAAAAAATGGTTGGATGAAGCAAGAATTTAATTGGTATTTACTACAGCCTTCAGGTGCATTACAAACAGGAGATTTTACATATAAAGATAAGAAATTCTCCTTTAATCAAGATGGAGAAATGGTTAAAGGATGGGTTACATTAGAATCCCTTGTTAAAAAAGTATATCCTGAGCCAGATTTAAGAAAAGCATTACGTGCAAAACGTGTGAATAAGGGTGAAGTGATAGAAGTAACTGGGAAAGTCGGTTCTTGGTATGAGGTTAATTATCAAGGAGAAAAAGGATATGTACGTATTCATGATGCTATTATCTTTGATCAGGAGGCTAAAAGTCCACTTACTTTGCTTGATGGGAAAGTAAAGATATTTGAAGGTGTATTAGATTATTTAAAAAGTGACGAACCATTCATAAATAACACGATTAAAATTTTAGAAGAATCAGAACAAGGGTTGTTAGATGCTGCAGAGAACTGGGAAAGTATTTCTAGGAACGTAAACAACGCAAAGCAAGATGTACAGTATAAAATGAAAGTGATTAAAGAATCACATGATAAATTGCAAGAATTAGTGAATGCAATGAAAGGTGACATAAAAAATTTAACCGTTACCCAAAGGAAAGAACTTGTAAAATTACTTGGAGCTGATGGAAAAGAATTATTAGATTTTGGTGTAGAGACATATAGTTTTATACTCCAGTACTATGAATCACTTATTGAGGCCTATGTTGGTTATTATCAAGCATTAGATGTGGTTGCGGCCAAAGCGATTGAATGTCAAAATGAGATTAATAAAGATATTCATCAAATCACATTGAATATGCAAGAGTTATCGAAAGGGTTATCTGGTGTAGTTAAAGACTTAGGACCAGTTGTAAATAGCTCCATTCGTTTGAAACATTCCATAGATGAGGCAAAACCTGGGATGGAGGAACTTGTGCAAGTAACACGAAAAAATGCTCCAATTATTGCGCAAGATTTACAAGCATTAGATGCGAAAGTCCCAGGATTCTTCACAGATTTCAAGATGGGAATAGATCTTGCAAATATCTTTATGGACTCGGCTAATAAAATAGCAAGTCATAAAGTTGATGTATCTGCTGCAGCTAGAAATATTGGTAATATTGATTTAAGTAGTGCATTGTATGATTTGGGTGGAGATCCATCTCGTATTTATAATCGTGCGAATGATGGGGATTTATCATTCGTATTGGGTATTACACCAATAATTGGTACAGGAAAAGAAATTGGACAACTTATCAAAGGTGAAGACTTAGTAACAGGTCAAAAATACGGTCCAGACGATTATGCATGGGGCACATTGGCCGTCGTATCTGGTGGTACAACACGAGTTGTTGGTAAAGTTGTAGGGAAGATTAGCGATCTTGAAAAGAAAGGAAAAGCACTAGAAGCAGCTGCTAAAGGTGGTCGTTCTGGAGAGATTGTTCTGGATAAGGTTCAAACATATGAACAAGCAAGAAATAAAGCAATGAGTTTATTGGGAGATTTAGGGGCTGATTCACAACCATTTATAGGAACAATGGAAAAAAGCGCTGGTTATGGTAAAATTGTTGGTAGAAAAACAGCCGATAATAAAGCAAGATGGCGTTTAGACTATGATCCTAATAAAGGAATGCATATCAATGTAGAAGATTTTAGAAATGGAAAAAAAGAGCAAGCAATAAAATATGCAATTCCTTTTGAAGGAAATGAAGAAACTTTTAAAGCATTATTAAAACATTTAAATAATTAATCAGGTGATAAAATGGCAACATTATTAGAAGAATGTATAGAGGCATTAGGAGTAAATATTGAGATTTTAGAAGAAACACAAGGAAGAACAATAATAAGAAAATTTGAAAATACATTTCCTATCACATTTTGGGGAAGAATTGATTGGGAAAATATTCAAAAATATGCTGAGCTATATAATGAGGATGAAATAAAAGCATATTTACAGAATTGTTTTGGAACATATTCTCATATGGTATATCTTATTTGGGATGACGCGACATTACCAGTAATTAAGACAGAATTGCATCAAGTTTTGGAAGTAATATATGATGTTACAGCTGTTAGTTTTGATACCTGGATATATTCACCAGATGTAGGATATGTCATTGAGTATCATCATGATGGTGATATACGTATTGGAGACGTAAAAAATATTATTAAATAAATAGACTTTTATAAACAAACGTAGGATCATTGATTCCTACGTTTGTTTAGTATTAATTAAAAATTTAAGGTTCTGGTGCAAAAATAGTGTGATATGAAAAAAGAGAAAAAGATTCCTAGCGGAATTACACTTTATATTGTTAAACCGAAAAGATTGTTGATAAGGGGGGATATGTAACAATGGCACCAAATCACGCAATAAGTATTATCGGACATTCATTTTAAGGATTATTTCGTATATTAGTGGACATAAAATAGCTATTTGTAATGACTTGATGTCCGCTAATGGTATTTATCGGACATTAACAGTAGAATACGCTTTTGATCTTTTTTGCTTCATAAGAATGAAAATGTATCTAAAATCAAGCTATTTTCAAATGAAACGGACATTTTTATCATTTCTAATGTCCGCTAATGTTTGTTGCGTTATCCTGTTCTATTGCTACACAAAGGCCTGTAGTTAAAGACTTAGGAACAGTTGTAAATAGTTCGATTCGTCTAAAACATTCTGCAGATGATGCGAAACCTCAATATGATAGAAATAGATAAAAGATATGGAGATAAATTTATACCTCCAGTAAACAAATAATACAAAAGGAAGATTTAAATTATGAACTTATATTTATTATCACCTGAAGTAGCTGGTGGACATGGAGAAAAAACAATTTATAGTAACGAAAAGAATATTGGCACAGAAGGAATTTCGGGAAAAGTTCAATTTTTACATTATGAATTCTATGGATGGCTTGGCGATGATTTGTTAGAATCTACACCTTGTTTTATTGTTTCCGAGAAACTGAAAAACGCATTATTATCTAGCGAATTGAAAGATTTTAAATTGGAAGAATGCTTAATTAGTCTTTCTGTGGAATTTCAAGAATTGTATCCCGGTAAAGAATTGCCGAATTTCTGGAGGCTTATTCCTTTAGGTACAGTAAACCATGAAAATGGAGATTATAGCGCGTGGTCAGGACATCAATTTTGTTTAACAACTAGAGGAGATCTTATTGTAACAGAAGAAGTACTTTCTTTTCTAAAGTCATTTACTCTAAAGTATTGTGATATTTCGTTGTTAAAAAATATTAGTTAATACTAGATAGGGTTGTTGAAGATATTTCTTTCCAGAAGGAGCATCTTTATTGGGTTCTCAAGTTAATATATCTAGTTTTGTTCAGGTTTAACTTAATTATTTAATACTTTTAATTTTAAAACCGTAGGAACAATTTATTTCTACGTTTTTTTGTTATACCCATTTTTAATGAAATACCATGTCTTTGGAAGATACAGAAAGATTAAACAGTAGTTTTTCAGGTTCGCGATTTGAATCAATATGATACTTTCCAAATCGATTTACATGCGCTGTCATGTAAGGACCTAAATAACAAATCGCTAATAAAATAGCAAGTTATAAAATCGATATACCTGCTGCTGTCATCATTGTTGGAAATATTGACTTGAGTAATGCACTTCGTGATTTAGGTGGCGATCCATCTAGAATGCATGATCGTAAGAATGATGGAGATGTATCATTCATATTGGGCATGACGCCTATAATCCGTACAGGAAAAGAAATTGGCCAACTCATTATAGGGGAAGACTTAATAACAGGTAAAAATATGATCCAGAAGATGATGTATGGGGTACAATTGATTTAACAAATGCTTTCCGTGATTTTGGTGTTACTCCAGAAAAAATGAGAGAGCTTGAACAAGCTGGTCGAGATACAACAAAATTTATGAATGCTTCATTAGATGTTTGGCCAATTATTAATGTGCCAAAAGAAATTATTCAATTGGTACAAGGCCATGAAATGGGCGAAAAAGACAAATATAAACCATCTGATTACGCGATTGGTGTTGCATCATTACTAACTGGTGGAACTGTAAAAACTATCGGAAAGGTAGTTGGCACTGTTGAGGATATTGAAAAGAAAGCGAAAAATCTTGAGAAGGCTGCGAAGTTTACTGGAAAAACTATTGGTAAGCTTAACAAGCAAGATATCCCAAATGAATATAAAAAAGAATTCTAAAAAAGCTTCCAGACGGATGGAAATACACGGATAATAATGGGTTTATTCACGTTCGAGACGGTAATGGTACAATAAGAATGAGAATAGATCCACCGTATAAAGTTACAAAGTATGACCATGTACATTTATACGGTGAAAATAAAAATCCTTTAGATTTAAATGGAAACATAGTTGATGCTAAAAGTCCAGATGCTCATATCCCATATGAAAGATGAGGTGAGGAAATATGAACGTACAAAGAATACAAGAAAAAATTGATAAGTTAAATTACTGGGATGCGTGGGTTACTAAATTAGAATGCAATTATATTGGCGATGAAGTGATTTTGATTTTTAAAGATGGGGATGATGATGTAACTCTTCAATTCAGTGGTTGCTATAAAATAGAATACAAACATAGTATGGGATATGTAAAAGAAAAGCCAATAAAAACATTTACATATGAACAGTTACCATATTTTCTTCATGATATTGAAATTGGTGAAGTAGAAAAAGAGGGCTTGAAATTATATACCTGTAATATAATTATGCCTCCTATGGAATTAGAAATATGGTGTAAGGATATAAAAATTGAAAGATAAGTATTTGCAAAAGAAAAAATGCTAAGTAAATTCTATATTGTTGTAAAATAATTAAACGGACCTTAGATAAACATAAAACTGTGGAAATATTTAATTCCTGCGGTTTCTATTATATCAATTTGATTTTCTTTCATATTGATTCTTTATATCTCAACTCGTTTCTGTACCTCTGCAATATTATGAATTTCTTTTTAAACGCTATGCTTGTTATTATCAAGCATTTGATGTGGGGACAGGTGAAACGGTTGAATTTTAAGTTTAAAGATAAAAATAAATAAGGGGAATATGTTATGAAAGTAACTTGTTTATATAATACCGGCAATGCCCTATCTAAGATAACAGAGGAAACATTTAATTTAACCATTGAAAAAGAGTATATTGTTTATGGAATATGTAAATTACAAAGTGGTGAGTTAACATATTTAATCTTAGGAGAACGTGAAAATATGCCATCATGGTATCCAGCAGAATTATTTAAAATATCCGATGCGTTACAACCTTTAGAATGGTATTGTGCAGAACACAAACAGGTTAAAGATACAACTATAGATTATATATGGGGATATAAAGAGCTAGCCTTGGATGATTCACATGCTCTGGGGTTAATAGAAAGAGAAAATAAAGATATGGAACTATTTTTAAAGCGTAAAGCTGAGATTGACGAATTTGAGGAATTGTATAAATAAATTAAATTTATTTATGAAAAACGTAGGAATTAAATATTCCTACGTTTTTTGTTTATAACATTTAAATACCTGATTTTTACAAAGGTTAAAGGATCAAATGGAAAATTTTTAATTTATCCTGCATAAGCAGAATCGTTTCTGTAATTCTTCTTAATAGAATACTCCCCTGTATATCATCATTATTGAGTCCTGATTCCATGAGATTGAAGTTAAGATATATTGAAAAGATCTTATTGAGATTTCTTGTCAATTTCTCATTAGTTTTCAGTTTATTCGGAAATTTGGTGGTTTTAATTTTACAGTTTAGTGAAATAGTGGGTTTGAAGATAATATAAAGCGTCTGCAGGACAATAGTTATGGGTATAAGATAAAAATATTGTATGTACATATCAAAACATGAACGGAAGGATAAACAGTACTGTAGCATATGAACTTATTTGGTCTGTCTTAGGAGTCGCACAATGCGAAATTGTAGGTAAGCAATCTTAGAAATAAGTTTGCCTTTCGGTAGTAAGAGCTCCACTAACGATGTTCATCCTCAATATTTTCTTAAAACGGCTGAAGGAATTTAATTTATGTATATAACTTTATGAAGAATATTAAATCTGTAGCATATGTAATTCCTCTGGAATGGATTCACGTATAGATCCTCATCTAAATTAAAAAATTTCACATATAATTTCATTTATGTTTAAAGTTTAAAAGCTCACCATAGATGATTTATAGAGAATGCAATTATAAATGCAAGAAAATCTAATTTAAAATTGAAAATTCGTTCTATTTTGGTTAGATATGGAATAAATGAATTTTATTTCTCAATATTCACTGTATGTCACTTTTTTGTTTTTTTCTATATGATATTGGAAAAAGTATGCTTAATTTTATAACATAAATCCCCTACAAAATTATTACTCTACAAATTAATTTCTTAAAGAAAACTTCTTGTGAATATGTTACTAACTACATAAAGTGTAATATTAACAGAATTATTACCAAAGTATTAGGTTTTTAGAATGAAAAATGAGTGCTCAAAATATCATTGAAATCCAGGAATAGAAATCGTAATTAAAATTTTTTGTTTTCTGTCAGGTATGTAAATCACTTTAGCTACTTTATGGGTAATTTCATGTGTTTTTTCTTTTGCTTAAGTTTATGAAATAGGAGTATTAGCTCTAAGTATTGTAGCTAAGAGTATGTAAAGCATAGAAAATCCGAATTAAACAAAATAGGAGGAAAGTGAAAATGAAGCATCAAGATGATAGTAAAACTGGTTTGGAAATAGCGATTATTGGAATGGCAGGTAAATTTCCAGGTGCAAATGAAATAAACCAATTCTGGGATAACCTAAAAAATGGTGTTGATTCAATTTCTACATTTACTGAAGACGAGTTAATTAAAGAAGGTGTTAATTTAGAGGTTTTACAACATCCTAATTTTGTGAAAGCAAAAGGGTATTTGGAGGAAGTAGAATATTTTGATGAATCCTTTTTTGCTTATACACCTAGAGAAGCGAAAATAATGGATCCTCAGATCCGTATGTTACAGGAAACGACATGGGAAGCATTAGAGATGGCAGGCTATAATCCATTTGATTATGAAGGATTAATAGGGTTATATGTAGGAGCATCTACTAATTTTAATTGGATGAAGCACACGCCATTATTAAACAGTGATAGTGTGGTTGAGTTTTCAGAGGCAGGTACTCTTTCCTATAAAGATGCAATTTCAACGCTTACATCCTATAAGCTGGGACTTAAGGGACCGAGTTTTACATTATATACAGCATGCTCTACATCTCTTTTGAGCATTCATCTTGCATGTAGATCATTGTTAACTGGAGAATGCTCTATTGCAGCTGCAGGTGGAGTATCTATAACGTATCCTAAAAAGAATGGTTATAAATACCATGAAGGAATGACAAGTTCACCGGATGGCAAAGTACGTACTTTTGATGCAGAAGCCCAGGGTGCAGTTTTTAGTGATGGTGTAGGTATGGTAATACTAAAGAGATTAGAAGATGCGATTGCTGATGGGGATACAATCTATGGTGTAATTAAGGGATCAGCAGCAAATAATGATGGTGGTCGAAAAGTAGGCTATACTGCTCCGAGTGTTGAGGGACAGGCTGAAGTAATTCAAGCAGCTCATAGTTTTGCTGAAGTTGATCCTTCTACAATTAGTTATATAGAAACGCATGGAACGGCAACGCCATTAGGGGATTCTATCGAAGTAGAGGCTCTAAAGAGAGCGTTTCAAGATGTGGACAAGAAATCTTTTTGTGCAATTGGTTCTGTAAAGAGTAATGTAGGTCATTTAGATACAGCTGCAGGGGTAACGGGACTTATAAAGACAGTTTTATCTATGAGACATAAACAACTCCCGCCAACTTTAAATGTGAAGCGCCCTAACTCGAAAATTGATTTTATAGATAGCCCATTCTATATCAATACTGATTTGGTGAATTGGCAAAGTGAAGATAATGATCTTCTTCGAGCAGGTGTGAGTGCTTTCGGATATGGTGGAACTAACGTTCATATTGTATTAGAAGAAGCGCCTAAAGTTAAAAGTTCTGCTTCTACTAGAGAAAAAAAGTTAATGGTTCTTTCTGCTAGATCAAAAGAAGCTTTAAATAATGCTACAGTAAATATGGTTCAATATCTGGAATCTAATAAAGATGTTGAATTAGCAGATGTAGCATACACATTGCAAACTGGCCGTCGACCATTTCCGTATAGAAGAGCGGTCTTATGTAAGGATATAGATAGCGCCATAGACAATTTAAAAACAGTTAAAGATTTTCACGTAAAAACGCAAGAAAATCCAGATTTGATATTTGTGTTACCTAGCGAATACTCATCAATTATTGAGAATGTAAAAGAACTATACCAAAAGGAACCATTATTCTTACAAGTATTTGAGCGTAATATGACTGATGCCCAAATGTATACTGGAAAAGCATTGAAAGAAGCATTCTTTAAAGGAACAGATGATAGCTTGGTTGAAGATTTAACCTTCTTCGTCTGCTTGCAATCGATTATTGATGTATTAATTGAATGTGATGTACGTCCTTCTAACGTTATTGGTACAGGCCTAGCTGGAATGGTTTCAGATATTTATAATAAATCTCTTAAGCCAGAAGATGTCCTGAATCAATTAGTTGAGAACTATACAGAGTTACAGACAGAATGGACGCATGGAGAAAAAGTAGAACTTCTAACACAAGTTAAGGATGTAGATCCTAATTCTGTGATTGTACATATTGGAGAGTTGTTAAATTCTGAAATTAATAATAATCAGATTATTTTACGAAACGACTTGTTAGAGGTATTGGGACAAGCGTGGGAGTTAGGGGTAGAAATTAATTGGAGTAAACTGTATGAAGAGGAATATAGATTACGTATTGCCTTACCAACTTATCCTTTTGAGAAAAAACGATATTGGATAGATCCAGCTGAACAGCAAAATATAACTAATAGTGAAGAAACATCGATAAAGAAACGTTCTAATATAGCTGAGTGGTTCTATACTCCAGGTTGGATGGAAAAAGAAATTGTAGATGTAACTAAAGAATCTACTAAAAGTTGGTTGTTATTTTTAGACAATGAGCATATAGGCTTAGCTCTTAAAGAAAAGCTTGAAAGAGATGGACATCGTGTTATAACAGTCGGTCTGGGTCCTTCATATAAAAAGATTAGTTTAAATGAATTTACAATATGCCCTACTGAACAAGAAGATTATTATCAGTTATTTAATGAGCTACAAAAACAAGAGTGTTTACCAGAGGAGATTATTCACCTATGGAATGTGGATAATAAGGATTTAGGTATCGAGACCTTAGATACTGGATTCTATTCATTAATATCACTTGCAAAGACAATTAGTAAATTTAATTTACTTTATCCTATCAATATAAATGTTATGACGAATAATATGCAAAAGGTAGTAGGAGACGAGTCTATTATTGCAGAAAAATCTACTCTTTTGGCTCCTATAAAAGTATTTCCGCAAGAGTATCCAAATATTAGATGCCGTAGTGTAGATTTTATGTTGTCTGATAATGAAGAAGCATTAATATCAAACTTATATTCTGAAATTCAAACGGACATTATTGACACTGTAATAGCAATTCGAAATAACACTCGTTACATTCGAATCTATGAGCCTATACCTGATGAAAAAGTAAGTGAAATGCTAGTAATAAATGAAAATGAATTAGCTTCAAAAATTCCGAATGTTCGATCGGAAGGGGTTTATTTAATTACTGGTGGAATGGGAGGAGTAGGCCTTAAATTAGCAGAATATTTGGCGCGTACAGTAAAGGCTAAACTAATATTAGTTAGTAGAACAGCTCTTCCTGATCGTGAAGAATGGGATCAGATTCTTCACGATCAGATTGAAAATGAACAATTATGTCAACGTATTAACCATATTCAGAAGTTGGAGTCATTGGGAGCAAAAGTAATGACAGCTGTTGCAGATGTTGCTGATGAAGAGCAGATGAGAAACGTGATTCATCAGGCCGAGGCTAATTTTGGTCACATAAATGGGGTAATTCATGCAGCAGGTGTCTTACGTGTTAAATCAGCTCAGTGTCCAATGGAAAAGATAAGTAGGATTGAATGTGAAGAGCAATTTCTTCCTAAAGTACATGGTGTACTAGTTCTTGATAAGTTATTGAGTAATTATGATCTTGATTTTTGTTATCTTGTTTCATCACTTTCACCTATTTTGGGTGGATTAGGTTTTGTAGCCTATTCAGCAGCAAACCTTTACTTAGATAGTTTTTCAGACAAAGTGAGTAATACATCTAATAATCGATGGACCAGTATTAACTGGGGAGATTGGCAGTATACGGGAGCTCAACAGGTTAATAAAATATTCAATGCTCAAAGTATAGAAGCACTTGAAATGACATCTGAGGAAGGACAAAAAACATTCCAATGTGTGCTTGGTTTAAGTGGTTTAAATCAGGTAATTATTTCTTCAGGAGATTTAAATAAACGTTTTGATCAATGGATTAATCTGAATTCTCGTAAACGAATTTCTGAATTGGAAACTCAAACGAAAATGAGAGATAAGTTCAGAACTCAAGATGAAGTAGAGGAAATAATTATAGGAATTTGGAAAGAGTTTTACAGTGTTGATACTGTAAATGTAAATGAAAATTTCTTTGATCTTGGTGCAACTTCACTTCATATAATTCAAATTCATGAGAGATTAATTAATAGATTAGAAAAACAGATTTCAATTGGAGTTATGTTTGAGTATCCAAGTATTCGTTCTTTAGCGAGATACTTAAGTGGAGATAAGCAAAAGAATCAAGTTAAACATACAAAACGTTTTAATCGAAAAACGAAAGAAGATAACGATATTGCAATTATAGGAATAGATGGACGTTTTCCTGGAGCACAGAATGTAAATGAATTCTGGAATAATATAAAGTCTGGTACAGAGTCTATTCAATTTTTTACAGATGAAGAGTTAATTGAATCTGGTGTGAATCCTATGGAAGTAAAAAGCCCTAATTATGTTAAAGCGAAAGGGTATTTGGAGGGTACTGATAATTTTGATGCTCCATTCTTTGATTATACACCTCAAGATGCATCATTAATGGATCCACAACTACGAGTATTCCATGAATGTGCGTGGTCTGCCCTTGAACATGCTGGATATAATATTGAGACCTACCCGGGCCTAATTGGTGTATATAGTGGGGCATCTCCTAACTTATATTGGCAAGTGTTATCTACTCTATCAGAGGCAAATGAACCAGCTGGGCAATTTTTAATTTCATTACTTAACGACAAAGACTCGCTTAGTACTCAAATTTCTTACAAATTTAACCTTAAAGGACCAAGTATGAATATCTTTACGGGATGTTCAACATCATTGGTGGCTATTCATAATGCAAGCCAAGCATTATTACAGGGGCATTGTGATATTGCTATAGCTGGAGGAATTACATTAACTCAACCTGAAAAAGCAGGTTATACCTACCAAGAAGGAATGCTATTTTCTTCAGATGGTCATTGTCGTCCTTTTGATGAAAATGCAAATGGAATGCTTTTTGGAGACGGTGTTGGGATTGTTGTTCTGAAGCCTTTACAGGAAGCTATAAATGATGGGGATACTATACATGCAGTAATAAAAGGAACGGCGATTAATAATGATGGGAATCGGAAAATTGGTTACACTGCACCTAGTGTAGAGGGCCAAGTAGAAGTTATTAAAATGGCGCAACATGAAGCAAATGTAGAACCTGAGTCCATTTCCTATATTGAAACACACGGAACTGCTACTAAACTAGGAGATACCATTGAGATCAAGGCGCTTAGTGAAGTGTTTAACTCTAATGAAAAACAATCTGTACCAATTGGATCTGTTAAAGCAAATGTCGGCCATCTAAATGCAGCGTCTGGTGTTGCTGGTCTAATTAAAACGGTCTTTGCGATGAAAGATCAGGTTCTTCCGCCAAGTGTGAATTTCACAAAACCAAACACGCAAATTGGATTTGAAAAGACACCTTTTTATGTAAATCAACAATTAAATGAGTGGAAAGAGGATAATAAACCATTACGTGCAGGTGTTAGTTCATTTGGTATTGGTGGTACAAATGCACATATTATTTTGGAGGAGGCACCAAAGCTTGAAGCAACCTCAAATAGTAGACCATACCAGATGTTAATGATTTCGGCAAAATCGAAAGATGCTTTGGATCGTATGACTTTGAATTTAGGAAATCACCTTGAAGAGAATCCTCATGTGAATTTGGCAGACGCTAGTTATACATTGCAAATTGGACGTAAGGAATTCAAGCATAGGAGAGCTTTAGTTTGTTCCAGTACTCAAGAAGGAATTGAACAATTAAACCAGCCAGACGGAAGAAGAGTACAATATGCAAATGTAAAAGAGGAACATCCTAAAATCAACTTCCTGTTTTCTGGGAACGGATCGCAATATGTAAACATGGGGTTAGAATTATACGAACAAGAGGCAATTTTCCGTGAAGCTATGGATGAATGCTTTGCAATCCTTCAATCTGTTACGAATGTAAACATGAAAGAAGTGTTATACCCAACTACTTTCAGTATTGATGAGGCAACGGAAAAATTGAAAAGAATGGAATTTAGTCAACCAATTCTTTTCGCGTTTGAATACTCAGTTGCGAAACTATTAATGGGTTGGGGAATTAAACCTGAAGCAATGATTGGATATTCATTTGGCGAATATGTGGCTGCTTGTTTAGCAGAAGTATTTACTTTGGAAGATGCATTTAAATTAGTTGTAAAAAGAGGTCAGCTAATGAGTAGTCTTCCTGCAGGGGTAATGCTTAGTGTTCCGCTTCCAGAAGAGGAATTAATTCATTTAATTAATTCTTTTGAAAAAGAATATCAACATACCATTTCTTTAGCGGTAGTTAATGGTCCAGCTTGTATAGTTTCTGGGACAGAAGAAGCAATTGTAGATTTTGAAAATGAATTAAAGAAAAAGCGTTTAATGTGTATGCGAGTAACAATAGAAGGAGCAGCACATTCACACGAACTGGATTCAATTCTGGACGAGTATGCTTCCTATGTTAGTACATTGACACTTAGAGAACCTAAAATACCTTATTTATCAAACTTGACTGGTACTTGGATACGACCAGAAGAAGCAACAAACCCAGTTTATTGGGTAAAACATATGCGTGGAACTGTTCGATTCTCTGATGGAATTCAAGAGTTGAATAGCGACAATACAAGTCTATTCATAGAGATTGGTCCTGGAAATGACCTTAGTAGGCTTACTAGTCGCCTTTTAGACTATGAAAATGGTAATGAAAGAATATTTAATACGGTTCGATCTGTTCAACAAGATGTATCAGATATGTATTTCTTATTTAGTCACATCACTCGAATGTGGGTAACAGGTATTTCTATAGATTGGGAACAATTTTATAAAGATGAGAAGAGAAGACGTATCCCATTACCAATGTATTCTTTCAATAAAATATCTTATAAATTACAAGGTAATCCGTATGATTTAGGTCAAAAGCTTAATAGTAAACAATCTAAAATTAGTAAGAATAACAACATTTCTGAATGGTTCTATACACCGCAATGGAAAAGTTCTACATTGTTTGAACCAAATCATGATGTGAATGAGACATGGATTGTTTTTGTGGATCGAGAAGGATTAGGTAATGAAATAGTTAAGGACTTATTAAATAAAGGGGAGAGAGTAGTTACAGTAGAACCTGGCTTTGCTTTTAATAAGGAGAATAACGATCGTTTCATTATAAATCCTGAAGAACGTACAGATTACGTTAAGTTATTGGATGAAGTACAGGAAATATGTGGTTTACCTACAAAAATAGTTCATATGTGGGGAATTACGGATGAGGAAAGACAAGCCTCAATTGAATATGTAAATAGTAAACAAAACTTAGGATTCTATTCAATTTTTTACTTAACTCAGGCACTAGGAGACAAGAATATCTCTGATTCAATCTCAATTCGAATTATTACAAATGGTGTTCAACAAGTGATTGGTGATGAAGAATTAATTCCAGAAAAATCAACTGTACTTGGAACGTCATTAGTTGTTCCACAAGAGTATTCTTATCTTTCTTGTTCAAGTGTTGATGTTGTTTTACCTCTAAACAAAGAATGGAAGAGCAGGTTAATAAATCAATTAGTAGAAGAATGTCTTTCAAATACGAATGATAAGATGATTGCTTATCGAGGAAATAAAAGATTTGTTCAAACTTACGAGCCTTTACAACTAGAACAGCCAGCTAAAGAGAAACTGCCGTTACGAAAAAATGGAGTTTACCTTATTACAGGAGGACTCGGAGGTATTGGTACAATTCTTGCGAAACACTTGGCTCAAACTGTACAAGCCAACTTAGTTCTTCTTACACGTACAGGTCTGCCAAATCGGGATGAGTGGGATATGCATTTGAAGGAAAATACGATGTATTCGGACAGAATTCGTAAAGTTTTAGAGATAGAAGAAACGGGATCTAAAGTTTATGTACTTGCTGCTGATGTTACAGATCAATCACAACTATACGAAGCAATTCATAAGGCAGAACAAGAATTTGGAAAGATTAATGGTGTAATTCATGGTGCAGGTATTCTTGGTGGAAAGACTTTTAATTTAATTCAGGAACTTGAAAAAGAGGACTGTGAGGAACAATTTTCTGCAAAAATTTATGGTCTTCTCAATTTAGAAGAGTGTTTACGAAATAAAGATTTAGATTTTTGTGTTCTAATGTCTTCAATTTCAGCGGTCTTAGGTGGATTAGGTTATGTATCATATGCTGCTTCAAATATATACATGGATGTTTTTGCACAATATATAAATCGTTATTCCAACCTGCCTTGGATAAGTGTCAATTGGAGTGATTGGAAATACTGGGAAGATGAAGAAAAAGATATGCAGATAGGTGCAAGTGTACATGAATTATCTATGACACCTGAAGAAGGAGTTCAGGCTTTTAATATAGCACTGTCATGGAAACAAGGGGAAGTACTGATTCATTCTCCAGGAGAACTGCAAGCGCGTATTGATCAATGGGTGTTATTAAATTCTTTCAATGATGAGAAGGAAGAAGAATTAGATTCTACGTTATACCATTCTAGACCACAACTCTTGACTGAATATGTAGCACCTCGTAATGAGGTAGAAGAAAAGCTTTCAAAAATTTGGAGAAATATATTTAAAGTTTCAGAAGTTGGTGTTCATGATGATCTTCTGGAACTAGGTGGAGATTCACTTAAGGCTATTACTATTGTTTCAAAAATTCATAAAGAGTTTAATGTTGAAGTTCCTATTAAAGAACTCTTTACTCTATCAAATATTGAGAAACTAGCAAATTATATTTCAAGGGCAGATAAGAGTGAATTTGATGTTATTGTTCCAGCTGAACCTAAATCTCATTATCAGCTTTCTTCAGCTCAGAAGAGATTTTATGTATTACACCGATTGTATCCAGAAAGTACAGCTTATAATGATACTTCCGTTATTCTTTTAAATGGAAAATTAAACATTGAACGTTTAGAAAAGGCGTTCACTCAATTAATTAAGCGTCATGAGATATTTAGAACTACTATTGAAATGAAAAATGATAAACCGGTACAAATTATTCATGATCATGCTGATTTCCATATTACTCAAATTGAGGGCTTTGAATCTGAAGTGGAACAAATAATTAATGAATTTATTCGCCCATTTAATTTTAATAATGCTCCATATTTCCGTGTAGGGTTAATTAGATTGGAAGAACAAAAACATATTTTAATTATTGATTTACATCATATAGTAACCGATGGAGTTTCCTATGATATTTTTGTTAGAGATCTATTTGCACTTTACTCAGGAGAGAAATTACCAAACTTAAAAATACAGTATAAGGATTACTCAGAATGGCAGCAGAGTGAAAAAGAAAAAGAAACTGCTCTCAAACATGAACAGTATTGGCTAGATCAATTTAAAGATGGTGTACCTGTCTTGAATATGCCTACTGATTATACAAGACCTGAAATATTAGATCTAAAAGGTAGTAAAATAACCTTTACTATTGATTCAAATGTTACCAAGAAAATTAAGCGTTTATTAGCAAAAGAAGAAACTACATTATATACGCTAATGCTCTCTGTATATAATATTTTGCTAGGTAAATATACTGGCCAAGAGGATGTTGTTATTGGTTCACCAATTACTGGTCGCCCGCATGCGGATTTACAAGATATTATAGGAGTATTTGTAAACATGTTAGGAATAAGGAACTATCCAAGAGCTGAAAAAAGGTTTACTCAATTCCTATTTGAAGTAAAAGAGCAGGTCTTACAAGCATTTGAACATCAAAAATGTCAATATGAGGACCTGGTTAATCAATTAGGACTTCAGGGCACGTATAATAGGAACCCACTTTTCGATGTTTCATTTGTTATGCAAAATATGGATGCAGATCATATGTTTATCGATGGTTTAGAACTAAGGACATATGATCACGACTTTAAGCGCGCACAAATGGATTTATTGCTAAGAGTGGTTGAATTGGAAGATACAATTGAACTGACTATGGAATATGCAACCTCTTTATATACTAGGGATACGGTTCAAAAGTTATGTGAGCGTTATGTTGAGATTTTTGAACAAATTGTAGATCATCCTGAAATTTTATTAAAAGATATTTCATTTAAACAAGAAATTCAAGAACTGCAACCAGTTAAGGTATCAGTAGATTTTGGGGATTTTAACTTTTAATTGATTATTGTCAGGAGTGAGTAACTATGGTTGAACGAATAGCAAATAAAGATAAAGTAATTGCCGCAAATGAACGAATAAAGGAAAGAGAATTTTGGTTAGAAAACTTATCAGGGGAACTGGCTGACTGCCATTTCCCTTATGATTACCGGACATCAAACAAACAGGTGAATTTATCAAATGTTAACATAAAACTAAAAGAGGAATTGTCCGAGAAGATTTTAAAGTTAGCAAATGGATCAGATCTTCAGTTGCACATGATTCTTACTGCTGGACTTACCTTGCTGTTAAATAAATATACTAGATTGCAAGATATATGCATTGGTACACCTGTTTTAAAACAAGACAGTGATACTAACCTTATTAATACTTTGTTAGTTTTAAGACATGGTCTTGAGGAACATATGACATTTAGACAAATTCTCCAGCATGTTAGTACAGTAATGGTTAATGCTTTAGAACATCAAAATTTCCCATTGGAAAGTTTACAACCGGTTTTGAGTAACTACCTTCCAGAGGGGCGTAATTATCCGTTCCGTACTGCAATTTTGCTAGAGGAAATTCAAGATTTAAATTATTTAAGTGAGAGCAATGCTGAGATTATATTCTCTTTCCGTCAAGTAAATGGGTGTATAGAAGTTGATATGTATTTTAATGAGCATCTATACAAAACATCTACTGTTATGCGATTTGGTCATCATTTTATAGACTTGTTAGAGCAAGCTTTACTACAACCGAATACACCGCATATAGAGTTAGATTGGGTTAGTGATAATGATGTAAGAGAGTTAATTACATTTAATCAAACTGAGTTAGATTACCCGCATCATTTAACGGTGATACAGTTATTTGAAGAACAAGTCATGCATAATCCAAATAAGCTTGCTGTTTCTGATGACAAAAGAGAAATAACATACGCTCAATTAAAAGAAAAGGTAGATCTGGTTGCCAGTTCTCTACATAAAAAAGGAATTGGAAAAGGACACATTGTTGGCCTTATGATGGACCGATCAATTGATGCAGTAATTGCATTGCTAGGTATTTTAAAAAGTGGGGCTGCTTATTTACCTATTAACATATATTTGCCGTATAAAAGGATAGAGGCAATGCTAAAAGAATGTAAATCTCCACTTTGTATAGTAAAACCCGAAGTTATTAGTGAAGATTTTACAAGGGAAATCCAGGATTGTAGTATGGTAAGTTTTAATGAACTACTTGAAACAGAATTGGTTAGTTTCCCTTCAGTAAGTACACCTTACAATTTGGCATATGTTATTTTTACCTCTGGAACAACAGGTAATCCTAAAGGAATTATGGTTGAAAATCGTAGTGTTGTAAATTTAATATTCGGGTTAAAAAATGAAATATATGATAAATATAGTTCCTCTATGCGAATCGGGTTAGTTTCACCTTTTGAGTTTGATGCTTCAGTACAAAACATGTTTGGTGCGCTTTTATTAGGAAATAGTTTATTTATAGTACCAGAGGAAGCAAGAACTGATGGGCAGAAGCTAATGAATTTTTATCAAGAAAAGCAAATAAATATCGCGGATGGAACGCCGATGCATCTTCGATTATTAACTAATTTTATAGATGAAAAAATAGAATATTCATTTAAACATTTTATTATTGCTGGAGAGGAATTACCACCGAAATTAGCGCGGAAATTCCTTGGTTTATTTAATAAGAACTGCCAACCTAATTTAACAAATGCTTATGGACCTACGGAGACTACTGTAGATTCTACATGTTATCATGTTCAGCACGATAAGTTAGAACTTATGAATCAATTACCAATAGGACGACCTCTAGCCAATCAAAAAGTTTATATTATGGGTGATAATCAACAGTTACAACCCGTTGGAATTCCTGGAGAGTTGTGTATTTCAGGAGAAGGGCTAGCAAGAGGTTATTTAAATCAACCTAAGTTAACTATGGAGAAATTTGTTCCTATACAAATCAACAAAGAGGGTTCTTCTATTATAGATGACAAGGTATATCGTACTGGAGATTTGGCTCGCTGGTTACCAGATGGAAATCTTGAATATTTAGGCCGTATGGATGATCAAGTCAAAATTCGTGGATTACGAATTGAATTGGGAGAAATAGAAAAGCAATTATTACGATATCCTGAAATTGGTGAAGCTATTGTAATTACACGTAAAAAAGAGGGAGAAAATGCTCCGGTTTTATGTGCATATGTTGTTATGAATTCTTCAGCTAAAGTAGAAGAGGTACGCCAATTCCTTAGAGAGTATTTACCTTTTTATATGATTCCTGCATACATCATCCCGATTGAGCAGTTTCCAATCTCATCAAACGGTAAAATAGATCGGAAAGCTCTTCCAGATCCAATTTGGGAGCAATCCACAGCTTTATTTATTGAACCACGTAATGAAATTGAACAAATGCTCTCTGAGATATGGAAAGTAGTACTTGGAATAGAGGAAATAGGTGTGAATGATAACTTTTTCGAATTAGGAGGTAATTCATTACAAATTACTTCTGTTGTTTCACACATATATAAACGTTTAGGTGTAGATGTACCTATACGTGAAATGTTTCAAAGGCCTACAATTATGCTATTAGCGGAGTATATAGAGAAATATGAAGGGAAGAAAAATTATTCTCAAATTGAGATTGTACCTGATAGAGAATTTTATCAAGCTTCTTCTTCACAAAAAAGATTATATATATTAAACCGCTTTGCTGGAATAGGAACTGCCTACAATATACCAGGTGCAATGTTAATTGAAGGTGAGTTTGATTTTATAAAGGCAGAACAATGTGTCAAAGAATTAGTGGAACGTCATGAATCATTAAGAACTTCATTCCAATTTATTAAAGGTGAACCAGTTCAATTTATTCATGATAGTTTAGATATTAGAATTGAACATTTATATAAATCTGATAGATCAACAATTGAAGAGTTAATACAGGAATTTGTTCGTCCTTTTCAGATAGATAGGGCGCCACTTATGCGTGTCGGTTTAATGAAATTAGAGTTCAATCAATATCTGCTACTATTTGATCTTCATCACATAATAGCAGATGGAGTATCTTTAGCGAAGTTAGAAAAAGAGTTTATAGATTTATATTCAGGCAAAGCCTTAGAGCCTATTAAAATACAATACAAAGATTATGCCAATTGGCAAACCAATCGTTTACACGATGAAGGGCTGAAAGAAATTGAAGAGTATTGGGTAGATAAGTTTAAAGGTGAGTTACCAATTCTTATGTTCCCAACTGATAAGCCACGTGGGCTAAATCAAACTTTTGAAGGTGATAGATTAGTATTCCATCTAACACCTGAACTTTCTAATAAATTAAAATCCTTTGCGGATGAAAGAGAAGCTACTTTATATATGGTACTTCTTTCGTCACTAAATATAGTATTGCATGTGTATACACAACAGGAAGATATTATAGTAGGTTCTCCAATTGCAGGAAGAATTCATCATGATCTTGAGCCTATCATAGGTATGTTTGTAAATACACTACCTATGAGAAATCATCCTAAAGCGGAAAAGACAATAATTCAATTCTTAAATGAAGTAAAAGAAAATGCGCTAGAAGCATTTCAATATCAAGAATACCCATTTGATGAGTTAGTAAATAAGTTAGACATGGCTTATCATACTAACCGGAATCCTGTATTTGATGTCATGTTAGTGATGCAGAATATCGGAAGAACATCAGAAAAAATAAAAGATATTACATTTAAATCTTACGAAATTAAGCATCAAGCTTCAAAGGTAGATATGAGTATAGAAGTATTTCCGGAAGAAGAGGGTCTACGATTAGAATTGGAATACGCGACAGGACTATATTATCCGCAAACTATAGAGCGGTTTATGATGCATTTTATAAATACGCTAGAGTGGATGGTAGCTAATCCTGAAGCGAAAATTGAAGATGTTAATGTTTTAAGTAAAAGTGAATCCACAAGGATGTTAAATGAACTTAATAATACAAAATTAGATTTTACTCAGGGTAAATTAGTTCATCAATTTTTTGAGGATCAGGTTGAAAATAAACCAGAAGAAATCGCAGTTATTTCAAATGATGTATCGTACAGTTATTCATATATCAATAATCGAGCAAATCAGCTTGCTCGTATACTTAGACAAAAAGGTGTAGATCAGGAAACTAAAATTGGTATCGTTGTGGAAAGATCCGTAGAAATGATTATAGCTATATTTGCTGCGCTAAAATCTGGAGCTGCATATGTACCAATTGATCCTGAATATCCAAAGCGTCGAATGGAACATATTTTAGGGGATTGTAATCCTCAATTTGTACTTACAGAATCTAAATACGTAGGTGAAATTCCATTTGTAGGAGAGATTATTGATTTAAAGCAAGAAAATTTGTACGTTGGTGATACAAGTAACCTGGAGGTTACTGGAAAACCAAATAACTTAGCTTATATTTTATATACCTCAGGTTCTACAGGTAGACCAAAAGGAGTCATGATTGAACATTGTAGTATTGTGAATTTCTTATTTTCAATGACTCATTTATATCCTATGGATGAATCAGATACGTATTTACTGAAGACGCCTTATATATTTGATGTATCTGTTTTAGAGTTGTTTGGGTGGACCATAGTAGGTAGTAAATTAGTAATAATGGAAAATGGGGAACATCGAAACCCAAGGGCAATTTTAAGAACTATAGATAAATATGATGTAAAATTATTAAATTTTGTACCGTCTATGTTTAGGGCATTCGTAAATACACTTAATAATGAAAATTGCCAGGTTTTAAATAAAGTAAAGTATATATTACTTGCGGGTGAAGCTTTGACACATGAGGTGGTTAATAAATTTAAAAAGCATCGACTATCGACTCAAATAGAAAATATGTATGGTCCTACTGAGGCGACGGTTATCGCAAGTACATTTTCACTTCAAGAAAGTGAAAACTATAATACTATTCCTATTGGAAAGCCTATTCCGAATGTAAGGCTTTATATACTTAATCAAAAACAGAGACTTCAGCCTATTGGCGCGGTAGGAGAGCTGTATATTGCGGGAGAAGGGCTTGCAAGAGGATATGTAAATCAAATGAGATTAACTGAAGAAAAATTTTTACCAGACCCATTTGTAAAAGGGGAGAAAATGTACAGGACAGGAGATCTTTCACGCTGGTTACCTGATGGGAATATAGAATTCCTCGGTAGAAATGATGAACAATTAAAAATTAGAGGATATCGAATTGAGCCAGGGGAAATTTTAGATGCTTTATCTTCACATCATGCAATTAAAGAAGCAGTGATAGTAGACATTCAAGATGAAGATGGGCAGAAAAAACTTGTAGCTTATTTCGTAGCAAAATCACTTGTATCCATTTCTGATTTGAAATTGCATCTTGCGAAATTAGTTCCGAGTTATATGATACCTACTTTCTTTGTTGAAGTTGAAAACATACCATTAACACCAAGTGGAAAGGTTGATCGACATTCCTTACCTTCACCTAGATCTTTACCTAAGAATGAGGAGGAGAGTATGATGTCTCCTAGTAATGAGTTAGAATCTCGTTTGGTTGAAATATGGAAAAGTATATTGAAGATTGAAGCTGTCGGTGTAGAGGATGATTTCTTTGACTTAGGAGGAAATTCTCTACTAGCTATTGAGCTTGATCTTGCTTTAGAAAACGAGAATCTTAATACGGACGACTTAGTCGCATATACAAAACGCAATATTAAACAACTAGCTGCTTATATAGCAGAAAAGAAAAATAATTAGTATTACTTCATATTGTAAACACGACTTTTAAGAGTTTAAATTTACACTTGCTATACTGTGGGATTAAAGGAGCTTTCCCTCTTAGCTTTCTAGAATGTTAGTGTTTATTCTGGTGACTATGAGTTAGGGAATTCTCCTCCCTATTATAGAATGATTAAAATAAAAAAGTGATTCGAGAAATAAGATTCTTTATATGAAATGCGTTAATAATAATGGATAGCTTTTTAAAGAAGATATACATATCTCTGTCAACTTAGTATAGAGAAATAACCAAATTACAATAGTTTTTCCTGTTGGTAAAAATATAGAGGTGAGTAAATGGGAAATTATACTTCTTCAATCTTATATGATGTAGAGCCTTGTAAAAGTTCTGAACAGAATTGTATTGATGATGTAATTGCTACGTTAGCTAATTGGTTTAAGCGTAAACATTATTTAATGTACGCTAGATTATGGGATTTTGGTTTTTCTCCTGTCGATAATGGAAATCTAGGGGATGGTTTATATACAGAGTCTGGTTATTTTGTAAGTGATTTAGAAAAATATCATGGTATAAAAAGTACTATATTTGATACAGATTCATCCGATGAAGGATTTGAAATTATATTAGAACAATTATACTCGGGATTTCCTGTGGTGGTAACCATGAATGCATACTGGCTTCCTTGGGATGAGAATTATCTAAAAAATCATATTGTTCATTCATTTGTTATTGTAGGATATGAGCCCGAAGAAGACTGTTTAATTATTACCGATCCATATTTTATGGTTAAAAATGCACAACTTTCAACAGAACTTTTTTATAAGGGTTATCAAAAAGTAAGTACTTTAAAAGTTACTGAAGATGAAATCACAGACATACAATCGATTACAACCGATTTGTCAAATTGGATAAAACATATAAAAGATGAAAAACATATTTTTTCACAAATGCACCTTTTTGCTACGAAACTAATAAGTAGGTTTGATTTAAATAAAGAGACAGATGGATATTTAGACTTTAATGATGTTCCGTTATTCTCACATTTAGGTCAAGTTGTAGATGGCCGAGTGAAGTTTTCAAAAATGCTTTCGTTTCTTGGTGAGCGTTATCACTCGGACTTCCAAACTATCGCTGAATCTATGAAGACAGCAGCTGCCAATTGGGGAGTAATTCGTGGATCATTGATAAAAATGCACTTAACAAAATCAGTAACTAAAGAAGGAATAGTAAACATTTCAGATAAAATTCACCATGCTGCAGAATACGAGCAAAATTTAGCTGAACAAATAATGATATTTCTTTTTTCTGTTATAGAAGGTAATACAAAGAATGTAATTATAGATTCTTCTCCATCGATGGAGACTACTAATTATGTAAAACCACTCGATGATATGGAGAGAAAGCTAGTTGATATATGGAAAGAAGTTATAGGTAATCCTTGTATTGGTGTGGAAGATAATTTTTTCGCACTTGGTGGTCATTCCCTTCATGCTACTGTAATCAACGCTAAAATATGGAAAGAATTTAATGTGCAATTATCATTAGCAAATCTTTTTGAGTATCCAACAATAAGCACTTTAAGTCATTTTATTAAAAATTCAAAAGAAAATAGGTTGCAAGATATAGAAATAGTACCGGAATCTGAGGTATACCCGGTTTCATCGACTCAAAAAAGAATGATGTTATTACAAGAGATGGATGGGGCACAGATGACATACAATGTACCAAGTTGTTTTATTCTTAAAGGAATGGTGGACCGGAAAAGGATAGAATTAGTCTTTGAAAAGCTTATTAAACGCCATGAAATACTCAGAACACAGTTTGAGTGGCAGGGAGATCAGTTAGTACAGAGAGTATTAGAACAGGTAACATTTGAGCTAGAAATGATAAAGGTAGAGTATAAAGAATGGTTGCAACCATTTAATCTTTCTAAGGTTCCGTTAATGCGGGCTGGACTAAAGGAGTTAAAAGATAATAGTTATTTACTTGTAATTGACCTTCATCACATCATAACAGATGGCGTGTCTTTAAGTATATTTATGCATGATTTTAAGGCCCTATATGCTGGGGAAACATTGCCGGAAAATCGTTTGCAATATAAAGATTATGCTGTGTGGGAACAAAAATTATTATCTTCTAAAGAATTTGATATCCATGAGAAATACTGGGAAGAATTATTCTCAGGGGATATACCAGTTGTTGAATTACCATATGATCGAGGTCGACCACCTGTAAAGAGTTTTGAGGGTGAACAATATAATTTCCAAGTAAACAAGGAAATTACTCGGAAAATAAAAAAAATAGCACTAGAAACTGATACGACACCTTTTATGTTACTTATGGCTACCTTCACTATTTTTCTGTACAAGCATGGGGAACAAAAGGATGTCATTATAGGATCACCAGTTGCAGGTAGGCCGCATGCTGATCTGTTACCTCTTATGGGGTTGTTTGTAAATACAATTGCATTACGTTATCAAATAAATCCAGATCAATCTTTTATTAATCACTTGAAAAAAGTGAAAAACGATACGTTAGAAGCTTTCGAACATCAGGTGTATCCATTTGATCAGTTAGTGGAAAAATTAGATCTTTCTAGAGACTTAAGCCGAAGTGCTTTATTTGATGTCATGTTTGTATTACAAAATTCGGATGAAAAACATACAGTTGTGGATGGATTAGAAATTAGCACGGAAACAAACACAGATACACTAACAAGTAAGTTTGATTTAACTCTTATTGCTGAAGAAAATAAAGATATATATGAATTCACTTTTGAATATGCTACATCTTTATTTGATAAATCAACAATAGTAGAATTTGGACGGCGATTTAACCTTCTATTAGAAGAAATAACAACTCATCCTAATGTTAGTCTAAAAGATATTCAAATGTTAACAAGTGAGGAAAAAGAACTTGTTTTATCTGCGACTCAGGAGAAAGAAAAAATAAAAATAGAGACTGATTTTAATTGGGATATAGGTTAATTGATTTCCCAGGTCTCAGAAGGAGTAATTACATGGATAATCATGAAAAAATACGTCAATACATTAAAAAAAATCTTATTATTTTTAATGCAGAGGAAACTATTGTTGCTAATGATGACAACATATTTGAAAAAGGTTATGTAAATTCGCTCTTTGCTATGCAAATGTTAAATTTCATAGAAACGGAGTTTGATATAGTAGTAGATAATGATGAACTTGATATTATTAACTTTTCTACTATTAATAATATGGTTGATCTAATTAACAAAAAGAAGAATGGGAATTTCACAGTATGAGTAATGCAGAAGAGATTCTGGGAGTAGTTGATGAGTTTGCGGAAAAGAAGCTTCGGCCTCGAGCAAGTGAGTTTGAAAGTAATGAAGAGCTTCCCTATGATGTGATACAAGAAATCTCAAGTTATGGTGTATTGGGTGCAACGATACCAAAAGAATATGGTGGGCTTTCTCTTGATTCTTTAGATTATGGTCGTCTTACTGAAATCATTGGTAAAGCTTGTAATTCGGTTCGTGAATTACTTACAGTTCATGTATCTTTAGTAGGGGAGTCAATTAAAAGGTGGGGGACTGAAGAGCAAAAGAGAAAATGGTTACCTGAGATGGCAAAGGGGAACCTATTATTTTCATTTGCCCTAACTGAGCCAGAGGTTGGTTCTGATGCAAAAGCTGTTGGAACTTCCTATAAACAAGTTAATGATCATTTTATTCTTAATGGGCACAAAAAATGGATTTCTTTTGCTGACATTGCGGATTGTTTTTTAGTTTTTGCGTCTAGTGAGGGAAAAGTTAGCGCTTTTATTGTTGAACGGTCAATGACGGGTGTTTCTACAAATAAAATGAGTAAACTGTTAGCAAGTAATTCCTCGCATATAGCTGAGATTCATTTGCAAGATGTAAAGGTACCAGCTGAAAATTTGTTAGGACCAATTGGGGGTGGATGGAGTTATGTAGTTAACACAGCTCTTGATCATGGTAGATATAGTATTGCCTGGGCGGGAGTAGCCATTGCTCAAGAAGCACTAGAAGCAATGGTAGCTTATTCAAGAAGAAGAAAACAAGGAAATAAATATATATGTGAATATGAAGCAATTCAAACAATTTTAGCAGAAGCAAGTGTAAATATAAAAGCAGCTCGTTCGTTATGCCAAGAGGCTGGGAAAAAGCGTCAGGATAGACATACTGATGCTGTAATTGAAACAACCATTGCAAAATATTTTGCCTCAAAGATGGCTATGAAGGTAGCCACAGACGCTGTCCAAGTGTTTGGTGGAAACGGGTTTTCAAGAGAATATCCTGTTGAGCGTTTATTTAGGGAAGCAAAGGTTTTAGAAATTATTGAAGGTACCTCGCAGGTACTTCAGCCAATTATTGCGCAGCATGCACTTCACACTTGTTCTCAAAAGGGAGGACTTTTAAGAATATGATTTATGAATTGGTAAAAGAAAAGGATGAATTCAAACAAATATCACCACTTCTCGTTGATTATAAGAACCATCCAATACTTAATGGTATAGCTCATGGTTACAATAAGGGACATATTTATGTGGATAATCCTAATAACCCTAGATGTGCACTTGTATGGGCAGAACAAGAAATTTTTTATTTATTAGGTGATCCTACAAGTAATTTTGTTTCAAGTCTACCAACTTTTATTAAAGAAGTAATTGCACCTGAGGCTCAGCAGATAGGGGATGACTTTTTTCAGGTTGAATTATTACCCGAATCAAAATGGAAACAGGTTGTCGAGGAACAATTGCAAATGTTTATTCCTAAACCTTACACTCGAGTAACATTTACTTTTGATCCGGAGTCTTATAATAAGTTATCTAAACCTAATATGCCTGATGAGGTAACGGTGGAACGTATTACAATCGACATGTTATCAGATAAAAAGTTCGCAATGGTACGGGATGATATTGTTGATTTTTGGGAGTCAACTCAGGATTTCATTCGAAATGGATTTGGTTATGTAGTAATGGTACATGAACAAGTTGTAACTAGTTGCTTATCGGTTTTTGCGACAGATACTGATGTGGAAATTGGAATTAACACTTATGATTTATTCCAGCGAGGTAAAGGGTATGCTTGGTTGGCTGCAAGAGCATTCTTGGATGACTGTTTAAAACAAGGAAGAACACCACATTGGAAGACAGAGGATTTTCGTATTCCATCTATTAAACTAGCGGGAAAAGTTGGATTCACAAATCTTCAAACCTATACAGCTTATGTGTTTCCTTATAACGAATTAGATAATTTCGTTTTTACCGCATACCATCAACTAAGATACTATTCAGATTTTAATAAAGCTAGTGAGTTTGTACAAAAAGCTCGTACTGTAGGAGATTTAAATGCATGGCATCACTTTTTACTTTCATGTGGTTATTCATTAATTGATAGAATTGATCTTTCGTTAAAGCATATGAATCTTGCACTGGATTTAGGATGGAATGATGTATCAGATATTCGCTATGTAGTTGATTTAGTGAATTTAAGAAAAACTGAAGAGGGACGAGCTTTATTAGATAGAGTTGAAGATAGCTTAAGATGAAAAAAAGGGAGATAAAAAGATGAATATTGTATTTATGTTTCCTGGCGTAGGATCCCATTATTCTGGAATGGGTAAGTACCTTTATGAAAACTTCCCTGTAGCACGTGAGATATTTGAAGAAGCAAGTGACACTCTAAAAATAGACATGGCTTCCCTTTGTATGGAGAAGATATACAAAGCTGACCTTGAAAAGTTACAAAATTCACAGACTGCTTTAGTAACAACTAGCATGGCAGCTTTTCGAGTTTTTGAACAGGAAATAGGCAATAAACCAGAGGCAATGATTGGATATTCTTTGGGAGAATATACAGCTCTATGTGCTTCTGGAGCAATTGCATTTTCAGATACCTTAAAATTAGTACAAGAACGTAGTACGATTTTGAGTAGCTATGCATTGACTATAGATGGAACTATGGCATGGGTTAACAATCTTGCTCCAGAAATTGTTGAAGGTATTTGTTCAGAATTGTCAACCAAGGGACAGGAAGTATATATATCGGCTTATGACACTCCAAATAAAACATCAATTTCTGGTACAAACTCTGCGGTTCAGTTAGCTTGTGAAATGGTAGTAGAGCATGGGGGAATTGCAATCCCCCTTAAATTAAGTGGGCCATTTCATTCTCCTATGATGCAACCTGCTGCTGAAAAATATAAGAGTGTACTAGAAAATATAGATATGAAACAGCCATTAGTACCTGTCATAGCGAATCATGATAGTTCAATGTATAAAGGTGTAGAAAATATAAGAGAAAACCTTTACTTACAATTAATAAAGTCTGTGAAATGGTTGGACATGATTCACTATCTAATGAATCAAGGGTCTATGAAAGCTATTGAAATGGGACCAAAGGAAGTCTTGAAGTATCTTCTGCAAGCTATTAACCCTGCTATATCGACATTTAATTATGAAAGGGAGAAAGATATCCTAAATACAAAAAATTCTTTTACATTACAAGAATCTGATTATGAAGAAGTTATATCAGGGTGTTTAACTGTAGTTGTAAGTACAAAAAATTATAATACAGATTTAAGTGATTATCAGAAAAAGGTAGTACTCCCATTTCAAAAGGTCCAAAGTCAATTGGAAGAAAAAATTAATTCGGGGTATTCAGTGGAGAAAAGTGATGTAGAAGAAGCAATCCAAATGATGAAAACAGCACTTACTGAAAAACAGATTAAAGAGAGAGAACAAAAACGTTACCTGCAAAGAGTTCTTCAATGTAAAAGTTTTTAGATATAAATTATAAATATATTAAGGGAGCGATGATGGATAAATGTTCAAGAAAATTGGTATTGTAGGTGCTGGAACAATGGGGATCGGCATGGCAGTAGATTTAGTACTGCATGGTCTAGAAACGGTATTAATTGATGTTACAGAAGAGCAGTTAGAAATAGCGGAAGAGAAAATATTAGAGACAGTTCGCTTTGCTCCTCTAATTAATAAAGCATTTCCTAGAATGCATAAGGAAGAAGTACTTTCGTTAATAAGTAGCTCTACTAATCTTGATGAAGTGGCTGAATGTGATTATATAGTAGAAAATGTTCCAGAAAACTGGCAAATTAAAGAGCCGATCTATAGAAGATTAGATGAGATATGTAAAAAGGATACAATTTTTGGAGTCAATACGTCTTGTATCTCAATAACAAAAGTAGGAGGAGTAACAAAGCGTCCAGATAAAATAATAGGAATGCATTTTATGAATCCGGTATATATGAAACCATCTATAGAAGTTATTAGAGGGTATTTAACTTCAGATGAAACGGTCGAAAAAGCTCAATCTTTCCTCAAACAATTAGATAAAGATGCAATTGTGGTTAATGATCAGACTGGGTTTGTTTCTAACCGTATCTCCCACTTATTCATGAATGAATCGGCTTGGGTCGTAATGGATGGTGTAGCAACACCTAAACAGGTAGACGATATATTTAAAAAATGCTTTGGACACACAATGGGTCCATTAGAAACAGCAGATTTAATTGGGTTAGATACAGTATTACATTCTTTGAATGTACTTTATGAGGAATATCAAGATCCAAAGTTTAGATGTTGTCCATTACTTAAAAAGATGGTGGATGCAGGTGAATGTGGTAGAAAGAGTGGTAAAGGTTTTTACGCTTATTAAAATTAAAAATTACAAATAGGGGTGTATAAAATGCAAGATAAAAATTTAGAACAAATTATTCATATGTATATTCAAGATCATGTAGGTATTGAATTTAATGATGATACTGAGATTTTTGAAGAAGGATTAGTTAATTCTTTATTTGCAATCCAATTGATGACTTTTCTTGAAAAAGAATTTGCCATAAAGGTAACTATGGATGACTTAGATATGGATAACTATAAGTCTGTAAATTCTATTGGTAATTTTATAAGAAATAAGCAAATGGTTCGGTAATGGACATGAAACAATACTTAGAGCCATCTCAATATAAAATGTATCAGAATTTTTCGGATTTTGTTTGTGAATATATAGAACCTCATGCTAATAGTTGGGAGATTGAACAAGGCATTCCATCAGACATAATAAAGACTTGTGCTAAAAATGGTTATTTAGGTGGAACACTTCCAGCGGAGTATGGTGGATTAGAATGGGATTATGTAACGTATGGGTTATTTACTGAAGCGATAGCAAGAGGTAGTGTCTCTCTTTCGGGATTATTTAATGTCCATACGATGGTAACAGAAACGATTTTAAAATGGGGAACAGAAAATCAGAAAAATCAGTGGTTACCATTACTTGCATCTGGTAATCAAATAGCTGCATTAGCTCTTACTGAACCTGGAGCAGGATCAGATTTAAATATGATTAAAACGAACTTCGATCAACACGGGGATAAATTAATCCTTAATGGAGTGAAGAAGTGGATCACTTTTGGTGCAGCTGCTGATGTGTTTTTGGTATTTGGAAAACTAAATGGTGAACAACCAATTGCCTGTTTAGTACCAAAAGATAGTGTGGGTGTAAATGTTACTCATATAAGAGACATGCTTGGATTTAAAGCTGCATATTTGGCAGAAATTGAATTCAATAATGTAGAAATACCTTTAGAAAATATCATTGGTAGACCAGGATTTGCTTTTACTTACCTTGCACCGTATGCTTTAGAATTTGGGCGTATTTCAATTGCCTTTGCTGCTCTTGGTGTATTACGTACTTGTTTAGAAATCTGTGGGAATCATGTATTACATAGAAGCGCATTTGGTAACGCCCTAATTGATCATGGCATGATTTCACATATGGTTACGGATATGGGAGTAGATTTAGAAGCTTCTATACTCCTTAGTTTAGAAGCTTGTAAGGCCAAAAATGAACATCGAGCTGATGCTACTGAAAAGATTATGATTGCAAAATATTTTGCATCGCGCTCAGGTACAAGGCATTCAACGAATGCTGTACAGATTATGGGAGCACTTGGTTGTAATGATAATTATTCAATATCAAGGTGCTTTAGAGATTCTAAAACAATGGAGATCGTTGAGGGGAGTAATCAGATTCATCAGCTATTACTTGGTAAGGGATTTGCTAAAAAAGCGAAACGTGCCATTGAAAAAATACCTGTAACTAAAGGAGTGATACAACCCGGATGAGTACATGTATACAAAAGCTATTTGAAGAACAAGTAGTCCGTACGCCAGATGAGGTTGCTGTTATCTTTAAAAAAGAAACATTAACCTATAAGGAATTAAATGAAAAAAGTAACCAATTAGCTCGTCTTTTACGTGAAGGTGGAGTTGGTCCAGATACAGTTGTAGGTATTATGGTAGAGCGATCTATCGAAATGGTTGTCGGAATTTTCGGGATATTGAAAGCGGGCGGAGCATATCTTCCGCTTTCCCCGAATCATCCATCATCACGATTACAATTCATTATAGAAGATAGCGGTGCTAAATTAATACTTACGCAAAAGCAAATCCTACATCGTTTTCAAGATAGTTTGAAAGCTGATATGTTGGCTTTAGATTCGATTTCCTATGAAGGAAAGAGTCAAAATCTAGAGTGTATTAACAAACCCTCTGATCTTGTGTACGTAATATACACTTCCGGTTCAACCGGGAAACCTAAGGGTGTTATGATTGAGCATTCGGCCTTAATAAATCGAATTGAGTGGATGCAAGAGGCTTATCCAATTAGTTCAAAGGATACTATATTACAAAAGACCCCTTATACATTTGATGTATCCGTATGGGAGATGTTCTGGTGGGCCATAGTTGGAGCCAAAGTATGTATTCTTGCGCCGGGGATGGAGAAGTTTCCACAGGCTATTATTGAGACAACTGAAAGTAATGACGTGACAATCATGCATTTTGTACCATCTATGTTAAGTGCATTTTTACACTATCTTGATGTGACAGGTGAAACTAACCGAATAAAATCGTTGAAACAAGTATTTGTTAGTGGTGAGGCACTACTGTCTCAACATATAAACCGTTTTAACAAGCTGCTAAATTTCTCTAATGGTACACTTCTTACTAATCTGTACGGACCTACTGAAGCAACCATTGATGTGACTGCTTATGATTGTCCGACACATGAGATTACAGAAGGGAGCGTTCCAATAGGGCGACCAATTAAGAATATTGAGATGTTTGTTGTTGATAAATATGGTAATAAACTTCCGGAAGGCCATATAGGAGAATTATGTATCTCAGGTATAGGATTAGCACGTGGATATGTAAATAGGCCGCAATTAACGGCAGAAAAGTTTGTACAATATTCCCTTGATACCCGTATATATAAAACCGGTGACTTAGCTTTAATAAGATCGGATGGAAATATTGAGTTTCATGGAAGAATTGATTTTCAAGTTAAAGTTAATGGGCTTCGTATTGAGTTAGGAGAAATAGAATCGTGTTTAATGTCTTGTGAAGGAGTTTTACAATGTGCGGTAATTGTAAGACAAGAATCTGAGATGGTAGTTAAGTTAATAGCTTTCTATGAGTCAGAAAATGATATTGAGTTAGAGAGGTTAAAAAAATATCTACGCTTATTTTTACCAGATTATATGATACCTAACAGTTTTGTACGTGTAAATGAAATGCCATTAACGGATAGCGGAAAGATAGATAGAAAAGTACTTGCCTTATTAGGTTCCGATAAATATTCCCACCATACCACACTTGTAGGAGGTTCTGTTAATGAGGAAAGCAGTAAAGATTCATAAAGAAGATATTGAAGATGTAATCGCCCTTACACCAGTGCAGGAAGGTATTCTTTATCATTATTTGAAAGAACCCGAAGGAAAGCTATATCATGAAGAACTTCGACTTTGCTTAACTGGAAAAATTAATATTCCAAAGTTTGAAGAGGCGTGGAATTATGTAACGCGGGAAAATGAAATGCTGCGTACAATTTTTCGATGGGAAAAAGTTAAACAACCTGTACAACTTATACTAAAAGAGCATACTCCGAACATTATATATAGTGATGGTAAAGTCTCTAATGATATAGAAAGCTTTGATTTACAAACAGTTCCCTTTTCTATTGAACTATGCCACTTGAACGAAGGCGAATATGAAATGGTTTTACGTCATCATCATATTTTGTTTGATGGTTGGAGTAATAGTATTATTTTACAAGAGTTTATTAAGGTATATCGAGAGTTAATAAAGGGAGATGTACCATCATCTATAAATAAAAAGAAATTTAAAGAATATATACTATGGCAACAAAAACAAGATAAATCAAAACAAAAGCTTTTTTGGGAACAATATTTAAATGAATTAACTGAACAAATAAATTTATCCAATAAAAATTCTAATCAACTAAAAAAAGCAAAAACATATGTAAAAGAGATAGATAAAGAGCGAAGTGATAGATTTCGAAGTTTTGCAAGTAATCAAGGTGTAACATTGGCTACATTATTTTATACAGCCTGGGGTCTATTATTACAAAGGTACAAAAATTCAGAGGACGTAATATTCGGTACAACAGTATCCGGGCGTTCAATTCCAATGCACGGTCTGAGTGAAATGGTAGGTTTATTTATAAATACACCACCACTTCGTGTAAGTGCTGATGGGAGAATGACTGTTTCAGATCTTTTACAAAGAATTCAAAGTGATGTCCAAAGAAGAACTGAATATGAAACGACTCCAATTGTTGATTTAAACGTGTCATTCGACACTATTATGGTAGTTGAGAATTATCCTCTTGATATAGAAAAGCTGAAAGAAATTGATGAAAGTGTAAGAATTTCAGGTTATGAAGTAAATGAAATGACCAACTATGATTTAACCGTCTCAATAGAGTGTTTCGATTCTATTAAACTTGCAATGATGTGGCCTGAAGATGTATTTGATGAATTTATTATTATCAGTATAACTAACCATTTTATACAGCTATTAGATTCAATGCTTTTAGATGAAGGACAACCAATACAAACTCTTAAAATGTTAGATGAGGCAGAAGAAAAGTTTTTGCTTCAAGGTGGTCAAAATCAAAGTGCTACATTCCCACACACAACACTTCATCAATTAATTGAGATGCAAGCTGAAAAGCATCCTGAGAGAGTAGCACTTACATTTGAGAATAGTGAGATGACTTATGGAGAGTTGAATGAGCGTGCGGATAAAGTGGCATTTGCTCTTTTAAAAGAAGGTGTAACTTTAGATTCTCCAGTAGCTGTCATGTTGGATTACTCATTTAATATGATTATCTCTCTACTTGGTATTTTAAAAGCAGGTGGGGCTTATGTTCCAATTGATCCTGATTATCCTCAGGAACGAATTGATTTTATTCTTCAAGATAGTGGTTCAAATGTAATAATAACCTCAAATTTATTTGAGGATAAAGTTAAATTTGATAGCACAATGCTTTTTATTGAAGAACTTAATGAGATACCGATGCAAGATTTCGAGAGAGTAGATGTTGCCCCAAATAATTTAGCATATGTCATTTATACTTCTGGAACAACAGGACGTCCTAAAGGGGTTATGATTGAACATAGTAATGTAATACAACTTGTCATGCATCAACCAAATAGTTTTAAATTCTCTAGTAATGATGTGTGGTTACTATTTCATTCTTTCTGTTTTGATATGTCAGTTTGGGAGATATTTGGATCACTTACTTATGGTGGACGTCTTGTCCTGGCAACAAAAGAAACAATCCGTGATACGTATAAACTTGCTCAGTTGATTGCAGATGAGGGAGTAACGGTATTGAATCAAACTCCATCTGCATTCTATGTTTTTCAACAAGTAGTTGAAGAGATGCCTAAACTCACTTTTAAAATTAGGTTAATTACATTTGGAGGGGAAATGCTGAAGCCAGGTTTACTGCAAAGTTGGTTTAAGCGTTCACCTAATACGGTCATAGTAAATATGTATGGAATAACTGAGACGACAGTACATGTTACTTATAAGGAAATTGGAGAAAAAGAAATGCACAGTAATCTTAGTGCTATAGGCGTGCCTCTTCCTACGTATTCGTGCTATGTATTTGACAAACATATGAATCCTACACCTAAGGGAATGCAAGGGGAACTTTATGTTGGAGGATATGGAGTTGCGCGGGGATATCTAAATCGTCCTGAACTAAACAGTGAACGTTTTATACAGAATCCTTATAATCCAAGTGAAAGATTATATAGATCAGGAGATTTAGTTCGTATTCTTGAAAATGGCGAGATGGAGTATATAGGTCGTAGTGATCATCAAGTGAAGATACGTGGTTATCGAATCGAAACAGGAGAAATAGAACATCATTTACAACAGCATGCGGATGTGAAGGAAGCGGTAGTTTTATCTATTGCTTTTGGAGAGGAGCAAGAACTGTGTGCTTATATACTAACTGATCAAGATATATCTCAAAATGAATTACGTTATTATCTTACTGACAAAATACCTTCGTATATGATACCTATGTATTTTGTGCTTTTAAGTGAAATGCCATTAACTACGAATGGAAAAGTTAATCGTAGTGCTTTACCTAAGCCTACTAAGTTAGTACAACCAAATGATTTGCTAGATGAGCTTGAAACAACAGTAGCTGATGTTTGGAAGGAAGTTTTGGGGGTAGAAAAAGTAGGATTGTATGATAATTTCTTTGATGTTGGAGGGAACTCCTTAAAAATGGTTCGATTGTTCTCTCGTTTACGAAGCAAGTTTGAAAAAGAACTTACAATGCCTATGTTATTCCGATACCCAACGGTTCATGATCAAGCTTCCTACTTTAGAATTGATAATGATATGGACTGCCAACCTGAAGAAGTTAAGAAAGAAAATCTTTTATCTATGAATAAAAATGATGTAGCAGTGGTTGGTATGGCGGTTCGTATGCCAGGCGCTTCTAATCTTAAGCAATTCTGGTCAAATTTAGAACAAGGGATAGAATCCATTCGAACATTTACAGATGAAGAGCTTAGTGAGATGGGCATACCAAAAGAAGTGATTCAAAAGCCTAATTATATAAAATCTAAAGGGTATTTAGAAGATGTAGATGCATTTGATAATGAATTTTTTGATTACAGTCTAAAAGAAGCTGAAATGATGGATCCACAACTGCGTATACTTCATGAATGCGCATGGGAAGCACTAGAACAAGCAGGTGAGGTTAATTCTTCTCATATGAATACAGGAGTTTATGTTGGAGGATCACCAAATTTCCACTGGCTTCGTTCTATTGCTAGTGAATCTTCTAATACATTAGAAGATTTCCAAGCAATGTTGTTAAACGAAAAAGATTTCTTTGCTACTCGATTGGCTTATAAATTAAATCTAAAAGGACCAGCGATTACAGTACAAACTGCTTGTTCTACCTCCTTAGTTGCTATTCAAAATGCATGGGCAGATCTTATCGATGGACGATGCGATATAGCCTTGGCCGGGGGAGTAAGTATAACTTATCCAACAAAAACAGGATATTTATATGAAGATGGTATGATTTTCTCACCAGATGGTCATTGTCGTGCTTTTGATAAGGATGCGCAAGGAACAGTGGGTGGAAATGGTGCTGGTATTGTAGTACTGAAAAGGTTAGAGGACGCTCTTCGAGATGGGAATTTAATACATGGAGTTATTAAGGGAGCTGCAGTAAACAATGATGGGTCCAATAAGGCTGGATTTACAGCGCCAGGGGTTGATGGACAAGCTGCTGTTATAAAATCGGCTCATGAAATAGCTGGCGTTAAGCCTGAAGAAATCTCATATATAGAAACTCATGGTACAGGTACGCAACTAGGTGATCCTATAGAAGTAGAAGCATTGAAGTTAGCTTTTGGTAAGCAAGAACCAGGTAGAGTTTTAATTGGATCAGTGAAGACGAACATTGGACATTTAGATGCTGCAGCAGGAGTTGGAGGATTTATAAAGACGGTCTTAGCTTTGAAAAACAAGAAAATTCCGCCGAGCCTTCATTATAATAACCCAAACCCTAGCATTGATTTTGGAAAAAATCCGTTTCGTGTAAATACGGAACTTATCCCATGGAAAGAAGAGGTAAGAAGAGCGGGTGTTAGTTCGTTTGGGATGGGTGGAACTAATGCACATATAGTGTTAGAGTCTGTTCCTGACAATGCTAAGAATTTTGAAAAACAATCTTGGAACTTATTAACTGTTTCAGCAAAAACAGAGGAATCCTTAGATAAAGCTACTAACGATCTATTATTGCATTTGAAGGAGAATCCAGAGATATCACTATCTGATACAGCTTATACATTACAAAAAGGTCGTCGTGAATTTCCATATAGAACTGCTGTAGTTGCTAATGGAATAGAGGATGCCATAGAAAAACTTGGTGATACGGGACTAGAGAAAACAAACGCAATGGAGAGTAGACCTTTAGCCTTTCTTTTTTCAGGTCAAGGATCACAGTATATCAATATGGGTAGAGATTTATATGAAAATGAACCTGTATTTCGTGAACACGTTGATCAAGGTTTAGCCTTACTCTCGAATTGGTTAGATATAGACATGAAAAATATTTTGTATCCTACAAAGGAGACAGAGGATAAAGGAACTGAACAGTTAAATAGAACTTCAATGACGCAACCTCTACTATTCACTATTGAATATGCATTAGCCAAGCTTCTAATGAATTGGGGAGTTTATCCAAGGGTCATGTTTGGCCATAGTATTGGTGAGTTTGTAGCAGCTTGTTTAGCAGAAGTAATGTCTTACGAAGATGCATTACATTTAGTAATGATTAGAGGGAAGTTAATGAATAGCGTACCAGAAGGCGCTATGCTAAGTGTAAATTTATCTGTTGAAGAATTAAAAACCTATATAACAGATGATGTAGATATAGCAGCTGTAAATTCCTCTCAACATTCAGTAATTTCTGGTACTGTACTTTCAATCAGTAAGATTGAGGAATTACTTTTAAATCATGGAGTAAAGACAACACGTCTATTTACTTCGCATGCTTTCCATTCTCGAATGATGGATGAAGTTCTAGATTCATTTGAGCAAGCTGTAGGAAATATAAAATTATCAAGTCCTAAAATACCTTATATATCTAATATTACAGGTGAAATGATTACAGCAAATCAAGCCACATCACCTTCTTATTGGGCACAGCATCTACGAAGTACTGTTCAATTTTCAAAGGGATTATCTGAAATTTTTCATTTAAAAAATGTAATTTGCCTGGAGATTGGCCCAGGTAATGCATTATCAACTTTTGTATTAAAACATTTAAATAGAAGTAAAGATCAATTGGCTTTAAACATGTTACGTCATCCTCTGGATAAATCAAATGACTTCGAGCATTTATGCAAACAAATGGGACGGTTATGGATGCAAGGTGGAACTATAAATTGGAATACTTTTAATAACATTGAGAATAAAAGGTTATTAGATTTACCAACGTATCCTTTCATGAAAAAACGATTTAAAGCTGATCCAATTTTTAATACTCAATCTCGGAGTTTAACTCAGGAAACAAGAGGCCATAATAAACAGGCTAATATTAAAGACTGGTTTTATTTGCCTTCTTGGGAACGCAAAACATTAAAATCTATACAAATAAAGAAAGAACAAAAATATAAATGGCTTATTTTCAATGATCATCTAAATAGATTCAATCGACTGATAGAAAAATTAAAAAGAGAAGGTCATGATGTAATTGAAGTTAAAACAGGCGGTATTTTCTCTGAAAAATCCGACGGTTTATATACGATATGTCCATCTCAAAAAATGCATTATGAAATGCTATTTTCAGAATTAGAACAAAAAGATTTATTACCAAATAAGATTATACATGCTTGGAGCTTTAATCCAGTTAATGAGGTTATTCTCGATCAAGAGAGAATTGAACGATCAATGGATGAAGGATATTATTCGTTACTTTATATTGCACAAGCAATTGGGAAAATTAATTATGAGGGAGCATTACAGTTAAATATCTTTACTGACCGTATGTTCGAAGTTACAGGTACAGAGCTGAATTTAAAACCAGAGCAAGCTACAATTCTAGGCTTTTCAAAAATATGCAATCTTGAGTTTCAAAATATAAAATGTCGTACCATTGATATGGATACAGATTCTCAACAAATGTTTGAAGAAGCGGGTTTAATGGAGAGTTTTGTGGATTCTACTGATATAGTTGTAGCTTATCGAGGACGTCATCGATGGGCGCAAACGATTATTCAAAGTCCTTTTGAGGAAGAAGATGTAGAAATTGATAGATTACGAGAGGGTGGCGTCTATTTAATTACTGGTGGACTTGGTGGAATTGGATTTGAAATTGCAAAAGATTTAGCTAATAGAGTACCAAATGTCAAACTTATATTGATTGGCCGCTCAGAGTTCCCACCTCGTAATCAATGGGAACAGTACCTAGAAAATAAAGACGAGCGTGTAAGCCGAGTTATTTCTGATTTGTTGACAATGGAGTCTCAAGGTGCAGAATACATGATCCTAAGTGCTGATGTTTCCAATCAAGATGATATGAAACAGGCAATTGAAAAGGCTAAATCTCGTTTTGGTTCTATTAATGGCGTAATTCATGCAGCAGGTGTCGCTGATTATCTAGGTATTATGATGAATCGTGAAAAAGAATCTAATAATAAAATTTTAGCTCCGAAAATTAAAGGTACACTAGTGCTCGATGCTTTATTAAAAGATGAACCAATTGATTTCTTCGTACTATGTTCATCAATTGGTAATGTGGCGTATCATATGAAATTTGGTCAGAGTGGTTATAATGCAGCGAATGAATTTTTAGATGCATTTGCGTTTTATAAGCGAGCTCATGATGGAGTGTTCACTGTAGCTATTAACTGGCCAGATTGGCAAGAGGTGGGTATGTCACTTAAGTCTGCTGAAATATGGGCAAAGCAATTTAATATGGATATGGAAAGTGTATTACATGATGGTGTAACTGTAGAAGAGGGCTTGAAGGTATTCCGTAGTATTATCAATAGAAATCAACAACAAGTTGTGGTTTCTCCAATAGATTTACATTGGAAACTTTTAAATGGTGCCAACTATTATAATGAACTATTGGAAAAAGGAAGTAAGAATAGATTAAAGCAGAATCGTTCAGATGTTTCCACAACGTATAGACCACCAACTAATGAAATTGAACAACAATTATACGAATTATTAAAAGATATGTTTGGAATTGAAGAAATAGGAATTTACGATAATTTCTTCGATCTAGGAATGAGTTCTTTAGATCTTGTTCGTATTAATGTGAAATTAAAAGAAGCTTTTAAACGAGACTTACCTATAGTTGTTCTTTATGAGCATACGTCAATTAAATCTCTTGCTAAATATTTAAGTAATCAAGAAGTAAATAACAATTTAACAAATAAAAAAGAGTTATTGAAAGCGAAATCGGTTATGAAAAATACATTATCTGCTTTAAAAAGTAGAAAGTAGTAAAGGGAGGGGAACAACATGAGTAATAAAGAAGTAGTTCCGTCAAAAGTTGAGTTTTGCTGGGGATTACCTGTTATTCCAACACCACAAACAAAAGAACTTCTAGAGGAATATGTTAATCAAGCTAAAAGAGCTGAGAAGAATAACTTTGACTCGGTATTGGTTTCCATTGCGCCAACATCTGTTGATCCAATGATAGCAGCGTCTATGATTGGAATGAATACGGAGTTTGTAAAGATTTTGGTTGCACAAAATACAAACCAGATGCTTCCTACTGTAACAGCAAAAGCATTGAATACTTTAAATAGTTTAATTGGTAATCGTGCAGATATTAACATTGTAACTGGTAGTGCCTCGCTTGTCCTTGCGCGTGATGGATTACCAGAGCCGCACCATGTCCGATATGCTAGGACAAAAGAATATATTGAGCTGTTACAACAATTAAGACGAGGAGTAACTAGCTATAAAGGTGAGTTTTATCAAGTAGAAAATAGTGATATTTATCCAAAGGAAGATCTCTCTCGAAGTGCCCGCTACTTTGTAGCGGGGTCCTCCGAGGAGGCAATGAGAATAGCTGCAGAGTATGGTGATGCTTATATACTTTATGCAACAGACCGCAAAAGTCTTAGAGAACACTATCAAACAGTTAATAATTACGCTAAGCAATATGGGCGCGAGAAAATTCCATGTGCTATTTTAGTAGACATCATTGCTCGTGAGACTTCGGATGAAGCATATGAAGAAGCATATGAATTACTTGAGAGAACACCAGCAGCCTTAAAGAGGATGACTAAGCTATTTTTAGATAATGCAGACTCTGTTGGACTTCGCCGATACAAAGATTTAATTACAAAAGATAGTATGTGGATAGATGATCATCTTTGGGGAGGTCTAAGTTTAGTTAACCCATCTAATTCAATTTCTATTGTTGGTAGCTATGAGGAAGTCATCTCGACGTTAACTGATTTTTGGGAAATAGGGGCAAATTATTTTCTTATTACTTCTCAGATTAGTGAGCATGAAATTGAACGTATTGGTCAAAATGTTGTGCAACCATTTAAAAAGAAAATTGAAAAGTTAATCCAAGTTAACTAAAAGAGGGCTAAAAATATGAAGTTAAACGTATGGTTGAAGTTTATCATTTTAATGACTTTAATAGTACTCCCTTATCGACAGGTGGATGCACAGGAAACAGTACAGTTTAATGAGAAGAAAATACAGAAGCATATAGAAGAACAACTATCTCAAGCGGGTATTCCTGGACTTTCAGTAGTAATTGTAAAAGGAAACGAAACGATTTATAAGAAGAATTATGGCTATGCCAATACAGACAAAAAACGTCAAGTTACGAATGAGACGCTTTTCGAGCTAGGTTCTACTTCAAAAGCTTTTACGGCATTAGCTGTATTGCAGCTAGAAAAAGAAGGGAAAATTAAACTTAGTGATTCTTTAACTAAATATGTTTCATGGTTTGAAATGGAGTATAAAGGCAAACCTTATGAAATTACACTTTATGACTTATTACACCACACTAGTGGAATACCGGAAAAGGCCATTGGATATATTCCTATAACCAATGGCAAAGATTCTATTGAGAAAACGATTAGAAATGTTATGCCAATAGGACTAAACCGAGAGCCGGGTAGCAGTTTTGAATATTCTACGGTTAACTACGATCTATTAGGCTTAGTAATCGAGAAGGCAACTAATCAATCATTTGAAAGATATGTTCAAGATCATGTGCTATCAAAGTTGGATTTATTGAGTACATATGCTGGACGTGAGATGGCCCCATTAGATAACATGGCCCAAGGTTACAAGCGTAATTTCTTACAATCATTACCCTATGACGCTCCTAATTATAGGGGGAATACACCGGCTGGATATTTTATTTCAAATATAAATGATATGGAAAGATGGTTAAAATTACAGCTTGGGTTTGAAAAGCCTAGGATGTTTCCGGAGGAATTGATTAACGATTCTCATAAAGCGAATAGAAAGGTTGCCCCAGATAACAATGGAGCTTCATATGCAGCTGGATGGGAGGTCTATCAAAGTGGTGGAGGGGAAATTTCACATGGTGGAAGTAACCCAAATTATTCATCGTATATTGGTTTCCGTGATGAGGAACAGATAGGGGTCGTAGTATTAGCAAATCTGAATAGTAATTACACTTACTATATCGGTAGCAGTCTTTTAAATATGATGATAGATAAAGAAGTTAAACCGTTACTCTATGATGAATATAAGAAAACGGATCAAATAGGAACAGCCTTATTTGTGATCTCATCTTTGTGTTTACTAACGTTATTGGTCATGTTATTTCATTTAATCAGGGAGATTATTTTTAGAAAAAGAAAATTTATATTACCAACGGGAAAAACATGGTTACATATGGTATTAGTTGTTGCGATATATGGGCTAATGATTTATGCACTTTATCAACTACCAAATCTCTTGTTTGGAGGGCTTCCGTGGGCATTTATAAAAGTTTGGGCTCCTTCAACTGTTGTACTTGCAATATATGCAATTGCTGGGGTGGGTTTGGCCTATGTTATCCATACATTCTTAAATCTTTGTTTTCCAAGACAAAAGGGAAAGTCGCTTTTGACTTTAATTGTTTTGGGATTAATATCAGGATTTGGTAATGCCTTTCTCATTTTTGTGATTAATGAAACGTTTGTTAGATCAAATAATTTGGAAAATGGCTTGTTGTTTTACTTTGTACTTGGAATCGTTATGTATGTCTTTTCACAACGTATTATTAGAACTAGCATTGTATCGTATACAAACGAGCTAGTTTATGAAAAAAGGATGGAATTAACAGATAAGTTGTTACAGACTCCTTATTACAAATTGGAGTTGATTGAGAAGGGCCGAATAGAGGCGACATTAAATAACGATACGGAAGTTATCTCTCGTTCTCTCAATCTATTAGTTACTGCTGGAACAAGTTTATTAACGTTACTATTTTGTTTTCTCTATCTTGGTGTAATGAATATGTATGCCTTTTTACTATCCTTGTGTATCATCTTTATTACTGCAGGGGTATATTCTTTGATCGGACGACAAGCAGATAAAGTTTGGAATGAAACAAGAGATATTCAGAATGTATATTTTCGTTTGATTGGTGATCTAAGGCATGGTTTCAAAGAGCTTAGGCTTCATACTGGAAAACGAAACGATTTTCGAGAAGTTATGAATGAAAGCTGTAATAACTATCGTGTTAAACGAACGATAGGAGATATTAAATTTGCAAATGTGTTTGTTCTGGGAGAACTATTATTCATTTTTGTTATTGGTATTGTAGTTTTCGTATTTCCAGAAATTTTTGTTAATATGCCGAAAGAGACGATAAGTAACTATGTAATCGTTTTTCTGTATATGACAGGTCCAGTTAATGAAATACTGGGCGGTATCCCTCAGCTCGTAAATGTACGTATTTCTTGGCAACGTATTCAACAAATGGTGAAGAGTGTAGATCATATAAAGGCAAATGAGCAAATCGCGACAACAAAAGAGTACTTAGATGTGCCAATTTGTTTGCAGCTACAAAATGTAAGTTATAAGTATAAGAATAAAGATGGAGATTTTACTGGTTTTGGTATTGGTCCAATAGACATGGAGTTTAATTCTGGAGAAATAGTCTTTATTGCTGGTGGTAATGGGAGTGGAAAATCTACTTTATCAAAACTGATTACTGGGTTATATAAACCTAATGAAGGTAACATTTTATTAAATGAAAAAGAAATAGCTCCAGAGGAATTGAATCAATACTATTCAGCTATCCTGAGTGATTTTCATGTTTTTGATAGGCTATATGGAATTAATACAGAAGGAATGAAAGTAGAAATCGATAATTATTTAGAACTTCTCCAACTGAGTGACAAGGTTGGCATTGAGAATGGGCGCTTTACTACTACGCAACTATCAACTGGACAAAAGAAAAGGTTGGCATTGCTGGTTACGTATTTGGAAGATCGACCTATACTTTTATTTGATGAATGGGCAGCGGATCAAGATCCTGGTTATAGACGCTTCTTTTATGAAGAATTGTTACCTCAAATGCGAGCGAAGGGTAAATGTATTATTGCTATTACTCACGACGATCAATATTTTCATTTGGCAGATAAGCTTATAGTGATGGAGATGGGAACTGTGAAAATGAATAAAACAAAGGAGGCATTATTATGAGTAAGGAAATTAAATGTGTTGTTTGGGACTTAGATTGTACAATTTGGGATGGTGTTTTATTAGAGAGTGGTACGGTTACTTTAAAACCTGGAATTTATGAAATTATATGTGAATTAGATCGACGTGGAATACTGCAATCAGTTGCTAGTAAAAATAACTACGAAGATGCAATAGCTAAATTACGGGAATTTGGAATAGAAGAGTATTTTTTATATCCGGAGATTCATTGGAACTCTAAATCTAGTTCCATTGAGAAAATTAGAAAAAATTTAAACATAGGTATTGATACTTTTGCGTTCATTGATGACCAACCTTTTGAATTAGAAGAAGTACAGAGCGTTCATAATGATATTCTGTGTATACATGTAAATGAATATAAGTCGTTATTAGACTTGCCACGACTACAACCAAAAAGAATTACAGAAGATTCAGGTCGTCGAAGACTGATGTATTTAGAAAATCTTAAGAGAACGAAGGATGAAGAAGAATATGAAGGCCCAAAAGAAGAATTTTTAGCTTCACTTGGGATGAATTTTGTGATTAGTGAGGCTCGTGAGGAAGATTTACAGCGTGCAGAGGAGTTAACAGTACGTACGAATCAATTAAATTCGACTGGTATTACCTATGATTATGATGAATTAAACTATTATCGTAATCATCCAGATTATTTATTATTAGTTTGTGAGTTATCAGATAAATATGGCTCCTATGGGAAGATTGGTTTAACACTTGTAAAAAGGACGGAGGAAGCCGACTGCCTAAAACTTCTTCTCATGTCTTGTCGTGTAATGTCCCGTGGCGTTGGTACTATACTCCTTACATATCTAATGGAAAGAACAAAACAGGCAGGTAAACGCTTTTTGGCTGAGTTTAGACAGACTGACCGTAACCGTATGATGTTTGTTACGTACCGATTAGCTGGATTTAAGGAAACTAGCAACGAAAATGGAATATTAATTTTAGAACATAATCTTGAGAATATAAATCCTTATCCTCACTATATTAATATACAATTTCCGGAAACACCAACGGATGTGGATAGAGGGGAAGTGGAAATATGCAACAAACAATTGTAAAGCATTCTCTTACGCATCCACAAAAAAGAGTTTGGTATAATGAACAAATTTATCCAAACACATCTATGTATAACATCGGAGGGATGGTTCTTATTAATGGGGAAATTAATTTTACAATTTTAGAAAAAGCAATTCAATTATTCATTAAGAAAAATGATGGTTTACGTCTACGGATTTTTCAACAACATAGAGAACCCCACCAATATATATCACCATTTGAACCTACACCAATACGTTTAATTGATTTTTCTAATCGTCATAATCCAAGTTTAGAAGCTAGAAAATGGGCCCAGGATGAATTTCAAAAACAAATTCCACTTGAAGGAGGCCCTCTGTTTGAATTTGTGCTCTTGAAAATAAGTGATGTAGAAAGCTCCTATTTTGTTAAGTTTCATCATATTATAGCTGATGGTTGGACAATCCAACTTATGACGAGTCAAATTATCGATTTTTACTCTAAGTTAAAGAATGATGAGCATATAAATGATACGGTTGAATCTACTTATCTGTCTTATTTACAAGCAGAGGAGAAATATCTGGAATCCCCTCGATACGTAAAAAATAAGAATTATTGGAATGAGAAATTTATGAATCTGCCAGATTTCTTTTTATCAAAAACATCTCATTCTCTAGAAGGGGAACGAAAGATATTTTTAATTGAAAAAGAAAAATCGGTTGCTCTACAGTCTTTTATACAAAAACATAGAATATCTATGAATACATTATTTTCAACCTTTATGCTTATTTATATTCATAAAATGTATGATCAATCAGACATAATCATTGGATCTCCTGTACTAAATCGTTCCGGTGTACTAGAAAAGAAAATAGTAGGTATGTTTACTAGCACAATGCCGTTACGGTTAAATGTGGATGAAGATGAGAGTGTTCTATCTTTCATTAAAAGAGTAAATCATGAAATAAAACAATGTCTATTTCACCAGCGTTATCCTTATAACTTATTGGTAAAAGACTTGCAATTGACTAGTAAAGGATACGATGGTTTATTTCAATATAGTGTGAATTACTATAATACAAAACTTAAAAATACTATTGATGGATTTTCTTTAGAAAACGTGGAGTTTTACAGTGGTTACCAAGCCTATTCATTACAGTTAGTTATTAAGGAATGGGCAGATGAAGGTTTAGAAATTCAATATGATTATAAAGTCGCGGATTTTGAAGAAGATCAAATCAATTGTATGCATGAGAGGTTTTTAGCTTTAATAGAACAAGTTTTACGTAATGAAGATCAATCGATAAAAGAATTATCTTTGTTATCGGATGATGAGCAAAAGTTTATGTTAGAGAAATTTAACAATACAGCTGTTGTGTATCCGAAAGAAAAAACTATTCAAGAATTATTTGAAGAACAAGTAAAACAGACACCAAAAAAAATAGCAATTCAATATGCTGATAGATCAATGACGTATCTTGAATTAAATAAGAAATCTAATCAGTTAGCAAGAAAGCTACGAGAAAAAGGAGTCAAAAATGGTCAAGTCGTGGGTATACTAGCTAAACATTCACTTGAGATAGTGATTGCAATTTGGGGAGTTATTAAGGCTGGAGGTACATATTTACCTATAGATCCTTCTTACCCAGAGGATCGAATTCGTTATATTTTGGATGATAGTGGTACAACATTACTTTTAACTGACTATACAAATGAGGGGAATTTAGAATATTTAGGTGAGAAAATTAATATATGTGATCAGAAACTTTATGAAGGAGATAATTCCAATTTAACCCTAGTAACTGCACCAAGTGATCCGATATATATAATTTATACCTCTGGAACCACGGGGAATCCTAAAGGAACTGTAATCACTCAACGTGGATTAGTTAACTATATTTCCTGGGCTAAAAAGAACTATATTAGTAGTGAAAATGATGTTTTTGCATTATATTCATCCGTTTCTTTTGATTTAACAGTAACTTCAATATTCACTCCTTTAATAAGCGGTTTATTGTTAGTGATATATCATGATAAAGAAGATGAGTTTATTTTGTCAAAAATACTCAAGGAAAATTTAGTTACAGTGTTGAAAGTTACGCCTTCACATTTAGCGTTGTTAAATAACTATGAACTCCCAAGAGTTTCATCTCTTCGCAGATTGATTGTGGGTGGAGAGGATTTGAAAACCTCAGTAGCCGAGAAGATATTCGATCTTTTTAGCGGTAAAGTTGAAATAATTAATGAATATGGACCAACTGAAACCGTGGTTGGATGTATGATTCATCGTTATGATCCAGAGCTAGATCGAAGGGCATCCGTACCAATTGGTATACCAGCTGATAATGTTCAAATTTATTTATTGGATAAGAATCTTCAGCCGGTTCCTATAGGTGTAAAAGGAGAAATTTATATATCGGGTGATGGGCTAGCTAAAGGTTATTTGAATCGTCCGGATTTAACGGCGCAACGTTTTTTATCTAATCCATTTATTCCGAGTGAGAAGATGTATCGAAGTGGTGACTTAGCTGTCATGTTGCCAAATGGATTAATTGAGTATCAAGGACGAATGGATTCTCAAGTGAAAGTTAAAGGATATCGTATTGAAATAGGGGAAGTTGAGAATGCACTGTTACAATACAAGTCTGTTAAAGATGTAGTAGTGATAAATTGGCAAGGTGATGATAATTCAAATCATCTAGTTGCTTACATTGTTTTGAAAGGCAGTGTTCAAAATATAGAAATACGCAGTTTTATTTCGCATATGCTACCAAGTTATATGATTCCCTCATTTTTTATCTATATGGAGCAGCTACCGTTAACTATCAATGGAAAGGTAGATCGTCAAGCGTTGCCAGATCCGATGTTAAATAACGGTTCTAACCATACTCATTTAGAAGAAGTAGATGAAGATGTTACTGGAATGGTTAGTGAAGTTCTCAAGGAAATATTACAGACTGATAGAATCGAATTGCATAGTAATTTTTATCATTTAGGTGGAGATTCTATTAAAGCGATCCAAGTGAGCGCTAGATTACAAGAACTGGGATGGAAAGTTAGAGTTAAAGATGTACTAAATTATCCAGTTGTAAGTGAATTGGCAGCAATGTTAGTTAAACAAAAAGATGTTACAGTCTCACAAACATTGGTAACAGGAAAGGTAGAGCCTACTCCTATTATGCGTTGGTTCCTTGATCAACAGTTTAAGAACCCGCATCATTGGAATCAATCGGTATTACTGTCTTTGAAGAAGCCGGTTAAAGAAGAATATGTTAATAAGATGTTAAATACGATCATGCATCATCATGATTTGTTACGGTTAAGGTATGAGGATAAGCAGGATTACTTCTATTATGACGAAGATATGTCCATTGTTGATTCTAAGGTTACCATGTTTGATTTGTCTGAAATTCCAATTGAAATGGCTTTGAATCAGGTTCATATAAAAGGTGAAGAGTTAAAAGGAAGTTTAAATTTGAATGTAGGACCATTATTTAAAGGGGCCTTATTCCAGCTTTCAAATGATCAACAGTTGTTATTATTAACTGCACACCACCTTATTGTTGATGCTGTGTCCTGGCGTATTTTAATTGAAGATGCAAACCGATGCTTGAATAGCTTGTATTTAGGAGAAGTTCCATCGCTACCATTAAAAACTAACTCTTTCCAAGATTGGTCTGAAGCTTTAAATAGTCGAGGAGTTAATTTAGTACGTGCTGAATTAGATTATTGGGAATCCATAGATAACATGCTAGATAATAATTTTCAAATTAATAGAGAAAAAGAAAATAGTACTGTTGAAAGTTGTACTACTCTTACCTTTACATTGAATGCAGATGATACAAGAAAACTATTAACTACTGCAAATGTGCCTTACAATACACAACCAATGGAGTTGTTACTTGCTGTGTTGACAGAAAATTTAGGTAAATATACAAACCAAGATCAAATTAAATTTGAGTTAGAAGGTCATGGTCGAGAGGAATTATTTGAGCATCTTGATATTTCACGTACAGTAGGGTGGTTTACAACGATGTATCCTATTGTATTACAAGTTTCGCATAATATTACTAATCAAATAAAGAGTGTTAAAGAAGAGGTTCGTAAAAGACCTAATAAGGGAATTGGATATGGAATTCTTAAAGAGAAGTTTCCTTCTTGCAAAGATTTAACTCAAAATATAATTCGTTTTAACTATTTAGGAGAGATAGATAATTCTCTCGGGGATGGATGGTTTACTATTGTTGATTATCAAAGTGGCAGTGAACAATCAAAAGATAATCATATTACTGCATTATTGGATATTGTGGCCATGGTTAAGAATAAAAGCTTAGAAATTCATGTGACATTTAGTACAAGTCATTTTCAAAAGAATTTTGTAGAAAATTTATTTTCAGATTATCTAGAACGACTACAGACATATATCCAATCCTGTTGTCAAATGCAAACAAAAGAATTTACTTCATCAGATTTTGAAACCTTAAACCTTAGTGATGAAGAAATTGATAATTTGTTTGATTAAACAACTATTTGATGAAAATTTTATTTAATAAAGGAGAAGTCACTTGAGAAAATTAATGAAAGATTTATCGCCAGGATTGAATAGTAACAAATATTTGGTTTGTGTTCCTTATGCTGGGGGCTATTCGAATTCTTTTTTACCTTTAAAGAATTATTTACCGAAAGATATAAAACTTATTTCATTTGATCCTCCAGGCCATGGTCCTAATCTTTCTCCACTAGTTGATAACATAGATGATCTTGTTAATTTATATTTAATGGAGATGCAACCAATTTTAGAGGGAGAGGTTACATTATTTGGCCATAGCATGGGAGGAATTATAGTTCACCGTATGGCTCAAATTTTAGAAAGTAAGGGTATAAATCCTAAAAATGTTATTATCTCTGCTATGAATCCACCGGAAATAAGAAGAAAAACAAATCATTTAGATGATAAAGACTTTATAGATTATATAAAGTCTTTGGGAGGATTACCGGATGAAGTATTACAACATCAGGAGCTTTTAAACTATATCCTTCCAGTTATTCGATCAGACTTTCGTGCCATTGAGAATTATATAAATGATGACACAACATTGTTGAAAGCGCCCCTATATATTATTAGTGGAACAACAGACTCTAATTATACAGTAAAAGGGGCTAAGAAGTGGGTAGAATGGGGCAATGAGGTTCATTTTCTAACAGTTAATGGTGGTCATATGTTTTTACTACATCAAGCTGACATCGTGGGCGAGTTAATTATGAAAATACTAGATAGGGTAAAATCTGTGAAGTAAAAAATTAAGAGATGTATCTGAGTAAGAGAAAAGTGAATTTCTATGCTTTATGTGAAACTTCTATCGTTAAAGTAGCAATCTAATTGGTCGTCATTGGGAAGTTTTATTACTGAGGAAGAGAACTCCCAATGACGAGTATGATTGTGCCCCCTCATGATAAAACGGATAGGTCTATGGGGAACATAACCACTAAATATGTAGTATTTAGTATCAATATCATAGAGAATGGTGGGAAGAAAAAATGCTTGATAAATTTACCCAGCAGGTTTTATTATCTAGTGAAAAATTTAAAAAAGAAAAAGAATATTGGTTAGACAAGTTATCAGGTGATGTTGAGTTAAGTAGATTTCCTTGTGATTGTCTGTCTTTAAATAATATTCAGGCTTCTAAAGAAAGTTATTATTGTCAATTCCCATCGGATATTGCGAAGAGAGCTGTAGCAATTAGCAATAATTCTGATATGTTACTGTACACTATTTTATTATCAGGTGTGAAATATCTCTTAAGTAGATATACCGATAAGGATGATGTAGTAATTGGAATGCCAGTTTTTAAACAAGGTCAAGAAGAGACGGTTTTTCAAAACAATTTTTTATTATTACGTACTCAAATAAATCAAGAAGATAATTTTAAAGAAATAATATATAAAATTAAAGAAACAATTTTAGAGTCAAATGAACATTGTCATTTTCCTTTTAATAAACTTACTCAATTATTAAGTCTAGATGGAGAGAGTAATAATCTTCCCTTATTAAATACAATAGTAATGTTAGATGATATTCATTGTTATGAGAGTACAGATAAAATAAACTCTGATATGGTTATTAGGTTTATGAAAAATGAAGAACAGTTAAAGGTTCAAGTGGATTACAATTCTACTTTATATAGTGAAGGATTAGTTAGTAGAATAGTTAATCATTTATATAATATTTTAGATATATTAATGAAAGATCCAAATAAATCTGCAATGGATCTAGATGTAATGCCTAAAACAGAAAAGAATCAAATATTATTTGATTTCAATCATACGACTAGAGTTCATAAAACATTACTTTGTGAGACTGTAACAGCTCCTCAATTATTTGAAGAGCAGGTAAAACAGAATCCTAATCAAATAGCGATTGTATGTAATGGAAAAGAAATTACATATAAACAATTAAATATAAAAGCTAATCAGTTGGCGAGAAGGTTATTAGACCAGGGAGTTAAAAGAGAATCCATTGTTGGTGTGATGATGGAACGCTCTATTGAGATGATTGTAGGTATATTAGGTATCTTAAAAGCGGGTGGGGCGTATTTACCGATTGATACCGAGTTACCAAAACAAAGAGTGGAATATATGCTGACAGACAGCGGGTGCTCACATGTACTAACATATCAAAACTCTATTATAAAGGGAGTAGCATTTCAAGGTAGTGTAATAAATCTAATGGATATTCCTTTTGAAGAAGAACAAGTAGAAGATTTGCAGATAACGATGGAACCTCAAAATTTGGCATATGTTATTTATACATCAGGTTCTACAGGCCAGCCCAAAGGGGTAATGATTGAACATCGTTCCTTAACTAATTTTTTGTGTGCAATGTATGAGGACTTCTCTCAAGATATAGGGATAACTGATAATGTACTATTCTCAAGTAGTATTTCTTTTGATGTTACTATATTTGAAATATTTGTCCCATTGGTATATGGAGCAAGAATGACTATTTATCAAGGTGAGAAGTTTGATGTACCAAAACTTGTACAAGTCATTCTTGAGGAACAGGTCACGTTAGCATATATTCCACCTACCTTATTAAATGAAATATATGATTATTTTGTAAGGGCGAATCAGAAGATATCGTTAAATAAACTTTTCGTGGGAGTAGAACCAATTAAAACAGAATTACTCGCAAAATACGATCATCTATTTAGGGGGAACCTCCAAATATTAAATTTATACGGACCTACAGAGGCTACAGTCTGTTGTACATCTTATCAATATGAGAGGGATAAAGAAATTACAATACAAAACGTACCAATAGGTTCGCCATTGTTAAATACTAAAATTTATATATTGGATTCATTTCACAGGCTACAACCTATAGGTGTTCCAGGAGAAATATGTATTTCTGGCATAGGGTTAGCTAGGGGATACATCAATCGAAAAGAATTAACAGCAGATAAATTTATTGATCATCCATTTGAACATGGTGAGAAATTATATAAAACAGGAGATATAGCGAGATGGCTACCTGATGGTAACATAGAATACTTGGGACGAGTTGATCATCAAGTGAAAATAAGGGGATATCGAATAGAACTAGGTGAGATAGAAGCAAGTTTGTTAAAATATGAGACAATCAAATCCGCCGTAGTAATACAGCGAGAAGATGAAAGTGGAGAAAAGTATTTATGTGCGTATGTAGTTACCAAAAAAGATATTCCTATTCCAGAGGTAAGAGCATATTTAGCAACCAAGTTACCATATTATATGATACCTCAACAAATCATATCCATTCAAAACATACCGTTAACACAAAACGGAAAAATAGATAGAAAAAAATTACCTCAACCTATTAATAATTTGAAATCTAGTCATCTAGAGCCGACAAATTCTACAGAAAGAAAATTAGTTGAGATTTGGAAAGATGTATTAGGAATACAAAGGGTAGGAATACGGGATAATTTTTTTGAGATAGGTGGTCATTCATTAAAGGCTGCTAGGCTAATTTCTATCGTTAATAAAGAATTTAATGTGCAATTATCTATTAAATCCCTATTTAAGTTTCCTGTTTTGGTTTATTTTTCAAAATGTATATTAGAAATGGAAAAAAGTAATTATATTTCCATAGAACCTGTAAAACAACAAGAGTATTATTTAGCTTCTACGTCACAAAAGAGAATGTTTATAGTAGATCAATTCGAAGATGGTACAAATACAACTTATAATATGCCCACAATACTTAAAGTAGAAGGGGATATTTGTAAAGATAAGTTTGAAAATATATTTCAATTTTTAATTGAGAGACATGAAATATTAAGAACTTCTTTTCAAATTTTAGATGGGGAATTAGTGCAGAAAATTGAGCCTAATGTAGATTTCAATATTGAATACGTTCATGTAAATGAAAAAGATGCGGATTATTTAATACATGAGTTTATAAGTCCATTTGATTTATCAAAACCTCCATTATTAAGGGTGTTGCTTTTAAGGATAGCAGAAGAAAGACATATCCTTGTAGTAGATATGCATCATATAATATCTGATGGTTTATCAATGGGGATATTAATAAAAGAGTTTGTAGAATTGTATAAAGGAAATGAGCTTCCAAAATTGAGAGTGCAGTACAAAGACTATGTGATGTGGCAAAATGGACCTTACTATAAGAATCTAATTAGTGAACAAAAGAATTATTGGTTAACAACTTTAAAAGGAGAACTCCCGGTTTTAAATTTTCCAACCGATTTTCAAAGACCGACTATACAAAGCTTTAAAGGTAATGTTTGTTCTTTTAATTTGGGAACAGATTTAACTTTTAAAGTAAATAAGCTAGCAACTGAAACTGGTACCACGCCATATATGATTTTATTGGCCATTTATAACATACTTTTATCTAGATACACAGGTCAAGAAGACATTATTGTAGGTTCGCCTATTGCTGGAAGGTCTCATTCTGATACTAATCATATGATTGGTATGTTTATTAATACTTTGGTAATGAGAAATTATCTAGAAAATGACGATGAGTTTATTGAGTTTTTGAGTAGATTAAAACTCAATACATTAGAAGCTTATGAAAATCAAGACTATCCTTTTGAAGAACTATTAGAAGGTTTAGACTTGCATAGGGATACAAGTAGAAATCCATTATTTGATACCATGTTTGTTTTTCAAAACATGGATATGAATCCAATAACTATTGGTGAATTAGAATTTACACCGTATCCGTTTAAGCAGTCAGTTTCAAAATTTGATTTGTCATTAGTAGCAACGGAAATAGATAATAACATTCATTTAAAAGTAGAATATAGTACTAAGTTATTTAAAGCGGAGACAATAGAAAGGTTAATGGTACATTTTACAAATATAGTTGAGGAAGTAACTAATAACCCTAGAGTACGATTGCATAATATTAATATGTTATCTATAGAAGAAGAACATTGTATTATGAATGAATTTAACAAAAAAGAGAATTCAAATTCTAATCATTTATTAGTGCATAAAATGTTTGAAGAACAAGTAAAACGGAACCCTAATCAAATAGCCGTTGTATGTAATGAAAAAGGAATTACATATAATGAATTAAATATAAAAGCTAATCAGTTGGCGAGAAGGTTATTAGACCAAGGAGTTAAAAGAGAATCCATTGTTGGTGTGATGATGGAACGCTCCATCGAGATGGTTATAGGTATATTAGGTGTCTTAAAAGCAGGTGGGGCGTATTTACCAATTGATACCGACTTACCAAAACAAAGAGTGGAATATATGCTGACAGACAGTGGGTGTTCACATGTATTAGTACATCAAAACTCTATTATAAAGGGGATAGAGTTCCAAGGTAATGTAATAGATCTAATGGATATGTCTTTTGAAGAAGAACCAGGAGAAGACATGCACATGATGATAGAACCTCACAACTTAGCGTATGTTATTTATACATCAGGTTCTACAGGACAACCTAAAGGAGTAATGATTGAACATCGATCCTTGACTAACTTTTTGTGTGCAATGTATGAAGATTTTTCTCAAGATATAGGGATAACTGATAACGTTCTATTCTCAAGTAGTATTTCTTTTGATGTTACTATTTTTGAGATATTTGTCCCATTGATATATGGCGCAAGAATGACTATTTATCAAGGTGAGAAGTTTGATGTATCAAAACTTGTACAAGTCATTCTTGAGGAACAGGTTACATTATCATATATTCCACCTACTTTATTAAATGAAATATATGATTATTTTGTTAGAGATAACCAGAAGATAGTGTTAAATAAGTTACTTGTGGGAGTAGAACCCATTAAAACAGAATTACTCGCAAAATACGATCATCTATTTAGGGGGAGCCTCCAAATATTAAATGGATACGGACCTACAGAGGCTACAGTTTGTTGTACATCTTATCGATATGAGAGTAATAAAGAAATTACAACACAAAACGTACCGATAGGTTCGCCATTGTTAAATACTAAAATTTATATATTGGATTCATTTCATAGGATACAACCTATAGGTGTTCCAGGTGAAATATGTATCTCTGGCATAGGGTTAGCTAGAGGATACATCAATCGAAAAGAATTAACAGTAGATAAATTTATTGATCATCCATTTGAACGAGGTGAGAAACTATATAAAACAGGGGATATAGCAAGGTGGCTACCTGATGGTAACATTGAATACTTGGGCCGAGTCGATCATCAAGTAAAAATAAGGGGATATCGAATAGAACTAGGTGAGATAGAAGCGAGTTTGTTAAAATATGAGACAATCAAAACGGCCGTAGTAATAGATCAAGAAGATGAAGCTGGGGAAAAGTATTTATGTGCATACGTAGTTACAGAAAAAGATATTCCTATTCCAGAGGTAAGAGCATATTTGGCAACAAAGTTACCACATTATATGATACCTCAACAACTCATACCAATTCACAATATACCATTAACACAAAATGGGAAAATAGATAGAAGTAAGTTACCGAAGCTAAATACACTGGGCAATAGTAATTATGTACCACCAAGAAATGAAATAGATAGTAGTTTAATTGATATTTGGAGTAGTATATTAGGCGTAAATAATATTGGTATAAATGATAATTTCTTTGAATTAGGTGGTCATTCTCTTAAGGGATTAAAGTTATTCGAAAATATCAAGAGAATGTTTAATGTGCAACTGCCATTAAGTTTATTATTTCAAAAGGCTACTATTGAACAATTAAGTGATGTAATAAGTAGGAATAAAGGAATAGACAGTGAGTGTTTAATTCCAATTCAAAATGGGACAAACAAGGATAGTCAATGGTTCATTGTTCATGGACAAGGAGGGGGTATATTAAACTATTATGATTTGGCTAGAGAATTAGGAGAGGATAAGAATGTATATGGGTTACAATCTATAGGATATGATGATAATAGATTTCCAAACTTATCTGTAGAGGAAATGGCGGTAAGATATATAGAAGAAATTAAACAAGTAAAAAAAGAAGGGCCATATACCTTATTAGGATGGTCTTTTGGAGGAATAGTTGCATTTGAAATGGCTAGAAAATTAGAAGAACTAGGTGATAAAGTTAGTTTTCTAGGTTTACTTGATGTTCATCCTATTGAACAAGGTAAGGAGATTCTTAGTTTAAATATTAAGAATGCCTTTGAAGAATTGGAAAAATTCAATGATCAGTTAGGGATTGAGAAAATTAGTTTTGAGCAAATGAGTGAAGAACAATTAATAGAATCTTTACTGAAAAAATTTACATTGAATGAAAATAGTTGTCAGCAAAATTTTGAAGATCCAATGATGAATAAGTTAAAAGTAATGATAGCTAATAGATATGCATACCTAAAATATAATTGTAAACAAAAAATAAAAGCAGATATCTTTCTATTTAATGCATCTATTAATGACATTCACCCACTAGTAGATTATAACAGATGGAATGAATATACATCAGGGGAAGTATACGCTTTGCAAGTGCCAGGTTCCCATCTGAGTATGTTAGAGAAACCGCATATTCATGAATTGGTAAAGAGTATAAAAATGAGTTTTAAACAAATGCTCTTATTAGCACATGTAAATAGGTGAAATATTATTTGAAATTGTACACTATTAGTTTTCTAAAAGTCTCATAAATTCGTGTATAACATATTATGAGACTTTTTTCTTTGAGCCCATTCAATAATAGACATAAAGAGGTTAGAAAATAAGTCGAAAATATGAATGTAAAATAGAATATTATCCTCTGAAAATGTTTTTTACTAATCAAAAATAAATAGGAATTATTCATTGAGAGTTTTTTATATTTATATAAGAAGTTAGGTGGGAAGGAAATAATGAATATATATAAGGTACGTGTGCCGGGAAATATAGAACATAATATTATGCAGAAACTTATGAGTTTGGTCTCAAAAGAAAAGCAGATGAAAATACAGAAATATAAAAGAAAGCCCGACCAATATAGCGCCTTAATTGGAGACATTATAATAAGATATTTAATTACTACAAATTTCTCAAAAGAAAATAAAGATATTAAATATAAATACAATGAATACGGAAAGCCTTATGTTGATGAGTTAAATAATTTTCATTTTAATATATCACATTCCGAAAGTTGGGTTGTTGGAGCTATTCATGAGGAAGAAGTAGGAATAGATGTAGAAAAAGTCCGGCCCATGGATACTACAATGATTAAAAATATATTTACTGAGGAAGAATTTAATTATTTAAATTCATTAAATGTAGAACAACAATTAGATGTGTTTTATGAATTATGGACTATAAAAGAAAGCTTTGTTAAATGGATAGGGAAAGGACTAACTATACCTTTAAACTCTTTTGTTATTAAAAAAAATATAATATTTTATGGTGACATGCTATCTAATGAGGTTTATTATAAAAAGTTTACTATTGGTAAAGATTATAAGCTTTCTTGTTGTGCTTCTTTAGATAGTTTTCCAGAATCAATAATTGAAATTGACTTTGTTGATTTGTGTAATTACTTTATAGAAGATAAGCATTCTTACATAGTTTAAAATAATCGATATTTCCTTAAGGAAAGAAAATTTTCGGAAATTTAATTTTGAAAATTATAAAAGCAAAGATCTGAATAAGTATTTAAACTTGCTGGAGATGCAATCATTTTACGCTTAATAGATTACTTTGTGTATATATTAGTATGTCATTCATTGTTTGTTTACTTAGATCAATGGTTGCAATAACAATTGTTAGCGTTATAGCTGTAACAATTAAGAGGTTATCATAACTAAAAATAGCGAGCCAGTAGAAGGAGTATATCTCTTTTAAAGAGGGCTCTTTAATGACTGCAGCAGTAATTTGTATCTAAACTGACAATCCGGAAAACGATATTTTTGAATGGGTGGATTTTTTAGAAGTGGGCTATAAAAGAAACAGCCAACATTGTATGTATATTATTAGTAAAAAAGATAATTTGAGTATGAATTGACAGAAAATTGATAAAAGAATTGAGAAAGCTGAAAATTCAGTATTTTGAGTATATTTTTAGCGTTGTAGTGTGTAATATATTCAGCAGAGCTATATCATAAAAAATAGGAATATAGACTAACAATAGAATTATATGTAAGTATTTATGAGTAAAAATAGTATTCGAGTTCATATAGGCTATATATCAACTGCTATACATTAGTTTAAAAACAAATGTAGAAAAGTGTGGTAATGGATCCACATAAATTATATTTGCAATCTATTATGTTTTACCTTAGCTGTTTAATAGTTTTGATTTACATATATGTGTAAATACATTTTTGTTACAGGCACTTATTCAAAAGGGAGGTAATATAATAATGGCTATTCGAAAACATTTAATTACTCTTGAGGATCTTACTGATAGTGATATTAACCAAATTGTAACTCGTGGGGTAGAGTTTGCCACAGGTAAATCGCAACCTAATCACATATTAGCGGGAAATATAATTGGGATTTACTTCCGTAAAACATCGACTAGAACTCGATCGGCATTTTCTGTTGCAGCATTAAAGATGGGTGCACAAATTGTATCGTATGGTCCAAATGATTTGCAAGAAAATACAGGGGAGTCTATAGAAGACACTACTCAAGTACTTTCGCGAATGCTGGATGGACTAGTAGCAAGAACTGCAGATAGTCAAAAAGAAATGGAAAAACTGGCATCTCAAAGTCGTATGTCAGTCATTAATGCAATGAGTGCGGAAGAACATCCAACACAAGCGCTAACAGACCTAACAACAATGAAACAAAAATTTGGTGAAATAGCTGGATTACGGGTTTTATATATGGGAGAAGGTAATAACAGTGCGGCAGCTCTAGCTCTTTCTTTATCTCGTTTTCCAGGTACGGAGTTATATCTTTTTACACCTGCTGGTTATGGAGTGTCTCCGAGTGTGCTTGAAAAATCAAAAGAATATGCACGATTTTCTGGTGCTAAAGTTGTAGAATGTCATGATATAAAAATGTTACCTAGTGAAGTGGATGTTGTATATACAACAAGGTGGCAAACAACAGGGACAAGCAAAATAGATCCTTTATGGAAAGATGCATTTAATCCATTTGCAGTGACAGAGAGAATTTTGACTTTATATCCGGAAGCTACTTTCATGCATGACCTCCCAGCACACCGGGGGGAAGAAGTAGCAGCAACAGTTATTGATGGACCGAAAAGTATTGTATTTACCCAGGCCGAAAACAAGCTAAATAGTGCTATGGCAGTACTTGAATGGTGCTTAGCTTATCGATACTAAAGAATCTAGCATTTATTGTCTTTCAGGTATAAGTTCTATTTGAAATACATTCGAAAGAACATTTACAACTATTTATCTTTAATTATTTTTTTAGATTTTAACCAAGAAAGGAAGCAAATTATGCTCAAGAAATTAGAGAGTTTAGAAAGGGTAATCGGCAACACACCTATGATTAAATTAGAGCATGAAAAGATTAATCTGTATGCGAAACTAGAATATTACAATTTAATGAATAGTGTTAAAGTACGTGCTGCTTACCATATTTTAAAATCAGCAATAAGTCGCGGTGAAGTGACTGAAAATTCTACGATTATCGAATCTTCATCTGGTAACTTTGCGGTTGCTCTTGCTACTCTTTGTAGGTATATCGGCCTGAAATTCATACCAGTTATTGATCCAAATATTAATGATAGTTATGAGAATTTTTTGAGAGCAACTTCCTATCAAGTAGCTAAAGTGGATGAACGAGATGAAACAGGTGGCTATTTATTAACGCGTTTAAATAAGGTGGAAGAACTTTTAAATACTATTCCTAATGCATACTGGACAAATCAATATAATAATGCTGATAACTTTGAAGCCCATTATCAAGGAATTGGTGAAGAAATATCTAATGATTTTAAACAGTTAGATTATGCCTTCATTGGAGTGAGTACTGGAGGAACTATCGCTGGGGTATCTACACGATTAAAAGAAAAATTTCCTAATATTAAAATTATTGCGGTAGATAGTCAAGGGTCCATTATTTTTGGTGATAAGCCACGTAAACGGTACATACCAGGAATTGGTGCCAGTATGATACCTGGTATGGTTAAAAAAGCATTGATTGATGATGTAATGATTGTACCGGAGGTCCATACTGTTGCAGGTTGTTATGAGCTATTTAATAAACATGCAATATTTGCTGGTGGATCATCAGGGACTTCATATTATGCAATTCAAAAGTATTTTGAAAATAGGGATGTTCAAAATACACCTAATGTTGTTTTCTTGTGTCCTGATAATGGACAAGCTTACACATCAACTATTTACAACGTAGAATGGGTAGAATGGCTTAATACACAAAAATCAGTAGAAGACCAATTAGTTTCTTTATAAAAATGATATAGAAATGAGGAAGCAATTATGATGTATTTAAATACTAAACATATCAATGAAATGGGTGTTAATTGGGAAGAAACAATAAATGTCATTTCAAAGGCAGTAAAAAGTCTTGATGCAGAAGATTTTTCTCAGCCAATTAAGCCATACTTACGTTTCGATGATCCGGCTAATAGAATTATTGCTATGCCAGCTTATATTGGAGGAGAATTTAAGGTTTCAGGAATCAAATGGATAGCTAGTTTTCCGAAGAATATTGAGAAAGGTATTCAACGTGCTCATTCAGTTACTATATTAAATGATGCTATGACTGGAAAACCATTTGCGACACTTAATACAGCGATGGTCAGTGTAATACGAACAGCTTCTGTTACAGGGTTAATGATTCGAGAGTTTGCCAAGTTAAGAGATTTAAATAATGTTAAAGTTGGAATTATTGGATTTGGACCTATTGGTCAGATGCATTTAAAGATGGTAACTGCCCTATTAGGCGATAAAATCGAAAGTGTTTACCTATATGATATTAATGGAATTAAAGACGAATTAATTCCTGAGGAAATTTATTCTAAAACTCAAAAGGTTAATGCATATGAAGAAGCCTATAATGATGCTGATATTTTTATTACTTGTACTGTTTCTGCAGAAGGTTATATTGATAAGAAACCTAAAGATGGGGCGCTACTACTCAATGTTTCTCTTCGTGACTTTAAGCCTGATATCTTAGAATATACAAAATCCCTAGTTGTTGATAATTGGGAAGAAGTCTGTCGTGAAAAAACTGATGTTGAAAGGATGCACCTTGAAAGAGGTTTACAAAAAGAAGATACAGTATCAATTGCTGACGTTGTAATCCGAGGAGCACTGCAAAACTTCCCTTATGACAAATCAATATTATTTAATCCAATGGGTATGGCCATATTTGATGTAGCCATTGCTGCTTATTACTATCAAAGGGCTAGGGAAAATGAAATTGGTGTTTTATTAGAAGACTAGTAAAATTATTAAAACGCAGTTTGAAATAATTGTCTAATATCCGCTAAATATTGGTAAACACGACTAATCATTATAGTAAATTAGTTATTTGATAAGCTTAGAATTTATGTAATTATTTGAGGAGCTGTTTTTATGAGTGAAATTATTTCGGCCTTAGATCTCTTACATCCCAAGCAAATTCGCTTTCATGAATCATATGAACACAAACGATTGGAACAAATTTGTCGTGTAATGGAAAGCGAAGGTGTTTTACGGAACCCTCCCTTAGTATCTGAGCTTAGTGATGGTAATTATCTGTTACTTGATGGTGCCCATCGTATGAAGGCTATGATGGCATTAGGTTGTAAACGCGTTGCTGTACAGGTAGTACCTGATGAAAAAATAAAAATTCGTGCTTGGAATCATTTATTACCAATGGGGGAATGGGTAAATAATTTAAAGAAAGAACCTACAATAATTTGGTCAGGTAAGATTATTGCTAATAAACGTTTGCTTGCAAAAATTACAGAAGCAAATAAACAAGTACATTTTTTATATGCAAGGGATTTAAATAGCGATTTATTTAATCATTTAGAGATATGGCATCGTATTGTCAGCTTATATCAACATGAGTATACGGTACGCCGTCATTCAAATGATACTGAGGTCTGGCCTCATTCAAATGAAATATTGATGAGTTATCCAGAATACTCGTTGATGGAACTGAAAAAGGTAATTGAAGCAAAGTTTTTAATGCCAGCGGGAGTTACTCGTACGACGCTTAGTGGTCGGTTATTGAATTTACGTATACCACTTCATATATTGCGTACGGAAGTATATCCTGCTGGTGAATGGGAAACGTTATGTGGAAATTGGTCAAAATGTTTACGCCTTTATGACGAGCCAATATATGTTTATGATGCTTAATATATTGTTTAATGATTATGATGTATATTTTTTATTTATTTGTAAAAATTTCATTATATGATTTATATTAATTCAAAATATTTTTATTATGTTATAAAAACTTTTTGAATTAGTATTTAAGACTAATCTAAGAGAGGTTTGTTATCGGATGGGGTAAATATTACCAAAAAAAATAAAGTGGAGATCTCTAAAAAATTAAAAACTTTCTTGGGTGATCAATATTCACTTGAATTAGGAGATTACATAAGCTTTGAGATACTTGAATTTATAATAAAAGAATTAAATCCACATTTTAATCTAGCTACAAAAAATAGGTTGGAAATTCTCTTGAAAAATATAGAGAAAGAGATATATAGTGAATTAGTTTCACATGAAAATAACAAAGTATAGGCAATATTACATGTATTTAAATGTAGAATAGTATAAACCTATATCTACATAATGTGTTGTTATTAATTTGGTAGAATTGCGAGGATCAAGAGAGTTGATGATATACAATTTTTAGAAGAGATGGGATTGTGAAGTGAATATACTTGCAATTTCATCTTTTTATTTTTAACATGCTTTTTGCAATGCATGATTAAAATTTTCTGACGAAGCATTATACTATTAAAAAAAAAATTGATTATCCTATTTTATGGTAAAATATTCTTGAGTTATATCTGCTGAAAATCTATTTTTTACAAGTTTAATTAATATTCTTAATCGTTATTCAGGTATTAGAAGAATTATTTAAATTATTAAATAGCATTGATTATTAATAAATTTATAAAATTTAAAAAATATTAGCTTGAAAAATAGCCTTTAAATTTTAATGATATAGTAAGTGAGTCTCCTTTAATTATATTAATATAGTTAAATATCCTATTATTTTATTTTTCTATAAATATATCTTTTTTTTATTAACATTTAATGGTATATTGTTTTTAGATAATGTTGTGGTAAATTATTGAATTTATAACATCATTTTCAAAAAAATAAAAGGTAGGTATTGAAATGGAAACTGAAAAATATTTACAAGTCGTAGAAGATGAAGAGATTGAACAATTAGTTGGTGGAGCAGGACCTGGTTGGGTTGAAACTTTAACTAAAGATTGTCCTTGGAATGTGCCTGTAGCATGCGTCACGATTATGGGACAAAGAATTTGTAAAAAATGCTACTAATAGTTAAAGAGAGTAAGGCGAAAGGCCTTACTCTCTTTAATGAGAATGAATTTCTAACTGTTTCTCCTACCTATAAAAAGAAGAGGTTATTATGAAAAATAATTCACATGGAATTTTGAATACAATAGATAATGGATCACATTCTTTAGTAACAAAAGAATATCTAGAAAAAAATTTTGTTATCTTTTTAGAGGATTTTTCATGTAATGATGTCATTAAGAATGACGAAAACTATAACTTTCAAAAAATAATACAAACATATGTAGTATTCTTTAAAAATATGATGTTAAATAAAATTGATTTTTTTGGTAATGTTAAGAAGGTTTCTGAATGGATAATGCTTGATTTAGAAAAAAGACTATACCAAGTATTAAGGCCATCCTTAATTGTATACATAAATAAACTTAGGGTAGAAAATGCTTTAAGAGGAATGGATACCAATGAAGAATATAAGTATTTTACAAAGAACTTCTTTCATTTTAAAAAATTTTATATGAATTTTTTTAAAATATTACCCGTATTAAACGAAAAAATTTTTACAATCATTGAAAATGAAATAAATTATATGATTTGGTTACAAGGTGCTCTTGAAAAAGATCAAAAAGAAATTCATAAAATGTCGGGTTTTAATATTATGCATGTAGAAAAAGTTATTAACCTAGGTGACTACCATAATAATGGAAAGAGAACAATTCTTTTAGAAGATAAATTTAATAATAAGGTAATTTTAAAACCAGTCGATTTGAAAAATTCTATACTATATCATAGTTTAATTAATCAACTGAATAAAGATTTAAATACGGATATCTTTATTCCGCAAGTAGTTAATAAAAGAAATTATGGATATATGGAATACATTAATCATGAATCATGTGAATCTAATGAGCAAATTAAAGATTATTATTATAATTTAGGTGTAGTGCTTTCGGTAATGTATTTGATTAATGGAAGTGACATACATAATGAAAATATCATAGCTAAACAATCCTCACCAGTCATAATTGATTTTGAGACATTAGGAAGTACATTAAATCCAAGTGTTACTGAAGAAACCAGTAGTTTTATATTATCTAATTCAGTATTAAATTCTAGAATGCTACCTATAAGGTTTAGTGGAGGTAGGGAGGTAATAAGAGATTACAGTGCAATTGGGAGAGTAATGAAGACTTTGGTAAAAACAATTAAAATAAAAAATGAATTTACATCGAATCCAATTGAAATAAGAGAAGAGACAATAGTAGAAGATACAGTTCAGAATTTACCATTTTTTAACGATGATATATATGAGTACGATAATTATATAAATGATATTATTAAAGGTTTTGAGAATGCATATAACTCAGTTTTAAAAAACAAAGAGGAATATATGCGTATATTAAAAAATAGTGTTTCTAAATGGAATTATCGAAAAGTATATCGAAATACTAAAGTCTATACCCTTTTATTAGATAGACTAAATGTTCCGGATTTATTAGAGAATAAATTAAAGACCATAAAATATTTGCGGAATATTCTTGAAAAAAATAAATACTTGGCTACTAGGAAAGATATTATTCAAAAAGAGATAGAGGCATTATTAACCTATGATGTTCCATATTTCTTTAATAAGTATGAATGGGAGTCTTGCGAAAGTTTATCAAGTAATGAAATAGATCTAGAAATAAAATTTAAAAAAATTTCATATGCTGACTTTTTATTACAAAGAAAAATTATAGAAATATCCCTTTCTAATCAAAATGATAATCTATATAAGCTGAATACAGTAAAGGAAACAATTAATTTTCGAACTAATTTACCTACAAATAAAATAAAGGAAGCAATTACAGGGAAAATTCTTGATGGCAGTTATATATCAAAAGACGGTTCTGTAGATTTTATTGGATTAAAAACAAATTGGCAAGGGGAGCTTGAGATAAACCATTTGAATAGTGGAATATATGATGGATTATTAGGAATAAGTTCATTACTGAGAAATAATGCTGATCCTAATCAGATTGAAATTATAAATAAAATCGAACAAAAAGCCCTGCAAGAAATATTAAACAAAAATAAAAATAATTATGGTTTTGTAAATGGTGTTAATGCAATTATTTCTTACTATTTAACAAATTCACCACATATTACATCTATTGATGAAAGATTGATCTTGCAAATATTTATGGATGTCAACTCTGATATTGAAAAAGGTAAATATAGCGATAAGCATTTTGATATATTAGGGGGGTCAGCTGGTCTAATTTTAACGGCAGTTAAGTTCTATCAAATTAATCCTAATTATAAAATATTGCTTAAAGTGGCTGAAAATCTCGGTGACTACATTGTCAATAATATGCAAACACATAATGAATTTGTATATTGGAAAGCTCACGATACTCTAAATTTAGAGGATTCATTAAAGGGGTTTGTTCATGGATTATCAGGACAACTTCTCGCATTTTATAAGTTAAAAGACATATTAAAAACAAATAAGTACGATAGAGTAATACATGGTATACATAAAAGTGAGAAAATGAGTATGAGTGAATATGAGTATACAGATAGCTGGTGTAAAGGGTTTAGTGGAATGGGAATATCGAGAATTAAAATTTTAGAGTCGTATCAAAATGAAGATATACAATCAGATTTAATCTTTTTTAAAAAACAAATCTTAAGTACATTACATGAAAATAGTGATTATTGTTTATGTCATGGTTTAATGGGGAAACTAGACTTTTTATTGGAGTTAGAAAATAGAGGTATGCTAGAGCGCAATGAAAAACAAATTGTTATGAAAGTAACAAATAACTTTTTGAATAATTTTGATATAGAAGATTTTAATCCTCATAAAATCGCATTATTTACAGGGCTAGGAAGTATTTTGTATTTTTTACAAAGGTTAGAGGATAATAAACTAAATAGCATTTTATACTTTAATGCCTAGAATAGGTGATAAATATGTTAAGGAAGAAAATTAAATTTATACCGCAAATGACATCTTTTGATTGTGGGCCTAGTTGTCTAGCAATGATTATGCATTATTATGGTTCAGCAGTACAAGCTTCGGAAATTAGAAATAGTAAAATTATCAATAAAAAATCGGCATGGAGTTTGTTGGATATTAAAAAAGTTAGTAAATCGTATGGACTTTCTGCAACTGCATATAGGATAGAAAATATAACTGATTTACAAAGGATACAAAAGCCGATGATAGCATTTTGGGGCTTTAATCACTTTGTAATTATTGAAAGGGTTAAAGCAAATAAATTTTATATTGTAGATCCTAAGGCAGGGCCGATGATAATTGATATAAGAAGTTTTGAGGAAATGTTCTGTGACTATATCCTAGTAATAGAAAACAAAAAAGATATACAGCCAAATACTAAAAGGCGTGAAAAACATATATTACTTAGATATATTGATCATTTTGTATCTCCTAGCCAGATTGTTTTATTAGCACTATTAGCATTGTTAGCACAAATCTCAATTCTTGCTTTCCCCTTTATTTTGAAAAAGTTTATGGATATTTTGAATGCTTCAAAGGAAGTGGATGTAAGATACCTTTTAATTATTTTGGGAAGTTTAATCGTTGTTATAGGGATAAAATCTATAACTTCTATTATAAAAGTAAACTTTCAGAAAGAAATTGATAGAAAAAGTACAACAAAAGTTTTTGAGCATATGTTTAATACCCCCATAGAAAAAATTACTACACGTCATGCAGGGGATTTAAATGTAAGAATCATGAGCCTAGAATCAATACGAGGATATATTTTAGAGGATCTAATTGAAATGATTATATCAATAGTAGTTATCATTCCATTATTGATGTATCTATTATATACTGAGACTTTTTATACTTTAATATTGATGTTTTTTATTGCTAGTTCCCTATTTATTAATATTTCCTTAGGGAAATTCATATATAATGCTAATTTAGTCGAAACGTATTACCTAGGAGAACATAGAGGGAAAATTAATGAATCATTAAAAGCGATGTATTATGTAAAGGCTACAGGGATTTTTTCTAGAATTAAATCTGTATGGCAAAAAGATTATAATAAATACTTAGATACGGTACATAAACGAGCGCTAAAACAAAATGCTTTAGAATCATTTAATAGTTCCCTATCAACAATATTTATTATCATAATGCTTGCTGTAGGATTTTATAATTTTAGTAAAGGAGAAGGGGATTTAAGTAATATTTTCTTCTTTATTGCTATATCTAGTATTATATTTTCTCCGGTTTCAACAATTATAGGATCAATTTTAAATTGGAATTCAGTTAAACCACTTTTATTAAGAACTTTAGATATCTTGGAAGAGGAACTAGAAAAAGATGGATCGGATACTAAAGTAAACATTCTTAGAGGATCGATTCAATTTAATAATATTTCGTTTAGTTTTGATGACAAAAAAATAATAGAAAACTTAAGTTTGAACATTAAAAATAACGAAAGTATTGCTATTGTTGGAGAAAGTGGCAGTGGTAAGTCCACTTTAGCTAACTTATTATTAAAATTGCATACTCCCGATAAGGGTAATATATTAATAGACGATAGAGATATTAAAGATTGGAACAGTGAGGAACTAAGAAAAAATGTAGGACTAATGACTCAGGATGGAGTTTTATTTAGAGGAAGTTTATCTGAGAATTTATCTTACTTTGATATAAATTATGATCCTTCAAAAATCCAGGAGTCTATTGATAAATTGAATCTGAGTAATTATATTCAATTTCAAAGTATAAATGATATTTTAATCTCAGAGGGAGGAACAAATTTCTCCGGTGGCCAAAGACAAAGGTTGGCTATGTTACGATTGTTCATGAAAGAATATCCGATTCTTATTTTGGATGAACCAACTAACCATTTAGATAGGGAAACGGCAAATGCTGTTATTGAAAATATATTTGCCATACCATCCACTAAGATTATTATCACTCATGATGAAAATATTTTAGAGCGTGTAGATAGAGTTTATGAACTTACTGATAAAAAATTAAAACAACGAGAAATATTTTCTAAATCCAAATTGCAAACATTAGGTAAAGGGTAAATAGAATATCTAATAGATCAAGAATTTAATAGATACTTACTTTTATTTGAGAATAAGAAAGTGAGGAACAAAATGAAATTAGCAATCCAAACTAAAAATTTAACAAAGTCTTTTGACAATCAATCCATTGTAAGGGATTTAAACTTATCTGTTCCTGAAGGAAGTTTATATGCTTTTATTGGACCAAATGGTGCAGGAAAAACAACAACAATGCGAATGCTATTAGGGTTAATTCCATTAGATAAAGGAACGATATTATTTAATAATAAAGATATCAAAGATTGGAAAGAAGAATTATTTGAAAATGTGGGTTGTTTTATTGATTCACCTACCTACTATCCTAATTTGACAGCATATGAAAATTTAGCCTATGTACAAAAAATGATTAATAAGCCTTTAGATGAAATAGACAGAGTATTAAAAATTACAGGAATATATAAAGCAAAAGATAAAAAAGTGAAAGATTTTTCTTTAGGAATGAAACAAAGGCTAGGTATTTCCTTTGCTATTCTTAATGATCCTAAAATACTAATTCTTGATGAGCCGACAAATGGATTAGACCCAGAGGGAGTACACGAGATAAGGCGCTTATTACTTCATTTAGTAAAAAATGAGGGGAAGACAATATTTATTTCTAGTCATAATTTAGCTGAAATTGAAATGATAGCAGATCACATAGCATTACTACATAAGGGTAACTTACTCTATGAAGGGAATTTAAACAGTATTATTACTTCTAGAGAATATATTGTTCATGTTAATGACACTACTGCCACAGAAAGGATTTTAAATACAGAGGATATACCTTATAGCATAGAAAAAGAAGGGGTATTCAAACTAATGATAGATCAAAATAGTGTTCCTAATTTAACCAGAATATTAATTGAAAATGATATAGATATTTTTGAAGTTAGCCCTAAAAAGCTAACATTAGAGGAAGTATTTTTATCTTTAACTAAACAAAAGGAGTTACTATCATAATGCAATTTATCTTTAAAAGTGTGAATAGTGAGATGAGGAAAATTGGTGGGAGAAAATTATTGTTATTTTCTTTGTTTTTTTCATTATTATCAAGCTTTTTGTGTATAAGTTATTTTATTTTTAACAAGAATAATCCCGATATGTTTCAATCTACCAATCTTATAGCAATTACAGTAAACTTTAATACACTAACATTAAGCATTTTTTCTGCTTGTATGTGGTATTTTATCATTTCTTCTGAAAATAAATATGGTACTTGGGCCATTATCTATACAAAGCCAATTTCAAAATTTAAATTATTGGTAGCTAAAAATTTATTGTTTATACTGTTTTATTTAATCTTTAATATTTTAAATTTTTCAGTTATGGGTATCTATATTTTTATAAATGGATATGAAATATCTATACTTTATTTTTTGAAAATGTTGATGCTTTGTACAATTCTATCTTTAGCAATACCATATTCTCAATTACTTTTTCATTTGATTATAAAAAAGGGAATTCTTGCGGCGTCCTTGTCAGTTATTTGGATTTTTTTTAGCGTAACTTATGGATTATTTCCTGTAGTATTCACAAAGACATTTCCAATATTTTATGCATTGAATATAGTAAGTGATGTAATGATGAAAGAAACAACTATTTTAATATATCTTGCAAGTTCTTCAATCTATATTTTAGGAATTATGTTATTAGCTGTGAGTTTTAAATATTATACATATGAATAATAAAGGGTGAAATAAGTGGGTATATTAGGTGAATATAAAAAAAGTCTTCATAATGGATTGTATATCCTGTTACTAGTATTTCTGTTGATACCAATTAGTTTTCAAATCTTTCTAACTGTATCATCTCAATCAAAAGATGGCGTTTTCATGCATATAGCGATTCTAAGTCTTTTTTGTAGATTATTTTTACCTATTGCAATAGGTCTATTAGTGTCATTTTCTTTTGTAAACGAGTTCAGAAGAAAAGGATATATGTCTGCTATTTATCACGGAATCACTTTAAAAACTATATTAAGTAATAAGTTTTTGTTTTGCTTAATAATTACTTTTGGTTATTTAATATGTGCTTTAGTCATAACTAGTATACCTATAGTATTAACGGTTGATAATCTTGGGACTGTTTATCAAAGATTAATTTTTTCTATACTTTTTATGGTGATTAGCTCTTTAACTATTGTGAATTTACATTTTTTAATAAATATAATATTTTATAAAATCCCGTTACTTTCATTATTAGTAGGGGTTATAGGCGGGTTGGGTAGCTTTTTTATCTCTCATACAAACTATTGGATACTGTTTCCTTGGTCATATCCAATTATGAGTCTTTATATCGATAGCATTGAACCAAAACAGTTGTATATTATTCTTATTGTATATCTATTATCATTACTAAGTTGTATATTTATTATTAAAAAATCAATGCAATGGAATTAAAGTTAAATTAAGAAGAGTGGTATTATTAATAATAAAGCGTGTTGTAGTTGCTATAAGCTGTATCTCGATACGTTAAGTGAAGTAATAAGACAAGCTGATTAAGTATTATTGAATTCAAAGAAGTTAAAATATGAAGAATGTAACTTATGTCTGATACAATATCTATTAAAAATTCACCATATGAAAAAGGTAGCTGTACAAAAGTACAGCTACCTTTTTCACAAAATTATTCGTATACAAGAACAATTTTAGCGTAAACTTGCGCTTAATGGCACTTGAGAATAAACTGTGAAACTGTTACCATAAGTACCGTGTTTAGAAAATGAGGAAGAAATTGAACCGTTCCAACTTTTGTAGGTAGCTCCAGATGTATCTGTTCTTAGAAGTACGTTTGAAAAACTAGCTTGGCTAAAAGAATTACGTCCAGTATCTTCAACGCCCTGAACCATTTTTACTGGTTCGTATTGAGAAAATGAGCCATATACAGGCTGATTTGCATATCTAGGGATTCCATTTACATACATAGTAACCGTACCATTGCCGTTATTAATTATTTTAATGTTTACTCGATCACCATCTTTAATTGATGTATCATATTGTGTGTTCCAATACTTATTGTTTTGACCTGATTCATTATATCCTGAATTAAGAAACACTTTATATCCACTTGGTGTTTTTGAAATACCACCTTCAACTTTAGATGCTCCAATACCTAAGTACCAATTCACATATCCATCCTTAACAACAACCGATTTTGGTAGATTTATATCAGCTGTAATTCCAGTATAACTACTATTTGTAACACTTTTTACAGCACCTTCTGTAGCTGCAAAACTTGTAGTTGAAAACATTGATAGAGAAATTAGAAGTGAGCCGACTAGATACATCATTTTTTTCTTACTTTTCCTTAATACTTGATTCATTTTTAAATCCTCCTTATTTTTAAGTATTAAATTGTATTGAAAGTTGGCCAACTAACTACGACTTACAAACCAAAGATACATTAGGTTTAATTTAATGTATATATTTTCCTGTCATAAGTCATTGAAATGTCAAATAAATTAGATGTTTCATATTTATCAATATAGGGGGAGTTGACAGTATGAAGTGTTATGTCTATTTAAAATAAGAAGGCTTTGTTAAAAATAAGATTAAAGCTTATAAATTTGTTGGGTATAATATGTATTACGATTTATTTAGGAGAGATAAATATGGAAGGAATACAGGGGGTTTTTCAAAAGATATATCTCAAATTTTGAGAAATAAAATAAAAACACATGAAATAAATTAATTGTTTGTGTTAAAGAATTTATTGGAATAGTTCGTAGGTAAAGGGAAATATATGATTTAAAAGGCGTAGAATTCCTATATAAAAAGAAGAAAGGGGGTCCAGCTATGGAAAAGAAAAGATCAAAGTTAAATAATGTAACTATTAAAGGGGGTATAGGGACATTAAAAGATGAAAATGAATGTTTGCGTATGGAAATCGATTATTTAAAAAAGTTAAAGGACTTACTTCAAAAAGAGAAGAAATTACAGAACAGGACTAAGTGGAAGTTTTAGTCTACCATTCTACGTACAATTATAGTAACGAGAATAGTCCGAAACAAATCTGTTTCGGACTAAGGGTTCAATATTTTATCCATTGTATTCAATGTTTTTTATGAAAAGCTTGAATTTTCTGATTTTTAAACTAAGAATAATGTATTACATTAATCAATAGATACTTCTACAGAGACACTAGGTATTGTTGGTGCTGGTGTATCTCCACCATTAGAAGATTGTTGAGGTGAATGTAAACTATTCATGCCACATGCTAATGCACTTATTACTACCATACTTAATACAATCTTTTTTATTTTTTTCATCACTTTAACGCTCCTTTTTTCAAATGTTTCTTACCAGCATTACTGCTAATATAGAAATATTTGCTTGCCTTAACATGGTTATCTGCCTCATAAAATTGAAGTGCTAAAACCTCTGCATATTCTTTTACACAATCCCACATTTCTTCTTTTTCAAAATAAGAAATTGCATCAGTCACTACTTTTTCTAGTTTAATTCTAGGTAATTCTGTGAGTAGTTCATTTAATACTGCAAAACGGTGCTTATATTCCTCATTTCCTGCTTTATTCGTATAGTTTATTCCTTGCTCGATATATGATTTAGCTGTTTCAATGCCTTCTAATTTATAATATGCTCTTGCTAAGACAAATAATGCTTTAAAATGATTCGGTATTTTATTTATAATTTCAGAACTTTGTCGGATCGCCAATGGATATAAATCTTGAATATTATATAACCAGCCTAAATTGTAACGTGCTCTTAATAATAAATGTTCTTCATCATACTTATTAAAAACATCAATAACCGTATTGAGACATTCTTCCGCTTTTTCAAATTCTCTTAGATCTATACATGCTAAACCAAATACATTGTCGCATAAAGCAATATTGATTCCATAACCTACATGGTCTAGGTATATTTCTTTGGCCTTTACTACATGCTGAATCGCTTCAAATGGTTGATAAGATTGATAACAGTAAGTTGAAACTCTATATTCAAACTCGGCTTTTTCTATTTCGTTAGGTATATAGGGTAAAAGTTTCTTTGCCTTTTCATAATGTGTTTTCGCTTCATTATAATTTGCTATAATTGTAAAGTGGATTGCCTTAAAGAAATGATAATAATAAGATAAAAATAAATATTCCTCTTCGATATTAGGGAGTTTTTCTATATTCTTAAAGGAATCTTTTGTAATACTCACTCCATCTACCAAGACTTTATATCTAAAATCTAGTAGTGAGTAATAAAATGATAAATATGGATCAGTTTCTATTACTTTTAAGCTTTCTTTTACTTGTAGATGTGTTTGTTTTGCTTCTTTTACATGATATAAACGAATTTTTTCATACCATTCATTTAATAATTCCATCAATTGCTTATTACTTTTTTCTTGAACAGTCATAATATCCCCCTTTTCTCTGTAAAGGCTTAATCTGATAATAACAGGAAATAGATAGCTTATATGTAACTACGATTTTTTTTATTAATAATAAGAATATTATGAATAATTAAGATATCCTTATTCTATTGATATAGTCAATTTGTTATAAAACAGACCGTCTGTAATAGGCGGTCTGTTGTTTGTTATGGTCGGCGACTGCTATTCTTTTACTCATCTCATATTATATTTAGTTTAAGAATTGAGAATAGAAGAATAGGATTAAAAAAATTAATGTTTTGCCAAATAATTTATTGAATAGACTTAAAGGGATAAACAGCTCTCCTATGGTAAGGCTTTTGAGTTTATTCCTGTTTGGGTTTTTTAACAACTCTTTAAATGTTCGAAAGTTTATTTTATTAACGAAAGACCAATTTGGCATAGCTTTTGTATCTGAATCTATTTTGAAAATGATATGAATACTATGTGGGTGAAAGCCGCCTATACTTAAAATAAGCATAAATCCTAAAATAATGAACCAAGTCATTTTCTAGCGCCTCCTTGCAGTATTTAATATTAAGATATTATTAAGGTTGAGGAAGTGTGCTATTGTCCTTGAAAAATATTGAGAAATTGTTGAGGAAACGATGAGAATGTTGCAATGCAATTAATCGTAGCGTAGTTAACTGTGCTTGTCCTGTTTTTTTGTAAAAAAGGAAAAGAGAACAGTTGCGTAGACTGTTCTCTTAAGGAGCGGAAGCGCTGAACATTTTTCAATGACAATGATTCAAGCCTTCCAATTATAGTGTGTGCAAATAGTTACAATTCATACTACAAGGCAGCTGTAAATTATTCATACATTAAAATTACTTTATTATAGAGGGAGTGTATTACAAAGTACAAAGAGCACTTTTCAAAAGTGCTCTTTGTACGGCGTACATTAGGACTTGAAAGAGGCATCATTGCAATACGAAAGGAGATATCTATATACAACATATGAAGATGATTTGAAAAGGTGATGATAAAAACAAAAAGAACAGTAAGGATGTACCAATTGCTCAGATTAAGGGGAATTGGAGAGGGAGGATTTATATTGTTAGGGAGATTTTTGGATGCTATTCCTATTATAATATTGATACACTATTGAGGTGATTAATAAGAGTGATGTCGAAGCGTTTAAGAGAATAGTTTTCTCATCTCGTGCTTTTTGCCAAGCCTGTGGGCACGTTCCTATTTTATTTTTACGGCTGGGAATGTCACGGTCAAAGTTAAAGTGCTTTCGACAAAAGAACAAATTAGGCTATTGGAACAAAGTAGTTCTGATTATATTAAACTCATTAATACACTGGTATCTGAAATGGTTGAAGTGAAAAAAAGCACGAAGAAAAATACAAAGGATATTGAAGTCAACCTTCCAAGTGTAGTTAAAAATCAAGCGATTAAAGATACGAAAAGTGTGTTTTCTACAAAAGTGAAAAAGAGTAAATATAAAATTGTTTTGATTCTAAAAAGACCTGTTTGTGTGTGGAATAACCAAAACTACTCATTTGACTTCACACACATTTTAATCCCCTTTGTTGGTGAAGAGGGGAGAAATCTCTCTTCTTTTTTGTTCCATGTAAAGTTCGAAGGTGACTTAAGGGGTAAAAAGGTGGATATGTATTAACAAAAACATGTTTGTTCACTTTCGGTAATTTCTAGAGATATTTTTTTAGGGATAGAATATTATAAGTTCGTAGAAATTGACTATATTACAGGAGCATCCACGCTGGGATATAACGGAGAATTAGAGAGTAAAGTAGGATTTGAAAATATTGTGAAAAAGTTAAAAAACACTATTCCTTCCTTTAATTTGCAAGAAAGAATAGCGTATTTATTTTGATAAGATTAACAATATAATATAAAGTTTGAAGATTTTCGGAATTAATCCAGAAATCTTTTTCTTACTTCTGGTGACGGTAACATACAATGTTCTTGTTTACCAAACCATCGGTATCTATTTTTTGCGAATTTTTCATAGCAAAAGTTTCGAATTGGCCTCGGAATTAATATAAAAAGAGTGAAAATCTTCCATATACCTTTCAAATTTCTACAAATGTTTAGTATGGCATCTGATTTAATATAACTATTATTTTTATCTATTAATACTATGCTGTCTATTGTTTCGTCTATTTCATACCTTTTTAATAATGTTTTACCTAATGCACTTTGAAGCGATGCAAATTGAAAATATCCTTTAGGATCCCTCTTAATAATGAATTGAATACTCTGATTACAGAAATTACAATCACCATCAAATAATACAATGCTCTTCATAATTTTCTCCTTCCTATAATTATTGGCATTTTATTTAATTATTACCAATATATATTATTTTAGTTTAAAAATTAAGAATAAACAAACTAAAAGGTAAAAAATATCTTAATGCTATGAAAGAATCTTAAAAATTCTAAATATGGGTTTATATATGTTTGCAATTATAGTGGTAATATGTATTGTGAACAACATATTACCATAGTACAAAGGGGAGAGTATTAAAATTATTCAATAAATTTGTAGTGATAACAATAATTTAACATAAATATACAAAAAAGAGGAATTAATCTAATTATTCCGGAAAATATTTTTTGCCTACTTCAACCTTTTTAAAATTTCTTGAAAGGGTATATTATAGTTAATAGTTTTGAACTACCCCCACTTTCACTTCGTTTAGAAGTGAGGGATTCCTAAGTAAAGAGTTCTATCGAACTCTAATTGATTAGGCTAACCCCGCAGTCCTTGCGGTTAGAAGCCTTATCGCTTCATTCTTTAGATTGATACTTGCGTTAATATCTCTATCATGATGTGTTTGACATGAAGGGCAAAACCATTTACGTAGGTTTAGATTTTTAACGTCTTTATTTTGATACCCACAACAAGAACATAATTGGCTGGAAGCAAATGTTTTCGATACGACAATGACTTGTTTGCCATACCATTTTGCTTTGTATTCTAACATGGATCGAAATTGCGACCAAGATACCTCACTAATTGCTTTTGCTAACTTATGATTCTTTAACATATTCGATACTTGCAAATCCTCTATACCGATAACATCGTGGTTTTTGATGATTTCAGTTGAAATTTTGTCCAAGTAATCTTTTCTAGCATTGGATATGTATTCATGAATTCTAGCTACCTTTACTCGTTGTTTATTCCAGCGAGAACACCCAATTGTTTTATTGATTAGAATTGCTTGTGCCTGATTTGGATAGATACGAAACTTATAGGCTTTATTAATCATTATTTGATTCACCTCCATTTCGGTATATGACTATTATACACCGAACATACATTCGATAGGTAGTGGAGTAACACTTTCTGTATGTCGAACAAGGGATGGCTTCCTGCCATTCCTTGTTCGAAGCCAATTCATCTCCCGCCTACTCACTGGGCTGTGACCCTTCACGCTCCTTGAGGAAGGAGTCTTCTTGGCTAAAATGATAAAATTTAAATTTAGATATTAATAAACATGAAAGTATTGTGATTACTGGAAAAAGTGGTAGTGGGGAATCGCCTTTAGTTGATTTGCTATTAAAAATACTTGATCCTGATAATGGTGATATTTTAATAGATAGGCAAAATGTTAAACAATAGAAGAGTGATGAATTTAGAAAGAAAATCGGGTTAATGCTTCAAGATGAAGTGCTCTTTAGAAGGGATTTTGGGGAATTTAGATTATTACGATATTAGATATAATCATTTAAAAACACAAAATTCTATTCAAAAATTAAATCTAAGTAATTATATTCAATTTCAAAGAATAAATGATGTTGTTATATCCGAAGATTGAATGAATTTATCGGATGGACAAATATTAGTTATATTATGTGTATTATTGAAAAATATCCCATTTTAATTTTAGATGAACCTACTATTATTTAGATGGGGAAACAGCAGATTATGTAATTAATAATTTATTTCATATTCCTTAAACCAAAATTATTATTACTCATAATGAAAAGATTTTGTAACATGTAGATAAGATTGATGAACTTACTGAAGGACATTTGGAGCAAAAAGATATAGATTTAAAATATAAAATAATATGAATAAGATATATATATATAGCACTATTTTGTTGGTCAATACCAACAACTTTAAAATAGCTAAAGAGAAAATAACCATCTTATTAATATGTAATTAGTATTTTTACTTCAGATAATAAAGAATATAATAACATGTTCTCAATCAGTTCTTTTATCGGCCGAGTTAATTTGTTTTCCTCCTTAATGATTTCACATATGCCGTCAAATTGTGTTGTTCATGCTGCAAAAGGAGTTCATTTTACCATATTATCAAGCTGAGGGTCCTAGCTATATGAATGTCTTTATCATTTTACATATATATAGTTTCTCATAGTGAGTTTAGGTGTTAATAAATAAGATATAAAAAAGACCTGACATAATAATATCAGATCTTTTTTATATCTTACTTTACACCAATTGCATCATAAGCCTTCGTTACTGCCTGTACTTCTTTCGAGTTCTCACCATATAAATCTTTTGCTGATTGAATTGCAGCTTGACGCATCATGCTAAAGTTCGAATTTGCTGTTAAATATTTTGTAAGTGCACGATAATAAATTTTCTCCGTTGCTTCGCGGCCAACGCCTTTTACTGATACTCCATAATGTGTTCCGCCTTCAGCAATTAAATATGCCGCTTTATTGTTTATACTACTGTTAATATGAACACCACCGTAATCCAACTCACCAGTGTAAAGCTTGCTGTAATGATCTGGGTAATGATCTGGAAAATCATGCATTGGACTTGGTGGAATTGAAATTGATGTTGGGTCACTTAAAGAGCGGAGCGCATCCCCATCGGTGTCTGGTGTATAAATATCCTCACCAAGCTGCCAGTCATCACGGTCTACCATCGCTCCAAAAATATCAGATATAGATTCGTTCAGTGCACCTGGTTCGTTTTCATATACTAAATTCGCAGAATGCTCTGTTACTGCATGCGTTAACTCATGAGCAATAACATCTAAACTTGCGGAGTACGGTAAGAATATTTCGCCATCCCCATCCCCATATAGCATTTGTCTTCCATTCCAAGCTGCATTGTTCCATTGATCGCCGACATGAACAGTTGAAATTAATTTTGCCCCTTTATTATCAAACGAGTTACGGTCAAATGTTTTTTTGAAATAATCGTATACTTTTGCTGTATTTACGTGGGCATCAACTGCAGCTTTATCCTGGAACATTTTTGATTCACTTACTACTTCCCAACCTGTGAAGCGAGATCTTTCCCATTCCTCATACAGCCATGGTACAGAGGAATTTCTTGCGTCAAGAGTATGAATTCCATTCCCTCGTGTACCATCCAACAAATGATATGAACCTGTTTTATTTTGCTCAATTTTAAATGAAGTTCTTTGTCCGAGTACGCCATAACCGAAGCCTTCCATATGATCGATTGCATTATATTTATTGATAACATTTCCATTTGTCGCATTAATGAAATAATGCCAATATCCTGGTTCTGGCTTAGAAATAGAAGCTTTTACTAAATATGATAAGTAGTAATTGCCGTCTTTCTCATATACAAATAAATCTTTTTTGATACTATCGTAATCCTCTACTTTTCCAATTTCTTTCTCGATATCTGCTTTTGCAATTTTCTCAGCTTCTTCTTGTGAGATGTTGGGTTCAGCTGGGATGTTTTTACCAGCCACATCAGGAACAACCTGTCCAAAAAATGCTTTTACATTGTTATTTTCATCAAGTGCAATCGTTTGATCCGATCCATAAACGGGCACATTGTTATGCGTCTCAACTAATTTCACATGCGTTGTATTTGTCTTTTCATCTTTCTCTTCAGATACAATTTCAAAGTGCTTTTCCATATTTCCTGCTAATTTAAACATTTCTTTCTTACTTTTTAAATACTCGAACACCGTTTCTTTTTTATCTAGTCCTTTCGGCGCTTTCCACTCTTCCCCAATATAAGATGGTGTCTGGAATTCTTGGTTGTATTGAATTTTTTGTTCTGCTGCATATGTACGTGGCGTACCTAATGTCGCAAATGTCCCTAAAGCCATAGATAAAGCTAGTGTTGAAGATAAAACTTTCTTTTTCAAAAATAACACTCCCCATCCCTAATTTCACATATTCCATTTTTTTGCATATATCTATCTTTTTGACACTTTTATATAATTCTGAATATGATAATAATAACCTCTGAATAAAACTTTAGAAAATTAATACAGAAAATTCTAATAATTGTTATATAAAAAAGTCCACTTATTTTTATAAGTGGACTTAAAGATAATATGTTTTTATATTAACCTTCAATCGTTTCAACAGTACTTTCAAAATAATAAAAGAATAAGTTGGGATGCTGTATGTAATGGAAGGCGCATGTGTAGTATTAAGTGGTGGAAATATCGTGAAATATGATATAGAAGAACGTCCGGAATGTAGCAAGTTAATTAAAACTCTGTATAGACGATCAATGGGATATGAAGGACCTAATCTTTACTATTGGTGTTATCTGAAACGTGTGAAGAAGAAAAGGAAATGCACGTGCAAAAATAAAAATCCCAGCACTTTAAGCAGAGATTTAGAGAAGAAAATTTGTTGCAATTGTCGATTCCATAATAATAACTGTTAAGAATTTAATAGTATAATTTATCATTTTAGCCAAGAAGACTCCTTCCTCAAGGAGCGTGAAGGGTCAAAGCCAAGTGAGTAGGTGGGAGATGAATTGGCTTTGAAAAAGGGATGGCAAGGAGCTATCTTAATTGTTCGACATACATAAAGTGTTACGTCACTATCCATTGAATGTACGTTTGGTATATAATAGCCATACATATAAAGCAACTAACTCCTGTGCTTGATATTTACTTTTTCGTTGTACAAATCCTTTTTCTTTGACTAGGTTTTATAGAACATGAGGAGACATATGCTGCTGTAATTCTTCAGCAATCGGTTGAAGTTCGTCAAGAATCGAAAGAGTCATAAAGAAAAAATATGCCATCCTTTCCTATAATTCCACAGAAAGGATAACGTATTTTTTACTTTATGGGTAGTGTAAAACCTTAGATTGATAGCGATGTGATAATGCCCCTTTTTTAGATTCATACTATCATTATGTACAAGATTAGGAGATTACTTGTAAGAGTCCTGGGATGACTGCAACCGTGCTGTGTTATAATTCTAAAGTACTGACATTTCATGTAGGACTTATAGATGTCGGTTTGACATATGAAATGTAAAATCAATCCGTCATTTTGAAGGTTCAGGCTACCAATATTTAAACTATCATTCGAACTAAAAGAAGTACAAGGAGGAAGGTATATCTATTAAGATAGTGAGATATACCAAATTAGAAATGAACATTAAATTTAATAAAAAAGTAGTAGCATTCACGGCAGGATTAACGGTATTATCTTCACCATTGGTATCGTTTGCAGAGGAACAACAATCAGTAAACAATAAGCAATCTACAAGCCTTCAAGTGCAAGAGAACACAGACCAAATTCAAACAACAGATGAACAGGCTTTAAAAAGTATTGAAGCTAGTTTTGAAGAGGTAGACGGACGTGGTGGAGGTACTGTCGACAATAAGAAAGCAGATAGTCTTCAACGCTCAGAGGGTATTCATGAAGAAACAGGCACATTAACTGTTCCTAACAATTCAAACAGAACAAAACGTAGTCTGTCTCCCATATCACCTAGCACCTCTAGTACAATAAACGGTGTTCCATTCACTGAATGGATTGTTCCAGCAGGTAACGATAATATTCGTCCTCAAAACTACATGAGTCCAAAGTATATTACAATTCATGAGACTGATAATACAAGTGTAGGAGCAGGTGCTAGAAACCATGCTCAATACCTATATAACCAAGCAGTAGGGAACACGGACCGAGCTGCATCGTGGCATTTTACAGTAGACGATAAAGAGATTTATCAACATCTACCATTAAACGAGAACGGATGGCACGCAGGAGACGGTGATGGTCCAGGTAATAGAGAATCTATTGCAATTGAAATTGCAGTTAACAGTGACGGAAACTACAGTAAAGCGGTAGATAACGCTAAGAAACTTGTAGCTTATTTAATGAAAGAAACTGGTGTACCGTTAAATAATATTGTAAAACACCAAAAATGGAGCGGTAAAATCTGTCCTGCTAACATGATTAATAATGGGCAATGGGATGTATTCGTAAATAGTGTTGAGGGGTATTATAATAATCTTTATCAACCAAAAGATGACATTACAGGAGGTTGGTATGAAGAAGCTATTCGAGAGTTAAATAGAAGGGGTATTATGATAGGGGAAGGAAACGGGGTTTTCGCACCCAATAGAGCGATAACAAGAGCCGAATTTGCTCAATTAATCTCTAACTCTCTAAACCTGCCAGCGGGAGATGCTTCATTTAAAGACCTAAACGATGCAAATTCAACTTTACGAGATGGTATTAAACGTACTGCAAGTGCAGGTATCATTCAAGGTAGAGGAGATGGTTATTTTGACCCAAACACACCTATTACAAGAGAAGAATCAGCAATTATTGTAAACAAGGCTTTACAGTATAAAGGTATATGGGGACCAGTTGTAAACCTACCATTCTCAGACAAAGACCAAATTAGCTATAAAGAAGATGTACAAAGATTGTATGGCTTAGGTATTGTCAAAGGTAAGGGTGAAAATCAATACGACCCTAAAGGAACAACAACTCGTGGTGAAACAGCAACATTCATTCTAAATATGCTACAAGTAATTGAAAATGGTAGTGTTGAAAAGGTAGTTGGAACGGCTCAAATTAATGGTATTGGGGTAAATGTTCGAAGCGGGTCAGGTACAAACTATTCTATTGTTAGAAAGACAAGTAAAGGCGAAAAAGTTACAGTATATGAAGAAAAGAATGGTTGGCTAAGAATTGGAACAGGTCAGTGGATTTATTATGACTCTAGTTATATCGATTATAACAGATTATAAAAGACTAAATACTTAAAAGAACAGGTCATATTTGGATATATAACTTACTCTCAGGTTGTGAAGAAGACTTTCTTCACAACCTGTTTTTGTGACTGGCCCCTCTATTACCTATCAATACTGATGAAAAGAGGAGAAGGAGAGATTCATTATGGTGCTGGAATTGGGAAATCATCGTAATTAGCGTGTATGCAATTAGAGGCTAATGTTTTTGTGATAATTAAGCAGAGGTCACTATACATACCCATCCAGCCCATATTATGAAATACCTTAAAACGAAAAAATGAGCTGTATTGTTACAAGTTAGCACAAAATTTCGTTCTGAGGGTACTATAAAACCTTCGCTTGATAATAAAGAGATAACATTAACTTTGTTGCCTAGAATTGCTTGTGCTAGGTGTGGGTAGATTCGAAATTTATAGGCTTTATTAATCATCACTTAATTCATCTTCATTTTGGTATGTTTCTTCTTGGTTAAAATCATAAAAAATGCAAAAAGAACTTGTAGGCATCACTACAAGTTCTTTTTTTGATAATATAAAAAGGTGAAACAAACTATCTCATTACTCGTAACAGGGAAACTATCTTACTTAAGACTTGGTTTCATTATATAACAAATATCAACATGCTTTAATGCGTGAAAATTATGTGAATTAGCGAGCGAAATTTTATCTTCACTCTTAAAAATTCCACTTATTCATTTTTCCCCTTATATCAATGTTGAATAGATTAACAATATTTGCTAATAGGATGAGAATACATTAATATAATGTAATATAAAGTAATTTGTATGAAATAAGGATAAAAATTATATATAACTAATTGAACGTTTAGCCGATGATTATTGGAGTAAGTTAAATAATGAATTACGTTTTATATATGAATCTTTCCGGGGAATAAGATACGTAATTAAGATATTTGATAGAAATAGAGTGCGAATAATGACAGAGACGCTAACTTTGGGGTGACACTAATCAACTTGAAATGTTATGGCGTTATACAAGTACTATAGCCAAAAAGTGATCTGTAATGAATATCAAAGAGGCTTACGCAAAGTTATATAAGAGTCTATGTGCGTATGGGAAGAATAGCGTTTATAGGGAGAAGCATAAGGAGTCAATTCAATATATGTAACGGGGGAATAATATTATGAAATTTAATACGAAATTATTAAACAAATTACTTATATTAAGTGCAACGTCTGTTTCAATTTTCAGTGCCTGCTCTGTAAAGGAAGATGGGGATTACGATCCATATAAGAAACAAGACTCTATAGAAGTCGCAAAGGTCGAAGAGGAGAAGTCTAATCCCCCTAAGATCGAAGGGGAGAAGTCCAATCCGCCTAAGGCCAAAGAGGGTACAGAAGAACCTAAGAAGAAAAAAAAGGTACAACAAGTGGAGGAATCTAAGAATAAAGATGAGGAAACCAATGACAAATATCCGCATTATAAAGATGTGCATGAAGACGGATCAACAGTATCACTAGAACAGTATAATCAAATCAAGGTTGGAATGCCTGCGGACAAAGTCATAGAGATAGCAGGAAAGCCTGGATCCAGCGAAACAACTAAATTGTTCTCTATCTACATATATTTAGGTCACGGTGGACACGGTTCGATGACTATAAAGTTTGATTCTAATAGAAATGTAACGAACAAAGAGCAAGATGGTCTTAGCAATACTGCAGTTAAAGATGAGAAGGCTAGCAAAGAACATGAAGACCCTAATCCTGAATCTGTTAAGAAATCTAGTGCTATAATTCCAAACGATTTTTGCGGACATGGACATGACGAAACGAAGGAGCTAGCGCACGACTGTGAAAAAATTACTGATAAGAAGGCATATAGAAGATATCAACTACAACAAAAGAGAGAAGAGCGAAAAAGACAAATTAGGGGCGAAGAACAGGAATTAATTGATTACGATCAGGGGGATGCAGCTTACAAGGAGCAGCAGCGTATATACGAAGAAATACAACGTAGAACAGAAGAAAGGGAATCGATTGACTACGATTACGATCAAATTAGAGCTGTTAACAAAGAAAGGCAGCGTATGTACGAAGAAATACAAGAGTGAGATGAAGAAAAAGAGTGTAAAGTGTAAACTAAAAAAGCTAAATGGTACGAGGAGTATATTTCATAGATAGGAATTTGAATTATTGAAAAATCAAAATATGGAAGAGTAAATAAAAGACGCTAGTTGGCGTCTTTTATTTATCATTATTAGTAAAACTTCACTGGTGATTACTATTAATATTATAATATTTGATCTTGGAATTAACTTATTAGATAATGCTTATTGATTGTATAACATCTGACAAATGACTAAAGATAATAAAAAAATTCTTGATACAAAAATCTAAATTGTATAATATATAGGTATATTGTTATTGTTGAATTCCGTTTATTCCCACGCCTTATGTGTTGTGGTTGAGTTGCAGAAGCAAGTTGTGTTCTTGTTTCAATTTTGAAAGGGCTTCTTTGAGCCGATTAGTGCATATATGGCTTATTTTGTTATGCACATTTTTAATCGACTTGAAGAAGTCCTTTTTATGTTGTTTTCAAGTTGCAGGTGGGATTATTTATGATTCATAACAAAATGAAATAAAATAATGTTTGAATAGTATTAGTTGATCTAAAAGAGTAATCTAAAGAGCCGGATGATATATTGATTGATATAGATAAGTTATTAGGGAGTGCAAATGAAGAACTACGATATAAATCATGTGATGGTAGTTTATACAGGGGAAAAGGAAGAACTAAGTGATATGAATACTTGGAGCTTCCTTTTTTATTGCAATTAGAAATCTGGTAGATGATTATGCATATAAAAATGATTTAGCGGAAAAATTTTATTTAATTTCAATACATAGAAGAAAAAGAAAAAAACAAATTCGTAAAGGGCTAGTTTAAGTGCGATTCATTTGAATAATTGAGAGGGGAAATGTATTGGTGAAACGTCTTGTTTCTTGCTGACCAAGGGAATGCAGGATGATTAGTAAGGAGTAAGAGCGTATTACTACTCTCACAAAGGAAATTACATTAGAAAAGGGTCTGTCAGTGTTTACAATTTATTTGTTACATCGGTCTAAAAGAATTTGGATGGAGAAGTAAATGCTAAGTGAGAACATGAATGACATTTCTAGAACTTGAACAATTGTGCTTTTTGTTAATAGTGAAAATCAGAAGTAGAAGAGGCACAAGCGTTAAAGTGGACTGCAAAAGTGACAGAAAGAGAACAAGGATTAACGTTATTTATAAAGATATCTAATAAGAAGTGCTATCGGATTTATACAGAAGGAGGGATAATACCAGAAAATATATGAATGTATATAAAATTTGAGGTGAATCCACCTATTTTCTATACATTAGTTGAATCAAACAATAGATGACTAGGGGGTGTATAACATCCATTTCCCAGTTAAATTTTCTTAGATAAATAGCATGAAATACAGTATGTTCTCACTCATTTGTATAAGGATAAAATAGCCTTTTATTTTTATGCAAATGAGTGAAACAGAACGATTCACCATATAAGAATATTCGACTATAATGAAACACTGTACGTCATTGTAATATTAAGATGTTTTAAGATTAAAGTGATTATTAGTCATAAAATATGAGTTTCGAGACCTCAGCAAAATATTGCAATGCTTTATATACATGAGATTGTAAAAATTATTTTATTAAAATTACTGGAGGCTGATGAAATATGATAATAGATCATATAAGCAACAATGTAGTAAAAAAATTGGAACAAACGGTGCGCTATGAAAAGAAACAGGTACAGGTATTACGTGTAAGTAAAAGTAGTTCTAATATGCACGCTTACATGATTTTCCCAGAATTCTCAGAGGTTAAAATTTCAAATACTGAACTGGATGAATATATAGAAAATCTATCAACAAGTCTGAAATATGTCATTGATCGCAAGTTAAGTCTACAAGAAATTGAAAAACAAAATCATTCTTTCATTATGACATGCGCAGTCGAGGAAGATGGTGTTATAGATGATGAAACGATTCATTTTAATACGACGTATGTTAAGCCACCTACACTTGCGAGTAAGGTATTTAAGCTAGTGTGTGGTTTAGAAAATCGTTTGAATAGCTTAAAAGAGTTACATATAACAGTATTAAATAATAATATTAATCGAATTGAAATAGAGTTTTATAATGAAAATGAAACATATGTAGCAGTAGAAAAAGAAGAAATTGCAAATGCGATTATGGGGGCATATACAAAAGCCAATATCTATTATTCCGCAGATCTCCGTTATGTTGCAGAAGGAAATGAAATCAAATTAAAGAGCATTAAGCCAAAATTAGCGGGTGATGTGTTGTGAAGCGAGAAAAAGGGATGATTGGAGTTTTATGTACATTTGTTTTTATGATCCTAGTACTCATACCTTTACATACAGCTCATGCATCTGTAAAAGTGGATTTTAATAAATTGAAAGGAAATGATGTTTCTTCATCTTTTAACGAAGGATTAAACAATCGAACAAAAACGACAGAGAAAGACGATTCATTTGGGTCATCAATTATACAAAAAGTTGAGGGTATGTATGCACCAGCTTTTAAAGTAGGGGTAAATATCTTTTCTATCTCTTTCATATTAGGTGTTATTGTCATGGTTATGGCGTTAATTACAAAGAATGGTCAATGGATGAAATGGGCAACAGGGAGTATGATTTTCTCGTTCGTTAGTATGATGGCAATGAGATTAAGTGTATATTTCTTATTTAGTTCGGATGTATTTTCGTTTATGAACATTTTTACGGATTTTTTAGACCTGTTTAAAGCAACAGCACTTATTTTTACACCCTTTATGTTAATTGCAGGAATTCGTTTACGAAGAATTCATGAGAGTACAAAACAACCTGAGTATTATCGTTGGTCTAATCGCGTTATAACGGGATCTTGTTTACTATGTATGTTAGCCGTACTGGCTCCATGGTTATTTGCGAATATGTAAAGAAATATATATAGATGCAAAAGGTACTGAATGTTCATTCAGTACCTTTTATCTACCCATCTGATTTTTCCTTTCATATTCTGCAAATATCTCCTCTGATATAGGGGATAATTCGTTCGATTTTTAATCGTTTTTTGTTGTAAAGGATTTCCATTTGTAGAATGAACACTCCTCGTAGTAGAGCTGGTATGCCTACAAAACAGACAAGGAAGATAGAAACTAAAATAATATTTAAATTAGAAATTCATACCTCGTGTTTAATAATAACTTAATTTATTTTGATAGGAGTGCTTGTTTTGAAAAGAAATCCAGAATATACCACTTTACGTAATTCTATCTTGATAGGTTGGCTGCTCACAATTATTGTTATGGGCTTATCTATCTATTTTTCTTCTATTGTATATTTACTAATTGGATGTTTCATTTTGTCATTGAAATATGGATTAATGGGCACTATAAAGAATGTAGAAAAGCGTTTGCCAACCTGGGCTAATTTTGGAGTGATTGAAAAACCAGTGAATCGGAGGGTGACAAGACCATTTCAATTTCGGGGCGGACTCATTGTTTCATTAGCATTAGGATTCATAGAGATGGTGATAAAAGGTTTATGTATCTCATATTATATTTTAGGATTAGAAACCCATGTATATCGTTTAATGCGTAGAAACACAAGAATGTGAAAAGGGGACTTATATTATGAAAGTATTAATATTTGAATTAATTCTAATTGTGCTTCTGATACCGATAAACATTATGGTAAAAAAACATGCTCCAAAATGGAAAGGAAGAGCTGGAGAAAAGATGGTAAAACGTATATTAAGAAAATTAGATCACGAAAGGTATTGGGTGTTACATGATGTGACGGTTCATACAGAGTATGGTGATACAACTCAAATTGACCATATTGTTATCGCAGAAACAGGTATATTTGTTATAGAAACGAAGAACTACGAGGGCTGGATTTATGGAAGTGAGAAGGCAGCAAGATGGACAAAAGGTATTTTTAGAAAGAAACACTCTTTTCAGAATCCATTTAGACAAAACTATAAGCACATGAAAACAATTGAATGGGTGATGGAACAACAGCTGCCGTGTATTTCTATTGTAGCGTTTCATCCAAAATGCAGCCTAAAAAGAGTAAATGTTCATTCTAAAGATAAACATGTCCTATATTATAACGATCTAAAGAAATGTATCGAATCCTATATTGATGTGAAATTAACAAAAGACGAGGTCGAGCATATTTACCAGACTATTTTGCAAGCAAATATTACTGATAAGGATACTGAAAATAAACATGTGAAGTATTTACAGAATAAGTTCGCTAAACAATAAGAAACGGAGCAAGGAACAATGTTATATATAATAGGATTTTTGGTAATCATCGTAGTAGTTATTCGTCTTAACGTGAAGTATTACCAGTTAAAAGGTAATCCAAAAGATTTTGTGATGAAAAAGAAGGATTAAGGATTTATTTTAGAAATAGAGGTAATAGAATACATATATTATTTTAGCCATCACCAAAGGTTATAAGAACCGTTTTACGATCGATAAATACATACATTATTATATTTTATTAATTAATTTAAGTGATATAATAAATAAAAATAAACAGGAGGTTTAGTTGTGAAAGAAGTGTTAGATGTAGAAACGTATTTAAAGAAAATGAAGAATCAGAAAATAAATTATGATAAAGTATTAAGAAAAATGATTAATGATTGGGAAGCAAGGAACGAAAGACCAAAAGTGTTACTTCATTCATGCTGTGCTCCTTGTAGTACTGCTTCATTGGAATTTCTTGCAGAACATGCAGATATTACGGTTTTTTTCTCGAATTCGAATATTCATCCGAAAAGTGAGTACATGCGACGCTCTAATGAACAAAAGATCTTTGTAGAAAAGTTCAATGATCGTACTGGGCACACAGTAGGATTTCTTGAGGATGACTACCGTTCAAATGTATTCTTTAAAATGGTAAAAGAAGAAGGTTTGGCAGAAGAGCCAGAAGGCGGGCTTCGTTGTTCAGCTTGTTTTGATATGAGATTGGATCGTTCAGCTGAGGTAGCACAAGAAAAAGGTTTTGATTACTTTGGGAGTGCCATTACTCTTTCTAAAAATAAAAATAGTCAATTAATAAATGAACTTGGAATCGGTGTGCAAAAAAATTATGATTCGCGTTATTTACCAAGTGATTTCAAAAAAAGTAATGGATATCAACGTTCAATTGAAATGTGTAATGAATATGATGTTTTCCGTCAGTGTTATTGTGGATGTTCATTTGCAGCAGAGAAACAAGGTATAGATTTAAGATCGGTGAACAAAGATGCAATACATTATCTGAAAGAAAATAATCTTAGTTTAAAAAAATAGATTTAATGGAGAGAAATTCGATATAAGATTAACCTATGATTTACAAACGAAACGCATTATGTTTCTAAAGGAAAAACGTAAAAAGCTAAAATAGTTCGGGAATAACTCCTTACTGGTTAAAGTTCTAGAGAAGAAAAAACCAATAAGGAGTGTTTTCTTAATCTCGCATTGCCCCTGCCTCTCGGGAAGTCATTGCTCCTTGTCCTGCTCTTACATCATTTTGAATTTCTTGTTTCACTTTTTGTGCATCTGTTTTAGCAAAATCTGGTTTCATAACAGAACCAGGACTTTTTATAGATTTTTTACGATCTTGCATACAAACCCTCCTCGATTTAACATTTAACAATCTTATTATTTACAAAAATACACTCGGTATACTCCGAGTAGTATAATGTTTATTGAAGAAAAAATTGATTACTATAAGGTGATAGAGGAACATAGGGAATAACAATCTTGCATTAACATCTCTCTCAAAAGTTTAGAGAAATATCTGCCAGAAAAACGCCTTTCTCTCTGTAGAAATATAAAGGAAGAATAGTGTTTTTTTATTTTGGATACAATAGTCTAATTATGTAAATAACCACTTGTTAAGGTTATTAGTAAAAGTGGGATCCAGGAATGACTAAATAGGGCATCTAATATATGAAAGTTTTAATGGGATTGAGTTTTATGTTTGGTTGTATTTTCATTACATCAGGAAATGCTGAAGCTGCATCGGGAGGATGGTATAAAGTTACAGCTGCAGGTAACAATTGTAAAGATAGGGTAAATACTGATCAAACTGAATATAAGCCCAATAATAAAACCGTAGGCATGCAATTAGAGGTAGAAGGAAATTGTAGTAACATGTATTATGATACGGCTTTATCAGATAGAGACCTAGAGTCTGTAGCACATGATACAACTGTTGGAAGTTTTTCTTTGAAAATTCCAATAAAACAACTAAAAATAGGTAATGTTCGCGAAAAAGAAACTACAGATATTATAGTTCAATTATACAAAGATGCCGCTCATACACAGCCTATAGGAAAACTAATTTCAAATAATATTATAATTTATCCTAGGTAACCTATAAACATACTATATAAATGGGCTACTTGGAAATTGAAAATAGATAATTATATAATCAGAACAAAGGAATACCTTATAATAAAGGATACCTTTGTTTTGATTATAATATTAAATTTAATAGGGCTTCTTTACCCATCGGCATTTAACTAAAGCGAAATTGTAAACCTAAAATAACATTATCCTTTCCTATAATTCTACAGAAAGAAAAGTGTATTTTTTACAAAATGTATGTGATGTCACGAATAATTAAAAAGTTATTCAATAAAAAAGCTAACTGCCGCATTTAAACATATTGAAAGTAACTAATTTAGTTATATATCAATCAACCGCGTCCAGCTTGGAAAGATGGATATAGCGACATACCACCATCAGCAAACAGTGTAATACCTGTTACATAGCTCGCTTGTGAAGAAGCAAGCCATGCTGCTACCGCTGCAATTTCTTTCGGTTCTCCGATATATCCCATAGGAACCATACTTTCAACATCGGCACGTTTTTCTGGATCCGCAAATTTTTCAGCATTAATCGGCGTATTCATAGCACCAGGCCCAATATTATTTACACGGATTCCTTTTGGTGCATATTCTAGTGCTAATGTTTCTGTCATTAGCTTAACGCCACCTTTACTTGCTGCATAGTGTACAAATAATGGCCATGGAATTTGCTCGTGAACGCTTGACATATTAATAACACTACCTTTAATATCATGCTCAACAAAATATTTAATTGCTTCCCGGCTCCCTAAGAAAGCCCCTGTTAAATTCGTAGCAATTACCTTATTCCAATCACTTAATGGCATGTCATATGAAGGTACTGAATTTTCAATACCCGCATTATTAATCATGACATCCAGTGTACCAAATTCTTTCACAGCAGATTTAACGAGATTGATAACATCTGATTCAACTGTTACATCTCCTTTTATCGCAATCGCTTCTCCACCTGCTTGTTTAACTACTTGTACTACCTCATTTGCTTCTGATTCGTTTGAATAATAATTAATTACAACTTTGGCTTGTTCTTCTCCAAAACGAATTGCCATCGCTCTTCCTAATCCTGTGGATGCACCCGTAATAACAACAACTTTCCCTTTTAAATCTGTATACATAATTTTTTCCTCCTTTTTATCCTTTAGCAATTCCTAACATAATGCCAGCTGCAATAATGAAGATAATTCCAATGACAATCGCAATAAATTGTCGTTTTGTTTTCTTTTCACCTAATATAAAAATTCCACCTAAAGTTGAGATCACGATCCCCATTTGGGAAAGGGAAAAGCTTGTTGCCACCCCTACACGCGGCTGGGAAATAAATAAAAACATATTTCCTGCTGCCCAAATTAAACCAGGAATAATATTGCGAATCGCATATTTATTAAATGGTTGATGCTTAAAGGTTAGTAGAATTCCACCTAACACCATACCAATGGCTTGTGGTAATAACGCTGACCATCCGTCTATACCGAATAGGCGGATAATTACCACATATACTAAGTAACCAAGAGTTGAAATTAATAACATCACAATCCCTTTTTTGAAATTTCCTTTTTGTTCATCGTTTTTCTCCTCTTTCCTTTGGAGAGATGTGAGAACGATTCCGATTATGATACAAAGAAGTGCCAGAACACCTAATACAACAGATGTTGTTGTTGACCATTCATGAAATACAATGACCCCAAATAAAGTAGTCGAAACTAATTGCATCCCTGTTGAAATAGGCATTGTTTTAGAAACCCCAATTAAATCAATACTTTTCAATTGATTGGCTTGTCCTAATGCCCAAAATAGGCCAGATATAATCCCGACAATTATCATCACGGGCGTCAAAACGGGTTTTATAAAAATATAAACACCGATAGAAAAAACTAGAGCGCCAAGGGTAGTTCCAAGTATTTGACTGTAAGGACCGCCTCCTAGTTTAACGTTGAAGAGTACAATACTTCCCCAAAATAATGCTGGTAAAATCGCTAATAAAATATCCATTTTTTCTAACCTTTCTAAAACATATTTATTAAGTTGAATGCTTGAACGAGATAGTATCTTTGTGTCGAGGGAATTATTTTAGAATAAGAGAAATTTTTCGTTTTTCTACCCGTAATATTTGTTTACCCAGAATAAAAGAAAAATAACATCATGTTGAAAAAGAAAATAACTAGCACGAAATAAAAAAAGTTATTAGAAAGAATATGACCAATACAATTTCAAGTTTTGAAAATAGGAATAATGGAGAAAACCTTGCTGCAAAATTAAGCTATGTTATACAAAAACAACGCATTATGTTTATACATGAGAAAAAGAAATAATATCGTAAAATATTTAATTTCGTATATAAAATTAATAAGAAGTATGATATGATGAAAGTAACAAAATACTTCTAAAACTATCTTGCAAAAGGACACACCTACGCATACATATGCGATAGGTGTGTCCTTTTTTATTTGTTTTTAAGATTTCAAGACTGAAAAGGGTGATGTATATTGTGTACCAGTAATATAGCATCTACTAATGTTTCTTTTGAAAAATTGAAAAGTCAGGAAGAGAATGAAAAAAACATAGTGTCAATATGCCCGAATTGTAAGAAACACTCATTTAGAGTACTTTATAATGATTATCCAAAATGGATACAGTATTGCCTATGTTGTAATTATCGAGAAGTAAATACAATAGAGAGTCCGTTTGTTTATTAGATGTAGCTATTTACGTATTTTGATTAGGAGGAAGAATTTCCGATATGAAAATATGAATTAAGGCTATTTGTATAACATCATTTGTATTTCAAATGACAGCATGTAGCAATTCGACGCAAACAAAAAATGATTCGAGACCTGCCCAAGCAGTACAAAACGGAATACAACAGTACGTAGAAGGGAAAGGTATTGTTGATATTCCAGGGAATTATAAGGGGAAATTAAAAGACTTAGAGACCGTTAAAGGGAAGGTATTACATATAAAAGACGGAGATACAATAGACGTAAACGTAAAGGGGCAGAAACAGATGGTAAGGTTACTGTTATTAGATACCCCTGAGTCTGTATCTCAAAAAATTCCACCACAAAAGATGGGAAAAGAACCATCTTCCTTTTTAAAGAAACAGCTAGAAGGGAAAAGTGTAACATTTGTTTATGATCGGGGACCAAAAGAAGACAAATACGGTAGAAAATTGGCTTATGTATTTTGCGATGGAATACACATCAACGAATTAATGGTCAAGTCGGGTTATGGGATTATAGCCTATATTTCTAGACCTAATACTACAATTCTATCTGAAATGAAAGAAGCAGAAAATGAAGCAAAAGAATCAAAGGTTGGCGTACGGAGCATTAAAGGCTTTGTAGATGAAAAGAACCAGCATTATAACCGTAAAGATGCAGCTTAACACCCTAACCCATTGCAATACAAATATTTGTGTAAAATGGAGGTTTTTTGAATGAATGAAAACAAAAGAAATATGCTCTTATCCTTTATCATTTCAATTTTATTTATTTTCGCGAGTCTATTGCCATTTAGTAATAATGAATATGTGTATGTTATCTCCAAAATTGGTGCTGCAGCAGGTGTAATAAATATTGTGATGATGAGCGTTTTCTTGTATTTTCAAAGCAAAAAAACGGGACATTTATTAAATTGGTAATTAAAGCTAAATAGTTTTCCTTACTCATATCCTTTTAAGTTTGGTAAGGAAAGCTGAAAAGGAGTGTGAAAGGTGAGTCAAGTACCTGGATTTTTAAAGTTTGTTTTAGCGAAAGAAAGACGGTATGTATATTTAGTTGTAGGAGAAAAGAAAAACAAAAAAGTACATACACACATGGTATATAGATTTGGTTCGCTAGAAAAAGCATTAGAAACCATGTACGAAATGCGTGGTGATTTTGAAAATCTTTTCCCTCTAGAATTAAAAGAGAGGGGATACGACTGAGAAGATATCAATGATTGGATACTTTCTATTGAAACAGGGTACTCGAAACACGGAAATAAACTAGTCATATACTAGCAAATGTTTTGTATTTAAAAAAATAGGTGAGGAAAAATAAGATGTTGATCATTCAAAAGTATCACATTGTAATTGCTTGGACGATAGCTACTTGTGCAATGTTAATTAGTTTGTTTTTTAGTGAATGGATGAAGCTGCCGCCATGTGATTTGTGCTGGTACTAAAGAATGGCCATGTATCCATAAGTATTAATATTGGGGATAGGGATATATATAGAAGATTCGCACGTAAGCACGTATGCATTTTCATTTGCGTGTATTGGTTTAATGTTATCTGTATATCAAATTACAATTCAAGCGTTTCCTAATAGTGAGATGCAGATTTGTTCAGTAGGAGTTTCTTGCACAAAAGATTACTTAAATTTATTCGGTTTCATCTCGATACCTATGCTATCTTTTGTTTAGCTATCATAATACTTCTATATATTAAACCTGAGAGAGACAAAAGATTAAACAATACAGTGATTATGAACAATATGTTCGAATAAACACAAAATACCTATAAATAGATAAAAAATAAAAAGAGTTAAAAAAGGAGAAATAAAAAATGACAACAATGCAAGTAAGTAATGAAATGTACAAAATTCCAGAGGCGGATATAGAACTATTAAAAATCATGGCCCATCCAGTTAGATTACAAATTGTGAAAGAGCTAGAACGCCACAAAATTTGTAATGTAACACAGTTAACAGAGCTATTAGATGTGCCTCAATCTACCGTATCTCAGCATTTATCTAAAATGCGTGGGAAAATTCTTCGCTCAGAAAGAAGGGGATTAGAGATGTATTATCATATTGTGAATTTTAAGGCATGTCAGATTGTCGGAGTATTAGGTCTTTAATTTTAACTCGAAATAGGATGATAGTAAGAGTGTTGTTAAATATAGCTGCAAAAGCTGATGTACTGCAGAATAATAAATTCAGAAGCGTAAAGTCTAGTCTTCTAATAATGGAGGAGCTGACTGTGTTGAAAAATTGATATAGGAGTTACTAAAAAAGAGTGCAGTACATGTGCATTCTTTTTCTTTGTGCCATAGCTAAAATAGGTAAAGTATTTTGTTTTGCTATGCGAAAACGATATTTTTGACTTTTTAAGCAAAGAAAATATTTAGTTTACTGATTTGTATAGTTAGAATTAAAGTTTAGAATATTCTGTGTCAACATTATCAATTTACTATAGTTTCCAATTATGTAAAGATAGAATTGATTATAATTTTCCGTAAATATTAGATTGAAAACTATTATAAGGGGAATTTGAGTATTTATAGCTTGTTTATAAACGATGATTGGGGGATACAGACAATAGGGTGATCAAGTACTGGTAGAATTTATTAAACGAAATGAGGTGACTTTAACTTGAGAGAAATTGCGAAAAAAGTACAAATGTTACGTTTACAGGAGGAGCATTCTGGGCGTAAGGCAGACGCAAAACAGTATTCTTCCAAGCGATGTATAATAGAAAGAGAGGGTATTAATTTAGAAAAAAATAGAGTTAAAAAACGAACTCAAAAATTTCAAACGTCAGAAGAAAAATGGGACATAAAATGTAAAAAAGCAGTACAATTATTTAATCAAGGAGAGGAATATCCAACTATTGCAAAAAATCTGAGGTGCAATGTGAGTAGTTTGTATAGAGAACTTAAGAAACGGGGCACATTACAAACACCAAAGCAGGTAGCAGTATCTAAATCATTAAAATCACCTATAACATCAACACGAACAAAAAAAACAAATTTTGAGAGATATAAAGAATATTATATGTACAAATAGAAGAATTCATGGCTATAAATCTATACTTAATTCTTTAGTGTTAAAAAGCTCAGATTATAAAAGGTACAATGAAAAAATGCATGTTTAGCAGCAAATCTTCTTACAGTATTGATAGAGCATCTTTTTATTTTTTAGGATATTTTTAAATCTAACAAATATTGAAGGCTATTACCTGTTGCTTAGATCAAAAAAATATTCTTAAAACTAAATCCTTACTTATATTTGTTGAGTAGTTGGTTAAGAAGAGGTTTTTTTGCAAATGCTAAAATAAGGATACTTTGTCCAAAGCAAAAGAATCCCCATGTCATAAAGGATTCTTTTAGGAGAGTTAGAGAGATGTTGTCACTTGACTCATATTGATTTTACGATAAAAAGAAAGAATATTCAATTTTATTATGTATTTCTCAATATATTTCTTTTATTTTTATATTATAATTAATTCTTTTTATTGATGTATATCTTTCTGTGGTGAATCCTTTTAATAAGGATTCCTTTTTTAGTGCCTCATATATTAATAATGAGCCACTAGAGTTTAAGATAGTTTATACAACAACTATTGAAATTGCTTGATTATAGGGGAATTGTTGATTTCTATTGCTGGGGATCAGCCCTGAAAATTTATCTACAGTAATAATGATTACAGGTATTCTAACTCCGTTGATTAGAAAATTTGTTATTACTTTTGTGTCTCTATTAATTTTTTATAAAAAGTTTTCTTGTGTATACATCTATATTCTCTTACTCTTTTTAAACATTTTAATCTTTTTAAGTTTCTCTTATAGATGTAAAAGGTTTGGTGTAATTATAATGTTTTTAAATATAGTAGATTTTAAAGATGTTATAAGTGGGGTTCTTATAAAAAAAAGCCCTCACAATGAAGTGAAGACCTTTATTCATTTAATATCCGTCAGTATGGCTATGAGTGTATTATGCGATTTTATCCTCGCTAAATTAAGAACTTAACCACCATGATTTCCGTGAGCATATTGAATAACATCAATAGCTTTATGTGTTTCTGTAGGGGATTGGGCACCAAACATTAAAGTAAAAATAGTAATTACACCAACTAAACCGAGAATTGTCTTTTTCATTTTAATGCCTCCTTCTCAATAACTTTTTTTCCTGCCTGAGAACATGAATAGAAATAATGACTTGCTTTAATATGGTTATTCTCTTTATAAAATGCAGTAGCAAGATATTCTTCGTATTCCTTAATGAATTCGAAAAGTTCTTGCTCTTTAAAATATGATACGCCTTTTAACACTGTCCTTTCAAGTGCTTCGGCAGGAAAACCTCCATTCATTGCATCTAATATTTTAAAATGGTGAAGATACTCTATATTTTCAATCTCTTGACAAACGGAATATCCTTTTGCTATAAGATCTTTGGCAACGGAGTGATTTCCTTCCTTCATGTGTTCCCTTGCCTCAATAAAAAGTGCCTTATAATTGTTAGGCATTTTTTGATTTACTTCTGAAAGATATCTAATAGCTAATGGCGAAAGGTTTTGAGTTGCATACATTAATCCTAAATTTTGGCGCACCATTAAAATAAATTGCTCTTCGTCTATTTTTTGGAACATATCCATTGCTTTTGTAAAATATTCTTCAGCGAGCTCCCATTCTCTCAAATGAGTACAAGCTAAGCCTATAAGATTATCACAGAATGCTACATTGATCTCATACTCAGCATGTTGACCAAAGATTTCTTTTGCCTCTGATACTTTTTTATAAGATAAGAGTCCTTGATATATGTCATAATGGAAAGCTCCAACTTTATAATAAAATTCCGCTTTTTCCAATTCATCAGGAATGCAGTCTAAAAGTTTTTCTGCGCTTTCATAACTCTCTTTTGCAATTTGATATTCACCAATAGTAGAGGCATGGATCCCTTTGAAAAAGTGATAATAATAAGCTAAGAAATTATCTGTAGGCATATCAAAAGCCTCAACTTTTTCAAAGCTGCTTTTTGAAACGCTTAAATTATCAATTACAAATTGATATCTAAAATCTAGTAGTGAGTAGTAGAGTAATAAATCTTGATCTTCTTTAATACTATAAATCTTAGAATCAATTATTTCTTTTAATTGATGTGCATTATCTATACGCCTTGAGCGGATTTCAAGATACCAATCGTTTAATAGCTTTGTAATTTCATTATTCCCCTTAGCTGAAACCATCATTATATATTCCCCCATCCCATAAAAGTCTACTAATGTTATATATTACCATTGTAGCAAAGTATCCAGTTCATTTAATTGTATTATACTTATTTTTCAATAAAATTCATAAAAATAAGTTAATTATGATAACCCAATTATATTTGATCCATAAATGTTCCCAATTAGATATAATACATCAAATAAATATCAAATTTATTTCTCAATATAACAACTTTAAGAATATGATATTATTTTAATGCAAAGTCCCTTTTGTGCAATGAGATAGTAGTACCCAAACAATACCCCACTGGTACCAGTGGGCTTTTCTTTTGTTTTTACATTTGTTATAATTTCCTTAAAGGTATTTCAATGTTGCTGTACGTATATAATAAAAGAAGAGATGCGTCAACATCTCTTTAAGTAACTGCTACCGCAAGGTGATCGGTTACTAAAAATTAATTTTTGCGTTTTTTAGAAGACCGCCCACGCTTTGCTGGCTTAGGGGTGGTCTTTTTCTGTTTTTTAGAAGTAACTTTTTTAAATCAAAAAACTACGATCTCTCGGACAATAGTTTTGGATACTTCTAATAATATTTGAAAAAGAATGTCCATTCGGTCACCTCCTTTCCCTATAAATAAGAGAAAGGATCGCAACCAACCACCCTACAATATACAGTTGTTCTTATTCTATCATACTTATACAAGCTCACCAATATAAAATAACCCACCTATTTCCGTAGGTGGGCTTTATCTTCATTACACAATATCAAAGTATACTCTCTTTTTCTCGTAAACTTTATGCAATTATACATATTCGTAAAAAATACACTATATAAATATTACATGTAGTAAAATATAAATTGTGGATACATTCTATAAAGCAGATTCTTTTGAAAGACGTAACATATTGATCTCAAATCTCTTGATATTTTGTGAACTAACAATCTGGTGTAAATAGAAGATTCTGTTTTATAGGATGTGTTTACACGTATAACAAAGGGGTAATACGTGTATATTTATATAAAATTAAAGTGGTTCAAGTCGGAGGAAGACACCTTAGGGTGTCTTTTTTTGTACATTAAAAAACTCACCATCCAACAGAAATGGCGAGATCCTTATATATTATTTCATATCTTGTTTTCTCTAATGCTTTTCTTCTTAATTAACCAATAACTGCATTATACGTTATATAAGCTAAAATGTCTGAAAGGTTTACTCTGATAAAATCCAAATGACTACAAATATTCCTGTAACTGCCGCACCTCCAAGAAATCCTACCAATATTTTTCCTTGAGTACCATTAACAATTTCTTTTAATTCTGCTTTTGCTTTTTTCTTATCTTCTCCTGTTGAAAAGAGATAACTAATAAAATATACGACTACTAAAAATAGTGACGCGATTACCTCTATCATGACTTATGTACCTCCCTAATATATGTTAACTATTAATTAACCAATAATTTCCTTGTACATTATATCAGTTAGGGTACATGGAAGTATAACAAATTATTTACATAACTTATTTTATTAATCGATATATTAAAAAGAGACACCGAATAATTCCTTAGCGTACAAAATTCGCGTTATGTTGGAGGGACCCCATGCCCATCAAGCTATTATTTAGAAGTGCTCCCCAAAACGAAAATTTAATTATTTTACAGTTATTCATGAGAATTCAACTCATTTTCTTCGTTTTGGGCAACTAGTTTCATTAGCTTGATGGGCATATTGGTGGAACCCCGAAATGGACATTTGAATAAATAATGCCTTCCTTAAAATAACCTTAATTAAAACATAGTTTTGATAATATATGGAAAATAAATGGTACAATTTTTGGGTATAACCTAAATAAAATTTATTTTAGAAAAGGGGTAGAAGGGAAATGTTCCAGAAGTTCAAGTTTTATTTAATGAGCATTTTAATTAGTTCAATGTTAGGAGGAATTATTATAGGTGCTAATTTCTTAGTCCATAACATATATAATTTAGTTGCAGGTAAAGAATATCATTTTAATATGTGGTCTTCTATTATTATATTTAGTGTTGTATTTATTTCGGGTTTCTCGTACGCGTTGAAGAAGGGGCCAGATATATTTGTTAATCATTAAACCAATAGCAATTATTGTAGGCGCTGCCGTGATCTGGGTGGGGTCTTGTTTGCTGTTAAGGAAAGATAACAAAACTAAATTTCCTTAAAATGAAAAAAACGCCATCCTTTCCTATGATTCTATAGAAAGGATAGCGTATTTTTTTATTTGAGGGGAGAACTTTGTTTTATTATATTCTATATTTCAGTTAAAAAAATTTTTAAAAAATCAGTACGTTTATATATTCTCACCGTTAAGAAGTAAGAACCGATAAATATAAGCATGGTAACGATTGAAGCAAATGTAATTATTTGATTAGTAGTAAATTGATTAGTAACGCTATATACAAGGTCGGTAATATTTACATATGCCTCAATTGGTCTCCATAAAACAACACATACAGGGAAAATAATGCTGACAGTAGCCATCAAATATTTATTGGTGAAGCGATAGAAAAATGGTAAGTAGATAGACGTAAACAACATGACAGTAAGAACACTAACCACAATAGTCTGTGGAGTTTCAATTTCAACTCCATAAGTCGGGGATGCAACTTGAATTACTGCTTGTATCAATAATGAGAATAGAGCTACTAAAATTGTAAACAACACTGTACCAATATATTTTGACATAATAATTTTATTTCTACTATAAGGCAGGCTATTAATAAATTTGTGACTATTATTCTTTTCGTCATAATAATGTAGATTTATCATATAAGAACCAGCCACCAAAACGACTATGAACCCAAAACTTCCAAACGTCCCTATAAAAAAGCATATACCAAGTAGATAGAGTAAGATCAATAATTTTTGCAATCTAAAATCCTTTAATATTAAATTATACATATTGAACATTCCCCTTTTTTGTATAGTACATAATATCTTCTAATGTCGCTTCTTCAATTAATACATCATTCCCTAATTGCGTACGTGAATGGCTGACGTTACTTGTGAGTGCTTCAAACCCCATGTTTGTTTCACGAATCCCGATTAATTGTTCTCTGATTTTAGGCGTAAGCAAGGATTTATCCCCTTTTACAGTTGCATATTCTTCAGAAATACTATGTATATCTTTTTGAAACACAATCTCACCATTATGAATAAATACAATATAATCAGCAATACGATCTAAATCAGTGGTAATATGTGTGGAGAAAAAAATTGTTTTATCTTGATCGACCATTAAATCATAAAGGATGTCTAAAAGTTCCCTTCGAAATACAGGATCGAGTCCAGATGTCGGTTCATCCATAAGTATAAATTCGGCATGGTGTGAAAGTGCAAACGCTAGGGAAGTCTTCATTTTCATCCCTGTAGACATCTCTTTCATTTTTATGTTAGTCGGTAACTCAAAGCGCTGTAAGTAGGATTGGAACTGATTTTCATCCCATTTTTTATACGCTGGAGCAATGAATTTTTTCAGTTGATGAATTGTCATATCTTCATAATAGATATTGTCATCGTATACGAATCCTATACGCTCTTTAATAGAAACTTGGTCCTTTTGATGATCTTTACCGAAAACTGTGATATCTCCGCTATCCTTGCTAATAAGATCCATAATAAGTTTAATTGTCGTACTTTTCCCAGCACCATTTGCGCCAATAAATCCCGTTACAAACCCCTTTTTGATGTTGAACGATGCATTTTTTAAAGAAAATCCCTTATATGTTTTTGAAACATTTTTCACTTCTACAATGTTCTCCATATTTATTCCTCCTCATAAATACGATTAATAATTTGTATTAACTCATCCCTTAATAAATGATTAGCCTTACTCTCTCGAACGATTGTACTGAACTTTTCACGTATTGGATCACTTGGTTCATCCGCACGTTGTTTCTTTGTTTGTTTTGCAACAAACGAGCCTTTCCCTACTATAGAGTAGATGTAACTTTTGTATTAAGTACAATATATTTTCTCAACAGGAAAAATTGTAATTATCTATAAGTATTACTTATAAGGATAATAGGAAAATGGAAATTAATAATAAAGGAGAATGCGAAATGTTAACAGTAATATCTAATAATGACCTAGCTAAAATACGCGAAGAAGATGTAGATGTAATAAGGGTAATGGCACATCCGGTTCGATTAAAAATTATAAGTGAGTTAATGCATCATAAAATGTGCAATGTTACAAGGTTAACAGAAATATTAAAACTTCCACAATCCACTGTTTCACAACATTTAGCAAAGTTAAAAGGAATTGTAATACGTGCAGAAAGAAAAGGATTAGAGATGCATTATTATATTGATAATAATAAAGCTCGTCAGATTGTAGAAATTTTAAGTCTGTAGATTAATCATACGTAAAAGTTTCCTATTATAAAGGAAACTTTTTTCTATGTTAATCAAAATATAATCAGTTATAAAGAAATATGATATTTGGAACGAGTGAATTTTAGAATACTATATTGGAATGTAAGTTTTTAATTCGAGTTATGGAACGTATAATTTTTCAGTAAGAAAGGAGGGGAGTGTAAGAAAGTCTAGGAAATGTAACAACTTCTTTATAAATTTAGTAATTACACTATAGTGTTATTTAATGTGATTAAGATAAATAATTGATTGAAGTTATGTATATTTAGCTTTTATTTATCATTTTAGCCAAGAAGACTCCTTCCTCAAGGAGCGTGAAGGGTCACAGCCCAGTAAGTAGGTGGGAGATGAATTGGCTTCGAACAAGTGATGGCAGGAAGCCATCTTAATTGTTCGACATATAGAAAGTATTACTCCACTACCTATCGAATGTACGTTTGGTGTATAATAATCATATACCGAAATGGAGGTGAATCAAATAATGATGAATAAAGCCTATAAGTTTCGTATCTATCCAAATCAGGCACAAGCAATTCTAATCAACAAAACGATTGGGTGTTCTCGCTTTGTATTCAATCATTTCCTATCCTTATGGGATCAAGCATACAAAGAGACAGGAAAAGGCTTGACCTATGGTACATGCTCTGCCAAACTACCTGCCATGAAGAAAGAGCTTGTTTGGCTAAAAGAAGTGGATAGTATTGCGATTCAGTCGTCTGTTCGCAACCTTGCGGATGCTTATACACGCTTTTTCAAAAAACAAAACAGCACACCGCGCTTTAAATCTAAGAAGAACAACGTACAATCTTATACCACAAAACAAACAAATGAAAACATTGCCGTTGTAGGGAACAAAATAAAGTTGCCGAAACTAGGACTTGTTCGATTTGCCAAAAGTCGCGAAGTAGAGGGACGTATTGTAAATGCTACAGTTAAACGGAACCCTTCTGGTAGATATTTTGTGTCACTATTAGTTGAAACAGAAGTACAAAAACTTCCGAAAACACATTCTTACATTGGAATAGATGTAGGACTAAAAGATTTCGCTATTTTATCAGATGGAACACACTATGAAAATCCGAAGTTTTTCCGATCATTAGAAGATAAGTTGGCGAAAGCACAGCGTGTTCTTTCTAGAAGAATGAAAGAATCTTCTCGCTGGAATAAACAACGAGTAAAGGTAGCTAGAATTCATGAATACATATCAAATGCTAGAAAAGATTACTTGGACAAAATTTCAACTGAAATCATCAAAAACCACGATGTTATCGGTATAGAGGATTTGCAAGTATCGAATATGTTAAAGAATCATAAGTTAGCAAAAGCAATTAGTGAGGTATCTTGGTCGCAATTTCGATCCATGTTAGAATACAAAGCAAAATGGTATGGCAAACAAGTCATTGTCGTATCGAAAACATTTGCTTCCAGCCAATTATGTTCTTGTTGTGGATATCAAAATAAAGACGTTAAAAATCTAAACCTACGTAAATGGTTTTGCCCTTCATGTCAAACACATCATGATAGAGATATTAACGCAAGTATCAATCTAAAGAATGAAGCGATAAGGCTTCTAACCGCAAGGACTGCGGGGTTAGCCTAATCAATTAGAGTTCGATAGAACTCTTTACTTAGGAATCCCTCACTTCTAAACGAAGTGAAAGTGGGGGTAGTTCAATATTGGTAATTTCATGTACCGTATTTAATAATAAATCCAATTGGGAAGAAGTGAACAAGGATGAGCTTCCTGCAAAAGCGAAAGAAAAACTTGCTGCGAAATAATAAAAAGGATTTGGTCTTAAAGGTCAAATCCTTTTCTGTTTTCAAAATCTTCTTCTGAAATGAATATGAATCCATATCTTTTAAATTGAGCTGTTGTTACGCTATAACTAGTTTGTTTATTTCCACTAATTACATAAGTCTTATCGTTTTTGCACCAGAACCGATAACCCTACATTTATCTGCCCATTTGGTTAAGGCATCGAATAGACCTTACGTATACCACTGCGATTTCTGATAAATTACATGTAGAGCTATCACTCAATATAACAAAAATGTAATGTTAATGAAATGTAATTCCACCGATACTATTAATGAAATTATATAAAATGAAGGGGAGTTAAAGAATTTTTATAATGAAAAAGGAGAAGTATTAATGCGAAATATATTAAGTGTAGAAAAAATCGAAAAATATTATGGTAATAAAGATAATGTAACAAAGGCTATAGATAATATTAGTTTTAAGATAGATGAGGGAGAATTTGTTGGGATAATGGGGCCTTCAGGAAGTGGCAAAACTACATTGCTTAACTGTATATCAACGATTGATAATGTTACTACGGGAAAAATAATGATAAATAATAGTGACATTACTCGGTTAAAATCAAAGTCACTAGATAAGTTTAGACAAAATGAATTAGGGTTTGTATTTCAGGACTTTAATTTATTAGATACCCTTACTGCTTATGAAAATATTGCTCTAGCGTTAACTATAAAAGGTGAGGCAAGTTCAAAAATTGATGGGAAAATACAAGCGGTTGCGAAATATTTAGACATTGAACAAGTATTAAGCAAATACCCTTATCAAATATCAGGCGGACAAAAACAAAGGGTTGCTTCGGCAAGAGCTATCGTAACAGATCCATCTTTAGTACTTGCAGATGAACCAACAGGATCGTTAGATTCTAAATCAGCTAGATTATTACTCGAAAGATTTGAAAGTCTTAATAAGGATTTAAAAGCTACAATACTTATGGTTACTCATGATGCATTTACAGCAAGCTATGCTCGTAGAATTCTTTTCATTAAAGATGGAAAAATATTTATCGAGTTGGTAAGAGGGAATGATTCTAGAAAAGAATTCTTTACTAAAATTATCGAAGTTATAACCCTTCTTGGAGGTGACGATAATAATGTACTCTAAGATTGCTATTGGGAATGTAAAGAAAAGTTTTAAAGATTATGCAATATATTTCTTAACACTAACACTGGCTGTTTGTATATTTTATAGCTTTAACTCAATAGAATCACAAAAGGCACTTATGGAAATTAACGCTTCAGATAGAAAGTATGTGCCTACAGTAATGAACGCTATCTCAAATGTGTCAGTATTTGTATCTGTAATATTAGGTGGTTTAATATTGTATGCAAATAATTTTTTAATTAAAAAACGTAAAAAAGAATTAGGAATCTACATGACTTTAGGTATGGGGAGAAGAAACATATCCAGAATATTAGTAACAGAGACATTTCTAGTTGGCGTTATATCTTTAGTGAGTGGACTTATAATAGGTATTGGAGTATCGCAGGGGTTATCTACATTTGCATTAAAGCTATTTGACTTGCCCATCAATAAATATAAATTTACAATTTCAACAGGTGCTATAGGTAAAAGTGTATTATACTTTGGAATCATGTTTTTACTTGTTATGTTATTTAATGTATATGTTGTTTCTAAATACAAAATAATTGATATGTTAACAGCAGGTAGAAAAAACGAAGATGTAAAATTTAGAACTCCTCTTATCTATGTAATCACATTTATTATGTGTGTAGCATCACTTGGATATGCATATGTGACTATACTAAAAATCGGGTTGAATTTTACTAACCCTATGCTCGTGGTATCAATCCTCCTTGGCATATTAGGTACATTGCTGTTTTTCTTTAGTTTATCTGGATTTATATTATATGTTGTAAAGAAGAATAAAAAAGTCTATTTTAAAGGTTTAAATATATTTATCATCAAACAAATAAATAGTAAGGTTAACACAAATTTTATATCCATGTCTGTAATCTGTTTAATGTTATGCCTTACAATGGTGGCTTTATCTACAGGAATCAGCTTTAACAGAATGATGGACGCAACAACGAAAGAAGTAACACCATTTGATGCCAGTATTACGTTGGAGAATAAGGATGAAAGTTACACTATAGAAGAAGTATTAAAGAAAGCTAACTTTAAAATAAGTAATAATGAAAAATATATATCTTATAATGTATATCAAACAGGGATGAAAGTGGTGGACTTTGTACCAGAACTTAAAGATTATAATATGAGTATAGATTTCATTAAAGTATCTGATTATAATAAAATTTTAAATCTTAAAAGCGAAAAGGAAATCACTTTAAATAACAATGAAATTTTACTTTTATCAAATGAAGGCCGGTTTGTTAATTCGACAAATGAAAGATTAAAAAATAGCAATAAGATGAATGTTAAAGAAAAAGAATATTCGGTAAAAAACGCTAAAGTTATACAAGAGAATCTTTACACTTATGATGTGCGAACTAATTACTTCACAATCGTTATAAATGATGAGTTTTTATCAGGCTACAAAATTACTGAATCCGTACTTAATGTAAATTATTTAGATGGAAATAGAGAAGAATATAATAAAAAATATGATAACGTTGCACGGGGCTTTTATGACGAAAATGGCCCGAAACTAAATATTAATCGTATAGCAGGCAAATCAAAGGATGAAGTTTATGCAGGAAGTAAGGGATTGAAAACTATTGTACTGTTTATTGGGATATATATAGGTATTGTATTTTTAATAACGAGTATGGCTGTATTAGCTCTTCAACAATTATCAGAAGCCAGTGATAGCATAGATCGATATAAATCTTTGAAGAGAATTGGTTCAAACGGAACAATGATCGACAAAACGATTTTTATTCAAACTTTCGTATACTTTAGTCTTCCAGTTTTTCTTGCCATAATTCATTCTATAGTTGGAATTTATGTAGTCAATTATTATATTAACACATTTCAACAAACAGACATTATTTTACCAGCATTGATGACGGGCTTAGTACTTCTTGTAGTGTATGTAGTATATTTCTACACGACATATGTCGGGTATAAAAATATTGTAAAAAGTAATACTTGATTTTATAATGCTTATTAGGGCTATTACACCTTGTTTCTCAAGATGTAATAGCCTTATATTCTGTATAGGGAGGGAAAAGTCATGAAAAAAATCATTCTGATTGAAGATGACGAAATTATCAGAGAAGAATTACAAATTTTTTTTGTAAAGTATGGATATGAAGTAAAGGCTCCCACAGATTTTAATCATATTATCAAATATATAGAAGGTGAGAATGCAGACCTTATATTACTAGACATAAATCTTCCTGTGTTCGATGGCTATTATATATGCAGAGAAATACGTAAAACTTCAGATGTTCCAATCTTCATGGTTACAAGTAGAGATAGTGATGTAGATGAACTGATAAGTATGAATTTAGGAGCAGATGATTTTATAACAAAGCCTTATAATACAGAAATACTATTAGCAAGGGTAACAAATATTTTAAGAAGAACATCTGGAGATTTCAAAATGAATCATATCTTAATGTATAGGGATTTTACTTTAAATCTTTCAAATGCAACAGTTACTTATCAAGACAAGTCTGTAGAATTAACTAAAAATGAAGTTAAAATACTCTCATGCTTAATAAATAATCGTGGGAATATTGTAAAAAGAGATTCACTCATAGAAACTTTATGGAAATCTGATTATTTTGTGGATGATAGCACCTTAACTGTTAATATAAATAGATTAAGAAAAAAGCTTGAAGAGATAGGTATAGAAAATCCGATTGCAACAAGAAGAAGCTTAGGGTATATAATGCCATGAATATAGGTGAATTTATTAAAGATAAAATGATAGTAATGCTATCAAACGTACTGGTATTTATTATACTAGCAGGTGTATTGCTAACTGCGAATGTTCAGTTCATTATAATATTCTTTGTCTTTTGTATTTGGTTCTTTCCATTGATTTCATATATGGCTATGGAATTCATAAGATGTAAAAATTATTATAATGAGATTAATGGCATATTAGAAAACTTGGAGAAAAAATACCTACTTCCAGAGGTCGTAAAGGAATCAAACTTTATACATGGAGAAAAGCTTAACGCTATACTGCAAGAAACAAGTAGAGATATGCATGAAAATGTAAAGTATTATAGAGATATGCAATTGGATTATAGGGAATATATAGAAACATGGGTACATGAAATTAAGACGCCTATAGCTTCTACAAAGCTAATAATTGAAAATAATCAAAATGAAGTAACTAATAAAATAGATTCCCAATTGGATCGAATCGAAGGGTTTGTAGAACAGGTGTTATATTATTCTCGAAGCAATAATGTCGGTAAGGACTATATTATAAAACCACTCAACCTTGATGATGTAGTAAGAACTGTAATTAAAAGAAATTATAGAGATTTTATTCATAAGAGAATAAAATTAGATATACAGGATATTGATGAAATCGTATATAGTGATGGAAAATGGGTTGGATTTATTGTTAATCAAATAATAGGGAATTCTATAAAGTACTCAAATAACAAAGAACAAATGATACGTATATACTCAATTAAGAAAACTAATTCAGTAATACTAACTATAGAGGATAATGGAGTAGGGATAGTAACTAAAGATATAAATAGAGTTTTTGAGAAAGGATTTACTGGAGAGAATGGAAGAAAATTTAGCAAAAGTACAGGAATGGGCTTGTATCTATGCGAAAAACTGTGCTCAAAATTAGGTATGAAAATTACCATTGATTCTGAAGTTAATAAGGGAACTAAGGTTACATTAATATTTCCGTTGTCAGGTATGGTAACTTTTGAGCCTTATTTATAAAATAGATGCTGTCATCTTTCCACGAATTTCGTATGAAACTTAAGAACAAACGTAAAACGGTATGAAAAGACTAGAAATTCTCTTCATACCGTTTGTATTATTTAGTCATTTAACACATTGGTATATTTAATTGTGAATCAGATCAATGTTAATCTGGATTAGTCATTACTATTTTTGATGCCCACTAATACTTAACGTAAGATTTGGTTTGGTTGCTACACAGACCTCGTAAGCGAGAAATTGTACACTATATAAAACAGTAAAATAAATATCCGATCCCTTAGCGTACAAGGAATCGGATATTTTGTGTCTAAATGCTGTTCAAACGCACAGTTTTCTTTTTTGATATTGTGACTCTATGCCCATCAAGCTAAGTTTTTAAATTACCCCTAAAACGAAAAAGTTATTTCTCTACAGTCATTTATGAAAAATTAATCGAATTTCTTTTTTTACAGATGATTAATTTTTAAAAATTATACTCAAGGATTAGGGTTTTAAAATAACTTTTATGAACTATTAATACTTCATAAAAGTTATTGTGAATTTTGTGAATGAGTGTTTTTGGCTTTCTACTTTAATAAATCCATGGTGAGCTTCGATAATTGATTTCGCTAGTGCTAAGCCAATTCCAATGGAGCCTTCTTTATTAGAATTTTTTGTTTTGTAAAATCTATCGAATATATATGGCAAATCTTCTGATGCAATACCTTCACCAAAATCTTGAATTATTATTTCAGTATGAATAGGAGAGTTTGTGACTTCAATATAAATAGAACTATTATCATTTGAATGTTCAATGGAATTCTTTAAAATATTTAATAAAGCTTCTTGCATCCAAATACTGTCATGGAAAAGTGATATTTTTTCATTGGTTTTTAAATGTATGTTCATATTTTTTTTATTTAATTTACTGTTCAAACTAGCAATGACCTCATAAATTGTATCAATAATATCAGAGTTTTCTTTTTCAAATAGTATTGCTCTAGCATCTATTTTTGAAACTTTTAATAAATTATGTATTAAAAAGTTGATTCTTGAAATTTGAACATCATTATTGTGTAAAAAATGATATTGTTGTTCATTTAATTTACCTTGTAATAAGATATCATTGTTCACTGTTAGTGTTGAGAGTGGTGTTTTTAGTTGATGAGAAATATCTTGTAAAGTTTGAATTAAAAATTGTTTTTCTTCCATTAAATTATGCATACTTTTTCTAATAACATTTTTCAGTTTATGAAAAGAATTAGCAAGTTTAGCTAGATCACCTTCTCTATTTTCCTTGATATCAATGGTGTAATCACCTTCAATAATTTTATTCGCTGCAGCTGTTACATTTCTAATTTTTAAGAAAAAAGATTTATATTGTAAGTAATTTAGAAAAATTAGGATTAAGCTGAACCCTATTGCTCCAAGGAACATATATATATTGTTTTGAGATATATGTTTATTTAAATAAGGAAAAAGTCTTGAATCCAATTCAGTAGAGAGACCATATTGATTTAATAGCATTTCTCCATCACTGGAATAATCTTTTTTATTCGCTGTATCATTTGTAAGTGCTTGTATTATTTCGTATTCATTTTCTGGGTTTTGTGCAATTAGTTTTCCGGTAATTTCACTCCAAATAGTAATATAATCATTTTTTAAATGGTCATATAGAATATGAACTGTGATAACTTGATATATAATAAATAAAAAAGAGATTAATGCTAATGTAAGTATATTAATTTTTATTTCTCTATTTATCATTAAATTACTCCTTACTGACGTCTTTATTCCAAAAATATCCGATACCTCTTTGAGTGATTATACAATTAGGATTTTGTGGAGTATCCTCAATTTTACTTCTCAATCTTTTTACATAAACAGAAAGAGTATTTTCATCGAAAAACACTTCACCTTCATCTGCTATTTTTTTCAATATCTCATTTCTTTGTAACACTTTATGAGGATTTAGCATTAACGTTAATAAGAGTTTGTATTCTAAATGTGTTAAATTTATACTTTTCTCATGCTTAAAAGCTCTGGCCGCTTCAACTTCAAGCTGTATATTTTCAGACCTCAATATAGTATTAGAAGCTGTTTTAATTTTTTTTCTTAATTGTACTTTTACTCTAGATAATAGCTCTTTTACCCTGAAGGGCTTTGTTATATAATCATCTCCACCAATATCAAGGCCCATTACTACATTTGCCTCCTCATCCAGTGCTGTGAGAAAAATAATAGGTATATCACCTTTTCTTTTAAGATAGGTACATAAATCATACCCATTTCCATCTGGGAGTCCAACATCCAATATAGCTAAGTCAAATTTATTATTTTCGTATTGGTCTTTTGCATCTTGTACAGTAGAAACTCTTATAACCTCAAGTCCTTCTCCTTTTAGAGTAAACTCAATAGCCATTCCTAGATCGTTATCGTCTTCAACGAATAATACTTTATCCACAGTATCTCTCCTCATTTGTCTTTGATTATGGCAGTATTTTAGATTATGAAAGTTATTTTACACGTTGATTGGCTAATTTAAAATAGCTTAGTATGGAAATGGATTTTTAGAGGCTTTTCTGAGTATAAGCATAATACCCAAATCGGCTTGAAGCTTTTCAGTACATAATGAGATACAACAATTACTTAAAGTAGAATATTTACGTAATTCATACATGTACTTGCTTATATTTTGAAAAACCTTGTAATAGTGTCTTGTTGAATTTGTACGTTTTTATACAATCAGTAATGTTTTGTTTAAGTTATCTTATACAAAAATGTTAAATGAAATTTGAATTCGCATTAATTATGTAAATAAATTTTAAAAAAAGATCAATGAGAATAAGAGCCGAATGGGAGCTGATTTTTGAGAATTTGAAAAGTATGTGTGTACTTAAATAAGTGTATAAAAGCCATTTAATTTTAAAGTATATCTTGATCAGAGTTACGAGTATATAAAAAGTTAGATTTAGTAATCTTACTAAATTGTAAGATTAAAGTATATATAGTAAGACAAGAGTTATTCAATTAACAATTAAAGACGTCTATACTGAAGGTAATCATTCTTTATTAAGACTTGTAGCATTTTAGCGCCTGTTTATATAAAGAAAAACCCTACTGTTCTAATCCCAGATTAAACACAGTATATGAGGAGGAAGAAAATGAAAAAGATAATAGGATTTCTAGCAGTAACAGCAATTTTTATAGGTATAGGGTTTGCTGTAAATCGTTATATAAATGGTCCCTCACAACCAGTAAACGGTATCATGGTATCTGGATCGAAAGAAAATATATCTGCTGTTAAAAATCTGTATAAAGATCAAAACGTACAAACAGCAGATTATAGTTATAAATTGGTCACAGAATTAATAAAACAAGAACTCACTACCGAACAGAAAGAAGTTATTAAGAAAGAATGGAAAGAAAAAGGAGAAAATATGACTGAAGAAGAGATGGACAATCAACTTGATAAGTCATCTGTTAGAAAGAAACAATACGCGGTTATTACAAAATCTACAGCAGAAAAATTCTTGAAAAAAGGAATTGTAAGAACACCCTTATCTAAAGAAGATAGTTCAATAACTTCAACCCAGGTAAAAGAAATAAAAGAATTAGCGAGTGAAAAAAATTTATTTTATAGAAAAAAAGCGGAAGATGAGGAAGTTAAGGATGGAAATTTAAATTTAAATGGACAAATGATACCTGTTCAACATATTGAACAAAATAATTGGATTGGCTATTTTTCATCACCGATAGTAATTGTTAATGAGGAAACGTATAAACAATTAAAAGAAAAAGAAGTAAGCCTTTCGTTAATTCAGTTTGCAAAAGAAAATTTTGATTATAAAAATAAAAACAAGGTAAAAAAGGTGGTCGAATACGTTTCAAAAGTGTATGCAGTGAAAGACGAGAATGGTGAGTACGATAAGGATAAAATCTATTTTGTAGAGATTCAAAATTAATCTGTGAAAAGGATGAGTTGTATGGAGGTTGTTAGATTAGAAAATGTAGTAAAAACATATGGAGAAGGAGAAACACAAGTACAGGCGTTAAAAGGAATTAATCTTTCCATTCATAGGGGAGAATTCGTAACCATAGTTGGAGCATCAGGTTCTGGTAAAAGTACCTTATTGCATATTTTAGGAGGGCTGGATCGTCCGAGTTCGGGAAATGTGTTTATAGGTGATGAAAATATCTACAATTATAAAGATAATGAACTCTCTATTTTTCGCCGAAGAAAAGTTGGCTTTATATTTCAGTTTTTTAATTTAATTCCTGTCTTGAATGTACAAGAAAATATTGCTTTGCCAGCTCTATTGGACGAAGAACAGGTAGATAATCATTACCTGGATGAAATTATAAGAACTCTAGGGTTAAATGAAAGACGAGATCATTTGCCTTCTGAATTATCGGGTGGTCAACAACAAAGGGTATCTATTGGTAGATCTCTTATAAATAAACCCGATATTATCTTAGCGGATGAACCAACCGGAAATCTAGATACAAAAAATACAAAAGAAGTTCTGAATTTATTAAAAGTAACGGCTAAAAAATATAATCAGACGGTGATTTTAATTACTCATGATCCTGCTATCGCATCAAACTCTGATCGAATTATAACCATTACAGATGGCATAATTATTTCAGATAAAAAATTAGTGCAAAATCAAGAAAAATGTGGAGGGGAGGAGTATTGATTCATAGTTACAAACAGTTAAGTCAAAAATATCTCAGAAGTAATATAAAACGTACTCTGCTAACATTAACAGGTATTATTTTAGCATTGGGGCTAATAACAACGATTGGACTTTTTTTTAATAGTGGATACACTTCGGGAATTGAAAATGCTAAAAAAGGTTCTATGGGTTCTGCAAATATTTCGGTTGAAAATTATAATCAAAAGCTTTTCAATATGATAAAAAGTAATCCGAATATATCTTCTTATGGCATCATAACTCCAGGAGAGGTGCTCCATGTTGATGATATAGCTGTTTCTTATATGTATGCAGATCATCAAGCATTGAAGCTGTTAAAGTCTAGTATTCCTGTAGAAGGTAAGCTGCCTTCAAATGAAAACGAGGCTGTTTTGGAAAAATGGATGCTGCCTTACTTCGGTCCCAATCTTAAATTAGGCGGTATGTTTACTATTCATGAAAAAAAATATAAACTTGTTGGTTTGCTAAATAAGTCTAGTAGTATTCAGGAAAATAAAACTGGTCAATTATTGACATATAAAAATAAGTCCAAAGTTGGTGAAGGTAGCGTATTGATTGAATTGCATAAGTACGCAAACTTTGATGAAGTTGAAAATCAATTTAAATTATTGACGAATAAAGAAAATATAAGAGTGAATGACCAATTAAAGAAAGCCTTAAAGCCTAGTGTGGAGATAATGGCAGCAGCCGCTATTAGTATTGGGATTGTTGTGATTTCTACAATTGTTATTATTTATAATGCATTTCAAATTAGTATAGTAGAGCGAATGAAACAGTTTGGCCTATTGAGGAGTATAGGGGCTACAAAAAAACAAATCAGGAAAATTGTGATAAGAGAAGCAACATTTCTTTCTATTATTGCTATCTTTTTTGGGATTTTGTGCAGCATATTAGTAGTCTTTTTACTTAATCAAGTACTGATAAACATACTTAAAAACTCTATGGGATATACAATTAAATTAGATTGGTTAATTATATGTGTATGTTCTTTAATTACATTGATAACTGTTTATATTTCAAGCTATTTTCCTGCTTTCTTTGCAGGTAGAATTTCACCGTTATTGGCCGTAAGTAGCCGATTAGCTATAAAAAAAGAAAAAATAAAGAAAAAAAAGAGAACAAAATTAAAGAAACCACTATCTTTTCCGTTAAGTATGGCATTAAAAAACATCCAAAGGAATCCCAATAGATATACAGTTACAATTTTGTCTATTATTATAAGTAGTGTACTGTATATCACGTTTACGTTTCTCATAGATACTGCCATTCAGCGTAAACAACCGGAAATTCAAGCTCTAAAATCGGATATATCAGTTACAGTTAATACAAATTTAGACGAGTCTAGCATAGATCGTATGAGTCAAAATATTTATAAAGTTAATAACGTAGAGAAGCTGTACAAGCAATATCAGGCAAATCATTTTTATACGAAAGTACCAAAAAATAAACAAATTAAAGAATTACAGGGAAATGAATCGCTGTATCAAAAAGTAAAATACAATAATCAAACTGTAGAAATTATGGAAACACAAATAAAAGCATACGATGAGAATAGTTTAAAGAAACTAGCTGAAAATGTAACTAGTGGAAGAATTGATATTTCAAAATTAAATCGTGAAAAAGAAGTTATTTTAGTAAAACAAGCTGCATCAAATGATATGAATACAAGTAAAAAATATATAGGTTCTCTAAGTACTTTTCAGGTAGGGGATGAAATCCAAATAACAAGTCAGCAGGAAAGAAAATCTAAAGAGGAAATCTCTTACAATGAAGAAAAACTAGAAACTTTAAAAATAGCTGCTATTGTAGAATTGGACATTTTTAATATGAGCAGAGTGATGGATACCATAACTTTTATTACTAGTGAACAAATAGCCGAATATATTACACCATCTCCACAAAAATTAACAGGTTTTGAAATTGATTTAGAGAATCAATCTCGGGCTGATGCTACAATTTTAGATATACAAAAGAAACTGGGTGGAGATGCATCTATAGATGTACAAAATAATATTGTTCAAAGTAATATTGTTCAAAGTAATTTCCATACAGACAATATACTTTATATAAAAATATTAGGGTACGGATTTATAGCTGTTATTACACTAATTGGTTGTGTAAATATTTTAAATACCATTACAGTCAGCATCATTATGAGAAGAAAAGAATTGGCTGCTTTAAAATCGATTGGTATGTCGCAGAAGGATTTGAAAAAGATGGTTATATATGAAGGACTTCTGTACGGTTTCTTTGGAAGCATACAAGGGATCTTTTTCGGCTGTATGCTGTCGTATATTCTTTATGTAGCACTGTCAAATACGGTGTCGTTTGAATGGATTATACCTTATCAATCTAGCTTTATCACATTTATAACTGCACTTTTGATTAGTTATGTATCGGTACTAATTCCTCTTCGGAAAATTAAAAAGGATAACGTTATAGATGTAATTAGAGAAGAATAGCAGTGATTATAACAATATGTGATTCTGAAGTTCAACCGAGATACGTGTAAAACAGTTCGTAATAGGAGTAGCTAGAAATTTTTCGTAAAGGTAATGAATAGTAAAATCTTTATTATTAATGAAGAAGCCCTAGAGTTAGGGCTCTAGAGCTTCTCGTGATGGTAAATCTCACACGGTTTTATAAATAGAAAAGAACGTATTCAAGATAACACATGAATGTTTCATAAATGTATCAAAAAGTGAACAAAATCTTTGTTTTGTAAATTGAGGTAGTCAGCACAATTAACTAACGGCTTGTAAAAAAAGCCCTGCAGAAAATGTTACAGGGCGGGATAAGATTGAGTTATGTCGTACTCAAAAAAGATTTTAACATGAATCTAAAGATGAATAAATTGGTAAATATGTCCAAGTTCCCTAGAGTAATTATTTTAGCGAAAATGTTATTTTGAATGTAGTTATAAAAGCATTTCGGAAAGTACTCTTCTGTAACAACTATATATTCTAAAAAGAATGGATGCATAATATCATTTGACCTACCCCCACTTTTACATCTTATAGAAAAAGGGGGAGGTCAAGAAAATAAATGTATCTTTGAAAACAAGATGGATTTGTTGAAATGAATCTATCCCCGCAATGACTCATTGTAAGTCTAAGAAGGGGAGAAAACAAAACAATTAAAGTAAAATTCAAACCACACTTTACGGTTCAAATCGAGAAATTCTAAAACAAAAAATACAACAAGCGCCCCTTCCTAGAGGCGCTTGTTGTATTTTTTTAAATGACATAAGATACGTTTACTTGAGTTCTTTAGGTAGTTAGGGTTTGATATACTAACTTAAAATAAAAATGTTGAGTAGTTCATTTTTATTGTACATCAATATATCTGAATTAAATATGCAATTTTGCATCTAATACATATATTATCATTAAGAGTATGTTTTATTAGATCAGTATTTCTCAATAACAACAGCTACACATTCCATTTACATTTATTGTATGTAAGGCGTATGCTAGATTTAGTTGTAATAAATGGAAGGGAGCTGTATTTTTGAACAGAAAATTTTTTTCTTCAGTTTTACTATCGTCACTTTTGTTTTTAGGAGTAACTAGTTCAGGAGGAGTAGAGGCTTCTATGATTACACAAATAAAGTATAAACAAGGCGGAGCAAAGTACATATATACAAATGCACCAGAAAGTGTATACGATAATCCAAATATGGGATCAAACTTTGAAGCTGGTAAGTATGCTTACTACACAAATGAAAGAATATTAGAAGCAAATCAAGAGTATAGTGCTGAATTTTTTAATCGAAATTATACTGGAGGTCAATTGAAATTTGGATATGCTATACACAATGAAGATCGTCAACCGCAAACTATAAGAATTAAAAATAGTGCTGTAAATGCAGCATATCCGGTTAGTTCTGATGGTTCATGGGATATAATGGGCATTACATCTAGTACTATAGTTCAATATGGAAATAGTAACAATGATCAAGTTATTACTATCCCAGCAGATGGACATGTATTTATATTAGAAAAAGATGTAGAAGATACTTTTGCAGTTAATGGAAAAATTAAGTTTATTCCGAACGCAAAATTAACCCTACGTCAATTTGTTTCAAAGAAAAAACCAGATGGACAGTTCTCTAGCCCATCAGAAATTTTTGATCCCATAAAAACAACACAGGTTAAAAATTATAATAAAATCACTTCAACTGCTAATTATAATTACGATGAAAGGCATGCTGTTATTGATAATGTAACAACAAGTACCTTTTATGTAGGCTCAAAGACAAGTAAAGCCTATCCTCAACCTCGTGTTGGTATTAATGAATACGAAGCACCTATATGGTATCTAGAAAATTCTAACCCGACGCTTGAAGGAAACTATGGAATTGTTTATGATTTTCAATTTAAAAATGCGGCAGGAAAGAAAATTAGAATTAAGCCTGAAATTATTTCAGAAAATGATAAGTCAACCGATCCAGAGAAATTCCCGCCACTAGCATTTTTTTCACAAGTAACGTACTGGACTTCAGGAACTTGGAAAAGTACAACCAAATTAACTAAACCTGATCAATATCATTATATAACTATTCCAGCAGATCAACATGTGAAATTTATATTACCAAGTGGTAATAATGGCAATAATCTTTTTGAAATTATAGAATAATGTTTTGGAAGTTAGAATTAAGTGAATAGACATAGACATAGACATAGTTATAGTCATATTGTTGATGCCGATTTTAATAAAAATGTAAGAGAATAAAAGAAACGTCAGTTGCTTTTTAAAAGCACTGACGTTTTTTTGTATAGTCTCATAGCTAGACTTAATTATTAAAAGCTAAATAAATTCATATAGAGTGTAAAACTAAAGAAATTGAATAGGAATTTGGGACTATATTTGTGTTAAAGAGATTGGGGTGGATCTAATTTCATTGAATCTATCATAACTTTAATATTTTTCGAATTACCTTTAACAGATAGTTTCACTTTTTCAATTTCCACTGTTTTTGAAAAATCTTCATTTCCTATTGAACCAATTAACTGATCTAATTCATTAGTCCATGTAATGTTAGTAGCTTGAATCATTGCTTTAATCGTAGGTATATCTACATAGCCAGTATACATAATTCCATCAATTACTTTTCCGCTTTCTCCTAACATGACACTTACCCATTTCATATCTTGATCTGAGTTATCTACTTTTTTAGGGTAATAAAACCTATATGTATTGGATTGCTTTTCTAGTTCAAGATTAAATGGAAGAATTTCAATGCCTTGTGTTGATAAATTACTCTTAATTTTATTATAGTTTTTTAAATATTCTTCTGCTGTCATATGTTTAAGTGCAACTTTTTCTTTTACATCCACTGGTTCTTTTTCGGGTGCTTCTATTTTGTTGAGAGTATCTTTGTGTTCTATATCTGTGCAACCTAACAGGCTAGCCGCTATCAGAAAGGTTCCGAGTATAAGTATTTTCTTTGGCATAAAATCTCTCCTTAAGTGATATAGGGAAAATGCCAAAAGAGTTGATCTCCTTAACAATTTCGGCATTTTTCAAGTTTGGATACTTAATGTTTTTTATAACGAAAAAGAATCATTTATATGATCTAATTGATTTAAGAAAGAACAGTACAATTAGTCCTGAAATAAATAATAAGACCCCATTTATTAATAAGATTAATGGTGGACCATATATGTCAGCGAAAAATGAGGAAATTGCTAAAGCAACTGGTGATGCAATACTCGTAAGAGAACCAAGTGTTCCAAAAGTCCTTCCCTGTAACTCAGGATCTACCTCAACTTTAATAATCACATTGACAAGCAATGTACAAAATGAAAAAAGTATTCCTAAGAGGAGAATTAATGGTACTGCATAAAGAACAGATGGAGCAAAAGATAGCCCTACAAAGATTGGAGCTAGTAAAACCATACTAAGGATTATCCACCAACCTCGTCGATGTAACTTATTATCAAAAAAGATAATAATGCCTGCGCCTAACATATAACCTATTGGAATGCTAGATTCAATTATCCCAAATTCAATTGGATTTGCTTTCCACACTTTTACAGACATTACTTGAATAAGCATTAATGAAGCAGTGAAAAATGTGATTAAAGTAGGCGAGAGTATAATAACAGATTTAGCAAAAGGGTTCTGCCATATATACTTGAAGCCTGCAACAAGGTCCTCCTGAAATGAATTTTTAATTCCTGTTTTTTTTGTAGAATTAGGAAACTTTCCACTTAATAACACTAAAATAGCGGATAACATAAAAGTAACTGCGTCAACTGAGATAGCAATGCTACCACCAAATGCTGCAACTACAACTCCTCCTATTGCTAGCCCCGAAATACGAGATACATTATCTGCTACATTTAATACTCCAGTAGCTTGTTGAACTTTGTCTTTTCCTACAATATCAACTAAGGAAGCATGGAATGCAGGAGACTGAAATAATCCTGCACAAGAAGTAAGAGCGGTTAAGATAATAATAAGAATAAAGGGGGTACCGGGTATTGCAATACAAAATGCGATACTTAGTATTAAAAGACTTCTTATTATATCTGTTATCCACATTAGTTTTCTGCGATCTACCCTATCTGCAACAGTACCTGCAATGGAAGAAAATAACATGCTCATGACCATATGAGTTATGGCAATTGTAGACATTAATTTGGCACTTCCTGTTGCTTGTAGTACCCAAAGGTTTAAAGCAATACTGTGAAATGAATTTCCAAACATTGATAAGGTATAACCTGTAAATACAAAAGTAAATGTACGATTTTTCCATAATGTCTTTTTCGAAGAAACAGCAAGAGCGGAATCTAATTCGACCTGTTGTTGCATAGTATTGTCACCTCACAAATTTAAGTAACTCATTTATAAAAATTTGTTTGCAAACTAATGGTGATGAACTTTAGTAATTGAGTTTATTAGACGATTAATGAAATGGAATCTAATTGTAAAAGAGCTATATTAATATAAGATATTGTTATTTTGAGGTAAAAATGGTAGGTATGAAATGGATTTAAGTACATAAATGTTTGAAAAATAAAAAACAATATAAATTAACCATAGAAATCTTAGAATGTAAGTGGATTTAAATTGTTATGAAATTAAATTACTAAAAAATATCTACTAATGGGATTATCAAATTTGTAGAAGTAAATCTTTAATTTATAAAGAAAATTTTAATTAGCATTTAGGAAGGAATATTTTAACTGTACAATAATGTTTTAATTTTTATATAAGATTTTTAAAAATAAAATATTTCTCCAGATTATTTTGAAATTTCTTTACAGCTTTTCCCTAGGTTTTTAATATTTGTAAGAGCGGAAGCTATATTTATATTTTATAGTTTATTTTGGAATATAAGATTGGTATTAGTAGTATAAATAGTATTTTTATTAATAATCTAGTATTTATTTTTAATACTCCTCTCCACATAAAGTTTTACCAAATATTTTCAGGTGAATATTACCAAATAAAAAATGTTTTGTCTATGTATTTTATCGGGGCTATATTTTGTAAGCATAATTCTATGTAAGAATTTTCTATATTTATCCTCCCTATATAATGACATTTTTTCCCTTACTTCGACATAAATCAAATGGTACAGTTTATAGGACAAATATAGAACCCACTTGTAGAAATTATTTTGTATGAAAAACTGAGTCAAAATATGAGTTACTAGTTAGGGGGCGAAATATATTTTAACTATTTTTCAAATAGTACTTAAGGGTAGAGTACTAAATGTTTGAAAATAGCTGGTAAATGCTTCTATGGGATGGAGGTTGTCATTTGAAAGAAAAAGATAAGCTTAGGATGAATAAGAACAACGTTAATTTTTCTAAAGATATAATATATCAAATTGTAACGGACAGATTCCATAATGGATGCCCATCATATAATCCCAAAGGGGGATTATATGATGAATCTAGGAAAAATAAAAAGAAATACTTTGGTGGAGATTGGATAGGGATTATTGAAAAATTAAATACAAATTATTTTACTGAACTAGGTGTGACGTCATTATGGATATCTCAACCAGTAGAAAATATCTTTACTCCAATAAATGATTTGGTAGGAAGTACTTCATATCATGGATATTGGGCTCGTGATTTTAAAAGAACAAATCCTTTTTTTGGGACATTTGAAGACTTTCAAACCTTAATAACAACCGCTCATGCAAAAGATATAAAAATTATTATGGATTTTGCACCTAATCACACTTCGCCTGCATTACATGATGATGCGACCTATGCTGAAAATGGTAGATTATATGATAATGGATTATTACTTGGTGGATACGATAATGATTACAATCATTATTTTCATCATAATGGTGGGACGGATTTTGAAGAATATGAAGATGGAGTGTATCGTAATTTATTTGATCTTGCAGATCTAAATCACCAAAATATAGCTATTGATTTGTATTTTAAAGAAGCTATTAAACTATGGCTAGACCAAGGAATAGATGGTATACGAGTTGACGCAGTAAAACACATGTCATATGGCTGGCAAAAAAGTTGGCTAAATTCAATCTATAATTATAGACCAGTATTTATTTTTGGTGAATGGTATATCAATCCGAATGAGTATGACCATAGAAATGTTCATTTTGCAAATAATAGTGGTATGAGTTTATTAGACTTTAGTTTTGCTCATAAAGTACGTGAAGTTTTTCGAGATGGAATGGATTCCATGCATGGGTTACACAAAATGGTTGAAGAAACATATCAAATTTATAATGATGTAAATAATCTTGTTACTTTTATTGATAATCATGATATGGACCGTTTTCACATTAATGGACAAAGTAAACGTAGAATAGAACAATCATTAGCATTCTTGTTAACTTCAAGGGGAATACCTTCTGTATACTATGGTACAGAGCAGTATATGGTTGGAAATGGAGATCCTAACAATCGTGGTCAAATGGAATCTTTTGATGTGAATACAGATAACTTTAAGATAATACAATCTTTATCTTCGCTTCGTAGTTTAAATTATGCACTTCCATATGGAAATACCAAAGAAAGATATATAACGGATGATATTTATGTATATGAAAGGTACTTTGGAAGTGATGTGGTATTAATAGCGTTGAATCGAAATTTAACAGAAGGATATGAAATAAAAGATGTTAAAACAATTCTTCCTTCTAGAAAGTATAAGGACATATTGGATGGCCTTTTAGATGGTGAAGCAATTAGAGTTGAAAATAATAATATAGATTCATTATGGCTTGGACCTGGGTCAGTACATGTTTGGCACCATAAAGGAGTAAATAGTATACCTTTAATAGGAACTGTGGGACATAAGATGACAACAGTTGGTCAAATAATTTGTATTGAAGGATGTGGCTTTACTTCTAAAAAAGGATCAGTATTATTTGAGGAAAAAGAGGCGGAAGTAGTTTCATGGTCACATACTAGTATAAAAGTAAAAATTCCAGCAGTGAACGATGGTAAATATGAAATTACTGTTGTAACAGATACAGGAACTAGGAGTAATATCTATAAACATGTAGAGGTCTTCAATACAAAGCAAGTTTGTATTCGATTTGTTATTGAAAATGGATATGAAATAACAGAGAGTGAAGTTTTTATAATGGGGAACACATATTCATTAGGGAATATGAATCCTTGCAAGGCAGTAGGGCCATTTTTTAATCAAATAATGTATCAATTTCCTACGGGTTATCTTGATATAAGTGTTCCGGCTGATACCTTGCTTGAATTTAAATTTATTAGAAAGATCAATAAAACACTATTGATTGAAGGCGGAGAGAATCATAAGTATCGGACCCCGAGTTTTGGAACTGGAGAAGTGGTTGTAAAGTGGCAAACTGCAGAAAAAACTATCTTGGTGGAGTCTTAACTATATGGGTCTACTTTTTTTACAATTGTAATTAAAATTGGGGGGATCTCATTCTGGTAGCTAAAACAAAAGCTTATACTGAAAAATTCTCTTGAAAGTTAACAAAGGGTACAATTTTTTAAGGGAAAACTAGAAAAGAACTGTATTAATGAAAGTGAAAAATAGAAAATTGGAGGTTACTATGGAACGAGCTTCTAAAGTGATTACGATTGAAAATTTTCATTCTGAAATACTTAATAATAGTAGGAAACTATTCATATATTTACCACCTGGTTATGAAAGCAATTCGTATCAAAAGTATCCTGTATTATATATGCATGCTGGGCAGCGATTGTTTGAGCCAGTAATAAAAAATGATGAATCATGGAATGTCCACAAGACGACTGATATGCTAATTTATGAAGGTAAAATTCAAGAGATAATAATAGTAGGTATAGCACATAAAAGAATCATAGAAAATAATGAGTTTTGTCATTTCATTTCACCAGATAAACATATAGAATGCTCAGGGTTATTATATGAAAAATTTATAATCAATGAGGTGAAACCTTACATTGATGAAAATTTTAGAACATTGACTAATGCTGAAAATACAGCTCTAATAGGGTCATCAGCAGGTGGTTTATCAACTTATAATATTGGTTTCCGCAATCCTGAAGTGTTTGGGAAAATTGGGATGTTATCTCCATTCTTTGTGAAAGTTGAAGATGATCATTCGGAATTAAAATTATATGAAATGTATGAAGGAAAAAAAGACTTAAAAATATGGATGGATATAGGTAGTGCGGAAGGTTTTTTCTTGGTAAAACATGTGAGAGATATTGCAGAAACTTTATTGGAAAATGGTTACAAATATAGAGATGATTTAATTTTTTATCAGGATCCAAATGGTGCACATTTTGAGAAAGACTGGGGAGAACGTATGCATCTACCATTAATATATTTCTTTGGAGATGTTGGCAATATAGTTAATGTTACATTAGATGGTCGAGATGTAGTTGGATTAACTGGAATGAAAGTGAAAATTAATCCAATTGTTACGTACGATAGTGGTTTTGAAATGAGTGTTTTAGATGGTGTATTTTTAGTTGATAACCCAGACGTGCTAGAGGTTATGGGGGATGGAACAATTATACCTAAGAAAATAGGAGAAGCCGAAGTTACCTTTGTGACACAAGGTGTAAAAGGAATACCTAAAAAATATAAGGTAATAGAAACATTATCAGAATTTGTAGATGTTTCTGTAACAGTCGAAGTACCTGAAAATACACCAGTTGGTGAACGAATTTATATGAGTGTAGGCATGATACTAGATAGAATAGAAAAAAATCGTTTTGCAGGGAATTTTAAAGTGCCAAGGGACCTTGCATGCAGGTTTAAGTTTTCAAGAGGCTTTAGGCTCTTTGAAGTGGATAAATTAGGACAACCTATTCCAAATAGAAAATTTAAAGCTACTAAGGACTTACAGTTGAATTATACTGTTGAGAACTGGATAGGGCTGTAAAAAAAATAAATATGGGGTGAGTGCTGTAGTGAAAATGAAAGAATTAATTCCAACTTTTGATGTCCCTTATTATTATTCATGCTACATACCAATTCTTCACGATAAATTAAAAAGTATGGGTAGCGTTAGTTACATGAGTTTAATAGCGAATGAAGAGTTATATAGTATACCATCATATCGTATGGATACTATCACATCGATACCTTCTGTAGCAAGATATACACAGTTGTTAGAATATAATCAAACATTTCGTATGGAGAAACATGTATATTCTAATTTCGAAAAGGGGCTTCAATATATAAAAGAATGTTTGAATCGTCAAGAAGTATTTATTGCCTTAGGAAGCACCTTTTTTCTACCATATAGTAATGATTATTTGAACCCCAAATTTATAAAAAGTCATATAGATGTCCATACGGATAAATATGTTACAGACCATTACCTCGCAATTAACAAACTTACAGAAGATAAAGTATTTGTTCAAGATCCAGTTCCTAATAAATTTATGGGTGAGATATCAATGGAGGAGTTCCATTCTTTTTGGAAAGGAGGAAAAGCTATACCTGAATTGGCTCAAGCAAAAGGTATAGAAAGGATTTCACCTTACTCATCAATTGATGTAATTATACAAGAAAAAATAAGCATGGAAAATCTTAGAGATATTTTTTTAAGAACACTAAAAAAAATATCAAGTGAGTATGTTCGAGGTTTAGTTATGCAAAAAAACAATAAGATATATTATTTTGGTAAGATTGCAGCCCTGGAACTTAAAGAAAATATAAATGAAGATTTTCATAAACAAAGAAATATGTTTCCTTTGTATTTGAAATGTTTATTTGATATGAGATGGAGTAGATATTTTTTATATGACTTACTTATAGACATGAATGAGTTATTTGAAGATAAATTTATTCATGTTACTAGTGAGTTAATGGATATAAAACAATCATGGGAAAGACTGTATAAGATTGCACATATTAAATTATTAAAAAAAGATAGTAACTTAAGTGATCTCGAATCTTTTAATTTGATAATGATGGATATTATTAATAGAGAGTGTGTCTTACATGAGAATATTTTATTTCTTCTGCAACATAATTATAGCCTTCAGTCTTGATAGGGAAAAGATAATTGAGAGAAGTAGAGTAAGGCTACTACGTACACTTACGAAACTTACCAGTAGTTGAATAAGTGTATTCAATGTTCATGTTATACAGTACGACAGTTGCTGAAAGGAACTCTTCATAGTAAAAAGATGATTCATAAAAAGGAGTGTATTTACTTGGAAGATACAAATAAAGAAAAAATTATTCAAATCGTATTGTGCTGTGTTGAAGAAGTGAATGAAAATCTTGAAAATAAAATTGATCTTGAAAAAGGAGTGAAAGCACATCTTTATGATTGGGAAGGGTATTTAGATTCGTTAGGATTGGTATCTTTACTGGTAAGTATTGAACAAGGCTTGGAAGACGAATTGGGTTTATCAGTTGATTTGGTTAATTTAGATACAATGTCGCAACATAATAGCCCATTCAAAACAATAGAAACATTAGTTGCGTATATTTTAGAATGCCAGGAACAATTAAAATCACTGACATGACAAAATATTAAAGGAGAAATTTAAAAGGAGGTTAGGTATGCATATTGATTTTTTATTTGAAAGATTTGAAATGAATAAAGAATGCGAAGCTATTGTTTGGGAGGATAAAACTTACACATATGAGTGGTTTCTAAATCAAATAAAGATTTATACAAGGGAGTTAAATGAACATAGAAAGATGGATTATACAATAGTCTCTTTGGAAGCGGATTATTCTCCATACTCTATAGCAATGTTTTTAGCACTTATTGAATTAGGATGTACTGTAGTACCGATATTAAATTCATTGGTTGACAGTAAGAAGAAAGAATACTATGAAATAGTTGAATTAGAAAATGTAATTAAAGTTGAAAAGGCAAGCTTTGAAATAATCAATATACAAAGGGATTACATTCAAAATGAATTATTATTACAACTGAAAAAGTTAAAACATCCAGGATTAGTATTGTTTTCATCTGGTACAACCGGACGTAGTAAAGCAATTGTACATGATTTTACATTACTTCAAAAGAAGTACAGTGTCGCAAGGAGTGCAAAACGTGTTATACCATTTATGTTATTTGATCACATTGGAGGAGTTAATACTCTATTCCAAATTATTTCCAGCTCAGGGTGTTTGGTAATTATTGATGATCGTACCCCAAATCGAGTATGTAACATGATTGAGAAACATCAAGTACAAGCTCTACCCGCATCACCAACTTTTATAAATCTACTTATACTGAGTGAGGTTTATAAAAAGTATAATTTAAATAGTTTGCAGACCATTTCTTATGGATCAGAAGTTATGCCTGAGGCTACACTAAGTAAAATAAACGAAATATTCCCTCATGTTAAAATTACACAAATGTATGGGTTGTCAGAATATGGAGTTTTATATTCACAATCTAAATCGAATGATTCTTTGTGGATCAAACTAAGCGATAAGAATATTGAGTCAAGAGTAGTGGATGGAATGTTGCAGATCAAATCAATGTCTACAATGATTGGCTATATTAATGCTCCAAGTCCATTTACTCAAGATGGTTGGCTTATGACAGGAGATATGGTGGAAGTAGATGAAGATTATATTAAAATTTTAGGAAGAAAATCAGAGATTATAAATATTGGCGGAGAAAAAGTATTTCCAGCTGAAGTTGAAAATGTAATACAGGTAATGGATGGAGTAGAGGAGGTTGCTGTTGTTGGTGAAAAAAATGCAATCACAGGGCAAATGGTTAAGGCTGTGGTTAAATTAAGTACAAATGAAAGTGTAAGTGAATTTAGAAAGCGATTAAGAGAGTTCTGTAAAGATAAACTACCATTATATAAGATTCCACAGAAAGTGGTATTAACAACTGAGAAAATGCATACAGAGCGTTTTAAAAAAGATAAGAAGGTATTTATGTAACCAAAAGTTGAAGTCCTTTTATACAATAATTTAAAAGTAAATTATAAATCCCTTATATTTTGAAAAAACTTTTTCAAAATATAAGGGATTCTTTTTATTTTTTTCGGATCTAAATTGAGTAATTCATATAAATAAGCTTCATCGCGAAATAAAAATTTACGTGTTAAGGAGAAACTTTATGCTTATAGAGTTTGTTGTTGTTTATTATTACGATTCGATAGGAGTTTATCTAATGATATAGATTGGCTGTTATTTACTACAAAAAATAAAGAAACAGCCAATAATAATAAATCAAATTCATACCCTCCTATAAATCCTTGATCAAATTTCACAGTAATAATAGCTCCGGCTATAAGTAAAGAAAATAAGGTTGAAATAATTCGTGTACCAAGCCCCAGAATAACTAAAATTCCACCCACTAGTTCAAGAATTGCTACTGGATATGCAAGCCAATCGAATATTCCTAGGCTGTTGAAGAAATTTTCCGTATTATGAATGCCATCTTGAAATTTTGTGAGTCCATGAGCAAAAAAAGTTAAACCTAATACTAATCTAATAATGAAAAAACTTAACTCATTTTTGTTTGACAATTGATTTTCCCCCATTCAATGATTTTGAAGTACGGTTAGCCATAGATTTTTCCTTATTCTAATGATCTATATATGATATAGAATTAAAAAACAGTATATTTTTTTGTTTTTCAACTTTACTACTTGATCACTTCTTGTTTAAAGGAATAAGGTTCTATCCCTTTAATATGTATTTCAATATCCTGAAGTACTGTATTGTTAATCGATCCTTCAATCATTCCAAATGTCTTATTTAGGATGTGACCGGCACTTTTAAACCCAACATAATGTCCACGAACCATACGTGGAAAACATGCACCAAACATGCCTTGTACCGTTATAATTGATTGGAAATGTAGAACCTCAGTAATTAATGTTCCTATCATCGCTATTTTGATTTTACTATTTGGAGGCACTTTAATAGAATGTTCAATTGAAGGAGAGATATGAATTGATTTTGAATTACTTTCGCCTACAAAAGTTGAAATATTAAATTCATTACCCGATTGAAATTTACCAGCGATAATAAGATCTGATTTTAAAGTTAAACCTGTAATAGATTTCGAAGTCCAAGATTGTATATTGGCCCATTGTTCTTCGATTGTCACTACAATCTCTTTTTCTTCATTATTAGGATTACATACGAATTGTTCCTTTAGGGTTATTTCATCTATTGAAGGTTTTTCAAGATCTCGAAATATAAAAGGGCCCAGCATTTTATAACAAGCATGACCATAACGTTCAGTAATAGCAGTCTTATTATGAATTGGAAATGTCTCATTATTTACTGCAATTTCATCAGGAAGTATTCCATAAAGATCTTTAAACGCATCCATCATGGAGTCTGTAGTTGAATCTAATGAATCTAGATCTGAAAAAGATAATTTTTCTTGTATAATCATACTAATGCTCCTTACCTATTTATGTATTTTATTTGTTTGATCGTGGTCAAAAGACAATTAAAATATGAAGAAGAGGTAAACTAATAGTTTGACAGATAGAATAATTAATAACTTTTGAGAATAAATTCCATTTTATGATGTGGGATTCCTATCAATTAATACTCGTTAAAAATTTATAAAGATTTGATTGAATTTTAGGAAAATAGAGGCTGTTATTGGAAATCTAACTAAGGATAAAGTTATGGATCAATAAACGGATTATTAAGGATGTAAAATAACGGATGAATAGCAGAGAGATGAATGCGAACGAAAGAAAATCTTGTGGATCATAAAGAATTTTAGAGCTAGAGGTATAAATAACAGTACAGATAAAGTTGAAGAAACCTACAAAAGGTTATATTAAATCTAGCTAAATGATAAAAGCCCTGCAGGGGATGCAGGGCAAGACTAAGGGTATTGAAGAATTGTCGATTCTAAAAGTAAAGGACTTCTTGGAATGCTATAAGTTTAACACATAATATTTAAAAACTTTATATATAGATGTTACAGAAATGTGAATATGAAAAACTCAGATAAAAATCATGAAAAAGTTGATGATCCATAGAAGCTATAAGGGATTATGTTTGTAAAATTGTCTTTATATAGTTAATAGAAAAGGCTTTTGTTGGTCTTAATATCCGGGAATCTAGTAGAATGCACTGCCTAGTAGACAGGTTCCTGGATATTACGATGCGTGAAAGCATCAAAAAAGCCCGTACAGAAGCACAGGCCGGTTGATACACATATCGGTAACTAAATATTAACAGAAATACTTAGTAAGTACTATTGAAAAAATAAAAAACTGCTTTCCCCCTAAGACGGTTTGAAGAAAACACATATAATAAAGCACTTATATTATACCAAATGTTTTCTCCTAATTAATATATAGTATATATTAATCATCCAGCAGAGGTGCTTTTTACTTCTTTTATAGAATTTCACATTAAACATATATGTATACGCATTGCATTGTTACTACACGCTCAGGAATAGTAATAAAAAGATGATACCAATAAAACTGTATAAAAATAAAAAGAATCCTAATAGGGGTAATTCTTTATGAAAGTTGAGCATGACAAACCTCCTTGGATATATAGAATATTTTAATATATTGTTGGTCTATTTAAAAAGAAAAACATAACTTGGTACATTGGATTAGAGGATATCTATATGTATAGGTAGAATCTAATTATCTGGTTCACATTTTAAACCAAGGGGTACAAATTCGATGCGACGTGAAAAGGATTTGTTGAAACAATGGAAGGCGGATTTGCAAGCTATCCAAGAAGAGAAAAGGCTGAAGAAGAAGTCTAAGAAAAAGAATAAGAAATATAGCATTCCTGGTAATACAGCTGACTTCATGAATGGAAAGAATACTTTTCGTAAAGAGAATAGGGTATGGAAGCAAAGAAATAAATAATGTGAGGATAAATGATTTTGATTAAATGTATAGGAATTATAGTAGGCGCTGCCTTGATTTGGGCGGCGTCTTATTTGTTGTTAAGGAAAGATAACAAAACAAACAAATACAATGAACGAAAAAATACCTGAGACTATTGCCACAGGTAGGCATGTACAGCTAGTAAAAACAATTCTATTAATGTACTATTTTAGATGTTGATTTAATTCAGTGAGATTCGAAATTATAATGCCATGATTTGAAAATGAGTTCAAGAGTGTTTGTAAATTCAAGCAGCTCTATAATCTTTGTTTTTAAGCTTCTTTCTAATATCAATAAATCCTATAATCATTATTGCCATGCATATTAACTTGAGCCAACGAACCCCCTGGTAGAACATTAAACCAGAGAAGAATTCATAAGCGTATAATAAACCGATAATTGGGAATAGCCAAGTCATAAATTTCAAATCTTTTAGATGAAACTTATAATTATTAATCTTTTTCCACATAAGTATCAACTCCTATTTTCCTGATGTTCTGTAGTCTTTCTTGATAATATCTCGCATGTTTAGGATAAAGAATAGAAGGAAAACCAAGGCTATGATTCCGTTAACCCAGTAGTATGTATGTCCTGCTGTGAATCCAGTGTAGAAAGAAAAGGCATTCCAAACTAAAAGGATTGTTGAACAGATAGTAGAGATTAATAATGAACTAAAACTCCTCATGATTGTCACCTCGATTCAAAATGTTAGTTGTTATTTATAATTATACATACAAATAAATAGATTTAAAAGGGGAGGATATAATAAAATAATATAAAGGAATCACTGTGAGGCGAGAAATATGGATAGGTAGCGAATACGCTGTTTTTTTATTTTAAATAGAAAAAGGAATCTCAAAAGATTCCTTTTTCTAATTCCGATATATCTTAATCGCATATAAGTAAAGACGTGAAATATTATATAAAAATTTAAAAATGTGGACAAGAGAAGTTATACAAATGACATTAAATAGTATGTATGAACATAGTAAAGGGTTACGTGTATATATTGTTAACCATATTGTTGAGATAACACCAGAGAGTATAGACAGCCCAGATATAACATTTAAACAAAAAATCTATGTTAACTAAAAGTAATAATCTCCTATCACAATGTTTGATGGGAGGTTATTACTTTTCTGAAGATGAAATTAAATATCTTTATTATTCCTAAGAGTGCGAGAAGGATATTGGAATAAATCTACTGCGCTTGAGGTTTTACATATATTATTGAAGGAAAAATATAAGATGGCAGAGGAAGATGTATTAGTAACATGTGATACGAAGTGGGCTGTTGCAAATGGCTAATTAACGCCCTTACATAATTTTTGGAAGAACAATCCGTTTCATATGTTGCATGACTACAATCCCAAAGTATATACAATAGAAAAATGGGAAGTCATAAAGAGGATGAGAAGAAAGAAACGAGTTAGAAATAAAAATACACCTAGTTAATAGGTGTATTTTTTAGACTTGAAAACCACTTATGTAGTAGAGATTTCTCTCGGGTACAGTGTATCACATTAGAAAACATGCGTATACATCATATTTGTTACGTAAAATGGATTTCTTTTGGTATACGATTCATTTAAAATTTAATTTGATCGCCTTTTGGGAACTTAGATACCTTCGCCAGGTTCTGTATTAGAAGGAGCCCCGCCATGGTCCCCATCTGCTTCTAGTTTTGGAGCTGGATAATGTCCATGCGTATCTTGTATCAGAACAGGTGTTCCCTTCAGTTTAAAGCAGGAGCTCCACCAGTATGACCATGAGATTCTAGCGAAGGAGCGATTAAATCTGCATGAGTCTCTTTTTTAGGAGCCATTCCTTCCCCATGTGTATTTGTAAAGGAAGGAGCCCAAGTATCTCCTTTGTTGTATGATGAAATAGGAGGTCTTCCGTGATCATAAGCAGGAGCCCATGAATCCCCATGCGACTCTAATTTCGGAGCAAAAGTTTCTCCATGTTCAGCTTTTACAACTCCGCTATCTCCAATGTTTACACCAAAAAGACCAAAACTAAAGACAGATAATCCTACAATCGTTAATCCAAGTTTTCCTTTCAAACTATACCTCTCCTTTTTGCTTTGTTTTTGCTATTTTGTCTAAACGTGGTAGATAGAATGAAACAAATCGTAAAAAATTACCAAATTCATACGGTATACGACTAATTCTGTGTAAGATTTTGTGAAACCTCACTAAAACTAGAATTTTCTAAAAAGTATTTCGGCAAAAATCAATGTTCGTAGGAAGTTGTTTTTTAGAAGTGCCAATTTACTTGAAAAAGGGAGAGTGATCCACTGTAGAATCCAAGTAATTATTTAATTGACCAAAAGTGTTAAGCAAAAAAGAGCATCTAACATAAGTTAAATACTCCTTATTTTAAGACTATGTTCAGTTATATCTCTAATGGAATAGTTATCACTAAAATTAACAATAACAGAAACTTTTTGATGTTTATTGTTTATGACATGTCCATGCAGATAAATTTCATGTGTTCTATACTCTTCTGATGGTTTAATTGTTTCGATTACAATATCGAGATTTCTTTCTTTTTTGAAGTAACCGATAGTTACTAGTTCAGCAGTCTTTTTTACTTCTGGCCATTCCTCATTGTATTCTTTTGGAATGAAATGAGCTGACGCCAAAAGTATAAATACAATAGGGATGGTAATAAAAGCTATACTTATAATTCCATAGCGTAATAAGTTTCTTCCCATTAAGTGACACCTACCAATGATGTTGTATTAAATATGGTCAATAGTCTGTATAATAAACCAACATTAACCAATTTACTATCAATTAAGGTGACAATAGTATTATAAATTTGTAAGGTTTATCAGGTAGAGAAACTAATGAAAAGGATATACAATCGTTATTTTTCAGCATATCCTCTTCGGAATTTATCAAATACTTACTTGAATGTCGTTATCTCTATATAGATATTTTATTTGAACAAAAAAATGACCCTTCAATTGAGTAAGAGTCCTAAAAGTAAAGAAAAAGTCGTATATGATACTACATAAAATTGTTTTTTATTATAACATTTAATAATATAGTTGTCTATACAATAATGTGCGGAAGAACTGACAAACATACTATTTGCAGATGAAAAAGTCCTAGAATGGACTAGGACTTTTCTACTGAACGATGCGATTTATAAAAAGAATATAATTAATATATTATAAGAATGTTTCATAAATGCATCGAAAAAGTGAACATTTTGTTATTCGAATCTAAGTTGAAAACCACATATTTAAGCATGTAGTTTAATAAGGAAAGAGGAACTTAAAATCTGGTGAATCTCCACCAATATCGTTTAATTGTCCAATGTAAAGGTGAAAGGATATTAACGAAAAGGCCAATTTAGTAGGAAGTAAATTTAAAAAGTCCTGTATTTTGACAGGACTTTCAAAAAGGGAACAACAGTTAACAACTGAAGGTACCTTTATATTACTATTACTGGTAGTTTTGTTCCATGTGTTATGTGTTGAGAAATAATCTCCTATGAGATGAAAAAAGTAACCAATAAAGTTAAGTGACGAATTGATGTAAAAAGGACATTCGGACCTGTAAGTAATGGATATGAAACATATAGTTATAGTCGAGAAAATGAACAGTTCATAAGCTAGAAAGTTTAGCTTGCATATAGCATATGTTGTAAAGAAAGGGTGGGGATGAAGTATGGAACGACTGAACTGGGGCATCGAGGGGTTAGTATTTGTGGGCTGTACGTTTCTTGGCGCGGGAGTGGGATTTATGTTTGGGAGCGCCCAAACTGGGTGGCTGATAGGGATGGGCGCTGGGTTTCTTGGTATGGCTTTGACGAGATGGATTGGAAAATAATATAACAGGTTTACTTTCTTCAATAAATAAAGCGATAGGCACATAAGAATGTACTTACATAGAATTTCAAAAAGAGACACCAAAGGGCGTCTCTGCATACTTACATTTCCACTTTAATTATTACAATACCCTCTTAACATACATTTAGAAAAACGATTTGGATATAAAGCAATAAGCATTCCGTAGGGGCTTCCTTTCCAATAGCGTTGTAAGGGTGTCCGTAATTTTTGTTTTATGAGCCATCGTTGACTAAATACGTTTAATAGCTGTTTTTCATCCAGTTTTTCTTTCTCTTCAATGGTCCATCTTAATGCTTCTAGTGCTTTACATTTGGACCAAAAGCCAACTGGTGTAACTTTAAATTCCCATTCTTTAAAGCGACCTGAATATAAGTCGTTTATCATTTTAAATGGACTATTTCCCCACATTAATTGACATGGAGACGCTAATCTGTGAGTCTTTAGAAACTTTATACTGTATACATCCAGTATTTGTTCGGGCGTTAATTTTTCTTTTTCTTCAATGGTCCATTTCAATGCTTCTAATGCTATTTCTTTTGTCCAGAAGTTATTGGGCGTCATGAGAAATTCCCATTCTTTAAAACGACTAGGGTACAAATCGTTAATCATTGCAAACGGACTACTATTCCAGTACATAGCCAGAGGGGCACTAAGTTTGTTTTTCTCCAACCATTTTTTACTGTATACGCGTAAGAGCTTTTCGTTCGATAAACCTTTTTTTTCTTCAATCATCCATTTCAAAATCGTTAATGCCTTTTCTTTCGTCCAAAAATTTAAAGGAGTCATACCAAACTCCCATTCTTTAAACTCACTTGGGTATAAATCATTTATTGCTTTAAAAGGGCTATTTTCGTATCTATGTTTGAGTAATCCTCGTAATTTATACTTTACAAGTAATTGAGTGTTCCATTTTTTTCTGATGTCTTCCTTATCCCATTTTAAGATAATGTGTAATAAATATGTGATTACTCTGCGGGCGAGCTTATTATCCATATCTTCTTTCCAAGTATTCGGAGGGAATCGTTTCCTTTTTCCATCCAATATTTCTTGATAAATATCTTCTATGGCAATGACTTTCATTGACAATATATAAATCCTCCTACATTTGTATTTATATTTATACAGTATTAACATTTTAATTAATATATCTATATTATATAATTTAAATGAAATCACCATTAAAAACAATATATAATTTATTTTTTCTAAAAAATCCAATCATTTAACTAATTAATATTTGTTTAAATTTTCTATTTTTTGTTATATACTTAATTAGAATCATTATATCTGTATATTAGGAGTGTATTTTTATGGAGAAGCTTAACAAAAGCGATATTATTCGCAGCGTTCCGCAAAATGGTTTCTTTGGACATCCCAAAGGACTATTTACTTTATTCTTTACAGAATTTTGGGAGCGATTTTCTTACTACGGAATGAGAGCAATATTACTTTACTATATGTACTATTCCATTTCAAAAGGTGGCTTAGGGATGGATCATGCCACAGCTGCATCCATTATGGCTATCTATGGTTCGTTAGTTTACATGTCAGGAATTATTGGTGGCTGGATTGCTGACCGCCTATTAGGTTCAAGTAGAACAATATTTTGGGGTGGCGTTTTAATAATGATTGGTCATCTCATCTTAGCTCTACCAGGAACGGTTAGTACATTATTTATCTCAATGGTATTTTTAGTACTTGGAACAGGGTTATTAAAACCGAATGTATCTAGTATTGTTGGTGATTTATATAGTGAAACAGATACTCGTCGTGATTCAGGTTTCAGTATTTTCTATATGGGTATTAATTTAGGAGCACTATTATCTCCGTTTGTGATTGGAACACTCGGTCAAAAGTATAACTTCCACTTAGGTTTTGGTGTGGCAGCAATTGGTATGCTATTTGGATTAATTATGTATGTTCTTACGAAAAAGAAAAATCTAGGATTAGCAGGAACGCAAGTACCAAATCCTTTAACAGACAAGGAAAGAAAAAAGGTTCTTATACAGTTTAGTATTGGTATTATCGCAATTGCACTAGTTTGTGTGTTAACAATTCCAACAGGTATTTTAACGATTGATCGATTTACTTTACTTGTAAGTATCTTAGGTATTCTAATTCCAACAGGCTACTTTGTCTTTATGTACCGTAGTCCAAAGACGACAGAAGTTGAAAAATCTCGCTTAATTGCTTACATACCACTATTTATCGCTGCTACAATGTTTTGGGCGATTCAAGAGCAGGGAGCAATCATCTTAGCTAGTTATGCTGATCAACGTACGCAGTTAAACTTTGCAGGATTGGAGGTTCAATCTTCATGGTTTCAATCTTTAAACCCTATTTATATTGTTTTACTAGCACCAGTATTTGCTTGGCTTTGGGTAAAGCTGAATTCACGCCAACCAAGTACAGCAAATAAATTTGCTATCGGTTTATTATTTGCTGGTTTATCATTCTTAGTGATGATTATTCCTGCATATATCCATGGTACCGAATCCCTTGTTAGCCCAATTTGGTTAGTCATTAGTTTCCTTCTAGTCGTAATCGGGGAACTTTGTTTATCACCTGTAGGTTTATCTATTACTACAAAACTAGCCCCAGCAGCGTTCTCTGCTCAAACAATGAGTCTATGGTTCTTAACGAGTGCATCTGCACAAGCTATCAATGCGCAGCTTGTGCGATTATATAATCCTGAAACAGAGATTATTTATTTCGGTGTAATTGGCGGAGTATCCATTGTTTTAAGTGTTATTTTATATTTCATGGCTCCAAAGATTCAGGTACTGATGAAAGGGATTAAATAATAGAACTGTGCCAAAAACTTGTTACCATGCAGGTTTTTGTGCACAGTTTTTTAGTGCTTTATCGTATGTAAAACTAGCTCCTTTTAAACGAAGAACAACAAAGGCAATTGATCAGAAGTAAGTCATTTATCGATATGGATGATTAGGAGAGAGCATTTACGGTAACCCCAAGTCGAGAATATTCCGATACTAATATAGTTTATACATCTAACTCTATTTAATAGGTTAGTTTTGAAAGATGGAACTCCTGCATTCGAAAATGATGTACATAAGTTTTCCAAATGGGCAGCTTATTTTTTGTTTTAGGGTTACTTCAATATCTAAGCTAAATCCCTATGGAGCAAAACTAAAAAAAGACGCCAAATGGCGCCCCCAACTTGGGTTAATGAGGTTTTAGTTTTCCAATCTAAAGAAATATCGTATCAGCTCACAAAGAGAGTGTATCATAACATCCAAGAGAAATAATATGCATTCTTACATATCGAAATAAATTTTGTATTCTTGCACTGACGGACAAGGAATAGCAAGATATGAAGCAAATAAGCACTGTAAAAATATCAATTCATAGAAGCGATTAATTTCTGATATAACATGTTTTAATATCACAAAAGCCAACACGAAATGATGATTGCATGATGGCTTTTGTTGTTTTCTTATTTCTTTGTCTCATTGACCCATGTAACGATGTCCTGGATGACATACGCAGGAACATTGGAAGGGGCTTCGTATTCACTAGGGTGACTGAATTCCCCGTCACCCTCCGTGAAGATGTGATTCAATTTCGGATATTCTTTGAACTGAACATTACTGCGGCTTGAAAGCCCTTCTTGCCATCTCGTAAACTCGTCTTTTACAGTTACTTGATAATCACGTGCGCCTTGCAGAATCAGTAATGGCTCTTTTCGTGATTTCGCTTCCTCAACTGGACGCCAACGAGTCACATCATACATGAAATGTGGAGAAGGATAATTATAACCAGCTGGTGGGTGATCTGGATCGAAAGTAGGATCCTTAATATAAGCGAATTGTTTTTTTGTTCATCAATAAATTCCTTAGGTGCCCCGAGTTACTGATACTGATCAAGGAGCATGTCAGTAAAAGGACGTGCAGGAGGTGCCATTAAAATAGTGCGAACAATGAACTAGAGCTATCCTTTGCAAATACGAAGGAGGGCAAATGGCTAAAAGATAACGCACATCGTGCAGGATTTATCATTCGTTACCCAAAAGGTAAGGAGAATATTACTGGATATGCTTATGAGCCTTGGCATGTACGTTACGTAGGAGATATTGCTGAATATATATATATAAACTAACTTTAGAAGAATATATGAATCTGAAAAAATAAAGAATTGATCTAGTTAGTATTAGTAGTGAGAGTGTTAAAAGATAGGATATATACGCACCTGGCGCAAACGCTATTACAATCTCAGTTGATAATCAAAAGATTAAACGATATATACTGGAGCACAGTTATATAAGTCAAATTGGTATATATCATGTAAGTGCGAATGCGGATGTACAGATTCGCACTTACATGAAGCCAAAAGCATACATTACAATAACTTACTTATAATCAGTTTACATAACACATCTCATAGGTATTTGTAAAAAACAAGTGAATAAATCTCAAAATAAAAAGAATACTTATGTCATTGAGATAGAAAGAGAAATTTAGTAGTTATATTTTGAAATCTGCATTTAAATAATATTTAGCGGAATGCTCAGCTAAATCAAGTACAATAAAAAGAATTAAAGGAAATGCTCTATTTCGACATCACAACAATTATATTTTGTAAAATACACCATCTATTTAGTCTTAAGGAGTTAAAGTTAACTGATTTGTATTAAAATGTTATACACTGGCTATATCCTATAAGCAACCATTTAATCAATATTAATAATGTATAGCTGAATGTATATGAAACTAAAAGATATTTAGACTGATGAAAGGTAAGGTATATGATACCTTTATAAAGAGGTGGAAAAATAAATACTCACAAATTCGCACGAAATACCAATTTTACGAACAATAAGATGTATAATTAAAAATCTAATACAGTATTTAGGGATTTCGAGCTCGATAGCATACATCTCTGTATATTGGTATGTGTCTATATAATTCATGCTTTATATAGAAATCATAAAATGCTAAGTTAGTTATTAATATTTTTTATGGTAGATTACATTTTAATTTATAAGATTTTTTCTTAAGTTGATCTAATTAACCCCTCATAATCATGATTAAATTAGCCAATTCATGTTAGATAACGAATTTTAAACTGTTTTCATATATTGATTTTTTGTATGAATTTATATAAAAAAATTTTTTATTTTACATACATTTATATGTAGTTTTTACACTAATTTTTATGGTCTTATACAAATTTATCACTTAGTTAGCTATAATTTTCATTTGACTAACTACACTATATCATTCAATTTTGTGTATATTTTAGTATTTCATAATTTAATTATGTAAATAAGTTTGTGTAAAAATTGAATTTAATGCGAACTTGTGTTCGCTTCTTTTTTCTGTTATATTATATATGAGGTGATTTTTATGGACTACAGCAAGCAACGTCAAAAATCCGTACATCGTAAAAAATTATACGAAAATCTAAACGAAATGCCCTTTTACATAGAAGAATTTGTGGAGTACAAAGAATTGCATGATGCCTCTCCCTCCACCCTACTGAATTATGTATATGATTTTAGAGTCTTCTTTAATTGGCTATTATCTGAACAAGTTATTGAATTAAAACCCATTAAAGACATATCCTTCGCTGATTTGGAGAATTTAAAGAAAAAAGATGTTGAGAACTTTATGAGATTTCTAAAACTACAACAGAACATGCAGAATTCTTCTGTTAACAGGAAAATTTCAGCCTTAAAATCCTTATTTAAATACCTTACCTCCCTATCAGAGAATGAAGATGGAGAATGTTATTTTTATAGAAATGTAATGGCTAAAATCGAAATACATAAAGATAAAGAAACATTAAATGCTCGTGCAAAACGTATGAGATCTAAAATATTTCATAATAATGATGATCAAGAGTTTTTAAATTACGTTAAGTATGAGCACGAAAAATCTTTAACAAAACATCAGTTGTTCTATTTCCTAAGAGATAAAGATCGCGACGTAGCAATCCTCTCGCTTTTTCTTGGCAGTGGCATTCGTGTAAGTGAATTGGCGGATCTTCGTATGGAAGATATAAACTTAAAAGAAAGACTCATTGATGTAATCCGAAAAGGAAACAAAGAAGATTCTGTATGGATTACCCCAATTGCATTAAATGATCTTGAAAAATATATGGAAATTCGAGATAACAAATACGCTCCAGGGAAAGAATTGAAAAATGTGTTTCTATCAAAATATAAACATACTGCACAGCCTCTTTCAGTTAGGGCTATCCAAGATATAGTAGAAAAATATACTAAAGCTTATGGAAAAAGAATGTCTCCTCATAAATTAAGACATACATTGGCAAATAAATTATATATGGAAGAGAAAGACTCATTACAAGTCATGCAGCAACTTGGACATACGAGTCAAGATACAGCTTTGCTATATACACAACTTGGGGAAACAACTATTAAAGATAGTTTAGGCAGAATAGGAAAGAATAAGGAATAAAAGTTCAGCAATTTTGCATTGTTGAACTTTTATTTTTTTACATACTTAAGATTTAAAAGCTATTTATTATTCGTTTTAAATTTGATTTTATTATGTAAAAAATACATAATTTGAATCCTTCTATAATTGGTATATAAAGACTCTCACTTGATGGATTATAAATGAAAATTTTAGATTCCTACAATTGTTGGTTACTTTAAACTCATTTTTAATGAATAATTATGGATATACTGAAATAAAAATAATTATTTCCAATTATTTTTATTTTTAATGGTAGTGAACGGCATATCAGCGATAATTTATGTCTATTCTGTATAAGTGTTAGCAAGATCATTTGCAAACTTGTTAGCACTTTTTTAAAACATAAACCAGAGGAGATTCATACTATTTAGTAACAATGTAAAATTGAATTTATCATGGATAAACCATTTAACAAATAGTTTGCAGCACTGAATGATTTACAAAAGAATACCCATCGATACACTACAAATAAAAATAATCAGCTAATCGAGGGAATATAATTATTTTTATTTAATTCGCACTTGTACTTCTTGTTCTTGTATTACTTGAATGATTAACTCCAATACAATATTTTGTATTAACTGATGCTCATTATCATGAAGTGTACTTTGTTCTGATATATATTCAATACATTGATATATATACCCTTCTACCAATAAGCTCCCTTTTTCAACTGTAAGTGTATTTTGCCCATTCTTTTTTACCTTTGGTATTAAAAATTCGGTTTTTGTCAAAATAATCTCCTGTTCAACCTCTTTTATTCCTATGACTTTTTCTTTAAATACAACCTTTTCTCGTAAACTAATTTCACCTTTATATCTTCCTATTTCTATTGGTAGTTTCGCTGTAATAAAATTATATACGTCTTCCCCATTTTCACTCTCTAATATTATACTGTGAATAGGAATCCATGAAGATGCCTCTACCTTATTCTCTTCTTTATTCCCTTCATTTTTTTGGTTATATAATTCAAAATGAACTCTCTTCTCATGAAGATTTAAAGAAACTAATTTACAATAACTATCCGAATGATATTGTTGCACTGTATTTAATAACTTACAATCTAATTCACGCCCTTTTAGACCTTTTTCATTCCTAAATACAAATGCTTCTTGATTTTTTACATTTATTTTTGGAAATATTTTAAAACTAGTTACTTCTGAAAAAATAGAAAATGGAGTTTTGACCACCAGTGAGTGTATTAAAGGCCCTATTTGTGATCCAGACGCTTGACCTTCTTTCTCTAATTTTGATGCCACATCTTCTCCCTTTAATTCAGGTGGTACTTCTTCTTTTTCCCCTCTTTTTTCGTGTGAATTATCTTGTATATTCAGGTTTTTATACTTGTAAATTTCATCCCATATTCCCTTACCAATCCATGGATTTTTCATCACCATCCCCCCGTCTGATGAAATTCAAAATTTTTTTGTATGTGACCATTTCATCATTATATATGTTGTATAAAAATAAAAAAGAAATTGTCTTTTTAACAAAGACAATTTCTTTTTATTTTTATAGTGCTACTTGTACTTGTTGTACTTGTAAAACTTTTAAAGTAAGATCTAGTACAATTTTTTCACGAAGCGTATCAAATGGTTCGTTTAGATCTGTAGAACAAGGTGAAAAGTCTAATTCAAAAAATTGAGCGCTTACTAATTCACAATATGGTTGTTCGTTATAAAAAACTGCATTTTCAAAGAAATATTTGTCTAGACGTGGTAAATCACCGTTTTTAGGATTTATAAAATGAGAAGTAGTGTCCGAAGAAGAAGCTACTAAAGCTAATGATAGAAAATCACCTTCTGTCAGATCTGCAAAACCAGAAAATGGAACATTTGCAATACGATCATATAGAACTCCATTACACTCGTTATTTGCATATTCAATATTTTTACGAATATAGCCTTGTACAAATAATTTTGCTCTTGTAACTCGTCGGTAAGGTGTACCTGGTACTGGTACGAATGCTACAGGCACTAACTTACATTGTGTTAAAAATACGTTTTTTAAGATGCGTTTAATTTCGACTGCTGGAGGATCTAATGAAATATCGGACTCTACAACAATTTGAAGTGTTCTTTCAGCTAATACAACTGGAATCTTTACAATGGGTGCTCCTGGAGTAACAATTGGTGTTGCAGTCTCATCACTTAATGGTGTTTGTGTTTGTCCTTCTACCTGACATGGTACATTAATTGGACATTGTTCGCTCATGTTTCATGCTCCTCTTTTTATAAGATTTTAGAGTTTATGAAATTTTCAAACTCATAATACCTGTATATGTCTTTCTTCTATTAATGTTTGGGTTCTATAGTAGTCTCTTTAATCATTATCATTAAGTTGGTATAATCTAATCATTTTTATTGAAAATTCAGAAAATTAATATTTTTAGACAGATACTAGCTTATAGTAATTAAAAAGCTGACTAAAATTATTTTCAGCTTTTTAGCTTGCGAAGCTGAAGCTTCAATGTACTCAGAACCTTTCACCGTTTTTATCATTGACCAGGCTTTCTTTAATTCTTGCCAAGATGTTTCGATTACTTGGTTTAATTCATCTTTTTTTACCACTTTTCATCGTGTTCCCATTTGTTGATTTTCTTTTTAAATATTCTACCGTGTTCTTTATTATGGCGATCCACACAGATTGTTTCGAGATTATCTATATCAAGTGCAAGCTCTGGATGATGTTCAAGCTCTTTGATATGATGAACAACTAGTTGTATCTTCTTACGCTGGGCACTCTCACTGTACTCATTCGTATCAAAACGAACCCGACCATTACGTTTACATTCTTGATATTCATAGTTGTCACGTTTCTTTACTTGTTCACGTATACTCTTCCAGTCACCGCTGTCATAGAACTTACGCTTCTGTTGTTTAGTTTTATATTCATTCATCTGTCTTTACCCAGCGTATTCGATTCCCTCTATCACTTTCCAATAAATCTTTTATTGGCGTTTGTGTGAGATATTCTACAGAATAAAACATCGGCTTCTGTTCATATAACTTATAATATTTGAATTGATTAACATCAATCCCAGACTTCTTGTACGCTTTCTCATGAGGTTTAATGTATTTGATATATGCTTTTTTATCAATAGGTATAAGACCGAGTGCAGCAATCTTACCGTTTAATACACTTTCCAATTATCCTCATTCCTCTCTTAATTTTCTCCAAAATAAAAAGCACCCAATTATGGATGCTTAGATATACTTTAGACGTATCTTCATTCTTTTTTATTAAATTGTGATCTATGTCTTTCAATGTCAACTCTTGGTGTTTTTACTCTTTCAGACTAACAGCACATATTAATCACATGTAAGCTTTTCAAACTACACCAATGCATACTATCCTACACTTAATTACAGAAATTAATATCCTTAAGCTTTTGCAATTAAATAAAATTCAATTGGTCTAGGGCTCCCTGTTCCTGGCGTTGGATTAAACGTAGTAATTACCCATTGATCTATTCTTCTAGGAAAACTCTCCATTGCATACAAAGGAGCGTAATCCTTTGGTGCCCATCCTCCATTTATAACTTTCATTCCAGGCGCATTTAAAAAAGCAACAAGATATTCGTCTGTATTAATATCATAGCCTGCCCATCTAAATGATATAAAACCATTTCCAAGGTCGGTTTGTGATGCTGAACCAGGTGATAACTGAATTTCTCTTCTTGTAGATCGTTCATCTTTATATTTAGTACCAGGATTTGAATATAAATGGTAATCCTGTTCAACAGTCGACATATCATTTTGGTAATACTGGTAATCAGAGTTCACACTTGAAACAGGGTTTTGATACAAATTATAATTAGCCCCTACAACTGGAACAGGATTTTGATTCCAATAATTATTATACATACTTAGTCACTCCCCTATTGATATTTACAATTTTCATGATATTAATTATCATTATTAATGTGCTTTATCAATCAAAAATAAGGCTTCTTTATAAGAAAACAGCCTACTTGGGGTAACCATGAATTAAATAAAGTTAGTTATTACTTTATGCCTTGATTTACGTTTTTTTACGTAATAAAAAGCACTCCATAAGGAATGCTTTTATAATTTTTAATTATTTATTTGTTTACACCAAAATGATAGCTTTAGATTAACACACGTATTATATGGAGATATAAACGCTTTACTATCTATCTTATATGCATAGCCTTCAATGTATACAATTTCCCTACATCAAGAATAAGACCTCCAAAATTATCATAGAGTCTTTCTTTTTCATATACTCTCGTCTTTGACATATCTAGAAATTCAAATTCCACTATCATTTTTAACCTCTCTCTTCTATCTACATTATCTGATAAAAGAGACAGTTATACAGAATAACATTTCGTTATATATCTACATATCAAAAGGCGACTGTCCACCAGTATTCCTTTCGTCAAAACTTTATATTATTTTTATAAATGCGGTAAATGAAGTTTTATTCTTCTTTCAACTACTTAATGTTTTTTATATTTATTCACTTCAATAATATTAAGTAACTGGAAGAAGAGCGAAAGCTCTCCTTAATAGCGGTATCATTCAGTCGCTACCATCTGCTGGTTTCGGATTTTATGTGCCGGCATTATGAAACCGTTTAGACAAAATATAAATTATAAAGGAATGTTTATGAGTTGTGTTTTCCGCCACTTCTCACAGTACAAATATATCATGTTGATTCCAAAACAATGGGCACATTTCCTGCCAAAAAGCGGCCAAAACTCTGCCAATATTATTTGAATCTTTCTATTGAAACGAAATTTTTTATTATGAATTCGCTACCTGTCCATCCTTTATTTTTTTACTAGTTTTAACAATAGGAACTTTTTTTGCTGGTATGAAAGGCTTTTCTAAAATAGATAATTGGGTTGCTATACTTAGAAGCATAGCGACAGTTCTACTAATACTTTTATTATCAGTGTTTTTAACACTAACTTTGATCGTTGGCTATGCATTAAGTTAAACGTCATTCTTTGTGTATAAAACTCAATATCTCGTCAATAATGTAGACACATGGTTATCTTTCTCCGATTTCCTTATAAGAGCAGTTAGCTTTTGCTAGCTGCTCTTTTATTTTCAAATCATTGCTGTCATTACCACTGGCGGCCCATTGGTTCCGTATTTCATAATTTTAGAGATTGATTTTAATTGCTGAATTCCTTCTTTTTCATTACGTTCACCTGGGATGATTACTGACGAACAATATAATGGTTGAACTGAGTCGCTATATGGAGACTCTTCAGATAAATAAAATTGCGCGACCATAGGAAGTTCTTCTCGTTTACATATTTTTAGGATTCGTTGCAATAAAGGTGCAATTTCCTCATCGTATACTTTCTCTTTATCGTACATATCAATTCATTCCCCTTTTATACACAATGAAATTTTTATGCTAATTTCTTTCGTCCCTCACAATCCAATTCAATTTCATAAGTACATGGTCCAAAATGCCTATTTGTTTATTAACACCCTCTCTATATTCCTCGCTATGGATTCTTGAAAGACCATTTTGGATCCGTTTTAACCTTGATTTTCTACATTCTAAATCAGTGATAAGCTGATTAACTTCTTCAGATTTCAATCTGCACATCCTTTTCTACAAAGTGAAGTTTTTGTTATATTCCCCCTCAAAACCCACAATATATTAATATATACATAGATTAACAACATTTATCATTTAGACATTTAAGAAAGGATGATAAAATGGTTATTTTTCAATGGTTAGAATCATGGTTATCTAGTGACATTCTTCATTTTAATTTATTTGTAGGTATAACACCCTTTCTTACTCTAGTATCTGTCATCTTATTCTCTATAACATTTAAGAAAATAGGTACCAACGACACAGAAAGGCTTAGAATCAAGCTCCAAATCTCTTATACAATGTGTACTTCACTACTTGTCTTATTAGCCCTCTTTATTCTGTGAATGCCTACAAATACTATCTATTCCAGACAGTATCTCATCATGATAATCTCCATCTCACTTCTTTTGGGATCAATATCTGGCCTGTACAATTATAGAAAAGAAGCACTCACACAGAGTTAAACTCTTTTTTAGAACTCGTTGCAGTTAGCGGGTTCTTTTTTATAAAATAGCGTTTTTGTTAGAAACTCATCTTTTTCGTTGCCATACATTTAACCTCTTATATATGGTAAAATATAGTAAAAATATATTTTAAGGAGATTTTAATATGCCACACGAAGTTTGGTTTCCTCTATTCCTAGCAATATTCGTCGTATTTTTCCTTGATAAAGAGGAAAAACATAAACAATAACTTTATTTGTTTGTTCCAGCTTAAATGTATGTACGCAATATTTAAGCTGGTATTTTTTCAAATAACGATTTTATTTAAAAATTGCACAGCCATAAAAAACATACAATACTATGAGGTATTCTTTTTTCAATTTCAATGTTGGCCAGAGCACCTTTTTAGGTGATCTTTAACTTTAAAATAAGGATCTTGTTTGAAATTCATTAACATTATTGGTTCCTTTGCATACAGTATTATCCCAAGGAATTTTACGGGTTACTCTGGTCAAGTTACCTTGAATTTCTTGCACACCTTAAGGGAAGAATCCATTTATAAAAAATGGGTTCTTTTATTTTTTTTCATACAATAAGAATTTTGTTCAGTTTCAATCTAAAAGTAAAATTTTCATTTTTTCATTCAGCCAAGTTCATAACATATTCTTTTCTTCCAATAAAATAATGATTAGAAGCCCCACACGCATTTTATCCACTGGAAAAAATACCTTTTACGTACTTAAGTATTAGAAACTTCATTTCAGCTTCTTCTGCAATAGCAATTTTGTTCACTTTTTTGATACATTTATGAAACATTCACATGTTATCTTCAATATGTTCTATTCTTTTTGAAAAACCATGTAAGAATACCAAAACAAGAAGCCCTAACTCTAGGGCTTCTTGTTTTTAAATAACGATTTTGTTAAAAACTCTCTTTTTTGTTTCCTTACATTTAAAAATACAAATATAGTAGTATATAAGAACACATAGTTTAAGGAGGTGCAAAAATGTCAATTGGAGCATGCATTCCCATTTTATTAGTATTTGCTGGGTCAATTCACTTTGCTTGCAAGAAAGCAAAAAGTAATTAATTAAAAGAAAATTGTTAATATATATCAGATGATTCACTGTTTATTTTTTAAGTACATATACTTATACAGACTATAAAAATAAACACTATAGTTCTTGGTCCAAGAGAACCATACGCCCTAATGGTTCTCTTTTCGATTAGTTGCGATAGGTAAGACTTTGAAGTTATCTCCATCTTTTCCCCCACTTAACACTGTACGTGCGACCTTCATCGCATACAGCGTCCCATCTTATTCTTCTATACTAAAGTAACTAGATTACAAGCTTTACGGAGATTTTTGGGGGCGAAAAATTTTAATTCCTTCTCTTTATCTTCTTTATCATAACCTACTAATTTATATGTGTAGTTTTTCCCCATCTATTGTCATTCTTATTTTTTGTTTTGGATTTGCTGTTACTACCCAAGCATTCGGTAAATAACGATCTTCATGGGATAAAGTAGAAGGTGAATTTATAACCTTTCCTCCTAAATATAACGTAGCCGAAGATCCTCCATCCATTGCCATTGCATTTATAGCTCCTTTTTCATATAGGATGTCTTGACACTCTTTTAACGTAGCTCCTATACTATGCGTCTGTCTACCGTCAATAACTAGAAACATAATTGTACCATCTTCTTTTTGGGCCATAATACTTCGTGGAGCCGAACCCCAACCACCGTCTCCTTCTGTAATCATTTTTTCTCCATTAACAATTAACTGTGGCATGAATCCAGCTGCAGAAACAACTTGTTTATCCAAAAGTTGTTGGGTAGAATAATTTCCTGTTATCATTTGTCCAAACTTTGTTAAACCCGTAATAATTGTAGGGGTATTACTATCCATATTCGTATCAATAGCTTTCCCATTTTCTATTACTATCCCAGTTGCAACATTTCCTCCACCCCTTCCTGTTTCATCAGCAAATCCACTTGCATTCACAGCAACAAGTGCATGATTACGCTTTGCCATTACGCTAATTTTTTCTCCTCTCTTAGCGCCCTGGGTTCCTTGATGGCTAACAAGTTTAACATTGAAGGGATTGCTAATAGTAACTAATTTTCCTTCAAAAAGAAAGCGACTATCTTTGTTACTTTTAATCGTTTCTACATTAATTTCTAATGGCTGATTTTTAAATTCTTCTAATCTTTTTCCTGCTATTTTTTTATAAATATGCTCATCACTATTTGACCATTTTGGATGATTAATTCTATCTTGCAATTTATCTAGTTCCTTTTGGGGTAGGAATGTATACTTCGCATATTGTGGATGTTGAGAAGTTAGTATACTCCCAGCCATTGTTATGCGAAGCTCCCGGCCATAGCTAGTACCAAATAATATTCCTATGCCAATAAGCATGAAAATAGACAATAGAAGCAAAATTCGTTTGAAGATTTTTCTGAGATGTTTCATAGTTTTATCCTCCAGCATTCATTACATTCAATAAATCCATTAAAATATTATTTATCTAAAGACAAAAGTGTTCAATTTCCTCATGCCTGAATTCCCCGCTATATTTTAGCAATTAGGGAAAAATACTTATTCTAAATTTCGTTTTTTCAGTGTATATTTATAAATTTAATAACGTTTTTGCAACCATGAAATAAATTACTAATCCTGTTCCGTCAACAAATGTTGTAATAAATGGACCTGAAACAACTGCAGGATCTAGTTTTAATTTTCTTAGAATCAAAGGTAAAACAGCTGCTACAAGAGAGGACCAAATAACAATAAATAGTAAAGTAATTGCTACAACTTGTGCAACTTCTGTTCCAACTCCTAACATATAAGCACGAGTGAGCCCAGCCATACCAAGTGCAAGTCCAAGAAGCATACCTATTGCAAATTCTTTTTTCATTACACGGAAAATGTCTTTAAATTTCACCTCTCCAATACCAATTGCACGAGTAATTGTTGCTACAACCTGTGTTCCTGTATTCCCTCCAGTACCTACTAATAATGGAACAAAGAAAGCAAGGGCAACTACAGTTTCAATTTCGTCTTCAAAATACTTTAATACTGTACCTGTATATGCCTCAGCAACAAAAAGAAGTAATAACCATGGTAGACGTTTTAAGAAAATGCTCCAAATGCTAGCTTCAAAGTAAGATTGATTCAATGGTTCACTTCCGCCTAACTTTTGAATATCTTCTGTAGCTTCTGCTTCCATAACATTCATTACGTCATCAAATGTTATAATACCAATCATTTTATTATTTGCTGTTGTCACAGGTATCGCTGCTAAATTATAATTCAGTAGCTTTTTTACAACTTCTTGTTGATCAACTTCAGCCTGTACTGAAATTACCTCTTGAATCATGATAGTAGATAATATCTCTTCATCTGCTGCTAGTAATAACTCATGTATGGAAACGATTCCCTCAAGATAACCATGACTATCAAGAACATAACTATAAGATATTGATTCTACATTTTCAGAATGTTCCCTAATGTACTTCAATGTCATTTTTACTGACCAATTTCCTCTAACTGCAACAAAATCACTTGTAACAAGACTTCCTGCCGTTTCAGGTTTGAAAGTCATCAATTTTTTTACGTTATGTTTTGTAATTTTATCTAGATACGCCATTAATTTAGCCTGTTTTTCCGGATGAACCGCTAGAAGTAAATCTACTAATTCATCAATCGGTTGTAAAGTTAGTAACTTTTTAGCCTTATTTTCAGATAAATGAATTAAGATATTATATTTTTCTTCTGCACTCATATATTGAAGAATTTTAGAGCTTTTTAATACGGGAATCGTATTTAGCAATATGATTTGATCTTCAATTGAAAATCTTTTTACTTCTTGCGCAACATCATACGACGGAAGACGTAAAACTTTCTCTGCATCCAAATTATTTTTGGTTACAAGTAATTCTTTTAATAATTTCTTCATGTTAACTCCTCCTCATATTGCTAAGGGAGACTCTAGAGTTTCATGAGTGGTTTTGTTTTATTTTATCTGTCTAAAATTTTTTATTAGAGCAATAATAGTTACATTGCAACCAATTCATTATTTAGAATTACCTCCTTTTTGAATATAGACAAGATAAAACAAATAACATTAAACAGAAAAACCTTTACTCAAAAAGGAGTAAAGGTTTTTTACAATACAAATAAATGATTATTAAGACAGCTCTGCCAAAATCACAGAGGTGCCTTTCTATCAAATCGTATACCACTCCCTCGTTGAGTTTTAGCACTGTATAGCATAGGTTTTTATAACCAGCTACATTAAGAAGGGCCTTAATCCGACCGTTCCTGTTGACCCATTGGCGTCTCTCGACATTTTTGGGCAGCAGCGTTTCTCTATACAGGAGCCTCACCTAACAAAGTTTATTGAATTACTTCAAAATTTAAACCAGAATTTAATATTTGTCAACTGACTTTCAATTCCATTCATAAAAGAATCTTTTATGGAAAATGAAATTATATTTTATTATAAATTTAAAATTCTCCTAAAAAACATAGAATTCAAATAGATTTAATTCGAAGAAACGTTATAAAACATATGAAACTTATTGTTTTTAAACAAATTCCAACTTTATAACAGAAGATGAATAATTAGTCATTCTGTATATCAAAAGAACATTCATAAAAAAATCTTCTTTTATGATTACAATCTTCTTTACTGTTTATCAAATTTATATGGTTAAACTACTTAATCAAACTATACACTACAAGTTGAAAATATATACTTATACAGAATGATTACATACATTTTCTCATATCATTTCTCAAAGGACTATAAAGCTATAATCATATAAAATTAGCAATACGGTTACTTGACAAGAAAAAAATATATATTTATGCTTGCTACACGAAACAAACACATAAAATTTATATTGCTTAACCTGTTAGGTGAGGCTCCTATGCAAACACAGGCTATTGCCCAAAAATGTCGAAAGACGCCAATGGGTAGAACAGGAATTGTCGGATTAAGGCTCTTCTTAAGATAGCTAAGTAATGAATTTTCATTACTTTACGTTGTATAGTGCCAAAGCTCTACTAGGGGGAGAAAAGCCTTATTTAGTCATGCCATTTTGAATCCCTCTAGTTATATACTAGGGGGATTTTTGCGTAAAAAAACAGGGAGTAAGTGATAGAATCTTCCTAAATTAAAGTCATATTTAGTAATAGACGAGAACAAGATTCTATTCATTAGCAAATGTAATATAATGTTTTGTTTTAAATCAGGAGGATATTAAAATGAAAAAAATATTAAAACTCGATTATCTATTGCTCCTTCCTCTATTCATAACATGTACTTTAGGTATTATCATGATGTATAGTGCAAGCTCCATTGTCGCTGTCCAACATTACGGTTATAACAGTAGATATTTTGTTGATTCTCAATTAACAAAGCTACTTTTAGGAACAATAGGGTTAATAGTTTGTGCTTTACTCCCATATGAAATATGGAAAAAACGAATAATCTCAATCTCTATTATGGTTGGGGGGATTTTTTTATTAATTATGGTTTTATGGAAAGGAAAAGTGGTAAATAATGCTCAATCATGGATCTTTGGAATACAGCCAGCTGAATTTCTTAAATTAGGAACAATACTTGTAACAGCCCGTTTTTTTGCATTACGACAAGAACAAGCTAAAAATAGCTGGAGTGGTATCGGAAAACTTGTATTATTTTTAGCTACAATTTTTTTTCTTATCTTTAAACAACCAAATTTAGGATCTGCACTTTTAATATTAGGTATAGGTTTTAGTATATTTCTTTGCTCAGGAATAAATATAAATCTACTAATCAAAAGAACTACCATCGGTTCTATTTTATGGTTACCTATTTTATATTATTTGATTCAATATAGTTTATCAGAAGTTCAAAAGACACGTATTACTACGATTTTCAATCCCTTTATTGATGCGCAAGGAAATGGATACCAGCTTGTAAATTCTTTTATTGCCATTGGCTCTGGAGGAATCACTGGTCGTGGTTTTGGAAATAGTATACAAAAAACAGGTTATCTGCCAGAACCACACACTGATTTTATAATGGCAATAGTTTCTGAAGAACTAGGATTTATTGGTGTATTTATTATATTGGCTGGAGTTTTGATTATAGTACTTCGCTCCTTAAAAATTGCACAATTATGTGTAGATCCATTCGGCAGTTTTATAGCAATTGGTATAGGATGTATGATCGGTATGCAATCTGTTGTAAATTTAGGTGGTATTACGGGACTATTTCCTCTTACAGGTACTCCATTTCCATTTGTAAGTTTTGGTGGAAGTTCTTTAATGGTCAATTTAATAGCAATAGGAATATTAATTAATATTTCAATTTTTAATAAAATTAATTTTAATAATCGTAATATATAATTTTTGTATTTTTATTTAAAAATTTTTAAAATTCGACCACATTAATCAATCTATATTTAAAGAATTTCTAATTAATTTTAACTGTATGAATATAAATATTTATGTTCATTTTAATACGAAAAAAGGCAAGCATAAATTTACGCTTGCCTTCCGTTCTCAAAATCAATTACACCTAAAACAACGTGTGGTTAACCAAATCCAGATACTGTCTTCTAAGCCCTATTTGTTATTTTTCTAAAACAATTCCTGCTATTTCATTAGCATATTTTTTAGAGTCAAATTCATCATAGTTACTTAGTACAACAACAGACAAATATTCTTTTGGAAACCGCATGAAGTATGAACGATAACCTGCCCAGCTACCTGAATGTTCCAAGTATCGACAGTTAAACCCTTCTGCAAGCCTTAGCCCAAAAGCATACTTTTCATTATCAATAATCGTCTCCCCAGTTGGAGAAATTTTCGGACCTATTTCGCTCATTTTTTTAACAAGTTCTTTTCCACCAACGGTACCTGTAGTTAGATTTTCTCCCCACTTTACCAGGTCTTCAACTGTTGCATGTACTGCCCCATCACCTGTATGTTCCCAAGGGCTTTCATAGATTTTATATGTTCCTTGCTCATTCTTCGAATACCCACTAGTAATTGGTATAGTAGTTGGGTAGTAATCTAAAATTGTTGTGTCTTTCATATGTAAAGGATCAAAAATACGCTCCTTTGTAAACTGAAGTAGAGACTTGCCACTTACCTTCTCTACCACTTGTGATAATAAAAAATATCCTGTATTGCTATACTCAAATTTTGTGCCCACTGGGAACCTTGCAATTTGATGACCATTTAGGTGTTTTAGAGATTCTTCCACAGTTAATGTATCAGTAAATTTAATATTTGCTGCTTCAGCCAATGCCATATAATCAACTAGCCCACCAGTATGATGAATTAGATGCCTCAATGTTACTGGTTCAGCATATGTTCCTATAGAAGGGACAAACTTTACAATTGAATCATCTAAACCCAATCTTCCCTCTTGTTCTAAGAGTAATATAGAAAACGCTGTAAATTGTTTAGAAACTGAGGCGATATTAAAAACGCTCTTTGTGGTTATGGGCAGATTTTCCTCTATAGAAGCTAAGCCAACTGCACCTTTATACGTTACTCCACTATCAAAACTAGCAATATATGCAAAGCCAGGGGCTTTGGATGAAAATTTGTTCAATAATTGTTTAATGAGAGCATGTGTCTTTTCATTATATGTATTATTCATCTCAATCACGTACCCTTCGCTTAAAATGATTACAAATATAATAAAAAATACTATCTATAAAATATCAGTGTAAGTGTGTAAAAGTTATAACATGAGTCGTATGGCCTATTATAAAAAGGCAAACTTAATTCAGTTTGCCTTTTTGATGTTATTCCAAATCTAATTAATTTTGATAATATATCTTTTGTTTACGCTGAAATGGATACGTTCTAATTTCATCTGTATCTAAATTTTCATGAAATAGATGTATGGCTATAATTTGTCTACAATCATAGGTATGATAATAATATATACCAGACTCCATACACATTGCGCTTGTATAAATGGTATTATCTAATGTACCTTCTTCCGTTATCACTCCACCTTTTGGAAGCTCACAATTTGATAAGATATGAAAAACGGCCGATACCCCTTCCTCTTCGTTATCTACCCCTTGAATATTTTGTTTGCTATACGCCGCCCGAACAAACCTTGATGGTGGAGTGAAATCCCCAGGGAGTCCCATCGAACCTGAACCTTGTCCAAAAGCACTTAATGGTACATCCCCCCATTGAGTTGGTGCATATGGCTGCGATTTAAGACCTATATATTGTCTTAAATTTTGTAAATGCCAGTTAAACTCAGGACTATTAGTCATTACCCCTAGCGGATTATCATACATTTTTAGCCCCTCAATTGTCGGCTCTATTACAATACATTCTCCCCATTTATCCGCTAAGATCCAATGTAGCGGTGGGGTAACTCCTAAAACAGATAATGATACATCTAAAAAAGAAATACTATCTACAGATTTCTTTAACTCTTCGACAGAATTGAATTGTGTGAGACTCCATGCCACAAAATCAAATGGAGCCAGATTTGTTTTATTGTCATCTATACTGTTACTATAAGTAGCGAATCCTGGAAAATAAAGTGTTGCACATGTCATACCTGATTCATTTACTCCATCTGCCAGAATGACCCTTCCTTGATAGTTAATCCCCATCCCGACAACTGCTTGTTTCGCCTTGATATTTTCACCAGTTATATTGTTCCATTGATAACGCCGAGGAATGATTATTACTTCTTGATTGAAATCTAATGTAAAATCCATCGTTCGTGCAAAAAGGTGCTGACCGTTTTTTGTCTGTAATGTCAAACTAGTACACATAAAGAACACCCCTTTATTTAGTTTATATGAACAAAAACTCGTTTAATTTCTACCTCGATAAGCAACGACTTATTTCCTATTCTTTTTTCTTGCCTATATTGATTGACTCTCCTTACAAATATTAAATTTTTAATACAGTATGCCAAATACTATAAGGAAAATAAAAATTATCAAAGAGGTTAATAATCTATTTTAAAATTCATCCCTATCAACTTAAAAAGCTATTATAAACAAACTTCAATAAAAAATGCCATCCCCCTCTTTTTTTATAACTCGATTTTTTAATTAGAAGGATGTTAATCAGTATGCATAGATTTCGTATCATCAAAATTATTATAATTATCATTTTGAGAAGAATAACCACTATTAGAATTATTATTAAAATGTGGGTACTGAATAAATTCATTATACAAAAAAAACACCATTCTTTTCCACAGCCCAATTTAATACCTAAATAATTCATATATTTAAGTTAATTATTTTTCCTATTATTCTTCTTCATGTACAAACAAGAAGAAAAAATTTTTCTAGATCATTTTATCAATAATTAAGACACAGTTATATAGTGAATAAGCCTAGTTAATCCTTAAAATAGGCTCTTCTAATATATTGCTAAACTATCTTAAAGGTTTTCACTGAATACCTTCATAAAAACATAGATAATCAGATAGTCTTGCTTCTTTTTACTGATTTGAATGTCCTTTATGCTCCCTTCTTTATCAATTATTCACTAGAGATAGTTAAACCCGTTTCCTTTAAGTTATAGACCGTATAGCAGAAAAGCTTAAAATATTAAGAAAATAATCGATTTTTTATTATAAGCACATATATTTTTTTAATCTTTTTAAATTCAAAATTTATATATTGATAAATAATTAATGGAATACCCGAAAAGGAATAATTTACCTTTTATTGGTTAGAATGATGTACGAATCTATCTAATAAAAGGAGTTGGTTTTATGTGCCAAAAGCACAGCAAGTGTAAATGTAGTTTTGTTCCACCATCTATTCTATCTAATATGGCTAGATCCGGAATTGATGGAACACAATTAACAATTAAAAATAGTAGAGACTCTAGGTTAAAGAGAAAAGAAAAAGACATTCATGTGTTGGAAGTTGAAGCTGGAATTAGTAAAAATCCATCATTAGAATTTTCATCAAATGAACAAGCGCAACGTCAAGTATACGATTGTGAAAATCAATGGGAATTGCGTCATAAAATGGTTCGCGCTGAAGGTGATCCTAATACCGCAGATGAAATTGTTAGTCACGCATATGAATATGCAGGTCTTGTACGTGATTACTTTAAGAATGTTTTAAATAGAAATTCCATTGACAATCGTGGATTAGATTTAATTTTAAATGTTCATTATGGTGTGAATTTCTTAAATGCATTTTGGGATGGAGATGAGATGGTTTTTGGAGATGGGGATGGTCAAATCTTCATTAATTTCGCAAACTCTAAAGATGTGATTGGGCATGAATTAACTCATGGGGTTACACAATATACTGCAAATTTAATGTATGAAGGCCAATCTGGCGCTTTAAACGAACATTTCTCTGATGTTTTTGGAACTGCGATTAAACAATATTCTAATAAGCAATCAGCAGATGATGCAGATTGGTTAATAGGAAATGATATTATGGGTCCTAAATTATTTGGAGAAGCTTTACGTTCAATGAAAGCACCCGGAACAGCTTTCGATAATCCTTTAATGGGGAAAGACCCTCAACCAAGTCACATGAATAATTACTTTGACGGTCCTGCAGACAATCATGGTGTACATATTAATAGTGGAATATTCAATAGAGCTTTTTATCTAGTTGCAATGGACATTGGAACGGAAAAATCGGCTAAACTATGGTATCATGCACTACAAAACCTTTGGACAAACGCAAATTTCAAAGATGCCGTACAAATATTAGTTAGATCTGCACAAATCCTTACTAAAGATGGAGAATTGCCGTTTGGTACAACACAGACTGTACGTGCAGCATTTAGAGACGTAGGACTCTAAATACTCATTTATTGAAGAATTAAGAATGGAACAAAATAATACTAGGTGGAGAAAAACTTATGGAAATTAATTTTACCTCTCATGGAGGATTTGCCAATTTACAATTAGTTTATAATGTAGAAACAAATAAATTACCAATAAAAATTTCAAAAAAAATACAAAATATAATAAATAAATATCAAATTTGGGAAATAAACGATACTATTACTGAAAAGCACACTTCCCTCCCGCCTAGTATTTTCTATTACGAACTATTGTTAAAGGATAATGATAAGCAAAAAAACTTTATCTGTAATGATTTAAATGCCCCTGTAGAACTTCGTCCCTTATTAACATTTTTACAAGAACTTGCTATAAACCATAAATTAGATTTACAGTAAAGTATAATTGTATTGACCAATACATACTTACAAATATTAAATAAAATTCATCTGAAAATAGTCCAGTATAAAATTTAAAAAAGGAATTTTAATACACATACTAATAACTATTGAACTGAAATAACTCCAAAGAGACCTCTATAAATGATCTAAAAGCCTTCCAACAAGTAAGCATAGTGATAACAATCTAAGTTGATGGTAATGGAAATGTACTGGTACTTACCTACCCTTCCATCGCCTACAATGGAATTCTTGCTGATTTGTTGACAGTCAATCCTGGTCAATTAAATTAACCTTATCAAGAATTTATCTAATGAATGTAGGTGAACATGAGTTAAATCTCGCCCTTGGTTTATCCCATTCAAATGTTCGTGATGCACTTATGTTTTCAAGTTACAGTATGGCTCTTAGATCATTAAATAAGGTTGATACAGGAAGAATCCAATCTATTTATTGTCTAAATACCTAAATCTTATTATTAAATTATTAACAATGCATTAAAGGAATATACAAATAACATTATATTTTATCAGCTAATACCACCAAATCCTTTGGTTACAGAGATTCTTACTGTTAAATTACAATTCACATAAGTGTTAATAGGATTTTATACGCATGTGAAATTCCTTATTCTATAAGTATTGAATTACCTATCTAAAATAATATATTTAATCTAACTTTGAAGGACACAATTAATGAATGAATTATCTAAGCTTAACTATTAAATTCTTATGAAAGGACTAATATATTATGACAAAAAATAATTCGAGTATTCCAGAAGATGATTTTTCGACCTTATTCGTGAAAGAAAGTGAACAAGTGGAACTTCTTAATGAACTTAATAAAAATAAAGATATTATTGAAAAAGATGCAGGGAAATATTTAGATTTGGACTTGGAAAAACACATTTTAGCAACCTATTATGCAGCAATTAATTTCGAGGAATTAAAATCAAATGAATTATTCAAAGCATTACAATCCTTGTTAGAAAATACACATAAACCAGTTAAGTATAACCCTACAAAATATTTATATAATTGGGTGGATTTGCAAGAAGACGGAAAATTAAAAAGTATCTACTCAGGGAAGATACGAAACCCAGAAGACGTTATTGCTGAAGACTTTGAAATACTCACCAAACGAAAAAATGAATTAGATTTACTTCTTGCTGATCACTCATTAACAGAAAATGAATTAAAAACCCAAAAAAAGCGAATTGAAGAAAACAATAAACTGAACTGTGAACATGTAGTACCACAATCATGGTTTCATAAACAGGAACCAATGAGAGGTGATTTACATCATTTATTCGCATGTGAACCATCCTGTAACTCATTGAGAAGTAACTATCCTTATCATGATTTCTCAGATTATGAAGGAGGTAAAGAACTGAAAATTATTAGACAAGAGTGTGGAAAATTAGAGGAGAATTTATTCGAACCTGAATATGCTAAAGGCATAGTGGCTCGAGCTACTTTATACTTTTTACTAAGATATCCAGATGAAATTACAAACGATAAAGAAAAAAATATAGACATTGAATTATTACTTAAATGGCATGAAGAATTTCCAGTAAGTATATATGAACGACATCGAAATCAAAGTATTCAAGACACCCAAGGGAATAGAAACCCCCTTGTAGATTTTCCTAACTATGCCCGTAAAATTGATTTTTCATTGATTTTTTCTTAAGTTTTTGCATAATCAAATAAATATTAATTAAAAAACTTACTACTTACTCACTTACCTTTTTTAAGCAGAAGATTTTTAACAAAATTAACCAAACACAAACTTTTTAATAATAATATACAGAAAAACCATATAGCTTAATTATTTCTACAGTTTTTATTCATCTAAGTTTTTATAATAAACTTGAATCTATATGCCATTTGTGGTTGTGTTGCAAAGTTACAAAAAGCGTAAATGGGTAAGTAAATAGGAAACAATGTTTAGAAATTAGCAAGTAATTGTTGAAATTCATTGAACATTGAAAAGGCTGAGTCTTTTTGAAGACTTCGCCTTTATTTAGATATAGCATGATCGATCACGATACCTTTTGAAGAAGATTAAAAAAACTGTGTATTTGGCAAAACTTCTCTTTCCATGTCAATAATCCTGTTCAACAAGGTTGTTTAAATGTTTGATTGTACAGTGCATTGTAGTTTGAAAAAATCCTTATTTTTCTTCCTTTGTTATATGCATAAAGTAATGCGGGCGCATTGTTTCTATTAAGAACTGTTTGTTCTTTTAAATGTTTTACAAATCATTCTATTAAAGCATAGACGGCCTGGTGTTCCGGTTTTTCACGTAGTTAAATATCCCAAATGTGTGTCCATCTTTATCAATTGCAGAATAGAGGTAACAATACCATCAATTAACCTTGGAATAAATCTCTTCCAAATGACAAAATAATTGTGCAGGTATATTTTTCACTTTCCAAATTAGATACATTAGTTTGCCATATTCATGAACCCCTAGCATGTTGGCTTTTGGGCGAACTGAAATAACACACTTTTTCAGGAATTCAAAGACATTGTAATAGATTAAAGAAAAACGTCAGTAGCAACCAACAACCACTAAAATAAATTTTTTGGGTGATTTTTCTTTAAAATATCTCATGCCTTATTCTCCATATTTCTACTTTAAAGAGTATATCTTCATCTGAAAAACTATGCTAAAGAACCAAAATTAGTATAGTATTCCAAATATTAATTATACGTATCTTGATTGAACTAAATGAACAAACCAATTTTTGTCTATACCCGTTCCAGGGCAGCTTTTAGGTGGTAGACCATTGATTAAACATTCTCTATGAAAAAGAATTTTTGCACCTTTTTGATAAAAATAACGTGTAATTTTTATTACAGTGTCTAATTGTTTATCTTTTAATTGGTCAAAACCTAAATCAAAGTTCCCTACCATTTCTAACATAAATGGATGTTCATTATCATTTCCATTACAACCTTTGGCGGAAGTTGGTTTTTTATTTATATTTCGTCCTGTTATTATTTTACCATCTGGGAATATAGTAATGTGTTGAGCGATATCAGGAAAATGATTTATTTCTGTATGAAATTTTTTCATTTCATTTTGTAGGTAATGATGATTATTACCTTTAAAATGACTATGATTAGGTACGTAAGTATGATGAATATGTATACTTGAGAGTTTTGATTTGATTTGTATACTTTGAAGCCACCCAACGAATTCATCTGAATTATTAAACAAAATTCCATATAACCAATTTCCCATGTATAACTCCTTTCTCTATTCATAATATTTTTAGTTGTTTTTCGAATAATCAATATATATGCCGGTTCAATTCTAAAAATGTCAAAGTTAATTATTTGATTTATTTCAAAAGAAATTCATTGAAAATATATATTTTTAGTAGCTTTTTTTAATTTTTTTGTTATATATTTTTAAATCCGGAGCGTTTATACCACGAAATTCACAAGAGGAGTACCCTCATGCAAACTCCTCAGAGATCACATAAGAAGCACATTTTTTGTTTAATACATATATTCAATAATAGTTGTAAAAAATATGAAGGATTTTAGAAGTTTTATCAATTTACAATAACTAAGGAGAGAAAACATATTGCAAAAAATAGCAGTTGCAATAATCCACGGTATAGGTGAACAAAAAGCTGAATTTGCCGATAAAATGATTGAAGAAATAAAAAACCGATTTGCAAGTCACCTTAATCATATAATTGATGATCCTACGTCACAGTTAGCATTTAAGCCAATACATTGGGCAGAACTATTCGCTGAAAGAGAAAATAAACTTTTTCAGACAATTGTGTTGAATAAGAATTTACACTTCAATGATTTAAGAGATTTCATTATTCATTATTTGGGTGATGTAATTGCATACCAACCTGTAGAAACAGCCAAGCAGAATTATGAAAGAGTACATGAAAAAATTGAACAGAATCTAAATGACCTTGTTAATGTAGCCGGAGAAAGTGCTCCACTTTGTGTGATCTCGCACAGTCTAGGTTCTGTTATTACAAGTAACTACTTCTATGATTTACAATTCAAAGTAAATCATAAAGATTTAGAAAAAAATAATTTATCACCTTTAGAAAAAGGAGAAACCTTAACATTATTTTATACATTAGGAACAACATTACCACTATGGAGCTTAAGATACTATAATTTTAATCGTCCTATAAATATTCCTTCTGCAAACCTTAACGATTTTTATCCAGGGTTACAAGGTGAGTGGATCAATTTTTATGATAAAGATGATGTATTAGGTTATCCATTAAGAGATATTGATGAAACTTATGCAAAAGCTGTAACTGAAGACAGAGAAATTAATGTAGGAAATGTAATCACAAGCTGGAATCCATTAGCTCATAATGCATACTTTATAGACAATGATGTAATCAATCCAATAGTAGAAGCTTTAGTTCGGGTATGGAAGTATGTGAATAACGTGTAGGTTTTATTAACCTCCCCCTCTTTCACTTTGTTTAGAACTGGGGATTCCTAAGTAAAGTGTTCGATAGAACTCTAATTTATCAGGCTATCTCTGCAGCCCTTACGGTTAAGAGCCTTATCGTTTCATTACTATTCTTTATCTGATGTCGATTCATCTCCTACATGCTGTACTGGGCTATGATGATCCTTCGCGTTCTAGAGGAATAAGTTTTCTTGGCTAAAATGATAAAAATATTTTTGATACTCAAAAGCGTGTTTCTTAACTTTTAGCAATCTTATAATTGGTGAAAGTAATAAATATAATTGGATTATATTAAAGGAAGGTTTTATTATGCAAAATACACTTACATCCGAATTGCCACGAATAATTTATGCCGAGGCCTCCGTTCACTCCATTGGTGGTCAATCCATATTCACAACTTCAAAAAACATTACAAGTGCAACTGTTGAAAAATTTTATTCTGATAAATCTAAAATACAAAATGCTGTTGAAAAATTGAAGAAACATGGATTTAGAGTACTAAACGTAGGAGAAACATCGATTTCAATTGCTGCTTCCCCTTCAACTTTCGAAAAAGTTTTTCATACTAAAATTGTAGCAAAAGAACTAAAGGTACCAGAAATAACAGGACAAACATCTACAACCATACTAGACTCAACAAATTCGAATATGCTAGGTTTAATTGATACAAAAAATAGTGATTTAGCAGATGTATTAGAGGGCATTGCTATTAACGAAAAAGCGATTTTACATACACCATCAATGGGAAACGTAGAAAATACTAATACCTCTGGAATAATATCTCCTAATCCTCCTAAAAAGGATTATTATTACCTAGAACCTCCACACGATTTGATTAAACTTCTCTTAGCAAAAGAAGCGCATGATATTGGGATTACTGGAAAAGGAATAAAAGTTGTAATGGTTGATTCTGGATTTTATAGACATCCATTTTTTCTTACAAGGCAATACCATATAAATTCAGTTATTTTGGGTCCTGATACCTTTGAACCAATACATGACGAAACGGGGCATGGGACAGGTTGCGCTGCCAATATTTTTTCTTTGGCACCAGAAGTAGATTTAACTGTAGTAAAAATGAACATGTTTATGGCAATGGGTGCTTTTGAAAAAGCAGTAGAACAAAATCCTGATATTATCACTTGTAGTTGGGGATTTCCCACACCACCAAATGAGTTAACAGCCCAACAAACCATATTTGCAGTTAAAATAGCGGATGCAGTAAAGAAAGGCATTACAGTTATCTTTGCCAGCGGAAATGGAGGACAACCATTTCCAGGGATGCATCCCGATGTCATTTCTGTAGGAGGTGTTTTTGTAGCAAAAGACGGTTCTATGGAAGCAACACCATTTGCCAGTGGTTATAAAAGTGAGATTTACCAAAACCGTCAAGTCCCTGATATATGTGGTTTATGTGGTCTCCCACCAATCGCTGCTTATATAATGCTACCAGTCGATCCTGATGAAAAATATGATCGTGAAAGAGCTGAAATAAAATATCCACTAGGTGACGAGACCTCACCTAGTGATGGCTGGGCAGCTTTTAGTGGAACTTCAACTGCCGCACCACAGATAGCCGGAATATGTGCTTTATTAAAACAAGTAAATAAAAAACTAACTCCATTGCAATTGCGAGACATTTTAAAAGAAACTGCTAGAGATGTAATAAAAGGTCACTCCCAACAGAATAACCCTGCTCAACCAGGGCATGATGTTGCAACAGGGTTCGGATTAGTGAATGCTTCTAAAGCTGTAGAGGTTGCAAAGATTATGCAGTAAAACAAAAAAACTATATACAAAGCATACTTTCTAATAAATAAAAAATTAAACTATTAAAAACATGTATTTATGTGTTAACTTATTCCACACTTCGACTTTATATCAACAAGATACATTCAATCTTTCCTAAAAGGTCACTGAATAGGGCCTTTTAGGAAAGATTTTTTCTGTACATTTGAAAAGTTAACTACTTTTATTGGAAACTATTTTCCTCTTAAAAATGTTAGTAATTTTCCACCGTTTATTATACCGATGAATTCTTAACTCATCCCTTGACGTCTTGGCTTTTAAATTACAATTTCTAAAAATTCCAACGCCTGTCCTAGCCTTGATTAAACAAAAGAATAGTCATAGTGAATAAAAAATCTATAATAAATTTTATATTAGATATCGTTTCAAACATTTTAAATACTTTTTCTTTTCATTTCTTTTGTTTCGTCTTTTAGATACTCAATATCCAAAGAATCAATATTAGCTACCCTTCAATCTCCTCTCAAACATGGGCTGAATTTCAATTTGTATTCATTTTCTTCATATACTATAATAAAAAATTGCTACTAAATATACATATAATCAAGAATTGAGAACTCCAAATAAATTCCTTTGATTTTTCCGTTAAAAGAACATACTTGTCTTTAATGATTTTTATCTGAGACAATGCAATATCCTGATTTAATATCAAGCAATTCAGCACTTTCAATTTTATTCTTTTGCTAAATCTAATAACCCATTACCTACTGACCGTTTAGAATAATTAAGAGTCGTTGTCCGTCTAATTAATTGAGCATAAATCTCATTCTCAGATAGTGTTCTATCAAATTCATTTTTATTTTCACAATGTTTAATAATTAATGCAGCACCCCCTGAAATATGAGGGGTTGCCATTGACGTTCCACTTAATTTTGCATAGCCTCCACCTATATAAGTTGACAAAATTTCTACTCCAGGTGCAACTAAATCAACATTCTTATTGGTATTACTGAATGTAGCCACCTTTTTTTCTAGATCAACTGCACCTACTTCTACAACTTCTGGGTAGCAACCTGGATAACCAAACTCATCTGTATTACCGTTATTATCTCCTTCATTTCCAGCTGCACAAACAACTAATATACCATTATTCACCGCATTTTTTACAGCTTGATGTAGTTCTGGAACATCATAAGGTCCTCCTAAAGACATGGAAATAACTCTTACTTTTTCTCCATTAGGCCCTCTCCAACTTACTGCATAATTAATTCCATTTATTATCCATTCATAGACGCCCGAACCATCCGGCCCCCCCAATACTTTTACAATAAGTAACTTAGCTTGAGGTGCTACTCCTAAAACACCTTTATTATTTTCTGTAGCAGCAATTGTTCCTGAAACATGCGTTCCATGTCCATTTAAATCTAAATAATTATCAGGATTGCTATTATCATCAGTAGTAAAATTTCTTCCTCCAATAATACGATCCTTTAAATCAATATGATCGCTTTGACATCCTGTATCTAGTACCGCTACCACAATATCTTTTCCTTTTTCACTTTTATCCCATGCTACCGGAGCGTTTATTAATTGTACACCTTCAGGTATTTCATGAACTTTATCAACAACTTCCAACACTTCAAATGGTATTAATCCTACTTCATTTTTCTTTACATCATTTGAGTTATTATGAGTCATTTTTTACCCCGTTTAGTAAATTTAATTTTTAAGATAATCAAAATTAACAACAGCATTATAAGATTTAATATACAGTACCATATATAATGTGCTATATATTTTAGAACCTTTAACCCTTAAAGAACGCTACTTAGTCTCCCCCACCTCTTTGCAGATACTATTACACCTTTATGCAAATTGAGGTGGGGGAATTTTATCAAAAAATGATAAAACATTTTAAAAATATCAGAAATCAGATTTTTATATCTTCAGGTGATTCAATAATATGACCAATTAGACCTTCTACGTGAGCAATTGGATCGTAATTCCGTAATTCTCCAAAATCAAGCCCCGTTAAATCTTCAATTTTTAGCACAGGTACTTGATATGTTTTATATGCACCGTACGCATCTTCTAAATTATCAATTAAATGTTTTTGAGATTGTAAATACGCCGTAGCTGATAATTTCCCATCTTCCTTAACCATAACAGCTACTTTCCAAAATTCTGCAGGTATTTGTACGCCGCGATAAACTATGTCATCACTACGAAATACTGGTCCAGTAAAAACTGTTGCTTTAAATTTAAACTTTGAAGCTTTCTCTAAAATATAATCCTCCAAATCCAGCCATGTCTTCTGGTTAAGGTTTTTATGTTGAGGAGAACAATTTGTAAAATGGAATGTATCTCTTTCTGCTTTCTTGGCTAAGTCTCCCCAAACAGGATCTAACCTACGAACAAGATGCCCTCTGTCGATTTCATTTCTAGCGTACAGCTCAGGTCCACACTGGTATTTTTGATCTATCCGTGAATCAAACACCCAACTATCATTCCGTCCCAGATCTACAAGCTTATTTCCATCAAGATTAACTACAGTATAATATGCTAATCGACGGGATTGACTCATGACAATTGAAAAGTGTGTATAATTTAGGATTCTCTCCCCATTTTTAAGAAGTGCTACATCTGTTTCAAGATCAGAACGTAATTTAGGATGGGGAACTTCATAATTATCACCTAAAAACTTCGAGTCATAACCTTTAGACCCCTTATACCAATCTGGAGCTAGACTCTCTGAAGATAATATTTCAGAATTATCTTCAGCCAATTCCCACCCTTTTGCAAGCTCATCAAGTAGTTTCTTCTTATCATCACTTAAATTTTGTAACTGATTCATAACAAACTGAACTATACTACTAATACGTATACCCTCGTTTGCTATATATTTTGTACTATCTTTTGGATCCGGAACACCTGCATGATGAAGCGCGATAACTATCCATTCATCATTATATACAGCTGATCCAGAAGATCCTGGTTCAGTATCAGTTTCATAATGAATAAAATCATCAAATATGTCTAAGATTTTATTCTCTCTATTTGCTACCATTTTTGGCGCACCAGAAGGATGCTGAATTATTGATAAGTGTTCACCTACCAATATTCCGCCTTTACGTGATAGTAATGGTAGAAAGTTATAATCACTCAATTTTGTACCGTCAGCAGATGTTTCTTCTACGGCAACTAATGTAAAATCAAGTCTCTCATTTGTCATAAAGAAACGATTTGGTGCTAAACGAAAATTTTTTATCTCTTTTTCTTTTAAATCTAAACCCAATTCATAATCAAATTGTGCGAGGCTAAATAATGCATCGTCTTCATCTGTTAAAACATGATTATTTGTTAGTAGCAAAGAAGGCGATACAAGGAAACCTGTGCCATGTCCGCGAACCCTTCCAATTCGATCCCGAACCTCGATTCTACAGACAGGTTTAGCAGCTTTAAGTCCTGCTTCAAAATAAGAAATGGGAAATAAATCACTCGCACCAATTATACGCTCTATCGCTAATCCATCTCGTGGATTAATAATTGCTTTTCGAAAAAAAGCTCGTTCTGGTTTACTTACTTCTAATGGGTTTTTATACTGTAATTCATTCTGCAGGTTCTCACGCTTGTTTGAACGTTCAATATAACGATTCTGGGCTTGCTGTTGTTGCAAAGCTATTAAGTTTTGATTAAAGAGTAAATCTTTTTCAAATCCCATATTAGACATTTTTCATCCTCCTAAGTACACATTTCTTAACATTATTTATATATTGCCCTTTTCTCTATTTTTCTAATGCATTGGTAATATGAATTTTTATCCTTACAGTCTTAAAGATTTCGAATTATATTAATAAATTCATTTAATTAAATTAATTGTTTTTATTTATTTTAAGGTTAAGTAAAACTTCTCTTAATTACTTAAATATTCTTTTTCAAAGTAAACTCATAATGAGGGCATGATTATCAACTTGTGCAAATTAATGTTGAATTGAACTACCCCACACTTTCACTTCGTTTAGAAATGAGGGATTCTTAAGTAAAGAGTTCTATCGAACTCTAATTAATTAGGCTATTCCCGCAGTCCTTGCGATTAGAATCCTTATAGCTTCATTCTTTAAATTGATACTTGCGTTAACATCCCTATCATGGTGTGTAAAGCAAGAAGGGCAGTCTCATTTACGTAGGTTTAGATTTTTAACGTCTTTGTTTTGATATCCACAACAAGAACATAATTGACTGGAAGCATCCACAAGTTTGCGAACAGACGACTGAATTGCAATACTATCCACTTCTTTTAGCAAAACAAACTCTTTCTTCATGGCAGGAAGTTTGGCAGAACATGTACCATATATTTCTTTGTATGCGTGATCCCATAGGGATAGGAAATGATTGAATATAAAAAGAGAACATCCAATCGTGTTGTTAATTAGAATTGCTTGTACTCAATTTGGATAGATACGAAACTTATAGGCTTTATTAATCATTTATTGATTCAAATACATTTCCGTATATAACCACTATAAACAGAACGTACATTCGAAAGATAATAAAGTAACACTTCATGTATGTCGAACAATTATGGTGGCTTCCTGCCATGCCTTGTTCGAATCCAATTCATCTCCCACCTACTCACTGGGTAAGGCCTCTTCACCACTCCTTCAGGAAGGAGTCTAGGAGACTTCTTGGCTAAAAATACTTAAAAATCCTAGTAGCTTTCTATTAACTCCAATAAAAGTAACAATATTTTTTATAATTTTAACTTGAATTAAACTAAAGAAATTAATAAAAACCGAAGAAATTATTTATTCCACGGTTTTATATTTTTTATTTTTTGAGTACTTCAAAATAATATTTCTAAAAATAACACTGTTCAGTTGCCTTTCTAACTTTCCATTGTTACTTATTGATTATAAAAAGTTAATCTCTGATAGTGGATAAAAGGCACGAATTATACTAACATAATCTATCCCTTGATCAGCAAGGTACTTGCTTCCCCATCTACAAAATCTTTCATTTGGATAATTTCTTATCCCACTACTATATACGATTAACATCGGTTCAACACTATATGGTTTGGTAATGTATTGATTAAATATTTCATCAACTAACTCATCAATTTCAAAAAATGTATTTCTACCATAATGATACGATTGATCAAACGAAGGAGTGCTACTGATTGTAAATCCTCTTTCCAAATAATGCGCATTATATATACGATTTAATACAAAAGATGTTATACAAATTATATTAGCTCTAAGGGCTTCTTTTGGCCATGTAGGGTATAGTTCTGAAGCAGCTACGTTTTTTATATATTCCCTAAATTCCACCTTATATCTTGGAGCCGAATCATTAGGATTTCCATCATGAACTATAATATATTGGGGTATATTTAAATTATGCGCATGTGAAGGAAGAGCTGAAGGATAAATAAAGGACGGATGAATTTGTCTTTCTAAATACTGTTTAGTTAATGTATGCTTAGGTACATCAATAATTTCAATTGAGTGCAGCTCTCCTGTTCGATTAACAGGAATCATATCTACTCTTTGTTTTGATGTAATTCCCTCATAGATTTGTACGCCTCTAATTACTTTTACACCATAGTTAGGTGCTTCAATTGTAAGGATATATTCTGAATAAGGTTTAGGACCTGTAGGATCTGAAGCATATTCTTTAGGAGGAGCTGATAGAGAAATGACACTTGTTAAACCAATGTCATTTGTTTGAAGTGTGGCAATAACTTGACTGGTCTCAACTTGCTTACGAATAAATACCTTTGCACCCTTAATTGGTTTATCTGTATTCATTTCATAAACAGATACAATTAACTTACCTGTTGGTGCACGGTAAGAATCGCATGTATCATAAGAAAATTGGTTTTCATTCAAATATGGATTCGATTGATAACATAACGTATTCCGTAGATTCCGTGGATTCCATGGATAAAAATAATAGTCTTTCACAACTATTGCTCCTTCCTCTATAACTATTCATTTTGATCACTCCTAATAAATTTTATAACATTCTCTAATTAATAATAAGGATGATATCCATTATTATAATAGAAAAATTGTGGTTGCTGATATGCAGATGAATTTGTCATAATTGGCGTAGAGGGAGGATAAGCTAATGATGGATTAAAATTATTAGTGGGTGGATATGTTGTAATATTGACGACTTTATTAGTCTGCTCTGGCACAGAATTATTTGCCAAATTATTTAAAGTAGTTCGTGGAGATCCATAGGTATGTTGTAATTCATCAAGTACTCTCCATAGTTCTTTACGCACTATTCCTGTAACTGTAAAACCTTTAATTTTTTGAAATTCTTTCACTGATTTTTCAGTTCCAAGCCCATAAAACCCATCTATTTGCCCGTCGTAATAACCATATTTCTTCAATAATGTCTGTAATGTTTTAACACTTTCTCCTTGACTACCATTTTGTAAGATCGGATAAATTCCAGGAAGATTTGTAACATACACATACATATCGTTAAGTTTATTCCAAGTTAACTCATCTACAATTCCACTTTCAGGAATCTCGTATATTTTTTGGAATTTTTTGACGGCATTTACTGTATTTGCATCAAACTTACCACTTATTATTACCTCAGGGATATCTAAATACTTTTTTCTTATATGAAATAGGTATTTTTGAACGGTCAAAACAGCTCCTTTTTGATCTCCTTCCTTTAAATTAAATCCCGGGAATGGCTTAATTACTTGTATAAATTCAGCAAAACGGATTTCTATACTTTTATAGTAGTATTTTAAGATATCCGGGTACTTCATTCCTTGATCTGCAAGGCATGCTGATCCCCATTGAAAAAGCATCCCTGGGCGATTTCCGTATGGGCATGGTTGCTTTCTACCTTTACGATATTGTGCAAAAAGTGGTAAGTTCTCACCAGGTTTAGCAATGTATTGTTTGAAAACTTCTTCCACTGCGTCATCAGTTGTATTAAAAGTATTTCTACCATGAATATACTTTTGATCAAACTGTGTAGTGCTTGTAATTGTAAATCCTTTATCTTTATAAAAGTTTGTATAAATTCTATTTAATGAATATGAAATTACGCAGAGGGCATTTGCTAATAATGCATCTTTTTTCCATGTGGGTGCCACTTCCGAAGAAAGAACATTCTTTAAATATTCTTTAAATCTAACCTTATATCTTGGAGCTTTTGTATTTGGATGACCATCATGAACAATAATAAATTCAGGCATTATAACATCAATATCTCTATCTTGTCTTGTTTCTAAATTTTTCGCCAATTCTTGTTGTAGTTCCTGTTGTGATTCTTGCTGGGGATATTGTCCAATTAATGTATGTTCCGGAATATCAATTACTTCAACATAGTCCCGTCCCTCTGTTCTATTAACAGGTATAAGTTCCATTTTTTGAACAGCTGTAACATCGGGAAAAATTTGTGTACCACGTAATACTACAGGTGCATAACCTGCAGCTTCAATGGATATCGCATATTCAGAATACGGTTTTGAACCTAAAGGATCTAGCGAATTCTCAATAGGAGGGGTAGGTAATGCAACTGTTTCAGTTTCACCGAATTCATTCGTATACATAGTAATAACTTCATCCCGATGGGAAGATAAAATACGCCCTTCCTCTGTCATTTTATAAATTGATACTTTGACACCCTTAATTGGGCTTTCCGTATCTTTTTCGTATATTTGCGCGAATATTTTTCCACTTGGTTGCCGTTTAAAATCTTCCCGCTCTTTACCATATGCTCCTGCTGCATTAAATTGGGAATTAGAACTCCCTAAATAATGTTGATAAGAATTATACAATTCCATCTCTCCTCTCATTTAAATCGTCTTTATATTTAACCTCTCATATATAAACAAAGTTAATAAAGGACCCCTTTAACCAAAATACTATGTTCATATCTATTTTTTGGAAATCATATAATAGCCTATTTTCTCAAAAATTTATATAAAATTCCTAAAAGACAAGTATGGACAGCTCTATTAGAACTTCACCACCTTCTGCTAGTCAATCCAAAATACCCCTTCAATCTGAGTGGTTAATATAGTTACATTTTTGCTACATACTATAAAAGTTAAATAACCTTATTAATAAAGATAATTTAATTCAAAACTATACTTGCCTATTACAAAGAAAGTTATAAATTAATTTAAATTTATATTTAGAAAATAGAAAAACTACTTATTACTATTGAATATAGTAACTTTCACTTTAAGACAAAATTAATTAAAAAAATGTTCCTTTTGAAAACTATGTAAATATAACAGAAAACATTTGCTATTTCATCTTTTACTATTGGTGTCTGTCATAATAAAGTTTAAATCATCTATAAATAAGTAACAGCATTCTAAAATCCAGAGGTGACATATGGAGAATTTACCCACTATTAAATTAGGTTCTACAGGATATTATGTAACAATTCTTCAATTAAATCTAAGCGGTTTGGGAGTATACTATGAAAAACTTGCTATTACTGGTTTTTTTGATGAAAAGACAAATAAATACACAAAAATTTTTCAAGAGAAAACTAAATTAAATCCAAATGGAATTGTAGAAATGAAGACTTGGAAATCATTGTTTGAGAACGTAATATTAATACAAAAAAAGCTGCAAACTGAAGGCGTTTATTCGGGACAACTTGATGGAATATTCGGTATATCAACTATTCAATCCACACAAGAATACCAAAAGAAGCAAAATTTATACCCTTCTGGAGATATTACACCTAGAACACGCCACAGATTATTTAATCCTAATTCTAAAAATGAATTTTATGCTAGCTCTAGTCACTTAAACTCCTTACACCCATTTGTTAAGATGTTAGCTAAAGAGTTTCTAGAATTAACGAAAGCTAATGGTTTAGATGTTCGAATATATTCAGTGTTTAGAAGTTGGAGTGAACAGGATCAGTTATTTTCTTTAGGAAGATGGAAACTTGGTAAAAAGGTAACAAACGCTAGAGGCGGGGAATCATATCACAACTGGGGATTAGCCTTTGATGCTGCGCCGTACGTAAATACTTCTATCCCTTGGGAGAACATCAAAAAATTCAAACAAATGGGGTATATAGGAGAAAAACTTGGTTTAAGTTGGGGTGGGCATTTTACCAGCATAGTTGATTATCCGCATTTCGAATATTCTTTCGGATTAAGTTCTTGGGATCTCCTTAACGGTATTAAGCCTCCTATTTTAGATATATAGCTTTTCATGAAACTTAAATCACATCAATAGGTTTTCAAATTATAAAGGAAAAACTTTTCATTATATATCGATTGATAATGGACAATAGGATTATGTTCACAATGATCCATTACATCCTGTACCAGACCAATGAATTCATGTTGCTTTTCCAGTTGCTTCTAGTCTTTTTGTTTTAACATGTGGGGGCACACGTTTAGAATACAATAATTAATGAGAGTTTTTACTCAGGACTTTTTTATCAATGGACAATTTACTACATTCCTAAATTAAACATAAAATATATGGTTAATTTAGGAAAATCGGGGGGGATCATTCATGTTTGAGCCTGTTCTGTACCATTATTTTAATAGATATAATCAATCTCCTTATGATTATTATAATGAGTATTTCAGGCAAATTAACCCTGAAGTAACTCGAATGATAAATCTTCTTAATCAAGAAAGACAAAAAGCAGGACTAAAACCTTTATCTATAAATAACCGCATAACTCAAGTAACCCAATTAAAAGTAAATGACGTAGCTATTACTGGAAATTGTCAACATTACAGCCCTACCTTCAACGGAGACGAGGGTAAAATGTTAAAAAACGCAGGTATTACGGGATTAAAACTTGGTTGGATCCTTTATTGCGGCCAACCTGGAACTGCTAAAGAGGCAATAAACTGGTGGATGAATATCAGCACCTTTGGGCATAGAGCACAGATTTTAAACCCAGATTTTAATTACTTTGGAGTTGCGACTTCTGTATCACAAAACGGAACGCGTTCTTGGTCAGTAATCTTCCAAAAGGCATAGCAATTTCTGCTTCTTACTCCACCTCCTTCCTCACAATTTCCGCAATAACAATTGATAGACATTAACTTAGCACTTATTGATTTCACAGCTAATGAAAACTATCTGTCTCTTTTTGATGTTACCTTGTTTTTCTTTTTCTGTAGAGAACCGTGTATTTCCTGCTGTCTATAGGAAGACCTTGTTCTCAATTCAATCGTTTAAACATAAGATTTAAACGATTTTCAAGATAAAACCTCATCATTACCAATATTTTAAAAAATATCTCAAATTCAATGTTATTTGCATAAAAGCTGAAATATTAAGTCAATAATACATTTAAGTTTTAACAAACTACCAATATATTATTTCTCAACATAGGAAGTATAGAATTATAAGAAGCCAATTGTTAATATATAGATATCTCAATTGCGTTATTTCTTTTTAAAGAGAGTTTGTGTTTTTACACAAGCTCTCTTTTATTGCATTTCAGATATATTCAACAAGGTGAGTCTTTTCCACTTACAGCAATAGAAAATAAAAATTTGCGTCTAATACAAAAACTCCATACAATTCACAAATAACCTTTAAAACTCAGATATAACAATAAATAGGCATTCCATATCCTGACTGGTAAAACTAAATTATAGAACTATTTCTCTGTAGCAAAATAAAGTAGAGCTATAGTCGGAAAAGCGATTCCTATCCATAATGTTAGATTCCATCCACCTAAGGCATATGCCCATCCTCCAATAAAGGATCCAACAGCACCTCCCAAAAAGAAAATAGCCATAAATAGCCCGTTTAATCGACTACGGATTTCTGGACTCAACGAGAAAATTAAACGTTGGCTAAGCACAAGCTTTGCAGATACTCCCATGTCTAACAGAATTGCAGCAATTACTAAAACAGCTATTCCAAAGGGCGAGCTACTTTGAATAAAAAGTGGAAGTATTAAAGAAATAATAACAACAGTGAGAGCTATCCCAGTGGCGGGTCGTGTCCAGCCAAGATCAGCTAGACGACCACCTATTGGAGCGGCTATTGCACCTGTAATTCCGACAAGTGCATATAATGCTATGGCAGTCTGAGAAAAATGAAAAGCAGGACTAGATAATAATAATGGAACAGTGGTCCAGAATAAACTAAAAGCCCCAAATACACAAGCATGATAAATGGCGCGACGGCGTAAAATTGGAGTAGTACGTAACAGTTGCCACATTGAATTAAGTAAGGCTATATAATTTGTTTTTGCCTTTGGTTTCCTAGTAGGGAGTACTTTCGATAATACAAACGCTAAAACAATAATTACAGTAGCAGATAAAGCAAATATTGCATTCCATCCCCACATATCGGCTACTAGACTAGATTTCGGTCGCGCAAGCATAATACCTAATAACAGACCATTCATGACATTGCCAACTACGCGACCGCGTGCATTCTCAGATGAAAGATATGATACAAGAGGTACGAGCACTTGCGCTGCGACCGAACCCAGTCCGATAAAGAATGGAGCAATTAACAACAAGGTTGCGCTTTTTACAAAAACCATAGAAATGAGCGCAAATGCACTTAAAAATAACAATATAAGTATCAATTTTTTATTCTCAACAATATCCCCCAAAGGCACAAGAAATAATAAGCCAACAACATATCCAATTTGAGTTAGCATTACAATTAATCCAGCGCTACTATTAGAAAGCCCAATTTCATTACTAATTAGCCCAGTTAAAGGCTGTGCATAATAAAGATTAGCCACAATAATACCACATGCAGTTGCTAAAAGAATGATTAAACCTGATGAAATGTCCTTATCAATTGCTTTATTTTTAAAATTAGACATAAGTATTTCCTCCCATACTTTTATTTCAAAATTACTAAATCACTTCGGCAAGTACTATTGCGATGCCATTTTTTATTGTAATAAATTAAGTCTGAGCTAATTTCCATTCTGCTTTTAAAAGGTCCAATTTCCTCTCTTTTTTATCCCCCTTTTCTAAATGTTTTTTAGCAATTTAATTATTGAATTTTGGAACCTAAATGTAGCCATACCATTACAAGATGTTAGTTAGTTAATTAACAAACTGAACGTGCAGTTTATTAATTAACTAAAAATATATACTAAACGTATAGTTTATGTTTTTGAAAGGAATGATTAATGTGCAAGGTAAAAGAGGTCGACCACGTAATATCGAAACCCAAAAGGCCATCCTTTCTGCGTCCTATGAGTTATTATTGGAAAGTGGATTTAAAGCAGTCACAGTCGATAAAATTGCAGACCGTGCTAAAGTCAGCAAAGCTACGATTTATAAATGGTGGCCAAATAAGGCTGCTGTGGTAATGGATGGTTTTCTTTCTGCTGCTGCCAGATTGCCTGTACCTGACACAGGTTCAGCCTTGAATGATATTTTAATTCACGCTACAAGTTTAGCCAGTTTTTTGATAAGTCGAGAAGGAACTATTATCAATGAGTTAGTTGGCGAAGGGCAATTTGATTCGAAACTAGCAGAGGAATATCGTGCTCGATATTTCCAGCCACGTCGACTGCAAGCAAAGCAACTTCTGGAGAAGGGAATTAACAGAGGAGAATTAAAAGAAAACCTCGATGTTGAATTAAGCATCGATCTCATTTACGGACCAATTTTTTATCGCTTGCTAGTAACCGGTGAAAAGTTGGATGAATCCTATGTACATGACTTGGTTATAAACGCATTCGAAGGGATACGTTTGAAGTAATTAACATATAAACAAAGATTTAGATTTCCAACGTTTCCTATACTGATGTAACTCGCATTAACTTGATAAATAAAGTATCTAATGTTTTAAAACTGATGTTTATGGGATTGTCCCCCGTATACATCAGTTTTAAAACAGACTTAATCTACAAGCTAATCACGCTTCCTTTTTGATTTTTGGAAGGTTGTAATATTTATGAGTTATTGATTTTTCATTTAAAAACAGATTAAAACCACATAAGAACCCTGAATTTGTATTTTATACAGTTTACCTATTCTAATTAGTTTGCATCAAATAAATCAATGGTTTTAATTTGTCTACAATCGTAGGTATGATAATAATATGCGCCAGACTCCATGCACATAGTGCTTGTATAGATGGTATTGTCTAATATACCTTCTTCCGTGATTACTCCACCCTTAGGAACTTCGCCATTTGATAAGCTATGAAAAACAGCTGATATTCCCTCTTCTTTTAAATCGTGACATATTTAAGATATTGATGTCATTGGATTAAAGTAATAATTACTTAAAAAATTAATAAATAAAAACCCTCCACAACAAGGAGGGCTTAGTATTCTATATAAGTAAATCTTTAAATGGTAAACTTAATATTTTATTGTATTGGTCCTAATAATCCCATAATTTCTTCAGCTTTTTGGTTTTCGATGCTATAGTAAATTTCTAACCCCTGACGATTTCCTCTTAGAACCTTCCCTCTCATTTTAGATAAGTGTTGGGAAACTGTTGATTGTGGAATGTTTAAAATTTCGGTCATTTGGGTTACATTTAGTGTTTTATGTTTAGAAAGCTCATTGATCAGTTTTAAACGCATTGGGTGTGCCATAAGTTTTAAAAGCTCTACATCCTCTTCTAAAATCGTGTTCTCTACATGCTGATTCGCAAATCTTGTCATAGTATACGCTCTCCCTTATTTGTTTTCTTCTAATGTAGTGCAACTTCCATATTACATAATATTAGTATGTTCGAATGTTTATTGTTGAAAAATGATAATTAAAGTATACAACTGTAGTTTGTGCTAGTAGTGGAGTTAATGTGTGGTTTGTATGAAGTTTTCATTTACTATTAATCTAGTCTGTTTAAGCTAGTATAAAAGTTATGCATATAATTAAAAAGACAAACTCTCCAAGATGAGGAGTTTGTCCAAAACCATGATCTCTTTAGTTCAACAATATAGAGTTCAGTTCCGATAAGAATTTTTATTTTTTTCATTTCCCATGTTTTTTGCATCAGTACTAACAACAGTGGATTAGAATAATGACTGAATACTTGCTAAGACAGTAAGGATACCTATAATAATGACAAATACATTGCTCGCTTTCCCTTTGTATTTAGCAAGTACTGGTACTTTATGGATCGCATACATTGGTAATATACATAAGATAGCAGCAACTAGCGGACCGCTAAGGGCATCAATGATTCCAAGAATACTTGGATTTGTATAAGCAACATACCAGCATGTTAATACGACAAAAGTAAGAATCATTGTCTTAACTGTTTTTTCTCCTATATCTTTCCCACGTTTTTTACCGGACTTGATAATCATGTCACGCATTACCTCATACGCTCCTATATAATGGCCAAGGAAAGACTTTGTAATAGCCACAAACGCAATGATAGGAGCTGCAATAGTGATTACTGGCGAATTAAGCTCATTAGCAAGATATGATAGGATTGACAAGTTCTGTTCTTTTGCCACCTTAAGGTCATTTGGAGTCAAACTTAAGGTACTGCTCCAAACAAAGAACATAACAACAGCAAATGTCATGATATAACAAACTTTTTGTATTTGAGCACATTTGGCATCAGTAGCTTCTATTCCATACGTAGCTCTCTGCTTCATAACAAATGACGAAATCATAGGCGAATGATTAAACGAGAATACAATAATCGGAAGTATCATCCATATTATCCCTAAATATCCTGTTCCTGTTGAGGCAGTAGAAACACTTGAAAAACTAAGCATTGACGTATTCCACTGTGGAATCAAAGATATTGCGATAAAAAGTAGAGAAACTATGAAAGGATACACTAGCATGCTCATAATCTTTACAGTTATATCTTGCCCAAAATTTAGTATAGCGATAAGACCGAGTACTAATATAAGCGATAAAATGGCCCTTGGAGGCTCCGGCATGTGCAATTGATGCACGATAAAACTACTGGCGGTATTTGTAAGTGCGACCGAATACATTAGCACGATCGTATAAATCGAGACGAAATATACAATGTTAAAAATGATACTTGCCTTATTTCCGAAATACTCTCTTATAGTACCTGTAATTCCCTCATCGGCAGAATTCGAAGCGTAAATCATTTTAGCAAGCGCCCTATGTGAGTAATACATAACAGGATATGCAAGTATGGTAATTAACAGCAATGATAATAAACCACCTGAACCTGCATTAATCGGTAAAAAGAGTACCCCTGCTCCAATTGCTGTTCCAAAAAGGCTCAATGCCCAGGTAGTATCCTGTTTATGCCACTTTTTAGGGTCTAGATATTTCTCATTTGTTACTGCAGTAATATCAGCTTGAAATTCTATGTTTTTTGCAGTATTCCCATTCATATAATAATTCCTCCTTGTGTCCTATTCTTAATTCTATATTTAAGGTATAGGAATATAGACCGTTCTTGAAAAATGAATTGCTTATATAGTGCATCACAACGAATATCCCTCTTCTAAATTAATCAAAATCAAAAAATTAGCGAAGCATCAACCTGAAGGGGTTGTTACCACTTACAAAATATTTTAATTATATAGTAGTATATTTTATTGATAATCCCCCAACATACAGACATCCTTAGGCGAACAATAGAGCACATATCGTTAAACATTTCACAATATACTCGATAGCTGTTTATTGATTTAATTGTTTTTCCCCAAAGATTTTATTTTTAATGGTAATCCCTGTAGGTGTAGCGGCGATCCCGCCCAAACCTGTCTCTCTTAACTCACGAGGCATCTGTCTTCCAACCCTATACATTGCTTCAATAACTTCGTCAGCATTGATGATATTGTTTACGCCGGCTAATGCGATGTCTGCTGCTGCTAAAGCATTTGTCGCTCCAATGGCGTTTCTCTTTACACAAGGAATTTCTACCAAACCAGCGACCGGATCACAAACTAAGCCGAGTAAATTTTGTGATGCGGTCGAAAAAGCTTCAGAGGATTGCTGTGGCGTTCCTCCGGCAGCTTCTACCGCAGCTGCCGGAGCCATCCGCTGAGGCACTTCCTACTTCAGCTTGACATCCTCCGTACGCTCCTGAAATACAAGCGTTGTTTGCGGCTATCGTTCCAAATAACGCTGAAGTGAATAGAAAATAAATCATATCTTCATGACTTAACTGCAATGTATCTTTAATACTAAATAGGACTCCCGGAATCGTTCCACTCGCACCTGCTGTTGGAGTTGCACAAATAGCTCCTAATGCAGCATTCACTTCATTAACACCGATAGCACTTTGAATCCCTAACACCATCAAATCTCCAGAAAGAGTTTTCCTATTTTCTCGATAGTTTTTAATTTTCACAGCATCCCCTCCGGTTAAACCGGTTGGAGAAAATACACCGTCACCTTCGATACTTTTATTTATTGCATGTTGCATAGTCGCTAAATTTCGTTCCATTTTACTCCAAACTTCTTCATAAGAAGTTTTAGTTTGTTTGATTTCCTGTTCGATTGCTAATTCATAAATTGGCTTTTGACTTTTATTAGCTGCATCCACAATTTCTTTTATGGCCATATACATATTTTTCACTCCTTAATGTAACTAAAGAATAATAAGATTAGCTATATTGCTTAAATCTCCTAATTCCTTCTGAACATTACCAGGCAATATCGAATCTAACACGAATGCATATAAATATTTTGTTTTATCTTCCAAACTATGAAAGTTGTTAATTTCCACATCATATTGTTTAAAGATCCTGCGTAAAACAAATTCAAAGTCCGCTCTTTCTGAAATCGCAATAACAACTGGCAATGGCCCCTGCAGATCTAAGTTAAATCCACCAATTTCAACATGTATGACTTCAATCAACCCACCACCGACCGAAATACCCATCGTTCTAATACTTCGACTTTCATCCTCTACATATACATCTGCCGTATTTGGATGACCGGCAGGACTATTACCCGATTTTTCAATAAAGGTAATGTCAATTCCTTTAGACTCTGCTATTTTAATAGCATCTGGCACTTTGCTGTCATCAGCAGCAAAGCCTAATATACCAGCAATAATTGCAAAATCAGTTCCGTGACCTTTATGGGTTTCAGCAAATGATTCATAATACTTTACCACAACTTTTTTTGGAAGACCTTGAAATAATCTATTAGCAACTGTTCCAATAGCCAAAGCACCTGCAGTATGTGAACTTGAAGGGCCTATCATTATGGGCCCAATCACATCAGAACAACTTTTGTATTTAACAATCTTTTTCTCTTTAATAGAAGCTACATTCATGTTCATATAAACGCCCCCATAATTTATTATTTTTAATTGCAGTTGAATCTAAGTTATTGGAATGACCAATTCAAAATAAAATTTATTTGATAACGCTTTCTTTGTTGAGTTGAATAAACTTCCCTTCTGATCCACTACCCTCCGTATAGTAATCAGATCAGTATGTAAAATTTCAGAAAATTACTGGCAAGGTCTTTAGAATTTTTAAACTAAAACGAGGTTTGATATTTTCTCTAGAGGTAATAGATTATGTCTCGACGCCCTCATTATAACTTGTATATTTATAAGTTTAATCTTTTTTTATTTTTAGAAAGATTGAATAGACAGAATTTTGAATAGGTAATAAATTACACTTAGTATGTAGCAATTGTGTCCTTTGTTTGAAGCTGTATTAGTTAGTAAAAAAGCAAAAATAACACAGAGTTCCTTTCATAAACACATTGATTATATTGAAAAATCATTATAAAGATACTTATATTGTCCTTTGTTAGAGTATCTTATTTGGGACGGAAAACCTGTTGCAATAAATAATTCATGCAGATGAAAAGGAATACATTAATGAAATATAAAAACATTTACGTATATTAATTACACAAAACGTATTAATATTAATTATCAGAAAAAAATAACTTCTTTTATAAATCTTAACATAAAGGATACGTTCCAAATAACAATGGGGATTCCTAGTAGAATCCTTTTATGCCGATTTTATATGAAATATCCTCTTCAAGACGCAAATAAAAAAGGGCTATTTTAGCCCTTTTTTATTTATAAATCCTCTATATCATATTCAGTATATCCCTCATAATAGTAACTAATATCAATTCCTTTCATGAATACTTCACGGCTATTTATTTTATCCACAAGTGCATTTTGGAGTAAATGCTTAATTTCAATATCTTTAATCGGGCTGCGTTCCATTGCCAGTAAATAATCTTCTTTATCAATCCCATTCCAGTCAACCACCTGTTGAATTTCATTCTTAAAGATTAAATCTAACCATATTCTAGTCGCTCTACCGTTTCCTTCTCTAAAAGGGTGGGCAATATTCATTTCAACATACTTTTCAACGATTTCATCAAAGGTTGTTTGTGGCATAGTGTTTATATGTTCTAGTGAATGGCTTAGATACATAACAGGAGCAAATCGAAAATTCCCCTTCGCTATGTTAACCTTTCGAACCTTTCCAGCAAAGAAATAAATATCCTCATATAGGTATTTATGAATGTCAGAAAGACCCTTGAATGTACCAACTTCTATACAGTTTATCTCTCCTGAATCATATAAATCTTTGATTTTCATTTTTGAAAGCCGTTCTTCCACTCGATTCAATTCCAACTGATTTTTGATACCTAATTTATTTTCTAACACAATCATTTCCCTCTTTTTCTGTAATTAATTCTTTTAGCATATTTAAATCTTCTTGTGTGGCTAAATTCTTGATGAAACTTCTAGCCATAGTTTTATAATTGAGATATTTTGCTTGTCTCGATTACGTTTTTTATAGTTTTTTGTGGCTTCATTTTACGCCTTGCTGTATGCCATTTCGATTCAATATGATAATGTACATAGGAATAAACTTGCTCAATCCTTAAAAAATCCTTTTAGTAATAGTAACGTTGCTATTTATCCCTTGTGTCTTCTAATATCCATCTTCTGATTTGCGAAAACTTAGGTTTTAACACATCTGCAGCGGCAAGTAAAGATTTCCAATTGTATATCTTCACAACGAATAAACGAACATATATAATATTTAATTATGTAAAAAACATATAATTAAATACCCTTATAAACTATATATAATTCAAACCAACATATCTGCGAAAGTAGATCCAACATTATTTTTACGCTTCATATGCTTTTCTAAATATATTTTAGTCGTTTGAATATTTTCATGACCAAGTGTTTGCATTAAATGATATAAATCTGCATTACCTTGTTCTACTGCCATAATTGCAAAAGCATGACGAAATGTATGCGCTGTTACTGGATTTTCACGATACAATAGAAACTCTAAGTTTGTCTTTTTTATCATATCTGTTACTTGATTTGATAGTGTTTTAGAGTTATAAGTATTTCCTCTTTGATTTATAAATAACGGACTCTCATCCCCTTTTTCCAATACGGTTTGGCATCCTCTTCTCCGCCTCATTTCACAAATACACTGGTATAAATGTTCCGAAATGAAAAGTTCACGCACTTTATCCCCTTTTCCAGTAACTTTTAACCAGTACTTTCCGTCATAATGTAAATCCTTCACTCTCGCGTTGCACAATTCTTGAATTCTTGCACCAGTACTTGCCAGTGCAAGTAAAATTGTATAGTTTACTAAATGTCCTCTTTCTTTATAAAACCCTAAAATTTTCATAACCTCATCATAGGATAGATCCCGATTTGGCCGATCCTGCTCATTTACATTTGCGCGCTGCAGTTCTTCATGAAGAGGTTTTTCAATATAAGAAAATACATGAAGATGTTTTAGAAAAGAACGAATGAGCACTGTTTTCTTTGCAAGTGTTGCAACTGCATATGTGTCACCATTCCTACCGTTCTCTACCCGTTTCAACCAAGAATTGTATTTACGAATATGCCAAGGTTGCAATGTTTTCAATAAAGATTCCTTTTTCTGTACCTCTTCCCCATTCAATTCAAATTTTTCTGCATGCTGCACCATGCACTGACAAAATAATACAATTTCTGAGATATAACTCTTTTTCGTATCCTCTCTTCTATTCTTCTTCTCATCCATATCTTTTTGTAAATGTACGAAATGATAAATGACTTCTATGTCACTTAAATACGTATATTTACTCTTTCCCTCTTTTTCTGCAACCTCCATCTTCTCTTCCACCTTATCTACATAACTATTGTTATGCAGAAATGGAACGATATCTCTTATATTCTCTACATATGTATCTATATACTCACTTTGATTGTTTATAATTGATAAATTTTCTTTTACATATTTATTATTCATATTTCGAATTAACCTCTCCTATTGAAGATTATTAATATAATTATCTTTATTACTTATAATTATCATTTTATTTTACTTCTATTAATTATACAAATGATATTTCATTTTCTTTCTGTAAGAACGCTACATTCTTCTCTGTTTACTTATACTTATATTTTTTTATAGTTTATTAGTAAATAGATATTTTTTAATAGTTAACTCCATAATTTTTATATTACTTTAATAACAAAAACAACAATAAAAAGTTATTAACATATAAAATGAATTAAAAAGATTTTCAAACCATAAAAATGATTAAGATGTTTAATAAAATCTATTTCTTATTTTAAATATAAATCAGATTCTGATATGATATATACATATCTAAAATATTAGCAAACGATAGTTATGGAGGTGTCCTTTTATGACACACGATTTATTGTTCATTACAAAACCTACTGTAACGACCAAAGAGGCAGCCGACTTATTAGGAGTAACGGTACAAACAATTTTAAAAAAAGAAAAAGATGGATTAATAGAATGTGTATATAAAGATAACTGGAAGCAATTCGGTAGTAAGATTTTCTATTTAGAGGATATTGAACGTTTAAAAAATAAAAATAAGGTTAAAGGCCTTAGCACGAAAGAAGTAGCTGAAATTCTTAATGTTGCACCATCTACTATCTTTACATACATCAAATCTGGAAAATTACCCGCAACAATGGTAGAAAAAAGAGGAAAACAAGTATATATTATCGATGAGGAAGAGCTCGAGATTTTTATGCTTGATTATGAAAAAACCAAAACAAAAGAGCGAAAAACATTCATTACGAAGATTCAAGATGAAGATATATACTTATATCAATTATTAACACATCAACATAACGGAAAAACAGCTAGGGTAATAGAGATCAATGGAGCAGACGGGAAGATTCTTACAGAGGACGAAGAAATTTTCCCTCTATCCACTTATAAGGAACATGATTACACCTTTGAACCTTTCATTAAAAAAGCGGTAATTACAAAACGAGGGTATTTATCTTTTTCATTTAAAAAACCTCAACTATTTAATTCCATAACTTATAATCTAATAAATTTATTTTATAAGGAGCTAGGTGTCACAAATATGCGATTGAGTATTTCATCAGATACTATCAGATTAGAAATTAAACCTTTCGTATTACAAGTAGATCCATTGCAGTTTCAAGAGGAGATTAAGTACTTATATTCTCATATGAAAGCCGGCACGATCCTTCCACATGTAGAAGGTATTTACTTTAAAAGTAATGTAGAGCCATTAACTTTTCATGCAGATCATGAATTCAAGCAAAAAGTAGTTCAAATGGCAGAGGAAGCTGGTATGAGACAGGAAGAATTCTTATTACAAGCTGTAAAATCTTATATAACAAATCTGAAAAAACACTAAATCTACTACTTATTAAAAAGAAGCGTAGAAATAAGATCTTTCTACGCTTCAAAGATATCTGTCACTTGCAATAAATGTAACAGGGTTAAAATATCATAAATATAAAGTAATTATAGCCAAAAATTTATAAAATCTTTATTATTTCCAGAATTAATTGAGCTGATAAGGACACGAAACAATTAATTCTTTATAGACCAATCAAAATAGTCACTTAACTTAAAACTAGCTATGAATTACAAACCTAAAAACCAACTAAGCTACCACTATAATAGGAATAGAGTTCCAGTATCCAAGAGTTCGTTAAATAGGAATTTAACGAACTCTTGAGAAGATGAGAGTTAACCCCTCCCCCCCCATCTTGTTGTTGTAGAAAGACATGAAAATGGCCACTTTTTAGACAAGAAAGTGGATACTTCCATTCGTATCATTGTTTTAGGACAACCAAGTGGGTACTTTTTTATAAAGGAATTGCTTTAGTTATATATATCTACGAGCATCTTTATCATGATTTTTAATAGTAATTCTATTAATAAACAGAGAACTTTTCTGTACATTCGCGTAGAATGATTCTTTCTAAAAAAAAAATAGAGCCTCAGGAACAGGATCCTCAGACTCTATTTTTTTATTTTATATAGGACAGGATAACTTTCTCTAATTCTTCTTTACTAACATCATTTGCAAGTATTATGATTTGATAAGCGCTATTTTTTCCTTTTGCAGGAACAATTACTTCCATATACTTCGTAGTACTTTCAGATGATTCTGCAAAAGTAATGTTTGCACCTTCTAATTCATAATTTGTTAACTTTTCACTCTCTTCTACTATACCGTAAAATGGATTTTCTTCTTTATCTCTAACTACAGATTGGTTCACAACATACCAAGACAACGAATCTCCTCTGCGATATTCAGAAACAATAACAGGATTCTTCCTGCCAGGAGTCATCGAAGTTTGAACATCTTCTCCAGCTAGTTTAAACTCTTTTACTACAGAAGTTGGTGTCTTAATTGGAAAATCAAGATACTTCTGTGCTTCCTTTTTAGTTAATCTAAAATTCCAATAAATTTTCTCTCTAAATGGTCCAATTTCTTTATCATTTTCCTTATATTTGTTCTGTTCCTCTGTGTCTAACTTTTCAGGACTCCCAACTAGCTTTATTTTTTTGCCCAAAGTATATGACTCTGTTTCTAAATCAACAAATCGTTCAAATTCTTCTTTCGTAAACAGGTTTCGTGCCACTCCAAGTTCTTTAAGTAAAATATTGTACTCTCCTTCGGAAACTAAAAATTCTGCTTCTGCCTGTTCTTTTGTACCAATCATTTTTTCTACAATTTGCTGTATAAAGATTTCGGGTTGTGTTTTTAATTCGTTCATATTATTTTTCACTTCTGTTTGTTGTTTCTCAGAATTAGTTGGTATATCAGCACGGGCATTTAATAAGGATACAGATGATACTGCAATAACTGCTACAGCTCCTAGTGCAGACCAACGATATGAATTTTTTTTGAATTTTTTAATCATTAAAATTCTCCTTTTTAACATCCTTTTATTTTTACTGAAATTTGCCATACTCGGTACTTGATAATAACTTGAGTAATGTTCCAATAGACTAATAATAGTATGTCCATACGCAATTTGTTCCTCTGAATCTATATATGTAAGGGCTAATGCATCGCATGCTAGTTCTTGATCTTCCCGCATACATGAGTAGGCATACCATAGAATGGGATTAAACCAATTTAAAATGAGTAAGCCATGCATAAGCCAATTTACTCCAACATCTCTTCGTTTGATGTGAGCTAATTCATGATGGAAAATATATCGTAACTGTTGTTCATCTAATATTTTCATATGTACAGTTGACAATAACAACTTTGGCTTAATAAATCCCAACACTGTCGGACTGGAAACCTTTCCAGATACAAGCAAAGGAATATTCCTTTGAACAGACATAGATTGCTTACACTTTTCAAAAATTTGAACAATCTTCTCATCTGTAATAACAGGCTGTTTTTTTATGTAAAGTAATACACGCCTGTTCATTACAAAAGTAGCAACACTTAGAAGGATAACGCCAGTAAGCCAAATGCATATACAGACTGTATAAAATGAAATCGTCTCATTATCCTGCTTTTTATTATTGTGTGTTTGTGTCTTGTTTGCCTGATCAGCTTGTGTTGAACTTGAGGTATAAGTATCTTCTTTTGGGAGAACCTTTGTATCGTCTATACCTTTCAATTCTTGCATGCGTTCTTTTGAAACAAAACTAGCTACAGGGTTTTGGCTAGAAATGAATGCATCATCACTCTTGTAAGTAAGAACAGAATAGATACTATAGGAACTATCTGGCGACCAAGGTAATACAAGTCTTATAATTAATATGATCCACAGCATATATTGCCAGCGTGGCGTTAACTTATTTTTAAACAAGACCTTGATACATAAGATTAGACCCACTAATATACTAGCCATAATGGAGGTCTCAATCATCCAATCAAAAAAAGCAGGTAGATAGATATTTATAAATTTTTCTATCACTATAATCTATCCTTCCTCTGATTTTCCTCAGTTTTCTCATCAAGAATGCGTTTAAGTTCGTTAATATCTTCTGAAGACAGCTTTTCTTCTTTCAAGAAATTTACAAGCAAAGGTTTAAATGCTGCACCATAGAAACGTTTAAGTAAAGATTTCGTTTCTACTTGTAAATAACTATCTTGCGATACCAAAGGATAATAAGAGTACAAACGCCCTTTATCTTGATGGTAAGCCGCTGCTTCTTTGTGTACTAATCGATTAATCAGCGTTCGAATCGTTTTGGGTTTCCAATCCATTTTCACCTCCAACGCTTCAATTACTTCATTTGCCGTTTGTGGAGAGTTCGCCCACAGTACTTTCATAACTTCTAATTCAGCTTCTGAAATTTTAGGTAATTCTTTCATTAGTTATAATTTCACCTCCATAGATTACGAATGTAATCTCAACTGAATATTACACTTGTAATCTATTGTTGTCAATCTTATTTTATATTTGTAGAATACTTTCCTATACCCATTAATATAAAAACGAAAAAATTAACAGAAGTTTAGACTATCATGTCCCGTTATTAAGACATGATAGTACCTCTAAAATTTATGATAATGGCAATTTATCATAAATTGTTCATGAGATTCTAGTTTAAACTTTCGCTTTTATATTCTCCTACTTATATAATTAATACATCTTTAAGTATTTAGCCAGTTAATTATGTAGGGCTCTTAAAACGTGATGCCATCTCAATAAATGCTTTTAAGAACAAAAAAGAATCCTTTTAAATTAGGGATTCTTTTTTGTATATTTTTAATTTTCCTTTTTTTAGCATCCACATTTGTACAGTGACGAAGTATTTCTTCCATCATAGCTGTAACCCTGTGATTACGCCATCTACACTATTTAATCTAAATCTTCGCCATTCGTGGAAATAACTTTTTTATACCAATAATAGCTCTTCTTTTTACTTCTTTTTAGTGTTCCATTTCCTTTATTGTCCTGGTCAACATAAATAAATCCATATCGCTTATCCATCTCACCAGATCCTGCGCTCACTAAATCTATAGGTGCCCATGTTGTGTATCCTAGAATATCTACCCCATCAAACTGAATCGTATCTTTCATCGCTTGGATGTGTTCTCTTAAATAATCAATTCTATAATCATCTTCCACATAACCATTTTTGTCCACTTCATCTTTTGCCCCTAACCCATTTTCTACAATAAATAATGGCTTCTCATAACGATCGTAGACATGATTTAGAGTAATTCTTAGCCCCATCGGATCTATAGGCCATCCCCATTGGCTATACTTCAAATAAGGATTTTTGGTAGATGCAAATAAATTTCCTTCTGCATTATCTCCCCCATCACTATCTGTTCTAACACAGCGACTGTTGTAATAGGAAAGGGAAATAAAATCTACTGTATATTTTGCGAGGAGCTCTTCGTCCCCATTCTCCATTATTGGCATCGTCCCATTACGTTCCATTTCTTTCAGAGCATAGTTTGGATATTTTCCTCTTGCTTGTACATCAACAAAGAAATAACTTTCTCGATCTAATTTTGTGGCTTCCCAAACATCTTTGGGATTACAACTATAAGGATACACACTTCCTGCTGCAAACATACAGCCGACTATATAATTTCCATCTATTTCACGAGCCAGTTTAGTTGCCTTTGCACTTGCAATAAGTTCATGGTGTGCAGCTTGATATTTTATCTTTTCTTTATTCTCACTTTCTTCAAAATAAATTCCTGCCCCCATGAATGGAGCGTGTAAAATCATATTAATCTCGTTAAACGTTAACCAGTATTTAACTAAACCCTTATATCTTTTAAAAATGACCTGGCATAGTTGTATATAGAAATCAATCATTTTACGGTTTCTCCAACCACCGTATTTTTTTATTAGGTGCATCGGACAATCAAAGTGAGTAATGGTAACGAGCGGCTCTATATTATATTTACGGCATTCTTCAAATAAATCTTGATAAAATTGAAGTCCCGCTTCATTTGGTTTTTCTTCGTCGCCTAATGGGAAGATTCTAGTCCAAGCAATACTCATTCGATAAACCTTAAAGCCCATTTCAGCAAATAATTGAATATCTTCCTTGAAATGATGGTACATATCAATGCCTTTTTTAGCTGGATAATAGTAATTTTTATCAAAATCAAACATTTTCATCTTTCCTGTAATTACTAAAGATCGAGCTTCTCCTGTTGGGCATACATCGACATTCGAAAGTCCTCTCCCACCTTCGTTATAGCCCCCTTCACATTGATTGGCTGCGGTAGCTCCACCCCATAAAAAATCATCACTAAACTTCATCACTCATTCCTCCAATATCGAAGTATTATTCTTAATAATCATGTATAGATAACTTTTTCGTCTAAACTTGGTCGTCTTTGGTATCAAAATACAACCGTAATTAAATTCGATCCTCTATCCACGTTACCTTCCTTACTCTCCGCAACCTCCAAATAATCTGCGGAATTCGTAATAACTATTGGAGTAACAACACTGTAACCAGCTTGTTGTATTTCTTCAATACTGAACTCTAACAATCGTTGACCTTTCTTTATCTTTTCGCCTTGCTTTACATAAGCTTTAAATCCTTTACCTTCTAATTGGACTGTATTTAAACCAACATGAATTAGAATTTGCACTCCATTCTCCGATGTAATACCTATCGCATGTAAACTAGGGAATAACGCTGTTACTTCCCCATTTACAGGAGACTCAACCACTCCTTCTGCAGGTACGATTGCAACTCCACTACCTAATACACCTGATGAAAAAGCCGCATCTTCTATATCTTTTAATTGCAGCACTTCACCTTTAATTGGGCTTTCAATTATTTCTTTCTCTAATCTACTTTTCTTTTCATCTTGGCTAGTTTCAATTTGAGACTCATTCACACCTGCGTCAGCAGTCTCTTTCTCTTTATATACAATCAGCGTCAATATAAATGCAACTGCCATTGAAATTACAATACCGATAACCGCAACTATTAAATTCCCCATTGCTCCATCCGGTTCAATCATCGCAGGTAATTCAAAAATACCCATTCCACCAGCCATAAACTTTCTTAAATTAAAGAATCCATAGAATCCCCCACCGATACCACCAGCAATACAACTAATAATAAATGGTTTCTTTAAGGGTAATAGAATTCCATAAATAGCTGGTTCTGTTACTCCGAATATACTGGATAAGAAATTTGGTAAAGACATTTCCTTCAATTTCTTGTCTTTTGTTTTAAATAATATAGCTAGGACAACTCCCGCAGTTGCGAAAGTACAAGCAAAGAAAGGCATCATCACGTTATCGTATCCCATAGTCATAATATTATTTAGATATACAGGTATGAATCCCCAATGTATACCAAAGATAACTAGTATTTGCCAAGTAGCTCCTACTATGATGCCAGCAAACAATGGGCTAAAGTCTCTAACTACAAATACAAATTCAGAAACAATTGTTGAAGCAAAGGTTGCAAGTGGTCCAATTACAATAAATGCAACCGGTAATGCAATTAATATTGTAAGCATTGGAACAAAGAAGAATTTAAGTAAATCTGGTACAAACTTATTACAAACTTTTTCGCATTTTGCTGCGAAATATACAGCTAAAATAACAGGAATAACTGTACCTGTATAGTTTATCGAAATTAAAGGTATGCCAAAGAAGTCGATATAAATCGGCGATTTAAACATAGAACCTTGAAATAATGTATACATTGCACTAGTACTTGAAGAAATAACACTAGCTTGTATACTTGGATAACACATAATAGCCCCTACAATTAAGCCTAACATGGGCTTTAAACCAAACTTTTTAGCTGCAGTATAACCTAAAAATAATGGTAGAAAAGTAAATAAAGCATCACCGATTGCGTTAATGACCATCGAGCCACCCGAAGTTGAGCTATATAATCCTATAGCAATAAACAGCGCATTTAGTCCTTTCACCATACCACACGCAGCCATAATACCTAATATTGGTTGGAATATACCTGATATGATATCAATTGCTTTATGTAGTAGTTTTTCAGGCTTTTTCTCAACTTGTTTGGTTGCATTCAGTTGATCTCCGTCGATTAGTGCGCTAATATCATCATATACTTGTGGTACATGGTTTCCGATAACGACTTGATATTGGCCACCACTTCTCATGACGGTGACAATACCATCCATATTTTTTAAGTTATCATCATTTGCAATGGACTCATCCTTCAATTTAAAACGTAGTCGAGTCACACAATGTGTTAAGCTATTTATATTTTCCTTTCCACCTATATCTTCAATAATTTTTTTTGCTAATTCGTTGTATTTACTCATTTTTCAATCCTCCATCTTTTCATGTATTTATTAACAGAAATAGTGAAGGTCTGGCCAACTTAATGTTACCATCCAGCTATGTATTACATGTTTACAGTCATCACCACCTTTAATGCTCCTTTACCTATCTACTCGACTCTCGAACTACCTTTGATACATGAATAGTCAAATAAATCATTTCATTAGAGCTTAAATAATACCCGTATTTCTTTTGGATAAATAGTTGGATCTTTGAAACACATTCAAACTCTTTTACATACTTATTTTTAATAATCTCAAGTAGCTCTTCATCAGCCTCATCACTATATGTGCTATTGGTAATTAGCCGGGATGCAAAAAACTTTAAATGACTAATAAAACGATAAGAGGAAACCGATTCTTCTATAATCTCAATACCAAAGTGAACTCTTACAATTGTCAGCACTTCTTGAATCAACTGCGTGATCTCATGTACGATTGGCTGTTCTTTATGCAACTGAGCGTTTACGATATGAAAAGCAATAAAACCCGCCTCATCATCAGGTAAACGAATGTGTGTCTCTTTTTCTATAATATCTAGTGCTTTCATTCCAATGTGAAATTCATCTTTATAAAACCTTTTTATTTCCCATAGCAGTGCATTTTTAATCTGAATTCCTTCTTTAATCCTTTGAATTGCAGTATGCATGTGATCACTCAATGAAATATAAATACCTTCATTGAGTTTTTTACCTAATTTTCTTTGGGCATATGCAATAATTTCATCCGAAAGTTTCATGTGCTCAATGGGTATGTTATTTAGCAGTTCTTGTAATTTATTAGATATATCTTGGTTAGCTATACGGAAAATTTTGTTTACCTTACTTGCGTCAATTACATCACCTTTTGACTTTTGATAGCCTATTCCTTTACCCATAACTATAATCTCTTTACCGTTTTTATCCTCCGTAATAACGACATTGTTATTTAGATTCCTTTTAACTTCCATATATCTCACTCCAATCAAGGATATTTAAGTATGGGTTCTTTATATCTTTCATTTTATAGGGGTTATATATTATTCCGATATAACATAAAAAAGCCCATCCATTAAAATGCATAGAAGTACCTAAAATCTTCTATACACACTAATGAATAGGCTTAGCTTGTATTAAAACAATTACTACCCAATTCCAATGATATACGTACATAATATCCTAAATTAAAAATTTCGTCAACGTCATTAAAGGTACAATTCTACAAAAGGAGTCCTACCGACAAATCGTCTTTTTTATTATTCTTACAGCACATTTGATATTTTCTATTGCTTTTTGTCTTGCTACTCAAGCAATAAATTTGGAAACTAATACTGATAATGCTTCTACTTTTTCTTTTATTTTGTTAGATTGATGCGATATCTCCTCTATTGATGCTGCTTGTGATTGGATAGACTGTACAGTTTGAGTTGTTTCCTTAGCTACTTGCGTTGCGGTTTCAGAAACACTCGACATAGAAGCATTTACTTCTTCTGTACCCGCAGACATTTCCTCTGTTGCTGCAGATACTTCTTGAATTTGGCTGGTGATTTTATTAATAGCCACCATAATAGATGAAAAGGCTTGATCTGCTTTATTAGCAGTTTCTTTTCCTTCTAAAGCTTTTTGTTGGCCTTTTTGCATTGCATCAACTGTATCTTTTGTATCTCTTTGAATTAATTGAATTAAATTATTAATTTCATTCGCGGATTTTTTAGATTTCTCAGCTAAATCCCCCACTTCTGCTGCCACCACTGCAAATCCTTTACCGTTTTCTCCAGCACGTGCAGCTTCAATTGATGCGTTTAAGGCAAGTAGGTTTGTTTGTTCAGCAATATTAGTGATCGTATCCAAAGCTTTATCAATTTGCTGCGTACGTGTAACAAGTCTCTCTATTACTTTGGATGTATCTTCAACAACTTCATAAATATTATTCATTTGAAGTATAGATTGTTTTATCACTTCACTACCAGAATTAACTTGTTCTGTTGTTGTGATAGTCACTTCTGTAACCGTTGCTGAGGATTCAGCTACTGTTTGAACTCCAGTCGCAATTTCTTCCATTGATGATGAACTTTCCTGAATACTAGTAACTTGTCCTTCTATTCTTTTATCGACCTCAGATATTGTATGAACAACCTCTCTTGATATATGAGATGCTCGTTTAGTATCTTGTAACATCCCATCAGTAGAAGAAATAACTTCTTGTGTTGTGTTTTTTACTTCTCCAATTAATTTTTGCAAGTTATCCAGCATACTATTAAAAGACTTCACAATGCTTCCCAATTCATTATTTGATTTATAGGTAGTACGTATCGTTAAGTCACCTTCAGATACTCGCTCCATATCTCTTTCTAATAGTACAATTGGTTGTTTAATCGCACTTTTAATGATATAGCCAATAAAAATAACAATTGCAATTGCTATAATAGAGATACTAACAAATAGCATCATGGTATTTGTTGCACTGTCAGTATTATTTTTTTGTAATTGATCTGCATTATTATTATTAAATTGGATAAGTTCACGAATAGCCTGAATTGACTTTTTCATATTAGGGTCAACCTCTTTTAGGTAATAAGCATATGCTTCATCATTATTAGATTGTCCCAAATCTTGCACGTTTTTCAGTTGTGTTCTTAATTCTTTAAATATTGTATAAAATGTGTTATACAATTCCCTTTCTCTACTAGAACTAACTCTAGTCTCAAACTTCTTTAATAACTGATCAGTTTCTGTACGAGCTACATCTATTTCATTTAAAAGCTCCTTTATTCGTTTTTCATCTTTTGATAGGATCGTTTCTTTTACATTCATATTGATCAGATAAAAATTAGACTCTATAGCTCCTATCCACTGGATTGGTAATAAACTATCTTCATACATAGTAGTAGAAGCATGCTCCCCTTTTTTAAGGCCCCAAAATCCTAGTATAGATAATATGATACAAGAGACACTTGCTATAACTACCATTGCGTTTAGTGTTGTGCCAATTTTACTGTTTTTTAAAAATGACAATTAAATTCACTCCATTGTTATATAATGATTAAATAATTATGTGCGTAAAAATAAAAGACTTTTAATTATTTATATCCATTAAAAGAATCAGATAAAGTTTTCTAACATAAGAAAGTCTATACTTAAATCTAAAATAAAAAATAGTTGGGTAAAAAGAGCGTGTTTTCATCTATTTATCTAAACACGCTCTTACAAATATTTAAACCCTATATGAATTGCTTATTCTATTCTGATTTTCTTTTAACTAATACATATCTTTTTATATACGATTATCATGCCAGAAGTTTATTGGGAAATGATTGTTCTCATCATAAGCTTCAAATTCATACCCTTTTTCTTTTAATCCTTTTATAATTGCTGGAACAGCCGCAACAGATTGTGGATGAATATCGTGCATTAAAACAATTTCCTTCGAAGACGTCGCACCTGCTAAGACATTTTGAGCAATTTTTGCGGCTGCTACATCCACAGGTAATTTATTGTATTTCCAATCTAGAGAATCAATTGTCCAATCCCATACTTTTAAATTATTTCCGACCACTTCATTTCGAAGTGATTCATTTAATCCAGGCATTGATCCATATGGTGGGCGTGTTAATTTTGGTATGTTTCCAATAACATTTCTAATTAAAGATTGATCTTCTTTCATTTCCTTAACATATTCCTGATTGGTGTATAGCTTTTTAAAATTATGTGTCATACTATGCATGCCCACATAATTGTTCTCTACATGCTCTCGTTTCACCAAATCTGGGAACCTTTTCACATTGTCGCCAATTAAAAAGAATGTTGCTTTCACATCATTTTTCTTTAATACATCTAATAAATTAGCTGTATATTTTCCTGGTCCATCATCAAAAGTTAAATATACAACTTTTCTTTCTTTACCATCAAAACGAGTAGGTATCGATTTTTTTAATTCATTTTTAGGTAGACTGCTCACTTGTTGAACACTATTTGCCTCTTCCGCATTTACCAGGTTAGGATTCGTAATAGATTGAAACATGTAATACCCTATTGCTACTAATGTAATAGCCAACAATACACTGATAATTCTTTTTTTCTTAAGCTTAATTTTCATATTATAATCTTCTTTCCATCCTATTATTCCACTTTAGGTTGTTTAGTTATATTATCTTATTAGTTTATAATTTTTAATTTAACCACTTTCAATTTTGGGTTACTTATTTTAATAATCTATATAGATAAAAATTAGTGTCCTGCACTAGCATTCATGCCATTTCCTATGATAGTTAGAACCAAAGGATATAATACTGGTCCTAGGGTAAGGAAAATATTTAAAATCACAATAAATGTATATAACAGGCTGTAGTTTTGACTATTTAGATGTGTAAATACTAGGATAACTAATGTTATTATAGTAATGAAATGTAGTAATAACATTATCAACCAATAATACATCATTATAGTAAGATTCGCCTTTCCTAATAGTTGGCATGTTATCCCTATTATTATTCCTAATACTGTAGCATTAAAGGAAATAAACAAAATTCTTTTTAATATTCTAGGTACTGTTTTGTGATCCACAGTTTTATTATATAAGCCTATTAAAATGCCCAAAGATAGATATGCCAGTAATAACCCTACCCAATCCCAGATCCAATCTTGACCTCCCATTAAATTAAACAAAAGCGAAATGACCCCTCCTACTGCAAGAATCAAGGAGATTATAATGTTAGTTAAAGCTGATTTCATAATGTTTTCACTTCCTAAAAAATTTTATAATAAAGCATTGGTGTTTACTCATATGTTGTCATTTATTTATTTATTTATTTATTTATTAGAACTTCTTTTTAATTAACTGAGAATCTGTTTGCTTGTATTTTCTTCCATTACTTTTTTTGGAATCACACTTCCTCCTGCTCTCTATACAATTTGTGTACCTTGATTCAATTTATGTTTTAAATCATTATTTTGTAAAGAGCCTCTCCCCCCACTTTATGCAATTTAATAGGTCTAATCATTCCTGCTAATATTGTTGGTTCTAGCTAAATAACCTCTTTACCCACTATTTTTTTTAATAGTTTATATAAATGATTATCACCAACTGTATATGCCCCACATAAAAATGGTTCCATTGCTTCCCCTACAAACCCAGATGCTATTCCAAGTGCCAGTCCATCCGCTATTGCATTATTGTCAATCCCAAAATCTTATACAGAAATTCAATCATATAATCAGGTCATCATACTTAATAGTTCACATGGAAAAATAAGTATCAATCATTTCTCGTCTTATTTACTATTCTCACAACTATGCAGGTGCTTGAAAATTAATCATACTTTATTATAATTAAGTATATTAACAACATGTTTAGTATAAGTGAATAACATTAATTTTAATTTTATTTACTTATTTAAAGGGGATTACGCATATGAACAATATTAATATCGGTGAAAAAATTATGGTATTTAGAAAAGGTGCTGGATTAACTAGTAAACGGTTAGCTGAATTAGCTGATATAACACCTTCCATGTTAAGTCAGATTGAGAAAGGAATCACGAATCCATCCTTACAAACACTAAAACTAATTTCTGCAGCATTAAATATTGCTTTATTTAATTTTTTCTTAGAAGATACCATTACAGAAGAATTAGTTGTAAGAGCTAATCAAAGAAAAAAAATAACTTTCCCTGAAAGCGGCAATGTTTCGTATGAGTTATTATCACCTAATTTAGATGGATCACTGGAATTAGCTTTAATGAATCTGTTACCTCAAACCGCTTCTTCTATGGAGCCTATGGCACATAAAGGTGAAGAAATAGCATTTGTTATGGAAGGACAAGTAAAACTATATCTAAATGATGAGGTTTTACTTCTTAACCCAGGTGATAGTGTTAAAATCCCACCATACGTAAAACATAAATGGGAAAACACTTCTTTACACAAAGTCACTGTTATATTTGGAGTAACCCCACCATCTTTTTAATTTCAAGTACTAGCGCATAAAAGTTAGAGAAAATAATTCTCTAACTTTTTTGTGTACATAACTATATTTAAAAAAGTAAAAAACTTGTCTCATAATTATATGTCATTTAAATCTAAACGATTATGAGTAGTGAAAGAGACCTTTCTAATTACATACTTAATTTACTTTTTAATGTCCAGTATTTTTCTCCAGTAGTGTCAAAAGAGAATTCCACCCATCCATTTGGATCTTCACGATAAATAAAGATGTTTGTTCCACGAGTTACTGTACCAACTTTATTTTCCTCGAAAGCTACATCTGATTTACTTTTAATTTTTAAGTTAAATGGATACGGTACATGGTAATAAGCAGCTGTTGATACAACATTTGCTGTTGTCCCATCTTCATACATGTTAAATGGAATGTTATTAGATAACGCTTCAACATCTAATGTTTCGGGGTTTTTCGGTAATTTCTTTGCGGATGTATAGTCTGCCACACGGAACGGTTTAATACGTTCCATAATATTTGCAATTTTTCCAGCCCAGCCTTTGTCTGATGCATATTTTACGTTCATACCATCTAATGTTGGTCCGTTATAATGCATCCCATCTTCTTCTAAATATCTTTCTCGTACATAATTGGCATTATAAGCAATACTGTCACCGTAGGTTGGTAAATATTTTGCATATTTAAACGGATCCTTATCATACGCACGTAACCCAAATAAATTGTGTTTTCGATATGCAATTTCTGATTTTCCATATCCAGATTCTAAAATTGCATGTGCCGCTAAATACTGTGCATTCACGCCATATTTATTTTGCGCATTTATAAAATCTTGTCCATGTCCCATTAATGGACTATCTGAATGGTATTGTGCAATAAAACTATCAATCTCTTGGGCAGTAATATTAGAAGCCACTGTTAAGTTTAAATCTTCATATGATGTAGCAGTAATGATTTCTTTTCCTTCTAAACCATCGTTTAGATTTTGTTGTAACATATCAGTTTTAGCAGTAAGTTGAGCGGCCTCGGCGCGTGTTATAGACCTATTTGGTTGCCAGCCATTATCCGTACCATTGGAAATATTTAAGTCAATTAAAATATTGGCATACTTTTCTCCCCAATGCCCTTTTAAATCCTCAAATTTACTTTGGCCATTATCATTTGCTGTACTTTGTAGTTTATAAGCATTTACTAGCATCGTAGCCATAGCAGCACGTGTAACTTTTCCAGTTGGATTGAAGATGCCATTCCCTTCTCCTTTAATAATGCCAGCTTTTTCAGCTGCAGCAATATACGGAGTAGCCCAATGATTTTGGGAATCTGTAAAGGATGGTTTTGCATCGAAGTCAATTTGTATACCTAATACTTTTGTCATGATTTTCGTAGCGGAAGCTCTGTCTAATGAATCATGTGAACCAAAAGTTCCATCTGGATAACCAATTATGACTTGTTTATCCACTAAATAGTTTACAGATTGCTCTGCCCACTTGGGAACATCAGGAAATTTGTGAGTATCTGCAAATATATTAGATGAGTAGGATAGTAGACTTCCTGCAATAATTCCTGTAGCAATTAACTTGGATTTCATAAAATATTCTCCTTCTAAATCTTAATTTCTATCCATTTTCATGCATTTAATTTACATTATTCCTTTATTAAGAATTAGTAATAAAAAATTGCAATAAATGTTGGTGAGCTTATTTAATAATAAACTATATTGTTAATGGACAATATATATAAGGAGTTGCATAAATAAAGGTTCTTTCCCCAACAGAGTATATAGAGAAAAGATTTTCTATCATTTTCTATCAATATGTATCGTTTAAAAATTTTTAAGCATAACATACATTTGGTTCAACGATTTTAGCCGCCTGTATATAAGTGTCAATGAACAAATATAAGTTTATATTCAATTTTTTTAATTAAATTCAAGTTAGTTTTTGTATACTTGTTAAACTAGTATACAAACTTGAAAATCAATCTCAATTAATCACGATTAATTATAGTTAAGTATACATTAATACGTCAACACCTTATTAATTTTCAGTAAATAAAATTAATTTATACTGATTTTTCATGTTAATATTAAACATTTTTGTAAAAGTTATTCATTGACACTCATGCATATAAGTAACTATAATCGTTACACCAAATTGAATAGATGTCAGCATCATCACAAACATATAAATATAAAAATAAAAAATCTCAATTTGGTAATACAATAGATTGGTAGAGGTGTGTATTTTTATGAAGCGCAAATTAATTACAACAGGTATCCTTGCAGGAGCTATATTATCTTATTCTTCTAATATTTTAGCGGATACTTACAAATTTCCTGATGTTCCAAAGTGGGCAGAACAATCTGTAAACTATTTAGTGGATAAACAAGTCATAGTTGGTTATCCAGATGGAACTTTCGGCTCAAACGTTACGTTAGATCGAGCTTCCGCTGCAACAATTATAACAAAAGCCTTAGGGATAAAAATTGATACAAAAGCTAAACCTTCTTTTACAGATACCCAAGACCACTGGGCTACTCCGTATATTGCTGCAGCTGAAAAAGCTGGCATTATTAAAGGAGAAGGGAATGGCATCTTCAATCCAACTGGAAAAGTTACACGTGCTGCTATGGCTACGATGCTAGTAAATGCTTATAAACTACAAAGTACAGCAAATGATAATGGCCAAAGTAAATTTGAGGATTTAAAAGGGCATTGGGGAGAAAAGTATGCCAATATTTTAATTGACTTAAAAATTTCTAATGGTACTGATAACGGCTGGCAACCAAATAGATTCATCACACGAGCTGAAGCCGCTCAACTTACTGCTAAAACTGATATACTGTCAAGAGAAATGAATATTGAATTAAAAGAAAAAGACAATACAAGTACTAATACCCTTCTAAATCAGCACCAAAAATTTTCAGGTAAAGTAATTGAAAAAACAGAAGACGGATTGGTAGTTTCTGGTGAAAAATCAAGTGTATACGCTAACGTTCCTTCCCCTGAGGTACTTAAAAGTATTCAGATTGGGGATACAGTTACCATTTATGCTCCTATGTTTATAGGGTCAATACCAGGTGATCCAGCTACAGCTAAATATGCAATTGTTCAAAAAGAAAATGAAGAAAACGTTCTAAAAAAGCAATATAAAATGCACACTGGAAGTGTAATCAATAAAACCAAGGAAACTGTTGAAATTTCTAGTGAAGGCCGGACTGTTACTGCTGTCGTTTCTTCAAAAGTGCTTGAGGATATTCAAGTTGGAGATACCGTTACTATTTATGGAGCATCTTTTATAAGTAATATGGCAAGTGGTGAATTATCTGCTAAAGCTCCAATTATTGAAAAGTTGGCAAGTAAGACTGTGATCCCTAATGCAAGTATAGATAAAGCGAATTCTATATCAGAAGTCGATAAAAAAGAACAAAATGCTCTGGATCAACACCAAAAATTTTCAGGTAAAGTAATTGAAAAAACGGAAGATGGATTAGTAGTTTCTGATGAAAAATCAAGTGTATACGCTAACGTTCCTTCCCCTGAGGTACTTAAAAGTATTCAGATTGGGGATACAGTTACCATTTATGCTCCTATGTTTATAGGGTCAATACCAGGTGATCCAGCTACAGCTAAATATGCAATTGTTCAAAAAGAAAATGAAGAAAACGTTCTAAAAAAGCAATATAAAATGTACACTGGAAGTGTAATCAATAAAACCAAGGAAACTGTTGAAATTTCTAGTGAAGGTTCGACTGTTAGCGCTACCGTCTCTTCTAAAGTCTTACAAGATATAAATATTGGAGATACAATTACTATTTATGGGGTATCTTTTATGAAGAATATGGCAACTGGTGAATTATCCGCTAAAGCTCCAATCATTGAAAAGTTGGCAAAATAAATATTATGTTTCCATTGGGAAAATCCTTATAATAATAAGTATATAGATGCTATTTCTCTAAGATCTATGATTCTTTTAGTTATTTAAATTTGATATAAATTTGCTTTGTCTAAAGCTAAAAACAAGAAGCTTCTTGTCTTTTGTATAAGTGAATGAGATTTATAATTATTAAAATGGAACATTTTATCCCCTATAAATCTACTTATTTAGAATACTTTCATGTCTCTTTTCTGGGACATGAAAGTACCTATAAAATTCATAAAAGTAGCTACTTCACCCTGTTTATTAATACGATTTTAGTTTAGAGATTCATGTCCTTCTACAATTATACAACTAGTATTTTTCCATACATTTTGTAATTCGTAAAACTTTATTAAACCAAATATCATAGTTTAAGCTCGAAATCCCCTGTATCTTTATTAAGAATAGTAAACCCGTTTTTTTCATAAAGCGCCATTAATCTGGAAGGACACATGTTCGGATCAGAAATATTTAAAGGTCTTGCAGCACCAGCTATTTTTTTTACTTGTAAGTCGTTTCCCAATTTTAAAATGAAACGAAGTATCCAAGTACCAATCCCCATATTTCGCTTACTATTTTCTAGTATTTCAATAGTACAAATGCGGAGCTCTTCTGAATCCCCATAATATCCAATCATAAACTCTGCTATCTTCTCGTTCTTAGTATGCATTTCATACCTTAAATAAGTAAGTAAGTCATAGGATCCATTTTGTTCAATTAATACTACTCTTATTTTTCCTTTAAATAAATCTTGTGTCTTTAATAGGATTTCAGAGGATTCTACCTTTTTTTGTAGTGAATTAGTAAATTTAGCTAAGGAATGCATGCTCTTTAATTTCGCTAATGAATCACTGCGTGCTAATAGCCAGTAGTTCGTATTATTAATAATCCCTTTTTTAATAGTTGTATAAATGTACTTAGATCCATCTAGATGAATCTTGTTTTCTTTTAATCCATTTAATTTAGAAGTTAAAGACAAAGTTTCTTTTTCAAGATTTTTAGTTCGGTTTATTTTATTAAAAAAGATGTCTATCCCTCCTTTTTTATTAAACTCAAATGAAGCAATAATTTTAGGATATGTTTACTTTATGGTAACCACAAATAAATCTTATAAATCGTTTATTTTGTAAACCATTTCTTTTATTTCTTTATTAATATCTTTCGGCAAAGTGGTAAAACATACTGATATATTTCTATTTCCTATAATTTTGTTAGCATAAGGCAAGAGTTTTTGTGTTTTTGCGTAATTTTCTAGACTACGTTTCTCCCCTCTTTTATCATTATCTCTAAAACTGAGAAAATAAATTTTTTCATGTTCATTATCTTTGCTTGTAGGATATGAGTATGAGCAAGCCCTTCTATCTAGGTTGTCTTGATTAGCTTTTGTTGGTATGGCAGCATTTAAGGCTTTAAAAAAGTGCCATGGATGAAAATCTCCATGTTTTGACTGATCAATTTCTAAAAAAATTTTAAGTTCATTGTACAAATTATTATCAAGTTTTAGTGGTAATTCAAATGATTCAAATTGCTCCGTTTTTTTATGTTTTAGTGGTAATTCTATATACTCTCTGGTTCCTTTCTTAAATAATCCTAATATATATTCTTTGTCTGAGGATTCATTGTACTTCTTTTTCTTTAAATCTATGTAATCATATTTAAATATGGCGCATATTTGCAGATCATTTTTGTACTGAATGCCATTTATAACTTGGTAATCAAGCTGCTGTTTTAACATTGAATGTGACAATGAAAAAAGTCTTGTTAGGTTAATTGTTTTTGACATATAATACTCCCCTTTAATTACTTACATTTCACATTTGGTTAGTATATTGCTAATTCATTTGGTAGTAAATTATTTAGTGATGGAACGCTTGACCTATATTCTTCTTCTGCTGAAAGATTTTTTACATTTTCCAATTGTTCTACACTCTCAACCCCTAATAATTTTTTTATTTCATTAAAGTGCTCTCTTGATTTTAATTTTTGAAGTATAGGTAATATAGGATCTGAAAACTGGACATAACCATATGTTACAGGATACCAACGTTTACTATATTCTTGCTTCTTTCCTAATAATCGTTGAATATCTTTTATGCAATACAATAAACAGTCGGCCTCTATTAAATTCTCCCATGAGTATCCAGAGGAAATTGATTGTTCCTTGATTAAATCAGCATGTACACTTGTACGGTTTAATTGTAATCTTCTATTTCGAGTGTCTATTAGGCTATGTAAATAAAAATAGAAGAATCCATAACTTCCATCTTGTAATTCATCATAATTATTATATTTTACAAAATATCGATGCTTACAAATTTCATGAAGTTTATCATACATATTCCTAGAAATTAATATTGTTATAGTGTATAAGAAAAGCTCATGGATAAAATATCGAAAATGTTCAAATTCAATTGGACCAGTCGTACCAAAAGAACCAGAATAAATATTTAGAGTCTCAAAAAGATCGGTAATCATTTTAGTATCAAATACTGTTTGATCACTGCATAATAGCTCCATAAATTTAATGTAGTTATTTCTTAATGGAATCATTTCTTGAATTAGATTATATACTTGTTCATCATAAGGTTCGGATAATTCTAATACTCGATATGCTTCTAAATCTTCTAAAAGAGCTTTTTTATAGTCATAGCATAAGGATGCTATTCTTCCAGGTCGGTGAATGATAGCATCCTGCATAGAAGATAAAATTCCATCTACCTTAAATCTCGTTTTTTTTCCTCAAATATATAACTTGGGGCTGTTCCTAATTCTGGTTTTCGTAATAATGGCTTGTTGTATAATAAGCGAAGTAATTCTTCAAAGCCCTTTTCAAATCTACGATCTAAATCAATATATATTAAACCACTCATATGAACAGGGATATATTCCGTATCTAATTCTTCTCTTTCTAAAATAACAGGAATAAACTTTTCTTGTCGCACTTTGTTATATATGTGAGGTCCTATTATTTGTGTTTCTGTACCGACTCCACCGGTATAAGCAGCAGCTTTATCAGCGTATATCTTATTGCATAAGACTAATACTTTATCAATCGTAGGATCTGTTACCATACTTTCCATAAATGCAAATAGACTATTACCAGGATTTAAGTCCCAAAAATCTGCCACAACATCAATACCATTTTCCCTTAGACGCTGTGCAAATTTAATGACTTTTTCTTGGTATTCCTCAGTTGTCCAAGCATATGATATGAATATTTTTGGTGGTCTTGAATTAGAATGTAACTTATTTTCCATATAGGTATTCACTCCTTTAGTTAGTGCATTCATAGGTGATTCTTATATATCCCCTCTTTAAATCGTACCACATTTTGGGTATTGATATTATTAAAATACAGTATGCATAGATTGAAATTTCACAAAATATTTATCTAAACAATAGCTTTAAGATCGCGAGTTTAACTACACTTCCCATTTATAAAATAGTAAAAAACCTGAAAATATACGCTCTTAAATAAGAGTCTCTTTCCAGGTCTCCACTTCAAATAATATAAGACTGTTATTTTTAATGTGTAATATTTACTCTGCCGTCTTCGAAGATCTGAATTGATTGGTATGATTCCATGAATCCTTTTGTTTCTGGATTTCCAGCGTTAATAAGACGTGTACTTTGCTTTCCCATATAATCTTGCATTTCATTAAATTTCTCCTTATCTACAATATACATGTAGAAATATACTTTTTTTACCATCTACTTCTAAAGATTCAGAAAACTGGAAGGCATCTCCATACTTCTCTTTAAAATACTTTCTTGCTTCTTCATGGCCCTTAAAATCAGGTATTTCTGCTTCTTCCTCACGACTAATCCATAACTTAAATGGCATTTTATTCACCTCAGTGTAGTTATTTTTAGAAATTTTTCTAATGTATCGTAAAGTATCATTATAGGTTATTGTTCAAGTAATCCCTATAACAATTATGAATATTCTGTTTTTTAATTGTAATTTTATATAAATCGTGTTTTCTCGAACAACACCTGCAGATACAAACTAAATAACTATTACTATATTTCTGCTTATGTATATGCCGTACTCTTCAAGCAAAGATAAAAGCCCTCCTAATTAAAGAAGGGCTTTCGTCTTTCATATAAGTGAATCCGATTTTATGATTTAAAGAATGAATGTCGTCTGTTATATCCCTATAACTCTGACTTTATTATGTTTAATTTCATTCTTCTAATGTCTTACTAGCTGTGCTTAGTGTCTTCATTGTGATAATCCCTCCAGTTGTCGTTTCATCTCATCAGCGTTCTCTTCATTAAGCTTCTGAAGTTCCTTCCGTTCCTTTTCTTGCTTATGATTGTCGAGACGTTCCTGGCGGTTCTTATACTTTAGAGCATCTTCTTCAGTTTTCTTCTTGTCATCTACTTTCTTCTGTTCTTGCTTCTTTAGGAACTTCTCCCGGCGTTCTTCCCGTTGTTTGTTGAGTTCTTTCAACTCTTCAGAGTTTAAGTCCTTCTCAAGAATTTTTTTAGCCTTCTCATAGCTATCAGCTTGCTTTTCGGTCATTTCCTCTTTTGTGATAGCTCCATGCTGATAATCTACATAAATGCTTCTCTCCTTGTAAGGTACTTTTGAGTAATCCATTTTAGAATTCAGTGATACTTTCGGATCAACTTCCTTTTCTTTCGGGATTCCGCAAGCTCCTACTCCTATTGATAAGGCTAGGGTAAAAGCGATAGTTTTCTTGTTGAGTTTCATTGTGATTTTCTCCTTAGGTAGTCAATTTTTTAAGGTAATAATACCATAATATTATGAATAAGCAATAAAAATAAATACATATCGTGTCTTCTGGAACCACACCTGCAGGTACATAATACATAACTATTACTACATTTCCACTCATGTATATGTGTACTCTTCAAGCAAAGACAAAAGCCCTCCTAATTAAAGAAGGGCTTTTATCTTTCATATAAGTGAATCCGATTTTATGATTTTAAAAATGAACGTCGTCTATTATACCCCTATAACGCTGACATTATCATTATACTAATGTATATAACGTAAATCAATATTATAGTAATTGATAGATTCTCTCTCCTTCCCTATTTTTAACACTATCAATATCATAAAAATAATATATAAATATATATAGTTTTATTTATTATATACTTATACAAGTAATTTAGCTCTTTATAAGAGTAGAAATTACGTTTTATATAAGGAGTGGTTTGAATGAAGAACAAATTTACGCGTATGATCATGTTAATGGTAGTAATGGCCTTATCAGTTACAGCACTTGCAGCATGTGGAGATAATCGTGATCCTAAAGAAGTTGCTACAGCATATTTTGAAGATGCAAAAGAAGGAAATGCGAAAGATTTTGGAGAGTTATTTACTCCAGAAGCAAAAAAAATAGTTGGTTTTATTGGCGGAAATGCAGAATTAATGAAATCAATTAATGAAGATCTTAAAAGCTATAAGATTAGAAAAGTTGAAGAGAAAAATGAAATCGCTACAGTAACTGTTGATGCTGTATATAAAGATAATCCTAAAAAAGTAATCGTAATTGAACTAGAGAAAACGGATGATGGTTGGAAAATTAGTAAATCATAGAAAAAACGGTCTATACATACTAGACCGTTTTTTATTTTGTCTGCCCTGTTAAAGGCAAAATAAACACTTCCACACGTCTATTCTTTGCTTTTCCCTCTTGTGTATCATTTTTATCAATTGGACGATATTCTCCATGAGCAATTGCACTAAATTTTTCTGCTTGCAACTTTTTATTTTGAAGCATTACTTGCATAAAGTTCACAGCACGTTGTGAACTCAATTCCCAATTTGATGCAAAATTTGCTTTGGCAATGGGGACATTATCAGTGTGACCTGAAACAGTTATTTCACGTGGAGCTGCCGAAACAAGCAAATTAGACATTTCTTTTGCAATCCCTAACGATTCCAATTTCACATCCGCTTTCCCCGAATCAAACAGTACATTCTCTAATATTGTCACCATTAATCCCTTTTCGGTTAACTTAGTTTGAAAAGAAGAAGTTAATTGCTTCTCATCAATATATTGATTAATCTTATTTTGTAATGCTTTCAATTCATCCATTTCTTTTTCTTCTTTAGCTTCATACTTATCTTGTTTTTTTCTTGTTCTGCCTCAAGGGTCCTTAATGATAATTCTTCTTTCTCATTTGGCTTTTGATTACTCAAAAACTCTTTATTTCCAGTTCCACCTGCTAGTTCACTTTGAAAAGCTACTGCCATCTGTTTAAATTTTGCTGCATCTATACTACTCATTGCAAATAAAACAATGAACAAAGCAAACAACAACGTTAGCATATCAGAATACGGAATTAACCAAGTTTCATCAATATGGTCTTCGTTTTTTTTATTTTTGTCTCTTCTATTTCTCTTACTCCGCATTTTTTTCGCTCCTTTTTCTAGCTTCATACACTCAGTCGCAGAAAGCGCATCTTAAAATACGGTTTTTTCACAATAAACGGATATGCGCCTTCTAATAGCTTAATAAGCAATTAAGAATTAGACACTACTTCTATATTTCAAAAATATATTTCACTTTATTTGTAAATGGGTTTCGTGATAAGTAACCTGATAAAATACTGAAAACCGTTGCGAAAAATGCACCAGAAATAACATTCCTTAACTTTTCAATATCAATTAAACATTATTAGCTGTAAAATTGATTTTCTAGCTCTTTTTTTAAAATCTTTATCGGGCTCTCCTTTTGTTAAATTTCCTGATTTTAATCATGCAATTGAGTATGAATTACCACATGCTGCTAATAATAAATCACTACTTATCGCAATACCAACAGAGATGTTTTGTTTCTTCAACTTTCGATCTCGCTCTATCTAAAAATTTATTGCCAATCTTCAGCAATTGCCTAGTTTCTCATCCCATATTTCTTAGGATATTCTTCTTTCTAATTTATTAACCGAGGTCATTTTACATAAATTAATTTTTCATTCCATTACTTGATCAAAAATTTATACCCCTACCATATAGAATATTAATTAATTATTATATAAAATTTTAAATATATTATTTTCTTATCAAATTATAAAAGCTACATCCGTTTCATGCCCATTATATGCTTTAGCGAAAGAACCATAAAAAGAAATGTCAACTTCATCTGATTGTTTACCAAATCATGCTCTTTCCGTAACATCTGTCCGTGCAGTACCAGTAATATGTGAACTAGATGGACTTACCATCATTGGACCGATAAAATCGAACATTGATTTGCATTATATGTCTAATTTCTCCAAGTCTAGTTTTTTAAATTAAGCAGAAATTTCTCGAGGGGTTTCTCTAATGTCTTTCACTTTTCTGATTTTGAAATTTTTAAATACTAGTGACCCGATAAATCCAGATAATAGCCCAGTAGTCATAATAGTTGCAGTACACAATAATACTTTCATAGGATCATTAAATCCAAACATAACCACTAATCCAGCAATTGGTGTTGCTGTACCAACCGCGTTATTGATAAGTCCAAATGAGGCAACAACTATACCAGCAATCATGCCTCCCATGGCATTTGTTAAATAAATAGGAATTGGATTTGACGCAATAATATCAAACTGTGTTAATGGCTCAATAGCAACTGCTGTTGTAGTGGCCTTATTACCAAATTTCATACGTTTAAATAACATATAATTAACAAAAGAAGAATTTGTTACTGATAGGGCACCAATCGCCATTGGCATGCCAGTTAAACCAATTAAACTTGTAAGTGCCATGGAACTTAATGGACTCATGCCAACGAGTGGGATAATCCCACCTAAAATGATTCCTAATAAAATTGGACTTCCTGTACCGGCGGATATTAGAACATCCCCTATATTCTGTAATAATCCGACTACTACTGGTGCTATTGTTGTTGCTATTAAACGTGCTATAACCGGAACAACTATAACAGTAACAATTAAATCAAAGCCTTCTGGAATACGTTTTTCAATTTGTTTAATTAGGAAAGATACCAAATAACCAGCGATAAATGCTGGTAGTAACTTGAAATCAGCTACTGCTACCCCAACCATCATGGAATAGACAGGATTTACCCCCAATTTTAAACAAACAAGTGTACCAGCAGCAATTCCACCAAGTCCTCCAGCCATTTGACCAAGATCTTTTAAAAATGGAATTCCAATTAAATCACCAGTTACATAACTATGAAAAGCTTCTACTAAAAAGGTTGCACAAGCAGCACCTGAAAGTCCCCCCATTGCTTTCATTCCATGTGGAGCTTTGTAGCAAAATAATGACATGCATGAAAGAACAGTAAGTAAAAGTAAAGTACCTTTTAACATTTCCATCTCTATTCGTTCTCCTTTATTGCTTATTAAATATAATTATTGGGAGGATTGATATTTCTTCAAAGTTAATAACTTATCTCTCGACGCCCTTATTATAATTTTTATATTTATAAAATTTATTTTTTCTTATAAAAAATTTTCATTTGATATGAAGCGATTATGTTCATTGTTTGAAGGTCTATTAATTAACAAGTAGAACAAAATAATGCAGAACTACTTTGGTTAACACCTTGACTATATTAAGAAATTCTTTTAAAAATGCTTATATTTCCCTCTATTGAAGCAGTTCCTTTTATATCGGAAAGCTGTTGTAAAAAAATAAATGTTCTTTTCCTACGTGTATTTTTCGGGGTATTAAATATCGAAAGTTCTGAATTTATCGATTGTGTTTTCAATATTAAAAGTATGTCTAGTAGTATTTAGACTTATTTACATATCCTCTAAATGAGCTTTTTAAATATTTATTTGGATACAAATCATTAATCATTGCGTAGGGACTTCCATTCCAGTATCTTACTACTGGTGTCCATAATCTCTGTCTTTTTAGCCACTTCAGTGTGTACTGCTGTAATAATTGATCATCTGTCAACTCTTCTTTTTCTTCAATTGTCCACCGTAACGCATCTAACGCTTTTTTTCTCGTCCAAAAACCACTAGGTGTCATCTTAAATTCCCATTCTTTATATTGATTCGGATATAAGTCATTAATCATTGCATATGGACTATCATTCCAATATATTTGACAGGCCCCTCTCAATCCAACTTGCGTTAACCATTTATGTTCGTATATATTCTTCAATTGTTCCGGATTTAATTTTTCTTTTTCTTCAATCGTCCATACCAGAGCTTGTAATGCTTTTTCTTTTGTCCAAAATTTATTAGGAGTTTTAGTAAATTCCCATTCTTTAAATCGATTTGGATATAAATCATTAATCATCGCATACGGACTTCCATCCCAAAGCGTTCTTAAAGGTGCGCTTAGTCGTCGTTCGTTTAACCATTTTTGTCCATAAGTTTGTAAGAATATTTCGGGTGATAATTTCTCTTCTTCTTCAATTATCCATTTTAATAATTCTAAGGCCTTTTCTTTTGTCCAAAAATTTAAAGGTGTCATTTTAAATTCCCATTCTTTATATCTGTTTGGATATAAATCATTGATCATTGCGTACGGACTATTTTCATACTTATGCTTCAATACTCCACGTAATCGATACTTCGCAATTAATGCGTAATTCCAATTCTGTTTAATCTCTTCGTCGTTCCACTTTAAAAGTTTTGTTACTAAATACCTAGTTACTCTTCTAGCCATCTCATTATTTTTATCTAATTTCCATGTGTTTGGTGGGAATCTATTTCTTTTTCCATCTAAAATTTCCTGATAAATTTCCTCTATCGTAATTGCTTTCATCTGCATCTCACAACTTGCATCCCTTTCTTATCTTCCGAACAAAGAAAATTCAGACTTTATCACGTGAGTTATCATGTCAATCTATAATAAGAAACTAGTTTAATTCTATTGCTTTGCTTTTCTAGTGAAAAGCTTTAATAAGTCTTTAAAAGAAAATAAAGGCTGATATTTGTAATACGATTCATATTGCCACTTATCACTATTCAAAAGTTCTAGATTATTACATTTTTCTTTAGTACTATTTAAATCATTCTTTTTATTCATATCTTCATCTCCATCTAATACAGGTAATATAATTGAAAACTAAATTATATTATTGGTTGAATATCCTTAGTAGCCATCATGAAATTTAAGTAAGTGCTTTTAATTTTTGTTGTAAAACTTCATTTATTATCCACTTATTAGGATTGAACTTCAAATATACAATCAATTTCCACTGTAATATTCATTGGTAGTTGATTTGCTCCAATTGCCGTCCGAGCATGTTGGCCTTCTATTCCAAATATATCGTGTAACAACTTTGAGGCCGCATTAATAACAATATGTTGTTGATCAAAGTCAGTTTCACTATTCACAAAGGCTTGTAGTTTAATTACATTTACAATGCGGTCTAAATCACCAATATATTCTTTGACTGCTGCCAGTGTATTAATGATACAAAGTCTTGCTGCTTCTTGTGCTTCTTCTAAGGTTCTTTCTCCCCCAGCTTTCCCTGTATAAGCGAGGTTAGCATTAATAAATGGAGCTTGTCCTGATACAAATAGGAAATTTCCTATTTGTTTAACTGGTACGTATAATGCTTTAGCAGGCGAAGTTTTAGGTAATATAATACCTAGTTCCTCAATTCTTTGTTCTACTTTCATTTTCTAACCTCATTTTTATTTTATTTAAATATCACCAATGGCATATACAACTGTTGTTCCCGCAATTTTTACTCTGTCTCCCTCATGTTTACAATATAGTGTTCTTCCTCGGCCAGACAGTTGTCTTGCTACCATGTATAAACAGTTACTTTTTGGGCATATGACGTCTCACAAATAAAGTCACATTGGGTAGAAGCAACCATTAAGTTCCAGGATTTTATCTTTAGACTTGGATTGAAAATTTTAAAAAGTTCATTTCTCGCTTCTTCAAAATAAGTAAAATAATTTGCATTGTTTACATGTCCCAAAGAATCACATTCATTAAAACGTACAGTAATATCATGCTTAAACATAATATATCTCCTTTTAAGCTTGGTAATATAAAGGTCTCTGATTACATAGAAAAGTATTTAGTGAATAATAAGTATTTGCATGATTTAAAAAAATGAAGTATAGTGCCACTATGCTATATGGCCAGTCTAGTTAATATTGCTATATAGGTTGTAAATATATATTGCCTTTGTGTTAAATGATTAAAATATCGTAACAAATGGGTATCCTTTTAAGGCAAAGTTGTTTAACCTATCTCTTGTTAATAGAGTTATTTCCTCCTTTCGAATTCTATTTTTTAATTCTTTATTTCAGAGATTTCCTTAATCTACTTGTATGTTATAACGGAACCGTATATAACACTCAAGCCCCTTCTATAACACTGAAAGGAGAATTAGTATGCATTTTGAAATTCAACGTAACAGTGAAATTTCACTTTCCAAACAAATATACCTATCTATTGTCGACCAAATTCGTTCCGGCTTTCTACAGGAAGGAGCACAATTACCTTCTATACGCAGTCTTACAAAACAATTAAAAGTGAGTCTGGTGACAGTAGCAAAAGCATATAAGAAACTTGAAGAAGATGGCTTTGTTACCTCAATTCAAGGAAAAGGATCATTTGTTAATCCAGAAAGAAAGGAAGTTGTTAATAGGCAACCTAAAGTTTCTCCTTATAATTGGCAGGTATCAATTCAGGATTACTTACCTAGATCTCAATTTTCACGCTTTCATTATGTTCCAGAAATGATTCAATTATCATCTTCGATGATTGATCCAAAGCTTTTTCCAAATCGTTTTTTAGAACAAGAAGTTCAAAAGATATTTGTTGATAACCCAAGAATTTTATCTCAATATGGAGAAGTACAAGGAGATCTTGAACTAAGACATGAAATGGCCGCATATTTGAAAAGAATGGATATTACTACAGTTCCAGAAAACATTTTAGTTACAAATGGTTCTCAACAAGGAATTGGTCTTATTGCTCGTACGTTTATCGGACCGGATGATGTGGTTATAATGGAGGCTCCAACTTACCCAGGAGCAATCGATGTCTTTCGTGGGAGAGGTGCTACAGTCCTTACCGTTCCAATCGATAAAGATGGTATGAGAATAGATATCCTGCAGAATTTATGTGACAAATATAAACCAAAGATCATATATACAGTGCCTACCTTTCATAATCCAACAGGTATTGTCACAACTGCTAAAAGACGTAGACAAATTCTTGATATAGCTCAAAGTAGCAATAGCATAGTTATTGAAGATGATCCATGGAGCGAAATTTACTTTAATAAAAAACCACCGGCTCCCATTAAAAGTTTAGATGATTCCGGACATGTCATTTATTTGAAAGGATTAAGTAAGACATTTGCTCCTGGTTGTAGAATTGGAGTATTAATTGCTTCTGGTTCTATATTTAATCGATTATTAGCAGCAAAAGCTAACGCAGACTTAGGAAGTCCTTTACTTACTCAAAAAATAATATTGCCATTTATGAGATCACAAAAATCAATGGAACATATAAAAAAATTAAGAACTGCTTTGAAATTACGAAGAGATCTAGTTTTGGAACTGTTGTCAAAACTTGCTCCATCTGAGGTTTCATGGTTCATACCTGAAGGAGGATTAAATCTTTGGATTAGTCTTCCTGATTGGATGGATACAAATTCTATTCTTTTAGAAGCACAAAAGAAAAAAGTGACATTTTTGCCTGGTACAGCATGTTATCCTGTAGAACTAGAAAATCATCATATGAGATTAAGTTACTCTTATATGAGTGAGAAGCAATTAAAAGAGGGTGTTGAAATTTTATGCGGTATATTCCATTCTTTGATTTCAGAAAAGAAATCTTACGACAATTCCCCCTTCTTTTAATTGTAAGTTGATAGTAAATAGATCAGGTGTTTTTCATTCAAAATGAATATACACTCTAAATTGATAAATGTAATTTATAGCTAAAAGAATATTTAACAAACAAGATAGATAAATGAACCTAAGAAATAGGTTTTATCTATCTTGTTTTTTATAATTTACTCAAATATTTTTTGACTAATTTAACTATATCTATAACAAAAAAGGCAACTAAGAATGAAAGCAACATAAGTCTAAGTTCCTGTTATTACTAGCCTATGAAAATGATTCGTTAGATACTTTTAATATGTAAACGCACATGTACATAAGCATATGTTTTATTTCAAGATTTTAATTTACCCACTCACCTCTTATATCAAGTAAATTTCAGTTTTTAAAACATTTAACGATTAACGTCTACTTTTTATCTTTTCTACCACTCTTACTTAGAGGGTAATTTAACGTGTTATTCAAATTTAAGTGTTATAAAACGTACTTGACTGTTATGCATATGTACCCGTTAGCATAATTGTAATGGGGTAGATATGCTTTTATATGCCTACCTCATATTATATAAGCGGAGGTGTAAGAGACATGTCTTTTAAATTTTCTTAATTTATAGAAATAATAGATTTTAAACGGTATTCAGTCGGATTTATATTAGATGGTTATTTCTCAGTCATCAAATTGGCTTAGCGCTAGAGACGTATTTACTAGGAATACTATATAGTAAGAAGGGCAACTATAATTTATCCTTTTATTTGTCGATAGTCATTTTAATAGGAGCAGTAATTTTAAATCTTTTACTGCCTGAAGCTAAGCAAGCCTTCAGTGAGAATAAAAATATAAAAGCAGGAGTTAAATAAAATTGAGGTTCCCTTATGTGAAAGCACATACATCTTGAAAGGATGATAAAGTATGTCAAAACAAGAGTTCATACTATTAAAAGAAAAACTAACATTACCTGTTATTGCAGCTCCAATGTTTCTGGTTTCAAGTCCAGAAATGATCATTAATGGCTGTAAAGCAGGAATAGTAAGCTCTTTTCCACTACTTAATGCTCGTACCACGGAAATGCTAGAGGAATGGATGAAACATATCACATATGAACTTTCAACAAGTCAACTTAAAAATGGAGCACATTCTATTGCTCCTTGGGCAGTGAACTTGATTGTACATCGAACAAATCAGCGATATGAAGCAGACCTTGAACTAATAAAAACATATCGTCCCCCTATTGTAATTACATCACTAGGAAATCCATCTTTAGTTGTAAATATTGTGCATGAATATGGAGGATTAGTTTTCTCCGATGCTACTAATCTAACTCATGCAAGAAAAGCTGTGGAAGCAGGAATAGACGGTTTAATCCTCGTTTGTACAGGGGCTGGCGGACATGCGGGAATGCTTAATCCAATTGCCTTTCTAACGGAAGTAAAAGAGTTCTGGGATGGCATTACAGTAGTCGCTGGTTGCGTATCTCGTGGTCAAGACATCTTAGCCATGGAAATTCTGGGGGCAGATATGGTTTATATGGGCACCCGATTTATAGCCTCATCTGAATGTTTAGCAAGTGATACTTATCAAAATATGCTGGTTGAATCCAATGTTGAAGATTTGATTTATACCGATGCATTTAGCGGAGTGCATGCAAATTATCTTATTCCTAGTATTTTAAAGGTAGAACTTGATCCCAATCATTTGCAAAAGAAAACATCATTAGATTTTTCTTTTGCTCAAACCAATGAAATGGGAATAAAGCCGTGGAAAGATATATTTTCTGCAGGTCAAGGTGTAGGAAACATCAAACAGGTGCAACCAATTGCTGATATTGTAACAAAATTAAAAGGAGAGTATGACCAAGCATTTACCTCTCTAGTAAACAGTTATTCCACTTCTACATTGCAGAAGAATAATTAATAAACTGTCTATTTCTTATAAAAAAGAACTTGTAAAAAGATTACAAGTTCTTTTTAGATATTATTTTAGCTATGGATAAACAATCCACGCTGATAATTAGGAGTTTATACATGTGTTGGTTAGTATAATTGATAGAAAAGATTAATAAGAATTAGATGGATTTTTTTATTAAGACCAAATCCATTGATCATCCTCATTATTATTGGTGTCATTTAGAATTTTCAATTCTTGAATTTTTTCAATGTTATTTTTTATATTCCAATGAATGGTACTCCCACCCCATTCTACAAGTTCCATATTATTCACTTTAACTTTGTCACCGACATTAAATTGTTGTCCTTGAGTTAAGTAAACTTCTATGATGTCATTTCCACCTTTGATTTTAGGATATTTAACATGTACATAATCTGTAGATGTATTTCCGTATTTATTAAGTTGGCCTTTTTTACTAATCTCTCCTACTACATAATCAGGAAGGCCATTTTCTTGGAAATAAACCCCTGGTTTTAACGATTTACTTTCAATGGAATTTGCAACCATATATTCAGTGAAATTATTCATCATGGTACCAGTAACCTTTACTTCCTCCCCTATTTTCACATTTGGTGAAGTATTAAAATAGACACTGATAGGATCTGTAAACTGTTTTGATTTAACAGATATAACATTTTTATTAATCTCAACTACACGCCCTTCGATTGTTAGTGTAATTGATTCAATAGAAGCTGCATTTACTTTTGTTGCTTCTAATCCTGGCAAATTTGTACCTGCAAGTGTTGCGATTCCTAATGCACCAGCTAAAATGATTTTTTTCATACTCATTTCATAACATCTCCATTCATATTTCACTTTTTTATTAGTTAATATTAAATATGTTGTAACCAAATAAGTTACACATGTTGTGTTAAGCAGTTATAAATTGTATACAATCTTATATACGAAGAAAATAGTTTGTTAAGACATATGTATCCTCTGAATGAATTTTCTATATGTTTATTTTGATATAAACCATTGCATAACGCCATGTAATTGACGCTTCAAAATTAATAAGGTATCTCAATTCTGTTTTTTCTCTTCTTTATTCCAATTTTTAAAGATAGGTACTCTTTTTTCTACTAAGAATTAACAAACAATAAAAGTCTTTATCAATAAATCTAATCACTCCTTTGGGGTAAAATTATGACAAGCAAATTTTCATATTTTATTTTAAGAAATTCATTCAGCTACTTGTATGTTACAACAAAACCATATATAACAATCAACCCTCGTTTATAACACTGAAAAGAAATTTAATATGTATATAATGATACTGCTAACAAGATCTATACATCAGTTTTAAAGACATCTGTAAATTTATCTTCTTCAATTTCTTCTTATTTTCTTCCTCACCATGAATTATAATATTTTAATAATTTAAAATTAAGTGTTATATATAACCGTTGACTGTTATGTATGTGTATCCATTATTATATTATTTGTAACTGGAAGGTTGTTTTCTAACCAGTATACAGCACTTTCATCAGACCGGTCGGTCCGGTCTGAAATAATGATAATAGGATGTGTGTACAATATGAAATTCCAAGTTGTTTTATTTGATGGTTTTGATTTAATGGATGCAATTGCTCCTTTTGATGTCTTTAACGCAGCAGCAGGACTTTCTCCAGAAGAAGTAACAGTAGAGTTGGTGACTGTTGAAGGGAAAAGATTTGTTAACAGTGGAGTTGATAACGTAAGAGTCGAAGCTTCAGGCATACTCGACCCAAACGCCGAAGGTGTAATTCTAATTCCAGGTAGTTCCGGGGATTCCTATGAGGATGGACCAAATTCAATTGTAAATAGATTAAAAAGGGCTTCTGAGACGGAGTTGAAAACCTTGTTACACCAAGCGGCAAAAAATCCAAATATTACTTTAAATACAGTATGCGTAGGTGCTAACCTTCTAGGGATGATTGGGCTTCTAAATGGTCGATATGCTAGTACACATTTTATGGGAATGGATGCCTTACCTAAAATGGGCGCTATACCGGTGCATGCTCGTATAGTAGATGATGGGGATATAGTATCAAGCGGTGGTGTAACTTCAGGGATAGATCTTGCCATTTACACAATTGAACAAAAACTAGGATCAAAAATTGCACACGCTGTAGAAAAACTGTTTGAATTTGAACGTAGAAGTACAGTTTGGAAAAATGAAGGTCAAAATCCTGTCGCGTTTTAATTAAATGATTTTGTATTAGGGGTATCACCATATCTCTACCAAATTAAGAAAAATAAATACCCCAGAACGAAATGTTTACTTTTCTACAATAAACTAACAAACCAAAGTTTATATATGTAATAATAATCGCTGTTGTTAAATAAGCGACTTGAGTACTCCTCATAATTATTCTTATGAGGAGTACAAAAAAGTTAGTACTTTACTAGCTTTTTTGTGTATACATTGTTCGTGAATAATAAAGGTGTTCAAAAATATTGATTATGTAATAGAATTTCATTATACATCTTTTGGATTATTGTTATTCGATTAGATATACTTATAAATTTTAATAATTAATATCTAATTTATTTATATCAAAAAGAAGTCTATGCTTTAATTATAAATTCGTTTGAATGGAGTGATCCTATGAAAGTATTTGACACACATTTACATATAATCGATCCAAAATTTCCATTGTACGAAAATCAAGGATATATGCCAGATCCATTTACGTCTGAAGATTATTTACACACTGTCAGTAATTTAAATGTAATTGGTGGTGCGATTGTCTCTGGTTCCTTTCAAAAGTTTGATCAAACTTACTTAATAAATGCATTGCAAACATTGGGGAAGAATTTTGTTGGTGTTACGCAGTTACCCTATGATACATCAGACGATGAAATTATTAAATTGAATGAGAAAGGTGTTAAGGCACTTCGCTTTAATGTAAATCGAGGTGGTTCAGAGGATATATCACGTTTAGACAATTTTGCTAGAAGAGTATATGAATTAGTAAATTGGCATACAGAGCTTTATATTAATTCAAATGCCTTACCAGAGATAACTAATATATTAGAAAAATTGCCAAAAGTATCAATTGATCATTTAGGTTTGTCAAAAGCAGGTCTACCTAATTTATTAGCTTTAGTCGAAAAAGGAGTTCGAGTAAAAGCTACTGGATTTGGAAGAATTGACTTTGATGCTGCTGAAGCAATGAAAGCAATTTATTCAATTAACCCTGATGCGTTAATGTTTGGAACTGATTTGCCTTCAACAAGGGCAAAGATACCATTCCGACATTCAGATATAGAGTTAATTAAAAACGAATTTGAAGAAGAAGCCATAAAAAAAATTCTTTATAAAAACGCCTTTGACTGGTATCTAAAATAGAGTTTGACCGCATTGTCATTGAGCTAACAAAGCAAAATATCCCCTAAAATGAAAAAATACGCTATTCTTTCTGTAGATTCATAGGAAAGGATAGTGTTTTTTATGTCTGTTTCTGTGTCTGAAGAATTTCAAATATTCACTCAAGGGATTCAAAGTTTTTTATCTCCAAATAGCTTACGGGATCTTGCTAGGGGTGTTGGTTTTGTACAACGAACCAGTAAGTATCAAGCAAAAGATTTAGTAGTTTTTGTGTATGGGTGAGCAAATACGCAGATACCGTTCAACAATAACCGGCTATTGCTTCTGATTATGTATGATGTTCAACATTTTGGTTTTTATGTGGATGACATAAAAGAAGCTGCTAAACGTTTTGTAGAAGCTGGTGGAGAACTATTGAATGATCCTGGCGAATTGTTAGGAGATGTGGAAGATGGAACAGGCCATTTTGTTTATGGTCGTGTTCCTTGGGGAATGTTAATTGAACTAATTAGCTATACACCAACTGGTCTAAATTATCCAAAAGAGAGTGCAGCAAAACGTTTCACTCCTTAATGAATGAATATTAGTTATATTTTACTTGAAAAAGTAACAACTCAAAAAATAGCGATTCTATAAATTATAGAATCGCTATTTTTTGTTAATAGAAATAATGAACTTTACTAGATATTTAACCATACTTAATATAATAGAAATCAGATTTATCGAATGTTAGAAAAATTATAACGATCCCATTGTTCACTGCCATCCAAGCCAATAATAAATAGCATAACTAACTTATTATTTATCTCCTTAAAGTTATATACTGCATTGGGATTTCTACTTTTTGCGATAATTCATGCCCCCTTCTTAAACCAATAAAGAAAAGAAGCATTCCTTTTCATGTCTTTCTTTGTCCTTTTTTTGTTCAAAGAAAAGAAAGTTTAAATTGAAAATTAATTATTAAAGACTCTATAATAACTTTTAAATTTATAAAGTACATAATTTTATAATTTACAAAACATAATTCTAATTATGGGTATTCTATAGAAAATGAATAAAGTTTTTACCCTTTATTATAATCACAAATAGCCTAGTCATCTAAAATCATAATTTATATTTTATTTATCCATACAGGATGTGACTTCACTCATAAAGTGGCCACTAGTGGAAGTAAAACTTTGCCGGAGAGTGATTATTAACCCATAAACTTGCCGTGAATCCTGGTACTTTGTAATAAAGTTTGATCAAAAACATGCTACAAAAAAAGACCATTTAACAGAAGAAACCCAAACATTTTGAAAAAATCAGTCAAAAATGCTTGGGTTATTTGTTGCTAGTAAATAATTTATATAAGAAAGTTTATTCATTTTTCTACCTGTGTTTGCGCAACAATCGCGCTCTTTTGTGTAATAAGGGTTTATAATTGAATTTAAGTTTTAACAAATAAAACACAGAACAATCCTTTTTATAAACACTCGTGAAATTTAAGCAATAAATGATGCAATCAGTTTAAAGAAGAAACTGTTAGTTAAGCTGAATTTTCAACCTTCTTTTTGTGGCGCCTTTGTTTTGAATTTTAATAATGGAGAAGTCGCCAATTTCAGTTGTTTTGTTAACATGGGTTCCACCACATGCTTGCTCGTCAATATCATCAATTTGAACTAATCGTACTTCGTTAAGAGAAGCTGGAAGTAAGTTAATAATTGTCTTAATACTCCCTTCTTTCTGCTCAGCTTCTCTTCTACTCATCGTTCTCATTTGAACATTATGATGTTTAGATATTAACCTACATATTGATTGTTCTAAATTCTCAAACTGTATTTCTTCTATAACTTCAGGAGAAAACGCTAGCTCTAATCTGGCATAATCCTTTTCAATCTGACTGCTTGTAGCTAAAGCACCGTAATGCTGAAATAAATAACCAGAAATAACATGTAATAATGTATGATAACGCATGTTTTGAAAACGCCAAGACCAGTTGATATGCATGATGACTGCTTGTTCTAAGTGCTGCAATGGACGATCTAATTCATGAACGATTTCACCATCTATTTTTTTTACATTTACTACTTCGTAGATTTCATCTCCCTGTTTAATGGTCCCTTTATCGCAAGGTTGTCCACCACCACCTGGATAAAAAATCGTTTGGTCAAATGCAACAAAATTGCCTTTTACTGAAACAATCTGCGCTTTACACTCTTTAATATAACTATTCTCTGCATATAATTCCTTTGTTGACATTTTGCATCTTCCTTTAACTGATAAACTATTGATTCAAATCAATTCACTCATTCACAAATCGCGATTCTAATTTCTTAATATCTTCTATCAACATTTCTACATTTTCCTTTTTTGTAGCCCAACTGGTACAAAATCTAACAACACTGTGCGTTTCATCGACTTTCTCCCAAATGGCAAAGGAATATTTTTGGCTCAATTTCGTTATTACATCTTTATGCAAAATAGGAAACTGTTGATTTGTTTTTGAATCGTACCTTAATGAAAATCCTTTTTCAACAAATGCCTCTCGGATCATCATCGCCATTTCCACAGCATGTCTGGAAATATCATAGTATAAGCCGTCTTCAAACAAAGTTTCAAACTGTATTCCCAATAATCTCCCTTTAGCCAATAGTCCTCCCTTTTGCTTGATTATATATCGAAAATCATTTTTTATAGCATCATTTATAATGACTACTGCTTCACCAAACAATGCTCCTATTTTAGTTCCCCCAATATAGAAAACATCACAAAGTGATGCGATATCTGCTAAGGATAAATCATTGCCTTTGGAAACCAGACCATATCCTAATCTAGCTCCATCCATAAATAATGGCAAACCACATTCCCGACAAGCCTTGCTTAATTCTTCTAATTCGGATCTACTGTAAGTTGTTCCATTCTCTGTTGGGTTAGAAATATATACTAAGCCCGGCTGTACCATATGCTCATGAGTCGCATCATTCCAATGAGCATCATATAATTCTTTTACCTGTTCTGCACGAATTTTACCGTCATCACTCGGCAAAGTAAGCACTTTATGACCAGTAGCTTCAATTGCTCCGGTTTCATGTACTGCAATATGACCGGTAATTGCAGAAATTACCCCTTGATGCGGACGTAATATGGAAGCAATAATTGTTGTATTTGTTTGTGTTCCTCCAACTAGAAAATGTACATCTGCATTTTTTGTATCACATGCTTCTTTAATATATACTCTCGCTTTTGCACAATGTTCATCCATACCATATCCAGGTGTCTGCTCTTCATTAGTTTCAACTAATTGCTTCAAAATTCGCCCATGGGCACCTTCTGCATAATCATTATCAAATCGTAGCATTCATATCCTCCTCAGTTCTATTTAATTTCTTTTCAATCAACAACATAGAAACATGTATTTCTTCTATTTCTTTTTGTGACAGCCCCTGTAGTAATTTCACTATTTGTTCATTAGATTTTTCATTTAAATGATTAAAAAAAGCAGTCCCGTTTGGTGTCAATTGAATCAGACTTGTTCTATTATCAATTGTCGAACTTTCCTTAATTAGTAGACCATCTTTAATAAGCTTTGCAATTATTCTACTCATATAGCTGCGATCAATATCGAGTTTTTCGACTAAATCGTTTGCAATACATTCTTCCATGAAACCAATCTCTAAAATTACCCGAGACTCCGTAAAAGAATATTCACCATTAAATACATGCTTATCTAACAAACCAAGTATATTCGTATAAAATCGGTTAAATCGCCTTATATCACTAACAATATTTTCATTATGGTTCATAATATCCCCCTTTATTAGTGGACTATGTCAACAAATGATAAATTATTTAGTGGACTATGTCAACATTTTTAAATTTAGAATCATTAAGTAAAAGTTAAGATATACAAATTACATATTTAGGATTGAATAATATGGTAGCTATACTGTTTAAAAAATCAAATTTATCCTAGTAATGAGATGAACTAAAAAATAGTTGTATTGAAATGTATAATTTCTCTTGTTATTAATTCTTTATTTCAATAAAAAGTGAATTTCTCTTTCTTGAAGATATATGCCCTTAAATTTTTCTTCTTATTCAACAATCTGCCACTTTTAGTGGAGTAACTTTATTGCTGCTCAACAGTTTCTTCATTCACCTTTCAGCTCAGATTTTCTTTTAGCTATAAAAACATCCCTTTAGATAGACTAATCAAAGTAAACAAAACATTGAGTCTTTTTATAAACATCTTGAATTTATTTAAAAACGACATTAAAAATATTCTTCAAATCCTGGAAGCATAAGTTTGCCGCAAACAAAAAGAACCATAAACTTGCCGAAACGGCAAACTTATGGTCCAAATCACACAGGAGATGGTATGGATAAAGCATCTATGGAAGCACCGTTACTTATTTAATTTCTAAGAAACTATACCAAAGTTTCAATCCACAACAGATAAAATCAAATATATTTAAAATATGCTCCGGGAATCTAAAGATTTATCTTGTTCATTTAATTTTTTAATTATATGTGCTGGAATATCTTCTTTTTTAATAATTGAAACATCATGCATTCTTGTATCGCTTCCTCTTTTAACAGCTTTAATATATGTGCCAATAGGGAATTTGTTTTCAGACCCAAAACCTAATTCAATTTTATTTAAATCTTCATCATACCCAAGTAAATCATATGAATACTTAATTACATCTTTAGGTGCGTTAGAATCTCGTTTAGCTTCTTCTTTTACTACACCGTATACACCTGTCTCGCTTGCAAAAGGACTATAACGATCCCATTGTTCACAGCCAACCAAGCCAATACTAGATAGCATAACTAATATTAATATGCAAAATCTTTTTTTCATACTTACTCAACCTCTCTTTATTTTAAAGTCCTATTAAAATATCGTCAGACTGTAGATTTTCATAAAATTAGTTCTTAGTTTACAAATCCCTTACAGACATCAATCCACTTTAAATATTCTGAGTATCTTTCTAGTTCTTCTATTGTTAATTCAATTGCACTGTTCCCACTACCGCAGGCAGGAAAGACAGTTGTAAATCCTTGTAACGATACATCCAAATACACTTCAACATCTTCATTTACAGCAAACGGGCAAACACCACCTATTGCGTGACCAATTAGCTCTTCTACTTTGTTTACATCAATCATCTTTGCTTTAACACCAAATTGTTCCTTGTATTTACGATTATCAATTTTTGCATCACCTGCAGTGACTATTACTAAAACACGATCTTCTATTTGAAAAGATAGAGTTTTTGCGATTCTTTGAGGCTCACATTGCAAAGCTTTTGCTGCAAGTTCAACGGTTGCACTGGATTCCTTAACCTCAATAATTCTATCTTCCATACCATATTGTTTGAAATAGGAAATGACTTTTTCTAATGACATTTTACAATCCTTCCTTTTCATAAAATTTTTATTTTTATTCATGCACATACATGCTTACTCTCATTACTAATATTTAATAACTAAATTTACCGTTGTACTTTTAGCGCTACTATATTTATTCACTTTATGCTATCTTATAAACTTGTTAAAATAGCGCCCAAAATAGTGATGACACCACCAACAACCGTGATGATTGATATCTGTTCTTGCAATAAAAAAACTCCTAATAATACCGTCCATACTGGTAGTAAATTAATAAAAGGTGCAGCACGTCCTGCTCCAACTATTTTTACTCCTGTATTCCATGCAATATAAGCAATTACTGACGAAAAAGTACTAACATAAATAATACAAACCCATGCACTTTTAGTTAGGTGAATCATATCCGTCTGTACTGTGCCAATGCAACTTATTGCACTAAAAATTGTCCCATAAAATGCTGCCCCAGCAGTCATTGCTAGAGGGTCTATCTTTCTTCCATACTTTTTCCCGAAAACTGTATATAAACCCCAAGCGACACATGATAATAGTATCTCAGCATCCCCAATAATCGAGACTTCTATTGAATTTGAGGATTTTCCTTGAATTAGTATTATGACACCGACTATGGAAATAAGTGCACCAATCCATGCCTTTGTTTTAATCTTTTCCTTAAGAATAAAAGGTGTAAAAAGTAAAATCATAATGGGAATCCCTGCTGAAATCATTCCTGCTCTGGATGCGCTAATTGTTTGGAGTCCTAAATAATTTAAAGTTGAAAAGGCATATACACCTAAAAAACCTTGTATACTAAATTCTTTCCAATTTTTAAAGAGATGCAACTTTTGTTTATTAAGCATTAATAGGCAGATCAGAATCATAGTAGAGATCGCCCATCGAATAGTGTTAAGTAATATTGGTGGTAATACTGGTCCTAAAAAACGCCCACAAATATAGTTTCCCGACCATAGGAATGTTGCAAATATTAGTAATAGAACCCCTTTTTTCATACTTGTAACCCTTTCTTACCTCTTCGATAAAGAAAATTTAGACTTTTTCACTAGAGTTTTCATGACAATTAAAATAATATTAAGACTCCTTGTTATAAGTTATTCTTTAAAAAATCATATACAGAACTACATTTCATGCAACACATATAAAGTAGTTCTGTATATAATTAGAAACTGGTTTAATACTATTAATACGTTATCATGTAATTTTAGTAGGTGTTTTTCAATTAAAGAAAAACTTTGTTTATTATTTACTTATTTGGCTTTAACTTCAAATATAGAATCAATTTCCACTGTGACATACATGGGGTAGCTGATTCACTCCAATTGCCGTCCGAGCATGTTGACCTTCCATTCCGAATATATCTTGCAACAACTTTAAAGAGCGTTAATAACAATATGTTGTTAATCAAAGCCAGCTACACTATGCACAAAGGCTTGTAGTTTAATTACATTTACAATACGGTCTAAATCGCAAATATAATCTTTGACTGCCACTAGTTTATTAATTAAACAATTTCATTTCTTAGTCTCGTTTTTATTATATTTGAATATCACCAATGGCATATACAACTGCTGTTCCCGCAATTTTCACTCTGTCTCCCTCATGTTTACAATATAGTGTTCCCCCTCGGTCAGAAAGCTGCCTTGCTACCATTTCATCTTTACCAAGACGTTGGGCCCAAAATGGAATGAAACTGCAATGTCCTGAACCGCAAACTGGATCTTCATTTACATTGAGTTTCGGGAAAAAGACTCTGGAAACAAAATCATACTTAGTACTTCTGGCTGTAACGGATACAGCTAATCCATCAGGTAGCTCCTTCATTTTCGCAAAATCAGGTGTCAGATTCTGAACATCCTCTTCATTTTCTAATACGAATATCAAATCTCTACTTAAGTAGCTTTCTACAGGTTTTATGCCAATTGCTTCAATCATCTCATCTGTTAATGTAATTTTTTCAGGCATTGTGCTGGGGAAATCCATCTCATAAATGTCATTCTTTTTAGTTACAGTAAGTTGTCCACTTTTTGTTAGAAATTTAATTTCTTCAATTTCTTTTTCATAATAGTTAGCAATTACGTATGCTGCTGCTAAAGTTGCATGGCCGCAAAGATCAATTTCTCCTCCAGGAGTAAACCATCTTAGTTTATAGCCCTCACCTTCTTTTACTGCATAAGCCGTTTCAGAAAGATTATTTTCTATCGCAATTTTTTGCATCATCTCTTCTGGAATCCACTGTTCCATAATACAAATTGCTGCAGGATTTCCTTCAAATACGTTTTCTGCAAATGCGTCTACAACATAATATTTCATTGTACAAACCTCCATATTTTTATGAAAACTTACTTTACCTTCCTATTCATTAGTTAGTATTTCAGTCATTAACTATATTCTATATGGACCATGTGTATAACACACAAGAAGCTGATATAACACTGTAATTACATGAGTTTTTCATATTATATTAATGTAATTATATATATCCCGTATGGCGTCTTTTATATTAAAATAAAAAGATGAGTGTGTTTTGATCTTAACTTCGGAATGCCATTAGGTGCCTCATTATGTTCCGAAAGTAAGTGCTGTATTTCTTTAGGTAAAGGAATTGTTTTTTTTAATTGAAAATTAAAATGAGCTAAAATAACTTTTCCTCTTGCAATCCAATTTTGATGTTCGTCTTGTATAGCATGTTCAACTTGAAAACTTGTATTACCAACTTGACTAATCCATGTGTAAATAGTTACTTTTTCGGTACTTATCACCTCGTGAATAAAATCACATTGAATTGAAGCAATGATTAAATTCCAGGATTTTATCTTTAAACTTGAATTAAAAATTTGATAAAGTTGATTTCTCGCTTCTTCAAAGTAAATAATAAAATTTGCATTGTTTACAGGTCTAAAAAAATCATATTCACTAGAGCGCACAATAATATCATGTTTAAACATAATATGTCTCCTTTTAATTGTGGTAATATTACGGTCTCTGATTACATTGAAAAGTATTTAGTAAAAATTAAATGATTTCATGATTTCAAAAATGAAGTATAGTGCCTCTATGCTATATGACCGGTTTAGATAAAATTACTATTTTAGGTTGTAGTTTTATATTGCTTATGTATTAAATGATTAAAACGTCGGAACAAATGAGTATTCTTTTAAAGCATAGATGTTTAACTTAACCCTTATTAATAGAGTTATTTCCCCCTATCGACTTCTATTTTTAATACTTTATTTCAAAGAATTCATTGATCTACTTGTATGTTATATCGAAACCATATATAACACTCAAGCCTCTTTTATAACATTGAGACGTCACTTTCCAAACAAATATACTTATCTATTGTTTATCAAATCTGTCCCCGTTTCCTACAGGAAGAAACATAATTACCTTCTATACTCATACTGACAAAACAATTGAAAGTGAGTCTGGGGCCAGTAGCACAAGCAAATAAGAAACTCGAAGAAAATGGTTTTATTACCTTTTTATATTTTTTAGAGGTAACTGAATGCTATTGATTCTTTTACTTATAACCCTTAAATTTGCACTAATTTTATTCACTAATTGGCTAATCAAACTAACTCTGCTGTAGAATATTCCATTCCGATATCATTTTTGGAGGCCATTGAACTGCTAGATAATGATTCGCTTTGGATTCAATATCCTCCACCAAACCATCAAAGGGCCAAGCGCTCACCCAAGATCTTTACCTATCATTTTCACTGCTTGATGTTGAAATGAATTAATCATTAAAAATTTTAGGCTAATCTAGAAAAATATAATATGTGAACAGCTAATTTCATCATTTCTTTATATAAGCAAATATCGTGCCAATATTAAAAATCAAAATGATAATTTTAATTTTCGAATATTGGCACGATATTGTGTTGGAAATCTTCTGCTGTTATAAAATAATCAAATAAAAACTAAATAAATTCAACTAAAGAGATATTCTATGAATAAAAAAGGATGTCCAAAAAAATTCTATTTTTTTGGACATCCTTTTAATCTATTTCATTAATAATCCGGTAGGAGTAACTTGATATGTTTTTTTCTTACCTACAAATTCCTGTTTACTATTCTCGAGATTAGTAAGTGTGGCACGTGTCTTTTCCTTTTGTGCTTCTCCCTCTATATGAGTAAACTCAATATAATCCCCTACTTTGACTGAAACGGTTTGGCTTTCAGCAGCTTGTTGTCTATTTCCTACAATTTCTTTATTGTATAAAATATTGCCCGATAAGTTTTGAACTTTAATGCTTGCATACGTACTAGTAAAATAGGAATGGGGTATACCCGCTTCTAATTTAATCTGCATTTTTTCTGTTGATTTGTTATATTCTATTTTCGCGATTTCACGATCGTTATATCCCTTTAATGACCAGGCAAATTGATTTCCATCTAAAACCGTTGTTTCTGGCATTCTCTCTACTTTCTTCAGGCCTTCTTTTGTAAATTGATATCTTGCTATCTTTCCAATGGTTTCATTTTTGTTATTTTCAAGGTTAATTAAAGTCGCTCGCGTCTTTTCCTTTGTTGCTTCCCCTTCTATATGAGTAAGTTCAATGTAATCCCCTATTTTCACGGGCACAGTTTGACTTTCAGCATTTTGTTGTTTATTTCCCACGATTTCCTTATTGTACAGGACGTTGCCAGAAGAATTCTGGACCTTAATACTCGCATACGTACTAGCAAAGTAGGAATGTGGTACACCTGCTTCTAGTTTTACCTTCATCTGTTCTGCCGTTTTATCATAATCTACTTTTGCAATTTCTCTATCACTATATCCTTTTAATGACCAGGCAAATTGATTTCCATCTAAAATTGTTGCTTCTGGCATTTTTTCTACTTTCTTCAGACCTTCTTTGGTAACTTCGTATATGGCTTTTTTTCCAAAGCTCTCTTGTTTACTATTATCGATATTCGTAAAAGTAGCTCTATGCACACCTTCTAAATGTGTTAACTCAATATAATCTCCTACTTTGACTGGCACCTTTTGTGATTCAACATTTTGCTGTTTGTTTCCATAAATATCTTTATTGTATGCTACTTTCCCTGATGCATTTTGTACTTTAATACTCGCGTATGTTTCATTAAAATAATGATGCGGTATGCCTGCTTTTAAGTCGACTTGCATTTCTTCTGTCGACTTATTGAAATTGATTTTAGCAAACTCAAAATCACTAATTCCTTTTAGTGACCATGCAAACTGCTTTCCTTCTAAAATACTAGAAGAGTTCGGTATATCTGAATTAAAACCTAAGTTATTTAATATAGATTTTAAATCAGGTAAAACACCTATTCTATCATTCCAAGGATCTTGAGATTGTGTTCCTGTATTTGGATTACTTAAAATATTTCTTAATTCGGCTGGTGTATAAGGAGAACCTCGATGTTCTTTAGCAATACCTTGAATCGAAGTTGCTGCTCCAGCAATAATTGGTGAAGCACTTGATGTTCCACTAAATGTTGATGTATATAAATTTGTAGTATTTTGATTTGGATTTGCTGATGTTGTATCAACATTTTCTCCCCATCCATATACATCTAATCGACTTCCATAATTTGAAAACCATAAACGTTTATGTGGAACAGTTGATGATCCCGCCCCAACCATAATAGCACCTGAATCCTTGAAGTCTGGACTATTTCGATTTAAGATCTTTTTTCCATTACGATCTTTAAAATTATCTAAGTCGTTTGAACCATTTGCGCCAGCTTCTATAATAATAATCCCTTTATCTGCACCAACACGAATTGCATCAAAAATATCTGGATGTACTTCTACAGGTAAATATTTATCCCCATACCCATCATATGAAGCTTGTGCCTCTAATAAAAGAACATCCCCTGATTGTAAATTATGTACAGCACTTAAAATAGCATCTGCTGTATTATAAATTCCATTATCCCTGATTTGGGATATTACTTTTACATTTGCTTTTGGTGCTATTCCAATATTTCCAATTTGATTATCTTCGGATGAAACAATTCCTAAAACTGAAGTACCATGAGCTCTATGCTGGCTTATATTTTGTCCAGACATAAGCTTTATATTTTTATTGACTAAATCCTCATGGTTCAATAACCACCCATATTCCATATCCACAAAAGTTGTCCCCTTCCCATCACCACCCTTAATGCTCCAAGCATGCGAGGCATTAATTCCCTTTGGTGCCGCTTCAAGATATCCTTGATTTTTAAATCTAGGATCATCGTACGGATTAACAGATAAATCTTGTAACTGTATTTCAGGGGGTGTCAAAATTTGTTTTTCTTGTATATAAGCCTCCTCTACAAGAGGTGATGTTTCAAATTTTTTCAGTAACAACTCTATTTCTATGTTATTAGGAGCTTGTACAATATAATAATTTAATAAATTATTAGCTGATTGATTAGCAAATGATTTAGAGTGTACTGATAACTTTTCAATCTCTATCGGATTTACTGATGAGAACAGACGATTCAAAGTAAGTTCTTTATTTTCAGAAAATAACTCCTTTAAATTGTTATCATAATCCCCATTTTTTATTCTTTTCTCAATACCATCTTCATAAGGTAAGTCAATTTGATTTTTAAACTTTACAATTAATCTTTCTTCCTGTGAATCTCTTTCCTTGTATGTGACATTATAAGATTCAGCATAAACTTTATTATGAATACTATCATTTTGTAGGATTAGATCTGTTCCTACAAAAGTTGTCATTGCAATTGATGAAATTAGAAACCCTTTGAATATGTTCATACTATACCCGCCAATCTATATTCTCTTGAGATTTTTTTAATGCGTATAATGGTTAAAATTTTTATATAATATATAAATCTATAATTTAACTTTTGTAGTAAAATCTATGACTTTATTAATAATCCCATAGAGGTAACCTGATATATTCTTTTCTTTCCCATATACTCCTGTTTACTATTCTCAAGATTAGTAAGTGTGGCGCGTGTCTTTTCCTTTTGTGCTTCTCCCTCTATATGAGTAAACTCAATACAATCCCCTACTTTGACTGAAACGGTTTGGCTCTCAGCAGATTGTTGTCTATTTCCTATAATGTCTTTATTGTACAAAATATTACCGGATGAATTCTGGACTTTAATGCTTGCATACGTATTAGTAAAATAAGAATGGGGGATACCCGCTTCTAATTTAATCTGCATTTTTTCTGTTGATTTGTTATATTCTATTTTCGCGATTTCTCGATCATTATATCCCTTTAATGACCAAGCGAATTGATTTCCATCTAAAACCGTTGTTTCTGGCATTTTCTCTACTTTCTTCAAGCCTTCTTTTGTAACTTGATACCTCGCTGTCTTTCCAATGGTTTCATTTTTGTTATTTTCAAGGTTAGTTAAAGTTGCTCGCGTTTTTTCCTTTGTTGCTTCTCCTTCTATATGGGTAAATTCAATGTAATCCCCTACCTTGACGGGCACAATTTGGCTTTCAGCATTTTGTTGTTTATTTCCCACGATTTCCTTATTGTACAGAACGTTGCCAGAAGAATTCTGGACCTTAATACTCGCATACGTACTAGCAAAGTAGGAATGTGGTACACCTGCTTCTAGTTTGACCTTCATCTCTTCTACCGTTTTATCATAATCTACTTTTGCAAATTCTCTATCACTATATCCTTTTAATGACCACGCAAACTTGTTTCCTTCTAAAATTGTTGCTTCTGGCATTTTTTCTACTTTCTTCAGGCCTTCCTTTGTAACTTCATATATGGCTTTTTTTCCAAAGCTCTCTTGTTTACTATTATCTACATTTGTAAGAGTAGCCCTATGTACACCTTCTAGATGTGTTAACTCGATATAATCGCCTACTTTGACTGGAACTTTTTGCGATTCAGCATTTTGTTGTTTGTTTCCATAAATCTCTTTGTTATAGACCACTTTACCTGATGTGTTTTGCACTTTAATACTTGCATATGTACTATCAAAGTAGTCATGTGGTACACCTGCTTTTAGATCTATTTGCATTTCTTCTGTTGATTTATTTAAATTTACTTTCGCAAATTCAAAATCTCCAATCCCTTTCAGCGACCAAGCAAATTCATTACCTTCAAAAATGTTTGGAGATTCATTTTTGATTTGTACCTTTTTCTCAACAGTTTGATCAAATATATCCGTTAATACAATTTTTGCATAAGCATTTGTTGGTAATGATATAGATTGACTGATTCCATTTTGATAAGATTTAATATCATCAATTACGTTAATAGGTTGGCCCGTCATATTTTCATTGTTATAAATTTCAATTTTCCCCTTAAATTGCGGTGTACTATTTTCTTTTAGTTTCCAAGATACATTTAATTTTTCATTTTCATAATATATAGATTGGATATCAAAATCTAATTTTCCTATTTCAGGTTGAGTAGGTTGATTTAGCGTGAATATTTTTCCTGACCCAATAGTAGACTGCGTATTACCTCCTGCTTTGACCCATACATATTCTGAAGTAGCTCCTCCATCATATTGATAAGTATTATCATGCGTTCCAGAAATACTTTGATTATTCCAAGAACTCCATTGTTTATCAACTAATTTTCGGCTATAACCATTTTTTAGGCGCGCTTCTCGAACATTCTGTCCACTATCAGCCCAGTCTTCTTGAAACATTCCTAATCCATGATTAAATGCAACATTAGCAACCGGAAAGTCCATAATTGCAATTTGATGCCATTTATTCTTTGTTACATCTTTCATCCATTGTCCAAATTTGGTATGACCATTTTCTTGCCATGAACGCATTGTCATTCTGTACCAATTGTTGTCTTTCCAACCATAAGTTGTTTGAACCTTCATTCCTGTTCCTTCTCCTCCAAAGGGGCCAGCTTGCGAATTCGGAGATAAGTATTCGGCTTTTATTGCTTCTTTAGAGGAAATTGGATCCCATAAGGCAAAATGTAAAGTACGTTTTCCATTTTCATCAAACCCACTTTGTTGTTGAAAACCAGCATATCCTCCAGCTTCACCACCTGCATTCCAGTTGTGTACAGCCCAGTACGTATAAGGTGGAGTCTGAACTGGTGACCAGTCTATACTAATAATATCTGAGACAGGTATATTTTGGGGACTCACATAAACTGCTGGAGCAGCTGAATGTGTTGCAGCTTTAGTGTGCAACATAGACGTTCCAAACATAGAAAACATGCTACATGCTGCGATCATTATAATAACTTTATTAAATCTTTTCTTCGTTTTCTGACTAATCACTAATCTACATCCTTTTCTAATTTTTATTGTTTCCCGACAGAAGACTCCTTCCTCAAAAATGTGAAGGTGTGAAACACCAATTTTAGGTGGGAGATGAATGTCGGTTGGCATAAGCCAACATGTTTGTTATCATTTACTTGTACAGATTGCTCATTGAAAACTGAAGTTGCGAAAACCAAGCTAAAGTAGGGAGTGTGGTGCGTTAACGTACAAGATACTTATGTTCTCACCGTAGGGACTACGGGTAGAGCCTGCTAAGATAACCAGTGGATACACCGGTGTTCGCAGGAATCTCCCACTTCAAAAAGTCCGTAAGGGCGTTAAGTGGTCAGTAGTTCAATATTGAATAATAACTTAGTAGAGAAATCTATCAAAATTCAAGCAACATCCAGTAAATCTTTAAAATACTGCCCCAATTTTATGTTGTTCTATCTTCACATCTGATTCTTACATGTTATTTGATTGTAATTGGTTTCCATAAAGATAACGCAAATATCCAATTCGGGTCCCCATTTCCTTGATGACTTTGAACCGCTTCATACACTGTCCCTTGATGTTCAACTTTATCGCCCTTTGTATATGCCTTCTTTGGATCCCATTTCTCATAAGATACATTTTGATCTTTTGTTTTTACCAGAAGAATTTCACTTTGAATTGATGTATTTCCAGCTGCATCTACAGCCTTCACTGCATATTTATATTCCTTATTAACTGTTAAGTTTTGATCAGTAAATGTCGTTCCTTGTACGGTTTGAATCAATTGTCCATCACGTAATACCTGATATTCTTTTACACCTACATTATCTGTAGACGGATTCCATTTTAGCTCTACACTGTTAGAAGTAAGGTTGCTTGCATATAATCCTTGTGGCTGTGTGGGAGCTTTTGTATCTGGTTCCGGATTAACAATTTTATCTACTTTCTTCAATCCCTCTTTTGTAATCTCATACACCACTTTGTTCCCAAAACTTTCCTGGATGCTTTTTTCCACATTTGTAATAGTAGCTCTATGCACACCTTCTAGATGTGTTAACTCTATATAGTCTCCTACCTTAACCGAGACTTTTTGCGATTCAGCATTTTGTTGTTTATTTCCATAAATCTCTTTGTTATAGACCACTTTACCTGATGTGTTTTGCACTTTAATACTTGCATATGTACTATCAAAGTAGTTATGTGGTACACCTGCTTTTAAATCTATTTGCATTTCTTCTGTTGATTTATTTAAATTTACTTTTGCGAATTCAAAATCTCCAATCCCTTTCAGCGACCATGCAAACTGGTTTCCTTCTAAAATATTATTTACATTAGGCATATCTGGTTTAATTGGATTAGAATCTGTACCCTTCCAAATCTCTGCTGTTAAAATTGGATATCCTAATGCAGCTACTTTTTGAATGGTATCGTTGTTTGGATGTAATCCCCACTTCTCAAAGAAAGGAATCAAATTTTGTTTGGCTACTTTTGATGCTGAAATCATAAATAATTGTTTTTTATTTTCATCAGTTTGTGGAAGTTCACTTGAAGGCATGTCTCTATACAATTGATGCAATTTAGGATAGAAATCCTCTCCATACGCTAACTGTAGTTGCCAAAGCATAACAAGCTTTACAAAAACATCGCTAATTTCATCATAATTTTTATTCACTTGTTCTAGATATTGAAATGCTTTTGGATAAATTCCACTTTTCTCTAAGTTGGATGGTTGATTAAATGCTTTTTCTACAGAAAGGCTGTATATATTATTTTGTACTTCTGTCATATTATAAAACTTCCAGGGCGATTGTTGTCTCAAATGTCCTGCCTCATGCCAAGGGCCCCAGCCATCTGTTATAAATTTATTAATATCTAACACGTATTGGATTGCGTCTCCTACATATGCTGTTCGATAAGAAGTTGCATACATATAATAATCAGGAGAATGATTTTCTTCTACGTAATGAACATAATGTTTATCTACTTGTTCTTCAGATAATCCAGCTACTTTGTCTTGAATTCGAGTAGCTTCATCCATCTTTTTTAAGAGTTGTACAGGATCTGTATTAGAACCCAACAAATATTTCTTAACACGTGCAGGGCTGGCCGTAATTAATACACGTTCGCCTTTTAACTCCACTGCATGTGCACTAGGATACTGGTCCAGCATGTTTATTAAATCTTGTTTTGTATGCTTTCCTAGTTCAAAGAAAGGCGTAGTCGTTCCACCTGTTGTAATTGTTGTTCGAATGCTACCTCCTTGTTGTTTATTATAAAAATAAATCATCCCCCCATTTGGAGATTGGATTGTGTTTATACCAGGTTTTAATGTAAATGATTTTATCTTAGAATCTTCTCTCCAAGAAGCATCATATGAATACGTTCCAATATATACCTCAATATCTTGATTACCTTCTACATTAATCGTTATTTGTTCATTTGGCTTTGCATATAAACCAGTTGGTTCATATGGACTAAATGCCATATTTTTTCTTTCCTGTTGTTTTAGTACCTCAACATCCCCTTTTCCTGGGACTGTAAATGTTCTATTTTCTGATTTAACTGACTTTTCACTTTGCAGTGATGGCGATAAATTTTTTTGCTGCTGCATTTCCTCTGCAAAGACATCTGATGAAGAAGCCATTCCAGAAGCAATTATAGTTATTGTTGCAGTAGCTACTAGTATTCTTTTGGTTTTATAATTTGATTTATTCCCCATAGTATCTCCCTCTCATTTCCTTGATCAATTTAATAGTTTTGGTTTCTTTAGCATGTACTTACGTGCAAAAACAGTTTATGACCTTGTATTTATTACTTTTTTACATAGTCCTCCCTTATTCTGTTTATAATTATATTTTGATATTATTTTATGACACATATTAATACAACTTTATAAAGTATCAATCAATAATGAGCTTTTATGTTTTGATTTGGTATTCCTAACTACCTTATAAATTAAATAAATTACATAAAGGTATTCATTTTGTGTGAATAATACCTTAAATCAAATTATTTTCAGATTAATAATTCACAAAAAATTAATATTATATAAAATCCTATCAAGGAAATAAATACAAACTGATTCGTCATGTATACATTGAAATCACTCAGGCATTTACTATCATCCGAATACTTCATTCATTTTTTCTATTTTAAGTTTAAGTTTTTAAGTTATTAGGAGATGAAAAAGCGAATCTATTTTGAAAATAGATTCGCTTTTTTTACGTATAACATAAACTTTCAAGTTTTTTTGATTGAATTTTTTATAAAAAGAAAAGGTACATCCCAAAAGAGAAGAATCCTACTTGTTCAAACATGTAGATTGTGATAACCTTTGTCTCTGATATATCTCATTTATAGTTTGTTTAATTGACTATGTCTTTTAGAATACATAAAAACGCAATCCTTTCTGTATATTTCTACAAAAAGGATTGCGTTTTTTAATTATATGATTACATATTATCCATTATTAGCTGGAGCCTCTCCTGTATTCCCATCATTACTTGGTGACGGTAGCGTTCCATGATCATCCTCATTGTTTGGTGGTGTTGTATTCCCTTGGTCACTGCCACTTTTTGGCGGCGTTGTATTTCCTTGGCTATTACCATTGTTTGGTGGTGTTGTATTCCCTTGGTCACTACCACTTTTTGGCGGCGTTGTATTTCCTTGGCCATTACCATTGTTTGGTGGTGTTGTATTTCCTTGGTCACTACCACTTTTTGGCGGCGTTGTATTTCCTTGGCTATTACCATTGTTTGGTGGTTTGTATTCCCTTGGTCACTACCACTTTTTGGCGGCGTTGTATTTCCTTGGCCATTACCATTGTTTGGTGGTGTTGTATTTCCTTGGTCACTACCACTTTTTGGCTCACTTTGCTTTTGCTCTTCTTGTTTCTTTTGCTTTTCTTTTTGCTTATTTTCACTCGGCTGTTCAGTCGTATTTTCTATTTTCGTATTTGGAGAAGAATCACGCTTCTCACCTTTAATACGTAATTCGCTACCTTCTTGAACTACACTGTTCGGCATTTTAAATTGTGACTTATCTGTAGCAAACTTACTCATCATTTCTTTAAAAATCAATTGAGCTATTTTCGTATTTTTACTACTAATATAATCATCTTTACTATCCTTTGTATATCCGGTCCATACTGCCATCGTATATTGTGGTGTATAACCAGCAAACCAACTATCACGAGTTGCACTTTCTGGTAGATTATATTGTGCTATTTGTTCTAAAGAATAGTTTGTTGTACCTGTTTTACCCGCTATATCTAAAGAACCTATATTAGCTGTTGTACCTAATCCAGATGAAACAAAAGTACGAAGCATATCAGTAATCATATATGCTGTAGAATCCTTCATAACTCGTTTTGGCTTTTGCTCAAAACTTTTTGATTTACCATCTGAATAAATGACTTTCTTAACAAAATGTGGCCTCGTATACTTACCATCATTACCAAATGCCGCATAAGCACCTGCAATTTCAGTCGGTGACGCTTCATTTGTACCAATCGCTGTTGATTCGGTCGGTGCTACATTAAATGTAATACCTAGCTTTTCAGAGAAAACTTTTGATTTATTAATCCCTACTTCTTTTGCAGTTTTTATTGCCGGGATATTTCGGGACGTTTTCAATGCATCACGCATTGTAATTGGTCCTAAATGCTTTCTATCAGCATTTCTAACTTCTTGTCCCGTTGAGTACTTAAATGGAGAGTCATCAATTTGATGGTAAGTAGCCCATTTTAAATATTCAATTGCAGGAGCGTAATCAAAAATTGGTTTCATCGTTGAACCTGCTGAGCGATTTAATTCAATTGCAATATTATGTCCTTTAAAAACAGCTTTATTTTCACCACGTCCACTACCAATTGCACGTACTTCTCCTGTTTTCGTATCCATAAATGTGAAAGCCCCTTGGAATTTCTCATTTGGATAATTAATAATATCTTTATTTAAAAGTTTTTCCGCAAAATCCTGTGCCTTTGGATCTAATGTTGTATAAATTTCTAAACCGTCAGATCCTATATTAACATCTGGCAACTCTTTTTCAACTTCTTTCACAACCGCATCCATAAAAGCTGGATAGGGCATTTCTTTTTGTTCAGTTGCTTTCTTAAGTCCTTCTGTTACTGGAACTTTTGATGCTTCTTCCATTTCTTTTTTTGTAATATAACCATGTCGATTCATTAATTTAAGTACAACATTTCTTCTTTCTGTTGCTTTTTTGATATTTTGTTCTTTCGTTGGATCATAGTTATTAGGAGCTTTCATTAAACCAGCAAGCATTGCAACTTCTGGTAGTGTTAAATCTTTTAATTCCTTACCATAGTAATTTTGTACTGCTGTTGCGATTCCGTATGAACGGTTACCTAAGTAAACTTTATTTAAATACATTTCTAAAATTTCATGTTTTGAATACTGTTGTTCTAGCTTATATGCTAAGTATATTTCTTGCGCCTTTCTCTTTGACGTTTTTTCCATCGATAAGAAGTAATTTTTAATAACTTGCTGTGTAATCGTACTTCCACCTTGAGAACCGTAATCCCCCTTTAGGCTGACTAAGGCTGCACGTGCAGTACCTTTATAGTCTACGCCACTGTGCTCGTAAAAACGTGCATCTTCCGTTGCTAAAAACGCATTTTCTACTAACTTAGGAATCTGATCATACATAATATTCGTTCGTTTTTCTTTTCCATATTCATATATCAATTTCCCATCTTTATCATAAATTTTTGAGGATAACGGATTAACAAGTTTTGCTTTCTCAAGTTTTGGAGCATCTTTGATCATAACGAAAAAGGTAGCAACCCCTGCGACTAACCCCACAATACCAAGTAATAAACAACTAACTAAAAACTTACGAAAAAAAGATGTTTTACCTTTTGCATTTTGTTTCTTAGCAGAAGGCTGTTTTTTCTTTTTAACTTGTCGTCTCTCCTCTCGAGAACGATAATTTTCTGACATGCTACTTTCTCCTGCCTTTCAATTCTCCTGTTGATTTACCTAAAATTATTGAAGTTACTTTAAGAAATATATTCATATTTAAAAAGTGTACTAAATAGACAATTTAAGTAATAAATTTGTTCCACTTTAAGATGAAGAAGAAATTTGAGCTTATCTTATAACGAAACAGAAACGGTAATAGTGGCACAACAAAAAAATGGAATTGCATAGAAAATCTATTTTTAGCTTAATGGGCATGTGGCGATAACCCACATCCATCAACTTAAGGATTTAGACTATTCTTGAAGTTAAAAGCACGTTACTATTCTCTTATGTTAATGAGTAAGGGTGACGTGCTTTTTATAAATATTCATCAAAAACAAGAGTTGTCTTTATTTGCTGAAGAGTTATATCGATATATGACTCCTACTACACTTAATCAATTAGCCATAGAAGCAGGCGGAATAAAACGAAAACGCAAGTGCCATGGGCACCATTTTTTATCTTTGTGTGTATGGTTAAATCAACAAATCGCTACTACCTCTCTTACTCAACTTTGTAGTCAATTAGAAACTTCAATAGAAGTTTTATTAAGTTCCTCAGAGCTAAGTAAAGTGCCTGTCGCTGCATGAAGCCTACTACATAATCGAACCAAGTAATCACTTGCCACCCGTTGACTAATCCAAATGCAAATAGCAGCTAATTCTGATCCAGAAAACTTAAGTTTTCGCTTAATAAATTCTATTTCTCTTGCAAGTTCTTCTAAGAATACAGGTGTAACATATCGTTGTAATTCTTCTGCAAATGGTAATAATTTATCTTAAATCGAGAGATTCATAAGAAAACATTATCCTTTCTAATTTAGCTTGTTTAGAAAAGATAATGTTTTTTGATATTGGAGGGTATTAAAATCTCCTGAGTTGATGGTTATGTATGGTGACCCCATAGCCAAAGAAGTACGAAGATATTTAGAAATGCATTAAATTTTGAGGAAGTACTTGTGAACCGTATCTTGAACTACCCCCACTTTCACTTCGTTTAGAAGTGAGGGATTCCTAAGTAAAGAGTTCTATCGAACTCTAATTGATTAGGCTAACCCCGCAGTCCTTGCGGTTAGAAGCCTTATCGCTTCATTCTTTAGATTGATACTTGCGTTAATATCTCTATCATGATGTGTTTGACATGAAGGGCAAAACCATTTACGTAGGTTTAGATTTTTAACGTCTTTATTTTGATATCCACAACAAGAACATAATTGGCTGGAAGCAAATGTTTTCGATACGACAATGACTTGTTTGCCATACCATTTTGCTTTGTATTCTAACATGGATCGAAATTGCGACCAAGATACCTCACTAATTGCTTTTGCTAACTTATGATTCTTTAACATATTCGATACTTGCAAATCCTCTATACCGATAACATCGTGGTTTTTGATGATTTCAGTTGAAATTTTGTCCAAGTAATCTTTTCTAGCATTTGATATGTATTCATGAATTCTAGCTACCTTTACTCGTTGTTTATTCCAGCGAGAAGATCCTTTCATTCTTCTAGAAAGAACACGCTGTGCTTTCGCCAACTTATCTTCTAATGATCGGAAAAACTTCGGATTTTCATAGTGTGTTCCATCTGACAAAATAGCGAAATCTTTTAGTCCTACATCTATTCCAATGTAAGAACTTGTTTTCGGAAGTTCTTGTACTTCTGTTTCAACTAATAGTGACACAAAATATCTACCAGAAGGGTTCCGTCTAACTGTAGCATTTACAATACGCCCCTCTACTTCGCGACTTTTGGCAAATCGAACAAGGCCTAGTTTCGGCAACTTTATTTTGTTCCCTACAACGGCAATGTTTTCATTTGTTTGTTTTGTGGTATAAGATTGTACGTTGTTCTTCTTAGACTTAAAGCGCGGTGCGCTGTTTTGTTTTTTGAAAAAGCGCATATAAGCATCCGCAAGGTTGCGAACAGACGACTGAATCGCAATACTATCCACTTCTTTTAGCCAAACAAGCTCTTTCTTCATGGCAGATAGTTTGGCAGAGCATGTACCATAGGTCAAGCCTTTTCCTGTCTCTTTGTATGCGTGATCCCATAAGGATAGGAAATGATTGAATACAAAGCGAGAACACCCAATCGTTTTGTTGATTAGAATTGCTTGTGCCTGATTTGGATAGATACGAAACTTATAGGCTTTATTAATCATTATTTGATTCACCTCCATTTCGGTATATAACTATCACAAACCAAACATATATTCGATAGGTAGTGGAGTAACACTTTCTGTATGTCGAACAATTAAGATGGCTTCCTGCCATCCCTTGTTCGAAGCCAATTCATCTCCCACCTACTCACTGGGCTGTGACCCTTCACGCTCCTTGAGGAAGGAGTCTTCTTGGCTAAAATGATAAATAAATCAGGTTTTGTATGTTCGATTTTTAAATAATACCCGAGAAGGAGTGGGTTGCAGTTATAGTAATACTATTTTTTGTATTTCTATAATAGATAATTTTTTTAAAAAAACAGAATTATCTTGACAGTTATTAAATGGATTGATAAGGTTATAAAAAAATATTTCTTATCCAGAGAGGTGGAGGGACTGGCCTTATGAAACCTCAGCAACAGGTCTGCTTAAGTAGACACTGTGCTAATTCCAGCGGGTGATAATCCTGATAGATGAGAGCTTCCGTTTTTATTTGTCAGTAGCGCCCTCTTTTTTAGAGTGCGTTTTTGTTTTTTCTGGATAGTAACTAAAGGAGAGTAGAAATGGAGAACAAAAATGGGCGAGAATTTCAAAGGAAAATGCAAGCACGTCATTTAGTCATGCTATCACTTGGTGGGGTGATTGGAACTGGCTTATTCTTAAGCTCGGGTTACACTATTCAACAAGCTGGCCCGTTTGGATCAATTCTATCCTACCTGATTGGTGCGCTAGTGGTTTATCTAGTTATGCTATGTTTAGGAGAGCTTTCCGTACATATGCCTGAAACAGGCGCATTTCATAGCTATGCAGTTAAATACATTGGACCGGGTACAGGATATACAGTAGCCTGGTTGTATTGGTTAACTTGGACTGTTGCTTTAGGTTCTGAATTTACAGCCGCAGGATTACTTATGAAGCGATGGTTTCCATCGGTTAATATTTGGTTATGGAGTGTTCTTTTTGCCATTTTGATCTTTGTATTAAATGTCCTGACTGTTAAATTTTTCGCCGAATCCGAATTTTGGTTCTCATCGATAAAGGTTATAGCTATTGTGCTTTTTCTTGTTTTAGGAGTAGCAGCAATGCTAGGGTTTCTTCCAATGACTCATTCAAAAGCAGCACCATTCTTTTCTAATTTTACAAGTGGAGGTTTATTTCCTCATGGTGCTACGGCCATTATGATGACCATGCTTGCGGTTAATTTTGCTTTTTCGGGAACAGAATTAATAGGCATTGCAGCTGGAGAAACAGCGAACCCGGAAAAAATGATACCGAAGGCCATTCGAACTACTCTGTGGAGATTGATCATCTTTTTTGTAGGAACGATTGTTGTTTTATCTGCGTTATTGCCTATTTCCGATGCAGGGGTATTAGAGAGCCCTTTTGTTGCAGTTCTAGAACGAATTGGGGTGCCATATTCAGCTGACATTATGAATTTCGTTATCTTAACAGCCATTTTATCTGCGGCAAACTCAGGCCTTTATGCCTCTTCTAGAATGCTTTGGTCGCTTGCTAATAAGAATACGATATCCCCGATTTTTGGGAAAATGACGAAGCAAGGTGTTCCAATCAACGCCGTCATTTTCAGTATGATGGGTGGAGCTTTGGCTTTGCTCTCAAGTATTGTGGCACCAGATACTGTCTATATCGTACTTGTTTCCATTTCCGGTCTAGCAGTAGTTATAGTTTGGATGAGTATTAGCGCTTCCCAGTTCCTATTTCGCAGACAATTTTTGAAAGAAGGAAATTCTGAAAAGGACTTGATTTATCGCACACCACTATATCCATTAGTACCAATTGCTTCTTTTATCCTTTGTCTGGCATCGTGTATTGGAATTGCATTCGATCCAACACAGAGAATTGCCTTATATTGCGGCATACCGTTTATTTTGTTTTGCTATGGAAGTTATTATCTAACAAAAAATCTAAAAAAGAGGGGTGTAGATTATGTCGAACAAAATCAACCCAATTGATACTATTTTATCCCAACATTCCATTATGCTTCTAGACGGAGCATTAGCTACTGAATTGGAGGCGCATGGATGTAATTTGGACGATCCCCTTTGGTCGGCACGTGTGTTACTAGAAAATCCGGAACTAATTTATCAGGTTCATTCGGACTATTTTCGTGCTGGAGCAGACTGTGCCATAACAGCAAGCTATCAAGCTACTATTAGTGGTTTTTCCGCGCGTGGAATACAAGAACAGGAAGCTTTGGAATTAATTAAGAAAACGGTGTTACTTGCAAGAAGGGCAAGAGATGATTTTTGGAAGGAAAATACGCAAACGAATAGGCCTAAACCATTGGTTGTTGCATCAGTTGGGCCGTACGGAGCTTACCTTGCAGATGGTTCAGAGTATGTAGGCAACTATGTTGTGACAGATGAAACATTAGTAGACTTTCACCGTTCGAGAATGTCTGCGTTAATCGAAGCAGGTGCAGATCTATTGGCATTTGAAACGATCCCTTGCCTGCAAGAAGCAAGAGTATTAGATACATTATTGCGTGAGTTTCCAGAAACATATGCGTGGCTTTCCTTTTCGCTAAAAAATGAGAAAGAGATTAGTGAAGGTATGAAACTAGTGGAGTGTGCACGAGTTTTTGAGAAAAGTGAACAAATTGTAGCAATAGGCATCAATTGTGCACCAGTAACTGTTGTGACTGGTGCAATCCAAGAGTTGAGGGCAAACATAAAAAAACCAATTATTGTTTATCCAAACTCTGGTGAAACTTATAATCCAGAAACAAAAACATGGCATGGTCATGAACAATGTAACACGTTGGATATTCAATCTGAAGAATGGTACCAAGCAGGTGCACGTTTAATAGGCGGATGCTGCAGAACGACACCTTATCACATTGAGGAGATATCGAACAAGTGGCGTTCTTCCCAGTTTTTCTATTCGAACGAAGCAAAACAGTAATGTAATGGATGATAATCTAACTTTGTGTGTATTTTCATGATTTTTCTTGTTCAGGAATCTACAGTTACGTCTAGTGGCACAAAAAGTCTTTTTATAGACACAAATGTGGATAGTAGCCTCGGGAATCCAGTGGACTTTTGGGTACCTTAGGTATGGAAAAGAATCAGGGAAAATAAAAACTGCTAGTTTAATAGACATGGTAGACAACATGCTGAATCTTTTAATGAAGATGTAGTTGGTCCAATTGAAGGTGAAGGGGACCATTTATTCGTAATTAAAGTTAATGAAGAGGTTAATTTAGTTATTCAAAAAATAGTTCAATAACTATATGAAAATTTGTTGTAGTAGTAAATGTAGTCATATTGTTGTAAAAAAGGATAGATGTAAACAGGTATACTCTCCTGTTCATCTATCCTTTCCTTTTTACATACAATATTAAAATCCAAATTAGTTCCTTTTAGGAAGGTACCAATATGAACAAGACATTTAAATACATTTTAATCTTCTTTTGTGCAGTATTTTATATTGCAATGGTTTGTGGGATTATTTATATAAACTTTGTTCAAGATCATTTTATTCCTCCAAGCAGGAAATCTAAGATTGAACATAAACATTTATAATTAGGTATAAGGAGAGCTGTACAAGATACTCTTGATTTCCCAAGGTTATGAGGATAATATTTTTGATACTGTTTAGCTTCATCTAAAATGAAGAAGAACGTCACGTTTACACATTCTTTTTCTACCGAATCCATATCCTAAGTTTCTATACCATAATGTTTAAAATAATCACCAAAGTCATTAGTGAATCTTTTTTCTCCATCCGTTCCAGTAATTCGTTTATATTGCAATTCTTTAAACGATTTCATTTCAAGTCGGCAAGTTTCTTCTAACCACTCATATCGTTGCTTAACTGCTTCCGTCTCATTTTCATACCAATCCTCATGCTCTTCATAATATTTCTTCATACATTCAGGTCTCTGTTTATTTCTTAAATAGCTTGGCATCAAAACCAAATTTACGTTATTTCTTTGCGGAAATAGGTTGAAACCAACTATCCCTATCATTTAACTGAACTTCAAAAACATATATAGGCTGTGAGAAGCCTTTTGTATCAGTATAGTAATCTATATTATATTTTGTGATGAATAATGTATCACCTGCTTTGAAAGATCCTATAGGATCAAATTCTCCTTGTTTCAGTTTTTGAAATGCTTCCTTTGGAGAAAGAATTTCAACATCTCGAACATGTGATTTTTTTGTACCGTAATATTTGTAAACAGGCATTTTGTTCTCTGCGTCTTTTAACTCTATTGATGTTTTTATAGTAACTTGAGACATATCATTTTTTGTAATGGGATCAATAGGCATATTCCCAAATTCCTTCATTTGATACGAAATTATTATTCCGAGTGCGACGAAACTTACTGTAATGGGAAGGTATAAATATTTGATTATTTTTGTATCTGTTTCATTTTTTTTCAAAAATATAAGAACTATGTTTAACACAGAATATCCTAGCATCATGCCTAAAGTATTATGAAGTAAATCTGCTAGTTCCATACTTCCTCGTTGCAGTGTAAATTCAAGAATTTCAATCAATAAACTTGCTATAATTGAGATGATTAACATCCATTTTGTTTTTTGAAAAACCTTACTAAATAAAGGGAATAAAATTCCTAAAGGAAAAAGCATACCTATATTCACAATGATATGGAAAAAGGAAGTAAATGAAAATGTATTCCATGCTTTTTTATAAATACTAAGTACATCAAAATCAATGGTTCTTGCAAAGGCCATATCATCTGAACGACCAAGTGAAGTAGCTGATAATGCAAGGGAATAGTATCCTGTTATTAAAACAAACAATATAATTTGTTTTACAGTTAGTTTTTTTTCTCTTTTACATATCTTTTTGTATACTACAAAATAACTAAAAACAAATACAAATAGTAACAAGAGTGTGAGTAGTATCGTAGGAATCGCATAACTAGCGATTAAATTGAAAATAATGTTCATTTTACACCTCTGTTTTTATGAATATAATTTTGTACATATGCATTTTATATAGTGATTACTAATACAACAATCGAGCTTTGGATCTTTAAAGGCTCGCAAAAGATGTAGGATTTATTCGTTAGGGAAGTAATTTTAAACAAGGCTGAATAAGATAAAATCGTCATGTCGTTCAAAAATACGAGCTTAATTTACATAAATAACTGTCAAGAGATAAAATTTTTGTTTTTGGGGTAGGTTACAGCCCAGTAATTGATAAATCGCCTTTCTTATTTTTCTCTCTATTTTTTTGTTGCTTACATTAGAAATACTAAACTGTATAATGACTCATATTAAACTTATAAATAGACTTATTAGTAATTTTTCATACTAATTATTCCTTTCTTCATGCTGTAATACTTAATAGACAACCTAAACAATAAAGTTGTTCCACATTTACAAAAAAAATAATTAAATATAAGATGAAATAGGCTACATAAGGGAGGGTTATATGTTACATACAAAAAGATGGAGATTTTTTGCGGTTCTTTCTATCGTAGGTTTGATTTTACTAATTTTATTAAAAATCAACTTCATTTCAATTACTATCGCAACTTCTTCAGCTGAAAGAGGAAAGATTTTTGATCAAAATGGTGTAATACTAGCTACAAATAAGAAAGTTAAGTCTCTATATTGCACTTCTAATGATGAAAAGCTATCGAAACAAGACACTTCAAACACATTAGCTTTTTTTAATCAATTTTCAAGCGAGTTTCAACATGATATTTCTACAAAGAACATAAAATCTCAATTACAACAATCTTGTAAAAAGCAGACTATGAATGATATACCGTTATACTCTGATATAACTGAGAACGAACTTGCATTCATAAACAAAAACAAACCCAATAATGTAATAATTAAAGATGAATGGATTCGATATTATCCTAAACATGAAATTGGCTCGCAAGTAATTGGGTATGTAGAAAATGACCTTAATTCAAAGCATATGCTTGTTGGAAAAAGTGGGATTGAGCTACAATATGAAAATGATTTAAAAGGAAAATCAGGAAAAACTCTTATTTTTAAGATTGGTAATAAAAAGTTCTTCTGGAACATTCAAAACGTACAAATAGGTAAAGATGTCCGGCTAGCCTTAGACTCTAAATTGCAGCAAAAAACAGAGGAAGCATTAAGATCTCAAATTAAGAAAATTCCTGATGCTAAAGCTGGTTATGCTGTAGTGAGCGATGTAAAAACTGGCGCAGTTTTAACTATGGCCAACTCGGCAGTATTTAATCCAAATACACACGTATCATTTAAAAATGAAAACTTTAAATCACTTTCGCAAAATAAAACAATTCAAAAATTAAAGTATGGTGAATCTTATGTAAATATGTCCTCTACTATAAAGCCGCTTACTATTTTAATTGGATTAAGCGAAAAGCTTTTTCAACCTGAAGATACTTATTTAGATAAGGGTACCTTTCAGTATGATAATCAAAATAACATTTCGAATGCACCTGGAACGCCAACAGGTGAGATTACACCAAGGCAGGCTATTATTAATTCATCTAACACATTTATGACAGCAAAAGTAGCTCTGCCCTTATTCAACCAAAATAATGGGAATATAGAAAAAGTGGCACATATATGGACAGATTATTTAATGCAATTCGGCCTACGTTCTAAAACCGGGATTGATTTACCCTTTGAAGAAGACGGACAATATGAATTCCATCCATCTAATACGTTTGAAAAGGGAATCTCCGCTTTATTAAATGCCTCTTGGGGAGAAAATGAAGTGCACACCCCCCTTCAACTCGCTCAATATGCAGCAACTTTGGCAAGTAAAGGTGATAAATATAAACCTCAAATTGTAAGTGCGATTATTGGTCAAGATGGTAGGGAAACAAAAAAGTTTAAACCCATTTTAGAAAGTTCAAATCGTTATCCTATGGAATTTTGGAGTGTCGTGCAAGGTGGAATGGGGCAGAATATAGAGGAGATTAAAAATTTACCCTTTCATGTCGCAGGTAAAACGGGTAGTACAGGTTCTCCGAATGAGCAAGAAAGAATGATAAATCATTCTCTTTTCATTTCATATGCTCCTACCGAAGATCCACAAATCGCCATTTCTGTCGTTATTCCTGGTAGTAATTCAGAAAAAAACATCGCTGCTCTCGTTACAGCAGAAGTTTTAGAGTTCTGGCATACACTTCAACAAGAAAATAAAAACAAAGAGGAAGGTTCATTAAAGTGAACCTTCCTCTTTTACCATATAGAATCTATATTTATTATTTTCCATATACCTTCATGATCTTTTTCGAACACAAATGAATATTTAATATCCGTTAAAACATACTCTTTTTGTACATACCCAGTATTACCGTTAAATGTCGATATTTTTATATATTCATCATTCTGCACTTTTTCTGGAATCCAAGCTTTTACAATTTCATTAGATACTTCATATAAAATTTGTGATTCTCGTTTTGGTTCAGCTAAAATTTTCGTTTTATTTCCACTAACAGTTACATATATATAATGGTCTCGCTTTGATTGGTTACTTTCTGACATTCCACTTGGTACTTTATATACTTTCTTTGTATCATTTGCAAACTCTCCCCCCATTGTAAGAGCGACTTGCAACTCATGAAAAATATCTTCATCAAACTTCAATTCATCCTTCTTATAACTCTTCCCTTTAAATAGAACTTCTTCATTTAATGCTCTATACAAATCATTTTCATTTTTTGAATTTGTACTTTGATATAAATCATTCATAAATTGTTTCAATGATGGATCTTGAGCAGATTCATCTTTTGTTTTCGGCTCAATTTGAGTACTACTTTGTACTGGTGATTTATTATCATCAAGCCAAGGTTGTTGAACAATGAAAAATAACATTGTACAAACCAAAACAACTACAACAGGCAATGCTTTTTTTCGAAATGGTCTCTTATATGTTACAGAATCTACTTCACTATTTTGATATACCGATTGCTTTATTTTATCAATATATTTTTCTTCATCTTTCCGATGCTCCATTGGTCCTTTTTTCAATTTACTATACCAGTCAGGATTTTTTTTACTGTTCATCACTTCTACCCTCCCCTATTAGTTTTGAAACTTTACTTCTCGCTCTACTTAATCTAGATTTGACTGTTCCAATTGACACACCTAATGTTTCAGCCATTTCTTCATAAGATAATTCATATTTTGCGTCTAATATTAGTATTTCACGTTGTTTTTTAGGTAGTTTTAATACAACATCCCACACTTCATTTAGTTCCTCTTGTTTAAAAAACTGTTGTTCTGCCGAAGAAGACTGCTTGTCGTCACTAAAAAATCCCACTAAAGATATCCTTTTAAAATAAGCGGATTTTAAATAGTTTATTGCTGTATTTCTTGTGATTTTTAATATCCACGTTTTAATAGATGAATCCTTTCGAAACGAATGCCAATGTTTAAAAACCTTTATAAAGACATCTTGTGTGATATCATCTGATAAGTGTGGATCTTTTGTAATAATAAATGAATAATTCCATACATCTTGCCAATAGTCTTTAATAACATAGTCGAGCTCGTCATGATTACATTTTCCAATAAACTTCTGTTCCATTTCCACACCTCAAACTTATTTGAATAAACATAAAACTGCCCTCACTTTTAATATGGTTTCAATATATAGACATGATACAAGCTTCATTTGTTCCATAGCGCTTTTTTCTATATAGCTACGCTTTCTGTATTTGAATATATTGTCGTTCTTCTGTCTCTTTCTTTATTTTCTCTTGACGTTACGTAGCTCTTCTTGCTCCCTTTGTATTTTGGTTCTGGTGCAAAAACAAAGTAAAAGAGAATAAAACATATATATTCCTAACGGAATCGTATTCTATGTTACAAGTCCATCTACTATATGATTCAAGTAATTTTGTTGTCTAAGTTGCTTACTATCAGGTATGCCTTTTTCTTTTTTCAACTACCCAATTGCTATAGAATAAGCCGGATTCTTATCGACTGTTATTACACGTGGCTTTGAAACATGAAAAGGCCGCAGCGCTTTCATCTCTTGTTTTGTTTAGACAAAAATCGATTGTGTTTCCTTTCGAATCAACAGTACGTTACAGGTACATCCATTGCCCTTTAACTTTAAGTAAATTCCGGATTCAAACTTTCTATTTTGAGTACGTTTAATTTATAGAAAACAGATAACAACATAATTTTCTCAATAAGTAATATTCTTATTTCAATACAAAATTCTTACAATTGATGCTATACCTGTATTAAGGGGAGCGTTTTAGTTAATTAGGGAGAAAAATTGTAAAAATGATATGGGAGGAACAAAAAATGTCATTGAAAAAGAAATTAGGTGTTGGAGTGGTTTCAGCCGCTCTTGGTATGTCTTTAATTGGTGGGGGAACATATGCATATTTTAGCGATCAAGTTGTGACAAATAATACATTTGCTGCAGGTACATTGGATTTAGCTATGCAACCAACTACTTCACTTAACTTAGAAAATTTAAAACCTGGGGACAAAATATTAAAAAAATTCAATTTAAAAAATAGTGGTTCATTAGATATTAAAGATATCATGATGAAAATAGACTATACTGTAAACGACTTAAAACAAAATAATACTACAGAAGATTTCGGTAAACATATTAAAGTACAATTTCTTTGGGATTGGGATCCTGCAAAAAGCCCTGCATACGAGACAACCCTTGCAGAACTAAAATCACAAAGTTCAGAGATTGTCTCCAAAAAAGTATTTCATTCTAAGTGGACTGAAACAGGGGGGTTAAAACCTGGGAAAATGGATTGGTTTTGGATAAAGTTTGTATTTGAAGACAACGGCACAGATCAGAACGTGTTCCAAGGGGATAGTATTGCGTTAAAAATGGAGTTCCAAGCCAATCAAACAGAGGGAAAAGAAAGATAATTTTACAAAAATATCGTTGGGAAAATGTAAAACTGAGCTTGTAATTTTTTGTAATTTGTCAAATTGACCATCAAATTTCCATATAAAAAACCAGTGATACTAGTACATGTGTAGGATATCACTGGTTTTTTTGAGTTTAACATTTTGTATGTTTTGTAAAACTATTTTTCTTTCGGAAGTACAATTCTTTTATACAATTGAACTGTAATCAAGTAGTAAATCGAGTAAATCACTACGAAAATAATAATTGGTAGCCAAATACGAAAGTACGGATCAGCCAAAAGAACGCTGAACATGTTTATACCAACTAATACGTGAACAATACCCACAATTGCTGGGACTAAAAATACGAAGAATAACTCTTTATAAATCGATTGTATTAATAACTCCCTGCGAACACCGATTTTACGAAGCATTTGATAACGTGTACTATCTTTGGATGCACCGGATAGAATTTTAAACATTAAGCAGCTTGCCATCATTGCTAAAAATGCAACTCCAACGAAAAAACCCATAAATATTAGTCCGCTGGCAAAATTATGACTCACAATATATGCTTGATACTTACTATCCAATTCTTCCGCTCTCACATTTTTATATTTTGCCATCTGTAATTCATCAAGTTTTTTCCATTCTTTTATGTATGATCCAAAATCATCTGTTCTCCCCATAAACACAGTACTTTCTTTACCCTTCATACCATCGTATATGTTTTGATCTACAATTTTCATTTCATAATCAAGATACATATAATCTGGCTGGATCGTTCTGAAAGCCTGGATCCATTGTTTTGTGTTCGTCTCTCCTTGAACCCGTTTTATTGAAAATGCACCAATGGGTATTTCCTCTGAAACTTTCTCTATTTTCATACCTTGCAAGAAAGGACGATTTTTTTCTACATCTTCTTTAAGATAATAAACATACCTATCATCAACTTTGTAATGATATTCATGTTTTTCTTGAAATAAGATACCACCCAAAATTTTCTTTTCTTCCGCTGTTGGATTATGAATGACTGAATCGTAAATTCGCATTTGATCTGTCGTTTTTAGGATGTTGTTTTTAAATGCCATACCACAAGCAATTCCACCAGCACCAAGAGCCACTAAGATTGCTACTGTTGCAAGCACATTTGTTAGACCATTAATGCGGAAATTTAATTGTGCAAAAGTAAAAGCATTGAGGCCTTTTTCACTACGTTTTTTATTACTCTTTAGCTTGTTAATCATAACTGGGAGAAGGGATCCAAATATAAGGTAAGTACCAGCGGTTGCTGAGATTAATCCAACGGCCATTAATCCCAAAGCAATTAGCGAATTTGCATATGACATATAGATCAGTGATGCATAACCAATACCTAATAAAAGAATACCAAGGAATGCAATTACAACTGTCATTTTTCCTTTTATGGCAACACGTTCTGTTTGTGCATCTGCATGTACAAGTTGTAGTACAGAAATACGCGATAATTTAATACTATTCATAATTGCAGATAATACAAATAGTGCAAAGAAGAAGACGCAAGTAATAGCTATTGATGGCAGATAAAATGCTTTATAACCTTCACCAGCAAACTCGAGTTGTTTCATTAATAACTGACCGATCCCTTCTGCAAGTCCTACACCAACTGTAATACCAATCGCAAGAGACGCAGCGCCTAATACGATTGTTTCGATAAACATAAGTAATGTAACTTTATGCTTTTTTGCTCCTAACATCATATACATACCAAATTCTTTTTGACGAAGAGCTGATAAGAAAGAGTTTGCATATAAAATATAAAAAAATGTGATAACCGCTAACAAAAAGGAACCAATTTTAAAGACAGCCACAATATCCCTAATAGAAGAGTTGGATTCAAGGAACGTTTTATTGGATGCTAGCGTTTGAAACATATAAAAAGTTGAAATAGAGACAATAAGACCAACAAGTAAAACAATGTAATCTTGCAACTTACTTTTTAGGCCTGACATAGAAAGTTTAAATAACATGATTGAACTTCCTTCCTTCCTTACGCTTTTTTTGTGCCTAAGTTTGCAAGCACGTCTAAAATTTCTTTATAGAATTCTTCACGGGTACCACCGCGATGAATTTCTTTATATAACTCACCATCTTGAATGAATAAAATACGCTGACAGTAACTTGCGCTGTAAGGATCATGCGTAACCATCATAATGGATACACCTTGTTCTTTATTTAAGTTTGTCATCGCATCCAGTAAACTTGTTGCATTTTTAGAATCAAGCGCTCCTGTTGGTTCGTCCCCTAAAATAATTGCTGGCTCATGCACTAACGCACGTGCTGCTGCTGAACGCTGTTTTTGTCCACCAGATACTTCAGATGGATACTTTTGAAGGATTGCTGAAATTCCTAACATATCAGCTACCTTTTCTACTTTCTGTCCAATATTTCGTGATGGGACACCCTGAAGTGAAAGTGGAAGTGCAATATTTTCGTAAATAGATAAATTTTCTAATAAGTTAAAGTCTTGGAAAATGAATCCTAATTTTTGCGAACGGAAATCAGAAAGCTCACCTTGCTTCATTTTCGTAATATCCGTACCCGCAATTTCAACAACACCGCCTGTCGCTTTATCTAACGTTGAAATTACATTTAATAATGTTGTTTTACCAGAACCAGATGGCCCCATAATTCCGACAAACTCCCCCTCATGAATTGAGAATGAAACACCTTTTAACGCGTGTGATTGGTTCTCACCTTTTTTACCGTACAATTTTTGGACGTTTTTCACGTCTACAACTGGTTTCGTCATATATATCCTCCTACGTTTGTTTTTTCATTTCTTTAAAATAAGTTGCTATTCATATTTGCTACTAACAAAATAGTCATGTTGCATCTACCTTTTCCATAAGGCGGTCACGATGTATCCACTTGGAAGCTGAAAGAAAATTTTATTTTAATTTCTCCACTCACCTCATCGCTTTGAATACATACATGATAAACTATAAAAATTAGGAAACACCCTGAAAAAACCTTAAGAATTCTTAAGGTTTATAAAAAAAAAGCTTATGGAACCTGTAATTCCATAAGCCAATCTATTCGATTGGATGTTCAACAATAAAGGATATCCAACCTTCTTTATATTCTGCATGTATATTACCATGATGAAGTTCAACAATTCTTTTTGAGATAGCAAGCCCCAGTCCATTTCCTTGATCATTTTTTCTTGCCTTATCACCCCTGAAAAACCTTTCAAACAATTTATTCGGATCGCTAACAGGCGGTCTCTCGACTTTATTTGATATTTTTAAAATTGCTTTGTTATCCATTAATTCAAGACATACGGATAATTCGGATGGTTTCATGCTGTACTTTATCGCATTCATAAACAGATTTTCATATACACGTACCATTTTTTCTGCATCTATGAAAATAGGTATTGTTTCTTGTGTAATTGATTTTTGAACGATTAAGCGTTCCTTTTCAAATATAGGAATGTATTCTCCAACTATTTGCTCCAACAAACCTGATAAATCGACTTCATTAAGATTTAACTTAGCATCTATGCCTGATAAACGAGTATATTCAAACAGCTCATCAATTAAATATTTCAGTCTCTGTGCCTTTGAATACGTGGTTTCAAGGTATTCCTGTAATTGTGTTTTACTATTGTATTGCCCTCGTTTTAATAAATCTATATAGCCAATAATAGATGTTAACGGTGTGCGTAAATCATGAGATACGTTTGTTATAAGTTCATTTTTTGTACGTTCTAATCGTCTTTCTTGTTCAAATGTATTTTCCAATTCCTTGGACATATAGTTGATATTTTGAGCAAGTTGGGTCAATTCGTCCTTCCCCTTAATCCCAATTGTCAAACCCAGTTTTCCATTGGCAATATCATTTACATTATCCGAAATGAGCTTCAAATATACTATTTTCTTTCGAACCAATATCAAAAAAAGTATGATAAAGGTAAAGATTGCGAACGCGAATAAGAAAAACAATGCCAAATTGCCTTCAAACATACCAAATTCTTCGTTTTTTACAAATAATGGATCTATGACGTATACCAAAATGAGGATTGTTAAACCAAATGAAATAAAAAAACTAACTGCAACAGCACCAAGAAGTTTTATAATGATCTTATTTCTGAAACTAACATTCTTCATATTTTATATCCAATTCCCCACACAGTTTTAATATAAATGGGATGTTTAGAATCCTCTTCTATTTTGTCTCTTATTTTTGTAATATGCACCATGACGGTATTGTCTGATTTATAAAAAACCTCTTCCCAAACTGCTTCATATATTTTTGCTACACTCAGGACAATCCCTTTATTGCGGGCAAGTAGTTCGAGAATAGCAAACTCTTTTGGAGTTAACCTTGTTTCTTTTCCTCTTATCCATACTTGACGTGTATCTGTATTCACGGTTAAGTCACCAATTTCTAGAATGCTTTTATTATGTTCTATTGATGAATTGTATTTTTTAAACCTTCTTAATTGGGATTTTACCCTAGCGATTAATTCCAATGGGTTAAACGGTTTTGATAAATAATCGTCTGCACCAGAGGCTAGACCCTGAATTTTGTCTATATCCTCAGATTTTGCAGATAGCATGATGATAGGTATATTGCGGTCTTCCCTAATCTTCATACACGCTTCAATACCATCCATATTAGGCATCATAATATCTAAAATAATCAAATCAAACTCCTTTTCTTCTAACAGTTGTAAAGCTTCCATAGCATCTTCTACCTTTTGAGTTTTCAGACCTTCATTTTCCAAATAAACAGAGATAAGATTTCTAATTTCTTTATCATCATCGACAATAAGAATTTTTGACTCCATAGGATTCCTCCATATTTTTTCTCGTATTAAACAGCTAAAGACATAAGCAGGTGAGACATTTTTATCTTCTCTTTATTGTAAACTTGCAAACGGAAGACAAGAAATAACATAATAGATATAAGTAATATCGTTCCCCTAATATATTGTTCAATATTTACTGCTGAACCATATATAATTAATACGTTCTCTTTTTCTTTAAATTTTGCTTTTAGTAAAAAAATAAAATTTCTTATTATTTTCCACTAATAAAATAATTGTCTTGTGATTTCTTCTTTTAATTAATTTTTCTGTGAATACACCTGTACTCAGTCCATATTTGACAATATAATTTACTTTCTTCAAATCAATTCCTTCAATTATTTTGTCTCTAAGAAACCTTGAACTTGGACTGGCTGCACCAATTGATTTTTAGTGAATTATATACAGAAATAAGAAAGCGAATTGTTTTCATACCTAATCATCCCACAGGTTTGAACTCATAATCATACTCTAGAGTCCAAACCTTAAGAAAAAGGGGCAAAAGTTCTTAAGAATTCTTAAGCTTTCTACAGCATTTTGTCATAAGAATATATGACGACTCTTGAAATGTTAGCGGGATCCCCAATAACACTTACTATTCGTCAATCCGAAGAACAAAAAGAACTTGTAGGAATCTCTACAAGTTCTTTTTTAGATAATGTAAAAAGTTAAAACAAACTATCTCATAATTTGAATCGGAGCAAACACTATAACCACGGGTTAATTTTATTATATGCCGATTCCTAACTTATGCCCTTTTTATATTTGAAAATTATGTGAATTAGTAAAATGAGTTTTACGTTATAACTAACTATAATTCTTGAATATATGTAAATGGAATTGTCTTATCTTTTTTTATTTATGTGATAAAGAAATTAGGTATAGGAAGATTATACAAATGTTTATTTATAATATTTTAGCGATGAAACAATGTTTGAGATATGGAATGATTTACGGAGGCCAATGGTCCGCTTTGTTAAATTCCACGTTTATTATATGAATTTTATATAACAAAGAAAAAAGTACCGCTCAATTATATTTTCTATTATCGGTACAGCTTTAGGTAAACTATTTTGCTTTCATGTGTGTATGATGTATATTTAGTTTTGGTCTTGTCCGAGAGAAAACTCACAGCTTTACTGTGTCACGGAAGTATAAAAGCCTGGGAGAAACTGTTTAACAGTTTTCTCTTAGGCTTTTTTTGTTTTTTTTGGTAAGAATAAAATTGGAGGTGTCTTTTAGATGAGTAAAGACTGGATTAAAGTATTTATTGCTGCTTTCTTTGAAATTTTTTGGGTTATTGGTTTAAAAAATGCTGATGACTTTTGGACTTGGACGGGGACTATCATTGCTATATTTTTAAGCTTTTATTTAATGATCATGGCAGGAAGAAAACTTCCCGTGGGAACTGTTTATGCTGTTTTTGTTGGGTTAGGTACAGCTGGAACTGTCTTTTCTGAAATCCTGTTCTTTGGTGAACCATTTAAAGTGGGAAAAGTACTCTTGATTTTATTTTTATTAGCTGGAGTAATTGGCTTGAAATTAGTTACAGATGACAGAGTTCAGAAAGGTGATGAATCCTAATGGCATGGATTTCTTTAATCTTAGCAGGGCTTTTTGAAATGTTTGGTGTTGCTATGATAAATAAACTGCATAAAGATCGAAATTGGCAATCATTAGCTTTGTTAATTCTCGGATTTGGATTAAGTTTTATATTTCTTGCTTACGCAATGGAAACACTACCTATGGGAACAGCTTATGCAATTTGGACTGGAATTGGTGCGTCTGGAGGTGCAATTTTAGGCATGATTTTTTATGGAGAATCAAAAGACTGGAGAAGACTTGTCTTTATAGGTATGGTTTTAGGTGCTGCAATAGGTCTAAAACTCGTTTCATAAATGCTTTTTTAGATTGTACTATGAGGGGGCGCCATACATGCCCATCAACTTAAAAATGAAAACAAAGTGTACTTTCATTTTGTGGAGGTAAAGCATTCCTAAAATAGAAGCATACTCTTAATAATATGCATACCAAATAAACCCTAACGGGTTTCCTTTTTTAAATTATGCAACTTTCTTTTGTTTTTTCAACCCATTATACTCATAAACAACACCCATAATATCAAAAACAGTCTTCTTCTCATATCGATGAGATTTTCTTCCGTTCTTCTGTAGGAGGTGGAACAGGCTGATTAGGATCTTTGTTATTTCTTGGATGTTTTGTTGTATGGCTTGATACAAACTCGATAAGTGATCTTGAATCATTCCAATTGCTTTATATTCACTTAATTCTTGTTTCTTCTTTTGTAAAATTAATTGTCGCATCTTAAACATAGTAGAAGAACATAGAAAAATGGCAATGAGTTTTCCATAAACATGGCATTCTAATCGCTCTTGTTTAATATGTTGCCAATGATGAATTTGAAATAAGGATTTCCAAGTTTTAAAAATGATTTCAATTTGCCAGCGGAGAGAGTAAAAATTATGGATTTGTTCCATCGGAGCAATCTCCCAAGGTGTATTGGTAACATATAGGTTCATGCCAGCTAATCGTTTGCTTTTTTCCGAATATGTAATCCCTTTTTTACTTTCTGTGTACACTTGTTTTTTCATACGCTCACGAAGTTGTTTTTCTGTTAATCGATACATAATCACCCGAATAAATAGTTTTTTATCCTTTCCAATATAAGCTTCTTTTGTTTCATAGGACTGTCCTGGTTTTAAGGTATTCATGATGTGCTCTAAATCAACTTTGATGTACTGAGATTGTTTTTTTATTGTTCCGTTTCGAAAGTATTCAGGAAATTCATTTTTGACATATACCCTATTGTTTAATTTGAGTCGCGATATATAGTACACACCACGTTGATCCATTTGATCTAAATCATCCAGTGAATAATAGCCTAAATCCCGAATACATAGGTCACCAGGGCGTAATGTTGATAAACACTCTGTTCCAAAGGTTTTATCATTATTTTTCCCTGGTTCCACTTGGAAATTTAAAAACTGACCACTATGTAAATCATATTCTAACTAGATTTTTATACCCGCTGTTTGTGCACAACCACCTGATCCAGGATATACATTGGCCAAGTGTTTTGGTACGTGAAAAATGGTTGCATCTAAAATACGAATTCGCTGAAAATAGGTAAGTGAAGCACTTGGAATTGCTGACTTTCCACAAACTTTATTTTTTAATAATGTGGAGAAAATATGTTTCAAAAAGAACACTGCCTTTTTATTAAAGCACTTATTTAGTCCTTCAGGACTCATAAGAGTTCCTGTTGATGCATGTAGCTGACTACACAATCGGACTAATGAATCACTCGCTACTCGTTGACTAATCCAGACACATATAGTAGCTAAATCATACCCTGAAAATTTACGTTTTCGTTTTACAAAACCTAGCTCTCTAGCGAGATTTTCCAAAAATGAAGGGGTAAGATGTTCATATAATTCTTCAGCAAATAATTGTAATTCGTCAGAAATTGATAGCTACATACAAAAACGCCATCCTTTCCTATGATTCTACAGAAAGAATAGCGTATTTTTTGGTTTTGGTGCAAAGGTAGTGGAAAAGAAAATATAACATATATATTTCTAGCATAATGGTAGGATAATCCTGGTTCCTCATCATTTCTACTCTTACTTTTTTTCCATTTGATAAAAACACCCATCATATGGATAAAAATTTATCTTAGCTTGATAGTGATCGGGTACCGCTGTTTTGTGCAAGCAACAATCCCTGAAAAATGCAGAAAAAATTCCAGAGGCGCGCAGCTATTTTTTTAAATGTTAATTTTGGTATTTCCAGAAGATAAAGCATTTCGCAAATGATAACTTTCACCTGTGAATGCAATGATATGAGCATAGGTCCCCTTTTAATACTTATAAATAGCTTTCTTAAATGGATTTCATCATATCTATATTTGTAATTTCATAGCCTAACTTTTCATATAATCCACGAGCAACTTTGTTATGACCAAAAACATGAAGTCCAATTTTTTTCATTCCTAATTCTTTAGCAATCACTTCAATTTCTTTCATTGCCTTTTTACCATATCCTAACCCTTGATATTGCTCAAAAATAATAAAGTCATAAATAAAACCTTCCTCATTACTTGTAGGCGATTTTTGCGCAATCCAAATCATTCCAACTAGATTTTGATCATGAAAGATAGAGTATAAATAATTGTACTCCGTTTTTTCACCTTTTGGTAACAGCTGATCAAATTCTATTTTGGACAAGTTAACAGCTTCATCTTCACTCCAATTTCCAGCAGCAACCTTCTCTTTCGCATAATCTTCAATCTCATTCTCATAATAACGCTGAAACTCCTCTTCGGCCATAGGCTTTAGTGTAATCACGTATTTCCCCTCCCGCTATGTTAATTATTCTTTATTTTAAATTTTTAATCTGAGGCGTGCAAGCAACAATCCCTGAAAAATGCAGAAAAAATTCTAGAGGCGCGCAGCTATTTTTTTAAATGTTAATTTTGGTATTTCCAGAAGATAAAGCATTTCGCAAACGATAATTTTCACCTGTGAATGCAATGATATGAGCATGATGGACCAAACGGTCCACTAATGCAGAAGTAAGCCGGTTATCACCAAATAGGGATCACCATACATGCCCATCAACTTAACATTTTGAAGTATCCCCCAAACAAAAAAATTGCACTGTTAAAGGTAAATATAGAGCTAGAATGTAGGTTATTAAGAATTAATAATTATTAAAGTAGAAGATTTTAAGAATGTTTTAACCTGGCTGAATGAAGGTTCGTTTATTTCCCCCTTAAGTTGATGGGCATGGGGGGCGCCATATCATTGCGGGAAAATTGTACGTTTAGACACATTTTAGACACAGAAAAACAAGGGTATAAATTTAGATGATGGTTATAATTTCAAAAGTGGAACTGATTTTTTTATTATGACTAAAAAATCAATCCCACTTATTTGTGTCTTTAAGAATAATGATTTTTTCAAAGATGATTAATATGTTCTATACTTTTATTCTATATAAAAGTAATTGTTTACTTTTCAGTGATATTTACAAAATTGACGGCTCTGTTTTCCTCAGTAGCCAAAGCCGCATTCACTTTATTTATTTCCTTTGTTAATTCTGGTGCTTTCCCCTGAGAGGACAAATTAAGATTCCCAAAAGATTTATTAAAAGATAGAAATTGTCTTGTTTTTTCTTTCCCATTTATTTCTTTAAATACTGTATCATCTACAATTAATAGGATTTCGTTGGATTCACCACGATATGGAGATAGCCATACATCCCCTTTGTATTGAACATTCATTTTTTTCTCATCAAATGTTAGTTCCTTCAAGTCTTTATATTCTTTATTTGCAAATAAGATAGTTTCATCTTTTTTTATTTTTGGTAACGAATCAATAGGGACTGAAGAGGTGAGCCCCTTATTATTATCTCTTTCACGTATAAGTCCTTTTTTGTCCATTTTTTCAGCAGTTGTTCTGCTTATAAATAATAAATTACTAGGAGCATCCTTAAACTCTGCCGGAAGCTTTACGTTGAGCTTATTATTATCTATGGTCCCTTCTTTTATTTGATATAGGTCTTGTGATGTTATTATATCTTTGTACAAGTCTATTATAGAGTTTCTTGTTTGTTCGTTTATCTCCCCTACTTCTATTGAAATTCCATTTGCTGGGGAGTTTTTTGTACCAAATAATGAACATGCTCCTAACATGGTACTCAAAATACCAGCTACTATTAATAATCCAAGTCTTTTTTTCATCCTATATTCCCCTTTCTTAAATTAAAAGATTGTTTTATACATTTTTTCAAATATTGAGCACGAACAAAGTAAAAGTATATAATTTGCATAACTAAGAAACAAATCAATACCATAACGGAACTACCTAAGACTGAAAAATTGGCTAACTTTTGTAAGGCCATAAAAGCAACCGCACTATGTGTAATTGCTATTGCAATTGGTAAAAAGAATAACAATGCAAGTTGACGTGTCACAATTTTCTTTAATTCCGGTTTGCTTAAACCAACTTTTGCTATCATTTTATATTGCTGCTGATTTCGTTCTAAGTCTGTGTATAATCGGAAATATAAAAAGCTTGCAGCAAACGTAAAGAAAACAATGCCTATTAATACACTCATGATAGATGCAAGTCCAAAACTTTGCTTCATCACTATCCATGTAAGAATTAAAGTCGAAAATGTATATTTTTCGTTGTCTACTATATCCTCAATTTTACTTGTATTATCTTTCTGAAAAGCAGCTACAATATTTTCTGCAACTTTTTTTGTTTTCTCCCAATCTTTCACAATAAAACCATTAATAGTGGTTTCAAAATAGTAATTCTCTGGATCCGCTATCATTTGATTATATATAGCGTCTGGTACAATAATTATCGTTTTGATTGTATCTTGTAGTTCTTTCGGAGTAACTATTTTATTTACATGCATATCTTTTTTTATATCCCTATACAACAATTGAAAGTTATTTTGATTAGATTTTGTATTAGCAACTTTTTTTGAAGGTATGACAAGACTATCATTTTCATCTTTTAAGTTTTCTTTTTCAAAACCAAATGCCTTAGCTAACTTATTATAATCACTTAATTTTATAACGGTTGATAATATATTATTATTATAGAGAGTATCTCGAATTTGTTTTGTTGAATAAGTCACCTGTTTGAAATTAAACTCACCATCATGGAGTTCGCTTTCTATTTTTTTTAAATGTTCTTTTTCTAAATGGTTATTATTATTAGACTGATAAATAAATGCAAAAGGGCTTTCCGATTCAGCCATGGATGAGTTGCCTAATCCCATACAAGTCCCCACTGCAGTGAAGGCAACTGTAGAAATAATAGTGACCATAAAAAACATTTTTGCATTATCTTTTAATTGATACACTAAATCTGAGATGGTGAGTATGTTTGTTTTCTTAAAGAAAATATTTTCCCGTTTCTTTAATGCACGTAACACATACACACTGAGCTGGGTAAATAAGAAGTACGTTCCAAGTACAACAAAGCTCACCCCTGCCGCCATCATGAAAAATACATAATTCGCACCCTTGTACTGAATTGCGTTAACACTATGGAAAACAGTCGTATATCCTAGTCCAATGCAAATAAGTGCAAATAAAGATAGCCCAAATGATGCTTTTGGTTCGGGCTTTGGCTTTTCTTCTGCTTTTATTAATTCTACTAGTTTCTCTACATTTACTAGTCGAGAAGTGAAAAGTGAAATAAATAAAAATAGTAAGAAGAAAGCTCCAAATGTTATTCCAATTGCTTTAAGAGGTAGGTAAAATGGGAGTCCTTTATCAATCATTAACAGATTGTTGCTCATAATTAAGATAAACTTAGAGAACACCATTCCAATTGTAATTCCTGTTAAAATAGAAGTGATACCAATTATTATATTTTCAATAAATACTAATTTGTTCAATTGTGAACGTGACATCCCATGTAGCATTAGAATTCCAAAATCTTTTTTTCTTGTTTTTAAAAATGCACTTACAGAATATAGGATAAAAAAGAATGAGAAGAAAAATATTAACCCCTGTGATATCTGTAATCCTGACTTTGCAAATGTATTGATTGTTACACTGGCAGCAAGATCGCCTTGTAAATTAGGATGAAACGCAAGTAATGCATAAGTAAAGAAAATCATAATAGCAAAGGTACTACTTAAAAAATGAGCCAAATATGTTCGTTTACTTCGAATGACGTTATTAAATGCGAATTGTCGAAAAGTCATGTGCATTTCCTCCTAATAATGCTAAAACCTCTAGAATTTTTTCATAGAATACTTTGCGATTATCTCCACAATAAATCTCATTGTATAACTGTCCATCTTTAATAAACACAATTCGATCACAATAACTTGCAGCCATTGCATCATGTGTCACTAGCATCATCGTTGTGCTATTTTCTTTATTAAGCCTTGTCAATAATTCCATCACATCACTAGCAGATTTTGAATCCAGATTTCCTGTAGGCTCATCCGCAAGTAATAATTTCGGATTATGAATAGTAGCTCGTGCGATTGCTGTTCTTTGTGCCTGTCCACCTGAAATTTCATACGTACGTTTATCTAATATTTCAGTTATCCCTAGTTTTTTAGCAATAGCTTCAACTTTCCCTTCCATTTCTCTAGGGCTTACACCATCAAGTGTAAGTGGAAGAACAATATTTTCTTTCACTGTCAATGTATTAAGGAGATTAAATGATTGAAAAACAAACCCTAATTCACGTCTTCGAAATAAAGACAACTGATCTGAAGATAACAGATATGGGTTTTCTCCATGAATTAATACTTCTCCTGATGTTGGAGCATCTATAGTAGACACCATATTTAATAGCGTTGTTTTACCACTCCCAGATGGTCCCATAATTCCTACAAATTCACCTTTGTTTATTTTCAAATCAATATGGGATAATGCTGTATAAGAAATTTTCCCAGGATAAACCTTTCCTAAATCTGAAACATGTAGTATCTCCACAAGTATTTCACCTTCCATTTCTCTTTTCGATACATGAAGTGTAACTTATATATAGTATGGCTCATATCGATTTCCCTAACATTTATCTAACAAGTTTGTAAGATTCAAAAGAAAAACCGATGAAAGGTATACCTTTCATCGGTTAACGAGATGCATATGGAAATATGATTCTAACTTTTGTCCCCTTACCTACCTCAGATTCTAGCTCAATCTTATGATTTAATTTTTCACATACTTCTTTAACAAGATATAATCCCATTCCCGTAGACTCTTTAAATTTCCTACCATTTTCTCCAGTATAGAATAGATTGAAAACACGTGGTAAATCAGCAGTAGGAATACCAACTCCATAATCTTTTACTTCTAAAATAATTGCTCGTCCTTTTGAATACGCCGATACAATTACTTTTTCTTTCTTACTTGATGAATATTTAATTGCATTTTCCAGTACTTGATTGAGTATAAATCGAAACCATTTCTTATCTGTTTCTACAATAAGATTCGGATCTACTTTTACCTCTGGATACACATAACTACGTATAAATAGACGTTTATTTTCATGAATAGCAGAATCAATCATTCCCAATAACTGCAATCTGTTCACTTGAAAATCTTGTTCAAATGTTTCTAAGCGAGCAACATATAAGACCATTTCTAGTCCTTTTTTGATTCTTTCTGTTTCTTCATTAATACTGTCAAATCGTGAGTCTTCTGCATCTTGTGTAATTAACTCAATAACAGAAATAGGTGTTTTCATTTGATGAACCCATTGATTCATAAAAGTCATTTGTTCTTGTTGTTTTCGTTCCCATTTTTTTAATTGGTTTTGATAATATTGATATTGAGATTGTAGTAATGTTTCTAAGGCCATTGATAATGGAGTCAAATCACTATCTTTTATTGACTCATTTAAAGTTTCCATTGGTGTTGATAGACGCTTGTAGAATGAACGATGACTATAATAACGATAGATTAAATAACCCATTAATAAAAAAACACCCAAAAATACAGAATATAATGCTGTCAATATATGTGGATAACCATCAAACCAATATATAAAAAGAATGATAAGCAATTGGGCAAATGTATAACAAATAAGTGGAATATGTTCTTGTAAAAATAATTTCATTATTCCTTTCCTTCCTTTTTCCAAGTAGCATGCAAACGATATCCAGCACCACGAACTGTCTCCAGTGCATTTTCAATACCTAAATCTTGCAGTTTCCTTCTAATTCTCCCTATATTTACACTCAATGTATTTTCGTCTATATATGAACTATCCCATAGTTGTTCTAAAATCACTTCACGTTTTACAAGGAGCGGAGACTTTGTTATTAATATTTCTAATAAAGTTGTTTCTTTTCTAGTAAGTAAAATTGTCTTATCATTTAGTTGAAGTTCCATTCTTTCTGGGAACAGGATTAACCCTGATTGCTCAACTATTCGTTCTTTTACTTTAGGAGCATATTCACCGTATGCTCTTCTGAGCTGGCTACGGATTTTAGACATAACAACTTCATAATAAAAAGGTTTCGTAATGTAATCATCACCACCATTTTCTAAAGCCATAACTTGATCCATCTCTCCACTCCTTGCAGATAGAAATAGAATTGGACAAGTAGAAATAGCCCGTATTTTACGACACCAATAATAACCGTCAAAATTAGGTAAATTCACATCTAATAGCACTATATCTGGTTTTATATCTTGAAATATATCTAAGACATTTTCGAAGTCCTCTATAATAACACTTTCATATCCATATTTTTTAATATGAGTTCCCAGTAATTCAGCAATTTTCATATCATCTTCTACAATCATGATTGTATTCATAACGTACTCTCCTTTAATTTAAGTGCAATTTCTAAAGTTCATTTGTTATTTAATATTTTACTTATGTAAAAAAGATGATATCTTACCTCTCCCCTTAAATGCAATAAGTATCCAATAAACCTTAATCTGTTGTTACTTAATTAATCATTTCAATAGGGATTGTTTCTATCTTTTTTCTTTACTTACGTAGACTCTTTTTAAAATACACAAAAAGACCGTCACAGTATTGTGACGGATAAACGGGAAAATATTAATAACTAATTACAATTTTATTTATTAATTTATAATAGTGATACCGCCACTTGATCATTTTCATGATTAGTTCGTTTTACTTTTAATACTGTCAGTTGCTTTTTTAAAAAGTTTCATTGCCTGTTCTGCTTTGTTATTTGCTTGTTCCAACTTACTATTATTTTGTTCTTCTAATGCTTCTGAAAGTAATCGCAGAGCATTCCAGTAATTATCCATTGCCTGTTTTATCTTTTCTTGTTCAACTTCTAACTCTTTAGGTGCCTCAAGGTATTTCATGTCTCTTACGTGTGTTTTTGCCATATCCAAACTCAGTTGGATTTCACTTTTCTTTGACTCATAATCCTTTACATCTGAATGTCCTATATCTTGTATCAGTCTGATAACTTCATCCATCATATTTGTATTTTCTACGATAGCTGCTTTGTATTTATCAACTTCTGAACCACTAACTTTTTCATTTAAATCATCCTGACGATGACCCTCTTTCGCATGTTTCTGGTTCTCTTCCTTTACCTCTTGCTCTATATCAGGGTATTTCTCGTTTATCCCCTTAAATACTGTCTCCCATTTAGAAACACCATCATCTATCCCAAACATACCGGTTTGTATGATTTCTTTTGCTTTATCCTTATTATATTCACCATCATACTTACGGTCCTCATACTGTCTAACTGCATCTTCTACTTTTATTAGGTGTTTTCTAATCTCTTCTACCCCTTCTTGTATTAAGAATTGGTAGTCTTCATACTTTTTAGGTGGCTTGATTTTTTCAAAACGGTTTATATCCAAACTAATGTGACTAATTAAAGAATCTATCTCACCTATGTAGACACTCTTTTCTGTAAATAATTCATCAGTTTTCTTTTCTAGTTTTTTTAAATGATACTGGAATTCTAAGTGCAGTTCAGTCAAACGATAAGGGTAATCTTTTTCAGATACTTTTACCTTCTTTTCACCTTCCGTGTCTGATACATTTGATTTACTTTCTTTACTACTTGATTCTTCTTCCTTACTTCCCTTTTCATACTCAATTCTAGACAATGCGTTTCTTAGTTGGTTTTCAATGTGCTCATCACTATAGTGCAATTTCTTTAGGTCAGATACCATTTTATCTGCATCATAATACTTATCTACTTTTCTATACTCTGACTGTGTAAGTCCATATGTATTTAATGTACAACCTACTAGCATGAAACTAACACTTAACCCTGCTAATGCAATACCTTTGAAGGATCTATTCATATTCATTTACCCCTTTATATTTTCGTATTCTTTCTCCATCCATAGACAGTCCATTATGAAAGTTTTCATTATAAGTATTGTTTGCTATTATTGTTTTACTTTCCTCACTATCTGTTTCAGCCCTAATTCTACTCATTTACCGTTTCAGTATTAGGCTTCAATTTGGATTAGCATTGCAAAAAAGGACATACCTATTCTTATAATCGTTGACTATATATATCCTTTTATTATTTTATAGTGAAATAAATAATGAATCAAAGTAATTTTGTGAAAATTATACAAAAAACCCTTAAATTATCGTTTGCTCAACAGTAGATAATCTAGGTAAAGAAAAAATACTAGAGAATATAGTAATGTAGTAGTCTTTAGTATCTTTTTATAGTATTTTAACGACTATGCAATACGGAGGGATAAAAAAAGGACCTCTTACGGAAAGATAAGAGGCCATCAAGAAGATAAAAATGTTGTATTTGAAACACGCGAGTTTCTACTTCACATTATAACATAATATATCTATATATTTAATATATAGATTAATACATTTTTTCAAACTAATAAGTTTACGATAAATACATTATGTAAATTAACGATTTTTGATCCTTTTGGATAAAAATGAACTTTGAAATTCATGTACTCATTCCAGATTCCACACAAGAGGAATGCAGAAAACGTACATGCAATGTGTATATTTGATTACAAGACGTGACATAGAAAGAAGGGTTTCTTCACTACACTGAAGGTGACTTTTAAATTTTCGCAATATTAGTATTGTTAGAGATTATCATATATATTATTATAAATAATGTTATATTAGTAAATTTTGGTATTATTTTTTCCAGCTTGTAAACTATGATACTTGGAGGCGTTGTTGTGCGTAATAAATGGAAACTTGGACTAATGAGTACCCTTCTTTCCTGTACCACCTTTACATCTGTTGCATTCGCAGCAAAAAAACCAGTCGATCAACCCAAATGGGAGGAATGGTTAAACGGACATGCAAAAATATTAAATGAACCAACTTCCCAAACAAGAGAGGATTTATCATTTCTTAAAGAGGCCGTACAGGACAAGCGCATTGTTGTACTTGGTGAAAGTACGCATGGTGCAAAGGAAATCAATCAATCCAAAATACGTATGATTAAGTACTTACATGAAGAAATGGGATATGATGTGATTGCATTTGAAACAGGGCTTGGAGAAGCAGCAGCTGTTCAACAAAATTTTGATAACTTAACCGCTACGGAAGCGATGAAACAATCTTTATACCCTGTATGGCAAACTGAGGAACTTGAACAATTATTTACCTATATGAAAGAACAAAAAGAAAAAGGGAAGCCACTCACATTAGCTGGTTTTGATATGAATTTGTTTTATAAATCTTCATTCCGCTCTTATGCAAAAGAATGGTTGCAAAAAGTAAATCCTGAAGTGGCGAGTGAATTTGATACAGCAGTGTCAGAGTTGATTGAACTGGATAGGTATTACAATAAAAATAAAACATATCCCTATGATCGATTTAAAATGGAAATACAACCCGTAATTAACAAGTTTGAAAAGGTTAGAATGTTTATTCAGAATCATAAATCTGAATTGATTCAAGTTGCACCACATCCTACGTATGATGTGAATTTGTTTGAGAAATCAATCAGTATACGGATTGATGCGATTAAAACGCATCTAGATGCTGATATGAAAGTCAGAGGTGGCATCTCCTCACCTAACCTGACAGACTATTCTTTTTATATCCGAGATCAAAAAATGGCACAAAATTTCGCATGGCTCACTGAAATGCAATATAAAAATAAAAAAATTATTGTGTGGGGGCATAATTATCATATTCGAAAACAAAATTCAAAAATGATATTAGACTTTACGAAGGTGCAGCAATACAATTATGTTGGCCCAAATATGATGGATTATCTTCCACAGCGTATCAAAGACCAAATGTACACAATCGGTGTATTTGCGTATAGTGGAAGCAGTTGGGATGATGTTAATGAAAATGTTATTCCTGTACATAATGAACATGAAGAACAAAGCGTTGAAAAAATCATCAGCACTGTAGGAAGTCCCCATGTTTTCGTTAACTTAAAAGGAGAAAGTAACCGACCAGAAACTTCATGGATGTTTACTCCTACTGCAGCAAGTTATTGGGGAAATAAATTAAAAGAAGAAATCATGATTCCGACAGAACAATATGATGGCATTCTATGGTTAGAAAAGACGACTCCTTCTGTACTGAAGTAAAAAATAAGAGCCTCCGATAAATTAATGGGGGCTCTTTTCTATTCATATTCTTTTATTCAATTACCGGATAATTTGTTAAACAACATCGACTCCTCACATCTCCCATTATTCAAATTCAGGTTCCTTCTTATCTTAACAGTCATTATGTATACTGAAACCATACATTATACCAGTGCCGTACGTCTCACATGATTCGAATTTAGGTTCATTTGTCATTAACTTCACTTCCTATTCCATCTTATTATTCCTACCTGCTCTTTCCTCATCATTGTATATAGATTCTTCTGTACAAGAGAAAAAAGAGGCATTCTACACAAGTATGATACCTGCTATAGAATGCCTCTTTTTTCACAAATTTATCGTTTTTCGACAGAAGACTCTTTCCTCAAAAATGTGAGGGTGTGAAACACCAATTTTAGGTGGGAGATGAATGTCGGTTGGCATAAGCCAACATGTTTGCTATCATTTACTTGTACAGATTGCTCTTCGAAAACTGAAAATATGAGGTTGGTTACAGAAAAACGTTGCAACCGTAAAATCTTCAACTTTCTATCGCCCCATGCTTGTCGAAGTTGCGAAAACCAAGCTAAAGTAGGGAGTGTAGTGCGTCAACGTACAAGATACTTATATTCTCACCGTAGGGACTACGGGTAGATCCTACTAAGATAACCGGTGGATACATCGGTGTTCGCAGGAATCTCCCACTTTAAAAAGTCCGTAAGGACGTTAAGTGGTGAGTAGTTCAATTGTTTCACTATGAAAATATGATAAAACTTATCCGTTTTCCCTTTTGTCCTACTTGCTAAATTCAGCGAGTAAAATATTTTTAAAAGGATCAGGGGTATCCGCTTTAAGGCTGTTCAAATTGACAGCCAATGTATGCTTGCCTCCAAGTGTGCCCCCAGCAAAAGTTAAAAAACCAGGAATGGTTCCTCCATGCCCCCATATCGATTCACCATTTGAAAGCTTCATTTTAAAAATTCCAAGCCCGGAATCGCCAAGTTCATCTACTCCTGTAGGGACTGTTGTAAGCATTTGCTTTAGTTGCTGTTCTTTTAGTAATTTCCCCCCAAGTAAGTAAGAAAAGAATTTGTTTAAATCATCAGCTGTTGAAATCATATCACCGGCAGAGCTCGCCATACTTGGATTATAATAAGTAACATCTTTTGGCTCACTTGCTCTGTCTAATTGGATATATCCACGGGCATGCTTGGTTCCTGGAATCACACTTGAATTCCCAGGTAAGAATGTATTCGATAATTCAAGTGGTTCAATAATACGTTTTTCAATCTCTTCCGCATAGCTGCTCCCAGTTATTTTTTCAATTAGGCCCCCTAGTAATACGTATCCTGTATTTGAATACGACCAGCTCTTCCCTGGAGCAAAATCTGGAGGCATGGATATTCCCATCTTTACTAATTCTTCAGCAGTATAGGATCTTTTTGTATCCATCATATTAAAATCCTTTGACCTTGTGTAATTAGCGATACCACTTGTGTGATTCAATAATTGCCGGATAGTAATCTGTTTATCATCATATCCATTTCCCTGAATGACACCAGGCAACCATTTTTCAATAGAATCGTCTAAATTCAAGCGGCTTTCTCCTGCTAATTGAAGTACAACTGTTGCAGTGAACGTTTTTGTCACGCTGCCAATTCGAAAACGAAAATCTGTTTTCATTGGTTTCTTAGTATTTAGATCTGCTACCCCAGCTGCATGACTCCATGTTTTTCCACCCTCAAAAGTTTTAACAAGTATCCCTGGATATCCAAGTTGCAATGTATCCCCCATTGCCTTTTTGACAGAATTATGATTCCTTTGACTGCTTTTTTGTAACGAATTTGATACATTTTGAATGGACTCCGCTTTTACAATTGAGGTTGGAGTTGTATATAGTAGGGAACCTCCAGTTATTAAAAGGGCTAAACCTGTACATGTAATTTGACGGTGCTTTTTCATCAAAATATTCCTCTCCCCTATTTATATCGTATAGATGTTTTTTGCTGTTTTTCAACTAATCACACAGCTTACATCTTACTCAAAGACAAAAGGGCGCTATTGAATTTGTAATCATTCTTATGCCTATTATTTCACAAACAAATTTTTGATCTGAAAATAGCCTATCCTTTTTTACATGTATGTTAACCTTTGTAATGTCTCTTTTCTTCCATACAAGTCTTATTAATCGATTTGTTTTTTCATATAAATTTACAGTATTTGTTCCTCCTCTCACTCTTCTATACATTTTAATCATACACAATGAAAATCTCTTTTTTCTTACCTCTTCCTTACAAATTCCTTACGTTCAAAATCACTTTTATAAAAACAAAGAAAATGGAATGAAATTCAAATGCATCTAAAATACAATAAAATTATATATATACATAAATGCATTTACATTTTTATATGACAGTGCTATCATATAATTAACCAAGAAGTATCCAACAAATTATTATTAATCACTACATTTTCTTTCAGAATAATTCAACTTATAAAAAGACACTATATTATACATAGTGTCTTTTTATATGCTCTAATATTAATTAAACATAAATGGGTTTATATACAATTGAACGCTTCACGCTCCTTGAGGAAGGAGCCTTATTGGCTAAAATGATAAATTTAATTGAAAATACGAGATACAAAAAACATCCTGCATGGTTGAACCATGCAGGATGTTTTTTAGTCTTTGTTTTTCATAATGTAAGAAACTAGACGAAGGATCTCAAGATATAACCATACTAATGTCATCATAAGTCCTACTGCGCTGTACCATTCCATATACTTTGGTGCCCCACTATGAACACCATTTTCAATTGAATCGAAATCCAGTAATAAATCTAATGCTGCAACAATAATTACAATCGTACTAATAATGATACTAATTGTCCCACCTTGATGAATATATGGAACAGTCAACCCTAAGATACCCAGTAAGAAAACAATAAAATACATAATAAGAATTCCAAGTGTTGCAACCGTTACAACTGCACGAAACTTTTTAGTTACTTTTACTACTCGAGTTGCGTATAACAAAAGCATGGCAAATAAAATTGAAATTGTTAGTAATACTGCAGTTAAAGCGATAGAATCTCCAAATCGCATTGTATAAAATGCTGAAATACTTCCTAATAAAATCCCTTGTAATACTGCGTAAATCGGTGCGCAAATTGGTGATATACGAGGAATGAATATAACTACAAATGCGACAATTAGAGTAACTATTACAATTCCAATTAATACAGGTATCTTCATTGTCCCTTGTGTCATTTGTACGTATGAATAGACAGACGCTGCAAAAAGTAGAATAAGTAAAATGAATGTTTTGCCTATCGTTCCCCTAATAGTCATCTTAGATGCATTTGTCTTTTCCTTATGAAATTTTTCTTTTTTTAAAATTGGATTGGTTGTTTTCATTGTTTCCTCCTAAATACATTCTACCTTTAAAGTGGAGCTTTATATTTCTAATTTTTTATCTATGATACGACCTGTAATAGCTGTTAGGACAATTATGAATAAGCAAGTAAAACATATATCTAAAATAGTGAAGTCTTCACTAGGATACAGTGAGGTGTCAATAAAACCATTTTTATCTATGAACCACGTACTCTTTATGGTGATTACATATTCTCCTAATTTACTTAAAAAATCCAATACTAATGTTTGTATGATTAAAAATAAAACAAAGAAAGTCATTGATAAAAATCTTTTACTCAATGATGACTTTATAGGAATGAGTTTTGTAATTACCATGATGAAATAACAGGAAATTAATATACTCATGAAATCGATTCCCCATAAAAAAACGGAAAGTATGTGATGAAAAACTCCATATGCATATAACTTATGAAATTCTTGTTGGTAGCCTTCAGATACTTTTTCTCCAAGGTTACTCTGAGAAAAATAGTATAGAAAAATTAAGCCTATTACTAATAAAAGAATAAACATTAATGTGAAAAAAAATAAATTTGCATATATATACTTTTTTCCTGAGATAGCTGTATAACGAATCATCGTATTTTTTAGCATTTTATTGAAAGAAGGCAAAGCTATTAAAAGTAGTAAAAATGCAGCGCCACCTATGATGAATATAAATATACCTAATGTTATATCCTTTGTAAGTTGATTTGTCACCTTTGATAATCCCACCATCTTAAATAAAAGAAGTAATGAAATAGTAATAAATCCAAGGTAAAATACAGCTATCCTTTTTCTATTACAGTTAAACAAATAACGAAAAAGTGGGTTCATTTCTCAAAAACCTCCTTAAATAACTCATGTACTGCTTTTCCATGGTGAAAACGAATTTCTTCTACATTTTCATGCAATACAACACTCCCGTCTTTTAAAAATATTACTTCATCAAATATATTTTCAATTTCCTCTATTAAATGAGTCGAAATAAGAATAGTACTATCTTCACGATAAAAGTTAAGAATTAAATCTACTATATGCTTTCTAGAAACAAGATCAATTCCACCTAATGGCTCGTCTAATACGTATACCCTTGCTTTTCTTGAAAAAGTTAATATTAGCTGTAATATCCCCGTTTTCCCTTTTGATAAGATGCTTATATTCTCCTCTAGCGGGATTTTAAAGTTAGCTATTAAATCTATTGCTTGTTGTAGATTAAAATCAGTATACATATCTCGATAGAACAACAAAGCATCTTTTACGGTCATCCATGTTTCAAAAACAGGACTATCGGGCATAAATGAAACGATTTTTTTCGTTTCTAACCCCACCTTTTTATCTTTAATTGTAATACTTCCTATAGAAGGAAAGCGTAAACCCGAAATCATTTTTAATAATGTCGTTTTCCCACTACCATTTTCACCAACAAGACCAATAATTTTCCCTTCTGATATTGTTAAACTTACATCTCGAATCACTGTTTTTAAATCATATCTTTTCGATAGATTTTCAATTTTCAATAATTCTTTCATTCATTTCCCTCCTTTTTCCTTTCCAAAGAAGAATGGAGTATTGAGAGAACCTCTTCTTCCATAAATCCTAAGTTATTCATTCCATTTATAAAATTATCAAGCAACTCTTTTGCCATTTCTTTGCGTAGCTCCGTAATTTTTTCTTCATCCATTGTTACAAATCTTCCTGTTCCTCTGCGTGTCTCAGCAATACCTTCCCGTTCTAGCTCTTGAAACGTACGTTGAATTGTATTTGGATTCACTTGTAATTCACCCGCTAATTCACGTACAGCAGGAATTTTTTTACCTGGCGCCAAACGTCCTGTTACAATTTCTTTTTTGATGTATTCCATTACCTGAACATAAATAGGAATATTAGGAGAAAACTCAGTTTTCATTTCTTTCCTCCTCTGTATTAGTGTACTAGACAAATAGTACACTAGTGTAAATTATATGTAAATAGTTATTTTGAAAACCATAACAAATGGAAGGGGATATATTTAGTGAATTCATGTAAAAACCCAAGTTTCAAAAACGACCATTTATCGTGCTTTATTTACTTCTATTCAAATAAAGAAAAATATTACGCAAACTCTGTTCTTAATAACGTACGGAATTCACGTTTTGTTGGTGCTACCTCATATATATCTATGCCCTCTTATTGCTGATTGATGGTAGGATTGCTGCTCCTACAAGCAGAATATCTGAAAGACACTCGTATACTAGTGTCTTTTCTTTATGTAAAAAATTATTTTTAAACAAAAACTCTTCATAAAGGAATATATGTTCTTATTAAATAAGAGCGAGTGTTCTTTTTTAATTAGGGAGGAATAACAGTGTATGACTATTCTATCTTACCGAATAGAATCCTCTTATGTGTGGATTTACGTAGCTTTTACGCTTCTGTAAGTTGCATCAAAATGGGGTAAGATCCTATGTATAAAAAATTGGCAGTAGTCGGTGATGTAAATAAAAATGGTTCAATCGTTCTATCCGCCACTCCCCCACTCCCCCATTACAAGCATTGAGTGTAAAGAAGATGGCCAGATTATACGAGATTCCTCGCAGAAAAGACATTCTTGTTGTAAATCTGATTATGGGAACATACATTAAATGCTCTAATTACATAACAAAGCTAGCTTTGCAGTACGTCCCTATTGAGGATTTAATATTCTATCGACGAATTCTTCATGGATATTACGGATAGTATTCATTTATTTGCTAAGAATCTCTATAAGTTTGCGTTGAAATTTAAACGTGAAATGATTAAGGAATAACACAAAGTAACCCGTCCAATCTTAACAATTGAAAAAAATAACGAATTGAAAACATGCTAGTATGTTCCTTATTGTCTGAAGAAGAAATAATGATTACCTATCATGAGGACGGTTATACACGCTCTAATTATATGACTGTTTTCAATATTGACTCGTCAAATAGTGCTGTCATATGTACCAATACTTTTTATATAAGTTAACACTACAATTTTCGAATATAATAGATTTGAGTGATCACGTTTGAATTGTTATTAAATAAAGGGCACCATTCTAATTAGAACGATGCCCTTTATTATTGTAAGCACTATTACCTATTGGGTTAATTTTTCGATTGTAGGCATAACAGCAATTGGTGGTAATGATGCAGTCCACCCAACTGCATATACGTTTAATTTTTCACCTAATGTGTAGTTTTCACTATCTGAAACAGGAACTCTTAAAATTTTGTTTTGGGAAACTAGATCCCACCAATCATGTTGATAAGTAAGTGCTTCATCTTTTGTAGAAGTAGCAGCAACCACTAAATAATTGTTATCTATTGAAATGACATATCCAGTAAAAGGTTCTTGTTCTTGGTTTTGAATAGAATGAACAGGAGTATTGTTTGCGGAAATCTTAGTAGAATCTGCAAAGGCTGGTGTTAATCCAAAAGTAAATCCACATCCTAATGTTAAAGCTGTTACCGTTGTTACTAATTTTTGTTTTTTGTTAAACATCATATATATCCCCCTTATATTTTATCCCTACACTATCCACATTCTATTTACATACATATAAAGCCTTTTAATATTAAGATATTTAACAAATCTGTCATATAAATTACATTAATGGTAATATTACCTATTAATAGGAGTTGTTTTATGTTATAATTCACTAGGTGAACTATTATTGTTCCATTCATCACTTGATGAATGTATGCCCTTCCTTAATTGTAAATATGTTTGATTTTGTTGGTGGAGAGGGAGATATCCCTCTTCTTTTTTTGTTTTTTTATGAATAAAAATTAACCATATCATTGTTATATTCATATAAAAAGGAGTCTCAGCAGATCGCTATCAAAATAAAGTTATGAAGTACCCCCATTATGAAAAGTTTATATCTTTGCAAATTTTATTTTTTCGCAGCTAAAAGACAAATAAAAAAGGTCCTTAACAATTTATTAAGGACTGCGGAATAAAACCGCGATTTGGGTTAAAACCCAATCAGTTTGTAGAAAATAAATTGCGTTTATGATAGCAATTGTATTCCCAAAAGCAATGTTTCAAGTGAATTTTAACATACCTGTAACTACATTGGTATCAATAAAATATGAATTGGATTACAGATAGTGGTTTCGAATATTAGAAAAAGTTTAAAAGTTAATTACTTTTCAGGAAGAAAAATCCTTAAGAGAAACTTGTAGAGATAAATTTTTAGGCGAAGTATCCATAGCGGATACTTTTTTCATTGTTGTATAAAATTTATATATTAAATGAGAGATTTATTAAATAGAAAACTAAAAAACTCTATAATCCCCACACATTAATTCATAACTAAAAATGTTTTAACAAATGATTGTTTAATTTTTCTACAACTGTTCTTTTCATCACATAGGTAAAATAAATTAATTATATTTAGTTGTAATATGAAATTCTTTTTCTTATAGTTAATTAACTTTTAATATATATCATTCTTAAAGAATGATATATTCTTCTCTATTTACCTATGCCTATATTTTTATAATTTATCATTTTAGCCAAGAAGACTCCTTCCTTAAGGAACGCGAAGTGAGGACGTGGAAGATTCATGTCAGTTGGCATAGACCAACCTGTTTGCTATCATTTACTTGTACAGATTGCTCTTCGAAAACTGAGGATATGAGGTTAGTTGCAGAAAAACGTTGCAACCGTAAAATCTTCAACGTTCTATTGCCCCACACTTACTGAAGTTGCGAAAACCAAGCTAAAGTAGGGAGTATGGTGAGTCATTCAATAGAATTGTTCCTTGTTTTAACAAATGAGTTTTTGTAAATAATATGTTTGTTAAAAAATTAATTAAGGGGGACTTGTATGCCACAGGATCGAAAAGCAGAAGTTCAAAAGGATGCATATGAAAGAAAAGAGATTATGCCAGATAATTCACAATCTCTACCGCGTCACATGCAAAAAGAGCTACCTCACGAATTTTCTGTAAATCCTCTGTTTGCCCGCGAAGGTGAATCCGTCGTTCCGCGCTTTCATATTCCTGATAAAGGTATGTTACCAGAAACAGCGTATCAAATCGTCCATGATGAAATTGCTCTTGATGGAAACGCCCGCCTGAATCTTGCAACATTCGTTAGCACATGGATGGAGCCTGCCGCAGAGCAATTATATGCAAAATCATTCAACAAGAACATGATTGACAAGGACGAATATCCACAGACAGCTGAAATTGAGGAGCGGTGTGTCCGCATCTTAGCCAACCTCTGGCATTCGCCCAGCCCCCTTACGACTATGGGCGTTTCAACAACTGGATCGTCGGAAGCATGTATGCTCGGTGGACTTGCTTTAAAGCGACGCTGGCAAAATGCACGTAAAAACGAAGGGAAGCCAGTGGATCGTCCAAATATTGTGTTTAGTTCGGCTGTTCAGGTCGTTTGGGAAAAATTCGCGAATTATTGGGAGGTTGAACCACGCTATGTGAAGATTAGTCCAGAACATCCCCAATTGGATCCTCAGGGAGTCCTCGCAGCCGTGGATGAAAATACGATTGGTGTGGTACCGATTCTCGGTGAAACTTATACCGGTCTTTACGAACCGGTTGCCGCAATTGCGAAAGCGTTGGATGATTTACAGGCGAGGACGGGTCTTGACATTCCCATGCATGTGGATGCAGCTTCGGGAGGATTTATAGCACCGTTTCTTCAACCAGATTTAGTCTGGGATTTTCAATTACCGAGGGTGAAGTCCATCAATGTATCCGGACATAAATATGGATTAGTCTATCCTGGATTGGGTTGGATAATTTGGCGGGAAGCTGAAGATCTCCCTGAGGATCTAATCTTCCGTGTCTCCTATTTAGGCGGGAACATGCCGACCTTTGCCCTGAATTTCTCTCGTCCTGGTGCACAAGTGCTCCTACAATATTACAATTACCTGCGTTTAGGAAAAAGTGGGTACTATGATGTACAAAGGGCTTCCCAGAAAGTCGCTCTTTTTCTTAGCAAAGCCATTCAGAAGATGGAACCGTTCGAACTTTTGTCCGATGGTTCGGATATTCCGGTTTTCGCTTGGCGACTAAAAGAAGGTTACACATCAAATTGGAATCTTTATGATTTATCTCGACAATTGCGTGTGTTCGGCTGGCAAGTACCTGCCTACCCATTGCCTCCAGATATGGAAGCGGTGACGATTATGCGCGTTGTGGTTCGAAATGGATTTTCCATGGATCTTGCACATTTATTTTTGAGGAACCTCAAAAAGACCGTTTCCTTTCTGGATTCCCTTGACGGACCTATGCCACATGATACGAAATGTGATAATGGGTTTCACCACTAAATGAAAAAAGCCTAATTTCTTCATATTAAATTGAGAAGTTAGGCTTTTTAATATTGAAATTTCTTTAACGCTGTAAATCCGCATTTTCTTGACACTAACCTATGCCCATCAAGCTAAAACCCTGAAGTTTCATTAACAGATTTTTCTTCTTACTACCATACAGAAATTGTCCCTTATCTCTTGCTAGTACTTTTTCTATGCATAATATTATACACACGTTATAATAGTCACCTAATTACATATGAAGAGGTGCAAAAAATAAATAAGACAGAATTAGCAAAAGTAGTAGCAGAAAAAACGGAACTTATACAAAAGGATCCAGTTGCAGCAACACAAACTGTTTTAGATACAATAACAAATACGCTAGCAAATGGAGAAAAAGTACAAATTCTTGGTTTTGGTACATTTGAAGTACGTGAACAATCTGCACGTACAGGACATAACCCACAAACAGGTGAAGAAATGCAAATCGCCGCTTCAAAGGCATCTGCTTTTAAAGCTGGAAAAGAATTAAAAGAAGCAGTGAAATAATTATACATAATTAAAGGAGATTGATATTCATATAAGCCCTTTTTTTAATAGCCTTGTTGGGATATCGCCAGCATTTTGGAAAAAATCCATACTAAGAAAAAACTAGCTCCTACAAGAGAGGCTAGTTTACGTAAAATTCGTTAACGGTAGTCAATGTATCTATAAGTCTACAGTTATTCGTTTCTGAAATCGTATGTATCCTCAGGAATATTTAACATATGTCCGTTAATGATTACTGTATCATTGTCTTTCCATACAATCTTTGCCGTATCTTCTCGGTAATTCCAATACACATTCTTTGTCTTGAAATATTCACGATGATTAAATACTAACTCCCCCCTAACAGCAAAACTTGTTGTTGCTCCGCCATTTGTTATATAAGCTTTAAATGTATATGTTCCGTCAGGAGATTGTTTTTCAGCAATCTTTTCACCTGTAGGTAGTCGATCCATACTGAAGAATGCCCAATAAACTCCGTATACGAACAAACCAGCTATACAAAATAATATAATTAACACTTTTTGTTTCGTTTTCTTAATTTCTTTCTCTGTAAAATTCATGTTTTAGCTCCTATTAATGATTTTTATAGCAAACCACTTCTGTTTGGAGGTAAGGTCAATCTTTGTTTTGTTTTTCTAACAGTTGAATAACTCTATCTAATTTTTGCTCAACTTGATTTTGTTTCTTTTGATTACTGTTACGCTGAATTATACGTATAATTCCTCCAAATAGTGCACCAATGATTATTGCAATAATGATGCAAAAAATAGTCGTTTCTAAAGGCATTATTTAGAACCCCCTTTTTTCCTTATTGTACCATTTAGAAGAACTAATATGTTTTGTGATTTGATTTGTATATTGTATACAAGTTAAGTTAACATAACGTCCTATTATTGGTAACAAGAAAAAAGAAGGAACCCTACTCTCACAAGGGAAGCTCCTTTTCTGTTCTATCTTTCTATACAATTTTTTATACATCCCTATTAAAGTGCGGTTTTAGGTTTCTTGTTTGTTACTGAATCAGTCAAAAAACTGTATAAAATCGTGCATAATCTTAACGTGGAGGTTTTTCAAAATACTGGCGGTATTCTTTTGATCATGAAACAAAAAGTATCAATTGAAATATACACCTTAATACATGCAAACTTTCATATATCAAGATTAAAATTAGTGTTATACTAAGATTAATCAAGAAGCATCCAAGACTCTTTTATTAATCACTACATTTTACTTAAAGCGATATCAACAAGAAAAGACACTGTATAGTGTCTCTTCTTGTTGTTTCGCGCCTTTAAATAATAGTAAGAGGATATATATCTATTCCCTCTTATTGCTGATTGATATTAGAATTGCTGCTCCCACAAGCAGACTATCTGAAAGACACTCGTATACGAGTGTCTTTTCTTTATACAAAAAATTATTTTCAAACAAAAAACTCTTTATAAAAGAACACAAGTTCGTATATAATAGGAACAAACGTTCTTTTTATTTAGGGAGGAATAACAGTGTATGACTATTCTATCTTACCGAATAGAATCATCTTATGTGTTGATTTACGTAGCTTTTACGCTTCAGTAAGTTGCATCAAAATGGGGTTAGATCCTATGTATACAAAATTGGCAGTAGTCGGTGATGTAAATAGAAACGGTTCAATCGTTCTAGCTGCCACTCCACCATTACAAGCATTGGGTGTAAAGAAGATGGCCAGATTATACGAGATTCCTTGCAGAAAAGACATTCTTGTTGTAAATCCGATTATGGGAACATACATTAAATGCTCTAATTACATAACAAAATTAGCTTTACAGTACGTTCCTATTGAGGATTTTCACCAATATTCTATCGACGAGTTCTTCATGGATATTACAGATAGTATTCATTTATTTGCTAACGATCCCCATGAGTTTTCGTTGAAATTTAAACGTGAAATATATGCGAAAACAAGAATCGAGTGCACAATAGGAATTGGTCCTAACCCTTTAATGAGCAAAGTAGCTTTAGATATTGAAGCAAAGAAGAATCAAAACGGTATTGCCTATTGGAAATATGAAGATGTCCCAACAAAATTATGGAGCATACGACCGCTCAATAAATTTTGGGGCATTTCGTACAAAACGGAAGAAAAGTTGAATCGAAAAAGAATACATTCTATAGGAGATTTAGCCAATTATCCTCTTAAATACTTAAAACAGAGCTTCGGTAAGATTGGAGAAGAATTACACTTACATAGCTACGGAATTGACTTTAGTCGCATTTCAGAAAAATATGTTCCTGCCACAACTTCTGTTGGGAAAAGCCAAATACTCATGCGCGATTACACAATAGAAGAATTTCCGATTATTCTACTGGAACATATTGAAGAAGTTTGTTATCGGCTTAGAAGACAAAATAAACTTGCTCAAACCGTTCATTTTTCAGTCGGTTATAGCAAAAGTTATACAGGCGGCATTAGAAAAACACATACTTTAGGCCGCCCAACAAATTTAACAATGGATATTTATCATATCTGTACATACTTTTTATATCAACAATATACAGGCGAACCCATTCGCAGCATAAACATCTCTCTAACGAACCTAATCCACGAAGGAGAGGAACAAATTTCTCTTTTTGATAACATAACGCAACGAGAACAAGAAGTGAAGTTAACGAAAGTAATGGATGAAATACGCACTAAGTTTGGGAAAAACAGTATTTTACGTGGGATTTCCTACACGAATAGTGCTACAGCTAGATATAGAAACACTCTAATAGGGGGACATAAATCATGAATAACGCTAATATGCCAAAAGGAAGAGGAATGGTAAAATGGCAACCGTTCGCCAGTATGCCAGAGCAGTTTGTTGGTATTCGTGAAATCATCAAGGAGAAAAGCAAGGTAACTCAGCCGATCTTAACAGATGAAGAAAAAGAACTAATTGAGAACATGTTGTTATGTTCCTTATTATCTGAAGAAGAAATACTAATTACATATTATGAAGATGGTTATGTGCTCTCTAGCTATATGACTGTTGTTGATATTGATCCATCAAATAGTGCTGTCATATGTACGGATGCTTTTTATAACAAGATGAAATTGCAATTTTATAATATAATAGATGTAAAATAGAAAGCATGTAAACGAACATGTTAGATTCTTATAAAGGGGGTTATAAAATGCAAGGGAATCAGATAAGAAAAAATACAGCAGGAGTAGTTATTCATAATGATATTAATAGCTATCCCTTTCTAAATATACCTATGATTATTAATGAGAAAGACGGAGTGATTTACGAGGTGTTAAGCGCTGGTTTTCAAGCGAATGATGCAGTAGCAATGATAACAACGGATGGTTTTGCTACAACCAGGGTAAATGCACCGATCGTAACAGCAAAAAACAATGATGGTAGCCTTCAAATATACCGCTTACCGTTAGAACTTGAATATTGGGTGATTTCTTGTATGCATGCTGCTTCAGAAGGAAAAAATCCATTCCCCTGTAAAGTCGCTTTTGGAATTATAGACACAAAATTTTTTGCGGAATTCAAATGAAAAGGTCTGTTTATTCAGCAGACCTCTCATCAATTATAGCTATATACCTTTTTGTTTGTATTCGATGTTATTAACGAAACTTAGGGAAGGTATATACGGTGCCCGTAGAATCGTAATGTCTTGATTTAACAGAGATACATATTGATTAATCAAAGTCATGCATTTGCATGGCTTTTTTGTTATTGATTCTGGTTTTACATTGTAGGGGTACGGAAACGATTCGAGGTATGAGGGGCCACTATGAAAGAAAGCCTAATTGATACAATAAAAACCGTAGAAATTAAATATTTCCACGGTTTTTATTTTCACCTAAGATCCTTTTAATTATTTTACAACAATATAGAACTTACCTGGCATTTCATTTTGTGCATCTTGAAATATTTTTAAAATTAAATCCGCATAAGGTCCTAACATTTTTTGAGTACTCTCGAAAAATTCCCATTCTATTGTTATAGGAAGACCTATAAATCCAGTTAAACAGTCCCACAAAGCATCTGCATTTTCCTGAAGCTACCCCTATAGGGGTTCAGCCGAGATACGTGTAAAAATGGGTCACAGCGATACAATATTTACCAAACGGTGGTTATTGAGGGCTTTTGTAGCATCACCCGAAGTCACTCTGGCTCCAGCATCGAAATAGGTTAGATTGCTAAAGGTACCTCTATTGTTTCTCGTAGACGAAGCATACACTTCTCAAACATGCCCTTGTTGCCAAAGAAGAAAGTGTGGACACGTAACTACGTTTGTGTGTGCGGCTACGAAGAACACTGGGACATTCACGGTGCCCGCAACATTTTGGTAAAAGAACTGTACGGAAAGATGTGTCATATCCCGGAAGAAACGAAGAGAAAGTATTTGTGGATTGCGTAAGCAAAAAGTAGTAGACGGTGTGGTCCCACCCTTCTGCATGTGCAGAAGTTGCTTAGTCAAATGAAGAAAAGGAGTCCCTGCATAGGTGCAGAGAGGAGATGGAAAATCCGCTTCTCATGGGACCTTGTCTTTGTTGATGCTAAGAAATCCCCACTTCAAGCGGAAGCGAGTAAGTGGGGGAGGTTCATAGTGAATTATTTTTGTACTTAAATTACTTAATCTCTAAAATCATTGCTAGATCGATTGCATAATTCGTGCGAGTTCTTTTTCTAAAGCAGCGGGCTCGTTTGCATAATTGTAAATCCCTAAAAACTTCTCTATAGCCTCTGGATGGGAACTGATTAGCTTGTTGACAGCATCCTGTTGTTCAGATATGCGTTCATTCTTCGAAATTTGGCATCCCATGTGAAACCGAACCATAAACTCATCTTCTATTGCCTTTTGATATTCTTCAGACATTTGATTTGATTGATCGGATTGTCCCTTATATTTTGATAGAATATTGGATAATATACGTGCTCCACATATAGCATCATGGATACCCTGCGCCATGCCAGGATCTTTAAAACAAACTGCATCTCCAACCAACGCCCATCCTTTTCCCATTCCTTTATACCAGTAATTATCATATCCCAGAATGCCTTTGACCGGTTCTACTAGTTCTGCATTTTTCAAGCGCGCCCCAATTGTTGTATTCGGAAAGTTATCTGTAAAGAAATTGCGTAGACAGCTTTCCGGATTTAATTTCAACCGTTCTATCAATTCCTTATTTTCTAATGGGAAAATGCCGACAATTACATATAAATCATCATTCGTCGGAAAGAGAATGGCTGTGTTATCTTTTATCTTGTATACTTCAAATTTAGGGACATTATCGTGGCGAAATCCAGAGAAATACCCGAAATAGATGCCGACTGTTGCCGGAATACTTATTTTGAGTTCACTTTTTACCAGCTTGCGAATAATAGAGGATCGGCCGTCTGCCCCGACTACCAGGCGAGCTAAAAATTCTTGTTTCTCGTTGTCGCCGTCTAAACCTTTCACGCCTATCACTGTTTCGTCATCACGGATGACATCCGTCACACGAAATCCTTCTAAAACAGTTACATTCATTTGGGATTTGGCTTGTTCAAGTAGAATATGATCGAGATAAGTTCTTCTAATACAATAACAACTTTCCTCTCCGTAAACCTCAGGGATGAGACCTTCTATCACGGTATCCTCAAATTGAAATTTAATATCCCGTACCGGCGGTGCTTTTGTTTCCAATAACTTGTCCAGGACACCGGTTTCTCGAAGAAGAGCGACAGTATTATTGAAAAAGGTATGGGTTGATAATGTGTCCCTTGGAAAATTCGCTCGGTCCACTAACAACACATGGAAACCTGCCTTAGCAAGATAAATTGCCAGGGTAGAGCCGGCACATCTAGCACCGGTAATGATGACATCATACGTCTTATTCATCGTATCACTCCATTTTCAAGTATAATTATTAACTTGCTTATCCATTAGTAGAGTTCTAAAGTTAATGCCCCTACGAGTTAAAGTAATGGGGAAAATTGATAAGAATGCACTACATACATAAAGTATGGAAGCTAAAACGAAATAAGTACAGAAAATTCTCACCTGCTATACAATTAAAAAGAATTTGTGGTAAAAATCGGAATGATAATTTAAGTATTAAATAAAGGTCCGTTTACTTGTCTCGTGAAGAGTTAATAGATGTATATTCACAAAAATGGTTGTTAAAACATCGACTCCAAACTCCTTGTATAAAATTATGGAAATCAAGTCCATTTGCTATGTTAAATGCGCTATAATTTTTGGGTAGTCGTCCTTATCATATGTTGAATGAATTATATCCAAATCGTTTTAAAGAGTGGGAATTAAAAAAAACGTCTACAGGATTCTGGACAAAAGAGAAGGGACTCCATTTAGCAGATGAGTTCAACATAAGATTCAATGTAGACTATTGATTATGTATCTTGTTTTTTATTAAATATCACGGTACGTGAAATTTTAAATATCTTTACTAAAAAAGCCCCTTGAAAGGAGCACTTATTTTACAAGATACTGTTCTATTTCTTTTATTAATAGTTCTGCACCTTCTGGGCTTAATGTGATCTTACCATTTGCTAATGCTATGTTACGATTTGACACTTCTCCTGTTAATACACAAACAGCACCAGGCTGATACTTCTGTAAAATGATGTCTTCCCCTTCTACAAAAATCTCTAATGGTGATTTTTCTTTAATCCCAAGCGTATTTCTAAGTTCCTTTGGAATTACTATACGCCCTAATTCATCCACTTTTCTAGTTACTCCGGTTGCTTTCATCCAGCATATTTCCCCATTTCATTATCAATTTGTAACCAAGTTATTCTTTACTATTGTAACAGGCTTTCACCATACACGAGAAACATAATGAATCAAAAACAGAGCATCATTATAAGAAATTCTTTAAACCCTTGCTAAAAGGAAATACGACCTTCTTCCATTTAATGTGCATTCTTTTTTATTAGGCGTACGGCCAACATTTTAAAGAAAACGTACGCAACAAAAGGTACACCTTTAGATATAGTATATTCTATGCAGCTTAAACTACTTCAAAAGGTATCAAAATGTACTTAAGACACACTTCATAAGTACACACACTTTTTGAGATGTGTTTGTTGAATGATTTTATGCTTATTGGATGTCCCTATCAGTTGGATACACCACAGAGAATCCCCTTGTTGTGCTGTTTATTGTTTTTAATATGTAATCTGGTACATGAAATTTTACGATTAAGTTGTTCCTTTGTTTTTCTTTTAAAATTATTATAGTATTCTATATAAATTTTATGGTATTATATAGATAGAAAATTTGTTTCCATTGTTTATACTCTATTGTACGTAGCGTGAAGGACAAACCTTACGCCCTGTTAACTCGGGCGAGGTTTGTCCTTTTTTATTTCAAGGAGGAATTTACTATGAAAAAAGTCTATAAAATCGGAGCCGTTATCACAACTTTATGCGTTGCTTGTATCGCGATTTTTACTTTAACTAAGAATGAATCAGTCCAAACAGAAACTATAACACCAGAAAAAACAATTGTATATGCTGCAGACGCAAAAGTATCACCTGAGATTATAAAAGATATTTCAAAAGATGAATTAAAGCAAAAAATACAATCCCATGAAGAATTCATTGCTTATTACTATCAACCAACCTGTCATTATTGTAAAAAGGCTGCGCCAGACATCAATAGTATGTCGAAAAAGCATGATAGAACCATTTATCGTATTGATATCTCTACACCAGAAAATCAAAGTGCCTTTCAAGAGTTCGACATTCCAGGTACTCCAGTTGTTGTAGCTTATAACAGAGGTGAAGAAGTTGAACGTCTAGAAGGAGCCGTTTCAGCTGCTACATATGATGGATTCTTTGCAAGACGTAATTCGAGCGCTAGCTAGTATAGTGCTCGTTTTTCTTTGTAAGAAAGGAGAATTAACATGCAACAAAACGCCCGTATTCATTCTTTAGACATAATAAGAGGTATAGCCATACTATGTATCCTGTTTGCGAATCTACCCACTATGACGGGACTAGATCCCTTTAATCAAGCGGGTTATATTGGTATAGATAAAGTAATTCGCTTTTTAGTAGATTTATTTATTCAATCAAAGTTCTATACTATTTTCGCATTCTTATTTGGAGTAGGATTTTACATCTTTATGAAAAATACAGAAGCAAAAGGGTATCCCATGTATAGACTATTTATACGGAGACTGTGTATCTTACTAGTCTTCGGTTTACTCCACTTCACCTTTCTATGGTACGGAGATATTTTACATGCGTATGCTTTAGCTGGATTTATTCTATTATTCTTTTATAAGCGATCTACTAAGCTTATTTTTATAGCTGGTTTTAGTTTCCTACTAGTTAGTTATGTATTACATATTATTGTATTTTTACGAACAAGTTCTTCTATTCCAGAAGTGCCAAACTACTATCAATATATGTTTACAGGCAACACTACCAATCACACGGTAAATCTATTTACACATTATTCACATCAAGTAAAAACACGTCTTTTCTTTCTAATGACCCAGGAATTTCAGCAACTACTAATAGGAATTCCGGAATATATAGGGTTATTTTTAATTGGTTTATGGGCTGGCAAGAAAAATATTTTTAAAAGGGTACCAGAATTAATACAGCAAATTAGATTTTTACAGTGGAGTTCGTTATGTATTTCATGTCTTCTCTCGTATCCTATTATCTACTACTTTATAAAAACGAATGTCTATTACTCTCAGGATATACAACTATGGATTCTATTTGGAGGGAAAACGCTAGCTATATTCTATATTTGTACCCTACTTAGAGTTTGTGAGAATAAAAAATATAGAGAGTGGCTGCAGCCCTTTATGAACGTAGGTAAATATGCTTTAACGAATTACATTAGCCAAAGTATAATAACTCTTGTCATTCTTTCGTTGTACTTGAAAGATGTCTCACACGTATATTACTGGCAACTATGTACCTTCGGGCTTTTAATTATATTTGTACAAATTATATTCAGCAAGATTTGGAGTAAATATTTCCGGTATGGTCCTATTGAGTGGGTATGGAGAAAAGGAGTTTACAAGAAATAGGGGCACTATATCATTCTGATCCTATTAAACATTAAAAAAAAGTGCAAAATCTATCAACAGATTTCGCACCAAAAACAGATAAAAGATACAGTCACTAGAAACATAGGAGAGTGTTTCACCACCCATTATAAACCATATCTTTACATTTTTGTGTTATAATTTAAAAATATGTAAAGATTCATCATTTTGTTTTTGAATTTTCTTTTTATTTAAGTTATACTAAACTACAAAGAAACAAATCTCCTTTAGGCCGTCAATAATTATGCTAACAACACACACCAAAAAAACCAATTCCCGTGTAATGGAATTGGTTTTTTTGGTGCAATTCAGTCAATACAGCAACTTGAACCCACATTTTCAAATGTATTCTTATTAATCTTATCATAATTTTAAATCCATAAACATACAAAACTAGATCACTAGTAAGTTGCACAAATCCGCTGCTTTTTCATCAAGAAATCTGGAGTATAACAACAATTAAGTTCATACTAGCATGAACAACAAATGATACTAGTAACCTATTAGTACGCACATATACTAAAGCAAGCACAAGTCCTAATAAAAAATATCCAAAAATAAATGGAAAATCAAAATGCATGATAGAAAAGAACAATGAGCTTATTAGTATGCTCCAAGTTTGCTTAAACTTAGACATTAAAATGTTTATGGCCGCATAACGAAAAACAAACTCTTCTACTAAAGGCGCAAGAAGAACAATTGAAACAAGTGCCACAGGAGATATTGCTGCAGCAGCGACTGTACTAGACGTATTTGCTGATTGCGTAGTTAACTGAAATACACTCTTATCTAAAACACTACCAACCATCTGCGCAAGAAATACTACTATGATCCCAACTAAAATCCATACAAATGAATTTCTTGATAATTTAATCGATAACTTGGGATCATTCATTAGTTCTTTACTATATATAAGAAAAATGATTATTAATGTAAGTGAAAATCCAATTAGTTCCCAATGCACAAGAAGTTGTTGGATTGCTTGCTGTTGGTTTCCCTGGATATCATACCAACCTGTCTTCGCTAACAATTGTACACCTATTATCCCTACAAATTGTGTCATAACAAAATAAATCAAAATGACGAAACCCGATTTATATCTAATACCACTACTCATATTCTTTTTTTCCATCCTCCACTTTCATTATGTTCTCGCTACTGCTGATTGTAGTAGCAATAAATACAAAAATACTTTTATAAGTGTTTTTGTATTTTTCGTAACCTTTTTTAAAAAAATTCATAGTCTATACTGGGCGGGATGATAATACACACATACACCTACTTTATTCGATCAACTCTACACACTCCGAGAAAGAGCGTTGTTCAATAGCGCTCTTTTTTACTTGCCCCAAAAATATCCGTTCATAAGGTAAGAATATTTCTTTCATTATGATTTTTACATCCGCTATGCTAACAGCATTTCTAATATTTATTTCTCAATATCTGGAACCTAGAATTAAATTACATTCATTGATAATATATAAATAGTCATTGTTTTCCTCTTATGCACTTTTGTAGAAGGGCCTGTTGTCCATTTCAGGTCCTTTTAATTTTTATTAGTATTTCAAAATCAAAATATCGCATTTTCATATTCATTTCTAATGGAATTTTAAAATAACAATAAACTTCTGACAGATAAAGTAATCTATAGTCAAAAAGGAGTAAAACTTGAGAATTATAAAATATATCGCTCTAATAGTTGGTTGGATTATATTAGTTGCATTTTGGTATGCAATATTCTTTTTATAATCATTTTTCGGCTTCCTCTGCATTACAATAACACTCTTCTTCCACCTCATTCCTCCTTTTCGATTAAACTGTTACTTCTTCCTCCACCCTTTTTAATGGTATATATTGATTTAACAATTACAATTCCACAGATATGTATCAAACCTCATGCAACCTTCAAATGCTTTAATCCCATTTCAAGCGCACCAGTTTCACCAAATCCTGGATTAAATAATAGTGGGACATCATACTTCTTTGCGTACTCTTTTGCTACATCAATAGATACATGGCCACATGCACCTTTTTGAATGACAATAACATCGCATTTTTTTATAACACTTCGAAAGGTTTTCTTTACGCCTCCGTGATTTATCCCATCATGGAAAATAACCTGGCAGTCTCTTTTTTTGGCCAACTTCTCTAGCGTTCTTCCATTTGATCCACCTAAAACTAGAATTGTACTCATTCCCACTCATTCTCCTTATCTTTCTTCTTTATATACGTACTTGGTGATGTTAATAACACAAGTGTACAAGCAACAATATTCATTAAAACGAAACAAACTATTATTAAAATAATGAAAATCGGGGACAACAAGATAAAAATAAAGCCACTTACTACCAAGCAGATAAAAATAAAGCCATTGCTCATATCTTCGTAACCATCTAGCCCTCGTACAATATTTAAACTATGCATCCATACTGTGATACTATCCCAATTTTCTATTAACAGATAGCCACCACCCAACAAAAAAGCCCATCCAAGCAACGTTCCTAATAATCCAGAATTTCGTCCTATATAATACCCCGAAACAAAATTCGCAGCTGTTCCAATTAACATTCTCATTTGTATTCCTCCATATCCATCTCATTTTAGCGTTATATACAAATTTCCTTTAACCATGGTTTTATTATATCAGAAAATTATGAATATTCAATAAATAATTTTAGGTACTCTTTATTTTTTATAAAAGGGTTGTGTTTTTTCTTCCACAACCCTCATTTTCTTCTTAATCCACAGGTACTTCTTCTTGTCCATGTGGAATTTGTGCAATTGGTGTTACAATTTGTGCATATTTGTTTACCTGCACTTTAAATTGTCGTGGTTCCAAAAAGTTTACCTGTTGAATTAAAACTTCAATATGAAACGTATCAACTTTTTTCCCACGGTCAATTTTTGTAATTCGCGCATTGTAAAACTGATCCCCATTTAGGAAATATCGTTGTACAGCTTCTGTAGCCAGCATACGCTCATTACTGGTCATTTTCATCGGTTCAATACCAAATCCAGCCTTTGTAAACAAGTACGGTACATCATAACTACTATTAGAAATTTTTCGTAGTAAATCCTCTACAGTTTTTGTCTTTGCGATATATTCCTCTTCTTTTGTATCAAATCCCTTAGGCTTATCTCCAAGCATCTCGATTTCATCTTGATTTACTTGCTCTTCCTCTTGTACTTGTGATTTCATCATGTAACGATGAATCGTATTATAGGTAGCAACGCCTACTACTAACACTATAATTCCCAATATAACTAAGTACTTACGAGGCAGATTCGCTAACACATTCATGACTTTCTTCATTTCTTCACATCCCAAATCAGTCTATAACATTACGGATTTGCGACATATGTTGTCCTCTTGCCGTATAGTTTAGACCTGTAATTTGTACACCCTTATTATCACCAATATGAATCATTTTCTGATTCCCTAAATAAATAGATACATGGTTCGGATTTTCATAGAAAATTAAATCTCCTGGTTGTGCACGTCCGATATCTGGCACCTGTTTTCCTTGTCCAATTTGAGCACCTGTCCAATCTCCAAGCTGGACACCTATACTAGTTTTAAACACATATTGTGTGAATCCAGAACAATCTGCACTACCTGCAGCTGGATTTCTAGCACCGGATACATAGCTTACTTTCCCTTGCCCCAGCCATTTTTTCGCTTCTTCCAGTACCTTTTGTCGTTTAGCATTTGTCATTGTAGGAGAGCCACCAGATGATAACCCTGGATCATCATTTTTCTTAAAGAATTTCATTGGATCTGTTGGTTGGTCCTTAATACGAATTTGGAAATCTAAATGGACAGCGTATCCATTCATATTAAGGAAACCTGAATCTCTATCAAAGTTAGAACCGCCCATTTCCCCAATAATCTGTCCTTTTGTCACCATAGTTCCTGGTGCAACTGATATTTTACTCAAATGTAAGTAACGAGATACAATACCATTTCCATGGTCTACATAGACACCTAGACCGCCACCGTTTACATTTCCTGTTTGGTTTGTTACAATACCCGCTTCCATCGACCATACGGGGTCCCCAGCTTTTCCGGCGGTCATGGCCCCAATATCTACAGCATTATGTTGTTTTCCACCACGAACTGCTTCAAACGTATCTGTAATACGACCTGATTTCGTTGGCCATTTCCAACCTTTATCAGAAATCCATTCTCCAGATACATCCGCCACACATCCTAAATCTTTGTAATATTTCAAAACTTTGGAAACGTACGTATAATCCCCATAGCACGCATTAACCTTTGTCCTGAAATTATTCGGATCGGAGCAACCTGCTGGGTTTAAATGATTCTTACTTCTTGAGAACTCAATGGCTGTTTCTTCTGAATATCCACCTTTTGCTAAAGCATAGCTAATGAATCCTGATCCAAAATTATAAGATTGTAAGGCTAGGGCTATATCTCCATTCGCCTTTGCTAACACATCTTTAAATTCTTGTACGCCTGCTTCAATAGAAATGTTGGGATCTTTAATACATCCTACACGTGCGTTCCCCTTGACACCTACACAAGATGGGCTCATGTCTCCATAATGCCCCTCTGAAGCCTGCATCGGGTCATTTCCTGCTCCACCTGATTCCTGCATCATTTGGGCAGCCAAAATACCAACATATTGAGCAACACCATGTTTTTCTGCCATTTCTTTAATCTTTGGAAGATATCCTGTAACTTTTGCATTAAGATTGACAGGCTCCCCGCCAGGACTCACATTACCTACACACATACCACCAATAAATCCACCAGTAGTAGGGGCAAGATGTCCATACATTCCTTCTAACATCCCCGCTTCTAATATCTCACGAGCACGCTCTTTTTGACTTTTACTAAACTTTGCGAGTTCCATCGCTTTCTCTAGCCCATGAGAAGATGTTGTCACTTTTTTACTTCCACTCGCATTAATCTCATCTATTTTTTTCTTAAAATCTGTATCTCCTAATATCTTTTTTACATCTGGTCCGGAGTAACTTTCAGATTTTGTTTTTTGCATCTCTTTTTTCTTTTTTTCACAAGGACCATTCGGTCCCGCCTCGCATACCTCTTTTTCCGTATATTCTTCATATTGGATATCCAATAAATATGATATAGCATCATGCGGATCTTTACCAGTTAAATCATTATCATATCGCGCCATGTCAAAGGCGACAACCTCTTTCCAATCCACATTCAGAGCCATTGAGACTTCCATATATTTTTTTACTTGTTCCTCTGTCTTACTTTCATCATCGGTAAAAGGTACAAAAGAGACTAAAATCACACACACAGCAATAATTACTCCCATAATTAAAGCGGCAGGTACTCCAACCGCTGCCACAACGGCACCCACAATTTTTAATATACCTGCTTTTAGCATTTTGGCAGCAGCTTTCGCTGCCGCCTTTCCTGCTTTCCCTGCCAATTTTGCCATCTTCCCGCGCGCTTGCATCCCTTTTTTCTTAATAAAGTGGGAAGCTACATCTTTTAAAGGATTACTTTTTTTCTGTTCATTTGGATCGTTAGGGTTTTGACTCATAGACTTATCACACCATATTTTCCATTTTGAGAATTTCTTCCTCTTCGCTGTGCTAAGCGAGGATTTGGCGCAAATGGAATCAGATTTTGTGGGTCATGTTCTGATAAATTCAGATGCGTCTCTGTACGAACAACTTCATCCTGTGTATGTGTTACTAAGGTTTCTTCTCTTGGCTTAATACTACTGTCTTTCACTTCACAAGCTCTTTCAATCCTTTGGTTTACTTGTAAGCGCGTATCTCCTTTTCCAAACGGCGAAATACGTGACACTGTACCATCTGTTGTTGTCGCAACCATATAACTACGATCTCTTTCTACCACCATTTGTACATTTTTATAACCACCTTGGTCTAAATCAGACATATAGAAGTGACCATTGTCTACCTTGTGATTGACCGTAAGTGGTGGTTCATTAAATACCGGTTTCTGTTGTAACGGTCTTTGATTTTGGTTTCCTACTAATTGATTTGGATTTACATTGATCGAGCGATTGATATTGATTTTTCCACCACTTGAATCTTGTATATAGGCTGGAGATGCTTTCGCACCATTACGATACTGCGTTAATTGTCCATCTGAAATATTTAAGTCCTGATATACGACTTGTCCAGATCGTATACTGCTATCTCCACTACCATAACGAGATACAACTTGCGTCATACCACTAGCGTCTTTTGCTTCAATCCAGGATTTATTATTTGTCGTAACAAGACGTACTGCACCTTGAACAACCGATTGTTTTCCAGTAGCATCCGTTGTTGTTGGTACCATTCTCTGAATCTCTTGAATTTCTTTTGCCTCTGTTTGAACAGCATTGTTATAAGGATTATGTTTACTTACCATACGTGCAGTCGCTTGATAAGCACCCGCACCACCAATCACACCTGCGGCGTAACTTAAGCCTTTTGTCACATTATAGTGACGCTCTGCTGCATTCCCTCCTAATGATGTATTAACAGCAGCATTAGTTCCACTTATCACTCTTTGTACTGCATTCCCTCCAGATTGTTGTACAGCACTCGCAGCACTATAGTATGCATTTGATACTGTATCAATGCTATCCGCAAGCATAAGGTGTTTCGCACCTTCCATTACACTCATGCCAAGTTTTGTACTCTGCTGTGTCATACGTCCCACTGCAGATGTTGGGATAGACATTTTACCAGCACTTTGTGCAATATTTGCTACACTTGTTGATGCATCTGCATAAGAGCGTTCAATTTCCGCAACGGAAAGATCTCCTGCATGTGCTATACTCGCTTGCGTTTGTGTCGCCGCATATACAGCTTTATTGATTGCGCCACCTGTTGCAACACCATGTGAACGAACACCTTGAATCGCACTAGTAATTCCAGAACCTACTTGTTGACTCACTGTTCCAAGATTTGCATGGCTTTGTAATCCTTTCGTTAATTGCGAAGTAAAGGCATCTTTATTAATATACGATTGATTATGTAGACTCTTACCACTCGTATCTTTCGCCTGTACGGGCATCGCTCCCGCTTGTACTGCCGCTTGTTGTGCCACTGCTTTAAATTCATTTCCTTTTTCATTCAGGTGCGACTGCCAAGCTTGCTCTTTTTGTGGTTGAGACATAGTTGGAGACAACTTTTTCATAAAGCTTGCCTGTTGTTCTGCTGCATAGCCTTGTTTAAAGGATTCTGTAGAGGCTTGTACCAGGTTCTCAACATTACTTACTTGTTTCGCTTTCTGGCTTCCTGCTCCACTTCTCAAACCGTGCGTTTTCACACCGTTGACTGCCTTCTGAATGCCTGCTGTGCTAGATACACCCACAGCATTTAACCCAGGATCTTTTTGTAACTGTTGTGATAAATGAGAAGCGAAAGCTTCTTTATTCGCATAGTTTGTACCGTCTTTTTGCTGTACAATACCAGCTGATTCCGCCGCTTGTTGCGCATGATTTTGAAATCCTTGTACTTTTTGATCTAAATGCTTATTCCATGCTGCTTCTTTTTCTTGTTGCGGCATATCTGCTGGGAATTGTTTCATAAATCCAGCCTTATGGTCTGCACTATACACTTTCTTAAATGCAGCAGTAGAAGCACCGACAAGAGCACCGACTTGTCCCATATTTTGATGGCCACTTTCTAACGTTTCTTCTTTTACATCCTCGACTGCTTTTCCGACTTTTCCTAATGCAAGTCGAGAAGCAAACGCATCTTTATTCACATAGGATTTATCAAACAGATTATTTCCTTGCTTATCCTTCGCATCAACTGGCATAGCTCCCGCTTTTGTTGCCGCCTGTTCTGCGTGGTTTCTAAATCCTTGTACTTTTGTGTTCAGATGGTCGCTCCAGTGTTTCTCTTTCTCTTCTGCTGACATATTTTCTGGTAACTGACTCATAAACGTATCTTTATGGTCTGCCTCATACCCCTTTTGGAATGCATTCGTTGCAGCGTTAACTAACTCTCTAGCATTTCCATATGGTGTAGCGGTTTTCTTCATATTTTGTAAATCTTGTTTCCGCTGATTTGATAAACGAGACATCTGATCATTGTTTGTTTTCGCTACTTTTTTAGCAATCTCTGCATCGGAAGCACTAGGGAATGCTTGTCTTAAGCGACTTGCAACTGCAGAATCGGGATTATCCGCTTTCCAATTTTCAAAATCTTTTGTAGCTAAATCCTGTGCAATATCTTCATCGGTTAGTTCTGGATAAGATTTGTCATTTAGATTTGAATACGTATCCGCACCCTTCTTTACACTCGAACCAATATGTTTTCCTAAGGCTACAGCCCCTTCGCCAACTGCAGCAGCAGATCTTCCAGTAACTGCACCAGTAAATCCGCCCGCTTTACTGCCAGCAAATGTCCCTATTGCCATTCCTTCTGGTCCAAGACCAGCTCCTGCTGTCATACCTGCAAGTCCACCAGCCGCTTTACCAATTGAACTTCCAATTTGACCAGCTTTTAACATACGAGCTGCACGAGATGTTGTACCAACATCTGTACCTAAATTCGCTCCTAATGCATCTTTCGGGTTATCAGCATCTTCTTTTGTCTTTTCTTTATCCCCTTTATCATCAGGTTTTGCTTTTGAATTACGGTAGTCATCACGAACACCTTTAACGAGTCCAGCCACACTTGCTAAAGCACCCATACCCATCATCGTACCTGCTCTATGAATGCCACCTGATGCATTGGTACTAAGGCCAATAAAACTTTTTACAATCTCACCTATTGGGATAAACATAGCAAGTAAAATTAATTTGATTAACGGACTATTTGCTGCTCCAATTAAAGAAATAATGAGCCATAAGGTAATCGCATGAATTGCTTGTATGAACACCGCTCCTATAAATTCACGTATCCAATATAATGTCTGTTGTTTCTTTTGTGGAAATAGCCACATGCCTACCATTAACGGACCAATTAACATTAAAACGTATAGTGACACCGCTCGCATTAAGTAGTAAAAGTTTGCCCAGACGATGAGACCAGCTTCTATAAACAAACCAAATATAATAAACATATAGTCATTTTCATGACCTTTCAAACCCAGCTCAGTAATGGTAAGTCCAGCCCCACCAAATCCAGGTTGTAGAAATTTAGTACCCTTATCTGGATCAAAATTCCCCCCACTTGCTACATTAACAGCGTCTCTAAACTCTATTATTATCCAAGAATTGATTTCAAATATGAGTGTATAGAAGTAATCGAGGTGCCAAAGAAAAATTGAAATGATCATCAAATCCTTCGCATACTCTATTAATGCTGTTCTATTATTTGGATTAATAGCTGTTGCCGAATATTTTGCCGCCGTAATAACTACACTGACAAGGACACAAAAAGCAACAAGCTTGAACATGACAGGCATGCCTGTGTCTAATACTTTGGTTAGAGAATTACCTGAAAATAAGAAATCTAAGTTTGTCCCCTTTCCTTCTGTTCCCTCTCCTCCAAACACTAAAACTGGCAGCGGATCCAAAGTTGCATACACCGGACTAAGAAAAGCCTTTACTATAGCAATAATTAAGCCTCCGACCCACTCTACTATTTTCTCAAGCATAATTTCACCTTCCTTTTTAAGAGTACGCCATTATCCTGCGTAACCTTGTACTTTCTTCATATTGTTTAAAAGCTCTTGTAGTACCGCTTCATTTGATTCAATGAACATCATTTCTTTGTCAGATGGATCAGTTTGAATCCAAACCGAACTATCTCCGACACGGAAAATCCCTTCTCCTTTTCCAGGGTTGTTGAGAATAATATCAAGCTCCCCAGCAGTTAAGTTAAAGTTCTCCTGGATCTTTTTCTTATCAATTTTATTTTGTTCTAAGAAGAAATAAGAGAAAGTAGATTGCAAGATACCACGAGCTTTTACATTTTCTAAAATACGAACAAAGTCCTGACTTGCCCAACACATACCGGCATTTCTTTTACGTGAACGACGTGCTACTTTTTCCAAGAAGTTAACCGTTTGTTCATAGTCGATAAACTGCCACATCTCATCAACATATAATACTTTTCGCTTGATAGCGTGTTCTGGACTCTTAATCCAATGCTCCCAAATATAGTTCAAGATAACGTGGAAAGCGATTGGTTTTAAAAACCCTTCCTCTAAATGACTAATGTTAAAATTAACAACGCGTGATTCATTTAACTGTGTTTCCACACCACGACCAAAATGACTTTGTCCATCAAATAATGGTTTTGAACCATCGCGTAAGAATGGTCGAATCGCAGCAATTAACTCTTCTGCTTTTACATCGTCTCCATGATGTTCTACTATGACATCATAGATTTCTTTTAACTCTGGCTCTGGCTTTCTCACTTGAGACTGAATTAACTGTCCATCCACTTTCTTCACTTCATCTGTATATAAAGAGGAAGGATGTGAAGTAATACCATGTTTATCAAACACTTCACGGATTGCATCTTCTAGCATAGTACGTTGGAATACATTTAATCCTGGTTGATCAAAGTCTTGCCCGCGAATAATAATGTCAAAGAAACCTAGTATTTCATTGATTTTCTCTAAAATTGGTACAAATCTCACATACTTCATGCCATCACGCTCTACAAGTTCTTTCTTATCATATTGTTCAAGTGCTTCTAGCTCTTCATCTTTATCCGTAATCTGAAGTTCTGTTACAGCGATTGCACAAGGATTGATAATGATATTACTTTCAGGTGAAATATTTAAATTAATACCACCTAGACGTTTTGTAATTTTTACGAATTCTCCTTCTGGATCGATAATCATTGCATGCGTATCTGCAAGTGACGTTTCACGAGCTAATTTCATTTTTAAAAGTAAACTTTTTCCGGAACCTGAGATCCCTGTTACACCAATGTTATAGTTTGGCGGGCGATAATCTGCATTACCAAATGAATTTAAAAATTCTACTTGCCCAGTAATTTTATTCTTTCCTATTGGTATGCCACCATTAAATCTCCCCGATCCTGATACAAATGGTGCAAACGTACATAACGCACGTCTATCGATATTTCGATAGGTATCTTGCAGTGTATTTGGTGCACCTAATGGCATAGTAGCTTTCAAACCACTCTTCACACGGTTCCAAGTACTTGCTATCTTAAAGTGAGATGCTTGCATTTCATCTTCAATATACTCACATAAAACGTCCAATTCTTTCTTTGATTCTGCGTAAGCAACACCCATTGTACTCACCATATAGGAGTCGTTTTCATTGAACTGGATTTCATCCATTAAATTGTTTGTATCTTGAATTTTTGCATCTAAGTCTTTTTCTTGGTCAATGTTTCCTCGTGTACGTTGGAAAGAAAGATTGGAACGTAACATCGTCAGCTGCATATCTAATGATCGCATTGCTTTAGCTTTTGGTTCTTTATGAATATCGATCATGACATCCACTTCCCCAGCCGAAGTTAACATGTTGAGCCAATTGGTTTGCATCATACGCGGGTACCCATCACGTGGAATATAAAACGGACGAAAGAACGTATTACTTCCTAAAGATTGTTTAATGACCCCATAATCTTCTGCATCAATTTTCATTCCTTCTGGAGCAATAACATCAAACACTGTTGTTTGATTGTCTAATTGCGTCGGTATTTCCTCTTCTTCCAACTCTTCCTCCTCTAGCTCCAATTCGTCCCTCTCTTCTGCTTCTATTTTTTTCTTTTCCTTTTTCTTTTTTCCGAACAACTTCATGTTTACGCCACCCCGTTATTTGATTTTTCTGCCTTTTCTTCCGCTAGCACTTTCTTCATTAACTCTAGTTTTCTTTCATTCGTTTCCCCTGTTGAATAGAGGGAGAAATTCTCGTTTTCAATTAAGTCCTGGAAACGAGCTTTTATAGCTTTACGACGGTTAAATGCTACATATAAAAGTTCTATTAATTTATCTTTCGTTAACATTTCTACATTAATTTTTGCTTTCGATAGTAGATTTCGAGATGCATTATAACGACGATATAGTTCGTTAAATGCCTTATCTACAATCTTTTCTTCTAACTCGTCCTCTGTATCAGCCGTAATTGTACTAATATCAACCTTGTATGGATAAATTAAATAACGTTTTTGTTCATATCGAGGTTGCGAACGTTGCCAGTACTCTAAATTATCAATAACTTCTTGACCATATAGAACCGTCTCTGGTGTAAGGTCCTTCGCACCTTTCATCGTTTCTGTCATTTTTCGTACAGGATCTGTTAAATCTACAAACTTACTTTGAATATATACTTTCGTATTAAACTCTAATGTGGTTAACCATGATTCAATTTTGATATCAATCGCTTCTTGTTCCATATTGGAAAGTAAATAATAGTTAACTGGATGTGCTTCCGCAATCAGGACAAATGTGTCATCATGATACCGAATCATATGATTATCGATTTCCTTAATGTCTTCTACAAAATTACGAAAGAAGTCAACATTATCCTCATCAATTTCCGGTTCAGCAGACATATTTTTTTTATTTTTCTTTCCAGCTTTTTCAGTAGTGTGTTTCTCTACTCCACCTTGCTTTTTCCCTTTTTTCTTAGAACCAAACAGCGGTTTTCCATTCATTTTCCGATAAAAGAAAAATCCTACAATGGCTATCGCCGCAAAATATATCATTTCTAACATTTACAGATTCTCCTTTGCCCATGTAGTTGGCTCGTACCCTTTTCTCCACTTACCTTTTTCGGAGCGGCTACGCATTTTAATAATTAAATACTTATCTAGATACATGTGTTGTTTTTCTTTATATATAAACGCAAACGCTATTACACTTACTACCGTTGGTAGTGCTAAAATTAAGCAAATAAAAAATGCTACTACCGCATCAATAGGTGCAAATAACCGCCATAAGAATGGTACATATAAATAAAGGGATGCCCCGCCACCCAATAGATAAATCAATTGGCGTTTGCTCAGCACACCTAATAGTGTTTTTTGCTCCGAAGTCATATCAACAGGAACAGTTACTTTTCTCATTCTTTTTCCTCCCTTGTATAAGAGAAGCTCTCCCCAAATCGAGGAGAGCTTGTACAAACTCTTATGTTAGATTGTCGTAACCCAAGCAGCGATATCGTAAGCTTTGATCATGACAAAGCCTCCAATTGCTGCGCAGGCTAAACCAATCATAGCTTGTGTACGGTTTTCAGGATTCTTCCCTTGTGCACCAGATAGTTTAATAGCTGCAAATACAACGCAAGCTGCCACCCATATTCCCCCAAAACCAATTAAGGTTTTCACCAAAGTGTTCATGCTTTTTTGGACGGTTTCAGCATTGGCACCACTGCCACTACCACCAAGCCCCTTCGTAAAGCTACTTTTTGCCAGTAAGAAATCTCCTACAGATGTTGTCATAAGTTTTGCAGACAACCAATTCAACATAATTCCTGCACCTCCAGGTGTTTTTGCTCGCAAAACGCAAAAAGACCTCAATACACGCACACGTCCCCTAAGGACATGGCGCATATTGAGGTCTTCTCTTATATGCGAACTGATTAATTTTATATTTTCATTGTAAAATCTTATTACTTTTATATTATAGCAATACGTTTTTATAAAAACAAGTCCTTGTTTACACCTTTATTTATACCCTCTTTGTTAGGATCGTACCATACTATAAGAATTAAAAAAATATTACCGTCCTTAAGACCTAAAGCATTCATATCTTCTTTCAGTGAGCAACATGATTCTATTTTATCCATTTTGGAATTTTATCTCTAAGGGTATTCGCTTCTTTTTTCTTATTCATTTTAATCTCTCCAACAACTTATTATGCTCCTTAATAAGAGTATACTACCTATTAAGGAGTGTCTAAGCCTTGTGTTTATCAAACTATTCATTAGAAACAAAAAACAGGTAATTGTGCGTTTTTCACAAGTACCTGTTTTTCACTACTTCTATCTACTCTTTGTTTCTTAAAATTTCATTAACCTTTTCGACACTTAATTCAGTGGCTTCCGCTATCTTCTCTATAGGTACACCTACTTTAATTAAATTATGAATCATTTCTATTCTAGCTTCTTTTGCAGCTTTTTCTTCTGCTGTCTCTATTTCTGATATTCTATCTTTTATTGCCTTCTCTCTCGCCTCATATAAGCGTAAAAAGTCTTTATCACTACTTAAACGCTCCCAATCCTCTATTGCCTTTTTCAAAACTGGATCTTTTTCCATCGCGATTCCCTCCAGGATTGTAGTTAATTTCTCATCTTCATATGCAGGAAATAATAATAGCCAACGTGCTAATATATCCTCCCATGGATCCATTCGATCTTCTTGCCATTCTCGAATTACTTTTGGAATCTCAAGAAAGTGCAATTGCATATTCTCTGAAATTATGTGCTCCGATTTTTTGTTCATGACTACACCGACATTATGAAAGTCCTCTTCTCCTGGAAACAGAATGAAATCCACTATATTAATACAAATAGTTGGTCTTAATTCTGTATACTTCATCCCCTGAGTCATTTGAGAATAATACATGCCAGCCCAGTAGAACAAAGATCGCTCAATCATGTCTTTTTTGTCGCGAACCTGTATCTCTATATTTAATTTTATACCATTATTCAGAGTAGCTCGCAAATCTAAAATAGACAATTTATCATCCTTTTGTTCCCTTGGAAGATGTGGATCATCTAAATGCAAAGAAATAATTTCCTCATCTAAAGAAGATTGTAATACCGCATTAAGAAAAGCAATGAGTATACCCTCGTTTCCTTCTACTCCAAACAAGCGCTTGAAAGCAAAATCAACTCGTAAATTTACTAGATTTTTTTTCATAGATGTATTCATATTCTCTTCTACCTTTCTTTTAGTGAATTTTTATCCTCTGTAGTAATTAGATATAAGAAAAAGATAGAATTACAAACTCTATCTTTTTCAATCTACCTATTTATGAAAATATCAACCTACTTTATGACCTTCACAATCTCTGAAATACAGGTTTAAATCCCGCTTGCATTGTATCATCCAACCCCTTACCTTGCGTTGGATTCCATGCAGCTATGATTACGTTATAGCCCTCTGTCTTTAACTTTGTCGCAAAGTCTATAAGAGCTTTTCTTACTTTTTGATTCTCTACTAAATCGGCATCAAACGCTAAATAGACATTTTCTACACCCATATCCTTTAATACAGGCATAGTAATTCGCCAAGCATTTACACCAGGAATCGCAAGAACCGTTGTTCCTATTTCAGAAAGCTCCTCTTTATTAAATCTCTCTGGAAGCAAATCAGCAACCAGATCTGCTTTCATAGCTCCCTCTGTAATCATTACTGAGTTGGTTTGATGTAAGGTACCAGAATTCCAATGTTTCAAATGAGAACTTGGTACAGCTACATGTACAGGAAGTGGATTTTCACTACCGCCTGCACCAGTTCCTTGATTTTTGTTTGCTGATGAGACCCACAGATATTTTTGCCCTTTATGAATCTTTACAACAATTTGTCCCTCTTGAAATGGAATCTCTACCTTTTTGCTCACTTCTAGTTCGCCTTCAAAGATACAATCACCATTTTTAATTATCTTCACAACATTAGGCTGTTCGATTAATTCTGCTTGAACTCCAGTAGGTGCAGATTTCACATGAACGGAGTTTTTCACTTCATCCACACGAACCTGCCATCCAACAATTTGATTGTACTGATTCCGAAAAGGAATCAATATACCAGGAGATCCTGACATCAAACGAAGAGAACGTTGACCTTTCTTCATCTCATAGAAACCCGGGATTCCCTGCCAGCAATTTTTATTCCCCATCTGTTTAAATAGCTGCTCCCAAACAGTCGTATACGTATTATCCTCCTCTAACACAATTTGTTGTTTTAAGAAAGAACGATATTGACGTATTTGTATTTGTTCTTCGCTCATTTTTCTATCTTTTAATAAATGTGCATGATGATGCTCTTGTAATGGTATGAACTCCATTAATTTACGATTAAACACATTTAATTCCTCATTACTTTTCTTATCATGAATCTGAATTTCATCCACCTCAGGCAATTGATATTTATCTTTTCCTTTTATGTAGTGAATGTAGCTTGGATTGCCCGTGTTTTTTCCATAAATCCATTTACTTTCTACACGTGTACATGCTACCTTATCTTGCGAAACGTGCAGCATACAATTACCTGTATCATAACAAACTGGACAAGGTATACGGTAAAACTCCCACCAGCTACCTCTCGGATAAGCACTTGTTAAACGAAACTGTCCTTTTTGAATGTTATAATTCATTTTTCCCCACTCCTTATATACTGTTTATTATATATGGGACTATTACTTCGATTAAACTTTTTATAATTACATTAGGATATTACGTATAATCATCTAATGGATATACAAAAGGATACGCATTACAAACTAAATAATCATTTCTATGTTCTTGATCTTGCAAATCCGATTCTACGTATGCTTCAAATGCTCTAGCAAACATCTCGTGATTTGTAGACTAATACTTTTTGCTTCTATTCTTATATAACTTAATTGCTGTATCAAAGTACATAGACACTTGCGCTTCATAAGATATTCCATCAAATTTTCCGCCTGTTTTTCATAATAAGCCAACATTTGTGTAGCTCTCTTGAATTCTTTGTCAATCTTACGTTCCATGCGTGCCTTTGTTACTCCTGATAAAATAAAAGACAGAAATTCATAGTAATTCTTCACTACAAATTTCTGTCATTCCCTCTGTCTGCATACTTCCATATAGTTCTGTAAATTATTCATTACGATACACTGACACCTGTTAAAGAGAATACATCCTCTTTTATTGGATTAAGTGCTTGTTATGCACGTAAACTTTGAATAGGATCATCTGGATGTACAGAATAAAATAACGATACTTCATAACCGTTTATCATAATTAAATACCCCTAAATAAAAATTTTTGCTCAATGTGATAATGGGTTCTCCAATCAAACAGACTTGGAAACAACACAAAAAGGACTTCTTCAAGTCGATTAAAAATGTATATAGCAAAATAAGCTATATATACACTAATCGGCTCAAAGAAGCCCTTTCAGAATTAAAACAAGACGCAGCTTGCTTCTACATCTCAACCACAACTCATAAAGTGTGAGAATAAACAGAATCAAATAAACAATAAATACAATTACATATTAATGAATTCACATAAAAATTTCAACAACTTTATATTTCCTTAAGATTTTTCGCTCCATTCTACTTTCCAATGAATATTTTTGTAGAACCATAAGTTTCTACCGTGTTAAATTGCAATTGTAAATCTTGCTCTCTTATACTAGCTCGTACATATCACACTAATTTCATCAGTCATCCCCTAATACTATTTAAAATTTATCATTGTTTTATATACTCTATTTCAGACTAACTCTTAGATAAATATAAGGTAAGATTTTAATAATTTTTCACAGCATTTCCCCACATCATCTAAAAGCATCAACTTTTAGACAGTTGAAATTTATTTTCGTTCTTTGTGTTCGTTTGTTTTGTAAAATGTTAAATAAAATTGAAACTGCATCCTTCTAGTTAATAAGTAGTAATTAAAAAAAATAATAAAAAAGAGTGCTATTAAAATATGCACTCTTTCAAAAGACTTTACCAATCTCGATGGTCACCATGATCATGCTCACGATCGTGGTCATGATTACGTCTACGACGACACTCATCACAATCGCAGTCACGTCTACAATGACAGTCGTTAAAATCGTTTCTTCTTCGTCTACGGCCGCAACCGCAAAATACTAAATCATCCCAAAATCTATTACAATCTCGAGAATGTCCAAAATTATTATCCCATCCCATAGATATGATTCCCTCCTCTAAAATAGAATTCATCATATTCTATGATTAAAAGGTAGAAATAGTTTGTTTATTAGTCCATGTTTCAAACTAATAATATTTCAATTTGCAAGTCTATCTCACGCCCTATCTTTCCTTAACAACAAACAAGATACCATCCCAATTATGGCAACGCCCACGATAATTCCTATACACTTAATCAAGAATATTTACCCTAACATCATTTATTTCTTTGCTTCCATACCCCATTCTCTTTACGATAAGTATTCTTCCCATTCATGAATCCGGCTGTATTACCAGGGATGCTATATTTCTTATTCTTAGTCTTTTTCTTCATCCTCTTTTCTTCTTGAACAGCCTGCAAATCTACCTTCCATTGTTTCAACAAATCCTTTTTACGTCGCATCGAATTTGTACCCCTCAGATTAAAATGAAAATCCATTAATCATATTATATATATATTTATGTTTTATTTTCAATATAAAGAGAGCACCCTCGCTATTGGCGCTCTCAATGTGAATTGGGGTTTATTCTGAGCATTGAATAGGACACGAAGAACTCGTCCTATTACATTATATGCTTGTCCTTATCATAATGTGCAAAAAAAAGCACCCTCGCCCAGGCGCCAAAAGATACATATACTTTGAGGTAACTAACACGTTAGAAAAGACCCTTCCATATCATTGTATGATTATCGATTATCTTTATACCTAGATGACACATTAAATACGTTTAATGTGTCATCTAGGTATAACTAGGAAAAAAGCAACCGTTATGGACGTTTTCCTCATCTTACCTAATCAACTACATAAAATAACTTTTTTGATACATTTATGAAACATTTATGTGTTATCTTCAGTAAGTTCTTTTCTTTTCATAAACCGTGTGGATTATACCAACACAAGAATCTCTAGATCCCTAAATCTAGAGATTCTTCGTTTTAATAACTATTTTGTCCAACCATGTATAGACAACTATATATTTAGGTGTTAAAATATTATTGTGATTCCCACGTGGTTTCACATACGACTTTTTTCTTCGATTATGGGGTTCTTACGTAATGTAAGGACCATTTTTTATTCAAATAAGGACTTTTTAAAAATTTATATGTACATATTTTTCAGTATATAATTAAATTATCAATATATTAGAGACAATAATGATTTTGTAATATATTTGTTTCGGAATGAGTGCAGTTTTTAGCATACTGAAGAAATTTCGAAAGCCTCAGATAAACCGGTTCTTGGTTTTAGTTGATTCTTTAATTTTGCTGGGAGCTTTATTCCTAGTAGGTAGCATCTTCATCCCTCTTTTAACCCTTGAGTAAAAAGGAACGTTCTTACTGCCTTTCTTACTCACTAATTTCAAATGCACTGCGTACACTTTTCCCTTCTTTGCTGTTTCATATGAATTCATACCATTTTTGACCTGTTTGAAGAAGGCCGACTGGCTTATTCCATTCCGTTCAGCTGGTGTTATCATCCTAGAATTAATGTCACCTTTTATCTTTACATGTTAAAAAATATTCGGATAGGAGTCCTAATACATATTATTAATATTAAGCTGGTTCACGTCAGAGGAAGGTACCTTAGGTTGTCTTTTTTTTATTTTCTTTCGACATAATATGAAAATATGCAAATTAATAATTTGCTATTATTATCTAGAAATCTTACATTTATCTACAAATTATTATTGTATTTTTAATTTTTTAAATGTAAAATATTTCAATGTAAATACATACCATTTAGGGAGATGGAGAAAATTATGAAAAAATTATTAGTTTCAGCAACAGCGGTAACACTATTAACAGTGGGGTACAGTTCTTCTGCATTTGCAGCTAAGAGTCCGAATGATACAAAAAACTGTGGCCATTTTAAAAGTCAACAAGATGCTCAAGCATTCTGGGATCAAAATGGATATGGTGTTGGAAATGATCCACACCGTTTAGATAATGATAAAGACGGCATTCCATGTGAAGATTATAAATATCCAAAGAGCACAAATACTACAACAGAAAATAAAGAAACTACTAAACCTCAAGAACAACCTAAACAAGAAAATACTAAACAGGAAAACACTAAACAAGAACCTGTTAAACAAGAAAACACTAAGCAAGAGAATTCAAAACAAAATAACCAAACAACAAATACTACACAAGAACAAACTAAGCCTCAAACAACTGCAAAAGAAACAAAGAAAAATACTAATACAGTTGTGAAAAAAGAAACAAAAAAACAAGGTGAAAAATTACCTAATACAGCATCAAACGGTGTTACAATGATGTTAGCAAGCTTAGGATTAGCATTAGCTGGTTCTGTATTAATGTTCCGTCGTAAAAAGACAAACGCATAAAATAGTTCCTTAAAACGGCAGGAGAAATCCTGTCGTTTTCAAATGGAGTGATAAAAGTGAATAAAAAACAATGGATAGGCTTATGTTTAACTGTTATTGGACTTACTATCTTTTCCTATTATTTTCTAGAATGGTATAGTGCTAGACAATCAGCAGAGTCGTTAACAACTAACGAGGCTAAACAATATGAGACCTCCACACCTTCTAAAGAAAATGAAACGCAAAACATCAATCAAACAGAGACAGAGATAAAGACTGACACTTCATTACAAGAAGAACCTGTACAAATTCCCGCTTCAAATGTAAACCATCAGTTAGGAGATAAAGTAGCATATTTAATTATCCCTAAAATACAAAAGAAATACTCTATATATTGGGGAGCCGATGATAAAGTACTAAAAAAGGGTGTAGGTATGTTTGTTAGTGACTTAACTACTACACCATCTGGAAATGGCCATACAGTTTTAAGTGGACATAGAGATACTGTTTTTACCGAGCTTGGTCAATTAAAGGAAAATGACCAACTTATTGTGGAATATGAAAATAAAACATATACATATAAAATTAACAAGCATTGGATAACAGATTCAGAAGATCGAACAGTTATTGTAGAAAAAAGTGAGCCAACATTAACATTAACAACTTGTTATCCTTTTGACTATATAGGAGACGCTCCAGATCGGTACATAATTGAATCATCTCTACTTTCCATTCGGTAAGGAAGAAGATCCAAAAATTAAAGTGGTTTAAGTAGGAAGAAGGCACCTTTGGGTGTCTTTTTTTATGAGTAAGAAGTACTGCCAATATGCGAGAAAAAATAGGTCATAAGACGGAATTTCAGCCTGAAAATTCTAAACTATCTTTTTTATTTCCTTTCGACATAATATGACAATATCTTTATATATAGTTTGTTATTATTATCTTGGCAATCTTATATTTTACATAATTGGAGGAACAAACGTGGGAAAAATATTTAAATTTGGATGCCTAGGCATTATAGCTTTATTTGTAATCGGAATAATTGCTATGGTCGCTGGTGGTGGAGACACAACTGAAAAAACTTCAACAGACACTAAAGCAGTATCAAAAGAAGGTGTATCTTCTGATGTAAAAATCGCTGTAGGATCTATGGAAACAGTAGATTCTGTGGGTAATGAATATACAAAAGAACAAGCACAAGGTGTCTTTAAAATTTTAGAAGTTACACTTACTAATAATCAAAAAGACGCTATCACTGTTGATGCTAATAGTTTTAAATTAGTAGATAGCAAAGGTCGTGAATTCACATATTCAACACAAGGTCAAACATCTTTTGACTTAGCTAATGGTGGGAAAACTGACTTCTTCTTAAAACAATTGAATCCTGGTCTAACACAGACAGGTAAAATTGTATTTGATATACCAAAAGATGCTGAAGGTCTTTTCTTAAAAGCAAGTGGCGGTATGACAGGTAAAGAAATTAATTTAAAAGTTGAATAGGAAAAAGGCACTCGAAGGAGTGCCTTTTTTTTAACAACTGGCATTACTTAATGCAGTAAAATAACACTTAAATAGGGCCCAATACATATTATTAAAATTAAAGTGGATCAAGTCAGAGGAAAGCACCTTTGGGTGTCTTTTTTTCTACATTAAAAAGCCTACCTATTTGAACTGAACCTAAAAAATTAGACAAATATATTAAGCAGCTACTAAGGATTGAACTCTGTATTGCACAGGGGACAATCCTTTTAGTTTTGTTTTAATTCTTTTGTGATTGTAGTAATGAATATAAGTTTCTAGTTCTTGCTTAAATTGTTCCATACTTTCAAACTCTTTAAGATAAAGTAATTCAGATTTTAATAAGCCAAAGAAATTTTCCATGACTGCATTATCTAAGCAAATTCCCTTACGGGACATACTTTGGATAACGTTATGTTTTTTAAGCGACTGATGATATTGTCGCATTTGATAATGCCAACCTTGATCCGAGTGTAAAATAGGAGTTTCCTTATCATTCAAACGTTGAAACGCCTTATTTAACATTTTAGAAACAAGGGAATAGGCAGGTCTATGTTCTATATTGTAAGCTATAATGTCTCCGTTATATAAGTCTAAAATAGGTGATAGATATAGTTTTTTACCATGTAAGTGGAACTCCGTCACATCTGTTACCCATTTTTCATTTGGTTTTAATGCGTGAAAATTACGTTTTAAAATATTAGGAGCGAATTTCCCGACAGTCCCTTTATATGAACGATATTTTTTTAGTCGAACAAGACATTTTAATCCCAGGATATTCATTAAACGTCGAACGGTTTTATGATTTAATGCATGGCCTCGATTACGTAATTCCAATGTAATACGACGATAACCATACCTCCCAAAATTCTCAATAAAGATCTCTTTAATTAATTCTTTAACTTTCTTATATTTATCTGGACGTTTCGCTTGTTTCATCCAGTAATAATACGTAATACGAGCGATATTAGCGACTTTCACAAGGTCAACGACCTTGTATTTATGCCTTAATTCATAAATCAATTGCGCTTTGTCTTGGTCTGTGATTTTTTCTTCTTTTGAACTAAGGCATTCAACTTTTTTAAATAGTCATTTTCCATACGCAGACGTTCATTCTCTGCTTGTAGCGCTTCTATAGAACCTTCAAGAGATACTTCGTTTTGTTTTAAATGTTGTAGCTTAGCTTTTTCTTTGGCCATGGTTAGACGCCCCTTTTTCTTTGATTTTAGGGCATCTAATCCTTCTGTTTCATAAGCTACTTTCCATTTTCGAAGTGTTTCGCAAGAAGGAATATTAAAAAAAGCAGCTGTTTCTCTCAGAGATGTCCCATTTTCATTCATATAATGAATTACATCTAGTTTATACTCGAGAGAGTAAGTTGTATAGCGTTTTTCAAACGCCTTTTCCCCTGAAAATTCAAACTGTTTAATCCATTGATAAAGTTCTCTAGGATGAACCCTTATAGAACTAGCAATGGCTTTTCCGCCTTCCGTACCTTCTAGATATCGTTTTACTGCTTGTATTTTATCTTTTGAAGAAAATTTAGCTATAAAAAATACACCTCCAATTGTTAATTATGTGTCTAACAATTGAGGTGCACTTCATTCATAGATAGGCCATTTGTGATTTTGCATTTGCGCACGATGATATAATAACAAAACTCCCTAATTCTCAAGCTCCTTCATTGTTCTTCTTCAATACACTTAAGATGGTACTTTGTATATTAGTCTAAAGTACGAGCAGCTGCATAGAATGATCCAGAACCACCATTTCTGTGAGTAACTTTAAGCTTATATTTACCTTTTGAAAGAGTATTGTACGTATTCGTAAAACCCTTTCCTGCTGCTAACGACCCCTTATCAATAACATTGCCTTTTGAGTCTTTTAAAAACCAGTCAAGCGTGCCTTTAGTATTGTTAGTCATATGAACTCTCATATCCGCTTTTTTTACATGTTCGAACGACACTTCTCTTTCACCATTTATCAGACTGAAATCATCTTTAAGTATTTGGGTACGTTGGATAATTGGTGCTGAATTTTTAGTATTATCTACACCTTCTGTACTTGCTGATGCTGCTCCAATCCCTCCGGTTAATGCGATACCAGTTGCTAATGTTCCTACTACTAATTTCTTGAACATAATAAATCCCCCTTTAATAGTTTTATAACTTACGCTTTAAATGTATCGCAATTGGTATTTTTGTAAATATTTTGAATGTTTATAAATACTTGTTTATCTTTTTGGTAATATTGGGATTCTATTTTATCAAATGGAAAATAGAGGGATTTAAATGAAGATTAATAATGCATAATAAATCAATCAGGTATTTTAATATACTCTCAAAGAGCTGATACACAATTTCTTTAGATTGGAAAACTAAAATCTAATCTACCTAAAAGGAATGCGCCTAATGGCGTCTTTTCTTTATTTTCAAAAAGAACTGCTCAATTAAATCTTAAAAAATAAGGTAAAGTGAACCCGTTGAAATACATGGAATAAACCCTAGTTTTATCCTCTAATCTAAAGGAGGCACTATTGTTATAGGATATGGTGGTAGTTACGGTAAAGGATTCGGTTTCGCTGGAGGGTTAGCTTTATTAGTTGTATTATTTATTCTATTAATCATTATCGGATGCAGTTGCTTCTGCTAAAAAAACTATTGGAAAAGACACTCATATATGAGTGTCTTTTTATGTTTATAACTTTTTTTAGAAAATATTTGAAATATTATACAAGTAATTATATCATTATATAGTAATTGTTTATAATTATAGAAATATTTAGGGGGATTTTTAATGAAATTAGGAAAATTAGTATTAGTCGGAGCTTTAGCATTAGGGGGGGTATCAGCAGTTGGCACACTTGATGCAAAACCAGTGGCAGCAGCAACAAATGTACAAAAAGCAGTAACAACTGAGGACTGGGGCTTTAAAACAATTTTTGACGTGGAAGTTGGAGCTAAAATGATGCCTAGCATTTACACACACAATATGCAATCCAGCTATAAAACTGGTGGTCGTCCTATTTTTATTACTGTACCTTGGGAAACAAATACATTCACATCTCAAGAACAAATTAAAGTCTTCAAAATCCTACCGGGTGGCAACTTAGTTCGTTATCAAACAATGAACTGGAAACAAGAACATGATTACGGTTCAATGCAAAATTTTGCAACATTTGAAGCGCAAATTACAGATGCTTATGATGCAGGTAATTATATTGCAGTAGGATATGTTAAAGGTGAGTTTGTAAAAACTGACTTCTTTACTATCAATAAATAATTTCAATAACCGCTTCCTTAACAAATAGGAGGACAGTTATTTTTTGTGTAAACGTATATTTTCTCAAAATTTTATGATGACCTTTAATACATAAAATATGGTTATCAAGTCGGAAAAAGGCACCGTTGGGTGTCTTTTCTTTTTCTCAATATAAAAAAGCCCACCTATTTCCGTAGGCGAGCTAAATGTAACTTTGCACAATTAATTTATAGCAAAATCATTTGTAGCGAAAGTAATTAAATTTAACTTTGTAACCCTAATACCTTAATAATCTCAATTGTTTTATTATCTTTTATTTTAAAATAAAGCCTTTTCCCTATACGTTCACTAATTACAATATTTCCAAAGGCTAATTTACGCAAATGTTGTACAATCAAATCCTCTGTAATTCTTGTTTGCTTACTTAAATCAGAAACTGACAACGATCCATATGTAATCAATTTACAAACAATTGATAAACGAGTAGAATTCCCTAATAATCCCAAAACTTTTATATTTTCTGTATAGAAACTAAAATCCATATGAAAAGCATGTAACAGATCTTCCAACCTCCTAAAATAAGATGAATAACAACCAAAATATCTTAACATAAAAACAGTAAAAAATAACCTAAAATATTCCAAATATTCATTGAGAAAAATGATACTTGAATGGGAGACCAATACATATTCTTAGAATTAAAGTAATTCAAGTTGGAGGAAGGCACATTTAGTTGTCTTTTCTTTTGTACATTATCTCTATTACGTGCTCATTGATTTTCTATATACGTTTGATACAATTACTGTAGTAGTATTACAGTAATTGCTTGTGTATATAATAAAAGAAGAGATGCGCTAACATTTCTTCTAATAACTGCTACCGTCAGGGTGGTGGTTATATCATTTATTTTTTACGAAACCCACCCTTTTGCTTTGGACGGCGACGAGGAGTGGTTTTTTTGTTATCTTTTTCTAAAATTTTTTTCCTAAAAACATACGCAGAAACTTCACGTACAATGGCTTTCACAAATTCTTTTAGAAGCTTGAACAAAAACCCCATAGGTATATCACCCCCTTTCCTTCCAAATGGAAAGAAGGGATAACCAATCACCCTCACAATATACAGTTAATCCTCTTCTATCATACTAGTACAATCTCACCAATATAAAAAAGACCACCATTAGGCAGTCCTTTTTGGGTAGTTTTAGAGATAAAATTATAACATATTAATATATAAATTATAAATTTTTTCCCAAAAGATACTATAAGTTTTTTATAATTATTGATTTCTCAATCTTCATTTTATGATAAATTTTCCTATAAGGATTAACAAATAACAGTAAAATTATCAATCCATTAGATTATTAGAAAAAACTGGTTATCCGTATAACTATTTGGTAAAATATAGATATCACTTAAGAAGATAAAGTTAATATAGATTAACTGAGTAATCCAAAAGAAATGTTTTATTACATAAAAAAAGGCTCCATTGCTGGAGCGCTCCAAAATAAACAAACGAATTAAAACAAGAAACAGACAATTTAATTATATAGATAAAATATAAATAAATCCATATATATGTAATATTGCATATAAAACTTTATTTATTGATGCTATAATAGACTTACTCGATGATTGTTATATTTTTTTATGGTTTTTAAGCAATACAATACCTTCTTAACACTAAGTGTACAAGTAAAAGAAGACATTTTAATCGATATCTTCTTTTTTTTATAATAACAACACAATAAATTTCTTTATGAATTAGAGGAAACTCTAAAACAAGAAAAAGTATTGTTGTAATCAAAAACTGGGCATCAAACAAAAAGAATAAAAAACAGGTAATTGTTCGTAATCACAATTACCTGTTTTTTATCATTTATATTTACTCTTTATTTTTTTAAAATTTCATTAACCTCTCCTACACTTAATTCAGTGGCTTCCGCTATCTTCTCTATAGGTACACCTACTTTAATTAAATTGTGAATCATCTCTATCTTAGTTGCTATTCTAGCTTCTTTTGCAGCTTTTTCTTCTGCCGTCTCTATTTCTGATATTCTATCTTTTATTGCCTTCTCTCTCGCCTCATATAAGCGTAAAAAGTCTTTATCACTACTTGAACTACCCCCACTTTCACTTCGTTTAGAAGTGAGGGATTCCTAAGTAAAGAGTTCTATCGAACTCTAATTGATTAGGCTAACCCCGCAGTCCTTGCGGTTAGAAGCCTTATTGCTTCATTCTTTAGATTGATACTTGCGTTAATATCCCTATCATTGTTTGCACGACAAGAAGGACAGTCCCATTCACGTAGGTTTAGATTTTTAACGTCTTTATTTTGATATCCACAACAAGAACATAATTGGCTGGAAGCAAATGTTTTCGATACGACAATAACTTGTTTGCCATACCATTTTGCTTTGTATTCTAACATGGATCAAAATTGCGACCAAGATACCTCACTAATTGCTTTTGCTAACTTATGATTCTTTAACATATTCGATACTTGCAAATCCTCTATACCGATAACATCGTGGTTTTTGATGATTTCAGTTGAATTTTTTACTACCAACCATTAAAATATTTTATAATCTTTATATATAAACTTATTTTTAGGAGTAGATAGAATGCCAGTTACACTCGAACTTATTCTTTTCATTCTTATAGCAATTAGTGCTGTTGGCTATTTGATAAAAGAATCTCAAAAAACTAAGAAAAGAACCCTTGGAATTTCACTAGAACTTTTAGTTCTTTTCTGGTCAATATGGAGAATATCGACTATCATAATCCAAATTTCAGAATATAATCTCTCGTGAATAAAATTCAATATTCCGTCAATAATGTATATGACATCAGATTTTCTCCTTGTTCCCCCTTGGAGAACCGAACAGTTAGCTAATTTGGCTAGCTGCTTTGTTGTGTAAAACAAAGCATTTATAAAAAGCTTTCTTAACATCCAATCAATGGAAGTCAATTACCTTTTATGGTAATGTTTTGGTAATCCCATAAAGATCTATCGTTCCATTAACAGGACCCGTCCCCCTAATCGGGTCCTGTTAAATGTTCTCTATTAAAACAGTGTTTTTGTTCAACTATCATCTTCGCTTCTTCACATTCTACAATTCCATATGCAATATTACATATCCTATATGTTCAATTTATAAACATGTAATAATTGGTTTATAAAATATTTAAAACTAATATTGAAAGGAGAATACTAAATGTCTTTCTTTTCGTGGTCTCCTCTTATTTTCTTAGCAGTTGTTGCAATTATCATTTCTATTAAAAAGAATAAGAAACAATAGTTTTAAATAGTTACAATAATTTATTTCTAGGAGGTGTATTTATGTCATTTACAGTATGGAGTGCAATTTTTATGACTTTAATCGGCGCAATGTCCGGAGCAATCTTTGGTACAATTTCTTCTAAGAAGAGTAAAAATACCAACTAAAAACCTACTAATAAAAATGAATTTTTATTTTAGTGACAGCTGATACGATTTTAATATTTCAGCTGTCATTTTCCATTCAAATAACTATTTTGTTCACTTTTTTGATACATTTACGAAATATTTATATGTTATCTTCAGTAAGTTCTTTTCTTTTCATAACATTGTGTGAGTTATACCAACACAAGAGGCCCTAGATCCCTAAATCTAGGGATCCTTCGTTTAAATAACTATGTTGTTCGATTTGATGTATAGACAACTGTATATTTAGATGTTAAAACATTATTGTGATTCCCACTTGGTTTCACATACAACTTTTTTTCTGCGATTATGGGGTTCTTACGTAATAGTAAGGACCCTTTTTTTATTTAGTACCCATAGCCAGTAAATCCGAGGCCCATATTTCTCCTTTCTGATTCCAATAATCCCAACGTTTCTACTAACGCTATGACGCCTACTGGTGCCTCGTTTAATCAAATGAGTTTCTGCCCTTTAAATGCGTCATAACGCTATTACGCTTCAAGAATTTGTCCACGGTACTTGTTGCGGTATAATCAAAACTTCCGACTACATCCTCCAATGTTAGTTGCTTCATGCCCCTAACCCCATTGGACGTGATTTGATTTTGTTCTTATCTGCCTGATCCATAATTAATGCAGCGATTTCTAGTTGATGCCTTCCTAACTCTTTTGCTATTTCAAGAATATCTTTATCCTCATCCCACATTTCTCTCAATTGAATCACTTCGCTTTCATCAAACACTAAATCCAACTCTTCTAAAGCAATATATAAGTTATGACGCGACTTGTTCATGTACTTTCCCTGCTGCAACGCCATTGTGTAATTCTCCTTTTCCAAATCCGTTCCAAGTCTTGGAATCCCATTTCCCCTCCAGTTGTAATTGATGAATTTCTCTTAACTCCGCCATAACGGCATGACGTCTTCTATCCACTTCTTCAGGACTGCGATTCCCTGCTTTGCAAATACTCGGAGGAAACGAATTATGCAAAACTCATTTTATACAAAGTGGTGGTTTTGGTTTATCATTGCCGTTGTCGTAATTGTTGTTGGCGGAAAAAACACTAAAGAAGAAGCTACAACAACTCCAACCGAACCAAAAAAAGAAATAAAACAAAAACAACCCAAACAAGATGTTCAAGTTCAACCAGAAAAGAAGGAACAGCCTAAACAAGATATTCAAACTCAACCAGAAAAGAAAGAACAACCTAAACAAGATATTCAAACTCAACCAGAAAAGAAAGAACAACCTAAACAAAATGTTCAACAATCTGCATCGGGATTCACAAATCCTATAAAAAATATTGATAAAACAGCTGCTATGAATGCAGTCAAAGAAAAAGCAAAGAAAGACTTCCCAGATGATTACATGACACAGAATTATTTAGCAGATGAACAATCTAAGGCGTTTGATTATCTAAATGGTATTGAACTCAAATCTCAGGAAGAAGTAAACGTTATGAAGAAAGTAATCAACGACTTCCCTAATAACTTCATGCCTACTAAGTATGTTTATGAAGAACAGATAAAAGCTATGAACAAGCAGTAATAAGATATTATGCTTTTCATTTTTTCGTAAACAAAATATGGATAAATACGTTAAAACAATATTCGGATGGAAGTCCAATACATATTATTAAAATTAATGTGGTTCAAGTCGGAGGAAGGGACCTTGGGATGTCTTTTTTTGTTTATTGTTTTATTTATAAAGTGCTTGAATTCAAAAAAGACATAGAATAGAACTTAATATAATAATCCCAATAAACCGATAATATCAATAACCTTCTTATTTTCTACTCTACAATAAAGCTTTGTACTCTTGCGCTCGATAATTACCATATTACCTTTAGTTAGTTTTCGTAAATGTTGTAAAATCATAGGTTCCGAAATATGCGTCGCAGCGTTCAACTGGGAAACTGTCAAGGTCCCACTTACAATCAATTCACGTACAATTAATAAACGACTTAAACTGCCTAATAATTCTAAGATTTCAGCACCATTTTCATAATTACTAGAATTTATATTAAAATCGCCCAACATACTATTCATCTCCCTAATATTGATACAAATACTAGCTCAAATAGCTTAACATAAAAATCGGATGTATTCTCCTAATAATTTCTATAAAAATGTAAAAATTTCAAGTTTTGATGGTTCAAGTCGAAGGTGGGCACCTTAGGGGGGATTTTTTTATATTCATAACTTTTTTTGGGAATTATTTGAAATATTATACATAATTTTATATTATTATATAGTAATTAATTATAATTATAGAAATATTTAGGGGGATTTTTTTTATGAAATTAGGGAAATTAGCATTAGTCGGAGCTTTAGCTTTAGGTGGTTTCACAGGTTTAGCAACATTGGACGCAAAGCCAGCGGCAGCAGCGGAAAATGTACAAGTAGCATCAACAACTTGGGGCGACCCAGCAACATTATTTGATTTAGCACAAATTGCTTGGAATTTCCCAGCTTATTTATCCGATGATGTTAAGCCTTCTTATAAAACTGGTGACTACTTCACAGTTAAAATGGGTTGGTACAACGGAGTAGATGGCAATCCAATGAAGATTTATCGTGTTCTCGATAATAACTCATTAGTTCGCTACAAAACTATGTATCCAATTCCAGTAAATAACGGCACTCTTAACGAAGCTGTATGGAGTACTGATATTAATTCAGTATACGAGCCAGGTCGTTACATTGCTGTTGTGAATATTGATGGCAATTTCTATCAAAGTAATATCTTTACAATCAACAAGTAATACGTTTCTGTCCTGAGTATGACAGAATAAACTACTCTCTTTCATCTAAGACCTCACATAATTGAACTCATAAACTATTATATTCCTGAGGAGGAAACGGATTATGAAAAAATTATCGAAGGTAGTATTAGCAGGAGCTTTAGCTTTAGGTGGATTTACAGGTTTAGCGGCACTGGATGCAAAGCCAGCGGCAGCAGCGGAAAATGTACAGAAAGCACCGACGGTTGACAACTGGCCTTTCAAAACCCTCTATGAATTAGCAAAAGGCACGACTGCATTACCAGATTTTTGGATTAATCAGTTCAAACCTGCTTATTACACAGGTGATACATTAACATTTAGTACGAATTGGGTAGACCAAGCATCTGGGAACGCATTGAAAAATTTATTGTGTATTAGATGATAAGGAATTGACGTTAGCTCGCTATCAAACACTTTATCCTAACAAAGATTGGAATGGAACTGAGTGGAGAGCTGCATATAGAACACCTATCACTTCTGTTTACGAGAATGGTAGCTATATTGCAGTTTTAGATGTTGATGGCACTTAATATCGTAGCCAGGTCTTCACAATCAATCAATCAATAGTAATACCTTCCTAAGCAAGACGGTATAAACTGCTTACCTTCATCTTAGATACTACAGTGATGATTTCATACATAAAATACAATTATCAAGTCGGCTGAAGGCACCTTATGGCGTCTTTTTTTTGTACATTAAAAAGCCTCGCCATCCTATGGAGATGGTGAGGTGCTTATGTATATTATTCACTATCTTGTTTTCTCTAATACTTTCTTCTTGATTGAACATCTATTGCGTTGCAAACATTGCAAAAAGAATCATTACTACAATTACAAGTACGGAAAAAACATAGACCATACTACCAGTACCTTCCTTATTTTGCTTGTTCTCTTCTTTCATCCGTTGTACAGCATAAAAGAAATCACATATAGCAGAAAAAATTTCTAACAATATCTGCATAACTTATTTGCCTCCCCTTATAATATATGTGCAGTATTAATTAACTAATAATTTCCTTATATATTATATCAGCTAGGGTCCATGGAAGAATAACTAATTATTTTTATAAATTAATGTATTAATCAATATGGCATTAATACAGGATAGTCCAAGTTAGAGGAAGGCACCTTAGGGTGTTTTTTTTATAAAAAAGAACTCCTAAAACGCCTTAAATTAGTCAACTTCAATATTACTCTTTTTTATTAGTTTGTTTTAACTTAATATATTAATTTTAAGTTAAAAATTTGTTATAATTAGTAAATGATTATATTAATTAGATGGAGAGGATACAATATTATGGGTTATAAGTTTCGTAGAATTATCCAAGTTTCCCCGGGTGTGAAAATTAACTTTACATATACAGGTATGGGAGGGAACTCCATTCCACCTGAATCAAGAACAACAACTTATATACCTGGAACTGGAATCTCGTATATGCCACGAATATCTGAGTCAAACAACTATTATATACAACGAGGGTATCAAGGACCAAACACTTCCTATCCCACTATGGATGAACAAGATTACAATACGGTAAATGCATTTGAGCCAGTAAAAGAAACCCAAACTTACCTTGTTACTGCTTTTCGTAAAAAGGATAATCAAGTAAACTCTGTAGGTAGAAAACTAATGAAACCACTTTCCATAATTGCAGGCGTTTTTGCGGGCCTATTCTTACTTATGATGCTTGTTATACCTGCTCTATTCCTGGCAGCCATGTCTTTCCTATGTTATAAAAATATAAAAACACCATTTGCGGTTGTATGCCCAGAATGTGATGCTGAGAATTTATTCATTTTTGAGGAAGAGAAGATTGCTTGTCGTAAATGTGAGAGCACTCTTATAATCCAAAAATAAAAGGTTCTTGAATACACTCCCCAAAAATGAATTGTGGTATTGAATTTCAAGATGGCCCTTGAAGGCTCCAGCTCTCTTTTTTATTTCCTTTTGACAATATAAAGATAAATAGTTTGTTATTATATTTAAGGATTTATTTATATTAGGAGGAATGAACAACTATGTTTAAAAGATTAGCAGTATTACTTATTGGAGCTCTATTATTATTTGGTTTATCCGCTTGTGACAGCGTTAAATCAATGACAAGTAATGTCACGGTTGGTAAGGTAATTGAAGAATTTAAAGCTGCAGGATTAGAAGCTGACAATCCTAGTGACCTACCAGAAAAAGAATTTGGAAATACTAGAAAAGAAGCAAAGCGCATTCTTGTTCCAGCATTAGGTGAAGATAGTGGTGGTAGAATATTTGAGTTTAAAAACAAAGAAGATCTTGAAAAAGCTAAGAAATACTATGACGATTTAGGTAATGGTAATCAAATGCTATTCTCTCATACTTACGCAAAAGGTAACTTCCTTATACAAATGAATGGTGATATGGAAGATGCACAATTTAACAAATATAAAGAAGTTATGGACAAAGTAATTAAGTAAGTTAAATAATCCGCTTTCATTTATATGAAAGCATGTTAGAATTATCTTTGGATTAGCGTCCAATACATATTATTAAAATTAAGATGGTTCAAGTCGCAGGAAGGCACCTTTGGGTGTCTTTTTTTTATTTATCTTCGACAGTGAAAATCATACATTACACATTTATGATGAGATTTCTAACATCACAAGCGGAACAAATGCAATTAATAGAATCGGTAAATATCTAATCATTAAAATGTATGAATTATAAAATTTAAAAGACTATAAAAATGCAAAGGTACTTATTTATTTACCTGAGTCACATAAAGATTTTGGTTTAGTATCTTACGGTTATCATGCAGAAATAGATGCTTTCGATTTCGGACTTGATATTAGTGATGTGACAAAATATCAAGCATTTATAGAACTCGCTAAAAATCATGTATAGTTCACGAAACTGTTAGAAGAAATAGCAAGAAAAAAAGACAAAAGTATTATAACTTTTGTCTTTTTATTTTAAGGTTATCCATTCGTAACTTTCCCATTCTTTAGGCTTCTTATCATACTTTAAACGGCCAGTCGTACAGAATGAAGCAATTATCCATTGAATAAAGTTCATCTTGGCATATGGATCTATACAATCTTCTAACTTCTTTAGCTGATAGCCTGTACTATTTTTCTGCCAAATTGTATATAAACGAAAATGAGTTGTCGTTACAAGTCTAGCTTTTGTTGTAACTTGCCATTTAGAAATTTTCGTTAAATCCTCTTTGACTTTTCTCTCATACTCTTGTTTTATCACTTTATAAGTCTTATCTTTTTTAATTAATCCATTAGAGATTGTAAAAGGCATTTGATGCACCTCATAAACTGTTCCTTCTTCATCTCCTAAAATATTTGATTCTACTAGAAACATATTTTTTAGTTTTAACTGTTCTGTTAATTCTTTTCCGCTCCGATAAAATGGCTTCTTTATCTTCTGCAACAAGATAACCTGCACAATTAATCCTATTAGTAAAGGATATGCTAATACAAACAATATATTAATAAACATGTTTAAAATAATAACGCCTATTAGAGCAAAAATTGTAAAGTAAATATAGGTTTCTCTTTGATGAATGATTCTACTGTTCAAGCCAAGATACCTCCATTTTGATAAATAGTGAAAGCAATATACACAATTGCTCCTAATAAAATAGAACAAGCCCCTGGAAAGCTCTGTATCAGCTGTATTTCTTTCTTTGGTAGTTTTGCCCCAAATATAGAAGCAGCATGCTCCAATTGGTCTTTAATCGCTCCTACAAACCCTAGAATTTTAATTAAACGATACACGCTAGCAATCCAAAAGAATAGTAAATGGAAAGCTGTTAATGTAATAGCGGTAAGCATAGCCGATTCCTCTGCTACATCGCTAACATATAGAGCTGCCACCACAAGCATTTTCGTATCACCGGGTGAAGAAAATTTAAATGTCTCTAACAATAAGCCACATACTAAGGCCATAGTTAGTACAATTACAATCTCTTTTCCCGTTCGTATTCCAGCAAAATACGTGATACCTAAACCTACTACTAAAAAAATGAAATGCCATATATTTTTTGTTTTTCTATACTTTAAGTCGGTAAATACATTAAGTACCATATAACTTAGAAATAATCCCATGATATACAGGCTCATTTTCTTTACTCCCCTCTTAATTTCATATAAAAATACTGTGTAAAAAAGGGAACCACTTTTAGAGTAGCCCCCTCGTTTATTTTTATATTTATTTTTTGTTCCAAGAATCAACATCTGCATTGCTTGATGCTTTTGTGAATCGAGCTAGAATTGTATCATAACCACCTTGGATTGCTTTCCATACGAACGGGCCAATTACTAATACAATAATCACCGCTAACGCGATTAACATACCGTTTTCTGATGATAATTGTGAGTCTTCGTTTTTTAACCAACTTTTCATTTTTGCTAACATTTCATTTCGTCTCCTTTATATATCAATTTTAAGTATCTACTAAAATTAGAACTTATCTATTTAAATCTTTAATTACTTATTCCAAGAATTTACGTCTGCATTGCTTGATGCTTTTGTGAATCTTGCCAGGATCGTATCATAACCACCTTGGATCGCCTTCCATACAAATGGGCCAATTACTAATACGATAATTACCGCCAGAGCGATTAACATACCGTTTTCTGATGATAGTTGCGAATCCTCATTTTTTAACCAATTTTTCATTTTTGCTAACATGATTGAATCTCCCTTCTCCATTTATTTGAGCTATACGTAATAAACATCATTCATCTAAAACTTCTATTACTTGTTCCAAGAATTCACATCTGCATTGTTTGATGCTTTTGTAAATCGAGCTAGAATTGTATCATACCCGCCTTGAATTGCTTTCCATACAAACGGGCCAATTACTAATACGATAATCACCGCTAACGCGATTAACATACCGTTTTCTGATGATAATTGTGAGTCTTCGTTTTTTAACCAATTCTTCATTTTTGTTAACATGTGTAATGCTCCTTTACCTATTCCATTTTTGATAACATCTACTATAAACTTGCAAATCCTTGCATTAAGGATTGAATAACAATCACCATTGGATAAATCACAATACATCCAATAACTGCGACGTTAAATTTATTCATTTCCATCGGCTTATTTTGAATGAGACGGTTATAGTTCTCATGTTTTAACTCACGCATCATTTTAATCTGTGCATCCATAATATGAAGACTCTGTACCTTGTCCGTTTTTTGCGCTTGTTGCAATGCAATCGTAAAGGTATTTACTTCTGGACTATTTAAAGCAGCAGCAAAGTTTCGAAATGGTTGATCCGAGCCAGCATACATTTCTAATTCCGCAGTAAGTGTAGATACATACGGACGAAGATGTCTTCCAGCATATATCTCTGCCTTTTTTACTGCTTCTAATGTTGTATGTGTTTTTAACAGCTGCAGCATAGGAATTAGATACTCTGGTAATTCGAACTTCCTAGCTTCTATCGCCTGCTTGATTCTTCTCTTTAATAGATAATCAGGATAGAAGTAAAGCAGTGGTGAAATCAAAACTCCCACTTTAAATAAGTAGTAATCATGGAACACCGTACATATCAAGAAAACAGAGGTGAAAATGATGGGATATGCTACCTTCATCTTTAAATATTCTTCTGGTTTCGTATCCAGGCCAGCTTCTTCTAATTTTTTCTGAATCTGCTCTTTCTTTTCTTCTGTCAGGTACTTATGTGATAACGACTGGAAGGGCGCGAGCATCATCTGATTTAAATTCTTCTTTTCAATTCGTTTTGCATTTTCTACATAGTTCGTAAGTAAGCTACCGCTATCTTTTTTACTTTGTAGAAAGGTAGAGAATACCCAGTACATGACAACGAATACCACTACAGCTAAAATCGTAGCCACCTTATTCCCCTCTTTCTGTTGGGTTATAATTTGCAATCTTTTCTACACGGGTTGCTAAGAAAAAGACAATGAACATATTTACCGCTAACGCGATTTTTCCCATCATAGAACCTGCTAAAAATCCATATGCTTCTTTTGACATCAACATAATAACAATCGGCATAGCAATGGCAATTAAGCAGTTCTGTACAAAGGCACGTTGCGCTTGCGACAAACTAGAACGCAATCTTGCCAGGTATAGCTTTTGTTTTTCGAAATCTTCTGCAATATCTAGTAAGACTTGAACTGAATTTGTTCCACCTTCTCGGCTGCACACTTCCAACATTTCATGGAAGAAAACCAATTCTCTAAAGTTAAACGTTTCATTGAATCCTCTAAATGCACGATGCATTGTGGTTCCACCTTCTAATAAAAGAGAAACTTTCTCTATTTCTTCTTGAATGCTTTCATGCATCATTGGCTTCACCTGAACTAATACCCGTTTTGCATTGTTACTAATTTGAAGTGCATTTGCTACAGCTTTCATATAGATAGAAAGACGGTCAATGACAACCAAGTAGTAACGTTTTTTTCTTCGATAAAGAAGAAACCTTGGAACTAAAAATCCAGATAAAACGGTAATCAGTGTAAAAGGATCTCTACCAAAAGAAAAATAGAATACTGCTGCAATACTCATTCCGGAAAGAATCGTATATACCCAGTACATACTTTTTGTTAATTTCCACTCGTACTTTTGGGCTTCTTGGATAACGGATTGTGGCAAATACATTCGTATCCCTTTGATATTTCTTAATTCCAAGCGCCTTTCTTCTTTCTCATTTTCTTGAACAAATTGAGAGAGAGCAGAACCCTTAGATTTTGCAAAAAGTAAAACGAGCAATACTACACTAATAAATATCAAGAATATGCATCCATAGGCTAATAAACTACGCATATTGCACCTCCTGTTTTGAAAGGAATGGTGCATAAAGAGCTGGATTTACAGTAGAAGAACGGAATTTCTTCTCCATATCAGCTGATATTCTTCCTGTAATAATATGTTGGCCATGAATTTTCCCTATTCTTTCATTCATTTCATCTTGTTTCTCATATGTTGGCATAAACTGAGACAATGGATTAAACTGTATATCTTCCTGATAATCCAATAGTTCAATCATCTCTGTAATATAACGATTTCCATCATCTTTCTTTTCCAAAAAGACAATTACATCAAATGTCTGTGAAATCAATTCATATAAATACTGGGCATCAATATTCGCACCACTTTGCAGACACATAAGCATTAAACGCCTAACTGCTTCTTTTGCACTTCTTGCATGGACAGAGGTGAAACCAGGATGTCCTGTTTGGAAAAAGTTAATCATTTTTAACGCTTCTTTCCCCCTCGATTCCCCTACAATTAATCGCTTGGGCCCTTGACGTAAAGCATTTGTTAACAATCTATCAAAGTCGATTGCATTTTCTTCTACTTCCGATGCCCTACACTGCATCGGAACAAAATGATGTTCTGGAAAAATGCGATGCAAATATAATTCAGGGTTATCTTCTACTACAAGAGTACGTTCTTTTTTCTTTCCTTTCGGAATGTGAGAAGCAAGATATTTCATAAACTCTGATTTCCCTGTACCCGTAGCTCCAGCAACTAAAATATTCATTTTGGCTTTCACAGCTGCAGCCAAAAAGTTCAACATTTCTTTCGATGCTTGATTGGTAGATAACATCCGCTCTTCAGAAGCACGAAGGTGATCCGCATTCTTACGAATCGTTATCGTTGTTCCGAGTCCCCCAAGTTCATCTAACGCAATATTGATACGTATATACGGAAATACGCAGTCAACATATGGCTTTGCTGTATTTAATGACTCTGATGTACTGTTTACCATCTTATAAGCTAGGGCTTTCACTTCTTCTTCTGTCTCAAATCGGTAAGGAAATGTACATTCTCCCTCTCCGATTTTTTCGTAAATGATTTCTTTTGTGCCATTGATATAAATATCAGTTACATCCTTATCTTCTTTTAAAGGTTCTATAATCCCAAATCCAACAATTTCATCACACACCATATTTAGTAACTGTTCTGAAGGTACATCTGAAACGACGACTTGATTGCTTAGTAAAAAGCCTTTAATAATTTGCTCCACAGCTGTTCTCTTCTCTTTATTCATAAAGGATTCGCTTAAGATATCACGATGTTCTTTTACTAAAAATGCACGAATTTCATCCGTAATATCTTTAATTTGTTGAGCTGTAGTTGTTCCTAACTTTCGCACCGATTTAGAACGAATCCTATAACCAAAGTGATATAAATCCACTCGATTTCGCTTTAAGGATACTTGTTTTCCCTGTAAATAGCCCCACATACTACTTGCCACCTTTTTAATTTCGTAAACCAAAGAGACCCTTTTTCATAGAGGAGTGCTGGGATGGAATATTAAGACCAGCTGCTTCCATAATATGATGGACCTTTGCATTAATTTGCGGGGAACCAAATTGCATCCCCCATTCATAACTCGTACGATCTCTGTCATACGGAATTGTCACTGCAATGTTTTGGGAAGAAAGCTTTTCAATATCTTCTACATAGTCCTCGTCTCCCATATTCAAAACATGAATCATACGAGGCAATGTTAGCTTTGCTTCTTCTATTAGTTGTAATTCTCTTTTAATTGCTAACGCACCACGAGGGTTGCCATTTAGCACATGAACAACAAGGTCTGATTGGTATAGAATTGGGTAACTAAGCACCTCGGATAATTCAGTTGGTACCGATAGAATGATGTAGTCATATTCTGTATCTACAAGTGATTCGATAAATGTCGTTACAAACAATTCTTTGTTTTGAATCTCTGGGAATTGATTTAAGCTATAACCTGATGGAAACACCAGAAAATCCATCTTATCGTGTAATTTTTGCGCCAGCCTTGGATTCACTTTTTTTTCTAGTAAATCTTGCTTGGTACAAATATATTGCAAGAGATTGTATTCATTTTCTTTTCTTACAAGCCCTAGCATGTTTTTACTCTCATGGCTAAGACCTGTTCCAACCGCGAAGTTTGGTCTTACTTGGTCCGCTTCTACATAAAGCACCTTTTTCCCTAAATGAGCTAACTCATTTGCCATCGCAATACTTAACGTACTTTTTCCTACGTTTTCGTTTGTCGCATAAAAGGCAACCATTCTTACTTGCCGGTCCATCTTAAAAGCCCCTTCCTTATTTGGATTCGTTCAGATACTGTGCAACATATTCTTTTACACTTTTAGATATGGGATTGGTTGAATGCTTCTCTACATAGTCTAAAATATTTTTCTGGTCAGATATTTGCGAGAATCCTTCTGCTGTTTCTAATTCTTTCCCTGTTTGTTCTACCTTTTGTCCAACTGCAACAGGAATTACATCTCCAAGTGTTTTCGCACGGTTTAGATATTGAAGTTGTTCTGGTGAAACAGCCAATGTATATAATCGTGTTACCTTTGGCTTTTGTTTTCCTTCTTGTTCCTCTTTTGATTCTTTCTTTTCTAGTACAAATGCATCTTCTGTATTGCTATCCTTTGCAGCCGTAACACGTACACGTTGGAAAAGACCACCGAATACTACCTTCTCATTTTCCCCGTCCTTCACAACCTGCTTAAAATATAAGTCCACATAAGTGTTAGGAATGATACTATTACCTGAACTTGTTTCCAAATCAACGAGTAACGGGAATGCAACTTCTCCATCTTTCAAATTTAAAATGGCAGAGTCAGGTAACTCCTCTTTCTTTACTACTTTATTTTTAAAAAGATAGCTATTTTCGGTGATGGGCTGCCCATCATTTGTCCACTTACCTATAACCTCTTTTTTACTTACACGTAATGCATTTGGAGGAATCCCATCACCAGGTAATGTTCGTTCCACTAGCATTTCTTCTTTAATCTCTGTATGCGCAGGTATATCCTTTGCAGCTACAACAACTTTTGTTGGTTTTACTGCATTTTCTACTGCAAAATGATTGTATCCATAGATACCCGCTACTGTTATAGCAGCTAAACCTACCGCTGTAATCTGCTTCATTTGAAACTTAGACGGCTTCAATGTTTATATTCCTCCTTATGTAGCCTTTAAACGCAAAAAAGGACACACCTATGGCGTAAAACGCCTTAGGTGTGTCCTTTTAGCTAATCTAAAGTCTATATGAAAATGTTGGATTTATTTTCTTTAATATTACAATCTCAATATTATGATATATATAGTTTCATGTCAATCATTTCTAAAAAATATCTGTTTTTTCTATTTAAAAACACGTAATCGATAATTAACTTCGCTCCAAAAACCCTGTTATAACAAGGTTTTTAACCTATTAAGCATCCCAAAAATATGTTGTAATTAATCTAACACAACTGAATATTCCAAGGTGTTCGTTTGCTATCCTTTCTCTTTCATTTTATGGAGAAAAGAAGAGATCGCATGGAAATACTGTTCACAATAGTTGATACAAGAGACAAAATTATTATTAAAACGAAATCAATTTTGTTCCTGTTTCAAAATACTTTGCAGGAGCATAACTTTTCCCATTCCGATCCTGAAATTCACTTCCAATATATAACGATGCAATCATTACGATAATTCCAATGAAAATTACACGTTTCATACGTTGTTTTTTCTTTTTATCCATTCAATATTCCCCTTTCTACAAAAAAAGACACATCCCATTACGGGATGTGCCTTTGGTTTATCCATTCAGCTACTAGTTTAAGAAGGATATCTTATTGTGTCGATTCATCTAATTATACTATATTTTATTCTCATTTCCTATTTCTCATGTAATACCAATCTGTTAATTTATAAAGTACGTCTTCCTTACCAACCCAATTCCAACCAACTCCACTTCCTCCAGGGAATGGATCGTCAGGAAATACTCTTCTTTTTATGAAATCATCATACGCAACACCTTTAATCTCTACTTGCTCAATTAAACATAGACTCATTTCATTGATACCTGCTGGAGCTGTTTCTATATTAAAGGTATATACACCATCTTTTGTCTTCATTGGGGTATACCATTTTTGCCCACCATCAATGATTTTCTCTTGTCCATCCCAGTATAAAGACTTCGTTGGTCTTTTACTATCGAAGACATGGCCCGTTTTCTCTGATAGATACATATTTTTTGGAGAAAAACTTGATATGGAACCTGTATTTTTCTTAGATTCTAAATTTTGTTTAGATTTTAATCCCTCATCAGCAAACGGATATTGTGCCGTTGCTTTTGCAAATACACCAAGATAATTTTCATTCCACTGATTTTTATATGTTCCGTTTACTTCATACGAAAACCCATAGCCAGAATGAAGCTTAGATGGTGCCAAATTATCTATACTTCCACTTAATGTTTCATAGAACATTTCTCCCACCGTATCCTCTTTTGACACACGTTCACCTACTGTCTCTACTACACCTTTCACACTCGTTACACCACACATTGCTTTTTCTTTTGAAGGCTCATAGATAGCGGTTTTAATAGGATTATTTTTATACGTAGTTTCCTCTATGTCTATGCGATTACCATCAGGGTTAATTTCTGCCTGAATTGTTCCTTTCCCTTTATGTTGCCAGTCAAGGTTCAAGGTTTTCCTTTCTCCCTCAGTTAATCTTACCTTTTGTGATGATACTTGTTGTCCGTTATGTTTTAACACAACTACTGTTTCAGGATTCTTATATTTTTCTTCTAATACATCTAACTTTTTAATTTTATTCTTCTCTTTTTCTAGTTTCTGTCTTGCATTATCTAGCTTACTTGCTGCACTATCTAATTTATTTTCTTCCCAAGAGCAGTCTCTATCATAATAGTGATCCTTTCCCTCGGCATCTACTTCATGAATTGGATTGCGACGACAATAACTTAAACTGGACTGCGCACTATCTCTATCAGATTCAGCGCTGTTTATTTCTTGTTGAGACTTATTAATATTGTTGTTTACCTTTGCTCTATATTGATTACGCTCTAGTTTAAATGTATCACGTGATACATCTACTCTTGTTTTGATATTCTTTCCTTCTCTTGCTGTTTCTCCTTCAATTCGATCAGCAGAAAAATCAATTTTATACTTAAAATCATCTTCATCTCCTGGATCTGGGTTAGGTGTTACTTCAGTACCACAGTTACCATCTATGGTGAAATCAACAGTTTTCTCGTTTGATTCCCTCTGAACAGCATCAAGGACTTTAATTTTCGCAGTATATCGGCCACACATTTGTGGCTGCCACTTTAGTTCTTCTGACTTAAATTGCCCTGCATCTCCTTCATTTGGTTTTTGGTTATCTTTTTGTGGAGTTGAACGTAAGTAATTTTCTTGATGATGAACAGTTTCGCCATCTTTTATAATATCAAGAATCCACTTGACTCGATTACGTTCACCTGCAGCTCTTTGATAAGGATTTACTGTTGTTCCATTGGGATCTCGATCGTTATATCCTTTATTTTTACTTACATATTCAAAACCGTTGAATATAAATTTAACAGGTACATCTTTTTTGCTACTAGAGGCTTTAATGTCTTTTATTTCAGGCTTACTTGTACGTACAAACCACAAATTATATTTATTAGCGTTTCCTCCGGATCCAGCATACCCTCCGGATAAATAGGCAATATCACGAATCCAGTAAAAATCGCCATATACTTTACTTCCTTGATACTGCGAAAGTCTATACTTCAGTATTTCTGCTAAAACAAATTCAGGATTCCCCCAATACTTACTAGCTATTATGTCATCATTAATTCTTTGTACTTCGGTTACCATACGATCTCCTGCAGGAACTGAATTGTTTAGGTATCCTTCATTAGCAATACGAACAAAAGGTTCTGAGAGTTCTTCATTTTGTACTTTGTTTTCATTTGAATTATCCCAACTAAAAGAACCATTATATACAGCTGGATAATGTAAGTCACTTAAATATAGTGATTCCTTTGCGGCATACCCACTTCCTGGACGATAAAACCTTCCTGGCATTTGCAGTTCTTTTGCTTTCATAAATTTTTCTTCATCCCCATCAAAGAAGGGTACATCACTATTCTTTGCATGTGCCAATGTAGGTAATAACAACAATGCAGACGTACAACTAATTAAAAATTTCCTTTTTAATTTCATATCTTATCCCCCTAAAAAACAAAAAAGGACACACCTGTACCTTTAGTAGGTACGTAAGGTGTGTCCTTTACGTAATTATCGTAAAATTATTTTATTATTATATTACGTGTATAATGATATCAAATTTCTCTGATAATAACAACTTTATTTCTTTTCCACTTCAACATACATCATATGTTCCGCAGTTGAGTGTGCAATACGGATTTTAAAATTATCTTTCTCAAATACTTTTGTTTTTTGTGTATCAATTGCTTCCTGTAACTCATTATCTAAGTTCAAACCACTTAATAATTTCGTCCACTCTTTAGTTAAAGATACTGTAGCTTTGTTATTATCTAAAAATATAATTTTATAATTTCCTTCATTATCTGATTGCACAACAAATTGCGCTCCAATAGTACCTGCAGGAAGATACATATTTTTATCGAGTAAAGATACATCGTTACTAATTTCACTATACTTTAAATTTGTACCGAATCTTCCATTAACCTCTTTTATTATTCTTTGTGCTTCATTCGAAACTTGTTGCTTTACAACTGGCATTTTTTCAACTGCTTCAGGGTAATATTCAATATTCTCTGTGACTAGATTAGAATCCATACCTGCAGGCAATTGAACTTCAGGTTTCGGGTCTGGCTTCACTTCTGGTTTTTCCTCTGGTTTTGTTTCAGGCTTTGGATCTGGTTTCACTTCTGGTTTTGTTTCAGGCTTTGGATCTGGTTTCACTTCTGGTTTTGTTTCAGGCTTTGGATCTGGCTTCACTTCTGGTTTTGTTTCTTTTTCAACTGCATTAATAGAGTTATATAAGAATTGGCTATACGCTTCACGTGTTACAAACATTTTTGGAGAATACATATTATCTCCTGTACCAATTGTAACCCCATTTTCCTCTAATGCACTAATTGCACCGTAAGACCAAGAATTTTTATCAACATCTGCAAATTTTGTTGTTTTCGTTGCCTTAAATTTAAAAGCATTTGTAAGCACTTGTGCCATTTGTTCACGAGTTAAAATATCATCTGGACCATACTTCCCATCACCAAATCCATTTACAAGTCCTGCTTTAGCAAGTGCTAAGATTTCTTTTTCAAACAAATGTCCTTTAATATCAGTAAAAGGATTTTTGAAGCTAGCATCTGCATCTGCTGGTTTTACGTACATATAAATCATACGAGCAACTTGCCCACGAGTTACATTATCACCAAAGCCAAAGATATTATTTCCGTACCCTTGCACTACTTTACGATTTGTTAAATCATAAATTGCTTTTGTAGACCAGTGATTTGCTGGAACATCATTGAATTTTAATGAGTCTGTGTTATCAGCCTTAGCAGTAAATGCTCCTGCTCCTAGTAATGATGTACCCATAATTGTTAGTGCTGTTGCTGTTTTTAAAAATTTGTTAGCCATTGTTTGTTCCTCCAAATATATTAGTTTTTCATAGATTCTTTTATTGTACCTAATTTAAACATAAAATCCAGATAATTTAACATATAAATTAATTAATTAACATTTTTTATAACTTCTGTTCTATATAGGTATATTTTCCTGACAAAAAAACTATACTTTTCAGCATAGTCTTTTATAGTACAAATCTTAGAATTTTCATTACTTAAAATATACTTGTCCCAATCCCTCTTTACTCGCCCATATCGGAGCTTTTATGCCATCTACACCAATCAGCTTAAATATGAAGAAATGGTGTTCTGCTTTCACCTTAAAAGAAAGGGATTGATTATGATCGATGCGTCCCTTTGTATACTCATACTTCCATCCATCCATCTTTTCTTCTTTCATTCTTTTCTCTATCCCAGGGACTAAATCCACCCTTTTTCCATTGTAATCATATTGAAATCCACCCTTATTTTCTGCGTTTTCTACCATATCAGCAGCAAAGTTATGTGCTTTCACTAACTGTATTCCATACAAAACGCCTTCGGGTAAAAGGCTAATTAATAATAAAGAAAAGGTAAGGAATAGAGCCGTAGTTACTGTATTTTGCATTTTTAATGCACCTACTCTTTTTCTTTATTTTACGTTTCCACCTAATTGTTTTTCTTTTCCATTCGCATCATAAATAATAATACTTCTCGCTTTACTCTTTATCGTTTCTTTTTTTTCATCAAATTGCTTAAAATAACTAGCAGCTTCTGCATCACCTTCGACAGCAATCATTGCTGGTTTTTCCTGTACATCATGTACAGTGAAGTTACGTTTTGAAGCGGGATCTTTAAAATCCGCATTACCGTTATACGCCTTTTCAAACTCTTGTTTCGCTTTTCCTGGATCAATAGCTATTTCTTCTTCTGCACGCAGAGTACCTACTTTTACAGACTTAGCCACAGCTATCTCGCCTCCCCTTTCTAAAGACGATTTATTATCAGTATGTGTTGTATCTCCAATCACCATATCAGTTACAAAGAATAGACAACCTACAAATAACAGCAACATACTTGCTGCAACAATAAACTTTTGCATTCCTCTTCATCCCCCTTAACTTTCAGACTTTCGAAATCGAAATCCACTTAAAATGGAACTTTTTTTTGGATTCAACAATTGATTTGGTAGCAATAACTCTGCTATTCCCTTCATTATTCCTTCTATCTCTTTATAATAGTTGCGACTTGATAGTAACGTACTACTATTCAATTGTGACTCAAACACATCTTCTATTTCATATGGTGGTAAAGCAGTTAATACCTTATCTTCAAAGCATTCTTCTACTATTTCATGCTTTAAAAGTGCAGGAGAAAACTTATTCCCAATGATCCTCACTTTCTCTAAAGCTAAGTAAGAAACGAGCTTTCTCTCTTTTTGTGTAAGAGGATGCGCTATTTTTAGCAATTGATGCAGATCTGGTTCCACTACAAAGAATATGTAATCCGCCATTTCACATATCTCACTGTATAAATCTTTATCCCAATCGCTCCCTGCATCAATAATAGATATAGATGCTTCTTGGTTGGCCAATAAAACCTTAATAAAATGGTCAAAGTCCTGCTCTGTTTCGTTTTTCAGCTCTTGGTCAACTATAGGATTCTTTACGATATAATTTATTCTTCCTTGCTTCCATTTTGGAATTGATAATATATCAGATTCCTTCTGTAGCATCTCTTTATATCTCTGCAACATAAATTCACTACGATAGTTTTCTGGTGCTTCTGTATATCCCTTTAATAACGGATACGTATAACCATCATCATATAAATTCTCTATATAATTCACATCAATCTGTAGTTCATTTAAGTAAGCGGCTAAAAGATGTGAAACAAAAGTGGCACCACTTCTCCTATTCACGTTGGCCACAACAATTGTTCTTCTTGGAATAGCAATACCAATTTGTTTCTCATATACTGGCTCAAAAGCCAATTTATACTGTTTTTTTATAATTGGCGCTTTTGGCGTTTCTTCCTGAATAGACTTACGCTTTTGTTTGTTTTTAAATAATTTTAAAGTAGAGTGTGATTCACTGTTGTTACCTTCCTCTAATTCACTTGATACTTTCTCTTCTTCATCATCAAAAGGAACTTCAGGCAATTTCGTATGTTGCGGTGCTTGACTTGCTCCTACAATTTCCACCACATTTTTAATATCCGATTCCTGTAGCAGCTGCGGGATGACTTTATTATCAATATCAATTTTACGAGAGTTAAAAATGTCATAGATACCTAGATAAATCAGCTTCGCTAAAAATTCATCATTATTTTCACGCTCTGTAAATACTACAATGCGAATATCCCGCTGAAAGCGAATGTCTCTTAACTTCTGTAAAATAATTAATTCTCGCTTATCTTCGTGTCCCGCATCAATATTTAATCGTTTGTCATTAATACATAGAATATCAGGTTGCTCCGTATCTAGAATTTCATCTAAATACTTTATGTGCATAACATCACTATCAGCTACTTCAAATCCTGCACCAACAAAATCCTCACGTAAATATGCCGTATACACAGTATCACTAATAGCTAATACAATCTTTTTCATTATAAAAAACTCCTCTTTGATAGAAAATCACTTTAAAGTAATAGCATGTTTTCAAAAGGCACTTTTGTTGCGTTTTGTATTTTTGTTAATAGTTCGGTGAGAAGCGATTCTATTTCAAATCCATCCAAATTACATGGCATATTATCAATAAGGTTATATTTGACTCTAACCTCTAAACGATCCTCTATTTCTTCTAACGGCATCGCACTAAATAAACTCTGTTCATATATAAATCCATCCTGAAGATTTTTTTGTATTTCTGTCTTGTCTTTGTAAACAATGGTTACTTGTGCTAATTCAATAAAAGGATTATCTAAAGTTAATTTTGTATTCCAGTTTAGACTCCAGATTTCACAGCGGCCATCCGCATGCACAACATTAGCAGCTACAGATGGAGTAATCGTAAATAAACGATCTACTGGAACATTTGTAAAAGTAGTTGTTTTTCCTTCAACTACTTTCAGTCCTCTTTCCTCACGTTCATGCTCAAGCGAAATTTCCGCACCAAACAATGCAATTTCACAAAATACTTGTTCCATTATGGGTTTAATGCCTTCATACGTTCGAACAGCAAATACACTAAATTCTTGTGTTTCATCCGTTCGAACTAATTCATAAATGCTAAATTCCGCTGCATTTACAATTGCAAAAGGAATATCTTGTACAAAATTAGGATTTATAAATAGAGAATCCGGAATCACTGTCTCTGGATGTTTGAAAAACTCTAAACCAAGCTGATATCCTTTTAGAAATGCATTCTTAGCAGCAGCTGGGAATAATGTTTCAAATCTTTTGAGATTGCTTTTAAATTGCTTCTCTTCGACCTCGTTATTAAATTCTCTATCTTGTAAAATGTTTACACGATCAGCAAGCAGTAAAAAATAGTAGTTAATAAGAGAATTAATTCTCTCCTCAAAAACTTGATTATCTTTACAATATTTATCAAATCTTCTTTTACTTTCACTAATAATTTCATTCATTCTTTAATACTCTCCTTATCATTTTCTAGTTATTAAATAAAAAAAGACACACCAATGGCAGGTATATGCCCTCGGTGTGTCCGTTTAGCAAGAATTAAATATCTCTCGATTTGTATATTAATTTTAAACAATAAAACTTATGTATAAGATTATCTATATAATATCTAAATGTCAATACTACTTCGCAATTATTAAATAAACTCACAAAAATAATGCTTCTAATTGATTAACCTTTTCTTTTTTGCATATGTCATTTAATAACCTAATTCAGGTAATACTATTAGTATATCTAAGTATAGGATTTTCATAACAAAATTTCGATTTTTTTATTTACAACTAAATTTCAAAAGTAAAAAACATTCATTTAATATATTCCTTACCTTAGAGAACTTTAAATATAAAACAATCTTTATATTACTCATAGCATAACTAACAGCAAAGGACTAAAGCATATTAATGTTATGTAAACAATAAAGCGACACAAACTCGTTCGGTTGATATTAACATATCAACTGACATTGACATGAAATTTCATATTGAGAGATGAATACAAGTTAAACTAACCATCCAGTTCATACCTAAGCCAATTTATTAATTACATATTTCGCAAACAAAAATTATAAAATTGCTTTTAAGTTCCTATTTTAGTTATTAGACAAAAAGCACGCTAATAATGAATATACATCCATAACATATTTTTCTTGTAACAATTAAAATGACTTTTAGTTAATATATACTTATATTGGAATGATACACAAAATCATTTCTTCTACTCAAATACTATAAAAACTACAATCTATAATTATAGATTGTAAAGATATTAGCTGCACTTTTTTTATCATAGAAAAGAACTCATACTTATAGTATGCCCAAATAAATAAGTCGTATACCTAAGTATTACAACTGCTATTTATAACCAAAACTCCCAATATGCTACACCGTTCTTTTTATAAACCTCCTTGATCAAGAAGGTTTCAAAGAAAGTCTATCTCCATTTAATTTTTAACACAATTTGAAGTACACAACCCAAAATTGTTAATGTCATATAAACAATTAACCAACACTAATACCCTCGAATGAAATCAACATATCAATTGACATTGATATGAAAGGAAATAAAAATGTACAGATGTTAATTTCATATTGATATTTTATGTGTTATATCAATCCGATGATACTCAGATATAAATTAACGTAAAACCAATTAGTAGATCTACATTTATTATCATTAGTTACTGGAATGTAATAACTAACAAACCAGCGCATGCTATATTTTATTACTAATTACTTTTATTAACTTTCTAATGGGTATTTAAGTCATAAACACCCATTAGAATAACTAGTATCTCTAAATGTAAATGGCAGTTTTCTATTTCTGATCAACATGACATTAACAATTAGGATGATTTATCCTTTGTTTGGGTGTTTTTTTGTTAATGTCGTATTAATCTCATAGCAATACCTCATTTTATGTCAATGTTATCTTTATGGATATTCGAAGTATGCTTATCTAATTTTCGTTAACATATCAATCTCATTGTCTTGTTTATGATCTTATTAATATATGTAAACATACACCAGAAATCGGATATCTACAAAATACATCACTTGGACTATTCTAGTATTCTAAGTCGAACCTTAGTATCTTAAAAACTTCCTCAAAATTATCTATAAAATCCTTCGTTTATGGTTCACATTTCATGTTAAAAGGTAATCTTTTTAGATCAGCATGTATACAAAGGGTTGATCTATATCTATTATAGTTAACAAAACATTAACAATAGGTGTTCGTATGTTATTAGTAGGTGGTTGTAGTATTGATTTCATGTCAATGTCATGTTTCATGTTAATGTCAACTCACAGGCTCAATCTGTTCTTTAATACTGATAAAGATCATTTTGTTGATACTGACTACATAAATTTCTATCATGACATGCAATATACAACTTAAATTGTACATTCTATACTAAATTAATATACATAAATAGATCCTAACTTGTATGTAGCAAGTAAATAGGGAGTAGGACGAATCTCTTCGAAGCATTATGATTGTACTCCTATATCCTTAAATACCGTTTTGTTTATTGAACAATACTAACTCTACATTAATATTATTTACTTTTTGCTAGCTTTTATACGTGATAATTAGATTTTGAGCGTTACTTTGTGTATTTTCCGTTATATAACCGGATTATATCCTTATAACTTATTTACAAAATAGCTTTATTTCCTTATCATTAATATTAAGTAGCCTAATTTGTTAATCTCATAGCAACTATCAGTAGCGCTACTACAATAATATATATATTCCCATTAACAAAACATTACCAATTATATATTTCAAATTGGTAATAAAGTTACTGATTCACCGAATTCTACGCTAAACATCAATGTTTTGTTAACAAGTATATGTTTACATGTTAATTCTATATTTCATGTAATTCACTGGATTGGTAGGGATTTTTACAAATATTATCGAAATACTAGCTAACATGTTAATCTCAGCTCACATGTTAATTATAATTAGTTATTTATGAGTTGATTTTTGAGGAGGTAGTTACAATGATTGAGCAAAAAAATGAAAAACAAGACCATCAAATTAACGATGATGATATATTAGATGATAATGTTTTCGAAAAAGCATGGCGAATAACAGAATTCTCAAAACTAGTAGGACGTCATCATAATACAGTTTATAATTGGTTCAATATCCTAGAAGAAAAGGGACTTCATGAAACTTTAAGAACTCAAAATACAAATGAAAAACTCTATAATGCTTTAGATCTTGAAATTGCTCTATTTATAAAGCAGAAAAGGGATGAGAAATGGTCTCTAGATGCAATTATTGACCTTTTACCACACCAATTTGATTTAAGACCAGTTTCACCAGAACATCAAACAAATGAGGTATCCACTGAATTAAACCTTCAAGCTACTGCTGAAATTATTGAAAAAATGGTAACTAAACAGTTAGAAGAAAAAATAAAACATATTGAATCTCATTATGAAGAGAGGGTAGAAAGTATATTAAAGCAGTTACCACAACCAGAAGATGTAGAAACGCTAAAATTACGCCAACGCCAAGATAGGCTTGATAATTTTATTATTGAGCATAGGGCACGTCAGGAATTAAGAAAACAAGCAGAGAGCTTATGGAATAACAAACCTGAGGAAGAGCGCACTAGAAAAGCAGGCTGGTTTAAAAAAGAGGAAGACTTGAGTAAAAAACAACTCTTCATAGAGCAGTACATACAAGATAATATTATTGAGTATATAAAATCTCTTATGGATTCAGTGGAATAATAAAAAAGTCTGGAACTTAGTCCAGACTTTTTTATTATTTTGTAGTACCAAACATCTTATCTGGATCTAGAAAATCTGCTAGATCTTCATCTTCATTTGCTCCAGCATTATTATTTTCTTCGTCACTACCCATATCAATAAAATCTCCAAATACAAAACCTAAATCCTCATCCTCATCTATACTTTCAATCGTACTAATTTGAGACTTTTTATACTGAATTTGGCTTTGTCTTTCTTTAAATTCATTAAATTCTTCAACTAAACCTTTAGATAATCTCGATGGTAATGCATCGGTTTTATAGAAGGTATATACAGTTCCTAAGAAATCATTCTTACTTACCAAATATCCATTAAAAACTGTACCATTTATAGGTAAATTATTTGAAACTTCTACCTTAGCGTCATCCATAAAGGAATCATTAATATTCTTTTGCTCATCTAGGATAGCAAGCATACCAAAATGATGTACTTTTGATGCTTCAACAGAACCATCATCGTTCTTCTTCATCAAATCAATCGGGGGATGGAAAGAGCTTCCTCTTAATGATTCTTGGAACATTTCTATAATTGCATGGCTATTTTCTATTTGATTCATATTACGTGAAACCTTATTAATTACTAAACAGCCCGTTTTCTCAAGTAAAATACGTTTAAAATCTTGAGAATCCAGTATTACAGATGTACCAGATCCATTAGCAGCGGTATTTAACTCATGAATAATTTCACTAATACGTTGATTTGCATAATCTCGTGAATTAGCGATACCTTTTTTCTCATTTTCATTCAATTCCTTAAATTCATCGTAAAAATGCTGGTTATCAGCAAACACAACAAATGCTACACCTTTTGATTTATCATTTGCTAATTTCCAAATTTCCTGTGAAAATTTATTTACTTGTCGTAATACATCAGGCCCATCTGCTCGGACGGGAAGAGTTACAACAATCCCCATTTTAATAAAGTCTTTGCGCTCAATAGCATTTTCAAAGGCTATTCTCGCAAACTTCGCTTGATTCGCCTTGATTTCAGACATTGGATATAGCTGCGCAACTTTTTGTAATTCTTGTCTGATTACTGGCTTGTTATGAAAAGCCGAAAATTCTTCAATAGCCTTAATGATTGTAGAAGTTCCAGTTCCTCCACCTAAACCTGCAAAAAATAAAACAAGTTCATCCGAAGGTCTTACTCGTTCAGTAATAAATTCTTTTAGCTTTTCTTTTGCTTCCTCATTTGAATCAAGGACTTTTACTGCACGCTCAGGATTCTTACCTAAACCACCTAATTTCAGTGAAACTTGATTACTTTTGGGTACATTTTTTAATTCAGCTAGATCTCCATCATTACTGTTTAGTGCTAAGCAATTATATACTGCTGTACCATCTGTATGTGTATATTCCGCAAATTTATCTACCATTCTAGTACCAGCTTGACCAAAACCGACCATCGTCATTTTAACTGCCACTTCATTCTTCAAGAAGTTTTTTGCCATTATTTTATCTCTCCTTATTTATCTTTTTTCTTTTCCCTAACTCAATCAGTACTTGTTGCCCTCTATAAGTTGAGATCAAAAATTTATATGGGTGCATGGTTTTTTCATAGATTAAAGACATTGATGATAGTGTACTCACACTTATTTCAGCTGAACGTCTAGATATATTCGTACGTTCAACCTCTAAAGAATAGGATTTTCCCTTTTTTTTCTTTACTCTCCTATCAATAACTACATTTTCCACTATTTCATTAATAGATATGCCCCTCATGTACTTCGTCTCTTGAAATTGTTTATTTACTATGTTTCCTATGTATAGAAATACACTATAGAGTATCTCATCTTGTTCAAGTATATCAGCAAACATGTTTACTACTTCATCTGCAAACTTGATTGTTTGATATTTTTCACTTAAAACTTCGTTCAAGTCGTCCCCCCCTTAAAACACTGGTTAATTATTCCTAGAAACATAGTACATCATTACACGTCGTATATCAAGTCATTATAAATAAAACTTATATACAGGACTTGTATATAAGACTTATAAAATTAAAAATAGAATTAATATATATTTTATAAGGGTTTATGTATACGCCTTATATATAATGCGTATACATGTTATATCAATCTTAAATTTCATGTGATTGACATTTCAAAAAAGATTATTAAAAAAACCAAATCAAAATTCTAAAAAACAGATAAAAAACCACCAATTTTTTTAGCATAAAAATTCCAGAAAAACTTATACACCTTATATATAAGCTTTACATATAAAATGTATAAAATAATGCTTTTATATCGTAGTTAAATCAAAAAAACAAATTATCTAGTTTACATACAAGTTTTATATAAGACCCTTATATAAAACTTGTATGTAAACTGTATTTATAAAGCTTATATAATTCAACTAAACTTTTTTTAATATTCCAACAATAAATATTGTTCGAGTATATTTATATTACTAGGGAGATTTCAAGACATTCTTATAGCAATTCACACTAAGTTTTTCTTTGTTACCTAGCTGTTTTAACGGGATTTATCACTTATAAGACCGCTCATTGTTAATGTTATGTTAATGTACTGTTCTTCACTTAGTACTTGTTAGTTCACATTATTATATATGTTATAAGAAAAATCATCCTCTTTTCCTCATTTGAATTCAATTCCTTGTCAATTTCATTCATTCCTCAAAAGCCAGTAGAAGAGGTTGTTAATTTCATATGAACAGCATCAATACCCTTGATATTCAACATATTAAAAAGGGAGTACTAGGATAAATCAACTTTGACATTCTAAAAGTAGTAGGCTAACAACCACATCTCTATTATAAAAAAGATACATTTGTTCAAACTAGATTATTAAAAGTGAAATCTCATCTTATTAACATCAAAGTGATACTTACATTATAATAAATTTTTTTGTAATGCAGGAGGAATGATGATAGCAATTACAACCTCACATAAAATTAACAACTGTTCAATTTTATTATTTCAGTTAAGATAACTCCTTGTTTAACGAAGAAAAAGTGAAGGTAATTCAATTGACTAAAACCAATATGTTAAGTATCTATAGACATATTGTTAACTTATTTATGATTTGGTATAAACAATTAATATTATTTGTCTAAGTGAATTTATGATTCTATACAAGAAAAAAACATAAAAGAAAAAGTTGGAATTTTACATTGAGCAAATAGTAGAAGTTGAAAAGAGCGTTTCATCACTAATAAAAAGTTGAATTTCGAATTAAGGATAGAAAAAATTATTCTTTATTATCAATAAACCTTTTTATAAATCTTGAATAATTTTAATCAATTAAAATAGTAGTTTGGCTATCTAATAAATGTTAGGACGTCATAACATTATTTTATAAATAGAATTTCATTATAACTATTGTTAGGTATCTAGTAGTAGCTCGTCCTAACAAAACAAACGATTTAATAGAGCCTTATAAATCAATAATTTATAAGAGATTTATAAGAGTAGTTTTCATCTCAACTTCAACGTACAAAATGAAGTACCTCTAAAAATTAAAATGTCTTATTAATTTTTTCAGGTTTTACAACCACCACATCAATGTAATAGTATATTAAAAATAATAAGTATTTAATTTAGTTTAATTCAATATAAGAGGTGTATGCATTGTCCGAGAAAGTGTATAAATATAGAAGATCAGGTACCCAAAAACATTTTCACTTAAAAGAAGCTGACATATTTGTCTTTACAGTTTTATATTACAAAAGAGCACTTACAACAAGGCAAATCACGCAGTTATATAGTGCATTTGAGGGAAGAGAATGTTCTGAAGCTAGCATATTTACAAAGCTTGACCGGTACTCACAATATGGAGCTATGTTAACTAAAAGAATAGATAAAAGGGCTGACAGTATTACGAAACGCGCTTTATTCTCCTTAAAAGAAAAGACAATTGAATTCTTATTGGAAATAGGAAGAATTCCCAAAAAAAGTTCAAAAAGACGGTACTCAAGAACAACTTCTCTTCACACTATGTGTTCACGTGAAGTCATGATCCGTACTCTTTTAGCGACTACAAAGAAGACACAAACCAATGAAGTATTATATGAATTGGATATTCGTTCTTTTTACCAGAAAAAAAATATAAAAATTGAGGACAACCAATTGGCCTTGATTCCTGATGAACATATTTCATACCAAGATAAAAATATCCATATTGAGATGGACATGTGCAAAGAGACAAATTCTATCTTAGTTGAAAAAGTAGAGAAGTACATAGAATATGCAAAAAAAACAAATGAGGATGTAACGGTTGTCTTTGTTATGTACGACAAATCAATGTTCCTTGCTGAAGATGCAGAACCGCCATACATACGTATGAAAAATCTATTATTTTCTATGCGGAAGCATCATGAATTATTAATGAATATACCAAATCTAAATGTACACATTTGCTCATTGAAAGATGCTGGGGATGTTATTTCAGATATCATTCTAGGAACAAATGATAATCAAAACTTGGAACAAGATATTCTTTTTCCTTTATCTCAACGTACAGTAGGAGATGTCAATTGGCGTTACACTTTTGTCGAAAAAATTCAAACGTTTAAAGAATCAATAGATGGTGGCCTTCGACGCACATACAAGAGAGATAAAGCTTCTATTCAAGATTTCTTTTTTATTTTTGGAAATGAAAATGATTACCGAATGATTGCAAGATTAGATGATGTCGTGTTTTCAAGAAGGGATGGAGATGAAGGCGTTCCGCTTGTAGTTATCTATCCTAAACGTGAAAATCCTAGAGATATTCTACTGATGGACACTTATGATAATGTACTACTTCTATCCATTCAAAATACAAATATAGCAACCGATGAACAGATCATGGTACATGCTGCAAATAACGTTAATCCGAAAAGACGTAAACTTGTAGAATTATATTAATCGTTTATTTTTTATATGTTTTTATATGTTTTTATATGTTTTTATATAACTTTATTGATTTTTATTATTTAAGGTGATAGAATAACGTTTGAACTAAACACTCAAAACTACAATCAAATCAGAACATATGAAATTAAGGCAAGCGACACACGCTGTTTTTACAGTGGGTGTCGCTTGCCTTTTTTTGTATGGAGAAAGGTGGAAGTGGAAAATGACAATGAACTTACAATTTGCAACAACTACTGGGGGAGTGCTCTCAGCAAGAGAAGCATTTAAAACTCCAGAACTAGTCCTTAAACATATTACAGAAGGGGGAGCTAAATTTTGCGTTTCCCTACAAGATATCAAAATTCCAGGGAAACCTAATTATTATTGGTACGATGTAATAATTGAAACTGCGGCGAATAACAAACTAGAGATAAATATTGCAGTACTTTCTCAAGAAGAATATAACCAATTGTGTGAAGGAGATAGTATTGACTTATATTTAAAACAAACTGAAGATGCAGCGAAGTTCTTTCTAAAAAAATCAAAGGAACAATTCAAGCCAGAACTTCATAATCGTTTTACATTACACCATAAAGCTCAACTATGTCTTTAAAAAGTAGGTGAACCCTTATGGAGACATCTAAGCAAAGATTACCATTATACACTACAATCGCCTTAATTAGCGGATTTATCCTTTCATTTGGATTTGGTGTAGTAAACTATATCCAGTTACTCTACTATGCATTTGAACCACCGTCTTATCCTATAGAAATTACATATGTACCACTATTTTTAATGTTCTTCTCTTTGCTATTAGGAGAATTTAGTTTTAGGTTCTACAGCCGTATCCCAGCTTTACAATTTCAAAATGGCAAGTTATTAATTTTAATTGCTTCTCATATTGCAGTAGATATTCAGTTTTTATGGTTTGCAACTACTCCTATCCATGCGAAAGTTATTCCTTATCTTATGAATAAAGCAAAACATGTTAATTTTGGTGAATATCAAGCAATAGGGGATGTATTAACAGGAAATTTCCATACACTCACCATGATATTTGTATTCTTACCGACCGTATTTATGATTTTGTTTACTCTTTGGTATAGTGGCCATATTATCCGTTACAGAGAAGAAATCTTAAAGTGGGTACAAAAATACGAATATAAAAATCATAAGTTGCAAAAGTGGTTTAATAGCCAAGAGGAACAAATATATCCTGATGTTGAGATAGGTCCTCATATTAAGCACAAAGAAATGATTCGAATTAAGGGGAAAGATAGAACCCTAAATGGAATTATTATTGGTCCTATTGGTTCTGGTAAGACATCTAGTTTAATTATTCCAATGATTAATCAAGATTTACACTGGATGGTACGTTTTATAAATAAGTTTGAAAATACGTATAAAAAGAATAATTATGATACAGAAGAAGTAAAAGGAACATTTTTAAATGGGATAACTGTTATTGAACCGAGTAATGATTTATGTCAAAAGGTATTTAAATTAGTACAAGCACACAAGATTCCTGAAAGTTCAATTTATTATATTGATCCCACAAACCCTGATACCAAAAACATTAATATTTTACGTGGACCAGTTGATAAAGTAGCCGAGGTTTTTGCAATGGTTATCCAGGGTTTGTCGGAATCTAATAATGCATTCTTTGAACAAGCACAACGGAACCACCTTAAGCAACATATTTATTTATTAAAACTACATAACCCACAAAAAGATGTGACCTTTGATGACTTAATAGATATGTACGACGATGTAGAACGTGTACACCGTATGCACAAACTATTAAAAGTACAGGTAGAAAAACTATATGATTTTGTTCAAAGTGGTGTTGCTTCACGTGACCAAAAAAACGAATATAAGATTATAAAAGGTATCGATGAATGGTTCGATAATACCATTCGTGAAAAAACAGGTTTCCATGGGGAACCTGCCGTTTATAAATCTGGAAAATATCGTGGAAAACCAATGCATTATGACCGGGAAGAAGAATATGTAAAAGGTTTGCGTAACATCTTAAAAGATTTAGCCTCAAATGTTTTAATACGACGTGTTTTATTTGGAAAATCAGATTTTGATTTTGATGTTCACTTAGAGCAAGGTGGTATTTTACTAGTAAATACAGCCAAAGGAGAACTTGCAGATCTTTCTAATGTACTAGGAAAATTCGTATTACTAAGTATGCAAAATGCTGTATTCCGAAGAGAACCAAATATTTCACCATACCATCATATTATTGTGGATGAATTCCCTGATTATGTTGTGCGCCCGTTCAAAGAGTTCCCTGCACAATCTCGTAAATATAAAGTCATTCTGACAATTGCAAGTCAAACACTATCTCAATTAGCTTTAGATTTCACAGAGCAGTATATGTTTACTTTATTAGGTTCGTTCCGTAACAAGATGATATTTGGTGATGTAACACCATATGATGCGAAAATTTTCTCTGACATGTTTGGTGAAACAGAGGAATTTAAAGAATCCGAATCTGAACAAGGGATCTCTCCTATGCAAGAGAACCCCGTTAGTCGCTTAGGTTCGACATATCAAAAATTAAAAGAAGTCGTTATGTCACCAGGAGATATCATGGCACAAGGTGCCTTCATTTGTGCTGCACGTATTGTACAAGACAATCATGTACAACCTGTACAACAAATTACTAGTAACTTTGTACCCAAAGAGGAATTTGCTCAAGCAATCATTCAAGTAGAGCTTAAGTCTGGACAATATTGGGAAACTGAACGTCTACGACTCATTGAAGAATCTATCGCAAAATCAAATCCTATGAAACATGTAGATGCAAATAATATAAAACAGATAGAATCATTTCCACCTATGCATGGTGATAAAATAGGACAAAATCAGTCCATAGAAACAAACAATAATAGTACATCGATATTATTAAAGGGCTCTCAAATCAATACTACTCCTTCATCTAATACAGATTTAGATAATACAACTTCACGAGGAGAGAGCATTCCAAACGAAGACATAGAAGCCAAGCAAGAGGAAACAAGCTTCTTTAAAGATATCCTATACGATGATGTAGTATCCTTTGTTAAGGAATCAGGGACTGCTTCTATAAATGCACTACAGAACGCATTTAAAATCGATTATACACGTGCTTCAAGATTACAAGATGCCTTACAACGGAATGACGAGCTGCCGAATATAACAAAGGAGACACATATGGAACTTGTAAGTCCTAAAAAAAATATGGAGCTAGCAGAACGGAAGAAAGAGGTATCTAATACTATGTTGGAACCAAAAAGGGATATAGATTACCCAATTCATTTAGGAATTCCTGTAGAAACTCATCCATTGCAAAAAAAGCTTCTAACAGAGGGACTTATAACCACAGTATTAGAGGAAACAAAAACAGATATGAAAACTAATTTGAAACCAGCTACAAAAACAGTTAATCCCACTAAAGAAAATAAACTTGATGAAGAGGTTGCAAAAGTTTACGAATCTATTAGCATTACTGTTCATCAAAACTTAGAAAAGAATATGGTAGAGAACACTAGAAATAATGAAGAGCAGCATGAAGATAAACATATCGACTATAAAGAACGCAAAAAAAACTTAAAAGCCAAACAAAAGAATACGTATAACAATACAAATTCACTACTTAATAAAAACCAGCAACAAAAGAAAAATACATCTAATGTAATGAGTAAGGAATTAGATGATTTTTTTGATTAATACCTATAGAAACCTAAAATAACTTTTTATTCAAGATTATATTTTTAGGGAAAATCTAACTTAAATTAGGAAGAAAGGTTAGATATAGTATTTTAACTTTTCCCTTTTCAAAAAATAATACTTGCACAAATTACATAAAAACGTTATATTTTAATTAATAATTATACAAATAAAACATGACTTACGTGAAGGACACACCTTACGTACCATTCCAACGGTACAGGTGTGTCCTTTTTTACGTTCTAGGAGGAAAATATAATGGTTGAAGATAAGGTAAATACTCATATTACAAAAGAACTAGGGATGGCATTTGAATCGGATAACACGCTAGAGGACATCTTTATAGAATCAACTTTCAATCAATTTGAAAGAATACGTGAATATGAATTAGAAGAATTAGCTCGTATGAAACGTGAACGTACTGTAGGGAAAGGCTTAATTACCATAGTATCTGAAAAATTATTCCCAACTAAAAACGGGACATCTGAGCGGATACAAGTGCTCACAATGCAAATTGGTACTCATACAACAGCATATTGTCCACTTACAGAGGCAGGTATAAATATTCCTAAAAATCCTCAATGGCTGATAGGTAAAACAAAACCCGTTATTATTGAGCATTTCCAAAGAACTGAGGAAGGGAACTTTGCTGTTGTATCTATCACTGCAGGAGAACTTGCACTGCAAAGAAAATTATATGAAGAAATAGTAGAGCAAGAGGGGAATAAAGTATACACAGGAACAGTTTCTGGACATATTCCATCTGCACAAACTATTCTGGTTGAAGTTCATGGTGTAACAGTAGGAGTAAGATACTCGCAATGGTCTCATTCATTCGTTCGTTCGGCGGATATTATTATTGGCGATGTTGTAGAGCTTATCATCGATAAAGTAGTGGAAAAGGATGGGCGCTATGAGTTTAGAGGAAATAAAAAGAAACTTGAAACGGATCCAATGGAAAAACTATTAGAATTAAACAAACGACGTGACCGCTTTGTAGGTAAAATTGTAGGTGTAGATGCTATTGCTGGGATTTTCGTAGAAGTTGCACCAGGTATTCAGTTTAAAGGGCTAAAGGGTCGTAATCTGGCAAATCCAACTGTGGATGACGCAGTAAACCAAACAATTGTTACATGTGAGCTGCTTAATATTGATGCTAAAAATAGAAGAGGAACTGTACGTATCCTAAATTATCCGCAAGGCCAAAGTAAAAAATCTAATTCGTCAATTTACCAATTTTAATGGATGATTATGCGTACAATAGAGAAACAAATGTCTACTTATATTCCTTCTATTCCTCATTTATCAAGTGAGGATATACAAGGACTTCAAATATATCGGATACATGATTTGGATAAAACCTATGTATTCCACTCTTATGACGAATTAGTTAAGTTTAAGCAGCTTTTAACAGAGGAACAATATGCTATACTCAATTTTATTGGTGTTCATACATCCGTTCGGTTTAATCATTTATTATATCTATTCAAGAATAAATTTTCGCGGAAGAGAATTAACAATGCACTTCAAGGATTACTTTACTATCAATTTATCGAAAAATGGCAAGTAGAAATTTTTGATATGGAAATCTTTGAAGAAACATATACCTTATCCAATAATGGATTTAAACTACTAAAATACTGGCAAGGAAATATGTTCTTCTTTGCCCCAGAGCGTCTTGACAATCATGGTAAATATGTTCACCTGCGTTATTGGCATGACATAGACCTACTTTGTCATTTACGCTACGCTCCTTCATTTTTAGGTCATATTATGCATCCATCTATTAGTAAAGGGGTTTTTACCCCTTCTTTAAGTTTTATAGTAAATGGAGGAAAAGAACGTAAATTTAACTTTGTTGTATACTCCACCTTATTATCTGATCAAAAGGATCGATTAAAACGAATAATTGCTAGATGGCAGACTTTTGTAGAGTCAGGAAAAGATGTTATTATGCAGGACTTAGGGAATAACCCTACAATCTTAGTTATTTATGTTTCTACTAAAAAACAAGCAAAGCAAATTAATAATGAACTATTACTTGATTTAATTCCTGGTAAAGTATTGTTATGCATAGGGGAATCTTTACATTTTCAAGGATTACAACACGCTTTTTATCAACCTCTTGCAGAAGGGGAGATCAAACAATTAGATACAAAGCTATTTATAGAAAACTAAGCCACCATACAAGCTTTCGCTTTAAGGGTGGCTTGTTTATTTTATAATTAGCTTGGAGTATTCAAAAAAACTTAACAAAATTAATAATCCTGTATCTACCTCTATACAAAGCACAGATTTTGCGAAATAATATTCTTTGACACCTGTTAATCAAATAACATTATATACAAATATAGTTATTTTATTGGAGGAATATACAAGAAAGGAGTACTATATTGCTACGTATACAAAGAGGGTACATGTACGATCCTGATGATAATGAGGTAATAGTAAATGAAATTTTCTATGAAGGTACATCAGAAAAAAAGTTAGGCAGTAAAATGGGTGTATTTGATGCAGTTAAAGTACCTGTTGCTATTTTTCAAAAGGTCCAGGAAAACGAAAGTATGACCTATATGGAAAGTGTTGAAGTAGAAGAAATAAATATAAAGGAAATACTTTGTTATTTAGTTCAAAATCAAAAGCCAGAAAAGCTATATTTTGAAATACAGTACATGAAGTAACTCCAGGAACTGAATATAAGAGGGGATTTATAGCAGGGGATTCAGGGGCATTATTATACAATACATGTGGGATCTGCATATAAACTTCCTTCTTATCCCTGTTCTATTGAAAATAATTGAATATAATATAAAAATAGTTTAATATAAATCTATATTTATTGTTTAATTGATTCCGTTTATTCCCACACCCTATGTGTTGTGGTTGAGTTTTAGAAACAAGTTGTATTCTTGTTTCAATTATGAAAGGGCTTCTTTGAGCCGATTAGTGTATATATAGCTTATTTTGATATGCACATTTTAATCGACTTGAAGAAGTCCTTTTTGTGTTGTCTTCGAGTTAGGAATCACTTATACATAAACTTTTAGGACTAAAAGTATGCTAAATGAGAAAACACATATTTTGTGCTTTTTGTTTAATTTAGAGGGGAGATTATATGAATTTTTACAGAGCATAGCATAAAAAAATATGGATAAACGCACATATTTCGTGCTTTTTATTTAGAAAAGAGGATATTTATGATGAAATATGAACATGTAATTACTTTAGATAAGCCAACATTATCAATAGGGGAAATCATTTAAAACTTTCAAAAGAAAAAAATTAATTACCGCGTTAAAAGTTATGAACTTACTATCTATAAAATCAAACCTTTATATTGTTGGAAATTCCAAAATTTTACGATGAAGTAAGATAATAAGTATCCATTCATAATGGCATTCGAAAGAGAAGAAAAAGGGAATCTAAATATGGAAAGTACTTGTTGCAATGCTAAAAGCACGAGGAATCAGAATATGAAACTTGAGAGGAGTTATATAATATGATTACAGTTAATCGAGGATACATGTATGATCCGGAAGATGATGAATTTTTAATTACCGAGATTTATTATGAAGCTGCTACAGATACTAAACTAGGAAGTAAAATGAATAACTTATCTTACTCAGCCATTCCTAATGAGATTAAAGAAAAAATAGAAGCAACTGCTTCATTATCCTATGTGGAAAGCATTGAGATGTCTCAGCCATTAGCTGTCCTATATCAAAATGAAATTAACATGTATGGAAAACCAGAAAAATTATACTTTGAGTATACAAACATTTAAAAAGAAAAAAGACATTGAACGGTTTGTTTCAATGTCTTTTTTCTTTTTAAACTATAGAGGAACAAATGGTTAAGGCTTTGTTTGGCATCCTATAGTGTTTTAGGTGTGTTACACTTATATTTGTAAATTATAATATCAGGTTTGTTTGCTACTATTCGATATATATAACTGGAGGAAAAATTATGGTTTTTTTTAAAGTACTTGTAGATAATTTTCGTATAATCCTTTTATAATGATATATCTATTTATGCCATTCTCACCACGAACCACTAAGGTATTTCTAACAAACTGTATATGGCTCATATTAGGCGATACAAGCTCTTGTAAGGACAACCCATAGTTTACTACTAAATCTATTATAAAAGCGTTTCTATCCATAATAAGAGGGCGATATTTAACTTGTCTTTCTGTTAATCCTTTTGTTGAAAGTATAGTTTGTTTTAATAGTTTTTTTCTGCTTCGATTATAAAATCCTTATCACTTAGTGATTGATCAGGAATTAAGGAGAGGTGAAAACCATATACTGAAGTTTAAACATGTTCAATTTATTTAAGAACCGCCATATTCTGTGTCTTGTTTTCTAGCTCATAGAAATACTCCTAATAATTTTCTTTAGATAGTTCACTCCATGATTTGATATGTAGGAGTTTCTCATTTGCTCTTAGTCACTTATAAAAACCTTTAATATCGTAATTATAACGTTCAACCCTAGATTGTTTACGTCCATTTTCTGCTAAATAAGCAGAAAATGCTTCTAATGCTACTTCTAAACTAATACCCTTGATCATTATAATCACCTAAATTCTTATTATATATTATAACAAAAAATAAGTGAAAGACCTGCTACCGCCCTTTGCTACGCTCGGTTGCTGGCATATCAAAAAGGAAAACGGACAAACAACCCTTTTCCTTTTTGATATGTTGTTTTTTATTTTCAATGAAAAAAAGACAAATCTCGTCCTAATAAGGATTCGTAGATTTGTCCTTTTACATGGGAGTAATGATATGTTTAATTACCATTATTATAACGGGTTTTACAAATATTTTCAATTAGGTCTGACATCTTATTAACAATCATATTAGTAATAATAAAATCTATTATAAATATATATCTTATATATTAAAAAGAAATAAAGACAAAACTTTTATAGGCTATCAAAAATGGGGAAGAGATCAACTCTCACAAGGAAAAATTTAATATTAGAACGTAAAAAATCATAAATAGTAGAAAATGTATCCCTAAATTTAATAATTATTAGAATTTCAATTCTACAAAAAAGCAGAAAGAAAATTATATATTTCTACATAAAATCGGAAAAAAATTGATACAAATCATATTATATTTATTCAACCTTTAAAATAGAGTGTTTTTTCTATATTTTGGTAAATAGGGAGGTGTCCGGGTTTTATTTATCCACATTTTGTTCAGAGAATGTAGCTATTTGTTCACATTACACAGTATTTACACATAACTCACATTATTATTGATGATTTTTATTAGATAAATTCAATAGCACTAGTATTCCCAACAATATTAGTAAAATAGTATTCACATTTGATCATATTTGTCCTCATATCTACTATTTTTATTAATATCCTTCTGATTTTTTGTAGATATAAAATTGGATATTTTACTACACGTAAAGAATACTTAATGTGTAGTGTGGAGATTCTACTATAGGTAGAAGAGGATTTATATAGAAATGCATAAAAAAAGACTCCATTTTACATGAAGTCCTTCTAGTTATGTATTTATAAATAGATTAGTAAAAAAAGGGCCGAATAAACCAAACACGAATAGCCCTCCACTTTCGATTTTTTCAAAAATAGAGAGCTTGTTGCTATTATTTTATTTCCATTGCGGTTAGCACCTGATCTGGAGCTGTTATTGTTACACCGGCACGTACTAAACGTTCGAAGGTACGCATAAATTCTAGTAAATTAAACTGCTTTGGTAGCTCAATAACACGAAGTTTTTCTTGTGGCAGCTTATCAATTGCCTCGATAAACCATTCACGTACATCACTTGGAATCGTGCGTTCTTTATGGCCACGAACTTTTAGTTTTTCACGCATTTCAATTTCTAAAGCGATATATGCATGGAGATTCACTCCCTGATCATATGCATATTTTCTAAATAACGTTTCTTCCTGGTATTTTAGATAATTACGGTGATAAGATTCTTCCGTCACTGGTACCGCAAACTTCTGCTTCAGTAGTGCATGTACATTTCTAAACATCTTCTTAATGTTATGAAGAGAGTACATAGAATAATGTAGACCAAAATTAAAGACAGCTTTCTCACGGTCACTATTTCTCTCTTTTGGTATATGTTGTGCAATAAGAGGGTAGATACCTTCTTTCGCCGCTGTATCCAGAATTTGATATTGAGATGTCTGATGTAATAGTTTTTTCAATGTATATATAAGTTTTGTAGGGTATCCTTCTTTGCGATCAACCATATCACGAAGCCCACGAATGACACTACGAATTTGACGATGACAAGTATACTTTAGTACATGAATGAACTTATTCATGCCTGTAGACAATTCACCGATATTCATTTCTTGTAGAAGTGATTCGATGAATTTCGCTTTACGTGCATAGGTAGCTTTTGGTGTAAACGGATCCCTGTATTGTTCTTCTCCAGATTCTTTCGAACATAAGAAGTCTGAATGGATAGATAGATATAGCGTTGTATATCGTTTTGTATGCTTTACACCTTTTTGCATTTTGCAAATTTTGAATAGGGGACTACCCGTACATGAGAATGTAATTGTTAATTCATCGATAACCGCACGGATTTGATGCGGATATTTTTTATGTAAGAAACGATACATCCCGCCAAAGTGAGTCTTGTTTCCTCTTTCGTCTTGCTTGTCCAAAGAGCGCTTTAGCGTTATTTCTGTATGTTGTTGCATTGCGATATCTAAAAATAACTTCTTAGCCGCTACAGATAACTTAAAGAAAGCCTTTGTAAATACAACAGGACTAATATATATGTACGGATTTGCTTTTTCTGTTTCCCCATTCAGAAAATGAGTGAGTTTAATTGTGTAACGGCCATCAATTCCATTTTCAATGGAGATAATGTTATGTAAGCTTAACTTTTTCAAAGCGATATAGAATTGAGAGTGTTGGATATAAGCAAATTCTTCTTTATATTGTTTGTAATCTTCCCACATCATATGTATGGTTACATTGGGAATGACACCATTAGTAAAGCATTTCTTATGTATATATAAGAACACTTCGAGATCAGCATTCGTAATGCCGTATAATTTATGCTTTCTTCCCGTTTTTTCTGCAAGTGCAGACATTGCGCGACGTGAAAAAGATGGTTTGGCTCTTTCGACAAACCCATCCACATCAGCAATACGATCTTCGTATGTCATGTGCTGCAAAATATCTTCTAAATAAGTATCTTTATAACTGTAGTACTTCTCCTCAAATGCTTCCACAAGCTTTTGCCAAGACTTTAGTGTTACTAAAACTGCGTTTGTTGTTTTCGCATTTAAGCTACGTTGATTACGTATCACAAATGATTTTCCCATCTTTTTCACCTCCGTTCTACAAATTCAGAAATATATGTCAAAATACTATAAAATATACCAATTATGATTATAGCAAATCGAATTTTGTAAAAATGTGCCCTTTAAGAGAGAATTTCAAAAAAGGCAACACCTTATGGGTCTTAGAGCGACAAGGGATAGAGAAAATTGTTATTTTTATTTTTGGTACGCGACTTGGGAAGGAATGTTGCTCTTTTCTTGTATGATGCTATTTAATGAGAAAAGGAGAAATCCTTTAATATCAATACTTTATTGATATTTCAATTGATTTTTGGTACGCAACTTGGGAAAGGTGTTGCTCCTTTTTCAGGAAAATGGGTACGCGACTTGGGAAAAACGTTGCTTATTTAGAAAAAAAGTACGCAAGATGGGAAGAATGTTGCTTCTTTTTCACCTGAAATTAAATAATTTAAATGTTTAGTGTTGCTTATTCTAGTGGAATAGTACGTAAGTTGAGAGTGATGTTGCTTGTTTTGGACTAAGGGTACGCAAGATGGGAAAGATGTTGCATGTTTTACTTCCATTTAGTGAAAAGGGTTTACAAACTAATAAAAACTAAGTGTATTGTTGCTATTACAAATACGAAAGTTAATTCTTGAATATTAGTTTCCATTTATTTAATATTTTTTTATTTTGGAGTCTACCAATGTTTATCTTTATGAACTTAATATTTTATAAAGACATTATCAAATATATTTAAAATAAAGATTGGGTTAGCATCCTTTCAGATATTTCAATGTCCTTATTGATAGTAATACTAGGAACGGTACTATATACAATTCTATTTTTAGTAATTTCAAAACCCAAAAATCAATAAAGATTTACTTTCAATTATCACTCGAGGAAAGGAAAAAGACAGCAATAAATCAGCTGTCTTTTCTTTCTTGACACCTATAACATTCTATTTTTTAGGCATCCACGTATGTCCACAATTTATGCAACCATTGACAATGTTCTTTCTACCAATAAATCCACTGAATATTGTTACAGGAAATCCTAAAAATACAATAATTATAAAAGTAAATCCAAACACATTTTGAACACTATAATCTCCATGATCGTCAAAACGAAGAAGTAAACAAAAAGAGACTATTGGAAAAGCTTGGATTCTATACTTCTAACCCTATAAATAATTTAGTTTTCTTCCAATTATTCACTTGAGATCCACTACTAATAGGACTAATTATTTTCAAAACATTTCACAATAATTATATATTTTGAATATTCAACTAAATATTTATAAATAAATTAAAATGTTAGGAAATACAAATAATATGGTATTCTTATTTATGTAATATTCATTCCAAAAAAGGGGGATTTTTCATGTTTAAGAAAGTAATAATTGGAACATTAGCAACTGGAATTATGTTATCTGGTGCTGGAGGAGTATTTGCGGAAACACCTACTGATACAAGTGTAAAATTAAAAACAATTGATAATAAAAAAAGTTTTGTTAAGAAAAAAGAAAAACAAGACTTTCCTGGTTACAAATCAAAAGGGGAAATACCCACTGTAAAAGAGTGGAATGGAGTAACTTGGTATTTAAAAGGAGTAACTGAAGTAAGTAAAAATTCATGGACAGGACATTATGAAGGATGGCGAACAAGTAATAATTAAGAAACTTTAATTTATTACTCAAAAATAGGCAAAAAGACAGCAATCAATCAGCTGTCTTTTCTTTTTTGATCTATAGACATTCTATTTTTTAGGCATCCATGTATGTCCGCAATTCATACAACCATTGACAATATTTTTTCTACCAATAAATCCACTGAATAAAGTTATCGGTGCCCCTAGGAGCATCATTAAAAAACCAACAAATGCAGCCATATCCTGAAGTGGAGAATGTCGAGGAACTATTCCAATAGCTATAAGTGTAGCTAACATAAGAAACATAATTAAAAACATCCTTTTAAAATTATAACCACGTTTATTACCAACTATTTGATCAGATTTACATTTCCTACAAACAACCCGCCTAGTTACTTTTTCTTTTTGCACTGTCATGTTCAATCACCCTCTTTAACTATAAATTACAATAAACTAATTATAAGATATATTAACTACAATAAGATACAAATATTATCAAAATAAGAAAAAGAACCTTAAAAACCAGTTTCTTTTTCTTATTTTCCAATGTAAACTTTTTATTATTAGTTTACCTTCAAATCCCCTTAAATATTAACTTCTCTCCGAACCCCCTGATATCCTCAATTTATATAATAAAAGTATACATTGAAAACACTGTAAATAAAGAGTTCACAATCTCTTATACGTTTAATCATTCACTCTCTCTTTCATCTAAAATCTGCTCAAAACAAAATTTAAAACAAACTAATTTAGTCCATCTATTTCTAGCAAAAGTTAAAATGTTAAAAATATATGGAAACAAAATTGAAATTAAAATTATTAATAGTACAAATCCCCACATTTCTTTTGAAAGAAAAGCTGAGTCTATAAAAGCACTAAATAAAACCGTCACATACATAATAATTAATGGTTGTATTCTATGTATGCTATCTTTTTACGACATTAAAATATATTAGAATTAACATGGTATGAATGATTAGTAGCAATTGATATAATTGTATTAGAAGCAATTAGGAGGATTATTAGTGGAGAAGTTAAAAGTACTATTTCAAAACACCTTATATATAGCTTACCCTCTTTTAGCTGGAGTTGAGGGAAGTGAAAAGGTTTTAAATAAATGGCAACAATTCTATCAAGATGTAGAAAGAGATCTACAGGAAATTTACAACTCATCTTATTCATCACAGACTTTCGAAAAGCTAGTAAAATGGGTTTCTAAAAAGGAAGCTTTAGGATTATCAGGGATAGACATTCTTCCAAAACTAGAAAATCATAGGGAAGAAATTTTTGAATGTCTAAGAGATGACTTATATATGGAGTTTGGAATTAAACTGCCTATTATCGCAAAAGAATTACCTTTACATTCAGAGGCTAAGAGTGATTATATAGAACGAAGTAATGCAGGGTTTATGTACCATTTATCAGACACTATTGCTAAGAATAAGTTTACAGATGACCAAGATAAGAATGTACGGATTGCTCAATTACAGGATAAACAAAATAGTCTAGTGGTAGTATCGTCACACGATGATGGTGATATGAAATTACAAAGAAAAGAATTAAAAAGATGGAATACACTGATTGATTCTACTTTTTTAACAAGAGTAATGGACGATTTGACGGCGGACTGCCTCGATATTGTAACTGAACTTTGGGTAAAGAGTGCGGAAAATGATAAGACTATTGTGCCTGTACATTACGAACAAATATTAGATATGTGTAATATGAAACAAATCAAAAATGGTAAGTCTTATTATCGAAAAGAAGACAGATTAAAAATTATGGAGCGATTAGCTGCTCTTGCTAGTATTTTTATTTATGTCAATGAAGATAATGAGATCGTGATATTAAATGAAAAAGATCCAAATGAAAGCCTAACTTATAAAAAGCAAAGAATTCGAAGGTTATTTGTAATGGATGAAATTATCATTGCAAAAGATATTGATACGGATAAAACATTAGGAATAGAGAGTATGAACGTTACACCAGGAAGCTTTTTATCAAAATATCTCTATGGATCTGAAAAGCTAACAGGTTTATTATCAAAAAAAGCCCTAGAGTATAACAGCAAGCAACAGAGATATCACAAAAGATTAACCAGATATCTAAGTTGGCGTTGGCGCATTCAACAATCCTATCAACATTTAACACATTCTTATAGTATTGGTGGTCCTAAAGGGTTATTACAAGTAATGGAGATAAGCATGAATAGAAAACCAAGTCTAATAAGACAAGTTTTTGAAAAGACTTTAGATGACCTTATGAGCGACCAAGTAATTCAAGAGTGGAAATACTCTCCCGAAATTGATGAAGAAAAATGTAAGGGAAAAAACTGGTTTGAAAACTACTGGTTAAAATTAAAAGTAAGCATTTCTCCTACAAATGAACTTGTTAAATTACAACAAGAGTTGATTACTAAGAAAAGTAAGCAGCAAGTACCCTTGGTCATTGAGATGGAAGAAAAGCCACCGGTAATTGAAGAGAAGCCAATAAGTATAGTAAATCAAGAACCCCCTAATAGTATTGAGTTTTATATTGAAAAGATGAACACGTATAAAGAGAAGAATAATAAAAGTATTCGTGAGTTAGCGAAAGAAATAGATATTTCGTATTCAACACTTTCAAGGATGTTATCCGGTAAAAGAAAACGATTAAATGATGATACGAAAAATAAGCTAGATAAGTGGATAGAAAGACAGGTAGTAGTTAATCTGCTGTAAACGACGGTTTAAAAATAAATATATATAAACAAAAGGACTTAATCAAAGTAATGATCGATATTATCCTCTTTAGGTAGACAATGTAAAAAAGACCATGTACACACTTTGATGTTACACCATTACTTGGAGAGGATTTTTTAACATGACTAAAAAAGGTTCAACATTAAATGAACATTTGGAATGATTGATTTTATCAACTATTCCAATTTAATTAAAGGTAATATAGGCTGAAGAAAAATAAACATAAGATTCGCATGAATAACTTTCAAAATAAGTGTAATATGAACCATAAGTTTTCTGGAACAGCAAACTTATGGTTCTTTTGTTTGCTGCAAAGTTATGCCCCTGGATTTGAAGAAAATTCTTAATGTCGTTTTTTAAATAAAGTCTCGACGTTTTAAAAAAATTGCGATGTTTTGTCCCTTGGGATCTGTTTATCTTAAGGGATATACTTATAGTTCCCAAAAAATCTGAACGGAAAGACCGATTAAGGAATTGTTGAGTAGCAATAAAGTTATTGCATTTTTAGAATCAGTTCCTGCTTTCTGAGAAAAAACTTCGTCACTATATTATCTAGATTAATTTGGTTGTATTCTCCAGTTCGAACAAACTTTAAAAAATAGTTGTAATTCATCTTGAATTGAAAGATGGATAAAAAACATCATCTTTTCTAGTTAAATTTTAGAAATAACAACTTTTTTACAATTGGGGAAGTAAAAACTCTTAAGTTGATAGGAATGTATGGTGACTGCCTTGTATATTATTCAAGGATAGTACTTTATATGAGTATGCAATTGTACATATTCATATAAAGTACATAATACATAAAATCCCATAAAATTATAGTAATAACATTTTTTTATATGATATTTATTAAGATTCAATGATACCAACAAATTTTATGTTTAATTATAGTAGTAAAATTATTTCACTTCATGAAGTGATAATAGTATAAAAACTTTTTAAATATAATTAGAAAAAAATAAAACATTTAATGTCAGAAAAATCGAACATTAGATACACAATTTTCTAGTTTACTTATGAAAAACATAGTGATTAAAATGGGGGGGAAGTAAGGACCTTATATTCTATCAAAAACAAATAAAAAACGAGATGCACTTACTCTTTTGAAAAATTTTTTATCCTCAAGTGTGTGTGAAGAAATCCTAACGTTAGGTTGTACAACATTTACGATCAAAACTTGTAAAAAACAATAGTGAAGAGGTGTAAGGAATGAAGAATAAAATTATGACAGGATTTTTAATAACATCAATTGCTACCGGGGCGACTATTCCTATCAATACTCTCGCAACGCCAATCGTTCAAGCAGAAACAAAACAAGATAATATAGATATTTCCTCAGCGTTACGAAAAATAGGTGCACACTCCAAATTAACACAAACCTTTGTCGATGGAGCCTTAGCAAGTCCGAATGTACAACTTGTAGAAGTTCCATCTTTAAATACAACTCAATTTCTAATTAAACAAGATATGAAAGAGTGGTCATCCGAACTTTATCCCAAATTAATTCTATTAAATTCAAAAAGTAAAGGATTTGTAACTAAATTTAATAGTTATTATCCAACATTAAAAGGATTTGTAGATAATGGGGAAGATAAAGAAGGGTTTACAGATAGACTGGAAGTCCTTCAAGACATGACCATAACAAACCAAGAAAGTGTGCAACGTCAAATTAATGAGTTAACAGATCTAAAACTACAGTTAGATAAAAAGGTGAAAAATCTTGATACTGATGTGGCAAAAGCACAGAGTGTCCTTAATTCAGAGGGAACAGGAAAAATAGATAAGTTAAAAAATGAAATGCTAGATACAAAAAAATCAATTCAAAATGATTTACAGCAAATAGCATTATTACCAGGAGCCTTAAATGAACAAGGGCTAAAGGTATTCCAAGAAATTTATAGTCTATCGAAAGATATCATTGAACCGGCTGCTCAAACAGCAGTAGTAGCGTATAACAAAGGAAAAGAAATAAACAATGCTATTGTAGACGCAGAGAAGAAAGCAGAGCAAGAAGCAAAAGAAAAGGGAAAATCAGCTATAGAAATTGAGGCTGCCAAAAAAGAAGCACGTGAAGCAATAGAGAAAAGTAAAAAAGGTGAAATCGCTGCAGCTGCAGTTACAAAAACGAAAGAGTATGATCTTATGAAAGTGATTGATCCTGAAAAAATAAAAAAAACATATAATACTTTTGCTGAAATTAATAAACTAACAGCAGAGCAACGTGCATATTTAAATGATTTAGAGAAACAAAATCAGAAATTATATGACTTAACAACTAAATTAACTGTAGCGGATTTACAAAAATCAATGATTCTTTTCATGCAAAATGATTTGCATACATTTGCTAACCAAGTAGATGGAGAAATTGAGCTAATGAAACGTTACAAAGAGGATTTGGATCTAATAAATAATAGTATTACAAAATTATCGACTGAAGTTGATGCCAATAACACTCAGTCTCAAAAAGATACATTAAGACGATTAAAAAGTGTAACAACTCAACTCGAAGAGCAAGTTTATAAATTCTAATATTAAGAACACAGGTTTATCAAAAGGATTATATTGCAACTGAAAATAAGGAGGAGATCAAATGATGAAATTTCCATTTAAGGTTATAACTTTAGCCACTTTAGCAACGGTTATAACTGCTACGAATGGTAGTACTATTCATGCACTTGCACAAGAACACACAGCTCAGGAACAGAAAATAGAAAATTATGCGTTAGGACCTGATGGATTAAAGAAAGCGTTGGCTGAAACAGGCTCTCATATTCTTGTAATGGATTTGTACGCAAAAACTATGATTAAGCAACCGAATGTAAATTTATCCAACATTGATTTAGGTTCCGGAGGAGGAGAATTAATTAAAAATATTCACCTAAATCAGGAACTGTCACGAATCAATGCAAATTACTGGTTAGATACAGCGAAGCCAAACATTCAAAAAACAGCACGTAATATTGTAAATTATGATGAGCAATTTCAAAACTATTACGACACATTAGTAGACACTGTAAAAAAGAAAGATAAGGTGAGCCTCAAAGAAGGAATAGGGGATTTAATCGATACAATTCATACAAATTCAAATGATGTTACGGAAGTCATTAAGATGTTAGAGGCTTTTAAAACAAAGTTGTATACAAATACTGTAGATTTTAAAAATAATGTTGGTGGTCCAGATGGACAGGGCGGATTGACAGCTATATTAGCGGGAAAACAAGCACTAGTCCCACAACTTCAGGCCGAAATTGAGAATTTACGTTCTACACAGAAATCACATTTTGATAATGTATTAGCCTGGTCAATTGGTGGTGGATTAGGAGCTGCTATTTTAGTTATTGGAACGATTGCAGGAGCGGTAGTAATTGTTGTGACGGGTGGTACAGCTACACCAGCTGTTGTTGGCGGTCTTACAGCTCTAGGAGCAGCTGGTATCGGTTTAGGAACAGCAGCTGGTGTCGAGGCATCTAATCATATGAATTCTTATAATGAAATTTCGAATAAAATCGGAGAATTAAGTATGAAAGCTGATCTGGCTAATCAAGCGGTTATTTCACTTACTAATACGAAAGACACTCTAACATATTTGTATCAGACAGTGGATCAAGCAATAATGTCTCTAACAAGTATTCAGCAACAATGGAATAAAATGGGGGCTAATTATAAAGATTTATATGATAATATCGATCAAATGCAAGAACATAAACTTTCGTTAATACCTGACGATTTAAAAGCTGCTAAACAAAGTTGGAATGACATTCATAAGGACGCAGAATTCATTTCAAAAGACATTGCTTTTAAACAAGAAAAAACAAACTAAAAATTAATATATATTCATAGGAGGAATTAAAGTGAATAATAATTTTCCTTATAAACTACTTGCTGTATCGACGTTTTTAACCCTGACAACAACTACTGTAGTTTCACCAGTAGCTGCTTTTGCAAGTGAAAGTAAAATAGAACAAACCAGTACGGAAGATATATCTCTTTCTGTAAACAGTGAAAAGATGAAAAAAGCTTTGCAAGATGCTGGGGTATTTGCAAAATCCATGAATGATTACTCTTATTTGTTAATTAATAATCCAGATGTTAACTTTGAAGGAATTGATATTAAAGGATATACAAATCTACCTAGTCAAATTGCACAAGATCAAAAGAATGCAAGAGAGCATGCTACAAAATGGGATGCGCACATAAAAAAACAACTTTTAGATACCCTTACAGGAATTGTAGAGTATGATACCACATTTGACAATTATTACGATACATTAGTAGAAGCAATTAATGAAGGAGATGCAGATACATTAAAAGAAGGCATTACAGATTTACAAGGTGAGATTAAACAAAACCAAGCATATACACAGAATTTAATACAAGAACTAGCTAAGTTAAGAGATAGTATTGGAGAAGATGTCCGAGCATTTGGAGGTCATAAAGATATCTTGCAATCGATTTTAAAAAATCAAGCATCTGGAATAGATGAAGATGAAAAACGCCTAAATGATGTTTTAGAGCAAATAAGACATTTTAAACAAGTAGAATCGGATGGAATAATAACTGTATCATATCCCTCAATCCCTACATGGATTGCTGGAGGTGTAATGATAGGGGTAGCAAGAAATAATTTAGGTACGTTAGAGCCGTTATTAGCGCAATTACGGCAAACGGTAGACTATAAAATAACATTAAATCGTGTAGTTGGGGTTGCGTATAATAATATTGCTGAAATGCAAAATGCAATTGGATCAGCTATTAATGCTCTTACCTATATGTCAGCACAATGGCATGATTTAGATTCTCAATATTCAGGAGTACTTAATCATATTGATAAAGCATCCCAAAAGGCAGATCAAAATAAATTTAAATTTTTAAAACCTAACCTGAATGCAGCAAAAGATAGTTGGAAAACATTAAGAGCAGATGCATTTACATTAAAAGAAGGAATAAAAACATTAAAAATGGATCCTGTTTCTTCGAAAAAATAGGGAAGTATACTAAAAAGGTGGAGTTGTATCAAAAGCTTCACCTTTTTTTATTGTAGTTGAGTTGTATAAGCAAGTTTCATCTTGTTTCAATTGTGAAAGGAGTTCTTTGAGCCGATTAGTGTATATATAGCTTATTTTGCTATGCACATATTTAATCGACTTGAAGAAGTTCTTTTTGTGTTGCATTCAAGTTAGGAATCACTTGTATATAGAACATCGGAGGCTAATAGTACACTAAATGAAAAAGCACATAATTTGTGCTCGTTTTTCTCATGAAACAATAGGGGTTTATTTAAAGGAAACGATCTATGATTGCAATTGTATGGAATATCTAAACATTCAAAAGTTAAATATATCCGAACAAATTAAATTTATGCATAATGGACAAATGGTATTAAGAACATTACAAGACATATGTAATGAGAGAAAATTTACTATCATCGCTTGTACTGTAGTAAAGATATTAAAATAAATAGGCACGAGGGCTTATATTTAGATATTACAACTAAAAAATAATGTGAATAACTAGCACAGCTATTAGGCTTTTTTCATTTAGAAAAATACTATGGACATTATTAAATTTTTTTGATTAGATCTGACATTTTATTAACACTCATACTACTAATAATAAAATCTATTATAAATATATATCTTATATATTAAAAAGAAATAAAGATAAAACTATTATAGGTTATCAAAAATAGGGGGAAACTCTACTCCCACAAGGGAAAATTTGATGTTAGCACGTAAAAAATCATAAATAGTAAAAAATGTATCCGTAGATTCAATAATTATAAGACTTTCAATTCTACAAAAAAGCAGAAAGAAAATCATATGTTTCTACATGAAATCGGAAAGAAATTGATACAAATTACTTTATATTTATTCAACTATGGAAATAAGCTTCATTTACTTTATTTTGGTAAATAAGCAGTATTTAACGTTCAATTATCCACATTTTGTTCAGAAAATGTAGTTATTTGTTAACATTACTCAGTATTTACACATAACTCACATTATTATTGATGATTTTTATTAGATATATACAACAATACTAGTAGTTACAATGATGTCAGAAAAATACTATTCACATTCGAGTATATTTGTCCTCATATCCACTGTTTTTATAATTTTATTTTTGATTTTTTGTAGGTATTATGAGGTATGTTTTATTACATTAGAAGAATACTCCCTGGCACTATGTGGAGAGTTATATAGTGCTAGAAGAGAATTTGTATAGAAGTGCATAAAAAAAGACTTCATTTTACATGAAGTCCTTCTGATTTTGTATTTATAAATAGAGTAGTAGAAAAAGAGTATGAATGAAACAACTACGAATAGCCCTCTAATTTCGATTTTTTCAAAAATAGAGAGCTCGTTACTATTATTTTATTTCCATTGCGTGTAGCACCTGATCTGGAGCTGTTATTGTTACACCAGCACGTACTAAACGTTCGAAGGTACGCATAAACTCTAGTAAATTAAACTGCTTTGGTAGCTCAATCACACGAAGTTTTTCTTGTGGCAGCTTATCAATTGCCTCGATAAACCATTCGCGCACATCACTTGGAATTGTGCGTTCTTTATGGCCACGAACTTTTAGTTTTTCACGCATTTCAATTTCTAAAGCGATATATGCATGGAGATTCACTCCCTGATCATATGCATATTTTCTAAATAACGTTTCTTCCTGGTATTTTAGATAATTACGGTGATAAGACTCTTCTGTTACTGGTACCGCAAACTTCTGCTTCAATAATGCATGCACATTTTTAAACATCTTTTTAATGTTACGAAGAGAGTACATAGAATAATGTAGGCCGAAATTAAAGATAGCTTGCTCACGTTCGCTATTTCTCTCTTTTGGTATATGCTGCGCAATAAGAGGGTAGATACCTTCTTTTGCTGCTGTATCGAGAATTTGATATTGAGATGTCTGATGTAATAGTTTCTTCAATGTATATACAATTTTCGTTGGATATCCTTCTTTTCGATCAACCATGTCACGTAGTCCGTGAATTACACTGCGAATTTGACGATGACAAGTATGCTTTAGTACATGAATGAATTTATTCATGTCTGCAGACAATTCACCGATATTCATCTCTTGTAGAAGTGATTCGATAAATTTCGCTTTTCGAGCATAGGTAGCTTTTGGTGTAAATGGATCCCTATGTTGTTCTTCTCCAGCTTCTTTCGAACATAAGAAGTCTGAATGGATAGACAGATATAATGTCGTATATCGTTTTGTATGCTTTACACCTTTTTGCATTTTGCAAATTTTGAATAGGGGATTCCCCGTACATGGTAATGCAGTTGTTAATTCCTCGATAACCGCACGGATCTGATGCGGATATTTTTTATGTAAGAAACGATACATCCCACCGAAGTGAGTTTTGTTTCCTCTTTCGTCCTGCTTGTCTAAAGAACGCTTTAATGTTGTTTCCGTATGTTGTTGCATTGCGATGTCTAAGAATAGTTTCTTAGCTGCTACAGATAGCTTAAAGAAATCCTTTGTAAATACAACAGGACTAATATATACGTACGGATTTGCTTTTTCTGTTTCCTCATTCATAAAATGAGTGAGTTTGATTGTATAACGGCCATCTACTCCATTTTCGATGGAGATAATGTTATGTAAGTTTAATTTCTTTAATGCGATATAGAATTGAGAGTGTTGGATATAAGCAAATTCTTCTTTATATTGCTTGTAATCTTCCCACATCATATGTATGGTTACATTTGGAATGACGCCGTTTGTATAGCATTTTTTATGTAAGTACAAGAACACTTCAAGATCAGCATTCGTAATACCGTATAATTTATGTTTTCGTCCTGCTTTTTCTGCAAGTGTAGACATTGCCCGACGTGAAAAAGATGGTTTGGCTTTTTCAACAAAACCTTCTACATCCGCAATACGCTCTTCGTATGTCATATGCTGCAAAATATCTTCTAAATATGTATCTTTATAGCTGTAGTATTTCTCCTCAAATGTTTCCACAAACTTTTGCCAAGACTTTAGTGTTACTAAAACTGCGTTTGTTGTTTTCGCATTTAAGCTACGTTGATTACGTATCACAAATGATTTTCCCATCTTTTTCACCTCCGTTCTACAAATTCAGAAATATATGTCAAAATACTATAAAATATACCAATTTTGATTATAGCAAATCGAAAAATGATGAAAGGTGCTCCTTTAAGAAGAAAATTAGCAACTTGCAACAGCTTATGAAGCTAGTTGTATCAAGGGATAAGAGAATTTCATGATTTTTTTTTGTGTTAAGGATACCGCAAACGTGTTGCAAGTTGTGTGGTATGTATAAAAGTAAGCGAAAAAGCACCTAAACCCTTGGTATATAAAGGATTAGAGTGAAAATGGTAGGAAAGTTAGGGAAAGGATACCGCAAACATGTTGCAAGTTAGTGAACGCAATCATTAAAAATGAATTGTAATAAATACCCTTGATATAAAAGGATTGGTGGGCATTTATAGAATGAAAGTAGGGAAAGGATACCGCAAACAGTGTTGCATCTTGTGAGGGAAATAAGGGCATGCATACCGCAAACGTGTTGCAAGTTGGGTAATATGTATAAAAGTAAATAGAAAAGCACCTAAACCCTTGGTATATAAAGGATTAGAGTGAAAATGGTAGGAAAGTTAGGGAAAGGATACCGCAAACATGTTGCATATTATGTATGTAACTTATTAAAAATATGAGATAAATAGCTTAAAAACTTTAAAATGACATGATTTTTTTTAGAATTACTTAGTTGAGAAAAAAATTATACTGTTGCAAGTTGAAAGAGATAGGGAAAGGATACCGCAAACGTGTTGCAAGTTGATTAGAAATAGGTAAGAGAAAGAGCAAACGTGTTGCAAGTTGAGAAATATAAGGCAAACAAAGCGCAAAAAGAATGTAAGTAAGGAGAAATAGGTAAGAAAAAAAGCAACCTGTTGCAAGTTGAGGAGTTAAGGAAAGCAAGGCGCAAAAGAAATGTAGGAAGAAGAAATAGGGAAAAGAAAGAGCAGTATGTTGCAAGTTAAAAAGTTAAGGAAAGTAAAGCGCAAAAGGAATGTAAGTAAGGAGAAATAGGTAAGAGGAAGAATAACCTGTTGCAAGTTGGAGAGTTAAGGAAAGCAAGGCGCAAAAGAAATGTAGGAAGAAGAAATAGGGAAAAGAAAGAGCAGTATGTTGCAAGTTGAGAAATATAAGGAAAGCAAAGCGCAAAAAGAATGTCAGTAAAGGAAAATAGGTAAGAGGAAGAACAACCTGTTGCAAGTTAAAGAGTTAAGGAAAGTAAAGCGCAAAAGGAATGTAAGTAAGGAGAAATAGGTAAGAGGAAGAACAACCTGTTGCAAGTTGGAGAGTTAAGGAAAGCAAGGCGCAAAAGAAATGTAGGAAGAAGAAATAGGGAAAAGAAAGAGCAGTATGTTGCAAGTTGAGAAATATAAGGAAAGCAAAGCGCAAAAGGAATGTAAGTAAGGGGAAATAGGTAAGAAAAAAAGCAACCTGTTGCAAGTTAAGGAGTTAAGGAAAGCAAAGCGCAAAAGGAATGTAGGAAGAAGAAATAGAGAAAAGAAAGAGCAGCATGTTGCAAGTTAAGGAGTTAAGGAAAGCAAAGCGCAAAAGGAATGTAGGAAGAAGAAATAGGGAAAAGAAAGAGCAGTATGTTGCAAGTTAAGGAGTTAAGGAAAGCAAGGCGCAAAAGAAATGCAAGTAAGAAGAAATAGAGAAAAGAAAGAGCAGCATGTTGCAAGTTCAGGAAAGAAAGTTGCAAAAGGAATGCAAGAAAAGCAGAATAGAGAAGAAAGAAACAAAAATTTGTAAATATCTGTTACAATAAATTAAATATAATAGTAGTTAAGATTTTTATACTGAGAATTATTTAATTGTGATCCATGGTTTAGGGAGGAAAAGAAAGTGGATAACTTATTACAAATGTTTCGAGATGCATTGTTAATCTCTGAGCCAATTTATAAAACTAACGAGCTAGTATGGAATAAGTGGAATGCATATTTTAAAGATGTTGAAAACAATAATAATAAAGTACTCACATCACCTCATGCTTCCCCATCATTTACTGCATTAGTGTCTTGGCTAGAGAAAAAACAAGAATCCGGTACTACATTAGTACAAATTTATGCCAAAATTGATTCCTATAAGGAAGAAATATATAAAGAAATTGAAGGATTTATAGACAAAGAATTCCAAAATATAGCTTCTTCAAGTTCCATAATAGTAGAAAATGATCAAAATATAGAAGAGACAAGTATAGTAAACCATGAGGATTATTATGAGGTAAATAACTCTGCTGTTTATTATAAGCTAAGAGATGGGATTGCAAAAAATCAATTTGAAGAAGATGAACTGAGTAAGGTTTTACAATATCCTATTGAAACAAAATCTTCTAATGGTGTAGCCCAGCTTTCTTCACACAAAGATGAAGATTTAAGACTTACTAATATAGAAGAAGCTGCTCGATGGAATACTCTTGTTGATGATGTAATGAGTAATATGGATGATTTAACGGCAGATTGTTTAGATGCAATTACAATACAATGGATAAACGAAGCAAAATCTCCAGACGAATTCATTGATTTTTCTTATGAGCAAGTTTTAGAGATGTGCAACATTCCAAAAACAGTAGTCAAAAATAAGGAATACTATAGAGCGGAAGATAAAATTAAAATAGCAAAAAGAATTGCAGCTTTAGCAAGTATTTTTATCTATTTAAATGATGAGAATGAAGTCGTAGTATTAAATGACCGTGAAGATGAAGGGGAACGACTAGAATTAAAGCGTGAGGTTGTTAAACGATTATTTGTATTAGATTCGGTTGTATTGTGGAGACATAGTGTTACAAATGAATATATGGGTATTGAATCTTGTCGTATTAAGCCAGGCAGCTTTTTAACCAATTATTTATACGGATCAAATAATACAACAGCATTATTGTCTAAAAAAGCACTTGAATACAATAGTTATAGACACAAATATCATAAAAGGTTAATACGATACTTAACATGGCAATGGAGAATTAGACAAATGTATTCATCATTGAAAAAGCCATATTCTATAGGTGGGGACAAAGGCCTGCTAGCAGTAATGGATATCCCGAAAGATTGGAAGCCTAATCGTATTAGAGAACAGTTAGAAAACGTTCTAATGGATTTAGAAAATGAAAAAGTAATCTCTCATTGGGAGTATAGTGACCCACTGGATGAACAACAAATTGGGAAACGTAATTGGTTTAAAAATTATTACACTAACTTAGGAATAACGATTTTGCCACCTGAAGAAATGCTACAGTCAATGGATAGGGTAATAGGAAAGAAGATTGTAGAGGAACCACAAGAGCAATTACCCGAAGTAACAGTTGTTAAAGAGATAAAGAAGACTGTAGAATCAGTCGAACAAATAGAGAAAAAGATCCGTGACCAAATACTGAAAGTACACAATGAAAAAAAGGTAAGCATTCGTGAAATAGCAGATGAAATGAGTATTTCTCCGTCTACATTATCTAGGTTTTGTAATTATAAAACAAAACGTTTATCTAAAAAAGCATTAGAAAAGCTAACAAAATGGTGTGAAAGGCAAGAAATATTAGAAAAGATGTAACATAGACTAAATATTTCTTTTAATAATAGTCAAATTAAAAATACACATACATTATGTATGTGTATTTTTAATTATTATCACCAATAATAGTCTAAATTTTCTTTATTGATGGTGGTTTTGGCGCGCGAAGATCCTACTGGAAAGTCATTATAGTTATGCTATTTAATCCACTGCAATTAAATTTCTTGTCTTATCGATATGGTTCAGTAACATACGATACTCTTCTTCATACATAGTTATACGTTGTAGAAGAGATTGATTCTCTGTTTCTAAATCTTCAATTTGATTTTGTAATTTTGTCAATTCATTCACATCTTTATAATTTTGTAGAAAGAGAATAATATCATCTAATGTAATAGACAAAGAGTTTTTTTCTTTTTCTGATGGGGATAGGGGAATGTTGTTTCCCATTTTTCGGTCTTGTTTTGCTTGTTGTATTTCTTCTTGGTATTGTTTTCTCACATATGAATTCCAACGAAATCCACAAGCTGCGGGTGTTCTAGCTAGTAGTTTTGCTACTTCTTTGAATGCAGCTAACTGTGTGCCACCGTTACGAATATTCTGAAGTACTGTTGATGCGAGAAGTAAATCGTTATCATCAGTCCAAGAATCTTGTCTTGAGATTACCACGTTTTAACCCCCCTTATATGTTTTATATTATATATATGCAATTACTCAAAATGATAGAAGTTCAACTTCTCTTGAAATAATTGGGAGTAAGTTGGTAGAAGTATGTATGATTTTACATGCAAAATTGCATTTAAGGTTGACTATTTTGTAAAGGTGTAACTATAATGGTTACAGTTGTGCAGCTGAATGAATACAATGGTTGGTATGAATTCGTTGTATTAATAATGTATAAACAAATATTAAAGAAAGAACGGAGTTGGAAATATAGTCCTACATATAAAACGTTTGTATAAAAAGAAATTAGGTAATATACATTTTTTTATAACTATATATTAATAAAAAAGAGGTGCATGTTTTGAAAATTTTTAAGGGAATTCTAGTTTCTTCAATTGCATTAACAGCATTTAATGGGATAGGCGGACTACTTCCAAGTGAAAAATCAGAAGTTGCCTATGCAGCTACTTACAATTATTCAAATAAGCAATTGAATTCTACTGTACATAAGCAAGTTACTAAACAATTAATTTTGAAATTTAAAAATGAAGCGAATTTACCATATCAGGATGGAATAGAAAAATTCATTAAAGAAGAAAAACAAGATCCTGAATTAATTGGAATTTTAGCTGAATATCCAAATGTAACTATAAATCGACTTTTTAATTCTTTAAATCCTAAAGAAATTAAAAATCTTGGTAAAGAAATAAAAGATTCCGATCAAATTTCTTCTAATTTGTTAAACTATTATATTGTAGAAACTCAAGATGATATTGATGTACAAGCATTACTTACAAAAATTGAAAAATCATCTCTTGTTGAAACAGCGTATTTACAGGAAGAAGAGGCGCCACCAGCAGAGCGTTTGCCAAATTTATCTGTTAATCCATATGATGAGCCTAGACTTACAAGACAAGGTTACCTTGAACCAGCACCATTAGGAATTAATGCACCTTATGCCTGGAGCATAAAAGGTGGAGATGGAAAAGGAACTACTTTCGTAGATATGGAGTATGGGTGGTTATTTAATCATGAGGATTTAGTGAATCAAAAGATTGAATTGATATCTGGACAGAATAAAAGCGAGCACCATGATCACGGTACCTCAGTCTTAGGAATTGTTTCGGCAGAGGATAATAACATAGGTGGAATTGGGATCGCACCGAAAGCTAAGGTAAAGGTTGTATCTCAGATTAGGGATAACGGAAATTATAATACAGCTGATGCTATTTTAAGCGCGGTTAACAATATGCAAGCTGGAGATATTCTTTTACTAGAGGCACAAGCAACTTACGATGGATATGGAGATAAGAACTATTTTCCTGTGGAAGTAAAACCAGACATATTTGATGCAATTCGTATGGGAACAAATAAGGGAATTATTATTATTGAAGCAGGCGCAAATGGCGGAAATGACTTGGATCAATTTAGAGACCGTAATGGTAAACAAGTTTTAAATCGTAATAGCCCTGATTTTAAAGATTCAGGGGCAATTATGGTTGGGGCAGCTTCTGCAAGGGTTCCTCATAAGCGTTCATATTTCTCTAATTACGGTAGTAGAGTGGATGTGTATGGATGGGGGAATGCAGTAGATACTACAGATGCTAAACCAAGTGAATTTATAACAAATTTATATACATCTAGTTTTGCTGGAACATCTAGCGCATCACCTATTATTGCTGGTGCTGCAGCATCAATTCAAGGAATAGCAAAAAATAATCAGGGAAAAGTATATACACCAAGCCAGCTTAGGGATATTTTAAGTGATTCTAGCACCGGAACGAAATCTAATGATCCAACTTCTGATAAAATTGGTGTTTTACCTGACTTAAAAGCCATTTTATCTAAACTTGGTTTTTCACCAAACTTAAGTAATGATTCTTCCATTGTATTTCCTGAGGAACAAGAAATAAATAAAGGGAATAAGGGAAATGAAGGATCTACTATTACGTTCCCAAAAGAAGATTCCGCTAATAGTGAAGGGGACTCTAGCTTTATTTTCCCAGAATAATAGAAATACCTCCTATTAAGCATGGGGCAAAATAGTTTACTCAATAAGAACAAAGGATATGAATTCCATAGAAATATGAATTTATATCCTTTTTATTTTAAGCTGTTTTACCTACCTTACAAAAACGTAATGTTAGCGTAATGGAAATGAATTTTGGCAGCCAATAGATTAGGATATAATTTTTGTGAGAAAAGATATGAGGTGAATAATATGAAACGAATAGTGCTTATGTGTAGCGTTTTTGTGATGTTTACTGTGTTGTTATCCGGGTGTAATTTAAATCGTCTTGGTACAGATACATATTATGTGCAAATTACCAAGGATGGTGAAAAATTAAAAGAGAAAAATGTAAATGGGGATACGACTTACGAATATAAATTACCTGGATTTGATAAGGATGGTAAAGAGAAAGAAATGGAGTTTACAGCGTTAAAAAACCTTCGTAAAGAAGCGTTTTTACGTATATATTACTCTGAGAAAAAAGGTGTGAAATCTTGGGAAGAAGTGAAAAAAGATGAACTCCCTACAAAGGTAAAAGAAAAATTAAAGGTGGATTAATATATAATTCTTTATCATTTTAGCCAAGAAGACTCCTTCCTCAAGGAGCGTGAAGGGTCACAGTCCAGTGAGTAGGTGGGAGATGAATTGGGTTTGAACAAGGGATGGCGGGAAGCCATCTTAATTGTTCGACATATAGAAAGTATTACTCCACTATCTATCGAATGTACGTTTGGTGTATAATGGTCATATACCGAAATGGAGGTGAATCAAATAATGATGAATAAAGCCTATAAGTTTCGTATCTATCCAAATCAAGCACAAGCAATTCTAATTAACAAAACGATTGGGTGTTCTCGTTTTGTATTCAATTATTTCCTATCCTTATGGGATCATGCATACAAAGAGACAGGAAAAGGCTTGACCTATGGTACATGCTCTGCCAAACTACCTGCCATGAAGAAAGAGCTTATTTGGCTAAAAGAAGTGGATAGTATTGCGATTCAGTCGTCCGTTCGCAACCTTGCGGATGCTTATACGCGCTTTTTTAAAAAACAAAATAGCGCACCGCGCTTTAAATCTAAGAAGAACAACTTACAATCTTATACCACAAAACAAACAAATGAAAACATTGCCATTATAGGGAATAAAATAAAGTTGCCGAAACTAGGCCTTGTTCGATTTGCCAAAAGTCGTGAAGTAGAGGGACGTATTGTAAATGCTACAGTTAGACGGAACCCTTCTGGTAGATATTTTGTGTCACTATTAGTTGAAACAGAAATACAAGAACTTCCGAAAACACATTCTTACATTGGAATAGATGTAGGACTAAAAGATTTCGCTATTTTGTCAAATGGAACACACTATAAAAATCCGAAGTTTTTCCGATCATTAGAAGATAAGTTGGCGAAAGCACAGCGTGTTCTTTCTAGAAGAATGAAAGGATCTTCTCGCTGGAATAAACAACGAGTAAAGATAGCTAGAATTCATGAATACATATCAAATGCTAGAAAAGATTACTTGGACAAAATCTCAACTGAAATCATCAAAAACCACGATGTTATCGGTATAGAGGATTTGCAAGTATCGAATATGTTAAAAAATCATAAGTTAGCAAAAGCAATTAGTGAGGTATCTTGGTTGCAATTTCGATCAATGTTAGAATACAAAGCAAAATGGTATGGCAAACAAGTCATTGTCGTATCGAAAACATTTGCTTCCAGCCAATTATGTTCCTGTTGTGGATATCAAAATAAAGACGTTAAAAATCTAAACCTACGTGAATGGGACTGTCCTTCTTGTCGTACACACCATGATAGGGATATTAACGCAAGTATCAATCTAAAGCATGAAGCGATAAGACTTCTAACCGCAAGGACTGCGGGGTTAGCCTAATCAATTAGAGTTCGATAGAACTCTTTACTTAGGAATCCCTCACTTCTAAACGAAGTGAAAGTGGGGGTAGTTCAATAGAGCAATATATCCTCAAACTATTAGAATGTATATTGTGAAATAGGCGAAAGTTCTTTAGAGTTGTTAAAGTAAGAGGCTGACAGTTATTGTCAGTCTTTTAATTTTGCAGGAAGAAAATAAAAAAGGCATTTAACAGGAAAGTGTTGGATTATTAACAATTATTTAAGATCCAAAGCTACAATATATCTACTCCTGAACTATAATAATTTTAGGTCAGAAATAAGCTTCTGATTTTGTGAGGAGTTAAGTACTAAAAAAGCTTAATTTTGTTTACGTATTTATAGTCGTTTAAAGGATTTATGATTGGTTATGATATAATAAAATTCAAGTACAATAAGGGGGATTAATTAAATGATTTTTCAAAGCATGATAACAGCTATTATAGAAAAATTACAAGAGACGGTGAATCCCTATTGGATAATTGTGTTTGGATCAACGGCTGAGAACAGAGAACGAGAAGATAGTGATATTGATATAGCTTATGTAAGTGACACAACATTAGGGAACTATGAACGTTTTTTATTAGCACAGGAGTTAGCTAACAGTGTTCAGAGAGATGTTGATTTAGTTGATTTATCCGAAGCTTCTACAGTTTTTCAAGCTCAGATTATACATACAGGAAAGACAATATTTTGTTCCGATGAAAAACGTAAGGTTATTTTTGAAATGAAAACTTTAAAAATGTATTCAAAATTGAATGAAGAACGACAGGTAGTATTTGATGATATAAAGAAAAGAGGTTCTATATATGAAGAATGAGGTTATTTTAAATAAAATTTCTACAATAGAGCGTTGTATAAAAAGAATCCAAGATGTGTATGGAAATGACCCTGAAAATTTAGAGGACTTTACAAAACAAGATTCAATAATATTGAATATACAAAGAGCTTGTGAAGCGAGTATTGATCTAGCAATGCATATTGTTGCTGGGAAAAAATTAGGACTACCCCAATCTAGTCGAGAGGCCTTTGATTTATTGGTTACAGCAGGATTACTTAGCGCTGATCTAGCAAATAAGTTAAAGGCGATGGTTGGATTTCGTAATATTGCTGTTCATGATTATCAAAGTGTAAATTTAGATATTGTTCGTCAAATTATTGAAAAACATTTAACTGATTTCAAACTATTTACGAAGGAAGTAATGGGGATATTGGAATTTTAGGCGAAAGAACAGAATAATAAAGCTGAGAGATAAAGTAATTCTATGACTAAAAAACCAGCTATTGAAACAATTACTTAATTTCGTAAGAAGAAACGCGGTCATAAGATGAGTTTGTTTTTGATTTTAGCGAATAAAAACAATATAAAATAATAGAGTTTCAAAAAAATAGCCCTCCACCAGACCTTTTTTGGTCAGATGGAGGGCTATTTTTTTTCATGTTTTGACAAGTTGCGGTGAGATAAGCCTGCATTTGGACAGACTTCAGCCCCCGAAATCGAGCATATCGATAGCCATGTAGTTCTTTGGCGTCCGCAAAGCTTCGCTCTATAGTTGAATAGCGTACTTTGTAAAACTTTTTCCCTGTAACTGTTAGTTTGTTTTTTCTAGCGATATCCTTATATTTCTCCCATATATGATGAGTGATAACTTTTTGTTTCTTTGAAAAACATACCTCACGTAGCGGACAAACAGCGTAGTCTTCTGGGTTGGATTTATATTGATGATATCCTTCACGATCCGTTGTCGCATACTCTAAAATACACCCCATCGGACAAGCAAATGCATTCATTTCTTCTACATATTTAAATTGGCTTTTTGACCCTTTACGCTCCTTGAGGAAGGAGTCTTCTTGGCTAAAATGATAAATTTGAAGCTATAAAAGTAACAGAATTATGTAATAAGTGAATCAAAAAAACAACCCCAAAAGCAGACATGGTAACCTGATATTTTTCATTCTTTTTTTTATATACCCAATAAGCATAGTTATATAAAAGACCAATTATTGTTGTACCAACTATATAATTGATTCCATATCGATGATTTAATCCAAATATAATTGAAGCTATTAAAATGATAAGGTAATCGCGATTTTTAATGTGAGGAATCCAACTCAATATCCAAAATAAAAATACTTGAAAAACTACAGTTTCATATATAGGTGCCGCTAATACCCCTAATAAAACTTGAAGAATAAGAGGTGCTTCTGTTATTGGGTTTTGTTGTATTTCAGGTAAGAATAGATCTAATGGTATTACAAATAAAAATGATCCTAATAAAATAAGAAAAATAAAAGAAATTGTAGGCAAAGCAAACATAAATCTATTTATTTTTTTGAGCATATATATTTCTCCTATAATCTTTTATTATATCTATACGAAAAGTAATAAATAATCGAGTCTCTTTTTGTTTGACATGTTTTCGTCTACTATTGATGAAAACCGTTCTGTAATTGAATCCTTGGCTTATATGTAGGTGTAGCGATAAAGTAGGGATATATTAACACTATATTGTTAATATCAAAATATTAAAGAGCTAAGTGAGATATTAAGGTCACACCAATTTTATGATGAATATAATATCAAGCCCGTTAAGGAAATATGCTGTATAGGACACGCTTGTACTGATTATTTTACTATGTGAATATTTAAGTGCATATAGTTTTAGAGGAGTATGTATTTTTGCATTTTTTAATACAAAAGTTTTTTATTAAAAATTTACTTTCTGCGCTACCTCATATGAATTTAAGACAATTAAAGAGTAAAGGCCAAAAGAGTCTAAGTTTAGATTGTACAGGTAAATATTATAATGTTATAGAAAAATAAGGAAAAAAGTTATAAAATAGGAGATTGAATTAAACTTTCAGATTTTATTGTTCTGCAAGATAAAAATAACTAAAGATGAGGCTCTTAAAAATTCTTATCTTTATTTAAAACTAACGATAGTATAAAAAATCCTCGCTGAAGGTACTGCAACAAATCTAATTTGAAAATCTTTAGGAGATAAATATGGAATTTTAAATATTCTTAGTCGTCTATTAAACATTATAGCAATTATTATAGGCAAACCCTTTAATATCATCGATTTAGAAGAAATCAGTACAAATAGAAAAGATGAAGTAGTAGAAGTATTGTGTCTTCCTTTAAATAGATTTCCAGGAGTAGCTGGACATATAAAAGATGCGATCGCAAATGAAAAAAATTGGAACGTTTGGTTGAACGATTAGTATGCTATTTTAAAGTTTAAATTAATAACAGAAAGAAAACCTCTTAATATGTTACTACTTTGTTTTTGTATTGTTGAAAATAAGAAAGGAGAAATCAATGAAAAAATATTGGCATAAGCTATCGTTGCTTCAAAAAAATGTATTACTAACGGTATTAGTAATTCTGACCCTTGTTGGAAGTATGGGAGCGTTAAGTTTTAATATGTTTCAAAATAGTATGATGTCTATATTTGAGAGGCAGTCTTTTGAAACAGGTGATGCGGTATTAAATCAATTAGATCTAGAAATAGTAAGAGATGTAGCAAAAGACCCCACAGCTCAAAGAGTGAATAAAGAAAAATTGACAGAGCAATTAGATAAAGCTATAAAAGATATGAAAAGTGTTGGGCAAACATATGTTACTGGAGCCAAGCTAAATGATAAAGCTGAATTACAAATAGTAGCTTTGGATACAGAATTAGCAAATACTGTTTCTGTAAAACCAGGTGAATACTATGAGCAGCCTACTTATTGGATAAAAACATATGATAAAGTAAAACAAACAAAACAGGCACAAATGACAGAAGTGTATGAAGATGAATTAGGGTTCTGGGTAACAATTTTAGAGCCAGTTACAGATGAAAATAAAAATATAATTGCAATTGTTGCAGCGGATTTGGACGCTTCTATTATTCCAATTACAAAGAAAAACTTTATGATACAAGGTTTACTATTTATTATAATTTCATTAACAATCGCAATTACAATGCAAATATTTATCTCACGAAACTCCATATCGCCTTTAAAGGATTTACAAGAAGGGTTACGTAAAGTTGGTGAAGGGGATTTAAGTATTAAATTGAATGAAAGATCTGATGATATAGGGATAACCAATATCTATTTTAATAACACTATTAAAAAGTTTAATAGGATTATAGATAAAGTAAGGCAGACTGCTGAACAGGTTTCGACATCTTCACAGGAATTGTCGGTAAGTACAAAAGAGAATAGCATAGCCTTTAAAGAAATTGCAAGTGCTATAACAGGATTAAATTTAGGAGCACATTCTCATGAATATGTACTGCAAAAATTTTTAGGAATTGTACAGGAAATGGAAAGTAAGATGAAAGAAATTAAAGGAGCTGCAAAACAAGTTGGGAATGTTTCGGAAGACATAGAACAGCATTCTGTAGAGGGAAAAGATTTGATTAAGCAAATTGTGAATCAAATGAAAAGAATCAAAGATACAGTTCAGGATGTATCTTCTAGTATTTATGCATTAGAAGCACGATCTAAGGAAATTAATGAAATTCTTACTGTAATTACAACCATTTCAAACCAAACAAATTCATTAGCTTTAGATGCTTCTACTGAATCCTCATGTGCTGGAGAGATGGGGGAGGAATTTCCAGGTGTTACGGACGAGGTACGTATATTAGCGGAAAGAACCGAGGCATCTGCAAGGGATATAGCTAAATTAATTGGTGAAACCCAGACTGAAGCAGAGAGAGCTGTAAGATCCATACAGAAGAGTTCAAAGGAAGTAGAATTAGGAATAATACTTGTTCAAAGTAGTGGTGCTTTTTTTGAAAAGATTTCAGAATCTGCACAATCTGTTACAAATCAAATTAAAGCGACTTCGAATCATTCAAGTGACATTCTAAAAGATAATCAAACTATTGTTCAGTTTGTAAATGAATTATCACACATTGCAAATACATATGTGAATAGCAGTAGTAATGTGGAGAAAAGTATGAAAGAGCAAGAACTATATGTACAAGATATTGCAGAGTTAGCAAATTCTTTAAATTGGCTCTCGCAAGAGTTACAGGGGTTAATAGGGGAATTCAAAAATAAGTAGGATAGGGGAAGGTGTAGGTATAGAGTATGACCTATACCTTTATTTATTCCTATATAAGAGATGAAAGCTTAGGTATATATGTAAAATAGCTAAACGAATAACTTTTTGCATATTTTGTTGGAAATAGAGCATGATATTACCAAATTCAACGGAGGTGTTTAAAAAATGCAAATTCGCGAAAATAATAATTCAAACGAAATCTTAATAGCAGCTGCAGCAAGTGCAATTGAACAAATGAAATATGAAATCGCTCAGGAGTTTGGTGTTACACTTGGACCTGATTCAACTGCACGAGCAAATGGTTCAGTAGGTGGAGAGATTACAAAACGTTTAGTTCGTATGGCGCAAGAGCAGCTATCTGGTCAATATAAAATTCACTAAAACTAAAGGTATATCCCATTGAAGGGATATACCTTTTTAATTTGTTTTTAAAGAGGATCGTTACATTTTTTATTATTGGTTAAGTTTAGAAACAGCAAATTTAGCTGTAAAATTCATCTTCTTCATGTACGTAGAATTTACACCTGCTTGAAATTGTACAGAAATATTACCGTCTTTTTGTGCTTTAAATACGCGACCATATGGGGAATTAGCATTGAATGTACCAATTACTTGATTATCAGCATCAAAGACCGTATAAGAAATTGGGAACCCTGAATTTTGCACAAAGACTGTAAGTTCTTCCCCTTTTTTAAGATTAAATGCTTCTTTTTGAGACACTTCATAGGAACTCATAGAGTAGTATTTTGTGACTTCTTGAATTTCTAAATTCGTAGTAGCTGCACTCGCTTTTGATGCCTCAGCCCCTGGTAAGTTCATACCTGATAATACTGCAATTCCTAGTGCCCCTGCTAAAATCAATTTTTTCATACTAGTATTTCCTCCTTTAATATATTGTGAGATTTGAAACGAAAGTGAAAATCTCAATCCCTGAAACCATTATAGTTACAATGAGAACTATTTTCAATGGGAATTGGTATGTAATTTTGCATACACAAAGTAGCGATATAAGGTAATCTATTCAAGTTTTGAAGTCTTCTTAACAGAAGGGAAGGGTAATTTAAAAAAATCATGAATCAGATTGTAAATGAACTTTATATCTTATGTAGAAAGACTAGAAAGTGGGGAATTCATAATTTGAAAACACCAAGGTGGAGTTTTTCTGAATGGAAATGAACAATCCTCTATTAAAAATATTTTTTAACACCAAATATATTAAATTAATCCTCATATAACACATTATTTTTCAGTAAATGTTAAAAACTTTACGCGTATGTAAATTTTTAACATTACTATTTTTCTCAATTGTATAATTTTATTTTCGAATTATACTTAATTCGTAATACCAAAATTAGGAAAGGACCTTTGAGACAGGACATTTATCTTAAATTCTTATTTAGAGGAGTGATTTAAAAAATCAATGAAGGAAATGTATCTCTAGATTAATTAGGAAAAGAATTTGAAGTGTTATTATACTCATCCAAAAATATAATCAGCATTGTTTAAAATACGTGTACATTTAATATATCCACTTTTGAAATTAGTGAGAAAACTGATATTTCGTATGTAAGTAATAATGAAATTGAACGAAAGGACTGATTTATATGAACAAAAGAAAGAGTGGTAGATTACAAAAAACTATAAAGGTGTTTGCGACATCCGCTATTTTAGCAACTACTTTATTTGCCCCTATCATGACAAATAATTTAGCTGTACATGCTGAAACTGCACAAACTGCAACTCAACTTGAACAAAGAGAGTTTGATCTTCCAGGTACAGGAAGTTTTTCGGATGAAGCAAAAAGAGAAAAAAGAGGTGAGCAAAAAAATTATATGCCAACAGGCATTTATGTGAAACCTAATGAACAGGTTACTATTACAGTATCAGGAACGCAAAAGATTAGAGCCATTATTGGGACACATCAATATGATAAAGAATGGGGAAAAGAAATTGACCTTTCTCCCGGCTCTAATACTATTTCTTCACCAAACGGCGGTGTATTAGGGTTAGATAATTTTCAAAGTACAGGAACAGTTAAGGTGCAGGTAACGCAAGGCGGAAGTCCTATTCCTTTCTTTGAATTAGGGAAACACACGAAAGAAGACTGGGTTGCCATGATGAACAAATATCCAGATGCACATGCGGTACAATTGAAATCAGAACGAGCAGTATTAACTGTAACTCGTGATAGTGCCAATAAATATATTGTAAATCAAGATCCTGTGCCACTATTAAATAAATATGATGAAATGATTCGAGCGCAAGACAAGATATCGGGGCTATCTGAAACAGAATCTAATCCTTTACATCGTTCAACTCGTCGTATTTGGACCTTTGTAGAAAACCCTAATGCACAAAACTGGGGCATGTATGCAAGTTGGGATGGTGCCGTCTTTACAACTGCTGGTGAAGCAATCAAAAGTACTTTAAATGTAAATGAGTTTGGATGGGGACAAATGCATGAAGCGGGACATGCAAGACAACAATATCCATGGACGTGGAATGATTTAAGAGGTATGGGTGAAGTAACTGTTAATCTATATTCTTTAGCTGCATTCAAGAAAATATATCCAAATAAACCAACACGTTTAGATACAGAGGGAGATTATAATAGGGCTTTTGCTTATTTAAAACAAACGAATAAAGAATATAAAAATATTGATGACCTGTTTGTAAAACTTGTTATGCTTTGGCAGCTTCATTTGGCATATGGGGATGATTTTTATCCAAATCTTCACAAATTATATCGTGAGATACCAGAGGATCAACTTCCCAAAACAGACGAAGATAAAATACAAGCTTTTATTTACAATACATCGAAAATAGCAAAACAAAATGTACTACCGTTTTTTGATCAGTGGGGATTGAAGGCAACCCAAGAAACGAGACAAAAAGTAGAAGCTTTAAATAACCCGACATTAATTGCACCTATATGGGAAGCAACGGATGCTAAACCTGTTAAACCACTTGCTGTATTATCTAAAAAAATAATGAAGGCAAGTGCAAATAGTGAGGAATCAACGGGTTCAGCTAGTAAGGCGATAGATGGAAAAACAGATACATTTTGGCATAGTAGTTGGACACTAAATCAATATCCATACAATTTAACACTAGAACTTGGCGATACACGTACCATTTCACAATTGGCATATCTTCCAAGGCAGGATGGGTCAGAAAATGGCCGTATTTTAACTTACAATATTTATACGAGTGTAGATGGTGTTAAGTATGACAAAATATCATCAGGAACGTGGGAAAATAATAGTAATAAGAAAAATGCAACATTTGATCCAGTTACTGCAAAATATGTAAAAGTGGAAATAACAAATGGACAGAATGGATTTGCTTCAGCAGCTGAAGTAGATATTCTAACTGATTCTCCATCTGTTAAACCATACGTATTGCCTAAAAATACAATGAAAGCAAGTGCAAATAGTGAGGAATCAAGTGGTTCAGCTAGTAAAGCAATTGATGGAAAAACAGATACATTTTGGCATAGCAGTTGGACACCAAATCAATATCCATACAATTTGACATTGGAACTTGACAAAAATCAAACAATTTCAAAAGTGGATTATCTTCCAAGACAAGATGGATCAGAGAACGGCCGTATTTTAGGGTACAGTATTTATACAAGTGTAGATGGTATTAAATATGAAAAAGCATCATCAGGAACATGGGGAAATAATAGTGATAAGAAAACGGCAACATTTAACCCAGTTACTGCAAAGTATGTAAAAATAGAAGTAACGAATGGACAGAATGGATTTGCTTCAGTAGCTGAAGTAGACATTTGGGGATATTAATCTTTTACAGAAATGGTTGGGGATTATAGCACGTCGCTATTAAGTTAAAAAAGTGTATCCATAAAACAAAAAACGCTATTCTTTTTGTAGAAATATACAGAAAGGATGGCGTTTTGTATAAATCCATCAATTCAGAATGGGTTTCATTTGTTCACTAAAGAACTACAGCGATACCCATCTTCAACAACTTGAATAAGAGATAGGTTTGGTAAAATGTAAAAGTTAGTATAGTGCAAGAGATTTGACGGTCTTATGTATCTGGAATCGTCGAGAAGGAGCAAGCGATTCTGTTACTTGATTATTTAATCAGTTTTATGCAAATACAGCTACACATATGAGTTCAGAAGGAGTTAATCAATGTTTGAACCGATATTCGGATTTATTTCTACAGCGTTTATTATAAAACATTTTAAGGTTGATAAAGTTTTATTATATGGAATTATTAAACAAAAATGATAAATTATATGTTATGATAAAAAGGCAATAAAGTACATCATCCTGACTTTATTGTGTATGTTTAGCCTATGTATGTCGTTTGTATTAAAAATAAGAAGTCTCTTAAAAAGAGACTTCTTATTTTTTGTATGGAGGGGGTATTACAGATGATTGATTACTATCAAATGTTTTTAATTGCTATGGCAGGTATTGCCTTATTTTTTTATATACAACATGCTGGAAAACCAACGAAAAGAAACAAATGGAAGTTTTTAATTGTAGTATTTTTATTTTACCTTTTGAATTATTTATTTCTTAATTTTTATAGATAGATGTAGAGGGGATACGTTTATCATTCTAAAAAATAAAAAAGGAAGGTGTAATCCTTCCTTTCATTATCCAGTATGTCCGTGCGAATATTTAATAATATTTACAGTACCTTGAGTACCTGTTGAAGGACTTGATCCAAAAGTTACTGTAACGACAATTAAAATACCAAGTAAGCTAACCGCTAATTTTTTCATTTTAATGCTCCTTTTTTAAAGTTTTTTTCACTGGCTTTACTAGCTTCATAATAGTAATAGCTGGCTTTTTTATGATTATTTTCTTTGTAAAATTGGGTTGCTAACTTTTCAGTATATTCATTTATATACTCATATAGTTCTTCGCGTTCAAAATAAGAAATTCCTTCTAAAACAGTTTTTTCTATATCAGTAGCACAACTATTTAGATTCATTTTTTCTAAAATCTTAAAGTGATGTATATAACCTTCAATTCCCAATTGAGTAGAAAGCTGTAGGCCTCTTTTTATTAATTCTTGAGCAATTTGATGTTCTCCTAATTTATAATGTTCCCTAGCTTCAATAAAAACAGCTTTATAATCGCTAGGTAGCTTCTGATTAACTTCAGATAAATAACGTAATGCTACCTCGGATAAATTTTGTGTAGCATACATAAATCCTAGATTGTGACGAACAATCAAAATATTGTATTCTAAATTTTCTTTTTGGAATGTATCCATAGCCGAGATAAAGTGTTCCTCAGCTAATTCCCACTCCTTTAAATGAGTACATGCTAATCCATATAGGTTATTACAGAAGGCAACTTTCAATTCATACCCAGGATGTTTTGAAAATATATCTTTCGCCTTCATTACATGATTAATACATAAAATCGATTTATGTGTATGACAATAGAAAATGGCCAACTCATAATGGAATTCAGCATGTTCAATCTCATCAGGAATTGTTTCTAATAGGTATTCAGCTTTATCGTAATGTATTTTTGCAAGGCTATGATTGCCAGTAACATTGGAATGAATGGCTTTAAAGAAGTGATAATAGTATGAAAGGAAATCGTCTGTAGGAGTTTTATAAGCATCACTTTGTTTAAAGCTATCTTTAGAAATACTTAAACTATCAATTAAATATTGATGTCTAAAATCTAGTAGTGAGAAGTATAATAATATCGTTTGATTTTCCTCTATGTTATGGATTTTGTTTTCGATTTCTTGTTTAAGTAATTGAGCGGCGTCTACATGCCTAGCTCTAATTTTTTGATACCATTCATTTAATAAATGAGTTATTTGCTCGTTCCCCTGTATATGAACATTCATTGTTCAATTTCATCCTCTCCAAAGATATTATGCAGCAATTAGTATCATATCAGAAATTTCCTCTATTAAAATCTATTCCAACTCATTTTTCAACATAAAACAGAAAATTCAGAAATAAAAAGGTTGAATGTATATAAACACATCCAGTAGAGAGAAGATATTATTTAGGATAATTTATAATAACTTGAACAGTAAGCATAATAAAAAAATTGTACTTCAAATAGAAGGGGATTATGGGAGCCCCATTAGCTAAATTACTTTTATAAAAGTGTTCGCGGGAAATGAAAAAAATTTAATGAATGAAATACAGAAGAGATTATTTATAAGATAACATGACTTGGCCCTAATGGAGAGAAGGTTAAAATCGTTCGAATATATATAATTTGCATATTACTTACACAAAGCGATAAAACAAATAGTAAATAATAATTTATAGGTTGTATGTACAGTCGAAAATTATGTCGATTGTGGAAGAGAAACACATGAAGTTTTTTTGAGGTTTGTTTAGGTTAATTAATACTTGAAAAAAGGAACAGCTAGCAAAAGCTAACTGCTCTATTCATGGAAATAGGATTATATACAGTATTGAAGGAACATTTATTTTAAATTCAATTTATCTAAAGTAAACATTTCAACTGAAATAAAGGCTGGACCTAATACAGAACCTAACTAACCTAATACATTAAAAGAGGTATATGTTAAGTTTTATAATTTAGAAGATAGCAAACGTCAAAATACCAAATACTAAGCATCCAAAATGTTTGTAAAGATTTAATCGTTTTTCTATAATCAATTACAAGCTTTTTTTGCTGTTTGTATGATTACATTCACTAACTGGTTTAGTAGCATGTCCTTGTTTATCTGTACACCAAGATTGAGATTGAAATGCTAGAAACATACCTACCCATCTCTTTTCTTCTTCAAATTGAATAAGGATGCCGCCATCTTGCCAAATTCCATCGTCACCTTTCCAATTAGAGCTATTGCCTTGATTCATATGAATATCATGAATACCTCTACCTGGTGAAAAACCAAAATATTTATCCTTATTTTTTTCATTTTTGAATTTTTCCCCGTAAGCGTATACAGTAGCATTCTTCTCTTTAGCTTCATTAATATATCGATTCACTTTCTCATTTAAATCATTATCTGGTCCATTTTCTGTTGCAGGAAGGGGAATCATTTTTGGTGGATCAAACAGGTTACCACGAACATAATCTAATGCAATGTCTTGGTTATCGTTGGTGACTTGTGTAAATCCTTCTTCTAATGTTGGAATAATTGTGATTTGTTCTGAGTTGAAATCTTCACTTACATAGTATAAAACCTCTGAAGGACTATCTTGAGAGGCAACGTTGATGGCAATTCGATAATCATTACCAGCAGCTTTAATATGTACTTCGTAATGAGGAGTACGATCCTTTAAATTTACGGGTCTCACATCAAAAACTTTACCTTTTAATACTCCATATTTAAATAAGGGCATGACTATTAAAACCTCCAGTTTAATTTAATATCGTTGCAAAGTTATAATTTGTTAATGATATCTATTTTATGTATTAATTGAGAGTGATTTTAAATTGGTAGTTTATGAAAATATTCTTATATACCTATAAATGTTTCCTATGTATAGTTTAGTTTTTTAGATAAATAATACATTTGATTTGTGTTTTATTATATAAAAAGGAGATGATTTATATGGATATCGGTAAAATAAATGTAGAAGAATTACAAAGAAAGCTAGCTGAGGCTAATGCAACCTGGGAAGCAGAAGAAACACATTTATCATTACTTACAAGTCAAGAACAACAAAATTGGTTGGGGCTTACACCTCCAACAAATGCACCAAGTATTACGGAAATTGAACAAAAAATACCTTCCATTTTAGAATCCATCCAAACTGAGACTTTAGGAGCAGCAAATTTACCTCCTGTCTTTGACTTGCGAAATATAAATGGGAAAAATTTTGTAACATCAATAAAAAATCAAAAAGATTGTGGCTCATGCGTTTCTTTTGGAACAATAGCCACTGTAGAAGCGAGCTTACGCATGCAACACAATGATCCAAATCTTCAAGTCGATTTTAGTGAGGCTCATTTGTTTTTCTGTCATGGACAAGCTGAAGGTAGAAATTGTAGTACTGGATGGTGGCCTCAAAGTGCGTATGAGGCTTTAAAAACCAAAGGAGTTGTTGATGAATCTTGCTATCCATATGATGAAGGGCTAACAAAAAAAGATTGTAGTGGATTATGTACGGATTCAAATAATCGCCTTACAAAAATTAAAAATTATACAGAATTGACAGGGAACCCTGCAAAAATTAAGGAGTGGTTATCTACTAAAGGACCAGTAAGCGCAGCTATAATTGTTTACCAAGATTTTTTAAGTTATAGAAAAGGCGTATACAAACATGTCACAGGTAATCAGGTTGGAGGACATTGTATATCGATAGTTGGCTATGATGATAGCCAAGGCTGCTGGATCTGTAAAAATAGTTGGAACAACACTTGGGGCGAACAAGGTTTCTTCCGTATAGCATATGGAGAATGTGGAATAGATCATTGGTGTAACCATGGTGTGGATACTATTTAAGACCTTTATATTACGAGGAGAATACTTATAAATAGTTAAATGCAGCTATATTGGATTATTTTTGTGTCAATTGAAGTGAGAAAGTATTATACAAGTACGTTTTTAGTCATAGGATAATTATAATACATTTAAGTTATATACATCCATCCAAAACGTATCTTAGTTATTATTGAGGATGGATGTATATAGCAAGGAGGTGCTGAATTATGATATTAACCAAACAAGATTCTGGACGTACTGTTACTATGAGTATAGGAGATATTTTTTCTATACAATTAAAGGAAAATCCAACAACAGGATATCGATGGGCATTAGAAGAAATAGAAGGTATTGAATTAGTACAAGATGATTTTAAGTTAAGTAATAATGGTATTGGTTCATCTGGTTTAAGAATTTTTCAACTTCGTACCACAAAGGATGGGGTATATGAGATTTATATAAAAAATTGGCAAGAATGGTCAGGGGAAGCCTCAATTGTTGATCGGTTTTATATTACAATTCATGTATCTTAAGTATATATGAATTTTATATTTTTATATTGAATTGTGTTTCAATCACTTATGTTAATCAGTATAATTTTTTATTTAGTATCGAAAATAAACTGTCAAAAATGTCGGTCTCATTCGAATTCTTTCACTACATAATACTGTCAGTACTTGTCTCAACAATCTTGTAGCTTTTAACGTTTATTATTCTGTAGGCTCATTAAAACGTAATTAATATAAAACTGATACCCCTCGTTATGAAAAGGAGAAATCATCTTCATTGTACAACTCTATAACAAATTTATTTCGAAAGAAATAAGTGTCGCTAACAACCGCTGTTATATCATGAATATTACGTATTACATTGTTAAATTTTGCATAGAGAACAGGAACAGTTCCAGTTCTCTATATGATGTAAATATTACTTTCCATTGGGATAAGATGAGATCTTTGTTTATTAATTCAATGGTTTGTTTAAGTACAACTTTATACCAATTGATTCGTACTCAACATTCAAAAGGGTGAGATTTAATAATTAGTATATTGCTGTTCCTCTTTAAGGAAATAATTCTATAGTTTCAGCACCTAACACGTGGGGAAATTCTTTATATAGCACCATGATTGGGTTTATGCTTTTTTCTATTTGTTATAAGAAGTTCTAAAAATCTTTCACACCTGTAAGTTTTATTTATCTTTTTACCTACCATAAGATAGATGGAAATATATACAAAGATCATTGTAAATAGATAAAACTCATTTATTTCTAGACTAATCTATTCTGGATCCACAGGTATATTAGTAGTCTATAAAGCTAAAGGTTAGATATAGAAAGGGGAGTCATATCTCAATGCTTCAAATGAAAGTATTACATTGAAGATATGGAGTACAATGATTAACTATTTAAAAGCGGAAAAGGAGAAAGGTGAACGATAGGAAAAAGTATGATATATAATATTGATAATAACAACCTTATTATGTAATATATAGTTATATTGTTAGTTTATTTGATTCCGTTTATTCCCACACCTTATGTGTTGTGGTAGAGGTGTAGAAACAAGTTTTGTTCTTGTTTTGATTTTGAAAGGGCTTCTTTGAGCCGATTAGTGTATATAGCTTATTTTGCTATGCACAATTAATCGACTTAAAGAAGTCCTTTTTTTGTTTAAGTGGATATATGTAGAAGACATTGAGTCAGAGAGAAAAATCGTTGTTTAGAAGGAATGTGTAAAAAAAAGAAATAAAGGATAGAACATCTAACAAAAAGAGTTATATGAAATTATAGTAAGTTAAATCTCTTATAGAGATTTCAAAATACCGAAGTAATAAGCGTAGTTAAAGGGGAAGGTCTCAAATTTTTAAAGGGACACAATAATGCATCTATAGAAGAGGAGAATAAAAATTGAAACCAACTAGAGAAAAGTACGTAATTAATGGGGAGTATACAATAGAACGTAAGCTTTTACATAATGAAATCATTAAATTATTTCTAAATGATCAACCGCAGCAAGAGCAAGAACCTGAAGCTATATTACTTGGTGGTGGTTCTGCTGCTGGAAAAAGCTCAATTGGAGAGTTAGTAAGTAAGGGATATAAACATCAGAAACAAAATATGGTTTGGATAGATCCTGATAAGATCAAAGAAAAAATACCAGAATATCAAGAGTTAATAGAATCTGAAAATATTGAGTTAATGAAACAAGCAGCTTTTTTAGTTCATGATGAAAGTAGTGATATTACCATGAAACTTTTAAAAATCTGCATGAAAAGAAAAATAAACTTTATGTACGATGGTACAATGAAAAATGAAGTAAAATACAAAAAGTTAATTCAACAATTAAGACTAGCAAGTTTTAGCATTAAAGCAATTATTGTAGATGTCCCAATAAAAGTTGCCTTAGAGCGATCTAATTTGCGTTTTAAAGTAACAGGAAGATTGGTACCCGAATATATAATTAAAGAAAGTCATATGAAAGTAGCGATTACATTTTCTAAAATTAAGGATTTAATAGATTGCTATACTTTATATGATAATACCGGGAAGGAACCAGAAGTTTTTGCTTTTAAAGAATCAAAACGAGTAAAAGAAATTATTGTAGATGAATCTCGAAATAATCAATTTATTGAGAAATCAGCTCTTGTTTTTTAGTGAATATATATCGTATAAATTTTATAACATAATTAATAGATTTTTTCCTGACAATTTATTATATTATTGATATAATAAATACAGGAGGCGATATAAATGGAATTTAAAGACCTTATGAATTATATTGAAGAAAATAAAGAAGAACATTTTCATGATTTAATCGCTAAAAATGAACGGGAAATTGCAAAAAAAGAAGAAGAAGAGAAATAAATAATTTTAAATAGAAGAGTTGGCCTTTTGGGTCAACTCTTTTGTTGTTATAAATGGTTATAAAATTGAATTTCTCAATTGTTGAGTAAAAGGAATTGCAGAATTTTTCTGTAGAAAAGGTTGTTTGGTATTGAAAATGAAACAGACAATTTGCTAATCATAGGAGAGTTTTTTAGTATTATATTAAATAGAAAACAGCGTAATGAGTTAACGCTTTAGGAGAGAGTATATGAATCATTTTATTGTTATGCAGGGGCATACATATCAAGAGGAAAAAGGATTAGAAATTATTTGGTCACCTAAAAAGGATAGAGGCGGTAATGTACCACATTCATGGAAAAGAATGATGGATGTAAAAGAGGGGGATCGAATCTTTCATTATGTAAAAGGGAATATTGTAGCAGTTAGTATAGCTGAAGAGGATTGTAAGGAATCGAATAAACCATCGATTATGAAAAGCCATGATCAATGGAATGATGAAGGCTATTTGGTATCTTTAAAATTTCATGAGTTAGAAAAACCAATTAATATACGTGAGAAATTTGAAGAGATATCGCACCTGTTGCCAATTAAATATTCACCTTTTCAATCAGATGCAAATGGAAACCAAGGTTATTTATATCCATGTAATGAAGAATTAGCCCTTAAATTAATGGAACTAATTGGTGATTCAAACATTTATAAAATAAATGATGAGCAATTAGAGTTAGCAGTTGATCCGGTAAGAAGGACAGAAAATAACACATTAATTCCAGTTATAGCTGAGACGGAATCCGAAGTAAAAGCAAAAATCCGAATTGGACAGCAAAAATTTAGAGAGGAATTAATTGAGATTTGGAGCGGAAAATGTGCATTATGCGGAATAGATTTACCAGAATTGTTAAGAGCAAGTCATTCTAAGCCATGGAAAGATAGTACAAGTATGGAACGCTTAGATCCGCATAACGGTGTACTACTGTGCTGTAATCATGATGCTCTTTATGATAAAGGATTTATCACATTTGATGGACAGGGACGACTGCATATTTCCTCATTAATAGTGGAAACAGATTATTTGAAATTGGGATTAATACCAAAAGCTAAGATAGGAATTCAACCGGAAAATAAATTATACTTTAAGTGGCATAAGAGGAATATTTTTAAAGTAAAATAGTATAATTTTCAACTTCAAGGACAGGAAGAACATAAGAGAGACGAATTGGGTTATCCAGTAAAGGGGAATGGTACATGTATAACTGTAATCAATGTGGAACAGAAATGATTATGCAATTACAAGATAGATATAGAGAATATTGTCCCAAATGTGAAGAGCTTAAACCAAATAACTTGGTATACTATAATCTATATGAATTACTAGATTATATGGAAGCTAATCACTACATGAGTAAGGAAAATATGTTACATAATTTTTTGAAATGGGAGTTTGATTTAACGAAAGGGAATATATTCAAGTTATATCTAGCCATAGATAAATATGATCAATTGAATGATGAGGATTTTACAAGAAAATTAGAGGACTATATGAAGGGTATTCGATTAAAATTAAATGTTAAATATGAAGATGATTATATCTGGATCAAGGTTAATTAGAGGGAATTATAGATGTAATGAATTTGTTTTAAAGAGATAGTAAGTGATTGAGAGGAGATTAATAATGATGGAAGATTTGCAAAAGGTAGTAATAAAATTTCGAGATGAGAGAAATTGGGGGCAGTTTCATAATGCGAAGGATCTAGCAATTTCCTTAAATTTAGAAGCATCAGAGTTGCTTGAGACTTTTCAATGGAAGTCTAGTGAAGAAGCAACAGAGACGAAAATGCAGGAAATAAAAGAAGAAATGGCCGATGTAATGATTTACTTACTTATGTTAAGTGATAAATTAAATATTGATCTAGAAGAAGTAGTACATGCTAAGTTGGAAAAGAATGCAGAGAAATATCCTGTAGAAAAAGCATTTGGAAGTAATAAAAAATATAACGAACTGTAAAGCGAAAATCGTTTTACAGTTTTTTGAAATGGTTATGAGAAAGCAGATGGTTGAGATCATGATTTGGATGTATGGATTGTATTTCAAAAGTATGAAATACACACATCCTTAAGTATTCTTAAAATTAAAAAGTAGGGAGTTATTCAAATGCTATCATTTGCGGCAAAATTATCTTCATTTTACATAATTAAAAAGAAGCGAAAAGAGTTTGAGCAATGTTGTATCAGAGATCCTAAAATAGATGGAATACCAGTAGTCTATATTCAACGGGATAAGAAGAATTTGTATGTAGGTAAGTCTACAGATATATATGAGCGTTTTGTTGCACATATAAGTGATGAAGCTAAAACATTCAATGAAGTGATTGTAATAAAAAGTGAATTATTTAATGAAAGTTCAATTAAGCATATTGAAACATTGTTAATTGAATATTTATTAGCAGATGAAAAATTTAACTTACTGAATAAAGTCAGAGGACAAAAAATTCATTTCTATAATGGAATTGAAAATGTTGAAAATATGTTTGCAGGAATTTGGGAGCATTTAATGAAAGAAGGGGTAGCTAGTGAGAATTTAGGTGAGATACATAATAAATTTATTTATAAATACTCACCATTTAAAGAGCTATCGGCAAACCAAATTGAAGTTTGCAAAGACATTTTTAATACGATGCTTACTACATCAAATAGTAGACATTTGATTACAGGGGACCCGGGGACCGGTAAAACAATTGTATTAACAAACATCTTATATGCGCTAGCTTATGACAGTGAAACTGGTAAAGCGAGAGAGGGATTGAATTATGAGGATATAGCACTTGTTGTTCCACAAAATCACTCATTAAATTTATATAAGAGCTTAATGAACAAACTAGGTCTACAAAGTATTACAGTACTTTCACCTTCACAATTTATTAAGCAGGCAAAAAGTAGGGACACAAAATATAAATATGTTTTTGTGGACGAAGCCCATCGTCTGAAACAATATTTTGGTAAACAAGCACGTGATTTAAAACATTTAGTCACCGATAATGGTTATACAACTGAGTTGGAGTTAATAGAAACATTTGCGTATCATTTAACAATAGTTTATGATCCACACCAAACAATTCGACCAGCAGATATAGATACAGATGTATTCCAGCAGTTGACAGCGAATTATAAGAGGCATCCCTTACATAAACAATTCCGTTTGAAATCTGGAGATCAATATTTAGCATGGCTTCGTAAATATTTACAAATAGCAAATAATGTTGGAGTGTATGAAGAAGGGTTATTGCGGGGTTATGACTTTAAGGTAATGGACTCTATTACAGAGTTGAATCAATCTATGAAAGCGTTAAATGAAAAACATGAATTATGTCGTGTAGTCGCAGGTTATTCTTGGAAATGGATTACACAGAAGGACAAAAATCATTATGATATAAAAGATCCTGTTACAGGCGATACATTCAGATGGAACTCAAAGGTAAAAGGTTGGATTAACTTTGAGAATAGTATAGAGGAAATAGGATGTATACATACTACCCAAGGTGCGGATTTAAATTATGTGGGTGTGATTTTAGGAGCTGAAATTGATTGTGATTACGCAGGTGAAGAAAATGGAGACTATGATTTAAATAAAGCTAAGATTGTGGTGAATCCAAAAGAATATAAAGATCGAAATGGTCTTCCAATTAAGGGAACAGATATAAATAATGAGGAGTTAACATCCTATATTAAACGTATTTATTACGTGCTATTATCTCGCGGGATAAATGGATGTTACGTTCATGCAGTAAATCAAAATATGCAGAGATATCTAAAAGAGATAGTAAGAATAAGTCATTAATTATGAAAAGAAGTTACTATAATTAGAGTAACTTCTTTTTATTTAATAAAATGAAAGAGTATATAGGTATTAAGTTCTAATAGTAAGGTTATGTTTTATTGTTAAACAAATACCGATAAGGGTATAGGAACATAGTACGAATTAGAAAGTGTATGGAATGAGGAGTATAAACACTGTTAACATGATGAAAATGTGCATATTAAATAGGAAGTGATGTAAATTGATACCTTATGTGGTAAAATATTATAAGTGATTAAGTTCTATGAAGTGAAATTTATGCTCTGGACCTTTAGCTCAGCTGGTTAGAGCAAACGGCTCATAACCGTTCGGTCGTAGGTTCGAGTCCTACAAGGTCCACTTATAATAACAAGGAGAAAGCACTCAAATGAGTGCTTTCTCCTTGTTATTATAAGTAAATAAATAAGAAAAGGGGATTTTAACATGAAAATAATTGACTTAGAAGCAGTAAGAAAAAAGAAAGAAGAATTAATGGTAACTATTCCAATGATAAAACTTGCATACGGGGAAAAAGGGGAAATTGAATTTAAAATAGTGGGAAAAAAAGTTGTTCCACAATCCATGTTAGAGAATTGAAATACTTCTACTTATAATAGGCTGTAAGGTCGCTAAATGGAAATATTTCAATAAAATTTCAAACCTCTAACGAGGATGGTTTAATTTACATTAAAAAAGCAATATTTATATTTGAACTACAAAAATACGAAATCACTAATAAAACATCGGTAGTTTCATATTTTACTTTTAGTATTTAGATAGGATATGTGAAATCTAGTTTTATAGTCTGAACATTCAGTTTGAAATTGATAAAAATATTTTAATATTTTAATATATTAATTGATTATGTAAAGTTGGAATAAATATGGAAAGGAGATGTATTTTATGTCAATTTATAAAAAAATAGGAATGAGTGTACTTTCGACGACAATGCTATTATCCTTATCACTTGTATTAGGAGAAAGAGCATAAGCTGCAACTGATGTTTCAGTAACTTATTATAAAGAGTGGGAACCAAATAATACTTTGAAAACTGCTGATGATATTGGTTTAGACGGTATGGTTTTAGGTAGAAGATATCTCTAATAATTGTTTAATTGTTAGAGGTGTATAAAATCTAGAAATTTAGACGAGTTATGTTTTAAGCTGAGTAAAAATAAAGGGATGCCCTAGATATAGTACTAGGACATCTCTTTTTGTTTTAACGAGATTTAATTTATTATGATTTATAGGGTACTTATTGCATGTATATACTTATTACTTAATCCTAACCTAAATCGATTTAAAATTAGGTTATCGTATTAATTTGTAAGAAAGGATGAACGTGGTCCAGCAAGACATGCATCTATACGATCTACTTGACCTTTTGTAAACATAACCATAGTATCATCATCAACGTAATCCATATAGTTCATAAACATATCGCCATCAGGTCCATTGTTACAAGAAGTATGTGGAAATGTTATTACAGGACGACCAGGTGCACCTTGTGAACTACCAACATTGTCTCCTCCTTGATTAGGCGTATCATCAACTCGATCAGTGCCATTGCATGCATTTCCATCATCACCCCAAATATGGAATAAATTGAACCAATGACCAATTTCATGAGTAGCTGTTCGTCCTAAATGGAAAGGTTTTTTTGCAGTACCTGTAGTACCAAATGCAGTGTATGTGATAACAACTCCATCTTTATCAGCTGGTCCACCAGGGAATTGTGCATATCCTAAAAGCCCACCTTCTAACTTACAAACCCATAAATTTAAGTATCTATCAGCTGGCCAGGCATTTACTCCACCAGCACTTTCTGATTTGACTGCATCATCTACTGAGAATGATTGATGAGTTGTTTGGGTACGAGTGATACCATTTGTTTGATTTCCGTCAGGATCTTTTGTAGCAAGAAAGAATTCTACTCTAGCATCACTTACAGAATCTTTAAATGCAGAAGGTACATTTGCTATGTCAGGGTTTGTTGCTCGGAAATCACGATTTAAAACATCAATTTGACTATGGACTTGTTCATCTGAGATGTTTTGTTCCTCAGTATTCCATACAATATGGACTACTACAGGGATTTTAACAACTGGTCTTTCTGATTCTAGACGCGCACTATTCAGGAATTCATTTGTTACACTTTCAATTTCAATACGAGCATTCTTATATTGTTCAGACTCATTTAGTAATTTATGGTGAAGCTCAATAGTTGCGCATCTACGCACAGTAGGTGTATTTTTTCCTTCTGATGAGTTAGTTTGATTTGGCATTTTAATTTCTCCTTTTAGCTGATATTCTGTAAGTTTCGTTCAATATTTCGAATAATGTTTGATTCGAAAACGATTGTAAAAATGTTTATTGTTTTTTATTCTTAATAAATTCTTCAGTCATTTTTTCAATTTTTTCGCGTTCTTTTCTGTATTCTTCGGATTCCTTTAATAATTTTTCGTGCATACTCATAGTTCCACAATTACGTCTTGTAGGGATCGGGTCTTTAGAATTGTCTGTTGAGTTATGGAAACTTTCTTCATGAGTAAAGTTGTTCATGAAAATTCCCTCTTTCATTCTAAATTTGTAACTTGAGAAGCAATAAAAGCTATATTCATTCGTAAAATATCAAGAGCAAGTGGATAATAGATATGCTCAAGAGTATCGTTTGCGGTATGGTCATTAGGATTCAAAGAGTCTTCGCCCTCTATTGTTAAAATAGCAGGGATCCCCTTATTAAGAAAAGATACATGGTCGCTATCAAATGGATTTAGAGATACCTTGACATCGATATTTGTATATAAAGATGCTACATTTTTTAATCCATTAATGAGCTCTTCAGATAAAGGTGAACCTTCAATTAATACTGCTGGTGTCGAAGTGTTTAATTTTCCTATCATGTCCATATTAATAACTGCTCGAATGCGATTTTTATCTGGAGTAGTTAGGTTCTCAACATATTGTTTACTACCTAATAATCCTTGTTCTTCTCCTCCAAAAAGGATAAAACGTAGATCATGTTGTACGGGAATGTCTTTGAATACACGAGCAATTTCCAAAACTCCTGCACTACCACTGCCATTATCATCGGCTCCAGGAGCATTAGATGAAGGCCCTCCACTATGGTTAACAGAATCAAGATGTGCAGTAATAATAATTAAGTGCTTCTCTTCATCAGGATTTGTACCCATTTTATTTGCGATAACATTTTGGCTATTTTCATTGTTTACGCGTATTGTTTCGCTACTAGTTGTATATCCCATTTCCTTTAATATCTCACGAGTCCATGTTGCGGCTTCTTCATAAAAAGAGCTAGTAGAAAACCTTGTTGGATATGAAACTAAATGGGTTAAATATGATTGGAACTGATTTTCGCTTACTTGATTGACTAGTGATTGTATAGAATTTACAGTTGTAGAATGATTACGAAAACTGCCGGAAACAAGTAATTCGTTTTCAGGATCATTAGTACCACCAGGGAAAATAGGTGTTTTCATTCTTATAGTTTCACCACCTTAATTATATTTTTGCTTAGAAAGCAATATTTCAAATATAACTTGTGAACGAACTCATTTGTTTATACAAGTATTAAATGGAAAATTTGCATTTATCATGGTTAATTATTTTTTGATATATATATGAAATTACATGAAGATCTTGGATATAAATACCATTTGAAAGTGTTGTTTAAATCTTAGATAATCCTCGAAATTTTCAGGGTTAGAGAAATATAAATATCTTGTTTTAAAAATGTATTAGAATAAAAAAAGAATATTAGATTTTTGTAATGTAAAGAACGAGAATTTTAAAAACTAATTTGATAAAGATATTGAGTTGTATTAATTTTATAATAATTGAACGAAGTACAGTTATAGATGGCTGGAGAGTTTCTAAAAACTAACTTTTGATCTTATGTGGAATGATTACAAGAAATGAAAAAAGGATTAGCTCATATTATAAGAGTATTTATAGACTAATTATGCTCCATAAGGCGATTAAATGCTGCATTTGCTTGAATCATACCAGCACCGGTATCTGAGTCCCAACCAGGTTCCTCTAAGTTTTTTGCTGTATCCATTAGCACTTTTTTAGCTTTATTCTATGTTAAATCAGGATTAGCTTGTTTAAGAAGCGCAACAACTCCAGCAGCAACCGGACAAGCAGCGGAAGTACCAGTATTGTTGTGATGATAACCAGTAAAGTGAGTAGGTGCACAGAAATCTGGTTTATGTTCATCAAAATTAGCTGGACCCTGAGCGTTATATCCTGCACGAACATCATTAATATTAGCAGCACCTACTGTCATTACTAATGGATGTCCATTAATTCCATGTATACTCTTTCCGGGGCCATTCGTTCTACAATAATTAGGATTTCTACTTCCACAAGGATCTCCACAGTTACCGACTGAAAATAATACTAATATGCCTGTTTGAATTGCTTCTCAAATCATTCGATTCATCGAATGATTTGAGTTATCAGTGGCCTCTGGAACTGCACCTATCCCCCCATGAGTTGGAAAGTATTTGTGGAGTCCCATTGCGACGAAGCTGTTGAATTGCTCAATCATAAGCTTCAATTACTACATCTAGAAAAGATTCTTCTATTCCTTCTTTTTCGAAGATACGAATATCGAAAAGTTTTGCGTTTGGTGCAATACCAAGTGTATCAGTAGATGTCATATTTCCATGAAATGCTTTTTTATCTGTATAAGTTCCCCAATCTTCTGGGAACCCTCCAATCACTCGTTTACCTAAAGGAAGTGTCCGATTATTCGGATTTTCTCGTTCTGCAGCTGATAAATTTTCTTCTTCGGCATAATAAAAGGCATTCCTTATGGAGTGCTTTTATTACGTGAATAAGTACTTCCGGTCAGTCCGGTAGCACCAATAGTACCCGTTGAACCTGTGTGACCAGAAGGGAATTGAAAAGGTTGCATAGGTGGAAGTGTAGGTCCAATCGAATCGGGATTAAGTACTGCAAAAGATAAAAACTTGTCCAATATAATTCACCTCTAAAAGTTCTTATTATTAATAGAAAATACAATGATAGAGCAAAGTGAAATGGACAAGCGATTTTATTTTGAAAATTAAACCAAATAGTTATTTAACTAAAAGAAACCCCATTTATCTCTGGGGTTTCTAAGGGGAATCGGTAAGTAATGGCATTCGACTAATTGTTTTAACCTTACTAGAAGCTCTCGAGTTGTACAGTGCTAGGCATTTACAAAGTTTTCAATATCCTCCAGTACAGAAATTGTGACAATGACGTCTAAAGGGGATGCTGAATTGACGTGAAGATGGAATTCTACTCCACCCGAACTACCTGGTCCACCTTCGGGATCATGCGGGCCGATATTTGTTACAAAGACATTAGCTTCACCTAAGTGGGGACGACCAGCAGAACCAAAAACCCCTCCGGAGAATCGCCATTCTGCAGCAGTGATTACAACTGCAGAGTTTTGTCTAATAGGGGGCCAGTTAAAGTTTCTCCGTACTCTGCCTTGTACGCCTCGGTAGAGAACACGAATTGAGCGAGCCATGCTCTATTCCTCCTTTATTCGTTAGGGTCTTGTCAACATTTCGGAATTTTTGTTCTAAAATGCTTGATGCAGTTACTTTCTTTTTATGTCAAGGTTTGTATACTTCAAAGCAAATGTTCCCTAAATGTTATTTGTTCCCTAACTATTCATTAAAAAATGTATTCTTAAAATCATATTTAATATATGAACCGATAAGAACTATTATTTAGAGAAATACCAGTGTATTTAACATCAGTCACAAAACAAATGGAAAGCACTGTGAAATTTAGTGTGTTAGCAATGAAATGCAATTATAGGAATGCTTTTATTCAGGATATTTTTCTTCCAACAATCCTGTCGGGCATCCTTTTAGTTTTTACCGTTGGCTACCGATTCAAAATCATTATGATGCATTTCAATTAGAAACAGATTTGGAGAGGCACGGCATTCGGGTTTTTCATTCCGAGCGTTTTATTACCGCACAAATCATGTCTAATCAGTATTTACGAGTTGCTCTATCCTCTACAAACTCATTAGAAGAGTTGAAAATAGGGCTAGAAATACTAAAACAATATTTCGGCTAGTTTAAAAAGAATACAGCAGACATTTACTAAGATAAAGGAAAATGCTATTTAACAGTAAAAATGTAGTAAAAACTCTTCTATAGGCAAGAAGAGTTTTTTTGTGAGTCTATAGCGTTCTGGGGAGAATTAGTATTTTTATCATTAAAAACAATAAATAAATATATATAAATATAATGTATTTATGTTATTATGATTACGTTGGAAAATAAAGTATATTTTCATTCGTAAAAATAATTAGGAGAAGAAGGGGAAATAGCATGAAAATGAAAAAAATGATTTTAACAGGTGTAGTACTTGCAGCAACAACTTTAACATCTTTATCAAATGTACAGGCAGATACAACATTTAAAGATGTTCCAGCAAATCACTGGTCTACAAAAGCAATTTATGATTTAACAAATCGTAAAGTAGTGCAAGGGTACGGAAATAATATCTTTGGCTTTGGTGACAATGTAACCCGTGGGCAAGTTGCTCGAATGATTTATATGTACCTAAAACCAGCAGATGCAGATGCTAGCTTCAAAAATCCTTTTACTGATATTAAAGGACATTTGTTTGAAAAAGAAATCTTAGCACTTGCTAAAGCAGGATTTGTAAATGGATTTGGTGATGGGAAGTATGGTCCAGATGATATTTTAACTCGTGAACAAATGGCACAAGCACTTACAAATGCTTTTAAATTTAAGGCAACGAAAACAACAAAATTTGCAGATGTTGATAAAAATTCTTGGTCTTACGGTGCAATTAGTGCATTAGAGGAAAATGGGGTTACAATTGGTACTGGAGGTAATATGTATTCTCCAAAAATGTTTGTAACACGTGAAGCGTATAGTCAGTTCTTATATAACTCTATTAATGCAGTTGAAAAAGAAACAAAACCAGAGCCAAAGCCAGAGCAAAAACCAGGGGTAACGCCAATAGGTATTCCCAATGCGTTAGTGACAGATGATTTTTTCTTTGATAGATATTCAATTGAAATTTCATCTGTAAGAGAGCGATCTATTTCTAAACAAGGTCAAAATCTTGTTACTGAAGTAAATAAGAAATATAATGCGAATTTCAGATATAGATATGTAGCATCAGAAATTGATCTATATACTCCTAATTTGCCAAGAATGATAGACTCTCATGGTTCATTTTCGTTTGTTGGGAAGGATGAAGATAACTTCTATTTCATGTTTGTCGTTGACAAATCAACTGTTGAGTTAGCGAAAAACTGGATGCATATGATAAATCCGAATTTCACTCTTGATAAAGAGATTGATAGATTAGTAAATCCAAATCCAGAATTAAAAAAAGAAATTGATAGTTTTGTAAAAAATGATAAGGATTATATCAATCGTTTTGAAAAAGATAATCATAGCGTAGAATTAAATGTAAGTCCTCTACAGTGGGTAAAACCTGGGGAGTCTGTAGTTACTCTACATCCAGATTACTATGTATTAGGAATTTCTGTACAAGGAAAGTAATATTTAAGTAGTGTATTGATTTTCGTACAGTGAAGGATAGACAATATTAGGGCTTATTGATTTTTTGAAACAGACCTACTGTTATTGAAGTGCACCCCAATTGTTAGACACATAATTAACAATTAGAGGTGCATTTTTTTTATTTGCTTTAACTGTATAGATTTTTTAAACAATAGATACTATTTCATTTCTTTTGCTTTAAAGATGGAGCACTCTCTTTTTCTCGTCAGCGTTTGAAACAACAATTAAAACATCTTAATTCCTTTAGCAAGGCTTGTAAAATTCCAAAAGTTCAACAGGAATATTATTTTTGTATGCTATACATGCTTTTGTATCACCACGCTGAATGGTCTTTTGGTCAATTAACAAAAGCGCAGCAAATGTATTTGCTTCTATCTCTAATTTATCAACGGAAAAGAATGTATTCTTACGCAGGAAAGGTGTATTTGCATGAGTATGTAGAACCGCGTGTCCTAATTCATGGGCACAAACAGTTCTCTGCATAGATGGAGATAAATTAGTATTAATAACAATGAAACGATTTCTTTTTTCATATTTATAAAAACCATTTATTTCTTCATGTAAATCCCATGTTAGTACATGTATTTTTAAGTAATCTGCAAGCTCATAGGGGTTTTTCGTGTTGTATTTGGTGCAAAGTTGTTGGACTAGATCTCTAATGACGAATTTCAATATTTTCCCTCCTAAGCTTGCATCAGTTATCGTCTGGATTACGATATTTCTTAGGCACGTATTTTTTATTGATTACTTTTGTTTGTTTTACAATGTACTCCATCGCATCTAATAATGACTCTACCGCTTCTTGACTCATAGGTTCACCAGAGAACATTAAGCCATCTTCGCCTTGTAGATCTTTCTTTATTTCTTCCATTCTTTTTGCTATATCTTTCTCATCTTTTGGCGTTACTTGTTCGTTTGGTTCGTCTGTAACAGATCGACCAAGTAAATAGTCAGCTGAAACTGAAAAGCAATCAGCTAATTTAGTTAAAACATCATGTGGAGGGAACCTCTCTTCTGATTCGTAGTAACCTATCATTCTTTGGGATACCCCAATTTTTTCTGCCAGTTGTTTTTGGGTTAAATTCTCTTTTTTTCGTAAGGATTTTATTCTAAGTCCTATCATATTGTTCACCTCTCTAATTGAACTAATTGTTCTCTTTGAATTCATTTTAGCACAAAAAGTTCTTTTATGCATTGACAAAGAACAATTAGTTCTTTAATCTGTATTTAGAACTAATTGTTCTTATGGAGGTAGGATAATGGGAAATAAAATGTACGATCCGAAAAAAAACTTATATAAAGAAATTGCTAGCTATTGCGGAGTAACTGAACGCTATATTCGAATGATTGATCAAAAAGAAAGAACTCCATCAATGGAGACAGCTAGGAAGATTGCAAAGTTTTTTGATAAGAGTGTAGATAATATTTTTTTTAGTAATAAATCGAACTTTAAGTTCTTTTTAAGCGCACTCTGGTTTGAAAATAATGAAAAGTAGATTTTGTTAGGTGGAAGCTAAAAGTAGTGAGTACGGACCTTCTAAATTTTAATAATAATGGAGGGAGTGGATTAGAGATCGTAATAAATGCACAAGGTTTGTTAATGACATATAGGTATTGCAAAAGAATTTATTGATTTTGACAGAATGAGAGAACTGTGAATGGACAGTTAAAGAATGTAATAAGTAGGTAAACAAAGGTTTTAAAATATGAGAGGTAGATACTATGGGGATTTTCCGAGTAAAAAAAGATAATAATTATTCCGTTATTAATAATACCGGTTTAAAGGATAAAAGACTTTCTTGGAAGGCGAAAGGGATATTAGCTTACATACTCACACTTCCAGATGATTGGGTGTTTTATAGAGAGGAATTATCGAAACATGCAAAAGACGGTATAAATAGCTTAAGAGCTGGAATGCAGGAATTAAAAGAATACGGATATATTAAAAGATTTCCTGTTAGAGATGAAAAAAACAAAATTGTTAGGTGGGAGACAATTATTTAAGAAATCCCAGTGGATGATTATCCACCAGTGGAAAACCCACCTGCTGGAAAACCTGTTGCTGGTAACCTACCGGTGGAAAATCACAAGCTACTAAATATTAATATACAAAGTACGAAAGAACTAAATACTGATATACAAAATATAAATCATCGTCATGATAATAAACAAAAATTAATCTCACAAAGGTTAATAAATGATGATTTTAAAATAAGTCATCAATTTTTAATGAAGAATAGAATTTCATTAAGTGAAATAGCGATTAGAGAGCTTGGTGTATTTTGTGAATCATTAGGTAGTGAACTAATTGGGGAAGCAGTAAATAGATCAATTGATGAAAATGTACCAAAGTGGAGATATGTACGTGGGATTCTTAAAAAATGGGAAACCAAAAAGGTAAAAACACTCAAGGATGTAGCTATGCTAGATGCACAGTTTGATCTTGGTAAGAATAAAAAACAATTTGGATCACGGGATACTAATCGAAGTGAAATGGTACCAGAATGGTTACATGAAAAAGAAGATGTTCCAGAAGAGCAGCCTATAAAAAATAATGAGTTAACTATTGAAGAAGAGCGTGAGAGATTAAAAACTTTATTAAAAAAATATAAATCATAATTAATATTTATAAATTTTATTAAATTGATAATAAAGGTTAGTTTATCTTTGGTGATCAAAATAAAAGCAGGATTTAAATAAAGAAAAGTAGGGGGATTATTATATGTTTGACTGGCTCAAAGATTATCAGAAACTAGAAGAAGAAATTGCATATTTAGAATATAACTTAGACAAATCAAAAGCAGAATTAAAGCGCTGGACTAGTGGGGACTTACAAAATGTACGATTAACTGCTGAATCCGAAGGGGCTAAAGTAGAAGATCGGATTGAAGCGATTGAATATGAGTTAGGACATAAGATCAATGAAGTATTTGATTTAAAGATTTTAATTAATAAGTTTACAGGATTAGATCATCAAATTCTCAAAATGAAGTATGTTGATGGAATGACTTTAGAACAAATAGCGTTTGAATTACATTATAGTACAGGCTATATTCGCCGAAAACATGCTGAAATAAGAAAGATTGTCAAGTTTGTAGATGGGTTTTAATGTTACCTTTTTGTAGGATACATGCAGTGTACAGAAAGTATTGAAAAAGTGATTTATAGTAGTAATATAAGATTTCGACGAAAGGGCAACTATTTTTATGGTTGCTCTTTTTGTTGTGAAAGAAGGTGGGCAACATGAAGTAATTTTAAAAAAATTTTTCATTTAAGTGTTAGATGTACTTAGTAGATTAAGAGTTTTATAGAAAAAAATAATAGGAAAATAAGGAGAGATTTAGTAATGAGTATATTAGCTGCTTCAGTTAAAACAAAAAATCTGCCACAGCAAGTGTTACGTTGGCAATCAATGGTAGAAAGCGAATGTTCTGCACAAGGTGTACCTGAGTTAGTTCCTTACGTGCTTGGAATTATTATGGTGGAAAGTGGAGGGAATTCTGAAACGACACCTGATATTATGCAGTCCAGTGAATCACAAGGTTGGGCGATGAATACAATTAAAAATCCTAAAGATTCAATTTATTACGGAGTAAAGCATTTAAAGGGTGCTTTTGATGATGCGAAGAAAAATGGTATTACAGATTTAAGTGCCATTGTTCAATCGTATAATTTTGGACGAGCTTACCTTCGCTGGTTAGCTTCTAACAATAAACAGCATTCATTACCGGTGGCAGATCTGTATTCTAAAACAGTTGTTGCTCCATCACTTGGAAATACGACTGGTGTTATGGTGAAATATAGTCAGCCTATTGCTGTTGCATACAATGGTGGCTATCGATATAAAAATGGAGGGAATTTCTTCTACTCTGAAATTGTTAAACAATATGTGAATTTTGATGAAGCTGGTAATAACAATAAACCAATACAACCGGTGGGCTTGGGGATTGCTGTAAATAAATATCCGAATAACGGTGGTATTAATCTATATAGCCAACCACAAGGTGGACATTTTACGAGAGTAATTTATGATAAAACACCGTACCTTATTATAGATGCAGCATGGTTTGAAAATCCTATGATTTGTCTCGGGAACGAGGCATGGGCTGCTCTGGAACATTTCGATGTGCAATGGTTCAGTGCTTATTCAAAATATCCACCAGGTGGCGGTATTAACACGTATGATGGTCCTAACGGAAATTATACAGGTTTTGTAGATGGGTCTGTTCCGTATAGACTTTTAGGACGAAAAGATGGTTACCTAGGTATTGGAAATAATGCATGGGTAAAAGAAGAACATTTTGATGTTAGATAATAACGGGGAGCTTTTCGTTCGGTTAATCTTAAGATTTGAAAAGCTAAAATACATCCAAAAAATAATAAATATAGACAGTGAACGAAGGTGCTCATTCAAGCACCTTTTTTATATTGTGTAAAAATAGAAAGGAAGACTAATATGACAAAATTTATTTATCCTACAGATACAACAAGAGTAACAAGTGGTTTTAGAGGTAGTAGACCAGATCATCATGGGGTAGACCTTGCTGAAGCGGGCTATCATCCGATTTATGCAGCAGCTAGCGGGCAGGTTAGCCGTTCTTATCTTTCATCTAGTTATGGTGAATGTATTATGATTGTGCATACTATTGATGGAGTTACATGGGAAACTGTATACGCTCATATGCGTAGTGGTTCTCGAACAGTAAAAGTAGGCGATTATGTTACACAAGGACAAACTATTGGGGTTATGGGGAACACAGGGGAGTCTAGTGGCCAACACTTACATTTTGAATTGCATAAAGGGCGCTGGGATGCTAGTAAGAGTAATGCTGTGAATCCACTAGATTATTTGGGGAAAGGTGACAGTGGCAACAATACTGATAAACCGATACAACCAGTAGGTCTTGGAATTGCTGTAAATAAATATCCAAATAATGGGGGTATTAATCTATATAGCCAACCACAAGGTGGACATTTTACGAGAGTAATTTATGATAAAACACCGTACCTTATCATAGATGCAGCATGGTTTGAAAATCCTATGATTTGTCTCGGAAACGAGGCATGGGCTGCTCTGGAACATTTCGATGTGCAATGGTTCAGTGCTTATTCAAAATATCCACCAGGTGGCGGTATTAATACGTATGATGGTCCTAACGGAAATTATACAGGTTTTGTAGATGGGTCTGTTCCGTATAGACTTTTAGGACGAAAAGATGGTTACCTGGGTATTGGAAATAATGCATGGGTAAAAGAAGAACATTTTAATGTGAGATAGTATTTTGAAATCTATAAATATCAAATTAAATGGAAGAAGCAGTGTGATACTTTTTTATGAATTCGTTTAAAACGATGGTGTAGGAGTGTAGAGAGGAATTAAAGGAAGAGCAACTGATAAACAGTTGCTCTTTTTCTTTTTTAGCAGGTGAAGACAAGGAATTTATTAGAGAAAATGCTGACCGTATGGAGATTAGGTTACTAGATGTACTAAATAATGCAGTGAGAATTTTAAGTAATAAAAACGAGAGAATAAAAAGGAGATGTTCAGTAATGGAGATTAGAAAAAAATTAGTGGATTCAAGTAAATATGCTATAAAATGTCCCAATGCAATGAAGCCAGAATTCATCACAGTACATAATACGTACAATGATGCATCAGCTGAAAATGAAATTTCTTATATGATTGGAAATAATAATGCAGTTTCGTTCCATGTTGCAGTAGATGACAAAGAAGCAGTACAAGGTATTCCGTTTGATCGTAATGCTTGGCATGCTGGTGATGGTAACGGAAATGGTAATCGTAAATCCATCGGAGTGGAAATTTGCTATTCTTTAAGCGGTGGGGATAGATATTATAAGGCGGAAGATAATGCAGCAATTGTTATAGCTCAGTTAATGAAACAATTCAACATTCCAATTAGTAATGTACGTACACATAAATCGTGGAGTGGGAAACATTGTCCACACCGTATGCTTGACGAGGGAAGATTGGATCAATTCATTGAGAAGGTAAATAAAGCATTTAACAACAATAATAATAAACCAATACAGCCAGTAGGTCTGGGGATTGCTGTAAATAAATATCCGAATAATGGAGGGATTAATTTATATAGCCAACCGCAAGGAGGATATTTTACGAGGGTAATTTATGATAAAACACCGTATCTTATTATAGATGCAGCGTGGTATGAAAATCCTATGATTTGTCTCGGAAACGAGGCATGGGCTGCTCTGGAACATTTTGATGTGCAATGGTTTAGTGCTTATTCAAAATATCCACCAGGCGGTGGTATTAACACATATGATGGTCCTAACGGAAATTATACAGGTTTTGTAGACGGGTCTGTTCCATATAGAATTTTGGCACGAAAAGATGGTTATTTGGCGATTGGAAATAATGCATGGGTAAAAGAAGAACATTTTGATGTGAGATAAGGTTAAAGAATTAGAGTCACTCGTATGAGTGGCTATTTAATTTTTGGATTGGAGTATGATTGGAAATAGAAAGTGTCAGTAGTGTTCTATACTAAGTTGTTTTTATGTATCGATTCAAGAATAAAAGGAGTAGTTTAGTGCGTGATTTGTTTATGTTGAATTAAATAAGAAGTGGGAAAGAGGTGGCAAAATGGATAGTTTACAAGAGGTGAAAGGTGATATTCAGGAAATAAGGCAAGATATTAAGGATATACGATTAGAGATTAGAAGTTTAGAAATGCGGACAACAGGTAATGAAAAGGACATTATTAATATCAATAAGCAATTAGATAAAATCAGTGCTAATACAACTTGGATCCTACGCCTTATTATTGGTGGAATAATTGGAGCTGCTCTTACCTTCTTTTTGAAAGGAGGAGGTCTGTAATGATTGAAATTACAGCAATGATTGGGGTTGTTGTAGGAACTTCACAAATTGCAAAAATAACTGGATTGCAAACAAAATATATTCCGTTATTTAATTTAACACTTGGCATTACGCTAGGTGTTTTATTTTTGTCTCAGGATATTAAAATGAATTTATTTCAAGGAATGATTATCGGGTTGTCAGCTAGTGGGTTATTTGACCATACAAAAATTATAAAAAGGGATGCCGATAGAAAATGAAAAAGAAATACAAGCATATTTTATCCATAGTTGTTGCTATTATTTTAGTGTTATCAATTGAAACAAATGTATTTGCTGATAGAATTCTATTTATTCCTGATTTACCAAAACAACCATACCGTTATGGTGTTGGAGCTTATGAAGGTGTTGTGGCACATTCTACAGCTACCCCAGAGGCGCCAGCAATTAATATTCAAAAATATGAGTCTCGTACATGGCGTTCAGCGTTTGTTCACTACGCAGTGGATTGGGATGAGAAGATTCAAATTGCATCTACAAAACATCAGGCATGGGGGGCAGGTCCAGCAGCAAATGCTAGATTTGTTCATGTGGAATTGTGTGAGACAAGTGATCCATTGAAATTTAAACGTTCATATGAAAAATATATAGAATTAATTGCGGAAATCTTGCGAGAACGAAATATTCATCCCTCTAAAGGATTATGGACACATAGGGATATTACTTATAAATTAGGTGGAACAGACCATGAAGATCCACTGGCTTATCTTCGTAGTCATGGCTTATCTGAGGCTAAGTTCCGAGCAGATGTGTTAAAGGTTTATAATGGGAGCACGGTTACAGTGGATACCAAACCACAAAAACCAAATGAAATATCTGGTACAGTAGAGTCGAATGGTATTGCATATATTGAAGGATACAATGTAAATCTCCGCTCTGGACCATCAACAGAAAATAGTGTTATTCGTAAGCTACAAAAAGGTGAGACTTATAAAGTATGGGGTAAATTAGGAAATTGGTTACATCTTGGTGATAACCAATGGATTTATTATGATTCTTCATATATACGTTACCAAGGAAATGAACCTGCTACAGTAATTGGTAAAAGGGTTATTTCAAAAGTAAATAATTTACGTTTCTATGATTCTCCATCTTGGCAGGATAAAGATGTTGCTGGTACTGTAGAAATAGGTTTAGGATTTATTATTGATGCAAAGGTAATTGTAAATAATTCACCACAATATAGAGTGCACAATAGTAAAGGTAAAACATATTATGTAACAGCAAACGAAGCCTATGTGTATGTGAAGTGAAAGAGAGGATCTGCTCTAGTATGGGGCGATCCTCTTTTTTTATTTATTATGTATAATTTAGGTTTAATGGTGAAAAGAAGAGTCTATGAATGATTTTGGTTTGGAAAAATATTCTTCATAGGAAAATATTATATTGTTATATTTTAATTTAATGATACAATATTTAAACATCGTTTTTGACATGATATAGATTTACTTAAAGATGTCGATTTTGGAAAAACAGAAGGTAAGGTATTAGGTAAAGAGACATGTTGTTTATAATGAACGTTAATCCTGTATTATAATTTAGGAGAAATATATTAAGTAAGGAGTTTTTTTATGCTGAAATGGGCTAAGTGGATTGCCATGTTTGTGATTTTTATCTGTAGTATTTTAACTATCGACGCTCTTGTTGGTAGCAAAAAAGGTATAAAAACCATTACAGCAGCAGTTGAGGAATTCACTGCGGATAAAAAAATATAGGAAATCAAAAAGAAGTAAAGCAAGGAGCCGAAACAAGTGATTATAAACATTTAGACAAGCAGCATTATGCATGGGTAATGGATGATTATTTAAAGGACCTATCTGATGTGGCGACCCGATTTAGAATTTTAGAGGCTGATGCAGAAATTAAGGGTACTATAAACAAATCGTGGGTTTCAGAAGTAGGCGATGTTTTCTATAAAATGTCTTATCTCATCTCAAGTGTACGATATGTAGAACCCCCAACAGAATTAAAGGGTCTACATTCATCTATTTTAAAGGCGATGGATAACTTGCAATTTGTTATAGACAACTATGGAGATGCTGCGAGCCAAACAGATTTAGCGAAATTAGACAAATGTTTAAAATCGTTAAGAATTGCTAGGGATACAATAGACGAGGCGCGTAGTGAATTATCCACTTACGAATAATTATCATAAAAACCAATTAGTATTACATAACATCCTCAGAAGTATATATGAAGTTTAGCGTTTTCTTTGTAGTTAAGGGAACAGTAATCTCAAAGGTATCAATTCTAATGTTTGGTACATGCAAGAGGATAGTAAGGAATGGAAGGTAGGAAAGATCAACGCTGTTGAGTACATGGATAAGGCTGGCATGAAGAAAGCGACATTTTACAAGAGAATGAGGGAATACGAGGAATTTAAATCATTAATATTATATAAATGGATTTTATAATTTTGTTGTTTGAAAATGCAACCACAGTCAGTAGAGAGGATATAGTCGTCTGTGTAGCAACGGAACCAAAACTTACGTTAAGTATTAGCGGACATAAAAGACCGATTTTGAATGTTTTGATGTCCGCTAATGCTTATAGCGTGATTTGGTTCTATTGCTATACAAAGGCCATCATCACCATACTGAATAAAGTGAACAAAATATAAATTTGATTCATAAGTAAGAGGAAGGCACCTTAGGGTGTCTTTTTATTTTGGATTTTTTTTAGAAAATATTTGAAATATAATACAACGAATTATATTATTGTTTGTATATGATTTTAAATAATTCTGAAATTTGGCAGGGGGAAACAACAATGAAATTAGGAAAAATAGCATTAATTGGAGCGTTAACATTTAGTGGGTTTACTGCAGTAGAAATGAGTAAGCCTACCTCACAAGCAGCTGCAGCTTACTCAGATCCACTTAATGATGATTGGGGATTCAAAACCATTATGGATTTACAAAATTCAGAGGAAAGTACATACCAACCTGATTGGAAGATTGGGAATTTAATAACTGGTGATACATTTTACTTAACACAGCACTTTGGTAGGGAACATTTTGGTGCGCAAATGGAAATTTATAAAATCCACACAAATGGTACCCTAGAACGATTCCAAACAATACAACCAGAATTCATTCCTGGAACAGAAATTTGGCAAACACCTATCACAGATAGCTATACAAGTGGTAATTATGTCGCTGTAATTAAATATCGTGGTGAATTCACGTATTCAAATCAATTTACAATCAATTAAGGATGTAAACACATTAGAAAAAGGCACCTTAGGTGTCTTTTTTATGCATAAAAAATCCTCATCTTCCTATAGAAAAGATAAGGCCTTTATATATTATTTATTATCCGATTTATAAGTTTTATTATAAACACATTTAGCTTCTCCAAAAAGACCACCGGTGTCCCATTCTCCACCATAATGAGCACAATTTAAAGGTGTACGATCGTTTCGCATACTTGGATTTTTAGGTGATTCATAGCCATCATTTACAATACTACCAACAATAAATATCCCTCCAATTACAAATACCACAGCAACGATTAATAGTATCTTCCCATTAGAACCAGTAACAATGTCGTTTACAACTTCTTTTGCTTCTTGTTGAGTTTCACCTTTTGAAAATAATGAAAGAATAATAGATATGATAAATATGAAAAATAGCACAATTATAAATATCATTATTTATAATTGTGCTATTTGTATACTTTTAATTTCCTTATACGTTTTAAGCTAAGGTATTTGAAATCATAGTGATAATAAATATATCCCCCCGATTAGAAGTGCCGCAGCAACAATTAATATTATTACTCCATCCGGACTATTAAGAATTTCTTTTATATGTTTTTTTGCTATTTGCTTAGTTTCTCCACTTGAAAAGAGATAAACAATGGAATGGAGAATTAGTAAGAAAAATGCCGTAATTACCTCTAACATGGCTTATGTACCTCCCTAATATATGTGTGCGTTATTAATTAGCCAATAATTTCCTTATACATTATATCAGCTAGGGTACATAAAGATATAGCGAATTATTTATATAAATTATTTTATTAATCGACATCGCATTACTATAGGATTACTCAAGTCGGAAGAAGGCACCTTAGGGTGTCTTTTCTTTTGTCCATTACTCATTGATTTTTTATGTTCATTTGTTATAATTATTACTACAGTAGTATTACAGTAATATCTTGGGTATATAATAAAAGAAGAGATGCTCGATACATCTCTTCTGGTAACTGTTGTCGTAAGGCGGGTAGTTACTAAATAAAGTTATTTTCTTTTTCTAGAACTTCCCTTTTGCTTCCGACGGCGTAGGGAGGTTCTTTTACGTTTTTTGCTAATATTACTCACCAGTTTGTTTCCATAACCGGTAACAAGAATTGTCAAAAATACTTTCAACAAATCCTGTAGCAAAGACAGTAAATATTCCATCATAGGAGTCACCTCCTTTCCCTCTATATAAAAAAAGAGAAAGGACAGCAACCAACCACCCTACGTCATACAGTTAAATCTATTCTATCATACTAGTACAATCTCACCAATATAAACAAGACCACCATTATTGATAGTCTTTTTAGGTAGATTTAGAACAATTAATTATATCGTGATTAATATATAATAATTTCGCCTTATGACCTTTATCATAAACTATTACATGGTATATATTTTTTGTACCACGCTTTGTTAATGTATTTAACCTTCGTAGGTGTTGAAGGTTTAGAACTATCCTTTAGTATAGTCATATCATTAGAACATCCTGCGGTATTTAGACAGAATGTAACTAATAAACATGATAGTAATAATTTATTCACATGATCACTTCTAATTCTTTATTAGTTAACATTTTTTCATGAAATACGTTCTTTACTAATTTTACATTACATTAAAGTTCAGAAAATATTCTTCTACTCATAAATTGTTACATTTGATCTAGGGGAACTCTGTTAATAATAAAAGTCGCTCTAGTCGAAGAAAGGCATCCTATTACTGATAAAGGTAAAACTGTTAGTTATCTAATTTTCCCAGTCATTATGTATTTGATGTATGTAACAAAGGAACTAATAGCAGAAAATGAACTGAAAGGTACATAAATGGGGACAATCTGGAAATAGATCTTTTGGTTATTTATTGTACTATAGTTTTTCTACAAAAAAAAGGTATGTGCCGAGACTAGATTATTAAAATTACAATGTAGGGGGCTGGGGAGGGAGTTAAAACAGGGTGATAAAAAAGAGTTTTAGAAAATATACCTGTGACAATTTAGAGTGTCATAGGTGTACTAATATTGTTTTGTATATTAAGTTAAAATACTATAATAAATTTTCCTTCTTTAATTTATAAAGAAATTTCACCTTCATTAGCTAATAATGTAGGGCCAATCTATATGGAAAATATGTTCAAACCTTTACTTGAACATGGCAATGTTTATACTTTCAAATTCAAGAAGTCTAAACTTAGTGTGTGATCAAACTGAAAACATCCTCATAAAACCTAGTTTTAGTCATTGGTTTAATATGAATTATATTTCTTTACAGAAAAACTACCTGCATAAATCGTTCTAGCTGTCTAGAATAAATTCCTGTTGCCTCGAACACAATTTCAGGTAATTTACCAGTTTTCTCGGTAAGCTCATATATCTTTTTTTGTAGCTCTTTAAAATCAGGCTTCAAATGTTGGATTTCCTTTTCAAAGATACATTGTTTTTGTGCATTATAAATCACCATATAACTTTTACCCATACTGATATCAAAAGCAATTACGTGTCTCATAAAGTTCCTCCTGATGGAAAATTGAAGTCTTCATCTTACACTTATCGATTCCCATTTCTTATACACGATCTCGAGGACCAACATACTAAAAACTAATTCAAATAAGGTAAGTGAAGAAGGTCAGTTTTTTTTACGGATTCAAAATCCCAAAGCACCCACGACCCTTTCTTCACTTCTACTATATAAAAAATAGTAGTGCGAACCAATGCCTTGGTCTACACTACTAATCTTAGTATGTTTTCTTTGTTATATAGAAATTACACAATAATGAACAGATTTAACACCTAAAAAGAAATTGGGTATAAGCACATTATTTTTAGAGATACATATTATATATCATGAAAAACTTCTTTGTTTTTCAAATAACGGACAGAATGATGTGAACGAAACTCGCAGCAATAGTACATAAAAAGTTCGCCTTAATTGGTGAACTTTTTATTTTGGACCAAATGGACATTGGTAAAGGAAATAAGAGGTGACTTTAACACTGGATGTCTTGTATGTCGTTAAGGAAAGGTCAGCGTAATAGACGGAAAAGATAAGGTTTCTAAAGCCTAATATGTCTCCACATTCCTAATAAGATAATAAACGAAATGCCTAAAATGAGAAAATTGATATTCTCAAGTGAAGGTGTATAATTTTTTGCCTTGAATTCCTTTTATAACTTTTAAATTGATGAATATGTGAATTCTTTCTTCCAAAGAATTCGATATCTACAGAAAGGGATTTAAGGTTATTGTAAGGTAAATGAAAGTTACCTGAAAGAATCTCAGTTTAATATAAAATTATGAATTATCACAGGAGGGATGAAATAATGTTAAAGAAACTAGGAATAGGTTTAGTAACTTCCATAATTTTGTTGAGTACAAATGGTATTGCTGATGCATCTACTAACAGCGTACATGTAAAAAATGAAATGATATCTAAGAGCACAAAAAAGTGCAGTGACTGTTGGCGTGTTGGTCAATCTAGAACAGAAGATGGAGTTGCAGCAAAGCATACAACAATAGATGGAGAAAAAGTTGTCAAATATACAGTACAGGGCAATGGAAAGGTTAGAATGGATGTCATTGGTAAAGGATTTGCTGAAATTAAAGTAACTAGGGAGAATGGGAAAAGTGTATATTATCAGTTTGAGGTAATTTAATTAGTAATCAAATATAGGTTTTCATTTTAGAACGTTGCCTTCCTATAATGAGGAAGGCTTTTATTATTACATAAATAGGATAAAATAATAGTTCGCTAAATTGGCTAGGAACATAACTAAAAATGTCAGAGGAAATTTAGTAAATTGTTTCACATGAATCATCTTCTCTTGTTTGGATTAATACATATTAAAGTTTATTCTTTGCTTTGCTTTTCTTTTATAAGAAAAAATAATGTATTTTTTCATTTTATTTTAAGGAGTATTTTGTTTGCTTATCTTGATAGCAATGTGGTGTCCCACTTATCATTATGACATTTGCACTGGCTATGGCTAAAAATGAATATAATAAGATTTTCTATGTAAAAGAAAAAATCTTAATTAGTTAAATTAGAATTATTTCTATAATTTAGATAGATGAGATGAATAGGTAGTTTAATTAGTTGACTATTTGAGCTGCATATTGTTCTAAATTTGCGAGTGGCTCCCAAAAAGAAGGAATCGTGGACGTACCACATGATAAAGTGAGAAGCTTTAAAATGTTTACCTTCGTCTAAATACAAGTTATACATACATATATTGATCTTATTAAGATATATATTACACATAATATTATGTTAAAGGTGGCGAATTGTATCATGAAAGATTTTGTTCTCGAAAAAGAAAACATTATTCGTAAATATGGTGAATGGACCGCTTATGATATTAAATTAACGGATACTCTATATACAAGAGATATTCGACAACCAAATCCTGCATTAAAAAAAATTGTGACAATGATTCAAGATATCACACAATGTGATTTTAAAAATCTTCGAATCTTAGATTTAGCTTGTTTAGAGGGGCATTACGCTATTGAGTTTGCTATGCAAGGAGCAACTGTTGTAGGGATAGAAGGAAGAGAATCAAACATACAAAAAGCTATATTCGCTAAAGATTTATTAAGGTTGGAAAACTTAACCTTTTATCAAGATGATGTAAGAAATTTAAGTGCTGAAAAATATGGTCATTTTGATATTGTTTTATGCTCTGGTATTTTATATCATTTAGACTGCTCAGATGTATTCCCCTTTTTAGAAAAAGTGTATGAAGTATGCAAAAGGTTTGTAATAATTGATACTCATATCACTTCTACTCCTAATGTATCAGTACTTTATAAAACTTATGAATATAAGGGACACAAAATGCTAGAACACTCTGCTAATTCATCAATAGAAGAACGTTTAAAATCAAAATGGGCATCATTAGATAACGTTACTAGTTTTTGGATGACAAAATCCTCTTTATACAATTTTTTAACGCGAACAGGTTTCTCTTCTATAAATGAATCCAGAAGTTTAGTTCAAGAAGATAGGATTACTGTTGTAGCTTTTAAGAAATATCCTATAGAAATTAAAAGCTCTCCTGAAACAGAAAAATACATTGAACCCGATTATTTAGAATGCTAAAAATAACACTATATGTCATTCAAGTTAAAATCGTAAAGTATCCCTAAACAAAATTATCAATTCTCCAAAACCTAATTATATAAATGCAATCCGTTGTTTCCGTTTTGGGATACTATATAGTTGTAGATAGTGATGGAATAGCACCGCATTACTATCAACTTAAAGAAATACTTCCGAAAACAAAAAATGAAAAGAATAATAAAAAAGCTTATCATTACGTGTTAAAAGATAAGCTTTTTTATTTTAGGGTAATTACAAGTATTGAAATTCTTTTAATACTCTCATAATAAACTTAAAGATGCTCTTTTCGACCTTGTAAAATTAACCCTTCATTATTTAAAAGCGGTGATATACCAAATAGCAACAACATTTCCATTTTTATCGAGTACTCTGCCTTCAGCGGCTCCTTCTTCATATGCTGTTACTACACCAGTTTTAGGGTTTACATAAATTTTATTTTCACTAAATAATACATATTTGTATTGTTTTCCGCTTGGCGTCATTGACCAAGGTTTCCCCACTTTAATGTGCATAAATTCACCTTGCACGTCAGATACTTGATAAACCGATTTTGTTGATTCTTGATTGTTTACTGCAGCGTGAGTTTTAGTAGTAGCAAAAGTTCCTAAACCTCCAATTCCAATGGTAGCTGCTAACGCAATTCCAACAAGTTTTTTCATGTGATAATGCCTCCTTTTTTAATTCATACCTGTATATTAAACGGTTAGTCTTTCATGTCACTTTCATTTACCTTACAATAACCTTAAATTGATTTTTGAAAATTCTGACTGATGCGAGGGAGAGTATGAAAAAAAATATATTAATTGTTGATGATGACAAAGATATTATTGATCTTTTAAAGCTTTTTTTAGAAATGGAAAATTTTTTTGTTGTAGAGGCTTCAAATGGCGAAGTTGCCTTAAAGTGTCTAGAAGAAAATCATATTGATTTAGCTATCGTTGATATTATGATGCCTAAAATGGATGGTTACCAATTAATTAAAAAGATTCGTGAGACGTTACAATTCCCAATACTTATATTGTCAGCCAAATCTCAAGAAGTAGATAAAATTATAGGTTTAGGGATTGGAGCAGATGACTTCATTACGAAGCCATTTAGTGCTTTAGAAATTATAGCTAGAGTTCAAGCTCACCTTAGAAGGTCCTATGAATTTAATGATAAGGCTGTAGAAGGTAAGGAGAAGCAAATTCATATGGGTGATTTAGTATTAGATCATCATTCTTGTACACTCTATAAATCAAGCGAATCCATTTCTCTCAGTGCTACGGAATATAAAATCTTAACCCTTTTTATGGGGGAACCAGGGAGAATATTTACTAAAAAACAAATTTTTGAAAATGTATGGTCTGATTATTACTGTGCAGATGATAATACGATTATGGTTCATATTAGTAGACTACGAGAGAAATTAGAGGATTCTCCTAAGAATCCAGTTTATATAAAAACGATCCGGGGACTTGGGTATAGATTTGCTAGGAAGGAAGAACTTTATGAAAAATAAAGTTTTATATATCTTAATTAAAAATTACGTTATATTTGCACTAGCAATAGGTTTCACGGTGATAATCTTATTTATATTTTTGATGTATCAAACAGAAAAGCAACTAGGAAAGCTAAATAATTTAAAGGCAAGTGAAGTAGTTCGTGAAAACTTTAAAACTATTAATGCAGAATCAATAGAATCATTTGGTGGTTGGGTAGAAATTCTTAATGAAAATTTACAAGTTATCTATACCAAAGGGGAAAAGAAGGATAAGCTTTTATCATATTCACAAAGAGAATTTGCTACTTTATTTTTTGATAATGATAAGCTTCCTTATTATTCATCTGTAGCAACATTTGTAACGAAAAAAGGTGAAACATTATATTGCCTTGTTAAGGTTCCTAAAAAAGCAATAAAGTATGAATATACGTTTTCTGATAAAAATGAGGAATACGTATATGTTTTTTATAAGGTATTGCTTACTACAATCGTTTTATTTTTTGTATTTTTCTCTATGAATGTATATATATTTAGTAGGCAAATTGCTAGGAAAATAACCAGGCCATTGGATAAACTAGCAACTGGATTTGAGGAAATTGCTAGTGGGAAATATGATAAAAGGTTAAACTATGAAACATATTTTGAGTTAATGCAAATACAGCATTCGTTTAATGTTATGTCTGAAAAACTCGATAAAATAGAGAAAGAGAAGAAGAGGTTGGAAGAAACCAAGCAGAAGATGCTTGTAGATTTGTCTCATGATTTAAGGACACCAATTACAACTGTTCAAGGTTATATTGAAGCATTACAACTAGGGATCATTACAGAAAAAAGTGAAAGAGAAAGAACTTTGAATGTAATATATAATAAGATTCGAATCATTGCGGTATTAACTGAAGATATTTTTGAACTGTCTAAATTAGAGCATTCTGATTACCCTTTTGAAGTACATCCAACTGATGTATCTGAGTTTATTCGTGAATTGCTTGTAGAATATTATGATTTATTTCAAGCGAAGCGCTTAATCCTTCAATATCAAATTCCCTCTAAAGAAGTGATTGCTCCAATTAACAACAGATTACTATACCGTGCTATCTCTAACATAATATCTAATGCCCTACAGTATAATACGGCAGGTACAACCGTGTTTGTATCGTTAATTGAGGATGAAAGCAAAGTATATATAAACATTATAGATAATGGAATTGGAATACCTGAGGATATGAAACAGAGTATTTTTGATGCATTTGTTCGAGTAGATGATTCTCGAGAAAATAATGGGGGATCAGGTCTTGGATTAACTATTGCTAAGCATATAGTGGAGAAACATGGAGGGAAGATTAGTTTAGAGAGTGCAAAGAAACGTACAATTTTTTGTATTTCTTTGCCTAAATTGAATGGGTAGGTATTTTATCTTTTTTGAGGCATTTCTTTTTATCATTTTAGCCAAGAAGACTCCTTCCTCAAGAAGCGTGAAGGTTCACAGCCCAGTGAGTAGGTGGGAGATGAATTGGCTTCGAACAAGGGATGGCAGGAAGCCATCTTAATTGTTCGACATACAGAAAGTGTTACTCCACTACCTATCGAATGTATGTTTGGTGTATAATAGTCATATACCAAAATGGAGGTGAATCAAATAATGATTAATAAAGCCTATAAGTTTCGTATCTATCCAAATCAAGCACAAGCAATTCTAATCAACAAAACGATTGGGTGTTCTCGCTTTGTATTCAATCATTTCCTATCCTTATGGAATCATGCATACAAAGAGACAGGAAAAGGCTTGACCTATGGTACATGCTCTGCCAAACTACCTGCCATGAAGAAAGAGCTTGTTTGGCTAAAAGAAGTGGATAGTATTGCGATTCAGTCGTCTGTTCGCAATCTTGCGGATGCTTATACGCGCTTTTTCAAAAAACAAAACAGCGCACCGCGCTTTAAATCTAAGAAGAACAACGTACAATCTTATACCACAAAACAAACAAATGAAAACATTGCCGTTGTAGGGAACAAAATAAAGTTGCCGAAACTAGGTCTTGTTCGATTTGCCAAAAGTCGCGAAGTAGAGGGGCGTATTGTAAATGCTACAGTTAGATGGAACCCTTCTGGTAGATATTTTGTGTCACTATTAGTTGAAACAGAAGTACAAAAACTTCCGAAAACACATTCTTACATTGGAATAGATGTAGGACTAAAAGATTTCGCTATTTTGTCAGATGAAACACACTATGAAAATCCGAAGTTTTTCCGATCATTAGAAGATAAGTTGGCGAAAGCACCGCGTGTTCTTTCTAGAAGAATGAAAGGATCTTCTCGCTGGAATAAACAACGAGTAAAGGTAGCTAGAATTCATGAATACATATCAAATACTAGAAAAGATTACTTGGACAAAATTTCAACTGAAATCATCAAAAACCACGATGTTATCGGTATAGAGGATTTGCAAGTATCGAATATGTTAAAGAATCATAAGTTAGCAAAAGCAATTAGTGAGGTATCTTGGTCGCAATTTCGATCCATGTTAGAATACAAAGCAAAATGGTATGGCAAACAAGTCATTGTCGTATCGAAAACATTTGCTTCCAGCCAATTATGTTCTTGTTGTGGATATCAAAATAAAGACGTTAAAAATCTAAACCTACGTGAATGGGACTGTCCTTCTTGTCGTACAAACCATGATAGGGATATTAACGCAAGTATCAATCTAAAGAATGAAGCGATAAGGATTCTAACCGCAAGGACTGCGGGGTTAGCCTAATCAATTAGAGTTCGATAGAACTCTTTACTTAGGAATCCCTCACTTCTAAACGAAGTGAAAGTGGGGGTAGTTCAAGGGGGAAGAAGTATAGAATCCAAGCCTTTTCTGTTCTTCTTTTTTATGTAAATTTATATTTAAAAGTTTATTTTCAAATTAGAAAAGATTAGGTCCTCAATAGGTTTTGCCCCAGCCATAAACCTTACGTTCAAAAACAAAGGATAATTCAACTATCAAACTCATATAAAATTTTAATCTTGTCTAAGCATCCATTAGGATATACAATTGATCATCTATTTTTCTTTACATAATCTCCAGATACAGTCCATATCAGCTATAGATTCTTGCCTTATGCTAAATGTAATCAAAAAGCAAGTAGATAAAGATAATGACTAAAACATTAACTCTAGATACTTTTTTGATGAATATTACAAATAAACAGGAGGTAATGAAAAATGATTAAAACATTATTAGCAGGAGCATTTTTAAGTACAGGATTATTAGCGGGTGGTGCAATAGGTGCAGATGATGCGAAAACGGACAATTTAAAGTCAAATGAAAATAGTTCGAATCAATGGGTTACAATGAGTGCAGATGGAACAACGTCTTTCTCAAAAAACTTTGATGTACCTAAAGATACAGTGCCAGCATCTAAAGGAGATGTAAAAACTGTTGAAAGAACAGAAGGTACAGGTACAGATTCTCAAGAAGGAAAAATGGTAGAAACAAAAGAAGGTACAGAATCACAACCTGGAAAACATGCAAAAACTGTTGAAAGAACAGAAGGTACAGGTACGGATTCTCAACATGGAAAAATGGTACCAATAAATGAAGAAAATTAAATAATATATAGTTATAACGAAGAGCATCCAAAAAGGGGTGCTCTTTTAATATTAAATGAATAAATTCTTTATGGTTTTGGACAAGCTGTTTTTTATCATTTAGTATTCATTTTCCATTACTATCTGTCAATGGCACCATTTTTTGACTGATTGGATGTTGAGATTTTGGTATATTTAATTTCCTTTAAACTTGCACCTCTAGATTCATGGGAGTTTTTTCCCTCTACTTTCGTAACTTCAAACCTTTTAGTTGTAGTATTGTTTACTCCCTTACTGTTCACTCTACATACAGTAACAAACAAATCTTTAATTGGAGGTCTTTCAATGATAATGGACTTGAAATAGGGGGATATGCTCTGAGAATCTTGTTAATTTTACAGAGTCTCCAAGGGAAGTTACTTTTCCAATTTGGCCTGCTCCTTTATTTTCAATTCATCCTAAACCAAACTCCATAAAAATATTTGTTCCCCATTGCACCCATATCTGCTAGTGGCATAACTTGCTTCGTAACTTCAGTATTTGTTCTTATTCGGTCAATCTCTTCAATTTGTTCTAATAGTTCTAGTTCAACTACATCTGTTGAAGCGATCCTTAATTGAAATTCGGTATGAAAAGCTTCATTCTTATCATTAAGAGCTATCAATTCCTTACTAGAAATATTTGATACATTGAAATATTCTTACATGGTATAATTTTCTTGATGATTTTGGAACTAGAAGGGGTTTAAATGATGGGAAACTTTCAAAGTAATTTTCAAACGGCTACACAAATTGCTACACAAATGAAAAATGCATCGGATACAATTCAAGGTGCGACAAATCGTTCTATAGCAAAGGCGAGCCGTACTACACTATCTGTTAATGCTCAGGCGCAAGAAGCGAATCAACAAATGCTAGATTTGACTAGACAATTTTGTGGGGCCTTTCAACAAGCAATTGATAATATTCATTTAGTAGCTAAGGATTTTGAAAGAATGGATAACGAACTACAAAAGACATTTCGCTAATGTGGCAACCTACGGTAAAGGGAGAAGGGTAGGGAGAATAAGATGAGTCAAGATGTAGAAAAGCAAATAAATGAACTTAATCATGAGTTACGGATAGTATTTGAAAAACAGGATCGAAATCAAACGGAGATTCAAATCCAGGGACAAGCAGAAATGGACTTTCACGAATTGAGAAATCGAAATAATCGTTTATTTAATAGGATTTTAGAAACATGGCATGGTGATAAAGATGTTTCTCATTTTTTTATGAATAAGCTTCAAGAGTCGCAACATATTGAGCGGAAATTAACATTGGAATTGGAAAATCAAAAAGAAACATTACTTAAAGAAAGGCGCAATCTTATTGATTTAGAAACCGACCTTACCTATCGGCAACAGCGATTAAAAAGGGAGGACAAAGCATGAGTTTAAATATGTATTTAGGGGAAGTACAAAATCAGACCCAAAGCATGAATGCTGTATGTGTCACTACTATCCAAGCTATGGAGCAAGCAATCCAATCAATTGATACCTTTGCAACTGATACAGTTTTACAAGGGCAAACATATAGTAGTGCAAAAATATTTTTTGTCCAAACTTTTCGTCCTTTAGCACAAGGTATCATTTATTTATGTGAAGAATTAATCCGTCAAAATGATGCATTTCCAAGCGATTTTCAATCACAAGTTGCTTCCACAGATGTCATTGAACAAGAAATAAGAGAGCAAATTCAAGAAATTAATCGAATGGTAGCAAGTATAGAAGCGATTAGTATTGCTACAGTATTGCCTGGAATAGATGCCATGGTTATTGTTTTAGTCGAGATGAGAAAAAAACTGCAAGAAAAATTAGAGCATCTATATGAATTTAACTATACGTCCAGTAATAACTACCACACAGCTCTTCAACTTGTAGCTAGCCTTACTGCCGGCCTTGCTGAAGTCCAAAGTGGAAAAGGATTTAGTCCTGTAAGTGGTACGTTTAGTACACAAGGATTAAATATGGATTGGACCGTTTCGATCCAAGAAATTGCTGATGAAAGAAAACGTCAAGTTGATAATCTTTTAAAGGAAGGATCAATAGAAGAGGGAGCGGTGTGCAAGAAACCTCCTGAAAAATCTACTTCTGAAAAAATTATAGATGGTATTTTAGCAGGTACGGGTCAAGCAGTTGAAGATACAATAGATGGTATTGTCGCACTTGGTAAATGGGAAACATGGGAGAACATGGGGTACGCTTTTACTCATTTAAATGAAACCTTACCCGCTATGTGGAACACATTATCAGATTCGTTTATTAATGATGTAATAAATGGAGACGCTGAAAGTCGTGCTAAGTGGGGAAGTTATGCTTTTACACAAATTGGACTTGGACTTATTGGTGATAAGGGGATAAGTAAAGTCACTACATTAGCAAAAGGTGCAAAATTCTATACAGGAGTGTCTTCTTTCGCAAATAAATTGCCACTGACTGATCGGTTGGCATTTGCAGGTGCAAGTGGATTTGGAAGCAATCAAATAAAAAGTTTTGAAGTCTTACAAAAAGCTCGTGAAACATTTATGTTTTCTACGACTGGTAGAAAAAGTAGAGTTAAGGATGTACAAGATGTAATTCAGGAATATGCAGATAAAGTACTTGATAGGGTAACTGTAGAAAAGGAATATCCTAATTCTTATACGGCATCTCAAGTGTTACGTGAAGAACTAAAAGATGCTGGAATTGATCCGCCTCCATACCATAATGCCGCACATCATATTGTACCGTGGAACGATGGTAGGGCTGTGGAAATACAAAAATTAATGAAAGAGTTTGAAATAGATCCTAACTCTGCTGCTAACGGAGTATTTTTACCTGGATATCGAGCAATAGATAGTAAATATGTAACTACGGAGGCAATGCATATAGGTAATCATGGACCTGAGTATATAGAATTAGTATATAATACGTTGACAGAGATTAAAGAGTTTGGTGGTACTCAAGCTGATGCTGTTGCAGCGCTCCAAACAATCAGAGAAGGATTATTAGATGGCAGTATAAAACTAAATCAACCAAAGTAATAAAAATTGAGTAAGTAACAGATCCTGTAGGAGGGAAAGTATGAAGATTTGGGAATTAAAAAGTAAGTTTAATAACTATGAGTCTTTCCAGTTATTAAATTTTGAAGAAGATCACAAAAAATATATTGATGGAAAAATAAATTCAGTAACTCATTTAGCAAATTCATGGGGAAATATATATATAGAGTGTATTGAAGGAGATATTCATAGTGATTTCCCTAAATTTTGGGGAGGAACTGGTGCTCCAATGATTAGTGAAAAAGCCAAGCAAGTACTTGAACCTTTAATAGGTGATAATGTTGAATTTTTACCACTCTTACGCAATTCAACTAGTGAGGTATATTACTTGGTCCACGTGTTGAATGTACTAGATGCGATTGATGGTGATAAAGCAATCTTTAAAAAACTGATTACAGGCCTTATAGTAGGTTGTGAAAAGTTCGCATTTGATTTTAATATAGTTCAAAATGAAATGATTTTTAAAGTTTACATAAATGGAAAAATTCATCCGACGGTTGTCTTTATTTCAGACGAGTTGAAGGCTCTTATTGAACAAAGTGAATTAAAAGGTTTTGAATTTATTGAAGTATGGGATTCGGAAGAGGGTGCCTAAATAATCTAATTTAATTAGATACCCCTATATCTAATATAGCAAGAAATAAAAAGCTTATGCAATTGTATAAGCTTTTTATTATAAATAAGTAAAGGTTCAGAAACAACAACATATTACTCAGTAGTAAAGGAGAATCGTTATGAAGATATGGGAATTAAGAAGTTCTTCTGATAACTATGAGTCTTTTCAATTATTAAATTATAAAGAAGATAAAAAGTTTTTTGAAGAGAAGTTCAACTCTACAATAAAACTAATAGATTCATGGAGAAAGTTACCTATTGAATGCTTAGAAGGAGGAAAGACCACTGATTTTCCACACTTCTGGGGAGAAATTGGTGCCCTAATGGTTAGTGAAAAAGCAAAAACATTATTAGAACCTTCAATAGGCCATAATGTTGAATTCTTACCACTTTTACGCGATTCAACTAGTGAGGTATATTACTTGGTCCATGTGTTGAATGTACTAGATGCAATTGATAGTGATAAAGCAATTTTTAAAAAACTGATTACAGGTTTAATAATAGGATGCGAAAAATTCGCATTTGATAGTAATACTGTTCAAAATGAGATGATTTTTAAGGTTTATATAAATGGGAAAATTCATCCCACGGCTGTTTTTATTTCAGATGAATTGAAGATTCTTATTGAACAAAGTGATTTAAAAGGTTTTGAATTTATTGAAATATGGGATTCAGAAGAGGGTGCCTAAATAATCTAATCTAATTTAATTAGATTAGTAATGTGAACCTATATCTAATAGAGTAAAAAATAAAAAGCTTAAGCACATTGAAATGAACTCGAATATTAGTACATGATAAAAACATCACCTGAATTCGCATTCTAATCTTTCTCGTTTTATTTTTTTGCAACGATGAATGAGGAAGAATGCTTATCATGTTTTAAATTAAAATTATATTGGCTAACGTAAAGAATACCAATCATTTACTTCTCCCATCAGCACAAGTAAATGATTGGTACTTCTTGTTAATATCGCTAAGTATTAGCTACGAGCAGAATACTTTATTTCATTCTTTTTTCCCTTACAGTTTGATCTTGTAATCGCTGTTATTCTTTTATTAGTCGATGAACAATTACACGGGTTGGGATTTTATCAGTCATTCCTACATAAGCGTTAGATATTTTGCAGGTTTGTCCAGTCTGAAAAGAGCTTATGAAACCATCCATTATTCACGTTCTTCTTCATATATTTGTACCACAATTATTTTTTTGCTGTTAAAACTAGTTTTTAAGAAGCATATGTTTTAGTAACTGCAGAAATTCTGTATCACTTTTATCATCTTTTATATAATCCTGTTCGTAGTTAAAAATCATTCGTACTAACATAAAAGCTGTAAGCGGTAATGGGACCTTATGCAAAGCTCCTTGCTGATAACCTTTTTCAAGTAAATTACTTATCATGTTAATTGCTTCTTCTTCAGATTGTTTAAAACAAGTTGTAATTTCAGGTGAATGGTACTCTTTATATTCTTGAAAGAGTGTAGAAACAAATGGATCTTGATGATATTCTAGGCTGATATAATGAAGAATTTTTTGTATTCGAAGTAAAACATCTTTTTCTTCTTTATATAAATTAAATAATTGTGAGCGTTTAAGCTGAATATGACGCATATAGCAGTCGCATAATATTTCAGTTTTATCTGTATAGTAATAATAAATAGTACCTTTACCAACTTTAGCTGTCTTTGCAATTTCATCAACCGTTGTGTTACGGACACCACGCATAGAGAACAGTATTGTGGCAGATTGAATGATTTTCATTTTTTTATTTTCTTTTTCTAATTTGATCATTGTCTACACCCTATCCTTGAAATATTTAGCGAAGTTTTCTGTCTTTACATTCTGTATTAGTTCATTTCTAATTTTGTAAATCCTAATAGAAAGTCCTCTATTTGCTTCTTATAGAATAACATACACCATTCTTATTTCTAGTATATAACTATAATAGAATGCAACTGTATCACTTAGGATGAAAATGAAAGTTTAAGGTAATAATTTTTTAATCGGACGATGAGAATTCAAGTGAAAGGGGACGGTGATTTCTTTCTTGAATGAATTATTTGATTTTTTATTCAATTCATTTTATTATATAAACATGACTAAAAGATGTTTTTAGTCGGATTTTTTTACGGAAAACCGACTGATATTTGATTTTAGTCGGTTTCTATACTATTTGAGAGAAGGTAGACACTATGTGTGGAATTGCAGGGTGGATAGACTGGTCTAAAGACCTGTCTCATGAACAAGA